>NZ_SPNT01000009.1 GCF_004959855.1 Nitratireductor sp. XY-223 | reverse complement strand
TCCACAGACATGGCGCAGGATCGGGCGACAGCAACCAGGTTGACGACATGGCGCAGGCCGCCTAATCATGAAACCGCAACGCTGCCCGTTCCTTTTTCAACAGAGAACGGGACATCCCCCAAGCCTAAGCGTACCCAAACAGATTCAGTATCCTTTGAAGGTAACCTGATTTCCACGACATCCAAGTCGCCATGCGAAAATGCGGAGATTTCTTGGAGTTGCTCGATGGCGAGGCCTTGACCTGGAGAAACTGAATTGCCCCCCATATCATTGACCAAAACCTACCTCCTCTGAGGGCGGCTCATCCGAGCCGCGACTCTCAGCTACCGCGGCGGCAACTTTGTCCTCAGTCGGGGAATCATCAGAATCGTTTGCATATCCAATTTCGCCATTGTCAGACGTAAACACGAGCGGTTCACCGTCTTTGCTGTCTTCATGAGTGCATAGGAAATCGCCAGCAGCTACTTCCTCATAGCGCGCCTTGGCAATGGCGTGAGGCGGGTTATCACCCTTTTCGTTTGTAGCCGGAATTTTCTCACTGCTGGATACAATACACCCGTCACCAACTTGCGCTTCATTCAAGTCATTTAAGATATCTTGCTTTAGTTTCTCCTCGTCACCTTCTTTTTGGTACATGACGGATTTGCTGCAATGGTGGGGAGCGAGGAACACTCGCCAAGCCAAAGCCACGTCGTTTCCGTTCTCCTTTGTGACATCAAATATTTTTCTGATAATCGGGTAGCTGATGTCTCCGAACAGCAAAGCGCCGCCCTTTGAAGGGTCGTCACCGAGAATGACCTGCATGGCTAAGCTAGTATCATTGCGGTCGGCGTCTTCTTCTTCCTTAAATGGCGCATGAATGAACGCCCGGAACTCACCGGTGTAATCGTCCCCATCAAGCTCCGTAACTTCACTACCTGGAACTGTCAGGCAACTTTCGGGAAAATCAGCATATTCTTCCGTCTGTAAAAGCTCATCGTACCCAATCAAACGAACTCGATCGCCGGATTCAACGTCACCGCCTTTAACAATGGTTTCTTTTACACGCCGCATGGCTTCGTCACGAAACGCGACGGCATCATCACACAAATCTTTCTTGTATTCGTTGAACACCCGCGGTGTGAACCACAACTCTCCAATGGCGACCTTTTTCAGGAGGTCAGCGAAACCCTGTATATGGTCTTGATCGGGGTGTGTGAGAGCAAATCCGCTGAGGTATGGCTTGCCGCCCTTCTCTGGGAGCTCCTCTACCAGCCTATCAATTATTGGAACACGGTCGTCGTCATCATCTTCAGATGCTGCGACATGACGCAGATCAACCTGAAGGACGACGCCATCTGTCAAAACGACGCTCGTGCTGTCACCGGTTCCGACCGGCCAAAAGACAAATTTTGGATCGTCAAACATATCGAATTCCTTTTGACCCTACCTACAGGGCAAATTTAACTCTATTCCCATCATGAAGCACGTGGCGCCACCGCTTGTTACTGCATCCGCGCGACAACAGTTTGTGGGTGACAAGACGAACAACCCAGTGGATCTTCACACACTATTATACCACCTTTACGTGCATCACCAAGAATTTGGGTCGAGGAATCCACTGATTAGGCCGCCAAATTGTATGTTGGGTCCCGGGTCGCCTGACAAGAAGCCGGGCACCATTGCGATGGTCTACCATCGAATTCAGGCGAGGAGGCAGGCCATTGTCAAAGGCGTTTCGCTTCTCGATGAATTCCTTTTGGACCTAATCAAGGAACTCCTGCCCCGCTACGTGGATGTTCTCAAAGAATGCCTCGATGATCTCCTGACCCAGCCTTTGCAGGCCATTGAGGCCTGACTTCGCCTTCATGCGGGCGATATTGCATTCCCGGCGCGCAAGCACATTGCCAAGTCCCGAAACAGCCGAGCCCAGACCGGCCAATGCTCGCGCCTGGGCATCGTCGAACCGAGGCTTGGGCTTGCTGAGCCTGTCCGTCTCAAGCTTTGCCTGAGACGTGATTGTTGGAACCTGCGGCATTAGGGATCATCCCGAATTGGTTCTACGAGTGTTTGTCTATGGAATCAAAAAGCCCGCCGAAGCGGGCTTTTTTTCAGGTCGGCTAATCTAGTTTGGCAAGTAGCCGTCATAGGTTGTCAAAAACGCATCTGAAACAGAGTCGAGACTGAGAGCTTTGTCCATCGTTACTCTTGCATCATCTAGATTTTCTCGATCGCCATATACGACAGGGATGTAAGGATTGCCGGGTCTAGGAACCCCTACTTTTGCAACTTCCGCCCCCATCTCACTGTTGATCTGAGCCGCGGCCGCTTTCGCACTTTCTTGGTCAGTGTAAGAGCCGACGACAATTTGAAATGTGACGGAATCAACATCCCGACCAGCACTTTCTATTGCGCGAATCCAAGATTCAGCTTCTGGTTTCAATTCTGAATCGACTGTTTCGAGCCACCTTACAGCCTGACTGCGTTGTTCATCTGTCGCTAAAAAAGCAGATGCACCAACTGCTTCCATTAGGTTTTTCTGTCCCAGCGTAGTCGCATCTGAATACCGCAGCACGGCTTGAGGTATCATCCTAGGGTCAGCAAGATGCTTTACAAACTGGGTGGTAACGTTGCTCAGTGTCGGATCTTCCGCAGCCACTGCGCCAGCAAGAAATTCAATCTGCCAATCTTGTATCTGCGATCTAAACGCGGCTGCATCAACCGAACCCTGCTGCATCATCTCCGCCAAGGCGACAGCTATCCCCAATCGAGTTCGATAAGACGAATCCTCGGAACTAAACTCCTGCATAAGGTCAGGAATACGATCCACTGCGGAGTCTGCGAGTTGCTGCCGTGCATTTCGCCGAGTAAATGCAGAGGGTGAATTCAGGTCGATCAAGAGCTGCTCGTAGGTCCTCACATCCTGCGCAAAGGCTAATGATACAAATCCGAATAAGTCAGCGTTTGAGGACGTGTGCGTGTTTTCGCAGTTTCTGACACCACTTTCATAGGTTTTATTAGTATCATCTTCATGTTGCAGAACCGCAGCGACGGTACCATCCGCCGGTAGAAACTTCAGTCTTCCTGGTCTCTCCCCTTTGTTCGTATCGACCAAAATGCTTTTGCTAATACACCTGAACAGGTGTTCCGTCGCACAATCGTCAGAGCTACAACCATCGGGTCGCGTCGTTATAACCGCATCCAAAGTGTCGAATACAATCATGTCTGGTGTGGCTAAAAACTCGTGGACAGTATTCTTGGATTTTCGTCCATAGATTTGGCCGCTTCCTGCAACCTCCACAACAGATCGATCTGGCACATCCTTGACCAGCGCTTTTGAGTAAATTGTGCTCGGACTAAGAAGCCCCAACTGGTGCATTACAAAGGTCAGAATGATCGCTAATGCGCCGGCGCCGCCGACAACTATTCCTTTTTGCTGGAAACCCGCGATTGTACCGGCAGCGGTTAAAATTATTGCAAGCCCGACCGTGAAGGTCAGTATCGAAAATCCCGGCAAAGGCATTGGAAAGGTAACCGCAAATACCAGAAGCGCGCCGCCAATAGCCAGCATTACAATGGTATATAAATTCAGCGTTCTTTGTTTTTGAGCGAGTTCTGCCTCAATTGCCGCCCGCAGCGCTTCAATATCCTCCGGTGGTTGACGCTCTTCCTCATTGCCTGCCTCTTCCGCTTTGTCGGGATCTTCCGCTGCCTCTCGCTGAGCAGCTAATTCGTCATCGTTCGCACGATCATTAGGATTTCCCGGTCCGTCACTCATTTGCTCCTCCCATATGCAACAAAGAAACGACCAAATAATTCTGGTTTTCGCTGCTATTTGTGTCTGTGACAATTTTCACAATCTCAGCGAGAAGCATTTGTGGGAAATTCTCTCATAACGGTTAGAATTCCCGCGGGTCACACATTCCGCATGTGTTTTCAGTTGTTTTATTAACAATGTTACAAAACCCGGCCTGATCTCACCCAACCTTGGCAGCCATCATTTGGTCTTGTATGCTCCTCTCCTTTGGTGGCGCGATGAACCTGGGACTGGAGAATAGATTGGCAGTTGTCGCACCACAATATTGAACAATTCCAATATAGATTGCGGTGGTTAAATGAATTTAGCCGCTGGAATAGTGTATTTTTGATGGACTGGTAGTTTAGCGACAGTATCCCAAGGAGTTTTGGTGGCCATAGAGGCTCTAACTAGTTGAATTTGCAGAGCTTTTTGCGCTTGACAATGCACTGAATTTTGGTAGCATTTCAAATTGGACAGGCCTTACGTGACCCGTCCTCGAATGGTCAGGTAGGACTGATCATTCAACCGGCACTAGTATCCAAGGATGCTAGTGCCTTTTTTAGTTGCTTGTTCTGACTTGCCGGCCATAGCAACCTCGCGGTCGGAAATGACAATGCTGTGCAGTCCTACCTGTGGAGTCATCTCCAACATCAAGGGTCACGTAAACCCAAAGGGCCTGTTGCTTCCTCACCGTTGCAACTCAATGACCCGCCGCGACTTTTGGACTCTTCGCAGTTCAAAGGAGCACCGGCTTTTGGGCAACTTTTAGGAGGAGGCAATGTCCTCAGACAAAGAACGGCGAGAATACCAAGAAGGCTACAGTGAAGGCCGCGACACCGGCATTGGTGAAGACATCGGCAAGAGCATTGTCGAGAGCGTCATTACCGCCGGCTCACTCGGTATTATTGGTCGCAGCGAGGCCAATCAAAAAGGCTACGACAAGGGTCTCAAGGACCGTTTCTAGCCAGAGACCCCGCCCCGGCCGCCTCAGGGCGGGGTTTTTCTTGGCAGCAATAGCAAACGTCCACTGGGCTCAGCGATCAGTCACGGGCTGGTTGTTCTGGGGGTGAGCCCCGGCGGTCAGGCTTTTCAGGAGAGGAACATGAACCAGCATGCCGTTTCTAGTAATCCGATACCACAGCCCCCCTTTCAAATTGTCAGTCAGCTACAACAATCCGGCTACGCACGGATTGGTAAAAAGCAAATTGGTAGGGACGACAGCTTTAATCGAGCACTAAACCTGTTGGAACGCCAGTTTGAAAAGCTACCAAGTGATACGCCGGCTGCCACTAGCCGGCGTTTTCGTTCTATCTGCGGATACACGCTACTTCCGTCAGGACACTTGCTTCCGGGTGTGGTTGCAAACGACCTACAGCCAGTCCGTTTCTTCGATTACTACCCTTATGCATCGAAGAGCTGCCAGCTGGCGCTGGGACAAAACGCTCAAGAGAAAACCAACATTAACAATGGCTGGCCGAATAATCCGGCCCTAAAATATCTGATTGCCTTTGATCACCAATTGCTGCCAAAGATTCCAGATTGGCGCGATCATCCTCTACAGGTTTTCGTCCAGCTCTTGCGCTACGCGCCAACGAGTGGTGCACCGGCAATCGCCAGACCTAATTGCTTCCACCAGGATGGCTGCCCCTTTCTCTTTCATCACCACGTAAAGTCACAAAATGTATCCGGCGGCTGTACCGTCCTAGCTGATCCCTCGGCCGTAGAGCGTCATCCGTGTGACGTACCAGAAGAGTCTATCAGGGAGTTGTGTTGGATGGAGCAACCCCTGGATAGTTTGGCCATAGCCGACCAACGTATCGCCCACCACAGCAGCCTGGTTGAAATAGATCGAGAAGGCGAAGACGCTTATCGGGATGTTCTGATCATACAGTTTTCACCGCAAACCACTGATCATAGCTACACCATAAATTAGCGCTGACAGGGATCAGAAAACCTTGGGAACAATCCACGCCAGGTCATTCTAGGGATAATCAGTCATGCGACGAATACTCCTCCTGGTGGCTGCGCTTTGCGGCAGGCCACCCTTGGCGCAAGCTACCGAAGAAACAGTCCTTCAATATGCTGAGGCTGTAACCGAGCATATGGCTTTCAGCTACATGTGTATCCCCTATATCGGAGGCGGTCAGTATGAGGTCGCACAATATGTTTCCAAGTTGCATCTGCGGCGGTGGGGCATCCAACCAACCGACATCACCAGCATTATCAATCGCATTGATGCTGATCTCAACTCATCAGGCCTGCAGGCCTGGTTCAAACACAAAGCCGAGAAAGAACGCTTCGTGTCCGTCGAGGCCATCAGAGATCACTGCCTCAGTCTCCGCTTAAAGACCATCATCAAACTGGAGCGTCTTGATGGAGCGGAAAGTGGTGCGCCGTAGGAAAGAGGAGTCCTACTGACCGCAACGGGAGGAACTACAATGCCGTTTCTGGAGTTTTTGTTTGGCCTTATCACCCTGGCAATCGCCTTGGCGTTTATCGGCTTTTGCCTGGCGTTTTATGGCCTGCTGTTTGTAGGAATATTCACTGCCTGTCTGTTTCTAGGTTGGATCCCTATTCTGGCCTGCCTGTCCGATCCTGACATGACGATCGGTGTCGGCTTTATGGGCACCTGGGCCCTGTGGTCGCTTTATTTGTATGGCACGATTGCCGCCCTGGCTATTGGCCTCCGCATATTCTGGCCTGATCCGGATGGCCTGCCTCCCGCTCTTAAATTTCTGTCGCTGTTCTATCGCCTGGAGACGGTAATGGTGGCCAGAACCGCTCGAACCCAAACCAACACCACTTTCGACGGAAGGCGATTCAGGAAGGCGGTGAACCAGGCGCCCTCCTCGGTTTTTGAGACCGAAATTGAAACGCGGCAACTAGAGCAAGTGACCAGGAAACTAAAGGCCGAACGATCCCGTCTTTGCGGCGCTGTTGCCGCCTCGGAGGCAGCCATTGAACTGGAAATGTTAAAGGCCCGGCAGGCGACATTGGAGAGTTTTTTAAGGAGCAGGCAATGAAGGACAAGGACGTCAAACCACTGGACGGAGAGGTCTCCTATAAAAGGGAGCGCCATGAACTGGTGCCATATCGTCATCACCTGGAACCGGCAAGGGCTCCAGCGTTCGTTGAAATACTCAAGGCTCACGCTGACAGGCGGCGCTGGGAAGCAGAAACTCGACGCAAGCGGGCAGTAGCTGACAACATCCGCGCCATGTCCGAGGTAGCGGTTGAAACGCAAAACTGGCTGAAGGCTGAAACCGCCTTGGAGCCGGGGAACCTTGAAGCGCTGAAGGAAACAATACAGTTGCAGGTCGAGGTGGGGCTGGCCATGCAGCAAGCAGCTCTGCAAAAAGCCAACCGCGGATTGAAGCTGGCAGCTCTGCAGGATGAGGTTGAGGAAAAGGAGTTGTTGGCCCGGATAAGGCGGGCTGAGGTCGATATAATAAGCCAGGAGCGAAAGCTGGATGGCAAAGACAAAACTCTCGATGATCTTATCGGGATGGCTGAGGATGAGCTCGACACCCTGGTTGACGAGTTTACTGACCGCAAAGAGATTGCCGAAGCTGACGGCACAGAGTTGAGTGAAGAAGAAGAACTCGAATTCTCCCGCCAGTATCAGCGCGGCAAAGATCGTCTGGAAGAACTTTATAGCCGGCGCGACAACCGGCAAGCTGACGGCGATGTCTGATGCCGGCCATTTCTTTCGCCAGTTCTAACGGTAAAAACATCCGTTTATCCGAAAGTGCCAGGAAAACACACTGTCACTGCCTCGGATTATCAGGCTCCGGAAAAAGTAAGTTCCTAGAGGGGCTGGCTCGCAGAGATATTATTGCCGGGCACAGCGTTTGCGTTATCGATCCACATTCCGACCTTTTCGATAATCTGGTGCGGTGGATCGCGTCTGAACGGATTGACCGCATTCGCACTGTTCACCTCCTGAACCCGTCGGATGAAACCTACACCTTTGGATTCAATCCGCTCGTTATGGATAACGGCACGCGGCTGGAATACCGGGTTGACGCCATGGTGGACGCCTGTGTGAAGGTCTGGGGCGGGGAGGATCTCAAGCAAACCCCGCGCCTCTCAAAATGTCTCTCTGCTGTCTTTCATGCGCTGGCGGCTAACCGGCTTTCCCTGGCCGAGGCTTCATTTCTAACTAACACACGGTTTCGCCACGTCGCCTGGGAGCTCGTTGGCAAGATCAAAAATCCCGAATACAAGAATCTGTGGCAGGAGTTTCTCACCGCCTACAACGAGCGCACCTTTGCCGAATACTTCGAGAGCACCACTAGCCGCCTGTTGCCCTTTGTCGGCAATCCGGTGGTGCGCGATATCGTCGGTCAAACAGACAATCTTATCAATTTTCGGGAGTGCATGGACAAAGGTCATGTTGTCCTCGTGAACCTGCGGCCCTCCGGTGCATTCGGGGGAAAGACCGCTCAACTTTTGGGCGCACTCCTGACCAATGATTTATACACCACGGCCTTTACGCGCGACCAAGCGACCGCAGAGCGGCGACCTTGCTATTGTTACATAGACGAATGTGCCCGGTATCTGACCGAGGATGTCGTCAACTGCCTGGACGAAACGCGCAAGATGGGACTTCACATGGTGCTCAGCCATCAGCGATTGGAACAACTCAAGGTTTATGGGGATAATTTCTACAACGCGGTGATGGCCAACGCCCAAATGAAGGTCATGTTCAGAGCTGGTGATGAGGAGACGGCCGACGTGATGTCGAGACACTTCTTCCGTCAGTCATTTGATCTGGAGCTGCCAAAACACAGCATGGATAAACCAGTGACGGTTGGGCACGAGGTCGTGTGGTTTGAGAGCCGATCGACCACCAAATCGCACATCAAAGGCAGTGCCCGGTCAGAATCGAGTGGCAGCAGCAGTGGCCTCACCCATTCCGAAATTTTCGACAGCCACGGCAATATTGTTGGCGGGCACACAGAGGGAAACACATCCGGACACAGCAATGGCACCGCCTTCGGTCAATTTTCCACCACCTCCAGTTCACAAAGCGATGGATACACCGAAGGTTTGAAGCCGGTCATCGAGTTTTTGCCTACGGAACTCTACCGGCTCGACGAACTCATCCATCTGGGCATGGTGGAACTTTTGAAGTTGCCCAAACGAGCAGCTTATGTGTGCGGCCCCGATTTGGCTCCATTCAGGATTGAAACGCACGAGGTCAAACCCGGCTTTTTACTGCCGCAATTCCTGCCTCGCCGAGTGGCTCGACTGAACCAAAATAGTCCTGCGGTTTCTTTGCGACGACAAGTGCAAGAGCAAATTGCCAGGCGGGCCTTTGAGTTGGAGCATTTTGACGATGAACCTGTCGGCAAGGCCGAGGATGGATTGTTTTGAATGACGGTAGAATTGCAGGGATGGGCCAGCGTGCCAAATATAAAAGATACGAGAGGCCAGAAGAGCCACCTCCGGTTTCGATTACAAGTGGCGACAGAGAGATTTTTTTAGCGCTGCGCCGCTATGGTGTTTTGGATTCCAAGGCCATCTACAAACTGTTTCCGGCTCGCTCGCAACGCGGCGTGAGCAATCGGTTGAAACTGCTGTTTCGGGCTGGATACTTGCACCGGTTGAATCAACTCCAAAGCATTTACCTGGAAGGCGGCGGTTCGCGCCATGAGGCTTATGTGCTTGACCGCCTCGGCATGGATTGGCTGTGGGAAGAAAAGCAACTGCTGGTGTCGGAACGTCTTCATCACCTGAAGGAACGCAGCGCCTCCTATCTGCTGCACGACATTGAAGCTGCCCATTTGGTGATTTCACTTCGCGCCAGCATTGCATTGAGATCGGATGTCGAATTTCTTTTTCCCGAAGACTATTACCAGCGATTTGCACCAAAATGGCTGGAGCGCAACGACATTCCCGTCTCAGTGCGGGCCTCGATCGATTGGCATAAGTATCACTTGGTCGAGGGTACTATCCCCGATTTCCGTTTTGTTCTGTACTACCCCGGCAATGAGGAAGGACGGCAATTTCGCTCCTTTGTCCTGGAGTACTGCCGGGGGACTGAGACCATTGAACCAAGTGCCAGCACCATCCGGTCAATGGCGTTCTGGAAACAGTCATCGCTTCTGCGGAAGTTTGTTGTCTATGCCCATGCCATCAAAAACGACACCTACCGAAAGGACTTTGGAATGCCACTGTCCCACGTGCTGACGGTAACCACCACACCGCAAAAAGTAGCCAGGATGCAACTGGCCTATCGCAACCATCTGTCGAAACATCCGCACAAGCTGAATCCCAACCGGTTGCTCTTTGCCGACATGAAGACCATCGGAAAATATGAGGATGTCCTGGCGGCTCCGATCCATTCAGCCGATAACCAAACTTTCGAACTGTTGTAAAGCAGGTAAACATCGATCCAGGGCGGTGGACTGACTTTGTTTATCCTGCTAACCTGTTGGGGATTTTCAAAGAATTCTCTCACGCACCGACTATTCTGATTGAACGCGATTTCTCGCGCTTTCGCGTGCGTTTTCCGGCACGATGCGGGCCAACGCTATTTTCAAGTTGGTGTGGCTGTTTTTTCTAGCCATTGCCTGCCAAGCGCAAAGGAAACAACCTCTCACGGCCATCGTCGAAGTCGAAGGCAAACCCTACGACGGCACCACCGACGTCACGGTGCATGTCTCCCTTGAGGGGGTGACCGAAGGCGATGATGTCTCTGTAATTGTGGTGAGTGCTCACTTCCTGAGCCCGGAGGTCGGCAACCAGACCGTGGTTGTCACCTTGGAGCTTGAGGGTCGGGACAAGGACAAATACCAGCTCACCAACCCAGAGGTGATCCTCACCGCTACCATCCGGCCGGCGACCACCATCAGTCCAACCACGGCGCCCAGTACCAGGCTGCCGTCATTGTCTCCAAGCAGGAGCCCGTCGAGAGACCCCACTCCAGCGCCCAGTTTAATCCCGACGGCGCTGCCGCTCGACAATCCCACTCCGTCACCCAGCCAGGTGAGGGCGAAACCGACCGACACGCCCACGACCGACGCCCCTTCCGGAAGTCAAACCTCCGCAGCGCGCAGCACGACCTTGACGGCTAAGGGCAGCGTCAGCGCAGCCAGCGATGGTGATGTGTGGAATTTGCCTGTAATTATTGCCTCGTCCACGATCGCATTTGTCTTAATCTGCTGCGTCTGCTGCTGTCATCGCAAACAATTAAAAGACCTCAAGCGCAGGTGGAGTAACGCCTTGTTCGCTCTGCGGTTGCGGCAACCAGCTTCATTGGTCGCCAAGGCAAGGCCCTACTCGAAGCCGGCACAGGAGCCGGAAATTGCTATTGAGGGGCCTGTGGCAGAATTGCAGTTTGTGGCGGTCGCTGCACCACAGGACGAGGAGGATGAAAAAGCGGACGTATTTGAAACATCCCAGGGAGGAGGTGAAGAGGAGGTTGCAGAAAAACCGCCGGCCATACAAGTTGAAGAGTCGATCTCTGCCGCGCCGCCGGTCGTTGTCCAACGCGACGAATTTTCGAGTTCATTCCTCGACTGGCGCAACACAATCGGTACCCCACCTGCTCAAATCGCCGAAGAAGAAGTCGATCCGGACGAAAAGGTCGATTTGCGTGCGAATTTGTTTACCTCGAAAATCTCCGGTGGCTCCTCAGAGCAGGAAGAGAAAACACCGCCGCCCCGTTAGCCCTTATCGAGAACGATTGACCGAAAGAATAAACCAAACGCAGACTGACCCGGCATAAGTACCATTGTCGTAAAGCATCGACCGAAAGGTCAATTCAACCGCAACCGGCCCGGAATACAGGCCAGCGATTTCCTGAAGAAAAAAACTTCAGAACAAAGATGTATTTTTGGGGGAATTAATTCGTTTGTTGACCGTTCAATAAATCTTCTCCCTAGCAAGGGCACACTTGTTGGCTATAATGGTTCTGATTTTTAGAAACATCACTGTGTGCGAACTCTGAAAAAACCCTGTTGCCAAGCGCTGCCCGGTTCACGCGATTGAAAAGATGCTGTGGAGGTTGGCGTTCTTGGGAGTGTTGTGGTTTGTCTGCAACTATTTCACCTTCCTCGTCCTTTTCAGTCCAAGCCTGAGTGAGGAGCAGGTGCGAGCCTTGTGCGCGCTGGTGGTTTGCGTGCTGACAACATCCATTCTGTACTGCGTTGGATTTCGCATGCCAAGCCTTTACACGCTTCTCTGGTACCGACGTTTGGATAGAGACCTGCGCGAAAGGGTTCTCGCGGCATCCCTGCATACGTTTGGGACCGAGGTGAGGAGAAGCACTTTGAGCGATGATCGCAAAGAGTTGATCAATTTTGAGCTCCAAGTTGCGTACAAGGCGGTGAAGGACCAACGTGAAGGTATTGCGACACCGGCAGCTGTTGTTCGAGATGTGCGGTCTGTTCTGAACAAGTTCTCTGAGCCGCCTCGCCTCGGCTCCTATCGTCAGTTGATCAGCGCTCTGGAGGAATACAGGTTTTCTCGCTGAAAGCGGAGTCTGGCAAAACAAATCAGCAGAGATGACCGACTGGTGAGCATTACCGACTTGGGCTGAGGGGGGCGACCTCCGGTACGTTTATCCTCTAGTGGGCTACCTGCGGCTGGTGTTTCCTCTGAGAAAAAAACTCCAGAATTAAGGTGCAATCTGCCACGATAAAAAAGACATCCGGTCTGCCGGCGACAGCTATGGCGACCAAACAAGCAACCAAAAAGGCGCCAGCATTCTCGGATGCTGGCGCCCTTTCAATTTCCCGAACTATCTCTCAAAACCACACCATCATCTGTGCATTGAAGCCGTTTTCTGTGGTGTGGCTTCCATACTGACCGGCATAGGTGGCCTCTAACATGAAGGCCTGTGACAGACGTGCCTCGATGCCAAGCTCGGCAATGAAGGCATCCTCGGCGATCGGTGCGCCGAGGATGGTGAAAGGCGCACTGCCGGAGAAGGTAAAGACGCTGGCCTGATCGACACCCTCGAAGGCATGGCGCCAGCCAGCCATGCCGGTGGCGCGGATCTGTTGGTTAAGTGATACGGCGCTCCGAACGCCAAGGGTGGTGAAGGTGGCGTCCCCGGTGCCGGATGAGGCAGACACGGCCGCCCTGCCGCCGCTCTCCTTGAAGCCGTCGGTGTGAAGCTTGATATAGGAGATCCCGGCAAAGGGTTCGAGCGTCATTATTGGCGTTTCGATCCGGTGCCCGGCCTCGGCAAAGGCCTGGAAGCTGTGCGCCGAATAGTCGGCGACAAGCGACTGGGAGAACTTGCCGAAGCTGACCAGGCGGCTGGTCTTGATGTCATGCCAGTTATAGAGCGCGCCGAAGCTCAGCCTTGACCGCTCATGTTGCCAGCCGCCATAGCCCCCCACCGACCAGGTGTGGGCCTTGCCGGTGAAAGACAGATCAGTGGAGGAGAGATCGGTCTCCCCGTAACCGCCGGCAAGGCCCAGCCTCCAGTGCTGCCCGGCCTGCCGATCAAGGCCAAGCAGCACGCCACCCAGGTTGTTGTCTGTTTGTGCGGTATTCCCGGTGGCATCAATATTTGCCCACGATCCGTAGCCGCTCATCCAAAGACCATTGTTGCCATCCATCAGGTCGCCGAAGGCGGCCGTCGACACACCCGTGTCGGACAAGGTGCCCGTAGCAGGCCAGGCGCCATGCAGGCGGTTGTTGATGGCTGCTACCGTTTTCTGGCTGTTTTCCATCAGTGCGGCCTTAAGCGACGGGTGAACCTCGCCGGACAGCGCCCTGAAGGCATGACGTGCCTCGTCCTCGCTCGTTAGCTCCAGCACCGCCTCCACCACCTCATGGTCGACGGCAAGATCGTCCAGAACACAGGCCACCGCCTTTTGATTGGCTGTGGCGGCCACATCGCAGAAGGAACGGGCAATGCTGGAGGTCAGGTACACATTGCTGGCGTCATAGGACAAAACGTTATCGACAAACAGCGATCCGGTCAGCGCATCGAATGTGCCGGTAAGGCCGCCCCCGGCCGTCAGGATGGTGTAGGTCTGTCCGTAAAGGGGGCTTCCCGAGACCGTCACCGTCCCGGAGAGCGCCGCACTGCCGCTGATCTCCAAGAGATCGCTGTCGGTGCCGTCGATCGTGACCAGGAAGACACCGGTGCTGGCTTGCGTATAGTTGCCCGAAATGAAGGTCGTTCCGATCGCACCCTCGCCGCCCGGCGATAATGTGCCTTCGTTTGTAAACAGGTTACCGGCCCCGAGGATGACCATGGTGCCGGCGTTGTACAAAGCGCCTTCGTGGTTGTGGAAGCTGTTGGTGCCGCCGCTAAGGTTCATAATGCCAGGGTTTGTAAACAGGCCGTAATTGTGGACGGCTTCGTCGCCGTCTTCGCCGTAAACATCTTCGTAACCGCCGTAAACATCGTCATAGTAGCCGCCGGTGATGGTCACAGTCTCGTGGAGGATCAGCGTGTTGGTGGCGCCGTCGTTGAACGATACTCCGTCAGACAAAGATGCGGTGATATCGCTGTTGGTCAGTTCGATGGAGATGTCGCCGCCTTCTGAATATCCCGATATGCCATGACTGTAGCCGCCGGCCACGGTGATGATGCCGCTTTGTTTGACCGTGACCGTACCGGCGCCATGGGACGATGCGGAAATGCCATAACTTGAAATACCCGTCGTGCTGATGGTGCCGCGGTGATCGACCGCAACCGAGCCGCCGCCTAGAGATACGGCACGTATTCCGTGATCACTTTGCGTTGTGATCGCTTGGTCGCCGGTATCGCTGTTGAGGGTGATATCGCCTTTAGAATAGAACTCGATTCCCCTTACTCCGCTCTCTGGAGTAATATCCGCAGTTAAATCGGTGACACTAAGGAATGTGTGGGTACTGCTGTTCCCGAGGTCAACCGACACACCCTCGGACAGATCGCCGGTGCAGGAGATTAGTTCGCCAATCTCAGTACATTGATTGCTGGTGCAACTGACTAATTTCAAAGGTTGGCTGCATTGCGGCTGGGGTGTGATGGTCTGGGCGCTGGCAGCCACCACCGTAATTGTAACGCCCAGAAACAGTATGCCCAATGCCAAGGCGACCAACGCAACCTTGCACCCCGCTTTTGACGTAATTTCTAGTGATTGGTTGTCCATTGCAACTACCCCCGCATCCAAACAAAAACCGGAACCATTTCTAGTTGGACTGTCAGGCAGGTGGTGGGTTATTGGACTAAAACGAAGGGCTTTTGGATTAACAGTTTTGCAACTGTTTCAATTCGATCCGGACGGTCTTTTTTTTTGTAAACATCGACCCAAAGCGGTGGACTGGCTTTTGTATCCCTGCTAACCTTTTGGGGATTTTCAAAGAATTCTCTCACGCAGCGACAATTCTGACTGAACGCGATTTCTCGCACTTTCGCCTGCGTCTCCTGGCACGATGCGGGCCAACGCTGTATTCAAGTTGGTGTGGCTGTTTTTCCTAGCCATTGTCTGCCAAGCACAACGCTATTTACTCGTGACGGCCATCGTCGAAGCCGAAGGCAAACCCTTTGACGGCACCACCGACGTCACGGTGCATGTCTCCCTTGAGGGGGTGACCGAAGACCACAGCGTCACTGTGATCGTGTTGAGTGCCTACTTCCTGAGTCCGGAAGTCGGCAACCAGACCGTGGTTGTTACCCTGGAACTTGAGGGCGAGGACAGTGAGTTCTACATCCTCACCAACCCAGAGGTGACCCTCACCGCTACCATCCGGCCGGCGCCCACCGCCAGTCCAACCATGGCGCCCAGCACCAGGCTACCATTATTGTCTCCAAGCAGGAGCCCGTCGAAAAGCCCCACTCCGGCGCCCGGCTTAATCCCGACGGCGCTGCCGCTTAACAACCCCACTCCGTCACCCAGCCAGGTGACGTCGAGACTGACCACACGTCAGCCCAGTGTACGCCCTATCATCAATGCACCGAGTGACTCATCGATCAGTCGTTTTCCAACCGGTGTGCCGAAAAGCCTCAAACCGTCTTTGGCTTCAACGGCGGAGTTGAGCAGCCCTGCCCCCACCTTGCTTCCTAGTTCCGCGGCCATCCACGTCGTCTCGCCTACTGCCGCTCCCGGCCTTCCCAACACCACCCACACGCAGAGCCCTGCGGAAACCACGCTCAAGCCCCTTGATGAGAGTGATTTGCTCCTGGTCTGGATCATCATCGTCATCGGGTACGGATCGCTGGCTCTATGTGGGTGTCTCAATCTCACCTGGCGTCATGTGAGCAAGGCGGAGGAAAGGGAGGCGGCCAAGATCGCCAGGCTGGAGAGACGTCGCCAGGATGTGGTGGCCGTGGCCAATCCCGATCGGGGCCTTTTGGCTCAGGCGGAAGAAGAGAAGAAAGAGGAGGCGGTTGAAGAAGATGAGAGCAAGGAGAATTCCGAGATTGAAATTGTTCCGCGCCCGGAGCAGTCCGCATCGCCTCATGCCCCCGTTCCAGTGGTGGTTCAAGAACCCGAGGCAGAACCAGTGGAGTTGTGTTGGCCTGAAGACAAGCCGTGCCCGGTTGTCAACAAATTGCTGGGCCGCACTTGCTGCCGGGATGATGAGCTTATCCTTTGGACGATCGCGAAGCTGCTCTTGATCACGGTCGGATTGCTCCTGCTGCTGGCCTACTGCCTGCCCATCGGTATTCTGGCGCTGGCTGCGCTGTTTTTCTCCCTCGTCACGGCGCTCATTCTGTTCGCCGTGGGTGTGCCCTGGTGTGTTCTGATTGCTCCTTATCGCCAATACGATCAACCACTCTCATGCTGCCGGAGTGTCCTCTACACCATCGTGGGTTACGGTGACTTCCTGCAAAGCTACGCCTTCGGCACCCTCAACGCGACCACCAAGGAAGCGGTCAAGACAGCCTCTCGGGTGTTCGTGGTGTGGTTGGTGACCTTTTTGGTGTTGGTGGGGTTGCAAAAACCGGAGGACGCCCAGAGTACCAAGAACCTGGTGTATGGTCTGCGTTATGCGATGTCCTTCACCCTGGACGCCCAGGTAGATGGCCTGGTGGAAGTGTTCATCGAACTGAGCGGCATCCCGCTTGCTGGTGTCAACCAGGAAAAGGCCGGCTGGCGCTCCTTCTTCATCAGCATCGTCCGCATGGGGCTGCAAATGTTCCTGGTGGATCTGCTGGTGAGCTGGGGCTGGTTGGTGGATGACCCTGCCAATGACTGGTTTGCCATTACCGAGTACCTGATTGGCCTGGTGCTCCAGACCATCTTTTTCCTCACGGTGCTGCCGATGGCCAATGTCATCACTGTTCAGAATCGCACCGAGTTCAGCCACACGGGTTGCTTCTGGAACCGTCTCCAAGCGTTCGTCGCCCGGTTTCAGACCGGCTGCACTGGCTTCTTCAATCGTCCCTGCCTCAAGTACGGCTTGCTGGTGCTGCTTGGTCTGGTCTTGCTGCCAGGGTTTGTGTTCTGCTTCATCCTGAAGGGTTCTGACTTGTTGGGCCAGTTTTTCAACCGGATCTTCGGGCACTGCAACCAGGCTCTGGTGGAGCGTTTCAGCGGCTACAGCAGCATGGGAGCGTTGTTCTACAGCCTGCAGGTGACTGTCTACATCCTTGCCTCCGCCTATTGCGAGGAGAGTGTCCGCACCATCCTGGTGCTCACCTTCACTTTGATTCGCACCGGGATCAAGGAGGCCATCACCATCCTGCGCAGTCACTCCAACAAGCCGCAGTAGGAGTGAAAGAATGCAAGGCAAGACAGTACAAAATCTTTGTTAGAGTTGCTGAAGAACCCATCGAACTGTTGAGAATGACTGCAAGGTAAGACAGTACAACTAAATTTGTATGGCCAGCGTTGTGGCTGGTGTTTCCTAGGAGAGAAAAAACTTCAGAATAAAGATGCGATTTGTGACGTCACGATTGAAAAACTGGGGCATCCGGCCCGCCGGCGGCAGCTATGGCCGGCAAATCAGGTCTACCACCAAAATGACGCCAGCATCCAGCCGGTCAATGTAAGATCGTCATAGCGGAAAACGGCCGGCTTTGTGCGCCATCAATCATCAGCTTTATATACATTTCGTAGTTGGGCAGGTTTATGAGGTCGGCCGGTTGGGGAAAGTCTGCACCGAACTGCCTGGATAATATGGTCGCATCCTTGGCGCCAACCCTGAACGAGACAAGTGTCCCAACATTACCGAATATGGCGTCCTGAATTTGTTTAACCTCAGTCTGTGTCGTCGTTTGTGCGGAGCAAATTATTGCCATTTTGTATTTACGCAGCTCGCAGAGCATGTCCGCAAAGGCTTTCGTTGTGAACGAGTGAAACTCATCGACATACAGGAAATAGGCCCGTCTCTTGTCTTCTGCCATTTCACCGCGACTGTAGGCCGCATGATTGAAGCCGGAGACGATCAAACCACCAAGGATGTTGGAAACATCAGCCCCCAACACACCCTTGGCCAGGTTGACCACCAGCACCGTGCCCTCATCCATCAGCTGTCTAAAGCGCAACGGCTTTTCCGGATCGCAAACCGCTTTTCTGATTATGGGATTTCCCAGGAATGCACCGAGCTTGTTGGCAATCGATGCCACACCCTCTGTGTTGTTTTGATGATTCATGGCTGGATATTCGGTTCGCCAGAAAAACCGAACCTGGCTATCGGTGACATTGTTGAGGACAATCCTGCGGAAATTCTTGTTCAGACACAGTGGAATGATGTCTTGCAAACTGGATTGCGGCTGGGCGAGTAATGCAAGGAGCGCGTATCGCAATATATGCTCCATACGCGGGCCCCAGGCATCAGACCATTGGCTTTTCAGCGTATCAATGAGACCGGAGGCCACCAAGGGGCGGTATTGCTCTGACACGCGAGTGAGCGGATTATAGCCATACTTGCAGTTCGGATCGCCGGCATTCCAGAAAATTTGGTTTCGTGACAGAGAATTGGCAACCGAAAGAGCCAGATCACCATGGGGGTCTATAAGGCAAAAGGCCGTTCCGTTTTTCAGATCGTTCTTCATCAGACAGGACATCAAACTGGACTTGCCTGTACCAGTCTGACCGTAAATAGCGATGCTCTGGAGCCGGTCCTGGTTGCGTATGCCAAACAACCGCTGTGGGTGCCGCCCGCTGGTCTTTCCCATGATCGCCGTGCTGTCGGGATTGCTCATAGCACGGACAATGATAATAAGCCGGCACTCGGCCAGCTAGTAGTGGACACATGCGGCTGCAAGTCCGGTAAACAGACTTCCAATACCAATATGTTACTGTTTGCCAGCCTCGACCCTTAACCTGGCATTCTCAACACGCAAGTCAGCCACCTCCCGGCAAAGTTTCCTGATCTGCTTTTGAAGGTGACGCCTTTGGGCCTTGAGATCATGGGCGCCAAGGCTGGTTCCGTGCATCCTCTTGCCCACTACATTGCATTGCAGCACTGACATGATCTTTGCATTGCCGGCAAAAGGAATGGCGTGTTTACGCAGAATACCCATTGGAACTCTCCAACCATAGTCGGAGACAGCAACCAATCCGCCCATGACCGAGGCAATTATCCACGGCCTTTTTATTGTCTGTGGTTACCCAGGCGGTTATACTTCTAGTTGTTCCTTAGGGAACCATGACAAAACAGGCGACTCAGTGTCTCCTGATCTGTGGGCGGTCGATTTCTCTAACTCAGGTGTCGATCGCCCTTTTTCATAAGAAAACAAAAGGCAGCATTGTCAACCGATTGCCGCTGCCATTTTTGCGAAGACTGGTATCAACATGCAGTTTGCCGGCAATCCAATCGAACAAGCAGCAAAGTAAGTCATCCGACTGACTTAAATCGTGCAAACATCCCAGGTCAGCGGATTGTCGTAAAAGCGACGTTTTTAGCCGGCTCCGGGTTTTGATCTCTCTGTTTCCTGGGGGAGAAGTGCGTTGTTATCATTTCCAGCTAACAACGCCGGCTCCACCCTCTCAATGAACCGGCGGGCGTCTTTGGCAAGTTCGCGGGTCTCGGGATCGGCAAGGAAGTCTTGGAGGCGAGTTTGGAACTCTGTTCGGACAACCTTTACATCTATCGGATTAGTTCCACCATTCTTCACGTCTGTGAGGTGTCTTGTAAACCCATGCAAAAAAATCAATTCCGACAGGGGATTGCGCGCTGATAATATAGCTTTTCTGTCTCTGATGGTCGGGTTCGAACATAACAGTAGCAACAAGACCCTTTTTTCCTCAATGACCACGGAAGTCAGCCATGATCTGGCTTTGCTGAGCAGGATATGAAGCACCGTAAGGGGTTCGAACATCGCGATCTCCCCGTCAACCTCCTTGATCTTCTCAGCCGTAGCATTTACCTGCCGTTCCAACTGCTGGCGTTTGCGTGTGAACTCATCGGCCGGTATCAATTCTTGCAACCTCATATCGGTCAGATTGGAAATCTGTCGTTTCAGGTCAGTAGCTGTTTGTGTTTGAGCCTGCCTAGCCTTGGCCCTTACCGCGACCAATTCAGTCCTGGCTATTTCTATCTCCCTTTGGAATGCAGCGGAGGGCTGAGGCGGCAACTCAATTTCGCCTAGAAATGCCACAATCTGCCGCTCCAACTCCCGGCCTTCAATAGAGGGCTCGGCACAGCCGCGGCCTCTTTGGGTACAGTGGTAATAGGTGTATTCTCGCCCGCTCGGTTTTATTTTCCGCTCAGCAGAAACGCCAAACCCGCAAGCACTGCAACTGAACACACTGCTATAGTCAAAACGCAGCCGTCTTGGTCTGGTTTTCCTTGCTTGACTCAAGATGGCTTGCGCCTTCTCAAAGTCAGCTTTGGACACAGCAGGCGTATGGGCGCCGGGGTAGAGCTGGCCCCTTGATCTTATATAGCCAGCGTAAAAAGGATTACGCAGAATATTGTATACGCTCGAAGGCGCCGGACACACCTTGTTTCGGGAACGAACTATTCCATGAACCTGGGAAACACTGTAGCAACCAGACAATAGCAGGCTGAATATCTCCTGCACCATGGCAAATTGCTCGCCATCAGGCACTACTGTCCTGGTCTCTTTGCAGTTGCGATAGCCGGTGGGTGCTTGATTTGCGTGCCAACCGCTGCGGATCTTGGTACGCAGCCCCCGCCTCACGTTCTCGGACAGGTTGTCGACGTAATATTTGGAGTAGCCAAAGATGATATTGAGCATGAACTTGCCCTGGGGACTGTTCTCGAACTGATAGGAGCAAAACTGCAGGTGGGACAGCTTCCCGCGATCCAGAAGGTGAATGAGCCGGCCACCATCGACTGCATTTCTGGCCAGGCGATCCGGATGCCAGGCAACAATACACTCGGCTTCACCGGCTTCAATTCTATCCAACATCTCGTTAAACAGCGGCCGACCCGGCTGTTTGGCGCTGCAGGCCTCCTCGTAACGATCGACGACAGTCAACGCCTGGTCATTGCCGATCAGCCGCTCGATTTCCTCGGCCTGTGAGCCAAGGGACATGGTTTGCCGATCTTCCGCCTCAAGGGATTTTCGGCAGTAAATAAAGCATTTCATATATCAAGGGATTAGACTTTCAACGAAACATCATAACAAAAATATAAAACAAACCTAATATAGTGAAAGAAACGAGATTTGTATAGTGTATACAACATTCCGGCCAACATGTCGGAGGGTCTACTGCACTTTATGCAAATTCATAAACTGGGCGTCAGAGCTTAGGTAAGTATCGAACTTGGACTGGGTGGTCGTAGGGGTGGAAACCCCTACGACGCAAGGAATATCAAACCCCAGGCCGAGTTCGTGGTATTACTAAGCTCTATTAGGAATTTGACATTTTTCGATGTCAATTTACCTAAATATTAAGTATTTATAAAATAAATAACAAAACAACATGTACGACAATCATACGTTATGCTTGAGGTTTGCAAGAAGAAGGGTTGGATTGACGCAACTAGATTGTGCCCACCTGCTTAATATCAGCCAGCCAATGATGTCTCGGTTGGAGAACGGTACACGCATACCGCCGATAAAGGAGCTGTGCCAGCTATCGACGATTTACAGTGAGCCATTGGATATTTTGTTTGCTGACATATTCAAGCATGGCGAGATTGAGCTGAGGGAAAGGTTGTCTACCGTGCCCGATGCGCCGCATCACTGGCTGGACAAGAAAACGCGACACAATACTCTGAAACAGCTGGCCAATCACTTACTTGACTCGTACGAACACCATGAAGGCTAGCGACATCGTCGTACTGTCAGTGGCTGTACGGTCGAGTCGCGTCGGCTACGTCTTGTTGGTGGGCAAAGAACCAAGATACTGGCGGCTATCGCAAAGAGCCAGACAAAATCCTTGTTGTGCCAGACGCACCATCCACTGTTGGATCGGTCAGTTCTCCCCGCATGCAATCGTGTTGGAGGATCATAGAACCGCTACCCGAAAATCTGCTGGAACCAGGGCGGTAATACAAACTATTGGCGTCCAGGCGCGAAAATCACCCACAAAGGTGACCGAGGTTAATCGACAGCAATACCATGCAAACAAATATGCTGAAGCAGCAGCTCTAGTTCAGCATTTTCCGCAGTTAAAACCCTGGATACCTAAGAAGCCTAATGTCTGGGAGCCCGAACCTAGCAAGTTGGTATATTTCGAGGCTTTGGCCCTGGCGGTTCAATCCGGATTTATTCCTATCTATAAACGTTGATTCGATCTTCATCGATACGATTCTTCAGGTGGGATGCATAATGCTTCTCAATCATCTCCACTGAAGTACGACAGTTTTTAGCTAGTTGATAGATGTCAGCTCCATTCATCAATCTCATGCTTATGTAGGTGTGACGGAGGCTGTATAGAGTTCGAGTATTGCCGTCACGATCTTTCTTCAAGCCCAGATTGCCAAGGATCTGATTGAACTGCCGCTTGTGATCATGGGGAAAAACAAGATCGGTTGGCTGGGGGTTATTTCGTTCCAAATGCCGTTCTTGCAGGCGGCGAAATGGTTCAACCGCCCCTAGCGTACTCTTACAATATCCAACCCCGCGCTTACCTCTAACTTCAATTTCCAAGATGGACTTTTTTCCTTTGCGTTGAACAATCGTCACATCGCGAAACTGTAGGCATTTGGCTTCATCGGGTCTCAGGCCCGTATTAGCTAAAAACAGCACCAAATCGTGAAGCTGGGCAGCAAACATCTCTTGATGCTTATTGCGCTTGGGATTCAGATTGTGGAGGTATTGTTTTTTGTCCAACTCGTTCTGTTGAATCGTTTCCGCGAACCGTTTGATATTTTCCCGGGTCGCCGTGTAGAGCGTTTCGTATTCCTCGGGAGAAAACCAGGCCCGGTGACTGACCTTTGCGGATTTCCGATAGGGCATCGAGAGATCGGGTACCATCTCCAGCCAGCCGTGTCGGACGGCAGTCTTAAGCACTTGTCGCAGAGTTACCATTTCATGCAACATGGTAGTGCGGGAGGGCTTTTTGAATCTTCGGTTGGGGTCTGCTTTTGGTGGGCTTTGCAGCCGAAACATTCGGTATTTCTGTACCAATCCTGGCTTGATCTCTGAAAGTCCCTTGGCGCCAAAGTACGGAACGAGATGGTTTCTTAGGCGTGCCATGTGGTCAGCCACATATTTGGCGTTACGCTCGCCCTCGGTCATAATTTCGTATTCGCGCTCAAATTGCTTAGCTGCCTCGGTAAAGGTCTTTTCTTTTACAACCTCCCCCTTCTCTTGCTTGCTGAGCAAATCTTCGTACCAGCCCTTAGCAAATCCCTTTGCTTCTTGCAGGTCATCTTGCTTGGTACTGACCCGACGATTTTTGCCGGCTAAGTAAGTTGAGCACTGCCAAATAGGGCTTCCCAGCCGCTTATAAATGTGAACCTTGCCGTTTTCGATCGTATGTTTTTCGACCATCGTTACCCTGAAGTTCAGATCAGAGTGCACGTATGTGCAACTGTTGTGAAAGCTTTGTGCAAGCCTTGTGCAACAGTAATTCAGGCGCTTGCCGATAACAAGCGATCTCATAAACGATTGATTTTATTAGGTTTTTGGTAGCGGGAGAGGGACTCGAACCCCCGACACGCGGATTATGATTCCGCTGCTCTAACCACCTGAGCTACCCCGCCATACCGGTAAGGAACGGCGCGATATAATGGCGCGCGCTTGCCGGTGTCAAGCAAAAGCTTGCACAAAAGGCCGCCTGCCCCTTGCGTGCCCGGCCCGCTGCCGATATGGCGTCGCGACAACAACCAAAACAGCTAAGAACAAAGCAATGAAGACCAATCCGGCCATCGCCGTCATCGGCTGCGGCTACTGGGGCAGGAACCACGTCAGGACCCTGAGCGAACTCGGGGCCCTCGCTGCCGTCGCCGACGCTGACATCGCCCGCGCCGGGGCGCTCGCCGAGGCATTCGACGTCCCGGCCCGGGACATCGAACAGATCCTTCGGGACAAGGAAATCGACGCCGTCGTGCTCGCCCTGCCCCCGCAGTTCCACGCCGATTTCGCCCTCAGGGCCATCGCCGCCGGCAAGCATGTGCTGGTCGAAAAGCCCATCGCCCTCAATGTCGATGACGCACAGAAAGTGGTTGATGCCGGCATCGCCGCGGGCGTGACGGTCATGACCGGCCATGTGCTGCGTTTCCATCCTGCCTTCGAGGCGCTCGCCGAAATGGTCGCCGACGGCGCGCTCGGCACCATCCAGTACATCCATTCACACCGGGTCGGCCTCGGCAAGTTCCACGCCGAGAACGACGCGCTGTGGGACATCGCACCGCACGATCTGTCGCTGATCATCGCGCTCACCGGCGAGGAGCCCAGCGACATCCGCGGCGAAGGCTCCGCCGTGCTCAACCACCTGAGCGACTTCGCCCACCTGCATCTTGCCTTCCCGAGCGGTATTCGCAGCCACGTTTTCGCCGCGCGCCTCAACCCCTATCGCGAACGGCGGCTGACCGTCGTCGGCGACAAGGCCATGGCGGTGTTCGACGATGTCGCCCCCTGGGATCAGAAGCTCGCCGTCTATGACCACAAGGTGTGGAAAAGTGACGCAGGCCTCGAGTACGAGACCGCCGACGCGCGCTATGTCGCGATTGCCGACGGTCTGCCGCTGACCCGGGAAATCCAGCATTTCATCGACTGCATCCGCACCGGTGCGCCGGCAAGAACCCCCGCCGAGGAGGGTCTCGCGGTCATCCGCATCCTTTCGGCCGGCACCGTTACCCACGTCTGACGCGGCCTTTCGGCCGCAAAAAATGGCTAAAATGCCGATCACCTGCGGTTACAATCTGCAGGTTTGTGTGAAGACGGCGGGGTAGAAATATGTGCAATGACAGCGTATTAGCTAGATTTGAAGGGATTCAGCGTTATTGTTGGCGGGGTTGCAGTTATCCGGCGTGTTGGGGCCCGGATAACTGCTGACATCTCGCTGATTGCTGGCTGAATATTGACAATACCACGGGCGGCCATCAGTGTTTTCCGCAGGGGGACAAAGTACAACATGCAGTTTATCGATCTTGCCGCGCAACGGGCGCGCATTGGCGGGCGCATAGAGCAGGCCGTCTCGAAGGTCCTGAGCGAAGGCCGTTACATTCTCGGCCCGGAGGTTTCGGAATTCGAGGCGAAGATCGCCGACTATCTTGGCGTCACGCACGCCATCGGTTGCGCCAACGGAACCGATGCGCTGCTGGTTCCGCTGATGGCGTGGGAGATCGGTCCGGGAGACGCGGTTTTCGTTCCGTCCTTCACCTTCGCGGCAACCGCTGAGGTGGTGGCACTCACCGGCGCGACGCCGGTCTTCGTCGAGATTGCACGCGAGACCTACAATATCGACACGGCGCGCCTCGAGGAGGCGATCGAGGCGGTCAAGGCCGAAGGCAAACTCGTACCGAAGGCGGTGATCCCCGTCGACCTTTTCGGCACCCCTGCCGACTACCCGGCAATCACGTCGATCTGCGAGAAGCACGGTCTCTACGTGCTCTCCGACGCAGCCCAGAGCATTGGCGGTTCAACACCGCAGGGACGCTGCGGGTCGTTCGGCCACGTAGCCGCGACCAGCTTCTATCCGGCCAAGCCGCTCGGCTGTTACGGCGACGGCGGCGCCATGTTCACCAATGACGACGCGATGATGGAAAAGCTCCGCTCCTATGCCTTCCACGGCAAGGGCGAGAGCCAGTACGACAACATTCATATCGGCCTCAACTCGCGGCTCGACACGATCCAGGCCGCGGTGCTTTTGGAAAAGCTTGCCATTTTCGACGAGGAACTGGCCGCGCGCCAGACGATCGCCGACTACTATCGCGACAATCTGAAGGAACATGTGCGCGTTCCCCAAACGCCGGACGGCATGGTCTCGGCCTGGGCGCAGTTCGCCATCGAGACCGTCGACCGCGATGCCCTCAAGGCGCATCTGGGCGACAACGGCATTCCCTCGGTTGTTTACTACGTCAAGCCGCTGCACCAGCAGCCGGCCTATGCGCATTATCCGAAGGGCCCGGGCGAAATGACGGTGACCGAGCAGTTGCCGAACTCGATCCTGTGCCTGCCGATGCATCCCTATCTGCAGCGCGCCGACCAGGACCGCATCATCGAGACGATCGTCGAATTCGTCTCCGCCCGCCAGGCCGTCGCCGCCGAGTAGCGCACTTCCAATTCCGGAATGAAAGAGGCCGGCTCCTGTGCCGGCCTTTTTCGTTCATGATCCTAAAGTCTATATCCACGAATCTAAAACCGGCCATAATCGGTCACCACATCCTGTCATGAAACCGGCCGAACCGGTGGGGGCGAACACACCCATACGGAGGAAACGGTAGTGACGAAACTTCCCGTACTCGCAACAGCTTTGGTCGCCGCACTGGCGATCCCGACCGCTGCCCTGGCGGTCGAAAGCGACTCAAGCACGATCGATGGCGCCTATCTGCTGCGCCAGAGCGACGAGCACCAAAGGGTGCTGACCTTCGAAAGCGGCGGCACCGTCAGCCAGATCAGCGACCAGCAGAACGCGGTCGGCTACACGTCCGGCCTCGGTTCCTGGACCAAGACCGGTCCCGGCAGTGTCACGGCCAGCATTGTCGACTTCAATCAACCGGACCCGGTGGATTCCGGGCACGGCCCCTCGATGATCGTCTTCGACCTGACATTCTCGAACCCGGTGGACGGCAGTTACCAGTACGTCTCCGGCACGTTCTCGGGCGAAGCCTTCGCAACAGGCCAGGATCCGCTGAAGCCTTCGGAAGCGCCGGTCAGGAGCTTCGGAACGAACTTCGAAGGCACCCGCATCGTCGCCGAATAGGCCGATACATCCACCATTGCAAAGGAGGTCCCCATGATCCGGACCGCACTATTGACCACGACCGTGGCCACAGCCCTGATCTTCGCCGGCAGCGCCCAGGCGAATGAGGGAACCGGCGCCATGGAGGGATCCTACATCCTGCTCCAGGACAATGCCCACCAGCGGGTGCTGTCGTTCTCGCCGGGCGGCAGCGTCTCCCAGGTCAGCGACCAGGAAGCGCTGATCGGCTTCACCGCCAGCCTCGGCGCCTGGACCAAGACGGGCACCGGCACGGCGAAGGCCGAGCTGATCTCGTTCAATTTCGACGTCAAGGAAACCGGCGGTGGCGACGGCATCACCCGCACCACCTATGAGCTGACGTTTTCCGACCTGAAGGACGGCGCGTACCGGAGCGTCGAAGGCTCCTATTCGGGCCAGACATTCGAGAAGGGCGAGAACCCGCTCGCCCCGACCACCGATCCGGTGCACTCATTCGCAACCAGCTTCACCGGCCAGCGCGTGAGCGCAGGCCCTGAAAGCGCCGGACCGGCCTGATCAGCCCGGGTGGGCGGCGGTTGCTGGCATGTCCTGTGAAAGCAGCGACTGCAACTGCCGCTCTGCCTTGTCGGTGCGTTCGGTCCGTTCGATGAACCCGCCGCCAAAGACCCGCGCATCGTCGCCGTCGCTCGAATAGAGCACGCAGGCCTGGCCCGGCGCGATCCCCGCCTCGCCGTCCGCCAGTTCGACCATAAGCGTGTCGTCCCGGAACCAGGCCGTTGCCGGCCGCGGCGGGCGCGTCGAGCGCACCTTGGCAAAGCACGCGAAACCACCGGCCGGCAGGTCGGAGACCGGCCCGTCGCCGAGCCAGTTGATGTCGCGCAGGAAGAGACGGTGCGTTTCGAGCGCCGAGCGCGGGCCGACAACGACGCGGGCCGTCGGCGCATCCAGATGGACGACGTAGAGCGGCTCGCCGACCGCGACGCCGATGCCGCGGCGCTGGCCGATCGTGTAGTGCATGATGCCGTCGTGCCGGCCGAGCACGCGCCCGTCAATATGCACGATGGAACCTGACCGGGCCGCTTCCGGCCGAAGCTTGGTGATGACATCGCTGTACTTGCCCTGCGGCACGAAACAGATGTCCTGGCTCTCGGCCTTGTCGGCCACGTTCAACCCCATGCTGCCCGCCAGTGCCCGGGTTTCCGCCTTCGACATATTGCCGAGGGGAAAGCGCAGATAGTCGATCTGCTCCTGAGTCGTGGCGAACAGGAAATAGCTCTGGTCCTTGTCGCCGTCGATCGGACGGTAAAGCGACCGGTGCGCCCCGTTGGCCCGCGAGCGGATATAGTGGCCGGTCGCCAGCGCGTCGGCGCCGAGTTCCCGCGCCGTCTTCAAAAGATCGGCGAACTTGACGGTCTGGTTGCATGCGACGCACGGGATCGGCGTCTCGCCGGCCACATAGCTTTCCGCGAACGGGTTGATGACCGCCTCGCGGAACCGCTGTTCGTAGTCGAGCACATAGTGGGGGATGCCGAGCGTTTCGGACACCCGGCGCGCGTCGTCGATGTCCTGGCCCGCGCAGCACGATCCGGCCCGGTGCACCGCGGCGCCGTGGTCATAGAGCTGCAGCGTCACGCCGACGACATCGTAGCCCTGGCGCTTCAGCAGGCCCGCGACGACGGAGGAATCGACGCCGCCCGACATGGCGACGACAACCCGGGTGTCTTCAGGCTTCTTGTCGATATCAAGTGTGTTCAAGGTCTTGTTCCGCATTCAAAGGCGTTAAAGGCGCCAATCAAGCTTCCGGCACTGATATATGCAATTGCCCGGACCGCGGCAAGTTCCGAATTATTCGCCGGCACGCGGGCGTGACCGTCGCCGTTCAAATAACCCGCGATCAACGTTGCATAAAGTTGCGGCGGTTTGTTTAGACAATCTTTAAACCTCAATCGGTATTGTGTGCGCAGTTAGGTCTTTGAGTGTGTACAGAGAGTCCAATGACCGAAATGGTTCGACCGAGAATAAAGTACGTGATTGGCCCGGACGGCAGTCCGCTGACAATCGCCGACCTGCCGCCCAGCACCACGCGTCGCTGGGTCATCCGCCGCAAGGCGGAAGTGGTTGCGGCTGTCAGGGGCGGATTGCTCAGCCTCGAAGAGGCTTGCGAGCGCTATACGCTGACCGTTGAGGAATTCCTCTCCTGGCAGGCCTCGATTGACGCGCATGGTCTGGCAGGCCTTCGTACGACACGCATTCAACAATACCGCCACTAAAGCGCGGCCGGCCACCCACGGGCCGGTCCCATACCGATCACTCCCCGAAAACTCAATCGCCTCGACTGCCGCCCGGCGTCACGGCTGCCCGCATCTGCAGCATCCAGTGCGCCGCCGTCACGGCCACGGCGGATGCCGCATAGAACCACAGGCCCGGTTGGGTGAACGCATCGGCGACACCGCTGGTTTTCGCCGCGACGATGACCAGCGCCACCAGCAGCACATCCATCATCGACCATTTGGAAAGCAGCGGGATGAAACTGCTCAGCAATCCTGGCCGCACCGCCTCGCCGTTGCCGCGCACCGCTGCCTCGTAGAAAACGGTCAGCACCTTGGCGATGGGGAATGCTGCTGAAAACAACGCGACGAGCAGTGCGAGGAGGATGCTGCCGTCACGCCACAAGGTGACGACGATTCCGATCAGCGACGGCGTTTCCTCGAAGAAATAGAGCTTCTCGAACCGCACCAATGGCAGGGTCAGGCCGAGCCCCAGGAAGAACGGTCCGGCAAAGAGCAGGGGTGGCAGCAACAACTGATAGGGCAATGACCAACCTCGGCCGCGATGGTGTTGATCGCAATATGGGCGAATCGCGGTGCACGCGCAACCGACGGCGCCAGGCCGGGGTCCGGTAGCGCATCCCGGCGGTCACAGACACCCCATAGCGGATGCGTTCACCGAACAAGCGGCAATGTCATGATGCGGCGGGCCGGTCAGCCCGCCTTGGAACTGCGTGTATTGGTGTCGCGGCTTTCCAGTGCGGCCGCCTTTTCAAGCTCGGCCTCGGCCTCCTCGACCGCGAGTTCCGCCGCATCCTGCTGCACCCGCAATTCGCGGATGGAGCCCTGCAGATTGTCGGCGCGTTGCCGCGCCGCCTTGGCAAAGGTCGGATAGGCGAAATGAGTCGGATCCGAAATCCCCGCCTTTTTCTCCTCGGCAGCGATCTGATACTCGAGCTCAGCGGCCATCCGCTCGAACTCGGACATCATCAGCTGAATCTGGTTCAGCTGTCGGCGTTTGTCGTTGACCTGAAACTCCTTCAGGCGAACAAGGCTCTCACTCGATTTCATACGCAATACTCCCGTGACGCGAGATACCGGCATACCAGTTATTCATCCGCCCCTCCGGCACCCGATCCGCACGCCCAAAAAGCCTGGGAATCAACCTAATTGGCCGATTTGGTAACCTTTCGTTTACGGACATCGTTAATCATAGGGCCAATCGCTTAAAACCGGGTAAATGAAAGACCGCTACAAGAAGATTTCTTTCGTGAGTCTACCGAGTCGGTTATAAGCATTTCTTAATGTGATTGATTAACATTTGGTTTTTCAATTACCATTAAGAATCAAGTAGTTGTGGAGTTCAACTGACGCGACAATTAAGGGTTGCCATACTGAATTAGAATTTGTTAACCATTTGATGGCAGGTTTTCGGCAGGCAACGACTCGATCCGCAGAGTGGCATAGGCCGTTGCGGCCTTCTGCGGCGGAAAAGGGGAAATTCATGCGGGTATTATTGATCGAGGACGACAGCGCGACGGCGCAGAGCATCGAGCTGATGCTCAAGTCGGAAAGTTTCAATGTGTATACCACCGACCTCGGTGAAGAAGGCGTGGATCTCGGCAAATTATATGACTACGACATCATCCTGCTGGATCTGAACCTTCCCGACATGTCGGGCTACGAAGTGCTGCGGACCCTTCGCCTTTCCAAGGTCAAAACACCGATACTGATCCTGTCCGGCATGGCCGGCATTGAAGACAAGGTCAGGGGTCTCGGCTTCGGCGCCGACGATTATATGACCAAACCGTTCCACAAGGACGAGCTGATCGCCCGCATTCACGCCATCGTCCGCCGTTCCAAGGGGCACGCCCAGTCGGTGATCACCACCGGCGACCTGCTGGTCAATCTCGATGCCAAGACCGTCGAGGTCAGCGGCCAGCGCGTGCATCTGACCGGCAAGGAATACCAGATGCTGGAGCTGCTTTCCCTGCGCAAGGGCACGACCCTGACCAAGGAAATGTTCCTCAACCATCTGTACGGCGGAATGGACGAACCGGAACTGAAGATCATCGACGTATTCATCTGCAAGTTGCGCAAGAAGCTGGCAACTGCGGCCGGGGGGCGCAACTACATCGAAACGGTGTGGGGGCGCGGTTATGTGCTGCGCGAACCGGAAGACAGCGAGATTCTCGAAAGCGCCTGAGCCTTAGTCGGCGCTCCACTCAAAGCATCATCTAACCCGCCGAAGCAACGCTTCCGGCGGGTTTTTCCTGTGCGGTTTTGCTTAATCCGGCCGGTAAACACGGCATTAACGCCGGCCCCGCGTGCGCGCCGGATCACATGGCGAGGCTACTGTAAAACAACGGGCGAGCGCGCTTTCGGCGGTGCCCCGACGGATGAAAAGAATCAGACTGAAAGGTTTACAGGCCCGCTGGGCGAACGGCATTCGCGATCTCCGGCCGTCGGCCGGACCCGCTGCTCTTCAGCCAGGCGATACCGCCGCTCAGGCGGCGGTCTTCGACTGGTCGGAGAAGACTTTCGTAAGGATTTCCCGGTCGAACGGCTTGAGCAGAAAATCATCCGCGCCAGCGCGCTTGCCCTGCATCATGTGCTTGAGCTTGCCCTCGATGAGGCAGTAGTAGATTTTCACCTTGTCGCCGCCGGGAAGCTCCCGAACCTCTTCAATAAGGTCCGTGGCGCCGGGCAGGCAGGCATCAACGATCATGACCGCTGGCACGCGACCCTTGCAGATCGAAAGCGCCGTCTGCGCGTCGTCCGCTTCCGAAACCAGGAACCCAAGGTCCGAAAGGATACGCTTCGCCACCTTGCGAATAATCACCGATTTATCGACCAAAATCAGCCGTTGCATCGTCATATCTCCCCAATACAGACCCCCGGGCACATCGCCGCCTAACAGCCGCTTGCACCCGCGAAGGGCAGACCAATGTCGCCCCGTCATGGCACTGACTCTAGTTGTCAGAGAGTAAGAATTGGTTACCAGAGAGGATTAATTTACGCTTAATGCCCCGGACACGCCGGGGTCGGACGCCCATCCGTCATGCGGCGATAAAGACGACCTCATCGGCGCCGGCCGTTGAATTGATCGTCATTCCGGCGGCCTCGGCAAGAAGCACCGTGTAGTAGGGCTGGATGGAATGCGCATCGATCGGCTCGCTGCTTTCACCGCTGTGGATTTCCAGGAACTTGGGCGGCACGCGTACCATCTTGCCACTCGCCTTGAGGGTGAATTTTGGAGCCGTCTCGAGGTCTTCGAGGATGATTGAAATGGCGCCGCCGCGCGGAATCGACCCGTAGGCGACCAGGAACAGGTTCAGCAGCAGCTTCACCTTGTTCTTGGCGACGATGGCCCGGCTGCCCTGCCAGGTGATCTCGGTCTTGTTGTCGGCGCTGGCGAAATCCATGACCGCCTTTTCCGCCTCGCCGGTATCGATCGAAGCGCCCACGGAGCCGGAAGCGCCGAACGCCAGGCGCGCGAATTTCAGCCGCACCGAAGCATTGTGCGCGCTGGTCCGGATCAGGTCCATCGCGTCCTCGTCTGCCCCACCTTCGTCAAGCAGTTCCAGACCGTTGTTGATGGCGCCCACCGGGGAAATGATGTCGTGGCATACCCGGCTGCAAAGGAGCGCCGCCAGGTCTGATCCTGAAAGCGTCAGATTGGGATTTGAAGACATATTCTGCTCCTTCTATGGCCAGCCCCGGCCACATGCCTGCACTCTGTCAGTCGTGGCTCCCTATATGCACGAAACGCCACAAAGACACCACAGTTGGTAAACCGACTGTTAACGTCCTCACGCGATGATACGCACGCAATATGAGCGCCGAGTTAATACCGGAATGGAGATATAGGATGAAGCGCACATTTGGTGCAATTGCCGTCGTCGTCAGTCAGCTTGCGGCGGCCGCCCTGGTGTTCGCGGCTGCACATTCGCCAGCCCTTGCGCAGCACGCCCAGCCGGTCGGTTCCGAGCCCTATACGATGCAGGAAATCGTCGACGAGGGACACAATTATTTCGGCCAGGCGACCGATGGCCTGGCACGGGTCGTGGAGCGTTCGTTCGAGCAATACGGCCTGCCGAACGGCTATGTTCTCGGCGAAGAAGGCTCCGGCGCAATCGTCGGCGGCCTGACCTATGGCGAAGGCCAGCTCTATACCAAGAACGCCGGCGAGCACCCGGTCTTCTGGCAGGGGCCGTCCCTCGGGTTCGACTATGGCGGCCAGGGCAGCCGCGTGATGATGCTGGTCTACGAGTTGCAGAGCATCGAGGACATCTACGGCCGCTTCGCCGGTGTCAGCGGACAGGCCTATGCGGTGGCCGGGGTCGGCATGACCGTGCTCCAGGGCGGCCATGTGGTCATCGTCCCGATCCGCACCGGCATCGGCGCCCGGATCGGCATCAATATCGGCTATCTCAAGCTGACGCCCCGTCCCACCTGGAATCCGTTTTAGGCGCGCAGATTCCTGACCGCGTCATATTCCGGACAATTGTAGATATGGCACACCCCGACGGATTCGGCCGGGGTTGTGCCTTGCGTCGCGCAATCTTTACCCTTTTCTGCTACCATGCTCAGTGAAATTTAGGGGGTAATACCGAAGGTACGGATCTTTGTCCCGCGACACGGCGCAGGCCGCCTGATTTCGCGGGGGTCGAAATTCAGACCCATCGGTATTACCTGCTAGTGGTAGGGATAACGAAATCCGTGGACGTATCGGGTGATTGAGTTTCTTCTCATATTCGCATTGGGGTTCCTTGCGGCGGCGATATTGGCAATGCTGATAACGCCGACAATCTATGGAAGGGTCGTCAAGCTCACCGAAAAGCGGATCGAGGCCACCGTGCCCTTGAGCCTTGCCGAAATAAAGGGCAAGGCCGACCAGATGCGGGCCGGTTTCGCAAGCGAATCCGCCAAGCTTTCAACCCAGTTGCGATCCGCGCAGGACGAGGTCGCCCTGAACAATGTGCGTTCCGACAAGCTGCAAAGCGACCTCGCGGCGCTGGCCGGCGACAAACAACTGGCCGATCAGCGGATCGAGGACCTTCTCCACGATGCCGGCGAGATGCGATCTGATGCGCGCAAGAAAGAGCAGCTCATCGACACGCTGTCCGGGACGGTGCGCGAGTTCGAGCGCATCAAGAAAATGGACAATTCGGAGATTGCGCGCCTGCACAATGATCTGATCACCATTTCAACGGAAGTGGAGAGCATGCGCATCGACCTGGCGGCCAGCCACACCGAAACGGTGAACCTGCGCTCGCAGATTGATCAGGTCAGTATTGAGCGCGATCAGTTGCTGAACGACATCCAGGCCATAGCCGATGCCGCCCAGACGCTTGAACAGAAACTGCAGCAGGAGCAGGAAAGCCACAACCAGGCCCGCATAGATCTCGCCGCGGTGCAGACCTCGCTCTCCGACCGCGAGGCACAACTGCAGGAGACGTTCGAACTGCTTGAACTGCAGAAGCAGCAGCTCGACGCCGAAATCCGCACGTTGGAGGGTCAGCTTACCGTTGCCGCCGACGCGGCCAACGAGCAGGAGAAGGTCCTGCAGCACGAACAGCAGGAGCACGAGGCGACCCGCATCGAACTCGCGGCTTCACAGTCTGTTGTGGCGGACCGCGACTCCCAGCTTGTCCAGGCCGATGATGCCATGAGGGAGCAGGCACGCGACTTCGGCAAGCAGATCGACGCGCTCAACAAGGAGCAGTCCCGCCTGGCGGCCGACCTAGCCGGCGCCAATGAAAGGTCGGAGTCCCTGCAAAAGGACCACGAGGCAACCCGCATCGAACTCGCGGCTTCCCAGTCGGAGGTGGCGGACCGCGACTCCCAGCTGGTTCGGGCCGCTGACGCCATGAAGGAACAGGCACGCGATTTCGGCAAGCAGATCGACGCGCTCAACAAGGAGCAGTCGCGCCTGGCGGCCGACCTGGCCGGCGCCAACGAAAAATCCGATTCCCTGCACAGCGACCTGCATGCGGAGAAGGATGACCACAAGGAAACGCGTATCGAGCTTTCCACGGCTCAGTCGCTGCTGAAGGACAGAACCCGGCAGGTGGCGGAGGCGAACGAGCACATCGAGCAGCAGGTGCAGCAGCTGCGCGAGGCCAGCGAAGCGAACCGCATCAGCGTCCAGGAACTGCGCAAGGCGCAGCGGCACATCGATGCGCTGGAAGGGCGCGTCGAAAACACCAAAACCGCCCTGGAAAAGAGCAAGACCCTGGAACGGCAGGCGCGCGAGAAGATCAGCGAGCTGAAATCGGATGCGCGCGATCTTCAAAAGGAATTCAAATCGGTGACGGCGCTGTCCGGCGACCTGGAGCGGCAGCTCGATCACGAGCAGCAGCAGTCCGCCCGCATCGCCTCGGCCCTGAAGGACAAGGAACTGGAGCTCGCCTCCCGCGGCAAGGAGCTCGAGGAAGCGCTCGGCGATGTATCCCGGCGCCAAAGCCAGCTGGAACTGGTCGTCTCGGAGCGCAAGGAACAGGACAGGGCGCGCGACGACGTCGAAAAACGCAACCGGGATCTTGTGGACCAGATCAATCTGCTGAAAACCGAACTCAAGGAGAGCCACGCAACCTCGCGGCAATTCAAAGAACAGCTGGAAAAAATGCGCAAGGAAATCAAACGATTACACAAGGGCACCGAGGCCGGCGGAAACGGGGCCGCAGTGCCTGTCGAGGGGCCGCATCCCAAAAACGGTGAAGGGCTCGAACTCAACGGCACCGTCAATGGCCGCGTTGAAAGCCTGCGCCAGCGCCACTCCCAACTGATCGACAAGATCAAGGAAGCGTCCGATCCGAGTGCCGATTCTGGAGTGCGGGAGGAGATCGCCGCCATCGCCGCTGCTGTCGTCGGCCTTTCCGGGCAGCGGGAAGGCGACGCGTCGCCGATACACAGGATCATTTCCGACGCCACCGCCCGCAAGCCGTCAGGCCGGGTCAGCCTGGCCAGCCGCGCAAAATCGGAACTGGAAAACTAGCCGCGCCGCGACGGGCCTGTTTTCTATCGAATGCGCCCCTGTGCGGTGGCAATCGAAAACAGCGCGATCCCCGCCGCCGTGGCGACGTTAAGACTGTCGAGACCCGGCGCCTGTGGTATCCGCGCGGTGTCGAATCTGTCGAGAAGCGCTTTCGGTAGCCCCTCACCTTCCGTTCCGACCACTAGCGCGGTGCGCCTGGCGGCGTCGACGTCACCGATCGCGCGCTCACCGTCCGGCGAGAGCGCCAAAAGCCCGAATTCAGCCCCGTCGAGCGCGTCGAGGATGTCCGCGATGGCTCCGCCCCGCGCATAGGGGACAGTCAGTGCGGCGCCGACCGAGACACGAATGGATTTGCGGTAGAGCGGATCGCAGCACCGGGCGTCGAGACAAACGAGGTCGACACCGAACGCGGCCGCATTGCGAAACAGGCTGCCCATATTGTCGTGGTTGGAAATGCCGTTGCAGGCCAGCACCAGCGCATCCCGCTTCAAACCGGCGAGCGCCTGTTCGACGCCCGCTGCGGGCTCGGCCCGGCCAATGGCAAGCACCCCGCGATGCATCGGAAATCCGGCAATGGCGTCGATGACCGGCCGTGTGCACACCATGATGGGCGTATCGGCATCGAACGTCTGGAGGGTGTCCTCAATCCCGCCGACCCGGCTGTCGAGAACCAGGATCTTTTCGGCGCTGAACCGCTGCGACTGCGCCAGCATGCGCAGAACGACCGTCCCCTCGGCAATGAAGCGGCCGGATCGACCGACCAGGTCGCGCTCCCGGATGTTCCTGAATTCCGCGATCCGTTCATCCTCGGCATCGGTTATGCGGGCGAAACGGTCGCGCTCCTGGGTCATTTCAGCGAGATATCCGCAACCAGGCGGCCGGTGGCGATGTCAAGGATGAGCGCGCCCGCCGAACCGTCGGACTTGCGGCCGTAGAAAAGGATCCGCGGCCCATCGAGCGCGACTTTGTCCACGCTGAAACCGGCCGGCAGCGACGCGGTCACCCGCAGCGGGGCCTCGTCGGGAACGGTGAACGTTTCACCCGCAACGATTTGCGGCTCCGCATCGGGTGTCATCACCTTGTAGACAACGCCGGCGAGGACGGCCATAACACCGAGAATCATGATGCCGATGGAAACGACAAGGAGCCGGACCATCTTCTGCCGCACGCGTTCCATTTCCGGATCGAGCGGTTTTTCGTCTTCCTGCTCCAGTTCCACCTTGGTCATTGCGGCCCCTGTTTTGCGCGGATTGCAGTTTTATGACTGAACCCTTTACCCAAGCACCGGGCGAGAGGAAAGTGCTGACAGCCGATGAATCGGCCACCGGCAGGCTCGATTCATGGCTGGCCGCCGCCCTTGACGGGACGTTTTCGCGAAACCGCATCCAGGCGCTGATCAAGGAAGGTTCGGTGACGGTCAACGGCACAGCGGTCCGCGAAGTCCGCCACAAGGTGGCCCCCGGCGACACGATAGAACTGACCGTGCCGGAGCCGGAAGCCGCCGTCCCACTGCCTGAGGACATTCCGCTCGAGATCGTGTTCGAGGACGACGACATCATCGTTATCGCCAAACCGGCCGGCCTGGTCGTCCATCCCGGCGCCGGAAACCGTTCGGGGACCCTGGTCAATGCCCTGCTGCACCACTGCGGCGGGTCGCTGTCCGGCATCGGCGGTGTGAAGCGTCCGGGAATCGTGCACCGCCTCGACAAGAACACGAGCGGCGTCATGGTCGTTGCGAAGAACGATTTCGCCCACAACCGGCTTGCTGAACAATTCGCCGACCATGGTCGCTCGGGGCCGCTCAATCGGGCCTATCTGGCGCTGGTCTGGGGCCGCCCGGAACAGCTCAGGGGAACGATCGACGCACCGCTCGGGCGATCCGGCGCCGACCGCACGAAACGGTCCGTGCACCGCACGGAAAGACCGGACAGTCGCCATGCGATCACCCACTACGAGGTGCGCGATCGCTATGGCGAAGCGGGCGGCGCCGATGCGGTCGCGTCGCTGGTCGAATGCAGGCTGGAGACCGGTCGCACCCATCAGATCCGCGCGCATATGCAGCATATCGGCCATCCGCTGATCGGCGATCCGGAATATGGCGGCGCCTTTCGCACCAAGGTCAACAAACTGCCCGAACCGGCCGCCGCGGCGGTCGGCAGGCTCGACCGACAGGGTTTGCACGCCTACCTGCTGCAGTTCGCCCATCCGCGTGACAATCGGACCCTGCGTTTCGAGGCACCCGTTCCTGCGGATATGGCATCGGTTATTGAAGCATTATCAATGATTTAGGAAAACTCGCCGGCTGCGCCGAATTGTCGCAGTCCGGGCGCAAAAATTTGACCGAATAGTCGCTAGAATCAAAGGCATAAGTCGATATACGGCCGAATGACTTGATCTCGTCGTCATTCGTAACTATCTCAAAAGCAAATGTGCCTGAACAACAAGGGGCATGGTGGGCTTGCCTCCAAGAGGGAGCCGAAAAGCGAAAGAGGGGTGCTGTAATGGCCCGAAACACCTTACCGACGGTGACCGCTGGTGAAGGCGGTCTCAACCGTTATCTCGAAGAAATACGTCGATTTCCGATGCTCGAGCCGCAGCAGGAATACATGCTGGCGAAGCGGTATCACGAACATCACGACACCGAAGCGGCCCACAAGCTGGTCACCAGTCACCTGCGTCTCGTGGCGAAAATCGCCATGGGTTATCGCGGCTACGGGCTTCCCATCGGCGAAGTCATCTCCGAGGGCAATGTCGGCCTGATGCAGGCCGTCAAGAAGTTCGACCCGGAGCGCGGCTTCCGGCTGGCCACCTACGCGATGTGGTGGATCAAGGCATCGATACAGGAATATATCCTGCGGTCCTGGTCGCTCGTGAAAATGGGCACGACCGCCAACCAGAAGCGGCTGTTCTTCAACCTGCGAAAGCTGAAGGGCAAGATCCAGGCGCTTGACGATGGCGACCTGCGGCCGGATCAGGTCGCGGAAATCGCCAACAAGCTCAATGTCAGCGAGGACGAGGTCGTCTCGATGAACCGCCGCCTTTCGGGCGATGCGTCTCTGAACGCGCCGATCAAGGCGGCAGAGGGCGAATCCGGTCAGTGGCAGGACTGGCTGGTCGACGACAGCGACGACCAGGAGACGATGCTGATCCAGCAGGACGAGCTGGAAGACCGGCGCGCCATGCTGGCCTCTGCACTCAATGTCCTCAACGATCGCGAAAAGCGGATTTTCGAGGCGCGGCGCCTGTCGGAAACGCCCCTCACGCTTGAAGAGCTGTCAGGTGAGTTCGACATCAGCCGCGAACGTGTCCGGCAGATCGAAGTCAGGGCATTCGAGAAGGTGCAGAACGCTGTTCGCAAGGCCGCCCACGAGCGCGCCAGCAGCCTTCAGACCGTCGCACAATAAGGTCCGATCGCCCGCCGGCAGCCGCCTACTGGGTGCTGCTGGCGGTGCGCGCCTCCCAGGCACGGATCACCTGATCGAACACCTCGGCTCCCGTCGAGCCTTTTTCCAGCGTCAGCAGCGCCCTGCGGCCATTGCCGTAACTGATCGGCAGGTCGATCCAGTTCCGCTCGCGCAGCAGCTTCAGGTTCAACTGCACGGCCTCGACATAGTCGTTCAGCGCGATCATGAAAAAGCTGTCGGTGATCTTTGCCGGCACCGCGATCAGGGAATCGCCGGTGTCCTGCTCGGTCTGCTTCAGGGCAAAGTTCTGGATGGCGCCGATCCCGTTGCCGTCGAAGCCCTCCGTCAGCGCAAAGACAATTTCGATGAGGTGGCTTGCCGGCAGCGACTGGTCGGCATTGCGCTTGATCGTCATGATCGCGCTCAGGCCCTTGTCGGGAACGGTGATCTGGGCTTCGATCGCCGGCTCCGGAGGCAGGTTGTCGCCGGGCGACTCGCGCACGATACTCCACACCACATTGCCCTGCACCGCCGTCGGAGCCTGCTGGCCCAGGCGTTCCTCGTATAGGAACATCTTCTGGCCGACACGCGGCGGCGTGGCGAGGGTCTCGGAATTCTGCTGCTGCGCTGCGGTTTCGGCGGGCGCCGGCTCTGCACGCGCCCCGGCGTCGGGCTGCGACAGATCGAGCGCCGCAACGGATTTGCCCTCGGCGTCGCTTGCAAGGTTCGAATTGGCCGCCGGTCCTTCGTCGACCTCCGAGCCGTCCGGCATCAGGCGCTGCGTGAATTTCTGCGGACCGTCCGTGGCGCCCTGCGTCGGCCTGGCGGATGCGCCCTGAGCGGCATTCGTCTGATCCTGACCGGAGGTGCCCGCCTGACCGGATGTCTGCACCGTCGATGGCGACCCGCCGACCAGGGATGTGATGCTGTCGCTGAACACCCAGATGCCGAAGCCGATTGCGGCAAAAACGACGAACGCGACCAGCCCGACAAGGACCGGACCAAGGGAACTGCGCCGGCGCGGCTGCAGGTAGTCCGCCACCGGGCTGTCGCCCATCCTGCGGGCTTCTGGCTGTATGGAATCGTCTATGCCGACGCCGTACTCATCGTCGTCCTCGTCATCTTCCTCGTCGTCCATCTCCGGCCCGCGGGCCGGTTCGGCACGCGCGGGAGCACGCCGTTTCGGTCTCGGCGCGGCAACGGCTTCTTCCTCGCCGATATCGTCCTCGTCGATCTGGCCGTCGGAAAGAATGTCGGCGAAGGCGTCCTCGTCGATGTCGGGAAAGGCGTCGGCGTGACGGTCCTCGATTTCAAGGATCGCTTCCTCAAGCCTGGCGAGTTGCTTGTCGCGGACCGAATCGCTGACCGGTGGATCGATATTGTCCAGTTGACGGCGGATCGCACCACGGGCCTTTTCATAGACCTTCTCACGCATTTGCGGCGTGTTGTCGCTCAACCCGTCAACAGCTTTTTCAATAACCGCTACAAAATCCACCATATAACTGCTCTGTACAATTCGTTCCGGCGAGCCCGGACCCGTTCTTGTTCTCTTTCTTTCCTAAGCCTAGTCTTCAAACGGATCGGTCACAAGGATTGTGTCATCGCGTTCGGGGCTTGTTGACAACAACGCAACCGGAGCGCCGATCAGTTCCTCGATGTGGCGTACATATTTCACCGCCTGGGCCGGCAGCTCATTCCAGCTGCGCGCGCCGACGGTCGAACCCTTCCACCCCTCGAGCGTTTCATAAATAGGCTCGACACGGGCCTGCTGGCCCTGGCTCGCCGGAAGGAAGTCCACCTCCTGCCCGTCCAGCCGGTAGCCGACACAGATCTTCAGCTCGTCGAGCCCGTCCAGCACATCGAGCTTGGTCAGCGCGATGCCGGTGATGCCGTTGGTCGCCACGGCCTGGCGTACCAGCACCGCGTCGAACCAGCCGCAGCGCCGCTTCCTGCCCGTGACCGTGCCGAACTCGTTGCCACGCTCGCCCAAGAACTGGCCGACCTCGTTATCCTGTTCGGTGGGAAACGGCCCCTCTCCGACCCGCGTCGTGTAAGCCTTGGTGATGCCCAGCACATAGCCGACCGAAGCCGGCCCCATGCCCGAGCCCGCCGCCGCCTGCCCGGCAACCGTGTTAGACGAGGTCACGAACGGATAGGTGCCGTGGTCGATATCGAGCAGCGTGCCCTGGGCACCCTCGAACAGTATGCGCTTGCCGCGCCGGCGCTTCTTGTCCAGCAGCCGCCACACGGTCTCCCGGAACGGCAGGATGCGGCCGGCGACCTCCTTGAGCTCGTCCATGATCGCGTCGTGCGACACCTCGTCCTGCCCGAGACCGCGGCGCAGTGCATTGTGGTGCGTGAGCAGGCGGTCCACCTTGGCCGGCAGCGTCTCCATATTGGCCAGGTCCATGACCCGCACGGCGCGCCGGCCGACCTTGTCCTCATAGGCGGGTCCGATGCCGCGCCGGGTCGTACCGATCTTGGTGCCCGAGTTGGATGCCGCATCCTCGCGGATGCCGTCGAGTTCCCGGTGCAGGGACAGGATCAACGTCGCGTTGTCGGCAATGCGCAGGTTTTCCGGCGATATCTTGACGCCCTGGCCGCTCAGCCGGTCGATTTCCGCAACGAGCGCATGCGGATCGATGACCACGCCGTTGCCGATCACCGCCAGCTTGCCTTCGCGCACGACCCCCGACGGCAGCAGGGACAGCTTGTAGCTGATCCCGTCGATCACCAGCGTGTGCCCGGCATTGTGGCCGCCCTGGAACCGCACGACCACGTCGGCGCGCTCCGAAAGCCAGTCCACGATCTTGCCCTTGCCCTCGTCGCCCCATTGCGAGCCGACAACCACGACGTTGGTCATGTATTCCCCTTGCGTAACCGGCAGCCTGCCGCTGCCTCCGATTCAAACCGGCGCATCTATAGCGCATGTTGAATCCAAGTAAAATCTCCCGGCTGAATTTAGCTTTAACTACAATCATCTGCCGCGATGAAATCGATGCCGAATCAATACGCGGCGCCGATTGCGTGTTGACATCCGCTTCGGCTTGCCAGAATGGTGCGGCCTTCTTTGCCGATGGGACATGCATGGCGGTCAGGGCTTACATTCTGCTGATCATTACGACGCTTGGCTGGGGCGGCAACGCCATTGCCGGCAAGCTGGCGGCCGGCCATATCAGCCCGGCGCTCCTGACCAGCGGACGGTGGCTGATCGCATTGGCGATCCTGCTGCCCTTTGCCCTGCCGCAGCTGCGCCGCGAATGGACGACAATCCGGGCGCATTTCTGGTTCCTGATGGTGCTCGGCATTGTCGGCTTCGCGCTGTTCAACAATTTCTACTACCTGGCGCTCAACTACACGAGCGCGATCAACGGCGCCATCGAACAGGCGTCGATGCCGCTGCTGGTATTCATCGCGAATTTCGTGCTGTTCGGACAGCGTGTCAGCCCGGGCCAGATTTTCGGCTTCTTCATATCGCTTGTCGGCGTCGCGCTGGTGGCGACCCATGGCGACCTCATCGGTATCCTGCGCCTTGATATCGGCTACGGCGACGCGCTGCTGATCCTGTCCATCGCGTTTTACGGCGCCTATACCGTTTCGCTGCGCTGGATGCCGAAACTGCACTGGCTGAGCGCGATGACGGCGCTTTCCGTCGGCGCCATTATCGGCGGCATACCCTTTACGCTGTGGGAAGCCGCCTCCGGCAGCCTTGTTCTGCCGGATATGCAGGGCTGGCTGGTGCTCGCCTACGCGGCCATCTTCCCGTCAATCATTTCACAGGCCTGCTTTATAAGGGGCGTCGAGCTGATCGGCGCCAACCGGGGCGGGCTGTTCATCAACCTGGTGCCGATTTTCGGTACGTTCTTTGCCGTGACCCTGCTCGGCGAGGACCTATTCGCCTACCACCTCGTCGCGCTGGCGCTGGTGCTCGGCGGCATCGCGCTCGCCGAACACAAGCCGAGCCAGGCGCAGACCGGCCGCCCCGGGCGATAGCCCGTTAGGCGACGTCGAAGACCAGGGGTTTCGCCGAGTCGATCTCTTTGTGGCTGCGCACCAGATCAAGCACCTCTTCGCTGACCGGTTCGTCGACGTAGAGAAGCGCGATGGCATCGCCTCCGGGCTTGTTCCGGCCGAGCGAGAAGTTGGCGATATTGACCCCGGCCTTGCCGAAGACGGTGCCGAGCAGTCCGATAATCCCCGGTGCATCCGCATTGGTCGTATAGACCATGTTCGCACCGACCTCGGCGTCCAGATTGATGCCCTTGATCTGTATGAAGCGCGGCTTTCCGTCGGAAAAGCAGGTCCCGGCGATCGAGCGTGTTTTGTCGGCTGTCCTGACGGTCAGCATGATGTAACCGTCGAACACGCCCGACTTATCGCGTCGCGCCTCGGAAAGGATGATGCCGCGCTCTTTCACCATCACCGGGGCCGATACCATGTTGACCTCCGCAAGTTGCGGACGGATGAGCCCGGCAAGAACCGCGCTGGTGAGCGCGTTCGTGTTCATCTGGGCCGTGGAGCCGTCATAGAGGATGTCGACCTCCTTGATCGCGCTCTCGGTCACCTGCCCGACGAAGGCGCCGAGCACCTCGGCAAGCTTGACGAACGGCTTGAGGCGCGGCGCCTCCTCGGCGCTGATCGACGGCATGTTGATGGCATTGGTGACGGCGCCCTTGAGAAGATAGTCGGACATCTGTTCGGCCACCTGCAGGGCAACGTTTTCCTGCGCCTCGCTGGTCGACGCCCCCAGATGCGGCGTGCACACGACATTGGGGAGCCCGAAGAGCGGGCTGTCCGTAGCCGGTTCGTGCTCGAAGACATCGAAGCCGGCGCCTGCCACCTTGCCCGACTTCAGCGCCTCGGCAAGATCGGCCTCGACCACCAGCCCGCCGCGAGCGCAGTTGATGATGCGCACACCGTCCTTCATCTTGGCGATCGCATCGGCATTGACGATGGCGCGGGTCTTGTCGGTCAGCGGCACGTGAAGCGTGATGAAGTCGGACCGTGCAAGAAGCTCATCAAGATCGACTTTCTCGACGCCGATCTCCTCGGCCCGCTCGACAGACAGGAACGGATCGAAGGCAATCACCCGCATCTTGAGGCCGATGCCGCGCGCGGCGGCGATCGAGCCGATATTGCCGCATCCGATAACGCCGAGCGTCTTGCCAGTCATTTCGACGCCCATGAAACGGGATTTTTCCCATTTCCCGGCCTGCGTGGAGACATCGGCCGCCGGAATCTGGCGGGCTACCGCGAGCAGCAGCGCGATGGCGTGCTCGGCGGTCGTGATGGAATTGCCGAACGGCGTGTTCATGACAATGATGCCGCGCCGCGAGGCGGCCGGTATGTCGACATTGTCGACGCCGATGCCGGCGCGGCCGACAACCTTCAGATTTCTTGCCGCCTCGATCAGTTTCGGCGAGACCTTCGTTGCGGAGCGGATGGCGAGACCATCATACCGGTCGATGATCTCCAGCATTTTCTCTTTGTCCTTGCCGACATCGGGCAGAAAATCGACGTCGATGCCGCGGTCCCTGAAGATCTGGATGGCGGTCTCGGAAAGCTTGTCGGAAACAAGTACGCGCGGTGCCATTTAAGGCCTCCCTTTCAATTCGCATTCGCTTAACAGGAGATGGGCCACGCCTCCGCGGCCCGCAAAACTAAGTCAGGCGGCTGACTCGATTACCGAGATTTGCGCTTCGAACGCCCAGTCGAGCCAGGGCATCAACGCCGCAAGGTCGGTTTTTTCGACGGTTCCGCCGGTCCAGATCCGCAAACCCGCGGGCGCGTCCCTGTATGCGCCGATGTCGAAGGCGACCCCCTCTTCCTCGAGAATGGCGACAAGACCCTTGGCAAATGCCGCCTGCCGGTCTTCGGCAAGCGCTGTCACCCGGGGATCGATGATCTTGAGGCACACCGAAGTGTTGGACCGCGTTTGCGGATCCACCGCCAGGAAATCGATCCACGTCCGTTGTGCGACGAAATCGGCGATTGTCCCGGCGTTGGCGTCGGCGCGCCGCAGGAGTTCAGGCAGTCCGCCGATCTCCTCGGCCCAGGAAAGCGCATCGAGATAGTCCTCGACGCACAGCATCGAGGGCGTGTTGATGGTCGCGCCCTCGAAAATGCCCTCGATCAGCTTGCCGCCTTTCGTCATCCGGAAGATCTTCGGCAACGGCCAGGGCGGCGTGTAACTCTCCAGCCGTTCGACGGCGCGCGGGCTCAGGATGAGGACGCCGTGACCGCCCTCTCCGCCGAGCACCTTCTGCCAGGAGAATGTCACCACGTCGAGCTTGTCGAACGGAAGCTGTTGCGCGAACGCGGCCGACGTCGCATCGCAGATCGTCAGGCCCTCGCGATCCGCCGGAACGAAATCGCCGTTGGGGACGCGCACACCCGATGTCGTGCCGTTCCACGTGAAGACGACATCGCGGTTGAATTCGATTTGGTCGAGATCCGGCAACAGGCCGTATTCCGCCTCCAGCACCTCGACATCTTCGAGACGGAGCTGTTTGACGACGTCGCTGACCCAGCCGGCGCCGAAGGATTCCCAGGCCAGCATGTGGACGCCGCGTGCGCCCAGCAGCGACCAGAGCGCCATTTCGACGGCACCGGTGTCCGATGCCGGTACGATGCCGATGCGATAATCGTCCGGCACGCCGAGCAGCGTGCGGGTCTTGTCGATGGCCTGTTTGAGTTTTCTCTTGCCGATCTTGGCGCGGTGGGAACGGCCGAGGGCCGCGTCGCCAAGTGCGTCCAGTGTCCAGCCGGGGCGTTTCGTGCAGGGTCCAGATGAAAAACGCGGATTGGCCGGACGCAGGTCCGGCTTGGCAGTCTTGGTCATGTCGCTATCCTTCCAGATAGTTGCCCCTCGTTGGGGAGGGGTGTCCCACGGACGGCAATAGCCAAAAGCCGATAGCGGCGCAAGCCTGAAATGGGAATCAATTGTCGCAGCGCCCGGATGCACGGCCGGCATTTCCCGCGTCATCGCCGACCGGTTTTCGAGAATAGGTTGTGCGACGCGGCACACTGTGCCGGTGCTTGCGCGTGCGTAACAACAATCGGCACAGCCATGGAAGGGCCGGCCTTCACCAATCATTAACTTGACCCGATACTCGCCCGGCTATCTAATATTTCCGTGCTCAATCAGGTGAACAGGACGAACCCATGAGGAAGTTTTTTCTAAGGGCAGTGGTGGCCCTGATAATGCCTCTGATCGCCACGGCAGCGCTGGCACAGACCACCGGCTACACAACCGCGACCGTGCATCTCCGCGCCGGCCCCGGGACCAACTATCCGGTCGTCGCGACCCTGCCCCAGAACGCAACCATCGAGGTTTATGGCTGTCAGTCCGGCTATGACTGGTGCGACGTATCATGGAATGCGGCGCGCGGCTGGATCGCCTCGTCATACATTCTCACGGTCAACAACGGGCAGCGCACCGTTCTGACACCGCAGGTTGCGGTTGCCGTCGGCATCACCATTGTCATCTTCAACCAGGCCTACTGGCACGCACATTACCAGAACTATCCCTGGTATCCCTACTGGAACCGCTACTATCATCCCTACCATCCGTACCACCCTTACGGGCCCTATGGACCGTACGGCCCATACCACCCCTATCACCCATACCATCCGTATCATCCGTACCACCCTTATCATCCGTACCACCCCTACGGGCCTCACGGACCGCTCTACAGCCCGCATCACGGCGGCGGCGGCTACCATGGCGGTCACCCCCATGGCGGCGGCGGACACCCTGCCCCGCACCACGGCGGCGGCGTATGGCACCGGCACTGACGGCCGGCATCAAAGACCATGTGGCGGCACGTGTGCCGCCACATCCCCAGGGCAATCGGCAAACGCATTAATGTGCCGTCCTGCTACCGGGTCTCGGCGTTTCCGGAAGCGCAGATACTGAGCCGCCCGCCCTGATGGCCGCAGCGGCGGCACACCAGCAGCGACGAGATTCTCGCTTCATTGATGAATGAGTGGCCGGGGCCGAACCGCTCGATCAGCAAGCCGATATCCAGCTTGCTTGCGCTTCCGCAGTTGCGGGCGCCGCAATGGGCCCAGCAATGCCATCCTTCGGCCTGAAGGTCGGCGAGTGTCGTAACGGATTCTCCGGGCATGCGCGGTACTCGTTCTGGTTAGTGGATTTACCGCACAGTGAAATGAATACTTCGGCTGTTTGATTCCGAAAAGAGATCAGAAGATGTGTGGCCGATTTATAACAACCGGGACTTGGGAGGAGTACAGGAAATACCTGAGTATACTCCCGCCGGAAGTGGATGGCCGCAACGGTCCGCAGCCCAACTACAATGTCGCCCCGACATCCGAGCTCGACATCGTGGTCCGGCGGGAAGACGAAATTGCCATCGAGCCGTTCACCTGGGGCCTGATTCCCCACTGGGCGAAGGACTCAAAGACGCGCGCCATGATCAATGCGCGCGGCGAGACAATTACCGACAAGCCCTTTTTCCGCAGCGCATTCGAACATGGCCGATGCCTGGTGCCCGCGACCGGATATTTCGAATGGAAAACAATGGGCAAGGAAAAGCAGCCCTATCTCATCCATCTTCCCGGCAACGCGCCGGTCTTCGAGCCATTTGCGTTCGCCGGCGTCATGTCCCGCAACAAGAAACTCGATGCCGCCACCTTCGCCATTGTCACGCTGGCCGCCGGCCCTTCCGTCAGCGGTCTGCACGCCCGCATGCCGGTCGTACTCAAGAATGACGTTCTCGAGGCGTGGATGGATCCGAACACCGACAAGGCCGGAGCGCTGGAGCTCTTGCAGCATAACCGTGGTGCCGACTTCGTCTATCATCCGGTCACCAGGGCCGTCGGCAATGTCAACAACAAGGGCCCTGAGCTGATCGACGCGGTCGACGCCGCCTGAACGGTGTCAGCGCAACAAAAAAGGCGGGCCCGCAGGCCCGCCGCCGATCATTGTCCTGGAACAGGCCCTACCAGAGGGCGTAACGCAGCGATGCGGTGATCGCGTGGGTCGAATATCCGTTGTCGGAGCTCTGAATGCCGGTGGCGCCGGCCGCTGCCGAGGTGGTGTCGAATCCGTAGATGTCGCCGCCGTCGACATTGGTGTACCGGTATCCCAGGTCCGCTTTCAGGTTGCGGATGAACTCGTAGGAAACACCGGCCATGAAGGCGTAGGTGAAGCGCCAGTCCGCCTCGCCCGCATGCGTGACGGTCACCGGAGTCGTGCCGCCGGGGCAGGCGCCCACGCAGGTTTCCGAGGCGACATAGCTGTCATAATCAACGAGGGTCATGCCCGCGCCGGCGCCGACATAGGGCGTGAAGCCGGCATAGGTGCCGAGGTCGATATAGCCGTTGGCCATCAGGCCGTATGACGTGAAATCCGCTGCGCCGCTGGTGTCACAGCCGTCCGCAAGGAGGCCCGTACAGGGGACCGCCGCGTCACTGCTCGTCGCGCTGAATGTGCCGCGCTGGTAGTTCAGCATGCCTTCCGCGCGAAGCCAGTTCGTGAACTGGTATCCGACGCCCAGTCCAACGCCCCAGTCCGTCTCAAACGAGGACGATGAATAGGCCACGGCAGGACCTTCGGTATTGGTGTTGAAATCCCAGGACCTGAAAGAGGTCGCGTCACCGTCGGTCGAGAAGTCGTAGCTGACATCGCCACGCAGATACCAGCCATTTCCCACTTCCACGGGTACGGTCCTGGGCAGTTCCGGCGCATAGATTATGTTGTCCAGGTCCGCCGACAGCGCTGCATTCGAGGCGCCCACAAGCAACGCGGCGATCAGTGAACGGGACAATACACGTTTGATCATTAAACCAGTTCCTCTGCCAGGCTCGGAGTGAGAAATGTCACCCTAAGCAAAGTCGATGGGACGACTATCGGGCAAACTGGTTAAGTTGCGGTTAAGCATGTTTGTTCACCACGTTTGTTTACGGGCGATTATCCATGCGCGCAGATCAGGACGGCCATAAGAAAAACCGCCCGGCAGGCCGGGCGGTTTCGAAGAGCTTGTGGCTGGTCTTACTTGAAGACCGGCGGAACGACCGGCGGCTCGTAAGGCGGCTCGCAGTCGCGGCCCGGATAGTAGCGCAGGCCGACATTGACCATGTGCGCGCTGAAGCCCGAGTCCCAGCCAGGTCCCGCACCGGCGGCGACACCGAAGAAGTCCCCGCCCTCGATGCGGCGGTACTTGTAACCGGCTTCCCCGGCGAAGTCGCAGCGGAAGTAGTAGGAACCGCCGGCTGCAAGTTCCCAGGCAAAGCGCCAGGAGCTGCCGCCTTCGTGGAAGACAGTCGGATCACAGTTCGTCGGGTCGGCGATTTCACAGGAGGTGTTCTGCAGATCGTCCCAGTTGACGTAGGATCCGCCGATACCACCGCCGACATAGGGTACGAAGTGACCCCAGGCGGAGCCGTAGCCCCAGAAATCAAGGTCGACATAGACGCTGGCGATCAGCGAATAGGCGTTCCAGCTCGACAGGTCCGTCGATACGCAGGCCGCGGCGACACCGCAGGAACCGAAGGTCGAACCGGTGAAATCGGAATCAAAGATGTAGTCGAACATCAGTTCCGTTCTCAGGTACCGGTTGATCTGGTAACCGGCGCCGACACCGGCCATCCACGTATTGTCGACCGTATGGGTGGCGAAAATATTGGTGCCGCCTGCAACCGCGTAGGACGCGCCCCGGATTGCCGGCCAGACGTAACCGACCTGGCCCTTGACGTAGACGCCCGACCAGTCGCCATCGGCAACATGGGTCGTACCGCGCATCTGGGTATCATGGATCGGCACCGGCTCCGGCGTCGGTGTTGGAATCGTGTCCGCAGCCCATGCCGGTGCGGCAACGAGTGCCGTAGTGGCTGCTATCAGGTAAACTCTCATTTTACTACTCCGCGCCCCACCAAACAGGACGGACCCCCAATGCCCGCGCCGTGGCGATGTTTGAATTGCACGGTAGGAAGTGTCGCGTAAAAAGGTTAAGAGCCTGTTATCTATGTCCGTTTACCGAGGAATCTAATTTTCCCCAATGATTTCAGAAGGTAACAGCAAATAAAACTCTGAGTGAACAGAGTCTTTCCCGGCAGACGGCAAAAAAATTTTGCGGTTCTGGCGGACACGGCGGCGCGTTGCACCGGCGCCGGCCGCGCCCTGCCGCAGGGGTTCGATTGAGAAAGATATGTGCCGGTCAGGCGGCGCTGCGCACGCCGGATATGACGTCGACGAGTTCGTCGACGATCCGCTCGACCATCGCCTTGTCGTCGCCTTCCGCCATGACCCGGATCAGAGGTTCTGTTCCTGACGGCCGGATTACCAGTCGGCCGCTGTCGGCCAGTTCCTCTTCGGCGGATTGAATGGCCTGTTGCACGTGTTTGTTCTCCAGCGGCTTGCCGCCTGAAACACGGACATTCTTCAATAGCTGCGGCACCGGCTCGAACCGGCGGCAGACTTCGCTGACCGGCCGGTCCATGCGCTTGACACATGCAAGGATCTGCAGGGCCGCGACCAGCCCGTCACCGGTCGTCGCGAAATCCGACAGGACGATATGGCCGGACTGCTCGCCGCCGACGTTGAACCCGTTGTTGCGCATATATTCGACAACGTAACGGTCGCCGACCTTGGTGCGGGCAAGCTGCAGGCCGTGGTCGGCCAGGAACCGCTCGAGACCCAGGTTCGACATGACCGTTGCGACGATCCCGCTGCCTGAAAGCCTGTTGTCGCCGGACCAGGATTCGGCAATGACGGCCATGAGCTGGTCGCCGTCGACCACGGCGCCCTTTTCGTCGACGATCAACACGCGGTCGGCGTCGCCGTCCAGCGCGATGCCGATGTCGGCGCGCACTTCGTGAACCTTCTTGGCAAGGGCCACCGGATGGGTCGAACCGCAGTCGAGATTGATATTATGGCCGTTCGGCTCGTTGCCCAGCGTGATCACTTCTGCGCCGAGTTCCCAAAGCGCCGCCGGCGCGACCTTGTAGGCGGCACCGTTGGCGCAGTCGATGGCAACCCGCAGCCCGCTCAGCGAAACGTCGCGCGGCATGGTGCGCTTGGCGAACTCGATATAGCGGTCGTGCACTCCGTCGATGCGTTTGGCGCGGCCGATGGCCTCTGATTTCGCCAGCAGCTTCGAGATATCCGCCTCGATGAGCCGCTCGATCTGCAGCTCGATCTCATCGGACAGTTTGAAGCCGTCGGGACCGAACAGCTTGATGCCGTTGTCCTCATAAGGGTTGTGCGATGCCGAGATCATGACACCGATGTCCGAGCGCAGCGACCGTGTGAGCATGGCAACGGCCGGCGTCGGTATGGGGCCAAGCAGGAACACGTCCATGCCGGAGGCGGTAAAGCCCGCGACAAGCGCGTTCTCAAGCATGTAGCCGGACAGGCGGGTATCCTTGCCGATAACGACACGATGGCGGTGGTTGCCCCGGCGGAACAGTTTCCCGGCCGCCAGCCCGACCCGCATGGCAACATCGGGCGTCATCGGGAACGCGTTCGATTTGCCGCGAATTCCGTCTGTTCCGAAATACTGACGAGACATGTCTTCCTCGATTCGATCGCTGTGCGCGCCGGCCGATCCATAGCATTTTCGGCCGCCAATGTGGATCAGATATCGTTTCCGAGTTTTTCAAACAAAAACGGCCGCATCAAGCGGCCATTTTTACAGGTTTTTCTTGACGGTCCGTTACTGCGGCTGCGGCTCCATTCCGGTATCCGGATTGTCCGGCTCTTCCTTGCCGTCCTGGCTTTTGGTGCCGGTTTTGGGCACCGCCGAGCCGCGCGACGGCGGCGTATCGTCGCCCATGTCGCGGGACGGTTTCTCGCCACGCAGCAGCGCTGTGATTTCATCGCCCGACAGGGTCTCGTATTCGAGCAGCCCCTCGGCAAGGGTTTTGAAATCGTCGTTCTTCTCGGTCAGGATCCTGCGTGCCGTCGCATAGGCATCGTCGATCAGGCGATGGATCTCGCTGTCGATCTTCTGCGCCGTCGATTCCGAGACGTTCTTCTGCTGGGCGACGGAGTGGCCGAGGAAAACCTCCTGCTGGTTCTCGCCATAGGCAACCTGTCCGAGTTCGTCGGAAAAGCCCCATTGCGTGACCATGGCGCGGGCAAGCTTCGTCGCCTGTTCGATATCCGACGCCGCACCGGAGGTGATGTTGTCCTTGCCGAAGGTGATTTCTTCGGCAACACGGCCGCCCATCATGATTGCCAGTCGCGACACCATGTATTTGTAGCTCATCGAGTAGCGGTCGCCCTCTGGCAACTGCATGACCATGCCGAGCGCGCGACCGCGCGGGATGATGGTCGCCTTGTGGACCGGATCGGCCGATTCAACATTCAGCGCGACGATGGCGTGTCCCGACTCGTGGTAGGCGGTGAGCTTCTTTTCCTCCTGCGTCATGGCGCTGGAGCGGCGCTCCGCTCCCATCATCACCTTGTCCTTGGCATCCTCGAACTCGAGCATGGTGACAAGGCGCTTGTTGCGCCGGGCGGCCATCAGCGCCGCCTCATTGACGAGGTTCATCAGGTCGGCGCCCGAGAAGCCGGGCGTTCCGCGGGCGATCACCTTAAGATCGACATTCGGCGCCAGCGGGACGTTGCGCACATGAACCTTGAGGATGCGCTCGCGGCCGATGATGTCCGGATTGGGCACCACCACCTGCCGGTCGAAGCGGCCCGGACGCAGCAGTGCCGGGTCGAGCACGTCGGGGCGGTTGGTCGCGGCGATCAGGATGATGCCTTCATTGGCCTCGAAACCGTCCATCTCGACAAGCAGCTGGTTGAGTGTCTGTTCGCGCTCGTCATTGCCGCCGCCGAGGCCGGCGCCGCGGTGGCGGCCGACCGCGTCGATCTCGTCAATGAAGATGATGCAGGGTGCGTTCTTCTTCGCCTGTTCGAACATGTCGCGCACACGGCTCGCGCCGACGCCGACGAACATTTCGACGAAGTCGGAGCCCGAAATGGTGAAGAACGGCACCGCCGCCTCACCTGCCACCGAACGGGCAAGCAACGTCTTACCGGTGCCGGGCGGTCCGACCAGGAGCACGCCGCGCGGGATGCGTCCGCCGAGCCGCTGGAACTTCTGCGGATCCCTGAGGAATTCGACGATCTCTTCCAGATCCTCCTTCGCCTCGTCGACACCGGCGACGTCGTCAAACGTTACGCGCCCGTGCGATTCGGTCAGAAGCTTCGCCTTCGACTTGCCGAAGCCCATAGCCCCGCGCGATCCGCCCTGCATCTGGCGCATGAAGAAAATCCACACGCCCAGGATTAAGAGGATCGGCAGCCACGAGATCAGGTAGCCGAAGAAGGTGTTCGATCCGTCGACCTCCGGCTTTGCCGTAATGCCCACGCCACGGTCCTCGAGCCGCTGAACAAGGCCCGAATCGCCCGGCGAATAGGTCTGGAATGACTTGTTGCCCTCGGCATAGACGCCCGTAATGGTGTCACCGACGATCGTAACGTTGCGGATCTGCCCATTGTCGACGTCCTGCAGGAACTCAGAATAGCTGATTTCCCGCGAGGCACTGCGCTCGTTCGGCCCCTGGAACATGTTGAAAAGGGCGATAAGCAACAGCGCTATGATTGCCCAGAGGGCAAAATTCCTGAAATTTGGGTTCATACGGTACCCCGAAACAGCCGTAGGCCCGCCTTTTGGCAGGCTTTTTCATGTGGAAATAACATAGGTCCCCGAAGGTCCCTTGCCAAGACCACCAAAGGCGCAGATGCGACAACTGCGGCAAATTATACCCGCCGTCCCTGAACGCTTTGTTACAAAGGCGGTTCGGGATAGGGCGGAAGTCCGAACAGAGCGGCGCATTCATCGGCGACGCTACGCTCGAAATCGGGCAAAAACAGGTCGAAATGCGTGAAGTGCCGGGACAGGGAAAGGAAGCGCGAGCGGAACGCCGCCTGCCGCCTTTCCGGTTGTGTTGCCCCGCTTCCCGTGATGATTGCCGGTTGCGCCCGCGCCGCCCTGGAAATCACGCCGCGCGGAAGGTTGTCCGGCAGATCCGGCGGCACCTGGCCGGAATCGCCGTCGGCGGGTCCGATTTCCACGGAACGGCGCTTGTAATGGCTGACCAGCCGGTAACGGCCGTCCCAGACGGCCTCGCCGCCGGCCGGCAGCCTGATGGTCGGAATGGAGCGCCGCTCCCGGTAGACGAATACCCGCCGTGCCCGCCGGTCGATCACCGACCGGCTCAGATTGACCCGCGGAGGCCCGCCGCCGGTCACCAGCCGTGCGATCTGGTCCTGCGACCGCGAGCCCGGTAGATAGGCGCGTCCCCCCAAGAGTGCCGCCAGCAGGGCGACGGCCTGCTGCAGCACGTCGGAAAGACCTTCGGGAACCAGCGGCAATTCCGCAATCATGTCGCCGTGGATGACCACGTCGTCGTGCAGGAACCGCGACAGTCGCTGCCCGTCCTTGCGCCGCGCCTCGGCAATGGCTTCCACCATGGACAGCAACTCGTCATCGACCTGCGGCCCGCCGCCCTCCTTTCTCACGCGCACGCGCTCGAAACGGCGGTCCTCGTTGCTGGGATCGTCGATCCAGCCGATGCCGTCGCGCTCAAGCACCCCGCGCAGTGCGTTTCGGGTGACCTTCAGCAGGGGCCGGAGAATCCACGTGTCGCGCCGGAAAAGCACGGCTTCAGCCATCCCCGACAGACCCCGGCCCATGCCCCGCCGCTGCCGCATCCGGATCGTCTCGAGCTGATCGTCGCGCGTGTGGGCGCTGAGGATGGCCGCCGCACCGACGGACAGTGCCGCCTCGCGCAGCAATTCGTAGCGGGCGTTGCGCGCCGCATCCTGGAGGCCGCTCGCCGGCTTCTCGCCGGTCCACTGCATGGTGATGTGCTTGATATCCCGGGAGCTGCAAAAGGCGGCCACCTGCTCGGCTTCGCCGGAAGAGGACGCTCTCAGCCCGTGATCCACGGTGACGGCCACCAGACGCGGCCCGCCGCTGCTTTTCAGGTGTTTGTCCAGAAGGTGCAGCAGGGCCGTCGAATCGCTGCCGCCTGAAACGGCGACGCACAGGGTCTTGGACGGCCTCAGCCTGGAAACAAATGCGTCAATCGCAACTTCCGGCTGGACGTCAGACACCTCATCCCGCTCTCAATTAGCAACTCATGCGGCTCTGCTCGACCGCAACCTTGTCTTTGACCGCCACCGATGCATCCGGATAGCGTGTCAGCACCTCGCGATATGTGGCACAGGCCGTGTCGCGATTGTCAAGCGCTGCGAGCGACATACCGAGTTTCAACAGCATCTCCGGTGCCTTCGCGGCACTCGGATACTGCTTGTGCGCCGTCAGCAGCGTCTTGGCCGCTTCGTGATAGGTGCCTTGCGAATACTGCGCCTCGCCCAACCAGAAATAGGCATCGGCAACCTTCGGCTCGCCCGGATACTGGTCGATATATTCCCGGAACGCGGCCTCCGCCTGGGGATAGTCGCCCGACAGGATGAAACCATAGGCGGCGCGGTAGAGCTCCTCGGAATCGGATGCCGGCAACGCCGCCGTTTGCGTCTGGTCCCGTCCCGCATCCGCCTCTGACGGCTGACCATCGACCATTTCGCCGTTTTCGTTGAATGTGATCGAGCCGAGATTCTGCGAGCCGTCCGACTGACCCGAGGGGTCGAGCACGACGACGCTGCGCTCGTCCTGCGTCTGAGGCTGCTCGGCCTGCGTCTGTGGCTGCTCGGCATGCGTCTGTGGCTGTTCCGCCTGTGAGCGCTCGCCGCTGACGTTTTCAAGTTCCTGGAAGCGGAACTCGTTGTCCTCCTGCATCTGGCGCATCTGCTCCTGCATCTGCAGCAGCTGGAAGTTCATTTCCTCGATGCGCCCGTTCAGAATACGGACCTGCTCTTCAAGCTGGCCGATGCGGAACGTGCTGTCATCCGCCTGCACCAGGACCAACGGCCGTTCGGTGGGCGCAGCGACAGCCGGCGCGGGATTGGCCCACCAAGCCGCGTGGGCGAGGCCCGGCGCGATGGTCAGTGACAGACAGGCGGCCAGAATGCGGGAATATGCGATCATTGTTCTAATACCTTTGCCTCGACGGCGCTATCCGGATGCCCCTCACGTGCCCTTGATTTAGCTGCCCACGCCGGTAACGACCGTCACCGCGCGACGGTTCTGGGACCAGCAGGAGATGTCGTCGCACACGGCGACAGGACGTTCCTTGCCGTAGGAAATCGTCTTGATCCGGTTCGACGAGATGCCCTTCGAGATCAGGTAGGAACGGGTCGCCGCGGCCCGCCTCGCGCCGAGTGCCAGGTTGTATTCACGCGTGCCGCGTTCGTCGGCGTGTCCCTCGATCGTCACCGACTTGTCGGGATATTTCTTCAGCCATGCGGCCTGCCGGTCGAGCGTCGTCGCCGAATCGGGCCTGATCGCCGCCGAATCGGTGTCGAAGAAGATCCGGTCGCCGACATTCAGTGTCAGATCCTGTTGCGATCCCGGGACGGCGCCGCTGCCTCCCAGGCCGAGTTCGCCCGGACTGTTGGGCAAGGTCCGCTTGGACGAGCAGCCTGCCAGGGCAAGCACGGCAACCAGCCCGAGCACGGCCGGATTGCGCGCTATGCTCATCATGAGTTTCATGGTCGGTCTCCTCGTTATGACGACACTGGTTTTATCGATCCCCGCGGGAAGGGCAAAGCGCCGCTTGCCCCTTATACAGCACTTTGCGGCATGGTTGCGACCGGTCTTGGCCTATTTCAACAGCGGCGACCAGGCCGGATCCGATCCGTAGCTGGGGGTTTCCACCCTCTGCTCATTGTAGCCGGTCAGATCGATCGAATAGAGTTGCGGCCCGGCGGCACCGGCAGGCTGGCGGAAAAACATGATGACACGCCCGTTCGGCGACCAGGTCGGCCCCTCGTTGTGAAAGCCCGTCGTCAGGATGCGTTCGCCCGAACCGTCCGGGCGCATGACGCCGATCGAGAACTTTCCGCCCGACTGCTTCGTAAAGGCGATCAGGTCGCCGCGCGGTGACCACACCGGCGTCGAATAGGATCCGTCGCCGAACGAGATTCTCTGCTGGTTGCCGCCGTCCTCATTCATCACATAGAGCTGCTGGCGTCCGCCCCGGTCGGATTCGAAGACGATCCGGTTGCCGTCGGGCGAATAGGACGGCGACGTGTCGATTGCGGCCGTATCGGTCAGCCGGGTCGTCGCCCGCGTACGCAGGTCCATGGTGTAGATGTTGGCGTTGCCGCCCTGTTGCAGGCTCATGATCACCTTCTGCCCGTCCGGAGAAAACCGCGGCGAGAAGGTCATGCCGGGAAAGTTGCCGACAATCTCGCGCTGTCCGGTCTCGAGCTGCAGCAGGTAGACGCGCGGCTCGCCGTCGGCGAAGGACATGTAGGTGACCTCCTGGCGGCTCGGCGAGAAACGCGGCGTGAGCACCAGGTCATTGCCCTGTGTGAGATAGCGCAGGTTGGCGCCGTCCTGGTCCATGATCGCGAGCTGCTTCTGGCGTTCGTTGCGCGGACCGGTCTCCGAGACGAAAACGACGCGGGTGTCGAAGTAGCCGCGCTCGCCGGTCAGTTCCTCGTAGATGGCGTCGGCGATGATATGCGCCACACGGCGCCAGTTTTCCGGCTGCGTGAAGAACTGCTGGCCGATGAGCTGCTCGCCGGCAAACGTGTCCCACAGGCGGAACTCGGCGCGCAGCCGCCCGTCCGCCTCCTTGCTGACGCGGCCGACCACCAGGGCCTGTGCATTGATGACCCGCCAATCCTCGAACCGGGGCGCAACGTCCGGATTTGAAATTTTCTGGATGAAGGCGGCCTTCTGTATCGGCGAAAACAGACCGGAGCGCCGCAGGTCCTCGGCAATGACGGCTGAGATTTGCGGACCGAGATCGTCTTGGGAAACGAAATCGGTCACCGCCATCGGCAACGGCTCGACATTGCCCTTGTTGATGTCGATCTCGACAAGCGCATGTGCCGGCGCCGCAAGGGCCGCAAGTCCGCAGATGAAAACAAGGGCCCGGAGGATGAGGTTGCTGAATTCGGCGATCGGCGAACGGTGGATTGTGGTAGGCATCGTGCTCAAGGAATTTCCCTCAAAACAGCTGTGACGGGTCGAAGTTAACCACAACATCGGCCCATGTCTCATATTTTTCGGTTGGAAGGTCGTAGGGTGCGCAACGCAGGACGGCCCTGCGTGCGTCGCCGGAAAGGACCCGTCTGATATTGGCCGCGCCCCCGGACGTTTCGACAACCGGCTGACCCTCAACGGCGCCGTTGCGATCGAGGCGCATCGTGACGCGCACCCGCACGTCCTCGCCATCGGCCATGCCGGGCCGGATCGTCCAGCAGCGCTGGATCTGCCCGCGCAGCGCGTCCATCTCGGATTGCGAAAGCTGCAGCCCGGTCGTGGTCCGCTGGCCGCCCAGCGCGGCCTCATCCCGGCTACGCTTCGCGCCGCCGCCGGCGGGGTCCTCGCGGTTGAGGAGCGCGGCGATCTCATCGGCATTGAAATCGCTGTCGCGGGTCGAGGCGACCTTGGATGTCTGTTGCCGGTCCTCGTTGATTTTCCGCTCCGGTGTCTTGGCGGTCTGCGCCCTGGGCGGTTTCGGCCTCAGTTTCGGCGTCGGCACCTTTTCGGGAAGCGGTTCGAACTCGGGTTTCGCCGTCTCTGCCCGGGAGATGGCCTCCGCCACCGGATCAGGCGCCACCTCCTGCTGCGGTACCGGCAGCGCCGCGACTTCGGTTGCCGCGACCGGCTCCGGTTTCTGGGCCGGTTTCGGAACGGCCTCGGGCTCCGTCGACGGAACCGGCTCGGCGATCTCGGCCTTTTGCGGCTCCGCCGCGGCCTCGACAACCCGCTCGGACGGCTTCTCGGCAGGTGTCGGCTTCAGGTCGATCGCGTTGTCCCCGATATTCACGGCGTCCTCGACCGGCTCGGGCCGGCTGGTCGGCCGCGGCGCCGCGCGCTCGGCCGCAGATGCGGAGCGGTCGCCCTCCTGGATCTCGGTGATCGACGACACCGGAATGATATCGACCGGCACCGCGTCGATTTCCAGGGCCTCGTGCGAATCAGGCGCGGCCAGCCAGAACAACCCCCAGCTCAAGAGCATCGCGTGTGCAAAAGCGGATATGATGACGCCGAGTTTCATCGCCGGGGATCAACCATCCTGCTCCTGCAGGGTGACCAGGCCGAGATTCTTGTATCCCGCGGAAGAGATTCGCGCCATCACCCTCATGACGGTGCCGTAGTCGGCATTGCGGTCGCCCCGCACGTAGATGCGCTCCTGATAACCGGTTGTCGCGATCGCCTGGAGTTTGGGCACAACCTCGTCGATCGGTATCGCGGTCTCCTGCAGAAAAATCTCGCCCGCCTCATTGACCGAGACCGTGATCGGCTGTGTTTCGGAATTGAGCGCACTCGCCTCGGTCTCGGGAAGGTCGATCGGCACGCCGACGGTCAAAAGCGGCGCCGCGACCATGAAGATGATCAGCAGCACCAGCATGACGTCCACAAACGGCGTTACGTTGATTTCGCTCATCGGCTGGCGGCGCCGGCCACGCCTGTGCCCGTTGCCGCGACGCCGGACACCGGAGGTTGATGTGTCTGTCCCCATAACCATCGATGCAATCCTACTCGGCTGCCGCGCGCGGCTGCATCTTCTCGTCGATCTGCCGCGACAGGATGCCCGAGAATTCGTCGGCGAAGCCCTCCATACGTGCGGTCAGCTTGCCGGCATCGGACGAGAACTTGTTATAGGCAATCACCGCGGGAATGGCGGCAAGCAGCCCCATCGCCGTCGCCAGCAGGGCTTCCGCAATGCCCGGCGCCACGACCGCGAGGTTCGTGGACTTCGAACCGGCGATCGCCTGAAAGGACGTCATGATGCCGACAACAGTACCGAAGAGACCGATGAAGGGCGCCGCGGATCCGATCGACGCCAGGGAGCCCAGGCGCGCCTCGAACTTCTCGGCTTCCCGCGACAGCGTCACGTCCATCGCCTTGTCGATGCGCATCTGCAGCCCCATCGGCGAGCGCACCCCGCGCTCGAAGGACTTCTTCCACTCGCGCATCGCGGCAACGAATATGGAACTCATGCCGCTCGTGCGTCGGTCGGAGAGCATCTGGTAGAGGTCTTCCAGGGACTGGCCGGACCAGAACACCTGTTCGAACCGGTCGAACTGCCGCCGGGCGCGGCCGAAATTCACTGTTTTGTCGATGATGATCGCCCAGGTCCAGATTGACGCCGCCACCAGCCCCACCATAACCAACTGGACCACAAAACTGGCCTCTACGAAAAGCGCCCAGAGCGTAACCTCGTTAGTGGCAGCCAGACCTACCTGTTCCATACCGTCCGATCCTAGAATTTGAATATTGCGCCGCCGCACGCTCGCAGGATCAGTGTCGATAGACGCACTATGCGGTCCGGTATCGCTTCTACTGCTCGCACCGTCTCACTCACCCGGCCTGCCTTGTCGCGGCAAATTTTGGTCAAAGGAAGGCGCAAGAAAAGCGCAAACCCTCAAATTCCATTAAGGCACGGTTATGGTTAATGACAGGTTAGGAAATAAGGCAAGTATTTATTCCGCACAATGACAGGAACGTGAAATTATAAAGCATTTATCGCAAAAAGCGGACTAAAGACCGAACAATTGCGCAGTGTCTTTCGGCATGCGCACAAGCCGGCCCTGCCGATCGACGGTTGCAACCGTCACCTTGGCGACGATTAACTGCCTGTCATTGCAGGTTATTTTCTGATTCAGAACCAGCCGGACCCCGGTCATGCGCTCGGGCTCGGTTGCAATTTCCAGTATGTCGTCCATCCGCGCTGCCGCCCGGAACGCGATATCCATGTGATAGACGACGAAAGCCAGGCCTTCCCGCCCCTCCTGCCCGTCGGCCAGCGCGCCCTGGTTGATGCCGAGGCAGCGCAGGTAGTCGGTGCGGCCGCGCTCGAGAAAATGCAGGTAGCGCGCGTGGTAGACGACGCCCGAAAAGTCGGTGTCTTCATAATAGACCCGCTGCCACAGCCGATGGCCGTTTCCGACGAGTTCCCCGGCAAGCGCCTCTTTCAACAGTGCCTCCATCAACAACTATGGGTGTCCACGCGGTTGACCGAACACAATTTCATTGCCAGAGCAATGCCCCATCGACACATAAGTGACACAAATGCCCGCGGGTCATTGTATTCCTGTCATAATTGCGGTCTAACGCTCGCGCAAAGATGCGAATGGAGGATTTTCCCATGAAAGTTGCGGTACTCGGTGGCGACGGATTTGTCGGCTGGCCGACCTCGCTTCACCTTTCGGAACAGGGCCACGACGTCCATATCGTGGACAACCTTTCCCGCCGATGGATCGATACGGAACTGGGCGTCCAGTCGCTCACGCCGATGGACTCCATACAGGAGCGGACCCGCATCTGGCATCACGAGACCGGACGACGCATCCATTTCCACCTGATCGACATCGCCCGCGACTACGACGTCTTCAAGTCGTGGCTGGCCGAGGAAAAACCGGACGCGATCGTGCATTTCGCCGAGCAGCGCGCGGCGCCCTACTCGATGAAATCCGACCGGCACAAGAACTACACGGTCAACAACAATGTGAACGCCACGCACAACCTGCTGAACGCGCTGGTGGAGACCGGCGTCGATTCCCATCTGGTGCATCTCGGAACGATGGGCGTCTATGGCTATTCGACGGTCGGCGCGGCCATTCCGGAAGGCTACCTGGAAGTGGGCATCGACACGATGGCAGGCGATACGGTCCGGCAGGATATCCTTTACCCGGCCAATCCCGGCTCGATCTACCACATGACCAAGTGCCTCGATCAGCTATTGTTCCAGTTCTACGCCAAGAACGACGGCATCCGCATCACCGACCTGCACCAGGGCATCGTCTGGGGCACCCATACGGAACAGACGCGCCGGCACGAACAGCTCATCAACCGCTTCGACTATGACGGCGATTACGGCACCGTGCTCAACCGTTTCCTGATCCAGGCGGCGATCGGCTACCCGCTGACGGTTCACGGAACCGGCGGCCAGACCCGCGCGTTCATCCATATCCAGGATTCCGTGCGCTGCGTCGACCTGGCGTTGCAGAATCCGCCGGAGCCCGGCGACAAGGTCAAGATCTTCAACCAGATGACCGAGACCCACAGGGTCAAGCACCTCGCCGAACTCGTATCGCGGCTGACCGGGGTTGAGATCGCCTATTTGCCAAATCCGCGCAAGGAAGCCCCGGAAAACGACCTGGTCGTGCACAACGAGCAGTTCCTGGAGCTCGGCCTCGACCCGATCACGCTGGAGGAGGGTCTCCTCGAGGAGGTTGTCGAGGTGGCCAGGAAATACTCCTACCGCGTCGACCGCAGCCGCATCCCGGCCGTATCGGCCTGGACCAAGGACATCGAGCCGACCATCAACCGGGATCCCGAGGGCAAGACGCTGAAATCGGCGTCGTGACCGGGACATTGGCGGCGTGGCCGAACAACCCGAACTGAGCGCGTCGAAACCGGCGAACAGCAAGACCGCCTTTGTGACGCTGGTCACCAACGGCGACTACGCGGGAGGCGCCCTCGCCCTCGTGCGGTCGATCGCGCTGACCGGAACACAAGCCGACATCGTGGTGCTGCACACCGGCGCGGTTCCGGCAACGGACCTCGATGAAGTGGCCAAACTCGGCGCGCGATTGATCCGGGCCGAACTTCTGCCCACGTCGGACGCGTTCAACGAACGGCATGCCCGGGCCCGTCTCCACGCCAATGCGCCCTTCACCAAGGGCCGCAAGCCGCAATTCCACACGCCGCTCGACAACTTCGTCAAACTGCGGCTCTGGCAGCTGGAGGAATACGAGCGTTGCGTGTTCATCGACGCCGACGCCATCGTGCTGCGCAATATCGACCGCCTGTTTGGTTACCCGCAATTTTCCGCCGCGCCCAATGTCTATGAATCGCTCGCCGATTTTCACCGGCTGAATTCCGGCGTCTTCGTCGCCGAGCCGTCCCTGGCGACTTTCGACGACATGCTGAGCGCGCTGGACAGGCCGGACGCCTTCTGGCAGCGGACCGACCAGACGTTCCTGCAGAGCTATTTTCCGGAATGGCACGGCCTGCCCGTCTTCTACAACATGCTGCAATATGTCTGGTTCAACATGCCGCAGCTGTGGGACTGGTCGTCCATCGGCGTACTGCATTTCCAGTACGAGAAGCCCTGGGAGAAGGACCATCCGAGGGCCGGTCAGCTGGCGCCGCTCATCGCGCTTTGGCAGGCGTACCTCTCCGGCGACGATATCCCCGACATCGGGTCGCTCAAGAATCCGGCGGTGGGTCCATGACGCGCGTGCTGGTGACCGGCGGCGCCGGCACGGTTGGCCGCTTTGTCGTCGATGACCTGCTTGAACGCGGATACGAAGTTACCGTTTCCGGCAGGAGCGAACCGGATAAAGAGTCCTTTCGTGCGCCCGTGCGTTTCATCGAACTGCCGCTCGATCCGAAATCGCCGTTCGAGGATGCCCTTGCCGGCTGCGACATGCTCGTCCACGCAGCCTTCTCGCATGTTGCCGGCCGTTACCGCGGCGGCGAAGGCGACGATGTTGCGGGATTCTGGCGCAGCAATTTCCTCGCCACCCTGCTGCTCTTCCAGGCAGCCGCGCAGAGCGGCGTAGAACGCGCCGTCTTTCTGTCGAGCCGCGCCGCCTATGGATCGCAGACGCCGGGCGCGCCGCTCGTTGAAACGACGCCGTGCCATCCGGACACCCACTACGGCGCGGTCAAGCGTGCCTGCGAACGGCACCTGAAGGAACTGGACCGTGACAGCGGGCTTGCCGTGACCAGCCTTCGTGTGACCGGCGTCTACGGATCGCCGCCCGGCGGCGCCGAACACAAGTGGCTCTCTCTCTTTGCCGATTATCGCGCCGGGCGGCCCATCGCGCCGCGCTGCGGCACGGAGGTTCACGGACGCGATGTCGCCGGCGCAATCCGGCTGATGCTGGAGGCCGACAGGTCCAAAGTGGCGGGAGAGATCTTCAACGTCTCCGACTTGCTGGTCGACCGCCACGATCTGCTGGAACTCGTTGCCGAAAGGACGAGGTGCTCAATCCCGCCGCCGGCACCGGCGGATCACGCTTCATACAACGTCATGGACACCGCAAAGCTGCGCGGCCTCGGCTGGCAGCCGGGCGGAAAAGAACTGTTGGAATCGGAAGTGGCGCGCCTGGTCGCAAGGACCGACTAGTCGTCGCCCTCCTGGAACAGGTTGATCTGCTGCTGGGCCAGGTCCTTCGGAACGTCGAGGCCGAGATGCCGCCAGGCATTGGCGGTCAGCAGCCGGCCGCGCGGCGTGCGCTGGATGAAGCCCTGCTGGATGAGATAGGGCTCGATAATGTCCTCGATCGCATCGCGCGGTTCGGAAAGACCGGCGGCAATCGTCTCGACACCGACCGGTCCGCCGCCGAAATTCATCGCGATCATGGTCAGGTAGCGCAGGTCCAACTGGTCGAGGCCGCGATTGTCCACAGAAAGCCGCGTCAGCGCCTCGTCCGCGATCTGCCGTGTCACGGAATCGGCTTTTGCGACTTCGGCGAAATCGCGCACCCGCCGCAGCAGGCGGCCGGCGATACGCGGCGTTCCGCGCGCCCGCCGCGCGATCTCCTGCGCGCCGTCGTCGCTCATCGAAAGCCCCAGCAGCCGCGCGCCGCGCCGCACGATGTCCTCGAGCTCGTCGACGGTATAGAAATTCAGCCGCACCGGAATGCCGAAACGGTCCCTCAGCGGCGTCGTCAGCAGGCCGAGCCGCGTGGTTGCCGCGACAAGCGTGAAGCGGGCGAGGTCGATCTTGACGGAGCGGGCCGCCGGCCCCTCTCCGATGATCAGGTCGAGCTGGTAGTCCTCCATCGCCGGGTAAAGGATCTCTTCCACGGCTGGGTTGAGGCGGTGGATCTCATCGATGAACAGCACGTCGCGTTCCTCGAGATTGGTCAGCAGCGCGGCAAGGTCGCCCGCCTTTGCGATGACCGGCCCGGATGTCGAGCGGAAATTGACCCCCAGCTCCTTGGCCATGATCTGCGCGAGCGTTGTCTTGCCGAGGCCGGGCGGACCGACGAAAAGCACGTGGTCGAGGGCGTCGCCGCGCCCCCGCGCGGCCTCGATGAAGACCTTGAGGTTGGAGCGTGCCTCGGCCTGGCCAGTAAACTCGTCGAGGCTTTGCGGGCGCAAGGTGACATCCGCGTCCTCGCCGCGCGGGTCCGCCGATACGATCCTGTCTTGCTCGCTCATGTTCTACATCCGAGAGGGCAATCGCTCACTGCGCCAGTTCCTTCAGGCCGAGCCGGATCAGCGTTGCCGAATCGGCCGCCTCTCCTGCCGATTTCATCGCCGCGGCCACCGCGGTGGCGGCCTGGTCCCGTGAATAACCGAGATTCGAAAGCGCCGAAACCGCATCGCTCACCGGTCCGGCGGCGACACCCTCGCCCAGTTCCTGCTTGAGACCGATGACGACACCCGCTTCACCCCCGAACGAGGGTGCTTTGCTCTTCAGTTCCGTGACAATCCTCTGCGCGACCTTCGGTCCGATGCCGGGCGCCCGCGCGACCATCGCCTTGTCCTGCAGCGCGATCGCGTTCGCAAGGTCGGCCGCCGAGAGTGTCGACAGCACCGCCAGCGCGACCTTCGCACCGACGCCTTGCACGCTTTGCAACAGCCGGAACCACTCGCGCTCCACCGCCGTGGCAAAGCCGTAGAGCTTCAACTGATCCTCGCGCACGAAGGTCTCGATATGCAGCACCACGGCCTCGCCGGGGCTCCCGATTCCCGCCAGGGTACGCGCTGCGCAATGGGCCACATAACAGACGCCGTGAACATCGATCAGCACGTGGTCATCGCCGATCTCGTCGATGGTGCCTTTCAGTTTCCCGATCATGCGGACCCCGCCTTCTCCGCGACGCGCATACGTCCGGCAAGGCTCTGCCTGTGGTGGGCGTGGCAGATGGCGATCGCCAGAGCATCGGCCGCATCGTCGGTGTCGAACTGCGCCTTCGGAAGCAACACCTTGACCATCATGTGGATCTGTTTCTTGTCGCCGTGGCCGACGCCGATCACCGACTTCTTCACCGCGTTGGGCGCGTATTCCGACACCGGCAGTCCGGCAAGGGCCGGGACCAGCATGGCGATGCCGCGCGCCTGCCCGAGCTTCAGCGTTGCGGTCGCGTCCTTGTTGACGAAGGTCGCCTCGACCGCCGCTTCGTGCGGCTGATGTTCATGAAGGACCTGCGAAAGCCCGTCGTGCAACTGGCAAAGGCGCGATGCGAGGTCGCACTTGCCGTCCGACCGGACTGTGCCGGACCCCACGAAGCGCAGGGTGTTGCCGAGACTTTCGACCATTCCCCAGCCGGTCCGGCGCAGGCCCGGATCGATCCCGATAATGCGTGTGACTGGTGCCTGCATCACACCCCCGTTGTTTTTCCGCCGCTACGAATCTATGCCACAGAAATGCGAACAAAACAAAAACATTTCGTTACTAGTAACAGAAAATCCAGATCGGGGAGCCGGGCGTTTGCGGGTAAACACGACTGTCTGCCAATTGGGCTTCAGTCGAATTGCAAGCCACCGTTCATGTCAATCACTTCTCCGGTGATAAATCCCGCAAGGGGGGAGCACAGAAACGCGACCGTGTGAGCCACCTCCTCCGGCGTACAAAACCGGCCAACAGGCAGCGCCGATATCTGGCAGGCCCGCTGCTTTTCCGACAGTTGTTCGGAAACCATGGGAGAAAGAACATAGGCCGGTGCAATTGCGTTTGCGGTGATGCCCCGACCCGCATACTCGCGTGCCACTGAAAATGTAAGGCCCGATAGGGCGGCCTTCGAGGTTGAATACGCTGTACCGGCGGTCAAACCACCACACTTTGCGGCGTAGGACGACATATTGACGATCCGACCCCACCCGCTTTTTACCATTGGATCGATGAAGCCCTTGGTCAGCCAAAGTGCCGATTCAAGGTTGACCGCAAAGGTGCGGCGCCATTCTACCATGCCCGTAGCCTGCAGCTTGTTGTTGGACAGGATGCCTGCGTTGTTTACGAGGATATCGACGCAATCATGATCCCTGAGGATTCGCCGAACCGCCGACTGTATCTCGGACTCATGGGCAAGATCGGCTACGACCTGGTGACTTTCACAAGGCATCATGCCAGCGGCCCGCGCGAGTGCATCGTGATCGCGATCGATCATGATGGGATAGACGCCCTGTTCAGCCAGGGCTGCCGAAACCGCAGCGCCGATGGCGCCGCCTGCGCCGGTGACCACTGCCGTTTTTCCATTCAAAGTCATGCATGTCCTCCCGCCACGAATACAGGATCGAGGCATCCTATTGCCGCATTGTGAGGTAGATCCGCGCCTTGATGCGTTTGGTGCGATCGCCGACCGCGAGACGGAGCCGCGTATAAGGACCTGGGTCCTCGACTTTGAGGCTTATCAAACCCTCCGCCTTGAAACTGCCTTCGCTTGTTTCATGATTGCACCACGTCAATCCCTCCGGAGACATCTCCGTCTGCAGGTTCAGCCAGGTGTCCGGATCCGCTTCCAGGACATGGACGAACCAGCGACCCCGGTCGACCCAGGCCACTTCATAGGGCTCTGTGACGAATTCGGGTGCAATCTCGACCCCACGCTCAAAGACGGCGGTGTGTGTTCGGTTCAACATGATGATTACCAATCCACGGACGTAAGAATTGAATCGAACCAGATGAAATTGCGAACCGGACTGTGCGTTCTGACATCAACACTTAGGTTCATGAGATTGGTCAGCCCCTGATGAAAACCGCGTTCATATTCGGGTACGACGACGTCTTCCAGATGCATCACCTTGTTGTTTACCTGCAGCAACACATTGCGGAATGTTCCGGTATCAAACTGCCAGCGCAGGTAGTGCCAATTGATCTTTGTGGGCAGCTCGTTGTAACAGAGCGCTTGCTGCCCGTCTGGGATATCCTGCCAATCGTCCGGATCGCGCACATGGTAGTCGGTGGCCCGTGAGGCACTGCCGGACCATTCAAGTTTGGACGTCACCTGAAGGCTCGTCTTGGCCTGCCATTTCTGCACCAACTCGCCTTTGGCATTGCAGTTTACGTACCGCACACAGCAATGGGCTCTCCGATCGCCGTTGGAGATGTCATTGCTGATACAGAAGTCGCCGAAATCCCCCAGGCTGGGATCGATGTTCCCATCGATTTCCTCACCTCGTTTTCCGATCCAGGCTTCAGATTTGACCGCGAAGTAGGTCTCCAATTGCACAAGGCCCGGTTTGACGCTCGTAAGGCGCTTTAGGGCAAGCGCCATGTGGCCGGGCTCTGGGCGTGTTTGAAGTTTAAGCGCGTAATTCCCGTTCATCGCACCATGTGTGCCAATGTCAAAGAAAGTGCAGTTGCTGATTTGCGGTGGACGGAAGTCCGCCTGGACCGGACGTACCTTCTCAAGGTCGCCATCATGGTTGCCGAGAAGCTCGCACCAGCCATTGATCCCATAGTCAAAATCGTCATAGCACAGGATTCTTGGCAGTGGACTAAACCGGCTCAGAGCCGGGTTTGCCTCGATTATCCCGTTTCTGATTGTCGTTGCTTCCAGCACGAAATAGGTCCCTCCTGTGGCCTCAGGCTTTGCCAAATGTGTTGAACTCTTTACGAGTCAGACTCGACTGGTTTGCCAGGTAATCTTCCAGCCGCGCAATCTCGTCGTCCGTCGCATTGCCGAAAAAATCCGGCCGTTCCCGCGCCAACAGCGCGACCCGCGATAAGACTGAAACGATATGCGCACTCATGCTGGCTTCCGCCCGCTGCTGATCAGCGGTCTCGATCGCATCGGCGATGGATGCATGCTGGCCCACGATCTGGAAACGATCGTATCGCGCCAAAGCGGTAAGGTGAGCGACCCGCATGCGGTCGGTATGCCCTCGAAGAGAGTCAACGATGGGTATCAGATGTTCCAGTGCTGCGACTTGAAAAACCTCTCTGTGAAACTCGAAATCAAGTTGATCCAAGGCAGCCACATCGTCCCCCTTGCGTGCTTGTTCCTGCTCAGCGACATTCCTGGTCAGCACCCGTTCGTCACCCGTTTTGAAGAGCCTTGCCGCCTCGCCGGCGGCCGCTGTCTCCAGCACATTGCGCGCAAAGACGGCCTGCCGATAAGCCGACAGGTCCAGAGGGGCGACCATGGTCTTGCGCCTGGACGACACGTGCACCAATCCTTCGCGCTCCAAGCTTTTGAGAACGGCGCGAACCGGCGTGCGGCTCACCTGATATCGGTCAGCTAATTCATTCTCCGAAATCAACTGTCCCGGCGCAAACTTCAGCGTAACGATCGCGGATCGGACAGCACGATACAGGTCATGCTCAGTGTTGGCCCAGCTTGTTCCCGATCCTGTTTTGTCCATTGTGCCAATCCTTCCTTCATGGCTGAGTCAATGTGTGCTCTGCAGCATCGGGCATCGCGCATCGACAAGCTTCTCGGACTTAAGGTCGTCCCAAAGCCGCGCAGGTATTGCGGCAGTCATGTTGGCAATATTCCCTTCGACGTTTTCAGGTGTGCTTGAACCTGCCACAACCGATGCTATCGCCGGGTGGCCCAATGCGAATTGGAGTGCTGCAGCCTGTAGGGGGACTCCGTTCGCTTCGCATACCGCTTGAATCTCACAGGTCTTGTTCAGAACGCCCTGATCGGCGTTCTGATAGTGAAAGAGCGCTCCTGCCTTTGGCCCTGTAGCCAGAATACCGGAGTTAAAGGGCCCGCCCACGATCAGGCTGACACCACGCCGTTCACAAGCCGGCAACAGACCATCAAGGGCCTGCTGGTCCAGCAGCGTGTACCGCCCGGCGATCATCGCGCAATCGAGATCGGTGCTTTCCACGAAGCGTTGGCACCAGTCGGTTTGGTTCATTCCAACCCCGAACGCGGAAATATCACCAGCCTTGCGCAGCTCTTCAAGCGCGGGTATCGCACCGGCCATGCATTCACGATAGCGCTCTTCCGCTGCCGCTTCGCTGCCGTGGGTAGAAGGTTCAACGTCGTGAATCAGCAGGATATCGAGTCGTCCCACACCAAGCCGTGCAACGGATTGCTCATAGGCACGCATGACACCTTCATAGGTGTAGTCGAATGCCGGTCTGAACGACAGGCCGCCGTCCAGCAGATCGCTTGTGTTCTCGCCGCGGCGCAGAGGCAGAAGATGTCGCCCCACCTTGGTGCTGAGAACAAACTGTTCTCTCCGCTTTCGCCGCAGAATATGTCCTAGGCGATGCTCGCTTCTCCCGTATCCGTAGTACGGGGCAGTATCAAAATAGGTAATGCCGTTTTCGAAAGCGGTCTCTACTGTCGAATCAGCCACAGCGTCGTTGGAACAACTGCGGAATCCGCCCAGCGGCGCGCCACCGAATCCCAGGGTGGAAACCTCAAGCCGGGTGTTTCCCAATCGCCGTTTGTGCAATACAGACAAGTGCTGGACTCTCCTTGCAACGCTAGCCGACACGCTGTTTCGTCGTCTCGTCGAAATAATGGGTGTTTGCCGGGTCCGGTAACACACAGACCGACTCTCCAAGCCCTGACCACTCCTGTTTGTCGATGGACATACACAGCTTGTGCGATCCGGCACGAACATAGACCAAAGTCTCCACGCCCGTGTGCTCGACAATCTCAACCTTTGCCTCGATTGCGCCCGAAGTGTCCTTGTCAACGACATTGAGGTCTCGGGGCCTAAATCCGACAATCAAACCGCCTTCGCAGCCGGTGTTGTTCTTTGGGTGTGGAAAGGTCAGTCCATCATCGGACCGAATGACTTTTTGACCGTTTGCAACTGACGGCTTGGCACGGATCATGTTCATCGCAGGTGATCCGATAAAGCTGGCGACGAACACATTCGCCGGCTTATCATAGACCTGCAGAGGCGCCCCGACCTGTTCGATAGTCCCGTTGTTCATGACCACCATCCTGTCTGCCATCGTCATGGCTTCGACCTGATCGTGTGTCACGTAGACGAATGTCGCGTTCAGGCGCTGGTGGAGGGATTTCACCTCCGCGCGCATGTCCACCCGCAACAACGCATCCAGATTTGAAAGCGGTTCGTCGAACAGGAACACCTGCGGCGTTCGGACGATTGCGCGACCCATGGCCACACGCTGCCGTTGTCCGCCGGAAAGCTCACGGGGGTGGCGTTCAAGATATTCTGTCAATCCCAGAACACCCGCAGCGGCAGCCACGCGCTGCTCTATTTCTGCGTTGGTGACACCACGCATCCGCAAGCCGAATGCCATATTCTTCGCCACGCTCATGTGGGGATACAGCGCGTAGTTTTGAAAGACCATCGCAACGTCGCGGTGCTTCGGCTTCAGGTCCGTCACATCCGTTCCGTCGAAACTGATTGTGCCATCGGTGACGTCTTCCAACCCGGCGAGCATTCGGAGCAGCGTTGATTTCCCGCAGCCCGACGGCCCGACAAGAACCACAAACTCCTTGTCCTGAACATGCAGGTTGAGGTTACGGAAAATTTCAACAGCGCCGTATCGCTTGTGAAGATCAGAAATCTCAATGGTGGCCAATGGTATGTCCTCTATTCACATGTCAGCCTTTCAAAGACCCCGCAGCGAAACCCGCTACGATGTATCTTTGAACGATAAGCGCAAGAATGAATGGTGGTAGGGACGACAGCACCCCCGCAGCGAGCACCAGGTCAAAACGTGCTGCCTCGATACCTATGAATGACGAGGCAATCACCGTAACCGTCTGGCTGTTCAAGGTTTTGGTGAACGTCACCGCGTATAGAAATTCACTCCACGAAGCCATGAATGCGAGAATGAACGTGGCGACGATCCCGGGGACTGCAAGCGGGAGCATGATCCTGATCGCCGCTGTCAACTGACCGCAACCATCAACCCAGGCTGCCTCCTCCAATTCGATCGGGATGGTCTTGAAATAGGACTGCAAAAGCCAGATCGAAAAAGGAACGGTAAAGGTGCAGTATACAAGCACCAACGACGCCGTTGTATCGATGAGTCCGATCGTTCGAAGCACCATGAAGACAGGCACGACCAGGACAATTGAAGGCACTGTGCGCAACATCATGTAAGCCATCAACAGTGGCAGGGACAGCCGAAATCTCAGACGCGCGAAGCTGTAGGCGGCCGGTATTGCGATCAAGATCGTTGCAAATGCAACGAACACGGATGTCTTGATGCTGTTCCACAGGGCCGGCATGATGTTTTGAACCTGCAAGCCCCGCGCGTTCACCTCCGCCACCAACTCAGGATTAAACCCGAATATCGCCCGATAGGCATGAAACGACGGGTCGTGAGGATACCAGTGCGGGGGCACCTGAAACATTTCCTTTTCCGTCATCAAGCTGGTCGAAACCATCCAATAGACCGGTCCGATCAGGTAGATCATTGCGATCGCCGCCAGGCACAGCAACACCGCATTTCGGCCCGCTTTACGGAGTGCCAGTCTCGTTTTTCTGGAGAGTCTCATCGGGCAAACTCCCCCCTTTTCCACAATAACCGAATGTAGAAAACCGACAAAAGCAGCGTCATAAACGCCATCACAAACGCGTAGCTGTTGCCGCGCCCGAAATCCAGAAAACTGAAACTCCTGGTATAGGTGAGCCAGCCCAGAACCGTCGTGGCATCACCGGGACCGCCTCCCGTCAGCACGAAAACGAGGTCGAAGACGCGCAACGCCTCCATGGTTTGCGTGATCAGCACAATCAGCATGGCCTGTGACAACCAAGGCAGCGTGATATGGAAGAACCGGCTGAGGCGGCTCGCTCCATCCACCTTGGCAGCTTCGTAGAATTCATCAGGAATGGTCTGCAGCGCCGCCAGGAATACAATCGTGACAAACGGTACCTGATGCCAGACTTGCGCGGTTATCAGCGAAGCCATTGCGAAATCTGGATCCAGTGCCCACGCCCTAGATTCGCGTATGATTCCGAACGACTTGAATATCGCATTCAGCAGGCCGAAACGACCATCATATATCCATGACCAAACCAGACCGACAACAACGGGAGGCATGGCCCAGGGCACCAAGGTAAGTGCGCGAACCAAGCTGCGGCCCGGAAATTCTTCATTGAGAAGCAGGGCCAATAAAAGACCGATCAACAAGGAAAAGGCGATCGTTCCGGCGGCAAATACAGCAGTCACTTGGATCGCGTTCAGAAATTCCGGCGCATGCAGTAATTCAAAGTAATTATCGAGACCAATAAACTGTGTCCGATGGGGACGACGAAGGTTCATTGAATGCAGCGACGTCCAGAAGGACCAGCCGATCGGAATGACCGCCATGAAAACCAGCCAGATAATGGCAGGCGAATTCAGGGCAAAGGCCGAGAAGGACTCCCTTCGTTCACGGGTTTGTTCCCGATCAATCGCATCATGCCCGAGGGCAACATTATCAACACTTGTCATTTGCATCCCGGTACACTTGCAAAGCCAACCGCTTTATCGACAAAAAGCTCTGCCGGCTGACCGAGTGATCGCTGATATCGGGCGATATTTCAGCCGGCAGATTTGGGTTTGATCTACTCCTTGGCGAGGCGCCGCGCCCGCTCCGCGGAAGCTGACAACGCGTCCTTTACTGAGACTTTTTTGGTCAAGGCGTCTTGGACCTGCTGCATCCAGAATGCCTCCCATTCGGGATACCAGTACGTCTTCACAGCCTCCTTCTGCCGCACCATTTCGCTGATCGTGTTGTAATTTTCGGTTTCGCCGTTATTGGTTTCCTTGACCATTTCAACGTAGTCAGCATGTTCGAGAGCCGGCAAATACGCCGCGCGACCGCCAAAGGCGATCGATCGCTCACGATGGGTCTGGTAACTGCCGCTGGCCTCGGGTCCCGAAATGTGATGGATGAATTGCCAGGCAGGCTCCGGCAACTGCGCGTTTGCCGCAATGCCGATCTGGTGGAAAGCGCCCACAGTTGACACATCATCGCGCTCAAGGCCGGGCATCTTACCGAGGAACACCTCGCCCCGAACGGACGAATCGGCATCGACATTGGCGAAACGCAGCGCCCACCGCGCCAGGCAACCACCAGCTACGTGACCTTGCTTTATGTCATTGCGTCCATCACCCCAGTTCTTTCCGAAATCATCCGGACCGACAATTTTCCAGTCGTTGATGGCCGCAACATACCACTCCAGAACGTTGCTGAGCGTATCATCCTTCCCATCGAATAGCGGTTGATTCTCTTCATCGAACATCCGCCCGCCAGACCCAAAGACGAAACACCAGATCGACCACATCTGACCAGGAGCCTGCTTCAATCCGAGATGAAGCGGGAATTCGTTTATGCCGGCCTTTTTTATCGCCTGCATTTGAGCGCGTATTTCGTCAAGGTTCTTTGGCGGCGAGCCAAAGCCCGCATCGTTCAGCATTCGCCGATTGTAAACATAGCCAAATGGATCCATCGTGTAGGGTATGCCATAGGCACGGCCGTCCAATCCTTTGCCAGCCTCTATTGCCGCTGGTACCGCATTCGCGGCGACGGCCTCATAGCCCGGCATCTCATCGACCGGCGCAAGAAACCCGGCATCGGCCCAACCGCTCAATTCAGTTTCAGGGATTGTCATCGAATCGAGTTTGGAGCCTCCAACAAATTCAGCCGTTAGCGCGTCCCTGTATTTTGCGAAACTTACATTATTCCACTGAACGGCCACATCCGGATGGAGGTCCAGGAAGCGATGCGCGCCGATTATTTCCGGCGGATTGGAGCCCCAGTTGCGAAAATCGATCACCTCATCCGCGTCCCGAAGCAGTGATTCCGGTTGCCCCTTGTCGGCCGCAAAAGCCGCCGGTGATTTCACCGCTGCAAGCGCTGCCGCACTTGCCGACCCGAAAATAAATTTCCGTCGTGTTGTACCAAAACGCATTGCTCTCCTCCTGCTGCACTGGTTCTTTATTCAAACCCGACTTTCGGATTTCCCGCTCAAGCACTTCCGTCAAAACCGAGCCTCCGCTGAGCTTGTAACATATACCAAACTGGGATACAAGTTTGGTATACAATATTGTCGTGGCAGGTTTTATCGGTGAAATTTCAGAAGCTTAACAAAGATGATGTAGCCGCTGAACCGGTTTACGATCCTGACCGTCGTATTGTCGATTCCCATATTCACCTGTGGAATCGCGATCTGACCGGTTCCTATCTCACACCCAATTTAGCCGACGACCTCGACGACGGACACCGGGTCGAGGCGGTTGTTTACGTCGAATGTTCAGAACGGTACCTGTCCGACGGACCGGAACACCTCCGCTCGGCCGGCGAAACGGACTACGCTGCTCATTGCGCAAACCGCGAACCGCGGATCAAGGGCATTTTGGCCCATCTCAATCTCATGCAACCCGAGAAGTTTCGCGAGGCCTTGAACCTGCACAAAGAGCGGGCTCAAGGTTTGCTAGCTGGCGTAAGGCACGCCGCGGCGTGCGATCCGAACCGCCAGGGTCTTGCAAATCCCGGGCGGGCGGCACCGGGAATCCTCCGGAATTCCACCTACCGGGATTCAGTACGCTGTCTTGGCCGCCATGGCCTGGTCAATGACCACTGGATATTCTTCCATCAGATTCCGGATCTGACGCGGCTTGCACAGCATGCGTCCGAAACCCTGATCGTCATCAACCATTTTGGAATGCCGTTGGGCGTTGGGCCGTATCGAGACGCCATGCAAGAGGTGAAGAGCACTTGGCGTGCAAACATGAAAGCCCTAGCTGCTTGCCCCAATGTTCACGTCAAACTTGGTGGTCTCGGGGCGCCGGATTGCGGTTACGACTGGAGCATGCGCAAAAACCCGCCATCATCTGAAGAAGTCTCGCGCAAATATGATTTCTGGATCCACCGGACTGTCGAAATGTTCGGTCCCGACCGGTGTATGTTTGGAAGCAATTTTCCGGTGGAACGGCTCTCGGTTTCCTATCGGACGTTTTGGAATGCGATGAAAAGGTCCGTTGAAGGCTACTCTGATAGCGAAAGGGACGCGCTGTTTTCCGGAACGGCGCGCCGTATTTATAGCCTTTAAGCATATTCGTTCCGGAATTTTCCGGTTCTGACACCCATCGGTCCCCAGACAACAGTCTGCCGGATTATTATGCATCCGCCAGCTTGATCATCACCTCGTCGGAAATGTCGAAATTAGCGTAGACATTCTGCACGTCGTCATCGTCCTCGAGCGCATCGATCAGCCGCATCAGCGTCCCGGCCTTTTCCTCATCGACCTCGGTGCTCGTCTGCGGCTTCCAGACCGGCTTGACGGATTCGGCCTCGCCGAGACTGGCTTCCAACGCCGAGGAGACATCGCCGATGGCCTCGAAGGCGCAGGTGATGGTGTGGCCCTCTTCACCGGACTGGACATCGTCGGCGCCGGCCTCGATTGCCGCTTCCATCACCGTGTCCTCGTCGCCCGCCTCGGCCGCATAGACGATCTCGCCCACCCGGTCGAACATGAAGCCGACCGAGCCGGTTTCCCCGAGCGTGCCGCCATTTTTGGTGAAACAGGCGCGCACATTGGATGCCGAACGGTTGCGGTTGTCGGTGAGCACTTCGACGATGATGGCAACGCCGGCGGGGCCGTAGCCCTCGTAGCGGATTTCCTCGTAGTCCTCGCTGTCTCCGCCGGCGCCCTTGTTGATGGCACGTTGGATGTTGTCCTTCGGCATGGACTGGCCCTTGGCGTTCTGAACGGCGAGCCGCAGTCGCGGATTTCCCTCGATATCGGGACCGCCCATCTTGGCCGCAACGGTCAGTTCCTTGGACAGCTTGGAAAATAGCTTCGAGCGCACCGCGTCCTGGCGCCCCTTGCGGTGCATGATGTTCTTGAATTTTGAATGGCCTGCCATGGCACCCGCCCACGTCTTACTCGGTTTCCTGAATGCGCCGCCTTATAGGAAAGTCGGTGCTGGTCGTCCAGCGGCAACTTGATGCCGTCGGAAAGTTCAACCTGAGATCGGTTTGCCGTGGGCTGCCTATTGTGGCATTGAAGTAACGTTATTACGTGCAAGTGAGAGTCGGCGTTGGGCCGGCGGGTTTATTGCAAGTGGCGGCGGTCGGGGGTTCGCTTGAAAAAGGGCCACAGTTCATAAGTACCGGTATGGCGTAATTTTTTAATCCGACAGGGCGGTGTCGTTGATGTTTTAACGAATTACAAGACGGGACGGGCGATATGAGGATACATTGGGGGTTCGCAACTTTAATATGCGTTCTGCCGGCGATGGCCGGCATAGCAGGCGGTTTCAGCGCCGGCGGCGGAGACAAAACGCAGGTCATCAGCGGTGAAGCGGAGGCGCGGCCGGTTTCGCAGTGCCAGGCGGTCGCTTCTTTGCCGAACGAGGGAACGGTCCGCCTGGCGGTCGGAGAGCCACTGACGCGCGAACAGGTCCGTATCTCGTTCATCGGCCACTCGACCTATCTCGTCGAGACGCCGGAAGGCATCACGATCGCGACCGACTACAACGGCTACATAGGCGGCAATGCCGCTCCGACCGTCGCGACGATGAACAAGGCACATTCCAGCCATTTCACCCTGCAGCCGGACCCGGCCATCGAGAACGTGCTGCCGGGGTGGAACCCGAATGGCGGCCCCATCGACCACGATGTCGTTATCGGCGACACCTACATACGCAACGTGACCACCGACATCCGCTCCGGATTCGGTGGCAGGGAGCCGGATGCGAACTCGATCTTCATATTCGAGGTCGCCGGACTTTGCATCGGGCACCTGGGACACCTGCACCATGAACTGGAAGACCGGCACATCGCCGAGATCGGCCGGCTCGATGTGGTCATGGTTCCGATCGACGGCGGCCTGACCATCGGACACGAGAAGATGAGCGAGATCGTCAAGCGGCTGCGGGCCTCGGTCATCCTGCCGATGCACCGCCGCGGCACGTCGATCAACGCTTTTCTGGATCTTTTCGGCAGCGATTTCGCGCATGAATTCCGCTCCGAAGACACCCTGACGGTGACCCTGCGGAACCTGCCGAAACAGCCGACGATCATCATATTGAATGGCGTTTAGCCCGAATCCCGCCAGCGGCTAGAACACGGGCAGGCTTTCCTCGAGACGCGGTCCGATGCGCAGCGGCTGTATCGTTTCGGCGAGGCCGGTACGGTCGGAAATCTCGACGGCGACACCGCACAGCGTCGCCGGGCCCGTCGCCGCCTCAAACCGTCCCTTGGGGATCTTCGAGACAAAGCGGTTGATCGGCTCTTCCTTGTCCATGCCGAGCGATGAATCGTAGTCGCCGCACATGCCGGCATCGGAAATATAGGCCGTGCCGCCGTTGAGGATCTGGTAGTCCGCCGTCGGGATGTGGGTGTGGGTTCCGACGACAAGGCTGGCGCGCCCGTCGACGAAATGACCGAAGCATTGTTTCTCGCTCGTCGCCTCGGCGTGGAAATCGATGACCACGGCATCCGCCTGTTCCCCGAGCGGACAGGCCGCAAGCGCCTTTTCGACGGTCATGAACGGATCGTCGAGATCCGGGCTCATGAAGATCCGTCCCATGATGTTGGTCACCAGGACGCGCGCGCCGTTGCGCGCGACATAGATACCCGATCCGCGTCCTGGCGCGCCATCCGGGAAATTGGCGGGTCTGATGAACCGGTCCTGCCGCTCGCAGAAACTCAGCGCCTCGCGCTGGTCCCATACGTGGTTCCCCGTGGTGACGACATCGGCGCCGGCATCGATCGTCTTGAGATAAATCTCCTCGGTGATCCCGAAGCCGCCCGCCGCGTTCTCACCGTTGACGGCAACGAAATCGAAACCGTACTCCTCGATGAGTCCCGGCAGCTTCTCCCACACAACCGTGCGGCCGGTCCGGCCGACCATGTCTCCGAGAAAGAGCAGTCTCATCTGTCACCGGTTTCGGGCATTGGGCGCAGCCCCCTTTCCGTCAGGATCGCCGACAAGGCGACGTCATGGCTCTCGCTGGGTACCCGCTCCACCTCCTGGGCAGCGAACGCGACGCCAACGAGACGCGGTTCTATTCCCTTTTCGTGCAGATTGGAAATCGCCCGGTCGTAATGACCGGCGCCGTAGCCGATCCGATGGCCCGCGCAATCGAAGGCGGCAAGCGGAACGAGCAGCAGTACCGGATCGACGATTTCAGCATCCGGCCCCGGCCCCGCCGTGCCGAAGCCGGTATCGACCATCGGTGCGCCACGGACCAGCTCGCGAAAGACGATCGTGGTTTTGTCGAGTATGGCCGGAAGGCAAAGCCGGGCGCCCTTCTCCCGCAGCGAGAACATCAGCGGCCGGACATCGACCTCGGAGCGGATCGGCCAGAAGCCGGAGACCATCGTCCCGGGCGTTACCTCGATTTCCCGGGCGCCGATCCTGTCGATCTCCAGGCTCGCCTCGATGCGCGCCTCCGCGTCCATCGCGTCGCGGGCCGCTAGCGCCTGCCGGCGGAGTTCGTTTTTGAAACGCTTTTCGGACATTAGAGCGAGATCGATCTGGGCAACCGGTTGAAGAGAGCGATCCGCGGCAACCGGCGGAAGGTTTACGATCCCGGGAACCTACAAAGTAGGTGGGCGCCGTGTGTAAAAACCCACGGGTCTAAACAGGGACAGCTCCCTCTGGATCGAATAAGGCCCCGGGGATTGTGTTTCCTGCCGAGAGGCGCAGACCGCCGCGGGAATATAGTGGCGCCCCGCGCAAAGCGCCAGCCCCAAAACGGCATTGAATGCCGGTCGCGGATCCGATTTCAGGCTTTCTCGAGTTTTTCGGCGATGCGCTCGACCTTGTCGGCGATCGCGGCAATCGTCTCGGCCAGCGTCGCATCGGCGTCGTCGACGCGGGCAAGCGCGGTATCGCGCGTTTTCTTCAGGCTGCCGACTTCGCTTTCAAGCCCGTTGAGCTTTCTTTGTGCCTCGCTCAGTTCGTCCATGACAAGGATTCCCGCCATGACCGTCAGCCGCAGGTCGCCGATTTCGCCGAACTCGCCTTTCAGGTGACCGACATAGCGATCGAACTTGCCGGCAAGCTCCGTCAGGTGCGCCTCCTGGCCCTCTTCGCAGGCCATTCGGTACGCTTTGCCATCAATGTTCACTGTCACCTGGGCCATTGACTACCGATCCAGCACCGCGCGGATCGTCTCCATTGCCGTCACCAGCCTGCGGGAAACCTCGCGATTGGCCTCTTCCAGCCTGGCGGCGCGGTCCTCGGACTGGTCAAGTTCCTGCGCCAGCCGGGATCTGTCGGAGTTGAGGCGCTGGACCTCTTCCTCCGCCTCGGTGAAATCGCGTTCTTTCTCGACGCGACCGTCTACCGCGTTTTCAAGCCTGGAGAGGACCTTGTTGAGGCTCTCGAGTGCTGATTTTGCTGTTTTCTCGCCTGACATTGCCGTGTCACTTGCCTTCGAGTTCACAAATCTTTTGATTCTCGGGCACTTACAGTTCGAAGATTATGCGTTGCGAAAACCGGGCGTCAATTTATGTCGTCGATATGACGCAATTCGTTTGGGGATAACCCGCTATGGTCCGCAATCGGGCACGAATTGCGGCCCATGCCCGGCGGACGGACGCGATTCCGCGCCCGGTGCCGCCGAAATGCCGGCCGCCGACTCAATCGTCAGACCTCATTTGTTGACTCCGCGTCGCCACCTGCTATGTGTCACCTGCTTTCAACGGGCGGCAGCGAGGCACCGCCTCCAGATACATTGATTAAGCTGAAAATGTCATGATCCCACGCGAAAAACATGATCGGATGGCGAACGCGATCCGCTTTCTCTCCATGGATGCCGTAGAAAAGGCCAAATCCGGTCATCCCGGCCTGCCGATGGGAGCAGCCGACATCGCGACCGTCCTTTTCACCAAGTTCATGACCTTCGACCCGAAACGGCCCGAATGGCCGAACCGCGACCGCTTTGTGCTGTCCGCCGGCCACGGCTCGATGCTGATCTATTCGCTGCTCTATCTGCTTGGATACGAGGACATCACGCTCGAAGAGATCAAGAACTTCCGCCAGCTGGGCTACAAGACCGCCGGTCACCCCGAATACGGTCACGCCGCGGGCATCGAGACGACGACCGGGCCGCTCGGCCAGGGCCTGGCAAATGCCGTCGGCATGGCCATCGCCGAGCGCAAGCTCGCCGACGAGTTTGGCAGCGACCTGATCGACCACCACACCTATGTGCTTGCCGGCGACGGCTGCCTGATGGAGGGCATCAGCCAGGAGGCGATCGCGCTTGCCGGGCACCTGAAGCTGAACAAGCTTGTCGTGTTCTGGGACAATAACGGCATTTCCATCGACGGGTCCGTAAGCCTCTCCGATTCGACCGATCAGGTTGCCCGTTTCCAGGCGAGCGGCTGGAACACGATCGAGGTCGACGGCCACGATCCCGACGCGGTCGCCGATGCGATCGTTGCGGCGAAGTCTTCGGATCGCCCGACCATGATCGCCTGCGAGACGACCATCGGCTACGGCGCTCCCAACAAGGCCGGAACGGCGAAGGCGCACGGATCTCCGCTCGGCGCGGATGAAATCTCCGGCGTTCGCGACACGCTGGACTGGCCGCATGAACCGTTCGAGATCCCGTCCGATGTGCTCGACTGCTGGCGCCTTGCCGGGTTGCGCTCGACGAAGGAGCACAAGGCCTGGGAAGACCGTGTCGAAGCAACCGGTGCCGAGCGCCGCGCCGCCTTCACCCGCCGCATGGCCGGCGAGTTGCCGGGCGGCTTCGAGACGGCGATGGACGAATACAAGAAGAAGCTGGCAGCGGACAAGCCGACCCTTGCGACCCGCAAGGCATCCGAGGCCGCGCTGCAGGTCATCAACGGTATCGTTCCGGAGACGATCGGCGGCTCCGCCGACCTGACCGGATCGAACAACACCAAGACCGAGCACACGGATGCGATAACGCCGGACGACTTCTCCGGCCGCTACATCCACTACGGCATCCGCGAGCACGGCATGGCGGCGGCCATGAACGGCATAGCGTTGCACGGCGGTCTCATCCCCTATTCCGGCGGGTTTCTGATCTTTTCCGACTATTGCCGCCCGTCGATCCGGCTGGCGGCCATCATGGGCATCCGCGTCATCCATGTGCTGACGCATGATTCCATCGGCCTTGGTGAGGACGGCCCGACACACCAGCCGGTGGAGCATCTTGCCTCGCTTCGCGCCATGCCCAACCTGCTGATGTTCCGCCCAGCCGATGCGACGGAAACGGCCGAGTGCTGGCAACTGGCCCTTGAATCGGAAGCGCGTCCCTCCGGCATCGCGCTGACCAGGCAGAACCTGCCGGCCGTGCGCACCTCCTATATCGAAGACAATATGTGCGCTTTCGGCGCCTATGATCTGGTTCCGGCCAGCGATGCGGACGTGACGATCTTCGCGTCCGGCTCCGAGGTGGAAATCGCCCTGGAGACCTGCAAGAAGATCGAGGCTTCCGGATACACGGCCCGCGTGGTTTCGGTGCCCTGTTTCGAGCTCTTCGAAGAACAGTCGGATGAATACAAGCAGGCGATACTGGGTCATTCACCGGTGAAGATCGCCATTGAGGCCGGCGTCCGGCAGGGATGGGACCGCTTCATCGGCAATGACGGTATCTTCATCGGCATGAGCACCTTCGGTGCATCGGCGCCCTACAAGGACCTGTACAGCCATTTCGGCATAACCGCTGACGTGGCCTTCGAGGCCGTCGAGGCTAAATTGAACAATCTGGCAGGTCAGGCCGCCTGAGCCTGACGGGCCCGGCATTCGACGCCACGGCCCGCATCTGCCGCCGGCAACCGCACATCAGATGGGAGTATATCCATGACCGTCAAAGTCGCCATCAACGGATTTGGCCGCATCGGCCGCAATGTTCTTCGCGCCATCATCGAGAGCGGCCGCACCGATATCGAGGTGGTCGCCATCAACGATCTCGGACCGGTGGAGACCAATGCGCACCTGATCCGCTACGACAGCGTGCACGGCCGTTTCCCGGGCACCGTCACGGTGGAAGGCGACACCATCGATGTCGGCCGCGGCCCGATCAAGGTGACGGCCATCCGCGATCCGAAGGAACTGCCCTGGGACGGCGTTGATGTGGCGCTCGAGTGCACCGGCATCTTCGCTTCCCGCGACAAGGCGGCCATGCATCTTGAAAACGGCTCGAAACGCGTGCTGGTTTCGGCTCCGGCTTCGGGCGTCGAGAAGACCATCGTCTTCGGCGTTAACGACAATAAACTGAGCGCCGAGGACCTGGTGGTCTCCAACGCATCGTGCACCACCAACTGCCTTTCGCCGGTCGCCTACGTGCTCAACAACGCCATTGGCATCGAGAAGGGCTTCATGACGACGATCCACTCCTATACGGGCGACCAGCCGACGCTCGATACGATGCACAAGGACCTCTACCGGGCGCGCGCGGCCGCGATGTCGATGATCCCGACCTCGACCGGCGCGGCCAAGGCGGTCGGCCTTGTGCTGCCGGAACTCAACGGCAAGCTCGACGGCGTCGCCATCCGCGTGCCGACGCCCAACGTCTCCGTCGTCGATCTCAATTTCATCGCATCGCGCGAGACCAGCGTCGAGGAAGTCAACGCCGCCATCCGCGAAGCCGCCGACGGTCCGCTGAAGGGCATCCTCGGCTATACCGACGAGAAGCTCGTCTCGGTGGACTTCAACCACGATGCGCATTCGTCGATCTTCCACATGGACCAGACCAAGGTCATGGACGGCACCTTCGTGCGCATCCTGACCTGGTACGACAATGAGTGGGGCTTCTCAAACCGCATGTCCGACACGGCTGTCGCCATGGGAAAACTCATCTGACCGGGCTGCGGGCGCATGTTGCAGTTGAGGCCGAATTGCGAATATTGCGACACCGACCTTCCCGCGGATGCGCCCGATGCCATGATCTGCAGCTATGAGTGCACGTTCTGCGCCGATTGCGCGGAAAATGTCCTGCACAATGTCTGCCCTAACTGCGGCGGCGGTTTCGAGAGACGGCCGGTGAGGCCGAAAGCCGCGCACCGGCAGGGGACCGGGCTTGCCAGCGCGCCGGCGTCGGACCGGCGCGTCCATCTCAAATACGACCGCGACAACATTCGCGACTTTGTCCACAAACTCCGCGAAATTCCGCCACGGGAGCGTTGATCATGACTCAGTTCAAGACACTCGATTCGCTGGATGACATCGCCGGGAAGAGGGTGCTCGTGCGGGTCGACCTGAACGTGCCGGTCAAGGACGGGCAAGTCACCGATACAACCAGGATCGAGCGGGTCGCGCCGACCATCAACGAACTCTCGGAAAAGGGCGCCAAGGTCATCCTGCTTGCGCATTTCGGCCGCCCCAAGGGCAAGGCCGTCGCCAGCATGTCGCTCGAACCCATTGCCCAGACGGTCGAGGAAGTGCTCGACCACCGTGTGCCCTTTGCCTCCGATTGTATCGGCGAGGCAGCCGCCGGTGCCGTCGCCGACATGGCGGACGGCGACGTTCTCCTTTTGGAGAATGTGCGCTTTCATGCGGGCGAAGAGAGCAACGATCCGGCATTCGCGAAGCAACTGGCGGAAATCGGCGACCTCTATGTTGACGATGCGTTTTCGGCGGCGCACCGCGCCCACGCCTCGACGGAAGGCCTCGCGCATTTGCTGCCGGCCTATGCCGGCCGCACCATGCAGGCCGAACTGGAGGCGCTGGAGAAGGGATTGGGCAATCCGGCGCGTCCCGTCGTCGCCATCGTCGGCGGTGCGAAGGTCTCCACCAAGCTCGACCTGTTGATGAACTTGGTCAGCAAGGTCGACGCGCTCGTCATCGGCGGGGGCATGGCCAACACGTTCCTGGCCGCAAAGGGCACGGATGTCGGAAAATCGTTGTGCGAACACGATCTCGCACCGACCGCCAAGCAGATCATGATCGAAGCCGCGTCGAACAACTGCGCCATCGTCCTGCCGGTCGACGGTGTGGTGGCGAAGGAATTCGCCGCCAATGCCGACAACGAGACCCTGGATATCGGCAGCATTCCCGCCGACGGCATGATACTGGACGTCGGCCCGAAATCCGTGTCCGCGATCAACGAGTGGATCGGCAAGGCGAGCACGCTCGTCTGGAACGGGCCGCTCGGCGCTTTCGAGATCGAGCCTTTCGACGCGGCCACCGTTGCCGCGGCGAAATTCGCGGCATCCTGCACTGGCGAGGGCGTGCTGACCTCGGTCGCCGGCGGCGGCGACACGGTGGCGGCGCTCAATCATGCCGGCGTCGCCGGGGACTTCTCTTACGTATCGACCGCCGGCGGGGCGTTCCTTGAATGGATGGAAGGTAAGCCGCTTCCCGGCGTCGAAGCGCTGAAATAAATGAGCTGAGGATTACAATCGATTTAGAGACATTCAATCGTTTCAATGCCACGGCGCGCCACTTTACTCATCGCCCACATCTGATATCGACATGGAAAATTTCGGCACCACGCGCGCCACGCGTTATCCGCAGCCGGCTTCCGGTGATATCATCGCCACCCACGGGAGCGTAGCGGCGCCAGCGAACAAAGGAGAATGACCCCATGAGCGAACGTCTTGAAGATATTGCCGCCGCGATGGTAACGAGCGGAAAAGGCATTCTGGCCGCCGACGAATCGAGCGGCACCATCAAAAAGCGTTTCGACTCGATCAATGTTGAATCGACGGAAGAGAACCGCCGCGACTACCGCGAGATGCTGTTCCGTGCGACGGACGCGATGAGCAGTTACATCTCCGGCGTCATCCTGTTCGACGAGACACTGCGCCAGAAGGCGGCCGACGGCACGCCGCTGGTGGAGGTCATCCGGGCGACCGGCGCCGTTCCCGGCATCAAGGTGGATGGCGGTGCCAAGCCGATGGCGGCCCATCCGGACGAGAAGATCACCGAGGGCCTCGACGGGCTGCGCGAAAGGCTGGCCGAATATCACGGGCTGGGCGCGCGTTTCGCCAAGTGGCGCGGCGTGATTTCCATATCCGCCGACCTGCCGAGCGGCAGCGCCGTCCGCGCGAATTCCCAGGCGCTGGCGCGCTACGCGGCGCTCTGCCAGGAAGCCGGCATCGTGCCGATCGTCGAGCCCGAAATCCTGATGGACGGCGAGCCCGGCGACCACTCCATTGACCGTTGCTATACCGTCACCGAACAGGTGCTGCGCACGGTCTTTGCCGAACTCTACGATGCCCGTGTCGCGCTTGAGGGCATGGTCCTCAAGCCGAACATGGTGATTGACGGCAAGAACGCCCGCAATGCATCGGTTGACGAGGTCGCCGAAAAAACCGTGCGTTGCCTCAAGGCGACCGTTCCCGCCGCGGTTCCCGGCATTGCCTTCCTGTCCGGCGGACAGTCCGACGAGGAAGCGACGGCGCATCTTTCGGCGATGAATGCAGGCTACGACGTCCCGTGGCAACTGACATTCTCCTACGGCCGGGCCTTGCAGGCCGCCTGCCTCAAGGCCTGGGGCGGCAAACCGGAAAATGTCGCAGCCGGCCAGCGTGCCTTCGCCCACCGCGCCCGCATGAACGGCCTTGCCGCGACGGGCAACTGGTCCAGCGATATGGAAAAGGCCGCCTGACGCGGTCTTGACAGGACCCGGCCGCTAAGGCGTGATTGCGACCCGGATCAGACAATACGGTCTGCGGTTCATGAAACATCTCTATTACGGCATCGCTAGCTGGCTGATGGTGCCCGTCGCTCTGGTGGCGGGTCTCAGGCTGCGCGCCCGGACCACGCGCCTTCACCCGCCGCACGGTCATCCCTTCGGCAGGATCGGCGACGGCGCGGAACCGGCCTACCGGATTTTGGTCATCGGCGATTCATCAGCCGCCGGCGTTGGCGCAGACCGTGTGGAGGAGACGGTCGGCCCGCAGATCGCCTCTGTCATCCATGAACGGACCGGCGCATGCGTCGCCTGGCGCAGTTCCGGCTCAAATTCCGCCATATGCGAGGAGCTGCGCGACCACGTGGTGCCGAATCTTGAGCGCGAGGATTACACGCATATCGTCATCGCTGCCGGGACCAACGACGCCAAGAATTTCCTGACCGCACGGCGTTTCAAGAAGGGCTTCGGCGGCCTGCTCTATGCATTGCGGGCGAAATGGCCAAAGGCACGGATCGTCTGGTCGCCGGTTATCGACATGCGCACCGTGCCGAGCCTGTCGCCGGTGCTTGCCCATGTTCTGGAGATGCGGGCGAGGATCATCAACCATGTTGGGCACCGGCTGTGCCCCGAGCGCTTCGCTCTCGTCGCACCGCGCCTGCAGCCACCGGACCCGTCGGGCTTTTCCTCCGACGGCTTCCACGCCGGCGCCAGCGGTTACCGGTACTGGGCCGAGCTGCTGGCCGATACGCTGATCGGAGAAGACAGCGGAACGCCGCAGGCATCCGATGCCAGGGTCCGGGCCGCCGAATAGCGCTTCACAGATGCTGCAGAACGATCACCACGGTGATCGCCACGAATGCGAAAACCGCGATTTTCCAGAAATCAGCGCGCCGGCGCAGGCCCGGCAGTCCGAACGGCTTGATGAGGTGGGCAACCATCGCAAGCAGCAGGACGATGGCGATCGCTTTGGTCAACAGATGCGCTCCGGTTTAGCCCACATCGAGGACGATCTTGCCGATATGATCGCCGTCCTCCATGCGGCTGTGCGCCGCCGACGCCCGGTCGAGCGGAAACAGCGTGTCCATGACCGGTGCGACGGTGCGTTTTGCCAGCAGCGGCCAGACCTTTCGCCTGAGTTCGGCGGCGATATCGGATTTGAACACGACGGACCGGGCCCTGAGTGTCGAACCGGTATGCACCAGCCGTTTCATCATCAGCAATGAGAAATCCGCCTCCGCCTTGCGTCCGCGCAGAAATGCGATCTGCACGATGCGCCCCTCGACGGCGGCGGCGTCATAGTTGCGGGAAATGTAATCGCCACCCACCATGTCGAGGATCACCTGCGCGCCCTCGCCGTCCGTTTCCTCCTTCACGGCCTTGACGAAATCGTCCGTGCGGTAATTGATCGCGAGGTCCGCGCCGAGTTCCCTGCAGGCCTCGCACTTCTCTTCGGATCCGGCGGTAACGATGACCTTCGAGCCGAACGCCTTGGCGAGTTGGATCGCCGTCGTTCCGATGCCCGAGGAGCCGCCGTGCACGAGCAGAACTTCACCCGGCTTGAGGCCGCCGCGCTGGAACACATTGTGCCAGACCGTGAAATAGGTCTCCGGGATCGCCGCCGCCTCGCTGAAGCTGAAGCCGCTCGGGACCGGCAGCGCATTGGTTGCGTGCACCGTGCAGTATTCCGCGTAGCCGCCGCCCGACACCAGCGCGCAGACCCGGTCGCCCGGCTCGAAGCCCTGGACCGCCGAACCGACCGCCTCGACCTCGCCGGCGACCTCCAGGCCGGGAATATCCGGCGCCCCCGGGGGAGGCGGATAGGCGCCCATCCGCTGCAGGCAGTCCGGCCGGTTGACGCCGGCAGCCCGCACCGCGATCAGCAGTTCACCCTCGTCCGGCTCCGGCTTTGGCCTTTCGACCAGCTGCAGCACCTCCGGTCCGCCCGGTTCGCTAATTTCGACGGCCTTCATTCAATCTCCCTGATTTTGTCCGTGAAGCGGATTGTTGGAATTTCTCAGCTACTTCCCATATCATTCAAGGTCGGCAATGCCCAAGGAGGAAAGCATGTCCATTTTTGAGGACGACGCGGAAAAAAAGCCCGTTGCACACGAAATCGGTTGTGATCTTTCGCTGATATCGGTTGACGAACTGGACGACCGGATTGCCATTCTCAGGCAGGAAATTGCCCGACTCGAGGAGGAAAAGTCCTCGAAGCAACAGAGCAAGGACGACGCGGAGTCCCTTTTCCGGTAGGCCGCAGGCGCCTGCAGCGCCCCAAAAATGGTAAACATTGAATAAAATATCCGCCTTTTAACAGCCGTGTTAACCCTCGGTTAAGCTTTACGAGTCATTATCGTTGATATCCAGTTCTTCTGGATTCGGACCGGATGACCGAGCGTCATTCTGTTTGATGCCTCCCTGTTAAACTTCTGAGAGCCGCCATGCGGCTCTTTTTTTGTCTTTATGCCTGTTTTTGTGGATAAACCGACCACCGCAACGCCTTGGTTAGCAATGCGTCAAGCCCGTTAACCCTTCCTTAAGAATTACCTTGCGTTAAACGCATCAAGCCATCACTTTACCCCAATGTCGCGCGAGGGGGGCAGGCAGCGGCACGACTTGATGGCATTATTCGCAAGTGTATTATTAGGCAAATTTGAGGCTACGGGGCATGGCAGATACGCAAAAGAACACGATCCAGATTGCGGAACGCATTACCTCCTCCGCATCCTTCAAGGCGCTCTATTCCGAAGGAATGGGGCTGGTTGAAGAGACCGCCGGCTATTTGGACGGCACTGGACGTGTGGCGGCCAAGGCCCTCCCGCGCATGGCATCGGTGCTCTACGCGGCCGAATCCATGCGCCTGACGACACGCCTCATGCAGATGGCCTCGTGGCTGCTCTTGCAGCGCGCCGTGAACAACGGCGAAATGACCCACGAACAGGTGGTTGCCGAAAAAACCAAGGTCCGCCTCGACGGCTTTGCCTGTGACAAGACGGCGCCCGGCTGGGACGACCTGCCGGAGGCCTTCCGCGACCTCGTGGAACGTTCGCTGCGCCTGCAGGCGCGCGTCGCTCTCCTGGACAAGGAAATCTACCACCGCAAGAGCGGCAGCAAGCCGCCGGCCAATCCGGACAACGAGAATTCGGTCAAGGCGCAGATTTCTCTGCTGCAGACCGCTTTCGGGGGCAACTGACAGAAGAACGGGACGAAAATAGAAGCCGGTAAGAAAAAACCCCGCTCCAAGGAGCGGGGTTTTGCTATTCGGGCTGCCGGAATCCGGCTGCCGCCGCGCTGCTAGAGGCCAAGGCCCTCGAAGCGCTTCTTGAACTTCGATACCCGTCCGCCGCGGTCGACCAGGTGCTGGTGTCCGCCGGTCCAGGCCGGATGGGCCTTCGGGTCGATTTCCAGCGTCATGGTGTCGCCTTCCGAACCCCAGGTGGAACGGGTTTCATATTCGGTGCCATCGGTCATGACCACTTTGATCATGTGATAGTCGGGATGGATGTCAGCCTTCATTGCAATGTCCTGCGTCGGTTGGGCTCGGCGCGCGAAACACCTGCGGCAAACCAGCCCATATCACAAACAAAGCCGCACACCCGAAAGGTCACGGCTTCCCAATTCGATGGCGAGCCTATACATGAAGGGCAGGAAAGTGACAAGGGGCGCGGCTGTTTTTTGCGGCCCCTATATGATGGGAAATGAAATTGGCAGATAAGAGCCGAGGCACAGACGGCCGGATGCGCACGCTGAGGCCCCTCACGCGGCTGTTTCCCTATGTCCTGAGCTACCGCGGACTTGTTGCGGGCGCGATCGTCGCGCTGCTGCTTGCCGCCGCCGCGACGCTGGTCCTGCCGCTCGCCGTACGCCGCATGATCGACAACGGTTTCTTCGGTGCGGATGCCGGCTTCATCAACAATTATTTCACCATGCTGCTGGTGATCGCCGCCCTCCTCGCACTGGCGAGCGCCATGCGATACTACTTCGTCATCACCATCGGCGAGCGCGTGGTCTCGGACTTGCGCCGCGATGTCTTCAGCCACGTCACTTCGCTGTCCCCGTCATTCTTCGACACCAATCAGTCCGGCGAAATCGTCTCGCGGCTCAGCGCCGACACCACACAGATCAAGTCCGCCGTCGGCGCGACCGCCTCGATGGCGCTGCGCAACACGATTCTGTGCCTCGGCGCGGTGATCATGATGATCGTCACCAGCCCGGAACTGTCGGGCCTGGTGCTGCTTGCTATTCCCGTCATCGTTTTCCCGCTGGTCGGTTTCGGACGCTCCGTGCGCGGCCGTTCGCGCGAGGCCCAGGACACGCTGGCGGACGCAACGGCCTATGCCAGCGAGGCAATCTCGGCGTCACGCACCCTGCAGGCCTTCAACGGCGAGCCGACGGCCAACCGGCGCTACTCCGACGCCGTCGAAACCGCCTTTTCCGCGGCCCGCGCCGCTGTGCGGGCACGCGCCTTCCTGACCGGCTTTGCCATCATGATGATCTTCGGCAGCATTGTCGGCATCCTGTGGTTCGGAGCGCACAAGGTCCTCGTCGGCAACATGTCGGCCGGCACGCTCGGCCAGTTCCTGCTCTATTCGATCCTTGCGGCGTCGAGCCTCGGCACACTCTCCGAAGTCTGGGGCGAGATTTCCCAGGCAGCGGGCGCCGCGGAGCGGCTTACCGAGCTCATAGACGAGGTCCCGGTCATCGCGCCGCCGCCGCATCCGAAGCCCCTGCCCGAGCCGCCCATTGGATCGGTAGCGTTCGAGGACGTGGTGTTCTCCTATCCGGCGAGGCCTGACGAGCCGATCCTGAACGGGCTTTCGTTCGAAGTGAAACCCGGCGAAACCGTCGCCATCGTCGGCCCGTCCGGGGCCGGCAAGAGCACGCTGTTTTCGCTGATCAGCCGGTTTTACGATCCCGAGAAAGGCGCGATCAGCCTCGACGGTATCGATGTGCGCGAGGCCGATCCTTCGGCGGTGCGCCACCGGTTGGCCAGCGTACCGCAGGACGTCGCGATCTTCGCGACATCGATTCGCGAGAACATCGCCTTCGGCCGCCCTGATGCCACGGAAGCCGAGGTCGTCGAGGCGGCGAGGGCCGCCCTTGCGGATCCGTTCATCAGCCGCATGGAAGAGGGCTACGACACGCGGGTCGGCGAGCGGGGCATCACCCTATCCGGCGGCCAGCGCCAGCGCATCGCCATTGCCCGTGCGGTCCTGAAGGACGCGCCGGTCCTGCTTCTCGACGAGGCGACATCGGCGCTCGACGCCGAAAGCGAGACGCTGGTCCAGAAGGCGCTGAACGGCCTTATGCGCGGTCGCACGACGCTGGTCATCGCCCACCGGCTGGCAACCGTGAAGAAGGCCGACCGGATCCTCGTCATGGACCACGGGCGCATCGCCGAGGAAGGGAACCACGCAAGCCTGGTGCGCAAGGGCGGTCTTTATGCCCGCCTCGCCCGCCTGCAGTTCCACGATGACGAGCCGCACGAAACCGAAGCCGCGCAGTAGAACCGGGCAAGGCTCACGGGCCGACATGATCAGTGCTGCGCTGATGCGCTAGACGGCATCCCGCGCCGCCCGGCCCGCCGTGCGGCCGGAGAAGATGCATCCGCCGAGGAAAGTACCCTCGAGCGCGTTGTAGCCGTGCATGCCGCCGCCGCCGAAACCGGCCGCCTCGCCCGCCGCATAAAGCCCCTCGATCACATTCCCGGAGGCGTCCAGCACCCGCGCGGACAGGTCCGTGTGGATGCCGCCCAGTGTCTTGCGGGTCAGGATGTTGAGCCGCACGGCGATCAGCGGGCCGTGCTTCTCATCGAGGATCCGGTGCGGTTTGGCTGTCCGGATCAGCCGGTCGCCGATGAAATTGCGCGCGCCGCGGATCGCCGTGACCTGCAGGTCCTTGGTGTACTTGTTCTCGATCTCGCGGTCGCGCGCCTCGATCTGCGTCCGCAGGTGATCGTGGTCGATGCGTTGCGTGCCGGTCAGCGCGTTCATGCCTTCGACCAGCGCCTCGAGCGTGTCGCGGACGACGAAATCCTCGCCCTTTTCCTTGAAGGCCTCGACCGGCGGCGGTGCGCCCTTGCCCACCCGCTGCAGCACCTTGCGGATGCTCTTTTCGGTCAGGTCCGGGTTCTGCTCGGATCCCGAAAGCGCGAATTCCTTCTCGATGATCGACTGGGTCAGCACGAACCAGCTGTAATCATGGCCGCTGCGCATGATGTGGGCGAGCGTCGACAACGTGTCGAAACCCGGAAGGCAGGGGACCGGCATGCGGTTGCCCTCCGCGTCGCACCAGAACGATGACGGTCCCGGCAGGACGCGAATGCCGTGTTTGGGCCAGATCGGATCCCAGTTGCGGACACCCTCGGTGTAGTGCCACATGCGGTCCGAATTGATGATCGACGCGCCTGCCTTTTCCGAAATCCCCAGCATGCGCCCGTCGACGTGGTGCGGCACGCCCGAGATCATCTCCTTCGGCGGCTCACCGAGCCGGTCGCGCGGCCAGTTTTTGCGCACCAGATCGTGATTGCCGCCGATGCCGCCGGAACTGACGACGACGGCGCCGGCGGAGAAAGAGAATTCGCCGACCGCGTTGCGTGACGACTGGACGGCGCGGGCGGCATCCGTCTCCTCCAGCACTGTACCGCGCACGCCGGTGACCCGGCCGTCGGCGGTCACGATCTCGTCGACCTGGTGGCGGAAACACAGCCGCACGGTGCCCCGGGCAACGCCCTCGCGGACCCGGCGCTCGAACGGCACGATCAGGCCGGGGCCGGTGCCCCATGTGATGTGGAAACGCGGAACCGAGTTGCCGTGGCCGTCCGCCAGCGCCCCGCCGCGCTCGGCCCAGCCGACGATCGGGAACCAGCGCACCCCCTGCTGGTGCAGCCACGAGCGCTTTTCGCCCGACGCGAAATCGACATAGGCCTCGGCCCACTTTCGCGGCCAGTGGTCTTCGTCGCGATCGAACGCCGCCGATCCGAGCCAGTCCTGCCAGGCGAGATCTCGGCTGTCGCGGATGCCGAGCCGCCGCTGCTCCGGGGAATCGACGAACAGCAATCCGCCGAACGACCAGAACGCCTGGCCGCCGATATTGTTCTCGTTCTCCTGATCGACAATGATGACCGATTTGCCCGCATCGGAAAGTTCCGCCGCGGCGACGAGCCCGGCAAGGCCGGCCCCCACCACAATGACATCGCGGCGACATAGTTCCTCCCCTGCGCACGCGCCGGACAAACCCCAGTCGCCGCGCCGATTGCCTAGCGTTCGGTGAGTTTCAGCTCGATGCGGCGGTTGGTGGCACGCGCCTGCGGCGAGTTGCCCACCTCGATCGGCTGGAATTCGCCGAAGCCGGCCGCGACGAGGCGGTTGGCCGGAACGCCTTCATTGATCAGGTATTTGACGACGGACGTCGCGCGCGCCGACGACAGTTCCCAGTTGTCGGCGAACCGCCCGGTGCCGGACAGCGGCACATTGTCCGTGTGGCCGTCGACCCGCAGCACCCAGTTGATATCCGTCGGTATTTCGCGGCCGAGGTCCTGGAGCGCGTCGGCGAGCTTGGTCATTTCCTGCTGGCCCTCGACATTGAGCTGGTCGCTGCCGGACGGGAACAGGACCTCCGACTGGAATACGAAGCGGTCTCCGACGATGCGGATGTTTTCCCGGTCCGACAGGATTTCACGCAGGCGCCCGAAGAAATCGGAGCGGTAGCGGTTGAGTTCCTGCACACGCTGGGCCAGCGCCACGTTCAGCCGCCGGCCGAGATCGGCGATCTTCGTCTGCGATTCGCGGTCTTTCTGCTCGGAGACCTCGAGCGCCGCCTCGAGCGCCCCGATCTGCCGCCGCAGCGCCGCGATCTGCTGGTTCAGCAGCTCCACCTGGGACAGCGCCCGCTGGCTGATCTGCCGCTCTTCGTCGAGCGATTGCGAGAGCGTTCCGATTTCCGCCTCGGCGGCGCTAGACGCGCCGGCGCCCCGCGCCAGCAGGTCCTGCAACCGCGAGCGTTCGCCCTCGGCCTCGGCGAGCGTTGCCTGCAGGTTGGCGAGCGCGTCCTCGAGATCCTGTTTGCCGGACTGTTCGAGCGCCAGCAACTGGGTCAACTCGTTGATCTGCGAGTTGAGGCGGTTCAGCACCTCGTCGCGGCCGCTGATCTCGCGGCTCAAGAGGAACTGCGCGATGACGAAGACGGACAGCAGGAACATGATGGCAAGCAGCAGCGTCGACAATGCATCGACGAAGCCCGGCCAGAAATCGACCCCACGGTCTCCGCGACGGTTACGCGCCAGTGCCACCGCTTAGTTTCCCTTGGCTTTCTTGCCGTTGTTGGTATCCATCTTGCTGATTTCGGAACCCAGCGAATCGAGCGTCTGGCGCATCGCCCGGGACTCCGACTGCTGCGCCTCGATCCAGTCGCGCAGCATCTGCTGCTCGTTGCGCATGTTCTTGACAAGGCCCTGGATGCCTTCCGCGAGATTGGCCATCGCGGCCGTCGAGCGCTGGTTGATGCCGCCGCCAGCCTGCGCCATCGTCTGCACGGTTTCCGAGAGGCGTCGGATGTCCTCGGACGATTCGGCGCCGGTGGCGATTTCCGGTGCGGCGATGTCGAAGTCCGGATCGGTGACGGTCGACAGCCAGTTCTCCAGTTCCGTGTAGAAGCGGTTCTGCGCCCGTCCCGCCTGCAGGTCGAGAAAGCCCAGGACCAGCGACCCGGCCAGACCGAAAAGCGACGAGGAAAACGCCGTTCCCATGCCGGCGAGCGGCGCCTCGAGCCCGTCCTTGAGCTCCTGGAGGATGTCGTTGGTGTTTCCCGAACCCGGATCGAGCGACTGGATCACCGTGTTGATCGAGCCGATGGTCTGGAGCAGTCCCCAGAAGGTTCCCAAGAGACCGAGAAAGACGAGGAGACCGATCATGTAGCGCGACGTGTCGCGCGATTCATCGAGCCTGGTGGCGATGGAATCGAGGATTGACCGCAGCGCCGTCGTCGACAGCGACATCGACTGCTTGCGGCTGAGCAAAACGCGCATCGGCGCCAGCAGTGTCGGGCTGCGCGAACCGCGCATCCGGTCGCTGCCCTGGCGGAATGAATTGACCCAGCTGACTTCCGGGCGCAGCCTGAGAACCTGGTTGACCGCAAGCAGCACGCCGATGGCCAGAACGAACAGGATCAGCCCGTTGAGGCCCGGATTGGCGAAGAACGCCGCCGATATCTGCCGGTAGAGGATGGCGGCGAGAAAGCCGGTCATGATCAGGAAAATGACCTGGCTCCAGAAGAACACCAGCGGACTCGACAGCCGGTGCGGCTCGACACCCAAATCCTGTTCCGACAAGCCCCACCCCGAGAGTCTTAGCTTTGCCATAGGCTGCGTACCCTACCCTATATCCGCTGCGCCCCGCCGCCATATGGATCCCCGGCGGCCTGATCCGCTTCCCTGTCCAGGCAAGTCACCACGGATCGTCCGGCGATTTGCTCCGAATCCCTTTTTTGTCCCGCCTCCATTAAGGCGTTATGAAACTAATCAAAAACAAGCCCGAATGGAAAGACCGGAAGACAAGATTAGCACTTAGAAAAGAAATTGGACGCTATTAAGCCGGACGCTTCAGCACCGCTGACAGGTCTTTGTGGATGCGCTCGTTTCCGGCGATGACGTTGCGCTTCTCGAACATTTTGCTGCCGCCATCCCGGTCGGAAACGAAGCCGCCGGCCTCGCGGATCATCACGATGCCCGCGGCGAGGTCCCAGGGCGACAGCTCGTCCTCCCAGAAACCGTCGAGCCGTCCGGCTGCCACATAAGCGAGATCGAGCGCCGCCGCCCCCATGCGCCTGACACCTGCCACCTCGCCCATGACGTTTCGCAGCTCGACCAGGTATTTCCCGTGCGCGCCGCGTCCCAGGTGCGGAACGCCGGTCCCGATCACGCAGTCCGACAGGGCGCGCCGGCCGGCGACCCGCATGCGGCGGTCGTTGAGGAATGCGCCATTGCCGCGTTCGGCGGTGAAAAGCTCGTCCATCGCCGGATTGTAGATAACGCCCGCGACGATCTCGCCCTGGCGTTCAAGGGCAATGGAAACGGCGAACACCGGTATGCCGTGCAGGAAATTCGTCGTTCCGTCGAGCGGATCGACAATCCAGCGATGCATGCCGTCGGTGCCCTTCTTCTCGCCGCCCTCCTCGGCCAGCACGCTGTAGGTCGGTCTGGCCCGAGCCAGTTCCCCCAGAATGATCTCCTCGGCCTTGTGGTCGGCCTGGCTGACATAGTCGCTCGGGCCTTTGAGCGACACCTGGAGGTTCTGCACCTCCCCGAAATCGCGGGCAAGCGAGCGTCCGGCCTTCATAGCGGCCTGGACCATGACATTGAGAAGCGCTGAGCGGGCCATGTTGTGTGCCTTGCTGCGGGTGTTTCCGATACGGTCAGTCGGCCCGGCGGATATAGGTTATCTCGTTGGTATCGACGAGAATGCGTTCCCCGGCCTCGATAAACGGCGGCACCATGACGCGCACGCCATTTTCCATCATTGCCGGCTTGTAGGACGAGGCAGCCGTCTGCCCCTTGACCACCGGATCGGCCTCCGTGATGGTCAGCGTCACCTGGTCGGGCAGCGAGATGCCGATCGGCTTTTCCTCGTAAAGCTCGACGGTGACGGTCATGCCGTCCTGCAGGAATTTGGCACGGTCGCCGACGAATTCCTGCGGCAGTTCCAGTTGCTCGTAGCTTTCATTGTCCATGAAGACGAGCATGTCGCCCTGCTCGTAGAGATACTGGAAGTCCTTCTGCTCCAGGCGCACCCTTTCAACCGTCTCGGAAGCGCGGAACCGTTCGTTGAGCTTGGTTCCGTCGATCACATTCTTGAGCTCGACCTGGTTGAACGCACCGCCCTTGCCGGGTTTGACGGCGTTGGTCTTCACCGCCACCCACAAGCCGCCATTGTGCTCGATCACGTTGCCCGGGCGAATTTCGTTTCCGTTGATTTTCATGGAAGCCATTCCGGTAATTCTGACAATTCGGCGCCTCAAGAACACAATTGCGCCGCACATGCAAGTCCGCACGCCCGATCGGCATTGTCCGGCGCGTCCTGGCGCGCCGGATCAGCGGGATCTGAAGTTGTTGGCAGCCTCGATACCGGCCTTCTGCTCTTCCGACGTCAGACCTTGAAAAAAGTCTTCGAGGCCACGGTCCTCGAGACCGGCACGGCGCGAGAGAATGTACCATTTCGCAGCCTCGATCGGGTCCGGACGTGTGCCGATGGCGTGGATGTAGAGATGCGAGAGCCGGTTCTGTGCCATCACGTTGCCGGTGTTGGCGGCACGGCGCATCCACCCGAATCCGGCTTCGTAGTCCACGGCGCCGCCGATGCCGTCGATCAGCCACACGGCCAGGTCAAGCTGCGCCGTATCGAAACCCGATCGGGCCGCACGGATCATCCACATGCGCGCGGTGCGCGGATCCGCCTCGAGGCCGGTGCCATAGGCATAGATCTGCGCCAGGGCGAACTGGGCGTCGGCAATGCCGCTCTCGGCCGCGCTGGTCATGTAGGGCAGCGCCTTTTCGATGCCCTCCTTGCCCGGCTGGTCGGTGATCAGCAACTGGCCGTAGTTGAACTGGGCCGATGAATTGCCGGCGTCGGCCGCCAGCTTCATCAGTTCGCGCGCCCGGTCGCGGTCGCCCTCCACGTGGCGCCCTTCAAGCAGCATCAGGGCGAATTTGAGCTGCGCGGCGATGTCGCCGCCGTCGGCCGCGGCACCGTACCAGAAGGCCGCTTCCTTCATGTCCCGCGCAACGCCGAGACCCCGCGCATAGATCTCCGCCACCAGGGTCTGCGCCGCCGGATCGCCGAGCTTGGCGAGCGGCAGCGCCAGCTCGAATGCTGTCAGGTAACGGCCGCGCTGGAATGCGCCGTAGGCGGCATCGCCCTGACTTCCCGGCTCTTCCGGCTGCAGGGACGCGCCGGGATCGGCAGGCGATTCCGTCTGCAGCTCATCGGCTGCCGCGGCCGCCGGGTCCTCCGCGGCGGCCATTGCCGTGGCCGGCAGCAGTGCCAGCGCAGCGGCGGTCGCCATAATCGATATGCGTTTGTTCATGCGCTCTTCTAATCCTCAAACCGTGGCGCTTTTTCGTCGAGCAGCGCGTTGGCTTCGGCTACGGCCATGGCCGCGTTGCCGGGGTTGGCGAACACCGCGTGGCGCAGCGCCACGAACTCCACGCCGTTTTCGGCGACGGCAACCACCGAACCGATCGACTGGCCGCCCATGACAATACATGGGATTTCAACCATCGATGCCCACCATTGCCCTAGATCAAGGTTCTTCGGGTGCGGCTCGGCCTTGATATCCCCTTCGAGCTTGCCGAGGAACAGGTAGTCCGGTCTCAGCTCGCCCAGCTCCAGCGCCGAATGGCGGTCCTTCGCCCGTCCGCCGCCGACGATCATGCCCGGCGCGTACCGCTCGATGGCCTCCGCCATGGCATCGCGTCCCCCCTCGACATGCAGTCCGTCAGCCTTGGTGCGGGCGGCGACCCTCGGGTCGCCGGCGATCAGGGCCGCTGCGCCGGCATCCTGTATGACGGGCACCAGCGCCTCGGCGCATTTCTGGAATGTGCGCTCGTCGGCATCGTATTGCGGCACGATGACCGACGCCACGTCGCCGCCGCGCAACGCATCGTCCACCGCGCGCCGGGCGTCTTCCGGCTCCGGCAGGTCCGGCGTGACGAGAACAATTCGGCACCTGTTTTCAATGTCTGTCATGCTATCCCGCATTGCTTGGCGAAACCGGCAGTTTTTGTCATCCGGCCACTCGCTTTTTTCACCAAGTCCCGATAGACCACACGCCACATAGGATCAACTGCCTCACATGCCAACCGATTTCCTGTTCTATGCGGCCGCGGTGCCCGCCGTTATCCTCGTCGGCCTGTCGAAAGGCGGACTGGGCGGCGCCTTCGCGCTGATGGGCGTTCCGATCATGGCGTTGGTCATACCGCCGGTCCAGGCGGCCGCGATCATGCTGCCGATCATGATCGTCATGGACATGTTCAGCCTCTGGGTCTGGCGCAAGCACTGGGACCCGGCCACGCTCAAGGTCATGCTTCCGGGCGCCGTGATCGGCATTGCCGTCGGCTGGTTGACCGCTTCCTTCGTGTCCGCGGGCCTGATCCGGCTGATGGTCGGCATCATCGCGATCCTCTTCGTTTGCCGTTACGCCTATGACCGGTACCGGACCCACAAGGGAAACCAATCGCCGCCGCAGCCGCAAAACCGCGTGAAGGGCACGTTCTGGGCGACGATTTCCGGGTTTACCAGTTTCGTCACCCATGCGGGCGGGCCGCCCTTCCAGGTCTACACGCTGCCGCTCCGGCTCGATCCGAAGACCTATACCGGCACCAGCACGCGCTATTTTGCCGTCGTCAACGCCATCAAGCTCGTGCCCTATTTCGCCCTCGGCCAGTTCGATGCCAGCAATCTGAAGACATCGGCGCTGCTGTTGCCGCTGGCGCCGCTTGCCACGCTTTCCGGGGCCTGGGTGATCAAGCGCATGCACCCGGAGATATTCTATCCGCTGATGTATCTGATGATCATGGCGACCTCGATCAAGCTTGTTGCCGACGGCATAAATGCGTTAATGGGCTGAGAATCCATTCGGGAGATGAAAATGACAGCGAACCCGTTCGAATCCGGCCTCGACCGCAATCCTGCCAATTTTCAGCCGCTGACGCCGCTGTCGCACCTGGCGCGCGCCGCCAGCGTATATCCCGACCACACCGCCATCATTCACGGTGCGCTCAGGATGGATTACCGCACCTTCTATGCCCGCGCCCGGCAGCTCGCGTCCAGCCTCGCCGGTCGCGGAATCGGCAAGGGGGACACGGTTTCGGTCATGCTGTCGAACACGCCGGCGATGCTCGAGGCGCATCACGGTGTGCCGATGACCGGAGCCGTCCTGCATTCGCTCAACACGCGCCTGGATGCCGCCATCATCGCCTTCCAGCTCGACCACGCCGACAGCAAGATCCTCATCGTCGACCGCGAGTTTTCCGCGGTCACGAAACAGGCGCTGGAAATCGCCAACGTATCGCCCCTCGTGATCGACTACGACGACCCGAATTTCGGCACCGACACGCCGTTCCCGAAGGGCGATCCCATCGGCACCGAAGACTATGAAGCATTCCTGACGGCGGGCGATCCGGAATTCGACTGGCACCGACCGGACGATGAATGGGATTCGATTTCGCTCAATTACACATCCGGCACGACCGGCAATCCGAAGGGCGTCGTCTATCACCACCGCGGCGCGGCGCTCATGGGATACGCCAACGTCATTGCATCGGGAATGGGGAGGCACCCGGTGTATCTTTGGACCCTGCCGATGTTTCACTGCAACGGCTGGTGTTTTCCGTGGACGCTCGGGGTCGTTGCCGGCACCCATGTGTGCCTGCGGTGGGTACGGGCCGGCGCCATGTATGACGCCATAGCGGATCACGGCGTCACGCACCTGTGCGGCGCGCCGATCGTCATGGCGACGCTGCTGAATGCGCCGGACGACGAAAAACGCGGTTTCGACCAGGCGGTGTCCTTCAACACGGCCGCTGCGCCGCCGCCGGAATCGGTCCTGGCGCAGATGGCGGAGGCCGGATTCGAGGTGGTCCATCTTTACGGCCTGACGGAAACCTACGGCCCCGCCGTCGTCAATGAATGGCACAGCGCCTGGGACGACCTCGACCCGCAGAGCCGGGTCGCGATGAAGGCGCGTCAGGGCGTGCGCTACACGGCTCTTGAAGGGCTTTCCGTCCGCAATCCCGAAACGATGGAGCCTGTGCCCGCCGACGGCGAGACGATCGGTGAGGTCATGTTCCAGGGCAACATCGTCATGAAGGGTTATCTGAAGAACGAGAAGGCGAGCGCCGAGGCCTTCGCCGGCGGCTGGTTCCATTCCGGCGATCTCGGTGTCATGCACCCCGACGGTTACATCCAGCTGAAGGACCGCTCAAAGGACATCATCATTTCCGGCGGAGAGAACATCTCGTCGATCGAGGTGGAGGATGCGCTCTACAAGCACCCGGCTGTGCAGGCCGCCGCGGTGGTGGCGAGACCGGATGACAAATGGGGCGAGACGCCCTGCGCCTTCATCGAGTTGAAACCGGGCCACACGGCCGGTGAAGACGAGATGATCGAGCACTGCCGCACGCTTCTGGCGCGCTTCAAATGCCCGCGCCACGTCGTTTTCCAGGACCTGCCGAAAACATCGACCGGAAAAATCCAGAAATTCGTGCTGCGTGAGCAGGCCAGGAATTCTGAGTGATTGCCTTTTGTTTGGTGGGGATTTGGAGCTGCCCGGTACGCGGTTAATCCGCCGCGGCAGCTCCTTTTCCATTAGTGCGTGTCCCGTTTGCGCAATTGCTTGGGCGCGTCAGCCGGCTGGCTCAGTTGAGCTCCATGTTGCTGGCATTTGACATTTCCACACGCAATCGTTCGATTTCGTCCTTCACACGTAGTTTGCGCCGCTTGATTTCGCTGATTATCGTGTCGTCGGATGAGGGGTGACTAAGGGCTGAATGGAGTTCCTCTTCCAGAGCGCCGTGTTTTTTTTCCAGCGTTTCAAGACGAGCTTGGATTGCCATCAAACAACTCCTTTTCTTTGCCTGTAGCGCCGCCAACGGGGGCGGCGGCTAAAGATTGTGCCACTAAAATATGGGGCTTGTCGAAGATATTTTTCAAGTTGGTGGATAACTTTGTGATGTTTCCTGTTTTGCGACCCTCCACAAAGTGGTAGAGCATGCCTCAGGTCCCTTGTGAGGCCCGGCCTTGGGTGCCGGAGATTCATGCTGACAACGAGGAGATGGCATGTCGGATCAGGAACAGGCTGAACTGCGCCTAAAGGCCGCACGCTTGCGCCAGGAGCACGAAGATTACGACGCCGCGATCAACGCAATGATAAAGGTTGGCTGCGACGCCCTTCAGATACAGCGCATGAAAAAGAAGAAACTTGCGATCAAGGACAAAATCGCCAAGGTCGAGGACCAGATCATCCCCGATATCATTGCCTGAAGGGGGAATTCGGCCATGACCACACCTCCGCCGGTCGCCATCATCATGGGCAGCCAGTCCGACTGGCCGACGATGAAACACGCCGCCGACACGCTTTCCGAACTGGACATTGCCTACGACGCGTTGATCATTTCGGCGCACCGTACCCCGGACCGCATGGTCGAATTCGCAAAGGGCGCGCGTGACAAGGGCTACAAGACGATCATCGCCGGGGCCGGCGGCGCGGCGCATCTGCCGGGGATGACGGCGTCCCTGACGCCCCTGCCCGTTTTCGGCGTTCCGGTGCGTTCGAAAGCGCTTTCGGGACAGGACAGCCTGCTTTCGATCGTTCAGATGCCGGCCGGAATTCCGGTCGGAACGCTGGCGATCGGTGAATCGGGAGCCGTCAATGCGGCGCTTTTGGCGGCGGCTGTTCTCGCCCTTTCGGACGCCGGGGTCGCGGATCGGCTGGACGAATGGCGATCGGGCCGTTCGCAGGCTGTTGCATTCGAGCCAAAGGACGAGGCCTGAACATGTCCCATCGCACCGTCGGGATCGTCGGCGGCGGGCAGCTGGGGCGCATGCTCGCCATGGCCGCTGCCCGTCTCGGTCTGCACACCATCATTCTCGAGCCGCAGGAAAAATGCCCGGCGGCACAGGTCGCGGGCAGCCAGATAACCGCCGAATATGACGACAGCGACGCGCTCGACACGCTTGCGGTCCTCAGCGACGTGATCACATACGAGTTCGAGAACGTGCCGGTGGCATCGGCCGAGAAACTGGCACAAAGGAAACCGGTTTTTCCGCCGCCCGCAGCACTCGAGATTTCGCAGGACCGGTTGACCGAAAAGACGTTCCTGCGGGAATGCGGCATCCGGACCGCCGAATTCATCGCCGTTGACAGCCAGCAGGAGATCGATGAAGCGCTTGCAAAGCTCGACGGGCGCGGTGTTTTGAAGACCCGGCGCCTTGGCTATGACGGCAAGGGCCAGCGTGTGTTCGACGGACCCGGCACCGTGACCGCGGGTGCCTACGATGATCTCGGCACCGTGCCGCTGATCCTTGAGGGCCTGGTGCCGTTCGTTGCAGAGATCTCCGTGATCGCCGCAAGGTCGCCGGACGGGACCATCGTCAGCTACGATCCCAGCCGCAATCAACATGAGGATGGGATCCTGCGCCGTTCCACCGTTCCCGCGGGAATTACGCAATCGACGCACGATTCGGCACGGGACGCCGCGGCGTCGGTGCTTGAACGGCTCGACTACGTCGGTGTCGTCGGTATCGAGTTCTTCGTGCTCGAGGATGGCGGTGTCCTGGCCAACGAGTTCGCGCCGCGTGTCCACAATTCAGGGCACTGGACCGAGGCCGCGTGTGCGGTTTCGCAGTTCGAACAGCACATCAGGGCGATATGCGGCCTACCGCTGGCCGCCTGCGACCGGCACAGCGACTGCGAGATGGACAACCTGATCGGCGACGAAATTGATCGCATCGGCGCCTATCTGGAACAGCCCGACACGGTGGTCCATGTCTACGGCAAGGCGGAGACCCGGCCGGGCCGCAAGATGGGACACGTCACCCGCCTGATGCGGCGGTAAACACGATGTCCGCCGGTTGACAGGATTTCGCGTTGCGGGTAAACGCATGCGCAAGCAATCGAGCGCGTCGAAAGGCGCGCTCTTGGTTATTTAACAGCTCGAAGGTTTGTCCAGCCAGACGGGCGCTGGCCAAGGGTCCGGAACAATGAAGATCAAGAATTCGCTCAAAGCGCTTAAGACACGCCACCGCGAGAACCGCCTGGTGCGCCGCAAGGGCCGTGTCTACGTCATCAACAAGCAGAATCCCCGTTTCAAGGCACGGCAGGGCTGACCGGTCCTCGGGGCCGTTGTTTCAACAGCTCACCAAAATTTGCCTTTGACCATCGGCGCGTGCGTCATATCTTTATGGCATGCGCCGATTTCGTTTTACCTACGCACTGACAGGCTTTCTGGCCGCCGCAATGTTCGCCATTGCGGGACCGGCTCTCGCCCAGGACACCACGGCCGACGCCGAAGAGGCGAAGCCGGCGGTCATCAAGTCGAAATCCGAGCGACTTGACGCCTATTTCATCGAGCTCAAACGCGAACCGGAACCGGCATCCGCGCGGCGCATTGCCGACCGCATATGGGCGGAGTGGCGGACTTCCGACAGCGCCACCGCCAACCAGCTGATGGAATGGGCCAACGAGGCCATTCGCGACAAACGCTATTTCACGGCCCTTGATCTTCTCGATCAGGTCACGGTGCTCATGCCCGGCTACGCGGAGGGCTGGAACCGCCGGGCGACCCTGCACTACATGATGGACAACCATGCCAAGTCGATGGCCGATATCAACATCGTCCTGCAGCTCGAGCCGCGCCATTTCGGCGCGCTGATGGGAATGGCTTCCATCCTGTCGGCGGCGGGCAGCGACGAGGCCGCCCTCGGCACCTATCTCAAGGTACTTGAAGTTTACCCGGCAATGCGCGAGGCTCAGGAACGGGTCGGCGAGTTGTCCGAAGAACTGGCCGGCGACGAGATCTAGTATTCGTTGTGTAACAGGGCTCCGGGTTGGCCGCCGTGACAGTTTTCATCCTGATAACCCTCGCGGCAGCCATCGTCTGTCTGGTTGCCTTTTCCTGGCTGCAAAGCCGGCGCATCGAAAGGCTCTATCCGCCAATCGGTGAATTCGTCGATGTGGGCGGCTACCGCCTCCATGTCGTGCATGTGCCGGCCGAAGGCACGGCCGATCTTCCGGCTATCGTTTTCCTGCACGGCGCCAGCGGCAATCTGCGCGACCAGGTCTCCGCCTTCCGCGACGGTCTCGAGGGCCGCGCCGAACTGCTGTTCGTCGACCGTCCCGGCCACGGCTGGTCGGAAAGGGGTGGTCCGCAAAACGCCTTTCCCGACGGTCAGGCGCGCGCGGTTGCCGATCTGATGGACCGGAAGGGCATTTCGAAGGCCCTGATCGTGGGACATTCCTTCGGCGGCATCATCGCCGCGAACCTGGCGCTGGAACGGCCGCACAAGGTGTCCGGCCTCCTGTTCCTTGCAACGGTCTCACATCCGTGGCCGGGCGGCATCGACTGGCACTACCATGTGGCGACGGCGCCTGTCGTCGGCCGCCTTGCCACCTGGCTCCTGGCCATGCCGGCCGGGCTCCTGCGCATTGAACGGGCCGCCCGCTGCGTCTTCAGTCCCAATCGCTACCCGCCCGACTACCTGGCGCGTTCGGCGACGGCGTTGGTCCTGCGGCCGTGGACATTCCGCCACAACGCGCATGACGTCGCAAACCTCTACGACCACATTGTCTCGGTTTCGCCGCGCTACGCGGAAATCGACAAGCCGACGATCATCGTCACCGGAGACAGCGACTTCGTCGTCTCGCCGGAAATCCACTCCTCCGCCCTCTCGGGGGCGATCGCCGGATCGGAACTGGTCCGCATAAGGGGTGTCGGTCACAAACCGGACTACGTGGCCACCGACCTGTGCATCGCCGCGATGGAGAAACTCGGCGGCCTGGAGACCGATCTGGCCGCCATGGCGCGCCGCCTCGAGCAATTGCTCGCATCCGATACGGAAATGTCCAACCCGCCGCCGGCCAGCCGCCGGCGTTCCTCTGCCGCCGATCAGATACCGGTCATGCCGTCGGACCCGATATAGGCTATCCGCAGCATGTTGGTGGCGCCCGGCGTTCCGAGCGGCACGCCGGCTGAGATGATGATCCGGTCGCCCGGTTTGCCGAACTCTTCCCTGAAGGTGATGCGGCAGGCGCGGTCCACCATATCGTCGAGATCGCGCGCGTCCTCGGTAACCACGCAGTGCAGCCCCCAGACAACCGCCAGGCGTCGCGCCGTCTCGATGACCGGCGAGAGCGCGATGATCGGCACCTGCGGACGCTCGCGCGAGGCGCGCATGCCGGTGGTGCCGGAAGAGGTGTAGCAGACGATGGCCGAGAGCTTCAGCGTTTCGGCGATCTGCCGAGCGGCAAGCGAAATCGCGTCCGCGCCGGTGGCCTCGGGCTCCGAGCGCTGCGCGTGGATGATACCGGTATAATTGGGATCGCGTTCGACCTTGCGGGCAATGGCCGCCATCGTTGTGACCGCTTCGATCGGATACTCGCCGGCCGCCGACTCCGCCGACAGCATGACCGCGTCCGCGCCCTCGAAAACGGCGGTCGCCACGTCCGAGACTTCCGCCCTGGTCGGCACCGGGGCCGAAATCATCGATTCCAGCATCTGCGTTGCGACCACGACCGGCTTGCCGGCCCTGCGGCACGCGCGGATCAGCTGTTTCTGCAATCCCGGAACGGATTCGATCGGCATCTCGACGCCGAGGTCGCCGCGGGCGACCATCAAAGCGTCAGACAATTCGATGATCTCGTCGATGCGCTCGATCGCCTGGGGTTTCTCGATCTTGGCCATGAGCCCGACGCGCGAGCGCGCCACCTTTCGCACATCCGCAAGGTCTTCGGGCCGCTGGATGAAGGACAGCGCAACCCAGTCGACGTCGTCAGTCGCCAGAACCGCATCCAGGTCGCGGCGATCCTTGTCGGTCAGTGCCCCGACACCGAGTGTCGTATCGGGAAGGCTGACACCCTTGCGGTCGGAGATTTTCGTTCCCGATACGACCTTGCAGACGATGGTGTCGCCGTCACTGGTCTCGGCCTTGAGCTGCAGGCGGCCGTCGTCGATCAGCAGGCGGTGGCCCGGCTCGACCGCCGCGAAGATCTCGGGATGCGGCAGATGGACCCGCATGGCAGTGCCGGGACTTTCGTCCTTGTCCAATGTGAACGTCTGGCCGGGCAGCAGTTCCACCGCCCCATCGGCGAACTTGCCGACACGCAGCTTCGGGCCCTGAAGATCGGCCAGGATGCCGATCGGCCGGCCGCAGCGCTTCTCGACCGTGCGGATGCGCTCGATAAGCGTTCGCATCAGGTCGTGGCTGGAGTGGCTCATGTTGATCCGGAATAGGTCTGCGCCAGCTTCATGCAGTTTCTGGATCATGTCCTCCTCAGAGGAGGCCGGACCCAAGGTCGCAAGTATTTTCACTTTGCGCAAACGCTTCATTAATTCTCTTCCCCGTTCTCCGACGTATCGGAAAGCTGTACCATCCAACTCGATTGTTGACCGGTATCATATTCTTTGAAGCCCATGCGTAAAAAACCGCGTGTGAAGCAATTTTTCACATCCACGATCTTAAATTCGTCTTCCGCCACACACATATCGACGCTTCCGCCCCACCGGCCGCCCCGCGCCGCGTCCTCTGCGTAGAGGTAGTAGAACCGCGATGCCAGCGGCCCCTCGATCAGCGTTGCGCACGAGGTCGCCGAGATCTGCCACCATCCCTCGGATATCCATCCCTCGTCGCTGCGGTAGCCGATGGCGACGCCCACCAGGTTCTGCGTTCCGTTGCACACGCGAAAATCCGCGCGCGCTTCCGGTGCCGACCAGAGGCAGCCCAGAAACACCAACCCGCCCAAGACGCCCCGCCAGCAAGAATTGCCTTGACCATCCATTGCTTGCCCAAATTCCCTGCTTGAAGTACGGCATTATGTTCCGTGCCGCATCGTCATTCAATATGTCAAAAAAACGTCGCATAGCCTAAATTAATCGTCTCCCGACGATCCGGACCGGATGGATAATTCTGCCTATCAGCGCTATGTGAGAGCTTTGTAAACGGCGACCATCGGAGCAAGAGATGACGCAACTGACCCAGCAACAGCGCACCGAATTCGAAGCTGCGGCCTTCCGCACCCTGGTCGAGCATCTGCGCCAGCGCACGGACGTCCAGAATATCGATCTGATGAATCTCGGCGGCTTCTGCCGCAACTGCCTGTCCAACTGGTATCAGCAGGCCGCAAACGAGGCCGGTGTCGACCTGTCCAAATCCGAAGCCCGGGAAATCGTCTACGGCATGCCCTATGACGATTGGAAGGATCGCTTCCAGACCGAGGCGAGCGAGGAGCAGAAGGCGGCCTTTGCCCGTTCACACCCCGACCACTAGGGCGTTCCTGTCGCTGTCCACACACACCGCAAAACAATTTCGCCGAACCACTTGACGACGGGCCGAACAGCGGGCACCTGTCCGCCTCGTTGAATTCAGTTCAGGAGTCGCCCATGTCCGAAGCCCATGGAGTAGCCAGAGATCAGTTGCGCGCTTTTGTCGAGCGGATCGAAAGGCTGGAAGAGGAAAAGAAAACCGTCGCCGACGACATCAAGGAAGTCTATGGCGAGGCGAAGTCCATGGGGTTCGATACCAAGATCCTGCGCAAGGTCATCTCGATCCGCAAACAGGATCAGAACGAGCGGATGGAACAGGAAGCCGTTCTTGACACCTATCTGCATGCACTGGGCATGGCCGAGGCGCCGCCGGACGCTTAGACTCCGGCTCTTTCGCAGTGACGCGAGCTACTGGTTGCGGACGTCAAATCGGGCGACCGTCAGGAAATTGACGGCACGGCCGGTGAATGTTTCCGCGCTTGCCACCCGGTTCTGCGTGGAAAAGCCGTCGACATGCACGGTCTCCGGTGCGGAGCGCATGTAGCTGGAAACGAATTCCGGTGCTCGAACCGGCGTATCCATCGTTGCCACGCGATGCGACGAGAAGGCATTGCCGGAAATCATGTTCGTGGCAAGAACCGGAGCGGCGCGAACCGAGCGCCTGCGGTCTTCAGCCGCGTCGCGTGCATTGGGACGGCGCCGCTTGGCACGTGACGCTTCAGGCAGCGGTGCGAAGACATCCACGCGGCCCGGCGTGTTCTGGAGCCCGCCGGAGGGTGGCGCCAGCGCCACTTGTACCGGCGGCAGGGCAACCATCTCCTGGCCGCGCGAGGATCCGAACGGCGACGGCCGGGGAACCGGAATTCCCGCTGTCGTCTCGTTGGAAGGCCGGCCGGTCGTGTTGTTGTCGAAAACAACCGCGATCGCCTGGGCTTCCGGAGAGCCGTATTCAGGGCGCTGCCCCGGACGCGGCACATAGGCAAGCTGCGGCACACGGCTGTCCTGCGTCAGCGGGGTGTTTTGTCCGACACCGAGATTCTCACGCTTGAGCTGAGCGGAGGCGGTTCCGGTCATGACCGGGTCGGCAAGCATCGATCCGAGCGCATCGCCACTCGCGGGCCGCGATGCGAGTGACGCCACATGAACGGCGGTGTTCCGTCCGGTCTTCACGCCCGGTATGTCTTTCGACGGCCGCGGAGGCGCCAGTGCGACCAGCACCGGCCTTTCGCCAGCCTGTCCCGGAACATTGAGCGGCACGGCTCCGTTTTCGGAAGTCGCTTCCTGCGGCAGGCGCGGTCTGAATGCCGCTGTAACGGACTCCGGACTCAGCTCCTCGCGTGCCGATGCGAGCGCGATCTGCACGCCCTCGTCGGAGGGCGGCGTCGGCCGCAGCCGCGGTGTCGGAACGATGGAAAGATCCGGCTCGAGGGAATCTTCTTCCGTCTCGACCCCATCCGCCTCGACTCCGGGCAGCTCGGCCTCCGAGGTTGGTGCCGAGGCGAGCACCGTCTGCGGCGCGGCCTCGTTTTCCTTTTGCCTGCCCCTGCCGAGCAAACCGGCCAGCAGGTTGCCGCCACCATCATCATTGGTGGAAGGTGCGGGTTTTTTCCGCTTGCCGGCAACCTGGATGCTGGTCGCGCTGACCCGGCTCTTGTAATCGGCAAGCGCCTGGTTGTAGCCCGGGAGCGGCTTGCCGTCCTTGGGAAGGTGCAGGGTTCCGCCGTTCGGGAAGATGCGGCTCAGCTCCTTGCGGTTCATGCGCGGCCACGAGCGGACGCTACCCACGTCAAGATGCACGAAGGGCGAACCGGACTTCGGATAATACCCCACGCCGCCGACCTGGAACTGCATGCCGATACGGCGCACTTTCTTGATCGAAACGTCGGGGATGTAGAAATCGATGGCCTTGCCTTGAATGTGGCGGCTGTTCTTGGCGACGTTGCGCGAACGTTTGCGCAGCATTGCGTTGGTTTTCGGCGAACGGTAGGCGGAGACGACGTGGATATGCTGCTTCGAGCCGCTGGCCCGATAGACCTCCCACAACAGGTCGAACAGCCGCGGATCCATCTTGGTGGATTCCTTTTGCCGCCAGTCGCGCAGGAACCGGTTGAGTTTCTTCAGGCCGCCGGGGACGTAGCGCCCGTTCTTCTTGAAGGTGATCGTCGCCCGTTCCTTGGTGTGGACGAAATAGAGTTTCAGCGAGCGGGTTTCAGCCTGCGCCGGCGCGGCGATGAGCACGAACGCGAACGCCACGAGCGCAGCCGTTATCACCCGGCTGCGTCCATCGACCGCTTCGGCAATTTTTTGAGACCGTCTCAGCAAGTTCCCAAAAATCTCAAACGTCCCCACCAAGTCCCTCGATAATTCTGCCTAACTTCGTCCCGGTCAACCGTATCATATTGGTTTTCCGACGAAACCAGGCACAATTCGCCGTCAGGGCAGGCCTGTACGACAATTGCGGTAAGAGCAAGGCAAAGTACTCACACTCCGTTTCAAATGACATTTATAGTGAACAAAGTTCTAACAAGGTGTGAATTTAACCAGTTTTCTTAATCTCGAATCGTGTCAGAGTATGATTGATCGTGAACGCATTTCGCCCATCCGCTCACCTGCCGCCCCCAGGGGCACCCGCCTGGAGAACTGAAACTCGGGCCCGCTTGAGGGACCGAGGCAAGACCCGTGAGGCCCCGAATGCCCCAGAAACCGCCGTTTTCGTCCATTTCTGCTGAACCGTGCCTGGCGGCAGCGGAACCTGCCGCGGCCAACGATGCGCTCGGTCGGTTGCCGGAATGGGACCTGTCGGATCTTTATCCGGCTATGGACGCACCGCAGCTCGAGGCCGACCTGCAAAAGGCATCCGACGACAGCATCGCCTTCGAAAAACGCTGGAAGGGCGGCCTGGAAGCCGCAGCCCGCACCGACGGCGAAGAGGGGCTTGGTGCGGCGCTGCGTCAATTTGAGGCGCTTGAGGAGCTGATGGGCCGCATCGTCTCCTACGCCGGTCTGACCTATTTTTCCGACACCACCGACCCGGCGCGCGCCAAGTTCTACGGCGACATCCAGTCGAAGATCACCGATGTCGGCAGCCGGCTATTGTTTTTTCCGCTGGAGATCAATCGCATCGACGACGGCATCGTCGACAAAGCCGTCGAAAAGGACCTGGACGCCGCCCACTATCGGCCATGGCTCGTCGACCTGCGAAAGGACAAGCCGTTTCAGCTCGAAGACCGCATCGAGCAGCTCTTCCTGGAAAAATCCGTCACCGGGCACGGCGCCTGGAACCGGCTTTTCGATGAAACGATGGCGGCTCTGCGGTTTGACGTCGACGGCGAGGTGCTGACGCTTGAGCCGACGCTCAACAAACTGCAGTCGCCCGAGCGCGGGGAAAGGCGCAATGCGGCGGCAGCGCTTTCAAAGACGTTCGAGGAAAACATCCGCACCTTCACGCTGATCACCAACACGCTGGCCAAGGACAAGGAGATCTCCGACCGCTGGCGTGGCTTCAAGGACATCGCCGACAGCCGCCACCTTGCCAACCGGGTTGAACGCGAAGTGGTCGACGCGCTGTCCGACGCCGTATCGCAGGCCTATCCGCGCCTGTCGCACCGCTACTACGCCATGAAGGCCAGATGGCTGGATATGGATGTCATGGACTATTGGGACCGCAACGCGCCGCTTCCCGAAACACCGCAGACCCTGATCAGCTGGGACGCCGCCCGCGAGACGGTATTGAGCGCCTATGGCGATTTCGACCCGCGCATGGCCGATATCGCGAGCCGCTTCTTCAACCGCAACTGGATCGACGCGCCGGTGCGGGCCGGCAAGACCCCCGGAGCATTCTCCCACCCGACCGTGCCGTCGGCCCATCCCTATGTCCTGCTCAACTATCTGGGCAAGCCCCGCGATGTGATGACGCTGGCTCACGAGCTTGGGCATGGCGTCCACCAGGTGCTCGCCGGCGAACAGGGCGCATTGATGGCGCCGACCCCGCTGACGCTTGCCGAGACCGCCTCCGTGTTCGGCGAGATGCTGACCTTCAGGACGCTGCTCGACGGGATTGACGATCCCCGCGAGCGCAAGGCGATGCTCGCCCAGAAGGTCGAGGACATGATCAACACGGTCGTGCGCCAGATCGCCTTCTACCAGTTCGAGCGCAAGGTCCACACGGCGCGGCGCGAAGGCGAGCTGACGTCGGAGCAGATCGGCGAGTTGTGGATTTCCGTGCAGAGCGAGAGCCTCGGACCCGCGATCCGCATTTCAGAGGGCTATGAGACTTTCTGGGCCTATATTCCCCACTTCATCCATTCGCCGTTCTACGTCTACGCCTATGCCTTCGGCGACTGCCTGGTGAACTCGCTCTATGCCGTCTATCAGAACGCGGAGGATGGCTTCCAGGAGCGTTATTTTGACATGCTGCGCGCCGGCGGCACCAAGCATCACTCGGAACTTCTGGCACCGTTTGGCCTCGACGCCGGTGATCCCTCCTTCTGGAGCAGAGGCCTGTCGATGATCGAGGGGCTGATCGACGAACTGGAGGCGCTGGACGCCTAGAGCAGGACGAAGCGCCTGCACTGACCCGATTGCGGCATGCGGCGTGTCAGGCGGGACATTGCCTTGCGCCCGGTTGCGCTATACAGCTTGCCCGGGCAGCGGTTGCGTGAAGCGCCATCGACAGTCCGCGGCGCCGCAGGGAAAAGTCCTCTAGAGCGATGCACGACCATTTCATCCTGTTCCGGAACGATTTCACCGGGGAGAACCTGTTTTTCTCGGATGCGCTGTACATGGTTACGGCCTGGACCATGGATGAGGTGGAACCGGCGCTGGCCGAGTTGCAGGATGCCCGGCAAAGGGGTCTCTGGTCGGCCGGCTTCATCTCCTATGAGGCCGGCTTCGCGCTTGACCCGGCGCTAAGGGAGCGGCTTGCCCCACGGATGGGCCAGCGCTCCTGCCCGCTCCTTTGTTTCGGCGTCTTTCCGGCGCCCCACCCTCCGCAGACGGCGCGCGAACTGCTCGAACGCGGCGACAATGCAACCGTTCTGTCGCGCGCGCGGCCCCGTTGGAATTTCGACCGCTACCGGGCCCGTTTCGACCGCCTGCGCGCCCATTTGCATGCCGGCGACTGTTTCCAGGCCAACCTGACATTCGAGATCACGGCACGCTACGAATCCGGATCGGTGCCACTATTCAATACGCTACGCGCCCGGCAGGCGGTCGCCCACGGCGCCCTGGTCCGGCTGGAAGGGCCGGAAATCGTCTCCCGCTCGCCGGAGCTCTTCTTCCGCGTCGGCAGGGACGGCTGGATCGAGAGCAAGCCGATGAAGGGCACCGCCCCGCGCGGCCGCACACGCGAGGAAGACCGGCGCTTCAGGCGGCAGCTCGAAAGCGATCCGAAATGCCGCAGCGAGAACCTCATGATCGTCGATCTTCTGCGCAACGACCTTTCCAGGGTCTGCGCCGCCGGCAGCGTCGAGGTGCCCCAGCTCTACCATGTCGAGAGCTTCGCAACGGTTCACCAGATGGTCAGCCGGGTGCGCGGCAAGCTGCACCCGGACACAAAGGTCGCGGACATATTCCGCGCCATCTTTCCCTGCGGATCGATCACCGGCGCGCCGAAGATCCGCGCCATGGAAATCATCCACGCGCTCGAGGACACCGACCGCGGTGCCTATTGCGGCTCGATCGGCTGGATCGCGCCCGGCGGCCCGATGGAATTCAACGTGGCGATCCGCACGATCAGCCTCCACCCGGACGGCGAGGCGGTGTTCAATGTCGGCGGCGGCATCATCTTCGATTCCGACGCCCGCTCCGAATATGAGGAGTGCCTGGTCAAGGCGCGCTATGCATTGAGCGAGGCGGCCCTGCCGGTGGGGATGACAACGTGACGGGGCTGGGTGCACCGGGGCTGATCGAGACCATGCGCCTGCGCGAGGATGGCACGATCGACCGGCTGCCGCTGCATCTTGACCGCCTCGAACGGTCGGCCGCTGCCTTGGGGGTTCCCTATGACCGGCACAAGGTAGCGGCAGCGGTCGACGATTTGCGGCCCCGGGGACAGGACCAGCGGATTCGCCTCGAACTGGCGCCGGACGGCGGCCTCGGCATCGAGACCCGCCCTTGCCCGCCGGCCGATCCCTGCACGCCCTGGAGGATTGCCGTTGCCGAAACCCGCCTGCAGTCGACCGACGGACTCTTGCGCCACAAGACCACGTGCCGCAACACCTATCTGCGCGCCAGGCAGGAATTTCCGGCCGGCGAAATCGACGAAGTGCTTCTGTGCAACGAAAGGGGCGAGCTGTGCGAGGGCACAATCACCAGCCTGTTCCTGCAGATGCCGGATACCGAAGCGCTGAGGACACCCGACCTCTCCTGCGGATTGCTGCGCGGTGTCCTTCGCCAGGAACTTCTGGACACGGGCAAGGCATGTGAAGCGGTCCTGACACCGGCCGATCTTCGCTCTGCCGCCCAAATCTTTGTCGGCAATTCGCTTCGCGGCCTGATTCCGGCAGCGTTGCCGTGAACACCAAATAGTGTGCCCCGCGGTTTTGCCGCTTCCATCGCCGGCACGTTTGTGCTTAGAGCGTCGGCAAATTCCGGGCGCAGCAACAATATTCTCGAAAGGAAGCAAAAATGGCGGATGCCGACTATCCCGTATACGGCAAAATCGACGGCCCGATCGTCATGATCGGCTTCGGCTCCATCGGGCGCGGGACGCTGCCGCTGATCGAGCGCCATTTCGACTATGACAGGAGCCGCATGGTGGTGGTCGATCCGCGCGACGACGACGCGGCTCTGCTGCGCGAGCACGGGGTTCGTTTCGTGCAGGAGGCCCTGACACCGGGCAATTATCGCGATCTACTCGGCCGGTTGTTGACAGAGGGCGAGGGCCAGGGCTTTTGCGTCAACCTGTCGGTCGACACCTCGTCGCTCGATCTGATGAAGTTCTGCCGCGAGATAGGCGTTCCCTATATCGACACCGTGGTCGAGCCGTGGCTGGGATTCTACTTCGACGACACGCTCGATAACGCCGCGCGCACCAATTACGCGCTGCGCGAGACGGTGCGCCGGGAAAAACTGGCCAATCCCGGTGGCACCACGGCGGTGTCCTGCTGCGGCGCCAATCCGGGCATGGTGTCCTGGTTCGTCAAGCAGGCGCTCGTCAACCTCGCCTCCGACATGGGGATGGATTTCGAGGTTCCCGCCCAGGAAGACCGCCAGGGCTGGGCCGCGCTGATGCACAAGGTCGGCGTCAAGGGCGTGCACATCGCCGAACGCGACACGCAGCGCGCCAAAAAGCCGAAGCCGCTCGACGTCTTCTGGAACACCTGGTCGGCCGAAGGCTTCATCTCCGAAGGCCTGCAGCCGTCTGAACTCGGTTGGGGCACCCACGAGAAATGGAAGCCCGGCAACGCCCACGGCCACCCGCAAGGCTGCCAGTCGGCGATCTATCTGGATCAGCCCGGCGCCAACACGCGCGTGCGCACATGGTGCCCGACACCGGGTCCGCAATACGGCTTCCTGGTCACCCACAACGAGTCCGTTTCCATCGCCGATTTCTTCACGCTGAGGGACGCCGACGGCAACGTCGCGTTCCGGCCGACCTGCCATTATGCCTATCATCCGGCCAATGACGCCGTGCTGTCGCTGCACGAGATGTTCGGCAACGGCGGCAAGCAGCAGCCGGAACTGCACGTGCTGGACGAGCACGAGCTGTTGGACGGGATCGACGAGCTCGGCGTTCTGCTCTACGGCCACAGCAAGAACGCCTACTGGTACGGTTCGCGCCTGTCGGTCGAGGAGACCCGGGAGCTGGCACCCTATCAGAACGCCACCGGCCTGCAGGTCACGTCGGCGGTGCTCGCCGGCATGGTCTGGGCCCTGGAGAACCCGAATGCCGGCATCGTCGAGACCGACGAGATGGATTTCCGCCGCTGCCTCGAGGTCCAGCTGCCCTATCTCGGCCCTGTCGAGGGCCATTATACGGACTGGACGCCGCTGACCGACCGTCCCGGTCTGTTTCCGGAGGATCTCGACGAATCCGATCCGTGGCAGTTCCGCAACGTGCTCGTGCATTAACACCCGTCGGGAATTTCGTCCCAATTCCTTCATGTTGCAGGAATAGGCTGGCCGGTGGTATCAGTGTTACCGACTTGGATCGGACACGAGGGGATATGTCCGAACCGGCGTTCCCGCCACCGGTCCAAACCAGCAACGCGGAGGCGAATATGCGGCAATGGATCAGGCTCGCGGCAATAGCGGCCATGGCGGCAGGACTGGCGGCCTGCCAGTCGGGTTACGGGCCCGGATACGGAGGCGATCCGAATTCGATCGAAGGATTCTGGCTGGACCCCAACGGCATCCAGTCGAGCTTCTCCGCGGGACGGTTTGAGACGAGAACAACCGACACGAACACGCTGCTGGCCACAGGCAAATACACCTATATCAACGCCCGGCTGGTGCAGGTCGATATCCGATCGCTGGTGCGCAACACGAATGCCCGGGTCAATTGCTCGTTGGTATCGCCGACGCGGCTGAACTGCACGTCGAGCAGCGGCGACCAGTTCTCGTTGACACGCCGGTTGGGATAATCATCGGATCCGGTTCGATATCCGGTGCCGTGGCAGGGTCCGGCGGGGCCTGCCGCAGCTTCGGCTGTTTGATGTAACGTAGGAAAGAGTGTGTCGTGACCGCTTATTTTGACAATCTGGAAACACGCGATCCGCAGCAGCGGGAAGAGCAACTGTTCGAGGCTTTGCCGGAGTTCCTCTCCGAGGCTATGAGCAAGGCCGAGGGGCTGCGCGCATGGCTCGGGGATATCGACCCGAAAACCATCACCAACCGCGCGGCACTGGCCACGCTGCCGGTTCTGCGCAAACCCGAACTGATGGAATTGCAGGCCGCCAATCCGCCCTTCGGCGGTCTCGCCGATCCTGATGCCCTGATCGGCAATCATGTCTTCATGTCGCCGGGTCCGGTCTGGGAGCCGCAGGGATTCGGTGCCGATCCGTGGCAGTCGGCGCGCGGCCTGTTCGCCGCCGGCATCCGCTCCGGCGACATCATCCACAACACGTTTTCCTACCATATGACCCCCGGCGCTTTCGTGCTCGATGAGGGTGCACGGGCGCTCGGCTGCCTGGTCTTTCCGGCCGGTGTCGGCAACACCGAGGCCCAGATCGAGGCCGCATCGGCGCTGAGGCCGACCGCCTATACGGGAACGCCCGACTATCTCAAGGTCCTGCTCGACAAGGCCAAGGAAGCTGGCTGCGATATCTCGTCGATCAAGCGGGCCATGGTTTCAGGCGGAGCTTTGTTCCCGTCATTGCGCGAGGAGTACCGCGAGCGCGGCGTCCAGGTGATGCAGTCCTACGCGACCGCCGATGTCGGCATCATCGCCTATGAGAGCGCCGACGAGGACGGAAACCCGCATCCCGGCATGATCCTCAATGAGAACATGATCGTCGAGATCGTCCGCCCCGGAACGGGCGATCCGGTCGATGAAGGCGAGGTTGGCGAGATTGTCGTCACATCGCTCAATCCGGCCTATCCGCTGATCCGTTTCGGAACCGGCGACATGACGGCTGTGCTCGAAGGCCGTTCGCCCTGCGGGCGCACCGGCATCCGCATCAAGGGCTGGATGGGTCGCGCCGACCAGCGTACCAAGGTCAAGGGCATGTTTGTCGATCCGAAGCAGATCGCCGCCCTGGTGCGGCGCCACGACGACGTCGCCCGGGCGCGTCTCATCGTTGCCCGCGACGGCGACCAGGACGCCATGATCCTGCATGTCGAACCCGCCGCCGGCGCCGCGCCCGACCCGCGTGCCCTCGCCGCCACCCTGGCCGACATCACCAAGCTGAAGGGCGAGGTGGTGATTGCGGAGATCGGCAGCCTGCCCAATGACGGCAAGGTGATTTCGGACGAGCGCAACTACGACGCGTAATCCGCAAAAAACGGGTTGCAGCGCGATCCGATTGGTGGAACGATGGGCCATCGGCGCGGACCGTCGCAGCCATGCGGCACCGATGCCTTCGCAATATCTGAGAGCAACGCAACGATGAGCCGCCTGCCCAGCGGGCGGGCGCCTGCCGCATCAGTCAAGGAGCTCAATATGTCTAAATTCCTACAACGATTGACGATCGCCCTCGCCGCGCTGGCCGCCTCGACCGCCGTGGCGCTGGCCGATTTCGAGCTGAACGTGCTGCACTTCAATGATCTTCACAGCCGGATCCAGCCGATCAACAAATACGATTCGAGCTGCTCGGCCGACGACGAGACCGAGGGCAAGTGCTTCGGCGGCGTCGCCCGGCTGAAGACGGCGATCGACGAGCGCCGCAAGGCGCTCGACAATGTCCTGGTTCTGTCGGCCGGCGACAACTTCCAGGGTTCCGTGTTCTATACGGTCTACAAGGGCAAGGCCGAGGCAGAGTTCCTCGATCTTCTCGGCCTCGACGCCAATGTGATCGGAAACCACGAGTTCGACGACGGCGACGCCGTGCTGGCGACATTCCTCGACAACACCAACTTCCCGACCATCTACGGCAACGCGCTGATCGGCGCCAACAGCCCGCTGGCCGGCAAGATGGTGGAATACGTCATCAAGGATTTCGGCGACGAGAAGGTCGGCATTGTCGGCGCCGTCACCGCCGACACGGTCGAACTGTCGTCACCCAGCGAAGCGGTGCTCTTCATGGACCCGGTGCTTTACCTCAATGACGCGGTCAAGGCGGTCCGCGCAGCCGGCGCCACCAAGGTGATCGCGCTCACCCATGTCGGCATCGAGGAGGACAAGAAGATCGCGACGCAGGTCGACGGCATCGACCTCGTCGTCGGCGGCCACTCCAACACGCTCCTGTCGAACGCCAGCGACAAGGCGCACGGCCCCTACCCGATGATGCTGACCGGCCCGTCCGGCAAACAGGTGGCGGTGGTGTCGGCCTATGCCTATTCGAAATATCTCGGCGAGGTGAAAATCGTCTTCGGCGACGACGGCAACATCAAGAGCGCCACGGGCGATCCGATCCTGCTCGATGCCAGCATCAAGCCGGACGAGGCGATGGTCGCCCGCATTGCCGAGCTCGCGAAACCGATCGAGGAGGAACTGAAACAGGTCATCGGCACCGCCGCCGCACCGATCGACGGCAACCGGGCGAGCTGCCGCGCGCGCGAATGCGAGATGGGCAACCTGGTGACCGACGCCATGCTCGACCGCGTCTCCGGCCAGGGCATCTCGATTGCCATCCAGAACGGCGGCGGTCTGCGCGCATCGATCGACGCCGGCTACATCACCACCGGCGAGGTACTGACCGTCCTGCCGTTCCAGAACACGCTGTCGACCTTCAAGCTGATCGGCTCGGATGTCGTCGCCGCGCTCGAAAACGGTGTCAGCCAGGTGGAAGAGGGCGCCGGACGCTTTCCGCAGGTGGCCGGCCTCAAATACAGTTTCGACCTGTCGCTGCCGCCCGGCAGCCGCACCTCGAACGTCATGGTCGAGGACAACGGCCAGTACAAGCCGATCGACCTCAACGCCACCTATGGCGTCGTGTCCAATAACTTCATGCGCGCCGGCGGTGACGGCTACAAGGTCTTCGCAACGAACGGCAAGGACGCCTATGATTACGGCCCCGGCCTCGAAGAGGTGGTGTCCGCTTATCTGACGCAGAAATCGCCCTACCAGCCCTATGTCGGCGACCGCATCACCGAGGTGACGCCGAAGGAGGACATGGCGAAGGAAAGCGGCAGCGAAGCAAAGGCCGACGACACGGTTACGCAAGAGATCAAGGCCGTGCAGACCACCGCGAGCGAAACCGGCAAGCATGTGGTCGAGGAAGGCGACAATCTCTGGAAACTGGCCGAGAAATATCTCGGCGACCCCTTCAAATGGGGCGACATTGCCGAGGCCAATCCGGATCAGGACCCGCACAAGCTCGACGTCGGCCAGCAGCTCAACATCCCGGCCAAACAGAACTGACAAAAGAAACGCCGCCCGTCCGGGCGGCGTTCCGTCTTGCTTCAATCGCGCAGCTTGACGAGGTCGTTCATCAGGCCGCCGGTCCCGTTGTGAACCGTCAGGCGCTCGACCTTGCCGGCAATCTGCTCCAGAGCCTCCAGCTCCTTCAGCCTCAGCATGACCGGGTTCTCGGCCATGACCTTGGCGGTGTTGAGCAGAGAACGCGTGGCGTTCGTTTCCTCACGCCTGCGGATCACATTGGCTTCCGCTTCCTTCTGCGCGGCAACGACCTGGTTGAGGATTTCCCTCATGTCACCCGGCAGGATGACGTCCTTGAGGGCAATTTCCCCGACCTCGATGCCGATCTCGGCCATTTCAGACCGGACTTTCGCAGCCACTTCGGCGTCGACCGTGACCTTGTTCTCAAGGATCTGGTCGAGCGTCTTGACGCCCAGTGTCTTACGAAAGGCGTACTGCAGCGCCCTGTAGAGCGTTTCGGAAAAGTCCTTGACCTCCGAGGCCGCCTTAACCGGGTCAACGACCCGGTATTCGGCGGCAACGTTGATACGGATCGTCATACGATCCTTGGTCAGGACTTCCTGTCCGTTCACGTCGAGGGACTGCCTGCGCATGTCGACCAGCTTGACTGTAACCTTGCGGCCGGCATCCCAGAACATGTGCGATCCGGGACCAAGCGCGCGGGCGAATTCACCGTTGACGTAGAGCAGCCCGGTCTGTCCTTCAAAGACTTCGAACTGCGTTACACGCTCGGTCTTCGAAGCACGCATAAGGCGATTTGCCAGGTCTGCCGGAACTTCCAGCGATTCCGAAATATCGATCCGCTCGACGTTCCAGGGTCCGGCAGCGGTCCAGAACACGGTCCTAGCTTCCGGCTTCAGTATGCCGAACAGACGGCCGTCCCTGTACACGATCGCGACCTCGCCGCGGCTTGTGCGCACTTCGGTCAGGTGCCGTGCTGCCTCATCGGGCACTTCACGGAACAGCGCCCGGTCGAAGGACGATACGAATTCCGGGCTGTTGAGATCGTGGATCTCGACCTGCAGCATGTCGCGCTGATTGCGCAGCCAGTGCTCGCCCGGGGTTAGAATTCCCATGAAACGACCCTTGTAGAGCGCAACGGCACGCTCGTTTTCCCTGATCAGTACACGCTCGAAGCCGAACGCCTTGTCTATTGTCTTCCACATGAGATTCTCCATTCGTCGTCAACATCGCTACGTCATGCGCTGTTACGTCCTTTTCTGTTTCGCCGCTTCGGGCCACTCCACCCTGACTTCAGACAGACGAGCCGGCCTGCTCCCCCCGGGGTGGTGGCGGGGGGACGCGGATTCGTCCGATAGAAATTTCCTCGGCCTCGATACGCTCCAGGCGCCGCTTGGCCCATGAGTTCCGGAGCCGGCCAACCCTGGCCGGCGGCGTGCGACGGAGAGCGGGCATCGGGGAGCCGGAGCGAGGCAGCATGCCGCCGCATGCCACCGGGCCCGGGCCCGCCTTTGCCTTCATCCGTTGCAGGCCGTCCACAAGGGGCGCTGCCGGTTCCGGCCGGCGCGGCGGCGTGCCGCCGCGCTTGCCTCGACCGACCGCCCAGGCCGGCTCCAAAACCCTTATTGTCTAAGGCTCTCACACCTTAAGTGAGGAGGGACTCGAACCCTCAACCTCCAGATTACAGGTCTGGTGCTCTACCAGTTGAGCTACATGTGTCGCATAGCGGGAGTCGAACCCGCGGCCTCCGGTGTCGCGGACCGGCGCTCTATCCTCTGAGCTATGTGCGCGTCCCCGATCGCCGCTACGGTGCGTGTACACGGGGAACGCAGGGCGACCCGCGCCGGAGGAGCATCCGGAACTCCATCCGCTGCACTCGCATCGGTTTGTAACCGGGACGCGGCTTCTACTGCGAGCCGCATCCCATGGCAACAGCCTCCATGGAACTTTCATCAGCCCGATTGGGTTACAAAGGCGACTGTTGCAGTTACGCAACAGGCATAACGGGCCAACCCTGTTGAGATACATTCGCCAATTGCACGGCTCCGCTTGAAAAAACCCCGCTGCCGCATATGTTCCGAACGGACATGAAGCGGAAAGAACAATGAAGCACGCCGACAGCACCGATCTGAAATCCGTGGCCTCGCCGCTGCCCTCCGGCCATCCGGATGTCGCCTTCGGCAAGGTCGGTGTGCTGCTCGTCAATCTCGGAACGCCCGACGGTACCGACTACACGTCGATGCGCCGTTACCTGCGCGAGTTCCTGACCGACAAGCGGGTCATCGAGTGGCCGCGCGCGCTGTGGTACCCGATCCTCTTCGGCATCGTCCTCAACACCCGCCCCGGCAAGGTCGGCAAGGCCTATGAGAGCATCTGGAACAAGGAACTGGACGAGAGTTACCTGCGCACCTACACGCGCGACCAATCCGACAGGCTTGCCGAGGCGTTCAGGGCACATCCGGACATCATGGTCGACTGGGCGATGCGTTACGGGCAACCGTCGATTCCCGACCGGCTGAACGCCCTGAAAGACGCCGGGTGCGAACGCATCCTCTTGTTTCCGCTCTACCCGCAATACGCCGCGAGCACCACGGCGACGGTCAACGACAAGGCGTTCGAGACGCTGATGGCGATGCGCTGGCAGCCGGCGCTGCGCACCGTGCCGCCCTATCACGACGATCCGGCCTATATCGAGGCGATTGCCGCTTCGATCACCGGACACCTTTCGACGCTCGACTGGGAACCGGAGGTCGTCCTCGCGTCCTTCCACGGCATACCACAATCCTATTTCAAGAACGGCGATCCCTATCATTGCCACTGCATGAAGACGTCGCGCCTGGTGCGCGAGCGGCTCGGCTGGGACGACAGCAAGCTGATGACCACCTTCCAGTCCCGCTTTGGACCCGAGGAATGGCTGCAGCCCTATACGGACGAAACCGTCGGTAAACTGGCGAAGGACGGGGTCAGGCGCATTGCCGTCATCAATCCGGGATTTGTATCCGACTGCCTCGAAACGCTTGAAGAAATAGCCGGCGAGGCCGGCGAGATCTTCCACGAGAACGGCGGTGAGCATTTCACCCACATCCCCTGCCTCAACGACAGCCCCGCCGGCATGGCGGTGATCGAAACGGTCGTGCGTCGCGAGCTGCAGGGCTGGCTCTGAGTGCGCTGGCGCTTGGCCGCCTTCCACACGCAAAACCGGGACATGTTTGCAACTTTTCCGGCTTACACCCATCTTAACTGAGGGGGTCGCAAGCATGCCGACTGATTCGGCTGCTTACCAACCGGCCCGATAGCGGGAGACAATTCATGCCTTTCAGCGGTTTCGACATTGCGGTTCTTGTATTTGTTGTTCTTGTCGTCCTGATCCTGTTTGCCGGGATCAAGACGGTCGCTCAGGGATTCAACTACACGGTCGAGCGGTTCGGCCGCTATACGAAGACACTCGAACCCGGTCTCAACCTCATCATTCCGTTTGTCGACCGCATCGGCGCCCGCATGAACATGATGGAGCAGGTTCTGGACGTTCCGACCCAGGAGGTCATCACCAAGGACAACGCCTCCGTCGCCGCCGACGCCGTTGCCTTCTACCAGGTCCTCAACGCGCCGCAGGCGGCCTACCAGGTCAACAACCTGGAAACCGCCCTCTTGAACCTGACCATGACGAACATCCGTTCGGTGATGGGATCGATGGACCTCGACGAGCTCCTGTCCAACCGTGACGCTATCAACGACCGGCTGCTGCGCGTCGTCGACGAGGCGGCCAGCCCCTGGGGCATCAAGATCACCCGCGTCGAGATCAAGGACATCAATCCGCCGAACGACCTTGTCGACGCGATGGCCCGGCAGATGAAGGCCGAGCGCGACAAGCGCGCCGAGGTGCTGGAGGCGGAAGGCTCGCGAAACGCCCAGATCCTGCGCGCGGAAGGGTCCAAGCAGGCGGCCATCCTCGAGGCCGAGGGCACGCGCGAGGCCGCCTTCCGGGAGGCCGAGGCCCGCGAAAGGCTGGCCCAGGCCGAGGCGATGGCAACCAAGGTCGTGTCGGAAGCGATCGCTGTCGGCGACGTGCAGGCGATCAACTACTTCGTCGCCCAGAAATACACCGAGGCGATCCAGTCGATCGGCACCGCCAGGAACCAGAAAATCGTGCTGATGCCGATGGAGGCCTCGTCGCTGATCGGCTCGCTCGGCGGCATCGGCGCCATCGCCAAGGAAGTCTTCGGCGAAGGCGGACAACCGGCTGCAGGCGGCACGCCGCGCCGGGGCTCGGTGCCGTCGGCCGGCTTGCGGGATGACGAGACATGATCGAGCGTATCGTCGTCGAACTCGGCCCCTGGAGCTGGTGGGTCCTCGGCCTGGTCCTCCTGGCCGCCGAGATCCTGATGCCGGGCGTGTTCCTGATCTGGATCGGCATCGCCGCCATCATCGTCGGCGTCCTGTCGCTGTTCTTCTGGTCCGATCCCTTCTGGGTCTGGCAGGTGCAGATCCTCGTCTTCGCGGTTCTGGCCGTTGCCGCGGCGATTGTCGGACGCCGCATCATGGCCCGCAGCGGCAAGTCGGACGAGCCGCTGCTCAACAAACGCGGCGCCAGCCTGGTCGGCCGCACCGCGACCCTGTCCGAGCCGATCAGCGAAGGCCGCGGCCGCATTCGCATCGACGACACCACCTGGGTGGTGAGCGGCCCGGACCTGCCCGTCGGCGCCCGTGTGCGGGTCGTTGAGAGCGCCGGCCGGGAATTGCGCGTCGAGGCCGAATAGAAAGGGTTTCGGGCCCGTCTGCCGGCTGCGCTGTAAAGGAAGCCTTAACCACGACGCTTTACGGTTTGACAAGATTTCAAACCGGTTCAGGCCACCCGTCCATGGCGTCGAGCAAGCGCGTTTTCGAAAGTACTGGGTTTGCCGCATCCCCGCCGCGGGCGGGGTTGCTGATTCTTGCGGCCGTCGCATGCCTTTCCGCCCCCGGCGAGACCCGCGCGCAGGCGCTCAGCAACGAAGACCTTCTATTGCGCGGCATCACCGATGACGGCGGGCTCAGCGCCGCCGAGCGGCGCCGGCTTCTGCGCGCGGCGGAACGCATCGGCGAGGACCCGGTCGAGGATGAGCCGGTGGCCGAGCCGCCCCTCATCCTCGAGCCCATCGAGCCCGTACAGAGCGCCGACACAACGAACCCGCGCTCACAGCCCGTCGCCGTCCAGGAGAACAGGCGCGACGATCCGGATCCCTTCGAACCGGTCGGCATTCGCGTCGGCACATTCGTGATGCGCCCGTCGGTGACGCAGCAGATCGCCTACGAGCACGATAACGACGGAACCGAGACCACTTCCAGGACCTACAGCCGGACCGTGCTCGACACGGACATCGAGTCGGACTGGTCGCGGCACCAGCTGGTCATCGGCGCCGAACAGGTCATCGACAAGACGATCAGCGGCGACGGAGCGGAAGACCCGCAGACCTCGGTCAATGCGGATCTCAGGCTCGACATCTCCTCGACGACGACGGCCGATCTCAGTTTCGACTACCAGTTCGGCCGCGAGAACCAGACCGACGCCAACGCCATCAACAACGCCATAGCCCAGGCCGAGGTCCATACATTCGACGCCTCGGCCTCGCTCACGCATCTGTTCGGCTCGTGGCGCGGCACGGCAACGGTCGACGGCGGCCGCACGACCTTTGGAAGCGCCGAGTTGTCGAACGGCACCCTCCTTTCGCTGTCCGACCGAAACGAGAACAACTACACCGTCACCCTGCGCGCCGGACTGGAAACCGGATCGGCCTACCGCCCCTTTGTCGAGGGCGATTTCGGCCAGATCATCTATGATGACACGCTCGATTCCTCGGGATTCGCCCGCTCATCGAGCACCTACGGACTGCGCGCCGGTGTCGCGACCGATTTCGGCGAGAAGCTCACCGGCGAGGTTTCGGTCGGCTATGCGCAGCGCGACATCGACGACAGCCGGCTCGAGCCGATCAAGGCGTTCACCATCGACGGATTCGCGACCTGGTCGCCGCGCCGCGGTACCAATGTCCTGATGGGTCTTTCCACGTCCCTCGAAGATTCGACGACGGCCAATGAATCCGGCTCGGTCTACTATGCGGCGACCGGCGAGATCACCCACCGCATGCGCACCGATGTTCAGGCGAGCGTCAGCGGCGTTGTCGGCTGGCGCGACTATGTGGGCCCGACACCGAACCAGACGGTGGTCGGCGCCGGCGCCGGCTTGACCTGGTGGCTCAACCGCTACTTCGCCGTTGACGGCGGCGTCACATATGAGCGCAGGTTCAACGATGGCGGCACCGAGGAAGACGATCTGTTCGTCGGTGTCGGCGTCAAGATGCAGCGATAGCAGGAACGCGGCCGGCCGGGGTCACTTCAGTTTCGCGCGCACGTCCTCAACGGACCTGGCCTCGACTTCCGCTGCCGCATTTCCCCAACTGTTGCGTATATAGGTCAGAACGTCGGCGACCTCGGCGTCGCTGAGCCGCCATCCGAGCGCCGGCATTGCCGGCGCGGTCGGTGCCTTGTCGGACGATGCGCCCTGTACGCCCTCGATCACCACCCGGGCCAGCGTGTCGGTCATTTCCTGCTGCACGGCGGCGCTGCCCGCAAGCGCCGGAATGAGATTGCGCGCCCCGTCGCCGTCGGTGCCGTGACAGGCCGCGCAGTTATCGCGGTAGACCGCGCCGCCCGCAACCATGCGCGGATTGTCCGCCGCCACCGGCGTCGGCCTGGCGCCGTCGCTTCCGGCAAGGCTCTTGAGATAAGTGGCGATCGCGCGCAGGTCGTCGTTCTTCATTTTCGAGGTCGAGGCCTCGATCACCTCCCGCATCGGGCCCGAGGCCACCGCCCTGCCTGACGTGCCGGTCGCCAGGTAGGCGACGATCTCCTCCTCGCTCCAGCCGCCAAGGCCGCGCCAGGCATCGCCGGTGATCTCGGGCGCGAACCAGCCCTGCAGCAGCGCGCCCTGCAGGTACCTGTCGGCGACGTCGCCTCCGGTGACGTTCTTGGGGCTGTGGCAGGCCGCGCAGTGGCCGGGCCCGCGCACCAGATAGGCGCCGCGATTCCACTGGTCGGACCGATCCGGATCCCGCTGGAACGGCCCGGGCCGGAAGTTGATCTCGTTCCAGCCCGCCATGGCTTCGCGCTCGTTGAAGGGAAACGGCAGCAGATTGGCCTCGACCGCGTTCGAGACCGGCGGCACCGTCTGCAGCCAGGTCCACAGGGCGTCCACATCCCTTTGCGGCATCAGCGCATAATAGGGATAGGGCATCGCGGGATAGAGCCGCTTGCCGCCCCGGCCGATGCCCCTGTGCATCGCGCCGCGGAAATCCTCCAGGCTCCACCGGCCGATCCCGGTCTCGACATCGGGGGTGATGTTCGGCGGCACGATGGTGCCGAAGGGCGTTTCGATGGGATCGCCCCCGGCCAGCAACGCGCCGCCCGCTTTCGTGTGGCAGCCGCTGCAATCGCCGAGGACCGACTGGTAGTACCCGTTGTAAAGGACGTCCGCCTGGACAAGGCCGTCGGCGCGGGCGGGTGCGCTCACAGCGAGGAAGAGACCGATGACGGCCCAGCCGGCGAAACGGAGCAGGCCGCCGTGCCTCATCGCGGCACCAGCGCCGCACCGGGGTTGCGCAGATACTGCTCGCGGATGGCGCGGGCCGTTCGAAACGCCAGCGCACCGACCGTTCCGGTGGGGTTCTTTCCAGTATTCTGCGGAAACGCCGATGCACCGATCACGAAGACGTTGGGCACATCCCAGCTCTGCAGCCAAGGATTGACCGCGCTGGTTGCCGGATCGGCGCCCATGATCGCCCCGCCGACATTGTGCGTGCTTTGGTAGACGGCCGAGTTCCAGCCTTTCGCCACGCGCGATATGCTGTATTTCGGCGCGCCGGACGCCTTGGCGATGTCTTCCATCCGGTCGGAAACCCAGTCAGACATGCGAACGTCGTTGTCGGTAAAGTCGAAAGTCATGCGCAGGAGCGGCCTGCCGTGACGGTCCTTGTAGGTCGGGTCGAGGTCGAGATAGTTGCCGCGTGCGGCGTAGCTCGATCCCTGCGAGGTGAAGTGCAGCGTATTGGAATAGTACTTCGCCGTCGCCTTCTTCCACTCCGAGCCCCATCTGGGCGTGTGGTGCGGCAGGTAACGCGTTTCGATCGGACGGCCATTGGTGGGTAGGCAATTGATGCCCGAGCCGCCGACGAAACCCAGCCCGGAGTGATCGAACGCGTCGCCGTTGTAGTCGTCGCATGTCTGGCCGAGCGCACCGGCCGCAATGAACGGATTGAAGGTCTTGTCGTCGAAGAACAGCTTGGCGCTGGCATTGGTCTGGTAACAGTAGTTGCGGCCTACGGTTCCGGTCTGGGTCTGCGGGTCGTAGATCTCGCCGATCCCCGAGAGCATCATCAGCCGTACGTTGAACAGGCCGTAGGCGCACAGCAGCACCAGATCGGCCGGCTGGAAATATTCTTCGTTGCTGCTGTCCACGTAGGTGACACCGCGTGCCGTCTCGCCGCCCGGCGCGAGGTTGACCTCGAGCACCTCGCACAGGGTGCGCGCCTCAAAGTTCGAAAAGCGCATCAGCGCCGGCAGGACCGTCGTCTGCGGCGAGGCTTTCGCGTAGTTGGCACAGCCGAAACGCTCGCAAAAGCCGCAATAGCTGCATTGCGACATGGCAACGCCCAGCGGATTGACATAGTTCTGCGACAGGTTCGCCGACGGGCACGGGAAGGGATGGAGCCCCATCCCGCTGGTGATCTCGGCAAACAGGCTCGGCCCGTAGGTCATCTGCATCGGCGGCAGTGGGTAGTCCCGGCTGCGCGGGTCTTCGAACGGATTGCCGCCGGGCTGGATGGTGCCGTTGATGTTGCCGGCCTTTCCCGAGATGCCGCACAGATATTCGAAGCGGTCGTAATACTCTTCGAGCTCCGCCCCCGTCACGCCCCAGTCCTGCACGGTAAGGCCCTCGATCGCCTGCGCGCCGTAGCGCTCGACCAGGTGGCTGCGGGTTCTGAAATCGCTGTCCCAGAACCGCCAGGTCTGGCCGTTCCAGTGCACTCCGGCCCCGCCCACGCCGTTTCCCGGCAGAAACGAGCCGTAGTCGCGCATCGGCAACGCCACCTGGTCGACATTGTTGCGCATGGTGATTGCTTCGGTGCGCGGCTGCAGGAACAGGTCGCGCCGCACGGCAAAGCGCAATTCATCGGGCATGACACCGATGTTGAACGAGGTCGCCGTGTCCCGCCATGGCCCGCGCTCGATGGCGACGACGTCGAGGCCTTCCTGCGCCAGTTCATGCGCCAGGATCGACCCCGTCCAGCCAAGCCCGACGATCACCACATCCTTGCGAGGCAGTATGTTCGTCATGATCAGCCGCCCTTCCGCACCCAGTCCGCATTGCCCATTATGGACATCGGGTCGAACGGATAGGGCTGGTTGTGCTGTCCCACGAAGGGTCGGTAGTCGTAGCGCGCGCCGGGAAAGCCGACCATCTTCCAGCCCGCCATGTCCCTGTTGCCGCCATAGACGGGATCGGCAAAAAAACCCTCCATCACGTTCTTCAGCATGAGTTCGAAGAATGCCTGCCCGTCCACGCCGTCCGGAAGCGTTACCTTGTCCGCCTCCAGTTCCTTGAGGAGCGCATCCTGCTCGTCCGCCGACCACGCCGCGAACGCCTTGCCGGGCGTTTGCGCCTCGACATGGGCGGCGATCGCCGCCAGGCCCGCACGGTAGCGCTCGGCCGGCGTTTGCGAACCCTGGTAGCCCTGGGTCGCAAGCCCCTTTTCGAACGGTCCGTTCATGTAGAGCCGCGAGGCGCTGCCGTAGGACCCCATCAGCTGCGCATCGATAAAGGTGACGCAGCCGGCTTCGCTGGCGCTGACGCTCAGCTCGTCGGCGGGAACGATGCGGTCGGCGATCGCCGAAAGCAGTTCGGCCTCGGCTTCGGTGAAGAACAGGCGCTGCCCCTCCGGAACCGGTTCGGGCGGGTCGGCGCTGAACGCCTTCCACGGCAGCGCCCCCGAAACGGTGGCGCCATGGGCCTGCGGCTTCAGCGACAGCGCGGCGAAGGATGCGGAACCGAGCAAAAAGGCCCGCCGCCTGATATATCCCTTTTGAAGATGACCCCTGGCAGAGCCAGGGTCCTTGTCCAGCCCAGGCACGCGACCGCCCCGCTATTGTGATCCATTCGCCCGCTAAACATGAAACGCTTCGCGCCGCGCCGCAACAGGCAATGGCAATTTTTGGCCTGGCAAGGCGGGTCGGATCGGGCGGGGATCAACATTCGGCGCATGGCCGGTCGCGCCTAGTCACCAACCTCGATCATGACCTTGCCGTGGCTCTTGCGCGGCGCACGCAGATATTTCCACGCCTCCGCGTATTCTTCCATCTGGAAAACCCGGTCGATGCTGGGCCGGATCCGACCTGATTCGAGGGCGCTGTAGACAAAACCGAGCCCCTTCTCCTTCCAGTCCGCGTCCTCGATATAGTTGAACAGTGAATAGGGCTTGAAGGTTGCGTTCGCCTGATAGAGATCCATCATCGGCAGTTCAGGCAGTTTTTCATCAAGCGTGCCGTAGGTGAATATCTGCGCATCTTTTGCAAGGGCCTTGCTGTATTTCGAGATCATTCCGGCACCGATGGAATCAAAGACAGCGTGCAGGCCCACGCCACCGGTGAACTCCCTTAACGCTTCCGGCAGACCTTCGCCCTCGCCGAAATAAACGTGGCTGGCTCCGGCTTGCATCAGGTAATCGCAGTTGTATTCGAACCTGGAAGTCCCGATCATGTTCGCACCGCTGATCTTGCCGATCTGAAGCGCCGAGCTGCCGGCCGTGCTGGTCGCCGCGGTGACCAGGATATTGACGCCGGGCGCGGCCTTTGCGAGTTCGGCAATCGGATAATATGCGGTCATGAACTGCATCCAGATCGAACCGGCCTCGACCGCGCTCATGCCGTCCGGCGCTTTCGTCAGGTACCGTGCATCGATCAACACCGTGTCGCCGCTGACGCCCTTCATGTCGTAGAAATAGGGGAGCGTGCAGTAGCGCGCGCCCATTTCAATATCCGTCACCCCTTCCCCGATCTGGTCGACGATGCCCACCGCCTCACAGCCGATGCGCGCCGGCAGTTCGCTGAAGTTGAAGGAGTAGCGGCCCTGCATGAGGTCCATGTCGCCCCAGTTGAGGGCAAACGCTTCGACTTTCAGTCGGACCTCGCCCGGACCGGCGTCTTTCGGGGTGTATTCCCTCAATTGCAGCCCGGATATTCCGGAATATTCGGTGATGACCCATTCGCGGTTGGTTTGAGACATTGGTATCGGCTTCCTGATCTTGATTTGCTCCCGATTTGCGTTCGCTGGGCTCAATGTCCCCGACGCAATTCGCAATGTGCTTACACCGTTGTTGGTGCGTGACTGGCAGCGGACGAAGCCTGCTGTTTCTCGAGATCGGATTGCATTTGGTCCTCCCATTATTCTTTGTGTTCGGCAGCCATCCTATAAATTATACAAACTTTATGCAAGTAATTATACAAACTTTATGCAAAGCAGCTCGGTGGCGTGCGATCACCACCAGCGGCAAGGCCGTTTCCAGCAGTTTTTGACTGGGAGGCCGACAGCCGCACGCTGCCGCAAGCCGGCGGTTACCGTCCTGCGTTCGTCATACGGGATTTATTTGCGAAAGGGATCGGCCTCCAAGGGGCCGTGCCCTACAGTGCCTCGAGCATGCGCCGCAGGTCGTCCTCCACCTTCTCCCGGATGTCCTCACGGGTCAGGGCGAACGACACGTTGGCCTTGATGAAGCCTTCCTTCGATCCGCAATCGAAGGTATTGCCGCGGAAGCGGTACGCCGAGAACGGCTGATCCTCGGCCAGTTTCAGCATCGCGTCGGTGATCTGGATTTCGTTGCCGGCGCCCTTTTCCTGAGTCGCGAGAATGTTGAAGATTTCTGGCTGCAGGATGTAGCGTCCGTTGATGAAGTAATTCGACGGCGCGGTTCCCGGTGTAGGCTTTTCGACCATCGCATCGATCCGGAACCCGTCGTCGCCGATGTCCTCGCCGACGCCGACGATGCCGTAGCGGTGTGTTTCCTCCTCGGGAACCTCTTCCACCGAGATAACGTTGCCGCCGACCTTGCCGTAGAGTTCGACCATGCCGGCAAGGCAGCCGCGCGCGTCCTGCATGACCATGTCCGGCAGAAGCAGCGCGAATGGCTCGTCGCCCACGAGCTCGCGCGCGCACCACACGGCATGGCCGAGACCGAGGGGCTCCTGCTGGCGGGTAAAGCTGGTCTGGCCGGGTTTGGGCTGCAATGTCTGCAGGTTGCTGAGCTCGTCGGTTTTGCCGCGGTCGCGCAGGGTATCGTAGAGCTCCACCTGGATGTCGAAATGATCCTCTATGACCGCCTTGTTGCGGCCCGTGACGAAGATGAAGTGCTCGATGCCGGCGGCGCGCGCCTCGTCGACGACATACTGGATCACCGGCTTGTCGACGACGGTCAGCATTTCCTTGGGGATCGCCTTGGTCGCCGGGAGGAACCGCGTCCCGAGGCCCGCCACCGGAAAGACCGCTTTTCTGACCTTGCCCTGCTGCGCCATTGATTTGTGCCTTTCCTCTCGCCTTGAAGCCGCCCCAACGCCAATACCAGCCGCTCCGGCCGCATGCACGCGCATTGTCGTGCGCGCGCCTTCTTATGGTTAAGAGATTATTGATGCGTCAACGCTATATTGGCCGGACAGTGTTGAAAACCGTCCCGAGGTGGTCTTTTTTATGCCTCGGCGCCCAGCTAAAGTTGTCACCGAATGTTCGAGATGACCTCAAATTCCCTTTTCAGGCGCACCGCGAAGTCCGGCCTGACCGCCCTGATCGCGGCGACCGTCGTTGCGGCCGCGCTCCTGGTGCACATGCCGCAGGCCGCGGCGGATGCCGGCTTCCGCAAGTGGATCAACGATTTCTATCCCGTTGCGGCCAAGTCCGGCATCAAGAAATCGACCTACAGGAAGGCCTTCAAGGGCGTGCGCGAGCCGGATCCGGAGGTGCTTCGAAAGGCGCGTTACCAGCCGGAATTCAAGATCGACACCTGGAGTTACGTCGACAGGCGGGTGCATTTCACCACGATCCAGACCGGCCAGGAGATGGCCAAACGGTACGCGCGCGTGCTGTCGCAGATTGAAAAGCGTTACGGCGTGCACCGTTCGGTCATCCTCGCCATCTGGTCGGTCGAATCGAGTTACGGCAACGTCTTCAACTATCCCGACCGGCTGCATTACGTGCCACGGGCGCTGGCGACCCTTGCCTATGCCGACCGCCGGCGCGCCAAATTCGCCCGCCAGCAGCTGATCGCGGCGCTGAAGATCCTGCAATCCGGGAATATCACGACCAACCAGCTGACCGGCTCCTGGGCGGGTGCCATGGGCCATACGCAGTTCATTCCGACGAGCTACCTGGCCTATGCCGTCGACCATGACGGCGACGGCCGCAAGGACATCTGGAACTCCGTTCCCGACGCGCTGGCGACGGCCGCGAACCTTTTGCGCAAGAACGGCTGGAGGCAAGGAAAAACCTGGGGTTACGAGGTCAGGGCGCCGCGCGGCGCTTCCAAATACAAGGGAAAGTCGAAGACGCTGGCGCAATGGTCCAAGCTCGGCTTCAAGCGGCCCAACGGAAAGAGCTTCCCGCGTCCCGGCGAAAAGGCCGTGCTCAAGATGCCGGCCGGCACGAACGGTCCGGCATTCCTGATGCTGCGCAATTTCTTCATGATCAAGCGCTACAACAATTCCGACACCTACGCGCTGACCGTCGGCCTTCTGGCCGACAGGATCGCCGGTTATGGCGGCCTGCAGCAGAATTGGCCGAAGCCGAAGGGTGTCCTGTCGATGGATGAGCGGCGCGAGATTCAGGTGCATTTGCGGGCCCTGGGCTATTACCGCGGCGAGATCGACGGCAGATTCGGCGACGAATCGAAAAATGCCGTCAAGGCCTTTCAGTCACGTTCCGGCTTGACGCCGGACGGTGTTCCATCGCAAAAATTGCTGAATACGCTGAGGCGTTGACAGGAGACCAGCTTGGTCACATGGATGAACCGGCATGTGCGGCGCCTGATGGTGCTGCCGCTTTTGGCCGCTTTCGCGATGGCGATTTCGGTGATGGTGTCCGCTGCGCCGGCCTATGCCCAGCAATATGAGCGCCGTTCGGTGATCGACCGGCTGTTCGGTCCGCGCAAGATACGGCCGGAAAAAACCAACCGGCAGCGGCCGCGCGCGACCATCAAGCGCAAGAAGTCCCACAGCCGCCGTTCGCCGAAGAAACGCAAGAAATCCACGACAACCGTCACGACGGTCAAGAAGCTGGAGAACGCGCGCAAAGTCCTGGTGGTCGGCGATTTCATGGCCAAGTCGCTGGCGGAAGGCCTGCAGACGGCCTTCCGGCAGGCGCCCGGTGTCGCCGTGGTGCGCAAGACCAACGGCTCGTCCGGCCTGGTGCGCGACGACTACTATAACTGGAACAAGAAACTGCCCGGCTTTCTGGATGACATCCAGCCGTCGGTCGTCATCGTGATGATCGGCTCGAACGACCGTCAGCAGATACGGAAGGGCCGCAAGCGCATCCCGGTCCGCTCCGAAGAATGGGTCACTGAGTACACCGAACGTGTCGACCTGATGGCCCGCGCCGTGCGCGCGCGCAACATCCCGCTGATCTGGGTCGGCGCCCCGCCCTACAAGTCCACGTCGCTGTCGACCGGCATCCTTGCCTTCAACAACATCTACAAGACCGTCGTCGAAGACATCAACGGCACCTATATCGACATCTGGGACGGTTTCGTCGATGCCGACGGCAAGTTCGTCTACACCGGCTCCGACATAATCGGCCAGCAGGTCCGGCTGCGGACATCCGACGGGATCCGCATGACCAAGGCCGGCCGCCGCAAGCTGGCGTTTTATGTCGAGAAATCCGTCCGCCGCCTGCTCGGTGACGATGCCAATGAGGGCGTGGCGAAACTGACCGACGAAAACCTGCCGGAGCTCCTCGTCCTGCATCCCGACACGGGATCGGCGATCGTCCGCACCAGCCCCATCAGCATGGTTGATCCGGGCCTCGACGGTTCCGATCGGCTTCTCGGCGCCACCGAACCGCGCACGTCGCTGACCCGCACGCCGCGCGACGACCTGGTTTTCGACGGCAAGGTGAGTGCACCGCCCCCCGGCCGGGCCGATTATTTCGTCTGGCCGCGCAAGCAGGACAAGACGCTGCTGGAGGGCACATCCGACAAGGCGCCGCAGGGTTAACACCCGCGTCTGGCCCTCGTCACCTAACTCGGCAGCGTGGTTGATCCCATCAGTTCCAGGTCGACATCCCGCGCGGCCTGCCGGCCCTCGCGGATCGCCCAGACCACCAGCGATTGGCCGCGGCGCACGTCGCCCGCGGCCCACAGGCCGTCGACCGAGGTCCTGTAGTCCTCTTCATTGGCACGCACATTGGTCGAGTTGCGCCGGTCGACATCGATTTCGAGCCGGTCACCCAGGTCCTTGAGCACGCCGTTCTCGAACGGCCCGCGAAATCCGATGGCGATAAAGGCGAGATCCGCCTTGATGATGAACTCGGTTCCGGCGATCGGCTGCCGCTTCTCGTCGACCTGGCAGCATTTGACACCCGCCAGGACGCCATTCTCGCCGACGAATTCGAGGGTGCCCACCTGGAACTCCCGCACCGCGCCCTCGGCTTGCGACGAGGAGGTGCGCATCTTCGTCGCCCAGTAGGGCCAGACCGCCATCTTGTCCTCGCGCGCCGGCGGCTGCGGCCGGATATCGAGCTGCGTGACCTTCACGGCGCCCTGGCGGAAGGCCGTGCCGATGCAGTCGGAGGCGGTATCGCCGCCGCCGACGACGACCACATGCTTGCCGCCCGCGAGAATCGGCTCCGACGGCCAGCCGACGGAATCGACGGCCTCGCCGGCGACACGCTTGTTCTGCTGCACGAGATAGGGCATCGCGTCATGCACGCCGACAAGTTCGACGCCCGGAATACCGGCGTCGCGCGGCTTTTCGGAACCGCCGCAATAGATGACTGCATCGTGGGCTTCGCGCAGTTCGTCCACCGTCTTGTCGACGCCGACATGCACGTCGTAGTGGAAGGTCACGCCCTCGCCCTCCATCTGCTCGACGCGCCGGTCGATGAAATGCTTTTCCATCTTGAAGTCCGGTATGCCATAGCGCATCAGCCCGCCGGCGCTGCTCTCGCGCTCATAAACATGGACGTCGTGCCCGACGCGGGCCAACTGCTGGGCCGCCGCCATGCCGGCCGGTCCCGACCCGATGACGCCGACTGATTTGCCGGTCTTCTGATCGGGCGGCTGCGGGACGACGTAGCCCATTTCGTAGGCCTTGTCGGCGAGGGCCTGCTCGACCGTCTTGATGGCGACGGGAATGTCCTCGAGGTTGAGCGTGCACGCCTCCTCGCAGGGCGCCGGGCAGATCCGGCCCGTGAACTCCGGGAAATTGTTGGTCGAGTGGAGGTTGCGGATCGCCTCTTCCCAATTGTCATTGAAGACCAGGTCGTTCCAGTCGGGGATCTGGTTGTGGATCGGGCAGCCGGTCGGGCCGTGACAAAACGGGATGCCGCAATCCATGCAGCGGGCAGCCTGTTTGACGACCTCCGAATCGGACATCGGGATGGTGAATTCCTTGAAATGCCGCACCCGGTCGGACGCGGGCTGGTATTTGGCGACCTGCCGGTCGATCTCCAGAAATCCCGTAACCTTACCCATTTCCGCTCCTGTTCCTCTCACCGTCCGGCGGACCGGCCCTGGCCTGGCGCAACCCGGGTCTCAAACCCGCATCTGGCTGCCGTGGCGCGGCTACGGTCCGTCGTCTCCCTCTCGTTTCCGGGCATTGCGCCTTGCACATGCCCAACGTCGATTTCAATTGGCTACTCGGCCGCGACGCCCATGCGCATACGTTCCATTTCCTCGAGCGCACGGCGGTATTCGACCGGCATGACCTTGCGGAACTTCGGGCGGAACTCTGCCCATTTCTCAAGGATATCGCGGCCGCGCTCCGAACCCGTGTAATGCACGTGGTTGGAGATCAACTGAAAGAGCCGCTCCTCATCGTGGCGGGTCATGTCTTCGGAAACGTCGACCCGGCCCTTGTGGTCGAGGTCACCGCCGTGATGATGCAGTTCCTCGAGGATATCGTCCTCTTCAGGAACCGGTTCCAGTTCGACCATGGCCATATTGCAGCGCCGCGCGAAATCGCCGGCCTCGTCGAGCACGTAGGCGACGCCTCCGGACATGCCGGCGGCGAAATTGCGACCGGTCTCGCCGATGACGACAACGATGCCGCCGGTCATGTATTCGCAGCCGTGATCGCCGACGCCCTCGACGACGGCGATCGCGCCGGAATTGCGCACGGCGAACCGCTCGCCGGCAACGCCGCGGAAATAGCACTCGCCCTCGACCGCACCGTAAAGAACCGTGTTGCCGACAATGATCGATTCCTCCGGCACGATTTTACTCTCCGAGGGCGGGCGGACGATGATACGGCCGCCGCACAAGCCCTTGCCGACATAGTCGTTGCCGTCGCCGACGAGATCGAAGGTGATGCCGCGCGACAGGAACGCGCCGAAGGACTGTCCGGCCGTACCAAACAGCTTGACCGCGATGGTGTCGTCCGCCAGTCCCTTGTGGCCGTGGCGCCTGGCGACCTCGCCCGACAGCATCGCGCCCGTCGACCGGTCGACATTGCGGATCTCGGTCTTGATCGAAACCGGTGTCTTGTCCTCCAGGGCCGGCGCGGCCTCGGCGATCAGCTTGCGGTCGAGAATGTCCTCGATCGGATGGTCCTGCCGCTGGGTCCAGTAGGTGTCCTCCTTGGCGGCTTCGGGCTTGTGGAAGATATTCGTGAAGTCCAGCCCCTTGGCCTTCCAGTGGTCGATCATCGTGTCCTTCTCCAGAAGATCGGACTGGCCGATGATGTCGTTCAGCGTTCGGAAGCCCATCTTCGCCAGATATTCGCGCACCTCCTCGGCGACGAAGAAGAAGTAGTTGATCACGTGCTCGGGTGTGCCCTTGAACCGCTGGCGAAGCACCGGGTCCTGCGTGGCGATGCCGACAGGGCATGTGTTGAGATGGCATTTGCGCATCATCAGGCAGCCGGCCGCAATCAGCGGCGCGGTCGAGAAACCGAACTCGTCAGCGCCCAGCAGCGCACCGATGATCACGTCGCGCCCGGTGCGAAGGCCGCCGTCGACCTGCAGCGGAACGCGCGAGCGCAGGCCGTTGAGCACCAGCGTCTGGTGGGTTTCGGCAAGCCCCATTTCCCAGGGAGATCCGGCATGTTTGAGCGAGGTAAGGGGCGAAGCGCCCGTGCCGCCGTCATAGCCGGCGATCGTGATGTGGTCCGCGCGCGCCTTGGCGACGCCGGCCGCGACGGTGCCCACACCGACCTCGGAGACGAGCTTGACGGAGATACCGGCTTCGCTGTTGACGTTCTTCAGGTCGTAGATCAGCTGCGCCAGGTCCTCGATCGAATAGATATCGTGATGCGGCGGCGGCGATATCAGGCCGACGCCGGGCGTCGAGTGGCGCGTCTTGGCGATCGTTGCGTCGACCTTGTGACCGGGCAACTGTCCGCCCTCGCCGGGCTTGGCACCCTGCGCCACCTTGATCTGGATCATGTCTGAGTTGACCAGGTATTCGGTCGTCACGCCGAACCGGCCGGACGCGACCTGCTTGATCGCCGAACGTTCCGGGTTCATCGAACCGTCGAGCAGCGGTGCGTAGCGGTCCGGCTCCTCGCCGCCCTCGCCCGTGTTGGACTTGCCGCCGATGCGGTTCATGGCGATCGCCAGGGTCGTGTGCGCCTCGCGGCTGATCGAGCCGAAGGACATGGCGCCGGTCGAGAACCGCCGCACGATCTCCGCCGCCGGCTCGACCTCGTCGAGCGGCACCGCCTCGCGCCCGTCCTCGGTCGCATCGACGATCTTGAACAGCCCGCGGATCGTGTTGAGACCCTCGGCATGGTCGTTCACCATCCGGGCGAACTCGCGGTACTGGTCCTGCGCGTTGCCGCGCACCGCATGCTGGAGCAGCGCGACGGTATCGGGCGACCACACATGGTTCTCGCCGCGCATGCGGTAGAGATATTCGCCGCCCACGTCGAGCGCCGTGCGCAGGACGGGGTCGCTTCCGAAAGCGCGGGCGTGGCGCGCATGCGTCTCGATGGCGATCTCATCGAGGCCAATGCCCTCGATGGTCGTCGCCGTACCGAAGAAGTACTTGTTCACGAATTCCGTCGACAGACCGACGGCATCGAAGATCTGCGCGCCGCAATAGGACTGGTAGGTGGAAATGCCCATCTTGGACATCACCTTGAGGAGGCCCTTGTCGATCGCCTTGATATAGCGGTGCACCACCTCATAGGGATCGACCGCCGCCGGAAACTCACCGTTCTTGTGCATGTCGGCAAGCGTATCGAAGGCGAGATAGGGGTTGATCGCCTCGGCGCCGTAGCCGGCAAGCACCGCAAAATGGTGCACTTCGCGCGGCTCGCCCGATTCGACAACCAGCCCGACGGACGTGCGCAGGCCCTTGCGGATGAGGTGATGATGCACGGCCGCCGTCGCCAGAAGCGCCGGAATGGCGATGCGCTCGGCCGAGATGTGCCGGTCGGACAGGATAATGATGTTGTAGCCGTCGATGACGGCGCGCTCGGCGCGCGAGCACACCTGCCGCAGCACTTCCTCCAGATGGTCGGCGCCGCGGTTCTCGCGGTAGGTGATATCAAGCGTCTTGGTCTGGAACTGGTTGTCCGAAATGTCGCCGATGGCGCGGATCTTCTCCAGGTCCTCGTTTGTCAGAATCGGTTGCCGCACCTCCAATCGGCGCTGCTCGGCCAGCCCCTCGATGTCGAAGATGTTCGGCCTCGGTCCGATGAACGAGACGAGGCTCATCACCGATTCCTCACGGATCGGGTCGATCGGCGGATTGGTGACCTGCGCGAAATTCTGCTTGAAATAGGTATAGAGCAGCTTCGACTTGTCCGACATCGCCGAAATCGGCGTGTCGGTGCCCATCGAGCCCAGCGCCTCCTGGCCCGTGGTCGCCATCGGCGCCATCAGGATCTTCAGGTCCTCCTGGCTGTAGCCGAAGGCCTGCTGCTGATCGAGCAGCGACGCGCTCGAACGGCTCGTCGAGTGTCCGGAGACGGGCATGTCCTCGAGCACGATCTGGGTCCGGTCGAGCCACTCGCCATAGGGATGCGCATTCGCCAGCTCGACCTTGATCTGGGCGTCCGAGATGATCGTGCCCTTTTCCATGTCGATGAGCAGCATCTTGCCGGGCTGCAGGCGCCATTTGCGCACGATCTTTTCTTCCGCGACCGGCAGCACGCCGGCCTCGGAGGCCATGATGATGCGGTCATCGTCGGTCACGATGTAGCGGGCCGGGCGCAGACCGTTGCGGTCGAGAGTCGCGCCGATCTGCCGTCCGTCGGTAAAGGCCACCGCGGCGGGGCCGTCCCACGGCTCCATGAGCGCCGCGTGGTACTCGTAGAACGCCTTGCGGTCATCGTGCATCAGCTTGTTGCCGGCCCAGGCCTCCGGGATCAGCATCATCACCGCGTGCGGCAGCGAATAGCCGCCCTGCACCAAGAATTCGAGCGCATTGTCGAAACAGGCCGTGTCCGACTGGCCCTCGTAGGAAATGGGCCACAGCTTGTTGATATCGTCGCCGAAGAGCGGCGATGAGACCGACGCCTGCCGCGCAGCCATCCAGTTGACGTTGCCGCGCAGCGTGTTGATCTCGCCGTTATGCGCGACCATGCGGTAGGGATGCGCCAGCTTCCAGGACGGGAACGTATTGGTGGAAAAGCGCTGGTGGACGAGCGCTACGGCAGAGCGGAACCGCTCGTCCTTGAGGTCCTTGTAATAGGCGCCCACCTGATAGGCCAGGAACATGCCCTTGTAGACGATGGTCCTGCTGGACAGCGAGACGATGTAAAAGCCGTTGTCGCGACCGTCCGTCTCCTCGAAGATGCGGTTAGAAATCACCTTGCGCAGGATGAACATGCGGCGCTCGAAATCGTCGTCGTTTTCGATGCCGCTGCCACGGCCGATGAACACCTGCCGGTGATAGGGTTCGGTGGCGACGATGTCGGGTGCTTTGGATAGCGACGAATTGTCGACCGGAACGTCGCGGTAGCCGAGCAGTTCCTGGCCCTCGGCCGCCACAACCTCCTCGATGATCTCCTCGATATGCGCGCGCAGCTCCGTGTCATGGGGCATGAACAGATAGCCGACGGCATAGTGGCCGGGGTCCGGCAGTGACACGCCCTGCTGCGCCATTTCCTCGATAAACAGGTCGTGCGGAATCTGAACCAGCATGCCGGCGCCGTCGCCCATCAGCGGATCGGCGCCCACGGCGCCGCGATGGGTGAGGTTTTCCAGCATGAACAGACCATCCTCGATGATCTGGTGGGAACGCTCGCCGCGCATATGGGCAACGAAGCCGACGCCGCAGGCGTCATGCTCGTTGCGCGGATCGTAAAGCCCCTGCTTTTCCGGAAGGCCGGACATACGGTCGCGTTTCACCGTCAGAGCCGGCGTTGCGTTCTGCGCAGCGGCTGCCTGTGATGGCGTCTTTTCCGTCATCCGTGTTCCTCCTGTCATGGCCTTCTGAAACCCGGCGGTTTCTTGGGGCGACCTGATCATCCGTGCCGGTTATATCCAATCCGGTACAGTTTTATCACGCGGCAAATTCAAGCGATTAGCCGATTTTCGGCATTCTTCGGCCCAAAACGGTCCGGCTCCAGAACGCCGTTCGCGCTGGCCGGACAGGATTTCGTCAGGAAATTCCGTCGGTTGGCCCACACGATATTGGGGACATGCAGGCCCGGACCGGGCGCCTATCCCATTGCGGCCGCAGGTGCGGCCGGTGCGGATATCGGAGCTGAAAACCCGCTCCGAACACCCAATTAGGACAGCTATACTGTCCTATTTTTAACCCTGTATGCCAGAAACAGGCATCGGGAGCAAGATGGCGGGGTCATTTTTGTCAGCCGCCGCGCCAGCAAATTGCCCCGCACCGGTTGTCGGCGACATAATATTTCACGCCGGTGACGGATCCGTATTCAATGTGTCCGAAACCGCGACAGCAGCGGCTTTGCATGCCGCGCGTTCCATGGCATGAATGCGCCGAAAATCAACCGACGGCAAGTGGCAAAGGACCATCATGCAGTTTTCCTCAGACAACTGGGCCGGTGCCCACCCGCGCATCGCCGAGGCGCTCACCCGCCACGCCTCCGGGTTTGCCGCCGCCTACGGTCTCAGCGATCTGGACCGCAAGGTCGAGGCGAAGTTCAACGACATATTCGAGCGCGAGGTGGCGGTCTTCTTTGTCGGAACCGGTACGGCGGCGAATTCCCTCGCCATGGCGGCGCTCGGCAGGCCGGGCGGCGTCGCCTTCTGCCACCGCGAGGCGCATCTGATCGAGGACGAGGGCGGCGCGCCGCAATTCCTGGGAGGCGGCATCCGCCTCGAGCCGGTCGACGGGAAGCTGGGCAAGATCGACCCGCAGGATCTCGACGCCGCCATCCGCCGCTTTCCCCCGGAGTTCGTGCACGCCGGCCAGCCGATGGCCGCCAGCATCTCGCAGTCGACGGAGATCGGCACGGTCTACGAGGCCGCGGAGATCGAGGCGGTCGTGGAAACCTGCCGGCGCCACGGCCTGCCGCTGCACATGGACGGCGCCCGCTTCGCCAACGCCATGACGGCGCTGGGGCAGAGCCCCGCTGAAATGACCTGGCGCCGCGGCGTCGATATCCTGTCCTTCGGCGCGACCAAGAACGGATGCTGGTGCGCCGAGGTTCTCGTTGTCTTTGATCCTCAAAAAGCCGCGGATCTTCCGTTCCTGCGCAAGCGCTCGGCGCATCTTTTTTCCAAAAGCCGGTTCATCTCGGCGCAGCTCGAGGCCTATTTCGAGGACGACCTGTGGATCGAGACGGCCGCCCATGCCAATGCCATGGCCGCCGAACTCCAGTCGGTCATCGAGGCTGCCGATAATACCCGACTCGCATGGCGGAGCCAGGCCAACGAGGTGTTCGCCATCCTGGACCGCGACCGCTTTGCGGCGATGATCGAGAAGGGCGCGCAGTTTTATGAGTGGAAGACGCCGCGCTTTGCCGCGGAACTTGTGGGCGATAACGAAATCATCACGCGGCTCGTGACCGGATTCGCGACAACGCCGGAACATGTCCGCGATTTCGCCGCCTTGCTGCAGGAGACCTGAGACAGTAACCTGTAACGCGTGGTTGCCGACCGGGAAAAAAGCGGTTCGGATCCCGGTTGTTCCGCACGTAATTGACTGAAAACGCTCCGCGTTGAGTTTGAGGCCGCATTCCGTAACGGGAATGTCACGCGACAACGACAGGAGATAACACGCTGTTGATTTCCAATTTATCCGCGATTTTCAGAAACTCCGCTCGTCCCGGCGACAACCGGGGAACGAAAAGTGTCACCACCTAAATTCCGAACTCCCAAGGAGAATCCCATGTCCAAGAAAACACTTGTTGGCGCTTCCGCTGTTGCCGGTGCCGTCGCCATGGCCCTTTCGGGCGCGACCCTTGTTGCATCGACGACCGCCGCTTCCGCCAAGGAAAAATGCTACGGCGTCTCGCTGGCCGGTCAGAACGACTGCGCGGCCGGTCCCGGAACCACCTGCGCCGGCACATCGACCGTCGACTATCAGGGCAATGCCTGGAAGCTGGTTGAAAACGGCACATGCGCAACGATGGAACTGCCGGGCGGACGCGTTGGATCGCTTGAGCCGCTCGATCGCGACATTCCTGCCTGATTCTGGCTGAATACCGGCCGGCTGCCTGGAATTGCGGGCGGCCGGTCTCATGCGTAAGGGCGTAAAGGCGCAGGACATCCGATGACAGACATTCCCACCTGGAGGGACGGCAACGCGAATGCGGACTTCACGGACCGCACCATTCCCGCACGCGCCGGGGCCGGTCTGAAGCCGTCCCATATCGACCAGATTCTGCAGGACGACTACCGCATCGGCTTTCTGGAAGTGCACGCCGAAAACTATATGGGCGACGGCGGCGCACCGCACAGGGCACTGACAGCGATTCGCCAGAATTTCCCGCTCTCCGTTCACGGTGTCGGCCTGTCTATCGGCAGCGAAAAAGGCCTCGACGAGGAACACATTGCGCGCCTCAAGCGCGTTGTCGACCGCTATGAACCGGGCCTCGTATCGGAGCATCTCGCCTGGTCCACCCACGATACGAGCTACTACAACGACCTGCTGCCGGTCCCCTATGACCGGGCAACCCTCGACCGCGTGTGCGCGCATATCGAGCGCGTGCAGGATGTGCTCGGCCGCACGATCATCCTGGAAAACCCGTCGACCTACGTGCAGTTCGAGCAATCGTCGATGAGCGAGACCGAATTCATATCCGAGATCGCCCGGCGCACGGGCTGCGGGCTGCTGCTCGACATCAACAATGTCTTCGTTTCCGCCACCAACCAGAAATACAGGCCGCTGACCTATCTCTCGCAGTTCCCGCTGGAAAAGGTCGAGGAGATACACCTTGCCGGCCATGCCACCGATATCGACGACGAGGGCGATCCGCTGCTGATCGACGCCCACGACCGTCCCGTCGATGACGAGGTGTGGAAGCTCTACGACATCGTCATCGGCCAGATGGGGCCGGTTCCGACACTGATCGAATGGGACAACGATGTTCCCGAATGGCCGGTCCTGCGGCGCGAGGCGCTGCGCGCCGAAGGCATCCTGGAAAAACGGTCCGCGAACTATCTGCTGGGGAGCCGCCATGCCGCGGCCGGATAACATCGGCGATGCCGGAGAGTCAGAATCGGCGGTGACGCTGGGCCGGTTCTCGGGCGCCCTGCTGGATCCCGGTCAGCCGACGCCCGCGGGCCTTGTCGGTCCGAACGGCAAGAAGGCGGACAAGCGGTATAATGTCTATCGCAACAACGTCACGGTCGGACTGATCGGCGCGCTCTTCGACATCTACCCGGCCATTCACCGGCTTGTCGGTGACGAATTCTTTCGCGCCATGGCGCGCAGCTACGTGCGCGAACGCCAGCCGCAATCGCCGCTGCTGTTTCGATACGGCGGGGATTTCGCTGAATTCCTGGAACGTTTCGAGCCGGTGAGAGAGCTGGCCTACCTGCCCGACGTGGCGCGTCTGGAGCGTGCCTGGCTGCACGCTTTCCACGCCGCCGACGCGCCGCCGCTGGATTCAGCCGCGCTCGCGGCGATTGCTCCCGAGGAACTGGCGGATCAGCGCTTTATTGCACACCCGGCGACACGAATCCTGCGGTCGCGTTTCGCCGCCGTGTCCATCTTCTCGGCCAACCGCTCCGGCGCGGATCTGGCCGGAATCGATCCCGGCAACGCCGAAGACGGCCTGGTCACCCGGCGGGAATTCGATGTCGAGGTAAGGTCACTGCCCGGGGGCGGCGCGGAATTCCTGCTGGCGCTCATCGACGGCGGGACACTCGGCGAGGCGGCCGATGCCGCCACCGCCGTGACCCAGGATTTCGATCTCGCGGCGGCCATTGGCGCAATGCTCGAGGCCGGCGCTTTCACCGCTATTGCAACCCGTGACTGAGTTAAAGGTGGGAATTTGAAATGACATCGCTGATAGATCTGGTCCGCCGGTTGCACGACGGCGTATTCGGCGCGATCGAGCGCGCCACGGACGGCTGGTTTCTGGGACTGTTCTCGCGCTTCGTCCTCGCCGCGACGCTCTACGTCTACTACCTGAACTCCGCCAAGACAAAGGTCGGCGACGGCCTGATCGGGTTTTTCGAGGTTTCCGACGGCGCCTATATCCAGATCGCCGGCAAGGCGTTCGAGGCGGCCGGATACGAGACCAGCGGTCTGCCGCTGACCACCCATCTCATGGTCGTCGCCGGCACCTATGGCGAGTTCATCCTGCCGATCCTTGTCATTCTCGGCCTGTTCTCGCGCATCGGCGCAACGGGCATGATCGCCTTCATCTTCGTGCAGACCTATGTGGACGTCACCGGCCACGGGGTCGATCTCGGCACGCTTTTCAACGGTCAACCGTCCGAGATCATCGATCAGCGGCTGTTCTGGGTCTTTCCGCTCGTTTACGTGGTGGTCAAGGGGCCGGGATCCGTATCCTTGGATTCCCTCCTTTCCCGCTGGTGGACGGGCCGGGTCGCTTACGCCTGAGCCCTGCGCTTGGCGCACACGTGAAAACGGCGCCCCGAAAGGCGCCGTTTTGCTGTGGATCAGCCTGACGGTCAGGCGACCGTTTCGGCTTCGATCTGCTTGGTTGCTTCAGCGGAATTGTCGACCGAGATGGCGATCCGGCGCGGCTTCATGGCCTCGGGGATTTCGCGGACGAGATCGACGTGGAGAAGCCCGTTTTCGAGCTTGGCACCCTTGACCTCAACATATTCGGCAAGCTGGAAGCGGCGCTCGAACGTGCGCTTTGCGATTCCGCGGTAAAGGAATTCGCTTTCATCCTTGCCGTTTTCGTCGGCCTTCTCGCCCTTGACGGTCAGCACGTGTTCGCGTGCCTCGACCGAAAGATCGTCATCACCGAAGCCGGCAACGGCCATGGTGATCCGGTAGGAATTTTCCCCGGTTCTTTCGATGTTGTAGGGCGGGTAGGTCTGGCTCTGATCCGGCTGTGCGAGGCTGTCAAGCATCGTGAACAGGCGGTCGAATCCGACGGTGGAGCGATAAAGGGGTGAAAAATCGACATGACGCATGGTCTTGTCCTCCATTGAGCGACAGATTTGGTTGTAACCGGGAAAACCCCCGACCGAGCGGCGGGTATCCGGCCAGCAGGCCCGTTCTGGCGCCTGCCCGCTATAGGTGGGAACTGAACGGCACCGTTTCAAGATTTCCCGGGCGGCACGGCTTCTCCCTGTTTTTCAGGCGATTGAACCTTGATCGGCGCGGCCCGGCAGGCTCTATAGAAGCATGGACACCACTGCGCCCAAACCCGCCAGCGTGATTTACGACACGCCCGGCAACCCGGCACCGGAAAACGCCATTACCGGCTATTTCGAGACGCGCGATAAAAGAACGCTGCGCTATGCGATCTTCCGTTCGACCGTGACCCGCGCCACCGGCACCGTGGTGCTGCTCCAGGGCCGCAACGAGACCATCGAGAAATACTACGAGACGGCCCGCGACCTGACCGAGGCCGGGCTTTGGGTCGCCACCTTCGACTGGCGCGGCCAGGGCGGGTCGGAACGGCTGCTCGACGATTCGATCGCCGGCCATGTGCGGCGTTTCTCCGATTACCAGGACGACCTGGAGTTCTTTCTGGAAAACATCGTCCTGCCCGATGCGCGCCTGCCGTTCTTCATCCTCGGCCACTCGACCGGCGGGCTGATCGCGCTCGCCACAGCGCCGCGACTGGCCAACCGGGTCGAACGCATGGTCGTTTCCGCACCCTTCGTCGGCATGCATGGAAGCCGGTTCGAGCTGGCAACGATGCGGTTCGTCGTCGGCGCCGCCAGCCGTTTCGGTTTCGGCCGCATGGCGCCGACGGGATCGACCCGCACGAACCTTGCCTTCCACGACAACGAACTGACCTCTGACCGCGCGCGGTTCGACCGCAACCGCGCCATCTATGACGTGTGCCCGCAGTTCATACTCGGCGGACCGACCTTCCGCTGGCTGGCCGAATCCTTCCGCACTATCAAGCGCGTGCACGATCCCGCCCACCTCGCGTCGATCCGCATCCCGACGCTGATCTTCGGCGCCGGCGCCGATTCCATCGTGCCGATCGAGGCGATCGAGGACATCGCCTCGCATTTCCGCGCCAGCGAACTGATCACCATCGATCACGCCAGGCACGAGATGTTCCAGGAGGCCGACATCTACCGCGAACAGCTGCTCGCCGGCATCAAGGCGTTCCTGCCGGGCGAGTTGTGAGGCTGCACAAGCTGCCGACACGACCGTGATACGATCTCCGCCCACGGTCACTCCGGGCCTGGCGGCGCGGGGCGTTCGTCCGTGGGCGGAAGATGACCGGCGGGAAGGATCACAGAGGCGCGACCGCTTGATCCCGCGCCGGCCGAGGCAAACGGCTCAGCACAACGGTATGGCGATGCCGAACATGGACACGCCGCCATATTGCGGCCATTGCGAGGGCGCCGACGTACCTGCGGACAGGTAGTAGCAGACCCGCCCATACGCCTCCGCCAGGCTGAAGCCGACCAGTTCGCATGTTCGGAAGCCGCCCCGCGATGACGCGTAGACCAGGAAGAACTGTCGCGGATTTGAATATTCGACGCACGAATACACGTAAGTGGCCTGGGCCAGCCTGATCGGTTCGCCCGTCCCGGCCTGGGAAAGGGCGGGGCTGTATGAAGCAACGGACAGGGCCATCAAGACCGCGGCAAATGTCGATTTATATCCCATGACGATTCTCCCTCAGGAACAGATTGTCGGCGGACGGGCGCATGGCCGCCGGCGGCAGGTCCGGTGCGCAACGGTGCGCATCGTTGAAAGCGTTACTGGCTCGAGCGGTTGTAGGCCCCGTTGAGATAAAGGTGCCAGCACAGGTGCCGGCTGCCTTCGTAGAGCGCGCGCTTCAGCCCGAAATCGGCGGAAAGGGCCGCGCACTGGGAGGGGGAATTGGACTGCCACAGTTTGACGCTCGACCAGCCCCAGGGAACGGCGGCGCTGGTCGGACCGCTGGAATAGACGTAGTCGAACTCGTAATTGTAGCAACTGTCGGCCGCATACTGGGCGGTGCTGTAGGGTTTCTGCAGGATGGTGCAGGTTCCCGAATGGGCCGTTCCCGCAAGAGCGGTCGAGATCAGGATCGCCGAGGCGGCGACGACGGCGGTTCTGCGGACAACTGAAATGCACATGATGCTCTGCCTCCTTTGGACGACAACGTGCCTGGCGTGCCGGCCCGGAAGGATTTGACGGCCGCGCATCACGGCTGGCCCCTCCGGTTTCAACCGCCCGCCAAACCTGGTGCTGTCTTGAAATATCTTCAGGCAGTTCGCGCTTTGCCATACGCATCCGTTCGTATTTTTGTACGCACCGATGCGTAGTTCCGTCGCGGAATGGCTGTGTTAGGGTAACAATACCTGAATGATAGTGATTGAATGCACGTGTTTCATTTACGGGATCGGCTGAGTACTTGTTTGCGAAGCGGGCTTCTCGCCATGTTGTTTCTGTTGGTTGCGCAGGGACTTGCCATCGCCGCAGAAAACACCGTCGGAAGTCCGGTCCGCTTCACATTGCTGCCGGATGCGCCGGTATCGGCGACCCTGGACGATGTTTGCTGCGGCGCGCTTGCCGAACGGTTCGGCGTGGAACAGATCACCGGCTTTTCAACAACGCTCGGCCGCCCGGTCAACTGGATCCGGCTCGAACCCCTGCCCGGCCCCGGTGTCCTCGATTTCGGCCTGATCGCCGACGATCTCACGCTTTACGCCCGCGATCCGGAAAGCGGCAAGGTAACGCGTATCAGCCGCTCCGGCGACCAGATAGCCGCGCCCGAGCGCGACATGCTGGCCACCCACAGCGCCTTCATGATCACCGGGCACGATCTCGGCAAGGACATCTTCGTACGCATCGCCCAGGAGCGGTCCCTGGCCATCCATCCGAGGCTGCTGGACGGTCACCTGTTCGAGCAGCGCGAACGCGGCGCCATGCTCATACATGCCTTTGTCATCGGCGCCAGCAGCATCATCATCCTGTTCAACCTGTCGCTCGGCATTTTGATCCGCAAGGCGGTCTTCGTCTTCTATTCAGCCTCCGTCCTGGCGCTATTAATCGGCAATCTCTACTACACCGGCGTCGGCCCGGCCTATGTGTGGGGCGCCTGGCCGGAGGTGTCGAATTTGCTGTTCGACTTCGGCATGGTCTGCGGTGTCTTCTTTATCGGCCTGGTCCTTTATTCCTTCCTCAAGGGGCCGCAGGGCAGGCAGCCCCTTCTGGTTCGCCTCACCCTCGCCCCGACGCTGCTGATCCTGCCGGTCTGTGGTGTCTTCCTGATTTTTCCGCCATGGGTCGCGCGTGTCGTCCTGACCGCCTTCGTCGGCTTCAGTGTGCTCGGCTTCCTGGTCATCTCGGCCATTCTGGCCTACCAGGGCCATCGCGCCGCCCGCGTCCTGCTGCCGACGCTGCTGCTGGTCACGCTCCCGGCGGCGATCCTGATCGTGCTTCCCAAGAACTCGCAGGTGCTGCTCGACTCGCAGCTCTCGCCGATCAAGTACCTGATACCGTCCGACCACTATCTCGAGATCATCATTTTTCTCGATGCGCTGTTGCTGTCCCTCGTTCTCGCCTATCGCATCCGGCTGGCGGAGAACGACGCGCTGCGCTCGGCCGGAGCGCTCGAGCGCCTGCAAAAGGGCGTCAACCGGAAGATGCTCGAGACGATCGACGGCGAGCGCCGCCGCGTTGCGGCCGACCTGCACGACACGGCCGGTCAGGGACTGCTTGCGATCACCGCCCGGCTGAGCCGCTTCCTGCGCCACGAAAACCTGACCAACTCGCAGGAGGCCGAAATCAGGAAGGCGGCCGACTATTCCAGGGGCGTCGTCGGCGACATTCGCCGTATCTCGCACGATCTCCATCCGGCGATCGTCGACCACCTCGGCTGGCGCAATGCCATCGAGGAGTTGTTCAACACTCTTGAGGACACCACCGGCATTGTGGTCGAGCTCGACCTCGACGTTTCCGAGGATGTGCTGGACGACCTGCAGAAGCTGCATCTTTACCGCGTGACGCAAGAGGTGGTTTCAAACATCGCCAAACACTCCGGGGCGAGGACGTGCGAGGCGCATTTCTACAGTCGCGCCGGCCGCCTCTGCGCCGAAATCAGCGACGACGGCCACGGCACAGGCCAGGGCCCGGGGGCCGAGGACGGTCAGGCGTCATTGGGGCACCTGATTATCGATCAGCGTATCTCGACCCTGAACGGCGAATGGACGATGCGGACCGACGCTGCCGGCTCGCAGGTCAGTTTCAGCTTTCCGGTGCGGTTGCCGGCGCAAACGGGGACCGGCTGAGATGAAGCGCGTCGTGATTGCCGATGACCACCCGATATTCCGCGCCGGCCTGCGCCGCATCGTCGAGGAGGACGGGCACGAGGTCGTGGCCGAGGCCAGCGACGGCAATTCCTGCATCACCAGCCTCGAGATCACCCGGCCGGACGTCGTCGTGCTCGACCTGGCGATGCCGGGTGTCGACGGATATCAGGTCCTGGAATGGGCACGGGACAACATGCCGTCCCTCATCGCCGTCATCATATCGATGCACTCGTCCCGCGCCTTCGCGACGAAAGCCCGGGAACTTGGGGCGCGCGCATTCGTCGCCAAGGAAGATGCGTCCGACGAGATTCACAACGCGCTGCTCACACCGAAGGGCGTCTTCTACCTGAGCGCATCCGTCGGCGGCAAGGGCCTGCCGGTCCCCGATCCGACGTCCGAAGCGCGGGGTGACGGCCCGGACGTCGGTTCCCTGACCCCGGCGGAGCGCCGCGTATTCGACCTTGTTGGACAGTCGCTGACCAGCAGGGAGATTGGCAAGAGGCTCAATCTCAGTTACCGCACGGTGCAGACCCACCGCCAGCGCATCAATCAGAAGCTGGGGCTCGCCGGGCCGAACAGCCTGGTGCGCTTTGCCCTGCAGTACCGCTCGGGCGAAACCGAATAGCGACTTGTCCTATCCGCCGAGCAGCGCCAGCGCCTCCTCGTGGACGGCCTTGCTGCCCGCGGCGATGATATTGCCGCCCTGTTCCGGCCGCCCGCCGCTCCAGTCGGTGACCACCGCGCCGGCCGATTCCAGGATCGCGATGAGTGCGCCGATATCGTAAGGTTGGAGATTGTTTTCGATCACCAGATCCGCGTGACCGCCGGCCACCAGCGTGTAGGCGTAGCAGTCGCAGCCGTAGCGAAACATGTTGACCCTCTCCTCGACGGACCGGTAGCGCTCGAATTCCGCCGGTGAAAAGAGATGCGGCGACGTGGTGAACAGTGTCGCCCCGGCGAGCCCGCCGCAATCGCGCGCCCGGATCTGCCGCTCGCCGTCCGGCCCGCGATAAAAGGTTCCGCTTTCATCGGCGACGAAGCGTTCGCCGGTGAAGGGCTGATCCATCAAACCCGCCACGGCCCTGCCATGGTGGTAAAGGCCGATCAGCGTTCCCCAGACGGGCAGGCCCGAAATGAAGGCCCGGGTGCCGTCGATCGGGTCGATGACCCACAGGTAGTCCCGGTCGAGCCCCTCGCTGCCATACTCCTCGCCCATGATCCCGTGATCGGGAAACTTATCGCCGATGAGGTCACGGATCGCGGCCTCGGCAGCCCGGTCCGCCTCGGTCACGGGGTCAAATCCGCCCTGCAGCTTGTTGCTCACCGTCGTATTGGCGCGGAAGCGCGGCAGCGTCTCTTTCGCGGCGGCATCCGCCAGCAGATGCAAGAAATCGAGATCAGGGTGCATTTCGGGTTTCCAGGGACCGGTTGCGGCATGTCAGCGTCACGCACCGATATTCGACTGCGCCCGAATTTTCCAGCGTTTCGGCCGCAAACCGGAAATTTTTGCAGTCGCGAAAGGAATTCTGTTCATCCCTTGACTTTTGTGCAATGCAGCAATACATTGAGCGTGCAGCCGATGGCTGCGAATGCCCTTATTGGGCGTTTCCTCCCTAGATTTTGACCGCTCCGGAAGGTGCGGTCTTTTTTTTTGCGGAATCGGCGCTATTCCGCCGCCAGTGCGACATCGGAATAGTTGCTCGCGAAATACTCGGTCAGAAGATGCATGAACTGGCCGATATCGGCCCGCAGTCCGTCGAAACCCTCGGTTTTCTCGAACGTCTGTTCATTGACGTAGAGACCGCGATTGATTTCGATCTGCAGGGCATGCAGACCGCGCGCCGGCCTGCCGTAGTGCTCGGTGATGAAACCGCCCGCATAGGGCTTGTTGCGCGACACCGTGTAGCCGAGGTCCTGGAGGATGGAAACGGCAAGCTGCGACAGCGCTTCGGTCGCGCTGGTGCCGTATCGGTCGCCGATGACGAAATCAGGCCGGTTGCGGCTGCTGCTCTGAGCGTTCGCGGGCATGGAGTGGCAATCGACGAGCACGCCGTAGCCGAAGCGCGAATGGGTTTTGACGAGCAGTTGCCGCAGGCGGTCGTGATAGGGCCGGTAGAACCGGTCGATCCGGTCCAGCGCCTCCTCGATCGTGAGCCGGCCATTGTAGATTTCCATGTTTTCGGCGACGAGTTTCGGGATCGTTCCGAGCCCCCCTGCGACCCGCATGGAACTGGCATTCACGAATGGCGGTATCCGACCGTCGAACATCCGCGGATCGAGCTCGTAGGGTTCGCGGTTGACGTCGATAAAGGCGCGCGGGAAGTGCGCGGCCAGGAGCGGCGCGCCGGCCATCGGCGAGGCCTCGAACAGCTGATCGACATAATAGTCTTCCGACCTGCGGATGGAGTGGCGGTCGAGGCGCGAAGCGGTCAGGAAGTTCTCGGGATAGACTCGGCCGCTATGCGGCGAATTGAACACGAATGGCACGGACTGTTCTGCGGGCAGGCGGATTTCGAAAGGTGGATGATCTAAAAAAGCGTCTCCGATCAATGCCCTGTCCCCGTCATGCGCAGCTCCGCTGTTCGGTCTTGATTGCCGGTAATTCCGGTCTGTTCCGATTATGTTGCCAGCAGATCGCAGCCAAGTCCATAGACCTCGCGAAACGTTGTAGCAAACGTGACGGACGGTCATAAAAATTCATGACAGCGTCTTATAAAATGTGCCGGTTAAGCGACGCAAATTCACCCGATATTTACCTCACTGGGTTTGTATAGGTGACGTCTGCATGGTATCGGCAGAATGGGGCACCACCCGGAAAAGGGCGAATAATGTCGATTTTGATCGGCTGAACATGGACGCCCGAACAGGTCAGGAGCCGTTTCAGGCGCGGGATTGATGGGCATGAGGAGCAGTATGAAAATACTTCTTGCTGAAGACGACAACGACATGCGCCGGTTCCTCGTCAAGGCGTTGGAGAAGGCGGGATACGCCGTCCAGTCCTATGACAACGGTGCAAGTGCCTATGAACGTCTGCGCGAGGAGCCGTTTTCCCTGCTGCTGACGGATATCGTCATGCCCGAGATGGACGGCATCGAACTGGCGCGGCGCGCAACCGAACTCGATCCGGATCTCAAGGTCATGTTCATCACCGGATTTGCGGCGGTCGCCCTCAATCCGGATTCCGAGGCGCCAAAGAACGCGACCGTCCTGTCCAAACCCTTCCATCTGCGCGATCTCGTCAACGAGGTCGAAAAGATTCTCCAGGCCGCATAATTATCGCCACATTCAGGCGAAACGGTCTTGACCTCGTCGCACCTTTTGTGGTGTATGCGGCCGGTCGGATGGGCGGTTAGCTCAGCGGGAGAGCACTACGTTGACATCGTAGGGGTCACTGGTTCAATCCCAGTACCGCCCACCATCAAATCAATCGACAACCACTAAGATTCTGGGAAGCGGCCTGCCGGCGCGGCGGCCATGGTTATCCTCAGTTTTATTGTCGAAATCGGCGCGACGGTGCCAATTTGATGGCATTACGCACAACCGGATTTAAAATCCTTGTGCTATACTTGAATTCGAATCACGTTGCCTCTGACATCGCGTCATTTATTGAGCGTAACCAATTCAAGGCAAGTGGATTTAACGGTTCCCTGGTTTGGCGAAAGTGCCCCGGCGCCGCGTGCGCTGGATTGCACTCGGTTTCAACATGAATTGATTCGCCAAATGATCAATCAGGCACCACTTAATAAAGAACCAGGGCGACAAATGGGGAGAGTAACAGGGAACTAGGAAAGGACGAGCATCATGGACGTGTTCTCTCTGCACTCCGAGGTTTATGACCGAACCAAGGTAGAAGAGATTACCCTGCAAGATTATTTGTTGGCCTGCCGCGACGACCCGTCAATGCGTGCTACTGCGGCCGAGAGGATGATAACTGCGATCGGCGAGCCGGAGCTGATCGATACGAGCCAGGACCAAAGGCTGAGTCGCCTCTTTCTGAACCGGACCATTAAACAATATCCAGCATTCGCCAATCTGTTCGGCATGGAAGAGACGATCGAACGCATCGTCGGCTTCTTCCGCCATGCCTCGCAAGGACTCGAGGAGCGCAAGCAGATTCTCTATCTGCTCGGCCCCGTCGGCGGCGGCAAATCCACGGTCGCCGAGATCCTCAAGCGGCTGATGGAGCACGAACCGATCTACGTGCTCAAGGCGGGCGAGCAGATCAGCCCCGTGTTCGAATCGCCGCTCGGCCTGTTCCAGCCGGAACGCATGAGCGATCTGCTGGAGGACAAGTACAACATCCCGCGGCGGCTCCTGACCGGGCTGATGTCGCCATGGGCTGTCAAGCGCCTGGACGAGTTCGAGGGAGACATTTCCAAGTTCTCGATCGTCAAGATCCATCCGTCCAAGCTGCGGCAGATCGGCGTCGCCAAGACCGAACCCGGCGACGAGAACAACCAGGACGTATCGTCGCTCGTCGGAAAGCTCGACATCCGCAAGCTCGAGCACCTGAGCCAGAACGATCCTGACGCCTACAGCTATTCCGGCGGCCTCAACCGCACGACCCAGGGCCTGCTCGAGTTCGTCGAGATGTTCAAGGCGCCGATCAAGGTGCTGCATCCGCTGCTGACGGCCACCCAGGAAGGCTCTTATGTCGGCACGGAGAACATCGGCGCATTTCCCTATCACGGGGTCATCGTCGCGCACTCGAACGAGGCCGAATGGCAGCAGTTCAAGAACAACAAGAACAACGAGGCGTTCCTCGACCGCATCAGCGTAGTGAAGGTGCCCTATTGCCTCAGTGCGACTGAAGAGGCGCTTATCTACAACAAGCTGCTCAGCGAAAGCGCATTGCGCGATGCCCAATGCGCGCCCGAGACGCTCGATATCATGGCCCGCTTCAGCGTTCTGACCCGCCTGCACGAGCACGAGAACTCGACGCTTCACTCCAAGCTGCGCATCTATGACGGCGAAACGCTGAAGGACACCGACCCCAACGCCAAGTCGTTGCAGGAATACCGCGATGTCGCAGGGGTCGACGAAGGCATGAGCGGCACCTCGACGCGCTTTGCCTTCAAGGTCCTGTCAGAAACGTTCAACCACGACACCGACGAGGTCGCGGCCGATCCGGTGCATCTGATGTATGTGCTGGAACAGGCGATCAAACGCGAACAGTTCAACGAGGATGTCGAGGGGCGCTACCTGGAATTCCTCAAGGCCGAATTGATGCCGCGCTACGCGGAGTTCATCGGCCACGAGATCCAGAAAGCCTATCTCGAATCCTATTCCGACTACGGCCAGAACCTGTTCGACCGCTACATCGCCTATGCCGACGCATGGATCGAGGAGCACGACTACAAGGACCCGGACACCGGACAGATGTTCGACCGCGAGATCCTCGACCAGGAGCTGGCGAAGATCGAGAAGCCGGCCGGCATCACCAACCCGAAGGACTTCCGCAACGAGGTCGTCAAGTTCGTGTTGCGGGCACGGGCCGAGAACCAGGGCAAGAACCCCGACTGGCGCAAATACAAGAAGCTGCGCCGCGTGATCGAAAAGCGCATGTTCGGACAGGTCGAAGACCTGTTGCCGGTCATCAGTTTCGGTGCCAAGCGCGACAAGGAGGCCGACGCCAAGCACCACGAGTTCGTCGAGCGCATGATCGAACGCGGCTACACGAAACGGCAGGTCCGCCGTCTTGTCGAGTGGTACATGCGCGTGAACAAGGCAGGCTAGCCCTATGGGTCATTTCGTCGACCGTCGCCTCAATCCGAAGGACAAGAGCCTTGGCAACAGGCGGCGGTTTCTAAAGCGTGTGCGTTCCCATGTGAAAAAGGCGGTTGACGAGGCCGTGCGTACGCGCGGCATCGCCGATACCGACCGCGGGGAGAAGGTGATCGTTCCGGCCGACAGCATTGCAGAGCCGAGCTTCCGCCACTCCGCCAAGGCCGGGCGCCGCGATTATGCGTCCACCGGAAACAAGTCCTACCAGGCCGGCGACAAGATCAAGAAACCGCCCTCGGGCGAAGGCGGCGGTGGCGGAAAAGAGGGCTCGGACAGCGGTGAGGGCGAGGACGATTTCCTGTTCGTCCTGTCGCGCGACGAATTCCTCGATCTCTTTTTCGAGGACATGGAACTGCCCAACCTCGTCAAGCGCGGTCTCAAGCAGATCGAGGTGACCAAACCCTACCGGGCCGGTTTCTCCATTACCGGCTCGCCCTCGAACATCAATGTCGAGCGCACCATGCGCAATGCGCTCGGCCGGCGGCTGGCGCTGCGGCGGCCGAAGGCACTGGAAGTGCGTGCCCTGCGCGAGGAAATCTTCAAGCTGGAGAAGGTCTCCAAGCCGACCCAGGAACAGCGCCTCGAACTCAACGTGCTCCACGAGTTGCTCGAGGACCTTTTGCGCCGTCAGCGGGTGATCTCCTATATCGATCCGCTGGACGTGCGCTACAACTATTTCGAACAGCGGCCGGAGCCGCGCGAGCGCGCCGTCATGTTCTGCCTGATGGACGTTTCGGCCTCCATGGGCGAGCGCGAGAAGGATCTTGCCAAGCGCTTCTTCGTGCTGCTGCACCTGTTTTTGAGCCGCCGCTACAAGTCGATCGACCTGGTGTTCGTGCGCCATACCCACAACGCCAAGGAAGTCGATGAGGAGACGTTCTTCTATGCCCGCGAAACCGGTGGCACCGTGGTCAGCACCGCCCTGGTCGAGGCCCAGCGGCTGATCGAGGAGCGCTACCCCGCCTCTGAATGGAACATCTACATCGCCCAGGCCTCGGACGGCGAGAACTACTCGGGCGATTCCAAGAAATGCGTCCAGCTCCTCAATGAGGAACTGATGAAGAACTGCCAGTATTTCGCCTATGTCGAGATCGTCGACGAGGCGGAAGCCGAGTTCCTGAACAGCGAGGAGAACGGCGTCGAGCTTTGGCGCGAATACCGGCGCGTCGCCAACCGGTGGCCGAATTTCGCCATGAAGCGCATCGCCCGCCCAGGCGATATCTACCCGGTCTTTAGGGAGCTATTTGCAAAGAAGGCAGCGGAAGACAATGGCGGCTAGGACAACGAAGACACCGAGGACGACAAGGACGACCCGGAAAAAGAAACCGCTGTTCGACGGCGCCGACTGGTCCTTTGACACACTGCGCGTCGTCTATGACGCGATCGAGGAGGTCGCGCGCAAGGACCTCGAACTGGATTTCTACACCAACCAGATCGAGATCATCTCCTCCGAGCAGATGCTTGATGCCTACTCGTCCATCGGCATGCCGCTGATGTACCGCCACTGGTCGTTCGGCAAGCATTTCGTCAGCAACGAGGTCCACTATCGCAAGGGCGCGATGGGCCTCGCCTATGAAATCGTCATCAATTCCGATCCGTGCATCAGCTATTGCATGGAGGAAAACACGATGGCCATGCAGACGCTGGTCATGGCCCACGCCGCCTTCGGTCACAATCATTTCTTCAAGACCAACCACCTGTTCCGCCAGTGGACCGACGCCGCCGGGATCCTGGACTATCTCGAATATGCCCGCGGCTTCATCGCCCGCTGCGAGGAGCGCTACGGGGTCACCGAGGTCGAAAGGGTGATCGACGCCGCCCATGCACTGATGCCGCACGGCGTCTTCCGCTACCGCAGGCCGCGAAGCCCGTCGCTGCGCGAGGAAAAGGAGCGCCGCAAGGAACGGCGCGAATACGAGGAGCGCACCGTCAGCTACCTGTGGAGCACTGTGCCGGGCTCGGTGCACTCGGCCAAGGCCGATGCCGAGGTGCGCGAGCGCAAGCGCGAGCTGCACCTGCCGGAGGAAAACCTCCTCTATTTCATGGAACACTACAGCCCGGTTCTGCGGCCCTGGCAGCGCGAGGTGCTGCGCATCATCCGCAACATCGCCCAGTATTTCTATCCGCAAAAACAGACCAAGCTGATGAACGAGGGCTGCGCGACCTTCGTTCACTTCCATATCGTCAACGCGCTTCACGAGAAGGGCCTGATCACCGACGGCGCCCTGCTGGAGATCCTGCACAGCCACACCAACGTGATCTTCCAGCCGGAATTCGACGACCCGCGCTTCAGCGGCATGAACCCCTACGCGCTCGGATTTGCGATGATGCGCGACATCAAGCGCATCTGCGAGGAGCCGGAGGACGAGGACCGGGACTGGTTCCCCGATATAGCCGGATGCAAGGACTGGAAGGGCGTGCTGAAGGAGGCGTGGGCGAATTATCGCGACGAATCCTTCATCCAGCAGTTCCTGAGCCCGACGGTCATCCGTCAGTTCCGCATGTTCGCCGTCTCAGACAATGCGGACGATCCCTATTACCTGGTCACCGGAATCCACGACGAGCGCGGTTTCCGCAAGGTTCGCGAGGTCTTCGCGCAAAATCACGACCTGTCGACGCTGGAACCCTATATCCAGGTCGTCGACGTGGACCTCCTCGGCGACCGCCAGCTGAAGCTCCAGCACACGAGGCGCAGCGGCATTCCGCTCGACGAGGACCAGAAAGAGGCGACCATCGCCCACCTCAAGACCCTGTGGGGTTACGAAGTGAAGATGGAAGAAGTCACCGCCTGACGCTGGCGGCCGGGCTGCCTCAATGCCCCGCCGCGCAGGCGGGGACGAACTGGTCGAAGAACGGTCCCTGATAGAAAAGCTGGTGCAGGCCGAGCACGAAGACGGCAGCGCCGTAGAAGCTGTGCTCCACCCACACGGCGGCAAGCGAGCCGCTGCGGCGGTAGGTCCTGTAGAACAGGATGCCGGCGAAGAAGGCCAGCACCGCCGACATCCACGATCCGAAGATGATATGGACCCAGCCGAAGATGGCGGCCGATAAGAGTGCCGCCGGGACGAACGGCACTTTCTGTGCGTCCAGACGCCAGCTCGCGTAGCCCCGGAAGGCGATTTCCTGCGGCAGCACCGACACCAGCCCGTAGCCGGTGACGATAAGGGCCGTCAGGGTGAGGCTGCTCTCCGGCAGGCACAGCATCTGGTCCGGGTAGAGCCACAACACCAGTGCGGCGACGGCCAGCCACGCGACCGCCGAGCGCAGCAGGATGCCGGGCAGAGCGGCGCGGCAGGCCGGCCAGTCAAAGCGCAGATAGGTTTTCGCGGCGCCGGATCTGACCATGCGCACCAGGCAATAGCCGGCCAGCAGGAACAGCGCCAGGAACCGCGCACGCTGGATCGGCAGGGCAAGCAGCAGGATCGGCGCGATCGCGACGACGGCGACCTCCGCCCAGAGCAGCCGGTCTACACGGGTTGCCTGCCCAGGCTCCCCGGCCGGTGTTCCATGGGGTGGCGTTTTCGGATCAGGCTTCCGTGTCGCCGGCATTGCCGCCGAATTCCCGGTCGAGCCTTTCCTCGAGCTTGACGAGATCCTCCGGAAGTGGCTGGCCGGTGGCTCTCATGCGGTTGAGTTCAAGGCGGATCTGATCGAGCAGCTCGCTCGCATCCTCCGGCTGGTTCTCCATTTCGACGAACAGCATGTTGATACGCGTTATCAGATCTTCGAAAGCCATGCGCCACAATCCCTTCAGTTCCGCGTCGCCGCCAATGATACAACCCGACATTCGGCAATTATTTGACCGGAATCAACGGGTTTGTGTTTCCCGTCGTCATCTGCGGCGCGTGCGACGGCAACAGCGCGCTAGGGTTCCGCTCGCGCATGATGCAAGCGGACGGCCCGGTTTTTCGTGAATACGACCAGCGCGGTTGCGATCAGCATCACGGCGACAGCCGCTGAAACGAAGTAGAAGGAACTGACAAATCCGGCCTTCGCGGCGGTCTCGACCAGGAGCTGATCGGCGGCGGGAAGTCCGCTTGCGGCGGTGACCGCCTCCTCCAGGCTGTCGCGCGCGACGCCCGGCAGTTCGATTCCGTCCGGCACCACGAACGAGAACGTGTAGGCGGCGGACATCAAGCCACCGAAAACGGCGACGCCGATCCCGGCACCCATATCGTAGGCGACCGACTCCATGGACGCAGCCATGCCGGTTCTGTGCGGGGGCGCGCCGTTGATGATGGCGCTGGAGGCCGCCGTCATGGCAACGCCGATGCCGAAGCCGAGGCCGATCAGCCCGGCAATCGTCAGCGCCCCGCTATAGGCGAAGGCGGCAAGGCACCCGGCCATGCTGAGGCCGGCGAGCAATGTGCCGGTCCACAGAAGCGGCGTCTGCCCCAAACGCGGGATCATCGCGCCGGCCGCCAGCCCGGAGACAATCGACGCCAAGGCCGCCGGCAGGATGTAGAGACCCGCATTCAGCGGCGAAAGCCCGTCGACGAGCTGCAGGCGCTGGCTGAAAACCAGTTCGAAACCGGCAATGGAGACCGAGCTGATGAAGGCGACGAAGATCGCCGAGGAAAACCGGACATCGGCAAACAGCGCGAAATCGATCATCGGGTCGGCAATGCGCCGCTGGCGCCGCGCGAACAGGATCAGCACCGCCACACCGAGCAATCCGGTGATCGCGGCGATCGCGAACGACGGATCGCGCTTCACGATCTCCTTGAACGCATAGACCGTCGCGATGAGGCCGAACATGACCTCGAGGGCGCCGCGCCAGTCGAGCGGGCGCCGGTTTTCCGGCTGCCTGTTGTCGATGCAGATGGCGGCCACCGTCAACGCGATGGCGACGATCGGCAGGTTGACGAGGAACACGGAGCCCCACCAGAAGAACTCGAGCAGCAGGCCGCCCACGACAGGCCCGGCGGCGGCACCGCCCGCGGCGACGGCCGACCAGATGCCGATGGCCATGGCCTGCTCCCTCGGATCGCTGAAGGTCAGGCGGATGATCGACAGCGTCGCCGGCATCATCATGCCGCCGCCGAGCGCCAGCACGACACGGCCGGCAATCAGCACCTGCGGATCCGGCGCATAGGCGCACAGAAGCGACGCCGCCCCGAAAACACCAAGGCCGCCCAGGAACAGGTTACGGTGCCCCCAGCGGTCGCCGAGGGCGCCGAATGTCGGCAGCACGCCGGCGATCACCAGCGAATAGGCGTTGACGATCCACAGCTTCTCCGAGGCGCTGGCGCCAAGGGCGAATGTCAGCCTCGGAAGCGCTGTGTAAAGGATCGTCAGGTCCATGACGATCATCAAAAGCGCCGACGACAAGATCGCGAGTACAAGCCACCTGTTGTTGAACAAAAGCCACTCCTGCAGGCCAGAGCAAATCCGGGGAAATCATGATCAAGCGATCCGCTTGATTATTTTAAAATACGGTCGTATTTATAAAATTGCAACAATAAAATACGATCGTATTCCAAACAAGGCTGAAAATTTGGGACGAAAACGGACAATCGACCGCGACAAGGTGCTGGATGCCGCCGAACGCGTGGTGCGCGACAAGGGCGCGTCCGGCCTGTCGATCGGGGCCGTCGCCGCCGAGGCCGGCATCACGAAGGGCGGTGTTCAGTCCTGCTTCGGCACCCGAGACGCGCTGATCGACGCCATGTTCAACCGGTGGAACGGCGAATTCGATGATAGGATCGCCGAACTCAGCGAGGGCGATGATACGGAACCGGGCGGCATCCGCGCCTATATCGCGGCAGCGCGCGGCGACATGTTGGAGCAGCAACCGAGAAACGCGGCGATGCTGCTGTTGCTTGCGCAATCCGAGGCGCACCAGATCAGTACCAGGAACTGGTACCGGTCGCGCTTCGAGAAACTGGATTTTTCGACCGACAAAGGGCGCCGCCTGCGGATTGCCCTGTTGGCAAGCGAGGGCGCATTCATGCTCAGCGCGCTTGGCCTGACCGATTTCAGCGATGCGGAATGGGACGAAATCTTCCGCGATATCATGGACTTGACGGACTAGGCACCCTCGCCCGACACCCTATGCGCCGGGCGAAGGAAATCGCTCCTACTTCTTGGTGATCCGGTCCGACACGAACGGCTTGTAGGGGGCGTTCGCGGCAAGATAATCGGCAACGACGACCTCGAGGCCCGGACCGTAGTCATAGGCGTTGATGGCGTCCGCCTTGAACATCTTGTAGCCGTCACCGCCATTGCGCACGTAGTTGTTCGAGACGACACCGTAGACCTTGCTCGGATCGATCGGCTCAAAACCGCCGTCGCCCTCGACCATGACGCTGACGATCCGCTTGCCGGGTTCGGCCGCCGGATCCCAGGTGAACTTCATCCCGGCCACCTGCGGGAACCGTCCGGCGCCGTCCTCGACCTGGCTGACGCCGTTCTCGAGCGCGTCGATCAGCCCCTGGCCCTTGATCTGGAAGGTCGAGAGCGTGTTCTGGAAGGGCAGCACCGTCAGCACCTCGCCCATCGTCACCTCGCCCTTGTCGATCGAGGCGCGAAGGCCGCCGCCGTTCTGGAAGGCGACCTGGATGCCCTGGTCCTTCACGCGGTCCAGCATGGCGTCGGCGACGAGGTTGCCCATCGAGCATTCCTCCGCCCGGCAGACGGCACGGTCGCCGACGATCAGCTCGTCGGTTTGTGCAACCACCTTGCCCTTGACCTCTTCGATCGGGCCGCCAAGCTCCTTGACGCGGGCGAGGATCTCGGCATCCGGCTCCACCGAGGAATCGAGCAGGATCGTGTCACCGCTAGCTCCGACCACATTGCCCTCGTCGTCGAAGGTCAGGGCGAGATCGCCGACATATTTCGAGTAGGCATAGGCCTGCACGACCGGGACATCCTTCCCGTCGGGTCCCTTGACCATCGTCGGATAGGAGGGCGCCCCCTCGACCGTGTTCGAAAGCAGCGTGTGCGAATGACCGCCGACAACGGCGTCAAGGCCCGGAACCGCGGCTGCGATTTCCTTGTCGCGGTTGAGGCCGACATGCGTCAGCGCGATGATCTTGTTAACGCCCTCGGCCTCGAGATCCGCCACCGCCTTGGTAAGATACGCGATCTCGTCATTGAACTTGACGCTGGCGCCCGGCGACGAGGTCTCGTCCGTGTCGGTTGCCAGCACCGAGACGATGCCGATCTTTTCACCGCCGACGTCGAGCACCACATGCCCCGGAATACGGTCCGCCAGGAGGTTGTTTGCGGACACATCGGTATTCCCGGAGATCACCGGAACGGTCACCTTGTCGAGGAATTTCGCCAGGCCCTCCGGACCGTCGTCGAATTCGTGGTTGCCGACCGCCATGGCGTCAAAACCGATCTTGTTCATGAATTCGGCGGCGGCGTCGCCCTTGTAGGTCGTGTAGAAGAGCGAGCCCTGGAACTGGTCGCCCGCGTCGAGCACGATCACGTTGCCGCCGGCATTGTTGATCGCGTCGCGAAGCTCCTTGATCTTGGTCGCGACCCGGGCAACCCCGCCGAAGCACTTGCCTTCGGTCTCGTCTTCGGCCGAGCAGGTGGAATCGTACTTGTTGACCGATTCGATGCGGCTGTGCAGGTCGTTGATGTGAATGATATTCAGCGTGTAGTCGGCAAGCGCCGGTCCGGCGGCAAGGGCAAAGACCGAGCTGGCGAGCAAAAGCCGGGAGAATTTCATGAGGGACCTCCATATTATGTTCGTTATGCCCGAATGCTAGCCGAGCACAGCAGCGAACGCCAGATTGAAAATGTCACGGTTTTGCAATGCGCTGCCTGCGTCAAGAGCGCCGGTATGGCGGACGCGCCGGTCCGGTCCGCCGCCGCCCTTGCCGATCGGGTTGCGCCCCGACGAACCCGAAACCGACAATTTGACTTACTGGGATTGCCACTGGAACAAAAAAAGAACATGATTGCGTGCGACTGGGATGAAACGCTCGTATGGCGCGTGCAGTGCCAAACTGGCACGGATAGTTGGCAAACACGCCGACAAAAGCTGCAACACCGCTAATGGCAACGGTCGTAAGACAATTATGGGACTCGTGAAACCTTGAAACGCACCACGGAAAAACTTCCACGCACACGGGCCCTGTGGGTGCTGGCAACAGTCTTCCTGGCCATTTCCATTTTGGCATACCAAATGAACACGGACACACTGCGTACGATTTATGATTATGTGGATATATTCAGCTACATCTATGATCTCTCCAGTCTTTTTTTTGCAATATATATTACATCGAATATTGTTTTTATCATTTCAATTTTTTTCAATTCAAAATACTATAAGACTGCCCTATTTATTTGTTATAAAATAAACATCTTAAGTTCTTTATTATTTTTCGTTTTTTGTATTATAGATTTCCCTTTTGATATTTATTATAAAAATGAAATGAGATTTTTAATGAATATAATTTGCTTTTGTTTGGTATATTTACTGGACGAAATGTACAGATCAAGGTCAGAAAACTGAAATGCGTCAATTGAACTGAATTATGTTCGATAACGACAAATGCACCCAACTTTCAATCAGCAACACGACGACAAAGACGAACAGGCTGGCCTGCAAAAATAACGGCCATATTCAATGCGGACCGCACAACTGATCTGCTGGAGGCGTTAATGTCATTTCAAAACTCGAAAAAAACAGTTCCCTCTAGAGGGACCATTCGGCTTCTATGCGCCGCGTTCTTTCTGTTTTCCGCCGCAGCGCATTTTGCAAATCAGGATATTTCATGGCTGCTCTCCGGTGTTGACCAAATTATACACAAAGAAAGATATCAATTAATTCAGACAACATTAATATATAGCGAAATAGCAAGCATATTATTTATTGTACATATTGTATTTAATTTGAAATTCAAATTCAAGATCGTTTTATATTTTTGTTTATTGCCGCACATTTTCTTTTTTCTAACATCTATATGCGTATTCTTTATAGACAATTTGGATATGCATCTACATATAAATCGGGAGAGGTTTATAGTGAATACACTATGTATTTTCCTTTTATTGCTTATTTCTGAAAAATATAAGGAAAGAATCGAGGTGTAAATAAATGAACCTGGAATCAATTTACGAGCGCTTCTTTGATAGCCCAAAGAAAATGATCGTAGGGGAGACGGTCGCATCACAGCTTCCCGGACGACAAAATGGCGGTGCGGCGGACGCTTATCGCCATATCCTACTGTCGGCGGAACTCGCCAGGCTTTTCGGGACGCGGATAGCCCTTTCAAGGCTCAATAGACATGAAAGCATAGAGGACAACGGAGCCGACAACGGCCTCGACATGTGGAACAACGCGATCGGCATCAGGATCGGCGACTATGTCAGGAAAAACGGCGGCGACTGGAAAGACATTGTGCGCCTGTCGCGCGCCGTCATGGCCCATGCCTTCGACGGGCCGGGGTTCGCACAAGTGGAGAACTGGAAAGTCAGGGAAGCCGACGAGGGAATCAGAAAATCATATGAAATCTATGCCGGACCGAGGCGCAACCGGGCTTCGGGCTTTGAAGAATTCGCGAGCAGATACAACAGGAAACAGGCCTTCCGGGCAGATGACAGGACCATCGTGCTGGAAGACGGAAAGCTGGAACTGTTTTCGCCGGCCATGACAAGTCCGCAGCACTGGATAAACCACCCGAAGGTCGAGATCGACGGGCGGGAAATCGAGCTCAAGGTCGAGGAATCGAAATTCCCGACGCGCGAATGGTTCACCGGAAAAGGCTTCGTCTATGAAGACGGAAACCACGCACCGTCCCTGAGCTTCGATCCGGAGCAGTTTCCCGGACCGGGCGTCGGTGAGAGCCGTGGCGGCAACGCGAAGACCCCGAACGTTGCGCCGCAACGTCAAAGCAGACCCCGGCTTGGCCTGACACCCGACATGCAGCGCCTGTTGTCCGGCGATCTCACGGTGCTCGATCCGAAAAACAAGCGGTTTTCGCCGAACATGCTGCGCCTCCTGATGGGCGGCAAGGTGCCGCGGGTGAAAGGCGCGACGCGGCTTCACGACATCGCCAGGCCGCAAACGGGCCGCTTCGAACCGTGAACCCGATACCATCGACCGTTTGCGCTGCCGCCCGGATAGGCTCTTAGGCAATTGATCCGCCTGGTGAAGCCGGACAGGTAAAAATATATCCCCGCGGGCGTTTCGGCAGAATTGCATTTCTTCAATCCCGGTGCCCGAAACACGACAATGCGTGTCAACAGGACAGGTGTGTCCGCAGGGATACCGATGACGGATCACGATCGCAAACTCTCGACCTTCCCGGCCTTCTTCAACGTCGCCGGTCAAAAGGTCGCCGTGTTCGGCAATGGCGACGAGGCCTTTGCCAAGACGCGCCTGCTCGCCAACACGGCGGCGGCGATAACCGTCTTTGCCGACGCACCGGATGCGGCCTTCGCGGCTTACCTGCAGAAAAACGGCATCGCGACGGTTTTCGCCGCCTATGAACCCGGACAGCTTGACGGCGCGACGCTGGTGTTCGCCGCGACCGGCGAGACGGACCAGGACGCGCGCATCGTCACCGATGCCCGCGCCGCCCGGATCCCGGCCAATGCGGTGGACCAGCCTGACTATTGTGATTTCCTGACGCCCGCCCTCGTCAACCGCGCGCCGGTCGCGGTCGCCATCGGCACCGAGGGCGCCGGCCCGGTCCTTGCCCAGATGATCCGCGCCCGCATCGACCAGATGCTTTCGCCGTCGCTCGGAACCCTCGCCCAGCTTGCCGAGAGCTATCGCGGCGCCGTCGACAACGTGCTGCCGCGCGGCGCCACGCGCCGCAGCTTCTGGCGCAACTTCTTTTCCGGCCGCGTCCGCGACGCCGTCGAAAAGCGCGACCTCGCCGCGGCCCAGCAGGCCGCGACGCAGCTTCTGCACGGGACAGGCAAGGCCGAGGGCTATGTCTGGCTCGTCGGCGCCGGTCCCGGTGCCGAAGACCTTCTGACCTTGCGCGCCCAGCGTGTCCTCATGGAAGCCGACGTCATCCTCTATGACGCCTTGGTGCCGGAAACCATTGTCGATATGGGCCGGCGCGATGCCGAGCGCATCCCGGTCGGCAAGCGCAAGGGCTGCCATTCGAAATCGCAGGACGAAATCAACGATCTGATCGTTGAACTGGCCCGCCGCGGTCGGCGTGTCGTGCGGTTGAAGTCGGGCGATCCGCTGATCTACGGCCGCGCTGCCGAGGAGATGGCGGCACTGCGCGATGCGGGAATCGGCCACGAAATCGTGCCGGGCATCACGTCCGCTTTCGCCGCGGCCGCGGATTTCGGCCTGCCGCTGACATTGCGCGGCGTTGCCGCCTCGCTGGTCTTCACCACCGGCCATGACCTCAAAGGCAAGGTCCTGCCCGACTGGGCCAAGCTCGCCGTCTCCGGCGCCACCATCGCCGTCTACATGGGCCGGACCGTCGCGGCATCCGTCGCCGGACGGCTGATGGAAGCCGGCCTCGCGAGCGACACCGCCGTCGCCATTGTCGAGAACGCCAGCCGGCCGGACCGCATGCAGCTCCACTGCACACTGCGGGAACTGCCCGGGATCGAACACCTTTCGGAACTCACCGGCCCGGTCATGGTGATCATCGGCGACGCCGTTGCCGGCGCCAATTTCGAACGGTCCACGCCGCTTTCGGCGGCCATCGAACAATTCGCCGCCGCCTGAGACGGCAGGACAAGAGGATGTCTGAGATGAAGAAGGTACTGACAGCCAACCGCCTGACCGACGGGATCGCCGTATGGCTCGGCGCCAACGGCCAGTGGCTCGAAAACATCGAAACCGCCCTGATTGCCCGCCACCAGGAGGCGGTCGACGCGCTCGAGGAAGCCGGCAAATCGGCCTTCAACGACAACCTCGTCGTCGATGTCGAGGTGATCGACGTCGATGAGGTGGACGGCGACATCTATCCGATCCGCCTGCGCGAGCGCATCCGCGCCGCCGGCCCCACCATCCGCACCGATCTCGGCAAGCAGGCCGAGTTCAAGCCGGCCACGGCCGCCTGAGGAGCCTGTCCATGTACCGTTACGACGAGTTCGACCACGATTTCGTGCGCCAGCGCGTGTCCCAGTACCGCGACCAGGTCGAGCGCCGCATGTCCGGGGAAATCGACGAGACGGCGTTCAAGCCGCTGCGCCTGATGAACGGCGTCTACCTGCAGCTTCACGCCTATATGCTGCGGGTGGCGATCCCCTACGGCACGCTCAACAGCCGCCAGATGCGCCGCCTTGCCCGCATCGCCCGCGACTATGACAAGGGCTACGGCCATTTCACGACGCGGCAGAACATCCAGTACAACTGGCCGAAACTCTCCGACACGCCGGCCATCCTTGAGGAACTCGCCGAAGTCGAGATGCACGCCATCCAGACATCCGGCAACTGCATCCGCAACGTCTCGGCCGATCATTTCGCCGGCGCCGCCGCCGACGAGGTTGCCGACCCCCGCCCCTATGCGGAGATCCTGCGCCAGTGGTCGTCGAACCACCCGGAATATTCCTTCCTGCCGCGCAAGTTCAAGATCGCGGTCACCGGCGCCGAGCGCGACCGCGCGGCGATCCAGGTCCACGACATCGGCCTGCATCTGAAGCGCAACGAGGAAGGCGCGCTGGGCTTTGCCGTCTGGGTCGGCGGCGGCCAGGGCCGCACGCCGGTCATTGCCAAGAAGATCCGCGATTTCCTGCCGGAAGCAGACCTTCTGTCCTACACAACTGCGATCATGCGCGTGTACAACCTCTATGGCCGCCGCGACAACAAGTACAAGGCGCGCATCAAGATCCTGGTCAACGAGACCGGCGAGGAGGAATTCACCCGCCAGGTCGAGGCCGAATGGCAAAAGCTGAAGGAAACCGAGCTGAAGCTGCCTCAGGACGATCTCGCGGCGATTGCCGCCTATTTCGCGCCGCCGAAGCTGCAGGACCGCGCCGAGGGCTGGGGCCTGATCGCCGCGGCCAAGAAGGCCGATCCGGGCTTTGCCGCCTGGGTGCACCAGAATGTGACACCGCACCGCCATCCCGACTACGGCGTCGTCACGATTTCGCTGAAACCTATCGGCGGCATTCCGGGTGACGCGGACGATACCCAGATGGAGACCGTCGCGGACCTTGCCGAGAAATTCGGCCATGACGAGATCCGGGTCTCGCACGAGCAGAACCTCGTCCTGCCGCATGTCGCGCTGGCTGATCTCGAACATGTCTACAAGGCACTCTTGGCCGTCGGCCTGGCAACGGCCAATGCCGGCCTGGTCAGCGACATCATCGCCTGCCCGGGGCTCGACTACTGCGCCCTTGCCAATGCCCGTTCGATCCCCGTTGCCCAGGAAATCTCTGAGCGCTTTGCCTCGCTGGAGCGTCAGCGGGAAATCGGCGAGCTGAAGATCAAGATCTCCGGCTGCATCAATGCCTGCGGCCACCACCATGTCGGCCATATCGGCATTCTCGGCGTCGAGAAGAAGGGCGCAGAGCTCTACCAGATCACGCTCGGCGGCTCCGGCGACGAGAACACGTCGATCGGCCAGATCATCGGCCGCGGCTTCGAGCCGGAGAAGGTCACCGACGCGGTGGAGACCATCGTCGAGACCTATCTCGGCCTGCGTGAAAACGCCGACGAGACCTTCCTCGAAGCCTATCGCCGGATCGGCCCGGCACCCTTCAAGGAAGCGCTGTACGGCGAAACGTCGAAAGCCGCGTGAGCAAGGAACCCGTCATGAGCGAGACAAGACTCTGGAAAGCCGATGGCTTCGTTGAAGACGATCCGTGGCGCATCGCCGGTGAGGAAGACGCCGCCGGGACGATCGGCGCCAATGCCCGCCTGCTGGTGCCGCTGGAACGCTACCTGGAACTCTCGGACGAAGAGCGCCGGCCGGAAGATGTCGGCGTGATCGTTGGCCCGGTCGACGACGTGCGCCAACTAGAGCCCTTCCTCGACCGGCTCGCGCTGATCGCCGTCACATTCCCGGCCTTCAACGACGGGCGCGCCTTTTCGCAGGCTTCGCTGCTGCGCGCGCGCCTCGGATATGCCGGTGAGTTGCGCGCCACCGGCGATGTGCTGATCGATCAGATTCCGCTGATGCAGCGCTGCGGTATCGACAGTTTCGCGGTCTCGAACGCAACCGCCATCAAGCGTTTGTCGGAAGGCCGGCTGCCGGCCATCAACAGCTATTACCAGCCCGCCGCGACCCCGGCGCGCGCCACCGGCTCCTATGCCTGGCGCCACGTTCAGGGACCGGCCGCCTAACGACTTTCTTCCTGAGGACTCCCAGGGCTGGCCGCCGGTTATCCGGCGGCCCTTTTTTTGGGCAGTCGTTTGGCGATGCTGCGGCGCCATCGTTGCAGCAATGGCTTTTTGCTCAGTGCGTAGAGACTTTGTGACAGCATCAGCTTGTCGTGAGCAATAGCGATCGCTGCCGCCTGTTCGGCGGTATCAACCCGAAATCCGACGCCGTAGTCCAGTTGCCCGAACCACACGCTGTGGGATCCCTCGATACCGATATGCTGTGCCCTGCTTTTGCGCACGACAAAAATGCGGATATTCCTTTCGCGGGCCCGATCGCAGAACTGCCAGTCCCAGTACCGGGTGCCGTCCAGGCCTTCCAGCATGTGCCCCAGCACCGATGCGTCCCAGAGGGTCGCCGCTCCTCCGATGCTGTCTTTGAGAACAAGATCGTCATCGACGATTTGACCCTCGTCGTGCAGCACGGAGTTGTAGAGGCTGAGCACGCCGTCCGTATTCGCAAAGACCCGGTCGGCAAACCGCAGAATATCTCTCGAAACGATCATGTCGCTGTCCAAAAGCAGCACCCGGCCGGCATTCTGCGCAAGACAGGCCCGTAGCAGGAGAACCGTGTTCCTGTCGCAGCCGCCATTGGATTTACTGCGCAGCACCGTCGCCGAGAAAGGCCTGTCCTTCAACAGATCCGCTATATCGTAGTCCGTGCTGCAATCGTCCCGGATGATCACGCGCCAGTCATCGAGACCCTCGACCGAGGCCAGGCAGTCCAGACAGGCCTCGACTTCAGCCCGCCGGTTGTAGGTCGGTATTGCGATGATGTTGCCTTGCGGTGTCATTGCATGTTTCGGCGCGGTGAGAGACAGGTGGCCCAACTCCGGCGCACGGATACCCCTCCGGGCACCGGTCTTCCGTCAGCCCTGCCTCTGGATTTCCACATGGTGCGGATAGGGGATCGAGATGCCTTCCTTGTCGAAGGCCTCCTTGACCGTCTTGGTCATGGCGAATTTCAGATCCCAGTAATCGGCGGCGTCGCACCACAGCCGTGTCGTTATATCGACCGATGAATCGCCGAGATTGACCACCCGCACCCAGGGTTCCGGATTGCCATGCACGCGCTTGTCGTCGCCGGCGCATTTCAGGATGACGGCCATCGCCTTGTCGGCGTCATCGCCGTAATCGATGCCGAAGGTGAGATCCACGCGGCGCGTGTCGTTCGCCGAGTAGTTGGTGATGATCGAGCCCCACACCTTGCCGTTCGGAACGACGATCTGGACGTTGTCGGGCGTCACGAGTTCGGTGACGAACAAGTTGAGATTCTTGACGGTTCCCGCGGTTCCGGCAATGTCGACATATTGCCCGAGCTTGAAGGGACGGAAGATGACGATCATGACGCCGGCGGCGATATCCTGAAGCGTTCCCTGCAGCGCCAGACCGATGGCAAGCGTCGCCGCGCCGAGCACCGCAACGAGGCTGGTCGCCTGGAAACCGAACACCTGCAGGACCGCAATGACGACGACCGCCAGGATGAGCCATTTGGCAATCGAGGCGAAAAAGACGCCGAGCGTATCGTCGAGATTGGGATCCGCCAGCACCCGCTTGCGGATCATCCGCGAAATCCAGCCGGCCGCCATGTAGCCGATGACCAGGAAGATCAGTGCCTTGATGACGCCATAGAGCAGCGGACCGAAGGCGCCCAGCTGCGTGAAAAACTCATTCATCGATCGTCCCCCGACAAAACAACTGCGCGCGAATGCTAGCGCGCAATTCCGGAGAACGACAGGTTAAATTTTCACTGCCACTCCGTAACCTTAGTCGACGTCCTTGAGCACCGCAGCCGCCCGTGCGCCGCTCACGCGGCGGATCTCGACATGGTCGCGCAGATCGGCGAAGGCCTCGCTCGCCATCAGCCGGTCGGCCAGGTCCTCGGGCAGAGACAGGAGCACGTGGTCGCGCTCGCCGCCGGCATCGATGCCGTCGACCCGGGTGGTGCGCTCAACGATCATGCCGCCCGCCACCGTGTTGTTGGTGTCCGGATCGATCAGGATGAAGGCACCCGTGTTGCGGTTCGTCTCGTAGGGATCGAACATCGCCGCTTCGTCGAAATCGAGATGCACCGTGCCGATGGAATTGAGCGGCAGGCTGTCGGCGCCGTCCCACTGACCGGTTTTCAGGGCGAGCCGCGTCTTCGGTTCGACCCGCACCCGCTGGCGGCGGCTCGAGGATTTCAGCCAGTAGCGCTTGCCGGTGGTAATCGCATCGGCCGATAGCGCGACGAGCTTGGCCTCGAAGGCGCGGCCGAGCGCCGGCGCCGCATCGATCGAGGCGATCATGTCGCCGCGCGCGATATCGACATGGCGGTCGAGCACCAGCGTGATGGCATCGCCGGCGACGGCGGCGTTGCGCACCAGGTCGAAGGTGACGATCTGCTTGACGTTCGCGACCGAGCCGGCCGGCAGGACCACGATGCTGTCGCCCGGCTTGACCGAACCGCCGGCGACCGTTCCCTGATAGCCGCGGAAACTCTCGTCCGGGCGGCTGACCCGCTGCACCGGAAGGCGGAAGCCGACCGTCTGCGCGGTGCGCTGGGTCGCAAGTTCCAGGACCTCGACCAGCGGCGGGCCCGAATACCACGGCATCGACGCGGTGCCGGGATGCACGACATTCTCGCCGAGCAGCGCGGACATCGGGATCGCCGTCACGTCTGTCACGCCGAGCGACAACGCAAACTGACGGAACTCGGCCGAAATTTGATTGAAGACCGCCTCGTCATAGTCGATCAGGTCGATCTTGTTGACGGCGAGCACGAACTGGCGAATGCCCATCAGTGTCGCGATGGTGGCATGGCGTCGAGTCTGCTCGAGGATGCCGGCGCGGGCGTCGACCAGCAGCACGGCGAGGTCGGCCGTCGAGGCACCGGTCGCCATGTTGCGGGTATATTGCTCGTGTCCGGGCGTGTCGGCGACGATGAAGGAGCGCCGGTCGGTGGAAAAATAGCGATAGGCGACATCGATGGTGATGCCCTGCTCCCGCTCCGCTTGCAGCCCGTCGAGCAGCAGCGCGAAGTCCGGCAGGCCGAGATCGTTCTGCTGGTGGCGGTTGTCGCGCGCCAGCGCGTCGGCCTGGTCTTCCTTGACCGCCTTGGTGTCCCACAGGAGACGTCCGATCAGCGTCGACTTTCCGTCATCGACACTGCCGCAGGTGATCAGGCGCAAGGGGCGGGCATTGCGTGTCGCGGGCTGGGCGGCTTCCGCCGCCTGCACCGTGGCTTCGATATTGGCGGTCATCAGAAATAGCCCTCGCGTTTTTTCTTCTCCATGGAGCCGGCCTCGTCGCGGTCGATGGCGCGGCCCTGCCGCTCCGAAACTGTCGCGGTCTCAAGCTCGCCGATAATGTCGTCGAGCGTCGTCGCCGTCGAACGGATGGCGCCGGTCAGCGGGAAACAGCCGAGCGTGCGGAAGCGGATGGTCTCGGTCCTCTTGACCTCGCCGGGCAGCAGTTCCAGCCGCTCGTCCTCCGCCAGCACCAGCATGCCGTCGCGCTCGACGACGGGCCGTTGGGCGGCAAAATAAAGTGGAACGATCGGGATGCTCTCGGCCTGGATGTAGCGCCAGATATCGACCTCGGTCCAGTTGGACAGCGGAAATGCGCGCACGCTCTCGCCCTTGCGGATCTGGCCGTTGTAGATCGACCAGAGTTCAGGGCGCTGGTTGCGCGGATCCCAGCGGTGATCGGGCGTGCGGAAGGAGTAGATCCGCTCCTTGGCGCGCGAGGCCTCCTCGTCGCGCCTCGCGCCGCCGAATGCGGCGTCGTACTGGCCGGCATCGAGCGCCTGGCGCAGCGCCTCTGTCTTCATGATGTTGGTATAGACGGACGATCCGTGCGTGAAGGGCGTCACGCCCTCGAGCTTGCCGCGCGGATTGGTGTAGGTGACGAGATCGAGGTCGAATTCGGCCGCCATCCGGTCGCGGAAGGCGATCATCTCGCGGAATTTCCAGCCCGTGTCGATGTGCAGCAGGGGGAACGGGATCCGCCCCGGATAAAATGCCTTGCGCGCCAGGTGCAGCAGCACCGACGAGTCCTTGCCGACCGAATAGAGCATGACCGGCCGCTCGAACTCCGCCGCGACCTCGCGGAATATATGGATGGCCTCGCTTTCGAGCGCCTTGAGATTGGGATCAAGGGGCGGCTTTGTCTCGGACATGTCTTTTCCTGTTATGGCTGTACGGGGATCTGCGATTGCCCGGCGGCGCCGGCGACATGCAGGCCGCATTCGCGTTTCTGGTCGTTTTCCCACCACCAGCGGCCGGCGCGTTCGTCTTCGCCGGGCTTGATGGCACGGGTGCAGGGCTCGCAACCGATCGATGGATAGCCGCGCGCGTGCAGCGGATTGACCGGAACGCCCTCGGCTTCGACATAGGCGCTCACGGTGTCGATATCCCAGTCGGCCAGCGGATTGGCCTTGAGAAGACCGCGCTCCGCGTCGAATTCGGCGAAGGCAACATCGGACCGGTTGGCAGACTGGCCGCGCCGCAGCCCGGTGATCCACAGATCGGCGCCGTCGAGCGCGCGGGCCAGCGGCTCGAGCTTGCGCACCCCGCAGCAGGCCTTGCGGGCCTCGATGCTGTCGTAAAAGCCGTTCATGCCGAAGCGCTGCACGTAGTCGGCAAGTTTCTTTTCGTCCGGCCGGAAACGCTCGATGGAGATTCCGTATTTCGCCTCGGTTTCGGCGATCAGCGCCACCGTTTCATCGAACAGGCGGCCGGTTTCCAGCGTGACGATACGCACGCCGGGCGCTGCACGCGCAAGCGCCGCCGTCAGCACCTGGTCCTCGATGCCGAGGCTGGTCGTGAACACGGCGTTTTTTCGCCCTTCGGCCAGCAACGCCAGCCGATCGTCCAGCGGCATGGCACCGAGATCCGCAGCGAGCGCCGGCTCATGGATGATGGCCTTTCCGGATTGCATCGAATCCACTCCGGTTGATCTTGGCACCAACACTGAACCAAATTTGGCCCCATTTAAAACAACGAGGTTCTATATCCGTCAGCGTCCGGACAATGAATTGTCGCGGGACGGCTGATCGGGCGAAAAGTCTTTTCGCGGCGCAAAATCATCGGTGGCAACGCGACGTTGCGGTGTGTGCGCGGCCGCAGGGTCCGCCTTGCGGCGAATGCGTCGGCAAAGTAACAATAGTGCGGCAATCGTTACGCCGGCGCATCCGGGTGGCTGCGCCGGCATCAGGAGCGACAAGGGGCAGGCTTGAACGGCATTATCGAAACGCCGGAAATCGAGGACGAGGTTGAGACCTTCAACCGGCTGCAATCCGGTTTGCCGGACCTGTTCGAACGTGTGTTCCCCGACCGGCTGCATCCGCGCACGGTCCTGATCATCCCCAGCCTGTCGCTCGACCAGGAGGTTTTGTCCAAGATCTCCGGTGTGCATCACTACGAAGAGCGCATGCTGTGCATGCTGCAACTGCTGCGCATGCCGCGCACGCGCATCATTTACGTCTCCAGCCAGCCGATCGCCGAGTGCATTATCGACTACTACCTGCACCTCCTGCCAGGTGTTCCCCAGCACCATGCGCGCGAACGGCTGAAACTTGTTTCGTGCCACGACGATGCGGACGTTCCGTTGACGCAAAAGATCCTCGACCGCCCACGGCTTTGCGACCGTATCGGGAACGCTCTCGGCGACCGTTCGCTCGCCCATATGGCTTGCTTCAACGTGACGCCGCTGGAGCGCCGCCTGGCGGCGCGGCTCGGCATTCCCATCTATGGCTGCGACCCCGCGCTGCAGGACTACGGGTCCAAGAGCGGCAGCAGGAAACTCTTCCGCGAGAGCGGCCTGCCGATCGCCGAGGGTTTCGAGGACCTTGCCGACGACAACGACATAGCCGAAGCGCTCACCGAGCTGAAACGGCAAAATCCGGATCTCAGGCGTGCCGTGATCAAGCTCAACGAGGGATTTTCCGGAGAGGGAAATGCCATTTTCCGTTTCGACAAGGCGCCCGATACCGGCATCGGCAAATCCTGGGTCTCAGACCGTTTGCCGGGCGCCACCTTCTGCGCCAGCGACATGACTTGGGAGCTGTTCGAAAACAAGATCGACGAGATGGGATGCATTGTCGAAGCCTATGTCGAAGGCACGCACAAGCGATCGCCGTCGGTCCAGTATCGCGTCGATCCCTCCGGTCATCTCGATCCGGTCTCGACCCACGATCAGATTCTCGGCGGCAGCGGCGATCAGGTCTTCCTCGGCTGCCGGTTTCCGGCCGACAGGGCCTACAGGCTCGATATACAGGACAGCGGCATGCGCACCGCCCGCCTGCTCAAGGAGCGCGGCGTGCTCGGTCATTTCGGCATTGATTTCGTCTCGGTCAGGGAGGGCGACGCCTGGCGTCACTACGCGATCGAGATCAACCTGCGCAAGGGCGGCACAACGCATCCCCTGACCATGCTGCGCTTGCTCACCGACGGCGCCTATGACAGCGCCACCGGCCTGTTTTCGACGCCCGGCGGGGAGACGCGATACTACTATGCGACGGACAATCTGGAATCGGAGCACTATCACGGCCTGACGCCCCAGGACCTGATCGATATTGCCGTTCGGCACAACATCCACTTCCACGGATCGGCGCAGCGCGGCGTGGTTTTTCACCTGATCGGGGCGCTGTCGCAATACGGCAAACTCGGCATGGTTTGCGTCGATAAGAGCCACGAGGACGCCTCGCACCTTTATCACGAGACCATCGCCATTCTCGACCGCGAAGGCAGCCAGCGGCCGTGATCCGGTCCGCCCGAAGGCGTAGTTGCGCGGGCGTGACGCATGCAACAAAAATCGCGTTCGCAAGGCCTTGAGACCGCCGGATACCCTTTTCCTGCGAGCCGCGGACGTATATGGAAATGGGAAACCATATAAATTTCGGGGATTCTGAGCACAATGCCGCGTGAAATTTCGCTTGTTGAACTGGACAGTCTGATCGGCAAGGAACTGGGTGTGTCGGATTGGATCCGGGTCGATCAGAACACCATCGACATGTTTGCCGATGCGACGCACGACCACCAGTTCATCCATGTCGATCCGGAAAAGGCGAAGGCCGAGACACCGTTCGGCGGCACCATTGCGCACGGTTTCCTGTCGCTTTCGCTGCTTTCTGCGATGAATTACGACTGCATGCCGGACGTGCGCGAAAAGCGCATGGGCATCAACTACGGCTTCAACAAGATCCGCTTCCTGACGCCGGTCAAGAGCGGCTCGCACGTGCGTGGCCGCTTCGTCCTGAAGGAACGGCGCTACCGTGGCGCCGACATGGTGATGCTCACCCACGGCGTCACCGTCGAGATCAAGGAAGAGCAGAAGCCGGCGATCACTGCCGAATGGCTGACCATCATCCGCTTCGACCCCGAGGACCACCCGGAGAAACAGCGGGCTTCGGCGGAGTAAGAGCCGGGTATCGCGGCACGCGGTTTGACAGGCATCGGCTGGTTGCGAACAGGGCGCGTTCGTCGCCCGTTTGACCGGCGTTATCCGTCTCGCCCGGGTTCGTTCGGATCGCTGGAGAACAGTGCGATCTTGTTGCCTTGAGGGTCGCGAAGGTAGCCAACATAAAAAAGAGGCCCGTAGGAATCACGGAATCCCGGCTGGCCCTCGTCAAGGCCGCCCGCAGCGAGTGCGGCCGAGTGAAGGTCGCGAACCTGCTTTTGATTGCGGGCCTCGAAGGCGATCATGGTCCCGTTCCCGGCCGAGGCCGGACGTCCATCGAAGGTCGGTTTGACGTAAAAATCCGGCAGGGCGACAGACTGACCCGGTTGCATGGGCAGCGTGTAGCTCAGGCCCTCCGGACCCTCCTCCAGCTCGTAGTCAAGGGCTGGCAGGAACGCAGAGTAAAACCGTTTCGCGCGAACGATGTCATCAGCACCGACGGTGACGTAGGCAATCATGCTGCGTGTTCTTTTCCGGAAAGTTTGCAACGCGTTTACTGCGTTATCGTAGGCCAACACACAATTCGGCTCAACAGGCGCCGTACGAGACGCCGCAGGGTCGGCCGTCAAGACACGCTCTAGGGGCTGGATGTCGTCATTCCCGCGCCGGCAATATCACACCGAAAACCGCTTCTTCACGCGGCAGGACAATCTCCGCCTCGCCCGGCGTCATCGCGCAGGCCCCGACCGGAGGCGCCCTGAGCGGGAAGTCCAGTGCGTGCGCCCGTATTGGGCGAAAGCACCTTTTCCATCGCGTAAAGACGAACGATATAGCCATTGGAAAGCCGCCCCTCGACGGGGTGGAGGATGCGATAGCCAAGGCACTTTCCTGACGCCGGTCAAGAGCGGCTCGCACGTGCGTGGCCGCTTCGTCCTGAAGGAACGGCGCTACCGTGGCGCCGACATGGTGATGCTCACCCACGGCGTCACCGTCGAGATCAAGGAAGAGCAGAAGCCGGCGATCACCGCCGAATGGCTGACCATCATCCGCTTCGACCCCGAGGACCACCCGGAGAAACAGCGGGCTTCGGCGGAGTAGACGGCTTCGCCCGATATAGCCCGCTCAGCGAATTCCTTGCCCTCGATCGTAGAGGTAGAGAGTGACCTTTGCAGGCACACCTTCTGCCCAAACAACGGCATCGTGAAGAAGTATGTCCTTGCGGTCGTCGTACTGCACACCGTCTTCACCCGTTTCCAACTGATCTGCGTCGTCGCATGAATTGTCATGCCATGTGTTTTCAATCACCGCATTGACTTTTAGCCAACGGTGTTTCCGGGTCCTGTGGTCGACGATGTTCCAGATCACGATGGGCTCCTGTTGTTTTGGGGATAATATAACGCATTCACCCGCGCGCTGAACGGGGCTGCAACGGGCGTTGATTCTGCAACAAAAGCCCGATTTGTCTCGAAATTTGGCGGCGATTATCAGCTTTCAAATAATTGTTTCTGTTGCAAAATTACAATCATGGACAGTAGTTCAAATGTGTGTTTATCAAACACAATCTGAGGGACAGCACCGCTATGAAAAATTCCACCTTGTCGATCATCGGTTCCGTTGCTTTTCTGTTAATGGTCGGTGCATCCCAGGCGGCTGATGATAAGGTACAGTCGGTTGAGGCGACATGGGTTCCTACGAGGTAGTTTTAGGAGGAACAATGCTCGAAGATTTTATCTCAGACATCAAAAACCTGTTGAAACCCGAACAAATCTTGGCGGGGGAAAACGACATTGCGCGGCAGGTGGAGAATGTCACGTCCTATCACGTTGATGTGCCACTGATCCTCTATCCCGAAACCGCCGAAGAGGTACGTCAGATCGTCCTGGCCGCGAACCGGTTTCAAGTGAGTTTGCAACCCTACAGTACGGGGAAGTCCTGGGGGCTCGGGTCCAAGTTGTCTTCTCGGGGCGGGCTTGTGCTCGTCGACCTGCATCGGATGAACAAAATCATCGAAGTGAATGAAGAGTTCGGCTACGCGATTATCGAGCCCGGCGTGACACAACATCAACTTTTCAGCCATCTCGAGGACACCGGGTCGAATTTCTTCTGTGACACAACCGGGTCCGGCCAGGATACCAGCGTCCTGGGAAATGCGCTCGACAAGGGCGTGGGCTATAACATGGAGCGCCATAAGCAGCTTATTAATCTTGAAATCGTTCTGGGGGACGGCCGGATATTCAAGACCGGCTTTGGGCATTACGAGGGATGCAAAGCCACCCATACGTTTCCCGATGGCATCGGCCCCTCTTATCTTCGCATGTTTCTGCAATCTAATTTCGGCATTGCTGTCAGCGCCACCGTCGAACTGAGGCGACGGCCGGAAAAGAACTGTATGTTCCTTACCTATCTGAAGAGCGAAGATCATCTCGGCGACGCGATTGGCGTGCTCAAAAACCTCAAACAACAGGGCCTGATAAACTCGGTGACCCATTACTATGAAAGCGTGCGGGTGCAGAGCGGCCTTGCTCCGGTGCTGTATCAGGACCTGAAGGCGCAGGGCGTTGAGACAAGCCGCGAGGACGTCATGGCGCTTCTGGCCCGCTTCAGCTTTGGTGCCGGCATAATTTTTTCGAATATCGGCGGCACCAGACATCAGGTGAAAGCGACAAAAAAAGCGCTTCGGGCGCTGCGCCCCTATGGAACGACTTTTTACGTGACCGACCGGCTCATTTCGCTGGGGCTTTTTGCCACCAGGCTTGTGGGCTGGAAGAAGATGCACTCCTATGTGAAGTCAAGCGCCGGGTTTTATCGCATGTCCCTGGGAGAGCCGAGCGATCGGCCCTTGATGAGTCTTTACTGGCCCGTCCAGACAGAGCTTCCCGAGCGCTGGACCAATCCGGACCACACCGAGATCGGAATGCATTTCATCTGCCCGACCGTTCCAATGAGCGTTGAACTGGTGCAACAGGCGAATACCATCGTCCAGGAGGTCAATACGCATTACAAAAAGGTACAGGCGAGTTATGCGTTTGGGCTTGTCGATGACAAAACGACCCATTTCAGCATATCGACCCATTTCAACCGCACAGACGAGGTCGCGCGTGATGAGTCGCGAGCCCTGGCCAAAGAACTCAACGAGGCGTTTATCAAGGCCGGGTTTCACCCCAACCGCCTCTTTGTTGGCTTCATGGACCTCGTCGTCGATCCGGACGACATATTTTGGCAGCTCACGCGGGATATCAAAAAAATCGTCGATCCAAACGGTGTCATCGCACCGGGGCACTTCAACATAACCTGACTGGCGCCCCGAGGACAGAGCCGGCATTCAACCCGGAACACATCCTCCTCGTCACGCGGCAGGACAATCTCCGCCTTGCCCGGCGTCATCGCGCAGGCCCCGACCGGAAGCACCCTGAGCGGGAAGTCCAGTGTGTGCGCCCGTATTGGGCGAAAGCACCTTTTCCATCGCGTAAAGACGAACGATATAGCCATTGGAAAGCCGCCCCTCGACGGGGTGGAGGATGCGATAGCCGAGGCACTGGTAGAGCGGTTTGCCGGGGAGCGTGGCCGTCAGCGAGAGCTGGCGGACGCCGTTTGCGGCGGCATCGTCTTCGATGATCGCCATAATCCGGCTGCCGAGGCCCCGGCGGGCGACGAGAGGATCGACATTCACCGCCCGAACCAGCGCCTGGCCGGGCGCGAGTGTGTCTGCGAACTCACCCGACGCGGCTGCGTAGCCGGGCGCGCGACAGGACCAGCCGCCGCCCGCCAGGATCGCACCCCGTGGATCGGCGAGGACATGATAGTGGCCGTCATCGACCAGGTCGCGGGTCAAGAGCGGCACCTCCTCCAGGGCAAGGCGCATCGCGTCCAGGTCGTAGTGGCCGCCGTTCAGGCCCAGCGTTGCACGGCGCTGCAGGTCCAACAGGGCATCGAAATCATCGGGCCGGGCGAGACGGTGGGTCAAAACCGGTGTCATCATGTGTCTCCTTCGCTGCGGAAGATGCCGTTGGAACATCCCATTTCGCAAACGAATTTACTTTCTGGCCAAAATTAGAGATTCTAATGGGCATGGATATCGATGCATTGAAGGCATTCATGGCGATCACCGAGACGGGGAGCTTCACGGCGGCCGGCCGGCAGATCGGGCGCACGCAAAGTGCCGTCAGCCAGCAGATCAAGAAACTGGAGGCGGAGATCGGGCGGCCGGTCTTTGAACGCGGCAGCGGCGCCGTGCGTCTGACACAGGAGGGGCGGCGGCTTCTGGGTCCCGCGCGCGACGTGCTGAACGCCCATGACCGGGCACTCGAAGCCTTCGCGCTGACCTCCGGCGCCGGCCGGGTGGCACTCGGCATGTCCGAGATCTTCCTGACGCCGGTTCTCAGGCGTCTGCTGCCCGCGATGCGAAGGGTGGCGCCGGAGGTTGAATTGTCGCTGTGGACTGAAGCCACGCCCGAGCTGATCGGCGGTCTGCGCGACAGCGGGCTCGATCTTGCCCTGCTTGCCGGCGACGCCTTGCAGATGCCGGAGACCGTGCCGCTGTTCGTGCGGGATGCGGTCTGGATAGGGCCCGAGGTCGTGGACCTGCACAAGGTAGACCCGCTGCCGATCATCGTGTGGGGCGAGGCAAGCGACTACGCCCGGACGATTCAGGGCGCGCTCGAGCGGACCGGGCGGCGCTACCGCGTTGCGATGACCACCAAGAGCTTCGGCGGCATGATGGCGGCGGCGCGGGCCGGCATCGGTATTGCGGCAGGGCTGGCGGAAAATGCGGAGGCCGGTCTGAGGGTGCTGGGCGAGGAGGCCGCAATGCCGCCGCTTCGCACTTTGAAAGTGTCGCTGGCGCGAAGACCCGAGGCGCGATCAAGGGCGGTCCGCGAAGTGGAACGCCTGATCGTCACGCTTTTTGCGGACGGAACGGTCTGACACATAGGTTACAGCCGGTCAGAGAGAATGATGTTTCAGGCACAACCCGCGTTCGGATCGGTGAGGCCAAGTATGGACAATCGCCCGGTCAGGATTTCTCAAAGGCAAGAAATACGAGCGTACGCTGTTGGCCCGCCTTGTCTTTCAGCGATACCCGGTAGATGGCGCCCTCTGCGGACCATTCCCGCAATTGAAAGCTGTCCGGATGGTTGACGGGCCAGTCGGGCGCAAGTTGTGTGCCGGGGCGACAATTCTGCAAAAGAGCCCATAGTGAATCGGCCATTCGCTCAGCGGAACCATCGCGGTACGGAAACGCCCAGTAGCAGGAAACCCCCGTTTTGGCAGACTGGCTCAGAAATGTGCCGCATGTCGCGCCGCGCGGTGCAATTTCCGCCGAAGTGTAGGATTCCAGCGCAGCAAACTGTTCGCAGCTCTGGCCGGCATCCGCCCATGACGCCATTGCAAGAAACGCGCACGCCGTTGAAAGAAATCGCCTGCATTCATAGGTCTTCATCCAGCCAACCATAGTTCCGTTTTCCTGTTCGGCAAACCGGAACGCACCCCCTGCGCGCGGCCGTTCAAATGAAAACCCTGAAATGCGAAGGCTTGCAATTCGATGACGCAGGTGATGAGACAGTCGTTGGTGGAGTGTCTCAGTCTCCACCCCGATTCGAGTCCGATAAAGGAGTAAGGGCATTCCCATGGAAGGTCTGTCGAAACGCAGAGATTTTGCCGTCGCACTTTGCCGGGAGGCGGGGGCCGTTGCGATGGGGTACTTCAGGAAGCGCGGCGAACTCGTGGTGGACAAAAAGGGGGCGCAGGACTGGGTAAGCGAAGCCGATCGCAATGTGGAAGCATTCATCCGCGAGAAGATTGCGGACACCTGGCCGCAGGACGGTGTTTACGGCGAGGAACACGACGCGAAGTCCGGCAGCAGCGGCTTTGACTGGGTCATCGATCCGATCGACGGCACGACGAACTTCGTCAACGGAATACCGGCCTGGACAATCGTCCTGGCAGGTGCATCCGAAGGACGGACGCAGCTGGGCGTGATCCACGATCCGAACGCCGACGAGATGTTCGTGGCTGTGAGGGGCGGCGGTGCGACGCTCAACAACGCGCCGATGCACGTCGCAACGCAAGTCCCGCTGGAAGCCGGCACTGTGGCTGTGGGCTATTCAAACCGGGTCGAGGCACGCAATATTCAACCCGTCATCGCGGCGCTGATCGAGCGGGGCGCAATGTTTTACCGCAACGCAAGCGGTGCGCTTTCGATCGCCTATGTCGCGGCGGGACGGCTGCTTGGATACCTTGAAGAGCACATGAACGCCTGGGACTGCCTTGCAGGCCAGTTCATGGTCGAGGAAGCGGGCGGGCGGATCGAGACGCAGGATGCGGGCCAGATGATCCGTTCCGGCGGGCGGGTTGTCGTCGGCGCACCCGAAGTGTTTGAGACCCTATTGGCCATTGCCGACGATTCATGGGGCGCACCGGAAATCTGACCGCTCGCCTCCGGGTGCGTGATAGCCGGCAGATCCGGCAAAGACGCTAATCCGGCAAAAGAACGGGGCCCCTTTCAGCGAATGCCATGCGGATCTCGGCCCCGGGATCGAGCGGCGTGTCGACATCATCATGGACGGCAAAGACCTGACCGAATCCGCCTGTCAGGGTGTATTCCATCCTGACCCCGACATACGTGGCCTTTGCGACCGTCGCCGGGATGCCCTCGTCCGCGCCGATCAGGAGCCGGGACGGCCTGACCGCAAGTGTCGCTGCTCCGGGCTGCAGGCCCCGCGCGGGAAGGCTGTGCGTATAGCCCTCGATCTCGATCGTGGCCGTGTTTCCTTCAACCGCCGTTATCTGGCAGGCTAGCAGGTTCGCCTCGCCGATGAAATCGGCCACGAACCGGTCATTCGGTGCGTCATACAATTCACGGGGGTTGCCGATCTGCGCAATGGCGGCATTCCGCATGACGACAATCTCGTCGGAGACGGCCAGAGCCTCCTCCTGGTCATGCGTGACGTAAACGACGGTCAGGCCAAGGTCCTGCTGAATGGCGCGGATATCCTCGCGCACCTGTCGGCGCAGCTTGGCGTCGAGGTTGGAGAGCGGTTCGTCGAAAAGCAGGACCTGCGGTTCAAGAACCAGTGCACGGGCCACGGCGACGCGCTGTTGCTGGCCTCCCGACAATTCTGACGGAAGTCGGCTGTCGAAGCCCGTCAGTCCGACAAGATCAAGACCTTCAAGCGCACGCGTGCGGGCCTCGCCCTTGGCGTATCCCGAAAAAGTCAGGCCGTACATCACGTTTTCCAGCACGCTCATGTGAGGAAACAACGCGTAGGACTGGAACACCATGGAGACGTCGCGGTCTGTCGCAGGCAGCTTGGTCACGTCCTGGTCGCCGATCAGGATGCGACCCGAACTGGCCATTTCCAACCCCGCAATCATACGCAATGTCGTCGTCTTTCCGCAGCCTGACGGTCCGAGAAGAGTAACGAGCCTGCCCGCCTCGACATACAGATCGATATTGTCCACGGCCACGACATCCTTGCCGAAAACCTTCGAGACTCCCTCGAAGCGGACCGGAGCGGCCTTTGCGCCAAGATGGGTTTCGGTCATGGGGATTTCTCCGTTCCATGGAGTGTACGCCGCCCGATCTGGACGCGGCCGACAAGCAGTTGAAGCAGACCCACGGCCGCCAGCATCACGAAGATAAGGGTCGTGGAATAGGCGATGGCGAGGCCGTAGTCGTTGTTCTCCACGCGCCCGATGATGTAGCTGGTGGCCATGTCGTAGTTGGCCGAAACGAGGAAGATCACAGCCGAGATCGCGGTCATGGCGCGAACGAAACTGTAGACCAGGGCGGCAAGGATCGCCGGGCGCAGCAGCGGTAGGATTATCCGGCGGAATGTCTGCCAGGAATTCGCACCGAGCGTCAGGGACGACTCGTCGAGGCTGCGGTCGAGCTGAGACATGGACGCTATGCCGGCGCGAACGCCCACGGGCATGTTCCGGAAGATGAAGCTGATCACCAGGATCACGCCCGTTCCGGTTATCTCGATCGGCGGCACGTTGAAAGCAAGGATGTAGCTCACGCCGATGACCGTGCCGGGAATGGCAAAACTGAGCATCGTGCCGAATTCGAAAGCGTTCTTGCCGGCAAAGTCCTGCCGTGTCAGCAGGTAAGCCGTGACGAGACCCACGGCGGCGGTGAGCGGGGCGGCGATGGCGGCAATCATGATTGTCGTCCAGAAACTGTCCCAGGCAGCACCCGTCCATCGAATGCCTTCGTCCTCGAAGCGCACGCTGAAGGCGGTGACATAGTGCTTGAACGTGAGGGAATTGTTGACCCCCCAGAGCTCGACCACGCTGCCGTAGACAATCATCGCGTAGACAATGGCGGTGAATAGCGCCCAGCCGAGCGCGATGATCATGACGGGAATTGCAAGGCCCGTTGGTATCAACGGGTGCACACCTGCATCGCCCTTGCCGGTCACAGTGGTGTAGCTCTTCTTTCCCAACCAGACGCGCTGGGCATAGAAGGCGGAAAGCGTGAAGAAAAGCAGGACCATGGCCAGCACCGCGGCACGGCCCTGGTCATACTGGGCGCCGACGATGGCAAAGAAGATCTCCGTCGACAGGACATCGAAATTGCCGCCCAGAACGAGCGGATTGCCGAAATCGGCCATGGACTCGATGAAACCCAGCAGGAACGCATTGGCAAGGCCGGGCCGCATGAGCGGCAGCGAGACGGTGCGAAAGGTCTGCCACTTGTTGGCACGCAGCGTCTGGGCTGCTTCCTCCATGGATGGAGAGACGCCCTCGACGACACCGATCAGCACCAGGAAGGCGATGGGCGTGAAGGCCAGCGTCTGGGCGATCAGAACGCCGGGCAGGCCGTAGAGCCAGCGGGTCGGCTGCACCCCGAGAAGCTCGGCGAAGAAGACCGTGATCGTCCCGGAAAGACCGAAAAGCAGGATCAGCGCAAGGCCGATCACGAATGGGGGCGTAATGATCGGCAGAACGGTCAGCGCACGCAACGCCCGCTTATGGCGGAACCCGGAGCGTGTGACGACAAGCGCAAAGGCAAGACCGAGGACAGTGGTGATCAGCCCCACGGCAATGGCAAGGAACAGCGAGTTCCACGCGGCGCCGCAGCGTGCCCCGGCAAGGCAGCCCAAACCCCACAGCCGGTCATCAAAGAACTTCGAAATGAAGACAGAGACGGAATAGGCGCCTTCCTCGGTAATGAAGGCGGCAAACAGCATCTTTGCGATCGGGAAAAAGACGAATGCGGTGACAATGGCGATAACGCCGCCGATCGCGCTGACGACAAAGACATCGCCATTGATCGCCCCGCGCGCGGCTATGCCCTGGGTAAAGAGGAACAGGAAGGCGCTGGCACAGATCATGGCGCCATAACCCATGCCGAACTGTCGGTCGCCCAAATCCCCGAAGAGCGCCTTCAGCCAGTCGTAGTTGAAACCGCGAATACCGATTCCGAATCCCTGGGCGACCAGCCAGCCGAAGCCAAGAGCGCCCGACAGGACCAGAACGCGGGCATAAAGCGGATCGGACTTTGGCCGGCCGAGCACCAGAAACGGCAAGGCAAGCGGGATCAGGAGGGGTGCGAGCCAGAGTTTTTCGCCCTGGCCGACAAGAAAGGCGGCGGGCGCATAGTCTTCGTCGAACGGATAGCCGTCAATCAGCCATTCGAACGACCAGAGCCCGTCCTCCAGCATGTACCAGGGAAGAAGACAGAAGCCGACCCACCCGGCCAGGATCCAGAAGATCAGAACCGGGTGGGTCGTTTTCTCGGCGGAGACGCTGTGCACTTACTGCGGCAGTGTCGAGACGTCCTCGTCCCACTTCTGCAACAAGCGCTTGCGTTCGTCGGATGAGCCGTATTTCGCGAAGTCATAGTCGATCAGCTTGATCGTCGACATATCCGGTGCCTTGTCGGACGTCTGCGCCCCCTTGTTCGATGGCACCTGGAAGGCATTCACCTGAAGTGCGAGATTCTGCGCGTCGGCCGACAGCGCCCAATCGTAGAACTTCTTGGCTTCCTCTTCGTTGCGCGCACCATCGATGATCGACATCGAGCCGATCTCGTAGCCGGTTCCCTCGCAAGGGGCGACGACCTTCACCGGGAAGCCCGACACCGCCTGTTTCACGGCATCGTGCATGAATACGATGCCGATGGTGTTCTCACCCCTGCCCGCCGCCTTGATCGGCGCCGAACCCGATTTCGTGTACTGGTTTATGTTCTTGTGAAGACCCTTCATGAACTCGAAGCCGTCGTCCTCACCGAAAATCTGGACCATCGATGCGAGCGTCGTGTAGGCGGTTCCGGAAGAGTTCGGGTTCGCCATCTGCACATGGCCCTTGTATTCGGGTTTCAGAAGATCCTTCCAGCAGGCAGGCTCCGGCAGATTGTTGGCCGCCAGAAGGTCGGTGTTGTACCCGTATCCAAGCGCACCCGAGTAGATGCCGATCGTCTTGTTTCCGGCGCTTTCGGCCTGCGAAATCGCCCAGTCATGGAGCTGGTCCCGCATGGGCGACATGTACTCCATCGTCAAACCTTCCTCGGCTGCTTGCAGGTGAGGATCACCGGTGCCGCCCCACCAGACATCGCCTTTCGGGTTCGATGCCTCGGCGCGGACCTGTGCGAAGGTTTCGCCGGATGACTTCCGGGTCATATCGACATCGATCCCGGTTGCGTCTTCAAAGCTGCGCGCCATCAATTGGCACCAGTCTTCCTGCGCGCTGCAGTATAGCGTCAGTTTGTCAGCGCTTGCGGCGGAAACCGAGGCGGCAAAGGCCATCAATGCCCCCGCGGAAGTGGCAGCGAGTTTACGCATGGTGTTCCTCCCATCGGACTAAATACGCCGGCTTTTCCGGCCTGGGTGTGCCGGGACAAGGCATTGCCCTGTGCACATTTCGATTATGGTCCGCTTCTATGGGCACTTGGCAAGGATTTTCTGAACCGGAGGCGCCATTTGAGTGCCCGTTGACGCTGACGCGAGACACGGTCGGGAACCTCAGTTCGGCACAATCCCCTCCGCACAACACGCCGAGTACCACAAAGCGGCAGAAGGATGCGCTTTCCACTGCCGGAGCCCGTCCATGCCGGTGTTGAAGGACACTTCGTCCAGAAGTTCTCCGGACACTATCGGGTCCCTGGCACCCTCAAGCGCACCGATCAGATTGTCAGCGACAGCCTCGAACCGTTCGTTTCCGGCGCATCCTCCGAAAAACACGCAGGTGTTGCGGATAGAGGTCAATCCACCATCGCCGAGCAGCGAAACGAGACGGCGCCCGACGTAAGGGTCATTGCCAAGCCTTTCATACGAACGGACATACGCCTGCCAAAGTGCGGGAAAACCCGGGGGTTCGGGCCAAGGGCGAAAGTCATCATGATCGTCATCGCAGACGAAAACGCGTCCGCCGGGCCGAACTGAACGAACCATCTGCGCAATGACCAGTTCCGGGCGGGGAACATGCTCCAGAAGAAAGCGGGCATGCGCGACATCGAATGTTCCCCATTCCGACTCGCTCAAGGGGAGCTCCAGCGCATCACCCTTGCGGAACTCCACAAGTTTCGGCTCCTCTGAACCTTCGGCGAGCCTGTTTGCTTGCGAAATCTGATCGCGGTCTCGCTCTATTCCGACCACGTGTCCCTTGCTGCCCACCGTCCGTGCAATCAGGCGCGTGAACTGACCGAGCCCGCTGCCGAGGTCCAGGACCGTCTCTCCGGGTCGGAGACCAAGCTCCCTCAGGCAGGACTCGTTCAGGATGTCATTGAGCAATGACAACCGTTGCTGTTCCTCCGGCGAGCTGCCGTGAATATATTCGGATCGCCCGGACACTTCGTCGCTCATATGGTTCCCCCCAAAGGCATATCGAGCAGCGTAATACGCCCCGCAGCCAATTGGAACGTGTGGTTGGAGCGGCGAATACATTTCACCGGCCACGCGTCCGACCCGGGCCAGGGGCGCCTTTCGGCCTTTGGCTGCCGTCGCACGCCCTGATGTCTTCAGCTTATGCAGACCCTACGACAGGCGCACGAAATGTCCGCTTTTGCGGCGGCGCGTTACACCATCGGGTCCCGCGCCGCTTCCGCCAGAAACGCGAACGCGTAGGCCGAGAAGGACCGCCAGCACTCGACCCTGAACACGTCCTCTTCCTCTCGCAGCAAGACAATCTCTGTCTTGCCGAGCAGCGTGCGCGCGCAGGCGCCGACCGGAAAGGCCTTGAGCGACAGGTCCTGCGGGCAGCCGGAGCTGATGACGGCTTCGGCGGCGGCGCCCGAGACGATGATCGCCGTGTTGCGGTTCGACACGTCGACTGCCGAGAAGGTTCCCGTCGCCGGTTGGCAAGCCGCCATCAGGTCCGCGCCGTCGGTGTCGATCACCAGCCACTCGTCTGGGCCGAGCCACAGCGCCTGCCGGCTTTTTGTCTTTGCGGCCGTCCCGCGCGCGGAAGTCTTCGGCTTTTGCGGCAGCTTGACGGCGAGCGCCTTGGAGAGTGGCGCGACGGCATCGGGGCGGGCGCGCAGGGCGAGCCGGCTCGCCGGCGCCGCCGGCGTGATCTGCACCTGCGCCGAACCCGCGACCAGTCCTTCCAGCGGATATTGCGGCCTAGCCGCCAGAGCCTCAGCCATTGACCCGCTCCCCCTTCTCGTCAAAGAACACGGTGCCCGTCACCTCCACCTCGATGGTCCGGTCCGGCATCGGAACGTAAAGCGTCTCGCCCGTCTTCGCCCGCCCGTCCGCGATCAGCGCCATGGCAATCGAATGGCCGCAGTTCTCAGACCAGTAGGACGAGGTGACGTGCCCGAGCATCTTCATCGGCACCGGCTGGTTCGGGTCGGCGACGATCTGGGCGCCCTCCTCGAGCACCGTTTTCGGGTTCTTCGTCTTCAGGCCGACGAGCTGCTTGCGCCCCTCCGCCACCAGGTCCGGCCGCATTAGGCCGCGGATGCCGACGAAGTCGGGCTTCGCCTTGGCAATTGCCCAGGAGAGACCGGCATCCTGCGGCGTTACCGTCCCGTCCGTGTCCTGCCCGACGATGATGAAACCCTTCTCGGCGCGCAGCACATGCATTGTTTCGGTGCCATAGGCGCAGGCGCCGAGCGGCTCCGCCCGTGCCCAGATGGCTTCCCAGACGGCGCGCCCGTAATCGGCCGGTACGTTGACCTCGAAACCCGCCTCGCCGGTGAACGACACCCGGAACAGCCGGGTCGGCACGCCGCAGATCCTGCCCTCGCGCGCGCTCATATGCGGCATTGCCTCGTTCGACAGATCAATGTCCTCCACCAGCGGCGCGATGATCTCCCGCGCCTTCGGCCCCTGCACGGCTACAACCGCCCACTGTTCGCTGGTCGAGGTCAGCCAAACATCGAGTTCGGGAAATTCGGTCTGCAGATAGTCTTCCATGTGGTGAAGCACGCGCGGCGCGCCGCCGGTGGTGGTCGTCACGTGGAACCGGTCCTCGGCAATCCGGGCGACAACGCCGTCATCGTAGATGAAGCCGTCCTCGCGCAGCATGATGCCGTATTTGCAGCGTCCGGGTTTCAGCTTCTGCCAGCCATTCGTGTACATGAGGTCCAGGAACTTGGCGGCGTCGGGACCGACGACCTCGATCTTGCCGAGGGTCGATGCATCGAACAGGCCGGCGACCTCACGCACCGTGCGGCACTCGCGGTTGACGGCGGCGTGCATATCCTCGCCGGCGCGCGGGTAGAACCAGGCGCGCTTCCACTGGCCGACATCCTCGAAGACCGCGCCATGATCTTCTTCCCAGCCGTGCATTGGCGTCTTGCGGGCCGGGTCGAACAATTTGCCGCGGCCGTGATTGACGATCGAGCCGAAGGTCACCGGCGTATAGGGCGGCCTGAAGGTGGTGAGGCCGACTTCCGGCATGTCGCGGCCGAGCGCCTCGGCGGCAATCGCCAGGCCGTGGATGTTGGACGTCTTGCCCTGGTCGGATGCCATGCCGTTGGTGGTGAAACGCTTGACATGCTCGATGGAGTGCATGCCCTCGCGCACAGCAAGGCGGATGTCCTTGGCTGTCACGTCGTTCTGGAAGTCGACGAACGCCTTGACCGTCGTGTCCGGCCCGGCACCAGCGGTGCTGCCGGCCATGCCGCCCGACCAGTTCCCGGCGCCGGTGCCTTTGAGCTTCGGCTTTGCGGCCCGTTTGCCGCCGGTCGCCTTTGCGGCTTCGCTGCCCGCCGCGACCGCCTCGTCGATGCTCGCCTGGAGCTCGTCGGTGCCATTGCAGGCGCCGACGCTTGTACAGTCCTGCGCGTATTCGCCCGGCAGGAAACGCTCGGTTTCCGCATCCCATGCGACCTTGCCGCGCGACTGCGAGAACATATGCACAGACGGTGTCCAGCCCGCCGACATGATCAGTGCATCGACGGCGACGGAGCGGCTCCCGCCGCCGCGGTTGCGCTTGACGGTCATTGCCGAAATGCGCCGCGCGCCGGATGTGTTGATGACCGAATGGTCCGTCAGCACCTCGATGCCGAGATCGGCGGCCTTCGACAGAAGTCCTTCGCCGGGGTTGTCGCGGCAGTCGACGATCGCCTCGACGGACGCGCCGGCGCGCTTGAGGTCGAAAGCGGTCTCATAGGCCGAATCATTCGCCGTGTAGATGCCGATCTTCGTGCCGACGGCAACCCCGTAATGGTTGAGATACTTGCGCGCCGCCGACGACAGCATGATCCCCGGCCGGTCGTTGTTGGCGAAGACCATGTGCCGTTCGATGGCGCCGGTCGCCAGGATCACTTTCTTCGCCCGGACCTGCCAGAGGCGCTCGCGCGGCAGTTCCGGACCGGGATCGGCCAGATGGTCGGTGACCCGCTCCGCAAGCCCGACGAAATTCTGGGCGTAATAGCCGAAGGCCGTCGTGCGCGTCAGCACCCGGACATTGTCCATCGCGGCAAGCGCGCAGGCGGTTTCGACGGCCCAGTCGAAACCGGGTTCGCCATTGACGGCGACGCCCGTCTCGTAGGCAAGCGCGCCGCCCGGATGCGCCTGCTCATCGCAGATAATCACGCTGACGCCGGTCCGCGCGGCTGCGAGCGCCGCCGAAAGGCCCGATACGCCGCCGCCGATGACGAGCACGTCGCAGTGGACATAGCGGCTGGCGTAGTGGTCGGTATCGGCCTCGTCGGGGGAGACGCCGAGGCCGGCCGCGGAGCGGATCACCGGCTCGTAGAGCTTCTGCCAGGCCGCCTTCGGCCACATGAAGGTCTTGTAGTAGAAGCCGGCGGCGAAGAACGGCGAGAAAAGGTCGTTCACCGCGCCGACATCGAAGCCCAGCGACGGCCAGCGGTTCTGCGAGACCGCCTTCATGCCCTCGAAAACCTCCTGGACGGTGGCCCGCACGTTCGGCTGCCGTCGCGCCTTGTCGCGCTCGATGCCCATCAGCGCGTTGGGCTCCTCGGCCCCGGCGCCGAGCACGCCGCGCGGGCGGTGATACTTGAACGAGCGGCCCATCAGGTGAACACCGTTGGCAATCAGCGCCGACGCCAGCGTGTCGCCCTCGAGCCCGGTATAGATGTCGCCGTCGAAGGTGAAACGGACGGTTCTGGCCGGTGTCAGCCGGCCGGCCCCGGCGATGCGATTTGCGCCGCTCATTTGTCCGCTTCCCCGCTCTTGGCGGCAAGCTCGGCCGCATCGGGTTTCGGCTCGCCCGCCTCGTAGGTGGTGATGAACTTGTCCGACACGGTATCGCGGGCGGCATTGAAGAAGCGGCCGCAACCGTGCACGTGCCGCCAGCGCTCGAAGGCGATGCCCTTCGGATTGGACCGGATGAAGAAATAGCCCTCGAATTCCTCGTCGGAGATCGACTTCATGTCGGCCGGGCGCGCGATATGCGCTTCGCCCGCATGGCGGAATTCCAGCTCCGGCCGCTCTTCTTTGCAATAGGGACAGTAAATCTGCAGCATTGTTGAACCCCGGACAGTCAGTGCGCGACGGCGGCGGCGGCCGCTTCGTCGATCAGGCGGCCCGTGCGGAAACGCTCGAGCGTGAAGGGCGCGTTGATCGGATGCGGCGCATCGTTGGCGATGGTGTGGGCAAAGACATGCGCCGACCCGGGCGTCGCCTTGAAGCCGCCCGTTCCCCAGCCGCAATTGACGTAGAGCCCGGGCACCGGCGTCTTGGCGAGGATCGGCGAGCGGTCGGGCGTCACATCCACGATGCCACCCCAGGAGCGCAGCATCTTCATCCGCGAGAAGATCGGGAACATCTCGCAGATGGCGTCGAGCGTGTGGGTCAGGATATGCAGGCCGCCGGTCTGCGAATAGGAGGTGTACTGGTCGGTTCCCGCGCCGATGACGAGTTCGCCCTTGTCCGACTGGGAGATATAGGCGTGCACCGTGTTGGACATGACCACGCACGGGAAAATCGGCTTGACCGGTTCCGACACCAGCGCCTGCAGGGGGTAGCTCTCGAGCGGCATCTGGACGCCTGCCATCTCCATGAGGACCGAGCTGTGGCCGGCGGCGACAACGCCGACCTTTTTCGCGCCGATGAACCCGCGGGTCGTCTCGACGCCCTCGACCGCACCGTTCGCCGCCCGCCTGATCCCGGTGACCGCGCAGTTCTGGATGATGTCGACGCCGCGGTTGGCGGCGCCGCGCGCATAGCCCCAGGCGACCGCGTCATGCCGCGCATTGCCGCCGCAGCGCTGCAGCGCCGCGCCCATGACCGGATAGCGTGCTGTCTTCGAGATGTTCAGCGGCGGGCAGTATTCCTTCGCCTGTTCGGGCGTCAGCCATTCGTTCTGCACCCCGTTGAGCCGGTTGGCGTGGATGTGGCGCTGGGCGCCCTGCACGTCATGGACATTGTGCGCCAGCATCATCACGCCGCGGGCCGAATACATGACGTTGTAGTTCAGGTCCTGGCTGAGCCCGTCCCACATTTTCATCGCGTGGTTATAGAGCGCGGCGCTTTCGTCATAGAGGTAGTTCGACCGGATGATCGTGGTGTTGCGGCCGGTATTGCCGCCACCCAGCCAGCCTTTCTCGACGACGGCCACATTGGTGATGCCGTGCTGCTTGGCAAGGTAGTAAGCGGCGCCGAGTCCATGGCCGCCGGCACCGACGATGATCACGTCATACTGTTTTTTCGGTTCCGGGGACGTCCACTGCTGCGGCCAACCCTTGTGGCCGCGCATGGCCTCCCGGGCGACCGCGAAAATCGAATACTTCCGCATGCGTATGACTGGCTCCCGTTCGAACGGTCAATGTGGACTTCTGTGATGGCAGATTTAGGCAAGTCGCATTTGTTTTATTGCGACGCGCGACGCCGCGCCATCCGACCAGCGAAGAGTTTTATCCTGTGTTCGCGAAAATAATCAATTCCCGCCCCGGACTCTGGACTTGAACCGCGAATTCTGTTAGTTGCCTATCAGCCGCGAGGTCCGAGGACTTTCGCGAACCAGAATGTATTTGCCAACGCAATATCCAGATATTGATGCGCTGGCCCAACACGAAATCGGAAGGAACGGGATCAGGTGCAGGTACTTGTCCGCGACAACAATGTAGACCAGGCGCTTCGTGCGCTGAAAAAGAAGATGCAGCGTGAAGGCATTTTCCGCGAAATGAAGATGCGCGACTTCTACGAGAAGCCGTCTCAGAAGCGCGCCCGCGAGAAGGCCGAAGCCGTCCGCCGTGTCCGCAAGCTGGCACGCAAGCGCGCACAGCGTGAAGGTCTTCTGGTCGGCCGCGGCGGCCGCTAGATCTGCCATTTTTCAAACGCAATTTGTGCGTTTTGTGGGGCGGGGCGATTTGTTCGCCACCGCCTTTATTTGTGGGTTTTGGGACCTGAAGCGCCCGCGACAGAACGATCCGGACAGGGCAAACGAGGGACAGACGGGTGACTGCAGACAACACCACGGGTGCCGGCATCAGGCGTTTTCCCACATGGCTGGCGATAGCCGCGTCGGCCCTTGCGCTTTCCGCCTGCCAGGCGACCAATCCCGAAAGTGTCATCAGCATTGAGCGGGCGCAGGGCTCGGAAGGCAATATCGCCTCGCTGACCCAGGTGATCGCCAACAATCCGAACGATGCGGAAGCCTACAATGTCCGCGGCAGCGCCTATGGCCGCGCCGGCGACTTCCAGAAGGCGCTGAAGGATTTCAACACGGCGCTCCAGCTCAATCCGAACCTGTACCAGGCCTACGCCAACCGGGCGCTGGTCTATCGCGGCATGGGCGATCTCGCCGCCGCATCGAACGACTACAACAAGGCGCTGCAGATCAACCCGCGCTACGACGTCGCCTATATCGGCCGCGGCAACATGTACCGCGAGGCCGGCCAGTCGAACAACGCCTTCAACGACTACAACCGCGCCATCAATCTCGACACCACCGATCCCCGCGCCTACAACAATCGCGGCCTGATCTACCAGCAGCGCGGCCAGCACCAGCAGGCCATCGAGGACTTCTCGAGATCCATATCGCTCTCACCCAGCGCACCGCTGCCCTACAACAACCGGGGTCTGTCCTATCTGGCGCTGGGCGACGAGGAAAATGCCTTTACCGACATCAACAAGGCGCTGCAGCTCGACAAGAACATCGCCGAGGCCTGGGTCAACCAGGGCCTGATCTACGAGCGCCGCGGCGAGACCACGAAGGCCCGCAACGCCTACGCGCGGGCAGCCCAGCTCGACCCGAAATACCAGCCAGCCAAGGACGGGCTCGCCCGCGTCCGCGGCTAGCAAAAACGCTACGTTTATAAAAAAACCCGCCGGACCGGCGGGTTTTTTGTTTTTGGCGGTCAGTCGATCGACTTAACGATGTCCTCGGTCATCTTCTTGGCATCGCCCAGCAGCATCATCGTGCCGTCCTTGTAGAACAGCGTGTTGTCGATGCCGGCATAGCCGGAGCCGAGCGAGCGCTTGACGAAGAGGCACGTCTTGGCCTTGTCCACTTCCAGGATCGGCATGCCGTAGATCGGCGAGGTGGGATCGTCACGCGCCGCCGGGTTGGTCACGTCGTTGGCGCCGATCACATAGGCGACGTCAGCCTGGGCGAACTCGGAGTTGATATCCTCCAGCTCGAACACCTCGTCATAGGGCACATTGGCCTCCGCGAGCAGCACGTTCATGTGACCGGGCATGCGCCCGGCGACCGGATGGATCGCGTATTTGACCTCAACGTCGTTCTCCTTGAGCAGGTCCGCGAGTTCGCGCAGCGCGTGCTGGGCCTGTGCAACGGCCATGCCGTAACCCGGTACGATGATGACCTTCGAGGCGTTCTGCATCAGGAAGGCGGCGTCCTCGGCGGAACCGAGCTTGACCGACCGGTCCATGTCGTCGTCCGCGGCGGCCGCCGTTTCACCGCCGAAACCGCCGAGGATCACGGAGATGAACGAACGGTTCATGCCCTTGCACATGATGTAGGACAGGATCGCACCGGACGAGCCGACCAGCGCGCCGGTGATGATCAGCGCCAGGTTGCCGAGCGTGAAGCCGATACCGGCCGCGGCCCAGCCCGAATAGGAGTTGAGCATCGACACGACGACGGGCATGTCGGCACCGCCGATGGGAATGATGATCAGGACGCCGAGCAGAAGCGACAGCACGACGATCAGCCAGAAGACGAAGGTGCTCTCGCTGACGACCAGGATCGCCACCAGCACGACAACCGCAATGCCGAGCCCGGCATTGATGGCATGGCGCATCGGCAGCATGATCGGTTTGCCGGACATGCGTCCGTCCAGCTTGAGGAAGGCGATGATCGATCCGGTGAAGGTGATCGCGCCGATCGCCACGCCGATCGACATTTCGATCAGCGCCTGCGAATGGATGTCGCCGACATCGCCGATGCCGAAGGACGTCGGCGCATAGAGCGCCGCCGCAGCGACCAGAACCGCTGCCAGGCCGACCAGCGAGTGGAAGGCTGCCACGAGCTGCGGCATCGCCGTCATCGGGATGCGGCGCGCCACATAGGCGCCGACACCGCCGCCGGCGGCAATGCCGATGACGATCAGGCCGATGCCGCCCGCCGAGGGCGTTGTCAGCGCGAGCGTCGTCACGATGGCAATACCCATGCCGATCATGCCGTAGACATTGCCGCGTCGGCTGGTCGTCGGATGCGAAAGCCCCCTCAGGGCAAGAATGAAGAGAACGCCCGAAACAAGGTAGAGGAAGGCCGCGAAACTCTCAGACATCAATCAGCCCCTCACTTCTCTTTTTTCTTGTACATGGCCAGCATGCGCTGGGTGACGAGGAATCCGCCGAAGATGTTCACCGAGGCAAGCACCAGCGCGATGAAGCCGAAGCCGGTCGCCAGCCCGCTTGCCGATATCCCGACGGCGAGCAGCGCGCCGACGACGATGACGGAGGAAATGGCGTTGGTGACCGCCATGAGCGGCGTGTGCAGCGCCGGCGTCACCGACCAGACGACATAGTAGCCGACGAAGATCGCCAGCACGAAGATCGCGAAGCGGAAAACAAACGGGTCGATGGCGCCACCGCTCGCCCCGTGCGCCGCCGCTCCGGCGGCGTCGGCTGCCGCTGGCATGTCGGTCACCGCCTGGCGGACGGCTTCTGCGGCGGATTCGAGATTATCCAGCGCTTTGTCGACTGCGGAATTTGCCATCATGCATCTCCCTTTGCGTCATCGGCACCGCCGAAATTCGGGTGCACAATCTTGCCGCCATGGGTCAGCATGGTGGCTTTCACGAGTTCGTCTTCCGGATCGATCGCCAGCGTTTTCGCGTCCTTGTCGATCAGCGTCTCGAGGAAGGAAAGCAGGTTTTTCGCATAAAGCTGCGAGGCGCTGGCGGCGATCCGGCCGGCAACATTGTTGTAGCCGATCACCCGCACACCCTCGACCTCGGCGATCTCGCCCGCCTTGGCGCCCTCGACATTGCCGCCGCGTTCCACCGCGAGATCGACGCAGATGGATCCGGGCCGCATCGATTTCAGCATTGCCTTGCTGACCAGTTTCGGTGCCGGCCGTCCGGGAATGAGTGCCGTGGTGATGACGATGTCCTGCTTGGCGATATGGTCGGCGACGAGCGCAGCCTGCTTGGCCTGGTACTCCTTGGACATTTCCTTGGCGTAGCCGCCGGCCGTCTCCGCCGCCTTGAATTCCTCGTCCTCGACGGCGATGAACTTGCCGCCGAGCGACGCCACCTGTTCCTTGGCTGCGGGGCGCACGTCCGTCGCCGAGACAACGGCGCCGAGCCGCCGTGCGGTGGCGATCGCCTGCAGTCCTGCGACCCCGGCACCCATGACGAAGACCTTTGCCGCCGGAACGGTGCCCGCGGCCGTCATCATCATCGGCATGGCGCGTTCGAACTCATGGGAAGCGTCGATCACCGCCTGGTAGCCGGCAAGGTTCGCCTGCGACGACAAGACGTCCATGACCTGGGCGCGGGTGATGCGCGGCATCAGTTCCATGGCAAAGCAGGTCAGTCCGGCCTTGGCCAGCGATTCAAGCGCTTTCTCGTTGCCGTAGGGATCCATGACCGCAATGACGGCGGCGCCCTTCTTGTAGTTCTTGGCCTCGGCATCCGTCGGACGCCGGACCCGCAAAACGACATCTGCGGTCTTCGCCCCGGCCGCGGTGCCGAGTTTCGCGCCCGCCTCGGCAAATGCTTCGTCGGGAACCTTCGAGCCGGCGCCGGCGCCCTTCTGCACCACGACGCCAAGACCGAGCGCGACCATCTTCTTAACGGAATCGACCGAGGCGGCGACGCGGGTTTCGTCGGGGTGGGTTTCTTTAGCGATGAAAACGGTGCTGGCCACTCTTCACTCCTTTGGACTGGAAGCGCGCCGAGAAGATGCCGCAGCCGCATCGCGCGGCAGCGAGGCGTCCGGCGCGGGCCGGTAGGGCCCTACCTGAGCAGGTAGAAACCGGCGACGAAAAGGATGACTGCAACGAGCGTGGCGGTAATGAAGCCGGCCGCGGTGAAAAAGCCGATGGCCATGGCGATCAGAATGATAGCACAGATCAGCGTGCCGAATTTGGCAAGCATCAGGAACATGCTGTAGGTTTTTTCGTGTTCCGAATAGTCCATGTCGGCACCCGTTTCGACGGGTCCGGTGTTCTGTTCAGCCATGAAGATTCTCCCCTGCCAAGCCGGCTGAGTCCGCGACGAAGCACGAACGATCCCGTCTTGAATTCCGTTGCAAGCCAGCCCCGAGAACGGTGTCTTCGGGCTGACGAAAGACATTCGCAGCATCGAATACACAATGCTGCGCTGCAGGGCAAGTCGTACGAGGAAAGCGGGCGGCTCGGCGCCCGTATTGCGGAAATCTTGGACGATACGGCTGTCCGGCCGGTATCTGGACAACCGGATCGTCTGGATTGCTTACCGCCCGCTAGGCGGCCTGGAGGTAACGGGCCGTCGGCCGGATGGTCAGCGGCATCGTGCCGAGTTCTTCCTGCGGCGCGAACATCATGCGCCTCTCAAAGGGCTGCGATCGGAAGAACGGGTAGCGTCTGTATACCTTGGGCAGCTCGTTCGGAACGTCTGCGGCCAGCAGCGAGAAATCGATATTGTAGCCCGGGCAGTTGATCAGCGGACCGGCAACGAGCTTGGAGCCGAAGACCCGCCGGTAGAAGGCCACGTGGCGCGGCGGCACGAACGAAAGGCAACGCTCGGCCTCGAAGAACTCGATGGCCATGGTCGCGATGCGCAGGGTCAGGTAAGGCAGCGCCGGCAGATCGTCAAAGACGTCCGGATCGGAGGCGTGACGGACCGGATCGATAAGCGTCATTCCCGCGTCGAGAAAGGCGTCGACCTCTTTCGGAAACAGATTGCGGGCCGGGCTGACCCGGTGATCCGGCGTCACGTGATGGATGCGCAATGAACTGATCAGCGTCTCGTCGCAGTAAACGCCGAACACATGGGCCTGCGGATCGAAATCGATTTCGTCGACGAAGAGGCCCCCATTGTCGGGAACGTGCATTCCCGCCTTTTCGTAGGCCTTTTGCCGAAGGTTCGATACGTCCTCGAAATCTTCCGCGCTGGTGATGCGCCGGTACTCGATGCGATCCATCACATCGAACAGCTTTTCAGTGAAAGTGGGTTGTACGCCTGCTTGCGTCATCTGCCGCCCCAGATGCTGGTTAACGATTGCTTAACCGTAGCGGATCGACGGACAATATAAAAGTTGAATCAAATAATAGAGGCCATTAACTTCATATTAAGGTTAACGCGCAGCTTCGGCGCGCGAAGGCGCCCGGCATGGATCTGTATCGGCTGTCGGGAATATCGCGCGCATCGGAACTAGAGGCGCGCTCGCCGGCGGCGGCGACCAATCACCGCGCTGCAAGGTTATCGACAATTGACTGGGGTTCGGCCGTTGAGTGGCCGCCGGATGTTCCTATCCGGCCAGCGCGTAATCCGGCCGGACATCGCTGCCGGCTGTCAACTGGCCGGCCTCCACGGAGTCGGCGAATTGCGACAGGAGGGAATCGAATTTCTCGGGCGCGTCGAGAAACGGCGCGTGGCCGGACTCGTCAAAGACAATGCATCTTCCCGCGAAGAGGCTCTCGCCCGAAAATGCCTGCATATAGCCCGTGCGCGCGATCGGATCATGCCTGCCCTGCAGCAGGCAGACGGGCGTGTTAGTCGTCTCCACCCGTTTCCTCTGGCCGTGCCCCGTGCTTCCCATCACGCTGCGGGAAAGAAACGGCCGCATCTTTTCGTCGGTGCGGCAAAGCGCGTCGACAAATTCACCCTGGCAATGGCCGTCAAGACAGGCCTGTTCGAACCGTTCGGCATCGGCGCGGCTGAACTTGGCCTTCGAAATCAGCAGCAGGTTCTTGGAGATGTGCAGCGAGCGGATTATGCCGAGCGGCCCGCCCACGGCCGGCGGCGCGCCGAACGTAAGAACACCTGCGACCTGCGGAACCGTATCGAGCATTTCATAGGCGACATGACCGCCAAGCGACCAGCCGACGACGATGCACCGCTCGATGCCCCGCCATTTTATGAAATCGGTGATCGCGGATGCGAAACCCGCATAGGAATAGGTCGCTTTTGGATCGACAGCGTCCTCGGACGCGCCGTGGCCCGGCAGATCGACAGCGATGAGATGATGGTCACGAAGCTGCTGGCCGCCGAACTGCAGCTTGAAAATCTCCTTGGAAAACCCGGAACCATGAAGAAACACGATCGGCATTTTCTCACCGGCTCGCTCTGTATAGGCAAGCGCTCCGGCGCCGGAATTCTCGAATATCAGTGTTTCTTGTTCCAAAACCGTTCTCCACCAAGGATCACGTGCACGTATTCGCGCGCTGTTCCACCATAGACTTCGCGGCTTAAAAAAAACCTAAGCTTGCCTGTTCGATTTTATTCGTTAGAAGCGTGATAAGTTAGCGAAACGTTCGCAATGTGTTTCTGATCGGGTCCGTGAAAACAGGCAGGGAATGACAACCGTGATCCTTGATGGGCTTGTTTGCTTGATTGCCATTGGAATACTGGGCACACACGTCTGGTCGATGCAGTGTCATTTCGACGTCGACGTTAAAAACATGCCGAAAGGCATGAACCTGTTGTCGCTATTGGTTCTGGTCAGCATGGTGTGCATGACCATTTTGACCTTTGCCGGACCGCAGCCGGCCGCCGCCCAACTTATCGGTCTCCTCATGCTGGCGGCGAGCGCAGTACTGTTTTGGGCGGCGATCCGCGAGTCTTCCAAGGCCGGCCTGTTCGCCGCGTTTGACGAGAAACTGCCCGGCAGCCTCTTACAGACGGGTCCCTATTCCTACGTTCGTCACCCGTTCTACACATCGTATCTGTTGTTGTGGACCGGCTGGGCGATTGCGACCTGGAACGCCTGGGCCCTTGTACCGCTCGCGGCGATTTACCTCGCATACTGGCTTGCCGCCAGCGGCGAGGAGCGCAAGTTCGCCTCCACGCAAATGGCCGGCGAATACGCGGACTATGCGCAAAGGACCGGCCGCTTCTTTCCGAAACTGTTCGGTCGCGGCTGACGGCACACGAAAACCGGTAAGGCTATGAGGAGGCCGCGACGGCGGCCTGCTTCGCAGCGGACCTGTTGGAGGCGAGCTCCGCGATGCCGCTGTTGGGCATCGGCATGCCGAAGATGAACCCCTGGATAAGGTCGGCGCTTCGGGTCGAGCGGATCAGTTCAAGCTGTTCCTCGGTTTCGACGCCTTCAACCACGATCTCCAGCCCCAGTTCGCGCGACAGGTGGACGACACCCTTGAGCAGCTTCAGCGTGCGCTCGTCGTTGGCGATGTCGGAAACGAAGGACCGGTCGATCTTCACCTTGTCGAGCGGCAGGAGGTGCAGGTAGCTCAGGCTCGAATAGCCTGTGCCGAAATCGTCAATGGCGATCGTGACGCCCTTTGCGTGCAACTCCTCGAGGATGGCCTTTGCTTTCGCGGCATCCTGGACAAATGCGCTTTCGGTCACCTCGACCTGAAGCCGCCTTGCGTCGAGCCCGGCGGCGCTGAGCGCCTCCGTGACCATCGACACGATCTCCTTGTTGCGAAGATCGTTGGCGGAAAGATTGACGGACACGGATGATCCGTTAGGCCAGCCGGCGCAGTCGCGGCACGCGACGTTCAGCATGTGGCGGGTGAGTTCGCCGACGATGCCCATCTCCTCTGCAAGCGGAATATAGTCCGCGGGCGAGACGGCACCGAAATCAGGGTGGTACCAGCGCGACAGCGCCTCGCAGCAGGCAACCTGCACGGTGTCCGCCGTAAACATCGGCTGATACACCACTGTAAAGGACTTTTCCCGCACCGCATCGCGCAGGGCGGCCTTCAACTTCTGGCGCTGCGTGTATTTCTCGTCCATCTCCTCGGCGAAGATCACCCAGCTGTTCTTGTCCTGGTGTTTCGTCTCGTAAAGGGCAAGGTCGGCCTTGATCTGCAGGTCGTCGAGCTTGAATTCCGCCTTCGAACCGATCACCACGCCGGCGCTGAGGCTGACAAACAGCTTGTTGCCGTTGATCAGGTAGTTTCCGCGCAGGGATTCGAACAGCTCCGACATGACATTGTCGACATCTTTCTCGTCACGCACATCGCGGATGAAGATCACGAATTCATCGCCGCCGAAGCGCGACAGCGTCATGCGCTCGTCTGCCAGGCCGGACAGCCGCGCCGAGATCGCGCACAGCAGCCGGTCGCCCGTCATGTGCCCGTTGGTGTCGTTGACGTGCTTGAAATCGTCCAGGTCGATCACGGCCAGGGCGAATTTCTCGTCTTCGCCCATATTGCGGACCGCGTTTTCGACAATCTCGGAAAAATAGCCGCGGTTCGACAGCCCGGTCAGGCTGTCGTAGCGCGCCATGTGGACGATTTTCTCCTCGGCCTTGATGCGCGCGGTGACGTCCTCGAAGATCAGGACGACGCCGTTCCCCTTGCGCCGCTTGGCGCTGAATTCAAGGTAGAGCTCCTCGGAGAAGTAAACCAGCGCCCGCGACTCCTCGCCGGCGATCAGCGACTTGAGCTGCCGCTGGATGATCTTCGCCCGTCCGGAGGTGATCACGCCCCTGCGCACACCGTAGCGCAGAACCGCCATCAGCGAGTGGTTGCGCAGCGAATCCCTGTCGGGCGCGGAGAGCAGTTCGGCGGCCTTCTTGTTCGCAACGACGATACGGCCGTTTTCATCGAGCATGAAAAGGCCGTGCGGCATGTTGTTGAGTGCCGCGTTGAACCGGTCGGCGATGATGGCGATCTCCCGGCGGCTCAGCACGTTTTCGTAGAGGAACTCGCGGACCCCGTTGGCCATGGATATGGTTGTGGCGACAAGCGGAATGATGAGGACGGCCAGAACCACCATGTAAATGTTGCCGGCAAGGAGCAGGCTGATCATGATCGGCATGCAGGCCGCCAGGGTGATCACATAGACCGTAATCTTGGTGCCGAAATTCCTCCCGACGACCGACACCAGCAGGCTCAGCGTGATCGAAAGAACGGCGATCTCGGCAAAGGTGTCGCGCGTGACCAGAAATGCGTAACCGCACATCGCGCCGAGCAGAAAAGCCGTCATTCCGCCGCCGACGATGGAAATCCGCTCCCACCATGCAATGGTTTGCCGGTCATCGGTGGAAAACTGCACCTTGTCGAACAGCGACATGGAATAAAAGCGCGCCAGCCAATTGACCAGGATCGCGCAACCGAAGGCGATATAGGCCGGATCTTTCACCTTGAGAAACAGGAGCGCACTGACGGTGACGTGCGCAATCATGCCGGCGAGCAGCGTCATCCGGTTCCCGTAAAGGGACCGGACAAACGACAGATAGACATCTGTCGGAATTTGCTCGTGCTGTTTTCCGCCCATCAACACCAATCCTTAAATATGTTACGAGACGTACCGTAAAAGCATTAAGGAAGGTTTGAGATATTCAAAACCGGGGGTTGCAGGGCAGGCAATTGCACGCTATCGGCACCCGGTTGAGGCGACCTATGCCCCCGGGCAGTGCCAGATACCGCAATTGCGGACTATTCCGCCGCCTGCGCCACGATCGCCTCGCCGTCGAGAAACGCCCTCTTCAGCCCGTCACGCTCTTTCTCCGCCGCCCGGATGCTGGCGTTCTTGACATGTCCGTAACCGCGGATCTTTCCCGGATAGCTCAGCAGCGCGACACCGGCCTCCAGGCGGTCTTGCGTCACGGCGCCGCCGACCTCGTCAAGCAATGCCTCATAGTCGCGCAAAAGCCGGCGCTCCTCGCGCCGTTCTGCCTGGTAGGAAAAAGCGTCGAGCGGCGTGCCGCGCAGGCGTCGGAGCGACGCGAGCACGGAAAACATGCGCATCATCCACGCGCCGAAACGCCGCTTTTGCAGGTGACCGTTCTTGTCGCGTTTGGATAGGACCGGCGGCGCCATGTGGAACTCCAGCCGGTCCCAGCTTTCGAACTGGTTCTTCAACTCGGCTGTGAAAGCGCCGTTGCTGTAGAGCCGCGCGACTTCGTATTCGTCCTTGATCGCCATCAGCTTGAAGAGGTTCCGCGCCGCCGCATCGGTCAGGGAGCCGGGTTTTCCCGCCAGCTTTTCTTCCACCTGCCTGATGCGCTCGACACGGGTGCGGTAGCGCCGGGCGTAGCGCCGGCTTTGATATTCAGTCAGGAATTGCACCCGTCGCTCCACCACCTCGTCGACCGTTTGCGAGATGCGACGCACCGGATCCGGCTCGCGCTCAGCCGCCATCAGGTCGCGCACGGCGCCGGGGTCATGCGCCGCCCGGCGTCCCCACCGGAACGCCGCGATGTTCATTTCCGCCGCCTGCCCGTTAAGTTCAATCGCGCGCTCGATCGCTTCTTCCGACAGGGGCAGCCCGCCCTTCTGGAAGGCGATGCCCAGCATGAACATGTTGGCGGCGATGGCGTTGCCGAACAGCCGTGTCGCCGCGCCCGTGCCGTCGAAATAGACGGTTCGGTCCTCGCCCGCCGCTTTGAGGATTTCCCGTTTCAGCCGCTCGATCGGCAGCGAGAAATCGGCATTCCGGGTGAAATCGCCGGGCATGATCTCCGCCGTATTGGCGACAAACATGGTTTTCCCCTCGTGCACCGACGCCAGCACCTTGCGCGAACCCGAAACGACCAGGTCGCAGCCCAGCACCAGGTCTGCCTTGCCCGCCGGCACCCGGATCGCCGTGATATCCTGCGGGCGTGCCGCAATACGGACATGGGAAAGAACCGCGCCGCCCTTTTGCGCCAGTCCTGCCATGTCGATCATGCCGCAGCCCTTGCCTTCCAGATGGGCCGCCATGCCGAGGATCGCGCCGATCGTGACAACCCCCGTGCCGCCGACGCCGGTGATCACGCAGGCCCAGCCGTCATCCGGCAGATTGGCGGCCGCCCGCGGAACGCCCTCCAGCGGCTACCGTATGCACACATCTTTTTCCGACCGTTTGATTTGGGCCTGAAGTTTGCCGTTTGTCATTCCGATTCTATCTCCTCCTCCTGATTTGACGTTTCAAAGACGGTGCAGAGATGCTGCA
>NZ_SPNT01000008.1 GCF_004959855.1 Nitratireductor sp. XY-223 | reverse complement strand
AGGAGGAGCTCTACGGCATCGCCCAGGAAGCGATCGACATTGGCGCCAAGGTGCTGTGGGGCCAGATCGGCGTCTATGACGACGACGCCGCCAAGCTCGCCGAGGACGCCGGCCTCAGGGTCGTCATGGACCGCTGCCCAAAGATCGAACTCTTCAGACCCTTCTGGAGACCAAGACTCGACCTCGGAATATAACCGACCGTCGAAGCAAGAGCGCGCCCTGCGGACATCACGCTGCCCTCACAGCAGCGCCCCGGGATTCATGATCCCGTTGGGATCGATCGCCTTCTTGATGCCGCGCATCACCGAGAGCTTTGTGGGATCGCCATAGCGCAGCAGCGTCGTCTTTTTGGCGCGCCCGATGCCGTGCTCGGCACTGATCGAGCCACCGCATCCGTGGGTGGCCTCGTAGATGACCTCAGCGACGGCCGCCGATGTGATTGAATTGTGTCCTCCTGCGTCCGGCGGGAAGACGTTCACGTGAATATTCCCGTCGCCGACATGGCCGTAAACGTTGATCCGAAGCCCCGGGTCAAGCGCGCGGAGATTGCGCTGCGTCGTTTCGACGAATTGCCGGATCCTGCTCAACGGCACGCAAGTGTCAGAGCTGTAGAGGACGCCCTCGCGCTTGTTGTATTCAAAGGCGTTTTCGCGCAGCGCCCACAGCGCCTGCGACTGGCGTTCGGACCCGGACAACACGGCATCTTGGATCAGTTCCTTCTCGAGGGCTTCCGCCAGTCCCCGTTCCAGGGCTTTCCTGATCCCTTCCGGTCCGGCGATTTCGGCCAGGACATACCAGTCATGCGGCGTGTCGAACGGATTGCGCAGCTCAGGAAAATGTTTGAGTGCCAGCGTCATTCCGGTGGCCGACATCAGCTCAAAGGCCGATATCACCTCGCCAAGCGAACCGCGCAAATGATGAAGCAGATCAAGGGCCGACTGCGGCGAGGCGACAGGGCACATCGCGGTGCATTCCTCCTGCGGTTTCGCATCGAGCTTCAGCGAACACGCGGTGATGACACCAAGCGTACCCTCCGAGCCGATCAGCAGGTGACGCAAGTCGTAGCCCGTATTGTCTTTGCGCAAGGGGCTCAGCCCGTTCAGGATGGAACCGTCCGCCATCACGGCTTCGATCCCAAGGCACAAATCACGCGCGTTGCCGTATCGGATGGTCTGTTTTCCGCCCGCGTTGCTGGACAGATTGCCGCCGATCGTACAGCTTCCCTCAGAGGCAAGCGACAGCCCAAAGCAGCGCGCCGCTTGCGCCGCCGCCATTCGGATTTCGGCGAGGGTAACCCCCGCCTCGGCCACGATCGCATTGTCTTCGGCGCAAACGCTGCGGATTTTGTTCATGCGTTCCAGCGACAGGACAATGGGGGCGCCGCCGCGGGGATCCATGTGCCCGATGGCGCCGCCCGTCCCGCCGCCGTAGGGGACGACACCGATGCCGGCGGAATTGCAGGTCCGCAGGATGTCCGCGACGGCGTTCGTCTCCTTCGGGCGAAGCACAAGTTTTGCAGACGCCGTGATACGTCCGCGCGGGTCCTGCGTGTAACGGCCGGTATCGGCGCCCGCGAGCCATCCGCCCGGACCGACGATCTCCTTGAGGCGATCGCAGATCGCATCCAGTGAAGGTGCTTCGCCGGCGCCGGCTTGTCTGTCAGTCAACCGTCTGAACTCCACACTGTATATGCATTCGGGCTGAGGATAAGGGGCATATGGTACGTGCCGTTCCGGTCCGGCATCGTGAACCGCAGCACGATTTCGGGAATGCGGCCTGCGCCTTCAGGGCGGCCGGCCCAGTAGGATGCGGTGGCAAACACAAGCTCGTATTGGGTGTCCGGATCCGCCGTGCCGAGATCGATCTCCTGCGACAACCGCCCGCCGGCATCCGTTCGCGTGGCGAAGACCGGGTCCGGTTCGCCGCAGCGATAGAGGGTGGCTTCGACACCGCCGGCATGGGTGCCGTCGACTGCATTGAGGACATGCGAAGTAACAACCGCCATTATTCAATCGACGCCTTTTCGCGCTTGTCGGCCGTGGCGGCGACGATGGGGCTGATCACACCGCGACATTTGACGTTCACACAGGCGGTTTTGCCGCTGGCAATCGCGCGCTCCAGCGCTCCGGGCAACTCGTCGCGCCTTGTCACCAGCTCGCCGTGCCCGCCCAGACCCTCGAACATGGTGTGAAACGGAATGTCCCGGAAATCGGTGGCGAAGTGCCTGCTACTGCCAAACAGCCGCTCCTGCTGTTGGCTGATGCAGTCGAGCCCGCCGTTGTTGTCCACCACCACGACGACGGGTATGTTTTCCTGAAAACAGGCTTCGACCGACAGTCCGCCCGACAGGAATGCGCCATCGCCCGTGACCAGGACGACGGTCCTGTCGGCATGCACGTTCTTGGCCGCCAGCGCGTACGAGACCCCCACCCCCAAAAGGCTGTAATTCCCGGGGTGCAGGATCCCGCCCAGAACCCGACCCCGGGCCGCTGAGATGTTCGTGGCAATCTCGTTCCAGAAATGGGTATTGCCGCCATCGAACACCAGCCAGTCGCCGTCTTTCATATTGGCCTGTACGTCCAGCGCCAGCTGCAACGGGTGGATCTTTCGGCCCTGTGCCATGTCTTTTGCCGTCTCGCCGGCGATGTGATCCGACCATTCTTGAACCCACTGTGTCCGCCTGGCCAGCTGGAGATCGAACCAGTCCGTCCAGGTCCGGCCGACATCGCGCAGGGCGTCGAGAAACGCTCCGGCATCGGACAGGAGCTGGACATCGGCGCCGATGTTGTAGTCGAGTTCCTCGTGGCTGCCGTTCACGCAAACGAGCCTTGTTTCGGCCTGGATGAACGGCGGGTTGCCAAAGCTCATCTGATTGTCGAGCCGGCAGCCGACCATCAGCACCAGGTCGGCTTCCTGGATCGCAGATCTGGAGGGCTGGTACTGATGGAAATCGGCCAATCCCATATAGGCCTCGCAGTCCGTCGCCAGCATCTTCGTGTGGTAGGGAACGTTGTAAATCGGCATGCGCAGCTTGTTGCCGGCCATGGCCAGTTTTTCTTCACCGCCCGACCACCAGACGCCGTGTCCGCCGATCAATACCGGCCGCTCGGCACTTCTAACGAGTGCCAGCACCTCCTCCAGGCGTTCCGGATCGGGCCAGGCGCGGGGGACGGGACGGCCGGTCCGGTCAAACGGGCGTTCGTCGCGGCCCGCGTCCTCGGCAAAGGACGAAAACATGATGTCGACGGGCAAAGCCAGGTGAACCGGGCCGGGATAGCCGGTCGTGGCGGCATGCCAGGCGCGGTCCACGAATTCGCTGATGCGTGTGCCGTCGGTGACTTGCACCGAATATTTGGTCAGCGGCGCGGCGATGGCCACGTCATCGATTTCCTTGAACCCGCCCGCACCCTGGCGCTTGAGCGTCGACGAGCCGGTTACGAATATCACCGGGCTTCGCTCGCCCCAGGCTTCCAGCATCGCCGGCACCGCATTGGCGAAGCCTTCCGGACCCACCAGGCAGACCGCGGGTTTGCGCGTGATCCGCGTGTGCCCGTCGGCCAAGTGTCCGGCCACCTGCTCGTGGGGACAGTTGATCACCGGCATCTGGCATTCCATGAACCCCTCCAGCGCCGGATTGCAGAATCCCCCGGCCAGCGTGAAGACATGTTCAACGCCCTTCTCCTTCAGGGACCGCGCCAGGATCGTGCCGCCGCGGATTTTCGATTGGACGTTCATGAGGGGCTCCGGGTGTTAGTGTTCGCTTGATTTGAGGTGCGACGGCGCCGCATCGCGATTTTTGTGCTCTGTCCAGCAGATCCGGATGATGGCGATGATCGTCAGGGCGCAAAACACCAGCGCAATGGGCCTTTGAAGGAGAAGTCCCACCGGATCTCCCTGCGCGACGAGCAGATATGACCGGAACGACACCTCGAACTCCGGGGCCAGCACAAAGCCGATCAGAAACGCGACAAAGGAATAATCGAACTTCTTCATCAGGTACCCGATCACGGCGAAGATGATCATGATGTAGAGACTGAAAAGGCTATTGGTCGAGGCGAAAACACCGGTCAGGCAAGTCAGCCCGATGATCGAGTAGCTGACATATTCCGGCGCCTTGACGATGTGGCTGTAAAGCCCGCTGCCCAGGAGGCCGATGGCGAGGTTCAAGAAGTTCGCCGCAAACAGGATTGTGAAGATCCCGTAGATCAGAACCGGCTCGGTTTTGAAGACGTGCGGTCCCGGTTCGATGCCGTGAACAAGAAACGTGCCGATCAGGAGTGCGGTCATGACATTGCCGGGTATTCCGAGTGTCAGCAGCGGGACGAAGCTGCCGCCGACGACCGCACTGTTGGCCGCTTCCGGCCCCGCGACACCGTCCAGCGAGCCCTTGCCGAAATTTTCCGGTGTCCTGGAGTACCGGCGCGCCGAACCGTATCCCACGAATGCCGCCATCGATGCGCCGATCCCCGGCAGGGCGCCAATGGCCGATCCGATGAGGCTGGATCGCAGAACCGTTTTCCAGTGGGACAGGAACACACCGATCGACAAGGACGGACCGCTGGTGCTGCTGATAGCGGCCGTACCGATATCAGCGCCGGATCGCCGGCGCTTGACGGCGCGTTCGGCCGCCATCATCACCTCCGCCAATCCAAGCATTCCAATGGCGATCGGCAAAAGCGGCAACCCGTCGAGCAACTCCACATACCCGAAAGTCATGCGCGGCGAAGCCGACATCGGGTCAAGGCCGACCATGGCGCACAGCACCCCGAAGGCACAGGCCGTCATGCCCCGCAGCATGGATTTTCCGGTAAGCCCGGCAACGAAGGTGAATGCGAACAGCACCACGAATGTCAGCTCGGTCGGCCCGAACTTGAGCGCGATCGTCGAAAACGGCGCGGCCACGACATAGAGCAGCAGATCGGCCAGCAACGCACCGCCGACCGATGCGAACAGCGCCATCTGCAGCGCCTGTTTCACACGGCCGGATCGCGCCAGGGGATAGCCGTCGAAGGCGGTCGCGGTCGCTTCCGGGGAACCGGGTACATTCAGCAAAATGGCCGAGATCGATCCGCCGAATGTCCCGCCCTTGTAGATGCCGATCAGGAAAGCGATGGCCGTCAGCGGATCCATGCCGAAGGTAATCGGCGCCAGCAATGCGATGGCCATCGCCGCCGTCAGGCCCGGCACCGCTCCCATGAAAATGCCGACGGAAACGCCTGCCGCTATGGCAATCAGCGGTCCCAGAGTCAGGGCGTTCTGGACACCTGTCAAAAGCGCGTCCATGGTCAGGCCACCAAACCGGCCAGATCGGGCCAGATCTGCAGATGAACGCCAAGGCCGTAGCGCAGGCCGAGAAACAATACGATCACCGCCGCGACCGCAACGGATAAAAGGATGACCGGACTCCGGCCGCCGGTGCCGATCATAAGCACGAGAACCAGCGCAAATGAAGCCGGCAGGTACCCGGCCCACGGCAGGGCAAAGGCAAACAGTCCGCCGGCAACCGTCACCAGTGCCAGACCGTAAAGACTGGCCCCCGACAGCCGGACGTCGTCCGGTCCAGGTGTCCTTTTATTCGCCCCGGAGCGCGCCGACGACAAAAGACCGAAAATCAGATCAAGAAGCGACAGTGCGAGGATCAGCGCGATCGCCAGTGCCGGCAGCAGGGTTCCGTTCATCGCGAACAGCCGGTTGTCGCCACGGACATGGGCCGGCAACATCCACAAAGCAATCCCTGCCAGTATCACAAGGACCAACGATGCGATGTTCCGGTTTGTCACCGACCCGTGCCCCCGCGCTCGGTCTTCACCACGATTCAGTTGCCCGAATCCGCGAGCACCGATTTCATGGTTTCGGAAATTGCATTGATCGAGGCGGCGGTGTCGTCAGCGCCCATCGGCGGTATCCCGACAAAGCGGCTTTGCACCAGTTCCTGGAATTCGGCGCTGTTGGCCGCGTCGAGCAGGGCTGCCTCGAGTCTGGCCTTAACCCCGGCGGGCAGGCCCTTGGGCGCTGCGATCACCGAGTTGTAGCTGACGGCGGGGAACCCCAATCCGGCCATGGTTGCCGCGTCCGGCGTTGCATTCAAAGGCTCCGAACCGGATGCGGCCAGGACAATCATCTCGCCCGAGTTGACGTATTTCACGTGCGGCCCGCCGCTCATGCCGAAATCGACATGGCCGCCGAGAAGCGATTGCATCATGTTCGCACCGCCCTTGATCGGCAGCGGGATGAACGTGACACCCGTCGCCTTGGCCACGGCATCCATCTGCGCCCGGTCCGCCGGACCGAGCGAGCCGAACTTGATGGGCGTGCCCGTGGATTTCGCGTGTTCGATCATCGACGAAAAGTCGGTCCACGGCTTGTCGGCCAGCGACACGAAGGCACCTTCGAACCGCGCCATGGTCAAAAGGTAGTCATAGTCGTCTTTCGTGTAGGTGACCTCGCCCTGAAGCGGATTGAACGCGAAGGTCAGACTGGTGGCGACGACGACCGTGTAGCCGTCCGGGTCCTTTTCCTTGACGGCTGTCGCTGCGATGCTGCCGCCCGCTCCGCCCATATAGGTGTGCACGATGGGCCGGCCCAGGGCCTCCGTCAGCGGTTCGGACAGTTTGCGCGCCATGGCGTCAGAAAATCCACCCGGCTTGAACCCGATCACCATTTCAATGGGTTTGCTCGGATATTCATCCGCCGCAGCGAACTGCATGCCAAGGCCCAGGCATAATGCCGCTGCCACGGCTGAGCCACACAGTGCCTTCAGAGATCTCATCGTATTCCTCCCACGATTTCAGCCGCTCGATGTATCGGCCTTATCGGGTCCATCGTAGGGCACGCCCGGTCGAAGGCTAATTGTTTCACGGCATTTACCTGATGCCGTTCTGCTATCAAGATGCCGGTGATCTCCGACTTGAATTGTCGAATTCGCTATCCCGACGGCAATTGAAGCACATTTTTGCAGATCAGGCCGCTAAATTCGTCCAGGTTGACCACTTCGACGCACATCGAATATCAAATGAGTATCACAGAAACGGCAGGCGCAAGATGAAGCTCATACAATTCCGGTACTTCTGCGGGGTCGTCGAATATGGCGGATTCATCTCGGCTTCACGCGAACTGAACGTCGCCCAGCCCGCGCTCAGCAGGCAGATTTCCAATCTTGAGAAAGAAGTCGGATGTATTCTGTTTTCCCGTGGCCCGGGCGGCACGAAAGTGACAGAGGCAGGACAGAAATTCTACGCCCACGCGCGCGCCATCCTCCAGAAGGTCGATGTCGTCAAGGCCGAGATGCGAACGGATTCACACCGGCTGGAAGGCGCAATAAGCATCGCCCTGCCGGTGGGCATGGCCTCGCAGCTCGCGGTCAACATCGTGCAGGCGGTCTATACCCGCCACCCGGGGCTTTCCGTAAACATCGAGGACGGCCTGGGTTACCAGGCGGGACAGGCAATCGACTCCGGCAAGGTTGATTTCGGGATCATCGCGAATGTCGGCCATCTGCAGAACGTCACCTTCGATCCGGTGCTGCGGGAAAGCCTGTTCTTCTTCGTCAAGCGGGAACATCCCGATCCCAACACAACCGATATCGAGCTTGCCGATCTTGAGGGCGTGCCGCTCATCATGCCCAATCGCAGGGTGCATGTGCGACGCAATCTGGAAAACATGATGATCAAGGCCGGACGGCAGCTGAACATCCGCTTCGAGCAGCAGTCTCTCCTGACGATCCGGAGCATGGTAAGCGCCGGACTCGGCGCAACCGTGATGAACTGGCCGTCGATGGCCGACCTTTGGCACACGGGCGATCTGGATGCGCGCAAGATCATCAACCCGGGCCTGACGCGGACGGTCTGCCTGGCCGTCCCCAATTCACGCCCGCTCTCACGTGCCGCGAAGGCTGCCTATGACATTGTCAGGGACGTCATGGTCCGGGATGTCGAAACCGGAGACTGGCGCGGCGGCGTGATTGTCGAGAGTGGAAACGCGACGATGCTTGAGGAAACCGGATGAACCGCGCGCATCGCGCTTCGGTTCCCGGCCGCTTGAGTATACGGCAGCCCCCTCCCCCTCAGCCCTTCAGGAAATCGAAATCACAGCCCGCGTAGGCCGGGAGCACGCTGTCGCGATAGAGTTTTGCGTAGCCCCTTTCGGCCGGTGCGGGCCTTTCGGTCCGTTCGGCGCGCCTTCGCTCCAGTTCATCCGGCTCCACCAGCAGGTCCACCGTCTTTTGCGCAGCGGAGAGGCGGATGCGGTCGCCGTTCCGCACGAGCGCCAGCGGTCCTCCCAGATCGGCCTCGGGCGTCACATGCAGGACGATGGTGCCGAAGGCGGTGCCGCTCATGCGGGCATCCGAGATGCGGACCATGTCCTTGACGCCGTTTTGGGCAAGCTTTCTGGGGATCGGCAGATAGCCCGCCTCGGGCATGCCCGAAGGGCTCCTCGGCCCTGCATTCTGCAGGACGAGAATGTCGTCCGCGGCAACATCAAGATCAGGATCGTCTATGCGTTCGGACAGGTCCTCAAGCGATGAAAACACCACTGCCCTGCCCTCATGTTCAAGCAGTTCGGGCGTGGCGGCGGCGCGTTTCAGGACGGCTCCCTGCGGCGCCAGCGATCCGTGCAGTGCGATGAGACCGCCATTTTTGCTGATCGCGTCGCCAACGGTGCGAATGACGCGCGTGTCGATGGGATCCTGAAGCGGTTTGTCGAGCCGCGCGCCGAGCGTCTGGCCGGCAACGTCCCCGCAGCCGAGTTGCAGCCTGTCCTTGAGACCGCGCAGCACGCCTTCCAGGCCTCCGGCAGCGTGAAAATCTTCCATATAGCCGGCGCCGACCGGCTTCAGATCGACCAGGACCGGCGTTTCGTCCGACAGCCTGTTGAAGTGTTCGGGATCGATCTCGATCCCCATCCGCCCGGCGATGGCGGCAAGATGGATGACGGCATTGGTGGAGCCGGAAACGGCCTGTAGGACACGCAGTGCGTTTTCCACCGATTCAGGCGTAATCAGACTGTCCGGCGTCGGGCCGCCTGAGATAGCCATCCGCGCAGCGGTTTCCCCGGTCTCCTCCGCCGCCCGCAGACGGTCGGCATGAACCGCCGGAATCGCCGCGGTGCCGGGCAGCATCATGCCGAGCGCCTCGGCAATCAGTGCCATCGTGCTTGCCGTGCCCATCACGGCACAGGTGCCCGCGGTCACGGCGAGCCGGCCTTCGACCTGTGCGATCTCCGTTCCGTCCACCTTGCCGGCACGAAAATCGGCCCAGAAACGGCGGCAATCGGTGCAGGCCCCGAGACGCTCACCGCGGTGGCGGCCGGTCATCATCGGGCCGGCAACGACAAGCGCCGCCGGCTTGCCGGCCGAGGCGGCGCCCATCAACAGCGCCGGAACCGTCTTGTCGCAGCCGCCCATCAGCACAACGGAATCCATCGGCTGGGCGCGGATCATCTCCTCGACCGTCATCGCCATGAGGTTGCGGTAGACCAGCGATGTCGGACTGAGAAACACCTCTCCGAGAGAAATGACCGGAAACGGCACCGGCAGCGCGCCCTCGGCCGTGATACCCCGTTTGACCGCTTCGAGCATTTCGGGAAAGTGGCGATGGCAGTTGTTGAAGCCGCTTTCGGTATAGCAGATGCCGACGATCGGCTTGTCGAGCGACTTTTCCGCGTAGCCCATGGACTTGGCGAACGAGCGCCGCAGATAGCGGGCGAAGTCCCGGTCGCCATAGTCCGTCAGTCCGTTGTCGAGCCCTTTCGGCCTATACGGCATGGATACCTCCGGGTACCAGGCGGTGGCGGATATATTTCGGCGTCAGATAGTCGAGAATGCCCAGACTTCCTCCCTCGCGTCCGAAACCGCTCTCCTTGGTGCCGCCAAACGGCGCCTCCGCGGTGGCGAGCAGGGTCTCGTTGATGCCGACCATTCCGGCCTCCAGCGCGTCCGCGGTTTCGGCAGCGAGTGCGCTGTCGTGGGTAAACACATAGGATGCAAGACCGAACGGGGTTGCATTGGCGCGCGCAACAACATCGTCGAAATCTTCGAAGGCGGCAATAGGCGCAACCGGCGCAAAGGGCTCCTGCGACATAATCAGGGCCTTGTCCGGAACACCGGCAAGGACAGTCGGTTCAAGGAAATGTCCGTTGTTCAGGCCGTTCGGCCGGCCGCCGCCGGCGACCAGCCGCGCGCCTTCCTCGACAGCATTTTCAATGAGGCGCAAGGCGCCGTCGAGCGCGCGCCGCCTGATCAGCGGGCCTGTGGTGACGCCTTCCCTGAGGCCATCGCCGACGACAAGGCTTTTCGCATAGGCGGCAAATCGCTCCTCGAAGGCTGCGCAGATGGACCGGTGCACGTAAAAGCGGCTTGGCGAAATGCAGACCTGGCCGCAGTTGCGGAATTTGGTGGCGGCAAGCTTTTCAGCGGCTGCCAACGGGTCGAAATCGGCATGGACAATCACCGGCGCATGTCCGCCGAGTTCCAGTGTCACCTTTTTGATGCCTTCGGCGCACTGGCGCAGGATTTCCTTTCCGACCGGAACCGAGCCGGTGAGGGAGACCTTTCGGATGACCGGCGAGGCGATCAGTTGACCGACCATCGGGACGGCCGGCCCGGTCAGGATGGACAGCGCGCCGGCCGGCAGCCCTGCGTCAATGAGCGCCTGGCCGATGGCAAGGCAGGAACCGGGCGCTTCGGACGCCGGCCGCGCGATGACCGAACATCCGGCGGCCAGCGCCGCGGCGATCTTGCGGGCCGGGAGAAGGGCCGGAAAGTTCCAGGCCGAAAGCGAAAGAGACGGACCGACCGGCTGATAGGAGACCGACAGGCGCTCCTCGGCATTGCGCCCCGGAATGAGCTGGCCATAAACGCGTTTGGCCTCCTCGCCGTACCATTCGAACTGATCGGCCGCCGCATTGACTTCCGCCGCCGCCTCCGCAAGCGGCTTGCCGGTCTCGGTGCTCATGAGGCGCGCGATTTCCCCATTGCGCTCGCGAATGCGGTCGGCTGCCTTTCGCAGAACCGCTGCCCTGTCCCACGCTGCAGTCTTCGACCAGGGACCGAAAGCGCGATCGGCCGCCTGCAGGGCCGCGTCGATGTCGGCCTCTGCGGCGGCCGGAACGGAACCGACGGCCGTCTCGGTGACGGGGCTGAAAACCTCCTGGCGGCCGCCGTTTTCCGCGGTCCGCCACTCGCCTTCGATCAGAAGGCCATACGCGTCATACATAATTGTTCCTCGTGCATCGGATCAGATCAGCGTTTCGGCATATTGCCGCTGAACATCATCGCACCAGCTGCCGACGTTCCACTGGCCGTATGCGCCCATTCCGCCGATCGCATCCGGCCCGTAGTAGACAGGCACATGGATCAGGCTCAGGCCGGCGTGTTCATATGCCCGTTCAAGCGCAGCGCCGAGCGACCGGCGATCGAAACCGCCTGACAGCGCGAGGACTCCGTTCACGGACGCCGCCATCTGCACGTAGTCAACCGGCACGGAATCGGCGGTGCGGAAGTCCCTGCCATACTGCGCGATCTGCAGGTGGCTTATTGCCGCCATCCGGCGGTTGTCGAAGAGCACGATCGTGCCATTTACGCCGTGCTCGACACCGTCGATGAGGATCTGCGGGTTCATCATGAACGATCCGTCACCGGTGAAGGCGACCGAATACCGGCCCCTTTCGGCCATCGCACCGGCGAGCAGCGCGGAGACTGCAAATCCCATGTAGGAGGCACCCGATTCCGTGAAGGTCTCGAACGGCCGGTCATCCTCGACGATCTGGAACCCGTTGGCCTGCACGTCGCCCGCATCGAAGAATTTGATCGCCTGCTTTTCCTTGCAGAAATCGGCGACTGTCTTGATTGCCTGCGGCTGCGTCAGCACCTTCCGGCCCCAGACCTCGTCAACCGGACTGTTCGCTTCGTATTGCGCTGCCTTGAATCCCAGCCATTCGGCCTTTTTCTCGGCGCAGGCGGCCAACCAGGCGGTTTTGCCGTCGGCGCATTGCGGGTGATCACTTCGGATCCTGTCCGCGAGCATCTCCAGCAGTCTTCCTGCATCGCCGCACAGGGCTACGGTCCGATTGTAATGCTGAACGTCGACGGGATCGGCATTGATGTTGATCACGTTGCGGACGCGCGGCCAGCCGATACCCGAACAGTCGCTCTGGCACACGGCCCGGCTTCCGACGACCACGAGCAGCTCGGCCTCGTCCATGGCAAAATTGCCGCTGATCGATCCTTTCGAGCCGCCGACATGCATATTCTGCGGATGCGCGTCCGGCAGCACCCCGGTCGATCCGGGGCTTAGAACCACGGCAGCCCCTGCCCGCTCGGCGAGTTCACGGAGCTGCCGCGCGAATGGACGCGCGCCGCCGCCGGCTTTGATCGCTACCCGCAGTGCGCCGGCAATCAGCCCGGCCGCCTCCTTAACTCCGTCGTCGCCGGCAGGAACCGCCGGCTCGAACGCCGGAACGACTGGCAGGGACTCCGGTCGAAGCATTGTCTCCTGCGGCTGCGTGTTGAGAGGCAGGTTGAGATAGAAGGGTCCGGGCCGCCAGGGATGGAAGACCGTCATTGCACCCTTTCGCAGCGCGTCGCGCAACGCACCGGAACTGTGCAGCGTATAGGACTGCCCCATCAGGGCGGTTATCTGACCGAACAGCCCCTGTGCCGGTTTCGGCACCTGCTGCATGTTGTAGCCCTCTCCATGGGTCGTTTCGTCCCCGTAGAGGTGATAAACGCCGACCCCGTTCGAACTGGCCGCCAACGAGGCCGCCATCGCCTGCAGGGCGCCCGGCCCGATGGACGTGACGACGGCACAGGGCTCGCCATAGACCCAGCGAAGGGCCGTTGCCGCGTGGGCCATTTCCACTTCGTTGCGGCACTGCCAGCAGCGAACAAGGCCGTGTTCCTCGTAAACGCGCAGGACCTCGCCGAAGGTCGTCGAGCCGTGTCCGAAGATGGCCAGGTATTTGGTGACACCCTGACGCATCAGCCCTAGGACCAGCGCCTCCGCGAGCGGCAGGGTAACGGTCGCGTCAAGCAGGCCGGCGTCGATCGCCGCATTCAGCCCCCCGCTTTGCGAAAGCCAGGCCGCCCTCGCCTCCGCGCTGGCCGGTAATGATGCAGTATTGACTGTGTCCGCCACGATCCTTCGCCCCCGATCAGCCGTTGACGGCAACCGGCCGGCCGGTCCGGGCCGACTCTTCGGCGGCAAGCGCGAAACGCAGCACCTGCCTGCCCTCGTCTGCCGTGAGGACCGGCTTTCCGTTGTTGTTGAGCGCCTCGATATAGTGTCGTGTCGACAGGACGAAGCTCTGTTCCCAGCCGGTCGCGACATCCAGATACTCGGTCATCCGGCCGTCGCGATAGAGCGCAACCGGCGGCGGGTTGCCCAACCGACCGTGTCCGCAATTGATCCAGATGACGCCCTTCGAGCCGGTGATTTCCACCCGGTCGTCCTGTGCGTAGTGACGGGTGTCGATTTCCAGTTCCGGCGAGTAGACGACTTCCAGATTGCCGATGCGGTTCTGCGGAAAGCGGAACGAAATGATCGATTGCGCGTCGAGATAGGCGCCGTCCCGGTCCCTTGTGCTGCCGATAAAGGCGTGCACCTCCTCTGGATTGCCCATGAAATGCCAGGCGAGCGCGAATTTGTGGTGCCCGTCGTCGAACACCAGCGGCCCGCCCCCGGCTTCAGACTTGTTCTGCCGCCAAGCCGTTGCCCCTTTCGGCACGTTCCAGGCGGTGCTGCTGGTGCCCGGATTGCTCTTGATGCGGATCGACAAAGGTTCGCCAATCGCGCCTTCGTCAATAAGCTGCTTTGCCCGAATAACGGGCGGATAGAAGATGAAGTTCTCGAACACCTTGAACGGCCGCTCCGATGCGTCGGCAGCGGCAACAAGCCGGTCGGCCTCTTCCAGCGACATGCACATCGGTTTCTGCAGCGAAACGATCTTGCCCGCATCGATGGCCTTTTCCGCGGCGTCCATGTGGAGGTGATGCGGAAGCAGTATCTCGACCAGGTCAATATCGGGTCGCGCCAGAAACGCGTCGATGTCGTCTGACACAAACGCCTCGCCGACGCCCCAGGCCTCAGCCCTGCCCTTGGCAAGCGCCGCATCGCGATCGCACAGACCGACGATCCGGGCATGCGGATTCTGCCGATACTCGATGGCATGCAGGTCGGAAATCCGGCCCGTTCCGACAAAACCGACCCTGATGGGCTGATTGGTCATGCACCCATTTCCTCCGTTTGTTCATTCGAGACTTCCGCGACGATGGCGCCGAGTTCGGCAAGGCGGGCATCGTCGATGCGCACGGTCGGGCCGGACACGCCGATGGCGGCGATCATCCTGCCTTCGGCATCAAAAACCGGCCGCGCCACACACCGGATGCCGGGCGCAAACTCCTCGTCGTCGACGGCATAGCCTTTTGCCCGCACCCGCTGCGTTTCGTCGCGCAGCCTGTCGGGCGACGTGATGGTCTTGTCCGTGTATGTCCTGAGCGGCATCTCCGGCTCGGCCGCGCCGAATGCCAGAAACGCTTTGCCGAGCGCTGTGCAGTGCAACGGCGACAGCGAGCCGATCGGGTGATCCACTTTCAACGGCAGGGTCGAGTCGATCTTGTCGATGTACCAGACCTGGGATTTTACCAGCACGGCCAGATGGGCACACTCTCCGGTCTGCGCAACGAGGCTCTGCAGCGCCGGTCGCCACGCCTGCTTGCAGGCGACGATTTCTTCGAGGGAATGCTGCTGGCGCGCCGATGACGCGACCTTGTCCGTCAACCGGTAGCGGCGGCTCGGATCCTGCTGCGCGAACCCGGCCGCGACCAGCGTCTTGAGCACATGGGATGCATTGGATTTTTCCACGCCCAATGCGCTGGCCACATCGGTCAGGCGAACGGGTCCGGTGTGCCCGCTCATATAATCGATTGCCTGCAGGCCGCGGGTCAAAGATTGCAGAAGTCGCATTGGAGCAGTTCCTTTCCGGATCGGTTCAATTGTTGAATGTTTACCAGTGTTGTACTGAAAGTTCAACATGATTAAACTTATTGCTCCTTTTGCGGATAATGTGCCAATATCTTCATAATTCTTTCAGATATGCAATACTTTTTGTTGACAATTGTCGAAATTATGGGATGACATGAGCATACACAGCTCAAAAGTGTAATATGTGTAAACTTAGACGGGAGGAACACATGCCCAATCTCAGCAGGCGAAAGCTGTTTGCAGCCGCGATCGTCGCGCCGACCCTGATGATCGCCGGCCCGGTAACGGCACAGGACAAGGGTGATGTCACCATCAGCCACTACTTTACCGGCGAGTTCGGCCAGAAGGTCTTCAACGAGCAGGTCGCCAAATTTGAAAAGGACACCGGCTACAAGCTGAAGAACAGCCCGATCGGTCACGAGGACTTCAAGACCGGGATTCTGGTGCAGGCCGCAGGCAAGAGCCTTCCCGACGTGTTCAGCTACTGGGCGGGTGCCCGCGTCCAGTTCGTTGTCGATTCCGGCGCGCTGCATCCCATCGACGACATGTGGAAAAAGGACGGCCTCGACAAGGTCATCGCAAAGTCCGTTGCCGACAGCGCGACGGTCTACGACGGCAAGCGTTACCTGGTGCCGTTCAATTACCACTATGCCGGCATGTTCTATAACACCAAGGTCATGGCCGATGCGGGCATCACCGAGATGCCGAAGACCTGGGAGGAATTCCTCGCGGCCTGCGAAACCCTCAAGGGCAAAGGCGTAACGCCCATCGCCCTCGGCTCCAAGGACCGCTGGCCTGCCCAGTTCTGGTTCGACTACCTGCTGCTTCGCACCGCCGGACCGGAATACCGCGCCAAGCTGATGGATGGATCGGCCTCCTATGACGATGAAGAGGTCAAACACGCCATGGGCCTTTGGAAGGAGCTCGTCGACAAGGGCTATTTCGTTGCCAACGCCAACGCCGACGGCTGGACCGACGCGTCCGACAAGGTGGCGCGCGGCGATGCCGCCATGACGCTTATGGGAACCTGGATCACCGGCTACTGGAACGGCATCGGACTGGTTCCCGCCGACGACTACGACTTCTTCCCGTTCCCGGAAATCAACGCCGGCGTTTCGAACGCCGTGGTCGGTCCGGTCGACGGCCTGGTCATCGCCGCCAACGCCGAGAACGTCGAGGGCGCGGAAGCCTTTGTCGACTACATGACCGCCAATGTCGACGTTCAGACCGAGTGGACGAAAACCTACGGCGCACTGTCGGCGAATGTGAATGTCGACCCGGCCAACTACAACGCCGTCATGCAGAAGGCGTTCACCACCGTTGCCAATGCGGAAACCTTCGCCTTCAACTACGACCTGGCGACGCCGCCGCCCGTCGCCGAAGTCGGTCTTTCCATGTTCGCACGATTCATGGATGATCCGAGCAAGGTCGACGACATCCTCGCTCAAGCCTCGAGCGATGCCGCGGGCGCGTTCAAGCAGTAAGCTGAGTCACAGCTCGATTCCGCGGTCGCCGGGAGCCATCCGGCGGCCGCCTGCAAAGGGAAAAATCGATGGAGCGGGAAGACCGTTTCTGGCGGATCGTATTGCTGGCCTTGCCGCTCGGTGTTTTCACGCTTCTGGTGGTCTGGCCGCTTGTCAGTTCATTCTACTACAGTTTCACAAACTGGAACGGCTTCAGCTCCGACTACGATTTCGTCGGGTTCGAGAATTTCGCCAAGATCTACACCGACAGGCTGTTTCTGGGCGCCGCCATCAACACGGCCATCTGGATTGCCGCCGCGATCCTGCTGCCGACGCTGCTCGGCCTCGGCCTCGCGCTCCTCATCGACAGCCGCATACCGGGCGGCCCGGTGTTCAAGTCGATCTTCTACCTGCCGATCTGCCTTTCGGCGATCGTCGTCGGCCAGATCTGGGTGTGGATATACCAGCCCGACTGGGGGCTGTTGAACACGGTCATCAGCCAGGTGACCGGCAACACACTCAACTATGCCTGGCTTGCCAAACCCGACACGGCGCTTGGCTCCGTCATCGTCGCCTGGTCGTGGCAGCAGACCGGGCTTTCCATGGTCATCTATCTCGCCGGTCTGACCTCAATCTCCGAGGACCTCCTTGAAGTCTGCGAGATCGAGGGCGCCTCGGCCTGGCAGCGCATCCGCCATGTCATCATCCCGCTTTTGACCCCGGCGACCGTGGTGGTCGTTGCGCTCAGCGTCATCAACTCGCTGAAGGGCTTCGACATCCTCTTCATCATGACCGGCGGCGGCCCGTTCAACAGTTCGGACACGCTCGCCATGCACATGTACAACGAATCCTTCAAGAAATATCTGATGGGCTACGGCAGTGCGATCTCGGTTGTCCTGTTCCTTCTGGCGCTGACCATCATCCGCATCTACTTCCGCCAGCTAAAAAAGGTGGACGAGATTTATGGCTGACGCGCAGATCCTCGACGCCGTCGAAACACCGCGCAAGCCGTTCAATCCCTGGCCGGCGGTCATCTTTGTCGTGCTTGTGTGCCTTGCCGTGCTGTTCCTGGCGCCGACCATCGGCGTGCTGTTGTCGTCGGTCAAGACGACAAGGGACATCGCGCTCGGCGAACTATGGTCGATCCCCACGCAACTCTATCTCGGCAATTTCGCCGAGGTGCTGAACAATCCGGCGGTCCACCGGTACCTGATCAACACGCTGCTGGTCGCCGCGCCTGCAACCGCCGCCTCCATCGCGCTCGGCGTGCTCACCGGATACGTCTTTGCCAAGATGCCGTTTCGCGGCAGCGATCTTCTGTTCCTGGCGATCGTCTCCGGCATGTTCTTTCCGCCGCAGGTCATTCTCATCCCGCTTTTCCGCCTGTTCAACGCGGTCGGCCTCATCGACACGCTGTGGCCGCTCATCTTCATCCACACGGCAATGGGCATCCCGATCTGCACGCTCCTGATGCGCAATTTTTTCGCAACGGTGCCCAACGCGCTGCGGGAGGCCGCTATCCTGGAGGGCGCCAACGAATGGCAGGTGCTGACGAAGGTTGCGCTGCCGCTCAGCCTGCCGGCGCTTGCCGTCCTGGCAACGCTGCAATTCACCTGGATCTGGAACGATTTCCTGTGGCCGCTGATATTCACCCAGTCGGACGAAAAGCGGACCATCATGCTCGGTCTCGTCAACCTGCGCGGTCAGTATTCCGTCGCCTGGGGCGTTCAGGGCGCGCTGTCGCTGATCGCCACCCTGCCGACGCTGGTCGTGTTCCTGTTCTTCCAGCGCTACTTCATCAAGGGCATGACGATGGGCGCGGTCAAAGGTTAGGAAAATGGCACAACTCATTCTCGAAAACATCCGCAAATCATTCGGCGACGTGCAGGTCATCAACGGCGTCGACCTTGCCGTCCGGCATGGTGAGTTCGTTGTCTTCGTCGGACCGTCGGGCTGCGGCAAGTCCACCATGCTGCGCATGATCTCGGGACTCGAAAGCGCCACGGAAGGCCGCATCGTGATCGGCGAGCGCGACGTCACGCACGTAGCGCCCGCCAAGCGCGAGATCGCCATGGTGTTCCAGTCCTATGCGCTCTTCCCGCATATGACGGTGGCCGAAAACATCGGTTTCGGCCTGAAGCTTGCCAAGACGCCACGCGCCGAAATCGACCGCCGCGTGCGCGAAGTCGCGGCCACCCTGCAGATCGAACCGCTGCTCGACCGCACGCCGCGCCAGCTCTCAGGCGGCCAGCGACAGCGCGTTGCCATCGGCCGCTCGATCATACGCGATCCGAAGGTCTTCCTGTTCGACGAGCCGCTTTCGAACCTGGATGCAGCGCTGCGCGTGCAGATGCGGCTGGAGATCGCCAGGCTGCACAACCGCATTGACGCAACGATGATCTACGTGACCCACGATCAGACGGAGGCCATGACACTGGCCGACCGCATCGTCGTCTTCAATGCTGGGCGAATCGAGCAGATCGGAACACCGATCGAGCTTTACGACAATCCGGCCAACACCTTTGTGGCCGGCTTCATCGGGGCGCCTTCCATGAATTTCGTTTCCGCTGACGTCACGCAGGAGAACGGTGTTCCCGCCGTCCGGTTCGGTTCGACGACGGTGACCGCCGACCGGCATGAAATCAAGGCGGCGCCCGGTCCCGTCACGCTCGGGATCCGGCCCGAACACCTGTCCATGGCCGACAACGGCGCGGCGGACTTCGAGGCCAAGATCGAAATCATTGAGAAACTCGGGGCCGAATCCCTCATCTATCTGCAAACGGAGTTCTCGGCCGAGCCGGTTACCATGCGGGTCTCGCCCGAGTACAGGCTGCAGCCCGGAGACATGGCGCCGGTCCATATCGACCGATCGAAGATGCATCTCTTCGACCCGAGCGGAACGGTGGTCTGAACCCACCCAGCTGCAAAAAAGAGGCGCTTCGAAAAGCGCCTCAACTCAGCCAGCGGACATGCTGGCCTTGGGAGTGTGGAAGATCCTACTTGCCCCAGATCTTTGCGTATTCGTCCCGGTAGCCGTTGCCCGGATCGAAGATGTTCTTGTCGCCGCCGTCGGAGGATATGTTTTCCGCCGTCACCACGTGGAGCGGTGAGGTGTAGCCGGACCAGTCCTCACCCTGCATGGCGCGGTTAAGCTCGTCGACGAGCTGCCAGCCTTGAAGATTGAGGGGCTCGGCAACCGTGACCGACTGATACTGTCCGCCGCGGATGCGCTGGTAGGCGCTTTCGGATCCGTCGCCGGCCGCAACCGCCTTGGGATTGGCATCGCCCTTGACGCCGGCGGCGGCGAGTGCCGGTCCCATGAAGTCGAAATAGATGTCGTTGATGGCCAGGCTGTGGGTCCAGTCATCGCCGTAGCGCTGCAGCAGCGCCGTGGTCAGGGTCGGCATGCGGTTCGACGTGTCGGCAATCGGCGTGTCGACATATTCCAGAACGGTGCCGCCAAGCGCCTCGATCGTCTCCTTGATGCGGTCGGCCTTGGCGATGGCGATGGCATAGGTCGAATCGGTGAAGATCACCACTTTCGGCGCGCCGCCGGCATCGGCGAAGGCCCATTGCGCCGCTGCCGCCGAGACCTCCATGGCGTCGGTCGAGACGTTGGCGAAGATGCCGTTGTCGGGATCCGGCCCGATGACCGGAGAGGCATGCCAGCTGACCATCGGTATGCCGGCCTCGCGGGCCTGTGCCATGCCGGCCTGCTGTTCGACCGCGTCGAAGCCGTTGATGATGATGCCGTCCGGTTTCAGGGCCATGGCCTGGCCGAAGGCCGCGGTGCGGCCGGAGATGGTGCCGGCACCGTCAAGGACGCGCACCTCCCAGCCGATCCGGTCGGCCGCCTCCTCGACGCCGTTGGTGACGCCGAGGATGCCGCCATTCTTCATGTCGGCGGCCAGCACCACGATGGTCTTTCCGTCGGCGGCTTTCGGGCCAGACGTCGGCCCGTCCCAGGCGCTCTTCTGGCCGGCATGTTTCTTCACCGCATCCATGGCGTCCGAGACGGCGTCGGCGGCGGCCGGCAGCGCGGGCAGCGCGACGCCGGCTGCAAGCATTGCGGTGACAAAGGTTCTTCTCAGCATGTTTTCCTCCCTGAGCGGTGTTGCGTTATTTTCGGGACGCGCCCTTGCGGCGCTGCGCATAACCGGCAATGCCGATGGCAACGAGCAATGTCACGCCGTTGAACATGGGCTCGACCCAGAACGAGCCCCCGAACTGTTGAATGCCGGAGATGCCGACCGCCAGGATCGCGACGCCGACAATGGTGCCCCACACGTTGACCCGGCCCGGCTTGATCGTGGTCGAGCCGAGGAAGGCGCCGACCAGCGCCGGCAGCAGGTATTCAAGGCCGACGCTCGCCTGGCCGATGCGCAGCTTGGAGGCCAGGATGACACCGGCAAGCGCGGTCATGAGACCCGATGAAATGAAGGCGCCGACCACGAATTTGCGCGTCGGAATGCCGTTGAGCTCGGCGGCCCGCGGATTGGCGCCGATGGCGTAGAGATAGCGGCCGATGGGCGTGTATTCGAGCAGCAGCCACATGGCGACGGTGATTGCCAGCACGTAGTAGCCGGTGATCGGCAGACCGAACAGGAACGTGCCGTTCACGGCATAAAAACCTTCGGGCAAAACGCCCACCACCTGTCGTCCGCCCGTGTGCCAGAGCGCCAGCGCATAAAGCACCGTCCCGGTGCCCAGCGTTGCGATAAAGGCGTCGATCTTGGCGATTTCAACGAGAATGCCGTTGAGGAAGCCGACGAAGGCGCCAAGGCACAGCACGATGAGGACGGCAATCGGCCAAGGAATGCCGAACATCGTCTGCAGCGATATGGCAAGGATATGCCACAAAACGATGCCGTAGCCGACCGTTAGGTCGATGCGGCCCGCCGCCATCGGGATCATCGCCGCGAGGCTCAGCAGCGCGATGATCGCCTTGTCGGAGATAATCGCGCGCAGGTTCAAAAGGGTCGGAAACGTATCCGGCAAGAGGATCGAGAACAGGATGATGAGACCGAGGGTCAAAAGCACGAGGCCGTAGACCGGGGCCAGCCGTATCAATTTGGCCGTCAGCGACAGTTCCTTCATCTCGGCACGGGTCGGCTCGAGGGCGTTTGATTCAATTGACTGCATGGTTGACCCTTTCGCCAATGGCATCCTCGGCCTCGCCGGCGGATGCCGCCTGGATCAGTGTCTCGGTGGAAAGACCGACGCCGGACAGCTCGGTGACGACGTGGCCGCGACTGAACACGATCGCCCGGTGACAGATGGCCGCCACTTCCTCGAAATCGGTGGAAACGACGAGAACGGCCATGCCGCGCGAGACCGCATCGAATAGCAGCGCGTAGATCTCGGCCTTGGCGCCGACATCGACGCCGGCCGTCGGATCTTCTGCGATCAGCATCCTGCGGTTCGCCGCAAGCCAGCGTCCGACCACAACCTTCTGCTGATTGCCGCCGGAAAGCGCTTCGATGGCCAGGGTCGGATCGTTGGGGCTGAGGCCGAGGCTTTGCCCAAGGGCGATCGTGTCGGCGTCCTCGTCTCCGACGGACTTGAAGGAGAACAGCCCCCTGCCCGTGACTTCAGGATTGAGATAGGCGTTCTCGCGGATGGTGAGCGCCGGCGCGATGGATTCGACGACGCGGTCACGGGCAACGAGCCCGATGCCGGATTGCATGGCCGTGCGCGGCGAGGAAAGATCCGGCGCGGCACCGCCGAGCTGAACCTCTCCAAAGTGCTCCGTCTCGCCAAAGAGGCTGCGGCCGATATCCTCGTGACCGGCCCCGCGCAGGCCGACAAGCCCGACGATCTCGCCTTCATGGACCTCGAAGCTTGCGGGACCGACGGTCTCGGTTCGCAGATCGCGGACCGACAGGATCGCCGATCCGTCGCCGCTGTCCGGGCGGTCCACCTCGCGGGTCCGTTTGCCGACGATCAGGCTGACCAGTTCCTCGGGCGTGGTGTGGGCGATGTCGCGCATGCCGACCATCATCCCGTCGCGCAGGACGGATACCCGGTCGGCGATCTTGAAGATCTCGTCGAGGCGGTGCGACACGTAGATCATGCCGACACCCTTTTCCTTCAGCGGGCGCAGCGCGGCAAACAGGCGTTCCACTTCGTCAGCCGGAAGGCTGGCCGTCGGTTCGTCGAGAACAAGGTAGTCGCATTCGACCGCCAGGGCGCGGGCGATCGCCACGAGCGATTTTTCCGTCCGGCTGAGATCGGAAATACGGGTCGTCGGGTCGAAATCGCAGTCGACCTTCTGCAGTGCCTCGGCTGCACGCTCATCTGCTGCGGACCAGTTGATCAGCCCGCCCCTGCGCGCGTAGCCCTGCGCCAGGGCCATGTTCTCGGCGATCGTCATCCATTCGATGAGGCCGAGATCCTGGTGGATAAAAGCGACCGCCTGGCGGTGGTCGACGCGGCCCGGTGCGTGCGCATAGACCTCACCGTCGATATAGACGCCGCCGCTGTCGGCCTTGTGAATGCCGCCGAGTACCTTGATCAGGGTCGATTTGCCGGCGCCGTTCTCGCCGAGCAGTGCGACGATCTCGCCACGGTCGACATGCATCGAAACGCCGCGCAGCGCATGCGTGCCGCCAAAGGTTTTGACGACATTGTCGAAAAACAAACCGCTGCGCGAATCGACGGCCATAGCGCTCCTCCCCGCCGGCAGCGCACTTTTTTGGTTGCGTTACCGGTAACTCAATGGCAGCATATGTTGCACCTCGGATGCGAGTCAAGCAGAATGTTATCGATAACTTAAACGTCGACAATTCGGGAACAGCAGGTGTCGAAGAGCCATAAACGAAGCGGTGTGAGCCTTGCGGAAGTCGCCAAGGCGGCCGGTGTTTCCAAGATGACCGCCTCGCGCGTCCTGCGCAATGCGAGCGGTTTTTCCGCCGAAACGCGCGACCGGGTGATGCGCGAGGTCGAGCGGCTCGGCTACGTTCCGAACCGTATCGCCGCCGCCTTCGGCTCGGAGCAGACATCGACCATTGTCGGCGTGTGCGTACCGCATCTTTCGAGCACGCTTTACGGAACCGTGCTCGACAGCATCAACCACGCCTTTTCCCGCTTCGGATACCAGACGATCATCGGTTCGCACGAAAACGAGCCGGAGGCGGAAGAGGCCTGGGTGCGCAACATTCTGTCATGGCGGCCGGCCGGGGTGATCATCAGCGGCCGCACCCACACGACGGCGACGATCGAGCTGTTGAAGGCACAGGCGGTTCCGATCGTCGAGATCTGGAACCTCAACACCAGCCCGCTCGACATCTCCGTCGGCTTCAACCATTACGACTGCGGGCGCGAGATGGGCCAATACATGCTCTCGAAAGGGCGGCGCCGGATCGGCTATGTGGGCGCGGAAGCCAATGCGCCGGGCATGGGCGCCGCGCGGCTCGAAGGTTTCGAGGAAGCCTTGCGCGCATCGGATCGGCCGCTCGCGACCAAAGAGGTGCTGATCGACCGGCCGGGATTTTATGCCGGGTTCTACGGCACGGAGACGGTTCTCAACCGGGCCGGCGATATCGACGCGATCTACTTCCAGGACGATGCCATGGCGATCGGCGGCATGTTCTATTGCCAGTCGAAGGGCATCGACATCCCAGGAGATGTCGGCATTGCGGGCTGGGGCAGCATGGAGGTCGCCTCGGTCATACCGCAGCGGCTGACGACAACGGCGGTCGGCACGCAAAGCCTCGGCAAATCCGCCGCCGAGGCGCTGATCTCGCGCATTCGCGGTGAACCGGTGGACGACGTCATCGTCGCGCCGACCCGGCTAGTTCCCGGCAACACGGTCTAGTTTCCCAAGTCCTCCAGCACGCCGCACAGGGCTTCGACCTTGGCCGATTTGACGTTCTTCGGCCAGATCATCAGCGTGCGCAGCGTGTTCTGCCCGGTCGGAAGGTGGTTTACGCGCAGGCGCTCCTTTTCCGGAAAGGAGGAAATGACGCTGTGCGGCACCAGCGCGGCGCCCATGCCGGTCAGCACGCAGCCCAGCATCGCGTGGTAGGACCCAAGTTCGATCGTGCGTTCGGGCAGGTCCTTGCGACCGGCATACCACTCTTCAAGCCGCCGGCGGTGCGGGCAGCCGTGTTCGAACACGATCACCGTGCGCGGCACGGGTGAGTTTTCATCGATGGCCGGATGGTCATGGGACGTGACGATCACCGGCTCTTCCTCGAACGCGACAATCCAGTCGAACTTCGCCTCGGCGATAGGTTCGGCGACCAGGGCGGCGTCGATCTCTCCCGCCAGGAGCGCGTTCGCGAGCTGCGTCGGATTGCCGGTACGCATCTCGAGCACCACCTCGGGATACTTCTCGGCATAGGCGGAAAGCGGTCCGGGCAGCCGCACCGCCGCCGTGCTCTCCATCGATCCCAGCCGGAACAGGCCGCGCGGGTTCTTGTCATGCAGCGCCGATTCCGCCTCGTCGGCGAGCGCCAGCAGCCGGTCGGCATAGTCGAGCAGCGTCCTGCCCGCCGGCGTCAGGATGAGTTTCTTTCCCTGCCGGTCGAACAGCCTTGTCCGCAGCCTGTCCTCAAGCTGGCGGATGCGCGTGGTGACGTTGGACTGTACGCGGTTCAGCTTCTCGGCTGCCCGGGTGATACCGCCTTCGTGCACCACCGCGGTGAATATCCTCAGATCGCTCAGTTCCATCCATCTCTCCCTGAGAATGAAATCATCCTAATTATTCATTTTTTTGCACGCCAGAAAAGACCTATACAGCGCCCGGGTCGGACGTCCGATCCCGAAGCTCGAGATGGGAGGACACCATGAACCGAGACCAGATTACAATTGTCCAGGATACCTGGCAGCACGTTCTGCCGATCGCGGAGGTGGCCGCCGATCTCTTTTACGACCGGCTGTTCGAACTGGACCCCGGCGTGAGGGATCTGTTCGCCAAAACGGACATGTCGGCGCAGAAGGCAAAGCTGCTTGCGACGCTGGCATCGACCATCGCCGGCCTCAACACGTCCACCACGCTGCTGCGCGACCTGGAAGAACTGGGGCGCAAGCATGCGGCCTACGGCGTGCAGCCGGCGCATTACGCGGTGGTAGCGGAGGCGCTCATCTGGACGCTCGAAAAGGGCCTCGGCGAGCGCTGGTCGGACGAGGCGGCCAAGGCCTGGGCCGCGGCTTACGAACTGATCGCCGGCCAGATGCAAAAGGGTGCAAATACGCACCGAAATGGCGATTCGCGCCGTGCCGTGTAACCCGTTCGCACGGGAACAGGAAAGGAATCCACCATGACGAAGGGATACTGGGTTGTCCGCGTTTCGGTCAAAAACGCCGACAACTATCCGGACTACCTGGCTGCCGCCAAACCGGCTTTCGAGAAATTCGGCGCCCGGTTCCTGGTGCGCGGCGGCCGCTACAACGCGCCGGAGGGCGTGGCCCGCGACCGCAATGTCGTCGTGGAATTCCGCGACTACGACACGGCGCTCGCCTGCTACCAGTCGCCCGAATACCAGGCGGCGCAGAAGATCAGGGCGGCCAATGCGGACGCCGATTTCCTGATCGTCGAGGGTGCCTGACCGAACAGAAGGCGCTTCAGGTGCCGCCCCAGGGGCCGTGATGGGCGCCCGCCTCGTCGACCCGCTCGAAGGAGTGGGCGCCGAAAAAGTCCCGTTGCGCCTGGATCAAATTGGCGGTCGAACGGCCGGTGCGCATCATGTCGAAATAGCTGAGCCCCGCCGACAAGGCCGGAGCCGGGTTGCCGCTCCTGGTCGCCTCGCCGACCGCCGTCCGGAGATCCGACCCGGTGCGCTTGAGGATGTCGGCAAAAAACGGCGCGAACATCAGGTTCATGTCCTCATGCGCGGCAAGCGCCTCGGCCATGTCGTTCAGCAAAGTCGAGCGGATGATGCAACCCGCCCGCCAGACGCGGGCGATATCCGGCAGCGGCAGCGACCATCCGAATTCCCCGGAAGCTGCGCCGAGCATGGCGAAGCCCTGCGCGTAGCAGGCGATCTTGCCCGCAAGCAGCGCATTTTCCAAAAGGCCGACGGAAATGGTCTCCGGGTTCACCGGCTGCGGCGCCGGTCCGAACAGGCACTCGCCGGCCCGGCGCTCCTCCAGCCGGGCGGACATGTTGCGGGCCGCGACCGCGGCTTCGATCGCCGTGATCGGCGTGCCCAGGTGCTGGGCCTCGATCACGGTCCAGCGGCCGGTGCCCTTCTGCCCGGCGCGGTCGAGGATCACGTCAAGGACGGGAAGCCCGGTCTTCGGATCGATCGCGCCGGCCGCGGCGGCGGAAATCTCGATCAGATAGGATTTCAGGGGCCCCTCGTTCCATGCGGCAAAAACGCCGGCGATGTCCGCGGCGCTTCTTCCGAGCCCGTCGCGCATCATGCCATAGGTCTCGGCGATCATCTGCATGTCGGCATATTCGATGCCGTTGTGCACCATCTTGACGAAATGACCCGCGCCGCCCTCACCCATCCAGGTGGCGCAGGGCGTTCCCTCATATTTCGCGGCAATCGCCTCGAGCATGGGCGCGACGCGGTCCCAGGCGGGCCGCGGACCACCGCCCATGATGGACGGTCCATGCCGGGCGCCCTCCTCGCCGCCGGAGACGCCGATGCCGAGGAACAGCGCGCCGCTCTTTCCGGCCTGTTCCGACCTTCGATTGGTATCGCGGAAGTTCGCGTTGCCCGCGTCGATGATCAGGTCGTCGCTATCGAGCAACGGCCGCAGGGCCTCGATGTGCGCGTCGACAACCGGCCCGGCCGGCACCATGAGGATTATGTTGCGCGGCGGCGCGATCGCCGCAACGAAGGCCTCCAGGGTCTCGCAGGGCACCAGCCGGGACGCCAGTTCACCGGCCTCCGCATGGAAAGCCCGCGTCCGCTCGACGGTGCGGTTGTAGACGGCGATGTCGTAACCCTTCTCGGCAATGTTCAGCGCCAGGTTGCTTCCCATGGTGCCGAGGCCGACGAGGCCGAAATGCGGTGCTCGATCACTCATGGCCGCTGTACGCCCGTACGGTTCAATATGACCGAATAGACACTGGTCGTTGCCGTGATGAACAACTGATGCTTGGCACGTCCGCCGAAACAGACATTGGACACGAGTTCCGGCACGAGGATTTTGCCAAGAAGCGTTCCGGACGGGTTGATGCAATGAACGCCATCGGCAGCGGAGGTCCAGATATTGCCGTCGCTGTCGACGCGGAACCCGTCGGATTTTCCGGGATCGACAACGTGGAAGACATCGCCGCCGGAAAGGCCGCCGTCCGAGACACCGAAAGCGCGGATGTGACCGTGCCCCTCGGGGTCGAACATGGTGCCCGTATCGGCAACATAAAGGACGCTCTCGTCGGGCGAGAATGCAAGCCCGTTGGGGCACTGGAAATCGGTGAGCACCGCGTCGATCGATCCGCGATCGGGATCGACACGATAGACATGGCAGGGCAGCTCCTGATCGGACTTGTAGCCCTCATAGTCCGTCATGATGCCGTAATGCGGGTCGGTGAACCAGATCGTTCCGTCCGACTTGACCACGACGTCGTTCGGCGAATTGAGCCGTTTGCCGTCAAAGCCGTCGGCGATGACCGTGATCGCGCCGTCATGCTCGGTTCGCGTGACGCGCCGCGTGCCGTGCTCGCAGGATACCAGGCGCCCCTCCCGGTCGCGCGTGTGGCCGTTGGCGAAATTCGACGGCGCCCGGAAAACCGACACGCCGACATCGGGGATCCAGCGCATAATGCGGTTGTTGGGAATATCGGAAAACAGCAGTTGGCCGGCATCGCCGAACCAGACCGGCCCCTCGACCCAGGAGAATCCGGTCTCGAGCTGCCTGACCGGCGCATTGCCAAGCACATAGGTGTTGAAGACCGGATCGGTCGCCTCGAAAAATGTCATGTTTCCACCCTGACTATAGATATGTTATCGATAACATATCTCGACACTCTGGCAAGGGCCAATTTCATGAACCTGTTTATCACACAGACCCAACTGACACATCACGCCGTCATGGCAATGCTGGCGGCCGCCGTTGCCAAGGCCGAGGAGATCGGCCAGCCGCAATGTATCGTCATTGTCGATGCGGGCGGGGAACTCCTTGGTGAACTGCGTATGACCGGGGCCAAGTTCCTGAGCCGGCGCAGCGCCAGCGCGAAGGCGCTGACGGCCGCCTCCACGGGCGCGCCCAGCGCAAAAATACCGGAGGCGGTGCGCACGGCCGCGGGCCTTGCCACGCAAGGCGGCGTGACCGGCCTTCCCGGCGGGCTGCCGATCCGCAAGGACGGCGCGCTCCTGGGCGGCATCGGTGTCGGATCGGGATCCGGCGATCAGGACATCGCGGTCGCACGGGCGGCTCTTGCAGCGGTCGGCGCGGACGATATCGACTGACGATTTAGGAAAAATCGATCTGGGCTTTCATCGCTCGGCTGCGGTCATTGGCGATCTCAAACGCCGTCTCGGCTTCCCGCAACTGCACCGTATGCGTGATCAGCGGCTTGACGTCGATCAGGCCGGACCGCATCAGCGAAACCGCTACGGCAAACTCTTCATGGAAACGGAAAGAGCCGCGAAGCTCCAACTCCTTGGACGTCAGCGCCATCATCGGCACGGACATGTCGCCGCCCAGGCCCAACTGCAGAATGACGCCACGCGGGCGCATCGCCGCGATCCCCGCGGCCAGCGCCGGCTGAGCGCCGGAGCATTCGTAAAACACATCGAATGCGCCATTGCCCTCCTCGTATGCCGAGAGCGCCTCGGGATCATCGGCGGCATTGATGAGCCGGTCCGCTCCCGCACTGGATGCGACGGCAAGCGCATTGGCCGCCAGATCGGTCGCGACGATTTCGGCAGCGCCCGCCCGGCGGGCGGCGAGGATGGCGAGCGTTCCGATCGGCCCGCATCCCGTCACAAGGACCTTCTTGCCCAGCATCTCGCCCGCCCGGCGGGTCGCGTGCAGGGTCACCGACAACGGCTCCGCCATGGCCGCTTCCGCGGCACTCAAGCCGTTGGCTACCACACATTGCGAAGCGTCCACCACGAGTTCCTCGCGAAAGGCGCCCTGGACGTGGGGAAACGGCATGGCCGATCCGTAAAACCGCATATTCAGGCACTGGTTACGCAAGCCTTCCGTGCAGTACCGACAGTGCCCGCAGGGCCGCGACGGCGAGACGGCGACTAGATCACCGACCGAGAGACCCTCGACGCCCGCGCCAAGTTCGGTGACATGTCCGGACACCTCATGGCCAAGGATCATCGGCTCCTTGAGGCGGACAGGGCCGAAGCCTCCGTGGTTGTAATAGTGGAGGTCGGATCCGCAGACGCCGCCGACCGCCAGGCGGACAAGGACCTCTCCCGGCCCCGGCCTGGCCGACGGTCGTTCCTCGATCCGCAGATCCCCGGCCTTGTGGATGACAATCGCTTGCATGGCTGGGTTCCTAGAGCACTGGCGTGAGCAGTTCTTTGCCGGCAAAATGCGCGGCGAGATTATCGCGCACCAGCTTGCCCATCGCCTTGCGGGTCTCGACGGTGCCCGATGCATGATGGGGCTGCAAAAGCACGTTGTCCAATTTCAGAAAACGCGGATTGATATCCGGCTCGCCCTCGAACACGTCGAGCGCCGCGCTTCCGAGCGCGCCCGTTTCCATCGCGTCGAGCAACGCCTCCTCGTCGACATTCGAGGCCCTTGAGATGTTGATCAGCATGCCGTCCGGGCCAAGCGCGGAAATCACGTCCCTTCCGACGATGTGCCGTGTCTCCGCCGACGCGGCGAGCGTCACGAACAGAAAATCAGACCGCTCGGCCAGGGCGGCGGGCGTGTCGACGAACGTCCAGTCCGGGGCAAAATCACGCGGCGCGATGTCACAATAGGCAATGTCCATGTCGAAACCGGACAGACGCTTGCCGACGGCGTAGCCGATCCGCCCCAGTCCGAGGATCCCGGCACGCTTTCCATGCACGCGGGACTTCAGTTCATAAATCCCCCTGCCCGCCCAGTTGCCGCTGCGGACCCAGCTCTCCGCCGCGATCATGCCGCGCGCCTGCGCAAGCATCATGGCAACGCCGAGATCGGCAACGTCCATGGTCAGCACATCGGGCGTGTTGGTCACCCTGATGCCGCGCTCCCGCGCGGCCTCGAGGTCCACCGCATCGAAGCCGACCCCGTAGACGGAGATGATCTCCAGATTGGGCAGCGCCTCGATCATCGCCCGGTCGGCGCCCATCTCGCCGCGGGTCGCGATGCCGCGAACGGTGCCGGCGCAACCGGTCAGAAAGGCCGGCTTGTCGTCCGCCTCGAAATAGCGGTGCATCTCGAAAGCGGCGTTGAGCGGTTCCTCATCCCAGGCCGGATAGGGTCCGACCTGTAAAATGCCAATTTTGCCCATCTTTGTGCCATTCTCCATAAAAGCGCTTGCAAAATGTTATCGATAACATATACAAACCTTCCAGGCGTTGTCGAGACAAAAGGAATTAAATTTGACCCAGGGAAAAACGCTCTTCGACCTGTCCGGAAAGACAGCGCTCGTCACCGGTTCATCACAGGGCATCGGCTTTGCGCTTGCCCGCGGCCTGGCCAAGGCGGGCGCCGGCATCATCCTCAATGGCCGCGATCCGCAGAAGCTGGAAAGCGCCGCAGAGGTGTTGCGCGGCGAAGGCTGGAATATCCATTCCTGCGCCTTCGACGTTACCGACCACGGGGCCGTCGAGAGCAGCATCAACGGTCTGGAAGCCGATGTCGGCGCCATCGACATACTGGTCAACAATGCCGGCATGCAGCACCGAACGCCGCTTGAGGATTTCGATCCCGCAATGTTCGACAAGCTGCTGCAGACGAATATCGCGTCCGTCTTCAATGTCGGACAGGCGGCGGCGCGGCACATGATCACCCGCGGCGCCGGCAAGATCATCAACATCGCGTCGGTCCAGACCGCCCTCGCCCGGCCCGGCATCGCGCCCTACACGGCCACCAAGGGAGCCGTCGGCAACCTGACGAAAGGCATGGCGACCGACTGGGCGAAATACGGCCTGCAGGTCAACGCAATCGCGCCGGGTTATTTCGACACGCCCCTCAACGCGGCCCTGGTGGCCGATGCGGAATTCAGCGCCTGGCTTGAAAAAAGAACGCCCGCCGGACGATGGGGTGAAATCGAGGAACTTGTCGGCGCCTGCGTGTTCCTCAGCGCCCCTGCTTCCAGCTTCGTGAACGGACACATCCTTTATGTCGACGGCGGAATCACGGCCTGTCTCTGACACCGCGCGGCTTTACGTCGTAATGGGCGTCGCCGGATGCGGAAAATCCTCGGTCGGGGCGGCCGTTGCCAGAAAATTCGGCGCGACCTATCTCGACGGCGACGATTTTCACCCGCCCCGCAACATCGACAAGATGAGCCGTGGCGAGGCCCTGACCGACGATGACCGGTGGCCCTGGCTGAAGATCGTCGCCCGCGAAATGGCGGCCCGGCCGGGAAAGGTTTTCGCGGGCTGTTCGGCGCTGCGGCGGATTTACCGGGACACGATCGCAGAAGTCGCGGGCGAGCCGGTGACATTTGTCTTCCTGGACGGCACTCGGGACCTGATCGCCGAACGCATGAATGCCCGGGAGGGCCATTTCATGCCGCTTTCGCTCCTGGACAGTCAGTTCGCGGCGCTCGAGAAACCCGAACCTGACGAACGGGCGATCGTCGTCGACATCTCCAAAGACCAGGCGCAGGTCGTCGAGGACATCTGTGCGCAAATCGGAAAGGACGGACCATGACCAACAGGATCGCATTGATCGGCGCCGGCGCCATGGGCGGCGCCATCGGCGCCCGCCTTGCCGAAACGGGCAATGAGCTGCATGTGTTCGACCTCGATGCGGAAAAAGTCGCCGCGCTTGTCGCGAAAGGCGCCCTTGCGGCGTCCTCGGGAGCCGATGCCGCTTCAAAGGCCGACTACGTCATCACCAGCCTCAATTCGGCAAATATCGTGCGCGCCGCGGTGTTCGGTGCCGGCGGCGTTGCCGAGGGCGCGAAACCGGGAACACTGATCATCGACATGTCGTCGATCGATCCGAATTCCACCCGGGACCTGGCAGCCGAGGCGGCGCGGAAGGGTTTGCGCTGGGTGGACTCGCCGCTGTCCGGCGGCGCGCCGAAGGCGCTGACCGGCGAACTCACACTGATGGCCGGCGGCGATGAACGGGACGTTGCGGACGCCCACAATGTCCTGAAACACGTTGCGACCAACTACACCCATATGGGGCCGAGCGGGGCCGGCCAGACCACGAAACTGATCAACCAGGTGCTGTGCGGGCTGGGTTTTCTCGCCGTTGCCGAGGCAACGCAACTGGCGCTCGATGCCGGCGTCGATGCGGCGAAAATCCCGCAGGCGCTGAAGGGCGGGCGCGCCGACAGCGCGCTGCTTCAGGAATACATGCCACGCTATGTCGCCAAGGATTACCGGCGCACCGGCCGTATCGACAACATGGTGAAGGATCTCAACGGTGCCCAGGATCTGGCCCGCCAGACCAATACGTCCATGCCGTTAACGGCGGTCTGCGCCGAGGTGCATCGCATGCTGACCGCGGCCGGTCTTGGCGGCGAAGATGAAGCGGCGCTGATGGAGTATTTCAGGGGACCCGCAAAGGAGAACCTGCCTTCATAACAGACAGCGTTTTCGATCACGGCGACACCTATTTTCGCCGGACGATGCCCCAGCCGATCGGCTTCATGCGATTGCCGGGGTGGCTTTCGTCCGGCCCCCAGATCGCCTGGTAGGTGTCGACCGCAAGGCCCCGGCGCTGCAGCAGCATAAAGACTGCAATCAGAAGCGCCCACCACAAGGCGGTAGCGATCCACATCCACCTTGGACCATTGGCGAGCCAGAGCCCGGATGCGGTCGCAATACATGCAACGAAAAGAGCGAGATAGCCGACGCTCTTGTGGAAATGCTCAAACATTTTTCGGCGCACGGTCATGTCGTAGTGATCGCCGGCCAGCGATCCGTCATCGGATGCATCCGTCGGCCCGCCCTTTGAGCCGCGGAATACACCGGTGAGGATCTGGAAGGCGCACAGGATGACGACCGCCCAGCCGAAGACGCGGTGCAGCGTGCCCGCTTCGCCGGTCGTCGGCGCCTGCCAGATCAGCCAGAGCGCTGCCAGGATGACGACACCGCCGCCATATTGCAGCACGCGGTGAGCAACCCACCAGGCCTGGTTGTCGACATGACGCGGCCAGTCCTGGCGCGGCATGATCTTGAAGAAGCGGGCGATGATGATGCCGAGCGGAAACAGGAACGACCAGGCCAGCACCATGAAACGGCCGTGCCAGGAGACATGCGCGCCGACCTCGTGCAGGCGGACCTGATCGATCGGCGCAAGCAGCCATTCGATCATCCCTTGACGGCCCCCGCCGTCATGCCGGTGATGATCTGCCGCGAGGCGATGAAGGTGAAGATGATCGGCGGGATCGCCAGCAGCATGCCGGTCGCCATGATCACGCCCCAGTCGATATCATGCTCGGTCAACGAGTTCACCAGCGTCACGGGCACCGTGCGCGTGCTGCGGTCGAGCAGCGCGTTGGCGAGCAGGAACTCGTTCCAGGCGATGCGGAAGGTGAAAATGGCCGCCGCGGCCAGGCCGGGCTTGATAACCGGCAGCACCACGAGGAAGAAAACCTGGAAGGCGTTGGCGCCATCCATCTTCGCCGCCTCCTCGAGCTGGATCGGCACCTGCTTGATGAAGCTCTGCAGGATCCAGATGACGAAGGGCAGGTTCATGGCAACGTAGATGAGGACGATGCCGCCATGTGTGCCGGCGAGACAGGCGTCCTCGCCAAAGCAGAAATTGAACGACCAGATGCCGAAGACGGGAACGAGAAGCACGGCCGGCGGCACCATGCGCATCAGAAGTGTCGTCAGCGAAACCGTGCCGCGGCCGAGGAAGCGGAAACGCACGATGCCGTAGGCGGCCATGCAGCCGAACACCAGGGTGATGCCGGTGGAGACCGTGGCGACGAAAAGCGAATTGCCGAGCGCGCGGCCGAAAGTCGGATTGCAGTATTCGACGTGCTGGGGCGTGTACCACAGGATATTGCACAGAACGGTCTCGTAGTTGCGCATGGTCGGCAGGAATATGAGGCTCGCCGTGTCGCTGACGATATCGACCTTCAGCCGGAGCGAGGTCAGCAGCATCAGGACAATGGGTCCGAGCGAGATGACGACAAGCGCGATCAGGAAGCCGTAGAAGAAAATGTCGGCGCGTTGCTCGTTGGTGGCGGGTGCCGACATCAGCCTGCCTCCTGGGCCGCGGCGCGCAGCCTTTGCTGGCGCATGTCCATGACCTTGTTGAAGAGGAACATGCCGAGCGTGATGATGAGGAGCAGCAGAAGAAGGTAATTCGACATTGCCGCCGCTTCGCCCAGTTCCCTGAATTCCGATGTGGTGCGCGAGATGCGCAGCGACAGGATCTCGGTCGACAGGCCCGGGCCGCCATTGGTCAGCACCAGGATCACCTCCAGCACCTTGAAGGCATCGATCAGCCGTAAAAGGCCGGCGATGATCAGCACGGGAAGCATCAGCGGCAGCTTGATGTGGATGATCTGCTGCCAGGTCGACGCACCATCGATGCGCGAGGCCTCGAGCGCCGACTGGGGCAGCGACTGCAGGGCGGCCAGCGACAGGATGAAGATGAAAGGCGTCCACTGCCACACATCCGCGATGATGACCGACGGCAGCGCCCAGTCGGGATCGGAGAGCCACGGGATCGGGTCAAGGCCCCAGCCCTTCAGCGTGCGGTTCAGGATGCCGACACTCGGGTGATACATGTAGCGCCACATCAGGCCGACGACGATCGGCGCGATCATCATCGGCAGGATGAAGATGGTGCGCAGCACCGACATGCCGCGGATCTTGCGGTCGAGCAGCAGCGCGAGGCCGACGCCGATGACCATTTCGAGCGTGACGACGACCGACGCGAATTTCAGCGTGACGAAGAAGGATTCGATGAAATTCGGATCCTTGAGGAGGTTTGTGTAATTGCGCAGTCCGATCCAATCGGCTTCGTGGATGCGCTGGCTGGGGTTCCAACTGAGAAAACTGGCATAGATCATGTAGCCGATGGGATAGAGCAGCGCGACGGCAAGCACGGCGCCGGCCGGCGCCAGGAAGAAATACGGCGTCAGGCGGTTCATGTTGAAGAACCGCGGCGCATGGCGCACCCTGCGTTCGCTCTTCAGGTCCGGTGTCGTGAGTTCGTGGCTGACCATCGCGTTGCCCGCTTGTGCTTAACGTTCATTTCGGGCGGGCGGAAGGATCCGCCCACCCGGTTTTCAGGAGATTATTGTTTCCAGGTGTCGTAGCCGGCGTCGGCCATGATGCCTTGCGTCCGCTCGGCAACGATGTCGAGCGCTTCCTGGACGCTCATTTCGCCGGTCATCGCCTTGGACAAGGTGGTGCCGAGTTCCGAGTTGATCTTGCCCCAGACCGGGATGATCGGGCGCCAGTCGGGATCGGCGTTCTTCAGCGCCTCGCCGAAGACCGCCATGTGCGGGTATTTGGCATTCACGTCCGGATCGGCGTGGGTCGAAAAGCGCGACGGGTTGCCGCCTTCGAGGGCGATCTTCTTGTCGGCCTCCTTGCCGGTCAGCCACTGCATCAAAAGGAAGGCGGCTTCTTTCTCCTGGGCATTCTTCGGGATGGCGATGCCGAAACCGCCGGTCTGCGAGCCGGCGCGGACATCAATCGGATGCGGCGCCCAGCCGACCTTGCCGACGACCTTGGACTTTTCCGGGTTCTCGACTTCACCGGCGACCACGGTCGAATCGAGGAACATGGCCGTCTGACCCTGCAGGAAAGCGTTCTTGGCTTCAGCGAAGCCGAAGGAAGTCGCCCCGTCCGGGCCGCAGTCGAGGATCGTCTTCAGCGCCTCACCGGCCCTGACGGCCTCGGGGCTGTTGATGACAGGGTTCCACTGGTCGTCAAGCACCTTTCCGCCCATCGGCGCGAGATGCAGGAGGAAGGCGTGGCTGGTCTGATGGCCGGATTTGCCGCGCGAGGCAAGCCCGCCCATGCCCGGCTCGAGCTCGGGAATCTTGCAGGCGAGTTCGAGTAGCTCGTCATAGGTCTCGGGAACCTTCAGGCCGTGCTTGTCGAAAATGTCCTTGCGGTAGCCGAGCACCGAGGTCTCGGAGCCGAAGGGAATGCCGAAGAGCGCGCCGGTGGGCCCGGGCAGATAACCCTTCTTGCCGCCGGCGACACCGATATTCTGGACATAGCCGTCGATCAGATCCTCGGGGTCGTAGTTCGGATTGGCAAGTTCTGGGTCCATGAAGAAACGCGCCAGCGGCTCGATCTGGTCGGCGTAGACATAGTCGGCCTTGGAGAAGACGACATAGGCGATCAGATCATAGTCGCCCTTGTTCTTGGTCAACTCCAGCGTCTGCTTCTCGCGCATCGCAAGATACTGCAACTGGTCGACCTCGACATTGATGCCGGTTTCTTTGGTGAATTCGGGCAACACCTTCATCACCGCGTTGAAATGCGGGTGGGCGGGGAAATTCACGACGAGGGTCTTGCCGCGATGCTCCTCGTAGGGATCGGCCAGCGCACCGGCGGCGCACAGGGCAAGCCCGACCGCGGCCAGTGATGTGGTCTTCAAGAGTTTCAGCATATGTGGTTCCTCCCTTTTGCTGAAAGCGGAAAATCAAACGGGTTCACAGCCGCGCGCCGCTGGCGCGGTCAAACAGCATGATGTCCTCGGGGCGCACGCCGAAGGTCATGCTGACGCCCGATTTCATGGGCGTGGCACTGTCATATTCGACGAGCACTTCCTCCTCGCCGCAGCGGGTCACGAGCACGGACTGAGCGCCGAGATATTCGGAAACGGCGAGATGCAATTCGATCGGCGCGCCCACTTTCGGGTCGGCACTGAAGGAGGACGGCCGGATGCCGACGGAAACATCGCCGGGGGTATTTCCGTTGAGCCGGCCGGACTGTTCATCCGTCAGCGGCAACAGGAAACCGTCGCCGCGCACCCACAGCCTGTCCGCCTCGCGGGCCAGGCTGCCGCCGAGGAAATTCATCGTCGGACTGCCGATGAAGCCGGCGACGAACTGGTTGGCCGGTGTCTTGAACAGTTCTTCCGGGCTGCCCTGCTGCTGGATGACGCCCTCCGACATGACGACGATGCGGTCCCCCAGCGTCATCGCCTCGATCTGGTCGTGGGTGACGTAGATCATGTTCTTGTCGAGCGTGTCGCGCATCTCCGCGAGCTCGGTGCGCATCTTGGCGCGCAATTTGGCGTCGAGGTTCGACAGCGGCTCGTCAAAGAGAAATGTTGACGCATCGCGCACCAGCGCCCTGCCCATGGCGACGCGCTGGCGCTGACCGCCGGAGAGCTCCGCCGGCTTGCGATCCAGCAGGTGGGCGATGTTGAGCATTTCGGCGACGCGTTGCACCTTGGCGGCTATTTCGGCGCGTGGCGCGCGCTGCAGCCGCAGGGCGAAGGACATATTCCGTGCGATGTCCATATGCGGATAGAGCGCGTAGTCCTGGAACACCATCGCGAGATCGCGGTCCTTGGGGGCCAGGTGGCTGATCGGCGCGTCATCGAAATAGATTTCGCCGGCGGACAGCGATTCGAGGCCTGCCAGGATGCGCAGTGTCGTCGATTTCCCACAGCCGGACGGACCGACGAGGACGGTGAACTCGCCGTCGTTCAATTGAAGATCGAGCGGCGGCAATACACGCACCGTCCCGAAGCTCTTTTCGATGTGGTCGAAATGGATCTTTGGCAAACGAATGGCCTCCCGACAAAGTCCGCACTGGCTCCTCCGACCAGTTTATGTTACCGATAACATCATCACTGGGAGAACCGATTGCAAACGAATATTCGGCAATCAACGTTAGCGCTAACGTTGATTCTAGGTTGCAAAAACAGAACTTAAGCCTCTGACAAACATGAATAAAACCCATTCAAAGCGAGAAGCGTATGACTGACGGGAGAACCGACCGACGCCCCGCCAAGATCGAGGATGTGGCGCGCGAGGCCGGTGTCTCGATCATGTCGGTGTCGCGCGTCATGCGCGGTGTGGAGGGCGTTTCAGCCAAGCGGCGCACCGAAATCCTGGCAATCGCCAAGCGCCTGGGTTACGCGCCAAACCGCGTCGCGGGCTCATTGGCGGCAGCCAATTCCACGCTCATCGGCGTGTCGGTGCCGACGCTGTTCGAAGCGGTGTTCGCCGAGATCTTTGCCGGCATGCGCGATATCTTTTCCAAGGCCGGCTTCCAGACCGTCATGGACACGACCGAATACCAGCCGGACCGCGAGCGGCGCTGGGTGAGCCGCATGGTCTCCTGGCATCCGGCAGGCATCATCCTGTCGGGGATCGACCACACGAACCGGGCGCGACGCCAGCTCGTCGACGCGGGCATCCCGACGCTGGAAATCTGGGACCATACGGACGACCCGATCGACCTTTGTGTCGGCGTCGATCATTTTGCCGCCGGCAGGGCCGTGGGCCGCCACCTTGTCGCACTCGGCTACCGGCGGCCGGCCTATGTCGGCATCGAGTGCGGCTGGGACCGGCGCGCGGAAGCACGGTTTCACGGATTTTGCGAAGCATTTTCGGAAAAGGGCGTGACCCGCGTCCCGGACTTTCGCGCCGACCGGCGGGCCTCGTTCGAAAGCGGCCGGTGTGCCGCCGAACGGGCGCTTGGCGAATTGGCGGACAACCCCGATGTCCTCTACTTCCTCAACGACCACATGGCCTTCGGCGGACTGATGGCCTGCGAGGCACACGGTCTGGACGTGCCGCGCGACATCGGCATCGCCGGCTTCAACGGGCTCAATATCAATGCCGTGCTGAAAAAACCGCTTACCACCTCGATCACGCCGCGCACGCTGATGGGCGCGACCGGCGCGCGCATGCTGGTCGCAAAGATCCTCGGCGCGAAGACCGAACGATCCATCTGCATGCCGGTGGAGCTCTTCGCCGGCGAAACCACACGACCGCTGCGCGCTTCCTCCGGATTTCGGCCTGTGTTAGATGCTGGCGCCAACAAGAGGGGATGACTGGGATGAAACCAAAAGCGCCGACAATGGCGGATGTCGCGGCGGCGGCAGGCGTTTCGACGATGACGGTCTCGCGGGCGCTCAAGCCCGACACGTCGGTGAGCGAAAAGACGCGCACAAAGATCCAGGAAGCCGCCGATGCGCTCGGCTATGTGCTGGACAGTTCGGCCGCGAACCTTTCGTCGCGCAAGACGGGCTTCGTCGCGGTGACCATCCCGTCTATCAACAACTCCAACTTCGCCGATACGCTGCGCGGCATTGTCGATACACTGCGCGGCACCGACCTGCAGGTCCTGCTCGGCTACACCGACTATTCCAAGGACGAGGAGGAACGACTGATCGAACAGTTCCTGCGCCGCCGGCCCGAGGCGATCGTGGTCACCGGCGGCGCGCACACGGAGCGCTGCCGGCGGCTGATCGGCAATTCCGGCGTGCCCGTGGTCGAGACCTGGGACCTGCCTGAAATGCCGCTCGGCGATGTGGTCGGTTTCTCCAACGCGGCCGCAGGACGGCTCATGGTCGAGCACTTCATCGAACAGGGTTACGGCAAGATCGGCTTCATCGGCGGCGACACTTCGCGCGACACGCGCGGTCTCGACCGGCGGCGGGGATTCGTTGCGGCGCTGGAGGCGAACGGGCTTGCGGCCGACCGGCTGGTGGCCACCGGCCCACCGCCGATCACCATGCGCGAGGGGGCGCTTTCGATGCGCCGCATGCTGGACCGGTGGCCGGACACCGAGGCGGTCATGTGCGTCTCCGACCAGGCCGCCTTCGGCGCCATGACCGAGGCGCAACGGGCCGGCTTGAAGGTCCCGCAAGACATCGCGGTGGCCGGCTTCGGCGCCGACGCCCTTTCCGAGCACGCGATACCGGCGATTACGACCGTCGACGTATCGTGCGAGGAAATCGGCGTGCGCACGGCAACCGTGCTCTTGCGGGCACTGGGGCTCGCCGAGGGAACCCTGGCACCCGAGAGCAAAGTGACACCGCGGCTCATTGCCCGCGACAGCACGACGAACGCGGCGCGGCGATCAAGCTGAATGCGGATCGCCACACAGTGATTTTGACGCTGCGACAACCGGTCCAGCGCAATCAAAAGCAAGACACACGATATTTAGATTGCTGCCTTGACGGCGCTGAGGAACTGCTGCGTGCGCGCGCGCTGCGGATCTGCGAACAGCTCTTCGGGCGGGGCCTGCTCCTCGATCTTGCCGCCGTAAAAGAAGCAGACCCTGTCGGAGATGTCTTTGGCAAAGCCCATCTGATGGGTCACCATAAGCATGGTCAGCTTGTACTCTTCGACAAGCTTGCGGATGACATTCGTCACCTCGCCGATCACCTCGGGATCGAGCGCAGACGTCACTTCATCAAAGAGCATGATCTTGGGGCGCATGGCGAGCGCCCGGGCAATCGCCACCCGTTGCTGCTGGCCGCCCGAGAGCTGGCTCGGATAATGATCGCGCTTGTCCGCCAGTCCCACCATGTCGAGCAGTTCGACGGCCCGCTCCCTGGCTTCGGTTTTTGACATGCCGAGCGAGTAGACCGGCCCCTCCATGCAATTGCCGAGTGCGGTCATGTGGGGAAACAGGTTGAAGTGCTGAAAACACATGCCGATCTGCGCGCGCATTTCGCGAAGATGGCGGGCATCGGCGGGCACCAGAGTGCCGGCCTTCTGCATATGCGTCAGCGGCTGGCCGTCGACATAGATGATGCCGTCATCGATGTTTTCCAATGTCATCAGCACCCGCAGAACGGTGGTCTTGCCCGAACCGGAAGGTCCGATGATCGTCACCATTTCACCGGCGGAGACATCAAGGTCCAGCCCATCGAGAACGGTGAGTTCGCCGTAGCGTTTGGTCACCCCGGAAAAGCGGACCATCGGACGCTCGGGACCTTCAATCGAGGCTCGGTACGTGCTGGCGTTCATGGGCCTTTTCCTGTTGTTCAAGCCGGGGTCCGGATGGCGTGCCGGCAGGCAGATTCACGACAAGTTCAGACGTCGTCGGCTGGGCGCAGCACAAAAGAACCTGATCAGGCGGCGGAGCTTTGACGGAAGACGGATAGGTCACCTGCCCCCGCTCAAGCCCGGCGACACAGGTGCGGCAAAGGCCGGACCGGCAGGCCGCCGGCGGGCGCAGACCGGTCTCGGTCTCGACCCAGGCCAGAAGCGGTCCACGTGAAGGTGTCCAATCGCCATCGACATCATGGGATGCGATGGTCACATGCGCCTTTGGTGCCGGTTGCGCTGTTGTGCCCTGCGCACCGCTGACGTCGAAGAGTTCGAAATGCAGGCGGTCTCCATCGCCGCCCATCGCATGATGAGTCTCGCGCACAGCCTCAATCAACCCCAACGGACCGCAAACGAAAAGCTCGATGTCCACACCGGCCGCCGCGACGATTCTTGCAATATCGGGCCGCCCGGATGAGATGTGACCGTCGATGGAGTGTTCCGGACTTGGCCGTGTCAGATGCAGCCTGTAGCTGAAACGGCCATCCGCAGCGGCAAGAGCCGCCAATTCGTCGTCAAAGGCCGCATGCGAGCGGTCACGGCAGATATAATGGAGCGACAGGGGCACTGGTCGGTCCCCTGCAAGCAGGGCCTTTATCTGCATGAGGATTGGCGTGATGCCGATCCCTCCGGCTATAAACAGGATCGGCCGGTCAGGACGTTCAGGCAACACGAAATCGCCGGCAGGCGGATATATGCGGCACGGCCTGCCGGCCACATCCGGCCCGTTCAACAGCGCCGAGACCGACGGTTCGTTGTGGCTGTCGCATTCGCGGCGTACGGCAATGCGATAAGGCGCGTACGGTGCAGCCGCCCCCGGCCCATCAATCAACGAATAGCAACGATAATGCGTGTCACCGCCGGCGGTTTCCACCCCGACCGTTATGAACTGGCCGGGCTTCGCGACGGCCCCTGCCCCGCTGGCCGGTTCGATGTCGAGCACAGCCACATCGGGGGCGGCATAATGCCGTGAAACAATGCGGCCGGAGGCGGATGGCACGGCGATCCCGGGCCTGAAGGCCAGGACACGCTCCTTGATCGTTGCACCAAGCGCCGGGTCGAGATCGGGCGAGGCAAGCACACGCTCGACGGTATCGGGGTCGAGATCAAAAGCCGTTATGGCGTGGTTGAGTTCCGCAATGGTCGCGTTTTCCGGGCAGGTGCTTTCGACCACAAACGGCGCCTGACGCCAGACTTCGCCCTCCTCCACCACAGCCGCATAAATCCCCGTCTTTCCACTGGCTGAAAACCGGGCAGGAAAACCGGGCCCGGTGCCGACAAAATGCGCCATTTTATAACATGGCACGCGCGGCAGCACGAGCCGCAGCAAAGCCGTTCCAACCCTGATCGTATCGCCGATCCGCAAACGGGTTTCATCAGGACCGGAATAGGTGACGTTTTCAGACAGTATGCCGGCGGGAAGCTGACGTTCGAGCAGTTGCGAAAAATACAGGTAGTGGTCCTGTGCCAGAAGATAGACAGCATGGCTCCGCCGGCCCAGCCGGCGCGCGGTGCCGAGTTCATTTTCCTGCAGGCCATCAGGACCCACGCCGATGCGTCCGGAAACGGAATGACGCATATAGGCTGTCGGCTCCCGCACTCCGGCGATGCGTTCCTGCCGGGTTTTGCCGAGAAACAGGTCGATGACCTCATTTTTCATGTTGGATTGTCCGTCGTTCGGCATCTGAAAAACTTCCCACAGGTATACAGGTATCTGGGTTCTTGCAGACGAACCATCTGAAATTGGGCTTATTTCAGTGTTATTCGTCTGAACTTGTATTTTTCTCTGGATTTTGATCACGTGTTGCGGAAGGATGCATATGTGACACTTGGCGTGACCGCTGCACACGAAATCAAAGGAGAGATTTCCATGGACGTTGCAAAGTTTTTGGTTGGCACACTCTGCGCTGGCGCAATTGCTCTGGGTGCGGCCGCCGCTTCCGCGGCGGACAATTCACTCATTGAGCAGTTCAAATCGGAAGGCGTAACGGTCGGCATCGCCGGATATGCGCCCTATGGATACAAACAGGCCGATGGCAGCTTTACCGGAGAGCAGGTCGAGGTGGTCCAGCATGTTCTCGACGAAATGGGCATCACCGACATCGAATATGTCGCCATGGACTTCGGCGCGCTGATCCCCTCCCTGGTTGCCGGCCGCATCGATCTGGCCGCCGCCGGCATTTATATCCGGCCCGAGCGTTGCAAGCAGGTGCTGTTCGCTGAGCCGACCTTCGGTCAGGGTGCGGCCTATGTCGTCAAGGCGGGCAACCCGAAGGGTTTGCACAATTTCAAGGATATCGCTGAAACCGATGGCGCCATACTTGCAGTGCTTGCAGGCGGCACGGAAGAGACACTGGCCAAGCGCGACGGCGTTCCCGACGAAAAACTGCTGAAGGTATCCGACAAGGCTGCCGGCATTTCGGCCGTCATGGCCGGGCGCGCCGACGGCTTCGCATTGTCGGCGTTTGCGATCGCCGACATCGTGCGCACCGCGGGTGAACTGATCGGCGTGGAAAGCTCCGGTTCGATTACCGAGATTGCCGGAGAGGTCTACAAGGGCCACGGCGCGATCGCCTTTCCGAAAGGCCAGAGCGAAGACGATCTGGCCGCCAACATGGCCTTCCGGGATGCATTCGACGCGATCCAGGCCGACTATATGGAAAGCGGCGGCTACCTCAAGATGGCATCCGCCTGGGGCTTCACCGATGCAGACGGCCCGGCCCTGGCCCAGAAGGAGCTGTGTAAAGCTGGCCTGTGATCAGTTTCCAGGCGCGCCGCAATCAGCCACGCGGCGCGCTTGCCATGGAGAAATGAGCTAACATGTCGATCCGGGCCCTGGTGATCACTCTTCTGGTGACGGTCGCACTCGGCCTCGTCTACTTTTTCAGTTCGCCCTTTGCCGCCAACGGAGAGGTTTTTGTAGACGGGGCGCTGGTGACGCTGAAGATCGTGGTCGTCTCGTCCGTGATCACCGTGGTGATCGCCTTTACAGCCGGTCTCGGTCGACTGGCCCCTTGGGCGCCGGTGCGATGGCTGTCCGCCGGTTATGTCGAAATCTTCCGCGGCACCTCGGCACTGGTTCAGCTCTTCTGGCTCTTTTATGTCCTGCCCCTGTTCGGGCCCCGGCTCGATCCGTTTGTTGCCGGTGTTCTGGCCGTGTCGCTCAATGTCGGGGCCTATGCGGCCATTGTCGTTGAGGCATCGGTGCGCGCCGTGCCGAAGGCACAACTGGAAGCGGCCACGGCAATCAATATGACGGGCTGGACCAGGATGCGGCGCATCATCCTGCCGCAGGCCATCCGGATGATGATCCCCCCGTTCGGAAATCTGGCGATCCAGCTTTTCAAGCTGACGGCGCTTGTCTCGTTCATCGGGATCTCGGACCTCACCTACACCGCCTATCAGCTCAATCAGACCACCTATCGCACCGTGGCGGTCTTCACGATCATTCTGTTCATGTATTTTGCCATCGGTCTTTGCATCACAATCGCCATGAAGCTGCTGGAGCAGCGTTTCTCCCGTGGCGTGGCCAAGGTGGCGGTTCGATGATCTGGGACTGGAACTACGCGATCGAAATCCTGCCGGTGATGGCACAGGCGTCGCTCGTGACGCTGCAGGTCACGGTTCTTGGTTTTGCCGTTGCGGCGGCTTTGGGATTGGTCTGGGCGATCATCTCGCTCATGCAGATACCGGTCGTGACCTTCTCGGTACGCCTCTTCATCGAATTCATCCGCAGCACGCCGCTGCTGATTCAGCTCTTTGCGGTCTACTATTTCCTGCCCATGGCGGGCATCTTCCTGTCTGCCATGGTGACCGGGGTCCTGGTGCTGGGCGTGCACTATTCCGCCTATTGCGCCGAAGTCTACCGCTCCGGTTTCCAGCAGGTCAGCCGCGGCCAGTGGGAGGCCGCCCGCGCCATTAATCTGAGCACCGCCGACACCTTCAGGCGGATCATTCTGCCGCAAGCGGTGCCGCCCATTATCCTGCCCCTCGGCAACTATTTTGTCGCCATGTTCAAGGAAACGCCGGTTCTTCTGGCGATTACCGTGATCGAACTGGTGGCGACGGCCCGTATCATCGGCAACGATACGTTCCGCTATACTGAGCCGATCACGTTGGCCGGCTTGTTCTTCCTGATCCTGAGCCTGATGGCCGCGCAGTTCATGCGATACCTCAACTGGCGTTTCGCACTGCCGCAGCCGGGCCGTTGACCGACCGACGAGGAGCCATGACATGAAATTCAGCGACGCAATGGTACCGCATCGGCCACCGAGCAACGACCTTTCGGCGCTGCAGCAGCGCACGGAAGACATTTATCAGACCGTGCGCCACCGGATCTGCACCAATCGCTATCCGCCGGACACCATCCTGTTCGAGGAGGTTCTGGCCAAGGAATTCTCAGTCAGCCGGTCACCGATACGCCGCGTTTTGTCCAAGCTCGAACATGAGGGGCTGGTTGAGATCAAGCATGGCGTCGGGACGCGCGTCACCCGCATAGACCCCGATGAACTGACTGAGGTCTACGAGATCCGCATGATCCTTGCCACGAACTCCGGCCCGTATTTCAAGACGCCCTTCGATCCTTCAATTCGCGAAGTCCTGGTACAACGCAAGCACGAATTCCAGGCACTCGCTCCTGGCGATATCAACGGGTTTGCCGATATCAATGTGCGCTACTATACCGAACTGACCGGCTTGCTGGACAACAGCTACATGCGCGAGATTCAGCGCAGCCTGTTCTTTCAAACCACACGCATGTGGCTGATCATGCTGCCTGAAATGGAGTGGGGGCCGATCATCGAGGCGGTTTCCGTCGAGATTGACGACCTCATTCGGGTGATCGGAAACGATGATCCGGTCGGGCTCGGCCTTTTGATGCGCAACCATCAGTTCATGTCGCTCAGCATATTTACTGACGTGATGCGTGAGGGCGCGCGCGGCGGCCACGCTTCTCCTTTGTGACGACCGCAGCTCCCAAGGCGTTCGATGTTCAAATTGTACCAATTCCGCTGCATTGACCGCTATACGATGCCGCCTCCGGCACCGGATGTCATTGGCCGTTCAGCGCTGACTTTCGCCCTGTATCCGGATGACCGGAACGTGGCCACCGGATCGATGGCGGCGTGCTTTTCGAGCCTCGCCATGGCCAGGATCGGTTCCACATCGGTTCGGAAAGCGGTCTTGAGTTCTCTTGCCGCCATAACCGCATCGTTGTTTTCCTGGAATTCGGCGAGCGCTGCCCGGTCCACCAGCAGGGCCAGCGCGTAGGCGCGCTGCACTTCCATCGCACTCACCAGCAGGCTCTCTATGGGATCGGTCACGTTATGCGACTGGTCGAGCATATGAGCCGGTTCAAATCCCGGCTTTCCCTCGGCATCGGCCAGTTCATTGAAAACAAGAAACAGCCGGTAGGGATCGATGGAAGCGGTGTCGAGATCGTCGTCGCCATATTTGCTGTCGTTGAAATGGAAGCCCCCAAGCTTGCCGAACTGGATCAGCCTGGCAACGATCATCTCGATATTGACATTGGGTGCATGGTGGCCGAGATCGACCAGGCAGAAGGCCTGCGGACCCAATTCCCGGGCGATCAGGTAGTTGCTGCCCCAATCCTGAACAACGGTCGAATAGAAGGCCGGTTCGTACATTTTGTGCTCGGTGAACAACCGCCAGTCGGACGGCAATTCGCCGTAGATTTTCTTGGCCGAATCCAGATAGCGCTCGAGCTGGCGGGTGAAATTCGACTGCCCGGGGAAATTGGAGCCGTCACCAATCCAGATCGTCAACGCCCTGGAGCCTATGGCCCTGCCAATCTCGATACACTCCAGATTGTGCTCGATGGCCTGTTGTCGGGTGGCGGCATCAACATGGCTGAGCGAGCCGAATTTGTAGCTCAATGGCTGGCCGGGCTGGTCCTGGAACGTATTGGAATTCATGGCGTCGAAAGTCAGTCCGACAACATCCGCCTTGGCCTTGAGGTCAGCGGCCGGCGCCTTGTCCCATGGAATGTGCAGCGAAACGGAGGGTGTAGCGCCGGCAAGCTGTTGAATGACGCCGCAATCGTCGAGCTTGTCAAAAATATTGCGCGGTTCGCCCGAACCGGGAAAGCGGGCGAAGCGCGTGCCGCCGGTGCCGACGCCCCAGGACGGAACCGCAACGCCGTAGGCAGAGACCTTCGTCTTGATGGCTTCTATATCGATCCCCCGCCGGGCAAGATGGTCGCCCAGCCAGTCGTAGTCTGCGCGCAGGCCGGCCTCGGTCTTTGCATTTGCGTTTTCGATTACATCATAATCGATCATTTGCACCTCCCGCGGCCCATACGGCCTGCGACCGTTTATCGTGTGAATGCCAGCGCGTTGCCACCGTCAACATTGACAATGTTGCCGGTCGATTTCGAGGCGCTGTCGGAGGCAAGGAAATAGGCCGCCTCGGCAATATCTTCCGGATAAACCGATCGTTTCAGCAAAGTGCGCTGACGATACATTTCCTCAAGGCCTTCCTTATCGGTCTTGTAGGTGCTGGCGCGCTGCTCAAGCCACTCGCCGGTCCAGATTTTTGAACCCCGCAACACACCGTCCGGGTTGACCACATTGACCCTTATTCCGATCTCAGCTCCCTCCAGGGCAAGGCAACGCGCCAGGTGGATTTCGCTCGCCTTGGCCGTACAGTAAGCCGAGGCGTTGGGTGAGGCTGCCAGGCCGTTTTTCGAGGCAATGAAGATGATCGCGCCGCCCATGCCCTGGTCTCGCATCAGCCTGAATGCCTCGCGGCTTACCAGAAAATAGCCCGTGGACAGGATATCCATATTCCTGGTCCACATTTTCAACGTGGTTTCCTCAACCGGTGCCGATGACGCAATGCCCGCATTGGACAGGAGAATATCAAGCCCGCCAAAGGCCATCATGGTTTCGGCATAGGCCGCAGCGACCGCGTTTTCGTCGGTAACATCCATGACCACGGTACGAACGACATCACTGGAATAGCGATTGATGAGGGTTTCGGCCGTCGCGTTCAGCAGATTTTCGTCTATATCGGCCAGCACCACGCAAGCACCTTCGGCGAGATAACGCTCAGCAGTGGCGGAACCTATGCCGCCGGCCGCTCCGGTTATCATGGCTATCCGGCCAGCCAGGCTCTTGGCTTTGGGCATGCGCTGAAGCTTGGCCTCTTCCAGCGGCCAGTATTCGATGTCAAAGGCCTCCTGATCGGGCAAGCCGCAATATTCGCTGACTGCGCAGGAGCCGTGCATTACGTTGATTGCGTTGACGTAGAACTCGGCAGAAATCCTTGCGGTCGCTTTATCTCTGGCAAAAGTCAGCATGCCGACGCCGGGCACCAGATAGACCACGGCATTGGGATCGCGCAGCGGTGGCGAATCGGCATGCTTGCAGCGATCGTAGTATGATTTGTAGTCTGTCCGATAGGCGGCGATCGCCTCGCCGAGGCCGTTCAACGTGGCATCGATATCGGGCTTTGCCGGATCGAATTCCACGACCAGAGGCCGGATTTTGGTGCGCAGGAAATGATCGGGGCAGGATGTGCCCAGCGCCGCCAATTGCCGCATGTTCTGTGCGTTTACGAACTCAAGCACGGCGTCACAGTCTTCGAAATGACCGATCATGTGATGCCGGTCGCTGATCATTCCGCGTATTGCCGGCATCAGGCGTGCAGCAACGGCGCGGCGTTCAGATGACGGAAGGCTCTCGGTTGCGCGCCCACCAAATGCGGGCGTGTCGCCGATCTCCTCCTCGAGCCAGGCAATGGCCTGATTGATGATATCGATGGTGACCGCATAGCAATCCGCGGCCGTGTCTCCCCAGGTGAAAAGGCCATGACTTTCCAGGACGACGCCGTCAGCATCGGGATTTTCCCGACAGAAATTCTCAAGCCACAGACCCAATTCGTAACCGGGCCGCTTCCACGGCAACCAGCCGATCCGGTCGCCAAAGATCTTCCTGGTCAGTTCTTCCGAATTTTTCGACGCGGCGATGGCAATGATTGCGTCGGCATGCATGTGATCGACATGTTTACGCGGAACATAGGCGTGCAGCGGCGTGTCGATCGAGGCGGCGCGAGGGTTCAGGTTGAAGGTACAGTGCGCCAGGTAGCCGACCATCTCATCTTCGAATTCCACACCGCGGTACAGGCCCTTAAGAGCATTCAGCCTGTCCATGTACAGCGTGGCGAAGCCGTCGATCCCGATTGTTCCGACATCGCCACCTGACCCCTTGACCCACAAAACCTCGACATCGTCACCGGTCAGGGGGTCCTTCTCAAGAACCTTGGCAGAGGTATTGCCGCCGCCATAGTTGGTGATGCGCTTGTCCGAGCCCAGCAGATTTGATCGATACAGCAACCGCTCAGGTTCACTCATGCCCCCTGCAACGTCATCGTCCCATCTGTTCTCCAGGCGACTGGAGATCGGTTCGTTTCGCATGAGTGACTCCCTGAGGCATACGGCAATGACACGCTGATACAGGTCAGCATCTCAAAAGTCAATCATATTCAATCATAAACGATCAATATTGCACCGCAATATCACCAGTTTTGATTGATTATGATTGACAATGGCAGAATTTGGTGTCAATTAGTGGCGGTGGGAGGAATCTATGCACGAAAAAGAACGCCACCGAATTATCCTGTCCGCCGTTCAGGATCGGCCGGTGGTCACCATCTCCGATCTGGTGGAAATGACCGCCTCGTCAGAGGCAACGATACGCCGCGACGTGGCGGCACTACACAAGCAGGGCAAGCTGCGACGCGTACGCGGCGGCGCCGAAGCAATCACACCTCCCCAATTCGTCGGACTGGCCGGCCGCCCCTTTTCCATCAACGAGACACGCCACACGGCCGAGAAACAGGCGATCGCGCGGGAAGCGGTTGCGCTGTGCAATGATGGCGATTCCATCATCATCAACGGCGGGACAACGACCTTCCAGATGGTGCATCCGCTGGCCAATCGGCGCATGCAGATATTCACCAATTCCTTCCCGATTGCGGAACATCTGCTCAAGCATTCCAAAAACACAATATTGCTGTCGGGCGGTGTGATCTACCGCGAGCAGAACATCATCCTGTCACCGTTCGACAACGATGTGACAAGGAATTTTTATGCCAAACGCATGTTCATGGGAGCCCAAGGGCTCGGCCCGATCGGACTCATGGAAAGCGACCCCCTGTTGATCCAGGCGGAATCGAAACTCATCGACCAGGCCGACGAACTGGTCGTCATGGTCGACTCTTCGAAATTCGCATCCCGGTCGAGCCTTGTGTTGTGCCAGCTCGAACGGATCACGACCGTCATCACGGATGATGGGATTGACGATAAGGCAGCCCGAATGATCGAGGCGGCCGGCGTCAGACTGATCGTCGCCGCGGTTACAGCGTCGGCGCAAACCGAGGATTCGAACTCCGGTTGACACCGGTGGAGATCCGAAAAGAGCTCAACGGAGGATATTCATGAGCATTCTGAAGAAACTTCTCGTTTCCGCGTCCGTCGCGGCAGCGTTGATCGCATCGCCTGCAGCGGCCGATGAGAAACGCATAGCCATTGTGGTCAAGGCGCTGGGAATAGGCTTCTTTGAAGCCGCTGCCAAGGGTGCCGAAGAAGCCGCGGCCGAATTGGGTGATGTCGAAATCATCTATACGGGCCCGACCGATACCACGGCCGAAGGGCAGATCGAGGTCATCAATTCACTGATCGCGCAAAAGGTGGACGCGATTGCCGTTTCCGCCAACGACCAGGATGCTCTCGTGCCGGCGCTGAAGAAAGCGATGGATCGCGGCATCACGGTCATCTCCTGGGATTCCGGCGTCGCGCCGGAGGGCCGGCAAATGCACCTCAATCCGTCATCCAACCCACTGATCGGCAACATGATCATCAAGCTGGCAGCGGATCACCTGCCGGACGGCGGCGATGTTGCTGTCCTTTCGGCATCCGCGACCGCCACGAACCAGAACACCTGGATCGAGGAGATGAACAAGGTCAAAGGCAACTATCCCAACATCAATGTCGTGGCCACGGTCTATGGAGACGACCTGGCGGACAAATCCTATCGCGAAGCGCAAGGGCTTATGAAAACCTATCCGGACCTCAAGGCAATCATCGCGCCGACGTCCGTCGGTATTGTCGCTGCCGCACAGGCAGTCACCGATGAGGGAAAAGCCGGCGAGGTCAACGTGACCGGACTGGGGCTGCCATCGGAAATGGCCGGCCACGTGGCCTCCGGCGCGTCGAAGTCCTTTGCCATCTGGAATCCCATTGATCTTGGATACGCAGCGACAATGATCGCTTACAATCTTGCGACCGATCAGGCTGAGGCGAAACCCGGCGGCTCAATCCCGATGGGTCGTATGGGCGAGGTTGTGCTCGACGAGACAAACGCCGGCGCGATGGCGGACCCCTTTGTTTACGACTCGTCAAATATCGACGATTTTAAGGACATCTTTTAGCCAAGCAGCGTGGCCGGTCTTCCGGCCGCGCCCCTTTTCGCGGAGGCGGCAATGTCGAGCAATGCTGTGCACAGCGAACCCAACGAGAGCCAGATTGCAGACGGCGTAGCGCCTATCCTCGAACTGGGCGGGATCACAAAGAAATTTCCCGGTGTCGTGGCTCTGTCCGATGTGAGCCTTCGTTTGTATCCCGGACAGGTCACGGCGCTCATCGGTGAAAACGGCGCAGGCAAGTCAACGATCGTCAAGATCCTGACGGGAATCTATCAGCCGGACTCCGGAGATATGAAGCTGAATGGCACTATCGTCAGATTTCCAACCGCCCATCATGCGTCGGATGCCGGCGTTACCGCTATCCACCAGGAAACCGTCCTGTTCGACGAACTCAGCGTCGCCGAGAATATCTTCATAGGACATGCTCCGAAAACGCGCACGGGCCTGATCGATCTTGCGGAAATGAACAGGCGGGCTCAGGAACTGCTCACGGGCATCGACGCCGAGATCGATCCCACCGTAAAGCTGCGGGAGCTGGGCATTGCCAACAAGCACCTCGTGGCGATTGCCCGTGCTTTGTCGATCGACGCACGCATCGTCATCATGGATGAACCGACCGCTGCTCTTTCTCACAAGGAGATCCAGGAATTGTACGAACTGGTCGGTCAATTGCGCGACCAGGGCAAAGCAATTCTGTTCATCAGCCACAAATTCGATGAAATATTTCAGATCGCCGACCGCTACACCGTGTTTCGGGACGGACAGTTCGTCGGCGAGGGCCACATCGCGGATGTGGACGAGAACGCCCTCGTCCAAATGATGGTTGGCCGGTCAGTCGACCAGATCTTTCCGCATCGTGAAACGCATCAGGGAGAAGAAATTCTCCGGGTCTCCGACTACTGTCATCCGACCGAGTTTGAAGACATTTCCTTCACACTGCGCAAGGGAGAAATCTTGGGCTTTTACGGACTGGTCGGCGCCGGCCGCAGCGAATTCATGCAGTCTCTTTTTGGAATTACCAGACCCTCGAAAGGCGTCGTCAGAATTGAAGGCGAAATCGCTGCAATCGACAGCCCGGCACGGGCAGTCGCGGCCGGCATCGTCTATGTGCCCGAGGATCGGGGAAAGCAGGGGACGATCATCGGCCTGCCGATTTTCGAGAACATCACCTTGCCGTCGCTCGATCGCACCTCGAAGCGGGGCTTTATCCGGCTCGCCGAGGAATTTTCGCTGGCCCGCACCTATGCCGAAAGGCTGGATCTGCGTGCGGCTTCGCTCGATCAGGACGTGGGCAATCTCTCCGGCGGCAATCAGCAAAAGGTTGTTATCGCGAAATGGTTGGCCACCCGGCCGCGCGTCATAATCCTGGACGAGCCGACCAAGGGGATCGACATCGGCTCCAAAGCCGCAGTGCATGAATTCATGGCCGAACTCGCTGCCCAGGGCCTGGCCGTGATTATGGTCTCTTCGGAAATCCCTGAAATTCTGGGCATGTCAGATCGCGTCATCGTAATGCGAGAGGGAAGAATAGTGGCGGAGGTCGAAAACGAACAACTCACTCCGGAAAGTCTGGTTCGACACGCCGCCGGCATTGCGGAGTCGGTGCATTGACGCTTCTGCTCAAGAGCCGCGAGGCGGTGTTGTTCGGTGCGATCATTGCGCTGATCGTGGTGATCTCGACACGCTTTCCCGCATTCGTCGCACCTTCCAATCTGGCAAACGCCTTCAATGACACGGCGCCGTTGATTATTCTTGCGCTGGGCCAGATGGCCGTAATCCTCACGCGCTGCATCGATCTTTCGGTTGCCGCCAACCTTGCCCTCACCGGGATGGTGGTGGCCATGCTCAACACTGCTGCGCCGTGGCTTCCCGCGCCTGCCATAATCATGATTGCCATCGGCCTCGGCGCCGTCATGGGCTCGATCAACGGATTCTTCGTCTGGAAAATGCGCATTCCCCCGATTGTCGTCACGCTTGGCACGATGACAATTTTCCGTGGCGTTATCTTCCTGATCTCCGGCGGCGAATGGATCAACGCCCATGAAATGGGCGAAAATTTCAAGGCGTTTCCACGCGCCATTGTCCTGGGCCTGCCGGTGATGTCGTGGATCGCCATTGCGATCGTCGCACTGTTTTATCTGCTGATTACGAGGACGCCGGTAGGACGGGCCTTCTTTGCCGTCGGAGGCAATCCGGATGCCGCCGTCTATACGGGCATCAATGTCGGACGCACCCAATTCATCGCCTTTTTGCTTTCGGGCATGCTCGCCGGACTTACCGGATACCTGTGGGTCGCCCGCTACGCCGTCGCCTATGTCGATATCGCAGCCGGCTTTGAACTCGAAGTGGTTGCCGCCTGTGTGATCGGCGGAATTTCGATTGCCGGAGGCATCGGTTCGGTTGGCGGTGCAGTTCTAGGCGCCGTTTTTCTGGGTGTCATCAAAAACGCTCTTCCCGTCGTCAATATTTCGCCGTTCTGGCAACTTGCGATTTCCGGTTCCGCCATCATTATCGCGGTTGCCTTCAATGCGCAGACCCAGCGGTCGAAAGGTCGCGTCATTCTCAAGAAAGCGGAACACGCGACATGAGCATCACGGCAACAAACCGGTCCATACCCGACAGGCTCGGATCGCCGGCACAACGCTATCTCAAGAGCTGGGAGTCGTTGTTGCTCCTGGTTGCGGTTTTCGTGTTCCTGCTCAATTCGCTGGCGTCCCCCTATTTCCTGGATGCCTGGAACCTGAGCGACGCAACATTCAATTTCACGGAAAAGGCGATGATCGCATTCGCCATGGCGCTGCTGATCATTTCCGGCGAGATCGATCTTTCAGTTGCCTCGATCATTGCGCTCGCATCGACCGCGATGGGCGCGGCAATCCAGTTCGGCGCGGGAACGCCGGAAATTGTTGCAATCGGACTTTCCGTCGGACTGATCTGCGGTGCCTTCAACGGCGCGCTCGTCACCGGGCTGGGTCTGCCGTCGATCGTGGTCACAATCGGTACGATGAGCCTTTTCAGGGGTATTTCCTACATTGTTCTCGGCGACAAGGCCTATACCGGCTATCCGGCCAGTTTTTCCTTTTTCGGGCAGGGCTATGTCTGGTGGGTGATCTCGTTCGAACTCGTATTGTTCTTCGTGCTGGCGATCATCTATGGGGTTGTCCTTCACAAGACCAATTTCGGCCGTGCCGTCTTTGCGATCGGCAACAACCCTGTCGGCGCCATGTTTTCCGGTATTCGGGTGGCAAGGGTGAAATTCATCCTCTTTTTGAGCACCGGATTGATGGCCAGCGTCGCTGCGATCTGCCTGACGTCACGTCTCGGATCAACGCGTCCCTCCATCGCCGTCGGATGGGAACTGGAGGTCGTCACCATGGTGGTTCTGGGTGGCGTCAACATTCTGGGCGGATCGGGGTCCATTCCCGGCGTCGTCATTGCGGCTTTCGTAATGGGTCTTGTGACCTTCGGGCTCGGCTTGCTCAACGTGCCCGGAATTGTGATGTCAATTGTCATCGGGATGCTGCTGATCGGCGTGATTGCCCTGCCGCGGATGTGGCAGCAGTTTGCTGAAAAAAGAAGCGCGTGACGTCATGGAAAAACATGCATTCAAGATGCGCCTGAATCCGGGGATGGAAGCCGAATACCGCCGGCGTCACGAGGAGATCTGGCCGGACCTGGTCGAGTTGCTCAGACAGGCGGGCATATCCGACTATTCTATTCATCTGGATCCCGAGACCAACATTCTGTTTGGCGTGCTTTGGCGAACCGATAACCACACCATGGACGCCTTGCCCTCCCATGAAGTGATGCAACGCTGGTGGGCCCACATGGCCGACATCATGGAAACAGGATCCGGCAATCAGCCGATCGCAGTGCCGCTGACAACCGTATTTCACATGGAATGATCAATGACGGCGCGCAGGAATACGGCAGTCATCGATATCGGCAAGACGAATGCCAAGATTGTCTTGGTGGACAATCACCGCTGGCAGGAACTGGCGGTGATCAAACGCCAGAATGCGACTTTGTCGGGTCCGCCCTATCCGCATTTCGACCTTTCAGCGCTGTGGCGGTTCATCCTCGACGGGCTGGAAGAAATGCAGCAATCCCATGGGATCGACGCCATCGTTGTCACGACCCATGGCGCGTCGGCTGTACTTATAGACAAATCCGGCGATCTGGCTGTTCCAATGCTGGATTATGAGCACAGCGGACCGGATGCGCTTGCAGCGGACTACGACGCGGTGCGACCGCCATTTTCGGAAACCGGTTCTCCCCGGCTGCCGCTCGGCCTCAATGTCGGCGCGCAGTTGTACTGGCTGTTCCGGACCGTCGACGGCCTGTTCGAGCACACGGACCGGATCCTCACCTACCCTCAATATTGGGCGTTCCGGCTTACCGGCATTGCTGCGACGGAACCGACATCGCTTGGCTGCCACACCGATCTGTGGTGTCCGCAAAAGGGCGGTTTTTCCTCGCTGGTGGAGACGCAGGGGTGGCTGACCAAGATGGCACCGGTTCACAGCGCCGGCGAGACACTCGGTCCATTGTTGCCGGAGATCTGCCGTGCCACAGGAATAGCCGCGGATGTACCGGTCATCTGTGGCATACATGATTCCAACGCGTCACTTGTGCCGCACCTCCATGCCCGGAAGCCTCCCTTCTCGGTCGTTTCCAGCGGCACCTGGGTCATCGTCATGTCCGTCGGCGGCCGTCAGGTGCAATTGGCGCCTGATCGTGACACGCTGATAAATGTCAACGCGTTCGGCGAACCGGTCCCGTCAGCCCGTTTCATGGGTGGGCGCGAGCATGAGCTGGTACTGGGCGGCCGAGCCGCATCCTGCACGGATGACGATTTGCAACACGTGTTGGACAACGGCATCATGCTGCTGCCCGCTGTCGAGAACCGATCCGGCCCTTTCCAGGGAAGGAAATCTGCATGGATCGGGGACGAGGATGATCTGACGGATGGCTGGCGATTTGCGGCTCTTTCTTTCTATCTGGCGGGCATGACGGCGGTTTGTCTGGAAATGGTTGGCGCCCGCGGCGAGACAGTTGTGGAAGGTCCGTTTTCAAAGAACCGCGCCTATTGCACCATGCTGGCCGCCGCAACCCGCCGTGATGTCGTTGCGGTCAGTGGAACGGGGACGAGCGTTGGCGCGGCGATGCTCCGGGATCCAGGTTCGCAAGCCGGTACCGGTGGGATTGCCCGGTACGATCCGGGTGACAGTTCGCTGAATCACTATGCGGATAAATGGCTGCAGGAAACGCTTCACCGTGTGTGAGGCGGCGGCGTATGAAGTAGATCCATCAGTTGGCGGCTGCTCCGTATTCGACGTTCTGTCTTCCGTAGCGTCGCACACGAACGTTGCATTGTTCGGCATGGCCGACAAAGCCCTCGAGCAAACAGAGCCGAGAGCCATATGCTCCGATTTCCGCGGCCGCCTTATCGGTCGTTATTCGTTGGTAACTGTGCGTTTTCAGATATTTGCCGACCCACAGTCCGCCGGTATAGCGACCTGCCCTCTTTGTCGGCAAAGTGTGGTTGGTACCGATGACCTTGTCTCCGTTTGCCACATTTGTTCGGGCCCCGAGAAACAGCGCACCGTAGCTATGCATGTTATCCAGGAACCAGTCGTCGCGATCGGTCATGATCTGAACGTGTTCTGACGCGATATCGTTTGCGACATCGAGCATCTCTTCGTACGTATTGCAGACAATGACCTCGCCATAGTCGCTCCAGGATACCCGCGCCGTGTCGGCTGTCGGCAAGACCGCCAACAGTCGATCAACTTCGTCCAGCGTGGCCTTCGCGAGTTTTTCTGAATTCGTAAGAAGCACACATGGCGAATTATACCCGTGTTCGGCTTGACCAAGGAGATCTGTTGCACAGAGTTCGGCGTCAGCGGCGCTTTCATCAGCAATAACCATGGTCTCCGTCGGGCCGGCGAACAAGTCGATGCCTACGCGTCCGTAGAGTTGACGCTTCGCTTCGGCGACAAATGCGTTTCCGGGGCCGACCAACATGTGAACGGGTTCAATGGATTCCGTGCCGAGCGCCATCGCACCAACAGCTTGAATACCTCCCAGGACATAGATCTCATGGGCGCCGCCAAGATGCATGGCCGCAATAACAGCCGGATTCGGTTCGCCTTTGAAGGGCGGTGTTGCCGCGATGATGCGGGGCACTTTGGCAACGTCGGCCGTCGCGACAGACATATGTGCGGAAGCAACCATCGGAAACTTCCCGCCTGGGATGTAACAGCCAACTGATTGAACGGGAATATTACGATGGCCCAGCACCACGCCGGGCAGCGTCTCAACCTCGATATCGAGCATTGAGTTTCTTTGCGCCCTTGCAAACTGGCGTACTTGTTGTTGCGCAAATTTGATGTCGTCCATATCGCGGCTCGACACTTTGTTGATCAGGGCTTCGATTTCACCGTCGGCAAGACGAAAGGTGCTGGGCGCGTAGCTGTCGAACCTCTCGCTCAGATCTCGCACCGCCGCATCTCCACGATCTTCGATGTCAGACAGGATGGCTTGAACTGCATCTCTGGTCTTTTTGTCGTCCTCGGAGCGTTCTGCGTCAGGCTTGCCACGCTTCAGATATCTGATGGCCATAAGTTTCTCCCAATCGGTTTTCAATCATCATTTTGCAAACGTTTACATATATACGAAGAATAATACAAGGTATCTTTATCGCGAATTTTTGCCATTTTTAAAGGGATTTTGACCGTTAATTGCCGTCGCTTGACACCGGACATTTGAAAATGATATGTAAATTTTGCAAACGTTTACGTTCATGCGTTTGTTTCAAACAGCTTTCGCTCAACTGGGAGGACAGCATGCGAAATCTACTGACATTCACCGCAATCGCCGTCGGACTTCTGTCTGCAAGCGGCGCAGCCGCAGAAAGCCGCCTCGTGAAGATCGGGCACGGCGTCCCGGAAACTGCCACGCTTCATCTCGGTTTGGAGAAGTTCGCAGAACTGGCAACTGAGTATTCGAACGACACTCTTGAGTTTCGAATCTTCCCAAACCAGCAGTTGGGCGGCGATCGCGAGTTGATCGAAGGACTGCAGTTTGAAAGCGTCGACATCACGGCAGTAAGCGGCACCAATCTGGCACCGTTCGCGTCCGAGTTTTTTGCGTTCGACGTTTTCTTTATGTTTGATGACCACGCACATGCCGACCGCACATTCGACGGACCGGCCGGGCAAAAACTCCTCACGTACCTCGAACCCATCGGCATCCACGGGCTCGGCTTCATGGAGAACGGGTTTCGCTCAATGACGAATTCGCGCGGACCGGTTGAGGGCGTCGATGACATCGCCGGCCTCAAGATCCGCGTTGCGGAGAATCCGGTTCAGATTGCCGCCTGGTCGGCGCTTGGCGCAAATCCCACGCCAATGGCCTGGGGCGAGCTCTTCACGGGACTTCAGCAAAAGACCGTGGATGCACAGGAAACCTCTATCGAGTTGATCGAGTCCCAGCGTTTCTATGAAGCGCAAACCGACATGACGATATCTCAACATACGTATACGCCTTTCGTCTTTCTCTCTTCATTGGGCTTTTATTCAAGCCTGACTGATGAGCAGCGCGCCGCAATTGACAAGGCAGCGCCGGAAGCAATCGCTTATCAGCGCGAACTCGCCCGTGCGAAGGAGCAGGAGGCTCTTGATGCAATCAAGGCGTCCGGGTTGCGCGTCGTCGAACTTAGCAGCGAAGCCAAGAATGCGATGAAAGCGCTTCTTGGCGAAGCAAACGAGATGGCTAAGGAACGCGCCGGTGAAGCCTACGATGTGCTCGTCGGCGGTGCTGAAGAAGCGCGCTCACAATGACCGGATCGGGCGCCCGGAATCTCACCGGGCGCTCGCGATCCTGCACCTAAATCCACCGTTCTCTTCGTGCGAACCCTCCGGAACGTCGTCCATGGCGATCGATGCTTCGCCGGAGAAGCGCCGACACAAGAGGTGAGCATTCATGAATGTACTTCGTTTCCTGGATCGAAATCTGGAAGCCTATCTCATGATAGCGCTTTTGGGATTTGCGACCGTTATCGTCTTTTCCCAAGTCGTCATGCGGTACGTTTTCGACAGTAGCCTGAGCTGGTCCGAAGAGGCCGCAAGGTACATGTTCATTTGGCTGATCTACCTGGGCATTAGCTACGCTGCAAAACACGACAGACATATCAAGGTCGATGTTCTCTTGCGGATCGGATTCTTCTCTCGAATGTACCCAGGCCTGTTTTCGCGAGACGACAAGAAGATCGTTACCATCTTTGCCGATGTCGTGTTTGTGCTCTTTGCCCTCACGATCGTCTACCTCGGGTACGAATATACCCAGACCCTGTTCCAGCGGGGGCAGAAAACGGCGTCGCTGTTCGGGTTGCCGATCTGGACAATCTACGCCGCAATTCCAATCGGTTACGCCCTTTGTGCATTCCGACTCGCGCAACTGATCTATTCAAGAATCCGTGCGTTCAAGGACGACACACTGTTCTTCATCTCTGACAAGGAGAACACCCCATGAGCCTTGCAGAAAACACACCGATGCCACCTCGCCGCGGCCCTTGGAAGGCCTTTGGTCTGCTGGCGATTGTCTTCGTTTCATTGGCATGGCTGCTATTGGGTGGTCTTGATGGTCTCATGGAGCAGTATCCGGACGTCAGCTGGCCAACGGTCATTCTGTTTTCGACGTTCCTTCTCTGCTTCCTTCTGACAATTCCGGTTGGCATCGCCCTGGGTGTTGCGACGCTCGCCGCAATCGCCTCATCGGATCTCATGAACTTCAGCACGATCATTCGATCGCTTTACCAGGGCGCCAATTCGTTTCCGCTAATGGCTGTGCCGTTTTTTGTTCTTGCCGGGACATTCATGAGCAGCGGTGGCGTGTCAAAGAGACTTCTTAACCTGGCATCCGTCGGTTTCGGTCGAATGACTGGTGGACTGGCGCTGGTGACGATCGCGGCCTGCCTGTTCTTCGGTGCGATCTCCGGGTCCGCTGCCGCGACGGTTGCCGCAATTGGTGTTCTGATGGTGCCCGACATGGTCAAATTGGGTTACGGACGGCCGTTCTCGTCCGCTTTGATTGCATCCGCTGGTTCGCTCGGTGCAATCATTCCGCCAAGCCTGTCGATGATCATCTACGGTGTGGCCACGAATGCGTCGATCCCGGAATTGTTCATGGGCGGCATTATTCCCGGGCTCCTGCTCGGGGTCGGCATGATGGTGTACGCCTATTTCCACTCGAAGAAGAAAGGCTATGTCGGTAGCGACCGCGTCTATACGCGCCGTGAGAAATTCGAGATCTTCTGGGATGCCAAATGGGCGATCCTGGTGCCCGTCATCATTCTCGGCGGAATTTACGGAGGCGTCTTCACGCCAACGGAAGCGGCCGTTATCGCGGTCGTTTACGGGTGGATCATAGGCGTCTTTGTTTACAAGGAGATTTCTTTCAGAAGCCTGCCAAAAGACCTTCTCGAGTCGGCTGCGGTCACGGCAGTTCTGCTGGTCATCATCGGCACTTCGAACGCGTTCGGCCAGGTTCTTACAATCGAGCAGGTCCCGACAAAAATTGCGGGACTCATCACTTCAATCTCGGACAATCCACTCGTCATCTTGTTGATGATCAACATCCTGCTGCTGATCGTGGGCACTTTCATGGAGACGCTCGCGGCAATCATCATCCTTGCTCCAATGTTGCTGGGTCTCGTCAAGGTGCTCGGCCTGGACCCTGTCCACTTCGGCCTGATCATGTGCGTCAACCTGGCCATCGGGTACATCACGCCGCCTCTTGGAGCGAACCTCTTTGTCGCCTCCAGTGTCACGGGAACGAGCTTCTCCGACATTTGTCGATCGATCGGTCCGTTCATTCTCACGATGATCGTGATTTTGATGATCCTGACCTATGTCCCGCAGTTGACGATGTTCCTGCCGAAGTATTTCATGAGGGACATGCCCTTTTCTGAGGCGATTTCTTTCTAGTGATCTGACGGGGCGTGCAACTGCGCGCGCCTCGTTTTACGGTTCGTGCGGAGATGCCCAGTATGTCAACTCGGCGGTGGATCATGGCGAAACAGAAGGTCACTCTCAACGACGTCGCAAAGAAAGCCGGCGTTTCCATTGCGGCAGTCAGTCGGACCTTTACCCCCGGGGCAAGCGTATCTCGACCCACCAAGGAAAAGGTCGAACGCGCAGCGCACGCACTTGGGTATCGGCCGAATCGCATCGCCCGCACAATGATCACCGGCAAAAGCCGGATCATTGGGCTCCTGGTTGCCTATCTGGACAACCAGTTTTATCCGACGGCGCTCGAACTGCTCAGTCGCCAACTCCAGGCTCAAGGCTATCATGTGCTGATATTTATGGCCGAGAATGATGCGGAGAGCACACCCAGCGTACTGCAAGACCTGATCGACTATAAAGTCGACGGCATCATTATGGCCTCGGTCGCGATCAGCAACGAGCTCTCGGCACGTTGCACCGAAGAAGGCATCCCCGTGGTACTCTTCAACCGCGAACAGGACGATCCGGACCTGTATTCCGTCACATCGGACAACTATGTTGGCGGTTCAGACGTGGCAAATTTCCTCGTCGCCGGCGGGCATCGGAAGATTGCGCATATTTCAGGATGGAAAGAAACCTCAACCGGCCGAGATCGGGCGAAGGGACTCGTAGATGGCCTCGCCGAGCACGGTCTCGAGCCGACGGTCGTGGTGGATGGGATGTTCGATCCGGAAGTCGCCAAGCAGCAGACAAGACGGATTTTCGGAAGCGGGGACCGGCCGGATTCGGTCTTTGTCGGGAATGACCACATGGCCTTTGCGGTTCTCGACGTGCTGCGTTTCGAGCTCGGTCTTTCGATACCCGACGACGTTTCGGTCGTCGGTTATGACGATGTCCCTCTTGCTGGATGGCCGACCTACGATCTTACGACAATACGACAACCGGTAAACAGGATGGTCGAGAAAACCATTGCAATACTGCTTGACAGGATTGGCGGAAACACCCCCGAACCCAGGACATTGATCCCCGGCGAGCTCATCCTTCGCGGCTCGGCGCGCCGCCCGAAGGTCTTTTGAATGCGCTCAGAACCCGTCGGTACACAGGTCAACCGCGACAAACGCGGATCCATGCGCGCCCCACTCCCACTCGATGGTCAATTGGACAGCTAACTTGCTGAAATCATAACGAAATTCACTGCCTCAATTCGCGCATACCGTCAGCAATGCCGTCAATTTGCCAAGCTGTTGAAATTGGTGAATTTTCAAGTATATCCGCCTTAACTTCCATTCGCCCACATTGGGTCTATCCTAGCGCCGCGACCACCGCATCGACATGGGTGATGTCCGCGACATTCTGCATCGCATATCCGATGGACGCGCGGTGCCAGTCGGCATTCATGGTGGAGCAGGCATTTTCCGGAACAATAATCCGGAACCCCTTGTCCGCCCCGGTGCGCGCCGTGTGTTCGACGCTCATATTGGTCCAGGCGCCGGTGTTGATGATCGTGTCGCATCCGGCGTGGCGCAGGTAACTTTCAAGCCTGCTCGTTTCCCAGGCGCTCATCGACATCTTCTCGACGACGAGATCATTGCCCTGCGGTTCCAACCCCGTGGCTGGCGCCACGCCCCAGGTGCCGCGCACCAGCGCGTTCTCGCCTTTCAGCCCCTGGAACAGGGCCGCGTGCTGCGCGAGCTTCGGATGTCCCGGCTCACAGACCATCCAGACATGGATGACAAGCATGCCCTTCGCACGGCAGGCCTCGGCCAGCCGCCGCGTGTTTTCGACAACGTTCTGCGCCCGCGCATGCTGTGGCGAACCGCTGTCTGCGAATGCGCCGCCATCGATGATAACGTCATTCTGCAGATCCTGGATAATCAGCGCGGTGCGCGCCGGGTCGATCTTTCGCAGCGGCGGGCCAGCCTGAGAAGCACCGGCGGTCGGGGCCGCTGCGCGCGGGGCCGTCGGCGCCCTCGGGTTCATGAACGGCTCGGTGCGCCCGCGAATTTTCGTGCGAACGCTGTAGAGCGATGTCGATGCGCACATGAACAGCGTCTGCCAATCGTCGTCGCCCCAGTGGATATTGGCCACCAGCTCCGGCACCGCGATCTTGCCGATCAGCTGCCCGTCGAAGGAATAGACCCAGACGCCACCGGGGGCCGTCACCCACACATTGCCCTTGATGTCGGCCTTCATGCCGTCCGGAACGCCGGGCTTGAGCGTATCCTTGATGCCCGATGCGAAGACGCGCCCGTTGGTCAGCCGCCCGTCATCGGCGACATCGAACATGCGGATATTGGCCTGCTCCGTGTCGTTGACCCACATCCAGCGCTCGCAGGGCGAAAAGCACAGCCCGTTCGGCTGGGTGAAGGTATAGCGGTCCGACGCCAGCACCGGCTCGTCGCCCGGGCGATGGTCCGCCGGCAGCATGTAGACGCCCTGGAACCCCTGCTGTGTCGGCCGCTCGACCCCGAAATAGGGCATGCGGCCATAGGTCGGGTCGGTGAAATAGATGCGCCCGTCCGAGCGCACGCAGATGTCGTTCGGCGAGTTGAGTTCCCTGCCCTCGAAATGGGAGCAAAGGACCTCGCGCACGCCGTCCCGGCGGATGCGGGCAACCGCGCTGGTGGCATGTTCGCAGACCAGCAAGTTGAGGTCGGCATCATAGGTCATGCCGTTGCCCATGTTGGACGGGCGCTGCAATTCGCTGACACCCTCGCCCGGCCGCCATTTGCGGCGCACATCGCCGGGCATGTCGGAGAAGATCAGGTGCTTGTCCAGCGGGTGCCAGAGCGGCCCCTCGGTAAAGGCGAAGCCTGTGCCGAGCTGCCTGACGGGCGCGTATTCGTCGATCAGCTCGTGAAAGCCCTGTTCGACTGCTTCATGCGACATGTCTTACCTCCCCTGCCCGCCGGCCGGACTTGGCCGTCAGGCGGCGAACCACTGCCGGCTCGGCAGCGTTTCCGTCATCGGTCCGGGTATCGTCATGCCGAGACGTCCGACCACCTGCTGGTTCTCGATCTTCGCCGCCTTGTCATGGACTGGAAGCAGGAAGGTATAGTTGTTGAGCAGCTTCTTGATCGCGCCCTTTTCCTCCCGCTTCGAGCCGGCATGGTTGCCGGTGACCCGCGGCTCCATCCAGTTGTTGGTGTAGACGTGGTTCACGATCTGGTCGTTGAAATCGTAGATGACGTCGCCGCAGATGCAGGCCAGGCCCTCCGCGGTTTCCACCATGACGTTCATCGACCCTTCCGTGTGGGCGCCCGCCGCCTCGCACCACACGCCCGGAATGATCTCCTCGGCGCCGGTGATCTCGAGGTCGAGGAAACGCATCGCCTCGGGCTCGTAGATCCGGTCCACCAAGTGCTTGATGTCGGGCTTCGGATATTGCGGATACATGATGCCGGAAACCGAGAACTCCATCTCCCGGCGGTTCAGCACCACCGTCGTGTTCATCGGGAACAGGTCGTCCTTGCCGGCATGGTCGATATGCAGGTGGGTATGCAGGATGTAGCGGATATCGCCGAGTTTCAGGCCGTGCTTGGCGAGCTGGTTCTCGATCATGTTGTCGTGGAACTGCAGGCCGCGCATGCCGAGGCTTTCCATGATCGCGTTGTCGCGGTAGCCGGTGTCCACCAGCACCGGGTAGGTCCCGCCGAGAATGAGGAAGCCGTAGACGGGCACCCGCCTGACGCGTCCGCATTCATGGCCGAGGACGAGGAAACTCGTCTCCAGCTCGATATCGCCGTAATCCAGTACATGTATGGTCAGCGCCATTTCAGTCTCCCTTGTATCGCCGGGCTATTGCCCCTCTTGCAGCCGGTAAACCCGTTCCGCCGTGTCATTGAAAATTGCCTTCTGTTTGGCCTTCGGCATCGACGTGGTCGCCGCGCGGAAGGCACTGAAAAGTGCGTCGTAGTTCGTCCAGATCTTCTCGATCGGAAAGTTCGATCCGAACATGCAGCGGTCCGCGCCGAAGATCTTCTCGGTCTCCGCCACCATGCGGGCGATGAACTCGGGATCGTTTTCGCGAATGAAGGTTCCGAAGGCGGAAAGCTTGGTGACGACGTTCGGGCAACCGGCGAGCCCCTTCATGCCCTTGCGCCAGGCGGCCCAGCCGCCACGGCTGGTGTCCTCCAGCATGCCGGCGTGTTGCAGGATGAAGGTCACGTCCGGGCAGGCTTGGGTCAGTTTCACGGCGTCAGCCATCTGGCCGGTGAACACCTGCAGGTCGAAGCACCATCCGTAATCCGCGAGCCGCGCGACGTTGCGCTGAACGGCCTCATCGGCAACGAGGTCGGGGCGGGATGCAAACCGGTATTGCGGGTTCTCGTGCCAATGGAACTGCTGGCGGATACCCCGCATCAACGGGAATTGCGACAGGCGGTCGAGCTGCGGGCGAACATCCTCGACCGTGAAATCGGCGTAACCGACGATCGCGTTCGGCCACCCGTGCCGGTCGCCAACCGACTGCACCCAGGCCGCCTCGTCGGTGAACCAGTTGGGCGCCCAGTTGGCCTGGACATAGACGGACTTCGTGATCCCGGTCCCCTTCACATCGTCCAGATATTCGTCGATCGGATAGTCGCGCTTGATCGCGGCGTAGCCGCCGAATATGCGCGGCTGTTCCGGCCCGAGGAGCCAGGGCAGGTCCGATTGCCGCCAGATATGGTGGTGCGCGTCGATCATGCCGCCCTCGACAAGTTGAGGACATGCTGGCAGATGCTGCCGAGGTCGCTGCCGTCGGAAAGCGAATCCAGATACGGCCGGGCCGCCGACAGCGCCGCGGTTTTCGGCTCGAATTGCGGATCGGCTGCGAGCGGCGTCAGCCAGTCGAGCCGCCAGGCCATACGCGACAGCCGTCGCGTCGCATCGACCATGGCATCCGGATTGCCGCGTTCCAGCCCGTCGGAAAGGACGATCACGACAGCGCCGCGGGCAAAGCCGGCATAGCGCGGAACGGCGAGGAATGCCTGCAGTGCATCGCCGATCCGCGTGCCGCCGTCGATGTCGGCGACGGCCTGCTCCACCTTCCGCAACGCCTCTGACCTGTCGGACGTCGCCAGCGCCCTGGTGATGCGGGTCAGCCGCGTGCCGAGCGTATAGGCCTCGAAACGGCCGGCGGCGTGCGCAAGCGCATGGGCGAACCGCATCAGGTCATCGGTGCGGTCTTTCATCGAGCCCGACACATCAACGAGAAGCAGGACCTTGCGCTGCCTGCGCTTGCGGCGGCTGACGCTCAGCCGGAAGATCTCGCCGTCCTGCCGCACGGCACGGCGGAGCGTGCGGCGCAAATCGAGCGCATCGCCCTTGGCCGCCGGCGTACGCCGGTAGGACCGGCGTGTGGGCAGGCCGTCCCTTGCCGCATTGGCAAAGGCGGCGAGTGCCGCCTCGTCACCGGCATGCGAGAGCCGGCGTTCGCCGAGCCGTTCGGCCGCCGTCGCCTCGAGACCGACTTCGGACTGCTCGTCGCCGCGCTCCACCTCCACCGTCTCGCCGGTCGGTTCAAGCGCATCCACCTCCTCCGATTCCGATACGGCCTCGGCGGCAATCGTCTGACCGAAAAAGACCGCGCGGAACAGCGCGTCGAACTCGGGCTCGCGCTCTTTTGGGATGGCGAACAGCGCGACCGCGGCGCGGCGGATATCCCAGATGTCCCGAGGACCGAGCACACCGACCGCCTCGATAAACGCAATGTCCTGGTCCGGCGAAACGGCAAATCCGTGCCGGCGCAGGACAACGGCGAATTCAAGCAGGGGCTGGACGGCCTTGGGAAGCATCATGCCGCCTCTCCCGGTATCACGCTCGCCAGCCGGTCCGCCACATAGACAAGGTCGTCGTGATCCTTGACGGCAACGCCGATGGCGCGGCGGAACGCGTCCGGCCATTGCGCGCCCAGGCGTTGCAACAGCGTTGCCGCCTCGGCCCATTCAACGGTCTCGGCGATGCCGGGCGGCTTATTCAAGGGTTCAGCCCGTAAGCGGCCGACCGCCGCCACCACGGCGTCCGCCGTTTCCCGCACGACGGAGCTTGCGCGCGTCATGACGATTTCCGCCTCCTGGACCGGGTCGGGATAGTCGATCCAGTGGTAGACACAGCGCCGGCGCAACGCCTCGTGCAGATCGCGTGTCCGGTTGGACGTCAGAACCACCACCGGCGGCTGGCTGGCGCGCACGGTGCCGGTCTCCGGGATCGATATCGAAAAGTCGGAGAGGAACTCGAGCAGGAAGGCCTCGAACTCGTGATCCGACCGGTCGATCTCGTCGATCAGAAGCAGTGTCTGTGCCGGCGACTGCAGCGCCAGCAGCAGCGGCCGGGCGAGCAGGAACGAATCCTCGTAGATGTTGATGTAGTCGTCTCCCGCCTGGCGGATGGCCAGCATCTGCCGCGGGTAGTTCCACTCGTAAAGCGCCGCGGCCGCGTCGATGCCCTCGAAACATTGCAGCCGGACAACCTGCCGCCCAAGCACGCCGCCGAGCGCCTTGGCGGCTTCCGTCTTGCCGACACCGGGCATTCCTTCGAGCAGCAGCGGCTTGCCGAGCGCCAGCGCGAGATAGATGGCGGTCGCGAGTTCCGAATCGGCCAGGTATTGGGCGTCGATCAGCGCCCGGCGCAGGATGTCCGGTGAATCGATGCCCTCAATGTTCGGCCGCACGGGCATCGTCTACCTCCGCCCTTGCGGCTTGGCGCCGCCGTTCTCGCGCAGGCCGCGCAGGATCTTTTCCGGCGTGATCGGCAGCGTGTCGCAGCGCACGCCAACAGCGTTGTAGACGGCGTTGGCAATCGCCGGCAGAACGGGATTGGCGCACATTTCGCCGGGCCCCTTGCCGCCGTAGGGCGCGTCCTCGGCAGGCCGTTCCAGCACGGCGATGTTGTGGGTCACGACCTCGGCCGGTCCCGGCATCAGATAGTGGTTGAAATCCTGCGGCCCGTGTTCGCGGTCCGGATAATAGGGTTCGGTCGTCTCGTAGAGCGCGTGGGAAACGCCCATCCACGCGCCGCCGATGAGCTGCTGTTCGACAAGCTTCGGATTGAGCGCCCGGCCGACCTCGTAGGCGGAGTTGATTTCCTTGACCTCCACGACACCCGTCTCGTCGTCAACCTCCAGGTCAACGACCAGCGCCGCATGGGCAAAGCAGGAGACCGGCGTCATCTCGCCGGTGTCGGGATCCGCCTCTGACGGCGGAATGAGGAAGATGCCGCGCCCGGAAAGCGTGCGCCCCTGCTTGAACTGGGCGGCGATCGCCGTGTCGGCGACGGTGATGGACCGTCCGGGGGCACCTTTCACATGAATATTTCCGGCGCCGTCGGTGTCGAGGTCCGCGGCGCTGACCTCCAATTCCTCCGCCGCGGCTTCCAGCAATTGCTGGCGGGCCTCGGTGGCGGCGCGGATGACGGCATTGCCGACACGGTGCGTGCCGCGCGAGGCGAAGGACCCCATGCAGTGCGGTCCGGTATCGCTGTCGGCGGTGTCCACATAGACATCCTCCACCGGCACACCCAGCGTCTCCGAGGCGATCTGGCGGGTGACGGATTTCATGCCCTGTCCGAGATCGATGGAGGACAGCGTCACCATGAATTTGCCGTCCGGGGTCGAATGAACCAGCGCCTGCGAGGGGTCGCCGCCGAGATTCATGCCGATGGGATAGTTAATGCAGGCAAAGCCGCGGCCGTGATGAACTGCCATGGTCTAGCGCCTCCGTGTTCCGGAAATGAAGCGCGACGCGCCGGGCCGCTTGACGCCGCGCTGGAAGGGTTCGCTCGGGCGATAGGGTTCGGGCTGCGCCGGCGGCGGGCTTTGCGGTGCGGGCGGTTCCGCGGGCGCCTGCGGCTCGTACACCGGCGGCGGTGTGGCTTGCGCCGGTTGCGGCGCCTGGGGCGGCGGTGCCGCCGGAGCCGGCGGAGCGGCCGGCTGTGCCGGCCGTTCCGGGTCCGCCGCGCTCACCTTGTGTCCGATGCGTTCCGGTTCGGGCTGCATGTCGTCCCGTTGCGGCCGCGCGGCGGAGACCGCCTCGCCGGCCGTTCCGGCCGCGATGCGGCCCGTGCCCCGCTCGCTCGGCGCAAAGGGAATTCGGCGCTGGCGCCGCTCGCCGATCCTGCCCTCCTGGTCGGTGACGGTCTCGCCGATCAGCGCCCTGTCGCCGCCGCCGTCGGAAAGGCTCGAGGCCGCGGCGAATTGCGGTCCGATCCGCCATCCGGCCTTGTCAGCGGCCACCTGGCAGCACTCGATCAGCGCCGTGTTCTTGGCCAGCCTGCGATGCGCCTTCATGTCGCCGTCGCGATAGGCATTGAGGATGCGCAGCTCGACCGGATCCATCCCGACCGCTTCGGCGACCTTGTCCATGTGGCTTTCGATGGCGAAATCGACGCCGGTGATGCCGAAACCGCGCATCGCCGTCGCCGGCGTCCTGTTGGTGTAGACGCAGTAGACGTTTGAGGCGACGTTGGGGATCGTATACGGCCCCGGCAGATGGCCCGTCGCCTTGATGATGGCGTAGGACGACAGCCTTGTATAGGCGCCGCAGTCGAAGAATCCCGTGAACGAGCGGGCGACGATCCGCCCATCATTCATGACCCCGTCTTTGATATACCAGCGCTCGCCGCCGCGCGGCGCGCCCACCTGCATCTCCTCGGGCCTGTCCCACATGAACTTGACGGGACGGCCGGTCAGAACCGCCCCCAGCGTTGCCATCGGCTCGACGATGCTGTCCACCTTGCCGCCGAAGCCGCCGCCGACGGTACCGCCGACGAAATGCAGCCGCGACGAGGCGATGTCGAGCAGTTTCGCCGTCGTGCCGAGCGAGAAGAACAAGGCCTGGGTCGACGTGTAGCAGACGAAACGATCATTGGTTTCGGGTGCTGCGATGGCGCCGCAGGTCTCAAGCGGCGCCTGCTCGATCGGCGACATCTGATAGCGTCCCTCGATGACCCGGTCGGCTTGCGCAAATCCGGCCCCGATATCGCCGAACCGCAGCTTCTGGTGATCGTAGCGTTCGTGATAGTCGAAGGTGTTGTTCGGGTATTCCTCGTTGACGACCGGCGCATCCGGCTCCAGCGCCTCCTCGACATCGAGCACATGCGGCAGCACCTCCCAGTCGACCCGCACCGCGGCGATAGCCGCGCGCGCCTGCCGTTCGGTGTCGGCGATCACCGCGCAGACCGGCTCGCCTCGGTAACTGACCTTCGTATGCGACAGGAGCGGCTCGTCGTCCCGCCCGAAATTGATCAGCGAAAGCAGCGTATTGATGTTGTGCGGCACGTCCGACGGCATGACGATGCGCCGCACGCCCGGCATGCGTTCGGCGGCGCTTGTGTCGATCGAGCGGATGCGCGCGTGGTGGTGCGGCGAGCGCACGCAGCGCATGTGCAGGAGCCCGTCGAACAGATGGTCGTCATAGTAAGGCGAGCGCCCCGTCACATGGCCGAGAATGTCCTGCCGCACCGTCGGCTTGCCGATCTGCTTCAGATCGTCCACGCGCTCGTCGGCGAAGAGATCCTTGCGGAATTCGATCGTCGTCATCAGCCGAACCTCCGCCCGGAACCGGAGGCTGCCGCAAGAATGGCGTCGATGATCGGCTCATACCCGGTGCAGCGGCAGATATTGCCGGAGATGGCCTCCGCAACGTCGTCGCGGCTCGGATTCGGATTGCTGTCGAGCAGCGCCCTGGCGGCCATCAGCATGCCCGGTGTGCAATAGCCGCACTGCGCGGCAAATCCGTCGATGAACGCCTTTTGCAGTGCGTGCAGTTCGGGCCCGCCGGCCAGTCCCGCCGTGGTCTCGACGCTTTTGCCCGCAACGGTTTCGGCGAGTGTCAGGCACGATAGGTGCAGTTCGCCGTCGATCAGCACGGAGCAAGCCCCGCAGCTTCCCTGCCCGCAGCCATATTTCGGCGTCTGGTCGCCGACGCCGCGCCGCAGCACGTCGAGCAGGTTCGCCCCCGCGTCGACGAACACGCCCGTCTCGGCGCCGTTCAGCGTGAAATTCAAAGCCGTCTTTTCCATTACAGCCGCCTTTCGGGAATAAGCAGGCGCTTCAGGTGGATGGGCGCCACCTCGCGCCGGTACCAGCCGCTTGCCAGCGCATCGTCCTGCGGCGAAAGCCCTTCCGTGGCAGCCTGCAGGGCCGGTTCGATACCGCGCTCATCGAGATTGGTGCCGTTGAGCGCCGCCTCGCATGCCTTGACCCTTGCCGCCGTAGCCCCCATGGCGCCGAAAGCGATACGCGTGTTTTCCAGCCGCCCGGCCGACTTCGGCAGCCATGCGGCCAGAGCCATGACGGAGGCGCCCTTCGGTTTCACCCGCGCGACCTTGAGGAACCGGAACTCGTCGGCCTGCGGACGCGGCACGCTGACGGCAGCTGCGAGACCGATCGATTGTCCGCGGTTCTGCAGCACCGTCTCGATCGGCTCCTCCCGGCCGTCCGCCCAGTGGACGGTCGCGTCGAGCGCCAGCAGCGCCGTCGCGAAGTCGCCATAGGGGTGCGGCGCGAAAAGGTTGCCGCCGACCGTCGCCCGGTTGCGGATCGCCGGCCCGCCGACCGAGCGCGCGGCGGGCGCCAGAAACGCCAGATCGCGCGAAGCGGCCACCTTGGCCATGGTCACGCCGGCACCGATGTGGACACGGTCCCCGGCATTACTGATCTCACCGAGCCGCCGGTCGCTTGTGCGCACGATCCGGTCGAACCCCTGATTGCCGTAATTGACGGCGACCATGAGCAACGTTCCGCCGGCCATGAAGCGGCTGCGTTCGCCGACGGCGCCCGCCGCCTCCTCAATCGTCTCAAATGTCTCAACCGAGAGCATTGCTAATCCCCGAGTCCCATGTGGCTGCGAATGGCGTCGAACGCCGCGCGGTAGATGTCGTCACCGACCAACCCGGCCAGTTCCCCCTCCCGGCCCTCCGGCGTCGAAAAGCGCCCCTCCCATTCCCAGAAAGTCTGGTTGGTGTCGGTCACGGGATAGAGGCGCACATGCGCGACGTAGTTGAAGAGCGGAATGGGCGTATCCAGCAGGCAGTAGGAGTAGGTCTGCTCCATGTCGGAGAGCGTCAGCAGCCGTTCGCGCAGCTCGCTGCCGTCATTCAGCCTGAAGCTGCGGACGCAGCCCACCCGGTCGGATGGCTCGCCGCGCTCGATCTGGCTTTTTTCCACCTCCGGATGCCAGCGGTCGTGGCCATTGAAATCGCGCAATTCCTCCCACAGCCGATCGCTCGGCACGGGCAGGACTGTACTGCGGATAACCCTGACCACGACCTTAGCCTCACTTGAACTTCATGTCGGCCGGATCGAAGGTGGTGACCTGCACATACATCAGCCCGTCATGGGTAACATAGGCGTCGGCACCCTTGTAAGGCTCGGCCAGCCAGTCGGCCTCGACACGCCAGGACACATTCACCGTATCGCCGACGGTCTTCACCTTCTCGGCGATGAAGGTCGCCCCCTTGAAGCCGCCATCGGACCTCGAGGTGCAGAAGCCGGCGAACACGTCACCGATCGCGCTGCGACCTTCGATCCAGGTGCCGTTGGGCAGTATGAAGAGGACCTCTTCCGGATATTGCGCCATCAGCCGATCCCAGTCACAGGCGTTGAGCGCATCGATATGCTCGAACGTCACCATTTCCGCATTCGGCTGGGTGACCAGCGGCGGCAGCTTCTTTGCCGCGTCCTGGGCCACACTGCCGCCGGCTGTCAGAAGCAGCAGGGCTGCTGTCAGACCAATTACTCGTTTCATTTTCTCCTCCCTTTGTTTCCCTTTCGGGTTCATCAGCCACCGAAGTGCCGCCTGAGGGCGTCGAAGCCGCCCTGGAACACATTGGTGCTGATTCCTGAGACCAGATCGGCCTCGTTATCCGGGCTGCACTCGAATTCGGCGGACCACTCGATGAAGCAGCGGTCGCCGTCGGTCACCGGTGTCAAGCGCAGGGTCGCGATGTAGTCAGAAAGCGGCATCGGGCTGTCGAGGATCGCGTAGGTGCAGAACATGTCGTAGTCGCTCAGGCCAAGGAGCTGCTCGCGGATATTGTCGCCGTTCTGCAGGTTGAAGTTGCGGATGCAGCCCACCTTGTCCGACGGCATCGCCTCCTCGATGCGGCTGTCGCGTATGCGCGGATGCCACTTGGGCAGTCCGTTGAAATCGCGCACCCGTTCCCACACATTGGACGCCGGCGCGTTTATGACGGACGAAACATAGGCGCGCGCCATCTATTCGCCCCCCTTCTTTTTGCCGTCTTCCTTCGGCTTCGGCTGTCGCTTGGAGAGCTCGTTGGCGGTCCGCGTGAGATCGGACGCCTCGCGGATCAGCCCGCCCTGCTTGGCAAGGTTCGAGCCGTCAATGCCGATATCGGACAACAGGTTGTCGATCATCGGGGCCTGGACGCGGTAACGAAGCGCCGAGTTGATGACCTCGTCGGTCGGGCTTCCGCCCGAGCCGCTGCCGAGCGCGCCCTCCACGCCGTCGCCATTGGCCCAGCCAAGGCCGTTGGCGCCGCCGCCCAGTTGCATGATGCGGATGTCCTTGATCTTCTCGAGCGGCTTGACCGAGGCCGATACGATGCCCTCGACATGTTCCAGCATCTTGCGCTTGAACAGCGAGTGGCGTGCACCGTCGGTGAGCACGTTCTCCGCCTCGTTGATGAGCTTCTGGGCTTCCGCCTCGACAGCCGCCCGGATCCGCTCGGCCTCCGCCGCGATCCGCTTTTCCTCGGCGTCCTTTTCGGCGATCACCACATCGACGGACTTGCGCCGGCTTGCTTCCTCGGTCTCGCGGGCTGTCTTGACCTTCTCGGCGGCTTCCGCGGCACGAGCCTTGGCGAGCTCCGCCTCGACGGCAGCGGCGCTTTCGTCCAGCGACTTCTGGTAGAGCGCGATGGCTTTCTCCATCGACGCTTCCTCGACCGATTTCTCCCGGTCGATCTCCAGCCGCCGCCGCTCCGTCTGGTGGCCGATGCGCGCCTCGTCGAGACCGCGCTCGGACGCGATCTGGGCGCGCTCGACCTCCTCCTGGCTGGCGATTTCGGCCTCGCGCAGCGCCTGCACGCGCGCGATTTCGAGCTGTTCCAGCACCTTCTTGCGCTCGAGCTTGCGGGCATCGAGCTCCTGCTCTGCGAGGATGCGCTCGGCGTCCACCGTCTTCTCCTTTGAGACGCGGGCCGCCTCGATGGCCTGATCGGCGGCGATCTGCGCCGAATCCAGGGCCTTGTTGCGCTCGATTTCGAGATTGCGGATCTTCTCGTCGCGGCTGATCTTGTCGGCCGTGGTTTCCGCGTCTTTTTCGATGCGCTGCTGTTCGACAAGCCGGCGGGAAGAGATCTCGGCGGCCTCGACCGCCTCGTTCTTCTCGATCTCCCGGGCCCGGATCTCGCCTTCCTTGGCGATCTCCGCGGCCCTCGTCTTCTTCTCTTCGTCGATGCGGGCCTCGTTGACCGTCTTCTGCGCCTCGACATTGGCGACGTCGACAGCCCTGTTGCGCGCAATCTCCCGCTCGCGCAGGTCCTGCTCGAAGGCGATGCGTTCGGCCGCGACCTTCTTGTCCTTGGCGATACGCGCCGCCTCGACGGCCTCTGTCATGGCAATCGCGGCCGATTCAACGGCCTGCTCGCGCGCAACGTCACGCTGCCTGGTTGTTTCCTCGCTCTCGATGCGGGCTGTCTCGACCGCTTTCTTGGACGCGATTTCGCTCTCGTCGATATTGCGGTTGCGGGCGATCTCGAGCGAGCGGACACGCTCTTCCTGCTCGATACGCGACTTGGACGTCGCCTCGGCAGCTTCGATCTGCTGCGCGTCGAGCTCGCGCTGGCGGGTGATTTCCAGGGAACGCGTATCCTGCTCGGCGGCGATACGCTCGGCCGACAGGGTCTTTTCCCGGGCTATGCGCGCGGCTTCCGTCGCCTGCTGGCTGGCGATCTCCGCCTCTTCAAGGACCTTCTGGCGCTCGATTTCGAGCGTGCGGGTATCGCGATCGGACGTGATGCGCTCGGCATTGACGGTCTTTTCCTGCGCGATGCGCAGTTTTTCCGCCGCTTCGCGGGACGCGATCTCCGCCTGCTCGACCGACAGGTTGCGGGCGATCTCCTTTTCACGGGTGCTCTGCTCGAGGGCGATCCGGGCTTCCGTGACACTGCGCTCCTGAGCGATGCGTGCCTTTTCGACAATCTCCTTCGCGGCAATGTCGGCCTCGTCGACCGTCCGCTGCCGTTCGATCTCCTTCGATTGCGTTTCCTGGTCCTTGGCGATCCGGGCCTCGGTCACCGACTTCTCCTGCTCGATCCTTGCCCTCTCGATCGCCTCCTTCGCGGTAATGTCGGCCGATTCGGTTTCCTGCTGGGTGCGGATCCGTTCCTCGGTCAGCACCTTCTCCTGGTTGATGCGGGCCTTCTCGACAGCCTCCCGCGACAGGATTTCCGCCTCGTCGACGATTTTCTGCCGCTCGATTTCCTTCTGACGGATGTCCTTTTCGGAAGCGATCCGGGCTTCCGCGATCTGGTGCTCATTGGCGATGCGCGCGGTTTCTATGGCTTCGCGCGACAGGAACGTGGCCTGCTCGGCTTCCTTCTCGCGTTCGGAGCGCTCGCGCGCTAAGTCGGCACGCTGCTGCGCCCGCCGGAACTCGATCTCGCGCTCCTGCACCAGGCGCGCTTCCTCGCTCTGCTTCTCGATTTCGAGCGACTGCTTTTCCGCCTCGAGATTGCGAGCGCGGATCTTGGTCATCGTCTCCTGCTCGATGTCGTTGCGGATCTTGCGCCGGCCCTCGATGGCCTCGATGACGAGCGTCAGGCCCTCCGCGTCGAACCGGTTCGACGGGTTGAAATACTCGATATCCGTCTGGTCGATATCGGTGATGGCGACGCTTTCAAGCTCGAGGCCGTTCTTGTCGAGGCCTTCCTGCGCCAGGCTCAGGACCCGCGCCACGTAGTCGTGCCGGCTTTCGTGCAACTCCTCCATGGTCATCTCGGAGGCAACGGTGCGCAAGGCGGAAATGAACTTGCCGGCCAGCAGGGCGTGGATGCGTTCCGGCTCTAGGGTGCGCTTGCCGAGTGTCGATGCCGCAAGGCTCACCGATTGCCGGTCCTGCTTGACCCGCACATAGAATTCGGCGTCGACATCGACACGCATGCGGTCCTTGGTGTTGAGCGCGTCGTCCTTCTCCCGGACCACGGCCAGCTGAAGCGAGTTCATGTTGACGGGCGTGATGTCGTGGATGATCGGCCAGACGAATGCGCCGCCGTCGATCACCACCTTCTCGCCGAGGAAGCCGGTCCTGACGAACGCCACTTCCTTGGTGGACCGGCGATAGAGCCAGTTCATCACCCAATAGAGAATGAAAATGACAATGACGGCCAGTATCAGCCAAAGGATCAGTTGTCCGATCAGTTGTCCGGTCATTGGGTCCTCCCGTCAGCCTTGGCGGCCGATCTGCTTGAATTTCCTGGTCTGTTCCGTAAGCGCGACTTCCGTCGGAAGACGTTCCATGGACGAAGCGCCGTAAAAGCCGTGGCAGTTCTTGGTGTGGCGAAGAACGAATTCCGCATCCTCGGGCTGCGCCACCGGTCCGCCGTGGACGAGAATGATCGCCGAGGCGTTGACCGCCAGCGCCGCCGCCGCCCATTCATCGACAACGGCCGGGCACTGCTCGAGCGTCATGGCGGTCTCGGCGCCGATGGAGCCGCCGGTGGTCAGGCCGAGATGGCACACGATAATGTCCGCACCCGCCTGCGCCATCGCTGCGGCATCCTTGGCCGAGAACACGTAAGGGGTCGTCAGCATGTCCCGCTCGGCCGCCAGACGGATCATTTCGACCTCGAGGCCGTAGGACATACCGGTTTCTTCCAGATTGGCGCGAAAATTCCCGTCGATGAGGCCGACCGTCGGAAAATTCTGGACACCCGAGAAACCGGCCGCCTTGACCTGATCGAGGAACCTGTCCATCAGGCGGAACGGGTCGGAAGCGCACACCCCGGCCAGCACCGGCGTGTTCCGGACCACCGGCAGGACCTCGCCCGCCATATCCATCACCACGCCGTTGGCGTCGCCATAGGGCATCAGCCCGGCGAGGCTGCCGCGCCCGGCCATCCGGTAGCGGCCGGAGTTGTAGATGACGATGAGGTCGATGCCGCCAGCCTCCTCGCACTTGGCGCTGAGGCCGGTGCCGGCGCCGCCGCCGATGATCGGTTCGCCGCTAGCGATCATGCCGCGATATTTCTTCATCAGTTCCTTGCGCTCGAACATGCTCTATGCCCCGTTTGCCCTGCGCCGCGGCGCTGCGTGAAAACTCTTGAATGTCTTGACGATCAGGTCGGCGAATTCCGCATCGTTGATGTTGTGCGGCACCCGCACCAGCTGCCGGTTGGCCGTCTGCCGCACCGTCTCCTCCAGCGCCTCGAACAGCGCCGCATCCGCCTGCGGGTCCCAGAACGCCATGCCCGGTGCATCGAGCAGCGAAACGCCGCCCTCGGGCAGGAAGAACCGCACGACCCCGTTCATCCGGTTGAGCCTTTCGCCAATCCAGCGCCCCATCTGCCGGTTTTCCTCCGGCGTCGTACGCATCAGGGTGATTTGCGGGTTGTGCTCGTAGAAGGTGCGGCCGCGATATTTCTCGGGAACCGTGTCCGGCGCGTTGAAATTGACCATGTCGAGCGCGCCGCAGGCACCGATATAGGGAAGTCCGGCGCGGATCGAAGCGCCGAAACGGTCTTCATCGGCGGCGAACACCCCGCCGGCCACCATGTCGCAGACCTCGGTGGTGGTCAGGTCGATGATCGCCGACAACATGCCCGAGTCCATCAGCTTTTCCATCGACCGGCCGCCGGTGCCGGTGGCGTGGAAGACAAGGCAGTCGTAGTCGTCCTCGAGCTGGGCGGTGACCTGCTGGACGCACGGCGTCGTCACCCCGAACATGGTGATGCCGACGGCCGGCTTGTCGTCCTGGCGCGGCCGTGAAGACTGCCTGGCCTGCACCATGCCGACCAGCGCACCGGCGCCGTTTGCCAGCACCTCGCGGGTGATCGAGTTGATGCCTTGCACGTCGGCGACGGAATGCAGCATCAGGATATCCGAAGGGCCGACATATTGACCGACATTGCCCGAAGCCACGGTGGAGATGATGACCTTCGGCACGCCGACGGGCGTCACCCGGAAGGCCGGCGCGACCAGCGCCGTGCCGCCCGACCCGCCGGCGCCGATCAAGCCGGCGATATCATCGCGGCTGCGCATCCAGTTCTCGAACGCAACGGTTATCGCCGCGACAGCGGTGCCGCGATCGCCGGTGAAAACGCCCGAAGTGCCGCGCGGATGGAAGCCCGCCACGGCGTGCGGCGGGACATCGGCACCGGACGGCTTTCCGCTGGTCGACAGATCGACCATCTGGACCCTGAGGCCGGCGTCCTTGATGACGTCGCGGATAAAGCGGAGCTCCTCTCCCTTCGTATCGAGGGTGCCGCAGACGAAGACCGAACCGCCGCGGCTGCCCGAGGTCTTGAGCCGGGTGACCATCGCGGCCGGGGATTCGACCGACGTGACGGTTCGTGCGGCGTTTTCGATGACCCTTGCCGGAACCGGCTGCGACCATCGCGTGGGTATCTCTGGGTTCGAAAGGTAGATCCGTGTCTGGCGTGCCGTTTCCGCATCCGGCGCTTCGGCGGCTTCGGGAACGACACTGTCGGGCGTTTCGTCATGGGCGTGCCGGCCGACACCCAGCAGCGCCTGCTGGAGATCCCTGTCCGACGACAACAGGGCCGAATCCATGACCCGGTTGATCCGCCCGTTGACCATGATGGCGACCTGCTCCGACACCGCGCAGGCAACGCCGATGTTCTGCTCGATCACCAGCACGTTGACGTCGCTCTCCGCGCCAAGCCTGAGCAGCATGTCTGTCACCTGGTTGACGATCACCGGCGCCAGCCCCTCCGTCGGCTCGTCCATGACCAGGAGCCTGGGGTTGAGCAGCAGCGCCCGGCCGATGGCCAGCATCTGCTGCTCCCCACCGGACAGTTGCGCGCCCAGATTGCCCTTGCGTTCCGCCAGGCGTGGAAACAGCGAATAGATGCGCTCCACTGTCCAGGCGCCGCGCCGGCTGGCCACCAGCCTGAGGTGCTCGTCCACGGTCAGCGAGCGCCACAGGCGCCGGCCCTGCGGCACGTAGCCGATGCCGAGCCGGGCAATATCTGCCGGACCCAACCCCACCAGCGCGTGGCCGGCAACGCTGATCGAGCCTGAGGCCACGGGAACGAGGCCCATGATGGCATTGCACAGGGTCGTCTTGCCCATGCCGTTCCGGCCCACAACGGAAAGGACGCCACTCGCGAGCGTCAGATCGACGCCCTGCAGCGCGTGGCTGTGGCCGTAGAGGACATTCAGCCCGCGAACGTCCAGGATCGGTGTCGACGCCTCAGCCATCGTTAACTCCCAGATACAGCGCCTGCACTTCCGGATCGTCCTCGATTTCCGCCGGTTTTCCTTCCTTGAAGATTCGGCCGTTGTGCATCATCGTCACCGATTCCGCGACGCGCAGCGCCACGTCCATGTCGTGCTCGATGATGATGTAGCCCATGTGCGACGGCAGCCCGGTCAGGATATCGACCAGTTCCCGGCGCTCCGTCGGCGACAGTCCGGCGGCCGGTTCGTCGAACAGGATGAACCGCGGCGCACCGGCCAGCGCCATGGCGATCTCGAGCTGCCGCTGCTGCCCGTAGGAGAGTTCCGAGACGGTCGAATCGCGAACATCGTGGAGATGCACGATCTCCACCAAGTTCTCCGCGCTTGCCATGAGCGCGTCGCTGCGGCGCGGGCGGATAAAGGAGAACCGGCCGCGCGAAACGCCCCGGCAGGCAAGGTAGACATTGTCGAGAACGGACAAGCCGGTGAAAAGCAGCGATATCTGGTAGGTGCGCCTGAGACCGCGCCGGATCCGCTCATGCGGCGGAAACGCGGTGATATCCTCACCGAAAAAGCGTATCGAGCCGGATGTGGGCGGGAAGTCGCCGGTGATGCAGTTGAACAGCGTCGTCTTGCCGGCGCCGTTGGAGCCGAGCACCGCCCGCCGCTCGCCGGGGTGCACGGTGATCGCCACGTCGCTCAGGGCCGCCAGCGCCCCGAACATCTTGGAGACGCCACGCAATTCCAGCGCGTTCGCGGTTCCTGTGGCGGCGAGCCGCGTGCTGACGGATGCGACGTCGCTCATGGCGCGCCCCGTTCGCCGCCGGTCAGCGGATCGCGTCTGAGCGATGTCTGCCAGCGGTCCCACAGGCCCAGTAATCCATCCGGCGAGAAGAAGACGATCAGCAGGAAGCCGAGCCCGATGAGCAACTGGAACCGCTCGCCGCTGAGGCCGAGAGCGACCAGCACGTCGAGCGCGAAAGTCTTGAACAGCACATAGATGAAGGCGCCGATGAAAGCGCCGACCGGCCGCCGCATGCCACCGATGACGGCAATCACCAGGACATCGATCGCCGGCCCGATCCCGACAGTGCCTGGAGAGATCTGCGCCGACTGCCAGGTCAGCAGGATACCGCCGATCCCGGCCGGGATGGCCGCGAAGGCGTAGGCCGCCACGCGGTGGGCGGTGACATCGTAACCGAGCGCCGCCATGCGCCGCGGGTTGTCGCGAACGCCCTGGAGCGCCAGCCCGAACGGGGCGCGGGAAAGGTAGACGACTGCGAAATAGGATACCGCGGCCCAGAACAGCGTCAGGTAGTAGAATGCCTTCGGCCCGCGCCAGTCGACACCGAAGAGCTTCGGCGGAAGAACGCCGTTAAAGCCGGAAAAGCCGTTGAAGACCGTGTAGTTCTGCCGGCAGAAATAGAAGAACGCCGCCGCGATCGCGAGCGTGATCATGATGGTGTAGATGCCTTCCGTGCGCACCGCCAGCCAGCCGGTGACGGTCGCGAACAGGACCGCGATGACGAGCGCCAGCGGGATCGCCACGAACCAGGGCCAGCCCTGGCTGATATCGGTAATGGCACTGTCGCCCAAAATGGCGACCATGTAGCCCGCAACGCCGGCCACCGACATTTGCGCAAGGCTGACCATGCCGCCATAGCCGCCGAGAAGCATCAGGCTGAGGGCGATCATCCCGAGGATGAAAGTCCAGCCGAAAATCTGAAAAAGCACGAAGTCGCTGGCCCCGGCGGGCATGATCAGCAGGATTATTCCGACGGCCCAGTAGCCGATCGGTATCTTCTCGACCCATTCGCGCCATCCGCCCGCCGGGCGCGCCGGCTGCCACCGGGTCTCGAAAACGGCCATGGCCTAGGCCCTCCCCATCAGGCCCTGCGGCCGGAAGGCCAGCACGGCGACCATGATCAGGAAGGTCAGCACCACCGCGTAGGTGGGGAAGTAGACGGATCCGAACTGCTCGGCGAGGCCGATCATCAGCGCACCGAGCGCCGCCCCGGGGATCGACCCCATGCCGCCGACGATCACCACGATGAGCGAGGCAAGCAGGAAGCGGATATCTTCACCGGGTGCGATGGACTGGAAGGTTCCGCCGACGACCCCCGCGACACCGGCGAGACCGGCGCCGAACGCGAAGACGCCCACAAAGACCAGATTGATGCGCGCGCCGGTCGCCGAAAGCATGGCACTGTCGTCGACGCCGGCCCGCACGAGCATGCCGATGCGCGTGCGGTTGAGCAGCAACCACATGCCGACGCCGATGCCGACGGATGCAGCGAAGATGACAATGCGCACAAGCGGGTATTTCAGGAAGATAAGGTCGCCGGAAGAGCGTTTGACGCCGGTCACGAAGAACGTCTCCATGGGCCCGGAGAGCCAGCTCGGTGTGCCGATATTGTAGAAGTCGCCCCCGAAGGCCCAAAGCATCAGGTCAGCCGCCACGATAGAGATGCCAATCGTCACCAGGGTCTGGCGAAGGTCCTGCCCCTCCATGCGCTGGAAGACAACGACCTGGAGCACCACACCGAGAAGTGCAACAACGAGAAAGGCCGCCGGAAAGGCGAGCAGCCAGAATCCGGTCCATTCGGCAACGAAAAAGCCGATATAGCCGCCAAGCAGGTAGAGGGAACCATGCGCCAGGTTGACATTGCGCATGAGGCCGAAAATCAGCGTGAAGCCGCTGGCGACGAGGAAATACAACCCGCCGAGCGTGATCCCGTTGAACAGCGCGTTGAGGAACACCTTCTTGCGGCCGATGCCCGCCACCAGCCATTGCGGCCACACCAGGAAGATCAGCATCAGGAGCACGGCCGCCGCGATCGCGATCACGGCGGTCCACCACGGATGCCTTGCGGCGAATGCCCTCATGGCCGGCTTTTCCCACGCGGTGCGCGTTGTGCGGCCCAACGGAGTTTTCTGGTGACCAAAGGTTCTCCTCCCGATACGCCCGAAGGCCGAGCGAACAATGGGAAAAGGCTAAATGCTGGCCCGAGGAATCGGCATACCCGAAAGTCTTCTCGGTTGGCCTAGAGCCGCTTTATGTCTTGGTTTTCGAGGAGGTGAACGCTTCGACCGGCCGCAACAAAAAACCGGCGCATTCAATCGAAAGCACCGGCACTGGGGGAGAAAAATCGGCGTCAGGACACGTGAGCGACACGCCGGTATTCGCTCGGCGAGATACCAACATTCGACGAGAAGAACCGTGTGAAACTCGCTTGCGACGAGAACCCGAGATCATAGGCGATATCGGTCACCGTTTTCGGCGTCGTCAGCAGGTCGTCAATCGCCTGTTCCGACCGCAGCGTGTTGAGATAGATGTTGGGTGTCACGCCCATCTGGCGCTTGAAAAGCTTGAAGAAATGCGCGCGGGAAAGACCGACCTGCCGGGCGAGGCACTCCATTTCGACATCATAGGTCAGGTTTTCCTGCATGAAGCGAAGCGACCGCCTCACACGAAAATCCGAGAACCGGCACCGCGCCCTTTGCAAAGGGCTGAGCGGCCGCGCGTTCTTCCACGAGTGCTCGAAACAGATGCGGGTGGTTTCGAAAAGCATCGTGTCGAAAAGATCACGGCTTTCATCGTCCATCAAAAGGCCGGTCAGGCGCTTAATGCAGTCCGATATCTTCGGCGTGATACGTACCGCGGGCGCGCCGAAATTCAGCGCATATTCCGCCGAGGCGTTGTTTTCCAAAAACCACATCGGCTTGATGTACATGACAAGGCAGAAGCAGGCCCCGTCGCCGTTGGTTTCAAAACTGTGGGGTTCCCACGGGCTGACCGCGATGGCGTGACTGCCGTCGCAGGCATACGGGAAGCCGTTGATGATGACCCTTCCATCACGCCCGCCGAGATAAAAAATCAGGTGACCTTCCCGGTGTGCGTGGGTGATGATCGTTCGGTCGAGCATGTAGAGCGCAGCACGCCCGAACTCTCCGTGGCACACGGATAAGGCATGGCTCATGGTCGTTCCTCCAAACTGCACGGTTGCTTCTTCGGCACCTCGTGCACACGTACTGTATACGTTAATCGGTCATGGTGCGGCTTTTTTCGTGTCCGTGGCAAGACCCGCAGATCAAGAAAGAGACTTTCGGTTATGTCGGCAAATTCACCGTTACGTACGAAAACCGGGGACTATGGACGCGTATATGCCGTTTTGACCTCCGTGAAAAACTCGCGCGCGTAACTGCCCTGTTCACGCGGTCCGAAGCTCGAGCGCTTACGGCCGCCCATCGGGACATGGTAGTCGACACCGGCCGTCGGCAGATTGACCATTACCAGACCGGCCTCGGCGTTCTGCTTGAAGTGGGACGCGTGTTTGAGGCTTGTGGTGCAGATGCCCGCCGACAACCCGAACGGCGTGTCATTGGCCACGGCAAGAGCCTCATCGTAGCCGCGCACCCGGATGACGGATGCAACGGGGCCGAAAACCTCTTCCCGGTTGATGCGCATATGCGGGTGGGTTTCGGTGATCAGCGTCGGCTCAAGGAAGAAACCGTCGGTCTGCCGTGTCAGCACGCCACCGCCGCAACGGATATTGCCGCCGTCGTTTCGCGCGCCGTCTATGTAGTTGCGATCCTGTTCGAGCTGCGCCGCATCGACGACCGGGCCGATTTCCGTTTCCGTTTTCAGCGCATGATCGACGACGAGGCCCCGCATCCGCTCGGCAAGCGCCTCGATGAACCGGTTGTGTATCCCCTCCGTCACGATCAGCCGCGACGATGCCGTGCAGCGCTGGCCGGTGGAATAGAACGATCCGTCGACCGCGCATTCGACCGCCACGTCGAGATCGGCATCGTCCAGGACCACCAGCGGGTTTTTCCCGCCCATTTCGAGCTGGACCTTCCGCATGTGCCGGACGCACGCCTCCGCGACACGGTTTCCGGTCTCGATCGAGCCCGTGAACGTGACCGCATCCACCCGCTCGTCATCCAGCATCGCCTGCCCGACGACCGAGCCGCGGCCCATGACCAGGTTAAGCACGCCGGCCGGAAGACCGTTGCGTTTCAGTATGTCTGCGATGATCCACGAACAACCGGGCACGAGTTCCGCCGGCTTGAACACGACCGTGTTGCCGAAACACAGGGCCGGCGCGATCTTCCAGGCCGGAATGGCAATCGGGAAGTTCCACGGCGTAATGATCGAGACCACGCCGACCGGCTCACGCGTCACTTCGACACCGATTCCGGGCCGCACGGATGCAAGGCTGTCGCCGGTTACACGCAGCGCCTCGCCGGCAAAGAAAAGGAAGATATGAGCGGCCCTTGCCGTCTCGGCGATCCCCTCGCGCAGTATCTTGCCTTCCTCGCGGCTGAGCAGAGTCCCGATTTCCTCCTTGCGCGCCAGGATCTCGTCGCCAGTGGCCTTGAGGATGTCGTGGCGGGCCTGCGGCGTTGTCCGGGACCATTGCGGAAACGCGTGTGCCGCCGCGTCGACCGCGCTCTGGGTCTCGCTGATGCCCGCCTGTGCGTAGCGATCGACGATGTCGCTGACATCGGACGGGTTGATGTTGCTGACGGCCTGGGGTGTGTCCACCCATTCGCCGCCGATCAGCAGCGGTTTCATCTCGACCACTCCGGCTAGAGAACAGAATGCATTATCGCCGCGACGTCCGCCCTGTCGGGCAGCGTCGCTGAAGCCGGCGGTTCGCCGTGTTCCACCACCATCGATGACGCCCGGCCGATGTGCTTCCTGGTGACCCCCATTTCGGACAGGCGCGCCGGCAACGGCAGCCGATCGAAAAACACGCGCACCCCGTCCGCCAGGCTGAGGCGCGGCTTGATGCCGAGGATACGGCGGATTGGCTGATACTTGTCCTTGAGCGGGACGGCATTGAGACGCAGGACTCCCGGAAGGAACAGGCGCAACAGCGCCCCCTGATCCAGTTCGGCACGGGCGGCGCTGCTAAGGGCCGCGCCCATGGCCTGGCTTGCGCCGATCCCCTTTTGCTGCGCCAGCGCCCCGTTGAGGCTGGCCGCCATCATCTCTCGCCGGACTTCCAGCCGGTCATCGTTGAGAACCCGGTGAAGGTTGCTTGCCGAACGCTGCAGGCCGTCCAGTGCGATTCCGTCCGCCGGCGGATTATAGGCGTTGGAAAGATAGGCCTCGATGCAGCGGGTAATCGCATTGACGCCGGCGCTGGCGCTTGACTTGGAATCGGCGCCGAGCGTCAGGGTCGGATCGCAGATGATTGCGGTCGGAAGCCTTTCGCTCATGGAATAGCGCGTGTTGGTCAGCGCGCTGTGATCCGCCGAGACGATCGGCGCCGCCGTCAGGCCGTCGATCCCCGGCACCGCGAAGAGATTGGGCAGTTTTGTCTTGCAGCGCCCTGGCTTCGTGTCCGCGGATTTGGAATCCGCCGATCCGAGCTCGGCCAGGGGGAACCGCGCAAACTGGGCAAGCCCGATCAGGCGCCCCTTTCCGAAGGCGATAAGCGCATCCGCCCTGTGACCGATATACTTTTTCTGAATGAGGCTCAGCGCCTCCCTCGAGGACATGCTATCCGGAATCTCGCACTGGACCGCTTTTGTCCGGATCGGAAAGCTCGCGAACAGCCGGTCGGCGAATCCGGAAGAAAAATCACCTTTGTCTGCGATCACCACAGGCCGCTTCCGGCCGTGATGTTCGAGTTCGGATCGAAGGGCCTCCTCCAGGATCCCGTCGGCAAAATGTACCCGCGTCAGGTAGGTGATCAGCGCCATCGGGAAACTCTCGGCGGTCCGGACAAAAGGCTGCTCACATCCGGGCGGTCGGCCCGCCCGGATGTCGTGGTCAACGCGCGACTATTCGTACGCGGTCTTGCACTCGGGCGTTTCGCGGCTCGGCAACCCGATCTTGGCGAATGCCGCCGGCTCGATTCCGAGCGTCTGGTTGACGTTCTCTTTGATGCTGACGAGTTTCGTCGCCAGCGTGCCGTCATCCAGTTCGACCACCTCAGACACGAAGTTCGTGCCGATCGCCTGACGATTGCCGTCCAACGCAATCTTGCCGTTGGGCGCGTCGAGTTCCAGGCCCGCCAGGCACGCCCTGAAAGCCTTCTGGCCGTCGGATAGATCGCCGCCGGTTTCGTTGAGGCAGGACAGCGCCGCGTTGGTCGCGTTGTAGTAGCCGGTCGCCAGCAGCGAGGGGCTCGGGAAACGCTGATCCGGCGGGAACGTGTCCTGATAGGCTTTCACATAGGACTGCCATTTCGGATCGTCCCAGGTATCGGCCTGCGGTCCCGACGACGGAACGCCGATAAGCGCATCCTTGGCCGAACCCTTGGACGAAAGAACCGTACCGTCGACCATGATCGTTCCGCCGATCAGGTTCGCATCGCCACCGGCCTGCTGGTACTGGTTGAGGAAGTTGACGGCGTCGCCGCCGCCAAGGCCGAGATAAATGGCGTCCACGTCGTCGGGAAGCGCGGCGATGATCGAGCCGAAGTCCTTCGTGCCGAGCGGCACCCAAAGCCGTTCGGTCACTTCCCCGCCTGCGGCGCAAAACTCGGTCACGAGACCGAAGACCTGTGTGTAGACGAAGGAATAGTCCTCGCCCACTGTGGCGATCGTCTTGTAGCCCTTTTCGTTGAAGATGTAGTCGCCAAGGCCGGCCGACCATTGGGCGCCGTCCATGTTGAATCGGAAGAAATTGTCCGACGGGGTGACATAGGTGGTTTCCTGGGCCCCCGAGATCCCGTTGATGAAGGTTACCTGCGGCTGGGTCTTCGAGTAGTCGCGTATGGCAATACCCTCGGAACCGGAGAGCGGTCCGATGACGATCTCGACACCGTCCTGCTCAACCAGCTTGCGCGCGGCGCGCACGGCGCTGTCCGGGCTGGCATCGGTGGCGCCGATAACAAGTTCGATCTCGCGGCCGCCGGCCTTGTTGTCCGATTGCGCAAGTGCCGTTTTCAGCCCGCGCACACCGTCTTCGCCGAGCACGGTGTAGGTGCCTTCCAGCGTCGCCAGCACGCCCACCTTGAGCGGCTCGGCCGAAACCACCGTCGAACCGGCCGCCACAAGCGCGGCCACCGACAGCGTTGTCAATAATTTCGAGTTCATACACTCCTCCCTTTGCAAACACATCCCCGGGCCTGGTCAGCCTGAGGACGGATCGCTCAAGAGTGCTTTGCGTGGCTCAATAGGGTGATCCCGGAGAGTTTTGCGGCGTATCTCTCCGTCTGATTTTCGCGTGTTTTGATGGAATCGGGCACGCGGCGGCCCCCAATCCGCCCGCCGGGGCCGACAAAACCGACGCGTCCGCCGGCCGGGAGATCAGACGGTGTCACGGGTCGGTTTGAACATCGGCAATGCGGCTCGGCCGCCATGGATCCTGCAGGTGTTTCAGGCGTCCATGACCAGGTCGGCACAGCGATCACCGAGCATCATCGCCGGAGCGTTGGTGTTGCCGGCATTGATGTTCGGCACGGCCGACATGTCACACACCCTCAATTTGTCGACCCCGCGTACCCGCATCCTGGAATCGAGCACGGCCATGGGATCGCCGTCGGCACCCATGCGGGCCGTGCTGGCCGGATGGTAGTTGGTTTTGACAAAGCGCTTGCAATGGGCCCTGAGCGCCGCCTCGGACAAATCTTCCGGAGCGGGTATTGCAACCCGCTCCAGCCGCTCGGCAAGCGGATGCGTTGCAAAGGCGCGCAGGAAGAACCGCTGGCCCGCAATCATGTCGTTCATGTCGTCGGGGTCCTTCAAAAGGTTCGGCGAGACGACAGGCATCGCCGAAGGATCGGCCGACGCAAGGCGTACCTCGCCCCGCGAACGCGGTTTGATGACGACGGTGGTCACGGTCAGCCCGTACCCGTCCTCGACCAGGTCGAGCGTATCGCGGTCCAGGTAGACGATGGGAACGCAAAAGGCCTGGATCGTCGGCGGCGCGTCCGGTTGTTCCGGGTTGACGAAGGCCCCCGCCTCCACGCCCGCCGACGTGACCGGGCCCGATCCGAACAGTTTGAACTGAATGCCGTTTTTCAGCATGCGCCAGCCCTCGCCCTGCTTGTAGTAGCCATAGCGGCCGTTGGCGAGCGCGGTGATGGGCACCTCGGGGTGATCGATCAGGTTTTGCCCGACGCCGGGAAGGTCGACCTTGCAATCGATGCCGTGCTCAGCCAGGTGCGCGGCCGGTCCGATGCCGGACAGCATGAGCACCTTGGGCGTTACCAGCGCGCCGCTCGACACAATCACCTCGCCATCGCTGCGGACCTGCCGGATGTTTCCGCGCTTGTCCTTGTAGACGACACCGACGGCCTGGCCGTTCTCCACCAGTATCTTCTGCACCTCGCAACGCAGGCGCACCGTCAAATTCGGGTTGGATTCCTGCGGCGCCACATAAGCGTAGGCGGCCGAGCTGCGCTTTCCGTGCCGGTTCATGAACTGGTAGAAGCCGACGCCGCGCTGGCTCGGCCCGTTGAAGTCGGAATTGAACGGCTCTCCCATGGTCTGAACGGCCTGCACGAACCAGCGCGAGAACTGGTCGATATGTCCAGGATCCGACACGAGCATCGGGCCCTTGGTGCCGTGATACGCGCCGTTCAGGCGGTTGTTGCTTTCCATGCGCACGAAATGCGACAGCACGTCATCCCAGCCCCAGCCCACACGGTCGTTGTTGCCGCGAAGGATGTCATCCCATTCGTCATAATCGGCCGGTCGCCCACGCATATAGACCTGCGCATTGACCGAGGAGCCGCCGCCCAGGACATGGCCCTGCGGTATCTCGTGGACCCGCCCGTCCAGGTGATCCTGCGGCGTCGTCCTGTGGTAGCGCATATATTTCGAGCCGTTGATCATCTTGAAGATGCCGGGCGGCATGTCGAGCAGCGGGTGCCGGTTGGAGTAGCCGGCCTCGAGCAGCAGCACCCGCGCGCCGCCGTCGCTCGCCAGGCGCGCCGCCGCGACACAGCCGGCGGAGCCGCCCCCCACCACGATATGATCGAATGTCTCGGTCATAGCTGGTCCGTGTCAAAGGTCACCCGGACATATTCCCACGCCGCCTTAAGGTGATTGACCAGCGCTTCCTCGGCGGCATCGGGGTCCCTCTCCACGATCGCCGTGAATATGGCTTCATGGCTCTTGAAGTTGACGAGGTTGCGCTCCGGCGAACGCAGCATCTTCTCCCAGTGCGGCGCAAGCCACGATTTGTAGCCCTCATGGATGGCGGGAAAGATCGGATTTTTCGGGATGCGGTAGAGCACGCCGTGGAATGCCGTGTCCGTCGCGTAGAACGCATCGGAATCGCTGATGGCGCTTTCGTTTTCCGCCAACGCCTGTCTGAGCAGTCCGATATCGTCCTTTTGGGCCGACAACGCCGCTTCGCGCACGAGCGCGCGTTCGATGAAGACGCGGCTGTCATAGAGATTCTTGACGCCGCCGTGTTCGCTCAGCAGGTGGCGGACAATGCCACCGACGGCCGTCAACGCCGTAACATAGTCCGGCTTCCTGACGATGGGGCGATAGCGCGGCTTGCTCTCGATGAGGCCGCGGCTCGACAAGGTGGCGATCGCCTCGCGAATGACCGTGCGGCTCGCGTTGAACTGCTCCATCAGATTGCGCTCCGCCGGCAGCGGTGCGTTGTTTTCGAGCGCGCCGGTCACAATCTGTTGCTCCAGTTCGGCGATGACCGTATCGGCTGCGCGGCCAGACTGCACCGCTACGCTGCCGTGTGTCCCATGATCGCTTCCACTCACGTCCGTCCGCTCCTCCCTGATGCTCACGCGCCGACAAATTTAATCGCCGGACGCGCAATCCATAGCGGAATTTTGGTACGATTAAAAGTGAAAAATTGAATGGACTATTGTTCCATATGGTGCATGTTCAGACGTTTTTTCACAAACTCTATTGACATTTGGACTGATTAAGATTTTATTTTTTATAAGTTTGGTCATACCAAAAAGCGAGAATTGATACATGCTCGACCTGACATCCAGTGAGCAAAGCACCGCCCGCTACGCGATGTTCATCAATGGCAAATGGGTCGAGAGCGGCAATCGTGCCGTCATCGAGGTCGAGAATCCGGCGGATCAGTCAATTATCGCAACCATTCCCGAAGGCAGCGCCGAGGATGCGCGGGCAGCCCTGGAAGCCGCGGCGAAAGCACAGCCCGGATGGGAAGCGCTTCCGGCGATCGAGCGCGGGCGTCTCGTATCGCGCCTGGCTGATGCCGTGTCGACCCACAGCGAACGGCTTGCGCGCATCGTGGTCTCCGAGCAAGGCAAGCCACTCAACCAGGCCGTGGGCGAAATCGGCGCAGTGGAGACCTTTTTGCGTTATGCGGCGGAAAACGCCCGGCGCATCGAGGGCGATATCCTGCCCTCGGACAATGCCGATGAGGAAATCTGGATCAGACGGCGGCCCTACGGCGTCGCCGTCGGCCTGACGGCCTGGAACTATCCGGCCGCGCTGGCGGCGAGAAAGCTCGGTCCGGCTCTCGTTGCCGGCAACTGCTTCGTGCTTCTTTCGCATGAATTCACGCCGCTTTCCGGTCTGGAGCTCGCCCGGCTCGCTGAAAAAGCCGGATTACCGCAAGGCGTTTTCAACGTTGTCACCGGGCGTGGTCCCGTCATCGGACGGGCATTGGTGGAGAGCGGCCTCTCAGACCTCGTCACCATGACGGGCAGCACCCGTGCGGGACGAGAAATCTACGGCTCAGGCGCCGCGCAACTGAAGGTCCTGAGACTGGAACTCGGCGGCAAGGCACCGTTCATCGTCATGGAGGACGCCGATATCGACGCCGCCGTCTCCGCCGCCGTGCAGGCCCGCTACACCAATTGCGGTCAGGTCTGCACCTGCAGCGAGCGGATCTATCTGCATGACAGCATCGCCGACGAATTCACCGATAAATTTGTCGCGGTCTCACGGGACCTGTCAATCGGCGACCCACTGTCAAATCCCGATATCGGAGCCAAGATCAGCGGCGGCGAAGTGGAAAAGATCAAGGCCATCGTCGATGACGGTGTCGGGGCCGGCGCCGAAATCCTGCTCGAAGGCGGCCCGTTGACATCCGGCCGCTACAGCCGTGGCCACTGGTATGCACCGACCGTCCTCGCCGTCGACGAAAACAGCTCGCCGCTGATGCAGAAGGAAATCTTCGGACCGGTCGTACCGATCATGAAGGTCGGCGATTTCGAGCAGGCCGTGGCACTGGCGAACGATACGGAGTACGGGCTGTCCGCCTACCTTTTCACTAAAAATATCAAACGGTTGATGGAGGTATCTCACAGATTGAATTTCGGCGAGATCTACTTCAACCGCAGCAATGGCGAACAGGTTCAGGGATTCCATACCGGCTGGGGTCAGTCGGGACTGGGAGGCGAAGACGGCAAGTACGGCTTCGACGGGTATCTGCGCAAGCAGACATCTTATGTAAATTGGGCCTAACGGGCCCGGCAGAGGAACGGAGCGGGGGAGCCGCGCCGTCGATAATGGAGGAGACTATGAACAGAAGAACTTTGCTTGGCACAGTGGCCGCCGCCGCAATCGGCTTTGCCGGATTCGCGACCGCCGGATTTACCAGCGATTTGCCGCCGCTGGAGAAGAAGGACCGCTACAAGGTCGGCTTTGCCCAGATGGAAAGCAACAATCCCTGGCGCATCGCCGAAACCAAATCGTTCCATGCAACGGCTGAGGCATGCAACTGGGATCTTGTCGCCACCGATGCTGCAGGTTCGGCCGCCAAGCAGGTCGCCGATGTCGACTCCATGATCGCCCAGGGCATCGACGTGCTGTTCCTTCCGCCACGCGAGGAAAAGCCGCTCATCCCGGCCGTGATGAAGGCCAAGGCAGCCGGCATTCCGACTTTCCTCGTCGACCGTTCGGTCGACCCGAACGTCGCCAAGCCGGGCGAACACTACGTCGCCTTTCTCGGCTCCGACTTTGTCGACCAGGGCCGGCGCGTCGCCGAATGGACACTCGCCAACTTCAAGGGTGACAAGGGCATTATCGTGGAACTTGAGGGAACCACCGGATCATCTCCGGCCAATGACCGCAAGAAGGGCTTCGACGATGTCATGGCAAAGCACGACAACATGACCATTGTGGCCTCGCAGAGCGGCGATTTCGCCCGCGACCTAGGCCGCCAGGTCATGGAAACGCTGCTGCAGGCGCATCCCGACGTCAACATCGTTTATGCCCATAACGATGAAATGGCGATCGGCGCCATCCAGGCCCTGGAACTGGCCGGCCGCAAGCCGGGCGATGACGTACTCGTCGTTTCGATCGACGGAACGCGTGACGCGCTCCAGGCGATCATCGACGGCAAGATGGGCGTGACCGTCGAATCCTCGCCCTTCTTCGGGCCGCTGGCCTGCGAAACGATGAACCGCTACGCTGCGGGCGAGGACATCGAGCACTGGGTGCAGGTCAAGGACCGCATCTTCACGGCAGAGAACGCCGCCGATCACGTAGACGAAGCCTACTGATCCTCCCTGCGGGAGAGGCGCCAACTTGTGCCGCCTCTCCCGCTTTATTCGGAGCGTCTCATGCATTCTCTTTTGTCAATGAAAGGCATCGACAAGGCCTTCTCGAGTGTGCCTGCCCTGCGGCAGGCACATCTGGAGGTTGCCCCCGGGGAAGTCCATGCTTTGATCGGACAAAACGGCGCCGGCAAATCCACGATGATCAAGATATTGACCGGCGTATATCGCAGGGATGGCGGTGATGTGCGCTTCGACGACAAGCCGGCCGATATTTCGAACCCCGGACAGGCGCAGAAATCCGGCATCGCCACAATCTATCAGGAACTCAATCTCGTGCCGCTGCGCAGCGTCACCGAAAACGTCGTCATGGGCTACGAACCCAGACGGCTGGGAATGCTCATCGACTGGCGCACCGCGCATCGCCGCACACGCGAAATCCTGGCGCGCTTCGGCATCGATATCGACGTCAGGGCGCCGCTTGGCAGTTACTCCACGGCCATTCGGCAACTCGTCGCGATCGCGCGAGCCGTATCGCTCGATGCCAAACTCGTCATTATGGACGAGCCGACTTCTTCGCTCGACGACCGGGAAGTGGAGGTGCTTTTCGGCGTCGTCCGGGAGTTGAAGAACTCTGGCGTCTCGGTGCTCTATGTGTCCCACTTTCTCGACGAACTGTTTCAGATCTGCGACCGGGTGACGACCATGCGCGACGGCCAGACCGTCGCCGTCAGGAGCATCGCGGAGACCAGCAAACTGGAGCTTATCGCCGATATGCTCGGGCGCAATGTCGAAGACATCGAGGCCGCCGGCATGACCGATCTCGGCGGCGGAGAAAAACAGCTTGGAGACGTGCTTCTCGAAGCCGACGGCATCGCCACTGGCAGGCGGCTTTTTGAATTCGACCTTTCTGTCCGCCGCGGCGAGATCGTCGGCCTCGGCGGCCTTCTGGGATCGGGCAGGACCGAAGCCGGACGCGCACTGTTCGGTGTCGATGCCCTGACGGCCGGCGAAATCCGGCTGAAGGGCAAACGCTGGGCGCCGACCGGCCCGGCCGGCGCCATCGGCGACCGCATCGGCATGCTGACCGAGGACCGCAAGGCCGAAGGCATCGTGCCCGACATGTCGGTCCGCGAGAACATGACGCTGGCGCTGCTGCCCAGGCTGAGCCGCAACGGCCAGATCCAGACCGGCCGCGAACGCCAGATCGTCGAGGAATACATCAAGGCGCTGGGAATCAAGACATCCAATATGGATCAGCCGATCAGGGAGCTGTCCGGCGGTAATCAGCAGAAGGTTCTTCTTGCGCGCTGGCTGGCGACCGAACCGGAACTGCTGATCCTGGACGAGCCGACGCGCGGTGTCGACGTCGGCGCCAAGCTCGAGATCCAGGCGATTATCCGTCAATATGTCGACCGCGGTTTCGGTGTCGTGCTGATCAGCTCCGAATTCGAGGAACTGGTCGAGGGCGCTGACAGGATCGTCGTGCTGCAGGACGGCCATTCCGTCGCGACGCTCGAAAATCCGGGCATTACCGAAGATGCGCTGGTCAAGGCGATCGCCCATCACCACACCGGGGAGCACGCGTGATGTCCGACGGCTCCCTTTCCAACGGCAAGGCTGTTTCCCGGGCTCCGGCGCCTCTCTCGCTCGGCACTTTACGCAACCATGGCGGGCTCATTGCTCTCGTCCTCATTCTTGCCTTCAACGCGCTGTTCACGCCCAACTTCCTGCAGGTCCAGACGCTTTTTGTGAATATCAGCCAGGTCGCCACCATCGCCATCGTCGCCATCGGCATGACACTGGTAATCGCGACCGCTGGGATCGACCTTTCCGTCGGCGCGGTCATGGCCTTGGCGGGCGCCCTCGCCCCGCTGATCTTCCTGTCGGATTTCGGCCAGGCCTATCCGGCTCTCGGAATAGCCGCGGCATTCGTGCTGCCATTGCTTGCCGCATCGCTGTGCGGTCTCTTCAACGGGATCATGATCAGCTACCTGAATGTCCAGCCGATCATCGCGACGCTGATCCTGTTCATCTCCGGGCGCGGCATCGCGCAGGTGCTGACGAACGGCAACCTGCAGACTTTCAGCAATCCCTATTTCAGCTATCTCGGAACGGGCAAGATCCTCGGACTTCCGTTCCAGGGCTGGCTCGCGCTGGTGTTGGCCCTAGCGGTCTACTGGCTGGTCTCGCGCACCATATTCGGCCGCTATCTCCTCGCCGTCGGCGGCAATGAAAGGGCCGCCCGCCTCGCCGGTGCTCCCGTCCGCATGGTCAAGATCGGCGCCTATGTCCTGTGCGCCTTCCTTTCCGGCATCGCGGGGCTGATTGTCGTCGCCATCAATTCGGCCTCCGATGCCGCCCGCAACGGCAACCTGATGGAGCTCGACGCCATCGCCGCTGCCGTCGTCGGCGGCGCGCTGCTGCAGGGCGGCCGGGCGCCAATCTTCGGCGCCATCCTCGGAGCGGTCATCATCCAGCTCGTGAAATACACCCTGCTTGCAAACGGCGTCGAGGACGAGGTCGCGCTGATCGCGAAGGCTGCGATCATCGTGCTGGCCGTCTACATCCAACAGGCGCGAAAGGAGTAGCCATGCCGGGTTCCGACGCATTCGACCTTCGACAGTTCCTGCGCGGCGACGGGCGCAATGCCGGCGTCTGGATCGCGCTGGCGGCGCTGATCCTCTTCGGTCTTGCCCGCTACGAGAACTTCGGCAGCGCCTACAACATCGTATCGTTCCTCAACTACAATTCGATGTTCATCATCATCTCGATCGGCATGTGCTTCGTCATCATGACCGGCGGCATCGATCTGTCCGTCGGCTCTGTCGCCGCCTTCGCGTCGGTCGTGGCCGCGTACCTGAGCCCTTACGGCATCGAGGTTGCCCTGCCGGGCGGCGTGCTCGCAGGAGCGGCCTTCGGCGCGATCAACGCCTTTTGCATCATCGCCATGCGCATTCCGCCCTTTATCGCGACACTCGCGACCATGCTCGCGGCCAAGGGCGGCGCGCTGGTGATCAGCGGCGCGCAGACGATCTCCGTCGACTGGGGCAGCAACTTCACCAAGCTCGGCATGGAGAAGGCCTTCAACATCCTTCCATGGACCATCGTCATCGTTGCCATCGTCGCCATCGTCCTTTGGGTGGTTCTGGAGCAAACCTCGCTGGGCCGGACGGTCCTTGCCATCGGCGGCAGCGAGGACGCCTCCAATCTGATGGGCCTGAAGGTCAATCGGGCCAAGGTGTTCGTCTATCTGCTGAGCGGCGGTTGCGCCGGGCTTGCCGGTGTCTTTCTCGCATCGGGATTCGGTGCCGGGCAGCCGCTCGAGGGCATCGGCTGGGAGCTTTCGGCCATCGCCTCCGTCGTTGTCGGCGGCACGCTCCTCACCGGCGGTCTCGGATCGGTGACGGCAACGGTGGCCGGGGCCCTGCTGCTCGGTCTGGTTTTCAACATTCTCAATTTCGAGAACGGGCGCGGCACCATCAGCCTCAGCGCCTACTGGCAGATGGTTATTCGCGGCGGATTCCTCTTCGTTGTCATCCTGCTGCAGACACGCATGAACGCTTCAAGACAGAAGGCAGGTTAGAAAATGGCGCGGATTGAACACATCGAGGCCGGATACTTCGCGGTGCCGCTCAGCGAGGTGCTGAGCGATGCCATGCACGGCGACCATTCCCATTTCGAATTGATCACTACGACCATTCGCCTCGACAACGGAATGGAGGGCATCGGATACACCTATACGGGCGGGCGCGGCGGTCGATCCATCCTGGCCATGATCGAGAACGACCTGGCGCCCTTCCTTGTCGGCCGGGACGCAGAGGACGTCGAAGCGCTCTATGACGCTATGCAGCTCTATGTCCATTATGTTGCGCGCGGCGGCATCGCGTCCTTCGCCATCTCCGCGCTGGATATCGCGCTCTGGGACCTGCGCGGCAAAACGCGCAACGAACCGCTTTGGGTCATGGCCGGCGGCACGTCCTCGCGCTGCAAGGCCTACCGTGGCGGCGTGGACCTGAACTTCCCGCTGCCGAAACTGCTCGACAGTGTTCGCGGCTATCTGGAAAACGGCTTCAATGCGGTCAAAATCAAGGTGGGTCAGCCGGAACTTAGCGAAGACGTCGAACGGCTCGCAGCGGTGCGCGATCTCATCGGACCCGATATCACCTTCATGGCCGATGCCAACTACGGAATGAGCGTCGAGCAGGCGATCGCGGCCAGCGTGGCGTTTAGACCCTTCGATCTCCTGTGGTTCGAAGAGCCGATCATTCCGGACAACTATGCCGGCTACGGCCGCATTGCCGATGCCACCGGCATGCCGCTCGCCATGGGCGAGAACCTGCACACCATCCACGAGTTCGAATACGCGATCGCCCAGGCAAAGCTCTCCTATCTCCAGCCTGACGCCTCCAATTGCGGCGGCGTCACCGGCTGGCTGCGCGCCGCGGCTCTGGCGCACAAGGCCGGCATCCCGGTTTGCAGCCATGGCATGCAGGAGCTGCATGTCAGCCTGGTATCGGCACAGCCGAATGCCGGGTGGCTGGAGGTGCACTCCTTCCCGATCGACAGCTATACGACCCGGCCGCTGGTGGTTGAAGATCATCTGGCAGTCGCACCCGACACACCCGGCACGGGCGTCACATTCGACTGGCAGAAACTGCACGCCGCACACGATCTCGCCGCTTAGACAGGACAATGATCATGGAAACCACCGCCGCCTTCTATGTGGGCGACCGACGATTTTCGATCGAACATGTGGAGACACCGCCACCTGGTCCAGGCGAAGTCCAGATCGACGTTGCCTATTGCGGCATCTGCGGAACCGATCTCCATGTGTATCAGGGCCACATGGACGCGCGTGTCGGCGCGCACCGGGTCATCGGGCACGAGATGTCCGGCACCGTGGCGGCTGTCGGCGAAGGCGTGACCGGATTTGAGCCCGGCGATCCGGTGGTGGTCAGGCCGCTCGATCATTGCGGCGCCTGCCCGGCCTGCGAACGCGGCCATCAGCACATCTGCCAGAACCTGAAGTTTCTCGGGCTCGACACGGACGGCGCCTTCCAGCAGAAATGGACCGTTCCCGCCCATACGCTGCACCGTCTTCCCCCCGGGCTTGCCCTCGCCCATGCGGCCCTCATCGAGCCGCTGGCCGTTGCCTGCCACGACGTTCGGCGCGGCAGGGTCGGCAACGGCGATGATGTGCTGGTGATCGGCGGCGGCCCGATCGGCATGCTTGTGGCCATGGTGGCCCGCAACGCCGGTGGCACCGTGACGATTTCCGAAATCAACGAAAACCGCATTGCTCTTGCCCGCAAGCTCGGCTTCGCGGCGGTCAATCCGGCCGAGACCGATGTCGCCGGGGAAATTGCGGATGCGACCGGCGGCAAGGGCGCGGACGTGATCTTCGAGGTCTCCGGCAGCCAGCCGGGTGTCGATCTGATGACTGCCGTTGCGGCGACAAGGGCCCGCATTGTCATGGTCGCCATTCACGCGACCGCGCCGAAGGTCGATCTGTTCCAGTTCTTCTGGCGGGAGATCGAGATGTTCGGCGCGCGCGTCTACGAGCCTCAGGATTATGAAGAGGCAATGAAACTGCTTTTCGACGGTGTTATCGATGTTAATGAGATGATCACCGATATCAGGGGCCTGGAGCAATTGGGAGACGCGTTTGCGGAGCTCGCAGGCAACCCGCGCGCCATGAAAACACTCATCAAATGCAATGCGGAGGCCTGAGCGTGGGCGTATTGGACAAATTCGATCTTACGGGAAAAACCGCTCTTGTAACGGGGTGCAAGCGCGGTATCGGCCGCGGTATGGCCGAGGCGCTGGCGAGTGCCGGCGCCGACATCATCGGTGTCAGTGCCAGCCTTGAGCCGTCCGGCAGTGCCGTCGAGGAGGCCGTGGCGGCGCTCGGCAGAAAATTCAGCGCTTATCGATGTGACTTCTCGGATCGGCAGAATGTCCGGCAATTCGCCGAGACGGCTTTACGCGAACACCCGAAGATCGACATCCTCGTCAACAATGCCGGAACCATCAGGCGTGCGCCGGCCGTCGACCATGACGACGCTCTTTGGGACGAGGTCATCGAGGTCAATCTCTCGGCCCAGTTCGTCCTGACCCGGGAAATCGGCCGCGCGATGATCGAGCGGGGGGCCGGCAAGATCATCTTCACCGCCTCCCTGCTGACTTTCCAGGGCGGCATTACCGTTCCGGGATATTCGGCATCCAAGGGCGGCATCGGACAGCTGACGATGGCCTTCGCCAATGAGTGGGCGTCAAAGGGCGTCAATGTAAACGCCATCGCGCCAGGATACATCGACACCGACAACACCGAGGCATTGAGAAACGATCCGGACCGCTCGCGGGCGATCCTGGAGCGGATCCCGGCGGGCCGATGGGGCACACCAGAGGATTTCGCCGGCCCCATCGTCTTTCTCGCCTCGGAGGCATCCGATTACATGCACGGAACGATCGTCACCGTTGATGGCGGCTGGATGGGCAGGTGATATCGTTGGCTCCGCTGGCCGGATCTTGTTGCAGACAAGGAAATCACCAGCGAGGCTCACGCCCTGCGTCACCATATGCTCCGCCTCCCTCCGGTGAACAACCAACGTACGGAGGCGCTGTTTCTACAGCGCGGATATTCCGACTGGCACGTTTCGCGGATGACAGCGGACCATCGATCCGTTCCCGGCCTTGCCCGTGTCCTGCATCGCCCGCCAATCAGGCTCTGCGGACTGCTTTTTTTAGACGGCAAAACCCAAAATCAAGCCGGCACCAACGGCCATACCGATGACAAACCAAAGCAGGTCACGCGCTGTACCGGCAAGATTGCGAATGTCGGATGAGCGCGCTGTCTCCATCGGGACTGCCGGGACGGGACTTGTTTCGGCCATCGGGTTCGTTTCAACGGAAGCCGCTTGCGCAGCCGCCGCACGCTCCTTATCTGCATCGCCAAAATGGGCGGCGAATTTTCCGAAGAAGTCATCGGCCATTTTCTTGGCGATTCCCTGCAGCACCCGGCTGCCCACTGCCGCCAGCTTGCCGCCAAGTTCCGCGGCTGCCTCATAGCGCAGCAATGTACCGCCGTCGTCTGTCTCCGCCAGCGTGACCTGTGCGCGGCCCTTGGCAAAACCTGCGACACCCCCCTGCCCCTGACCGACAATCGTATAGCCGTTCGGTGCGTCGATATCGGACAGGACCACGTTGCCCTTCAGCCGTGCTTTCACGGCGCCCACCTTCATGGTGACCCGGCCGGTGAAATCCGTATCGGAGATCTTTTCAAGCGACTCGCATCCGGGAATGCAACGCTTGAGCACGTCCGGATCGTTCAGGGCCGCCCAGATTTCCTGGCGCGGGGCGGCGATGGTGTACTGGCCGGTCAGATTCATGCTGCAAGTGCTCCCTTTCAAGGCCGAACGAGCGGTCAGACCGAGCAGTAGCGGTCCTGGATTTCCTTGTTCTCCAACAGGTCCGCGGCGGGCGCTTCGTGCACGATGACACCCTGGTCCATGATGTAGGCCCGGTCCGATATGCCCAGCGCGCGCTCCACATTCTGTTCAACGAGAAGAATGGTCGTGCCCTGATCCTTCAGCCGGATGAACAGATCGAACATCTCGTCCACCAGAACCGGCATGATCCCCTCGGACGGTTCGTCCAGCATGATCATCTTCGGTTCCGATGCGGTGGCACGCGCGATCGCCAGCATCTGCTGTTCACCGCCGGACATGGTCTCGGCAACCTGATTCAGACGTTCCTTCAGCCGCGGGAACGTTTCTGCGATCCTGTCTATGACCGCTTCCTCCTGCCCTTTCAGCGCGGACGCGACCAGTCCCAGGCGCAGGTTCTCGCGTACGGTCAGTGCCGGCACGATGCGCCGGTCCTCCGGCACATATCCCAGACCGTGGTGATACCGGGCATGGGTCGATTCCATCAGAATGTCGCCCTGGTCATCGAAGCCGACCCGGCCCTTGCGCTTGGCGACCAGTCCCATGACCGTGCGCAGCGTGGTGGTCTTGCCTGCCCCGTTGCGGCCGATGACAGACACGATCTCGCCGGTATTCACGGTAAGTGAAATACCCTGAATTATGTGGCTGTGATCGTACCAGGCATGGAGATTTTCGACGGTCAGCATCAATGGCTCCCCTGTCCAAGATAGACACGGCGGACCTCGTCATTGTCGCGAATATCGTCGGGCGTCCCTTCCGCGAGCAGTTCGCCGTGGTGGAGCACGATCAGGTGGTTGGAAATGCCCATCACCAGTTTCATCTTGTGCTCGACCAGTATCACGGTGCGCTCGTCGGCAAGCCTGGTAATCAGATCCATCATGACCAGCGTTTCTTCCGGGCTCATGCCGGCGGTGGGCTCGTCAAGCAGCAACAGCCGCGGATCACAGGCCAGCGCCATGGCAATTTCCAGCGCCCGCTGCTCGCCATGGGCGAGATTTTCCGCATGACGTGTCCGGTGCTGCCGCAGGCCGACCAGGTCAAGCAGGTCAGCGGCCTGCTCCCGCATCTCGGTCAGCCGGCTGCGGGGAGTCCAGATATCGAAGCGCCGGTGCATGGCCTGGATGGCGATGCGCACATTTTCCAGCGCCGTCAACTCCGGAAACACGTTGGTGATCTGAAACGACTTGGCGATGCCGAGCCGTGCAAACGCGTATTGCGGGGTGCCGGTAATATCATGACCGTCAAATATCACCCGCCCCGCAGTTGGGGGAAATGCACCTGAAATAACATTGAAAAATGTACTCTTACCCGCCCCGTTCGGGCCGATAACAGCAGTGAGCTGACCCCGCGGAAACGATGCGCTGACATTGTTCAGGGCCGTGAATTTTCCGAAACGCTTGGTCACGCCTTCGGCGCGAATAATGTCTGTGGTCGTGGGCGTCATCGTGAAATCCAGTGCAGAAATGAACCCCAGATCCCGCGCGGGAAAAACAGCACGAAAATCATGAATATGGCACCCAGAAACAGCTGCCAGTGTGTCGTCATCAGGGTTATCGCGTCCTCCAGCATCAAAAACGCCATCGCCCCGATAAACGGTCCGAAGAACGTCCCCATGCCGCCCAGAAGAGCCATCATCACGGCCAGGCCGGACTGGTGGTAGTGCAGATATTCGATCGGCACGACGGACAGGTGAATGGCGCTCAAGGCACCGGCAAGGCCGCAAAACAGTCCCGACAGAACGAAAGTGACCCACTTGGTCAAGAGCACGTTGTAACCGCAAGCGCGCGCCCGGTTCTCGTTTTCGCGGATCGCCTCCAGCACAGCACCGAAGGGAGAGTTGAGGATGCGCGAGAACAGGAAGATCGCGACAGCCGTGAACGCCAGCATGATGTAGTATTTGCCCATCGGGTCCTGCATCATGTCCACAGTCGCGATGCCAAAGTCGACCGTCCTGACCGATACGCCGGTCAATCCGTCCTCGCCGCCGGAGTACTCCTCCATATGATAGATGATGTAATAGACGCACTGGGCCAGGGCGAGCGTCACCATGGCGAAGTAGATTCCCCTTGTGCGGATCGCCATCGCGCCCATGATCGCGGCGGTCAAGCCGGACATCAACACACCGACAAAGATCGCCGGCATCCAGGGTACGCCGAAGTGGACCATGGCAATGCCGGTCGCATAGGCGCCAGCACCGAAAAATGCCGCATGGCCGAATGACAGCACGCCCAGATAGCCGAAAACCATGTTGAAGCCGAGCGCGAACAGGCCGTATATCAGCACGTCGATGGCCAACGCCTTGTAGGGAGCGAGAAACGGAAACACCATTAGGAATATGATCACCGCAGCAACCCTGTGCTCGGCAATGAGACGCACCAGCCCGGCCAGCCGGCGGCCTGAAATCTGCACTTCCGCGACATTGTCCATCGGCTTGTTCATCCCATCAGTCCCTTCTGCCCGAACAGGCCCTGCGGGCGGATCAGCAGAACCGCCGCCATCAGGACAAACATGGAAAGGTCGGAAAAGTCCGGCCAGAACAGCGACGTGAAAGCGACAACGACGCCAACCAGCAATCCGGCAACCACGGCACCGATCAGCGACCCCATTCCGCCGACAACCGTGACCACGAAGGCTTCGACCAGCACCGTCGATCCCATATCCGGGATCACGCTGCGCATCGGCGCCGACAGGATGCCGGCAAGACCCGCAACACCGGTACCGATGGCGAAGACAATGAGCCAGACCCTCGATATGTCGACGCCGAGCACCCGCACGATTTCCGGATCACGCGCACCGGCGCGGATGATCAGCCCGTAGGATGTCCTTTCGATAAACAGCCAAAGGGCAAGGACGAGCAGCGCCGTCACCGCAATCAGGAAAAGCCGGTACAGCGGAAAATAGCCGATGCCGATATCAACGGCGCCACGCAGCAATGGCGGCGTATCGAACGGCACGCCCTCAAGGCCGTACAGGATGCGAACCAGCTCGACGAGAACCAGGCCGAGGCCGAAGGTCAAAAGCAGCGGATAATCGATACCACGGCCATAAAGCGGCCGCACCAGGAACCGTTCCACCGCCAATCCCAGCGTTCCGACCAGAATCGGCGCGAACACGAGTGAAATCCAGAAATTTCCGGTCAGCCCCAGCAGAAACACGCCGACATAGGCGCCGACCATATAGAACGCGCCATGCGCGAAATTGACCACCGTCAGGAGACCGAATATCAACGACAATCCGACCGCCAGCAGCACGAACACCGACCCGAGTGCGAGTCCCGTGAACAGCTGAAGAGCCAGGAGGTCCGGCGTAATTCCACTCATGAGCTATCATCCATCAACCGGCCGCGTTCATCGCTGAACGGTTCCGGAAATACGATTGTTGAAAGAAACTTGCGGGCCGCACCGGCGAGGGTGAGAAGCGGCCCGCACTGGGACTGCAGGCCTACCCGTGCCCCAGTTCCCCACAGGTCCGCAGCATTTTCTCATCGGCCGTTTCTTCGTAAACGACATTGAAGACATCGTATTCATCGGCCTGGTCGCCAGCATCCTTGCTTTCGATGATGTAGACCGGCTGCACAGACTGGTGATCGCATTGCCGATAGTATTGCTGGCCCTTGTAGAGATCGTATTTGAGATTTTCCAAGGCGGCCACAACCGCGTCCGCATCGGTCGTGCCTGCCGCGGAAACGGCCTTAAGCAATCCACCGACGCCGGCATAGCCATAAGCGCCGTAGTCGGAGGGCGGCGAACCGTCATTCAGCTTGCGATAGGCATCGTTGAACGCCTTTGCGGTAGGCACCGTGTCTTCTATACCCCAGTAAAAATTGGTGCCGCCTACGACACCGGAATAGGCATCGGCCCCACCGGCGCGGCGCTGATTGTACAAAAGAGCCGGCGCAACCATGCGCATGCGCTCCTTCATGCCGAAATTGGTTGCCTGTTTCAGCGAATTCATCTGGTCGTAGCCGAAATTGCAAAGGCAAAGAACGTCCGGCTTGGCAGCCTGAATGCGCGGCAGGAACGTGGAATAATCCTTGGTCGCCAGGGGGTGTTTGACCTCGGCAACGACTTCAATGCCGAACTCCTCGCCCGCGCGCTTGAAACCGCGTGCCATTTCATGGCCGTAGGCATAGTCGGCGATGAGAAACGCGACACGCTTGTTCTCGCGAGGGAATACGTAGCGGCCAACTGCGCCGGCCGTCATATGCGGGTTCATCGCCTCATGGAACGTGTATTTCGAGAAATGTTTCTCCTCGTTGATCGCGTCGGATTGCGAGATGGAGACATAAGGTATGCCGCGATCCTTGCAGATGGTGTTGACGGCCAGTTGCACCGATGCAGACAGCGATCCTGAAACAAAGTGAACGCCGTCATTTTCGATCAGTTCCTGCGCGCGCTTTGCCGCTTCACCGGATTTGAGCTTGTCGTCGCGAACAAGCAGTTCCGCCATGCGGCCGTTCATCCCGCCGGCCGCGTTGAATTCGTCGACGGCCATTTGCGCGCAGCGTGCCTGTTCCTTTGCTTCCGAGCCGTAGGGCCCGGTCAGCGGAACGGGAAAACCGATTTTGATGGGATCGCCCGCGGCCCTTGCGATATTGAACGAGAACGGGCTCGTGCCCAGCACCACGGCGCCAGCGGCCGCCGATTTCAAGACATCGCGTCTGCTTACCGTGGTCCGCCTCGTTTTTCCTTTGTCGTGTCTCATTTTGATCCTCCCTGATCTCAACTTCATGCATTGACTGCAACGCGGGGCTTCGAGTTTTCTCCCACTCAAAATCCGCGCTACGCCCTCCCAAGACCCTTCAGAATTTTGTCCGGTGTGAATGGCATGTGGGTCAGTGTCACGCCAAACGGATCAAGTGCGTCATTGATTGCGTTCATGACCGCGGCCGGAGCGCCGGCGGTTCCGGCTTCGCCTACGCCCTTGGCGCCCAGCTCCGAGGTTCCGGTCGGTGTCTCTATATGATCGACCACGATATCCGGCATTTCGGCCGCCATCGGCACAAGGTAATCGGCGAGCGAACCGTTCAGGAGCTGCCCTTCACTGCTGTAGAGGCATTCTTCGTAAAGCGCCGGTCCGAGGCCCTGGACGACGCCGCCGCGGGTCTGTTCGGCCACCAGCTTTGGATTGATGACACGGCCGCAATCCTCGACCACCCAATAATTGAGCAGGTTGACGATACCGGTCTCGACATCGACTTCCACATGGCAGGCATGGGCGGCGTTGGTGAATACGAACGGAAACTGTCGCTGGGTGTAGTGCCGGGTGGCGACCAGCTCGGGCTGCACATCTTTGGGCAGCGTGTCGCCGCGGAAATAAGCAATTCCACCGAGCTCGGAAAGCGGCATGCGCTCCTGTCCGGTGGCAATGTCGACAATGGATCCGTCGCGCACATCCAGGCGATCCGGCTTGGCTTGCAGGATTGCCGCCGCCAGGGCGATAATATTCTCTTTGAGCGCCTTTCCGGCCTGCAGGGCTGCTTCTCCGCCAATCCCGGCGCCGCGCGATGCCCAGGTACCGCCTCCATAGGGGACGATTTCGGTGTCGCCTGTCAGTACACGCACCTGATCAAGTGGCACACCGACCGCGGTTGCGGCGATCTGTGCGATGATCGTTTCGGTGCCCTGTCCTTGCTCGGTGACGCCGGTCGTGGCGGTAATGCCGCCGGTCGGGTCAAGCCGGATCGTGCAGCCATCCTGCGACGCAATACGCGCACCGCCAACGCCGTAGAAAGCCGGACTCGGATTTGTCACCTCTATGAGGCTGGCAAATCCGATGCCGCGATAGATATTCCTGTCGCGCATTTGTGCCTGAGCGTCACGCAACCCGGCGTAGTCCATGATCCCGACAAGCTTGTCGAGACACTGACGGTGGGACTGGCGTTCGTAGATGGCACCGGAGGGCGATGTATACGGGTATGCGTCATCCGGGATGAAACTGTTGTGCCGTACATCGACCGGATCGAGCCCCAGTTTCCGCGCCCCCAGATCCATGAGGTGCTCCCCGACCGCCACCGCGATCGGGTGGCCGACGCCGCGGTATTGGCACATGACGTTTTTGTTTTGAAAGACAACCTTGCCGTCGGCCCGGTAACTGGCATGTTTGTAGGGTCCGCCCGTCAGGTTGACCACCTGGTTCAGTTCAATGCCGCTGGTGCGCGGGTAGACTGAATAGGGACCAATTCCCGTGACATCATCCATGTCTATGGCCAGCAATTCGCCGCCGCTGTTGAACGCCGCACGCGCCTTCACCACATGATCGCGGGCATGGACGTCAGTGACGAAGCTTTCGAGCCGGTCGGCGATGAACTTGACCGGACGGCCCAGAATCACAGCTATGGCTCCGGCCGCCATCTCGTCCGAATAGGTGTGGATTTTGATGCCGAAAGAACCGCCTACATCCCTGCAGATGACACGGACCTTGTTCTCGTCAAGCCCGAGGTGCTTGGCAAAGAGGTTCTTCGACATATGCGGACACTGCACCGACATGTAGAGCGTCAGTTCGCCTTCCGCCCTGCTGTAGTCACAGATGATTGAGCGCGGCTCCATCGGCACGCCCGTGTGCCGATTAAAATGGAAGGTATCTTCAACCACTGCTGCGGCATCGGCAAAGGCGGCATCGACGTCGCCCGAGTCAATTACGCGGTGAAAGCACAGATTATCGCCCAGCTCCGGGTGGATTACCGGCGTATCAGGCGCCAGGGCCGTTTCCATGTCCGTGACCGGCGTCAGCTCCTCATATTCGACAAATATCTGTTCGGCGGCGTCCTCCGCGACGGCCCGCGAAACGGCCGCGACCGCCGCTACCGGTTCTCCCTGCCAAAATACTTTGCCGTTCGCCAGGGGCCACTGCTCGGCGGACTTGATGCCTTTCAGATGATCGAGCACGCCGGTCCAGGGTGTTATGACATCGCGAATGTCGTTCATCGTGAAGACACCGACAACGCCTGGAACTGCCCGCGCCTCGTCCGTATCGATAGAAACAACTTTTGCATGGGCGAAGGCGCTGCGGTGAAACGCCAGATGCACCATGCGGGGCAGACAGATATCATCGACATAGGTGCCGCATCCCTGCACCAGCCGCCTGGCGTTCGGTCTCGGCACGGTCTTGCCGACATAGGAGTTGGGCCGGTCCAGAACGGAGGGTTTCAGATGCTCGTTCATCACGTCCGCTCCGCCCGTTGCCTGGCGACCTGCTCGACGGCATCGACAATCGCCTGGTAGCCGGTGCACCGGCAGTAATTGCCCGACAGATGTTCACGGATTTCGGTACGGGTCGGTGAAACGTTTTCCTGCAACAGCTCATCCGCCGTCAGCAGCATTCCGGGCGTGCAAAATCCGCACTGCAGTGCATTGTTTTCTATGAACGCATCCTGCAGGTCCGCAACACAGCCATTGCCCGTGGCACCCTCTATCGTCTCGACCTCCAGACCGTCGCACTGGACGGCCAATGTCAGGCAGCCCCGGGCCGTTCTGCCGTCGACCCGGATCGTGCAGGCGCCGCATACCCCGTGCTCGCATCCGACATGCGTGCCGGTAAACCCTTCCGCACGCAGAAAGTCGGCCAGGCTGAGCCGGGGTTCGACTGCGCGCGTCGCCGGCTCGCCGTTGATTGTTATGGTAATGGCAAGCGGCCCGGTCATGCGTGCGCTCCCTGCTTTGCAAAACTTTCCACCGCACGCCGTGTCAACACCTGCATCATGGTCAGCTTGGCCGCGCCCGACGTGGTGAGATCGTCGAACGGGGAAATGTCGTCGGCGATGGCGCTGCAGATGGCATCGGCGTCCATGTCCTGAAGCAGAATTCCCTGCAATGCCTGCTCGGCGTGCGGCGCACGCACGGCCACCTCACCCACCGCGAAAAACGCCAGCCGCACATCGGTGATGAACCCGCTGCGCACGGTTGCCTGGGAGGCAAGGCCCGCCATCGCGTAGTCGCCCCTGCGTCGCGCAACTTCGTCAAAAAAGGTCACATTTTCGGACATCACCTTGGGCACATCGACCGAAATGAGAACTTCATCGTCGGCCAGACACGTCATATAGGTGCCCAGGAAGAAGTCCCGTGCGGATATCGAACGCGGGCCGGATTTTCCGTCGATGTTGAGGCGGGCATCGAGGGCCAGCACGCAGGCAGGCAACTCCGCAGCCGGATCCGCGTGGCACAGCGATCCGCCAAAGGTGCCGCGATTGCGGATCGCCGCGTGCGCGATGTTCGGCATAGCCATCGCGATCAACGGGGCATGTTCTGCCACCTCGGGCGCATTGAGAACCTCAACATGACGGCACATGGCGCCGATGCGAAGCACATCGTCCCGCACCTCGATCCCGCGAAGCTCGGTCACGCCGGAAATGTCAATAAGAACCTCGGGGGCGGCAAATCGCATGTTCATGGTGGGGATGAGGCTTTGTCCGCCGGCCAACACCTTGGCCTCGTCGCCCCTCTCCTCCAACACCGTGAGAACCTCGTCCAATGATCCGGCTCGGACATATTCGAACGCCGTCGGCTTCAAGCCAGTTCCTCCCGCTGCCGTTATTTATCATTTGATAATTAGTTATATATCGCTTGATAAATAACGAGTCAACACTCAAATAGGAGCAGACGAACCCGTGCCGCTTCGTCATGATGGCGGAACGGACAACCAGCTAGCATTGGCGGTGGAAGCGATGGATGACCCATTACCCGTCCCGGATCAGGGTGCAACGAAGACTTCGAAGGACAGGCGCAAACGGATGAATCCTTCGGAGCGCGAGGCTCTGATCGTTGACGGGGCAATCGGTTTTTTTGCCGAATACGGTTTCGAAGGCAAGACGCGGGACCTGGCGAAGCGACTCGGTATCACGCAGCCGCTCCTCTACAGATATTTTCCCAGCAAGGAGAGCCTCATTGAAAGGGTCTATCAGGAAATCTACCTGCAGCGCTGGAATTCCGAATGGGAAAGCCTCATTCCAGACCGCAACCGCCCGCTGGCGGATCGGCTGACGACATTTTACAGGCAGTATGCGCGAGCGGTGTACGACTTTGTCTGGGTGCGGATCTTTCTCTATTCGGGCTTGAAAGGCGTTGATATCAACGATCGCTATCTGGCCATCATCAAAGACAAGATACTTGTGCCGGTTTGCCGGGAACTGCGCCACGAACACGGATTGCCGTCAATGGAAAAAGTGCCGATCACCAGCGAGGAACTGGAGCTCGTATGGGGACTTCACGGCATGTTCTTCTATCGCGCTGTGCGCCATTTTGCTTACGGGCTGCCGATCGCCAAGAACATTGATCGCGCCATCGAGAACGATGTCCGGATTTTCGTGACCGGCGCGCGCGCCATTCACGGTTCCATGCTGGAAAATGCCGACGGGTGAATGGTATTTCCATTCAGCTCCAAACGGGTCCGCGGCCGGTTCAAATCTACAAGTTGCGTGTTTGCTCGTGTCGTCCGCCGATCCGCAAATTAAGCTCTAAATCGGTGAGCATACGCTGTCCAAACGGCGGCATGATGGTGGTCCAGACTGGTCCAATCCACTGACGGAAGCGCCTTGAGATACTTCGGATCACTCTTCGATTGAGTCCTTGAACTGGACGCTGGCCGGCGTTCCGACGCCGTTTGTTGAGTTAAAACAGCCGTGCGATTACAAGCGCAAAGGAACGCATATGCCGCATCCCTGCCGCGGCACGAATCTCGGTTAATGTGCCGAGGACCATATCAACGTTTACGCGCAAGTCTCTGGCCGGACCGGCGGATATCAGGCGGCGCCCACGGAATCCGGGGGCTGTCACCCCCGGAAGCGACGGTTTCAGAAACCTGCCTTGATGCGCTCGAACTCTTTGAGCATTTTGGCCTCGAGTTCCGGATTCACCGCGTCGAAAAACAAGGAGCCTTCGAAAAACGCGTTCGGATCATCAAATCCGTACTGCTTGATGATCGCCTGATCCGAGATCGGATATGCTTGCTCGTTTGCGTGCGGGTAGCCCCAACTTTCGATGATGTATTTTCCGGAAGCGGGTTCGCTAAGCGCGTTGAGCAGATCGTAGACCTGATCCGTCGGCGTGGTCGAGGACTTCAGGTGCACATAGCCGCAAACCCAGGTGGCGACACCCTTGTCCACATCGCGCATCATTTTGGCTTCGGTGCCGTTCCAGATCAGGTTCAACTCCGACTGGTTCCAGGCCCAGCCCATATCCAGCTCGCCGCTGGCCATCGCCTGGTCCATCTGACCGGCATCGGCCCAGTAGAACCGCACGTTGGGATGCACCGAGCGCAGGAAATCCGACGCGGCCTTGAATTGCTCGTCCGTCATGTTCGTGTAGTTGGCACCGTTGCCCGTTGCCAGGGCGGCCAGCGCGTAGGAAGACATGGCGCCATCCGGCAAGGCGACTTTTCCTTGATAGGCCGGGTCAGCGAGCAGTTGCAGGGAAATCTCATCGTCGGAGATCTTGTCGGTACGGTAGATCAGTCCGGTGTTGCCCCATTCGAATGGCATCATCCATACCTCACCATCAATGGTAACACCGTCGACGTTCTTGATTTCGGGCAACAGAGCGTCCCAGTTCTTGAGTTTGGAGGTATCCAACGGCTGCAACAGCCCGGCGGCATGCCATTTGCGGACGGCGTCGGAACAGGGGTGCGCGAGGTCGGCCGCAAAGCCCGATTGAAGCTTGGTAAAGGCCTCATCCACACTTCCAAAGAAGGTATAGCTGGGCGGGCCGCCATGTTTTTCGACATAACTGCCGAAAAAACCCGGGTCCTCGTAACCTGACCAGTCGAAGACTGTCAGTTTTCCAGCATCGGCAAGCGCCGTGGTCGCCACCAAGGACGCAGCCAGCGCTACACCTCCGATAGTCTTGAAGTGCATTTGTCTTCCTCCTTAGATTGGTTTGTCTGATTGTTGTCCCAGATCGATCACGGATTCCCCTTGCACGCCGAGCCAGACCTTGTCGCCCGGCCCATGGTCTACCGTGTGAAAATAGTTCGGTACGGAGATTGCTATGCGCGAATCGACGCCGTCCACGCGCACATGGTAGTGGACATTCTCTCCGTAAAAGGCGACGTCTCGAACGACGCCTTCGACAGTGGCATCGTATTCAGGCGGCTGTTCCTTGGCGATTTCCAACTGTTCCGGCCGGATTCCCAGCAACACCGATTTGCCTGGGGTCTCTACATTCGGGTTGCGCGGTATCGTCATGGTGCCGAATCCAGGCGACTCGACTGTAAGCGATGTATCTGTTTCCTCCTTCACCGCACCCGGCATAAAGTTCATCTCACCGATAAACGACGCGACTTCGCGGTTGGACGGACTGGCGTAAAGCGTCGCCGGCGCATCGACCTGAACCAGCCGGCCCTCAAACATCACGCCGATCCGGTCAGACATGGTCATCGCCTCATACTGGTCATGGGTCACCATCACGAAGGTGATCCCAAGGCTTTGCTGCAGATGCCGCATCTCGAACTGCATCTGCTCGCGCAGCTTCTTGTCGAGCGCCGACAGCGGCTCGTCCAGCAACAGCACCTTGGGGCGCATCACCAAAGCGCGCGCCAGCGCCACACGCTGTCTCTGTCCGCCTGACAACTCGTTTGCGCCCCGCCTCTCCAGCCCGCCAAGTTCGACCATTTCCAGCGCTTCGCTGACCTGCCTGTTTATTTCCGCCCTGGCGATGCCGCGATTGCGCAACCCGTAAGCCACGTTGTCGCCGACATCGAGATGCGGAAAAATGGCATAACTCTGGAACACCATGTTGGTCGGACGCTTGTTGGCGGCAATGCCGTCCATGTCCTGGCCGTCGATGACCACCTTGCCTTCCGTCGGCTCCTGAAAACCCGCAATCATGCGAAGGGCCGTCGTTTTGCCGCAGCCGGACGGCCCCAGCAGTGAAAAGAACTCGCCCTCGCGCAATGAAAGTGTCAGATCGGACACCGCCTGGAATGATCCGAAGCGTTTCTGCACGCCGGTCATTTCGATGATGTTCTTTTCAGTCATGCTGGCCTCATACAAGCTTGTTCGACGAGCGGCGGCGGAAGAGTTCGGCAACGACCAAAAGCAGCACCGAGGCCAACAGCAGCAGCGAGCCCAGCGCCAACGTGTTGGGCAGTTTGGCGGGGAAACGAATCTGGCTCCAGATGTAAACCGGAAGCGTTGGATCGTTTCCGCTCAGGAAGAAGGCCAGGACGAATTCATCGAAACTGACCGTGAAGGTGACCAAAATGCTGGAGACAATCCCGGGGACAACGATGGGCAGGGTCACACGACGGAAGGTTTCCCATACGCCGGATCCAAGATCGAAGGCCGCCTCTTCCAGCGATATGTCGAAATCGTCAAAAGCCGATTTCAATATTGAAACCGAAAATGGCAGGGCAAGTAATGTGTGCCCGAGTATCACAGCGGTCAATGAAGGTCTGAGGCCAACCGATATAAACAGAACCAGCATCGAAGAGGCCACGATGATGCCGGGAACCACCAGCGGCAGCATGACTATGCCCTCTGAAAACCTCTTGCCGGTGAACTGGTAGCGGACAAAGGCCCTCGCTGCGAAAAGCCCCATTGAGGTGGACAGTAAAGCTGCAACCGATCCGACGATCAAACTGTTGACCAGCGAATTCAACAGCGTTGCCTCCCCGGCCAGCTGCCGGTACCACTCAAGGGTCCAGCCCTTGATCGGGAAAGCCACGATGGTGCCGTCGTTGAAAGAAAACAGCGGCAACAAAAGAACCGGCACATAGAGGAAGACCAGATACAAAATAGCATAGGTCTGAAGTCCGGATAAGCGCTTCACCTGATCCGCCTCCCCAGTGTCGACGCGCCGATCACAAAGACGATGGCGACAAATCCGACCGACAGCATCGCCAGCAGCGAAAGGGTGGCGCCCAGGGGCCAGTTGTTGGCCGCGCCGAACTGCACCTGGATGAGATTTGCGATCATCTTGCCATCGGATCCGCCAACGAGCGACGGCGTCACATAATCACCAACGGTCGGAATGAAAATGATCAGGCAGGCGGCGATGATCCCCTGAGTGGTCAGCGGCAGGGTCACGCGCAGGAAGCTCTCCAGCTTGTTGCTGCCCAAATCCGTTGCGGCTTCCAGAAGACTCGGGTCGATCTTCTGGATTGACACGAAAATCGGCAGAATGGCAAAGGGCGCCCAGGCGTGCGCCAGCGTGAGAACCACCGCAAACTCGTTGTACAACAAGAAGGTCAGCGGCTCGTCGATCAACCCCAGCGCCAGCAACGCCGAATTCATGACTCCGTTGAAGCCCAAAATCAGTTTCCAGGCAAACACACGCAGCAGGTAGCTTGACCAGAACGGAATGGTTATCAGCAAAAGCCAAAGCGTTTTCTTCTTTGCTTTCAGCGCTATGAAATAGGCGATCGGATAGGCGAGCGCCACTGTGACAACGGTGACAGCCGCAGAGATCAATATGGACCGGATCATAAGGTGCCGGACCAACGGATCGGTCAGCGCCTCCCGATAATTGGCCAGCGTCGGCGTTCGGTCCAGATCGACATAGGTTTGTGTCCATAGGGAATAGGCAATGAGAATAATCAGCGGAGCCGCAACGAGAAGACCCACATAGAGGGTGGCCGGTGCGCTTAGCGCGGTGCCCTTGGCCGTCTCGCTTCTTAAATTCAACCTTTGCTCCTCTCGGGCACAATTGCTTCCAAAGGCTAACACCCACCCCGCTTGGCGCACGCATAAAATTCCATCGGGTTTGGCACCCGGGAAGGCGGCTTTTTCTACACGCGATCAAGTGACCTGCGCATGAGGTTCCAGGACCACTATTCCACTGCCGAGGCTGCTCCTCACCGCGCCCCATCGCAAAACCGGAAAGCCGTTGCGCTCAAAAATTGTTTTCCAGAGAGGTTCCGACAGCCGCGATTCAATCTCAAACGAAAAAAATTTGAACGTCGGCAAGAAAAATTCCGAGAGAAACATGCCGAATACCCCGGGCCCGACAAAAACGGCCGGCGGTCCGGCCGAAAAAAATTTAAGGACACCGGAATTAAATTTGTTTGAGCTCCTTTCCACCCTGCCTGACAGTCTTCGCACCGGGAACGATCGACAAAGGTGACGTGGGTGCCATGCAATCAGATGCGAAAGTGGTCATAATTGGCGGTGGAGTCGTTGGTTGCAGTGTCCTCTACCATCTGGCCAAGAGCGGTTGGAAGGATGTGGTGCTGGTGGAACGTCAGGAACTGACAGCCGGATCATCCTGGCATGCCGCCGGCAATCTGTTTACCCTGACCGCCCCCGGAAACGCGGCGTTGCTGCAGAAATACACCATCGACCTCTATCCCCAACTGGAGCGGGAGAGCGGACAGGAATGCGGTCTGCACTACAATGGCGAACTGCTGATCGCGAAAGACAGGGAAGAGGTCAAGACGCTGGCCATTGCCCATGCCTTCGGCAAGCGCTTCGGCATTGAGTCCGAGTTCATTTCGCCCGAACGGGCCAAAGAACTGGCTCCGGCGCTGAACACCGACGATCTGACGGCAGTCCTGTACGAAAAGGCAGCCGGCTACTGTGATCCCGCCAGTGTCACCCACGCTTTTGCCAAGGCGGCGCGCAATTACGGTGCCACCATCCATCGCCATACGCCCGTGCTGGAAACCAATCAACGCGACGACGGCAAATGGGAGGTGGTGACCGAAAACGGCACCATCTGCGCCGACTATCTGGTCAATGCCGCCGGCCTGTGGGGGCGCGAAGTGGCGGCGCTGGCGGGGATCAGACTGCCCCTGATGCCAGTGGAGCACCACTACCTGGTCACCGAGAATATCCCTGAGATGGAAAACCTTGAAACCGGCCATGCGCTTTTGTCCTATGCCGATGCGAACCTCTACATGCGTCCTGAGGGCAAGGGGTTGCTGATCGGTGCATATGAGAGCAAGTGCGTACACTGGGCGGAAGAAGGCACTCCGCTCGACTTTGGCCATGAACTTCTGCCCAATGACCTCAGCCGTATGGAAAACGAATTCCTTGAGGCGGTCGAGTTGATCCCGAGCCTTGCCGACGCAGGGATCAAAAACGTGATCAACGGCCCGATGATTTTCTCCCCCGATCTCGGGCCATTGATCGGTCCGTATCCGGGCAAGCCCGGCTATTTCTGCGCCAACGGCGTCATGACCGGCTTCAACCAGGGTGGCGGCATCGGCAAGGTCCTGGCGGAATGGATCATTGAGGGTGAACCGAGCCTCGATGTCAGTTTCTGGGATGTGGCCCGCTATGCGGATTATGCCGGTACGCGCTATTCCAGGGAGATGACGAAATACTGGTATGAAAACCGCTCCAGCCGGGTTTATCCGTACCAGACCTTTCCAGCGGCCCGTCCGATGAAAACGTCGCCCGTATATGACCGCCTGAAAGAGGCCGGGGCCGTGTTTGGCGAGACCTGCGGTTGGGAAGATGCCTATTGGTATGCTGCAAACGAGGAAGAGCGCACCGAGACCAATTCTTACGAACGCCCCGCCTGGTATGCGGCGGTGGAACGTGAAAGCCGCGCGGTCCGGGAAACTGCCGGTCTGTTCGAGTTGACAAGCTATGGCAAGTATCGCTTCAGCGGCAAGGGCGCGGTTGCGTTTCTGGACAAGCTGCTGGCCAACAAAATGCCTGCGAAAATCGGAAAATCCGCACTCAGCCCCATGCTCAGCCGTGGCGGCAAGGTCATCGGTGATTTCACCGTGACACGGCCGAGCGAGGAAAGTTGTCTGGTATTGGGGTCGGGGTCCATGGAGAAGATCCACGAACGCTGGTTCCTTGAACAGATGCCGGAAGGCGGAGTGGCTTATGAAAACCTGACCAACCGTTATGCGGGTCTGCACCTGGCCGGGCCCAATGCCCGCAAGATCATGGCGGCGCTGGCGCCTGGCACCAGCTTCGACGGCGCCGATTTCCCCTTCCTGTCCGGTCGGGAAATGGAGATCGGCCCTTGCCCCGGCGCCTATGTCATCCGCGTTTCCTACACGGGCGAATGCGGATACGAGATCTACATGCCCATGGAATACCAGAGGTCGGTCTATGACGAGATCATGGATGCGGGCAGGCCACACGGGCTAACCCTTGCCGGCGGTCACGCGCTGATGGCGCTGCGGCTTGAAAAGGGTTTCGCCGCATGGGGAATGGAACTGACCTCGGATTATTATCCGCACGAAACCGCCCTCGCCCGGTTTGTGCGTTACAGCAAGGAAGAATTCATCGGGCGTCAGGCTGCCTTGGATGCCAGGGAAGCCGGACCACGCGAAAGCTTCGTTCAGTTTGCCGTGGATGCCGGCGCGTCCGACGCTTATGGCGGCGAACCAGTTTACAGGGACGGCAAACTGGTGGGCTACACCAGCTCCGGCGGATACGGGTTCTGCGCGGGGAAAAGCCTCGCGCTGGGCTATATCTTCCCCCAAGAGGTCGATGCGAACGCCGTCTATCAGGTCGAACTGGTCGGTGAGATGCGCGATGCCCGCCTGTTGACGGCCCCGCCGATCGACCCCGAAGGCCTGCGCATGCGGACCTGACACCGAACCGGCTGGGAGTTGCAGGGTAAATGGCAAAGAACAAAGTCATCAGCAATCACGACCGGCAATGGCCGATCCGCATGGACCGCGGCCCGGGTCCGGTGCAACACGGCGCAATGGATCATTCCCGGCCACCCGCCGATCTGGATACCGTGCGCCGCTATCGTCTGGCCCGGGTGCAGGCGGAGATGCAGCGACAGGACGTCCCAGGTCTCCTGCTGCTTGATCCGATCAACACCCGCTACGTCACGGACTGCACCAACATGCAGATCTGGTGCATGCACTTCGAGACCCGCTGCGTTTTTGTACCGGCCGAAGGGCCTGTGACGCTGTTGGACTATGCCGACATGCCCTTCCTGGCAGAAGGGCTGCCGACCGTGGACAATTACGGTGTCATGTCGGCCCATTACTTTTTTGCCGCCGGCAACCGAATGGAAGAATGGGCCGCTGCCTTCGGCCGCCAGATTGGCGGGTTGATGGACAAGTACTGCCCCGGTGAAAAACGGCTGGCCATCGACCGCCTGTCGCATCTGGGGGGCAGCGCGATTCAGTCGCTGGGTTTTGAGATCGTAGACGGGCAACGGGTGGCCGAGGTGGCGCGCTCGGTCAAGTCGGCGGAAGAACTGCAGCTTATGAAAGCCGCCATCGCTGTTGCCGACAAGGGCATGACCGCCATGCGCAAAGCGCTGGAGCCCGGCATCACGGAAAACGGGCTTTGGGCGAAACTGCACGAAGTCAATGTTGCGGAAGGCGGCGAGTGGATCGAAACCAGGCTTCTGGCTTCGGGTCCGCGCACCAATCCCTGGTTTCACGAAAGCTCGATGCGAATAATCGAAGCGGGTGACATGGTTTCCTTCGACACCGACCTGATCGGGCCATATGGATACTGCGCCGACATCTCCCGGGCCTGGGTGTGCGGTGATGTGTGGTCGCGGGAGCAGGTCGAGCTCTACCGGATGGCGAGGGATCAGGTCGAATTCAACATGGACGTGATCAGACCGGGCATGTCCTATCGCGAGATTGCCGAAAATTCCTGGCCGATACCGGATCGTTTCAAAAAGAACCGCTACGGCTGCCTGGCGCACGGCGTTGGGCTTTGCGATGAATACCCGTCGATCCCCTACCGCGAAGACCTTGAGGAATATGGATATGACGGCGTTGTCAAACCCGGCATGGTGCTTGCGGTCGAATCCTATATTGGCGAAGAAGGCGCGATGGAGGGCGTCAAGCTGGAGCAGATGATCCACGTGACCGACACGGGATGGGAATTGCTCTCCCACTACCCCCTGGAGGAGTTTGAGGACTAAGACCCGTGGATCTCGGCCTTGCGTCGTGACATGTAATCCCTGAGCGCTTCTTCAATGCCTTCGTCGATCGGCGGCTGTTCGTATTCGGCCAGCAACTGTTTCCAGATTTTGTTCGCCCGCTGCGCGGTATCCTCGCTGCCGCGGTCACTCCAGTTCTCGTAATTGTCCCAATTCGAGACAAGCGGCGTGTAAAAGGCCGTCTCGTAGCGTTCCAGCGTATGCTGGGTGCCAAAGAAATGTCCGCTGGGGCCGACGTCGCGGATCGCATCCAGCCCGATGGCGGCCTCCGACACCTCGAACGGTTGCTGAACGGCGGCCATCATCTGCAGCATCTCAGCATCGACAATCAGCTTTTCGAACGAGGCAACCAGCCCGCCGCCGAGCCAACCCGCACCCTGGTTCAGCAAATGCACATGACCGGTCATGGCGCCCCAAAGCGACATCTGGCTTTCATAGGCTGCCTGCGCATCCACGGCGTTTGAGGCGGTGACGTTGCTCGACCGGAACGGAATGCCATAGCGGCGCGCAAGCTGCCCCGTCGCCTGCGCGGCCAGTGTGTATTCCGGCGTCCCAAAGGCCGGCGAACCCGTCTTCATGTCCACGTTCGAGGTGAAGCCGCCATAAATCACCGGCGTGCCGGAACGCACGCACTGGACCAGCACGATTCCCGCAAGCGCCTCGGCATTCTGCTGGGTGAGAGCGCCTGCGATCGTCACCGGAGACATCGCCCCGGCGAGCGTGAACGGGGTGACGATGACGGGCTGGCCATGTTTGGCCATTTCGATCAGCCCCTCACCCATCGGCCCATCAATCTGCAACGGGGAATTTGTGTTGATCACGGTGGTGAAGACCGGTTTGTCAATCAGATCTTCGCGCGAACACCCCATTGAAATCGCCGCCATTTCCAGCCCGTCCCGCGCCCTTTCGGCGCCCAGGCCCCAAGGTTGCCAGTTTTTGTCCGTCAGGGTGATCTGCGCGAAATGAAGGTCCAGGTGGCGGCTTTCCTGTGGCAGGTCCAGCGCCTCGAACGGGCCGCCGCCCTCCTGATGGATGATGTTCAGGCTTTGCACAAGGCGAATGAAATCGCACATCTCGGCAAAGCTGCCCTGCCGCCGCCCGTGGTCCAGGTCGGACACGAAGGCCGGGCCTCCGACAGAGGTGAAAACGGCGCAGTCATCACCCAGTTGCACATTTCTGGCCGGATTGCGCGCATGCAGCGTGAATGACGATGGCGGCAGCGCAAGTTTTTCTTCGACCAATCCACGTTCCAGCCAGACCATTTCTTCACCATGATCCACCCTGGCGCCGGCTTCTTCGAAATACCGTCGCGCATCGGGGTCAAGAACTTTGCAGCCGATTTCCTCCAGGACGGTCAGCGACGCATCGTGGATAGCCTCGATCTGATCTTCGCTTAAAATGTCAATCGGCGCCGAGCGATACCGCACCTGCGCCCATGGCTGCTGCGCAATGCCGCCACCCGTGCGATCCGAGCGCGCGCCGCTGCGGGCGCGTCTGCGTGTGGAGCTTCGTGCCATCGGATCTCCTGCAAAACCTATTGAACACTTGTACAATAAATAACCACGCCGCGCGCGTCGACGCAACGCTTATTGCACAAATGTACAGTTGTGCGGTCGTTGGCTTGATGACGTCAGGCCACTTTGTCCCAGACGGCCTCTGATTCTCGGCTGGCCTCGATGATCCAGTCACGGAACCGTGCACCAAAGGGCAGGTCCTGGCCCCGCAGGGTCGTGACGAGGGAAAGACAGTACCCGGTCGACATCTTGTTCTCCAAGGGCACGACAAGCTTGCCCGATTTCAGATCGTCATCCAGATATGGCCGGCGCCCCATGACAAAACCAAGCCCCTCCTTTGCCGCCTTCAGGCAACTGGAACACATGTCCATTTCGATTTGCCGGACTTGCATGATCTCGTTGATTCCTTGCGCCTGGAACCAGTTTTTCCACTCCTCATCCTCGGAAAGGCTCGCGATCAGCGGATGATCAAGCAGATCCTCTGGTCTTTCAACGGGCCCGTTCTGGGCAAGGTAGTTTGGCGCGACCGCCGGCACGATATCGTCGGAAAACAGCACAGTCGCACCGCTTGGTACTTCGGTTCTGGGCGAATAGACCAGCGCGAAGTCCGCTTCCCGATCCAGGCTGTTACCAACAAGTTCCGAAGTGTTCAGACGCACGGCAATGGTGGGGTGTTTTTCGTGAAAGTCTCCCAAGCGGGGAACCAGCCAGACATCCGCCAGGGACGGATACAGGTTTACCGTGATCTGACCGCGACCGGATGAACGGATCAGGTTCTCCGTCGCGAATCCGATTGAGTCGAGCGCCGTACCGAGCTGTTCGTAATAGGCCTTTCCCTCGTCACGCAGAATGAGCCGGTTGTTTCGGCGGATGAATAAAGGGGTCGCCGTGAAATCTTCCAGCGACTTCACCTGATGGCTGACCGCCGAGGCAGAGATACCCAGTTCCTGCGCTGCAAGCTGAAAGTTGCAGTGGCGGGCCGCGGCTTCGAATGCCTTCACAGCCGCAAACGGAGGTAGTCGTCTTCTCATCGCTCACGTATCGAAAATTTGCACACTCTGTCTGTAAGGCGTTCGACCATCAATTGATTTTTTTTTCGGGCACCACTGAATTTTTTTCCCTTCCAGCGTGATGCGCAATCAAGCCAATCTGGCGTGGCGGATATACCAGCCAAACGCAGTCATCAGCGGAAACCGGAAGGCCATGCGGTATTCGATCAGTTCTTTGGTGAAACAGGCTTTCAGGGGCCACAGCGGATGGCCCGAGGCCTTTCGCCATCCGGAGCCGGCAAAGCACTATGACGTCGTCATTGTCGGAGGTGGCGGGCATGGTCTGGCCACCGCCTACTATCTGGCCAAAAACCACGAGATAACGAATGTGGCGGTGTTGGAAAGAGGCTGGATCGGCAGCGGAAATGTCGGCCGGAACACCACCATTGTGCGATCCAACTATCTTCTGAACAGCGAGATTCCTCTGCTCGAATGGTCGCTCAAGCTTTGGGAAGGCCTGAGCGAGGAACTCAATTACAACGTTATGTTCTCTCAACGCGGCGTGCTCGACATATTTCACACCGACGGTCAGCGCGATGAAGCGGTGCGACGCGGCAACGCGATGATCGTGAACGGCGTCGATGCGGTCATGCTCGACCGCAAGCAGGTTCTCGACATGATGCCGCTGGTCGACGAAAACAACGGCCGATACCCTGTTCTCGGCGGTCTTCTGCAGCCACGGGCCGGCAATGCGCGTCACGATGCGGTGGCTTGGGGATACGCGAGGGCGGCTGATCGGATGGGCGCCGATATCATCCAGAATTGCGAAGTCACAGGCTTTTGCCGCGGACCCAACGGAGAGGTCACGGGGGTCGAAACCAACCGGGGTCAGATCAGCGCTGGCAAGGTCGCCGTCGCCGTGGCGGGCCACACCAGCCAGGTGATGGGAATGGTCGGCATGAAGCTGCCATGCGAAAGCCACACGTTGCAGGCCTTTGTTTCGGAGGCGGTGAAACCCTGTGTCAATACGGTCGCCACCTTCGGCGTCGGGCATCTTTACATCAGCCAGTCAGACAAGGGCGGACTGGTGTTCGGCGGCATGGTGGATGGCTATAACAGCTATACGCAACGCGGCAATCTGCCGATTGTCGAAGATGTCGCCGAGGCCATGATGATGTTCATGCCGGCACTTGGCCGCGTGCGCCTTTTGCGTCACTGGGCCGGGGTCGTCGACATGACGATGGACGGCTCGCCCTTCATCTGCAAGACACCACTTGAAAACCTCTACCTCAACGGCGGGTGGAACTACACCGGATTCAAGGCGATCCCCGGTGCGGCCTGGTGTTTTGCCCACACGGTGGCAAATGGCGCACCGCATAAATTCAACGCCCCCTTTCACCTGGATCGTTTTGCCGAAGGCCGCCCCGTGGATGCCACAGGCGGCGGGCCCTTCCCCAACCACCATTAATAAGAGGACCAGTTTCGCCATGCGCATCCCCTGTCCACTTTGCGGCGCACGTCCCCTGGAGGAGTTCGTCTATCGCGGCGATGCCACGGTCACCCGCCCCGAAGAAGGCGCACCGATGGAGGAGTGGGTGAGTTACGTATATCTGCGCAACAACCCCAAAGGCGCGCACCGCGAGCATTGGCGCCATGTCGCGGGCTGCGGAAGCTGGCTGATTGTCGACCGCAATACGCTGACCCACGAGATCACCCGGGTCGCGGAAGTCCGCCCGTCCGGGGACGCCAGGTAATGAGCGGCCAGATCAACCGGCTTTCAGGCGGCCGCCGCATCAATCCGGAAAAACCGCTCCGCTTCACGTTCGATGGAAAATCCTTCGTCGGCTATGAAGGAGACACGCTGGCCTCGGCCCTGCTGGCCAATGGCGTCACCTTCGTGGCGCGCAGTTTCAAATATCACAGGCCGCGTGGCGTTTTCACCTGCGACCCCCATGAACCGAACGCCCTGGTGCAACTGCGCAACGGCGCAAGGCAGGAACCGAACATCCCCGCCACCATGATCGAGCTTTACGACGGGCTTGAGGCCAGCAGCCAAAACCGCTGGCCCTCTTTGCGGTTCGACCTTCTGTCCGTGAACCAGTTGTTGGCTCCGATCTTCGTGGCCGGGTTCTATTACAAGACCTTCAAATGGCCGGCCAAATTCTGGACCAAAATCTACGAGCCGGTCATTCGCCGTGCGGCCGGCCTTGGCCGCCTGTCGGGCAAGATCGATCCGGACAGCTACGAAAAGACACATCACCATTGCGATATCCTGGTGATCGGAGGCGGGGTCGCCGGGATTGAAGCCGCCCGGGTCGTCGCGCAATGCGGTGCACGCGTCACCCTGGTCGAAGAACACGCCCGGCTGGGTGGCTTGGACAGTGCCGGGTTTGAGGACAGTATTGCCCGGCTTGAGGCCATGGAGAATGTCCGCATCCTGCCCCGCACCATGGTGTTCGGCTGGTATGACGACAATACATTCGGCGCGGTCGAGCAGGTGTCCGATCATCTCGAGGTACCCGGAGCCAATCAGCCGCGCCAGCGAATGTGGAAGATCGTCACAAAACAGGTGATCCTTGCCACAGGCGCGCACGAGCGGTCGCTGACCTTTGCAAACAATGATCGGCCCGGCGTCATGCTGGCCTCTGCCGCAGAACGCTATATTCGCGAATATGGCGTCAGACCGGGCCGGCGGGCAGTCGTGTTCACCGCCGGTGACAAATGCGATGCCCTTGTCGAAACGATGCGTGAGGCCGGGATCGAATTGGCCGCCATTGTCGATGCCTCCAAAGGCGAGGAAATAGAGGACGTCCGTGGTTCGACCGCCGTCAGAGCCGTCACCCTGCGGGGCCCGGACGGGCGGACCCGCACTATTGCCTGCGATCTGGTCTGTGTCTCGGGCGGCTGGAACCCGGCGGTGCAACTGCTGGCGCAACGCGGGCAAAAACCACGCTGGAGCGAGAACCACCAGGCATTTCTGCCTCAGCATATGGCAGGGGACGATTTCCTCTGCACGGGAAGCCTTGCCGGGCTGGAAACCAGGGCAGATTGCGTCGCCCATGCCCGCATGACCGGCGCACTCGCCGCGCATCGATATTCTTGTCCCGCTTCCGCGAACCTGGCCGAATTTTACGGCTTTCTGGAAAAGGCGGAAGCAAGTGCCGCCCGCCACCCCTTCTTTGAATCGGCCGTCGGCGGGTCAAAGAAGTTCATCGACCTGCAGCATGATGTTACCCGCGGAGACGTCGCCCTTGCGACACGCGAAGGTTATCGCTCGGTCGAACATGTCAAGCGCTACACGACCATGGGCATGGCAACGGATCAGGGTAAGAATTCAAATATTCACGGCATCGCCGCGATGTCGAAATCGCTCGGCAAATCGATGGGACAAGTGGGAACGACGGGCTTCCGCCCGCCCTATCGGCCGGTGAGTATTGGGGCGCTGGCAGGCCGCTCTCGCGGCAGGCAATGGCGCCCTATCCTGCGCACGCCCCTTCATGGCTGGGTCGAGGAAAAGGGGGGCGTCTTCGTCGAATCCGGCCTGTGGCATCGCAGCCAGTATTTCCCGGAACCGGGGGAAACAATGCAGCAGGCGATAAAACGCGAGGTTCTGGCGGCGCGCAACACGGTCGGATTCTGCGACGTGTCGACCCTCGGCAAAATCGACCTGCAGGGGCCGGATGCCGCTGCTTTTTTGAACAAGGTCTACTGCAACGGCTTCGCAAAACTGCCTGTCGGCAAGGCCCGCTATGGTCTGATGCTGCGCGAGGACGGGATCGTCTTTGACGACGGAACGGTAACGCGCCTTGGAGAAGAGCACTACTTTATAACCACCACCTCGGCGGAATCCGACAGCGTTCTCAGCCACATTGAGTTCTGTCACCAGGTTTTGTGGCCGCAAATGGATATCGCGCTTGCCGATGTCAGCGAGGATTGGGCGGGGATTGCGTTGGCCGGACCGCACGCACGCAGCGTGCTGCAGCGCATCGCGCCGGATATGGACGTCAGCAACGACGCCATGCCGTTCCTTGCAGCACGGGAAGGCACGATCCTGGACGGTGTGCGTGCGCGCCTGTTCCGCATCAGCTTTTCGGGCGAGCTGGCCTTTGAAATCTACGTGCCCGCCCGCCATGGCCGCGCGCTCGCCGAGGCGCTGGAATGCGAGGGGCAGGAATTCGGTATCACACCCTATGGTGTCGAAGCGCTGGACGTCTTGCGGATCGAAAAGGGGCATGTCAGCTCCGAGCTGAATCGTTTTACCACGGCCTCCGATCTGGGGCTTGGCATGATGATGTCGACCAAAAAGGACTATGTCGGGCGCACCCTCAGCGCCCGCCCTGGCCTTGCCGATTCGGACCGCGAGGCGGTTGTCGGGCTTAAACCGCTGGATCCGTCCCATTCCTTCCGCCAGGGCGCCCATATCTTCTCCAAGGGCGCGGCGATAGCGCCCGAAAGTGACGACGGCTATGTGACGTCCAGCGCCTGGAGCCCGACGCTTGGGTCTCACATTGGCATCGCACTGGTCCGCCGCGGGCGGGAGCGGCTGGGTGAAGTGATCGAAATCGTCGATCCATTGCACGGTGAAAGGCCCGTTCCCGCAGAAATCGTGTCCCATCATTTTTTTGATCCGGAGAACGAGCGTGTACGCAGCTGATACCAGCACCCCGTTTTGCCTTGAAGGCATGGATCTTGCCGGCGTTCAAGACCGATCCAGCGAGGCAAATGTCATCGTCAGGTTGAATTCTGATACGACAATCTTGAGGCTCATCCCGTACCTGAACAAACGGCAGGCCGCGGAAGCCGCTTTGACCCGCTTCGGGTTTGAACGCCTGCCTGCACCGGGGCGTTTCAGCGAGGCCGGTCAGTATCGGCTGGCCTGGGCGGGCCGGAACTGCTGGCACCTGATGTGCTCACCCGCCGATGCGACTGAGGAGCAGGAACTGAAGGAAGTGCTCGGGGGTCTTGCAGCGGTAACGAACGCCAGTGACGGCCTCTTCCGCATGGAGATCGCCGGAAAGGATGCCGCTTCCCTCATGGCAAAGGGATGTGTTCTGGACCTCGATCATTTTCTTCCCGGTCATTGCGCGGTCACCCTGATGGCGCATACCAGACTCCATATTCACCGCATGTCCGGGAAAGTGTACGAACTGATGATGCCCGCCAGCCATGCCGCCAGTTTTTGGGAATGGCTCTGCATGTCGGCGGCAGAATTCGGAATGGACGTGGAATTGGCTGCAAATGACGAACCGGCGAGCGCCGCTTGACGCCTCTCGAATTGCCGGGAAGACTGCAACCAGAATGCAAGGAGCAGTCCGTGTGGCCAAAGAAAAACAACAACGCCTGACACCGGAAAACCGGCGCCAGCTCCTGCTTCAGGCGACACGGGACACGTTGGCGAAATATGGTGCCCAGGGCACCGGCGTGCGGGAAATCTGCAACGCATTGGGCGTATCTCCCGGCCTTCTGACCCATTATTTCGCCGGCAAGGAAAGCCTGTTCCTTGCAGCCTACGAAGACATGGCTCAAGGCTACCTGCGCGAAATGGAGGCAGCGGCCGGAAACGGGAAACTATCTGCCGAGGGCCGGTTGAAGGAGCTGTTCCGGCTGTACTTCTCGAGGCGCTGGGCCGCGGATGATATCATCGGCACCTATACGAGCTTTTGGAGCCTGTCGCAGACCATCCCCGAACTGAAGTCAGCATTTGAAGACACCTTTCAACAGCAGCTTACGGTGTTTGAGCAACTTATTCACGATCTTGTCGATGAACGCGGCCTCAGACTTTCAACCAAACCCTTTGCCACCTTCCTTCTGGTTTTCCTGGAAGGTGTCTGGTTGGAAAGCTGCCTCAATCCGAAGACCGTGGACAAGGACAGCATTGAGGAATTCTGCTGGGACTGGCTGGAGTGTTACATGGCCGCCAAAGAAAAGCGCGGTACCTGACAAACCTGGCAGAGGCACCAGCCGAATATCGGTCAGCGCTGTTCCGGCGAAAACGGCGGGGCTTCGACTTCGATCAAGTGCGGTCCCGGCCGTTCGCGCGCCTGCAAGACAGATTCGATCACCGCATCCGGATTGGGAGCGCAATTGCGAAAGGGGATGCCAAAGGACGCAGCCAGATTGACGAAGTCTGGCGGGCTGGGGTCACAGCCGATCACTTCGACATCCGCGGCCTGCATCGAAGCTGCTATTTCGCGGTATCCTCGATTGTTCCAGACCAGGAATGTGACAGGCAGTTTCTCATCCACCGCCGTCATGATCTCGGGCAGCGAGAACTGCGCGCCGCCGTCGCCCGCGATACAGATAACCGGCGCCGCGGGATCGGCAACTGAGGCACCGATTGCCGCGGGAATGCCGTAACCCAGTGCCCCGTAGCCCGTGGCCGCGTTGAACCAGCCACCGGCCCTGTCGTGGTCGTAGTAAAGGTTTCCGGCATAGATCGGTTGCGTGGAATCTCCGACCAGCAGGCATCCCGGCACCGCGTCTCTCAGCGCGTTGAGCACCTCGACCTGGGCCCGGTATTCCGGTCCGATCTCTTCGAGCGCCGCTTGACGTGCCCGATCCGCCCGTGCCGGTCCGTCCGCGCCACGGGTTGTATCCGGCAAACACGCCAGGATCGCCGAAAGCGTCTGTCGCGCCTCGCCGGGCAACGGGATATCGGCATCATGGCGCGCCAGTTGATCCGGGCAGATGTCGACCCGGATACAACCGTTCATCCGCGGCATCGTGCCGGTGTCGTACATATCGTAGTCGGTCGGGCCGAGTTCGGTGCCGACAGCGAGCACGATATCCGACTCCTCGATCAAACGGCGAACGGCCTGCAGGCTCGGGCTGGCCGGTACGCTCAGAGCGTGGTCGAAAATTACGCCGCGTGCGTTCACGGTTTGCACAACGGGTGCATCAAGACGTTCTGCAAGTCTTTTGAGTTCCACTCCGGCCCACCTTGCGCCGCCGCCGGCCAGAATGACCGGGCGATTGGCATTCGCCATCGCCTCAGCAGCGGCGGCAATGTTTGCCTGATCGGCGACAGGCGGCTGCAGCGGCGTGGCGGACATCCCGCCTTTATATGCCGCCGCCGCCACATCCAGCGGGATCTGGATGTGCGTCGGACCGGGGCGACCCTCGACAAAAGGCGCAAACGCCCTGTCGAGCGCCATTGCGAGTTGATCGGGTGCCGCGACATGTTCCGACACGAGCGCGACACCAGCCGCCAGCCCGTGTTGATCCGGCAACTCGTGCAGATGGCCCATCCCTTTACCGAGCGTTGCCGTCCGGTTGACGCCGGACAGAACCAGGACCGGCACAGAATCCGCCCGCGCCTGCGCCATGGGCGTCAAGGTGTTGGTGAGGCCAGGTCCGGTGATCACCAGCGCAATCCCCGGCTTTCCGGACACCCGCGCATAGCCGTCAGCCATGAAACCGGCCCCCTGCTCGTGGCGCGGCGTGACATGCCGGATGCCGGAGGCCGCGAGACCGCGGTAGAGTTCAACCGTGTGGACCCCGGGAATGCCGAAAACCGTGTCGACGCCCCTTTGCTTAAGCTGTTCGGCCAGTGCTTCGCCAACGCTTGTCATGCGCTCTTCCTCGTCAAGGCGTTGGCATGGTGCACGATCCTGTCCAGTGCGGTTTCAAAATCGGCGTCGGAAATCGTCAGCGCAACGCGGACCCAGGACCCCAAACCTTTGCCGAAAGAGGTTCCCGGCATGACCGCCACGCCCCCGTTTGCAAGCAGGTCCATCGCATAGCTTTCGCCATCCATACCAGTTGTCGCGACATTGACGAGCGCGAACATTCCCGCCTCGGGCCGATGCACTTTCAAACCTGTTTCCTGCTCGAGCCGGTCCGCCAGCAACGCCGCCCGGGCCGCAAATCGGTGACACATGCCTTCTGCAACCGATGACCCATCGCGAACCGCCATCTCTGTCATGTCAGCGATAAAGGGTTGGTTGCCGAACAGCATGGTCTCCGCCAATGGCAACAGCCGGTCACAGAATGCCTGCGGTCCGACACACCAGCCGCTGCGAAACCCCGGTGCCGCATGGGATTTCGAAATCGACGACACTGCGACCACCCGGTCCGCGAAGGCGGGAAACCACAGTGGCGACACAAAATTTGTGCCTTCAAAAATCAGGTGTTCGTAGACTTCATCCGAGATGATCCAGAAATCGTGTTCCACTGCCAGGGAACAGATGGATTCGATGTCCTTTTTGGTCAGAACCGAACCCGTCGGATTGTGCGGCGTCGTCAGCAAAAGCGCGCTGGTTTTCGGCGTGATCCGTGCCGCGATATCGTCCGCCTGCATGCGAAAACCATGCTCGGGGCGCAGCGGAACCGGCACCATGTCCGCACCCGTGGCGCGCACGACCCCTTCGTACGTGGCATACATCGGATCACCGACAAGCACGTCGTCGCCTTCCTGCGCGACACCGAGCAGGACCGCGAACAATGCTGTCTGTGTACCCGGAAAACACAGAAAATTCTCCGGTCCAAACGGCCGGTCCCGGCTGACGCTATAGCGTTCCGCCAGCGACTTGCGCAGATTGATTTCTCCACGGCCGTCGGAATATCCCGTCCGCCCCGACCGGATTGCCGCAGCGGCCGCGTCCGCCAGTTCGGCCGGCAAAGGCACATCCGGCTCACCGATGGTCATTTCCACAATATCGGCACCGGAGGCGACCAGTTTGCGGGCCTTGATATGCACTTCCCACTTGGAACCTCCGAGACCCGAAAGCCGTTCGGTAATCGCAGTCATCTTCATGCCTGATCCACCTTTTGACGCAGGTCGATCGCGATGATCGATCCGATTGATTGCAACCCAATGTCGGGAAGTTCACCGGCCGCGAATGCATGCGGCAGTGCGCCGCCCTCGAGCCACAGACCGTCGATCACCGCATTGCAGGCGGTTGCCAGATACCGCAATCGTCCTTGCGACACCGAGCACCCGGCTTCTTTCAACGCGGCCCCGATCAGATCTTCCAGATGGTCCCGAAACTCGGTGTATGTTTGTTCATGTGTCGTCTTCACATTCGCATCCTGTTGAAGCTGAACCAAAAAGCTGGCCCACAAGGCAACCGCTCTCGGCGAAACGACCGGTGGTGTCAGCGATGCTTGAACAAAGGCCGCCAATCGTTCTGTCGCCGTGCCATCGATTTGCGAGGCGGACGTGTAGGTCACTTCCGTCATCTGCGTCATGTGGTACCGGTAGGCCGCGACGATCAGGTCTTCCTTCGAAGAGAAATAGTGCCGGATCAGGCCCTGCGTGACTTCCGCACGCCGCGAAATATCCCGCACCGTCGCCCCCTTCACCCCTTTTTCCGCGATCAACGACAGTGCCGCTTCAATCAGGTCGAGCTTCCTCCGGTCGGGTGGCTCGTGTTTGAATTTCCGCCGTTCCGCACTCAAGGCATGCCCCCAAGCGATTTTAATTATACATTCGTATAATTATTGGGAACGCGGTCAGATTTCAAGCCGTCTAATTCGTCGGAATTTGATCATCACGGCGCCCCCAGGCCGGCTTGCGCCTCGACCGCAAGGAACCCATGATCGTCGTAGGCAGCGAGTGCAAACGATCCATCATGAAACTCACCCCTCAGGTGCAGCGGGCGATTGGCGAATAGCGGCCTTACGGCCCGGAAACTGAAATCCCGGATCGGCACCTTGCTGTGTTTGCGAACAAGTTCTGCCAGCAGAACCGCACTCAACGGCCCGTGGACAACCAGGTCGGAATAGCCTTCGGTCGACATGGCATACTCGCGGTCGTAGTGGATACGGTGGCTGTTGAAGGTAAGCGCGGAAAATCGGAACAGCAAAACCGGATCGGGTATCAAGTCCAATGCCAATGAAGCCGCCGGCGGCGGCCGCTTTTTCTCATCCTGCAGAGAGTTCCGCGCATCGTTTCGCGGCGCATCGCGGTAGACAATGTCACGCTCCTCGCGAATGCAGAGTTGACCGTGCTGACTGTAGTTCGTTTCCAGCGTAACGATCACGAATTCACCGCTGCGGCCGGCTTTTCGCTTTATGGCCGCAACCCGCTCCAGGCGTTCGGCCGGGGCATCCGGCATCAACGGCGTCAGCTGTTCCATACGCGCGCCTGCAAACATGCGCCGCGGCAGTGCTACAGGCGGCAATAGACCGCCCTTCGGCGGGTGACCGTCGGCCGCTACCCGGTGTCTCGGCGTCACCGGACGAAAGAATATCCACTGCCACGAAAGCGGAAGAGCCGAAGCCCGCCCGCTTTGCCATGGCGTCATGTCGAGGGTCGCCGCCAGTGCCTCGGCCTGCCAGCCATCAAGGTACCCGGTGGTCCTCTCTTCCCGGTCGATCCAGTTCTCGTACGCGTTGCTCACGATGAGGCATCCGGTCCGGCAACGACGCCTGCGTCATGCAAACGGCCAACGTCTCCGGACGAAAGACCCAGTGTTTCCAGCAGGACTTCGTCGGTATGCTCTCCGATTGCGGGCGCCGGGCGGACGTCTCCACGCCCGAGGTCGGCAAATGTGAGCGGCGAACCCGGCGCAAGAATGTTTCCAACGCCCGATTGTTCGATCAACTGAAAAAGGGGATTGTCGGTGGAAACGCGCGGGTCGATGCGGCTCATCTGCGAAAAGCTCTGATAAGGTCCCCAGCATACGCCCTCTGCATCGAAGCAGCGCGCGATATCGGACAGTGTCCGCGCTGCGCACCAGGGCGCGACCAGCTCCGAAATCCGGTCCCGCGCGTCAAACCGCTGATCTTCAAGCGACAGGTCGACACCCAGTTCACGTTCCAAGGTGCCCACGTCACCCTCGATGCTGCAGGCCCGACAAAGCGCGCTCCACTGTTTTGGTGAAATGGCCACGATCATGATGCGTCGCCCATCGGCGGTGGCGAAGTCCCGTCCGAAGGCGCCGTAGAGATCGTTGCCGGTTGCCGGTCGCTGCGTCTCATTCACCATGGCTTCGGCCAGATAGCCAAGATGGGCGGTGACGGAGAAGGCCATATCGGACAGAGCGAGCGTTACGTTTTTTCCCTTACCGCTGCGCATCCGGTCGATGAGCGCGGCGAGCACCCCGAAGGCAGCCTGAACCCCCGTGGTCACGTCCCATGCAGGCAGCACGTGATTGACCGGTTGCTCCGACTGGCCCTGCCCGGTCACCATCGGAAAACCGGCGGCGCAGTTCACCGTGTAGTCCACTGCGTTGGAGCCGTCATGATTGCCCTGGATCGCGACCTTGATCAGGTCCGATCGCCGCTTGGCCAACTCCTCGTATGCAAGCCACGCCACATTGGAAAAATTTGTCAGCAAAATGCCTCCATCCGGACCGGGAGCGGTGATCAGATCCTGTATCAGGGCGCGACCGCGTGGATCGCGCAGATTGACCGCGACGGATCGTTTGGCCTTGTTGAGACCGGTCCAGTAGAGGCTCGTGCCGCTCTCCTCCGATCGTGGCATGCGGCGATAGTCAATGCCCCCGCCGATCATATCGAAGCGAATGACATCGGCGCCCAGCTGGGCGAGCGTCAGGCCGGCCAGGGGAGCCGCAACAAAGGCTGAACCCTCCACAACACGAACGTGCTTCAATAGGTCATACATGCGAACTTCTCTTGTTACCTCAGTTGCGGCCGGCGGCAAGCAGGCCGCGTAGAATTATTTGCGCCTGGATCTCGGCGGCGCCCTCGAAGATGTTCAGGATGCGTGCGTCGCAAAGCACGCGCGAGATCGGATATTCCAGCGCGTAACCGTTGCCGCCATGCACCTGCAGCGAATTGTCGGCGTTCGACCAGGCAACACGTGCGGCAAGCAGTTTCGCCATCCCGGCCTCGATGTCACAACGCTTTTCAGAGTCCTTCTCGCGGGCCGCGAAGTAGGTGAGCTGACGGGCGATCATCGTCTCCACCGCCATCCATGCGAGCTTTCCGGACACGCGCGGAAATTGATAGATCGGCTGACCGAACTGGATGCGTTCCTGCGCGTAAGCCATTCCCAGTTCCATGGCATTTTGCGCGACACCGACGGCGCGGGCAGCGGTCTGAATGCGGGCGGATTCAAAGGTCGCCATCAGTTGCTTGAAACCCTGCCCTTCCTGCCCGCCCAATAGCTGACCCTGCGGGATTTCGAAACCATCGAACGCGATCTCGTATTCCTTCATGCCGCGGTAACCAAGCACTTCGATCTCCCCGCCGGTCATGCCGTCCGCAGGGAAAGGGTCCGCCGGATCTTCCGAGCGCGGCTTCTCCGCCAGGAACATGGACAGGCCCCTGTGGTCGGATGAATCCGGGTCGGTGCGAACCAGGAGCGTCATCATGTCTGCACGCGCAGCATGGGTGATCCAGGTCTTGTTGCCCGTTACACGGTAGGCGCCGTCCACAATTTCGGCGCGGGCGCGCAGGTTGCCGAGATCCGAACCGGTGTTGGGTTCGGTAAATACGGCGGTTGGCAGGATTTCACCGGAGGCAATCCTTGGCAGATATGCCTGCTTTTGCTCCTCGGTGCCGCCAAGGCGTATCAGCTCGGCCGCGATTTCGGAGCGCGTGCCCAGAGATCCAACACCAATATGGCCGCGAGAGAGTTCCTCGGTAACGACGCACATGGCAATCTTGCCCATGCCGTAGCCGCCCAGCTCTTCGGGTATGGTCAGACCGAAAACCCCGAGTTCGGACATCTGGTCGACCACGTCCATCGGAATGAATTCGTCGTTGAGGTGCCAGCGGTGGGCATCGGGCACGATCCTTTCCTCGACAAAGCGATGGAACTGGTCGCGAACCATTAGCAGGGCCTCATCGCCAAAGCCCGGATCACCATAGTGGCCGTCGGCCATGAGTTCCGCAATTCGGCCACGAACCGCTGCGGAATTACCGTCAGCGCGCAGGCGCGCTGCAGCTCCTTCGCACAAGGGTGCAACGTCCAACTCGGTAAGTCCCAAATCCGCGGGACGGACGATTTCCACCTGCGATACGGCGATACCCCCGGCAATCTGGTTCAGATACTCACCGAATGCGGCCTGCAGCAGGAGAGATTCCAGTTCGCCAAGATCGCCGGCATCATCCAGACGCCGGGCCCAGCTGAGCATCTGCCTAAGCGCTTCGACATAGGTGGCAAGCCAGGCAAACCCGTGACCCGCAAACTGTTCCGCTTCGGCGGCTTGCGGCGAGACACGGCCGTCGACCAAAAGCCGTGCCGAAACGGACATGCGGCAGGCATGCAGGACCTTCCCGGCGGCGCCAGCCGCTTCCTCGCAATCGGAAAGGAGATCTTCAAAACTCGAACCATTCTTCATTTTTGATATGCCCGGACGGGCTCCCTATCGATCAGGATATTCTTCAACAAGGTGTGGTCAGGCGCCCTCGCCGGACCTCAAGGACAGTCCGAGCTGCGCGCGCCGTCTGAGCCACGGGCTGGGGCGATATCGCGGATCACCGTAGCAGGATTGAAGTCCTTCCAGAATGTTCAGGATTCGCGGCGCCCCAATTTGATCGCCAAGAGCGAGCGGTCCCTTTGGATACCCAAGGCCCAGGGTCACCGCGTCATCGATGTCTTGCGGACTCGCAATCTTCTGCTGAGCAATGTCGCAGGCGATATTGACGATCATGGCGACAACCCGCTGGGCCACAAACCCGGCACTGTCGCTGATCACAAAAACCGGTTTTCCGTCGACCGAAAGAGCGCCGTGAGCCGCAATGCGAGCGGATTCCGCCGTTGCCGGGTTCGTCATCAGGGTCAAACCCGAGTCGACGCCAAACAGCATATCGACGGCCAGACACCGCGCCGGGTTCAATCCGCGCGACGATACGGCGGTAGATGCGTCCACCCCGATCGTTGCCAGCAAGCATGTGGCCTCGGCGGAAGGTTTCGCCCCGGTCTCTACCGAAAAGCCCGCTTGCGACAGCCGATCGCGAAGAATGACGCCATGTTCCGGGACATCGGCGTCGATCCAAAAACGTGCATTTTCCGGGGCCGGGCGCGATGGCGCTGAAGCGGGTTCGATCTTGCGGCCATCCTCGTATTTGTAAAACCCCTCTCCCGACTTGCGGCCCAGTAACCCGGCAGAAACCCGCTGGGCTGCAAGAGGCGTCGGACGAAAGCGCGGCTCCTGATAGAACTGACTGTAGATTTGTTCCATGACCGGAAAAGACACATCGATCCCCGTGAGATCCAGGAGCTCGAACGGACCCATGCGAAAGCCGGCCATTTGACGCAGGATCGCGTCCACCGTTTCCGGCGAGGCCACCCCCTCCTGCACGATGCGCAAGCCCTCGGTGTACAAGCCGCGGCCCGCATGATTGACCAGAAATCCCGGCGTATCGGACGCTCTGACCGCGCGGTGCCCCCACCGTTCGGCGAGGCCGCAGAGCGCCTCGACAACGGCTGGCGCGGTGCGCGCCCCCGGGATCACTTCAACCACCTTCATCAGGGGTACCGGATTGAAGAAATGAAATCCCGCGACCCGTTCCGGGTTTCGTGTTCCCGCGCCGATAGCCGTAACCGACAACGACGATGTGTTGGTCGCCAGAACCGTCTTGTCGGGAACGATCCCGTCAAGCTGCTGAAACAGGCCGCGCTTTGCGTCGAGCCGTTCGACAATGGCTTCGACGACAAGCTCTGCCGATGCGAAATCCTCAAGGCCGTTTGCTATCCGGATACGCTGAGCCGCGGCGTCGGCGTCGGATCGGCTGATCCGTCCCTTCTCGGCAGCGCGACTGAACATCGAATGAATGAACTGACAGGCGTCTTCGGCAGCCCCAGCCTGGGCGTCCCAAATCACCACATCGTCTCCGCCCGAAGCCGCTATCTGGGCAATGCCGCGCCCCATTGCACCTGCTCCGACAACACCGATTTGGGAATTCGAATGATCGGGAAAAGCCATGTGTTCGTCCTCAATCTTCCGGGAAGATGAAAAAGGCCTGAGAAATCGGGATCACGCCGGCCTCTTGCGGATCAGGTACCGATGGGTGCCCTCGAAGACCAGCTTGTCCTCCTGATTGCAGACGGTGGCCCTCATGGTGATGATCCCGGTCGAGTTCTGCGGTGTCAGTTCAACGATTTCGAGTTGCGGATACAGCGTGTCTTCGCGATAGACAGGTCCGAGGAACTTTCCCGTGACCTCCAGCATTGCCACCAGGGAGTCCGCAACTTCGCACGGAAACGTACCGGCGCCCGCCGCCGTTTGGATCATCACCTGCATGCCGTGGGCGAGCATGTCTCTATGACCCCGTTCCCGGCAGTAATTCACATCGTAGTGGATGGGATCATTGTCGCCGGACGCGGCCTGAAACATGGCGAACAAACCGCCGGTCTGTGTCCGTGAGGGAATGACGTAGCGATCGCCGAGCTCGAAGTCTTCGAAGTATTTGGATGGCGGTAGTTTCGGTCGCTGCTTTCCGCTCTGCTCTTCCATAATCGTGTTCCTTGCATTTCAGGCCTGAATTTCTTCGCGTCGAAATCTTCGTCACGAAGCCGAGGCATTCATTCCAAGCAACCCCAGGACCTCTTCGGTGTCCTCGCCGGCGCTCGGGGCAGTCGTTCTGAGTTCGGGGCGTTCACCGTTGAAGGAAAGGGGCATGCCGATGAAGCGCAGTTCCGGATGATCGTGCGTGGCCTGCAGGATCTTCAGCGCCTTTGTCTGTGGGTGCTCAAGAGCTTCCGGTACCGTTTGCAAAGCGCTGCACGGAACATCCGCCTCGGTCAGTGCGGAGATCCAGTGTTGCGTCGTTTCGTTGACGAAAATGGCGGCGATTTCTCCCTCCACCAGCTTTCGGTTCCTCACGCGCACGGCATTGGTTTGAAACCTCGGATTATCCAGCAGGTCTTCCCGATTGAAAACTTTGAGCAGTTTTGCGAACAAGCGGTCATTGCCCGCTCCCAATATCAGGGCGCCATCTTTCGTTTGGAAAAGCCCGTAGGGCACGATGGCTGGGTGGCCGTTGCCGCCGCGCACCGGGCTTCTGCCATAGGCCAGGTAGTCGCCTGACGCCACCAGAAGCCAGTTCAACGCCGTTTCGTATATTGAGGTATTGACGACACAGCCTTTGCCGGTCTGAAAACGCTGGTTCAGCGCAGCGACCACACCAAGGGCCAGCCACATGCCGGAACCGAAATCGCAGATCGATGGGCCGGAGCGAACGGGTATTCCGTCGGTTTCCCCGGTAATGCTCATAATTCCGGAAAACGCCTGCATCAGCATCTCGTAACCGGCCTCATGCCGTTTGGGGCCCACATGTCCGAAGGCACCCAGCTCGGCATAAATGAGACGAGGGAACCGTTTGCACAGCGTTTCACTGCCCAGGCCGAGATTTTCGGCAGATCCGGGACGCAGATTATGCACGAAGACATCGGCCGTGCCGATCAGCTCGTCCAGGCGGGCCTTGTCTTGCGAATCCTTCAGATCGAGAACAACCGACTTCTTGTTTCGGTTGACCATGTGAAACGTGATCGATGATCCGTCTTTGTAGTGTTCGCCCCAGCCCCGTGTGTCGTCGCCGCCGGGACGTTCGATCTTTATGACCTCGGCGCCGAGAAAGCCGAGGATTTCTGCGGCAAAGGGAGCCGAGAAAGCCTGGCCGATTTCGATGACGCGGACTTGATTAAGCATCTGGTGCTCCATCCCGTTCTGTTTGCATGCGCTGCAGCCTTCAGGCCCCCTCTTGTCCGACGATGACAACGGAACACACATTCTGGTGCGGAAAGCCTCCCAGATTGTGGGTCAATCCGAATACCGGCTCCTGCTGGCGTTGCCTTTCTTCCGCGCGCCCCTGCATCTGCAGGTACATTTCGTAAATCATGCGAAGGCCGGAAGCGCCGATGGGATGGCCGAAACACTTAAGTCCTCCATCGATCTGGCAGGGTATCGCACCCCCGGCATCGAAAAACCCGTCCCGCACGTCCGCGACCGATCCGCCGAACGGCGAAAGGAACAAATCCTCCATGGTCACAAGTTCGGTGACGGAGAAGCAGTCGTGCACTTCGGTCAGGCTGATCTGATCGCGCGGTTTTGAGATTCCCGCCTCCTCGTAGGCACGTTTGGCGGCCACCCGGGTCGTGGCGAAATGGCTGCCGGACCAGGAATTGTGCTGGGCTTCGATGCCGTTGGACACAGCCAGTTGCAGTGCCTTGACCGTGACCAGTCGGCGCTTGCCGAGGGATCGTGCGATTTCCGGGGTCGTCACGATGGCACAGGCAGCGCCGTCGCTGACGCCGCAACAATCAAAAAGGCCGAGCGGATCGGCAATCATCGGCGCTTCGAGCACGAGATCTTCGTTGATCTTCTTTCTGAGGTGGGCTTTCGGGTTGCGCGAGCCGTTGTCATGGCTCTTCACCGAGATGTGTGCCATTGCCTTCTTCAGATCTTCACGGCTGACGCGATGTTCAGCCATATAGGCGGTGGCCAATTGTGCGAAGGCGCCCGGAGCCGAGACATTTGCCCAATACATGTCGTTGACGGTGCCGCGGCTTCTTTGCGGCAATCCGCCGTAACCGGTGTCCTTCAGTTTCTCCACACCGAGAGCCAGGGCAATGTCGCAAGCGCCCGAGGCCACGGCATAAGCGGCCCCGCGAAAGGCGTCGGAGCCACTGGCGCAATAGTTCTCGACCCGGGTGACGGGGATGTAGGGAAGCCGCAGAGCCATGGCCAGCGGCACACCGGATTTGCCCACATGCTGTTCTTCGATGGCCGTGGCGAGCCAGGCCGCGTCGATTTCGTTTGTCTCTATTCCCGCGTCGACCAGAGCCTCCTGGAAAGCCTCCACCATGAGGTTTTCCGCATTGTCGCTCCAGCGCTCGCCGAACTTCGAACAACCCATGCCGAGTATAGCGACCTTGTCCCTGATGCCGGTGGTCATGAGCACGTCCTCCTATTGAATGTCAGCCGGCGCGGCCTTCCAGAAATAGCGCCGAAACCCGCGTTTCGGGTCGTAATCCTTGACACGGAACATCATGCGCATGGGCATACCCACGCGCAGCCCGACATGCGGATCGACGTCGGTAATGTCGGTCATCAACCGGCCGCCGACATCGAATTGCACCATGCCGTAATAGGCAGGAGGATCCGCCGAATAGGTCAGCCGGTCGGCCGTATAGGAATTGAGCTTGGCGGCCATGTCCGCGAGAGGGTGATCTTGCAGGGACGAGACCGCGTTGCATTCAGCGTTCACGCAGATGTCCGCCTTGGGATATTGGACGGTTCCGCACCTGTCGCATTTACCGCCGACAAGTCCCTGGGTCATGTCCCGGTTGCGATAGTGCGTGGTCAGCCCGGTCATCTTGTCGGTTTCGGCGCGCAAGCCCCGGTCCATGACAACGAGGTCGTTGAACGCCAGGAATTTCTGATAGTTCGTTTCCTCGCGGCGCAGCGCCAGCTGCCCTTCAACCGCGGCGCGCTTCCTGAAACTTGCGAGGGCTTCGGTTGCCTGGAACAGGAGGACATCGCACCCCTGACCGAACCCGGCGACAAGAATAATATCGCCCGGTGTTGCGTCTTCGAGAGCGTGCGCCAGCATTAAAAGCGGATGCGCCGTACCGGTCCCGCCGCAGTTGCTCTGAAGATTGTCGCGAACCGCGCCCTCCCGCAGGCCAATCTTGCTTGCCAAAGACCGGTTTGTACGTTTTTGCGGAAACGGCAAGCACGCATGCGTCACCTGATCCGGCGAAACCGTGGTTTTGCTGAAGAGGGATTGTGCCGCTCCCGGCACGATTTTCATGACCCCCTCATCCCGCACCCATCGCTGTTCCCAGGTGTAGTCGAATTCGCTTTCCTCGGTTCGGAAATGGTCCACGAAGTCCACGGTTTCCGTGTGGGATGCGAGCAGAACAGCCAGCGGCTCGCCGTCACCCACCAGCAAGGCGGCGGCTCCATCGCCGGATGTCAGTTCCAGTTCCGTCGACGACTTTGTGCGACGTTTGTCGGCGGCGGTCACGATGCACGGGTGGGCATTCGAGCCGCCACCGAGCGCGACCAGCAGCGCCGAGGTACCGGCGCGCTGACTCGATGCGAAATCGAGCGTCTGAACGTTGCTTCGAAGATTCAGTGCGTCGGCGACGATGCCGCTGTTTTGCCGGTCCAGGAACGGATAGCTGGTCGAGGCCATGTAGAGGCCGCCAATGTTGCGCCGATCTTTGCCCTCCAGGCAGGCGCGGGCGGCTTCCGTCGACATGGTCACCGCATCTTCGTCCCAACCGGCCATCGTGCGCTCGCCGACGCTCAGAGACTTCAGCCCGGGGTTGAACCATGCATTGGCTTCGAAGATCGCCTGCCGGCTTAATCTGGCGCGCGGAAGGTAGGCGCCGAAGGAGAGGATTCCGGTAGTCATTTTTAGCCCCGTTCGTTTCGCCCGTGTCGTCCGATGAAGTGCCGCGCATCCCCATGGCGCCGGCCATGGAGACAAGGCAACCGCAAAGTCCGCATCGGTCCGGACTGGTCGCCCGGATTCATCGGACGCACAACGGCTTGCCAAATCATGTATATGAATTAATCAAAAAAGATAAATTGAAATGCTTTTTTGATTGATAGATCGATAAATCAATCGAGGCAAACGGCCTCTCTGGCATTCCGCTGCGGCCCACCGGCAGGTTTCAGGCATGGGCAAAACGACCTATGAGAACTTGAAGATCCCGGAAAACCCACAGCGCCTAATTTCCGTCCCAGCGCCTCCCCCGACCCACCCAGCACACGACGGATGGAATCCGAACGCCCAAAACCGGCAAGCGCCGGATGAGCTAGTTTCGGGCTTCCTGTTCGATCATGTCGAACATGGTCCGGGCAGGCGGCGTCAATGTGTAATTGGCACGCGTGATAATGCCGACGCTTCGGCTGATCGTCGGATCGACAAAATGCTTGGCCACCAGTCGGTCGTCCGCAATGGCATCGATATAAGATGACAGTACAACGCCAAGCCCCGCTCCGGCAGCGACCATTGCCACGACCGTACTGATCATGGTCGGCTCAAGGATGACATTGGAAACCGCTTCCCGCGCAGCAGGGACCTTGTCGATCAAATGGCGAATGCCGGTTTCCTGTGACGACATGATAACTTCTTTTCCGCGGATCGCTTCCCAGGGGATGAATCGCCTGCGCGCAAAGGGGTGGTCCTTGAGCATCAATAACATGAGGTCATCGTCATAAAGGTGCGTGAAATTGAATTCAGACGTGTCGGGCGCAACGTGGGCAACACCGAAATCGGCCACCCCCTCCCGCACATTCGCAGTCACAACATCGGTGATCCCGTCGATGATCCTCAACGAGACATTTGGAGAATTGCGCCGAAACTCGACAATGGGTTTTGGCAGCAAGTTGATTAACGCGGACGGCAGGGATGCGATGGTGACTTTTCCCCGCTTCAACTTGACGAAATCCTGCATGTAGTCGATTGCCGCTTCCGTTCCGTTGACAACATTGACAGCCATCGGAAGAAGTTCCCGGCCCATATCCGTCAATTCGACCTGCCTTGTGCTCCGGTTGATCAAAGCGACACCCACTGCGGCTTCCAATTGCTGGATGAGCAAAGTCAGGGTCGGTTGAGATACGTGGATCTCGTTGGCTGCCTTGGTGAAATGCAGTTTGTCGGCGACGGCCACGAATGCCCGGAAGTGTTTTAGGTCAAGATTCATTTTTAAAATTTCATGATTAATTCCACCAATATTCTAATTTGTGTGATTTATCATGTCAAACTAGGGTTGAGGCAATAATTCGAAAAACAATGGACATGTTTGCAAATTCCGGGAGGATTGAAATGAAACGACTGTCTGCCTTTACCCTTTCCGCTGCGATGATTGCCGGTGCCGGTGGCGCTGCATTCGCTGGCGATGCCGAAGACCCGCGCGTGCAGTGGAACTTCTCCGTTTGGGGCAAGCAACGCGCTTTGACGGCGGGTATCGAGAAACTGGCGGAAATTGTCAGTGAGAAGACCGACGGCCAGTTTACCATCAAGATCCACTATGGAGGCGCGCTTTCCAAACCCAAGGAGAACCTGGACGGAATCAAGCTGGGTGCATTCCAGTCGACTCTGGTCTGCCACTACTATCATCCGGGGAAAAACCCGCCCTTCATGGTATTCCAACTGCCGTTTCTGCCTCTAGGCGATCCGCAAACGCTGATTGCTGTCAGCGAGGCGCTGTATCAGCACCCTGACCTGGTGAGCAGCATGGACCGCTGGAATGCGATGGTCTACGCCTCCACGGTCATTCCCAGCTACGAGTTCATGGGCACGGGTTCGCCGCCGCTGAAACTCGAGGACTGGGACGGCATGCGGGTTCGTGCCGGCGGTGGGCTTGGCAAAGCGATGGAGATATTGGGGGCAACCCGGACCACCATGCCCGGGCCGGAAGTTTACACGGCACTGCAACGCGGTACCGTGGACGCCATCTCGTTTCCCTACACTTACGCCTTTGCCGCGTTCAAGATCGACGACGTCTCCGACTGGTATACCAGCAACCTTGCGATCGGCACGATCGATTGCCCCATTGTCTTCAACAAGGACGCCTGGGCGGACCTGCCGGAGCATTACAAGCAGATCGTCAGGGATGCCAAGCCCGCGGTCCTGGAGGCAGAGATCAAGGCCTACCAGGATCACGATGAGATCAACATTCCGCAGTTCGAAGAGAAACTGCAGAAGATCGTCTATTCGGATGAAGATATCCAACAGCTCCGCGAGGCCGCCGGCAGGCCGGTCTGGGACGAATGGGTAGCTGAGAACAAGGACAAGTTCGACGCCCAGGGCATACTGGACCTCGTCTTCGAGACGGCCAACAAGACAAACTAGGCGCGTTCCCTTCCGGGGCGCCGCCGGCGCCCCGGTTCAAATGCTATCGGGAGCACCAACCATGTCCCCAATTCGGAAATCGGGATCCGCGGCCGAGAAACTGAGCGCCGTCGACCTGCGACTTGGCGCCATCGAAAACCTGCTCGACCTGATCGCAGGATTATTCATCTTCGCATTGATGGTGTTGGGAATCGCCCAGGTCGTTTGCCGCCAGGTATTCGACACACCGATCTTTGGCTATATCGACATGGTTGAACTGGCCATGGCCAGCTTCGCCTTTCTCGGCATTGCATACTGCCAGCGCCTGGGAGGGCATGTCCGCATGGAAATGTTCCTGGCGCAGATGAAAGGACGGCCGCTCTGGCTGTTCGAGCTGTTCGGAACCGCCGTTGCGCTGGTGGTCGTTTCGGTACTTGTCTTCTACGGATTCGAGCACACCTGGCGCGCGTATCAGATCGGCGACAGCACGATTGATGCCGAGCTGCCGCTGTGGCCCTCGAAAATGGTGGTTCCGCTGGCCTTTTCCGTTCTTTGGCTGCGCCTGTGGGTTCAGTTCTTCGGGTTCGCACGCCTTGCGCTTCGACCCGCCGCGCTGCCGGTCGCCGTGCCGCTGATCGAATCCGTTTCCGAGCAGGCGGCGCACGAAATCCGCGACGCGGTCGGTGTTGAAGAAACACGGGAGTCGTGAACATGGAACCCCTGGAAATTGGCTTGGCTGGCGTGGGTGCGCTGGTGGTCCTGGTGTTTGCCGGCGTGCGGGTCGTCTACGCGGCATCGATCGTCGGCCTGGTCGGCATTGTCGCTATCATTGGATGGGAGGCGGGTGCCGGCGTGGTCGGCACGATTCCGCATTCGAAGTCGATATCCTACACCTTGAGCGTTCTGCCGATGTTCATCCTCATCGGATTTCTCGCTTTCCACGCCGGATTCACCAATTCCGTATTCGATGCGGCCCGTAAATGGCTGGGCTGGATGCCGGGCGGCCTGGCGGTTGCATCGGTATTTGCCGCGGCCGGTTTCGCAGCGGTTTCCGGCGCCAGCACCGCCACCGCAGCGGTGTTCAGCCGTGTGGCGATCCCCGAGATGCTGAAATACGGATACGACCGGAAGCTCTCGGCAGGGGTGGTGGCCGCCGGCGGTACACTGGCGTCGCTCATTCCGCCGAGCGCGATACTGGTGATCTACGCCATTATCGTCGAGGAATCTGTTGGAGCGCTCCTGCTGGCAGGGTTTATCCCCGGGATTTTCTCGGCCGCGATCTACGGGATTATGATCATCGCGATGGCAAAGGCGAAGCCCGGGCTTGGCCCTCCCATTCGCGGATTCACCTGGTCGGAACGGATAAAGTCGCTTCCGGGCACCTTTCCGATCATCCTGGTGGTCGCGATTATATTCTCGGCGCTTTATCTGGGTTGGGCGACTCCGACCGAAACGGGTGCGCTTGGCGCCGGCGTCGTCTTCATCATCGCTCTGTTCAACGGCATGCGCTGGAATTCCCTGAAGGAAGCGCTGAAGGAAACCGCCAAACTCACGGTCATGGTCTTCTCGATCATTTGGGGCGTCCTCGTATTTGTCCGCTTCCTCGGGTTCGCCGGCCTGCCGGAGGCATTCGCCAACTGGGTTGTCGAACTGCCGTTTTCCCCCATCGTGATCATCATCGGCATCCTCATCTTCTACGCCATTCTGGGGATGTTCATGGACGCGATCGGCATGCTGCTCTTGACGTTGCCGGTCGTATACCCAGCGGTGATTTCCCTCGGTTACGACCCGATCTGGTTCGGCATCGTCGTCGTGAAGATGGCTGAGATCTGCCTCATTACGCCGCCTATCGGGCTCAACTGCTATGTGGTCAACGGCGTACGTCCGGACATACCCCTGCAGGACGTGTTCAAGGGAATCGGCCCGTTTTTTATCGCCGATGTGGTGACCGTGGCGCTCCTTTTGGCTTTTCCGGGCATCGTATTGTGGCTTCCCAATCTCGTCGGCAACTGACAACAGCACCTGCTATCCGGTAAAACAATATCGGCATGGTCGGGATCGATCTTATCGGACCTGCCGGCGATATCAGACCAATACGAACCGGCCTCAAGTTGGACAGGCACACCACCTTGCCGCCCGCCCCCCGGTCACGAACTCTCGCTTCGCCACCGCAAACGCGTCGAAGATTATTTGATATCATTTGTTTGTGAGAATTCCGGTCAATCGCGCGAAAACCAGATCCATCGCTCCAGCGCTCCGCTATGGCTTCGCGCGTTCGGCGCTAAAAACACCAAATCGTTGGTGTTTTTTGGTGCTGCGCACCATCGCTCCTCACTCCCACTCGATGATCAATGGGGTGGGTAAATCTCTGACAGCAAAATGGCCGTCATGGCGATGACATCCAATTGGTCGGCGGCGAGTTAGATCATCTTTGATCAGGACAATTGCACATAAGTGGTGTGTCCCTTCACATATGCTTCGAAAGGAAAACAGCCGTGCGTTTGTGCGCTTGTTCGGCCGCTTCGGCGATGTAGTCCGCAGGCCGCGCGTCGTTGGCGAAGGCGTGACCGGCTCCCGGGTAAAGATGCACTTCCATGTCCGGAAAAAAGGCTTGGGCAGCCGCGAGCATGTCTGCCGGAACATGGCCATCAGCATCCCCCCAATGGCCTTGAACAGGCACTTGTATCGGTGCGATCTGATAGTGCGGCAAACGCGTGCCGTAAAAGGACACTGCTGCCGCGATATCAAGAATCTGCGCGGCCCGAATGGCCAACGCACCACCCCAGCAAAACCCGATAACGCCGACATTATCGCCCTTGGCCTTCAAATGCTGAACAGCTGCATCGACATCCAAAATGACCTTCTCCGGGTTGCATGACAGCATCATTTCGCGGCCGCGCGGCGCCTCCGTGAACGGAACCACCGTCTCCTTCTGCACCCGATCAAAAAGGGCGGGAACGACCACGTCATACCCCAGAGCCGCATAGCGTTCCGCCACCCCCTTGAGCTGGTCCGTGACGCCAAATATCTCCTGCAGAACAACAAGCCCGCCCTTTCGCGCACCTTCTGCAGGCACCATCCAGCACGCCAGTCTGTGACCATCCGCCGCCGCCAGTTCAATTCGCATGGTTCTCCAGTCTCCTATGTGAAGCATGTTCAGGCTTCGGCCTCCGACAAAGGTCACCTGCCGGTGTGTCGCGCGGATCGCTCATAGCTCGGATGCGAGTCATTTTTTCCGTTCCAGTTCATGGCAATATGCGCTGCAAGGACGAGACTCGCAGCAACAATTCCGATCCACATAATCGTGGGGACTTTCCAAAGGATCAAAACCGCCAGGACCAGACGGATTGCCACCTCCCATCGTGACATCGGTCCAATGTCGAACCGGGTCAGGGCGGACGCGATCAGATAGAGTGAAAGGGCCAGCCGGAGGACCAGAAAAGCCAGCGCTGCCCCGTTGAATTGACCGGTGTATCCCTCGATCAGGACACTGCGGCCGTTGTCGTCCTTGATGGTGATCGCGTCCTCAATGAGCAGAAGCTCCGGATACCACGCAAAGACAAACGGGATGGTGAACATCACAATGCCCACCCGCACTGCTGCGAACGCCGTGCGCATGGGTTCGGTTTGTGCGACGGATGCGGCCGCGAAAGCGGCAATGGCGACGGGCGGAGTGATGGCCGAGGCAACCGCGAAATAAAACACGAACATGTTGGCGGTGAAGTAACTTATGCCAAGACTGGAAAGAAGCGGTCCCATCAGAAGCGCCACATTCACATAGGCCGGAACCGTGGGCATCCCCATGCCGAGCAAGATCGCGCTCAACATCGCACAGATCAAAGCCAGCATCAGATACACACCACCGACAATCCGCACCTCTTGACCGAAGACGTGCAATGTCTGCGCGCGCTCCAGCCATGTGTTGACACCTCGGGTCAATTCACCGGTCAGACCGCTTTCATTGAGGAAGGCGGCGATGATCGACACAGCGAAAAGCAGCAGGAACAGTCGCGAGAGGAGAATGCCGCCTTCGCCCAGGGACACCAGTATCCGCGATGGCCGCGCCCGCGTATCGGGGTCAAGAAGCAGAAGCGGTATCAGTACGGCAACCGCCCACCAGCCCGCGGACACCGCGTCGCCGGTGGCGTTTACGATGGTCTGCATCACACCAGCGGGCAAAATCGCGGCCAGAACGCTGTTGCCCAAAGCATCTTTGTTGCCCAGGAGCAGGACGAGGATCGTCAAGATCGGTATAACGATTATGACAAGGTTCAACCAGTCCTGCCGAACCATGACCAGGTCATCGGGGACCTTGCGCACGGGTTCGACCCTCTCGCGGCGCGCCTGAAACATCACCGCCAGGAACAAAGAGAAAAAGAACGCGAGCGCGGGGATAAAAGCTGCCGTGATGACTTTCGCGTATGGCACTGCGGTGAGGGCCACCAGAACAAACGCGGCCACGCCCATAACGGGCGGCATGATCTGTCCGCCGGACGACGCTGCCGCCTCGACGCCACCGGCGAACTGGGGCGAAAACCCGTTGCGCCGCATCATCGGTATCGTAAGCCTTCCGGTGGACAGGACATTCGTCACCGGGCCGCCGGTGATCGTTCCGAAAACGGCGGAAGACGCGATTGCTGCGTGGGCCGGGCCGCCTCTCAGGTTGCGCGTCCATCGCACCGCCGCCTTGATCAGCGAGACGCCGCCGGCGGAGGTCCCGAAAAGCGCGCCCAAAATCACATAGGGAAATACCTGGTTGATCACGATGTCCATAAACCGGCCCATGAACCCGTCGGGCGTTATGAACACATTGGTTGCCTTCTGGATCGCCGCCGTGAGGGGATCACCCCCGTCGGCCCCCAGCTTGGTCACGAGAAAGTTGTTTTCGCTGATGCCAAAAAACCAGATCAGCGCTGTCGCAACGGTGTAGAGAACCACCACACTTGCGACGATCACCAGGGGCAGTCCCCATACGCGAATGCTGTAAAGGAAGAACAGCGCGATGATCGCAAAAAGCAGCGGAATGATCCAGATTCCGAAGCGCGCCTGACAAGCCGGCACCTCCGCTTCGAGCGTGATGCCCGGGATCGCGTCCGTCGACCGCTCCAGCGCGTCCTGGATCAACCGTTGCCGCTCGCCGGTGATTTGGTCGATGAGACAGATCGAGTCGATTTCGACCCAGAACCCGATGGCACCGAGGATCGCGGCCGTGACCAGGCCTATGTCGAGCGCCGCTCCAAGCCATGCCCTGCGAGGCCGCTCCTTTTTCCATGCGCGATAGACGCTGGCGTCGAGCGCGACGATCAGCATCATCAACGCAAAAAGAGGCGGGTAGAGATATTCGGGCGGGAATCCCGATACCCGGAAAAAGCGTATGCCTGTGACTTCGCGCGCCCAATCCTGCAGGCCGGGAATTTCCGGCATCGTATTCACCATGCCGACGACGACCAACATCACAGCAAGGCACAATGCGAGGCGCCGCCCGAATGGGGATTTCGATGTGATCTGTGTCATGGGTCTGAACTGGTATGGTTGCGAGGGCGGCCGGGCATACGCCCGACCGCCGCGGTGTCAGGTCAGGGCCGCAAGCAGTCTGCGATGTTGTGACCCGCGTCCTCATAGGCGCGGATCGCACCGGGATGCATCTTCATCTGAACAGGGCCGCAGGCGCCTTCGCGGACGCCGTCGATATCGCCGAAGCTCAGGAACAGATATTGCCCGATTGGGGCGCCTGTCGCGAAGCGCTCCTCGGCGTCAAGATAGGCTTTAGTGATAGCATAGGCCAAGTCGTCATCCATCGAGGCATGCACGCTCTGTGCAAAGGCAACCGCAAACGTGTCAAACGTGTCATCGTCGGTGACGATCGTGATGTCATTGCCTTCGTAGGCCGCGCGATATTCATCCACCGGTACGGTGTAGCGGGCATGCCCCGGCGCATTGACGACCTGCTGGCCCAACTCGCTGTTCAGAATATCCGACGGCATGTCATGGATCGTGATCCCGCCCGTTGCGGCGATGGTGATTTGCCGGCCCGAGGGCAGACCTTCCGGGCTGACCCAGCCATCCACCCCGCCGCCCGTAATGGTCGAGACCATGTCCGGCCAATTGGTCTGCACGCCTTCGTATCCCGTGCCGTCCTGGAGCCCCGACAACGCCTTTATCAGCGCACGCCCCGATGTCAGCGCCGCGCCGCGCGCAGGGCCGTTCCAGATCCGCTTGCCCTCGATATTCCTGATGTCGGTGATGTCGCTGTTGTTGTAGTGGGTGAACACGAAGGCGGAGGATGACGAGAAAAACAAGGCGCGCATGTTTCCTGCAAGCTCTGCTCCTCTTTCTTCGCCGATGCCGGCGTAAGGTCCGATGCCCCGTGCCAACAAAAACGGCAAGATCATCGGCGCGGGCGTCATGTCCAGCTGTCCTTCCGCGACGGCCTGAACCGAATTGGTCAGTGTTGCGCCTTCCGTGATCTGCATTTTTGCCACGCCTGCACTTTCCAGGACAGCCGCCAGCGTAGTGTCGATGTAATGCGGGGTCGAGCCCGGCGATGTCGTTTCCGCCGTCAGGGTGACCTGCGCCGCGGCGGCAACCGGCGCCAGCGCGACGAACGAAGCGATTATGGATGACTTCAGCATGATTTCCCTCCCATGTGCCGTCAGATCAGGTGCGCCCGAAACAGGACGCCTTGCCATTTACACCAGTAAGAAAAAATTATATGACTTGTCACGTAATTCGTCAACTGCGTGACATGTCATACAAAAATAACTGCGATTTACATTGGGTAGAGAGGAGGAGATATGGGAAGCGACGCCAAGGCCCGAGCGGCACGTGTTGCCAGCCGATGCGGCAATCAGGATGCGAATCTTTTCCTGAGATTGCTCGCAGCCTCGACGGCATCGAGCGTTCAAGCCCAGCGACTGCTGAAGTCGACCGGCGAGCTGACGATTACTGAGTGGCGAATCCTCTGGGACACGGTTGAGGCCGGGCCGCTCAGCGTGCAGGACATTGCCCTGATCCAGCGCTCGGACCACTCATTGATCAGCCGCGCGCTCCCGGGGATGCGGAGTAAGGGCTACATCACCACGAAGCGAAGCGCCGAGGACAAACGCAATTCCCTGGTGCACGTCACGGCCAAGGGGCGGCGTGCCTATGAGCGCGCGGCTCCCGTCATGAAGGCGCGCCGCAGAGCCCTTGCGAAAGCGTTCACCGCCGACGAGATGGAAACCTTTCTGGGGTTGATCACGCGTTTCGAAACCCACCTTGCCGAAACCAGTTCTGATTTGGAAACGTCAAGAAGCCATGCGGTATCGGTCTAAAGCGAGTTGCGGTGCGCTTTAACAGGGGAGAGCGTGGATGGATGTGGGAGGTGCATGGGATGGCCTGGCCTTGGTCGTCGGCTCTCAGGCCTTCGGCTACCTTGGTCTGGGTATCATTCTGGGCCTGTTCTTCGGCGCCGTCCCCGGCCTTTCCGGCCTTGTCGGAATGGCGATCCTGCTGCCTTTCACGATCGGAATGGAGCCGGCATCCGCCTTCGCTTTTCTGATCGGCATGTATGCGGTGACGACAACCAGCGACACACTCGCGTCGGTCCTGCTGGGCGTGCCCGGAACAGCCGCGTCACAAGCGACGATTCTCGATGGATATCCGATGGCACAAAATGGCCAGGCGGCGCGCGCTCTTGGCGCCGCGTTCACCGTCTCCGCTATCGGAGGGGTTCTTGGCGCCGTCATCCTCGCGTTTTCGCTTCCTCTCGTGGAACCGCTGACCCTTGCCATTTCCGATCCCGAATATTTCGCGCTGGGTGTTCTGGGCCTGACCATGGTGGGCTCTTTGGCCGGGGGCTCCATGCTCAAGGGCCTGGCGGCGGCTTCCTTCGGCTTGTTGCTGGCAACCATCGGATTCGCGGAATTCAGCGGTCAGCCGCGCTATACGTTCGGCTTCACCTATCTTCTGGACGGCATCCCACTGCTTCCGATGGTGCTTGGATTGTTTGCTATCCCTGAAATATTGGACCTGGCGGTCAGCAACAGTTCGATCTCCCGCGTAAAAAGGAACATGGCCAAGTCCGGAATGCTGGAGGGCGTGAGAGACGCCTTCACCCATTGGTGGCTGGGACTGCGGTCTACGGTGATCGGTGTTTATATCGGCATGCTGCCTGGGCTCGGCGGGGCAATCGTGGACTGGGTTGCATACGGACATGCCGTACAGACCGCCAAGGACAAAAGCCGGTTTGGAAAAGGCGATATCCGTGGCGTCATTGCGCCCGAGGCCGCCAACAACGCCATGAAAGGTGGCGCGCTCTTGCCAACCATCGCATTCGCGATCCCGGGAAGTGCGTCAATGGCCATTTTGCTGGGCGCCTTCACCATGCAGGGTTTGCAGCCCGGACCGCAGATGCTTTTGAGCAATATCGACATCACATTCAGCCTGATCTGGTCGCTGGCCATCGCCAATCTCCTGGGCGCGATCGCACTGCTTGTCTGGGGCAACCAGGTTGCGAAGCTGACCTTTGTAAGCGGTCACCTTCTGGTCCCCGCGGTCATGCTGTTCACATTCATGGGGTCCTGGATTGAGCGCAGCGCCCTCGGCGATTGGATGCTCCTGCTGTCTTTCGGCGCGCTTGGGTATTTCATGAAAAAGGGCGGGTGGTCCCGGCCACCACTGGTGCTGGGCTTTATCCTGGGCGGCATCATGGAAAGCGCACTGCATCTCAGCGCGCAGACCCATGGCGCGGCATCCTTCCAGCGCCCCGTTGTCATCGTCCTTGCCGCACTTTTCGCAGCCGCCGTGGTGCTGGCAGTTCGCAGACACCGCAAGACCGGCGCAAATGTCGAGGCCACGCAAAGCGAGGGGGCCGCGATCTATGCGCATGGCCTGTCCATGCCGGTTTCACTGTTCGTCTTCGCAACAACCTGCTTTGCAGGACTGGCCGCCCTGAACTGGACCTACGGATCAAAGCTCTTCCCGCTTGTGGTGGTGGCCGTGACCCTGCCCCTCGCGGCGGCGGTCTTGTTCAACGACATCAAAAGCGTAACAGGACTGAGATCGGAGCTGTACAAGGACCTCAGGTCCTTGGCGCAAACGGAACTCACGGCGGCGCTGAAGTTCGCCCTCCTGCTATTGTCCGTGCTCCTTTTGACCTTTTTTGTGATTGGGCAGTTCCTTGCGCTGATCGCGTTCGTCATCGCGTACCTGCTGATCTGGGGAAAATACGGCGTCAAGATCACGGCAGCCTACGCCGCCGCGATGGCGGCGGTTCTTTATCTGCTGTTTGAAAAAATAGTGCCGGTCATCTGGTACCCGTCACCGTTCTTTACTTTCCCGTAGTCAAATGAATGAGGCCTGACGTGTCAGAGCAAACCGACAATTCCCATCTCAACCAACTCATTTTGATGTCGGACGAGCATACGCGCAAAGTCCTCGGCTGCTACGGAAACGCGGATGTCCGTACGCCAAACATCGATCGGCTGGCGGCACGCGGCACCCTCTTTAGCGATGCTTACACGCCCTCACCGATCTGCGTTCCTGCCCGCGCTTCGATCGCCACAGGGCGCTACATCCACCAGACCGGACATTGGGACAACGCGCACCCCTATGAAGGCACACCCAACTCCTGGGCGCATGTCCTGCGGGGCATGGGGCGCGAAGTCGGCTCCATCGGCAAGCTCCACTACCGGGACAATGATTGCGATGGCGGGTTCGGCTTCACGCAAATCCCGATGCATGTCATCAATGGTGTCGGCGATATCCTGGGGTCGGTCCGCAAACCCCTGCCACTGCGACCCAAATCGCGCAACATGGCAAAGAACATCGGGCCGGGCGATACGCGATACATTCGCTACGATACTCAAATCACCGACCAGGCGGTCGAGTTCCTTTGCAAAAGGACGCCGGATGATCCGCCATGGACGCTTTTCGTCTCGCTCATTGCCCCGCACTTCCCGTTGATCGCCCCACCCGAATTCTATGAAATCTATGCGGATCAGGGTCTTTTCCCTTCAAAACCGGTTCCGGAAAATGAGCATAAATGGCATGCGGCCATGCGGCAGTGCATTCTGTTCGACAATTTTACCGAAGACCGCACGAAAATAGCGCTCGCATCCTACTATGCGCTGGTCAGCTTTATGGATCACAATATCGGCCGCGTTCTTGATGCGCTCGAGCGGTCGAACCTCGCCGACAACACACTGACCATCTACACCAGCGACCACGGCGACAACATTGGCGAGCGTGCGCTTTGGGGCAAATCCAATTTCTTCGAAGAATCGGTGGGCGTCCCGTTCATAATGGCCGGCCCTGACGTGCCGCAAAACCACGTCTGCAGGACAGCGATCAACCTGACCGATATCTACCCCACCATCGTTCAAACGGCGGGGGATGCGGCTGAAGACGACACATCCCTGCCCGGTCGATCCCTGATGGACATTGTCGCAGAACCGGACAACGAGAACCGTGCGGTTTTTTCCGAATACCATGCGATGGGCGCGAAGTCCGGCGCATTCATGCTGCGGCAAGGCTCCTGGAAATTCATCTACTACGTCGGCCTGCCACCGCAGCTTTACAACCTGACCGACGACCCTGACGAACTGACCGACCTGGGCCGCAGCGACCAACACCAGGACGTCTGCGCGCGCCTGGAGGCGGAGCTTCGGCGCATCTGCGATCCCGAGCACGTGGATGAGCGGGCCAACCGTGACCAGGAAGCCGTTGTCGATCGGCACGGTGGCGCCGCCGCCGTGATTGCAACAGGAGGAATGAGCGGCACACCGCCACCGACCCTCTAGCGGTCCTTGGCCGATAGAAGCGGAACAATCCGCAATCTGCAAATCTCATTGCAAAACACAGGAGGAGTTACAATGAAGAGACTTAGGACAATCCTGGCATCCGCAGTGATCGTTATCGCGGGTACGGTGTCCATGGGCACCAGCGCCTTGGCGGACGGCCCGTACGACCGAAAGCCGCTGAACGTGTTCATCAATTTTGGTGTTGGCGGCAACACGGACATCACGGCCCGTTCGCTGCTCTCCCATATGGAACGCCATCTGCCGGGAGAGCCGCGCGTGGTCTTCAACAACAAACCCGGTGCCGGCGGGATCGTCGGGATCAATTATGTCGGCAGCGCCGTCCCGAATGACGGGTACAATATCGGTGTCTTTTCCGTGACCCTGATGGCCGAGATCGTGGGGGATGAGGCGTTGACCGTGTCCCATGGGGATTTCGATTTCATCGGCGGCATCCCGGAAGACTTCATCTTCCACATCCGGACCTCCGACAATCTGAAGGAACCGACCGACATCTTCACGCTGGACGAGCCGATCAAAAGCGCGGGGCACGGTCCGGCAAGCGCCAAGGACCTGATGCTGCGCACCACGCTGGATCTCCTTGGTGTCGAATACGAGAACGTTACAGGGTACAAATCCGCGGGCAAAATCCGCGCCGCCTTGCTGAAGGGGGATGTGGATATGACGGCCGACTCGATGACCGGCTATATCTCACGGGTTGTTCCCAATCTCGTTGACACCGGCCAGTCGATCCCGCTTTATTCCCTGGGCGTGCCTTCCGAGGACGGCACCATGCAACGGGCGCCCGGAAGCCTTTCAGACGTTCCAACCTTCGACGAGTTTTATGAGGCACAATTCGGCAAGAAACCATCCGGGCCGGAATATGACGTTCTGCGTGTCATCGGCCAGATCCGCGCCACAGCGCTTCGGGCCGTCGTGATCCCCAAGGGCGCGCCGGCAGAAACGGTGGCTGCGCTGCGGGAGGCTTTTGCAGCGACCCTGGAAGACCCGCTATTTCAGGAAGACTTCAAGAAAATAGCCGGTTTCGTCCCGGTTGGATTGTCGGGCGCGGATGCACAGGCGAAATTCAACGCGCTCATGGAGACCGATGCGGAAACAATTGAGTTTCTGAAATCCTATTCCGAGCAGGCACGCAGGTAACAGAATTTGTGTGTCATCTGGTCAGCCCGAACTGGGGGCTGACCCTATTCTCTGCCATTTTTTTACAGCCTCAGATCTCGGCGACAATAAAGGGAATGCCGGCGGGGCAGGATTAGAAACCGCATTCTCCTGTTGGCGGTGGTTGCAAACAGTCCGCCGTGCGTTAATCCGACAGTTACGACAAAACTCATAGTCCCCAGAAGACATATAATCAATTGCTTGTGAGAACACTGGTCAACTGCCATTAACACGGATCCACGCGCTAGCCCTTCGAGCACAGCTCTCAGGGCGTTCGTCGCTCGAAAAGGTCCACTGGACCTTTCCGTTGAAGCGCTGCGCACTTCAACCGCTCCTCACTCCCATTCGATGATCAATTGGACCGGTAATCTGTTGATATTATTGCAGATATTTCTGCGACAATTCGCGCATACCGTCAGATATACCGTCATATTTCTAAATTACTGAAATTGCTTTATTTATTCCCCTGGCCCCGCAAACAAAAAAATCGTGGGCAATCGCTAAGCGCACGACTGGAAATTTTGCCAACTTTGTCGAACAGGCATTGCAGTTCAAATCCTAGAATTAGCTCTGCTGCGCGAACCGGCCTTCGCTCGGAATTCGGCGCGAGGCTCGACGTCGGACTTTCCGCGTTCAGTGCTTTCCGAACTCCGGTGGCCGTTTTTCCGCAAAAGCTCTTACACCCTCGCGATGATCTTCGCTCAACATCGTTCGGATCATCCTGTCGGCCTCCCAGTCCAGCGCGGTCCGGAAATCGCAAAAACCGGCGCGATTGTGATTTTCTTTCATGTACCGCAGCGCCAGGGGAGCAAACCCGGCGATTTTCTCGGCGAGTTCCTTCGTTGCCGACACGAGTTCCTCATCGGGCACCACCTGGTTGAAAAGGCCAAGGGCAAGACCTTCGTCCGGCAGAATCCTGCGGTTGGTGAAATAGATCTCGCGTGCCCTTCCCGGTCCGACAAGCCGGCTGAGAAGCCAGCTGCCGCCGTGATCCCCACTCAGTCCGATTTTTCCGAAAGCCGGAAGCAGGAACCCGCTTTCGGCGCACACCCGGATGTCACAGGCCAGTGCCAGCGACATGCCGGCTCCGGCGGCTGCACCGGGCAAGGCGGCAATCACCGGTTTGGGAAATTCGTATATGCGGAAGGTGCCGGCTGTCTGCGATTTTCGGATGTGTGCGATCAAGGCCTCGGCGTCCGGTTCCCGGCCACCTCCCAAAGCACTGCCCATGCCACCCACATCGCCGCCGGAGCAGAACGCCCCGCCCTTGCCGGTCAGCACGACTGTTCTTATGTCGCTGTCGCTTTCGATCCTCGTCAGTGTTTCACCAAGCGCGCTCATCATCTCGCGCGCCATGGCATTTTTCTTTTCCGGGTAGTTGAAAGCGATGGTCGCGACACGATTCGAAACCGAGCAAATCAGCGTTGGTGTACCCGTCTCAATTACTTTTTCGGTCATTTTCAGTCCTATCCAAACCAGTTTGGAATGCGCATTCGGGAACCCGAAATCTCGTGATGCATATGCAGATCAAGCCACCCAAATGCCGAACCGGTTGCAAATGAACGTGGTGGCTGTGACGAGCAGAAGTTTCTGATGATCAGGGCAGTGGCAGGGTGGCCGATCACCTGCCTGTGCTTGAAACGGGCTTGCCCGATCGGCTTCAATTTCGATGCCTTTTGCCACGCATTAATCGATCCGGCCGTCATTGCTTTCCCCTTTGAGGCGGTCACGTCTGCCTTAAGTACCATGGGCTATCGGCCATCTGTCAACCGTAAATACGGAAAATGGACTAATATACGAAATCTGCGATCGAATTAGTGGAGGAATGTCGGCCTAAACCCGAAAATCTCCTCAAGTTATGCGAGCATATTTATGCAATTGAGTCCGGAGGGCGGATCGACGTGGCATAAGGAAAACCGTCCCGGAGCCATTGTCGTACCGCCTCGGGGCTTGTTGGTCTCTCCGGGCCGAGATGACTGAATGGGATCGTTTTCTGGTTCTGTAGCATTCGGTCCACACTGGCAGCCCAGACGCGTATTGCTTCGAAAACCATGTGGCCGGGCGCGCAGGGAATTATAATATAAAAGCAGCTTCTTATCGCGCTTCCAACATCGCGCCGGACCTTACATCTGTCTCGCCCTCAACTGTCTCGGTTGCCGATTTAGAAAACGCTCTGGCGTGCAGAGGCGGCCGTGATTGCAGTTCGTCGAATTCTGTAAATGAGTTATGGATCCGGGCCGCAGTTTTCCCGCCCTATTGACATATCAGGGTCTTTTGTGATCGTATATAAGAAATAAATTCATATATCAGAACGAACAGTTGAACCGCAATTTCCAGACAGGGCACGGCATCCATGAGTTTCACAAATGAGGAACAGCACTCGGAAATCCGTCAACAGGTCAAGGCGCTCTGCTCCCGGTTCGACGATGAATACTGGCTGAATCTCGACACCAAGGGCGGGTTTCCGGAAGATTTCTATAAGGAAATGGCCCGCGGAGGATGGCTTGGGATCGCCATGCCCGAGGAGTATGGCGGATCGGGATTGGGTATTACCGAGGCGGCCGCAATGCTTCAGGAGGTTGCCGAGGTCGGCGGCCTAAGCGCGGCATCATCCATTCACCTCAATATTTTCGGATTGCAGCCCGTTGTCGTATTCGGCACCGAGGAACAAAAGCAACGTATGCTGGCTCCGCTCATCAGCGGTGACGCAAAAGCATGCTTCGCAGTTACCGAGCCGACCACCGGCTTGAACACGACAAAACTGAAAACGAAGGCCGTTCGCAAAGGCGACACCTACTACATTTCCGGGCAGAAGGTCTGGATTTCCACGGCGCAGGTCGCCGACTACATGATGATCATCGCCCGCACCACGCCGATTGAGGAGGTGGAGCGACCGACGGAAGGGCTTTCCCTCTTTTATACCAAGCTCGATCGAAAATACGTGGATGTCCGCGAGATCGACAAGATGGGCCGCAAAGCGGTCGATTCAAACGAGCTCTTCATCGACGGGCTTCCGGTTCCGGTTGAAGACCGGATCGGAGAGGAGGGGCAAGGCTTCAAGTACATTCTGCACGGGATCAATCCCGAGCGCATCCTTGTCTCTGCGGAAGCGGTCGGCATAGGACGATCGGCTCTTTCGCGTGCCGCACGCTACGCACGCGAAAGGGTCGTGTTTGGTCGGCCGATCGGCGCCAACCAGGGCATACAGCACCCGCTGGCGCGTTCATGGGTGGAGCTCGAGGCTTCGAACCTGCTGACATTCAATGCTGCCCGACTTTACGACGCGGGGATTTCCTGCGGCCCGGAAGCTAACGCCGCCAAGCTGATGGCGTCCGAATCCGCATTCACGGCATGTGAAAACGCAGTGCTGACCCATGGCGGTTTCGGCTACGCGAAAGAATATCACGTGGAACGGCTGCTTCGGGAAATCATGATACTGCGCATTGCGCCAGTAAGTCCGCAGTTAATCCTGTGCAACATCGCAGAAAAAATCCTAGATCTTCCAAAATCATACTAGTTATCTTCATGCGTACTATTCGATCATTACTCTTTACACCCGCAAGCAAGCCAGGCTGGATCGACAAAGCGGCTCATAGCGGCGCGGATGCCATAATTTTGGACCTGGAAGACAGTGTTCCCGCAAGCGCAAAGGCAGAGGCGCTCGCGGTGGCCGCCGACAAGGTCAAGGAACTGTCACGGGCGGGGCAGCGTGTCTACGTTCGCATCAATCGCCTGGTGCATATTTACGATTTCAATGAGATTCTCCGCCTGGCGCAGCCGGGCCTGGAAGGCATCGTGCTGCCGAAGCCCAATGACATGTCCGACATAGATGTCGCGCATGCAATGGTGAGCGAAGCCGAGAGCCGCGCTGGATTGCCTTTGAATAGTATCGTGTTCGCAGCCGTGCTTGAGACTGCGAATTCGCTTGTTCTTGCCCGCGAAATAGCGCGTCACCCGCGTGTCGCGCTGTTGATCGCGGCGAGTTCTAAAAACGGCGATGTTTCAAGGTCACTCGGATTTCAGTGGTCGCTGGAAGGTCTGGAGACTCTTTATTTGCGTTCAAGTGCGGTCGCTGCGGCGCGCGCGGCTGGAAAACTTGCCATCGGCGGCCTTTGGCAGGACGTCCACGACCTGAAGGGACTTTCAAGTTGGGCTGCATTCAACCGCCAGCTTGGCTTTCATGGCGAACTGGCTCTGCACCCGTCCAATGTACCGGTAATCAACGCTGCCTTCTCACCATCGCAGCAGGACATTGAATATTACACGGACATGATCGCCGCCTTCGGGCGCGCGCAGGCCGAAGGAAAGGCCGCGGTCGTCTTCAGGGGCGAACATATCGATCACGCTCATGTCAAGACGGCGAACGAGATCCTCGAATACGCCCGCAATCTGGATCGGAGTTGACTGAAATGATCATCGAGAGCCCGATCGGACGCTACTTTGAGGAGTTCGAGCCCGGACAGGTCTACCGTCACGCGGTTACCAGGACCGTGACCGAGACGGACAACCTTCTGTTTACGGCGCTGACACACAACACGCAGCCGCTTCACCTGGACGTCGAGTTTTCTCGCGGCCAAATGCACGGGACGCGGCTCGTGAACAGCATTTTCACCCTCGGTCTGGTTTCGGGGGTCGGCGTTGGCGAACTCACCTTGGGAACCACCTTCGGAAATCTAGGCTTCGGAGAAATCGAATTTCCACACCCCGTTCGGATCGGCGACACAATCCGTGCCGAGACAGAGATTGTGTCAAAGCGCGAGTCCCGATCCCGCCCGAACGCGGGAATCGTCGAGTTCGAGATGCGTGGCTTCAATCAGGAGGAAAAGCTCGTTGTCAGGGCGTGCCGCAAGGCGCTCATGAAGCGCAAGACCTCAGAAACCGGCCAATCGGGAGCGACGGCATGACCGATGCATTCGTGTGGCATCCGCCCCAGTCGCTGGTAGATCAGGCCAATCTCACACAATTCATCAAGGAAAATGACCTTGACAATTTCGACCACCTGCTGTCGGCCGCAACAGCCAATTCCGACTGGTTCTGGAATGCGATTCTTGCGCGCCTTATGTTTTATCTTCCCTTCACCAAATTACGGGACGAGAGCCGCGGTATACCATTTACGAAATGGTGTGTTGGGGGACAGACGAATGTTGCTCTGAATTGCCTCGACCGGTACCGCAGCACACCTGTCTGGAACAAAGACGCGATCATATTCGAAAGCGAAGCCGGCGTCGTTGAACGCTGGACCTACCAACGATTGACGGATGAGGTTGACGCGCTCGCCGCTGGCCTGCGTGCAATCGGATGCGGCCGCGGGCAGGTTGTCGGAATCTATCTTCCCAATTTGCCTCAAGCGATCGCCTCAATACTGGCTGTCGCGAAAATAGGTGCCGTCGCTTTACCGCTGTTTTCGGGTTTCGGTGCCGCCGCACTTGCTTCCAGGCTGTCCGATGCCGGTGCGACCACGGTGATCACAGCTGACGGCACATCCCGCCGCGGACGCCTCGTGCCGCTCAAGGCCACACTCGATGAAGCTGCCGCGCAACTGCCGGATTTGGCAAGAGTGGTCGTTCTCCAGTCAGGCAAGCTTGATTGTCCGTTTGTACCGGGCCGGGATCATGACTACCAGGAGCTAGTCCTTTCCGAATCCGGCGACCGCTCAACCGAGGTGCTGGAAGCTGAACATCCGTTGATGCTGATGTACACGTCGGGAACGACCGGAAAGCCCAAAGGTACCGTCCATTCCCATGTCGGTTTCCTGGCCAAGCTGATCCTGGACATGGAATTGATGCTGGATCTAAAGCCGTCAGACCGGCTGCTCTGGATCAGCGACATGGGCTGGCTCGTCGGACCGATAATCGCTGTTGGCACGACTTTGATCGGTGCAACGATGCTGATCGTCGAAGGTGGACCGGACTACCCCGATCCCGGCCGCCTGTGGCGGCTTATCGACGAGCACCAACTGACGTTCCTGGGCATGGCTCCGACGATTGCGCGAGCTTTCATCAAGAGCGGCGGCGGCGGCATCGATCAAAGGGACCTGTCATCACTGCGCGTTCTGGCCTCCACCGGTGAAGCATGGACTCCGGAAGCCTGGCACTGGGTGTTCGAGAAGGTCTGCCGCCGCAGGGTGCCCATCCTCAATTACTCGGGAGGCACCGAAGTCGGCGGGGGCATATTGTGTGGGAGCGTGCTGCACCGCATGAAGCCATGTGCTTTCACCACTTGCATTCCCGGAATGAGCGCGGACGTCGTCGACGAACTCGGTCGGTCGTTGCCCGCAGACAAGGTGGGTGAGCTGGTACTGCGCGACCATTCCATCGGCCTCAGCCGAAGCCTTTGGAACGACGATGAACGGTATCTGCAAAGCTACTGGGAAAAGATCCCAGGCGTGTGGTGCCAGGGAGATTGGACCTACAAGGACTCCGACGGATACTGGTATATCCTCGGTCGCTCCGACGACACGCTGAAGATTGCCGGCAAGCGGACGGGCCCGTCGGAAATCGAAGAGCTGCTCACTGGAACCGGCAAGGTCGCCGAAGCGGCCGCAATCGGAATTCCGGATCCGGTCAAGGGGCAATCGGTCGGTTGCGTCGTGGTTTTGATGCCGGACGTTGCCTGGAGCGATCAGCTGGCAAAGCAGCTGGAAGCTGTGATCATTGACGGACTTGGCGCCCCTTATCGGCCTTCTTTCATCATACCGGTCGCCGATCTTCCGAAAACCCGCAACATGAAGGTCATGCGCCGGGTCATACGGGCCGCCTGCCTTCAGCAAGATCCAGGTGATCTCACTTCAATCGTAAATCCAGAAACACTTGATGCAATCGCACAGGCAACGGCCGAAGTGCGACAGGTGGGTAGCAAAGGAGACCCCGCATGACTGAACGCTTCAGCCCGTTGTCCGGTATCCGTGTCATTGATCTGTCAAAGGTTTTGGCCGGACCACTTTGCACGCAATATCTTGGTGATCTTGGCGCGGACGTCATAAAGATCGAGCCTTGCGGCGGCGATGACACGCGCGCATGGCCGCCTTTTTCAGGGCGAGACGGCGCCGTGTACCTGAGCGTCAACAAGAACAAGCGTAGCCTTGCTATCAACCTGAAGACGGATGCAGGCAAACGCGTCGTGCAAAACCTGGTCGCCGATGCCGATGTCCTGGTCGAAAGTTTCCGAACCGGAGTCACGCAACGTCTGGGCATCGACTACGACACAATGACGAAAGTGAAGCCCGATTTGATCTACGCGAGCATATCGGGGTTCGGACGAAGCGGCCCGCTTGCCAAGGAACCGGGCTACGACATGATGATTCAAGCTTTCAGCGGGATCATGAGTATAACAGGAGAAAAGGGCGGCGGACCGGTTCGCAGCGCGTTTTCTCCATTGGATCAGACGACAGGCGTGCACACCGCGCTCGGCATTCTCGCCGCTCTTCGCCATCGCGACCAAACCGGTCAGGGGCAACTCATAGAGGCGTCTTTGTACGAAACGGCGCTTTCGTTCCTTGGCTACCCCTCGCAGATTTATTGGACAAATGGTGTTCAGCCAAAGCGTTTGGGATCCGGACATGAGTCGGTGTGCCCCTATCAGGCCTTCAAGGCAAGCGACGGATACATCCTCATTGCTGTCGGAAACGATCCGCTCTGGAAGAAACTCTGTTCTGTTCTGGGCTACGAGGAGCTTGTAGACGATCCGCGTTATGCGACCAACGCCGCCCGGGTTGAGAACTTCGATGAGACGGTCGGACTGGTCGCCGACAAGGTCAGAAATCTGACGGCAGAAGAATGTGCGGCTCGCCTTTCCGAGGCCGGAGTTCCCAACTCGCTGCTGCACAGCATCGAGCAGTCTTTGAACCATCCGCAGGCGCAGGCAAGAGACATGATTTCGAAAATGCCGCACCCAGCCGTCGGCGAAATCAATGCTCTGAGTATGCCGTTGCTGTTCGACGGTTACGACCGGAAGCCGCGGACGGCTCCGCCAATGCTGGGCGAGCATACGGTGGAGCTTTTGGAAGAGGCAGGGCTGATGAGATCAGAAATCGACGATTTGCTCCGAGACGGCACGGCGCTGGCGGCCGACTAGACCGATCTCGCCTTAAACCGTCAAACAAAATGAGACCGGAGGAAACCCTGACATGAGTTTCGACTTCTCTGAATATGACCAGCTGTCATTTGACCACCCGGCTGAAGGCGTTTTGCGAATTACCCTGAATCGACCGGAACGGCTGAATGCGCTGGACTCCGAAGGACACCGCCAGCTTACGGAAATCTGGCGTGCAGTGGACAAGGACCAAAGTATCAGCGCCGTTATCATCCGAGGTGCCGGCCGCGGTTTTTCGGCCGGGGGCGACTTCGAAATGATCGAAGAACTCATAGAAGATTTCGATGCGCGTGCTCGCCTGTGGAGAGAAACACGCGATCTCGTCTACAACATCATCAATTGCGGCAAGCCCATTGTATCGGCTATTCACGGTCCAGCCGTCGGTGCGGGCCTGGTTGCCGCGCTTCTGGCCGATATTTCAATCGCTACGCCGAATGCAAAGATTGTCGACGGTCATACAAGGCTTGGTGTGGCTGCCGGGGACCATGCGGCCATCATTTGGCCCCTCCTGTGCGGAATGGCGCGGGCAAAATATCATCTGTTGCTTTGCGAGCCGATGACCGGCGAGCGCGCGGCCGAGGTTGGATTGGTTTCTCTTTGCGTCGACGAAGCCGATCTTGAAGCAAAGTCCATTGAAATCGCCTCACGGCTTGCAGGCGGAGCACCAAATGCCATCCGTTGGACCAAATACGCAATGAACAACTGGTTGCGGATGGCCGGTCCTTCGTTCGACGTTTCAACGGCGCTGGAGATGCTCGGCTTCACAGGCCCGGAGGTTGTCGAGGGGCTGGCGTCGCATCGGGAAAAACGTGCACCGGTCTTTTCACCGAATTCCCCGCTTTAGTGGAAACAAGATCGTGTTTAGACGACGCCCGGCGAAGGGCGGCAGCAACGTCCAAACCAGTCCCTTTTAAGGAGGCCAGCCCTTGAACATCCATTCTTCGCGCGACGCACATTTGCCAGATGCTTTGCGGGGCCTTCGCATTCCGGCCGTTGCTGCGCCCCTGTTCATCGTCTCCGTACCCGCGCTGGTCATTGCCCAGTGCAAGGCTGGAATCATTGGCAGCTTTCCGGCACTCAACGCTCGCGAGGCCGAGGGCGAACCGATCATGCTCGAACGCTGGCTGCAGCAGATCACCGTCGAGCTCGATCGGCACAACCAGGCCAATCCGGATCGCCCTGCGGCGCCCTTCGCGGTCAACCAGATCGTGCACCGGTCAAATGAGCGCCTGGAGCGGGATCTGGAGATTTGTGCCCGTTGGAAGGTGCCGATATGGATCACCTCGCTCGGGGCCCGTCCCGAAGTGAATCAGGCTGCGCATTCCTGTGGCGGAATCGCGCTCCATGACGTCATCAACAACACATTCGCGAAGAAAGCGATCGATAAAGGCGCCGACGGTTTGATCGCCGTCGCCGCAGGCGCCGGGGGACATGCCGGCCCGCAATCGCCCTTCGCCCTCGTTCACGAGATACGCGAGTGGTTCAACGGCCCGCTTCTGTTGTCCGGCTCGATCGCCACCGGCAGGGCACTGCTGGCCGCCCGCGCCGTGGGGGCCGATCTCGGCTATATCGGATCGCCGTTTATTGCCACGAATGAGTCAAACGCGGTCAAAGACTACAAGCAGATGCTCGTCGACAGCAGCGCCGAGGACATCGTGAGTTCGTCGCTATTTACCGGCATCTCCGGAAACTACCTGAAGCCTTCGATATCGCGGGCCGGACTTGATCCCGACGAGCTGGCCAGTGCGGATCCGCCCTCGATGGACTTCAAGAAAAGGATGAATGAAGCAAAAGCCTGGAAGGAGATTTGGGGCTCGGGCCAGGGGATCGGCGCAGTCAAGGCGATCTGCCCCGCCGGCGAGGTCGTCGATCGGGTTGCTTCCGAGTATTTTGCGGCGCTGGAGCAAGTTAGGGGCTGGTGAGCACGTGAAATGCCCGGCCGCCGGTGAAGGGTCCCTGCCCTGCAGTCGATCAGGCAACCATATTCGCGCGCCGGGAACCGGCTGTTTGGCAGACGGGCAGATAACCAAAACGGCGACAATTACGCAATTGCGGCGTCGCAGGACGACTGCGCGCATTGTCGAATGATCGGTCAAGGTCCTTCGAAAATCAAAGCCGTTCCAAATGAAAACCTGCCGGTGACGGCCAATGTGAGAATTGAAGTTTTGGGAACTTGAATCTGAACACCATTTCTGCTTTATGTATAAGTGAATAATATTCGTATATATGAACAACTATGCATGTGACGACGCAGGAGGACACGGCATGATCAATCCAATGGAACTTACCGGGCGAAACATATTGGTTACCGGCGCGGCCCAGGGTATCGGCGAGGCCGTCGCGCGCCTTGCCCATCAGTTGGGGGCAAAAGTCATTTTGAATGACCTGAACCAGGAAAAGCTTGAATCCGTTGCGAGCGACCTTGGCGAGCGGGTGGAGACCCACGCCGGATCGGTTGCCGATTACGACTTCGTTCAGGGGATGGTGCAACAAGCAGCGGACTCCTGCGGCGCGATCCACGGGTTTGTGAACAATGCCGGGATCGTGCGGGCGGCCATGGCCAAGAATATGACAAAGGAAACCTGGCAATCGGTCATCGATGTCAACTTGTCCGGCGCTTTCTATTGCCTGCAGGCGGTTGGGCAGCACATGCTGAAGCGCATCGAGGATGGGGATACGTCTCCAGCCGCGATCGTCAATATCAGCTCGGATGCGGGCCGGCGCGGCACCATCGGACAGATCAACTACGGCGCGGCCAAATCCGGTGTCCTGGGCCTCACCATGAGCGCCGCCCGGGAGTGGTCCCAGTTCGGTGTCCGCGTCAATTCGGTCCTCTTCGGCGCAGTCGAAACCCCGATGACCGAAGTCATCCTGTCCGACAAGTTTCGCGATGGCTTGATGGCACAAATCCCCATGAACCGCGTCGCCACACCCGCAGAAGTAAGCAAGCCGGTGTGCTTCCTGTTGTCGGAAGGGGCGAGTTACATGACCGGCCAGCACGTCTCTGTAAACGGCGGCTACACAATCGGTGTTTGATGCCGTGGTGCGGGCAGAGATCGGCCGCGTTGATTGGAACGCAGCACAACGACCGGGCCGGAAGGCCTGAATAGTCGCCTGCCCGCACACCCGTCCGAACGCATTGGGGAATTATTATGGCACGAGCAGCCAGGGCTTATATCGCTGGAATCTATGAACATCCCACACGCAAGGCCGTCGACAAGACTGTGCCGATGCTGCACGCCGAAGTGGCGCGCGGTGCGTTGGCCGATGCAGGGCTGAGCAAGGACGATGTTGACGGTTTCTTTTCCGACAGCTCGCTTCCCGGATTGGGCGGGCTCGGAATGGCGGAATATCTGGGCCTGAACCTCAAATACACCGATACGACCGAAACCGGAGGATCGTCCTATCTGGTGCATCTCGGGCACGCGGCAGATGCCATTGCCGCCGGCAAGTGCAATGTGGGTCTCATCACACTTGCCGGCCGTCCGCGCGCCGAAGGTATGCAACAGCTAAAAAGCGGGACGGCAAGCGGCGGGCAACCGCCGGAATGGGGCTTCGAACATCCCTACCGGCCGATGGTTGCAAACCTCTACGCAATGGCCGCAATGCGGCACATGTATGAATACGGAACGACATCCGAACAATTGGCCTGGATCAAGGTTGCCGCCAGCCACCATGCCCATCACAACCAGCATGCCATGTTGCGCGATATCGTGACCGTTGAGGACGTCGTGAATTCGCCGATGATCGCCGATCCCCTGCACCGCCTTGATTGCTGCGTGATATCGGACGGGGGCGGAGCGCTGGTGGTGGTCAGCCCGGAAATTGCAAAGTCATTGGGCGACCGTAGCGTCAAACTCCTGGGGCAAGGCGTGGGGATCAAGCACCTTAATGGCGGGCGTTTCGATCTGACCTACACCGGCGCGGCCATATCCGGGCCGATTGCGTTCAACGAGGCCAACGTTGTACCGACAGATATCGACTACGCTTCGATCTACGACAGCTTCACCATAACGGTTCTCGAAACACTGGAAGATCTCGGCTTTTGCGAAAAAGGCAAAGGCGGCGCTTTCGTTTCAGACGGAAACCTGATCTCGGGCGTAGGCAGATTGCCCTTCAACACCGACGGTGGCGGGCTTTGCAACAATCATCCGGCGAACCGCGGTGGCATGACCAAGGTCATAGAGGCGGTTCGTCAGCTGCGTGGGGAGGCGCACCCGGCAGTGCAGGTTCCTGATTGTACCCTGGCGCTGGCCCACGGCACAGGCGGCGGGATTGCGCAACGCACCGGGGCGGCAACCGTCATTTTGGGGAGCAACGACGCATGAGTAAACATACCTATCCCGACCCGGACATTAGCGTAGAGACCGAGGCCTATTGGCAGGCGGCGAATGACGGCAAACTGCTGGTCAAGAAATGCGACGCTTGCGGCAAAACGCATTTCTATCCCCGTTCCATTTGCCCGTGCTGCTTTTCTAACGAGACTTCCTGGATGGAGGCGAGCGGCAAGGGGCACGTCTATTCGTACTCTGTGATGCGACGCGCAAAGCAACCCTACGCAATCGCTTACGTAAGGCTGGAAGAAGACGTGACCATGCTGACCAACCTGGTCGAGGCGGATCTCGACGAATTGCGGGTGGAAATGCCCGTCGAGGTGACGTTCCGCAAGAGCGAAAGCGGTCAGGCGCTGCCGGTGTTCCGTCCACTGAAAGACTGACTGACGTCATTTCCCGCGACCGCGGCGGCCGGTCGGCCTGATCGGCTCATTCCAGGTTATGGCTTGAGTTTTCGGCTCAAATCTGGTTTATGTATATAAGAAAAAAATTCGATTATATGAATAATTCACCCTTCAAAGATCGGCGCGCGACGGGAGCGAGCGAAGCATGATTAGTCCAACGGAATTGAGCTGCCACATCGACCCCTGTCGCAGTGCGACTCAGGATATGTCCGACGCAACTCGAATTTCTTCTGGAATTACTGGTCTTTATCCCGAACGGGAACCGAGCGCATATTCAAGTGGCCCGTCATTCGCCAGAGCGGAACTGAACCGGCAAGGGCACGCACCGAGAAACCGAATTCGCACCATGCAAAACATCAATCAATACGGCATGAGGTTCTGAAAATGGAACTTCGTTTTAGTGCCGAGGATCTGGCCTTTCAGAAAGAGGTCCGCACCTTTTTGAAAGAAAATCTGCCCGCCGGTCTGCTGGATCGATCCGATCGCGGCCTCCATCCGCTGAAAGAAGACATCGTCGCCTGGCAGAAAGTATTGCACAACAAGGGCTGGATCGCTCCGAACTGGCCCGTTGAATATGGGGGAACCGGATGGTCCCTCACCCGAAAATACATCTATGACCGGGAGTATTTCCTGTCGGGCGCACCGCAGACCATTTCATTCGGACTGAGAATGGTTGGACCGGTAATCTTTTCGTTCGGCACACAAGAACAAAAAGATACTTATCTGCAGGATATCCTGGAATCGAACACCTGGTGGTGCCAGGGCTTTTCCGAGCCCGGTTCCGGATCGGATCTGGCATCCCTCAGCACCCGGGCGGTGCGTGACGGAGACGCCTATGTGATCAACGGCCAGAAAATCTGGACCACCTTTGCGCACTGGGCCGACATGATGTTCTGCCTGGTGCGGACCAAATCGGATTGCAAGCCGCAGGAAGGCATTTCCTTCATCCTGATCGACATGAATAGTCCCGGCGTCGAGGTTCGCCCGATTGTCGGACTGGACCTCGATCATACCTTGAATGAGGTCTTTTTGGACAATGTGCGCGTGCCGGTCCAGAACCTCATTGGCGAAGAAAACAAGGGCTGGACTTACGCAAAGTTCCTGCTGGGCAACGAGCGTTCCGGTATCGCCCGCGTTGCAAGATCACAGTATCAACTCGCCAAACTGAAGCAGATCGCCGGTGTCGAGCATCAGGGGAATGGCCTTCTGATCGATGACGCCAGCTTTCGCAGCCAGATCGCCAGAATAGAGATAGAACTCAAAGCGCTGGAAGCGATGGAACTGCGCTATCTCAGCCAGGAAATTGCCGGCCGGAAGCTGACAGCGGAAACATCAATCCTGAAAATTCGCGGCGCCGAGATCATTCAGGCAATCAGGTCTCTGACGGTAACGGCACTGGGCCCCTACGGCCTGGCCTACGAGCCCGATGACGTGTTCCGGCGCCGCAACGATGGACCGATCGGGCCCGAACACCTGCATGGTGCGATGGCCGATCACCTCTATCAGCGCGCTGCGACGATTTACGGAGGAACCAACGAGATCCAGCGGAACATCGTAGCCAAGGCGATTGCGGGGTGAGCGGCAATGGATTTTGAACTTTCCCAGGAACAGATCATGCTGCGCGACAGCGTGGTTCGCTTCGTTCAGGACCACTACGATTTCGCGCAGCGCAAGGCGCTGGCGCAGACAGTACTGGGCCACTCAGACGAGAACTGGAAGATCTTCGCCGAGATGGGATGGCTGGCTTTGCCGTTTGCCGAGGAAAACGGAGGTTTGGGCGGCCAGGCGGTGGATGTGGCGGTTTTGACGGAGGCCCTTGGCTCCGGGATAACGCTCGAACCATTGTTCTCGTCTGCCCTGCTGGGCGGCCGTATGGTGGAAACGCTAGGCAGTGACACCCAGAAGTCGGCAATCATTCCGTCCGTTCTAGCCGGCGAAACGAAACTTGCGCTGGCGTACAGTGAGCCAAACGCGCGTTTTGTTCTCACTTATGTGGAGACCACCGCCGAACGAAGCGGCGAAGGTTTCGTGCTCAACGGGCGAAAATCCGTGGTGCTGCAGGCGGCAAGTGCGGACCGGATCATTGTCGTGGCCCGTACTTCGGGTGGAGTCGCGGATGCCAAGGGACTATCCGCATTTGTGGTCGACGCCGAAGCCTCCGGTCTGCGACGGCAGGATTACCCGACGGTTGACGGACAACGTGCGTCGGATCTTTGGCTTGAAAACACGCCCGGCGAATTGCTCGGTGCTGAAGGATGTGCCGCGCCTGCGCTAAATGCGGTCATTGACGCCGCGACCTGTGCGGTCTGCGCCGAGGCGGTGGGCGTGATGCAGGCGGTGCTGGATATCACGAAAGAATATGTCAGCACCCGCAAACAGTACGGGCGCGCGATCGGTGACAATCAGGTCGTGCAGCACCGGCTGGTGGATATGTCCATTGCTCTTGAAGAGGCCAAGGCCATCACGGAGATGACGGCGATGCAGCTTGATGAGGGCGTACCGGACATTTCAGCGCAGATATCGGCGATGAAGGTCAAGGTTGGCGACGCGGCACGCTTTGTCGGTGGGCAGGGTTTGCAGTTGCATGGCGGCATCGGCATGACCGACGAGTACCCCGTCGGCCATTACTACAAGCGACTGATGGCCATTGAAGCCATGTTCGGCGACACCAACCACCACCTGAATCACTTCGCAAGTGCAATCTGAAAACGGGTCCGGCGGTGCCGCATTATGCACAAGCGCTGGAGATGCAAGATGCAGACAGTGGCGGCCGGATGGATATGAACGCCGAAATACCAGCAAGAGGTCATGATGAACGTCGACGAGGTACTGAACTACACTTTCGAAGAAACCGAAGTCAGCTATTCGGAACGCGATGCCATTCTCTACGGGCTTGGTGTCAATCTGGGACTCGATCCGTTGAACCAGCGCGATCTTCGCTATCTCTACGAAGACGGGCTCAAGGTTTTGCCTGGCTATGCAATGACGCTCGGCCATCCAGGGTTTTGGCTCAAGGATCCGATTCTTGAAGTTGACTGGGTCAAGATACTTCATGCCGAGCAGTCGCTGGAAGTCCATCGGCCATTGCCGCCCAGCGGCCGTGTCAAAGTCAATTTCCACGTGAGTGGTATCGCCGACAAAGGGCAAAGCAAAGGCAGTATTCTCTATTTTCAAAAAGTCATCAGCGATCCGGACAGCAATGACGAAATCGCTCGTGTAACTTCAGGCTATTTCTGCCGCGGAGACGGCGGTTGCGGAGATCATGGCGAGGCTCCGGAGCCTTTGCCGACGATCCCGACCACCGATCCCGACAGCACACTGAGCACGATCGTCGATCCGCGCTTGGCACTGATTTACCGGTTGAGCGGCGATTACAACCCTATCCATGCCTGGCCGCCGATCGCCGCCAAGGCCGGGTTCAGCAAGCCCATTCTGCAAGGGCTCTGCACGATGGGTATCGTCGGCCATCAGTTGCTCGAGGAAGTGGGCGCCGGCGATCCGTCACTGTTCAGCAGCATGTCCTGCCGGTTTACGCGCCCGGTCTACCCGGGCGATGAATTGCGAACCGACATCTGGAACACATCCGAAGGCACGCGATTCCTGGTCACAGTGCCGGAACGAAAAGAAGTGGTTCTGGATCGCGGTCTGGCGATGATCGGAAACTGAGTTTGGGACGAGGCAGGCCGTTCGCGGAACTGCCTCCCTTGCTTTTTGGCCGGGTCCTTTAGGACACGCGCTTCGAACGGCACTCCCATCACGCCGGACCACAACATCTGTCTATTGCTGAAAGCTTCCGCCCAACGCCGACGAAAGGCCGGCGCTGATTGTGTTCCCACTTTTTTGTGCATCCTGTTTGGGTCGGGAGCGCCGTCGGGTCGCGTCAACCGAACATCATGCTCGGCAGCCATAGACTGATTTGCGGGAACGCGATGAGCAGCGCCAGAGTGAAGACATCCATTACCAGGAACCACAAGATTCCCTTGAATATCGCCTCCAACGGTACCTCGCTTCCAACGACCCCTTTCAATATGTAAACGTTGAGGCCGATAGGTGGCGTGATCAAACCGATCTCGAGAAATTTGATCATCAAAACGCCAAACCAGATCAGATTGAAGCCAAGCTCTTCCACGACCGGTATCGCGACCGGCAGGGTCAGCAGCATGATGCCGAGAGGGTCCATGAATGTACCCAGGATTACATAGACAAGCGAAAGGCTGATGACGATCCAGATCGGTGAAACATCCAGCGTGACCGCCCAGGACGTGAGCGCGCTTGCCACGCCGGTAAGGCTGATAAACGCGACAAAGATCTTGGCTCCCAAGACGATCGCAAAAATATTGGCGCACTGCCTTACCGACTCAACCAGCGTTTCCCGGCTTTTCTGCCAACCCAGACGCCGCGAGATGAATCCAAGAAGCCAGGCACTCGCGGCACCGACCGCGGCAGCTTCTGTCGGCGTAACGATACCGAGATAGATTCCCCCCATCACGGCACTGAACAAAAATATGACCGTCCAGGTGTTTTTCAGCGCTCCAAGTCTTTCTCTCCACGTAACGGCCTGGGCGGAAGGCGCAAGCTCCGGATTGATCGATGCCCGGACCCAGATCATCGCCATGTAGATTAACGCAGACAAAGCACCTGGAATTAACCCGGCGAGCATCAGGCGTCCCACCGAAACTTCGGTGAAAATCCCATAGAGGATCATCAAGATGCTGGGCGGTATCAGTGAACCGAGCGTTCCGCTTGCGGCAACCACGGCGGTGGCCAAGCCTTTATCGTATTTGTACCGCAGCATTTCGGGCACCGCGAATTTGCCCATTGCCGCGGCTGTTGCAAGGCTGGAACCGCTGACGGCCGCAAACATCGCGCAGCCGACGACCGACGCCAGGGCCAGCCCGCCCTTGAATGGAGCCAGCCAGATTCTGGCCGCATCAAACAGGTCCCGCGTAAATCCGGCGTGATACGCCACATACCCCATCATCAGGAACAACGGGACGGCAACCAGCGGAAAACTCGCAATAAAGGAATAGGGTTCGAATGACACATATGAGAACGCGCCTGTGAAACCTCTTTCGAGGTCGAAATCACGCCCTTTTGGCCATCCGATTGCCAGGGTCATCCCTACAAAACCGACGGTCGCCATTCCAATGGCAATCGGCACCCTGAGCATGACCAACAGCAACATCGCCGCCAGACCAAGACTGCCAAGAACAACAGGGTCCATTTCAGTACCTCAAAATTCCAAAGCGCGATCAGGCGCCTCAAAACGGTTTCCAGAGCACCAAGAACTTATGTGGATCATCCCTGCAACCGGCGATTATTCGTCGTTGGTTTTGTTAAACCGACTGTTGCTGGCCCGGGCGGACCCGCTCACCAGGCCCATCAAGGACACGATGGAATCAAGAGCGAGTCTGATTGCAAAGAGCCACAGCCCGATTGCGACAATCAACCGTCCCGGCCACTCCGGCAATTCGAGCGGTCCGTCGTAATAAGCGCCGACGTCCCAAGCCCGATAGAAATCCATGGAGGTCGCACAGGCGATGACCGAGACAATGATCGCGCCCAACAGAGTGCCGAAGGTCTCCAATGCAGCCCTGGAGTCGTTGGACATCCAATCCGTGAATACGGAGACAAAGATGTGCTCTTTGCGGGCTTGGACGTAGCTCAGAGGCAGGAACACGACGAAAACCATCAGTATTTCGCTGAGCACGAGGTCGTCAGGTATCGGTTTGGAGACGAAGTAACGTCCAAATACGGATGTCGTGATCAAGCTCATCATGAAGATCAGCGCCGACACCGACACCAGAACCAACGATCTTTCAATCCAGTCCAGGATACGCATGCGTGCTCCGCCGGGCCGTTTTATGCTTGGGGTTCCACCCGACGCGCAGCAAGAAGGCGGTCAGGTGGAACCTTCCGCAGGCTCAGCGCTCCCAAGGATATCCGTTATCGGCCAGCTCTTTCCGATATTTGGCTCGTATTTCCGTTATTTCGGAGAGAATAGCCTGGCCGTCAATGCCCTTCTGTTCCATGGTATCGAGCCATTTATCAATGATCGGCTGAGCCAGGGCCTTCCAATTCTCACGCTCTTCGTCGCTGAGAGTATGGAAGGACACCGTGTTGCCATCGATGCCGGCCGCGAGATCCACCTTTGCCTGATTATACGATTCAATCAGTTTTTGCGCGAAGATATCGACCACCTCGTCGCTCACGTCGATAACGACTTCCTGAAGCTCTTCCGGCATGGACTCAAAGAGATCAAGATTGATACCCGTGCCCCAGCCGACAATCTGACCCATGTTGGCCTCGGTAATGTGCGAGGCCACCTCGTACTGCTTGGTGGCTTTGACCTGCGGTACGTAATTGATGGTCGCGTCGATCGTACCCCGATCAAATGCGGCATAGAGCTCGCCATAGCCGATCTTGACCGGAACGGCGCCAAGCGCATCCAAGAGCGCCGTCCAGCCACCTGCAGTCCTGACCTTCATGCCCTTGAGGTCTTCCTGCGACACGATCGGCTTTTTTGCACTCATCAACTGCACGGGGCCTGACACGAGATTGAACAGAACCTTGATGCCGAGTTTTTCGGGCTCGTCGCGCAGCGCGGGAATTTTTTCGCGGGCCTCCGTCATCGTCCGCAGGGCGACCCATTCATCCTCGAAGAAAAACGGCGTATTTGAAAAGTTCCAAACCGGAAGATCGGACGCCGCATAGATGCCGACAACTGTTCCCGCGTCGGCGAAGCCGGACCGGACCGCCTTGATCGCATCCTTGGCTTTGGCGAGAGACTGGCCCCAGAAGAATTCAACCTTTATCTGCCCGTTGGAACGGGCTTCTAGCTCATCTGCCCACCACATAAACGTCTCCGCCCGGGGGCCGCGGGAAGGGCCATGTTCCGTATAACGCAGCTCGTACGTTTTGTCGGACGCTAAGGCCGGTGCAGATGAGACGGCCGGAATCGCCAGAAGCGCGGCCGCCAGCACGGTTTGAGAAATCTTCCACATATACAGTCCTCCCTGACTTGAAAGATCATGATGCTCCAAAACGGCGGAATTGCCGGTTGTCAGGAGCAAATCGGTTTCACGGTCGGCTTGACGGCATGTTTTATCCTCAAGCACTCCTGCAACTCGCTGGGCCCGGCGAGCGGATTAAGCCCTTCTTGTGGCCCCGGTCCGCGCCGCTGTTCGCAAATGTATCCGCGTTCATGGCGGCGGCCGCTTGTTCGTATAATCATATTATATTCGGATATACAGCCAAAAATCAATCCTGTCACGGGTCAAATGCAATAAATTGCCCAGCCAGATCGATTTTTTTCACAAATCTCGAGTATGAAGTCGTCCGGAAAGTTCAGATTGATCGGTGGCGTGTGTGAGAAGTTGAGCGTTTGTGTAATTGGACGAGCAGGGATTGTTTCTGCCGCGACCCAGCGCCGAGCCAGTCCCGTGGTCCGACACTGAAAATGCTGTTCGGCAGGCCGCTATTGTAGCGGGCCTATATTTTGATTGAGTGTCGCCGGGAAATGCTCACCCGCGAAAGAAGTGGCGCGCCATCACTCTTTAAGTAACGGCGCCGCCTGGGAACTCGCTGTCTTGATGCTTATTCAACCGGTTCCGCCCGGTCTGTATCCCAGGACCCTGGATATCGCAGCTCCCGCCTTGACCACCGCGTCTACGCACACCTTTCTCTCCTTCATCGCCCGCGACATCGGTACACCGACGGCTATTGCGGCAACGACGAGCCCATCGGAATTGCGTATGGGAGCGGCAAAACCTGCGACTTCAGCGGAGACTTGTCCGAATGCTTCCGCCATGTCTTTTTCACGGATCAATTCTACCGCTTTTTCCAATTCTACGCGGTCGGATATGGTCGTTTCGGTAAACCTCTCCAGGACGACGTTGTTATAGTACGCTTCGCGCTGCGCGTCCGGCATGTTGGCCAGAAATATCCGGCCTAGCGATGCTGCATATAGTGGTCTGCGCATTCCGATCTGAACGACGAACCGGACACTCTTTTGGGATTCGACCGCATCGACATAGATCACATTCCTCTGATCGGCATCCAGTTCGGCAAGAACCACCGTTTCTCCGGTCTTTTCCCGTATCTGTTCCAGATAGGGCCGGGCGATCTGCCGGAATGTCTGCCCCGCCAGTATCGCCGAGGCCAGGGAAAAGGCCTCGGAACCGAGAATGTACAAGGTACCCTGGCGCCTGATGTACCCCTGGTCCGTCAACGCCCTGAGAGTCGAGGACAGGGAACTCTTCGGTACGTCGAGATGCGAGGCGATGGCGGACAGGCTGTAACCCTGAGAGTTTTCTGCCAGCATCCTGAGCAGGGAAAATGCCCGTGGTAGCACCATCGGACCCTCTGCTTTGACGTTTCCCTTAGCCATCAAGAACTCCAGTTTGTTTTTTGGCGCACTATTCACATATGCGAAAAGATAAGACAGTGAATGGAATTCGTAAAGACGATTGCTTCCCGGGTCAAATACAGAAATCCAGCCCGCACGTCGGTCCGAGTCGCGTGCAGATTGGATATTTGGGCCGCTGCCGCCGTAGCAGGCAATTTGCTGAGGCCGCGTTTTAGCCGGTCGAATAGGACTTTGCAGAATCGCAAGAATTTGCAATCTGGTCGGGCCGCCGAAATGGTGTTGATGTCCTTTGCACCAAGGTTTCGCAATGCGGATGAATTGCGTCCTATGTGCGGTACATACTCACCAAGCGAGTGCAGCAAGGAAGCAGAACCGGCGCCAGAACCGGTCCTGCTCTCGATTCTCGCTAGCTTAGGCAGACTGTATTTTCTCGGTCAGCTCCGGCACGGCGTTGAAGAGATCGGCGACCAGCCCATAGTCTGCGACCTGGAAGATCGGGGCTTCTTCGTCATTGTTGATCGCGACGATGATCTTGCTGTCTTTCATCCCTGCCAGGTGCTGGATCGCGCCGGAGATGCCGACGGCGATGTAGAGGTCAGGAGCAACCACCTTGCCGGTCTGCCCGACCTGCCAGTCGTTGGGGGCATAGCCCGAGTCCACCGCGGCGCGTGAGGCGCCGACAGCCGCGCCAAGCGTGTCCGCAAGCTTCTCGATCAGCGCAAAGTCCTCTTCCGACCCGACGCCGCGGCCTCCCGAAACGACGGCGCCGGCGGAAGTGAGTTCGGGCCGGTCGCTCTCGGCCACCTTGTCCTCGATCCAGGAGGACAGCCCGGGATCGGCAGCAGCGCACGCGGTGCCGACAGGCGCAGCCCCGCCTTGACCGGCGGCGTCAAAGGTCGAGGTGCGGATGGTGACAACCTTCTTCGGGTCGGTGGATTTCACCGTCTGGATAGCGTTGCCGGCATAGATCGGGCGCTCGAACGTGTCGCCATCGACCACGCCGGAGACATCGGAGATCACCATCACGTCGAGGAGTGCTGCAACGCGCGGCATCACGTTCTTGGCGTCGGTGGTGGCTGGAGCCATGATGTGCTCGTACTCGCCGGCGAGCGAGACAATAAGCGCAGCGGTGGGCTCCGCCAGACGGTGGCCCAGCGAGGCGTCCTCGGCGACCAGCACCTTCGACACGCCCTCGATCCTGGCAGCGGCCTCTCCCGCAGCAGCGGCAGAGGCCCCGGCACAAAGCGCGGTCACATCGCCCAGTTTCGCAGCCGCGGTGACGGCCTTGGCGGTGGCGTCGAGCGCCAGTTCGCCGTTCGTAACCTCGGCAAGTAGAAGTACAGCCATCACACAGCCCCCGCTTCTTTGAGTTTCGCCACCAGCTCGTCCACAGAGCCGACGATTTCCCCGGCCTTGCGGGCCTCGGGTTCTCTGGTCTTGACAACCTGCAACCGCGGGGTGACGTCCACGCCGTAATCGGCGGCGGTTTTCTCGTCCAGCGGCTTCTTCTTGGCCTTCATGATGTTGGGCAGGCTCGCGTAGCGCGGCTCGTTGAGGCGCAGGTCCACTGTCACAACGGCCGGCATCCTGACCGAAATGGTCTGCAACCCGCCATCGACTTCGCGGGTGACCCTGGCGCTGTCGCCTTCGATATCGATTTCGGAGGCGAAGGTCGCCTGCGACCAGCCCAGCAGAGCGCTGAGCATCTGGCCGGTGGCGTTCATGTCGTTGTCGATCGCCTGCTTGCCGCAGAGCACCAGGCCGGGCTGGACGTCGTCCACGACCGCTTTGAGGATTTTGGCCACCGCCAGCGGTTCGATATCTGCGTGCACATCCTCGGCCGCGACCACCAGAGTGGCCCGGTCAGCGCCCATTGCGAGCGCGGTCCTGAGCGTCTCCTGTGCCTGCTTCACGCCGATGGAAACGGCGATGATCTCTGTCGCTTTGCCCGCCTCCTTCAGACGGATCGCCTCTTCCACCGCAATCTCGTCGAACGGGTTCATCGACATCTTCACATTGGCCAGATCGACACCGCTGCCGTTCGCCTTCACACGAACCTTGACGTTATAGTCAACCACACGCTTGACAGGTACGAGTATCTTCATTTCCGCTTTTGCTCCAATGTTTGGATGGTCTTTGATTATCCGCCGCTATTGGTGCCGCGCTCGAAATTCTGCCTGTTGTTTGTCTATCGCCATCAAGCGCAATGCGTGATCATTTCGGTCTCCGAGCTGGTGATCGATCATGACAAGACGTTTTGCGTAATGCGCCGCCGGGAGTTCCCAGGTCATGCCGATGCCGCCGTGCAGTTGGATGGCTTCTTCGGCAATCGCCAGTCCCGCACGCCCGATCAGGTTTTTGGCCATCGAGGCCGTCCGAGACTGATCGGCGCCGCCATGGCCTGCGACGGCTGCGATAACGATCGAGCGACACTGTTCGAGTTCCAACTGCATATCCACAACTCGGTGCTGCAGCGCTTGAAAGGTGGCGAGGGATTGGCCGAACTGTTTGCGTTGCTTCAGATAGTCAACGGTCATTTCCAGCAGCATGGTCATGCCGCCCACGGCTTCGGCGCAAAGGGCAATCCGCCCCAGATCAAGCGCGTCCTCCAGTTCCGCACCGGCATCGGTCGAGATACATTCGGCGACGACATCTTCCAGAACAATGTCGGCGACACCTCCACCGTCTGTCATCGCTGCGGCGATCAGGTCCGGTTTCTCGATCAGAAACAATCCGATGCCCGCATCCGTTTTGGCCGCGACGAGGATTGGCCCGGCACCCGGCGCGCCGTAGACGGCCGATTTGCGGCCTGAAAGACGCCAGGCATCGCCGTCCTGGCGGGCAACGGCTTCCATGAAGGAAATGTCACACGCAGAATTCGGCTCGTAGACTGCCAGGGCCGTGCGGGTTTCTCCGGCGATGAGAGACCGGACCTCCTGTTCGCGCCCAAACGCCGCCAGCAAGCGCAAACCCATCAATGTGCCCAAAACCGGTTCGGTGCAAAGGCTGCGGCCGAGCTCCTCGAAAATCACCGCGACATCTGGGGCGCTACCGCCGAAACCGCCCCGTTCTTCGCTGACAAACGCTCCGAGCACGCCGAGCTCAGCCAGGCCGGACCAGATCTCTTTCATGTGATACGGCGCTTCAAACGCACGGGTATTGCGTGCTTCGATATCGTAGTTGTCTGCGAGAAAGCGGCGCAGTGAGTTGGACAGCAGTTGGTGATCCTCGGAAAGTCTGAAGTCCATCGGTTCACTCCCATAAAAGCTCTTTGGCAACAATGTTGCGCTGGATTTCATTGGAGCCGCCGAAGATCGAAAGCTTGCGGTGCTGGAAATAGACCGGCGCCGCGCGGGCGGCTTCAACCGGCAGTGCCAGTTCGTTTTCCGACAGTTCATCGGCGACCGGCGCGGCATGCGGTCCCAGCGCCGAACGGTAAAGATCCTGCAGTGCCTGACGCACCTGGGTGCCTTTCAGTTTCAAAAGCGAGCTTCCCACGCCGGTCGCCGCGCCGTCGCGGGCATCCGCAAGCATCCTCAGATTGGTGATGCGCAGCGCTTCGAGATCGGTCTCGATTTCTGCGACACGGGCGGCAAACACCGGATGGTCTGCAATCCGGCGGCCGTCCCGCCAGGTCGTGGCGGCCAGATTGCGATAGCGTTCCAGATCCAGCATCGAAAATCCGACACCGGCGATATTTGTCCGCTCATGCGTCAGCAGGTATTTCGCGATGCTCCAGCCTTGGTTTTCCTCTCCGACGAGGTTTTCCGCCGGCACGCGGGCGTCGGTGAAAAAGACCTCGTTGACCTCGCAACTCCCGTCGATCAACCGAATTGGCCGCATGTCCACACCGGGCGTGTCCAGATCAACCAGAATGAAGCTGATGCCGCCCTGCGGTTTGCCTTCGGTCGCCGTGCGCACCAGGCAGAATATCCTGTTGGCGTGCTGGCCCAGCGTTGTCCAGGTTTTCTGGCCATTGACGACATAGTGGTCGCCGTCCCTGACCGCCCTTGTCTTCAGACTGGCCAGGTCCGAGCCCGCGCCCGGTTCTGAAAAGCCCTGACACCACCAATCCGTGCCATCGAGGATCCGGGGAAGGATTTCCTGCTTTTGCGTTTCGCTTCCAAATTTGATGATGGTCGGGCCGAGCATAGTCAACCCGAACGCCGGCATGCGCGGCGCAGCGTTCACGGCACATTCCTCGGTAAAGATATGACGCTCGACTGCCGTCCAGCCGGGGCCCCCATATTCCTTGGGCCAGGTCGTTGCAAGCCAGCCCCGGGCGTTCAAAATTGCGCCCCAGCGCAGATAATCCTCGCGGTCGAGTTCGATGCCGCATCTGACCTTTTTGGAAATGCTGCTCGGCAACTTCTGCTTGAGGAACGTTCGCACCTCATTGCGAAACCGGTTTTCGTCTTCGGTGAATTCAAGATCCATTCGCTGTCTCCATGTTCACATCGGCAAAACGCGCGCCAGTGCCGGCGCGTTCTTCGTTGGAGACATTTCTGGGCTTTACACCGACGGCATTCCGCTCGGCTTCGAAAGGCACACTTCGCTCTCCACAGAACGCGATCATTTATCCATCGCGTGATTTCGCAATGCGAATTTAATGACTGCTATACGAAATCTGTAAACATTCACTGATCGAAAGTCAACTGCTAAGCGCAAAGCCTCCAATCCCTTCCGCATCGGAAGGAATTTGGCGCTTGTGTTATTGAACAGCCTTCAAAACGTGGAACTGGTGTTTGCATCGCAAACGGGGTACAGTTTTTTCGCTACACGGGCGCGATGCCCGCTCAGGCTAAACCGGATTGGAAAGGTCGCGTTGTGGAAGACATCACTGAACAAAGGGATGGGGATGACCAGGCTGACCGCCAGTTCGTGACGTCCTTGTCGAGAGGTCTTTCGGTTTTGGGGTGTTTTACCGGCGACGACCGATACCTTTCCAATCTGGAGATTTCGAACCGAACCGGTCTTGCGCGTCCCACCGTGTCGCGCCTGACCTATACACTGACCAAAACCGGACATCTTCATCGCGACGATGCCAGCGGCGAATACCGTCTTGCAGCAAAGGTGTTGGAAATCGGCTTTGGCGCCCTTGCCGCTGTGAATGTAATCGAGCGAAGCAGCGAGACTATGGACCGTATCTGTGGCGGGCCAAATCCTTACATCACGGTGGCGCTGGCCGAGCGCAGCGGTAATCGTGCGGTATACCTGGCGACGAGCCGATCGCGCCAGGCTGTATCCTTGACGATGGCGGTGGGTTCTCGCCTGCCGCTGTTTTATTCCGGCATCGGAAGAGCCATACTTGTCGGTGAATCCGAAGAAAACCGGCAGAAGATCCTGCGTGAAGGGATAGCGGAATTTCCTGAACAGAAACACCGGATGGAGCAAAGCATAGAAGAGGCGTTGCGGGACTACACGACTTATGGATACTGCACCAGTTTCGGTGCTTGGAAAGCCGAGATCAACTCGATTGCTGCTCCGGTGCGCTCATTGGATGGCACCTCGATCTACGGTCTGAATATCGGCGGCCCGTCTTTTCTGGTTTCACCGCAAGTGCTTCATGGAAGCTACGGAGTAACTCTCCTTGAGGCAGCAGCGGAACTTGGCGGCCGTAGCTGACGGACAAACTTTGCGTTTGCGCCGCCTGCGCGGAAATCGCGGCACCGGTCCGTCAAATATACCGTCAATAATTCTCGCTTCACCACGATATCCGCGCATGGCGGACATTGGATGATGATGAAAAATTTTCTGATATCAATCGCTTGCGGGAATACTGGTCAACCGCCATCAACACGAATCCACGCGCTAGCCCTTCGAGCACAGCTCTCAGGGCGTTCGTCGCTCGAAAAGGTCCACTGGACCTCATCGTTGAAGCGCTGTGCGCTTCAAACGCTCCTCACTCCCACTCAATCGTGCCGGGGGGTTTGGAGGTGACGTCGTAGACGACGCGGTTGATGCCGCGGACCTCGTTGATGATGCGGGTGGCGGCGCGGCCGAGGAATTCCATGTCGTAGTGGTAGAAATCCGCCGTCATGCCGTCGACGGAGGTGACGGCGCGCAGCGCGCAGACATATTCGTAGGTGCGCCCATCGCCCATGACGCCCACCGTCTGGACCGGCAACAACACAGCGAAGGCCTGCCAGATGGAATCGTAGAGACCGGCATTGCGGATCTCCTCGAGATAGACGGCATCGGCCTCGCGCAGGATGTCGAGCTTGTCGCGGGTGACGCCGCCCGGGCAGCGGATGGCAAGGCCAGGCCCGGGAAACGGGTGCCGGCCGATGAAGCTCTCGGGCAGGCCGAGCTCGCGGCCGAGTGCCCGCACCTCGTCCTTGAAGAGTTCGCGCAGCGGCTCGACGAGCTGCATGTTCATGCGCTCCGGCAAACCGCCGACATTGTGGTGCGACTTGATCGTAACCGACGGCCCGCCGGTGAAGGAGACGCTCTCGATCACGTCCGGGTAAAGCGTTCCCTGGGCCAGGAAATCGGCGCCGCCGAGCTTCTTCGCCTCCTCCTCGAAAACGTCGATGAAGAGCCTGCCGATGGTCTTGCGCTTCGCCTCCGGATCCGCCTCGCCCTCCAGCGCGTCGAGGAAGGTATCGGAGGCGTCGACCAGGGTCAGGGGGATGTTGTAATGCTCGCGGAACATGGCCATCACGTCCGCCGCCTCGTTCTTGCGCATCAGCCCGTGGTCAACGAGGATACAGTTGAGCTGGTCGCCGACCGCCTCGTGGATCAGCAGCGCCGCGACGGAGGAATCGACGCCGCCGGACAGGGCGCAGATGACGCGCCCCTCGCCCACCTGTTCGCGGATCGCGGCCACCGCCTGTTCGCGGTAGGCGGCCATCGTCCAGTCGCCCTTCAGCCCGGCGATCCTGTGGACGAAATTGCCGAGCAGCCTGGCGCCGTCCGGCGTGTGCATGACCTCCGGATGGAACATCATGCCATAGGTCTTGCGCTCGACATTGCCGAAGACGGCGTAGGGCGCGCCTTCCGAGCGGCCGAGAATCTCGAAACCGGGCGGCAGGTCGATGACCCGGTCGCCGTGGCTCATCCAGACCTGATGGCGCTGGCCTTGCGTCCACACGTCCTCGAACAGCGGGCAGTCCTTGAGCACCTCGACATAGGCACGGCCGAATTCGCGGTGGTCGGAGGATTCGGCCTGACCGCCCATCTGCACGCACATCGTCATCTGGCCGTAGCAGATGCCGAGGATCGGAACACCGGCATCGAAGATGGCCTGCGGCGCCCGGGGCGAGTCGATGTCGCCGGTCGAGGCCGGGCCGCCGGACAGGATGACCGCCTTCGGCTGCATGCGCTCAAAACCCGCCTCGGCGGACTGGAACGGGACGATTTCGCAATAGACCCCCGCCTCGCGCACGCGCCGGGCGATAAGCTGGGTGACCTGCGAGCCGAAATCGATGATGAGGACTGTGTCGGGATGGGACGGGCTGTTCATGGCAAGGCTTTAGTGATTCGTTGGCACGAGCGCAAGGCCGCGGCCGGATCAGACGGCAATCCGGCCGTTTTCGATGGCGCTTTCGACCTGATCGATCGCATCCGCCAGCCTCCCGTCGATCACGTGCAGATACTCTGTCCAGTCATCGACATGCTTGAGTTCCTCCTTGCCGTCGGAAATGCCGCGCAGGCCGATCAGAGGGATGTCGAAATGGTGGCAGGCCCGCAAGATCGCGAAGGTTTCCATGTCCACCATATGCGCGTCGATGCCCCGGTAGGCATCGCCGGATACGATGTTGGCACCGGTCGAAAGGGCGGCGGCCCGGATATCCGGCACATTGATCGGCATCTCCACCGTCACCGGCAGGTCCAGAAAGGGCGTCGCGCCCTTTTCAAAACCGAGGGCGCTCGCGTCCATGTCGCGATAGGAAACGGACGACACCTGGTAGACACCGGTCTGCTCCAGCTCCGCGGAGCCCGCCGAGCCGAGGGACACCACGAGGTCGGGGCGCATTCCGGCCGCCTCCAGCCCGCACAGGGCCGCTGTCACCTTGATGGCCGCCTCGACCGGGCCGACACCGGTGATCAGGGGCTCGAAACGCTCCTTGAGCGCCGGCCCGTATTCCTGTTCGGCAGCCATGACATAAAACAGCCGGCGTCCGGCTACGGTCTTTATCCTGTCCTTCATCCCTCGATCCCCTCGCGGCCGACCACCGCCATCATCGTGCCGGTCATCGTCGCTACCAGTTTTTCCGTGCCGTCCTCGCGGACCGCGAAGGCCCGCCCGCCCGCCACGGTGATGGTGCTGCCGGGCTTGGTGACCTCGGCCCGGAAGACGAAGCGTTCGCCCTTTGCCGGCGACAACAGGTTGATCTTGAATTCGATGGTCAGCACCGCCGCATCGGCCGCCATCAACGAGAAGGCCGCATAGCCGCAGGCCGAATCCAGCGCCGTCGAAATGATGCCGGCATGCATGAAGCCGTGCTGCTGGGTGAAATCGCGATGGAAAGGCATTTCCATCTCGACCCGGCCGGGGCCGACGCTCACAAGCTTCATGCCCAGCGTCTCCATCGCCTTCTGGCGCTCGAAGCTGTTTTGGCAGCGGGCCTCGTAATCCGGGTTTCTCGGTTGAAAGTCGGGCAATTCCGTCTCCTCTTACTGGCGCTTTTGCATCACGGAAAAGAAGAATCCGTCCGTTTTTGTGGCGGCCGGAGTCAGCGTGACCGTCTTCATGTCGGCCGACCAGGGCTGCAGCCTGTTCTCGCCGAACAGGTCCTGCCAGACCTCGCCGGCCGAAACCGGCTCGAAGGCGCCGTGGTCCTCGCAAAAGCCGTAGACCTGCGCCTCGTTTTCCTGCGGCAGCACCGAGCAGGTGATGTAGATCAGGAACCCGCCGGGCCGAACGAACGGCGCGGCCGATGCGAGCACCGCCTGCTGCTGATCGAGCCGTTCCTCGAGGTTCTTCTGCGTCAGTTTCCACTTTGTGTCCGGCCGGCGGCGCCAGGTTCCGGTGCCGGTGCAGGGCGCGTCGATGACCACCCGGTCCATGCGGTCCGCCAGCGCGCTCAGATCGGCACCGGCTTCGTGGACCTGCACGTTGCGCGTGCCGGCGCGCTTGAGCCGCTCGAAAATCGGCGCCAGCCTCTGCTTGTCGATATCGTAGGCGTGGATCTGGCCGCTGTTTTCCATCGCTGCCGACAGCGCCAGCGTCTTGCCGCCGCCACCCGCGCAATAGTCGAGCACCTGTTCGCCGCTTCCGGCGAATATCAGGTCGGAAACGACCTGGCTGCCCTCGTCCTGGACCTCGAACCAGCCCTTCTGATAGGCAGGTTCGGCGGTCACATTGGGCAGCCGCGCCGGACCCTCGCCCGGCGCGATGCGCAGGCCGTTACGCGCCAGGCCGGTGCGAACCGCGCCGCTGCGTGACAGCGACTTCAAGGTCTTGTCCACCGTCGATTTCAGCGTGTTGACACGCAGATCAAGCGGCGGCCGTTCCGAGAACGCCTGCGCTTCCGCCATCCATTCGTCGGCGAAGTTCTCTTCGAAGGCGAAGAGGATCCATTCCGGGATATCGGCCTGTACATGCGGCGGTGCCTTGTCCAGCCGGCGGCCAGCGAAGGCCTTTTCTGCCTTCCCGGGCAACCGCTCCGGTGCGAAGCGGTCGCCGGACAGCAGTTCTCGCAGCTTCTCCGGGCCGATCCCCCACTGGCGAAAAATCACCGCGTGAACCAGTGCCTGCGGACTGTCGTCATCCATCAAAAAAGCGTGCGAGAGCTTCTTCCGCAGCGCGTCATAGACCAGATTGCCGATGGCGGCGCGGTCTCCGGAACCGGCAAAGCGGTGGGACAGCCCCCAGTCCTTCAGCGCGTCCGACACGGGCCGCCTTCGCTGTTCGATATCGCCAAGTATCTCGATGGCCGCAGCCATCCGACCGCCAAGCCGCATGTTTCGGGTCCTGTCTCATTCAACGGGGCAGAGCCATAACGCGGCCGGCGCGCAAAGGAAAGCCGGCACGGCTCGAAAGTGCGCCTTGCACCGCGCTGTTCGGCCGACACCGGGCCGATGCCTGCGACACAGTTGAGCCTTGCAAAATGCGCACCCCTGCCGCACGGTCCCGGATGGTTGCAAGGGTTGCAGAATCAACCCATATCGCAGGTATCGGATTTTCGGCGGTACTTCCGCCGCCAGAACAAGGAGCTTCAAGATGAGTGTTCAAGACAATCGGCCAAGCGAAAAGGACATTGCCGACTGGACACAGCGCCGCAACGAGCTCGCCGCCCGCCTCGACGAATTTGAATACACGCCCGAAGACGTCTGGCTGAGGGACCTTGCCGTCCGCCACACAGGGCCGATGGCCGCAGCCTCAAAAGAGTTGAAGAGCGGCGTTCCCGCGAATGACAGCCTCGCGGCCGCGATGGAGGCCGCCGACCGGCATCTCAATGACAATGTCCTGGCCGTCGAAAAACAGGCTGAAGCCGACCTCGCCCGCCTGCGCGACCTGATCAAGAAGTCGGTCGCCGCAATCGACGACTGGATCGCCGCGCACAGGAACTGACGGCGTCCGCCGTCGCGGTCATCACGCCCGCAGCAGCACCCAGGCAAGCCAAAGCCACAATATCGCGTTGACGAAGTAGCCGACGATGAAGAGCGGACGGCGCTTGCGCACGTCGTTGCTGGTGATGTGCACATAGGCGTGGGCGATGCGGCTCACGACGAAGACCCAGGCGAGGAACAGCACCGGGTAGTTCACGCCGTTGACCATGTAGAGCACCACGCAAACGACATAGAACAGGAACGGCAGCTCGAACTGGTTGATCAGGTTGCGGATCGCCGTCGCGCTCGGCTCCGGTTCGATCATCGGAACCTTGAATTCCGACGCCCGCACCTTTCCGGCCCGAACGGCGCTCTGGCGCCGCCGTGATGCGATCACATAGATCGCGTAAATAAGGCCGGTCTGGACGATCAGCGGCCAGAATATCGCCGTGTTGCTCATGGTGGGTCCCCGCTGCGAATCTTCCGGCGAACGGTAGAGCCATTCGCCGCGCGAGGAAACAGCGTCACTTGAGATAATGCGGCGAGGAACCATATGAGAATGATACGCAAAAGGTTGCATGGCGCAGGCAACCGTCCGGCGGCCCCAGCCAGGGCGATACCGCACCAGGCGGCGGACCGGCGCCGCAGCTGCCGAAATACAGGCGGAGGTCCGGCATGTTAAAAAAGCTGCTTCAGGCGATCTTTTCTTCCGATCCTGTCCACGACATGCACCGCGCGGCACCATCGGCGGATACCGGGATGCCGGACAACGGCCTTGACGAGGCGCAGTTCCTGCACCGCATGGGCGCCTTCGAAACCCAGTGCCAGTCCGTCTTCAAGCTGGTCGATCGGGCCAAGGCGCATGCCGAGGAAGTGAGCGAGACGGGACGGATCGAATCGGCATTCATCGACGAGGCCGAGAGCGCGCTTGACGAAGTCCGGGCGGCCGAGGCCGAGATCGCGGCACTCACCGAAGCAACGGCGGGCCTGCCCCAGGTGTTGCTCGCCCGGCTCGACAAGACGGCCGACATGATCGCCGACGCGCACAGCGCGCTTGAAGGCGCGCTCAACGACATCCGCATGGCGAAGATCGATTTCGATTCCAATCGCGACGACGACGATGACGATGATTTCGACGGCGACTGACTGTTACTGAAGGCAGCGACCGCCGGTTTCCCGACCGAATTTGAAAACCGTTACCGGTTTGCTAAACTTTGCCCTGCAAGTCCGGAGCAGTGGAATGGTGAGCCTGACAGCACGGGAAAGCGATCTTGTTTTCCGCATTATGGGGGAGTTGTCCGCGGACCACTCCTGCGAGACGCTGCGCAACTCGATCGGTCCGATGCTGCTCGACCTTTTGAATGCACAGTATTTCGCCTCCTATGTGTGGAGTGACAGGAGCGGAACGTTCGGAAAGAGGATCGCGCTCAATATGAGCGATGACAATCTGAAAACCTACGAAAGCTACTACCAGTTCCACGACCCGATCACCCCGTTGCTGCAAAGAAAGCGCAGAACAACCGCGGTCGCCGAGATCATCTCGCGACGCGCCCTGGAGCGCAGCGAGTTTTTCAACGATTTCCTCGCGCGGGACGGACTCCATTTCGGCATCAACTATTACGCCTACATCGCCGGCCAGAATATCGGCGACCTGCGGATCTGGCGCGGTCGTGGCCGCGAGGACTTCGACCGGCGGGATCTGGAAATCGTCGACGCCATCGGCCCTGCATTCACTCACGCGATGCGCCGCGCCCTCTCCCGGGAGGATATCAACGAGTCGCGCATCTCCCTGACCAACGCCATCGAAAGCGAAAGCGCGCGGGTACACCTAACCGAGCGCGAAAAGGAGATTGCCGCTGCGGTGATGCTCGGCAAGACGGATCAGCAGATTGCCGGGGAACTGTTTATCTCGGTAACCACCGTGCGGACTCACCTCAAACATCTCTTCCGCAAGCTCGGTGTCTCCAGCCGCTCGCAGCTGATGCACCGGATAGCACTTCATTAGGTCGAGTGGACGAAGCCGCCTGCCGGGCGTAGAATGATCGCATGTCCCCGAAAAAAGGGGGAAAGCGATCATGGCATACACGGTTCGCCGCATCGACTATTTCTACATCACGGTCACCGAAACCGCCGGGCTGGGCTACGAGGTTCTCTCCGGGCTGGCGGAGCAGAGCGTCAATCTCGCCGCCGTTACCGCGGTTCCCGCCGGTCCCGCGCGCACGCAGTTCACCGTTTTTCCCGAGGACACCGGCAAGATGAAGAGCGCCGCCCAGAGAGCCAATATCCCGCTCGAAGGTCCGCATCCGGCACTGCTTGTGCGGGGAGATGACGAGATCGGGGCACTGGCGCGCATTCACGAGAAACTCCTCGACGCCAATGTGCACGTCTTTGCCTCCACCGGCGTCGCCGACGGCAAAGGCGGTTACGGCTACATTATCTACGTTCCGCCCGAGGAGTACGAGCGCGCTGCCGAAACGCTCGATGTCTGACGGTCCGTCAGACCTTTTCGAGGATGGCGCACAGATTGATCATGCCCTGCTCCCATCCGCCGGCAAAACCGCGCCGCATGGGCTCGTCGCGGATGGCTGAATGGACGATGCGGATGTCCGTTCCCGAACCTTTCGGCGTCAGCACGATCTCCACCTGGGACCCCGGTGTGGATTCGCGTTCGCCGGAGGCCCGCGCGACGAATTTCGACCAGGTGAAGACAAGCCGGCGATCGTTTTCTATGGCCAGGTACTCCCCTTCGAATCCCACCGTCTTTCCGGTGTCTACGGTTTCCAGAAACCGCCACCTGCCGCCGCGGCGCAGGTCAATCTCAGCGGCGTGCAGCGAACCGGGCCTCGGGCCGAACCATTTCATGACGATGTCCGGATCGGTCCATGCCCTGAAGACATCGCACGGCGGCGCGGAAAAATACCCCTCGACCACGATGGGATCGGCACCGATCTCCGTCTTGACGAACTGCATCGTCACTTGTCCATCTCCTTGAGGACCTGAGCCATGTTGTCGAGCTGGCGCGTCCAGAAGCCGCGGTAATCATCCAGCCAATCTGATGCCTCCTTGAAGGCCTCCGCCCTAAGCCGGCAATGGCGCGTGCGCCCGCGCTTTTCGACCACCAGAAGCCCCGCGTCGCTCAAGACGCGGACGTGGTTGGACACCCCGGTCAACGACATGTCGAAGGGCTCTGCCAGCTCCGACAGGGACGCCTCGCCCCGCAAGAGCCGTTCAAGGATGGCACGGCGTGTTTCGTCGCCGAGTGCGGCAAAGGTCTGGTCGAGATGCTGCATGGGATCTCCTGAAAACTCAAGCAACTACTTGACTGTTTCATACGCCGCCCATAAAGTCAAGCAATTACTTGACTATTTCGAGGCAACGGAATCGTCACCTCAAAACCTCACAACAGACTGATATTCAAGGAAAAACAATGAGAGAGATCGCAGTTCTGAGTTTCGTTTCGCTCGATGGCGTCATGCAGGGGCCTGTTCAACCGGACGAAGACACCTCCGGCGGATTCACGCAAAGCGGCTGGTCGGCCCCCTATCTGGAAGAGGTCATGACGCTGGTGAACCGGGAACTCATGGAAGAACCGGTGGCCTTCCTCTTCGGCCGCAAGACCTACGAGATGTTTGCCCGGCACTGGCCGAACGTGACCGGCAGTGAACACGGCGACCTTCTGAACCGCTCGAAAAAATATGCCGTTACCTCGACGCTTGAGACCGCCGCATGGCAGAATTCGGAGCTGATCACGGGCGATTGCGTCGAGGCACTGCGGCACCTCAAGGCGCAGGACGGCCCGCGGCTCCAGGTGCACGGCAGCGCCGGCCTCATCCAGACCCTGACCGCCCATGACCTTGTCGACGAGTTCCGCCTGTTCACCTTTCCCGTCGTGCTGGGGGCCGGAAAACGCCTGTTCGAAGGGGACACCGCGCCGGCACGCCTTTCGCTTTCGCGATCGCAGACGACGAAAAACGGTGTCGTCATGAGCATTTACCGGCGGTCCTGAACCCAATCCCGAAAGCGGCAATACCGAAATATCCTCATTTGTGAGGATACCGCCCGACCGGCGCACAGGACAGGATGGGACAAAACGCATGGAGGAGATGCCGTATTGTCACGTCCAGATCCGGTCGAACTGACCATCACCGAGGCCCTTTCCGAGATGCGGGAGGGAAAGCTCTCGAGCTCGGACTATGTCGAGGCCCATATCGACAGGTGCGAGAAACACGCCGATCTGAACGCCGTCGTCTCGCATGACTGGGATGCCCTTCGCCGGGCGGCGCGCGCGACCGACGAAAAGGGCAACGCGGGACAGGGCCTTGCCGGCATACCGCTGGTATTGAAGGACAATATCAACACCAGCACCCTGCCGACCAGCGCCGCCACCGGCGCGCTTCGCGGATGGGTCGCCGGCAGCAACGCCCCGATCGCTGAGGCGCTGTTTGCCGAAGGCGCCCTGCTCGGCGCCAAGGGCAACATGCACGAGCTTGCCTTCGGCATCACCACCAACAACGCGGTGACGGGCGCGTCGCGCAATCCCTTCAACAGGCAAATGATACCGGGCGGCTCCAGCGGCGGCGTCGGCACCGCCGTCGGGGCGCGGCTCATGCCCGGCGGCATCGGAACCGACACCGGCGCATCCGTGCGCCTGCCGGCGGCGCTCTGCGGCATTGTCGGCTATCGCCCGACCGTCGGCCGCTATTCCGGTACGGGCATCGTGCCGATCTCCCATACGCGGGACACGGCCGGGCCGATGGTCCGCAGCGTCGCCGATGCGCGGCTTCTCGACGCGGTCATGTCGGGCTGCCGCTCCTCCGGCGAGACAGCCGACCTTGATTCCGTGCGCATTGGCGTTCCGAAGGCGCATTTTTACGACGATCTCGACCCGCATGTCGCCGAAATCGCCGAACGGACGCTTGAGAAGCTTGGCAATGCGGGCGCCCGGCTTGTCGATGTCGAACTGCCCGATATCGCCGCGTTGAACGACGCGGTCGGCTTTCCGGTGGCGCTTTACGAGTTCAAGGTGGATCTTGCCGACTACCTCGCCCGGAACGGGCTCTCGCTGACGCTTGAGGACATCCACGCTGGCGTCGAAAGTCCCGACGTCAAGGGCGTGATGGGGTCCCAGCTCGGCGACGAGGCCATTCCCGAAGCACTTTACCGGCAGGTCATGAGCATCGAGCGGCCGAAACTGCAAAAGGCCTACGAGACCTGCTTTGCCGAGAACGGGATCGCCGCCCTCCTGTTTCCGACGGCACCGCTGCCGGCGCGTCCGATCGGCGAGGACGAGACCGTCGAACTCAACGGCGCGCGCGTGCCGACCTTCACCACCTTCATCCGCAACACCGATCCCGCGAGCAACGCCGGCATTCCCGGCATCAGCCTGCCGGCGGGCCTGACCGCGGAACGCCTGCCCGTCGGGATGGAGCTCGACGGGCCGGCCGGATCGGACGAGCAACTGCTGGCGATCGCGGCGGCGGTCGAGGCCGTGCTCGGGCCCGGCGAAGCGCCGAAACTCTAAGAACGACAGGGAGTACAGATCATGGACCGCAGACTGTTCATCAAACTCGCCGCCTCCACGGCGGCAATGAGCGCCGTTCCCGCGGTCGGCGCGGCGCTCGCCGCCGATCCGATCAAGGTCGGCGTCCTGCTGCCGCAATCCGGCCCGGGCGGGCTTTTCGGCCCGTCCTGCGAGAACGCCACCAACCTCGCCGTCGCCGAGATCAACGGGGCCGGCGGCATTCTGGGGCGCATGATCGAGCCGATCTTCGCCGATGTCGGCGGCCCGCCGTCGGACGCCAACCAGGCGGCCCTCAAGCTGTGGAAGGGCGAGAAGGTCGACGCCTTCATCGGCATGCATGACAGCGCCGTGCGCGGCGCGCTCACCAACCTCTTCAAGGGACAGGTGCCTTATATCTATACGCCGGTCTACGAGGGCGGCGAATGCGCGGCCGGAACCTATGTGCTCGGCGAGACGCCGGCGCAACAGCTTGAGCCGGTGATCCCGTGGATGGCCGCCAACAAGGGGGCCAGCAAGTGGTACCTGATCGGCAACGACTACAACTGGCCGCGCGACACCAATACCGCCGCCAAGGGTTATATCGAGGCGTCCGGTGGCACGATTGTCGGCGAGGAATACCTGCCGTTCACGGCGGACAATTTCGACAGCAACCTCGCCAAGATCAAGAGCAGCGGCGCCGACGCGGTGCTGATCACGCTGGTCGGCGGCGCGTCCGTCGGCTTCAACCGCGCCTTCGCGAGTTTCGGCCTGCCGGATTCCGTCGTGCGCCTCGGAACGCTGATCGAGGAGAACACGCTGGCCGGCATCGGCGCCGAGAACTCGAAGAACCTTTATTCCTCGGCCGGCTATTTCGCCGCAATCGACACGCCGGCGGCAACCGCCTTCTCGAAAGCCTATCACGGCAAGTTCGGCGCCGACGCGGCCGCCCTCAATACGCTGGGTGAATCATGCTATGAAGGCATGAAGCTGCTCCAGGCGCTGGCGGAAAAGGCTGGCTCGCTGGATGTGGCCGACCTGGAGAACGCGGCCGACGGGACCAGCTATGACGGGCCGCGCGGACGGGCGACCATGAGTGAGCGGCACGTTTCAAGGGACGTCTTCCTCGCTGAGGCAGACGGCGCGGGCTTCAAGGTGGTGGAGGTCTTCCCCGCCGTAAGCGCCGGTAAGAACTGCCAGTAAGCGGTTGGAAAGCCAACGGAATTGGATCTGATCCTCACAAACGGCATGAACCTCGTCTATGCCGTCGCGACCCTGGCGCTGATCGCGCTGGGGCTCGCTGTCGTCTTCGGCCTGCTCGGCGTGATGAACATGGCCCACGGCGAGTTCGTCATGCTGGGTGCGTTCAGCGTCTACGTGACACAGGAGGCAGGGCTTCCAATCCTCGCGGCGGTGCCGCTGGCGCTTGGCGTCTGCGGCATCGTCGGTTACTGCGTCGAGTGGTCGATCGTCAGGCACCTCTACAGCCGCCCCTTCGATACGCTGCTGGCGACATGGGGGCTTTCCATCCTGATGCGCAAGATCGTCGAGGTGAGCTTCGGCCGCGACTACAAGAGCATCGACCAGGTGCTTCCCGGAACCGTCGACCTTTTCGGCATCGCCTATCCCTCCTACCGCCTTGTGCTGCTCGCCGTGATCGCCGGCTTCTTCGGCCTGCTCTTTATCTGGTATCGCCGCAGCAATACCGGGGCGCGCATCAAGGCGATGGTGTCCAATCCGCCGCTCGCGGCAGCCGTCGGCATCGACACGGCGCGCCTGGCGCGCATGACATTCGTCTTCGGTGTCTGCACGGCGGGCCTCGCCGGCGTCGCGCTTGCGCCGCTGGTGCGGGTCGAACCCTATATGGGCATCGACTACCTGTTGTCGTCCTTCTTCATCCTGGTCGTCGGCGGGCTCGGTTCGCTCGAGGGGCTGCTGATCGGCTCCACGGTCATCGGCGGCACGGATGCGGTGATTTCGACGCTGTTCGCCAAGACCAGCGGCTACATGGCCGTGCTCCTGATCTCCATCCTTTTCCTGTGGCTGAGACCCGATGGCCTATTCTCGCGTCGCTAGCCTTCTTGCCTTCGTGCTTCTCCTTGCGGTGCCGGCGCTGTCCGGCATGTTCACGGCCTACCAGCTCGGGCTCTACCTGATCTTCGGCTTGGTCGGCCAGGGCATCGCGCTGTGCTGGGGGCGGGCCGGGTTCCTGCCGCTCGGACAGGCGCTGTTCTTCGGCATCGGCGCCTATATCGCGGGCGCTGCCCTCAAGGGCGCAGACGGGAATGTCTTCATGCTCGTCCCGCTGCTGGCGGTTGCAGTCGCGGTTCCCGCGCTGCTGGCGGCGCTGGTCGGACTGCTGGTCTTCAACCGGCAGATCGGCTCCGGCCCCTATTTCTCGCTGATCACGCTGGCGCTGACGATGCTGGGTTTCCAGCTCGCCAACAGCGCCGACACGATCACGGGCGGCTTCAACGGCATGACCGGCATTCCGGGTCTGCCGGGCATCGACAGTTTCGGCAATCTCTATTTCGTCATCGTAGGCGTGCTCGCAGTCGTCAGCCTCGGCCTTTACTGGCTGCTGAAGACGCCGTTCGGCGTCCTGCTCTCGGCAACGGCGCAGAACGAGGAGCGGCTGCAGTTCTTCGGCTTCAACACCAGCGCCCTGAAGGCCGCGGCCTTCGGCATCAGCGCCGGGCTCGCGGGCCTTGCCGGCGCGCTCTACGCGCCGCATCAGGGCATCGTCACGCCGCAATCGGTGGGCTTCCTGCTGTCGGCCGAATTCGTCATCTGGACCGCGGTGGGCGGGCGGGCATCGATCGCCGGGCCGGTGATCGGCGCCGTCGTCATCGGCTTCCTCGCTTCCGAGCTGCGCGACGCGTTCCGCTACTGGGAAGCGGTGATCGGGCTGATCTTCATCGTCACCGTGCTGAAGTTCCCGCAAGGGCTGGTGGGGCTCGCCGGCGCACTGCCCGGGTGGTTTTCGGACGCCGCGCGCAGACCCTCGCGACGCCGGGATGTCGCCGCTCCCCCGCACAGGAGCGATGACGCGCCGTCCCTCGTCTTCGACAGCGTGGGGGTGAGAATCGGCCCCGTGCGCATTCTCGATGGCCTCAGTCTGCGGATCGACAAGCCCGGGATCCACGCCATCATCGGTCCGAATGGCGCCGGCAAGACGTCCGCCTTCAATGCGATGACGGGCCGCCTGCCCCTCACCGCCGGCAACATCGCGTGGCACGGCCATTCGCTGGCCGGCCTCAAGCCGTATCAAGTGGCGCGCCGGGATATCTCCCGGAAGTTCCAGGTCCCATCCGTGTTCGCCGATCTCACGGTGGATGAAAACCTGGATATCGCGCTGTGGGCGAACCGGATCGGCCTCGCGGCGCTGTTTTCCATGCGGCCGCACGCATGGCGCAGCGATCTTTTCGAAGCACTGGCGGAACGCTTTGTCTTCCTGAAGGACGGCGGGACGACCGCCGGCGCGCTGTCGCTCGGCCAGCGCCAGATGCTGGACTTTTCGATGACCTATCTCACCGAGGCGCGGCTCGTGCTGCTGGATGAGCCCTGCGCCGGGCTTTCCACCGGCGAGACGGCACAGATGATCGAGGCGATCGCCGCGATCAACGCGTCGATCGGTTCGACCGCCATCATCATCGAGCACGACATGCGCGTGGTCGAGCGCTTGAGCGACCACGTCTTCGTCATGCACCAGGGCCGGCTCCTGGCCGAGGGCAACATCGCCGCCGTGCGGGCCGATCCGGAGGTCCAGGCGGTCTATAGCGGAGGCACGAAATGACCGCCCTGCTCGATGTCAACGGCCTTTCCGGCGGTTATGGCGACGTCACCGTCGTGCGCGGCGTATCGCTCGCCGCCGGCTCCGGGCAGGCCGTGTTCGTCACCGGCCGCAACGGCGTCGGCAAGTCGACCCTGGTGAAACTCATCGCCGGCCAGCTCCCCGCAGAAAGCGGCACGATCTCAATGAAGGGACAGGATGTCACCGCCCTGCCCGCGCATGGCCGCAGACGATGCGGCATCGGCTACGCGCCGCAGGAGGGCGTCGTTTTCGACGGCCTTTCGATCTTCGAGAACCTGACGCTGCACCGGCCGGACCGCGACCTTACGCGGTACCGCGAGCTCTTCGGACAGTTTCCGCGCATCGAGGAGCGCCTGCAGCAGACAGCCGGCACGCTGTCGGGCGGCGAAAAGAAGATCCTCTCCTTCTGCCGGGCGCTCGCTGAAGACACGCCGCTGGTCATCCTGGACGAGCCGTCGGAGGGCGTGCAGCCGGAGAACATCGACAGGATGGCGCAATTCATCCTCGAGGCGAAAGCCGCCGGGCGGTCGTTCCTGATCGTCGAGCAGAACCTGACGCTCGTCGAGGAAGCCGCCGACCATGTCTATCTGCTCGACCACGGGGAATGCGTCTTCGAGACCGCGCGAACGGACAATCTGCGCGAGACGCTATCGGAACGGCTGCAGATCTGAACTCAAACGCCCTTGATGGTCAGGCCCGCGTGCCGGCGACGAACCGCGTCGCCGCGAAGAGGCCGAGCAGCGCCAGCGGCAGGCTGGCGATGAAGACCGCCGCGGCGACGAATTTCAGCCGCGCCGGATCGTCTATGCCGGACGCGTTGGCGACGATGCCGATGAAGGCGGCGCCAAGCGCGAAACCGAGGCGGTGAACGGTCGGCAGAGCGCTTGAGACCCGCCTTGTCTCTTCCTGCGGCGCGATGCCGGTCGCAAGGCGCAGGATGAACGTCCAGGCCGTCCCGAATCCGAAGCCCAGCATCGAGGCGAAGACCGCCACCAGCCAGACAGGACCTTGCGGCACGGCGTAGATGAGGCCGGCGGTGCCGACCGTTATGATCGTCATGCCGGTGAGGATGAACATGCGGTCGCGCGACGGCGGCTGCCCGGAGACCAGCAGCGCGGCGACCGTCCAGGCGATGGATTCGAGCGCGATGACATAACCGGCGACCAGCACCGAAACGCCGTGCAGGCTGGTGATCAGCAACGGCACGTAGATGGTGACGGCCGTCGTCGCGGCGGCGAAGCAGATGATCATGACGATCGCCGCGCCGATCGGGTCGAACAGGCTGAGGGGCCGCGGCGGCAGCAGGCGGCTTTCCGTGTGGCCGGCATCGAGGCGGACGAACAGCGCCAGGCACAAAAGGCCGAGAAGGACGAAGACCGTCGTGCCGAGCGGCGCGACGTCGATGCCGCCATAGGCGACCAGCACGACGCCGGCGCAAAGCCACATCAGCCGCTGCAGCGGAAAGCGTTCGTGCTCCGCCGCCTTCGGTCCGTCGCCCTTGTCCTTCTGCAGGAACATCCAGGCCGCAAGGGCGAGCGCCTGCAGGGCGAAGAACCAGAAGCCGTTGCGCCAGTTCGAGAACTCGACGAAGAGCCCGCCGATCAGCGGCCCGGTGAAGGCCGATACGCCCCAGATGGTCGAGATCGCCGCCATGACCCGGGGGACGAGCCGCGGCGGGAACCGAACGGCGGTCAGCACGAAGGAGAGCGCCATCAGGCCGCCGCCGCCGAGGCCCTGGAATATGCGGCCCAGGAGAAGCACTTCCATTGCCGGCGCCAGCGCGCTCACCGCGCAACCGAGGGCGAACAGGGCACCGGCCAGCGCCATCGGCAGGCGGATGCCGAAACGCATGGACAAGAGGCCGCCCGCAGCGCCGACGACGATGGTGCCCATCTCGTAGAGGGCGAAGGTCCAGGGAACGAGCGCGACGCCGCCGATATCGGCGACGATCGCCGGGGTCATGGTGGAGACAAGCAGCCCGTCGGCGGCATGCAGCCAGACGCCAAGGCAGGCGGCGGCGAGCGGAACGCGCAGGCCCGGCGCCGTGATTTCCCTCCATTGCACCTGGTCGCGCTCGATGCCGCCCTCCCCCGGTCTTTACCTATCTGATATTGATCCTAATTCCTCAAGTTAACTTGAGGTCAAGCAGTTTCTTCCTTGAGGCTCGAATATGCGCGGGCACAGCCGCTCCCACCCGGCAAATTGGCACGGCTGCGGGCGCTGTCAATCGCAATTCGATAAATGCATGAGGCCGCGGCAAAAGGCGACCGGGCGGCCATCCGGAGGCGTACTCGCCACTGCACTGAATTCGCCAGGGGTCTCACACCGCCCGGTCCCACCAGGAGGCGCGATTAACGTGGCGATCGGCGGCTGCGTCAGACACTGCCCGGATAGTTGGGGCTTTCGCGGGTGATCGTCACGTCGTGGGTGTGGCTTTCGCGCAGGCCCGCGCCGGAGATGCGCACGAAGCGGGCGCGCTCGTGCAGCTCGTCAAGGTTCGCGGCACCGACATAGCCCATTGCGGCTTTCAGGCCGCCGCCGAGCTGGTGCAGCACGGCGGCCACGGGCCCCTTGTAGGGCACCTGCCCCTCGATGCCTTCCGGCACCAGTTTCAGCGTGTCGCGCACCTCGGCCTGGAAATAGCGGTCCGCCGAACCGCGCGCCATGGCGCCGACCGAGCCCATGCCGCGATAGGCCTTGAAGGAGCGGCCCTGGTAGAGATAGACCTCGCCGGGGCTTTCGTCGGTGCCGGCAAGGAGCGATCCGATCATCACCGCCGAGGCGCCGGCGGCAATCGCCTTGGCCATGTCGCCGGAATACTTGATGCCGCCGTCGGCGATCACCGGGATATTGCGCTCGGCGGCGGCCTCGACGGCGCTCAAAACGGCCGAGAGCTGCGGCACGCCGACACCGGCGACGATACGCGTCGTGCAGATGGAGCCCGGCCCAATGCCGACCTTGATCGCGTCGGCGCCGGCATCGATCAGCGCCTTGGTGCCATCCGACGTTGCCACGTTGCCTGCCATGATGCGCACGGAATTGGACAACTGCTTGACCCTGGAGACGGCGTCGAGGACGCGCTGCGAATGGCCGTGGGCCGTGTCGATGACGAGGAGGTCGATACCGGCGTCGATCAGCCGCTCGGCCCGCTCAAAGCCGTCCTCGCCGACTGTGGTGGCGGCGCCGACGCGCAAGCGGCCCTGCGCGTCCTTGGACGCATCGGGATTGAGCTGCGACTTCTCGATATCCTTGACGGTGATCAGGCCGATGCAGTGGCCGTCCGGGTCGACGACCAGCAGCTTTTCGATGCGGTGCTGGTGAAGCAGCTTCTTGGCCTCGTGCTGCTCGACATTCTCGCCGACCGTCACCAGCCCCTCGCTGGTCATCAACTCGCTGATCTTCTGTCCCGGATCGGAGGCGAAGCGCACGTCGCGGTTGGTGAGGATGCCGACGAGGCGGCCGCTGTTCTGGCCGCCCGTGCCGCCGTTCTCGACCACCGGAATGCCGGAAATGCCGTGCGTCTTCATAAGGAGCTGCGCGTCGCCGAGCGTCGCGTCCGGGCCTATTGTAACCGGGTTGACGACCATGCCGGATTCGAACTTCTTGACCTGGCGGACCTCCTCGGCCTGTTCCTCGGGCGTCAGATTGCGGTGGATGACGCCGATGCCGCCGGCCTGCGCCATGGCGATGGCGAGGCGCGCCTCGGTGACGGTGTCCATCGCCGAGGAGACGATGGGGAGATTAAGGTCGATATCGTGGGCGATACGTGTGCGGATGTCCGTCTCGCCGGGCAACACCGTCGAGTGGCCGGGCTGCAGCAGCACATCGTCAAAGGTAAGGGCTTCGTGTCCGGTCGCCGATTCGATAATGCGCACCATGGCCAATCCTCTAAGGTGTGGGAATGCGACGGCCCGCCGCTTCGGCGCCGCTGCAGTCTCGTTGCTCGATCAGAAGTTGGCGTTGGCTGGTACCACGGAAAGGCGGCAAAGGGAACAGAAAAAGTACAAGGCCAAATGGATATAGCCAACGATCCGTAATGTTTGAATGAAGCGGGCAGCGTTGTGTTCAGGTCCAATAAAGGTCCGGGTACCACACGCCGCGTCGCAAGTGGTTACCCATGTTGGGAACAACATGATTTTGATCCAGCTCCTGAAAATCCAACACTTCGCAAACAACGAGTTCGTATTCAGGTGAGCCAGCCCCGTCCACGTGTTCCCTGACAAGATCTATCGCGTCCGCCTTACCCAGCGCGGTCACTCCTATTCCACGTTGGTGCACAAAATTGTCCGGCGGATTGGCCAGAATTATCCAATAAACTTTAAGCCGCGCATGCTTTGCCATCGATCGGGGCGTGAACATTTCCGAATCAGGCGACTTGTTAAAGTCGCATCAGGCACTCGAACACAGATTTATCTTTTCGATCATCGGTGTTGCCAATGAAAATGAGGGAAAAACTATCCTCATTCTCGGTATCAAATTCATGTTTGTATATATACCGACGCACGGCCCCTGGAAATTCTTCGGCCTCAATCCACACCGTCACGCTGTCCAACAAATCCGACCCCTCATCCGACGACATCGACACAATGACGTCATCAATGAGATCGTGCAGTGCCTCCGAATGTTGTCCGATGCAGATGACGTTTATTGCCCCCTTGGACAACAATCTCCTGATCGCATCCTCTAGCTTGTCAGAGAGCAGCTCTATCGGCCGCCATGCAGTGAGCAATAACGTGCTGTGGATTTCTTCGATTGAATCAATGCGGCATTCGGCATCCCCAATATCGCAAAAACAGAAGGGCGTACCGTCAGACATTATGTGGGTCATGAGCAGCAATCTCCGCAGGCAGAATAATTGGCCTTATGCCGGCCGTCCCTTGAAGCCCTTCGCGAGCAGGTACATCTCGACCGATTCGGCGCGCGAGGCGGGCGGCTTGATGTGGATGACCTGTTTGAAGTTCTTCTTCAGCATTGAAAGCAGGTCCGCCTCGGTGCCGCCCTGGAAGGTCTTGGCGAGGAAATGGCCGCCCTCCTTCAGAACATCGACGGCAAAATAGGCCGCCACCTCACACAGGTGCATCGTGCGCAGGTGGTCGGTGCGGCGGTGGCCGGTGGTCGGCGCCGCCATGTCGGAGAGGACAAGGTCCGGCGCGCCGCCGCAGGCCTCGATCAGCCTTTGCGGCGCGTCGTCGTCGAGGAAATCCATCTGCAGGAACTTCACGCCCGGCACCGGGTCCATCTCGAGGAAATCGATGGCCGCGACGCGCGGGTCCCCGTCGGTCGAATCCGTCACCTTGGCGGCGATCTGCGACCAGCTTCCGGGCGCCGAGCCGAGATCGACGATGCGCTTCGCGCCTTCGAGGATCTTGTGCTTGGCGTCGATCTCCAGGAGCTTGAAGGCGGCGCGGGCGCGGTAGCCCTCGAGCTGGGCGCGCTGCACGTAGGGATCGTTGATATGGCGCTCCAGCCAGCGCCTGGACGAGGCCTTGATCTTGCCGCGCTTCTTGATCTTCTGGCCGAGCTTGCGCCCGGTCCTGTTTCCCGAGGACGGGCCGCTCATCGGCTTTTCTCCCCCTCGCCCGGACGCTCGCCGCGCTTCGGCCCCTGCGGGCGCTTGTAATAGTTGCGCCGGCCTCGGCCGCGGCGCCAGATGCCGTCGGCGGCCATCATTTCCGTCAACAGCCCCTCGCGCAGCCCGCGGTCGGCGACGCGCAGGCGCTCCGACGGCCAGCGGCGGCGGATCGCCTCGAGGATGGCGCAGCCGGCGAGTACCAGGTCGGCGCGGTCGGAGCCGATGCAGGGATTGGACGAGCGGGCGTGGAAATCCCACGACAGAAGCTTTTGCGTCATGCGGTCGACGTCGCGGCTCGACAGCCACAGCCCGTCGACGCGGCGCCGGTCGTAGCGCGGCAGGTCGAGATGAACGCCGGCCAGCGTGGTCACGGTTCCGGAGGTGCCGAGCAGGTGGAAGACGCCCTCGCCGCCGCCGTTGCAGCCCGGGATCTCCGGGCAGCGGAAGCCCTCGAGCAGGTCGGAGACCTCCTCGACCATCTCGGCGAAGATCTTGTCGGTCACGTCGCGGCCGCCGTGGCGCTCCGACAGGGTGACGACGCCGACCGGCAGCGATGTCCAGGCGGCGATGTGGTTGGCCAGCCGGTTGGAGCGGCTGCCGGAGAGATCGATGGCGGCGATTTCCGACGAGCCGCCGCCGATGTCGAAGAGGACGACGCCGTCGGTCTCGCGCCCGACCAGCGACGAGCAGCCGGAAACGGCGAGCCGCGCCTCGGTCTCGCGGTTGACGATCTCCAGATCGAGCCCGGTCTCGTCCTTGACGCGGTCGAGGAACTCCGAGCCGTTCTTCGCCGAGCGGCAGGCCTCGGTGGCAATCAGCCGGTGGCGGCGCACCGGCCGGTTCTTCATCTTGGTGGCGCAGACCTTCAGCGCGTCGACGGCGCGGTCCATCGCCGCCTGCGAGAGTTCGCCGCTCGCCCCCAGGCCCTCGCCGAGCCGCACGATGCGCGAGAACGCGTCGACCACCCGGAACTGGCCGGGCTTGGTCGGCACCGCGACGAGCAGCCGGCAATTGTTGGTGCCAAGATCGAGCGCCGCATAGAGCGGCCCCTTCGGGTGCTGGCGCTTGTGCCGCCACGGATTGGAGGCGTGGCGGGCGTGTTGCTTCTCCCCGGCCGCGTGGTCGCGGCCGTTGCCGCGTTTCGCCTGCTTATTTTCCTGATTGTCCTGGGATTGCTGCTGCCCGGCTTCGCGCCCGTCGCCGCTCGAAGGCTGGCCGCCATCACCGCGTCCGCCCTTGCCGCGGCGCGACCGCCGGCGCCGCTTGCGGCCCTTTGCCGAGCCGTACGCGCCGTCCTGCGGCTCAGCGCCGGCGGGGCTGTTATTGACCTGTTCGGAGCGCCGGGATTCCGAGTCTTGCCCGGCATCCCTCGCGGCGTCGGCGTCGCGGCGGTCTTCGCCTGCTTCGCCCCCGGCAGCGGATCGGACGTTCGTTTCTCGCCCTGCTGCCTCGCCAGTTCTCAGCGCCCCATTTGCGGACGGCTCAGCGTCCTCATCGGGGTCTGTCACTTTGTTTCCTGTCGCGCCGCGCCAGCGAAATGCGGCAGCGGGCGCTTGTCTGTTCTGCGTTGCGGAAACTGTAACAGCGCCGTCATGGTTCGCCAAACGATTATTTGAATCGGCGTTAAACCGGCGCGGAAATAAATTTTGCACCGCCATTTACATGGCGTTATAATTCTGGCTATAACGCCGCCGCGCCGGCGGCGCTGATTGGGGAATAGGTTAACGGTAGACCCGCGGACTCTGACTCCGTTAGTCCTGGTTCGAATCCAGGTTCCCCAGCCAAACTGTATGACCTGTGGATAAATCTCCTTTAGGATCATTTCTGGACGCGATTTCTGCGGTCGTTTTTGCAAGTAAATCAAATGGTTGCCGGAAGGTCGCCTCAACCTCTCCCTGCCGCCAGATCGAGTTCGACAGCACCAGGTTCAGGAGCCGTTTTTTCTCGTGAGCTTCCTGTTTGGCGAAAAGTTCGCGGGCATTCCGGGCCAATTCGAGCAGCCTGACTCCATCGTCCATATATGAATGTTCGGCATCCGTATGCCGCTCGATCTCGCGCAACAACTTCACCTGATCTGTCTTCCACGCCTTGGCCATGCGATCATGGAAGGCCTGATCGATCCGCCCGTCGAGCTTGTCGAGATAAATGGCATTCAGCCGGTCCTCCAGCCGCTTGTATTCGGCCTGGCAGCGCTTGATGGCTTCCTCATGCTCGCGCCGCTCGTCCGCATGGCTGGCTTTGAGCGCCTCGCGCACCCATTCCAGCACTTCTTCGTCGAAATAGAGCTGATCCAGCAGCGCCGCGAATTGCGTCTCCAGCGCCTCCTCACGCACATATTTGCGCCGGCAGTCGGACGGGTTGCCGCGATTGCCGTCGGCATGGCCGGTGCAGTGGTAGTAGATGTATTTGCCCTTTTTGATTTCAGCCACGACGGCGCAGCCGCAATCGGCGCATTTCATGAGGCCGGAGAAGGCGAATTCGCGGCCATAGGAATGGATCGGCGTCGTGTTCCGCCCCGTCAGGACGCCCTGAACCCGCTCCCATAGTTCTATCGAAACCAACGGCTCGTGCCTGCCCTGGTGCAGTTTGCCGTTCCACTCGAACATTCCCGAATAGAGACGGTTGCGCAGGATGGCGTGGATCGTGCTGACCGGAACGCGGTTGCCGCTCCTCGGGTAGACAAAGCCGTCGGCATGGGCCGCCCTGGTGAGTGCCTTCAGCGAATAATGGCCGGTCGCATAGCGCTCGAACAGCCTGGTGACCATGGGCGCCATCGCCGGATCCGGCTCGATGATCTTCTTGCCGTCCTTCGCGGTGACGTTGAGATAGCCCAGCGGCGCCCTGGACGGCCAGATGCCCTGTTCGGCCTTCTCCATCTGCCCCTTGCGCGCCTCCTCGGAGAGGTTGTCGATATAGTTCTTCGCCATCAGCACCTTGATGCCGTGCATGAACTTTTCCGATGAGCGAGAATTGGCCGAGAGGACCGTGCCCTCCTTGGCGAGGTGTATCTCGATATCCAACTCGTCAAGCGTCACCCAATCCTTGAGGTTGCGATAGAGCCGGTCGGTTTTCTCCACCAGCACCACCCGCACGCCAGGATGCTTGCGCAGATATTTGATCATCTCGCCGAAGTTGGTGCGCCCGGTGCTCTTTGCCGTTTCGACGTCTATATACTCCTCGACGATCCTGAAGCCGTTCTGTGCCGCATAATCGCGCAGCAACTTGGATTGCGCCGGGATGGAGAAGCCTTCTTTCTCCTGCTCTTTCGACGATACCCGCGCATAAAGCAGCGCCTTGACGGTCTGATTCGGTTCGGAGGAAGTCTGAACGTTCTTGCGAGCGGTGTTTTTGATGCGTCGCGCCATGGATGAATTCCTTTACAGCCAGATTTCGTGTTTGGGGCATGCGCCCCCGGATCACGGCTGCGTCGCTCATCATCTGTTTTGTTTGTTTACTTCACCGCTTCCTGAAGCATAAACGCAATTGTTTCTGCTTCAAGGGAAAACGGCAAATTCAAGTCTGACGATGATTTCATGTCCCGTGATGCTTGCCGTCAAGACGGAAGCATCATTCCTCGGCCGGATCAGAATCCCGCGATTCCTGTTCCGCCTGGTTCCATTCGCCAAGAATGCGAAAGAACCCCGTCACATTCTCGATCATCTCACGCGCGTCTTCCCTGGTGAGCGGCCGATCCGTGCGGGTCTGGAAAATCTCGATCGTCCTATCCAGAAACGACTCATCAATGGCGCGATGCGACGGCGGAACGGAAACAGCTTCCGCATGGCCGTTTGCTCTCGCACCCCGATTACGCCGCCGATCCGTCATCTCGTCCAGCCCCCGAATACGCGGAAGAAGCTTCCGCCGGACAAGAACGAGAATGCTACAGGGCATGAAAAACGCTTATATCCTTTATATACGACGATGCGCGCCCGAGGACGGAATTGCATTAACTCAGCTTGCCTTGGCAACTCGGGTTGCCGCGCGGGTTTTCGAATATTTCGAAGTCCTGCAGGTCGGCAGGGAATTCGAGTCCGCTCCGTTCGTATATCCAGTCCGCGATTTCCGCAAAGACACGCTTCAAGCACGCCTCATCAAGGTGCGAGCCTTAAGTGTAAAGTCCAGATCTTCGGAGAACCGGTACGTTTCAAAGTAGCACTTCTTCAGGCATGCCTTTAAAGACCCAGCTATCGGTAAGCTCTTTATGAGCAAAAATACCGGCAAGCGCCCAGCCGAGCGCATAGTCCTTCTCGACAACATGTGGCGTAAGCCGTAGCGTCCTGGCGATGCCAAGTAATTCCGGCTTACCAATCATGGGGCACCGCCTTTCAGCCAACTTGACGGTACACGCAGCCGCCAGCGCGTGACCAGCCGGTCGCACACCAGCGTGGGATCGAGCTTGGCATGGCCCTTGGTCAAGCGGATATTGGCCTGCTTGACCAATACCCGCCCGTCCGGATGTCGCTCGGCCAGAAAGCCGAGCCGCTTGATTGATGCCATCGAGTTCCATACCCCAATCAGGCATCAAATTAAACGATGCAACAAGGCGGCCCTCCGCGAATGCTCTGATGTCCGCTGTCAAGGTTTGGCACGTCGAATATCCGGCCGATCCAGAACGAGGAGGAGATCGGCTGTTCATGATATTGATCGCGCATGGGTGGAGGCGGAACTGAAGGACGTCGGTGATCAAGCTCTGATGCGCGGGTTGGCTACCGCATTTCCGATTGTGCGTCCGGGTCTGTTCCTGTCTTACAGCGGGCGTCGGCCAGTAGCCGGCCACAAAGCATTCGACGGACATTTCCCTGCCGTGGTCCCGCCTCCGCCCATGCGCGAGTTTCGTGTTGCCACAAGGGCAAGATCAGCTTGCCTGCGCCTCCCTGGCAATGGCCCACATGAAGCCGGCCAGTTCGCGGGCGACCGCAGTGCAGACCACCGTTGGCCGCTTGCCGCGTCCACTCAGCATGCGGTATCGGGCCGTCAAGCGGTTCTGCGCCTTCCATGCGATCTCGCGCACGCGCGGTGACGCCTGCTCCAGTCTGTACAGCTTCTTTACGCCGACCCTGGGCGGATGCCGATAGGCCCAGGCACTCTCAACCAGCATATGGCGCACCCGGCTGTTTCCTGCCTTGGTGATGCCGCCGCGCCTGATAGTGTCGCCAGTCGAGCGCTCACCGGGAACGAGGCCGAGATATCCCATGAGCTGGCGCGGACTTTCGAACCGGCTCACGTCGCCAACTTCGGTGACGAATGTCACAGCGACGATCAGATCCACGCCACGCAAGGTCTGTAGCGCTCGTACGACCGGTGCCAACGACCAGGCCGGAACGAACTCCTCGATGGTGCGCTCCAGCCGTTCAACCCGCTCTTTGGAGATGCGTACGGCTTCAACCATTTCCTGCAGCGCGATCTGGTGCGCCGGGTGATCGAACACCTGTTCCTGCAACCAGCGCAAATAGCGCATCGTCCAGCCTTTCTTGCGCGGATAGACGCGGCCGTGCTTGAGCATGAAAGCGCTCACCTGCTGGCGATGGACCCGCAGCATCTCGACCGCTGCCGACCGTGCGCGGACGAGATCCCGCATCGCCTCGTGGCCTGCATCGGGAACCCACACCGCAGTAAGCTCGCCGGCACGCAAAAGCCGGGCGAGCGAGAGAGCGTCCCGGCGGTTCGTCTTCACCCGGTCGCCAGGCTTCCTTGGGATCAGCGACGGGGCGACGACCGTGCATTCATGCCCGAGAGAACGGATGAGCCGATAGAGCCCATAGCCTGTCGGTCCGGCCTCATAGCAAAAATGCAGTCGATCAAATCTGTCGGCGATCCGCTGAATGGTCCGGCGCATGCTTGCGACACAAGCGTCAACTTCTCCGAAGAAGCGAACCTCTCCCTCACGGCCCGCATCGGCAATCGCGATGGCGTTTCTCAATTTGGCAACATCGATTCCGACAAATGCTTCTCTATAATCTGCCACGGCTCGTCCTCCTGTGATGAGGATCGGCTCAGCCCGTCCGAGCAACCCTCGAACGTGCAGTGTAGGGCGAGCCACCTCAACGGTAGAAACGGACATACGGTCTTACGATCCAGTGCCAGTTCTCGCGGTGTCGGCTGTTGAGCGAAGCGTTCCCAGTGGTGGTGGAAACCGGGCCACCGCAAGGCGGTGAGCATGGTCGGTAATGCGTCGACGTCAAATTCAGGGTCCAATACAGCAATCGCAGCCACTACTGCTCAGTATCAGCGAGTTCCATTTCAATAAGAAACCGGGACGGTTGTTTTGACCAACCTCGATACTCCTGCGATCTACTGATTATGAGACACTCTTTCGCACGAGTGATGGCAACAAAGCAATTCCTGCGCTCCTCTTCCATTTCAGGACTGCTGTCACCTTTCTGGCGGCTTTGGTAGGAGGGAAGAATGTCTTCGGCCATGCCAATTAGATGAACGGTGTCGAATTCACGCCCTTTGGCAGCATGCACAGTCATAAGTGTAACCGTACCCGGCTGAGGTGTCGGTTCTTTCGAACGGAGCTGAAGTTCTTGCAGAAACTGGTCCAATGGAGCTTGCCCACCTACGTGCATGGCGATGTCCCGACCGATTTCAGTCCATGCCTTCAAATCCTGCGAAAGGTCTCGATCCGGTTCATCTCCATCAAGCGTCGCCCGGAACTCTGTAATCAAATCCCTTAACATCTTCTTTGCTGCGAACGGCTCATCCGCTAATCGGCCTGCCATTTCCAGGAGTTTTGAGTGTTTATCATCGGAGATGATTTGCTTGGCAGCATTCAACCACGTGCCAAAATAACCGTGACCCGTCGCTTCCGCATCAGCAATGACTTGATCTACAGATACCTCGATGCCGGCAATCCGATTAAATGCCTCGATCAGGACAGTGATGTTTCGGTTATCGAGCGGCCTAACGGTCTGTACCAGACAAGCTACGAGCCAACGAAATTCGGGTGACAAAAAGTCGTCGCGTCTTTGCGCTATAACTGCCTGCACTCCTTTTTCTTGCAGTGCCTGATGGATCTTTTCCAACAGTGAGCGATTGCGCGCCAAAACCGCGGTTTGTCCCCACTCCGTTCGATCACGTCGGCTGATCATTAAGGCAACACCCTCAGCCTCTTCCTCTTGGGATCCATACACAAGAAGCTGTATGTGCTCGGACTCTGGAAACTTCAGCTTAGTCTTTCCGGCCTGAAGCGGTTTCTTTGCTTCAGTGCGGTGCGCATTGTAGGAGACCAGCTTGTTTGCAGCCTCGACTATGGATGGCGGGCAACGATAATTTGTTGGGAGTTGTATCAACTCAACTCCAAAATCACTTCGCAGTCTCTGGATTTGTCGGAAGCTTGCACCGTTCCACTGGTAGATGATCTGATCGTCGTCTGCCACCGCAAACACATTCTGGAATTCGTCTCCGGCTAGCGCATGTATCAATCGGTACTGCGCATCATTTGTGTCCTGGAACTCATCGAGCAGCCAGTAGGGATGGGACCGCCGGTATCTGGCCGCAATTGCTGGAAATTTCGTAATCAGCCGATGCGCTTCAAAAATCAAAGAATTGAAATCCAACACGTTTAGTTGGTGTAGATCATTCTCATATGCTTTGTAGGTCATAGCAATACGAGCCTTGTCGTCGAAACGCGACAATTTTGACTCGGCTTCCTCCGGGCCAATCAGCAACGACTTCAATTGATCTATGATTTTCAGATATCGGACATCATCTACCGAGAGTGGCTGACCTTCGCCGGCTGCGCGCTTGAGAGCATCTTCGAGCACAACTTTGCGATCATCCAGCTGCGAATAAATCGCAAAGTCGGGTTTGATATTGAGGTGAACGCCGTGCTGCCGGAGGATTTGCCCACAAAAGCTATGAAAAGTGCCTATATTGGCCCTTTCCTCAAGTCCGGGTACGAAACCAGCCACGCGTTCCTTCATTTCATCAGCGGCTTTGTTCGTAAAGGTGAGAGCCAGCACCCGAAAACTCTTCTCACGAGAAGCGTCTAGCAACCTTGCTATTCGGCAAGTAAGAACCTGTGTCTTGCCGGACCCAGGACCGGCCAGCACAAGCATGGCCCCCTCGTTCCAATCAACGGCTCGTTTTTGAATCTCTGTTAATTTTATGCGAGTTGCATCAAGTAGATTATCGGTCATGCAAGACCTCTCAATCCGCCTATCGCGTCACGAAAGGTCTGTGGCATCCTTGCGGCAAGTTCCGGATTGCCCCGCAACATAGCCGCAAGCTCAGCTGCATAATGCACCTTACTGTTTCCCAGCCGTAGTTCAAGCGTAGGCCTGTCGATGGTCATCGCATCAGCTTGCCCTGTATTGTTTAGAGCTGTGCGCAGTTCTGGTTCTAGGCCGTCCGCCAACAATTGGCCTTCAAGGTCTCCGTTAGGGTGCACTGCACATCTTTGATCGACATATGCATCATCAAAGTCCCGATCCTTGATCGATTGGATGTACTGGTTGCCAGCCTGATCTCCGTCAAATACGGCACACCAAGGTATGCCAAATGCCCTGGCCAATGCTGCAAACGTCGCGGGATTGCCGTTGTTCATGGCATCAATCAAAGACACCCCATGCTCATCGAGGTCGTAGTCTAATTCACGCGCAAGAGCGTGTACGATTAGATACTCCGCTTGGCCTTCTACAATGAACCAACGATGAGCAAAGAATATTTCGCCGCGAATTCTCCTTGCATAAGTTTCAAGTGCTTTCAGTTCATCGTCAGAAATGAACTGTTGTGATCGGTCCTTTAGATCGTGGAGGACGCCAGATATTACCGCCCGATCAGCATGGATGCCGTAGCAAGTTAGCAAATCTCGATACAATGGCTCTTCGAGCTTTCCGCCAACCGTCAGGGTTTGTGTCGCCGTATCGAAGTCCAGTAACTGCGCGTTGTTGCCGACCAACGCTGCAAGTTCGGCGTTGTCTGGAACCTGTACGGAAAAGCTTGGAGGCAACCATCGGACTTCCGTGCCATCCTCCGTGAGCCGGACAAGCCTAATGTCACGAAACGGAACATGCTGAACAAAATAGGGCGAATGCGTTGTTATAATCTTTTGGCCTGGAAGTTCGTTGACATGCGCCCACAGCGTTCGCGCCGCTTGCGGATGCAGATGAGTTTCAGGTTCTTCGAGCGCCAACACTGGCACGCTATGTTCCTCGTAAAGCTCGGCAAGAAGATGCTCTACGAAAGCCTGAAAAAGGAATACGACCGACAGGCTTTGGACGCCTTGGCCGTGTCTTTGGAGTGGCAGCCAGGGCCAGTCCGGTTCGTTACGCAAGATGATTTCTGCTTTCGAAAGCAGGTCCCACGACTTGAGGGGGACAAGGCGCAAATCAACGCTTCCAGCACGATCTCTTGCCGCAACCCTTGTCGCCCCTGACAAGACATCCGCGACCTGTGCCAGTCTCGGGTCTGCTTGGAGCAGCTTGCGATTTAAGATATCCAGAAGTCGCTGTACACGAGCCTCCAGGGCAGAAGGAATTTCCATCGCTTTGAGGAGGCGTCCCCAGAATTGTGAACGGGACGAAAATTCATCGTCGGCATCACGAAGTGCACCTAGGTAAAACACGGGCAAATACTGCCAGAAACGCTCCAAATTCACGCGCCGGCCTGATCGGCCTACTAGCGGCGCACGAGCAGCATTTAAAAACTCCCATGCAGGCAGGAAGGCGGCGTCTGCTGCGTTCCATACGCAACTTGCTCTAAGCGTGATAAAGCTCTTTCCAGTGACGGCATCAAGTTGCGAAATGTCATCGAGGTCTTGCTGCAATTCATCCGGCCACTCACCCGGTTGCTCTTCCTCAGTGCGTATTTCTATAGAGACGCCAGGGGAAACCTTCGGATCATCTGACTCCGTCGCGAGGTGAATATCATACTCGGTGAAACCGGTGCCACGTTGTCCCCATTTCCTAGTGAGCGCTATTCGAACTGCGTCAAGAATTGCAGTCTTTCCGGAATTATTGGGGCCGATGAAAACCGTCGTCTTACCTAACTCAAGATTAAGGTTCTTGATCGAGCGAAAATTCTGAATCCGCAGTTCTGTAACTCTCATTAGCATGCGCGCCCTACAAGAGCCGGTCGCCAATTGAGGGCAAGTTCATTTATAATCGCTGTGGTTGGTCCCCTCATTCACACCTACCGCGCCAAAGCGTTTCGGATACGCTTGCAGAATTCTTCACGTGCGGGCGCACTCTTATAGAGCACCGCATTCTGCAGATTAGTGTGGTGCGTTCCTTCAACCTTATCCAAGGTGAGTTTCTTTCGCCCTAGGTTGGCATCATCGTCCTCAAATTTGTACGACATGAAGATGATATTGACCTGAGGCGTATCGATGTCTGTCTGCCTCATAAAATCTGCGTCGTTACAAATGTAATTGTAGACAGCGTCCTGGATGACGGCGACGACCTTGGTGCCCCAATGATGGTGGTAGTAGCCCTTGCTGATCAACTGATTGATGTAGCGCTTATAGACGTTCTTCCAGTTCAAGCCGTAGGTCGGTGACTTCTCCATATGCTCACCTGCAACCAGAGCGTCGTAGGCCGAACGCACTGAACCCGTGATATCGATTGCCTGCAATTCGACCGACAAAAACTGGTTTATATCTTCGCCGTCCGGGGTATCAGCAATGACAAAATCAACATTACCGAACCCTTCCATCTTCACTTCGCTAGCGATGCGCGGGTTGACCGGCTTCTCACCCGGCCAGACGTGCTCTATGACGTCTTGCAAAAAATCGATCGCGTAAAATCGCTTGGGGCAAACACAAACGGGAGCGCGGGATGTTTTCTGCCTGATTGTGCAAACAGGATAAGGGTTGTTCGTATTGGCAGTGCTGCGTTTGACGCAGGCCCGACCAATAAAGGGGCAAAAATAACCTTCAGTTCCTGGATCAAAACCGATGATTGCACGTTTTCCTAAAACCTCTTCAATGTAACTTGCCGGATCATACACGACATGGTCCTTTGTTAACTTGCCAAGGCGAGATCATTCTGGCTGTTGTCGCGTACATCTATAGCATCGGCTCTAAGTACAGCCTCTCCAATTTTTCGGCCAAGCAAAGGCGGAACCGCGTTGCCAACCTGAACGTACTGTTCGGTCCTCGGCCCTTCAAAACAGAACCAGTCAGGGAAGGACTGAATACGGGCAGCTTCACGGACTGTGATTGATCGGTCTTGTTCTGGGTGCAGATATGCTCCCCAATGCAAATCGCACTTGGTTAAGATCGTGCAGGACAGGCCGCTCCACGACATGCGCCCGTAGCGTTTTGTATGGTCGCATCGCCGCGCACGCTTCATGCCATCTGGCAATAGTTCGAACGGAATATCCCGCCAACTGCCCCCCTGCGGAATATGCTTCATACGCTCCATGTTAATCGGTGCAAGGCGCGGCGCTGAATGGTTTAGAACCTCGGCTGAATTGCCGCGCAGCAACTTCTGGTAATCCGTTTCGGGTGCCGTTAGGTAACCGGTGCCACCGTTATCTTCGCCGTTCTCTAATTCTGGTAGATCACCGATTGCATCGAAGATGGTCGTAAACGGCGTTAAACCCTCTCCGTGTGTAGCCTCCGGAAACAGGATTGGCTTACCCAGCTTGTTGCCGATGAACACGATGCGGCGGCGTTCCTGAGGCACGCCATATTCTTCGGCGCGCAATATCTGTTTGTCCACCGTGTAGCCGAGCTTCTCGAGTCCGCTCAATATCGCTTTCACTGCTGCGCCCTGACCGGCTGATGTGATGCCGGTGACGTTCTCCATAACAACCCAATTCGGTTCCAGCTCTTCAACCATGCGCAGGTATTCTTTGAAGAGTTGGCTACGGTCATCATGCATGCCGCGCTGGTGGTTATAGACGCTGAACGCCTGACAGGGCGGACCCCCAATTAAACAATCCAGTTGACCTTTCTTGAGGCCGGCGGCCTTAAGAAGTGCACCGGTGGTAATGTCCTGAATGGGACCACCAAGGAATTTTGCCTCGCTATGAGTCTTGGCAAAAGTCGCCCCTGCCCATTCATCAAAGTCGTTTCCAGCAAGAATGTGGAAACCCGACTGGCGGAAACCCTCGGACAGGCCCCCAGCTCCGCAAAAAAGATCAATGGCTGTGAATTCCCCGCCTTTAGCCATTCGATGTTTTCCTTTCCGGCACTCTCTTGTTTGCCAAAGGCAATTGGAGTTGCCCGTCCTTCTGCCTCTTAATGAACTCAGCGACCGCATGCCGCGTAAGCCAAGACAATGAGACATCGTATCTGGATGCCATTGTCTGTAGGGCTTCATGGTCCGCCTCTGATAGGCTTACCGTGATGCGCGGCCCCTTCTTCACTTTGACCATTGTAAATGTTCTACTTTTGTTCGGCAAGCTGATTCTTCACCTTGCATCAAGGTGCATCACTTTGCATTCTGTTTCAACAAACATGAACTCAGGCCGGAACCTGCATTGTGGATAGGGTCAGCAAGGAAGTTCGCAGCGCGAACATGCGGAAGATCAAGAGTAAGGGCATGAAGCCCGAGATGCTTGTACGAAGGCTTGTGCATGGCCTCGGATATCGATACCGGCTCCACCGTCAAGACCTACCGGGCAGGCCTGACTTGATTTTCTCCAACCGTAAAAAGGTGATCTTTGTGCATGGCTGTTTCTGGCACAGCCATCGCGATCCAAATTGTCCAATCGCGCACAAACCGAAATCGAACCTGTCGTATTGGGAACCCAAACTCGAACGCACAAAGGAGCGAGATATGCAGAACGTAAAACGCCTCGAAGAGATGGGCTGGCAGGTTCTTGAGATTTGGGAGTGCGAACTCAAGGACACAGTAGAACTGGCGCACCGAACTCGGCGTTTTCTCGATGGATGATATCAGTGAGATCCTCCAACAATGCTCAGAACTCCCCAACTACAGTCAGCTTCACGCACAATTCTGCCACCGGTTGCTGGTTTTGCAGATGTCCGGTCAGGCTGGCCGCACTTGCAGCAATCTGAAGTCAGTGTGAAGGCCGGTCGCCACCGGGCACATGGTTCTTTGCCGGGTCTGCGAATGCCACCCCCAAGATGGGCGCCCGTGTAGTACGTACCGGTCTGGAGAGCCGCCAGAGCCGTTGGTTTACCGCCTGAAGGCTGCATCGCCGGCGCGGGACGGACGAGCGTTGCGGGCCAGCTTTCCGGGGCCGTCTGTCCGCTGACGGTATTCGTCTTCATCCTGGCAACAGCCCTTTGCTTGCGCTTCTGGCGTTCGGTTCTGATCACATGCCACTGGCATGTGATCCCTGCCCTTTGGGCAGTCGGCCTTCACCCCTTTGCGCCTTGGCGAAGGTGCGGTCGCTTTCGAGGAAGGCCTCGAGCATGAAGGGGATGAGATCGGCGACGGATTCGGTTTCGCCGTAGGTGGCGCGGTAAAGGGCGGCATTATCCGGACTCTTTGTACCTGTCTCATCATGGCGCGGCGTTTCCACGACTGCCGTGCTTGCGGGGGAGCACGCAAACGTCCGGGTCAACCGTTCCCGCAGGGCTTGCCCGAGGACA
>NZ_SPNT01000007.1 GCF_004959855.1 Nitratireductor sp. XY-223 | reverse complement strand
AGGAGGAGCTCTACGGCATCGCCCAGGAAGCGATCGACATTGGCGCCAAGGTGCTGTGGGGCCAGATCGGCGTCTATGACGACGACGCCGCCAAGCTCGCCGAGGACGCCGGCCTCAGGGTGGTCATGGACCGATGCCCCAAGATCGAACTCTTCAGACCCTTCTGGAGACCAAGACTCGACCTCACGATTTGATCGATCCGGCGGGCGATGGAGGCCTTATGTGACTGGTAACGCTATGGAATCCCTGAAAGAACGCTGCCGCGGCATCAGCCTCGGCATATTTGCGGGCGATCCCGGCAATCTGCGCGCCGATGCCGAGGCAGCCGCTTCGTGGGGCTGCGACATCCTGCATTTCGACGTCATGGACGGTGTTTTCGTGCCGCAGATCAGCGGCGGACCCGGCTTCGTCAAGGCGTTGACGGGCAACATGATCCGCGACGTTCATCTCATGGTGCAAAGGCCGGCGGACCATGTCGCGGACTTTGTCGCGGCAGGCTCTGACATCGTGACTGTGCAAGCCGAATCCGAAGCGCCGACCGATGCGCTGCGCGCGATCCGCGCGGCCTCGGAAAGCGCGCGCCGTCCCGTCCTGGCCGGTCTGTGCCTGATGCCCGATACGACGCTCGACGATGCCGGTGAACTGCTTGCGATGGATCCCGACCTGGTGCTTGTCGCCGCGCTCGATCCGCGCCGCAAGCAGCCGGCCGACATAGACCGGGCCTGCGGTCGCGTCGCCGAGCTGCGCCGGCGCTACGGGCCGGACGGGCCGCTCATCCAGCTCGACGGCGGCGTCACCGCCGACACGATCGGCGAGATTGCAGGCGTGGCCCCAGACCTCGTCGTCAGCGGCAGTGCCGTGATGCGGACCGCGGATCCGGCCGCGGCGTTCCGCGGCATGAAAGACGCGCTTGATTAGGAGTTTCTCCGGCCCTTCACGAGGCGTGACGGGCACCTGGAGACACGTTTACAGACAGTTCAAAGGAAGGACGCGACATGGCTGACATGGACGGCATCAAGGACGGCAAGGATTTCGGGCTCGACCGGCCGCAGGATAAGGAAGGCTTCATCATCAAGGGCAATGCCCATTATGACTGGGGCCTGAAGAACAGGCTCAGCCGGTTGTTCAATCCCAAGACAGGCCGCACGGTCATGCTCGCTTTCGACCATGGCTACCTGCAGGGGCCGACAAGCGGCTTGGAGCGCATCGACCTGTCGATCGTTCCGCTGATCGAATATGCCGACGTGCTGATGTGCACGCGCGGCATACTGCGCTCGGTCATTCCGCCGACGATGAACGTGCCGGTGGCCCTGCGCGCGACGGCCGGCAGTTCGGTGCTGACCGAGCTTTCCAACGAGGCCGTCTCCGTCGATATCGACGACGCGATCCGCCTTGGCGCCTGTGCCATGGCTTCGCAGATCTATATCGGCGCCGAGTATGAGCACAAATCCATCATGAACGTGTCCAGGCTGATCAACGAGGGGCAGCGCTACGGCATTCCGACACTGGCCGTGACGGGCGTCGGCAAGGACATGGCACGGGACGAGCGCTACTTCAGCCTGGCGACCCGCATCGCCGCCGAAATCGGGGCGCATTACGTCAAGAGCTATTTCGTCGAGGAGGGTTTCGAGCGGATCTGCGCCGGGTGCTCGGTCCCGATCGTGATTGCCGGCGGCAAGAAACTGCCGGAGCTCGATGCGCTGGAGATGGCCTACCGGGCGATCGACCAGGGCGCCGCAGGCGTCGATATGGGCCGCAACATCTTCCAGGCGGACGATCCGGTGGCCATGATCCAGGCCGTTTCCCGCGTCGTTCACGAGCTTGAAAAGCCGGAACAGGCGTTGCAGATGTATAACGATCTGAAAAGTCGAAACGGGTAGTCGGGATTGCGGCACCGGTCGCCCCCGCGCGGCCGCCGATGCGACGGGAGACAGCATTTGCCGATGCGTTATACCGCGGCCCACTGGGGCACCTATCGGGCGGTGGGTGAGGGCGAGACGCTCCGCCTGGAGGGGATTGAACAGGATCCCGCACCTTCAAGGATTGCCGATGGCTGGATCGACGCCGTCAGGGATGCCGGTCTGCGGGTGAAAAAACCCGCCATTCGCAGGGGCTGGCTGGAAAACCGGAGCACGTCAGACCGCTGCAATGACAGCTACGTCGAAACCGACTGGGATACAGCGCTCGACCTGGTTGCGGCCGAACTTGACAGGATTCGGATGACCCATGGCAACGAGGCGATCTTCGCGGGCTCCTATGGATGGTCGAGCGCCGGGCGGTTTCATCACGCGCAATCGCAACTGCGCCGTTTCCTCAATACGATCGGTGGCTTCACCTATTCCCGAAACACCTATTCGCACGCCGCGGCCGAGGTGTTGCTGCCCTATATCGTCGGCATGCCTCAACGGGCCTTTCAGGACAATATGACCAGCCTGGCGCTGGTGGCCGAGCATTGCGAACTGCTGGTGGCCTTTGGCGGCATATCGGCCAACACCGCCCAGGTGACATCGAGCGGCACCTCCACCCATGAGGTGGAGTACTGGATGGACCGGGCGGGCAAGAACGGCATGGCCGCCGTCAATATCTCGCCGCGGCGGCCGGATTTTTGCGGCACAGGTCCGACCGAGTGGCTGCCGATCCGGCCCAACACCGACACCGCGCTGATGCTGGGTCTGGCGCACGAGCTTTACCGTAACAACCGGCACGACAGGGCGTTTCTGACCCGATATTGCCACGGGTGGGAGACGTTCGAGTCCTACCTGACCGGGGCCAGCGACGGCATTGAAAAGACTGCGGAATGGGCATCCGGGATCTGTGACATTGAGGCCGAAACCATCGCAGGGCTGGCTGCCCGGATGGCCCAAAGCAAGACCATGGTTTCGGTGGCCTGGAGCCTGCAGCGCGGCGATCATGGCGAACAGCCGATCTGGATGGGATTGACCCTGGCGGCCATGCTCGGCCAGATCGGCCGGCCCGGTACGGGCTTCGGCTTTGGCTACGCTTCGACAACGCCCGTAGGCCGGCCGAAGAAACTGATGAACTGGCCATCCTTTCCGCAGGGGCAAAACCCTGTTTCGCAAGCCATTCCCGTCGCCCGCATCAGCGACATGCTGCTTCACCCCGCTGCCGAGTACCGCTATGACGGCGAGCATCAGACCTATCCGGATATCCGGCTGGTTTACTGGGTGGGCGGCAATCCGTTCCATCATCATCAGGATCTCTACAGGCTGGAGAAGGCCTGGACCCGCCCCGAGACGGTGATCGTCAACGAGCAATGGTGGACGGCAACCGCCCGCAGGGCCGACATCGTCCTGCCTGCCACGTCGCCGCTCGAGCGCACCGATATCATGATGAACAGGCGCGATCCGTGTCTCGTGTGGATGGACAAGCTCGTGGAGCCGCTCGGCGAGGCCCGCGACGATCACGATATTTTCCGCGCGCTGGCTGAAAGGCTCGGCACGCTCGCGGAATTTTCCCAAGGCAAGTCCAAAGACGACTGGATCCGTCAGTTGTGGCAGGAAGCCGGCGACGTGGCGCGCCAAAACGGCTTTGAACTGCCGGATTTCGATGCGTTTCGCGAGACCGGCATTTTTGAGTGCCCGGATACTGACGAGGACAGGATCCAGCTCGAGTCTTTCATCAAGGACCCGGCCGGCGCGCCGCTTCAGACGGAGAGCGGCAAGATCGAGATTGTCTCCGACCGGATCGGCAGTTTCGGCCTGCCGGACTGTCCCGCACATCCGCAATGGATAGAACCGGTGGAATGGTTGGGCCACAGCGCGGCCGCGAAAGACGACCTGCACCTCATTTCCGGCCAACCGGCGACACGCCTCCATGGTCAGCTGGACAATGGAAGTTTTTCCCGGAGCAAGAAGGTGAGGGGCTGCGAGGCGCTCTACATCCATCCCGAGGCGGCAAAGGCGCGGGGGATCGCGGACAGCGATCTTGTCTGTCTTTTCAATGCGCGTGGGCGTTGCCTGGCCGGAGCCGTCCTGACGGACGGAATAAGGCCCGACACGGTGGCGCTCGCGGCCGGCGCCTGGTTCGATCCGCAAACGATCGATGGAGAACCGGTGGAGGTCAGCGGCAATCCGAATGTTCTGACAATCGACAAGGGCTGTTCCGAACTGAGCCAGGGCAATATAGCCCACACATCGCTCGTCAAAGTGATGAGGTGGGACGGACCGAAACCGCCGGCGGGGGGCGTGCCGCGAAAACGCTGACGCTCCCGCCCGGAGCGGCGGCACGGCGCCGGTAGATCGGTTCGTGGGCCTCCTTCTGTACCGGCCGGATCAGTCAAGATCCGCGTGCCGGGCGAGGAAATCGACGCCCTGCTGCTTCCAGAAATGCAAAAGGTCGATGAACACCCAGTTTTCCGCCAGCTTCTCGCCTGCCCGGCGGTAGATGTCGATGACACGGAATTCGCCCGGTTTTCCGGTCGCCGGCATGCCCATGAAGCCGCCGACCGGCTCGGCGGTGAAGTTCGGCCAGCCGAAGAACCCGCCATAGTGGCCCTCGGCCAGGCGTGCGATGTGCCTGGTCTCCGAACGGTTCGCGAACGAGGCGCGGAACGGGCCGGCATGTTGGCGGGCATAGCGATCGATCGTGAAGGCCGAGCCGATGCCTGCGGGTCCCCACCAGGCCATGTCGTCGTGCCAATCCAGCGCAAGTTCTTCCCGTAGCGGCAAGCCGGATTGCCACCGGCCGAGATTGCGGATCATGGAATTGATGACGGCCAGCGTAGCCGTGCTTTCCGCCTCGGGCTGCGGTGAAAACAACAGCCCGTCCTGGGTCGCTGGCCCCGGTTGGTTTAGGGCCGCCCCGGTCTGCGGTGGGAACGGGTTCTGCCCCGACTGCGCCATGAGATCCGGGATGTCCACATGCATGACGGATTCGGCGATACTGCCTTGCTCGACCCGGTGAAAGGCGCAGTAACGCACCAGCGCGGTTTTTCGGGTCGGACGGATGCCGAGCCAGTGCGCGTCGAACAGTCCCACAAGGTGGCCCATGGACACCACCCAGACGGTCCCGCCGTGATCGATCTCATTGGCGCCGGCAAAGAAGACCACGTCCCTGATCTTCAGGTGAGGCATGGCCGCTTTGAGTGGCATCCAGAACGTTTCGGCGATGGGCTGAACGCCCTCGAGTTCTCCGAACGGATGGACGCCGCGCCAGATGCAGTTTTGTGAAACATGTGCGGAAAGGACATCGGAAATTTGGTTCGAATCGGCGGATTCGAGCTCGGAATGGAACTGGCGAACCACTTTCTTTGCGGTCTGTAGGGCATTCATTTTGTTTGATTTTCTCTCGCAGAAATTTGGTAATTCACATCATCCTGAAAAAACAGCTTGCCTAAACCGGAGTGCTGAGTCTACATTTTTTGCATGCGTATGCAAAAATAAGAACTGCAACCGTTGGGAGGCGGGTGCATGGCAGAAATCCAGATCCGCAATGTCACCAAGAGGTGGGGGAACTTTATCGGGGTCGATAATTTCGACCTGACGATTCCCGACCGTGAATTCCTGGTACTGCTCGGGCCATCCGGCTGCGGCAAGACCACAACCATGCGGATGATCGCGGGGTTGGAAGACCCCACCGACGGCGAGATCCTCATCGGCGGCAAGGTGGTGAACAACCTGGAGCCGAAGGACCGCGACGTCGCCATGGTGTTCCAGAGCTACGCGCTCTACCCGAACATGAATGTCTACGAGAACATCCGCTTTCCCTTGAAGGTGCGGGGTGTGGACCCGTCGACGCATGACGAGAAGGTGCGCCGCGCCTCGGCGATGGTCGAACTCGACGAGTTCATGCAGCGCAAGCCGGCTGAGCTTTCCGGCGGCCAGCGGCAGCGGGTGGCGCTGGCCCGCGCCATCGTGCGCGAACCGAACGTGTTCCTGATGGACGAGCCGCTGTCGAACCTCGACGCGAAGCTGCGCGTGTCGACCCGGGCGCAGATCAAGAATCTCAGCCATGAGCTGTCGGTGACAACCATTTATGTGACGCACGACCAGATCGAGGCCATGACCCTGGCCGATCGCGTCGTCGTCATGGAGCGCGGTATCGTTCAGCAGGTGGGCACGCCGACGGAGATATACGACAAGCCGGCCAATTCCTTCGTCGCCAGCTTCATCGGCAACCCGGCGATGAACCTGATTGATGGCGAGATGAAGGGTGGCACATTTACCGCACCGAACACCGAGATATCGGGTCTGAAGGCGCCGGACGGGCCGATCACGCTGGGCTTTCGCGCCGAGGATGCCGTGGTCGGCGATGCGCAGGGCCAGATCAATGCCCCGATATACACGCTGGAACTGCTCGGCGAAGCGACAATGGTCAGCGTCCGCATCGGTGGTGTCCTGATCAGCGGCAAGGCCGACAAGGCGTTCCGTGCGGAAATCGACGACCCGATTGCGATCCGTGTGCCATCCGAACACTGCCATCTGTTCGATGCGCAAAGCGGCGCGCGGATCGGAGAATAAAACTGAGGGATACCAGGCGAACAATCGCCCGGTTGGATGATGCGGCCCTGCAGGACGCATCGCAAACAAAGAACTGGGAGCGAAACATGTTTCTGAAGAAGATAACCCTGGCCGCGGCAATCACCGCATTGACGTCGACCACGGCGCTGGCCTGCGAAATCAACGGACGTGTCTCGATCGTCGGCAACGAATTTCCGGCGATCCAGACGGTCGGTGCAGGCGCGAAGGAATGCCAGGGCGGCGAGGTCAATACCAACCTGACTGCCGACCATCAGAAGATCAACCTGGCCGGCATGCAGGGCGATCCGGCGGAGTACACTTCCGCGATCATCGCCAACTCCTCCATCGTCGCATTGATGAACGATGACGTCATCCGCCCGCTCGACGACCTTGTCGCTAAACACGGCGGAAACCTGAAAAAGAACCAGCTGATCACCATCGACGGCAAGATCATGGCTGTCGCCTTCATGGCCAATGCCCAGCACCTCGTCTACCGCAAGGATATCCTTGAAGAGATCGGCGTGGAGCCGCCGAAGACCTACGAGGAGATGCTCGAAGCAGCCAAGATGATCCGCGACAAGGGCATACTGGAAAACCCGGTTGGAGGAGCCTACAAATCCGGCTGGAACCTGGCACAGGAATTCAACAACATGTTCCTCGGCTTCGGCGGCCAGCATTTCAAGCCGGGCACGGCGGAGCCGAACATCAACAGTGAAGCCGGTATCAAGGCGCTGGAAATGATGAAGGCGCTCTCGGAGTACATGAATCCGGATTTCCTGACCCATGATTCAAACGCCACAAACGCCGAATACCGGGCCGGCAATGTCGCGCTGATGAACATGTGGGGCAGCCGCGCCGCCACGCTGACCACCGCTGAGGGCGTGCCGCAGGAAGTTATCGACGGCTTCGCGATCGCCGGTCCGATGACGGTCGGCGGCGGCGAAACGCCGGCTTCAACGCTGTGGTGGGACGGCTGGACCGTCGCGAAGAACATTCCCGACGAAGAAGCCGAAGCGACCTTCATCGCCATGAACCACGCGATCCGCCCGGACATTCTTTCCGATGACAATGTGGCGATACAGGCGGTCTGGCTGATCGACGGCTATGAGCCGACGGAAAAGGCAATCGGTGTGTTCGAGGCTGCGAATGCCGGCACGATTCCCTATCCGATGCTTCCCTATATGGGCCTGATGCACACGGCGCTCGGCAATGAGCTTGCCGACTTCATGCAGGGCAAGGAAAGCGCTGAACAGGCGCTTGCCGATGTCGAGGCTGCCTATACCGCAGCGGCCAAGGAGAAAGGCTTCCTGCAATAGAACTGAGCGGGGAGGGGGCAACCCCTCTCCATCAGCCTGCGAGCCGACAGCCATGAAACACCGTACCTTCTTCTGGTTCTTCCTGCCGACAGGCCTTGCGATGCTGCTGTTCATCGCCGCGCCGATCGTGTCGGTGGTCATCCAGTCCTTCTACACGCCGCACGAAGCCGTGCTGGTCACCGTGGAAAACTGCGGCCCCTTCGGCTGCAAGGAAGAGACGACGATCGACCAGGAAGCAACCCGGGAACTACGTGAAGCCGAGCCACTCGGCCGATTTGCGGGTTTCAGTATCTATCTCGACCGCGGACACCTGGCCGTCACGGAGGTCGGACAGGCCTGGCAGTCTTCACAGTCTGTCGGTGAATTCTTCGGCAAGCTGGGCAATCTGCCCTTCTACCGGGCATTGGCCTTTACACTGACCTACACCTTTGCTGTCACGCCGACACTGATCGTCCTCGGCCTGATGATTGCCCTGGCGGTCAATTCGCTTCACCGGCATCTCAAGGGCCTGATTATCTTCTTTTCGCTGCTGCCCATGATTGTGCCGCCGCTACTCGGATCGCTGGTGCTGTTTTGGATGCTCGACAGCCGCGGTATTCTCGGGTCCGCCATCCAGTGGCTCGCCAATGATCCGGGCCTGTCGCTGAAAGCCTCGACACCGCTGACATGGATCATGCTGATTGTTTACGGTGTCTGGTCTTCAGCGCCCTTTGCCTTCGTTGTCTTTTATGCCGGGCTGCAGACGCTGCCGAGCGACCAGATCGAGGCGTCGCAAATCGACGGCGCCACGCGCTGGCAGCAGGTCCGCTTTGTGGTGGTGCCGCATCTCATGCCGCTGGTTACCTTTGTGGCGCTGATCCAGCTGATGGATAACTTCAAGGTCCTCGAACCGATTGTCGGCTTCAATGCAGAGGCCCATGCCCAGTCGCTGAGCTTTTTCATCCTCAATGATCTGAGCGGTGAAACCTGGTTACTGTCGTCGGCTTCGGCAACGTCGGTGATGACCCTTGTTGGCGTTGCGATCCTTCTTTCGCCGGTCCTGTTGCGCACCTGGCGCGATTTCAAAGGAAAGCAGTGATGGCCTCACGCGCACGAAGAACACCGGCATCGGTCTTACTCTTTTCGAACGGGTTTATCATCCTGTGGCTGATCATCGCCGCCTTTCCTTTCTTCTGGATCCTGTGGGGCTCCTTCAAGGTGGAACTGGACTTCTTTTCCATCGCCGACTGGACGAACGCACTGACGGGCAAGAACACCGAGACCACATATGGCCGACCGTTCACCGGCGCCGGCTACTACGGGGCTTTCGTTACGGAGGATTTCTGGCGCAACGGCCTTAATACGCTCATTGTCTGCTTTTTCGTCGTGTGCACCTCGCTGACCATCGGCACCCTCGGCGGTTACGCCCTGTCCCGGTCCGGATTCCGTTACACGTTCTGGCTGCTGATCATTGCACTGATATTCCGCGCCATGCCGCCGGCCACCCTGGTTGCCGGTTACTTGCTGCCGTTTTTTGAATGGAACCTGTGGGGCATCCTGCCGACCACCATTGTCGTGCTCGTTGCGATCAACCAGCCCTTTACCCTGTGGATGCTGCATTCCTTTTTCCAGAGCATTCCCAAGGAATTGGACGAAAGCGCCAAGGTCGACGGTTGCACACAGTTCCAGGCCTTCCGGCATGTCATCATTCCCGTCATGTGGCCCGGCGTGATTACCACGGGCCTGTTCAGCTTCCTGCTTGCCTACAACGACTACGTCGTCACGACGGTGCTTTTGTCGGAAAACAACCGCACCATGGTGCCGCAAATCGCGGCCTTCCTGGGCACGACCTATACAGAGGGCAATGTCATGTTTGCCGTGGCCGCAGTGGTCTCGGCAACAGCGCCGCTCTTTATCCTGGTCCTGTTCTTCCAGCGCCAGATCGTCTCGGGCCTGACGGCGGGGGCCGTGAAGGGATGAGCAATGCCGCTCAGATTTCCGCTGCCAAGGCCGCCTTCCGGGCCTATCTGGGCACCGCCAGGCATCCGGCGGCGACGAATCTCGGCTTTTTCGCCGGGGACGCACGCGTCAACGTCGTCCATCCCTTCAACGAGATGACGCGGGAGGGTTTCGCAGAGACCTTTCTCGGCGGGCTCGGGACATCGTTCAAGCACCTGACACGCACAGACTACATCGCTTTCGGCGGAACCTACGAAGGGCACACCTGGGTGACGTCGACCGGCTACTATTCCGGGCATTTCGACAGGCCCTGGCTAGGCCTGCGCCCGACCGGCACGCTTGCGCATCTGCGCTTCGGCGAGATTCACCGGGTCGAAGGCAACGAAGCGGTCGAGAGCTACATCTATCTCGACATTCCCGAACTGATGATCGCCGCCGGACAGTGGCCGATCAGCGACAGCCCCGGGCGCGAGCGCGGCTTTACAGGCTATCTGCCGGGCCCGATCACCCAGGACGGCCTGCAGTGGCACGACAATGACCCGCAACGCAGCGCATCGTCCTACGAGATGGTGACCGCGATGCTGCGCAGCCTGGCCACGGAGGACGAGGCCTGGCGGCCCTATTGGCACGCGGACATGCTGTGGTACGGGCCGGCGGCCTTCGGCAGCTTTGCCGGCATTGACAATTTCGCCGGCTTCCAGGTGCCCTTCGAACAGGCCTTCAGCGAGTGGGTCGGCGGTGCTGCGCCGGGCAGCCGGACGCGCCATTTCACCCGCTTCGCCGATGGGGACTATGTCTGTTCAGGCGGCTGGCCGTCGCTCAACGCGGTTCAGGCCAAGCCGTTCCTCGGCCAGCCATCGGAGGGCAAACGCCTTTACATGCGGGTCTGCGACTGGTGGCGGCGCGAGGGAGATCTGCTCGCCGAGAACTGGGTCTTTGTCGACATACCCCATGTGCTGCTGCAGATGGGTTTTGACGTTTTTGCCACGCTGGAAGAAGCGGCGTAACGGTATTTGTAAGGAATTTGGTATGGCAATCGAACACCTCAAGAAAAGCAAGCCGGAGGCGGAAAGGGCCGAGGAGGACGCCCGGGTCCGCGCGACGGTCGAGGCAACGCTCGCCGATATCGAAACCCGCGGCGATGCCGCGATACGCGGGCTTTCCGAGAAATTCGACAATTACAGCCCCCGGACATTTCGCCTTTCGGCGTCAGAGATCGAGGCGGCGATGCAAGAGGTATCGACCCGTGCCATGGAGGACATCCGCTTCGCCCAGGCACAGATCCGCCGCTTTGCGGAGGCGCAGCGTGCCTCCATGACCGATGTCGAGACGGAGACCTTGCCCGGCGTGATCCTCGGGCACAAGAACATTCCCGTGCAGTCGGTCGGCTGCTACGTGCCGGGCGGCAAGTTTCCGATGGTCGCCTCGGCGCACATGTCTGTCCTGACCGCCTCGGTGGCGGGCGTGCCGCGCATCATCGCCTCGGCACCCCCGGTTGACGGCAAGCCGCATCCAGCGATCGTCGCGGCCATGCATATGGGCGGTGCGCACGAAATCTATGTGCTCGGCGGCATCCAGGCGGTCGGCGCCATGGCGATCGGCACGGAAACCATCGAGCCCGTGCATATGCTGGTCGGGCCGGGCAACGCCTTCGTCGCGGAGGCAAAGCGCCAGCTCTTCGGCCGTGTCGGCATCGATCTCTTCGCCGGGCCGACCGAGACCATGGTGATTGCCGACCACACGGTCGACGCTGAACTGTGCGCGACCGACCTGCTCGGACAGGCCGAGCACGGCTTCAATTCGCCGGCCTGCCTGATCACCAATTCCCGTCGGCTCGCCGAAGACACCATGGCCGAGATCGACCGGCTGCTTGCCATCCTGCCGACCCGGGAGACGGCGTCAGCAAGCTGGCGCGACTATGGCGACGTCATCATTTGCGAATCATACGAGGAGATGCTCGATGTCGCCAACGACATGGCCTATGAACATGTGCAGGTCATGACGGACCGTGACGACTGGTTCCTCGAAAACATGAACGCCTACGGCGCGCTGTTCCTCGGTGCGCGCACGAACGTCGCCAATGGCGACAAGGTGATCGGCACCAACCACACGCTTCCGACCAAGAAGGCCGGCCGCTATACGGGCGGGCTCTGGGTGGGCAAGTTCCTGAAAACCCACTCCTACCAAAAGGTGGTTACGGACGAGGCCGCCGCGATGGTCGGCGAATACGGATCGCGCCTTTGCATGCTGGAGGGTTTTGTCGGCCATGCCGAACAGTGCAATATACGCGTGCGGCGATACGGCGGCCGCAATGTCCCTTACGGCAGCGCCGCCGAACCCCTGCACGCGGCCGAGTGACACCTGTTGATGCGTTCCGATCCGTTAAAATCACTGTTGCTTTCATTCAGGTCGGCGGCGGCGACCTTCACGGAGGCCGGCGTGCGCGCCGCCCTCGCGGATCTGCTGGCGCCTGACGCGGCCATTCACATGGCGCATCCGTTCGGGGATTTGACCGGCCCGGACGCATTCTATCGGCATTGCTGCGCTCCGTTGCTCGGTGCCATGCCGGATCTCGAGCGCCGTGACATGATCGTGCTGGCCGGACAAACGCCGGAAGGACGTGACTGGATCGCCTGCATGGGCAACTACATGGGCACCTTCGTCGCGCCGTTTCTCGACATCCCGCCGACCGGGCACCTGGCCCATATGCGCTATCACGAGTTCTTCGAGGTCGAAGACGGGCGGGTCTCGCAGATCCAGGCGATCTGGGACCTGCCTGAACTGATGATGCAGGCAAAAGCCTGGCCCATGGCGCCGCAGCTCGGCGCCTATCTGTGCACGCCGGGCCCGATGCCGTCGGACGGGCTCGCCGTTTCCGGCGACGGGCGCGAGGCGCTGGCGCATGTGACCGCCATGTTGAGCGACCTTTGCCGGCATCCGGCCGAGGGCGGCCCGGAAGTGATGCGGCTCGAGGAATACTGGCATCAGCGGTTCAACTGGTACGGTCCGGCAGGCATCGGTACCGGGCGCGGGATCGCAGGATTTCGCAACTGGCACCAGGCGCCTTTCCTGCGCGCCATGCCGGACCGCAAGCTGGACGCGATGGGCGACCTGATGTCCCATTGGTTCGCCGAGGGCCGGTATGTGTGCGAGACTGGCTGGCCCAACATGCGCCTGACGCTGACCGGGGACGGCTGGATGGGCATCGCGCCGGCCGGCAGGGAGGTGCTGCTTCGGAGCCTAGATTTCTGGCGCCTGGAGGACGGGCTGATCCGCGAGAACTGGGTGCTGGTGGACCTGCTCGACCTCTACAGCCAGATCGGCGTTGACGTTCTTGCCCGGCTGCGCGAATTCAACCGGGCCAGGGTGACGGGGCAGGTTTCATTCCCGATGGAGACGGCATGATGGAATTTCCGCGAACGCCAACCTTCCGGCTGGACGGAAAACGCGCGCTCGTTGCCGGTGCATCGTCGGGCATCGGGCTTGCCTGTGCCGCAGCATTGGCCGAACACGGCGCGCATGTCACGCTTAGCGCACGCCGGCAGGACGTTCTTGAAGAAATTTCCGAGGAAATGACGGCAAAGGGTTGGCAGGTATCAACAATGCCGCTCGACATAGCCGATATCGAGGCCACGGCGACGGCAATCTCGGCTGCGGAGCCTTTCGACATTCTGCTCAATGCCGCGGGTCTTGCGCGGCATACGCCGGCCAGGAAGACCAGCGCGGCGGATTTCGACGCGGTCATGGGCGTCAACCTGCGCGGGGCCTACTTCCTCGCCCAGGCGGTTGCAGGCCGGATGATCGAAGCGGGCCGCAACGGCTCGATCATCACCATCTCGTCACAGATGGGCCATGTCGGCGGCCAGGATCGCGCCGTCTATTGCGCCTCCAAGCACGCGGTGGAAGGTTTCACCAAGGCGATGGCGATCGAGTGGGGGCCGCACGGTGTCCGCGTCAACACGATCTGCCCGACCTTCATACTCACCGATCTGACACGGCCCACATTCGAGAACCCGGAACGGCGGGCGTGGATCGAGGACAAGATCAAGCTCGGCCGGGCAGGCGAGGTTGAGGATATCATGGGCGCGGCGGTCTATCTCGCCTCCGACGCTGCCAGCCTTGTAACCGGAACGGCACTGATGATCGACGGAGGCTGGACGGCGGACTGATGGCGGTTTCCAAGGTGACATCGATCGAGGTTGCCAAACGGGCTGGCGTCAGCCAGTCGGCGGTCAGCCGCGTATTCACGCCGGGCGCTTCGGCATCGGCCAAGACGGTTGAGAAGGTGCGCAGGGCCGCGGAGGAACTCGGTTACCGGCCGAACGTGCTGGCACGGGCGATGGTGTCCGGCAAAAGCCGTATCATCGGTCTCGTCGTCGCCTATCTGGAAAACCAGTTTTATCCGGTCGCATTGGAACTCCTGTCGAACGCCCTGCAGGCACGCGGCTATCATATACTGATCTTCACCGCGCCAAACTCGGAAGACGGCGTGGAAGGCGTCATGCAGGACCTGATGGACTACCAGGTCGACGGCATCATCGCCGCATCCGTCTCGCTCAGTTCCGATCTCGCCCGCCGCGCCCAGAACTCGGGTATTCCGGTCGTTCTTTTCAACCGCGGACAGGACGGCGCCGATTTCACCATCGTGACCTCGGACAACCTCAGGGGCGGTGCCAAGGTGGCCGAGTTTCTCGTTGCCGGCGGCCACCGCAGGATCGCGCACATTGCCGGCTGGCAGGGAAGCACGACCGGCCGCGACCGCAAGGACGGGTTTCTGTCCGTGTTGGACAGTGCCGGGATCGAACCGCTGGCGGTTGTCGACGGCATGTACAATCGCGAAACCGCTTCCCTGCGCACCCGGCAATTGCTCGAAGCCGGCGAACGCCCGGACGCGATCTTCGTCGGCAACGATCACATGGCATTCGCCGTCATCGATGAGCTGCGCGCTTTCGGCATCCGGCCGGGGTCGGACATCTCGGTCGTCGGTTATGACGATGTGCCGCTTGCGGGATGGGGCGCCTACGACCTGACGACCGTCCGCCAGCCCGTGAACCGGATGGTTCAGGAAACCGTCGACAGGCTTCTTGCACGCGTCGAGCGACCTGAGACCCCCACCGGAACGGTGCTGATCGACGGCGACCTTATCCTGCGCGGCTCCGCCCGCATACCGGAGAACTGGACTCATGAAGGGGTTTGATCCCAGGTTCGCGGACTTTCCAGATTACATCCTGGGCATCACCAGGGAAATCTGGGAAGACCGCGGCATTGCCACCCTGCACGATTATTATGCGCCGGACATCATCGTCCGCTCGCCGGGGTCGGTTGTCGCCGGCAATGAGGGCGTCATCGCCGCCACCATGGCGACGCTCGCCGAATTCCCGGACCGGCAACTGCTCGGTGAAGACGTCATCTGGTCCGGCACGCCGGAAGAGGGGATGTTGTCGTCGCACCGCATCCTGTCGACGGCCACCCACGCCGGTGACGGGGTCTACGGCAAGGCGAGCGGGACGAAGCTTACCTACCGGATCCTTGCCGACTGTCATGCCATCGAAAACAGGATCGACGATGAATGGCTGATCCGCGACCAGGGCGCAATCGTGCGCCAACTGGGGTGGAAGCCGGAGGACTACGCTCGCGACCTGATCGTGCGCGAAGGCGGTCCCGAGGCCTGCGTGAAGCCTTGCACACCGCAGACCGACCGGCCCGGCCCGTACAAGGGACGCGGCAACGACAATGAATGGGGCGAGCGGCTTGCCGATTTGCTGAACCGCGTGATGAACGCCGACATGGCGGCGATTTCCGGCGCGTATGACCGAGCGGTGTCTCTCGCCTATCCGGGCCACGTCACGGCCCATGGCCTGGCGGCCGCGGACGGTTTCTGGATGGGTCTGCGCGCGGCGTTCCCGTCGGCCGCCTTCGAGATACATCACCGGATCGGGCGCGATGATCCGCTCATGCCGCCGCGGGCCGCCATCCGCTGGAGCCTGACCGGCAGGCATGACGGCTGGGGCGCCTTCGGTAAACCGTCGGGTGCCGATGTCCATGTCATGGGCATCACCCATGCCGAGTTCGGCGCGCTTGGGGCCGCCACGCCGGCCCTTCGCCGGGAATACACGCTTTTCGATGAAACAGCGATCTGGAAGCAGATCCTAATGCACACAGGAGAAGGCCTATGACCCCGCAGGATATGGAAACCCGCATCGTGCGATATGGCGACCTGCGGCCCTGCAGGACGGCGTTTATCGACGCCCATACGCCGGGGTCCGACCAGAAGGAGAACTTCACCATCATCGGCGGGGGTGTATCGGAGAGTGCTGACCAGCATGTCCACATCACGACGCCGCACGGCTTCAACATCGGCGCGGCCGGTCAGCCGCCCATGTGCCGCAATTCGTTGCATTTGCACCGTACTGCCGAGGTGTTCTTCGTGCTGAAGGGACGCTGGCGGTTCTTCTGGGGTCGCTGGGGCGATGCCGGCGAAGCGGTGCTTGAAGAGGGCGACATATTCAATATCCCGACCGGCATTTTCCGGGGCTTCGAGAATATCGGCAACGACTATGGGATGATCATGGCGATCCTTGGCGGCGATGATGCCGGCGGCGGTGTGATCTGGGCGCCCCAGGTCATTGAAGACGCAAAGGATCACGGCCTGGTGCTCTCCGAAAAGGGACGGTTGTACGATACGAAGAAGGGCGAGGCGCTTCCCGACGGCGAGAGTCCCATGCCGCAGCTGACCGATGAGGAACTGAAGCAGTTTCCAGAACCAACATCGATGCAGGTGGTGGGCGGACATATCCGCCGATATTGGGACATGATGGCGATTTCGGACAAGGAGCCGGCGATCGTGATTGGCGAAAACGGAATCATCCGCGACAAGCCGGGTTTCCAGGTCAATTTCGTCAGCAGGAAAAGTGCTTCCGAACGACCGCAAAGTCACGACCGGGTCTCTGTCCTGATGCCGGTCAAGGGACACTGGCGCGTAGACTGGGATGGTGGTTCGGCAACGCTTGCGCCAGGCGACACGATGAGTGTGCCCAAAGAGCTGCAGCATTCCTTCGTTCCTTCCATGACGGGAGAGGCATCCATTTATCAGGTGATCGGCACGGATGATCCGGCCGGCGCCACCTGGAAACCGAACTGAGGAGGCGGCCATGGCGCATATCAATGTCACCCATGTCGGGTCGCTTCCCCGCACGCAGAAAGTCGTCGATTTCATTTTCGCGCGCGAGCGCGAGGAGCCCTATGACGAGGCGGCGTTCGACGCGGCGATGGCCGCGGCCGTTGACGAAACCGTGCGCAGGCAGGCCGAGGCGGGAGTCGATATCGTCTCCGACGGCGAGACGTCGAAAATCTCCTACGCCACCTATGTAAAGGACCGTTATACGGGCTTTTCCGGCGACAGCCCGCGCAACGCGCCGGCCGACCTGAAGCTGTTCCCGAGCTTTCTCGAGCGCCTCGCAAACGAGGGCGGAACGCCCCAATACGCCCGCCCCATGTGCACCGGCGAGGTGAAGTCGAAGGGCCAGGGGGAACTGCAGAAGGACATCGCCAACCTGAAGGCGGCGATGGAAAAGAACGGCGTTGCACGGGGCTTCATGAACGCCGCATCGCCGGGCGTCATTTCCCTGTTCCTGCAGAACGCGCACTACCCGACGCGGGAGGCCTATCTGGCGGCATTGGCCGACGCGATGCGTGATGAATACGAAACCATCGTTGCCGCAGGGCTGGACCTGCAGCTCGATTGTCCCGATCTCGCCCTGTCGCGCCACATGCTGTTTACCGATCTGTCGGACGAGGAGTTCGTGAAGGTCGCGGCGGGCCATGTCGAGGCCTTCAATCATGCCGTCGCCAACATTCCCGAGGAACGGATCCGTATTCATATCTGCTGGGGCAACTACGAGGGTCCGCATGTCTGCGACATTGCCATGACGACGATGTTCGACACGCTGATGAGCGCCCGGGCGGGCTATGTCCTGTTCGAGACGTCCAATCCGCGCCACGGCCACGAATGGACTGTCTTCAGGGACCGGAAAGCCGATATCCCCGACCACAAGACCCTCGTGCCCGGTGTCGTCGACACGACGACCAATTTCGTCGAACATCCGGAACTCGTTGCGGAACGCATCGGCCGTTTCGTGGATATCGTCGGAGCCGACCGCGTGATCGCCGGTTCCGATTGCGGTTTCGGCACCTTTGCCGGCTTTGGCGCGGTCGATCCGGACATTGCCTTCGCCAAGCTGAAGGCCTTGCGCGAAGGCGCCGATATCGCCGCCGGCCGGGTATGAACCGTGGCCCGCGAGACGTTGATATTGCTGCCGGGCATGATGTGCGACGCGCGCTTGTTCGCGCCGCAGATCAACGCTTTCGAAGCGGCGATTGATGTCGTCGTGCCAGAGCTGGATGAACCGTCGATCGAAGGGATGGCGCGGGCCGTGCTGGCCGGCGCGCCGAGCGGGCGTTTCAACGTCGCCGGCCTGTCCATGGGCGGCATCGTTGCCATGGCAATGGCCAAGTTGGCTCCGGACAGGATTGCGCGGCTTGCCCTCTTGGACACCAACCATCACGCCGATTTGCCGGAGCGGTACGACATCCGCAACCGCCAGATCGAGGATGTGCGGGCGGGCAAATTGCGCAGCGTCATCATCGACGAGATGAAGCCGGTCTATCTGGCCGAGGCGAACCGCGGCGACCGGGAACTGCTCGACCTGCTGGTCGACATGGCCATGGATGTCGGTGCCGACACATTCGTTGCGCAATCGCTTGCCCTGCGCGACCGTCCGGACCACGGCGAGGCCCTGCGCGCCTTTGCCGGTCCGGCGCTCGTCCTTTGCGGCGAAGAGGACAATCTGTGTCTGCCCGACCGCCATCGCGAAATGGCCGGACTGCTGCCGGACCCGGAACTGGTGTTCGTTCCCGACGCCGGCCATATCTCGACGCTGGAAAATTCTGCCGCGGTGAATGCCGCCATCGGCCGCTGGCTGTCACGGAGTCCTGCCCATGCCGCATGAAATCACACCGGATATCTCGAACCTACTGCGCAGCGTCGACACGCCGACCGTGTGCAACGCGATCGAGGTCGCCCAGGGAATGCGTGGGTTCGACCGTTTTACCCGAAGGACGGTGCTGGCCGCCGATCCCGGACTGCCGGCCATGTTCGGCTATGCCAGGACCGCGCGCATTCGCGCCTCGCATCCGTCGGACGACCCGCCGGAGGCTGTCCGCGCCAGGCGCATGGCCTATTACCGCTACATGGCGGAGCCGCCCATGCCGCGCATTGCCGTGATCGAAGACCTGGACGGCGCGGACGCGGTCGGCGCCTATTGGGGCGAGGTCAACACGACGGTGCACAAGGGTCTTGGTGTCGCCGGTGCGCTGACCAACGGCCTGATGCGAGACCTGGCGGACCTCGCGCCGGATTTCCAGGTCCTGGCCGGCGGCGTGGGACCGAGCCACGCCTTCGTTCACGTCGTCGAATTCGACACAAAGGTCACCGTCTTCGGCTTGACCGTGGAACCCGGCGATTTCATCCACGCCGACCGGCACGGCGCCGTTGTGGTTCCGCCGGAGATCATTCCTCTATTGCCCGCCGCGATCGCCAAGATGCAGGCAAGCGAGCGGCTGATCCTCGACCCCGCCCGCAAGCCCGGGTTCGATTTTGCGGCCTTCGAGGAGGCATGGGCGGCATTTGAGAAAGCGCGCGTCTAGCTGTTCAGTCCCAGGGAGCGAACATTGTCCTAGGTCATGCGTAAGAGCAGCTCATTCCAAGACCTGACGAACGGTGGTTGCATGCTCGTTTGACCCGCAATACCGTATTTGCGTGCAACCGTGAGTGACGTTCGGGAATAACCCATGCAGAGAATGATCTGGCTTTTTTCTTCGTTCTTCTTGGCGCTTGCAGTTTGCAGCGCTTCCGCGGACGAAGCCTGGAAAGTCGAGCTTCTCTCCCAGCCCGAAGGGCTGTATCCGGGCGAAGAGTTGCTCGCGACGAACGGTATTGAAACGCTCACTTACTTCAAGGCCGGAGATCCTGAGAAGCCCCTTGTCATTTTTGTGCCCGGCGGATTTCACCTTGCGCGCGTGGCTTATGGTTATCCCGGCGGCGATGAGAAGGACTTTCTGGCGTATTGGCTTGGCCAAGAGGATTACTCCTTCCTGGGCGCCTCATATCCCACCGGCAATAAAGTCTATTCAAAAGCATACCCTGCCTATTCAATCCGCGATTGGGGCAAACAGGTTGCGGCGACAGCAAAATTCTACATCGACGAAAACGGACTTTCCCGGGAAATTATTGTCCTCGGTTGGAGCGCTGGCGGACAAATCGCCCAGTCTGTCTACGAGGCATCACAAAAGGCCGGTCTTGACATGAGCCTTTTCGTATCGCTCGCGGCAACCCCGCCAGCGCCGCTTTTGGCCGAGGAGCCCGGCTCAATCACCATGGCACCCGACGGATTGTCTTCGGCACCGCAATTCTACGAGATTTTCAAGGCCTACGTGGCTGCTCAGAACGAACTCAACGGCCACGTCATTATGCCGTGGGACAAATTTGAAACCGACATTCTTGGTGACATTCCGGTCGCACTAAATGGCATCATCACAGCCTCGCGCTATGAAAACGGTAAATTTGTGAAAGACTTCGATTGGGCCGTTGCAGATACCGGAGCGCTGAAGAAGGCGGATTTTCCTTATATCGTTACCATCTCCGGGGATAAGGTCCTGGACAACGATCATGCGCTGACAGATCGCGGCAATTGGGGCATGTTTCAGATCCAGCATCTCTATCGCGGGATCATTCTTCCTGCGCTGTCAAAATCCGAAAAGATCGCGCCGGCCGATTGGCAGCACCTAATGGATCTTATGACTTATGCGACGTCGGGCGTGCTCAATGCGAGAGTGACCGGAAATCACTTCTTTTGGTATGGCCAGGTCGGCGCGCGCGAGACCGTCCAGAACATCCGTATGCTGCGGTTGCGGGCCGCGAACCTCAAAGCGACGATCGCAGCCGCCGTGGCAACGATCGGCACCGATTAGAGGCTTGGTCCAGTAGCTGAAATTCCGTCAAGCGGCGGATTGCGGTTCGGTGAATGAGCGAATGGTCTGCAACGCGCCGTCCAGCGCCTTGCCCTGCTCATCCTGCAGCGCGGCTTCGCGCAGGCGCCGGACCCAGTCGGCGGCATCGGGTCTGCCGGCGACGATCGATGCGCCGTCCATCACCTTGTCGAATTTCGACAGGCCGCGGGCATGGGTATCGGAATAGCCCTTGATCAGCCGCCGGTTGCGGATGACCTCGACGGCCAGATCGTAATCGGCCGCGACATATCCTAGCGCGGTATCGAGCCATGTCTCGAGGTGGTCGCGCTCGATCGCATGGCGGTATGTGCCGCGCCGCCAGCGGCGAAGGCCGCCCACCACATAAAGCTGCAGGAAAGGCAGAACCCTGTCGGACCGCAGCCGGCGACCGCGGTTGAACAGCCTGTCGATCACTTTCATCGTTCCCGGGCGCCCGCTCAGACTGCGGCCCAGCCTTGCCGGCAGCATGCCGACGATCTCCTCGGCGCGCGGGTGCATGAATTCCGTGAGCTTCATGCGGGTTCCGTCCTGCGGATTCATTTCCTGTCTGATCCGCTCGAAACGGCTGAGCCTGGTCTTCAGGTCGGCGACGCGGATGACGTCGTCATAGGCCATCGCGCGCGCGATATATTTGGCGGCCTCGCGGGAAAGCGCGTGTTCCCCTTTGGCATTGTCGAGCGCCAGCACCCGCTCCAGGCGGTCGAGATATTCCCGGCCGTAATCGAAATCCTGAAAGTCGATCACCGACCGCAGGCCGCGCACGGCCATTTCGGCGACCGGGCCGGGGAGGCTCTCCGCCCGGCTCTCCAACGCGCGATATCGAGCCAGCAGGCTTTCGGAGCCGGATGGCTGGGCGGCGCGATCGGCGCCGGGCTCATCCTGTTTTTCGTCCGTCGGTTCGGCTCCGACCGCCTCATACGCCGCGTTGAAGGCCGCGAGACTGTTTTCAACGCCGCGCCCGGAAGCCCTGATCGCCGTTTCGAACGCCTCGCGTGAAAACGGCAATGTCTCCGATCCCGCCAGCGCGCCGAGCAGGCTCGCCGATATGACGGTGCCGTTGTCGACGGCGATTTTGTTCATGTCGAACAGGACCAGCCTTTGCGCGGCGATTTTCGCCGCCGCCACCACTTCGTCGGCATTGGCCATGCCGTCTCCGGGAACCGTTTTTTCGGAAACCGCGAGCGCCCGGTGCGAGGAGGCGACAAGCGTCGTTCGGTCCGGCGTGACGAACCCGCGCAAGATGGCGCGGCCGGCCTCCATCATTTCGGCCGCGATCAGGATATCGACGTCGCCCGCGGCAGGCATCAGCGAGAACACCGGCTGCTTCTTGGCGGCCGGCGCCATCTCTATGTAATAGATCGTCGCGCCGGTTCGCTGCGCGACGCCCGCGACCGAAGTGGCCTGCACCGCATAGCCGCTGGCACGCGCGCAATCTTCAATCCAGTTGGTCAGGACGCTGCCGCCCTGGCCGCCGACGGCCATGATCGCCAGCTTGATGATGCTGCCAAGGCGCGGGTCGGCGGTTTTCCTGGCCAGCTCGTTCATGAAAACTCCAGCCTCTTTTGCGAGCGCCTTGCCTGCAGCCAGCCGATAACCGCCTGCGAAACGTCCGACATCAGCCGCTCGAAGCGTCCCGGATTATGGACGATATCGGCCCGGTAGAACGACGGGCACAGCACCGCCGCATCCGCAACCTCACCGCAATTGCCGCAGCCGACGCAGCTCTCGTCGATGCTGGCGACCGGATCGTCGCGCAGCGGGTCGTCCAGCTTTTTCAGTGAAAGGGAAGGGCAGCCCGACAGGCGGATGCAGGCGTGGTCGCCCGTGCACACGTCCTCGTCGACGCCGAAGCGGGGTTTTTCGACCCGCCGCCCGTCCTTGATGGCCTTCGCGGCCAGCGGCCGCTCGCGACGCTGGCGGTTGAGCATGCACTCCGACGATGCGACGATCACCTTGGGGCCGACGTGGTCGGTGCTCAGTGCATCGTCGAGGATCTTGCGCATCTTGGGCACATCGTAGGTCCGGTCGATCTGGCGCACCCATTTGACGCCGACGCCCTTGACGGCCTCGGCAATCGGGTGGCCGGTCGATTTTGTCGCGCTGTCAGCGCGCGACGACAGGATGTCCTGACCGCCGGTTGCGGCGCTGTAGTAATTGTCGACCACGACGATGATGCCGTCGGACTTGTTGTAGACCGCATTGCCGATCGACGACGACAGGCCGTTGTGCCAGAAACCGCCGTCGCCGATGATCGAGATCGGCCGGCGCTCGCCGCCGCCGTCGAAAGCGGCGTTGGATGCCGGACCCAGCCCGTAGCCCATCGTCGAGCCGCCGATTTCGAAGGGCGGCAGGCAGGCAAACAGGTGGCAGCCGATATCGCCGGTGATCTGGTGCTTGCCGTGCTGCTTTTCGGTCAGTTTCAGCGCCGCGAAGATCGGCCGTTCCGGGCAGCCGGTGCAAAATCCGGGCGGCCGGATCGGCACCGTCTTCGACAGGTCCGGAATGTCGGTCTCGGCGTCGCGGTTGGGTGCCCGCCGCTGTGCCGGCAGGAGATCGGGCGCTTCCGCCCGCAGGAACGATTCCACACCGTCGAGCATGACCTGGCCGGTATATTCTCCGGCCATTGGCAGCATGTCCTTGCCGTGCAGCGTGAGGTCGGAGCCGGCCTTGTAAAGCGCCGCGCCAAGTGCCTGCTCGATAAACTCTGGCTGTCCTTCCTCGACCACCAGGACGGACGATTTTCCCGCGCAGAAAGCCTGAAATTCCTCCGGGACAATGGGATAGGTGACGTTCAGGACGTAAAGCGGCACGTCGGTCGCGCCGTAGATGTCGGCCAGCCCCAGGCGCTGCAGCGCGCGGATGACGCTGTTGTACATGCCGCCCTGCAAGACGATGCCGATCTTGCCGTCCGCAGGGCCGAAGGTTTCGTTGAGCTTGTTGTCGACGATGTATTTTTGCGCCGCGGGCCAGCGGTTGTCGATCTTGTCCTGTTCCTGGACAAACGACATCGGCGGCAACACGACCCGCGAATAGTTGCTCTGCGGGTTCGACAGTGCCTCTCGGACGCTCAACGCCGGCCGCCTGTTGTCCCGGGCGACGAAACTGCCGGTCACGTGGCAGGAACGGATCCTGACCATCAGCATGACCGGGGTGTTCGACGCCTCGGACAGTTCGAAGCCCTGCTCAACGGCCTTGACGATGGATGGAAGGTTGGGGCGGGGGTCGAGCAGCCAGACCTGCGACTTCATCGCAAAGGCGTGGCTGCGCTCCTGCATGATGGACGAGCCCTCGCCATAGTCCTCGCCGACGATGATGAGGGCGCCGCCGGTGACGCCGCCCGAGGCGAGGTTCGCCAGCGCATCGGAGGCGACATTGACCCCGACCGCGCCCTTGAACGTGACCGCGCCGCGGATCGGGTAGTGCACCGATGCGGCCAGCATGGCCGTGGCGGCCGCCTCCGAGGCGTTGGCCTCGAAACGGACGCCCAGTTCGCCCAGGATTTCCTGCGCATCGGACAGGACGTCCATCAGGTGGCTGATCGGTGCGCCCTGGTAGCCGCCGACGTAGCCGACGCCGTTTTCAAGCAGTGCCTTGGTGATCGCCAGAATGCCCTCACTGGTGAAGGTTTCGCCTTCTCCCAGCTTCAGTTTCTGGACCTCTTTAGCAAATGACCGTTCCGCCATTGGAATATTCCGTTCCTGGCCCGTTCGCCTCGTCGATGCGACAGGTCCGCTCCGCGCGTAAGACCGGTTTCACCGGTCAGAGATTGTGCTTTCTCACATTGTTCAGCATCTTTTGCAGCGTTCCGACGAATTGCGCGTGTTCCTCGTCGGAGATGTTGTCGAACATCCGGGAATAGATGGCCGACATCGAGGGCCACAGCCTTTCGAACGAGGCCCTTCCGGCCTCGGTGATGAAGATGCGCGTCGCCCGGCTGTCATCGGCATCGGGTGTCTTGCGAATGAGCCCGTCCGCCAAGAGCTGGTCGAGCGCGCGGCTGAGCGTCGACTGTTCGACGACCGCGTAGACCGCCAGGTCCCGGATCAGCAGGCCGTCGATCACCGAGAGCACGGCCAGCGAGCGCATTTTCGGAGTCGTCAGGCCCATCGATGCCAGTTCGTCGCGCAGGTCCGCATTATAGCGGCCCATGATGCGATTCATCAGATAGGGCGCAAAATTCGCAAGTCCGATTTCCCCCAGCCTCAAAAGGGCCGCGCTGTCGGACCCCGGCGATTTCGGCATCATCTGGTTCATGCACCAAGTTCCTTTGCAACGAGATAGCCCGATCCGCCACCCAGCCCGGGCCCGGGATGTGTCGAGGCGCCGATGTGGTACAGGTTCTTGATTCCGGTGCCGTGATTGACGGAGCCCGCAAACGGTCGCCAGATGAAAAACTGATCCACCGCGCAGGATCCGCCATAGGGATCGCCGCCGACCAGATTGACATTGAGTTCCTCAAGGTCCGCGGGCGAAAAGGCCCGCCGTGCGACGACCGATTCCCGGAACCCGGTGATGTGTTCGGCGACGATGGCCTCGATACGGTCGGCAAAGGCTTCGCGCGTCGCCTCGTCCCATGAACCCGATGTGGGGATGTTTCCGGCCGCGTCGCCCTTCACGACGCGCGGGGCATCGGGAATCTGGATCCACAGGACGGCCTTGCCGTCGGGGCAGCGGCCCGGATCGAACCGGTGCGGCTGCCCCACGCAAATGGTCGGCGTCTCGGGCAGCATGCCGCGTTCGGCTTCGTTGGACGATTTGGAGACCGAGTCGATGCCGTCGGCAAAATGGATGAGCGCCACATCGTCCAGCCCTTCCGATTTCCAGCGGACCGGCCCATCCAGCGCATAGTGAAGCTGGAAATTGCCGCGGCCGTGGCGGAACGTCCGCAGGCTCTCCCGTTCGGGCGTCGCCCCACCGGCCAGCAGTCTTTCGTACAATTGCTGCGGTGCGACGGAGCAGATCACGCTGTCAGCGGTGATCTTTTCGTCGCCGGCGGTCATCACGCCGCTCGCCCGCCCGTTCTCGATCAGGATGCGGTCCACGTCGACACCGGTGCGCACCACACCGCCGCGTTCCTCGATCAGGCGGGCAAAGGCTGCCGCCGCCTGGCCCGCGCCGCCCTTGATCACGGGCGCGCCAGCCGCTTCCAGCGCGAAGGCGATCACCTTGCCCATCTGCCCGCCATAGGCGGCTTCCGTCGTCAGGCCGGTGTGGAGCACCCAGGGCGCCCAAAGGGCCTGCACGTCCGGCGATGCATAACTGGCCTCGAGCCAGGCGCGCGCCGGCGTCAGCGCGTCGCCGAACCAGGCGGCGAGCCCGCGCGCGCCCCGCTGCCATGACTGCCGCAGGAGCAGCCGTGCCGTCGTCCAGCTCCACAATTTGCCGCCCAAAAGCGCGAACAGGAACGGCGCATCGGCCTCGATGGCGCCGACGTCCTTGGCATGCCGGTCGCCGTCGCCGGCTGCGCGCGCATTGAACGCGGCGACATTGGCGGCACGGTCCGTGGTCAGCACCAACGCCGATCCATCCGGGCGCAGCACGGCCGTCGGGTGAGCCGTGTGGCAGAACTCAAGCCCGTGGCGGGCGAGATCCGCCCCGAGCTCCTCGTGGGCGGGCGAGGTCAGGAACAGCACGAAGGTTGCCGCCATCACGTCGTGATGGAAGCCCGGTGCGGTGATTTCGTCTGTGCGCATGCACCCGCCGGGGCGGTCGGACCGTTCAAGCACGGCGACACGCTTGCCCTTGCCGGCCAGCATGGCCGCGCAGACGAGACCGTTGATACCGCTACCGACGACGATGTGGTCGAAATCGGCCATTCAGCTGCACCGGCCGGTCAGCGTGCGACCAGCGCCATGGCCCGTATCGGGCTCCCGGTACCGTTGACCAGCTTAAGTGGTGCGGCAATGAGTATGGCGCCCTTCGGCGGCAGCTTGTCGAGATTGGCCAGCGATGCCAGCCCGTACTTGTTGGCGGCATGAAGCAGGTTGTGTGCCGGGAACGGGGGTTCCATCCCGCCGGCCTGTCCCGCATCGGTGCCGATGCACTGGGTGCCCCAGCCGACGGCGCCCTTCGAGAGTATGTACTTGATGCAGTCGACGGTCGGACCGGGCGAATGGGGGCCGGTCTCGTCGGCATTAAGATACAGCGCCTCGCTGTGCGCCCGGCTGTCCCAGTCGCTGCGCATCAGGACCCATTCGCCTTCGCCGATTTCGCCGTGCTCGGCTTCCCAGGCCTTGACGCCCGCCTCATCGAGCAGGAAGTCGGGATTTTCCGCAACCTGGGCCGAGCAATCGATCACGTTCACCGGCGCGACAAAATTCTGCGGTGCAATGGTGTCCGTATAGCCATCGGCGTAGTCCTTGCCCGTGATCCAGTGATGCGGCGCGTCGAAATGCGTGCCCGAATGCTCGCCGATCTTCAGCCAGTTCCAGGCCCAGAACGGGCCGTCGTCATCATATTCCGAGATCTTGTGCACTTCGATCTTCGGCGTGTCCTTGGCCAGTTCCGGCGGCAATTTCAACAGCGGCGTATCCGGACCGAGAGGCCCCGAAAGGTCGACCACTTCAACTTTGCCGGAGAGCAGAAGCTGGGCGACGTCTCCCAATGTTTCGGCGGCATTCATCATTCGTCCTCCCTTGGTATCGCCTGGGGTTCGGATCACCCCGGTCAAATTCATGCTAGACAATTAAATATGCATTTGCAATTATCTTTGCGGTAGAAGGACGCAAATATTGCTCGAAGAGTTTGACGCCGCCATCATTGGTTCCGGGCACAACAGTCTGGTATGCGCCGCACACCTGCAGCAAAAGGGCTGGCGCACAATCGTTCTCGAGCAGGCCTCCGAGCCAGGCGGCGCGGTCAAGACCCTCGAACTCACCGAACCCGGCTTTCGCCATGACTGGGCGGCAATGAACCTCAGCTTGTTTGCCGGCTCGGCATTCAACCGTGAATATGCAGAAAAACTGGGGGCTTGCGGGCTGGAATTCGTCCCCGCTGACAAGTGCTTTGCGAGTGTGTTTCCCGATGGCAAGTGGCTGGGCGTCGGCACCGACCTTGCGGCCACTCGGGAACGCATCGCCGCGTTCTCAGAGGCCGATGCCGAGACCTGGGGCGAATTGGTCGAGGAGTTCCCCGGAAAGGCTGAGTACATTTTCGCGCTTCTGGGCAGTCCTATGAAAACGCATATACAGGGGCGGCTCCTGGCGAAGGCACTGTGGAAGAAGGGCGGGGCGTGGACAACAGCGCTCGCCCGGCTTCTCATCGCCTCGCCGCGCACCTGGCTCAGCGAGACATTTGAATCCGATCACGTGCGCGCGACCTTGGCGGCATGGGGGATGCACCTCGACTTCGCCCCCGATATCGCCGGCGGAGCCATCTTTCCCTATCTGGAATCGATGGCCAATCAGAGCTTCGGCATGGTGATCGGCAAGGGAGGCGCCGACACGCTGACCCGGGCACTGCTCGCACTCGTCGAGGAGGGCGGCGGAACGGTCCGTTGCGGATCGGCGGTGACCCGCATCGTCACCGACGGGCCGCGGGCGACCGGGGTCGAACTCGGCGACGGAACGCGGATCGCGGCCAAACGGGCGGTCGTTGCCAATATTTCACCGAGGAACCTGGCGGAACTGACCGGCGGCGGAACCGGCGATGCCGATTTCGACCGCGCGATGGCGGGCTATGCGCACGCGCCCGGAACGATGATGATGCATCTCGCGCTGTCGGAACTGCCGGACTGGAAGGCCTCGCCGAAACTGCGGGAATTCGCCTATGTGCACATCGCACCGTCGCTCGATCAGATGGCGCGAACCTACCAGCAGGCGGTCGCCGGCCTTTTGCCCGACGAGCCGGTGATCGTTGTCGGCCAGCCGACGGCGATCGATCCGTCACGTGCGCCCGAGGGCAAGCACGTGCTGTGGGTGCAGGTCCGCATGGTGCCGGCCGAGATCGCCGGCGATGCCAAGGGCGAAATCGGGGGCGGCGACTGGGATCAGGTCAAGGAGGCCTATGCGGAACGGGTCATGGACCTCATCGAGGCCCATGCGCCGGGCCTGCGCAAAAACATCATTGCGCGCCACATCGTCTCGCCGCTCGACCTGCAGGCGGACAATCCGAACCTCGTCGGCGGCGACCAGATCTGCGGCAGCCACCATCTGACGCAGCATTTCCTGTTCCGCCCGCGGCGCGGATTCGCCTCGGGCAACACGCCGGTCAAGGACCTGCACCTGACGGGTGCCGCCGTTTGGCCGGGAGCCGGGACAGGAGCAGGGCCGGGCTATCTTCTGGCCCGCAAGCTGGCCGGAACTTGAGTTCATGCAAGAGACTGCAAAAGAGAAAATGTCATCACAGGGAGGAAAACATGAGTGAACTTTCCAGACGCACGGTATTGAAGGGATCAACGGCGCTGGCCGTGGCCGGCATGATCGGCACCAGGGCCTACGCGCAGGACATTGACGAGCTTGTCATCGCCTATAACGTCAACCTGCCTTCGTGGGACCCGACGGTGGGCCTCTCGGCGGTCAACCCGACACTGCAGGCCATCTACCAGTCGGTGTTCGATCAGTTCATCCTGCAGCAGCCGGATCTGTCGCCGGCGCCCGGCCTTGTCACGGAGTGGGGCTGGAACGATGACAAGAGCCAGATCTGGATGAAGGTCCGCGAAGGCGTGACCTGGCATGACGGATCGCCTTTCACCGCTGAAGACGTCGCCTGGTCCCTGACCCGGGCGGGTGATGAAGCGACCGGAAATCCGATCCAGTTCATCTGGTCGACAATTGGCAACGTCAAGGCGGAAGGCAACATGGTCACCGCCGATGTGGTGCGGTTCGAGCCGACCATATTCAAATGGATGTACTTCCTGACCGGCTACGTCTTGCCGAAGGCCTACTACGAGAAGGTCGGGCCGGAAGGATTCGAGGCCGCGCCCATCGGTACGGGCCCCTACATGGTCGACAAGTTCGAGCGCAATGCGTTCGTCCGGCTGAAGGCGAACCCGAATTACTGGGGCGGCAAGCCCGAGTTCGAAACCGTCACCATCAAGTTCGTGACCGACGCGGCCTCGCGGGTCGCGGAGATCGAATCCGGCAATGCCCATGTCACCATCGAGATGCCCTACGAGGAGTATGACCGCCTCAAGGGCAATGCCAACATTGAGGGAACGTCCGCGCCGATCTCGGATATCGGCATGATCTTCCTGAACGATGTCGAGCCGATGCTGGACGAGAATGTCCGTAAGGCGGCCGCCCTGGCGATCGACAAGAAGCTGATCATCGATCGGCTGTTGTCCGGCTACGGCGTTGCCATCGACACGCTCCAGACGCCCGATTACATCGCCTACGATCCGTCGATAACGGTCGGCTACGATCCGGAAAAGGCCAAGGAACTCCTGGCCGCCTCCGGCTTCTCGCCGGACAACCCGGTCAAGTTCAAGATCCAGACCACCCGGGGCTTCAAGCCGAAGGACTACGAGATCATCCAGGCGATCGTCGGCCTGTGGCGCAAGGTCGGCATCGAGGCGGAAATCGAGGTCTACGAGATCGCCAAGCACTTCGAGCTCCGGGCCGCCGATACGCTGGCTCCGGCGGCCTTCTACAACTGGGGCAACTCGGTTGGCGATCCGACGACGTCCACCGGCTTTGCCATGTTCGGACCTTCGCCGCACTCCGTGTGGGACGGCGAGGACCTTGTCGACATGATCGGACCCCTTTGGGGCGAAGCGGATGAGGAAAAGCGTATCCAGGGCTGGAAGGACGTGGATCGTTACATTGCGGAGAACGCGCTCGTCATCCCCTTGCTGCAATATGTTCAGCCGATCCTGCATTCGTCCGCGGTCAAGGTGACGCCGCATGCGTCCGGCGCGTTGCTGCCGCACTTGATGAAACGCTCGTAACGGACGAGACTTGCACCGGAGCCGCCGCCTGCGCGGCGGCTCTCGCGCGCCGGGGGGTCGAATTTGAGGCTGCTGCAATTACTGTTGATGCGACTGGCCATGATGGCGATCACCCTGTTCGGCGCGGCGGTGATCGTGTTCGTGGTCATACGCATCGTGCCCGGCAACCCGATCGCGATGATGCTGCCGCCGGGAGCGACGGACGAGGACATCGCCCGGCTGACCGCCCATTACGGGCTCGACAAATCGATACCCGAACAATTCGTCGTCTGGCTCACCGGCGTGCTGCAGGGCGATTTCGGCACGTCCATCTCGCTGCGGCAGCCGGTCATGCCGCTTGTCCTCGGACGCCTGCCGGCAACCCTGGAACTGTCGATATTCGCGCTGGTTCTGGCGGTCATCATCGGCGGCGCCATGGCGTTGACGGGCACCCGCTTTCGCGGCGGGCGGACCGAAGCCGTCATCGATGTCGCCAACGGTGCGGGCCTTTCCATCCCGGATTTCCTGTGGGCGCTGGTGCTGATCCTGACGCTCGGCGTGCTTTATCCCGTATTTCACATCTCGGGCCGCATTTCGCCGTCGCTGGATCTGCCGTTCACCACCCAGTTCTACGCCTTTGAAAGCATCCTGCGACTGCGCTTCGACCTGTGGTGGGACCTCTTGAAGCACATGTTCATGCCGGCGCTGGCGCTGGCGATCCCGCTCGCCGCCATCATCGGGCAATTGCTGAAACAGTCGCTGAAGGAAACCATGCATCTCGACTATGTCGTGCTCGCCCGGACCAAGGGCTACGGCGAGAACCACGTCATCCTGTTCGAGGCGCTGCGGAACGCCGTATTGCCGACGCTGACGCTGATCGGCGTGCAGTTCACCTTTCTCATCGGCGGAACGGTGATCATCGAGCGGCTGTTTTCCTATGAGGGGCTGGGGAACATGGCGATCGACGCGGTGATCAACCGGGATCTGCCGCTGATCCAGGGCATTGTCCTCGTCTTCGCCTTGCTCTTCACGGTGGTCAATCTCGTCGTCGACCTGACCTATGCCCTCCTCAATCCGAGATTGCGCCATGCGTGACGGGCGCGGCACGGTGAAGCGGAAAGCAGGACTGAGGCTGTGGCTCTCCGGGGGGTGGCTGGCGATCGTCGCCCTTTTGACACTGCTTGCCGGATGGATCAGCCCGCACGACCCGCTGGCCCAGGATCTCTTTGCCGCGCGGCTGCCGCCGTTCTGGGTCGATGGCGCGGAACCCGGTTTCCTGCTCGGCACCGACAGCCTGGGGCGGGACGTTCTTTCGCGCATTATCTATGGCGGGCGGATCGCGCTCACCGTCGCCGTGATCGCGGGTCTGGCGACGGCGGTGATCGGTTCGGTGCTGGGCCTGATCGCTGGCTACTACCGAGGCTGGGCCGATGCGGTGATATCGCGGCTGGTCGACATCTGGATGGCATTTCCGCCGGTGCTGTTCGCCATCTTGCTGATTGCGGTGCTGGGCACCGGTCTCTGGTCGATCGTCATTGCCATCATCGTCATCGACTGGACCCGCTTCTGCCGGGTGGTGCGAGCCGAGGCGATGAACCAGTCGCAGATGGACTACGTCTCCAGCGCCGTCGTCGCCGGTCATGTGCGAGCGGCCATCCTGTGGCGGGAAATCGGCCCCAACGTGCTGCCGACAATCGTTGCCCTGTTGACCCTGGAGATGGGGATCGCGGTGATCGTCGAGGCGATCCTTTCGTTCGTCAATCTGTCGATTTCCACCGATGCGCCGACCTGGGGCGGGATGATCGCCGAAGGCCGCATTTCAATTCATCAGGCCTGGTGGGTGCTGGTCTGCCCTCTGATCGTGCTGTTCCTGACTGTCCTCGCCTTCAGCCAGTTCGGCGAAGGCTTGAAAGACCGTTTCGATCCGGTGCTGCGATGACCCCGTTTCTGCAGATCGAAAATCTCAGCGCCGTGATCAGGGGCACATCCGACAGGCTCCTGCGCTCGGTCTCGCTCGAGGTGAACAGCGGCGAGGTCTGCGGTCTGGTCGGGGAAAGCGGCGCCGGCAAGAGCATGATCGGCAAGGCCGTTCTGGGCATTCTTCCGGCGGCCGTGGAGATTGCCGAGGGGCAGGTACAGCTCGACGACGAGGACTTGCTGGCGATGCCGCAGGCCGACCGCCGCCGGCTGATCGGCGCCAAGGCGGCCCTCATCCCGCAGGATCCGCTGACCGCGCTCAACCCCTCGCGCCGGATCGGCCCGCAGATCACCGACCGGCTGATCGATATACTGGGCTGGACCCGGCGCGATGCGGCCAACCGCGCCGCGGAGCTCCTGGACGAGGTCCATATCGACAACCCGCAGCGCGTGCTGGCCAGCTACCCGCACGAACTGTCGGGCGGAATGCGGCAGCGTGTCCTGATCGCCTCCGCCTTTGCCGCCAATCCGAAGCTGGTCATCGCCGATGAGCCGACGACGGCGCTCGATGTGACGGTGCAGAAGCAGATCCTGCGCCTGATCCGGGAGATGCAGGAGCGCCACGGGACGGCCATGCTGTTTGTCACCCACGATCTGGGCGTGGTCTCGAAGGTCTGCCAGCGCCTGACCGTGCTGTTTGCCGGCAAGGTCATCGAGCAGGCCGATGTCGCCGACTTCTACGCCGGGCCGCGCCACGGCTATTCGAAGGCGCTTTTGGCGGCGACACCCAAATTCACCGAACCCTTTACCTCGCTCATGCCGGTGGATCGTGCCGTGATCACTGCGGTGACGGCGGAGATCGAGGCGGCCGACGGAGCCTGGCACCATGGGTAGCGGCACGCCGATGTTCCGGGTTCGCGGACTTGAATTGTCGCTTCCCGATTTCGCTAACAAGCCGCCCCTCGGCCGCGCGCCGATGGTCGACATACTAAAGGGGCTGGACTTCGATATCGAAGCCGGATCCGTGCTCGGCATCGTCGGCGGTTCGGGATCCGGCAAGTCGACCCTCGGGCGAACGCTCATCCGCCTGCTGGAACCGACGGCCGGATCCATCGCGTTCGAGGGCAGGGACATCGGCCATCTCGACGAGGCAACCCTGCGGCCGCTGCGGCGGCGGCTGCAGATGATCTTCCAGGACCCGATGTCCTCGCTCAACCCGCGGCGCCGCGTCGGCGCGATCATCGCGGACCCGCTGCGCATCCACGGCCTTGACCGGATCAACGCCCGCGTCGACGAGGCGCTGGACCACGTCGGACTGCCGGGATCGTTCCGGGCCCGCTATCCGCACGAACTTTCGGGCGGCCAGCGCCAGCGCGTCGGAATTGCCCGCGCAATTGCCATGCGTCCGGATTTCATCCTCGCCGACGAGATCGTCTCCGGGCTTGATGTGTCGTCGCAGGCGCAGGTTCTCAATCTGCTGGAAAACCTGGTGCGCGAGCTCGGTCTCACGGTGGCCTTCATCAGCCACGACCTGTCGGTCATACGGCGGCTGTGTTCGCAGGTTCTGGTCCTGAACCGTGGAACAATCGTCGAATACGCGCCAGTGGAGCGGATTTTCGATGCGCCCGAGGCGCAATACACCCGCGAATTGCTGGATGCCATCCCGTTGCCGGATCCCGATCAGCCTGGCTGGTAGCAAGCCCGGAAGACAGGATTGCTCATCCTGAAATAGCGTTCTCCCAGCGCCGGACGAGATAGTTGTGCTCTTCGATGACCGCATCCCAGACAACGATCTTGTCGATGCGCTGCTGGTAGCTGCCGCCGCCGCGGCTTTCGCCGACGTCATAGACGGTGTAGCCGTCCCAGTCCGTAATCGGGCCGCCCGCCGGTTTGCCCTCGTACCAGAAATCCCATTCTGCCTTTGTCAGATGTTGTCGGACGGCTTCCGGATTGGACATGTAGGATCCCTGGCGCGCCATCGCCGCGCCCGCATACCCGTCGAGCCACCAGTTGAGATAGTCGTATGCGGCGTCGAGTTCGCGGCCGCGCAGATGCGTCGACAGGGCCATGCCGCCGAACCAGCCGCGAAAGCCTTCGACCGGGGTGACCATGGAAACCGGAACCCCCAACCGCCGCAGTTTCACGGCCCCTGACCACCACAGGCTGCCGATCAGGTCGATGCCGCCGCGCAGCGCGGCGATGGCTTCGGCTTCGTCGGCCCAGATCCGGCGAAACTGCCCCATCGAGCAATAGCCGGCGAGTTTCTCGGTGACGGCGTCGATCTCCTCGAGCGTGAGGTCTCCCATGTCGCCGACATGCAGTTCGTCGCGGGCCTTCAGCGCGAGCAGCATGTCGAGGCAGCCGATCGCGGCATCGCGCTGGAGGATGACATTGCCGGACCATTTCGGATCAAGCAGGCTGCCCCAGCTGTTGATCTTGCCGGCCTGGTCCCCGACCACGGCGAAACTGTCGGCATTGTGCACGGTCGGCACCATGCTGATGCGGTCCGATGGCGTTCCGCCGAGCGATCCGTCAAGCTGGACGAAGAGCCTCTTGCTCGGGTCGCCGCCCGACGCGGACGTCGAGGACGGCGACAGTCTTCCCGTCTTCGGCAGGTCGTTGATCTGGTCCCAGCGCGTGATCCTGCCGATGTCTATGCCGCGGATCGAACCGGTCGGCCAGATAAGGTCGAGATCGTGGAACCACTGGTCGTACACGTCGAAACTGTGCGGCGCCAGCGCGCCGCGGCGCTGCGCTTCGGTGCCGTCCAGGGTTATGAATTCGAGGGTAAGGCCAAGGTCGCGCTCGGCGGCGTGCTTGAGCGGCGGAATCTGCGTGACCGACGTGCCAAGGACCCGTAGCGTCAGCTTCCCGCGTCCCACCGCCGGTGCCGGATGGCTGGCAGTCTCACCGGGCGCCCTGGACGGATTGTCCCTACTGTCCGCCTGCCTGTCCGCTTTCGTTGCCACATCAGTCTCCGATCGAAAACGTTCGTCGTTCTAGTTGATCCGCTCGACGCGGTCCACACGCGTCAGGATGCGCGCTTGACCAGGTATCTCGGAAATTCCGGCTCGGGAAAGACCGAAAGGGTCATCAGCCTCTGGCGTGTGCGGCGAGCGGCCAGGTTCAGGTGCTCTTCCAGGGCCTGGGCCGCCATCTCATAGGCGCCGCGCATGATGAACTCGAAGACGATGGCATGCTCGCGCAGCGAGTTTTTGAACGGTCCGGTCCCGATAAACGATGCGAACACCCGGTTCACGACGAGCGCCAGCTGGCTCTGGTGGACCATGCGCAGCAAATGGCTGTTGTTGGACCCGGCAAGCAAACGCACATGCATGTCCGATTCAAGTTCCTCGAGCGTATCGCTCGACAGGTCGTCGCCCTGGTCGAGGGCAGTCTGCAACCGCCCCCACATGTCCTTGATGTCCCTGGCCGGCAGGCGCGGCGCACTATCTTCCAGCGCCAGCGGCTCCAGCTTGCTGCGAATGGCGAAATACTGGGCGACCTCCCGCGCCGTGAGCGGCCCGATGACCCAGTGGGAGCGGCGGTTCTTGTTGATCAGGCCGCGATCCTGCAGCCGCGAAAGGAGCTCGCGGACGACCGTGCGGCTGACATTGTAGTGGTCGGCCATGGCCTGTTCGTTGACGCCGAACCTGCCGAACGGGAGCGCGTGAACCAGGACGGTCTCGAAATCCCTGGCGATGCGCTGCGACGTGACGGGCGCGGGGTCGGGCGAGACATCCTCGGGCAATCCCAGCATCGGCCCGGTCAGCGGCGCGCGCACCGGGTCTCCGTCCCCCGGAACGACAAACCCGCGCCCCTCGAACCGAAGTAGCAGGCCGCGGTCGCACAGGCTGTTCAGCGCTACGCGCACCGGCGTGCGGCTGGTTCCGAAGAGCTTGGCGATCGGTCCTTCCATGAGGACCGTCCTTGCCGGCAGTGTCCCGCGCTCGATCGCGGCCTCCACCAGCTTCTCGATGACCGCGTATCGCGGTGCGGACGGATCGATCGGAATGGCCTCGCTGCTGCTCATCTGCTTCCCATCAAAGAATGAATTTTGTGTACTTTGTACACGATACGGCGATGATTATCCAGAAAAATATGCCGAGAAATCAACGATATCCCTAAAATCTAGTAATAATCGCCAGATCAATAATTGACTTTTGAACACAAAAAGCATTATTACATCGATCAATAAGAGCGGGCTTAGAGGAAAGCCGGGGGCGGAGATGATGGAAATCCGAGGGCTGAACAAGTCGTTTGGCGGCAATATCGCCGTCCGGGACTTCAGCCTTGAAATAGAAGATGACGAGTATCTGACCCTGTTGGGACCGTCCGGCTCGGGAAAATCGACGCTTCTGCGTCTGATCGCCGGCCTGGAGCGCCCCGATACGGGCGCCATCGTCCTCGACGGAAAAACCGTGACGGGAACGCCGCCGCATCTGCGGGGCCTCGGTTTCGTCCAGCAGAAATACGGTCTTTTTCCGCATATGTCCGTTTTCGACAACGTGGCCTTCGGCCTGCGCTACCGGCAGATCGATCCCGTATCGGATCAGCGGACAGTGAACGACCGGGTCGAGCGGATGCTGGAACTGGTCGGGCTGGAGGAATTCGGCGATCGCATGGTCGGCGAGATTTCCGGCGGTCAGCGTCAGCGCGTCTCGCTTGCGCGGACGCTGATTTGCGAGCCGCGCATCTGTCTGCTCGATGAACCGCTGGGCGCACTCGATGCCAATCTGCGTGAGCGCATGACGGTCGAACTGCGCAGGATCCGTTCGGCGCTCGGTGTGACGTTCATGCATGTCACAGGCAACGAGGCCGAGGCGCTTGCCATGGGCGACCGGATGATCGTGCTCGATGCGGGCAGGGCCATTCAGGTCGACACCCCGCACGACATCTTCAGCCGGCCGGCGAACGTGCAGGTCGCGCGGTTCCTCAACGCCTACAACATCCTGTCCGGGTCCGGGCAGGGCGGCGCGTTCGAGACCGCCGGCGCGCGCCTTGCCATGCCGCCGGGCGTCTCCGGAGCTGTCCATTACGTTTTCCGTTTCGACAATGTCGCGATCTGCGATCCGGATTCGCGCGGCCAGTCCGGCTCGGCGCAGATGGAGGCGGAATTCATAGCCAGCGAGTTTCTCGGCTCCCGCGTCGTCTATTTTTTCCGGCGTCCGGACGGCGGCGTGATTGAAGCCGAAAAACATTTGAGCGCAGTCGATCCGAGAGGCATGCGGCAGGGTGAGAAGCGGATTTTGCGCTGGCCCGTCGAGAACGTCCTGCTGTACGGCAAGGGCGGCGGCATGCTCCGGCACGAGCCCGTTCTGGAGGTTGCCCAATGAGTGCCGTGACACATGACATCCCGGAGGAAGCGGGCAGGGAAAGCTTCTGGCGCCGGAATCTGCACTTCTTCCTCCTGGCTCCGGGCGTTGCCTGGATGGTGCTGTTCCTCATCGTGCCGCTGGTCATGATGGTCTATGTGAGCTTCTGGACGCAGACGACCTTTGCGATCAACTCGACCCTGACCACGAAGTCGTGGGCGGCCTTCTTTGGCTCCGAAACCTACTACGGCGCGCTGATACGCACCCTGCGGCTGTGGCTGACGGTCCTGGTCCTGACATTCCTGGCCGGCTACCCGACGGCGCTCTTCATCGGCCGGTTCGTGCGCAACAAGACCCTGCAGACGGTGCTTCTCGTTACCTGCGTGATCCCGTTCTGGACCTCGTTCCTCATCCGGGTTTTGGCCTGGCGGCCGATGCTCGGCAAGGAAGGGGCGATCAACATCGTGCTCGAAAAGCTCGGTTTGATCTCCGGACCGATCGAGGTTCTGCTATTCACCGAGCTCTCCGTGATCATCGGCATGGTGCAGATCTACGTGGTCTTCATGGTCGGCCCGATCGCCTTCATGCTGGCGCGGATCGACGACAGCCTCATCGAGGCGGCGCGCGACCTTGGCGCCACGCCGCTCACGATCTTCCGCAAGATCATCTTTCCGCTCAGCCTGCCGGGCGTGGTTGTCGGGGCCATCTTCGTGTCGGTGATGGTTCTCGGTGAATTTGCAACCGCCTCAGCGCTTTCCGGGCGAAAGGTCAATCTTCTTGGAAACATCATCGTCACCCAGGTCGGTTCGCTGAAATGGGCATTCGCCGCCGTTGCCGGCGTCGTGCTGACCGCCGTGATGGCCGTGGTGATCACCGGCCTGCTCCGGCTGGTCAATCTGCAGCGGGAGCTTTGAGACCATGCATCATCTCGTCGGACTTCGCTGGCTTCTCGGTCTCTACACGGCGCTTTTCATCGCCTTCCTTTACGGGCCGTTCGCCGTCATGGCCATCCTCAGCTTCCAGCAGGGACCGGAGGGCGGGCCGCAATTCCCGATCCGTGAGTGGTCGACATTCTGGTACCAGCACGTGATGGGCCTGGCGCCGCCGTCCCGCATCGCGCCGCTGCCCATCGCCGAGGCGCTCACACGATCGCTCAGTCTCGCCTTCGCGACGATGGTCGTCTCGACCGTACTCGGAACGCTGACGGCCCAGGCTTTCCGCACCAGGTTCAAGGGCTCCGGCGTGGTGTTTTATCTGGTCGTGCTCGGCATGATGGTGCCGGGCGTCCTTCTCGGCCTCGGCATGGCGCTGGTCGCCGACCAACTCGGCATAGACCGGTCCTGGTGGGGCACGGCGTTCGTGCTGCACGTGGTCTACACCTACCCGTTCGCCTTCCTGGTCATGCTCGCCATTTTCAACCGCTTCGACAGGTCGGTCGAGGAGGCTGCCTGGTCGCTGGGCGTGCCGCCGGCAAGGACCTTCCGCAAGGTGACGTTCCCGATGATCTTTCCGGGCGTTCTTTCCGCCATGCTGTTTGCCCTGACGCTGAGCTATGACGAGTTTCCGAGAACGCTCTTTACCGCCGGCTCCGACGTCACCATGCCGATCGCGATCTACGGCACCTTTGCCGTCGAGATCCATCCGAACCTTTTCGCATTCGGCATCCTGACCACGCTGTTTTCCTTCGCAGTGCTGACGGTCTACGGCATCCTGATGGGCCTTTCGACCCGCCGGGCGCGTGCGCGGTTCTCCGACATGCAGGAGGACATCGCGTGAGCCGGCTCTCGAACCGCAATGCCATCGTCACCGGCGCCGGTGCGGGAATCGGCCGGGCGATTGCTGTCCGGCTGGCCGCCGAGGGCGCAAGGGTTGTCGTCAACGACCTGTCGCCGAAGGCCGCGGATGAAACGGCGTCGCAGATCAGCGCCGCCGGCGGCACGGCGCTGGCCATCGAGGGCGACGTCTCGTCATCGCAGGGCATCGAGCGGGCCTTCGCCCTGTGCGAGGAAAGCTGGGGCCATTGCGGCCTGCTCGTCAACAATGCCGGCATCGTCCAGCAGGTGCCGTTCCGGGAAATGAATGCCGGGGACTGGGACCGGATGATCGCCGTGCACCTTCGCGGCTGTTTCCTGGGCTGCCGGCGCGCAATCGCATCGATGCTTGCCGCCGGCGAGGGCGTGATCGTCAACATCGCCTCGCAACTCGGCCAGATCGGTGGCGTCGAGCTGGTTCATTACTCGGCGGCAAAGGCCGGCATCATCGGCCTTACCAAGGCTCTGGCCCGCGAGGTCAGCGGCGCCGGCGTGCGGGTCAATGCTGTCGCCCCGGGGCCCGTGAACACGGAACTCGTCAGGGCGCTTTCGCCTGACTGGCGCGAGGCCAAGGCAGCCGACCTGCCGCTCGGGCGATTCGGCGAGCCGCAGGACGTCGCCGCGACCGTGGCGTTTCTGGCATCGGACGATGCGCGGACCTATGTCGGCCAGACCCTCGGCCCCAACTGCGGCGACGTAATGTTGTGAGGAGCGCGGATATGACTTCCAGGACAGTTCTGATCACAGGCGCCGGCATCGGCATCGGAAGGGCCACGGCAACGGCTTTCGGGCGCGCCGGATACCGGGTCATGGTCACCGACATTCTTGAGGACGAAGGCCGATCCGTCGCCGAGGCGATCTGTGCCTCGGGCGGAACAGCCGAGTTCCGCCACCTCGACGTGACATCGAGTGCCGCGTGCGACGCCGCGGTTCGCGACATCGAACACCGGTTCGGCGGCATCGACTGCATCGTCAACAATGCCGGCATCGCCCACAAGGTGCCGCTCGGTGAACTGAGCGACGAGAAGTGGGACCGCACGTTCGATATCGATCTGAAGGGCATGATGCGGCTCGTTCGCGCCGCCGCGCCGGGCATGAAAGCAGCACGCTCCGGATCCATCGTCTGCCTCTCGTCGATCATGGGTGTCGCCTATGGCTGGGACGAGCACGTGCACTATTCCGCAGCCAAGTCTGGTGTCGTCGGGCTGGTCCGCGGTCTTGCCGTGGAACTCGCCTCCAGCGGCATCAGGGTCAACGGCGTCGCGCCCGGCTATATCCGCACCGCCCAGGCGCTCTCCGAGGAGCACTCTCTGGGCCCCGCCGGCCTGGAGGCGGCGGCATCCTTCATTCCGATGGGCCGCGTCGGCGAACCCGAAGATATCGCCGATGTCATCGTGTTCCTGGCGTCGGACGCCGCGCGATACCTCACCGGACAGACAATCACGGTCGACGGGGGCCTGCTGGTCGGCCGCTACTGAATAACAACAAGAACAATCCGCCCGCTAACCAACTCAATAGGGACGAACACAATGAGCAACTTCACAATGAACCGCCGCAAGTTTCTGGCAACGACCGGAGCGCTCGGATCAGCCGCCTTGCTGAATCCGGGCCTGGCCCGTGCGGCCGGCAGCCTGAACGGCCTGCAGCTGCGGACCGTGGGCCTGTCGGTCACCGTCCAGGAACGCATTCTCAATGACTTCAAGTCGAAGTCGGGTGTCAGCGCCGTATCCGGCAAGGCCGACATCTTTCCGAACACCCAGACCGAGTTGCTGTCGGGCTCAAGCGCCTACGATTGCTGGGAGACCATCGGCGAACGCCTGCCGGCGATGACGGCGACCAACACGATCAAGCCGATCGCGACGTCGGACCTGTCGAACTGGGGCAATATCCGTGCGACGTTCACCGACACCGATCCGCGCATCGCGCCGGGTGCACAGATCTCCGGACAGATCTGGGCCGATGAAGGCAAGACAGAGCTCTGGATGGTTCCGACGGTCTACAATTTCGACTCGATCGGTTACCGCCCGGATCTTGTCAGTGCCGAGGAAGCGAACACCTGGACCGCGCTGTTCGATCCGAAGTTCAAGGGCAAGACCGGTCTCAACGTCGATCCGCTGATCGCTTTCGGCCAGGCCATTCTGGCGATGAATTCGCTCGGTCTCCTGGAGGTTCCCAATCCCGGCAACCCGAACGCCGAGGAAATCGACGAGGCCGCGAAATTCCTGATTTCCAAGAAGAAGGACGGACAGTTCCGGGCGCTGTGGGGTGATTTCGGCGAACTGGTCAATCTGCTGGCCTCCGGCGAGATGATCCTCGCGGACGCCTGGCAGCCGGCGGTCATGGCAGTCAAGGCCCAGGGGATCGAATGCTCCTATGCGGTCCCCAAGGAAGGCTACCGCGGGTGGGCAATCGGCATTTCACTCATTGGCAACTCCCCCAATGCCGATGCCGTCAAGGCCTATGCGGACTATTGGCTGTCAGGACCGCCGGCAATCACCGTGTCGGAGCAGGGCTACTATTCGCCGACGACGACCATCAAGGATGTCATGTCGCCGGAGAAATACGGCTTCTGGTACGAGGGCAAACCCTGGGTCGGCGCCGGCGAGAGAGGCATCAAGGAAGGCGATGTCCGCGACGGCGGCTCGCTCGAGCAGCGTGCCAGCCACGTGTCCTACTGGCACCAGTGGCCGGACCGCTACGACCACCTGATCGCGCGCTGGGACGAATTCCTGAGCGCCTGACCGGCAAACCGGGGAGGGGCATAGGCCCCTCCCTTCCAGCCCCGCAAGCAGAAGATGCCGACAATGAAGCAATACGATCTCGAACTGCTGAAAATCGGAAAGGTCTATCCGGGCGGCAACGTTGCGGTCGAAGCCTTCGACCTGCAGGTCGAGCCGGGCGAGTTCATCTCCTTTGTCGGCCCCTCCGGATGCGGCAAGACGACGACGCTGAGGATGATCGCCGGGCTTGAGGACATCACCTCCGGCAAGCTGCTGATCCGCGGCAAGGATTACACGCACGTTCCGGCCGAGCGCCGGCCGACCGCGACGATCTTTCAGAACTACGCGATTTTTCCGCACATGACCGTGCGCGAGAACATCGGCTTCGGCCTCGATGTCCGCGGCATCGGCACCGAGGAAAAGCGCCGCCGCGTGGGCGCGATCATAGACAAGCTGCACCTCGGCGACGTTGCCGATGCCAAGGAGACCTCGCTGTCCGGCGGCCAGAAGCAGCGCCTGGCGCTGGCGCGCGGCCTTGTGACGGAACCGGACATGCTGCTGCTCGACGAGCCGCTCGGCGCGCTTGACGCGAATTTGCGCAAGTCGATCCAGGAGGAGCTCAAGCTCCTGCAGCGTTCGCTCAACATCACCTTCGTGTTCGTCACGCACGCCCAGTCGGAGGCGCTTTCGATGGGCGACCGGGTCGTGGTCATGAATGCCGGGCGCGTCGAGCAGATCTCGGCGCCGTTCGAACTCTACACCCGTCCGAAATCGCCGTTTGTCGCGCGGTTCATCGGACGCAACAGCCTGTTTTCGGGAACGCTGGCAGGCGCCGGCAATGACCGCGCAGTCGTCGAGACACCGTTCGGCCCGCTACAGGGAACGCCGGCATTCCAGGCAAGCGAGGCGAAATCGGGCAGCGACGCGATGGTCGTCGTGCCTTCCGAATATGTGGAAATCGACGGCGCCGGCAGCCGGGCGGCCGACACGTCGTTCGACACGATTGACGGTGTCGTCGGCAGCATCGACCGGGTCGGTCAGCTCGCCTATCCGACTGTCGCCCTGGACGACGGCCGCAGCCTGCGGCTTGAGACCTATGCCGACAAGATCGCCGGGCGCGGCGTTGAACCGGGCGGCAGAGTGACGCTGCGGTGGAGACCGGCGCGGGCAACCGTGGTGCTCGACCAGCAGCCTTCCGCGTAATCCGAAACCCAAGCAAAGGGCCTTCCCCGGGTCCGCAAACTGGAGGAATTTACTATGGCCAAGGAGATTTTTTGCGCCTTTGGAGTGGATGTCGACGCCGTCGGCGGTTGGCTCGGATCCTATGGCGGCGAGGACAGCCCGTGCGACATCTCGAGGGGACTGTTTTCCGGAGAAGTCGGCTCCATGCGCCTTCTGAAGCTTTTCGACCGCTGGGGAATCAAGACGACCTGGTTCATTCCCGGCCATTCCATTGAGACATTTCCCGAGCAGATGCGGGCGGTGGTCGAAGCCGGTCACGAGATCGGCATGCACGGCTACAGCCATGAGAACCCGATCGCCATGACACCGGAGCAGGAAGAAGCGGTGATGGACAAGTCCATACACCTCATCGAGAAGCTCTGCGGGCGCCGGCCGACCGGCTATGTCGCACCGTGGTGGGAGTTCTCGCCGGTCTCGAACGAACTGCTTCTGAAGAAGGGCATCAAGTACGACCATTCGCTGATGCACCGGGATTTCGAGCCCTATTACATCCGCGTCGGCGACAGCTGGACGAAGATCGACTACACCAAGCATCCCGAGGAATGGATGAAACCGCTGGTGCGCGGCCGGGAAACCGATCTCGTCGAGATTCCCGCGTCCTGGTACCTGGACGATCTCCCGCCGATGATGTTCATGAAGGCGGCGCCCAACAGCCACGGTTTCGTCAATCCGCGCCATCTTGAGGAAATGTGGCGCGACCAGTTCGACTGGGTCTATCGCGAGATGGACTACGGCGTCGTCACCTTCACGCTGCATCCGGACGTTTCCGGCAAGCCGCAGGTGCTGTTGATGCTGGAGCGGCTCTACAACCACATCATCAGCCATCCCGGGGTCAAGTTCACCACCTTCGACGAGATTGCCGACGACTTCGTCCGGCGCTCGCCGCGGGCGGGCTAGGGACAGACGGAGTTTTCCAATGTGCGGCCTTTGCGGATTGCTTGGCATTGTTCACTGGGCGGAAATCTCGGCGCACCGGCAGGCGTTCGGCGGCGACGGAACGCCGACGCCGCGCTCCGAGCGCATCGAGCGAACCAGGCTCGTCAACGCGGCGCTGCGGCCGCGCCGCATGAAGGTCGGCGATTTCCAGGCGACGAGCTACGTCGTCTCGTCGCCGACCGGCCGGCAGGAGGTGGTCGACGACCTTCAGGCGGTCTGGTCGGCAGTCGAGCGTCTTTCCGGCAGGCCGATCGACCCGCTGGACGAAGGCTATCTTCGGGATCTTGCAAGGGTGCCGGCATGATTCCGGTCAACGTGATCACCGGCTTCCTCGGATCCGGAAAGACAACGCTTCTGAACGAAGTGTTGCGGCGTCCCGAGTTTTCCGACGCGGCGGTGATCGTCAACGAATTCGGGGAGATCGGGCTCGATCACATCCTGCTCGAGGAGGTGGACGAGGGCGTTCTGCTGCTTGAGAACGGATGTGTGTGCTGCACCATCCGCTCCGACCTTCAGGAAACGATCCGCGGCCTGCAGGCAAAGGTTTCGTCCGGCGCCATCGAACCGTTTTCCAGGGTTTTTGTTGAAACCACGGGACTGGCCGATCCGGCGCCGATCGTCTCGACGGTCCTTGCCGAGCCGGTCATCCGCAACCACTTTCGCATCGGAAACGTCGTTTGCACCATCGATGCGGTTGCCGGCCTCAACACCTTGCGCAACCAGCCCGAAGCGCTCAAGCAGGTCGCCGTGGCGGATCGCCTTTTGCTGACCAAGTCAGACCTGGCCGACAGGCGTCGGATGGCTGCGCTGGAAGCCGAGGTCAGGCGGTGCAATCCGTTCGCGCCGCTGCGCAGGAGCGGCGGCCGCGCTTTTGACGCGTCTTTTCTGTTCGAGCGCAGCGTTGCCGAGGAAGACACCCGTGAACAGGAGGTCGCGGGCTGGTTCGCAGACGAGGCGCACGGCGCGACGCACCAGCACGACCACGGCCATCACTCGGGCACGGCCCATGCTTTTACGATCGATTTGTCGGAAAGTATCAACTGGACGGCCTTCGGGATCTGGCTGACCGCCGTCCTGCACGCCCACGGCGAGAAGATCCTCAGGGTCAAGGGCATATTGAACGTGCGCGAAAGCGAGACGCCTGTGGTCATACACGGCGTGCAGCACGTTGTGCATCCGCCGCTCCATCTGAAGAGCTGGCCCGACGGCAGCCGGAGATCGCGGCTGGTCTTCATTACGCGGGGCGTCGAGGAAAGCCGCATCCGCCGTTCGCTGGACACTTTTCTCAATATCGCGGAGCCGGTCGCTTTCGACCGCGAGCATCCGGTCATGCACGGAGCCGAATGCCATGGTTGATCTCGACGAACTGTCATCCCGTTCCGCATCGGCCGTCGGCCGGGCGCTGGCGGCTGGTGAGGCGAGCCCCGTGGACCTGACCCGGCATCTTCTCGCGAAGGCCGAAGCCGATAAATCGGGCAACGTGTTCATCCTGATCACCCATGAGCGCGCCCTCGCCGAGGCGAGGGCATCGGAAAAAAGACTGTCGGCGGGCCAGCCGCTTTCGCCGCTGGATGGCGTGCCCATCGCGTGGAAGGATCTCGTCGACCTTGCCGGGCACAGGACCACCGCGGCATCGAACATCTTCAGGGGAAGCGATCCGGCCCACATGGATGCGCCGGTTGCCGCCAATGCCACGTCGGCGGGCATGGTCACGCTCGGCAAGGTCAACCTGACCGAGTTCGCCTATTCCGGGCTCGGGCTCAATCCCCATTACGGAACGCCCCACAATCCGCACAGCAACGGAACGCCCCGTGTTCCGGGCGGTTCCTCGTCCGGCTCGGCCGTCGCGGTCGCTGCCGGTTACGTTCCCTGCTCGATCGGCACCGACACCGGCGGCTCCATCCGCATCCCGGCCGCGTTCAACGGCATTGTCGGTTTCAAGCCGAGTGAGCGACGCATCAGCAAGAAAGGTGTCTTTCCGCTTTCCCGAACGCTCGACACCGTCGGGCCGCTCGCCCGCTCGGTGGAGGACTGCGTGCTGCTGGATGCGGTGCTTCTGGGTGCCGTTACCACGGGGGTGCGGCGCAGATCGGTCTCCGGGCTCAGGATCTGCGTGCCAGAGGCCGTCATCCTCGACGATCTTGATCCCGACGTGGAGGCCAATTTCCGTGAGAGCATCGGACGGCTGGAGGCGGCGGGAGCGCGCATTGTCCGCGGGCCCTCCGAGATTTTCGCCAGGGCCGCGGAACTGGCTCTCGAGCACGGGACCATCACGGCTGCGGACGCCTACGCGGAGCACCGCCATCTCGTGGACGGCAATTCGGTCAGCCGGATCGACGCCCGTGTCGTGTCCCGCATAATGGGCGGCAAGGCGATGTCCGCGGCCGATGTCATCACGCTTTCGCGGGCGCGCGAGAGCCTCGCCGAAGAGCTGGCCGAATTCGTCGATGGCGGGTTGGTCGCCATGCCGACCACGGCAATGACGGCGCCCGAAATCGAGCCGCTGGAGGCCGACGATGAACTGTTTCACAAGACCAATCTGAAGGTCCTGCGCAACACCTCGATCGGCAATTTCCTGAACATGCCGGGACTGGCGCTGCCCAACGGAACGGACAAGGCGCTGATGCCGACGAGCCTGCTTCTGTGCGCCGTTGGCGGCGCGGACGAACGCCTGCTCAGCCACGGGCTTGAGGTGGAGCGCCTGCTGGGCCGCGCCTGACAACACCGCACGGGCGCTGCGGCATGCGCAGTGTCCGATGGACGAATTTTCTTTGATATCAATTAGATACGAGACCTTTCTGCTATCGTTTGGAGCGCCGCGTTCCGTCCATGCAAAGCGTCGGTGCCGAAAAGTGGGATTCAACTTGACTAGTCAACTGGACATATTAGTCTGTGTCCATGCAGAGACATCTTGCCCAGCCGCGCTACCTCATGCTCGCCGACGATCTGCGAAGCAGGATCGCGCACGGCGCCTTCAAGCCCGGCGACCGCCTGCCGAGTGAAGCCCAGCTCTGTGCCGATCACGGCGTCAGCCGGGGCACGGTCGTGCGCGCCATCGAACAACTCGTCAGCGACGGTATCGTGCACCGTCGTCAGGGTGCCGGCAGTTTCGTTGCACGTCCGTCGCTGCACCGCCGTGCCGGAAACCTGCTGAGCTTCACGGAATCAGCGGCGGGCGAGGGCAAGCAGTCCCAGCAAATGCTGATCGCCCTGGAGGCGGCGTCCGAGGAACAGGTCAGGGAATTCGATTGCGACGGTCCTGCACTTTATCTGTGCCGGCTGCGTTCGCTGGACGGATTGCCTTGCGCCATACACCGGTCGATCGTGCCGGCCCACGTCGCGCGCCGCGTCGGCGCGCTCAACGGCCGAAACGAAGAGGCGTTGAACGACAGCGGGTTCTCCCTTTACCACGCGCTTGACGAGGCCGGTTTCAAGGTCCGCGAGGCCCGCGAACGTGTGACGACCCGGATCGCGAATGCGGAGGAAACGCTGCTTCTCGGCCTCGACGATCCGGCGGCGGTCATGGTCGTTTTCCGCCGCAGCTACGACGGATCGGGGCGGCTGGTCGAGGCCGTGGAGGCCGTCTATCACGGGGAGTACTACACCTACGACATGCGTCTGGTATCGGCACCGAGCGAGGTTGCGGACCATGATGGGCCGAACATCCTCAGCCTCGGCGGACGCGTGTCCAATCCAGTTAACAGGAGGAAATGAGATGTTGAAAGCAACAGCGATCGCCTGCGGATTGGCCGCAATGGGAGTGGGCCTGTCGGTATCGGCGCAGGCCGCCGACGTGGCGCCGGCCGCCCTGATCATAGCCCAGGGCGGTCTCGGCGACGGCTCGTGGAACGACACCGCCAATGCCGGCTTCCAGGCGGGATTGAAAAACACCGGCATCGAGGGACGCCCGATCGAATCGAAGGATGTCGCGGCCCAGGGCGAGGAGATCATGCGCCGCGCCGCCGACGGCGGTTTCGGGCTGGTGATCAGCCTTGAATGGATCCACGGCGAGCCGATGGAAAAACTCGCCGTCGACTATCCGGAGGCCAACTGGGTCATCATGAACCAGACCCGCAAGGGCGACAATGTCGCATCGGTGGTCTTCGGCGAGCATGAGGGCTCGTATCTGGCCGGCGCCTTGGCCGCCCAGGTCACGACCGACGAATCCATCAAGGGGATCAACGGCAAGCCAATCATCGGCGTCATCGGCGGCGTAAAGGCGCCGGGGATCGACAAGTTCATCGTCGGCTATATCCAGGGTGCCAAGGCCATCAATCCCGATATCGAGGTCAAGGTCGCCTATTCCGATTCCTTCGGCGACCCGGCCAAGGGCCAGCAGATGGCCAAGGCCATGTTCGATGAAGGCGCGGACATCGTCTATCAGGTCGCGGGCGGCACCGGTATCGGCATCATCGAGGCCGCCAAGGCCGCCGGCGCCTATGCCATCGGCGTCGACACCGACCAGGACGGCATGGCGCCCGGCAATGTGCTGACCAGCATGATCAAGCGGGTGGATGTCGCCGTGGAAGACATCATCAACAACTACGCCGATGGCAAGTTCCCTGGCGGTGAAGTGATGGATTTCGGACTCGCGCAAAACGGCGTCGCGCTGTCCGACATGAAGCATACCAAGGACATGATCCCGGCCGCCTATGTCGAAAAGGTCGAGGCCATGAAGGCCGAAATCATCGACGGCAAGATCGAAGTCTGGGATGTTTCGACCCAGGGCTATCCGGACTTCTTCCAGTAAGCCTCCCAAGCGCGGTTCGGGGCGGCCTCGGCCGCCCCGTCCGTGTCCGAAAGATGTTCGATGAACGTTGAGAACGCGCTGCCAGAAGATCCGAAAAAGGTCTCCGTGCGGCTTGGCGCCGAAGGGATTTGCAAGCGCTACGGCAGTGTCGAGGCCAACCGCGATGTATCGATCGCCGTCGCGCCCGGCGAAATCCACGCCATTGTCGGTGAGAACGGCGCCGGAAAGTCGACGCTCATGCGCATCCTGCAGGGCATCGAGCAGCCCGACAGCGGCCGCATCGTCGTTGACGACAGGCCGGTCGAACTGACCGGCCCGCAAAGGGCGTTCGCGCTCGGCATCGGCATGGTGCACCAGGAATTCATGCTGGCGCCCGATCTCACGCTGCTTGAAAACCTGGTGCTTGGAGACGAGCCCGTCACACGCACCCTCGGTCCGGCGTCGCCGATCGACTGGCGCGCAGCGCTCGAATCCGGCGAGCGGCTGGCGCGGGAAACAGCGGCCCATGTCGACTGGAGCCGCACGGCCCGCAACACGCCCGTCCATATCCAGCAATTTGTTGAGATCATCCGGCTTTTGAGACGCGGCACGCGCATTCTCATCCTTGATGAGCCGACCGCCGTCCTGGCGCCGCAACAGGTCGATGACCTGTTCGAACTCTTAAAAAGCCTGCGCGACAACGGCACCACCATCCTGTTCATCAGCCACAAGCTGAGAGAAGTGATGGCGCTGGCCGACCGGGTCACCGTCATCCGGCGCGGCGAGGTGCAGTATTGCAGCTTGGTTGCCGACACCGACGCCGGCACGATCGCCGGCCACATGGTCGGCGGGCAGGGCGCCCTTCCGGTAGCCGCCGCGACGCCGGAAACCCGGCACGGTGTTTCGGGAGACGTCGTGATGGAGGTCAGGGGCCTGACCACGCCGGTCGTCGAAAAATCCCATCCGCTGCACGGTGTCGACTTTAACGTCCGCGCCGGCGAGATCGTCGGCCTCGCTGGCGTCAGCGGCAACGGGCAGAACGAACTGGTCGAGTGCCTTGTCGGACTGCGCGCGGTTGACGGCGGCACGGTTTCGTTCGCCGGACAGGACATCACGCATCTGTCCAACCGGCAAAGGCGCACCCTCGGCATGGGCTATGTGAGCGCCGACCGGCGGCACGAGGGCCTGGCGCTGGAAGCATCGGTGGAAGCCAATGTGATCGCCGGCAGCCAGCGCAAGCCGCCGGTGCGCAAGGGCAGCTTCTTCGACCGGGGCGCCATGCGTCGCGTTGCCGAGGAGCGCCTCGCCTTCATCGGCGTGCGCTACGGCGGGCTCGGCGACGCCGCCGGCGACCTTTCCGGCGGCAATCAGCAGCGGCTGGTCTTTGCGCGGGAAATCGCTTCCAAGCCCGGCCTTCTGATTGTCTCGCAGCCGACCCGGGGCGTCGATCTTGTGGGCATTGCCGCCATCCACGGCATTCTGTCCGAGTTTCGCGCCTCCGGCGGATCGGTGCTGCTGGTTTCGGAAGAACTCGATGAAATCCTGTCCCTGTCGGATCGCATTCTTGTGATGGCGGACGGGGCGATCGTCGGCGAGACAAGTGCCGCGGATGCCGATATCGGCCGGATCGGAAGGCTGATGGTGATGCAGGGAGCGGGCGATGGCTGAAGAGGCAAGCATCCGGCGACCGCTTTTCGAGGGCTGGCTCGACAGGGGCGTCGGCCTCGCCTTTCCCTTCCTCGTGGCCCTTGTGGTGGCCGCGTTCGTGCTGTTGCTCATCGGTGAGAACCCGATCGACGTCTTCGCGCTGATGTTCGCCGAATCCTTCGGCACGCAGCGGCGCATCGCGGCGACGCTGTCCGCCGCCACGCCGCTGCTCTTCACCGGGGTCGCCACCGCGATCTGTTTCCGTTCCGGCGTCTTCAATGTGGGTGTTGAGGGCGCATTCGTCGTTGGCGGACTTTGCGCCGCGTTCATCGGCTTCACCCTTCCGGCTGCGCTGGGCCCCACGCTCATACCGCTCGCATTCGGCTTTGCCGCCATCGTCTCGGCGATCTGGCTCTATGTTCCGGGCTTCCTGCTGGCGCGCTACGAGGTCGACGAGGTCGTCTCGACGCTGATGCTGAACTTCGTCGCCTTCGGCATCACGGGATACCTCGTTAACGGTCCGCTGCTTTCCGAGATCTCCGGAAACAACGTCACGCCGCTGGTCCACGAGGCGGCGCAGCTGCCGCGGCTGCTGCCGCCATCGACCCTGCACGCGGGCTTTCTGGTCGGCATTTTGGTCGTTGTCCTTTACGGCATATGGGCACGCCGGACGCCTTCGGGTTTCGAGGCCGCGCTGGTCGGCCAGAGCAAGCGTTTTTCGAGTGCCGTCGGCATTTCAATACCGGCGACCATCATCTTGGTGATGGTACTTTCGGGCGTCATTTCCGGCCTCGGTGGCGGATCCCACGCGCTTGGCCAGCTGCACCGGTTTGCCGACGGCTTTTCGCCCGGTTACGGCTTCACCGGGATGGCGGTCGCGCTGCTCGGCCGCAACAACGCCGTCGGGATCTTCCTCGGCGCGGTGCTGTTCGGCGCGCTGGCCTCTGCCGGCACCACCGTCCAGCTCTTCTCCGATATCCCCCTTGATATCGTCAACATCATCGAAGGCACAGTGATGATCTTCGCGGTTGTCGAACTCGGCCGGATCAGCCTCTCGCGGTGGAGGGCGCGCCGATGATCATCGACCAGGTCATTGCCGCGTCGCTGACGCTGACGACACCCATCCTGCTCGCGGCGATGGGCGGCCTGGTCAATCGCCAGGGCGGCATCGTCAATATCGCGCTCGATGCCAAGATGCTCGCCGGCGCCTTCGTCGCGGTCATCGTCTCTTCGATGACCGGCGGCTGGTTCTTTGCCGTCGTCGCGGCCGCTGTCGCGGGCGCCGTCATCGGCTATCTGTTCTCCCTGGTGATCACCCGGGCCAACGCCAACATGATCGTCGCCGGGCTCGGCCTGAATGTTCTGGTCGCCGGCCTGATCGGTTTCGTGCTCAACTGGGTCTACGATTCCAGCGGCACGCTGCGGCTTCCCGACGTGCAGCTGCTGCCGAAATTCCTGCCTGATTCCGTGTCGTCGATTCCGCTGTTCGGACTTGCGCTGTCGGAGCTGGAGCCGCTGACCGTTTTTGCCTGGCTGACCGTCTTCGCGCTGCCGTTTTTGCTGGCGAACACGCGCATCGGCCTTTGGGTGCGCGCCACCGGCAACGCGCCGCAAGTGGCCCGTGCGATGGGCATATCGGGCCGCAATGTGCAGGATTTTTCAACCGCGTTCGCCGGTTTCTTCTCCGGACTCGGCGGCGCCCACCTGGCGTTGGCCTCCATCGGCCTGTTCAATGAGGGGCTGACGGCGGGCCGCGGCTTTATCGCGCTGGCAGCATTCTATTTCGGCCGCGACCGGCCGATCGCGACCGCCTTGGTGTGCCTGCTGTTCGGTTTCCTCGACGCCACCCAGATCCGCATGCAGACGGCGGGTCTGCCGCCGAAGCTCATCGGCACGATACCCTATCTCATGGTACTCGTCGCACTGTGTATCGCAGGATGGCGCAATCATCGCAGAAAGGCTGTGGCCCCATGAAGTCGGCACTCATCGTAATCGACATGCAGAACTCCTTCCTGCACCCGGACGGCGAGAATTATTATCCGGCGGCCGCCGATGTGACAGGCAACGTCAAGCGTCTCATCGCCGCTGCCGGAGCCTCGCGCACACCGGTCGTGCATGTTGCCGACCGGCACCGCGACGGTTTTGAGGATTTCGAGCAGAAGCGGCTGCCGCGCCACTGCGTGAGCGGCGGTTTCAACGCCGCGTATTTCGACGGATTCGGCCCGACCGGAAAGCGCCATGAAATCGAGATCGTCAAACGGCGCTTCAGTGCCTTCTTCGCAACCGAGCTGGCGCTGTTTCTCAATGAGCAGGCGGTGGAGCAGGTGGTGCTGTGCGGGGTGAAGACCAATGTCTGCGTCCGGGCGACCGCGCAGGATGCCTTTGCCAACGGTTTTGAGGTCTGCGTCGTCAAGGACGCGACAAATTCGAACCGGGACCACCTTGCGAAAGCGTCGTTGGAGGACATGGAGCGCTATATGGGCCGTCTGGTCTCAACGGACGAGGCGGTGGAGATGCTGTCATGACCATGCTGGCGGTCACCGGCTATGCCAGCCTCGACTACCCGGTCGGCCTTGCCGGACAGATCGGCGGCGATCAGACGACGCTGATCGACCACCGCGACCCGGCTGCCTGGCCGCGCATCGGCGGATGTCCCGCCTATATGGCGCTGGCGGTGGCCGGAAGAAGCGGGCCCGTTTTGCCCGTCACCTGGGTCGGCACCGGTGCCGAGAGCGAGCATTATGTCGAGACGCTGGACAATGCCGGCGCGGACACACGCGGGATCGCCCGACTGCCGTCGCCACGTGCGCCGACGGCGATCCTTGCCTATCAGGATGACGGCACCTGCGCCTGCCTGTTCGATCCGGTGTTTGCCGGCGACGAGGAACTGACCGAGGCCCAGCGCGGTCTCATCGGGTCGGCGACCCATCTGTGCATCTCGGTCGGGCCGCCGCACCTGACGCGGGAGATACTCGCGTGCCGGAACAGGGATGCCCGGCTTTACTGGGTGGTCAAGAACGATGCGCGCTGCTTCACCCCCGATATCTGCGCGCAGATCTCGGACATCGCCGACGTCATATTCTGCAACAGTTCGGAGCGCGGCCTCGTCTGGGACGTAGGGCGCGACACACTCATCGTCGAGACGCGCGGGCCGGACGGGATTACCGTCGAACGCAACGGCCAGGTGCAATCGCTGAAGGTGGTGCCGCTGCCCGTCCGCGACACGACCGGCGCGGGCGACACGCTGGCCGGCGGGTTCGTGGCCGCCGAAATGGCGGGGACAACGGATCCGCGCGCAGCGGTGCAGATCGGCCTCGATATGGCGCGAAAGATGCTGAAACGGCGGCTGGAAAGGCAAATCCCATGAAGAAGGCCTGGTACCTCGGATATTCGGCCGATGATGTAGGCGACCGCGCCGTGCTGATCGGCGACCCGGACCGGGTGGACCGCATCGCGAAACTGCTGGAGGCGCCGCGGTTCCTGCCCGTGTCGCGCGGGCTCAAATCCGTCACCGGAAGTTTCCGGGGCAGGGCCCTGACGGTTGCCGCCTTCGGCATGGGCGCACCGATCGCCACGATCGTGCTGCACGAACTTGCCGATCTCGGTATCAGGCGGTTCCTGAGGATCGGAACGGCCATGTATTTTCCGCCGGCGCGTGGCGGCGATTTCGTCATCAGCAGCGCCGCCCTCGGCTTCGACGGCACATCCCCGTCCTATCTTGCAGGCGATGCACCCTATCCGGCGGACGCCGGCCTGATCGATGCCCTTCACGGGGCCGCGAAGGCAGCCGGGCAAAATGTGCGGGACGGCATTTATGCCACCTACGACGCGTTTTACCGCGACATGTTCGGCATAGACGCGGCCGGCCGTGAACGCGCCGCCGCCAACAAGGAACTGCTCAAGAAAAGGGGTGTCCTGGCGGTCGACATGGAAACGTCGGGACTGCTGGCCGCCGCCGCCGCGCTCGATGTCGCCTGCGCCACGCTGTGCCTCGGAACGGTGGACGCGCTGACGCAGGAAAAACTGGATCCCGAGGCGCTCGCACGCGGCGAAGGGCAATTGTTTGAAATCGCGCTGAACGGGCTGTGCGCGCTTGAATAAATGTGTGCCGGCTTGGCATGGAGGACGATGATGGGCAGCATTTCATCTGACTATTTCGGCACCGTGATTGAACGGCTGCAGAAGGTCGCGGATACGCAAGGCCCGGCCATCGAGGCCGCTGCCGAAATCTGCGCCGAGGCGATCATGAACGACAAGCTGGTCTTTACCTTCGGCACCGGCCACGGCTCCTTTGCGGCGATGGAGATGTTCCCGCGCACCGGAACGGTCACCGGTTTCCGGCCGATCGTCGAAAGCACGATGATCTCGTTCCACCGCGTGCTGGGCGATGGCGGGGCACGGCAGTACAGGTTCATCCACGGGCGCGAGGGCTATGGCGATGCGATCCTGTCCTCGCATCAGCTCGATCCCGGCGATGCCATGCTGATCTTCTCCCATTCCGGCCTCAATGCGGTGACGCTCGACATCGCGGTCGGGGCCAAGGCGCACGGCATGAAGCTCATCGGCGTGACCTCCGTGCCGCATTCCTCGTCGACGCCGTCGCGCCACTCCTGCGGCAAGCGGCTGTTCGAGCTGGCGGATGTCGTGATCGACACCGGCGTGCCGATGGGTGACGCCGGCATTTCCATCGATGGCCTGAAATACCGGGTCGGCGCGACGTCCACCTCGATCGCCATCGCCGTCGGACAGGCGATCAATGCCGCAACCGCCGAGATCATGGTCAAACGGGGCTGCGAGCCTTTCGTCATGGTCAGTCCCAACACGGCCGAGAAGGCCGAGGCGGACCAACAGAACGACCGCAATTACGCGGAGCTCTGGCGACGCCTGAAAATGCGCTAGGACGCTTTCATCATGGATCGTGGTTTGTTCATCGACGGCGCATGGCGCTTTCCCGAGGCCCTGGAGCGTTTCGACATAACCGATCCGGCCTCAGGGGAACCGGTTGGCTCGACGCTTCTAGCCGATGCGGAAACCGTCGACTACGCCGTCGCCGCGGCCGAGACGGCGGCTCCTGTCATGGCAGGACTACGGGCCGAGGAACGGGCCGCCATTCTTGAAAGGGCCGCAGACCTCATCGAAACGCGTGTCGAGGATATGGCGGTGCTCCTGACCCGCGAGCAGGGCAAGCCGGTTGCGGACAACCGCAAGGAAATTCTGTTCGGCGCGAAGGTGCTTCGCTACTATGCGGCCGAGGCGCTGCGCATCGGCGGTTCGCTGCGGCCGGCCATGGCAGCGGAGATCAAGAACATCGTCTCGTATCACCCCGTCGGCGTGGCCGCGGCGATCGTTCCGTGGAACTACCCGGTCGACCTCTATTGCTGGAAGGCGGGTCCCGCCATCGCTGCCGGTTGTCCGCTTATCGTCAAGTCGCCGCCCGAGACGCCGCTGGCGATCGGCATGCTGGTCGACTGTCTCAACGAGGCCGGGGTGCCGGACGGTGCGCTCGCCGATCTGCCCGGGCACGGACCGGTCGCCGGCGCGGCCCTTGCCCGCCATCCAAGGGTTCGCGTCATCTCTGCGACCGCGTCGATACCCGCCGGCCAGGACATCATGCGCAATGCAGCCGGGAACCTGAAGAAACTGTGCCTGGAACTGGGTGGCAACGCGCCGCTCGTCGTCATGGCGGACGCCGATCTCGAGGCGGCGGCCCGGGCCGCGCACCGGCGCGCCTTCTCCAACATGGGACAGATCTGCATCACCGTGAACCGCATCCTGGTGGACCGGCGCGTGCACAATGAATTCGTCGCGATCCTTGCGGATCTCGCCGAGGGCACGCAGCTCGGCCACGGTGTCGATGCGGGGGTCGAATACGGGCCGGTCCTCAACCAGTCCGTCATCGCCCGTGTGGAAGCGCATCAGCGCGACGCCGTCGACAAGGGCGCGCGGCTTGCTGCTGGAGGCAAGCGCCCGGCCGGCGAGACCTATGACAGCGGTTTCTTCTATAGGCCCACGGTCATCGACGATGCGCCGGCCGACAGCCTGCCGATGACGAGCGAGACCTACGGCCCGCTGGCCGCCGTTGCCGCGTTCGACACGGATGCGCAGATGATCGCCATGGCCAACAGCCTCGAATACGGGCTGGCGGCCTATCTCTACGGCGCGGACCTTGAACGGCTCTGGGGCGTTGCCGACCGGCTGGAGTTCGGCGGCGTCGGCATAAATGTCAACGATGTCAGCGAGCTGCAGGCGCCGTTCGGCGGCTGGAAGATGAGCGGCATCGGCCGTGAACTCGGCCCCGAGGGACTGGACGCCTATCTCGAGCCGAAACTCGTCAAGATGCGCGTGCGGCGTGCCTGACGGCCGCTGAACGTGTGACAGGGCCACCATCTTCGCCGTCGCGCCGGATTGGCTGTTTCGCGATGCGTATCCCTTGATCCTGCCGGAGTTAGCCTAGACAATAGCGACTCAGACAAACGGGTATGCATGCCGGCACGGACGCAGCAATGGATAAGGCCGTCAAAAAACAGAACTATTCGGCTCCGGCACTGGAGAAGGGGCTCGATATCATCGAGCTTTTGTCGGACCAGGAGACGGGGCTCAGCCAATCGGAAATCGCCCGTGCGCTCGGCCGTTCGGTGAGCGAGATCTTCCGCATGCTGGTCGTCCTGATGGAGCGAGGCTACGTTGCGCAGGAGCCGCTCAGCGACCGCTACGTGCTGACGACATTCCTGTTTGAGATCTCCCACCGCATCCCGAAAATCCGGCGCCTTACGGCCTTTGCGGGCCCGTTGATGCGGGCGATGGTCAATACCGTCAAGCAGTCTTCCCATCTGGCGATTCTGACGTCCGACAGCGTGCTGGTCGTCGGCCAGGTGGATTCGCCCGGCAACAACAATATGACCGTGCGCCTCGGTGCCAAGATCGATCTCTGGTCGGCATCGTCCGGGCGGGTCATCCTGGCCTATCTTCCCGCGGAGGAGGTGGACGAGTATTTCAGCGCCGTTCCGCTGCCGGCCGGCATGAGCGAAAAAGTGGTGCGCGGGGATCTGAAGAAGATAAACGAGCAGGGACACGAGGTGCGCGACAGCTTCGTCGTGCGCGGTGTCGTCAACGTTTCGGCGCCGGTGATCGACCATTCCGGCCGTGCCGTTGCGGCGCTGACGATCCCGCATATCGAGAAATACCACGACACGCTGACTTTCGAGGACTGCCGCCAGGAACTGGTCCGCACGGCGGCGGAACTCACGAAGAGCCTCGGCGGCGGGGCGTTCGTTCCCGAATAGTGGTCAATCGAGCAGCAGCGGTGTCGGCGCCGCCTGCGTGGCCTGGAAACAGGCCTCGACAAGCGCCATTGTCTCGTAGGCGTCCTCGACCGAAGCGAACAGCGCGCTGTCTTCACCCGCGTCGAAGCGCTGCACGTTGCGCATGGTGCCCATGAACGCATCGATGAACCAGCTTCCCTCGAGCGGCACCTGCTGCCAGTCGCCGCCGTTGGGGCAGTACCAGAACTCGTCCTCCTCGCCGTTCGGATAGTCGAAACAGACGCCGAGCTTGACCATCAGGGTCCCCTCGGTTCCCTCGATGCGGAACCAGGCCGACTGGAACTTGCGGCCGCCCTGGTGGTTATGGTTGATCGACATCAGGCCGCGCAGCCTGTCGCCGTAATCGAGGATGACGGAGGTTCGGGTCTGGGCAAAATCCTCGGCCCGCGGATCGCCGATGCTGCGGGCAAAGACGCCCTGTGGATTGCCGGCCAGGGCGCGGATCGTGTCGAGATAGTGGATGGAATGCACGGCGATTTCCACCCGTTCCATCGGAATGAGAAACGGGAACAGTGTCCACGGCGTGAAGATGTTCAGATGGACCTCGATCTCCAGCAGGTCGCCGATCAGCCCTTTGCGGATCGCATCCCTCGCGGCCATCATCATCGGCGAAAAGCGCAATTGGAAATTGATCGCGGCCTTGAGTTGCCTGTCGCGGCAGATCTGCCGGATAGCGCGCGCCTGGTCCTGATCGGCGCCCATGGGCTTTTGGATGAGCACCGCCGCGCCGTCGGGAAGCCCGGGCAGGATGTCGGCGATCACGTGGGGCGGCGTTGCGATGTCGTAGACCGCATTCGTGCCGTTGGCCGCCACGGCGTCCGACAAGGTGGCGTAAACGGCCGGAATGGCGTAGTCGCTTGCGAGCGCTTCGGCCCGGGCCGGATCGACATCCGTAACGCCGCTGACCGACAGTCCGGCCTTGGCGTAGGCGGGCAGGTGGGCATCGCGGATGATGCCGCCTGCGCCGATGATGACGATCGGCTTCGGCGCCGACGGGGCCGGCCAGGACTGGTTCAACTCGGCGATCATTTGTCATCCTCCCGCTTTTCCACGAGCAAAACATGCTCGCAGTACATTACCGTCGTTCCATCCTGCTTTCTGGTTTCGCAGACTTCCACCACTTTGCCATATCCCGGACGTTTCGGATCGTCGGTTTTGGAGCCGATCGACACCGTGGTCCGGATCGTATCGCCGGCATAGACAGGCGTTGGAAAGCGCAGGCGCTCGTACCCGTAGGTGAAGGCACGCGGATTGATCTGCGTTGCCGTCAGGCCGATGCCGATGGCGAAGGTCATTGTCCCGTGCGCCACGCGCTGGCCGAAGGGTTGTGTCTTGCAGAATTCGGCATCCATGTGATGCGGAAAGAAATCGCCGCTGTGTCCGGCATGGAAGACGATATCGGCCTCGGTGATCGTCCGCGCAAACGTCGTCCTTGAGTCACCGACGGCGTAGTCTTCAAAGTACTGTTCCTTTTCCATTTTTCCTCCGGTCGGCAGCAACAGGGAAGCGGGATCGCTTGTGAATGGGTATTTTATATATAGAAAAGAGTTTGACAAATAAAATTTATCGTGGATCATAAAGAGACACAACGAAAGACCGGGGAGGGGAAATGGCTGAGATTGGTATTCATGCGCGGGCCCTGCCAGGACTTCCCAAGGACCACTGCGATATCCCGGTCTGGAATGCCGAGAACTGGTACTTCGAGGACTTCGAGGTCGGCGACAAGATCCGCTCGATCCGGCGCACGATCTCCGAAGGCGAGGCGATGCTTTTCAATTCGCTGGTGCTCGACATGCATCCCTATGTCGGCGACCAGGGCTTTGCCGAGAAGGAGGGCGTTTTCGGGAAACGGCTGGTGGCCGGCGCGCAGGTTTTCTCCTACGGGCTGGGCCTGGCCGCGACCAATTGCCTGAACTCGTTTTCCTACGGCTACGACCGGCTCCGCTTCATCGCCCCGGTCTTCATCGGTGACACCATCTACACGATCCGCGAGAACCTCTCGAAAGAGGTCAAGAACGAGGAGATGGGCAAGGTGCGCGTCAGCTACTCGGTCTTCAAGGGCGATGGCGAGATCGTGCTTTACTGCGAACATCTCATGACCGCGCTCTACCGCGATCCGGCGGCCTTTGCCGACGAAGCCGCCAGCCTTGCAGAGAAGAAGAAACAGGTCACCGCCAATGGGTGAGGCAATCCAGCTTCGCGGCATGACCTGGGACCACAGCCGCGGATACGATCCGATGGTTGCGACGTCGCGGGAATTTGCGGCGATGCATCCTGGCGTCTCGATAACCTGGGAAAAGCGCTCGCTTCAGGCATTTGCGGACCGTCCGATCGAAGCGATGGCCGGCGAATACGACTTGATGGTCATCGATCATCCGCATGTGGGCGAGGTCGCCCGTGGCGGAAATCTGCTGGCGCTCGACACGCTCGGCAGGGCAGGGGAACTCGAAGCCCTGGCGGCCCGCTCGGTCGGCGCCTCGCACCGTTCCTACGCGTTCGACGGGCACCAGTGGGCGCTGGCGATCGACGCCGCCACGCCGGTCGCCGCCTATCGATCGGACCAGCTGGGCACGGCGCCGACGCGATGGAACGAGGTTGTGGAACTCGCCCATGGCGGCCGGGTCGCCTTCGCGCTCATTCCGATCAACGCGTTGATGACCTTCTTCGGCCTTGCCCGGAATATGGACTTTGCCGTCGCGGAGGACCCCGATGTTCTCATCGAACGGGAACACGGCGAGCAGGTACTCGAACTGATGCGAGAAATCGTCGGCCTGATGGACCCGCGCTGCCTGTCGCTCGATCCCATCGGCATACTCGAATGGATGGGCCGCACCTCGGACGGGCCGATCTACGCGCCTTTCGGCTACGGCTACACCAATTACAGCCGCCGCGGCTACTGCCGCTTTCCCATCACATTCACGGATGCCCCCGGTATCGGCGACAACGGCCCGCGCGGCACGGTGATCGGCGGTACGGGCATCGCCGTTTCCTCCGTGTCCGCCAACGGAGAAACCGCTGCCGACTACGCGTTCTGGATCGCCGGCGCACAGTGCCAGACCGGCCTTTACTTCGCCTCCGGCGGGCAACCGGCCAACGCGGCTGCCTGGGAGGATGACGGCTGCAATGCAGCCGCCCGCGATTTCTTCCGCAACACCCGCAAGACCCTTGAGGCAGCGTGGCTGCGCCCGCGTTATGACGGCTATATGCGCCTGCAGGATCATGCCGGGGACATCGTTCATGAATGCCTGCGCGGCGATATCGACGTCCGCACCGCGCTCGACCGCCTGCAGGCAGCCTATCTGGAGAGCCGGTCATGAGAGACCTGCCGCAGGCCGACCGGCCGCTCAACGGATTGACCGTGGTCGATTTCAGCCAGTTCCTTTCCGGGCCGGTGTGTTCCCTGAAACTGGCGGACCTGGGTGCCCGTGTCATCAAGGTGGAGCGGCCGGGTGTCGGCGACCTGTGCCGCTACCTCTATCTCACGGATACCGACATCGACGGGGACAACACGCTCTTTCACGCGATCAACCGGAACAAGGAGAGCGTGACGGCGGACCTGCGCAACGAGGACGACCGGCAAAAGCTGGTTGACCTATTGAAATCGGCGGACGTGATGATCCAGAATTTCCGGCCAGGTGTGATCGAGCGGCAGGGTTTCGGCTACGAGGATGTACGCAAGATCAATCCCGCCATAATCTACGGATCGATCTCCGGCTACGGCGAAGACGGCCCCTGGAAGGACCTGCCCGGTCAGGACCTCTTGGCCCAGGCGCGGTCCGGGCTCTTGTGGCTGACCGGCAGCCGCGACGATCCGCCGATGCCCATGGGGCTTGCGGTCGCCGACATGATGGCGGGCAATGCTCTCGCCCAAGGTGTGCTGGCGGCCCTGGTCGGGCGCGGAATAACCGGCAAGGGCGCCAAGGTGGAAACCAGCCTCTTCGAGGCGATGATCGATTTCCAGTTCGAGGTGCTCACCACCCATCTCAACGACGGCAACAGGCCGCCCGAACGCAGCGGCTTCAACGGGGCGCACGCCTATCTCGGCGCACCCTACGGAGTCTACGAAACGGCCGACGGTTATCTCGCCCTAGCCATGACCCCGTCGCTGAAAGCCCTGGCAGAGCTCATCGGTGTCGACGGCCTCGAGCACCACTTCGACGACAAGAATGCGCTCCTGACCCATCGCGACGAGATCAAGAGGTCCATCGCAGAGCGCCTGAAGCTCAAGACGACGGCCGACTGGCTGGCCGTCCTGCAGCCGGCGGACATCTGGTGTTCGGAGGTTCTCGACTGGCGGGACATGCTTGAGAGCGAGGCCTACCGCACGCTCGATCTGGAACAGACCATCCGGCGCAACGCGAGTCTGGAGCTGACTGCGGTGCGCTCACCGATACGCATCAACGCCGCCACCCTGAAATCGCCTGTGGCCGCACCGGTTCTCGGGCAGCACAACGACACGGTCTTCGAGGCGGGACCGGTCCTGGCGGACAGCGAAACCGGCGGCGGCAGAACGTCCGCCGGAAAACAAAACTGACGGGTTCAAACGATCGTACCAAGGAGGAAACGATGACAAAGGCAGGATTGAAACTACTGGCCGCGGCCACGGCTCTACCGTTGCTGATGGCCGGCGCCGTCAACGCCGAGGATATCGATTACGGCAATTTCGACGGCTACACGCTGCGCGTCAAGCTGATCGGCGGCGCCCAGTACGAGCCGCTCTACGCCGAGATCGAGAAGTGGGAGGAAATGACCGGTGCCAAGGTCGATGTCCTGTCGCGCAAGAACCACTTCGAACTCGACCGCGAGATCAAGCAGGACATAGCCGCCGGAACGCTCGACTGGTGCGTCGGCTCCAATCACCCCAGCTTCGCGCCGCAATACGGAACCATCTATATCGACCTCAACGGTGTTATTCCGAAGGAGACGCTTTCCGAGTTCCAGGAGCTTGCGCTGGCAAACTCGACCGTCGACGGGCGCCTCGTGCAACTGCCGCGGCATTCGGACATCTCCAATCTCTACTACAAGAAGTCTCTCTATGCGGACCAGGGCAACAAGGACCGCTTCAAGGAGAAACACGGCTACGATCTCGCGCCGCCCGAGACCTGGGAACAGTTCAAGGACCAGGCCATTTTCTTCGCCAACGCGCCGGAATTCTTCGGCACGCAATATGTCGGCAAGGACGAGGCGATCACCGGCCGCTTCTATGAGTTGCTGATCGCGGAAGGCGGCCAGCTCTTCGACGAGAACTGGAACCCGACCTTCAACTCCGAAGCGGGCGTGCGCGCGGTCCAGTGGTTCAAGGACCTTTATGACGCAAAGGCCGTGCCGGCCGGTGTCCTCAACTATCTCTGGGACGACACGGGGCTGGGTTTTGCATCGGGCACCGTCGCGCTCAATCTCGATTGGGCGGGCTGGGCCTCCTTCTTCAACGATCCGGCGAATTCCAAGGTCGCCGGGGATATCGGCCTGGTGCGGGCGCCGGTCGGATCCGGAGGCAAGCGCAGCGGATGGTCCGGCAGCCACACGTTCTCGATCACCGAGACCTGCGACAACAAGGAAGCCGCGGCCTCATTCGTTTCTTTCCTGACCTCGCATGAGCGGCAGATGATCGAAGCCCGCAAGGGCCTGCTGCCGACCCGCGGGAAGGTCTGGGAGGAGGCCATTGCTGAGTTCGACGGAGCCGGCAACGACTTCATGGTGACGGTCTTCGAGACCTACTCGCAATCGATGTCGGAAGACGCCTTCACACCGCCGCTCATTCCCCAGTGGATCGAAGTGTCGAACGAAGTCTGGCCGCGCCTGCAGGCCGCCATCCTCGGTGAGATGTCACCGCAGGAAGCACTCGACGAAGCCGCTGAATCGGCGCGTGAGATTATGGAAGATGCGGGCTATCTTTAATGTCCTCCCAGTCGGATGGCGGCCTCTCGGCCGCCATTCGGCACCAACCTCCGAGCCGACGGGAAGGACGATGGCAAAGATAGAAAAACGACTTCCCTTCTGGCAGCGCGAGAGTTTCACGCCGTTCGTTCTGCTCTTTCCGGCCATCCTCACGCTTGTGCTGGTCGTTTTGCTGCCGCTGCTCTTTTCACTCTACACAAGCTTTACCGGCTACCGGCTGATCCGACCGGACAGCCTCTATAACTTTGTCGGTTTCCGGAATTACGAGCGCATTTTCACCGATTGGGACTTCTGGGTCGCTTTCGGCCGAACGGTCCTGTTCCTGACCATTGCCCTGAACCTTGAATTCCTGTTCGGCCTCGGCATTGCGCTGCTGATCAACAGGATCACCTGGGGACAGCGCACCCTGCGCACGATCATGATGTTCCCGATGATGTTTTCGCCGATCCTCGTCGGCTACCAGTTCAAGTTCATCTTCAACGACAATATCGGCGTCTTGAACAACGCGCTGCAGTCGCTCGGACTGAGCGACGGCGCCATTCCCTGGCTGGTCGACAAGCACCTGGCCATGGGGTCGATCATCGTCGCCGAGGTGTGGATGAGCACGTCGATCTTCGCCATTCTTCTGCTCGCCGGGCTCTTCGCCATGCCGCGCGACCCGCTCGAGGCGGCCAAGGTCGACGGCTGCAACCCGTGGCAGGTGTTCCGCCATATAACGCTGCCCTTCCTGATGCCGTTCGCCTTCATCGCCATGACGATCCGCTCGCTCGACGTGGCGCGCGCCTATGACATCGTCGATGTCATGACCGGGGGCGGGCCGGCGGGGCGCACCGAACTCTTGTGGACGCTGATCGCCCGCGTCGGCTACGACAACTCGCGCATGGGACAGGCCAATGCCATGGCCTACGTGTCGATCCTGCTGTCGATCGCATTCACCTACTATTTCTTCAGGAAGCTGATCGCCGCGCGCCGCTACATGGGGGGAGCCAACTGATGAGTTCCGCCCTCAAGAAAAGGATCGGCAAGGCCGTTACATGGGCGCTGACGTTCCTGCTCATGCTGATCATCTGCATGCCCGGCCTGTGGGTCGTGCTGACCGGCTTCCGTCCGAACCGCGAGGTTCTCGCCAAGCCGGCAGTCTGGATCCCGGAGGAGCTCAGCCTCAACAATTTCGCCCAGATATTCGGTTTCGGCGCCGAGCAGGTGGCGATACCGGTGCCGGCCTATTTCACCAATTCCCTGATCATCGCGCTGACCAGCACGGCCATCGCCATTCTGATCGGCATGTCCGGCGGCTACGCCTTCGCCCGCTTCCGCTTCCGCTTCAAGGACGGCATTTTCCTCGGCCTGATGCTGTCGCGCACGGTGCCGGGCATCGCCCTGTCGCTGCCGGTCTTCATGATCTGGAGCCGGATCGGGCTCATCGACACCAAGCCGGGGCTGATCATCGTCTATGTAGCGCTCAACATCCCGTTCACGATCTGGCTGATCGACGGCTTTTTCCGCCAGATCCCCAAGGAAATGTCGGAGGCCGCACAGGTCGACGGCTGCACGCGCTGGCAGGCTTTCTGGAAGATCGAATTCCCCCTGGCGCGCTCCGGCATCGCCTCCGCCGCGATCTTCGCATTCCTCACCTCGTGGAACGAATATGCACTTGCAAGTCAGCTGACCCGTTCGACGGACAGCAAGACGCTGCCGGTCGGCCTGATGGATTTCACCGCGCAGTTCACGATCGACTGGGCCGGCATGTCGGCAATGGCCGTGATCATCATCGTACCGGCGCTGATCCTGACTTTCATTGTGCAGAAGCATCTCATAAGCGGCCTGACATTCGGCGGCGTGAAGGGATAATTGATGGCTGAAATCAAGCTACAGAACGTTGTCAAGAAATACGGCCAGCTCGAGGTCGTGCACGGCATCGGCCTCGACATTGCGCACAACGAATTCGTCGTGCTCGTCGGCCCGTCCGGTTGCGGAAAGTCGACCACGTTGCGGATGATCGCGGGCCTTGAGGAGATTTCCGACGGAACGATCTCCATCGGCCCGCAGGTGGTCAACGAGCTGCCGCCGCGCAAGCGCAACATCTCGATGGTGTTCCAGAACTACGCGCTCTACCCGCATATGAGCGTACGGGAGAATCTCGGTTTCGGCCTTAAAATCGCCAAGCAGCCGGAAGCGGTGGTCGCCGACCGGGTCCGCGAAGCCGCCGAGATTCTCGGCCTGGAGGAACTGCTCGAACGCACGCCGGCGGAACTCTCCGGCGGACAGCGCCAGCGCGTTGCCATGGGCCGCGCCATCGTCCGCCACCCCGAGGCCTTCCTGTTCGACGAACCGCTTTCCAATCTCGACGCGAAACTGCGGGTGCAGATGCGCACCGAGATCAAGAAGCTGCACCAGAGGGTCAAGACGACGGTGGTTTACGTCACCCACGACCAGGTCGAGGCGATGACCCTTGCCGATCGTATCGTCGTCATGAAGGACGGCTGGATCGAACAGGTCGGAACCCCCATGGAGGTGTTCAACCATCCGCTCAACACGTTCGTCGCCAGCTTCATCGGATCGCCGCCGATGAACCTCATCGACGCGCAGATCACGGGCGACAAAATCAGGCTGTCCGACGGCACGCACCTGCCGGTCCCCGAGCGGCTGGAAAACCATGTGCGCGAAGGACAGGAGGTCGTTTTCGGCCTGCGCCCCGACGATCTGACGCCCCAGGGGCACGGCATCGCGGAAAACGGCCACAGGGCGTCTGTGGAGCTAACCGTCGAACTTGCCGAACTGCTCGGAACGGAAACGATCCTCTACACCCGCATCAACGGCAGCGAGGTGCTCGGCAAGATGTTCGATCCGCGCGACGTTTCGCCGGGTGAGCGGATGACGTTCAACATCTCCCTCGACAAGGTCCATCTCTTCGACGCGCAGACGCAGAAATCCGTGAGGCTCGGCTGATGGCGCGGATCGAAAGGGCAGAACTAGTCATGGTCGACCTGGCGCCGAAGGTGGTTCGCAAGGATGCGATCCAGACCTTTGTCAGCCAGGAAACGCCGATCCTGACCATCACCGATGCCGACGGGGCCACTGGGACGGGCTATTGCTACACGATCGGCACCGGCGGCGGCGCGGTAATGAGCCTGCTCGGCGAAACCCTGCTGCCCGCGCTGATCGGGCGCGAGGCGGAGGAGATCGAGGCGATCTGGCGCGATCTTCTGTTCCTGACACATGCGACCGCGGTCGGCGCCGTCACGTCGCTCGCTCTCGCAGCCATCGACACGGCGCTGTGGGACCTGCGCTGCAAACGGGCATCGCAACCGCTATGGCGGATGGCCGGCGGTGCACAGCATTCGGTGCCGCTTTATTCGACCGAGGGCGGCTGGCTCCAACTGGCGACCGAAGCGCTGGTGGAGGACGCCATCGCCATGCGCGAGCAGGGTTTCAGTGGCTCCAAGTTCAAGGTCGGCAAACCGTCGGCCGCACAAGATCGCGCGCGCCTGACGGCGGTGCGCGAGGCGGTGGGCGAGGAGTACCGGATACTGACGGATGCCAACCAGTGCTTCTCGTTGTCGGAGGCGATGCGCCGCGCCGACATGCTGGCCGAACTCGATATCGGCTGGTTCGAGGAGCCGTTGCCGGCCGACGATATCGGCGCCCACGCCGCCCTTGCGGGCCGCTCGCGCGTGCCGATCGCCGTCGGCGAGAGCCTCTACTCGGTCAGCCAGTTCAAGGACTATCTGCAACAGGGCGCCTGCTCGATCGTCCAGGTCGATGTCGCACGGGTCGGCGGCATAACGCCCTGGTTGAAGGTGGCCCACCTGGCGGAGGCATACAACGTGTCGGTCTGCCCGCATTTCCTGATGGAACTGCATGTCAGCCTGGTCTGCGCCGTGCCCAATGCACCGATCCTGGAATATATCCCCCAGCTCGACGAGATCACCGTTTCCCGCATCGAGATCAAGGGCGGACGGGCAAGCCCGCCTTCGGCCCCGGGGATCGGGATCGACTGGGACTGGCCGGCGATTGCGGCGATGGCCGCGGGCGAGAAGCGCGTTTACACCGGAGGATAGACGATGCAGAGAATGGGAATGGTCATCGGATTGAACGCCGACCGGATCGACGAGTACAAGCGCCTTCATGCTGCCGTCTGGCCGGAAATCCTCGCAAAGATCAGCGAATGCAACATCACCAACTATTCGATATTCCTGAAGGAGCCGGAAAACCTGCTGTTCGGCTACTGGGAATATACCGGAAGCGATTTCGAGGCCGATGCCGCGCGCATGGCAGCCGATCCGAAGACCCAGGAATGGTGGGACGTGTGCATGCCGTGCCAGGTGCCGCTGGAGACGCGCAAGGACGGTGAATGGTGGGCGATGATGGAGGAAGTGTTCCATCATGACTGACCCGCGCATCGAAAAATACAGGCAGTGCTATACCGGCGTCATCCATGACGTGATGCGGGCGAACGGGCTGCGCAATTTCACGCTGCCGCCGCGCATTGCGCCGCTGCAGCCCGAGATGACGCTGTGCGGTCCCGCCTTCACCATCGAAGGAAGGATGGACGACACCGCGGACCCGCATGAAACCCTGCTGGCGTGGACCGGTTTGCTGTCGAAATGCAGAACCGGTCACATCTGGACGGCACAGCCGAACACCCATCTGGTCGCGCAAATGGGCGAATTGTCGGCCGAAACCCTGCACGGGAAGGGCGTTCTCGGCTGCGTCCTGGACGGTGCGCAGCGCGACGCCAATTTCATTCTGAAGCTCGGCTTCCCCTGTTGGCGCACGCACCACACGCCGCGCGACATCGTCGGCACCTGGCTGCCGAAGGCCATCGATGTGGAGATCATGTTCGACGATGTGCTCATCCGCCCCGGCGACTGGCTGCATGGCGACCGGGACGGCATGGTGCGCATACCGGTCGAGCATCTGGACGAAGTCCTCGAACAGTCCGTCGAAGCGATGCAGACGGAAAACCTCGTCAGGAAGGCAATCCTCGACGGTGTCGATCCCCAGCAGGCCTATCTGCGCCACGGGAAGTTCTGACCATGAGGATCACCGGCCTCGACCTCCGCTGTTGTCGTTTCGAGCAGGCAGTCATCGCGCGTGAGGCCACGCGTGACGGCATTGCCCATGAGGGGCTGGAATTCCTGGTATTCACCGTGAAAACGGATGAAGGGCCTTCCGCGTCCATGTTCGGCTTTGCCGGGCGCTCGGCGCTGGGTTCCGGTCATCTGGCCGCCGCGTCCCTGCGGCCGTTCGTGACCGGGCGAAACGCCCTGGATCGCGAGGCCATGTGGCATGACTGGCGCACGGCCGACCGCTGGTGGCACCATCTGCCGATCTACCTTTACGGTCCCCTCGACTGCTGCCTCTGGCTGCTGGGATCGATGGCGGCCGAGCAGCCGCTGTGGCGCTATATCGGCGGCGCGCGCGGCGAAATCCCGGTCTATGCCTCGTCCCTGGTGCTTGCCGATGCCGCCGCCTATCAGGAAGAGGCGCGCACCGTTCGCGATGCCGGCTTGCGTGCCTACAAGATCCATCCGCCCGGACGTTCGCTCGAGGAGGACATCGAGATACACCGGGCGGTCCGGGAGGCGGTCGGACCCGGATTCGCGCTGATGTCCGATCCGGTGGCGGCTTATACGCTCGAGGAGGCAGTCCGGTTCGGCCGCGAGCTGGAAGCGCTCGGCTATCTCTGGCTCGAAGAACCCCTGCCGGACGAGAATTTCAGTGCCCTGCGGGAACTGACGCGTCGTCTCGACCTGCCGGTGGTGGGAACGGAAGTCATCGCCAAGCATCCTTATTCCGTGGCCGAGTGCATCTCCTCGCGCGTGGTCGACGCGGTGCGCGCCGACGTGTCCTGGACCGGCGGTATCACCGGCGCCCTGAAAACGGCGCGCCTCGCCGAGGCCTTTCACATGAACTGCGAACTGCACACGACGATTTTCCACCCGCTGGAAATGGTCAATCTGCATCTGTGCGGCGCGGTGCGCAACAACAGCTATTTCGAGTTGCTGTGGCCGATCCCGCAGTTCGAATTCGGGTTGGCCGAGCCGCTGCCGGTCGAGGACGGAATGGCGCGCATGCCGACGGAACCCGGCCTTGGCGTTGCGCTTGACTGGGACTTTATCGACAATTGCACGATTGCACGGCTGTAGACGAATGGGCAGGATTGAAACGGTTACGGATCGGCTGAAAACGGATAGCAGGCTGCTCATCCTGTCTCCGCGCGACAATGTGGCCGTAGCCAGGGAGGCGATATCGGCCGGTGAGACGCTCCTGGTCAGCGGCCATGCGATTGTCACCGACATACGCATCGGCATGGGCCACAAGATCGCACTCCTCCCCATCGGAGCGGGCGAAAAGGTCCTGAAATACGGTGTTCCGATCGGCTCCGCGACGGCCGATATCGCCGTCGGCGACCATGTTCACCTGCACAATATCAGGAGCGATTACACGCCCACCCATTCCCTTGACGCGGCGCGCGCGGACAATGAGCGGGAAAGCAATGGAGAAGACCGATGACGTTTTCAGGTTTTCAACGTGCCGATGGCCGCAAGGGGATCCGCAATGTCGTGGCGGTCGCATATCTTGTGGAATGCGCCCACCATGTCGCCCGGGAAATCGCCTATCCCCACCTCGAACAGGCGCATCTGATCGGTTTTCCTGGCTGTTTTCCCAACGAATACGCACAGAACATGATGGAACGGCTGTGCACCCATCCCAATGTGGGCGCGGTTCTGCTCGTGTCGCTCGGCTGCGAGAGCTTCAATCGCTACCAGCTTGAAAAGACGATTTCGCAAAGCGGCCGGCCGGTGTCCACGCTGGTCATCCAGCGCGAGGGCGGCACGCGCGCAACCATCGAAAAGGGCCGGGAATGGGTCGCGCAGGCCCTTGAAGACCTGGAAGGCGCAGAGCGCGTGCCGATGGACATCGGCGATCTTGTCGTCGCCACCGTCTGCGGCGGTTCGGACGGAACCAGCGGCATATCGGGCAATCCGGCCGTCGGGCGTGCTTTCGACCGGCTCGTTCACGAGGGCGCGACCTGTATATTCGAGGAAACCGGCGAACTGATCGGCTGCGAGGAGATCATGGCCGACCGGGCCGCGACCCCGGAACTCGCGGACGAACTGCGCCGGTCGGTGCACAAGGCGGCACGCTACTACGCCGAGCTCGGCTATGGCAGCTTTGCCGCCGGCAATGCGGACGGCGGCCTGTCGACGATCGAGGAAAAATCGATGGGCGCCTACGCCAAGTCCGGCAGTTCGCCGATATCGGGTCTGATAAAACCGGGCGACCTGCCACCCCGGGGCGGGCTCTATCTGATGGATATCGTTCCGGACGGCGACGTGCGCTTCGGTTTCCCCAATATTTCCGACAATGCCGAGATCGTCGAGATGATGGCCTCCGGCGCGCATCTCACGCTGTTCGTGACCGGACGCGGCTCCGTCGTCGGATCGGCGCTTGCCCCGGTTATCAAGATTGCCGCGAATCCGGCCATGTACGAGCGGCTGAGCGAGGACATGGACGTGAATGCCGGCAGGATCCTGACCGGCGAGGCGAGCCTCGACGACGTGGGTTCGCTCATATTCGACCTTGTCCTGGGCGTCGCTTCGGGAGAAAAGACGAAATCCGAGGCACTCGGCCACACGGAATTCATTCTGACCTACAAGAGTTTTGAGCCGATTGGTCCGGCCTGTTTACCGGTTTAGCGAGGGCTTATGGGAAGACTTGACGGAAAGACCGCACTGGTTACGGCCGCGGGGCAGGGGATCGGACGGGCCTCCGCGCTGGCTATGCAGACCGAAGGCGCGCGTGTTTTTGCCACCGACATCAACGAAGAGGCCCTGTCCGCATTGAAGGCCGAAGGTCTCGAGGCCTTTCGGCTCGATGTACGCGATCCCCAATCCATCAACCAGGCGGCCGAAAAAACCGGCCCGCCGGACGTTCTTTTCAACTGCGCCGGCTATGTCGCCAACGGAACCATCCTCGACTGCGACGAGGATGATTGGGACTTCTCGTTCGATCTGAACGTCAAGGCCATGTACCGCATGATCCGGCGTTTCCTGCCGGACATGCTGGAAAATGGCGGCGGCTCCATCATCAACATGTCGTCGGTGGCCTCGTCGGTTATCGCCGCTCCCAATCGCTTCGTCTATGGCGCCTCGAAGGCGGCGGTCATCGGCCTGACCAAGTCGGTCGCCGCCGACTTCATCGGCAGCAATATCCGCTGCAACGCGATCTGCCCGGGAACGGTGGAATCCCCGTCGCTGGAGCAGCGCCTTCGCGACACCGGCGACTATGACAAGGCAAGGTCAGACTTCGTGGCGCGCCAGCCCATGGGCCGAATCGGGTTGGCCGAGGAGATTGCCGCGCTGGCGGTCTATCTTGCTTCTGACGAATCCGCCTATACCTCCGGCGTGGCACATGTCATTGACGGTGGCTGGGCGAATGTCTGACAGGAGAACAAAGTGAAGCTTTTGAGATTTGGAGAAACCGGCCGGGAAAAACCCGGCCTGCTGGACGCTCACGGTGTTGTGCGTGATCTGTCCTCGGCCGTGGACGATATCGCCGGCGAGACGCTTTCCGATACCGGCCTGGCGCGCTTGCGCGGGCTCGATACGGCGACGTTGCCGGCCGTCGACGCGCCGGGTCGGCTCGGACCCTGCGTCGCGGGAACCGGCAAGTTCATCTGCATCGGGCTCAACTATGCGGACCATGCCGAGGAGGCCGGCATGGACGTGCCGCCCGAACCGGTGATCTTCATGAAGGCGACGAGCGCGATCTGCGGACCGAACGATCCGATCCACATCCCGCGCGGCTCCGAAAAGACCGACTGGGAGGTGGAGCTCGCCGTCGTCATCGGCAGCCATGCAAAACATGTCTCCGAGGTCGATGCACTCGATTATGTAGCCGGCTATTGCCTGACCAACGACGTGTCGGAGCGGGCCTATCAGATCGAGCGCGCCGGCCAGTGGACCAAGGGCAAGTCCTGCGACAATTTCGGGCCGATCGGCCCGTGGCTCGTGACCCGCGACGAAATTGCCGACCCGCAGGATCTCGCCATGTGGCTGACCGTCAACGGCGATACCAGGCAGAACGGGTCGACCCGCACGATGGTCTACGGCGTTGCCCATGTCGTGTCTTACCTTAGCCGGTTCATGAGCCTTCATCCCGGCGATGTGATTTCCACCGGAACGCCGCCCGGTGTCGGAATGGGCCTCAAGCCACCAACCTATCTGAAAGCCGGCGACGTCGTCGAACTCGGCATTGAAGGGCTTGGCACGCAAAGGCAGGAGTGCGTCAACGACAAATAGGCGCTTTTGGCTCTAGGGAGGAACGCAATGACACCGCTTGTCGACACACATCAGCATCTCGTTTATCCGGATGTGGCCGGTTACGGCTGGACCGCAGGCATTCCTGCTCTAGCGGACAATGCATTTCCGCTCGAAGTCTATCAGGAACTTGCCGAAGGGAGTGTCGGCGCGACCATCTTCATGGAAACCGGTGTCGATGATGCGGACTATCAGGCGGAAGCCCGATTTGTCGCCGAGCGTGCCAAGCAGCCGTCAAGCCGCATCGTCGGACTGATCGCTTCCTGCCGGCCGGAGACCGACGAGGGCTACGAAGCCTGGCTCGATGAGTGCGGTGACCTCAATGTCGTCGGCTTTCGCCGCATTCTTCACGTGATGCCCGATGAATTGTCTCAGTCGGAGAGCTTCCGTCGCAACGTCCGTGAAATCGGCAGGCGCGATCTTGTATTCGATATGTGCTTTCTGGCCTCCCAGTTGCCCATCGCCCTTGAGCTGGCAAAAGCCTGCGACAACACGAGCCTCGTGCTCAACCATTGCGGCGTGCCGGATATTGCCGGCGCGGGGCTCGATCCGTGGCGCGCCCACATCTCCAAGCTCGGCGCGCTGCCCAACGTGACCTGCAAGCTTTCCGGGATCCTTGCCTATTGCGCGCCGGGCGAAGCCTCGCTCGACACGATCAGGCCCTATGTGGATCATGTCCTCGCGACCTTTGGCGCAGACCGCATCGTGTGGGGCAGCGACTGGCCGGTCGTGAACCTGGCCAACGGGTTGCCTGACTGGCTCACGGTCACCCGCAAGATCCTGGATGGCCTGTCCGAGGACGAGGCCGCCCGCATTGCCGGGGAAAACGCCAGGCGGGTCTACAAGGTCGCCTAGCCCGGCCGGAAGAATTGGTGACCTGCCGGTCTGCCCGCTCTAACCGGCGGGCGGCGCGGTGCTTTTACGGACCTCCAGCCAGGGATCGAGCGGCGCAATGTCCAGGTCCGGCTGGTTGCCTTCGATCAGCTCGAGAAGGTGGCGCGCGGCGCAGGAGCCGACCGCGCGGCGCGGCTGGTGCACCGTGGTGAGGGCCGGCACGAAATGCGCGGCAATGTCGATGTCGTCGAAGCCGACCACCGAAACGTCGTCGGGCACCGTCACCCCGGCTTCGTGCAACGTCGAAATGAAGCCGAAAGCGCTGCGGTCGCTGGCGCAGAACACCGCGCTCGGCCGGTCGCGCAGTTTCAGCCACGCCTCTGCGGCGTTCTTGCCCGTTTCCAGCGAATAGTCGCCGGTGAACACCCAGGCCCCTGCCGGATCGATATCGGCCCGCGCCAGCACGTTCTGAAACCCTTCCAGCCGGTCGCGGCCGGGCTTGTGGGTCAGCAGGCCGGTCACGTGGCCGATCTCGCGGTGCCCGAGTTCAAGCAGGTGCGAAACGGCGAGGCCGGCGCCCATCAGGTTGTCGACGATGGAGATCGGAACAGTCGGGTCGTCGCTCCACTCGCCGGCGGTGACGACCGGCGGCAGGGCAAGGTTCGCCGCGCGCATCTCCGAGATGGAGATGTCCCCGTCAAGGATGACGATGCCGTCGAAATTGTTCTGGCTGAAATAGCCCTGCAGCTTGGACCGCGACATGGATGGCTTGCGGGTATCGGCGATCAGCACCTTGATGTCCTGATCGGCGCAGACCGTTTCGATCCCCTTCAGGATGTTCGAGAAATGGGAGTTTCCGATATCCGGGACCAGTGCGACAATGGTGCCGGTCTCCTGGCGCCGCAGGTTTCGCGCGGCGTGGTTGATGACGTAGCCGGTCTGCCGGACCGCCTCGGCGACTCGCTCGCGGGCCTTTTCCGAAACGCGCTCCGGCGCCGAAAGGGCGCGGCTCACCGTTGCGGTCGACACATTGGCCGCCCGCGCGACATCCTGAACGGTCGGATTGTGTTTTTCCTGCTCGGGTTTCGGCATCTTCGAATGTCCGTGCGGTGGTCCTGATTCCGTTGTCAGACGATAGATCAAACCGGGCGTTTTTCGCAACGGATGCGTTCGGCTCCGGTTCCCGGCACAGCCGCCGGTTTGCTTTTGCCGCCGCCCGCGACTAGCCTTTTGTATCTCGTGACCGGGGCTTTCGTGTCCCGCTCACCCGATGCATGTCGGCGTCCTGCCGGCATGGGAGGAGCGTGTGAAGATCGATCTGGACGGCAAGACTGTTGTCATCACCGGCGCCGCGCAGGGCCTTGGGGCAGAGGTGGCGAACGCGGCCGCCATGTGCGGTGCGCAAGCCCTGTTTCTGACCGACCGAAACGAATCCGCCGGCCGGGACATCGCCCGTGAACTGGCGGCGCGGGGGCATCAGGTTGAATTTCATGTTTCGGATCTCGGCGAACCCGATGCACCGGCTGGGGTCATTGACGCAGCGCTTGCGCGCTTCGGGCGGGTTGATTGCCTGGTCAATGCCGCGGGCCTCACCGACCGCGCGGCGCTCACCGACGGAAATGTCGAGACCTGGGACCGCCTCTATGCGGTCAATGCGCGGGCCCCGTTTTTCCTCATGCAGGGTGCGATCAACGACATGCTGCGGCGGAAATCCGCCGGGGCGATCCTCAATATCCTGTCGATGAACGCCCATTGCGGCGCACCCGACCTTGCCATTTACGCGTCCACGAAGGGCGCGCTGGCCACGCTGACGCGCAACGCGGCCAATGCGCATCTGTCAGACCGCATACGCGTGAACGGCATCAATGTGGGTTGGTGCGAGACGCCCGCCGAGCGCGAAATGCAGGCGAGCATCCTCGGCAAGGGCGACGAATGGCTGGCCGCCGCGGCGCGAAACCTGCCTCTCGGGCGTCTCCTGCAATCGGACGAGGTGGCGCGCCTGGCCGTTTTCCTGTTGAGCGACAGCGCCGGACTGACGACCGGCGCGCTGGTTGACATGGAACAGGCGGTGGTCGGGGCTCCGGCCCAGTCTTAGATCCTTGGGGAACGCGATGCCGAAGAAGAAGAACGGGGAACAGGCGGTTGCGCGGATCGAGGACTATGCAAGCCTCGTCGAGGCGCTGGTCGAACGGCAGGGGAGCCTGAGCAAGCGGCTCAACCAGGTCGCCCAGTTCTTTCTCAACAATCCAGAGGATGTCGCCATCTACAACATTGTCGGCCTGTCGAAGATGGCCGGGGTGCCGCCGGCGAACATCACCCGCTTCGCCAAGGAACTGGGGTTTTCCGGTTTCGCCGAGTTGCAGGATGTTTTCCGGCAAAGGCTTGTCGGACCGCGCATGACCTACGCGGACCGCATCAAGGCACTCGGCGAATACGGCAATCTGGACGAGGATGGCGGTCTCGACCTTGAGCAGCCGCGCATCGTCTTCGGTACTTTTGTGCAGACGGCGGTCGAGTCGCTGCTGCGCCTTCGCGACGATATCGACAATACCGAGCTCGAGGCATTCGTCGACGCGCTGATCCGCTCCGACGCGGTCCATATCGCCGCGGCGCGGGGCGCCTACGGCATCGGCGCCTACTCGTTCTACGGCTTTTCCAACGTCGGAAAGCGCGTGCACCTGATCGACAATCTGGGTGCGATGCGCAATGAGCAGATCGCGTCGATCGCCGACAACGACATCCTCCTGGCGATCACCTTCGACGACTACACGCCCGAAACCGTCGAAATCGCAAGATCCGCGGCCGCGAGCGGCAGGCGGGTGCTGGCCATCACCGACAACGAGCTGAGCCCGGTTGTGCCGCTGGCCGAACGGGTGCTCTACGTCAAGGAAGCCCGCCTCGGGCATTTCCGTTCGCAGGTGCCGGCGCTTGTCCTGTGCCAGTCGATCATCGTCAGCCTCGGCCGCCGGATAGACCGTCGCAAGTGAGCCGGCCGCAGCATTTGCATTGCGCCATACCGGGAAAGCGCCGGGATTCTAGTTGCAGATTTTCATAATCTCGTTTTTGAAAATAATCTTGCATTCGAAAAAAGGCCGTGGGACAGTGTGCCCGGGAGGACAGTGCCGGTGGATCCGCATCGCACTTTCGATTTTTCGGGCAGGGAAGTCCTGGTCGTGGGCGCCAGCCGTGGCGGAATAGGCTCGGCCATCGCCTCGGCCTTCAAGGCCGCCGACGCGCATGTCAGGATCACCGGCGTCGAGCCGGAGCCGGTCGAGGAAGACCGCGGCCGCCACCCCTATGTTCAGCTGGATGTGACCGATCAGGACGCCATCGATGCCCTGACCGATGCCACGCCGCGCCTCGATATCCTGGTGAACTGCGCAGCCATCACCGCCCGCGGCGAGGAGATGCGCCCTGAATTCTTCGAGGAGGTCGTCAAGGTCAATCTGCACGGCACGTTTCGCGTCACTTCGGCCTTCCTGCAGAGGCTGAAGCAGAGCAAGGGCTGCGTCATCAACATCGCGTCGATGTACAGTTCCTTCGGAAGTCCGAAAAACCCGGCCTACGGCGCCAGCAAGGCGGCGGTGCGGCAGTTGACCCGGTCCCTCGCCATCGCCTGGGCCGAACACGGAATCCGGGTCAACTCCGTGTCGCCCGGCTTTGTGGTCACGGAACAGTCGGCACGCAGCCGCACCGATCCGGACCATGTCGCCGCCGTCAATGCGCGCACGCCGATGGGGCGCTGGGGCCAGCCCGAGGACATCGCCGGACCGGTCCTGTTCCTGGCCTCGCCGGCGGCCGCATTCATCACGGGAGCGTCGATAAATGTTGACGGCGGATATTCCGTTGCGTGAAACTCGATGTAAAAGCGTTAGGGGGCTTAACGTCTTATGAGCACGTCGCAGCCATTCAATCCGGGCGACTACGGCGCTGCGGTCATTGGCACGGGTTTCATCGGCACGGTTCATGCCGAGGCCCTGCGGCGGCTCGGCGTCAGGGTAACCGGTCTGCTGGGCAGCAGTCCCGAGCGGGCGGGGGAACGGGCGCGGCAGATCGGCATCGCAAAGGCCTATGACAGCCTCGAGCAGCTCCTCGAAGACCCGGCGGTCAATGTCGTTCACGTGACGTCGCCCAACCGTTTTCACTTTGAACAGGTCAAGCAGATCCTGGCGGCCGGCCGGCATGTGATCTGCGAAAAGCCGCTCGCGATCTCGTCGCAGGAATCGGCCGAACTGGTTCAACTGGCCGCCGACAGCGGCCTGATCGCTGCCGTCAACTACAACATCCGTTTCTATCCGCTGAACCAGCATGCGCATCAGATGGTGCGTGACGGCGGTCTCGGCGAGATCAGGCTGATCACCGGCCACTACCTGCAGGACTGGCTGCTCCTGGATACGGACTGGAACTGGCGACTCGATCCGAAGGAGGGCGGCGCGCTGCGCGCCGTCGGCGATATCGGCACCCACTGGATCGACCTGACCGGTTTCATATCCGGCCAGAAGGTGACCTCGGTCTTCGCGGAGCTCACGACGTTCCTCAAGACACGCCAGCAACCCGTTGGTCCCGTTGAGACTTTCTCGCAAGGCGGCGCTGGCGAGACCGTCGAGCGGCAGATCGAGACCGACGACACGGCGCTCATCCTGCTGCGCTATGAAAACGGCGCGCGGGGTTCGCTCACGGTGAGCCAGGTCAGCGCCGGCCGCAAGAACAGCCTGCAGTGGGAAATCGACGGCTCGCAATCGGCTGCGAGCTGGCATTCGGAGACACCCGATCACCTGTGGGTCGGCCACCGCGGGAAGCCGAACGAGATCCTGCAGCGGGACGCATCGCTGATGAATCCCTCGGGCGCCGCGGCTGCGGCTCTGCCCGGCGGGCATGTGGAGGGTTTTGCCGATACGTTCTATGCGCTGTTCCGCAATGTCTACAGCGCCGTGGCCGCGGGCCGTGCGCCGGCGGATCCGCTCTATGCGACCTTTGAGGACGGACACGAGGAAATGCTGATCTGCGACGCGGTCCTGCGCAGCGCAAGGGAAGGCCGCTGGGTCGACATCGGATCATGATGGCGGATCGGCAACAGGGAGAGGCTGCATGAAACTGGGGCTTTTGACGGCACCGTTCCCCGATACGCCGCTGATGGAGGTGGCGGACTGGTCTGTTTCCAACGGATTCGAGATGCTCGAAATCGCCTGCTGGCCGGTCTCGAAGGGCCCGACACGGCGCTATGCGGGCACCACCCATATCGATGTCGCGGCAATCGACAAGGCACAGGCCCAGGACATCAGGGCCGAACTGGAATGCAAGGGCCTGTCGGTTTCCGCACTCGGCTACTACCCGAACCCGCTGCATCCCGACCAAGATCACCGCGACACGGTCATCGCCCATCTCAAGCAGGTGATCGTCGCGGCCGGATGGATGGGGCTGCCGGTGGTCAATACCTTTTGCGGCGGCGATGCTTCGAAGCACCTGGACGACAACTGGGACGACGCGCTCAGCGTCTGGCCGGACATCATCGCCCACGCCCGCGACAACGGCGTCAAGATCGCGTTCGAGAACTGCCCGATGATCTTCAGCTACGACGAGTGGCCGGGTGGGCACAACATCGCCTATTCGCCCTATATCTGGCGCCGCATCCTGGAGGCCTGGGGCGACGACGTCGGCATGAACTACGATCCTAGCCACCTGGTCTGGCAGATGATCGACCAGACACGCTTCATCGGCGAATTCGGCCCGCACATGCTGCACGCCCACGCCAAGGACCTGATGATCGACCGTGACGGGCTTTACGAGCGCGGCATCATGTCGGCCGGCATGGGCTGGCAGGTTCCGCGCCTTCCCGGCCTCGGCGACGTCGATTGGGGCGAGATATTCTCCGGCCTCTATCGCGCCGGCTATGACGGGCCGATGATCATCGAACACGAGGACCGCAATTTCGAAGGAACGGATGAACTGGTCAAAAGGGGATTTCTGCTCGCGCGCGACGTCCTGCGCCCCTACGTCAAATAACAAGAATGGCGTGAGCAAATGCGCTTCGGCGGCTTAATCAAGGAGGAAACAACATGAAACGACTGCTATCCGGTGTACTGCTCGGTGCTTTTGTGGCGGGCATGTCCACGACGGCCCTGGCCAGCGACTATACGATCGGTGTCTCGAATACCGTTCAGGGCAACGGCTGGCGCGAGGAAATGGTCTGCGCCATGAAGGCCCAGGCCAAGGCTTCCGGCAAGGTGAAGTCGCTCAACATCGCCCACCGCAACACGGATGCGGCCGGTCAGCTTGAGGACATCCGCAACCTGATCGAGGCCGGCGTCGATGCGATCGTGGTCAATCCGGCGAACCCGGAAGGCATCAATGCCGCGATCAAGGAAGCCACCGACAAGGGCATCGTCGTGGTGGCGGTCGACCAGGCGGTGACCGAACCGTCGGCCTATGTGCTGTCCAACAACCAGGAAGAATACGCCTATCTCGGCGCCAAGTGGCTGTTCGAGGAAATCGGCGGCAAGGGCAGCGTGGTCTATATGCGCGGCGCCGCCGGCGCCGCGGCCGACGACGACCGCGACAAGGGCTTCAAGCGGGCGCTTGCCGAGTATCCGGACGTCAAGGTGGCGCACGAGGTGTTCACCGGCTGGCAGCAGGACCAGGGAAAGCAGCAGATCCTGGACTACATCGCCACAGGCATACCCTTCGATGGCGTATGGACCTCCGGGATCGACAACGTGATCGTCGATGCGTTTGTTGAATCCGACGTGCCGCTGGTGCCGATCGTCGGCGCCGACAATGCCGGCTTTGTCGGACAGCTCAACTCCGTGGACGGCCTCGTCGGCGCGGCGGTGACCAACCCGGGATCCGTCGGCGGTGCCGGCGTGACCCTCGCCATCCAGCTTCTCGACGGCGACAAGCCGGACGCACAGACTGTCTTGGTCGATCCGCAGCTCTGGGAAAACAAGACCGACGAAGGCAAGGCACAACTGGCTGCCGCAGCCGACCCGTCGCTCGATCCCGAGTGGCCGGTGAGCATCATGATCCCCGGCTGGACGACATACAGCAAGGACGACATTATTGCTTGCAAAGGGCCGGGTGAATAATCACCCGGCACCTCCACCGGCGGCGGTGCCTTCGGACCTCCCGGGCGCCGCCGCATGGTTCCAACCATCCTCAAGGGGGATATCCGCAGCATGGCGAATGAGCCGCTCCTAGAGGCCTCCGGTGTCGTCAAGAGCTTCGGCGCCGTGCTGGCTTTGCGGGACGCGTCCATGCAGGTTGCGGCCGGCGAAATCGTCGCGCTGATGGGGGCGAACGGTGCGGGCAAGTCGACGCTCGTCAAGATCCTGACCGGCGCGATCCGGCCGGATGCGGGGCAGATCAGGATCAGGGGAAGGGACCACCGGGTCCATTCGCCGGCGGAGGCGCGGCAGACCGGGCTGGTCCCGGTCTATCAGGAGCCCTCGCTGATACCGGACCTTGATGTCGCCGCCAACCTGCGTCTCAGCGAAACCCCCGTCGAGCCCTTTCTGAAATGGGTGGAGGAACTCGGCATCAGCGGACTTCGCCTGGACGAGCCGGTCCACCGCCTGCCGCTTGCGACCCTGCGCATCCTCGACCTGGCGCGCGCGCTCGCCAGCGAACCGGACGTGCTGCTGCTCGACGAGATGACGGCTGCCCTGCCGACCGACCTCGTCGAGCGGGTTCTCAAGGTCGTCCGCAGGCAATGTGAGCTGGACCGGTCGGTGATCTACATCTCCCACCGTTTTTCAGAGATCTCGAGCCTCTGCGATCGCGCGACGGTGCTGCGCGACGGCCTGACCGTCGGCACGGTCGATGTCGGTCCTGGTTCCGAGGAGCGCATCGTCGAGATGATGCTCGGCGCACCGGTGAAATCGACGGAAGAAATCGTTCGCGCAACCGGTCAGTCCCTGCCGGTCCAGACACAGGAGACGCCACGCCTCCGGGTTCGCAACCTTTCATCCGGAACGAAACTCTCCGACGTCTCCTTCGAAATGCGGAGCGGGGAGGTTCTCGGTGTCGTCGCCCTGGAGGGGCAGGGGCAGGACGAACTCTTTGAGGTGTTGGCCGGGTTCGAGCGCCCCACCGGCGGCCATATCGAGATCGACGGCAGGGACGTGCGCTTCCATCACCCCGCCGATGCCATCGCCGCCGGCCATGTCTACGTGCCGGGCGACCGCGCGGACGCGCTTTTGATGCAGCGCTCGGTGCGGGAAAACATCGCGCTGCCGTTCTACGCGCGGCCCGCCCGGTGGGGGAACATCAACATGGGCGCGGAAAAGACGCGCGTCGACGGCGCCATCGACCGGCTGCAGATTGACACCCGGGCGCAAGGCGAGGTTCAGCGCCTGTCCGGCGGCAACCAGCAGAAAGTGACCATCGCCCGGTGGATCGCCGCCGGCGTGCGCACGCTCCTGTGTTTCGATCCTACGCGCGGCATCGATATCCGTACCAAGCGCGAGATTTATCCGCTGCTGCGGGAACTGGCGGCACAGGGATCGTCCGTCCTCCTATACACATCGGAGCTCGAGGAGGTGCAGCTCGCCTGCGACCGCGCCGTGGTGATCTTCAACGGGCGCGTGGTTGACATTATCGATGCGCAGGATGCCGATGAGCCGACCCTCATGCGCGCCGCCTACGGTCTCACCAATGGCAGCGCAGGTGAGCGGGCGGGCGACAACGCGGAGGAACCGCGGCCGTGATCCGTTTTCTGCGCAGCCACTACTGGTTGACCGGCCTTTTCGCGATCCTCGCGCTGCTGCTGGTCCTGACCAAGATCATACAGCCGGAATACGGCGCTTCGGGCCTGGATTCACTGGCCCGCGCGGCGTTGCCCTTCGCCTTCGCCGCCGCCGCGCAGACCGTCGTCGTGATCGCCGGGGGCATCGACCTCTCGATTGCGTCCATGATGGCGGTCACCAGTGTCACGGCGGCCGTGATGATGGACGGTTCCAGCGAGCAATACGCCATATTCGTGGTTGTCTTCGTCCTGTGCCTGGGTGCCTTGATGGGCACCATCAACGGGCTTTTGATCGTGCTGACGCGGGTGCCCGACATCGTCGTCACGCTGGCGATGCTCTTCGTCTGGGAAGGCGTGGCGCTGATGATCCTCAAGGCGCCCGGTGGCGCCGCTGCCGAATGGCTCAAGGGGCTGCTGGTCGGGCCGCTGTCGATTCCGGGCATTCCGGCGAGCGTCACGGTCTGGTTTCCCAAATCCCTGATTCTGCTCGCCGTTTGCCTGATGGTGGTCTGGATACCGTTCCGCCGTTCGCGCTTCGGCTTGTCGGTCTATGCAATCGGCAGCAACAGCCTCGCGGCGTTCCGGACCGGTGTTGCCGTCAACCGGGTCAAGGTCGGCGCCTATGCGATGGCCGGCCTGTTCGCGGCGATGGGCGGCCTCGTGCTGACGATGAGCACCGGCATCGGCGCGCCGATACCCGGACCCTACCTGCTGGCCAGCGTCGCCGCGGTCGTCCTGGGCGGCGTGGTGCTCGGCGGCGGGCGCGGCGGATTGCTTGGCCCCATCGTCGCCGTCTTCATCCTGCGCCTGGTGCGCACCGACCTGACATTCCTTGCCGTCGATCCGAACATCACCACGATCGTGGAGGGCACCATCATGGTCGTCGTCGTGATGATCGGCGGCCTGCTTGCCGTGAGGGGGCGACGATCATGACCATGCCGGCGCAGGACGACCTCAGCATTGCCAAGCGCGTCCGGCGGTTCCTGCGGGACCATCCGCTGGTGCCGCTCGTGGTGCTGCTGATCGGGCTTGTCGTCGTCCTCGAGATCATGCGTCCGGGCATCTTCAACGAACGCTGGATCGGCAACACCATCAAGTTCGCCATTCCGCTGGCGATGCTCGCCGCGTGTCAGACGCTCACCATGCTGACCGGCGGCATCGATCTTTCCGTCGGCATTGCCGCGACCATCAGCGCCTTCGTCGTGGCGACACAGGTGGCGATCCTGGGAACGCCCGGCGCCATCGCGGTTTCGCTGATTCCGGCCGTCATGATCGGCATCGCCAACGGCATCGGCGTCGGGCTTTTCCGCGTCCACCCGCTGATCATGACCCTCGGGACCGGACTGATCGGCACCGGTTGCCTGCAGGTCTATCAGCGCACGGTGATCGCCACCGGCTCCAGCGTGCCGGAGATCCTTGCCTGGCTGGGGACCGGGCGGACCTATGGCGCGCCCAATTCGCTCCTCGTCTTCCTGCCGCTGGCGGCGCTGATCATCTATGCGCTGCGCCGCACCGGTTTCGGCCGGCTGCTCTATGCGATCGGCGAGAACGAGGATGCCGCGCGCCTCGCCGGCGTGCGGTCCTGGCAGGTCATCCTGGCGCTCTATGCGCTGTCCGGCCTGATTGCCGGTATCACCGGGCTCATCTATGTCGGCCTCATCAAGGCCCCGTCGCTGTCGCTGGCCGTGCCGCTGCTCCTGCCGTCGGTCGCCGCCGCGGTCATCGGCGGCACCTCCATTTTCGGCGGCCGCGGCACCTATTCCGGCACCATCGTCGGCGCGCTGATCCTCACCGTGCTCACGACGATGCTGACGGTGCTGCAGATGCCGGAGGGCTCACGGCGCATCATGTTCGGTCTCATCATCCTGGTGGTGACGGCGGTTTATGTGCGCATCACCGAGGATTCCTGACCGTCACAAGCCGAAGAACGCGCAGTCGAAGGGCAGGGTAATGCTGTCCCCGCCCGCATCGACGATCGTAAGGTCCGAATGTCCCGCTTTTATGTCGGCGACCTCGCTCCAGCCTTGCGGCGCGGGTAGGGCACCGAACCCGTAGCGGATGTCGGTTTCCCTGGCCTCATCAAGAACGAGGCCCGTCGCCAGACCCTGCGGCGACAACGCGCCGGTGCTTTCGAAACGCCCGCTGGCGTGACAGCCCGTGGCCGTCTCCTCGATGCCGAGCACGCATGTGTGCCGGCCGAGCCAGGGTGCGTAACTGCGTCCGCCATTGCTCATCCACAAGACGGTTTCCGGCAGGCGCCGCGCATCCTTGAGCGCAAAGAACAGAAAGCCGTCCTTTTTGGCGAGCGCTGCCGACCAGCCGATCGCCGCATCCGCCTCGGCCAGGACGACCGTATCCTCGTGGCCGCTTTCGAACGGGTATGTGGCGGCATCGCGGATAGTGCCGTCCGCCATCTTGATCTGCGCCAGTGATCCGGAGCGCTGCGGATAGGCAAGCAAGGACCGGCCACGCTGCGGATCGGGTTCGGGCGCGTCGTTCGGCGTCACGCAGAAGCGTTTTTCCGAGAAGCTCAGGCGGGCGCCGCCGGGGACCCGGATCATGGCGTGGTGACCGACGGGCAGATGACCCTGTCCGCCGCGGAACCGGTGACGCTGGTAGAGGAAGGGGTGGCCGGGGCGAAGCGACAGCTCCTTGATGACCTCGGCGCCCTGAACCTCTTCCTGAAGGCGGTAACTTGCGGTGAGACAGCCGTCGGTTCGGATTTCCTTGCCCGTCGCCAGCCAGCGACCGTTGGCCGTCCAGCCGTGGATCGGCGTTCCGGGCTGCTTGCCGAACGGCGCGCAGAAAAAGTCGCCGGCCAGCCGCCGCTCGACCAGGTCGACTATGTCCGGCAGGCCTTCATCCGTTGCCGCCCAGGGTGCCTTGTGAAGCGGTCGCAGCGCCGCCGCGCCCGGAGACGGTTCAATGACCATCTCGTCAATGCGGCCGCCCTGCGGATCGAACTGGATCGCCATCCCGCTGACCGCAATCCGTTCCAGGCCGGGTCTCATGGCTCCACCGGAATGTTCTCGGGAAAGATCGCCTGGATGCGAATGGCCGGCATCCGTTCCGGCGCGAGGCCGTTCTGCCCGGCGACAAGCCTCTCGATCACCTGTTCGGCGATAACCGAAGTATCCTCGTCGATGACGGCGTCCATGACGCCGTCCATCAGATAGCCGCGCGTGTCGGCCGACAGGCCATGGGCAACGAAAACGACCGAACCGGCGCGGCCATTGTCAATCAATGCCCGTGCGACGCCGGGCTGGCCGGCTCCGATACAGTAGATGGCGTCAAGGTCCGGCTGCGCTTTGAGGATGGCGGCGGTTTCCCGGTAAGCGATATCCACATTCTCGTGGATCTCGCGTTCCGCAACGATTGTCAGGCCGCTGAAACGTTCGCGCAGCACGCTGCGAAATCCCATCTCCCGTTCCTCGTGGCCGTGATAGGCGCGCGCGCCGAGGATCAGCGCCACATTTGCCGTCTCCTTGCACAGCAGTCGCCCGGTCAGGTGGCCGGCCAGCCGCCCGGCCGCCCGGTTGTCGACGCCGGCATAAAAGGTCCGCGGAACGTTTCTGATGTCGGATGCGATCGTCGCGATAGCAATGCCGCGCTCGCACAGCCGGCGCACGGTCGCGCGCACCCTGTGATGGTCGAGCGCGATCAGTCCGATGGCGGTGCTGGTTTCGGCAAGGCGGTCCAGGGTGGCGGCAACGTCCTCGGCATCGATATTCGCCAGGTGATGAATGGCAACCCGCACATCCTTGCGGCGGCGCGCATGGGCCTCCAGCTCGTCGATCAACTGCGACATGAACGCGTTGCGGCTGTCTGGAATGACGAAGTCCAGGGTGATTGCGTCGGCCCGCGCATCGGGACTCTCGCCCGCCAGTTCCGCCGCGACGGACAGCACATGCCGCCGTGTATGCTCCTGCACGCCGGCCCGGTTGTTGATGACCCGGTCGACGGTCGCCTTTGAGACGCCGGCCTTCTCCGAAATCTCCCTCAGTCTCGGGCGTCGCGCTGCCAAACGAAAACCTCCGCAGTTCCTTGCTGCAAACCGTATTAGCGCATTTCTCTACGCTTGATAACCTCAAAATGAGGTAATTATTGGAGAATCATCACTATTGTTGCGAATTCCAGATCAAATTGAGGACTAGTTGCATCAATTATTCTTGACACGCTTCAAAATCGGTCCTTAGCTAACGCAGTTGGCATCAAATTGAGGCGACGATAGGCACCGATGGAACCGACGCCGCGCGATTACAGCCTTGTGGGACGCGACAGCGAGCTGGCCGAGAAAAACGGCCTGGCCTCTGCGGAGTGGTACTCTTGCTCCATCGACCGCAAGACGATGAAGGGCCTGATGCGCCGCTCGGACGGTCCGGCGCTGCGCGACACGGCGATCTGGATCGCCGCCCTGGTGCTGTCGGGCGCGGGCGGCGTCTACTTCTGGGGCACCTGGTGGTGCGTGCCGTTCTTCCTGGTCTACGGCGTCCTTTATGGCTCGTCCTCCGACAGCCGCTGGCACGAGACGGGTCACGGCACCGCCTTCCGCACCCGCTGGATGAACGACGCGCTCTATTATGTCGCGAGCTTCATGATCTTCCGGGAGCCGACCATCTGGCGCTGGAGCCACACGCGCCATCATACCGACACGATTATTGTCGGGCGCGACCCGGAGATCATCGCGCCGCGGCCGCCCGATATCAAAACACTGCTGCTCAACCTTCTCGCCATCCGCAGCAGCTTCAACACGGTGCGGGCGCTCCTCATGCACGCAGGCGGGCGGATGAGCGACCAGGAAAAGGCCTTCGTGCCCGAAATGGAGCGCTGGAAGGTCTATCTGATCGCCCGCATCTATCTGGCGATCCTGGCGGCCGTCGCCCTTGCTTGCCTCGTCATGCAATCGATCCTCCCGGCGATGCTGATCGGCCTGCCGACGATCTATGGCGGATTCCTGACCGTGTTCTTCGGCGTTACCCAGCACGCCGGGCTTGCCGAGGACGTGCTCGATCACCGGCTGAATTCGCGCACCATCTATATGAATCCGGTCTTCCGGTTCCTCTACTGGAACATGAACTACCACATCGAGCATCACATGTTTCCGATGGTGCCCTATCACGCGCTGCCGCGGCTCCATGAGCTCATCAAGGACGATTGCCCGGAGCCCTATCCGAGCACCATCGCCGCCTATCGGGAAATCATCCCGACGCTTCTGAGGCAGGTGCGCGATCCGTCCTATTTTGTCGAAAGGGTCCTGCCGGAAGGCGCCAAGGCCGTGCCGTACAATCACGGCACGCAATTCAAACCGGCCGAATAAGAAGGGCCGGAAACAAAGAGGGAGGCTGGCTTGGAGGAGCGTTGGATCGACGCCTGTGCGCTCGACGACATCGAGGAAGAAGACGTTATCGGATTTGAGCATGGCGGCCAGGCCTACGCGCTCTACCGCACGCTGGACGACCGGTATTTCTGCACGGACGGCCTGTGCACGCACGAAAAGGTGCATCTGTGCGACGGGCTGGTCATGGACACCATCATCGAGTGTCCGAAGCACAATGGCCGGTTCGATTTCACCAGCGGCAAGGCAAAGGGCGCGCCGGCCTGCATTGACCTGAAAACCTACGAGACCGAGATACGCGACGGTCGCGTGTTCATCAAAGCGGACTGAACGATGGAACAACCGGCAATGATCATCATCGGATCGGGGGAGGCGGGCGGCTGCGCGGCGGTCGCGCTGCGCGAGGCCGGCTGGGCCGGCCCGATCACGCTGTTCGGCGAAGAGCGGCACGGACCCTATGAGCGGCCGCCATTGTCCAAGGAACTGCTGACGGACACCGAACCGCCCAGAACCAGGACAAGCGCGGAGGCAAAGCGCTTCGCCGAACTCGGAGTTATCCTGAGACCGAACACCCGGGTCGCCGAAATCAGCCCCGAGCGAAAGCTGATCCGGCTCCAGTCCGGGGGATCGGTACCTTATGAGAATCTGTTGCTGGCGACCGGGGCGCGGGCACGGCTGCTCAAGGTGCCGGGCAGCGAATATGCCCTGACATTGCGTTCGTTCGAGGATGCCTGGGCGTTGCGGCACCTGCTTGGCGCCGGCGGCCACGCGATCATTGTTGGCGGCGGTTTCATCGGCCTGGAACTCGCAGCCAGCGCCGTGAAGCTCGGCGGGCGGGTTACGCTTCTGGAAAGCCGGGAACGGCTGCTCGCCCGCGCGGTGCCGTCCGCCCTTGCCGAACGGATCCGCCTGGAACACGCCCGTCGCGGCGTCCTCTTCCATTTCGGGACGGCACTCAGCCGTATCGAGAGAAGGGCCGTCATCCTCGACAATGGCGAGCGCATTTCCGGTGACGTCGTCGTTTGCGGTGTCGGCGCGGAACCCGAAACCGCGCTTGCCCGAAAGGCCGGATTGCGGATCGACAACGGCATCGTCACCGATGACAGGCTGCGCACCTCGGATCCCTCGATCTATGCCTGCGGCGACTGCGCCGCGAGCATCCATCCGCAATTCAGCGACAAGCCGATGCGTTTCGAAAGCTGGCAGGTCGCCCGCGAGCAGGGCGCGCTGGCCGGGCGCAACATGGCGGGTGCCGATGAGCGGCAAAGCATCGTCCCGTGGTTCTGGTCGGAGCAGTATGACCTTCATCTGCAGATTGCCGGGCTGCCCGATCTCGGCGAAACGATGGTCGAGCGCATCTTGACCGACGAGACGCAGCTGCAGTTCCACCTTGACCACGGCGGCCGGCTCGTCGGCGCCGCGGCCCTCGGGAAACTGTCGGATCTTGCGCGCGACATGCGGGTCGCGCAGATGCTGATCGCAAGGAACGCGACGCCGGATCCTGCCGCACTCGCCGCCACCGGGCGGCGCCTCAAGACGCTGCTGGCCGCATAGGGGAGCCGCGATGCACGACGCCGCACCGACAGTCGCCGATATCCTGGCCCTCAAGGGCCGGCGGCAGCTCACCAAACTGCGGGTGGAGAGCCTCGACGAGGCCGCTGCCGCGCACGAGGCCAGGATCGACATGCTGTCGGTTCCGCCGGAACTGATCACCCAGGCCGGCTTTCGCGAGGTTTGTCCGTCGCCCTTTGTCGTCGGCGGGCTCGAGCCGGGCCTCTTCGTCACCGAGGAAGACTATCTTCGCATTTCCTTCAGGCTGCTCAGCGCTGGAGCCAATGCCGTTTACTGCGGCGCCAGCCTGCCAATCGTCAGGCGCCTGCGCGACGAGGGGATACCCGTGGTCGGCCATGTCGGCCTCATCCCGTCGCGCCGCACCTGGACCGGCGGATTCAAGGCCGTCGGCAAGACCTGCGACAGCGCCTTGATGGTCATGGGGCAGACAAGGGCGCTGGAAGAGGCGGGCGCATTCGCGGCAGAAATCGAGGTGGTGCCGCCGGCCGTCGCCGAAGCGATCTCGAAACGCACATCCATGCTGATGATCTCCATGGGTGCGGGCGCCGGGTGCGACGCCCAGTATCTCTTTGCCTGCGATGTCCTCGGCAGCCACGACGGACATTATCCAAAGCATTCAAAAGTTTACCGGGATTTCTTTGCACAGCAGAAGCGACTTCAGAACGAGCGCATCGCCGCGTTTCGCGACTATGCGCGGGACGTCGCCGACCGGACATTTCCCGAAAAGAACCATCTGGTTGAAATGGACGAACAGGAACTTTCACGGTTTCTGGAGACGATCGACGCTTCGACACCATAATACTGAGGTGGCTCCGGTCACCGGGGAGGAACAATGACCAAATGGCGGGTTGCGGGCATCAATTTCGATCACATGCACATGGGCGATCTGCTGCGCCAGGTCTTTGACCATCCGGATGCGGAAATTGTCGGCGTTTACGACAAGTCGCGCGAGCGGATGGCCCAGGCGATCGCCGATTTCTCGATCCCAGAGGAGCGGGTCTTCACCGATCTCGATACCTGTGTGGAGCAAACGAAGCCTGATCTCGCGATCCTTTGCGCCGCAACCGCCGAGCACGCCGACCATGTCGAGCAACTGGCAAGGCACCGGGTTCACATCCTGGTCGAGAAACCCTTCGCGGCGTCCGTTGCCGATGCCCGCCGTATGCTCGCCGCCATGGAAGGCACGGGCATGAAGATGGCGATCAACTGGCCGCTTGCCTGGGTCGAGAGCCATGTCACATGCAAGCGGCTGATCGACGAGGGCGTCATCGGCGATCTCGTCGAGGTGCATTTTTACGACGGCAACCGCGGGCCGCTCTATCACCTGGCCGACAAGGTGGAGGTCAGTGCCGAGGAGGTGGAGCGGCTGAAGCCGGAATCGTGGTGGTACAAGCGCGCTTCCGGCGGCGGCAGCCTGCTGGACTATCTCGGCTACGGGGCGACGCTCGGCACCTGGTTCCAGAACGGCCGGATTCCGATCGAGGTCACCTCGGTCGTCGACGAGACGCCCGGCATCGAGGTCGACCAGCACTCGGTCACCGTCTGCCGCTATCCGCACGGCCTTTCGAAGATGGAGACGCGCTGGGGCACTTTCACCGATCCCTGGACCATACAGCCGCAGCCGAAATGCGGTTTCGTCGTGGTCGGATCGGAAGGCACGATCGCCAGCTACGACTACGAGGACCATGTCACCGTGCAGACCCGGGACAAGCCGGAGCCGACGCCCGTTCCGGTCGACGCGCTGCCGCCCGGCCGGCGCGGGCCGATCGAATATGTGCTCGGCTGCCTCGAGCGCGACGAGCCGGTCGGCGGTCCGCTCGATCCGGCCCTGTGCCTCGATGCGCAGCGCATCGTCGATACCGCCGCGCTGTCGGCTGAGCAAAAACGCACGCTGGGGCTGGTGCCGTGACCGACAACATGACCGATACAGATACCTATGCCCTGACCGCAGCGAAGGCGGAGCAGGTGGCGGCGCCGGAGCTCGCCTACCGCCCGCCGCGCCCGTCGGACTATCGCCCGCGCATCGCCCTTGTCGGTGCGGGCGGGATTTCCGCCTCGCATCTGGACGCTTACCGGACGGCCGGTTTCGATGTCGCCATCATCTGCAGCCGCACCCTTGCCCATGCCGTTGCCCGGCGCGACGAGTTCTTTCCCGAAGCCATCGCCTCCGACAGTTACGATGACGTGCTGACCGATCCCGCCATCGAGGTGGTCGATATCACCCCCCATCCGGCCGAACGCGTGGCGCTCGTCGAAAGCGCACTGGCGGCCGGCAAGAACGTGCTTTCGCAGAAACCTTTCGTGCTTGATCTCGATACCGGAGAGCGGCTTGTGCGCCTTGCCGGCGAAAACGGTGTCAGGTTGGCGGTCAACCAGAACGGCCGCTGGGCGCCCCATCTTTCCTATATGCGCGAGGCCGTGAGGACCGGTATCATCGGCGACCTGATAAGCTGTCATATCGGCATTCACTGGGATCACAGCTGGATCAAGGGCACGGCATTCGAGGCGATCGACGACCTGGTCTTCTATGATTTCGCCATCCACTGGTTCGATTTCCTTGTGAGCATTGCGGGCGAGCGCGCGCGTTCCGTGTTCGCGATGAATGCGCGCGCGCCGGACCAGCAGGCGGCGCCGCCTTTGCTGGCCGAGTGCCTGGTACGGCTGGACGACGGCCAGGCCTCGCTGGTTTTCGATGCCGCAACGCGTTTCGGGCCGCAGGACACGACCTACATCGCCGGAACCGAGGGCAGCCTGATGAGCACCGGCCCCGACCTCGGCCAGCAACGGGTCACACTGACGACGGAAGCAGGCTGGGCCGCTCCCGAACTGGTTGGGCAGTGGTTCAACGACGGATTCCGGGGCGCCATGGGCGAGTTGCTCTGTGCCATCGAGGAGGATCGGGAGCCGCTGAACGCGGCTTCGGGAAACCTCCGGAGCCTGGCCCTCGCGTTCAGCGCCATCGAATCCGCGCGCACGGGACGGGAAACGGATATCGGGTCGGTGCGGCGGTTGCCGGATTGAGCCGGATGCCATCAGCCGGCATTTGCCTCAAGAAACCCGAACAGCTCTTCGATGGTGCCGGCCTCGTCGGCGGGCTTGTCGCGGCGCCATCGCCGCATGCGCGGAAAGCGCAGCGCAATGCCTGACTTGTGGCGCTTGCTGTTCTGAATGCCTTCAAAGGCGATCTCGAACACCAGGACCGGTGTGACGCGCCGCACCGGCCCGAACCGCTCCAGCGTGTTGCGCCGCACCCAGTTGGTGATCTCGTTGAATTCCGCATCGGTCAGACCCGAATAGGCCTTTGTGAAGGGCACCAGCTCGCCGTCCTTCCACACGGCGAAGGTGAAATCGGTGTAGAGGTTGGCACGCCGGCCATGCCCGCGCTGGGCATAGATCATCACCGCATCCACGGTCATCGGATCGACCTTCCACTTGAACCAGTCGCCCTTGCGCCGTCCTGTATGGTAGACGCTGCTCCTGCGTTTCAGCATCAGGCCTTCGCTGGCATGGGCGCGCGACTGTTCGCGTTCGGCCGACAGGGACTGCCAGTCATCGAATTCCAGCATCGGAGACAGGTGCAGCACCGGCGCGGCCGCGTCTGCGACGATCTCCTCCAGGCGCGCCCGGCGTGTCTCAAAAGGGATTTCCCTGATATCGACGCCCCGGTCCTCCATGACGTCATAGGCCATGAGGATGACCGGCGCGTCCTTCAGCAGCTTCTTGCCGACCGTCTTGCGCCCGATGCGGGTCTGCAGGGACTGGAAATCCATGGGTCGGCCGTCGCGCCACGGCAGGATTTCGCCGTCGAGGACCGTACCGTCGGGCAACAGCTCCGCCAGCGCATGGAACTCCGGGAACCGGTCCGTCACCAGTTCCTCGCCGCGCGACCAGACGAAGACCTCGCCGTTGCGCACGATCACCTGTCCGCGGATGCCGTCCCATTTGCGCTCCGCCAGCCAGTCGGCGGGCTCGCCCAGTGCGTCGACATCGTCTTCCACGGCATAGGCGAGACAGAAAGGGTAGGGGCGCGAGTGATCGTCATTGACGTCGCCCGACAGAATCAGGTCGTCATAGGTGGTGTTCTGCGGGGTCCAGTCGCCCATCAGCCTGTGCGCGATGACGGCCTCATCGATGCCGGTCGCCTTCGACAGGGCCCGCGACATGAGCTTTTGCGACACGCCGACGCGAAAGCCGCCGGTGATCAGCTTGTTGAAGAGGAAACACTCGACGCGGTCCAGGCGGCGCCAGGCGTTGGTCACGGCTTGCTTGCGCTCGTCCTCTTCGACGCTGCTGAGCCCGACGATCAGGTTGATCCACTCGCTCAGCGAGACGTCTTTTGCGTCGCCATGTTCCGGCAGGACGAGCGCGATCGTCTCGGCAAGGTCGCCGACCACCGGGTAGGCTTCCTCGAACAGCCAAAGGGGAATGCCGGCAGCTTCCGCGGCCCATTCGCGCAGCATCGTCGTATTGACTGTCCGGCGCGGCCGGCGATGGGACAGGAGCGCAATGGTCCAGAGTTTGTCGTCATCACTGGCGGCTTTGAAGAACTCCGAGAGGGCGGCAACCTTGACGGTCGTCTTTGTTGTGCGGTCGAGCGCCGTGAAAAGTTCCGCGAAGTCCCTCATGCGGACGTCCTTTCGCCTTCCGCCGGCTCCTCGAGATCATCGCCGCGGAACTCGGTCTCGACAATGCGTGCATCGTATCCGCGCTCCTCGAGCCAGCGCCTGAAGATCTCCGTGTAGCCATGCGTGACATAGATCCGCTCGGCGCCGGTGGCGGCAATCGCCTCGTTCAGTTCGGTCCAGTCGCAGTGATCGGAAAGCACGAAGCCGCGGTCCACGGCACGCCGGCGCCGCACGCCGCGCAGCGCCATCCAGCCGGAAGCGAACCCGGTCGAAGCCTTCGGAAACCGGCGCATCCAGTTCGAGCCGAGCGCCCCCGGCGGCGCGATGACAAGGGCGCCGGCGTAATCCTTTTTTTGCTGCTCGTCGGTCACCTGCGTGGTTTGCGGAAGGGAAAGTCCCTGCGAGCGCAGAACCGCGTTGGTGTTTTCCACCGCGCCATGGGTGAAGATCGGCCCGATGCCATCGTCGATTCCGGCCAGCAGGCGCTGCGCCTTTCCAAGCGAATAGGCACCCAGCACGCTGGTTCGGCCGTCGGCGGCATTGTCCCGCCACCAACTGTTGATGTCGGAAAGAACGTCCACTTGCGGGCGCCATTTGAAGACCGGCAGTCCGAAGGTGCATTCGCTGATGAATGCGTTGCATCGGACCGGCTCGAAGGTCTCGGACAGATTGTCTGGCGTGACCTTGTAGTCGCCGGAAACGACCCAGACCTCACCTTTGTATTCGATCCTGATCTGCGCCGAGCCGGGAATATGGCCGGCCGGATGAAACGAGACGGAAACCCCGTTTATCGTCCGCGTCTCGCCGAATTGCACCGTCTGCAATGCGATGTCGCCGAGCCGCAGGCGAATGACGGGCGCCGCGGCTTCGGTGCTGAGATAGGCGCCGTGACCGGGCCGCGCGTGGTCGGCGTGCCCGTGCGTGATCAGCGCCCGGTCGACGGGTTTCCACGGGTCGATGTAGACATCCGCGCGGCGGCAATAGATGCCGCGATCCGTAAACTCCAGCAAAGCCATTTGCGAAACCCGGTCAATCTGAAGACAACACGTCCTTGCCGGACGTAACATGGAACGCTGCCTGCTGTTCGGCAAGCGCGAAGCGCCGGAGGGCGCTGCAGCGAGGGGATCCAGGCCTGGCCGCCGCCGCGGGTGCTATGTCAGGATCGGTGAGTGCCTTGCTCTAGATGCGACGCGCTTCCCCGAAACTGCCGCTGCCCGCAGGCATTGAAGGCTCCAGTACAACAACCTCGCAGGTCTCCGTCAGGGCGACCGGGCAATGCTCGACGCCATGCGGCACGACGATGAACTCGCCTTCCTCGACGATTTCCTCGCGGTCGCGGAACCGCACGAGCAGGCGGCCGCGATGCACCAGCAGCAGCTTGTCCTCGCGGGCGTTGAAGTGCCAGTTAAAGGCGCCCTCGAACCGGGCGAGCTTGATCTGCATTTCGTTGACCTGTCCGGCGACGCGCGGCGACCATGGTTCGGGTATGCCGTCGAAGGCGGTGTCGAGGTTCTTCTTGCCGAAGGGGGACAGGTGCCCATTGAGTTCGGCGACATCCCGGACGATACCGGCGAGCTGCGCCTCAAGGCCTTCCCCTTCAGCCGGGTAGGCGCCGTCCAGCGCGGCCGTTCCGATCGTGAAGCCGGCGGCGCCCGCCTCGCGCACGGCGGCGATGCGCTCCTTGCTGGCGATGGAGCCGGCAACGATGACCGGTTTTTCGGCCGCCGCGCACACCGCCGCGATCAGTTCCGGCACGTCGGCGGTCGGCGAGCGGTAGGCGAGCAGATCGAGCCCGCTCACGCCGTCGCGCGATGCAAGGTCGCGGGCGCTCTCGGCGATTTCCGCGATCGTTCCCTCAAGAACGCTCGGATGGCCGACGATGCGGCCCGGGAACGGGTAGTATTCGGTGCCTGATCCTTCGAGGACGGGCAGCACGTCGTCGACGCGCGTGCCGCCGAGCAGCACATCGACGCCGATTTCGACGGCGGCGCGGGCCGAAGCGACCTCGCTGTCGCGGTCGAGCGAAACGACTTCCAGATAGGATGTCGCGCCCTTTGCCTTGATCGAGGCGTTGAGGGCCTTCAGCGCGTTGACCGGAAGACCGACATCCTTGAAGCCGATATGGCGCACGCCGAGCGAAAGCGCGGTGCCCAGATGCTCCGCGGCCTCCGGCACGGTCTGGTCGTTGCGGGTAAGCATGAAGATGAAGCGCAGGCCCATCGGGGCACCTCTTTTCCGGTTCCGCCGTGTGGATTCAGTTAAACGGTGGACGCTGAAAATAGCAATCGGCCAATTCGAGGATTATGGCTCAGCGCGGCAGTTCGAAGAAGCGCACCATCCAGCCGGCGAAGACCTCGCCCTGGTCATTGCCCTTGATCGTCTCGCGTGCCTTCTCAACCGCCTCGGGCTCGGCGAGATCGGCGACGACCTCCACGAGATCGGACATATAGCCCGGTGTAATCTCGGGATGATGCTGCGTGGTGAAGATGTGCTGGCCGATCGAATAGGCGCCCACCGGCGCGATCGGGCTGCTGCCGAGCACCATGGCGCCGTCCGGCAGCGCGAGAACCTGTTCCTTGTGGGCCGAATAGAGGCTCAGTTCGGCGTGAGGCGGATCCATCCAGCGCGTGTGGCGGATGTAGCGCGTCGGCTCGATGCCGAGCCCCCAGCCGTCCGGATTGGCGCCGACCCGTCCGCCGAGCGCCGCGGCGATCGCCTGGTGCCCGAAACAGGCGCCCACGGTCGGTATTTTCAGCCGGTCGAGTTCGCGGATGAATTCCTTGAGCCGGACGATCCACGGATCGTCGTCGTTGACCGAGGAGGGGCTGCCGGTGATCACATAACCCTGGTAGTCGGAGGCCGCGTCCGGAAAGACATCGTCCTTGACGGCAACAGAAACATAGGTCCAGCCGGGCCGATGCTGCGCCAGCAGCGCGCGGAACTTCTCGCCGTCGTCCGGATGGTTCTTTGAAAGATCCGTATCGTCGTTGTCGGCAAGCAGGATGGCGATGCGCATGGGCGGTTCAGTCCTTCACTTCCAGGGCTTCGATCTGCAGCTCCAGGCCGTGGGTGATGTGGTCGATGATGGCGTCCATTGCGAATGTCGGGTTGCCGGTTTCGATCGCCTCGACGAGCCGGATATGGTCGCCGAAGGAAGCGGACAGGTCGATCTTCTCGATCACCGCAAAGAGATTGTAGGACACGCCGCGGTTCCAGATGTTGTCGAACATCTCGATGAGGTAACGGTTGTCCGTCAGCTCGACCATGCGCCGGTGGATCTTGCGGTTGGCCTCGAAATAGGCGCGCACCGAAGACGAGGATATGTTCTCCTCCCGCTCGATCGTCTCGCGCAGGTCCTTGTTCTTGCCCGGATCGTTTGCGACCGCGAGGATCCGCACCGCCTGGCCTTCGATGGCCGCGCGCGCCTGGTAGAGTTCCTTGACCTCGCTGTTGGTCATGCGGTGGATGGAGAACCCGCCGCGTGACGAGGAGGTCAGGATACCGTCCTGCTCGAGACGAAGCAGCGCCTCGCGCACCGGCGTGCGGCTGATCTGCATTTCCTCTGCGAGCTTTTCCTGGACCAGCCGTTCTTCGGACGATATGGCCCCGGACTGGATCGCCTCCAGCAGTTGATCGTAGACAATGTCGGCGAGCCTCTGCCGTTCATGCTTGATTTTCTTCAGCGCCATAGGCGGTGCCTTTCCCTCAGCTAATTGGCCGCCCTTGAGTCGGGCGCGCTTCGTATACCGTATCCGAAAAACAGAAAAAATACCTGAATCGGGTTCGGTGCGGTTGCATCCAACATGAATACTGAATACAGTATACACAAAAAAGCGAGTTGAGGGAGAATTCAATGTGCGGAATTGCCGGGCGAATCCTGGCATCCCCCGGCCGGGTCGGCAACGATCTCGTCGAACTGATGGATGCGCAGGAACATCGCGGTGCCGATAGCACCGGCTTCGCAATCTATGGAACGCCACGCGACACGGGCTATGTCCTTCGCGGCATGGGCTTCGATAAAAAGGGCCTCGACGCCGATATGGACCGGTTCCGCGAAATCTTGCGCGAGCACGGCTCCGACTATCTGGAAGAGCCGGCCTTCGTGACCGACGAAAATCCCCATTATTGCGTGCGCATGGTGATCAGCGATCCGCGCGACATCGCCGCATGGATCCGCGATGCCGATACGCTGACCGATCGTTTCGAGGTCCAGTCCTGCGGCCGCTCGCTCGAGATCGTCAAGGATATCGGTGGGGCCGAGGCGGTTGCCGACAAGCACGGGGTCCGCGATATGGTCGGCACGCACGGCCTCGGTCACGCACGCCTGGCGACGGAAAGTTCCGTGCTGCCGAATGCCAGCCACCCGTTCTGGGCGCGGCCCTTCAGCGACGTCGCCATCGTCCACAACGGTCAGATCACCGATTACCACACCTGGCGCGAGCGGCTGGAGCGCAAGGGCTACCGGTTCCTGACCCACAACGACAGCGAGCTCATCGCCGTCTGGGTCTCCGACCAGATCAATCAGGGCCTGACCATGGCGCAGGCCCTGCAGAAATCGATCCCCTCGATCGACGGGGTCTTCACCTACATGATCGCCCGCCCGGAAGGCATCGGTTTCGCCAAGGACCGGTTTGCCATGAAGCCGCTGGTGGTGATCGAGCAGGCCGGCGAGCTTGCTGCCGCGACGGAGGAACAGGCAGTGCGGCGTGTCTTTTCCGACGAATGCGACGTCATCAACTATGACGGGCCGAGCCTGACCGGCATCTGGACCGTCGGCAACCGGAGGATGGCGGCGTGAGCGCGCTTGTCATAGAGGCGGGCAGCCGGCACATCCGCGAGATCAACGACGAGATTCAACAAGCCGCCGCCGAGGGCAGGGAGGTGGTCGTCACCAACACCCTGTCGCGCCACAATCTCGGTATTGGCCTGCCGAGGGGCGCCCATGTGCGCTTCGAAGGCAGCGTCGGCTACTATTGTGCCGGGCTGAACGACGGCGCGGTGATCGAGGTCGAGCGCAACGCCGGCTGGGGCCTTGCCGAGGGCATGGCGAGCGGCCATGTGAGCGTCGGCGGCTATGCCGGCATGTCGGCGGGCGCCGCGATGACCGGCGGAACCATTCACGTGAAGGGCGACAGCGGGCCGCGCTGCGGCGTCGCCATGAAGGGCGGCAACATTATCGTCGAGGGCAAGATCGGCTACCAGTCCGGCTTCATGGCCCATTCCGGCAAGATCATCGCGCTGGGCGGTGCCGGGCATTCCTGCGCCGACGCGCTGTGGGAGGGCGAGGTCTGGGTCGCCGGCGAGGTGGAAAGCCTCGGCGTCGATGTCGAAGTGGTCGAGCCGACGGCCGAAGAAGTCGCCGAGGTGGACGCGATACTGGACCCGCTCGGGCTGGTCGACACCTCAAGGAACTGGCGCAAGATGATCTCCGGTCAGCGCCTTTGGTATTTCGAGAGCCGGGACGCGAACGCATGGCTGATGATCTGAACGAAACCTACACTTACCCCTTCGACATGCCGAGCGAGGAAGCCGTCGGCTTCTCCGACGGCGCCATTCCCGGCCGGCCGGCGGGCATACCGTCATCCTACGCCGAGGGCGGCTCGACACGCTGGACGCCGGAGGCGATCTCCGAAGTGCATGCGCTTGCCCAGCTCGGCCGCTACCAGGTGCGAGGCTACAACACCTTCAACAAGCGCATGCCGACCTTCGACGATCTCACCTTCGTGCCGGCGACCATGACCCGCCTGCCGCTGGAGGGCTATCGCGAGAGCTGTGACACCACGACGGTGCTCGGCGGAGGGCGCGGCATCGTTGAAAAGCCGGTGGAACTGAAGATCCCGATCTACATCGCCTCGATGTCCTTCGGCGCGCTGTCGGCCAACGCCAAGGCGTCGCTCGGCTACGGCGCATCCAAGGTCGGCACCATGACCTGCACGGGCGAGGGCGGCATGCTCGAGGAGGAGCGCGAAGCCTCGCAGACCCTGCTTTACCAGATGTCGCCGGCGCGCTACCGCATCGACCTCGACCATATCCGCCGCGCTGACGCGCTGGAGATCGTCGTCGGGCAGGGGGCGAAGCCCGGCACCGGCGGGCTGCTGCTCGGCATGAAGGTGAGCGAGCGCATTTCCCAGATGCGCACGCTTCCCGTCGGCGTCGACCAGCGCTCGACCATCCGCCATCCGGATTTCCTCGGCGCCGATGACCTCGCGGTCAAGGTCGAGGAACTGCGCATCGCAACCAACTACCAGGTGCCGATCTTCCTCAAGATGGGCGCGACGCGGCCGCGCTACGACGTCGCCATCGCCGCCAAGGCCGGTGTCGACGTCGTCGTCGTCGACGGCGCCGAGGGCGGCACGGGCGCGTCGCCCGAGCTTCTGCTCAATCACACGGGCATTCCGACAATGAGCTCCATCCGCGCCGCCCGCGAGGCGCTCGACGAATGCGGCATGACCGGCAAGGTCAGCCTTGTCGCCGCCGGCGGCATCCGCTCCGGCGTCGATGCTGCCAAGTGCCTGGCGCTGGGTGCCGACGCGGTGATGATCGGCAACGGCGCGATGATCGCGCTCGGCTGCAACTCGCCGCGCTACGAAGAGGACTTTGCGAAGCTCGGCACCGCGCCGGGCGCCTGTCACCACTGCCACACGGGCCTTTGCCCGGTCGGCATCGCTACGCAGGACCCGGAGCTGGAAGCGCGCATGGACCCGCATGCCGGGGCCGAGCGCGTCGCCCGGTACCTGACGGCGATGACCATGGAAATCACCGCGCTTGCCAAGGCCTGCGGCAAGTCCTCTGTGCATAATCTCGAGGTCGAGGACCTTCGGGCCATGTCTTTCGAGGCCTCTGCGTTCACCGGTGTCAAGATGGCCGGCATCGACCGTCCGTTCGACTGGTGAACGCTCCTCCCGCCGGCAGCCTGTGCTGCCGGTGACAAGCAGAACGGGCGGCCCTCCGGCCGCCCGTTGACGTTGCAGGTAGTAAAATGCTGGGTAACGGGCGTGTTGCTGTGCACGAGCAAGGGGGCGCGATCTTATCTACTCCCGCACATTTCGCGTATTTAGACAGGCTTGGTGCACTTTCAGCCTTTTCTGGCGAGGACGGCTCTAACGAGCTCGATCGCTTGATCAGTGGGTGTGTTGGCACGACCGAATTCGACCTTGTCGGCTGCCAGGCTGTCGGAGAGTCTTGTCAAGTCATCTACGCTGACGCCACCACCTCCCAGAGATATGAGTTCCAAAACGTCAGCACGGGAATTGTGAAAACCTGCGAGCCGGAGATTATAACGGTAAAGGCCCGCAAGTGTCGCAAGCAGGAAGAGCAGCAGGATACCCGGCGGTACTTGTGTTGCTAAAGTCTGCCACCACTTACCTTCCTCGCGTTCCAGTTCTGCACGCCAGGCCTGGGTACAGGCAAGCGTAACTGCATCTGGATTTTGCTCGCTCGTGGATCTGCCAGAAGCCATCGTGACTGAACCATTGACCGTATTCGCAGGAACAGTTTTATCAGTTTCTTCGCTGGTTCCATCTTCTGGCAAATCGTTAGCGTCTGCTTTGCCGCCACGACACACATGCATGAACTGTTCAAACCGCTCCCGCTGTTGGTTCAGCGGAAACAATCCCGTCCAAAGTCCACTGATATCATCATTTACTTGATCGAGTTGCAGGCTTATTGGCCTGCGTTCGCCTGCTATTTGAGAGAATTGCTCTCCAAAATCTCGTGCAATCAGAAGATCACGCACGGACTTGGGTAAGTCGTCCATTGCTTCGAGGATTTTGTCCTCGTCCGATAGTTCTCTGCTTTCATATTTCTCAAAATATGGGCTGGGAAATTCGACTAGCGTTCCTTCACTGCCGTGGATCAAGAACCTGTCATCTCCGACCGGTTCAACGCCATGGAAGAAAACGCTATCAGACCAACCGCCCTTTAGAGACCAGATTTTATTAGCTCTGGCATCGTAGCGGACCAATGTTCCATCTCCTCTGCTGGAGAGCTCGTAACCGTGAATTAGGAAAACCCCATCGGCAACCTGATCAATGCCCAGAAAGATAATCCTGTCAGACCAATCGCCCCTGAGAGACGCAGCCTTGTTGGCCGACACGTTATAGCGAACCAGCGATCCTTCAGTTCCGTGGACTAGAAACACTCCATCGCCGACCTGTTCAATGCCCAGAAAGGCAGCGCTATCAGACCAATCACCGTTTAGAGATTCAGCTCTGTTGGTTGCTGTGTCATAGCGGACTAGCGATCCTTCACCTCCGTGGATCAGGAAGACGCCATCGCCGACCTGTGTAATGCCTTGGAAGACCACACTGTCGGGCCAGTCACCCTCCAGAGGCTCAGTATTGTTGGTTGCCGCATCATAGCGAATTAGCGATCCTTCACTTCCGTGGACCAGGAACACCCCATCGCCGACCTGCTCAAGGCCCCGAAAGTTTACACTATCAGACCAATCACCCTCTAGGGAATTAGCCTTGCTGGTTGCCACATCAAAGCGAACCAGCGATCCTTGATTTCCGTGGACCAGGAACACCCCATCGCCGACCTGCTCAAGGCCCCGAAAGTTTACACTATCAGACCAATCACCCTCTAGGGAATTAGCCTTGCTGGTTGCCGCATCAAAGCGAACCAGCGATCCTTGATTTCCGTGGACCAGGAACACCCCATCGCCGACTTGTTCAATGCCCTGGAAGTCAACACTGTCATACCAATCACCCTTTAGAGGTTCTGCCTTGTTGGTTGCTGCGTCATAGCGGACCAGCGATCCTTCATTGCCATGGATCAGGAACACCCCATCGCCCACCTGTTCGACACCCCGAAAGTTTGCACTATCAGACCAATTACCATCTAGGGACTCAGCCTTGCTGGTTGCCGCATCAAAACGGACCAGCGATCCTTGGTTTCCACGGACTAGGAAAACCCCGTCAACGACCTGTTCGATGCCCCGGAAGTTTACACTGTCAGACCAATCCCCCTTTAGAGACTCATTTGTTTCCAATCTGAGGACTTCAATTAGGCGGTTCCATAACTCGCTCCGGCGATCGTCCAAATGTTCATCTGATATTTCGAGGGCCTGCTTCGTATCCAGCAGTGTCAGCCGTCGACCGTCCAGATATTGGTTGAAGAAAGGTAGCGCGAGATAGAAGAACAGGCCTGCAATAACAGTCAAAAGAAGGAAAAATAGGACAATCCGAGATGTTAGCGCTGCACGTCTCGCTCGGCGCCGTAGAAGGGAAATTAGTGCTCCTACAGACTGGCTGCCCTTCAGCTCAGCGGTCAGTGCTTCCTTTTCCGCACGCTGATAAAGCGTCTTCAAAGGATCTGAGTCCTGCTGTGCTGCTCCTCCCCCACCGTCGGACATAAGGCCATTACCTTAAATACAACGAACATGAACTCATAGTAATTGGCGTAAACTCCAAAATACAACCAAAAATATTTTTGCAACTCGATGCTCGCAATAAGCGTGCGCGGTATTCGATTGTCACGCGATGTGAATTGTTGGCATTGGCGTTCGCCCGCCCTAATGTCTGCAGGCAGGAAGATGCGGAACTGGTGCGGGATGGCGGAACTTCTCATAGTCTATCATTCAAAGACGGGCGGCAGCCGGCAGATGGCCGAAGCCGCGGCCGAGGCGGCGCGCGAGGAGACGCGGACCGACCTGAAGACGGCGGACAGGGCAGGGCCGGACGACCTGCTGCGGGCCGACGGCTACATCTTCTGCGCACCGGAGAACCTGGCGGCCATTGCCGGCGTGATGAAGGATTTCTACGACCGCTGCTACTACCCGGTCCTCGGCCGCATCGAGGGGCGCCCCTACGCCCAGATGGTCTGCGCCGGCTCGGACGGCGAGAACGCCGCGCGCCAGACCGCCCGCATCGCCACCGGCTGGCGGCTGAAGGAGGTGCAGCCGCCCTTGATCGTCTGCACCCACGCGCAGACACCGGAAGAGATTCTCGCCGAAAAGACCATTCCGGAAGAGCAGCTTGCCCTGTGCCGTGACCTCGGCCGGGCGCTCGCCGCCGGCCTCGCCATGGGCGTTTATTGACCGCGGCAAGCGGATCCGATGTGAAGGACCAGGACATGACCGACTATACGCTTTACTACTGGCCGATCGCGTTTCGCGGTCAGTTCGTGCGCTCAGTGCTTGCCCATGTCGGCGCCACCTGGGACGAGACGGATTTCAACGCAATCAGGGCCCTCAAGAGCAAATCGCCGGCCGAACAGCCCGTCCCGCATATGGGACCGCCCGTGCTGACCGATCATGCGGCCGCTCTGTCCTTCTCGCAGATGCCGGCGATCCTGCACTATCTGGGAAAAAAGCACGGCCTGATGGAAGACGATCCCGCCAGCGAGGCGATGACCGTCAAGATCGTCGCCGACGCCAATGACGTGCTTTACGAGATCACGCTGTACAACGGCGCCCAGATGTGGACCGGGGAGAGCTGGCGTGACTTCGTTCCCCGATTGGAACGCTGGATGGCGATGTTCGAAGAGACGGGCCGTCGGCACGGCATGACCGCGGAGGCGGGATATCTTCTGGGTACCGACAAGCCGGGGATCGCCGATCTTGCGACCTGCAGCCTCTGGGGCACCATGACGGAGAAGCTGCCGTCGCTCCGGCCGCTTCTTGAGAAGGCGGCTCCCGCAATCGCTGGCCTGTGCGACCGGATTGCCGCATTGCCGGAACAGGCGGAACTGCGCGCCCGCAGCGACGCCGAATACGGCGAGTTGTATTGCGCCGGCCAGATCGAGGCCTCGCTCCGCAAGGTGCTCTCCGCCTAGCGCAGATACATCGGTATGCCCTCGACCCGCGCGATCTTCGGGCGGTACTGGTCGATATCGTAGAGCCCGTCGACGTCGACCCGGTGCTCGCCCTGCGTGCTGATGTCGGCGGGCTGGGTGCTGTAGCAGCCGTCGCGGATGGCCATCATCAGGCCGCTCTTGCCCTCCTCGATGAGCTGCACGCACATGGTTCCGTAGTTCTTCGCAACGATCAGGTCCACCGCGTCGGGTCCGCCCGACCGCAACAGGTAACCGAGGTTCTGGACCATGATATTGGTGCCCGTGAGCTGCTTGATCCCGGCGGCGACGCGCTCGCCGATGCCGCCCAGCTTCTTGTGGCCGTAGGCGTCCTCTTCGCCGCTTTCGATGATGTCTTCATTGATGATGCGGGCGCCCTCGGAGATGACCGAAATGGTGTAGTTCGACGATTTGCGCGCCCGGTCCGCGGTCAGCAGGTCGGCAAGGCGCTGGAGATCGAAGGGAACCTCGGCGATCAGCGTGCGGTCGGCATCGGCGAGATAGCCGCCGGCAAGCGCCGTCAGCCCGCAATTGCGCCCGAACAGTTCGACGATCATGTTCCGCTCGTGGCTGCCGGCCGACGTGCGCAGCCGGTTGATCATCTCCACGGACCGCGTCACGCATGTGGAAAAGCCGATGCAGTAGTCTGTGCCGAACACGTCATTGTCCATCGTCTTGGGGATGCACATGGTCTTCATCCCCTCCTTGTGTATGCGGGCCGCGTAGGACAGCGTGTCGTCGCCGCCGATGGCGATCAAAAGGTCCATTTTCATGGCGTTGAGCACCGCAAGCACGTGCTCGGTGATGTCGACGCGGCCCTGCGCGTCCGGCTCCCGGTCCACGGCAACGAAAGCGGGGATGTCTTCCGGCTTCATCCGCGACGGATTGGTCCGCGACGTGTGGATGAACGTGCCGCCCGTCCGGTCGACGGCGCGCACCTGTTCGGATGTGAGTGCCATGTGCATATCCGGCGTTGCCGACGGATCGCTCGCGTCGGTGTTCACCGGGCCGGCCCATCCGCGCCGGAATGCGGTAACGCGCCAGCCCTTTCGTTCCGCTTCATTGACGACGGCCTTGATTGCCGCGTTCAGGCCGGGCACGTCCCCGCCGCCGGTCAGAATTCCCAGATGCACGCCTCATCCTCCTATCGCTCGGACCCTTCCGGATCATAGGTGCGATTGCCGATTACTCAAAGGCTTAAGGAGGAGGAGCGGCGTTCTTGAAACGGTCAGTGATGCCGGAAGACGGCGGGCGCCGTGCCAGGCGATTTGCCGGAAAGGGCGAACAGGCTTCCGGAAAGCGGGTGCGCCGCCAGAACATCCGGTTCCATGAGGATGCGCCCGGTCGTGACATAGAGTTCGTCAAGACCGGCGCCGCCGAAGCCGACGCTGGTTACGATTGGGCTCGGCAGCGCGATTTCCTCCCGCAGGGCGCCATCCGTGCCGAAGCGGCGCACGCAGCCGCCGGTGACGACCGCTGCCCACAAGTCCCCCTCGGCATCCACGCATATTCCGTCGGGTAGACCGTCGCCCTCGTTGAACTTGACGAACAGTGTCTTGCTGGCGAGCGCGCCGGTCTGCGGGTCGTGATCGAAGCGATAAATCTCGCCTTTCATTGTCTCGTTGACATACATCGTTCGCCCGTCGCCGGAAAAGGCCGGCCCGTTGGCGACGATATAGCCGTCGTCCTTTTTCTCGACGCTAAGGTCCGGCGCGACGCGGTAGAGGCATCCGGTCGGCTCCGTGAAATCGAAGTCCATGCTGCATACCCACAGGCTGCCGTCCGGTGCGACGACACCGTCGTTAAAGCGGTTCTGCGCCGGTTCCTGCGGGAATTCCACCACCGTCTCGAAATTCCCCGTCGGACGGTCCAGCCGCACGATCGAGCGGCGGAATAGGGCGAGCACATCGCCGTTGCCGTGGGCGACGGTGCATCCCACCGTTTCAGGTGTCTGCCAGGTCTCTTTGCGGCCGGTCGCAAGGTTCAGGCAGAAGATCTTCTGGCCCAGTATGTCGACCCACCAGATTTCATTCGTTGCCGGATCGTAGCGCACGCCTTCGCCGAGTTCCGCCTCGGCCTGCCAAATGCATTTCGGTTCGCTCATCCGATCCTCCTACCAGTCGACTATGGTGCCGTCGGCCATGACGGCGTTCTTCGTTTCCAGGCTTTCCGCCTGGAACGGGTGTTTTTCGGCTTCGCGCTCGTCGATTTCGATCCCGAGGCCGGGACCAGCCGGGATCTCCCAGTATCCGTCGATCATGTTGATGGGGTTGCGCGAGACGACGTCGTTGAACCACGGAACGGCGCCGCTCATCTCCTCCTGGATGACGTGGTTGGGGGTTGCCGCCGCGAAATGGGCCGCAGTCGCGCTGGCCACCGGGCCCGCCGGGTTGTGGGGTGCGATGCCGATGCCCAGAACCGCGGCGCGCTCTGCGATCCGCCGCCCGTCGGTCAGTCCGCCGCAGTGGCAAAGGTCCGGCTGGATGATATCGACCGACAGGGCTGTCAAGACGGCCTCGAACTCATCCGGCTCGATCAGCCTTTCGCCGCTGGCGACGGCGATCGGAGAATGCTCCTTGATGAAGGCGAGACCGGCATGGTTGCCGGGCTGGATCGGCTCCTCGACGAAGGTGATGTCCGCGTCCTCGACGGCACGGATATAGGCAAGCGCCACCCGCGGAGAGGCGGCCCGCCCGTGAAAATCGATCATGATCCTGAAGTCCGGCCCGACGGCCTCGCGCAGGCCGAAAATGGCGTCGGCAAAGGCGGTCACATCCTCGCTGGCGCTGATGTAGTGGGAGTAGGGTACGTTGACGATCTTCGCCGCGCGGTACCCCCGTTGCTTCAGTTCCGCGCAGTGCCGGGCGAGTTTTTCCTGCGAGAAACTGTGATAGACGGCGTCCATCTGCCCCATGCCGAGATGCGTGTAGACGCTGATGCGCTCGCGCACCTTGCCGCCGAGCAGCCGCCAGACAGGCGCGCCGAGATCTTTGCCAAGCACATCCCACAGGGCCGTCTCGATGGCGCTGGCCGCGCTCTGGCCGATCGTTCCGAGACGCCAGAAACTCTGTTTGCGCATGATTTCGCGGCAGCGCGTGATGTCGCGCGGATCTTCCCCGACCAGAAGGTCGCTCAGGTCCTCGACCGCCGCGACCACCGAGCGCGTCTTCCACTCGAGTGTCGCTTCGCCCCATCCGTGCAGCCCGTCCTGATCGGTCTGCACCTTGACGAAGATCCAGTTGCGCATGCCCGCATGCACCACAAGGCAGCCGATTTTACTGATTTTCACCCCTGTCCTCCTGCTTTCAGATATTGGGATAGAGGCTGCAGCCGCCATCGACGGTCAGCACCGAACCGGTCATGTAGGCGCTGAGATCCGAGCACATGAAGGCGAACGCGTTGGCGACGCTTTCAACCGGCTGGAGTTCGCCCAGCGGAATGGCGACGGAGGCGCGCGCCCGGTATTCGGCGTTTTCGTTCCAGGTTTTCAGCGCCATTCCCGCCGCGACGATGCCCGGTGCGATGGCATTCGCGCGGATGCCGCGGCCGGCAAGTTCCCGGGCAAAACCCCGCATGAGTGCATTGAGGCCCGCCTTGCTGGCGGCATAGGGCGTGATTTCCGGCCAGGGATGATCGTGCACCCACGATGTGGTGAAGATCAGCTGTCCGGTGGCCCCTGTATCCAGCCACTGCTTGACCGCCGCCTGGGCAAGCACGAAGGCGCCGCGCAGATTGACCTGCATCAGCCTGTCGAAATCGTCCGCATCGTAGCCTTCTATCGGTGCGACGCCGACCAGCCCCGCGTGGCAACAAACGACATCGGGCATGCCGAGACGGGCGGCGATGTCCTTGAGCGCCTCCTGGCAGGAGGGAATGTCGGCCGTGTCGCATTGCCAGTAGTCGAGCCGCCCCGGCTGCAGGTCGAGCGCTGCCGCGGCCTCGTCGGGTGTCAGAATGTCCAGTGCGGCCACCCTGGCACCCAGATCCGTCAGGTGTTTCGCAATGACGGTTCCCAAAGCGCCGGCGGCACCGGTAATGACGATTGTCTTGTGTTCCAGATTGATCATTGGGCCGGCTCTCCCGGTTTTTCCGCGTACAGCTCGGAACGAATGCCCCCGTCGATCAGAATGTCGGAACCGGTGATGAAACCGGCCTTGTCTGAGGCCAGGAAATAGACCGTTTCAGCAACCTCTTCCGGCCGTCCGAGGCGGCGCAGCGGGTGGTGGTCTGCCCATTCACGGCGCAGGTCCTCCGGGTCGCGTCCCTCGAAAGTCTGCGCTGCGATCTGCACCAGCGGGGTGTCGATCGTTCCGGGCGAGACCGACACGCAGCGGATATTGTCCCTGGCGTGATCGATCGCCACGGTCCGCGTTAGCGCCATGACGCCGGCCTTGGAGGCGGCATAGGCGGATGTGGTTTTCTGGCTCGCATGCCCGAGGATGGAGGCGGTGTTCACGATCACGCCGCCGCCGGACTTCTTCATCTCCGCGACCGCCCGCTTGCAGGACAGGAACTGCGCCGTGAGATTGACCCGAAGTGTCAGTTCCCAGTCTTCGAGGCTGAGCCCGTCGACCTCGCCGTAACGGGCGATGCCGACATTGTTGAAGACGACATCGATCCTGCCGCATTCGGCGACGGCCAGGTCGAACAGCGCCGAGATTTCGTCCGCCTGCGCCACGTCGCAACGGGCGAAGGTAGTTCGATTCTCCCGGGCCAGTGCTTCGCCTTCGTCCGCCAGCACGTCTCCAACAAAAACGCGGGCGCCGGATGCGGCAAACCGCCTGGCCACCGCGGCACCGATTCCGCGGGCCCCTCCGAATATGACAATGCTCCTGTTATCGTCCACAGGTTTCCTCCAAACCTATATGATAGCTTTGGCAAATATGCAGAAATCCGTGCTGATTTCAAGCCTGTACATTAGCTTATATGCAAATTTCGGCCAAAATCGGCTCGAAATTCTTACAGTATTGACATAACCTATCAGATAGGTCATATCTGCGCCACTCGGCAATCCGAAGGGAGGAGATTATGTCACTAATCAGGACTATCGCCGGAGCGACGCTAGCGGCGGCAACAGCGGTTTCGGTCATGGCAACGTCGCAGCCGGCGGCGGCCGAATCTTTGACGATCGTGTTCACGCATCATTCGTCGGTCAGCAATTCATTCTGGCGCGGGGTTCGCACGGGTTTCGACCAGGCCTGCGAAGACTACAACGCCGACTGCCAGATGCTCTTTACAAATACGGAAGGGTCGATTCCCGACCAGATCAACAACATCCGCACGGCGATTGCCCGCCAGGCCGATGCGATCGTCACGGCCATTGCCAATGACGAGGCGATCTGTCCGGTGATCAAGGAGGCAAGCGACCGCGGCATCATTGTTCTGGCTTCCAATGTCGACGCGGTCTCGGGCGAGGACTGCGGACGGCTCTCATACTTGGGGCAGAATTTCGTCGATGCCGGCGAGGTGCTCGGCCGCAACACGGCCGAACTGTTCCCCGCGGAAGGACCGATCCGCATTCTGCTCGGCATTTCTGCGCCGGGTCAGACCTGGTCGGAAGAGCGCGCCAAGGGCATCGAGAATGCGATAGCCGCATACAAGGCCGCCAATCCCGACCGCGAGGTCACGGTCGAGCGTATCGATTCCGGCACCGACCTGGCCGTCGCCGCCGAGCGTGTCATCGCTTATTACGACGCGCATCCTGACCTTACCGCCTATTTCGACATGGGGTTTTGGGAAGCATCGGTCGCGCGCGTGCTCGAGGAGCGCGGTGTCGAGGCTGGCAAGGTTCTCCTTTCGGGCTTCGATGTCATTCCGGAAGTCGTCGAATACATGGACAAGGGCTACATCCAGACCGTCGTGAACCAGGGGCCGTACCTGCAGGGCTATCTGCCCGTGGTGCAGGTGCATCTGATGAAGAAACAGGCACAGCCTGCCTGGAGCGTCGACACCGGCCGCGGTGTGTTCACCCCTGAAACGGCCCGCGCGGCCCTGGAAACCTTCAAGTAAGGACGTGAGAGCTGCCCCGGCCGAGCCGGGGCGGCCGCCACGGAGACAAGATGTCCGTTATGAAAGCCGACACCTACGCGGCGCGGGAGCCGTCCCGGAATGCCCTGGTATTCCTCGCCCGCCCGGAGACGCTGAGCGTTCTCCTGCTGTTGCTGACGATCCTGATCTTTCAGGTGCTTAGCGGCGGCATCGTCCTGACCGCCTACAATGTCAGCAATGTCCTGACGGTGCTTCCCGAGATCGGCCTTGTTGTCATCGGGATTACGGTTCTGATGATCGCCGGCGAATTCGACCTGTCCGTCGGGTCCGTCTTTGCGCTTGCGCCGATGATGGCTTTTTCGCTCGCGCAACTCGGCTGGCCGACGGATCTGACCATCCTGCTGGCAATCGCCGCGACGCTGGCCGTTGGTTTCGTCAACGGCTACGTCACGCTGCGCTTCAATCTGCCGTCCTTCATCACCACCCTCGGTATGTTGTTTGTCGTCCGCAGCATCACGGTGACGATATCGGGCGGATTTCCGCCGACATTCGCCCAGGATGCGCCCGTTTGGCTCTTCGCCGGCAGCATCGGTCCGTTCAAGGCCTCGATGATCTGGTTCTTCGCCATCTTCGTGATCATCACGGTCTATCTGCGCAGCACCAACATCGGTGCCTGGACCTACGCCATCGGCGGTCAGCAGGAGGTCGCCAAATCGGTCGGCATCAACACCTTCGCCGTGAAGATCGGCGCGTTCATGCTGTGCAGCTTCCTCGCCGGCCTTGCCGGCCTGATCCAGGTGTTCCGGCTGCGCAGCCCGCTGCCGTCGCTGGGCGAGGGACTCGAACTGCAGGTCATTGCCGCTGCCGTCATCGGCGGCGTGGCACTGACCGGCGGTAAGGGGACGGTGATCGGCGCGGTGGTCGGCCTCGCCCTTCTCAAGGTGATCGAGAACGGTCTTATCCTCACCGGCATGGATGCCAGCTGGTTCAAGTTCGCAGCCGGCATATTGATGATCACGGCGGTAATCACCCACGCGTGGATCGGGCGCAAACTGTCCAGGTTCGAGGAGAAGTGACCGTGGATCAGCAATCTAGCCCGGTCGTCGTCGAGACCCGGTCGCTCAAGAAGTCCTATGGTGCCGTGCATGCGGTCAAGGGCGTCGATTTCAAGCTCAGGCAGGGCGAGGTCATCGGTTTGATCGGCGACAACGGCGCCGGCAAGACGACCCTGATACGCATGCTGTCGGGCGCGGAACAGCCGACCGGCGGCGAGATCCTGTTCAACGGCGAGCCCGTGGCCTTGCGGTCGCCGCGCGACGCCATGGCACTGGGTGTCGAGACGATCCACCAGTATAATTCCACCGTCCCCAACATGACGATCGCGCAGAACATCTATCTTGGCCGGGAAGTCCTGACCTGGTCGCTTGGCGGCTTCGGATTTCTCAACAAGGCCGCAATGCGCGAGTGCTCGGAAGATGCGCTGGCCAAGGTCGGATTTCATCTGCGCTCGCCTGATGCCAGCGTCGGCGCCCTGTCCGGTGGCCAGCGCCAGGGTGTCGCGATCGCCCGGGCATTGCAGTTCGAAGCCAAGATCATGATATTGGATGAGCCGACAAATCATATATCGGTAAAAGAAACCAACAACGTTCTGGCGTTCACCAGGCAGCTTCCTGAAAGGGGGTACTCGGGAATCTTCATCAGCCACAATCTGAACCACGTATTCGAAACATGTTCCCGTATCGTCGTGATGTCGCGGGGCCTCGTCGTGGCAGACCGGCTGACGCGTGACTTCTCGGTGAGCGAAATCGAAGACCTTCTGTAGCAAGGAACAAACTCCAGTGTCGGACAGGACAACCATGATTGCGGACGAGAAAAAGCGGCGTTCCTCGACAACGAGCACCGCAGCGTCGGATACCGTCAACGGTATCATCGAGCTGATCCAGGCCGAGGGCCTCGGTCCCGGCGATCAGTTGCAGAGCGAGGGTGTGCTGGCGGAGCGCTTCGGCGTCAGTCGCGGAACGGTCCGCGAGAGCGTGCGCGCCCTGGCGCAAATCGGCGTCCTGACCGTGAGCAACGGTCGCCGACCCGAACTGGCCCCGATAAACGGCAAGAACATAGCCGTGCTGATCAACCATGCGGTCCAGACCGCCCAGGTCAGCGTGCTGCAGACCTGGGATCTGCGCCAGACCCTGGAGACACGCTCGGTGTACCTGGCCTGCTTGCGGCGCACCGACGAGCAGATTGCACGCATGAACGAGATCGTCGATGAAATGCGGGTCTCGGTGGATGACGTCGAAAAGCTGACCGACCTCGACATCCGGCTTCACCTGCTGTGGGCGGAAGCGGCGGCCAATCCGCTTTTCCTTCTGGTGCAGCAGTCCCTTGAGCTGGTCATGCGCTGGACCGGCCCGGTGGGATATGCCGCGCTCGGCGAGTTTGAGACCGTGCGCGAGCATATCGAGCTCCACGGCCAGATCAGCGATGCCATCGCCAGGCGCGCGACGGGCACGGCGGTCGAGAAGATCACCGAGCACTTCAACACCGCGCGCAATTGCATCATCGATTCCGGTTTCGAATAGCCGGCGCCTCCAACAACGCTGGATTTCCCGATGTCCGAAAACCATGAAGCAATCGACCTCGACGGTCTGAGCGCCACCACCTATTCCGCGGTCTTTTCCGATGTCTGCGACGCGGCCGGCCGGCGCGAGCAGACGTTTGAGCCCGGCCTCAGGCTGCTCGCGGGCAACAGCGGCGTGCTGGTCGGCTGGGCGCGTACCGCCGTGAGCCGGCCGGTGTCGGATATCCCGGACCGGCCCTATGGCGGCGAAATCGACTTCATCGATTCGCTGAGGCCCGGCGATGTGGCGATCGTCGACTGTTCGGGCCGCCCGGCCGCCGCCTGGGGAGAGCTGTTTTCAACCGCCTCTGTGGGTCGCGGCGCGCGCGGCGCCATCATCGACGGTTACGTCCGCGATATCGACAAGATCGAGGCGCTCGGGCGGTTTCCCGTATACGGGCGCGGCGCCCGCCCGACCGACAGCCTTGGGCGCGTTTCGATACAGGAGCAGGACACGCCCGTCAGCGTTTACGGGCGCACGGTTCACCCCGGCGACCTGGTGATCTGCGACCGCGACGGCGTGACCTTCGTGCCGGGGGCCATTGCCCTGGAGATTGCCGAAAAGGCGCGCGAAAAGGCCTCGAAGGAAAATTCCGCCCGCGAGTTGCTGCTGAACGGCGGCTATCTGCGCGACGTTTGGGAGCGGTTCCGGGTGCTTTAGGTGGCCCGGTCTCAAAAGAAGACTTCAAGGACAGCGGACCGGCAGCGGACGCGGTAGATTTGAACCGTCATGCTAGTGTGTCGCGGCTGCGGCTGTTTTTACGGGAGGACCGAGATTGGGCGCGACCATCATACCGGACGAAGGGACATTCCTGGGGCGGGTCTGGCTGCCGTCCGAGGAAGGCCCGGCTGTCGTCACCGTACGTGACCGCCGCGTTATCGACATCACCGGTCGCGCGGCGCCGACAGTCCGCGATGTCTGCGAGCTGGACGATCCGGTCTCCCACGTGCGGTCCCGGGAGGGCAGGGACCTCGGATCGCTCGACGACATCGCCGGCAATGTGCCGGGTAATGCCACCGCCATACACTTCCTGGCGCCCTGCGATTTGCAGGCGGTGAAGGCCTGCGGCGTCACATTCGCGAGTTCCATGGTCGAGCGGGTCATCGAGGAGCGGGCGTCCGGCGATCCCGGGCTGGCCGAGGAGATTCGGGCCCGCGTCGGCGCTGCGATCGGCGACAGCCTGCGCAACATCCGCGCCGGCTCCGAGGAAGCCGCGAAGGTGAAGGTCGCGCTGATCGAGGAGGGGCTATGGAGCCAGTATCTCGAGGTCGGCATCGGCCCCGACGCCGAGGTCTTCTCCAAGGCACAGGTTCTGTCATCCGTCGGGCCAGGCGCCGAGGTCGGCCTGCACCCGGTCTCAAGCTGGAACAATCCCGAGCCGGAAGCGGTCTTGGCGGTCTCGTCCAGGGGGCGCATCGTCGGCGCGACGCTCGGAAATGACGTGAACCTTCGCGACGTCGAGGGGCGCTCGGCGCTGCTGCTCTCCAAGGCCAAGGACAACAACGCCTCCTGCGCGCTCGGGCCGATGATCCGGCTCTTTGACGATACGTTCTCGCTGGACGATGTGCGCCGGGCCGAGCTCGACCTGACCGTCACGGGCGAAGACGGGTTCGTTCTGAGCGGCCATTCCTCGATGTCGGAGATCAGCCGTGATCCGGAAGATCTCGTGGCGCAGACGATCGGCCGGCATCACCAGTATCCCGACGGTCTCATGCTTTTCCTCGGCACGCTTTTCGCGCCCACGCAGGACCGCGACGTTCCTGGCGAGGGCTTTACCCACAAGCTCGGCGACGTGGTCGAGATCGCGTCGCCCGGGTTTGGCACGCTGCGCAACATCGTGCGCCTGTCCACCGAATGCGCGCCCTGGACCTTCGGCGCTAGCCATCTGATGCGCAACCTGGCGAAACGGCGGCTGATTTGAAACCGCACGAAAGCCGGCCAAGCCATCAAACAGATGGTGTGCCTGCCGCAACGGCCGGTTCGGATCGCGTCATCCAGTCAACGATGACGCTGTTTCGGCGGGAAAGAAGCCGCGACATCGTGTAGTGGTCGATCCCCGGCACGACGAGCAGTTCATTGCGGATACCGGCTTCGCTGAGCTTTCGGCTGTAAGCTATTGATTGGTTGGTGAAAACCTCCGACTCCCGTTCGCCGACAGCGACAAGCAGTTCCGGCCTCTCGAGCAACGTTCCGGTTTGCGGGCTCAGGGTCGCGACATCCTCGTCCGTAAGCCGCAGTTCCCGGTCGAGATAGGACCGTTTCATCGGGCCAAGATCGTAGAGGCCGCTCAGCAGGGCGGCCTTCATGACGCCACTGCCGCCCGGCCAGTCCTTTTCGAGAATTTTGGCCGCCAGGAACGCGCCCACCGAATGCCCGCACAGGACGATATCGTCGGGATTGCCGTGCCACTTGTGGATATTTTCCCGGATCCATTCGAATGCGGCCAGCACCTGCTCAACGATATCGGCAACCCGGACCTTCGGCGCCAGGTCGTAATTGACCAGGACCGTCGTGTAGCCGGCCTTTGCCATCGGAAATGCCGTGTACCGGTATTGGCTCTTGTCCAGTGCCCGGAAATAGCCGCCGTGGATGAAGACGAAGACCGGTGCGCGATCCGGTTTCGCAGGAAAGATATCCAGCGACTGGCCGGCGCTGTCGCCATAGCTGATGTCGAGGCTGCAATCCATCAACTGCCGGGCGAGTAAGCTCTGAAAAACGTTCAGGAGCAGGTGATACCGGGAGATCGGGTGGCGCTTGCGCAGATTGAACTGATCGTCGAAATCGGACACGGGCTCACCGGCTCGGAAAAGAAAAGGTACGACCGGATGCGGCTGATGCGCCGCGGTGTGGATGGTCGGAGCGAAGCCGGACCATATACCGGCACTGCCTTGCCGTCACCCGGATCCCGTCAATTCTCTTCGCCAGCGCAAAATGCCTCCGAGGGCCGCGCAATCCCGGCCTGGTCGAGCATCTTGCGTGTTTCCTCAACGCTCAAGAGGTCGGGTGCCCCGCTTCCATCGGCTCCGGCATACTCCTTGAACGCCTCCTGTATCACCCGATCGATGTCGTGCGCAGGAAAGACGCCCTCGATGCGGCCGATCACGTGCAGTTTGTCCATGTCCGTTTTAAATATGACGGTCGTCGGATAGCGCTCGACATTGAGCGCCGACGCCAGTTGGTCTCCGCCTTCGTCCTTTTCGCGCCAGGCGGTGCCGAACTTCATGAATCCCGCGTAGCGCGCGATGGCAGGGCAGCGAAACCGCTCGAGCATCGTCAGGCAGAAACCGCACTGGTCTGCCGAAAAGAAGATGAATGTCGGTTTGCCTTCCGCCAGCGCGTCCGCATAGGCCTCGAAGGTCCGGTTGTCATACCACTGGGCGCGCAGGCGCTGGATTTCAGGCTCATCGGTGGGACGCGGTCGCTCCGTCGCGTTTTCCTGCGCCTGCGTCGCCGGTTTATCGACGGACTGTGCCAGTGCGTTGCGTCCGTCCGTCAAGGCCAACACGCTGACAACGAGAACGCCGGTGACAAATGTCATCAGCCCCGATGCTACTGCTGCCCTGGGCAAATGATAGACCATATCATCCCTCCAAAGGTCCTGCCGCGCGCCAGCCGCATCCTCAGGCCCGCATGTTAGCATCAAGAATGCAGGCGCAAAAGCGGCGTGCGGCCGCCGGCGATTCCGGACGGTTGCATGTGCCGGACTGGCCGGCTTCGTCCTTGACAGGCTGTCCTACCGCCCCGACGGGCTTTCCTTCGGCGAAAGTTTCTTGCGGCCGGCGATCTTGAAGCGGTCGGCGGTGCCGAAATCCTTGAGGCCGACGCCGGCGACGAAATCGCCGAAGACCGGGCCGTGCTTGAAGAGATGACCTGAGCAGCCCCCGGCCAGCAGCACGTTTCCGTGCTCGGGATGCCGGTCGACGATGAAATGGGTATCGGGGGTCAGCACGATCTGGTTGAACTTCGAATCCACCACCTTCTCGCCGACAAGGCCGGGCAGGCGTTTCTTGATATAGCTGCGCGTCCGGTTGAGCGTCTGGCGGCGGATCAGCCGCTCGTCCTGGTCGAGATCGATCGTGTCGGGGATGACAACGGCGGCCTTGACGCCGGAGCCCTCGGTAGAGGGCAGGCCGAAGGAGCCCTGACCGTGGTCGATCCAGCAGGGCATGTTCTCCAGGTCGAAAGCAGTGCTGCCGTCGGGCGTCGAGGTGTAGAGCACGTTGACGCCGACGACGCTGGTGATCGGCTTGACGGTGCGCGGGAACATGTCGCCCATCCAGGCGCCCGTCGCGATGACGATGAGATCCGCCTCCAGCGGCCTGCCGTCCAGCACCGGGCGTTCGTTCCGGTCGGTCTCGACGCGCCCGCGCGCGACCTTGCCGCCGGCCTTCCTGAAGAGGTCGATCGTCGTGATGACGGCGCGGTGGGCCATGACCATTCCGGCTTCCGGCTCGTAGAGCCCGTAGGAAATGCCGGCCGGATCGAATTGCGGAAACCTGACGGCGATCTCGTCGGGCGAGAAACGGTGGAACGGCACGCCCAGCTTCTGGAAGGTCTCGGCCGTCGCGTCCTCCCAGTCGCAGTGGCCGGCGGTGGCGAGGATCAGCGCACCGCACTCGTAGTAGAGGCGCTGCCCGGTCTCGGCCTGCATCTCCAGCCAGCGCTCGCGGGATTCGCGCGCCCAGCGCGTATAGAACTCGTCGCGCCCGTGGATCGAGCGGATCACCCTGTTGTAGTCTGTGGACGATGCACGCGAATGGCCGGGTTCCCAGCGGTCGACGAGCGTTGTCTTGATGTTTCGGCGTGCCAGTGCAAGGGCGGTCATGGCGCCGGCTATACCGCCGCCGACGACAATCGCTTCGCTACGCATCGTGATTTCCCTCTTGCTTTGTTCTCGATTTCTGAATACTGTATTCAGAATACGAACGGTCTTCAAGGCCGCATTTTGGAGGGAACGATCTTGTCGGGTGCAGCATTCACCTTGCCGGAAGGCACGCATACCGTGGCCATGGGCCTCGGTGATCTCAACGGTATCATGCGCGGCAAGCGCATCCCGTCGACCCACTGGGACCATATCTGCAAGAGCGGCAACGCACTTTCCATCGCGCTTTTCGCCATCGATATGACCTGCGACGTCTGGGACACGCCCTATGTCAATTTCGACAACGGCTATCCGGACATGCACATGTTTCCGATCACCCAGCCGGTGCCGCTGCCCTGGGAGCCGGGCGTCGCCTTTTGCCTGGCGCGCGCTGAGGGCATGGACCACAAGCCGGTTCCGATCGACCCGCGCAACGCGCTTGTCAGCCAGGTCGAGCGGGCGAAGGGGATGGGTTTCGAGGTCAATGTCGGAACCGAGCTCGAGTTCCATCTCCTCGATCCGGAAACCCGCCAGCCGCGCGACCAGGGCATCCAGGTCTATTCGCTGGCCCGCGCCGCCGAACTCGAGCACGTGCTGGGGCCGATCCGCCAGCAGATCAACGAGGCAGGCATCCCGATCGAGCAGTCCAATCCGGAATATGCGCCGGGGCAGGTCGAGGTGAACATCCGCTACGGGGGCGCGCTGCAGGCCGCCGACCGTGTCGTCATGTTCCGCTCGCTGGTCAAGCAGCTCGCGACCGTCCACGGCTACCTCGCCACCTTCATGGCGAAACCGTTCATCGACCAGTCGGGCAACGGTTTCCACACCCACTATTCGCTCTGGAGGGAAGGGGGCAACGCCTTCTCCGACGGCGGCAAGCTAAGCGCCGTCGGCCGCAATTTCGTGGCCGGCCTGCAAAAGCGTATGGCCGAGACGGCGCTGTGCGGCGCGACGACGCCGAATGCCTATCGCCGTCGCCAGCCCTACACGTTCTGCCCGATCAATACGAGCTGGGGCATCGATAACCGCACCGTCGGCATCCGCATCATCGAAGGCAACGAGAGCGCCGTGCGCGCCGAAAAGCGCGACGCCAGCGCCGACTGCAACCCCTACCTTCTCATTGCCGCGGAGCTGGCCGCCGGGCTGGATGGCATCGAGCAGGGGCTGGAGCCGTCCGAGATGGCGACCGGCAATGCCTATGAAGAGGCCGATGCCGATCCGATCCCGACAGACATCCGCGAAGCGGTGCAACAGGCGCGGGGATCGGAATTCATGAAATCGGTCTTCGGCGACGACATGTTTGAGCTGCTCGTGCAGCAGGCCGAGCGTGAGATCGGCTTCTTCGACGAGCAGGTCACCCAGGTCGAGCTCGATCGTTATATCGAGAATTTCTGAGCCATGAGGATCGCGCGCATAACCGGAACGGTCACGGCCACCGTCAAGGACGCAAGTCTCTCGGGCACGGCTCTTTTACTGTGCAACGTCGAGGACGGTGCCGGCGCGGTGCTGGAAAAGGCGGTTGTCGTTGCCGACACCTGCGGGGCGGGGGCCGGCGACCTGGTGCTGCTTGCCACCGGTTCGGCGGCGCGGCTGCCCGCCAAGGTCGGCGGTCTTCCGGTCGACGCGACGGTGGTCGCCATCGTCGACCACATCGATATCAGGGCGGGCACAACCCGCTCAGCCACGTCCAACAGAAGGAAATCGTAAAATGGCTAAACCCGTAAGTGGCCAGGCGGCCCTTGGAATGATCGAAACGCGCGGCCTTGTCGCCGCCATCGAGGCTGCCGACGCCATGGTCAAGGCGGCCAGTGTCACCATCATCAGCCAGACGAAGTCCGGCGGTGGCCTCGTTTCCACCCTGGTGCGCGGCGAAGTCGGTGCCGTCAAGGCGGCCGCAGATGCCGGCGCCGTCGCGGCAAACAAGATCGGTGAAGTGATCGCCGTCCATGTCATCCCGCGGCCGCATGACGAGCTTGAGACGCTTATCTCCTCGCTCGGCGGTGGATCCGCCGAATAATCCGCCCGCGGTTCCTGACACGACCAGAGGGAAAGACGTTTAATCATGGACAGCGGGTTCCAGGAATTTGCCGAGGCGGTCGCCGCCCGGCCGCGCGGAAGTCATGCCGCGTCACCACCGCGCTTCGAGCGCGTGACGGTGCTCGGCGGCGGCGGCGACGCGCTGATGCTGTCGGCGCTTTGTCTTGCCGCGGGCGCTGAGGTGACGCTGTTTTCGGCTTACGGTGCCGAGCTCGATGCGTTGCGCGCTGGGCACGGCATTGCGCTACGCGGCGCCGGGCCGGTCGGCAACTACCAGGTCGACCAACCCGACGCGCCGTCGATCGCGACCACCGCGGAACTGGACCGCGCCGTTGCCGGTGCAGAAGTGATCTTCCTGACCGGGCCCGTCCACAAGCAGCGCACCTACGCCATGGTGCTCGCCGATCATGTGCGCGACGGCCAGATCCTGGTCCTGGCGCCGGGCCGGTCCTTCGGCGCCGCCGAGGCGGCCTGGCTGCTGCGCATCGGCGGGGCAACCGCCGACTACACGATCGTGGAAGCGCAGGGCCTTCCCTACTGGTTCCGCATCACCGGCAACCAGATCCACCTGTCCGCCGCGGCGAAGGTCGCGGCCGCGACCCTGCCGGCCGGCCGGGAGGCGATCCTTGAAGGGCTGAAACCGTTCCTGCCGAACGTGGAACCGGCCATCAACACGGTACGCAGTAGTTTCGACGACGGCTCCGGGCTGGTCGAGGTGCCGGCGCTCCTGCTTGGCGGCCCGGCGGTCGCCGACGGCCGCCCGTCCATCCCGGATGAAGCCGCGCCGCTTTCCGAAAACGAGACCTTCAGGGCGCTCATCGGCCCTCAGCACAATGCGATCATGGCCGCCATGGCGGATGAACGGCGGGACGTGGCGCGCCGGTTCGGCGTCCGCGATCTTCCCGGTCTTGCCGAATGGCAGGAACGCCACGCCGGCGCGTTGAAAGGCGAGGGCAGCCGCCCGGTGCCGCAGCCCGATGAGGCGCAGCGGATCGTGCGGTGTGCGACGATCGGCTCGCTTGTGCCGCTCGTCTCCGCAGCCGGAATCGCCGGTGTCGCCGTGCCCGCGACCCAGGCCATGGTGACGCTCGCCGGTACCGTGCTCGGCGCCGATATGGGCAATGCCGGTCGGCGCCTGGAGATGATCGGCATCGATTCCGGCGGCATCGAGGACGCCCGCCGCCTACTTGACGACATTGCCGGTGGAGCGCGCTGATGGATGCTGACCTGAAATCCGTTGCCGCCGCACGGCGCTGCGCCGAATCCGCATTCGAGGCCTATCGCAGTTTCCTCGGAACGGAGCCGGCGGCGATCGATGCCATGGTGGATGCCATGGCGCGCGCCATCGAGCCGGAGGCCAAGCGCCTCGGCGAGCTGGCGGTGGAGGAGACGGGCTACGGCAACGTTGCCGACAAGCGCGTGAAGAACCTCTTCAACTCCCTGTCGGTCGCCGACTATCTGCGCGACATCACCGCGCTCGGTGTCCTGTGGCGCGACGACGCGGCCAAGGTCGCGGCCATCGGCGAGCCGATGGGCGTGGTCGCGGCGCTGATCCCGGTCACCAACCCGACCTCGACGATCATCTACAAGGTGCTTTCGGCGGTCAAAGCCGGCAATGCGATTGTCTGCGCGCCGCATCCGCGCGGCGTTCAGTGCGGGCTGGAGACGGTGCGGATCATGGCCGATGCCGCCGAGCAGATGGGCGCGCCCAAGGGGCTGATCCAGTGCCTCGATCAGGTAACGATCCAGGGCACGGCCGAGCTGATGCGCCACCGCCGCACCTCAGTCGTGATGGCGACGGGCGGGCCGGGCATGGTGCGCGCCGCCTACTCGTCCGGCAAGCCGACGCTCGCGGTCGGCGCCGGCAACGTTCCCTGTTTCGTGGACGATTCGAAAGCCGACCAGCTCGGCGAGGTCGCCGAACAGATCGTCACGTCCAAATGTTTCGACTACGGCACGGCCTGCGTGTCCGAGCAGGCGGTGATCGCCAGCCGCAAGATCGCCCGCGAGCTGCGCCACGAGATGAAACTCAAGGGCGCCTATTTCTGCACCCCGGCGGAGGCGGACCGCCTGGCCGGCGTCATCTTCGCCGGCAAGCAGGCGATGGATCCGCAAAATGTCGGTCAGTCGCCGCAAAGCCTCGCCGACAAGGCCGGCTTCTCGATACCGCCAAATACGCGTTGCCTGGTTTCCGAGGAGACAGAGATCGGCTGGCAACGCCCGCTGTCGGCAGAGAAACTCAACCCGGTGCTCGCGTTCTACGAGGCCCGCGACGCCGATCATGCGATCGAGCTGTCGAACGCCATCGCCCGCTTCGAGGGCTGGGGCCACTCGTCGGTGATCCATTCGGACGACCCAGGTGTCGTCGCGCGCTACAGCGCGATCCCGACGGGCCGCGTGCTGGTCAACACACCGGCGATCATGGGCGGCATGGGCTATTCCACCGAACTGGAGCCGAGCTTCATGCTCGGCACCGGCACTTGGTCCGGCTCGATCACTTCGGACAACGTCACGGCACTGCATCTCATCAACATCAAGCGCGTCGCCTACGAGAGCCGTCCCTGGCGCGACATCTACGATGAATACGGAGAATAGGATTGGCTGGACAGGCGAACGAAATCACCATCCGCGCCCTCATGCAGATCGACAATCTGCAGCCGAAATTCGCCGCCTATAACGGCGCGACGGTGCAGGGCTCCGTGCCGCTTTCCGGCGACACGGTCCTGATCGGCGAATTCGCGCCCGGCAACGGCGTCTTCACGCTGATCGACCGGGCGCTGAAAGCGAGCGCGGTCGAAGCGACGACGCAGCTGGTCGAACGCGAATTCGGCTTCTTCATCCTGCGCTCGCCTTCCAACGCGGAGGTCAGCGCCGCGCGCGACGCGATCCTCTCCGAGCTCGGCGCCTCGATGAGCGACCGGGTGAAGCCGTCGGTCGCCTCGACCCAGGTCATCACCTCGGTCGAGCCCTACCAGGCGCAGCTTCTCAACAAGTGGCGCAAGGGCGCGCTGCTGGTGCCGGGCCAGACGCTCGGCATCATCGAGTGTGCCCCAGCGGCCTATATCTCGATTGCCGCGAACGAGGCGGAGAAATCGGCCGATGTCGATATCGTCGAGGTGCGGGCGGTCGGGCGTTTCGGGCGGCTGTTCATTTCCGGCAGCGAGGACTCCGTCAAGACCGCCATCGAGGCGGCGACGACCGCCATCAACAGCGTTGACGGGCAGGAAGGCTGATGAGCGCGGGCCGGCGAGTCATCGGATCCGAGCACGTCGCCGAGACGCGCGCCAAGGGGCGCGTCGTCATGGAGATCATGCCGACCGATATCGTCACGGCCCAGGCTGAAGAAACCGCGGCAAGGCTCGGCATCAAGCTGGTGCCCGGCCCGATTGAACGGCCGCAGGTGCACCGGACCGACGGCGCGACGTCCTTGCGGCGCGTGCTTTACCGCCGCTCGCCGCGCTGGATCGCGCCGCAGCGGCCGAAAAACGGCGCAGCGTCGACGATCCGGAGGCTGGCACTGATCGGGGCCGGCGGTGTCGGCGCCAATATCGGCCATCTGGCGGCCAACGCCGCAGCGGCCGACGAGATCGTCCTAATTGATGTCGTGCCGGGGCTCGCCGCTTCCGTGGCGCTCGATCTCAACCATGCGAGCGGCGTGTCGCGCAGCCGCACCCGCGCCTCCGGTGGCGAGGATCTTTCCGCCGTGGCCGGCGCCGATGTGGTGGTGGTCACCGCCGGTCGCCCGCGCACGCCGGGCATGACCCGGGCCGATCTCATCGACGTCAACCGCCGTGTCATTCACGCGACCGCCGAGGCCATCCGTTCGAAAGCGCCGGATGCGGTCGTCATCGTCGTCACCAATCCGCTCGATGAAATGACCGTCGAGATGCTGCGCGCCACCGGCTTTCCGCGCGAACAGGTGCTCGGCATGGCCGGAACGCTCGACAGCAGCCGCTTCCGCAATGCCTTGGCTCTCGCCGCCGGCGTCTCGAGCGCCGATGTCGAGGCGATCACCCTCGGCTCCCACGGCGACGAGATGGCACCCATCGTCTCGCGGGCACGCATCAAGGACCGCCCGCTCGATGTTTTCCTGGACGACAAGCAGATCGATGCCTGCGTCAAGGACGCCGTCACCGGGGGAGGGCAGGTGGTTGCCCTGCGCAAGACCGGCTCCGCGACGATCGCGCCGGCTCACGCCTCGCTCGAACTCATCGATCATATACGCGGCGCCCGCACGGGACCGGTTCCCGCATCCGTCATGCTGGACGGCGAATTCGGGATCTCCGGCGTCGTGCTGGGCGTGCCGTGTCATCTCGGGCGCGGCGGCCTGATTTCGGTCGAGGAACTGCCCCTGTCTCAGTCCGAACTGGACGCGCTGCAGGCGGCGGCCGAGGCCATCCGCGAGCGGCTCGGGGAATAGCGGCGATGATCATCGAGACGGTCAAGACGGGTGGGCGCTTCGAGGAGATCGGCGCCTATGCGCGGGTCAAGCGCGTCGGGCCCTTTGTCTATGTGGCCGGAACGACAGCGGTTGAGCCGAGCGGCCGGCTGCACGCGCCGGGCGACACCTACGCCCAGGCTATCTTCATCTTCAAACGCATCGAGGAAGCGCTCGCCGAAGCGGGCGCCGGCCTGCACCATGTGGTGCGCACGCGCGCGTTTCTGACCGACATGGCGGCGGGCGGCGGGGCGTTCGTGCGCGCCCATGGCGAGGTGTTCCGCGGCATCGATCCGGTGACCAGCGGCGTCGAGGCGGGGCTGACGATGCCCGGCATGATGATCGAGATCGAGGCGGATGCGCTGATCACGGACGGCCTCAAGCCGGTTTTCGGGGAATAGGCGTTTTAGAAGCGGTCAAAAAGGTTGATCGCTTTCGAATTCTGTGTACTGTATACAGGATACAATAATAATAACTGGGCCAACCTTCTGGAGGAAGAACATGTCAGGGATACTAAGAAGTGCCGCGGCAGCGGGCGCGCTGCTGTTTGCCGTTCAGGCCGCGCAGGCCGAAGTCAAAGTCGGTTTCATCGGATCGCTCTCGTCGGATACGGGTCTCAGCACGCTGCGCGGGGCCGAGCTCGCCATTGAGGAGCTGAACGCCGCGGGCGGCGTCCTCGGCGGCCAGCAGATCAAGCTGATCAAGGCCGATACGGGCGAGGACGTCACGGAAGGCATCAAGGCCTATGAGTACCTGGCCGAGACCGAAGAGGTCGATTTCATCGTCTCCGGATCGATCGACGACGTATCGCTCGGCTGGCTGCCGCGCATGGTCGAGTACCAGATTCCGACGCTCGACACCTGGACGTCCTATATCGGCATCATCGACAAGCTGGTCGAGGACTATGACAGCTACAAGCCCTACTTCATGAACATTGCGTCCGACGAGGCGCTGGCGACGCTCTATATCGACTTCGGCAAGGACGTTCTTGCCGACAAGATGGGCTGGAAATCCGTCGTCATCCTGCAGGAGGACACGGCCTTCGGAAACGCCATCAACGGCCTTGTCTCCGAGGCGCTGGCGCCGAATGCCGGCATCGACGTCGTCGACACCATCGTCTATGACATCGCCACGGTCGATTTCGCGCCGCTGTTCAGCCGGGCCGTCGATTCCGGCGCCGACTTCATTTACCTCATCTCGTCGGTGAATTCGCAGGTCGTCTCGTCGCAATATGTGAAGCTGCAGGTGCCGATGGGCATGACCGGCGTCAATGTCGCGGCCCTCGGGCAGGAATACTGGGAGGACACCGGCGGTGCCGGCGGCGGCATCTCGACGCTGAGCCCGGTCCCGTCTGTCGGTTTCGCGCTCGATCCGAAATCGCAGGAATTCGTCGACAAATATGTCGCCAAATACGGCGACAGCCGGCCGAAATTCCCGCATTTCAACGGCTTCAACGCCTATCACGGTCTGAAGCAGGCCTTCGCGGCGGCCGAGGAGGCGGGCGGCTTCAACAATTCGACCTGGGTCGATGCGATGGAAAAGCAGGACCTCGTTCTTGAAAAGGACGGCCAGATGTGGCTGCGCTACGGCTTCTGGGGCCGTGACGAGGTCGAGCCGCGCACCGGTCGGACCTATCCGCACAACGCCCGTTTCGACATCACCGACCCCTATGACGACGGATCGCCCTCGATGGTCGTGATCCAGTGGTACGAGGACGGTACGGCTGCCGTCGTCTATCCGGAAAAATACGCAACCGGCGAGTTTCAGGTCCCGTCCTGGGTCAAGAAATAAGCTGATTTGGGCGGCGTCCGACGGGCGCCGCCGGACCTTCCGGAACCGCGATATCTGACCATGAGCCAGATTATTATCCAGGGGCTGCTCCTAAGCGGGCTCTACGCGCTGATTGCTGTCGGTTTCACCCTGATCTTCAGCATCGGGCGCGTTCTCAACCTCGCCTACGGCGCCTATCTGATGATCGGCGGCTATGTGTACTACCACTTCACCCAGGTGCTCGGCCTGCCGCAGATCGCCGGCATACTCATGGCGGCCATCTTCGGCTGCGTCATCGGCATTCTGAAATACCGGCTGATCGTCAAGACGCTCAAGGGCGACCATGTCGCGGTGGAGATCTCGACGCTCATCCTGGCGGTGGTCATCCAGGCCGGCATCGTTCTCGTCTTCAACGACAGTTCGAAGATCCTGCACCCGATCGTGCCCGGTGTCTGGCGTATCGGCGGCGCGACGGTGACCTTCAACATCCTGACGGCGGCGCTTGCCAGCTGGGCGATCCTCATCGGGCTCTATCTCTTCGTGCGCAATACCCATATCGGCCGCGCCATGCAGGCCGTGTCGATGGACGTCAAGGGCGCCGCCATATCCGGCGTGGACCCGGACCGGATCAATCTCATCACCTGGGGCATATCGGGTGCGCTCGGCGCCGTCGCCGGCGTCTTCTTCGCCAGCTACACGCAGCTCAGCCCGTCCATGTGGGTGGCGCCGCTCATCATTGCCGTCGCGGTGGTCATCGTCGGCGGCATCGGCTCCATCATCGGCTCGCTGATCGTCGCCCACATCATCGGATTCATGGAGATCATATCGACGACGCTGATTGCCGCGGAACTGCGCGGCGTCTTCACCATGCTGCTCATTATCGGTGTTCTCGTCATGCGCCCGCGCGGCCTGTTCGGCCGGGAGGAGTTGTGACATGGGCATCCGCTGGCAGCATATCGCGCTGTGGATCGCGTTTATCGTCGTCATGCTGGCGCTGCCGGAGTTCGTCTCCAAGGGAACGCTTCGCACCATCATCTTCGCCAATTTCCTGGCCATCTTCGCGATCAGCTGGGACGTGCTTTCCGGAAGGACGGGCTATATCAGCTTCGGCCATCCGTTCCTGATCGGCATCGGCGCCTATACCTCGGCGATCCTGTCCTACCGCTTCGGCTTTCCGGTGGCGGCTTCGATTCCGCTCGCGGTCGTCGCCACCATGATCGGCGGGACGCTATTCTTCCTGCCGGCGCTGCGCATTCGCGGCAGCTATTTCGCCCTCGTCACGCTCGCCTTCATGGAACTCATGTACCAGCTCGTCCAGGTGATACGCCCGGATCTCACCGGCGGGACGCGCGGCATGTCCGGGATCGAAACGATCACGCGCGGCGCGGTCAACAACTACTACCTCTCCTTCAGCCTCATGGTCATCATCGCGCTAGCCATGTGGCTGGTCATGAAGACCCGGCTCGGAACGGCGCTCAGCGCCATCGGCATGAACGAGGAATCGGTGCGCGGCAGCGGGCTCGACACGACCAAGCTGAAGCTCGCAGCGTTCATGATCGCCGCTTTCATTGCCGGTCTTGGCGGCGCGTTTTACGTCCACTATCTGGGCTCGATCGCGCCGCGGGCGCTGTTCGACATCAATTTCCTCTTCACCATCATCGTCGCCGCGCTGATCGGCGGCGCCTCGACCATCATCGGTCCGATGATCGGTGCGTTCTTCCTGACTTTCCTGCTCGAATACCTGCGTCCGGTCCTGCCCGGCGCCGAGCGCTATTTCATCTATGGCGGCATCGCCCTCATCCTCTACATGTACCAGCCCAAGGGCATCTACGAGGTCGCCAAACAGGGCTGGGGCAGGCTGCGGGCGGTGCGGGCGGGGGCCGGGCCATGAGCTATCCGCTGGAACTGAAGGACGTCGTCAAACGCTTCGGCGGGCTCACCGCCACCAACCACATGTCGTTCAATGTCGAAAATGGCGAGTCGCTCGGCCTGATCGGTCCGAACGGGGCCGGCAAGACCACCATATTCAGCCTGATCATGGGCGAGCACCGCCAGACCGCCGGCGAGATCCTGTGCAATGGCGAGGACATTTCGGCTCTGCCGACCTATGCGCGCATCGGCCGTGGCGTGTGCCGGACCTATCAGATACCGCGCCCCTTCGCCGAGATGGATGTGCTGGAGAACATCCGGCTCGGCCTGATGCCCAACAGTATCTGGCAGATGCTGACCCGCAATCCGGACCGCTACAAGGAGATCGAGCTGGCGCTGAGTGTCGGCTTCAGCGAGAATGACCTCAACCGGCATCCGGCGGAACTGTCGATGGGCGATCTGCGCAAGCTGGAACTGGCGCGCACCCTGGCGACCGATCCGTCGATCATGCTGCTCGACGAGGTCTTCGCCGGGCTGACGGCCGGCGAAATCGCCCAGATCGCCGATCTCATCAACAAGAAACGCGAGGCCGGCATGACGCTGATCATCGTCAGCCATGATCTGCGCTCGCTGGAGCCGCTGATCGACCGGGCCATCGCCATGAACCATGGCTCCATCGTCGCCGAGGGGTCTTTCGCCAAGGTGATGGCCGATCCGGATGTCCGCGCATCCTATCTGGGAGGCGAATGATGGCGTTCCTGGAGATCGAGGGCCTGTCCGCCTATTACGGCAAGGCCCGCGCACTGCACAATGTCGATATCGCCGTGGAAAAGGGCGAGATCGTCGCCGTCGTCGGCGCCAATGGCGCCGGCAAGTCGACCCTGCTCGATTCGATCATGGGTCTGACGGCGATCAAGGGCGACATCCGCCTCGGCGGCGAGTCGTTGGCGGGGCTTTCGAGCCGCGCCATTGTCGAACAGGGTGTCGGCTATGCACCGGAACGCTTCAACCTGTTCCCCTATATGTCGGTATTCGACAATCTGATGGTCGGCGCCTTCACGGCAAGGGACGAGGCGGACAGGAACCTGCAGCACGTCTTCGACCTTTTCCCGCGGCTTGCCGAGCGGCGCAGCCAGGAGACCTACACGCAAAGCGGCGGCGAGCGGCAGATGGTCTCGCTCGGCCGGGCGCTGATGACCGGTCCGCGCCTCCTGCTTGTCGACGAGCCGACCATCGGCCTTGCGCCCAAGGTCTGTCATGACATCGCCGAATCCTTGCGGCGGCTCAACGGCGAAACCGGCCTGACGATCGTCATTACCGAGCAGAACGCCAACTTTGCGATGAGCCTCGCCAGCCATCTGCACATTCTCGAAACCGGCGAATTGAAGATGAGCGGGACCGCCGACGAACTCGGGTCGGACGAGGAATTGAACAAGGCCTATTTCGGCCACTGACGCCTCATTGCCGCCCGCGTCGATCAGCCGTCGCGCATTTCCGGAACCATGTTGGAAAGGCTGGCGCGGTTGCCGATGCCGAGCTTGGCATAGATGGCCTGCGTCTGGTTGCGGATAGTCGCCGGCGCGACGCCGAGGATGCGCGCTGCCTCCTTGTGGCTCTTGCCGGCGGCAAGCGTGCGCGCCACCTCGCGCTCACGGTGAGTGAGAAGGTCGAACGGCGTCAGCCGGCGCAGCGTCAGTTTTTTCAGGCCCATGCCCTCGAGGCCCGGCGCGTTCTCGCACTGAACGACAAGGCCACGGTCGGTCAGGATGTGTTCGCCCGGAACGCCGATCAGGCTTTGAAGGCGGTCCGGCAGATGATCGCCGTCCCATTCGGGCCAGATCTCACCGAGCTGCTCGCGCAGGTTTGAAAGGCCAAGGATGCCGATACCATTCTCATTGACGAATATGGAGACAGCTCCCAGATCCTGCGGCCTTCCGGGCTCCGACGTCGAGAGTTTCATGGCCGCGGAAAGTTGATCCACGGCGCATTGCAGGAACTCCTGTTCGGCATCGGACCATTCCCGCGAATGGGGCCCGACCCGGTAACTCGAAAGGTAGAACGAGGCAATGCGCCCCGGGCGCGTGTGCATGGCGGTTGCGAGTTTCTTCAGGCCGTATTTGTCGGCCAGATAGACCATGCCGTCGGTCTGCAGCCGGTCGGTGCGGTTGTAGATGGCAACGCCATCCGGGGCCTTCAGGAACTTCGCGGCCAGAAGATCCTGATCCGACATGGTCAGCCATGTGTCGTAATAGTCGTCCGGCAGGTTCAAGGACGCATTGGCATGGATGTTGACGCCCTCGGGCCGGATGTCGGCCCAGCCGTACCAGGCGGCGTCGAATCCGAGCGTTTCGGACAGTTCCCCGACGGCCCAGCGGGCAAGCCCCTCGGCATCGTCGTTGCGCACGCGTTCGTGCATTTCGGACACGAAATTCGAAAACGCATTGAGGCTGTTCTTCATGCACTCCTCCCCAGGTGTGCCGGCATTTGTCTAGCGCCACAGCTTTTCATCGCCAGTATACTGCGAACCGGGCAATTTCCCATCTTTGGTGAAGGCATCGAGCAGGTTGCGCATGATCTGCGCGACATTGTTGTCGCCGCCGTTGCAGGGCAGGGCCTGCGACCAGGCGATGGAGCCTGCCGCGAAGACCGCGCCGTCATTCGGCGTTGTGAAGTAGATCATGTCGCCGCGCACCTGCGCGTCCTGGGTGCCGCCGCGTCCGGGGAACGCGTAGGTGATCTCTTCCGACACCAGCGGGTAATTGTCCGAATGGCCCCAGCTCGAGGCCAGCAGCATGGCGTGCGGCGGGGTTCCGAGACCGAGTTCATAGCGGTCGAGCTCGACACCCGCGCATCCGCCCGCCGCGAGGCCGAAATCGCCGATCGGCTCCTCGTCGCCGATGCCCTGCATGATCCACGAGACCCGCTTGTGAAAGGAGTCCGGCATGCGCTCATAGGGCTGGCTTTCGTCCATGCCCTCGGTGGTGAAGCCCAGCCCGACGATCTTCTGCGGCGCCCGCCCGCGCGAACGCCACAGGCCCGAGCGCTCGCCGGTGCAGGCCAGGTGCCCTTCGCCTGGTTCGGCCTGCCAGGCGCGGGACCCCGTGTCCAGCTTGCGCACCTCGATGCAGTGCGGCTCGCCCGCGCGCAGGCCCGTCACCCAGTAATAGCCGTTGCCGCCGAGATACATCACCCGGCCGCCGCCGCGCAGGTAGTCCTCGGTGCCGTCCATCATTTCTTCCGAGTAGTATTCGGGATGCGTTCCGTTGAGCACGACCTTGTAGGGCGCGAGCGCACCGGCGCCCTCGGCATGCAGGTCGTGATCGGTCAGAATGTCGTAGTCGTAGCCGGCATGCTCAAGCCACCACAGCAGCGACAGGTCCGCCGGCAGCGCCCACGGGAAGTTCATGGCCGGCATCCGGTAGCGCGGCCGAAGCGAGATGATCGGCCGGCGCCAGGAGCTGTAGCAGCATCCAGCCCCGTCGCTGTGGTGGTCGTAGGTCGAAAGACCGAATTCCTCGAGCTTCTTGTATTCGAGGTCTTCGGCAACGATCACCGGCGTGTGCGCGACGATCGCCTGGGCGATCGGCGCCTCGTAGGCCAGATGCTCGTTGGCGTAGGCGAGATAGGTGAAGGTCGGCATGAGGACGGCGATCTTCGCGCCCGGGGTCTGCGGGCGGACGAAGAACGGCACGTGATCTTCCATGCCGCCGGCGCGCAGGCGCAGCGCGTAGACACCGCTGCGCAGGTTGGCGGGCAGACGCAGGCTGTGCGAGACCTCCCAGCCGCTGTCCGTCAGCGCATCGTCATGGAAATGAACGCCGCCATAGGTTTCCGGCGCCAGCCGAAAGCTGTCGGCACCCGCCCAGTTGAAACCGGTCATCAGCCGAACGGGCCGGTTGACGCCGGCAAGGTCGAGCCCGTGCGGGCCGGTGTCGACGATCCGGTCGTCGACACCCGTCTCGGTGATCCCGACCGTCGGGTCCCAATAGGCGACGAGACCGTCGGCTGTAGGTGCCGCGCCACCGGAAAGGGCGGTAATCTCCTCGCGCGAAAGCACCCGGTCATAGACACCCGAGCGGTCGATCTTGCCGTTGTACAAGAACGAGGCGTACGTCCCGCGCTGGCGGTTCCAGGCCGTCGCGGCGGCCAGGTGAAACACCGCATCGTCCGCCGTCGCCGCCGGTCTGACGCGCAGCGTTTCCTTGATCCAGCTGTCGTCCTCGAAGGGAACGACGGTGGAAATGCGCGAATTCCAAGGATTGACGCAGTTGATGACGTGCAGTTCCGCTTCGCCGCTTTGCCCGTCGAAACGCGCGGCGACAAAGTACCAGGCGCGGGGAACCAGAGGAATCTCGGTGGTGATCTGGTCGACGCTCTCGCCGTCGCCGATCCACAGCGAGACATGGCCGTCGGGATCGATGCCGAGCCCGTAGCCGCGGTTTCCCTCGATCGCCCAGCGGCCCATGATCATCTGCCGCTCGGCCTTGGGAAGGGTGGGGCAGATGTGGGCGAAGACAGTGAAACTCTGCAGCCCGTCCAGCCTGCGATCAGGATCATCGCACCGTGCGAAGGAGCCGACCTGTGTGTATTGCCGCTTGACGTTCAGCCAGCTCGGCAGGTCGGTCTCGATCTCCTCCTCGATGAAGCCGGGACCCTCCGGGTTCTCGTCGCCATGGACCAGGCGGACGAGCTTGGTCTCGACCTCGTGCCGGCCCTCGACCGAAATCATGAAATCGACAGCATCGCCCGCCTTCGGATTGAGCGGGTCGGCGTAGCCGAATATGCGGGTGTTGGTCATGGCGTCAGCTTTCCAGAAGGTCGTTCACGCGCAACAGGAAAACGGCGTGATAAGCCTCGTTGATATCTTCATAAATCCTGTCGTCGACCAGCCGCGGCGGGGCGCCGCGCTCGCCGGAAAACGCGATGATCTTGTAGCGGTGGAACCCGTCCGGCTGGCGCATGATGGCGTATTTGTCGGCCATCTCGCCGCGGCGGAAATAGTTCAGCACACGGTTGAGCGCATCGGAGTGTTTTCCGAGGGGGCTTTTGCGATGTTCCTCGATCAATTCGTCGGTGATCAGCGTTTTCAGATGATCCCGCAGGCGCTTCTGGAAGCGGCGGTAGTAGATCTCCTGCTTGTCGGTGAATTCGATGGCTTCTTCCGGCATGACCTCACCTCCCTTTTCGGTGCGACGCGCGCGCGCCTCTGATCTCTTGCGGTTGCGGTAGTTGCGGAACTGCTCGCGGATGCCGACAAGGCCGTTATTGGCAAACAGCGTCACGACGAGCATGATCGCGGCGATGAGGAGAATGCGCGGCGGCCCGAGCTCCAGCATGCCCTTATCGATGAGGACGACGACAGCGGTGCCGATGACGGCGCCCTCGGACCGGCCGAGCCCGCCGATCACGATCATCGCGAACAGCAAGAGCAACTGGTCGAGCGAAAAGATCGACGGCGAGATCGACATGTAGAACATTGCGTAGAACGCGCCGATGACGCCGAGCCCTCCGGATGTGATCAGGAAGACATACATGCGCGCACGCCGGTAATCGATGCCGACGGCTTCCGCGTAAGCTTCCTCCTCGCGCGCGGTCTGCAGCAGCATGCCCAGCCGCTCCGAATTGACGATGCGGAAGATCAGCAGCGACAGGAGCAGCAGCAGGAAGGCACCGCCGAAACCGAGCAGCAGGCCGGGGCGCTGCAGGAACCAGTCCTTGGGGATGAAGCTTCCGACATTGTTGATGGAGCCGTTCGTCGGCCCCAGTGCCTTGAGCTGTACCACGAAGACCCGGCAGATCTCGGCAAAGCCCATAGTGAGCAGCGCGTAATAGAGCCCGTCGAGCCGTGTCGACGGCAGCGCCAGGAAACCGCCGACGAACAGTCCGGCGAGGCCGCCGGCCGCGAACATGAGCGGCCAGGGCAGGCCAAGCCACACATTGAGCACCGCGGCGGCATAGCCGCCGATGCCGACGATGGCGAGCGTTGCGAGTGAGAAGATCCCGGCCGTGCCGATCACCAGGGTCCAAAGCACGTTGATGGCGGCGAACATGCAGAAGATGGCGGCAATCGTGATCATCGAATTGGACAGAAACGGCGTCGCGACGAGCAGCGCGCCAAGGCCGATCGTCCACCAGAGCGGGCGCTTGTCGGCCAGCCGGCGCTCCTGTCTCAGCGACTTGGGGTTGGCGCGGCTGCGCCACTTGAGAAGGTGCCTTCGGGTTCCCGGCAGGCGCCGGCGCCGCAGCGGCGCACTGCCCGGCGGATAGAACAGCAATTCGCGCGGGCGCTGGCCGATCAGGTAGAATTTCTTGTCCCGCGCCATGCCGCTACTCCCGGGTTTCGTCCAGCAGGCCGCCGAGACCGCGCGGGCGGATGATCAGGACCGTAATGATGAACAGGAACTGGGCGAACAGCACGTAGCGCTGCCCGAGGAAGGGCAGGGCGCCCACGGTCGCCTCCAGGAAGCCGATCACCACCGCGCCGGCGACAGCCCCCGGCACCGATCCGAGACCGCCGAGCAGCGCGATGGTGAGGCCCTTGATCAGCGGCAGGGCCCCCGCTGTCGGGCTGACGAATATGGTCTGCGACAACAAGATGGCGGCCAGCCCTGCAAGCGCGCCGGTCAGCATGGTGACCGGTAGCGCCGTCCAGCGCACCGAGATGCCGGACAGGACGGCGCCTTCCGGGTTCTGCATCATCGCCCGGATCTCCAGACCCTTGCGCGAGACCCGAAGCCAGAATAGCACGAGACCCAGGATGATGGCCGTCGACAGGATCGCCCCGGCCTGGTCGTAGCGGATCGGCACGCCGAGGATCTCGAACTTGCCGAAGCCGAACAGTTTCGGCAGTCCGCGCTGGCGCGGCCCGAAGAACCACAGCAGGATCTGCACGGTCGCCAGGTTGATCGCCAGCGTCACGATCAGCGAGCGGACCGCGAAATTGGGCTTGTCGTGGATCGGCAGGAAGGCGAGCAGGTAGATGATGGCGCCGAAAACCGCGCCGGCCAGCGTGCCCGCGCCGACCGTGACGCCGGCCATGGCGAGCTTCGCCATCACGGTCTTTCCGAAGGCCGCGGCGATGAGCGGCTTGGCCGCCGACGAGGCGATCCAGGCGGCGTAGCCGGAGATGGCAAAGGTCGCGCCGTGCGCCATGTTGATCATGCCGACGGACGACCACAGGATCGATATCCCGATCGCCATCAGTCCGTAGATGGCGGCTAGGTTGAGCCCGTGGATGATGGTTCCCAGAACGTCCATGCCGGTACCTATTCCAGCCCCACATGGCCGACGTCGCCGCGCAGGCGTCCGGCATGCATGCCGATCATGCGGTCCACCCGGCCGGTCAGCAGCGCCACGTTCTGCTCGGCGATCACCATCGCCCGGCCTTCCGTCGGCAGCGAGAACAGAGCCTCGATCACCGATGCCGAGATCTTCGGGGCGAGCCCGAGCGACGGCTCGTCGATGAGATAGAGCGAGGCCTCCACCATCAGCGCGCGGCCAACGGAGACCATGCGGCGCTCGCCGCCCGAAAGTTTGCCGACGAGGGCGTCCTCCAGCTTGCGGAGCGGCGGGAAGATGTCCATCACCCTGTCGCGCCGCTTTCGGCGCTCGCGCCACGCCAGACGCGAATAAGCGCCGCAGTCGAGGTGCTGGCGCACCGTCAGGCCCGGGAAGATGGCATCGCCCTGCGGCGTCATGGCAAGGCCCTTGCGCACGATCCCGGAGGTCCGCCGTCCGGGTCCGAGCGAACGCGCGCCGCCGATCTCCTCGCCGTTCAGCCTGATCGAGCCGTTCTGCCAGCCGACCAGGTGCGATACGGCGCGGAACAGCGTCGTCTTGCCGTGGCCGTTAAGGCCGACCAGTCCGACGCGTTCGCCTTCCTCGACGTGGAAATCGATCTCGTGCAGCACGCGCAGCGGGCCGTAACCGGCGGTGAGGCCGTGTATCGTCAGGACTTCAGGCATGCGCCGGTTCCTCGAAATAGGCTGCAAGCACACGCGGATCGTCGAAGACCTGTCGTGGTGTGCCGGTGGCGATCACCTCGCCGAGATCGAGCACGACGGTCCGATCGGCGATCGCCGAAAGCAGTTCGAGTCGATGTTCGATGAGGATCGCGCCGATGGCGTATTCATCGACGAGGCGGCGGATGACGAGATCGAGTTCGTCGATTTCCGAATTGATCAGCCCCGAGGCCGGCTCGTCCAGCAGGAGCACCGTCGGCCGGCGCATCAGCAGGCAGGCAAGCAGCAGCTTGCGCCGGTCGAACGTGTCGAGCGCGCCGGCCGGCGTGTCCCAACGCACGTGGAAATGGGCGAGGTGGCAGCCCCACTCGGCGTCGAAACGCGTCAGATAAGGCCGGTGCGAGAACCGGGCGGCGCGGAACACTTCGGCTGCCGTCATCGCCGAAGGCACGACCGGGCTCTGATAGGTCCGGGCAAGCCCTTTCCTTGCCCTGTCGTGCACCGAAAGCCCGGTGATGTCCTCGCTGTCCATCCAGACATTGCCGGCACTCGGCGTGTAGCGTCCGCACAGTACCTCGAAGAGCGACGTCTTGCCGGCCCCGTTCGGGCCGACGAGGCCGAGCACCTCCCGGTTGTCCACATGCAGTGCGACTTGCCTGAGGATCGGCCGGCCGCCGAAGGAAATGTCGATCCCCCGGCAGCCGAAGATGCCCCGTTGTTCGGCCATGCTCACCGGGCCTACATCCAGAATGCGGGCTCGAAATCCACCTCGTTGTAGGGCGGCGGCGATATGATCCTGTGCGCGCCGTCTTGCACCTGGAAGATCAGGTGCGCCTGGCCGGCCTCGGGATCGTCCGTCTGGTTCGGATAGCTGGTGCCGGACTGGCTGTCATTGTCGAACGTATAGGTGCCGGCAACGCCGCGGTAGTTGATGCCGCGGATGGCGTCCCCGACGGCGTCGAAGTCGGAAGGATCGGTGTTTTCCCAGACTTTTGCCAGCAGTTTGGCGGTGTCGTAGCCCGAGCCGGTATAGACCATGCCCATCGTGCCCGGGAACCGCTCCTGGTAGGTCTCGCGGAACGCCTTGCCAGGCTCGTCGGCATAGGTCCCGATGACCGATCCCCAGATGAAGCCGTTGGCGGCTTCGCCGGCCAGATCAAGGAATTCCGGCTGCGACGGCCCGTATTGCAGATAGACCAGCGCTCCCTCGACCGGATCGACCGCGAATGTCTGCGCGAAGGCGGCGAGTTCCGCGGCAACCCAGTGGTCGATCATGATGATGCCGGCATCGGTTTCCTTCAGTGCGCGCATGACCGGGGACCAGTCCTGGACCGGGAACTGGATGTCCGTCACCGCGCCGAGTTCCCACTCGCCCCCGGACGCGGCAATGGCGTCCTGCGTCGCCTTGGAGATCACCTGCGTATAGGCGATTTGCTCCTGAACGATGTGGACCTTGTTGTTCTTCGGCGTCCACTGGCCGGATTCCTTCAGGTTCGACAGGAACTTGATGAAGCCGGAGCCGTACCACGTCTCCGCCACGTCGATCTGGAAGATGTTGCGGTATTTCTGCGGGTCCGACTTGAAGAGATCCAGCGATGCCATCTGTGTGTTGCCGTGCAGATAGGGAACGCCGGATGCGGCGGCGGCATCCATCGCCGGTTGCGGAATAAGTACGAAGGACGAGGCGATGGCGTGGACGCCGGATTCGGCAAGATTCTGGAAGGCGGCCACCGTGCCTTCGGGTGTCAGGATATCGATATCGACCACCTTGGTCTCGATCATCCGGCCGTTGACGCCGCCGGCGGCGTTGATTTCCTCGACCGCCATGGTGACGCCGTTCAGCCAGTCCTGCTGATCGGCGACGCCGACCGGTCCTGACTGCGCGGTAGGAACGCCGAGGACGATCGGATCGGCGGCCAATAGGGGCGTTGCCAAGGTGGCTGCGGCGATGGCTGCAACCGATGACTTCAGGATGTTTCGTCTGCTGAATTTGAACATGTTTCGTCTCCCTCATTTTTTGGGAAAGGAAACTGCATTCCGAGGGGCGGCGTCCATGAGCCAAATGAACTAAAAAGCACCGTAAACGCGCCAAAAAGGCCCGATTACCGGCGCGTCGACGGCCTATTTGCGGATGGCGTGGCGGATGAAGTCCTGCAGCGTATCGAGGGCGGTCTTCTCGTTCGCGCCGTTCGCGAAATAACTGCGCAACGCATACCCCTCGAGCGTGTCCATGATCAGTTCCGCGATCTCGTGCGGATCGGCGAATTCGCGGAAAGTCCCGTCCGCCGCGCCTTTCCGCAAAAGATCGCTCACGGTGCCAACGAGGGCCGCCCAGTTCTCGTTGAACAGCGCCGCGATGTCCGCATTGTGCACGGATTCGCTGACCAGCTCGACGGTGAGCACGACATTCTCGGGATGCGCGGCATAGCCGGCATAGGCGGAAACGAAGCGCATCAGCGTTTCATCGGGCTTGCTGTGATCGGAGAGCATGTCCAGGAACGGCTGCAATTCCTGGCGGTCCAGTGCCGCGATCTCGGCCAGTACGGCTTCTTTTCCTGAGAAGTGATTATATAGGTTTCCCAAGCTGATACCGGCTTTTCTTGCGATATCGCGTACACCGGTCTGGTGGTAGCCGTTTTCCAGAAAACAGGCGAGCGCCGCATCGACGATGCGCATTTTTCGCTTTTTGAGCGCTGTCTTTTTTTCAGAGGGCGCATTCATGCCTTGAAACCTTTTCTGCAGGTGATTAATTAGAGCGAACGATCGTTCGTTCACTGGTGCTTGCAGATAATATTTTGTCGCCCCCGGGAAGAAATCAAGATGTTCCATACCAACACTGACGGCAAGCTGTCGAACAATTACCGGCTGCGGGGGCGGGCATGACCGGACCCGTCAATTCGCCGCGCGACCGCGCCGCCGACGGTCCGGAACAAACCGCTTCGCCGTTGCGCCGCTGGATCTGGATCATCGCCGCTCTCCTTGTCTTCGGCGCGGTTCTGCTGATCCTCGCTTCCGCCGAGGACACCGTCGACGTCACCCGGGCAAAGGAGCCGCCGCCGCTGCAGCAGGTGTCGGTCGAAATGCGCCCCGTTGGCGACGAGACCATAGAAATCAGGGCTTTTGCAGAGGTTCGGCCCCGCTGGTCGGCGCAACTGCGCGCTGCGGTTTCAGGGCGGGTGCAGGAAGTGACGAACAGCGCGCTTGTCGGCGAACGGGTCGGGGCGGGCACCACGCTCGTTACCGTCGAGGACAGCCGTTACGTCGCCGAGCTCAGTGCCGCGGAACTTGCCCTCAAGCAGGCGCGTCTCGAATTGAGGAAGGCGCAGAACGCCAACATCCTGGCCAGGAAAGAGCACGAGCGGAACAAGGTTACGCCGCCGAACGATCTGGCGCTGCGGCTGCCCCAGCTTGAGATCGCCGAAAGTGCCGTTGTTTCAGCGGAGGCGCGGGTCGCCGCGGCCATGCAGCAGCTCAAGGACGCCACCGTCGACGCACCGTTCTCCGGGTTCGTAACGGAGCGTTTCGTCAGCCCCGGCCAGACCGTCAATATCGGCGACCCGCTGGTCAAGCTCGTCGACGACCGGACCTTTGAGCTCACCGTCGAGGTCAGCGGGCGCGACTGGGCGCTCCTGCGCAAGCCGCTTGCCGGGTTGGAGGCGCGGGTGCTCGATCAGCAAGGCGAGGCGATCGCCATGGCAACGGTCCGCAAGGCGGGCGGGTTCCTGGACGAAACCACCCGTCAGTACAAGGTGTTCCTGGAGGTGGACGATCCCGCGACCGAAACCGTGCTCTCCGGCGACTTCGTGCAGGTCGTCCTGCCGGGCATCACCGTTCCGGCGTCCCTGAACATCCCCGCATCGGCGCTCACCAAGGAAGGCGATGTCTGGTTTATCGACGGGCAGGACCGGTTGCAACGCATGAAGCCGCGCGTGCTGTTCCGCCGCGGCGACCGGATCGTCGTTGAAACCGGCGAAGAAGAGCAGACCTGGCGCGTCGCCACGACACCGCTTGTCTCGTTCCTGCCGGGCCAGCAGGTCCGTGCCGTCGAACCGGGGAGCTGATCCATGCATGCGCTGACAGGATGGTTCATACGCAACCCGGTGGCAGCCAATCTCCTGATGCTGTTCATACTGTTCGTCGGCACCATGACGGCGCTGTCGATCCGGATCGAGGGATTTCCCCGTGTTCCGCCCGACAGCATCTTCATCACTACCGAATATCGCGACGCGCCGGCCGCGCAAGTGGACGAGCTGGTCACCCGCAAGATCGAGAAGGCGCTGGAGGGGCTCGAGGGCGTGCGCAGCGTCACTTCGCAGTCGAACAACGACGGTTCGACGGTAACGGTCCGCCGCGCCGGCGGGCAGGACCTGCAGAAGCTGCTGGACAAGGTTCGCCTCCGGATTGACGCCTTGTCCGACCTGCCGGCCTCGGTCAAGCGGCCGGTCATCGAAACCAGCGGCTACGATTTCCCGGCACTTTACGTCAACATTCACGGCGACACCGATCCGTCGACGCTGCAGACGCTCGCCGAGCGTTTCCGCGAGGAACTGCTGGCGAAACCGGAACTGTCCCGCCTCAATGTCTGGGGCCTGCACGATCGCGAGATGCGCATCGAGGTGGAGCCGCGCACGCTGCAGCGGTTCAACCTGACGGTCGCCGATGTCGTCGGCTTGATACAGGCCAGTTCTCTCGACTTCCAGGCCGGCACGCTGCGCACGCTGGGCGGCAATATTTTCTTGAGGGCCGACGACCGCGCACGTTTCTCGACAGAGTATGCGCAGATACCGGTGATCGAGCGTGCCGACGGCACGTCCATCCTGCTCGGCGATATCAGCGCCATCCGCGACACCGTTAGGGAAGGCGACTATCTCTTCCGCTTCAATAGCGCTCCGACCGCCGGCATGGAGGTGCTCGTCGGCCGCAAGGAGAACCTGCTGCGCATATCCGAGGTGGTCGGCGATGTGGTCCGGGATTTCGAGCCGCAACTGCCGCCCGGCGTCAGCATTTCGGTGTGGGGAGATTCGTCGCACTACATCTCCGACCGTCTCAAGCTGCTGCGCAACAACGGCATCCAGGGATTGCTTCTGGTCGTCCTGATCCTGTCGCTGTTCCTGAATCTGGGACTGGCGTTCTGGGTGGCCATGGGGATCCCGGTATCGGTCATGGGTGCGCTTGCGGTCGCCGGGTCGAAATGGGTCGATTATTCGCTCAATGACGTGACAACCTTCGGCCTGATCCTCGCGCTCGGCATCCTCGTCGACGACGCGGTGGTCGTGGGCGAGAGCGTCTACGAGGAAAGGCAGCGCAATCCCGACCCGATCCGCGGCACGGAGGACGGCGTGGCCAAGGTCGCCGTCGCGACGGTGTTCGGTGTGCTGACCACCATTGCCGCCTTTTTTCCGATGCTGCTTCTCGACAATCCGCTCGGCAAGGTGCTGGCCGGCTTTTCGGGCATGGTGATCCTCGCGCTGATCTTCTCGCTCATCGAAAGCAAGTTCATACTGCCGGCCCATCTTGCCGCAATGAAGCTGGATCGCGAACGGCGCTTTGTGCTTGCGCGGCTTTGGGGCGGAGTCCAGAACTTTGCGCGGGGGGGCCTTGCCTGGTTTCGCGACCGGATCTACGCGCCGCTGCTCAAGGGCGCGGTCCGGCACCGCTACGCCACGCTGATCCTGTTTGTTGCCGCCGGCACGCTGGGCCTCGGACTGATCGGCCTCGGCAAGGTCAAGACCGTGTTCTTCCCGGACGTGCCAGGGCAGATCATCACTGTCAGCCTCAAGATGGACGCACGGGCGCCGTTTCAGCTCACCAGGGCGCAGATCGAGCGCATCGATGCCATCGGCGCCGCATTGAACGAGGAACTGCAAGAGCGTCACGCTCTTGACCGCCCTCCGATCCGCACGACGTTCCTGATAATTTCGGATGCGGGGTCGGCGGAAATTTATGCCGAACTGACGCCGGTCGCCGAGCGTCCCGACGTGGGGATCCTCGATGTCCTGAACGCGTGGCGCGAACGCACGGGTCAGGTCGAGGGCGCGACGGAGCTGCAGTTTACCGGGTCGGAGGAACTGGCCGGCGGTTTCAGGCTGCGCCTGTTCTCGAAAGATGTCGAATTGCTGCAGCGTGCCAGCGAGGAAGCGCAGGCTTTCCTCGGCCGGATCGAGGGCGTGAGCAATATTCGCGACAGCATGTCATCCGGCCAGCCGCAACTGGAAATCAAGGTGCGGCCGGAGGCCCGCAATCTCGGTTTCGACGCCCAGACCCTGGCCTCGCAGATCGGCTTTTCCTTCGGCGGCGCGGAAGTGCAGAAGGTCAACCGCAACGGGACCGAACTTCGGGTCCTGGTTCAGAACGCCGGCAGTGCGCGCGATACGGTCGACGACCTCATGCAGACCCGGGTTCGCAGCAAGAACGGCCGCTGGATACCGCTGACCTCGGTCGCCGAAATCAGCAGCGGCTATGTCGCCGGCACCATCCACAGGCAGAACGGCAAGCGCGTCAATACCATTGCCGCGTCGATCGACCGGTCCGCGGTCGCTCCGGAAGAAGTCGGCCAGGCGGTGTTCGAGCAACTCGTGCCCGGGCTGGCGGCGCGATACCCGAGCGTGCGGATCGAAAAGGCCGGCGAACTGGAAGAAATGGGCGAGATAAGGGGCGGTATGAAGCGTGCCCTGTTGCTGGCGGCGGTGCTCATCTACGTGTTGATGGCGGTGCCGCTGAAATCCTATTGGCAGCCTTTCGTCATCCTCGCCATCGTTCCTTTCGGGTTTGTCGGCGCCGCCATGGGCCACCTGATTATGGATATCCCGCTGTCGCTGCTTTCGCTCTTCGGCATGCTGGCGCTGACCGGCGTTGTCGTCAATGACAGCCTGGTGATGATTACCCGTTACAATCAGGGGCGCGAGGCAGGATTATCCCCGCGGGAGGCGCTCTTTGATGCCGGAACCGGACGTTTCCAGGCGATTTTCCTGACCACGGCGACGACGGTGATCGGTCTGACGCCGCTGCTGACGGAGACCTCGGAACAGGCGCAGTATCTCATCCCGGCCGCTGTTTCCCTGGCCTATGGCGAGATATTCGCGACGGCCCTGATGCTGCTGCTGGTACCCGTCCTTTTGGCCATCACCGAGGACGTGCGCGGCCTTTTCACGGCCAGGCGGCAGGTGCATCGAAGCGGCTCGAAGGCCTGAGGGACAGCGACTTAACCACAATTTAATGGGAGATTGAGACGATCCCGAAGCGTTTGGGCGTAGCCAGGCTATGTCCCGCCAATCAGGATACGAAGATTGCTGCAAACAGGAAAACAGGGGAATTCGGGCAGACCGGAGCCTGCGCAGGACGCGCCCGATCGCACTGCCGACATCCGGCCGATTGAGCCGGCTGACATTCCAGCCGTGGCAGCGCTCTATCAGAGGATCCTGATGCACCGCAAGGAAGCCGCGCCGGCTTCGCTTGCGTCCTATCTCGAAGAAATTTTCCTGAACCATCCGCGCTTCGACGCGGATATGCCCTCGCGGGTCTATATCGACCAAAAAGGCGCGGTCGGCGGGTTTATCGGCGTGCTTCCGGCCCCGATGCTGCTTGACGGCAACCCGGTGCGTGCGGCCGTTGCGGGCTCCCTGATGGTGGACAACCCGGTGGAGAATCCGCTCGCCGGCGCGCGGCTTTTGCGGTCGGTCCGTTCCGGACCGCAGGATCTTTCCATCAGCGAGACCGCCAACGACATCTCCATGGGCATGTGGGAGCAGATGGGCGACCGCGCCTTGCCGCGATACAGCCTGCAGTGGATTCGGGTGTTCCGCCCGGCGGGATTTGCCGCCGCCGCCCTTGCTGAGCGGTTCAAGGCCGCCCGCGTGTTGCGCCCGGTCGCCTCCCTGACGGATTCGGCCGCCGGGCCGCTCTACCACAGTGCGCTGTTCGGATCGGATGACAAGCCGAGGAAATACAGCCGCAAGGAAATTGAAGGCAGGGACCTGATCGCTCACCTTCTCGAACTGTCGAAGCACTATGGCCTCCATCCGGATTGGGATGAGGGCACGCTCGAATGGACGCTGCGGCACGCCGGCCGCAAGCAGCGGCACGGCGAGATGCGCAGTCATGTCGTGCAGTCGCCAAGCGGCAAGCTGCTCGGCTGCCACGTCTATTTCGCGCGTCCCGGTGGCATGGCCTGGGTCCTTCAGGTGCTTTCCAGCCCGAAAGCCGAGGCAACCGTCGTCGCCAGCCTGCTCGATCATGCACGCGAAACCGGGGCTGTCGCTGTCCGCGGACGCGTCATGCCGCGCACCATCGCGCCGTTGATGCGGCAAAGGGCCTTTTTCCTGTGCAATGCGTCGACCGTCATCCACACCAAAAATCCGGACATCCAGGCCGCCGTCGACTCGGGCGATGCCTTCATCACCGGCCTTGCCGCAGAATCCTGGATCAGGCTCATCGGCGACCGTTTCGAATAGACATCGCGATTTTCGAATAGATTAAGCTTTCCGGCCCAAGTGAACGGATTTGCAACCTTTTTGTGCCAGTTTGGCGCGGAGTGTAACCGCGATCGTGCCGCCCCGCCGGTTCGGCCGATCGACGTTGTGTGCGTAAAACCGGCGGTTGGAGGCGTGCGATGTGCGGCATCGCCGGCTATCTCGGTACACCGGTCACACCGGTGCCGAAGGCCAAATTGCTAGAAGGCATGGTCGGCGCGATCGCCCACCGGGGCCCGGATGCCCGCGCCACGCGTGTGCTGCCCGGCGTCGGTCTCGGGCACGCGCGCCTGAGCATCATCGACATTGCCGGTGGCGCACAGCCGATGGCCAGCGCCGACGAGTCGATCTGGCTGATCTTCAACGGCGAGATATTCAACCACATCGAATTGCGGCAGGAGCTCGAGCAGAGGGGCCACGCGTTCCGCACCAGCTCCGACACCGAAGTTATCCTGAACCTCTACCGAGAGAAGGGTCTCGATTGCGTCGACGACCTCAACGGCGATTTCAGCTTTGCCATCTGGGACGCGCCGAAGAAACGGTTGATGATCGCCCGCGACCGCATGGGCGTGCGCCCGCTGTTCTACACCGAGCGCAATGGCTGCCTTTATTTCGCGTCCGAGGTCAAGGCGCTGCTCCAGGTTCCGGGCATCGAGGCGGAACTCGATCCGTTCGCCCTCGACCAGATTTTCACCGTCTGGTTTCCTCTGGCGCCGCGCACCGCCTTCAAGGGCATTCACGAACTGCCGCCCGGCCACGTGCTGACCGCGACGCCCGACGGGATGAACATTCGGCGCTACTGGCAACTCGATTATCCCGATGCCGACGGCGACGGGCCGTTCGCGGATCGCAGCGAGGCCGACCTTGCCGAGGAGCTGCGCGCGCTGCTGTTCGATGCCACGCGCATACGGCTGCGTTCGGATGTACCGGTCGGCGCCTATCTCAGCGGCGGCCTCGACTCGTCGATCATCACGGCGGCGATCAAGCAGATCACGCCCGAGGCGCTGCGCACATTTTCGGTCACCTTCGAGAGCGGCGAGTTCGACGAACGCGAGCAGCAGCAGGAGATGGTCGCCGCGCTCAAGACGCGGCACGAGGAGTTGATGTGTACGCAGTCCGACATCGCGGATGCGTTTCCATTGGTCATCAGGCACACCGAAGCGCCGGTCCTGCGGACGGCGCCGGCACCGCTGTTCGGGCTCTCGGGCCTGGTGCGCATGGCCGGTTTCAAGGTCGTGCTGACCGGAGAGGGCGCCGACGAGGTCTTTGCCGGCTACGATATCTTCAAGGAAGCCAAGCTGCGACGCTTCTGCGCGCGCCAGCCGGAGTCCAGGTTCCGCCCGCTGCTTTACCGCCGCCTCTATCCCTATTTGCCGCAATTGCAGAACCAGTCGCAGGCATCGCTTGCCGCATTTTTCAGCGCCGGCGGCAACGCGCTGGACGATCCGCTCTATTCGCATCTGCCGCGCTTCCGCACCACTTCGGGCACGAAGCTGTTTCTTTCGCACGAAGTGCGGCGGGAACTCGGCGACTATGACGCGCTCGCCGAAATGCGCGATCGCCTGCCGGACGATTTCAGGCGCTGGCATCCGCTGTCGCAATCGCAATACCTGGAAGCCGCATTCCTTCTGCCGGGATACATCCTGTCGTCGCAGGGCGATCGCATGTCGATGGCCCATTCGGTGGAGGGGCGCTACCCGTTCCTCGATCACAGGCTTGTCGAGTTCGCGGCGCGCATTCCGCCGCAAATGAAGCTGCGTGCCCTGCGTGAGAAGCACATCCTGCGCAAGGCCGTCGAGGACATCCTGCCGCAGTCCATATCCAACCGGCCGAAACAGCCCTACCGGGCTCCGGACAGCCAGTGTTTCACCGCCGCCGCCGCACCCGCCTATGTCGAGGAACGCCTGTCGCGCACAGCGATCGAGGAAGGCGGTTACTTCGATGCGGGCGCGGTGGAAAAACTGCTCGCCAAGTGCCGCAAGCGTCCCACCGTCGGCACGCGCGACAACATGGCGATGGTCGGAATCATATCAACGCAGCTCTGGCACCAAGCCTTTGCTGAGAAGGCTGGGACGGAACGGCCGAGCGCCGAACCGCGAGCCGTCGCCTGATAAAAGGAGCGTTCAACATGCAGGTCGATGTCAGGTCCGATATCCGCGAATTCATCGTCGACAATTTCCTCTTCCGGGAAGACCGCGAGACGGTGTCCGATACGGAGTCGCTGCTCGAGAACGGGTTGATGGATTCAACCGGAGTTCTTGAATTGGTTGCCTTTCTTGAAAGCGATATCGGCATTGAGATCCAGGATGCCGAGATCGTGCCCGAGAATTTCGATTCCATCGAGAACATCTCCAACTACGCCAACTCCAAGCTGTCGAAGAACGGCGGTTGAGCGGCGGTCGGGTTAATCAATGACAGGGGCAGATGATGCGCGTTGAAGAGCACCTACGTGCCGGAGCGGAGCGCCACGCAGACAAGGAAGCCGTCATCGCCGGGCCGGTTCGGCTGACCTACGGCGAGGTCGATGCCGCCTCCGACCGTCTGGCGGCCGCGCTGTCACGGGCAGGCGTGAAACGCCACGACCGCGTCATCGTGTTCATGGACAATTGCTGGCAGGCGGTTGTCGCGATCTATGCCGTCATGAAGGCCGGCGCGGTCGTCTCGCCGGTCAATCCGTCGACCAAGGCCGACAAGCTCGCCTTCATCCTGAAAAACGCGGGCGCGTGTGCGGTCATCACCCAGGCGCGTTTGGCCGGGACCGCCGACAGGGCGGTGGAAGCGGCGCCAACGGTAAGCGTCAAGGTCGCGACGGATGCAAGCGAGCAGGGCCTTTCCGGCTACCTCGATTTCGAGGAAATCCTCGACGACCGGTCCGCGTTTGAACGGCCCTTCGCCGGCATCGTCACCGATCTCGCCATGCTCATCTACACGTCCGGATCGACCGGTTTCCCGAAGGGCGTGATGATGACCCATCAGAATGTCGACGCCGCCGCCGGTTCGATCACGACCTATCTGGAAAACACCGCCGACGACATCATCTTGAATGTGCTGCCGATCTCCTTCGACTACGGCCTCTACCAGGTGCTGATGGCCTTCCGGGCCGGCGCCACGCTGGTTCTGGAGAAATCCTTCGCTTTCCCGCAAGTGGTGCTCAACCGGATGATCGAGGAGAAGGTGACCGGCTTTCCGATCGTCCCGACGATGGCCGCGCTGATCCTGCGCATGAAAAGCCTCGAACCGGGTACGTTCCCGCATCTGCGCTATATTTCCAGCACCGGCGCGGCCTTCGCGCCGGCGGTCATCCAGCAGATGCGGACCCTTTTTCCGGGTACCGATGTCTATTCCATGTACGGGCTGACGGAATGCAAGCGCTGCACCTGGCTGCCGCCGTCCGAACTCGACCGCCGGCCGGGTTCGGTCGGCATAGCCATACCGGGCACGGAAGCCTATGTCGTCGATGACGACGGCGAGAGGCTGCCGGCCGGCAAGGTCGGTGAACTCGTCATCCGCGGTCCGCATGTGATGAAGGGCTACTGGCAGAACGAGGAAGCGACCGCCAAGGCGCTGAAAACGGGCATCTACCCCTGGGAGAAAGTGCTGCACACGGGTGATCTCTTCCATGCCGACGAAGACGGCTTTCTGTATTTCGTCGGGCGCAAGGACGACATCATCAAGACGCGCGGCGAGAAGGTCAGCCCCAAGGAGGTCGAGAACGTCCTCTACGCGATGCCGGAAATCAGCGAGGCGGCGGTTCTGGGCGTCACCGACACCGTCCTCGGCAGCGCCATCAAGGCGATCGTGGTCGCCGCGCCCGGAACGCAGCCGACCGAAAAGGACGTATTGCGGCACTGCGCCCGGCACCTCGAGGACTTCATGGTGCCGAAACAGGTTGAATTTCGCGATTCGCTGCCGAAGACCGATTCCGGGAAGATCAGCCGGCGGCTCTTGCAGGAAACACTGGAAGCGGGGGAGTGACCATGAACCTGGTCGAACCACATCTTTCCGAGCCGGGCAGCGACAAGGCCCCGGATTTCTCGGCGGCGACGCTGGAGTTGGACGCTGCCGCCGAAACCGACAGGATCGCCGAGAAAATCCGCGAGCAGGTGCTGCGCGACCTTCGCCGGCGCGGCGCGGTCGTCGGCCTGTCCGGCGGCATCGACAGCAGCGTGACGGCGGCCCTGTGCGTCAAGGCGCTCGGCCCGAAGAAGGTTGTCGCGATCCTCATGCCCGAAAAGGACTCCGACGACGAAAGCCTCGTCCTCGGCAAGCTCGTCGCGGACGAACTCGGCATCGAATGCGTCACGGAAAACATCGAGCCGATCCTCACGGCGGCCGGCTGCTATCGCCGCCGCGACGAATTCATCAGGAAGCTTGTTCCCGAGTTCGGCCCCGGCTGGGGCTGCAAGATCGTGCTGTCCAACGCGCTTGAAGGCGGCATCAACATTTCCCAGCTTGTGGTGGAATCGCCCGAAGGCGAGCAGCAGAAGAAGCGCATGCCCATCGACGTCTATCACGGGGTGGTTGCAGCGGCGAACATGAAGCAGCGCACCCGAAAGCAGCTCGAATATTTCCATGCGGACCGGCTCAACTACGCGGTCGCCGGCACGCCCAACCGTCTGGAACACGATCAGGGCTTCTTCGTGAAAAACGGCGATGGCGCGGCGGATCTGAAGCCCATCGCCCATCTCTACAAGAGCCAGGTCTACCAGCTTGCCGAACATCTGTCGGTGCCGGAGGAAATCCGCCGCCGGCCGCCGACGACGGACACCTGGTCGCTGCCGCAGTCGCAGGAGGAGTTCTACTTCGCGCTGCCCTATCAGCAGATGGACCTGTGTCTCTACGGCCTGAACAACAACGTTCCCGAGGATGCGGTTGCCGCTTCCGCGGGCCTGACGGCCGAGCAGGTTCAGATGGTCTGGCGCGACATCGCGGCGAAACGCCGTGTCGCGCACTATCTGCACGCCGCGCCGCTGCTCGTTGATGATGCATCCGGGTAGGTCGCCATGATCGATAACAAGGAAAAACTCAGGAAGCTCGTCTTCAAAAGCCTGACCGCCAGCCGCCTGCCGCAGATATTGCGTCCGTTACTGGGCGGCGAGGGCGCGATCCTCATGGCCCACCGCGTGACGGCCGCACCGGGCACCAAATACGGCTTCAACGGCAATCTGATCGTCCATCCCGAGTTCCTCGACGAACTGATCGCCGAGATGAAGGCGAGGGGATTCGATTTCGTATCGCTCGACGAGGCGGTCGACCGCATCGGCAACGGCGCCAAAGGCAGGCGCTTCGCGGCGATCACGCTCGACGACGGGTTTCGCGACAACCTGACGGAAGCCCTGCCGGTCTTCGAGAAGCACGGCGCACCGTTCTCGGTCTATATCGCACCGGGACTCACAGACGGCCAGGTCGAGCCCTGGTGGGAGATTGTCGAGGCCGCGGTGGAGCGCTGCGACGGCGACGCGCTTGAGATGGACACGCCCGACGGCGTCCTGAAGTTCGATTGCGCCACCGATGAGGCCAGCGCCGATACCTTCGAGGAGATCTGCCGGGTCCTGTCGGAGGAACTCGACGAAGAGGATCAGGTCGCCGCGGTGCGCAGCCTGGCCGACAATGCCGGCGTCAGCTGTGCGCAGTTTCGCGAGACCTATCTGATGAACTGGGACGAGATCGCCCGGATCGCCGCGCATCCGCTGTGCACGATCGGCGCGCACACGGTCAACCACTACAATCTCAAGCGTCTTCCGAAGGAACAGGCGCTGTGGGAAATGTCCGATTCCGCAGCGATGCTGGAGGAGCGCCTGGGCGAGCGCCCGCGTCACTTCGCCTATCCGTACGGCTTTGAAAAGGCCGTCGGCGAACGCGAGGCACGGCTCGCGAAACTGGCCGGGTTCAAATCGGCGCTGACGACGCGCCACGGCGTGATCCAGAAGGAGCATGCCGGCCACCTGCACACGCTGCCGCGCATATCGGTGAACGGTCGCTATCAGAACATCGACTATCTCAACGCCATGCTTTCCGGCGTGACGACGCCGATGGCCAATCGCGGCCGCACGGTGGTGACGGTGTAGGAACGCCGTCCCTCAGCGCTTGATCATCTCATTGTAAAGCCACGGGCAGTCGACGACCGGCGGTGTGCGCCGCCCGCTCGCCGCGGTCTCGAGCCGCATGTCGCGCATCCTGGCACGCTCGTCCTCAGGAAGGTAGAGCCGTTCGTGGCCCCAGAAGCTGGGTCCCACATGGGTCTCGTGCGGCTGCCACGTGGCCGGATCGATGATGCGGCCGCCCCAGCCGCTCTCGACGAAAAATCCTGACGGCGAATTGGCATAGTAACTCGTCATGTAATCGTTGGTGTGCCGCCCGAGCGTGTAGGCGATGCGGCCTTCCTCTAGCTGCGCCAGGTCGTAGCCCTGTCCCACATCGTCCAGGTTCTGGAATTCGACCATAAAGTGGTGGAAGCCGGCCTTGCCCGATCCCACCATGGCAAAGCTGTGATGCCGGCCGTTCACGTGGAAGAAATAAAGCGGATAAGGCGTCAGGCCGTAATCACTGAGATGAAAGCCGAGGAGATCCCTGTAGAAGGGCAGCAACGCGTCGACCTTGTTGACGTGCAGCACCGCGTGGCCCATGCCGAACGGCCCTGTCGTGAAACCGTCGATCGGACGGCCCGGGCGGAACGGCTCGTCCGCCCGCATCGGGTTCCAGACGAGTTCGATGCGGTTGCCGTCCGGGTCGTTGAAGACGATGAGATCCTCGACAAAGCGCCGGTCCGCGAGTTCACGCGAACCCTGCGCAACCGCATGGCCGGCCTTGTCCAGGCGCCCCGCGAAAGTGTCCAGGTCCTGCCGGGATTCCACTTCCCAGCCGATGAAAGCCAGCGTGTCACCTGGTTCGTCAGACACCAGAAGCCTTTGCTTGCGGTCGTCCATGCGAAAGGCGAGGGCGTTGCCGCCCCGGTCGATTTTCTGCATGGCAAGCAGCCGCCCGGCAAAATCACTCCAATCGTCGAGCCTGTCCGAGCGGATGCCGAGATATCCAAGCGCGTGTATGGCCATTTCCGTGTCCTCAAACCGGCATTCCGCAAAACGGATGATAGGGTCCGCCCGACCCGCAACAAATATCAGGAAATGATCTGTCCGTCTGCCGGACAGCGAAATCGGCCGGAGGCGATGCCGCGAACGGGCTTGGCTCGGAACCGGTTTTCGATCATGTTCGCTGCATGTCTCTGGCGGATTCCGTATCGATATGCCCCTTGAACTGAACGCGCACGACCGCGCTTTGCTCGATGGAAAGGAAGGCCCAATCGGCTGCTTCGCCATGCGCGTCGTCGTCCGGGCGGCTGAAATTGTCGGTGCGCCGCGGCTCGCCGACGTTTCCTTCGCGCATATCGATGCCTGCCACTACTACGGAACCGCGCATCTCGATTTCGTCCGGCGTTTCGCGGACGCCGATGCGCGGTTTAAAATCCCGGTGTGGACCAACACCCTGCCGGTCAGCCTCCGCCGTCCGGAAAGCCGTGCAGATGCTGGTGAGCGATTCAACGGGGAGGCGCGGGAGGTTGCGCGGCTCTACAGTGCGCTCGGCTGCAGGCCGGTCTGGACCTGTGCGCCCTATCAGATACCGGGTGGACCGGATTTCGGCGACCAGATCGTCGGTTCGGAATCGAACGCCGTCGCCTATTACAATTCCGTTGTCGGTGCCCGCACCAACAAATACGGAGACTTTCTCGACGTCTGTGCCGCCCATGTCGGCCGGGTGCCCTACGCCGGCCTGCACACCGACGAGGGCAGGCGCGGCACCGTCGAATTCGACGTAACGGGCCTGCCGGACGACCTGCGGCAGACGGAGATGTTCTGCCATGTCCTCGGCCATCTCGTCGGCGCCCGCGCCGGATCCCGCATCCCGGTGATCAGCGGCCTGCCGGCAGGCACGCCGAAGGACAGCCTCAAGGCCATCAGCGCGGCGGTCGCCGCATCGGGCGGCGTTGCCATGTTTCATGCCGTCGGCGTCACACCCGAGGCGCCGGACCGGACGGCGGCCCTGCACGGGCGCGAACCGGACGAACGCATAACGGTCACGCCGGATATGGTCCGGCGCGCGAGGCAGTCTCTGTCGCCCGCCTCGGACGGGCCGCTCGACATGGTGGCGCTGGGTACGCCGCATTTTTCCGTGTCCGAATTCGGGCGGCTGGCTGGGCTCATGGACGGCAGGACCGTACATCCGGACGTGACCGTCTATGTGTCGACGAGCCGTTTCGTCGAACAGATCGCCAGGGAAAAGGGCTATCTCGAGCCGATCGCCGCAGCCGGGATCGATGTGCTCGTCGACACCTGCACCTATTTCTCGCCCGCCATCAAGGCGTGCCGCGGGCGGGTGATGACGAATTCGGCCAAATGGGCCTATTACGCGCCCGGCATGCTGCCGGTGGACGTCGTTTTCGGCAGCCTGGAGGACTGCGTCCTGTCGGCGTCGGCCGGCGAGGTGCGCCGCGAAACCGCATCCGGCCCGGGCCGGTTCTGGAGCGTTTGACATGAACTCCGAAGCTCCCGCGCGGATTTCGGCGACGGTGCTCAACCCCGGCACCGCGACCGGCGCCTTGCTGGTGCTCGACGAGACACTGAGTTTCTGGGGCGGTTTCGATCCGAAGAACGGCGAGATAATCGACCGGCATCATCCCCAGGCGGGCCAATCGGTGACCGGCAAGATCATCGTCATGCCCGCCAGCCGTGGATCGGCCGGCACACCCGCGGGCGTTGCCGAGAGCATCCGCCTGGTCACCGGCCCGGTCGCGGTCATCCTGCGGCATCGTGATATCAATATCGCTATCGGGGCGATGGTCGCGGGCGAACTCTACGGAAGCAGCGTTCCCGTATTGTTGGTATCCGAGCCGGAATATTGTTTTCTAGAAGACGGAAATCGCGTGGAGATTACCCTCGACGGCACCATCCTGATCGGCGATTAGTGGCCCGAGGCATATCAATATTGATATCAAGTTATGCGCAATAGGCATTGGCATTGGATGGCCGTGTTTGCGAAGCTGTGCCTGTCGGATCGCGCTGCAAGAGCGGCCCGGCGACAAGGCGGGACAGGCCTTCGCCCGGTCCCGCGGGAGGGACGTGATGAGTTATGTGAAGCCCGCACACTGGGCCGATCCCGAAAACAAGCTGTTTCCCCATCAGGTCGGCTTCACTTGCCCGCCGCATGACTTCGACGCCGCGCCCACCGATTTTTTGCGCATCGCGCCGGAAACCGTGGGCGTCCATGGCCGCATGCTGCACGTGCCGGGCTACGGACACAGGCTCGACCAGCGAAAGGCGAATTTCGGGCTGCTCGAGGAATTCGTCGAATGCATGGCCAACAACGGTGCCGATGTCTGCGGCCAGGTCGGCTCCAACTGGGTCCATGCCAGCGGCCTTGGCGTCGATGGCATCCGCGATCATTGTGCGATGCTCAGCGACAAGTACCAGACGCCGTTCCACATGGCCGGCTACGCCATGGTCGAGGCGCTGCGTGCGATGAATGTCGAGAAGGTCGCGCTGAACGCCGTCTACCACTGGCCGGACTGGTGGCAGGGAACGGTCGGTTTCCTGAGGGAGGCCGGCTTCGATGTCCTGTGGGCTGGCAATTTCGTCGACCAGGGTTTCATCGCCACGCAAGAGGCGTGCAACGCCCGAAGATGGTGCTTCGACGGCGACCTGGCGGAAAAATCCATGGCTTATGTGGCCGAGAAAGCGCCCGCCGCCGATGCCTACCTTGCCAACGGCATGTGCAATTTCCGCCGCGCCGGAGACGGTCTCGCCCAGCGTTTCGTGTCCCTCGAGGTAGACCTGGAGGCGTTGCTGGGCAAGCCGGTGATCACCCACGACAACGCGCTTTACTGGCGCATTTTCAAGACCCTCGGAATTGGTCCGGTCACCCGCCAGGGCGCCCTGTTGTCAATGCTCTCCAATGGATAGGCCAATGCACAAGATCCTTGTTTTGTGGGCGGTGCCGCGATCGACCTCGACCGCATTCGAGTGGATGATGCGCCAGCGCGGCGACCTGGAATGCCTGCATGAACCCTTCGGCGAGGCCTGGTACCAGGGCGAGGCGCCGCTCTGGCCGCGCCTTTCCGCGGACAGCGTCAGGACACCCGGCCTGACGCTGGAGTCGGTCTGGGAAACGCTGGCGGCGCTGGCCCGCGAGAGGCCGGTCTTTTCCAAGGACTTTCCGCACTACATCGAACATATGTGGACCGACGCGCGGCTCGACATGTTCAATCACTCGTTCCTTATCCGCGATCCCGCCAAGACCATCACGTCCATGTACTCCAAATGGCCGGATTTCCACGAAGGGGAGGTCGGTTTTGCCGAACAACGCGCCCTGTTCGACCGTCTGGCGGAGCGCGACGGCAAGGCGCCGCCGCTCATTGACAGCGACGATCTCCTGGAAGCGCCGCACCGGATCGTGGCGGCCTGGTGCAAGGCGGTGGGTATCGATTTCATCGAGAGCGCCCTGAGCTGGGAGCCGGGCGCCCGCGACGAGGTGAGCTGGTGGGACGGCGGCTCATTCCACGCCAATCTGCGCGATTCCGACGGCCTCAAGCCGCAGTTGCGCCGCCACATCGACATCTCCGACGCGCCGGACCGCGTCAGAGAGGTCTATGACAGCGTTCTTCCCGACTATGAGCATCTTTACGCGCACCGCATTTCCGTCGATGGTTAGCCCTGTTTGGATCGACGGGTGAGCATGACGCCACAGGACAGGTTTTACCGGATCGTCGAAAGCGGCCTTTGTATCGGCTGCGGCTTGTGCCAATCGGTTGCCGGCAAGGATACGATCCGCATGGAAAAGGCGGAAAGCGGCGAATTGCGGCCGCGGGTCCTTGGCGCACTGACCGAGGAACGTGTCGACATGATCTACGAGACCTGTCCAGGTACCCGCGCCGAAGGGCTTCCTGAAGCACTGTCGTCGCAGGCGCCGGAATTCGATCCCGTCTGGGGTCCCTATCACCGGTTGGTGCTCGCATGGGCGGGCGAGCCGCAGATCCGCCACGAGGGATCGGCCGGCGGTGTCCTGACCGCGCTCGGCCGTTACCTCCTCAACAGCCGCCGGGTCGCGTTCGTCCTTCACGTCAAGGCCTCGGCGGCCGAGCCGTCCTTCGGCGAAAGGACGCTGAGTTTCACGGAGGCCGAGGTCCTGGAGGGCGCCGGTTCACGCTACGGCCCAACGGCGCCGCTGATCGATTTCGACGACGTGTTGGCGCGCGAAGAGCCGTTCGCGCTGATCGCCAAACCCTGCGACCTCAATGCCGTGCGCAACTTGGCGCATCGCGATCCGCGCGTGGACGCGCTTGTGCGCTACTGGCTGAGTCCCGTCTGCGGCGGCTATATGCCGACCGAGGCGATGCACCGGTTCATGCACGACAATCGCATCGACCCGTCAAACGTCGCCGCGTTGCGCTATCGCGGGCTCGGCTGTCCGGGGCCGACGACGTTCCGCATGCGCGATAGCGAGGAAAGATCGTTCCACTATCTCGATTTCTGGGGCGAGGACGAGAGCGCCTGGTCGCTGCCGTTCCGCTGCAAGATATGTCCCGACGGCATCGGCGACGGCGCCGATATCGCCGCCGCCGACATCTGGCCCGGGGCGGCGCCCGACAGGAAAGGATCCGAAACCGACCCCGGTTTCAATTCGATCATCGTTCGAACGGCTGCCGGAACGGAACTTGTGGAAGCGGCGGTCGCCGCGGGCTATCTCGCCATTGGTGAGGATGTCGGTCCGGACTTCATGAACGATACCCAGCCGCATCAGGTGAAGAAGAAACTTGCCGCCGGCGCCCGCCTCGATGCGATCGCGCAATCGGGCCGGCCGCGTCTGAAAACCGTTGGATTGCGCATTGACGAACTCGCCGATCTCAACGGCGACGCGAACAACCGGACGCAGGCGGAAGGAACCGCCCGCAGGCTGCGCGAAGGGCAGGGCAGGGAGAAGCGCCCGTTTCAGCGTTAGCCGGAACGTTCTGAGTTCGGTGCATCGTCCCGCAATTGCCGCATGATGCGCAGCGCCGCCTTGTTCTTCAGTCCCTTGGGCGTTAGCCGGGCCCACAACTTGGTCCGGCGTGTGATCCATCGGTCTTCGAGCTGCACCAGTGCGCCGTCGGCCAGATAGCGGTCGACGAAGCCGCGCCAGCCGAGGGCCAGTCCCTGGCCGTTGACTGCTGCCTCCAGCAGGTAGACATAATTGTCGAACGTCTCGACGGTGATGCCGCGATCGGCGATGCCGCGCGCCTCGAACCAGTCGTCCCACACAGCCCATCCGTAATTGGCTTTCGAAAGCGCGAGCAGCGGCACGTCGCGCCAGGCGGATGCGGAACCCTTGAGCTTGGCGCGTATTTCGTCGACCAGGTCCGGCGTGCCGACGGGCGTGATCAGCTCCGGCGTTACCACCGTCGCGTCCTGCCGGTCGGTGGTGTCGGAATATTCGAACACGAGGTCGACACCGGCATCGAGGATCGACGGAACCAGACTGTACTCGCTGGTGATGATGCGCATGTCGGCCTTTCCGCCGAGGGTGCGCTTGAGATCCGCATAACGCGGCATCAGGAACAGGTGCGAGACCTCGTGCGTGCAGGCGATGGTAACATCGCTCGGCTCCGAGCGGATTGAACGCTCCGCGTTCTGGATCTCCTCGAGCGCCGACGTCACGGCGCCGAAATAGAGTTCCCCGGCCCGTGTCAGCGCGACCCGCTTGCCCGACCGGTCGAAGAGCTTGACGCCGAGCCGCGCTTCAAGTCCGCCGATATGCCGGCTGACGGCGGATTGCGACGTGTTCAGCTCTTCCGCCGCGCGGGCGAACCCGCGCAGCCGCGCGACGCTCTCGAAGGCGGTGAGGCTGCTCGTCGACGGAATGTTGTAGCGCCGGCTGCTCATGGCCGACACGATATTGCGAGAGACGAGAATTGCAACGCCAGCTTGATAGCCGGCTACATCGCTCTTGGCCCTGTTCGAAACCGCAACTATGGTGGCGGGTGAAGTGCATTGAACCAGCAACCCGTGCGGGCCGAACCATGTCATCCGATCTTCGCAAGAGCCTCTCCCTGCCAATGCTCATCGCACTCGGCGCGGCCGGCATCATGGGCACAAGCTGGATTTTCACGGCAAGCGACTTTTTCAGGGACTATGGCGCCGGGGGCGAGATTTTCGGGCTTTTGGCGGGTGCGGTGCTCGCCGTCTGCGTCGCCCTGGCCTACGCCGAACTGGCATCGCGCTATCCGCGCGCCGGCGGCGAGGTCGTCTTCGCATTCGCCGCTTTCGGACGCGGCTGGGCCTTCGTCGCAGGCTGGCTGCTGCTTGGCGCCTATGTGAGTTCGCTGGCCTTTTATGTCTCCGCCAGCGGCATGCTCTTGAGCGAGTTGTTGCCGATCATGCGGACGATGCCGATCTACAGCGTCGCCGGCACCACCGTGTTTTTGCCTTCCCTGGCGGTCGGCGTAATCCTGTGCATCGGTGTGTGGCTGCTGACCTCCTCGGGTATGAACCGGGCAGGGCGCTTCCAGATGCTGCTCTTCTCGATCATGATCTGCATAGGGATTGTGCTGGCCATAACGGGATTCTCCACCGGGAGTTTCGAGAACTTCTGGCCGGCCTTTGAGGACGACGCCAATCCATATACGAACACCATTCGTTTCATCCTGCCGGCAATGACGTTCCTGACCGGTTTCAGTCTCGTCTCCACACTGGCCGAAGATGCTGACATGTCCCAGAGGAAAATCGGCATCGCGGTCATCGCGACAGTTGTCGTGGCCGCGATGTTTTACTGCACCGTTCTGCTCGCGACGGCGTGGATTGTCCCCTGGCAGGAGACGGCTGCGCTCGAGGACGGGGTTATCGATGCATTTCGACTAGCGGGTTTCCCCGCCTTGGCCTGGAGCGCCTTCGCGATTTCTGTGCTCGGACTGCTCACCAGCTTTGTCGCATTGTTTCCCGCAGCGTCCCGGCTCGTGCTTGCCATGGCGCGCGCCGGGCTGTTCCCGCGGGCCTTTGCCAATGTCGGACCCTCCGGAAGACCCGGCAACGCGCTGCTTTTCACCCTGGTGCTGACACTGGGACTGGGATGGCTCGGCCGCGGGGCGCTGCTTTGGTTCCTCGATACCGGCGGCGTCTATGTCGGTCTGGCCTGGTGCATTGCGGTGGTCAGCCTGTACCGTGTGCGCCGCATACACGGAGCCGTCGAGCCACCGTTTCGGGCAAGGCCCTTCTGGCTTCCCGGCCTCGGGGCGTTGGCCGCTCTCTGCGTCATCGCGGTCATCCTCATTCCGGGAACGTCCATGTCGCTGATCTGGCCGTATGAATATGCGATTCTCGGTGTTTGGACGGTGCTTGGCATCGTGATCTACGCACTTGCGCCGCGCAGGACCGAGAGCGAGATGCGGCGGGCCGTACTCGGCAACGCGGGAGACGATGATCCGTAGCGGTTGGTCCGTCTTACGGTTTGACGCACAGCGTGATCCGTTGAATCGATCAGTCCAGTCTTTCGGATAACTATCTGGAAGAATTAAATTAAATCCAGGAGCCCACAGTTCGGACACGCAATCCCGTCGTGCCGGCGCCGTTGGCCGTCATATTGCTGACATGCCGTTTTGATCCAGCGTGTATGTCTGGTTTGTCGCCAAGCGAATCAGCGCCATCAATATTGATTTGTGCCAAAAGGCATATTATATTAAGCCACATGGCAAGGAAAGCAAATATGGCACCGCAGCCGCTTCAAAAGGAGTTCGCCGGACCGGGCGCAGGTCTCGCAACCATGGACGACGACCGCGTCGCAGCGGTCGCCGCCAAGGCCTATGCGCGCATCGTCGCGGCCTGGAAGCTCAACAACAGGCTTGCCGCCGATCTGATCGCGGTCAGCCCGCGCACCTGGGCGCGCATGAAGAGCGGCCAGTGGACGGGCCGGCTTAACCGCGATCAGTTGCTGCGGGTCAGCGCCATCACCGGCCTTTACAAGGCACTGCACCTCTATTTCAGCGATGCCTTGGCTGACCGCTGGGTCGGCCTGCGCAACAGCGGCCCGATATTCTCCGGCCGCGAGCCGGTCGAGGCGATGATCGAGGGCGGTCTGCCCGCGATCATGGAAACCCGCAATTATGTCGATGCGCTGCGGGGCGGGGCGTGACGCCACCCGAGGCCACCATCTGCCAGCAAGCCACGGTCCGCCTGGTTCCCACCGCCTACTACAAGCCTCCGGTGCTGGCCCCGCTCGTCGACGACGACGAGGAGCTGGCGATCCTCGCGGAGATCGAGGGTCTGACAAACCGGCGCCTTCGGGCGCAGAGCACCGGTCTTCCGGGGCTCGACCCGCGGGAACTGGCCTTTAACGTCTGGGGCCAGTCCTATATCAACGCCGCGTTTGCCTATACGCGGGCCGGCGGCAACCGCTTCAACGACGAGAGCCGCGGCGCGTGGTATTGCGCCTTCGAAGACCTGACGGCCATCGACGAGGTGGCCTTTCACAAGACACGGGAACTGGCCGCCATCGGTGTTTTTGAAGAGGAAACGGTCTATCAGTGCCTGCTGGCCGCCTTCGTCGGCGATTTTCATGATCTGCGGGCAATGACAGGATCGCCCGCCTGTCTCGGGAAGGACCCGGAAAACGCCTATCCGGAAGGCCAGGCCCTTGCCGCCGCATTGAGGGAATACGGCAGTCGCGGCATTATCTACCCATCTGCCCGACGCGCCGGCGGAACCTGCCTTGTCGCCTTCCAGCCGCATCTCGTCCAGAACGTGCGGCCGGGCGCCCGTTGGAAGCTTGTCTGGAACGGTTCGCCGCAATACACGGCCGTCGCGGATTGAGCGAAACGGAATCACCTCCAGAACGGCGCAGCTTTACATAACTTTACATTGACGAAAAACACCCGAAACGGCGGCCGGGTAGGACGGCATGTGTGCATTTCGAAATGTGCCGCCGGCAGAGCGCCGGCCTCCACAAGGAAAGCGAACCATGAGCCGCAAACTGCCATTCAATGCCGTCAAACTGATCTTCCTCGGCGGATTTTACCTGTTCCTGCTCGTCCTCTACGCGACCGCCGCGCCGGCGCAGGGCATGTCCATTGGCGATGAACAGCAATTACAGGAAAGGGTGCAGGAAATGGCCGAAAAGTTGCAACTGACCGAAGATCAGCGCCAGGCCCTGATACCGATCATGCAGGACTACGGTCTGGCCACCAAGGCGATGCTCGAAAAGCACGACGTCGATCTGGAGCCGGGGGAGCGCCCCTCCAGGCGCAAGATGATGGCGATGCGCGGCGACGTGCAGAAGAACCGAAGCGCGTTCGAGCAGCAGCTGGCGACCGTGCTTTCGCCGCAGCAGATGGACGAATTCCACAGGCTGCAAAAGGAACAGCGTGAAGCGATGCGCGCGCGACTGCGCCGCACGAACTGACCGGAACCGGTTCCGGTCGCGGAATTTACATTTCTTTACCTGGCCGAAAAGCCGCGGAAACGTCCGAACACCACGTTGGAATGGAGGCCCGGGGCCATGTCCCCGAGGCGTCGACAGTAAAGGAGCAAACCATGTCGAACGAGCAGCACAACCCGAAATCCGGCCTGTTCAGGAAAGGCAACCGGTTGGCCATCGCGCTGATCGCCGGTGCCGGCATCACCGCCGGCGGCATATTCACCGTCCAGGCCGTGGCCGACAGCAAGACCTACCAGCATGTCCGCATGCTGACCGCGGATGGCGGTGCCGAACTGCGCAATGCGGCCTGGGGCGGGCACCGCCGCCGCGGACCGGATTTCGCCAACATGTCGAATGCCGAAATCGAACGGCAGATCACCAGGGCGGTCAAACACCTGGCAATCGAGATCGATGCCACCGAGGAGCAGCAGGAGCAGATCGTCGCCCTGGTCCTGCCGGCGGTCATCAACATGAAAACGCTGCGTGGCGAGATGCGCGGAACCGGGCAGGAATTCGCTGAACTGCTGACCTCGCCGGTCGTCGATCGCGCTGCGATCGAGGAACTGCGTGCCGAAAAACTTGCGGAGGCCGACCAGATCAGCAAAGAATGGGTCGATGTTGTCACCGATGTGTCCATGGTACTGACCGCGGAACAGCGCGATACGATCAAGGAGCGGTTGGAGCAGTTCCGGTCGATGCGCGGCAGGTGGCGTCACTGAAATCGACTTCCGCAGCAGACACATTGAATGACACAACAGATTCTTCTCATTGAAGACGATGCGCGGCTCGCCGAGATGGTCAGGGACTATCTCGGCGAGTCCGATTTTGCGGTCACGATCGCTGCCACCGGGGCCGAAGGGCTTGCGCTGCAACGCCAGCGCGGCTTCGACGCGGTGCTGCTCGATCTGATGCTGCCCGATACCGACGGGCTCGAGGTCTGCCGCACTATTCGCGCGGGCGACGGGGTTCCGATCCTGATGCTGACGGCAAAGGGAGAGCCAATGGACCGCATTGTCGGACTGGAGCTCGGCGCGGACGACTATCTTCCCAAACCTTTTGAGCCGCGCGAGCTGCTGGCCCGCCTGCGCGCAATCTTGCGCCGCGGTCGCAGCGAAGAGCGGTCGGACATCTTGCGCTTCGGCAGCCTCGAGATCGATCCGCAGGCCATGGAGGCGCGCATCGGAGGGCGGGTCTGCGCGCTGACCCCGCACCAGTTCAAACTGCTGCACATCATGGCCGGGAGCGCCGGCCGGGTGCTCAGCCGCGACTACATCATGAACGCGCTGAAAGGTGAGGACCTGGCGGCGTTCGACCGGTCGATCGATGTGCACGTTTCGCGCATCCGCGCCGAGATCGAGGAAGATCCCAACCGGCCGCGCCGGCTGATTACCGTCAGGGGGGCGGGCTACGTCTTCGCCCGGTCGCAGGACTGATGCGAAGCACTGACCACCTTCAAGGCCTGGTCCGATGCTGAGACGGCGCCTTTACCTCCAGATCTACCTGACCCTGATCGCCAGCCTTGTTCTCGTGGCCATCTTGTCCGGCATCCTGTGGAACGCGTTCGGACGCGACGGCGAGGATCGGCGGATCACGGAAGTGGCGGGCCGGTTTGTGGCTCTCACATTGCCGCCCGCGGACGCCCCGGACAGCGAACAGCAGGCCGCGGTCAATTCGCTTGGCCGCGAACTCGAACTCGATATCAGCCTGTTCGATGCCGAAGGGGAGCTGATCGCGGCTTACGGCGAGCCGAAAATCCTGCGCTCCCGGCACAACCGGCGCAGCGGTTGGCGGCGGACATCGGAAGGGCCGGCCTTTTCGCTGCGCCTGCCGGACGGCCGCTCCGTTGTCGCCGACCCGCCCGGCGGGGACGGGTTCAAGCCGTTGCGCGATCTGCTCCTGATGCTCTTGATTGTCGCCGTGTGCGTCGGTCTCGCTGCATTTCCGCTGGTGCGCCGCCTCACCAAGCGGCTGGAACTTCTGCAACGCGGTGTCGAGCGCATAGGGGCCGGCGAACTGAGCGCTCGCGTCGAGGTACGCGGGCGCGACGAGGTGGCCAAGCTCGCCGAGAGCTTCAACGAGGCGGCCGAGAAGATCGAGAAACTGGTCGGTGCGCATCGGCTGCTGCTCGCCAACGCCTCGCACGAACTGCGCACGCCGCTGTCGCGCATCCGCCTCGGCCTGGAGATGTCGAAAGGCGAGCAGGACCCGAAGCGAAAGAAAGACCTGCAGCGGGACATCGCCGAACTCGACAATCTCATCGACGAGATCCTCCTGATGAGCCGGCTGGACGCGGGCGCGAACGTCAACATGAACCAGCCCGTCGATCTCGTCGCCCTGGCGGCCGAGGAATGCGCCCGCTACGACGATTGCCGGCTGTCCGGGCGGGCGCCGGAGATCAGCGGCGATCCGCGCCTTCTTCACCGCCTGCTGGCGAACCTGCTGGAAAACGCACACAAGCACGGTGTTCCGCCGGTGTTCGTCGAACTGGAGGCCGATGACGACACCGTGACGCTGACGGTTCGCGACTGGGGGGAGGGCATTGCCGAGAAGGACCGGGAGAAGGTGTTCCGGCCCTTCTACCGTGGCGCTGACCGGCAGAATGTCGAGGGTTACGGCCTCGGCCTGCCGCTGGTCGACCAGATCGCAAGGGCGCACGGCGGCTCCGTCGAGATCGTGCCGCGCGAGGAAGAGAACGCCGCAATCAGGGTCCGCCTGCCACGCCAATCACCGGTCATATGATACGAAAACAGGCCGCGAGGCGGCCTGTCATCAGGTTTTGCCGGCAGTTTCCGGTTACGCCTTGCCGTATTCGTCCCGAAGGCGGATCCAGTCCATCGGGTAGGGCAGCTGGTTCTCGTCGCGTCCCTTGGGAACGAGATCGAGGAAATGGTAACAGGCGATCAGCATGTCGAGACCGCGCGCATAGGTCGAATAGGTGTGGAAGATCTTTCCGTCGGCGTCCTTGTAGAAGACGCTGACCCCCGGAGCTTCATCCGCCGGGAATTCGCTGGCCCGGTAATTGTAGCGGATGGTCCCCTTTTCCCGCGCTTCTTCTGTGAACGAGACTTCGAAGTCGTAGTTGAAGTCGCTGCCGAGCGATGAGATCCAGTCGAAGCTCCAGCCCATGCGTTTCTTGAAGGCGTCTAGCGTTTCGAGCGGCGCCCGCGAAACGGCGACGAGCGTAACGTCCCGTGCCGCCAGGTGCACGACATTGCGGTCGAAGCTGTCGGCCAGGAACGAGCAGCTCTTGCAGCCTGCCTCCCAGTCCGGTCCGTACATGAAGTGGTAGACGACAAGCTGGCTGTTTTCGCCGAAGAGGTCGCCCAGCGACTTCTTGCCGGCGGCGGTGTCGAATGTGTAGTCCTTGGTCACCTCGACCCATGGCAGCGCCTGGCGCTCATGGCTGAGCGCGTCGCGTTCGCGGTTAAAGGCTTTTTCGCGCTCAAGCAGCGCAACCCGCGCTTTCAGCCACTCTTCGCGAGAAACAACGGCATGATCCTGCATGGCTCTTCTCCCTATTCAAACAGTTTGTCGAGGCAGTTGAAGCTCGAATCCCAGCCCATGCGGTGATTGTCGCGATTGCTGACTTCGGCGAACGCGCGTTGGTCGAGCTTCATCTTGGTGCCGCGGTCAACGGCTTCGAATGTGACCGTGATTTCGGTTTCCTCTCCGCGCGAGCCGTCGGGCTGGTGCCAGGCCCAGGTGAAGACCAGCCGGTTGGGTCGGTCGATCGCCTTGTAGATCCCGGAGACAATGACTTCGCCGCCTTCCGCGTTGCGCATGGTCGTCTCCCAGCTGCCGCCCTCGCGCACATCAAGGTTGTGCTTGGGAATGCTCATGCCTTCCGGGCCCCACCACTGAATCAGCATGTCCGGGTTGATCCATGCATCGAAGACCTTGTCGGGCGGGGCTGCGATGGTGCGCTCGATGTAGAGCACCTGATCGTCAATCACGGTCGTCATCTTTGTTTTCCTTTTCCTTGTTGTCCTGCAGGACTTTTTCCAGCCGGTCGAACGATGTCTGCCAGAAGCGGCGGTAACGCCCGATCCAGTCATCCAGGCTGCGCAGGCTCTGCGGGCGCACGCTAAAGGATCGGAACTGCCGGTCGATCTTGCGCTCGATCACGCCGGCTTCCTCCAGCACCTTCAAATGCCTTGAGATGGCCGGCTTGGAGATGTTGAAAGGTTCGGCAAGCGAGCCCGCCGTCTGGTCGCCCTTTTCAAGGAGCTGTTCGACGATCGCGAAACGCGTTGGATCCGACAGGGCGGAGAATATGTGCTGCACGTTCATTATTTACCTCATTGGTTAAATAACACTAATGTTAAATATTAGCACTGTCAAGCCGGCTCTTTCGATCGCGGTCCCCGTGTGCAGTTAGATGAAAACCGGCCTTGCGCGCAACGCGACGCAATGCCATAGCTCGCGCATGTCTCTCGGCAACCGGAAGGCGGATACGGTTCCCGCCGAACATCAATCCCATCCGTCCGTCGTCCGGCTGGCAGCCGGTGGGCTGGTTGCCATGGCCGTTGCCATGGGGCTCGGACGGTTCGTCTATACGCCGCTATTGCCGGATCTCATGCAGGGTCTCGGCCTCAACCCGGCCGATGCCGGCTTCATCGCCTCTGCCAACTATGTCGGCTATCTTCTTGGCGCTGTCCTTGCCGCCTACGGCTGGGCCGCGGGCATCGAGCGGCGGGTCTTCGTCGGCGGCCTGGTCGCCACGACGGTGCTGCTGGCGGCCATACCGCTGGTCGATGGAGTGCTGGCGCTGGCCGCCATTCGTTTTGCTGCGGGCATCGCCAGCGCCTTTTCGATGATTTTCGTGTCGACCATCATCTTCAGCCATTTCGACGTTGCCGGCCGCCACGACCTTCAGGCGGTCCATTTCAGCGGTGTTGGCATCGGAATGATCATATCGGCGATCCTGCTCATGATCCTGCTGCGGGCTGACGCGCACTGGCCGGTCGGCTGGTACGCCTCGGCCTTGCTGGCGGCAGCCGGAGCGCTGGTCGCCACCGTCCTGGTGCGTGCCGACCCGGCGCATTCCGCCAACGGCAGGAAGGAACCGCCGCTCGTTTGGGATCGGCCCTTGCTGCTGATTTCTGCCGCCTACGGCCTGTTCGGCATCGGCTACATCGTCACCGCGACATTTCTCGTGGCGATCGTTCGCGGCGGCGCCGGGCAATCGCCGCTGGAAGGCTGGGTCTGGATGGCGACCGGCATCGCGGCGACCTTCTCGCTGGTCCTGTGGGCCCCGTTCCGCAGGCATTTCAGCCTGTTTGCGGCCTTTTCGGCCGGCTGCGTGGTGGAGGCGGCCGGTGTCGCCGCCAGCGTGCTGGTGCCGCTGCCGATCGGGCCCTTCGTCGGCGGTGCGCTGCTCGGCGCCACCTTCATCGCCATAACCGCCTACGGCCTGCAGGCCGGGCGGCTGCTTGCCGGACGGTCGCCCCGGCGGGCGCTTGCCATCATGACCGCATGCTTCGGCACCGGCCAGATCATCGGTCCGATCGTGGCGGGGTATCTCGCCGAGATTTCCGGCACATATACGTCAGGCAGCCTGGTTGCCGCCGCAGCGCTCATCCTGGCGGCGGTCCTGGCGGCCATGGCCGCGACACACGCGCAGGGAACGCAATTGTGATATGCAAAGCCTGGTGTTCGGCCATAGGTATTCGTTCCAGGTAAAATGCGTTAATGGGCGGTCAGATATTTGACTCCGTCAATATAACAAGCAGCAAACCGGAAGAGACGAACCGTGTTCAAATCCTTCTTTCCTCAGCCCAAGGTGTTTTTCCTGTCCGCGGTCGCCTGGGCCTTATTGTCGGCTTTCATCTGGTACATGTACGGGACCGGGATCGGTACCGCGCTGGGGTTTGAATTCGCACCGGACGACGCGGAAGTTGTCGGCATCCGCTATTTCTGGACCCAGAGCTTTTTGTGGTTCTACGTCTATTACGCCGTTGTCGTCGCGATCTTCGCGGTCTTCTGGTATCGCTTTTCGCCGCATCCATGGTTCATCTGGTCGGTGCTCGGCTCGGCACTGATACTGTTTTCCACCTATTTTTCCGTCCAGGTTTCCGTGGCGCTCAACAACTGGCGCAGACCGTTCTTCGATTCCGTTCAATCGGCACTGGAGGGCGAGGGGACGGTGACCGCCGCCGACCTTTACGGTCTCATCATGATCTTCGGTTACATCGCCTTCATGGCCATGGCCGTCTTTGTCGCCACCCGGTTTCTCGTCAGCCACTACATCTTCCGCTGGCGCACCGCCATGAACAATTACTACATGTCGCGCTGGAAAGAGGTCCGGCATATCGAGGGCGCCTCGCAGCGTGTCCAGGAAGACACCATGCGCTTCGCCGGCATCATGGAAGGGCTCGGCGTCAGCATGGTCGATTCCGTCATGACGCTGTTTGCGTTCCTGCCGGTCCTGTGGAGCCTGTCGGGCTATGTCAGCGAATTGCCGATCATCGGCGAAATCCCGTCGCCTCTGTTCACGGCCGCGATATTCTGGTCGCTCTTCGGCACAGTGCTTTTATCCGTTGTCGGGATCAAGCTGCCCGGTCTGGAGTTCAAGAACCAGCGGGTCGAGGCGGCCTACCGCAAGGAGCTGGTCTATGGCGAGGACGATGAGAAAAGGGCGCAGCCGCCGACCGTCGCCGAACTCTTCAACAATGTCCGCAAGAACTATTTTCGCCTCTATTTCCACTATATGTACTTCAATATTGCCCGGGGCTTTTTCCTGCAGGCGGACAACATCTTTGCCTATTTCATACTCATTCCGACGATTACCGCCGGCAAGATCACCCTCGGCCTCATTCAGCAGATCCTGACGGCCTTTGCCCAGGTCTCCAATTCGTTCCAGTACCTGGTGAACTCGTGGACGACGATCGTCGAGCTGATGTCGATCTACAAAAGGCTGAAGGCATTCGAGGCCGCGATCAGGAACGAGCCGTTGCCGGAGATTGACCAGGCCTATCTGGCGCGCATCGATGCCTCGTCCGATCCGCTTTCATCGGTGATCGAGGCAGAACGTCCTTAAACTGGAGATGATGGGTTTCTATGCGCCGCCGTCGACGCGGCTTCGCGCCTTGATGGTGTCGAGCGCGCCGGCATAGGTGATGCAGGAAACGTCCTCTCGGCCGCAGACATCGCTTAAGAGCCGCTCCACCGCCCGCCAATAGGCTCCGCCGTTCATTTCGACGAAATGCATCCCGATCTGCAGCGGCCGGCGCGGCCCCCGGTATTGCCGGTCGAAGGCGCGCCGGAAGGCCTGGTAGGCGCGCTCCTCATAGACCCCGGACTTGGCCGCGTTCTCGATGCCGCCGGAGTGGCGCACGAACATGTTGTAGTCCATGGCGATCACCCGCCTGTTGCCAGGACCCTCGGGAATGAGCGGCAGATCGAACGTGCTGAAGGCGAGGCCCGTGCGCGGTTGCACCGGCCCGCGCGACACGCCGCTCGCATCATAGGCGTAGCCGGATTTTTTCAGGGCGGGGTTCAGATTGCCGTTGGTCGACAGGTAAGGCGCCCTGAATCCGGTCACGTCCTCGCGGACGAAAGCCTGCCAGCCTTCCGGTTCCCGGTCCGCCACGCCTGCATTCGACCAAGCGTCTTCCATTGTCTTTGAAAATGCCGAGAGCTCGGACCGCCACTGACGCTCGCTCCAGTCGCCGCCGTCGAAATGTCCGCAGGCGTGGCTGGCAATCTCGTGGCCTTCGTTGCGCGCCTGCCAGATATGGTCAAGCCGCCTCTGCACCTCGGCCTCGTCCCTCGCAAATCCCACATTGGAGCGTCCGGCCTTCTGTGCGGGAGCCTTGTAAGACCATCTCTGGTCCTTCGTCATGAGGAACGTACAGGACAGGAAATAGGTGAAGCGCGCGCCGGTTCGCCGGGCGATATCCCGGCTCTTTTGCCACAGATCATTGTCGTGCGCGCCGTCGAACGAGACGATGACGAGCTGTTCCGGTCTGGTGTCCTTTGCCTGGGTTTGCGGTACGAGCAATGCGGATAGAAATACGATCGCGGTGAGTTTGTACAACTTGAACATGAGGCCCTTCGGATTCAGGGTAATTCACAATATCACGCGACTGCTTGATGCAGTGACGACCGCGCGATGACGATACAACGCCGAACCTGGTCGGGCAATTTACTCAAGTGACATTGTCAGGCGGATGCCTCGGCTACGAAGCACAATGCACACATTTTTCAGCCATTGGGTCGATTTCAAGGCGGCCGTCGGGGATTTCCTCGTCACATTCCGTGCAGTAGCCGTACTCGCCGTCCTTGATTCGCCGCTCGGCCATTTCGATTCGCACCAGGTCGCGCTTGCGCTGGCGCTCCTGCGCTTCGGCCATGGCCTGCTGCTGCATCGAATCCATGCGCGACAGCCGGCCGACCGCCTGCTGGTCGAGCACCACGGTCGATCGTGACTCTTCGGAAAGCTTCGACAGGGCCTCTATTTCGGCCTTGCGCGCGGCGAGCCGCGTTCTTGCAATTTCAAGATCAATGGCCATTTTCATATGCTAAGGATGCGATTCCGGTGACGCAAGTTGTGTCCGGCGCCATGGTGAACGCGCCGCAAACACCTTGATCGACGGCCGGCAGCCAGCGGTGGGGCACGTCTTGCTTGTTTGCGGCGGTGACCCGGGCAAGCAAGAGGGGACATCATGCTTATACTGATACTTGGACTGATCCTGTTCCTGGGCGTTCACTCTGTGCGCATATTCGCGCCCGACTTCCGCGCCCGCTTTATCGAGACCCGCGGCGACAATGCCTGGAAGGGGGCCTATTCGCTGGTCTCGCTGGTCGGCTTCATCCTGATCATCTGGGGGTTTTCAATGGCCCGCTTCGAGGGGCCTATCCTCTATACGCCACCGGTCTGGATGAGCCACATTGCGCTGTTCATAATGCTGCTTTCCTTCATTTCGCTCGCCGTCTACGGCGTTCCTACGGGCAGGCTGAAGGCGGTTTTGAAGCACCCGATGCTTCTGGCGGTCAAACTGTGGGCCTTTGCCCATCTGCTGGCCAATGGCGACCTCGCATCGGTGCTGTTGTTCGGCACCTTCCTGGCCTGGGCGGTGGCCGACCGGATATCGGTCAAACGGCGCGTGCCCGAGGGGCAGGCGCAGGATGTGGAACAAGGACCGGTGCGCAACGACGTCATCGCCGTGGTGGCGGGCGCCGCCATCTATGTGCTGTTCGTCTGGAAGCTGCACGAGTGGCTGATCGGTGTGCCCCCGGTCGTACTGTGAGCGGCAATTGAGCAATTTTGACATTTTTTCTTACATACGCTGTAAAATCGGCTACAAGGCCCGCCTGAACAAGAAGAGCAGATGGCGGCGGGCCGATGCCCGCGCCGAGTTGAGGGCCGGTGGATCCGGTAGGCACCATGTCTGACGACAGTTTTATCCGCGAGGTCGATGAAGAGCTGCGCTCCGACCGGATGAAATCGATCTGGAAGCGGTTCGGCAAATACATTATCGGCCTTGCCGTACTGATCGTGGTCGGCACGGCCGGCGTGCGCGGTTACGAATATTGGCAGCAGACCCAGGCCTCGCGGTCGGGCGATGCCTTCCTCGCCGCCCTCAATCTTGCCCGCGAGGGCCGTCAGGACGAGGCGCTGGCGGCGCTGCGCGAGCTCGAGACCACCGGCTACGGATCCTATCCGGCGCTGGCGCGCATGCGCGCTGCCACGGTGCTGGCCGACAGGGGCGATCACGAGGCGGCCATCGCCGACTTTTCGACCATCGGCAACGATCGTAGCGTTCCGGCCGCCATCCGCGACATCGCCCGCATCAGGGCCGCCTATCTGCTCGTCGATTTCGGCTCCTATGACGATGTCGCCGTTCAGGCCGAGGCGCTGAGCGGCGCCGACAATCCGTTGCGCCACTCGGCCAGGGAAGCGCTCGGCCTGTCGGCCTGGAAGCAGGGCGACTTCGTACAGGCGCGGCAGTGGTTCGAACTCATCGCCGGCGACACCGGTGTTCCGGGCGGCATTTCCCAACGCGCGCAACTGATGCTGGATGTTATCGCCGCCAGCGGGCAGGGCGGGCAGCAGTCCTGACCCATTGGACCGCTGCGTCGTCTCGAGACGGTCGGACACATGACATTTTCCGTGGCAATTATCGGGCGTCCCAATGTCGGCAAGTCGACATTGTTCAACCGGCTGGCCGGACGCAAGCTCGCCCTTGTCGATGACACGCCGGGCGTGACCCGGGACCGCCGTCCCGGCGAGGCTCGCCTTGTCGACCTGAAGTTCGGCATCATCGATACGGCCGGGCTCGAGGAGTCGGGCCCCGATACCCTCGAAGGCCGCATGCGCGCCCAGACCGAGGCCGCCATCGACGAGGCCGATCTGGCCCTGTTCCTCATCGATGCCAAGATGGGCGTGACACCGGCCGACGAGACGCTGGCAACCATCCTGCGCAAGCGCGGCAAGCCGGTCGTCCTCGTTGCCAACAAGGCCGAGGCGCGGGGCGCGGAGGCAAGTCTCCTCGATGCCTTCCGGCTCGGGCTCGGCGAGCCCTGTCCCATTTCCGCCGAGCACGGCGAAGGCATGCTCGATCTGCGCGATGCCATCGTCGCGGCGCTTGGCGAGGAAAGGGCCTTGCCGGCCGAAGACGAGGAAGCCGTCACCAATGTCGATATCGTCCCGTCCGAAGAGGACGAAGCGGAATCGGAGGACTATGACGAAAGCAAGCCGCTGCGGGTCGCGATCGTCGGCCGGCCGAACGCCGGCAAATCGACGCTGATCAACCGCTTTCTCGGCGAGGAGCGGCTTTTGACCGGTCCGGAGGCCGGTATCACGCGCGATTCCATATCCGTTGAATGGGATTGGAAGGGGCGGCGCATCAAGATGTTCGACACCGCGGGTCTGCGCCGCAAGGCGCGCGTCCAGGAGAAACTCGAGAAGCTCTCGGTCGCCGATGCGCTTAGAGCCATCCGCTTCGCCGAGGTCGTGGTGATCGTGCTCGACGCCGACGTGCCGTTCGAGAAGCAGGATCTGCAGATCGCCGATCTCGTCATCCGCGAGGGTCGGGCGCCGGTCATCGTTTTCAACAAGTGGGACAAGATCGAGGACCGTCAGCAGGCGCTTGCCGATCTGAGGGAAAAGACCGGGCGTCTGCTGCCTCAGGCGCGCGGCATCCGCGCAGTGCCGGTGTCCGGCCTGACCGGCTCCGGTCTCGACAAGATGATGCAATGCGTGATCGACACGCACCGGGTCTGGAACCGGCGCATTCCGACCGCCAGGCTCAATCGTTGGCTCGAATCCATGCAGGTCCAGCACCCGCCGCCGGCGGTCTCCGGCCGCCGCATCCGGTTGAAATACATGACGCAGGTAAAGGCCCGCCCGCCGGGTTTCGTCATTTCCTGCTCACGGCCCGAGGCCCTACCGGCCTCGTATACACGGTACCTGATCAACGGGCTGCGCGAGGATTTCGACCTGCCCGGCGTTCCCCTGCGGGTGTCCTACCGCAAGGGCGACAATCCGTATGCGCCACGCAAGAAACGGCGGTAGCTGATTTGTCGGCTGACCAAATGCTACACGTGTGAAACAATAATTTATCCGAAGATTGTGAAAAAAGGCGGGCCTGCCCGATTAACGCTCCATAAAGGTTAATACTCCATCATCCGAACAATAGTGTTCAGTACGGGTGCGCGGAGTAGGGTTTTTGCGTCAAAGATTAGCCGATTTGGGCCGGCTTGCGTCAATTGACCGTGGCTGGACAGCGCCCGTTGCGTTTGGGGTGCTGGGTTTCTTCATTTCGACATCGTCCACGGCATTTTCCGATATGGCCAGCGTGGTCACCGGGGGAATGAGTGGTGTTGACCGGTGGCAGACCTATCTCGTCGATGCGCCCGCGGGCTCCATCCACGATGTCGAACTGGTTTTCACCGACCCGATCACGACAGGCTCCACGGCCGGCAATGTCAGCATGAAGACGGCGGACGGGCGCACCATCGCGTTCCGCCACAAGAACGGCAATACGGATGCAGGACCGGACGAGGACCGCGTCACACGTGACCAGAAGCGCGGGCGGGTGACGAGCACCGTGCCGGTGGCGCCGCCCAGGCATTTCTCCGCCGGATCGATCCTTGAGCGCCGCAGCATGGTTACCATGCCCGCCGATCCCGACGGGCTGCGGATGGCCTTTTCCGAACCGGACATCCGCGGGCGGGAGGTCGAGATCGCCACGGCCTTCCACAGGCGCTCGGCCACCGGGACCAAGAGCAAGGTGCCGGTCATGCTGGCAAGCCTGGTCAACAACGACAATCACGACGTGCTTGCCACCGCCTATGCGCCGGAACCTGACTATGCAAGCGATTCTCCGTTCGCTTCGGTACTGCGCGACGAGGGCGGCCGCTTCGTTCCGCCTGCGCAGAAGAACGACCATGCCTGGGCGCGGCACGTGCTGCCGGAGCATGTCTTTTCCGATCGTGAACAGCGGTGCCTCGCCTCCGGTGTCTATTTCGAGGCGCGCGGCGAGCCGGTGAAGGGTCAGGCGGCGGTTGCGCAGGTCATCTTGAACCGTGTGCGCAACCCGGCCTATCCGAACACCATCTGCGGCGTCGTCTACCAGAACAAGCGCTGGCGCAACCGCTGCCAGTTCTCCTTCGCCTGCGACGGCATCCGCGACCGTGTTCGTTCGCGGCGCCACTGGTCGATTGCCAAGGACGTGTCCATGGCCGTGACCGCCGGCAAGATCTGGCTCGACGAGGTGGGTTCCTCGACCCATTACCATGCCACCTATGTGCGGCCGAAATGGGCGCGCCGCATGAAGCGCGTCGGCCGGATCGGTCTCCACATTTTCTACCGCACTTATGGCGGTGGCTGGAGCTAGTCACCAAGAACTCTGAAGTGCGTGAATCGCGCCGGCGCTTGCCGCCGGGCGCGACTGCGCCTATCTGTGGCGCACGGCGATGCGCCGTCTGACGCGCCGCGATTTTACTGAAAAGGGGAACCCATGGCGACCTGCAACATATGCGGCGGCACCGCCTTCCGGCCGGGACCGTCCGGCCGTCTGGCGAAGAACGGACAGGCGCCGCGCTGCATAACCTGCAAGTCGCTGGAGCGCCACCGCATCATCCGGCAGGTCTACGACGCACTGCCCGACACCATGCTCTCCGAGGCGTCCGCACTGCAGTTCTCGCGTGACATTGCCGCCCCGAAGGAGCGGTTCAAGTCCTTCGAGATTTCCGTCTTCGAGGAGGAGAACAGCCTCGATCTGAGCGCCATCGACCGTCCGGACGGAAGCTATGACTGGATTGTCGCGAATCATGTGCTCGAGCATGTCGAGGATGATTTTGCCGGCATGCGCGAGCTGTTTCGCGTGCTGCGGCCGCACGGTGTCCTTCAGATCACCGTTCCGGTCACCGCCTTCTGCGTCGAGACGTTCGAACTCGGACGGGCGGCGCCCGAGAGCCACTATCACTGGCGCGGCTACGGCAGCGACCTGCCGATGCGGTTTCGGCGCGAACTGGACGGGAAATTCGGCCTCGCGGCCATCGGCAGCGATGCCATGACGGAACGTTGGGACGTCGTCTACCTCTTCACGCCGGACCATGCGGTTATGCTGCAACTGAGCGAGGCCTTGTTCGCCGCCAACATGCCGGTGCTGCGCTGCTGCTGAGACGCGATCGACGGCAAACACGGGCGAGCGGGCGCCGGCCGGGAAATTGCCCGTCGCCGCCGCCGCGCCGCGGGCAAAGTGCCGCATCGCGGAATGATTCTTTGACACTTAAGTCTGAGAATCCGATGGCGAACCTATAATTTATTGATTTTTAATAAGAATTTCAGGCTGATATCGGTTCGAATGTCGCCTTGACTTGGCATGGGTGGAAAACTATGTTGCGCCCGACTTCGGAACGGTCCCGTTCCAGATCGTCAGGCACCTTGTGGAGCGCGACTTTCATGCGAAAACCAGCGCAAAACAAAGGAACAGATAAAACTGCTCCTGACGACGGCGAACGGAATGATCAGGCCGATGGTCTGGAAGAGCGCCGCAGGCAGCTGGAGGCAGAACTCGCTTCCCGCCGGCCGGCCGACAAACCGGGCAAGGAAGCCGAATGGGCGGGCAAGTCGTCCTACGCCAAGGCGTTTCAGCTTTCGACCGAATTTGTCGCTGCGATTTTCGTCGGTGCGCTTCTCGGCTATCTGATCGACCGTTTCCTGGGGACGACGCCGTGGGGGATGATCCTGTTTCTTCTGCTGGGTTTCGTTGCCGGGGTTTTGAACGTCATGCGTTCGGCCGGTCTGGTGGCGGATAACCGCCTCGACCGCAAGGACGACCGGGGCAAGAACCATAACGCCAATGGCTGAACGGGCCGGCGCAAAGAGAGAGGCATAAGGTGGCAAACGATCCGATCCACCAGTTCCAGATCAGCAAGATCATCCCGATCGAGGTCGGCGGTCTGGATTTCTCCTTCACCAATTCGTCGCTGTTCATGGTCGCCACGGTTGCCGCGGCATCCGGTTTCCTGTTTCTGACGACATCAAACCGCGGAATGGTCCCGAGCCGCATGCAGTCGATTTCGGAAATGTGCTACGAGTTCGTGGCCTCGATGCTGCGTGACGGGGCGGGATCCGCCGGCATGCGGTTCTTCCCGATGGTCTTCTCGCTCTTCATGTTCGTGCTGGTCGCCAACCTGCTCGGCATGTTCCCCTATTTCTTCACCGTTACCAGCCACATCATCGTCACCTTCGCGCTCGCCATCCTGGTGATCGGAACCGTGGTGGTCTACGGTTTCATGAAACACGGCCTCGGCTTTCTCAATTTGTTTGTCCCCAGCGGCGTTCCAGGCATGCTTTTGCCGCTGGTCGTGCTCATCGAGGTCATCTCGTTCCTTTCCCGTCCGATCAGCCTTTCGGTTCGTCTTTTCGCCAACATGCTGGCCGGACACATCACGCTCAAGGTTTTCGCGGGCTTCGTCACGTCCCTGGGCGCGCTGGGCGCGCTCGGCATCGGCGGCGCCATATTGCCACTGGTCATGACGGTCGCGCTGACCGGTCTCGAGTTTCTGGTCGCCTTCCTGCAGGCCTATGTTTTTGCGGTACTGACATGCATGTACCTCAACGACGCCCTGCATCCCGGCCACTAGGAGAAGAACACGGCGGCGAGGCCGCCTGTCACATAGCCGCAATTTTCCCATTCGAAGGAGTTCATCATGGAAGCGGAAGCAGCAAAATACATCGGCGCAGGCATTGCTTGTCTCGGCATGGGCGGTGCGGGCATCGGCCTCGGCACCATCTTCGGCAACTACCTGTCCGGCGCGCTGCGCAACCCGTCGGCAGCCGACGGCCAGTTCGGCCGCCTGATCTTCGGCTTTGCCGTTACCGAAGCCCTGGGCATCTTCTCGCTGCTCGTTGCACTGCTCCTCCTGTTCGCCGTCTGATCAAGCCGGCGTATCCGGCCATGCCGAACGGTGTGGCCGCGAGTGGTCCGCGCGAGCGAGCCGCTCCGGATATTGAACCGCGGTGCCTGGGCGCGATTGGCCGCCCGCGGCATTGTGGAACCCATTGGAGGCAATCATGCTCGTAACAGCGGCCCATGCAGCCACTGAACAAGCTGCTGAACATGCGGCGGAAGGCAACTTCCCGCCGTTTGACAGCTCCACATTTGCTTCTCAGCTGCTTTGGCTGGCCATTACCTTCGGCCTGTTCTACCTGTTCATGTCCCGTGTCGTACTGCCGCGCATCGGCAGCATCCTCGAGACGCGCCGCGACCGCATCGCCCAGGACCTCAACGAGGCAAGCCGCCTGAAGGAAGAGGCGGACCAGGCATTCGCGGCCTATGAGCAGGAACTGGCCGACGCCAAGTCCAAGGCCCATGAGATAGCCCAGGCCGCACGCGATGCCGCCAAGTCCGATGCCGATGACGAGCGTGCGAAGGTCGAGGCCGACGTTGCCGGCAAGCTGGAGAAGGCAGAAGCCGAAATCGCCGCCGTCAAGAAGAAGGCCCTGGCCGAGGTCGGTGCCATTGCCGCCGACACCACGGCAGCCATCGTAAGCCAGCTTATCGGCGGTACGGTCACCAAGGCCAAGCTGAACGCTGCGGTCAAGGCCGCAGCCGAGGGGAGGGATTAATGGACGCCACATTCTGGGCCCTGGTTTCGCTCGTCCTCTTCCTTGCGCTGATTGCCTATCTCAAGGTTCCGGGCATGGTCGCCAAGTCGCTTGACGAACGGGCCGACAAGATCCGCAACGAACTGGATGAGGCGCGCCGGCTGCGCGAAGAGGCGCAGCAACTCCTTGCCGAGTATCAGCGCAAGCGCAAGGACGCCGAGAAAGAAGCCAGCGAAGTCATCGCCGCCGCCGAACACGAGGCGGCCGGCCTTGTTGCCGAGGCGCGGGCCAAAACGGAAGAATACGTCACCCGCCGAACGGCAATGGCCGAGCAGAAGATTGCTCTCGCCGAAACCGAGGCCGTGAACGAAGTTCGCCAGTCGGCGGTCGACATCGCGGTCGCTGCGGCACAGACGCTCATCGCCGAGAAGGCCGACGAGAAGAAGACCGCGGAACTGTTCGAGGCGTCCGTCGCCGAGCTGAAGGAACGGCTCAACTGAGGCGTATCGACGATCGGATTGGACAAAGGCCGGGTTCGCCCGGCCTTTTCTTTTGCCGGTTTTTGATTTATCGCTTTGTGCGCACCGGCGGGAAACCTGCCGGCGCATTCGTTCTCAGGGCGGGGTGAAATTCCCCACCGGCGGTGACGAAGCCCTTAAGCGACAGCGACAGGGATTCGAAGCCCGCGAGCGCCCGGTCCGCAAGGATCGGGGTCAGCAGATTCGGTGCAATTCCGAAGCCGACGGTCACAGTCCGGATGGAAGAGAGCGGGTCAGGACACGGACGCATTCCGCCTTTGGAATGCCGACGGTCATGCCTGTATGCCCTGATTCTTATAGGTTCTTTTGAAGGAACATGTGATGAATCAGATCAATCCCCACTCAAATTCGCGTTCTTTTCAGCACAATCCGGCACTGGCCGGAGCCGCCTACATGGTTCTCGGCGGCGCAGCCTTCGCGCTCGTCAATGTCGGCCTCCAGGCCGTCACCATGCGGTTCGGCATGTTGCCGGCCTCGGCGGCGTTCTGGCAGTATCTCGTCGCCATGCTGTGCGGCCTGCCGTGGATCGTCCGCACCGGAATGGGCGTGTTGAAGACGGCCAATGCCGGCGCCCACGTGATGCGTGTGGCGCTGGCCGCGATCGGTGTCCAGTTCTGGGTCGCCGGCCTTGCGTCGGTGCCGATCTGGCAGGCGATCGCGCTCATCATGACATCGCCATTCTTCGTCACGCTCGGCGCCGGCCTACTGCTCGGCGAGCGTGTCGGCCCGGCACGCTGGCTTGCGACACTTCTCGGTTTCGTCGGCGGCATGATCATCCTGGCGCCGTGGTCCGACGCCTTCACCGGCGCGACGCTGCTGCCGGTCGCCGCGGCCGTGTTCTGGGCGGCGACGTCGCTGATGACCAAGAAGCTCACGGATACCGAATCCTCGCAGACCATCACGCTCTACATGCTGCTGTTGCTGACGCCCATCAATGCGGGCCTCGCCACGACGGCCGGCGGCTTCGCCATTCCCGGCATGGTGGCTGCGGCGCTGATCGTCGGCGCCGGTGTCATGACCATGGCGGCGCAGTTCCTGATCGTGCGTGCCTATGCCAGCGCCGACGCGGCCTACGTGCAGCCCTTCGATCACCTGAAGCTGCCGCTCAACGTGGTGGCCGGCTGGGTCGTCTTCGGCTTCGTGCCCACCGGAAACCTGTGGTTCGGCTCGTTGCTGATCGTCTCGGCGTCGATCTACATCGCCCATCGCGAGGCGCGCGAGCCGGCTGCGCAGGCGGCCTGACGGATTTGGGCGCGCGGTCAGTCGAGGACGGCGAAATCATCCGTCCGTGGCAGCGCGTCCATGCCGTCCAGCAACGCTTGCGGGCCGGTAACGGCCTTGCGGCGCTTCAGGTCGAACCACACGAACAGGCTCCGGATCTCGGCGTGGATCTGACCGTCCGTGCCCCTGGTCCTCCTCGAGCAGTGGCGATCGTCTCAGTGTGGGATTTAGGCCTAGAAACGCTGTGTCGCGTTGGGCTGAGTGCGACTTTGTCGCGAAATTGCCTTTCTGGACTTCCTGCTGTTTACTGATCGCAATACAAGAGGGCCGGCCCTTGATGTACCACCGTGGAAATCGAGACCTCCAAGACGCGTTTGGGTCGACATCTTTGGCTGACAGGCTCGTCGAGCAGTACAACCGGACTCAATTCGACGAAACCGACGTCAGTTTTGTTGGACAACTTCCATTCTTTTTTCTGGCAACATCTACCCCCGAAGGACAGCCCGACTGCTCATTCAAGGGTGGTCCGCCTGGATTTGTGAGGATCACTGGTCCGGATTGTTTGGTCTTTCCTGATTATGACGGGAATGGCATGTTCAAAAGCCTCGGTAATATCATGTCGAATCCGAATGTTGGCCTGCTGTTCATTGCGATGGGCGATACCCCAAGACGCTTGCGTGTCAATGGGACAGCGGTCGTGGATTTGGAGAGCCCTCTGATACATGATTTCGATGGCGCACAGGCCATTGTCCAGGTCACGCCCAGGCACATATTCCCCAACTGCCCGCGATATATTCCCGATTTGGAGAACGGCAAACCCTCCAGGTATCTGCCGGATGACAATGAACCTCCGGTCGAACCAGCCTGGAAAGGCTATGAGCAGTTCAAGGACGTTGTCCCAAGGAGAAGAAGGTAGCAGGCTCGTTCCAATGAGTCAGATTCCCTCTGCGCTGTTCTAACCGCAACATCCCCAACTCGGTAGAAATGGGCTCTGAACGGTCGCTGCCCGCTATCCGGCTCCGCCTGCGCGCTTATGAGCCCGTAGCTTAATCCCGCCGCATCGGCCGAAAGCTCATGCGGTGCAGCGGGCAGGGGCCGGTCTCGGCGATCGCCTTGCGGTGCGCCGCGGTAGCGTAACCCGCGTGTCGTTCGAAGCCGAATGCCGGGTGGTCGCGGGCCGCCCGTTCCATCATCCGGTCGCGGGTGACCTTGGCGACGATCGATGCGGCGGCGATCGACAGCGACCGGGCGTCGCCCTTGATCACCGCCCGTGCCGGACAAATGAGGCCGGGCGGCACGTCCCGCCCGTCGATCAGCGCGTGATCGGGCCGGTGTGAAAGCGCCGCGACCGCCCGGCGCATGGCGTCGAGGCTCGCCTTGAGGATGTCGGTGTCGTCGATGCGGGCGGGGCCGGACGATGCAACGGCGACGACGGCGGATGAAAGGATCTGGTCGAACAGCGATACGCGCTTTGATTCGGGCAGTTTCTTCGAATCGTCCAGCCCATCCGGAATGCGGTCCGGGTTGAGGATCACCGCGGCCGCGACCACCGGTCCGGCCAGCGGCCCGCGCCCGGCCTCGTCGGCGCCGGCGATCAGGCGTGCCGGCGCTCCGGCCTCGCGCTCCAGGCTGAAATCGGGAGCGTTGTCCGGCAGCGCGAACAGCGTTGCCTGTTCGCTGCCGTTTGATCGGCTCCGGGTGTTTGGTTTGCGAGAATCAGGTGGGGTGCGAGCCATGTGCGGCAAACTCGCACGCCCACCCGATCCCCTGCAAGTCCCTCCGTGAAAGAGCATTGTCCGGACGGCAGAAGCCGGATCAACTGCCCCTTGAAGACCGGATTCCCGTGTGAGGCTGGGTGGCGGGAATCCGGCTGCGGCTTGGCGGAGGGAGCCGCCGTCATGAACGCAGTCGGGGTAGGGCGGTCATGACGGAACCGGTGTCTACAGGAGATTGAGCTGCACGCCGGTGCCGTGCGGCGGCGTGAAGAGGTCGGTGCGCAGGGCGCGCCATTTCCTGTCCAGCCCGAGCTTCCTGGTGGTGATCTCGAAACGCCGCGCCAGCTGCCAGGCATAGGGGCCGCTGCCCTTCATGCGCTTGTTGAACTCGGCGTCGTAATCCTTGCCGCCGCGCATCGAGCGCACCAGCGACATGACATGGCGGTAGCGGTCTGGGTAGTGGCGCAGCAGCCAGTCGCGGAACAGCGGGCTGACCTCGAGCGGCAGGCGCAGCAGGATGTAGCTTGCCGTCGAGGCGCCGGCGGCCTTGGCCGAATCGAGGATGCGCTCCATCTCGTGGTCGTTGAGGCCCGGTATGACCGGCGATGCCATGACGGCGACCGGAATGCCCGCATCGGCAAGCCCCTTGATGGCCTCAAGCCTGCGCACCGGCGTCGAGGCGCGCGGCTCCATCGTCCGCGCCAGCTGCCGGTCCAGCGTCGTCACCGACACCGCGACCTTGACGAGATCCTTTTCCGCCATCTGCGACAGGATATTGGTATCGCGCAGCACCGTCGCCGACTTTGTCACGATGCCGACCGGATGGTCGCAGGCATTCAGCACCTCGAGGATCTGGCGCACGATCCGCCATTTCTTCTCGATCGGCTGGTAGGGATCGGTGTTCGTCCCGATGACGATGACCCGCGGCTTGTATCCGGACTTGGCCAGTTCCCGTTCCAGCAGCTTCGGCGCGTCCGGCTTGGCGAACAGGCGCGATTCGAAATCGAGGCCCGGCGAAAGACCCATGAAGGCGTGCGTCGGCCGCGCGAAACAATAGATGCATCCGTGCTCGCAGCCGCGATAGGGATTGATCGAGCGGTCGAAGGAAAGGTCCGGCGACTCGTTCCTGGTAATGACGGTGCGCGGCCGTTCGACCTGGACCTCGGTCTTGAAGGCGGGAAGGTCTTCCAGCGTTTCCCAGCCGTCGTCAAAGACATGACGGGTCTTGCTTTCGAAGCGGCCGCTCGGATTGATGCCGGCGCCGCGTCCGCGCCGGCGATCGATATCGATGCGCATGCCGGACCGGGCTGCAAGCGCATCGGCGACATCAGCCCGCTTCGCGGGGTCGAGCGCGTTCTGCCTGAAATGATCCATTTCACCCATGGCAACAGCCTTCCGTCATCACTTGGTTTGTGAATTTATTCCTAACAAAGGAATGAGAACATATCAAGAACAAAATGATGCCTGTGGAGAGAAGTTTCAAGACCGGGCCGTTGACCGCACCCGGCGCCGGTGCCAGCATCCTGCCGGGCAAAACTAGAGGCAATGGAGTGCGCAATGGGCGGAGCAAGCGGGCAGAAGGTAAAAACGGAACAGAAAGGCCCGGTCACCATCGTGACGATCAACCGGCCCGAAAGACGCAACGCGGTCGACCCGGAAACGGCCGGTCTTCTGCTCTCCGCCTTCGAGGCCTTCGAGGCGGATGACAGCCAGTCCGCCGCAGTGCTCTGCGGAACGGGCGGGACCTTCTGTGCCGGATTCGACCTTCACGCGGTCTCCGGAGGCGCGCTGGAATACGATCCGGTGGGCGAGGGGCCCATGGGCCCGACCCGCATGCTGTTGTCAAAGCCGGTGATCGCCGCCGTCGAGGGCCATGCGGTGGCCGGCGGTCTCGAGCTTGCTCTGTGGTGCGACATGCGGGTCGCCGCCCAAAGCGCCGTCTTCGGTGTGTTCTGCCGCCGCTGGGGCGTGCCGCTGATCGACGGCGGCAATGTGCGCCTGCCGCGGCTCGTCGGCCACAGCCGGGCGATGGACATGATCCTGACGGGACGGCCCGTGGGCGCCGAGGAGGCGCTCGCATTCGGCCTTGCCAACCGCATTGTCCCGGACGGCGAAGCGCTGACGGAGGCGGTCGACCTGGCGACGGACCTCGCGCGGTTTCCGCAGACCTGCCTCAGGACCGACCGGATGACCGCCTATCGTCAATGGGGCATGGATGTCGGCGAGGCGTTGCGTCTTGAAGGCATCGACGGCGAGAAACCGGTGCGCGAGGAGGCGCAAAAGGGCGCGTCCCGCTTTGCCTCCGGAAAGGGAAGGTCCGGTAGTTTCGAGGAGATCTAGTTTCGGATGTGGATGTTCAAGATAGCGATTGCCCTGGCCGGAGTCTACGCGGCGATCGTCGTCGCGGCCTATTTCCTGCAGACGCAGCTGATCTTTCCGGCCGGTCTTGTCGGTCGGTCCGCGCCGCCGCCGGGCGGCCGCAATGTCGAACTGACGACGTCGGACGGCGAAACGGTCGTTCTCATCCGTCTGTCGCCAGTCGGTGCTGAAACCGGCGAGCGGCCGGTTCTGCTCGGGTTCGGCGGCAATGCGTGGAGTGCCGATGCCGTCGCCGAGTTGCTGCACCGGATTTTCCCCGAATACGAGATCGCGGCGATGCACTACCGCGGATACGGCCCGAGCAGCGGGCGGCCGTCCGCTAAGGCGCTTTTCGAAGACGCGGCCCTTGCTTTCGATCACCTGTCCAGGCAGTCGCAGGCCGGCGTGGTGGCGGTCGGCTTCAGCATCGGCGCATCGGTCGCGGTCGATCTGGCGGCCAGCCGGCCGCTCAAGGGGCTGGTCCTTGCGACCCCCTTCGATTCGCTGAAAGAGCTCGCGGCAACACACTATCCCTGGCTTCCGGTGCGCCTGCTTTTGCGCCACCGCATGGAATCCGCCGCCACGCTGCGCGCTCTGACGCTGCCGGTGGCGATCATCACCGCCGACAATGACACCGTCGTGCCAGCGCCGCGTTCGAAGCCCGTTCGTGAGGCCGCGGCCGATCTGCGCGCCGACACGGTGATCGCCGGCGCCGGCCACAACGATATCTATGAACGGGCTGAATTCGTCGCGGCCCTGCGCCAATCGGTCGAGGCGGTTTCGAATGACTGAATATCGGGCGACGCGTGCGCTGATTTGCCGGTCCGCGGTCTTCCTTTGCCTGGCCGGCACCGCCGTTGATGCGCAGACCTTGCAAAAACGACAGGATGCCGAGGGCAACGTCCACTACGGAACGCCCGCCAATCCCGAGCTGTGTTGCATGTGCCAGCCGGCCCTGCGCTACGAAACGGAAGGTGGCCGCACGCGTTTTCATCTGCGCTACGGCATCGAGCGCGCGGTCGCAAACGAGCGGGTCTTTCTGTCGGAAGACGGCTCGGCCTGGTACTGTGAGGGTGCCCGGGAAATGGGCAATGCCGGCCGCAAATGCGGCCTCGTCCCGCCGGTCATGTGAAGGCAATCCGCACAGTTAGTTCCGATGTCACAGGTCTCGAAAGCCATTTCCACGCGGCTATCGCCGAAGACAACTCACTCATGATCCTCTCGCAACGCTGGTCCGAAGATCCGGCCCTGCGTAGCGGATTAGCAGAAACCCGGCGAAAATGGCGCCGATGACTATGGTGGCAAGAGCCGCCCGCCATGCATCGAAGAACCCGGCGATCAGCAAGAGCGCGCCGGCCAGCAAGCCAATGATCGAAACGGCCATGCCCAGGGTGCGGCTCCTTCGCCCGTGAATCTCCATTTGAAGAACGGCGAAATTGAGGATGACGTGTAGAAGTGCCAGCGGCCACCAGACGGCTCGGAACTCCGGAGCCAAGAGTGCGGCGCCGAATGCGATCATACTGCCGGTGAGCATCGGATGCCTAACCAGCGAGAAAGGAAACCCGATGACGCGTACAGGCGGCATGCCGCCGACCTCGACGCCGTAATAGGTGCGCTCGATGCCGAGGGCTCTGGCCGCCATGATGTTGAGCGCAAAGCCGGTAGCCATGACGATCAGAGACAATAGACTGGGATGTGTTTGGATAAAGGCGAAAGCAAAGGCGAGCAGCGATATCACCTTCAGCAATATCGAATCCCGGATGAAACGCTGCTGCGGGATCCGTCGCCAGAAGAAGGCCATTACATAGACCAGATAAATCCAGAAGCTCAGCGCGTAGACAGCAACATCCCATCGCCCGCTGGCGTACGCTACACCAAGCACGAGGAGCACGAAGGCAAGGATCCAGATCGGTGCCCGATCGCCTGACAGCACATCTTTCAGACCTTCCGCCGCTCGTGACATTCTCTCTATATCTCGTCCAAACCGCCGACCGGAAGAGATTGTACCTCGACGAAGATTCTTCGATTCCTCCGGGAGGCTAGGTCTATTGGTCTTTCGTATAGGAAGTATTACCCGAGGTTCCCAAAATGGCTTGCAAATTCGATTGGTTGGTAGCCGACCGGGCTCCATTTTGGAACCATGAATCGCAGCACCCCCGTCTTACCTCACCCGCCGGGTGATCCGTTCCGCGCCTTCAATTCCCGCGTTTCAAGTGCTCGTCCAGCCGCGGCATGATCTCGATGAAATTGCAGGGCATGTGCCGGTAGTCGAGCTGCTGGCGCAGGATCCCGTCCCAGGCGTCCTTGCAGGCGCCGGGCGAGCCCGGCAGGACGAACACGTAGGTCGCGCTGATGACGCCGCCGGTCGCCCGCGACTGGATGGTCGATGTGCCGATCTTGTCGTAGGAGATACGGTGGAAGACCTCGGAGAATCCGTCCATCTGCTTCTCGAACAGCGGCACGACCGCTTCCGGCGTTACGTCGCGTCCGGTAAAGCCGGTTCCGCCTGTCGTGATGATGACATCGATCTCCGGATCGTCCGCCCAGCCCTTGACCAGCGCGGCAATCTTGTCGGCGTCGTCGGTGACGATGTCACGCGCCGCCAGCACATGGCCGGCTTCCTCGATGCGCCCCGCCAGCGTGGCGCCCGACCGGTCATCCTCCAGGCTGCGGCTGTCCGATACCGTCAGCACCGCGATCCGGACCGGGATAAACGGGCGTGAATCATCTGTTTTCGACATCGGCCGTCTCCTGTTTTGCCGCGCCGCCGGTCACCGTCGAGCGCACCCACCAATGCGGATATTTATCACGAAGCACATCGCCGGCAAGGCGCGCCTCGACCGGATCGTGAAAGATGCCGAAAAATGTCGCGCCGGAGCCCGACATGCGCGCAAAAAGCGGATTGCAGTCCGCGAGTGCCGCGCGCACCTCGTCGACGACGGGCGCGATCCGCGCGGCCGGCGCTTCGAGATCGTTGCGCGTCGCCGCCAGCGAGCCGACGGTCCCGGCAAGATCGGTCGGGACTTCAGGAAAGTCCAGTTGATCGTTGTTTTTATTATCCAAAGCGCCAAAGACTTCTGGTGTCGAGACCGCTTCGAGCGGATTGACCAGCACCACCGGCATGGCCGGCAGACCGTCGATGGCGGTAATCTCGTCGCCGACGCCGCGCGCCAGCAGCGGCCTTGAGACGAGGCACATCGGCACGTCCGCCCCGAGCCCGGCGGCGATCGGGGCAAGATCGATGTCGGCCTGCGAAAGGCCCCACATGCGCGCAAGGCCGCGCAGGCAGGCGGCTGCGTCCGCCGAGCCGCCGCCGATGCCCGATGCGATCGGCAGGTTCTTTTCCAGATGAATGGCCGCGGGTGGCGCGGGAAGGCCACGCTCGGCGGCGGCATCGCGCAGTCTCGTGCGCGCCTTGAAGACAAGGTTGTCGTCTTCCGAGCCGAGTTCTTCGGCAAATATGCCGCTGATCGCCAGGCTGTCGTGGTCGCTTGATGAAAATGTCAGCACATCACCGAGCTCGGCGAATGCAACGAGACTGTCGATCAGGTGATAGCCGTCCGGCCGGCGGCCGGTTACATGAAGCGCGAGATTGATCTTGGCCCGCGCCGTTTCGGCCGTTTCATGCACGGGCGCTAGGGCAGCAGGATGATCTGCCCCGGATGAATGACGTCCGCGCCCTCTTTCAGCGAGGGATTGAGCAGGATGATTTCGCGATAGCGGTTGCCGTCGCCGAGAACCTCGTCGGCGATGGTCCAAAGCGTCTGCCCGGGCTTGACCTTGTACTGCGTGGCGGTCTCCTGGTTCCCGCCCTTCAACTGGCTTTTCTTGGGCGCGTCGACAGGTTTCACCGAGCCGTCGACATCGTCCTTGTCGCCGTCCGAATTGAGGGCGGACGGTGCCTTGGGTGCAAGTTCCGGAAGGCCCTTTTCGATCTTCGACCGGATTTTCGGGATCTCGGAGAGTTCCGGTTCCATGGTCAGCGACCGTTCCCACTGATACCGGGCTTCGATACGCCGGCCGGCCCGCCAGTAGGCATCGCCCAGATGATCGTTGATCGTCGGATCGCCGGGACGGATTTCCACCGCGCGTTCAAGTTCCTCAACGGCGCTCTCGAAATCGCCGAGACGGTAATAGGCCCAACCGAGCGAATCGACGATATAGCCGTCATTCGGACGCAGCCGCACCGCTTCCCGGATGAGATCCATTCCCTCCTCGAGGTGAATGTTCATGTCGATCCACGAATAGCCCAGATAGTTCATGACCTGCGGCTGGTTCGGATAAAGCTCCAGCGCCCGCTGGAAATTCGGTTCCGCCTTCTCCCATTCCTTCAGACGCTCATAGGCGATGCCGCGCTGGTAGAAGATGTTCCAGTGCGAGCGGTCGGGCAGCACGCCGATCGCCTGGACGGCGCGGTCGTAATTGTCGGCCATGGCCCGGTAGTCCTTGGCGTCCGACAGCACGCTGCCGAAGGCGATGTAGGAGCGCATGTCGGAGGGGTCGTCGTCGATCAGCTTCGCAAGGTGTTGCTTGGCTTCGTCGAGACGGCCGAGGTCGGCAAGGTTGAGCCCGAGCTGCAGTTCCGATTCCCGGTGAACGATCGAATCCTCCGGAATGCTCTCGTAGATCGCGATGGCCTTTTCCGGGTTGCCCTGGTTTTCGGCAAGGCTGCCGAGCATTATCAGCGTCGACGCATTCTTGGGATCGAGAACCCTGGCGAAATTCAGGTAAAGCGAGACGAAATCCTCGGCGCCGCTGCGATTGAGGGCGCTGCCGATCGTGTAAAGGACCGCCGAAGCACCTTCAGAGGGTGTACGGATTTCGGCACGCGGAACATTGTCCGACGCGATGCGGTCCTGCATCGTCTTCAACGGAGCATAGCCCGGCGCGAAGGCGCTTCCCGTGGCGATGGCGTCGAGCGCTTTTTGCTTGCCGCCGTTGCGCGCCTCCATGACGGCGAGCGCCATTGCGGCACGGATATAGGTGTCCGGTGCCATGCCGGCACTGTTCTGATCGGTGATGACGGACGTGTAGAGCCGGCGCGCCTCATCCGTGTTGCCCAGGGCCTCCTGCAGGGCCGCGCTGTGGAAACCCTTGAATATGCCGTACCATTCGGGGCCTTCCAGCGCATCGATCGTTTCCTGCGCCTTATCGCCCTGTCCGTCGCCGAAATAGGCCCAGGACTGCAGCAGGCCGTGCAACAGGCGTTCCAGATCGCTGACACCGGCATAGTCGAGCAGCGTTTGCGCGTTCTTGTATTCGCGCTGCCGGATGGCGTTGATGCCGAGTGCCAGCCGCGCCGTGCTCTCGATCACCGGGTCGCCCTTGAGGCCCTCGGCGAGCGCGACGCCCTCGTCGAAATCGCCATTGTTGAAATAGAGGACCATCAGCCGCTGCTGGATATCCGAATTGTCCTCTTCGAACTCGAGCGCCTTGCGGTAGAGGTCGATGGCGGTTTCCGCATCGCGGTCCGCCTCGGCCGTACGGCCCGCCAGTATCGCGCCGGCGAAGCTGTCGACGGTCTCGGTTTCGAAACTGTTCGGGTTTCGCTCGCCCTCCGCCGCAGCCGGCAGACCCATCATCAGCCCGATGACGGCTGCGCTGGCGGTCATGGTGAGAATCTTAAGCCGCATCTGATCCCGTTCCCGCTGTCTTATTCCTCAAAAGCGATTCCATAACGTTCTTCCAAAGCATGGCCTTTTTCGGCCTGCACGGCAAGCACGCGGGATAAATGTCCGAATTCTGTCAGTAAACTCTGCTGATGCAGAAATCGATCACCTCGAGCAGCGCCGATTTGGCCGGTGTATCGGCCAGCGGCGCAAGCGCGTCGCGTGCGATGGCGCCGTAGTGTTCGGCCCGCGCGGTTGTATCCTTCAGCGCATTCGATTGCGCGATGAGCGACAGCGCCTTTTCAAGCGCCGCGTCGTCATTGTTTCCGTCCTCTATGGCCGAGCGCCAGAAGGTCCGGTCCTCGTCGTTGCCGCGGCGGTAGGAAAGCACCACCGGAAGCGTGATCTTGCCCTCGCGGAAGTCGTCGCCGACATTCTTGCCGAGATCCTGGGCCGAGCCGCCATAGTCGAGAACGTCGTCAACGAGCTGGAACGCCAGGCCGAGATTGGTTCCGTAGGACCGGAGCGCGTCCCGTTCGGCCTTGGTTGCGCCGGCGATGATCGGCCCGACTTCGGCCGCGGCCGAAAACAGCGCCGCGGTCTTGGCGCGGATGACGGCGAGGTAGTCGTCTTCCGTCGTTTCCATGTTTTTCGCGACCGAAAGCTGTAGCACCTCGCCCTCGGCGATAATGGACGCGGCGTTCGACAAGACGTCGAGCGCATCCAGCGAGCCGACCTCGACCATCATCTTGAATGCCTGTCCGAGCAGGAAATCGCCGACCAGGACGCTGGCCTGATTGCCCCAGATCATGCGGGCCGTTGACTTGCCGCGGCGCAGGTCGCTCTCGTCGACGACATCGTCGTGCAGCAGCGTCGCGGTGTGCATGAACTCGACGCTGGTCGCGAGTTTCACATGCCCGTCGCCCTGGTAGCCGAACATGGTTGCCGAGGCCAGAGTCAGCATCGGCCGCAAACGCTTGCCGCCCGATGAAATCAGGTGATTTGCCACCTCGGGGATCATTTCGACATCGGACCCCGCTTTCGCGAGGATCAGCTGGTTCACCATGCCCATATCGGATTTGGTCAGGTCAACCAGCGGCTTGACCGATGCAGTATTCTTGCTTTTGTCCTTAAGCGGTACAACAACACCCAAAATGCGACTCCTCAAATGCTTCGACAGACAATAGAAACTGGCCGGTTCCGGTACAAGTGAAGAATCGACGCACCACGTGCTTTGCCGCCGACATTCGCTCACTTTTGCGTTGACGCGGCTGTCGCTGATGACAAATTGCCTGCAGACCTGCATATAAGGGTAAATGACACGACGACAATGGCTCCGGCGCCGGCCGGACCGCAATTGAATTGTTATCCGAAAGGCCTTGAAAATATGGAGGAATTGATCCGCACCAACAATGTCGTCACGCTTTCGTTTGTCGGATCGCTCCTCAAGGAGGCCGGCATTCAGTATTTCATCGCCGATGAGAATATGAGCGTGCTCGACGGATCGATAAACGCGCTTTCAAGACGCCTTCTGGTCGATGCCGAGCGCGTCAACGAGGCGCGCAGGCTTGTCGAGGGCGCCGGACTCGGCGACGAACTCAGACAACCGGGTCTATGACCGGGCGGCCGGACAGCGCCGGGCCCGAAAAGCCGCCGATACCGCAAACCACAGTCGACGCATTCCATCGGGGCCGGTTCCACCTTGTACAGCCGCGGGGCAGGGGCCACCGGGCCGGTGTTGACGCCATGCTGCTGGCATCGCTGGTTCCCGGCGGCGCGACCGGCAGGCTGGCCGATTTCGGCGCCGGTTCGGGCGCCGCCGGCATGGCCGTCGCCAGCCGCATCGAAACGATCGATGTGGTCCTGGTCGAGCGATCGGCGCACATGGCGCAGTTGGCGTCGGAATCGGTCCGCCTGCCCCAAAACGCGGGTTTTTCGGGCCGCGTGACGGTGCTGGCCGCCGATGTGACGCTGACCGGGCGCGAGCGGCTTGTGGCGGGGCTCGAGGACGCCGCATTCGACCATGTGATCATGAACCCGCCCTTCAACGATGCCGCCGACCGCGCGACGCCCGATTCGCTAAAGGCGGAAGCGCACGCGATGTCCGACAGGCTGTTCGAGCGCTGGATCAGGACGGCGGGCGCGGTTTGCAGGCCCGGCGGACAGTTGTCTCTCATTGCCCGGCCGCAATCGCTGCTTGAAATCCTGGGCGCCTGCCACAACCGTTTCGGCGGCTTGCAGGCGATTCCGGTTCACCCCCGACCCGGCGAGGATGCGATCCGTGTCCTGCTGACAGGAATCAAGGGAAGCAGGGCGCGCCTGACCGTGCGCCCGCCGCTTTTCATACATGACGGCGCGGAACAGGCGTTCTCGGTCGAAATCGACAATCTCAACAACGGCCGCGCCTTTATCGAACGCAAATCGGCGCACGGCTGACGGGCCATTGTGTTTTGCCGGAAAAGACTTACATCAGGCGGCAGTTATTCACGCAACACGGGCAGGATTGATGGCGTCCTTCAGGTCTTTACTTCCACGGCGTTTCAGAAAAAGCGACACCACCATCCCGGTGGTCAGGCTCCAGGGCATGATCATGGCCGGCGGTACGCAGTTCCGTCCGGCGCTGAATATGGCCACCGTCGCACCGCTGCTCGAAAAGGCCTTTGCGGACAAGAGGGCGCCCGCGGTGGCGATCGTCGTCAATTCGCCCGGCGGCTCGCCCGTGCAGTCGCGCCTGATTTTCCGGCGCATCCGCGATCTTGCCGAGGAAAAGGAAAAGAAGGTCTTCGTCTTTGTCGAGGACCTCGCCGCCTCCGGCGGTTACATGATCGCCATCGCCGGCGACGAGATCATCGCCGATCCGTCGTCGATTGTCGGCTCGATCGGCGTGGTTTCGGCCAGCTTCGGCTTCAACGAGATGATCAAGAAGATCGGCGTCGACCGTCGCGTCCACACGGCCGGCAAGAACAAGGTGACGCTCGATCCGTTCCAGCCGGAAAAGAAGACTGATGTCGATCACCTCAAGGCGCTTCAGCTCGAGGTGCACCAGGTGTTCATCGATCTGGTGAAGGAGCGCCGCGGCACAAAACTTGCCGACGACGGCGATCTCTTCACGGGTCTGTTCTGGTCGGGCATAAAGGGCAAGGAACTCGGCCTCGTCGATTCGCTGGGCGACCTGCGTTCGGTGATCAAGGAGCGCTATGGAGAAAAGGCGCGCCTGCGGCTGATAACGATGCCGCGCGGCCTGTTCGGCCGCAGGATGGCCGGAGCGGGCTTCGGCGACATGTCCACGCAGATCGCCGGTGCCGCGGCGGCCGGCCTTCTGGAAGCGGCGGAGGAAAGGGCGCTCTGGGGGCGGTACGGCCTCTGAAGACGTCGGCCCGGGGGAGGCATAGATGGTTCAGATCCTGCTACTGATCGCCGTGCTGATTGTCGGCTGGATGGGATACAAGCGTTTCCTGAAGGAGGCTGAACGGGTCAGCAAGTCGGTGCGGCGGCACGAGAAGGAGGCCAAGACCGGGGCGCAAGGCACGCTGGTCGAGGATCCGAAGACGGGCGAATACCGCGTCGAAAAGGACGAGGACGAGCAGTAGCGAGGGAGCCGGAGCTTCTTTCGCCGCTCGAAACCCTTGACCCCGCTGGGCCCGCATGGCACCTGTCGCGCCGAATTCCAATTGTGTCCGGAACCGATCCATGTCTTCGTCAGCGCGCCCAACGGCGTCCTTACTGCATCCCAGCCGCTCGTTTCAGGGGCTGATCCTTGCCCTGCACAATTACTGGGCCGAATATGGCTGCGTCATCCTTCAGCCATACGACATGGAGGTTGGGGCCGGTACGTTCCACCCGGCGACGACGCTGCGCTCGCTGGGACCGCGTGCGTGGAACGCGGCCTATGTCCAGCCGTCGCGCCGGCCGACCGACGGACGCTATGGTGAAAACCCAAACCGGCTGCAGCACTACTATCAGTACCAGGTGCTTTTGAAGCCCTCGCCGCCCAACCTGCAGGAGCTTTACCTCGGCTCGCTCGAGGCGATCGGCATCGATCCGCTGCTGCACGATCTGCGGTTTGTGGAGGATGACTGGGAAAGCCCGACGCTCGGTGCCTGGGGGCTTGGCTGGGAGTGCTGGTGCGACGGCATGGAGGTCTCGCAATTCACCTATTTCCAGCAGGTCTGCGGCATTGAGTGCGCGCCCGTTTCCGGCGAGCTCACCTACGGCCTTGAGCGCCTGGCGATGTACGTTCAGGGCGTGGACAACGTCTATGATCTCAATTTCAACGGCGGCAGCGACAGCGACAAGGTGACCTATGGCGATGTCTTCCTGCAGGCCGAGCGGGAATATTCGCGCTACAATTTCGAATATGCCGATACCGCCGCGCTGCTGCGCCATTTCGACGATGCCGAGGCCGAATGCCTTGCGCTGCTGGAAAAGGGCGCTGGCGAGCGCGGTCCTGCCGACGCGCACAAATGCGTGCTGCCCGCCTATGACCAGTGCATCAAGGCCTCGCATGTCTTTAATCTCCTCGATGCCCGCGGCGTCATCTCGGTGACCGAGCGCCAGAGCTATATTCTGCGGGTGCGCAATCTTTCGAAAATGTGCGGCGAGGCTTATCTGCTGACCGAGGCGGGCGGCTTCAGGGCCGATGCGGCCTGATGCGGCCCCGAACTGAATATGTGGAAATGAGTTGAAGATGCCCGACCTGTTGCTCGAACTCCGCTCCGAGGAAATCCCGGCCCGCATGCAGCGTCAGGCGGCGGGCGATCTCAAGAAGCTCGTCACCGACGGGCTGGTCGATGCGGGTCTAACCTATGAGGCGGCGCGCGAATACTGGACGCCGCGGCGCCTTGCGCTCGACGTGCGCGGTGTGACTGCGCGCTCCGCCGATATCCGGGAGGAGAAAAAGGGCCCGCGCACCGACGCCCCGGAAAAGGCGATCGCCGGCTTCCTGCGCGGCGCCGGACTGCAGTCCGTGGACCAGGCGGCGGTCCAGTCGGATCCGAAGAAGGGCGATTTCTATGTTGCCGTGATCGAGAAACCCGGCCGTCCGGCCGAGGAGATCATCGCCGAAATCATGCCCGGCATCATCCGCAATTTCCCCTGGCCGAAATCGATGCGCTGGGGCGAGGCCTCGGCGAAGCCGGGTGCCCTGCGTTGGGTGCGTCCGCTGCAGTCGATCGTCTGCACCTTCGGTCCCGAGACCGAGGAACCCGTCATTGTCGAGTTCGAGATCGGCGACCTGAGGTCGGGCAACGTGACCTACGGTCACCGCTTTCATGCGCCGGGGCCCATCACCGTCCGCCGTTTCGACGACTATGCCGAACAGCTAGAAAAGGCCAAGGTGGTGCTGGATGCGGGCCGCCGCCGCGAGATCATTCTGTCCGACGCGCGCAACCTCGCGTTCGCCCAGGGCTTCGAACTCGTCGAGGACGAGGCACTGGCCGACGAAGTCTCGGGCCTGGTCGAGTGGCCGGTGATCCTGATGGGCGAATTCGAGGAGGACTATCTGTCCATTCCGCCCGAGGTCGTTCGGCTGACCATCAAGGAAAACCAGAAATGTTTCGTGCTTCGTCCGCAGGGTAAGCCCGATGAACTGACCAACAGGTTCATCATAACGGCGAACATAGAAGCCAGCGACGGCGGCGCGGAAATTGCCTACGGAAACGGCAAGGTGGTGCGTGCGCGTCTCGCCGACGCGCTGCACTTCTGGAAGACCGACCAGGCGGACCTGCCCGATCTCGAAACGCTCTCGGCATCGGCCACAAGCTTCGGCCTCGACCTTGCAAAGCCGCTCGACCAGCGCATGGCGAAGCTCGATGCGCTCAACGTCACCTTCCACGCGAAGCTCGGCACGCAGGGCCAGCGCATCGGCCGCATCCGCAATCTGGCGCGGCAGCTCGCCCCGGTGATCGCGGAAGATCCCGAACTGTCGGCGCAGTCCGATCGCGCGGTGCTGCTGGCAAAAGCGGACCTGACGACGGAAGCCGTCGGGGAGTTTCCGGAACTGCAGGGTACGATGGGCCGCAAATATGCGCTGCTTCAGGGCGAAGCGCCGGAGATCGCCGCCGCCATAGAGGAGCATTACAAGCCGCAGGGGCCGTCGGACGACGTGCCGTCAAATCCCGTCTCGGTGGTCGTCGCGCTGGCCGACAAGCTGGACACGCTGATCGGCTTCTGGTCCATCGACGAAAAGCCGACCGGGTCGAAGGACCCGTACGCATTGCGCCGCGCGGCGCTCGGCGTCATCCGGCTGGTGCTCGAGAACGAAATTCGTCTGCCGCTCTCCGAGATCGGTGTCACGGAAGACCTGCTGTCGTTCTTCCACGACCGGCTGAAGGTTCACCTGCGCGACAACGGCGCACGCCACGACCTGATCGATGCCGTCATAGCGCCGGACGCGGACGATCTCCTGATGATCTGCAAGCGCGTCGAGGCGCTGGCCGAGCTGCTTGAATCCGAAGACGGCAAGAACCTTCTGGCGGGCACCAAGCGGGCCGCGAACATCCTCGCGGCGGAAGAGAAGAAGAAAACCCGCATAGCGGATTCCGTCGACTCCGCGCTGCTTCAGGAACCTGCGGAAAAGTCCCTGTCGGAAGCGGTCGACAAGGCGGAGGAAAGCGCCGCGGCCGCCATCGCAACCGAGGACTTCGCCACCGCGATGCGCGCGCTGGGCGCGCTGCGCCAGCCCGTCGACACGTTCTTCGATGATGTATTGGTCAATGCCGAGGACGATGCCGTGCGGGCCAACCGGCTGGCGCTGCTACGCCGCATCCGCACGGCGACGGAAACGGTCGCCGACTTTTCCCGCATCAGCGGTTGAACCCGACCGGTCGCATTATTTCACAAACGAAAAGGGGGTGATGCAATGATCACCCCCTCACGGAATTCGAAATCTTGGAAATCCGGCTAGTGCGTCGGGCGCAGCTCGATAATTTCCGGACCGTTGTTGTGCGGCTCCTCGCCGCCTTCCGGCGCTTGCGGACCTGCATTGTTATGCTGCGCGTCGGTCATATTCACCGACGAGGTCTGCGAGTCGTCGTCGACACCGTCCTTGCGGACATTGTTTTCGCCGACTTCCTCGACGTTGAATTCGCCGCCGCCCTCGAAGGTCGTGCCGCTGTCGGCAACGACGGGCTCCGCGCCCGGCTGAATGTGGATCGTGCCGTGGTGCTTGGAGGCAACGTTCGTTCCGGCCTTGCTGTGCGTGACGGTTTCGCCGGCATAATGCGGATCGGACGATGACGCCCGCACCGTGCGCACGGCGCTGCCGCCCATCATGTTGTCGGTCTGAACGGTTTTGCGCTGGCCGCCGATTTCCGTCTCGATCACTTCGACTCCGTGGACCGCCGATCCCTTTTTCTTCGGTTTCAGCGGCGGGCATGCCGAGCAGTCGACCTCGATGACGCTGCCGGCGCCGAGCGTGTCGGAGGTAACGTTGATGACAGAGTCGCCGGCCAAAGCCGGGCTAACGGCCAGGGCAAGAAACGATGTGAATACTACTAGGCGGGTCATGTCATTCTCCAGGGTTTTCCCCTCGAAGCTAACATACAAGCCTTTTCAAGCGGTTTTCAGGCATGGTTAATGTTCCGCAAACGCGGAATCGGGAAATTCCGCCTATTTTTCGCGCTCGATGGCGCGCCAGCCAATGTCGCGCCGGCAAAAACCCTGCGGCCAGTCGATCAGGTCGACCGCCATATAGGCCTGGTCATGGGCAGCCTTGACCGTCGCCCCCAGCGCCGTCACGCCCAGGACCCGCCCGCCATTGGCGACGATTGCATCGCCCTCGCGTTTCGTGCCGGCGTGGAAGATCTCGACATCGTGCAGGGCGGATGCCGCCTCGAGATTGCCGATTTTCGAGCCCTTGTCATAGGCGCCCGGGTAGCCCCTGGTCGCCATGACCACGCACAGGGCGGCCTCATCAATCCAGCGCGCGCTCATCGTCCACAGCAATTCGTCGGCCGCAGCCTTCATGAGCATCAGGATATCGTCCTTGAGGCGCATCATCAGTACCTGGCACTCCGGGTCGCCGAAGCGCACATTGTATTCGATGAGCTGCGGTCCCGACGCGGTGATCATCAGGCCGGCGTAAAGGACGCCGGTGAAGGGCGTGCCGCGGTCAGCCATACCGCGCAGGGTCGGCTTGATGATGCGCTCCATGGTCTGTTCGACGCGTTCGTCGGTCATGATCGGCGCCGGCGAGTAGGCGCCCATGCCGCCTGTATTCGGGCCGGTGTCGCCGTCGCCGACGGGTTTGTGGTCCTGTGCCGTGGTCAGCGGCAGAGCATTGGTGCCGTCACAGATGCAAAAGAAGCTTGCTTCCTCGCCGACCAGAAACTCTTCGACAACCACCTCGGCGCCGGCATCGCCGAAGGCGCCCTCGAAACAGTCGTCGATCGCTGCCAGGGCTTCGTCGAGGGTCCGGGCGACGGTCACGCCCTTGCCGGCGGCAAGCCCGTCCGCCTTGATAACGATGGGCGCGCCCATTTCCCGCGCATAGGCCTTGGCCTTGGGAGCGTTGTTGAACCGCATATAGGCGCCGGTCGGAATGTTGTAGCGGTCGCACAGGTCCTTGGTAAAACCCTTCGAGCCCTCGAGCTGCGCTGCCGCCGCCGTCGGGCCGAACACGGGAATGCCGGCCTCCTGCAGCGAGTCGGCGATGCCGGCGACGAGCGGTGCCTCGGGCCCGACGACGACGAGGCTGACTTCCATTTCGGCGCAGAAGGCGACAACGGCGTGGTGGTCGTCTACGTCGATATCCACACATTCCGCCTCTTGCGCGATGCCAGGGTTTCCGGGCGCGCAATAGAGCTTCTGAAGAACCGGAGAGGCGGCGATCTTCCACGCCAGTGCGTGTTCGCGGCCGCCGGAACCGATCAAAAGCACATTCATTGCCGCTATCCTCTTTTGTCCGGCCCCGTTTGCCGCGCAGGGCGCGGTTCCCAAAGCGTCAATCCGGCCAACGGGGTAGCATGCTGTGACGCAGGGTCAAGTGCCCGCTGGGGATGAGCGACGCACTCCCGGTCAACGCTAGGGCAACTGGCCGGCGCGTTTCGCCAGTTCGGTGCGGTTTCGCACGCCAAGCTTGCGCAGACTGTTTCCGACATGTGTGCGAACCGTCCAGAACGCGATGCCGAGTTCGGCCGATATTTCCCGGTCAGTCAGGCCCTCGGCAACCAGGGCGGCGACCTGCTTTTCCCGCCTGGTCAGGTCCGGATACCGCAAGCCGCCGCCCTGGGATCGCGGGATCACCGTGCACAGGATCGCGCAGTCCGAGTGAGCCGCGACATTGCGCCAGCCGATCCTCAGATCGAAACGCTGGAACCTTGCCGTGTTTTTGCGGCCGCGGACGGCGGCGATCACCGTGTTTTTGAATGCGCTCTCGCTGATATCGTCCTGATGCGCGATCCAGTCGATCAGCGCCGGCGAGCAGATGTACCGCCGCAGATCGGCCGACATGGCGACCGCCAGCAGGCCGTGACCGCTCACCGCGTCTTCGAGGGCTTCGCCAGAGGGCATCGCTCTGTAGGCATTCTTCAGCATCGGCCGCAAGGCACCGAGCAGCACTCGTTCCCTGCGCCCGAATTCGAAGGACGCCGATTTGCGCCAGATCCGGAAATCGCCGACGATTTTGCCGTCCTCGAACAGATATTGATCAAGCCCGTGCGAAACCCCGTGCGGCTGGAGAAAATCGCAGTAGTATTCGCTGCGCTCCAGCGCCCCGCGCGCGATGACCTCGTAAGTGGACGTTGCCAGCCGGCGGGTTCGGATGTGTTTCGAGATCGGGTCGCAATGCTGGTAGTAGGCCTCGAACTCCCAGGACATGCGCTGGTCGCGGTTGTAGCACAGCGGTTTCTCGAACACCCGTTTCTCCGGGTTCCACTGCGTCTGTCCGAGGAAGTCGGCGCGAAACAGCGACAGCAGCCGCTCCGCGAGCCGGCGTCGCGCAAGGATCGGCCGGTGGTCCGGCTGCGCGAGCGCATAGGCGACATGCGCCAGGTCGTTCATGGCTTGCGTGTTCAGGATCGGCTCATCCTCCAGTGGCCGGTCCCTATTTATAGCGATTGCGGTGGTTCCGATAAACCTCCTAGCCTTCGGCGGAAGTTCCTGGGAGGTATCGAATGACACGCATGATCAAGCTGCTGGCGGTTGCTGCAGCGGCAACCGCAATGGCAATGCCGGCAAAATCCGAACGTCTGGCCGGACTTGTGCCTTCGACGGTGACATCGCCCGACGGGGTGACGATTGCCGTGGTGGAAAGCGGCGAAACCGACGGTCCAACCATCCTCTTCGTGCACGGCTTTTCGCAAAGTGCCGCGGCATGGCGCAATCAGATGTTAAGCGATCTCGCCGACACCCACCATATGGTCGCCTTCGACCTTCGCGGCCACGGGTACTCGGCCAAACCGGAAGACCCGAAGAACTACATCGACAGCAAATTGTGGGCCGACGACATCGCCGCCGTGATTGCAGACAAGCAATTGGACGACGTGGTGCTGGTCGGTTGGTCCTATGGCGGCTTGCCGGTTCTTGACTATGTCGCCGAGCACGGCGAGGACAAATTGTCGGGCCTCGTCTTCGTTGCCACCGGATACAATCTCGATCTGCGCCCGCCGGACGCCGGTGGGCCGGAACCGGTCCTCGGGCCGGGCGTGGTCGAAAACACCGGTCCCATGGCCGGCATCCCCGCCGGTCCGCCCGATGCCGATCTCGACGGCTGCGCCGCCGCCGGAAATTGCGGCGATTACGGTCGGCAGCTCGCGGGGACCCGGCGCTTCCTCGAGATGGTTCCCGGCACGCCGCTGTCAGAGGCGGCCATGGCCGAGGCGCTGGCCTACAATCTCCAGACGCCGCCATACGTGCGGCGCGCCATGGTCGTCGACCGCTTCGTCGTCGGCGGTCCGCTCGATCACTCGCCGACGCTCGGCACGATCACGGTGCCGGTCCTCTTGATGCACGGCACGAAGGATCAGCACGTCCTTCCGCGCTCGACGGAGATCATGAAAGAGCTGATCGAAGCCGGCGGCGGATCGACGCAGCGGATCGTGCTGGAGGGCTTCGGTCACGCGCCGTTTGTCGAGGACCCGGCACGTTTCAACACCGAGCTGAAGGCCTTTGTCTCCGGCCTTTAGCGTATCGTCCGCATTGTTCCAATCCGGTATTGCTTCCGGCGGTACCGGGTTCTTGCGACGGCCCGCAGGCCGTTGCCGCCGCGTGCCGAAGGCTTGACTTCTTGCGGCCTATGCTGCCACCAAGGCCGCATGCAGGACATGTCGACTGATACCGGGCGGGTCGCCGACGCACCGTCCGACAATTGGGTCTACCGGCTGTTGCCGCCGTGGCTGTGGCCCTACGCGCAGCTCGCCCGCTGGGACCGGCCGATCGGCTGGCAACTTCTGATGTGGCCCTGCTGGTGGTCGACGATGCTAGCGGCCAACGCGCAGACGCTGTCGGGTCCGCTGCAGCCGGGCCTGGTGATCGGTCATCTGCTACTCTTCATGATCGGCGCCGTTGCGATGCGCGGCGCCGGATGCACCTATAACGATCTTGTCGACCATGATATCGACATGCAGGTGGCGCGCACCCGCTCGCGGCCGCTGCCGTCCGGGCGCGTATCGCGGACACAGGCCAAGATCTTCATGGTCGTGCAGGCGCTCGTCGGCCTCGTCGTCCTGCTGCAGTTCAACCTGTTCGCCATCGTGCTGGGCATCTGTTCCCTCGCGGTCGTCGCGATCTACCCCTTTGCCAAGCGCTTCACCGACTGGCCGCAGTTCTTCCTGGGCCTGGCATTTTCCTGGGGCGCTCTGATGGGCTGGGCCGGCGCCTTCGGAAGCCTGAGCGCTGCGGCAATCGTGCTTTACGCCGGCGCGGTGTTGTGGACGATCGGTTACGACACGCTCTATGCCCACCAGGACAAGGAGGACGATGCGCTCATCGGCGTGCGTTCCACGGCGCGCCTGTTCGGGGAGCGCACCAAGGCCTGGCTGACCGGCATCTATGCTGGAACGATCCTGTTGCTTGCCTCGGCTTTCTGGCTGGCCGGCGCCCCGTGGCTGGCCTTTGCCGGGCTTGTCGCCGCCGGCCTGATGCTTGCATGGCAGATCGCCGTCGTCGATATCGACGACGGCGACCAGTGCCTGGCGCTCTTCAAGTCCAACAACCGGGTCGGCCTGGCGATTTTTCTCGGGCTGTGCGCCGGTGTCGGCGCGAATGTTATCTAGGCCGTCGTCACCGATGTGGCGTGCTGGCCCTTTTCGCCTTCCATTTCGGTGTAACGTACTTCCGTTCCTACGCTCAATGCGCGCCAGCCGTCTCCGGTGACGTTGTCACGCTCGAAGAACAGCTCCCGCCCGTCCGGCGTTGCGACGAACCCGTAGCCGTCATCGGAAAACAGCCGGGCGACGGTTCCGTGCCCGCGCGGCGCGTGCTCCTTGACGCGGATTCCGCCGCGTTTCCTGAAATGGTCCTCGAGTTGCCGTTGCGCGGCGTTGAATGCATCCCGGACCGCCACGTAGACGTCCTCATGGGCGTGGTTCTTGCCCGGTTCGCGATTGACGATGATGTCGCGGCCGGGCACGCCCACATCGATGCGCACGTCGAATATCTTGCCCTTTCGGCTGTGCCGGTGGGGCGCCGAGACCGAGACCCGGCAGGACACGATGCGTTTATGATACTCCTCCAGCTTGTCTATGCGTTCCATGATCCGGGCTTCCACCGCGGGGGAGGGGTCCATGCCATGAAAACTGATTTTCGGGGGGACTTGCATTGTGTTTTACTCCGCATTTCAAAGCTGTTGTCGGTGATCCTGCGCGCTTGGGCAGGCACCTGCGTTGATTTGGATCAAGACCGCCGGCGCAGCTCGATTGACGCAGGAAATCAGATGGTTGATTTGACCCATCTCAAATCCGTCGCCCTCAATTTCATGTAGTTATTCTTATCGGCTCCGCAAGCGTGCGGAGCGCAGGATTGACCTTCGCATGGAGGATTGGGCAGTGATGGAAATTTCTACGGAAAAGGTCTGCTTCACGATCATCAAGGCGCGCGAATTCGACGTCAAGGACGCGGTCACCGACCCTGATCCCGGGTCGAACGCATCGGACGATGCGATGTATTCGGTGCTTGAAAGCCACCGCGACGATGCCGTCGAGGAGGAGCTGACATCCTTCATTTCGTCGCTTTCGGTCGACGAGCAGATCGACCTTGTGACCCTCGCCTGGCTCGGGCGGGAAGATTACGACCGCAGCGACTGGGACGACCTGCGCTCGCAGGCCACGGACGCCCACAATGAGCGCACGGCGCAGTATCTGCTCGGCATGCCGATGCTGGCCGACCATCTCGAAGAAGGGCTGGCGCAGATGGGGCACTCGTGCGAGGAGTTCGAGTACAACCGGCTTTAGCGCGCTTGCGGCGGGCCGGGCGCCGCCGCCATTTGCCTCGGATTTGCGGCGCGCCGTTTACCTCGTTTCAACGGCCATGCGCTAATTCTGGATCACCGATCGGCGGAGCAATCCCGCATCGCCGGTTCGACGTGGTTCGGGGTATCGCATGACTGTCCGACAGGAAGACGCGCCGGCGCTGTCCATTGCCGGCCTGTTCAAGAGTTTCGACAAGCCGGCCGTGTGCGGGCTCGACCTTGAGGTCGAAGCCGGGGAGTTCTACGCGCTGCTCGGCCCCAACGGAGCCGGCAAGACAACCACATTGCGCATGGTCGCCGGCCTGCTGCCGCCCGATTCCGGTTCCATTTCCATCTATGGTATCGACGCCCTGTTCCATCCCGTCGAGGCCAAGCGTGTCGTTGCCTGGGTCTCCGACGAGCCGATGATCTACGACAAGCTGTCGCCGCTCGAATATCTGGAATTCGTTGCCGGATTGTGGAGCGTCGACAACCGTGCGGCGGAGGCGCGCAGCGGCGAACTGCTGGAACTGCTCGGCCTTGCACCGCATGCCCACGAGCGTTGCGGAGGTTTCTCCAAGGGCATGCGCCAGAAGGTTGCGCTGGCGGGCGCGCTAGTCCATGAGCCGCGGCTGATCATCCTGGACGAGCCGCTGACCGGTCTCGACGCCGGGTCCGCCCGCCAGGTCAAGAGCGTGCTGCAGGAACGCGTCGCCGGCGGCGTCACCGTCATCATGACAACCCATATTCTCGAGGTGGCCGAGCGGATGGCTCGCCGCATCGGCGTGATCGACCGCGGCAGGCTGATTGCCGAGGGCACGCTGGAGGAACTGCGCGCCAGATCGGGCCGCGACGGCTCCAACCTCGAGGATATCTTCCTCGACCTGGTCGCCGAGAGCGGTTCCGGCGCCGACGAGGCGGCGGCCTGATGTCCAGCGCCTCGTTCGCCTGGTTCGCGCGCCACGAGATCGGCCTCTTCTGGCGCGACTGGACCGCGCTCGTGCTGCGCGGAAAGCCGCACCGCAGGATATTCGTCGGGCTTGCCATTGCCGGTTTCATCATCGGAATGCACGTCGTCGCCTGGTTCACGGTCACCGATACCGTCGATCTTGCCGCGACCGATCCGCGTGCCGTCTTCATATTCGTCTCCGGCTGTGCGCTCGTCTCGCTGAGCCTGATGGTGTCGCAATCGCTGGAGATGGTGACCCGGGCCTTTTACGCGCGCGCCGATCTTGACCTCATCCTGACGTCGCCGGCGCCCTCGGCCCGCATATTCATCGTGCGGTTCTGCGCGGTCGCGCTGATGAGCGTCGTCATGTCGGCGGCGCTCGCCGCGCCGTTCTTCAACGTCATGGCGTTTCTGGAGGGTCCGGTCTGGCTGCTCAGCTATTTCGCGCTGCTGTCGATGTCTGCAATTGCGACGGCGATCGCCATTGTCGTCGCGGTCGCCCTGTTCGCCACGGTCGGGCCGCGGCGCACCCGGGTCATTGCCCAGATTATTGCTGCCGTCATCGGCGCCGGCTTCGCCATCGCCATGCAGCTCGTCGCCATTGTCTATTTCGGCAATGTTTCGCGCCTGAGCGTATTGACGTCCCCGGAACTGACCGGCAGCCTGCCGCCGGTGGCTTCGCCTCTCTGGATTCCGGCACGCGCACTGCTTGGCGATATCTCCGCGGTCCTGGCCTTCTGCATCGCCGGTTTCGGCATTCTTGCACTGTCGATTGCCGCCTTCTCGTCGCGGTTCGCGACCCTTGCCCTTTCAACCGTCGGCGTGAGCGAGCAGAGCGCGGCCAATTCGGCGCGGCCGGCGCGGTTCCGGGCGGGAACCGTCCGCCGGACGCTGCGGCGCAAGGAACTGGTGCTGCTGGCGCGCGATCCCTGGCTTTTGTCCCAGACGCTCATGCAGATGCTCTATCTTCTGGTGCCGGCCTTCCTGCTGTGGCGCAACTACGGCACCGACATCGGCGCCGTCATCGTCGTCGTGCCCGTCGTGGTGATGGCGTCCGGACAGCTTGCCGGCGGGCTCGCCTGGCTGACCCTTTGCGGCGAGGACGCGCCTGATCTGGTGCAGTCCGCGCCGATGTCGCCGCATATTGCCTTGCAGGCGAAGATCGAGGCGGTGCTGATCGCAGTCGGTCTTGCCGTCTCTCCGATCGTCGCGTTCCTGGGGCTTGTCGATCTGCGTGCCGCGGCAATCACCGCCGGCTGCATGGTCCTGTCCGCATCGGCCGCCACCGCCATGCAGGTCTGGTTCCGTGCCCAGGCGAGGCGAAGCCACTTCCGCCACCGCCACGCCTCTTCGAAGATCGCCACCCTTGCGGAGGCGTTCTCGTCCATATGCTGGGCGGGAACCGCCGCGTTCCTGGCGCTCGGCAACTGGCTGGCCGCGATCCCGGCCGCGATGGCGATCCTGGTGCTCGTATTCGTCTGGATGATCAGGCCGCGCGAAGCGTAGCGCGCATATCTGGTTCTTTCAGAAGCTTCCGCTCAAACGGAAGCCGCGATCGCACGGACTGTGCAATCGCGGCTAACGCTTGAAACAGTGTGTCCGGCCGGTTTACTTGCGGGCGATGATTTCCTCGCCCTTGATGGCCATGCGGACGCCCAGCGTGCCGGTGCTTCGACGCACCAGGAAGCGCGGGCGGCGCGCGGTCAGGAACGAGTGGCGCCTGCGCGGCTTCGAAGCCTTCGTCTTGATCGGTCCGAGTTGATCGTCCAATGGCCTGGCTGTCCCGTCCGCGTCGATCATCAGCATGGGCAATTTATAGATTTCGCACCACGAATGCCAGTCCGCGGCGATGTCGTCGAGGTCATGCGCGACCAGCAGCGGCACGCAAAGATCGCTGTCCTGGTGATGCAGTTCCAGGGTCACGGTGACGGTGTCGTCGCCATGATCCATGGCCCGTGCGGCGATGCCCTTGAAGGCGCGCGCCGGCAAGGCGATGGAAAGCGGCAGACCGCTCTGCGGCAGCGTCCGGCGCAGGACCGCACCGCGCTTGTCGAGCGTGAAGGTGATGCAGTCCGTGTCCTGCCGCGACGCATAGGTGACCTGCTGGGGAAATCGCCCCGGGTCCAGTCGCAATTCGTCCCCGGCCCAGGCCGGTTTGCGCAATGAATTCGTCATATTTGCCTCTGTCTCTTCTGAGAGCCGGATCAATCCGGTGCGGGACTTTTGTCCTCTTGCAATCAGCAACTTACGCGAATTCCCTTCGAGCGGACTTAAAATCTACGGTTAAGAAAATGCTGCTTTCGCAAATGGTTAGCGAATTCACACAGGCGATAATCGTTTTTTAACGGGGCAGGTCGAGCGCCGATATCGCAGCGTTTGCGGATCAGTCGGGGCGGGCGACCACCTTGCCCGGGTTCATGATGCCGGCCGGATCGAACGCCGTCTTGATGCGCCGCATGAGATCGATCTCGATCGGCTGGCGGATTGCCGCGAGCCGGTCGCGCTTCATCTGCCCGATGCCGTGCTCGGCCGAGATCGATCCGCCGAATTCAAGGGCGATGTCGTAGATCCGTTCATTGATCTCGAAGCGCCGGGCAAGATAGGCGTCGGGGTCGGCGCCCGCGGGCTGCGAGATGTTGTAGTGGATGTTGCCGTCGCCCATGTGGCCGAAGGCGAAGATGCGCGCGTCCGGCATGGCGTCAAGCACGGCCCGGTCGGCGCGGGACATGAAACGCGCAATCTCGGCGACCGGCACCGAGACGTCGTGCTTGATCGAAGCGCCCTCGTGTTTCTGCGATTCCGACATCGTTTCCCGCAGGCGCCAGAATTCCGCGCGTTGCGTTTCCGACTGGGCAATGACCGCGTCGCCGATCAGCGTCTCCGTCAGCGCGTCTTCGAGCACCGCCTGCATCATCGCGTCGGCCGCTTCCTGCGATTGGCCGGAGGAGATGTCGATCAGCACGTACCACGGATGTTTCCCGGAGAGCGGATCCCGGTTGCCCGGAATGTGCGCCACGGTGAATTCCACGCCGATGCGCGGCATCAGCTCGAAGCCGGTGAGGGCGCCGCCGCAGCGCCTTTCCGCGAGCTTCAGCACGGCCAGCGCCGCCTCGGGGCTCTCCAGACCGGCGATCGCCACCTGGTGTCCGGACGGGACGGGGAAAAGCTTCAGCACCGCCGCCGTGATGACGCCGAGCGTTCCCTCCGCGCCGATGAAAAGGTCGCGCAGGTCGTAGCCGGTATTGTCCTTCTTCAGGCTGCGAAGGCCGCTCCACACCTCGCCGGTCGGCAAGACGACCTCGAGGCCGAGGCAGAGTTGCCTGGTGTTGCCGTAGGCCAGTACCGCCGTGCCGCCGGCATTGGTCGACAGATTGCCGCCGATCTCGCAACTGCCCTGCGAGCCGAGCGACAGGGGAAACATGCGCTCGATCTCGCCGGCTGCCCTGTGGATGTCCTCGAGGATGCAGCCGGCCTCCACCGTCATGGTGTTGCCCGTGGCATCGACCGCGCGGATCCCGTTGAGGCGCGAAACCGACAAGATGAGCTGGTCCCGCGTCCCTTCCAGCGGAACCTGGCCGCCCACATGGCCCGTGTTGCCCGCCTGCGGCACGATGGCCGTTCCCGTTTCAGTCGCCAGTCTCAGGATCTGCGAAACCTCGTCGACGGATCCCGGCCGAAGCACCATCGGTGTGTTGTCGTGATAGATGCCGCGCGGCTCCACGAGGAAGGGCGCGATTTGATCGGCGTTTCGAAGGGCGTTCCTTTCGCCGACGATGGCGGCAAAGCGGTCGAGCATGTCTTTCGTCATGCGCCATTAATAGCCACGACGCCTGCGCTGGTCTATTGGGGCGTGAGCCGTCAGGTGGAAATTGCGCCAGGTTCGGGGTTCATAGAGCCGGCACCGCTAATGGCAGCTTTGAGCCCGTTACGGACTCGGCAAAACCTGTGGCAGATGTTCTTTCTAAGTCGAGATTTCGTCTGTCGAGCTGGCGAGTTGAAGCGCAACAGTGAGTCGAACCTGCCCAAATTGGCTTAGCCCGACCCGGTATTGATCCAGGTTAAGTGTCTCTTCAACTACAATCGGTTCCGACGCCATATTTGGAACGTCAAGCCGAACAATGTCTATGTTTGGCAGGAGCAGCCTGAAGTACTCACAATCAGTGTCTGGGATTTGTTCTAAAACAACGATTTGATCTTTGCTCGACTCTGTCAGTCCGATTGCAAGAAGGATTTCACAACATCTCATATGTTCGACAAAGGTGCGCCGTGACCTTTGCAGCTCTTCTCTAAGTCGGTCTTCGGTCAGACTTCCAATAAGCTTCATGCGGGCAACATATTTAAAACCCTGTGACAAACGAAATTTTTGATTGGATGAGTGGGGTCACAGCCGCTGACATGCAAAATAGACTTCTATCGAACACCAACGGCAGCTTAGTCCGCGTTGCTGTCATTCACCAACTAAATTCAGCCCAAAGGCGGCCTGTCTGGAGCGACAGCGTCCGTTTACACTCTGTCCGGGCGCGGACATACTGTCGCTCATGACATTACCGCTTCAGGCAATAGGGGTCCGTCCGGACCCCGATCCACCGGCAACGTGAACCGCGCTCGGCTCCTTGAACTGGGCTTTGACCTAGGCCGTGCCTTTGGCGGGCGGTCCCAAGGCGCCTGGTCGGCGACGGCGCCCAACGGCACGCCTGTGGTCCTCAAATGGTCTGAGGACACTGCGATGGCCGGGCAGTACGCGGCGCTTCTGCCGGCGCTCGACGAACTGCGCGCCCGCGGCGTTCCTGTGCCCGACTACCTGCAGGTGACGCCCTTTGACGGCGGAACGCTCTCCGCGCAACGGTTTCTGCCCGGTCAGTCGCAAGACAACCCGTCTCCAGCGGTCATCGAAGCCGTGATCGAATGCATCGCCGCGCAGGACGGCATCGCCGGGCCGCCGCCTCCGGATGGCCAGCCCACATGGGGCGCGTTTGTCGTCCGCACGCTGACGGTCGGCCGGGACGGGATGCACGAGCCGCTGCGCAGCTGGAATCAGGGCACCGAAGCCGTGCTTGACCGCATCAAGGCGGTCGGTGCTGAAGCCGACCCGGACTGGTGCCCAGACGGCGGGCTGGTTCACCTCGACCTGCACACCGACAACATCCTCATCGATGGCGACACGCTGACCGGCATCATCGACTGGGAGGAGGCCTGCGCCGGTGACCACCGGTACGACCTGGTGCAATTCGCCTTCGATCTCGACGGTCACGACCAGCCGGTCTGGGACATCGTCGATGCCGCGGGCATCGAGCCGCGGGTGCTGCGCGCCTACATCGCGTTCCTCGTGCTGAAATGCACCTCCTCGGCGATCGTCCACCACCCCGAAGACGTGACGCGCCAGTTCGCCCGGGCCGGGCGGGTTTTCGACCGCTACGGGATCTGAGGTGCCGCAAACCGGTTGGGTGTCAATCGGGATAGTGAAGAGAGGCCGCCGCATCGGCGCGCTTCATGGTGTCGAACAGTTTGGCGGCGGCCTCGTGCAGGTCGCCGGCGGTGAGTGGTTCCGCCAAGCGCCGCTTGAGGCCCTTACCCTCGATCAACCGCATTCCAGGCAGGAGTGTCCACATTGGCGTCTGCAAACGATGCGGCATCGAAGACAGGTTGCTGCTTACCTGCACTCAACTGCGCCTTGTAGTCCTTGATGAGGACCAGAGCTTTCGGGAAAAGCATGGAAATGACAACAAGGTTGATCACCGCCATCAGGCCGAGAAGAGGGTCAAGAAAGAAAAGAACATTGTGCACCGTCGGGGTGAGCGCGCCCATAAACACCGCGACAATCGCGACAATTCGCAAGGCATGAAGCGCGATCCTGTTGCCCGTCAGGAAGGCCAGGCCGTTTTCAGCCATGTAATAGGCGTAGGTTATGGTGGTGAGCAGGATTAGCGTAATCACGAAAGAAAGCACGGGCGACGTCCAGCCGCCCAGTTCCGTGGCGAGTGACCTTTGAGCCAGCGCGATGCCGTCGACCTCTGTCGCACCCGGCACATACACATCGCTCAGCAGGATGATAAAGGCGGTGCAGGAACAGATGACAATCGTGTCTATGAATACTCCGAAGGCCTGGGTGATACCCTGATCCACCGGGTGTTTGGCGAAGGCCGCGCCCGCGACGTTCGAAGCCGACCCCAGTCCGGCCTCGTTGGACAAGAGTCCGCGTTGCATTCCATGGAGGATTGCGGCACCGACGCCGCCGCCAACGGCTTCGCGCAGTCCAAAGGCATTTTCCAGAATCAACAAAAACACTGCCGGGACTGCGGATATGTTGGCAACGATCACCAACAGCGCCATGACAATGTAGGCAATTGCCATCACCGGAACCATCACTTCGGAGGCAACGGCAATTCTTCGAATACCCCCCAGGATAATGGCCCCGACAATACCCGCCAGAATCAAGCCACCGATCCAGGGACTGAGGCTCAAACCTTCCTCAATGGCGGCGGCGGCACTATTGCTCTGGAAAGCCAATACAGCAACGCCATAGGCCGCGATCATGCAAAGGGCAAAGATCGCGGCGAGCCATCGGAATTCGCTGCCGAGTCCGAAGATAATCGTCTGGAGCGGGCCGCCCCGAAAGGTGCCGTCGGACATTTTTTGCTTGTAGAGTTGCGCGAGCGAGCATTCGACCAACATCGTCGCCATGCCGACGATCGCAAGCGCCCACATCCAGAAGACGGCGCCGGGCCCTCCGAGCGTTATTGCGACCGAGACGCCGGCGATATTCCCGGCACCGACGCGCCCCCCGACGGAAAGCAAAAGAGCCTTTCGATTGGAAATTCCGGTTTCAGCCTCGGTGCCCTTCTTAAGACCGGCAAACATGCGGCGGAAAAAACGCACCTGCGAAAACCGCGTGAAGAGTGTGAACACAATTCCAAAGATGACCAACATGGGGATGGTGGCAAAGCCCCATGTTGCAGCTTCCAGAAGATCAAATAATTGTTTCATAAGAATAATTTAATCCAATGCAATGCAATGCAGGAGGATGATGGACCTGACCTTGGTCCTTGACCGAGACCATTTGCATAAAAACGGAGCGCTTTGGGAATTTACAATCAAAGTGTTACTTTTTTGCTCGAATCCTCATCCCGGGCAGAACCGTTCTCACCAACTGGTCCGCCGTCATCAAACGCATCCGGATATCGTCCCGCAGTCTGCATTGCCGTTACGGGGATATCTTGGCTTTGAACACCCTGAGCCGCCGGCTACGACCTGGGCGCCGCCGCTCGCTGGAGCCGGTCGTTGATCGCTTCCCCGAGCCCTTCATTCGGGATCGGCGCGACGACGATTTCGTTTGTGGCAGCTTCGTCGGCGCGCTTCATGGTGTCGAACAGGTTGGCGGCGGCCTCGTTGAGGTCGCCGGACGGGGAGAGGTCGAGGACGATCGATGCATTCTCGGCGCCGGAAAGGGCGGCGCCGGCAAAGGTGATGACCGCGTCGCCGGCCGCCGCTGTCTGCGCGTTGATGCGCAAGGCGGCGCCCGGCGCATAGTGTGAGCGCAGCATGCCCGGCGCCTCGATGGCGGGCGCGGCTTCCTGCGGGCGCGCAAGGCGCACCCCGCAGACGGCCTCGATCTCGGCTGCGGCGAGGCCGCCCGGGCGCAAAAGGTCGACGCCCCTGTCGGTCGGCTTCACGATGGTCGATTCGAGGCCGATGGCCGCCGGGCCGCCGTCAAGGATCAGCGATACCCGGTCGCCGAGATCGGCGGCGACATGTTGCGCGGTGGTCGAACTGATCCTGCCGGACGTGTTCGCGCTGGGCGCGGCGAGCGGCTTGTCGAACCGGGCGATGAGGCTGCGTGCGAAGCCGGTCGGGACCCGGACCGCCAGCGTGTCGAGGCCGGCCGATGTCAGCGGGTGAACGGCGGCGCCCGGCTTCAGCGGCAGCACGAGCGTCAGCGGGCCCGGCCAGAAGGCTTCGGCAAGGCGCTCCGCCATCGCGTTGAATTCGACATAGCGCCGGGCCATGGCAATGTCGCTCATGTGGCAGATGAGCGGGTTGAACCGTGGCCGGCCCTTGACCTCGAAAATGCGCGCCACCGCACGGCCGTCGGTCGCGTCGGCGGCAAGGCCGTAGACGGTCTCCGTCGGCAGGGCGATCAGGCCGCCTTCCGACAGCGTCCTGCAGGCGTGCCTTCGCGCGCGGTCCTCGTTCTGTGCAATACTCAAAATAGCCATGTCTGCAACCGTTTTCAGGGCAGATAGCAGTCTTGCGGCCGGCGCTCAACGGGGCAGGGGGCGGTCTGCAGGAGATTGTTCAACCTTGCTGAATTTAATTGACGTTTACGTAAAAATCACATACGCCCTAGGCCAATAGCGAGCGAAGCCGTATTTCGTGTGGACAGGACCGTCGAAGCCTGCTGTTTTGGCGTGCAATTCAATTCCAAGGGAGGATGGAGCGACATGTACCGCGCACCTGTGGAGGATATCGCATTTACCCTGAAACATGTCGCCGGGCTGCAGGCGGCGCTCGACGCGGGCCATCTGGGCGACCTGACGGACGATCTGGTCGACGCGATCCTGACAGAGGCCGGGCGCTTTGCCTCCGAAGAGGTCGCGCCGCTCGCCGAAGAGGGCGAGAGGGGGACGCCGGTCAAGGACGGCGTGGTGACGACGCCGCCGGGATGGGCTGATCTTTACAGGAACTGGATCGCCGGCGGCTGGAACAGCCTGACCGGCACGCCCGATTACGGCGGGCAAGGCCTGCCGACGATGCTTTCGGTGGCAACGAGCGAGATGTGGAATTCCAGCTCCATGGCCTTCAGCCTGTGCTCGCTCCTGACGATGGGCGCCGTCGAGGCCGTCGAGGCGCATGCCGATGAGCGGCTCAAGCGGATTTACCTGGAAAAGCTCATATCCGGCGAGTGGACAGGGACGATGAACCTGACCGAGCCGCACGCCGGATCAGACCTCGGCGTTCTGAAGACGCGCGCCGAACCCGTCGGCGACGGCTCCTACCGCATCTTTGGCCAGAAGATCTTCATCACCTACGGCGAGCACGATTTCGCCGACAACATCATCCATCTCGTCTTGGCGCGCCTGCCGGATGCACCGCCCGGCACCAAGGGGATCTCGCTGTTCCTGGTGCCGAAATTCCTGGTCAACGACGATGGAAGCCTCGGCGCCCGCAACGACCTGATCTGCCACAGCGTCGAGCACAAGCTCGGCATCCACGGTTCGCCCACCTGCACCATGATCTATGGCGACGGCAAGTTCGGCGACGAAGCCGGTGCTATCGGATGGCTGGTCGGCGAGGAGAACAGGGGCCTTGCCTGCATGTTCACCATGATGAACAACGCCCGCCTCAATGTCGGCATCCAGGGTGTCGCCATGGCCGAGGCCGCCTATCAGAAGGCGCTTGAATACGCCAGTGAGCGCACCCAGGGCAGGGCGCCCGGCTGGCAGGGCCAGGGCATGAGCCCGATTGTCGAGCACCCGGACATCCAGCGCAATCTGTTGACCATGAAATCGCTTGCGCAGGCATCACGCTCGATCGCCTTCAGCTGCGCCCATGCGATCGACATGGCCGACAGCGCCGATGAGCGCGGCGACACCGAGGCTGCGAAGTTCTGGCGCGAGCGCGCCAACCTGCTCACCCCGATTGCCAAGGCCTTTTCGACCGACATCGGCGTCGATGCCGCATCCATTGGAGTCCAGGTGCATGGCGGCATGGGCTTTATTGAGGAAACGGGCGCGGCAAGGCTGCTGCGCGATTCCCGCATCGCGCCCATCTATGAGGGCACCAACGGCATTCAGGCCATCGATCTGGTGACCCGCAAGCTGCCCCAGTCCGGCGGCGAGCACGTCAAGGGCTATATCGGCGAGCTGAAGGAAATCGCAGCCGAGGTGGGCCGTAAGAACAACCCGGATTTCGGCATGACGGCGGACAAGCTGGAAGAGGCGCTGGCCGACCTGGAAACGGCAACGAGCTGGCTGCTCCAGGCGCTGCAGGACGGGCGCGTCGAGGAGGCGCTTGCCGGTGCGACGCCCTATCAACGCCTGTTCGGACTGACGTCCGGGGCGATCTATCTCGCCAAGGGCGCGCTCGTCGAAACCGGTGACGCGCTGGAGAACGGACGCATCGCCCTTTGTCGTTTCTGCGCCGAGAACCTGCTCGGGGAGACATCGGCGCTCAGGAACGCCGTGACCGAGGGCGCGCAGAGCCTGATCCAGGCGCGCAGCGCCCTGAACTGAACGAGGGAGAGAACATCGTGAGCGAACACATCATAGTCGAGCGGCCTGCGGAGCATGGCGGCGCGGTCCAGGTCATGCGTTTCAACCGGCCGGACAAAATGAACGCCATCACGCAGGACATGTACCGCATCCTGGTCGAGGCGATGCAGGCGGGCGATGCCGACGATGCGGTCCGTGTCCACGTCTTCCTCGGCACCGAGGGATGTTTCACCGCCGGCAATGACATGCAGGATTTCCTTTCCTACGCCATCAGCGGCCGGATCGGCGAGGGCCATGTCGGCCGCTTCCTCAAGGCGCTGGCGACCGTAAAGAAACCGATGGTTTCGGGCGTTGACGGCCTGGCGATCGGCATCGGCACGACCATGCATTTCCACTGCGACCTGACATTCGCCACGCCGCGTTCGCAGTTCCGCACGCCTTTTGTCGACCTCGCGCTCCTGCCGGAAGCGGGCTCCAGCCTGCTTGGCCCGGACGTGATGGGCTATCAGCGCGCCTTCGCGATGCTTGCAGCCGGAACCGGCTTTTCCGGCGAGGAGGCGCGCGAGGCCGGCCTGATCTACCAGGTCGTCGAGGAAGAAGCGCTGGAGGATGTCACCCTCGCGGCGGCCGCCGATATCGCGTCCAAGCCGCCGCAGGCCATGCAGCTCGCCCGCGACCTGCTGCGCCGCACCGACCGCGAATCCGTGGTCGCACGCATCGAGGAGGAATCGGCACTGTTCGGCGAGCGGCTTTCCTCGCCGGAGGCACGCGCCGCCTTCGAGGCCTTCATGGCACGAAAGAAAAGCGCTTAGCGTTCCAATAAAGCGATTGCCTCGACATGCGGCGACCACAGGAACTGGTCGATCGGCGTGACCGAGACCAGTTTGAAGCCGCCATCGATGAGAATGCGCAGGTCCCGCGCAAGCGTTGCGGGATTGCACGACACCGCCGCGGCCTTCGCAACGCCGGAAGCGGCGATTTCCCTTGCCTGCGCCTGCGCCCCGGCACGCGGCGGATCGAATACGATAGCGTCGGTCTTCTTCAGTTCAGCGGCGGTGACGGGCCGCCGGAAGAGGTCGCGCCGCTCCACGGTCACGGGTTTCAGGCCGGGCGTATGGCGCGCGGCATGATCGAGCGCCTTGAGCGCCGCGCCGTCGCTCTCGACGGCATCCACGGCACCGTGACGCGCCAGCGGCAGCGCGAATGTACCGCAACCGGAGAACAGATCGGCAATCCGTTTCGCGCCGTCGAGGTGTGCTGCGACGGTTTCGATCATCGCCTCCTGCGCTTCCGCGCTTGCCTGGACGAACCCGGCCGGCGGGGGCGAGACGTCGATGCCTGCGAATCGGAGCAGCGGCTTGCGCGCTTCCACCAGGATTTCGGTGCCGAGCGACAGCCGCGCATAGCCGAGTTCGAGCGCCCGGCCGATCGCCTCCTGCCGCTGTTTCTCCGGCAGGCCGCGAAGGCCGTCCACCGCGACATCGAGGCCCGTCAGGCTTTCCAGCACCTGCAGGCGGAACGGTTTGCCGCCGCGGGCGATCGCGCCGGCGAGCGTGCGAAGGCCGGGAAGCGCCTCGACAATTGACGGCCTGAGGACGGCGCATTCCCTGATGTCGGCGATGGTGTGAGTGCCGGCCCGGTTGAAACCGAGCACGATGCCGCCCTTGACGGCACGCGCCGAAAACACCGCGCGGCGTCGGCTGCCCGTCCTGCAGGCGATCAGCGGTGCGATATCGGCGTCGATGCCGCGGGCGGACAAGGCATCCGCCACAAGCTGTTTTTTCCAGCTATTGTAATAGTTTATGTCAAGGTGCTGAAGTAAGCAGCCGCCGCATCTGTCGCTGGACGGGCCGAAATGGCGGCATGGCGGACTGGTGCGCTCGGGCGCTGATGCGTCGATTGACACCGCTTCGCCCCGCGAACCGATGCGGTTGATCGTCACCCGCTCGCCTGGCAGCGTATACCCGACATAGACGGGTTCGCCGCCGACCGTCGCGATGCCGTCGCCTTGTGCGCCCAGCCGCTCGATCGTGACGGTTTCCACGCTCATCTCTTTAATCCTCCGAGCAGGAACTCCCGGTTGCCGCCGCCGCCCTCGATGGGCGAGGGGCAGGTTCCCTTGCTTTCCCAGCCGGGTTGCGCGCCGAGCCAGTCGGACAGGTCCTTTGCGATCCGCGGTCCCAGCGATGGATCCTTCAGCAACCCGCCCTTGCCGAGCGCGTCCTTTCCGGCCTCGAACTGCGGCTTCACGAGCAGGACGCAGAAGCTGCCCGGCGCGGCGAGCGACAGCGCGGGCGGGAGCGCAAGCCGCAGCGAGATGAAGCTGACATCGCTGACCACCGCGTCGATGTCGCGTCCGCCGATGTCGTCAGCCGCCAGGTTGCGGGCATTGACGCCCTCATGATTGCTCAAGCGCGGATCGCTCTCGAGGGCCGGGTGCAACTGGCCGTGACCGACATCCACCGCCGATACATGCGCCGCGCCGCGCTCCAGCAGAACCTGGGAAAAACCGCCTGTCGAGGCGCCGATGTCGAGGACACTCCGGTCGGCCGGATCGAAGCCGAAATGATCGAGGCCGGCGATCAGTTTGAGCGCCGCGCGGGAAACGTATTTCTGCGCCTTGTCGGAAACGGATATCGCCGCCTGCGGATCGAACCGCGCCCCGGGCCTTGTGCTGACAACCCCATCGATGCTGACGGTCCCGCGCGTCACCGCGTCGCGTGCCCGCGCGCGGGTTTCGAAATGGCCCCGTTGCACGAGCAACTGGTCAAGACGCGGCTTGTCCGGGGATTTGGCGTTGTCATCGGTCATTGCCTCTCATGGCCGTTGCCGGCCTGTGAGGCAAGACCTTTGTAGCGTATCAGCGCAGACCGGAAAGCGTTTCGAGGCCGGCGCTGTTCGTTCCGGCCTCATGGCGTGGCGCTGGGTGCAATGTCCCGTCCGAAGCACTCCGGACCTCGATCGGCGGGTAGAGCGAGTGCGGCTCGTTGATTTCGTGGGTGCCGCGGATCATGCCAAGCTTCCCGGCAACGATGGTGATGGCCGCCATTTCGATCTTGCGGTCGTATTTCGGACCCGCATGGGCCGAAACCGCCATGCTCGGGCAAAGGCACAGCGCACAGATCGTGGCAGGCAGAGCAATTGGCCGCATTTTCCGCATCCCCTGTAGGTGCGGCGGAATCTAGCAAATTAGTCGGTCGAGCGGGCGAAATGGCGCGGTTATCGTTAACGTCCGGTAGCCGCGCAGGACGCCGGGCTCAGGCCTGTGTCGAGGAAGACAGGACCGTTTCGTTGCCGAGGGCCTGGAACGCGGCATTGACAATGCCCTTCCGATCGAGGCCGGCGCGGGCATACATGACATCGGGCTTGGCCTGCTGCATGAAATGGTCCGGCATGACAAGCGGCCGGAATTTCAGGCCGTTGTCCAGAAGGCCCTCATGGGCGAGGAACTGCATGACATGCGCGCCGAAGCCGCCGACGGCGCCTTCCTCGACGGTGATCATCACTTCGTGGTGGCGGGCCAGCTGCAGGATCAGCTCGTGATCCAGCGGTTTGGCGAAACGGGCGTCAGCCACCGTCGCCGGCAGTCCCGCCGCGTCGAGATCCTCGGCCGCGAGCATGCAATCGGAAAGCCGCGTGCCGAAGGAAAGGATGGCCACCTTGCCGCCTTCCTTGATCAGGCGCCCCTTGCCGATTTCGATGAGGGAACCGCGCTCCGGCAGATCGACACCGGCGCCTTCGCCGCGTGGATAGCGGAAAGAAATCGGCCCTTCGTCATAGGCCGCCGCCGTGCGGACCATGTGTTTCAGCTCCGCCTCGTTGGCAGCCGCCATCACGACAAAGCCGGGCAGGGTGGACAGATAGGTCGTGTCGAATGAACCCGCGTGGGTCGGCCCGTCGGCGCCGACGAATCCGGCGCGGTCGATCGGGAAGCGCACCGGCAGTTTCTGGATCGCCACGTCGTGGACCACCTGGTCATAGGCGCGTTGCAGGAAGGTTGAGTAGAGCGCAGCGAACGGCCGGTAGCCCTCCGAGGCGATCCCTGCAGCGAAGGTGACGGCGTGCTGCTCCGCAATGCCGACATCGAAGCAGCGTTCCGGATAAGCATCCATGAACTTGTCCAGCCCCGTGCCCGACGGCATGGCGGCCGTCACGGCGACGATCTTGTCGTCGTGCGCCGCTTCCCCGATCAGCGCATCGGCAAAGACCCGCGTGTAGCTCGGCGCATTCGGCGGCGCCTTGGCCTGGGTGCCGGTGATGACGTCGAATTTGGAGACGCCGTGATATTTGTCGGCGGCCGCCTCGGCAGGCGGATAGCCCTTGCCCTTCTGCGTCACCACATGGATGAGGACCGGGCCCTGCGCATTGTCGCGCACGTTGCGCAGCACCGGCAGCAGGTGGTCGAAACTGTGCCCGTCAATCGGTCCGATGTGGTAGAAGCCCAGCTCTTCGAACAGCGTCCCGCCCGTCACGTAGCCGCGGGCGTGCTCGACCGCCCGGGTAATGGCCCGGTCGACGGCCTTGCCGAGATAGGCGGTCAGTTTCTTGCCGAACTCGCGCATGCCCATATAGGTCCGGCCGGAGGCCAGTCGTGCCAGATAGGCGCTCATCGCACCGGTCGGCGGCGCGATCGACATGTCGTTGTCGTTGAGGATCACGATCAGCCGGGCGTCGAGCGCGCCGGCATTGTTCAGCGCCTCGTAGGCCATGCCGGCCGACATGGCGCCGTCGCCGATCACCGCGATCACGTTGCGCGGCTTTTCCGAAAGCGCGCTGGCAACCGCCATGCCGAGGCCCGCCGAAATGGAGGTCGACGAATGCGCGGCGCCGAACGGGTCGTACTCGCTCTCGGCGCGGCGGGTGAATCCGGACAGGCCGTCTTCCTGCCGCAGCGTGCGGATGCGGTCGCGCCGGCCGGTCAGGATCTTGTGCGGGTAGCACTGGTGCCCGACATCGAAGATGAGCCGGTCGTGCGGCGTGTCGAAAATCTTGTGGATGGCCAGGGTCAGTTCGACGACGCCAAGGCCCGCGCCGAGGTGGCCGCCGGTGACGGAAACGGCGTCGATCATCTCGGCGCGCAGTTCCTCGGCGAGCTGCGGCATGTCCCGATCATCGATGTCTTTCAGGTCCGCGGGCCAGGTCACGCGGTCGAGAAGGGGAGTATCGGGCCGATCGCTCACTTTTGCTGCCTTCGTGTGGTTTGTCGGTTAACTAGCGCAGTCACGTATTTTGTTAACCTTTTGAGGTAAAGCAAGTGCCCAATCGTCGCAACCTGCGGCGGCCGATCTGCGGCCAGGTGCACGGTATTTCACCAGTAAATGCGGCAATTCTGCACAGAACGTTACTGGTCGGCGTCCAGCGGCTCGGTGCCTGCCGCCGCTCCGCTGCGGTCCAGGCGGATTTTCTCGATACGGTCTTCGGCCGCCTTCAGCAGTTTTTCGCAATGCAGTTTCAGCGCTTCGCCGCGCTCGTAGATCTCGATGGACTGATTGAGAGGCACGTCACCGGTCTCGAGGCTGGCAACGATCTTCTCGAGCTGTTCGAGCGCCTGCTCGAAACTCATTGCTGCGATGTCGTCGTTGTTATTCTTGCCGTCACTCATGGCTATCCTCTCATCAGTCGCTCCACATGCGACGCAGCCGATTCGGCCAGACCGACGAGATCATAGCCGCCTTCTAGGATGCTTACGAGGCGATTGTCGCAAAAACGTCCGGCCACTTCCATGAGCCGTCCGGTTGCCCAGTCGAAATCGTCCGTCGTCAGGTTTATCTCGGCAAGCGGGTCGCGGTGGTGGGCATCGAAACCGGCGGAAACGATGAGGAGGTCGGGACGCATGTTCTCGAGTGCCGGCAGGACGCGGGTCCTGAAGGCTTCGCGAAAACGTTCGCTGCCTGTCTGCGGCGACAGGGGCGCGTTGACGATGTTGCCAGCGCCGGTCTCGTCCTTGGCACCCGTTCCCGGATAGAGCGGCATTTGGTGTGTCGAACAGTAAAGCACGCTCGGATCGTCCCAGAATATGTCCTGCGAGCCATTGCCGTGATGCACATCCCAGTCGACGATCGCGACACGCTCCGCCCCATGCGCCCGTTGCGCGTGACGGGCGGCGATGGCCGCCTGGTTGAACAGGCAGAACCCCATGGCGCGGTTGGCCTCGGCGTGGTGCCCGGGCGGACGCGCCGCCAGGAAGACATTGTCCGCCGCGCCGGAAAACACATCGTCGACCGCGGCGATGGCGCCGCCGACTGCGGTCAGCGCCGCCTCGAGGCTCTTCGGGCTGGCCGATGTGTCGGCGTCGATCGGGGCGAGGCCCTCTTCCGGGATCGCCGCCTTGACGCGGGCGAGATGTTCCTCCGGATGCGCCAGAAGAACCGCGTTCTCGTCGGCCGCCGCCGGCTGCTGCCGGTCGAGCGCGTCGAAGCGCGCTTCGGCAAAGGTCTCGTCAAGCGCCCGCAGCCGGTCAGGTCGCTCCGGATGCCCCGGCGGCGTCAGGTGTTCCAGATAGATCGGATGCGTGTAAAACCGTGTTGCCATGTCACCCCGGACTTCTTTTTGAAACAGCCAGTTCGGCCCGTTTCCGGAATCGGATTCTCAACCCTCGATCACGGTCGTTTTCGCGATCGCGATGCCGAACCCTTCCAGGCCGACATAGTGGCGCTTGCGCGACGCAAACAGCTCGATCGAGGCGATGCCGAGATCCTTCAGGATCTGGGCGCCGAGGCCGATCTCGAGCCACTCGTTCTCGCGCGCCCGCGCTTCCTCGTGATATTCGCGTTCGCCCGCCGCCTTGCGGCCGTTGCCGAAATTGCCGACCCCGACCGATCCCTCGCGCAGATAGACGATGACGCCGCGTCCGTGCGTGGCGATGCGGTGCATGTAGTCGTTGATCGGACGCTCCTGGCCGAAGACATCGTCGACGACCGATTCCAGATGCAGCCGCACCGGAATGTCGACGCCGTCGCGGATGTCGCCGAAAACGATCGCAACGTGCTGCATCGGGTCCCAGGGCAGGGCGTAGGTGTGCGCGGTGGCTTCCCCGAAGGGCGTCTCGACGGCGAAGACTTCGCCCCGTTCGATCAGCGTTTCCTGGCGTTGCCGGTAGGCGATGAGATCGGCGACGGACACCTGTTTGAGTCCGTGCTCCTGCGCGAAGGCCGCCACCTGCGGTCCGCGCGTCACCGTGCCGTCGTCGTTGACCAGCTCGCAGATCACACCGACGGGCGGCAGTCCGGCAAGCCGGCACAGATCGACCGCGGCTTCGGTGTGGCCGGAACGCATGAGGACGCCGCCTTCCCGGGCGACCAGCGGGAAAATGTGGCCGGGCCGCACAAAATCAGCCGCGCCTGCGTTCGGATTGGCCAGGTTTCGCACGGTCAGGGTGCGGTCATCGGCGGATATGCCGGTGGTCGTTCCGTGCTTGTAGTCGACGGAAACGGTGAAAGCCGTCGCATGGGGCGCATCGTTCTCGGCCACCATGGCGGTCAGGTTCAGCCGCTTGGCGTCGTTGCGGGTCATGGGAGCGCACACGATGCCGGATGTGTGGCGCACGATAAAGGCCATCTTCTCGGGCGTGCAGTGACTGGCGGCAACGATCAGGTCGCCCTCGTTCTCGCGGCCGTCGTCATCCGTGACGACGACGATTTCCCCGGCTTCGAAGGCGCGCAGCGCCTCCACAACCCGTGTCTGATCATATGACATGATGCGTCCTGATATCCGATCCTATACGCGGCCGGTCTGGCCCCTGTGTCGCAAATAATGGTCGGCGAGCGTACAGGCAAGCATTGCTTCGCCGATGGGAACCGCTCTTATGCCGACACAGGGATCGTGCCGGCCCTTGGTCCGCACATTCACCTCGTTGCCGTCGGCGTCGACACTTCGGCGCTCGGTCAGGATCGAGGAGGTTGGCTTGACCGCGAACCGGGCGACGATGGCCTGTCCGGTCGAAATGCCTCCGGCAATGCCTCCGGCGTTGTTTGACAGGAACACAGGCTTTCCGTCCTTGCCCATGCGCATCTCGTCGGCGTTTTCCTCGCCGGTGATCGCCGCCGCGCCGAAGCCGTTGCCGATCTCGACGCCTTTGACCGCATTGATCGACATGAGGTTCGACGCAATGTCCTGGTCGAGCTTGGCATAGACGGGGGCACCGAGTCCTGCGGGTACGCCCTCGGCAACCACCTCGATGACGGCGCCGACCGAGGAACCGGCCTTGCGCACATCGTCCAGATGGGCTTCCCAGCGCGGCACGGTTTCGGGATCGGGGCAGAAAAACGGGTTGTCGTCGACGGCGTTCCAGTCCCATCTGTCGCGGTCGATCGCGATGGTGCCGATCTGGACCAGCGCGCCGCGGATCGTCATTCCGGGCACGACCTTTCGCGCCAGGCCGCCGGCCGCGACCCTGGCAGCGGTCTCGCGGGCGGACGAGCGGCCGCCGCCGCGGTAGTCGCGCAGGCCGTATTTCGCATCATAGGTGTAGTCGGCATGACCCGGCCGGTAGCGCCGAGCGATTTCCGAATAATCCTTCGACCGCTGGTCGGTGTTCTCGATCATCATCGATATCGGTGTTCCGGTCGTCACAAGGGCTTCGCCGTCCTCACGCGGCATGAAGCCCGACAGCACCTTGACCGCGTCCGCCTCGCGCCGCTGGGTCACGAAGCGCGACTGTCCGGGCTTGCGCTTGTCGAGCCAGTGCTGCAGCTCGGCCACCGTGAATTCGATCCCGGGGGGACAGCCGTCGACGACACAGCCGAGGGCAGGGCCGTGACTCTCTCCCCATGTGGTGACTCGGAACAGGTGACCGAACGTATTGTGTGACATGCATCCTGCCTGGATTTGATGCGACGGCGCGAAAACCGTCCCCCGGACATCGTCCGCGAATTTCCAAGCATCGTCTAGGCAGTTTTTCCCGGTGGGTCAAATGAATCGAATTGACCGGAATTCATGCTAGCCGGTTGAATTTGCGGCAAAACACCGGTCCGGAAGCGATTCTCAGGCCGATATTTCCATCCAGTTCAGGGTGCCGTCGTCGATTTTGAGGACCCGGTCGTGCGGGACGGGCAGATCGGCGGCTTCGGAGCCGGGCGTACCGGCAACGATGTGAAACAGCGTGCGAATGACGCCGCCATGGGTAACGCACACGGTCGGCGCCGTGACGTCGTTGAGCCAGGCCGCGACCCGCCAGCTCAGGATCTCGTAGCTCTCCGCATTCTCGCCGCGGGGCTGGAAATTCCACTTGTCGCGCAGCCGCTCCTCGATGTGATCCGGCACGGTCTCGGCGAGTTCATCATAGGTCTGCCCCTCCCAGTCCCCGAAACACACTTCGATCAGGCGCCGGTCGGTGCGGTATCCGTTCGGCTCGAGATCCATGGCGCCACGCAGCAATTCCATGGTCTCGCGCGTCCGGCTCAAGGGGCTTGAAACGAAATCGTAGTTTTCCGCCTGTTCGCCGATCAGCGATTTGAGGAGGCGTCCGTTATCAGCGGCCTGCCGTTGCCCGGTCGCGTTTAGCGGCACATTGCGCGCGCCCTGGAACCGTCCCTCAATGTTCCAGTCCGTCACGCCGTGCCGCACGACGTAGACCGGCGGTAGGGTGTCGTCCATGATGAATTGCCTCCGCCGTCACCGGGGCTCTTATCAGTCCTTGATGACGGAAATGTCCGGTGCGTCGACAGCCTTCATTCCGACAGTGTGGTAGCCGGAATCCACGTGATGCACCTCGCCGGTCACCGCCAGCGACAGGTCGGAAAGCAGATAGAGCGCAGATGCGCCGACTTCATCGGTGGTCACCGTGCGCTTGAGCGGCGCGTTGTACTCGTTCCACTTCAGGATGTAGCGGAAGTCGCCGATACCGGAAGCGGCAAGCGTCTTGATCGGCCCTGCCGATATAGCATTGACCCGGATCCCGCGACCGCCCAGGTCGACCGCCAGATAACGCACGCTGGCCTCGAGGGCCGCCTTGGCGACACCCATGACGTTGTAGTGCGGCATCACTTTTTCGGCGCCGTAATAGGTCAGTGTCAGGATGGAGCCGCCGTCGTTCATGATCGCCTCGGCGCGCCGCGCGAGGGCGGCCAGCGAATACACGGAGATTTCCATGGTCCGGGTGAAATTCTCGCGGGTGGTGTTGACGAAGCGTCCGGTCAACTCCTCCTTGTCGGAGAACGCGATCGCGTGCACGAGGAAGTCGATCTTGCCCCAGCGCTCTTCGAGATCGGCAAAGACCGCGTCCATGCTCGCAGGGTCCGTGACGTCGCAATGGCCCGCGACATGCGCGCCAAGCTCTGATGCGAGCGGCTCGACGCGCTTTTTCAGCGCTTCGCCCTGATAGGTCAATGCCAGTTCGGCACCGGCATCGGCGCAGGCCTTGGCGATCCCCCATGCAATCGATCGATTGTTGGCCACGCCCAAGATAACACCGCGCTTGCCCTTCATCAGACCCGCACCAAGAACCATATCCCACTCCTTGCTTATTGCTAACTTGGCTATGGCACAGAGGGCAAATGCGTTCAAGACGCTTGCGTCACGCTCCAAACCATCTTGCGCGGCGACCGATGGCGGACCGGGCGCTTGCCGCCTGCCGGCCGCCGGCCTCAATCCGATGATCTCGCGTAGGCCAGTAGGTCCTCGTCCGGCTCTTCGGGCAGCAAGAGCTTCACGTTTATGTAGAGATCGCCGCGTCGTTTGCTGCTGTCCGGCAGGCCCTTGCCGCGAACGCGCAGAACACGGTCGGAGCCGGACCAGGGCGGAACGGAGACGAGGAGCTTGCCGTCGAGGCCCTCGAAAGGCACCTTGGTGCCGAGGATCCCGTCTTTCAACGGCACCGGCAGGTCGGCCACCAGGTCGACGCCGTCGGTGCGCAAATACTTGTGCACCTTGTAACGTATTGTGATGAGGGCATCGCCCTTCTTGTCGTCGGACACGCGTTTGCCCTTGCCATGCAGGCGCAGCACGCGGCCGTTTTCGATCCCGGCCGGCAGATTGACCTTGACGGTCTTGCCGTCCGGGAGCTGGACCTTCTGGCTCGATGTCTTCAGGACCGTGTCGAGCGGTATGGTCAGCTCGGCGTGAAGATCCGCATCGGATTCTTCCGGCTCAGATTCAGGCTCCGGCTCAGGATGGTCGTCCAGTCCCGGCGCATCCCCGGCGGTCTTGCGCACGAAGGAATCGCCGAAGATCCGTTCCATGATCTCTTCGTGAGTGTCGTTTTCAAATTCACCCGACTTTGGCGCCTTGGTGTCCTCCGACGGCTTGTCTTCGTCGGTCTCGGCTTGCGTCGCGGTTGCGGCGTTGCCGCTCTTGCTTCGTCGGAAGTTGAACCCGTTCCAGGGATTGACGCCCGCAAATCCCGAAAAGACGGATTTCTTGGCTGTCGCACGACCGGTCGCATCGATCTGGCCGCTGTCGAAGAGACGTTTCTTGTCCGCGTTGCCCAGGATTTCGTAGGCGTGGTTGATGTCGTTGAACCGCGAAGCCGCGCGCGGGTTGTCCTGATTGCGGTCCGGGTGGCTGGCTTTCGCCTTCTTGCGGAACGCAGCCTTGATCTCCGGGCCGGTGGCTGATTTCGGAACACCGAGAACCGCATAGGGATTACGCATGGGACGACCCACCTGAACTGAGCTGCCGGTTGCGGCGGCAGTTAAACGTTGCTTCGGGTCGGTGATTCTAGGGCGAAGTTATGAAAAAAGGCTTGATTCAAGGAGCCGCGGCGGGGCGCCTGTCGTCCAGGGCGGGGAGGGTCAGCTTTGCTGGGCCAGGGACTTGAGTGACCAGGACTTGGTCAGGCGTGTTCGGCAGATTTCGCCGGTATATTGCATGATTCCGTCATAGCTGTGTTTTGATACGATGAAATCGCGGCAGACCTTGCCGACCGACTTGCTCTCGCGGACAAAACTCACCGAGCCGAAATTGCCGGTCACCGCATTGTTCCAGGGTATGTCCTGAACGTAGCCCGGCTTGATTTTGGCCTCGGCAACCGTGTCCGCTATGATCGCATCGTCGGAAGCCGTGTCGATTGCCGAGCTGATCGAGCCCGAAAGAAGGCTGGTATCCGGCTTGTCCTCGACCCCGAGGTCGAGACCCGAACTCACGCAGCCCGCGACGGACACCAGCGCGGCCAGTACAACAGCGCGCGGCAAGAAAGAACCGGATTGTCTCTCGCGCGAATTTCTGTTCTGTACACAAACGGGCTTCAACTGCGTCACTCGCTACAACCACTTAACAGTTCTGACGGTTACAATACTATGGCTAACAACACTTTGTTAATGAAAGATGATTTTACCCTTTCCGAAGAACCGCTCAAGTTGTTCGGCCAGTGGCTTTCAGACGCGCAGGACAGCGAGCCGAATGATCCGACGGCGCTGTCGCTGGCAACGGTTGATGAGGACGGATTGCCGAATGTGCGGATGGTTCTGCTCAAGGGATTCGATGAACGCGGTTTCACCATCTATACCAATTTCGAAAGCCAGAAGGGAAAGGAACTGTTGGCCTCAAAGAAGGCGGCAATGTGTTTCCACTGGAAATCGCTGCGCCGCCAGGTCCGGCTGCGCGGCACTGTATCGGTTGTCAGCGACGAGGAGGCCGACGAGTATTTCGCCACCCGGCCGCGCGGCAGCCGCATCGGCGCCTGGGCGTCCCAGCAGTCGCGGCCGCTGGAAGGCCGGTTCGCCCTGGAAAAGGCGGTCGCGGAATACACCGCCAAATATCCTGTCGGAGCGATACCGCGGCCGTCCTACTGGTCCGGCTTCAGGTTGTCTCCGGTGTCCATAGAATTCTGGCACGACCGCAAGTTCCGCCTGCATGATCGTATCGTCTTCAGCCGCGCCGCGGAGGGTGAGGCCTGGACGAAAACCCGGCTTTATCCCTGAACAGGGCGCTTGACCGGCTATCAGGCCTGCGTGCCGCCGACGGTCATCTGGTCCATCCGCAGGTGCGGCTGGCCGACGCCGACCGGGACGCTTTGCCCGGCCTTGCCGCACATGCCGATTCCGTTGTCGAGCTTGGAGTCGTTGCCGACCATCGAGACCCGGTGCATTGCGTCGGGACCGTTGCCGATAAGCATGGCCCCCTTGATCGGCGCGCCGACCTTGCCGTCCTCGATGAGATAGGCCTCGGTGCAGGCGAACACGAACTTGCCGGAGGTGATATCGACCTGTCCGCCGCCGAATGAAACGGCGTAGACGCCCTTGTCGACGGAGGCGATGATCTCCTCGGGCGCCTTGTCGCCGCCCAGCATATAGGTGTTGGTCATGCGCGGCATCGGCCGGTGCGCGTGTGACTGCCGCCGCCCGTTGCCGGTCGGCGTCATGCCCATCAGGCGCGCGTTCTGCCGGTCCTGCATGTAGCCGACAAGTTTGCCGTCTTCGATCAGGACGTTGTAGCCGGATGGCGTGCCCTCGTCGTCGATCGTCAGCGATCCGCGGCGCTCGGAAATTGTTCCGTCATCCACGACCGTCACGCCCTTCGCGGCCACCTGTTCGCCCATCAGGCCGGCAAAGGCGGATGTCTTCTTGCGGTTGAAATCGCCTTCGAGACCATGTCCGACCGCCTCGTGCAGCATCACGCCGGGCCAGCCGGCTCCGAGCACCACGTCGAACGTTCCGGCCGGTGCCGGGATGGCCTCCAGGTTGACCAGCGCCTGCCTCAGGGCCTCGTCCGCGCCGGCCTGCCAGCTGTCCTCAACGATGAACGCGCCGAACCCGCGGCGCCCGCCGGCACCGTAACTGCCGCTCTCCTGTCTGTCGCCTTCGCCGACAACGACGCTGATGCTCAATCGCGTGAGCGGCCGGATGTCGCGCAGGATCTGGCCGTCGGCCCGCAATATGTTGACCACCTGCCAGCCGGCGGCGAGCGACGCCGTCACCTGGCGGACCTTCGGGTCCTTGCCGCGCAAATAGGCGTCGATCTCCTGCAGGAGCGCCACCTTTTCGGCAAAGGCGGGCGCACCGATCGGGTTCTCGTCGCCGTAAAGATGCTTGTTCGTCCGCGCCGGCGCATCGGCGTAGGTGCCGCCATGGCCGCGCGTTACGGCAGCCACCGCATCGCTCGCGCGCCGGAGGGCGGCTTCCGAGAGATCGCCGGAATGGGCATAGCCGACCGCTTCGTCGGCCACGGCGCGCAGTCCGAATCCCTGGTCGCAGGAGAAATTCCCCGCTTTCAGCCGACCGTCGTCGAAGGTCAGTGCTTCCAGCTGCGCATATTCGACGAAAAGTTCGCCGTCATCGGCGCCGCCCAGGCTGTTCCTCACGATTTCGGATACGCGCTCCTCCGAGCAATCAAAGTTCTTGAGCAGGTCGGTATTCATATCGTTGTCCGGATACGGCACGGCCAATTCGGCAGCGCCCTGTTTCGGGAAAGGCCTTTCCCCATATATGGTATAGCGCATTCATATCCAATGCGAACGATCGGGCGAAGCGCGGGGAGGCTGTTGCGTGGCTGGAAATCGTGGAAAGACATCGCCGGGAAAGAAACGCGCGGTCACCCTCAAGACGCGGCCGGGCGCCGGCGATCCCGACAGCTTTCTGGCCAGCATCGAGGATGAGGCCAAGCGCACCGACAGCCGCACGCTCGTGGACATGATGAAGCGCGTGACGGGCAAGGACGCGGTCATGTGGGGTTCGTCCATCATCGGCTTCGGCACCTATTCCAGCACCTACGCGGACGGCCGGGCGATGCAATGGATGGCGACGGGTTTCTCGCCCCGCAAGGCCGCACTGACGGTTTACATCATGCCGGGCTTTTCCGCCTATGAAGGCCTGATGTCGCGGCTCGGCGGGTACAAGACGGGAAAATCCTGTCTCTACATAAAACGCCTTTCGGACATCGATCTCGACGTTCTCGAAGAGCTGGTGGCACACGCCTACCGTCATATGAAGGAAAAATATCCCGATTGAGCGGATTGAGCTGCGTCAGGGCAGGGCGCCGAAACCATCTGTAAAGCCGGCGAGATCAACCGGGATCCCGATCCCTTCCTCCGGGGTCTGGAACACGATGAACGTCGCCGTTGTTCCCGATTTGAGCGTATTGAGCAGTGCGTCCTCCAGGATCACCTCGGCATAGCAGCCGTCGGTGAAGCACCGCACGAAATAGGCCCGGCCGATGTCCTTGCCATCGACGTTCAAGCCGAGACCGTTGGGCAGCAGCACGCCGAGCGGCGCCAGCACGCGCAGCACCCGCGCCTTCTTGTCAGCGGTCTTCAGCACGACCACCGACAAGCCGATTTCCGGGCGGTCCTCCGCAATCACGTTCTGCATCAGCGCGCACTGCTCGCTCGAAGCACCGGCCGGCTGGTCGCACACGATCGACCAGGCCCCGTGGTTGGAGCGCACCGTTCCCGGCTGTTGAGCGACGGCCGACGCGGCCAGGCCGACGGCCGACACTGCAAATGCAATGGCGGCGATTTTCAGTTTCTTCAGTTGCGGCATGTTCGCTCCAGCGCTACCCGAATCATTCGCGGTATATTGTATTCGCCAATCGGCAATTGGAAGGTTCATGTTTCCCACGGGCTTGTCGGCGGCGTCCCTAGAGCACAATTGCGGCGACAATCGCGCAAGGGATTGTCCTTCCGATCGGAACGGCGCGAGGGTTCAACCGGTTGGACAGGATTTTTTTGCACGGGCTGCGTGTGATTATCAAGGCGGCTGTGCACTTTAGCCGGTTCAACTGCTTAAAATGTCGCACCCAAAGGCCTGTCAGCCAGTTGCGATTGGCTCTAAACTATGATTTTAAGCGCAGTCAATTAGAGGGAAAATGCGCCGCTGCGAAGCCAGCCGGCGTGTGCTCGAGGGAGAATTGTCGTGAGAATTCCGTTACAGGCAGTCTGGGCGCTGCTTGCCACATGGCTTTTGGCAACCCAGGCGCATGCCGCGCAGCCCGTGGACTGGCAGATGGGTTTTCAGCCCGCCGTCACCGATATCATGCGCGAGATTGCCTGGTTCAACGCCTACACACTGTGGTTCATTATACCCATCTCGCTCTTGGTGCTTGTGCTGCTGGTCATCGTGATCCTGCGTTTCCGCAAGGGTGCGAACCCCAACCCCTCCAAGACAAGTCACAACACGACGATCGAGATTATCTGGACCGCGGGTCCGGTAATCATTCTGCTGTGCCTGGCCATTCCTTCCTTCCAGCTCCTCAATGCCCAGTTCACGCCGCCGGATGAGCCGCAACTGACGATCAAGGCGACGGGATACCAGTGGTATTGGGGCTACGAATATCAGGTGGAGCAGGAGGTCGCCTTCGATTCCATCCTGCTCGCCGATGACGACCGGGCGGAATACGGCAAGGAAGACCGCGCCGAATATCCGCGGCTTCTGGCGGTCGACAACGAAATGGTCGTTCCGGTCGGCATGACCGTCCGCCTTCTGGTAACCGCGGGCGACGTCATCCATTCCTATGCGATGCCGGCCTTCGGCGTGAAGATGGATGCCGTTCCCGGCCGCATGAACGAGACCTGGTTCAAGGCCGACCGCGAGGGCCTTTACTACGGCCAGTGTTCGGAGCTGTGCGGCAAGGACCACGCCTATATGCCGATCGGCGTGCGCGTTGTTTCGGCCGAGCAGTACGGCGCATGGCTGGCCGCTGCGGCGGACGATGTCGAGGCCGCCAATGCGCAGTTGATGGCTTCGATTGAGGAAGCCGCAAAGACCGTTGAGCTCGCTGCCAACGAAGCACAGAAGATCGAGGAGTAAACCCATGGCCGGTGCAACAGCAGCTCATGACGCTCACGACCACAAGCCGACGGGCTGGACCCGCTGGGTTTATTCCACCAACCACAAGGACATCGGCACGCTTTATCTGATCTTCGCGATCATTGCCGGTGTCATCGGCGGCGCGCTGTCCATCTTCATGCGCTGGGAACTGCAGGACCCGGGCATTCAGATATTCCACGGCCTCGCGTCGATGGTTTACGGCTTCGACGGCGATGCCGCGATCGATGGCGGCAAGCACATGTACAATGTGTTCACCACCGCCCACGGCCTTATCATGATCTTCTTCATGGTCATGCCGGCGTTGATCGGCGGATTTGCCAACTGGATGGTGCCGATCATGATCGGCGCGCCGGACATGGCGTTTCCGCGCATGAACAACATTTCGTTCTGGCTGCTGCCGCCGGCCTTCATCCTGCTGCTGCTCTCCATGTTCGTGGAGGGTCCGGCAGGCTCCTACGGCGTCGGCGGGGGATGGACCATCTATCCGCCGTTATCGACAACCGGCCAGCCCGGCCCGGCGATGGATTTCGCGATCCTGTCGCTGCACATTGCCGGTGCCTCGTCGATCCTCGGCGCCATAAATTTCATAACCACGATCTTCAACATGCGCGCCCCGGGCATGACGCTGCACAAGATGCCGCTGTTTGCCTGGTCGGTGCTCATCACGGCCTTCCTGCTGCTCTTGTCGCTGCCGGTTCTGGCGGGCGGCATCACGATGCTTCTGACGGACCGCAATTTCGGCACCTCCTTCTTCACGCCGGAGGGCGGTGGCGACCCGATCCTGTTCCAGCACCTGTTCTGGTTCTTCGGGCATCCCGAGGTCTACATCCTGATCCTGCCGGCCTTCGGCATCATCAGCCACATCGTCGCGACATTCTCGCGCAAGCCGGTGTTCGGATATCTGGGCATGGCCTATGCGATGGTGGCCATCGGTGCCGTCGGCTTCATCGTCTGGGCACACCACATGTACACGGTCGGCCTTTCGCTCGACGCGCAGCGCTATTTCGTCTTCGCGACCATGGTGATCGCCGTTCCGACGGGTGTGAAGATCTTCTCCTGGATTGCCACCATGTGGGGCGGATCGATGACCATCCGCACGCCCATGCTGTGGGCGCTCGGCTTCATCTTCCTGTTCACCGTCGGTGGCGTCACGGGCGTGCAGCTGGCCAATGCCGGTCTCGACCGGGCCATGCATGACACCTATTACGTGGTCGCCCATTTCCACTACGTGCTGTCGCTCGGCGCCGTGTTCGGCATCTTCGCGGCCTGGTACTACTGGTTCCCCAAGATGACGGGCTACATGTACAACTCGCTCGTCGCCAAGACGCATTTCTGGGTCATGTTCATCGGTGTGAACCTCGTGTTCTTCCCGCAGCATTTCCTCGGTCTTGCGGGCATGCCGCGCCGCTATATCGACTATCCCGATGCCTATGCCGGCTGGAACGCGGTCTCCTCCTACGGTTCCTACATTTCGGCGATCGGCGTGGTGATTTTCCTGTTCGGCGTCTGGGAGGCATTTGCCAAAAAGCGTCAGGCAGAAGACAATCCCTGGGGCGAGGGCGCGACGACGCTCGAATGGAAACTGAGTTCGCCGCCGCCGTTCCACCAGTGGGAGCAGCTTCCGCGCATCAAATAGGCGCAAGAAATTGCGGGAGCCGCGCAAGCGGCTCTTGCCAGTACCGACAACAGGCAAATACACTCACAGCGATGGCAATAACCGGTGAACATGGCGCGTTGAAGGGAGCGGAACTCGGTCTGTCCGAAGCCGAACCCCGAGACTACTTTGCGCTTTTGAAACCGCGGGTCATGTCGCTGGTCGTATTCACGGCCTTTGTCGGGCTGATCATTGCGCCTGGCACGATCCACCCGTTCCTCGGCGTCGTTTCGATCCTGTGCATCGCCGTCGGGGCCGGCGCTTCCGGCGCGCTCAACATGTGGTACGACGCCGACATCGATGCCGTCATGTCGCGGACCGCCGCGCGTCCCATTCCGGCCGGCCGCATCGGCCGTTCCGAGGCCCTGACGTTCGGTCTCGTCCTTTCGGCGTTCTCGATCCTGACCCTCGGTCTGCTCGTCAACTGGCTGGCCGCCGGTCTGCTGGCGTTCACGATCTTCTTCTACGTCGTCATCTACACCATGTGGCTGAAGCGCTCGACGCCGCAGAACATCGTCATAGGCGGCGCCGCCGGTGCGCTTCCGCCGATGATCGGTTGGGCCTGTGTGACAGGCACAGTGTCGCTGGACAGCTTTGTCCTGTTCCTGATGATCTTCCTGTGGACGCCGCCGCATTTCTGGGCGCTGGCGCTTTTCAAGCAGGGCGATTACGACAAGGCCGCCATTCCGATGATGCCCAATGTCGCCGGTGTCGAATCGACCAAGCGGCAGATTTTCGTTTACGCGATCGCCACGGCGCTGGTCGGCGTTCTGCCTTATTGGATGGGCTTTGCAAGCCCCGCCTACGGGCTGTTGGCGACCGGCCTGGGACTGGGTTTCATCTGGTACGCCTACCGGGTTCTGCGCATGAGCCCGGCGGACGAGAAGATGAAGCCGGCAAAGGCGATGTTCGGCTTTTCGCTGATCTACCTGTTCGCCCTTTTCGCGACGCTGCTGGTCGACGGCCTCACCGTGAGCCTCGGAGCATGAGCATGATCGAGCAGGTGGAATTGACCGATCGGCAGAAACGCGCGCGCCGGCGGCGGTCCATTGCCCTGGCCTTGGCGCTCGCGGCCCTTGTGGTGCTTTTTTACGTCGCGACGATCGTCAAGTTCGGCCCCGCCATACTTGACCGCGCACTGTGACGGGTGTCCCGATGAGCGAATTGCAAAAAGGCGCGAGCAACAAGAAGAGCACCGGCAACTGGCGGGTGCTGGCCGCCTGCCTCGGCCTTGTCGTCGCGATGGCCGGCATGTCCTATGCCGCTGTTCCGCTCTACCAGCTGTTCTGCCAGGTGACCGGTTACGGCGGAACGACGCAACGCGCCGAGCAGTATTCCGAGACGATCCTCGACCGCACGATCACCGTCCGCTTCGATGCCAACACGGCCGGTGCGCTGGGCTGGGACTTCAAGCCCGTCGAACGCGAGGTCGAACTGCGTATCGGCGAGACGAAACAGGCTTCGTATGTTGCAATCAACACCGGAAGCGCCGCGAGCGCTGGGCAGGCGACATTCAACGTCACCCCGCAGGCTGCGGGGGCCTATTTCAACAAGGTCGAATGCTTCTGCTTCACCGAAACGGAACTGGCGCCGGGCGAAAGCCTCGACATGCCGGTCGTCTTCTTTGTCGACCCGGCAATCGTCGAAGCGCCGGAGACGAGGAACATCAACGCGATAACACTGTCCTATACGTTCTTCCCGCTGGACGGGGAAAAGCCCGTGGCCGAGGCCGCCGGTCCGGACGGCAGGGACAGGCTCTAGAAACAATGCTGCGGCCGGGCCGCAGCCGCAGGGAAAAGACAATTCGGGGACTTTGAGTATGGCTGATGCCCATCAAAAGCAGCACGACTACCACATAATCGATCCCAGCCCGTGGCCGTTTATCGGTTCGGTCGGTGCGTTGACAATGGCGATTGGCGGCATCGCCTATATGCGCTATCTGGCCGGCGGCTCGCTGGACATATTCGGGATACAGCTGGCCAATCCGTGGATATTCTTCGCCGGTCTGGTCATCGTGCTTTACACGATGTTCGGGTGGTGGTCGGACTGCATCAAGGAAAGCCACGAAGGCCACCACACGCGTGTCGTATCGCTGCATTTGCGCTATGGCATGATCATGTTCATCGCCTCCGAAGTGATGTTCTTCGTCGCCTGGTTCTGGGCCTTCTTCGACGCCGCGATCTTTGCCGGAGAGGCAGCGCAGGTCGCGCGTGTCGAACATACAGGCGGACAGTGGCCGCCCGTCGGCATCGAGGTGCTCGATCCGATGCACCTGCCGCTCTACAACACGATCATCCTGCTTCTGTCGGGAACGACCGTGACCTGGGCCCACCACGCGTTGTTACACGACAACCGGCGCGGCCTGGTCACCGGCCTGGTCCTGACCGTGGTGCTCGGCGCGCTGTTCTCGTTTGTGCAGGTATACGAGTACATCCACGCGCCTTTCGCCTTCAAGGACTCGATCTACGGCGCGACATTCTTCATGGCCACCGGCTTCCACGGTTTCCATGTTCTGGTCGGCACGATCTTCCTGCTCGTCTGCCTGATCCGCGCGACCGCCGGGGACTTCACGCCGAAGAAACATTTCGGTTTCGAGGCCGCGGCCTGGTACTGGCACTTCGTTGACGTTGTGTGGCTGTTCCTGTTCTTCAGTATCTATATCTGGGCCTCCTGGGGCGCAGAGATCGCCGCGCACTAGCAAGGGCCGATACCGCGAGTTGGGAGGGGGCGCCGCGCCGGACGCGCGCGCCCCCGCTTCTTTGGAGCCGCCGCATGAGCGACAACGACAGCGCCAGTTATCCGCCGGTCGATCCGTACCGTTCAGGCATACTCGGGCTCTGCCCGCGGTGCGGAAACGGGCGGCTGTTTGACGGCTATATCAAGGTCGGCAGGTCCTGCCCGAACTGTGGCCTGGATTACGGCTTTGCCGATGCCGGCGACGGTCCCGCGATCTTTGTCATCCTGCTGATCGGCTTCCTGGTGGTCGGTCTGGCGCTGTGGGCAGAGGTGTCCTACGCACCGCCATTGTGGCTTCACCTGGTGCTGTGGATACCGCTCAGCCTCGCCCTATGCCTGCTGCTGCTGCGTGCGCTCAAGGGCCTGCTGATCAATCTGCAATACAAGAACAGCGCCCATGAGGGTGAGCTCGACAATGACTGATGAAGCGCAAGACAAGCGGGAAGGGGCCGATTCGAACCGCGGGCGCTCGGTTGCCTTGCTGCTGGCTTTTGTGCTCCCGGTATTCGTCATGCTGCTGCTGCTCGGCAATTGGCAACTGCACAGGCTTGCCTGGAAGCAAGGGCTGATCGCCACCATCGAGACCCGCATGGCCCGGGCTCCGCAAACCCTCGACGAAGTGCGTGCCGAATGGGAACAATCGGGCGACGTCGAGTATCTGCCGGTGCGCGCCGACGGCGTCTTCCGCCATGCGGCCGAACAGCATTTCCTTGCCACCCACGAGGGGCAGTCCGGCTGGTATGTCTATACGCCCTTCGAACTCGCTGACGGGCGGGTCGTCATCGTCAATCGCGGTTTTGTCGCCTATGACCTGAAGGATCCCGCCAGGCGCACCTGGCAGCCGATTGAGGGGCCGGTAGCCATCACGGGTTTTGCCCGCAACCCGCTGTCCGAAAAACCGGGCCGGCTTGTCCCCGACAATGTACCGGCGGACAGGGTCTGGTACTGGAAGGACTTCTCAGGCATGGCCCGGGCCATGGGACTGCAGGAAGCGGCGCTGGTGCCGTTTTTTGTCGATGTGTCGACGACAGACGGCGAAGTGGCCGCCGGTCCGGTGGGCGGCGTCACACGCGTTTCGCTGCCGAACAATCACCTGCAATACGCGGTGACCTGGTTCGGGCTGGCCGCGGCATTGCTTGTGGTCTCCGGATTTTTCCTCTGGCGGCGGCTGCGCCGGTGAGAATAGCGTCGGGACGGGCGGTTTCCTAATCGGAACTCTTGCTCTACAAGTTCTGCAGACTATTTCGGAAATGCGATGACCAAGGTTTCGAAACCTCCACTGACAATCCGCCTGTGCGGACCGCGCGGCTTTTGCGCCGGTGTGGACCGTGCCATCCAGATTGTCGTCCTGGCGCTGAAGAAATACGGCGCGCCGGTCTATGTCCGGCACGAGATCGTCCACAACCGCTATGTCGTCGAAGGGCTGCGCGCGCGGGGCGCGGTTTTCGTCGAGGAACTCGATGAGATTCCGCCCGAGCACAGCAGCCAGCCGGTGATATTCTCCGCTCACGGCGTGCCGAAATCAGTCCCGGCGGATGCGGCGGCCAGGAACCTTTTCTATCTCGATGCGACCTGTCCGCTTGTTTCGAAGGTCCACAAGCAGGCGATGCGCCACCAGCGCCTGGGAAGACACGTGATCCTGATCGGCCATGCCGGACATCCCGAGGTCATCGGCACGATGGGGCAGTTGCCGCCCGGGGCCGTGAGCCTCATTGAGACCGAGGAGCAGGCGAGGAACTACGCGCCGGCCGATCCGGACAGTCTCGGTTTCGTTACGCAGACGACCTTGTCGGTCGAGGATACCGCCGGCATCATCGACGTGCTCAAGGCGCGCTTTCCGCAACTGGCGGCGCCGGCGGCCGAATCCATCTGCTATGCGACGACCAACCGCCAGGAGGCCGTCAGCGCTGCCGCGCCCGGCTGCGATCATTTCCTGATTGTCGGTGCGCCCAACTCGTCCAACTCGAAGCGGCTTGTCGAGGTCGCCCGGCGCGCCGGCGCCCGCAATGCCCTGTTGGTGCAACGCGCAGGCGAACTGCCGTGGGGCGAACTCGGCCCGGATGCAACGCGCACCATCGGCCTTTCGGCCGGTGCGTCCGCGCCCGAGATAATCGTCGACGAGATCATCGATGCCTTCCGAAACCGGTTCGAGGTGGCCATCGAGCTCGCCGAGACGGCTGTGGAAGACGAGAATTTTCCGGTCATGCGCGATCTGCGCGATATTGAATTGACGGGCGCTGACATGGCATTTGTCAATGGCGGCGGGCAGGGGTAGCGCGCAGGCGGGACAAGCGTCCGCGCGGGATTGAAGGGCCGGAATTTGGCAGTCTATACCGACATCACCGAGGCTGAACTCAGGGAGTTTCTCGAGCCCTACGATCTGGGCGCGCTGCTTTCCTACAAGGGCATAGCCGAAGGTGTCGAGAACTCCAATTTCCTGATGCATACCGAGAGCGGGTCCTACATCCTGACGCTCTACGAAAAGCGCGTGGACCGCAATGACCTGCCGTTTTTTCTCGGCCTGATGGAACATCTTGCCGGCAACGGCCTGATATGCCCGCTGCCGGTACACCGCCGCGACGGTGTCGTGCTCGGCGAACTCGCGGGCCGGCCGGCGGCGGTCATAACCTTCCTGGAAGGCATGTGGCCGCGCCGTCCGACACCGGATCACTGCAGCGAGGTCGGCAAGGTCGCCGCGAAGCTGCACCTGAGCGGCCGCGATTTCGACCGCAGCCGGAAAAACGCGCTGTCCGTGCGTGCCTGGCGGCCCCTCTGGGAATTGTCGGCCGGAAGGGCTGACGAGATCGAGGCCGGGCTTTCGCGGGAAGTGGAGGCCGATCTCGACCGGCTGGAAAGCAACTGGCCCGAAGGCCTGCCGTCCGGCGTCATTCATGCGGATCTTTTTCCGGACAATGTGTTCTTCCTCGGCGAAACGCTGTCCGGCGTCATCGACTTCTATTTCGCCTGCAACGACCTGTTTTCCTACGACGTGGCCGTGTGTTTGAACGCATGGTGCTTTGAAAGGGACGGTGCCTTCAATGCGACGAAAGGCATGGCGCTGCTCTCCGGGTACCAGTCCGTCAGACCGCTGAGCGCAGCAGAGGCCGAGGCGCTGCCGATGCTCGCCCATGGTGCCGCGCTGCGCTTTTTCCTCACCCGTCTCTATGACTGGCTGAACGTGCCGGACGGCGCCATGGTGGTGAAGAAGGACCCGACGGAATATCTGCGCTACATGCGCTTTCACCGCAATGTCGCCAACGCCGCCGAATACGGTCTGCGGCAACCAGGAGCGGGGTCGCATTGAAGCACGTGGAGATCTACACGGACGGCGCCTGTTCGGGCAATCCGGGGCCGGGCGGCTGGGGCGCGATCCTGCGCTACGGCAAGATCGAGAAGGAACTGTCCGGCGGCGCCGCCGATACGACCAACAACCGGATGGAATTGACGGCGGCGATCGAAGCGCTGCGTGCGCTCAAGGAGCGATGCCGGGTCGATCTCTACACCGATTCATCTTACGTCAAGGACGGGATCGGCGGCTGGATCGAGGGCTGGAAGCGCAACGGCTGGAAGACGGCGTCCAAGAAACCGGTCAAGAATGCCGATCTGTGGCAGGCGCTGGAAGAGGCGCGCAACCGCCACGAGGTCACATGGCACTGGATCAAGGGCCACGCCGGCCATCCCGAGAACGAACGCGCCGACGAGCTTGCGCGCAAGGCCATGGCGCCGTTCAAGGCGCCACAGCGGGAAGCATGATCAAAGCTGCTCGATAAGGGCGGCCGCGCCGGATGTCACCGCTTCGCCGGGTGAATCCTCGACATTCAGCGACACCACCGTGCCGTCATCGACAATCATCGAATAGCGCTTGGAGCGGATGCCGAGCGTTCCGGCCGAAAGGTCGGCATCCATACCGATCGCCTTGGTGAATGCTGCGTCCCAGTCCGCGAGATAGCGGATCTTTCCTTCGCCGCCGGTTGCAGCCGCCCATGCGCCGACGACAAAGCCGTCATTGACCGCGAGCACGACGATTTCATCGACACCCTTGGCCAAAATTGTTTCGCGGTTCTGCAGATAACCCGGAAGATGATTGAGATGGCAGGTCGGCGTAAAGGCGCCGGGAACGGCGAACAGAACCACCTTCTTGCCGCCGAAGATGCTCGAGATCGTCACCTCGTTCATGCCTTCGGAGTTGGCTTCCTTCAGTGTCAGTTCGGGCAGTTTGTCTCCAACGGAAATGGTCACGGTCGTATCCCTCTAAAATATGCGGCGGTCTGCCGGCCGGTTTAAAGAATTCCAGGCGCCACTGGTCGGGACGCCGTCCACGGCTCAAAATAGGAAATCCGGCGATCATGTCCACATCATGTCGCCGGCTTTGTGCAGGAACGCAACGATGCCCACTCGATGCGGAGTCAGGGAAGCGCTATTTCCGTTTCCATGCTGCGCCCCGATGCCTTGACCACCACACGGACGTTCTCGCCGGAAAGGCTGTCGCCATCGCCGTCGCCGTCCACGAGGAAGGTCGCGACATTCGCGTCGAAGCCGGTGATCCGCGGCGGGTCGAAACGCCATCCCTGCGGGCCGGTGACGAAAAGCTCGCTACCCTCGTCGGCATCCGGAAGCGCGACCGACAGGGTGAAGCCGTCGCCGGTGTCGCGAACACGCGCATCGACGATCTCGAAACCGTCCCCCGGTTCCTCGGGCAGCGATTCAAACGCCTTTTTGACGAGGCGCTTCTCGAACGCATTGGCCGGCTTGTCGGGATCGACGGTCAGTGAAAAGCTGGTCTGCAGCGGAATGCAGATGGACTCGCAGATGCCCAGAAACACGTCCGCCTCGACGACGCTCTTTTCACCCGCCTTTTCCTGGCGCAGCGTGATCGGCAGGACCACCGGGTAGGGATAGCCGGCCCAAATGGAATAGGCGTCCTCGATGCGTTCGGGCGCCGGAAAATGGATCTCGGCGGCGCTGATATTGTCGCTGCGATCCACCTTGAACGACGGGGGAACGCCCGCTTCGCCCGGGTCGCGCCAGTAGGTCTTCCAGCCGGGCAGGAGCTCGATATCAAGGGCCGCCCTTATGGTTCCGTCGGCGGCCGGTTCGAGTGCCGATACGCGAATACGTCCACCCTCTGTCTCAACCCATTCGCTGGACGCGGCGTCGGCGGAAAGCGGGATCAATGCGAGAAAACAGGCAAGAGAGCACGCGGCCCGTACGGCGCCATGGGTTTTGAAACGATAATTGATCATGGCGGCAATCTATACACAGGCACCTTCGGAAACCAGTCACGAGCGTTGCCGGTTCAATCATATTCCGGTGAACGGCCGGCCCGCCGCAAACCCCTAAACCCAGTCGAACCAGCAGCTTCGCCGGCCCCGTCCGCGCGCAACCGCAAAGCGCGGCGATTGGGCCGTTCGTGTCGGTCCCGTTGCCTTTTGTCGGCCGCGCGGAATCGCCGGTAAACATTCGTATCCGGCGCTGTTTCAATTTGTCCGGCAATTGCGTTAAGCTGCCCGCATGGACATTCTTCACGAAAGTCTCCTCGGAGATGGAGAACGCGGTTGTTTCGACGGGCAGTTCCTGCTCGCTATGCCCGGATTGTCCGATTCGAATTTCTCACGCACCGTGATCTATATCTGCGCCCACAACAGCAGCGGCGCGGTCGGCTTCATCCTCAATCGGCCGCAATCGATCTCCTTCAGCGAACTGATGGTCCAGCTTGAGCTCATTCAGCCGGATGAGGAGCCGACGCTGCCGCGCTCGGCGCTGGATTTGAACGTGCAGGCCGGCGGGCCGGTCGAGACGGGAAGGGGCTTCGTGCTGCATTCCGACGACTACCACAGCGATGCAACGCTTCCGGTATCGGAAGAACTGTCGCTGACCGCGACGGTCGACATCCTGCGAGCCATCACCGAGGACCGGGGACCCAAGCGGGCGACCATGATGCTCGGTTACTCCGGGTGGGGCGCCGGACAGCTTGAAAACGAGGTCAGCGCCAATGGCTGGCTGACATGCCCCGCCGTCGATGACATCATCTTCGATGATGTGCTGGAGACGAAATACGAGCGTGCGTTCGCCTCGATCGGGATCGATCCCGCGATGCTTTCAAGCGAGTGCGGTCAGGCCTGACCGCACACTGATCCTCACATGACCGGGAAATGCTCGCGCAGCAGCTTGAGCACCGAATTGGCGCCGATGGGCGGTCCGAACAGGAAGCTCTGCGCGTAGTCGCATCCGAGCTCCGCCAGTTCCTCCGCGTCCTCCTCGGTCTCGATCCCCTCGGCGACGATGTTCATGTCGAGGTCACGCGCCATGGCGACGATCGAGCGCAATAGGACGAGCTGCTTCTCATTGGTGGCCCTGACCAGCGACTGGTCGATCTTGATCGTGTCGAAGGGAAAGCGCGTCAGGTAGGACAGCGAGGAGTGCCCGGTTCCGAAATCGTCGAGCGCCAGTTGCAGGCCGAGATCCTTGAGGCGCGCGAGCACGCGCGCGGCCTGTTCGGGATTGTGCATGACCACGGATTCGGTGAGTTCCAGCTTCAGCATCGGCGGCTTGCAGCCGGTCTTGGTCAGCACCGAGCGGATATCGTTGTAGAGGTCGTTGCGCAGAAGCTGCGCGCTGGAAAGATTGACCGACATGAAGATCGGAATCTGCCCGAGCGTGCGGTACCAGGACGCGATGTCCTCGCATGCCTGTTGCAGCGCGTACATGCCGAGCTCGACGATAAGGTCGGAACTCTCTGCGATCGGGATGAATTCCGTCGGCGGGATATTGCCCTTGCGCGGGTGGTCCCAGCGCATCAGCGCCTCGAAGCCGGCGATCTCCGCGCTCTCGATGTCGACGATCGGCTGGTAGACCATCGTCAGCTCGTTGCGTTCCAGCGCCCGCCGCAGGTCGGATTCGATCTGCAGCTTGTCGGCCCCGGCGGCACGGAACGCGGGACGATACGGTTCGATGCGGTTGCCGCCGACGCGCTTCGCCTGGTACATGGCGAGCTCTGCATCCTTCACCAGTTCCAGCGGCGAAGCCATCTCGTCGACCCAGGTCACCAGGCCGATCGATGCCGTCAGGATGATTTCCTTCTGCCCGAAATTTATCGGCACCATGATCGCCTTGGCGATGCTCTCCGAAAAGGCCGCCACCTTGGCCGGTTCCTGCTCCGACAGCAGGATAAGGCCGAACTGGTCGCCACTGATGCGCGCCAATGTGTCCTGCGGCTTGAGCAGCCGCTTCAGCCGGCGGGCGATGGTCAGCAAGATGGTATCGCCGGCGGAGATGCCCAGCTCGTCATTGACCTGCTTGAACCGGTCGATATCGATGGCGAAGATCGTCGGCCGAACCGCTTCCTCGGCGCTGGCGAGCGCGATGATCGCGTCGAGCCGGTCGACGAAGAGTTCGCGGTTCGGAAGGCCGGTGAGGTTGTCGTGGACGGCGTCGTGCAGGAGCCTTTCCTCGGAGCTCTTCTGCTCGGTGACGTCGATCAGCGTGCCGACGCAGCGGATGACCTCGCCGTCGGAGCCGACCACCGGGCGCGCGCGCAGGGCCAGCCAGTGATAGTGGCCGTCTTCGGCGCGAATGCGGAACTGGTGGTTGAGCCGGCCGCGACGGTGTTCGAGCACCACGTCCAGGGTCGTGCGGAATCGGTCGCGGTCGTCCGGGTGAATGCGCGGGAGCCAGTTGCGGGCCGGGCCGAACAGGCTGCCCGGCGAAAGCCCGAGCTGGCGGCTGACATCCGGCATGGTGACGATGCGGTCGCGCGAAACGTCCCAGTCCCAGACGATGTCGCCCGAGCCCGTCAGCGCCAGCGACTGGCGTTCCAGGTCGCTGAACAGGCCCTGTTGCGCGCCGCCGCCGGCAAAGGCGTGCTGCATGACGGTGAAGCCGATCAAAAGCACGATCAGCACCAGTCCGCCGCCGAGCGCCGGCTGAACGATGTCGTTGGACAGCTGGCCGCTCACGGTCAGCCAGGCGCCGAACAGCCAGCAGATGATCAGAACCCAGGTGGGGATCAGCATGATGGCCCGGTCGAAACGGTTGAGGCCGAGATAGGCTATCAGCCCGGTTCCGGCGATGACGGTCGCCGCGAAGGAGAAGCGGGCGAGGCCGGTCGCGATCACCGGATCGTAGACCGCGAATGCCGAAAGGATGCCGAGCCCGACGATCCATGCCAGGGTCGCGAAGCTCAGATTGGTGTGCCAGCGATTGAGGTTCAGATAGGTGAACAGGAAGATCACCAGGCCGGCCGCCAGCGTGATTTCCGTGCCGGCGCGCCAGATGCGCTCATCGGTCGGGGTCGTCTGGACAAGCTTCGACAGGAAGCCGAAATCGACGCAGATATAGGCAAGGACCGCCCAGGCCAACGCCGCGGTCGCCGGCAGGACCGATGTTCCCTTCACCACGAACAGGATGGTCAGGAAGACGGCCAGCAGGCCGGCGATCCCGAGCACTATGCCTTTATAGAGGGTGAAGGAGTTGATGGTGTCCTTGTAGGCTTCCGGTTCCCACAGATAGAGTTGCGGCAGGTCCGGCGACGAAAGCTCCGCGACAAAGGTGATGATGGCGCCCGGATTGAGGGTGATGTGAAACACATCCGCCTCGTCGCTCGGGACCCGGTCGAGCGCGAAGCCCTCGCTGGGGGTGATCGAGACGATCCGTTCCGAACCCAGGTCCGGCCAGAAGAGGCCGGAATTGGCGAGCCTGAAATGCGGCGCGACGATCAGCCGGTCCAGCTGCTCGTCGGAGACATTCGCCAGTGAAAACTCGGCCCAGTCGCCGCTGTGCCGGTCGGAGCTCGCGCGAACCTCGATGCGCCGGACGATGCCGTCGGCATCGGGCGCCGTCGATGTCTGGAAAGCATTGCCCCTTTCGACGTGGACATCGGTCGTCGCCGTCAGGTCGAGAGCGGTGTCGTCCCTTGAGATTTTCACCGTTTCCGCCGGGAAGGCCGAGACGGCCGAAAACAACAACGCCAGCAACGCGCAGGCCGCGAGGGCCAAGTGCCGCATGTCTCGAACTGTCTGGGCAGGCTGACAACGCATGGTGCTAACTATGACCCGGTATTTTCTTTTGTTTTAGCCGTCGCAGGGCCATCCCGCGCCACATCGTCGGAAAGCAACGCATAAAGATGGTGATCACGCCACTTCCCATTGATCTTAAGATAACCTCGCAGATAGCCTTCATACTGAAAATTGGCCTTTTCAAGGAGCCTGACCGAACGATTGTTCTCCGGAATACAAGCAGCTTCTATTCGGTGCAACTGCAACGTCTCAAAGATATAGGGAATTGCCGCCTTCAGACCGGCGAGCATAAGGCCCTTGCCGGCGCTGTCTTCCGACATCCAGTAGCCGATCATGCAGCTCTGGGCGGCTGCGCGCCTGATGTTGCCGATGTTCAATCCGCCGACCAGCTGATTGCTGCCCGAAAGGAACAGGAACAGCGGTACGGCCCTGCCTTCGCGATAGTCCTGCTGGTAGCGGTCGATACGCCTGCTGAAGGACTGACGCGTCAGATCGTCATGCGACCAGACCGGCTCCCAGGGTTCGAGAAAGCGACGGCTTGAGCCGCGTACCTGCGACCACATGGCATAGTCACGGCGGGACGGGAAACGAAGATAGACCCCGTCGCCGTCAATACGCAGCGCTGCTCCGCGCCTCGGCAGGAAACGAAGCGGCGACACGGCGATTACCCGATGGCGGCCTGACGCGTGCGCCCGGTCGCAAGTCCGGATCCGATCTCTTCAAGGGCCATCAGCTTGTCCAGAGGCCCGACGGCCGAAAGCGTGACCGGTGTGTCGAAGAACAGCCGGCCCGACAGGTCGGTCAGGCGCTGCGGGGTGATGTTGGCCAGCCGATCCATCAGCTCGTCATTCGGAATCGGGCGGCCGTAGAGCAGCATCTGCCTGGCGATCTGGCTGGCTCGCGCCGCCGGGCTTTCATGCGCCATCAGCAGCCCGGCCCGGAACTGCGCGCGTGCCCGCTCGATTTCCGATTCATCGACACGTTCCGCCACCTTGTGCAGTTCGTCCAGGATAACGGGCACAAGTTCCGGTATGTCCTCTTCGCCGGTTGCCGCGTGGATCCCGAAGACGCCGGTGTCGGAAAAACCCCAGTGCAGGGCGTAGACCGAGTAGCAAAGGCCGCGGTGTTCGCGCACTTCCTGGAACAGGCGCGACGACATGCCGCCGCCGAGCACATTGGCGAGGATCTGCGATGCGTAGAAATCCCGGGCGTGGTAGGCGCGCCCCTCGAAGCCGATGAGAAGCTGGACGTCCATCAGGTCGCGCTTTTCGCGGTATTCGCCGCCGGTGTAGAGAGCCGTCTTTTCCTGCGGCATCACGTCGGGGGAGGTGGGAATGCCGGCGAACCCGTCTTCCACCAGCCGCACGAGTTCCGCGTGATCGACGGCGCCGGCCGCCACGATGATCATCTTCTCGGCGGTGTAGTTGCGCTTCAGATATTTGCGGATCTGGTCCGGCGTGAACGACTGAACCGTGTCCGGCGTGCCGAGAATGGATCGGCCGATGGTCTGGTCGCGGAATGCCGTCGAAGAGAACTTGTCGAAAACGACATCGTCGGGCGTGTCCATCGCTGCCCCGATCTCCTGCAAAATGACGTGCTTTTCGCGGTGCAGTTCGGTTTCGTCGAGCACTGAATTCGTCAGGATGTCGGCGAGGATGTCGATCGCCAGCGGAACGTGGTCTTTGAGAATGCGGGCATAGTAGGATGTCGTCTCGACGGAGGTTGCGGCATTGACCTCGCCGCCGACATTCTCGATCTCCTCCGCGATCTGCCGCGCCGACCGCCTGTCCGTGCCCTTGAATGCCATGTGTTCAAGCAGGTGGGCAATGCCGTGTTCGCCGGCCGTCTCGTCCCTTGAGCCCGATCTGATCCAGACGCCGAGAGCGACGCTCTCAAGGTGGGGCATGGTTTCCGTTACGACTGTCAACCCGCTTGCGAGACGGGTACACTCAACGCTCATTTTTTGTCCCGGTTTTATGCCGCAGCGCGTGCATTTCGGGCAATGTAGGTCTCAACCTGGTCGAGATCCGGCTGCAGTCTTTCATAGGTCTCCTCCCGATGCATCAGATCAGAGAGCCACGACGGGAGGGCGGGGTCAATACCGCTGGCGGATTTTACTGCATCGGGGAACTTCGCCGGATGCGCTGTCGCCAGTGTCACCATGGGCGCGCGCGGTCTTTCAAACCTGCGTGATACATAAATGCCGGACGCTGTATGCGGGTCGAGGAGGTAGCCGCTTTCCTGCAGCGTTTCCTTGATCGCCGCGGCCGCTTGCCGCTGTGTCGCCTTGCCGGCGCCGAACTCCTTCTTGATCCCCTTCAGCGCGTCGGGGTCGATCGTAAAGGCGCCGGATTGGCTCAGTCCGTCCATGCACTGGCGCACGGCGCCGGAGTCACGGTCGAACGCATCGAAAAGCAATCGCTCGAAATTCGACGAGATCGCGATATCCATCGATGGCGACGTCGTCGGCACGACTTCGCGCATCTCGTAGCGTCCGCTGCGCAGCGTGCGCGCCAGGATGTCGTTTTCATTGGTCGCGATGATGAGCTTCGCGACCGGCAGGCCCATGCGCTTGGCGCAGTATCCGGCGAAGATGTCGCCGAAATTGCCTGTCGGCACCGTAAATGAGACCTTGCGGTCCGGTGCGCCGAGCGAGATGGCACTGGTGAAGTAGTAGACGATCTGCGCCATGATGCGCGCCCAGTTGATCGAATTGACGCCCGACAGGCGGACGCGATCGCGAAAGGGACCATCGTTGAACATCGCCTTGACCAGGTTCTGGCAGTCGTCGAAATTCCCTTCGACGGCGATGGCCCGCACGTTCGACGCGCCGGATGTGGTCATCTGGTGCTGCTGCACCGGCGAAACCCGCCCATGCGGGAACAGGATGAAGATATCGGTGTTGTCGCGCCCGGCGAACGCCTCGATGGCAGCGCCGCCGGTATCGCCAGACGTTGCCCCGACGATCGTCGCCCTTTGGCCGCGCGCGCGCAGCACGTGATCCATCAGCCGCGCCAGGAGCTGCATGGCAACGTCCTTGAAGGCGAGCGTCGGTCCGTGGAAGAGTTCCATGATGAAACTGTTGGCGCCGCTCTGCACCAGCGGAACCACCGCCGGATGCCTGAACGTGCCGTAGGCCGCATCGATCATGGCGCGGAATTCGTCGTCGGGAATCTCGCCGTCGACAAAAGGCTGGAGCACGGTGAAAGCAATGTCCTGGTAGGATTTTCCGCGCAGCGCACGAATCTCTTTTCTCGATAGCTGCGGCCATTGTGCGGGCACATACAGTCCGCCGTCCCGGGCAAGGCCCGTCAGGAGCGCATCGCTGAAGCCGAGTGCAGGGGCTTCACCTCTCGTCGAGATGTATTGCAACGGGTCTGTTCCTGTTAGCTTTCACCCGCGGCCTTGCGGATGGTGTTGTGATGAAATAATGCGCTGGTATAGAACATTGAAAAGACTCGTGAAAGAGCGGAGATTCAGCGACCACAATATGGTCCACCTTCGCTCCTAGCCTGTCTGGTTAACTGGACTGAGAGGGACGGGAAGTGGCATCTGAAAATATCGTTCGTCTGTTCGTCGTGGGGGCGCTTGCAGCGCTGGTTGCCGGCTGTAACTCCTCCGGTGTGGGCGGGCTCAATATCGGCCAGGGCGGCTCGGGCGGCCAGCAGGGCGGCGGTGTCGATCAGGCCACCGGGTCCAAGGTGGTGCAGGGTACATGCCCGAAAATCGAGCTGCGCGAGGGGACGGCCTATTTCAGGAAATATGCCCGCGGCGGCGAGGACGACCCATCGAAAATCCTCTACCAGGCGGCCATTGCGGACACCACGCGCCAGTGCAGCGTCACCGGCGATCAGATGACCATACAGGTGGTCGCGGCCGGCCGTGCCGCGGCTGGCCCGGCGGGCAAGGCCGGCACGATTAAGATGCCGATCAGGGTCGCGGTCATCGAGAAGGGCACCAATAAGGTGATCTATTCGGAGCTGTCGCAGTTCGAGACCACACTGCCGCCCGGCACGCCGACGACGCAGTTCCTGTTTACCGACCCGAAGGTGAACATTCCGATCACCGCCTCGCGCTCGGTGCGCATCTTCGTCGGTTTCGATGAAGGTCCCTACGATCAGGGTTGACGGCCGGCGTCATTTTCAGGCGACCATGGTTGGTTAAAGTCACCGGATTGTGCAACTATCTGACCGGCGATTCTTGATCGACGGTGAGGGATGACTGTCTACCGCAAAGAGGCCGCCACGCTGGTGGCGATTGCCGCGCTGATCTTCTTTCTGTTTTTTGGCGAGTCGCTGGCTCCCGATATCGTCGGCCCGGCGACCTCCATGCTGCTCCTGGCCGTCCTCTTTTGCGTCATGCTGTGGGCGGCTTTCAGCGTGGTGCGTCACGCCGAATGCCTGGCTGTCATTCTCGGGGAGCCCTATGGCACGCTGATCCTGACCCTGTCGGTCATCGGCATCGAGGTGGCGCTGATTGCAGCGATCATGATCGCCGGCGCAGACAAGCCGGCACTGGCGCGCGACACGATGTTTTCCATCATCATGATCGTGCTGAACGGGCTCGTCGGGCTCAGCCTGGTCTTCGGCGGTCTGAAACACCGGCTGCAGGAGTACAATCTCCAGGGCGCCAGCGCCTATCTGGCGGTGCTGATGCCCTTCGCGCTGCTCGGCCTGGTCCTGCCCAGCTACACGCAGTCGGCGCCCGGAGGCCAGCTTTCCGTCCTCATGGCGGCGTTTCTGATCATCATGTCGGTGCTGCTCTACGGTATTTTCCTTGCCGTGCAGACGATCACCCACAGCGACATCTTCAAACACCGTGTCTCCACCGCCGCCGGTGTTGATGATGACGACGACCACCATGGCGACCATGTCCGGTCGATTCCCTACCACACCGCCGGCCTGGTCGCGGCGCTGCTGCCCATCGTGCTGCTTTCCAAGCAGTTGGCGGTTTATGTCGATTTCGGCATCGGAGCCCTGGGGGCGCCGCTGGCGTTCGGCGGCTTCATGATCGCGGCGCTGATCCTGACCCCCGAGGCGCTCAGCGCCATCCGCTCGGCGCGCCGGAACCAGCTGCAGCGGTCGGTCAACATCTGTCTGGGCTCGTCGCTTTCGACGATGGGGCTGACGATCCCGACGGTGCTGATTATCGGGTGGATCATCAACGAGCCGGTGGAACTGGGCCTCGAGACGACGGAGATCGTCATGCTCGCGGCGACGCTTGCGGTCAGCCTCGTGACCTTCATGAGCCTGCGCGCCCATGCGCTGCTGGGGGCAGTGCACCTGTCGCTGTTCGCGGCCTATGTGGCGCTGTTGTTCGACGGATCGGTCTAGCGGCAGCGCCGCCTCACGAGAATTCCGACCAGCCGGACAGCGCCTCGACCACCGGGGGCAGGTCGACGAGCCGATTGATGACCGTCTCTGCGCCTGCCTCGGTCAGCCGGTCGGCATGCGAAGGGTAGGTGTGGGAGGCGCCGGTGAAGCCGACGACCCGCATCCCGGCGGCGCGGGCGCCCTCGATGCCGTGGACGGAATCTTCCAATACGATGGTCCGCGACGGGTCGGCCTGCATCTGTTGTGCGGCGTGCTCGAACACGTCCGGCGCCGGCTTTGGCCGCTTTTCGCCGACCGCGGCTGCAGAAAAGATGTTCGGCGCGAAGATTTCATGATAGCCGGCGCGCTTGAGCATCGCCTCGATGCGGTGCGGCTTGGAATTCGAGCAGACGCAGCGCGGCAGGTCGATCCGGGCGACCGCCTGGTGCACGCCGCCGATGGCCTTAACGGATTTCGCCAGTTTCTCGTCCAGCATCTTTTCCGATTTGTCGAGCAGGCTCGCCTGGAGCAGCAGGCCCGCTTCCTTTTCGACCGTCAGCAGGATGGTCTTCCAGTCCATCCCCGCGAAGCGCTCGGCAAGCTCCGATGCCTCGATCGGATAGCCGGCCTCGGTCAGAAGCTTCGCCTCCATCTGTGTCGCGATGATTTCGGAATCGACCAGAACGCCGTCGCAGTCGAATATGATGAGGTCGAAGCCCGCCATGAACAGTTCCCGCAATGAAAGAGAATGGCCGCGCTGATACACCATGGGCGCTAACGGCACAATGTCACGTTTATTATCCGCGCCGCGTTTTCGATTTGATAACCATATTGAGCAACCATGGCCCGAGTTCTTCGAGTAAGCGTATTCGGGTATCCTATGTCAGTTCTTTCCCTCGCCGACATCCAACGTGCACCGCCGTCGCACGCCGCGCCTGTGATCGACACGATAATCAAGGGCGATTGCGTTGCCGCCCTGGAGGCGCTTCCGGAGAAATCGGTTGACGTGATCTTCGCCGATCCGCCCTACAACCTGCAGCTTGGCGGCGATCTTCACCGTCCCGATCATTCGAAGGTGGACGCGGTCGACGACGCCTGGGACCAGTTCGATTCCTTCCAGGCCTATGACGCCTTCACCCGCGCCTGGCTGCTGGCCTGCCGCCGCGTTTTGAAACCGGCCGGTACGGTCTGGGTCATCGGCTCCTACCACAACATCTACCGGGTGGGCGCGATTCTCCAGGATCTCAATTTCTGGATTCTCAACGATATCGTCTGGCGCAAGACCAACCCGATGCCGAATTTCCGCGGCCGACGCTTTCAGAACGCCCATGAGACCATGATCTGGGCGAGCCTGGGCCAGAATGCAAAAGGCTATACCTTCAACTACGAGGCCATGAAGGCGGCCAACGACGATGTTCAGATGCGTTCGGACTGGCTGTTTCCGATCTGCAGCGGTTCCGAGCGCCTCAAGGGCGCCGACGGAAAGAAGGCCCATCCGACGCAAAAACCCGAAGCGCTGCTGGCGCGTGTCCTGATGTCGTCCAGCAAGCCCGGCGATGTGGTGCTCGATCCGTTTTTCGGCTCCGGTACGACCGGCGCGGTCGCCCGGCGGCTGGGGCGGCACTACATCGGCATCGAGCGCGAGCAGGACTATATCGATGCCGCGTCCGAACGGATTGCCGGCGTAAAGCCGCTTGGAGACGTCGAACTCACGGTCATGACCGGCAAGAAGGCAGAGCCGCGCGTCGCGTTCAACGTTCTGATCGATGCCGGACTGATGAAGCCGGGCACGCGGCTACATTGTGCAAAACGGCGCTACAGCGCGATTGTCCGGGCCGACGGAACGCTTGCCAGCGGCGATGATTCCGGTTCCATCCACCGCCTCGGCGCGAAACTGCAGGGCCTTGATGCCTGCAACGGCTGGACGTTCTGGCATTTCGAACAGTCGGGTGCGCTGCAGCCGATCGACGCCTTGCGTCGGATTATCCGCGACGAAATGGCCCGCGCCGGCGCCTGACCACCGATATACTGAGGTCGAATAATTCGGCTTTTCAGTATTTTACGCCCAAACCCTCAAGCTGTGAGGCGAGATTCTCCGCGCCGGCAAAATGCACCGCCTTCCAGCCCGCCGCACGGGCGCCCTCGACATTGGCCGGGCTGTCGTCGATGAACAGCGTCGCCGCCGGCTCAAGCGCGAAACTGGTGACATGTGTGTCATAGATTTCCCGCTGCGGCTTGATGACGCCGACATCGCCTGACACGGTCACGCCGCGTGTCTCGCTGAGAAAGTCGAACCGGTCCACCACCTCGCGAAACGTGTCGGACGCGAAATTCGTCAGCATCGTCACATCGTGCCCGCTGCGGATCAGGCCGCGCATGATATCGACGCTGCCTTCATAGGCGTGCGGTACCATCTCGTGCCAGTTGCTCCTGAAGGCGCGGATGTTCTCCACGTGGTCGGGATGCTCCTCGATCAGCAATTCCTCGGCCTCGCGCCAGCCGCGGCCGCGGTCCTGCTCGACATTCCAGTCATGTGTGCAGACATTCTCGAAGAACCAGCGCCGGTCGTCTTCGTCAGGAATGATACGGCTGAATGGAATTTGCGGATCGTAGTGCAGGAGCACCCGCCCGATATCGAAAACGACGTGATTGATCGTTGCGTGCGTCAAAGCAAAAGTCCCTTTTTGGTGAGGTTCGTATCCGGTTCCGACTGAATAGCGGCGGCGATTGCCTTTTTCATGACAGTCGGCAGGGCTTCGCCGGAAAGCCGCTCCGGCTCAGACCACCAGCCGCCGTCAAGGGCCGGCCTTTCCGTGAAGTCGGCCCTGTAGACGTCGAGCCGCAGCTCGAAATGGGTAAAGACGTGCCTGATCGTGCCGGCCATCTTCCAATTGCCCGCAAATGGCGCCGCCTGCGGCCCCAGTTCGCCGTCCCGGCGCGCCGTCCAGGCGCTTCCCGGCACTTCCGTCATGCCGCCGAGCAGGCCCGCCGGCGGCCTTTTGCGCAGGAGGACGGCGCCGTCGCCGGCGACGGCGACGAACGTGGCGCCGCGCCGGACCGGCCGCTCCGCTTTCGGCGGCTTGACCGGGAAGGACTCCGCGTCGTCCCGACCGGCGACCGCGCAGGACAGGTTCAGCGGACAAAGGCCGCAGGCCGGGCGTTTCGGTGTGCAGATTGTCGCGCCGAGATCCATCATCGCCTGGGCGAAATCGCCCGGCCGGTGCTGTGGCGTCAGCCGGGCCATGTGGTCCTTGATCGGCGCCTTGGCTGCCGGCAGCGCCTCCGAAACTTCGAACAGCCGCGCCACGACCCGCTCGATATTGCCGTCGACCACGGCCGCGTGGCGGTTGAAGGCAATCGCGGTGATCGCGGCGGCGGTATAATCACCGATGCCGGGCAGGGCCTTGAGGCCGGCGATGTCCTCCGGAAACCGGCCACTGTGGTCGGATACGATCCGTTCGGCGCATTTTTTCAGGTTGCGCGCCCTGGAATAGTAGCCAAGGCCCGCCCAGGCCTTCATGACGTCGTCGTCATCGGCGGCTGCGAGCGAATGCACGTCCGGCCAGCGCTCGACGAATGTCAGGAAATAGGGACGCACGGCCTGTACGGTGGTCTGCTGCAGCATGATTTCAGAGAGCCAGACATGGTAGGCACGAGGTGTCACACCGCGCTTCCGGTCCGCGGGCGACACGCGCCACGGAAACGTCCTGTGGTTCCGGTCGTACCATTGCAGCAAGGCGTCTGTGATGTCCTGGTTGGCCATGATCTCCTGCGGGCGTTGCGGCGCTTCCAAGGGAGTTGTAAGCTTCGTCCGCACCGTGGCAAGTTCCCACGGCGCAATACGGGGATCAATTCACAGGGCAGCCGCAATCCATGGCCGATCGCAAGGGCATTGTTCAGATCAGCGAGATCGCCAACGGCGTGCTCGATCCGGTGCTCGCCAAGCGGGCGGGCATCAACACGATGCTGCTTGGCATGTGGGACGAGATCGCCGGACCGGATTTCGCCGAATGTACCCGTCCGGAGAAGATTAAGTGGCCGCGCCGTACCGGCGCCGATTCCTTCGTTCCGGGGACCCTGACCATCGCCTGCGAAGGTGCGCGGGCCCTGTTCCTGGTCCATTCGCAGGACCAGCTTATACAGCGTCTCAACAGTTTTTTCGGTTTTCCGGCGATCGATCGCATCAAGATCGTGCAAAAGCCGGTTTCCGACAGCCGCCCCCGCGCGCGACCGGTGCGCGAGTTGCCGCCGCACCGGCAGAAACGCCTCACCGATCTCGTATCGGGAATCGAAAACGACAAGCTGCGCGAGGCATTGTCGCGGCTGGGCAGGGGCGTGTTCGGAAAAAACGGGAGCAACGGGTAACGCGGTTGTGAAGTTCGCCGCCCTAAAACGGTTGTCCTGCCACAATTGTGGCGATAACTAACGTGCAGCAGAAAACCGCGAAATGCAGGATTCCGAGAAAGGTCGTTTGAATGCTCCAGTCCACGAAATCCGCCACCCGCACGATGTCCAGACTGGTTGCCGGCGTGGCACTGGCCGCCCTTGTCGCCGCATGCAGCGACAGCGGTCAGGATACGACCCGCGTGTCCGAGGCCGACAATGCCGCAACCACAAGCGGAGCCGGGGTCGATCCGGTAACGACGGCGGCGGTGGAATTGCCGCGGGCCGCGGGCGACGTCGACATGGCCGAGGTCATGAAACCGGGCCCGATGGAGGAAATGTACCTGGGCGAACCGGATGCGCCGGTCAAGATCGTTGAATACATGTCCTTGACCTGCCCGCACTGCGCCAATTTCCACAACAGCACGTTCAAGCAGATCGTCACGGATTACGTGGATACCGGCAAGGTTCAGTTCATTGTCCGCGAGTTTCCGTTCGATCCGCGCGCCACTGCCGCCATCATGCTGGCGCGCTGTGCACCGGACGGAAAATTCTTCCCGATGGTCGACGTCCTGATGCAGCAGCAGGCGAACTGGGCGCGCGCCGAGGACGCCGCAGCGGCGCTCTTCAACATCTCCAAACTTGCCGGTTTTACACAAGAGTCCTTTGAGGCCTGCTTGACGAACCAGAAGCTTGTGGACGATGTGAATGCAGTCAGGAAAAAGGCGGCGGAGGAATTTGGGGTGAATTCGACGCCGACCTTCCTGATCAACGGAAAGCGGTATCCGGGGAACATGTCGGTTGAAAGCATGTCGGCACTCATCGATAGCCTGCTTTAACCCCGATCATTCCAAAGGCGGTGATCGGGCGCCGTGCGTCGCGTTTGTTCGCGGCGCGGGGCCACCCGGAATTGGCAGCAGGGTGATCTGATATGAAGTTCACCAAACTGCGGCTTTTGGGTTTCAAATCTTTCGTAGAACCAACTGAATTCGTTATTGAAAACGGTCTGACGGGCATCGTTGGACCGAACGGATGCGGCAAGTCCAACCTGGTCGAGGCCATGCGTTGGGTGATGGGCGAGAACTCCTACAAGAACATGCGCGCGTCCGGAATGGACGATGTGATTTTTTCGGGCTCCGGCAACCGTCCGTCGCGCAATACGGCCGAGGTCGGCCTGTTCCTGGATAACCACGACCGTACCGCCCCGCCGGCCTTCAACGATGCCGACGAGGTGCAGGTTTCGCGGCGAATCGAACGCGAATCAGGCTCCGTCTACCGCATCAACGGCAAGGAAGCGCGCGCCAAGGACGTGCAATTGCTGTTCGCGGACGCCTCGACAGGCGCCCGTTCGCCGTCGATGGTCGGTCAGGGCCGCATCGGCGAGCTGATACAGGCCAAGCCGCAGGCGCGCCGCCAGCTCCTCGAAGAGGCGGCGGGCATTTCCGGCCTGCATTCGCGCCGCCACGAGGCGGAGTTGCGCCTGCGAGCCGCGGAAACCAATCTGGAGCGCCTCGACGACGTCACCTCGGAACTCGAGAGCCAGATCGAAAGCCTCAAGCGCCAGGCGCGGCAGGCAAACCGCTTCAAGAAAGTCTCGGCTGACATCCGCGAGGCCGAGGCGACCCTGCTGCATATCCGGTGGAGCGAGGCGAAGACCGCCGAGGGCGAGTCTGAATCCGCGCTTTCCAAGGCGACGGCCGAGGTGGCCGAACGGGCGCAGGAGCAGATGGAGGCGGCCAAGCAGCAGGCGATATCCGCGCAGAAGCTGCCCGCCTTGCGGGATCTTGAGGCAAAGGCCGCCGCCGCGCTGCAGCGGCTGCAGATCGCCCGCGGCCAGATCGAGGAAGAGGCCGAGCGCATTGCCGGCCGCAAGGCCGAGATCGAGCGGCGTCTGGTACAGCTCAAGGAAGACATCGCCCGCGAACAGCGGTTGATTGCCGACAATGCGGGCATTCTGGAAAGGCTCGATACCGAGGAAAAAGAGCTGAGCGAAGCACTGGCGGAAGCCGGTTCCCGGTCTCAGGCCGCTGAAACCGCCTTTTCGGAGGCCGAGGCGAAGCTGAAGCAAAGCGAAGCGGCGCTGGCGAGCGCGACGGCTGAGCGCGCCGAGGCCGCCGCGACCCGCGGCCAGCTGGAGCGGACCATTCGCGATGCCGGCGAACGCCACGACCGCCTTGGGCGGCAGATTGCCGAAAGTCGGGAAGAACTGGCCGGCATTGCAGAGAAAATCTCCGGCCTTCCCGATCCGGTCGAGAAGAAGGCCGCCGTCGAAACCGCCGAACAGGCCGTTGCCAGGCTCGAGGCGGGACTGGTCGAGATCGAGGAGGCGATCGAGGCAGAGCGGCGTCGCGAGGTTGCGCTGCGCCAGCCAGTGCAGGAGGCGCGTTCGAACCTCAATCGCATCGAGACCGAGTCGCGGACGATTTCGAAGATCCTCAATTCCGGCGCCGGTGCCGATCTGTTTCCGCCGGTCGTCGAGCAGATGCGTGTCGACCGCGGCTTCGAGGCCGCCCTCGGCGCGGCCCTTGGCGACGATCTCGACCAGCCGGACGATCCGGCGGCGCCGGCGCACTGGCGTGTTGTCGAGACGCCGGCGGACGATCCGCAATTGCCGGCGGGCGTCGTTGCGCTCAGCGACCATGTTGCCGCCCCGCCGGCGCTGGGGCGGCGCCTGGCGCAGGTCGGCGTTGTCGCGACGCAGGAGGAGGGCGATGCCCTGCGATCTGAGTTGCGGCCCGGTCAGCGGCTGGTCAGCCGCGAAGGCGCGCTCTGGCGCTGGGACGGATTTACGGCCGGCGCCGACGCGCCCACGGCGGCGGCGCAGCGTCTGGCGCAGAAGAACCGCCTCGCCGAACTCGACGCCGAGGCCGTCAGCGCCACCAAGGTGTTGCGGCTGGCCGAGGAGGACCTGAAGAAGACCGAGGATGAACTCAAATCCCGGGAAACGTTGCTGCGCGAGACCCGCGACACGTTGCGCGAGGCGCAGCGGGCGCTGGTTGCTGCCCGGGAGGCCCACGCGGGCGCAGAAAAGGCCGCCGGTGAGTTCAGCAGCCGCCGGGCGGTCCTGACCGAATCGCAAAAGCAGCTGACCGCACAGAGCGACGAGGCGGCCGGGCAACTAAAGCAAGCCGAAATCGCGCTTGCCGCGGCACCCCCGTTGGAGGCGCTGGAGGAACGGCTTCAGCGCCTGACGGCCGAGGTCGCGACCGACCGTGCGGGGCTTGCCGAGGCGCGCGCCGGTTTCGAGGGTCTGCGACGTGAGAACGAGGCACGCGAGCGACGCATCGAGGCGATTGCCGCAGAGCGTGACAGTTGGGTGGAAAGGGCGAGCAGCGCGCAGGGGCATATCACGACGCTCAAGCAGCGCCTGGAGGAAGCCGAGGCGGAAGCGCTCAAGATCGCCGACGCGCCGGACGAGATCGACCGACAGCGCCGCGCGCTGATGAACGAGCTTTCAAAGGCCGAGGAACAGCGCAAGGAAGCCGCCGACATCCTGGTCACGGCCGAGGAAACGCAGCGCGAGGCGGACCGCACTGCCGCCAAGGCGGTCGAGGTGCTGGCACAGTGCCGCGAGCAGCGCGGCCGCGCCGAGGAACGGTTGACCGCGGCGAAAGAGCGGCGCACCGACGCCGAGACCCGTATCCGCGAAACGCTCAATTGCGCGCCGCACGAGGCAATCAGGCAGAGCGGACTGGAGCCGTCCGACGCGTTGCCGGATCCGGATCAGGTCGACCGCAGGCTGGAGCGGCTCAAGATCGAGCGCGAACGGCTCGGCGCCGTCAACTTGCGTGCTGAGGAAGAACAGACGGAGCTGGCGGAACGCCTGGAGACGATCGTCGTCGAGCGCGAGGACGTCATCGAGGCGATCGGCATGCTCCGCCAGGCGATCCAGAACCTCAACAAGGAGGGCAGGGAGCGCCTGTTGAAGGCGTTTGACGTCGTCAACGAACAGTTCAGCCGCCTCTTCACACATCTGTTCGGCGGCGGCACAGCGGAACTGCAACTGATCGAATCCGACGATCCGCTCAATGCCGGTCTCGAGATCCTGGCGCGGCCGCCGGGCAAGAAGCCGCAGACGATGACGCTGCTGTCCGGTGGCGAGCAGGCGCTGACGGCCCTGGCGCTGATATTCGCCGTGTTCCTGACCAACCCGGCGCCGATCTGCGTGCTCGACGAGGTGGACGCGCCGCTCGACGACCACAATGTCGAGCGCTTCTGCAACCTGATGGACGAGATGGCGGCCTCGACGCAGACCCGGTTCATCCTGATTACCCACAATCCGATCACCATGGCCCGCATGAACCGGCTGTTCGGCGTGACCATGGCGGAGCAGGGTGTATCGCAGCTCGTGTCGGTGGACCTGGAAACCGCCGAACAGATGCGCGATGCCAGCTGATCTGGAATTCGCCTGTCGATTCAATCGATAATATTGTGGCCTGTGACCTGATGGCCTATGGCGTTCCTGCCCACTGATCGGCTATCAGAACCCCGGCGGCTCATCCCGGTTGGAGGGGAATAATGACCAAATGGGTCTACACGTTCGGCGACGGTACGGCTGAAGGCAGCGCGCAGGACCGGAACCTGCTCGGCGGCAAGGGAGCGAATCTCGCCGAGATGAGCAATCTCGGCCTGCCGGTGCCGCCTGGCATGACCATCACCACCGAGGTGTGCAGCTGGTTTTACGACAACGGCCGGTCCTATCCCGGTGACCTTGCGGATCAGGTGAAGGCGGCGCTGGCGCATATCGGAAAGCTCACCGACCGCACCTTCGGCGATGCCGAGCGCCCGCTGCTTTTGTCGGTGCGTTCGGGTGCGCGGGCCTCCATGCCGGGCATGATGGACACGGTGCTCAACCTGGGCCTCAACGACCAGTCGGTGCTGGCCATGGCCCGCGACGCCGGCGACGAGCGATTCGCCTATGACAGCTACCGCCGCTTCATCCAGATGTATGCCGATGTCGTCATGGGTCTCGACCACGAGGTTTTCGAAGACATCCTCGAGGACGAGAAGGCCCGCCACGGCCATGAACTCGATACCGACCTTTCCGCCGAGGAATGGAAACAGGTGATCGCCCGCTACAAGCAGACGATCGAGGAGGAACTGGAAGAACCGTTCCCGCAGGATCCCGAAGAGCAGCTCTGGGGTGCGATCAGCGCGGTGTTCTCCAGCTGGATGACGGCCCGCGCCGTCACCTACCGCCAACTGCACGACATTCCCTCTGACTGGGGCACGGCGGTCAATGTCCAGGCCATGGTTTTCGGCAATCTCGGCGACGCGTCGGCAACGGGCGTTGCATTCACCCGCAACCCGTCGACGGGCGAGAACGCGCTCTACGGCGAATTCCTCGTCAACGCCCAGGGCGAGGATGTGGTGGCCGGTATCCGCACGCCGCAGAACCTGACCGAGCGGGCGCGGCTGGAGGCGGGATCGGACCGCCCGTCGCTGGAAAAGCTGATGCCGGACGCCTTCGAGGAGTTCAAGGGTATCTGCGATCGGCTGGAGAACCATTACTGCGACATGCAGGACCTGGAATTCACCGTCGAGCGCGGCAAGTTGTGGATGCTGCAGACCCGTTCCGGCAAGCGAACGGCGAAGGCGGCACTGAAGATTGCCGTGGAACTCGCCGAGGACGGCGTGATTTCGCGCGAGGAGGCGGTCCGGCGCATCGATCCGGCCTCGCTCGACCAGCTTTTGCACCCGACCATCGATCCGCGCGCCGCGCGCGACGTCATCGGCAGCGGCCTTCCGGCATCGCCCGGCGCTGCGACCGGCGAGATTGTCTTCACTTCCGAGGAGGCCGTCGCCAAGGCCGAAGCCGGCCACAAGGTCATCCTCGTGCGCGTCGAAACCAGCCCTGAGGACATTCACGGCATGCATGCGGCGGAAGGCATCCTGACGACACGCGGCGGCATGACCAGCCACGCTGCCGTGGTCGCCCGCGGCATGGGAACGCCCTGCGTTTCCGGTGCCGGCAGCCTGCGCGTCGACATGCGCTCCGAAACGCTGCTGACGGTGTCCGGCCCGCTGAAGAAGGGCGATGTGATCACCGTCGACGGCTCGACAGGCCAGGTGCTCAAGGGAACGGTCGCCATGCTGCAGCCTGAGCTTTCCGGCGATTTCGGCCGCATCATGGAATGGGCCGACACCGCGCGCCGCATGAAGGTCCGCACCAACGCCGAAACCCCGGCGGACGCGCGCGCCGCCCGCTCGTTCGGCGCCGAAGGAATTGGCCTGTGCCGCACCGAGCACATGTTCTTCGACGGCGACCGCATCGTTGCCATGCGCGAGATGATCCTTGCGAACACCGAAGACGGCCGCCGTTCGGCGCTTGCCAAGCTGTTGCCCATGCAGCGCTCCGATTTCACCGAGCTGTTCGAGATCATGAAGGGTACGCCAGTCACGATCCGCTTGCTCGATCCGCCGCTTCACGAGTTCCTGCCCAAGTCGGACGAGGAGATCGACGAGGTGGCCGCGGCCATGGGTGTTCCCGCCGACCAGTTGCGCGAACGCACCGAGGCGTTGCACGAGTTCAACCCGATGCTCGGCCATCGCGGCTGCCGGCTGGCGATCTCCTATCCCGAGATCGCAGAGATGCAGGCGCGCGCGATCTTCGAGGCGGCGATTGCCGCCGGCGCGGACACCGGCGAACCTGTGGTGCCTGAAATCATGGTGCCGCTGGTCGGCCTGCGCGAGGAGCTGCGCTTCGTCAAGGCGCGCATCGACGCGGTGGCGAAGGACGTCATGGGCGAGGCGGGCCGGCAGATCGACTACCTCGTCGGCACGATGATCGAACTGCCGCGCGCCGCGATCCGGGCGCACCGGATCGCCGAGGAGGCGGAGTTCTTCTCCTTCGGCACCAATGACCTTACGCAGACCACCTTCGGCATCTCGCGCGACGATGCCGCGGCGTTCCTCGGCACCTACCAGAAGAAGGGCATCATCGAGCAGGACCCGTTCGTGTCGCTCGATCTCGACGGCGTCGGCGAGTTGATCGAGATCGCCTCGGACAAAGGCCGTGGCGCGCGCCCCGGGATCAAGCTCGGCATCTGCGGCGAGCACGGCGGCGATCCGCTGTCGATCCGTTTCTGCGAGAAGATCGGCCTCGACTACGTCTCCTGCTCCCCCTTCCGTGTGCCGATCGCGAGGCTGGCGGCAGCGCAGGCGGCGCTGGAGGGGTAGGGGAGATCCTGCACTCGTTCCGGGGAATCTAAGGCTGTTGCTGCGATTGCCTGTGCCGCATCGCGGCCGGAGACTGGCCGATTTGCTCGCGGTGTTGCGGCGCATCGGACCAGGCCGCACCGCCCGGTTGCCTAGCGTTCCTGACCGCTTCCAGTGCCTGTTCGACCGCGTTCCGGTTGAGATCTTCCTGCGCATTTTGCCGGATCATAAACAGCGCAACCCCTGCGATGAGCAGCGCGGCGACAATTTTGAAGGTTTTGTTCATTGGTGGGCCTGGATCACTTCACCAGTTTGGATCCGGAAACACAGCAGTCCGACCTGCGGGCCGGCGGCACGCTGTGCTTCAGCCAGCACACCGATCGGGGGCCCTGGACACCGGGGCGAACCCATGTCCACGCCCTGCATCTTGATTCATCCGTGCACGCGGCCCAGCAGATGTTCGGGTCGGCATATGCCTGTTCGAAATTGCGGTAGTCCTGGCCCGGCCGGTCAATGCCTTGCTCCATGCCCGCGGGAAGGCTCGTGTCCTCCGCTTTCGAATATCGGTAGAGGAAGACGAGGCGGCTAAAGGCGGAAGAATGGCCGACATTCATGGCGAACGCGGTGTAGGGGACGTCCTTTTTCGCTTCCGCCTTCAGGATGACCGTCGCCTCGGACTTGTTGTCGGGCCACAGCTTCACGGAACCGGCCTGGATCGTGCCGATGTTCGAGTTGGTTTCGTAATCCGACGGATACTGGGAGGAGGTGCTTGCTAGGATGTTATTCGCTGAAAAAACGGTGGCGGACGTCCATTTGTGCCCGCAGGGCGGGCGGCCGGAGAGCTTGCGAATGCGAATGGCGAACTCTTCGCCTTCATGCAATTCCCTGACGTCACGGTCCAGCGTGAAGCGCACCCTGTAGGATCCGATACACTTGTCGGATCTGTACCGGATGGAGAAGCCGGCCTCAAAATCGGATCCTCTCCGGTCCCAGGCCACCGGCATGTTCTTGTTGTCGGTGATCTCGAAAACCTTCCACAACACGAATGTGTCCCGAGCGCCCGCATGTCCCGAAAGGCCGGCAAGAATAACGGAGGTAATAGCGAGACAGCGCATCCAACCCTTGAACATCGGTTCCATCCTTCCCTTTCGCCCGTCCCGGACCGGCCCGAAAGCCCCGAGGCGGGAGACCGCGATCATTCCCGATTGGAATGAAATACTAGCAGCGCCGCCGCGCCGGCGGCAGCTGCCTTGTCTCTGCAAATTGCGTACGGATGTTCATCCTGACCCTGGGTAACAACTGGGGGCTCGGATGTTGCCCCCTGCCTGTCAGCGGGATGATTTCACAGGGTAATTCGCGTTATTTACAAACCTTGGATATAATCCGGCGGCGGCAAATCAATACGCTCAATCAGGTAGCTGCACGACCAGGATGAACACAAACGAAGATAATGTTCTCGGTATCCTGAACGAACTTTATGCCACGGGTCTCGGGGAACGAAGCTGGCTCGACACCTTGAGTTCGATCAACGCGCTGTTCGGCGGCGCCGGGGTGAATGCGTTTGACTTCAGCCGACCCACCGGCGCACCCACGACATGCTATATCGGTGACGGAAACGATGTCGGGCGAAGCGACTATATCGACCACATCCATTCCATCGACCCGCGCCTTCAATACGTGATCGCAAGACAGGGGCCCATGATGTCGTGCGACTACGATGCGCTCCCTGAAGAAGCCATGCGCCGCCATGAATATTATGATTGGCTGGGCCGGGTTTGCGGCATGAAGTATCACATCGGAGCGAAATTCATCGATGACGGTGACGTGTTCTCGTGCATCTCCATCGAGCTTGGCATAAAGCACGGACCGCCTGAACGCGAGGATTTCAATCTGCTTGGGTTTCTCGCGCCCCATATCGCCAATTCCTGGCGCATGTCGCAACGCCTCGCTCAGGCTGCCCGTGTCGACGATTTCAACCTGGCCCTGTTGGAAACAGTGCCCTGGGGGGTTGTGACGATCGACCACAGCGGCCGCGTATTGTCGGCAAACAGCGCAGCACGGAAGATCGTGAATCGCGGCGACGGACTGCGCATCGAGCACAGGTCCTTGTGCGCACGCCGGCCGGCTGACGACCGGCGCCTTCAAGGCGAGATCGGATTGTCGCTGAAGACGGCCCGCGGCGAAGGGCTGCATCCCGGCGGCAAACTGGCGATCGGCCGGCAGGACAAGGACCTTCCCTACGGGGTTCGGGTCATGCCGCTTAAACACGTGACGGGCATGCGGCCGCAGGGCGTGCCGTTCGTGGCGGTGGTGATCGCGGACCTTGTCGAGCCGCAACTGCCCGACACGGAGGATCTGGTGACCTTTCTCGGCTTCAGCCTGCGCGAGGCGGAGGTCGTCCTTCTCGTTGCGAAAGGCCTGCCGCCGGCCGATGTGGCGAAAACCTTGCGGATCTCTGCAGGCACCGTTCGGACCCACCTGTCCAACGCGATGGCAAAGGCCGGCACCAACCGCCGGTCCGCGCTGGTTGGCCTGATTCACAGCCTGCCGGGCCGCTACGGGCAGTCCTAGTGCTACGGGATCGGCGACCGAAGGCGCGCCGTCCCGCGATGCCTGACGCGGCGGTCGGCCCGCCGTCCTAGGTCCCGCAGCGATGGACAACCCAGACATTCGGTTCAATGTAGCGGCCGGTGTTGTGCTCGACGTCCATTTCGACGGGATTGAGCGCGAAAGGCACAATATGTTGCCCCGATCCGGGAAATCGCTGCCCCGTCCATTCCTCCCACTCGTCAATGGTTCCGGAAATGATCATCGACTCCCGGCAGATCCCGACGGTTTCGCCCCCCAGGCGCTGATGCACGCGAAGCCAACCGTCGAAGGCCCGGCCTTCCGGGTCCTCCCAGCCGATATAGTCTTCCATCGCGATCAGCGGATAGGCGTGTTTTCCGTTGGGCCGCACCGGCAACAGCACAAATGCCAACTCTCGCCCTTTGGCGTGCCTGATCATCTCGCGTGCTGCGGCCTCGCTGAGGTTCCGGCCTCTGAACGCCTTGTCAACGACGACCTGCACGCCCATCAGGGCATTGGGCCTGGTTCCACGCTCGTGATCCGCCACGGATTTCTCGACGCCCCAATCCACGCCCCTGTCCGGCAGATTGTCGAAGTCGGGGCCGACGCTCAGAGGCACCATGTTGATGACCGCTGCGATCTGGCCGTCGATGAGCACGGAAACCTGATCGGCCGCGAAATAGGAAATCATCTTGTCCCAATTGGCGATCGCGACAGGATCGTGACGCATGAATTCAGGCCAGGCGGAACTGCCGACGGCCCCGTGCTGGCTCTCCAGATCAGGCCGGTCCGACAAGGAGGATATGGTGTAGACCACGCCGTTCGAAGCGGCGCCTGAAGTGTGTTCGGAAGACATGGATATTCTCCGTTGAGCTTAGTCAAAAGGTGCTTGTTTTCGTGCTCAGGCGGTATCCATGCTGCGGTCAACTCCCGTTCCCGATGATGCGGTCAAGTGTGCCGCTAAAACAATCCGATTTGCAAGCCTACGCCGGCGATTTTGGCGCAATGTCAATCGACCTATCGGTAGAGATCGCTGTTGAGATAGCGCAATCCGGTGTCGATGATGACAGTGACGATCCTCTTTCCCGGTCCGAGTTCCCTGGCGCGCCGGAGCGCGGCCCAGACATTGGCGCCCGAGGTGATGCCGCCGATCACGCCTTCCCGTTGCGCCAGCAGCCGCGCGCCCGAATAGGCGTCCTCATCCTTGACCGGGATGACATCGTCGATCAGGTCCCGGCGCATGATGCGGGGCACAAAGGAAAGGCCGATCCCTTCCAGCTTGTGGGTGCCGCCGGTGTCGCCGCCCGAAACGTTGCGCACGTTATAGGGCTCCACTGCGACGACCCGTGTATCCGGATTGTGTTCCTTCAATATCTCCGCATTGCCCGAGATGCAGCCTCCGCCGCCGGCCGCCATCACGAATTCGTCTGGCGGGCCGTCCATTTGCGCAAGGATTTCCCGCGCCATCCCGTGGTAGCCGCGCTTGTTGTCCATATTGTTCACCTGGTCGGGCCAGAAGGTGCCGGGCTCACCGGCCAGCTCTTTCGCCCGGGCGATCATGCGGTCAAGCACGTCGGCCGTCAGCCTGCCGCCATCCGCATGGACGATCTCGAGCGTTGCCCCGAAGGCCTGCATCGTTTGCAGCTTCTCCTCCGAGAACCCGTTTGAGGTTACGAAATGGGCCTCGTAGCCGCGGACCGCGCAGACCATGGCGAGGGAACTGCCTGTGCTGCCCCCGGTATATTCCACGACACGACCGCCCGGTTTAAGCACGCCGCGCCGTTCCGCCCCCTCGATCATCGACAGGGCCATGCGGTCCTTCATGCTGCCCGTGGGGTTCGCTCCCTCCCATTTGACGTAAACGTCGGCGCTGTCCGGACCGGTCAACGTCTTCAGCCGGATCAGCGGCGTGTTTCCAATTCCCTGCATATCGACTCCGCTCGTGGTGGAGTAACTTTCATATAGAAAGTCACTTCACCGGTCAAACTTTCATTTTTAAAGTTACTCGCGTATAGAGGGGCGGAACATAAGAGGCCGACCATGACACGGACCGGACATGAATTTCGTTCGCGTTGCTCCATTGCGCGCAGTCTTGAGATCCTGGGCGACAGGTGGACCCTGCTGGTGGTCCGCGATCTCATGTGGCACGGCAAGCACACGTTTCAGGAGCTGCAGAACAGCGAAGAGCGCATGCCGACCAATCAGTTGTCGCAGCGCCTCAAGCGGCTGATGGACTGGGGCCTGGTTTCCCGCAAAGCCTATCAGGACCGCCCAGTGCGCTACCGCTACGAACTGACCGACAAGGGCAGGGCGCTGGAGCCGCTGCTGCGGCAGATCATGCACTGGGGCTACGACAATCTGGGTGGCGGCTTCTACGATCCGGTCCACAAGAAAAGCCTGCCCGCCAAACAGCCGTAATTGGTGGCAGTACAAACGCCGAACCGGACCTCGCTCGAATGTCCGGAGTCACGCGGCCATCTCGCGTGCACTGAGGATGCGGTCGATCAGGCCCCACTCGAGCGCCTGTTCGGCCGTCATGAAGAAGTCGCGGTCCATTGCGCGCTCGAACTCCTCATATTTGCGGCCGCAGTGCTCGGCATAAAGCCGCGTCATGCGCTGCTTGGTGCGCTGCGTTTCCTCGGCATGAATGAGAATGTCGGAGGCCTGGCCCTTGAAGCCGCCCAATGGCTGATGGATCAGGATGCTGGCATTGGGCAGTGCCGCCCGCTCGCCCTTTTCGCCGGCCATCAAGAGAAACGATCCCATCGAGTAGGCGGTCCCCATGCAAAGCGTGTGCACCGGTGGCTTGATGTACTGCATGGTGTCGTACATCGACAGGCCGCTGGAAACGACGCCGCCGGGCGAGTTGATGTACAAAAACACCGGTTTCTTGGGATTCTCTGCCTCCAGAAAGAGCAACTGGGCGCATACGAGCGCCGAAACATCGTCATTCACCTCGCCGTTCAGAAAGATGATCCTTTCGCGAAGCAGCCGGGAATAGATGTCGAACGAACGTTCGCCGCGGCTGGACTGCTCGATGACCATGGGGACGAGTTGCATCGTTTCGCGCATTGGGCGAACTCCTGTTTTTAGGTGATGTCGGTTGGGAAGCGTCAGGCGGCGCGCATCAGCAGGAGGCCGTTGTTGTTGGCAGCCGGAGGCGCTTGCCGGTCGTTTTGACAAGCGGTCAACGCGTGGACGATCCTCAATACCGTGCCGCCGTTTCGGTCGGCGCTGATGTGGAAGATGACGGTGCTTTCGACAAAGGGCGGCTCCTTCTCGCGCAGCCTGAAGTGGATTTCCTCATCCTCCGCGGTGAAGGCCGGTTCCGGGTCCGCCAGGTCCTCGCCGGGCAACCACCGCTCCCGGAATGCCGGGATGCTGATCGCCCGCCAGACCTTCTCGGGCGGCGCATCGAGCGCGTATTCGAACACCAGTTCCTTTTCCCGTTCCTCATGCTCCTGATCGCTCATTGGTCCATATCCTTCAAAAGGTCCCTCAGTGCATCGACGCGCGCCGGCCAGTATGCGCGGTATTTGGCAAGCCATCCGGCGATAAGCGCCAGCCCCTCGGGATCGACCTCGTAATTGACGAAGCGCCCCTGGCGCTCCTCCCGCACAAGCTTTGCGTTGCGGAGCACGGCAAGGTGCTGGGACATGGCGGGCTGGCTGATGGTCATGCCCTGCCGCAGGTCGCTGGCATTCATGCTGCCATCGGCCAGCTTCTCGAAGATCGCCCTGCGGGTCGGATCGGCCAGCGCCTTGAAAAGGTCATTCTCAATCATTACGTCATATAAGCACAGACTTATCTGATTCGCAACACGGTCTTGACCGTTTCGTGCCCGGTTCCGCCTCGATGTCATTGACAATGAGATGACGCAATGACTTCTTGCCCGTCATGGTAGAGACGTTGTCCGGTTGAATGAGGCGGTTCCGTGATTCGAAAGCTCCTGTTTGTCTCAATCCTGATTGCCGGCCTGGGCGCTGTGTTCATCCTCGTCGCCTTTCCGCCGATTTCGGCGACGCATCCGGCGCTGAAGGAAAGCCAGTTGCCCGAACTGGTTCCGCTGCGGTCCTTCTATGCGGATTCGTCTTCGCGCTGGCGCTTTCGCCTCTCGCCCGACGGCAGGCGCATTGCCTGGCTTGAAAGCAAGTGGTTCAAGCCGGCCCTGTGGGTCCGCGACCTGGAAGGCGAGGGATCTGAGATCTATCACACGCCGGACCGCGTTCGCTGGTACGCATGGTCCCCGAACGGGCGTTACCTTCTCTATCTGGCCGATCGGGACGGCTGGGAGAACGACCAGATCGTTTCCATAGACGTGACCGAAAGCGGCGGCGAACCGCGGACCTATGATTTCGGGAAGGACGTCAAGGCATGGATCGCCAACATACCGCCGGAAGGCGGCGATGAGATCCTCATCGCCCACAACGGCCGCGACCGCACGAAGTTCGATCTTTACCGGCTTAACCTCGAGAGCGGCGAGACGGTTGCGCTCGACCTGATTTCAGACAGGCAGGTTTTCTGGTCATTTGACCGGGAAGGCAATGTCTTCGCGCGCAAGAGATCGGGCGCGGATAATGACTGGCATGTCGAACTGCGGGAGCCGGCCGGCTGGCGCGAAATTGCGAGCGGCGGGATGGAGGAGAACTTCCATATCCTCGCCCAGCCCGATGACAAGGGAGAGCTTCTCGCGATCTCCGATCTCGGGCGCGACAAGCGGGCGCTTGTGCTGAGAAATCTGGAGACCGGCGGCGAAAAGGTCCTTTATGACCACGAGGCGGTCGATCTGAGCTGGGTAAGGAGCCATCCTCTGACGCTTCAGCCGATCATGGCGGTCGCCTATCCCGGCCGCCAGGAGCGTTTTGTGTTCCAGGAAAATGTCGCCGAAATGATCGAGCGCATTGGCGCGCCGCCGGACGCCTCGCTCCATCTGGTCTCGGCAACGCACGATTTCTCGAAGGCAATCTGGGAGGTCGAGGACGATACGCGCGGCTGGAGCAAGTATCTGGTCGACAACAACGCGCAGACGGTTGAACTGATCGATGAGCCGCCCATTGCGGAACGCGCCGAAGCCCTGTCCGAAATGGAGCCGGTCAATATCGAAGCCGGCGATGGTCTTGTCATCTCTGGCTATCTGACCAGACCGAAAGGCGTGTCCGGACCCGCGCCGACAGTGATACTCGTCCACGGCGGGCCCGTCGCCCGGGTCAGGTGGGGCTTTGACGGTCTGGCCCTCTGGTTGGCCAACCGCGGCTATGCGGTGCTGAATGTGAACTATCGCGGCAGTGCGGGATACGGGCGCGCCTTCCGCGAGGCGGCGGTCGGGGAGGTCAGCCGCAAGATGCATCAGGACATCGTCGATGCGCGCAACTGGGCTGTCGACCAGGGTGTTGCCGACCCGGGCCGCATTGCGGTGATGGGCGGCAGCTTCGGCGGGCTGAAGACGCTCACCGCCCTGACGCAAAGTCCGGACCTGTTTGCCGCGGGGGTCAGCATCAACGGCATCAGCGACATCTCGACGATGCTGCAGGAGGTTCCCGTCTACTGGACCGGATGGCCGGACTGGTACCGAAAATATATCGGCGATCCGGGCGATCCCGAAGACCTCGCGGACATCCGCGACCGATCGCCGCTCTACAACGCGGAAAACGTGCAAAGTCCGATCCTGATGATCCAGGGCGCCAACGACGTCCGCGTCATACGCGACCAGTCCGACCGCATGGTCGAGGCGCTGCGACGGTCGGGCAAGGATGTCCGCTACACGCTCCTCGACGGCGCCGGACACTCGCTGTCGAACATGACCTGGCAAACGAGAATACTGATGTTCCGTCAGATAGAGCGCTTCCTGGCGCAGCATCTCGGCGGGCGGGCGGACGGCTTCGACTATGCCGTTCTGGGAGCCAGGATAATCCCCTGAATGGGCCTCCTCAAAGGGCTTGCGGCGCGGTTCCCGGAATGTCAGGGTTGACGTTCTGAATCACAGGAGAGGGGCCTTGAAACACCGGGAAATGACGCCGCGTTCCATCGTGGCGGCGGCGAGCGGCAACGTCCTGGAATGGTACGATTTCACCGTCTACGGGTTTCTTGCCCCGGTCATCGGAAAGGTCTTCTTCCCCGAGACAAGCCACTTCGCCGCCACGCTCTCGGCCTTCGCCGTGCTCGCCATCGGCTATGGCGTTCGCCCCATCGGAAGCATTCTGTTCGGACATATCGGCGACCGGCTGGGACGCAAGCCGACCCTGGTCGTGACGGTTGTTATCATGGGTGTCGGCTCGCTGGCGATTGCGCTGCTGCCCGGTTATCAGCAGATCGGCATCACCGCCGCCGTCCTCCTTGTCGTCATCCGGATCATACAGGGCATTGCGGTCGCCGGTGAATATCCGACCTCCGGCGTCTACATCGTCGAACAGGCCGAACCCGCGCGCCGTGCGCTGGCCGGCAGCTGGGTGGCTGTCGCGATGATGCTCGGTTGCGTGCTGGGCGCCTTCGTGCCCGCTTTCGTCTCCTCGCTGTTGAGCGAGGCGCAGATGTCCAGTTGGGGCTGGCGCGTGCCGTTCCTGATCGGCACGAGCGCTGCGTTCCTGAGCCTGTTCATGCGCCGGCATCTGACGGAATCGGCAGCGATGGAGGGCGTCGAGCGGGTTGGCCCGTCTCCTGTCTACAAGACTTTACGCAACCATTGGCGCCTGCTCCTCCAGATGATCGCGATTCTGATTCCGCCTGGAATTTTATACATGCTGATCTTCGTCTATGCCGCATCCTATCTTACCGATCAGATGCATGTGTCCTCGGCACGGGCGCTGGATATCAGCTCGTTCAACCTGTTTGCGATGGCAGCCATTTTACCGCTATACGGCTGGCTGGCCGACCGGATGGGCCTGCGCCGGACCTATCTGGCGGGGGCCCTGGCAACGGGGGTTTTGGCGATACCGCTCTGGAGTTTGATGTATTCGCAAAGCCTGGCAATCGTCTTTGCGGCCCAACTGCTGTTTTCGCTGGTCAGCGGGGTTGCCTGGGCGCTCGCCATTACCATTTTGACGATGATATCACCGCCCGGACTGCGCTGCAGTTCAGTGGCGATGGGCTATAATCTGTGCATGGCCGTGTTTTGCGGCACCACTCCGGCGCTGGCAACCTTCCTCGTAAACCTGACCGCGGACAATTACACCCCGATCTACTACTTCATAATCAGCGTCCTGCTCTCAATTCCGGTCATCTGGCGGCTGCCGAAACTCATCGCCGCGGCACGGGACACTTAAGAGCTGCAGCCGCTCTCTGGTTGAGGCGTTCAATGCCGTCTGTCATGACAGCGCTTCACCCCTCAGCCTTGCGGCGGGTTAGATTAACCGTCAAACTCTTGCATCTATAATCGACTTTTGGTTGAATTATTCGGCGGCTGCCCTTCCGGTTGAACGGCACATTGTGACCATACCATGAATAAGTAAGAGTATTAGTTGAAACAATAAACGACAAAACAAGAATTACGCGGATGGTGATAAAAATTACGAGAAATAATCCGACATAAAAAAAGAGGGATCATTAATGGATATCTCTGGATTCTTTGGCTTTGTAATTGATGTTGCTAGTAGTCTGTCCGATGCTTTTGCAAAGGCTGTAGCTGAATATCCTCTAGTCACAATTATTGTTATAATTGTTGTTTATAGCTATTTTCACAAGAATGGATACTTAATTCTATTTGATTTCAATTCAAAGAAAATAATACTTCCGAAAACCGTAAAATCTTGGATTGCAATAATCGTTGGATTTATTGTTGTGGCGATTGTTGCAAATGTGATTGGCTGGATACTATCCACTATACTAAACGCTATCGGAAGAGCATTCAATATGGTCGGATTTTTTGCTGCTTCCTTCGACGAAAATCCTTTGGAATTTACAATTTCATTCCTAATATTCGCTATTTTAGGAATTTTATACTTGTGGTTACGTGCTGGGCGGCAGTTTAATCAGATATCGATAATTCGAGCAGCTGTTGTAGGCTTTGTTGTTCTATTTTGTAGCTACATTTCGAGTTCTCTTTTCGTTTCCATCGCGGATTTGAGAGATAGCCCGTCGATCGAAGAGGCCTCTCAGTGAGGTATTGGATCTGAGTTTTGATGTGAGGTTGTGGATTGGTCTCCAGCTCTTTCTGAGCGCTAGTCCTCCTCACCCCCGCAGGCCTTCCTTGGCCACCCAGCCTTCCGCCTCGTCCAGCGCGCCCTCCAGCCGGTCGAAGAGGGCATTGAGCTCGTCTTCCTTGATGATCATCGGCGGGCAGAGCGCGATTGTGTCGCCGAGCGGACGAAGGATGGCGCCGCGTTTTTCGATCAGCGACGAGACCTTCGCACCGACGCCGCTGGCCGGATCGAAGGCGCGCTTGGTCGCCTTGTCGGCCACCAGCTCCAGCCCGCCGACAAGGCCGGAGAACCGTGCTTCGCCGACCAGCTGGTGCTCGGCAAGCGCCGTCAGCCGCCGCTCGAACAGCGGCGCGAGGGAGCGCACATGGCCGAGAATGTCGCGTTTCTCGTAGATCTCGATGGCCTTGACCCCCAGCGCGCAGCCGAGCGGGTGGCCGCCATAGGTGAAGCCATGACCGAAGGTGCCGAGCCGCGACGTGTAGTCGACAAAGGCCTGGTAGATGTCGTCGGGCACCATGACGGCACCGAGCGGCGCATAGGCCGAGGTGAGCTGCTTGGCGACGGACATGGTGGTCGGCACCATGCCGTGCGTCTGCGCGCCCCACCAGTTGCCTGTCCGGCAGAAGCCGTTGATGACCTCGTCGTCGATCAACATGATGTCGTGTTCGTCGAGGATCGGCTTGATCGCCGCGAAATAGCCCTTCGGCGGCACGATGACGCCGCCGGCGCCCATCACCGGCTCGGCGATCATGGCGGCGATGGTCTCCGGGCCCTCGCGCTCGATCAGTTCGCTCAAGGACGTCGCCATGCGGGCGGTGAATTCCGCTTCGCTCTCGCCGTCGAGGCCGTTGCGGTAGTAATGCGGGCACTCGGCATGCAGGACACCGTCCACCGGCAGGTCGAAGCCCTTGTGGTTGGGGCCGAGGCCGGTCAGCGAGGCGGCCATGATGGTCACGCCGTGATAGGCCTTCTGGCGGGAGATGATCTTCTTCTTTTCCGGCCGCCCGACGGCATTGTTGTAATACCAGGCGAGCTTGACCTGCGTGTCGTTGGCCTCTGAGCCCGACGATGTGAAGAACACCTTGGAGATCGGCACCGGCGCCAGCTCCTTGAGCTTCTCGGCAAGCTCGATCGCCGGTTCCGTGCCCCGTGCGGCAAAGAGGTGGTAGTAGGGCAGGGTGCGAAGCTGCTCGGTCGCCGCGTCGATCAGCTCCTCGTCGCCGAAGCCGAGCCCCGCGCACCAGAGCCCCGACATGCCCTCGATATATTCATTGCCCTGCGTGTCGGTGATGAAGACGCCCTTGCCGTGGTCGACGACCAGTGTGCCGGTCTCCCCCAGCTTGTGAAGCGGTGTGTAGGGATGAAAAACGGAATCGATGTCGCGTTGTTGCACATTGCTGAGCGGTGGCATGGGGCGTTGTCCTGACGGGAAGTTGTAGGTGTGGGGAGAATCCTTACGCCCAATCGGAACCCGCGGCAATATCCATACCCGCCCGTCCACCTCGGCTATTCCGATAAACGGGCACATGCGCTATTGCTGGTGTCCAATGCACACCGAATCTGCCCGCCCATGAAGATCCGCTACGAACGCCCGGTCTGCTACACCGCCTTCTGGTCCCACCGGCTGAGCCTGTTCGCGCTGGTCCTTTTCGCGATTTCCGCCGGCCTGCACCGTTTCGGTGTCATGGAAACCGAGATATTCGTTGTCCTCTTTTCGATCTGTGCCGGCATCGCGCTGCTGGCGTTCTTGATGGCCGCCTACGGTATCCTGCGCCTGTGGATGGTGGGCGCGGAGGGCGGACGCGCCTCCGCCAAGGGCAGCTTTTTCGCGCTGCTGGTGCTGATCCCGGCGGGCATTGCCGGCTATCGGGCGGCAACGCTCCCGCCGCTCTACGACATTTCCACCAACACGGCCGATGTGCCGGTTTTCCTGGAGCCGGTTGCCCACGGCCCGGACTGGATACCCGATGTCGAATACCTGAAGGTCGCGCCCTATGCGGGCCAGGATAAGGCCTATCCGCAGGTCACTGGCCGCCGTTACGAAGGCGCGCTCGACCGCGTCCTCGAGGCGGTCCGCCTTGTCGCGGAGAACCGTGGCGTCAAGATCTCGGCGACGCGGCTGCCGGAACCCGAAGAGCCGCCGGCGCCGGAAAAGCAGGAGCCGGTCGTCGTCCCGCAGGAGGCCATCGGCGAAATCGAGGCGCCGGCAGAAGAACCCGACGAGGACAGCGTCATCGGCCTTTCGGAAATCCTGGCCGACGACGACCCGGCGGTGGCGGTCGAGCCGGTGATCCTGCGGCAGGCGCAGATCGTGCTTCAGGGAGAAACGCGCACGCCGATCTTCGGTTTCACCTCTGATGTCAGCATCCGGCTGAGCGAAGAGGCGGAAACGACCTTTGTCGACATGCGTTCCGTGTCGCGCTTCGGCCCGCACGATCTTGGCACCAATGCGCAGATCATCGCCGGTTTCCTGCGCGCCCTCGACACCGAGCTCGTCGGCATCTCGGTGCGTTAGGCCTACTTACTTCAAGCGATAGATTCCGTCGATGGAGGGTGCGCCCTCGGTCTCGACCTGGCCCCGGGCCACGAGGTCCTCCAGATGGGCGAGCAATGACAGCGCAGCGGCCTTGTGCAGGCGCGGGTCGGTGTCGCGATAGATCACCTTGACCATGTCGGCGATCTTGCGGTCGCCCTTCTTCAGGCGGTCGAGCACGGCGGCCTCGCGCATCTTGCGGTGGGTGCGCAGGGCCCGCACGAACCTGTCCGGATCGTTCACCGGCCCGCCATGGCCCGGAAGGTAGAGCCGGTCGTCGCGCGCCAGCATCTTGTCGAGCGAGGTCATGTAGTCGCTCATCGAGCCGTCGGGCGGCGCAACGATGGACGTCGCCCAGACCATGACATGGTCGGCGGAAAAGACGATGTCCCGGTTCTGCAGCGCGAAGACGGCATGGTTGGCCGTGTGTCCCGGCGTATTGATGACTTCCAGCGACCAGCCGTCCCCGTCGATGACCTGACCGTCGGCAGTGTGGATATCCGGTTCGAAATCGGTATCCGAACTTTCCTGTAACGGATTGATTTCACCGGTATAAAGCGGTCTCGCCGGTCGGTGCTTGCCTTCCGCCGCGATGGCCGCTCCGGTGTCGGCGGCAAGGCGCCGTGCCAGCGGCGAATGGTCCTTGTGTGTGTGGCTGACCAAGATGTGCGTGACTTCGCGGCCCTCCAGCGCAGATTTCAGCGCCTGGTAATGGCTCTCGATGTCCGGGCCCGGATCGATGACGGCGACGGAATCGCCACCGACGATATAGCTGTTGGTGCCGTGGAAGGTGAGGGGGCCGGCATTCGGTGCCGTGATGCGCTGGATCCCCGGCGCGACGGTCACCGCCTCGCCATGCGCCGGATCGAACTCGGTTTCGAATTTGGGTGAAGCCATGGACAAAGAGCCCGGATCAGGCCGCGCCGATGCGCAGCATGTCGAGGACGTGGATGACGCCGACGGCCTGGCCGTCCTCCTCGACGACAAGCGCGCCGACCTTGTGGTCCTGGATCATCTTCAGGGCCGCGGCGAGCAGCATGTCCGGTTCGACCGTCAGGCCACCGACGGTCATGACCTTGTCGACGACCGTGGTCGCTGCGTCGACATGGGCGTTGCGCCGCAAGTCGCCGTCGGTGATGACCCCCTGCATCTTGCCGCTCGCATCGGCGACGATGGTGAGGCCAAAGCCCTTTTCCGATATGGTGTCGATGGCCTCGATCAAAAGGGTGCCCGACTGCACCACCGGCAGCGCGTCGCCCGCATGCATGGCATCGCGCACCAGCGTCAGGCTGGCGCCGAGCGTGCCGCCCGGGTGGAAATGCCTGAAATCGCGCTCCGAAAAGCCGCGGCGCACCAGAAGGCCGATGGCGACCGTGTCGCAGACCATGAGCTGCATCAGCGAGGACGTCGTCGGCGCGAGCCCCAGCGGGCAGGCTTCCTCGACGCTCGGCAGGACAAGCGCCACGGTGGCGTTGTTGGCCAGCGTGCTGTCGGCCCGGCCGGTCACCGCGATCAGCGGAATGTCGGCCCGCTGCACATGATAAAGAACGTCGGAAAGTTCCCGGGTCTCGCCGGAGTTCGAAATGGCCAGCACGCAGTCCTCGGCGGTGATCATGCCGAGATCGCCGTGGCTGGCCTCGGTGGCATGCACGAACTGGGCGGGCGTTCCGGTGGACGCGAACGTGGCGGCCGCCTTGGCGCCGATATGGCCGCTCTTGCCGACGCCGGTGATGACGAGCCGGCCGGTTTTCGACCCGATGATCTCGATGGCCTCAGAAACGGCGTCGCCGAGCGGGCCGTCGAGCCCCTTGACGATGGCATCCGTGCCGTTGGCGGACGTCCGTGCCGCCTTGAGGATTTCCGCGCGTATATTTCGCTCGGGAGACATCTAGTTTCCTTGTCCTTTGGCGAGATCGTCGAAGGCCTTGAGCTGGGCCAGCAGCGTTTTCATCTCGTCCAGCGGGATCATGTTGGGACCGTCCGACGGGGCGGCGTCCGGATTTTCGTGGGTCTCGATGAAGAGCGCCGCGCAGCCGACGGCGAGCGCCGCCCGTGCAAGCACCGGCGCGAATTCCCGCTGGCCGCCGGAGGAGGTGCCCTTGCCGCCCGGCTGTTGCACCGAGTGCGTGGCATCGAACACGACCGGATAGCCGGTTTCGGCCATGATCGGCAGTCCGCGGAAATCGGTCACCATCGTGTTGTATCCGAAGCTTGCGCCGCGTTCGCACAAGAGGATGTTGTCGTTGCCGGTCGAGGCCACCTTGTCCGCGACATTCTTCATGTCCCACGGCGCCAGGAACTGGCCCTTCTTGACGTTGACGGCCTTGCCGGTCTCGCCGGCGGCGAGCAGAAGGTCGGTCTGGCGGCACAGATAGGCCGGGATCTGAAGGATGTCGACGGCCTCAGCCACGATGGCCGCCTGCTGGCGCTCGTGGATGTCGGTGACCACCGGACAGCCGTGCGTTTCGCGCACGTCGGAGAGGATCTGCAGGCCCTCGTCGATGCCGACACCGCGTCCGCCCGAAACGGACGACCGGTTGGCCTTGTCGAAGGAGGATTTGTAGACCAGCGGAATGCCCAGTTCATCGGTCATCGCGACCAGTTCCGCAGCGATTTTCATCGCGTGATCGCGGCCCTCGATCGCGCACGGACCCGCAATCAGGACAAAAGGCGCGTTGTTGGCAAAGGTAACCGGTCCGACCTCGACGGATCTGCTTTTTGTCACCCGATATCTCCAGTTTGCCGTCTGTCCACGCGAACCGCCCGGCGGCGGCAATGGACCCACGACAGTGCCGTATTCCATAAATCGCGCCAGTTCAAGCGAATGCGGAAAAAGCCATGTGCATTGTCGAACCTATTCGTCCGCGGCAAGGCCGGCGACATGGTCGCCGATGACGAGGCACGAGGTGAGGGCGGGCGATTCCATGCCGAAGAGCTGTACAAGGCCGCTGATGCCGTTTTCGTCCGGCGACTGGATCATGAAATCGGCGGGCGCGTGACCGGACGGCACCATTTTGGGCCTGATGCCGCAATAGGACGGCATCAGGGCATTCTCCGGCAGACCCGGCCAGTAGGTCCTGATCGCATCAGTGAAGGCCTGCTCCTGGCCGGTCACCACCGTGTAGTCGAGCGTCTCGCCCTCCATCCAGTGGACATCCGGCCCGAAGCGCGCCTGGCCGGCGAGATCGCGGGTGAAATGGATACCGAGCGAGCCGTCGCCCGGCACGGGATAGATGAGCTGCCTGAACGGGCTTTTATGCCCGGAAAGCGCGTAGTAATTGCCCTTGGAGAGATAGTGCGGCGGGATGAGGCTACTGCCGAGGCCCTCGATCGACCGGGCGATCTCCCAGGCGCCGTGCCCGGCGGCGTTGACGAAGGTTTTGCAGGAAAGCGTGTAGGTGCCGTCGCCCTGGACGTCGAGCACGAAGCCTTGCCTTTGCGGCCGCACCGCAATCACCTTGCTGTTGAAGGCGATCATTGCGCCGGCGTCCTCCGCCTCGCCCTGCAGCGACAGCATCAGCGCATGGCTGTCGATGATGCCGGTGGAGGGCGAATGAAGCGCGCTGACGCAATGAAGCTCCGGCTCGTATTCGATGGCTTCTTCCGCCGAAATGGCGCGAATGTCGACGCCGTTTTCGACGGCATGTTCGTGGATCGACTGCAGCGTCGCGCGTTGGCTGTCGTCGGTGGCGACGATCAGCTTGCCGGTGCGTTCATGCGGTATGCCGCGTTCGGCGCAATAGGCGTAGAGCGCCTTTTTCCCTTCAACGCAGAACCGCGCCTTCAGAGAGCCCGCCGCGTAGTAGATACCGGCGTGGATAACCTCCGAATTGCGCGAACTCGTCTGTGTGCCGATCATGCCCTCGGCCTCGACGATGATCACATCGCGGCCCCTGAGCGCCAGCGCGCGGGCAACGGCAAGACCCAGCACCCCGGCGCCGGCGACAATGCAGTCGACATGATCCATTCAGCTTGCGTTCCGTGTTGAAAGCGAACCGGCATGGGTTAGCGCGGGGTGAGGCGGGGGGCAAGAGCGATTTTGCTGTGATCACCCAAGATGGCGCTGCCCCTCAAATGGAACGCCATTGCGGCTTCGATGACGAAGACCGGAATTTCTATTTCGACGAATGGCCGCCGGTGCGTGTGGGTGTTCTCCCGCCGCCTGCCGATGATGCACCGCGACGGATGGGCGGGGCAGACCGCGTCTTCGCAGATGAACACGGCATGGTTCGTTTGGGACCGCACGGGCGGCGGCACCCGCAAGCGGCCCTATGGCGACATGACGGAAGTGCGGCGGATCAACTGGAAAGCGCGGCTTGAATTGCCGGTGTTGAAGCCGGAGGGGGTGGAATGAGAAACCCATCATTGCATTCCGACACTACGCCTTATGTACCCTCGTTGGGCTTTATGAAGAGCATCTATGTCGAGCTTAGACACCGGTTTGTAGATTGGAAGTTCGTCTACTCGGCCTTCGGACAGCAACCGATCATAGGTTTCAAGTACATTAAGAAAGTCCATGCAACTGTCATGCAACCAGGTGAGAGCGTCGCCGCAATTGTCGACCAATTGGAGCCGAATGTCCGCAGCCAAATTGCCGGCTTCGACCTGTTTCATATACTCGTCAAACACAGCCATTGCGTGTTGTTGCGCGCTTTCAATCGACTGATAAGTCATTGTTATCTGGCCGAAGTCGAATCTCAAGATTTCTGGCCATGGTTCGTTTTCGATGTCAATAATTGGAACGATGTTTATGTCATCGAGAATGTCCTCGATGGAAGACTGGCCATCTGTCTGCTCTTGCAATCTCCAATTCCTGAACGCCAAGCGAAGGAGATGATTGTTTATCCTCGTGCTGATCTTTGGCAGGGCGCGGTGGAACAGTGCCGCTGGCTGCATAATCTGAAGAAACACCTCTTTACGGTGTTGTGCCTGGGCCTTCAGCACCTGATCGGAGATCACCAAGACAGTCAACAAACCGCCAAATACGGCAGCGGCACCTACCCAACTGCGTGCGCAAGACAAAAAGGGCTCGCCAACGGCGCAGATGCTAGCGGTCGCGGAATCCTCAAGGTAGGCAGCGGCGCCGAAGAGCATTGCGATCAGAATAAAAGCAACCAACAAAACGGCTGCGGCGGCACGCAAAAACTGTGTCATCCCCAATTCCTCCAGCAGTCCGACCATATTCACAACTCTGGGTGTTCTCAATCTAAGGAAGGGGCTGTGTGACGGTGGATGTCGCCAAGCTGCATACCGCATCGGACGCTGATCAAGCGCTCATTCGCGGTCTATGCGCTGTGGTGCGCCGGGATGTTCGACACGATGGACACTGCCGAGTTGCTTTCGCTGGACGAGGCGGAAGTCAGCCGGATCATTCATCATTTTCGTGGGCGGGAGAGGGAAGGAATGTGATGGAACTAGAAACGCAATTGCTGGATCCGGACTTTGTATTCGCTTTCAGTCAACGCTTCCAAACCTGCTCCAAATTTTTCGATAATGATATCGTATGGTTCCCTTCCGATCAGATAGTAACAATCGTCGGCAAGAATCTGATCCAATTCTTCACGGTTTCGACCTGTTTCACAATTCGAAAGGTCGCAGTTGTTGAAGACGACACCTGCGCCGCCTTTGCATCTGATGCTTGGTAATTTGCGAAATCGGCAAGCATCAAAACTCGAAGCACCTACAATGATGGTTCCGCCACAGTTAAACGTGCAATTCTCAAATCGGGCTTTGTCAAATGCATTGTAAACATTTGCGTTGAAGTCGCGCTTAAAATACAAGGGGGATGTCCCGTTCTCTGTTGAAAAAGAACTGAGGATTGGGTGGCGTTGCTTCCCCTGAGCATTAAGCTCAGGGCATTGAACCTGAAAGGAAGCAACACCATGAAGACGATTAGCACAT
>NZ_SPNT01000006.1 GCF_004959855.1 Nitratireductor sp. XY-223 | reverse complement strand
GATGTGCTAATCGTCTTCATGGTGTTGCTTCCTTTCAGGTTCAATGCCCTGAGCTTAATGCTCAGGGGAAGCAACGCCACCCAATCCTCAGTTCTTTTTCAACAGAGAACGGGACATCCCCATCGACGGCAGGCCGAGCGCATCGCGCTGGGCGCACATGGCAACGGTTTTCAGTTCCGGCCGGTTTTCGGCGAGCCAGTCAACGCCGGTCACATTGTAAATCGGATGCACTTCGCACGGCGCGATCAGATAGGGCGTATCCGGCGAAAGGTCGCTGGGCAGCAGGGTCGAGGTCAGGATCCGTCTGCTGGTGACAAAATCCTGGATCGGCAGGAAGGTATCGCCGCCAAGCATCATCAGCAGCTTGACATTATCCTCCAGAACGAGCTTGCGGGCGCCGGCGACCGCCCTTTCCCCGTCATAACCGCAGTCATACGGAATAATTTCAAGCTTGTGCCTCCGGCCGTTGATGAGGATGCCGCCGGCCTCGTTGATCCAGGAAGCCCAGATCTGGCAGCCATTGTAGCCGGGAAGGCCCCAGGAGCTGACGTCACCGGTCAGGGGTGCCAGGAAGCCGACCTTGACCGACTGTTCCGCATCCGTCCCTAGATTCGGCATGGAGACGGAGACGGCCATGCGTGAAGCAAAACTCGCTGAAGACATGACCGCAATTTATCGCATCAATCGAAGGAATGTACATACACCGCCGCTTCCGGCATGACGGCCTGGGCCTTGGAATGCGGATGGTCGCGATGGAAGGGGGCGCCTGTTCCGCATCCTGCAGCGGCACTACCCACAGTTCATGGACATGCTGAAGTTTCAGGTCACATCGCGCCGGGAATTCGAACGGCTGAAGGCGAGCAACCCGGAAATTCTGACCGACCTGGAGCGCGCAGCGCGTTTTATCTACCTGCAAAAGACAGCCTTCGACGGCAAGGTGTCCGGCCGGAATTTCGGCGTCAACAAACACGGCGGCGCGCGTTTCAACCTAACGCGCCTGGCACCCCTCCTGGAGGACATTCACGAACGGCTTTCCGGTGTCGTGATTGAGTGCCTGGACTGGAAGGAATTCATACGTCGCTGGGACCGGCCGGGCATGCTCGTCTATCTCGATCCGCCCTATTGGGGGAATGAAAGCGACTATGGTTGTGGCGTGTTCGGTCGGGAGGATTTTGCGCAGATGGCCGAGATCCTTGCACGTATCAAGGTCACTGTATTTTGTCGATCAACGACCGGCCGGAGGTGCGGGAGATGTTTTCAGACTTCCAGATGGTGTCGGTTGACTGCAGCTACTCGGTCAAAGGGGGAAAGGGGAAGGCGGTGCGCGAGCTGATTATTTGGTGTTGAGGCCGCTGATCCCACAATCATTTCAGTGTTTCCGGCAACTTAAGGAAGGGGCTAAAAACTATCTTGAATGAATTTGCTTCCAGCTGTTCAAAAAACCATTGCTGGATTGTGGTTTGATTATCAATACACTCGCGCAGCCGATTTTGTTCGTCCTCATTGAGATCAGCCCTATTTCGCAGTGGCTCACTCAGGTTTTCATAATAGTTGTATTCGTTGCTTTTTTTGAACAGTTCCTCGGCATATTCCAGCACACGATCTGGAAAAAGAAATGCGGCGTTGCGTACTTCAAATCGCATTTCGGATGCTTCATCTATTGAGGGCCGTCCGTTTCGCGAGACCAAGTTCAGGTACTTTTCAACGGCAAAATACACTGCCATTCTCTTCTCAAATATCGCCAGTCGATAGTTGGCTTGACTGGCTCGTTTTTGAAATCGGTGCGCGCGCCCCTGCATCCAGGCCATTATCGCTGTGAATGTTGCTATTGTGACTGTCGCTGTTGTCATCACCGGATCTTCGCGGAAATGCATCCAAACTGATTTATCAGATGGTGCGATTAAGTCGGCAACACTCTGAAAGAGCCAAATTACGTTTATCGGAAATATGTTGGTGTCAAATAGCATGTTGAAATGGCCTGTTATCTAAGGATTTGGTCAATTGAAAATCGTGATTCGGTTTGCCTCGACCGCAAGCCGAACGCGGATCATTAATAGCGAAACGTGTTGACTAACAAAACTTCGAGGATGATGGACGTGGTCGACTGTCCCCACTGTAGGGTGGCGTATACCGAATTGAGCCGCATTTGTTTCGGCACTTCCGGCACCGCAGCCGGCTCGTAATAGCCATCTCATTGATAAAAACGAACTTCGCGCCAAACCTGCGTATTAGCTTATCGAGATCGAGCTCGGCCGAGGCGCCACAGCGGTGCCAAGTGCAATGCGCCTGGACCCGCCAGCCCTCGCGCTTCAGATCGCCGAGAGTTCTAATTGTGGAGCTGGACACGGTGCGACCTTTGTTTCTGTCGCACATGTCGGCAAGTCTCTTACGCTCGATTATTGTCACTGAAATGGGATCACTGAATGTATCGAACCATCCTGGATAACCTGGTCGTCATCGAGCGGTAGCCGAACCGTTCCTCTGGTCGACTTCCGCCGGCAGGATGCTCAAATATTTGTGGTACTCGGCCCACGTTCCGGTGGGGATGAAGCGGTTTCGAAGGGGCTATGACGCGCTTTGGGTAACACTAGGATGAATTCACCCAGGCGACGGTCCAGGCATACTGGTGACCCAATCGGCAAATTGGGCTATTAAAACCTCCACGCGAGATACGTAGGGGACTTGATCCATGGTTGCCGAAGGTGATGTTGCAGCGTCTGCTCCAGCTAAGGCCAAGACGCAGGACACCTGCTTTGTTATGATGCCATTTGGTGGCTACTATGACATGCGGTTCGAGGACATCTACAAACCGGCGGTCGAAGCAGCGAACCTGACACCCCTTCGGGCTGACGATATTTTCATGTCATCCCAAATCATGAGTGACATTTGGAGCGGCATCCAGAAATCGGGGCCGCTCCTCGCGGATCTGACAGAACAAAATCCAAACGTATTTTACGAACTCGGATTAGCGCACGCCTTGGGAAAACCGGTCGTGTTGGTCGCCAACAACATTAAGGACGTGCCTTTCGATTTGAGGCCTTATCGCGTCTTCACTTTTGACAACAACAAACCGGGTTGGGACGTAAAGCTGCGTGAGGACATCACCGCCTGCTTGAAGGAAACAGCCGCGAACCCGATTGACGCGGTGCCGGACATGTTTAGGGAAATTGTTCCTAGTCAAGCCCCGGAACAAGGTGAGCTAGCCGCAAAGATTGACCATATCGAAACAACGCTCAGGACACTGCAATCCTCCGTTGCAACAATGGAATCGGCGTTTGTTAGACCAGTCTCCTCATTCAGATACATTGATACGTCTCCAGTTCTTACCGGCCTTCCCGGCCTTTTTGATGAACCAGGCGACAATGACGCAGACTTCTCCAAAGCCCCACTATCCTCGTTGAGGGGTAGCACATCCGAAAAGGACACGTGAAAAAGCGGCGCTGCTCTAAAACCCGGTGTCAAAAATCCAAAACCACGCGGCGCGCTACATTCGCAAGACTACAGGTAAATGGTGGGCCCGGAGGGACTCGAACCCCCAACCAAGCGGTTATGAGCCGCCGGCTCTAACCAATTGAGCTACAGGCCCCACCCGGCGCAAACCGTTGCCCGGCTTGCGCGAACCGGACCCGCTTAAACCATATTGAAAGCCGCGACAAGACATTGCCGCAATGGCTTCATATGACTGGGCCGCCCGATCACACATATTTTGAGGTTTCCCATGATTTCGCGCCGCAATCTTGCCTTCGCCCCTGCCCTCGTCCTTGCCCTTGCCGTCCTGCCGCTGCCGGCGCTGGCGGCGGAATCCGACGCGCCAAAACCCGGCATCGTCTCGGTCACCGGCGAGGGAACGGCCCGCCTCGCCCCCGACATGGCGGTGCTGACGCTCACCGTCATGCGCCAGGAAAAGACGGCGCGCGAAGCGCTCGACGCCAACAATTCGGCAATGGCCGCGGTGCTTGCGTCCATGCGCTCCGACGGTGTCGAGGAACGCGACCTGCAGACCTCCGGCTTTACCATCGACCCGCAATATTTCTATCCGGACCGCAAGGACAACGAGCCAGCGCAGCCGGTGATCACCGGCTACCGGGTGATGAACACGCTCACCGTGCGCATCCGCGATCTCGACAATCTCGGAACGATCCTCGACAAGTCGGTCGACCTCGGCGTCAACCAGGGCGGTCAAATCCTCTTTACCAATGACGACCCGTCTGCGGCGATTACCGAGGCGCGGACGCAAGCGATGAAGGATGCGGTTTCCAAGGCGACGACGCTGGTCGAGGCCGCCGGCGCCACCCTCGGCCGCATCACCGATATCAGCGAGCAGCAGTTCCGGCCGCAGCCTTTGCCCGTGGCGCGCGCCGAAAGGGCACTGCAGGCGACCGCCGACGCGGCGGTGCCTGTGGCCACGGGCGAGAATGCTTACAAGGTCAATGTGAACGTCAGTTTCGAGATCGACCAGTAGACAGAAAAATCCCCGGCGGTGGCCTGTTCTTGCAGGCCGGTGCCGGGGAAGACCGCTGGCTTATGGGTGGGCGACTGCCAGCGGAATGCGCTTAGCGGTAGGCGATGACCGGGCAGTGGCGGCGGTTGGCGAAGACCACCTTGGTCTTGTAGCCGTAGCGCCAGCCGCGGACGACGACGCGGTTCGGGTTGCGGCGCACGATGCGCGGATTCTTGACACCCATGCGCCAGGCTTTGTTGACGGCGCGGCGCGGCTTGCAGACACCGCGGTGCGGGCGCGGCGGCGGGCCCCAGTAAGGTCCGGGTCCGTAACCGGGCGTTCCGAAATAGATGCCGAAATCGATATTGCCGGCTTCGGCGTGGCTCGGGGTGGCGGTGTTGGCTCCGACAGCGATCAGCGCTGTCAGCGCGGCGGCTTTGGCGATATTTGCGAACATTGTGCTCTCCATTCCATCGGTTTGTCGATCGCTGTGTTTGGCGATGATTAAACTTTAGTAATGTGAGCCTGAACGCTGCCGTAACCGGTCGTTCATCTAGCGTTCATGGAAGCGATTGTTTTTGAATATGTATATTTTTCAGACAGTTATAGCCGAATTTTTTTGCACTATAGATTTTTGGCTCCTTATCGTTTCACCCTTCAGCGACTAGTGGACTAGAAGAACTCGGCACCTCCGCAGCCCAAGTCGTTTTGTCAGCGTTGCCGCCTTCAGCGCTTCGACCAAACGGTCACTTAGAAAAATTGCATTTCGAACTCTGGGATCAATCCAGAGATCAACACCAAGAAGAGCATTGTGTGTTAAAGCCAGGTCGTCGTCCTTGGGAGCAAGACTCATCTTCCAAAGATCTTTGTCCGGATAAATTTTGCGCGCGCGCGGTGAAGCATCCGGCTCGAAACACGCTTTCTGCTCACCGAAGGCCAGGCAAAAATATGTTCCCTCAATGGGCGTTACCCGGTCGTGCTGAAAGAGTTCGGTTGGATAAAGCCTGGTGCTTCCGAGGCCGAATTGCTGCAGAACGTCCGCAAGCTCTTGGGAAACCGTCCAAAATCCACCAGCAGTAAAAATGTACGGTAAATTTTCTTCCCACCTGTCGGGATAACTCACCCACATTTTCAAGGGATAGCGATCTCGCTCTACAGCAACTCCCTTTTCGGCCAAGCGGATCGTTTCGACCGCCTTTTCCTTGTCGGCTTCCAAAACATCCATGATGAATGGCTTGATCAGCGTCGAATCCATCATGGCCCGGCTGACCCAAACGGTTGGTTCTGTCACAGTAAATCCTCACAGGATGACGATGATGTCAACAAAACTGGAGGTTGCAGCGAATACGCAAACATTGCGTTAAGGGAAGATTGTCAGCCGCCCGCCAGCGTGCGGGTCCAGAACTGCATCGGCTTGCGGGTCTCTTCCGCGTCGCCGATGTCGCGCCAGGGAAAGTCGCAGACGAGGCCGTCCATCTTTTCGTAGCCGCGATTCTTCCAGAACCGGTCGAGCGGCACGTAGTCCGCCGGGCGCATCGGATGATTCTCCGGCCGGATCACGCCGCAGAAAACGACACGGCTGAAACCTTCCGCGCGCGCCGCCTTTTCGCGCTCCTCGAAGAAGCGCACGCCGACGCCGCGCCCCCGGTATTCGGGAAGCAGCACGGATTCGCCGAAATAGAAGAAGTCCTCGGCCCTCAGTCCCTTCTTTTCGAACGGCTCGGCGAAATCGTCGAAATGATCTTCGAGCGGCGCCGCCGTCGCCGCCCCGACGAGCCGGTCACCGTCATAGGCGCCGATGATGACGGCGCCTTTCGAGGCTGCGAATTTGGAAAGGTATTTGCGCTCGTAGTCGCGGTCGCCCTCGTAAAGATAAGGCCACTCGTGAAAGACCGTAATGCGCAGGCCCGCCAGATCGTCAAGCGCCGCCTCCAGCGCCGCGCCCGTCAGCGTGCGGAAGGCGATCTCAGCCATCTTTTTCCACCTGCGCGATCCAGTCGTTGAGATTGTAACAGGTCGTCACCCGCGAAATCCGCCCGTCCTCGACCTCGAAAAAGATGCCGGCCGGCAGGCTGTAGGACTGGCCGCTCGCCGGCGGCAGGCCCTCGGCGGTTTTGAGGTACGTGCCGCGCACGGTGAACTCCGCCGCCGCGCGGGTCCCGTCGGCCGAGACCATGATGGCGATGTCGCCCAGCGTTTCCGAATAGTGTTCGGCCATCATCGCATTGAACCAGCGGAACTTCTCGCGCCCGATCTCGCGGCCGCCCTGGTTGATGTCGTGGATGACGTCTTCCGAAAGCAGCGCCAGCATGGCCTCGCTGTCGCTGGCGTTGAAGGCGTCGAGATAGCTCCGGATCAGGTTTTCAGTGGCTGTTTGCGGCACGCTTCTTCCTCACGTAATTGTTTAACCGGCTAGGCTCTGACTGTCAGAATTCCGCCGCAACGCGTTGTTGCGGCGGAAGAAATCAGGCTGGCGATTGCGTGGCGAATTCATCGCCGAACACCGTCACGGGATCGCCCGCTGCCCATTGCGGATATTTGTCCATGATTGCCTGGAACCGGTCGGATTGCTCGAATGCTTCCAGCCAGGCCTTGAGCGTCGGCCAGTCCTCGCCGTCGAACCAGGCGCGATCGGTATTGGCGAACTGGCGCACGAAGGGCAGGATCGCCATGTCGGCGAGGCTCGGCCGGCCACCGAAGAGCCAGCCGCTCTCAGCAAGGCGGTCTTCCAATGCAACGAGTTCCGCCGCCGCCTTGCCGCGCTCTTCGAGCCGGTCGCGGTCCGGGTGACGGGTGTCGTACTTGTAGCGGTCGAGGCTCTGCTTGAACGGCCCGTCGATATGTTCGATCAGCGCCAGCATGTCATCGAGCGCGCCGGCCTCCGGCGCAAGCCAGCCCTCCGGGTCGTTCATGCAAAGCGCCCACAACATGATGTCGAGGCTCTCGTCGATCACGCCCCCATCGGCCGCGACCAGCGTCGGCACCGTCGCCGACGGCGAGGCGGCGAGGAATTCCGGCGCCTTGTCGCGCAGCACCACCTCGCGCAACTCGACCGGAGTGCCGCTTGCGCGCAGCGCCATCCGCGCCCGCATCGCGTAGGGGCAGCGGCGAAAACTGTAGAGGATCGGCAGCGGCGTCATCGGGTCCTGTCTTTTTCCGTCACTCCGGCAGATATTTATCGCACCATTTTTCGGCAACAACACCCTCTTCGATCATCGCATCGATTTCGCCGGCGCTGTAGCCGAGACCCGAGAGGATGGCGCGCCCGTCGGCGCCCGGTTTCGGCATTGGCTCTGGAACCGTGATCGCCGCCCTTTCCGGGCGGATCGCGTTCGGCGCGACAAGGTCGACCACGCGACCGCTTGGGTGCTTGTCATGACGGATGAAGTCGAAAGTGCCGGCGTTCAATTCCAAGAGCCCGCTGCTCTCTTCGACCAGATGCGCGTCGCGCACCTCGTGCATCTGGTCGAGCGTGTGGCAGCCGATATCGCCGGCGCGGAGCGCCGCAATCCAGTGCGCGACGGGCCGGGCGGAAAACACGCCCTCCAGATAGGCTTCGCGCGCATCCGGCGCAACGGATTCGATGGCGCCGAGCCCTTCCACCGTCGCCAGCGCCTCGAGATCGTCCTCGAACGCAGCGAGGAAGAACCAGCCGTCGGATGCCGTGTAGGCGCGATAGAGCGGCCCCGCGCCTTTCACGGAACGCCCGCTCGGCTCATCAAAGGGTGCGCGCCCCTCGAAATCGAACATGAACGGCGCCTGGATGAGCTGGCCGGCGGCGCAGAGCGAGGCGCGGGCCACGTCGCCCCTGCCCGTCCGCTCGCGCCGGTAGAGCGCGGCCGCCGCGGCGAGCGCGCCGCAGAAACCGCCGAGCACGTCGATCGTGCCGAAATGCGCGTGTTCCTCCGGCGTGTCGAGGGAACCGCCGAAGCGCGCCATGACGCCGGTCACCGCCTGGGCAAGATCGTCATAGCCGGGAAAATCGCTGTGCGGCCCGCGCTGCGGCCCGCCGTAGCAGTCGAGCTGGCAGAAAATCACGTCCGGGTGCCGCGCCCGCAGGTTTTCTGGATCGAGACCGAGCCCGGCAAGCTGCCTGTCGGTGGCGTTGACGGTAACGATGTCGGCCCAATCGACGAGGCGGCCCAGCGCCCGCCGGCCCTTGTTCGTTTTGAGGTCCATCAGGAGGCTTTGCTTGCCGCGCCCGGCATGCATGCCGAAGATGATGGCGTTCCACGGGTCCATGGTCGGCCGGACCGGGTCGATCGAGATCACCTTCGCGCCGAACCGCGCGAGCGTCGACGCGATGGTCGGCCCTGCAATGACATTGGTGAGGTCGAGGATCTTGATGCCGTCCAGCCAGCCGCCGCTGCCGGAAGCCGCCGGGGCACCGGCTTTCGGCTCGGCTGCGATCTCTCCCGGCTCGGCAACACGGCGCGGGGGCTTTTCCGACGCGGCGTCTGCGTCGCTCGCCAGCCAGGCGAGGTTGCCGAGCTGGCGCATGCGGCCGTAATCCGGATCGTCGACATCGATCAACAGGCGTGCGCGCACCGGATGTTCGGCATGCAGCCATTCCCGCGTCGTGCGCTGGACAGCGGCAGGCGCGCCGTTTTCGCCGAAGATCTTCTCCCACTCGAAAGAGGGCCGGGAAAGGAACGCTTCCTTCATCAGTGACGACACGCGATCCGCCCAGGCCTGCGACAGCGGGTAGCTCGACAGCGAGCATCCGTCCTCGCCCGGCCAGTCCGCCACATCGTCATAGGCATAGTGGCGCGGCAGGCCCTCTTCGATCAGCCGGTCCCACAGGCCAAGGATCTTCAGCACCCGCTCGGGATGGGCGGTATGCGAGGCACTGACCACGTAGATCTGCCGACCGTCGGCGCAGGCATAGTTGCGGTAGAACGGGTCGAGCAGTTCCTGTAGCTCGGCATAGGTGGCATTCATGGCAAGGCCGTTCGCCCGCCGCCGGTCGATCTCCTTTTCCCGGTTCGACTTGTAGCGTTCAGGATAGGCCTCGACCTGTTGCGAATTATAGGCAAGCCCCTCCATCAGAGCCGATGCCAGCGGCACCTCGATGACGTCGCCGCCGCCGCCCTTTTCGCGGTTGTAGAGCGCCAGCACGACGGATGCGGCGCCCAGCACCGAGGCGTAGGCGGAGGCGAGCGGCAGGGGCGAGAAACTGGGCTCGATCGCCATCAGCACCCGGTTGAGGCCCATGTCTGAATATTGCCCGCAGGCCGCCGCGACGACCGCTTCCCAGGCCCTGATCCCGGCCCGCTCCGCGTCGCTTGACGCAAAGCCCGGCAGCGACAGGTAAACCAGGTCGGATCGGTCGGACCGGACCGTGCCGGCGCCCAGCCCCAGCTGCGCCATGACACCCGGCCGGAAATTCTCGATCACCACGTCGGCCGAGGCGATCAGCCGCCGGGCCTCGGAAAGACCCGCTCCGGTTTTCAGGTCCAGCGTGATGCAGGTCTTGCCGCGATTGAGCATGGCGGCCGCCGGCGATTTCCAGCGCGGCCCGCCGGGCGGGTCGATATGGATGACCTCCGCACCGAGATCGGCGAGCATCATGGCCGCGGCGGGACCGGCCACATACTGGCCGAAATCGATGACCCTGACGCCTGAAAGCGGCCGGCCGTCCCTGTCGCGCTGTTCCGCCATCGTCGCTCACTCCCCGCATGTTGCGGGCAACGTTAGCGTCAAATGACAGGCCGCGACGTTCCCATCGCGACATCCGTGCAGCGTTGGCGCCGGTTCTATTCGGAAATGTGGAAGACCACCTTGCGGCTGTGCGGCCGGCGCCGGTGCTCGAAGAGGTAGATCCCCTGCCAGGTGCCGAGCAGCATCGCCGACCCGGCGACCGGGATCGACAAGCTGACCTGCGTGAGGGCCGCCTTGATATGCGCCGGCATGTCGTCCGGCCCCTCTTTGGTGTGCCTCAGCCAGTCCATGTTCTCCGGCACGAGACGGGCGAAGAATTCATGAAGGTCGCGCTGCACGTCGGGATCGGCATTTTCCTGGATCAGCATGGAGCAGGACGTGTGGCGCACGAAGACCGTCAGCACCCCGGTGTCGATGCCGGCACCGGATACAAAGCGAGCGGCCTCTTGGGTGAACTCGTAGAGCCCCTGGCCGTTGGTCTCAATGACGATTTCGCTCTGCATGGCTTTGCAAAAAAGGCGGCCAACCGGCCGCCTTGTCTTTAGCTGTCGAGGAAGCTGCGCAGCTTGCGCGAGCGGCTCGGATGCTTGAGCTTGCGCAGCGCCTTCGCCTCGATCTGGCGGATACGCTCTCGGGTGACCGAGAATTGCTGGCCGACTTCCTCCAGCGTGTGGTCGGTGTTCATGCCGATGCCGAAGCGCATGCGCAGGACGCGCTCCTCGCGCGGCGTCAGCGAGGCGAGAACCCGCGTCGTCGTCTCACGCAGGTTGGCCTGGATCGCCGCGTCGATCGGCAGGATGGCGTTCTTGTCCTCGATGAAATCGCCGAGATGCGAATCCTCCTCGTCGCCGACCGGCGTTTCGAGGCTGATCGGCTCCTTGGCGATCTTCAGAACCTTGCGCACCTTCTCCAGCGGCATGGCGAGCTTTTCGGAAAGCTCTTCCGGCGTCGGCTCGCGGCCGATCTCGTGCAGCATCTGTCGCGAGGTGCGCACGATCTTGTTGATCGTTTCGATCATGTGCACCGGGATGCGGATGGTGCGGGCCTGGTCGGCGATCGAGCGGGTGATCGCCTGCCGGATCCACCAGGTGGCGTAGGTGGAGAACTTGTAGCCGCGGCGGTATTCGAACTTGTCCACCGCCTTCATCAGGCCGATATTGCCTTCCTGGATGAGATCCAGGAACTGCAGGCCGCGATTGGTGTATTTCTTGGCGATCGAGATCACCAGGCGCAGGTTCGCCTCGACCATTTCCTTCTTGGCGACGCGCGCCTCGCGTTCGCCCTTCTGGACCATGTGGACGATGCGGCGGAACTCGGAGATCGAAATGCCCGTCTCGGTGGCGAGGTTCTGGATCTCGCCGCGGATCGCCTTGATCGTCTCTTTCTCGACTTTCGAGAACTCCTTCCAGCCCTTGGCTGTCAGATTCGAGATCGACTTCATCCAGTTGGGATCGAGCTCGGCGCCCTGGTACTGCTGCAGGAAGTCCTCGCGCTTGACGCCGTGGGATTCGGCGAGCCGCAGAAGCCGGCCCTCGTTCTGCACCAGGCGCTTGTTGATGTCGTAGAGCTGCTCGACCAGCGCGTCGATGCGGTTCTGGTTGAGCGCCAGCGACTTCACCGCAGCGATCAGGTCTTCCTTGAGCTGCTTGTAGCGGCGCTCCTGCGCCGGCGACAGCGTGCCGGTCGCCGCAAGGCGCGCCTCGACCTGCTGGTCCTGCAGCTTGCGCAGTTTCTTGTAGGTGTCGGCAATGACGTCGAAGGTCTCCATCACCTGCGGGCGGAGTTCGGCCTCCATCGCCGCCAGCGACAGGTTGGACTCGTCATCATCCTCGTCGTCGTCTTCCTCGGTGCTGACGCCCTCGCCGCCGACATCCGTAATGTCATCGGAGGCCTTGGCCTTCTTGGCCTTTTCCTTTTCTTCCGCCGCCTTGCGGTCGGCCTCGATCTTCTCGGGCGACTGGAACTGCGGCGCCGCCTTGGCTTCCGGTCCCGAATAGGTGGTCTCCAGGTCGATGATCTCGCGCAGGAGCGTCTCGCCTTCGTTCAGCTCGTCACGCCAGATGATGATCGCCTGGAAGGTCAGCGGACTCTCGCACAGACCGGCGATCATCGTCTCCCGGCCGGCCTCGATGCGCTTGGCGATGGCGATCTCGCCCTCGCGCGACAAGAGCTCGACGGAACCCATCTCGCGCAGATACATGCGCACCGGATCGTCGGTCCGGTCCGTGGGCTCCTTCTTGCGCGTCGTCGTGACGGCCGTGCCGCCCGTTGTCGCGACTTCCGTTCCGGTGGATTCGCTTTCGTTGGATGCGGCCGCTTCCTCGGCCTCTTCTTCTTCCTCGACAACGTTGATGCCCATGTCGGAGAGCATGGCCATCGTGTCTTCAATCTGTTCGGACGTTACTTCTTCGGAAGGCAGGACGGCGTTGAGCGCGTCCATCGTTACATAGCCGCGCTTCTTGGCGGCCTTGATCATTTTCTTGACAGCGTTGTCTGAAAGGTCGAGGAGCGGTCCGTCGCCGGTTGTTTCGCGTTCTGCCTCGGCGTCTTCGTTTTCCTTGACTTTGGTTGCCATATATCCCGTCACTTTCCTAAGCACATCACCAAAAACCGGTAGAGCCAGCCGATCGGGGCTCAACCGTCATATCCGAATCAGCTATGAACCGAGTATAGGAGTGATGTTTAATTCCCGATTAACCATGGATGGTGACTTCACCCTGCACATGAGCCACGCCTGTCTCACCCGACCCGCTTTATCTGCGCCAGTGGACAACATCCCAATTTGCTTGACCAAAGAAACTTCTCGCCACAAGAGGTGATTCCGTTAATTTTTCCATCCGTCAAGCTCAACGGGCCAAAAAACCGGATTTTTAAGGCAAATTCACCAAAAAATACGGTATTTAACCGAACATGACGCCTTACGGGCGGAAACAAAAGCACCAGCCCGAAGCGCTGTGCGCTCTCTCGACTGGGTTCATCGTGGCAGTTCCATCTGATTTCAGGAGCAGGCCCGAAGCACCTGTCCGCAATCTGCCTGGCCGAATATTTAGGGGCCAAAGCAATCATTACAAGGGCGTCGCGGAATCGGCCGCTCTATTTGCCCGCAGTTCCCCGGACCCGTCCGGAGAGCACGCCGAATCCCTCGACGATCGCCTCCTGCCGTTCCAGCCGGTTGTACTCCGACTGCACGGACTGCAGCGACTGCATCAGTCGCGGCACGGCCTCGCCGTCGCCGCTTTCCGTGGCCTCGGCAATGTCACGCTCCAGTTCGCTTTTCTGCTGCCTGAGGGCACGCGTGCGCTTGTAGAGCGCAAGCGCCTGAATAAAGCCCTCCCGCGCATCCTCCAGCGCCGCCTCCTCCGAGGCGGTCCAGTCCCTGGTATAGCGTATCTGCTGTTTCAGCCGCGCGATGAAGTCCTCGTGGCCGCCGCCGACAAGATGCGCGCCTGCCGCCTCGCGGTCCGGGTTGGCGCCGCCGGCGCACAGGTCCAGGAGTTGCTCGAGTATGTTGGCCAGTTGCCGGTTCTCGAACTCGATGGCACTGACCTCGTCGAACTCGGCGATCAGCAGTTCGGGATGGTTGATCAGCGTCAGTGCCAGCACGCTTTCCCTTGGTGTCGGCAGCTCCGACTGGCCGCGCACCATCGTCGAGCGCGCCAGCAGATTGGTCATGGCGACGCGGCGATCCGCCTTCGGCCCGCGGCCGCCGGCCTGTCCCTGCCGCCGGCCGTCGCGCTGGAACCCGCGTCCCGCGCCGGCGCCAGCGCCGCCCGCCGGCCGGTTGCTTTCCAGAAACGCGGCAAGCCGGTCGCGCATATCCTGGACGTAGTGACGGCGCACGGTCTCGTCGCCGATCGCCGCGGTGACCTTGCCGAAGGCCGATTCCAGCGCCGCCCGCTTTTCGGGCGTGTCGAAAATGCCCGACGCGGTCTCGCGCATCCACACCATGTCGGCCAGCGGGCGCGCCGCCTTGAGCACCGCGTCGAACGGCGTCCGGCCCTCCTCGCGCACCAGGTCGTCGGGATCCTTGCCCTGCGGGAGCATGGCGAACCGTACGGACCGGCCGGGGCGCAGTCCCGCGAGCGCCAGGTCGACGGCGCGGTAGGCGGCGCGCGTGCCCGCCTCGTCGCCGTCGAAACACAGCACCGGCTCCGGGGTCGCCCGCCATAACAGTTCGAGCTGATCTTCGGTCAGCGCCGTTCCGAGCGGCGCCACGGCGTTTTCGATGCCGGCCTGGTGCAACGCGATCACGTCCATATAGCCCTCGACGGCGATGACCGTGCCGGCCCCATCAGCGCCCTGAACGGCGCGCCGGGCCCGCGCCAGGTTGTAGAGCACCCGGCCCTTGTGAAAGAGCTCCGTCTCATTCGAATTGATGTATTTGGCCGGAATATCGGAGGACATGGCCCGCCCGCCAAAGGCGATCACCTTCTCGCGCGCGCTCAGGATCGGAAACATGATGCGGTCGCGGAACCGGTCGTACGAAACGGCGATGTCCGGGCCGTGCACGACCAGGCCGCAGGCTTCGATCTGCTGTTTCTCGGCACCTCTGGAGGCCAGGTATTCCTTCAGGACATTGCGACCGTCGGGGGCGTAACCGAGGCGGAACGTCGCGATCGTGCGCCCAGAGAGGCCGCGGTCGCGCAGGTAGGCGCGCGCCTTGGCGCCGTCCGCCGCCTGCAGCCGGTCCTGGTAGAAACCGGCCGCCATCTCCACGACGTCTATGAGGCTCGCCCGCTCCTTTTCCCGCTGGGCGGCCCGCGGATCGGGAGCCGGCATGGCGATCCCCGCCACGTCCGCGACGTAGCGCACCGCCTCCGGAAAGGAGAGCCCGTCGAGCTCGGTCAGAAACCGGAAATGGTCGCCCGACACGCCGCAGCCGAAACAGTGGTAGCGGCCCTTGCGGTCCTCGCAATGAAAGCTCGGCGTCTTTTCGCCGTGGAACGGGCAGCAGGCCCACCAGTCGCCGCGCGAAATGTTGGTCTTGCGCTTGTCCCACGAGACGCGCTTGCCGATGATGTCCGAAATCGGCACACGATCGCGCAGCTCGTCAAGGAAGGAACTTTCAAACCGCATCAGTGTGTGCTCCCGCACCGGCGGACGACGGGACCGCGGTGCGCAATGTCCAAACCATGCCTGGCGGCCCGTGCATCCTGCTCCGACCGACTCGGCTCATCCGTTGTACAACGCCAGCGGTCCGGCCGCACCATCCGTTGAACTTCGTGCCCGCTATTCACAGTCCGCCGGACCCGCCGCTAGATCCATCCCTTGCGAATGGATTTGGCCACGGCCTGCGTGCGGTTGACCGCATCGAGCTTCTTCGTCGCGCTGATGAGATAGTGATTGACCGTATGTTCCGACAGCGAAAGGATGGTCGATATCTCGCTGCTGGTCTTTCCCGCAGCAGTCCACCGCAAGCATTCCAGCTCCCGGTCGGAAAGGGGCGGCGCATCGGCTTCGCGATGCTGGGTCAACTGGCTGAGCCGGTCATAGATATGGATGCTGATCATGCTCAGCTCGAGCAGTTCCCGGTTTTCGAAGGGCTCGCGGTCGCCGGCAAAACCGACCGATCCCCGCATGCTCCTGGAATCGTGGACGGGAAAATTCACGCCCCGCACGAAACCCTTCTTGTAAAAGGCATCCCGTGCCGAGGCCAGTACATCGGATATCTTGGTCGTCAGCACATCGTCGACATGCCAGGTAACCGGCGTCACCTGACGTTTGAGCGCCGATATGACCGGACTCAGATTGATCAGGTCGAGCCGGTCATAGGCCTTGATCATGTCCGGCGGCCAGTTGTTTATGATGCTGTGGTTGGTGAAGCTTCCGGTCGTGTCGCCGGGCAGAACCAGCACGGAAAAATAGTGCAGCCCGAAACGCTCCGTCGTTTTGCGGAGATACTTGAAGACATCGAAGGATGTATTCAGTTCGCTGACATCCGAGTGGATATCATCGGTGAACAGTTCAGAGGACATGATGTTCTAGACGACAGTCTACCGTTCTTCTTGCTTTTCGACCGCGACCTCCGTCGCACGCTGGCTCAAATTATCAACCGCCCAAGCCAACACTCCCAAATTCAAACCGATTGCCTCACATGGCAGTCCGCCCATTTCCGTACGCTGCACGATCCCCCACGGATCACATAACGCATCATGGAGCAAGCTCTGCTTCCCGGCAATTGCCTAAAAAATGCGCAGGAACCGATTATTTTCAATCACGCGTGGTAATTAGCCGGAGAACACACTGACAATTAACGTGTTTTGCAAATTCAACTGGCTTGAGAGGTCCGAACCGGCGGCGAATCAGCGACCGCACCGGCGCCCGGCGGCAACGGTGCGGTCACCTGCAGATCCGACTGGTATTTGTCCGGTTGCGCACGCGGGAACCGATGGCTCCTGCCGGCCCTAATCGTGATGCAGCAGATCCTTCACGACGCCGGAGGCTTTCGAGAAGTCCATCTGTCCTGAAAACTTGCTCTTCAGCGCATTCATGCATTTGCCCATGTCGCGCAGGCCACTCGCACCGGTCTCTTCGACCACCGCCTTGCAGGCCTTTCGCACATCGTCGTCGGACAATTGCTGCGGCAGAAACGAGCGAATGACATCGACTTCCTCGCGTTCCTGCTGCGCCAGTTCAAGCCTCGCGGCCTCCTCGTAGATCCGCGCGGATTCCTCGCGCTGCTTAATCATCTTGCCGAGGATCTGCATGATATCGTCGTCGCTGACGGGGTCCTTGCCGGCTCCCCGGTTGGCGATATCACGATCTTTCACGGCCGCTTGAATAAGCCGGATGGTCGATACTCGGCGTGTGTCTTTTGCTTTAAGCGCTTCCCGAAGAGAGGAAGCAAACTTCTCACGCATTACAGTTGCTCCTGCATTTTGCGGCGAAACATATTCGGTTCGCATCGCCATTGCAAACAAAACTCAACGGTATAACTGTTTGATTTTGCTATACTTTAAAATTCGAAACCCCCGAGGCCCATCGCATTGACGCGTTAACGGGCCTCGTTTATGTTCCCACATCTGCATGGACATTCAAATACAGATTGAGCATCCGGGTCCAAATTTCTGGGTGTTGTTGATCGCTAACGTGGTGTGGGCGAGTGCTTTCGTCAAGTACAGTCCCGATGAACGGCCCTAGCCGGCCGAAGAAGAAGTAGATGATGAGCAATTCACCGGCCTGGACAAAGCCCGTTCCCACCGCCCTCCTGGTTCTTTCGGACGGCACTGTAATCGAAGGTCACGGCCTTGGCGCGACCGGCGCGGTCGAGGCGGAGGTGTGTTTCAATACGGCGCTGACGGGCTACCAGGAGATCCTGACCGATCCGTCCTATGCCGGGCAGATCGTGACCTTCACCTTTCCCCATATCGGCAATATCGGCGCCAATGGCGAAGACATCGAGGACCTTGACCCGGCGGCGCGCAACGGCGCCGTCGGCGCCATCTTCAAGGCGGACATTACCGACCCGTCGAACTTTCGCGCGAGCGAGCATCTCGACGCCTGGCTCAAGGCGCGCGGGATCATCGCCATGTGCGGCATCGACACCCGCGCGCTGACGGTCTGGATCCGCGAAAACGGCATGCCCAATGCGGTGATCGCCCACGATCCGGACGGAAACTTCGATACCGATGCGCTGAAGGCGCGCGCCAAGGCCTGGCATGGGCTTGTCGGCCTCGATCTGGCGATCGAATCGACCAGCGGCCAGTCCTCCCGGTGGGATGAAAAGCCCTGGGTGTGGAATGAAGGTTTCGGCCGCAGCCAGGCCGGCGACAACGATATCCACATCGTCGCCGTCGATTTTGGCGTCAAGCGGAACATCCTCAGGCTGTTTTCCGGCCTCGATTGCCGGGTCACCGTGGTTCCGGCGACCGCGTCTGCCGAGGACATCCTGGCACTCGATCCCGACGGCATCTTTCTGTCGAACGGTCCAGGCGATCCGGCCGCCACCGGCGCCTACGCGGTCGCGACCATCCGGTCGTTGATAGACAGCGGAATTCCTGTCTTCGGGATCTGCCTCGGCCACCAGATTCTGGCGCTGGCGCTCGGCGCGCGCACCGTCAAGATGCATCAGGGCCATCACGGCGCGAACCACCCGGTCAAGGACCACACGACCGGCAAGGTCGAAATCGTCTCGATGAACCACGGCTTTGCCGTCGACGGGGAATCGCTGCCGGCGGAAGTCGAGGAAACCCATGTCTCTCTGTTCGACGGCTCCAATTGCGGGCTGCAGGTGAAGGGCAAGCCGGTGTTTTCGGTTCAGCATCATCCGGAAGCCTCGCCGGGGCCGCAGGATTCCCATTACCTGTTCCGCCGCTTCATCAATCTCATCCGCGAGCGGCGCGGCGAAGAAGCGCTTGCCGAATAGGGGCTAGACCTCGCCCTCGAACGTGTCGCAATCGGCGGTGCGGCCGCTCTCGAAGCCGCGCGAGAACCATTTCTTGCGCTGTTCCGAAGTGCCGTGGTTGAAACTGTCCGGCACGACATAGCCTTGCGCGCGCCGCTGCAGCGTATCGTCGCCGATCTGATGCGCGGCGTTGAGCGCTTCCTCCAGGTCGCCCGATTCCAGAAGGCCCTTTTGCGCCGTGTAGTGCGCCCATATGCCTGCGAAGCAGTCCGCCTGCAGTTCGACCCGCACGGACATCCGGTTTTCCTCCGTCCGGCTCAGGCCCCCGCGGATCCGGTTAAATTCGGGCAGCACGCCGATCAGGTTCTGCACGTGGTGGCCGACCTCGTGGGCAATGACATAGGCTTGAGCGAAATCGCCGGCGGCCCCGAACCGGTTTGCAAGCTCGTCGTAGAACGCAAGGTCGATATAGATTTTCTGATCGCCCGGGCAGTAAAAGGGGCCGGATGCAACACTGGCCAGACCGCATGCCGAACTGACCCGTCCCTCGAAAAGCACCAGCGTCGGTTCGTTGTAGCGAACCCCGCTCGCGCTGAACAAGCCGCCCCATGTATCCTCGGTCTCGGCGAGCACCGTGGCGACGAACTGGGTCATCTCGTCCTGCCGCTGCGGCGAAAGCTGTTCGCCGCCGCCCGGATCGATCCGCTCGATGGACGGTGAAAGCCCGCCCTCGCTCAGAAGGATGGCCGGATCGATGCCCATATATTTGAGGACGATATAGCCGATAACCAGCAATACGATTGCCGAAATCCCGCCGCCGGACTTGCCGCCGATGCGGCGCGGTCGCGTCGAAATCCGGGTTCCTCGACCCCGTCCGAAGGAGCGCCCGCGACGATCTTCGATATTGCTGCTTTGACGTCGCCCCTTCCATCGCATGCGGCTGCTCCTGTTCTTTGCCAGGCGGCCGGTGGATTAACCGTGGCGGCAACTTGCTTACGCAGCCTCTAGCGTATTTGAATGTCTGTCATAAATATACGATAAAACACCGCAAGTTGCGGCAGTTTTGAAGTGAAACGGCAGTGGAATTACAACATTGAAATCGGAAGACTTCAGGCGATGGCGCAAAGCACTGGGGTTGAATCAGAAAGACGCCGCAAAGGCGTTGGGACTGAAGAAAAGGGTCATCCAGTACTACGAAAAGGGTAAGCGCGACGGCCGCGCGGTTGAGATTCCCCTTTCCGTTGCCCTTGCCTGCTATGCGATCGCCAACGGTGTGCACAGCTATGACGCCTCGGAATTGACCACCGAGGCCTGACCTCTCGCGGCTGCCCGGCGGGCGGACCTGCCCGGCAGCCGAAAATGGCATGAAAACAGCCTTCAACGGGGTTTCCCTGTACAAGCCTTTGCCCTATAAGGCCGCCTTAGCCCAGAAAAGAACGCCGCATAGAATCCCTTTTTTCAAGGGCTTCAGCTATGCCTGTCTGCCGGAAACGCCGATATGCCAAAACGCACCGATATCAAGTCGATCCTCATCATCGGTGCCGGACCGATTGTCATCGGTCAGGCCTGCGAGTTCGACTACTCCGGCACCCAAGCCTGCAAGGCGCTGAAGGAGGAAGGCTATCGGGTCATCCTGGTCAATTCCAATCCGGCGACGATCATGACCGACCCAGGCCTGGCGGACGCCACCTATGTCGAGCCGATCACGCCGGAAGTCGTCGCCAAGATCATCGCCAAGGAACGCCCCGACGCGCTGCTGCCGACCATGGGCGGCCAGACGGCGCTGAACACGGCGCTGTCGCTGCGCCGCATGGGGGTCCTCGAACGTTATGATGTCGAGATGATCGGCGCCAAGCCGGAGGCGATCGACAAGGCCGAGGACCGGGCGCTGTTCCGGGAGGCCATGGCCGCCATCGGACTCGAGACGCCGCGCTCGATGCTGGCCAATGCGACGGATGTGAAGAAACTGGACCGCCGGGCTCACGATGCCAAGCGCGACGAGCTCAAGGCGCAACACAGCGGCGAAGCGCTGGACACCGCACTCGATGCGCTGGAGACGGAGTGGCAGCTTGGCGAGACCGACCGCAAGCAGCGCTATATCGCCCATGCCCTCGGCGTCGCCGCCCAGGCGCTCGACCATGTCGGCCTGCCGGCGATCATCCGGCCGTCCTTCACGCTCGGCGGCACCGGCGGCGGCATTGCCTTCAACCGCTCCGAATATTTCGAGATCGTCGAAGCGGGTCTCGACGCCTCTCCAACCACCGAGGTGCTGGTCGAGGAATCGGTGCTCGGCTGGAAGGAATACGAGATGGAGGTGGTGCGCGACAGGGCGGACAATTGCATCATCATCTGCTCCATCGAGAATGTCGATCCGATGGGTGTGCACACCGGCGATTCGATCACCGTGGCACCGGCGCTGACGCTGACCGACAAGGAATACCAGATCATGCGCAACGCTTCGATCGCGGTGCTGCGCGAGATCGGGGTCGAGACCGGCGGGTCCAACGTCCAGTTCGCGGTCAATCCGGAAGACGGGCGGCTGGTCGTCATCGAGATGAATCCGCGCGTGTCCCGCTCCTCGGCGCTGGCGTCCAAGGCCACCGGCTTTCCGATCGCCAAGGTCGCCGCCAAGCTGGCCGTCGGCTACACGCTCGATGAGTTGGAGAACGACATTACCGGCGGCGCGACGCCCGCCTCGTTCGAGCCGTCCATCGACTACGTCGTGACCAAGATCCCGCGCTTTGCATTCGAGAAGTTTGCCGGCGCCGAACCGCTGCTGACCACCTCGATGAAATCGGTGGGCGAGGTCATGGCCATCGGCCGGACATTCGCCGAATCCCTGCAAAAGGCCCTGCGCGGTCTGGAGACCGGGCTGACCGGCCTTGACGAGATCGATATCCCCGGACTTGGCGAGGGCGACGACAAGAACGCCATCAAGGCGGCACTCGGCACGCCGACGCCGGACCGGTTGCGCATGGTGGCGCAGGCGCTGCGGCTGGGAACCAGCGAAGAGGCCGTTCACGCAAGCTGCAAGATCGATCCCTGGTTCATCGCCCAGTTAAAGGCGATCGTTGACATGGAGGACCGTGTCCGCGAGCACGACCTGCCCGAGGATGCCGACAACCTTCGAATGCTAAAATCCATGGGATTCTCGGACGCCCGGCTTGCCGGCCTCACCGGCCGGCGCGAGCGCGAGGTCGCCGACTTGCGTGCGGCGCTCGGGGTGCATCCGGTGTTCAAGCGCATCGACACCTGCGCTGCCGAATTCGCCTCACCCACGGCCTATATGTATTCGACCTACGAACAGCCCTTCGCCGGAGCGCTGCGATCGGAGGCCGAGGTCTCGGACCGCAAGAAGGTGGTGATCCTCGGCGGCGGACCGAACCGCATCGGTCAGGGCATCGAGTTCGACTACTGTTGCTGCCACGCGGCCTTCGCGCTCGACGATGCCGGTTATGAATCCATCATGATCAACTGCAATCCGGAAACGGTGTCGACCGACTATGACACCTCGGACCGGCTTTATTTCGAGCCGCTCACCGCCGAGGACGTGCTGGAGATCCTGCGCACCGAACAGCAGAACGGAACGCTGCACGGCGTCATCGTCCAGTTCGGCGGACAGACGCCGCTGAAGCTCGCCAATGCGCTCGGCCGCGCCGGCATTCCGATCCTCGGCACCGATCCCGACGCGATCGACCTTGCCGAGGACCGCGACCGGTTTCAGAAACTGCTCAAGAAGCTCGATCTGCGCCAGCCCAAGAACGGCATCGCCCATTCGGTCGAGCAGGCAAGGCTGGTGGCCACGGAAATCGGCTTTCCGCTTGTCGTACGCCCCTCCTATGTGCTGGGCGGACGCGCCATGCAGATCATCCGTGAAGAGAACAGCCTGTCCAATTATCTGCTCGGGACGGTGCCCGAACTCGTTCCGGAAGACATCAAGGCGCGCTATCCGAACGACAAGACCGGACAGATCAACACGCTGCTCGGCACCAATCCGCTGCTCTTCGACAGCTACCTGGCCAATGCGATCGAGGTCGACGTCGATTGCCTGTGCGACGGCGAGAACGTTTTCGTGTCGGGCATCATGGAACATATCGAGGAAGCCGGCATCCATTCCGGCGACAGCGCCTGCTCGCTGCCCGTCTATTCGCTGACGAGCGAACTGGTCGACGAGCTCGAGCGCCAGACAAGCGAACTGGCGCGGGCGCTCAATGTCGGCGGACTGATGAATGTCCAGTTCGCCATCAAGAACGGCGACATATACGTCTTGGAGGTCAATCCGCGCGCCTCGCGCACGGTCCCCTTCGTCGCCAAGACCATCGGTGCGCCGATCGCCAAGATCGCGGCCCGCATCATGGCCGGCGAGACGCTGGACGAGGCGATCGCGGCCTATGGCGACAAACCCGATCCGCGCCGCCTGCAACACATTGCGGTCAAGGAGGCCGTCTTCCCGTTCGCCCGGTTCCCGGGCGTCGATACGCTGCTCGGCCCGGAAATGAAATCGACCGGCGAGGTCATCGGCCTCGACACGGACTACGCGCTGGCCTTCGCCAAGTCACAGCTCGGCGCCGGCGTCGAACTGCCGCGCGACGGAACCGTGTTCATCTCGGTTCGCGACGATGACAAGGAACGCGTGCTGCCGGCGGCAAGGATGCTTCGTGACAGCGGGTTCGGCATCATGGCGACCAGCGGCACCGCGCGCTTCCTGCAGGAAAACGGCATCGAGGCATCGCGCATCAACAAGGTCCTGGAAGGTCGCCCGCACGTCGAGGACGCGATTCGCAACCGCGAGATCCAGCTGGTCATCAACACGACGGCCGGCGCCAAGGCGATGTCGGACTCCAAGTCGCTTCGCCGCGCCGCGCTGATGCAGAAGGTCCCCTACTACACCACGATGTCGGGAGCCCTGGCGGCCGCGAAGGCGATTGCCGCGCTGACCGCCGGCAATCTCGAGGTCAAACCGCTACAGGATTATTTTGCGGCCTAATCAGGATCGCTCGGTGTCAGTGCCGCGCCGGTGCTGAACTCGGCCAGTTTCGTGGTCCAGTACCAGCACAGACCGACGGTTCCGGTCGCCGCGCAGCAGAAGGCGGCAAAACTTGTTACCTGGCAAAACAGGTAAAGGCCCAGCAACATAAGGTATTTCAGGATCATCGCAGTCGCGCTGGCGACGACGATCGTGCCGATCGGCACGCCGATAGCCCAGCCGCCAATACCCCGGGGAAGATAGATGCCGCGCTCGCGGTCGCCGAACAAAGGCCCGTAGAGCGCCAGGAACCCGATCAGGCCCGCAGCCAGTTGAAGCACGGCCCAGAAGTAGCTGATCCCGCCAGCCGCGGTGAGACGCACCCAGGTCAGAACCAGGGCAAATAGGGGCGCGCTGAGCAACTCGCCGATGTTGCGGCGATCGTTCACCGGCGGCGGCGGATTGGACTCCAAATGCTCTGCGGCACGCCGCCTTAAATCCTCCTGCACCTCTAACTGCCGCTGTATCCCCGCCTCCCAGCCGGCGCATTCCCGTTCGAATTTTTCCTGGATTTCCCGTTGTTCGGCAACGCATTGATCATAAGTCGGTGACCCGAGTTGATCGAGACAGTACCTGCGGCTCAGGCTTAGATTGCTGCACAAGCCATCCCTTGTGTCTGCCGCTTCCTCCAGTACCGGATCTACCATTCTTTGCGGCTTGACCTGTTCGGAAAGCGGTAACAGCCTGCATTGGACGGTGCCGTCCTGTTCGGTTTGCTCCGGTTTGTCTTCGGCGCTTGCCGGCTGTATTTCCGGCGCCTCGATGACCGGCGCCCTCCCGGTCGATGCAAGGACCCAAATATCGCCGAAATAGTTTGTCGCAAGCGCCAAGGGGGCCATGGTGCTCACCGAATTGAACCAGCCCTGCTGCAGGCGCAGCGCGGCTTCGAAGGTCGATTCGGACGTCAGGAATTCGAACGTCCGGCCGATCCCCAGCGAAACGGCGAACGCCAGGAAAAAGAAAAACGCCTTGCGCACGAGCGAACGTTTGCGTGGCGGACTTGCCGGCTGATCTGACATCCCCTCCCAGCTCCGGTTTCAGCGCGCCCCGGCGGAACCGTCGCTCCGCTTGCTCATAGCGCGTCCGATTGTCGCACTCTATCAACGAACGCCGATTTGCGAAAATCGGCATCCAACGATGCGGCCGGGTCCAAAACATGAGACACTGCGGAAAAGTCGCCTGCAAAGGGGATATCAGCGAATGTATGAAGGGTTTCCGGGCGGATTGAAATTCTCCGCCGTCAATTGGGAAAAGAGCGACGCCTCACCGTTGCCGGGCGACGAAGGAACGTTCACACCGCAAGGCTTTCTGCTTGAAGAGCCGACGATCGCCTTTCCCTGGCGCGACAGTGCGCCGGACCGGTTCTACGGCGCCGAGGAGCCGTCGGCCAACCCCATTTTGAATGCGCCCCTGCAGGAGGCAAGCGGAGGCACGATCTATTTCGAGACCACCGATACGGACAGCATCGAAGCCGTTTTTTCAGCCATGGGCGTGCGGCCGGAATCAAAGGATTACATAGTCTTCGCCGCCAGTTCTCCGAACCCGGTCGAAAGCCGTTACGTCGACCAGATTAAATTCGTGTCACACGGCGCTCTGCGGTCGTTGTTCAAAGTCGACGATGACAGAATTCCGCCCGAACAGACATTGACGTTGCGGCAAGCGCTGACCGAATTCGTCATTGAACAGGACGCCAAATGGAACGAACCGGGCAGGCCATTCAGCTCGCGGCTGAGCGGAGCGGCGGGCGGGGACGGCGACTGGGCAAAGGAGGCGTTGGCTTTCGGCTTTCACGTGGAAAACAGCTTCTGGGAGATATACAGGATCTGGAGCCGGGCCTGGCTGGTCACCAAGTAAACGCCGCCCGCCTGTCACCGGCAACACGTCAACGATGCGCGCGATGGCGAACCCGACGCTGCGGGCTTCAGATTAACTGACCGACGAAAAAACTGGCAAATTTGCTCGGTTTGCTGCTATGTTTGCGCGATTGAGTTGTTGAGCGGTTCCGAACCCTCCGGTTCGGGAGCCGTTTTCTTTTGCGCTTTTGCACCACCTCCCAGGTGCGAAAGATGCCAAAAAGAAGGAGAAGGACATGGTTGAAAAAGTCCCCATGACCCAAAGCGGCTTTGGCAAGTTGACCGAGGAATTGCGTTGGCGCCAGCAGGAAGAACGGCCGCGCATCATCGAGGCGATCGCGGAAGCGCGCGCGCATGGCGACCTGTCGGAAAACGCCGAATATCATGCCGCCAAGGAGGCCCAGAGCCACAACGAGGGCCGCATTGCCGAACTGGAGGACCTGACGGCCCGTGCCGAGGTCATCGATCTGGCGAAACTGTCCGGCGATACGGTGAAGTTCGGCGCCACGGTCAAGCTCGTCGACGAGGACACGGACGAGGAAAAGACCTACCAGATCGTCGGCGACCAGGAAGCCGACGTCCGCGAGGGGCGCATTTCGCTGTCCTCTCCGATCGCCCGCGCGCTGATCAGCAAGCAGGTGGGCGACAGCATCGAGGTCAACGCCCCCGGCGGAGCGAAAGCCTACGAGATCCTCGAAGTTCGCTGGGGCTGACCGTTAAAATTCCTGTTAAAGCGGATGCCCGGCACTCTGTACCGCGATAGCGTTCGCGGCGCGCGCCGCGGGGTTTGACGACCATGTCCGATCGACCGGAACTGTTTGTGACCAACCTGCACCGGAACTTCACCGGTGTTTCGGCGACGGCCGCCGCCGTCGCCCGCAGGCAGGCCGCCCGTTACAGCATGCAGATCGTCGGCCGGCCGCTCGCCGGATGCCCCGACCCGGTCTCGATCCGGCGGGCCGTCATACTGTCACGCACGCCGGGTGAAGATCGCCCGTTCGTCCTTTGGCATGTTCGCCGCAACAACGAGATGCGTGCCGCCCTGTGGGCGCGCGACGCACTCAAGCTGCCGGTCCGCATCGTGTTTACGTCCGCGGCCCAGCGCCGCCATTCGGCCTTGCCGCGTTGGCTGATCTCCCGCATGGACGCCGTGATCGCGACGACCGAGGAAGCGGCCGCGCTGGTTCCCAACGTCCGTGCTGTCGTCCACCATGGCGTGGATACCGAGCGTTTCTGCCCCGCCAATGATCGCGACGCGGCCTGGCAGGACATCGGCTATCCCGGCCGCTTCGGCATCGCCACCATCGGGCGCATCCGACCGGAAAAGGGCACGGACGTGTTCGTCAATGCAATGATCGCGCTGCTGCCGGAATTTCCCGACGCCTGCGCGCTCGTTATCGGCAAGGCGACCCCGCAGCATCGCGGTTTTGTCGGCGAACTGCAGGCGCGCGTCGAGGCAGCCGGCCTTTCGCAACGCATCCTCTTCACCGGTGAAATCCCGGAGGACCGGATGCCGCGGCTGGTCAGCAGCCTCTCGCTGCTGGTCGCCTCGCCGCGCTACGAGGGATACGGCATGACGCCGCTCGAGGCGATGGCCAGCGGCGTGCCGATCGTCGCCAGCGACACCGGTTTCTTCGCGTCTTTCATCGGCGACGACCGGGCCGGAACGCTGGTTGCCACACCGGACGCCGCCAAAATCGCCGCGGCAGCGCGCGGTCTCCTCGACAATCCCATGGAACTCGCCCTCAAGGCCGGCAATGCACGCCACCGCGCCGAAGACCTCTTCGGTATCGAGAGCGAAGTCGAAGGCATCCACAAAGTCTACCAGGCCCTCTGGGAATCGGGCTAGCGACTCAGGTCGATCGGCCCTTCATTCTTGACCTGCCGGATGGTCAGCATCGTGCGGACGGTCTCGACATTGTCGGCGGCGGTCAGTTCGTCGATAACGAAATCCTGAAACGTCGCGAGATCGGTCGCAACGCAATGCAGCAGAAAATCCGATTCGCCCGAGACCATCCACGACTGGCGCACGATCGGCCATCTCAGGGTCTTCTCGGCGAAGGCCCGCAGATTGACCTCCGACTGCAGTGTCAGGCCGATCATGCAGAAGGCGACGAGATCGTATCCCAGCGACGGCGCATTGAGGATGGCGCGGTAGCCCTCGATGACCCCCGCTTCCTCGAGCTTGCGCAGGCGCCGCAGACACGGCGGCGCGGAAATGCCGACCCGCTCGGACAATTCGACATTCGTCATGCGTCCGTCGTCCTGCAGCTCGCGCAGTATTTTAAGATCGATGGTGTCCAGTTCCGCGCGCATGGCCATGGCATTGCCTCTTATGTTTCTTTGTGCCGGCTCGGCACGATATGACCAGATATTGCGCATATACGCAAGAATATTTCGTAAACGGGAACGCAGGAGCGCCCCCGCTTCACGGTGCGTCACCGAAAATGACAGCTGTGTGAAAGCCGCGCCGTCCCCTTGAAACGCCGGTACCCGAATTCGTACATTCGGCAAACGACACTGCGGCCCTTGCGCATCGGGTATCCGAACGCCTATCTAGGCCGACACGACAGGAGCAACAGGGAAAACCGACTATGACGATTCGCCATGCACGTGTCCTGATCATCGGCTCGGGACCTGCCGGATACACAGCGGCCATCTACGCGGCGCGCGCCATGCTCGAACCGGTGCTGATCGCCGGTCTGGAACAGGGCGGCCAGCTCACGATCACGACGGATGTCGAGAACTATCCGGGCTACGCCGAGACCGTGCAGGGTCCGTGGATGATGGAGCAGATGCTCAAACAGGCGGAAAATGTCGGCGCCGATATCGTCAACGATCTGGTGACGGAGGTGAATCTCGACGTTCGCCCGTTCCATATCAAGACCGATTCAGGCCAGGAATACACCTGTGATTCTTTAATCATCGCCACCGGCGCACAGGCCAAGTGGCTGGGCATCGAATCGGAGCAGACCTTCATGGGCTTCGGTGTCTCGGCCTGCGCCACCTGCGACGGCTTCTTCTATCGCAACAAGAAGGTTGTGGTCATCGGCGGCGGAAACACCGCCGTCGAGGAAGCGCTGTACCTGTCCAACCTTGCCGAACGGGTCACGCTGGTGCACCGCCGCGACGAATTGCGGGCCGAGAAGATCCTGCAGAAACGGCTGATGGCCAAGGAAAACATCGACATCGTCTGGGACAGCCAGCTCGAGGAAATCACCGGCGAGACCACGACGCCGCCTTCGGTGACCGGGGTGCGGCTCAAGAACGTCAAGACCGGCGAGATCACCGAACACGCGACCGACGGCGTGTTCATAGCAATCGGACACGCGCCGTCCGTTTCCCTGTTTGAAGGCAAGCTCAAGCAGAAGTCCAACGGCTATCTGTGGACGGCGTCCGATTCGACGGCGACGGATGTCGATGGCGTATACGCCGCCGGCGACGTCACCGACGACATCTACCGCCAGGCGGTGACCGCCGCCGGAATGGGATGCATGGCGGCGCTCGAGGCCGAGAAGTTCCTGGCGGAACTTGAACCGATGGCCGACGCCGCGGAATAACGGGACCGTTGCGAGGGGAACACCGACATGCCGCTCGATTGGGATAAACTGCGCATTTTTCACGCCGCCGCCGAGGCCGGGTCCTTTACGCACGCGGCCGAAAAGCTGCATCTGTCCCAGTCCGCGATCTCCCGCCAGGTCAGCGCGCTGGAGCAGGATATCGGCGTTCCGCTTTTCCACCGTCACGCCCGCGGCCTGATCCTCACTGAACAGGGCGAACTGCTTTACCGCACCGCGCATGACGTGCTGCTCAAGCTCGAAGCCGTGCGCGTGCGGCTCTCCGAAACGACTGAAAATCCAAGTGGCAAGTTGCGGGTCACGACGACAGTGGGTCTCGGCTCCGGCTGGCTGACCGACCGCATGCAGGAGTTCATGGAGCTGTACCCGGATATCGAGGTGCAGCTGCTTCTCGACAACGAGGAACTCGATGTCAGCATGCGGCACGCCGACTGCGCCATCCGCCTGCGCCAGCCGCAGCAGCCGGACCTCATCCAGCGCAAGCTGTTCACCGTGCACATGCATGTCTACGCATCGCCCGCCTATCTCAACCGCTATGGCAAGCCCGAGCACGTGAGCGACTTCGACACCCACCGCATCATCACCTTCGGCGAGCCCGCGCCGAATTACCTGCTCGACGTCAACTGGCTGGAAGTGGCCGGCCGGCCGGCGAGCAATCCGCGATCGCCGCATCTGCAGATCAACAACATGCCGTCGATCAAGCGGGCGGCACAGCTCGGCATCGGCATTGCCATGCTGCCCGACTACATGGTCGGCCACGATGCCGGCCTTGTGCAGCTCGACATTGATTCGGACGTGCCCTCCTTCTCCGGGTTCTTCTGCTACCCGGAGGAGCTGCGCGGCTCGGCCAAGCTCAGGGCCTTCCGCGATTTCCTTATCTCCAAGGCGCGCAACTGGAAGTACTGAGGCCCGCGCGTCCCGGCGGCAAGTAGCAATAACGCCCTGCAACGGGCAGAATTTCCATCCGCACAAATATCAATTGCGAAGCAACGAGACTGTTGCTAGATGAATCGCGATGGTTTCCGGGGACACATGCGTGTCGCCGGAATGTAAAAGGGAACACGGTCAGGTGTAGCCATCAGGCGCCAATTCCGTGACTGCCCCCGCAACTGTAGGCGGAGAGCGACGCTGACAAGCCACTGGCAATAGCCGGGAAGGACAGCCGAGCAGAGACCCGCAAGTCAGGAAACCTGCCATCACGAGATCAACCAAGCCGGGCGGGGTGCCCCGGACGGAGGCTTCGATGACACGTCAATTCGTGATCAACAGAACGAACACCTGCTTTCCGTTATCCGGCTCGGACGGAGGCAGCGATGGCAGTATCTTGCGACTTTACGCGACACCCTGAAGACGGGCTCATCTCATTTACCGGTCCCGGCCGCCTGCCGTTGGCAGTCGCCTGATGCATGCCGCGGTTCCCGTGCTGGAGGTGTCGAACCTTTGCCACAGCGCACGCAATGGCGACCTGCTGATCGACGATGTTTCCTTCGCCGTGCCGCGCGGAAGCATCCTGGCGATCGCCGGCCCGAACGGCGCCGGCAAATCCACGCTGCTGCAGCTGATCTCGGGCCTTGGTGAACTCGCGCCCGGTCAGGTTCGGCTCAACGGCAGCGATCTGTCGAAGATGCGGCCGCGCGAACGCGCCAAAGACATTGCGTTCGTCGGTCAGCTCGAAAGTCCCGACGGCAGGCTGCGGCTCGAAGACTATGTGGCGCTGGGCCGCCTGCCCCTGCGCAGCGAACTGCCGGAAAAGGACCACCGCGCCGCCGTAACGAAAGCCCTGCAGGCGACGCAACTTGAGCGGTTCCGGGACGCACCGCTCGGCCGTCTTTCGGGCGGCGAAAGGCAAAGGGCCCATATTGCGCGTGCGATCGCGCAAGATCCCAAGCTGCTGTTCCTGGATGAACCCACCAACCACCTCGATCCCGATGCCAAGGGCAAAATCCTGTCGCTGATCGTGGGGCTCGGCATCACGGTCGTGCTGATCGTCCACGAGATCGCCCTGATTCCGGAATTCGCCACCCAGGTTGCCGTCCTCGAACAGGCCCGTTTGCGGGCATTCGGACCGGCGCAGGACGTGCTGACGCCGTCCCTGATACGGGACGTGTTCGCGGTGGACCTCATCCGCGTGCGGCATCCGAGCGAGGCACGGACATTGTCGGTCGTCGATATCCCGATCTCTCGAAACGCAAACCACTGAACCAGAGGAAAACTATATGAAGTCAGTCATTCTTTCGTGTGCCGCGCTGTGCATCGCCCTGCCCGCGATGGCAGATCCGGTCACCGTCGAGAACTGCGGTGCTTCGCTCACTTTCGAGACGACACCCGAGAGGATCGTCGTGCACGATATGAACATGACCGACATGGCCTTTGCGCTCGGGCTGCAGGATCGTATCGTCGGCCTGACGGGCATTACCGGCTGGTACAAGACGAGCCCGGATTTTGACGACCTGCGCGGCGACATTCCGGAGCTCGCTCCGAAGTATCCGACGGTGGAGAATCTTGTCTCGGCCGATCCCGACCTGTTCTTCGCCGGCTGGTATTACGGCATGAAACCGGGCGGCGAGGTGACGCCCGACACGCTGGCGCCTTTCGGGATCAAGACGCTGGTGCTGACCGAGAGCTGCGTCCACCTCGACAAGAACCGCCCGGAAGCCAGCATGGAACTCCTTTTCGGGGACATGTTGCGCCTCGGACGCATCATGCATGTCGAAGATCGGGCGAAGAAGCTGGTATCTGATTGGCGGCAGGAGCTTTCCGACATAAAGACCACGGTCGGCAAAGCCGGCGGCAAGCGCGTATTTCTTCTCGACGGTCCGGCGGACGCGCCGTTCACGGCCGGCCGCTTTGCCATCCCCGATGCGATGATCGCGGCGGCCGGCGGCAAAAACGTCACCCACGACATGGACACGAGCTGGGGCCGCTCGTCGTGGGAGGCCGTTGCGGCGGCCGATCCCGAATTCCTGATCCTGCTGGACTATCAGACCGGCAACGGCGCGGCCGATACCTTCGCCTTTCTCCAGGCCCATCCGGTCATGTCTCAGACGCAAGCGGTCAAGAACGGCCGCTGGATCGGGCTGCGCTACGAGGAACTGACCCCGGGACCGGCAAACATCGCCGCAATACGCAAGATAGCCGAAGCCCTGCATCCCGAGCGGTTCTGAGGTGAACCGCTTCGCGCTCTGCATTCTGATCGGGGCGATCGTACAGATCGCCCTGCTTCTTTTGTCTGTCGCCTACGGTTCGGCCGACATCTCCTTACCGGAAGTCTCGCGCTCGATCCTTCGCGGCTTCGGCCTGCTTGACGGCGAACCGTCCGCGATGGATCGCATTGTCTTCGACTTGCGGCTGCCGCGCGCGCTGTTTTCGCTTTTGATCGGTGCCGGGCTCGGCGTCGTCGGGGTCGTTTTGCAAACCGCAACGCGCAATGACCTGGCCGACCCGTTTCTGTTCGGCCTTTCCTCGGGCGCCGCGACCGGCGCCGTCTTCGTCATAACCGTTACCGGCGACGTGCTCGGCTTTTGGACATTGCCGCTTGCGGCCTTCAGCGGCGGCATGCTGGCGACGGCCATTGTGCTCGGACTTGTCGCGCGCCTGCGCACATCGGCGCCGGAAAAGCTCATCCTGGCCGGGCTTGCCGTTTCGTTCCTGTTCTCGGCGCTGACGAATTTTCTTGTTTTCTCGGGAGATCAGCGGGCCGCCCATTCGGTCATATTCTGGATGCTGGGCGGTCTCGGCCTGGCGCGCTGGAGCACCCTGCCCCTTGTGCTTCTGGGCGCCGCGGCAATCGTCGCATTCACCATTTTGTCGCATCGAAAACTCGATGCGCTTCTGGCCGGCGACGCGACCGCCAACAGCCTTGGCGTCCCGGTTTCCGCATTGCGGCGCAATGCGTTCATTGCCGCCGCCTTCGCAACCGCCATTTTCGTTTCCGTTTCCGGTGTGATCGGCTTTATCGGCCTGATGGTGCCGCATATTGCAAGGGCGCTGGTCGGTGCACTGCACCTGCGCCTGTCGGTTGTCGCGGCCATTATCGGCGGCGCGCTTCTGACCGCCTCCGATCTGCTGGCGCGGGTGCTGCTCGCCCCTCAGGAACTGCCGGTCGGCGTCATCACCACATCGCTGGGTGCTGTGTTCGTGTTCGCCTTGCTGATGACGGAAAGGCCGCGTTAGACGCGGGCTTGCTCACATGGGCCGCGCCGCGCCCGGTTCCTATAGCGTCGCGGCGCGGTTATCTTCGAAATCAGTTCCGTTTTCCATGGAGTCTGATATTGACAAACAGCCTCGCAGCACCTGTCCCCGGCGGGACGGCATCCGGGTCGACGGACGAGACACCGGACACAAATGACGCCGCCAACAAATTCGCCGAAGCCGCGCTTGAGCGTCACAAGCGCGAGGGCGTCGAGCTCGCCGTCAGGGCGCGTTGGATCGCCATGGCGGCGATCGCCATCATGCTTCCCTTCATCAATTTCGATCTTGAGGTTTTGTACTACGGCGCCTTCCTGGTCGTCTTCAGCCTGATCGGGTGGGTGCACCTTCGCGTTGCCCGGGTCGGCCGTTCGGGCGCGGAACTGCTTCTGATTTTCTGCGACCTGGCCTTGATGACGATTGTGTTTGTCGTACCGAATCCGTTTTCCGACAACGAATGGCCGCTGGCAATGCAGTATCGCTTCGAGGGATTTCTGTATTTTTATGTCCTGCTCGCGGGCGGAGCGCTCGCCTATTCCTGGCGGACCGTGCGCTGGATGGGGACCCTGACCGTGGCTCTGTGGCTTCTTGCGTTCGCAATCGCCTGGTTCGTCTCAAGCGATAACATTGCCCTGACAGAAGCGGCCATCGCGGCATTTCAGCCGGACCTCGAACTGGCGTCGTTCCTCAACCCGAACAACTTTCTGGCCTATATCAGGCTTCAGGAAGTCGTCGTGTTCATGATCGTCGCGATCACCTTGTCCCTTGTCGTGCGCCGTTACGGGGACCTTTTGATGGGCCACGCGGCACTCGAGCGCGAGCGGGCCAATCTGGCCCGCTATTTCTCGCCCAATGTGGTCGAGGAACTGTCAAACAACGACGAACCGCTCAAACAGATCCGAACGCAGGACGTGGCCGTCCTCTTCGTCGACATCGTCGGCTTCACGACCTATGCCGCCGACAGGAGTTCCGAGGAAGTCATCGTGACCCTGCGCCAGTTCCACCAGCGCATGGAGCAGGAGGTGTTCCGCCACAACGGCACACTCGACAAATATCTCGGCGACGGGCTGATGGCGACATTCGGAACGCCCTTTGCAAGCGACCGGGACGCGTTCAACGCGCTGCGCTGCGCGCGCGCCATGATCGCCTCGGTTGCCGAATGGAACAAGGCGCGCGAGAACGCCGGCGAGCAGCCGATCCGGGCCAGCTTCGGGCTCCATTACGGACCGGCGGTTCTCGGGGACATCGGCGCGAACCGCCTCGAATTCGCCGTGATTGGGAACACGGTCAACGTGGCCAGCCGCGTCGAGGCGCTGACGCGCGGACTGTCGGTCAGGCTCGCCGCCACCGACGAACTGCTCGAACGCGTGCGAAGCGAGGTCGACGGCGAAGATCAGGCGGTGTCCGGCCTGGTGCCCCACAACGACGTGGAAATCCGCGGTCTGGATCGGAATATCACGGTCTGGACGCTTGCTTAGGAAAATTCAAACCACGCGCCCTCATCCGTGAAAGGCCTTGAATCCGGGCGTTTGCGCAGCCTTGCAGAAATTGCATAGCTGCCATGCACAGCTCTGCCTTGCAATTCGCACGTTAAGTAAACATATCAGCAGGAGCCGGCGAGCACGGATGGACTATTCCTCCCAGTACCATCTTCGCCGGCTGTGTTCCCCTCTGGAGGTTTCGTTTTTAAACCTTCCGATTCTACGGGCCTGAGAGCAATCTCGAGGCCCGTTTTTTTTACATGTAGAGCTTCTCGCCCTTCAGGTCCTTATAAAGATGCGCGACCTGGTCGCCGTAGCCGTTGAACATCTGCGTCTGGACATAAAGCCCCGTGTGCAGGACGCGCTCCTGCTTCTGGCTCCAGCGCGGGTGCGGCACACCTGGATTGACATTCGCCCAGAACCCGTACTCCGCGGGTCCGACTTCTTCCCAGAAACTGACCGGGCGTGTGTCGGTGAAGGTGATGCGTTTGATGGATTTGATCGACTTGAAACCGTATTTCCAAGGCAGCGCGAGACGGATCGGCGCGCCGAACTGTTTGGCCAGCGGCTTGCCGTATGCACCGGTTACCAGGAACGCCAGGTCGTTGCCCGCTTCCTCGATCGTCACGCCCTCGACATAGGGCCACGGATACCAGCGCTGTTTCTGGCCGGTCGCGACGCCCGGATCGAGGAAAGTCTCGAACCGCACATATTTGGCCGACGACAGGGGTTTGGCGAGCGCAACGAGGTCGGCCAGCGCAAATCCGGTCCACGGCACTGTCATCGACCACGCCTCGACGCAGCGGTGCCGGTACAGCCTTTCCTCGAGCGGTATCTTGCGCACCAGGTCCTCGAAGCCGATGGTCATCGGTTGCTCGACAAGCCCGTCGATTTCCATGTCCCACGGGCTGGTTTTCAGCGCCTGGGCGGCCCTCCAGATCTGCTTGTGCGATCCGAATTCGTAAAAATTGTTGTACATGGAATTGACGTCTTCCGGCGTCAGTTCCCGGTCGATCGTGTAGGCCTCGTTGCGTTCGGCCGGATAAAGATTAGCGGTCGGATCCGCCGCCGCCAAACCCCGGCCGGGCCGCAGCGCCGCTGCCGCCGCAAGTCCGAGGCCGGCCATGCCGAAGCCCTTGACGAGCTGCCGCCGGCTTAAAAACACCTCTTCGGGCGTGGCAAGGCTTTCGCTGATTGCCCAGTCTTTTCGATGAATGATATGCGCCAATTCTCGTCCTCCGCAACGGCTCAGGCAGGTTCCCCGCTGCACGGTCCGTTCGGCCGCAGATCATAATCCGCCGAGCCGGATGCACAATTCATACGTCTTCACAATCTGGTGTGCCGGCCCGGTTGTAGCCAAAAGAAAACCGGCCCTTCGGCCGGCTTTCATTGTTGATCGGTCTGGCCTGCCTTGCGGGCCGTGTTGGAGGCTACATTTCCATCGCCTCTGCGACCTCGATACTGCCGCCGCCTTCGAGGATCGGGCAGCCCTTCGCCATCTCGACCGCGGCGTCGATATTGTCGGCACTGACGATCGAATAGCCGGACAGCGGATTGGCCCCGCCGCCATCGCTAACGCCGCCCGACGACACCGTTTTGGACGCGCCGACCGGTGCACCGCCGTCAACGACGGCCGCGCCGAGCGCTTCGAACCATGCATTCCATGCGGCCATCACCTTGGCGCCCTCTTCGGGCGATTCCGGAGGCTTGCCGCCATGATAGGCGTATACGAAATTCGGCATGCCATTTCCTCCCATCGTGCGCTTATATTAACAGAGCAGTTATTTAACATAAAAGTTATATAAATGGGCTGTCAATGCATCATCCCCGCGATCGCGGCGCCGCCTTACGTACAGGCGGCACAGAACCGCTGGATCCTGCGGCAGGCCTCCTCGAGCAGCGCTTCCGACGTGGCATAGGAGATGCGGAAATTCGGCCCGAGGCCGAATGCCGACCCGTGCACGACCGCAACGCCCTCGGTCTCGAGCAACTCGGTAACGAAATCCTCATCCGTCTCGATTGTCTTACCGGAGGGCGCCGTCTTGCCGATCAGTCCGGCACAGGACGGATAGACGTAGAATGCCCCCTCGGGCGTCGGGCAGGAAATGCCGGCCGCCTGGTTGAGCATCGACACGACGAGATCGCGCCGTCCCTCGAAGATCTTCTTGTTCCTTTCGATGAAGTCCTGCGGGCCGTTGAGGGCCTCTACGGCTGCCCATTGTGCGATCGAGTTCGTGCCGGATGTCTGCTGGCCCTGGATCATGTCCATCGCCTTGACGAGTTCGATCGGCCCGCCCGCGTAACCGATCCGCCAGCCCGTCATCGCATAGGCCTTGGAGACGCCGTTCATCGTCAGCGTGCGCCCGTAGAGCTCCGGTTCGACCTGCGCCGGCGTCGTGAACGCGAAGTCGCCATAGGTGAGATGCTCGTACATGTCGTCGGTCAGGATCCACACATGCGGATGGCGCAGCAGGACTTCGGTGATCGACCGCAACTCGTCCTCGGCATAGGCGGCGCCGGAGGGGTTCGAGGGCGAGTTGAAGATAAGCCACTTCGTCTTCGGCGTGATCGCTTGCTCGAGCGCTTCCGCCGTCAGTTTGAAGCCGTCCTCCAGCCGCGTTTCGGCGTAAACCGGCGTGCCCCCGCAAATGGCCACCATCTCCGGATAGCTCACCCAGAAGGGCGTCGGGATGATGACCTCGTCACCCGCATTGAGCGTCGCCATCATTGCATTGAAGAGGATCTGCTTGCCGCCGGTTCCGACGATCACCTGCTCGGGCGCATAGTCGAGGCCGTTTTCGCGCTTGAACTTCTCCGAAATCGCCTTTCGCAGCTCGGGGATGCCGGACACGGGCGTATACTTCGTCTCGCCGCGTCTGATGGCCTCGATCGCCGCGTCCTTGATGTTGTCGGGCGTGTCGAAATCCGGTTCGCCGGCACCCAGACCGATGACGTCTCGGCCCTTCGCTTTCAGTTCGCGGGCCTTTTGCGAGACTGCAATGGTTGCGGACGGCTTCACGCGTGACAGCGCATCGGCAAGAAATGCCATTTCGGAAACTCCAGTTATGAAATTAGGACGCGACCAGGACACGTTCCGGATCGTGTATAATCCTATGTCGAATCACGGCGAGAAGTTCAAGCCGGCCGGGACCGCATTTTGCGGCCCGGTGTATCAGGAGATGACCTCTGGGAGCGGAAATGGCCGGGAAGACGGAAAGCGGCCGCATCCTGCCGGAAGCCGACGGCACGTGCAGCGGTTCCTTCGGGCCGTTCGTTCTGAAGACCGCGCTGCAACCCATCCTCGGCCGCGACGGTTCGGGCTTGCTGGCCCTGCGCGGCATGGAAGGCCTTCTGCGCCTTTTCCTGAACGGCCGGCCCTTTGGCCCGGCAGAGTTCTTTTCACGCGTCGGCAAGGCGGAGCGTATCGCGATCGACGCGCTGTGCCGGCAAATGCACCTGATCAACGCATCCGCTGAACCGACGGAAAATGTTTTGCTGTTTCTCAATTTCGATCCCGGCATCTACGAGAGCAACCGTCAGGTCGCCGCGCAGGTCGGCCGCCTGAAAGCCGATGTCGGTGCCAGTGGCCATGCCAGCCGCCATATCGTTTGCGAGATGACCGAGCAGCCCGCCCTGTCTCCGAACCGCGTGCGCTATCTGGTCGAGAGCCTGAGGGAATACGGTTTCAGGATCGCCGTTGATGATTTCGGTGCCCAGTCGTCCGACGCGCGACGGGTTGAACTGATCCGCCCGGATTTCATCAAGCTCGATGCCAAATGGGTGGCGCGGCTGATGGACAGCCAAAGCGGCTTTACCGCGCTAAAGGATGCGGTTTCCCGCTTCCGTCGAGACGGCGCGACCGTCGTCATCGAAGGGCTTGAGAAGGATTTCCAGGTGGAACTCGCCTGGGGGGCCGGCGCCGACCTGGTCCAGGGCTACGCGCTTGCCCGCCCGCAGCTCGCGCCGACGGATTTTTCGCAGCTTTTCCGGCGCGGCGCCGCCTGACGGCAATCTTCGCTGCGGACCGCTGCCACCTTACAGCGAATTAATGCCTGCCACACTTTAAACACGACAAATGTCCGTGTCTGCCTAAATTCCGTCGCCCTGGCGTCCATTTCGGCCTGTTTCATCGTCCCACCGGCTGGACCGGCACCGGCACGCCGCGGGCACCGCTGTCACCCACCCCACGACCGGCGGCAATGCCCGCGGCGTGCCACCAGGACCGAGATGCGGATCGGAGGGCAGATCATGGAACTCGACGCCGACTATCTGGACCGGAATCGTGAAACCAAGCGTGCGCGCTGGAGGTTCAATCTGGCCGCGCTTGCCGTTTTCGCCTCCATTGTCATGCTCGGCGATCTCGTCGTAGAGGCAAAACCGCTCGACCGGCCGCTCCAGGCGCAATGTATCCAAGCGGAGGGCAAGGCCGAGGCTGCCCCGGTCTTTAACTCATCTGGTCAGGCCCTATGTTCTCGCCCACAATAGTCTCAATCGAGATAGGACGAGGCAGAACATGACACGCAAACCCGGTCTGGCCATTGCCGTTGCGACCGCTCTTTTCCTGACGGCGCCGGCCGGCGCCACGGACGCCTACAACACCGACAAGGTCGCCATCAATGTCGACACGGTTGCGACCGGTCTCGAACACCCCTGGGGCGTGGCGGTGCTGCCCGACGGCACCTATCTGGTGACCGAGCGGCCTGGCCGCATGCGGCTCGTCAAGGATGGCAAGGTCTCCGCACCGATTTCCGGGCTGCCGAAGATCGCCACCGGGGGCCAGGGCGGCCTGCTGGATGTGGCGCTTTCCGGTGATTTCGATACCAGCGGCGTTATCTATTTCACCTATTCCGAGCCCGGCCGGGGCGGCGCGGGCACGGCCCTGGCACGGGCAAACCTGGTGCGCAACGGATCGCAGGCGCGTCTCGACGATGTCACCGTCCTGTTTTCCATGGATCGCAAGTCACGCGGCGGCCGGCATTTCGGTTCACGCATCGCCGTGGCCGATGACGGCAGCCTGTTTTTCACGATCGGCGATCGCGGCGACGGCGACCGGGCCCAGGACCCGATGGACCATGCCGGTGCCGTGCTGCGCATCAATCCCGACGGCTCGATCCCGTCGGATAATCCCTATGCGAACGCGGATAATGCGCTGCCGGAACTCTGGTCCAAGGGGCACCGCAACGCGCAGGGCATCGATTTCGACACCAAGACCAACGTCCTCTACACCGTAGAGCACGGCGCCCGGGGCGGCGACGAGATCAACCGTCCCGAACCCGGCCTCAATTTCGGCTGGCCGGTCATATCCTACGGCCGGCACTACTCCGGCGCCAAGATCGGCATCGGCACCGAGGCCAGCGGCTACCAGCAACCGATCTACTACTGGGACCCGTCCATTGCGCCCGGCGCTTTGGCCGTTTATCGCGGCGCCATGTTCCCCGAATGGGACGGCGACTTCCTCGTGACGGCTCTGAAGGACCAGATGCTCGTGCGTATTGACCGCGATGCGGCGGGAAACATTGTCGGCGAGGAACGGCTGTTGCAGGACCGCTACGGACGCATGCGCGACGTGATCGCCGCACCCGACGGCGCGCTGCTGGTCCTGACAGATGATTCGGATGGCGTTATCCTGCGCATTTCGCGCCAGTAATCGGGGTTGTCATTGAAGTATCTGTTTGTCGCGCTCGCGATTGTCGCGGCCATCATCCTTTGTGCCGCGCTTGTGTTCCTTGTCTACGGTCGCGAGAGGAGCTGGCTGCTTGTCGCTGGTTCGCCCGATCGCGGTCGGCTCGACCTTGTCGAGATAAGGCGCAGCCCGACCGCCAACGACGCCCTTGCCTGCACAGGGGGCCTGCGCGGGAACTGCGACCTCGAGTTGCCGGCCCTTGATGCGCCGCCGCAGGCCATCGCCGACAAATTGGCCGGCCGCATCGAGGCGGTTGATCCGCTCGCGCGCCGCGTCGACAACGGCGACGATCCCACGCACCTGCGCTACGTGACCTATTCGCCGACAATGCGGTTCCCGGATCTTATCAGCATCGAGCTGGTCTCCATGGACGACGGTCGCACCGGCGTGATCGCCTATGCGCGCGCCCAGCTCGGCCGCCTCGATTTCGGTGCCAACCTGGAGCGTCTGAAGCTCTACCTGAAGGACGTCTAGCGCCGGCCCCGGCGCCGTTTGCCGCCCGCCTCTTGCCGCCGCGAAAATGCGCTGATAGAGCAGGTCTCCGGATCCGGACGTCCGCGTCCGGACTGTTTCGAGCAAGGTCAATACCGATGAATCGCGCAAAGGCAAATTTGCTGCTGTTGCTGGCAGGGGCTGTCTGGGGCATGGGCTTCGTTGCCCAGAGCACGGCCATGGACGCCATTGGCCCCATGCTCTTCGTCAGTCTGCGCTTCGCGCTGGCGACCCTTTCGGTGCTGCCCTTCGCGCTGCGCGAATCCAGATATGCGACGGCTCCCTTGTCCCGCTCGGACTGGACGGGTTTTGTCTGGATCGGAATTGTGCTCCTGGTCGGCATGGCATTCCAGCAGGTCGGCCTGTTGACCACCACGGTCACCAATGCCGGTTTTCTGACCGGCCTCTACGTCGTCATCGTCCCGTTTCTCATGGTCGGCGTGCTGCGCCAGCAGCCGCACCCGATTGTCTGGCCCGCGGCCCTGCTGGCCTTCGCCGGCATCTGGCTGTTGAGCGGCGGCAGCATCGTTTCGATGAGCCGCGGCGACGTTCTGGTGATCATCGGTGCCTTCTTCTGGGCCTGTCAGGTTCTGCTCGTCGGCCTCTACGGCACGCGAACCGGACGGCCGCTGACCCTGTCGGCGGTGCAGTTCGCGGTTTGCGCGGCGCTCGGATTTGTCGCCGCGGTCGCCACCGAACCGATCGAATTCCGGGCGATCCTCGATGCCGCTCCTGAGATCGTCTATTCCGGCGTGTTCTCCAGCGGTCTTGCATTCACGCTGCAGGCCGTCGGCCAGCGATACACGACCTCGGCGCAGGCCGCGATATTCCTGTCTTCGGAAGCACTTTTCGCCGCCCTTTTTGGCGCGATATTCCTGGCGGAACGCATTGCCGGTATCGGTTACCTGGGATGTATTTTTATATTTGCGGCAATACTTGCCGTCGAAATCATACCCGCAACCACAGGTAGGCGCGCCGGAAAGGCGAAAGCGTCGTGACGTCTGCCCGCCCGATACGCGTCCATATCGACCGGTCCCGTTAACGCGGGCTTTACCTTGATATTATTCAACCTTTGGCAACCGGGACCTGTTCGAAGCGCCGCTGCCCCGGGGGATGCCCGGTTTCATTCTGTGAGTTGCAATACGAAACCGTCACAAAACTTTTTCTTGCTTATTTCTTCAGGCTGGCCCACTGTGTCGCCCGTTCGGGCAATTTGCGAACACGGGAAAACCTACTGATAGCGATGCGGACCGGAGACGCATAATAATCCGGGTGGTCGAAACACGTGCTGAATGAGCATCAGGGATCACGATAACAGGGACCTTTCCGCAATTTTCGAGAACTGCCTGCCGCACCCGTTTGACGGGTGAAACCGAGGACGCGCGGGCGTGACGCCGGCGGACAACAGAGGACCTGACAGAATGGCCGAAACTGGCACTGTAAAGTTTTTCAATACCGATAAGGGCTTCGGCTTCATCAAGCCGGATACCGGTGAATCTGATATTTTCGTACACATTTCGGCCTTGAAGGATTCGGGCCTGGAGACACTGATGGAGAACCAGAAGGTGAGCTTCGAGACCGAACCGGATCGTCGCGGCAAGGGACCCAAGGCCGTTAATCTGACGATCGTCGAGTAATTGGCCGGAAGTCAGCGTTGCCCGGTCGGCGGCCGGGCAACCCGAAGCATACACATACATTAATTTTATTTAATAACTCAACGACTTCCATTCAGTTTGCGTTCATAGACCAAAGCATAGTTTCCGATCCAGACAGAGGGATCTTCTGCCCTCGATCAACGTGATACAGGATCGGATACGATGAACATCTTGACCAAAACTGCAATCGCAACCGCGGCCGTCGTTGCAACGGCGCTCGTTCCCGTCAGCGGCGCCATGGCTGCCCCGAAGCCTGGCCCCGAAAGCGGCCGGCACCACGTCCACAAAGGCGGCCCCGGCTACTACAAGAAAGGCCCGAGGGTGCACTATCCGCGCGGCTATTACAAAAAGCCGCCGGTCGTCGTCCACAAGGGCAAGAACAACGCTGCGGCGATGGGTCTGCTCGGCTTTGCCGCGGGCGCCATCATCGGCGGCGCGCTGGCCAACGGCTCATAAAGGAAGGCATACGCATTCGGCCGGGCGCCCGGAGCAATCCGCGGCGCCCTTTTTTGCATTCTACCGCCTCTTGCAGTCCGTTCAGCTTGCGTTCAGGCAGGGTTTCCTAGCTTGAGACCCAGCGTTACGAACACAACCCAATCGCAAGCCACCGAGAGGAACATGGAAGATGGGAAAGCAAGTTAAAGTACTCGTCGCCGCACTTGCCGTCGCAGCAGTCGCAGCCGCTCCGCTGTCGCAGGCCCATGCGCACGATCGCGGCCGCCCGCACCATCACGGTGGTTGGAACGGCCACAAACACAAGCATCACAAACGCCACCGGGGACCCGTTGTCATCCAGAAGAACAACGACGACGCGTTGCTGCTCGGCGTTCTCGGCCTTGCCGCCGGTGCCATCATCGCCGGAGCGATACTGAGCGAGCCGCCGAATCCCGCGCCGCGGCCGAACTACTACCCGCAGCCGGATTATTATCCGCAGGCGCCCAACGATTACTCGCACTCGCCGAACTACTATCCGCCGGCGCCATCGTCGGTGAACACGTCCGGAACCATCGAGCCGTGGACCGACGAATGGTACAGGTACTGCGCCCAGCGCTACCGCTCATTCGATCCGGCAACGGGTACGTTCCGCGGCTATGACGGCTACGACCACTTCTGCGTCGCGCGCTGATGCGGATCGGGGTCAGATCCCCTTGAGAAACGGGTTGGTGAGACGCTCCTCGCCGATCCGTCCGCCGGGTCCGTGGCCGCAAATGAAGCCCACTTCGTCACCCAATGGCAGCACCTTGTCGCGGATCGAATCCAGCAATTGCTGATGATTGCCGCCCGGCAGGTCGGTGCGTCCGATCGAGCCGCGGAAGAGCACGTCGCCGACATGGGCGAAACCGGCATTGCGGTTGAAGAAAATCACATGGCCGGGCGCGTGTCCCGGGCAGTGAAAGACCTCGAACACGTGATCTTCGAAGGAAACCGTTTCCCCCTCCTCCAGCCACTTGTCCGGCATGACGTTGCGCACCGCGCCGTCGAGGCCGAACATCGCTGCCTGGTCCTCTAGCCCCTGCAGCAGCTTCAGGTCATCCCTGTGCGGCCCGACGATCTCGACCCCGAGCGCATCCTTCAGGTCCATTGCGCCACCGGCATGATCGATGTGACCGTGCGTCAGCCAGATCGCATCGATTCCGATCCCGTTCTTTTCCAGAACGTCCGTGATCGCGGCGACATCGCCGCCCGGATCGACGACCACGCCGCGTTTGGTATCGCTGTCGAACAGGATGGTGCAATTCTGCTGAAAGTCGGTGACCGGAACGATGCCGGCCTGGATCTGACCCATGATGTTTTTCCGAAACTAGAGGAGCCGCACCGGCTATGTGCCACGCCCGGCGCCGGATTGGCAAACAAAAGGGCGCGCGCCTGTGACCGACGCGCGCCCGTCAATGCTCTGAGGCGACGTTGATTCAGGCTGCCTCGCGCACCGGCTGGACGGCCTTCATGTAGTCGTTCACCAGGTTCGTCGTGATTTCTCCGACGGAAAACCGGTAGGGGCCGATCTCGGACACGGGCGTGACCTCGGCAGCGGTGCCGGTCAGGAAGCACTCCTCGAAGTCTTCCATCTCCTCCGGCATGATCGCCCGCTCGACGATCTCGTAGCCGCGTTTCCGGGCGAGATCGATGACCGTGCGCCGCGTGATGCCGTCGAGGAAACAGTCCGGTGTCGGCGTGTGGATAACGCCGTCCTTGACGAAGAATATGTTGGCGCCCGTGGCTTCGGCCACGCGGCCGCGCCAGTCGAGCATCAGCGAATCCGCGTAGCCCTTGCTCTCGGCCTCGTGCTTGGACAGCGTGCAGATCATGTAAAGGCCCGCCGCCTTGGATTCGCTCGGGATCGTCCTGGGATCCGGGCGGCGGTACTTGGCCATGTCGAGACGGATGCCCTTGAGCCGTTCCTCCGGCTTGAAGTAGGACGGCCACTGCCAGATGGCGATGGCGAGGTTGATCCGGTTGTGCTGCGCCGACACGCCCATCATCTCGCTGCCCCGCCATGCGACCGGCCGCACATAGGCGTCCTCGAAACCCTGGCGTTTCAGCAGCTCGTTGCAGGCGTCGTCGATTTCCTCGACGCTGTAGGGAATTTCAAACCCCAGCAGTTTGGCCGACTTGTGCAACCGCTCGGTATGCTCGCGCAGCTTGAAGATCACACCGCCATAAGCCCGCTCGCCTTCGAACACGGAGCTCGCATAGTGCAGGCCGTGCGACAGCACGTGCAGCTTCGCATCCTGCCACGGAACAAACTCACCATTGTACCAAATCTCGCCCTCAAGCTGATCGAAGGGGACCGATGCCATTGCGTTACCTCCAGCGCGTCGCGCTTCATTCGAGTTGTATTCGCCGGATATGAGAAAAGCCCGATAAATTCCGGAAATTGAGCGCCGGGCGGTAAACCGCGGTCAAAACGCCAATACCGTGTCAATTAGGGGGTTTTACATCCTTGACGCGGATTGAGGCTATCAATAGCATCAATTTATGTCAACAAGGCTGACATATTTGAAAGGGAATATCGCAATGGCGTCCGAAAGGGCACGAAAAATACCCGATTCCGACACGATCACGGGCCCCATGTCGGAAAGCGATGGCATCGATTTCGACATCATCGAGATGCTGTACTTCGCCTATCGCGATTTCACCTCCGATCCCGATGCCATACTGGCACGTTTCGGTTTCGGCCGGGCGCACCACCGGGTCGTCCATTTCGTCAACCGGCAGCCCGGAATGACGGTCGCGGACCTGCTCGACACCCTCAGGATTACCAAGCAGAGCCTTGCCAGGGTCCTGAAACAGTTGATCGATTCCGGCTACATACACCAGGTTGAAGGCCCCAACGATCGCCGGCAAAGGCGGCTTTATCCGACCAGCAAGGGCCGGGAATTGGCGCTGGAGCTGGCGCGGCCACAGTCTCGCCGCATAACCGAAGCACTAAGGGGTATCGATTCCGAGGGGCAAAAACTGATCAGGCAGTTCCTTCAGGGAATGGTTAATCGGGATTGATGCGTAAGGGCTTTTGGAGAATTGCATAAGGAGGCGGCATGCCGGCAGAAATGCTATCCGACAATGCTGCGCATCTGCTCGTCGTTGATGATGATACGCGCATTCGCGACCTGCTGAACCGTTACTTGAGCGATCAGGGCTTCCGGGTGACGACCGCCGCCGACGCCGCCGAGGCCCGGCGCAAGCTCAACGGTCTGGAATTCGACCTTCTGGTGGTCGACGTCATGATGCCGGGCGAAACCGGTGTCGCGCTGACCAAATGGCTGCGCGAGCTGCGCGACGTTCCCATCCTGATGCTGACGGCGCTTGCCGAGATAAACAGCCGCCTCGAGGGACTTGAGGCCGGTGCCGACGACTATCTTTCCAAGCCCTTCGATCCGCGCGAGCTTGTCCTGCGCATCAACAACATCCTCAAACGCGGCGGACCGCTGGAAATCCCGCAGATCGAGCAGATCGTGTTCGGGCCCTACACATTCGGGCTCGCCCGGCGCGAGCTCAAGAAGGGCGCGGAGGTGGTGCGGCTGACCGACCGCGAGCAGGAAATCATGGTGCAGTTCGCGCAGCGCCCTGGCGAGACGATACCGAGGCACGAACTGGTCGGCCAGGACATCGACATCGGCGAGCGCACGATCGACGTCCAGATCAACCGGCTGCGGCGCAAGATCGAGGAAGATCCGGCCAATCCAATGTGGCTGCAAACGGTGCGCGGCATCGGCTACCGACTGAGCGTCGAATAGCGCCGGCCCGTTGCGAACGGAACTTCTTCGCCGCGACGTTTTTACCTGACCGGACAGGGATTTATCCTGCAATTGACGGGTCGAATTCCCGTTTCCCTGCTATAAGATGGTCGCACGCGGACCGCCGGGTGCCCTTCGGGGTGCCTCGATGGCCGTGAACGGGAATGCCAGATGACGACCATTGACTCCATAAGGCGTGAGCACGAGCGGTATCCGCCGAAGGGCTACCGGCGCTTTACGCGCTGGTTCACGCGCCGTATCCCGACAGGGCTCTACGGCCGCACGCTGCTGATCATCATCCTGCCGATGGTCATCCTGCAGTCGGTGATCGCGTTCGTCTTCATGGAGCGCCACTGGCAGACGGTGACCCAGCGCCTGTCGACAGCCGTCACCAGGGACATCGCCGCCATTATAGACGTCATCGAGACCTACCCCCAGGACGCAAACTACGACGAAATCACCCGCATGGCGCGCGACCGCCTGGAGCTGAACATCGCCATCGAGCCGGACGGTACATTGCCGCCGCCGCGTTCCAAGCCCTTCTTCTCGATCCTGGACTCGATCCTCAGCGAGGAGATCACCCGCCAGATCCGGCGTCCGTTCTGGATCGACACGGTCGGCGATTCCAACCTTGTCGAGATCCGCATCCTGCTGGACGACAAGGTGCTGCGCGTCTTTGCGCGCCGCAGCCAGGCTTACGCCTCCAACACGCACATATTCCTTTTATGGATGGTCGGAACGTCCCTGGTGCTCCTGATCATCGCGATCCTTTTCCTGCGCGGCCAGATCCGGCCGATCCTCAGCCTCGCCGATGCCGCCGAGAGTTTCGGCAAGGGCCAGAGGATGCCGGAGGATTTCCGCCCGCGCGGTGCCGACGAGATCCGGCGCGCCGGACTCGCCTTCATCCGGATGCGCGAACGCATCGAGCGGCAGATCGAGCAGCGCACGGCCATGCTGACCGGTGTCAGCCACGATCTCCGCACGATTCTGACGCGCTTCCGGCTGCAGCTCGCCCTTGTTGGAGACGAGGCCGAGACCACCCGCCTCAACGACGATATCGACGACATGCAGTCGATGCTTGAGGGATACCTCTCCTTTGCGCGCGGCGAAGCCCAGGAAGATGTCGGAGAACTCGATCTCAACAAGCTTTTCGACAAGCTGAACGAGCACGCGCAGGTGCACGGGCGCAACCTGACCTGCAAGCTCAACGGACTGCCGCTCATCAAGGTCCGGCCGAACGCCTTCTCGCGCCTCGTCATCAACCTTGTGTCCAATGCCTGCCGGCATGCGCAGACCGTCGCAGTCGAGGCGACGGTGCGGACCGGATGGCTGACGATAACGATCGACGACGACGGCCCCGGCATTGCGCCCGAACTGCGCGAAGATGTCTTCAAGCCGTTCTTCCGTCTCGACGAATCCCGCAACCAGGACAAGGGCGGCACTGGCCTCGGCCTTTCCATCGCGCTCGACATCGCCCGCAGCCACGGCGGCGACATCTCGCTTGCCGACAGCCCGATGGGCGGTCTGCGAGCGGTCGTGCGGGTACCGGCCTAGTACAGCCTTCCGCCGTCAGGCACTTTCTTGTCGATAGCGGCGAGCACCACCTCCCCCTCATCGTCGGGAAAGCCGAGCACCAGCACCTCGGACATGACCGGTCCGATCTGCCGCGGCGGGAAATTGACCACCGCCATCACCTGGCGGCCGACCAGCTCCTGCGGCGCGTAGTGCTTCGTTATCTGCGCCGACGACTTGCGCACGCCTAGGTCCGGCCCGAAATCGACCTTCAGCTTGATCGCCGGTTTTCGCGCTTCCGGAAAAGGCTCGGCCTCGACAATGGTGCCGACGCGAATATCGACCTTCTCGAAGTCCGACCATGCGATTTGGTCAGCCATGTTTCACCCGTGTTCCGCCAGTTCATGGGCGCGTTTCTTTGCCGCCGCGATTGCCTCGTCGAACAGCGCCTGCAGCCCGTCCTCGCGCATCAAAACATCGAGCGCCGCGGCGGTCGTGCCGCCGGGGGACGTGACGCTCTTTCGCAGGGCGGCGGCATCGTCATCCGATTGATGCAGCAATTCGCCGGCGCCGGCGACGGTCGCGCGTGCCAGTCGCATCGCCACATCAGCGTCAAGACCGGCCTTGCGGCCGGCCTCCGCCATGCATTCGACAAGGTGAAAGATATAGGCCGGGCCACTGCCCGAGAGGGCCGTCACGGCGTCGATCTGGTCCTCGGTCTCGACCCATTCGACCGGTCCCGTAACGAGAAGCAGCGCGTGTGCGGACGACCGCTGTTCGTCGCTGACCTTTTCATTGGCCACCGCAGCGGTGATCCCGCGGCCGATCATCGCCGCCATGTTCGGCATCGACCGCACCACCGCGACATCGCCGAGATGACGGGTCATCGTCCCGATCTTCGTTCCGGCGGCGATGGAGACGCAAACGGTGTCCGGCCCGATAAGCGGTTTCAGCCCCGGCAGGACGACGCCCATCAACTGCGGCTTGACCGCGACAATCAGCGCTCCGGCCGTGACGTCTTCCGGGACCGCCGGGCAGTGGCGGATCCCTTCCGAATTCAGGAGTTCGATCATCGCCGGCGGGGGCGACGGATCGACAACGATGATCGCGCCCGGTTCAATTCCGGACGCGAGCCATCCGCGCATCATCGCACCACCCATGTTGCCGGCGCCCACAAGGACGACGGGACCGGATGTCATGATATCGGACCTCCCTGGTCTGTGTCTGTCAGGCCTCTCCGACGGTCTCGAAAAGAACCGTTTCGGTGGCGCTTTTGGCGTCCATACCTGACCAGATCACAAACTGAAAGGCCTGAAAGTACAATTCGCAGGTTTCCAGCGCACTCGACAACAGCACCTCGACCTGCTGGTTGGTGGGCTCGGCGCCACCCGACAAGAGCAGCGATTGCCGGAAGATAACCACGTCCTCCTGCTGCCAGAAGTCGAAATGACCCATCAGGATCTGCCCGTTGAGCAGGTGCAGAAGCGTGACCACTTCGCTGACCCGGTTCTCCGGTACCTTGATGTCGAACGCACACGCCAGATGGAGGGCCTCGAAATCCTCCATCCAGGAAAAGGAAACGTGGTATTCCGACCAGCGCCCCTCCACGGTCATGGCGATCTCGTCTTCGCCCGACCGTTCGAAAGACCAGTCGTTGTTGGCCGCGACGTACTCAATCATGTCGACAGGATTGAGCTCGCGTTCATATTCAAATTCAATAAGGCTCATGCCGCACCTATTCTCCCCGAATCTCAATGTTCACAGGCGCAATAAATCCTCGCCGCGCCCACGCTGAACCCGGAAACAACTCACGCACTCTACAAACTAAAAACCGACCGCCTGCTACTCGCCCACTAAGGCAGTCAAATTCCGCTTCGAATCATCTTTTAAAATCAGTGTATAACGGCAGAGTCACAGCGCCACCCCTTAATTGGCGGCGCATTGAATTCCGATGTGGATACGCGGTGAATCATTTCCGCAGAACCCGAGTCTAAGGGATTCTGGGCAAAGGTTTTTTCGGATCGGGCTTTTTTGCGGCCGGCTACGGCAAAAAAGTTACGAAGCTTTGCCGGCGCCGGAGCTTTTTTTGCGTGTCGGCTTGGGTTTCGCGGTTCCCCCGAGTTCGGCCACGCGTTTTTCAAGGGCGTCGATCCGTGCCGAAAGCGCCTCGTTCTCGTCGCGCGCGCGGGCTGCCATTTCCCGCACGGCTTCGAATTCCTCGCGCTGGACGACATCCATGTTGTTTAGCACCCTTTCGGCCTGGGCGCGCAACGCCGTCTCGACCTCGTCGCGCAGGCCCTGGGCGGCGCCCGCCGCATCCGTCATGAGCCTGGCAAAGTCATCAAGAATTCGATTGGGGCCTGTGGTCATCTTGCTGTCTCGCTTTTGCTGGTAACGCAACATCCTTCATTGTAGTGAGTTAAGGATTCGAGCCGGGCGACGCAACCCTTGACCGCAGGAGCGGCCACCGGCATGTTCCGGCCCGTCCGCACACAGTTTTGGATCCGTCATGAACCCAGTCCACGCCGCACTACCGTTTCCCGATATAGACCCGGTGCTGTTTTCCATCGGCCCGTTGGCCGTTCACTGGTACGGCCTTGCCTATGTTGTGGGCATATTGCTGGGCTGGCGCTACGCGCGGACGCTGGCCGGCGCCGACAGGCTCTGGTTCAACGGGCAGCCGGCCATGCGCGTCGCCGACATTGACGACTTCCTGATCTGGGCGGCGGTCGGCATCGTCCTCGGCGGCCGGCTCGGCTACATATTTTTCTACGATTTCGCCGCGTTCTTGCAGAACCCGTTGCGCATGTTCGAGATCTGGAAGGGAGGCATGTCCTTCCATGGCGGGCTCCTGGGCACGATCATCGCCATGATCCTGTTCGCCCGCAACCGGGGCATATCGGTCTGGAGCCTGTTCGATGTCATCGCCGCCTCGGCGCCGATCGGGCTGTTCCTCGGGCGCCTGGCGAATTTCGTCAACGGGGAGCTCTGGGGCCGGGTCAGCGACGTTCCCTGGGCGGTCGTTTTTCCCACCGGCGGTCCCGATCCGCGGCATCCGAGCCAGCTCTACGAGGCGGTGCTCGAGGGCCCGGTGCTGTTCTTCGCGCTCTTCCTGCTGATGTTCCGCTTCGGCAAGCTCAAGCGCCCGCGCTATGTCGGCGGCGCATTTCTGCTTGGCTACGGCGCATCCCGCATCCTTGTCGAATTCTTCCGCGAGCCGGACGCCCATATCGGCTACCTGTTCGGAGGGTGGCTGACGATGGGCATGATCCTGTCGGTTCCCATGATTGCGGTCGGCCTCATCGCCATGGCCTATGCGAAACCGCCGGCGCAAGCGACTCCCGTTCGCGACAGCGGTAGCGGCCATTGACGACACCGCTTGCAAAGAAACTGCGACGCATGATCGCGGCCGCCGGTCCGATCAGCGTCGCGGACTACTTTTCCGCCTGTCTCGGCGATCCCGAATTCGGCTACTACCGGACCCGCGATCCCTTCGGAGCCGCCGGCGATTTCACCACGGCGCCGGAGATCAGCCAGCTGTTCGGCGAACTGATCGGCATTTTCCTGATTGAGGCCTGGAAGGCGCACGGCCGGCCGGCCGGGACCCGCCTCGTCGAAATCGGCCCCGGACGCGGAACACTGATGGCCGACGCCCAGCGCGTCATCGACAGGCTTGCACCGGAACTGGCGCAGTCGGCCACCGCGCACCTCGTCGAGACCAGCGAGAAGCTTGAGGCAATCCAGCGCGAGACGCTGGCCGGCGCTCAAATCAAGTGCCACTGGCATACCGCGGTCACGGATGTCGCGGATGGCTTTACGCTGCTTTTCTGCAACGAGCTGTTCGACGCACTGCCGATCCGCCAGTTTGTCAACACTGAGGACGGCTTCCGCGAACGGCTCGTCACCGTCGGCGACGACGGTGCCCTCGCCTTTTGCGCAGGCGCCGCGACCATCGATCGCGACACGCTGCCGGGGCACGCCGTTGCCGGCGACATATTCGAGATCGCACCGGCGCGCGAAGCCGTCATGGCCGAGATTGCCGCACGCCTGAGACGCTGCGATGGCACCGCTCTCGTTATCGACTACGGCCATCTGGAAAGCGGCTATGGCGACACCTTGCAGGCGGTCAGAAAACAGGAATATGCCGGCGTACTCGACGCGCCGGGAGAATGCGACCTGACAAGCCATGTGGATTTCCAGGCCCTTGGCACCGCCGCCGCCGCCGAGGGCGCTAAAGTCTGGCCGCCCATGAACCAGGGCGGTTTCCTCCTGGCTCTCGGCCTGCTTGAACGGGCCGGTTCGCTCGGTGCCGGCAAGAGCCCCGACGTTCAGCAGGAAATACGCCGCTCGGTCGAACGTCTGGCCGGCACGGGACAGGGGCAGATGGGTAACCTTTTCAAAGTGTTGTGCATAAGCGGCGCAGACGTCGCCATCGCACCTTTCAACAGCCTCGCCGGCCCGTCCGGCGGCCTGTCTTAAAAGCACTCGATTCCTATGATTGACAGACAAGTCCAGTTTGATCACCATCCCGCCGGATGAAAAGCCGTGAGGCCCGCCATGCTCGACCGTGAGCGACCCGAACCGATCACCAGCCCGCTTTTGGACGAAAGCTGTGCCGGTACAGACATCCGCCACGGGTTTTTCACGCGGCGCGGCGGCGTATCCCGGGGCATCTACGAGGGCCTGAATGTCGGACTGGGTTCCGGCGACGAACGGGCCCATGTTGTGGAAAACCGCACCCGTGTCTGCAACTGGTTTCCGCTTCCGCCGGAGCGGCTGGCGACGCCGCACCAGGTCCATTCATCCGACGTCGTCATCGTCGACAAGTCCTATGATGGCGCTCGGCCGAAAGCCGACGCCATGGTGACGGCCGCTCCCGGCATCCTTGTCGGCGTTCTTACCGCCGATTGCGGTCCCGTCCTGATGGCCGATCCGCAGGCGGGCGTGGTCGCCGCGGCCCACGCCGGCTGGCGCGGCGCCTTCAACGGGATCATCGAGAACACCGCTACCGCAATGGAACAATGCGGCGCCCGGCGCGAGCGCATCGCCGCCTGCATAGGTCCGAGCATCAGCGGCCCGAACTACGAGGTCGGCCCCGAATTCGTCGACCGTTTCGTTCGGGAAAACACGGACAACGGCGCTTATTTCACTCCCTCGACACGAGAAAACCACAGTTTTTTCGACCTGCAGTCCTTCATCCTCGACCGTCTGGCTGCGGCCGGAATTGCCGCGCAGCCGAGCGGTCACTGCACCTATGCGGATGAGGGCATGTTTTTTTCATTCCGCCGCACCACCCACCGCGGCGAGCCCGACTACGGGCGCCAGATTTCAGCAATTGGCATTGTCGATGGAGGATGAATTGACCCAGCACTTTGACATGGAAGAATTCCGCTGGCGAAAACGCCGCCTACTCGACGCCATGCAGGACAACGAGCTCGACGCCATGCTGCTTTTCGCCCAGGAAAGCATGTATTGGCTGACCGGATACGACACGTTCGGCTTCTGTTTCTTCCAGACATTGATTGTTAAGTCGGACGGATCGATGCATTTGCTGACCCGTTCGGCCGATTTGCGCCAGGCGCGCCATACATCGATCATCGAGAACATCTCGGTCTGGACCGACCGCGCCAATGCCGATCCGACCATGGAGTTGAAAAACCTTCTGAACGACATGGATCTGCTCGGCTGTCGCATCGGCGTGGAGTACGACACACACGGGCTGACCGGCGCCAATGGCCGCAAGCTCGACAACCAGCTGCAGTCCTTCGGCGACCTGGTTGACGCATCCGGTGTGGTTTCCCGGCTGCGGCTGATCAAGAGCCCGGCGGAAATCGATCACATCAAGACCGCAGCAGGCCTTGCCGACGCGGCACTGGACGCGGCGCTGCCGCTGATAAAGCCCGGTGCCGACGAAGCCGACATCCTGGCCGCCATGCAGGGCGCGGTCTTTTCCGGAGGCGGCGACTATCCCGGCAATGAGTTCATCATCGGCTCGGGCCGTGACGCGCTGCTGTGCCGCTACAAGTCCGGCCGCCGCACGCTCGATGAAAACGACCAGCTCACCCTGGAATGGGCCGGTGTCTTTGCGCACTACCATGTCGCCATGATGCGCACGGTCATCATCGGAAAACCGACGGAACGGCATCTCGAACTCTATGACGTTTGTCGCGAGGCGCTCGAGGAAATTGAACAGGTTCTGCGTCCGGGCCACAATTTCGGCGATGTGTTCGCTACCCATGCGAAGGTCATGGAGGACCGTGGTCTGACCCGGCACCGGCTCAATGCGTGCGGCTATTCACTGGGCGCCCGTTTCACGCCAAGCTGGATGGAACGCGAAATGTTCTTTTCCGGAAACGAACAAAACATCAGGGCGGATATGTCATTGTTTGTGCATATGATTATTATGGACTCTGAATCCGGCACAGCCATGACGCTCGGACACACCTATTTGACCACAGAAGAGGACCCGGCGGCGCTTTCAGCCCACAGCCTGGATCTGATTGTCAAATAGCTGATCGGTCGGAAGAGGTTGTAACTTGCGTAGGAAAACTGTTGGCATAGTTCTGGTTACCCTGTTTGCGCTGCAGCTCGCCGGCTGCACGACGAGCGGGCTGACGGATGCCTCCTGGCTGCGCCCGAAGGCCGATGTGGGAACCCAGGACCCGCTGACTCCTGTCAATCCTGACGATCCGGCCCAGCCGGTCGAGCCGATCGGGTCCGACCAGCCGGCCATTCCGACGGAACAGACAACGACGAACTCGACGCCGGTCCCGTCCACGTCGACGGCAAACCTTGCAAGGCAGAACAGCGCCTCGACCATCAGTTTCACGCCCGTCATCGGCGCGCCGGTCGGCGCCGTGCAGCCGCTGTCGCGGCAGCTCGGCTCGGAGGCCCGCGCCCGCGGCCTGGTCATCCTCAATTCCGGCGACGGCAACAGCAATCACATCCTGAAAGGGTACTTTTCAGCCTTCACCGACGGCGACAAGACGACCGTCGCCTTCGTCTGGGACGTTCTCGACCGCAGCGGCACCCGTCTCCACCGTATACGCGGCCAGGAGGTCGCGCAGGGCACGGCGGCGGATCCGTGGGACGTCGTCCAGGACGCCACGATGGAGGCGATAGCCGCCCGCACCATCGCCGACTATGTCGCCTGGAGCATCCAGCCCGGTTCCGGCGGATAGCCGCCGCGGTGCCGGAGCGCACAAGAAGTCGCTGATTTCTGGGTAAAATTCACGAATGAACCGGATCGCCCTTGCAATCGTGCGCGGGACCGCTAAAACGCCGGCCATCGGGGTACCAGCACAGGCAGCGCGCCATGAAGCTTTTTTCGGGCAATTCGAACAGGGTCCTCGCAGAAGCCATCTGCAATTATCTCAACATTCCTCTCGGCAACGCGACGGTCAGGCGGTTCGCCGACCAGGAGATTTTTGTCGAGATCAAGGAGAATGTTCGCGGCGAGGACGTCTTCATAATCCAGTCGACCGCATACCCTGCGAACGACCACCTGATGGAACTGCTGATCATGACGGATGCGGCCCGGCGCGCATCGGCCAGGCGCATCACCGCGGTGCTTCCCTATTTCGGCTATGCGCGACAGGACCGCAAGCCCGGCGCGCGCACGCCGATTTCGGCCAAGCTGGTCGCCAACCTGATCACCGAGGCCGGAGCCAACCGCGTTTTGACGCTCGACCTGCATGCCGGCCAGATCCAGGGATTCTTTGACATCCCGACGGACAATCTCTTCGCAGTCCCGATTCTCGCCCGCGACATCAAGGAAAACTACGACGTCTCGAACATCATGGTCGTCTCGCCCGACACCGGCGGCGTTGTGCGCGCGCGTGCCCTGGCAAAACGGCTCGATTCGCTTCTTGCGATCGTCGACAAGCGCCGTGACCGGCCGGGCGAGTCGGAAGTCATGAACGTTATCGGCGATGTTTCCGGCAAGGACTGCATCCTGATCGACGATATCGTCGATTCCGGCGGCACGCTCTGCAATGCGGCGGAGGCCCTGCTGGAAAACAATGCGACGAGCGTCACCGCCTATATCACGCACGGCGTCCTGTCCGGCGGCGCGGTTGCACGGGTCACGGCCTCTAAGCTAACGGAACTGGTGATCACCGACTCCATCCAGCCGACAACGGCGGTTCAGAACGCCCACAACATCCGCGTCATCACCACCGCCAACCTCATCGGCGAGGCGATCAGCAGGACGGCTGCGGAGGAATCGGTCTCCAGCCTGTTCGACTGATCGTCAGGCGATCCGGCGGTTGAGCAACTCGCCGAGCAGGTTTTTCCAGTCGGCGTTGCGGTCGCCCGTCTTGCTCATGGCCTGAGCGCCGAGATAGAGCCTCGTGATAATCGCCGCCTTGCGATGCCTGGATTCCGTGTCATACGGGTTGAGTCCCGGGACATCGCCGAGCGCATCGTAGATTGCCGCCTGCAACCTGTTCGACATGGCGGCCGTCTTCTTTGCCACGGCAGGATCGTGCGGCCCGAGTTCAACCATGGCATTGCAGACGAAACATCCGCGCGGCGCGACGCTCTCGCCGCATCCGGTCTGCTCGAAAAGGCGCAAGATGCGCGCCGCACCGTCGCCGATCGAGCGGTCGCACAACAGTTTGACGGCGGAACCGATACAGGTACGGTCATAGTGGTCAAGCGCCGCGAGATAGGCTGAGTGCTTGTCTCCGAACGCCTTGTAGAAGGATCCCCTGGAGACGCCCATCGCATGCAGCAGCTCGGGCAGGTTGGTCGCCGCATATCCCAGCCGCCAGAATATCTGCATTGCGCCGTCTACGGCGGTGTCCATGTCGAATTCACGTGGGCGGGCCATGGTCGCGCAGTTCTGCTGTTACCTGTCGTAATTAGGGCTTTCTATCAGTCATAAGAGCGCAGCACGATTTTTCAATCAAGTTCCGCTCACATTCATTTGTTTTGTACCAATTGGTTCCTAATTATACAACTCCCCTCAGCCGGAACCCGTCCAACCCTTTCCGGTCCCGAAACCGGCCTTGGCGGCGATCCGCCGATGCCGGTTTCGAACCCGCCGAAAACCACGAACCGAGGAGATCGACATGTTCAAAGTCCTGAAAACCACCCTGGCCGGCGTCGCCCTTTCCGCCGCGCTCCTGACATCCGCGCTCGCCGCAGGCGTCGACGTCAACGCCACCACGACGGGCCTTGCCCTGCGCGGCTATGACCCGGTTGCCTATTTCACAAAAGGCGCGCCGACACCGGGCGACTTCCAGATCACCGCCGAGCACAACGGCGCCACCTACCGCTTCGCAAATGAAGAGAACAAGGCGCTCTTCGTCGCCAATCCGGATGCCTATGCGCCTGCCTATGGCGGCTACTGCGCTTTCGGCACGGCGATGGGCTTCAAGTTCGACGGCGATCCCGAACTGTGGCGCATTGTCGACAACAAGCTTTACCTGAACCTGGCACCCGGCATCCAGGAGCGCTGGGAAGCCGACCGCGCCAACCTGATCACCGCGGCCAACGAGAAGTGGGACACGATCTCGGACAAGACTCCCGAGGAACTGCAGACGCAGTAAACGGTCCTCACCGGCACAACACGGTCCGCGGTGTTCCTCCCTCCGCCCGGACCAAAGCGAGCGGCGCCTTTTCGGCGCCGCTTTGCGCTTGCATCGCACAAAACCCTCCGCTATATAGCGCGCGTCCGCGTAGACACCCTTGGAGGCAACGCGGACGGGGCGGCCTGTGGCCGCTCGATGTTTTTGCGGACAGTAAAAGTGTCCGGGAAACACTCCAGATGTACCTCGAAAGGACAAGCCATGAGCAATTATGAGCTCGTTGCCGAGGCGCGCGATCGGGTTGGTAAGGGGTCCGCCCGCGAACTTCGCCGCAACGGTAAGATTCCCGCTGTTATCTACGGCGGCAAGGAACCCCCGGTTTCCATCGCCCTTCCCTACAAGGAAGTGACGATGAAGATCCACAGCGGTGGCTTTCTGACCACCATCGCCACGATCGATATCGACGGCAAGAAGATCCAGGTCCTGCCGAAGGACTATCAGCTCGATCCGGTCCGCGATTTCACCATGCATGTCGATTTCCTGCGCATTTCGAAGGACACTGTTGTCACCGTCGAAGTGCCGATGCAGTTCATCAACGAGGAAGAGTCGCCCGGTCTCAAGCGCGGTGGCGTTCTCAACGTCGTCCGTCACGCGGTCGAAGTTGTCTGCCCGGCCAACAACATTCCGGAGAACTTCATCGGCGACCTGACTGACCTTGATCTTGGTGACGGCATCCACATCTCGAACATCACCCTGCCCGACGATGTCGAACTGACGATCACCGACCGCGACTTCACCATCGCGACAATCGCTGCACCTGCCGGCCTCAAGAGTGAGGAAGAAGAGGAACAGGAAGGCGAAGAGGCGCTCGAGGGCGAAGGCGAAGAGGGCGTCGAAGGCGAAGGCGACGGCGAAGAGGCTGCCGAAGGAGGCGACGGCGAGGAATAATCGCCGCCTGCCGCATTACGGAGACCGGTGCAAATGCTGCTCGTCGCAGGCCTTGGCAACCCCGGCTCCCGTCATGCCAAGAATCGCCACAATATCGGTTACATGGCGGCGGACGCGATTGCCCGCCGCCATTCCTTTTCGAACTGGTCGAAAAAGTTCCGCGGCGAGATCGCCGAGGGTCAATTGGCCGGCGAAAAGGTGCTTCTCATCAAGCCGCAGACCTATATGAACCTCTCGGGCGAGAGCGTCGGCGAAGCGATGCGGTTCTACAAGCTGACGCCGTCGGATCTCATTGTCATTTACGATGAGCTGGACCTGCAGCCCGGCAAGGTGCGGATCAAGACTGGCGGCGGCCATGGCGGCCACAACGGTATCAGGTCCATCGACTCCCACTGCGGCAAGGATTACCGGCGCCTGCGGCTCGGCATCGGCCATCCCGGCCACAAGGAACGCGTCAACAGCCATGTGCTCGGCGATTTCGCCAAGGCCGACGGTGAGTGGGTCGAGCAACTGCTGGACGCTGTCGCCGACAATTTTCCGATGCTCGTCACCGGGGATGAATCGGGATTCTTGAACAAGATCGCGGTGGCGCTCGGAAACGGGACCCGGCAGGACGGCAAGGCCAAGGCGAAACCGCAAAAGGGCCAGTCGCATATTCGCGCCGCGCGGCAAAACGCGCCGGCCGAGGCTCCGAAGACGGGACCGATGGCGGATATGCTGAAAAAACTCTTCGGTAACAAGGAATAGGAAATGGGTTTCAAATGCGGCATCGTCGGCCTGCCCAATGTGGGCAAGTCCACACTGTTCAACGCCCTGACCAAGACGGCCGCTGCCCAGGCCGCCAATTATCCGTTCTGCACGATCGAGCCCAATACGGGCGAGGTCGCGGTTCCCGATGCGCGCCTCCGTGCCATCGCCGAGATCGCCAAATCGAAAGAGGTCATTCCGACCCGGATCTCCTTTGTGGATATTGCCGGCCTCGTGCGCGGCGCCTCCAAGGGCGAGGGCCTCGGCAACCAGTTCCTCGCCAATATCCGCGAGGTTGATGCGATCGTTCACGTGCTGCGCTGTTTCGACGATGACGACATCACCCATGTCGAGGGCAGGATCGATCCGGTCGCCGATGCCGATACGATCGAAACCGAACTGATGCTCGCCGACCTCGAAAGCCTGGAACGGCGCACCGAGCAGACGCGCAAGCGCGCGACCGGCAGGGAAAAGGACGCGCTTCTCATCCTGCCGATGATGGAAAAGGCCCTCGAACTGCTGCAGAACGGCAAGCCGGTGCGCCTGCTGCTCGACGGCATCGCGGCTGAGGATCTGCGGCTGCTTCAATCACTCAATCTTCTGACCTCCAAGCCGGTACTTTACGTGTGCAATGTCGACGAGGCGCATGCGGCCGGCGGCAACGGGCAGACCGAGGCGGTCGCCCGCATGGCCGCCGAGCAGAACGCACAGATCGTCATCATTTCGGCGGAAATCGAGTCCCAGCTCGCACAGCTCGATTCCGAGGAAGCGACCGAGTTCCTGTCGGAACTGGGCCTTGAGGAGCCCGGCCTCGACCGACTGATCCGCGCCGGATACACGTTGCTCGACCTGATCACCTTCTTCACCGCAGGCCCGAAGGAAGCGCGCGCGTGGACCGTCAAGCGCGGTGCCAAGGCGCCGCAGTCGGCCGGTGTCATCCACACCGATTTCGAGCGCGGCTTCATTCGCGCCCAGACCATCGCCTACGACGATTTTGTCGCCTATGGCGGCGAGGTCGGCGCCCGCGACGCCGGAAAGGCCCGCGACGAGGGCAAGGAATATGTCGTCCAGGACGGCGACGTGATGCTCTTCAAGTTCAACACGTAAAGTCGCGTCAACACCTGTTGCAACGCCAGCACCGGCGTTGCAATGTTGCCATCCATGAACACCCAGACCCATGTGCTGCTGGCCGCCGCCATCCTGGCGAAACCCGGCGAGCCGGCCCGCAACACGGCGGTCATTGCCGGCGCGCTGGTGCCCGATCTCGCCATTTACACGCTGTTTGTGTGGTCGAAATTCGCCGGCGTCCCCGAGCGCACCGTGTGGTCCGAGCTTTACTTTCAGCCGCCCTGGTCGGACGCGGTCACCGTCGGCAATTCCGCGCCGCTTTATGTTCTCGTACTTCTGATCGGCCTTGTCGCATCGAGATGGCTGCGCCCGGCGGCGCTTCTGACATTCTTCGCCCTCGCCGCGCTCATTCACCTGGCCACCGACCTGCCCGTCCATGTCAACGACGCCCACGCCCATTTCTGGCCGTTCTCCGACTGGCGCTTCCGTTCGCCGGTTTCCTACTGGAACCCGAGCCACAACGGCAATCTCTTCGCGCTGGTCGAGATCGGCATCGGCATCCTGTTGAGCTTCATCCTTTGGCGGCGTTTCCACGCGCTATGGGTCCGCGCGCTGCTGGTGCTCGCAGTCATCGCATATCTCGGCCCGCCGCTCTATTTCGGCGTGATCGCGCAACTTTGAGGCTGACAAACCGCACGGATCGCGGCATAAGGTCAACCATGAACAATCAACAGGACCCAGCGAAGAAACTCGCCTTCGAGGACTTCAAGCCCGGAAGCCGGTTCGAACTCGGCCCCTATCCGGTCAGCGCCGGGGAAATTATCGCCTTTGCCAGCGAATTCGACCCACAGCCCATGCATCTCGACGAGGCCGCCGGAAAGGCGAGCATCCTTGGCGGCCTGTCGGCCTCCGGCTGGCACACCTGTTCGATGATCATGCGCATGTTCATCGACGGTTATATCGGCAATTCCACGTCCCAGGGCGCGCCGGGTGTCGACAGCTGCGAATGGAAGCGTCCGGTGCTCGCCGGCGACACGCTGCGCGGCACGTCAACGGTCCAGTCTTCGAGGCGCCTTGAGTCGCGCCCTGGTATCGGCGCCGTCGCCTTTCGCCACGAGATCTACAACCAGCGCGGCGAGCTGGTCTGTGCGTCGGAGAACTCCGGTTTCTTTGCCTGTCGGGACGAAGGGGAAAGCCGATGAGCGGTCTCGACGCATTCGAAATCGGCCGGCGTGCGGACCTGGGCACCTACACCTTCACCCCGGAAGCGATTATCGCATTTGCAAAAAAATTCGATCCGCAGCCCTTCCATCTGGACGAAGAGGCGGCCCGACATTCGTTGCTTGGCGCCCTGTGCGCCTCGGGCTGGCACACGACGGCGGTGTGGATGAAGAAGAACATCGAATACCGCGACCGCTGGCTGGCAGACCTGAAGGCCGCAGGCAGGCAGGTACCGGTCATGGGCCCCTCCCCCGGCTTCCGCAACCTGAAATGGCTGAGGCCCGTCTATGCCGGCGACACGATCCGGTACTTCAACACCTTCCTGTCGGCCAGGCAGCGCAAGACAAAGCCCGAATGGGGCATCGTCGAGCTGAAATCCGAGGGCTTCAACCAGGACGGCGATGAGGTGATCGCCTTCGACAGCGCGGTGCTGGTGCGAATCTAGATCGAGATCAGATTTGCGGCTTTGACGTTGACCCAACGCGCGCCAGCGCGTTCCGGGCAATCAGGATGTGAAACGGCAGGATGACCGCAAGGTAAAGCCGGCCGCCGATATTGTGCGGATGCACCCAGGTCGCCAGCGAGACACGGCCGCCGTCGGAAAAAACCGATACGCGGAAATCGAGGTGCTTGTCGTTTAACCCGGCGATCAGTTCCGATTCCGTTTCCGCTTCCACCGGGAATGGACCGATTTTGTCGCGCGCCTGCGGTCCGTCATTGGACAATCCGAAGGGTGCTGTCACGACGCGTCGCACGAGAACGAGAAACCGGGCCCATCCCGGAAATTCGGTTATGATTTCGGCAGCCTGCCTCGGCGTCATTGCGGATTCGACACTGTAGCAATCAAGGAAATCGCCGCGCGCCATGTGGCCGTGCAAGTGGCTTTCGCTCGGCAGAGCCGAGGCCTTGACCTCGGGTCCGGCATTCATGGTTCCAAACATCTTTGTCGGCACCGGATTGGCTCATATGGGTTTAACCCGGAGATAGGACACGGCCGTCAACGGACAACGCGTCAAAACGACCCACTGGGACCGTCGTGGCGTCATTCATAGCCGGTCATCTCGAGATAACCCCGGCCGTTGCGGCTGCCCTGCGCCGTGACGGGTCCTTCCCAATAGGGAACCAGTGTGTGCATCCAGCTATTCGGATTGATGGCTTCGACGGTGATATCGAGATCGTGCTCGGCAAGTTGCAGCCGCCATTCGACGGGCACTTCGCGGCCCGCCACCTTCTGCAGCCGCCCCGGCGTCATCTTCAGCGCACCGTCGCCATAGGAGGTGGTTTTTCCGTTCGGACCGATCCAGGTGGCCGAGGTGAAGGCCTCGGCACTGCGGCTGCGCAGCCGGAATCCCATCAGTTTCGCGCCGTCATCGAAATGCAGTGAAAGCCAGTCCCAGCCTGTCTGGTCCGGGTCGAGCGGTTGCGATGACCACTCGCGGTCGAGCCAGGCCTGGCCGCTGACCTGAAGCCGGCCGGTCGGCAGGTCGATCGTGCCCCTGACCGAGTAGAAGGGCTGCGAATAATAGTGGCTCGCCTGACCGGACGCCGATTTGACCGAGAAGCCGTTTTCGCCATGCAGAACCAGCGGACCCGACGCGGTCAATGCGATGTCATAGGTAAAGTCCGGACCCCGCGCGAAAACCTCAAGCGCCGCGAGCGGGTCTTCGCCGGGTGCCGCCCGGCTGGTCATCCGCCAGTCATCGATCCAAGCCGAGAACGGCTCGGCCCTTACGCCGGCCTGTCCGATACCGCCACGGGCAAAGCGTTCGGTTGAAAAATGGCTATTGTCCGTCGTCACGGCGGCGTGCGCCATCCATGTCTGGGACGCGGACCAGCCTTCACCCGCCTCCGGCCGCAGGGCGGAGCGGAACAACGTCCATTGCAGCCCGTAATCGGCGCCGTTTTCGCCTTTCAGATTGGCGGTCAGGTACCACCATTCGATGCGAAAATCGGGATGTGGCCCGTGATCGCGCGGAAAGGACAGTTCCCGCCCTGCTTCAGGCACCGAGAATCCCTCCGCATCCGTTCCAAGACCTGCAAAGCCCTGTGCAAGCGCACCGTAGGTCAACAGGACAAGCGGCAGTGCGAGGAGCTTAGCGTTCATGGACGAAGACCTTGAGAAAGTTGGCGGGCTGGGCCCGCGCAAGGCGCCACGCCGGGATGGCTGCCGCGATACCAGCCGCCAAAACCGCCAGCACCAGGAGCCGGAACCAGTCGACAGGAAACAGGTGCATCGGAAGGCGCCAGCCGAACGCCTCGACATTGACGACGGCCAGCAACACCCATGCAAGCAGCAGCCCGACGGGCAGCGCCAGGAGCCAGGTCAGAACCGCAAGGCCGAGCGTTCGGAGCAATTCAAGCTGGGCGAGCCGGGCCCGCGTCGTGCCGACTGCCCAGACCGGCGCAAGCTGCATCAGCCGCATAGAGGACAGCGTCAGCAGATTGGCGAGAATGGCGAACGTGGCAATGCCGAGCGTCAGCGTGTTGAGCGCGCCCGTGACCACGAATGTACGGTCGAACACACGCAACGAAAACCGCTTCAGGTCGGCCTGGTTGAGAATATTGCCGGGGGACAGACCAAATTCGCGGACCAGCGCATCGGCCAGCATATCGGCATCTTCCGGTGGCACGCGGACGGCATGGCGCAGTTTCGGAACGTCCGGAAAATAATCCATGAACCGGTCATGGTTGACGATCATCTGTCCGGTCGGATTGCCGTAGTCGGAATAGATTCCGACGACCTCCTCCGTCCAGTCCGGCGCTATCCGGACACGATTGCCCAATCGGAAGCCGCCGCGCCGGAACAGCTGTTCGTTGATCAATGCGCCATTGCCCGCGGCCACCCGGTCCCAGACGTCCCCCGTGCTTTCCAGCAGCGGCCAGTGATCCCGGTAGGTGGCATGATCGGCAATGCCGTAGAGAAATACCGGCGTCCCGCCGATTTCGATCTCGATCGTCCGGATCGGCAGCACCGCATCCGCGCGTTCGGCAAGAAACGCCCGCAACGCCTCGGCCTCGGCTTCATCGCCGGCCGAAACATAAAGCTCGGAAGCGAGGCGCTGGTCGAGCCAGCCCGTAAAGGTGTACCGGAACGATGCAACCATGGTGCTGACGCCGACATTTGCGGCCAGTGCGATCATCAGCGCAATCAGCGCCAGCGACAGGCCCGGCACCTGCTGTCGCATGTCCGCCCACACCCACTCGGCCATCGCCGAGCGGGATGTGCGTGCACCGAGCCCGAGAACCAGGGTCAGAAACCCGGGCAACAGCAACCCGGCGCCGAGAAGCAACGCACCGAGCGTTAGGAAGCCCGACGCCAGACCGCGCCCGAACCAGGCCAATACCAGCGCCGCCAGCAGAAGGACCGCTCCGCTCAGCGCGGTCCAACCGACGTTCCTCCGGCTTGCCATTGCCCAGGCACGGGGTTGGGCTGGCGCGAGGAGCGGCAGGCGCGCGATGCGCCACAGGCCCTGCCCGACAGCGAGAAAGGCGCCGGCGAAGGCAATCGCCAGGCCGGTCAGTATCCAGTCCGGTCGCAAGGTGAGCGATCCGGGCACGGATGCACCGTAGAGGCCGGCAAGGGTCGCCGCGACGTCCGGCAGCAGCATCGCCGCGATGCCGTAGCCGAGCACCACGCCGAGCAGGCCGGCGATCAACGCCAGCAAAACGGTTTCGGCAAGCAACAGCTGGACGATGGCGCGGTTGGGCATTCCCAGCGCCCGCAGCGTGCGGATCACGGCGCGCCGCTGCTCGAAGGCAAGGCCGATGGTTGCATGGACGATGAACAGCCCAACGGCAAATGACAAAAAGCCGAAGGCGGTCAGGTTGAGGTGAAAACTGTCCGTCAGCCGGGCAATGTCCCCCTGCGGGTCCGGTTGAACACGCCGCAGGTCGGGGGCGATTTCGGAAAGCGGCGCAAGTCCGGCGGGCTGGTCCGGTGCCAGCAGCATGTAGTCGAAATCGTGCCGCTTGAGCAACGACCACGCGGTCGGGATATCGGCCATCAGCGTCCCCGGCGCCACTTGCAGCGAAGTGCGCAGATTGAGGCCGCTGTCGCCAAGCGCCGCGGCGGTTTCGGGGTGGACGAGGATGAGGCCGTCGACCGCGACGAAGCCGGCAACGTCGCCGCCGCCCGAAAGCCCGAGCGGAGCGGCCCCCCGCGGCAGGGTAAAGACGTCTATACCCATCACCCGCACGCGGGTCCGCCCCAGGCGCAGGGTTCCTTCGACGACGGGGGAGACCAACCAGCCGGCGCGCCTTAATGCGACGAAGCGCTCTGCGGCGATCGGTCCGCCGCTTTCGGACTGCAGTTGCTGCAACGTGTCCTGCCCAAGAACGGACGCTGCCCGGCTGTAACTCGACCGCGCCTCGCTGTTGATCGCCTGCACGCCCGTCCACAGGCCCGTCGCCAGCGCCAGTCCGCAGATCAGGATCGCAAGCTGCAGCGGCCGGTAGCGCCAGTGCGACAAAAGGGCTGCGAATCCCGCGGCGATCATTGAAGCCGACCGTGCGTCAGGTGCAGGCGCCGCTGCAGAAATCCGGCAAGGCGGGTCGAATGGGTAACGAGTATGAAGCCGGCATTCACGTCGCTCACAAGCTCCAGCATCAGCTCGATGACCACATCGCCCGTGTCCTCGTCGAGATTGCCGGTCGGCTCGTCGGCGAGGATCAGCCCCGGCCTGGCGGCAAGTGTGCGGCCGATCGCAACCCGCTGCTGCTGCCCGCCGGAAAGCTGTTCGGGATAACGTCCGAGGCATTCGGTGAGGCCGAGCCGCTCGGTCAGCCGCGCGTTCCATTCGGAATCGAGCCTGCCGGCCAGCCGGGCATGGAAGGAAAGGTTCTGGGCAACCGTCATCGAAGGAATGAGGTTGAACTGCTGGAAAACCAGCCCGATCTTTCCACGCCGGACCGCGGCGAGCTGAGGATCGTCCATGCGGGCAATATCGGCTCCCGCCAGTTTGACCTCGCCGCTGTCGGGCATGTCCAGACCCGCGATCAGGTGCAAAAGCGTGCTTTTGCCGGAGCCCGACTCTCCGGTCAGCGCCAGATGTTGCCCGGCATCGAGCTCGAATGATACGCCTTTGAGGACTTCAAGCGGGCCTCCCTCGGTATTGAACGATTTCCTGACATCGCGCAGGGCAAGCAGCATGGCGGACCCGGTGTTGGATTTTGGTTTGGATTATAGGGTTTGCGGCCCGGATGAAAATGCCCGGTCGCGCCAGGATCGCCGGGACATACGCAACCGTGCGTACGACAATACGCATCTGTGCGTATTGGTCGATGAGACCCGGCAACATATACTGCAGCCGAAGGGGCAGGATTGCTGTTCTGCGCCAGACTTTCGGCAAAACGGATCGCAAGCGCCGGTTTTTTGCTTGTTGCGGGAAGCAACAATTCGCGATTTAAAAGAAAATCGATTGCGACGTTACATTGGAAACAGAGGGCAGAACGAGGCCGGTTGGTGCGAAAGGCCAGGCCGCACTTCCGGTTGCTGCGAGGAATGGCATCGATGGGGCAGGAAAGTTCGATTGCATTTGATATAGAATCGGAATGGATGCTCGATGCGCGAGAGGACGAGATCCTCGACATCCTTGACGATCCCATGTCGCTCACCAGATGGTGGTCGCCCGTTTTCATGCGCGGCGAACTCATTTCCGCAGGCGATCGCAACAAGGTTGGCCTGACAGCGCGCTTCTATACCAAGGGCCTGCTGCCGCACACGTTTCAATTCACGGCACGTATCGATCGCCTGGACGAAAGGCGCGAGATGCGCATTTTCACATGGGGTGATTTCGACGGACGGGGCGACATCAGGTTGTGCGGGGCGGGAGAACGCACGCTTGTGCGTATTCGCTGGCGCACATCGGTTTATCAACCCTATATCCGCAGTCTGATCAGGCTGTTCAAGCCGGTTTTCACGGCAAATCACCGCTGGGCGATGCGCCGCGGCCGCGAGGGTCTGCAGGCCGAAATCCGGAGGCGCAGGAGAGCGGGCAAAATGGCTCAACAGGCCGCAAAACCCACCTTCCCGCACAATCTCGGCCTTGTACAGAAACGCTTCAACTGGACCCGCGAGTCCATGAGCTGGCAAGGAAAATAGTTGTTTTCCGACCGTCTTCGGCAATCTCGTCTGCGAATCATGCCTTGAAGTTATATCCGCAAGCCGAGCCGGTTGGATTCACCCCGGATCCGCATGCGGGCCGAGAGCGTGAACTGGTAACAGCCGAAGGCGAGTATGGCGATGGTGGAGATGAGCTTGAATTGGGCCCATACATCCACGGAAAATCCCTGCCGGAAGAACTCGTTGAGGAAGGCGAGCACAAGGAACAGCAGGCCCCACCGCAGGGATAAGATTCGCCACGCCTCGTCGGTAATGGCGAAGACGCGCTCAAACAGGAATTTCAGCAGCGGCAAGCGAAGCGCCCAGCTCCCGAGAAGCAGGACCGCGAAGATGCCGTCGAGGATCGTATCGGAGACCTGAAAATAGGCACTGTCCCCGGTCAGGATGCTCGGGACCGAAAAGAGCAGGAACACGGCCGTGCTGATCACCGCGAAACGCGGCACCGCCCTTCCCAGCCCGAATGACAAAGCAAGGAGCAAGACCACCAGCAGCGTCATCGCCACCAGCCCGGCGGCAAAGCCGAAATATTGCTGCACCAGAAAGAACACCAGGACCGGAGCCAGTTCTTCAATGGCGCTGAACAACCAGAGCATGCGCCCCTTCACCAGCCAATCTTCCGCATGCAGGATCGACGGGCAAAAATGCTCATGCCCTGCACGGGTCGCAAATAGGGAAATTCGAACGGCCGGCAAGGGTGGCCGATTCCGTTACGGGCGTTCGGCCCGGTCGAATCGTTAGTCGCCCTCGAACTCGACCAGGGTGCGCACCGTCACGCCGAGGTCCTCGAGTTTCTGGCGACCGCCGAGATCCGGCAGGTCGATGACAAAACAGGCGGCGACGATGTCCGCGCCCATGCGCCTCAGGAGCTTGACGGCGCCCTCGGCCGTACCCCCGGTGGCAATGAGGTCGTCGACAAGAATAACCTTCTCGCCCTCGGAAACGGCGTCCTTGTGCATTTCCATCTCGTCGACGCCGTATTCGAGACTGTACGCGATCCGTACGGTTTCGTAGGGAAGCTTGCCCTTCTTGCGGATCGGCACGAAGCCGGCGGAAAGCTGGTGGGCGACGGCGCCGCCAAGGATGAAGCCGCGCGCCTCGATGCCGGCGATCTGGTCGATCTTGGTGCCCGCATAGGGATGTACCAGCTCGTCGACGGATCGCCGGAAGGCCTTCGGATTGCCGAGCAGCGTCGTGATGTCGCGGAACATGATGCCCGGTTTCGGGTAGTCCGGTATGGTTCGGATGGAATCCAGCAAGGTTTCCTTCAGCGTTTGATCAACCATCATCGCGCTTTCCCCCATGCCTGTTTTCCGGCGACGCCGCCGGACATGCAAAAGGCGGCTCAAGGCCGCCTTAGGAAGTTCTATCTGTTATGACGCCAAGGTCAATGGTCGACGCGCGACCAGACCGATTTCTTGCTGAGGTAAAGAAGGCAGCAGAAGACCAGGATGAAGACCAGGACCTTGAAGCCGAGCGACTTGCGCTGTTCCAGCTTCGGTTCGGCCGCCCACATCAGGAAGGCCGAGACGTCCTTGGCATACTGGTCCACCGTCTCCGGCGCGCCATCGTCATAGGTGACGATTTCGTCCGACAGCGGCGGCGCCATGGCCAGCGACAGGCCGCTCAGGAAATACGGGTTGTAGTAGGTGCCCTCCGTGATCTCCACGTCGTGCGGCGCTTCCTCGTAACCGGTCAGCAGTGAGTAGAGATAGTCCGGCCCGCCCTCGGTATACATGGTGAAAATATCGAAGACGAACTGCGGAAATCCGCGGGTCGCCGCGCGCGCCTTGGCGATCAGCGAAAGGTCCGGCGGCGCGGCGCCGTTATTGGCGTAGGCAGCGGCCTCGACATTGGGGAACGGGTTGGGGAAATAGTCCGCCAGGATCGCCGGGCGCTCGAACATTTCGCCTTCTTCGTTCGGCCCGTCCGTTACATCGTATTCGGAAGCCAGCGTCTTCACCTGGTCCTCGCTGTAGCCGAGCTCGGTGAAGTTGCGGAAGGCAATGCGATCGAGCCCGTGGCAGGCCGCGCAGACCTCGACATAGACTTTCAGGCCGCGTTGCAGCTGCCCCTTGTCGTAGAGGCCGAACGGGCCGGAAAAGGACCATTTCTGCTCTTCAGGCGCCTTGCTGTGCTCGCTGTCGCCGGCGGCCAGGACAGCACCGGTGCCGAAGCTTGCGGCCACGATCAGCGACAGAAGTGTCGAGACGAGTTTTTTCATCTTATCTGTACCTTTCTGACGCTTCTCTAACCGCGGTCTTCCGGCGCGGCGGTTGCCGTTTCCGGCTTGCCGCCGCCATTCTTATCAAGCACAGCTTCGGTTATCGAATTGGGCACCTGCCGGGGTTTCTCGACAAGGCCGAGCAGCGGCAGAATCGGGAAGAAGAAGAGGAAGTAATAGGCCGTCCCGAGCTGTGCCATAGCGACATAGGCACCCTCCGCCGGCTTGGAGCCGAGCCAGCCGAGGAAGATGCAATTGGCAACGAACAGCCAGAAGAACATTTTGAACCAGGGCCGGTAGACCGCCGAGCGCACCTTGGAGGTGTCGAGCCAGGGCAACAGGAAGAGGATCAGGATCGAGGCGAACATGGCAAGCACGCCGCCGAGCTTCGAATCGATCGGGCCGATGTTGAAGGTGATCGCCCGCAGGATCGCGTAGAACGGCAGGTAGTACCATTCCGGCACGATGTGTGCGGGCGTGACCAGCGGATTGGCCTCGATATAGTTGTCGGGGTGGCCGAGATAGTTCGGCAGGTAGAAGATGAAATAGGCGAAGACCAGCAGGAACACCATGGTGGCAAAGGCGTCCTTGATCGTCGCATAGGGCGTGAACGGAACCGTGTCTGTCTTCGACTTGACCTCGACGCCGGTCGGGTTCGTCTGGCCGGTCACATGCAGCGCCCATACGTGCAGGACCACAACGCCTGCGATCATGAACGGCAGCAGATAGTGCAGCGAGAAGAACCGGTTGAGCGTCGGATTGTCGACGGCAAAACCGCCCAGAAGCCATTGCTGCACCGGCTCGCCGATCAGCGGGAAGGCGCTGAAGAAACCGGTGATAACGGTGGCGCCCCAGAAGGACATCTGGCCCCAGGGCAGCACGTAGCCCATGAAGCCGGTCGCCATCATCAGCAGGTAGATGATCACGCCGAGGATCCACAGGATCTCGCGCGGCGCCTTGTAGGAGCCGTAATACATGCCGCGGAAAATGTGGATGTAGACCGCAATGAAGAAGAACGACGCGCCGTTGGAATGCATGTAGCGCAGCAGCCAGCCCGAATTGACGTCGCGCATGATGTTCTCGACGGACGTGAAGGCGCCGGCAGTCGACGACACATAGTGCATCGCCAGCACGATCCCGGTCAGGATCTGAGCGACCAGCATCACGGACAGGATCGCGCCGAACGTATAGGCGTAATTCAGGTTGCGCGGCGTCGGATAGGCGACGAAGGAATCATACACCAGCCGCGGAAGCGGCAGGCGTGAATCGACCCATTTCTCAAAACCGGTTTTCGGTTCGTATGTTGAATGTCCACCACTCATGGAACAGTCCCCTGCTTAGCCGATCTTGATTCTTGTATCGGAGATGAACTCGAACGGCGGAATCGCCAGGTTCTCCGGTGCCGGACCGGTGCGGATCCGGCCTGCGGTGTCGTAGTGCGAACCGTGGCACGGGCAGAACCAACCGCCATAATCGCCGGCCTGGCCGAGCGGAACGCAGCCCAGATGGGTGCACACGCCAACCATGACGATCCAGTTTTCCCGGCCTTCGCCCGCCGAGCGGTCGATATCGAGCGCCGGCGCGTCCGGTGCGAGATTCGCGTTGCGCGCGGCCTGGTCCTTGAGGTCCTCGAGCGGAACGACGCTCGCTTCCTCGATTTCCTTCTCGGTGCGGTTGCGGATAAACACCGCTTTGCCGCGCCATTTGACCGTGATCGACATGCCTTCTTCGAGGCTCGAGACGTCGACTTCGATGGTTGAAAGGGCGAGCGTTGTGGCATCGGGCCGCATCTGGTCGATGAAAGGCCATGCCAGTGCGCCGGCTCCGATGACGCCGGCCATGCCGGTTGTCAGATAAAGGAAATCGCGGCGGGTCGGCTCGGCAGTTGTATCGTGTTCGCTCACGGTATTAACCATCCTCTGCGCATACTCATTTGCACGGGGACAGACCGCCGCGTTTTCCGCAACCCCTCAGACACGGCAGAGTCCCCTTAATTGGCCGGTTTCTAGGCTGCTTCTTAGAATATGTCCAGCCTGCTTCACTGACCAGAGGCACATTGCCGCAAGTTTTTGCGGGATGAAGACGACACGGCGACCGGAATTACCGCTGCGCGACCATGGAATTGCTGATAAAGCCGCCCGACTGGCGCGCCCAAAGACGGGCATAAAGTCCGTTGCGTTCCAGCAGCTCGTGATGGCTTCCGTCCTCGACGATGCGGCCGTCGTGCATGACGATGAGACGGTTCATGCGGGCAATGGTCGACAGCCTGTGGGCAATGGCGATGACCGTCTTGCCTTCCATCAGTTTGGTGAGGTTTTCCTGGATTGCCGCTTCGATCTCGGAATCGAGCGCCGACGTCGCCTCGTCAAGTACCAGAATGGGCGCGTTTTTCAGCATGACGCGGGCAATGGCGATGCGCTGGCGTTGGCCGCCGGAGAGCTTGACCCCGCGTTCGCCGACATGGGCGTCAAGACCTGTCCTGCCGTGCTGGTCGCGCAGGTCCTTGATGAAATGCCAGGCCTCAGCCCGCTCGGCGGCCCGGACGATATCCTGCTCCTGCGCTCCGATGCGGCCCAGGACGATGTTGTCGCGCACCGACCGGTGCATCAGGGAGGTATCCTGCGTCACCACGCTGATCTGGGCGCGCAGGGAGCTCTGGGTCACCGCCGCGATGTCCTGTCCGTCAATGGTGATCCGTCCGGATTCCAGGTCGAAGAACCGCAACAGCAGATTGACCAGCGTCGATTTTCCGGCCCCGGAAAGTCCTACAAGCCCGACCTTCTGTCCGGGTTCCACGGTCAGGGACACATCGTCGATCACCGCGCTGCGGCCACTGTAGCGGAAGCAGACATTCTCGAAGTGTATGCGGCTTTGCGTCACCTGCAGCTCACCGGCATCCGGCCTGTCCCGGAGCAGGATAGGCTTGTTGAGCATCTCCATCGAATTCTGGATGGTGCCGTAATTGCGCATCAGGCCGTTGAGCTGCGTCATCATGCGTCCCAGGAGCAGGCTGAGGCGCAGCACCAGCGACAGGGTGAAGGCGACCGCCCCGACGCTGATCTGCCCGCGCAGCCACAGGTCGATGGAAATATAGGCGATCGTGCAGATCATGATCCCCGACAGGACGGCCAGCGACACCCGAACGCCCGTCAGGTTGCGGGTAAACGGAATGACCGCGGCGATGAACTGGTCGAAGCCTTCCTTGATATAGCGGTCGTTCTCGTCTTCGCGCCCGAACAGTTTCAGCGTCTGGATGTTGGAATAGCTGTCGACCAGCCGGCCGTTCAGCATCGAAGCCGCTTCGGCGGTCGTCTTGGACATGTGCCTGATGCGCGGCACGAAATGCCGGGCAACGACCGCGAATGCGGCGATCCACAGCGCCACGACCGCGGCGAGCCGCCAGTCGAGCTGAGCCACCAGCACCAGTGTCGTCACCGCGTAGATGGCGATGAACCACACCACCTGCAGCAGCGAGACCATGAAATCGCCCACCGCCTGGCCCGATTGCCAGACTTTGGCCACCACCCGGCCGGCGAAATCGTCCTGGAAGAAGGAAAGGCTCTGGCGGGAAATGCGCGAATAGGCCTGCCAGCGCACCAGGTTGAAGAATCCGGGCACCACGGTCTGCTCTTCGACCAGTGTCACCAGCGGCGCGACGACGAATCGCCCGACGAGCACGACCAGCAGCATGAAAACGAGTTCCGGGCCGTGCTGATCGGACAGTCCCTGCCAGCCTGCTTGCGGATCGGCGCTTTCAAGCAGGTCGACCAGCCGCCCGACGAAATAGAATAGTGCCACTTCCAGCAGCGCCACCGCGCCGCCGAGCGCGAGCATGGCGACAAACGGCCATTTGGCCTGGCGCACGAACTGCCACAGGAACCCGACCGCTCCGGAGCCCGGCTGCGGCCAGCGCTGGTTTGCGAACGGATCGATCCAGCGTTCGAACAGGGAAAATAAACGGCGAACGACCATGGCGTGGAAAATAGGCCCGCACCGCGTGGGCCACAATGGTTCATTTCCACAAAGCCGTTACTCGCCGGCCTCGCAGACCTGGCTTGGGCGGTCAGCCCGGCTTTCCGGTCGACGCCTCCATTTCCTGCTCCACCTGTTCCTGGATTGCAGCCTGGGCCGCCGCGGCGGCGCCGGTTGTGCCGGTGCTGTCCTGCCCCTCCTCCGCATCGGGCATCTTGACCCGGACTTCGCGCCGCGCGAACTCGATGCCGTTCTCGGCGAAGATCTTCTGCACCCGGGCGTAGACATCCTTGCGGATCATCCACTGTTTTCCGGGCTTGGCCATGAATTTGCCGCGCACGATAATGCCGACATCGTTGACGTCATAGACACCCTGCGACTTGAAGGTCTGGATGATGTCCTCGGCGTAGGGCGCCTCCATGATGTCCTTGCCGATCTGCTTGAACAGCTTCTTGACCTTGTTGACATCGGTATCGAAGGGCACGGTGAACTTGAGTTTCACGATCACCCAGTCGCGCGAATTGTTGGTCACTTTCGGGATCTCGCCATAGGGAATGGTGTGGACCGGACCCTGGTGATGGCGCAGCTGCAGCGAACGGATCGAAATCCGCTCGACGGTGCCGACCGTGCCGTCGATTTCCAGATATTCGCCAACGCGGAACGCATCGTCGAACAGGAAGAACAGGCCCGACACGATATCGCGCACCAGCGTCTGCGCACCGAAACCGATCGCCAGGCCGATGATACCGGCACCGGCGAGCAGCGGTGTGATGTCGACGCCGAGATTTCCGAGCACGATCAGCACCGTCAGCGTGATGATCGCGACTTGCGACGCCACCTTGATCAGCGGCAATACGGTCGAAAGGCGCGAGCCGCCGACGCCGCCGCCCTCCCCGCCGCCAGGCTCCTCGGCCTCCAGATCGATGCCGGCGGCCGTCTGTTCGTCCGCCAGTTTGCGGTTGAGCCACAGCGACACCAGTTCCCAGATCAGGTAACCGCAGGCGAGTATGAACAGGATTTCGACAAAATTCGCCGCGATGCGGGCACCCAGATTCGCATGCGCGAGGTCGGTGAAATCGATCTGCCAGATATCCGCCAGAACGACAATGGTCGCGACGATCACGACCGCCCTACCGATGCGCACATAGCTGCGCTTCGTTGACTGGTAGGCCGCCTCGGCGACGATGCCCTGGCCGCGCATCGGCGGCACGAGATGCCGCACGAGACCCCTGACCAATGTGTCGAGCACGGGAATGGCGAGCAGCAATCCGAGGGTTGTGTAATGCTGGGCGTCGCTCAGGAGATCGAAGCGGCCCTGCGCGATGATCATCTGGACCAGCACCCAGGTCAGCAGAACGAGGACGACCGCGAACCAGGGATAGGCCTGCGCAACGATCTTTTCGGTCGGTGTGACCTCGTTTTCCTCGGCACCGATGAGCATCGAGGTCAAACCGTGGCGCGCTCGATAGAGCACATAGGCGATCCAGACGAATATCGCCACTTCAAGCCAGAAGCTGACCGTGGCATCGTCGAGGGAAACGCCGTGCATCATCTGAAATTTGAATGTGACGATGGACACGCCGGCGAGAACGACGATGTAGAGCTGGTTCCTGAACAGGAATCTCGCTGTCCAGTCGTCCGTCTGCACCAGCCGGAACTCCGGACGGCTGGGCGCCAGCAGGAAGCGCGATATCGCCGCAAACAGGCGCGGCACGACAACCAGGTTGACCATCAGGACCGGCACCAGCTGCCGGTCCTCGGCCGGCACGAGAAGCTCGATCATAATGCGCGTGACGATGAAGAAAGCAAACAGGCCAACCAGTTCAAGAATCAGCCTTTTTCCCAATACTTCAAGTGTTTCCTTAAGCCCCTCCGGGGCCTTGGCCTCCTCGATCTGCCGGCGCCATTTCGTGGCCAGGCGGGTGACGATTATTTCGACGACCAGCCCCACCGCGATCGCCACCGCCATCATGGCGAACATGGTCAGCACACCATTGAGGCCGCGTGGTTCCGCAAAGGAGCCGACCGCCTGGTGCATCCCGGTGAAAACCCGCGGCAGATCCATCACGATATCCGCCAGTAGGAGGCCCACCAGGACGAAACTCTCGCCCAGGAAGTCAAGAGCCGCCCGCCCCTCCGATTCCTGCGGAACAGAGGATTGATTGGCAACCGCATCGAGGCGCTGGAGCAGCAACTCCCGCACCTGCTGATCGCTCAGCCGCGAGACCAGTTCGCGCACGGTTTCGGGGGTCAGGTTTTCCGGCATCTCGACCGTGGTGGTTTCTTCGCCTTCCGAACTATCCGAAAGGGTCGTCAGGCCCATCTGGGCGCTGGCCCCGGCGGTGCCGAATACCAGGGCAAGCGCCAGGATGATAAACCTCAGGATCGAGACTGAACTATTCGCCATACCATCGTTTGCGGTCAGACCGCTCCCCCAATTGACTGCCCCGGACCCCATTCATACCCGCAAACAGGGAACCCGCAAACCGCCAGACCAATATCGGGGAGTGTGGCGTCGATCGGCGGCAAACCGGCGATTCCACCCCGGACAATCTTACCGGGGTGGAAATCTGGCAGTGCCCTGCCGGTTACTCGGCGGCCGCGGCGTCCTCGCCCTCCGGTTCGCTGTCGATGAAGCCGCCCGACTGCCGCGACCAGAGATCCGCGTAAAGGCCCTTGTCGCGGACCAACTCGGCATGGGTGCCGGTCTGCACGATATCGCCGGCATCGAGCACCACGAGCCGGTCCATCTCGGCAATGGTCGACAGGCGGTGGGCGATGGCGATCACCGTCTTGCCTTCCATCAGGGCGAACAGGTTTTCCTGGATCGCCGCCTCGACCTCCGAATCGAGCGCCGATGTCGCCTCGTCCAGAACCAGGATCGGCGCGTCCTTCAGGAACACCCGCGCGATGGCGATGCGCTGGCGCTGACCGCCGGACAGCTTGACGCCGCGCTCGCCCACATGGGCGTCGAGACCGGTCCGCCCTTTCTGGTCCAAGAGTTCGGGAACGAAGTCCCAGGCGTTGGCGCGCTTTGCCGCGTCGATGATCTCCGCATCGGTCGCATCCGGCTTGCTGTAGCCGATATTGTCGCGGATCGACCGGTGCAGCAGCGAGGTGTCCTGCGTGACGACGCCGATCTTGGCGCGCAGGCTGTCCTGCGTCACGCCGCAAATGTCCTGTCCGTCGATCAGGATACGGCCGGCTTCCAGATCGTAGAACCGCAGCAGCACATTTGTCAGCGTCGTCTTGCCGGCGCCGGACCGGCCGACAAGCCCGATCTTCTCGCCCGGCTCGATGGTCAGCGACAGATCGTTGATAACGCCGCCGTCCTTGCCGTAGTGGAAGCGGATGTGCTCGAAGTCGATCTTTCCCTTCGACGCTTCCAGCAAGGTCTCGGGTCGCGCATCGGTCACCTCGTGCCCCTTCGACAGCATGGACATGCCGTCGATGACGACGCCGATATTCTCGAACAGCGCCGAAACCTCCCACATGATCCAGTGCGACATGCTCGACACCCGGAGCGCCAGCGCCATGGACGCGGCGATCGCGCCGACGGAGACGGCATCGGCCAGCCAGAAATTGATCGACATTGTGGCCAAGACGAACAGCAGCAGTGCATTGTTCGTGTAGACGATGCCGTGGAACAGCGTCACCAGCCGCATCTGGCGGTAGACGGTCTCCAGGAAGTCGGACATGGCGGACTGCGCATAACCCTCTTCCCGCCCGGCATGGGAGAACAGCTTCACGGTCGCGATGTTCGTGTAGCTGTCGACCACGCGGCCGGTCATCATCGAGCGTGCATCGGCCTGTTCGCGCGAGATGCGCTTCATGCGCGGCACGAAGTAGATGACCATGCCGACATAGACGGCACTCCAAACGACGAGCGGTATCGCCAGGCGGATGTCGGTGGCCGCGACCATGATCAGCATGGTGATGAAGAAGACGACGACGAAGACGAGCACGTCGAGCACCTTCATCACCGCCTCGCGCACCGCGAGCGAGGTCTGCATGACCCGTGTCGCGACGCGGCCGGCGAATTCGTCGGCAAAGAACGACAGGCTGTGACGCAGCAGATAGCGGTGCATCTGCCACCGGCCGATCATCGGATAGTTGCCGAGCAGTGTCTGGTGCATCAGGAACGATTGCAGCCAGACCACCAGCGGCAGCCCGACCAGCACCAGCGCGCCCATCCAAAACAGCCGCGTCCCCTCCTCGGCGAGGAAGGTCTCGCGCGAAGAATGCGACAGCCAGTTGACGATATCGCCGAGGAAGGCGAACAGGAAAACCTCGCCGATCGCGATCAGTGCGGTCAGAACCGACATCACCGCCAGCCACGGGGCAGCTTCCTTGGAATAGTGCCAGCAAAACGCCAGCATTTTCTGCGGCGGCTGCCCTGAGGGTGCCGCGGGATAGGGATTCAGTCGTCTTTCAAACCAGCCAAACATGAGTCAGCCTCTTTGAAACTGGGCGGAGATCGCTTTGCGCGGGGGCCGTTGAGTGAACCCGAAAGCCTCGGCATTCATATGGCGCAATGAAATCGTAAAGCGAACGGTCGCTGCCCGATGGGAATCGATCCGGACCGGGCGTGACGATGCGCCTCGGATGCCTGGATCAGCGATTTTTTGAGATTCGGTTTGCGCTCAGTTCAGGGAAACACGCAACCGGACCGCAATGCTGCCACCGCGCGGCATTCGCGCCGGTGGAAGGAGATGTCGAAACTGATCTATCATTGACCCCTCCTCTTTAGAATTCGGTCCACGGTGCAACCGTTTATATCGATTCGACTTCGAATTCCACCGTCGATGTGCGGTCAGTGCAATCGGAATCCTCCAACAACGCATTGTGTTGCAGATTGGCCACGGTGGCGGAGGCGGATTTGCGTTTCATGAACCGTCGATTAAGAGAATGGTCATGAAATACGATCTCAGAATTGCGCTCTTCCAGCCCGATATACCCGGCAACACGGGAACCATATTGCGCATGGCCGCCTGCCTGGGCATTGCTGTCGACGTGATCGAGCCGGCCGGCTTCGACATGTCCGACCGCGCCCTCAAACGGGCCGGCATGGACTACCTCGAGCAGGCGGCCCTCACCCGGCACCAGAGCTGGAGGCGCTTCCTGGAGTGGCGGCATTCGCAGGACCGCAGGTTGATCCTGGCGACGACGAAGGCCGAACAGTCCTACCGGCGATTCGCGTTCCTGCCCGGCGACGTGCTGCTTTTCGGGCGCGAGAGTTCCGGTGTCCCCGACCAGGTCCACAAGGAGGCGGACGAGCGGCTGGTGGTTCCGATGGTGGAAGGCCGTCGTTCGCTCAACCTGGCGGTCTCGGCCGCGCTGATCGCAGGCGAGGCGATCCGGCAGCTCGAACTGATATAGGAAGAGCCGATCCGTTCAATCGGCGCTCGGCAGCCGCCGCATGGTGAATTCGATCTCGTCGCCCGGCAGTTGGCGCCAGCTTTCGACCTCCGTCCAGTAGGCCGCCTTGGGCCACGAACGGAACCATTCCTGCGCCTTGGCGCGGGCGGCGGTGCGCGGCAGCCGAAAGGTCTCGCGGATGAACGAATCGCTGCCCGACTTGCCCTTTTCAGACCGGCTTTTGCGGATCTGGCGGCGCAGCCCCTCCATGGGCGGAACTTTAGGAACTCGCTTCATATACAGCACCCTAACCCCGATAATAGGGTCGAACCGGCCGCTTGGCGAGTCCGTGTATACGCAACAAAACACGCGCTACACTAACTGTGTAATTTAACCGCCATATCTATGGTGTCGGATTGTTGGACCTGCTAAGGAGAGCCGGGGACAAACTGGGGACATTTGTAGATGGAAAGGCCGAACCTTCCACTCGGGCATCCGGCTGAGCTGGAAGAAAAAAAAGGCAAGGCGCGCATCTGGTTCGAGACGCTTCGCGACGCCATCTGCTCGACCTTCGAGCAGCTCGAGGACGAGGTTACCGGTCCGCTCGCCGACGATCCGCCGGGCCGGTTCGTCCGCACCGACTGGCTGCGCGAGGAAGGCAAGGGCGGCGGCGGCACGATGTCGATGATGGGCGGCCGCGTCTTCGAGAAGGTCGGCGTTCACACCTCGACCGTACATGGCGAGTTCTCCTCAGAATTCCGCCAGCAGATTCCGGGCGCGGAGATCGATCCGCGTTTCTGGGCATCGGGCATCTCGCTGATCGCCCATCCGGTCAATCCGAACGTCCCGGCCGTGCACATGAACACCCGCATGGTGGTCACGTCCACGCAATGGTTCGGCGGCGGCGCCGATCTGACACCTGTTCTCGATCGCCGGCGCCTTCAGGACGATCCCGACACCCAGCTCTTCCACAAGGCCATGGAGGTCGCCTGCACACGCCACGGCGTCGCCGACTACCCGCGTTACAAGAAATGGTGCGACGACTATTTTTTCCTCAAGCACCGCGACGAGCCGCGCGGCGTCGGCGGCATATTCTTCGACTGGCTGCGCTCCCGTGACGCCGATGGCGGCTGGGACGCCGATTTTGCCTTCGTGCAGGATGTCGGGCGCGCCTTCACGGTTGCCTATCCGAAGCTCGTGCGGCGCAACTTCAACACCCATTGGGACGAGAACGACCGAAACGAGCAACTGATCCGGCGCGGCCGCTATGTCGAGTTCAACCTGCTCTACGACCGCGGCACGATCTTCGGCCTCAAGACCGGCGGCAATGTCGAATCGATCCTGTCGTCCATGCCGCCCGCCGTGCGCTGGCCATAGCCAGTCCCTGGCCCTCGGGGACTCGAACCCCTTCATTTGTGCCGACACAAGGCGGTCATAGTGTTGCTGCACAACGCTCCGTTGTGATTAGATCACCCGTCAGGACAGGGATTTGTCGATGCGCTTTGCCGGTTTTGCCGCTCTATTCATCGCCGCTGGCCTTTTCATAGCCGTGTCGTCTTCCGCGATGCAGGGGCCGATCCGCTTCGGTGCCGTCTACAACCTGACGGGCGACTGGAGCACCTATGGCATCCCCTCCTCGCGCGGCGCGAAACTGTACGTGGACCAGGTCAACGGCAAGGGCGGCATTCTCAGCCGGCCCGTCGAACTGATCATCAAGGATGCGAGCGGCAGTCCGGAGGGCGCCGCCGCGGCCGCCGACGAAATCCTGGCGGAAGCACCGGATGTGCCCGCCCTGTTCGGCCTTTCGAGCAGCGACCAGGCGCGCGCCGCCGGCGAGGTGTCCGCCCGGGCGGGCCGCGTTTTCGTCACATCGGGCGCAACGTCCCCGCAGCTGCCGCTGCAGGTGCCGGAGTTCCTGTTCCTCGCCTGTTTCGGCGACAATGTGCAGGCGGCGGCCGCCGCGCAATTCGCCTATGACACGCTGAAGGCGCGTTCGGTCACCGTCCTCTACGACTCCAGCCACACCTACACTCGGCTTCTCCAGGAGTATTTCAGTCGCAGTTTCGAGGCGCTTGGCGGCAAGGTCACCTCGGCGATCAAGTTCCAGGGTGCCGAAAAGTTTGCCAATGCAATGATCCGTGCCGCCGCGGCCGACATCATTTTTGTCGCCGCGGAAACGCCGGCCGGCGCCCTTTCATTTGCCAGGACACTGCGTGAGAACGGCTTCGAGCAGCCGATCCTCGGCGGCGACGGATATGACGGTGATTCGGTCTGGGGCGCCGACCCGTCCCTCAAGGACATCTACTTCACCACCCATGCCTTCTTTGGCGGCGACAATCCGTCTGCGCACGCCCGTACATTCGCCGACGCCTATGCCGCCGCCCATGACGGCGCTGTGCCGGACGGCTTTGCTGGGCTCGGCTACGACACGGTCGGCCTGTTGATCGCGGCGGTCGAAAAGGCCGGCTCGTCCGAGCCGGACAAACTGCTTGAGGCGCTCGGCACCATCGAGAACTACGAAGGCGTGACCGGCACGATCAGTTTCGTCGGCGGTGACCACGTGCCGAAAAAATCCGTGACGATCCTCGAAATCGCCAACGGCAAGCGCAACTTCGTCGCCGAGATCATGCCGACGCAAATCCCCAAGCCATGAAATAGCTGCTGGTCACACCCGAAGCGCTACACCGCGTCCTTGATTGCGGGAACGCCGCGATCTTCAAACCAGTTGCGGATTTCCGCCGCCGATTGCGGTTTGCCGAAATAGTATCCCTGAATCTTATGGCAGCCGATGCTGCGCACCAGCTGATACTGTTCTTCCGTTTCAACACCTTCGCACAGGACTTCCATACCGAGCCCCTCACCCAGCACCTGTGCCGCGAAGATAACGGATTGGTCTCTTGCCGACTGCGGCAAACCCCGCATGAACATCTGATCGACTTTGATCTTGTCGACAGGAAAGCTCGCGACATAACCGAGCGAGGAGTAGCCTGTTCCAAAATCGTCAAGCGCCAGGGATACACCGAGCGCCTTCAATTCCTCTAACTGGGAAAGCAGATCCTTTGTCGCCGTCAGGAAGTTCGACTCGGTGATCTCAAGCTCTAGGCGTTTCGGCGGCAGACCACTGTCGGCCAGAGCTTCGCGCACATCGTTGACGACACCGCCCCGCAAAAGCTGGGTCGCGGACACATTGACGGAAACCGTGACATCATCCGGCCAGTTGCGAGCCTCCCTGCACGCTTCGTTCAGGATCCACCGCCCGAGTTGGACGATGATGCCGTTCGCTTCTGCGATTTCGATAAACTCCCCTGGCGATATCACGCCCAAATAGGGGTGCGTCCAGCGCAAAAGCGCTTCCGCGCCAGCGGGTGTGCGGTCCTTCGTGTGCACCTGCGGCTGATAGGCCACATGAAACTGATCTTTGCCGCTTTTCAATGCATTCTGCATTTCCCGCTCGATCAGCCGCGCACGCTGCAACTGCTGTGCGTGCGTGGGATCGTAATAGGCGATACCGCCGCCGCCTTGCCTGCGGGCCGTGTCCAATGCCAGTTCGGCATTGCTTATGAGATCGTCAGCAGTCTGCGACGGGAGGTCAACCGCCTCGGAAAGGCCGGCATAGAAATCGGCCGAGACCTGCATACCGCTCAAGTTGTACGGCTTGCTCAATTCGCGAATAACCGCGTCCGCCAGGTATCGACCGCCTGATTTGCTGAGTTCCGAATCATTGTGAAAAGCAAATGTATCGGCATCCAGGCGCGACGCCGGCGAAACCGGCAGATCGATATCAGCCAATCTCCTTGCCACGGCCTGAAGCAGGGCGTCGCCGATTGAACGGCCCAGTGTTCCGTTCAGCGCCTTGAAGCGGTGAATGTTGACCACAACAACGGTAACCTTGCGACCGTGACCGCTCAGTGTCTCAAGATGCCGGTCGAGATTCTCAACATATGCGCGCCGGCGCATAGCCCCTGTCAGGTCGTCATATCGCGAAAGATACTCGAGCTCTTTTCGTTGCGCCCTCTCAACACTGACATCCCGTGCCGCGACCGACGCGATAATCGGACATTCGCCGTCTTTTTCCGATTCTCCGGGTCCAGTCACTTTTGAAAGTGTGATGGTGTAATCGACAACCCGCCTGCCTTCGGTTTTGCTATCACGGACCTCAAATTCAATTTCTCCCGTGACATGCCTCTCACCCGTATGCGCAAGCGTCATTTTCAGGTCGCGTGCCATCGGGTCGGGGAGCGCATCGACGATATGCTCTTCCTCGTGCTTTCCATGGCCAATGCCAAAAAGCACACGAAAATTCTCATTGATCTCGAGAACACGTCCTTCGCCATCCACGACAAGAAAACCGTCTGCGCTGTCCGAGAAGACCTGGCTGAGTACGCGCTTTGTATTAAGGCTCTCCATGCGGGACAGGCGCAGAAGGAGCGACGTGACGTTGATTTCGCTCGCAACGGCCAGCAGTGCAAGCCCGGCTACGGCGGCATGAACCTGTGCCGTCGCCAGCAAAATCCCGGAATCCATCTGCAGTAGGACACCACCCCCCTCAATCAGTGCGGAAAGTGCCGCAAGAACAAACAGGCGCATGGGCAGGCCGAGACGCGCGGTCAGGAGCGCGGCGGCCAGAATGAGCACTACAAGCGCACCGTTCAGCCATTGTCCCGTCGGTATCAGAATACGGTTCTGAACCAGCGTTTCCGCCGCCAGGACCTGCAGCAACGGACCGGATATCAGCGTATGGACCGGAACGGCGAACGTGTCCCTGAGTTCGATCGCATGCGCGCCGACGATCACGGATTTGTCACGCAATGCACCAGCCGGGATGTCGCCGGACAGGAGATCGACAACGGAATAGGTGGGAACGCTATTCGGGTCGATCGAGAAATCAATTCCGAAATAACCGGTCGCTAGTTGTGGTATGCCGGCCAGGATCGCCGCCGCAGAGGGAATGATTTCACCGTCCACACGGGTTCCGAAAGCGTATCTGCGAACCGCGCCATCCGCATCGGGCACTACCTGTACACTGGCGAGCCAGGTATCGTCCCGGAACAGTTCATTGGGCAGCGAGCGAACAAGTCGGGCTGCGCCGGAGGCGACCGTGTCGGGCTGCGCAAACGTCGGGAATACCACGGACCCGCCAGCATCCCGTAACGCATCCAGCAGCCGCTTGTCTTCCTGTGGAGAGGAGCGGCTGCTGAAATCGACATCAAACACGATATCAGCGACTTCGGCTTCGACAAGTTTGTCGATCAGGCGGGCGTGAACCGATCGCGGCCACGGCCACACACCAATCTGGCTCAGGCTCCCGTGATCAATAGCGACAAACGCAATGTCGCCGGTCGCCGTTCTCGTAGCGAATTGCGCTCGTATTTCATCGATGCTGTGCTGCGCACCATTGAAAGCTCCCAGTGTCTGGAGCCAGATCACGCCCAGACACAGGACCGCCTGCGCGGCGACCCGCGCGGTGTTGGGCGTGATGTTCATGATCACCGTCTGCAATTGTCCCCTGGCGACTGGAACTAGCCGCCGTTGCCGTTGCCGTTGCCGTTTCCGTTCCCGTTTCCGTTCCCGTTGCCGTTTCCGTTCCCGTTTCCGTTGCCGTTCCCGTTGCCGTTGCCGTTTCCGTTCCCGTTTCCGTTGCCGTTTCCGTTCCCGTTTCCGTTTCCGTTGGCATTTCCATTGCTGCTACCGTTGCCGTTTCCGTTGGCATTTCCAACGGAAGCAAGGTTGCCGAAGATTGCCGCTAGAACGGATTCATTGGTTTTACTCACGGATACGTCTGTTGCGGCTGCACCGGAGACGCTGGCGCTCTGGCCGGCGCCGACATCCAGGGTCTCGCCGCCACTGTTCGCCGTCACTCCGACGACACCACGCTGAACCGAGACTTCCGCCGCATGCTGGTTGACCTTTACCGTAAACCGTGTGCCTTTCACGACGGCCGCCAGGAAAGGCGTTTTGACGCGCAGGTGTTTCTTGTTCCGAGTTTCAACATCAAGCAGCAGGCTGCCGAATTGTTGGCGAAGCTCTGTCTTCTGCCCGTGCCTGCCATGGCTGATCAGCGCTGCAAGCGTGTTGGGCCGGTAGAGGATCATCTCCTCGCCGCGGCTGAGCTGCACCCGGCCGCGCCGGCCCGTGTGTATCCAGCTTGCTTCCGGTATCTGCATGCCGCGGGTAATCGGATGCCAGTTCTCGCTGTCAATCGTGTAATAGGCTGGTCTGCTGACCTTGGACACGACCCAGTCGCCCGCAAACGCAGCCGCCATGAAGCCAAATACAAGCACAGCAGACAAAGCAAACGCCTTTGGGAATTGGCGTATAGTTTGTGTAATTGCCATGTCACTACCCCCTAACCTGGGACGCAGGATGGAGTATCTAAGCTAATAATTAATTGAATTTGTTGATTTACGTAAAGTTGACGGCAACCAATCTCAAGTATTAGCCGAAACAATCATGCAACCACACGTCCCTTTCCTGAACAACCCGGGGGACGTCCGGTGGAGGCGTGAATTCCACCTTAAAAACAATAGTGAATGTCGCGAGTTCCGAACCACCTGGGTGGGACTTATTCCAGGCCCTGCACAAATAGCGAGCGTAGTTCAGGGCAAGAAACTGCCGGGCCGAAAAATAGGACTGGTCTTCGAGATTGGACAAGAACTTGCGCCAACGGTAATTCCCATAGACTTCGGAGACGACATCCGGTCTTGATCTGTCGGCATTTCCGACCCTTCCGCCATAGACATCGACGGTAGTCCCGTCCGTCAGTTTTCCCTCAATAACCGGCCACGGACTCGTCAGTTCGGGGTGCGGTGCGAACATTGTCCAGAACTGGTAAAGGCCAAGTGCCTGGCGCGTGATGACGAAGCTGTCCGGCAACGTCCATTTTGCTGCCGGAAGGGTCGAGACGTTCTGAATTGTAACGAAAACCAGGAACAAGCCGGCAAGTCCGTTGGTCATCCAGCCGGCACGCAGCGGTATCGGCCGCCAGGGCAGCAGCCGGTCCGAGATACTCGCAAGCCGAACGCGGTTGGCGGCAACGCAATCGTAGGACCGGTCTCCCAGCCACACGACAGGCCGTGCTCCCATCACGAAAGCAAGGGGCCCAAACACCGGCGAGCCGCGAACCAGCAGGCGCATGGCATTCCATTTCAGGCCAGTTTCGCCATCGCATGTCACAACCCAGGAATTGCTTTCCGCAAGCAACGGACCCGCCTTGGGGTCGTCCTGTGCCGGTCTGATCGGCGTATCACCCAGGAAAAGGAACATCCGCAGAGCCCGGCAGGCCTTCAGACAAAACATGCATTCGCGATCATACCAGACCGCCAATCGCGCGGGTCGCCGCCGCGCTGCCCGTTCCGCCAACCGGTCCCAGGTCCGACCGGGCAGAAAAGTCAGGTTCATGATGATCGAGATGACAGGGAAAAGCCCGATCTCCAGGCACAACATGAAGCCCAGATGCATTGTGATGAAAGCGCACATCAGAATGACACGCAGGGTCCGGTGGAAGAACGGTGAGAAGATCAGGATCGGTCCGACCAGTTCCAGCCAGAACACGTAATAGGTCAAGATCTTCAGCAGCGGCTCGAACTGGCGGAACCACAATCCGAAGGGCGTCACCATATAATCGAGGTTCAGCGCATAGTAGACGGCGGTACCGTCGGACATCCAGCGCGCATCGGATTTGAGCAGCGCGCTGAAGAAATACATCGACATGCCCTGGACGAGCAGTGCAAGCGTCGCGATCGAGAAGTAGCGGTTGCTCGTATTGTCCGTGCTCGGATCGAGCGCGGCATCCACCGAGTAGCGCGCGCCCAGAGGCAGGAACATTGCCCAGAAGGTTAAGAGCACCGCCAGATTGTCTTCGCCGGAGAGGATGAACGTATTGCGGTTCTGGACCGAAATCAGCAGGATCCAGCTTGCGATGACCGCAAGGCGCGTCTTCCACCCAAAAATCATCAACAGTGCAGCAACCGCCGCTACTGCAAAGAGAAGCCCTTGGTAGAACGCCGATCCGTTTGCAAGGTGCAGCGAATAGGACCCCAGCGAAAGGTAGTCCATCTGCACGGCGCGCGGCATGACACCCTGATCGGTGTAGTGCGCCGAAAGGTCCCGCAGCCTCAGACAAATGTCAGCCAGCAGATATGTGCCCAGCAGGATGCGGAACAACGCAAGCGTTCTCAGGTCAACACCGAATATGGTGCGAATTCCGGCCGGCCGGAACCAGCCGGCTTTCGCGTTGCCAGAGGAGATGGCTGCCTTGTCTGATTCGGTCTGCAAGCGTCGCCCCGACTCGCGCATGGTTTCGCGCGAGCATGGCACACGGTCTTTTACCACATGTTAACGCTGTCTGCCGTCCGATCAGCCTTCCGCCAGGAACGCATCCGCCGTAACGACCTTCGCGTAGCTCATGGCCAGGGGCGCCATGAATGCGGCGTGAACCTGTTGGGCGTCCAGGTCGACCCCGCCGAAGGAAGCCTCCTTCGCGCCGCAGGCATCTTCAACCACGGTGACGGCATAGCCGAAGTCCGCGGCCGCCCGCGTCGTGGCGTCGATGCACATCTGGCTCATCGCGCCGCAGATGACAACATCGGTGACGCCGGCGGCATCGAGATCCTCTTTAAGCGATGTGTCCTGAAAGCTGTTGGCCTTGTGCTTCAGGATGACGGATTCGCCTGCCTGTGGCGCAACCGAGCGATGGTGCTGAGCGCCGTCGGATCCCGGCCTGAAGAAAGGCGCGTCCTGTGACGGAATTTCGTGGCGGACATGGACGACCAGTTCGCCATTGGCGCGGGCGGCTTCCAGAAGCCGTGCCGCGTTGGCCGCAGCATCTTCCATCTTGTGGACGGGCCAGTCGCCGCCTTCAAAATAATCGTTCTGTATATCGACGAGGACAAGTGCTCTTTTTGACATGGGGTTTCTCCTTCCGGAGACGTTCTGCCGCAACCGGGATCGAATGAGAACTGGCGTAAATGACATTTGATATGCCATATTCGCCAAATGACAGGAAAACACGCCAATGCGTCCATTGCCGTCCTGGCCTATCCGGGCGTTCAGATGTCCGCGGTCCTCGGCCTAGCCGATCTGTTTGCCATCGCCAGCGACAGCAGCAGCCGCGACGGTGGCCCCCGATTGCAGGTTTCACAGATTGAGCGGCCCTGTCCGATTGAAAGCGGCGCCTTTGACGCGGTCATACTGCCTCCGAACCTCACCGGTGCGCGCGGCGAGGATGCCGGTGACATCATGGAGTGGCTCCGCGCCCAGCATGGCGCCGGCACCATCATGTGCTCGGTCTGCGCCGGCGCCTTCTTCCTCGGCCACGCGGGCCTGCTTGCGGGCCGGCCCGCCACCACGCACTGGGCGCTCGAGGACGAGTTCCGCACGGCATTCCCCGAAGTGCAGCTTGCCGCCGAACTTCTGATTGTCGACGACAACGACATCGTCACCGCCGGCGGGCTGATGGCCTGGCTGGACCTCGGTCTTTTTATCGTCAACCGGTTTCTCGGCCCGCAGGCGGTCTCGCAGACGGCACGCCATCTCCTCGTCGATCCCGGCGGGCGCGAACAGCGCAACTACCGCAGTTTCCGGCCGCCGCTTGCCCATGGAGACGCGGCCGTTCTGAGGGTGCAGCACTGGCTCGAGGCCCATTGCGAGGCGGCGATTTCGGTCGCCGACATGGCAGCGCGGTCGCGGCTCTCGCCGCGCACCTTCCTGCGCCGGTTCAAATCCGCGACCGGTCACACGCCGACCTCCTATCTGCAGAACCTGCGGATCGAGAAAGCGCGCGGCCTGCTTGAGCGGACACTGACGCCGGTCGGTGAAATCGGCTGGCGCGCTGGCTATGCGGACGCATCCGCCTTCGGCCGGCTCTTCCGCCAGACGACGGGCCTGACGCCCGGGGAGTATCGCAGTCGATTCGGCATTTCCAGGTAATTTTCTACTGAATTCAAGTTACAAATTAACTAAAATCATATTAATTCCGATTGTTTCGGGCCGCCATCGCCCAGGCCATCTGAGCCGGCGCCTCGACGGCGCCCGGCCGCACGTAACGGAGCCGTTCCAGCGCCGTGTCGGCGTCCTCGCCGCGCTCGATGAGCAGCCGCAGCGCGATCATGCCGGACCGTCCGTGACCGCCGCGGCAGTGGACAAGCACGCCCTCCCCGCGGTCGAGTGCGCCGTGCAGGTGCTGCGAAAGGTCCGGCCACAGCACGGCGTTTTCGCTCGAAAGCCCGTTCCAGTCACGGATAGGAAGGTGTCGCCAGTCGATGCCGTGGCTGGCGAGCAGCGTCCCCATCTCCCCGCTGCCGAATTCGTCCATCTCCGCCTGTTCGGTCAGGCTCAGCACGACTGCCGGGACCCAGTCGCAGACCGTTTGCAGATCGGATGGAAGACCGCCGAAACGCCCGGGCAGCGGGCTGACGCCGATCCGCCCTCCGTTTTCGAGGAACAGCGTTGCAATCGGAAAAAGTCCGGCACCGGCCGGTTTGTTCCGCGTCATCATCGAATTTCCCGTATCGCCGTGCTATCGGTTGCCGGTCAACTATAGCGCATGAGCGGCGGCGTGGCATTGTCATGCGGACGCCGGGATCGCAGGAGGGAGAACACCGTGACGGAAGACAACGCCGCAGTCGCGCGGATGAAGGCTTTTCTTTCCGAGGCTTTCGCACCATGGGTGCAGCAACTGAACATCGAACCGGTGCAGGTCACCGAAACGGGCGCCGTCTTCAACGTGCCCGCCAGCGACGCGCTGGCGCGCACCGGCGGCATCGTCTGCGGCCAGGCCTTGTCGGCGATCGCCGACACCATCGGCGTTCTCACCCTGATCGGTCACAACAACGACGACCGGATCATGACCACGGTCGACATGACCACCCATTTCATGCGGCCGGTCATGACCGGCGATGTCGAGGCGACGGTCACGGTGCTGTCCAACGGCAGGCGCATGGCGACCGCCAGGGTCGACATCCGCCAGGCCGGCAGCCCGAAGGTCTGCGCCGGCGCAACCTGTGCCTACGCCTATGTCGGCGGATAGGTGAAGCAGGCAAACCACCCGGCTTGACACTAAATATAACACTGTTATCATCTCTCCATGACTCCATCGGCGAGACAGAAACCGCGCGACCATAAAGCGCGCCGGGAACGGATACTTGCGGCCGCGCGGACGGTCTTCGAGGCCAAGGGCGGGCTCGGCGCGGGGCTGCGGCCGATCGCCGCCGAGGCCGGCTGCACAACCGGTGCGATCTATGCAGTCTTCTCCAGCAAGGAGGACATCTACGCCGCGTTGCTTGAGGACAGCCTGCGCGAACTGGCTCAGAAGGTTGCCGGCGCTGCCGGCCGCGAAGCCGCGCCGGACCGCGCGCTGCGCGCGGCGATAACGGCTTTTTATGAGTATTATCAATCGCATATATTCGAGTACAGTCTCGGTCTTTATCTTTTCGAGAAGGACGGCCGCAAGGGCCTCGGTGCTGAACGGGACGCCGAACTGAATGCGCTGCTGTCCGAGTCGATCGATGTGCTCAGGGTCTGCTTCGAGCGCCTGGGCGCGCCGGCCGGCGACGGAACGCAAAGCGCAAGGGCGCTGGCCAATGCCCTCTTTACCAGCCTTATCGGCGTCATGGCCATGATCGTTTCGGGACGCGACCGGTCGCTTCAGACCGACGCCCGGGAGATCCTTGAAACAACGCTCGATACCTATATCGCATCGCTGAAATGTAACACTGTTACGTAAGCGACACGCGCAAAAGTCAATGAAGCGCACCAGGAAACAGGGAGACTTCAAATGGCAGTTGAAATCGAAAAGGACGGTCCGGTCTGGACCATCATCCACAACCGGCCGGAAGCGCGGAACGCTGTTGACCCGGACGCGGCGGACGCCCTGGTTGCCGCTTTCGAAGAATTCGACCGGAGCGACGCACGCATCGGCGTATTCTGGGGCGCGGGCGGCGCCTTCTGCGCCGGATGGGACCTCAAATACGCCGCCACCCTGGCCGACCCGCAGACATTCGAGAAGGACATGGACGAACTGGCGTTCCCCGTCGGTGCGGCGCCTGCGCCGCGCGGTCCGCTCGGCCCCTCGCGCATGGAGCTGTCCAAGCCGGTGATCGGGGCCATCGAGGGACCTGCCGTCGCCGGCGGCATGGAACTGGCGCTGTGGTGCGATGTCCGGGTCATGGCCGAAACGGCGTACCTGGGCGTCTATTGCCGCCGCTGGGGCATTACCCTCATGGATGGCGGCACTGTCCGCCTGCCGCGTCTTGTCGGCCAGGGAAAGGCGCTGGAGATCGCCATGACCGGGCGCAAGGTGCCCGCCGACGAGTGCTATCGTATCGGGCTGTGCGAAAAGGTCGTGCCGGCAGGGCACGCCCGTGACGCCGCCGAGGAGATGGCCCGCGAGATCGCCCGTTTCCCGCAGGAGGCTGTGCTTGCCGACCGCCGCTCGATCATCGAGACCCGCGGCATGCCGGTCCGCGAGGCGTTGAAACTGGAATGGGCCAATGGCCTCGCGGCCGTGCGCAGGGAAGGCGCAACCGGCGCCGGCCGGTTCCGCGACGGCGCGGGTCGGCATGGCGATTTTTCGCGCATCTGACATCCGGTTGGAGCAATTCTGAGTTAGATCGGGAGAAGCGATCATGAAACACGAGGAACAGGTCGGCCTGCTGGACGAGTTGCTGGGACTGCGCAAGCAGAAATCCGCCTTTCTGGACGAAGCCGTCACGTTCTCGCCGGTTGACCGCTATCTGGACGAGGCGCGGTTTCTCAAGGAGCGCCAGCAACTGTTCCGCCGCAGGCCCGTTCTCATCGCGCATGTCAGCGAACTGGCCGAGGACGGCGCGTTCCTGCGGCGCAGCGCCGGGGACCTGTCGCTTCTTGTTACCCGAGACCGCGACGGCGAAATCCGGGTCTTCTACAATGTCTGCCGGCACCGCGGTGCCCGCCTCGTCGACGCCGAAGCCGGATGCCGGCACCGCTTCACCTGCCCCTATCACGCCTGGACGTGGGACAATGCGGGCCGGCTGATCGGCGTGCCCCACCAGGCGCAGGGTTTTCCCGATCTGGACAAGGAAAGCCACGCGTTGAAACAGGTTCCCAGCGCCGTCCGTTCCGGTTTCGTCTGGGTCTCTCTGGACGGCGGGGTCGATGTCGACATCGACGCGCACCTCGCCCCTATCGCCGACGATCTCGACTGGCTGGGGCTTGAGGATCTAGAGGTGTTCTCCACCGACGAGCGGGTCTGGAACTGCAACTGGAAGATTGTCGTCGAAGGCGGGCTCGAATCCTACCATTTCCGGGTCGCGCACGCCCAGACCATTGCCGGCCTGTTTCATGACAACCTGTCGAGCTACCAGCAGTTCGGACCGCATTTCCGCTCGATCCTGGCGCGCCGCTCGATCGACGAGCTGGTCGAGCTGCCGCGCAAGTCCTGGGACATCCGCCGGCACGCGAATGTCCTTTACAACATCTACCCGGCAAGCGCACTCCTCGTGCAGGAGGACCACGTCGTGCTCATCCACTTCGACCCGCTGGCCGTCGACAGGACGCTGATCCGCTGCGTGACGCTGATCCCCGGGACCGACGGGCCACTGACTGACAAGTCCGCCGCCTACTGGGAGCGCAACCACCAACTGACCGTGACGACGCTGAACGAGGATTTCGCGCTCGGCGAGAGCATTCAATCCGGGCTTCACCTGGGCGTCAACGAGGCCATGACCTTCGGCCGCTTCGAAGGCGCGCTCAACGCGGTCAACCGGCAGATCGAAGCTGATCTCTGAGGCGCTCCGAAAGGAACAGCCGTCGCGCTGTTAGACCTGCGGCACCAGGATCAGGAAGTTGCGCAGACTGTAGTAGTAATCGCTGGCCGGCCAGTGCGCCTGCGAGACCGCCTGCTCGCCCTCCGCCCATTCCGCATTGTCGAGCAGAACCTCGACGACCGTGTCGCCGCCGCCGGGCTTGCAATAGAAGGTTCGAAGCCAGTGCACTTCGGGCGTTAGGTCGGCACGCAGCAGGGCGTTCTTGATGACATCCAGCAGGTCCGGCGGAAAATCGACTTCATCCGGACCGAGGCAGCGCGAGACGAATTCGCCGATATGCACGGTCCACCGGCCGCTTGGAAACTGCCAGTCCTGAACAACCACGCTGTCATGCGGCTGCGCCCACAGCGCGGAAAGCAGCACGTGCAGGGATCCCAGCTGGAAATTCTGCAGCGCATCCCCGTAACGCTCGCCGTCCGAACCCACGCCGGCAAACGACTCGTTGATCACCCGGTCCCGGTCCGGCAGCACGTGGATGTCCAGCCGGCCGATCTCCTGGTTTCCGATCTGGTGGATCCAGTTCCCGCGCATCGCCGGCAGTTCCTCGCCGGTGACGAGCCAGTCCTTGTAGTCCGACAGCGCGACACCGTGCGCCGCCATGAGGGCCTTCAGGTGTTCGCGCACCTCGTCCGTCGACGGCGCCGCTTTGCTCATGTCGCGACCCTTTCCAGGAGTTCCTTGCGGGTCAGCGTGAAATTGCTGTCGATCCAGGCCTCCTCGAGCGCATTCATGGCCGCCCCGACATCCGGTCCGGGAGACAGGCCGGCCTTCAGAAGGTCCCCGCCGGTAACAGGAAAGCTCGGCGCCGACCAGTCGGCGGCGACCTTGAGCAGCCGCGACAGCGCCGCGGCAGCCTTGAGGGCGTCGTCATCCTGTTCGGCCGCCTTGCGCCGTGCGCAGAGTTGCAGCCGGATCCTGTCGGTGACCGCCTGCGCATCGCCGCGATAGAGCATCCGCCGAAGTGCGAGATCGGCAAGGCCCTCGTCGATCGCCGCCTGGTGCGCCCACTGCACCAGCCGCTTGCGCTCGCTGTTCGACATGCGCAGCCGGCTCGCCATGGCGTCGACGCGCTCCGCATCCTGCGGCACAATGGCCATCAGCCGCATCAGCGGATCGGCCGGCCATTGCAGCGTGGCGCCGGTCTCGATCACGCCGAAGACCGCATCGATCCCCCATTTCTCCGATTCCGGCAGGATTTCCGACAGCACGCCGCTCTGGCGCATCCAAAGCAGTGCCCGTGACGGATCCGGCGCGGCGAGCAGGCGCTTGAGCTCCGACCACACGCGCTCGGCGGAAAGGTCGGCCAGCCCCGACTTCAGCCGCGCGCAGGCCCTGAGACCGTCCGCGTCGGGGCGTCCGTCGCCATACCAGGCGAAAAACCGGAAGAACCGCAGAATGCGCAGGTAATCTTCCTTGATGCGCGTCGCGGCATCGCCGATGAAGCGCACCGTCCGGCTGTCGATATCCGTCAGCCCGCCGACCAGGTCGATCACGTTGCCGTCCCGGTCCGCATAGAGCCCGTTGATGGTCAGGTCGCGGCGATGCGCGTCCACGGACCAGTCCGCGCCATAGGCGACGGTCGCGTGGCGGCCGTGCGATTCGACATCGGCACGCAGCGTCGTTACCTCGAACGGCACGCTTTCGACGATCAGCGTGACGGTTCCGTGATCGATCCCTGTCGGCACTGCCTTGATGCGCGCCTTACGCGCCCGTTCCACGACCTCCGCCGGATGCAACGTCGTGGCGATATCGACATCGCCGACACCGAGGCCCATCAGCGTGTTGCGCACGGCGCCGCCGACGACCCGTGCCTCGCCGCCTTCCGCGTTCAGGAGATCAAGGACGCGATGCAGCCTGCGCGCCTTGAACCAGCCGGCATCGGCAATGGAATCCCGCCTGTCATCGCCGCTCATGCATAAAGCCTTTCATAGAGCGTGCGCAGAATCCCCGCAGTCACGCCCCAGATATACCGCTCGCCATAGGGCATCGTGTAGAAATGGCGCTCCTTGCCTTCCCAGACCCGGCTTTCGCGGATGTGGTTCGCCGGATCCATCAGGAAGGAAAACGGCACCTCGAAGGCATCCTCGACCTCGTGCCTGTTGATATCCATCGGATAATTGTCGCGCACGACGGCAAGCACCGGGGTAATGCGGAAGCCCGACACCGTCAGATATTGCGGCAGCCGGCCGACCGGCTCGACAAAGGAGCGCGGCAAACCGATCTCCTCCTCCGCCTCACGCATGGCGGCGACTTCCGCCGATCCGTCCTCCGGATCGATGGCTCCGCCCGGAAACGCGACCTGGCCCGAATGGGTCCGCATGTTTGCCGTGCGCAGCGTCAGGAGAATGTCGGTGTGGGTGCCGTGATCGACCAGCGGCACCAGCACGGCCGCGTCGCGCAGGCGCGTTCCGGCCAGGCGGTCTATGATGTCGGCGTTCAGCACATGATCGCCATAGCCGCGCTGGTCGCCCTCGCCGCTCTCGCGCGCCGCCCGTTCGCGAAAACTCGCAGCGCTGAACTCTTCGCCTGTCTTCACGTTCATTGCGACATCGCCTCGAGCCGGTCCATCGGCATGATCGCGAAGTCGGCCCCGGCGGAGCTGACAGTGAACATTTCAACGCCGTCCACGGTCCTGCTTTGTCCGAGGTCGACAAGGTCGTACATTAACGGGCGGCTGACCAGCGCCTCCAGCCGGCCGCGCACGTGCAGATAGGGTTTGAGCTGGTTGTTCTTGCCGGCGATTTCGAAGCGCAGCGGATGGTCACGGCCGGCCTCGACGACATCGCCGACGTTGGTGCGGAATGTCAGCACCTGCTCGCCGTCGCGATCGTCGGCGCTCATCTCGACGGCAATGAACGGCGCGTCCTCGACGCTGATACCGACCTTCTCGACCGGGGTCACGAGATAGGTCCTGCCATCCGCATCCTTGCGCAGGACGGTCGAAAACAGCCGCACAAGCGGCGCGCGCGCAATCGGCGTTCCCATGTAGAACCAGGTGCCGTCGGCGCGGATTTCCATGTCGAGATCGCCGCTGAATTCCGGGTTCCATCGCTCGACGGGCGGCAGGCCCTTGTCGGTCGGCGCAGCCCGTGAGATCAGCGATTCGAGATTCGTCGCGTCGCGGGCCGCGGCGATTTCACCTTCTGCCATTGTCTGGTCCAGCTTCCCATCTAATCACAACAATATCACTTAAGATGCTCGGCTAATCATGCGATTCATAGGGATAAAGCACAGTATTTTCCATTGATGGTTATCCGATCCGCACCAAATAGTGGATAATGAGTGATATATGGGAAGTGAGTCCGGAAACAAAGAGACGGAGATTTCTGTATGGGTGTCGTTGAGAATACCGATCCCTCCCTGGACGAAAAAGCGGTCATCGAAACGGCGGAGGCAGCCCTTGATGACATCGCCGCGATCAGACGCGAAATCGGTACGGTTATCTTCGGACAGCAGAACGTGGTCGAACAGACCATATTGGCGGTGCTTTCCGGCGGACACGCCCTGCTTGTCGGCGTTCCCGGCCTGGCCAAGACCAAGCTTGTCGGCACGCTGGGCACGGTGCTCGGCCTGACCGACAACCGCATCCAGTTCACGCCGGACCTGATGCCCTCCGATATCCTCGGCTCGGAAGTGATGGACCAGGACGCCGACGGCAAACGCTCGTTCCGCTTCGTCGCCGGCCCGATCTTTACCCAGCTTCTGATGGCGGACGAGATCAACCGCGCCTCGCCGCGCACCCAGTCGGCGCTGCTGCAGGCCATGCAGGAATACCATGTGACGGTTGCCGGCACGCATCACGACCTACCCGAACCCTTCCATGTCCTTGCGACCCAGAACCCGCTGGAACAGGAAGGAACCTATCCGCTGCCCGAAGCCCAGCTCGACCGCTTCCTGATGCAGGTCGACGTGCTCTATCCGGAGCTCGAGGCGGAGCGGCGCATCCTGCTGGAGACGACCGGGCTTGAGGAGAAACAGGCCGCACCTGTTATCAGCGCCAAGCGGCTCCAGGAAATCCAGGCGCTGGTGCGGCGCATGCCGGTCAGCGAAAACGTGATCGACACCATCCTCAGGCTGGTCCGGTCCGCACGGCCCGGCAGCGGCAACGGCGAAACCGACCGCCATGTGGCCTGGGGTCCCGGCCCGCGCGCCGGACAGGCGATGATGCTTTGCGTGCGCGCCAGGGCACTTTACGACGGCAGGCTGGCACCCTCCGTCGACGACGTGCGCGCGCTGGCCGAGCCTGTGCTGCAGCATCGCATGGCGCTGACCTTTGCGGCCCGCGCCGAGGGCATGCATGTCCGCGATGTCATCGCAGGCCTGGTCAACGGGTTGAACGGGGACTGACGGACCTTGGCCGCGATCGGACAGGCGACGGAGGCCGTTGAGACCACCCCCGCACTGGCTCGGGCGCGACAACGGGCCGCCTATGTCCCCGATCTCCTGGTGGAGGCGCACCGGGTCGCCAACACGGTGATTGCCGGATGGCACGGCCGGCGCAAACGCGGCATCGGCGAAAATTTCTGGCAATTCCGTCCCTATGTGGAAGGCGAGAGCCTGTCTCGCATCGACTGGCGTCGGTCCGCCCGCGACGACAACACCTATGTGCGCGACAGGGAGTGGGAAGCCGCCCATACCGTCTGGCTGTGGTGCGATTCATCGGCATCGATGCTGTTCAAGTCGACCCTCGCGCCGGTATCCAAGCAGAGCCGCGCCATGGTGATCCTCCTCGCGGTTGCTGAAATCCTCGCACGCTCCGGAGAGCGTATCGCCTCGCCCGGCGTGCTGGAACCGGTTGCCGCCCGTAACGCCGCCGAGCGTCTGGCCGCTGCCATCGATCTGCGCCCCGACAAGGCGCAGTTCCCGGACGTGTCTCAGATCAACCGCCACAGCGATCTCGTCCTGATATCCGACTTCCTCGATCCCGCCGAGGAGGTCATCGACAAGCTCGCCCCGATCGCCAGGCGCGGTATTCGCGGCCATGTGCTTGAGATCTGCGATCCCGTCGAGGAGGTTTTCCCCTATCGCGGCCGCACCGAGTTCGTCGATCCGGAGACCGGCCGAAAGCTGACGGCCGGCCGCGCCGAAACGCTGAATGAGGAATACCGGCAAACCTATCTCGCCCGCCGCGAGGGCATATCCGAAAGTCTCCGCCGTCTCGGCTGGAACTTCATCACCCATCACACCGATCAGCCGGCTTCGACCGCGCTGGTCGCGCTGCACACGCATCTGTCGGGCGAGCCGGGCGGCGGTGTTCGTGAGGTGGCATCGTGAGCGCGTTGTCCATCGTCTTCGGGGCACCCGCGGTCCTCTTCGGCCTGGCCCTGCTGCCGATCATATGGTGGCTGCTGCGCCTGACGCCGCCGCGTCCGAGGACCGAACTGTTCCCGCCGCTTCGCATCCTCGCGAAGGTTCTGAAGAAGGAAGAGACGCCTGCCAAGAGCCCCTGGTGGCTGACGGTTCTGCGGTTGCTGATCGCCGCGCTGATTGTGCTGGCGCTGGCTCAGCCGGTGATGAACCCGCGCGAGGTCCAGATCAGCGCCGAAGGGCCGCTGGTCATCGTCATGGACAACAGCTGGTCGACGGCGAACAACTGGCCGGAACGCATTTCCGTCGCCGGAGAACTGATTGACGATGCCGAGGCGGAAAACCTGCCTGTATCCATCGTCTTCACCGCGGAGGATACGCACAATGCAACGCCGGACACCGCGGCACGGGCGCGCGAGCGCCTGCAGGCGGCCGTCCCACGCCCGCTGCACGGCAACCAGCAAGGTGCCGTTTCAGCCGTCCTGACCGCCCTGGAAAGCAGCGGTATCGGAACACTCGCCGTGCTTTCGTCCGGTTTGACGGCGAATGACGCGACTGAAAGCTGGCAAAGTCTTCTGGACCGCGCGCCGCGGGATGTGATGGTTTTCCAGAACACCACCGACGGCACGCTCGCACTCGTGGCCGCGAGCAACGAGGCAAACGGATTTGCGGTCACTGCGGAACGGCTCGATTCCGATCACACTGAAATCCATGCGGTGACCGCCAACGACAGCCAGGGCCGCCCGATTGCCGCCGGTGAACTTCGCTTCGAGGAGGGCGCGACCACCGGAACGGCGCTGCTGACCGTGCCATTCGAGCTGCGCAACGATTTCGCCAACATATCGGTCGACGGATTGTCCAATGCCGGGGCGCGCTACCTGCTGGACGAGAGCGCCCGGCGCCGGCGCGTCGGTCTGCTGTCTGCCGAGCCGCTCGATCTGTCGCAGCCGCTGCTGTCGCCGCTTTATTATCTGACACGCGCACTCGAGCCCTTTGCCGACCTGATCGTGCCCGAAGATTCCGAACTCGGCGGCGCAATCGCCGAACTGGTCGAACAGCGCCCCTCCGTGATCGTCATGGCCGATGTCGGGACGGTTCCCGACGAGGTCGAGGACCTGCTTCTGGAATGGATCACGCAGGGCGGACTGCTGCTGCGCTTCGCCGGCCCGAGGCTCGCCGGCGGCGATGACAGCGATCCCTTCGTCCCGGTCGATCTGCGGCGCGGCGAACGGGCGCTTGGCGGAGCGCTTTCCTGGAGCGAGCCGCAACCCCTTGCGGCATTTTCCGAACAGGGGGCCTTTGCGGGCATGAGCCGGCCCGACGATGTCACCGTCAACCGGCAGGTGCTCGCCGAACCGTCTCCGGATCTCGGTGCGCGGACCTGGGCAAGCCTTGCCGACGGAACGCCCCTGGTCACCAGCAGGGCCTTCGGGGACGGCCGGATCATCCTGTTCCATGTCACCGCGGAGGCGACCTGGTCGAACCTGCCCATATCCGGGCATTTCGTGGAAATGTTGCGCCGGTCCATCCTGCTTTCGCGCTCGACCATCGGCGCCCAGGGCGTCGTCGAGGAGGTGATCCTGCCGCCCTACCGGCTGCTGTCGGCGAGCGGGGCGGTCACGACCCCGTCGGGCGCGGTGCAGCCGCTCAAGGTCCGGTCCGGTTCGCTTCCACCTGTCAGTTTCGACAATCCGCCGGGACTATACGGAACCGAGAGCGGATTCGTCGCGCTTAACCTCATGCGCGACGCCGATGTCCTGTTTGCGTTCGAGCTCCCGGACTACCCGGGACCGGTGACGCATTCCGAATACATGCGCGCCGCCAGCGTCGACCTCGCGCCCTACCTGCTGACCGCCGCGCTGCTGCTGCTCATTGCCGACACGCTCATCGTCTTGTTCATGTCCGGCGCCTTCTCGCGACTGACCATGCGCAAGGTTCAGGCGACGGCCGGCGCAGGCCTGCTTGTCATCGGCGTCGGCCTTGCCGGAGCGGACAATCCCGCAATTGCCGCAGACGAAAGGCCGGGCGACGCCGAGATCCTGGCATCGCTCGACCGCACGCATCTCGCCTATGTCATAACCGGCGACCGGCGTACAGACAGGACAAGCCGCCTCGGCCTCAACGGCATGACGCGTTTCCTGACCTACCGCACTTCCCTGGAGCCGGGAGAGCCGGTCGGAGTCGATATCGAGCGCGATCCGCTGGAGCTCTATTCGATGCTCTACTGGCCGATCACGGTCGATGCCGACCCGCCGTCACGCGAGGCGATCAGCCGTGTCGACACCTTCATGAAGAACGGCGGCACCGTGCTCTTCGATACCCGTGACGCGCTGGCCGGCCTGAGTTCCGCCGGTGTCGTTTCGCCGGAGACAGCGCGCCTGCGCGCCATATTGGCCGAGCTCGACATCCCTGCGCTGGAGCCGGTGCCGCAGGACCACGTGCTGACCAAGGCATTCTACATCCTGAACGAGTTTCCGGGCCGCTACCGCGGCAGCCCGCTCTGGGTGGAGGCGCTACTCGATACAGACAATCCCGACAACCGGCCGGCCCGCGGCGGCGACGGCGTGTCCTCGATCATCATCACGGGCAACGACCTTGCCGGTGCCTGGGCGATCGACGAGAACAACATTCCGGTCTACCCGACCGTCCCGCCGGACCCGGTGCAGCGCGAGCACGCCTACCGGTCCGGCGTCAACATCATGATGTATATGCTGACCGGGAACTACAAGGCCGACCAGGTCCATGTTCCCGCGCTGCTTGAGAGACTGGGGCAATAGATGTCGATAGAATTCGCCCCCCTCATACCTCTTGTGTACATCGCCGTTCTCGCGGCCCTCGCGGCCGTGCTGGCTTTCTTCAGCGTCTGGCAGAAGGTCCGCGGCGCGCTCTTCCGTATTTGCGCCCTGGCGGCGCTGTGTCTGGCGCTGCTGAACCCGGTTGTGCTGCAGACAGAGCGCGAACCGCTCGACAGCGTCGTCGCGGTCATCGTCGACCGCAGTCAGAGCCAGGCATCGGCCGAACGCACCGCTGCCACGGATGCGGCGCTCGAACGGCTGCAGGACCAGCTGGCGCGGTTCCAGCGGCTCGACGTGCGGGTCGTCGAAGTGGGCGATGACAGTTTCACCGAGACCCCGTCGACACGGCTGTTCGAGGCGCTTTCCTCTGCGATGGAGGATGTTCCTACATCGCGCATCGCCGGCGCCATCATGATCACCGACGGTCAGGTGCACGATATCCCGGATTCCGCTGCTGAACTCGGTTTTGACGCCCCGCTGCACGGCCTCATCACCGGTTCGAATGGCGAGGTCGACCGCCGCATCGAACTGGTCAATGCGCCGCGCTTCGGCATCGTCGGCGAGCCGCAGGAAATCAGCTACCGGGTTCTTGAGGAAGGCACCGCCTCGCGGCAGGTCACTGAGGTGACCGTGCGCGTCAACGGCGAAGTCTACAGTACGGAACTGGCACCCGTGGGCGAGACGATGCCGCTCTACATCGAGGTCGAACGGGCCGGCGACAACATCATTGAACTGGAAGTCGCGCCGCTGCCGGATGAAATCACCACGGCAAACAACCGGGCCGTCGCCGTTCTGGACGGCATTCGCGAGAACCTGCGCGTGCTGCTCGTATCGGGCGAACCGCATAGCGGCGAGCGCGCCTGGCGCAACCTGCTCAAATCAGACACCGCCGTCGACCTCGTGCATTTCACCATCCTGAGGCCGCCGGAAAAGCAGGACGGAACGCCGATCGACGAATTGTCGCTGATCGCCTTTCCGACCCGCGAGCTGTTTGTCGAGAAGATCAACGAATTCGACCTGATCGTTTTTGACCGCTACCAGCGGCGCGGCGTCCTGCCGGTGCTCTACTACGACTACATTTCGCAATATGTCGACGGCGGCGGCGCCTTGCTGATTGCCGCGGGCCCCGAACATGCGGGCCGCGATTCCATCGCCACGACACCGCTCGCGCCCGTCCTGCCGGCGGTGCCGACCGGAGACATCGCCGAGGTCGGCTTCTATCCGCGCCTGAGCGACGCCGGCAAGCGCCATCCGGTAACCCGCGACCTGCCCGGATCTGCCGAGGAGCCGCCGCACTGGGGCCGCTGGTTCCGGGCGATTTCCGTCGACGCGCCGGAGGACGACACGATCCTCGAGGGCCCGGACGGCGCGCCGCTGCTGATCCTCAACCGGGTCGGCGAGGGCCGCGTTGCCATGCTGATGTCCGACCACGGGTGGCTTTGGGCGCGCGGCTTCGAGGGCGGCGGGCCGCATGTGGCGCTCTACCGGCGCATCGCCCACTGGCTTATGAAGGAGCCAACGCTCGAGGAAGAGTCGCTGCGGGCCAATGCACGCGGCAACCTATTGACGATCACGCGCCAGACCATGGCGGAAGAAGTCCCGCCGGCGACCGTGACCACGCCGACCGGGGACACCTTGACGGTGCCGCTCGGCAAATCCGCCGAGGGTCTTTTCGAGGCTGAACTGCCGGTCGAGGAAAGCGGCCTGTTCGATGTCGAAAACGGCGACATGCGGGCCCTGGTCCATGTCGGCGCGGTCAACGCGCCGGAATTCACGGCAACCATTTCAACGACCGAACTCCTGCGGCCGCTGGCGCAAGCCACCGGTGGGACGGTCCAACGGGTTTCCGCCGACGGCTCGAGTGTCACGCTTCCCTCGATCCTGCCCATCAAGGGCAGCGTGCGCACGTCGGGCGACAGGCTGGTTCTGAAAGTGACCGGCGAAACGGAGCTGAAGGGCGTCAACCGCCTGCAGCTCTTCGCCGGTTTCTTCGGCCTGGCCTTGTTGTTCCTGGCGCTCGGCAGCACCTGGTACCGTGAAGGACGGTAGGCCGTTTCGCGCAAAGCTGATTGCCTAATTGCAAACCAGCGCCCCGTCTGCTGGATGCAACATCAGTTGCCGATACGCGCTTTTCTTCGGGCAACAATTGTGCAAGAAGCGCAGCGCCGGTTCTTCCGGACAATCGACCAGCAGAAATTCGGGAGGCTGATATGACCCGTTATCGCGACTTCGACCGCCTACCCTCCTTTTGAGGTTACCAGCAAACGTCGAAAATCATTCCCGTCGGAAACCAACGTCAAACGCGGTGAACGTTATGTTCACGGCGAGGTGGAGCTTGTTGAGAAACTCGGCCGCAAAGATCTGTGTCCGTGTGGATCAGGGCGCAGATTTCAAGCGGTGCTGCATGAAATCAAAACGGTTTGACGGATCACACAGGCACCACTACTTCCGCGATCGCGAATGAATCCGGATCAGGGTGCCGCGTGCACCCTGATCACGGCAAGGAACGCTGCGCTTGCGACCTCTGTGGCGGTTTCCGGGGAACTAGATACCGCCGACTTCACGCACTTCTACGGCAGTCGCGCTCTCGCCCCGCCAGACAATGTCTCCGTCCAACCGATCATGGATGTCGCCTCCCTTCGGAGCAACCAGGATCCGGTTCGGATCGACCGGGCCAGGAAAAATCAGCCGCGCCCGCACCGGCTCGAACCCCAGCGGGCTGTAATAGGGCGGATCGCCGACAAGGATCACCCCTTCACTGCCCGCGTCGAGAGCCGCTGCGACCGCGATCCTGACCAGTTGCTTGCCGATGCCGAGGTTCTTGAAGCTGGGGCGCACGGCCAGCGGTCCGAGAAGATGCCCGGCGACGCTGCCGGCGGTGATCGCCGTCATGCGCACGGAACCGACGATTTCGTCATCCACTGCCGCGACGAAGGAAAGGTCCGCGTCATGCGGCCCCTGCTCGCGCACCCGCTCGGCGGCGCGCACGAAGCGGCCCGGCCCGAAGGCTTCATCGTTGATGGCTTCGATGATCGGATGATGCGAGAGGATCTCGTTCAGATAGACAGGCTTGATCGCAGACATGGTTGAACCCGGTTTCCTTGCAGCTGGACACGACGATACACGCCCGAGGGGCGCACAAAAGTCAGCGTCGTCGCAGCTGTCCGGTATGGTTCATGGTCCTGCCTTTCATTCGTTCAGCGCGGATAACACAAAGGCCGGTGCAATTGCAATGCAAAACACACTGTTCAATCAATCCATCTTCGCTTGCGCGCCGCGGCACCCTATCTTGCATCACAACGCGCTCTAGGGAGAAAGACCATGGGAATGCTCGTCGACGGCGTCTGGCAGGATGTTTGGTACGATACCAGGAAAAGCCAGGGGCGCTTCAAACGCGCCGATTCGCAGTTCCGCAACTGGGTCACCGCCGACGGCAGCGCCGGCCCCAGCGGGCGTGAGGGGTTCAAGGCCGAATCCGGGCGTTATCACCTCTATATTTCCTACGCCTGCCCCTGGGCGCACCGCACGCTCATCGTGCGCAAACTGAAAGGCCTGAAAGACCATATCTCGCTTTCGATCGTCCACTTCTTCATGGGCAGCGGCGGCTGGGAATTCAGCGAAAGAGACGGTGCCACGGCCGACCCGATCAACGGTGCCGACAACATGTGGCAGGTCTATACGGCCGCAGACCCGACCTACACGGGCCGGGTGACCGTGCCGGTCCTGTGGGACAAGAAGCAGGGAACGATCGTCTCCAACGAATCGTCGGAAATCATCCGCATGTTCAACAGCGCCTTCGACGGCCTGGAGGGGGTCGATGCCGGCCTGGATCTTTACCCGCAGGAACTGCGCGCCGACATCGACGCGATCAACGAGCCGATCTACCACAACGTCAACAACGGCGTTTACAAATGCGGCTTCGCCACCAAGCAGGAAGCCTACGAGGAGGCGTTCGACGCCCTGTTCGAGACGCTCGACATGGTCGAGGAGCGCCTTTCGGAGCGGCGCTATCTGATGGGCGACCGGGTCACGGAGGCCGACTGGCGCCTGTTCACGACGCTGGTGCGGTTCGATCCAGTCTATGTCGGCCATTTCAAGTGCAACAAGCGCCGCATCCAGGACTATCCGGCGCTGTCCGGCTATCTGCGCGAGCTCTACCAGATACCGGGCATTGCCGACACGGTGAACATGCTGCACATCAAGAACCACTATTACATGAGCCATGAGACGGTGAACCCGACGCGCATCGTGCCGAAGGGTCCCGATATCGACCTATTGGCGCCCCACGGCCGGGACGCGCTTTAGGCGGCATCACCAGCGACTGTCGGGTCGCACCGTGCCGGCGAGTTCAGCCAGCCGCCTCCGGGTGGCACCGGTCACACCCTCCGGCAGCGCATCAAGTGCGAAGAAACCGGATTCGGCGATCTCCATGTCGGGGCGCCGGATTTCGCTCTGGGCGACATTCCGGCAAACGAACAACACCACGTGATCGCGGCGGCTTGAGCGGTTGTTGTGATAGACCGCAAACAGCTCCGGCCGCTCGACCATGGCGAGGTTCCCCTCTTCCGCCAGCTCGCGCTCCAGCGCGTCGTAGACGGTTTCCCCGACCTCGACACCGCCGCCCGGCAGGTACCAGCCCCGGACATAGGTGTGGCGGACGAGGAAGATCCGCCCGGCCCGGTCGAAGGCCGCGGCGCGCACGCCGAGCGTCAGCGGCCGCTGAAGGGCGAAGAGCCGGTTGAGCAGCCACTGGTAGATTTTGCGCGCCGGACCGCGCCGGTCCTGATTGGAGATGGCGGAAGTTGACGGCACGCCGTCGGCCGTTCCTTGCTCAATCTTCGCCGGACGGCTATGTCCAGCCCCATGTTCCGCCTTGCCCATATATCCGATATCCATCTCGGCCCGCTGCCGCGCCTGACGCCGCGCGAGCTCGCGTCGAAACGCATCACGGGTTACATCAACTGGCATCGAAACCGGCGCAAGCGCCTGTTCGGCAATATTCTCGAATCGCTGCTCGCCGATATCAAGTCGGCCGCGCCGGATCACGTGGCAATCACCGGCGATCTCGTCAATCTCGGCGCAAAGGCGGAGATAGCCGCTGTTGCCGACTGGCTCCCGGACGTCGGCGAGCCGGATTTCGTTTCCGTCGTGCCCGGCAATCACGACGCCTATGTGCCGGGTTCCTTCAAGCTCGCCTGCCGTGCCTGGCGGCCCTACATGCTCGGCGACGACAAGCCGGCCTCGTCCGCCGGCGAGAACCTGTTTCCCTTTCTGCGCGTGCGCGGTCAATTAGCTCTCATCGGCGTCTCAACCGCCCACGCCACACCGCCCTTCATGGCGAGCGGCATCTTCGACCGGCGCCAGGCGCACCTGCTCAGCGATATTTTGAGGCAAGCCGAGGATGACGGGCTGTTCCGCATCGTCCTGATCCATCACCCGCCCGTGCGCGGCGCCACCAGCATGCACAAGCGCATGCTCGGCATCGGCCTGTTCTCAAGGGTGCTCGAGAAGGCCGGCGCGGAACTGGTCCTGCACGGTCATACGCACCTCGACACGCTTTACCGCCTTCCCGGCAGGGGCGGAGACGTTCCGGTCGTGTGCGTACCATCAGCAAGCGAAGCCCCCGGCGGCAACCGGCCTGCGTCAGGATACAACCTCATTTCTGTCGACGGCGGTCCGGGTGCATGGACAAGCCGGCTCGAGCGCCACGGTCTCGTCGCCCGAAGCGGCCGGTTTGAACTGGTTCATTCACAAGAGCTTTGACCGGGTATCGAGCCCCGGGGGCGAAACTAGCCGGCGCCGAGGACCGGCGCGAGCTGTTCCCAAAAAGCCGTCGCGATCACCAGACCGGCGACAATCAGACCGAGAATGAACCAGAACAGGGCCTGCAGTGCGCCGAGGCCTCCCGATCTGGATGATTCCCGCCCCCCTTGCTTATCGACTGCGTCGTTCCGGCCTGTTTCGCCGCCGACGCCGGACGGATTCTCCTCCTGCGTCGCCGAATCCGTGGAAAACCGCATATCGCTCGCCAGATACCGTTGGCGCTGGACCATGCGCTCCGCCACATAGTGGGTCACGCTGTCGGCGATGCTCATCAGGTCGGCGCTCTCGGCCATGACAACCCGGCCGTAGCGCGTGTCGCGCACGAAGCGGTAGGTACGCCGGTCCGGCCCCATCTGCACCTGGGCGATGGCATCGATCCAGAGCCGCGGTTGCTCTCCGGATGAAAGGTAGAAGTCGAACTGGTCGTCCTCCGCCGGCACTTCCTTGAAAACAGGCTCCAGTTCCTCGGCCAGCAGTTCGAGGCGCGCGTGAACCGCCTCCCGCATCTCGACCACCACGTCCTCGCGTTCCGCCGCCGCGATCCGCGCCTGGCGCACGACGTCGGAAAGGCGTCTGCTTCCCGTGGCCTTTTTCATTCGAGCGATCCGCCGTCAACTATGGTTAATCGAGCCTTAACATAGTGTATCTGCGTGGAAAATTAAATCGGCCATCGCCCCGGTTTGCCGGCCGGACAGGCGGCCCGGCCGGGGCACGAACACCGCAATTTCGTCAGGCCGCCCGCATGTTCTGTTCGATCAGCCGTATCACCGCGTCCGTGCGTTCCTCGATCAGCATGTGGCCGGTGTTTTCGAACACATGGGCTGCGAACATCGGCGGCAGGCGGTGCGCCTGGCGGGTCGGCAGCACCCGGTCCTGCGTGCCCCAGAGCACCTTCACCGGCATCGGCAATGTGGCAAGTTCGCTGCGGCTGAACATGCCCTGATAGAAATCGTCGCCCTCGCGCCGCAACATGCTGTCGAGAATGGAATTCAGCCCGTCGATCGCGCCCGGCGCACCGCGCCTTGCGAAAAGATCATCCACCAGGTTTTCCGGCACCTTGCTGTTCCAGCCGAACATGTTTTCGAGCGCCGCCAGTATTTCGGCAGGCGTTTTCGCGGACGCGTAGCGGCGCAGCAGCCGGTGGTTGATCTCCGGTCCGTAGCCGCCGGGCGCAAGCAGTGTCATCGACGCGATCAGGTGCGGTGTGCGCAGGGCGATCAGCGTCGCGACGGCGCCACCCATCGAGTGACCGACCAGATGCACCTTGTCGAAACCCCGCCGCGTGATATCCGCGGTGATCGCGCCCGCCATCTTACCGGTCCGCGCCAGGTTTGCTCCGAGCGCCGAACCCCCGTGGCCGGGAAGATCATAGGCGATGGTCGCGTTGTTGCCGGCAAGACTGCGCTGAATATCCGACCAGACGCCGGCACTGGCGCCGAAGCCGTGCAGGAAAACGAGCGGCGCTCCGTCGCGCCGCCCGTCCTCGATTGCATTGAGTTGCAAATCCGCTGCGGGTTCCAAGATATTGTTTTCCTTTCCTGAGACCGGCAGCGGACGCCGGCGCGCTTACTTGTTATCGATCAATCGGTTGGCGGCCGAAACGACGGCTTCGAGTGAGGCAGCGACGATATTGGTGCTGATACCGACCCCGAACAGCTTGCCGCCCGGATGCTCCATTTCCATGTAGCAGATCGCCGCGGCATTGGCGCCGTGCTGAAGCGAGTGCTCCGAATAGTCGGCGACCGTGATATCGATACCGATATGCTGCGAGAGCGCATGGACGAACCCGTCGATCGGACCGGTGCCCTGCCCGGTGATCTTGATTTCCTCGCCTTTGTCGCGGATCAGCGCCTCGACCTCACGCACACCCTTCGTCTCGAGTGACGGGAAGGTGTGGTGATCCACATAGGAAAGCCGTGCACCCGGCTGCTCGACATAGCGCTCCAGGAACCGGTCGTAGATCTCCTTCGACGGCAGTTCGCGACCGACATCGTCGGTGATGCGCTGGATATCGCCCTGGAACTCGATCTGCAGGCCGCGCGGCAGGTTTAGCCCGTAGTCCTCATGCAGCACGTAAGCGATTCCGCCCTTTCCCGACTGCGAGTTGATGCGGATGATCGCCTCGTAGGTACGGCCGACATCCTGCGGATCGATCGGCAGGTAGGGCACCTCCCAGATTTCCGTGTTGGCGGCGCGGATCGCCTTCATGCCCTTGTTGATGGCGTCCTGGTGGGAGCCTGAAAAGGCTGTGTAAACCAGTTCGCCCACGTAAGGGTGGCGTTCAGGGATCACCATCTGGTTGGAGTACTCGTAGACCGCCTTGATCCGCTCGATATCGGTGCAGTCAAGCTGCGGATCGACCCCTTGCGTGTACATGTTCAGCGCCAGCGTCACCACGTCGACATTGCCGGTGCGCTCGCCATTGCCGAACAGCGTGCCCTCGACCCGGTCGGCGCCGGCCATCAGGCCGAGCTCGGTCGCGGCGATGCCGGTTCCCCGGTCGTTGTGCGGATGCAGCGAGACAATCAGGTTCTCGCGGTTGTCGAGGTTGCGGCACATCCACTCGATCTGGTCCGCGTAGATGTTGGGCGTCGACATCTCGACGGTCGACGGCAGGTTGATGATCAGCTTGTTGTCCGCCGTCGGCTGCACCACTTCGATGACCGCGTTGCAGATTTCAAGCGCCACCTCCAGCTCGGTGCCGGTGAAGCTTTCCGGCGAATACTGGAAGCGGTAGCCGCCGCCGGCCTTCTCAGCCATGTCGGTGACCATCTTGGCGGCATCCACTGCGATCTGCTTGATGCCGGCAACGTCCTTGGCGAACACCACGCGGCGCTGCAATTCGCTCGTCGAGTTGTAGAAATGGACGATCGGCCGATGCGCACCGTCCAGCGCCTCGAAGGTCCGCGTGATCAGTTCCGGACGGCACTGCACCAGCACCTGCAGGGACACATCCTCGGGCACATCGTGGTCTTCGATGCACCAGCGGGCAAAATCGAAATCCGTCTGCGAGGCGGACGGGAAGCCGATCTCGATTTCCTTGAAACCCATGTCAAGCAGCAACTGGAACATGCGCGACTTGCGCTCGTGCCCCATCGGGTTGACCAGCGACTGGTTGCCGTCGCGCAGGTCGACGGAGCACCAGACGGGCGCCGTCTCGATGCGCCTGGACGGCCATGTACGGTCATCTAGGCCGGTCAGCGGATAGGGCTGATACTTGCGCGCGGCATGCGGCATACCGCCGTTTTTCTTCGACTCGGGATACGGGTCAGTGGTTGTCATTTTCTCTCTCGTTCGTCTCTGAGCCGTGCCGCTCGCCAGGATGCGAATAGGGCCGGCTTAGCCTGTAGGGCCTTTGGTCTTGGTCTGTAAAGGAGAAAGGAGCACATGCCAGCGGCGAACCGATCGCCGGACGCTCCTCTAACGGGCCCGACGATCGCCAGTAAGGTCGAGAAGAAGAAGCGACAGGTCAAGCGCGACCGCGGTCCGCGCGTCGGCGCGTACCCGATAGTCTTCGATCGCTGCGTTGACCGTGTTGATCATCATGGCGGAGTTATAACCGCGACTTGGATCAACGGCAACTGTCTTGTCCGCTTCGCTATTTTTGCTTGCGCACGAGATGGGCGACGACATTCTCGATCATCCGCATGCCGGCATCCTGTCCCAGCGACATGATCGACTCGGGATGGAACTGCACCGCGGCAACCGGGTCCTTGGTGTGCTCGATGCCCATGATCGTGCCGTCTTCGCTCTCCGCCGTGATCGTGAAATCTTTCGAAAGGGTGGCCGGATCGGCGAAGATCGAATGGTAACGCCCGACCGTGACCTCATTGCCAAGCCCGGAAAAAACGATGCCCGGATCGTTGATCCTTATCCGGGACGGCTTGCCGTGCATGGGAACCGCCAGCGTGCGCAATTCGCCGCCATAGGCCTCGGTGATGGCCTGCAGCCCCAGGCACACACCAAACAGCGGGATGCCGCGCTTGCGCACCTTCTTGATCGTCGCCTTCGTATCGAAATCCTTCGGGCTGCCCGGTCCCGGTGACAGCACCACCAGGTCCGGGTCGAGATCGTCGAAGACCGCCTCGTCGACCGGCGTGCGTACCGTGGTCACCTGTGCGCCCGTCTGCCGGAAATAGTTGGCCAGCGTGTGCACGAAGGAATCCTCGTGGTCCACAAGCAGGATGCTGACACCGTCGCCGACCCTGGCGGCGCTGCGCGATGAGGCGGCCTCGTTGGTCTGGCCGGCGTCGCGGATCGCCGCCAGCATGGCCGACGCCTTCAGCTCCGTTTCCGCCTCCTCGTCCTCGGGCACCGAATCGAACAGGAGGGTCGCCCCGGCCCTGACTTCCGAAATCCCGTCCTTCACGCGGATGGTCCGCAGCGTCAGCCCGGTGTTCATGTCGCCGTTGAAATTGACCATGCCGATGGCGCCGCCATACCAGGCCCGCGGGCTCTTTTCGTGCTCCTCGATGAAGCGCATGGCCCACAGCTTCGGCGCGCCCGTCACGGTCACCGCCCAGGCGTGGCTCAGGAAGGCGTCGAAGGCATCCATGCCATCGCGCAGCCGGCCCTCGACATGATCGACCGTGTGGATGAGGCGCGAATACATCTCGATCTGGCGGCGGCCGATCACCCGCACTGAGCCCGGCACGCACACCCGGCTCTTGTCGTTGCGGTCGACGTCGGAACACATGGTGAGTTCCGATTCGTCCTTCTTGGAATTCAGCAGTTTGAGAATCTGCTCGGAATCGGAGATCGCGTCGTCGCCACGCTTGATGGTGCCGGAGATCGGGCAGGTCTCGACCCGGCGGCCGCTGACACGCACGAACATTTCCGGCGATGCGCCGATGAGATATTCGCCCTGCCCGAGATTGATGAAGAACGAATAGGGCGAGGGATTGGTCGCCTTGAGCCGGCGCGAAATCGCCGATGGCGGGCTGACGCAGCGCTCGAAGAACATCTGCCCCGGAACCACCTCGAAAAGATCGCCCTTCTTGAAGCTCTCCTTGGCCTTGTTGACCAGATCGGCGTACTCACCGGGCCGGTGGTCCGCCCGCGGCGGCGTCTCTTCGGTTTCGGTGAACGGTTCCGGCTCGGTCTCACGCGACTTGCCCTCCGTCGTGAACCCGCGGCGGGAATAGTCGTACCGGTCGATCCAGGCGCGCGCCGAATAGTGGTCGACCACCAGGATCTCGTCGGGCAGGAACAGAACCATGTCGCGCTGGTCCTCCGGACGGTCCAGATGTTGCGGCACGCTGTCGAACTGGAAGGCAAGATCGTAGCCGAACGCCCCGTAAAGGCCGAGATTGCTGTCCTCCTCCGTATGGAACAGGTCCATGATCGCGCGCAGCACCGTGAAGACGGTCGGGACACGCGAGCGTTCCTCCTCGGTGAAGGTCCGCTTCGGACCGGTCACGGAGAGCGGTATGCAACGCCGCGTGCGCTTGCCGACCGTGACCTCGGAAAGCCGGCCAAGCCGCCGTTCCACCATGTCGAGCAGCGCCTCGCCGCGTTCATTGTGCGCCTCGAAGCGCATGTCGCGCCCGCGCGAGGTGATCGAGAGCGGCGGATCGATGATGGCCGTGTCCCAGCGCGTGTAGCGGCCCGGATACTCGTAGTTGGAGGAAAAGACAGCGCCGCGGCGGCTGTCGAGCCCGTCCACATAGGCCTCGATCGCATCGGCATAGGGTGTGTCCGCGCGGGTCCGGGTGATCTCCACGCCGCCGCGCGTGACAATGATTTCCGTGTTTTCGTCTGTTTTTGTCGCCGTCATTCCTCAAATCCTCAAAATCCGAAACCCGGCACAAAAAAACCGCCGGGATGGTCCTCAGCGGCTTAGCAAGTTCCACGCACAGCTGGCTGCGGCCGCCTTTAGCGGGCCCACCACCAGATCGTGTTGATGTCGTGCGCGTCAATCATGCCTATCTGTTAACGCCCCACGGAAGGGAGCGCAAGGTGCGATCGACAAATCCGGCGCCAATGCCCGTCAGGGGTCCGGATTTTCGGCAATGCGCTTGAGCAGCCGGCGCAATTGCGCGAATTCCTCGTCGCTGTAGTGGCGTGCGAATTCGCGTTCGACCGAATTCTTGACCGCATCCGCGTCCCGCATGGCGCTGCGGCCCGCTTCTGTCAGGCGCACGATCCTTGCCCTCGCGTCGGACGGATCGCGCTCGCGCTCAAGGATGCCTTCATCGACGAGGCTGTCGACGAACTGCTGGACCGCCTGCTTGGTGAGGCCCGTTCGGGCAACAAGATCCGATTGCTTGAGCCCCCGGCGCGGCAGTTGGCCCAGTATGTTGGCCCTGGCCTCGGTAAACCAGCCATGGCCCATCTCCTGCATGCCGCTGACGAACCGATGTTTCCAGCGGTCGCGAGCCCGCCACAGATCCCATCCGATATGATCCGGAAGCGGACTGTCCTGCGTCTGGCTGCGTTTTTTCGTCACGTCGTTGCCGCCATTAGTCAAGCTACTTGACCTTTTCATTCTTCATCCATATAGTCAAGTTGCTTGACTATATATTCCGAAACCGGATCACCGTGCCCGCAAGCGCCGGTGCGCATGGTTATGCCGTGCACGGTTTCATAGCGAAGTGGTCGGCATATGAAAACCAAAGGGAGCTGTTCATGGCCATACTTGAAAAAGCGGTGCTCGCAATATTGACCATCGGATCCACACATTATGTCGATATCGGGCAGGATACCGACGCCGTCATCTACTACGCCGACGAAAGCCGGGTGCACATGGTGCTGCCGGGCGGACCGCAGATGAACGGGAACTGGCACCTTCTGCCGAACGGATATCGTGTCAAATGGGAAAATGGGCCGGAAGGCGACTGGCAGATTTCCCACAAGCCGGGCGTGCTGACCTATATCGACGGCGACGGAAAGTCGGTCGGCACCGTCACGCGCCTGGTGCCGGGCAATCCGGAGAACTTTCGCTAGAAACCACGGCGAAGCCCGCCTTTGCGGGCTTCCCTCCCCGCCACTGCCACCCGGCGGATTTGTTTCGTCCCCTCATTCGGCTAAACTGCCCGTTTTGGCGCGGGCAACACGCATTCACGAGGCGCACCGGATGACGGACAGGCACACAAAATCGCGGATCGACTGGGTTTCGGAGAGCTGCAGGCTGCTGGCGCAGATCGAAGCCGAGTTCGCCCGCACCAAACCGTTCCAGGACCTGACCATCGGGACCGGCATTCACCTCGAACCAAAGACGGCCGTCCTGCTGCGCACGCTGCATTCCGGCGGCGCGCGCATCGTTGCCACCGGCAATCTCAACAGTACCCAGCCCGAAACCGTCAGATATCTCCTAGAACACGGCGTCGAGGTGACGGCAGAACAGACGATCGACCATGAGGTACACGATCTGTCGCTCAACCAGATCATCGCCGAACAGCCGGACCTGTTGCTCGACAATGGCGGCGACCTGTTCGCCGTCTACGCCGAAAGCCCCTATCCCGGCCTCATCGGCGGCACGGAAGAGACCACCTCCGGCCGCATGCGGCTGGAGCCGATGCGCGCCGAGCTGCAACGGCCGATCCTGGTCATAAACGACAGTCCCATCAAGCAATTCGCTGAAAACCGGCACGCCGTCGGCCAGAGCATGTTCGAAAGCTACATGCGCGTGACCAACCGCTCGACCAACGGAAAGCGCGTCACGGTCTTTGGCTACGGCGCCTGCGGCCGCGGTGTCGCCGCCTGCTTTCGCAACGCCCACAGCGTTGTCAGCGTCGTCGACGCCGATCCCGTCAAGGCGCTGGAGGCGCATCTCGACGGTTTCAGCACGCCGCTACGCCCGGATGCCATTCGCAGTGCCGATGTCATCGTCACCGAAACCGGCGCCGTCAACGTGATCGCCGCCGGCGATATTGAGCATTTCAAGGACGGTGTAATCCTGATGAATGGCGGCCATTTTCCGACGGAGATCGCCGTCGGCGACCTGACGGACAGCGCGATGGTCGTCCGCCGCGATCAGTTCGAGGAGCTCGAGATTGAATCCTTACGCCTGAAGGATGGCCGCGCCGTTCACATCGTCAGCGGCGGACATATGGCCAATCTCGCCGGCCCCCGGCCCCTCGGCAATTCGATCGAGTCGATGGATCTCGGCTTCGCGCTGCAGGCCCGCTGCCTTGAATACATTGCCCAGGGCCGGGCCACGAAAGCGGATTGCGTCGTGCCTGTTCCGAACGCGATCGATGCGGATATCGCCAACGCCTATCTCGCGCTCAACCGGTAAATCGGCTCAATGCGCGAGAATCATCTGCACACGGTGGTCCAGGTCACGCCGCAGCTTCCCTGCTGTCCAGCCTGCCCGGCCCCTGAACATATATCCCTGGCGGATATCGTAGAGCAGCGCCGCCCGTTCCAGCGACGGGAAATCGGCCGGCAGATTGCCTTTCGCGATCTCCTTATCGAAACGGGCCGCCAGCCGCCGGTCGGTGTCTTCGATCGCGCACTCGACACGCTCGGCCACCCCGTCGACCTGGCCGATATTGGTCGAAACACTTGACGCCAGGAAGCAGCCTTTGGCGCCGCTGTCATTGTCCGTCGCGTGATCGATGACCGACTCCAGGAATCCGCGCACCGCCTTCTCGATATCGGGCTCGGCCTCGAAGGTGACCACGGGTTCACAGCCGTCGACATCGGCATAGCGGTCGATGGTCTTCAGGTAGAGCTCGCGCTTGTCGCCGAAGGCCGCGTACATGCTCGGACCGGTGATCCCCATGGCCTTGGTCAGGTCGCGCAGGGACGCGCCGTCATAGCCCTTTGCCCAAAAGACGTTCATCGCCTGCAGAAGCGCCGCGTCGTAATCGAATGTCCGGGGCCGCCCTAATTTTTTTGTATCGCTCAATATATATTCCTTGACCGAGCCACGAATCGATGCTTTATGTATCGAACAATATATAAATCAGAGTAAAACCGATGACCAGCCCTGAATAACCGGACGGAAGCGTTTTCCGGACGCCGGACCATCATTGCCCGATGTTAACGAGACACCGGATCGGCCCGGCAATTCCCAGGCAAATTCCCACCAGCGAGCGATACAAATGACCGACGCAAGACAAGCAGAAATTCGGGCGACGATCGACGCCCTGATCATAGCCGGCACGACCTCCGACCTCGGCGGGCTGGACCGGATCTATCACGACAACATGAACATCGTCATGATCGACACGGACGGCAACCTGACGCGGGCCGACAAGCCCACCTTCATCGCGATGTTGAAGGAAATGGTCGATCAAAGCGACGGCGCGGCGAATGACTGGGCCGAATACAATGTGGTGGAAGCGTCGGGCGACGCCGGCCACGTCCTCATCACGCGCAAAGTCAACCTCGGCGGTGACGACCGGATCCTCGTTCTCAGCATCGACCTCGTCTTCGAGAACGATCGCTGGCAGGTCACCCGCGAAGTGATCTTCGCGCGGCCAAATCCCGACCCGACACCGACATGACCCCTTAACCGATAAAGGAGAACCATTCCATGCGGTTAGTACTTGCATTCGCCCTGTTTTGGGTTTCCGTCAACCTTGCAAACGCCGACTCGCCCCGGGGCGATGCCATCGCCGATCTGATCGCCGTCAACGACCGGTTCAATGCCGCAGCCGCCGCGCACGACGCCGATGCGCTGGTCGGGCTTTATGCCGACGAGACGCTCTGGATCGCCGAAGGCGAACCGGTTTCAGTGGGTCTGAAGGGACCGCGGGAACTGTTTGAATTTGTCACTGCGAACAAGGGAGACGTGACGCACACCATCGACCATCTGTTCGTTTCCGACGATGCGTCCCTGGCCGTGATGATCGGTTCTGTCGATGCCAGGATCGAAACGATGGGCATGGACGCGACGGGCACCTATCTCTTCGTTCTGCGGCCGGACGACGACGGTTGGGAGATCGTCACCGACATGTGGCACCAGCACAAGGCGCAATAAACCATCTCGAAGGGCCGGCTTTTCGAAGCCGGCCCTTGTCATCGAAATTCCTGCGTGCTGCCTAAAACAGGCCTTCGATATGGCCCTGTTCGTTGAGATGGATCTTTTCCGACGACGGCACCTTCGGAAGGCCGGGCATGGTCATGATCTGGCCGCAGATGACGACGATGAAGCCGGCGCCGGCCGAGAGCCGCACCTCGCGGATCGGCACGGCATGGTCGCTCGGCGCGCCGCGCAGGTTCGGATCGGTCGAGAAGGAGTACTGGGTCTTGGCCATGCAGACCGGCAGATTGCCATAACCCTGCTCTTCCCACTGGCGCAACTGGTCGCGGACCGACTTGTCGGCGATAACCTCCGAGGCGTGATAGATGCCTTTGGCGATTGTCTCGATCTTCTCGAACAGCGGCATGTCGTCGGCGTAGAGCGGTGCGAATTGCGAGGCACCGGATTCGGCGAGTTCCACCACCTTGCGCGACAGTTCTTCGATCCCGGCCGAACCCTCGGCCCAGTGCCTGCACAGGATCGCCTCGGTGCCCAGTGTCTCGACATAGTCCTGGACCGCGCGGATTTCCGCATCGGAGTCGGAGATGAAATGGTTGACGGCGACGACGACCGGCACCCCGAACTTCTTGACGTTCTGGATGTGCCGACCGAGATTGGCGCAGCCCTGCACCACGGCCTCAACGTTCTCCGCGCCGAGGTCTTCCTTCTTGACCCCGCCGTTCATCTTCATGGCACGCACGGTGGCCACGATCACCGCCACGTCCGGTTTCAGATCGGCCTTGCGGCACTTGATGTCGAAGAACTTCTCGGCGCCGAGATCGGCGCCGAAACCCGCTTCCGTTACGACATAATCGCCAAGCTTGAGCGCCGTCGTAGTCGCGACGACCGAGTTGCAGCCATGGGCGATGTTGGCGAACGGACCGCCATGGACGAAGGCCGGGTTGTTCTCCAGCGTCTGAACGAGATTCGGCTGCATTGCGTCCTTCAGCAGCACCGCCATGGCGCCGTCCGCCTTGATGTCGCGGCAGAACACCGGGGTTTTGTCGCGGCGGTAGCCGATGATGATGTTGCCGAGGCGCTTCTCGAGGTCCTCGAGGTCCGTCGCCAGGCACAGGATCGCCATGACCTCGGAGGCGACGGTGATGTCGAAGCCCGCCTCGCGCGGGAAGCCGTTGGCGACGCCGCCGAGCGAACAGACAATCTCGCGCAGCGCCCGGTCGTTCATGTCCATGACGCGCCGCCAGGCTACCCGGCGGATATCGATGTTGAGCGCATTGCCCCAATAGATGTGGTTGTCGATCATCGCCGACAGGAGGTTGTGCGCCGAGGTGATGGCGTGGAAATCGCCGGTGAAGTGCAGGTTCATGTCCTCCATCGGCACGACCTGCGCGTAGCCGCCGCCGGCAGCGCCGCCCTTGACGCCGAAACAGGGGCCGAGCGAGGCCTCGCGGATGCAGATGACGGCCTTCCTGCCGATACTGTTGAGGCCGTCGCCGAGGCCGACGGTGGTCGTCGTCTTGCCTTCGCCGGCGGGCGTCGGGTTGATGGCTGTCACGAGGATCAGCTTGCCGTCGTCCTTGCCCTTCTGGGCGGCGATGAAGTCGGCGGAAATCTTCGCCTTGTCGTGGCCGTAGGGAAGCAGGCTCTCGTTCGGGATGCCGAGTTTCGCGCCGATCTCCTGGATCGGCTTCTTGTTAGCTGCGCGGGCAATCTCAATATCGGTCTTGACGTCGGCCATCGTTCCCATTCCTCTTCTGGCGCTTGCAACCGGGCGGTTGCCCGCGCACATAAACGCATGATGCGCGCCACCGGACGGTTCAAAACTGCCGAAAATTGAAACAAAAACGACACGGCCCGACACCGCGCCGGTGGGACGCGGCGTTCGGGTTCTGTCATGCTCCCGTGAAAATTACAAGGAAATTTTCACGGGAATTCGTCAGTCGTCGCCGATGGCCATCAGGCTCGCGTTGCCGCCGGCGGCCGCGGTGTTGATCGACACCACCTGTTCCTGGGCGAAGCGGCAAAGATAGGTCGGGCCGCCGGCCTTGAAGCCGGTGCCCGAGAGCCCCGATCCGCCGAAGGGCTGGGTTCCGACGACGGCGCCGATCGTATTGCGGTTGACATAGATGTTGCCGGTGTCGAGACGGCCGAGGACCTTTGCGATGCGCGATTCGATGCGCGTGTGCAGCCCGAGAGTCAGGCCGTAGCCGCTGGCGTCGATATCGTTCAGCACCTGGTCGAGCGTCCCGGCCTTCCAGCGCACCACGTGAAGGATCGGCCCGAACACCTCTTCCTTCAGCGCCGACGGCCGGTCGAGCTCGACGATGTGCGGCGCGAAGAACGTACCTTCCTTCGGCGCTTCACCGGCGAAACGCACCGTCTGCGATTTCTCCATCTCGGCGATATGCGCGGCCAGCATCGAACGCTGCCCCTCGTCGATGATCGGCCCGACATCGGTATCGGCCTTTTGCGGCAGCCCGAGATGCAGTTCGCGCGTCGCGCCCTCGATCATCGTCAGCATCCGGTCGGCCACGTCATCCTGCAGGAACAGGATGCGCAGCGCCGAGCAGCGCTGGCCGGCGGATCGGAATGCCGACATGATAACGTCGTCGGCAACCTGTTCCGGCAGAGCCGTCGCATCGACGATCATGGCGTTGAGCCCGCCGGTCTCGGCAATCAGCGGAACGATCGGTCCGTCCTTGGCGGCAAGCGTCCGGTTGATCGCGCGTGCAGTGCCGGTCGAGCCGGTGAAGGCAACACCGTCGATCTTAGGGTGCGCGACCAGCGCGGCCCCGGTCTCGCCGTCGCCCGGAAGATAGATCAGCACGTCCTCCGGCACGCCAGCCTTGTGCAGCAGCCGCACCGCCTCGAAGGCGATCAGCGGCGTCTGCTCCGCAGGCTTCGCGATGACCGCGTTGCCGGCAGCCAGCGCCGCCGTTACCTGGCCGAGGAAGATAGCCAGCGGGAAGTTCCACGGGCTGATGCAGGCAAAGACGCCGCGTCCGCGCCAGCCGTAGCGGTTCTCTTCGCCTGTCGGGCCCGGCATCGTCTGCGGCTCGTCGAACAGTTTTTGCGCCTGGATCCCGTAATAGCGCAGGAAATCGACCGCCTCGCGGATCTCGGCAATGCCGTCATCCAGCGTCTTGCCCGCCTCAAGCGATAGCAGCGACATGAAACGGTCGCGGTCGGCCTCGAGCATGTCGGCAGCGCGCGACAGTGCCGCCGCGCGTTTGGCGGCGGGAAGCCGGGACCAGCGGCCGAAGCCGGCGCGCGCCGCTTTCATTGCGGCCGCGATATCGTCGGCGCCCGCCTGGGCGATCGTTCCCACAACCCGGCCCGGTTCCGCCGGCGCGTGCACTTCGACGCCGCCCCGGTGGACCTTGACGCCCGGAATCAGCGGATGCGCCTTGACCGCGGTCACCGCATTTTCCATTCCGCCCGTCAGGTCCCTCACTGCTTCGCGGTCGCCGAATTCGACACCGGCGCTGTTCTGCCGGTCGCCGTAGATCCGCAGCGGCAGCGGAATGCCGCTGTGGCGCGCGCTTTTGCCGTCCCTGAAGCCGAGCTGGTCGAGCGGCCGCTCAAGCAGCTCGCTGATCGGCACATTGACGTCGCCGGCAACGGCCACGAAGGAGGAATTGGCACCGTTTTCGAGCAGCCGGCGCACGAGATAGGCAAGCAGGTCGCGATAGCCGCCGACGGGCGCATAGATGCGGCACGGGACCGGGACGTTGTTTTCCGATACGGCGTCGTAGAGCGACTCGCCCATGCCGTGCAGGCGCTGGAACTCGAAGCCGCCGCGGTCGTCGCCCGCCATTTCAAGGATCATCGCAACGGTCAGCGCATTGTGCGTGGCGAACTGCGCGTAGATGCGCGAGCGCATGTCGAGCATCTTGCGCGCGCAGGCGAGATAGGAGACATCGGTGGCCGCCTTGCGCGTGTAGACCGGGTAGTCGGCAAGGCCCCGCTCCTGCGCCAGCTTGACTTCCGTATCCCAGTAGGCGCCCTTGACGAGGCGCACCATCATGCGCCGTCCCGCATGGCGGCACAGGGCGTCGACATAGTCGAGCACCTGCGGCGCGCGCTTCTGATAGGCCTGGACCGCCAGCCCGAAACCGTCCCAGCCCTCCAGCGACGGGTCGCAGAAGACGGCGGCCATGACCTCCAGCGAAAGTTCCAGCCGGTCGGCCTCCTCCGCGTCGATGGTAAAGTTCAGGTCGTGTGCCTTGGCTCGCTGCGCGAGTTTGAGGACACTCGGCACCAGCTCCTCGACCACCCTTTCCCGGTGCGTTGCGTGATAGCGCGGGTGCAGGGCCGAGAGCTTCACGGAAATGCCCATCCGGTCCGGCAGCTTCGTTTTGCCCGCCGCCTTGCCGATCGCGTCGATGGCATCGGCATAGGACTGCCAGTAGCGCTCAGCGTCGGCCGCCGTCCGGGCGCCTTCGCCGAGCATGTCGAAGGAATGCCGGTATCCGCGCTCCTCGCTTTTGGCGGCCCGCGTCAGCGCGGCGGAAATCGTCTCGCCAAGCACGAAATGGTGCCCGAGAAAGCGCATTGCCTGTTTGGTCGCCGTGCGCACCGTCGGCAGGCCGAGCCGCTTGACCAGCCCCTGCAGCAGCGATTCCGGCGTCTCGCCGGGCTTGATGACCCGCGCCGTAATGCCGAGTGCCCAGGCGGAGGCGGCGACGAACCAGGTATCGCCGTGGCCGTCCTGGGCGCTCCAGTTGCCCTCTTTCAGCTTGTCCTCGATGAGCTTGTCCTGTGTTCCCGCATCGGGCACCCGCAGCAGCGCCTCCGCCAGCACCATCATCGCCAGCCCCTCGGGCGTCGAAAGCCCGTATTCGCGCAGGAAATCCTCGACACCGCCGATCGATCCTGAGCGGTTGCGGATAACCTTGATATAGCGTGTGGCGCGCTCGTCGATGGCGGCATTCTGCCTGTCGTCGAGCTGCAGTTGCATGGCGAAATCGGCGATCAGGGCATCGTCATCGGCGGCATAGGGCGCCGCGAACTGCGGCACGACCGTGGAAAGCGGGGCGTTCATTCAATATCTCCCGTGTTTTCCTCATTATATCGCGAATGCAATGGGGTTTTTCACTATATTTCGATAAAAATTTTTGCTAATCATCTAGGAATAACAATATTCATGGTGAAATATGAAAGATATCGACCAGACTGATCGCAAGATCCTCCGGCTGCTTCAGCGGGACGGAAGGCTGACGAATATCGAGCTCGCCGACCGCATCAACCTGTCCGCCACGGCAACGGCCGAGCGGGTCAAGCGCCTGATGCGCGAGGGCTTCGTGGAGGGATTCTCGGCGCGGCTATCGCCTTCAAGACTCGGACGCGACATGCTGGTTTTCGTCGAGGTCAAGCTGGATCGCACCACGGCCGACGTGTTCGAGGCCTTCGCCGAGGCGGTCCGCCGATCCGACGACGTCATGGAGTGCCACATGGTCGCCGGCGGCTTCGATTACCTGGTCAAGGCCCGGGTGCAGGGCATGGCGGCCTATCGCGCCTTTCTTTCCGATGTCATCCTGCCCCTGCCCGGCGTGCGCGAAACGCACACCTACGCGGTAATGGAGGAAGTCAAGAGCACGTCCTATCTGCCGGTCTGATCGCCGGGCCGTTTCAAGGTTGGATAGAAACTGTCCAAAAAATCAGCGGTCGAGGATCGAGCGGACCTCGACGAGGTTCGAACGCACGCGCAACAGGTAGAAGCCGACCGTAGCCAGATGCGACGGCATGATCCAGCCGTCCTCGCGGCCGTTCGAGACGATCACCGGGTTGAGATCAAGCGTCAATCTCAGTTGCTCTTCCATCGTGTTCCAGACGTCCTCGAGCTGGCGCCGTTCGATGATCTCGCCGAAATCCGCATGCGCGGCCTTGAGGATGCCGTAATAGGCGTAGAGCTGGCCATAGGTGAACCAGAACTGGTTGTCGGCGCGGGTATCGAACCAGCCGGCATTGCTGAAATCCGACCGATCGCGCAACATTTGCGAGGTGGAGCCGATGTCGGCCGCGATCCGGTCGACGAAGCGGATCAGGTTGTCGGCGCGCGCATCGAAGACGGCATCGCAGCTTTCCAGGCGGTCATTGAAGGCGCGCAGCCTGTCCCGCCCTTCCCGGTAGGCGGCCGGAGACGGCGCGATCGGGCCGAACGGCGACAGGCTGAAATACCAGGTGTACTGATCGTACTGGATGCGCCCGCGCGCCCGGTCAAGATCGGCATCGGCGGCAGATGTGCCGCGCACCCGGCCGAGCGCGTCGACAAGTTCGATGGCGGTGCGCTGGACCGCCTGGTGCACGCCGCGCTGGAACGAGGCCTTGTTGTCGAGGAACGGTGTTGCGTCCCAGGGAATGCCGAAGAAACCGGCCTTGTAGAGCAGCGTCGATGAAATCCACGCATTCTGGTCGACCGTGAAGTCGATCAGATCGGCCGTCACGTCAACAATCGCAGAGCGGCTGCAGGTCCGCGTCGTCGCATCGCTGTTTTCGACCGATGGCTGGTCACCGGCATTCACGCCGCGATCCTCGAGATTGTAGGCAGCGACGTAGTCGGGATCGAAATTGCGGATCCAAAGCGCCCGCCAGATGAATATGGCGTAGAGAACGACCAGCGCCAGCACCAGGCCGCCGACGACCGCCTTGAGCATGAAACCCTTGCTGCGATACCAGCGCCCGGCGGCCAGGAACGGCCACAGGATCCAGGCGATCACCACGCCGATGCCGTGGCCGATCCAGTGGAAGACACGCTCGAAGAACGCAATGATCGGATCAAGCATGAATTCTGTCCTCCTGAAAACCGTATAGGCGGTGCCGGAACGCGCGCTTGTTGCGCAGGTAGGTGTCCAATAGCGTCTTCACCGCGTGGGCGCGATAGGCTTTGTCGTAGGTCTCGTAGCTGGCGTGGAATCCCTGCTTGTCGAAGACGAAGCGGGAGACGAAATCCGCCGGCACGAGGACGCTGATCAGCCGGCTGACCAGCCAGCAGTCCTCATGATCGGGTTTCGCGCGCACCAGCAGGAACCGGTGCGCCGCATCGGCCTCGTCGAGCGGAAACTCGCCGTCGGCGGCGATCCTGCGCGCGGCGGCCTGCAGGAACGGATAGACGCCATCCTCGGCAACGGCCTTGGCATTGCGGTGGATCCAGGTCTGTAGCCAGATGGCATCCAGCCGGTCGAACGGCGCCTCGGGGTCGAGCCTGCGGATCAGGTCGAAGAGCACCATGTCGGTCCGGTGATCGAGATAGCCCGACCGCTCGATCCAGGAGGCGCGCGGCAGTTCGACCCGTCCGGTTCTCTGCAGGAACTCCAGGATGCGGTCATGATCGTCGAGCGCGATGTAGCTCACCTGCCACGGACGCGAACGACGGAAACCGGGCGCCTTCGGATCGCAAATGACGGTTGTGGTGCGGTCGTCGATAAAGACGAATATGCCGCCGAAATGACCCGACCAGAACGCCTCGTGGCGGAACACCACCTGGTCGGGCACCAGCGCGTTCTTGCGGATGTCGCCGGTCTGCTGTGCAAGATCCACCATCCGCTCGATCATGGCGTCGTCGCGCCAGGCACCGGGCACGCCGGTCAGCCGGTCGCACAGTCCGCGCAGTTCGTCCGCCTTGCCCAGCATGTCGTCGGCGGAAAGCACGTTGAACGTGACCTCCTGGATTGACAGCAGGTCATCGATATCCGCCACCCGCACCACATCCTCCGCGATCTCGCCATAGAGCACGTCGCGGATCGTGACCGCGTGGATGGCGCGCCGGTTGGCGTCGAAGAACGCATGCATGAGGGAGCCGGTGTTGGAAAAACTGGTATGCACGACCGGCAGCCCCTCCTGGGCCGGGGACAGGATAATGAAGCGCCGGTTGACGGCATTGGGGTCGAGATATTGCGGATCCTCCAGCTCCTCCGCGATCTCCGGTGAAAATCCGGTCATGTCGATGCGGAACCGGTCAAGCGCGGTGCGCGGCAATCCGAACGCCTCCAGCGCCCGGTTGTAGCGCTCGATCAGGTGCGGCTCGGTGACTTCGAGCAACTGTCCGTAGATCAGGTCGTGTTCGGCAAGGAGTTCCATTCGGTCTTGCTCTAGCTGTCCCAACGGCCGTCGCGCTTCATGGCCTCGATCTCGCGCACCGCCTTTTCCCGTCGACGCTCGCGGCGGATGATGTCCTCGACCGCCGCGTCGTCGGACTTGTCCGTGTAGCGGAACTCGGAATCGGCATAGCGGTTGATCTCCTGCAGCACCATGTCGATAGTGAAGGGCCCGCGCAGTTCCTCGATCATCGCCGTCTTTTCCTCGTAGGGCTTGTGCATGAAGGCGTCCGGCGTCTCGAACCAGTCGTCCGGCAATTCGATGTCCATCGCACGCATCTTGATGGCGTCGGTGATGTTCTTGATCGCCCGCCCGGTGAAGCGTGGCTCGGCCAGCTTGATCCGGTGAAGATAGTCGCCCACATCCGCCATGGTCTTGATGCCGCCGCGTTCCTTGCGGAAGACCTCCCAGACAGCCGCAAGCCCGTCCTCCTGCGGCCGGTCGTGACCCGCATAGGAGGCGGCGACCGCCTTCTTGATCTGCTGGCCGGCATAAAGGTTGTGCTTGCCGAGCGGGATGTCGTGATTGCCGCCCGCCAGCAGCACGAAGATGTCGATATAGTCCTCGCGGCTTTGCGGTCCGTCCACCAGCCAGCGGGCGCCGGCCCTCTGGCGCAGGGCGTCGTCGACATTCTCCGGATAGTTGGAGAACATGCCGAAGGTGCAATTGCCACGCACCACCGTCGTCGCGCCGGCGAAGCTCTCCATCAGCACCGCCGTCACCTCGTGCTGCCCGGCCGAGGCGCGGTCGTCCGAGCGCCGCGCCGCCACCTGGTCGATATCGTCCACCGTACCGAAGCCGATCGCCCGCGGATTGACGACATTGTCGACAAACGCCTTGCAGTTCTGCCCGGATTTTCCCTGGTAGGAGGAGATCTGGTCGACCCCGAAATTCTCGTAGTGGAACGGATAGCCGGCGATCTGGCAGTAATCGTTGATCATGCCGGCGATCATCTGGATGAGGATCGTCTTGCCGGTGCCCGGCATGCCGTCGCCGATGAAGGTGAACAGGAAACCGCCGAGCTCGACGAAAGGGTTGAGCTGCCTGTCGAAATCGTAAGCGACGAGCATCTTGGCCAGCTTCATCGCCTGGTACTTGGCGATGTGGTTGCCGATGATCTCCTCGGGTTGCTTGAAGGTCATCGCCAGCGGCTTGCGCCGCTCGCCGGGCGCGACCTCGAAGCCGTCGAGGGTGAAATCGTCCTGTTCGATGCGGATATGCGCATCGGCGAAGGCGGCAAGGCCGGTGAAGCGCGAGCGGCGTTGCAGCAGGCCCTCGAGCGCCGTGCGGGCGAACGCCTTGGCCCGGGCGACGAGCGCCGTTTCATCGGCAACGCCGGCGATCGCGCCGTCGAGCCCCGCAAGCATGGATTTCAAGGCGTCCTGGGGCGTGTCGAACAGGAAATCCGGCTCGTCCACGTCGTTGACCGGCTCGCCTTCCGTGCCCAGAAGCTGCAGCAGATAGGCGGCGAAGGTGAAAGCCGCGACATAGGCGCTCGCCGAAAGCAGCGCCTTGAACTGAACGGCCGCGTCCCCCGACAGCGGCGCGCCGGCATTTTCGGCCTGCAGCCGCTCCAGATCCGTCTGCCGGGCGAACGTATCCGCAAGCGCCAGCGCGACGGCCAGTCCGCGCCGGGCACGGTAAAGCACGTTGTGTTGCGCGATCGACAGCATCTGATCGTCGGGGCGGACCGCGGCGACCGTCTTGACCAGTTCGATCTCGCGCGTGCGCCGCACCGACCCGGTCGATACGGTCGAGACAAACCGCCGGCCGGTGCCGGCAAGGCCGGTTTTCGAGCGTCTGTCGCCGCGCTCCAGGATCACCAGCCGGGTCACCAGGCTTTGCGCCGTGCTGAGGTGCTTGGCGATGTCGTCCTCATGCACCGTGGTCAGACCTGTGTTCTGGCTCATCGGTTAGACCCCGCTTGTTATCTGGTTGCCGGAGATGACGTGCACCTTGAAGCCGCCGAAAACCGTCTCCGCGTCGCCGCTCGCGAATAATGCCTGGTATGCGTCGTGCGGCACGAGCGCGTGTTTCTCGTAGAAACTGACCCCCTGACGCGCTGCCTCCAGATCACTGGTGTCGATGTGGAACTCCTGACGCGCCGGGGTCGAACGCCACAGGCCGCGCTCGGCCGCGCGTTCGCCCGTCGCGGCGATTTCCTGGATCGTCCAAGTCAGCATCCAGGCGTTTTCGGGCTTGCGCACCTTGGCGAGGATCTCCGTCACCGTGTTGTTGTGCTCGGTCACGCCGGCCGAATAGAACGGCCCGAGCACGAACCGCTGCAGCCGTTTCGGATGCAGCGTCTCGAAATCCTGGTCGAGGTTGCCCGCGATCGTTGCCGGCGTCAGCGAATAGGCGCTGTTTTTTTCCGCGAAATCGTCAAAGCGGTGGGCAAGGTCCGGGTTGAGCAGTCCTTCGACCGGCAGCGGGACGGTGATCTTGGGATTCATCTTGCCGTTCGGCAGCACCAGCATGTCGCAAAGCTCGCGGCTGGAGTCCTCGATGGTCGCCATATAGACCATCGGCAGCGACTGGCTGCCGTCGAAAAGACCCCAATGCACGACATAATAGGGCCGGCGCGTCTTGGGATTGACCGAAACCCGCACCGTTTGCGGCAGCACGAAGGGTGAGAAAACCGCGCCCCTTTCGATCGTTTCCAGGTAGGCGCGCTCCGCCATGCGCGCCTGCAGGGCCTTGGGGAAGGCCTTCTGCCGCAATATGAAGTCCACCATCTCACGCCGCAGTTCGTCGCCGGAGGGCAGCGATTCCAGCCGGGACTTCGCCTTCTTGCGGTCGTTGTCGAGTTCCAGAACGTTCTGGAAGGCGGGAAAGCCGCTTTCTGCGCGCAGGATGCGGAAGGACTCTGTAAAGCCGATACGGTTGCGCCAGCAGGCGAATGTCTGCATCAGCCTGTCGACATAGGGCGTGACGACCTGGCCGACCAGCTGGTGCCTGTATAGCGGGGACTGCGCGTCCGCCAGGAACGACTCGAGCCCGCCCAGCGCGTCCTCGATCGCGCCGAAATAGCGTGCCGCCTGCGCGTTGGGCCCGTTCATGCTCAGGCCTGGACGTAGTCGGCCGCGTTGTGTTTTTCCATCACTTCGGCGAAGCGGCGCGCGAAGGCATCATCGGCGAGCTTCTTGCGGCGCTGGATATCCTGCGTCGCAAGCATGTTCTTCTCGTGCATCTCCAGGAGATCGGCGATGTGCCGCTGGGACGCGGAGCCGATGCCGGCCATGGTTTCCTCGGCCGCCGTATCGACCTGGCTGCCGAGCGTGTTGATCTTGTGCGCGACGTCCTGCTGGGCCGCTGTTTTCAGCGAATCCTCCAGCGCCTTGTAAAGGACGATGCGCTGTTCGGTGTCGATATTGAGCTTGTTGATCAGCGTGTTCTGCGCCGCGATCTGGTTGTTGAGGGAATCGACGAAGGTCTGGAACATCGAGGTGTAGCGCTCGAGTGTCTGGCTCTCGGCGAGCAGTTCCTGCTCCTTTGCCTGTGCCGCGTTGTACTCGTTCGCCAGCGCCGAGCGTTCGCCTTCGAGCTGAGTGCGCTCCTGCTGGTCGGTCGAGGCAGCGATACGGTTTTCGAGGTCCATGAGCTGCGGGTTGAGCTCATCGATGCGTTTTTGCACCTCCTCGATCGCCGAGACTGTGCCCTTGCGCCGTTCGATAACGCTGACAAGGCTTTCCTCGGATGTCTTGTAGCGTTCGTCGAGGATGCTCTTCTGTTCCTTGAGGATGCCCACGATGGCGTCCGATTTCGACAGCAGCTCCTGCAGGTTACCGGCGAGCGACATGTTGCGGACACGGTCCGTGCGCATGCGCTGCATGCGCTGTTTGGAAAAGACGCCGACGAATTTTTCCCAGCCGGAGAAATTCTTCATGCTCTCGAACTCGGCGCCGAACACATTGGTGGCGTCCTCCAGCCCGATGATCAGGTCGGCGATGTTCGCTTCCATGGTTTTCTGCTGGCGCAGGACATCCTCGATGCGGGCGTTTTCGATATCGAACTCCGCGTCTCCGAGCTTCGTTTCCGCCTTCGAAAACTTTTCAAGGACTTCGCCGGACTGCGCGATCTTGGAGCGCATCTCCTCAACAATGCCTCTTGTCTTTTCGATTTCCGAGTCGAGATTCTGCAACGTCGCCATAAAATTCCCCCGTTAAGAGTCGGCCCGTAAAGGCCGCCATGGATCCATGCGCGCACTGATAGCTCCGGCTCGCATTTGACAGCAATTCGTCTGCCACGGCAACGGCTGTCGTTAGCCGCCGTTTTGCGTTTGTCGTTCGGTTTTATGTTGGTATTGGACCATGCGACTGCAAGTCTGCAGGACAATGGTCACAGTATGAGGAACCGCTCGGAATAGCTGAACCATAAGGCGCGGGCCACCTGAAGCCCTTCAATTAACTTGCTGAAAAGGCTGAAAATATTTATGGGACTCGCTGAACGGATACGGTGCCGGCGGCAAACGGAATCAAAAAACGCGCCGTTCGGGCGCGTTTTTGAGACGATATGGCTGCGGCGACCCTAGTCCGCGGCGGACGGATCCTGCAGATAGGCGAGCAGGTTTTCTATGTCCGCGTCTTTCCTGACGCCGGCGAATGCCATACTGGTTTTCTTGACAAGATCCTTCGGCTTTTTGAGATAAACCGTCAGCGTCTCGACATCCCAGACCTTGTCGTCGGACCCGAATTCGACCATGGCCTTGGAGTATTTGAATCCTTCGATCGACGCGACCGGTCTGTCGATGATTCCGACAAGATGCGGCCCTACCTTGTTCTTCTCTTCCTCAACCACATGGCAGGCCTTGCATTTCCTGAAGACCTTGGCGCCCTTTTTTGCGTCGCCCTCGGCAAGGGCGGGTGCGGCGAGAACGGCAAAACCCACAGTGACAGCCGCAAAAACTCCAAATCGCATTGATCCCTCCTTCGTCGTGATCGGGCAAATGAATAGCCCTGAAGCCGATCCTATAGCAATGGTCGGCCCCCTAAAATTATTCTAATTGGCAATATGCCGCACCGTTCCTAGAGCAATTGCGGCCAATTCACGGTTCGATCCGGCCCATCACCTCTTCCCAGTGGCGCCGGCAAAGCGACACATAGGTCTCGTTTCCGCCGACCACGATCTGCGCGCCGTCCTTGAGCGGCTTGCCGTCCGCGCCGAGGCGCACCACCATTGTCGCCTTGCGGCCGCATTTGCAGATCGTGCGGATCTCGCGCAGCGAATCCGCGATGGCCAGCAGCGCCTTCGAGCCCGGAAAAAGCTGTCCCTGGAAATCCGTCCGCAGGCCGTAGGTCATGACCGGGATGTTGAGCCGGTCGGCGGTGCGGGCCAGTTGCCAGACCTGCTCCTCGGTCATGAACTGCGCCTCGTCGACGAAGACGCAGGCAATGTCGCCGCGGGTCTTTTCCTCGGCGATGTGCGCATAAAGGTCGTCGCTCGTCGAAAACGGGATGGCCTCGCATTCGAGGCCGATGCGCGAGCCGATCTTGCCCTTGCCCGCGCGATCGTCCAGCGCGGCGATGAAGAGCAGCGTGCGCATGCCGCGTTCGCGGTAATTGTAGGATGCCTGCAGGAGCAGCGTCGACTTGCCCGCATTCATCGCCGAATAGCTGAAATAGAGTTTTGCCACGGCCCGGCCCGTTCCCTGTCGGTCTTGAGCGGACCATAGCGCCGCGCACCGGCATTCAAAACACGGGCAGCGCTTTATCCCCGGACTTCTGGGCATCAAGTCTCAGCCACGCAACGGTGCAGGGCTGCGCCTGGGTTGTGCCGCCTCTTCGGGGACTGATCACTCTTCACACCGGCGCGATAGGTAGGCACTGGCAAACTCTGCAAACCAGGTCACCATCTCGCCAGGGTCGGCATCCTTCCTGATCGCAACGATCAGCAGGTCTTTCGGAAATTCAATGTCCGTTACGGGAATCCATGCCGTCTTGATCTTCGAATTGTCGAAACCCAGTGCAAACAGCCGGGTGCGCAGGGATATGAATTTGCCCGTCTCCACCAGGGACTTGATCAGGGAAAGCGAATTGGTGGTTACCCACGGTGCATATCGGCTTGAGCTGTCGTTGACCAGTTTGCGCACTTTGTTGAAGAACGGAACGTCAAGATCCGGATCAACGATCGGATATTCCAGCATCTCGTCCAATGTCACCGATGTCTTCTTGCCGAGGGGGTGATCGACTGTGCAAAGCAGTCCCACCGACAGTTCGAGAGCCCGTACCACCTGCAGGTTCGGATGATCGACCTGTGCGAAGTTCAGGCCGACATCCGCCTCGCCCTCAGCAACCTGCCGCCAGATCTCCGGGGACGCAGCGACATTCACTCCGAATTTCAGGGCCGGATGTTCCTCCAGCGCTTCGGAGAGGATATTGGGCAGGAAGGTGCTCGCCGCGCTGTCGGTTGTCGCGATCTTCAGGTGCTGCGTGTGCACCTCTGTCATGCCCTCGATCTGCAGCCGCATGCGATCGAAATCGCGCATGGTCCGGTTGATATGTTCAAGAACAACCTGGCCCGGCGGCGTCAGTTTCGCGCCATCGAGACCGCGCTTGAAGATCTGAAACCCGAATTGCTGTTCGGCCGTCTGTATTTGCCGTGTGACCGAGGATGACGACACGTTCAGATGGCGCGCCGCCGACCGTACCGACCCCAGTTTCGCGACGGCATCCAGATATCTGAGTCTCACACTGTGCATCGGACCCTCCCGGGGACAGTGTTTCATGGTGATGCAAAAAACGCAACAACACGTTGGTTATTTTGGCGCTTGGCGCAACGCCTCGCCTGTGCCAGTGTTTCCTGAACACGGAGGAAGGCACCATGAAAAATACATTGCACGGAACGACCCTGGCCATGGCTGTGGTTCTTGGCTGTGGCCTGGCGGCACCGGTTGCCGCCCAGGCAGAAGAGCTGACCATTTCCGTTTGGGGCGGCTTTTACGGCGAGAACTGGGAAAAGGATGTCGTCATTCCCTGGGAGGAAAAGACCGGTGTCGAGGTGACAATGGACTTCGGCCAGTCCGCCACGCGTCTTTCCAAGGCGTTGGCGACGCGCGGACGTAGCGCCGACCTGCTTTTCATCACCGACCACCAGATGGCAATCCTGAAGGAACGGGGACTGCTGGATACGGTTGACCCTGCAAATGTGCCCAACCTGGCCAATCTTCATGAATTCGCCAAGGATCCGCTGGGAAGCGGTCAGTGCCCGGCAGTGACCCTGCTGGGTGTGGGCTTGGCCTACAACAAGGACCATTTCGACACGCCGCCGACCTCGTGGCTGGACGTGCAGCGAGAGGATTTGGAAACCCGGCCCGCCTTTATGGACATGGGCTGGTCCGTGGCTCCATCGGTCATGACGCATTTCGCGACCCTTCAGGGCGGCGGGCTGGACAATATGGACCCGGCCTTCAACCTGATCGACGCCGAGAAGGAAGATGCCCGGTTTTTCAACCTGTTCGAGGTTGTCGACTGGATCAACCAGGGCGAAGTCTCGATCGCGCCGTTCCTGAACATCTTTGCCCGGCAAGACCCGAACCTGCCGATGCGGTTCGTCTATCCCGAGGACGGAACTCTGGGTGTCGTCAACATGGCGTGCATTTTGAAGGATTCGCCCAACAAGGCGACGGCCGAGCGGTTCCTGAACGACTATCTCACCATCGAGACACAGGAGATGCAGGCCAAGATCTGGGGCGAAGGACCGGTGGTGAAGGGGGCAAAGATCCCGGAGGACTCCCCCTACGTGATGGTGGATCCGTCGAAGGTCGACGAAGTCATCATCTATGATGCCAACGAAATCGCCTCCAAGCGCGAAGAATGGATTTCGCGGTTTCAGGACATCGTCGCTCAATAGGTTGCCGGTATAAAAATGGCCGAAGTCAAGCTAACGGGTCTTAGCAAGTACTACGGAGACTTTGCCGCCGCGTCGAACGTCTCGTTTGACGTCGAATCGGGAAGTTTCCTGAGCTTGCTGGGCCCATCCGGATGCGGAAAAACCACGACCTTGCGGATGATCATCGGCTTCGAAGAGCCGACCGCAGGCGACATTTTCATCGACGGTGCACGCATCAATGACGTCAAACCGTGGCTTCGGGATCTGGGTGTGGTCTTTCAGAACTACGCGCTGTTTCCCTACATGACGGTGGCGGAGAACGTTGCGTTCGGGCTCAGGCGCAGAGGCATGGAGCCGGCGGACATTCGGCGGCGGACATCGGAGTTCCTGGAACTTGTCGGCCTCCCGGGCAAGGAGGACAGGTTCCCGCGCCAGCTCAGCGGCGGACAACAGCAGCGGGTTGCGCTGGCGCGGGCGCTGGTGATCGAACCGCGCGTTCTCCTGCTGGATGAACCCCTTTCGAACCTCGACGCGAAACTTCGGGCGGAGATGCGCTTCGAGTTGAAGCGCATTCAAAACGAGACCGGGGTGACCTCGGTTTTCGTGACCCATGACCAGGAAGAAGCACTGACCCTGTCGGACCGCATCGTCGTCATGAACCAGGGCGAGGTGGTCACCGTCGGCAAGCCGAAGGAAATCTGGGAGCGGCCGACATCCGCCTTTGTCGCCGACTTTCTCGGCGTCGAGAACATTTTTGCACCGGACGGGGCCGAACCGGGTGCTGTCGTCATCAACGGCAAACGCTTTGCCGCCGAACATGACGGGCGAAGCAGTCGACTGGTGGGGCTCCGGTCGACGGATATCGAGTTCGGCGGAGACGGCGACACCGGCCTGGCCGGCCGCGTCCGGCAGACCAGCTATCGTGGGGCGATCAACACCTATGTCGTCGATGTGCCCGGGATCCCGCGACCGCTCTATGTCAGCACCGCCGCCGATCTGCCGATCGGTTCCGACGTCGCGGTGAAGCCGCGAGACGGCGCAATCCTGGTCCTCGAGCCCGACATGGAGATCGCAACCGAATGAGCACCGGGGCCAAACGCGAGACCTACATCATCGGCGCGCCGGCTTCCGTGTGGCTCGTCGTGCTGCTCGTCATACCGTGTCTGTATCTGCTGTTTCAAAGCCTGACGCCGCTCAGCGGAGCTGGCCTGTCGCTGGAAAACTACGAGAATCTTGTCGAAAGCGGCACATTTCGAAAGGCGCTCAGGCGATCGATAATCGTCAGCGTCTGGGTGACGGCCCTGACCGTGCTGGCGGGCTACCCCATCGCGCTTGTCGCGTCGCGGGCGTCATCCCGTGCGCGCACTGTCGTGATGGTGATCGTGATTTTCCCGTTCCTGCTGTCCGCCGTTGTGCGCGCCTATGGATGGACCGTCATCCTGGGTGAAAACGGGGTGGTCAATGACTTTCTGGTCGGTATCGGCCTGATCGACGAACCGCTGAGACTGATACAGAACACCTTTGCCATCGTTGTCGGCGAGACCCATGTGCTGCTGCCCTACATGGTTCTGTCGCTGCTGACCGTGATCCAGCGGATTGACCGGAACCTCGAAGCCGCGGCAATGAGCCTGGGCGCCTCGCCGCCGGTGATTTTCTTCAAGGTGGTCGTTCCGCTCACGCTGCCCGGCCTGCTGACCGGCATGCTTCTCGTCTTCAGTCTGTCGATGACGGCCTTTGCGACACCGTTTCTGCTGGGCGGTCCGCGATCGCCGATCCTGACGGTATTGATGTACCAGTATGCCTATACGCTCTTCGACTGGTCGAAGGCGACAGCGGTGGCCGGCGTGCTGCTGGTCCTCGGGCTCGGATTCGTGATCCTGCACCGCTTCGTCAGCCGCCGCCTGATGCGCGATGTGGAGGCCGGCTGATGTCGTATCAGGTCACCGAGAAGATCTGGGAGAAGCCGCTTGTCGAGCTCGGACGCGTCTTTTTATGGGGCAGCGTCTGCTTCTGGCTGGTCTTCGTTCTGGCGCCGGTGGTGGTCACCGTGGTGTCGTCCTTTACCGCCGCGGAATTCCTGACCTTTCCGCCGAAAGGATTTTCACTGCGATGGTATTTCCGCGTCATGGAACTGGACTGGTTCCTGACGTCCATGCGGACCAGCCTGATCGTGGCTACGGTATCCACGCTGATCGCAACGGTCTTTGCGGTCATGGCGGCAAGGGTGCTGACACGCCATCGGTTCCGGGCCAAGGGCGCGTTCGAAATCCTGATGCTGTCGCCGCTGATCATTCCCGGAGTGGTGTTCGGTTTCGCATTCTTCAATGTCGTCCTGCAGTTTCGGCTGGAGGGGCTCAGCCTTCTCAATCTCTTTGTGGCCCACTCCGTCGTGACGATCCCGCTCATGCTGCGCCCGATATGGTCGAGCATGGCCGGAACCGATTTGTCGCTGGAGGAAGCCGCGCAATGCCTCGGCGCCACGCCCTGGGTGACGTTCTGGAAGATAACCTTCCCCATGATCCTGCCGGGCATCGTTGCCGGCGCCATTATCGCTTTCACGTTTTCGTTCAATGACATCACGATAGCGATCTTCCTGGTCGGGCCGGAAACCCAGACCCTGCCCGTCCAGTTGATGTCACAGATCGAATACACCCCCGACGCGTCCCCGGCCGCGATCACATCAATCATCATCTTCTTCACGCTGATCCTGTTCTTCATCATCGACAGGACGGTGGGTATGGACGTTTTTGCGCAAAAATGACCGAGCTTTATGAATTCTTCCGGGCGGTGCCCAAGCCAGAATTGCACCTGCATCTCCACGGTGCGGTGACGCCGGATACATTGGTCGCGCTGGCGACAAAGAACGGCGTTGCGCTTCCCGAAGGCGATATCCACAACACCCTGTATGCGCGAAAATCCGGAGGCGAGGTCCAGTCCATCCTTCCAACGCTCAAGATCATCTGCCGGTCGATGGTTACCCGGGATGATTTTGCGCGTGTCGCCTACGACATTCAAAGGTCAGCCGCCGAATGCGGCGTACGGTACCGGGAGATCTTCTGGAACCCGACCGACCACGCCACGATCGCCAAGGTCTCCTATGAAACCGCCGTCGACGGGCTGATCGACGGTCTGGTCGCCGCTGAAGCGGATTTTGGCATCATCGGACGGTTGATCCCGTCCATCGACCGGGAGGGAACGCCGGAAGCCGCCTATGAGATGGTCCAGTGGGTCGTCGATAGTCCGCGCGACGAAGTGATCGGCCTTGGCATGGACTACCTTGAAACCGGTCATCCGCCGGAAAAGTTCTGGAAGTCCTATCGCCTTGCCGGCGAACACGGGCTGCGCCGCACGGCCCACGCCGGTGAATTTCTGGAGCCGGCGCGCAATATCGAGACATGCCTGGATCTGCTGGGCTGCGAGCGCATCGACCACGGATACACGATTACCGATGCGCCGGAGCTCGCGGCCCGCTGCATCGACGCGGGAGTTCCGTTTTCCATCGTTCCCACCAATACCACCTACATCAAAACGCTCGCGGGCGACGCGTTTCGCACGCAGCACCCGATCCGCAAGATGGGTCAGATGGGTTTGCGCATCTTTCCCAACAGTGACGACCCTCCCCTGCACCATACCGATCCGGCGCGTGCCTTTGCCGACATGATCGACGAGTTCGGATTCACGCTGGCCGACACAAGGGACTTCCTTTGCAACGCGATTGATGCGGCGTGGATCGATGAAGCGACCAAGAGAGACTGGAAACAGGCCTGGCTCGCAGAGTTTGACGCGCAGGCCGCGAAGCTGCCGGCACACAGCGAAAATGGAACCGAACATGGCTGAAGTAAGCGCATTCATCCGCAACATGCCAAAGGCCGAACTTCACGTTCACCTGGAAGGGACGCTCGAAGGCGATCTGCTCCTGGTCATCGCGGAGCGCAACAATATTTCCCTGCCGTTCGATGATCCCGATGGCATCCGCCGCATGCAAAATGAAACCAAGACCGGTTTGACCAACAATCTGGTCAATTTCCTGAGGTGCCTGGACATCTGCCGGGAAGCGATGCGAACGGCCCAGGACTACTACGACACGGCAATGGCTTTCGTTCGCAAATCGGCCGCAGAAAACGTTGTCTATCTGGAAGTGACATTCGATGTGCAACAAGCCATTCGCCAAGGCGTTCCGCTTGCCGAATGCATTGAAGCGTTGAGCCGTGTGCGGCGAGAAGCAAAGCGCGATTACGATATCGAAATCCGGTGGATCGCTTGTTTCCAACGCGATCACCCGGTTCAAAACGCAATGGAAACGCTCAACCTGCTTGATCCGCATCGCGACGAGATCGTCGGGATCGGGCTGGACAATTTCGAAACACCCAACTTCCCTGCCCTGTTCGCGCCGGTCATGGCAGCGGCGCGCGACCGCGGCTATCGCCTGACATCCCACTGCGACGTCAATCAACCGGAATCGCTCGCCCACATCCGTGATTGCGTTGACCTGTTGGGCGTGGAACGCATCGACCATGGTCTGAACACCGCACAGGACATCACTCTTGTCAAAAAGATCGTCAGCCAGCGTATTGCCTTGACGGGCTGCCCGACATTTCACGTCTCCATGACATCGGCCCCGTCCGACAGGGTCGAAATGATCAGGACGCTGTTCGATGCCGGTGCGCTGATATCGCTGAACACCGATGACCCGGCCCAGTTCGGGAGCGGCTACCTGAACCGGACGCTGGCGGCGTGCCAGGCGGCCGCAGGCTTCACCGACGAAGACATGATACGCTTCATGCGCAACACATTTGAAAGCGCGTGGATCGATGACCGGGCCAGGTCAGGCTATCTGGAGAGACTTGACCGTTTCCGCGACACGTCGGCACGGGCCGTTTCTTGAGCAGGCCATGGTGCCCCGTGGCGGCATGAAGGACACGGGCCGCGCTTTACCCCGACCGGATCGACCCCTCAGAGATCCCTCAGCACGAACGCGTATGCCGCCGGCGAGCGGGCGTTGGAGGAACCGTCGCGGACCTCCAGAACATACCGTCCGGGGCCGGGAAGCTCGGCCTTTCCTGCAAATAGCTGGCCTGCGGTGCTCGCCCCCTGCCATCCGACAACCTGGCTGCCGCCGGGGTCCAGGACACGAAACGCCATGTTCAGGTTCGTGGGGCTCTCGACGAACTCGACGCTGACCGTGCCCGTCTGCGATGCGAACGCGTAGAAATCCTGGTCGCCCCGCGGCAGGATGCTTCCCCGCGCGATGTTGCCCGATGCAATCGGCGTCGCGGTTGCGACCGAACCGTTCGGCTCGGCGGCATCGTCGGCCGCCGCGTCCAGCGTCACTTTCACCTCGTAGGGCGCAATTGCGCGCGCGTTTGACGATCCGTCGCGAACCTCGACGATATAGGTGCCCGCCGAGCTCAAGTCGGCCCAGCCGCGGAACAGCTCGCCAGCGCTCGATGCGCCCTGCCAGCCCCAGACCTGACTTCCATCGGCGTTCAGGACCCTGAACGTCATGTTCAATTCCGGCGGGGAAACCGGGAAATCGACATTGAGCTGTCCTAGGGCCGGCACGTTGACACTGTAGTGATCCCAGTCGCCACGCGGCAGAATATTCGATTGTATCTTGTCGCCAAGTGCCAGCGGTGTCGCGTCGGCGTGCACATCGTTCGGCTCAGCCGTGTCTGCGGTCGGAAGGAAAGAGATAACCACGCCATAGGGCTGGTGCGAACGCGCGTTCGACGAGCCGTCGCGCACCTCGACCACGTACTGTCCCGGCGACTTGAGGTCGGCCCAGCCGCGGAACAGCTCGCCGGCGGTTGATGCGCCCTGCCAGCCCCAGACCTGACCGCCCTCGGAATCGAGCACGCGGAAAGCCATGTTCAGCTCGTCCGGCGCGGCGTTGAAATCGACCGTCAGCTCGCCCTGATGCGGGGCGTCGATAAGGTAGTGGTCCCAGTCGCCGCGCGGCAGAATGTTCGCCCAGACCTGGGTGCCGAAGCCAACGGGCGTTGCGGTGTTGTGATCGTTGTTCGGCTCGCCGGCGTCATACGCCGGGTCGAACGAGGCCACCATTTCGTAGGGCACCGCGGAACGCGCATTGCTGGAGCCGTCACGCACCTCGATAACGTAGGTGCCCGGCTTCGGCAGGTCCGCGGTGCCCTTGTAGGTCTCACCGGCGGTCGACGCGCCTTGCCAGCCCCAGACCTGGCCGCCGTTCGCGTCGAGCACGCGGAAAGCCATGTTCACCTCGTCGGGAACACCGCGGAAATCGACGGTGATCTGTCCCAGCCGGTCCGCTTCGACACGGTAGTGGTCCCAGTCGCCCCGGGGCAGAATATTGGCACGGATGGCATGGTTCCACTCCAGGGGCTTCGCATCCTGGAACGTGTCGTTGGGCTCTCCGGTATCGGCGGTCGGTATGAAACTGGTCACGAGTGTATAGGGCGAAGCGGAGAAGGCGTTGCTCGATCCGTCGCGCACCTCGATGAGGTAGTCGCCGGGCACTTTCAGATCGACCCAGCCTGAAAACGGAACACCGGTGTCCGTTGCGCCCTGCCAGCCCCAGACCTGGGAGCCATTCGAGTCCAGGACCCGGAACGCGATGTTGATCCCGGGCGGGACCTGCGGGAATGCCACGGTCAGTTCGCCCTGGTGCGCCAGGGAAACTGCGTAGAAATCCCAATCGCCCCGCTCGCCGATTGTGCCGGTGACGGTGTCGCCGGGATTGATCGGCGTCGCGCTGGCGGGATCGTTGTTCGTCTCGGCCTCGCCGACGGCAACGCCCGACGGGGCAATGGCGTTCGGAGGCGGCGCGGCGGGCACCACCGGCTGCCCGGCCGCCGTCGGAACAGTCGTCCCGGGCGTCAGCTGTCCGCCAGGCCCGCCTACTCCGGGCTGCCCGCCCGCGACCGCAGTCCCGGTCCCCGGCCCGGTGGCGCCGCCCGTATTGATCGCATTGCCCTGGCCATCTGCGGTGACTTCCGATTCCAGCGGGCATTCGAAGGTGAAACTCCAGGCGGTCCCGCTGGTATCCTCGCAATTCGGCGTGACCTTGACGCGCGCGGTGCGCGCGCCGGGCTGGACGTCAAACTCGAACGTTCCGGTCCCGCTGACACATCCGGTCGTCTTCGAAACGCTGCCGACCGTGACGTCCATCTGATCCTTGATGTCGTGCATTTGCCAGCTGAACCCGGCCTTGCCGGTGAAGCCGCCGAGATCAACCTCGACACCGCCGCCTTCGTCACCACCGGAATCCACCGCCGAATTGCAGGAGGCGATCTCTTCCCCCTCATCGATCGTGGCAATCAAACGATACCGGGGGATCGGAATTTGCGAATCCGAGCGGGTGTCGAAGTGGAAGCCGACGACATCTTCTTCGCCCACATCGGCATCCGGTCGAACCGAAAACGCGGCAGTGATCTCGACGGTCTCCCCGGGTTCCAGGTCGATATCCTGCGGATCGATGCTGTCCAGTGTCAGATACTGTGCGGGCAGTTCAGGACGCAGGTTCAGTCCCGTCACCGGGAATGCCGTGGTGTTTTCAACGCGGAAAACGACTGCGTTGCCGGTCGATCCGGCCTTGAAACTGTCGTGTATCTCGACGTCTTCCAAGTCCGGCAGTTCCACATCCGCCGTACCTTCGATACGCTCGACAAAATCGGCGACGAGATCGAACCGCGCCGACGGTATCGCCACGCCCATGTTGAAGAATATCGAGACCGCTTCACTCGACCCCGGGGGCGCGTCGGCCGCAATGTCGAAGGTCAACAGAAAATCCTGGAAGGCGCCCGGTGCCAACTGCGCCATCGGCGGGTCGATCGATGTCACGGCAACCCATTTCGGTTCGCCCTGGACCTGGGGGGCAAAGTCCGGGCTGGGTGCCGCGCCGAGATTTTGAATCCGCACGATCACCTGGTTGCCGGACGTTCCGGGGACAAACGTGTCCCTCAGCCGAAACAACTGGCCATCGGACTGCGCGGTTGCCGGAAAGGAAACAAGCAACAGCGTCAGGAAAACAACAACTGAGCGCAGCCGGGTCATTCGGTTGCCTTCCGAACGGTCGCGGCCGAGACGCCGACCATGGGGTCACACCCCTGACGCTGCCACTCGTACAGATTGTCCACGACGTAGCTGACGCCTTCGGGCACCGACCAGAACTCCAGTGGTTCGAGCGCAAAGAAACCGTGCCTGAAGAAAGTGTCTTCCGGCTGTTCGGATTTCGCAACATACCAGACGACGACAGGCTTTATCACGTCCCGAAGCTTGGTGTTGGAAACCCCGTCGAGCGCCTCGGCAAACCGGCTCTTGCAAACCTCGGCCGTCGCCAGAACCTCGGCGTTGACCAGCGATCGCGGATCGCCGACGTCGCCTTCTCCGTTGTCGGCCGTCACGAAGACTTCGATCGTCTGTCCCTTGACCAGATAGGGCACCCCCGGCTTGGCACCGGAAGCCTTTCGCTCCGTGAACGGCTCCTCCAGAGGATCCAGCGGAGGAACGTCGGCCCCGCCCCAACGCCAGTGCAGGTGGGTGCAGTCATAGCCGTAGGAACGGCACCCGGGTACCACAACCGTCCGCCGGCCGTTCATCGGATAGGCTGTATGGATATTGTCGTACTGCCCCTTCTTTCCGTCGCTCACGGCGACAAACGACGTTTCGTGGATGACCATCGGATGCACACCGGCCGCCATTCCGGCCGGCACCGCACTGTCGGGATCGCTGACAAGCGTGATCGCGGCGCGGCCATAGTCGAGCCGGTAGAATGCCGTGACCGACTTCAGGCGAGCGCCGGTGGAAGAGTCAGCCAGCCATTCGTAACTCACCTTCGGAACCCACCGGGCGCAATTTCGTGTGAACGAGCTTGACATGAAACCGTCGCGTCCGGCGCAAGGCTTGCCGAGCGTTCCGTATTTCGTCTCGTAGGTAACGGTGAAGTCACCGGCGATGCCGCGCTCCCGGATTCCGTGCCCGTAATACCAGGTGAAAACGGCGCGGTCCTTGTCCCAATCGCTGTTGGTCCATTGGTCGTCGCCGCTGCAATAGCGGACCGTCCGCCGGACCGACTGGCCATTCACATCGAATGTCAAAACAAAATGGGAGATGTAGAACGAGCGCAAAAACGGCCAGCCGCCCGCCTTGATATCGCGAAAGACCAGTCCGCGATGGTGCTCGATGCTCACCGCATGCCTCCAGGGACCGTGCCCCGAGTCATCGTCCCCTCTGGCCTGGCTTGCGGGCGGTTTCAGACAGGGATCCTCCGGCGCGTCGGCCCAGCCGATACCGGGCAATGCGGCGATCGCGAAAAGCACCGATCCGAGGAACCGTGCAATGCCGAAAAGACTCGATCTTGTTCGGATGTGTGGGTGTTTTGTCACATCAGTTGTCCCCGGATGTTTCGCCCTGCTTCACGGTCTTCGGCGCCACGGCCAGGCCTGCCCCGCATCCGCACTTGTCCGCGAGCGGCAGGATCTGGTCGAGGACCGTTTCGCGCAACGCCGCCATCTGCGCCCGGACCTTGAGTTCGTCCGACATCGTCGCATAGCTCGAAAGGGCGCCATAGCCTGCATTTGCAAGTATCGAGACGACCTGCGCCGTGCCGCCTCCACCCAGCGCCATGGCCCCGAACAATACGTTGATGACGGTGGATTCGATCAACGCGCGAGGCATTCCCGACTGCAGCGCCTTGATCTGTTCTTCCTCCAGTTGCTCCAGGTCGACGAGGAGGCTCCGCATGTAGGAGGCATAGCGCAGCGGCTCGCCACTTCGCATCTTCCGGACGGCCGCCAGTTCGTTGCCGAGGAACGCCTGTGCCTGCGCCCCGGACATGACGTTCAGGATCGTTGTATTCGGCGGTGTGAGTTGCACCGAAAGCAGGAAACCCAGCCGGGTGCGGTAGGAGTCCGTGGGGCCCAGAACGGCGACCACCGCGTCAGGCGGACGATGGGTCTTGTTGTCCAGCACGCAGGCACAGCCATAGGCCGCGACGTCCATGACCTTCTGCCGCCGCAGCACGTCCATCAACCGTTCCGGCGACTGGCTGAATTCCGCGATGGTCTGACCGACCGCCGCGGAGATCACGGATTCCGACATCAGATCGCGCAGCTCGGACGCGGTCACCTGCTGCCCGAGCTTTTGCCTGACACTGTTCATGTAGGACTGGCCCAGCAATTCGCTATAGCGAATCTCCAGATCCGCAAACGCGTAGCGCGCGGCAATATTCTGTTCTGTTCCCGGCGTCAGATATTGCGAGTCGAGCGCCAGGACGCCTTGCCGCTGCGCCGGCAATATGTGCTTTATCCCGGAATTCAGCGCCATCGCCGAGATATCCGCCAGCAATGCCGCCGGCACCGTGCTCAGCGCCAGGCTCAGCCGATCGTTCTCAAGCGTCATGATCTGAAGGCGGGCAAGGTCGCGGACCAGCGCCTCGCTGTACCGGTAATAGGCCATGCCCTGCAGGCCGCGATAATGATTCAGTTCCGCCCTGACCGAATCCTGGTACTTTCCGGGCACCACCGGCGCGAAAAAGCTGAATTTGTCGAAAAAACCCATGTTGTCATAGGTGATCATCGAACCGATCAGCCAACCCAACCGGGTTCTGTACTGGCCCGCCGGCGCGACCAGGAACGGGCCGGGCGCACCCGAGTAAAACTGACCCGGTCGCGTGACACCGGCGTCGCCGGCGCGCAGCGTGACACCAAGAAAAATCAAGAATACCGAAATGAACAGGGAAACGCCTCTGATCATTGTCAGCCCCCCTCCGCCCCTGATCCTAGAGGAAAATCGCGCAATTTGAAACGCGGGGTGTTGGGACAGAGGTCGCAGATCGGGAACCGTAATTTCCGGCCTGCGCGCCGAGGGCGTCAAGCGCAGACGCAGCGAAGCCGCACTTCGACGGCTTTTGCCGTCATGCGCAGCTATTCTCACATGTCATACTTCGTTGTTGTGCCCGCCCTGCAATTGCCGCTCCACATAGTCCTCGACGAGCTTTTCCGCGGTCACGTCCCTGTCGAGGCTGCCGAGCGCCTTGCGGATGTAAAGACCGTCGATCATGGACGCGACGCCCTCGGCGACGGCCCGGGCTTGAGGCCCGACAAGCGGTTTCAGGTTGTAGACGAGGTTGGAGCACAGCCGGCGCGCATAGATCGAAAGCAGGGCATGGGCCTCCTTCGATTCCTGTGCGTGCACGTAGAATACCAGCCAGACTGAAACGGTTTCCGGCTTGAACTGCTCGCGCCCGAGGCTCGCCCGGATGATTGCCGAAATTCGCGCGCGCGGCGTGTCCGCCTTCTTCATTTCGAGCCGCACCTGTCGGCCGTACTCGGTCAAAAGGTGGCGCATGGCGGAAACGATCAGCGCATCCTTGCTGCCGAAATAGTGGTGGGCAAGCCCTTGCGACACGCCTGCACGCCGGGCAATGTCACGGATGGTGATGTCGAGCGAACCGCGCGCGTGAATGGCCGAAATGGCCGCTTCGACCAATGACCGGCGCCGTATCGGCTCCATCCCTACCTTGGGCATGCGGCTCCCCTCGCCTCGTGTTGATGGCCCGCATTATGAGCGACTTGCCGCCAAAAACCAATTTATTTTGAACCATCATTCAATAAAAGCTTGCAAAACGCCGGACTTTGTGGCGCGATGCGCCCGGAAAAAACCGAAACGACAATTGGCACACCTGAAACAACAAAATGGGGGGTCCGACATGACAACCATCAAAACCTCTATGCTGGCGCTGGCGTTCACCGCCGCGGTCTCCGCGCAGGCGCTCGCCGCCGAGCCGGAAAGCTGCAAGACAGTGCGCTTCTCCGACGTCGGATGGACGGATATCACGGCGACCACGGCCGCAACGACCGCCGTCCTCGACGCGCTTGGCTATGAGACGGACATCAAGGTCCTTTCCGTCCCGGTGACCTACACGTCGCTGAAGAACGGCGATATCGACATCTTCCTGGGCAACTGGATGCCGACCATGGAGGCCGATCTCGCGCCCTACCGCGACGACGGATCGGTCGAAACCGTGCGCGAGAACCTGGAAGGCGCGAAATACACGCTGGCGACCAATGCGGCCGGCGCCAAATTGGGCATCGACGATTTCAGCAAGATCGCCGCGCAGAAGGACGCCCTCGACGGCAAGATCTACGGCATCGAGCCCGGCAATGACGGCAACCGGATCATCCTCGACATGATCTCGTCCGACGCCTTCGGCCTCAACGGTTTCGAACTGGCTGAATCTTCCGAGCAGGGCATGCTGGCGCAGGTCGCCCGCAAGGACAAGCGCGACGAGCCGATCGTCTTCCTCGGCTGGGCGCCGCATCCGATGAACGCCAATTTCGAATTGACATATCTGTCGGGCGGCGACGACTACTTCGGACCCGATTTCGGCGGCGCCACGGTCTACACCAATGTGCGCAAGGGCTATGTCGACGAATGCGCCAATGTCGGCGCCATGCTCAAGAACCTCAAATTCTCCCTCGAAATGGAGAACGAGATCATGGGCGCCATCCTCGACGACGGCGAGGATCCCTCCGATGCCGCCAAGGCATGGCTGAAGGGCCATCCGGAAATGGTCGAGGCCTGGCTGGCCGGTGTGACCACGGTCGATGGCGGTGACGGCGTCGCCGCCGTCAAGTCCAGCCTCGGAAACTAAGACTGTTTTGCAATCAACCGCCCCGTATCGATCGGGGCGGTTTTTTGTTGCCGTAATTAGACCTTGCGAAGAGTGCGCACGGCATTCCAAACTAAAAGACTAAATCGCGCGGGGGAGCCGGGATGGAATGGCTGACGGAGTACAAGATACCGATTGGCGACTGGTCAGAGGCCGTCGTTGACTGGCTGATCGACTACGGCAGCTGGTTCTTCGACGGGCTCGCCAATGTCCTGGAAACCGCCATCGACGCGATATTGTGGCTTCTGCAGACACCGCCGCCGCTGCTGGCGATCGCCGCCTTCGTGGCGCTCGCCTACGGCCTGCGCCGCTCTGTCTCGACCGCGGCTTTCGTGGCCGTCGGCTTTCTGTTCATCGTCAACCAGGGCTACTGGGAGGAGACCACCGAGACGCTGACGCTGGTGCTATCGGCCTGCCTCGTGTGCATGGCGGTCGGCGTTCCCATCGGCATTGCCGCCGCCCACCGGCCGCGCCTCTATACGACAATCCGCCCCATTCTGGACCTGATGCAGACCCTGCCGACCTTCGTCTATCTCATACCGGCGATCGTCTTTTTCGGCATCGGCATGGTGCCGGGCCTCATCGCAACGGCGATCTTCGTCGTCCCGGCACCGATCCGGCTGACGCATCTCGGCATTTCATCGACACCCAAGGCACTGCTCGAGGCCGGCCAGGCATTCGGCGCCACGAAACAGCAGCTCCTGTGGAAGGTCGAACTGCCCTATGCCATGCCGCAGATCATGGCGGGTCTGACCCAGACCATCATGCTGTCGCTGTCGATGGTTGTGATCGCCGCGCTGGTCGGGGCCGACGGGCTCGGCGTTCCGGTGGTGCGCGCGCTCAACTCGGTCAACACCGCGCTCGGCTTCGAGGCCGGCTTCGTCATCGTCGTCGTCGCCATCATTCTCGACCGCATGTTCCGCGCCGGGGAGGAGCAGAAATGAGCAAGCCGGTCGTTCGTTTCAAGGATGTGGACATCATTTTCGGCGAGGATCCGCAATCCGCCCTCGCCCTGGTCGACCGCGGCGAAAGCCGCGAGGCCATCCAGAAGGAAACCGGCCAGGTGCTGGGCGTCGCCGGCGCCAATCTCGATGTCGAGAAGGGCGAGATCATCGTGCTGATGGGGCTCTCCGGCTCCGGCAAGTCGACCCTGCTGCGCGCCGTCAACGGGCTCAACCCCGTGATCCGCGGCGAGACGCTCGTCGACAATGGCGACGGCTATGTCGATCCGCAGCGCTGCACGCCGGGCGAATTGCGCCATTTGCGCATGGAGCGCGTCGCCATGGTGTTCCAGCAGTTCGGCCTTCTGCCCTGGCGCACGGTCGCCGACAATGTCGGATTCGGGCTGGAGCTTTCGGGCATGGCGACATCCGAGCGCAAGGCCAAGGTTGCCGAGCAGCTTGAGCTTGTCGGCCTCTCTCAGTGGGCGGGCCGCAGGGTCAACGAGCTGTCCGGCGGCATGCAGCAGCGCGTCGGCCTTGCGCGTGCCTTCGCCACCGGCGCGCCGATCCTTCTTATGGACGAGCCCTTCTCGGCGCTCGATCCGCTGATCCGCACGCGCCTGCAGGACGAATTGCTGCAGTTGCAGGAACAACTGCACAAGACCATCATCTTCGTCAGTCACGATCTCGATGAGGCTTTCCGGATCGGCAATCGCATCGCCATCATGGAAGGCGGCCGCATCGTCCAGTGCGGCACGCCGCAGGAGATCGTCCAGAATCCGGCAAATGAGTATGTCGCCGATTTCGTCGCCAACATGAACCCGCTCTCGATGCTCGTGGCCGGCGATGTCATGACCGGCGACGGTGCGGGCACAATCTCGGGCGAGTTTGCCGGGACGGCAAGCCCGGAGACGCCTTTGACCGAAATTCTGGACACGCTGGCGAACAGTCCCGGCACCGTGGGCGTCATGGACGACGGAGCGCTGGTCGGGACAATCACCGCGCAGGATATCGTCAGGGGCTTGACCAGCCACAAACAGTCTGCCACCCAGTGACCCAATTGCTGCACCAAACAGGTGTTAGGCAAATTTGTCTACTCAGTACGGGAGGTATCCATGAAGGTTAACGGACAGGCTGCAATCGTCACCGGCGGCGGATCGGGACTGGGCGCCGGGACGGCCCGGGCGCTGGCCGCCGCGGGGGCGAAGGTCGCGGTCCTCGACATCAACGAGGAACAGGCAAAATCCGTCGCCGACGAGATCGGCGGCATCGCGCTCGGTTGCGACGTCTCCAGCGCCAAAGCCGCCGAGGAAGCCGTTGCCGCGGCCGCCGACGCCCATGGCGAGGCGCGCGTCCTCATCAACTGCGCCGGCATCGCCAATGCGAGCCGCATCGTCGGCCGCGAGGGCCCGCACGATCTCGAGCTGTTCTCGCGGGTGATCAACGTCAACCTCATCGGCTCCTTCAACCTCCTGAGACTGGTTGCCGACCGGGCGTCCAGGCTGGACCCGATGGATGACAACGAACGCGCGGTCATCATCTCCACCGCTTCGGTCGCAGCCTTCGACGGACAGATCGGCCAGGCCGCCTACGCGGCGTCGAAAGGCGGCATCCATTCATTGGCGCTTCCGGCGGCGCGCGAACTTGCCCGTTTCGGCATCCGCGTCATGACGATTGCACCCGGCATTTTCGGAACGCCCATGCTGATGGGCATGCCGCAGGAGGTTCAGGACAGCCTCGCGGCCTCCGTGCCGTACCCCTCCAGGCTCGGAACGCCGGAGGATTTCGCCGCGCTTGTCATGCACATCCTCGACAACACCATGCTCAACGGCGAGACGATACGTCTTGACGGCGCCATCCGCCTGGCGCCGAAATAGTCCATGGCAAGGCCGCTCAACGGATTGAAGATCATCGAGATGGCGGGGCTCGGCCCCGCCCCCTTCGCATGCTACATCCTCGCCAGCCTCGGCGCGAACGTCACCCGTATCGAGGCCAAGGGGCGCTCGGCGGTCTTTCTGCCGCTGGACCCTCAGACCAATCCGGACGTGCTTTACCGGCGGATCGTGCAGCTCGATCTCAAGACCGAGGAGGACCGCCTCGAAGCGGTGGAACTGATCGACGATGCCGATGTGCTGATCGAGGGGTTCAGGCCGGGCGTCATGGAGCGGCTGGGCTTTTCGCCCGACGCGATGATCGCCCGCAACCCGGGACTGATTTATGCGCGCATGACCGGCTACGGGCAGCAGGGTCCGATGTCCGACAGGGCCGGCCACGATCTCAACTACATCTCGATGGCCGGCGTTCTGTCGATGATCGGCCACCATGACGACCGCCCGGTTCCCCCGCTCAACCTGATCGGCGACTACGGCGGCGGTACCATGGTCCTCATCATGGGCGTCCTTTCGGCGCTCTATGCGCGCGCGCAGACCGGCAAGGGACAGGTTGTCGATGCCGCAATGGTGGATGGCGCCGCGATGCTGGCGACACCGATCTTCTCCTTCATGGCATCTGGCCTGTGGGATGGCGACAAGCGCGGCATGAACCTGCTGGATTCCGGATGCCCGTTTTACGATACCTACGAGACCGCGGATGGCGGATATGTGGCCGTCGCGCCGCTGGAACCCCAGTTCTTTGCCGCACTGGTGGACGGGCTCGGGCTCGATCCGGTCTGGCTGGAGCGCCAATACAACCGGTCGCACTGGGATGAACTGAGGGCGCAGCTCACCGCCGTTTTCCGCAGGCGAAGCCGGGACGAATGGACCGAGATCTTCGCGCAAAGCGATGCCTGCGTCACACCCGTGCTGACGCCCCGCGAGGCGGCCGAGCACCCGCACAACAAGACCCGCCGCAGCTTCGACACGGTTGCCGGCCAGGTCATGCCGGCCATCGCACCCAGATTTTCGTCCGAGTAATGTGTCATGGCGCAAAAGAAACAGACAATCCGCGAGACCGATGACGAGGCTCGGGCGCTCGCCCGGCGCCTTGTCAGCAGTGCGCGCTGCGGGTCGCTGGCCGTCCTGCTTCCGGATGGCGGGCACCCCTTTGCCAGCCGCACCGCTGTCGCGAACGACATTGACAGGGCGCCGGTCATTCTGGTTTCCGACCTGTCCGGCCACACATCCGGCCTGAAGAACGATCCGCGCGTCTCGCTGCTGCTCGGCGCGCCCGGCAAGGGCGACCCGCTGGCGCATCCGCGCATCACGCTGCAGTGCATCGCGGAGAGGATCGGACGCGACGAGGAGCGGCATGCGAGGATCCGCGCGCGTTTCCTGCGCCGCCACCCGAAATCGGCCCTCTATGCCGATTTCGCCGATTTCTCGTTCTACCGACTGGATCCGGCCTCCGCGAGCCTCAATGGCGGGTTCGGCAAGGCCTATCAGCTTGTGCCCGGGGATTTTCTGATCGCGTCCCCGGCCCTCGAGTCGCTCGCCGAAATGGAGGAGAGCGCGATCGAACACATGAACGGCGACCACGCCGATGCCGTCGAGGTCTATGCCCGCGTCCTTGCCGGCGAGAAAACCGGAAAATGGCAGATCAGCGGCATCGATGCCGCCGGCTTCGAACTGGTCAGCGGCGACCGGCTGGTACGTGTCGAATTCGATGCGGTGCTGGAGGATTCCGGCCGGCTTGCGCCGGTGCTCGCGGAAATGGCCAGGTCGGCACGTGCACGCCGGGGATAGATTTATTTTCGAATTTGCTTATATAAGAATGTGAGGATTGACAAAGGAAAGGCTGAGAAGACCCATGGCGCCGATCGTGCAGGATAGAGCCGGCCAGGCGGATTTGTCCGGCAATGCCGAACAGGCCGCGCAGCTGCTTGCCGCGATGGCCAATCCGAAGCGTCTTCTCATTTTGTGCAATCTCGTCGGCGGCGAGATGGCCGTCGGGGCACTGGCGACCACCGTGGACCTCAGCCAGTCCGCGCTGTCGCAGCACCTGGCGAAACTGCGCGCCCTGAAGCTGGTGAAGACGCGGCGCGACGCGCAGACGATCTATTATTCGCTGGCTTCCGAGGAGGTCCAGGCGGTCCTCGAAACGCTTTACGGACTGTATTGCGAGCCGCCTGCGAAGGATTGAACACCCGGTAAACAAGCGGAAAACCGCCGATGAGCAATGCCAAACCCAGGGTCGCGATTGTCGGCGGCGGTATTGTCGGCGCATCGATCGCCTACCACCTGGCACGGCGCGGTGCTGCCGTGACCCTGATCGACCGCGGCGATCCGGCCGAGGGCGCCACCGGCAGGTCCTTCGCATGGATCAACGCCTGGAGTGGCACGACCGAGCCCTATGCGCGGCTACGGCACCACGCCCTCGGCGAATACCGAAGGCTCCAGCAGGAACTCGGCGGCGCGCTGCCTCTCAAGTGGACCGGGACGCTGATCTGCCGGCACGACCGGGCCGAAACCGAGCGCCGCGCGGGCATCCAGGCCGCCGCCGGCTACGACGTGCGGCTGCTTGATGCCGCTGAGATCGCGCGCCTCGAACCCCGGCTGAAGAAACCGCCCGCGCTCGCGGCCTTTGCCGCCGGCGAAGGCGCGGCCGAGCCGGTCGAGACGACCCGGCTGCTGTTGCGCGCCGCAAGGGATGCCGGTGCCGGGGTCCGCTGTCCCGAAACGGCATCGGCGCTTGTCGTCGATGGCGAGCGGGTCGCCGGCGTGCGCCTTTCTTCCGGAGCCGTACTGGAGGCGGACGTCGTCGTCGTGGCTTCGGGAACCGGATCCGCGGATCTGACCGCGCCTTTGGGCATAAATCTTCCCGTCGAGGCCTCGCCCGCCATCATCGCCCATTACCGGTGCGATGCGCCGCTGGTGAATACGGTGTTGATCCACCCGGCGCTGGAAATCCGCCAGGTCTCAACAAACCTGGTCGCCGGCGCCGCCGAATATATCGATGCAACCGGTGAAAACGGCCCGGAAGCCGTGGCGCAGCGGATGCTGCTGGATATCAGGAACGGTTTTACCGACACGGCGTCCGTGACGTTGGACCGGGTGGCGGTCGGCGTGCGGCCGATCCCCGAGGACGGGCTGCCGATTGTCGGCTTCGCGCCGCAGGTGAAGGGCCTCTACCTTTCCGTCATGCATTCGGGAGTAACCCTGGCCCCCGCCGTCGGCCGTTTCGCGGCGGTCGAGATACTCGACGGCACCGCGGTTCGCCTTCTCGACATCTGCCGACCCGAGCGGTTTGCGGTCTAATCCCGCTCAACCATTGACCAGATTACGAAAATTGTCGCCAGAACGAGACACCCGGTAATCAGGAAGACGAGCTGATAACTGCCGGTCGCCGCAAGGATCGAACCGCACAGCGCCATGCCGATCGTGCCGCCAAGCATCTGTACGGTCAGGTTGATACCGCTTGCCTGGCCGTGCTTGTCCTTGGGCACCGCACCCATCAGTGCCTGCCGGGCCGGGATCGACGATGGCGGAAGCGTGGCGCCCCAGATGATCAGCGGCAAAAGGACCAGCCAGTAACTCTCAAAGACACTGAGCAGGCCTATGGCCACGACAGCTGCGCCGTTGAGCGCATAGCCGAAAATCAACGGAACGCGGGCGCCGAGCCGATCGGTCATGCGACCGGTGATCAGCGACGTTACCAGTGTCGGCAGGATGGCGATCATCACGGCAAGACCCGCCGCCACCGGCGAACGTCCGAGCTTCTCCTGGAAGTACATGGCGAGAAACACGAAGATCGCGATCTTGTTGAACTGGAATACAAAGAAGGAAATCGTGCCGCCGGTAAATGTCCGGATGGCGAGAAGGTCGAGCTCGATCAGCGGATCGGGCCGTCGCCGCTCAACCGTGAAGAACACGATCATCAGCACGATGCCGAAAACAAGCAGCATCAGGAGCGTCGGGCTCGTCCATCCCCAATCGGCCCCCTGCATGAGAAAGACGACAAGTGCCACGAGGCCGAGAAAGAGCGTCGCAAAGCCGCTCAGGTCGAAGCGTCCCCGGCTATCTCTCATTTGCTGATCCGACGGCCGCCAGGTGGCGAGCACCACGAGTGCGATTGCCAGGACAATCGGCAGGTTGATCAGAAATATCCAGCGCCACGAAAGCACCTGGGAGAACAACCCTCCGAGCAACGGTCCGCTCGACATGAAAACGCCGCCGACCGTCGTCTGCATGCCAAAGGCGGTGCCGCGTTTCTCGGGCGGGAAGCTGGCCGTCACCATGGCCATGGAGGCCGGGAAAATTACGGCGGCACCGATTCCCTGCACGGCCGTTGCCGCGATCAGAATGCCTCCGGACGGCGCCAGTCCCGCGGCAAGCGATGCCACCGCAAACAGGGCGGCGCCGGATTGGAATACAAGACCGTGGCCGAGCTTGTCGCCCAATCGGCCTCCGAGCGCCACAAAGCATGTAAAGGTCAGCAGATAGGCGTTGACCACCCAGTGCGAGGCAATCTGGGTCATGCCGAGATCCGTTCGGATCGTCGGTAAGGCCACGCCGACAATCGTCTCGCCAAGCACGGTCAGGCCGAGCACGCCGCTCAGCGCGCAAAGCAGCCACCACTGCCGGTTCCGGTCGAACATGAAGGCCCCTCTGTCCCCGATTGCGATCCGATGTGCAAATTCGCTTGACTTCGCTCCGGCAATATACGCACGGTCTGCGCCACTTCGCACAATCAAAAACAAGAAACGGACGGATATGACACACAAGATTATCATCGACACGGATCCCGGCATCGACGACACGATGGCCATCGCCTACGCCATCGCCCACCCGGACATCGACCTCATCGCCCTGACCACCATCTTCGGCAATGTGTCGGTTACTGAAGCGACCGACAACGCGCTCGCACTGCTCGATTATTTCGGCCACGCAGGCGACGTCGCGCGTGGCGACAGCCGGCCGCTGGTCATGGAACCGAAGCCCCACAGCTATTTCGTGCACGGTCGGAACGGTCTGGGCGAAGTTGAAATTCCCGCCTCGGCAAGGTCCGTCGTTGCGCTGGACGCGGCGGATTATCTGATTGAAAAAACGAAAGAAATGCCCGGCGAGATCGACATCTGCGCCGTCGGGCCGCTGACCAACCTCGCGCGCGCACTGGAGCGCGATCCATCGATCGCGGAACGCGTCAAATCCGTCTGTATCATGGGCGGCGCGGTCTACCGGCCCGGCAATGTCTCACCGGTCGCGGAGGCCAATATCTGGAACGACCCGCACGCGGCCGAACGGGTCTTCGCCGCAGACTGGCCGGTGGTGCTGGCGCCGCTCGACGTGACCACCAAGGTGGTCCTGTCGCCGCATTTCTTCGCCGATCTCGAGGAGGCCGACCCGAAAGTCGGCAAGCTGCTTTCGGACATGGCACGGTTTTACGCACGCTTCTATCGCAGCCATTCGGGTATCAACGGCTGCATCCCGCACGACGTCATGGCGCTCGCCTACCTGACGATCCCGGGCGTATACATGCAAAAGCGCGGCGCGCTGGCCGCCGTGACCGAAGGCCCCGGCATCGGCCAGACGATCTTCAACCCGGCCGGCAAGCCGACCGTTGATCCGAGCTGGGGCGAGCGCCCGCAGCATACCGCGTTGCTCGACATCGACGCCGGATTTTTCGCCGCCCACTATTTCGACACGATCGCCAGGCGGCCGACCGACGAGATCGGCGACTGATACAAATCAGTAGCCGGTCAGGCCGCCATCCACGTGCAGCGTCTGGCCCGTCATGAACGAGTTGCTTGGCGAGGACGCGAAGATGAACGCTTCGACCACCTCCTCGACCTCGGCGAGACGGCCCATCGGAATGCCGCGCACCAGTTGCTCTTCGGTGATCACCTTGCCGCGCACCTCGACGCCCAGCATTTCGGTCGCCATGGGCGTGCGCGCGAAGGACGGGCACACGGCGTTGATCCGCACGCCGAGCCGCGCATATTCCTGCGCCACCGAGCGGGTCAGGCCGACGACCCCGTGCTTGGCGGCGGCGTAGACGGCGAGGCCCGACGCTCCGGTGACACCGGCAACGGAGGCCACATTAACGATCGCCCCGCCGGATCCGCTGCTGCGGAACTGCCTCTCCATGACCGGCAACTGATGCTTGAGCGCATAGAACATGCCGACGAGATCGATATCGAAGATCCGCCGCGCTTCCGCCGAATCCGTCTTCGGCAGCTTTGTGAATGCCTCCTGGGCGATGCCGGCATTGTTCAGCGCAACGTCGAGGCGGTCGAAACGGTCGACCGCGAGCGCCACAAGCCGCTCCGAGAGGCTCTCATCGGCAATATCGCCGGCCAGCGCCGCGATATCGCAGCCGTGATTGTTGCTGATCGCTCCGGCAATATCGTCGAGCGCCTTCTCATCGTAGTCCGAAAGCACGAGCCGGGCGCCCTCCGCCGCATAACGGCGGGCGGCGGCACTGCCAAACCCGCCCGACGCACCGGTGATCAATACGGTCGCCCCTTCAAAAAGACCCGCCATCTCAGTGGCCTCCCCTTGTGATTTCCATGGCCATGTGCGCCATCACCGGGACGGCGACACTCATTTCCTTTGCCCGTTTCGGGTTGGATGCGTTCCCGTCCAGCGCGCGCTTGAGCACCCCTTGCAGGATTGCCGCAAGCCGGAAGAACGAAAACGCCAGGTAAAACGGCCAGTTCTCGATCGCGTCGATGTTCCTGCGCCGGCAATAGGCGGCGACATAGTCCTCCTCGGTCGGAAGGCCCGCGGCGGTGCGGTCCAATCCGCCGAGACCGCGAAATCCGGAATCATGCGGCAATCGCCACTGCATGCACTGATAGGCGAGATCCGCCAGCGGGTGGCCGAGGGTGGACAGTTCCCAGTCCAGCACCGCGCGGATCTCCGGGCGGTCGGGTGCGAAGATCATGTTGTCGATCCGGTAGTCGCCATGCACCAGGGAAACCGCGCCGTCATCGGGCGGCATGTTGGCCTCCAGCCACGGGATCAGCGCGTCCATGTCGCTGATGGTCTGCGTCTCGCTTGACCGGTACTGCTTCGTCCAGCGGCTGAGCTGACGCTCGAAGTAGTTTCCGGGCTTGCCGAATTCGGCCAGCCCCACGGCTGCCGGATCGACGTCGTGCAGGGATGCCAGCGCCGCGTTCATGGCGTCGTAAATCGGTCCGCGTTCCGCCCGGTCGCATTCGGGAAGGTCCGGCTGCCAGAAAATCCGGCCGTCCAGATAGTCCATGACGAAGAACATACGTCCGATCGACGAGTCCTCCTCGGAAAGATAGAGCATGTCCGGCACGGGAACGCCGCTGCCCTTGAGCGCCCGCATCACGCGGAACTCGCGATCCACCTGATGCGCCGATTTCAGCAACTGCCCGGGCGGTTTCGCCCGCAGCACATACTGGCCGCTGTCGGCATCGATCAGATAGGTCGGATTGGACTGGCCGGTATTGAATTTCGTTGCCGCGCGCAGCCCGGAAAAACCCGCGATGCCGGCTTCCAGCTCGGCACCCAGGGTTTGGATATCAAGATCGTTGCTGTTGCTCATGGCGGCAGATCCTCCCGCTCAATGGGAACACGGCATGCGCGCAATTGACAAGCGTCGTTTCCGGCCGGGCCCTATTCGAGCGCATGGGCGAAGAGACCCATGGAGCTGTAGACGGAAAGCCCGCCGTCCAGCGGCAGGATGGCGCCTGAAATGTAGGAGCCGCCCTTTCCGCAAAGGTAAAGCGTCGCCCCGGCGACATCGTCCGGCGAGCCGATGCGGCCGAGCGGGACCCCCATGCCGACCTTGGCAGCCTGTTCGTCGGAACCCGTGGCGAAGGCCGTCATCTTGCTCTGGAACGGACCGGGCGCGAACGCGTTGACCGTGATCCGGCGCCTGGCGAACTCGTTGGCGAGGATCCGGGTCAGATGATGAACCGCCGCTTTCGAAGCCGAATAGGAGTAAGCTCCCTCGGCGACCGGCTGTGTGCCCATCACCGAACCGAGATTGATGATCCGCGCCGGATCGGTGTCCGAAGCGGCGGCGTCGAGCAGCGGCAGCAATTCGCGCGTCAGGGTGAAGAGCCCGCCGACATTGATGTTCATCACCTTGTGCCACGCCATGTGCGGGAAGGTGTCGAGCGGCTCGCCCCAGGTAACGCCGGCATTGTTGACCAGGATGTGGAGCGCATCCGTTCGCGCCTTGACGTCGGCGACCAGTGCCGCGATCCCCTCCTCGGTCCCGACATCACCGGCGAAGCCGACCGCCGAGCCGGGTGCCCCCAGCGCATTGAGTTCCTCCGCGACGGCGACGCAGGCTTCGCCTTTCCGCGATGCGATCAGGACGGTGGCGCCGCCGTTTATCAGTGCGGTCGCGACCATTTTTCCGATGCCCGTCGCACCGCCCGTGACGAGCGCGGTCTTGCCTTTCACGGAAAACAGGTTTTCCAGATAATCCAACTCAGCCTCCCCGTTGCGCCGTCTTTCGCGGCGCTGGTTCTGTCGTTTACAACATACCGAGTAGTATGTCCTGCCCATGATGGGATTGTAAAGCCCCGTGGCGAACAAATCGCGTAACACAAACGGCAAATTCTGTGTCGACGCACCGGCAATTTGCGCTAAGAGGCATGAAACGACGGACCAGCATCGAAGGAGCGGCATTGGATCTTCTCAACGCCAATGACAGACCGGGGCAATATCCCGAGAGCTACTATGCGGCGACTGCGAACCGCGTGGACGCCTGTCCCGAGCTCGACGCCGATACCGACTGCGATGTGTGCATCGTCGGCGCCGGGTATACCGGCCTGTCGGCCGCGCTGCACTGCGCCGAACAGGGCCTCGACACCGTGCTGCTCGACGCCCACCGGATCGGCTGGGGCGCCTCCGGCCGAAATGGCGGACAGCTCGGTTCCGGGCAGCGGCGCGACCAGGAAGACCTGGAAGCGATGGTCGGCGCCGACAAGGCGCACCGGCTCTGGGATCTGGCCGAGGAATCCAAGCAGCTCGTTCACGCGCTGATCGACCGGCACCAGATCGATTGCGATATCAGGCCGGGCATCCTCTACGCCGATCACCGCGCCCGCTTCGTTGCCGGAACGCGGGACTACGTAAACAAACTGCGCAGTGACTACGGGTATGAAAAGCTGCGCTTCGTCGGCAGCGAGGAAATCCGCTCGATCCTCGGAACGGACGCCTATTTCGGCGGCATGCTGGACGAAGGCGCCGGCCACCTGCATCCGCTCAACCTTGCGCTCGGCCTCGGCCGCGCTGCCGCCGCGGCGGGCGTGCGCATTTTCGAGAAGACCGAGGTCACCGGCCTCGAACCCGGCGAAAAAGCCCGCATCAACACCCGGAAGGGCAGTGTTCGGGCGCGCTTCGCGCTGCTCGCGTGCAACGGCTATATCGGTGCCCTTGATGCCGACGTCTCCGGCCATGTCATGCCGATCAACAATTTCATCATCGCCACCGCGCCGCTGCCGTCCGACCTCGCCCGCTCGCTGATATCCAACAACGCGGCGGTCGCCGATTCCCGCAACGTCATCAACTATTACCGCCTGTCGGCCGACAACCGGCTCCTCTTCGGCGGCGGCGAGAATTACGGCTACCGCTTTCCGCCCGACATTCCCGCATTCGTGCGCAAATACATGCTGCGGATCTATCCGCAGCTCGAAGACACGGCGATCGATTTCGGCTGGGGCGGGACGCTCGGCATCACCGTCAACCGGATGCCGCATCTCGCGCGCCTTGCACCGAACATCCTGTCGGCGTCCGGCTACTCCGGTCATGGTGTCGGCATGGCGACCCTTTGCGGAAAGCTTGCCGCCGAGGCGATCGGCGGCACCGCCGCCCGTTTCGACCTGATGGCCTCCATACCGACGCCGCGCTTTCCCGGCGGCGGCGCGCTGCGCACGCCCCTGCTTGCCCTGGCGATGGTCTACTACGCGCTGAAGGACCGGCTATAGACGCCCCCGGGCATCAATCAACCATTGTTCGGTAGTTACTCGGCAATTTCGCTCGTGTGCGATAGGTTTACTCCGTTGGGAGCCTGAACAGATTGACCGCCGAAACAAACGAGTTCGATTTCCGCAACCGCGTCGCCGAGGGGCCTTTGTCGCGCCTGGTTTCGTCGATCTGGTACGCGCGGGGCCAGATCGGCTACAAGCGGGAGAAAATCGCGCCGACGGGTTCAACCGTCGCTGTCATCGTTCTCGGCGCTCCGATCCTGCAGACACCCGATGACGGCATGGGCGTAACCTGTTCGGCCAGGCACGGATTGCTCATCGGGCCGCATGTCAGGCCGATCGTCAACGAGCCGACAGCCGAAACATTCGCGATCGGCATTGTTGCGACGCCCGTCGGCTGCAAGGCGCTTTTCGGGGTCGAGCCGTCGCACATTCGCGGCCGTGTGGTGGACCTTGAGGCGTCGTGGGACGAGGCAGCGGCCCTTCGAACCGATCTGCTTTCCTGCGGGCAACCGGACGATATCCTGAACCTCCTCGAAGCCGGACTCCACCAGAAGCCGGTGCCGGAAGATCCGGCCTTCCGGCGCTGCGAGCAGGCGGTGGCCCTGTTGGAAGGCGAACCGACACGACCCATTGCCGATATCGCCGCCGAACTTGGCATTTCGCACGCGCATCTCGATCGGGAACTGGCAAGGATCGTCGGCCTGAGCCCGCGCGCGCTGGCGCGGCTTCTGCGATTGCGCCGTCTGCTCGACGGGCTTGACGTCAATACACCGATCGATTGGGCGGACCTGGCAAACCGTTTCGGCTGGTTCGATCAAGCCCACTTCATCAGGGATTTCAGGCGCCATACCGGGGTCTCGCCGTCCCGTTACGTCGCCGCGCAGCGGGCGACTTACACGGCCCGGGAAGCCGAAACCGCCGCCGGCTTTGTACCGGAATCGTAAGCCGTTCGGTTCCAGATCAAATTCATACAATACGCTCAGGGGCGTTCGCGCCTATACGGGCATTGCGTATGGAGACAGCAAATGGCGCCCGTATTCACAGCCAGGGAACACATCGACAGATCGGTTGCGGACGTCTGGGCGGCGCTCACCGACTGGAACAACGCACCGCGATGGATGCCGGGCGTCGAAAACCTGCAGGCGCACGGAGAAACGGCAAACGGAACCCTGTTGACATTTCGCGCCCGCGGCAAGGAGCGCCCGGCATCTATCGCCGCATATGAGCCCGGTCGATCGCTGGTGTTGCGGTCGGTCCAGGGCAAGGTCACGGCCGACTACACCTATGTGCTGCAGGAATGCCCGGGCGGGCGCACGCTTGTAACCCTCGTCGCCGAATGCAGGGCTGGCGGCCTGCTCTGGCGTGCCGCCTTTCCGCTGCTGCGTTTTGCGATGAAGCGTGTGGACGGCAACCAGCTTTCAAACCTGAAGAACTATATGGAGGCGCGGTAGCGATGACCGATCCAAAACAACAGGCGAACGCGCAGCTCAAATCGATCGAAAGCCTGACCGGCCAAGACCTTGACCACTTCACCGGGGCGGTCGAAGCAAAGGGGCTGGAAAGGCACGGCGACATGCTGCGCTTCTTCAAGACCGAATATGGCCTGACCCACGGCCACGCCAATCTGCTGGCCCTGAAGGTGCGCGAAAAACTGGCAGGCGGTCCAGCCAGCGCCGACTCGCTGCTTGCTGCGCAATATGCCGGCGCCAAATCCGCGCTGCGTCCGATATGCGACGAAATCCTGGCCACGGCTGCCGGTCTTGGAGACGATGTGGAGGTCTTGATACAGAAGACAGGCGTATCATTGCGTCGAAGGAAGCAATTCGGCCTGGTCCAGGTTCCGTCGGCAAAAAGGGTCACACTCGGCCTCAGCCTGAAACACGCGGCGGATGACGCTCGCCTTTTGCCGGCATCCGGCATGTGCACGCACAAGATCAATCTGACCGACCCCGGCGCTGTCGATGATGACGTCGCAAGATGGCTGCACGACGCTTATATGGAGGCCGGGTAGCGAGTATCATACGATCCGGGCGGACCGGCTGTAGGCTCTCCTTCCGTCATGGCCTTCACGTTGCGAATTTTCCGCTTGAGCTTCCAGCCACTGGAACCTTTATGGTTTCAGCATGGAGAAGAAGCGATGATGCACGATGTATGGGTTGGCGGTCCGTTCGGCATGGGCCTTGGAATGCTGTTGACGGTCGCCCTGATATTCCTGGCCGGTTTCGCAGCCGGGTATCTTGCCGGAAAGGCGCGATGACCCGGTCCGCGTTTCCGGCTCTTCGGTGGTCCGGCCGCGGTCGCCGGCCGGCAACCGTCGCGGCCGCCTTGGCGCTCACTGCCATCAGTGGCTTAGCACTGGCCCATTCGGGGGCCACCGGCATCGTCAAGCAGCGGATGGAAGCCATGAAGGATATCGCGGCGCAAATGAAGCAGATCGGCGCGATGATCAAGGGTGAGCGGGATTACGACTCCGCGGCAGCTTCACTGGCCGCCGGCGCGATCGTACAGCACGCCGGTAACATGCTGTCGCTGTTTCCAGAGGGCGCGAATGAAAGCCCGAGCGAGGCATTGACGGTCATCTGGACCGACTGGGACGGTTTTTCAGAATCTGCCGAGGAACTTGAGGCGAACGCTGTCGTTTTGTCCGAGGTCGCCGGCAACGCCACCAGCGCGGCGGAGATCAGAGCCGCCTTCGCCGCGGTCGGCAAGACCTGTTCCTCATGCCACGAGGATTACCGCAAACCCAAATGAGCCGATTGGCGGCGCGCCTGCCTCGCGCGGCGGATCGTCGTCACGCCTGTCCGACGCCGGCCAGGACGGCTTCGATTCGGTCGACGACTTCCCGGCTTTTCCGGTCATCGAGGGCGTCCGGATGGGGTTGCCCGAACTGGCCGGCGTCATTGTCGAAATAGGCACCCGACGCGGTTGCGAATGAGTCGTCGAGCGCCGCGCGGACAAGGATTTCCGCGCCGATACGGATATCGCCGCCGGCGACGCCGAAGCCCTGCCGGACCATCTTGCTGCCGAGCATCGACCCCGGGTTGACGGCGACGATCACCGGGCCGCCATCGTCCTGCGCTTGCGCCAGATGACGCGACCACATGGTCAGCGCCAGCTTGCTCTGAGCGTAGGCCTCCATGTCGGACTGGCCGGCACGCACCGCGAGTGCCTGCAGATCGACCGGGGACTGCGCCGCGGAGGAAACATTGACGATACGGCCCGACGGGCCGATCAGCGGCAGCAGTCTTTTCGTCAGGAGATAGGGCGCGATGGCGTTGACCGCGAACCGCACGTCGAGACCGTCCGGCGTTTCGGCGCGGGACGTGCGCAGTATCCCCGCATTGTTGATCAGCACGTCGAGCCCGGCCTGCTTCCCGGCCACGGCGGCTGCGAACGATTCCACTTCGGACAGTTTCGAAAGGTCGGCGGCAAAGCTTTCCACCCGGCCGCCGCCCGGCAACTGCGAAAGCGCTTTCTCGGCATCCGCCAGCTTTGCCGGGTTGCGCCCGTGCAGCAACACGCCGTGCCCCTGCGCAACCAGCATCTTGGCCGTCTCCAGGCCGATCCCGTCGGTCGATCCGGTAATCAGGATGGTCTTCTGCATCGTGTTGTCTTTCCCTTTGCGGTTCCGCAGCGGATCACTCAGGCAAGGTCGTCCTTGCCTTCGATGAGGAAGTGATGGCTGTCCGAACCTTCCGTCCTCGCCTTCAGGTGCGGGACGTATTCCGGATCGCCCATGAACGCCTTGGCGGCCTCTTTCGAAGGCCATTCTATGATGATGCGCAGTGCCGCGTCCTCGCCTTCCCCCTCGAGGCGTTCATGGCTGGACGTGCGGGCAATATAACGGCCGCCGTGCTTGGCGACCAGCGCGTTCGCCGGCCCGATATAAGCCGGGATCCAGTCCTCGGTGGTGGGCGTGACGGCCAATACGGAATAATAAGCCATGGCAGATATCTCCCTTGATTGCTTGGATGACGCGTTCGTCGCCGCAATCGAAATACTACTTGCAAAAAACATATAAACAGCTCAGATTTGAGTTCATAATTCGTATTTTGGATATAATCATATGGACACCGGAGCCGTAAGGCTGTTCGTGCTCGCGGCGGAAAAGCGCAACATCAGCGCCGCCGGCCGAGCGCTCGACATGGCGCCCGCCGTTGCCAGTGCCAGGCTGGCGAAGCTGGAAAGGACCCTCGGGGCGGATCTGTTGCACCGCTCGACCCGCAAGGTGGCGCTGTCGCAGGAAGGCGCCGATTTTCTGCCCTACGCGCGGGAAATCCTCGCCCAGGAAAGCGCTGCCCGTGCCGCGCTGGGGCTCGGCAGCGCCGCGGCGACGGGCACCTTGCGCTTCACTGCGCCGAGCACCTTCGCCCAGCTCTACATCGCACCGGTCCTGCCGGAATTCCTGCAGATGCATCCGGGCATCCGGCTCGATCTTCGACTGTCCGACACGCAATACGACCTGATCGAAGGCAGTTTCGATCTGGCCCTGCGCAATTCGCCGCTCGAGGACACCAGCCTGAAGGGCCGCAAGCTTGCCGACGACACCCGCATCCTGTGTGCGTCGCCCGGATATGTTGAGCGCCATGGCATGCCGGGGGAGCCGCGCGAATTGGACGCGCATCATCTGATATCGTTCGGCGAACCGTCACCGAAACAACTGGTCGGCGCCGGCGGGCCGGCCGGGCATTTCGATCCGCGCCGGGCCGGCAGCCGCCTGGCCGTCGATGACGGTCTCAGCCTCAAGCGCGCAACGATTGCCGGCGCCGGCATTTCGATCAACTCCATCTGGAGCGTGCATGCCGAACTCTCCGACGGATCGCTGGTCCGCGTCCTGCCGGACTACGAGGTCGGCGATCAATCGGTCCTGTGGCTGCTTTATCCAAAATCCAACGTGCTGACCGCCAAGGTCAGGGTCTTCATGGACTACCTGCTGGACAGGATCGGCAAGGAACCGGTCTGGAGCCGGTGATCAGAGTTTCTTGAAATAGCGGGCGACCGGCCAACGGTCGTACCCCGCCGCCTCGTAGGCGGCGCGCGCCGGCTGGTGTCCGGTGTCTCCGCCTGTTTCGACCATGACCATGCCCATGCCCGCTTCGCGGATCTGCCGCTCGGCGAACGCCATCAGCATCGCGCCGATGCCCTGGCGCTGATGATCGGGATCGACCGCAAGGATGAAGATCTCGCCCATCCTGTCCTCGGGATGGAGCCGCAGGCCGACATAGCCGAGGACCGTCGCCGCGCGGACCGCCACCCACGTCTGCACATCGTCGATGTCCAGATAGGCTTCTACATCGGCCCTTTGCCGCACCTGCCAGCCGTCCGGGTAAAAGGCCTCGTAAACATAGGCTTGCACGTCCGGCTTCATCTTCCGGAAGACCGGTTCCCATGTCCGCATGGAAAGCGCCAGGATGTCCGGTTTCATGGCGGCCGCGTAGGGCACGATCTCAAGATCAGCTTTGTCGGTCATCCTTATTCGCCCCGCATGCCGGCACTTGCACTTGTCCGGTCATATCAGTTCAAGCTGGCTGTCGACAATCAATCGAGGGTAGTGGGAAAGTCCCAGAGGGTGGTGCCGGGTTCGTTGTAAACGCCGTTGCAGATCGCCCTTGCGCTCAAGGCTTGCCGGTCCCGATCCGGAGGCTATAAGAGTGGGCCGGATTGCCGGTCACCTTTCGGTCCACATGATCCCCTGCCGGAGCAATAAGCACGTGAAAGCCATCACCTACACGAGATACGGGCCGCCCGAAGTCCTGCAAGTGAACGACGTCGACAAGCCGGCACCGGGCGACGACGAGGTGCTCATCCGGGTCCGGGCGGCGGAGGCGACCAAGTCCGACTGCGAGCTGCGCGGCTTCCGCTTCTCGGTCAACTGGTTCTGGCTTCCACTGCGGATCGCCGTCGGGGTGACCCGGCCGAGGCGAGAAATCCTCGGCGGCTATTTCTCAGGCGAGATCGCGGCGGTCGGTAAAGACGTCACCCGCTTTGCCGTCGGCGATGCGGTGTTCGGCACGGCGGGCCTGCGCATGGGCGCCTATGGCGAATTTGCCGCGCTGCCGGCGGCCTACACCATTGCCGCGAAACCGGCGAATATGAGCTTCGCCGAGGCGGCGGCGGTGCCGCTCGGTGGCCTCAACGCCCTGCATTTCATGCGCCTTGCAAAGATAAGCCCAGGCGACCGGGTGCTGATCAACGGCGCCGGCGGCAGCATCGGCACACACGGCCTGCAGATCGCCAAGAGCATGGGCGCCGAGGTCACGGCGGTCGACAAGGCGGAAAAGGCGGCGATGCTGGAGCGCCTCGGCGCCGACCGTTTCATCGACTATCAACAGGAAGACTTCGCGCGCGCGGGCCGGACCTTTGATGTCGTCTTCGACATGGTCGCCCGCAGCTCCTACAGGGCCTGCCTGTCGGTGCTCAAGCCCGGCGGCCGCTATTTTAGCGGCAACCCGCGCCTCTCGGTCATGCTGCGCACGGCGCTGACCAACCGCTTCACCGACAAGAGCGCGAGCTTCGCCTTCGCGAAGGAAACCATGGAGGAGTTGGAAACGCTCAGGGAAATGATCGAGGAAGGCCGGATCGTGTCGATCGTCGACCGGACACTCCCGATGAGCGAAGCGCCAGAAGCCCACCGCCTTGTCGAGACCGAGAAACGCAACGGGGCGATCGTACTGCTGATCGGAGAGCCGGACGAGGCGGGTGAAGAAAGCAAATAGATTGGGGAGCCGACATCCGAATCTTGAAGGCTGACCCTCATTACGCGCCTGGCCGATCAAGCCGAATGACGGCTAAGAGCCCTTCCATGCCGCTCGGATGGTGCCGCAATCCGAGCAGCCAGATAATTCTTCAATTACCGAAGATGACCCATAGCCGACATTCAATAAGCCAGCCGTTCTGATTGTTCGCTATAGTTGGGTCTCAAGTTCACATCAGTTTTGTTCATATCTCGTTTTGAGCTATTGTTTGTTCCATCGGGAGATTTTGGACAACACTGGTCAATGCCTCCCTTCGGGGCCGGAGGGAACGAATTGTCAGATATTGAGGGTTGGCTCGCGGAGCTTGGATTGGACAAGTACGTCTCTGCTTTTGCGGAGGCCGAAATAGAGTTTGCCGATCTAGCGCATCTTACCGATGAAGACTTGAAGGAACTCGGGTTGCCCCTTGGTCCTCGCCGCCGTGTGAATGAGGCAATCAAGAGCCTTAATGCCGGCTCTGAATCACCTACCCAAGCACCAAGGAATATCGAACCCAAACAAAGGGATTCTGCCGCAACGCCCTCTGCATCGTCCTCCGAGGCTGAACGACGTCATCTGACGGTAATGTTCGTCGATCTTGTGGGATCCACGGAAATCGCAAGCAAGACCGATCCTGAGGACATGCGCACTGTCATTACGAGTTATCAAGATACTGTTGCCGGGATTGTCTCTCGCTTTGAAGGGTTCGTTGCCAAGTTCATGGGCGATGGAGTTCTGTGCTATTTCGGATGGCCTCGGGCCAATGAAGACGATGCTGAACGAGCTGCTCGTGCGGGCCTGGCGATGATTGATGCAGTCAAGCGGATAGTTGGTCCGGATGGCACACCACTTTCAACCCGCGTGGGTATTGCAACCGGTGTGGTTATTGTCGGCGATCTGATCGGCCGTGGAGCAACACAAGAGGCGGCAGTTGTGGGTGAGACCCCCAACCTGGCCGCGCGCTTGCAGGCGATTGCGGAACCGAACCAGTTGGTTTTACCAAAGGAAACGCAGCGTTTGCTGGGTAACGCCTTTGATTTGATATCCATCGGCGCCCAGGAGCTGAAAGGTGTCGCTGCGCCGGTCGAGGCTTTTGTCGTCAAGGGTGAGATATCTGTCGAGAGCAGGTTCGCCGCGCACCAGTCGGGAACGCTGACGCCCATCGTTGGCCGGGACCGGGAGATCGAGTTGATGCTCGAACGCTGGGCGCTAGCCCGTTCTGGTCATGGGCAGATAGTCCTTGTGAGCGGTGAGGCCGGCATCGGCAAGTCTCGCATCACCCGCGCTGTGATCGACGAGATTGCGCAGGATGATCTTACCCGCATCACGTATCAATGTTCGCCCTATCACACTGACTCTGCATTCTATCCTGTCATTCAGCAGCTGTCATTTGCAGCCGGGTTTACGCCAGCGGACAGTTCGGATGCCCGATTGGACAAGCTGGAGGCTCTGCTTGGTGCAGAGAACGACACGCTGAAACTAGTCGCGCCCATGATGGGATATGGAGCCGAGCGGTACGGCGAACTTGACCTGACACCTGCACAGCAAAGAGCGCAAACGATGCAGGCGTTGACCAGATTGCTTGTACAACAAGCTCAGAATCGACCCGTTCTGCTGGTCTACGAAGACCTGCACTGGATCGATCCGACATCTCTGGAGCTCGTTGACCTCTTGCTGGACGCGATTGCCGACCAGCAAATTATGATCCTTGCCACGGCACGTCCCAGCTTTGACTACGGCTTTGGCGGACACCCCATCGTCACGCGATTTGCGTTGAACCGGTTGGGCAAGGAAATGATCGGGGCCATTACCTCCAAACTGGCTGGGGGCAAGGCATTACCCGATGAGATCATGGAGGTTATCGCCCAGCGCACCGATGGCGTACCACTGTTTGTCGAGGAACTCACCAAGACGATCCTTGAATCCGGTGCCCTTAAGGAGGACGGCAACCGTCTCGTTTTGAACGGCCCGCTGAGTACAATCGCCATCCCCACCACGCTGCATGACAGTCTTATGGCGCGGCTGGATCGGCTTCAGCCTATCAAGGAGGTGGCGCAGACTGCCGCATGTATCGGACGCGAGTTCAGCCACGGCCTGCTGGCTCAAATCTCCGGTTTGCCAGACACCGAACTGGCCGCGGCTCTGGACGGTCTGATCGAAGCGGAACTGATCTACCGGCGCGGCCTGCCGCCAGAAGCGACCTATCTCTTCAAACACGCGCTGGTGCGGGATGCGGCTTATGAAAGCCTGCTGAAGGAAAAGCGCAGGGCGGTCCACACCCGGATACTTGCGGCACTGGAAACAGACACTGATATTGCACCAGAAGTCCTGGCCGTTCACGCCGAGGCCGCAAACCTTACCGACCGGGCTATTGATCTGTGGGAAGCGGCCAGCAAGGCAGCCCTCGCACGGCCTGCGTATGACGAAGCCATCTCGCATCTAGGACACGCCATAGCGTTGATCTCCCCCCAGCTGGAGGACGACGCCTCCCTGTCAACTGAACGTGCGTTGTCATTGCAGGTCCCGCTGGGCATGGCGTTGCTTGCCCGAAAAGGTTACGGCGCAGATGAAACCGTGGCCGCGTTCCAAAAGGCGCTCGCTCTGGCGGACAGGATCGGCGAAACTCCGATGCGATACTCAATCCTTTATGGCCTATGGGTCAGCACCGCAATCAGGGGCCAGCACGCCGACGCTTTGCGGATCGCAAGAGCGCTTGTTGAGCAGTCGGACAAGTCGCCGGATTCTGTGTCTCTTGTCGTCGCCAATCGTGTTACCGGCCTTTCGCACTGGTTCATAGGCGATTTCATGGAGGCAGATCGATATCTCGATGCCGCGCTGGCACACTTTGACCCGGTCGCGCATGCGGGCCTCGCCCATCGGTTTGGGCAGGATATCGGCGTCGCGATTCACATTTTCAAGGCATGCACCTTGTTGGTACTTGGCGAAACGAAACGCGCCTTGGAGCACGCAGAGGAATGCGAGCGTCTCGCTAAATCGACAGGCCATGGCCAGACGGTTTGCTATGCGTTTGTCGTGCGGGCCGTTTTCGATCTGACGGCCGGTGACCAGGCCGGTGTCCGGCGTTGTTTGTCCGAAATTGCACCAATTGCCCAAGAGCATAGTCTTACACTCTGGCTCGCCTATGTATCGGTGGTCACCGAGATCACCACGGCTCAAGATGGTGATAGAACCAGCGTACAGAGATACAAAATCGCCGATGCAGCCATAGTCGCGGAAAAGTGCACGTTCTTCGTATCTCAGTTTCGCATCAATGTCGGACGGTCGGCCTTGGCCATGGGGCTCAAGGAGGAAGCGGCTGAACTAGCCAGCATGGCTCACGACATCATCGAGCAGACGGGTGAGACTTACGCGTTGGCGGATCTACACCGTTTGAATGCGGCTTTGGCACATGCGGATGGCGACAGTGTGGCCGCCGAAAGTCACCTCAGTTCCGCGCTTGACGTCGCCCGAAAGCAGGGTGCCAAACTCTGGGAATTGCGCGCGGCCATTGACCTTGCGCGCCTTTGGCAGGAACAGGGCCGCACAGATGAGGCCATAGCGTTGCTGGATCCAGTTCATGACAGCATCACAGACGGCGGCTGCCCCGATGATCGGGCCGCTGCCAAAGATTTGCTTGCAGTTTTGAAGGGTTGAACGAAGCGCCAAATAACCGGGAGCCGAAGGGCCCATTGCGCCACTCTAATCGCGTCGTTTGCGGAACAACACACTGAGCAAACTGATGTCGGTTTGTCCGCATAGCGGATTTATCCCAAAGCCCGGGACCGATCCATCACAACTCTGGATCATGGCGTCTAAAGCTTGTTGATCGGCACCTTCAGGAAGACGTCGCCGTCCTCGTCCTTCGGCGGCAGCTTGCCGGCGCGCATGTTCACCTGCAGCGAGGGAATGATCAGCTTCGGCATGGCGAGCGTCTTGTCGCGCGCCTCGCGCATTTCGACGAATGTGTCCTCGTCGATGCCGTCGCGCACGTGGATGTTGTTGGCCCGTTCCTCGGCGACCGTCGTCACCCAGCGGATCTCGCGGCCGTTCGGCCCGTAGTCGTGGCACATGAAGAGCCGAGTCTGCGGCGGCAGATCCAGCACCCGTCGCACCGACCGGTATAAGATGCGCGTCACCGCCCGGAAAATCGGCCCGCGCGGAGCCGCCGTCCGGCATGAACAGCGTATCGCCCACGAAAGCCGCGTCGCGGATGACATGGGTCATGCAGGCGGGCGATACGGTTGCATCCCTTCCACTTCGATCAACTCCTCAGCGGTTCATCTGGACTTACCTGATCGACAGAGTCGGATTATCGATCATTTTTTGCTACGATCACCGCAACTACCGGTGCAAGAGCTTGACATGAATTCCGGACGCATGCCGCGGGAGCCGCTCCTTTGACAAGCCATTCGCAGTCTCGGTAACGCGGCCTTTGTAAAGGTAGGAGGCAACCGATGGAGAGAGCGCCAGGAGCAGCCTTGGCAGTCCTCTATCTCGTTATGATGTGGATGCCCATTCTTCTTGGTGCCGCGTACGGTAATGCGGTGGGCGCAAGATTGGCGGGAGACCGGTCAATCGGTAATACGATCAATCTGATCTTCAGCGGGATCGTGCTCGTAGCCATATTAGCCGTGACGCTCGTCTACAATGCGGCACCACGCGGTTTGGACCTTACGCAACTCGACGATGCCGGCGACGCGACGCTCGCGGTCGTGCTATCGGTCGTTGCCTGCATCATAGCGGCGTCCATACGAGCAAAGACAGGCGGCCGATCGTACATGGCCATGGCACTCGCACTTTGGTTTGCCTTCACGATCATCTATTTGTTCACCACAGCGGACAATTGGTCAGCACAGGCCCTCGACGCCGCGACGCGCAGCATGTTCGAAGGCGGTGAAAACGTAAACCTGACGCACGAGCAAAGGCTGCAGGGAGTGACTTACCAGATGCCCGGAAGCACGGCGCTCTTTTATCTGTTTGGATCCATTGTCTCTTTTTGCGTCGGATGGGCAATTGCACTTGCCGGCGACGATCCGTAATGCCGCCGCCTCGGTTGCAGCTGGGCCGGCGTTGATCGGTGACCCGGACGAAGCGGGTGAATAATACAAATGGATTGGGGAGCCGCCGTCCGAACGTTGAAGGCTGACCGCATTGCGCGCCTGTCCGATGCCGAATGACGGCTTAGAGCCCTTTATGACCGCGACGACCTGCCGACAATCCGCTCTGCAACCTTTGTCATGTATTCTCGTCAACGAGAGGTCGCGACTTCCGATGTCATCCGAAATTACATTTACCAGACTACCGACGATATCGACCGATGAGATTCTGTCCCATATGTCGGATCCTCGTGTGGCCGAGCACATGCCCCTCCTGACTTCTCGTTGGGGCAAGGCGGAGGTCTCCAGTTTTATCGCGACGAAAGAAGCATGCTGGAGGCGCGACGGACTTGGCCATTGGGCCATTTTGTTAGACAAAAGCTATGTCGGCTGGGGCGGCTTCCAAAAGGAAGGCGACGAATGGGACTTTGGCCTGGTCCTCAAGCCGGAATTCTTCGGATTGGGCCGCCGTATTTCGCAAAAGGCAATCGAATTCGCGATTGCAGATGACCGGATACCCTTCTTCACCTTCCTCCTCCCGCCGTCTCGCAGGAGCCTTGGGGCTCTTGACAGGATCGGAGCGACATTCGTGAGCGATGTGGAATATGACGGCGCGCGCTTTCTCAAATACCGTCTTGAGACTCCGTAGAGCTATCGCGCGTCCGTGGCAGCAAAGCAGACGCGGATTGGACGAAGGCCTACGATCGCTTTGTCCGCCCAGCGGCCCCATCCATCGCAGCCCCCGTCCGCAACCTAAAGCTTGTTGATCGGCACCTTCAGGAATACGTCGCCGTCCTCGTCCTTCGGCGGCAGTTTGCCGGCGCGCATGTTCACCTGCAGCGAGGGGATGATCAGCTTCGGCATGGCGAGCGTCTTGTCGCGCGCCTCGCGCATTTCGACGAAAGTGTCCTCGTCGACCCCGTCGCGCACGTGGATGTTGTTGGCCCGCTCCTCGGCGACCGTCGTCTCCCAACGGATCTCGCGGCCGTTCGGCCCGTAGTCGTGGCACATGAAGAGCCGTGTCTGCGGCGGCAGATCAAGCACCCGTCGCACCGACCGGTATAAGATGCGCGCGTCGCCGCCCGGGAAATCGGCCCGCGCGGAGCCGCCGTCCGGCATGAACAGCGTATCGCCCACGAAGGCCGCGTCGCCGATGACATGGGTCATGCAGGCGGGCGTGTGGCCGGGCGTGTGCATGACATGGGCCGTCATGGTGCCGATTTCATAGCTGTCGCCGTCGGAAAACAGCCGGTCAAACTGCGAGCCGTCGCGCTCGAACCCCGTACCCTCGTTGAAGATCTTGCCGAACGTGTCCTGCACCACGGTGACCTGGTCGCCAATGCCGATCCGGCCGCCGAGCTTTTCCTGGATATAGGGCGCCCCGGACAGGTGATCGGCATGGATGTGGGTCTCGATCAGCCACTCCAGCGTCCAGCCCTCGTCCTCGATCCGCTTGATGATGGTATCCGCGCCGTTGAAGGTGAGCCGCCCGGCTGCGTAATCGATCTCCATCACCGCATCGACGACGGCGCAGGCCGTGGAATCCGGATCGCGGACGATATAGGAAATCGTGTTGGAATCCGCGTCGAAGAAGGCGATGACTTGCGGTTTAACGGAAAGGTCGGGCGTAAACGGTAGCGTCATGATGCGATCCTCGAAGTGCTCTTGGCCAAGACTGCATCCTTGAAATATATTCCGTTTCCCCCGCATTTTCGAGACATGCCGCCGCCAAATACATTGGCTTGCGATACCGCTACGACTTGATCCATTCCTTCGCGGCGTCGAGATCGCTGCTGTCGAACACATGCAGCTGCGCCGGGATGAGCGGCCCGAAGATCCTGCAGCCATGGCGAATCCAGTCGATGTCCGACACGACCGCCAGCTTCGAGAAGGCCGCGATGTGGCCCAGCCCCAGCCAGGCGTCGTCCCACAGGGCCGAAGCCGTCGCGCCATCGAACGCATCGCCGAACACGGCCAGGATCTTGACCTTGTCGTGTGTCTTGAGCTTTTCCTCGACCAGCGGCGTGAGCACGTCCTTGTAGTCGTGCGAGGACAGCGTTCCGACCACTTCATAGGCAATGACGTCCGCCGGCATCCCGTCGATCATCTTGATTGCGCTGGTGTAGTCGTCGACGGTCTCTGCCCACTCGACCGCCTTGTTCATGTCTTCCTGGGGAAAATGGCGGACCTTGGCCTTGACGAAATGGTCCACCAGCGAGGGCATGATCGACAGGGCCGTGCTGTCGCTGACCAGCGCCACTTTCGGCAGGACGTTCTGATGATCGCGGACCAGCTTGAAATGGGCGAACAGCGCGGCCGCGTTCTTCCAGTGCGGGAGGTCTTCGGCGTTGAGGACGATGCCGGGCGCCCGGTCGGTGCTGTTGATATAGTCATTGATCGTATCGGAGAGATTTTCGAAATCAGCCTCCGAGAGCGTATCGCGGGCCGTTGCGATGATCAGATTGTTTTCCCTGTCGATCGTGGTTTCAATCATCGCGTGTCCTCCCGAATACATAAAAAAATCGCCATGCCGGTAAAGCCGGACCCGGCCCGTCCACCGCGTAGCGGCCGCCGTGAATTCGGCCGGCCCCGGGGGTGACCGGCGACACGCTAACAGAAAAACAGGGACAAAACATGTTGATAGTTGTAATTTTCGCCCGGACACGCACATGGATATCAACCGGAAACGCCATCAGTCATTACGGGTGATCATGAGGAAACTGCCACTATTTGCCGCCGCATTTCTGTGGGTGGCCGGATCAGCGGGCAGCGCGAAAAGCGCCGATCTCGACGATCTGGTGGGATGCTGGGTGACACCGGACCCCAGCCCGGTTTCGCGCCTGACGGACGGTACGGACCCGAACAGTGCCGCGACCGCCGAAACCATGTCGCTGCTGCTCTTCAACCGTATCAGGGACACGGATTACCTGGTTTTCGGCTCGCTGTTCGAATGGAGCGAGGATTCCCGGTCCGTCAGCGGACCGGTGTTCAAGAACGGCGTCTTTGACCCGCTGTCCGAAACGTTGACGTTCGGCTCGCCGGGCGGCGGTTTCGCCCGCGCCCATCTGACCGAGGACGACACGTTGATCTACACCTGGACCGTCTCTTCGGCCGAAATGTCGGTCATGTCGGTGCGCGAGATGGAACGCGTCGAATGCGACGACGCCCGGCAGCTTTCCGAGGCGTTGCTGGAGCGCCAGCGGGTCAGCGCCGACTAGAGCTGGATACGTTTATGCCTCGACCGGCTCGATCGCCGGATTTGACGGCCGCCGGGCCGCATGCGGGGCTGTTTCCGGCATGAATAATGCGAATGTCAGCAATCCGACGACACCGACCGATGCCAGGAACAGGAACCCGGTCGAATATCCGGCGAGTTGAACCACCTCCTCCGCCACGAGGTTGCTGCAGGCGGCGCCGATTCCCAGCAAAGTGGCAAGCGCGCCCTGCACGAGATTGAACCGCCCCGTGCCGGCTGTGACATCGGCGAGTATCAACAAGAACAGCATCGCGAATATGCCATTGGCAACACCGTCGAGCGCCTGCACGGCAACGAGATAGACGGAATGGTCCGACAGCGTGAACAGCACGCCGCGAATGGGCAGCATCGCGAACGCGATCAGGAACAGCGGTTTGCGACCCCAGCTGTCGGCTTTCCAGCCGCAGAACAAAGCCATCGCCACCATCACGATCTGGGCGGCAACGATACAGGCGGATGTGAAGGCGATCCCGTGCGCGGCGTCACTGTTGGATGCAAGTTTCTGGCCGACCAGCGGCAGCATCGCCGCGTTGGCGAAATGAAACAGCACCACGCAAACTGCGAAAACCAGCAATCGCCTGTCTTCAATCAGCAATTTGAACCCGGAGGGTTTTGGCCGTCCCGGACGGATCTCGGATCCGGCGTCCAGACCGCGCGCGACCTCATGATCGATTTCATCGGGCCGCAGCATCGCGACGCACGCAAGCATGCCGACGGCCATCGCGGCCACCAGCCAGAAGACACCGAGACTGGAAACCCAAAGCGCAAGCCCCGCCGCCGCAAGCGCCGCGACAACGTTGCCGGCATGGTTCCACGCCTGGTTTGCACTGGTCTGGGCGGTGAAGTTTTCACGGCCGACAATGCCGAGCGTCAGAGCCGCGATGCTCGGGCCCATGAAGGCCATGGCCACGCCCAATGCGATCTGTGCCGCGTAGATCGCGGTCGCAGACTTGAAAAGGATGATGGAGACGGCACCGAGGGCGATTGTGACAATGCACAGCGCGAGCACCGCACGCTTGAAGCGCGTTGCATCGATAATCGCGCCCGCCGGCGTTTGCGCAAGGACCGTCGCGATGCCGCCGACCGCCAGAACCGGACCGATTTGTCCGGGCGACCATTTCAGCATCGTGAGCAGATAGATGGCGAGATAGGGTCCGAGCCCTGCCGCAACATCGCCGGCGAAAAAGTTCATGCCCAGGAGTGGTCTATGCAACCGCACACTGTTTCTCACTATCAGACGTCGCCGGCTCCAAAAGACACGCTGGAAATTAACAAACAATTATCGGGTTCGAATGTAGTTGAACCAGGGGCGATTTTATTGGGATTTTCGACATGACCGTGAGCCTGGCGGTAGCGATCGCAATATTCTTCGTCATCTCAATTCGCCAATGGCTGCCTTCCTGGGTCCGCATCTGGCAGGTCATGCTGGCCGGGGCGGTCGTGCTTGTCGCCACCGGCCGGATAGCGCCGCTGGATGCGTTCAAGGCCATCGACTGGAACGTCATCGGCTACCTGTTCGGCGTGTTCTCGATTGCCTCCGCGCTCTACGATTCCGGTTTTCCGCACACCGTCAGCGAGAAGATCGCGGGCTCCCGTGCGTCCCTGCCGCGCGCCCTGCTTCTCTTTGTGGTGCTGGTCAGCCTTATCTCGATCGTCCTCACCAACGACGCCGGTGCGGTGATCGGAACGCCCATCGCCCTGTCGCTTGCGATCGCCTACCGCATCCGCCCGGCCGTGCCGCTGGTCGCGCTGTGCGTCATCGTCACCGTCGCCAGCATGATGTCCCCGGTCGGAAACCCACAGAACATCCTCATCGTCGCCGACGGGCATTTCTCCAATCCCATTGGCACATTCGCGCTTTGGTTGACCGTGCCGACTCTCGTTTCCCTGGCCTTCGCCTACATTTGGCTGCTTTGGTGCCTGAACCGCGAGACGCCGGAGCAGCAAGGCAATGGGGACCTTCCCGCACCGACGCGGCGGCTTGCCTGGCCCGCCTATCTTGGCGCCGGCCTGCTGGCGGTCCTCGTGGTCGGCGACAGCCTACTGCAGGAACGTTTTCCGGCGCTGGACGTTCCGCTCGGCTATCTCAGCCTCGTCGCCTGCCTGCCCGTCTTCGTGTTTTCACCGCACCGCATCAGCCTATTCCGCGCGGTAGACTGGCACACGCTGATCTTCTTTGTCGCCATGTTCGTCGTCACCGGCGCTGTGCTGCAGTCCGGCGCCCTGCAATCGATGCTCGGCTCCTGGCAAACGCGCCTTGACGAACCGCTGGTGGTCACCCTGATCGGCTTCTGGGCGAGCCAGCTGTTTTCGAACGTGCCGGTCGTCGAGATTTATCTCAACCTGCTGACCTCGAGCGATGCGCGCACGCTGATGCTTCTGTCGGCCATGAGCACGCTGGCCGGCAACCTGTTCATCATCAGCGCCGCGAGCAACGTGATCGTCGTGCAGCAGGCGGAGAAATTCGGCGCCACGCCGTTCAGCTTCTGGCAGTTCACGCGGCTCGTCATTCCCGTGACGATCGTCTCCGTCGCGGTCAGCTATGCCTGGATCGTGTGGGTGATGCCCGGCTAGCAGCAGGCTTTCGCTCAGGGCCCTTTCAGGACGGGAAGAACAGCGAGCGCAATGCATAACCGACGACCGCGATCGTCACGACACCCGCGCCCCACAAAAGGACGAACCACAGGAGCCGGTTCCATAGCGGCGGCCTCGGGTCGGGGCTGTCCATCAGTGATGGTAGCCGCCGTGCCGGACCTTGCCGCGGAAGATCCAGTAGGCCGCCGCGGTGTAGACCAGGATTAGCGGCACGAGGACGACCGCTCCGACCAGCAGGAAGCCGAGGCTCTTGTCGGGCGCGGCGGCCTCCTGAAGGGTGATGGCGGTGGGCACGATGTCCGGCCATACCGAAATGCCGAGACCTATATAACAAAGCAGGAACAGGATCTCCGTCGCCAGGAATGCCCGCAGCGCCCAGCCCTGTTTCAAAGCCTGCCACAGCGCAAACACGGTCAGAGCGACCAGCACCGGCACCGGTATAGCGTAGATCATGGTCGGGAAGGTGAACCAGCGCACCCAGTACCGCTCGTTGAGAAGCGGTGTCCACAGGCTGACGACGACGATGAAAGCCACGGTCGCGGCGGCGAGCGGAATAATGAAGCTCTGAGCCCGCTCATTCAGCGCGCCTTCCGTTTTCAGGTTGATCCATCCGGCGCCCAGCATTGCGTAGCCGAAGACGAGCGCCAGGCCCGTGGTGACGGAAAACGGGCTGAGCCAGTCCCACCATCCGCCCGCATAGGCACGGCCCTCAACGTCGATGCCCTGCAGCCAGGCGCCGAGCGCAATGCCCTGCGCAAAGGCCGCAACGAGCGAACCGCCGAAAAACGCGTGCTCCCAAAACCACTTGTGGCCGCCGGAATGCACCCGGAATTCAAACGCCACGCCCCGGAACACGAGTGCCAGGAGCATGACGATCAGCGGCACGTAAAGCGCCGGGAAAATGACCGCATAGGCAAGCGGGAAAACGGCGAACAATCCGCCGCCGCCGAGGATCAGCCAGGTCTCGTTGCCGTCCCAGACAGGCGCGATCGCCCCGATCGCCGTATCGCGCTCCGCTTCGTCGCGCAGCAGCGGAAAAAGGATGCCGACGCCAAGATCAAACCCGTCCAGCGCCACGTAGACGAAGACGGCGATGGCAATGACAAAGCCCCATATCAACGCGAGATCCATTTCTAGGCCCCCCTGCCCGGTATCAGCAGACGAAGGATCCGCACCGCACGCGCGCCGCCCTGATCGAGCAGCCCACGGGTCTGCGGCTCGGGACTGTCGGGCGGCACTTTCGCCAGCAACCGCACCGTGTAGTAGGTGCCGAGACCGAAGATGAACAGGTAGATCACCACAATCGCCGCCAGCGACGTGGCAACGGCGGGCGTGGCAACCGGCGAAGCGGACTCCGCGGTCCGCAACAGTCCGTAGACCGTGTAGGGCTGGCGCCCGACCTCGGTCGTCACCCAGCCGCTGAGGACGGCAACGTATCCGGTCGGTCCGAGCAGCAGCGCAAACCGTGCCAGCCAGGGACTGTCATAGAGGCGGCCGCGATAGCGCTGCACCAGGCTCCAAACGCCCAGCCCCAAAAACAACAAGCCAAGACCGACCATGATGCGGAACGACCAAAAGACAATGTGCACATTGGGCCAGTCTTCGCGCGGGAAAGCATCGAGACCGGTGATCTCCGCGGTGAATTCATGGGTCAGGATCCAGGAGCCGAGATAGGGAATGGCAATGGCATACTCCATTTTGCCCGCTTCGACGTCCGGCCAGCCGACCACATAGAACGGCGCCGCGGCTTGGCTATCGAAATGCCCTTCCAGCGCAGCGATCTTCGCGGGCTGGTGCTCATAGGTATTCAGCCCGTGCTGGTCGCCGGCAAGGATCTGCAGCGGTGCCAGGATGGCGACGAACCACATCGCCATGGAGAACATCGTACGGGCGGTCTGGTTCTGGCGGTCGCGCAGCAGGTGATAGGCACCGGTGGCGCCGACCACCAGCGCGGTCGTCAGGTAGGCGGCGAACGCCATGTGCACGAAGCGGTACGGGAACGAAGGATTGAAAATGACCTTGAGCCAGTTCTCGGGAACGAACTGTCCGGCTTCGTTCATGCTGTAGCCGGCCGGTGTCTGCATCCAGCTGTTGACGCTCAATATCCAGAAGGCCGACATCAGAGTGCCGGCCGCCACCAGGAAGGTGGCCATGAAATGCAGCCTCGGCCCCACCTTGTCTCGCCCGAACAGCATGACGCCGAGAAATCCGGCCTCGATGAAGAACGCCGTCATCACCTCGTAGCCGATCAGCGGTCCCAGCACCGGCCCGGTCTTGTCGCTGAAGACGCTCCAGTTGGTGCCGAACTCGTAGCTCATCATCAGGCCGGACACGACGCCCATGCCGAAGACGACGGCAAAGGGTTTGATCCAGTAATCGAAGAGCGAGAGATAGACTTCCTCGCGTGTTCTCAGCCAGCGCCACTGCACAAAGGCGAGGAAACTGGCGAGCCCGATCGAGGTGGCGGGAAAGATGATGTGGAAGGAGACCGTGAACGCGAATTGAATGCGGGCAAGCAGGACGGGATCCATCGATTCAAGCATCGCAGGCACTCCGCTTCAGGCATGGGTCACTGTGGCGGCCATTATCGGCATGGCCCGAACAAATTCAATCGCAAAGCGTGTAAATTATTGTAGCGTGCAATTATGCCGCACACGCTTTGGTAGGTCTTTCCCGCCGCTTCCGCTAGGGATTGAAGATCAGCACGATATAGACGACGAAAATAACGAGGTGCACGGCGCCCTGCAGCATGTTGGTGCGCGTGCCGCCGAAGGTCAGCGCGCTGACGAACATGGTCAAGATCAGCAACGTCATGTCGGTATTGCCGACCCCGAGCTGGATTTCCTTGTCGAAGAAGATCGAGATGGCGAGCACCGCTGGAACGGTGAGGCCGATGGTCGCCAGCGCCGAGCCGAGACAGATATTGACGGCGCGTTGCAGGTAGTTCTGGCGCGCGGCGTGAAGCGCGGCAAGCGCCTCCGGCGCCAGCACCAGCGCGGCGATGATGATGCCGCCAAGAGCGGCCGGCAGCTGCCACGTTCCGATGCCGAAGTCGACAAGCACGGCGAGCTTTTTCGACAGGAGCACGGCGGGAACAAGCGTCAGGATCAGGAGCACCGCGTGGTAGGGCACCGTGCCGCCGCCCGCCACATGGTGATGTCCGCCCTGCCCGTCCTCGTCGCCCGGCTGCACGAAATACGACCGGTGGCGGACCGTCTGGATGGCAAGGAACGTCACGTAAAGGACGATGGTGATGAAGGCGAACCACTCCGACTGGATCCGGCTGAGGCTCGGATCCGGTGTCGACTCGGTGAAATTAGGCAATATCAGCGTCATCGTCGCGAGCGTGACGAGGACGGTCAGAAAGGCGCTGGCACCGCGCAGGTTGAACTCCTGTTCGGTGTGCTTGAACGCGCCGACCAGGAGCACGAGGCCGACGACACCGTTCATGACGATCATCAGGACCGCCATCATGGTATCGCGCGCAAGGGTGGGCTGTGCCTGACCGCCCAGCATGATCGCCGAGATCAGCGCCACCTCGATGGTGATTACCGCGATGGTCAGTATCAGCGTGCCGTAAGGCTCGCCAAGCAGTTCAGCCAGGTGGTCCGCGTGCCGAACGGCGGAGAATGACAAAAGCAGCATCGTGCAGAAGAGCACCGCGAACAGTACCGCGAACAACCCCGGCGTGAACGTTTCGCCGAATAGCGGGGCGAGCGGTCCGTAGGCAAGGGCCGTGAGAACGAAGCCCAGGATCAGGGCTATTTCGGTGCGGATAAAGCGGAGCATGAAAGCGCGGCGCGGCCTCTAAGTGGTTCAATGTCTGCGACAATCTAGCATCGATACGTTTCAACACAATGCCGGCTGGACAATGCCGGACCGCCGCGGTCGAGACGCTCGATACCGGGCGATTGCGGCCCGAATCTGACGGTCCGGCCGCGGATCGTTCAGGCGCCCAGCCGGCTCGCCGTCAGGATGACGATTGCCGCGACAACCCACGACAGCACCGTGAAGATACCGTTCCAGCGCCATGCGTGCGTCATGCCCGAAATACCGACCACCCGCGACAAGAGCAGCGATGTGGCACCGAACGGCGAGCCGGTCAGGTTGAGCGCCCAACCGGCAAGCAACGACAGGCCGAGCATCGTCGGATCGAGCCCCAGCTGGGGGATCGAAACCAGCAGCCCGCCGAGGAAGGTCACCAGCATCATCGGCGGCAGACCGATGCAGGAAGCGAGCGGAATGAGGCCGGACACGGTGATATAGACCGCTGCCGGCGTCAGATGTGCCCCGTTGAGCAAGCCGGCAAACCAGCTGCGGTCGACCAGGGTCGCGCCCAGTATGCCGATATAGCCGGCAAGCCCGAGCGTGGCGGCTTCCGGGCTCCCCGACGGGATGGCGATGCGCGGAAGCTGCCACACCTTGCGCAACAGGCGACCGGCGTCCATGGCGCCGGCGGACGCCGACTGCGCGATCATCCACAGGACGGTCAGGGGCAGCGCCGAGATCATGATCGCTGAAACGAACGGAATGGCGCTTAGTCGATAAACGATCCAGGCAAGCGTCAGCAGCCCGACCGCCACGGTCAAAAACCGCGTGAGGGCGCGGAACGGAAACGGCGGAACAGCGGAAGGTTCGACCCGAAATCCCTTTTCCGCAAGACCCATTCGCGCCCGGTGGCCGGTGACGCGGTCCTCCGCCCACCCAACCCACAACAGGATGAAGGCGATCGTGATGCCGATCAGCGCGATGGTTCCGGCGCGGGAGCCCGGCACGGTTGTCAGCACCACCGCTTGTGCAATCGCGGTCGGCGCCCAGATATTGAACCAGGAAAAGCCGCGGCTGAGGGCACTGATCTGCCGCCGCAACCGGATTTCCGACAGTTCCGGCGGACTGCCCTCCGCCTCTGCGGCCCGCACCCCGCGCAGGACCAGCGGTCCGAGCAGGCTGACCGCGCCGAAATTGAGAAGCGTTCCAATGAAATGACCGCCGATATGGAGGGCGAAATAGCGCCGGCCGGGCGGCTGGTTGGTCACATATCGTCCGATCTCCAGCACCGAGCGTGAACTGTAGGCGCCTTCCCGCATTGTCGTAATCAGCATCATGAAGGTGCCGAGATAGGCGGCGCGCGACATGTCCTCCACGACCGGCTCAACGGCGTCATTGCCGAGTTTTAAGAAGGCCGTGCCGGTCACCAGAAGTGCAAAGAACATCAGCACCCGTTCGCGCATGCCGAAGCGGCCAATGCCGAGGGCGCAAAAGAGCGCGAACAGGATTGCCGAGGCCCAATGCGCCGCATCGCGATCGCTCAGCGTCGCCCACACGACGGCCAGGCACAGCGCGCAGCTTACGAATGCGAATATCGCGCCCGGCTTGCGGGCGACCGGCAGATCCGTCGCCGAGGCGCGCGGACTTTCAGTAGCCAATGGCGCATCCGTCCTTGCGCGGATCGGATGCGCCGGTCAGGACATTGTTGTGCCAGTCGATGGCGATGGCCTGCGAGCCGCCGACCGGTGCGGCCGGGCTGACGATCTCGTGGCCGCGGCGCACGAGTTCGGAACGCACATTCTCGCCAATGGCACCTTCCAGTTCCACGACGCCGTTGAACGGATCGGCCATGAACCGGGGCAGGTCCATCGCCTCCTGGAGGTCGAAGCCGAAATCGAAATGCCGGGTCAGGAACTGCATCTGGCCGAAGGCCTGGTACTGGCCGCCCATCACGCCGAAACACAGCCCCGCCCGGCCGTCCCGTGTCGCCATTGCGGGAATGATCGTATGCAGCGGTCTTTTTCCCCCGGCGATCCGGTTCGGGTGTCCGGCTTCCAGGGTAAAGCCCTGGCCGCGGTTCTGCAGGAGGACCCCCGATGTCGGCGCGGTGATGCCGCTGCCGAAGCCGAAAAACAGCGTGTTGATAAAGCTGCAGGCGTTGCGGTCCTTGTCGACGACGGAGATGTAGACCGTGTGCCGGTGTTGCGGCAGTGCGATATCCGGCGCCGCGCTCGCGGCGCGGGCCGGATCGATCTGGCCGACCAAGTGCCGGGCATAGTCCTCGGACAGCAACGCTTCGACCGGAATATCGGAAAACGCCGGATCGCCGACATAGTGATTGCGTGCCGCGTAGGCCAGCCGGCTGGCCTCGATCTCGAGGTGTATCCGGTCGGCCGTGAGCGGGCCGTCCGGTTCGATGTCCATTTGCTTCATCATGTTCAAAAGAAGCAGCGCGATCACGCCCTGTCCGTTCGGCGGGCACTGGTGGATCATCCGCCCGCGGAACTCGGACGCGATCGGCGTGACATATTCGCCGGCGGCGGAGGCAAAATCCTCCATCGTGTGGAGCCCGCCAAGGCTCTGCAGGTGTTCGACGATGTCGCGGGCGATCCATCCGGTGTAGAATTCGTCGCGGCCGCCCTCGGCAATCGCTTTCATGGCGTTGGCGAGCAACGGCAGCCGCAGGACGGAGCCGACCTGTGGCGCCTCGCCTTCGTTCAGGTAGATCGCCGAGGTGATGGGGTCGTCGCGCAGGAACTCGGCCTGCCCGGCGAAATCGCGGTGAACGCGCGACGAAATCGGAAATCCGTTTTCGGCATAGTCGATGGCCGGCGCCAGCACGTCGCCCAGTTGCAGGCGCCCGTGGTCGGCCTGAAGCCGCGCCCAGGCATCGATGGCGCCGGGAACGGTCACCGCATGCGGCGAATGCCGTCCGATCTCGGTGACGCCCCGTGCTTCCAGGGTCTCGGGATCGGCCGCCGCCGGCGCCCGGCCAGACCCGTTATAGGCGACAAGGTCGGTCGACCCCTCCGGCGCATACATGCAGAAACAGTCGCCGCCGATGCCGGTCGATCCCGGCTCGACCACGCATTGCACGGCGCAGGCCGCGATCGCTGCATCCATGGCGTTGCCGCCCTGCTGCAGGATACGGATGGCCGTCTGTGTGGCCAGTGGATGGGAGGTCGCCGCCATGGCCTTCGTGCTATGGACCGGCGAGCGCCCCGGACGCGACAAGTCTCTCAATTTTACCCCCGCGTGAAATGGACATTCAAAATCAACCGCCTGTGCGGGCGCTTGCACGGGCTGCTCCTTAACTTCGACGTATGGCGACGCTTGTCAAGCGCCGAGGCGGCAACCCGGCACACGCGGGCCTAACGATAGTGTGTATAGCCGTGAATGGCATTCCGGCGGTGCCGGCCGTAGTTATAGCCGAGAGCTAGGAACATCCAACGGGAGACACACAATGTCCTTACGCACAACAGCGATTGCCCTGACCCTGCTTGCCGGCAGCGCTTTCCCTGCCCTGGCCGGCGACCAGTATGTCGACAGTTCCGGTTATGCCGTATCCGGTTATGACGTCGTCGCCTATTTCGATCTCGATCAGAGCCCGGTCGGCTCGGCCCAGCCCGCCGCCGTTCGCGGCAACGCCGCCTATACGGTCGATCATAACGGCGCGAAATGGGCTTTCTCGTCGGCCGAGAACCGCGACAAGTTCGCCGCAAACCCCGACAAATATTCGCCGCAATATGACGGCCACTGCGCCTACGGCGTCGCCCAGGGCGGCAAGGTTCCGGCAAACCCGCACCTGTGGCGCATCGTCGACGGCAAGCTCTACCTGAACATCACGAAGAACGTTGTCGGCTTCTGGGAAGAGGATGTGCCCGGCAACATCTCGACCGCGACGACCAACTGGACCAAGCTGGAAAAGAACGCAGCGTCGGACCGTGAAATTCCGCAATATGACGGTGTGATCGGACCGGTCACCAACTAAGCGTGTGATCCCGAAGCGCCATGCCGGCCCTCCCCGGCAGGCGGTTCAAGCCCCCGGATCCCCTCCCGGGGGCTTTCTTTTGCGTCGTGAGGTCTGCAGCTACCACCTTTCCCCGAAAGGCCTGAGATCCTGTTCGAAGGTCCAGGCGTCGCGCGGCTGGCGGTAGAGGTTCCAGTAGGCCTCGGCGACGGAGTCCGGGTTCATCAGCGTATCGGGCGGCAGCGCGTCGGGATCGCCCCCCGCCTCGCGCATGCGTTCGCGCACGAAATGCGTGTCGACGCCGGCATCGATGACGAGATGGGCGACATGGATATTCTGCGGCCCCAGCTCCCGCGCCATGCTCTCGGCGAGCGCCCGCTGTCCGGCCTTGGCGCTGGCGAAGGCGGCATAGCCGACGCCGCCGCGCATGCTCGCGGTCGCACCGGTGAAGAAGATCGAACCCTTTTGTCTCGGAACCATGTAGTCGGCCGCCTCGCGGCCGCACAGGAACCCCGCGAAGCAAGCCATCTCCCAGACCTTGCGGAAGACCCGGCTGGTCGTCTCGCGGACCGGAAAACGCACGTTGCCGCCGACATTGCAGATCACGATATCGAGCGGGCCGACCGTGTTCTCGATCTCGGCGAAGACCTGCTTGACGCTTTCCTCGTCGCGCGCGTCGAGCCTGTACGGGTGTACCGTGCCGCCCGATGCGCTGATGTCCGCCACGAGCGGCTCCAGCTTGTCGGCATTGCGGCGTCCGATGCACACGGCAAAGCCCTCTGCCGCAAAGCGTTTGGCAATCGCCGCTCCAATGAAATCTCCGGCGCCGACGATGAGTGCGACTGGCTTGGTCTGCGACATAGTTCCTCCCGAACCGAAAAATCCAATTGCGCGGACAGTACATCATCGACGCGCCTCTCGGCCAATTAATACAACCCTTGAGAGACACCGCCACCTCTGTCAGTGTGGGTCGAAATCTCTGCCTCCTTGCTTCAATTCTTCCGGGAGTTCCGCATGACCTTCGAGACCCTCAAGTTCGAGATCGCGTCCAATGTCGCGACCATCACCATCAACCGGCCTGACGACGCCAACGCCCTCAACGCGACGATGGCCATGGAGCTGCTGGAAGCATCGGTGCTGTGCTCGGAAAGCGAAGAGGTGCGCGCCGTCCTGATCACCGGGACCGGATCCATGTTCTGCGCCGGCGGAGACCTGAAGGAGATGCATGAACGGGGCGACGACAAGCCCGCGCACATCATCCGAATGGCAAGCGTGCTGCATTCGGCCATCACGCGCTTCGCCCACATGGACGCGCCGGTGGTGATCGCCGTCAACGGCACTGCGGCGGGCGCCGGGTTTTCCCTGGCGCTGGCAGGTGACTACGTCCTCGCCGCGGAGGAAGCCAAATTCGTCTCGGCCTATACGGCCTCCGGGCTGACGCCGGACGGCTCGTCCACCTATTACCTTGCCAAGCATGTCGGCCTGCTGCGCGCCAAGGAGCTGTTGTTCACCAACCGCCGGCTGACGGCATCCGAGGCCTGCGACTGGGGCATGGTCAGCAAGGTCGTTCCCGCATCGCGGCTGATGGAGGAGGCCCAGGAAGTGGCGACCAATTTCGCCGGCGGCCCGACCAAGGCCTATGGCGGCCTGAAAAGGCTGCTCCTGACCGCCTATTCCGACACGCTGGAGACGCAGCTCGAGCGGGAAACGCAGGGCATATCGGGCATGATGCGGACCCATGACGGCCCGCACGGGCTGGAATCCTTCCTCGGCAAGACGGCACCGGAGTTCAAGGGCCAGTAATACCGCCAAGCACAGTTCGCATTCAGATTTGATCGCTCCGACATTTTCTCAGCCCTTCGCGCATGTCATACTTCTCCAGACAAGAAGAATACTTGGAGAAATACTCAAGAACGGGAGGATCAAATGGCAGTAAATGGCAATGGTGGACCCGGCTACGCCTCGCCGCAGGAGGCCATGCAGGCGGAACGGGAAAAGCTGCTCTATACGGTCGCACTTTATGTCGGCACCGGTGTTGAAAAGCCCGATTACCTGGCAACCGTTGATGTCGACCCCGACAGCCCGACCTATTCAAGCGTGATCGCCCGCACCGAGATGCCGCAAATCGGCGACGAACTGCACCATTCGGGATGGAACGCCTGCTCGAGCTGCCACCACGACGGCTCAAAGAACCGCCGGTTCCTGCTGATGCCGGGTGTTCGCACGTCGAACATCAACGTCATCGACACGAAGGATTCGACAAACCCGAAACTGCACACGGTGATTTCGGGCGACGACATCAAGGCAAAGACGGGCCTGTCGGGTCCGCACACGGTGCACTGTCTCGGATCCGATATCATCATCTCGATGCTCGGCGATGCGGACGGCAACGCGCCGGGCGGCTTCCTTCATCTGAATGAAAAATTCGAGATCGTCGGACGCTGGGAGAACGACATCACCGGAATGAACTACAATTACGATTTCTGGTACCAGCCGCGCCACAACATGATGGTCAGCTCCGAATGGGCTGCGCCAAATACGTTCATGCCCGGCTTCGATCTCGACGACGTGGCTGCCGGCAAATACGGACAGTCGGTGCATTTCTGGGATTTCGAGGGCAAGCGCATCGCCAAATCCGTCGATCTCGGCGGCGAAGGCATGATCCCGCTCGAGGTGCGCGGGCTGCACGACCCGGATTCGAACCACGGCTATTTCGCCGCCACGCTGTCGTCCAACGTCTTCCATTGGTGGAAGGACGACAATGGCGATTTCCAGCTTGAGAAGGTGATCGACATTCCGACGATCGATGTCGAGGGCTTCCCGGTTCCGATGCCGAGCCTGATCACCGACATCCTCATCTCGATGGACGACCGCTACATCTATTTCGCCAACTGGCTGCACGGCGACCTGCGCCAGTACGACATCAGCGACCGGTCAAACCCGAAGATGACCGGACAGGTCTGGCTCGGCGGCATGCTCGGCAAGGCGCCGGAGGTCAACGGCGTCGCCGTCCAGGGCGCGCCGCAGATGATCCAGCTCTCACTCGACGGCAAGCGGCTCTACGTAACGACCTCGCTGTTCTCGTCCTGGGACAACCAGTTCTATCCCGGCATGAAGGACAAGGGCGCGCAGATGTTCCTGGTCGACTGCGACACCGAGAACGGCGGCATGACCATCAATGAGGGATTCCTGGTCGATTTCGGCAAGGAGCCGAACGGGCCGGCCCGCTGCCACGAGATGCGCTATCCGGGCGGCGATGTCACGTCCGACATCTGGCTGTGACGCCGACGACGGCGCTATGAGCGCTGCGAAATCCCACAAGGTGACGGTCGCCAATCGGGGCGGCCGCACCTTTGATGTGCGCGAAGACAGGACCATCCTGGATGTGTGCGAGGAAAACGGCCTCATCCTGCCGGTCGCCTGCCGCTACGGCGGCTGCATCACCTGCGCCGGGCGGCTATTGTCGGGCGCGGTCCGCCAGCCGAAGGGCACCGCGCTCAACCGGCGCCAGGCAAAGGCCGGTTACATCCTGATGTGCGTCGCCCATCCGCGTTCTGACTGCGTGATCGAGGTCGGTGTGGAAAGCCACGGCGATCTCTATCAGAACCCGTTCTCGGTTCTCCGGTCGCCGCTGGGGAAGTGACGACGGCGGCCACCGCTTCCGCATCGACGGGCCGGGGTTCCTATTCGGAATTCGGCCGCGTTTCCGAGGACGGCGGCCATCCGAAATAGCGCCTGTATGCCCTGCTGAACGCGGCTTCGGAGCTGTAGCCCACGGACGCTGCGACTGTCATGAGGTTCTCACTTCCCGACAGGATCGCCCGTTGAGCAAGCTGCATCCTAACGGACATCAGGTAGTTGCCGGGAGTGACCCCCAACTCGCGCTTGAACCTGTTGCTGAGGCTGGAGCGGGAAACCGCGGCCTCCCGGGCAAGTCGGGCGTTGGTCCATGGGGCGTCCGGCTGCCTGTGGATCAGTGCGATTGCGCGGCTGAGCCGGCTGTCGTTGAGCGCGCGCAGCCAACCGCTGTCGAACGCCGCGGAGCCTTCCACGTAGGAACGCACGGCCTCCGTGAACAACACTTCGGCTATCTTTGCCAACAGGACGTCGGATGCCGGTCTCCCGCGAGAGACCTCATCCACGGCATAGCGCAGCGACGACTGTACAAAATTGCGGGATTCCGATTCCCTGCAATCGTGAGTGAAAACATCGGGGAGCTCGCGGATCACCGGGTTCCGCTTCAGATCCCGTCCGCCGAGAAAACCGCAGATGACCCTGCAGGCGGTTTCTCCGTCTCCGATCCTCAGCCGCGAGATTTGACCGGGCCCCGGCAGGCCGGTCATTGAGTCCGGCAGTTCCTGCGGATGGATATCGTCCAGGGTACCGGTCAGGGTGTGCTTTATGTTGGTCGGAAAAACAACAGTTTGCCCCGCCGACACCTCAACGTCCTCGCGATCCGGGATGCAAATTCTCATCGATCCTTCAAGAACATGATGAAAAAGCACGATCTCGTTTGCCGGACCGAGTATTTCGGTGCAGTCGCTGGCGGTGATCCGTGTTTCGAACGACCACGGCTCCGAGAAATCCGCGCGCAGGAACACCCCGCCGGACAACTGGGCGGACCGCAATATCTCAGAAAGCGCGTCCATCGGCTTTCCATAATGTTTTGCACGTTCGATCAAACACCGTGGATTCTCGATCATTCACTCCGCAGCCGCGCAAGCTAGTTTCGGTGCGACCTCCCTCGCCCCCAAGGCAGAGGGATAAACGCCAGGTGCGCATCAGGAGTATGTAAATGACAAAACCGATGACACAAGTTTTTCCGGTCGCGACGACTTACAATCACGCGGCGGATACATTCGACGCGGCACCCTTGGGCTTTTGGGAGCGTCACGGCAAGAAGGCCGTCGAACTTGCTCGACTACGGCACGGCGAGTCGGTGCTGGACATCGGATGCGGGACCGGCGCATCGGCCTTCCCGGCCTCACAAGCCGTTGGCCCGACAGGCAAGGTAACCGGCGTCGATTTCGCGGAGAAGATGATTGATGTTGCAAGGCGCAAGGCCGACGAAGGACGCAGACGGAATGTCGAGTTCCGGTGTCTGGACATGCGGTCGATGCCGTTTCGGGAGCGCAGTTTTGACGCGGTGATCAGCGTCTTCTCGGTATTCTTCGTGGACGACATGGAAAAGCTGGTGGCCGATCTCTGGAGTCTGCTGAAACCCGGCGGTCGCCTGGTGGTGACCGTGTGGGGTCCGCACGCGTTCGAGCCTGGCGGCCCGGTATTTTTTGAAGAACTCGAGAGGCTGGGGGGCAGCGCGCCTCGAGGGCCGGTGCCCTGGGCACGGTTGACGACCCCGGATGGCCTGGCGGATCTGCTGGTGGGCGGCGGCGCCGCCGATCCCGAGATAACCAGCGCCGAGGATTATCAGGCGTTGATTGAACCGGGTGATTTCTGGACTTTGGTCATGGGGTCGGGATTCCGGGGAGAGGTGGAAAATCTTGATCCGTTTGCCCAAAGAAAGCTCAGAAAGAGCGTGACCGGGCGCGTCGCGGCCAAGGGTTTCAGCAGTATCGCGACGCACGCGATCCACGCCGTGTCCAGCAAGCGGCACTGAAAGGAACGCTATCGACTTGATCCTGTCGTTGATCGGTTTCGAATGTTCATGTAATGTTCTCCTGTTGCGCGAACCCTGAGACAAGGAGAACCGGCGAGATGATTGAGGGAAGCTGCTGCTGCAAGGCGGTGAAATTCGAGCTGTCGGCCAAACCGTCAATGATGGGCACATGCCACTGTTCCCGCTGCCGCAAGGCCGGTGCAAGTGCCATCGTCTTCATCCGGAAACAGGACCTGAAATGGATTCAGGGAAAAGAACACGTCGCGCTCTATCAGCCCGAGGCGCCGTACAAGTATGGCAGGTGCTTTTGCAGGATTTGCGGAACGTCGCTTGGCGAGATTCTGTCGCAGGAGGACAGTTTTCCCATCGCGGCCAACGCCCTGGACACGGAAGTCGGACTTGAAAACCGGTTTCACGAATTTGTTTCCGAAAAACCCGCCTGGTACGAGATCTGCGATGACGCGCCGCAGTATGAGGGGCATCCGCCGTCCTAGACGCCCGGCACAAAGCAGACCGGAACGAAGTTCCGTCATACTATGTTTGCAAGGTCGATTTCATGAAACGCATTCTTGTTGTTCTGGTTGCAATCTACATCATCGGCTATCTGACACTTCGAATAATGAATTCAGAGGTTTGGGACGAAGACGGCCGCACATACGTTATCTATCCTGAAGGAGCGATCGCACTCTATTACGTGTTCCGTCCCGCCGCCTATGTGGACGATCTGCTGACCGGAACCGGTGCGCATATCGGACCTCACCAATGACGGCGGCTGACGGGAATTGATCGGCCTCCGCGTCTATTGATTCCTCAGACGCTGGTGATCCAGTTGAACGCCCGGCCGACATCTTCCCTGGCGCCGCCTTTCACGCAGTGGCCGTGCGCGATGATGAGATTGTCGAAATCCCAGCTCAGAATCGTGTCGATGCTGCGCCGCATCGCCGCCCTGTCCCGAATGCTGAGCCTTATGTCCCGGGGGACGCCGCCTTCTCTTCCCAGCACACCGACCAACTGCTTGACGCCACGCCAGACCAGCGGCGCGCCGGCGGCCTCGTGTTTCTGGATCAGGTCCGTGAGGATCAGCGTCCCTGAGGGCCTGTGAAGAAACGCCACCTCGTCCAGAACGGCATGCCCGGCGATCACGCAATGGTCGATTTCACCGCTCCAGGGCGTTTCGACATCGTTCGAGAGTGCGGCATCGACGGCAATATCGGGATGGCGCTGGCTGAACGCCGGCGACGTCCAGACCCGGGCCGAAGGATACAGCGCCTTCCAGGGCTTGATGCCGAGGCTGTGGATCTTGTTGGGGGCGACGAGATGCTCGACCGGCCCCAACCGGTCAACGGCGCGTTGCCGTTCCGGCGACGGCTGCACCGGTGAAAGGATCCAGACCGCTCCCGATTGCAGCCTGACGACAGTCATGCGTGTGGTGAAAGGCAGCAACTTGAACATGCGCACATCGTCGCCGTCGATTGTCCATATGTTCTCGCCAAAAGACTGCATAACCGTGCGTTCAGGCTCCATCCGGGGCATCGTCGAACGACAACGCGTAGAGCACAAGTTCATGCGCGGGACCGCAGGCCCGACCCGTGATTTCAAATCCAACCCGCTTCAACAGCCGGTGCGACCGCCTGTTCGGTTCGTCCACCGCCGCGACAAGACGCCGAAGCTCAAGAAAGGAGCGTGCGTAGGCGAGAATGGCCTTCAACGCGTCGAAAGCCAGGCCCGTTCCCTCGTGTTCCGGGGCGATCGCGATGGTCGGCTCGATACCACCGGTCATCTCGTCGGACACCGAGGCCTGCGGCGAAACCGGCGCAAGGCCCATCAGGCCGGCAAAGCCGCGTGTGTGATCCTCGATGATCCACAGCCCCAGCCCATCGGCATCAAGCTCGATGCTGTCGGCGAGCATCGCGTCGACTTCCGATCGGGCAAGTGTCCGGCCATCGCACAAAAACCACCGCACGGAGGGCGAACGCAACAGGGCGAGCACCTTGCAAGCGTCGTCGGCTGTCGCCGGCCGCAATCGGCCCGATTCGAGTGGCAGGATCGGTTTCACGGCCGCGTCCTCACTGACCTCCGGAAAGACAATGGCTGCGCGCGCCCGAGCGGACGGGCGCGCGCCGGGTCTACGATGTCGCTTTCGGCAGGGCGGGATCGCCGCCCCATTCCGCCCACGAGCGATGGTAGACCCGAACCCGCGGAAAGCCCAGCAGCCGCAGCGCGACATAGCTGTGCGACGAGGCGAGCCCCACCTGGCAATGCATCATGACATCGTGCGCCGGCGTGACGCCATGGGCCTCGAAATGCGCCATCAGCGGGTCAGACGGCAGGAAGCGGCTGGCCGCGCCGAGGTTCTTCGACCACGGGATATTGATCGCCCAGGGGATATGACCCTCGTCATACATCTTGGGCGGGCGCACATCGATGAGGACCCCGTCCGGCACGTCCCTGTGCTGCAGGACATCCTCCGCCGTCGCGTGACGCCGCGGACTGGGCGCCGACTGGAAGCGGGCGGGAAACGCCCTAGCGGCGTCCTTCGTCATGGGACCGCCGGCAGACTGCCATCCCGTAAGCCCGCCATTGAGGATGGCGACGTTCTGATGGCCGAGATACTCCATCAGCCACAGCATGCGCGCGGCGTGGAAGCCGCCGCGGTCGTCGTAAAAGACGATGCGCCGGTCCGCCGCGACCCCGAGCGCGCCGAGCAGGCTCTCGATCTCGGCCACCGGGCGCAGCGAACCGGAAACCGGGCTGTGCTCGGCCGCGACCGCATTGGGGTCCAGATGGCGGGCGCCGGGAATATGGCCCTCGTCGAAGGCATCCCTGGGACGCACGTCAATGACGATCGCGTCGGCCCCGCCGCCCGCGGTGATGGCGGACTGCGTTGCTGAAACCATCCCCATCAGTTCGCCCGGCTCGATCAGGAGCTGCGGATTTGCGTAGGCCGACGGCTGAGCGAAGGTCAGCCGCGGAAGGGCGAGCGCCGCCGCCCCGGTGAAGGCGCCGAAAGTCCGGCGCGTCATATGGGTTTTCATGTTCGTGTGTTCCTGTTCAGTAGCTCAGTTGGGCATCTCGACAAGACGCAGATAAGGAACCGGTGCCCGCCAGCCTTCCGGGAAGCGCTTGCGCGCCTCCTCGTCCGACACGGACGGCACGATCACGACGTCGTCGCCCTGTTCCCAGTTGGCCGGTGTCGCCAGCTGCTGGCGTGCGGTCAGCTGCAGGCTGTCGATGGCGCGCAGCACCTCGTTGAAGTCGCGCCCCGTCGTCATGGGGTAGGAGATCGTCAGCTTGATCTTCTTGTCGGGGCCGATGACGAAGAGCGTGCGTGCCGTGGCGTTGTCCATGGCCGTGCGACCCTTGGCCGTGTCGCCCGCATCTGCGGGCAGCATGTCGTAGAGCTTGGCGATGCTCAGATCGGTGTCGCCGATCAGCGGGTAGTTCGGTGCCTGGCCGGTGGCGGTCATGATGTCGTCCGACCAGCGGTCATGGTCCTCGACCGGATCGATCGACAGGCCGATGAGCTTGACGCCACGGCGGTCGAATTCCGGCTTCATGCGTGCCATGACGCCGAGCTCGGTCGTGCAGACCGGGGTGAAGTCCTTCGGGTGCGAGAAGAGAACGCACCAGCTGTCACCCATCCAGTCGTGAAAACGGAGCGATCCCTCGGTCGACTGCGCCATGAAATCCGGCGCCGTGCTATTGATGGCAAGTGGCATTTTCTATCCTTCCTTGATTGACAGGCGCGGACCGGCCCTTGTCGGGTCCGGTTCCGGTCCAGTCACCATCTAGGCGCGGAAGGGCGCCTTATCCTGAAGGATTTCTGAAGGAGTCCTGAAAGCCAGAGCGAATCAGGCGGCGAGGAGATCGGCCTGCAGCCGGTGCAGCCGCTCATCCGACTGCAGCGGCCTGAAGCCGTCATCCTTGTCGAGGATGCAGGCGTGGCGCCAGCCGCGCATGCCGATGAAATCGAGTCGCTCCAGCGCCGCCGTGCTGTCGCCGATCTGCGCAAAGCCGATGGCGCGGTAATATTCCAGCGGGCTGTCGTGATGGGTGACGCTCTCCAGCGCTACGCGCGCGGCGCGGTGGTCGCCAAGCTGCGCGAGCAGCGGCCCCTGCGCATAGAGCGCCCGCATCGAATAGGGGTTCATGGCAAGTTCCGCCTGCACCTTCTGCAGCGCTTTCTGTGCGGCGAAGCGCCCGCGCACCGGGTCGCTATACTGGAAGAGCCGCGCCGCCAGAAGGTCGGCGCCGAAATCATGCGGCGCAAGCTGCGCCGACCGGACGGCAAGCGCGCCGGCGGCCTTGTGGTTACCGATCGACAGGAGCAGGATCGATGCCTCGAGATGCAGCCCGGCATCCTGCGGCGCCAGCGCCAGCGCCCGCTCGAGGGACTGAAGGCCCGTCTCGTTCATGCCGATGGCAACGCGGATCGCCGCGTCGGTGAGATGCGCGACGGCCAAATTCGGGTCGAGCCGCAGCGCCGCGGCAATCTCGTCGAGCGCGGTCTCCAGGAGCAGATGGCCCTCGGACCAGAAGATATGCCGTTTCAGGAGCGCCAGCCCGTGCAGAGCGCGCGCATCGGCAAAGCCGGGCGACAGGGCCGCGGCCTCCGCCGAAAGATCGACAAAGGCGCGTTGCGATCCTTCCACACCGCTCTGGAAACATTCTCTCGCCTCGATGCAGAGCGCATAGGCGTCGATGGTGAAGGGCGCCGGCTCAAGCGCCGCCGATTGCGGGTCGGCGATGCGCAACAGGGGCTGCGTCAGGCGGTAGCCGCCGCGCGCGACGGTCGAGATCAGTTCTCGGTTGCCGAGCTTGCGGCGCACCTCGGAGACCACTTGCGTCAGGCTTTCATCGCTGACGAAGACATTGGGCCACACGCGGTCAAGCAGGTCAGCGCGCGAAAGCACTGCCCCGTCCGCCTCGGCGAACACCTGGAGCAGGCGGATCGCCCGCGGAGAAAGCTGTTTGACCTCGTCGCCCCGCCGTGCCTCACGCGCATCGGGGTCAACGCGCCAGCCATCGATTGCCAGCTGCATTGCATCACCTTCTGTTCTGCGCCGTGGGTCGGCTGCATATATGCGGGTGCTCGGCAAACTGCAAGCCCGGCCTGCCACCGCGCACGAAATCGTGACCGAGCGGACACAGTCACTCCCCCGATTGCGCGCAGGCCCGAAACGCCGGGATCACGAAATCCGCGGTGCCCGCTCCGAAGGCGTTGAAGGTCTCCTGGAACCGCACATCGGCCTCGTACATGTCGGCAAGCGGGCCGAGATGCGATGCATCGCAAGGATAAAACCAACGGTCGATCAGCGCCGCATAGGTCTTCGCCGCTTCTTGCGCCTCCTTACCGTCAGGCGCGGCGCCGGCGGCGGCCAGTTCGGCAAGCCGCTCGCAAATGGCCCCGTGTTCCGTGTGGTAGCTGCGCCAGTCCTCCGCGCTGTATTGCGACGTACGCTTCGCCTGTTCCCGCCAGGCATCCGTGTCGCCCCAGCGGGCCTTTGCCTCGTCTTCGAATTTTGACGGGTCGAACCCGCCGAAAAGGGTGGCCATGTCCATGTCCTTTTGCAGTGCGTTGTCGATAAGGGCGAGCGCCTCGTCGATGCCGCGAATGAGGGCTTCGCCTTTCGTGATCTGCGCAACGACCGCCTGACGCTGCGCCAGCAGCGCGTCGTGGCGGTCGAAGCCCGGATCGTCGAGGATCCGGGCGATCTCGTCGAGCGAAAGGCCGAGCGTGCGGTACAGCATGATCTGCTGCAGCCGCAGTGCATTGTCCCTGTCATAGAGCCGGCGCCCGTTGGGAGATCGTGCGGCCGGTGTCAGCAGGCCGATCGCATCGTAATGGTGCAGGGTCCGCACCGTAACGCCCGAGCGCCTGGCCAGTTGACCGACGGTATGCAGCTTCATTCGTGACATGGCACCCTCCCTACACCCTGACGCAACGTCAGGTTCAAGCCCTTTCGTCAATGAAACGGCTTTTCCCGCGCGCCAGCCGCACGCTATCCTTGCCACACCACGGTAAAAGACAGGTGTTTTCCGATGCAGGAATCCGATGCCGGCGCGTTGATCGAGGAACTGAAGACCTGCGAGATCGCGGTCTGGGAGGCGCTGAAGCGCGGCGATGCCGAGTCCGACGCCGCGGCCCTTTCGGATGACTTCCTCGGTGTCTATGCGGACGGTTTCGCGGGCAAAACCGATCATGTCGGCCAGCTCGCGGACGGCCCCAGCATCGCAGCCTACGATCTGAGCCGATTTCACATGCGTGAGTTGGGCGAGGAGCATGCGCTTCTGTCCTACCGCGCCACGTTCCGGCGCATCGGCGCAACCGGTCCGGAAACCATGTATGTGAGTTCCATCTGGCAACGCGCGCCATCGGGCTGGATCAACATATTCAGCCAGGACACGCCCGAAACCGGGCCCTAACCGCACCGCGCATTTGACCAGTTTCAGGTCTTTTTCACATCCCTTTCAGGTATCCGCCGCGCCGGTCGGCCATATGCGTTCTCGAACCATGTCTTTTCAGATGACGGCCGGGAACCGGCCGAACCCGAGAGCCGGAACGATGATCCACGCCATCCTCAGCAGCCTGCGATTCGCCGCCGTTTCGCCGAAACGGCCAAAACCCCTTCGCCTTTATCTGTCTGTGTGGCGACAGCGGCAGGCCTTGCGCGCACTTAACCGCGAAGACCTGGAAGATATCGGCCTGACGCGGGAAGACGTCGAAAAGGAAGCCAACCGCCCCTTCTGGGACCTGAACGGCATCGACGAGTAGTCAGTAAGATCCTACTGCGCCCGCGCCTGCGTCAGGGCCTCGACGAGTTCGGCCTCCGTGGCATGGGTTTTCACCGCGTTGCGCTCGTGGACGAAGCGCCAGACCTCGCCGCCCGAACGTCCGTAGACCACGACCGTCGGGATCCGGTCGATATTGCCGAAGGCCTTGCGGATGTCCTCCGATCCCTTCAGCAACGGGAACCGCGGAGCGGTGCGGTCGATGAAGCGGGCCATGCGCTGCGGGTTCTTCACCCCGCCGAAATCCTCGTAGAGATTGATCGCGATGATCTGTGCGTCGCCGTATTCGCCGCTTTCGGCGATGCTGTTGAGATGTTTGAACTCGTCCGTGCATGGCGGGCACCAGGACGCGAAGAAAGTGACAACGACCGGGCCGTTCTCGGTCGGCCGGTAATCGTCGCTTGCGGCAATCGCCGGCGCCTTGGCGACCAGCGCATGCAGTTGCTGCCAGGTCGCGGTCTTGTCCGACGCAGCGGCTCCCGCCAGCGCGGTTGCGGTGAACACCAGTGCAAGTAATATCCGTTTCATGGCGCAACCCTATCGGCCACACCTGCCCCGGCCAAATCAAAACCCCGTAAGCGCCCTGTGAACGGCTAGGAGCCCGGAATGAAGATCCTCATCATCGGCGCCGCCGGCATGGTCGGACAGAAGTTCGTTGCACGGCTCTGTGCCGACGCTGAACTCGGCGGCCAGGCCATCGATGCTTTGAGGCTATATGATATCGTCCCGCCCGAATTGCCCGATGCGCGGTTTCCGGTCGAAACCGGGGCCGGCGATCTGTCCGTCCCGGGCGAGGCCGAGCGCCTGGTGGCGGACAGGCCCGACGTCATTTTCCACCTCGCGGCGGTCGTCTCCGGCGAGGCCGAAACAGATTTCGACAAGGGATACCGCATCAACCTTGAGGGTACCCAGCGCCTGTTCGAGGCGGTGCGTGCGCTGCAATACATGCCGCGTCTGGTCTTCAGTTCGTCGATTGCCGTTTTCGGCGCGCCGTTTCCCGAAAAGATCGGCGACGAGTTCCTCAGCGCACCGCTGTCCTCCTACGGCACGCAGAAGGCCTGTTGCGAATTGCTGTTGGCGGATTACAGCCGCAAGGGCTTCTTCGACGGCCTCGCCATTCGCCTGCCGACCGTGGTGGTGCGGCCAGGCCGGCCCAACAAGGCGGCCTCCGGGTTCTTTTCCAACATCCTGCGCGAGCCGCTCGCCGGCAAGGAGGCCGTCCTGCCGGTTTCGCGCGACGTGCGCCACTGGTTGGTCAGCCCGCGCACGGCCGCCGGCTTCCTCGTTCACGCGGCGACGATCGACACACAGGCCGTCGGCCCGCGCCGCGCGCTGACCATGCCGGGCGTGTCCGTCACCGTCGCTGAAATGATCGCCGCGCTCGACCGTGTCGCGGGCGAAAACCGGTCGGCGCTCATCCGCGAGGCGCCCGACGAACTGGTCGACCGCCTGGTCAGCGGCTGGCCGCGCGATTTCAACGCCGAAAGGGCAACGAAACTGGGCTTTGTCGCCGACGGGTCGATCGACGAGATCATCCGCATCCACATCGACGAGGAAATGGGTGGCAAGCTGGGCTGACGCGTGTTAACGCCCCGCCAGTTCCAGCATCGGATCGTCGAGGCGCAACTCGAACCGGTCCGGCACCAGCCCCTGGTGGAACCAGCGCACGAAACTGTAGATCGAAAAGACCGGAAGACCGGTCAGCTTGCGGATATCGAGCGCATAGGGCGTCATGTTCGTGCATTCGAGCACGATGGCGCCGATATCGTCATGGGTGGTAACAAGTTCGCGCGCCGCATCGAGCAGGTCGAGCCGGCAGGCGGCGAAGTCGATGCTCGGCTGGTCGTCGAGGATGCCGTGGGTAAAGGCGCGGCCGTTGTCGGTTCCGACAATCGGCGTGTCGAGCGGCGCATTGGCGGCGCGCAGATGCGCTTCCGACAGATTGGTCTTCGATATGGTGATCACGCCGACGCGTTTGCCGCGCGGCAGCATCTGCCGGACCAGCGGGATCTGCATCAGGGACGAGGTCGCAACCGGCACAGGCACCGCCTCGGAAACCCTGTCCTGGATGAGGGCGAGAAAGCCGCAATTGGTGGTCAGCCCGTCGCAGCCGGAGGCGACCAGGTCCCTGGCCGCGTCGATAAAGTGATCGACCAGTTCCAGCGGATTGTTGCGCACCACCTTGTCGGGCGTTGCGCCGCGCACGATCCGGTACTGCACCGGGAACGGCCACGTGTAGGCGTTGGCGATATCGCCATGGATGCGCGGAAACTGCGTTTCCAGCATCATGATGCCGACATTGGCGCCATAGACCGTTTTTCCACCGAATTCGACGGACATGCATATTCTCCCTCGGGGTTTCCCTTAAATGCGGATCAGTCCGCCGGGACATAAAGCTGCGAATAGGCGATACGGACGGCCTCGGTCGCCTCCTCGCGCCTGCGTTCGATGTGGCTGCGCATCGCGGCGACGGCGCCTTCCCCGTCGCGCGCCGCCAGCGCATTGAGAATGACCCTGTGCGCGGATAGCTTCGCGCCCTTGTTTTTGGCGATCTGTTTCTTGGCGAGGATCATCTTCAGGTCGACCAGCCGGACATAGCGGATCCGGTCATTGATGTTGCGCAACAGCCGCACTAGTTCGGTGTTCTTCGAAAGCTCGGCCAGCCGGATGTGGAAATCCTCGTCCATTTCAAGGACCTCCACGGTCGATTTGCTGGTGTTGTAGCGCGGTTCCGTCTCGTCGAGATAGGCGACGACGGCGGCAATCTCCTCGTCCGACGCCCGCGTGACGGACCGCCGAAGCGCTTCGCACTCGATCGCCTGGCGCGCCTCGTAGAGGTCAACGATCTTTTCGGGACTGAGCGAGCGGCAGAAGAACCCGCGGCCGTTCTGGAAGGTAAGGAATCCCTCCGCGACGAGCCGGTTCAGGGCCTCCCGCAGCGGCGTGCGGCTGGCGCCGAGCTTCAAGGACAGCGCGCTCTCGTTGATGCGCTCGTCGGGCTTGAACTCAAAGTTCGCAGCCATGTGCCTGACCCGGTCATAGACCCGGTCGACGCTGCTGCTCGCTTTGCTCATGTCCAACACCTCACTGATCATCATCCGCCCGGACCTTCATGAGATGACACATTTTTTGAACCGCCGCAAATTTTTTGTCTTCACTTCTGCATAAGATGCTGTATACAATTCTGTATGAAGTTCGGCAAGGGCCGAGTTTGCGAAATCCTGCTGCCCAGGCGAAGAAGGACAATCAAAGCGTGACGAACACCCTCAACGGCGCCGAGGCCATGGTGCGCATGCTGGAGGCGCACGGCGTTCAGCACATATTCGGACTCTGCGGCGACACCACCCTGCCCTTCTACGACGCGCTTTACCGGCTCGACCACGGCATCAACCATGTGCTGACGCGCGACGAGCGTTCGGCCACCTATATGGCCGACGCCTATTCGCGGGTGACGGGGCGCGTCGGCGTGTGCGAGGGGCCGTCCGGCGGCGGCGCGACCTACATTATCCCAGGCCTCATCGAGGCAAGCGAATCCTCCTACGCCGTGCTCGGCATAACCACGGACATCTCCGTCGCCTCTTACGGCAAGTACCCGCTGACGGAGCTGGACCAGGAAGCGCTGATGCGCCCGCTCACCAAGTGGAACACCGTCATCCGCCGCGCCGATCATATCCCGCGCATGGTGCGCGCCGCCTTCCGGGCCATGACGACCGGGCGGCCGGGCGCCGCCCATCTCGGCCTGCCCTACGATATCCAGTACGACGCGGTCGACCCGGAGGACGTGTGGGCCGACGGCAAGCTGAAGACCTATCCGGCCTACCGCGCAGCGCCAGAGCCCGGGGCTGCGGAAGCGGCCATCGACGCGATCCTTTCGGCAAAGAACCCGCTCATCGTCTGCGGCGGCGGTGTCGTTATCGCCGGCGCAATGGACGAGCTCGACCGCCTGGCGAGGCGCCTCGACATACCTGTTGCCACCTCGATCTCAGGCCAGGGCTCGCTTGCCGACACCCACCCGAACTGCCTCGGCGTGGTCGGCTCGAACGGCGGCACGGACGAGACCTGGGAACTGATGGAAGCCGCCGATCTGGTGGTCTTCATGGGCTGCCGTGCCGGCTCAACCACCACCTCCCGCTGGGAAGCGCCGAAGCTTGGCGCCCGCATCGTCCATTTCGACAGCGACCCGATGGTCATCGGCGCCAATTACGAGCCGGAAGTGGGCGTGTGCGGCGATCTGAAGCTGTCGCTCGCCGCCGTCAACGCGGAACTCGACCGCCGCGGCCAGGGATCCGACACCTTCGGCGGCGCCGAGGCGATCGCCGATATCAAGCGCCGCAAATTCGCGATCTTCGACCGGCTTGCGCAAAGCGGCGAGCGGCCGATGCGCCCCGAGCGGGTCATCGACGCGATGATGAAGGTCCTGCCCGAGGACGCCACGGTGCTGTCCGATCCCGGCACCAGTTGCCCCTATTACTCCGCCTACTACCGCCAGCCGAAGGAGGGCCGCTACTTCATCACCAACCGTGCCCACGGCGCTTTGGGGTACTCGCTCTCGGCGGCCCTCGGCGCCTGGTACGGCCGTCCCTCCAGCAAGATCGTCGCCATGATGGGCGACGGCTCCTTCGGCTTCACCTGCGGCGAGCTCGAGACCGTGTGCCGCGCCCGTGCGCCGATCACCTACATTGTCTTTTCCAACTCGAATTTCGGCTGGATCAAGGCCAGCCAGCACGCCGATACGGACGCCCGCTACTACAATGTCGATTTCAGCCGCACGGACCAGGCCGCGGTCGCCGCCGCCTACGGCGTCAAATCCTGGCGGGTCGAGGATCCGCAGGACCTGGAGCGTGTTCTGACGGAAGCGGTGAACCACGACGGCCCGTCGCTGGTCGATGTCATCTGCCAGCCGCTCGAGGAAGCCAACGCGCCGGTGCGGCGCTGGATGGGATGACCGCAGCCATGCAGCGCTTTGCCGACCAGCTTCTTGGACGTCCCTTGCTACCCGCCTTGCGGAACGGTATGGAGCCGGAGCTCATCGAGCAGCATGTCCAGAAACTGGCGGCCGAGCGCCGACAGCGGCCGGGCTCGCGACGTGATGACGGCAAGGTCGAGCAGAACCGCCGGTCTGAACGGCCGGGTGACAAAGCCGCCCTCGAAGTCGAAATGCAGCGTGAACGGATCGAGAAGCGCGACGCCCATGCCCTCCTGGACGAAGCTGAGGACATTCTTGAAAAGATGCGTGTGCACCTTTGTGCGCCACGGCACGCCGGCCGTGTGAAACACCTCGCGCGTCCGCCGATGGGTCATGTGGTCCGGCCCCATGACGATGAACGGCTCGCCAACGAGAAGATCGGGCGTCAGTACCTCGTGACGCGCCAGCGGACTGTCCTCGGGCATCGCGAGCAGGGTCTCCACCTGCACGACGTGGCTGTCGAAAGCATCATAGATCAGCGGCATCTCGCACACGCCTATTTCGAAAAGACCGGCAAGCACCCATTCCTGGATCTTCGTCGAATACTGCGACTGAAAAGAGATCGACATGTCGGGGCGGTCCTTAGCGAACCGCGCGATCAGCTTCGGCATGAAACCGAAGGACAATGCGTGCGGCGAGGCGACCTGCAACTGGCCCGCCTGCTTGTTCTGCAGATCGGACACCGCCTGCGCGACGTGATCGAGGCCGCGAACGACCGTATCCACTTCCTGGAAGAGGACGCCGGCCTCCGGCGTCGGCACCAGCCGGCCTTTCGACCGCTCGAAAAGCTTAAGGCGCGTCTGCCGCTCAAGCTGCGACAGGAGATTGGAGATGCCGGGCTGCGATATGCCGAGCTGTTCCGCCGCGCCGGTCACCGTGCCGGTTTCGACGATGGCGTGGAAGGCCTGCAGCTGGCGGAAGCGAAGCGACATGTGTCCATGTATCACCTAAAGTTATGAGTTGTACAGATGTTAGTATTTGAAATGATGACCTGCGACTGGCAAGCTGAGCTTGCGGGTTTTGCCCGTCGGGCCGGCGCGGTCCGGCGGCAGCCGGTGCGACGGGCGCACCTCACGCGGCATTGACGGATACAAAATGAGCGTTGCGAAACACATCGTCGTCGTTGGAGCCGGGATCGTCGGGGTCTCTGCAGCGATCTGGCTGACCCGCGCGGGCGCGAAGGTGACACTCATCGACAAGAACGCTCCCGGACAGGGAACCTCCTTCGGCAACGCCGGTGTCCTGGCATCCTGCTCGGTCGTGCCGGTGACGGCGCCGGGCCTAGTTCTCAAGGGCCCGAAGCTGCTGCTCGATCCGGGTTTCCCGCTGTTCATGCGCTGGTCCTACCTGCCGAAACTCGCGCCCTGGCTACTGCGCTATCTGAGCCACGCGAACGACAACGATACGCGCCGTATTTCCAAGGGCTTGACCCCGATCGTTGCCGACAGCGTCGAACAGCATAAAGCACTTTCCGAAGGCGGCGGCGCAAGCCGCTACATGGTCCCGTCGGATTACAGTTTTGCCTATGCGGACCGCGCGGCTTTCGAAGCCGATGCCTATACCTGGCAATTGCGGCGGGTCGCCGGCTTCGAACCGGACATCCTCGAAGGCGAAGCCGTCCACGAGTACGAGCCGGCATTCGGGCCGGCGGTCGGACTGCTCGCCGTGATGCGCGATCACGGCTACATCACCGATCCCGGCGGCTATGTTGCGGCCCTGGCCGAGACCTTCGCAGAGATGGGTGGGCGCGTGGTCACCGCCGAGGTAACCGATTTCGACCTGGTTGGCGGCACCGTTCAGGCGGTTCTGACCGATCAGGGGCGCTTCGATTGCGACCACGTGGTTCTGAGCGCCGGCATCTGGTCGAAACCGCTTGCCGCCAAGCTCGGCCTGAATGTCCCGCTGGAGTCCGAGCGGGGCTATCACATCGTCTTCAAGGAGCCCGTATCGGCGCCCAAGTCGCCGACCATGGTGGCGGCGGGAAAATTTGTGGCAACGCCCATGGAAGCCGGTTTGCGCTGCGCCGGGATCGTCGAATTCGGCGGCCTCGACGCCGGACCGTCAAGGGCGCCGCTCAAGCTGCTGCGCAAGACGGTCGAACAGACATTCCCGGACCTGACCTACGCCGATACCGAAGAATGGCTCGGTCACCGCCCGGCGCCGACGGACAGCCTGCCGCTCATCGGCGAAATCGGGCAAAGCGGCGTGTATACTGCCTTCGGGCATCATCATATTGGGCTGACGGGTGGGCCCAAGACGGGCCGGCTGGTTGCCGGCCTCATAACCGGCGACAGGCCGAACATCGACCTGGCAGCCTACAACCCGAACCGATTTTAACCAGCATCGAGTGCTTCAAACTGGGAGGACCAAATGAAAGCATCAATCGCAAAACACACGGCAACGCTGATGATCTCGGCAGCACTGGCGGTCACCGCCGGCGCCGCCTTCGCGGAGAAATGGGACATGCCGCTCGCCTATTCGGCGACGAACTTCCACTCGGCGACGGCGGCGGCGTTCGCCCAGTGCATCACGACCGGCACTGGCGGCGAAATCGAAGTCGTCACCCATCCGTCGGGCTCGCTGTTCAAGGGCGCCGACATCAAGCGGGCGATCCAGACAGGCCAGGCGCCGATCGGCGAACGGCTGCTCTCCGGTCACCAGAACGAAAACGCCGTATTCGGCGTCGACTCGGTGCCGTTCCTGGCCACCTCGTTTGAAGATGCCGGCAAGCTCTGGAAAGCCGCCAAGCCGACCATGGAGAAGATTCTCGACGAGCAGAATCTTGTTCTTCTGTATTCGGTTCCCTGGCCGCCGCAGGGGCTTTACTTCAAACAGGAAGTGACGGCGGTTGCCGACATGGAAGGCATCAAATTCCGCTCCTACAACAATGCCACGGCACGGCTTGCCGAACTGACCGGCATGCTGCCTGTTCAGATCGAAGCCGCCGAAATCAGCCAGGCCTTTGCCACCGGCGTTGCCGATGCCATGGTCTCGTCGGGTTCGACCGGCTACGACCGCAAGGTCTGGGAGAGCCTGACGCATTTTTATGAGGTCGACGCCTGGCTGCCGCGCAACTACGTCATGATCAACAAGGACGTATGGAACGGCGTTGACGAGGCCCAGAAAAACATCATCAAGGGCTGCGCAGAACTCGCCGAATATGCCGGCACCTGGCGTGCTGTCGAATACACCCAGTTCACACTGAACGGGCTTCGCGCCGGCGGCATGACGGTCGGACCGGCAGGCGAGGCCCTGCAGGCCGAACTCAAGGAGATCGGCGCGATCATGGCGGCCGAGTGGCTTGAGAATGCCGGCGATGACGGCAAGGCCATCATCGATGCATACAATTCCATGCAGTAGGCACGGCCGCTGCTGTTGCAGCCGTTCGATGATTGACATTGCCCGTCGCGTTTCTGCGCGGCGGGCACCCGGGCATCGTTTAGGAGGAACGGCGCCGTAATCGAAAATATGGAGGGGTAAATGGCCGCACTCAGACAATTGCGCAACGGCCTCGACTTCATCTATCTGGCGTCCGGTGTGTTTGCGGCGTTTTTTCTCATCGCCATTTTGCTGCTGATTGTCATTCAGATGCTTGCACGCTGGACGGGAGAAGTGTTCGCCGGCGCGCCGGACTATGCGGGATACTGCATGGCCGCGGCCTCGTTTTTCGCTTTTGCCCATGCCCTGCACCGCGGTGCCCATATCCGCGTTTCGATCGTGTTGAACGCGGTTCCGGATGGCGTGCGCAGGATCCTCGAAATCTGGTGCTTCGGCATCGGCGCGGCGATCGCCTGGTATTTCTCCTATTACGCCTACCGCTTCGTCTACTGGTCCTGGAAGTTCAACGAGGTCAGCCAGGGGCAGGACGCTTCGCCCTTGTGGATTCCGCAATTGTCGATGGTCATCGGCGCTGTGATCCTGGCGATCGCGCTGACCGACCATCTGATCCATGTGCTGTTTGCCGGCGACCATCGCATCGAGACCGATCTGGTCGAGCAGAGCCACGGGGAGTAGGACAATGGAAGATATCTCAGTCATCGTTCTGTTTCTCTTCGTCCTGTTCCTGCTGCTTGGCACTGGCGTCTGGGTCGGCCTTGCGCTCATGGGCGTCGCCTGGGTCGGCATGGAACTGTTCACCTCCCGCCCCGTCGGCGACGTCATGGTCACCACCATCTGGACCAGCTCGTCGTCATGGACCCTGACGGCGTTGCCGCTGTTCATCTGGATGGGCGAGATCCTCTACCGCACGCGGTTGTCCGAGGACATGTTCCGTGGCCTTGCCCCGTGGATGGCGCGCCTGCCGGGCGGCCTCGTTCATACCAACATCGTCGGCTGCACGGTCTTTGCGGCGGTGTCGGGGTCGTCTGCCGCGACGCTGACCACGGTCGGAAAGATGTCGATCCCGGAGCTGCGCAAGCGCAACTACCCGGAAACGATGGTCATCGGCACGCTCACCGGCGCCGCGACGCTGGGACTGATGATACCGCCCTCGCTGACGCTGATCGTCTATGGCGTGACCATCAACGAGTCCATCACCAAGCTGTTCTTCGCCGGCATCCTGCCGGGCCTGGTCCTGGCGCTCATGTTCATGGGCTACGTGGCCATATATTCGAAGATCTCGTCGAAATGGCAGCCCAACGAGGAGCCGAAACTGAGTTTGGCTGAAAAGGTCAGGAACTCGCGTTTCCTGGCACCGGTCATCCTGCTGATCCTCGTCGTCATCGGATCGATGTATCTGGGCTACGCGACGGCGACCGAGGCCGCCGCCTTCGGCGTCATCGGCGGTTTGATCCTCGCGGCATCGCAGGGATCTCTCAACTGGAGCACCTTTACGGCAAGCCTGATGGGCGCGACGCGGACATCGGCGATGATCGCGCTGATCCTGGCCGGTGCGGCTTTCCTGTCGCTCGCCATGGGATTTACCGGCCTGCCGCGCGGGCTTGCGGATCTCATCGCAACGCTCGAATTAACCCGTTTCGAGTTGCTGATGGTGCTTCTCGTCTTCTACATCATCCTCGGCTGCTTCCTCGACGGCATCTCCTCGGTGGTGCTGACCATGGCGGTGGTCGAACCGATGGTCGTCCAGGCCGGCATCGACCTGATCTGGTTCGGCATCTTCATTGTCGTGGTCGTCGAAATGGCGCAGATCACCCCGCCGATCGGCTTCAACCTCTTTGTCATGCAGGGCATGACCAACCACGAGATGAACTTCATCGCCAAGGCGGCGATCCCAATGTTCCTCATCATGGTGCTGATGGTCTTTGTGTTGATCGTCTTTCCCGACCTTGCAACCTACCTGCCTGAAAATCTCAGGCCGGGCCCCAACGCCTGACCGGGAGATACCCTGGCAAATGAGGCCGGCGCCCAGCGCCGGCCTTTTTTGTGCCACGCGCGGCAGGCATCGGCCCTGAAGCGCTCGACGGCAGATCGCCACCTGTGATACGTGTTGAGTGTCGTGGCGACTGCACGAAAGCTGTTGGTATTGTCATAAATCAGTAACACCGTGGATGAGCAGCACAGAGCTTGAAGTCAAACTCCAGATTGGCACCGGTGCTGTTCGCAGGCTGCGGAAGAACTCGGCGCTGCGGGACATGACCATCGGCAAGCCGGTGCAGCGCAAATTGCGATCCATCTATTACGATACGGCCGATCATCGCCTGCGCAGCGAACGCGCATCGCTGCGGCTTCGCTGGGACGGCGACGGCTGGGTCCAGACCCTGAAATACGGCACCGGACTGAAGAACGGCCTGTCCAGCCCGAAGGAGATCGAGGAGCCTGTGGACGGCCCGCAACTGGACCTTAAGAAGATCAAGGACAAAAAGGTCAGGCCGTGGCTCAAGAAGATCGTCGCCAAGGCACCGCTGGAACCCGTATTCGAGACGGACATCAATCGCGACATACATCTTTTGAGCTGCAGCGGCGTCGGCACCGCCGAATTGGCCATCGACAAGGGCAAGGTCAGCAACGACACCCGATCCGAAGGCATCAACGAGGTCGAGATCGAACTGAAATCCGGTCTCCCCCACACATTGCTGACCATCTGCGAAAGGCTGTTCGAGGGGGAATGCGTTTCGCCTTCCACCAGCAGCAAGGCTGAACGCGGCTACGCGCTGCTGGACGCGCGAACGTCCACGGCGCCGGCGGACGGCGCCTTTACGTTTCGCAAGCCGGATCTCGACCCCGGCATGTCCGTGGAGGAGGCATTCAAGGCCATCGGCGGATCGGCGGCTGAAAAGGTCCTCTCGAACTGGCGCCTTCTATATACGCTCGACGATTCCGAAGTCCCCCATCAGTTGCGCATCGGATTGCGCAGGTTGCGCACGGGCCTGCGGATAGTCGGCACTGTTGTCGCCGACAAGGACTTCAGGCGCCTGTCCAAAGCGGCCCGCGATCTGGGGCGGGTCGTCGGCCGGTTGCGCAATGCGGACGTGCTCGTTGAAGATATCGCCGAACCGGCGATCGCCGCTCTCGGTGCGAACAAGAACCACGAGGCACTGCTCGTTCACCTGGCCGAGGCGCGCGTCGTCGAGCGGCAGAATGTCCGGGCGCTCGTTGCCGGCGAGGAATGGACCCGGCTGAAGCTCAATTGCATGCTTTTCGACCAGGCGGTCGAGCGGGCGCTTCACCGCGCGCCCCAGCGCGCCGCGCGGCGCGCGTTTCCGGATGTCGCCGCGGAGGCGCTTGAGGACGTCTGGCAACTGGTCAGGCAGCGCGGTCGGGGATTTGCGAAACTCAAGATTTCAGAGCGCCACGAATTGCGCAAGACATTGAAGACGATGCGCTATGCGAGCGACTATCTGATGCCGGTTTACCCGGGATCAGACTCCAGGACTTTCTTCGAAAGGCTCCGCGGCCTGCAAAACGTGTTCGGCTACCTCAACGACGTTGCCATGGCCGAGGAGCTGGCGCGAACGCTCGCTGCCGATCACCCGAAAAGGCCCGATCTGAACAAAAGCGTCAAGCTCATCTGCAAGTGGCACGCCAGGCGCGCGCAAAAGCAGATGCGCAAGGCGGACGGCCGCTGGCGCAAACTGCGCAAGAGCACCAAGTTCTGGCGCTGAGGCCCTGCGCCGGCGACCGCATCCCGGCTTTTGTTGGCGAACGCGCAACAGGGGCGATGTCCGCCCGCCGGAATACGGACAACGCGCTTTCCTTTTGGATTCCCATGGACCATAGTGCACACGCGCAACGGATTCTGTCGGGATGGAAACTCAAAAGATGAAGCTTTTCGCCGGGTTAGGCACACTCCTCATCCTTGCTTTCGCGCCCGCGCACAGCGCGGCGCAGGACACGTCCGAAACCAAACCGAACGTCACCGTCGCAACGGTGGTTAGCCAGCAAAGCGGAAACAGGGGATTCTATGTCGGCCGGGTCGAGGCCGTCAGCACGGTCGACCTCCAGGCCCGCATCGAGGGTGTGCTGGAGCAACGCAATTTCACAGAAGGCGGAACCGTCAAGGAGGGCGACCTTCTCTATGTGATCGAGAAGGGCCTGTATGAGGCAAGTGTCGCCAGTGCGCAGGCTACACTTGAAGGTGCGCAGGCGACGCTGAAGAACGCCACTGTCGAACTGGAGCGGCAGAAGTTTCTTCTGGACAAGGGCGACGTGTCGCAATCGACCTACGATTCGGCGGCCGCGACGGTCGGTGTGGACCAGTCCAAGGTCGACCAGGCCAAGGCCAGCCTCGACACCGCCAATATCAATCTCGGCTACACCGAGATTTACGCCCCGATCGATGGCCGGATCAGCAAATCCAACATCGATGTCGGCAATCTCGTCAGTTCCAATTCCGGAACCCTTGCGACGATCACCAGTGTCGATCCGATCTATGTCAGCTTCTACATGGGAGAGAAGGACCTGATCGCCGATCGCGAGAAGGGACTTATCGGTACCGACTCAGCCGCGCTGAAAATCAGCCTGACGCTGGCGAGCGGAGATCCTTACGAATCGACCGGATCGGTCACCTATGTCGGCACCGCCGTCGAGGAAGCGAGCGATACGGTCGAGGTACGGGCGACCTTCGACAATCCGAAGAACGTCCTCATCCCCGGGCAGTTCGTCAATGTCACGGTGGCCGAGGCCCAGCCCCAGCAGGTGCTTGTCGTGCCGCAGTCGGCCGTGCAGCTCGATAGCAGCGGGCATTTCGTTTACCTGGTGGACGCCTCCGACAAGATCGAGCGCCGCGACGTCAAGCTCGGACGCCAGGTCAGTGGGCTCTGGGAGGTCACATCGGGGCTCGAGGAAGGCGACAAGGTCGTCACCCAGGGTCTGCAGCGCATAAGCCCCGGTGTAACGGTCAACGCAACTGAATTGAGCCAGTAGGCGGGTCCGGTCACGATGTTGTCGAGATTCTTCATAGCCCGACCGAAATTCGCGCTGGTGATTTCGATCATCTTTTCGCTTGTCGGCGTAATCGCGATCGTGCTGATCCCGATCGCCGAATACCCGAATGTCACGCCGCCCCAGGTCGTCGTCACGGCCAATTATCCTGGCGCCGATTCCGGTCTCGTCGAGAAGATGGTGGCCATTCCGATTGAAGAACAGGTCAACGGCGTCGACAACATGCTCTACATGTCTTCGACCAGTTCGAACAGCGGCACCTACACGTTGACGATCACGTTTTCGGTTGGAACCGATCCGGACATTGCCGCCGTCAACGTCCAGAACAGGGTCTCGCTCGCACAACCCCAGTTGCCAAGTTCCGTCACACAACAGGGCGTGTCGACGAAGAAGCAGTCCTCGAACATGCTGCTTGTGATCAATCTGATCTCGCCGGACGAGACCCGCGACGCGATCTATCTCAGCAACTATGCGTCCCAGAATATTCAGGATGCGCTGTCGCGCCTGCCCGGCGTCGGCAGCGTTTCCCAGTTTGGTCCGCTCGATTACAGCATGCGGGTCTGGATGCGGCCGGACATCATGACCGCTTTGAACCTGACGGCCTCCGATCTGTCCCAGGCCATCCAGGCACAGAATGTCCAGGCGACCGCCGGCCAGATCGGCGGGGCGCCGTTCGCCGGGGAAACAGATTTCCAGTTCACGCTGCGCGCCGAAGGCCTGCTTCAGACCGTCGAGCAGTTCGGCAATATCATCGTCTCCGGGGATTCCTCCGGCCAGCTCGTCCGGCTCCGTGATGTTGCGGATGTGCAGCTCGGATCACGCTCCTATGCGGCCTCAGCCGCGCTCAACAACAAACCGTCGACCGCCATTGCCGTTTACCAGGCGCCCGGCGCCAACGCGCTGGACGTCGCGACAAGCGTCTACAACGCACTCGAGCAGATGAAGGGAAGCTTCCCATCGGGTGTCGAGTACCAGCTTCTTTACGACGTAACGAAAGCGGTGCGTGCTTCGATCCAGGAAATCGTTGTAACGCTTTGCATTACCGCCGCGCTGGTCGTCGCCGTTGTTTTCCTCTTCCTGATGAGCTGGCGCGCCGTCCTCATTCCGGCGATCGCCATACCGGTTTCATTGCTCGGCACGCTGGCGATTCTCTACCTGATCGGCTTCAGCGCCAACCTGATCACGCTGTTCGGCATCATCCTCGCAATCACGCTGGTCGTGGACGACTCCATCGTCATTATCGAGAACACCGAGCGCATCATGGAGGAGGAGGGTCTCGAGCCGCGCGAGGCGACGATCAAGGCCATGGACCAGGTGACAGGGCCGATCATTGCGACGACATTCGTCCTCCTGGCGGTGTTCGTTCCTGTCTGCTTCTTCCCCGGCATAACGGGCCGCATATACTTGCAGTTCGCACTGACGATCACCGTCGCCTTCAGCCTGTCGGCGGTCAACGCGCTAACGCTGGCGCCGGCCCTATGCGCGACAATGTTGCGGCAGAAAACCGGCAGGTCGAAAGGGATTTTGCATATTATTCCGGCTGCGGTCGACAAGACCCGCGACGGCTATGTCTGGCTGGTGCGCATACTCCTGAAAAACGTTTGGGTCTCGCTGCTGATTTTCGTCTTTGCCGTGGCGGCAACGATCTTCATGCTGCGCGCGACGCCGACCGGTTTCATTCCGCTCGAGGACAAGGGTGTCCTCTTTGCCAATGTGCAGCTTCCCGATGGTGCATCGCTGCAGCGTTCGCGCGCCGTTGCCGAAGACATGACGACGTTGATGCAGGAGGTCGACGGCGTCACGGACGTCATCTCCGTGTCCGGATTCAGCCTGATCTCCGGCGACGGGTCCAACTATGTCACACTGATTGCGGTGCTTGCGCCCTGGGACGAGCGCAAGAGCTCGCAGACCCAGTGGTACAACATCCTGGCCGAACTCGATAAGAAGCTCGCGACCGTGCAGGAAGCGACCGCCTTCGTTTTCCCGCTGCCGCCGATTGACGGCCTCGGAATTTCCGGCGGTATCTCGGCGCAGATCCAGGACAATCGCAATGAAAGCGTCGAGCAACTCGGACAGGTGACGAACGCCCTTCTATCGGCCGCCAGCGCGGATCCCGTGTTCCTCCAGGTCTTCAGCTCGCTTTCGACGGGCTCTCCGCAATACAGCGTATCCATCGACCGCGACAAGGCGGAGGCGCTGGGTGTCAATATCAGCGACATTTTCACCGCGTTGCAGGCCAATCTGGGTTCCATGTTCGTCAACAATTTCCTGCTCGATGGAAAGATCTACTGGGTGATCCTGGCCGCCGAAGCCTCCTACCGCCAGACGCTCGACGACATCGGCAATATCTACGTCAAGGGCGGCAGCGGCGACATGATCCCGCTGAGCACGCTGATCGGCACCCAGCCGGTTCTCGGTCCCGAGGCCGTCACCCGATACAATCTCGTGCGCTCCGCCGCGGTCCAGGGGCTGACCAGCACCGGCCACAGCACGGGCCAGGGCATCGAAACGTTCGAGGCGATCGCCGCAAAGACCCTTCCCGACGGCTACAGTGTCGAATGGACGGGCGTGTCGCTGCAGGAGATCGAGGCCGGTTCCTTCGTCATCTACATCTTCCTGCTTGCCTTCACCTTCGCGTACCTGTGCCTCGTCGCCCAGTACGAGAGCTGGTCGCTGCCGATATCGGTGATGTGCTCGACCGTCTTTGCCGTCTTCGGCGCGCTGCTGCCGCTGTTTCTCATCGACGTGCTCAACAACAACATCTATGCGCAGATCGGCATCGTTTTGCTGATCGGCCTTGCCGCCAAGAAGGCCATTATGCTCGTCGAGTTCTCGAGAACCAGGCGCGAGGCCGGCGAGAGCATCGTCGAAGCCGCCATCAGCGCCGCGCACACCCGGTTCCGGCCGGTTACCATGACGGGCCTGTGCTTCATCATCGGCGTTCTTCCGCTGGTTTTCGCGAGCGGTGCGGGATCGTCCAGCCGCATCTCCATCGGCCTGCCCGTCTTTGCCGGCATGGTGATCGACAGCACCATTGGCCTGCTGATGATCCCGGTGCTTTACGTTGCCGTGCAGCGTCTGCGCGAGCGCCGCAAAAAGTCGCCCCCGGCGGCCGGCGGCGAGAAATCCGTCAGCCCGGGCTGAAGTCACATCGGCCTTGGATGGTCCCGGTAAACCGCCTGGATGTCGGCGAGCACGTCCTCGCTCAAGGTCACGTCCTTAGCCGCAATGTCGGTCTTGAGCTGCTCCATGGACGTCGCCCCGATGATCACCGACGCCATGAACGGCCGTGTCAGGCAGAAGGCCAGGGCCATCTGCGCAAGGTCAAGCCCGTGTCTTTCGGCTACGCCCGCGTAGAGCGCGATCACCTTCTCCGATTGCGGGACATAGCGGCCGTTCAGGTTGGGCTGCATCGACCGTCGCGAACCTTCCGGGATGGACCCGTCGAGATACTTGCCCGACAACGCCCCGGCCGCCAGCGGCGAAAAGGCCATCAGGCCCACCTGTTCGTGAATGCTGACCTCGGCCATGTCGAGGTCGAACAGCCGGCAGATCAGACTGTACTCATTTTGAACGGAGGCGATGCGGGGCAGGCCGTGTTTGCCGCTAACCTCCAGGAATTTCATCAGGCCCCAGGCGCTTTCGTTCGACAGGCCGAAGGCCCGGATCTTGCCCTCCTCCTGCAGCGCCGCGACTTCGCCGAGCATGTCCGCGACCTCCTGGTCCATGTCCTCCGGCTTCAGCGTCGTCGCATCGTAGGTCCAGTATTTGCGGAAATGGTACGATCCGCGGTTCGGCCAGTGCAACTGGTAGAGATCCACGTAGTCGGTCCGCAGCCGCTGCAGGCTTTCATCCAGCGCCTGCCGCACGGTTTTGCCATCCACCCGCGCACCGCCGCGCACATCGCGGTTCCCCTCCCCGGTCACCTTGGTTGCAACGATCAGCTTATCCCTGTCCGCCCTGCCGCCCAGCCACGAACCGATGATTTCCTCGGTCAGGCCGGTCGTTTCCTTCAACCGGGGCGTCGTCGGGTACATCTCCGCCGTATCGATGAAATTGACGCCTTCCCCGACGGCATAGTCGATCTGCTGGTGCGCCTCGGCCTCCGAGTTCTGTGAGCCCCAGGTCATCGATCCGAGGCAGATTTCACTCACCGTCAGGCCGGTGCGGCCGAGTTCGTTGAAACGCATGGGCTGTCTCCAAAAGGCAGGCAAGGCCGGACGGTGCAGCGGGAAACCCGTGTCCGGTGTCGGTTGGTGTCCGATCCTTAACGCCAAAGGGCGAAAAAGAGAAGGCGCGGACCGCCCGGGTGCCGACGAAACAGATCCCGCCCTTGCGCCGGGCCGGCGTCAGGATTGTTTTTACGGGGCTTTTTGCGATGGCATTCCACCGGCCGGCGCCGAACCGATTCTCACGGCTGGTTTTCTTACGACTCCGAATGTGACCGCGACTTTGGCCGCTCGCCCCGATTTTCGACCGAGTTATGATTTCAGATGCAGTTGTGTGGTGGTGCCTGCAGCTCCTCGGGGCGAGCCGTCACGCAGGCAAATAGTGACTGGAGTGAGAGTTCATGGGTAGACAAGCAAGAACGACACAGCGCCGGCCGAGGGCAGCGGCGCAACCGGTAAGGCCGCGCAGCCCGTCGCGGCTGATTGCAATTGCCCTGGTGGCGGCATTCGGCGGCGCCGCGGGCGCCGTTCTCGGTGCAGCGCTTTACAACACGACGCAAAACGCACAGCAGCAACCGGTCGAACCGGCAACGGCCGTTGAAACTGCCGCGGCGGACAAGACCCCGATTGTGGAGCTGCGAGGCCAACAGGTCGCCACGGCGGCGACAGCCGGACCGGAAGTTTCGGCAGACAAAGCACTGCCTGCGGCGAAGAAAAACAACGCGCTGAACGCCGAGACTGTCACGCCGCAGCTCGCGGCCTCCGGTTTCACCGACGGCACGCAAGTCGCGTCGACACGGGCATTCCTGCCGCCGGCCCCGAAGGCCCAGGATGACCTGCCGTCGATCGCCTCGGCCCGGTTCGATTCATCCTTCGCCTCGCTGGAAGAGGAAAAAGCCGAGCGCCCGAAAAAGAAGAAAATGACGCTGCCGAGCCTGATGGAAGAAAGCGTTGTGCGGGTCGATCAGGCCGAGACCGGATCGATCGTTCCGCCCGACGTCGCCGTCGAAGTGGCGGAGACGGAGGCCGAAATCGCCGAGATGGAACAGAAGATGGCGGCGCTTGATGCCGAGAACTTCAATGTGACACGGCAGCCGGCCCTGCTGGAGGAGGCAGCACCGGCGACCGGATCCGGCATGGTCAAGAGCAAGGCCCGGAAATGGGTGAACCTCAGGGCGGAGCCCAACAACACCGCGGCTGTGGTGGATATTGTTCCGGCCAAGGCGACCATTCTGGCCGACCAGAACTGCACGCGCTGGTGTGGCGTCGTCTACAAGGGTCAGAAAGGCTACATCTACCGCACATTCATCATTCGGCCCGAGCGCAGCAGCCAGGCCACCCAGCTTGCATCGGCGGATTCGGACTTCAAGCCCGAGCGCGCTGCCGAGAAGGACGAATTGAGTGAAACGGCGAAATCCGTATCGGCCTACCCGGTCACGGAAGCCGAGAAGCTCGGTTACAAGAAAAGCAGCGCCACCAAATGGGTGAACATGCGGGCCCGCCGCAGCAGCAAGAGCAAGGTGCTTGCGATTGTTCCGCAGAACGCGAAGTTCATGGCCGAAACCAACTGCAAATGGTGCCGCGTCGTCTACGGTGACAAGAAGGGTTACATCTACAAGACCTTCATCAAATACACCGAGAGCTGACGCCCGCCCGCGATCCGGCATCCCGCCCGGCAGCACCCATCCCTGCCGGGCGGGTCCTGTTCCCGCTGCTGGAAAATCGCCGCATCTTTCCTTTAAGCATCGGACTCGTTCCAATCAGGAGCCGATGTCACCATCGCGTTTTGGACGCGGTTGCTGAAAACGGGAGGCTGAAGACAGATGCTCAAGACGGTGCTCATAGCCACGGACGGGTCGAGCCACGCCAGCAAGGCCGTCGAATTCGGTTCCGACATCGCCGCCAAATACGATGCAGAGGTTGTCCTGGTCCATGTTTTGCTGCGCGACCATCTTTCGGATGCGTTGAGGCACATGGTGGAAGTGGAATATCGCGCGGAGGACAGCCAAACGCCGGTCTCCGACATCATCGCCGCATCGCCATACGGACGGTTCCCTCTCACACACATGATACCGAAAAAAACGACCGACCCGAACAGCGCACTACAGGCCATTGCCGATATCGTTCTCTCGGAGGCGGAGGTGATAGCCAAGAAACGGGGCGTCGGAAAGGTAACAAGCCGTGTCGAGGACGGTCACGTGGCCGCCCGCATCCTCGATGTGGCCGAGGAGGTCAATGCCGACGTCATCGTCACCGGTGCGCGTGGCCTGTCGGATCTCAAGTCGCTGATGACCGGAAGCGTGTCCCATCGCCTGGCAAATTCCGCGCCGATGACCTGTATCGCCGTGCGGTGACCCCTATATGATGGTGCAACGAACGGCACCACAGGGAAGGAAGGGCGATGAATTCTGAACAGGTCGAGGGCGGCATCCTGGAGACATGGACGGTCGACGAGGTGGCGCAGGCCTATGACCGGGGCGACATCGCCCTGATCGATGTGCGCACGCCTCAGGAATACATGTTCGAACATATCGAGGGGGCGCTGCTCCTGCCGATGTCCTTCGTCGATCCCGACAAGCTGCCCTCACAGGAAGGCAAGCGCCTGGTCATCTATTGCGGCTCGGGCGTGCGTTCCGGCAAGGTCGCGCGGACCTGTATCGCGACAGGTGTCGCGCCGCTTGCGCATATGGAAGGCGGCTTCGGCGCCTGGAAGAAGGCCGCAAAGCCGTATATCGGCACCGACATGTCGACCGGGGCGCCGAAGCGGTTCCAGCCGAAGGCTGGTTAAGCGGGCCTTCAGGCCGGCTGGCGGCCGCGCCAGATGCTGGCGATCAGGATCGCCAGCACGACAAGATCGATGGCAATGAAGACCCAGACCAGCCAGACGGCGACCGCCGCACTGCCGAGCGAGATGTAGGCGGCAACAATGCCGACCAGTGTCACGATAAACGCCAGGTAACGGATCGTCCGGATCCGATAGAAGAGGCCTGCGCCCAGGGCGATATAGACCAGGCCGAAAGGAATCAGCCGCATCGTATCGCCGCTCCAGCCGCTGACGATCCAGGCAAGGCAGTGCAGGATGCCGGTGATGATCAGGAGCCGGCCCGCAAGGCGCAGGCCACCGGGAAATGCTTGCATCGGTAGCTCCCCTATTCCGTCGGGCACGGCGTGCCGGCCGCCGCCCATTTCATCAGCGCATCCATGGAGGCCTGGAGCGAGTGCGGCGCCGGTTCGCGGTTGCCGCCCGGGTTCCACGCCCAGTGCAGGATCAGGTCATGGTCGAGATGCGAGGCGACCTCGCGGATGGTCCGGTTGCCGTTTCGCTCCGGGTCCTTCAGCTGTTCGCAGATATAGGCGGACGATTTTCCGAACCAGTCCGCCTCCACCGGCGCCAGCTGCCAGCCCATGGCGACCTGCGGGGCCGCATGCGGTGTGTCGTTGGAGGCAGACTCCATGGCGCTGACATCCGCATGGCAAGTCGAGCAGGGCAGCGTCTCGGCACCAATGCGGCTTTCGCCGGCATTGATGTTCATGCCGTGCGGCCGTGTCTTGCCGTAGCTCGGCCCCGACCACATCGGCTTGTTGTCCGCCCCGACATGGCAGTTGGAGCAGCGCGGGTGCGAGGCGACCTCGTAAAAGAGCTGCCAGCTTGCCAGCCCCTCTTCCCGCGAGATCGACCCTTCCTCGAAATCGTTGATCACGCGCCCGGTGCCCACCGGTTCGGCGGCGAGCGCAAGCGAAGTCAGGGCTGCAAGGCCCGCAAATGCGGCGATGATTTTTCTCACGGCGGCGTTCCTCAAACGAAGTCGATATGCTTGTTGAACGGCATTTCGCGGATGCGCTTTCCGGTCGCCGCATAGATCGCATTGGCAAGCGCCGGCGCGGCCGGTGGCACCGGCGGCTCGCCGATGCCGCGGATCTTGTCGCCGTTTTCAAGGCCCCTGACCTCGATCTGCGGACACTGGTAAAGCCGCATGCCCTCGAAGGCGTGGAAATTGTCCTGCTCGGCAATACCGTCCGAATAGGTGATTTCGCAGTTCATCGCGTGACCGAGGCCCCAGATGACCCCGCCCTTGACGAGGTTGTCGAAATTCACCGGATCGACCACGCGTCCGACTTCCGCGGCAACGAAGACCTTGTCGATCTTGATGCCGTCATCCGTGTCGGTGACCTCGACGACCTCCGCCGTCGCCACACCGAAGGACATGCAGAAGGCGACACCGCGGCCGCGCTTCGGCCCGAGATCGCTGCCCCAGCCGGACATTTCGCCGACCGCTTCGAGGACCTTGCGGGAATTGTCGTGCCACATCAGCCGGATGCGTTCTTCCAGCGGATCGGCGCCCGCCGCGACAATGAGCTCGTCGAGGAAACAGTCGTGGAAGAAGCCGTTGCTCGACGCGCCGACCGAGCGCCATGAACTGATCGGTGCAAGGTCGGGCGCGCGGTAGCCGGTCATCCGGTAGTTCGGGATCGCGAAGGGCTGCTCCCAGGCGCCGGCGATGATCTGTGTATCCGGCCCCGGCAGGGAAAGGCCCTGCCGGCCCATCTGCGAGGCGATGACCGACGGCATGGCGATGCCGAGATCATAGGTTTCGACCTTGCCGTCCCTGACCGCTCCGCGGCCCCGCGCCATGGCGATCTGCCGCGGAAAGTCGTGGATCATGTCCTCTTCGCGGCTATAGGTCAGCTTGACCGGCGTGCCTTTCATTTCCTTTGCAATTTCAACGGCCTGCTTGACTACCTCGTCCTCGAGCCGGTGACCGAAGCTGCCGCCGACATAAAGCACATGCACGTGAACGTCGTCGAACTCGACGCCGGTCATCCTGGCGACATTGCCCTGCACGAAGCGCGGGATCTGCGTGCCGGTCCACACGTCGACGCGGTCGTCCTCGACCTTGACGATGGCGCTGATCGGCTCGAGCGGCGCATGCGCGAGATAAGGCGCGCGGTATTCGGCCTCGATCACCTCGGCGCCGGCGAGCGCCGCCTCGACATCGCCGTCGTCGCGGTTGCGGGCCTCTATCTGATCGTCATTGAAGGACTTGCCGAGCGCTTCCCAGTGGGCGTCCATCTCCGGCGGGTAGGACGCCGGGCCCCAGTCGAATTCGATTGCATTGGCGGCCTGGATGGCGCGCCATGTGTTGTCGGCGACAACGCCGACGCCGCCGGTAATCGGCACGATCTCATTGACGCCGCGCATCTTTTCCGCGGCACTCGCGTCAAAGCCGTTCATCGCGCCGCCCTGGCGCGGGTTGAGCTTGACGGTGGCATGCATCATGCCGTCGATCTTGAAATCGACGCCGTAGGGCAGCGTGCCGGTCGATTTGGCGACGATATCGTGGCGGCGCATCGGCTTGCCGAGCAGGCGCCACTCGCTCGGATCGCGCAGCGTGACATTGGTCACCGGCCTGATCGTCGCAGCGACCGGGGCGAGTTCCACATAGGTGAGTTCCGATCCGTCCGGCAGTTGCACGGCGCCCTTCGCGGTCTTCAACTGCCCGACCGGCACCCCGGACTGCTTGGAGGCCGCCGCTTTCAGGGTCTCGCGGGCGACCGCGCCCGCCATGCGCAGCTTCTCGTATCCGTCCGGTACCGAGGTCGAGCCGCCTGTCACCTGCATGCCGAGGAACTTCATCAACACGTCCATGACGCTGCGCACCGATTCGGCCATCATGCTTTCATCGGTCGAGCGGAACGGCGCGCCTTCTTCCGAAAGCGCCGTGTTGTAATAGGCCGGGCTCGGCCTGCCGGGATCCACCCGCACCTGGTCGAGATCGATGTCGAGTTCCTCTGCGATCAGCGCCGCCTGGACCGAATAGGCGCCCTGCCCGAGATCGGTGCGCGGGGTGATCAGCGTCACGCCTTCGGAATCGATCTTCACGTAAGGCGTGATGACCGCCTCGCCTTCCGCGAGGTTCGCCATCAGCGGGTTTTCACCTGGGCGCTTGTACATGTAGGCGCCGAAGGCGACGCCGCCGGCAATGGCGACCGATCCGATGAGGAAGGTACGGCGGGCGATCGTTGTTACGCGTCCCATATCATGCACTCCTCAGGTTCTTGGCTGCCGTCTTCACCGCCTCGCGGATGCGCGGATAGGTGCCGCAGCGGCAAAGATTGGCCGACATCGCGACATCGATATCCTCGTCGGTCGGATCGTCATTGGTCTCAAGGAAGGAGGCCGCCGCCATGATCTGCCCGGACTGGCAATAGCCGCACTGGGCAACCTGGTGCTCCACCCAGGCGGCCTGGACCGCATGCAGGGCGTCCGGCGTGCCGAGACCCTCGATTGTCGTTATCTCGCCGTCGACCGCTCCGGCCGGCAACTGGCAGGAGCGTACCGCCATGCCGTCCACATGCACCGTGCAGGCGCCGCACTGGGCGATGCCGCAGCCATATTTGGGTCCGGTGATCCCAAGCTCGTCCCTCAGAACCCACAAAAGCGGCATGTCTTCTTCGACATCCACCTCGTGGACCTGGCCGTTCACGGTGAGTTTCATGGAGTAATCTCCTTTACAGATGGCTGCGGAACCGACTATTCACAACCGACCGGTCAATATGGGACATGCGTCCAAATGACCGATCGGCGCCAACGGCCCCCGGCTGGCATAGATATTGACAAGCTAACAGAATTTGTCAAGTTGTAGAAATGAATGACAAGGAAAGAAATATCGTCGAGACCGCCATCGGGGTGATTTCCCGCTATGGCGTGCGCCGCACGACCATGAGCGACATCGCTGCGGCGGCCGGTATTTCGCGTCAGACGCTCTATTCAAGCTATGCGAACAAGGAAGAGGTCCTCGCCGCCGCCATCTGCTATTCGACGGACCGGACCATGGAGGCGCTGGAGGCCGACTGGAGCAAGGACGGATCGATTGCCGACAAGCTCGATGCCTATTTCCAGCACTGCGTCATCGCCTACTACGACATGCTGAGCCAGATGCCGGATGCCGAGGACCTGGTGACCGGCTACAACACCGTCGGCAAGGCCGAGCAGGACAAGGCCATGCAGCGCAAGGGAGAGGTTCTGGCCTCTCTCCTTGCGCCCTATAGGGACAAGCTGGCCAGGGCCGACATGACGCCCCAGGACCTGGCGGATATGGTGTTGAACGCTTCGTCCAACTTCAAATATGTGGCGAAGGACCGCGCGCATCTGCTGAAGCTGATCGCTTCCCTGCGCAAAGCGGCCCTGTCGCTCATCGGCGAGGTCTAGGCGGAGTTGGCAGCGGCCTCGACCGGCCGCCACAGCGGCACCACAAAAAGGACCAGGAAGCCGACATTGTAGAGCGCATTCATCGGCGCGCCGGCAAGCGCCGACCCGAGACTGTCGATAACGAACCAGACCACCGCCGCGGTCAGGATCATGCTGCGCGCCAGCGCCGGATCGCGCGGCAAGAGCCGCGTTGCCGTGATCCAGATCATCACGCCCCAGCCGGCGATCACGCCGCCGGTTATCGCCCAGAAAAAACGCGCCGCCGGGTCGAGCTGCGCCGGTGAGCCGTCGAGCGGAAAGAAGGCGAGATCCGCAAAAAAGCGGGTGATTTCAGAGGTCGCCGGCAGGGCGCCGATCGGTCCCAAAAGCCCGAAGCCAACAAGGACGACCGCGCCCGTCTTGAGCCAGTTTTGTGCCGTTTCGATATGCATAGCCTCATCTCCTTGCGATTGACATGGGCCATGGGATAGCCGCCGGGCCGACGAGCCTCAATTACCTTGGAGGTAAGTGTTTCCTGCCTCCGCAGCCGCTATATTGCACCCAAACGCACAGCCACCCGGGGTTACATCCATGCAGAACGCTTTCGGAGACACGTTGAAGGAATGGCGCGGCCGGCGCCGCATGAGCCAGCTCGACCTCGGTCTCGCCGCCAATGTCTCGGCGCGGCACATCTCGTTCCTGGAGACCGGCCGCTCGCGGCCGAGCCGGTCGATGGTGCGGCTCTTGTCGGAATCGCTGGAGCTGCCGCACGGCGCCCGCAACGCTTTCCTCGGCGCGGCCGGCTTCGCGCCGGCCTACCGCAAGCGCGCCCTCGACGATGCCGACATGGCGCATGTGCGCGCCGCCGTCGACTGGACGCTGGAACGCCACGACCCCTTCCCTGCCATGGCGCTCGACCGGCACTGGACGGTCGTCAAGGCAAACCGCTCGGGCGGCTTCCTGCTCGCCGGCGCCGGCATTTCGACCGGCGACAGCCTGCTCGAGGCGCTGACCGACACAGGCAGGATGCAGGATGTACTGGAAAACTGGCGCGAGGTGGCCGAGCACATGATCGTGCGCCTTCGCACCGAAAGCGCCCATCTCGGCGGCGACGACGTGCTCGACGCGACGGTGGGTAAACTCGAAGCGGTGCTCGGTCCGCGCACCGGCGGCGCCGACGGCCCGCTGCCGGCCATCATCCCGGCCCGCTACCGGGCCGGCGACCGGGTGCTTTCTTTCTTTTCGACCATCGCCCAGTTCGGCTCGGCCGAAGACATCGCGCTGTCGGAGCTGCGCATCGAACTGCTGTTTCCCTCCGACGACGAGACGCGCGACACGCTTGCGATTGTAGGGCAGAACGGCTGAGGCCGTGGTCACCCCCCGTTCAGCAGCTTCTCCACATAGACCGGCACGATTTCCGTCGCCTTGCCATGGATGGCCTCGTCGAAATGGGAGATGCCTTCGGAAGGTTCGAGATTAAGCTCGACGGTGCGGGCGCCGGCGCCGCGGGCCTCGGCCACGAAGCCTGCCGCCGGGTAGACATTGCCGCTGGTGCCGATGGAGATGAAGAGGTCGCACCGCGACAACGCCGCATAGATCCGCTCCATCTGGTAGGGCATCTCGCCGAACCAGACGACATCCGGCCGCAGCCCGCCCCTATTGCCGCACTGCCGGCACACGTCGTCCGCCGAAAGGTCCCGGTCGTAGGGTTCGCGCCCGCCGCAATGGTTGCACAGTGCCTTGACGATCTCGCCGTGCATGTGAATGAGGTTGGTCGTTCCGGCGCGCTCGTGCAGAGGATCGATGTTCTGCGTCACCGTCAGCACCTCGCCGGGATGGCCGGCTTCCAGCCGTGCCAGCGCCGCATGCGCCGCGTTGGGCTCGACGCCGCCCGAATTGTTGCGCCGGCCGTTGTAGAAGTCGAGCACGCCCTGCGGATCGCGCATGAACGCTTCCGGCGTCGCCACGTCCTCGATGCGCACCTTCGACCAGATGCCGTCCTTGTCACGGAAGGTGGAAAGCCCGGATTCGGCCGAAAGCCCGGCGCCGGTGAGGATGACGATGCGCTCGAATGAATGTGCCATGCGGCGACTTTAGGGGAAGATAGCGCCGCCGTCAGGCACTAAATGAGCGGCAATCGGACCGGTCAATCCTCCACGACGGCAACATGAAACAGTGCCCACACGCCCTTGCCGCGCAGTTGCTTGTCGAGGTCCGCGTCGCCGGTCTTGGGAAAGACGAGCTTGGCGGGACCGAGTTCGCCGATGGATAGAGGCCGGTCGTCGACCGAAATTGCGATGATCGGCTGGTGTTGCTCAACGACAGCCATCTCGAACTCCGCCGCATAGCCGTCGAGGCCGGTCAGCGCCACGCGGGTTCCGCCGGCTCCCACGGCGTCGAGAAGGTCGGTCAATAGCGGGCCGCTATAGGTTCCCTCGGCCCGGGGAATGTCATCCTCGTAGCTTGTCTGGGGCAGCGCTGACAATTCCTCCCGGGTGAACGCGAAGCCGTTGTCGAAGGCGATGCCGTGATGGGAGAAGAGGCCGTGCGTCCGCTCGTTCACGGGGCTTCGGTTGGTTTCGCTGATCGCGCCCGAGATGGTCACCACCGCGGGACTGTCGGCGAACGCCGCCGCCGGTGCCAGGGCCAGCCAGGCGAGAGTGGCAACAAGAGCTGCAAGGCGTTTCATGGCGCGCTCCTTCCTTTTACCGGCAACGGTCCGTTCCGTCAGATCATGCGCGCCCGGCGTGCCGAGAAGACAACGCATTGCGGGTTCTTGCGCCATTCAGCGTAGCGCGCCTGCAGGTCCGGGCGGCTGTCGGGCAGATCGGTTCCCTGCCAGGAGAAGTCCCGCAGACCGGCCATGCCGAGCTCACGCTCCAGGACGTCGCGGTCCCAGCGCCAGACCGGGCAGCGGAAATCGCCAATGCGCATGATGCATTCCGGTTCGCTGTCGTAGTCGATGAAGACGCCCTCTTCGGCCTGCGCCAGCGAATGATCGTCATCCGGGTCGAGATCGGGGCTCAGCGTCACCAGCGCGCAGCGCCCATCGACCTTGAGGTTGCGGGAGATGAAGCGACCCATGCCCCAGATGCCCTCGGGCGTGTCGGCATAGAGGAAGACATAGAGCCCGGTGACGATATCGACCGGCGGCAGCGTGAGGCCGGAGTTGCGCAGGTCCGCCTGCACGAACGCGACCCTTTCCCGCTCATCGGCCGGCAGCAGCTTGCGCTTTTCCTCCGCCCGCTTGAGCATTTCGCCCGAGATATCGACGCCGATGACGGATTTCGCGCCCATTTCGAGCAGCTTCCAGGTGAGGCGGCCATCGCCGCAGCAAAGATCGATCACCGTCTTGCCGGCGGGATCGCCCATGGTTTCCATCAGCGTGTGGGTCGCAAAGAGATCAAGATCGTCCTGCTCGTCGGTCCGGCAGATGGTGTCGAGATAGGCGTCGGTGTTGAGGTCGTAATCGGCCATCGCCAATCCTCCGTTCATCCAAACTGTTTGACTGTGAGATGGCGACGAAACGGGTGTTTACAAGAAAAACCGCGCTCCATTACGGCGAATTAACGTTGTGGCGAAACGAAGGCAAAGCACGTTGCCGCCACATCGCCATTCACCGGCCGCGCCCCATGTGCTGCTACCTAGATCGGGCGCGCACGGCGCGCCGAGAAGACGACGCATTGCGGGTTCTGCCGCCATTCGGCAAAGCGCGCCTGGAGGTCCGGACGGCTGTCGGGGAGATCCATGCCGGTCCAGGCCAGGTCGCAAAGGCCCGCCATGCCGAGCTCGCGCTCCAGCACCGCGCGGTCCCAGCGCCAGATGGGGCAGCTGAAATCGCCGATCTGGAACCTGCATTTCGGCTCGTCCCGGTAGTCGATCAGGATGCCCGCTTCCGCCTGAGCCGCCGAATGATCGTCCTCGGGGTCGATGTCGGGGCTGAGCGTCACCAGCGCGCAGTGCCCGTCGGCCTTGAGGTTGCGGGAGATAAAGCGGCCCATGCCCCAGACGCCCTCGGGCGTGTCGGCATAGTGGAAGACGTAGAGCCCCGAGACGATATCGACCGGCGGCAGCGTCAGGCCGGAGTTGCGCAAATCGGCCTGCAGGAACCGGACCCTTTTCTGCTCGTCGGCCGGCAGCAATTGCCGCTTTGCCTCCGCCCGCTTGAGCATTTCGCCCGAGATATCGATGCCGACAACGGATTTCGCGCCCATTTCGAGCAGCTTCCAGGTGAGACGGCCGTCGCCGCAGCAAAGATCGATCACCGTCTTGCCGACGGGATCGCCGATCGTCTCGAACAGCGTATGGGTGGCGAAAATATCGAGGTCGTCCTGTTCGTCCGCCTGCGCAATGGTGCTGAGATAAGCATCGGTGTTGAGGTCGTAGTCAGCCATCGGCGTTCCTCCGTTCATTCACGTTCTTTGAATTTGAGATGGCAATGAAACAGGTGTTTACAAGTCAAAACCGCGCAGCCTTACCGCGATTTAATCTTGTGGCGGGATCGGGGCAGAACAGCCCGATAGCGGCCGCGACGTCAGCTGGAGAACCCCCCCATCATGCCTAACAAGCCGTTAATTTAGTCAATAAAATCCGCATCTTAGACTTTCCGGAATCTTGATTCGATTGCGTCACACTCCCCCGAGGAAGGGATGTTGTGATGTTTCGTATTGTCACGTCGATAGCGATGTGGGTGCTGATGACGCTGGCCGTTTGCGGCCCGGCGAATGCCGCATCCTTGTTCGCGCTCAAGATGACCCTGGCGTCGCCGGGTTTCCTGATGGTCACGCCGCGTGTGCCGCTGGTCGACTGGCGCAACGCCGGCAGGGAAAGATACTGCCTGGCGCTCGCCATTTATCACGAGGCGCGGGGCGAGCCGGCGCACGGCCAGCACGCCGTTGCCGTCACGATCCTCAACCGGGTGCGCTCCAGCGCCTATCCGGACACGGTGTGCGGTGTCGTTTTCCAGAACGCGCACAAGTTCAACCGCTGCCAGTTCTCCTTTGCGTGCGACCGGCTGAGCGATTTTCCGAAGAATGCCGCGGCGTTCCGCCGTTCGCACGAGGTCGCCGAATTCACCACCCGGTTCGATGCCGCGATGGACCATGAACTGGCCCCCGGCGCGCCTTTCGCGATGCTGCGCGGAATGACCCACTACCACCGCCACGATGTGCGGCCGGTCTGGTCGAAGAAGCTCAAGCGCCTGGCGCGCATCGGCGATCACGTGTTTTTCCGCAGCGAGCGCGTCGTCAGCCGCTATCGCGCGGCACCGGTCGCAATGCTGGTCAGGACGGCGTCGGTTGCCAACTGACCGCCGTCATCCGCCGGACATCGCCGTCAGCACGTAGACATCGGTCCGGTCCGGCAGCGGCGTATCGAGTTCCGCGCGCACCCCGTCGACGAAAATACTGATATGCGGCCGCACCGCGGGCGAGGTGTCGGCCAGGCGGTCGCGCATGCCCGGCCAGCGACGGTCCAACTCGTCGAGCATGTGGCCGACGGAGGCCGCATTGACCAGACTGCGCGCCGGGGCATCCGGGAACAGGCGCCGCAGCGGATCGCACAGGATAACGGTGACTTGCGGCACATTGCGCAGGGCCTGGTGCTCGGACATCGCTTAGGCGTCCGTCACGAAGGTCTCGACCGAGGTGATCACCGGAAGATGCTCGGCAATCCGTGTCCAGTGATCGCCCTCGTCGGCGCTGACATAGAGCGAGCCGGAACTGGTGCCGAAATAGAGCCCGGCCGGCTCCAGCCCGTCGGTCGCCATCGCCTGGCGAAGCACACCGAAATAGGCGCCCTCCTGCGGCAGGCCGTTGCGCAGGTCCTGCCAGTTGCGCCCGCGATCGCGGGTGCGCCAGACCGCCGCCTTGCCGTCCGGCATGAAGCGGCCGATCGCATCGCCGTTGAGCGGCAGCAGGAACAGCGTGTCGGGATCGCGCGGATGGGCGATCGCCGGGAAACCGAAGGTCGACGGCAGCCCCTCCTCGATGCACTCCCATTCCTCGCCGCCGTTCTCGGAGACATACATGCCGCAATGGTTCTGCTGGTAGAGCCGGTTCGGCATGCCCGCCGCCATGGAAAGCGAATGTACGCACTGGCCGAATTCCGGATAGCGCTGGTCGTCGGGGGCGTAGTCCTGCCGCGTGCCCCTGTTGCGCGTCGTCCATGACGCGCCGCCGTCGTTGGTATGAAAAACGCCGACCGCCGAGATGCCGATCCACATCTCGTCGGCATCATCGGGATGCGGCACTATATGATGCAGGATGAGGCCCGCCCCGCCGGGCATCCATTCGGGCCGCGAGGGGTGATTCTGCAGACCGTCCAGGTGGGTCCATTCTTCGCCGCCGTCGTCGCTGCGGAACAGGCCCGCCGGCTGCACGCCGGCCAGCAGCCGGCCGTGCGAGGCGTTGAGGCTCCATACGCAATTGACCGGCGTCTCGCCTTCCGAATAGGCGAGCCCCTCGCTCGAATGGGTCCAGGTCTCACCGAGGTCCGTGGTCTTCCACACCGCCGGCCCGAACCATTCGTTGCCGCCGCCGGCATAGACGGCGCCGGTGGCTGGATCGCCGATCACGTGGTTGATCGGCCAGGCCTCGCAGAACGGTCCGCGCACCGACCAGTCGCCGCCGTCGCGGTCGCCGTCGAATATGAACACGCCCTTCTTGGTGCCGACGAGGATATGCAGGTTACGCGGCATCGTTTCCTCCCGCTGACGGTCTCACGCGCCTCGGGCAGTATGGGCTCTTTTGATGACAATTGGCAAACGGCGGAGCTTTGGAGCAAGGCCGCTCCGGCGCATGTCCGTGTCAGTTGGTCGCCACCAGGTCGAGCAGCTCGCGCACCTTGGCAACAGGCACACCGAGATTGGAGCCGCCGTACTCGGGCAGGATAGCGGTATTCACCGCCACCACGTCACCATTGACGTCGAGCACCGGCCCGCCGCTGCCTCCGTGCGTGGTTTCGGCATCATAGGCGATCGTCTCGCGCGACACGCCGCCGACGATGCCGCGGCTTGCCAGCGGCATGATGCGGCCGGCCAAAGCCAGTCTTTCGGCAACGCTCCAGAAGCCGGTCTCGCCGGTTTCCCGCAATTCTTCGATAAAGGTCTCGCCGGCCTGGGCCAGCATGGAACGCAGACCCGTCGGGTAGCCCATGAGGATGATCTCGTCGCCGGGTGCGGGCGGCGCGCCGGCAAGGCGCAGGCCCTTGGTCTGGAAAACCTCCTCGGTCTGCCGCAACAGCGCGATATCGGCCGTGTCGCTCGACCGCACCAGCGCGACCGGCACGGCATCCGGCAGGCCCGGAATATAGGCGATGAATCGGGTCATCACCGGCTCCAGCCCCTGGGCGAGCATCATCTTGACATTGGCATCGTAGTCCCACGGCACGCCGACATGCTTGTTGGTCACAATCAGACCGTTGTCGCCGATGATAAATCCGGTTCCGGTGAACTGGCGCTCGGCGACCGGCCCCGTGCCGTCCAGCGACAGAGACGGCAGGCCGCTCGGCATCGGTATGGGCTTGCCGTCAGCGTCGACCACGATGCGCAGCATGCGCTCGCCATCTTTTTCCTTGAAGCCCCACGCGCCTTGCAGGAACAGGACCGATGGCATCGATGTGGCGACCACCTTGGCGCTGGCCTCCGAACGCCGCTCGATATCGGTGACGCGCTCCGCCTGGGTCGCCAACTGGCCGCGCAGTTCCTGGCTGAGCGCCTGGAGATCCTCGGGCCTCAGCGCCTCTTCCTGCGATCGCGCGAACGTGCTTGAGAAATTCTCAAGCTCCGCCACGCCGCTTTCGATCTGGGTGTTCTGCAGCGTGTTGATCTTGCCCTGCTGGTAGACGAGCCAAGCGAGGGCGACGATGGCGAGGACCACCGAAAACCGGAACAGGATCGTCGTCTCCCCGGCAAGGCGCGAGGCGGCCTGCCGGCAGCCGCGTGCCAGGCGTTTCGGCATCGGCTGGCGGCTGTTGCGGAAATAGGCGAACGCGTCGCCGAAGATATCGCCGACGCTCTCGGGCATCGGGTGCTTGTTGTCGTAGACGTAGCAGCGCGACATCGGCCCGTTGTTGCCGAACTCGATCGTGTCGTGATGGCTGAGGCGCGACGAGTTCACCTGCTGGCGATTGACCCAGAGCTCCGCGTTCTCGACGGTCTCGATCTCGTAGCCGCTCTCCTTGCGCTGAATCCGGGCGACCCAGCCTTCGCGGGCGTCGTCGAATTCCTCCACCACATGCATGTGCCCGTAGGGGCCGAGGCGCAGATAGACCGATTGCTGCCAGATCCACGTGACCGTGCCCCGGCAGTGCCCGGTCATGTGCTCGAGCGCCAGCACCGACTGGGTTTCGCCGAATTCGGTCGCGGGCTGTTGTACCTTGTCGTCCATGGCTGCGTTTTGTCCTCGGTGCTCACCTCAAAACATAGCGTAGAGCGCTGCGCTGTTAAACAAATGCATGAACGCGGGACATGCACCGATTCCCCGGCCGATGGTCGTCCGGAGCAAGTCAGTCGAAAACATAGCAATGAATTCAGCGGGTTGCGGCCGTTAACAATCCGGTGATCTCAAAAAGCTCATGCTGAACAATAAGGTGAAGTGCGCGATGGCCGCGGTGATCGGCCCGTTTCGGCCGCCTATTGACCGGTATCAACGCCGGAAGTGCCCAAATCTGCGTTAATGTCGGCGCAAGGGAAAGAAATGACCGACGTCGCCACACAGGACCAGCCGTTTATTCGCCGCCTGGCGCAGGCCGTCTTCGTCGATCTGTACCGCCAGTTCCGGTGGTCGTACCTGCCGCCGCTGATGGTCTATTTCGCCGCCGGCATTTCCGGTCTGACGGCCATTGTCGGCACGTTCTTCGTCAAGGAATATCTCGGCCTTTCGGCCGCCTTCCTCGCCGGCCTTGCCTTCTGGGCCGGCATTCCATGGGCGCTGAAAATGCCGATGGGGCATCTGGTCGACATCATCTGGCGCTGGAAGGGTGCGTTGATCTTCCTCGGCGCGGGCCTGGTCACCGCCAGCCTGATGATCATGTTCGCGCTCATCGCCTACACCGCCGATATGGTCGCGATCATGCCGATCTCGGCCTGGTATGTGCTGAGCGTCCTCCTGGCGCCGAGCGGCTACGTCATCCAGGATTCGGTCGCAGACGCGATGTCGGTGGAGGCGGTGCCGCGCCATGCGCCCGACGGGCGGCCCCTCGACGAGGCCGAGACCAAGGCGCTGCACACGACCATGCAGACACTCGGCCGCATTGCCCTGATCAGCGGTCTGGTGTTCGTGGCGCTTCTCAACATCTTCATGTTCGCCGGCGTCGAGAACATGAACCAGGACGACAAGGCGGCGGTCTATGCGCGCATCTATCTCACGGCACTGGCGATCCCGGCGATCTCGGTGTCCGGTGTGCTGCTCGCGTCGGTCATGAAGGCACACCGGCGGCGCGCGCTGCGCCGGCGCGGCCGGTCGGAGGAGGAGATCGCCGCCGCGGTCGACCGGCCGGTGGACAAGGTCGAGCCGAACTGGTGGTATTTCATCGGCGGCGGCCTCTTTGTCGCCCTGACTCTCATAGTGGGCCTGTCCGACATCGCCTTCTCGCAGGAGATCGTCTTCACCGGTTCCATGGCCATCGTCCTCGTGCTGATGCATCAGCTGATCGCAAGGCTCGACCGTGAACACGCGCGGGCGCTGATCGGCACGGCGATCATCATCTTCGTCTTTCGCGCCGTTCCGCTGCCCGGCGCCGGGGCCACCTGGTTCTCCATCGACGTGCTCGGTTTCGACCAGCAGTTCCTTTCCGTTCTGTCGCTGATCGCCTCGATGCTGACGCTCGCCGGCATGATTGTCCTGCGCCCGCTCATCGCCACCAGGACCATCACCCATATCGTCGTGCTTCTGACGATCGCCGCGGGCATCCTGTCGCTGCCCAATATCGGGCTCTATTACGGCCTTCACCACTGGACGGCGCCGCTGACGGGCGGTGTGGTCGACGCCCGCTTCATCGCCGTCATCGACACGGCGATTGAATCGCCGCTCGGCCAGATTGCCATGATCCCGATGCTCGCCTGGATCGCCAAGAACGCGCCCTACGAGCTGAAGGCGACGTTCTTCGCCGTCATGGCCTCCTTTACCAATCTTGCACTGTCGGCGAGCAGCCTTTTGACCAAATATCTCAATCAGATCTTCGTCGTCACCCGCGAGGTGCGCGACCTTGCCACCGGCGAGATCGTCACGTCCGCGGACTACGGCTCGCTCGGCCGGCTGCTGATTGTCGTCGCCGTGACCGCCGTCATCGCACCGCTGATCACCATCGCGCTGGTCCAGCTCACCGTTTTCAGGACGAACGAGTAAATTCCGCTACAATTGACCTCGCTCAACGCGGCGACGCGGCCGATCTGCAATCCTGATAGAATGTTGCAACGGCCACCGGGAGCTTCGACGAATGGAACACACGACGGTTCCGACCGAAAACGGGCCGGAGAACGCGCTGAAGCGCACGCTCACCCTGCCCTATGTCGTCTTCTACGGTCTCGGCGTCACCGTCGGCGCCGGCATCTACGTGCTGATCGGCGAGGTGATCGGCCGCGCCGGCGAATTCGCGCCGCTGTCCTTCCTGATCGCTGGCTTCGTCATGCTGTTTCCGGCGGCCTGCTATGCCGAGCTGACCGGCCGGCTGCCGTTCGCCGCCGCCGAGGCGCATTTCGCCCTGGCCGGTTTCAACTCGAAGACGCTGTTCCTGATCGTCGGCCTCGCGGTCGCTTCCGTCGGCATCGTCTCGTCGGCGGCGATCGCCCACGGCGCGGTGGGCTACCTCAACCAGGTCCTCGACCTTCCACCGACCGTGCTCCTGGTGGGTGTGATCCTGTTGACGGGCCTTGTCTCAGGCTTCGGGGTGCGCGAATCCATCGGCCTCGCCGGCCTGCTGACGCTGATCGAGGTCAGCGGCCTCATCGCCATCATCGTCGGCGCCGCCGTCTCGGACGCCGATCTTGCCGGCCAGGCCGTCCGCATGGTTCCGCCGTCCTTCTCGTCCGTAATCTGGTTCGGCATTATCAGTTCCAGCCTGCTCGCCTTCTTCGCCTTTATCGGCTTCGAGGATATCCCGTCGATCGCCGAGGAGACCGTCAATCCGCAAAAGACCCTGTCGCGCGGCATCTTCATCACCCTTGCGATCAGCCTGACGCTGTATGTGCTGGTGGCCGTCGCCTCCCTCGCCTCGGTGTCCGTTGCAGAGATTTCCGCGACCGAGGCGCCGCTGGCACTGGTGTTCAGACAGACCACGGGCCTGTCGCCGCTGACCATCACCCTGATCGCCATCGTCGCGACTGTGAACGGCATCATCGTCCAGGTCCTGATGGCCGCCCGCATCCTCTACGGCCTTAGCAGCCGGGGCGCGCTGCCGCCGGTGTTGGCGAAGGTTCATCCGAGGACCCGCGCCCCGGTTGTCGCGACCGCCCTCGTCACGGTCATCGTGCTTGCACTGGCGCTGCTGTTTCCAATCACCCGCCTTGCGGAATGGACGTCGGCCATCACGCTTTCGATTTTCATCACGGTGTGCGCGGCGCTGATCCGCATCAAGCGGTCCGGCGTGGAAGCGCCCGCCGGCACCTTCATCATTCCCGCGTGGGTGCCCTATTGCGGCATCGTCGCCTGCGCGGCATTGTTGATCTCCGGATTGCTCGCCGGCTGAAAGGAGACCTGGCCGTCATGCCGCCGAAAACGATGAAGGCGATGATGCTCGATCGTCCCGGCACGGAGCTTCACCTGCGGGAGATCGCGGTTCCGGAACCGGGCCGGCACCAGGTGCTGATCGAGGTGCTTGCCTGCGGGGTGTGCCGGACCGACCTTCACGTCGTCGACGGCGATCTGACGGAGCCGAAACTGCCGATCATCCCCGGGCACGAAATTGTCGGGACCGTTGTCGCGACAGGCATGGACGTGACCGGGCTCGCGCCGGGCGCGCGCGTCGGCGTTCCCTGGCTCGGCCACACCTGCGGCGCCTGCCCCTACTGCCGCACGCAGCGCGAGAACCTTTGCGATGCGCCCGGTTTCACCGGCTACCAGATCGACGGCGGCTATGCCGACTATGCGGTTGCCGACGCCGACTATTGCTTTCCGCTCCCCGCGGACGGCGATGCCGCGAAACAGGCGCCGCTGATGTGCGCCGGCCTCATCGGCTACCGGTCCTACCGGATGGCGGGCGAGGCGAAGCGGCTGGGGATCTACGGCTTCGGCGCGGCCGCCCATATCCTCGCGCAACTCGCCGTCCACCAGGGCCGCGAGGTCCACGCCTTTACCCGTTCCGGCGATCGCATGGCGCAGGAATTCGCCGCCGAGCTCGGTTGCGTGTGGGCCGGCAGTTCCGAGGAGGAGCCGCCCGTTCCGCTGGACGCGGCGATCATTTTCGCGCCGGTCGGAAGTCTCGTGCCGGCGGCGCTGAAAGCCGTCGTCAAGGGCGGCACCGTGGTCTGCGCCGGCATCCACATGAGCGACATCCCGCAATTTCCCTATTCGATCCTTTGGGAGGAGCGCGTCGTGCGCTCCGTCGCCAACCTGACGCGCCGGGACGGCCATGAGTTTCTCGAACTGGCGGCAAAAGCCCCGATCGAGACCGAGATCCGCCGCTACCCGCTGGCGAATGCGAACCGGGCACTCGCCGACCTGCGTTCCGGCGCCATCACCGGCGCCGCTGTCCTCATACCTTGATGGACGCATGACCGGCGCTAGAGCCGGATGGTGTGAAGCTGGTCTTGCCCGCCATTGAAGATATCGAGATCGACCGCACCGTCGATACCGGCGACCTTGCCGCTCTGCGAATGCTGCCAGATCGTGTAGGCGCTCCAGTCCTGTGGCAGGCGCGGCGCGTCGACGCCGTATTCGGCCACCCAAAGCGGATAGTCCCCGAAGCCGCCGGGTGATCCGATTTGCGACCAGAAGCCGGCCGTCGTGTAGAGCAGCGGCTTTTTGCCTGTTGCGGTGGCAACGGTTTCCAGCCAGGCCTGCGCACCCGCCGCGATCTGTGCGGCGCCGGCATTGCCTGTCTGTTCGAGATCGAGCATCGGCAAAAGGTCGCCTGATCGCGGCTGCGCGATTTGCAGGAAATAGTCGGCCTGTGCCTTCCCGTCGGCTTGCGGATTGAAGAAATGATAGCCGCCGACCACGAGGCCGGCCTGCCGTGCCGGACCGGCGTTTTCGGTGAAATAGTCGGTATAGGCATAGTCTGACGCGCCTTCCGTCGCCTTGATCGCGACGAAGCTGATGCCCGCGTCCCTGACCTGCCCCCAGTCCACCGTGCCCTGATAGCGCGAGACGTCGATGCCGGATGCGGGCGCATCGGATCGGTCGTCACGCAATCGTTCCAGCAGGGACATGCCCGGCACCCCGTGTCGTTTCGCTTGCCCGATGAGTGTCGCACAATCGGAGCCGCGCCAAAACCTCGTGCCGCGCAACGCGCAAACGATTGAAAACGCGTGCCCAATACCCATCTGGACAAAAGGTCACGAACAAGACAGATTTGGCGGCGGCTCCCCTCCGGAGCCCGGATGTTCATCTCCATCCTGCGCCCTGCGCGCCGCCATGCCCGCAACGGAAAGCTCACATGGATTTCAAGGATTACTACCAGACGCTCGGCCTTGAACGCGACGCCACCCAGGACGACATCAAGCGCGCCTATCGCAAGATCGCGCGCAAGTACCATCCCGACGTCAACAAGGAGCCCGGCGCGGAGGACAGGTTCAAGGAGGCCGGCGAGGCCTACGAGGTCCTCAAGGACCCCGAGAAGCGTGCCGCCTACGACCAGCTCGGCGCCAACTGGAAGGCCGGTCAGGACTTCCAGGCACCGCCGGACTGGAACGAGGGTTTCGAGTTCTCCGGCGGCGGCTACACGGAGGCTGACGAGGCGGCGTTCAGCGACTTTTTCGAGTCCCTGTTCGGCCGCGCGAGACAATCCGGTGCGGGGGCGCGCAGCCGCCAGACGTTCCACGCACACGGGCAGGACCACTACGCCAGCATTACCATCGATCTGAAGGACGCCTATGAGGGCGCGACCCGGACGATTTCGCTGCGCGCCCCGGAGATGGACGCGGACGGCCATGTCACGGTCAAGGAACGGGCGATCCGGGTAAAGATCCCCAAGGGCGTGACGGAAGGCAAGCACATCCGCCTTGCCGGCCAGGGAACGCCGGGGGTGGGCCAGGGCCGGGCCGGCGACCTTTATCTCGAGATCCATTTCCCGGAGGACGGCCCCTACTCGGTCGAAGGCCGCGATGTCTTTTTCGACCTGCCGATCACGCCCTGGGAGGCGGCGCTTGGCGGCAAGGTGAAGGCACCGACGCCGAGAGGCAGTGTCGAACTGAAAATTCCGAAAAATGCCCGCGCCGGGCAGAAATTGCGGCTCAAGGGACGCGGCATTCCGGGAAAACCGGCGGGCGATCTCTACGCGGTGTTGCAGATTGCCGTCCCGCCGGCGACGACCGACGAGGACCGCGCGCTTTACGAGCAGATGGCGCGCCAGATGAATTTCGATCCGCGTGCAAGGCTGGGAGCTTAGGAGATGGCACACAAACCTGCGAATGCGATTGCCGGCGAAGTGATCGAAGCCCTCAGCCTCGGTGAACTGTGCCGGTCATGCGGTGTTCGCGCCGAATGGGTGGTTGAACTCGTGGAGGAAGGCATCATCGACCCCGAGGGACGCGCGCCCGCGGCCTGGCGTTTTTCCACTGTCAGCATCACGCGGGTCCGGACCGCCTGGCGCCTGCAGCACGATCTCGGGATCAACAAGGCCGGCATCGCCGTTGTGCTAAACCTGATGGACGAACGCGAGGAACTGCGCCAACGCGTGCGGCGCCTGGTACATGCGACGTCGAGACGGGAGTCCGACGGATAGAGGGCAGCGGATTGCTGCAGTCCGTGACCGGTCGCAGCGCGCGGATCCTTGCCCCTACGGCGCCTGGCGCAACTGCCGCGCCGCCGATGCGTAGCCGCCCCCCGACCCGTCGATGAAATGCATGTGGCCCCTGTCGAAAGCCGACGGCACGACACAGGTGATCAGCGCTTCGTCCTGGATTTCAAGACCGTACCTGATCGAACCTTCCTTCCTTGCCTTCTCCAGAACGCCTTTCAGCGCGCCGATGGCCTCGGGCGGGCAGTCCACCGTCATCATCAGGCCGTCGCTGAACTTGCGGAAGTCGGAATTGGCCGCGATATCGGCCCGGTACCGGTCGGGCAGGAAATCGCGCACCGGAAGCGCGGCCTTGAACAAAGCCCAGTAAAAAACGGTTTTGAAGAATGTCGACGTGGTCTTCCAGGCGCGCGGGCCGGGGCCCCTTCCGATCCGCGACTGCAATCCGATTGTCCCCGCCGGCCAGCGTATGTCCGGGCCGGCCTTCGGTACCGGATTGGCCGCCCTGGCATTCGCCAGCGCCACGATGATCCTTGCAATGGTCTTGTCGTAGCGCCGCGGGGCCGCACCGGGCGCCCGCTTGACGATCAGCGAGACGATCCTGCCCCTCGTGGCCATCACCGGCCCCCACTGGCACGACAGGCCCGTCAGGTCCGGATCGCCCGCCTCGGTGTTGCTGGCGAGCGCGGTTCGCCCTGCCTTCAGCGCCCTTTCCGCCCATTCCAGTCCGCCGCCATTGAACATCGAATAACGGACGTGATCGGAGGCCTGCCAGTAGGCTGCGCGCACATCGGCTCCCTGCTTTCTGATCGCGTCGACGCCGACCATGCCGACGCGCAGGTCAAGTCCGAGTTCGCGCTTCACCCATTGCCGCACCTGGACGAGCGCGTTTCCGGCCGTCCCGGCCTGGTCCGGAGAAACCGCGAAATGGGCGCCGTCCCCGCCAAAGACGAAAAGCGGCAACCGGCCGCCGAGGGCATTGGACACGGCACTGATGGTCGCCGCGCCGGCGAAATTCACCGATTTGTAACGGCCGGCGGCCAGTGCCGCCGTGGAATTCACCACGTCGGAGGTGCCGATCTTCCAGTCCGGCGGCAGGGGAACGTAGCGCGATCCGTCGGCGACCTGCTCAAATTGCGTCAGAACCGGATAGTCCGGAATACCTGTCATCGACACGATTCCTTCGGATCATCGGGATGGGTGGCCAGCGACCGCGGGTGTGCACCCGGGAGTGCTGTTTCCCGCCGGATTGTCAGGCGGCTGCGCCGGTGTTCAGCCAGGTTGGCCTCCACCGGCGAAGCGGCGGCGCCGCCCGGCGCCGTCGCGGCCGGGGCCGGTCAGACGCCGGCCCCGCATGTTCGTCGAGCGACGGTGCGTCCTACTTCGGCAAAACCACCTGGTCGATGACGTGGATCACGCCGTTCGAGGTCTCGATGTCCGGTGTAACGACATTCGCCGCATCCACCTTGACGCCATCCATGGCGTCGACGGTCAGTTCGCTGCCCTGGACGGTCTTCACGCCCATTTTCTTGCCGGCGATATCGCCGGACATCACCTTGCCGGGAATGACATGATAGGTCAGCACCGCAACGAGTTGATCCTTGTTTTCCGGCTTGAGAAGGTCTTCGACGGTGCCGGCCGGCAGTTTCGCGAAGGCTTCGTCAGTCGGCGCGAACACGGTGAAAGGTCCCTCGCCCTTGAGCGTTTCGACAAGGCCCGCCGCCTGCACGGCCGCGACGAGCGTGTTGAAGTTTCCGGCTGAAACGGCCGTGTCGACGATATCGGCGGCCTTGGCGGCAACGGTGCCAAGCGCCAGCGAAGCGACGGCAAATCCAGCGAGAAGGGTACGTCTGAACATTTAGTGTTCTCCTGTGAGAGTGGGGATGTGTGTTGCCGGCACCCGCTATTACGCAAGAGCCGCCCCGACGGATCAGAGGAGACGCATTTTTTTGATTTTCGGGAGATGTCCACATGCCGCAACAAACAGGAGTTGAATCGGATCTGTGTGGTAAAACTCATATTTGCCGGTGAAAAACGGCGCTAGTCTGCCTGTCAGAGGGCAATTATGGCCGATGAACCGACTGACCGGGCTGGAAACGCGGATGAACCGGAAACACCGGTCACTCCAGATCCGCCGGAGCGCGCCGCACAGCCCGATCCGAACGATTTCGAGGCGATCGAAGCGGCGCTGAACAGCGCGGCAGCACGGCTGCGCAACCTGTGGATCAGCTATCTTCTGCTTTCGACCTACCTGATGATCTCGGTCGGCTCGGTTACGCACCGCATGCTGTTTCTAGAGACGCCGATCCGACTGCCTGTTCTGAATGTCGACCTGCCGCTCAACGGCTTCTTTTTTGTCGCGCCGATCATATACGTGATCTTTCACTTCTATTTGCTGCTGCAGCTCAGCCTGCTGGCCCAACGGGCGCGGGACTACAATGAGGCGGTCTCCGGCTTCGGTTTCAGCAGCGAAGACGAGAACCGCCTTCGGCAACGCCTCGATTCCGCGGTTATCCTGCAGTTCATCGCCGGGCCGCAGCAGGAGAACCATCGCCGCCTTTCGGCCATGCTGGCGCTGATCGCCTGGGTCACGATGGCCGTGGTTCCGGTGCTGCTGCTGGTCTTCATGCAGCTCCAGTACCTGCCCTACCATCATCCCTGGATTACCTGGCTGCACCGTATCTGCGTGATCGTCGATCTGGTCATTTTATGGGCCTACTGGGGCGGGATCAGCGGCGGCAAACCCATCGTCCCGGGCTGGACGCTCTTTGGAAGGTACCTGACCGTCACCGGCACCGTGTTGGTGTTCCTGTTCGTCTTTGTCGCCGCCTATCCGGGGGAGGCGCACTATTACCTTGTAAGATCGGCCGCGTTCTTGCCGACCATCGATTCACGCCTCGATGGCACAGGCAACCCGGTTTTGACACTGGACCACCCATTCACCTCGCCGACCGAGCTGATGTTCGAAGGCGATGTCGATGACGTGGAAGGCGACACCGCGGGCTGGTTTGCCAATCGCCTCATCGTGCCCGACCAGGATTTTGTCGACGACAAGGTGCTGGTGAGCATCCGGGAGCGCGAGAAGAAAAACGGCATCGAGCCGAAGCCGGGTGAATTTGAGACCATCAATTCCTTCCGCGGGCGGGATTTGCGCGGCGCGATCCTCGACCGGACGGATTTGCGGCGGTCGGATTTCACGGCGGCAATTCTGTCCGAAGCATCGGTAGAGGGCGCACGACTCGATCATTCACGCTTCGAATGTGCGGACACAAGGCGACCTCCGGGCGAGGATTTCCGGTCAAACGAACAGATCAAAAACGACAAGGTCTGCGCCGATCTCACGGGCACCAAACTCGATCACGCCAGCCTGCAGGGTGCAGCGTTTGCCGAAGCCCGGCTTCAGGGTGCGAACTTTGAAAATGCGAGCCTCCAGGGAGCTGTACTGAACAGCGCCAGCCTGCAAGGCGCCTCGTTTGCGTTCGCCAGGCTTCACGGCGCATCGCTGCTTCGCGCCAGCCTGCAGGGTGCGACGCTCGATGGCGCCAGCCTTGAGGGCTCGACCTTCAATTTTGCCAAACTGCACGGTGCAACACTCAACAACTCAAGCCTGCGGGGCGCGTTGCTCGATGGCGCGCAGCTTCAGGGTGCGTCCCTCATATCGGCCGGACTCGACGGTGCGTCACTCAATAGCGCCAAGCTTCAGGGCGCTGCAATAAACGGTGTTACTTTTAGGGGCGCAGCGCTTTCCAGCGCGTTTGTATGGCGAGCCTATGGAAGACTGAATAGCGACGGCTTGGTAGGCATTTGGATCGATGAACCGCAGTTGTTGCCGATATCGAATGAAGAATTCGAAAAACTGAAAGAGATCGCACTGCAGGGTGTCGAAGGTGAAAACACAAAGCGCAAAATAAGCGACGCCCTGAACCGGTTGAAAGCCTCGCGGATCCAGGTTGACAGGATGTCGTTGGAGGAATTCTGGAACGAGCGCGATATGAAATCGGATGAGGAGGAATCCGTCCTGGAAGAATTGCATCGGCGACGACTGGCCGAACTTCTAGTCGCACTGGCATGCAGCGATGATGGCGAGAACGCCCCCCATGTCGCCCAGGGATTGGTCAGGTACTACCGCCTGGAGGCCCTTGGCTCGCCTCACCTTGCAGGCGTGGCCAAGCGGTTTCTCGACGCTGCCGAGGGTAAGAACGAGGACTGCCGCGGCGTGATGGGGCTGAATGCCGAATCGATCGCCCTTCTGCGCAAGTGGGCGGGGGAATGATCGCGGACAAAGCTTCTATCGGCTGGCTCTTCACCCTGACTTCGAAATCCCGCTATTTCGTTTTCAGGACCGCGGGCCAGTTGCGGTTCGCCCTCGTGATAAACCCGTTGATGTCCCGGTTCCATTTGCCCTGCACCGAGCGGTTGTAGTTCAGGTAAAGCTTGCCGTTGACGATGCGCCAGACCTGCGGATCGCCGCGAACGGCATAGCCCCGCGCGGTCCCCCACGCGCAGTGGCCGCCATATTGGGGAACAAATTTTCTCGGATTTGCGTCGAAGGCCGACTTGTTCTCGGCGCTGGAAAACCGCCAGACAACGCCTTTATACGTCGATGCGAATTTCGGGTTGCCGGCGACGGGTTTTCCCGAAACGAAGTAGGAAACGGCGTCAAAGCCCTCAAGCGCGAGCGTGCTGCCGCCCCGGGTGAATATTTCCTGTGCCGAAGTAATTGCCGGCTGCAACACCAGGAGCAAAAGAACCGCGATAACGCCATGCGCCCGCTGCAACATTGCATTCCTCCACTGCTTCCCGTCCGGCCTCTGTCTTGGGCGGTATTCTGCATGTGCCCCTTGCACCAGCCCGAACACATTGCGGGCGATTATGCCCGCAATGCCCCCGCTCCAGGGAACAAATTGTCGTCAAAACTTCGTTAGCGGTGGGGGGACCGGCTTTCCGACTTGCGCATCTCGAACAGCAGACCGCGCGTTTAAACACGCCTCACCCGCAGTTTCGTTTTCAGATCGGTCCGGCAAATAATCTGTTTTAGGTCCATCGCCTTCGCAGCTTCAACGAACCGCATCGCGCGCAAGTGCATGCAGCACACGCTGCCGCGTGACAACGCCTAAGGGCACATCCGAGCCGTTGGTGATGACCAGCGGATTTTGCGTTCCCGCGAGAAGCGAAAAGCCGTCTTCCAGCACCATGCCTCTGTCAATACAGACGGCCGCCGGCATGACGGTCTTGTCGCGAAACAGATCGTCAAGCTTGTGACGATCGCCGCGCCCGACCACGTGGCACGGCTTGCCGTCGTCGGTCAGGATGATTGCCTCATTGTCGTCCAGCAACGCATCGCAATTTGCGGCATTGGCATCGCTGAGCGGCATCAGGCCCGCCTTTTCGGCAAGCGAACCCACGGTCACAACGCGCGCGCGATTTACGTCGTTGACGAAGCGCGCGACATACTCGTCGGCCGGATTGATCAGAATGTCCGGGCCGGTTCCGGCCTGGCGCAGCTCGCCATCCTTCAAAATGGCGATGTGATCGCCGAGCCGCAGCGCCTCGTCGAGATCGTGAGTGATGAAAACGATCGTCTTGTGAAGCCTTGCCTGCAGCTCCTTGAGCTGGGCCTGCATGTCGTTGCGGATAAGCGGATCGAGCGCGCTGAAGGCTTCGTCCATGAGCAGGATTTCGGCGTCGGTGGCCAGCGCCCTTGCAAGCCCGACGCGCTGCTGCATACCGCCCGACAGCTGCTTTGGATAACGGTGCTCAAATCCGTCGAGCCCCACCAGCTCGATCTGCCGCATGCCTTGCTCCCGTGCCTCGGATCGGCTCATTCCCGCGATGGTCAGCCCGCAGATGACATTGTCCAGCACCGTCTTGTGGGGCAACAGCGCGAAGCGTTGAAACACCATGGAGATCTTGTTGCGCCGGAAATCGCGCAACTCGACCTCGCTCATTTTCAGAACATCGACACCGTCGACCAGGATGCGCCCGGCAGTCGGCTCGATAAGCCGGTTGAAGTGCCGGATGAGCGTCGATTTGCCTGATCCCGAAAGCCCCATGATGACGAAGGTCTCACCGGCACGTATGTCGAGGCTGACATCGCGTATGCCGACAACGTGGCTCGTCTTCTCGAGAATCTCGGACTTGCTCGCGCCGGCCCTGACGGTGTCCATGACCGATGCCGGATTGTCGCCGAACACCTTGTAGACATTCTCCACACGGATTTTCATCTCATTGCCGGTCATGACGTCAGTCACCGATATGCAGATGCTGCTGCATGCGGCGTCCGTAGGCCTGCGCGATGCGGTCGAAGATGATGGCGAGGAAGACGATGGCAAGTCCGGCCAGTAGTCCGCGGCTGACCTCAAGTCTCTGTATGCCCTGCAATACCTGGTATCCGAGACCGCCCGCACCGATCATCGACGCGATCACGACCATCGACAGCGCCATCATCGTGGTCTGGTTGATCCCGGCCATGATGGTTGGAAGCGCCAGCGGGATCTGGGCGATGAACAAACGTTGTCTCGAGGTTGCCCCAAAGGAGGTCATGGCCTCCGTCACTTCGGCATCCACCTGCCGGATTCCCAGATTGGTCAGCCGGATGACCGGTGGAATTGCGAAAACGATCGTGGCGAGAAGAGCCGGGATTTTACCGGGCCCGAAGAGCATGACGAACGGAATGAGATACACAAAGATCGGCATGGTCTGCATGATGTCGAGAACCGGCAGCGTGACCGACTGCATCGGGTTTGACCGGGACATTGCAATGCCGATGGGAATGCCCAGAAGAACGGCCAGGATCGTCGCCGTCAGCATCAGCGCGATGGTTGCCATGGCGGCGTCCCAGATTCCGATGACGCCGATCAGGAACATCATAACAGCCGTTCCGACGGTGGCGCTCAGGTTTCGCACCATCACATAGGTCAGTCCGGTAAGAACCAGGAGAACCACATACCAGGGCAGCCACTGCAAAAACTGCTCCATGGCCGTCAGCACGCGCAGCACAGGCAGGAAAGCGATCTCGAGTGCCTCGCCATAGTTCGCGACGATAAGATTGAAGCTGTCGTCGATCGCGATCCGCAGGGCGCGCGTGTCGATCAGTTCCGGAAAATCTGCTGTCATGGTCTGCCACTCCAGTCCCAGGGCGCGTTCCGTCCCCGGGACTTGATCGGTTTTTCAGCTCAATCCGCCAGTGTCCTGAATCTGAAGTTCGTCACACTAAGCTGCATCTTCTGAACGAACTTCAGATTCAACCAGGACACTAACAACATTATGATTCTAGTGTGGCTTACGGATTTGAAGTTCCCCACTGAGAGCGCTGCAAACGATGAGGGAACTTCAAATCCACCACACTAGAGCGACGACTTCACGGATGCGGCGACGTCCTCGGGCACCCACTGCGTCCAGATGGACTCGTAGTTGACCAGAAAATACTCGGCCACCTCTTCAGGTGAGGCCTTGTTGTCGTCGCCCCAGGCAAGAACCGCGCTGATCTCGGCGTTGGGGACCTGCATCTTGGAAAGGAATTCCGCAACGTTGGGTGCCTGTTCCTTGAGCTCGCTGACAGCGGCAATCGCCACCTCGCCGACGGCCCACCCGGTGACTTGCGGATTTTCGCAGTTCTTGTCGGTCAGGCAGGTAAATTTCTCGGCGTCGTATTCGGGCATGCCGAGGCGCACCAGGTTGTACTTGCCGATAACGTCCGTCGGTCCCCAGTAGTAGCCGACAATCGGCTTTTTACGCGTGACCTGACGGGCAAAGGACGCCTTGAGGTTCGCGCCCGACCCCGGCGAGAACAGCTCGAAGGTTTCCTCCAATTCGAGTGCCTTGTAGAGGTTGTTCGTTATGATCTCGCAGCCCCAGCCCGGAGGGCACCCGTAGAGCCTTCCCCTGTCCGGGTCGGAGATATCGGCAAAAACCTCCCAGTTGTCCTTCAGATCCGAAATGGTTTTGATCTGCGGGTGTTCCTTGGCGACGTAGTCCGGGATCCACCAGCCCTCTTCGCCGCCTCCGGCGAAAATGTCATTGGCCTTGTAAACGTTTCCCTTTTCCTGCATCTGGTCCCAGATGGACTGTGCCGTCGAAACCCAGAGCTCCGGCGCGATATCCGGTTCGCCCTTGCTCAGCATGGATGTTGCGGTCGGCACGGTATCGCCCGGCACCAGCTCGGCGTTGCAGCCATATCCCTCGACCAGAATCCTCTGGGTGATATAGGCGAGCGAACTTGCCGAAAGCCAGGTCATCTCCGCGATGGTGATTTGGTCCTCTGTGCCACAATCCGTTGCGGATGCTGTTGCCGGCGCGCCAAGCGATATTGTCGCCGCCGCAGCCATACCGACAATCAGTGAAGTCAGTTTGGTCATCAGTTTCCTCCCATTGGCGGAACACGAAAAAGTGCTCCAGCCGGCTGTCATCATCAGCCATGTGAAAGAATGTGCCGATTGCCGATTTCAGGCAAATCGAAACATTTTAGGTAGATTTCAAAAAAACTGAAGCTAGCGGACAAATCCGCGAATGCGACCGATCAATGCTGCGTCGACACGGATGCCCTGCTCCTTCAACCGCCGGCTGTTTTCCTTGCGGCGCGCGCCGGGCACGCGGGAGCCGCGCTGTCCTTCAATCTGTTCAACCAGTGCGGCGATGCGCTGATAGAACACCGCGCCGGAAAACGCGGCAGGATCGATCGCAATCAGGCACTGACCGGTCCTTGGCGGGCCGCCGGCGGTGCCTGAAAACGGGCTGGCATCGACGCTGGACACCGCACCGGACAGGCAAGAGGCCAGAATTTCGACGAGTAGACCGACGCCAAACCCCTTATGGCCGCCTGCCGGCAGCATCGAACCCTTGAGCGCCAGTTGTGCATCTGTCGTCGGCCGCCCCTCGGTATCGAGGGCCCAGTCGGGTTCAATCGGCTCACCCGCCTTGGCGCGCAGCATGATTTCCGATTTCGCGATCACGCTCGCCGACTGGTCGATAACAAGAGTGGCTTCGCCCTTGCCGTCGGGCACGGCCAGCGCGAACGGATTGGTCCCGACGACCGGCCGGCTTCCACCTGACGGAGCGATGGAAGCGGGAGCATGGGTAAAGCACAGACCTACGAGACCGTCTTCCGCCAGACGCTCCGCGTGGTGCCCGAGGACACCGCAATTGTAGGAATTGTAGACGGTCATGGCGGCGATACCGTTGGCATGCGCGGCCTCACGCAACGGCAGCCATCCGGCATCGATGGCGGGGTGGGCAAATCCGCACCCGGCGTCAACGCAAACGGCGCCGGGTCGCGGCTGCACCACTGCCGGAACCGCATCGCCCGCAACCTTTCCGCATTGGACGTGTTCCGCATAGATCGGCACATACAACAGACCGTGGCTGCGAATGCCATCGCGCTCCGCAAGCGCGGTTGAACGCGCTACGGAGGCAGCATTGACCGAGCTGGCACCGGCACCTTCAAGTGCGCTTTGCGCAAGCGATTGTACCTCGTCCAGGCCCAGCACCGGATCAGCCATTCGCAACTCCCGTCAATCGTTGTCTGTCAGGTTGGCACCCGCACCCATGATGCGTGACTGCTCCGATGCCGGCACATGGGTTCGTGCCGCTAGCTTCTTGCATGCGGCCCACGCAGCGGCGCCGACCTCCGCACCATCGATATGTTCATCGCCTTCGACCGAAACCGGGCGGCCCCCAAGAAACAGGGTCATTGCCGTTGCCTGCTCGATTCGCTCGAAATCGCATTCGGCAATGTTCTCCGCGACGCCCCCGACCTCCGCAATCACCGCCAGACCGGTTTCCCGGGCCCGGGCGCCTGCCAGTCCGGCAATCAGCATCGGTGCGTCGACCGTCTCGAACCGGACCTGTTGGATATCCCGTCCCGAAAGCAGAAGATCGAGAGCCGCCAGACCCGCCATTGCGGGTTGCCCTGGACCGAACACAGCGGCCGCGCCCTCAAATCTCGGAGTGACGGGGCTTTCATGCCCGGCGCTCATGGCCGCAAGAACGGAGCCGGCGCCATCTTGTCCCCGTGCGCAAAGCCATACGCCCGCCCTGCCGATTTCCTCGGCAACGCCGTGGGAATAGCCCGACGCGATCGCTGTCTTTCGCAGCGTCGTGAAAATCTCGTTCAATGATCGCTTTACTGTCGACATGTCAGCACCGGGAGCCACCAATCGTCAGCGTTTTCATCCGCGATCTCGTCGAATAGCGGTGCGCCCTGATACAGCGTTATGCGCGTCCACCGGTCGGATTTCGGGTCGAATTTCGAAGCGCCGAAGAACGACAGCTTGCATCTGAGCATGTCGATCGGCAGGCAGTCCCGCCCCAGAAGATTGTCGCGTATTTCAGCGTAAGGCAGTTGCGCGACGCCCTGAACCCTTCGCACCGCGTGACGGTGTTGCGGATGCTTGATCAAAAACTCCGCAACGCAGAGGTCCCTGTCGGCGCTGCCGATGTCGCGCGCCATGTGCTGAACCTGCCGCCCAATATCCAGCGGTATTTCCAGTTCGGCCCCCGCCTCCTCATAACGATTGCCAAGCCGGGGCTCGAGCTTTTCCTCCGAGACATACCAGAAGAGATGGGTCTCGGACCGGTCCGAAAAATCGATATCCAATGCCCAGCCGAAATGGGTTCGGCACAAGGCGAGCAAGGCGTCGACCGACATGGAGCTGTCCAGGGCCGGCTCGCTGGCGATCATCATGTTGTCCGCAAGGTCGTCCACGAGATTGCCGTGGCATTCAAGCAGCAACGCAACGACCAGTTCCTGGCATTCCGCCGAGCGATCGGCCGCCAGGTCGAAGAGCCGTTGCCACGGAAGGGGCGATGACAACCAGTCGGCGGTTGCGACGACCCGCAGTTCACGCCATTCGCGACGCACGGTTTCTATCCGTGCCATCTGGCGATGGTCGTCCACGGACCATTGACCGAGATGCCGTTCGGCCCGGTCCATCAACTCCGTCGCCCGGGCAATGACGTCCGGTTCCGACATCGGAGCGGCACGAACCCGCGCAAGCGCCGTTTCCCTGCCCTCGACCCAGTTGTTGAACAGGGCGGGATGGGTAACGAGAAACGGCGCCATGCCCAGGCCCGTTGCGTTGCCGATGCCCAGGTGACGTCTCAGCCGCCGCTCAAGGGGCACGAACGTTTCCGGCGCCCGGCACCGGGCGATATGTTCCACCAGATCGTGCGAAAATCCCCGGATCATCCATACGGTCAGCATTTCCGCCTGGAACGATCCGCCAATCAATCCGCGGTCCGCTAGGCGGGTCCGGTCGGCGATTCCGAACTTGCCGTTGCCGTAAACCGCGGTCGTGCGCATCAGATATCCGACAGAGCCGACCAGGGTCTCATCCGGCTGCTGACCCCGGGCAAGCCGCTCGACCACATGGTCGAAAAAACGCACCGATTTGTTGGCGCGGCTCAGGACCAGTTCGGTCGCCTCGAACCGTCCCGCCTCCTGCCGCGGCGCATTGGCCTCGAGCCGGTCCAGATCGGCTGCCGTCGGCTCCCCGTCGAAAAGCGCAAAGCTCGTGTCCCAGGCTTCGGCGATGACCCGATCCGTTCGCTGCTCGGCCGACAGGCGGTTGGAGAAGGCCGCAAGGCTGTAACGGTGCCCGTCCACATCGATGCTGTAGACGGCCCGGCCGTAACCCTCGTCATCGATTTCCCAGACCGGGCGGCTGACACGCGCACGATCGCGGTTGAGCCGCCTGATCAGCGTGCGCATGAAGCTCAGCCGCGTGGGATAGAACGCGCCGAGACGCGACAGGCGCATGACTTCGTCCGGTGCGCGCAGCGGCACCGGTGAAACCTCTGCCTTGGCGCTCCGGCGATCGCTCATTGTCCCTCGGCTCCGAAGGATTCGTCATAAAAACGCAGCCAGTTGCCGCCCATGATCGCGGCGACATCCTCTTCCGAAAATCCGACTTTGCGCAGGCCCCCGGATATGTTGCCGAAATCGCGGTTGTTCCTGAACCAGGACGGCTGTCCGGGAAAGCCGGGCGCCGCACTGGATCCTTCGCCGAAATCGAGCTGCTTTGTCCAGCGCCCGTTGCGCATCCAGGTTACAACGCTGTCCGGCTGGTCCTGGCACAGATCCGATCCGATCCCGATATGGCCCACGCCGTAGCGTTCCGCCGCCCCGGCAATCATTGCGCAATAGCTCTCAAGCGTGCAGCCGGACCCGTTTTGGAGGTGATGCGGATACATTGAAAAGCCCAGCATGCCGCCGCTTTCCGCCAAGGCCCGTAAGACCGTGTCGGATTTGTTGCGCATGGCCGGGTGCCACCAGTCCGGGTTGGCATGGGTAATCGCGATCGGCCGCCGGGAAAGCTCCATCGCTTCCAGCGTCGACCGCTCCGCCGAATGACTCATGTCGACAACCATGCCGACCCGGTTCATCTCGGCGATCACCTGCCGGCCGAAACGGGTAATACCCGTATCTTCGTTTTCATAGCAGCCGGTCGCCAGCAGCGACTGGTTGTTGTAGGTGAGCTGCATGAACCGAACACCGAGGGTGTGGCAGATTTCCACCAGCCCGAGATCGTCTTCGATCGGGGACGGGTTCTGAAAACCGAAAAAAATGGCGGTGCGGCCCTCACGCATGGCACGCCGGACATCGTCTCCGCTGCGCCCGGCGAAAATCAGATCCGGATAACGCTCGAAATTTGCATTCCAGTTTTCGATGTTCAGCACCATTTCCCGGAAGCACTCGTGGTAGGCGATCGTCACATGAACAGCATGGACGCCGCCGTCACGCATCTGGCGGAAGATCGGCTCCGACCAATTGGCATATTGCAGACAATCGACAAGGGGTTGGGTGGTGGCCATTTCGCTACTCCGGCTCGCCGGCTCGAATATAGGCCGTCTTGACTTGCGTATAAAACTCGGCGGCGGCCCTGCCCTGCTCGCGCGGACCGGAACTGGAATTCTTTCGGCCGCCGAACGGCACATGATAATCGGTGCCGGCGGTCGGCAGGTTCACGGTCACACAGCCGGTCTCGACATTCCTGCGAAAATGCGTGGCGCGGGCGAGCGAGCGGGTGAAAATTCCGGCGACAAGACCGAATTCGGTGTCGTTTGCGATGGTCAGCCCTTCGTCATAGGAACCGATCTTCTGCACGGCGGCCACCGGCGCGAACAGCTCCTCGCGGTTGAAATCCATGTCGTTGGTCGTGCCGGTCAGGAGGGCCGGTGCCATGTAAAAGCCCTGGTGCGCGCGCTCCAGCCTGTTGCCGCCAGTGACGCATTCCGCCCCCGCCTGCCTTGCCCGCACGATCCAGTCCAGGTTCGACTGCAATTGCTCCTCGCTGACAACCGGCCCGATCTGCGTGCCTTCATTGAGCGCGTGACCGACCTTCAACGCGGCAACGGCCGAAGACAGCTTTTCAACAAAAACATCATGGACGGCATCGTGGACGAGCAGCCGCGACGACGCGGTGCACTTCTGTCCTGTTCCCGAATAGGCGCCCGCAACCGCTGCCGCGACGGCAAGATCGATATCCGCGTCCTCCATGACCAGCAATGCGTTCTTGGAACCGAGTTCGAGCTGATACTTGGTCAAGTTCGCGGATGCGGCAATGGCAACCTGCCGGCCAACCGGATAGGAGCCCGTGAACGTCACCGCATCGACACCCGGATGGGAGGCAAGCCCGTTGCCGATTGCTGAGCCCGGGCCCATCAGCAACTGAAATGCGCCGACAGGCAGACCCGCCCGCGAAATGATCTCCGCGAGCGCGCAGGCCGAGGCCGGGGTCTGGTTCGCCGGTTTCCAGATTACACTATTTCCGAACGCAAGCGCGGGCGCGATCTTCCAGCTCGCCGTCGCCGTCGGGAAATTCCATGGCGATATGACGGCAACAACGCCCATCGGCTCGCGGCGCATATCGATTTCGATGCCGGGGCGCACGGAATCCGCGTTTTCGCCGATCTGGCGCAGTACCTCTGCACCGTAGTAGGCAAAGAACTGCCCGGCCCGGTAGACCTCGCCCTTGCCCTCGGCCAGCGGCTTGCCCTCCTCGCGGCTGAGCAATTGTCCAAGCTCCTCGGAGCGGTCCATCAGCTCACGGCCAATTTGGTCGAGTATCGCCTGGCGCCGCTCCAGGCCGACCTGCCTCCAGCCAGGCAGTGCCTCGCGCGCCGACTGCACGGCGACGTCAAGCTGAGCGGCATCCGCCTGCGCGTAGAGGCCGATCAGGTCGGAGACATCGGACGGATTGCGGTTTTCGACCGACGCCGTTCCTTCTTCCCAATGTCCCGCAATCAGGTTTTTGTGCAGCTCAGCCATGACGCCTCCTTCAGACAGACAAGTTCCCCGAAGCCGTCACTTCAATCAAATGGATATTTCTGTTATTTATTTCAGAAATTTTGAAATGGGCTGGATATGATCAAACTGGAAGCGATGCGGGTCTTCGTCACCGTTGCGGAACTGGGCAACATCAAGGATGCATCGGATCAGCTCGGCCGCACCGGATCCGCCATCTCGATGACGCTCAAGCAGATCGAGGAGGAATTGGGCGGGCCGCTTTTCGAATCGGACAGAAAAAACGCCCTTACGGCGCTCGGCCAGTTCGTTCTGGACACGGGCCGCGACCAGATACGCGGCTACGACCGGGCGCTGTCGATGATCCACGACTATGCGCAAAGCCGCATCGGCGGCATGACCCTGGCTTCGGTTCCGTCCGTCGTCGCCAATCTGATACCGCCGCTTCTTCACCGGTTCATCGCGGACCGTCCCGGCATTGAAATCGAATTGGTCGACACCGACAGCCGCGCCGTGCACGCGGCAGTGGAGAGCGGCGCGGCCGACCTTGGAATAGCCGGAACGCCTCCCAACGACCGCCTCGTCTCCTTTCAGCCTCTTTTCCAGGACCGGTTTCGGCTGATCTGCAATTCGGACAGCCGGTTTTCGCAAGAGGACGGACCGGTGGACTGGTCGGACCTCAGTGACCAGATGCTGATACTGAACGGCGCCGTGACCATTGACGACGCGCCGGAATATGAAAAGCTGGCGCAAAAAACATCGGTGACGGTCAGAAACGTCACCTCGCTGATCGCACTGGTCAGGGAGGGTCTCGGCGTGACGCTGCTTCCCGCGCTCAGCACGATCGATCTGCCGCAAGGGGTCATCGCCGTGGATCTCGCAGACACAAAGATGCAGCGGCAGGTCGGCTTTGTCACACGACGAAACACGGCGCAGAATCCGGCGGCCGCCGCGTTCAGCGATTTCGTTCGGGGTGAGCTTCCGTCAATGATCGAGAGATTCGGTCTTGAACCGGCGGCCTAATGGGCACAACGCTCCAGAGTCGGAACTAAGACTCAGGATCCAACCCGCATGCGCGCAGGAACAACGCGGTGACGTCGGCGATGATCCGCTCCTCGTCGATGGGGTGGTCTTCACCCAGGTCGAGCATGAAGCGCACCTGCGCCTCGTAGTCGGCGAAATGCTGGGTGACGGCCCACATCTCCATCTGGAAGAGATAGGGATCGACCGGCTTGATCTTCCCGTCGGCAATCCACGACCGCATGATGTCGGCGGCCTTTTCGACCGATTCCCGCGATGCCGACCAGTGACGCTTCAGGATCGGCGCGCCGCGCGCCACCTCGTTGGCGAACAGGCGGCAGAGCTTCGGCTCGGCAAGTGCGTGCCTCACCTTGATGGCGATATATTCCGAGATGACCGTCTTCGGATCGTCCGACCGAATCGACAGGAAGAACTGGTCCTTCCACTTGTCGACGATGAAGAGCAGCGTTTCCTCGTAGAGCTCCTCCTTGGAGGATATGTAATAGTGGAGCTGCGGTTTCGAGAGGCCGGCCCGTTTGGCGATCGCCTGCGTCGAGGCGCCGACGAGCCCGTTGGCCGAAAATTCCTCGATCGCCGCCTCGTGGATGGCCTGGCGGATCTTCTGGCGTCGGTCGAGAACTTTTTCGCGGGCGCTCATGATTTCTCCGGCAGATAGGCAGTCGCTTCGACTTCGATGAGGATTTCGGCGCTCGGCATCATGCCGCTGACCTCGACGACGGTCGAGACCGGCGGCTCATCGGGGAAAAACAGGCCACGCACCCGGCTGTAGTCGGGAAAGTCGCGCAAGTCCTTGAAATACTGCACGAGTTTGAAAACGTCACTCATCTGGCCGCCATTCATCTCGATCATCGAACGGATACGGTCCAGCACATACCAGCTCTGCGCCCTGATCGGACCCTCCTTGAAATCGACGGAAAATTCGCCGGTCTCGCCGAGCGCCGAGCGGGCGGAATCGGGCAGATCCTCATAGCCGGCAACGATCCGTTTGCTGTCCGGATCGACGGCGATCACCCCGGACATGAAGATGAAGTCGCCCCGCCGCTTGAAGGCGGCGTAGCGGGCGAGTGGTTTGGCGATATCGTCGGACATGAAATCTCCGGTCAGACCTTGGACAGGGCGCGCTCGACCTTGTTCAGGAAACGCTCCCTGTCGCCTTGCGTCGTGTGGTTCATATTGTGCAACTGAAGCCAACGCATGCGGCACAGGGGATGGAATAGCACCCGCTGGGCCCGCATGAACAGGCTTCGGCCCGGATCGCGCACAATTCGCAACCACCACCAGGGCGAACCCGACGTCGTAATGCCGATGAAAAGGCGGATATTCTTCAGCGCACCGACCGCCCTCTTGTGTTTGCCGGGCGCGACATCAAAGGCAACGCCGGGCAGCCAGACCCGTTCCATCCAGCCCTTGAGCATTGCCGGCGGACCGTACATCCATGTGGGATAGATCAGGACCAGGCCTTCGGCCCACTGCAAGGCATCGACATGGCTTTTGACCGCGGCGATGTTCTTTTCCGTCTCGCCGATATAGGTCAGCCATTCTTCGCGCCCGAGTATCGGCTCGAAACCGTCCCGGTAAAGATCGAGCGCGCGGACGTCATGTCCGCGCGCCGAAAGCGCTGTCTTTGCGCATTCGAATAGAGCCGCGCCGTAACTCTCCTCATAGGGATGACAGAAAATGAGCAGAATACGCACGCTTTCTCCTCAATTGCCCTGGAGCTTCTTGGCGATATCGAGGCCATGGCCCTTGTTGACGAACTGGTCGGTCGCAACCTTCGAAAGATCGACCGATCCTTCCTCGATGATTCCGGAATTGACGGCCGTGTCGTAGAAGGCCTTTATGCGCTCCGTGCTCATCGCGCCGATGCCCTTTTCCTTTGCATCGCCGACATCGATGATGCCGAGTTTTTCGAACTGCGCCATCTCCTTGTCGAGCTTCTCCTTGGTCATTTCCGGGTTGTCTTTCATGATCAGCGCATAGGCTGCCGTGCGGTCGCCGTAGAGAAAGTTGTACCAGCCCTCGATGGAGGCATCGATGAAGCGCTGGACAAGTTCGGGATTGTTTTCAACAAGTTCGGCCCGTGTTTCGATGGTCGTTGAATAGGTGTTCCAGCCCTGGTCGGCAAGCAGATAGGCAACGGGCTTCGCGCCTTCCGCCGCAGCATAAATCGGCTCGGCGGTGCCATAGCCCTGCTGGACCATTTTGTCGTCGGACAGGAACTGGGCAAGATTGTAGCCGTAAGGCCTGAGCTGCTCATTGGCGAAACCGTGATCCGTTACCAGCCACTTCCAGAAGCTGAACTGGCCATCCTTTGAAATCAGGATCGTCGGCGCATTCTTCAGATCGTCAAAACTGGAATAGGCCCCGTCATGCGCCATCAGCACCTGCGGATCCTTCTGGAAGAAGGCGGCCACCACGACGGTCGGGATATCATTGCGCACATTGTCGAACGACAGCAGAAGGTTGCCCGCCATCAGGAAGTCGAGGCGTCCGGCCGGAAGCATCGGCCGGTTGTTGACCTGCGGTCCGCCCATCCTGATCTCGACGTCAAGGCCGTACTTCTCGTAGGTGCCGTCGGCCAGCGCCTGGTAGAAGCCGCCATGGCCACCCTGGGCGAGCCAGTTCGTGCCCATAACCACCTTGTCGGCGGCGGCCGCAAGGCCGGCGCTCGCCGCCAGCATTGCCGCAGCGGCTACAATTTTCAGAGTATCCTTCATGTTTCTATCTCCTATTGCCCTCTGTTTGGTTCTTTTTGTTATTCGCCTTGAACCGCCATGTCGGCGGTCCATCCCCGGGTTTTGCCCGGATTCATCAGGCCGTGCGGATCGGCCAGTTTCTTGAAATCGATTTGTGCGGTGTCGATCTCCTTCATGCCGCCATCCTCGATGGTGACGACATGCGGGTCGTAGATCGTGCAGCCGTCCCGGTCTTCCATTTCGCCGATCATGGCGTAGATCGCGTCCTTCCCGCGATATTTGACGAGCGGCAGCGCAAAGATCTGAACGCGGCCGTCCATGCGGGCCATTTCGTGGTGCCAGTAGACGTCGTCGCCGTAGCGTTCCATCTGTTCCATGACGAGCACCGGATCGAACGGATGCGGATAGGCGACCTGGAGGTACGTCCAGCTCTTGTCGACCTTCAGCGCCTGCAACGTCGTGTGGTTCCAGCCGCATTCATAGGCGGGCTGCAGGCCGGCTTCCCTCAGATCCTTCTTCTTCATGGCAAATGAGACAGACCCGCCGGTTTCGGAGGCCAGCGCCTCGAACCGGGGCATTTCATCCGGAGCGACCATCGCAAAGACCGCATCCCGGTTATCGGGAAAGAGGTCGCCGAATTTCGTGTAGTACGGCGCAAATCGCCGCTCCACCGTTGTCAGCAGATAGCAGTCGAGCCCGCTTTCCTGCGCCGTCATGGCAAACCGCAGCGCCGTCTCGTAACCATCGAACAGCGCCGCACAGTGGATCCAGTCGGTCGCTGCGGTCAGCGCCAGTTCAAGCTCCAGAATGATCCCGTTGGTGCCGTACGCGTGGTGAACCTTCTGGATGTCGTCGGCATAGAGCTCGATGATCCTGGGCTCCGCCTCGACGGTCATCACCTTCACGTAGCGGACATTGCCGTGATCGCGCAGCATGCCGTGGCGTAGCGATCCGATACCGCCCGAGCCCCCCGACAGGAAGCCGCCGATCGTGGCGATACGCCGCGTGGACGGATACATGAGAAGCTGCTGACCGGTCTCGGCGCAGGCATCGTCAAGCGTGGCGATGCGGGCACCGGCTTCGACCCGGACGCTGCCGGATTTGATCTCGATGATGCGGTTCAGCTTCGTAAGGTCGAGGACGATACCGCCTTCCAGCGGCACGCACTGCCCGTAATTGCCGGTTCCGCCGCCGCGTATGGTAACGGGCACGCGGTGCCGTGCGGCGGCGGAGGCGATGGTCCGCACTTCGTCCTGGGTTTTGGGAATGACAAGCAGCTCGCCGCTCTTGTCCTTCAGCATGTCATTGAGGATCGGGCTGTACCAGAAGTAGTCGCCGGAGCGCACCTTGACGGTTTTTTCGTCGTCGATGACCGAGATGCCGTCCAGTTCGCCCCGGAATGCGTCCCAGTCGATAGCGCGATTGGCAATTGCCGCCTCACTCATGGATTCGTCCTTTCCAAATCTGTTCTTCCATCGCGCCACACTTCGCGCGGTGCACCCAGCCGGGAAACAAGATCGCGGAGATCCGTTGCGTCGAAGCGGAGGAAATCCGCTTTGGCGCCCACGGCCAGATCGCCGGCCTCGGCGCCGCACCAGCGCGCGGCGGAACCGGATATGGCGTCAAGCCAGTCTCCGGGTTCGAGCTGCGCGGCCATCACACCGGCCCGTAAAACATCGAACGGGTCGTAGTCGCCATAGGGGTAGAAAACATCCGCCACATTGTCGGACGCCAGAAAGACGTCCATTCCGGCGGCACGCGCTTCCTTGATCGGGGCAAGACCGCGAAACCGGGGTGTGCGTCCGCTGTTGCGGTCCTGCAGATAACTGTTGGTTGTCGGAAGGCTGACTAGTCCGATTTTCGCCGCTGCCGCCCGGGCCACGAGGCGCGCGATATCTTCAGGCGCGCGCAGCGCCAGCGAGCAGACGTGGCCGCAAAGCACCTGGCGGCCGCCGCCGCGCTTCTCAGCCTCGGCAACGATGGCCTCGAAACCCCGCGCCTCGTACTCGAGACCCTCGTCAACGTGAAAGTCGAGCTCCAGATCGTTGCGGTCGGCAAGCAGGAACACCCGGCGCATTTTTTCCGCCAGATTGTCATTGCGGTAGACGAAGGCGCCTAAAACACCGCCGTCCGCGCCTGCGCGTGCCGCAATCGGCTCGCCCGCCTCGGCAATCAGATCGAGCGGGCACAGCGCCACGACCTGGAGGTGAATGCGTCCACGCCACTCCTGAGCCAGCTCGTTGAGCACGCTCCAGGCCATCGGCACGTCCGGTTCGGTCCAGTCCACATGGGAGCGCATGACGCTGACACCGTGCGCGTAGGCCTTTTCAAGAGCACGCGCAGCACGCGCGCGGATATCCTGTGGTGTCCAGAGCGCCTTGTCGGCGTCCATCCGGTCGATCGCATCGAACAGCGACGCCGCGCCGCTGCCGGTGCGGTCCACCGTGTATGTCTTGTCGAGATGAACGTGGATATCGCTCATCAACGGAAGGACGACGCCGCCGCCACTTTGCGGCGAGGGCTCGATTGCCTTGATGCGCGCGCCCTCTATCAGGATATCGACCGGCTTTGACGCCCCGCCGACCAGCACGCCCCGCATGGTCGTTCCAAAGCCCGTCGCGCGACGATCGGTTGTTTTGACCGACGTGTTCATCGCTCCCTCTTGACCTCGCTCTCGTGCCATCTGCCGAGCACGAGTTTCGACATCCAGCTGGTGGCCAGGAAAATCACGATGCCCAGAAGCGAGACCAGGAAGAGCGCCGCGAACATGCGCGGGATCTCGTTGCGGAAGCTCGATTCAAGAATGCGTGATGCAAGGCCGGAATTCTGGCCGGCGGTACCGGCGACGAATTCCGCAACCACCGCGCCGATCAGCGCCAGGCCGCCGGCGATCTTCAGCGCCGCCATGAAATAGGGCAGCGCGCTGGGTGCAAGCAGATAACGCAGCCGCTGCCAGGGCGTTGCCTTGTAAAGCGTGAACAGGTCGCGCAGATTGTGGTCGGCGCTGCGCAGTCCGATCACAGTGTTGGACAGGATTGGAAAAAAGGCGACGATCCAGGCACAGATCAGCAGCGCCACGAACGTGCTGTGAACATAGATGAGGATCAGCGGCGCGATCGCCACGATCGGCGTGACCTGCAAAATGACCGCAAAGGGAAACAGGCTCATTTCCACCGTGCGCGACAGTGCGAATATCATGCCAAGAGCGACACCGCCGATGATGGCGAGCGCCAGCGAAAACAGCGTCAGCTTGACCGTAAACCACGCGGACGTCATCAGCGACGGCCCGTCGGTAATCAGCGTCTCGCCGATACGGCTTGGCGCCGGGATGAGATAGTGCGGCACCTCGTAATAGATGACGAGCGCCTCCCAGATCAAAAGGGCCAGGGCAAGGGCGCTCGCGGGCATGATAATGCGCAGGCGGCGTTCCAGCTGTTCCTTCTTCAACAGTTCGACATTGAGAGCAACGCCGTCCTGTTCGCCGTCTTCAGTGATCGATTTCAGCATGGCTCAGCGTTCCTTCCAGCGCCTTCGTCACAAGGCGCGTGTTTTCGGCAAATTCCTGCGAGGTCCTGTAGGCATCGGTGCGCGGATAGCCGCCCGGCAGCGCGATATCGTTGACGACCCGGCCGGGCCGCGCCGCCATCACCATCACCCGGTTCGACAGGTAAACGGATTCAAACACGCTGTGGGTGACGAATATGACCGTCAGCTTGTGCTCTTCCCACAGTTTCAGCACGTCGTTGTTGAGCTTGAAGCGCGTCATTTCATCGAGCGCCGCAAAAGGTTCGTCCATCAGCAGCAGCGCCGGCCGCGTGACCATGGCGCGGGCAATGGAAACGCGCATCTTCATGCCGCCGGAAAGCTCGCGCGGATAGGAACTGCGGAAACTCGAGAGCCCGACCATGGCGAGCGCTTCCTCGACCTCAGGCGTCGCGGCTTTCCTCGAAGCGCCCGCAAGCCGCAGCGGCAGGTAGACGTTGTCGAAGACATTCGCCCACGGCATCAGCGTTGCCTCCTGGAACACAAAGCCGACATCGCGTCCGTCACCGCCCTCGCCCGCAGGATGGCCGTTCACGGTGATCGAACCGGCTGATGCCGACAGCAGGCCCGCAATCATGCGAAGCGCGGTGCTCTTGCCGCATCCGGACGGCCCGAGAAAACTGACAAATTCGCCTGGCTGGATGGAAACGGACATTCCCTCCACCGCCAGTGTCCCGTTGCCGAAGCGCTTGTGGACACCGTCCATTTCAATCAGCGCATCGCCGGCTCCAAGTTGTCTTTGCTGTTCCATCCCTACCATTCCGGTTCGTTTTCAAGCCACGAGAGCGGGGCCCTGTGAACGTCCTCCAGCACCTCGACGATGCGTTCCGCCGCATGATCGATCGTTGCACTGCCTTTTTCCGCGGTCGCGGCCGCGGCATTGCCTGCGGCACCCGCCGGATGAAGGTCCTGTGCCTGCCATCCGGGCTTTGCGCCGCGTGCCAGGCCGATATGCCTGTAGTCACGCTCGAAACGCTCGATCAGCGGGCGAAAGTCGCGCGCCTTGTCCATGTCGACGAGCTCCGGTGTCAGCGCCAGCATCATCGAGGTTTCCATGTCGCCGGCGTGAACGCCAAAGCGCTGTTCTTCCTCGCCATAGAGGCCGTCCGGCAGGCCGAGGGCAAACCAGTTGACCGAAAACACCAGCATGGAGTGGCGTATGCGCAGCTCCCTCGCGACAATGTCCATCGTCGAGATCTGTCCGCCGTGGCTGTTGAGGAGCACCAGTTTCCGCACGCCGCTTGCAGCAACGCAGTCGCCGATTTCGAGCCAGGTCCGCATCAGCGTTTCCACGCTGAAAGTCAGCGTTCCCGGATAGCGCCGGTGCTCGTCGCTCTTGCCGATGGCCTGGGTCGGAAGAAAAAGCGCCGGATTTTCTTCCGGCAGCTTTTCAACCACCGCCCTGACCAGACCATCGGCGATCGCCGCATCGACACAAAGCGGCAAATGCGGGCCATGCTGCTCGGTCGCCCCGACCGGCAGTACGGCAATCAGGTTCTCGTGGTCGAGCCTGGAGAAGGCTTCGCTTGTATAGTCGGACCAGTATCGTTTCATCACTGATTAATCCGTTCCGCCTCAAATCCGGTCTTCATCGCGGGCCCCTGCCTAAATCGCAAGCCGCACGGGCCTGCCCGGCAGCAGCCGCGCCGCCGTTGCGGCTATGGAGTTGGCGTCGATGCCAAAATGCGCATAGAGATCGGCAACCGTTCCGGTCTGTCCGAAATGCTCGACCCCGAGCCCGGCCGCGCGGTGTCCGCAGACACCGCCAAGCCAGCTCATCGTCGCCGGATGCCCGTCGATCACCGTTACGATTGCCGCGTCCCGCGACACCGGCTGCAGGAGCCGTTCGATATGGCTGATCGCCGCCGCGTTTCCGCGAATGCGTTCGCGCTGTGCCGCCTGCCAGCCGGCATTCAGACGGTCCGCGGAGGTAACCGCGAGCACGCCGACATTGCGGCGCGCGTCGCCGATCGTGCCGGCCGCGGCAATGGCCTCGGTGGCAACAACGCCCTGATAGGCGATGACCACATCGCATCCCGGTCCCGGTTCTCGCAGCCAGTAGGCCCCGTCGATAACGCCTTGCCGAAACGCATCGTCGCTGCGCTGCGGCGGTTGCTCGATGGCACGCGTCGACAGGCGCAGATAGACCGAACCGCCGGTTTCGTCGCGCAGCCAGGTCCGTTCATTGAGCACTGCCTCGCCATCGCGTTGCATATAGGCAAATGCCCATTCCATGATCGCGGCGAGCTCGTCGGCGAAAGCCGGCTCGAAAGCGGCGATGCCATCCTGGCTCATGCCGATCAGCGGCGAGCCGACGGACTGGTGCGCACCGCCCTCCGGCGCAAGCGACACGCCCGACGGTGTTGCCACCAGCATGAAGCGCGCATCCTGGTAACAGGCATAGTTCAGCGCATCGAGGCCGCGGGCGATAAACGGGTCATAGAGCGTGCCGATCGGAAGCAACCGCTCGCCGAACAGCGAGTGGCTGAGACCCGCCGCGCCAAGCAGCAGGAAAAGGTTCATTTCCGCAATGCCGAGCTCTATGTGCTGACCGTCCGGCGAAAAACGCCACTTCTGGGCGGACGGCACGCGCTGTTCATGGAACGTATCGGCGATTTCGGTGCGCGAGAAGAGGTTGCGCCGATTCACCCACGGGCCGAGATTGGTCGAAACGGTGACATCCGGCGACGTCGTCACGATGCGGTCGGCAAGCGCGCTGCCGGAGGCGGCGATATCGTTCAGGATCTTTCCGAAGGCGGTCTGTGTGGCGATCGCCCGGTCTGCCGGCAACGCGATCTGCGGCACCGGTACGGTTTTGGCCGCATGGCGGCGCATGGGGCCGCTGAACGGGACTTGCTTGAGAAAAGCCGCAAGGTCGGCCGGTGGTGTTGCCAGCCCTTCGAAGTGATCCCACTCATGACCGCCGCGGATATTCATGGACGCCTGGAACGCCTCCATCTGTGCGGCGGTCATCAGCCCGGCATGGTTGTCCTTGTGGCCGGCCAGCGGCGTCCCCCATCCCTTGACCGTATAGGCGATGATGGCGACCGGCCTGTCGTGATCGATACCGCCAAGGGTTTCGAGGATCGTCTGCAGGCAATGACCGCCCAGGTTCTCCATGAGCTCCGCCAGCGCTTCGTCCGAGCGGCGGGAAAGCAAGTCGGCAACATCGGGCTCGCCGCCGATATCCGCCGACAGGCGCTCGCGCCATGCCTTGCCGCCCTGATAGGTCAGCGCCGAATAGAGCTGGTTCGGACAGTCATCGATCCAGTCCCGCAGCGCCTCGCCGCCGGGCTCCTCGAAAGCGGCGCGCTGCAGAACGCCGTATTTCATCAGGACCACGTCCCAACCGAAGGCGCTGAATATGCCGTCAACGCGCTTGGAAAGCCCTTCGCGCACGACACCGTCAAGGCTCTGCCGGTTGTAGTCGATGATCCACCAGGTATTGCGCAGCCCCTGTTTCCAGCCCTCCTGCAGGCATTCGTAAATGTTGCCCTCGTCGAGCTCGGCGTCGCCGACGAGCGCGATCATGCGACCCTCTGAGCCATGCCCCCAGCCGCGGGCACGGACATAGTCCTGCACCATCGATGCGAATGCGGTGATTGCGACGCCAAGGCCGACCGAACCGGTCGAGAAATCGACATCATCGGTGTCCTTGGTGCGGCTCGGATAGGATTGCGCACCGCCATAGCCGCGGAAATCGATCAGCTTTTCCTTCGACTGCTTGCCAAGAAGATACTGGATTGCGTGGAAGACAGGCGCGGCGTGGGGCTTGACCGCAACGCGGTCCTCGGGGCGCAGGATCGAGAAATAGAGCGCCGTCATCAGCGACGCGATTGAGGCGCAGGATGCCTGATGGCCGCCGACCTTCAACCCGTCATCGTTGGGACGGATGTGGTTGGCATTGTGGATTGTCCATGCACTCAGCCAAAGAACCTTGCGCTCAAGGTCCTTCAGCGTCGCGAGCTTCTCGCGCGCTGACATTCAGTATCCCCTGGCTCTTGTTTTTCTTCAGGTTAATACGATATGATCAATCGGTCAAACTACTTGTTCAAATTTTGATCAGGGCGGCATTGAAAAACCATCAGAACCGCCTAAAAACAAGGGAGTTGAGGGAACATGAACAAGCCGTTGATCGTCATCGGAGGCGGCCATGCAGGCGCCCAGATGGGCGCAAGCCTGCGCCAGGAAGGATATGACGGGAGGATCGTTTTAATCAGTGCGGAAGATACGCTGCCCTACCACAAGCCGCCGCTCTCGAAGGCGTTTCAGAAAGACCCGGCAACACAGCCGCAGGTGCTGCGAGCGGAAGGATTCTACAGCGACAACGCCATCGAACTGGCCCTCGGGCAAACGGTCGAGCGTATCGATACCCATGATCGTACGGTCAGCCTCTCCGACGGCCGCAAGCTCGGCTACAGCACCGCCGTTCTGGCAACGGGCGCAAAGGCGCGCAGTATCGAGGCGCTCGACGGCGGCTTCACGAATTGCCTGAGCCTGCGCACGCTTGCCGACGCGAATGCGCTGCGCGATGCAGCGGCTGATGCGAACGACATCGTCGTTATCGGCGGCGGCTTCATCGGCATGGAACTGGCCTTCACCTTTGCCGGGCTTTCGAAGAACGTCACGGTGCTTGAGGCCGCGCCGCGCCTTGTCGGCCGCGCCGTCGCGCCGGTGGTCTCCGATCACATGCATGCCCGGGCGCAAACCGCCGGCATCCGGATCGTCACCGATACGGCAATCGAGGCCGTCGACGGCAATGCCGGGCGCATCACCGCCGTCCGCGTGAAGGACCAGGCGCCTGTGCCGGCGGATCTCGTCATCGTCGGCGTCGGGGTCGATGCGGACAACCGGATTGCGCGCGAGGCCGGCCTGGCCTGCGAAAACGGCATTGCCGTGGACGATCATCTGAGAACTGCGAATGCGGACATCCTTGCGATCGGCGACTGTGCGAACTACCGCCACGGGCTGATCGACCGGAAGGTACGGCTCGAGTCGGTGCAGAACGCCACCGACCACGCCAAACATGCCGCACGCACCATAACCGGGACCCTCCGGGCCTATGACGACGTGCCCTGGTTCTGGTCCGATATGGGCGATACCAAGATCCAGATGGTAGGCGTTTCCTTCGGCGCCGACGAGCACATCCTGACCGGCAACCGCGAGGACAACGCATTCAGCGTGTTTCACCTGTCGGCCGGCAAGCTGGTTGCCGTCGATTCCATCAACCAGCCCGCTGTGCACATGATCTCCCGCCGCTTGATAGCCGCAGGCCACACGCCGCAACCGCATGAGATGACGGGCGGCGCCGAGGGTCTGAAACAAGCGTACAAGGCGATTTCAGATGCGGGCCGCTAGCACTGGTTCGACGAAAATAGGCACGGACCCGCTAATCGATCCTGGCGTAAGCCGCCGTGAAGCCCGCCAGCGTGAAATTGGCGTCTATCTTCTGCTTCTGCAGATCGAAAAAGCTCAAGACAAGCTGGCTGCCGGCGCGCAAGGCCGTAAGCAGCGCCTGGTCGACGATATGTCCGCCGTAGCAGCCATTGGCATCGCAGGTCTGGATGGGGATCGCGACCGGCGCGGCCTGGTCCACCTGCATGGACAGGCCGTCGACGATGGACAATCCCAGGGGAACCTGCAGCAGCAGCGACGCGAAACCGTCCTCGGCGGCTTTTGTCGTCTTGATCGTCAGTCGCGCCAGCCGCTGACCGGTCTCGCGTACGATGATCTGCTGTTCCATCGTGCATGCAAGGGCGTCCTCGCGGCCGGCGGACACGCAGACAACACTCCAGTTCCTGGCATTGTCGGGCGCGCCGGCATTTTGGGCACTTGCCGAAGAATTGAAGGCCAGTCCGGCTATCAGGACCGCAAGCGCGGCCGTCGGCCCCGCACTCTTGCCGTTTCCAAATCTGAGAAGCATGTCGTTCAATCCCCCTTGTTATCGCGGCTCATCGGATCTCCGCCATCCTGTCCGAATTAGAAGGGAACCGTCAATTTCAGCGAACCCTGCTTGTTGGTGGTGTTCGGGCCGAACTGGCCGCTGACATTCGCCTGCAGGTTGACGCCGTTGCCGGCGATCCAGTCCAGACCGGCGGCAAGAGTCAGCAGCGTATTATCCTGGCCGGCTTTGATAATGGCGGAGGGAACGCCGGCCGGGGTTCCGTCGATATTGGCTGCGACCGCCGGCACTTCCCCGAGATGCTGCAGTAAACCGACCTTGGCCTTGGCCCGAAGCACTGATGCGCCGAGATCGAGTTCGCCGCCCGCCTCCATGTGCGGCGCGATCCACCAGTAGACCTGCGAGCTGCTGTCGATGGTCAGATTGGTGAGGCCGCCCCCGGTTTCGGTAAACCCCTTCTGGTGCATGTAGGTTGCCGCGCCATCGACCGTCGGCATCAGATAGGTGCCGCCGAAATCGTAGAGATGTGCCAGCCTGACATTGAGCGACAGATACGCCACCTTCTGCGTCGCCGTGGCGATGCCGCCCACCGTGCCGACATTGACGACGCGGCTCGTGTCGAAGGAGCCGAGGCCGCCGATGAGCGATCCGGCCAGCTTTGTGCCGCCGTTGATATATTTCAGCACCAGGCCGGCCTGCGGACGATGTCCATCGCCAGTGGCGTTGGACCCGGAGCGGAATGACGTCTGCTCATAGGAGCCGGCCATGCCCAGATAGAGCTTTTCGTTGATATCGCCCTGAATTCCCGCGGCAAAGCCGTGGCTGGTCTCGTTATAGGCGAAATTCTCGATGGTGCCGCGATAGTTCTGCTCGACGGCGGTGATCCGCGCCCAGGCGCATGTGTGTTCGGCGATGAACCGGTACTTCCCGTCCCTGTCGTTGCAGCTCAGCATCGCGTCGGCGAAATTGCCGGCGCTGACGGTGGTCGTGGCAAGGCTGGTGGCATAGGGCTCCGGGCTGAGCGAATCATACGCCTCTTTCAGGCCATCAAGCGTTTCGATCTTGAACACCGTCCCGACAAGATCGGCAAACTTGGGGGAGCCGCCGGCGAGCTGGACATTGTTGATGTAGTCGCCGAAGGTGGTCTGGTTCCTGTTCAGGCCGACCGGCGAGAAGTCAATGATGTATTCGAATTTCGCCTCCTTCAGGCTCGGATACAGGATGTCATACTCGGCGACGGCCGATACCGGCGCGTTCAGGACCAGATTCTGCGACGTCATATCCTGTTGCGTCGTGAAGAACGTGACCTCGTGGGTACCGGGCGCGGCGGCGTTGGGATTGACGACGAACAAATCGAACGTGCCGTCGAGCGACGCCGAACCGGTCGCGTCGATGCGGTCGATCTTGCCCACCTTGGTGTCGCCCGAGACAAAGTCGAAATCGGCCATGATGTTGGCCGTGGCCGTCTGAACGAATGTGCCGCCGAGTTGGGTGGTGGACACCGTCTCGATCTTGCCCGTATCGGCAAGTTCAATGATCCCGTTGTTGAACAACCGGTTGGAGGCCAGCCCCAGATCGACGGTCTTGCCCATGTTGAACCGGGCGGCGTCCACCCTGTTGTTGAACGCGTTGATGCCGCCGGCCAGCTTGATATCGCCTGTTACCAGACCGTTGTTTTCGATAGTGTCGTTGCCGGTGGTTCCTGAAACAGCCAGACCGTCAACCAGAGCCATGGTGGTGATGACGCCGTCATTGGTGACGGTGTTGTCGGCGCCTTCCCTGAGGTCGACGCCAATGCCCTTCGCACCGCCGGCGATCAGTCGGCCGGTCTTCAGGTGGATCGCAATGTTGCCGCCCGATGTCCCGGCGCTTTGAGCCAGGACAGCCGTCGATGTCTCGTGGCTTGTCTCGACATTGCCATCGAGCGTCAGGTCGACCCCGGCGCCGGTTCCACTGCCTCCCGCAGTACCGGTGAAGACCCCGTCGATGAAGCCGCCGCCGCCGCCAAGGCTCTGCAGTACGATGCCGAAGGATTCCCGGCCGCTGGTGGCGACATTGCCGCTCTGCACCAGTGTCACGGCGCCGCCGTCTCCGGAATTGGCGGCGCTGAGTGTCATGTTTACCTGGGTGGCGTCGGCGTCGTGGAACACCGCGCCGCCGCCGCCGCCGATGGATTGCAGGACAATCGCGTGCGAACGGCTGCCGGCTGTGGAAACGATGCCGGTATTGTTCAGCGTCACCGCGTCGCCATCGCCGTTCGCGCCGGACTGGCCGCCAAGCGTCACATTCAGCTGCGCGCCGCCGGCACTCACCTGCTCGACGCCGCCGCCGGCGCCGATGCTCTGATGCACGAGTGCGCTGGAATTGTCGCCTGCCGTCGCCGTGTCGCCGAGCCTGGTGATATTGACGGCACTGCCGTCATTGCCGGTGCCGCCATTGGAACCGAGCACGACATCGACGGGAGGCGGGGCGGCGAGCGCGGCAGCGGCAAAGCCTGCCGCCACCGGCGCGGCGAGTGCCGCCGCGGCGGACACGGAGGAGGGTGGCGGTGTCGTGTCGAAGGTCTGGTAACCGCCGCCGCCGCCGATGGACTGTGCAAGGACGCCGACGGACTGTTCGCCGATGACGATAACGTCGTCGTCAATGTGATAGGTCACCGTTCCGCCGGCTTCGGACGTGCCGTTGATGCCTCCGGCCCTTAACGCCGATAGCCCGATCTCGCCGTCTGTCATATCGACGGTGAATGTCGAGCGGCCGCCGCCGCCACCGATGCTCTGCAGCAGGACGCCCTGGGTATCCGCGCCAAGGGCAATCAGGCCGCCGGCGTGGCTTCCGGTGATGGCTGCGCCGTTGTTGTTCTTGCCGTTTTCGCCGCCAAGCGTGGATACGATTTCGATCGCGCCCGGCACCTGTCCGGCGGTCTGCGCGAGGACCAGCTGCGTGAGCGTCGTGCCGCCGCCGCCGCCGATCGCCTGGATGCTGCTGCCGGTATTGTGATGGCCTGTCAGGCCGAACGTTCCGGTCGTGTTGACGGATACCGCCGCGGCGGCCGAGTTCTCAGTACCCTTGCCGCCGGCGATGATCTCGAGCGCTGGATTGGAACTGACGGATGTGCTGCCCCCGCCGATTGGAATAAGCGAACCGGGACCCAGCGCCGTGGCACGCTTCAAATCCAGGATGAGACCGCCGCCGCCGCCGTTGATGCTTTGCGCCTTGATCGCCTGGGAGCCCTGACCGGTGACCGTGATGTCGCCGGAGTGGTTGACCGTCACCTTGCCGCCCAGGCCGCCGGACCCGCCGCCGCTGCTTCCGACAAGCATCGAAAGGTTGTTTGCAATCAACGTTGAAATCGCGTTACCGCTGCCATTGGCGACCGCCAGGCCAAGGGAGGCGTTGCCGCCGCCGCCACCGATGGATTGGGCCAGAATGCCGTGGCTGTTCTTGCCTTCGGTGCGAATGGTCCCGGTGTTGTTGACGACGACATCACCGGCGTCCTCGCCGGACCCACCCTTGCCTCCTATGGCAACCAGGGGGCTGAGGCGGTTTATGTCTTTTGCCAGCACGACACTCCTTGCAATGCTGGTCCCGCCGTTACCGCCGCCACCGCCGATGGATTGGGCAAATATGCCGTGGGCCTGATCGCCCAAAGTCTGGACCGCCCCGTCATTGGTCACGAGGACGTTTCCGGATCTGCTGCCGCTGCCGCCGTCGCCGCCTATGCTGATACCGGCAAGAATGCTCTTTTGCCCGGTTGCGATGTTCTGCGTGAATATGGCGCTGCCGTTGCCGCCGCCGCCGCCGATCGCCTGTGCGAAGATGCCGTGGGCGTTTTCGCCGCCGGTATCGATGCGGGCCGAATTGGTGTTCGTGACGGTGACATTTCCGCTGCTGCCCCCGGTTCCGCCGCTGCCACCGATATTGATGTCCAGCCTGTTGGCCGCCGATCCGGCCGTCGGCTTGGATGTGGTGTCGTTGACCACCAGGCTGCCGTTACCACCGCCGCCGCCGACCGACTGCGCCTGAATGCCGTAGGACCGCTTGCCGGCGGTCTTGATATTGCCGGTATTTTCGACCGTCACCGTCCGGCTCAGGCCTCCGGTGCCGCCGCTGCCGCCGATCCCCAGATTGGCGGCATTGCTGTTCTGTCCGCCGACGAAGGTCTCGTTGATGACGAGGCCGCCGCTGCCGCCGCCGCCGCCGATGGATTGGGCGACGATACCGGCGGATTGACCCTCCTTCGTCTCAATGGTCCCCGAACTGACGATTTTGACCTTTTCCGCCTCCGCGCCGCTTCCGCCGCTGCCGCCGACACCGACCGTGACGGAGTTGGATCCATTGGACGATGCGCTCCCGACAAGCGGCGCGAATGTCACGGCACTGCCGCCGGTGCCGCCGGCACCGCCTATGGACTGGCCGAGAATACCGTGCGAATCCGCCTTGTTTGTCGTGATATCCGCGCTGCTGGTCACGTCGACCGTGTCGGATTTGGCCCCGGCTCCGCCGCTGCCGCCAACGCCGACTTTGGCAGAGGCACTTTCCTGGAACAGGATGTTGGTTACAAAGCCACCGGTCCCGCCGCCGCCGCCGATGCTCTGGGCATGGATGCCATGCGAGGCCTGACCGTTTGTGGAAACAACGCCATCCACCGTGACAATCACCTTGCCGCCCGTGCCGCCACTGCCGCCGTCAAGCCCGACCGACAATTGCGCGGCGGCTGATTTCTTGGTCTTTTCGGTGCCTGATTGAGCGCCGACAGCCACCGTTGTCGCCGTGCTTCTTCCGCCGCCATTGCCGAGGCTTTGCGCGATAATGGCAGTCGCCATGTCCCCCGCCGTTGTGAAAACACCGTCGGCCGTCACCGTGACGTTCCCGCCGGCGCCGCCGGTCCCGCCGGTGCGTCCGATGGTGACATCCAGAGACTTGCCGGTGCCCGGATTGAGGATCAGGCTCAGAGCCGTGTTGCCACCGCCGCCGCCGATGCTTTGAGCGATGATCGCCGAGGCACCAAGACCAGCCGTCGTGATGTTGCCGGTCTGATCGACCGTGACGGCGCCGCCGGTTCCGCCATTGCCGGCGCCGCCGCCGATGGCGAGGTTGACCGCCTTTGCGTCCTTGTTGAAGCCGGCGCCGATGTTGAAATTGGCATTGCCGCCGCCGCCGCCGATCGACTGGGCGAGCAGGCCGACGGAATGGTTTCCGGCGGTTTTGATTTCACCCTTCTGGTTCACCGTGACCGTCGATGCCGATCCCGAGGCGCCGCCCGAACCGCCCACCGCCAGGATCAGGGACTGGCTGCCGGTCGGATTGGCAAGGCTGGCTGCCAGGACAATGTTGATTCCGGCATCGCCGCCGCCGCCGCCAACGGACTGGGCGGTCAGCGCATTGGCGTTGTTTCCGATGGTCTGCAGCAAGGCCTGGCTCGTCTGGCCGCGATTGACCAGGACCGCGCCCGCATTGCCGCCCGCGCCCCCGCTTCCGCCGACGCTGGCAGCCAGAGGGCTGCCGAACGGCGAAATGGCGCCCGCGACGTTGACGCCGCCGGACCCGCCACCGCCGCCGATCGACTGGACCAGGATGCCGTTGGCGCGGTCCGCAAAGTTCGTTCCGGCCGGTCCGAGAGGCGTTCCTCCAAACGGGTTGTTGGATGTGCGGGCACCATTGACCGTCACCGCGCCGTTGCTGGTCAGGGTGACCATTTTGGAATTGGCGCCGGCGCCGCCATTGCCGCCGATGCCGATCGTGGCGTTGTACCCGCTGCCGACGGCCACATCGGCAGAGACGTTGAGGCCGCCGGACCCGCCGCCGCCGGCAACGGACTGGGCGAGGATGCCGATGGCCTCCACGCCGGTGGCAACGACGGTTCCGCTCTGTGTTGCCGTCACGGTGCCGCTGGCATTGCCGCCGCCCCCGGCACCGCCCAGGCCAAAAACGAGTGAGGGGTTTGCCGACGCAGTGTTGGCCTGAATGCCGCCGCTGATGTTGATGGCGCCGTCACCGCCGCCGCCGCCGACCGACTGCGCCACAAAACCACGGGACCGCGCGCCAAACGCCGACACATCGCCGCTGACGGACGCAATCACGGTGTTGCCGATGCCGGCATTGCCGCCCGATCCGCCGATGCCGGCCGTGATCCCGCCATCGATGCTGACGCCACCCGACACATTGATGGCGCCATTGCCGCCGCCGCCGCCGAGGCTCTGTGCCAAAACGGCGGATTTTCCGAATCCCTTCGACTGGATGATCCCTTGCGCGACAACAATTCCCGAAACTTCCTTACGCTCCGCAAGGACCGCCAGGTCGACGGTGCCGGCATTGCCGCCCGCACCGCCGAAGCCGCCGAAGCCGAGCGTCAGAGCATAGTTGCCGCTGCCGGTCAGTGAGCCGAGCGACAGGCCGCTTGAGACATTGACCCCGCCGTTGCCGCCGCCGCCGCCGACCGACTGCGCAACAACGCCGTTGGAGCCTTGCGCCCGAAGCAACGTCAACATTTCCGACGGCACACCGGCCGGGATGTTGATGCCCAGTGCCTGGACATCACCGGTCACGCGACCCTTGACATTGCCGGCGCCGCCGCCGGTGCCGCCAAAGCCGCCAACGCCGATATTCACTGCAGCGGACGTGCCCGATGTGGTCCCGGCTATGCCGCTGCTGATGTTCATGGCGCCGTTGCCGCCGCCGCCGCCGATGCTCTGGAACGTCACCGCGTCCGACAGCACGCCGGTAGTGACCGTGTTTCCCGTACGGCTGAAATCGACATTGCCGCCGGTCCCCCCGGTTCCGCCGAAACCGCCGATGCCGACCGACGCCGTTCCGGAAAATTTGGTCGCGAGACTGAGCGTGCCGGAGATATTGACGCCGCCCTGGCCACCACCGCCGCCGACGGATTGCGCCAGGACGCCGAACGCATTGGCACCGGATGTGTGCACCGTGCCGTCAACCCTGCCATCGACGGTCTGGCCGCTACCACCGCTGCCGCCGAAGCCGCCGACACCGGCCCCGATCGCTCCGCTGTTGCCGATCGACATGGAGACCGTTCCACTCACGTTAAGCCCGCCGCTGCCGCCACCGCCGCCGAGGCTCTGGACCAGCGCGCCATAGGCGTTGTCTTTCGTGGTGGTGATGTCGCCTGTCATCCGCAGGGTGGCAGCGCCCGCCTGACCGCCGCCGCCGCCGAAGCCGCCGACCCCGACACCGACCGTCGCAGCCCCCTGGCTCGATGCGGCAAGGCCGCCCGTCACGTTAAATGCGCCGTTGCCGCCGCCGCCGCCGACCGACTGAACGAGAACCCCGTTCGCATCTTTGCCACCGGTAGCGATGTCGCCGGCGATGTCCGCGATGACACGCCCGCCGGATCCGCCGCCCCCGCCGAAACCCCCGACACCGACGCCGACGGACGCGGCGCCCGTACCGGTTGAAGCCGACACGGCCGACGAGACGTTGAAGCCGCCATTGCCGCCACCGCCGCCAATGGACTGGCTGACGAAGGCGCTGGAAGCGGTGCCCATGGTGGTAATGTTTCCGGTGTGGTTCATGGTCACGGTGCCGCCGCTACCGCCGCTGCCGCCCGAACCGCCAACTCCGACGGATACGGCGCCCGCGCCTGTGCCCGAGCCGGAAAGCGAGCCCGATACGTTGAATGCGCCGTTGCCGCCGCCGCCGCCGACCGACTGCGCCACGATCCCGCTTGACCGGGCGGCGTCCGTTCGCACGCTGCCGTTAATCACGCCGGCGACCAAACCGCCGTGACCGCCGCCACCGCCGGACCCTCCCACACCGGCGGCGACCGCACCCGCGGCGGTACCAGCGCCTGCGACGGCACCGGAGACATTGAAGCCTCCGTTGCCGCCGCTGCCCCCGACCGACTGCAACAAGATTCCGGTCGAATCGGCCTGCCTGGTCGTCACCGTGCCGGCGTAGTGGACATCGACCACCCCGGCGCTGCCGCCATTGCCGCCCCGGCCGCCAATACCGACGGCCACGCCAACGGCAGCCGTGTCGGAGACCGCGCCCGAAAGGGAGAGGGAATATCCGCCATTACCGCCGCCGCCGCCAATGGATTGGGCGATCAGCCCGTCCGACATGACGCCGTTCGTTGTGACGGAACCGCCGGAACGGATCTGAACCCTGCCGCCGGCACCGCCGGCGCCGCCCGAGCCGCCGACACCGAAGGAAGCGGAAACCGCGCCGCCCTTGCCTGCCGCGACGGCGATGGAAGTCACCGAGCCGCCATTGCCGCCGCCGCCGCCGACGCTCTGGGCCAGAATACCGTCCGCATTCACGCCCTGTGTCGTTACCGCGCCATTGCCGTTGACCTGAACCTGGCCACCATACCCGCCCGAACCGCCCGTACCGCCGATACCCACGGACACCGCTCCGAAGGCCCCGGCCGCGATGGATGTCGAGAACCCGCCATTGCCGCCGCCGCCGCCAACCGACTGCGCCAGAATTCCGTTGGACCGGTCACCCTCGGTCGTGATGAGCGGGTCGATCTGGGTCGGCACGCCATTGATGACGACCGTGCGCGGACCGAGATTGACCGTGGTTGTCCCGCCGACCCCGCCATTGCCGCCGCTGCCGCCAATGCCGACGGACGCAAAAGCGCCGACGGCGAAGGAATTTCCGCCGCTGCCGCCGCCGCCGCCGACGGATTGCGCGAAGATGCCGTGCGAATCGTTTCCTCCGGTTGAGATGCGCCCGGAGTTTGTCGCCGTGACCGTGCCGCCATGACCGCCCGCACCACCCGCTCCGCCGATCGATACCGGCCCCCCGACGGAACCGCCATCGCCGCCGCCGCCGCCGATGGATTGAAGCTGGATGCCGTGGGAAACATTTCCGGAGGTGTCGATTTGACCGCTGTTGCTGACAATCACGTTCCCGCCGCTGCTGGCGACACCGCCCGAACCGCCGAGAGCGACGGCACCGCCTGTATCTCCGCCGGATCCGCCGCCGCCGCCGATCGATTGCGCAAGGATGCCCCGTGCCCGTCTGCCGGATGTCGCCAATGTACCGCTGTTGGCGACGCTGACCGTGCTCCCCGATCCGCCCTGTGCGCCCGAACCTCCCAACGCGACAAGGCCGCCGCTGGCGGCGCCCGAACCGCCGCCGCCGCCGATCGATTGCGCGAGGATCGCGTCGCTGCCGATTCCGCTGGTCTCAATCGCACCGGAGTTGTCGACCGTGACGATGCCCCCGTTGCCGCCGGACCCGCCGCCGCCGCCAAGCGACATGACACCGCCGGTGCCGGAGGCGGAACCGCCACCGCCGCCGATCGACTGGGCAAAAATTCCTTTCGCTTCATGATTTCTCGTGATTATGAAACCACGGTTTACGACGAGGATCTGACCGCCATGGCTGGCCGCTCCCCCACTGCCGCCCAAGGCAACCAGACCGCCCGCGGATCCGCCGGTCCCGCCACCGCCGCCAATGGACTGCGCCAGGATGCCATGGCCGGATATCCCTTCCGTCTGTATGGAGCTCCCGGCCTGTGTCCGCACATCAACGGTGCCGCCATTGCCGCCGCGCGAACCGCCGGAGCCCAGCGCGAGAAAGCCGGCAGCGAAGCCGCCATTGCCGCCGCCACCGCCGACCGACTGCGCGAAGATGCCCATCGAACCGTGGTTCTTGGTCAGAATGCGGCTCCCGGTATTGTTGCGAACGAAAACGGCACCGCCATTGCCGCCGCCGGCACCCGGCGTCGACCCGCCCAGGGCGACAACACCGATGGCATCGCCCGCATTGCCGCCTGTTCCGCCAATGGACTGAGCCTGAATGCCGTGAGCGTCCACGCCGCGTGTCTCGATTTCGCCGGCATTGGTCACGCTGACCGTATTGCCATGGCCGCCGACGCTGGCTGTCCCGACATCGCCGACGATCCCGTAGCTGTTGCCGCTAGAACCGCCGCCGCCACCGATGGACTGGGCAAAGATGCCGACAGCGCCCTTGCCGATGGTCAGGATCTTGCCGGTATTCGTGACGGTGACGGTTCCGCCGGCGCTTGCCGGCCCGCCGCTGCCACTGCCGGCGAAGATAAAGCCGCTGCCGCCATTTCCGCCGCTGCCGCCGCGGCTCTGGGCGAAGATACCGTGCCCGCCGGCACCCTGCGTTGATATCTCGACGCTGGAGGTAAGGTTGACGGGGCCGCCCAGACCGGCCGCGCCACCATGCTTGGCGCTGATATTCGCCCCGTATGCATCGCCGCCCTTTCCCCCGTTTCCGCCCTGGCTGATGACCGTGATGCCAGCCAGGCCCGGCGTTATCGATTGGATATTGCCGTTGTTTCCTACGGTTATGTTGCGCACGACTGCCGGCCCGTTATGGCCGGGATCGCCCGGATTGCCATTCCGGCCGACGGTAAAGCAGGTCTTGAACTTCCAGGCTCCAATGCAGATCCCGACGCCATAGCCATTGCGGCCGCTGGAGCCGCTCGGGCCCGCGCGGTGGTCGTGGACGACGTTGACATTGCCGGCCGGTATGGCAACCGAAACCGGCCCACCCGGGTCGCCGGGTATGATGCCGGCAGTTCCGCCATTGGGGTCATCCACAAAGGGTTGCAGCACCGGCTGGTCGATGGTCGCGGAGCCACCTTTTTCCTTCAGTTTGAGGGTGACAATGTGCCCGGCACCGTTTTTCACGACCGAATCGACGGCGTAGTCAACGCCGTCGACATCGTATATTTCGCCAATCCCGAGGCGCGTGAAAATGACGTTGTTGTGGTTGGTCAGCACAGACCCGTCAGCCTGCACCTGCACCACGGTCTCAAGGGCGCCGGTGACCGGGTTGAGCACGGGATCGCCGACGGAAACGGCGTAAGCGCTGTCCGGCAGGAGCAACAGCACAAGTAAAAGGAATCCACAAAATCGAGAAATGGTTCCTAACGCGGAAAACTCTTTTCCGGTATTGACGCCCCCTGATGCATCACACATCGGATTTCCGAATGTTAATAATACGTTAATTTGCAACTATCGCGATTGGCTATAGGGGCGTTTCTTGCACCTGTCATGATGCATGTGTACTATGAACCGCATATTCTTGCGCTAACTTGCTAAATACATTGAGAAACCCGCGAGGTTGCATGAAGTCGCCCAAGGGCCTGTCGCCGAAGCAGGCCGACCTGCTACACAAACACGATCTGGCGATGCGCAACCTGGACGACTACAGCGCGTTCCTGGAAGCCTGGCAGACGCTGATTGACGAGAACGACACGGACGAACTGCCCGATCTCCAGGGGTTTGCGGATTTCGAACGCTATGCCACCTACGCCGTTCACAGCTTCCTGGAAACCGGTCACACCTTGTCCGCCGGCGACCTGGCGCAGCACGAATGCGGTGCCGCACTTGTGACCGGTGCAGGCATGATCAAACAGGTCAATGCATTTGCGGGCCGATCCCAAAACCTGACACCCGGCCGCAGCCTGTCGACTTGCGGAATCACGTTCGAAGGCGACAGCGCCGTTGGAACGCTGTTGCAGAAAAAGGAAAAGGACCGGCGATCGACCTTTCATCTGGTTCAGGCGGAGGACAGCCGCTCCGGCGCCCCGGTCGTTCTGGCGATATCAAGAATCGACGCGGACGGCGAAGACGATCCCCTCTTTCTTGTTCTTTTTATCGTTCCGCCCGACGTCCAGTCCACGGTCGCGATCATGGCCAACAAATTCAATTTCACGTCCGCAGAAGCGGAAATAGCGGAAGCGTTTCTGGAAGGGCGCGCCTTGCGCGACATCGCCACGCAACGCGGAAGATCCTATGTGACCATACGCAACCAGTTTCAGCGGATCCTGGAAAAATCCGGCTGCGCGTCGCAGACAGAGCTGTTTCGGCTGTCGTTCAGCCTGTTTTCGCTGATCGGAAATCCGGTGGAGACCCGTCAGGGCGGCGGCCGGAAGGTGAGCCGGACGATGACACTGCCGCGCCCCAATGGCCGTGTTGTGGAACTGACCCTGAGCGGCGACGAGGAGGGGCGGCCCGTCCTCAACCTGCCCAGCCTGTTCGGTCACGGTGTGACCCCCGAGATCGAAGACCTGTTGCGGGACCGCGGCGTCCTGTTCGTCAGCCTGATGCGCCCGGGATTTGGCGGCACCAGCCCACCGGCGCAGGATCAGGACCTGTATAGCTGCCTGGCAGGCGATGTCCGGGCCATCCTCGACAGTCTCGAGATTCCGAACTGCCCGTGCGTCGCCCGCGCGTCGGCGGGGCGGCCGTTCTATAACCTGGCGGCGCAATTGCCGGACCGCATCGACCGCGGGATTGTCGTCAACGGTTTGATCCCGCGCGAATACATAGAAGGCAAGAGCGTCGTCTCAAAATGGACGACCGCCCTGATGAGCGCCTCTATCGTGTCCTATCCGGTGGCCATGCTCATATTGGGAACGGGCAACAGCCTGCTCACCCGGTCACACGGCGCGTCCTTCCTGAAGAGGATGTATCAGAATTCGGAATCCGATTGCGCGGCTCTCGATGACCCGGACGCGGTGGCCTGCATTCGGGCCGGCGTTCACCAGGTGACGCAACAGGGCCTTGGCGCGGGTGTTCAGGAAATGGTGGACGGGTTCCAGAACTGGTCTGCGGAACTGCGGGCGCTGCGAACGCCGGTCACCGTTTACCACGGGGTGCATGACCCCAATGTCCCGATCGCAGGTGTCCGCGAATTCGTCGGCGACAATGCCCATTGCCTGACGCTCGTGGAGGAAACCGAAGGGGGCGGATTGTTGAACCATTCCCACACCGCAAGGATCATCGACCTTGCGCTCGGGGATGAATGATGCCGGTGTGGAGCAATCCTCGGCCGCTCTAACGGCCTCCAAGAAAAGTAGAAATGGCCTCATGCATCTCGGGACTGCGACCGAGGTCTCCCTGAACGTCCCGTTCGAGATCGAGCTGTGCGTGGAGATCCTTTTCGGAGGCTGCGCTGACAAGGCGCTTGGTCGCAGCCACGGCGTTTGGCGATAATCCTGCTATGCGCTCTGCCGCGTTTCTGGCCGCCTTCATGAGACTTCCGGCATCGTGCACTTCCCAGACAAGGCCCCATGAGAGCGCTTCATCCGCTGAAATCCGCTCCCCGAGCAGCATTGCGGCCGTCGCGCGCATGCGACCGGCGATTTTGGGAAGGAAGAAGGTGTTGCCGCCGTCGGGCACCAGCGCAATGCCCGCAAACGGCTCGTAGAAATAAGCCGTATCCGCCGCCATTACGATATCGCAGGCAAGCGCGATGCCGACGGAAACGCCGGCACAGGGGCCGTTGACGGCGGCGATGATCGGCAGGCGCGACGAGCGCAGGGCCCGTATCAGCGGGTTGAAGTGATTTTCGATGACGCGGTCCAGTTCGCGTGAACCGGCCTCGCCCACGGTGGAAAGATCGTAGCCGGCGCCGAACGCCCTCCCTTCGCCCGTCAGCAGGGCGACACGTATTTCCGGATTGTCTTCGAGTTGAGAAAGAACAGCGCACAGCTCGTCGGCTGTTCGGTTAAGGAGGGCATTCAGCTTGTCCGGCCGGCGAACCGTGATCGTCGCGACAGCGCCGTCGATGTCCAGCGAAATATCCTCAAACGTCATGGTCTGTGCTCCTGTGAAACGGTTCCGTTGGCGCCTGCCAGGTGCCACTCGATCTGCGGAAGCCGGTCAATGCCGAAGAAGGCCTCGCCGTCGACGAACACATAGGGCGAGCCCCAAACACCCCTGGCGGCGGCATTCTCGTTGGCCGACGTCAGCGCCGCCCTGGCTCCGTCATTGTTCATCATTGCCCTGAGCTGTTTTCGGCCGAGGCCGTATTTTTCGCCGATCCTGGTCAGCACCGCGGCATCGGAGATATCCTGGTTGGCGTTGAAATAGGCGTCGAACACCGAGCGCACGAACGGGCCCGACTTAAGCGGATCGGTTGCTTCCAGCGCGTAGAAGATGCGGGCCGCCAGATGCGTCGAGATCGGAAACGCGTCGGGCATGCGATACGGCAGATCATAGAACCGGGAAGAGCGCTCCATGTCCCTCTTGAGGTAGTCGAACTTCGCGGCATCATCCATTGGCGATGCCATTCCGAGCGATTTGCGCACGGCCCAAAGCAGGATGGGATGAAGGCTTGCCTTGCGACCGTGCCGTTCGGCAAGCGAACCCAGCCGGCCAATGCCGAAATAGGCATAAGGGGAAGCGAAGTCGAAGAAGATCTCGATCGGTCCGGCCATGGATCTGATCGCCTCCCGTCAGAACCTGAAAATGCCGTAACCCGGATCGCCGAGCGGCGCGTTCAGCGAACTGGTGATCGCCATGCCGAGCGCGTTGCGCGTGTCGACCGGATCGAGAATTCCGTCGTCCCAGATTTGCGATGTGGAGTAATAGGCCGAGAGCTGCTCGAGATACGCCGCCTGCGTCGTCTCGCGCAACTCCTCGATCACTGCCGGATCGATCGCCTCGCCGTTGCGCTGCATCTGGGCGATCTTGACGTCTGCAAGCGTATTGGTCGCCTGCTCGCCGCCCATCACGCCGATCTGGTGGCCGGGCCAGCCGAACAGGAACCGCCCGTCGAAGGCCCGGCCGCACATGCCGTAATTGCCGGCGCCGAACGAGCCGTGGCACATGACCGTGAATTTCGGAACCCGCGAACAGGTCTGCGCCATGATCATCTTGGCGCCGTCCTTGGTGATGCCACGCCGCTCATAGGCCTGGCCGATCATGTAACCGGTAATGTTCTGAAGGAAGACGAGCGGCGTGTTGTTCTGGTTGCACAATTCCATGAAATGGGCGCCCTTCAGCGAGGAATCGTTGAAGAGAACGCCGTTGTTGCCGAGTATGCCGACCTTCCAGCCCCAGATATTGGCAAAGCCGCAGACCAGCGTCGTGCCGTAATTCGGCTGGTATTCGTGGAACCGACTGCCGTCGACGATGCGGGCGATCACCTCGCGGATGTCGAAGCCCTTCTTGATGTCGTCCGGCAATATTCCGTAGAGCTCTTCCGGGTCGTAATAGGGATCGGCCGGCTCCTCTCGCTGGCAGGGCCATTTCTGCGGCCGGTCCCATTGCGCGACGATTTCCCGTCCGATGGCGATCGCCTCCTCCTCCGACGCTGCCGGATAATCGCAGGTGCCGCTGACGCTGGTGTGCATGTCCGCACCGCCGAGTTCCTCGACGCCGACTTCCTCGCCGGTCGCCGCCTTGACGAGCGGCGGCCCACCGAGAAAGACGGCCCCGGTACCGCGCACGATGACATTGTAGTCCGACAGGCCCGGAATATAGGCGCCGCCCGCCGTGCACTGGCCGAAAACCAGCGAAAGCTGCTTGATACCGGCTTTCGACAAAAGGCACTGGTTGCGGAATATCCGCCCGGCCATGTGGCGGTCTGGAAACACCTCGGACTGAAGCGGCAGGAACCCGCCGGCGGAATCGCAAAGATGGATGACCGGGAGGTGGTTTTCGAGCGCGATGTCCAGGCACCGAATGATCTTCTTCACCGACAGCGGATACCAGGCACCGCCCTTGACCGACGAATCATCGGCATGGATCATCACCTCTCGGCCTGAGACGATGCCGATGCCGGTGATGATGCTGGCGCCGGGCGATTCACCGTCATAATCCATATTGGCGGCAAGCGTCGAAAGCTCCAGGAACGGCGTTCCTGGGTCGAGCAGTTTTTCCACCCGGTCACGCGGCAGCATCTTTCCCTGCCGCTCAAGCCGCGCAACATCGCGCTCCGGACGCGACCGACGGGCCTTTTCCTGCTTTTCCTGCAATTCGGCGACCAGGCGCCTGTAATGATCCTGATTGCGGCGGAAATCGGGGCCTGCGGTGTTGATTGCCGACTGGATCCTACGCATCCGATGCCTCCGTTTCCAGGGTGGCTATCACCTCGTCCTTTTCGAACGTCTCATCCACGGATTTCAGCAGCGATGCGATGATGCCGTCCCGCGGCGAGACCAGGTTCGTCTGCAGCTTCATGCTCTCGATCGTCAGGACTGTTTCGCCGTGTTTGACGGTGGCACCAACCTCCTTGTGCAAGCTGATAATGGCGCCCGGCATCGGTGCGCGGATTTCGTCGGCGGCGCTGCCGCCTTCCAGCGCGGCGTCGCGCGGATCGACGAGGTCGATCACCCAGTTGCGCCCGCCAAGACGCAGGAAGACGCGGTTGCCATCGCGTGCCTGCCTGAATTCGAATTGCCGGCCGTCGATGACGACGGTCCGCACGCCGTCCCGCGTTCCATGGTCAATAACGACACTTTCCTGGCCGTCGATTTCAACGCCCAATTCGGGGCGCAGATTGACGATATCCAGGTCAAACGCTGCCCCGTCCATGGTCAGTTTCAAGGACATCCTCAGTTTCTCCAGCCGTTCATTGCGGCATAAGGATCGGGCGCGTCGAATGCGAGGGTGCGGAACTCGCGGAAGGCCAGGGCCGCTGCAAGCAACGCTGCATTGCGGTCCGTAGCATCCGGCTCGGGGGCAGCAAGGTCATCCGCGTGTTCGACGACAAAGCCGGTGTGGAGCGCGCCCTCACGGAACGCCGGGTGATCCGCGACACGCGCCAGATAATCGAGATTGGTTTCGACACCGAGTAGGACCGTGTCGCGCAGAGCCCTGACCGTATTGTCAATCGCATTGGAACGGTCACCGCCATGCACGACGAGTTTCGCCAGCATGGAATCGAAGCTGAGCGTGACGTTATGTCCTTCGACGAGCCCGTTCTCGAAGCGGATATCCGGCGCCTCCGGCGGGTCCAGCACCAGCACCTTGCCGGTGGCCGGTATGAAATCGCGCTCGGGGATCTCGGCACAGACACGGCACTCGATCGCGTGGCCGTCAACCTGGATGTCCGCCTGGCTGACGGAAAGCGGCTTGCCGCTCGCGATCTCGACCTGCATGCGGACCAGGTCAATGCCGGTGATCATCTCCGATACCGGATGCTCGACCTGAAGGCGGGTGTTCATTTCGAGAAAATAGAATTCGCCATCGGGAGCAAGGATAAATTCCACGGTTCCGGCGTTGCGGTAATTCGCCGCCGAGGCCAGGCGCACGGCCGCCGCGCATATGCGTTCGCGCAGTTCTTCCGGCAGGCCTGCGGAAGGCGCCTCCTCGATGATCTTCTGGAAGCGCCGCTGGACCGAGCACTCCCGCTCGAAGAGGTGCACGACATTGCCGGCGCCATCGCCAACCACCTGAACCTCGATATGGCGGGGCCGCTCGACATAGCGTTCGGCATAGATCGTTGCATCGCCGAAATAGCGCTCGGCCTCGCTGGCTGCGACACGGGCGTTTTCCTCAAGCTCCTCGGCGCTGTTCACGATACTCATGCCCTTGCCGCCGCCGCCGGCGGAGGCTTTGATAAGAAGCGGAAATCCGATTGCCGAGGCACGCTCGATAAAGGTGCCGAGATCGCCGTCCGTCAGCACGGACGGCGCCACCGGAACTCCGTGTTCCTCCGCAAATTCACGTGAGGTGATCTTGTCGCCCATCAGTTCGATCGAACCGGGTTCGGGTCCGATAAACACGAGTCCGGCCTCGCTCACGGCCCTGGCAAAATCCGCGTTTTCAGAAAGGAAGCCGTAGCCCGGGTGGATTGCCTGCGCTCCCGTGGCGCGTGCGATTTCGATAATCTGATTGCCGTCGAGATAGGCAGCGACAGGCGTTTCTCCGGTTATCTCATGGGATTCGTCGGCCATCAGGACAAACCGCGCGCGGTGTTCGCTGTGATGGAAGACAGCAACGGACGCAATGCCCATTTCGCCGAGCGTATCCATGACGCGGCAGGCGATTTCACCGCGATTGGCGATCAGGACCTTGAAAAATGGCGCGTGTGTCGATTGCATGGAAATACCATCGGGTTACAGGAGACAGGCGGGCCGGCACCCCGGCCCGCCGCGATTTGTCAGTACTGGGCGAAATCGGTGACCGGGGTGACCGAGCCGGCAACCGGGTCGACCTCGAGAACGCGCACGGCCGTCGCCGAAATATGCCGGTCCTTGGCAAAGGTCAGCGGCAGGGTGACGCCGGCGGTATCGAATTCCTCACCGGATTCCAGCTTCTCGACGGCACAGGCCCGGGTCGGATTGTCGCCACAGCGGCGGATTGCCTCGATCATCATCCGGGTTGCGACGTAGCCGGTCACCGCGTAGCGGTTCAGCGCCTTGAGCTCATCTTCGCTCAGGCTAGCTTTGGCCACCTCCATGAAATGGGCCGTGCCTTCCGAACCCATCGGCGAGATGTAGTCGCCGCTGTAATAGGAGTAACCGTATGGCGCCGACAGTTTCATGATCGGCGGCAGGGTCGAGGTCGGAACGGTCGCGACCTGGAGCGGCAGCTTGAACTTGCTCGACTCCTTCAACATGGTCGGAATTTCCGTGGTCACGCCGCCGGCTATCAGCACATTCACGCCGTTGGACCGGACCTTCAGGATTTCCGCGCCGAAGTCCTTCTGCCCGCGCTTGTAGCGGATCGGGTCGGCCGCATCGACCTCGAAGGCATCGACGGCCCTGGTGAAGGCCTCCTCGACCTGTTTGCCGAAATCGTCGTCCTGGCGGATGACGCCGTACTTTGCGTTGTCCGGATTGTGGTTTTCATGGATGTATTTGAGCTGCGCGAACAGCAGGTCCTGATAGGACGCGCCGATCATGAACACCGTCGGCTTGATCGGATCGACCGCCGCCTGCAGCGGCGAGAATGACACGATGGCCGGAATGCCTTCTTCCTCAAGGATCGGCAAAATGGCTGCCGTACCGGCGCCCGCCCCGGTTCCGATGAGGCCGAAAACGCCTTCATCGATGTGCTTGCGCAATCCCTGGACCGTGCGGGCCGGCACATAGCCGTCATCCTCGGTGCGGATCACGACCTGGCGCCCGTTGACGCCGCCATCCGCATTGGCCTCGGCAGCGGCGACGACCGAGCCGAAATGCGCGGCCCGCCCGACCAGCGCGGCCGAACTGGTCATCGGCAGGATATTGCCGATCACAATCTCCGTATCGGTGATGCCCTCCTCCGCCATCGCAGGCGAGAGCGCCGTCGAGATCGCCAGGGCGCATAATGCGCCGAGTTTCGAGATTTTCATTGTGCTTCCTCCTTCATTTACCCGTTTGTTCTTGCCCCGGTGTCAGACCGACAGGGGCCAGTGGGTCCAGTAGCGCTTGATGTCGCGCCACAGGCCGATCAGGCCATGCGGCTCGATGCGCAGCATGATGATGATGGTAAGGCCGGTGAGCAGGCCGCGGATTTCGTAGATATAGGTCGACAGCATCGAGGTTATGCCGGTCGGCAGCAGGTCGATGACCTCGCGCGTTGCTTCCGGCAAAAGCACGATGAAGACGGCCCCGAGGATCGCTCCGGCAACGGAGCCAAGCCCGCCGACGATGATCATCGCCAGCGCCTCGACCGACAGCAGAAGATTGAAGATGTCGACATTGATGAAGCGGAACTGGAAAGCCATCAGCCCGCCGGCGATGCCGACGAAAAAAGACGAGATCACGAAGGCCGAGAGCTTGTACTGGGTAAGGCTGATGCCCATGACGCGCGCCGCGATGTCGTGATCGCGGATGGCGGTGAAGGCGCGGCCGACCCGCGTGCGCAGGATATTGAGCGCGGCGATGGCGGCAATGACTGCGACGGCAAGGACCAGGAAATAGAGCTGGATGGGCGAAGCGAGATCGAGACCGAGGAATCCCAGATCCTCGATGCGCACGCCGTAGGGCCCGTGCGTCACGCTTTCCGCATAAAGCAGGAAATGCGTGATGATGAAGGAAAAGGCCATGGTCGTTATGGCGAGATAAAGGCCCTTGAGCCGCAGCGACGGCACGCCGACGACAAGGCTGAGCAGCGCTGAAACGACGCCCGCGGCAATGAGCGCGAGCTCCGGCGGCCAATTATAGTCGGCGATCAGCAGCGCGGTGGTGTAGCAACCGGCGGCAAGGAAACCCGCCTGCCCCAGCGAGATCAGTCCGGTGACGCCGGTCAGAATGTTGAGCCCGATGGCGCCGATTGCGGCAATGCCGACCGTGGTGGCAAGCGCGATCAGGTAATTGCTCGTCGCGAAAGGAAACACCACCAGCGCGACAAGCAGCAGGCCTGTCCATGACCACGTGACGGGATTGTCCGACAGGGCGATGTGTTTCTCGTAGGTTTCCACGAAATGGTGGGTCCGCATCACACGCGCTCCAGCTCTTTTTCACCGAACAGGCCGTAGGGCCTGACCATGAGGACAATGATGATGACGATGAAGCCGGAGATCTCTTTCAGGCCCTGGCCGATATAGCCTTCCGAAAGGTCTCCGATGACACCGATGATAAGGCCGCCGAATCCGGAGCCCAGCGGCGAGTCGAGTCCGCCCAGGATGGTCGCCGGGAAGGCGCGCAGGCCCTGGAACCACAGATCGGGCGCGCGTGAGAACATGATCGCGAAGGTGATGCCGGCGAGGCCCGAAACGACCGCCGCGATTGCCCAGGCGAGCGCAGAGATGCGCCGCACATCGACACCCATCAGCAGCGCGGCTGTCTCGTCCATGGCCGTGGCGCGCATGGCAATGCCGATGCGTGTAAAGCGGAAGAACAGGAACACCGCCGTCATGATCGCGAAGAAGAGGATGATGGCGAAGAGCTGCTCTGTGAACAGCACGACCGGCCCGATCTCGACCAGCCCGCCCTCGATCGCCGCATTGAACGGTTCGGCATCCGCACCCCAGAAGATAACGATCAGGCTGCGCAACATGACGGCAAGCCCGATGGTCACCATGACAATGGCGAAGATCGGCTGCCCGATCATCGGCCTTATGAACAACCGCTCGACGATGATGCCGATCAGGGCGGCAACGCCGATGGAGACAATCACGAGGACTGGGAAGGACAGGCTGAGTTCGGTGCCGAGGCTCCAGCTGACATAGGCGACGAGCATCATCACCTCGCCCTGCGCGAAATTCAGGACGCCGGTGGTCTTGAAGATGACGGCAAAGGCTATGGCTATAATGCCGTAGATCGATCCGATCACCAGCCCGGAGGCGACAAGGTTCAGGAAGAGATCCATGGGTCAGGCTCCGTACATCGCTTCGATCAGCGGTTTGAATTTTTCCTCGATGACCGAGCGGCGCACCTTCATCGTGGCGGTCACTTCGCCGTCGTCGTGGTCGAGCTCCTTGTCGAGGAGAGAGAATTTGCGGACATTTTCGACACGCGAGAACTCGTTATTGACCGAATTGACCTCGCCGGAGATGAGATCACGGACTTCCTGCAGACCCGCGAGGCTCTTGAAGGTCGTGTAGGGAAGTCCGCGTTCCTGCGCCCATTTGCCGACCGTCTCGTAGTCGATCTGGATGAGCGAAGTCAGGAAGTTGCGGCGCTCGCCGATCAGCACCGCCTCGCGGATGAATATCGAGTCCTTGAGACGGTTTTCGATCAGCGACGGTGTGATGTTCTTGCCGCCGGACGTGATGATGATGTCCTTCTTGCGGTCGGTGATCATGATGGAGCCGTCTTCGGCGATCTCACCGACGTCTCCGGTGCGCATCCAACCGTCCCGGACAGCCTGCGCGGTGGCTTCCTCATTGCGCAGATAGCCCGGAAACACCGCCTGTGAACGTACCAGGATCTCGCCGTCCTTCGCGATCTTCTGCTCATACGTATCGAGCGGCGGCCCCGCCTGGCCGAGCGCCGTGTGGCCCGGATACTGGCTGTGCGATATGCCCGAAAGTTCGGTCATCCCGTAGACCTGGTAGACCCTGAGGCCGAGTGCCCAGAAGAACTCGAGCACCTCCGGCGAAATCGATGCGCCTCCACACAGCATGGTGCGCGCCCTATCGAGGCCCATCGATTTCTGCAGGGAACGGAAGCACAGCACCCACAGGGCTGCGAATGCCAGCCTGTCGCTGAGCGACTTTCGCTCCCCGCCATTCGCCAGTTGGCGCCGGGCGATCGCCCGCCCGATTTCGAGGCTTTTCCTGACGATACGCTGCTGCAGGGGCGTTGCGTCCTTGAGCTGGATCATCACCCCGTATTGCAGCTTCTCCCAGATGCGCGGCACGCCGAGAAAACCGGTCGGCGCAATCTCGCGCAGGTTCTGGTTCACCGCATCGATCGATTCGGCGAAATTGACCGGCGTTCCGTTGACGAGCTGCATGACGGTCGAACACAGCCGCTCGGCCACATGGCAAAGCGGCAGGTAGCACAGCACCTCCCAGTTCGTCTCGTCGATGCCGTGGCGCTCCGACAGCCGCAGGGCGCCCCAGATCAGGCCGTGATGGGAAAGCATCGCGCCCTTGGGCATGCCCGTGGTTCCGGATGTGTAGACCACAACGGCGGTCCCGCCGGGATCGAGCGCATCGATGGATTCCTCGAAAAGCGATCCGTATTCCTCGCGCCTGGAGCGGCCGAGCGCGGCCACCTCCTCGAAGCTCATCAGCATGTCGCGCGGATAGTGCTTGAGGCCCTTCATGTCGACGCAGATGATCTTTTCCAGATGCGGAAGCTCGCCGCCATGCTTGAGCGCATCGAAGACCTTGTCTGTCTGCTCCTGGTCGCCGCAGACGACGAAACGGGCTTGCGAATGTTCGAGAATGTAGCGCAGCTCCGGCCACGGATTCGTCGGATAGATCCCGATGCAGGCGCCGCCGAGGGCCTGGACGGCGAGATCCGCGAACATCCATTCGGGCGTGTCCTCGCTGGCAACGGCCAGGAAATCGCCCTTCTTCGCACCCAGCGCCACGAGGCCGTAGGCGAAGTCCTTCGTGTTCTCGTAATAGTCGCGGAAGGTGAAGCGGTTCCAGATGCCGAGGTCCTTTTCGCGGAAGGCAAGCCTTTCCGGGTGCCGGTCCGCCCAGAACCGCAGCAGGCCCGGAAGCGTCGATTTCTCCATGAAGGACACGTCACGCAACATGGTCAGTTCTTCCCCAGATAGGCCTGCACGACAGCGTCGTCGGACGAGATTTCGGCGGGGGTTCCCTCGGCGATCAGCGCCCCGTGATTGAGCACCGCGATGCGGTCGGAAATATCCATGACGATGCCCATATCGTGCTCGACCATGACGACGGTGACGCCGAGTTCTTCGCGAATGTCGAGGATGAAACGGGCGATGTCCTCCGTCTCCTCGCTGTTCATGCCGGACACCATTTCGTCGAGCAGAAGCATCTTCGGGCCGGTCGCCAGCGCCCGGCCGAGCTCGACCCGTTTTTGAAGGCCGTAGGACAAGAGGCCGACGGGCATGTCGCGCAAATGCTCGATCTCCAGGAAGTCGATGATCTCCTCGACCCGCTTCCTTGCAGCGATCTCTTCGCGCTGCGCCGGGCCCCAGAACAGCGCTGCCGTCAGCGGATTGGCTTTCAGTGTGTGGTGCAGGCCGACAAGCAGGTTCTGAACGACTGTCGCATGCGAGAAGATCGCAAGGTTCTGGAACGTGCGCCCGATGCCGAAATCGACAAGCTGGTGGGTCTTTGCCCGGTGAATCTGATGGCCGTCGAATTCGATCGTACCTTCGTTGGGCTGGAACAGCGCGCTGATCAGGTTGAACAGGGTCGTCTTTCCGGCGCCGTTCGGCCCGATGACGCTGTAAATGGCACCCTCGGGCACGTCGAACGCCACGTTGTCGACGGCTGTCAGTCCACCGAAGCGCCGGGTGACATTGCGGAGTTCTAAAAGCGCACTCACGACAGCCACCTCTTGCGCCGTTTGTAATGTTTGACTTCGCGGTAGTTCTTGCGCGCACCTGCCTCGGAAAAGCCGAGATAGAACTCCTTGACGTCCTCGTTGCCGGCAATGCGCTCGGCCGGACCGTCCAGGACAACGCGGCCGTTTTCGACGATGTAACCGTAGTGGGCGATCTGCAGCGCCAGCGAGGCATTCTGTTCGACGAGCAGAATGGACATTTCCTCGTCACGGTTCAGCGCGACGATGGTCTCGAAAATCTGGTCGATGATCTGCGGCGCCAGGCCAAGCGACGGCTCGTCGAGCATCAGCAGCTTCGGCCTGGCAAGCAGGGCCCGGCCGATGGCGGCCATCTGCTGCTCGCCGCCGGAAAGATAGCCGGCCGTCGAATTGCGCCGCTCCTTGAGGCGCGGGAACATCGCGTAGACACGATCGAGGTCGGCGGAGACATCGCCGCGCGATTTCAGGAAGCCGCCCATCGTCAGGTTTTCCTCAACCGTCATCAGCGGAAACAGCCGGCGGCCCTCCGGAACCTGAACGATGCCGCTTGCAACGATGGCATCGGCGGACATGGTCAAAAGATTCCTGCCATCCAGCGCGATCTCACCGTGCAGAACTTCGCCCTCTTCCGGGTAGAGGACGTTGGAAATCGCCTTCAAAAGCGTCGACTTGCCGGCGCCGTTCGACCCGAGCAGGGCAACGATCCGCCCGCCATCAACGGTCAGCGACACATCGCGGACGGCTTCGATCGCCCGGTCGTACATGATCTGCACATTGGTGAGCGTCAGCATGGTCAGCCTTCTCCGCCCCCCGGCCCGTCGAAACGGTCGGCGACCCGTTCCAGCCGCTCGACCAATGCTTCGAGGCCGTTCGGCGTCTTCGCGGGCGCCGCCATGCCGGCCATCACCATATCGGTGAGCTGGTTGGCGGTTTCGTCGTGGTCGAAATCACCGCGGTTGACGAGAAAGCCCGAAACGCGGTGCTCGATGCCGCCGAACACCATGTCGCGCACGAGCGGGATTGAAATGTCCGGGCGGATTTCGCCGCGGTCGATGCCACCCTGGATGATATCCATCAGGACATGCGTGTAGTCGCGGTTGAGGTGAAAGAGATCGCTGTCGAAATAATCGTCAGCACTCCTGACTTCCAAGAAGAACAGGCGGCACAAATCGGGATTGGCCTTGATCGATTTAAGGTGCTGCCAGATAACGGTCTGAAGCTGTGCCCGGGTTCCCTCGACGCCCGACAGCTTTTCCATGAACTCGTCGATCATGCTTTGATACCAGGTGCGGATCACCGTCAGCAGCAGATCGCGCTTGTTGGTGTAGAACTTGTAGATCGAGCCCTCGGAAACACCGGCCCGTTTTGCGATGTCGGTCATGGACGCAGCGTCATAGCCGCGCTGCGAAAAGACCTCGCGGGCTGCCGCCTCGATCTCGCGCATGCGCTGCTCGCGCGGCAGGCGAACGAAGCTGCGTTTGGCTGTGGCTGTTGTCATGCGTATTCCTCCTGGCGGTTTTGGCTTTTCGACCATTTGGCCAGGGAAGCGTCCGAGTCCAGCCAGGCGACGGGGATATCAACGGTCATGTCGAGCAGCATCTGCGCATAGGTCTTGCCCTGCGGGTCGTGGCGCAACGATGCGATTCCGCCGCCGCCAAGGCCGCCGTGCAGCATGAAATTGAAGCCATGAAGGCCCGGCCATTCGAAGCGTTCGACCCGGCCGGTGACGATATGCGCAAAATAATCACGCACCGCTTCGGCGGTCAGCGCGCCGCGAATGGCAGGCAGGTATTCCGGTCGCCGCGCGAGGATGCCGATATTGGCGATGTCGCCCTTGTCGCCGCTGCGCCCGTGCGCAATCGCCAGAAGCGGCACCGTGACGGTTTCACCCTTCGGCAGCGGATCGCTCGGGGAAGCGGTATTGGAGACCGCCTCTTCCCGGTCGGGCGTGCCGGCCGGCACCGGAACGGAGACGCGTCTGCCGCCGATTTCGACTTCGACCGGAACATTGGCTTTATCAACGAGGAACGAGAACAGGCGTATCACCGGCTGCGGATCGGGCCTGCCGCCGGCAAACCCGGTCAGGCCCTGCGCCATGGCAGTCGCGGCCGGATAGATCTCCCGCGCGAAGACCTTGAGCGCGTCCTTGTCATTGTGCCGCACAGCGATTTTGAGGATCACCTCGCGCGCATCCGATGCGCGGCCGGCAGCGCCGTAGGTCGATTCCGCGCCGAGCACTTCGACCGAGGTTTCGGTAAAGTCGGCAAATCCCGCCTCGGCCATAAGCCTGCGGGCGCGCGACAGGATCGCCGATCCGACCGCTTTCGCCTTGGCAACGGCTTCATGGCCGGCGATCATCATCGTCACGGAGGCGCGGTAGCCGTCCGCGAAGGTGGCGCTGACCTTGTAGGTTGAAGTGGGTGCGCGCCCTCGGACTCCTTGGACGCGCACCCTATTCCGACCCGCTTGGGAGAGCCGGACATCTGAAAAATCGCATACGACGTCGGGAAGCACATAGGCGGCCGGATCGCCGATCTCGTAGACGATCTGCTCCGCAACCGTCATCGGGCTGACGAGACCGCCCGTTCCGTCCGGCTTGGTGAGAACAAAGCTCCCGTCTTCGTGGCACTCGGCAACCGGGAAGCCCATCCGGTCCCAGCCCTCGACTTCGCGCCAATCGGTGAAGATACCGCCGGTTGCCTGCGTGCCGCATTCGAGAACGTGGCCTGCGAGGCTGCCGGCGGCGAGGCGGTCGTAGTCTGTCGCGCCCCAGCCGAATTCATGGATCAGCGGTCCGAGCGCCAGCGCCGAATCCGTGACCCTGCCGGTCAGGACGATATCCGCTCCCTCGTCAAGCGCCCGGGCAATCGGGAACGCCCCGAGATAGGCGCTGACGCTGGCGAGCTTTTCGGGAAGCGGCCTGCCGTTGAACATTTCCCGCACGTCCCGCGCCCGCAACCGATCGATGCTTTCGCTCAGATCGTCGCCCCGCACAACCGCGACCTTCAACGCGACGCCGGCATCGTCGAAGGCCTTTTGCAGCGCGTCGCGGCAGGCCTCGGGATTGATCCCTCCGGCATTGGTGACAACGCGGACACCTCTTTCGGCTATTTCCTTCGCCAGGGGTGCGGCCACCATGCCCACGAAATCCGTCGCGTAGCCGAGATCGGACCTTTTGGCCTTCATCCGGGCAAGGATCGACATGGTGATTTCGGCAAGATAGTCGAGCACGAGATAGTCGATCCCGCCGGACCTGACGAGCTGGGCGGGACCTTCCGGCGTGTCGCCCCAGAAGCCGGCACCGCAACCGATGCGGACGGTCTTCGCCATGGCGCTCACTCCCCCGTCCATTCGGGCGCGCGCTTCTCGGCAAAAGCCGCGAAGCCTTCGCGCGCATCGGATGTGCGGCTCATATTGGCCAGCATGAACTGCGCATATTCGAGTGCGCCGTCGAAACTCATCTCGCGGATCTTGGCCAGCGACTGTTTGCCGAGCCGGATGCCGGTCGGCGACTTGGACGTCACACGCCCGACCAGCCAGTCCAGCTTCGCATCGAGTTCGGCGGCCGGCACCGCGTAGTTGACCAGTCTTTGCTGAGCCGCCTCGCCAGCGTTCATCGTCTCGCCGGTCAGGCACATCTCCATCAGCGTGCGCTCGGGCACGACGCGCAGCAGCAATGGCAGGATCATCATCGGGAACAGGCCGACCTTGACTTCCGTCACACCGATCAGGGCGTCCTCGCGCGCAACCGCCAGATCGCATGCGCAGACAAGACCGAAGCCGCCGGCAAGGGCATGCCCGTTGACCCGGGCGATGATCGGCAGCCGGCAGGCCTGCATGCGTCGAAACAGCCGGGCGACATAGTGGCGCGGATCGTCAGCTGAGATGGTGAACGGCGTGCCGTCGGCATTAAGCTGCAGGTCGCCGCCGGCGCAAAACGCCTTGTCGCCCTCACCCGTCAGCACCACCGCGCGCACCTGCCGATCAGCTTCCGCGGCATCCAGGGCCGCGGCTATGCCCGACGCAACCGCCTCGTTGAGCGCATTGCGACGCTCCGGCCGGTTGATGGTGATGGTCAGCACGCCGCCTTGCCGGGCGGTCCGAACGACATTCTGCAAATGATCCTCCCTGCGCGCTTTCAGCCGTGGGGCCGTCAATCACGCTTTCGCCTAAAATGAATTAGACTCACTTATTTTGTCAACTTCGAATTTGCAGAATCTGTGAAAATTTTGAGGCGGATTCAATTTTTTCTACTAAACATCTGTTTTTATGTTATTTTAATTACCAAATTTTCCGAAAAAATATCTTCTAGACTAGGTAAATTAAATTCACTAATATCCAGTCACGTTCATTAAGCCCGGTTGCGACGCGGACAGTTGCGGCGGTAAAATATGGGCTTCAAAGGGAGGAACAAGCCAATGACCAGCGCCGCGGCGACCGACTATCTCGCCAACTTCGACGACGGAGGAACTTTTGATCTGAATGCCGAGCAGCGCGAGATCCTCGACCAGGCCGACCGCTATGCGCGCAACGAGCTCTATCCCCTCTCGGAGAAGATGGATGCGGAGGAATGGTGGCCGGACGATATTTTCCCGAAGATGGGGGACGCGGGCTTTTTCGGAATCACCGTGCCGGAGGAATACGGCGGGGTCGGCATGGACCTCGTCACGTCCGGCCTGCTGGTCCAGGCCTTCGGGCGGTGGAACCATGCACTGGCGCTCAGTTGGGTGGCACATGAGAACCTGTGCCTCAACAACATCTATCGAAATGCCAATGAGGAACAGCGCCGCAAATACCTCCCTGACCTGTGCTCGGGTCGCAAGATCGGCGCGCTTGGCCTGACGGAACCGGGTGCCGGCTCCGATGCGCTGGGATCCATGCGCACCACCGCGCGCCGCGATGGCGATCATTATGTGCTCAACGGCACGAAGATCTACATCACGAACGGTCCGGTCGCCGATGTCGTGCTTGTCTATGCCAAGACCGACAAGGAGCGCGGCGCGCACGGCATTTCCGCCTTCATCGTTGAAAAGGATTTTCCCGGCTTCGAGGTCGCCCAGAAACTCGAAAAAATGGGGTACCGCGGCAGCCAGACGGCGGAGCTGGTCTTCAACGATTGCCGTGTTCCGGCGGAAAACCGCCTCGGCGAGGAAAACAGGGGCGTTTCCATCGTCATGAGCGGCCTCGATCTCGAACGCTCCATGATCGCGCCGATTTGCCTCGGCGTTGCCGAGCGCGCGCTGGAACTGTCGATCGAATACGCCCAGACCCGCAAACAGTTCGGCAAACCGATCGGAAGCTTCCAGATGGTGCAGTCGATGATCGCCGAAATGTATGTGGCGGTTGAGACGATGCGCACCTTCACCTACCGCACGCTCGCCGCCGCCGCGCCGCTGGAAGTCGGCGGAGGCGGCCGCGGCGACATTCACATGCTTACGGCCGCATCGGTCATGTACGCGGCTGAGGCCTGTCACCAGGTTCTCGACAAGGCGGTGCAGGTCCATGGCGGAGCGGGTTACATCTGGGAATCCGAGATCAACCGGCTCTACCGCTCCAACAAGCTGCTGGAAATCGGCGCGGGAACGACGGAAGTCCGGAAAATGATCATTGCCGGCGAACTGCTGAAGGATGTCCTTTGACATGGCGAACGACAGCAAAACCGGAGCGCCCGGTTCGTCGGAACAAATCGGCCTCGACGACGATGCGCTGGCGACCAGTCCGACGATCTATGCGCCCGATGCCTTTGCCGGTCACGTCGTCCTTGTCTCCGGCGGCGCCGGCGGGATTGGCCGCGCAACGGCCTGGTTGCTTGGACGCCTGGGCGCACGGGTTGTCATTGCCGGCCGCAAACGGGACCGCATCGACGCATTGGTATCGGCGCTTGCGGAACGCGAGATCGCCGCAAGCGGCATTGTCGTAGATATCCGCCGCCCCGAATCGGTCGATGCCCTGTTCGACAAGGTCTGGGAGACGCAGGGGCGCCTCGACCTGCTGGTCAACAGTGCCGGCGGGCAGTTCCCGCAAGCGGCCATCGACTTTTCGGAGAAAGGCTGGAACGCAGTCATCGACACCAATCTGAACGGCACCTGGTTCATGATGCAGGCGGCCGCACGCCGCTGGCGCGACAGCAAGCAGCCGGGCTCAATCGTCAATATTGTCGTCGTGACACGCCACGGCCTCTACGGCGTCGCCCACACAGTTGCCGCGCGCGCCGGTGTCATCGGTCTGAGCCAGAATCTCGCCGTCGAGTGGGCACCGCTCGATATCCGCGTCAACTGTATTGCGCCCGGCGCCATCGAGACCGAAGGCTGGAAGGTCTATACGCCGGAAGCGCGGGCACAATATTACCGGTCCAATCCGATGATGCGCACCGGCAGCCCCTGGGAGGTCGCCGAAGCCTGCGCCTATCTCGGCGGTCCAGCCGCCGGATATGTCACCGGTGAAGTGTTCCATGTCGCCGGCGGAAGCCAGCATTGGGGCGAGACCTGGACAACGGGCAAACCCGACTATTTCCAGGAATAGCCGCTGCACGGCTGAGGGTATTTCTTGTTACATGAGCAACACCGGACCTTCTGGCCGGCTCAGTGGTTACCTTCGAGCACCCGGGCCAAGTTCAACGCGCTGGCCGCGCGCATCGAAGAAATGAAGAGCTTCGGTCGGAAATCCAAGGCCGATCCGCTTTCCCTCAGCCAAACCGGACACACTGGGCGCCAAGACCGAGAGGTCCCCGATCGGTCCCGCGTCGACGACAAGGTTCAGCACGGATCCATGGTATTCCCGCAGTTTGACCGTCCCCGTGATCGTCGCATCGGCCTCGTCGGTTACTGCGATCTGTTCGGGCCGAATTCCAACCTGCCTGATGGTTTCGGAGTTGCCCTCAGAAAGCGCGAGGCATCTATTGCCGGGCAGCTTGATGTCACCTCTTCCGGTGCCGGATGCTTCAATCACATTCATTTTTGGGCTTCCGAGAAATTGTGCGACGAACGTGTTGCCGGGACGCTCGTATAATTCCTGCGGACTGCCGACCTGCATGATCTGCCCCTTGTTCAACACGACAATGCGATCGGCAAGCGTCATTGCCTCCACTTGGTCATGCGTCACATAAATCATGGTGGCGCCCAACGATTTGTGAAGAGACGCTATCTCAATTCTTGTCTCGCCGCGCAGCGCGGCATCCAGATTGGACAGGGGTTCATCAAACAGGAAGGCTTTGGGCTCTCGTACAATCGCCCGTCCGATCGCAACACGTTGGCGTTGGCCACCCGACAATGCGGATGGTCTGCGATCCAGGTATTCTTCGAGTTTCAGCATTCGCGCCGCCTCGGCGACTTTCTGTTCAATCAGATTCTTGGGTTGTTTTGCGGTCTCCAGGGCAAAGGCGATGTTTTGCCGGACGGAAAGATGCGGATAGAGCGCATAGCTTTGAAAAACCATGGACAGATGACGATCGTAGGGCTCAAGCCCGGTGACATCTTCGTCGTCGATCAGTATCCGGCCTGAAGTCACACCTTCGAGCCCTGCTATCATGCGCAGCAAGGTGGATTTCCCGCAGCCCGACGGTCCGACGAAAACGCAAAATTCGCCGTCCTCCACCGTAAGCGAAACTGATTTGATCACCTCCAGTGCAGTGAAGGACTTGCAGACATTTTCCAGCGATACTCTCGACATCCCTTATCCCTTCACTGCTCCGGAAACCATGGATCCGGAGATCCTGCGGTACATGACCAGACCCAGAATCAGCGGTGGCAGAGCCGCCACAACCATCACGGCGGCGGCAACGCCCCACTGAACGCCACCTCCAGAGGTCGCGAAGAAGAACGACGCACCGACCGTCATCGGCACCGCTCGCTGAGTGGTCAGGATCAGACCAAAGAGGAATTCGTTCCACGCGGTGATAAAGCCGAAAACGAACGTGGTTATGAAAGCGGGACGGCACAGAGGCAGCACAACCCGCCCGATGAGGCGTGGCAACCTGGCTCCGTCCATATGCGCGGCCTCCTCGAGTTCAATTGGAATTTCCGCGACCGCGTTGACCAGCAGCATGAGTGTCAGTGGCAGGTTGACGATGGCAAGGACCAGCCCGAGACCGATCCGCGTATCGAGCAGATACGCAACGGAGAACATCAAATAGAGCGGCACCGCGAAAATTATGAGCGGCAAGGCACGCAGGTTGACGATAAGAGGGAACAGGAGCGCACGCCCATAGCCTCGCCGTACCATTACCCAAGCCATCGGAAAAGCGACAAGCATTGGCAATATCGCACCGATCGTTGCCGCCGAAAACGAATTCCACAAATAGTGATAGACATTCAGACGATCACTTACGGTGAGAACGGTCACAAAGTTCTCAAGCGTCGGGCTGTCAACCACAAGAGACGGATTTCTCGAGATCTCGGAGGGAGATTTCAGTGCTGTTATGAACGTTGCGATCACCGGAAAATTCATAATCAGCGCAACAAAGGCGAAGACGATCCATCTGAGGGCCAAGTGTAATTTCATTGGCTCCGCCTCATCAGATACTGCCCGAGGGCGAGAACAAGAAATGCCACCAGAAACAAGAGGATGGCGGCCGCCATTGCCTTCCCTATTTCGCCTCGCCGAAGGAACGTCTCGTAAATGTAGATGGACATTGATGTCGTGGACCCACCCGGTCCTGCTCCAACCAGGGTGTAGATGTTGTCGAACACGCGAAAACCATCGATGAATCTTATGAAACCGGCAACGAAGAGCGTTGGCAGCATTTGCGGTAATTCGATCTTCCAGAACATGCGCCACGGGCGCGTTCCGTCGACGGACGCTGCTTCACGAATTTCCTGCGGGATTGCCTGGTACGCCGCCATGAAAAGCAGAAAAGCGAAAGGTGTCCACTGCAGGGTCTCGACAACAATGATGGTCTGGAAAACCGTCTTCGCGCTCAAAAAAGACGGGGACCAACCGAACCATTGATAGAAATAGAACGGTATCGGTCCCGCAAATTCGTGAAGCACCAGCCGGTACATCAATCCCATCATTGCCGGCGCCACAATCATTGGAATGATGAGCACCGCGACCATCCACCCGTGGTTTCTGATCAGAGGCGCCAGATAGACGGCCAGAAACAGACCAAGTGCACATTCGAGAAAAGCCGTGATGACCGCGAAGCGCAGCGAGAACCAGGCCGCATTCCAGAAACCGATGTCATTGAGAACGAGGTGAAAGTTCTCCAAGCCAACGAATGTTGGTGACATCAGGGCCTGAAAGTTCGCCTCGGAAAATCCGTAAACGACGCTCAGGACAACGGGGAAACCCAAAAGCGCCAGCAGAAAAAGAACGACTGGGCTGGCAAGAACCGCATTTTCCTGGCTTGAAGAAAGGCGCATCGAGGAATCCCGGGAGTGGGGCCGGCCGGGAGGATGAGCCGGCCCCGAGGCAGTCTACTTCAAAAGCTCGTTCATGGTTGCCGAGATATTGCTCATCGCATCATCAAGGCTCTGGGTGCCTGCCCAATAGCCGGTGAACTCCTTGGCCTGCGCTTCGTAGACCGAAAGCGCATTCTCGGACGTTCCACCGTTCATGACGAAACCGTAGTTGGAGGCATAATCGCCAACCTGAACCAGGTCCGGGCGTTCTTCCGCCAATTTTACCACGGTTTCGCCTGCCAATCCGGGTGCACCACCGGAACGCGCATAAGCCAGGGCAGCCTCTTCGGTGGAAAGCCAGTCGAGAAATGCCCTGGCACCATCCTTGTTTTCGGCCGCCGCATTTAGCCCGAGCCCGAGCCCGTGGATATGGGTGAACCGTGCTTCGGGACCGGTCGGTGGCGCAACTGTTTTGGTTTCAGCCTGCGCGCCCTTCAGTTCGCCTGCGGCTGCATTCCACTGCACCATTGCGGCAACCTGCCCGGCGGAATAAGCCGCATTCGCCTCGGCGTATTCGTAAGACGTGGAATCTGCAGGGGTAGCGCCGGCATCGTACAGCATCTTCACTGTTTCAAGCGCGTTCCGGTAGGCTTCGGAATCCACCGTGATGTTTCCGGCATCATCCATCCAGTTTGCGCCAAAACTGCGCGGCCAGGAGTGGAAGACCATCATGTTGAACAGCAGGTTCTTCATCTGGATCACCGTGCCGTAACGCGTGGGGCTGTCCGGGTTCACGGACTGGCTGAAATAGAGAGCGTTCGCCACAAAATCCTGCCAAGTCCATTCGTCGGGGTTCTTGGGTTCCAGGCGCACACCCAGATATTCTTCAGAAATGTCACCGTAACGAGCCTTGGCGGCATCGTCTGCCATGAGCGCGTCGATCAGGTCGCTTCGATAATAGAGAAAATGCAGCGAGAGATCGGTCGGGACGCCGTACTGCGCACCATCAAACTGCATGGTCGACAGAACGGTGTCGCCAAACACCGCGCTGGCTTCGCCCGACAGCGTGATCGGCTCCATATACGGCGCATAGCGACCAATCGAATAGGTTGCGATCAGGTTGGCGTCAAAGGCATTGCTACCGGCCGCCAAATCGACCTGGAGCTTGTCGAAGAAACCGTCACGCGAGGTGAACAGAAGTTCTACCTTGTCTTCTTCGGCAACATCGGACTTGGCGTTGTAGATTTCTGCAACAGCGCGAAGAGCTTCTTCTTCAGGACCACCCGGCCAACCGAGAACAGTTACTTCCGCTTGCGCGGCGCCTGCGGAAAGCACCGATAGCGCGGCAGAGCATATGAGCATACGCGATATCGTCATTTTCTAATCTCCCTGGTGTTTTTCAAGTTTGCGAGTGCGGCGATTCCCAATACACCTGCATTCGCCCCCAGCGCCGCACGGGCCAGGGTCGATGAAACACCAGCAGGCAGAATTTCAAGTTTGGCTTTCACCCGCGGCAGATATCCGGGTGCCAGACCCACGCCGCCGCCGATGACAATGACGGCTGGATCGAAAATGAGCTGCAGATTGCGGCAAAGCCCAGCAATATGGGCCGCGGACTCATCAATGATATTTTTCGCCCAGGCTTCACCATTTGCCGCTGCCGCAAAAACTTCCGGCCCCCCTGCGGAGTGACCGCGCAGGGCTGCCTCGTCGGCAATCCAGCTTCCTGAGGCGGTGTCTTCAAGCAATGCGCCACTTTCGGATTGCAGCAATCCAAAATGTCCCGCGATCCCCGACTGCCCTTGAATGAGCCGCCCATCGATCACCGCACCACCGCCAATACCGGTTGAGACGGTTAAAAAGACAGTGTCGGTCTGGTTTCCAGCCCCGAAGCAATATTCACCCCAGGCCGCAGCCTGAGCGTCATTACAGAGCGTGACCGGCACGTCGAAGACAGCCGCAACCCGACTTTCGAGTGGATATCCATCGGGAATATCGAGAGTCCTGGGGTTCATCGCGGACCACAGACCCCCGTGAACCTTGCCTGTAACGGTTACGCCGCAGCGGTCGAATTCACCGCGCCAGCGAGCAGCCAGCTCAGCGGCCTGAGACACCCAGCGATCTGGCCCGTCGCCGCGCGAGGTCGGCACCGTGCCGGATTTCAACACCTCTTTCCCCCGGACGAGCGCAGCGAGAATTTTCGTACCGCCAATATCAATGGACAACGTGGCAGACATCAGCGGTCACCCGTCCTTCCAACACCTGCCAACGCATCCGCGAACCAGGTGGTGATATGCTCCGGCCGCGTGATAGCAGACCCGACCACAACGGCGTCCGCGCCCTTTTGCCGGGCAAGGACAGCGTCCTGAGGTCGCTGGTATCGACCCTCTGCGACGGTAAAACGTCCAAGTCGCGATAGGGCGGCCACCAGCTCCAGATCCGGCGCGCCGGGAACCGGTCCGCCAACATACCCGGACATTGTCGACCCGAGTATTTCGCAGCCCAGATCGGCGGCTCTTTGACCGTCCGTTGAACATGAGCAATCGGCCATCGCCATTGCTCCTGCCTCACAAATGGTTTCGACCAGGTTGGAAACTGGCTCAGGCCGCGCTCTGTCGGTGACATCAAAGGCAACAATGTCCGCGCCGGCCGCCGCTATTTCACGTGCCTGAATCGCATGAGGCGTGATCCGGATCGGGCTGTTGTCCAGATCCTCCTTTATCAATCCGATCATCGGCGCGTCGGTGACCGCTCGCACGGCCTTGATATTCTCGATCCCCTCAACCCGCAAACCTCGCGCGCCGCCGTCAAGCACCGCCAGCGCATAGGCTGCTATGATGTCAGGGCGGTCAAGCGGCCCGCCAATGACGGGCTGACACGAGACAATCAGGCCTCCACGCAGCTGCTCTAGGATTGATGGCACATCGATCTCCCCAACATAAGGTCAGATCAAATACCAGTTTAATACCAGCATGCAACAAAATTATAACTGGTATGTACCAAATCTAATTCTGCAGCTCGGCCGAAAAATCGTACCGATCGCCATTGTAACGGGTTTCCGTAAACTCGACCGGCCGGCCGTCTTCAAGGAAACAGCGGCGCTCTACGATCAGAAGCGGCGATCCGGGTTCCGCCTCCAGCAGCTCGGCGTCCGCTTTTGTCATGATGCCCGCCCGGATTCTTTGTACTCCACGCGCTGGCCCTGCACCCGCCGAGGTCAGCGCGGCATATAGTGAGTGTGTCACCAAATCACTGTCAGGCAGGAACGAACTTGGCACCGCGGCCCGTTCCACGGCGATCGGGACACCATCCGCCAGGCGAACACGGACCAGCCGGACCACAAATTCCGAGGGCGATACACCAAGCGCCATGGATTCTGCCGGCGTAGGGTTGACGGTCTTGCGCGAGATCCAGCGCTGTCCCGGCTCCATTCCCCTCGCTTTCAATTCATCGGAAAATCCGGTCAGAACCGACAGCGGTTTCTCAAGTCGCGGTTTGATTGACGTTCTGGCGCCCTGCCGTCTTTTCAGGAATCCTTCGGTTTGCAGCTCATCAAGCGCTCGACGAACCGTTACCCTGCTCATATCGAGTTTTTCAGACAGTTTCCTTTCGCTCGGCAGATGGGCCGATTCAGACAAGGCACCTGACTTCAACGCACCAGACAGCGCGAGCGATAGCCGGCGATACAGCGGTTCGCCTTTGTTGGAGTTCTCCAGATGTTTGATGAGATACAGATATAGATCCGAATAATCACGCATAACTGGTCCTATCGCATGGGCCTTGGTAGATACCAGTTGAATCATCGGACGGCAAGGGCGCTCAGGTGGGACTGAAGACGAAGGGATACTGCTCAGGAGGCGCTTCGCGACTAAAGCAGCGCTCTGCCGGTAGCATCAGATGCTGCTGATCAAACTCCAAAGAAACAGAACTGGTAACCGCCGTCAGGACCTGACGCCAACGACCGCCATGCAGTCGCCGGATTTGATCAGTCCTGGAAAATGCCGCGATACCAGAATACCGGAGCGGCGGGCGCGGTATTCAATCGGCGCCCGGCCCGTGCGGTCGACCGGCCAGACCCGCGCGACGATATCCCCTTCCCCGACGGGATCTCCAAGATCAAGGACCGGCTCGATCAGCCCATCATCCTCGCAGAACACGAAGCAGCCGGCATCGGGCATATCGAGCATAATCGACGGTTCGATTTCCGGCTCGCCCGGCATGATGCCGGCGTGTTTGAGCACGTTTCGCACGCCCTTCTTGGCGATCGCGATCGAGCGCGCCGTCGCCGTCCCGCCACCGCCGAGTTCGGTGGTGACGAATACTTTTCCCTGCTCCTCGACGGTTGTGTCGTACATGCCGGCGCTGTCGATCTCGAGAAGCATCATCGTATAAGGCGCGTTGAATGCCTTGACCGCGGCGAGACAGGCCGCCTGCTGATCCTTGTTTGCCAAGACGTGGGCCGATGCAAATGGGACAAAATCAAGGGTTTTTCCGCCCGAGTGAAAGTCGAGAACGACGTCGGCCTGGGGCACGAGCCTTGTGGCGAAGAAATCGGCGATCTTTTCCGTCACCGTGCCGTCGGGGCGTCCCGGAAAGGAACGGTTCATATTGCCACGGTCAATGGGCGATGTGCGCAAGCCGGCGCGGTACGCCGGGTAATTGAGCGCCGGCACAATGATCACGCGGCCCGTTATGTGCGCCGCGTCCAGATTGAGCGCCAGGCCCTGCAGCGCGACCGGGCCTTCGTATTCATCCCCGTGATTGGCGCCGGTCAGCAGCGCGGTCGGCCCGTCGCCGTTCTTGATGACCGTGATCGGGATCATCACCGATCCCCAGGCGGAATCGTCGCGGCTGTACGGCAGGCGCAGGAACCCGTGGTTTTTTCCCTCGTCATCGAGTGCAATGGTCGGTGTGATGGGATTGGCCGACATGACCACTACTCCTTGACGAACAATCTGCGCGGAACGTCGGCGAGGCACCGCGGCCCGCGTTTGCCGATGACGATGCTTTCGGTGATTTCGAAACCCCAGCCGTCCATCCAGAGCCCGGTCATGAAATGGAACGTCATGTTTTCCCGCAGCTCGGTCCGGTCGCCGGCGCGCAGCGACATTGTCCGCTCGCCCCAGTCGGGCGGATAGGACAGGCCGATCGGATAACCGGTACGATTGTCCTTCTCGATCCCGTATCTGTTGAGCACCGCAAAGAATGCCCTGGCGATGTCTTCGCAAAGGTTGCCTGCGCGCGCCACCTCCAGCCCGGCCTCCATGCCTTCAAGAACCGCCATTTCCGCGTCGAGGAACGTCTGCGTCGGTTTTCCCAGAAAGACGGTGCGCGACAGCGGGCAATGGTAGCGTCTGTAGACGCCGGCGATCTCGAAGAAGGTGCCCTCGCCTGTCCGCATGGGCTCGTCGTTCCAGGTCAGGTGCGGCGCCGATGCGTCCGCGCCGGACGGCAGCAGCGGGACGATCGCCGGATAATCCCCGCCAAAGCCGCGCGCCTCGTCATAGCGCAGGCCGGCCTCATAGATATCGGCGGCGAGATCGCACTTTCGGTAGCCGGGTGCAGCCTTTTCGAAAATGACGCCGTGCATGCGCTCCACCAGCCGCGCGGCGTTTTCCATATAGGCAAGCTCCTGCTGCGATTTCACTGCCCGCTGCCAGTTCACAAGGGCGGTGGTATCGACGATCGACGCGTTCGGAAGGCCCTTTTGCAGCGCCGCCAGGGCGGCGGCCGAGAACCAGTAATTGTCCATCTCGACACCGATGCGTTTGCTGCCCCATCCACGCGCGGCAATGCGTTCGGCGAGATAATCCATGGGGTGACGCTCGGTCGACTGCACGTAGTGGTCGGGATATCCGACAATGTCTTCCTGGCTCAGATAGGTCGTCCGCGCCGCGCCGTTGGCGTCCTGGCCGCGGCCGAACCAGACAGGATCTTCGCCGGGGCCCACCAGCACGCATTGATGGACATAGAATGACCAGCCGTCATAGCCCGTCAGCCATGCCATGTTCGACGGATCGGATACGATGATGACATCAACGCCGGCGGCCTCCATGGCTCGGCGCGTCTTGGCCAGTCTTTGGGCATATTCATCGAGGCTGAAGGGGAGCGACGCAGCAGGCATACTCAGGGCTTTCATGTGTGCAGCTCAGTTCTCGAAATCCGTACCGGCATTGCCGGCCTCGGCGCGTTGACGGGCGAAGGTTGCAATGGCGGTGTCCTGAACGCCGGTTCCGGTCAGGTCGGCTATGGTGATGGCATCGGCATCGCGCCGTCCGGGCGCTTTTTTTGTGATGATGTCCCCCAGTTCGGCGAACGTGGCATCCGCGGCGACGATCCCGGCTGCTATCGCGCTTCGGAGTTCGCCAAGGGCACGGGTCTGGGGCAGCCTGTCCGGCACGTAGAGATCGGCACGCTCGAAACAGGCCGGCTCGAGTTCGTTCTTGTGGTCCTGATCGGAGCCCATGGCGGTGATGTGCTGTCCCGGACGCAGCCAGTCCGCACGAAGAACGGGCGTGGCTGCCGGTGTTGTCGTCACGATGACATCGGCTTTTGAGATGGCGTCTTCGGCGTCAACGGCAGCCGAAACAGCAATACCCAGACGATCGCGGACGCGGACTGCCGTGCGCTCGGCCTTTTCCGGATCGCGTCCCCAGATCGTTGCCCGCTCGATCGGGCGCACGAGGCAAAGCGCCTGGAGCTGCAGGGCGGCCTGGGTTCCGGCGCCGATGATGCAGGCCGTGTTTGCGTCGGGACGCGCCAGATGCCGCGCGGCGACCGCCCCGGCCGCGGCGGTCCTGACATCGGTTAGATAGCCGTTGTCGAGCAGCAGGGCCTCGACCATTCCCGTGCGGGCGGCAAAGAGGACCATCAGTCCCGACGTGCTCGGCAGTCCCAGCTTCGGATTGTCGAAAAAGCCGGGAGAAATCTTGATGGCGAAGCTGTCGATGCCCGGCACATAGGCGGTCTTGACGTCCACCTCGCCGTTGAAGGGTCTGATCGCCATGGACAGGATCGGAGGCATGACGACCCCGCCGCCCGCAAGGGCCACAAACCCGCACTCGACGCAGTCGATGGCGTCAAGATCGAGGGCAACCGCCGACCGCAGTACGGCTTCGGTCAGGATCCGGATATGCGCCATCTCACGCCGCCTCCTTCGAAACATCGACGTCTTCGCCGCTGACAATCCGGTGGTGCTGGTTCAGGTCGATGTTGCCGCCGCTCAAGATGGCGACAACAGGACCGGCGGCCCGGACCTTGCCGGCAAGGATCGCCGCGACGCCGACGGCGCCGGACCCTTCGACAATCTGCCGCTCCTTCCAGTAAAGGTGCCGGATTGCGGCCGCGATTTCCGTCTCGCTGACGAGCAGAAGATCGTCGACGAGATCGCGGGTCATGGCGAAGGTCAGTTGATTGTCGAGGCCGATGCCGCCGCCGAGTGAATCGGCCAGGGTCGGCAGTTCCTCGACCGGGACCGGCTTGCCGGCCTTCTGGCACGCATACATCGCCGCGCCGCGCTCCATGGATACGCCGATGATGCGAACCCCCGGACGCTGTGCCTTGATCGCCGCCGCGACGCCGCTGATCAGGCCGCCGCCGGACACCGGCACAAGGATGGTCCCGGCGTCCGGAACCTGCTCGAGCAGTTCAAGGCCCAGCGTTCCCTGCCCGGCAATAATATCCCGTTGGTCGAAGGGCGGGATCATGACCATGCCCTCGTCCCGGACCAGGCGGTTGACCTCTTCCTGCGCTTCGTCCTGGGATTTTCCGATGATGCGAACGTCGGCGCCCTGTGCGCGAATGCCGTCGATCTTCGCCTGTGGCACCAGGCTCGACATGCAGATGATGCACGGCACCCCCGCCGCGCGGGCCGCATAGGCCAGTCCGCGGCCGTGATTGCCGGTTGAAACGCCGACAACGCCCCGTGCCTTTTCGCCCTCCGACAGGTTGGCGACGGCGTTTGTCGCTCCGCGCAGCTTGAAACTGCCGGTGACCTGCGTGTGCTCTAGCTTGAGATAGACCGGCGAGCCGGCAATCTCTTCCAGCGCCGCCGACCGGTCAACCGGCGTCAGCCTGATGGTTGCGGCAATTGTCTTGCGTGCCGAACCGATTTCCTCCGGTCCGACGACGGGCTCCGTGCTCAAGCAGCTTCTCCGTTGTGAAAGTTTGTAAGCGGTTGTTCGAACAGACGGCCACATCCCGGCGGCCTGTGATCCTGCAGGCCGCCCAAACGGGACAAGACCCATGCGCAGGCCTGGTTCGATGTCACCACCGGCTTGCCGGTGCGCGCCTCGATTTCGGCAATGGCCCCGACTGCCTTGAGAGCAGTGCAGGAAACGAACAGCGCATCGGCGTCGTCCGTATCGACGGCCACTGCCGCATCGACAATCGTCGAGACGGAAATGCGCGCCATGTCGCGGTCGTCCTCGAGACCGAAACAGTGCGCATTGGTGACGGTGAAACCGTGGCGCGTGAAATAGTCGACCATTGGCGCCGCGGTTTTTTCAAGATAGGGCGTGAGCATGGCGATCCGGCGCGCACGAAGCGCGGAAAGCGCGTGGCGGGCGGCGAGCGTCGGCGTCACCACCGGAACATCCGGGCGCGCGCGGTTGATCGCGGTGGTGATTTCCGCGTCGCCGATCGTCACCGAAGCGGCCGTGCAGCTGTAGCAGATGGCGCGCAGGTCCTCGCCCGGCGCAATCAGGTCAGCCGCCTCGGCAAGGCGTGGCGTCATCTTGCGAAGATTCTCCGGTGTCGTCGGATTTTCGTAGGCAACGCGAGAGACGTGGATGGAAACGGTGTCGAGCGGCAGCAGGCGATAAAGGTCCCCCTCGCTGGTCAGGTCGGTCGAAAGCACGATCAGGCCGAAGCGGATCTCGCCGGCGCGGTCATCCAGCTCCGGTGCATGGTTGGAGCGCGAAACACGATCTGTGGTCATCTATACGCCATCCTTCATCGATACCTGCCGGGTCCGCAACGGCCGGCGCTAAACCACGAGCACCGGGCAGCTTGCAAGGCTTGTGACCTTGTGCGAGACGCTGCCAAGCAGGAAGCCCTCCCCGTCTCCGAGGCCGCGGCTTCCGAGCACGATGAGGTCGGCCTCGTGTTCCTGGGCCAGCTTGACCAACGACCGCGCCGGCTGCCCGCTCTTGACGAAAGCGCGAACGTTCCCGGCTCCTTCGGCCTGCGCGAGGGTTTTGGCCTCCTCGGCAATTTGCTTTGCGTGTCCGCGCAGTGCGTCATCCAGGTTCTCCGGCTCCTCGGGCCGCACCATGGACATCGAACCCTCGAGCATCGAGTGGTGCCGGAAGATGGTGACGATGTGCAGCTCGCCGTTCCAGGTCTTTTGCAGCCCGGCGGCGATCTTCAGCGCCTTTTTCGATCCTTCCGAGCCGTCACAGGCGGCGATGATACGCGTGAACATGTGCCAGGGCCTCCTTTACCGGAATGCAAGATCGCGCAGGAACAGCGCTATCTGCGGAAAGAAAATCAGAGCCACCGAGACCCCCAACAGGAGGACCGTGAACGGGAAGATGCCGCGGATGACCTCGACATAGGGCCGTTTGAAGATCGCGATCGCCGTGAAGATGTCGCAGCCGAATGGCGGCGTCGCGGATCCGATCGCCACCTGCAGCGTGATGATCGTTCCGACAAGCACGGGATCGAGGCCGACGGACTGGACCACCGGCGCGAAGATCGGCACCAGGATCAAAATGACAACGATCGGGTCGACGAACATGCAGCCGATGAAGAAGGCAACGGATATGACGGCGAGAACGCCCTTCGGTCCCATATCGGCGACACCGACCGCCGCCAGGATCTGCTGCGGTACCTGGGCGAATGAGATCACCCAGGAAAAGGCCGCGCCGGCGCCGACCAGCACGAACACAACCGCCGTGATCAGGCCCGTCGACTTGGCGATCCGGTAGATATCGGCCGGCTGCAGCGACCGGAAGACGATGAATTCAAGGATCACGGCGTAAAGGACGCAGGCCGCCGCGGCCTCGGTCGGGCTGAACACGCCGCCATAGATACCGCCGACGATGATGACCGGGAAGCCCAGCGGCCAAACCGCTCTTTGCACCGAGATGAGGCGCTCTTTCCAGCTTACCCTCGGCTCCGTGGGAACGCCCTTTATCGCCGCGTAGATCATGCTGTAGGCGGAAAACAGGACGAGCAACAAGAGACCCGGCCCGATTCCGGCGATGAACAATTCGGCGATCGAGGTGCTTGAAATGACACCGTAGATGATCATGCCGATGGAGGGCGGTATCAGGAAGGCGATATCGGACGCGTTGATGATCAGGGCCAGCACGAAGGAGTCCTTGTAGCCGGCCTTCAGCATTCTCGGCCGCAGGGGCGAGCCGACCGCGACGACGGTTGCCTGGGTCGAGCCCGATACGGCGCCGAACAGCGTGCAGGCGGCCGCCGTGCTGACCGCCAGCCCGCCCTTGATGTGGCCGACGAAAGTCATGACCATGTCGATCAGCCGGTTGGCCGACTGGCCGCGCGTCATGATGTCCGCTGCAAGGATGAACATCGGAACGGCAATCAGCGAGGCGGGCCGGATGCCGGCCATCATCTGCTGGACCATGAAGTCCATCTTGCTCATGTCGCCGAACATCATCAGGAAGCCGACGAACGTGGCGGCAATCAGCGGGATCATCATCGGAAAGCCGAGGAGCAGGAGCACGACCATGATGAGGAAGATTGTAATGGCCATCGTTCCGCCCCCTAGACTTCCAGCTCATCGTCATCGTAGCCCTCGAGCACCTGCGTCGAGAGATAGATATCCTTGGCCGTCATGTTCTTTACCGCCGTCAATGCGTATTGCAGGCCCGTCATGAAGAATCCGACGGGCACCCACAGGAATATCCAGTAGACAGGCAGTTGCAGGGCCGGCAGAACGCGGCCGGAATTGGCGACCTTGGTGATATAGCCGATCGCGAAATAACACAGCGCGAACATGGCCAGGGCCGTTACCGCCGCGATCAGGACCATAAGGTTCTTGCGCATACCGGGGGGCAGGGCGTCATAGATGGCGGACATGCGGATGTGCCTGCCCTGCCGCGCGGCATAGCTGATGCCGGCGAAGGTGATCAGGATGATCAGGATCCGGTTCAGTTCCTCGGAGAAAAACAGGCTGTGCTGGAGCACGAAGCGGCCGACGACATTGGCGACGGTGTTGAGTGCCATCAGCAGAACGCCGGCGGCCAGCATCACGGATTCCAGATGGCTGACGGCGACATCGACCGTTCCCAGAAAACCCGGGAGCGCCGACGAATGTGCCGACCTGTCGGTGATATCGTTCACGCTTCCCTCCCAGTTGACGCAAGGCGCGGCCCGGAATTCATCCCGTTGAATCCCGAAGCCGCGCGCTCACCGTGCGCCGTTAGTTCTTTGTTGCTTCCAGATCCGCCTTCAACTGGTTCAGGATAGCCTTGCCGCTGTCGCCGGTCATCTCGATGAATTTGGCTTCGACTTCCGCTGCCGCTTCCTTGAAGCAGCGGCGCTGCTCTTCATTGAGCACGGTGACGGTCATCTCGGGCTTGGCTTCGAGGATCTTCTTCAGTTCCTGGTCGGCGAGGCCCTTCTGGTAGTCGACAATGAAATCATACGCGACTGCCGCGGCATCCCGGACGACCTTCTTGTCCGCGTCGCTCAGTCCGTCGAAGAAGTCCTTGTTGGCCATCACCGCCGTGGTGAAGTTGTTGTGGCCGGCATAGGTGATGTGATCCGTCACCTCGTAGATCTTCGTCGAATAGAGGAAGAAGGTCGGGTTTTCCTGGCCCTGGATGATATTGGTCTGAAGCCCGCCATAGACCTCCCCCCAGGGCAACGGTGTGGGTGTCGCACCGAAGGCCTTGTAGGATTCGACCAGCAGCGGGTTGGTCATGACCCGGAACTTGACCTCATTGAGATCGGCACAGCCGGTCACCGGCGACTTGGTGGTCATCGCCACCTCGCCCTCCGGGAACATGACGAGCAGTTCCAGGCCCTTGTCGGCATAAAGCGCGGTGAAGTCCTCGTTGATCGCCTTGCTCTGCTTGTAGAAACGGCCCAGATGTTCCTGGTCTGTCGGGAGGAGATAGGGCACGAAGAACACCTGGGCCTCCGGGATCAGCGCGCCGGTAAAGCCCGGCGACTGGTCGACGAACTGAAGGATACCGGCCTGGGCCTGTTCCATGATATCGGCGGATTCACCCAGCGTGCCGTACGGAAAGAGCTGAATGGTATGATCGGAATTCTTCTCGATTTCCTCTTTGAATTTCTGCGCGTAGACGCCCTGAACTTCGGTCAGCGACTCTTCGAATGCATATTTCCAGTTGGCGGCTTCGGCAGCCGCGATACCTGAGACCAGGATGGCCGCGGCAGCGGCACCGCTCAGGAATTTGCGAATTGCGGTTTTCATAAGTGAGCTCTCCTCTAGAAATCTGGCGGTTGCAGCCGGCCCTGGAACAGCAGTTCCGGCAGACCAGCGGTTTTACGTTTGAGACTTGCGGCCGTTGCCTGGTGCAACGGCACGCACGAGAACGCTTCCCGCTTTGTTATGGTTTCGAGAAACTGAAACAGTGACAATCGAGAGTCAATGTAAATATTAAATCATGACAATTATTTCAGGCGTGGCGCCCTGCCGGTACACGTCGATGTGGCGGATACGGCGATTTCTAGTAAGCGAGCAGGACCGGTTCGGGCTGACTGCGAAGCAGGCGACAGATCATTGTCAGGCCCCTTTCCAGGTCCTGCATTGATTCAGCCCCGAGGCAGATCCGTATGCCGGGCTCCGGCGAGACCCCGGACACCGCGAAGGACGACCCCGGCCCGACCGCCACGCCGTTGCGCGACGCATGGGCGACAAACTCTTCTTCCGTCCAGCTTTGCGGAAGCGGCAGCCAGATATGCATGCCGTTCTCGCTGCCGCAGTAAGGGATCCCCGAAAAAATGCGCGCGGCGAGCCGGTTGCGACGTCCGAGGGCCTTCTTTTGCCAATCGAGCAAGCGCTCCGCCGTGCCATCGGAGATCCATCGTGAGCCGATCTCGGCCATCAGGGCCGTCACCATCCAGTTGGTGACGAGATGCCGGTTCGCCGCGGCGGCCTCGAATGTTTCCGGCACGACGAGAAATCCGTAGCGCAGCCCGGGCATGATGCACTTGGTCAGGCTGGTGAAATAGAAGGTGCGCTCGGGGGCAAGCGCCGCAATCGGCGGCGGCCTCTTGGCCTGAACCGGACCCCATGCATCGTTTTCGACAATCAGCACGTCCCGTTCACGGGCGATGGAGACCAGTTCCGAACGGCGTTCCTCGGACATGGTCGTGGCTTTGGGCGCAAGCCCGGTGGGCATGACGAAAAGCGCTTTCACAGCCTCCCGGTCGCAGGCCTGCGCGAAGGCAGACGGGACGATGCCTTCCTCGTCGATGGCCAGTCCGCGCAGGCGAAGACCCAGATAGCGCACCAGCGGTTTGAGTGTGTGATGCCCAAGCTCCTCGGTAACGACGAGTTCGCCGGGATTGGCGGCCGTCATCAGCGAAATGGTCATGGCCGATGTGTTGCCATTGGTCAGCAGCAGGCTCTGGGACTGCATGCGCAGCCCGCACAGCCGCAGCCATTTCAAAGCCGCTTCCCGGTAGCGGTGCAACAGCCGCGACGGACGGAAGGACGAGATGACGGGGCTCGGCATGTCGGCGCTCAAGGCCGCCAGGGCCTCGCTCATCGCATCCTGGTGCAGGGGCTCGAAAACCGGCTTCAGCATCGAGCAGTCGATGATCTCGCCGCGCTGGCTTTCAGGCAGGAACGGTGTCCTGGTCTCGCTGCGTTCCGACCTGATGAAGGTGCCGCGTCCCACCTCCCCGGCAATAAAGCCCCTCCGGATCAACTCGTCATAGGCGCGGCTCACCGTCTGAACGCTGAGACCGAGATCATAGGCGAGGTTGCGATGCGTCGGCAGGCGATCGCCGCCGCGCAGTTCGCCTTCCTCGATGGCGCGGATAACGGTCTCGGCGAGCGAGCGGTAGGCGGGACGCTTCAGGTCCTCGGGACGGGGTGGCCATATTGTCATGATTTATTGATGGACTTTTTCGAGACAATTGACAAGTCGTTTATGCTGGCCCATTGATGATTGCCATGAACACCGTCAAACTGGACGCACGCGATATCAAGATCCTTGCTGCCCTTTCCCGCGAAGGCAGAATGTCGAAAGCCGCGCTGGCGCAGAAGGTGAATTTGTCGGCGACACCCTGCTGGGAACGGCTCAACCGCCTGGAAAAGGCAGGCGTCATATCCGGTTACGGCGCCAAGATCGAACTCAAGCGCATCGCATCGCATGTTTCGGTTTTCGTCATGGCGGAACTGGAAAACCACCGGGCCGAAACTTTTCAGACCTTTGAAAGGGCCGTGGCACGCCACGACGAAATAACCTCTTGCTGGGCGATCGGGGGCGGGTACGACTACCTGCTTCAGGTGATCACGCGCGACATCGACACCTATCAGCGGCTGATTGACACCCTCCTGGAAAGCGGAACCGGCCTCGCGCGCTATTTCAGCTATATCGTCACCAAGCCGGTCAAGGCATCGCCAATGCCGCCGTTCGACATCCTGCTGCCAACGCTGGCGGAGAAGGACTGACGGAATTGGAAGGCAACAAAAGACGTTTCGTCTTGGCGGCCTCCGTATTTTGAAACGAATCCTCTGCGCCATCACGGCTAATCTGCGCCAAATCCCTCCAGCGCGAGAAACCCCATGTCGGACACGCTTGCTGAACGCCCCAAGGTTCCCTGGGACCTTTCCCGTCCCACGCTGTTGCGCAGTTTCGCCTATGTGAACGGGCGGTGGACCGCCGGCAGCGGCGGCGAGACTTTCGCCGTCACCAATCCGGTGGACGGCGTGCATTTGGGCGACGTCGCTTCGCTAACCGCTGCCGACAGCGTGAACGCCGTCGACGCCGCAGAGGCTTGTTTTGCGCGATGGTCTTCGCTGTTGCCGCAGCAGCGCAGCGCCATGTTGCGCCGCTGGTTCGAGTTGATCCGGGAAAGCAAGGAAGATCTGGCGCGCATCATGACGCTGGAGCAAGGCAAGCCGATTTCCGAGGCACGCGGCGAAATCGACTACGGCGCGTCCTTCGTCGAATTCTTCGCCGAGGAAGCCAGGCGTCCGAACATCGAGAGCGTCACCTCGCATCTTCCCGATGCCGAGGTCGAACTGTGGCGCGAGCCGGTCGGCGTGGCGGCGCTGATCACGCCGTGGAACTTCCCATCCGCCATGCTGACGCGCAAGGCGGCAGCCGCCCTTGCGGCAGGCTGCACGGTGGTTGCGCATCCTTCGAGCGAGACGCCGTTTTCAGCGCTCGCAATTGCCGAACTCGCCGAGCGGGCAGGCTTTCCCGCCGGCGCCTTTAATGTGGTGACCGGCTCCGCTTCGAGGGTCGTGGAGCCGTGGATGTCGGACCCGCGCGTGCGCGCGATTTCGTTCACCGGTTCGACCGGGATCGGCAAGCTGCTTTACGCGCAGGCCGCCCAAACGGTGAAACGCCTGGTGCTCGAGCTGGGCGGGCACGCACCCTTCATCGTCTTTAGCGACGCCGATCTCGACCGCGCGGTGGACGAGGCCGTCAAGGCAAAATTCGCGACCTCCGGCCAGGACTGTCTCGGCGCGAACCGGTTTTTTGTCGAGCGGCCGGTCTATGAAAAATTCTGTGCCTTGTTCGCTGAAAGGACGGAACACCTGACCATCGGGCCCGGGCTGGACGATCCCGATATCGGCCCGCTGATGAACGGCAAGGCCCTCGCAAAGCAGGAAGAACAGGTCGGCGACGCCGTCGAACGGGGCGCCCGGGTTCTGACCGGCGGCGGCCGGCATGGCGACGACGGGCTGTTTTTCAAGCCGACCGTGCTTGCCGACGTGCCCACCGATGCACGCATCATGCGTGAGGAGACCTTTGGGCCCGTCGCCGCGATTGCCCCATTCGACAATGAGGACGAAGTCCTGCAGCGCGCGAACGACACGGAATACGGCCTTGTCGCCTATCTTCACACCCAGGATCCGAGGCGGATCTACCGCGCTAGCCGGACGCTGCAGTTCGGCATGGTGGCGGTCAACCGGACTAAGGTCACGGGCGCGCCGATTCCCTTTGGCGGCATGAAACAGTCCGGCCTCGGCCGGGAAGGATCACGCCTCGGCCTCGAGGCGTTCACCGATGTCAAATATGTCTGCCGCGACTGGAGCTGAGGAAATAAAATGCTGAAGAACGATCATCTCGACCAGTGGGACCGCGACCACTTCTTTCACCCGTCGACCCATCTCGGGCAGTTCGCCCGCGGCGAAGCGGCCAACAGGATAATCACAGGCGGCGACGGCGTCTACATCGAAGACCGCAACGGCAAGCGCCTGCTTGACGCCTTCGCCGGGCTCTATTGTGTCAATGTCGGCTACGGGCGGCGGGAGATTGCCGATGCGATCGCGGACCAGGCGCGCGAGCTGGCCTACTACCACGCCTATGTGGGTCACGGGACCGAGGCCTCCATTACGCTGGCGAAGATGATCGCCGAGCGCGCGCCGGCGCGTTTGAACCATGTCTATTTCGGGCTGTCCGGCTCGGACGCCAACGAAACCAACATCAAGCTTGTCTGGTACTACAACAATATTCTCGGCAGACCGGAAAAGAAGAAGATCATATCGCGCTGGCGCGGCTACCACGGATCCGGTCTGATGACCGGATCGCTGACCGGCCTTGAGCTGTTCCACAAGAAGTTCGACCTGCCGCTTGATCAGGTCCTGCATACCGAGGCGCCCTATTTCTTCCGGTGCCCCGATCCCGCGATGTCGGAAGGCAATTTTGTCAATCACTGCGTCGAGGAGCTGGAAGCGCTGATCGCGCGCGAGGGAGCCGAGACAATCGCGGCCTTTATCGGCGAACCGGTGCTTGGCACAGGCGGCATCGTGCCGCCGCCCGAAGGCTATTGGCCGGCGGTCCAGTCGGTTCTTAGGGAGCACGACATTCTGCTGATTGCCGACGAGGTCGTCACCGGTTTCGGGCGCCTGGGAACGATGTTCGGTTCGGCACACTATGGACTTGAGCCCGATATCATAACGGTTGCCAAGGGCCTGACCTCCGCCTATGCGCCGCTTTCCGGTTCAATCGTGTCGGACACCGTATGGACAATCCTGGAGGAAGGAACCGACGAAAACGGGCCGATCGGCCATGGCTGGACCTATTCGGCACACCCAGTCGGGGCTGCGGCAGGCATCGCAAATCTCGACCTGATCGACCGGCTTGGATTGGTCATGAACGCCGGCCAGACCGGCGCCTACCTGAATTCGACCATGCGCGAGGCCCTGTCAGGGCACCCGAATGTGGGGGAAGTCCGGGGCGAAGGCATGCTGTGTGCGGTGGAATTCGTCGAGGACAGGGCCGACCGCCGCTTCTTCGACCCCGGCCGGAAGGTCGGCCCGTCGGTCGCCGCGGCCCTGTTCGACCACGGCGTCATCGCACGCGCCATGCCGCAGGGCGATATTCTCGGCTTTGCGCCGCCGCTGTGCCTGAGCCGCGAAGAGGCGGACATTATTGTCGACAAGACCGCAAGAGCGGTCGTGGAGGTGCTGGGGGCGGGTTAAAGCGCCAATTGGCTGCCGGTGGCGTTGACCGCCCCGAGCTGCCGCAGGGAGGAATCTCTCGCCTAAACGATTGTCCTGGCCTTTTCTCTCAGCACAAATTTCTGGATTTTTCCGGTCGATGTCTTGGGAAGTGGACCGAAAACGACCGTCTTCGGGGCCTTGTATCTTGCCATGTTGGACCGGCAGAATTCGATGATGCCTTTCGGGTCGGCATCTTCACCGGGTTTGAGCGTTATAAATGCACATGGTGTCTCCCCCCATTTCTCGTCCGGCTTCGCAACAACCGCGGCCTCGAGAATTGCGGGATGCTTGTAGAGAACGTCCTCGACCTCTACGGACGAGATGTTCTCACCGCCCGAGATGATGATGTCCTTGGACCGGTCCTTCAGCTCGACATATCCGTCCGGATGCATGACGCCGAGGTCTCCGGAGGCGAACCATCCGCCCCTGAAACAATCCTCCGTGGCCGCGGGGTTCTTGAGATAACCGCGCATGACGTTGTTGCCGCGCATGAATATTTCACCGAGCGTCTCGCCATCGTTTGGAACAGGCTCCAACGTCTCCGGATCGGCGACCATCAGACCTTCAAGCGCTGTATTGCTCACACCCTGACGCGCCTTGAGCGCCGCGCGCTCATCCCCCGTCAGTCCGTCCCACTTGTCTTTCCACACGCTGATGACCGCAGGTCCATAAACTTCCGTGAGACCGTAGACATGCGTCACCTCGATCCCCATGGCCTCCATCTTTCCGATCACGGCGGCCGGCGGAGACGCGCCCGCGGTCATCACCTTCACGTCGTGGGAAAAGTCCTTTGACACGCCGGGAGCGTTTGCCAGCATGTTGAGGACGATCGGCGCGCCGCAGAAATGACTGACCTTCTCATCCCGGATGAGGCGGAAGATCGGCTCCTCCCGAACAGCGCGAAGACACACATTGACACCGGCGTTTGCCGCGATCGTCCAGGGAAAGCACCACCCATTGCAGTGGAACATCGGCAGTGTCCACAAATAGACGCTGTGATGCGGCATGCCCCAGTCGACGATGTGCGCGAGTGCGTTGAGATGTGCGCCTCTGTGGTGATAGACGACGCCCTTTGGATTGCCCGTCGTGCCGGACGTGTAGTTCAGCGTTATCGCGTCCCATTCGCTGTCCGGAAGTTCCCATTCGAAGTCCGCGCGACCGTGTTGCAGGAATTCCTCGTAGGTCAGCGACCCGATCCTTTCACCGCCCGCGAAACTGGGATCTTCGATGTCGATAACCAGGCGGTCTTTCTTCTCCGACATGCCGATTGCCTTTCTGGCGACCTCGGAGAATTCCGGATCAACCATGAAGACCCTGGTTTCGGCGTGATCGAGTATGAAGGCAATCGCTTCCGCGTCGAGGCGCGTGTTTATAGCGTTCAGCACCGCGCCCGCCATCGGTATGCCGAAATGGGCTTCCAAAAGCTCGGGAATATTGGCGGCAATGACGGATACCGTGTCGCCTTTGGATATTCCGTGCCCGACCAGAGCGGAGGCCAGCATCCGGGTCCGATCGTAGGTTTGCGACCAGGATCTTCGTACATCGCCGTGAACGACAGCCAGCGCATCCGGATGGATATGCGCGGCACGCTCGATAAAACTCAAAGGTGAGAGCGGCGCGTAATTGGCCTCGTTGGCGTCCAGTCCGATCTCGAAGATATTGGGCTTTCTGGATGATGCAGACATACGAGTTCCTCCCGGGTCCCGCGGGAGGTTTTCCCAGCATGGTGTTGTCAGACTTTGCGCGAAATGTACGCAATTGTGACACGGGCAGAATTTTCGAGCCTTGAGAGATTTTCTCTTGTTATTATGGACTTGAGCAACCGGCTGGAAGAAAAACAGTGGATCCTCGATCAGACCTGCACTCCCGATATGCCTGGGAAGGATTTCAGCATATCAATCAGGGCATAACCATTTTTGACGAGCATCTTCGGCTCGTTTTCTGGAACGACAGGTTTCTGGAACTGCTTGAGTTCCCGAGGGAACTTGCCTTCGTGGGCGCCGATTTCGAGTCCTTCATGCGGTATAATGCCGAAATAGGAGAATACGGCTCGGGTGATGTCGAGGAGCTCGTGGCCGAACGGGTCGCGGCGGCGAAACGGTTCGAAAAACACCACCTTGAGCGCGAACGTCCCGACGGAACGATTATCGAGGTCTATGGTTCGCCGCTGCCGCATGGCGGATTCGTTTCGATATACACCGACATCACCATACAAAAGAAACGCGAGCGCGAGCTTGAGCGGCAGGCTGCGGAACGGACACGCGAGCTGCGTCGGAGCCAGGCGCGATTGCAACTGATCGCCGATGAAGTCCCCGCGGGCATCGCCCGTGTCGACAGCGATATGAACATTCTGTTTGCCAATCGGAAATTCGCCCGCGCCTATGGATTGACGGCCGACGAGATCGTCGGAATGAACTGCAACGATGTCCTGCATCCGGAGACAATGGCCATCGCGAAGAAGTTCTTCGAGCCGGCGCAACGCGGCAAGGTCGTGGATTTCGAGATGAAGGTCCGCATGCGCAACAACCGGGTTCGTGATGTCCGGACTTTTCTGCGGCCCGAGCGGGCGCAAGAAGATGAGTCGGCCAGTTTTTATATTGTCAGCGTCGATGTCACGCGGACCAAAGCCGCCACGTCAGCGCTTCTGAGGTCTCAAAAGATGGACGCGCTTGGGCGGCTGTCGAGCGGCATATCCCATGACTTCAACAATCTGCTCGCCATCATTCTCGGCAATTTGGTGCCGATGGAGGAGCGCCTTGAGGACGACAAGCTGCGCGATGAATTCCTGGTTCCCGCGATCTCGGCGGCTCGCCGCGGTTCCGGCCTTACGGAGCGTCTGCTCAACATCGCGCGAAAGAAACCCATCAATCCCCGGCCGGTCGTTGCCGACGAGACGGTTTCGGGACTTGTCGAGCTTCTCCGCAGTTCGATACCCGAGAACATAGAAATAGACCTGCGCCTGGATGCGGACGGCGCCCGTGTTCTCGTCGACGTTTCCGAACTTGAGACCGCCCTGTTGAACATTGTCGTCAACGCAAGAGATGCAATTGACGGAAGCGGTCGGATAACACTGTCGAGCGGCATCTATGAATTGATGGACGATGAGGCGGCGGTCCTGCGCATCTCGGCTGGCCGGTATTTGCGCATTGCGATTGTCGACACCGGTTCCGGAATGACTCAAGAGGAGTCGGATCAGATCTTCGAGCCCTTTCATACGTCAAAAGGTGAAGTCGGCGGTTCTGGTCTCGGTCTAGCACTGGTCTATGGTTTTGTTCGGCAGTCCAACGGCACAATCTGGGTCGAAAGCGAGCCCGGAAACGGGTCGACTTTCACGATCCTGTTGCCAACGACGGAGGAGCACCCTGCCGCACCCGCGCAAGTCGCCGGGGAAATCGAAATGCCGGATGCCGGGAAGAAACCCCTCATCCTCCTGGTGGAAGACGACGCGGAGGTCAGAAGGGTTGTCCGTCGTCAATTGACCGGTCTGGGATATTCTACCGTCGAGGCCGAAAACGCGGATGCGGCTGTCGAGCTGCTTGACGTTATCGAGGAGCTGGATGCCATCCTCACCGACGTCATCATGCCCGGATCCGTCGACGGTGCAGAACTTGCCCGGCTCGCGCGCCAAAGCCATCCCGCCATTCCCATTGTCCTGATGAGCGGAAACATGGACAAGACGGACCACCTGGCACATGCGCCGGACTCCGTTTCGATGCTTCGTAAGCCCTTTTCGGATGCCGAGCTCATCGCCGCGCTGACCGGCTCCGATTCAGTCGGCATGAAGAGCGTGAAGGCGGCACGATGAAACCGCTCATCTACGTTCTTGAGGACGACGCCGACATTGCCCTGGTGATCTCGCGCACGTTGAAGAATGAAGGTTTCACCATCGAAGCGTTTTCGCGGCGCGGGAGTTTCCTGAACCGGTTGAAGCGGCAGACGCCGGATCTTTGTCTTGTCGATCTGTCGCTGCCGGATGGCGATGGGCTGAGTGTGGTTACCGAGTATCTGCGGGTCAGCAACATCCCCTCAATCGTGGTCACCGGAAGAAGCAGCCTCACGGACAAGATCATCGGACTGGAAGTCGGTGCGGATGACTATGTTGTCAAGCCGTTCGAGCCGCGAGAGCTGCTTGCGCGGGTTCGTGCGGTTCTGCGGCGGTCCAGACAGTTTGAACCGGATGGAGGCGCGAAGGCGCAAAAGACCGCGAGATTCGCCGGCTGGGAAGCGAATTTCCAGAGTTGCACATTGCGCGATCGCGCAGGGATGGAGTCAGACCTGAGTGCCTCGGAGACGCGCCTTCTTGAAATATTTGTGAAATCGACCGGCCGCGTCCTGAGCCGAAGCCAGTTGATGGACCACATCCGGACAAGCGATGAGGACCCGCTGGACCGCAGCGTCGATGCCCGCATTTCCCGATTGAGAAAAAAGCTGGGCGACGATTCAAAATCTCCGACATTGATAAGAACCGTCTACGGGGCCGGATACATTTTTTCGTCAAAGGTCGAGTGGGTGTGACCCATCGTTTGAACGTCCCTTCGGTATCATTGCCGGAAATGCGGCGTGACAGGCGCTGAACGACCTTCGTCACAATTGCGTACGTTTCGCGCAAATTCACACAACACATTCCTGCCATTGAGCGATTGGCAAGGCCCGGGAAACCGTCCCGGGCTGTGAGAAGCTGGCTTGGGGCTCCGAGCCACGCCTCAATGATGGGAGGAAATCATGAAGAATGCACTTCGCAAAATTCTTGTTGGAAGCGCGCTCGGCGCCGTTGCTCTTTCAGTGCCGCTTGCGGCACAGGCACAGGAACCCGTGAAAGTCGGTGTCATCAACTTTTACTCCGGTGGCGCTTCCGGCCCATTCGGTATTCCAGCCAAAAACGCTGCCGAAGTCATCATCGAAGGAATAAACGCCGGCACGATTCCCGCGCCTTACAATTCCGTCGGAATCGCCGGCGCCCGGATCGAACCGATCTACGTCGATGAGAACAGCAAGCAGAAGGTTGCCGATTTCAAGAAGCTCGTGCAAGGCGATGGCGCCCAGATTGTCATCGGATACACGTCCTCGGGAAGCTGCAAGGCGATCGCTCCGGTTGCCGAAGAGGTCAAGGCTCTGACCATCTTTGCCGTTTGCGGCACACCGCAAATCTTCGAAGAAGTCGTGACGGAGCCGAAATATGCTTTCCGGACGATCAGCCATGCGACGAGCGACAATGTCGGCGCCGCGCGCTACATCATCGACACGACCCCTGATCTCGCGTCGATTTCCGGCATCAATCAGAACTATGCCTGGGGCCAGGACTCCTGGCGCGATTTTTCGGCTGCGATCTCGAAGCTGAAAGAAGACGTTGAGGTCAAAACCGAGCAGTTCCCGAAGATTTTCGCCGGTCAATACGGATCGGAAATTTCCGCTCTCCTTACCAATAAGTCCGATGTCGTGCATTCCAGTCTCTGGGGCGGCGACATGGAAGCCTTCATCCTGCAGGGCGGCGGCCGCGGACTGTTCGACAACAGCAAGGTTGTGCTGACCGTCGGTGACACGGCTGTCGAGCGCTTCGGCAAGCAGATCGCGGACGGCACCGTGATCGGCGCCCGTGGCCCATACGGCCTCCTTGCTCCGGACAACGCTCTGAACAAGTGGTTCACCGAAGCTTATGTCGCCAGGTTCGGGGCGCAGCCGGTCGGCCCCTCCTATCAGACGGCCCAGGCCCTGCTGGCATTGAAAGCGGCCGCCGACAAGGCCGGAAGCGTCGCCCCGGAAGACATCAGCGCCGCATTGGCGGGGCTGACATTCGAGGCGCCGAGCGGAACGATCCAAATGGCGCTCGCCGGCGGTCATCAGGCAATCGCCGGCATCACCTATGGCACCTATAAATTCGACGAAGCTGTCGGAAAAGGCACCCTGGTCGATCTGAAGGAGTATCCGGCCGAGTGCGTAAATCCTCCCGCCGGTGTCAAAGGCACCGAGTGGATCGAGGGCGGCCTGCAAGGCGCAAAGTGCAACTAGGCGCATCCTCCCCGGGGCACCCGGCAGAAATGTCGGGTGTCGCCGATATGAGCGACAAGAACCGATTGTCTCGACCGACAACGGATGCCGGCGGCGTCACGCCGCGGCACACGAAACTCCCGCAAATGCAAACCTCGGTCTTTGAAAGACGGATTGTGTGAGCGGACAAGAGGGAATGCTCCCGATGCTCACAGCAATTGCCATCATTGTCGACGGATTGGGGTTTTCAGCCTGGCTCTTCCTTTCATCCGTCGGCTTGACGCTGATCTACGGCGTCATGCGCATACTCAATATCGCCCATGGGGGATTTTATGCGCTCGGCGCCTATTCCGCGGCCTGGTCGATTGGGCTCTATTCGCAGACCGGCAGTACGATCGCCCTCACCTTCCTGCTCATACCCGTCGCCGCTCTGGTGGCGGGGGTCGTTTCGGGGCTGCTGATCGAACGGGGCATCCTGCGGTTCATGTACGGCAAGGACGAGATCCTGATGGTTCTCGTCACCTACGCGATTTTTCTGGTTCTCGAGGACGTCACCAAGCTCATCTGGGGAACGGATTCCTACGTCGCCTATCAACCGGCGTTTTACTTCGGTTCGATCGATGTCCTCGGCATTCCCTACACGGTCTACAGGTTCATCGTGATCGGTGTTGCCGCCGTCGTGGGGGCCGCGCTTTGGTGGGCGCTGAATTATACCCGCTCCGGAAAGCTCCTCATGGTGGTTATCGAGGACCGGGAAGTGAGCGCTTCCCTCGGTATCAACGTCACGCTCTTCTTTACCGTGACCTTCGTTGTCGGTGCCGTTCTCGGCGCCTTCGGCGGAGCCGTCGCTGCGCCCGAAATCTCGGTAACGCCGGGGATCGGCGCGGAAATCATCGTTCTGGCTTTTGCCGTTATCGTGATCGGCGGCATGGGCAGTGTCGGGGGAGCGATGATCGGAGCAATCATCGTCGGCTTCGCACGGGCCTTTTCGGTCCATGTCTATCCGCCGGCCGAACTCTTTTCCATCTACCTCGTCATGGCCGTGGTTCTCGCCTTCAGGCCCTACGGGCTCTTTGCGCTGGCCGAAGGGAGGAAGATCTGATGAACAATCTCGATCGCACGGAGCTTGGCTTCATTGCAGCCTTGCCGCTGTTGATCGCCTGCGGTCTTCTTCTTCCGCAGTGGATCGTCAACTACATCCATGTGTCGCTGGGAACCGGACTGGTGGCCCTTGGCGTCATGGTCCAGATGCGGGCGGGTCTCGTTTCCTTCGGGCAGGGTCTCTATTTCTGCATCGGAGGCTATGCGGCCGGACTGGCGGGCAGACTCTGGGGTCTTTCCGACTTTTTCCTGTTGATCGCGCTGGGCATTGCAGCCGGCCTTGTAGTCTCGTTCCTTCTCGGATTTCTGCTTCGCCGATACCGGCGGATATTCTACGCAATGCTGTCGCTTGCCGTTTCCATGATTCTTTTTGGACTGCTGAGCAGCAGCGAGGAACTGGGGAGCACGGATGGCTTCAACCTGCCGGCAACGAGCTATCTGGGGTGGTTGCCTGGCCAGAGCGTGTCCGGAGACGTTCTCTACGTTGCGACATGCATCCCGACCGTCATCTGCGCGATCCTGCTTCACCGGTTCTTGCGCAGCCCGATGGGCTATGTCGGGGAAGCGCTGCGGGAGAACGAGATCCGCATCGAGTATCTGGGAATGTCGGCGCGCAAGGCCGTTCACATCATATATGTGATCGCCGCGGTCGTGTCTTCCATTGGCGGTGTTCTCTGGGCGATGGCATTGGGTCATATCGACCCTGAAATGACCAATTGGGTAACCTCGGCGCAGTTCGTCTTCATCGCTATTCTGAGCGGGATCGGAAACGTCGCGGCACCGCTTTTCGGAACGCTCCTGCTTGAGTTCATACGCGTCTACGCGGTCGAGATTGCGCCTGACTCCTGGCACATCATTGTCGGCTCGGTCATGCTTTTGATCATCGTGTTCCTGCCGCGCGGGCTTTGGTCTCTCGTAAGCTCCAACAACGGCCTCAAAAACAAATTCACCCACAGGGTCAAGGCGGCCTCCGAACCGGAAGGAGCACGCTCATGACCGTTGTTTTGGAAACGCGGGGCCTGGAGAAGCGGTTCGATGCCGTCGTGGCCGCCAGGGATATCAATGCAGAGATTTTCGAGAGTGAAGTGCTCGGCATCATCGGATCGAACGGGGCGGGCAAGACGACATTCGTCAACATGGTCACCGGCTATCTTCAACCGAGCTCCGGACAGATTTTGTATCGTGGTCGCGACATCACCGGCATGGAAACGCGCGACATCACCCGGTTGGGCATCTGTCGATCCTTCCAGATACCCCAGCTTTTCCTGGAATTGACCGCGCTTGACAACGTTCTGATCGCGCTCTCGGTCGCCAGGGAGAGGCGACCGGTTCTGTTCCGGCCGGTTGTTACCCGGGAGATTGTCGATGAGGCGCTCGAACTTCTTGCAAAATTCAGGATCGAGCACGTCGCCCATCAGGAGGTTACGGCCCTTCCCCAAGGTGTTCGCAAACTGATCGACATCGCAATGGCGACGGTCGCAAATCCCGATCTTCTTTTCCTGGACGAACCGACCAGTGGGGTCAGCGCCGAGGAAAAGATGGACATGATGGAAGTTCTGATTTCCGCGCTTCAATCGACCAATACGGCCGTCCTTTTCATTGAGCACGACATGGAGATCATTGAACGTTTCTCTCCGCGTGTGATGGCGTTCTACGAAGGAACCATCCTCGCGGACGGGCCCACCGCGGACGTGCTGAGAAACGAAAAGGTACGGGAATTCGTTGTCGGGCAGGAGTTTCACCGGAACGGAACCGCCGCAACGATGAAAGGAACCGCGTAATGCTTGAGGTCAAAAACCTGGATCTGTCCATTCACGATGTTCCCATTTTGCGTGATGTCTCGTTTTCGATCGAAACGTCCACCACCTGCGGTCTTGTCGGTCGCAATGGAGCCGGCAAAACAACCATCATGCGGGCCATCATGGGATTGCTGCCGTTAAACAGCGGATCGATAACATTTGACGGAATTTCACTGGATGCAGCCAAATCCCATACGCGGGTGGGGATGGGCATCGGTTATTTGCCCGAAGACCGCAGACTTGTTCCTCACTTCACGGTGGAGGAGAACATCAGCGTGCCGCTTTGGGCGCTCAACGACACGGACACGTCCAGGATAAAATGGGTATACGACCTCATGCCGGAGATCGGTCGTTTCGCCGACCGCAAGGCGCTGACGCTCAGCGGAGGTCAGCAGAAACTCGTCGCCTTGGCGAGAGCGATGGTGACCGGAACAAATCTGTTGCTCCTGGATGAGCCTTTCGAGGGTGTCGCGCCGGCCCTGGCTCAACGGCTGATGGAGGTTATTGCAGAATTGCGATCGGAAAGCCTGACGGTTCTGATCTCGGAATCGGATTACACACATTCCGAAAAAGTGGTCGACAACGTATTCATCATTGAGCGTGGCAGTGTTGAATTTGCGCAAATGGCCGCGGCTTAGAGCAAGTCCGGGTTGGAATTGATCCTATACGCTGTATCGGACGACGCTGCCGCCGCACTTCGGGCACGGTTTGCCCGTTGGCGACACCCAAACGCAACGGTTCAGTCCAGCCGAGGGTTTCAACAACGGTTTCAGACTGTGCGCAAGAACGATCTGAACGCCTCAGCGGCGTCAGACAAAGCTTCGTCGCGGCGTTTGACGATGCCAAAGCCTCCGAATTTCTTACGCCGACATCCCCCGGACGTTATGCAGGGGATGCCGTATTTTGTTCGGCTGACGATCCAGATCCGGAAATTCAGGGGGCGTAGACGGCCAGCGACTCGTAGTGGTTCACGCCGTCGGACGGATTTGCTTCATCCATCTCCATGTAGGAGAAGAACGCGCGGCAGGCATTGGATTCACCGACGAGGTTCATAACCTCGTCAGCTGCGGCGCGGCTCTCCCAGTGAACCAGATCGACATAGTTCCTTTCGTCGAGCTTGAGCAACTCCCGCCTGAGGAAGCCCTTTTTGCCACTCAGGAATTCACGCTGGAAGGTCTTCGAGGCCTCGATGAATTCAGCCTCGGTCACACCCTCACGGAGCTTGATCTCCGCGGTTTCCACAATCGTTCGGGACATCGGTATCTCCTGTGCTTTCTGTCTCCGAAACAATTAATTATGGAAATATGTGACAACTTATGGCACATTTTTTCCATGGCAAAACGACGAATGCAGGACCGTCTTGAGCGCCTTGACCACCTGGAAAGCCGATTAAAGTCCGACGAGGCGATGACCGTCGAGGGGATAGCCCGTGAGTTTGGCGTGAGCCGACGAACCCTGTCTCGCGACATTGCCATCCTCCGCGACCGTGGCCTTCCGATCGAGGCTGACCAGGGGCGAGGCGGTGGTGTGAGGATTGCTCGTACCTGGGGCGTCGGTCGGATCGCGTTGACCTACCGCGAAGCTGTTGAGCTTGCAGTTAGCCTGGCTATCGCGGAGCAAATGGATGCGCCGTGGCTTATTGCCAACCTCGCTCCGATCCGGCGAAAACTGGCCGCTTCCTTCTCTGCGGACATGCGGCAGCGTATCGGAGCGCTATCGAGCCGGATCATGGTCGGGCAATCTGCGTCGCCGGCTGTATTGGGCACCTTTACAAGACCGGACGAAGCGAGCACCCAAGCTCTGTGCCGCGCATTTGTCGAACTGAGGCGGCTTCGTTTCGGATACACCGATGTTCGTGGAGTAGCCACCCTAAGGCACGGCGAGCCACACTTCCTCATGCTGAACTATCCCGTCTGGTATCTCGTGTGTTGGGACCTCGATCGGGATGCTATACGGAGTTTTCGCCTCGATCGGGTGAACGACGCTGAAGTTTCCGAAGAGGAGTTCGCGCCGCGCCGCGCCGAAGCCTTTGCCGAGGCCTTCGAGGGTATCTCATTGGTCGCTTCCCGAATTGATGCAACGCGTCAGGGCTAGTGCGTTGGCGAAAGGCAGAGTTTTCCGGTAGCCACCGATGCTGGTTGGACAGTCAGCACTGAATCTGGCAATGCGTGTTGAAAGGGTCGGCGGCTCGGGGTTCGGAACTGCTGATCACTGCGGCAACGAGCCATTCTAAATGCGGTAAATCCGCCTCGCGTTTGCCTCGAACAACGCATGCCGGGAGTCGCGCGGAAGGTCGGCGGTAATTGCATCAAAGCTGCTCCAGAGCGTGCTGAAATCCGAAAACAGCTTGTCGACCGGAAAGTTGGACGCGAACATCGCGCGATCCGGTCCGAATACCTCAAGACATTCGCTAACGAGCGGCCGAAGGCTTTCGATGGTGAAGGCACGATCAAACATGCCGAGCCCCGAAATCTTCATCGTGACATTGGGAAGATCGGCAAGACGGCGAAGCGCAGCCTTCCATGCTGTCCAGCCGGAGGGCGTACGATCGCACCACATTCCTGCATGGTTGACGATGACACTCAGGTTGTCCAATCCCGAGAAAACGCGCACTGCTGCCTCCACCTGATGCGGATAAAGCTGCAAATCAAAACTCAGTTCGCGCGTTTCCAGTTCATGCAGCCCGCGCGCAAAGTCCGGATCCGACAGGTAGTCGGTCTGCACGTAGCTCAGCGCCGGGTCGTCGTGCAGATTGACCACATGGCGGATGCCCCGGAGGGCGGAATGCGCGCGCATGCGGTCAAGCAGGCCGCCGACGTCAGGGCTTGTGAGATCCGCATTGCCGACGATAGCAAGCGGTGTCGGGCTGGCATCAGCCATTTTTTGAACGTGGGCCACTTCGGCGAGTGGATCGGTCGGAAACGCTTCCACGTGCACGGCGGCGACAACATTCAGCCCTTCGCCCGCTTCTGCGAGATATTCTGCAAGCAGGTAATCCCGGCAAATCGGCGCATTGGATCCGATGAAGCCCACGGATGGCGTTTCAAGGCCGGGATAAAGTCCGGTCGAGAGGTCCCAGAGGTGGATGTGCGGATCGCAGATTCTCACTTCGACCGCCTTCCTACTGCAAGTTCACAAAAAGACCGCCGTCTACCAAAAGCGCGGCTCCGGTGATGTAGGAGGCCATGTCGGATGCGAGGAAAGTCACGGCCTTGCCGATATCTTCGGGTTCGCCAAAGCGGCCGAGCGGAATTCGCCCCTCCAGATAGGCGCGTTTTTCGCGATCCGACCAGTCGTCCCTGTTTATGTCGGTGGCGACAGCCCCGGGTAAAACCGAGTTGCAGCGAATGCCGTGCGGGCCAAGGACGATCGCTGTCGATTGCATGAGGGAATGCACGCCGGCCTTCGTCGGCGTGTAGTGGGTCTGCATACCACCGCCAACCAATGCCGAGATCGATGACGTGGCGACGATTGCTCCGCCGGTTCCCTGTTCCTTCATGCGATTGGCCACCGCCTGACAGACAAAAAAGGCTCCGGTCAGATTTACGTCCATGACCCGGCGCAACAGATCCTCGGGCATGTCCAGGAATCCGTGAAACGGGCAAATGCCGGAGTTTGATGCAAGGACATCGATGCCGCCATATTCGCGGACGGCCGATTCCACGAGGCGTCGGTCGGTCCGAGAATCAGCGATATCACCTTCGGTGGCAATTGCACGCCCGCCCAGAGAGCGGCATGCCTCGACAACTTCGTCGGCAGCGTTTGCAGAAAATGAGGCATCGGCGTCGGCGTGGTAGTTTATGACAACGTCGGCACCGTGCCTGGCGAATTCGAGAGCAATACCGCGTCCGATGCCGCGCGAACCGCCGGTAACAATTGCCCGCTTTCCTTCAAGGAGCATCTGCTAAATCCTCACTCAAGTTCCGTGCCGCAAGCGTGGTCAGGCGGATATTGTCTACATGCTGTCCCATGGCGGCTGCCGCCGCGCGGCCATCGCCGGCAACGATCGCTTTCACGATAGCGTCGTGATCCTTGGCGGACTGTTCGAGTACGCCCGGCATCGCTGAGGCGCGGCGTCGGGCATCCATGGCCAGGCTGTAAAAGGACTGCGCCACCGAATTCAGGAAGGCGTTGCCGGCGGCTTCGGATATCAGGCTATGGAATTGAGCGTCCATGACGCGGAACCCCACCGGATCGTCGACCAGATCGAAACCGATTTTCGCCATTTCCAGCAGCCGTGCCTTCTGATCCTCTGTTGCACGTGCGGCAGCGGCTTTGGCCAGGCCGCAATCGATCATCGCGCGGGCCTCGAAAAGGTCGTCCAGGGAATGCTCGTTCAGCCGGAGGAAGAAAGACAGCGGTTCCATGAGACGGTCGACATGCAGATCAGTCACGTAACAGCCGCCGCCCTGCCTGCTCTCCACCAGCCCCAGCATCGACAGGCCGCGCAACGCTTCACGCACAACCGGGCGCGACACTTGCAGAGCCCGGCTTAACTCATTTTCCGAAGGCAGCTTTTCACCTGGCGCCAGGTTGCCGGAAGCAATGAGCTCGCGTATCTGCTCGCCCACTCTTTCCGAAGCGGATTTCTGTTGCTCGATGGGTGAAAGTGCCGAGAGGGGAGCCTGCATTGTGTTTGTCACTCCAAGTGAAATACTTCTTCAAGGCGTGTCAGGCCTGTGTCTGCGCGGCCGCCGGAAAGCGGCTCGAAATAGTCCGCCATCTCCGCCTGCCAGCGGTGGTTGACCTCCCGCTTTGCCATGTCTGCAAGTGCGGCGTCAAAATCCTCCGTTTCCAGATAGCCAACAAGCAGGCCGTCGTCCGACAAAAAGAGAGAATAGTTCGTCCAGCCCGCCTCCCGCAGCGCTGACAACATCTCCGGCCAAACGGCAAGGTGGGCTGCGCGATACGCGTCAAGCCGTTCACGGCGGACCTTTAATGTGAAGCAAACGCGACTCATGATGCACCTCCCACGCGGAGACTACTTGCAGTTTGCCTTGTCGTCAACTTGACAACATGTAAGACAAGTTTTAGTTTCCGGAAATCGGCTTCAAGCTGGAACCTGGGAGGAAAATCATGAAAAAACGGGTCATTCCCCCGGCGATCGCCGCTGCTACATTGCTCGCTTCGCCAGTATTTGCGGAAGATTTTCACGGCTACGATCCGGCCACATTCGACGGTGCAACGCTACCTGCCGGCAACCTGGCGGCCATGGTAAAGGAGGCGATTGCCGTCAACCCGCCGAAAAATGGCAAGAAATATGTGATTGGTTTTGCCAATCTTCAGCGCGACATTCCGTTCTGCGCGCTCGTGGAAAAGGGCATCCTGGAAAACGCGGAGCTTGCCGGAATTGATGTGGTCGTTGCCGACAACCGCCTCGATGGCGCGACCGCGCTTGCCAATGCCGAAAGCTTCATAACACGCGGCGTCGACCTCGTGATCGAGTTCCAGACCGACGCTGCCTTCGGGCAGACCATCATGCAGCGCATGGATGCGGCCGGAATTCCGGTCATCGCCATCGACATTCCGATGGGCGATGCGACGTTCTTCGGCGTGAACAACCCACGAGCCGGCTTCATGGGCGGCAGCTACCTGGCGCAAGCGGCGATCGCCGAACACGGCAAAGAAGCTGTGTTGGACGGTTATTTCCTCCACGGCCTCCTTCCCCAGTCGGGACCGATTCCCGCCATGCGTACCGGCGGTCAGCGTGCCGGCTTCCTCGCGGCAGCCAAAGGCTTTCCGGAAGAAAACATCCTGACCTTTGACAGCAAGAACACGCTTGATGAGGCGTTCGCGCAGACAAACAACCTGTTGTCGCGCATTCCCGAGGATGCCGTCATCATGGGAACCGGCATCAATGACCAGGTTGCGACCGGTATTTTGCGCGCCGCGCAACAGGCCGGCCGCAAGAACATCGTGATCATCGGCCTCGGCGCAGATGAACGCGAAACGCTGGCAGGGGAAGAGGATTTCCTTGCGGCCGTCGGGTCCTTTCCGGAGCGGTACGGAAATTCACTTGTCCCGATGTCGCTCGCGATCCTGGCGGGACGCGACCTGCCTGATTCCGTGCTGATCAATCATGTCATGGTCACACCGCAGAACATCTGCAACTATTATGAAGACATGGCATGCGCGTCGGAGACATCGGTCACGCTCGCATTCCCGCAGGCGGAGTTTGAGGCACATCTGGCAAGCCTTCGGGATGATCCGGAACTCGCTGATGTCAAGAACCTGATTCCGGCGAACTGACGTCTCCCAAAAGGGCGGTCGGCATCGAATTGCCTCTCGATGGTCGACCACCCTTTTGCTGCGCATGGCACTTCCATGAATGGCCAATATTCGGAGAGCAGCGTGGACAATCGGATCGACATGGTCAACGTCGACAAAAGTTTCGGAGGCGTTTCCGTACTAAGCAACGTCGGATTTAGCATCCAGCCCGGGGAGGTTGTGGCACTCTTGGGTGCCAATGGCGCAGGCAAATCCACACTCATGAAGATCCTGACCGGCGTCTACTCGCGCGACGCCGGATCGATCAAGGTGGAGGGCGTCGAGGTGAGGATGAGTAACCCGCGCGAGGCGGCTGCTCTCGGCATCAGTTTCCTTCCGCAGGAGATATCGGTCATGCCTGATATGACGGTGGCCGAAAACATATGCCTTGCGAATATGGATCAATTCGGGCGCGGCGCGTTCGTGGACCGAGCGGCGATGCGGGCGAAGGCAACGAAGATCCTGGGCCAGGTCGGCTTTGACCACGTGTCACCGGACAGTTATGTCGGCCACCTTTCCGTTGCCGAGCAGCGGATTGTCGAAATAGCAAGGGCGCTGGCCTCAGACGCGAATGTCCTAGTCATGGACGAACCGACGGCTGCGTTGTCCGAGCGCGACGCGCAAGCGATGTTCGAGGTTCTTCGAAATCTGCGCGAGGACGGGACCTCGGTGGTCTATATCTCCCACTACCTGGGCGAAGTCTTTGAAATATCGGACAGGATCGAAGTACTGCGCGATGGGCGCAACGCCGGTTCTTTCCATACCGCCGAGACGGATGTCGAATCCGTTCTGGCGGCCATGCTCGGCCGTGCAGCCGAAACGCTGTTTGACCATCGCCAGGCACCGAGCGGAGGCGAAGCTGCTTTTGAGGCAGCCGCGCTTGGATGGAAAGACAAGCTTTCCGATGTCTCGTTTACGGTTTCGACAGGTGAGATCTTCGGCATTTTTGGCCTTGTCGGGTCGGGTGTGGAATATCTGGGCCGTGTCGTGTTTGGCGCCGAGGGTCGGAATGTCAGGGGTGACATGAGACTGATGGGATCGCCCTATCGAGCCATCAGCCCTGCTCATGGCAAGGCGTGCGGCCTCGGATATGTCACCGCTGAACGCAAGGCCGATGGAATACTCGGTGATCTCAGCGTCGCTCAGAATCTGGCTTCGGCGTTCTGGCCGGAATACCGGAACGGCCCCTTCGCATCCCGGCACGCCGAAGCGGCGCTGGCACAAAAATGGATAAAGGGTTTTGACATACGCACATCGGGGCCGGATCAACCCGTCCGGCTTCTGTCCGGCGGCAACCAGCAGAAAGTCTGTGTTGCGCGCTGGCTGCACGAGGGCGTCCGGCTTCTGATCCTCGAGGAACCGACGCGTGGCGTCGACATGGGTGCCCGCCGCGACATTTACCGCCAGCTTGCCGAATTCGCGGCGCAGGGCCTCACCGTGCTTGTGCTGTCGTCCGATGCCGAGGAGATCGCGGGCCTGTGCGACCGCAGCCTGGTTCTGAACCGGGGCCGCGTCGTTCAGCGGTTCGGCCGGGGGGCGGATGCCAGTGCGCTGCTTGCCGCCACCGCGCTGACCGATCCCGCAGAAGTCGAGAAGGAACTCACATGACCATGGCCAACACACCGACACGGCATGCGGAACGCCTGCGCGGCGGCTTCTTGAGCGGCCCCGCATCGGGTGTACTCATTCTTTTGGGCTTCTACATTCTGCTTGTCGTCGCGTTTGCGATTTTCACGCCATTCTTTGCCACAACACGCAATGCCATGAGCATTGCGTCCAATGTGGCCTTCATCGGCATGATGGCGGCTGCCGGAACACCACTGATAATCGCGGGCGGCCTGGACTTGTCGGTTGCTGCGGTGGCCGGGTTGTCAGGCGTTCTTATCGCGCTTTTGAATGCCGCCGGCTGGCCGATATGGTTGGCAGTCGGTGCGGCGCTCGCGATGGGCGTGGGCGTGGGATTGGCCAACGGCCTCCTGTCGACCACACTACGGCTCAATCCGCTTATCGTGACACTTGCCACGATGTCCATTGTCGGCGGCGCCGCACTTATTCTGACTGGCGGGCTGACGCGCCCGGTCATGCAGCCGAGCTTTAATTGGATCGGTCAGGGCCGCCTTGCTGGCGTGCCCGTGCCGGCGATCCTGATGCTCAGTGTATATGTCGGCCTCGCATTCGTGCTTCGGGCAACGCATTTTGGACGCTATGTGTATGCGGTGGGGGGCAATCCCGAGGCTGCGCGCCTGATCGGCTTGCCGGTCATGCGGGTGCAGATGGTACTGTACGTCATATCAGCGGTATCTGGTGCGGTCGCCGGCGCCATGCTTGCCGCGATGCTTGGCGCTGCCGCGCCGGCTGCGGCTTCTCCCCATCTCCTGACGGTTATCGCCGCCATCATTCTGGGAGGCACCTCACTTGCCGGCGGGCGCGGATCGGTTTGGGGTACGCTGATCGCTGTGCTGATCCTCGGCACACTCAACAACGGGCTGACGCTCAATGACGTCTCCAGTTTCTGGCAGGATGTGACGCGCGGGGTAGTCCTGATACTGGCGGTCGGTGTGGACCAGGTTCGCCTGCACCTTCAGGCGCGCTAGGCAGGGGTCGGTCCAAATGACTCAGCCAAAAATCAAGGCTCTGCGGGCGCTGACGGTCAAGGGCGGCGGGGGCGATTATCACGATCAGGAATCCGGGCACTGGATTGACGGCCGCATTGCCACGCCGATGTCGAAATACCCGGCCTATCGCGAAACGCGCAACAGTTTCGGCTTGAATGTTCTTGGCTCGCTGGTGATTGAGATCGAGGCCGAGGACGGTACCGTGGGTTTCGGCGTGACCACAGGCGGCGAGATCGGCGCCTTGATTGCCGAGACCCATCTGGCGCGCTTCGTGGAAGGCCGGACGCTGGACGAAATCGAAATCATCTGGGACCAGATGTTCAACGCGACCCTCTTTTACGGGCGGCGGGGTATTGTGCTCAATGTCATATCGGGCATCGACCTCGCATTGTGGGACCTTCTGGGGCGGATGCGCCAGGAGCCGATATGGCAGCTTCTGGGCGGCAAGTTTCATGATGAACTGACCTTCTACGCCACGGGCCCTCGTCCTGATATCGCAAAGGAGTTGGGATTCATCGGCGGCAAGATGCCGCTGATGTATGGTCCGGCCGATGGCGAGGAAGGCCTCGCCCTCAATATCGGCGCCTTGGGCGAAATGCGCGCGCGTGTCGGCCCCGATTTCTGGTTGATGTATGACTGCTGGATGGCGCTGGACCTCGACTATGCGACACGCCTGGCCGAGGGTTGCCTGCCCCACGATCTGAAATGGATCGAGGAACCCCTTCTGCCCGACGACTACTGGGGTTACGGCGACATTCGGCAGCGGCTGGGGGGCAAGACCTGGGTCACGACCGGCGAACACGAGGCCACCCGATGGGGCTTTCGCATGCTGATCGAAATGGGATGCTGCGACATGATCCAGCCCGATGTGGGCTGGTGCGGCGGCCTGACCGAATTGCGCCGGATCTCGGCATTGGCCGATAAAGCGGGTCTGCCTGTGATTCCCCATGGCTCATCGGTATACAGCTACCATTTCGTGACGACCTGCGCGAACAGCCCGTTTGCCGAATTCCTGATGATGGCTCCGGCCGCCGACCGCGTCGTTCCGATGTTCAATCCGCTGCTCCTGAACGAGCCGTTGCCGGAAAACGGCAGGCTGAAGGTGCCGGATACGCCGGGCTTTGGTGTGGAGCTGAACCGGTCGCTCGCACTGACCCGTCCACTGGCACGATGAAACGTTAGACGAGGAGTCCGCTGATGAACGCTATCGACCTGGAAGGACGCGTCGCTGTCGTAACAGGTGGGGCCCAAGGTATTGGTTTGGCAGTCGCCCGCGCCTTGGCGTCCGGCGGCGCAAGACTGTCGATTTGGGATCTTGACGGAGATCTCGGCAGGAAAACAGCCGCTGAACTCGGCTGTGACTTCATCGAGGTGGACCAGACAGATGCGGACGCGGTCAGCGCCGCAGCCGCTGAAACCGAGGCCAGGTCGGGCGGGATAGATATCCTCGTTGCCTCGGCGGGCATTGCAGGCGTCAATGCCCCCGTCGTCGATTATCCCGTTGAGGCGTGGAAGGAGATAATCGATGTGAACCTCAACGGGCTGTTCTACCTCAATCGCGCGATTCTGCCCGGCATGATCGCCCGCAACTACGGACGCATCGTGAACGTGTCTTCCATCGCGGGGAAAGAGGGCAATCCGAACGCATCGGCCTATTCGGCATCCAAAGCCGGTGTGATCGCGCTGACCAAATCGCTGGGCAAGGAAACCGCAGCCTATGACATAGCGGTTAACTGCGTGACACCGGCAGCCGCGCGCACCCGTATTTTCGATCAGATGAGCCAGGAACACATTGATTTCATGCTTTCGAAGATCCCGCGCGGTCGTTTCCTGGAGGTGGAAGAGGCCGCGTCGATGATCGCATGGCTGGTATCCGGAGAAAATAGTTTTACCACCGGGGCTGTCTTCGATCTCTCGGGCGGACGGGCCACTTACTGAGGCAAAGCAAAAGCACGAAGCAGTTGCTCTTGTGAGAACCTGATCGGGAACGCGCCGGGCCAATGGAACCACGGTGAATGTCCCGGTTCTCAAGACAAAGGCCCAAGACCGAGACCAAAGACCCTGCGCCCAGATAGAACCGGCATAGGTCATATATTGAAGTGTTGCGGCCTTTCGCTAAATCCACCGAGTTTCGGCTTGGTGGTCCAGGCCGGCTTTCTGAACTCATTGGCCTGGGAGCTGGTGAGGGCGCGGTGCGACTGCCGCACCCTCTACTTGGTTGAACTGCCTTCAGGTTACTTCGGTCTCAAAGCATCCGCAGTGCCTTGAATGAAGGCAATGAGCTGCTCCACTTCGCGCTCACTCAGATGAGCATCGAACCGCGGCATGCCGTTATGGATGCCCGCTCCTTGCAGGACCCATGCATCGGCATTGGTCAAGGTGACGGGATCGGAATAGCCGAGATTGGGGATCGCGCCGCCATTGTTGACGCCCGGAACTCCGTGGCAGAACAGGCAGTTCGACACATAGACACCGAGACCGGGGGCAACATCGTCAGCATCGTAGGGCACACCTTCCACGAGGGTAGTGCGGTCGGAGAGTTCATGCGCCGGCATTTCAGCTGTACCGCCAATGCGGAAAGTGTAGACCCGGCCCGGGCCGACCCTCTCGGTTGCCCGCTGCATCAGGCCATAAACACCGCCCCAGCCGACAGCGATGGAGACATACTGCACGCCGTCAACCTCGTAAGTTGCAGGGGCCGCGACCACACCCGAGCCGACGGGGGTCTGCCACAAAACCTCACCCGTCGCTGCGTTATATGCGATGAAGCGACCGTCGGCTGTGCCCTGGAAGACCAGGTTCCCGGCGGTGGTGAGAGTGCCGCCGTTCCACGGGCTGACATACTCGGCGCGCCAAACTTCCTTTTGCCGGACCGGATCCCAGGCCAGCAATTGCCCGAAAGGTGTCGCTTCCGGTGCCACAGCGTTGAACAGATATCCGAGGTTCCATCCCATCCCGGACATGGTCGACATGGGTTTGTGGCTGTTCAGTTCCCAGGCAGGATCGGTGGACTGCACCAGAGGCACACCCTGCGCCGGAATATAGACCAGTCCGGTTTCCGGGTTGTAGCTCATCGGGTGCCAGTTATGCGCGCCATAGGCGGACGGAATTGTCTCCCACGGTTTTTCCTTGTCCCGTGCGCCTTCGGCTTCAATGGGCCTGCCATTTTCATCATACCCGGTGGCCCACGTCACCTTGGTGAACGGCTCCGCCGAGATGAATTCGCCGTTGGTCCGGTCGATCACATAGAAAAAACCGTTCTTGGGCGCCTGCATGAGGACCTTGCGCATCCGGCCGTCGATTTCCAGATCGGCGGCAATGATGTGCTGTGTCGACGTGTAGTCCCAGGTGTCGCCGGGCGTATTCTGATAGTGCCAGATGTACTCGCCGGTGGGGGATGTCCCGTTCTCTGTTGAAAAAGGAACGGGCAGCGTTGCGGTTTCATGATTAGGCGGCCTGCGCCATGTCGTCAACCTGGTTGCTGTCGCCCGATCCTGCGCCATGTCTGTGGAGA
>NZ_SPNT01000005.1 GCF_004959855.1 Nitratireductor sp. XY-223 | reverse complement strand
ATATTGCCCTTGCCGGACTGGCAACGTCTATTGAGCAGGTGAATGGGAGCGCCGGAAACGACACAATTAACGCGACGGGCATGACCTCGTCCATTTTGTTTTTTGGCAACGGCGGCAACGATACGATTACAGGCGGCAGCGGCAATGACACGCTGTTCGGTGGAGAAGGCTCGGACCAACTCAATGGTGGTGATGGCAACGACACGCTTGTAGGCGACGCGGGCGCTGATCAGTTTGATGGCGGTGCAGGCAATGACCGGATATATGGCGATTCGACTGACACGTCCTTTGACGGTGGTTCGGGCTACGATCGGTTAATTTTCCGGAGCGATGCGAATATTGCCCTTGCCGGACTGGCAACGTCTATTGAGCAGGTGAATGGGAGCACCGGAAACGACACAATTAACGCGACGGGCATGACCTCGTCCAATTTGTTTTTTGGTGAAAGCGGCAACGATACGCTTACAGGCGGCAGCGGCAACGACACGCTGTTCGGTGGAGAAGGCTCGGACCAGCTCAATGGTGGCGATGGCAACGACACGCTTGTTGGCGACGCGGGCGCTGATCAGTTTGATGGCGGTGCCGGCGATGACCGGATATACGGCGATTCGGCTGACACGTCCTTTGACGGTGGTTCGGGCTATGATCGGTTAATTTTCCGGAGCGCCGCGAATATTGCCCTTGCCGGACTGGCAACGTCTATTGAGCAGGTGAATGGGAGCGCCGGAAACGACACAATTAACGCGACGGGCATGACCTCGTCCATTTTGTTTTTTGGCAACGGCGGCAACGACATCCTGACCGGAGGCTCCGGCAACGATACGCTGTTCGGTGGCACAGGCTCAGACTACTTCGTTTTCACCGGCATTACAGGCTTCGACACCATAGGCGACTGGGAAAACGGCAGCGATATGATCGATTTCTCGTCGAACGGCAACGTCAATTCGCTGAGCGACCTCACCATCACGACTGTGGGTAGCGATGCACAGATTGACTTTGACGGAAACACCATTCTCGCGGTCGGGGCCGCCGGATTGTTCGACGCTTCAGATTTTCTGTTTGCCTAGTCAGATACTTGAAACGCGCTGTACCCCCGTAGTAACCGACTCTCTCCGGTCGGATGACGTTTGGCCTATAAGCCAACCGAGCCTCACCCCGCCACGACGAGTTCCACCCGCGCCTCGCGGCAGAGCCGCTCGATCGGTTTGGGCGGCGGGGCATCGGTGACGAAATAGTCGATATCCTTCAGGCTGCCGATCTGCACCGGCGCCCGGCGCTGGAATTTCATGTGGTCGGCGACGAGGATCTTCTTGCGCGCCTGCTCGATGATCGCCTGCGCGACACGCACTTCGCGATAGTCGAAGTCGAGCAGTTCGCCCCCGTCGTCGATCGCCGAAGCGCCGATGATGGCGAAATCCACCCGGAACTGGCGGATGAGGTCGACGGCCGCCGCGCCGATGATCCCGCGGTCGCTCTTGCGCACCATTCCGCCGGTGATCACCACCTCGACGTCCTCGGCTTCGGAGAGGATGAACGCGACATTCAGATTGTTGGTGATCACCATCAGCCCGACGTGGCGGCGCAGCGCATGGGCGACCTGTTCCGTGGTCGTCCCGATGTTGAGGATGAGCGACGAGTTGTTCGGGATGATCCCCGCTGCCGCTTCGGCGATACGCGCCTTGCCTTCAGAGGCCATGTCGCGGCGCGCCTGGTAAGCGAGGTTCGCAGTGTTCGAAGGATAAACGGCACCGCCGTGCACGCGTTGCAGTTTTTCCAGGTCGCACAGCTCGTTGAGATCTTTTCGGATCGTCTGCGGCGTGACGGCGAAATGCGCCGCAAGGCTCTCCACCTCGACCCGGCCTTCGCGACGGGCGATGTCGAGTATGTCGATCTGTCTGGGCTGCAGCGGCTGTGCCATGATCCCTCCCTTTATGGCACCTAATAATTCACATTCCGGCAAAAGATCAAATGCCGGTTCGGCTTCTGTTGATCAGCGTCCCGCCCTTTCCTAATCTGCCGGCATGATCAAGGCGATAATTGTGCTGGTGCTGGCTTTCGTCCTGCCGCTCGTGGCGCAGGCGGTATTGTATGCAGTGCAGGACCGGCATGTTCACTGGCGCCAGGCCGACTGGTCCAGCGCCGGATTGGCGCCGGATCCTTCCGAAGTGACTGCGGCCGTTGTTCAGATCTATGCGGCGCGCGCCTATCGCTGGCGCGGCATTTTCGGTGTTCATTCCTGGATCGCTTTCAAGGAGGAGGGTGCAGCGGACTATGTCCGATATGACGTCATGGGCTGGGGCCGGGCATTGCGGGAGAGCATTGGTCCACCCGACGGCCGCTGGGCCGGCAACACACCGCAGGTCCTGTTTGAAGCACGCGGCCCAGGCGCCGCCGCAATGATTCCGCGCATCAGGCAGGCCGTTGCGAATTATCCCCACGCTGAAAATGGCAGCTATGTGCTTTGGCCGGGCCCCAATTCCAACACCTTTATCGCCACGATCGCGCGGCAGGTGCCGGAACTCAAGGTATCGCTTCCTTCGCTTGCGGTCGGAAAGGACTACACACCCCGCTGGTTGTCGCTCATGAAGATGCCGTCCGGAACCGGCTGGCAGATTTCCATAGCCGGTTACGGTGGTGCGGGCGTTGCATCGGTTGAAGGGCTGGAGTTGCATGCCTTCGGCCAGACACTCGGCCTCGACATCCTGCGACCGGCCTTGAAACTGCCGGGGATCGGACGGCTCGGAATGCGCCCGGTTTCGATGCCGTAGCACAACAGGCTTGCGCGAAGCCTTGATTGTCTTCACCTCCGACCCTAGTTCCCCGAAACGGCGGTCGAATGATGTTCGGTCGGTCAAAGGAGTTATGTGCGCTGGAAGAATTTCCCGGACATGCAGTGGTGATCGGTTCCAGCGGCGCGATCGGTTCGGCATTTGTGAAAGCCTTGCTGGAGCGCAACGACACCATAAGCCTGCATGCCGTCGCGCGCACCGATGTCGCGGCGGATGCCACCCACGCAGTGCACCACAAGGCTGACTTCCGTGATGAGGCATTGCTACAGGCAGTCGCCGAACAGATTGCAGCCGATGGACCAGTCGATATGGTCCTCATCGCCACCGGCCTGTTGCACGACGAATTGGTTCGCCCCGAAAAGGCCTTGCGGGATATTTCGGCCGAGGCCCTCGAACGGCTCTATTTTGCCAACACCATCATCCCGGCACTGGCGCTCAAACATTTCGGTCCGCTGCTGCGGCGCGAGGGCCGTGCTGTTTTTGCCGCGCTCTCGGCGCGGGTCGGCAGCATCGGCGACAACCGGCTTGGCGGCTGGTACGGCTACAGAGCCTCCAAGGCGGCACTGAACATGATCATCAGGACGGCGAGCATTGAACTGGCGCGCCGCAACCCGCAATCGGTTGTTGTCGGGCTGCATCCCGGCACCGTCGACAGCAAGCTGTCGAAACCGTTCCAGGCGGCTGTGAAGCCCGGCGGGCTTTTTAGCGCTGATCACGCGGCCGGCCGGCTGCTCGATGTCATCGAAGGACTGACACCGGAAGATACAGGCCGCTGTTTTGCCTGGGACGGACGGAGGATTCCGGCCTGATGGAGCGGCAATGACATCGCAAACCGCCATCGTCTGGTTCCGCCAGGATCTGCGCCTTCATGACAACCCTGCGCTTTCCCTCGCCGCCACGGCCGGGCGGATCCTGCCCATATACATCCTTGACGATGAGACGGCTGGCCGGCACAGGATCGGTGGGGCGGCTCGCTGGTGGTTACACCATTCGCTTGCCGGCCTCGATGCGGCGCTCGGCGGCGGCCTGCAGCTCTATCGCGGACGCGCCGACGAGATCATTGCCGATCTTCGGGAGCGCCACGATACCAGCGGTGTTTACTGGAACCGTTGCTACGAGCCCTGGCGTATCAAACGCGACAGCGCGATCAAAACGATGCTGACCGAGAAAGGCATTCCGGTCCACAGCGAAAACGGATCGCTGCTTTGGGAGCCCTGGCAGGTGCTCAAGGCGGACGGCACACCCTATCGGGTATTCACGCCGTTCTTCCGCAAAGGCTGCCTGCAGGCGCCGCCGCCGCGCCCGCCGGTCGCGCCGCCGAAGAGATTGGAAACGGTCACTGACCCGGACGCGCTGACGCTCGATGATCTGCGGCTTCTCCCCGAAATACGCTGGGACAAGAAGCTCGGCGCACATTGGCAGGTAGGCGAGGCGGGCGCGCGGGCACAGCTCGAGCGGTTTCTCGACGACGGGCTTGCGGGCTACAGGGAAGGCCGCGATTTCCCCGCGCGGGGCAACGTCTCGCGCCTTTCTCCGCATTTGCATTTCGGCGAGATATCGCCGCATCAGGTCTGGCACGCGGTGTCCGCCGGGCCGGCCGATCCGGACCGGGACCATTTTCGTTACGAACTGGGCTGGCGGGAGTTTTCCCATTCGCTTCTCTACCATTTCCCGGACCTGCCGGAAGAAAACCTGCAGCCGTCCTTCTCTGCCTTTCCATGGCAGGAAGATGCGGCGGCGCTGGATGCCTGGCGACACGGACGAACCGGCATTCCGATTGTCGACGCCGGCATGCGCGAATTGTGGCAGACCGGCTATATGCACAACCGCCTGCGCATGATCGTCGGCTCGTTCCTGGTCAAGAACCTGCTGCAGCACTGGCGCTACGGCGAGCGCTGGTTTTACGATTGCCTGGTCGACGCCGACCTCGCCAACAACAGCGCCGGGTGGCAGTGGATCGCCGGATGCGGCGCTGATGCCGCACCCTATTTCCGCATCTTCAACCCGGTGACACAGGGCCGGAAATTCGACCCGGACGGATCCTACACGCGCCGCTTCGTGCCGGAACTGGCCGCACTGCCGGACAAGTTCCTGTTCAATCCCTGGGAGGCGCCCGAAACTGCGCTGCAGCAGTCCGGCATTCGGCTGGGCGAGACATATCCCGCACCAATCGTCGATCTCAAGGCCTCGCGGGAACGCGCCCTGGCGGCTTTTCAGTCAATGAAATCCGAGAGCTGAAACCGTTTTGGCTGGTCCTCGCACTTGCGAAGCGCGGCGTGAACGTGGAAGCTGCGCGAGGCAACCCAAAGTCCACCCGAGAGGAACCGTTCCATGAGACCGACGACGCGCCTGCGGGCGCTGCTGCAAGCGCCGGAATTCCTCGTCATGCCCGGCGCGCATGACGCGCTTTCGGCAAAACTCGCCGAACGGGCCGGCTTCGATGCGATCGTCATGGGCGGCTTTCCGGTTACCGGCTCGCTGCTTGCCGCCCCGGACAGCTCGCAACTCGGGCTGGCGGAACTTGCCGAACACTATCGACGCGTAACAGGCGCGGTCGACATTCCGCTCTTTGTCGACGCGGACACCGGTTTCGGCAATGTCTCCAATGTGCGCCGCACGACACGCGAGCTGGAGCGCGCGGGTGTCGCCGGCTTTTTCATAGAGGATCAGGTCTTTCCCAAACGCTGCGGTCATACGCCCGGCAAGGCCGTCGTGCCGGTGGAGGAGATGATTGCCAAGGTCAAGGCGGCGGCGGATGCGCGGACCGACGGCGATCTTGTGGTCGTGGCGCGCACCGATGCGCTGGCGGTCGAGGGCCTTGAAGCGGCCATCGAGCGGGGCGGGCTCTATCGCGAGGCCGGCGCCGACATGCTCTTCGTCGAGGCCCCGACCAGCGTCGAGCAGATGCGGCGGATCATCGGCGATCTCGGCGGGCTTCACCTGGCCAACATGATCGATTTCGGCATGACGCCCGACCGCGACGCGTCCGAATTGCAGGAGATCGGGTACGCCTGCGGCCTGTGGGGGCTGAGTTCCATCTTCACCATGACGAAGGCGCTGATCGACCTTTACGCTTCGATCCAGGCAGATGGAACCAGCGCCAACGCAAGAGACCGAATGGTCACATTCGACGAATTCACCGCGATCGTCGGCCTGCCGCAGATGCGCGAAGCCGAGCAGCGCGAACTTGATTTCGCCAAATCTCTCGCACAAGCAAAAGACTGACAACGAACGGGAAAGATGCGGTGATACCAACGACGCTTGTTTTTGACGGCCACAATGATGTGCTGACGCGCACCCTGAAATCCGGCGGCGTCGACGCCGCGAAGGCGTTCCTGACCGGCACCAAGGGCCACATCGACGTGCCCAAGGCCCGGACCGGCGGATTTGGCGGCGGGTTTTTCGCCATCTGGATACCGACAGAGAACACGCTCGACGACGATTTCGAGGCGATGAAGGCGGAAAAATACGACATCGGCCTACCGGAGCCGGTCGGCGTCAAGAACGCTGTCCAGATCGCCATGGAGGAAGTGGCGATCCTTGTCCGCCTCGAGGAACTGGGCGCATTGAAGATCTGCCTGAGTGCCGCCGACATCGCTGCTTGCCTCGAAACCGGGACGATCGCAGCCCTCATGCACATGGAAGGCGCCGAAGCCATCGACGCCGATCTTCACGCGCTCGACGTCTTTTACCGCGCCGGCCTGCGCTCCCTCGGTCCGGTCTGGAGCCGGCCGACGATTTTCGGCGCAGGTGTGCCGTTCCGCTTTCCGGGATCACCGGATACCGGGCCGGGGCTGACCGAGCACGGTGCGAAGCTGGTGCGCCGCTGCAATGCGCTGCGCGTCCTGATCGACCTGTCGCACATCACCGAAAAAGGTTTCTGGGACGTCGCGCGCCTCAGTGATGCGCCGCTGGTCGCCACCCACTCGAATGCCCATGCCCTTTGCCCGCATGTGCGCAACCTCACCGACAAGCAGCTTGCGGCGATTGCCGAGAGCGACGGCATGGTCGGCGTCAATTTCGCCGCCGCCTTCCTGCGCGAGGACGGCAGGATGTTATCCGACGTTCCGCTCGAACAGATGCTGCGCCATTTCGATCACCTGATCGCAATTCTCGGCGAGGACCGGGTTGGCTTCGGTTCCGATTTCGACGGCGCGGTGGTGCCGAAGGCGATCAGGAACGCCGCCGGCCTGCCGGACCTTGTCGAGGCCATGCGCGGCCATGGTTATGATGACGCGCTGTTGGCGAAACTGTGCCACGGCAACTGGCTGCGGGTTCTGGAAAAGACCTGGGGAGAATAGTTTTTTCGCTCACGGCCGTACCGCCGCTCTTTGGTCGTGCTCACGGTTGAGCGCGGCTTCGCCGTTAACCTCCGGACGGGGCGCCGAACGATCGGCGTCGCGCAGTCGCGCTTGCGGTGCTTCGCACCGGATTCTTTTTTCCCTGAGAGATAGCGAGAGGAAAGAGTTCGAAGCGCAGGGCGCTTCGCAAGGCCGACCGGCCGTCGCCGCTCGTGCGGCGCGCCCGCGCAGGCCAGCCGCGCAGCGGCGGTGCGGCCGTGAGCGCATAAATTAAGTTAGCGCTCACGCATGAGCGGCCCTTCGGGCCTATGCTCCGCGAGGGCGGGCCACTAGGCCCGACGCGCAGTCGCGCTTGCGGTGCTTCGCACCGGATTCATTTTCCCTGAGAGATAGCGAGAGGAAAGAGTTCGAAGCGCAGGGCGCTTCGCAAGGCCGACCGGCCGTCGCCGCCTTTGCGGCGCGCCCGCGCAGGCCAGCCGCGCAGCGGCGGTGCGGCCGTGAGCGCAAACAACGGCGTGAGGATAACAAAAAGCTACCCCAGCAGCCGCTCCTCGAACGGGTAGGTTGTCAGGTTCTCGTGGCCGGTCTCGGTAATCAGCAACTGGTCCTCAAGCTTGACGCCGACCTGACCGCCGTCGGCGCCGATATAGGCCTCGACGGTCATGACCATGCCGGGCTCAAGTGCGCCGCCGTAGCCGCAGGCCTCGAAGTCTTCCGGATACCGGATCGCCGGATATTCGTCGCAAAGGCCGACCCCGTGCGCCAGGCAGCTGTAGCGCTGGTTGCGGAAGCGTTCCGGCAGCCGGTGGGCCTTGAGGGTCATCTCCTCGAACGTCATGCCCGGCACCATCAACTCCCTGTTGGCGGTGATGTGCTCATGCGCCACCCGGTAGTGATCCTTCTGTTCGTTGGTGGGCATGAAATCACCGACCATCCAGGTGCGCGAGAAGTCGACGCACATGCCGTAGGTGCCGATGAGGTCGGTGTCGAAGGCAAGCAGCTCGCCCTGTTGAATGACGCGCGGGCCGCATTCCTGGAACCACGGATTGCAGCGCGGCCCGGAGGCCAGCAGCCGGGTCTCGATCCATTCGCCGCCGCGGCGGATATTGCCGGCATGCAGCTCGGCCCAGACATCGTTCTCGGTGATGCCCGGTTCCATCCGCGCCTGCATCTCGGCGACAGCCGCCTGGCAGGAATGCATGGCGCAGCGCATGGCGAGGATCTCGTCCGGTCCCTTGACGACCCGCGCCAGTTCGGTGACTTCCTGGCCTTCGAAGATCTCGACTCCGAGTTTTTGCAAGGCCGCGTAGCCGGCGGTCTCGATCTTGTCGACGGCAAGCCGCCGGTTGGCGCCGCCGTGTACGCGCAAGAGATCGTCCAGTTCGGCGGCGAATTTCGCCGCGTGCTCCTCGACCCTTTCGCCGCTCTCGAAATAGAAGAAGCTGGCGCCGTGGCGCACCTCGCGCACCAGCGGGGTATGCGCCGAAAGATGATCGCAATTGTGGAAATCCCAAAGCACGATGTAGCCGTCGGCGGAGACGAAGCAGGCGCGCGCGAAGTTGTGCGCGGTCCACAGTTGCATGTTGGTCGTGTCGGTGGCGTAGCGGATATTGAGCGGGTCGAAACAAAGCAGTCCCGCGTAGTCGCGTTTGCGGATTTCGGCGACCAGCCGGTCGAGCCGGAACTGGCGCATGCATTCCAGATTGGGCGGCGTCAGCCCGGCGGCCTCCCATTCGGCAAAGGCAAGCGCGGTTGGCCCGATCTCGACGCGGTCGTTGTCGTCGGCCGTGCCGTCCGGCTTCAATCCGCTCGCCCGGCGCCGGGAGGGGTCTATCTTCTGGTTTGAAACCGAAAACACGCTCATTTTTGTTGGCTCCGTTCCGTCGCCCGTCACTGGAGCGAACGTCACCGAAAATCGTCTTCCATGCGCCTTTAGGCGCGACCTGAAAAATCCGGATTGCGCCTCCTGCAGTGCGAAAAATCGTGCCCTAGGCTTGCTTTAGGTAGGCGGCCAATATGTCGCGGGCGGCCTCCAGGTCGCTGCGGTGGATCATCTCGGTCACCGTATGGATATAGCGCGTGCCGACGACGATACCGACCGCCCGGGCGCCCGCCGCGGCCTGCTGTGCCGCAGCCCCGTCCTGACCGCCCGCCCTCAGCATGGTGCGCTGATAGGGTATCTTCTGCTTGACGGCGATGGCCTCGATCTCGTTCACGAGTTGGCGGTCGGCGATAAAGCTGGAATCCTTGACATGCAGGCCGAAGCCCTTGCCCTGCTGTGTCGTGCGGTCCTGCTCGGGAACGCCGGGTGTGTCGCAGGCAAGGGTCGTGTCGATGCCGATTCCGATATCCGGCTTGACGGCGAAGGACGCGGTGCGCGCGCCGCGCAGGCCGACCTCTTCCTGGCAGGTGAAGGCGACATGGATCTCGCAGCCGTGCTTGACCTTGCCGAGGGCGCGGATCGCCTCGATCCCGAGCCAGCAGGCGACCCGGTTGTCGAGGGCTTTGGAGACGATCTTGTCGCCGATCTCGATCAGCGGTTCATCCATGGTCACCATGTCGCCGACCTTGACATGGTCGCGGGTTTTTTCGCCGAGGCCGAGATCGATGACGAACTCGCTGACCTCAGGCACTTTCTTGCGTTCCTCGGGCGTTGCGATATGGATCGGCCGCCCGCCCGGATTCATCACGCCCTTCAGGTCGCCGCCGTCGGTCGTGACAACGACGCGGCGGGAGAACAGATTGCGGGCATCGAAACCGCCGACCGGGTGGACATAGATGAATCCCTTGTCGGTGATGTGCGAGACGAGGAAACCGATCTCGTCCATGTGGCAAAGCAGCATGACTTTACGGGGTTGCTTGACCTTCTTGCGCGGCTCGCGCCGGCAGATGAGCGAACCCATCGGATCGACGGCAATGTCGTCGAACAGCGGCTTGACCTCCGCTTCTATGAGCTCCCGGACACGGTATTCGTGGCCCGGAACGCCCGGTGTCTCGCAAAGGCGGCGCAGAAGATCCACATTCATGTTGTTCGGCTTTCCCTTGATCTCGTAAGTCATGTTGCAGCAGCGCGGATCATAGAAGCTGTGCGGCTGCGAGAACAGCAAAATTGCGAACCTTGCCGGCGGGTCGAGGGACCAGAAAATTGCGGTAAACATCGGCAAACCGAACCGCCTACTCTGGTTCTCGTCGCAATTTGACTGTATGGAAGCCGGAAAATTTCAGAAGCGCGGTGTGCCCGATTGATCCGCGCCGCGACGAGACGGACAGCCATGCAGGAACTTACGATACGCCGCCCGGACGACTGGCATCTGCATCTGCGCGACGGCGAGATGCTGGAGGCGGTGCTGCCTTACACCAGCAGGCATTTTGGCCGCGCGATCATCATGCCCAACCTCGTGCCGCATGTCGCGACGACCGCCATGGCGGCGGACTACCGGGCGCGGATTGAAAGGGCGCTGCCTGAAGGCGATGACTTCACGCCGCTGATGACGCTGTACCTGACCGAGGACACGGACGCCGGCGACGTGGTCGCCGGATACCAAAGCGGCGCAATTGCCGCCGTCAAGCTCTATCCGGCCGGCGCGACCACCAATTCCCATAGCGGTGTGCGCAATATCGAAACGGTCTACCCGGTCTTCGAGCGCATGGCCGAGGCCGGCGTGCCGCTTTGCGTGCATGGCGAGGTCACCGACGCCGATGTCGACATCTTCGACCGCGAGGCGGTTTTCATCGAGCGTGTTCTGGAGCCGGTCCGTCGGAAGTTCCCGGGCCTCAGGATCGTCATGGAACATATCACCACCAGCGACGGCGTGGACTATGTCGAGAACGGGCCGGACGGCATCGGCGGGACGATCACGACGCACCACCTGATCATCAACCGGAACGCCATCCTGGCCGGCGGCATACGGCCGCATTACTACTGCCTGCCGGTGGCCAAGCGCGAAAGCCACCGCCTGGCGCTGCGCCGGGCCGCCACCTCGGGAAACCGGCGGTTTTTTCTCGGAACCGATTCCGCGCCGCATCTTGATCCGGCGAAGGAAAGCGCCTGTGGCTGTGCCGGCGTATTTTCGGCAATCAACACGCTGTCGTGCCTGGCGCATGTGTTCGAGGAGGAGGGCGCACTCGACAGGCTGGAGGCATTCGCCTCGCTGAACGGGCCCGCCTTTTACGGTTTGCCGGCAAATGAAGAAACGACCCGCCTGGTGCGCCGTGCCGAGCCCGTGGCCTATCCGGAAAAGATCGAGACGGCGCTGGGACCGGTCACGGTGTTTGATCCGATGTTCCCGCTGCATTGGGATGTTGTACAGGATTGAGGCCCCCGGGGTCTGGCTGACAAACGAGGAAATAGACATGTTTTCAAACACATATCCGGACAGAGCGTTGACCGCGGAGCTGGTTGCCAAGATGCTGGTCGAAATCAAGGCGGTGCATTTCCGCTCCGATGAGCCCTACACCTTCACCTCGGGGCTTGCCAGCCCGGTCTATATCGATTGCCGCAAGCTGATTTCCCATCCGCGCGTCCGTTCCGCCATCATGGATTTCGCGGTCGGCACGATCCTGCGCGAGGCCGGCTTCGAGCAGTTCGACAGCGTCGCCGGGGGCGAGACTGCAGGGATCCCGTTTGCCGCCTGGATCGCCGAGCGCATGGGCCTGCCGATGCAGTATATCCGCAAGAAGCCGAAGGGATTCGGCCGCGACGCGCAGATCGAGGGCGAGATGCCGGAAGGCAGCCGGGTGATCCTGGTCGAGGATCTGACCACCGACGGCGGCAGCAAGATCAAGTTCGCAGAGGCGATCCGCAAGGCGGGCGCCACCATCGATCACACATTCGCTATTTTCTACTACGATATTTTCAAGGACGCGCCCGAGCGCCTCAAGGCGAACGGCATGACGCTGCACTACCTTGCCACCTGGTGGGATGTGCTGGCGCTGTCGCGCAAGAACGGCTATTTCGATGAAAAGACCCTGACCGAGGTGGAAGCCTTCCTCAATGCACCGCTTGAATGGTCCAGCCGCAACGGCGGAATTTCGGAGCTTCCCGAAAAACCCTGATCCGTTTGTTTGTCTCTTTTGACGGGAGATGCTGATGGTAAAGCCCAACCTTCTGATCGTCGGAGCCGGCGGCGTCGGCCAGGTTGTCGCCAACAAGGCGGTGCAGTTCCGGGACGATTTCGGCACGATCACGCTCGCCGCGCGCAATCGCGACAAGCTGGAGCGGATCGCGGCTGACATCCAGGCGCGCTGGGGCGGCGAGGACGACGGGCCTTTCCTGTCCGTCCGCGCGGTCGATGCCCGCGATCCGGGCGAGATGATTGCCCTGATCCGCGACCTCGACGCAAGGATCGTGCTCAACGTCGCCTCGTCCTACTGTAATGCGACGATCCTCGACGCCTGCCTGGAAACGGGCGCCAGCTATCTCGATACCGCGCTGGCCGAGGACGAATTCATCGAGAACATCGATCCGCCCTGGTATTCCTACGTGGAGTGGCCGCGCCGCCCGAAATTCGCTGAGAAGAAGGTGAACGCCTTTCTCGGCATGGGGTTCGATCCGGGCGTCGTCAATATCTTCTGCGCCTATGCGCGCAAGCACCTTCTGGACACGATCGACGCCATCGACATCATAGACGTCAATGCCGGCAGCCACGGGCGCTATTTCGCCACCAATTTCGACGCCGACATCAATCTGCGCGAGATCAAGGAGGACGTCGTCACCTGGGAGGACGGCGCCTGGAAGACCATTCCGCGCCATTCCCACTGGATGGACGTGACGCTTCCGGAAGTCGGAACGCACCGCGTCTATTCGATGGGCCATGACGAGCTGCAGTCGCTGGCCGTCAATTTTCCCGACACGCCGCGCATCACTTTCTGGATGGGTTTCGGCGAACATTACCTCAATGTTTTCAATGTGTTGGACTATCTTGGCCTGACCTCGTCGGTTCCTGTGGAGGTGGACGGGGTCAAGGTCGCGCCGAACCGTGTGGTCAAGGCGCTTCTGCCGGACCCGGCCTCGCTGGCAGAAGGCTACACGGGCAAGATCTGCATCGGCGTCGACGTGCGCGGCAGGAAGAACGGTCGCGAGAAGCGCTTCTTCATCTGGTCGAATTGCGATCACGAGGCGAATTTCCGCGAGGTCGGCAGCCAGTCGATCTCCTATTCCACCGGTGTGCCCGTCGTCACAGCAGCGCGGCTGATCGCCGACGGGACCTGGAACCCGCAGACCATGGTGCATGTCGAGGAGCTCGATCCCGATCCGTTCCTCGCCGCGATGCCGCAGGTCGGCATCGACTGGCAGGTCGAGGAACTGCCGCTCGACGGTAGCTGGCCCTATCCCGCCGATGCGTGATTTGTCTGCCGCAACGCAATTCGGCCGTCTCGACACGGCGCGCCTTCCGAGCCCCTGCCACGTGCTTGACCTCGCGCGCCTTGAACGCAATCTGAAACTGCTGAAGCGTGTCGGCGATGAGAGCGGCGTCGAGATCCTGCTCGCGCTCAAGGCCTTTTCCTGCTTTGCGGTCGCCGATCTGGTCTCGAGATACCTGTCGGGAACGGCCGCGAGCGGGCTTTACGAGGCCCGTCTCGGCAAGACCCGTTTCGGCGGCCAGATGCACGCCTACGCACCCGGCCTGAAGGCGGCGGACATCGGCGAGATGCTCGGTTATGCCGACCACCTGATCCTCAACTCGCTTGGCCAGTGGCGGCGTTTCCGCAGCCGGCTTGAGGATACGGCGGACGTCCGCTTCGGCCTGCGGGTCAATCCGGGCCACAACGAGGTGGAAAACCCGCTCTACGATCCCTGTGCGCCCTGGTCGCGCCTCGGCGTACCGGTAGGGGACCTCACCGCCGCCGACCTCGACGGTCTGTCCGGCATCCACATTCACGCCCTGTGCGACCATCCCTACGGCGCCTTCGATCGCATGCTGGCGGCGGTGGAGGATAACTGCGGGCACCTGTTCGGGGCGATCGACTGGATCAATCTCGGCGGCGGCCTGCTGATCACGGAAGACGGTTTCCCGGTTGACGAATTGATCAGGCGGCTAAGGGACTTCCGGGAACGGACAGGCCTGACGGTCTACCTGGAGCCCGGGACCGCGGTCGGGCTTCATGCGGGTGCCCTGGTCTCGGAGGTGCTCGACCGTAGCAGCAATGTCGGCGAACTGGCGATCATGGATGCGTCGGCCACCTGCCACATGCCGGATGTCATCGAGGCACCCTTCACGCCCGACGTGCTCGGCGCACAGACCCTGTCGCGCAATGCGAAGGCGACGCCGGATGAACCGAATATCGTGCGGCTCGGCGGGCCGACCTGCCTCGCCGGCGACATCATCGGCACCTACCGTTTCGACAAACCGCCGCGGGTCGGCGACCGGCTGGTCTTCCTCGACCTCGGCTATTACACGATGGTCAAGGCGACGACGTTCAACGGAACGCCCCTGCCGGCGCTGGCGCTGTGGGATAGCCGCACCGATGCGCTGGAAGTCGTCCGCGAATTCTCCTATGCCGATTTCGAGGGACGGCTTTCCTGAAACCAAAAGGGTTCGATCATGGCAATCCTTGACTATGCCGACGACATCTGGCGCGAGGCGCTTGACGTACCGCAAGGCCGGGAACCGGCGGCGCTGATCCTCGAGGGCACCTGGTGGCGCAAGACGGCCACCGAAAACAGGCTGTCGCATCTCTCGGATGTCCGCGAGCTTGCGTTCCCGGATATGTTTGCCGGCAAATGGAATGGCGCGGATGTGGTCTATTGCTGCGCCTACGGCGCCGCGCGGGCGGTGGAGCCGGCGCATATTTTCGCCCATCTCGGTACGCCGCTTCTGATCCAGATCGGCACCTGCGGCACGCTCGACCCCGAGGCCTCGACCGGCAAGGTCATCCTGCCGGAGTCCTGTGCGGCCCGTGACGGCGTCTCGCAGCATTACGGCGCCGGCGCGACGGTGCGCACCGATGCGGACTGGGTGAACCGCGCCGAACGGTATCTGACCGACCGGGCGGTGGAGACGCAAAGGGCCTTTCACCTGACATGGCCGAGCCTGTTCGCCCAGTCGGATGAAATGTGCGACGGCTGGGCCGCCGAAGGCCTGCTCTCCATCGACATGGAAACATCGGCGGTTGCCGCCGTCGCCGAACGCTTCGGAGTCAAGGCCGTTTCGATGCTGACGGTCTGGGATGCCTTGCCCCACGGGCGCACCTTCCTCGACCCGCTCGAGCCGGAGGACGCCGAACGGCTGAGGCGCTCCAACGAACAGGTCTTCGACGTGGCGCTCCTGCTTGCCGAAGAAGCCGCGCAGCAGCGTTCGCGGTAGCGCGGCGCGCGAAAATGCTGCACTTATGCTGCAAAAAATGCTGCGCAGCATGACTGCAGCATTTTGCGCGCAATTTCCTATGCTGCACTGCAACATAACCGGCGTTAAGCCTCTGGAATATCAGCTGAACTGGCTTTTTTTCCGGTCCGTTTCCTCGGCGATGAAATCGACGACCGCCTTGATGCGGCGGATGTTGCGCAGGTTCTCGTGATAGACGATCCAGTAGGTGCGCTCGACGCGTTTTTGCGGCAGAACGGGCACCAGCTCCCGGTGGGCGCGCGCCAGGAACGTGTGCAGGATGCCGATGCCGGCGCCGGCCCGCACGGCTTCCACCTGTCCGAGCACGGCCGAGATCTCGAAATCCGATTCCCAGTTGCGCGCGAACTCCGACCGGTAGTGCAGGCGCGGCGACATGATCAGGTCCTCGACATAGCCGATCGGCCGGTGCTGTTTCAGCGCGTCCTCGTCCGCAGGCGTGCCGTGGCGCGCGAGGTAGTCCTTCGAGGCGTAAAGCGCCAGCGTGTAGTCGACCAGCTTGCGGGTGATGAGTCGGCCGGTATCCGGCCGCTCGACGGTGACGACCACGTCCGCCTCGCGGCGCGAAAGGGAAAAGCTCAGCGGCACCGGGACGAGCTGGATCTTGAGGCCCGGATAGCGCTCGGTGAGTTTTCCGAGGCGAGGCGCAAGGAAGGCGATGCCGAAACCGTCCGTCGCACCGATGCGCACCGCGCCCGTCACGTCCGTGTCCGTCATGCCGACGGCGGAACGGGCCGATAGCATCTCCGCCTCCATGCGCTCGGCGGCGTGCATGAACGCTTCGCCCTCCGGCGTCAGGTCGCAGCCGTTGGTGCGGCGGATGAGCAGCTTCGATTGCAGGGCCTCCTCCAGCGCGCCGACCCGCCTGCCGACGGTGGCGTGGTTCAGACCCAGCCGCCGCGATGCAGAAAGGACCTGCCCGGCGCGCGCGACCGCCAGAAATATTCGCACATCGTCCCAGTTCATGTCATTCTTTCAGCCAGAGTGCACGGAAACGGCCGAACTATAATATGCGCACAACGGTTGAGAAAGTCTGCGCGTTGATTTTCAAATATTAAAGCGCAGAATGCAGCCAACCACATGGAGGATTGCGATGCGTGAAATCGGACACTTTATCGGCGGCAAGACGGTCGCCGGGACCAGCGGGCGCACGGCCGACGTGCTGATGCCCATGGACGGAACGGTGCAGGGCAAGGTTGCCCTCGCGAGCGCGGCGGAAATGCGCGCGGCGGTCGAAAACGCCAAGGCGGTGCAGCCGGAATGGGCGGCGATGAACCCGCAAAGGCGCGCCCGCGTCCTGATGAAGTTCCTCGATCTCGTTCACCAGGAATACGATTCTCTCGCCGAGCTTCTGGCCAGGGAACACGGCAAGACGATCCCCGATGCCAAGGGCGATATCCAGCGCGGCCTCGAGGTCGTCGAATTCTGTATCGGCGCGCCGCACCTGATGAAGGGCGAGTTCACCGACGGTGCGGGCCCGGGCATCGATGTCTATTCCATGCGCCAGCCGCTCGGTGTCGTCGCCGGCATCACGCCGTTCAACTTCCCGGCGATGATTCCGCTGTGGAAGATCGCGCCGGCGATCGCCGTCGGCAATGCCTTTATCCTCAAGCCCTCAGAGCGCGATCCGGGCGTTCCGATGCGCATTGCGGAGCTGTTCGTCGAGGCCGGCCTGCCGGAAGGCGTCCTCAATGTCGTCAATGGCGACAAGGAAGCGGTCGACGCGATCCTCGACGATCCCGACATCAAGGCCATCGGCTTTGTCGGCTCGACCCCGATCGCCCAGTACATCTACAGCCGCGGCTGCGACAACGGCAAGCGCGTGCAGTGTTTCGGCGGCGCCAAGAACCACATGATCATCATGCCGGACGCCGATATGGACCAGGCGGTCGACGCGCTGGTCGGTGCCGGCTACGGCTCGGCCGGAGAGCGCTGCATGGCGGTTTCCGTCGCCGTTCCCGTCGGCCAGCAGACGGCGGACCGCCTCGTCGAAGCGCTGGCGCCGCGTGTGGAGAGCCTCAAGGTGGGTCCGTCCACCGACCCGTCGGCTGATTTCGGGCCGCTGGTCACCGGTGAGGCACTGGAGCGCGTCAAGGGCTATGTCAATCTCGGCGTCGAGGAAGGCGCCAAGCTCGTCGTCGACGGCCGCGACTTCAAGATGCAGGGCTATGAGAACGGCTACTACATGGGCGGCTGCCTGTTCGACAATGTCACGCCCGACATGCGCATCTACAAGGAAGAGATTTTCGGCCCGGTGCTGTCGGTCGTGCGTGCCGACACTTACGAGGACGCGCTGCGCCTGCCGAGCGAGCACGAATACGGCAACGGCGTCGCCATCTTCACCCGCGACGGGGATGCCGCCCGCGATTTCGCTGCGCGTGTCCAGGTCGGCATGGTCGGCGTCAACGTGCCGATCCCCGTGCCGATCGCCTATTACACCTTCGGCGGCTGGAAGGGCTCGGCCTTTGGCGACCTCAACCAGCACGGCCCCGACGCCTTCCGCTTCTACACCAAGACCAAGACGGTCACCTCGCGCTGGCCCTCAGGCGTCAAGGACGGCGCCGAGTTCGTCATCCCGACGATGAACTGATCGGACCGGTCTGACTGTAAGACGCCCGCCGCTCCGGCGGGCGTTTCAATTGCAGGGCAACAAGCGGATATCGTTTCTTTATCCCATGCGGCATTTCTCCGGGAAGCAACCAGCCGGAGATGTGAAATGTCGATTGTATTCAAGGCCCTTTCCACCGATACCGTCCGCGCCCTGCAGGCCGGCGGCGCCGATTCCAACGGACAGAACCCGGAAGTCTATACGTCGGACGGGCAGGGCGTGCCGTGCCGGCACTGCCTGAATTTCGTCGGGGCGGGCAAGGACTTCCTGGTCGTCGGCCACAGGCCGTTCGGCAGTGTCCAGCCCTACGCCGAAATGGGGCCGATCTTCCTGTGCGCCGACCGGTGCGAACGCCATGATGAGAGTGGCGAACTGCCGGAAGTCATGACCACACCACCACAGTTCATTGTCCGTGGCTACACGGCGGATGAACGCATTCGCTACGGAACCGGCAAGGTGGTCGCGACGTCCGACGTTCACGCCGCGTGCGAGCGTATCTTCGTGAACCCGCAGATCGCCTTCATCCACGTTCGCTCGGCAAGCAACAACTGCTTCTACTGCCGGGTCGAACGCGGCTGAAGGGCGTTCAGCCCCTCTGTTCGCCCCGGATGAACGCGACGAGACCGGCCGTGGAACTGTCGTGGCCCGCGGCGCTCTCCTTGCCTTCGACCACCGGAAGCAGCGCGGTCGCCAGCTCCTTGCCCAGTTCGACGCCCCACTGGTCGAAGGCGTTGATGCCGAAGAGCTGCGCCTCGACGAACACCCGGTGCTCATAGAGCGCGATCAGCCGGCCGAGCGCATAGGGCGTGAGCTTCTCGTGGACCAGCGTCAGCGACGGCCGGTTGCCGGAAAAGACCCGGTGCGGGGCAAGCGTGTCATCCGCTCCCTTGGCCTGCATCTGCGAGCGGGCTTCCGTGAGCGTGCGACCGCGCATCAGCGCCTCCGACTGCGCCAGGCAATTGGCGACGAGGAGGTCGTGCTGGTGCCGAAGATCGTCCTCGTGCCCCTTGGCGGCGATAATGAATTCGACGGGAATGATGTCGCTGCCCTGGTGCAGGAGCTGGAAGAAGGCATGCTGGCTGTTGGTGCCGGGCTCGCCCCAGACAAGCGGGCCAGTCGGGCCTTCGACGGCCGATCCGTCGATCCGAACGCTCTTGCCGTTCGATTCCATGTCGAGCTGCTGCAGATAGGCCGGCAGGCGCGCAAGCCGCTGGTCGTAGGGGATCACCGCACGCGATTCCCAATTGCAGACGGCGCGATGGAAGAATCCGATAAGGCCAAGCAGCATCGGCAGGTTCTCCGTCACCGGCGCGGTGCGGAAATGGTTGTCGAGATGGTGCGCGCCCTCGAGGAACGCGGCGAAGCGCTGCGGCCCGATGGCGATCATCAGCGGCAGGCCGATGGCCGACCAGATCGAGTAGCGTCCGCCGACGAAATCCCAGAAACCGAAGACACGCTCCTCGGCAATGCCGAATTCCGCCACCTTGTCGAGCGCCGTCGAGACCGCTGCGAAATGGTTGCCGACGGCGTCCTCGCCATTCGCCTCGGCGATCCACCGCCGCGCGGTCGCCGCATTGGTCATGGTCTCGATCGTGGTGAAGGTCTTGGACGCGACGATGATCAGCGTCGTCTCAGGATCGAGTCCTTCCAGCGTATCGGCGATATGCGCACCGTCGATATTGGAGACGAAATGGGTCTTGGGGCCGTCGCAATAGGGGGCCAGTGCCTGGCAGCTCATCGCCGGCCCGAGGTCCGATCCGCCGATGCCGATATTGACGATATCCGTGATCTTCTTGCCGGTGGCGCCGGTGATCGTGCCGTCGCGCAGTCCGGCCGCGAACGCGCCCATCGCGTCGAGCACTGCCCGGATCTGCGGCATGACGTCCGTTTTGCCGTCGAGAACCGGATTGTCCGACCGGTTGCGCAGCGCCGTATGCAGCACGGCGCGGTCCTCGGTGGTGTTGATATGGGCGCCTGCGAACATGGCGTCTCGCTTGTCCGCGAGATGCGCATCGACGGCGAGCTGTTCGAGCAGCCGCATTGTCTCGTCATCGACCGGGCATTTGGAATAATCGAGCAGGAGATCGTCGAGCCGCGCCGAGTAGCGGTCGAAGCGGCCGGGATCGTCGGCGAAGGCGGCGCGCATGTCGAGCGGCATGTTCTGGACGTGATGAACCTGGAGTCTGGTGAGTGTCTTGCCGATTTCCGGGATCATTTCTCATCCTGTTCTGTTCTGGAGGTCCAGTCGCGCAAGCGGCGGTGCCGGCACCCCATACTAGACCATTGCGACGGCTATGTCGCACAGCAGAAACGGTCGGTCAAATCGATTTAAATACCTTGGCAAAAGAAAACGCCGGGCATGGCCCGGCGTCCTTTCGGTCTCGTGACGTGCCCGCAGATCAGGCCGATTTGGCTGTTGCTTCGTCCCGCAGCTCGCGGCGCAGGATCTTGCCGACATTGGTTTTCGGCAATTCGTCGCGGAACTCGATATATTTCGGCCGCTTGTAGTTGGTCAGCTTGTCGGCGCACCAGGTCCGGACGTCCTCCTCGGTGAGATTGGGATCGGACCGGACGACGAACATCTTGACCACCTCGCCGGAATGCTCGTCCGGCACGCCGATGACCGCGGCCTCCAACACCCCTTCATGGCCGGCCGCCACTTCCTCCACCTCGTTGGGATAGACGTTGAAGCCGGAGACGAGGACCATGTCCTTCTTGCGGTCGACGATGCGCACATAGCCGGTCTCGTCCATGTAGCCCATGTCGCCGGAGCGGAAGTAGCCGTCCTCGGTCATCACCTTCGCCGTCTCCTCGGGGCGGTTCCAGTAGCCGACCATGACCTGCGGGCCGCGAATGCAGATCTCGCCCACTTCGCCGAGTGGCAAAGATGTGCCGTCCTCGTAGCGGATATCGATCTCCGTCGACGGGATCGGCATGCCGATGGAGCCGCTGAAATCGCCGTCGCCGTCGAACCGGTTGGCGGTAGCCACCGGCGATGTTTCGGAAAGGCCGTAGCCCTCGGAGATCGTGCAGCCGGTCAGTTCCTTCCAGCGCTCGGCCACCGGACGCTGAACCGCCATGCCGCCGCCGATGGTCAGCCGCAGCTCGGAGAAGTCGAGCTTGCGGAAGTCCTCGTTGTTCAGCAGCGCGTTGAACAGCGTGTTGAGGCCGGGCAGCACGTGGTACTGGTGATTGCCGAGTTCCTTGACGAAACCCGGTATGTCGCGCGGATTGGGGATCAGGATGTTATGGGCGCCCTGGTCCATGCCCATGATGGCGTTCACGGTCAGCGCGAAGATATGGTAGAGCGGCAGGCAGCAGATATAGACCATTTGGTCCGGCAGTTCCTCCTTGCGCCTCAGCGCCTCCAGCCAGACATGGTTCTGGGCCGCGTTCGACAGGATGTTGCGGTTGTTCAGGGTCGCACCCTTGGAAACGCCCGTCGTGCCGCCCGTATACTGCAGGAAGGCAATGTCGTCCGGCCCGGCATCGGCCATGGTGAAGCTCTTGCCGGCGCCGGCTGCCAGCGCCTGCTTGAACGGAACATGGCCCGGCAGCGACCAGTCGGGCACCATCTTCTTGACCCGCCGGACCACGAAATTCACCAGGTGGCCCTTCAGTCCCATCATGTCGCCCATCGTCGCGACGCAAACATGCTCGATGTCGGTCCTGGCGATGACCTCCTGCAGCGTCGTTGCGAAGTTCTCCAGGATGAAGATCGCTTTGGCGCCGGAATCCTTGAGCTGGTGTTCGAGCTCCCGCGGCGTGTAGAGCGGGTTGACATTAACGACCACATAACCGGCCTCGAGGACCGCCGCGGCCGCGATGGGATACTGCAGGATGTTCGGCATCATGATGGCGACGCGGTCGCCCTTTTCGAGGCCGAGCGACTGCAGCCACGCACCGATCTGCGCGGCATAGGTGTCGAGCTCGCGATAGGTGATCGTCTTGCCCATGCACGTATAGGCGGGCTTCGACGCATTTTCCTCGCAGGCCTTCTTGATCAGCGCGCCGACGGATGCGTGCTCCAGTTCGCCGATCTCGGCGGGAACGCCTTCGGGATATGACTTCAGCCACACCTTTTCGGTTTTCTCTGGCGTGTCCTTCTGCTCAGGTGCTGTTGTCATGAATTCCTCCCGGGCTGCGCAAGCGCTCTGGTTGTTCGTTCACGTGCCCGTCCGGCGAGCGGATTCCGGACACGCCTCCCTCGCTTCCTGATTTATTGTCACGGGCCCTCCGGTGCAAGTGCCATTTTACGTAAAGGTAAGAATTGAGTTTACCGGACCGGCAATTGTCCGCCAAAAAGGGAGGCGCAGGGACGACCGCGCCCAGGGCCGCAAGCCTGACCGGGAATGGGTGCGCAAAAATTAGAATTGATCTAAACGTTTGAAATTTCTTTGCATTTGTTGAAATAAGAGTTTGACATTCATGTATTGGAGAGGTTTCTAGCACAGAGGACCGGGCGGGGCTTTCGGCAGCAGATTGTGCGTTGCCGACGGATCACCCGACCGGCCGGAAGTCCAAGTCTGCCGCAACCGATCAGCCGGAGCATCAAATGTTTTATGGAATCAGCAAGATCGCCCGGGCCGCGCCGCTCGCCCTTCTCATGGCTGCCGTATCGGCCCCCACTGTCCAGGCCGAAGTGGACGGCAAAGCCGTCCTGAAGACCTATGCCGACATCGCCGAGGCCAATTACGAGGATTCGCTGAACACGGCCAAGGCCCTGGAAGTGGCCGTCGGCGCGCTCGTGGCGGATCCGAGCGAGGCGACCATGAAGGGTGCCCGCGAGGCCTGGAAGGCGGCGCGCATTCCCTACCAGCAGACCGAGGCCTTCCGCTTCGGCAATCCGATCGTCGATGACTGGGAGGGCCGGGTCAACGCCTGGCCGCTCGACGAAGGGCTGATCGACTATGTCGATTCAAGCTACGGCAGCGATTCGGACCTCAACCCGCTCTATACGGCGAATATCATCGCCAACCGGTCGATCAAGGTAAACGGCAAGGATGTCGACACCAGCGTCATTTCGCCGTCTTTCCTGTCGGGAGAACTGCATGAGGCGGGCGACGTCGAAGCCAACGTCGCCACGGGCTATCACGCCATCGAGTTCCTGCTCTGGGGCCAGGACCTTAACGGAACGGAAGCCGGCGCCGGCAACCGGCCCTATACGGATTTCGATCCCGACAACTGCACGGGCGGCAACTGTGCCCGCCGCGCCGAGTATCTGGCAGCGGCCGCGAACCTGCTTGTCGACGATCTGGAAGAAATGGTCGCCAACTGGCGCACCGACGGCGAGGCGCGCAAGGCGGTCATGGGCGGCGAAGTCAAGCAGGGCATCGCCACGATCCTCACCGGCATGGGATCGCTGTCCTACGGCGAACTCGCAGGAGAGCGCATGAAGCTCGGCCTGCTCCTGCACGATCCGGAAGAGGAGCATGACTGCTTCTCCGACAACACGCACATTTCGCACCTTTACGACGCCATCGGCATCCGCAATGTCTACGAGGGGTCCTACACCCGCACCGACGGATCGGTGGTCGAGGGCCCTTCCGTCTCCGACATGGTGAAGGCGTCGAACGCCGATATCGACAAGGAGCTGCGGACAGATATCGACGCCACCGTTGCCGCCATGAAGGCGATTGCCGATGCGGCCGTGGGCGGCGAAGCCTATGACCAGCAGATCGGCGAAGGCAACAAGACCGGAAATGCACGGATCCAGGCCGCCATCGATGCGCTGGTCAAGCAGACCAAGTCCATCGAACGCGCCGTTGCGGCGCTCGATATCGGCGCGCTGGAATTCGAGGGCTCCGACAGCCTCGACAATCCGAGTGCCGTGTTCGAGTAGGGCGCCGGACCATGCGTGACCGTTGGCCGGTCACCTGGCGGCATGCCATCACGCTTGTGCTCATTGCGGCGGTGCCGGCTGTTGGCCTGGCCGCCGCATCCGCTCCCGGTGCGCGCGGTCACCTGAGCGCTGCCGAACTTGAAAGGGTGCGGGCGGTCACGCAGCCGACCGCCGACTTTTCCAAACCCGAGCGCTTCGAGGCGATGCCGGGCGGTGCGACGACCCTGCGCAAAGCCGCCGGCAGAAAGTCCTTTTCCTTCCCGGCCGCCAATATCAGTTTCGGCGGGCGCGAGGCCTTCGTCCTCGGCGAAGCGCTGTTTGAAAAGCTCTGGGTCTCGGCCCCGGCCTCGACCAAGGCCTCCGACGGGCTCGGCCCGCTGTTCAACGCCCGCGCCTGTTCAAGCTGCCACATCCGCAATGGCCGTGGGCTTGCTCCGGACGGGCAGGGCAATGAAGGATCGCTGATCCTGGCGCTGACGGCCGGTGCAAAGGCCGACCCGGTCTATGGCGGCCAGTTGCAGACCCGCGCCGTCCAGGGTTTGAAGGCCGAGGCGACGACAAGGACGGTCTATGAGGCGGTTCCCGTGCGCCTTGCAGACGTAACCGAAGTGCGGCTGCGCAGACCGGCTTACAACGTTGCCGGTCTTGCCCATGGTCCACTGGGTAGCCAGACGTGGATCTCGCCGCGGCTGGCGCCGCCGATGATTGGCCTCGGCCTTGTCGAACAGATCGTTTTGAGCGACCTGCAGGCGCTGGAGGATCCGCACGACCTGGACGGCGACGGGATATCCGGCCGCATCCGCTGGGTCGTCGATCCCGAGAGCGGCAAAAAGGTGGCCGGTCGTTACGGCTGGAAGGCATCCCGGCACAGCATCAGGTCGCAGTCAGCCTCCGCATTCGCCAATGATATCGGCCTTTCGACGACCCTGTTTCCGGCCCATGCCGGCGATTGCACGCCGTTCCAGCCCGATTGCCTGGAGCGGCCGCACGGGGCGCAGCCGCACCTCGGCCCCGTCGAGGTGCCGGACACCGTGCTCGAGCTTGTCACCGCCTTTGTGGGCGGCATTGCCGTTCCGAAACGCCGCGACGTCGGCGATGCGCAGGTTCTTGAGGGCAAGAAGCTGTTTTACGGCGCCGGCTGCACATCCTGCCACCGCCCGAAATTCGTTACGTGGCGGGGCAAGGAGGCTGGGGCCAACAACTTCCAGCTCATCTGGCCCTATTCGGATTTCCTCCTCCACGACATGGGCGACGGTCTCGCCGACGGGGGCGGCACCGAACTGGCGCGCGAATGGCGCACGCCGCCGCTTTGGGGTATCGGCCTGACGGAGACCGTACTCGGGCAGGGCAACTACCTGCATGACGGCCGCGCCCGGACCCTTGAAGAGGCCATTTTGTGGCATGGCGGCGAAGCGCGGCCGGCCCGCGATGCGTTTGCCGCCATGGCGAAAGACCGAAGAATCGCACTGATCGCTTTTCTGAAATCCCTATGAATTTAAATAGTTACTGAATTTTCGTTTGGCACTGCGGCGAATTGCACCCTCAGCGTGCTTGACAATCTATGAGTTTTAATCAAACGTTTAATTAATAAAGCGCGCCGGCCGGTCTTGCGGAAGATCGTGGGATATCAGACCGGCGCGCGACGACTGGGAGGAAACAGGTTGCCGCAGGCGCACGCAATGCAGCCGGGACGCCAGAAGGACAGCCGCAAGGCGATCCTGGATGCGGCCGAGCGCGCCTTCGCCGATTTCGGCTTTGGCGGCGCGTCAATCCGCGCAATCGCCCGCGATGCCGGCGTCAATCAGGCGATGATCCACTATTACTACCAGAACAAGGATTTGCTCTTTTCCGCCGTCGTCGAAAGGCGTGCCGGCGAGATCAACGACCGCCGCAACAAAGCGCTCGATGCGCTGTTCGACAATGCCGTGCCGACCCTCGAAGAGCTGGTCGAGGCGCTGCTGCGGCCGACGATCGAGCTCGGCCACGACGTCGAGCGCGGCGGCGACGCCTATGCGCGCCTGATCGTCTATTTCAACAACTCGGCCGATGAGCGCTCGCAGCGGGTCGCCGAGCAGAATTACGATCCGATCGCCCGAAGGTCGATCGACGCGATCATGAAGGTCCTGCCGCAGCTCGGCAGGGCCGACGCCGTTCGCGGCTATCTCTTCGCCATCAGCGTCGCCCTGTCGGTGATGGCGAAAACCGGCCGCGCCGCCCGTCTTTCGGACGGATTGTGCGACGATTCGAACACCGAGGAGACGGTATCGACCGTTGTCGCCTTTGCCTGCGCCGGTATCCGGTCGCTGGCGAACGGAGCCGCCGGGACAAGGAAGGATTGACCATCAAGGCCGCATGAATGTGCGGCCGCGAAAACAGCGAAATGGTGTAAACCGGGAGGAAACCATGAAACGACTAATGTCTGCATTGCTTGCCACGGCCGTGCTGGCGGGCGCATCGCTCGCGGCGCGCGCCGAAACCGTTGACGTCACGATCGCCGCCGGACATCCGCCGGTCTTCCGCTGGGTCAAGCACACCAGCCAGACCTTCATTCCGGCCGTCAACAAGGCACTTGAAGGCAGCGGCATCACCGTGAACTGGAGCGAGCAGTATGGCGGCTCGCTCGCCAAGGTCGGCGGCGTGCTCGAGGCGGTCGAGGAGGGGCTCGCCGAGGTCGGCCTCGTCTCCAGCCTGTTCGAGGCGGCGAAGCTGTCGCCGCAGAACGTCACCTATTTCACCCCCTTCGTGTCGAGCAATGCCACGGCCATCTCCGAGCTGATGGACAAGCTGCACGAGGAGAATGCCGAACTGCGCAGGTCCTGGGAGGACAACAATCTCGAATATCTGGGCGCCGCCATCGGCATCGACGACTATCTGCTGATGACCACGTTTCCGGTCAATTCGCTCGACGATCTGAAGGGCAAGAAGATCGGTGCGCCGGGGCCGGCGGTCAACTGGCTGAAGGGCACCGGCGCTATCGGCGTTTCCGGCAACCTGACCACCTACTACAACGAGATCAAGACCGGCGTTTACGATGGGGTCATCGTCTTTGCGACGGCTGCCGTTCCCGGCAAGCTCTACGAGGTCGCGCCCTATGTGACCAAGGTCGGATTCGGTGCCCAGTATGCCGGCGGGATCGCCGCCAACAAGGAATGGTTCGATGCCCAGCCCGAGGCGCTGCAGAATGCACTGCGGCGTGGCGGCGTCGCCCAGCGCGAGGCCTACCACAAGGATCTCGACCAGGCGATCTCCGCGTCGCTCGAAGCCATGCGCGCCAACGGCGCCACCATCACCGAGGTCTCTCCCGAATTCCGCATGAAATGGGCTGCCGGAATGGAGAACGTCGCCAAGGCATGGGCCGCCCAGCTCGACGGCGAGGGCAAGCCCGGCTCCAGCGTGCTGTCGGCCTACATGGACGCCATGCGCCAGGACGGCGCGACGCCGGTGCGCGACTGGGACAAGGAATAGGTCCTGAAATCCGTGGCGGCGCCGCGCATCAAAGCCGGTGCCGCCGCGAAACAGCGGTTTCGTCATGCCCAGATTTCTTCAACAGGTGCAGGCCGTCATCGACCGGCTGACCATGGCATTGAACGTGCTCGGCACGCTTCTGATCCTCGCCCTGATGGTCCTCATCAACAGCGACGTCATCGGCCGCGGCGTGTTCTTGTCGCCCGTGTCGGGCGTTCCGGAGCTCGTTTCCATGTCGATCGTCGCCATCGTCTTCCTGCAGGTTGGCCAGGCGTTCCGCATGGGCCGCTTCACCCGCACCGACGCGCTCATCAATGTGCTCGAGAAACGCGCGCCCCGGATCCGGGCCGGGCTCGAGCTCGTCTACAGCGCCGCCGGGTTCTTCATCATCGGGGCCTTGCTGAACGCGAGCTATCCGCTGTTCATCAAGGCCTGGGACCGCAACACCTTTGTCGGCACCGTCGGCGACTTCATTGCCCCGATCTGGCCCGTCAAGCTGGTGATCCTCATCGGCTGCGCCGCGCTGATCCTGCAGCTCGCAATGTCGGCCATCCGCAGCGCCATCGAGATGGTCAGCGGCCGCAAGGTCGTTCTCCCGGACTCGGCAGGTGGCCATGACGCCGTTTGAGATCGGACTCGCCGCCCTCGCGGTCATGGTGGTGCTCGTCTATGTCGGCATGTATGTACCGCTGGCACTGATGGTCGTTTCCTATTGCGCCGTCTGGGTGATGAAGGGATCGCCCATCCTGGCCGGCAAGCTGCTGGCGCTCGCCGCGTCGGAAACGATATCCAGCTATTTCTTCGGCGTCGTGCCGCTTTTCGTGCTGATGGGATACATCGTTTCCGTCACCGGCATGGGGCGCGACGCCTTCGACGTCGCCAACCAGATCTTCCGGCGCTTCCGCGGCGGGCTCGGTATCGGCACGGTCGGCGCCAACGCGATCTTCGCGGCGATTACCGGCATCTCCATCGCTTCGGCGGCGGTCTTCACGCGCATTGCCGTTCCGGAAATGGTCCGCCACGGCTACACCAAGCGGTTCTCCGTCGGCGTCGTTGCCGGTTCATCCGTGCTCGGCATGCTGATACCGCCAAGCCTGCTCTTGATCCTTTACGGGCTTCTGACCGAGCAATCGGTGGGCGACCTCTTTATCGCCGGCGTAATCCCCGGCCTCCTGCTGGCGCTGATCTTCGGCATCGGCGTCTTTGCCATGGCCCGCTTCTGGCCCGGCTTCATCGGCGAGAACCTGTCCGACAGCGATGAGCCGCTGCTCGACAGCGGGGAACTCTTCAGGAAAGGCTTCCCCATTGCCGCTCTGATCTTCCTGGTTCTGGGCGGCATTTACGCCGGCTGGTTCACGCCCATCGAGGCCGGCGCCGTCGGCTGTCTCGGCGCCATCCTCATCGGCCTTCTTCGCCGCTCGCTCACCTGGAAGGACTTCTGGAGCGTGCTCACCGACACCGGCCTTGTCACCGCCTCGGTGTGCTTCCTCATCATCGCGGCGCAGATGTATTCGCGCATGCTGGCGCTCTCCGGCGCGCCGGCCGAGTTCGGCACGTTCGTCGCGACCGCCGATATCGGATTCTGGGGCGTGGTGCTTGCCTATGTGGCGCTGGTCATCGTCATGGGCACGATCCTCGACTCCTCGTCCATCATGCTGATCCTGGTGCCGTTGATGCTGCCGGTGATCCAGCCGATGAACATCGACCTTATCTGGTTCGGCATCGTCACCGTGCTGGCTGTGGAGATCGGGCTTTTGACCCCGCCCTTCGGCATCTCGGTCTTCGTCATCAAGTCGGCGCTCAGTGACGACACGATCTCGCTCGGCGATATCTTCGCCGGCGCCGCGCCATTCGCCCTCATGATGCTGCTTGTCCTGTCGCTGGTGCTGTTGTTTCCGCCGCTGGCGACGCTGCCGCTCGGTTACTGACGGAGAAGAATATGCCGCGCAGAATTGTCGACCTTTCGGTGCCCCTGGAAGCGGACATCGCCTCCGATCCGCCCGTCATGCTGCCGGAGATCGACTATGTCGACCACCACATGTCCGCCGAACAGGTCATGGGGTTCTTTCCGGGTCTGAAGAAGGAGGACCTGCCTGGCGGCGAGGGCTGGGCGCTCGAGCAGCTCAGGATCACCACGCACAACGGCACCCATCTCGATGCGCCCTATCACTATCATTCGACCATGAACAACGGCGAGCGCGCGATCACCATCGACGAGGTGCCGCTGGAATGGTGCTTCCAGCCCGGCGTCAAGCTCGATTTCCGCCATTTCGACGACGGTTACGTCGCGACGGCGGCCGATGTCGAGGCAGAGCTGAAGCGCATCGGCCACGATCTCCAGCCGCTCGACATCGTCGTCGTCAACACGGCGGCCGGCGCCCGCTACGGCCAGCCGGACTATGTCGCCAAAGGCTGCGGTGTGGGCCGTGAGGCGACGCTCTACCTGCTCGAGCGCGGCGTTCGCGTCACCGGCACAGACGCCTGGAGCTGGGACGCGCCCTTCGTCTACACGGCGAAGGAATACGAGCGCACCCACGACGCGAGCATCATCTGGGAAGGACACCGCGCCGGCATGGAGATCGGCTACTGCCATATCGAGAAACTGACCAATCTCGAGACGCTGCCACCGAGCGGCTACGAGATCGCCTGTTTCCCCTACAAGATCAAGGGCGGTTCGGCGGGCTTCACCCGCGCCGTCGCGATATTCGACGAATAGGAGAACGCCATGGCCCGGAAAATGAACAAGGTGATCATCACCTGCGCCGTGACCGGCGGCATACACACGCCGACCATGTCCGAGAACCTGCCGGTGACGCCGGACGAGATCGCCAAGCAGTCCATCGAAGCGGCCGAGGCCGGCGCCTCGATCCTGCACCTGCACGCGCGCAATCCCGAGGACGGCCGGCCGACGCCGGATCCGGACGTCTTCATGCAGTTCCTGCCGCGCATCAAGCAGGCAACGGACGCGGTGATCAACATCACCACGGGCGGCGGGCTCGGCATGACGGTGGAGGAGCGGCTTGCAGCGCCGCTGCGCGCCGAACCCGAAATGTGCTCGCTCAACATGGGCTCGATGAATTTTTCGCTGCACCCGCTTGCCGACAAATATCCGAGCTGGAAATATCCCTGGGAACGGGATTTCCTCACTGGCAGCGAGGATTTCATTTTCCGCAACACATTCAAAGACATCCGCATGATCCTCGAGCGGCTGGGCGAGGGCTGCGGCACGCGTTTCGAGCACGAATGCTACGATATCGGGCATCTCTACAACCTGGCGCATTTTGTCGATGCCGGCCTCATCAAGCCGCCGTTCCTGGTCCAGTCGATCTTCGGCATCCTCGGCGGCATCGGCGCCGAGATGGAAAACGTCATGTTCATGAAACAGACGGCGGACCGGCTGTTCGGCGACGACTATGTCTGGTCCGTGCTGGCGGCGGGGCGATTCCAGATGCCCTTCATCACCCAGGCCGCCATGCTCGGCGGCAATGTCCGCGTCGGGCTGGAGGATTCGCTGTTCATCGCCAGGGGCCAGCTCGCCCGGTCGAATGCCGAGCAGGTCCGCAAGATCCGGACGATCATCGAGGAACTCGGCATGGAGATCGCCGCGCCGGACGATGCCCGCGCCATCCTCGACCTCAAGGGCGGCGACCGGGTCAATTTCTGATGAACCCGATAATCGGATTTGAGGTCGACCCGGCAGAAATTCAGACCATCGGCCGGGATCTGCAGCGGCCCGAGTGCATCCTGGCGGAACCGGACGGTTCGCTCTGGTCGGCCGATGCGCGCGGCGGTGTCGTGCATATCAGGCCGGACGGCAGCCAGAAGATCATCACCCAGTCCGAACGGACGGATTTCGCCGACGCCGCGGACGAGGCGACGCGCTTCACCGAAGGAACGCTGCCCAACGGGCTGGCCTTTGCCCGCGACGGCGACATCCTGATTTCCAATTTCGGCACCGACCGGCTCGAGGTCATGAAACGCACCGGCGAAACGCGTGTGCTTCACGACACGATCGACGGCGCACCCATCGGCAAGGTCAATTTCGTGCTGCGCGATTCGAAGGACCGCATCTGGCTGACGGTCTCGACACAGATCCCCAACTGGATGGACGCCGTCAGCCCCAATATACGCGACGGCTTTATCGCGCTCGCCGACGAAAACGGCCTGCGCATCGTCGCCGACGGCTTCGCCTTCACCAACGAGATCCGCCTCGATGCGAAGGAGGAGTTTCTCTACATCGTGGAGACGACCGCCCGCCGGATCACCCGCATGCGCGTCGGTGGCGACGGCACGCTCAGCGGGCGCGAGACCTATGGTCCCTCCGACCACAACGCCTTTATCGACGGCATTGCCTTCGACGCTTTCGGCAATCTGTGGGGCACGCATGTGATGGCCGACCGCATCTTCGCCATCACGCCCGATGGCGACCTGCAGATCATCCTCGATGACGACAACGGTTCTGAGGCCGGCAAGGCGCTGCTTGCGGCCTTCGCCGAAGACCGGGTGACACCGGATTTGGCGGTGGCCTGCGGCGGCAAGATCGCGCCGTGGATGGCCAGTGTCACATTCGGCGGGCGTGATCTGAAAAACGTCTATATCGGCAGCCTGCGCGGCACGACGATCCCTTGGTTCCGTTCGCCCGTGGCGGGTCTGCCGATGGTTCACTGGAACGAAGGAAGAAAACCATGAGCGAAACGAGTGGCATGCCTGAACAGGCTGTCGTGCAGTTCGACTGCCGGGGCGCGGCCGTCGGCAAGATGCGCAATGAACTGGCCATCGAGATGGTCAAGCCGTTCAAGGAAGAATTCGAAATGGCGACGGACGAGGGCGCCTTTCACGGCGGCGATGCGTCGGCGCCGCCGCCGCTGGCGCTGTTCGTCGGCTCGATCACCGGCTGCATCATGACGCAGATACGGGCCTTCGCCAAAAGGCTTGGCGTGACCGTCGACAACCTTGACGTCCACACGCGTGTGCAGTGGAACTGGCAGGCGGTCGGCCGGGTCTACGAGACGGCGCCGAAAAGCTTCGAAATCGACGTGCTGATCGACAGCCCGGATCCGGAAGAAAAGGTGGTGGAACTGATCGAGACAGCCAAGAAGGGCTGCTTCATCGAGCAGACGCTCGGCGTCGCCAACACCATCAACCACCGCATGAAGACCGCCGACGGCTGGCGCCAGGTCTGACTGGAGCTTCAAAACGCACCCGCCGCTCAGGGCGGTGAGCGGCGGGCACTACGTCGGGTGCCATAGGGCATAGTTGTCTGGCGGCTGCTAATGCCGCACGACCAGAACGGACTGGCGCGCATGCCGCACGACACGAGACGCATTCGGTCCCAAAAGATAGTCCTTCAGGGCGGGACGGTGTGAGCCGACAACGATCAGGTCCGCCTCGCACTGATCCGCTGCCGCGATTATCTCCTCGTAGATGCTGCCATGGGCGATGATGTGCTGTATGCGCGTGCCCTTCGGGACGTGCTTCGCGGTAAAGGCGTGCAGCGCCTGCGTCGCGTGCTCGATCATCTCCTTCTCATGGTCGGCGGGAAAGAACGTGCCGACAATGCTGCGGCCGTAATCCGGCACAACGCACACCACGTGCAGCGTATCCTCGGCCACCATCACTTCCTGGGCCGCCTGGATGACCTTGACGGAAGATTCCTCGTCGCCGAGATCGATCGTGGCGAGCACCTTCTTGAAGATATTCGTTGCCGCCATGGTCTACGCTCCCTGTTCGACGGTTGCGGATTCCGGCGTGTCGTCGCTTCGGCGGCGCTGCAGCATGAAGATCAGCGCCAGAAGTGCGAGCGCGGGAATATAGAAGAGGTACTTGCTCGGCTGCGGCGCCGGCACCAGCAACTGGCTGATAACCTGGTCGAAATCGAACCCGGCGGCCTGTGCCTTGGAATCGAAGACGGCGTTGTCGACGAGGACCTTGCCGTCGTCTTCGAAGACTTCAAGGCCGAAGCCTTCAAGCCGCTCCTCTCCGGTCGCCTCGTCCCCGACATCGATCACCATGGTCAGGGTGATCGGGTCGCCCACATCGTCAAGACCGTCAACGATGGCCCGCATCTGTGTTCCGGGCTCCGCTTCGCCCATGGCCTGGACGATCTCCGTCGGACTGACATTCGAATAGGGCGGGACCACATAGTCCATCCAGAAACCCGGCCGGAACAGCGTGAAGGCGATCAGCAACAGCGCCAGCGATTCCCACACGAGCGAGCGTGCGATGAAGAATCCCTGCGAACCGGCCGTGAAGATGAGCATCGCCGCCGTCGCGATGATGAAGACGAATATGCCCTGGGCCCACGAGACATCGATCAACAGCAGGTCGGTGTTGAAGATGAACAGGAACGGCAGCAGCGCCGTTCGCAGCGAATAGAAGAACGCCACGAACCCGGTCCGGATCGGATCGCCCCCCGACACCGCCGCGGCCGCGAAGGACGCGAGGCCCACCGGTGGCGTCACATCCGCCATGATGCCGAAATAGAAGACGAAGAGGTGAACCGCGATCAACGGCACGATCAGCCCGTTCTCCTGTCCGAGCGCCACGATCACCGGCGCCAGCAGCGACGAAACGACGATATAGTTGGCGGTCGTCGGCAGGCCCATGCCGAGGATCAGGCTCAGGATCGCGGTGAAGATCAGGATCAGCATGATCTGGCCCTGGGACAGGAATTCGACGAGTGCCGCAAGCACCGCGCCGTCGCCGGTCTGCGATACGGCTCCGACGATGATGCCGGCGGCGGCCGTGGCGATGCCGATGCCGATCATGTTGCGGGCACCGGCGATCATGCCGTCGATCAGCTCGTTGAAACCGCGGGCGAAGGCGCCGTCGCGGTTGTCCCCGCGGAACATCGCAAAGAGCGGCCTTTGCGTCAGCAGGATGAAGATCATGAAGGCGGTCGCCCAGAACGCCGAAAGGGACGGCGACAGGCGCTCGACCATCAGGCACCAGATCAGCACCAGGACGGGCAGCAGGAAATGCAGGCCCGATTTGACCGTCGGTCCCGGTTCCGGCAGACGAACGACGGGCTCGTTCGGGTCGTCCAGCTCAAGTTCGGGATAGGCCGAGCAGAAGCGCACCAGCCCGACATAGGTGACGGCCAGCAGCGCGGCGATGATCCACGGTGTCGCGGCGCCGGCGAGCGAACCGATGGTCTGGATCAGGTAGAAGACTCCGAAAGCGCCGATAACTGTGAAACCAAGCACCTGGGCGCCCGTCGAGATGACCTGGATCTTGCGCTCTTCACTCAGGCGTGCGCCGAGCACCGCGAAGATGGTGAAGATGATGCCAAGGACGACCGCAACGGCCAGCACGCGGCTGTCGGCCTCCTGCAGCGCCTCGAAGGCGAGGAACAGGTAGTAGATCGCGCTGGCCGCGGCGAGGATGATCGCCATGGTGATGCCGAACGAGATCAGTCCCCATTTCAGCGGCTTGGGTTCCGTTGCCCGGTCAAGGCCGGCCATGCCGAGCTTCTTGGCTTCCAGGTGCACGATATAGACGAGCGCGATGTAGGAGATGATGGCCGGAACGAAGGCGTGCTTGACGACCTCGAAATAGGAAATGCCGATATATTCGACCATCAGGAACGCCGCGGCGCCCATCACCGGCGGCATAATCTGGCCGTTGACTGACGACGCGACTTCCACGGCGCCCGCCTTTTCGGCGGAAAAGCCGACGCGGCGCATCATCGGAATGGTGAAGGTACCGGTCGTCACCACGTTGGCGATGGACGAGCCGGAGATCAGGCCGGTCATGCCGGAGGCGACAACGGCCGCTTTGGCGGGGCCGCCGCTCAGATGGCCCATCAGCGAGAAGGCGACCTTGATGAAGTAGTTGCCCGCGCCTGCCTTGTCGAGCAGCGCGCCGAACAGCACGAACAGGAAGACGAGATCGGTTGAAACGCCGAGCGCGATGCCGAACACGCCTTCCGTCGAGAGCCACTGATGGTAGGCGACGGCATTGAAGCTGGCACCCTTCCAGGCGAGGAATCCCGGCGCGTAGGGCCCGAGGAACGTGTAGCCGAGGAAGACCATTGCGACGATCATCAGCGGCGGTCCGAGCGCGCGGCGGGTGGCTTCAAGCAAGAGGATGATGCCGAGCACCGACACGATCACATCGAGCTGGTTCGGGTTGTTGGGCCGGTCCGACAGCCTCGTTCCCATGATGCTCTTGATGATTTCCGTGTCGAAGAAAAAGAGATACAGCGAACAGCAGGCCGCCGCGATGGCCAGCACCCAGTCGGCCGTCGGGATGACCCGGCGCGGCGAGGATCGGAAGGCCGGATAGGCGAGATAGGCCAGGAAAAGCGCGAAGGCGAGGTGGATGGGCCGCGCCTCGCCGCTGGAAAAGACACCGAAACCGGTCGTGTAGGGAAGTGGCGAGGCGATCCAGACCTGGAAGAGCGACCAGGCGAGTGCCGTACCTGCTATCAGCAGGGCAACCGAATGATTGGTGGGCTTTCGTCCGCCTGTGTCCGTTGACGCGACGAGGTCTTCGAGTTCCTCGCTGCTTAGTTTCCCGGTGTCTTCCTGCGCCATGATCTCCCCCGCTATCCCTTTTGAGCTTCAAAAGGCAATCGGGGGCGGATTGCCTTCCGCCCCCGGCTTGCGTGCTAGACTACATCCAGCCGCGCTCCTTGTAGTATTTGGCGGCGCCGTCATGCAGCGGCGCGGACAGGTTGTTCTTGATCATGTCCTCTTCTTTGAGATTTGCAAACGCCGGATGCATTTTCTTGAACCGGTCGAAATTCTCAAAGACGGCCTTGGTGATCTCGTAGACAACCTCATCCGGTGTGTTGGTTGACGAAACGAACGTCGCTCCGACACCGAACGTCGTGACATCGCTGTCTGTGCCGGTATACATGCCGCCCGGAATCGTCGCCATCGCGTAGAAGTCGTTGTCGCTGGCGAGTGCCTTGGCGGCATCGTTGTCGACATTGATCAGCTTCGATTCGCACGAGGTCGTCGCCTCCTTGATCGAGCCGTTCGGGTGACCGACGGTAAACACGATGGCGTCGACCTTGTTGTCGCAAAGGGCGGCGGCCTGTTCGGCCGATTTCAGCTCCGATGCGAGCGCGAAATCACCCATCGACCAGCCCATCTTGTCCATCAGCACTTCCATGGTGCCGCGCTGGCCGGAGCCCGGGTTTCCGATATTGACGCGTTTGCCCTTCAGGTCGTCGATGCTGCTGATGCCGGAATCGGCACGGGCAACGACGGTAAAGGGTTCCGGGTGGACCGAGAACACGGCACGCAGTCCGTCGAACTTTCCGTCCGGGAACTTGTCCGGAGCGGTTCCGTTATAGGCATGGTACTGCCAGTCCGACTGGGCGACACCGAGGTCGAGGTCGCCGGTGCGGATGCCGTTGATGTTGGCAACCGATCCGCCCGTGGTGTGGGTGCACTTGATCTCGTGATCCTTGGTGCCGCGGTTGACGAGACGGCAGATGGCGCCGCCGACCTGATAGTAGACACCCGTCTGACCGCCGGTTCCGATGGTGACGAAGGTCTCTTCCGCAATGGCCGTCCCGGCAAGCCCCATGGACAGCGCCACGGCCGTGCCGGCAAGCATGTTGCGTCGTGATAACATCTTTACTACTCCCTGTTAGATGTTGATTGCGTCACCGGCCAGTATTCTCCCAGCCGGTGATTATTCGTCTCCACCTCCTTCAGGCGCTCGCTCGTTTCCGGACCGGAACGGCGGATCACCATTCCCATCAGCGATTCCAGCAGAAGGAGCGTTGCTATGTAGGAGGAGAAGAATTGCGGACTGTCCGTCGGGACAATGAAATGGTGCGTTGCAAAGGGGAATGCGGGACAAGCCATGGAATCTGAAATGACCACGACGAACGCGCCCGATTCATGGGCGATCTGGGCCGCGTCGACCGATCGCTTCGCATAGGGGTCCTTCATGATGATGATGACCGCGTCATTGCCGGAGATTCCGGTCAGCGATGTCGCCAGGGCAACGCCGTTGAGTCCCAGCACCTGCCAGTTGGTGAAGGCAAGATTGGCCAGGTAGCCGAAATACTGTGTAAATCCGACCGAGGCGAGCGAGCCGGCGACGAACACGTTCTTTGACTCAACCAGCCTATCGGCGACGGTCCGCAGCCGGGTCACGTCGAGCTCATTGACAAACTGGTCTATGTTGCGCATGGCCGAGGCCGCCTGGCGCAGCGCGAACGGCGCCTTCTCCTCGCCGCCGTCGGTGGCGTCTTCCAGTTGCAGAAGCGTCGCCTTGTCGGCAAAGCTGATGCTGCGGTGCTTGATTTCGTTGCGGCAAAGCTCGCGCATCTCCTCGTAGGAGCCGAGGCCCAGTGCCCGGGCGAGTCGCGAGAATGTCGGCGGATTGAGTTTGCTGCTGCTGGCCGTTGCCCGCAGCGAGCGGCTGGCAACGTCGTCATGGTGGTCGACCACATAGTCTGCGGCTATCTTCAGCTGCGGGCTGAGGCCGTCATAATGAAGCGCGATCAAGTCGTTGATCGAAATGCGGCTCTCCAACCCGTTCCTCCGCCGGTTGTCCGGTTCTGAAACAGACTGTTTCAAACAAATCCTACTTTGTCAATTAGTGAAACATTTGTATCATCAAATTTACGGCAGGCACTGATTCCCGGGCAATACACTCCGCGCAACAGATGGCTGAAATATGACACCCGGCCCTATCGGTGATTGTACGCGGGTTCACGCGTACGGGCCCCCGTTGTGACCGGCAGCACACGCCGATTGTCGTTTCGGCTTGAAGCGCCCACGATTGGACCCTAAAGGTTTGGGGGCATTCGATGTTGGGAAAGTTCTGCGGATGAATGGTATTGAATTGATGGCCTTTGCCGGATCCGCCGGTCGAAAGGGGCGGTCATGACCGACAGTGTCGTTGCAGTGCCCTTGTTCGACGCCTTTCCGCAGTCCGCCCGGGTTGTCGACATTCGCGGCGAGCGATCCGTCGAACGCGAAGCGCTGAGAGAAATGATTACCGGCGCTGCCGCGCGCATAGCGGCGCAGACCGATGGGCGGGACGGTCCGGTGGTGGTCGCTGAAGCCGATTCCGTCGAAATGCTGACGATGATATTCGCGGCATGGGCCGCCGGCCGCTGCGCCATCGTTGTCAATCCCGGATTGAGCGCCGAGGAGCAGCAGAACGTCCTGACCTACACCGGAGCGGTGGCCTGGTTCGGCGACATCCGCTGCGGTTTTGCAAATCCTTCGCCCTCGCAGGAAGCGCGGTACCGCGCGCTCGGGCCCGATCGGCCGGCGCTGATATTGATGACGTCGGGTACGACCGGCGTGCCCAAGGGCATCGTCCACTCATTGCGCAGCCTTCATGCGCGCGTCGCCCTCAACATTGCCCACATGGGCATGGGACCGCTGGCGCACAGCCTGTGCGTGCTGCCGATGCATTTCGGTCACGGTCTCATCGGCAACTGCCTGACCCCGCTGGCCGCCGGCGGAACCCTGTGCCTGTGGTGCGGTCCCGGCATCACGGAAGTGGCTGCTCTCGGCCAATGGATCGACACGCACCGGATCACCTTCATGAGTTCGGTCCCGTCTTTCTGGAAACTGGCCATGCGCATGTCGTCGCGGCCCGTATCCGCGCCGGAGCGGGTCCATATCGGCTCGGCGCCTTTGTCGGTCGAACACTGGCAGGCCGTTGCAGAGTGGGTTGGAACGGACAATGTCTTCAACATGTACGGCATGACCGAAACCGCCAACTGGATGGGCGGCGGCACGCTCGCCGCGGCCGGCGGACGGGACGGCTATGTCGGAAATATCTGGGGCGGCCGCTACGCCGTTCTCGGCGAGGACGGACGTGTCGGCGGTGCGGGAAAGGGCGAAGTGCTTGTACAATCGCCCAGCACGATGCAGATCTATCTGAACGCGCCGGACAAGACCGCCGAGGCATTTGTCGGCGACTGGTTTCGCACCGGCGATATCGGCGTCCTCGAAGAATCCGGGGAGCTGACGCTCGTCGGCAGGATAAAGTCCGAAATCAACCGTGCCGGCATCAAGATCCAGGCGGAAGAAATCGACATGCTGCTCGAGCGCCATCCGGCGATCGACGAGGCCTGCGCCTTCGGCATCGACGATCCAGCCAGCGGCGAGGTCGTGGCTGCGGCGATCGTGTTGACGACAAACGCGGCTGCGGACCTGGAGGAGATACGCCAGTGGTGCCGCGAGCGCGTTCGGTCCGAAGCGGTTCCGGCTGTTCTCTATCCACTGGAGGAGATTCCCCGAAACGATCGCGGCAAGATCGTGCGAAGCAAGGTCCGGGCTGTCGCGCAAGGGCAGGAACCATCGTCATGAAGTGGCATCGGCGCAAGATCGCCGCACTGGGAGAAACCATCGTGACCGAACGCTTTCTGCTGCGGCCGGCGACCAGGTGGCGTGCCCTGAACCTCTACAGGCGGATGAATGATGATCCCGAGATCCTGCTGCAGCTTTCGCACAGCGAAAGAAAATCCGGCTGGTGGCGGCTGATCCGGAAATACAAGCTGCCGAACGGCCGGTCGCGCTTCATGCATGAAATCGTTCCGTCCGGCAGCACCGCCTGCATCGGTTATCACGAGATCTTTCTCATACCCTATCTTTCGGCGACGCTCGGGGTCGTCATTCTCGATCGTGACTGGTGGGGCAAGGGCGTTCCGGTCGAGGTGCGCAGCGCGATCATGTCCCACTTCGTTCGCCATGCCGGCGTGGAACGCTTCACGGGCTCCGTCGAGGCGCGCAATTTTGCCTCGGTTCTCAACTACAAGAAGCTGGGGTTCAATCACAGCGGCACCCAGCATCGCTGCAATTTCAATACCAAGAGCCAGGCTCCGGTCGACTATCTGCAGTTTGAGTTGCTGAAGGAGGACTTCCCGCCCTACCTCTTGGGAGCGGAAACATGAGCGCTATGGACAATGCCCGGCGGATCGTGGCTGAGGCGACACGCACGCCGCTGGACCAACTGCCCGAAGAGGCCGATATCCAGTCCATGCCTGCATGGGACAGCATCGCCCATATCGGCATTATCCTGGCCGTCGAGGAACTGGCCGGAAAACAGCTCACGCCGGAAGCCATCGTCGACATTGTCTCGGTGCGCTCCATCGCCGAGTTCCTGACCGAACAGAACACGGCGCCATGAACGAGTCGGGCGGTCAGAGGCCGGGTGGCGGCAATTTCGGGCAGGTTCTTTGCGAGCTTGCGGATCCGCAGGCGAAGGGTCCGACCGCAGAAGCCTGCCTTGCCCAGCCGGCGCAGCCCCTGTTCGACGCCATCCAGCACCACGGCATCGAGCCCGTGGCGCTCAGGAAACTGACCGGCATCCTGCCGAATGAGCCACCCTATACCGGGCTGATCGACGCGGTTCGCGAACGCCAGCTGCTGGCCAACGCGCATGCCCTGGTGCTTGAGGCGCTGGCGCTGCAGATCATGTCGGCCATCGATGCGGCGCGGCTGGATGCGGTGATCGTCAAGGGGCAGGTCTTCGCCAAGGCGCTTTACGAGCGCGCATCGGACCGGCCATTCACCGATGTCGACATCCTGGCGCATCCGCGCTCGGTGCCCGCCGTCGGGCAGATCCTCGAAGACAGCGATTTCCTGCTGTACCGCAAAAGGATGTTCGACAAGTCCGCCCGCAACATGGAGCAGAAATGGGTCCGCAAGGACAATCACAACATCCTGGTCGAACTGCACGGGAACCTCGTTCACTATGCCAGTCTGAGATGGCGCGTCTCCTTCGGTTTCGATGAATACCGGACCGCCTCCGGCGACGGCGCGTTCCCCAATGTGGCCTATTTCATGACGGCGGTTGTTCACGCGGCCGCGGGGCACAAGTTTCACCGCCTGCAGCTCATTGTCGACGTCATGCAGGCCGCGCGAAAGCTGACCGAGGAGGATATCGCTCACCTCAATGCCTCGCTCGACGGCCTCCGTGCGCGCCTTGAGGTGCTTGTCTGCCTCGATCTGGTCTGCGCCCTGTTCGGCGACGAGGCGACGGCACATGTGCGTAACAGCCTGGGGTCCGGCCGAAATTACCGTTTCGGACGGCGTTTGGTTACGCCCGCCGCCGTCATCGACACCTGGAACGATGCCGGTCATCGCTCGCGTATGCGCCGTCACGCATTCCGCTGGGTGCAGCGTATCGCGCCGCGGCGTTGAGGCCGCTTCAGCCGTTTACCGCCGTGTCGATCAGCGCCGCGACCTTGTCGGGCGGGCCGTTTATGTCGAGCACGAAGCGGGCCGACGAGGCGAGCATCCGGGAGTAGACGTCCAGCCGCCTGTCGTGGCCGGGGAACAGGCCGGCCGAGCCGAGATTGATGTTGTCGGCGATCATCTCGGTGAGCGCTTCCGCGCCGTCCACCGCTCTGAGCCGCATGGGCCTGCCGGAACGCCGCAGCGCGATCACGGCGATGACCGGCCGCGGATCCGCGGCGGCAAGGCACCCCGATGCCGCGAGGTCATCGCGTTGCACCCATTGCTCGCCGTTCTCGTCCCAGCCCTCCTGCGTCAGCATTCCTTCAAGCCAGGGGAAGAGTTTCGCCGTCTTTCGGTGCACCTTGATGGGGCGGGGCACACCACGGACCGCCACCGGCCCGTCGCCGGTCGGCGTGAGCACCGTCGCGTCGTCGGTGCACAGCCGGAAGCCCCTGTCCACCAGCGCAAGGGCGGTTGTCGTCTTGCCGGTGCCGCTGGGCGCGTGCAGCACCAGCCGGCCGCCGCCGGGCGTTTCAACGCAGGCGGCATGAACCAAGACATGGCCGGCGGCGCTCAATATATGGTCGAGCGCAAAGCTCGTTGCGATGCTCAGCGTCTCGCCGCGGCAGGCCGGGGCGATGGTGAACGCGACCGTGCCCGGGTTTCCGTCGAAACGGGCATGGAGTTCGCCAGGCAGGAGCAACTGCCAGTTGGCGGCATCGCCCGAGAGATGGAAAGGTCCTTCGTCGCCGATCGTTCCCGAGAAGAAAGCGTCGCCGGGCGGCGTTGACTGTTCCACGGGACCGCGCACCAGCGTCAGCCGGCATTGCGGTTCCACCGCGACATCCGCAGTCACTTCCCATTCGCCGATGAGACTGAGCAGCGGCCCCAGAACACGCGGCGTATCCGTGGACACCGCGAGGCGCAGTCCGGCAAGATCGAATTGGCGTGTTGTCATGCCTTGTGAACATGGATCGGAAACATGCCGTCCATGATGTCGTTGACGACCGGTTCGCCGTCCAGGACGACCCAGCAGTGGGCATCGATGGTCGGCGCATACAGGCTCTGCCGGTCGATGGCGAAGTGAAGTTCCGGGCTGTAGCCCGCCATTTTCAAAAACCGGTATCCCAGCAGTCCCTGGCGGAAACAGCGGCGGCTTCGCATCAGCCAGGGCCGGCGCGTGACCTTGATGACGGCATCCGAGATCAGTTCGGCGGACAGGCCCCCATACCGTGCCGCTCCACCGCCGTCGGCCAGGCGCAAGGCGCCCTCAAGGTCGCGTCCCGCAACGACCAGGGGCAACAGCCGCGCGGTCAGCCAGAGTTCGGCCTGAAAAAGCCGCTCCCTGGGTTTTCGCCTCCGATCTGGGGCCCCGTCTGCGCTAAGCGTTTGCATCGATATTGTCGATTACGCCTTCCGATTGGAGATAGGTGAGCAGTTCCTCCAGATCCGACAGAAGCTGCTCGCGCGTGACATCGAACTCCTCGCAAACGGCGTCGGCCGTCGCGCCGAGGCTCCTGTTCCCGTCGGTCAGCCGTAGAAAGGCCTCGGCCGTGCTGTTGCAAGAATAAATCTGACCTGAATCGGTCATCAGAATAACGCCGCTGTCTCCAACCGAACGAAAAGTTGCTTTGTCGGCTAGTTTGAAGATCTTGGTAGGATCCATCGCCATCATATGTCTCCATGTCGCGACCGAATTCCTATCACTTATTTGACCGGCAATCGAATCGAACTTTTTGAAAAGCTTATCTCATGCCGAATACTATTTCTGAGGTGTTCCATCAGCAGAAATACGAGAATCGACGGCTTTACGCGTAACGAAACCGACATGATTTGCCAAAGCGCGAAACATACGTATCATCCGCGCGCCGGCGGCGCCTGTGACACCTGGCACACCGGCAATAGTTTTCGAGATATTTAAGGGAATTTTGATTTGAAGAACCTTGCCCGCATCATGGTCGCCCCGAACGGCGCGCGACGCGGAAAAACCGATCACCCGGCCTTGCCGGTGACGATCGCCGAAACCGTGGAGACGGCGAAATCCTGCTTCTCGGCAGGTGCCGAGGCGATCCACGCCCACGTGCGCGACAGCAACGGCGAACACTCCCTGGATGCCGGTCTCTACCGCGAATTGATCGCCCAGCTCGCCATCACTGTGCCGGACATGGCCGTTCAGATCACCACGGAGGCGGTCGGTCGCTATTCGCCCGGCGAGCAGCGGCGGGTGGTGCGCGACGTCATGCCCAAGGCGGTGTCGGTTGCGCTGCGTGAAATGCTGCCGGATGACGGCGAGGTCCAGGCGGCCAGGGACTTCTACCATTGGGCGCGCGAGGCGGACATCGCCGTGCAGCACATTCTCTACGAGGCCGGCGAGGTTGCCGATCTCTTCGCCCGCATCGGGTCCGGCGTGATTCCGGCCGACGAACTGCAGATCCTGTTCGTGCTCGGACGGTATGCCAAGGACCAGCAGAGCGAGGTCGCCGACATGGATCCGTTCCTCAGCGCGCTGGCGCTCCAGGATTACGAGGACGGCACGGTCGCATGGGGTCTCTGCGCCTTCGGGCGCAACGAAACGGACTGCCTCGCCGAGGCCGTCCGGCGCGGCGGCCACGCCCGCATCGGCTTCGAGAACAGCCTGTGGAACCGCGACGGCCTCATCGCCGCCGACAATGCCGAGCGGGTGCGCGAACTGGTCAGGGTGCTGGGCTAGAGGCCTAAACCCGCCACACCGCGGATCCGCCGGTCATGCCGGCGCCGGCGGCCGAGAAAAGCAACACTTCGCCACGCCTCAGGGGCACGGTCCGGTGGGCGAGCGACAAGGTCAACGGGATCGTCGCCGCCGAGCTGTTGCCATATTCACCGACGGAGGACAGGATCCTGTCCTCCGGAATCCCGATTGCGTGGGCAACCGCGTCGAACATGCGGCGATTGGCCTGGTGCGGGATGAATCGGTCGATATCGCCGGCGGCGAGGCCCGATCGGTCCAGCGCCGTTCGCGCGCTGTCGGCCATCATGTGGACGGCGTGCGAGAACACCCGCTTGCCGTTGTCGATATGCATCTTGAGCGCCGCCTGGTTCGCGGTCGGCGCGAACGGCTGCCGCGAGCCGCCCATCGGGATGAGGATCCGGTCGTATTGCGCGCCGTCGGACCGCAGTTCCAGCGATTGCAGGCCTCCGATGCCGTCTGACTGCGGTTCAAGGACGATTGCGCCTGCCGCATCGGCGAAAAGCACTGCGCTCGCCCGTTCCTGCGGGTCGATGCGGCGGCTCAGGATATTGGCGGCAACGACGATGGCCGGTTTCTGCTGGCAGCGCACGAAATTCTCGGCAAAGCTCAGCGCATAGAGGAAACCGCCGCAGGCGCCGGTGATGTCGACGGCACCGGGCGAGGCGAGGCCAAGCCGATGTGCCAGCAGGGGTGCGGACGGCGGTAAAAGGTGGTCCGGCGTGCTGGTGGCGAGCAACAGCAGCCCGATATCCGCCGGTTCGATCCCGCTGTCGCGCAGGGCCATCTCGGCGGCCGGCAGGGCGATGTCGGTCAGCGCCTCGTCAGGCGCCGCGTAGCGCCGGCTGTGGATGCCCGACCGTCGCGCGATCCAGCCGTGCTCGAGGCCGAGGCGCGCCTCGATCTCGGCATTGGGCACCACGCGCTCGGGCGCATGGTGGCCGAGGCCGGCGATAGCGACCCCGGCCGGCATTACGCGAAGGCCTCCGCGGCATCCGCGATGGCGCCGTAGACCGTATCGAGATCGTCGGCCGTGGTGCAGTAGGGCGGCAGCACATAGACGGTGTTGCCGAGCGGCCGCAGCAGCAGGTTGCGTTCCTGGAAGAAGGCATAGAGCTTGGGGCCGACATTGGACAGATAGCCGTCGTCGCGTGCTTTCAGGTCCATGGCCGTGATGGTGCCGCACTGGCGCACGTTCTCGAAGCGCTCATCCTCGGCAAAGCGGGTCAGCCGCTCGTGCTGCATGCCGGCAAGGTTGGCGATCGTGTCGAGCACCGGCTCGTCATGCCAGATCTTCAGATTGGCGACGGCGGCCGCGCAGGCGATCGGATTGGCGGTGTAGGAGCTCGAATGGAAGAAGGTCTTCGACCGGTCGGTCGAATAGTGGGCCTCGAAGATCTCCGAGCGGCACAGCGTGACCGCAAGCGGCAGTGATCCGCCGGTGATGCCCTTGGAATAGCAGGCGATGTCCGGCTCGATACCGGCGATCTCGCAGGCGAACATGGAGCCCGTGCGGCCCCAGCCGGTCATCACCTCGTCGGCGATGAAAAGGACGTCATGGGCCTCGCATACGGCCTTCATCTGCCCCAGCGTATCGGGCGGGTACATCAGCATGCCGCCGGCGCCCAGCACCAGGGGCTCGGTGATGAAGGCCGCCACATCGCCGGCGCGGCAGGCTTCTTCGAGCGCCGCGATCGTCGCCGCGTCGTCATGCGGCTGCGGAAAGGGAACCGAGGTGACGTCGAACATCAGCGGCTCGTAGGCGGCGTTGAAGACGCCGCGCTCGCCCACCGACATCGTGCCGATCGTGTCGCCGTGATAGCCGTTTTCCATGACGACGATGCGGGTGCGGTCGGTCTTGCCGATATTGCGCCAGTAGCCGAGCGCCATCTTCAGCGCCACCTCGACCGAGGTCGACCCGCTGTCGGAGAAGAACACGTGGTTGAGCGTCGATGGCGTAACCTCAAGCAGCCGCTCGGCGAGCGCCTCGGCCGGGTCGTGCGTGTGGCCGGCGAAGATGACCTGGTCCAGCTTGCCCGCCTGCTCGCGGATCGCCTCGATGATGCGCGGCTCGCAGTGCCCGTGGGTCGTCACCCACCAGCTCGACACGCCGTCGAATATCCGCCGTCCGTCCTTCGCCGTCAGATAGGCGCCTTTGCCCTCGGTGATGTGGGCCATATCCGGCAGTACGGCGTGCTGGGTGAAGGGATGCCAGATCGGAAAGTTCTTCTCAGCGTTCATGGGTCTTCCTCATGCGCGTTCGCTGCTGCGATCAGGCGCGGAAATCATCCGCGTTGAATGCCTGCGCAAAGGCCGATTGCAGCGTGTCGGGAGCCAGCGGATCGAGCACCGGCAGCCGGCCGAGCTGGCGGATCCTGCCCATCTCGGCGATTGTCGCCTGCGTGTCGGCGATCTCTTCGCCCACAAAGGCGATCCCCAGGAGGGAAACGCCGCGCGCGCGCAGCGCTTCGATGGACAAGAGCGCGTGGTTGATCGCGCCGAGCGCGGTGCGCCCGACAAGCACGGCCGGCAGGTTCCACCGGGCAATGACATCCGCGTAAAGCGTTTCACGTGTGAGCGGAACCAGCACGCCGCCGGCGCCCTCGATCACAAGCGGTCCTTCGATATCCGGCGGTGTCAGCCTCTCCGGATCGATTTCAACGCCGTCTATCTCCGCCGAGCGGTGCGGGGAGAGTGGGCTGTTCAGCCGGTAGGTTTCCGGTAACACGCGTTCAGCGGGCAGTTCGGCGAGCCGCTGCACGGTCTGCGCATCCGTATCGCCGTCGAGGCCGGACTGGACCGGTTTCCAGTAGGAGGCGCCGAGCGCCGCTGTCAGCCCGGCGGCAAACACCGTCTTGCCGATATCCGTGTCGGTTCCGAGGACGACGATCCTGGTCATCGGCCCGGCCCGTCAAGAGTTTCGGCAAGCGCCGAAAGCAGGCCGGCGACCGCCGCCTCGTCCGCATTCAGGGTCAGCGAGATGCGCAGCCGCGACGTGCCCTCCGGAACGGTGGGCGGCCGGATGCCGCGAATGTCGTAACCGCGTGCCTGCAATGCGGCGGCGCAGCCCATCGTCGCCTCTGCATCGCCGATGATCACCGGCTGGATTTGCGATCCGGTTGACGGACGCCCGAGTGCGGCGAGCCCTTGGGCCATCTGCGACATCATCCCGTTCAGCCTGTCCCGGCGCTGCGGTTCGTCTTTCAGGACCTGCAGTGCTTCGCGCACCGCCGCGGCCATCAGCGGTGAGGGCGCGGTTGCGTAGATGAAGGGCCGGCTTCGGTTGACGAGATAGTCGGCAAGCACTGGCGACAGGCACACAAGCGCCCCGGAGGCACCCAGAGCCTTGCCGCAGGTATGAACGACGACGACATTGTCCCGGCCTTCGAAATCGGCCGCAAGGCCGCGCCCGTCCGGCCCGAAGACGCCGGTGGCATGGGCCTCGTCGACAATGAGGAAGCCGTCATGCCTGTCGGCAACGTCAATCAGCGCATCCAGCGGCGCGCGGTCGCCATCCATGCTGTAGAGGCTCTCGACCACGAGCCATGGGCACCCGGTGCCGCCGCGCTTGCGCCATGCAAGGATCGCGTCCTCGAATGCGTTCGCATCGTTGTGCCGGGCAAAGGCCACTTCCGCGCGGGTTGCGCCCGCACCGTCGTGACAGCTGGCATGGACAAGGTCGTCAAGGACGACGAGATCGGCTCGATGCGGCAGGCAGGCGAGCAGTGCGTAATTGGCCACGAAGCCGCTGCCGAAATAGAGCGCCCTTTGCGCGCCGAAAAACGCCGCGGCCTCCGCTTCGAGCGCCAGGTGCTCCGGATCGTTGCCGCGCAGAAGGCGCGAACCTCCTGCGCCAATTGGTACGCCCCGCGCGATCGCCGCCTGCAGGGCTTCGGCAACGCGGCCGTCGCCGGCAAGCCCGAGATAGTCGTTCGAGGAGAAATCGATGCCGCCGCTTTCGGAAAGGCCGCGAAGCCGTCCGCGCCCGGCCAGGCGCCGCAGCGTGGTCTCGTAGCGCGTCAGGTGGCCGGCATCTTCATTCCGCTGCAACATTGCTGACGGGTTCCTCCTGCACCTGCGCGGCCTCCGGCTGAAGGCCGAGCTTGCGGAACAGCACCGTATCCGCGTCGTCTTCCGGATTGTCCGCCGTCAGCAGCGTGTCGCCGCTGAAGATCGAGTTGGCGCCGGCAAGGAAGCACAGCGCCTGGGTCTCGTCGGACATTTCCGTGCGGCCGGCCGAAAGCCGCACATGGCTTTGCGGCATCATGATGCGGGCAAGCGCGATGGTGCGGACGAATTCCAGCGGATCGATCGGCTCGGCGTTTTCCAGCGGCGTGCCCTCGATGGGGATCAGCATGTTGATCGGAACGCTTTCCGGCGGTTCCGGCAGGTTGGCGAGCGTTACCAGCATGTCGATGCGATCCTGCGCCTTCTCGCCCATGCCCAAAATGCCGCCCGAACAGATCTTCATGCCGGCATCGCGCACATTGGCGAGCGTGTCGAGCCGGTCCGCATAGGTCCGGGTGGTGATGATCTCGCTGTAGTGGCGCTCGGACGTGTCGAGATTGTGGTTGTAGTAGTCGAGCCCCGCGCCCTTCAGTTCAAGCGCCTGTTCCGGCGTCAGCATGCCGAGCGTCATGCAGGTTTCCATGCCCATGGCCTTGACGCCCTCGATCATGGCCACCAGCGCCGGCATGTCGCGCGGTTTCGGGTTGCGCCAGGCGGCGCCCATGCAGTAGCGGGTGGAGCCGGCATCCCTGGCGCGGCGCGCCTCCGCCAGCACCCGTTCGACCTCGATCAGCTTCGACGCCGTCAATCCGGTCTTGTGATGCGCCGACTGGCTGCAATAACCGCAGTCTTCCGGGCAGCCGCCGGTCTTAATGCTCAAAAGCTGGCTCTTTTGAACCCGGTTCGGGTCGAAATGCTGGCGATGCACCGTCTGCGCCTGGAAGATCAGGTCGTTGAACGGCAGGTGGTAGATCGCCTCCGCTTCCTCGCGAGACCATGTTTTTGCGGCTGTTTCACTCATTGGGTCGTATCGCCTTGTTGCAAAAGGTGCTCCCGTTTAGCACCCGCTCCTTTTTGTCGCAAATGCTATGAGGCCAGTGCGGCCTCTTTGCCCTGATGGGCCTCGCGGCTGGCGAGAAGGGCGTCTTCGAGAATGTCGAGGGCTTGTGCGAACACCGACTCCTCGATCGTAATCGGCGCCAGGAAGCGGATGACATTGGCCCGCACCCCGCAGGTCAGCAGGATAAGCCCGTTTTCCAGTGCCTTGGCGCGCACGGTGTTGGCGAATTCCGGATCGGGCGCACCGCTGCCCGGAACGTTGAATTCCACCGCGTTCATGAATCCGGGGCCGCGAATGTCGACGATCTCCGGCACGACGTCGCGAAGACCGCCGATGCGCTGCTTGAGGCAGGCGCCGAGGCGCTCCGCGCGTTCGCACAGACCTTCTTCCTCGATAATGTCGAGGACGGCATGCGCGGCCGCGATGCCGAGCGGATTGCCGCCATAGGTGCCGCCGAGACCGCCCGCGTGCGGCGCATCCATGAGTTCGGCGCGGCCGGTGACCGCGGCCAGCGGGAAGCCGCCGGCAAGACTCTTGGCCATGGTCGTCAGGTCCGGGGCGACGTCGTGGTGCTCCATGGCGAACAGGCGGCCCGTGCGGGCAAAGCCGGTCTGCACCTCGTCGGCGATCAGCAGGATGCTGTGCCGGTCGCACAATTCGCGCAGCGCCGTCATGAATTCCGGTGGCGCGGGGTAGAATCCGCCTTCGCCCTGCACCGGCTCCAGGATGATCGCCGCGACACGTCCCGGATCGACATCGCTCTTGAAGATCTGCTCGAGCGCGGCAAGTGAATCTTCGGCCGTAATGCCGTGCAGCGGGATCGGGAAGGGCGCGTGGAAAACGTCGCCGGACATGGCGCCGAAACCGGCCTTGTAGGGAAACACCTTTCCGGTCAGCGACATGCCCATGAAGGTGCGCCCGTGAAAACCGCCGCTGAAGGCGATGACGGCTGAACGGCCGGTGGCCGCGCGGGCGATCTTGACGGCATTTTCCACAGCCTCGGCGCCGGTTGTGAGAAAGACGGTCTTTTTCTCGCCCGGTCCTGGAACGAGCGCGTTCAGCCGTTCGGCGAGCGCCACGTAGTTCTCGTAAGGCACCACCTGGTGGCAGGTATGGGTGAACCGTTCGAGCTGCGCGCGCGCCGCCTCGACGATGCGCGGATGGCAATGGCCGGTATTGACCACCGCGATCCCTGAGGCGAAGTCGATATAGCGGCGCCCCTCGACGTCCCATATCTCGGCGTTGCTGGCACGCTCGGCATAGACGCCGGTCATGGTGCCGACACCGCGGGACAGGGCCGCGCTACGTCGCTCAGCGAGCCTGGAGTTCAATGCGGCGGTCACGGTGCGAGAACCTCCCTGACGGATGCGAGCATGCGCGCCCGGTCCTGCCGCGCGGCGAGGGCGCCGTGCATGTCGGTGCGCACGAACCGCGCTGGCGTGTTCGGCTGCAACTGGCCGATCAGGTCCATGTCGGCGGAAATCACGGTGCCGATCATGAAATAGCCGCCGCCGGAGACGGCGTCCCGGTGCAGCACGATGGGCTCGGTGCCGCCGGGCACCTGGATCGAACCGTAGGGATAGCAGGCGTCGGTGATGTTCGACGGGTCGGAGCCGGCGCCGAAGGGCGGTTCGCGCCCGATGAAATCGAGGGGCGTTCCGCCCTGGAAACGGTAGCCCATGCGGTCGGCCTCGCCGGCGACCTTCCAGGTCTCGTCGAAGAAGCGCTGGCCCGAATCCTCGGTGATGCGATGCCAGTAGAGCCCCGGCAGCACCCGCAGCTCGGCCGGGTTGCCTGGCGTGCGGCGCAGGTCTTGCGGAACGGAGCGTCCCGCGGCGGATCCCGCTGACGGACCGAGCGGCAGCACGTCGTCGGCCTGCAGCGCGCGGCCGTCGACGCCGCCCAGCGCCCCGATGGCGTAGGTGGAGCGGCTGCCGAGCGCCGGCGGCGTGTCGATGCCGCCGGAGATCGCGATATAGGCGCGCGCGCCCGAGCGCAGATAGTCGAACGAAAGCACCTGGCCGGACTTCACCGCAAAGGATGTCCAGCACTCCATGGTCTCGCCGTCCAGTTTCGGTGGCAGGTCGGCGCCGGTCACGGCGACGACGGCATCGCCGGTGAATTCCAGCTCCGGCCCGGTGAACACCGCTTCGAGCCCGGCAGCGCCCTCGTCATTGCCGACCAGCAGGTTGGCGGTCCTGAGGGCCATCCGGTCCATGGCGCCGCCGATTGGGATACCGAGATGATAGTAGCCGGGCCGCCCCATGTCCTGGATGGTGGTCATGAGCCCGGGGGAAAGGACTTTAACGGACATTGAGCGCCTCCAGCAGTTTTGCGTTGGTTCCGTCGATATCCCGGTTGAACGCTTCGAGGGAAAAGACGACGTCTTTCATGCGCGGCATGAAGCGCCCCGCCTCGACATCGGCGACGTCCCGGTCGTATTCCTCGCGGCTGATCGGCTTCCATTTGACGATGTCGCCGGGTTTGAAGAACACCATGAAGTCCTTGAGATACGAGACCTTTTGCGCCGGATCGTAGATCGGCATGGGCGTGATCCCGAACATCTGGTAGCCGCCGGCGCCGCGCACCGAATAGATGCAGGAGAAACAGCCGCCGTAGCCGACCGTCAGTTTCGGCGTGTCGGTGCGCGGGCGCAGATATTTCGGCACCTGGATTTGCCGCGGCCGGTCGACCATCTGGTAGAGGAACGGCAGGCCGGCGACGAAGCCGACCATGGAAACGAACCAGGGCGAGCCGGAATGCGCGGCGATGAATTCGCTGACATCGGCAAAGCCGTTGATCCGTGCCGCGTATTCGATATCGGTGGATTCCGGATCCTGGTGCCGTTCGCGGAACCGCATCAGGGTCTCGTTGGTCCACGGGTCCTGGTAGTGGACGGGAATCTCGATAATGCGGGTCGCCAGCACGGCCTCGGCGTGCTCCGCCGTCTCTTCGATCCGCTTCAATTCGGTCATCAGGTCGTCGGGATGGATGACGTCCGGATCGAACTTGATCTGGAACGAGGCGTTGGCGGGGCAGATTTCGGTGACGCCCCTGATCTGCGCCTCGCGCACCGAATTGGTGATCGACAGGCTCTTGAAGAAGGCCTCCAGCGACATGTCCTCGCTGACCTCCACGAAGATGTGCTCGTCGCCGCCGAATGAATATCGCGATGTCATGCCGCCAGGCCTCCTTCGTTCTGCGCCAGTCCGGCGCCGTTTTCCTCAAGCCACGGCTCCAGCCATCCGGTATGGACGGCACCGGACCGGACCGCGGCATCCCCGGCGAGCGCCGAAAACAGCGGCGCCGTCGTCTTCAGCCCGTCGATGCGGAACTCGGACACGGCACGCTGAAGGCGGGCGATCGCCTGTTCGCGGCTCTCGCCCCGCACGATCAGCTTGCCGAGCAGCGAATCGTAGAAGGGCGGGATCTGGTAGCCGGGATAGAGCATGTGATCGAAGCGCACGCCCGGACCGCCTGGAAAGCGGAAATCGGCGACAACGCCCGGAAACGGCATGAAGTTGTTGGCCGGGTCCTCGGCATTGATCCGCACCTCGATCGCGTGGCCGCTGATGGCGAGATCCGCCTGGGCAATCGAGAGCGGCGCGCCGCCGGCGATGCGGATCATTTCGGCGACCAGGTCGACGCCGGTGATCTCCTCGGTCACCGGATGCTCGACCTGGATGCGGGTGTTCATCTCGATGAAATAGAAAGCGCCGCTCACATCGTCGTAGAGATATTCGATGGTGCCGGCGCCGCGGTAACCGACGGATTGCGCCAGCCGCACAGCGGAGTCGCAAAGGGCCTGCCGCGTCTCGGCATCCAGGGCCGGGGAGGGCGCTTCCTCCCAGACCTTCTGGCGCCGGCGCTGCAGCGAGCATTCGCGCTCGAACAGATGCACGACATTGTTGCCGTCGCCGAGGATCTGGACCTCGATGTGGCGCGCCCGCTCGATGACCTTTTCGAGATAGAGCCCGCCATCGCCGAAGGCGGCGCTGGCCTCGGACGCCGCCTGCGGGGCAAGCGTGTCGAGCTCATCGCCGTTTTGCGCGATACGGATGCCGCGGCCGCCGCCGCCGGCCGTCGCCTTGATCATCACCGGGTAGCCGATACGGTCGGCGACCGTCCTGGCGGCGCCGGGATCGCTCAACAGGCCGTCGCTGCCGGGCACGGTCGGAACGCCCGCCTCCTTCGCCGCCTGCCTGGCGCTGGCCTTGTCGCCCATGCGGCGGATGGTCTCGCCACGCGGACCGACGAAGACCATGCCGGCGGTTTCGACCGCGTCGGCGAATTCGGCGTTTTCTGCAAGGAAGCCGTAGCCGGGGTGAACGGCATCGGCGCCTGTCTTGCGTGCGGCCTCGAGAATGGCCGCGACATTCAGGTAGGATTTCGCCGCCGCCGGCGGGCCGATGTCGACGGCCTCGTCGGCCATCTCCACGGCCAGCGAATCCGCGTCGGCGGCACTGTGCACCTGGACGGTGCGGATGCCGAGTTCGCGGGCGGCCCGGTTGATCCGTACGGCGATCTCGCCGCGATTGGCAATCAGCAGTTTTCCGATCGGCATGGCGGCATCCTCAGCTTTCGATCTCGGCCAGAACCTGTCCGGGCGTGACAGCGTCCTCATTGTCCACCAGGAAGCCCGCCAGGGTGCCCTCGAAGTCGGACCGGATTTCATGGAAGGACTTCATCACCTCCACGAGCCCGATCACGTCGCCCTTGGCGACAGGGTCGCCCGGCGCCTTGAATTCCGGCTGGTCTGGCGCCGGCTTGCGGTAGAACGTGCCGGGAAGCGGTGAGCGGATTTCCTGTTTTGCCATGAAATTCTCCAGTCCTGTTTCGGCTTGCCGGTCAGGCGGCAAGAAAGGGTTCGAGCGCCACGCGGACGGCGCGTGCCACCGCCGCGGCATTCGGCGTGTCGGAGTGGACGCAGACGGTCTGCACCCGCACCGGAAGGTCCGTGCCGTTGACGGAACGCACCTGGCCTTCCGTCACGGCCCGCACGGTCCGTTGCGCGGCGAAGTCCGGGTCCACGGCCTCGTGCTGGCGGGTGATGATCAGCCGGCCCTCATCGTCATATTCGAGATCGGAAAAGAATTCCGCCCGGAACTCAAGCCCGCGCGCGGTGTAGATCTCCTCGTGCAGCGTGCCGGCAAGGCCGAGCAGCGGCACCCTGAAATGCTCCGCGGCGTCGGCGACGGCGTGGGCGATATGCTCCCGGCTCGCCGCCATTCCGTAGAGCGCGCCGTGCGGCTTCAGGTGGCTGAGCGGGATGCCCGCGACATCGAGGAACCCCTTGAGCGCGCCGATCTGGTAGATGATGATATTGGCCATCTCTCCGCGCTCGATCGTCATCTCGCGACGGCCGAAGCCTGCTAGATCCGGCAGCGAGAAATGCGCCCCGATCTTGACCCCGTGCCGCCGCGCCAGCTCGATCGAGGCGCGCATGTGGTTGGGATCGGAACCGTGGAAGCCGCAGGCGATGTTCGCCTGGGTGATGTGCGGCATGATCGCCTCGTCGTCACCCACCCGGTAGATGCCGAAGCTCTCGCCCATGTCGCAGTTGATATCGACCGACATAAAGTGCCTCCGGTTCAGCGCTTGAGGGACGCCACGTAGCGCAGCCTGATCTGGTCGGCGATGACCGCCAGGATCAGGAGCGCCCCGAGGACGACCGTCTGCAGGTAGGATTCGATGCGTGCCAGGTTCATGCCGTTCTGCACCAGACCGATGAACAGCGCGCCGAGGACGACATTCTCGACCCGCCCGACACCGCCGCGCAGGCTGACGCCGGCGATCACACAGGCGGCAATCGATTCAAGCGGCATCGACGCGCCGATGTTGGCCTCGCCCGTGTCCAGCCGCGCCGTGAGCAGCATGCCGGCAACAGCCGCCAGCGCCGCGCAGAACACATAGGTCCAGAACAGCGTGGCGCGGGTGCTGATGCCCGACAGGCCCGCCGCCTTGATATTGCCGCCGACCGCGTAGAAGTAGCGCCCGAACGGCGTCCAGTTGAGGAAAAGGTAAAGGCACAGGATGATGATCGCCGCGACATAGACCGGCACGGGTATGCCGAAAAGCGCGCCGAAGCCGAAGATGTCGCCGAATTGCTGCGGCATGCCGTAGACCGGAACGCCGCCGGTGAGATAAAGCGCGATGCCGAAGCCGACCGAGGCCATGCCGAGCGACATCATGAAGGGCGAAACGTTGAACAGCGACACGCCGATGCCGTTGACGACGCCGATCATGGTTCCGGCGAGGATGCCGGCGACGCAGCCGATGATGATGGCCAGCCACACCAGCTCCGGCATGGCCGCGAAGGCCGTCGCCATCGCCAGCGCGCCGACGACCGAGGACAGCGCGACGATCGTGCCCACCGAAAGGTCGAAGCCGCCGGTCAAGAGCGCCAGCATCTGGCCGAGCGACACGATGGTCAGGTACACCGACTGGCGCAGCACGTTCATCAGGTTGCGGCCGGTCAGGAAATTGTCCGACATCAGCGAAAACACGATGACCGCGATCACCAGCAGGAACGGCAGGATGCCGAGGCGGATGAACAGGCGTTTGAGCCGGTCCGACAGATTGATGGTGCTTTCGGCGCTCATGCTAGCCTCGCTCGCCATTACGCGGCCTCCCGTTCGAAAAAGTGCTTGAGGACATTTTCCTCGGTGATTTCCGCGCCTTCGAGCTCCGCCTGGATCTGCCCGCGGTAGAACACATAGGCGCGGTTCGACAGGTGAAGGATTTCCGGCAGGTCCGACGAGATCAGCAGGATCGCCGCGCCGTTTTCGCACAGCTCTGCGATGAACCGGTAGATGGCCGCGCGGGTGCCGACGTCGACGCCGACCGTCGGCTCGTCAAAGGCGATGAGGTCGAATTCGCGCGTCAGGCTGCGCGCCAGCATCGCCTTTTGCTGGTTGCCGCCGGAAAAGTGCTCGACGGTGCGCTCGACGCGCATGGGCGCCAGGTGCAGCCGCTCGGCAAGCTCGGCCGCCATGCGCGCTTCGCCGCCGGCGCTGAGGAAAAGCCCGTTGGAGACCGGTTTTCGGGTCAGGGACGCCAGGCTCATATTCTCGCGCACCGGCCGCATCATCATCAGGCCGTCATTCTTGCGGTCGGACGGAAGATAGAGGAAACCGCGGTCGAGCATCCTGCGTGTCGAAAGCCCGGTAACGTCTGCATCCTTGAACGTAATCGTGCCGGAAACGATGTCGCGGGCTCCGAAGCAGGCCTGCGCGAATCGCGACTTGCCGGATCCGACGAGCCCTGCGAGCCCGACGATCTCGCCGCGGCGCACGGTCACGGATGCGCCACGCACGCCGTTGTCGGCTGTGGCCAGATCGGAGACCACAAGCAGCGTCTGTTGCGGGTTGAATTCAATCTTCGGAAAGACCTGTCCGACGACGCGGCCGGTCATCAGCCGGACAAGTTCGTCTTCGGAGGTGGTCTTGGCGTCCACCGTGTCGATGTAATGGCCGTCGCGCAATATCGTGATGCGGTCGCCGATCTCGCGGATCTCCGACATGCGGTGGGTGATGTAGATGATGCCGACGCCCTTCGCCTTGAGGCGGGCGATCAGCCGGAACAGCTGCTCGGTCTCGTGCTGGGTCAGCGACGCGGTCGGCTCGTCCAGGATGAGGATGGAGGGTTCCGAGCGGAACGCCTTGGCAATCTCAACCATCTGCTGCTCTGCGCGGGTGAGGCGCGAGACAGGCAGATTGACCGGCAGGTGGAAGTCTAGGTCCTCGAGGATTTCCGTTGCGCGCCGGTGCAGGGCTTTCTTCTGCAGGATGCCGGAGCGGGTCTCCTCCGCTCCGAGGAAGAGGTTTTCCTCGACGCTCATCTGCGGGATCAGCGAGAACTCCTGGAAGACGGCGCTGATGCCGAGCGCGCGCGCCTCATGCACGGAATCGAGGTGTACCGGCGATCCGTTGAACCGGAATTCGCCCGTGGTCGGCCGCGCCGCGCCGGCAATCATCGAAATCAGCGTCGATTTCCCGGCGCCGTTCTCGCCGAAAAGGATATGCACCTCGCCGTGGCGCAATTCGAAATTGACGCCGTCCAGCGCCTTGACGCCGGGAAACTGCTTGGTGACGTTGATGGCCTCGAGAAGGAGATGCGCATCGGCCCGACGCGCACCTTCTCTGTCTTGGGAGGACATGATCGTTGACCTTCCGAGAGGGTCAGTTGACCCGGAAGACCGGTTTGAAGCCGCTCGGCGCGAGCGTCGAGGACGGGTCGAAGTCGGCAAGATTGTCCTGCGTTACGATCCGCAGCGCCGGGCCGACATGCTTCTGGTAGGGCTCGCCCTCGAGGATGCGTACCGCCTGGTCGACCGCGATGCGGCCCTGGATGACCGGCGAATCCGTCGGCGCGGCGAGGATCTGCTTGCGGCGGATGCCCTGGTCGACGCCCGGCGTGTAGTAGTAGGAGATGACCTTCACCTTGTCGGTCAGGCCGCGCGCCCGCAGGATGGGAATGGCCGCCTCCGCCGTCACGGCGGTGCCGACGACATAATCGAGATCCGGATGGGCCTCCAGCGTGTCTTCGACAAGCTTGGCCTGCGCCTCCTTGCCGGTGTCGCCGTATTTGGTTTCGACGAGATCGACGGACGATCCGTCAATGGCGCCGGTGAACCCGGTATTGCCGGCTTCGACCCAGCCGGCGCCCGCCGGTCCGGGGAACCAGGCGACCTTGGCCTTCTCGCCGCCCGACGGGTGCAATTCGGCCAGGAAGGCGCCCGCCTTGCCGCCCATCTCGCCGAAGGACACCAGCGATTTGGCCGAAAGGTCTGGCGAGGACATGCCGTTGATCACGTCGATCACGGGAACGCCCTTGTCGGCGATCTCCTTGACGATGTTGTTGAGGCCGTCGAACGAGATCGCTCCGATGATGACGGCGTCGGCGCCTGCGGCGACGCAATCCTCGATCTGCGAGATCTGGTTGTTGAGCTCCGTGTACCCGCCGGCCTCGACGAGCTGCATCTTGACCCCGAGCCGCTCGGCCTCCTGTGCGACGCCGTAGTCGACGCCCAGCCAGTACGCGTCCTTCATGTGGGGGAAGGAAACGCAGATTTCCCACGGCTTCGACGACGCGGGCAACGGCTGGTAGTCCAGGGTCGATCGCGGGCTTTCCATGTTGAACGGCGGGTCCCAGACCTCCACCGGGTAGGGATACCAGTTCTCCGCCGCTGCGACGGCCGAGAGGCTTGTCGTGATGGCAGCCGATATCAGTAGTTTCTGAATTGTCTTCGTCATTCTGTGTGCTCCCGAATTCCGTGGCGGACATTTCCGGCTGTGCCTGAACGGCATTGTCTCCCGGATCGCCGTCCGCTCCCATTGGCGCACACAAGGTTGGACCGGATCGCTATTATTGTAAAATATGATTTTAGACTGTATAAAATCTGAAAAACAGATTTATAGCGATGTTCGCGTCGCATGTCCGGAATTCGGCCATCCTGCTGCTTCCAACACAAAAGAAGTCAAAGATAGTGGTTAAAAAACAAAAGCGTAAGAGCAAGTTGCTGGAGGGATTCCGGGCAAATTCTCAACCGGGAGCTGTCAATACCGCGAAAACACCTTTTGAGGAATATTGATTCAAATTGTAAACCGAATCGGAAATTGAGATGGAAATTTCCCTGAAGCAGATCCGCTACTTCATCGCCACGGCCAATGCCGGGCAGGTTTCACGGGCGGCGATGGACATCAATGTCTCCCAGTCCGCGGTGACCGCTGCCATCAAATCGCTGGAGGAATCGATCGGCGCGCCGTTGTTCGAACGCCACTCCGGCGGCGTCAGCCTGACCTATGAGGGCAACCTGTTTCTCGATCATGCCCGCCATATCGTCGCCACCGTGGACGAGGCCGTGAGACTGCCGCGCCGCATTCGCGACGATGTGCGCGGCCACGTCAAGCTGGCTGTCAGCTACACGGTCCTCGGGTATTTCCTGCCCTCGCACCTGGCGCGTTTCACCCGTGGGTTCCCGAATGTCGAAGTGCAGATGAGCGAGGCCGACCGCCCCGATATCGAGGAAGGCCTGATCGCCGGGACCTTTGACCTCGCCGTCATGCTGACCTCCAACATCATCAACCAGGAAGACATTTCCTACGACACGCTGTTGCGGTCGCGGCGCCGCCTGTGGGTCGATGCGCAGCACCGGTTTCTCGAGCGGCCGAGCGTGTCGCTGCAGGACATCGCCGCCGAACCCTACATCATGCTGACGGTCGACGAGGCGAGCAACACGGCGCAGCGCTACTGGAATCGCAGCCCCTATAGCCCGAACGTCATCTTCCGCACCTCGTCCGTGGAGGCGGTGCGTTCCATGGTCGCCAATGGCATGGGCGTCGCCATTTTGTCGGACATGGTCTACCGGCCCTGGTCACTCGAGGGCAGGCGCGTCGAGGTGATGCCGGTGGCGGACCCGGTTCCCACCATGGATGTCGGCCTTGCGTGGTCAAATTCTGCTGAGCTGAGCCCGGCGACCCGCGCCTTCATCGACTTCATGCATCTGGCGATCGGCTCGGACCAGTCGTTCGGCGTGGCACGGGACTAGGGAGGACGGGTGCGCCGGCCGCTACTGGAAATTGATCGGCTGCCGTGTCCGCGAGGTGCGGATGATGGTGAAGAACTCCCTTGCCAGCACCTCGGCGTCCTCGATCGCCGGGCCCGGGTCGAAATCGTGCAGCGTTTCGGGCAAAGCCTCGCCGTCGCGGATCATCGCGATCGCATCCTCCTCGATGCGCCTGATTTCACCCTCCGTCAGCCAGCCCTGCCAGCCGAGCGTGGTAACCTCGCCATAGGCGTGGCCGATGGCATTATGGAAGAGCAGGAGTGCAATTTGCGGAGTCGTCCTGGGCAACATTTCGAAATCCTTTATCGTGTCCCCGCAAAAAATTCTTGATCCCTCACTAAAACAACGGTTGTGCGCGTCGCAGAGCATAGAGCCGCGCGCGAGTGGCCCGTCCAGTAAAGTCTTCGTGAGTTTAGTCGGTTCACGATGGGGCGACTGTGGCCGTTGCCACACTCAGGCAGGTTTTGGCGGCGACTGCTCAAGGCGTGCCATGGCAGTGCGACAAGATCGATTGGACTGCGACAACGGCCGGCTTCGTTGCGCCGTCGCACAGGTTGCATGGCAGCTGAATTCATCGCCGGAAAATTGTCCGGGCAAAGGACGGGAATTCGACCGGACGATGAGATGCCGGAAAGGAAGACAGGGATCGCAATCGCCTCGCAAGCACGCTATAGGCCAACCCGATGAAAAAAATTTCATACTAAAATCAATGGATTGTAAAAAAGATTCTCATCTACTAAATTTTTAGTTTGACTTTTTGTCACCGTTGTTCAGAGAATTTGTCAGCCAGGATTTGCTGGTCAAATGAAATCTCGGGAGGAGAAGAGATGCGCAAGTATCTGCTATCCGCAGTAGCGGTCGCGGCGGTCGTTGCCGGAACGTCGGCGGCCCATGCTGACGCCGCCGCGGCAAAGAAATGGATTGATCAGGAGTTTCAGCCCTCGGTGCTCACGAAGGATGAGCAGATGGCCGAAATGGCATGGTTCATCGAGGCCGCGGAACCGTTCCGCGGAATGGAGATCAACGTCCTGTCCGAAGGTATTCCGACGCACTCCTACGAGTCGGAGGTGCTGACCAAGGCGTTCGAGGACATTACCGGCATCAAGGTCAATCACCAGATCCTCGGTGAGGGCGAGGTCGTGCAGGCCGTGCAGACCCAGATGCAGACCAAGCGGAACCTCTACGACGCCTATGTCAATGATTCCGATCTGATCGGCACCCATTCGCGCCTGCAGTTGGCCTACAACCTCAGCGACTGGATGGAGGGCGAGGGCAAGGACGTGACCAATCCGGGCCTCGATCTCGGCGATTTCATGGGCACCCAGTTCACCACCGGCCCCGACGGCGACCTCTACCAGCTGCCCGATCAGCAGTTCGCCAATCTCTACTGGTTCCGCAAGGACTGGTTCGACCGTCCGGATCTTCAGGAGGCCTTCAAGGCGAAATACGGTTACGACCTCGGTGTGCCCGTCAACTGGTCGGCCTATGAGGATATCGCCGAGTTCTTTTCCAATGACGTCGAGGAGATCGACGGAGTGCGCATCTACGGCCATATGGACTATGGCAAGCGCGCCCCCGACCTTGGCTGGCGCATGACCGACGCCTGGCTTTCGATGGCCGGTGCCGGCTCGAAGGGCGAGCCGAACGGCATTCCGATCGACGAGTGGGGCATCCGCATGGAGGAAGGCAGCTGCAACCCGGTCGGCGCCTCCGTATCGCGCGGCGGTGCAGCCAACGGCCCGGCCGCCGTCTACGCCATCCGCAAATGGGACGAATGGCTGCGCAACTACGCGCCTCCCGGCGCCGCGTCCTTCGACTTCTACCAGTCGTTACCGGCGCTCAGCCAGGGCAACGTGGCGCAGCAGATCTTCTGGTATACGGCCTTTACCGCCGACATGGTGAAGCCGAATTCGGAAGGCAACAACACCGTCGATGCCGAAGGCAATCCGCTGTGGCGCATGGCACCGTCACCGCACGGCCCCTACTGGGAAGAAGGCCAGAAGGTCGGTTACCAGGACGTCGGCTCCTGGACGATCCTCAAGTCGACCCCGGTCGACCGCGCCAAGGCCGCCTGGCTCTACGCCCAGTTCGTTGTCTCCAAGACGGTCGACACCAAAAAGTCGCATGTCGGGCTGACCTTCATCCGCGACAGCACCGTCAACCATGAGTCCTTTACCGAGCGCGCGTCGAAGCTGGGCGGCCTGGTCGAGTTCTACCGCTCGCCTGACCGGGTGGCATGGTCGCCGACCGGCATCAACGTGCCGGACTATCCGAAGCTCGCCCAGATCTGGTGGCAGCAGATCGGTGACGTGAATTCCGGCGCCTTCACGCCGCAGGAAGCCATGGACCGGCTGGCCGAGGAAATGGACGTCACCATGGCCCGCATGCAGGCTGCCGACGAGCAGGCCAATGTCTACGGCGGCTGCGGCCCGCGCCTCAATGAGCCGAAGGACGCGGCCTACTGGTACGCCAACGGTGGCGCCAAACCGCCGCTGGACAACGAGAAGCCGCAGGGCAAGACGGTCAATTACGACGATCTCGTTGCCCGCTGGGCATCCCAGTAAAGCCCTTTCCGTCACGCCAACATCCTCCGGGCGGACCTGGCCGGGACCTGCGGGTCCCGGCTGTTACTGCGAAAACGGGCATCGATTACGGGAAATTTTCCACCATGGCTCTTGAACTCAGAAGCGTCACCAAGCGCATCGGCGGCATCCAGCACATCAAGCCGGTCAATCTGCGCCTCGAGCCCGGCCACTTCAACGTGCTTCTCGGCGAGACCGGGGCGGGCAAGACCTCGCTCATCAAACTGATGGCCGGCCTCGACCGGTGCGCCACCGGCCAGATCATGATGGACGGCCGTGACGTTACGGCGCTGAGTACCCAGAAGCGAAACATCAGCCTCGTACACCAGTTCTTCGTCAACTACCCGCACATGAGTGTTTTCGACAACATCGCCTCGCCGCTCCGTGTTGCTGGCATGGCGCGTTCGGAGGTCGAGGCAAGGGTCGAAGAGGCGGCGGACCTGCTGCAGCTGAAGCCAATGCTGCGGCGCAGGCCGCACGAACTTTCCGGCGGCCAGCAGCAGCGCACGGCCCTGGCCCGGGCGATCGCCAAGGAAAGCAATGCCGTATTCCTCGACGAACCGCTCGCCAACCTCGATTACAAGCTGCGCGAGGAACTGCGCGATCAGCTTCCCGATCTGTTCGCGGGACGCGGTGCCGTCGTCGTCTATGCGACCTCCGAGCCCGAAGAGGCGCTGCTACTCGGCGGCCGCACCGGACTGATGCACGACGGGCGTGTCACGCAGTTCGGGCCGACGGCCGAAATCTATCGCAATCCGCGCGATTTGATCTCCGCCGAGGTATTCTCCGATCCGCCGATCAACGCGGCGCAGATCCAGAAGCAGGGCAGCGAGGCGCGGCTCAACGCCAATGTCAAATGGACGCTGACGGGACAGGCTGCCGACCTGACGGACGGTCCCTACACGGTTGCGGTGCGTCCCCACCATGTCTCGCCCGTGAAGAGCACTGACGACGCCGTGCCGATGATGGGCACCGTGCAGGTGACCGAGCTGAACGGCTCCGAGAGCAGCGCGCATTTCCTCCTCGGCAATGACAGCTGGGTGTCGCTGGCGGCAGGCGTGCATCCCTACCGCGTCGGCGAGGATCACCGGTTCTTCATGGACGCGTCGAAGTGCTTTTACTTCGGCCCCGACGGAACGTTGGCGGCTTAGGAGCGGCAACGATGGCAAAAATCACCCTGTCCAGGCTGCGCCACAGCTATCTCGCAAACCCGGCCGGCCCGGAGGATTATGCGCTCAAGCAGATCGACATCGACTGGCAGGATGGCGGCGCCTATGCGCTGCTCGGTCCTTCCGGCTGCGGAAAGTCGACCCTGCTCAACATTATTTCCGGCCTGCTGACGCCCTCCGAAGGCAGCATCCTGTTCGACGGACGCGATGTCACGGCCCTGCCGCCGGTCGAGCGCAACATCGCACAGGTCTTCCAGTTCCCGGTGATCTACGACACGATGACCGTCTACGACAATCTGGCCTTCCCGCTGCGCAACCGCGGCGTCGCGAAAGACAAGGTGGATGCGCGCGTCCGCGAGATTGCCGGCATGCTGGAGGTCACGGACATGCTGCAGACACGCGCCGCCGGCCTTTCGCCCGACAACAAGCAGAAGATCTCCATGGGCCGCGGCCTGGTGCGCGACGACGTCAATGTGGTGATGTTCGACGAACCGCTGACGGTTATCGACCCGCATCTGAAATGGAAGCTGCGCTCCAAGCTCAAGGAACTGCACCAGCGGGTGCGGGCGACGATGATCTATGTCACCCACGACCAGACCGAGGCCTTGACCTTCGCCGATCAGGTGGTGGTCATGCAGGAGGGCGAGGTGGTGCAGATCGGAACTCCGGTCGAGCTGTTCGATCGACCCGCCCACACATTCGTCGGCCATTTCATCGGATCGCCCGGTATGAACGTTCTGCCATGCGAAGTGCGCGGCGGCGCCGCCTATGTCGGGGATGATCGCATCGCCCTCGAGGGCGCGGTCGCTGATGGCACCGGCGCAACCCAGATCGGTGTGCGGCCGGAATTCGTCTCGATCGCTGGTAAGGGCCTGGCGGCAACGGTGCGCAAGGTGGCCGATGTCGGGCGCCATTTCGTGGTCGAGGCGATGCTCGGCGACACCCGCGTCAATGCCATTGTCGAGCACTCGGTGCCTGAACAGGGCGAAACCGTGCATCTGCAGTTCGAGCCGGCGCAGACGCGCCTGTATCGCGACGGCTGGATCGCCAGCGTTCCGGGGGAGATGGCCGCATGAAGGTCGAAAATCAGAAAGCCTGGTATTTCGTCATGCCCGTGCTTTTGCTAGTGGCATTCAACGCGCTGATCCCGATGATGACCGTCGTCAATTACTCGGTGCAGGAGACATTCGGCGACAACCTCTTCTTCTGGCAGGGGCTCGACTGGTTCGAGAAGCTGCTGCGTTCGGAACGTTTCCACGCCGCGCTCGGCAGGCAGTTCCTGTTCACCGGCACAATCCTGGCGATCGAGGTGCCGCTCGGCGTCATCATAGCGCTGGCCATGCCGCGCAAGGGCTTCTGGGTGCCGGTGTGCCTCGTCACCATGGCGCTGCCGATGCTCATTCCGTGGAATGTCGTCGGCGCCATGTGGAACATCTTCACGCTGCCCGATATCGGCCTGCTTGGCTATGTCATGAACCACACGCTGGGCATCAACTACAACATGACCCAGGATCCGCTGGCCGCCTGGATCACCATTATCGTGATGGATGTGTGGCATTGGACGTCGCTGGTGGCGCTGCTGTCCTACGCAGGACTGGTATCGATCCCGGACGCCTATTACCAGGCGGCGAAGATCGACGGGGCCTCGGCCTGGTCGGTGTTCCGCTTCATCCAGTTGCCGAAGATGAAGCAGGTGCTGATCATCGCTGTGCTGCTGCGCTTCATGGACAGCTTCAACATCTACACCGAACCCTTCGTGCTGACAGGCGGCGGCCCCGGAAACTCCACCACGCTGCTGTCGATCGATCTGGAGAAGATGGCGCTCGGTCAGTTCGACCTCGGTCCCGCAGCGGCCATGTCGCTTATCTATTTCGCGATCACGCTTCTGGCCTCGTGGCTGTTCTACACGCTGATGACCCGCAACAACTAGCGGCAGGAAAGACCAAATGCGCAAGAGAAACTGGATCGTCATCATCTATATCCTGTTCCTGCTCCTGCCGATCTACTGGCTGGTGGCGATGAGCTTCAAGACAACGGGCGAGATCCTGTCGGGCTTCTCGCTGTTCCCGCAGACCTGGACCTTCGATAATTACCGGGTGATCTTCACCGACCCTTCCTGGTACTGGGGCTATATCAACTCGATCGCCTATGTGTCGCTCAACACGGTGATCTCGATCGCCGTGGCGTTGCCTGCGGCCTATGCGTTCTCGCGCTACAGGTTCCTGGGAGACAAGCAGCTCTTCTTCTGGCTGCTGACCAACCGGATGGCGCCGGCCGCCGTCTTCGCACTGCCCTTCTTCCAGCTCTATTCGGCCGTCGGCCTGTTCGACACCTATTGGGCCGTGGCGCTGGCGCATTGTCTGTTCAACATTCCGCTTGCCGTCTGGATCCTCGAGGGTTTCATGAGCGGCGTACCGGTGGAGCTGGACGAGACCGCCTATGTCGACGGCTATTCCTTTCCCCGCTTCTTCATCACAATTTTCCTGCCGACGATCAGTTCGGGCGTCGGCGTGGCCGCCTTCTTCTGCTTCATGTTCTCATGGGTCGAGCTGCTGCTCGCCAAGACACTGACGGCGGTGGCCGCCAAGCCGATTGCCGCGACGATGACGAAGACCGCGTCGAGCGCCGGCTACGAGCTTGGCCTGCTGGCCGCGGCCGGAACGCTGACCATCATTCCGGGCGCGATCGTCATCTATTTCGTCCGCAACTACATTGCCAAGGGCTTTGCCCTGGGGAGGGTGTGATGCTGAGCTGGATGGCCTGGACCTGGCCGACCGCGCTGGTGTTCATCGGCATTTTTTCGGCGATGGCCGTGCTCACCGCCCTTGAAATCCGCTATCCCGGCGGCGCAGAACGCCGGGGCATATTCGGTCTGGTGACCACCCGCGGCGACCGGCTGTTCATGTCGCTTCTGGGCGCCGTCTATATCTTTCTTGCCTGGCTCGGACTGTTCGGCCTGCCGCTTTGGGCGCCGCTTTTCTTGAGCGTTGCCTGGGGTGCCTTCTGCTTCTGGAAAGTCTGACAAAGGGGATTCGGTGCGATCCAGTCCGGTCCCGATCGCGGGGGCACGAAAAATTCGCTTGGAAAAACGAAAGTTTTAGTATGTACTGTCGCGCGGAACGAGGCGAGGTGTCTTTGGACGGGACCATGGTGCGACAAAAGAAGAAGGCCGAATTTCTGACAGAGGTCGAGCTCGAATTCATGACCCGTCTTTGGGAACTCGGGGAGGGAACGGTTCGTGATGTCCTGGCCAACCTGGCTCCGGACCGCGATCTTGCGTACACGTCTGCGGCGACGATCATGAGGATCCTGGAGCAAAAGGGGTTCGTTACCAGCACGAAACAGGGAAAGACCTTCCTCTACAGGGCACTGCTGAGCAAGGACGCGTATCAGACGCGCTCCCTGAAGGACCTGTCCGAGAAGCTTTTCGACAATACGCCGGCCACGCTGGTGGCCCGCCTGGTCGATGACAATGACCTGTCGAAGGACGCGCTGAACGAAATCAGCGAGCTGCTGGATAGGAGGATGAAAAATGATTCCGATTAGCGCCGTCCTTGACGCATATCTCAACATCAACATCCTGATGGCCTTTGCCTTCGGCCTGTGGCTGCTCGCCCGTCTCTGTCTCAATCGCGCCGGCATGAAACATGCCTATGTGACCCAACTCAAGCTCCTGAACGGCCTGTTTCTGGCTGTCTGCGCGAGCCCCGTTCTCGTTGCCTGTTTCGCACTTTTCGCGAGAGCCGGTGTGCTGTCGCCCGATTTTTCCATGACTCTTTCCGACATCATACTTGCCCAGTATCTGCAGGGTCGGTTTGAGATGAACGCCTCGCAGCTCGAAGTCTATCTCGTCATGCGCAACAGCCTGACGAGCGACCTCGTCAATATCAACAGCCAGATCGGCATCGTCATTTCGGCGGTTCTGGCCGGCGGCTTCCTGTTGTTTGCGGCGCGCCTTCTACTCAGCATGATTCAGCTTCGCAGGATCATCCGCAACAGCTTCACGTGGCGTCGTTTCGGCAATGTGCACCTGCTCCTGTCGGACACGGCGCGCGTTCCGTTCTCCACGCGCACGCTGCGCAGAAGATTTGTCGTAATACCGTCGAGCATGCTTGGCGACGGCGAAGATGTGAAAATTGCGCTTTGCCACGAATTCCAGCATATCAGGCAATACGACATCGAGTGGGAGTTGGCGCTCGAATTTCTCAAGCCGCTGTTCTTCTGGAACCCGGTGTTCTACCTGTGGAAGCGCCAGATCGAGTACCTTCGTGAACTGTCCTGTGACCAGCGTGTCCTCGCCCGCAAGCACTACGACATCGAGGCCTATTGCGAATGCCTGTTGCGTGTCTGCCAGAACAGCCTCCGCAGGGACCGGCTTTTCTCAATCTCGGTCCCCGGGGTTGCCCTGGTCAAGTCGGACAGCTCCCTGTTCGGCAACAGCCCGGCGGCGATATTGCGCCGGCGTCTGGTCTCGCTCTTCGAGGGTGGCGCCACGCGCAACCGCAATTCGGCGCTCGTCAGCCTGCTGGTGCCGCTGGTAGCGATGGTGGCGCTCGCGACCGTCGCCATCCAGAAGCCGAATGACTGGAGCCAGGATCGCATCATGCTGTCGACGATTGTCAACCTCGACCGGCTCGCCATGCGCAACAGCCTGGCCGAACGGCCGGACCGGTAAACAGGCCCGAAGCCCATTAATGCGTACGCGGATTTGGCCGACCCAGGCATTTCTCAGCGGCTTTTGGTCACCTCGGCTTCCGCTTCGATTTCGACCGCGTAGTCGCCGACCAGCCGGCCGATCTCGAGGAGCGTGTTGGCCGGCCTGACCGTGCCGAAATACCGGCCGTGGACGCGGGAGGCGGGTTCCCACTGATCGGCGTCGCGCAGATAGATGCGCGTGCGTATGACGTCTTCGCGCGTCCCGCCCAGCGACGTGATCGCGCCGAGGATCTTGTCGAGGATGTAGATCGTCTGGCCGCGCACGTCGCCGGGGCAAACGACCCGGCTTTCGCCATGCGTCGCGGTCGTGCCGCTGACCAGGATCCGGTTGCCCTTACGCAAAGCGCGGCAGTAACCGGCGACCGGCTCCCATTCGCTGCCCGACAGGGCCTGGCGGCGGCCGTTGTTCTCGACCACCTCGAAGACCGGCGGCAGTTCGCTCAGGTGATCTGTCAGGTCGCCCGAGGCGGTGAGATAGGGCGGCCGGCGGTATTCGTCGCCGCAGTCGCCGGGAACGGATTTCATCTGCCCGGTAAAGGCCGCGATGGCATTATGGTCCTGCTGATCCAGCGCGAAGGAGAACGCGTCGGTGTTGGAGGCGCGGTGCTCCGACCGGGTCAGCCGCGCGCCGATGACCGCGGCGCCGACGGCCGGCTGGTCCAGGATCCAGCGCGTCGCGACATTGGCGATCGACACGCCGTGGCGCCGCGCGATTCCGTCGAGGCAGGAAAGCAGGTCCTGGAAGACCGGCCAGCCGCCGATGGTGCCGATGAATCTCGAATATTTCATCTTGCTCCAGTCGGTGACCGAAGGCTCGGGTTTGCCAAGCCACTTTTCCGACATGAAGCCGCCGGCCAGCGTTCCGTAGGCCAGCAGCCTGACGCCGCGCTCAAGGCACAGGTCGCTCAGGCCGGCCAGCGCCCTGCGGTCGAGCAACGAGCAGGAGACCTGGTTGGTGGCGATCTCGTAGCCCTGCTGCAGCAGCAGGTAAAGGTGATCGGTGTCGAAATTCGTCACCCCGATATGCCCGATAACGCCGTCCTGCTTGAGGCGCATCAGCGTGTCCATCACGTCAAGATATCCGGGATATTCGAACGACCACCAGTGCAGCTGGAGCAGATCGATCGTCTCGACGCCGAGCCTGTCGCAGCGTTCCGCGATGCCGGCGCGCACTGCTTCCGGTGTCGTCTGGTGTGGTTCGGGACACCACTTGGTCAAAAATTTCGCGTCGGTGCCGCCGTTTTTCTGAAGCAGCATCCGGCGGGCTTCGCCGGAAATCAGTTCCGCCGAGCCATAGTGGTCGGCCATGTCGAACGTGTCGAAGCCGCTTTCCGCGTAGTCGACGAGCACGCGGGCGGCCGGAACGCGGTCGAGCGGTTTGCCGCCGCGTTCCATGTCCGCGACCTGCCACAGGCCGGTGATGATCCGGCTTGCCTCAAGGCCCGGTGCCAGTTCCGTGCGTTCGGGCTTGCCCGTCATCGGTTTTCGGCTCCGAAAAGGCGCCCGGCCGTTGGCCGGGCGTCCGTGTCAGTTCTCCAGCGAGGCAATGAAGGAATCCACCTCGTCGAGCGTGAAGTACTGGACCTCCTGGGTGCCCGATTCATCGAACTTCCAGGCAACGGCCGGCGCCGAGACGTCGCCGTTGGCGTCGAACTTCACCGGTCCGGTTCCGCCCTGGTAGGAGATGGACTTGCCGGCGCCGAGCAGTTCCTTGGCCTTCTTCAGCCCTTCCGCGTTCGGGAAGATCGGCTCGCCCGCGGGGTCCGTCACCTTGGCGACGGAAGCGGCGATTGCGGGTCCGCTCGCATCCGGTGCCGCCTCCATGGCAAGCAACGCGATCATCGCCGCGTCGAAGCTGTTCGGCAGGCCCGGGCCGCTGGGTTCGGCATCGAACTGTTCCTTGTAGAGTTCGACAAAGCCGCGGGCGCTTTCGGTGCGCGGCTGGGCACTGTCATGGCCGACGGTTTCGCCCAGATACTGCAGGCCGACGCTGTCGCGGTACTCCTCGGATTTCAGCGAGTTGGCGACGACCATTTTTTGCGTTCCGCCAAGCGATATCCATTCGCGCGTCACCAGCGCGCCCTCGGCCGGGTAGAGCGCCATGTAGATCGCCTCCGGCTGGCTCTTGAGCACTTCGGTGACCTCGGACCGGTAGGAGGACTGGCCGTCGGTGATGGCGATGGATGCCGGCACGGTCACGCCCATGGCCTCGAGGTCCGCCTTGACGAGGCGGCCGATGTCCTGGCCCCAGTCGTCGTTCTTGTAGAAGATGGCGACATTCTTGTAGCCGCGCTCCTTGACGAGCAGGGCGGCCACCGCCGACTGGTTGCGCGTGGTCGCGAAGGTGCGGAACCACAGCCCGTCGGTCTTTCCCTCGCTGGCGACGCTCGTGAATGCCGTCGATGACGAGCAGCACGACATCTGCATGACCTTTGACGGCACCGTTACCGATGTCAGGATCGGCATGGAAACGCCGGACGAGACGGCGCCGAGCAGCACCGGCACCTTTTCGAGGTCGACCAGCGCCTTCGCCGCGTCGACACCGACCTTCGGGTCGGTCTGCGTGTCGCGCAGGATCATCTCAACCTTGCAGCCCTTGACGCCGCCGGCGACGTTGAAGAGGTCGACCGCGAAGGCGGCGGTCTCGGCGATGGGTCGGCCCCAGTCCACCGATGTCGGCAGGACGGCGCCGATCTTGGTCGTGCAGTCCTGTGCCATGGCCGGAACGGCCGACAGGCCGGCGGTGACCACCGCCGCGCCGATTGTGGTTTTCAGTCCGGAATGCATAGTCATTCTCCCTCTGTTCAGCTCTGATATTGCTCGCCGGCGCTGCTGACGACGCCGGTGTTCTGTGGGCCCGGCCGTTTGGTGACCTGCAGCCTTTCGGGCAAAAGCCCGCGCGGCCTGACCAGCAGCGTGACAACGATGATCAGGCCGATAAGGATGTATTGGAGCGTGCCGGCATAAAGCTGCAGCTCCTGGGGTGCGAGGCTCGACAACGCATTGCCGCTGGCGACCCAGCATCCCCAGACGACGAATGTGCCGACAACGGCACCAAGATTGTTTCCGGCGCCGCCGACGATCAGCATCGCCCAGATCTGGAACGTCAGGATGGGCGCCAGGTCCTGCGGGCTGATGAAGGCGTAGAATGTCGCGTAGAGCCCGCCGGCGAACCCCATGATCACCGCGCCGATGACGAAGGCCTCGAGGCGCGCGCGGGCTGGGTTCTTGCCCAGCGAGCGGGCCGCGGTCTCGTCCTCGCGAATGGCGCGCAACAGCCGCCCGTAGGGCGAGGAAACAAGCCTTGAGAGGCCCGCATAGACGATCGCCAGGAACGCCACCGTCAGCGCCAGGTAAAGCAGGCTGTAAAGGAAAGGATTGTCGACCAGCGCTTCCAGCGGGCGCTCGAAGCCGCGGATACCCTTGGCGCCGCCGCTTAGGTAGGTGGCGTTGCGCACGAAGGCCTCGATCGCGACCGCGATGCCGAATGTGGCGATCGCCAGGTAGTCGTGCCGCAGCCGGGTCGTCGCCAGGCCGACGACGACGGCCAGCAGACCGGCCGCCGCTGCGCCGCCGGCAAGGGCGATCGGCCAGGGCAGGCCGAAGCCGCCGAGTTCGCCGGCCCGTTCCGGCCCGCCGAGAATGATCATCAGGTAGGCGCCGGTTCCGAAGAAGGCGACGACGCCGCCGTTGAAGATGCCGGCATTGCCCCATTGCAGGTTGAGCCCCAGTACGGCGATGGCGAGGATGGCCGAGATCGTCAGGAAGAACACGAGATAGGAGATGAGCCCGATCATCGCGCCTCTCCGAACAGGCCGTTGGGGCGCACGTAAAGGGTCGCCAGGATGACGAGGAAGGGAATGGCCGGCTTGTATCCGGCGGGCAACAGCAGGATGGCGAAGGAGGAGGCGAGTCCGACGATGAAGCCGCCGAGCATGGCGCCGGTGACGCTGCCGAGCCCGCCGACGATCGCGGCGGCGAAGAGCGACAGGACGAGATCACGGCCCATGACCGGGCTGAGCTGATTGTCGATGCCGTAGAGCACGCCGGCAACAGCGGCGAGCCCGCCCCCGATGATCCAGGTCAGCCTGATCATGGAGGGCAGGGCGATGCCGTTGACCTGCGCGAGCGTCGGGTTCTCGGCGACCGCGCGCAGCGCGAAGCCGAGTGTTGTCCGGGTCAGCACGAGATGCAGCGCGCCCATCGCCGCAAGCGCGATGACGAGGATGCCCACCTGGTCCGGCTTGATGAGCAGCAGCGGGTCGCTGCTGATCATGGTGGCGAAGGAGATCGCGTCGGTGAAGCGTTCCGTCTGCAGGCCGAAGACGAGGGCGATTAGGTTGCGCATGATCAGCGCCACGCCGAACGAGGCGAAGACCATGGTCAGCGGTCCGGCCGTATCGCGCAGCCGGCGAAAGACGAGCCGGTCGATCAAAACCGCTGTCAGGCCGGTCACCACGGCTGCGGCGAGCGTTGCCAGCGCCAGGGCCGCGGACATGGAGAACGGCCCGATCAGTTCGGCAAGCACCGGCGCAATGCCGGAGAGCGCGGCGTCGAAGGTGAGCGCGCAATAGGCGCCGACGGAGAGCAGCTCCGCATGCGAGAAATTGGCGAACCGCAGGATGTGCATCACCAGGGTCAGGCCGATCGCTCCCAGCGACAGGATCGAGCCGACCAGTACGCCGTCGAACAGGGCCTGGATCATGCCGCCCCCTTTCGCCTGCCGCCGAGATAGATCTCCGCCACGGCCGGGTCGTCGAGGATATCGGCGGCCGGGCCGTCCATCTGGTTCTGGCCGTCGGCGAGGATATAGGCCCTGTCGGAGACGCCGAGCGCCATTCTGGCATTCTGCTCGACAAGCAGAACGGAGACGCCGTCGCTGGCGATCTTGCCGATCAGTTCGAGCACGTCCTGGCTCGCCCTTGGCGACAGCCCGGCGGTCGGCTCGTCCATCAGGATGATCCGCGGCTGTGCGATCAGTGCCATGGCGATGGCAAGCACCTGGCGCTGGCCGCCGGAAAGCCCGCTGCCGCGCACCGCGCGCCGTTCCGCCAGCGCGGGAAAAAGGTCCAGCATGGCGGCAATGCGCACCTCGGGCTCCGATCGGCAGCGTCGTGCGGCAAGCGCCAGGTTCTGCGCGACGCTGAGTGTGGTGAAAATGTTGGCCGTCTGCGGCACATAGGAGAGCCCGAAGGAACCGAGGCGATCGGGCGCGACGCCGATGAGGTCCTTCGATCCGAGGTTTATGCTGCCGCCTTCGACGATGACAAGACCGGCGACGGCCTTGATCAATGTCGATTTGCCGGCGCCGTTCGGGCCGATGACCGTGACGATCTCGCCGGTATTCACCGCCATCGATACACCGTGCAGGATCGGTAGTCCGCGCCGGTATCCGGCCGTCAGGTCCGTCACTTCCAGGAACGCTGCGGTGTCAGGCATCGACGCTCGCTCCCAGATAGGCGTTCAGCAATGTCTCGTTGGACTGCGCGCCGGCCGCGTCGCCCTCGTAGATGATGCGGCCGTTCGACATGGCGACAATGGCGTGGCAGTGGCGCATGACGAGGTCCATGTCGTGCTCGATGATGAGAAATGTGCAGCCCTCTGAATTGAGCTGCTCGATCTTCTCGATGAGGACGCGCGTCAGCGTCGGATTGACCCCCGCCGCCGGCTCGTCGAGCATGATCATCTTCGGCGTGCTCATCAGCACCCGGGCAAGTTCCAGCAGTTTCTGCTGTCCGCCGGACAGCCGGCCGGCGGCTTCGTCGGCGACACCGTCCAGCGTCGTGAAGGCGAGGATCTCGCGCGCCCGCTCGGCGATCTGCCGCTCCCTTGCGTCGATGCCGCGCCGCGCGATGACCGGAACCCAGAAACGCTCGCCCGGCTGGTTCGGGGCGGCGAGCATCAGGTTCTCGAAGACCGACATGGCGGCGAACGGCCTTGGAATCTGGAAGGTCCGTGCCAGTCCGCTGTCGTAGACCGCGTTCGGCGGCAGATCGCCGATCGCCCGGCCGTTGAAGCGGATCGTGCCGCTGTCGCAGGCCTGTTCGCCGACGATGGCGTTGAACAGGGTTGATTTGCCGGCGCCGTTCGGCCCGATGAGCCCGGTGATCGAGCCCTCCCGGATATCGAGCGAGACTTGGTCGACGGCCTGGAAGCCGCCGAACGAAACGCTCACGTCGCGCGTCTCGAGCAGACCGGCGGCAGTCACTGTACGCCTCCCAGATTGTATTTCATGATCCGCCCGTGCCGGCCCGTCTTGTCGCTTTCCAGGCCGTAGATATCGCCGCTCGGACCCGCGCGGCGCTCGAGAACGGCGGCGATCGCCTCGCGGTCCTGGTCGTCGAGGCGCAGTTCGAAGATCGCCTCGGTCTCACCGAGATGGTCGGCGGTGCGCGCGCCGATGATGGCGGCGCCGACCTGCGGCTGGTCCAGAACCCAGCGGCTGGCCACGGCGCCGATCGTGACCCCGTGCCGGTCGGCGACAGATTTGAGCACGTTCAGCAGGTCCTGAAACAGCGGCCAGCCGCCGAACTCGTCGATGATCAGCCGGTATTTGACGAGCGACCTGTTCTCGAATGCAAAGCCCGGATCGCCGGCGCCGAGCCAGCGTTCGGTCAGGAACCCCCCTGCAAGCGTACCGTAGGCGAGGATCTGCATCCGGTTCTTCGCGCACCAGTCGGAAAAAGCGCCGGCCGGCCGCTGGTCGAGCAGAGAGTATTGAACCTGCGAGGACACCAGTTCGAGACCGGCATCGAGGAACGGCTGCATGGCCGCCTCGCCCCAGTTTGTGGCGCCGAGATACTGGATCTTTCCCTTGGCCTGGATGTCTTTCAGGCGCGACAGCACCTCGTAGGGGCGGCCGACCGACAGGTCCCACCAGTAGAACTGCACGAGCGGCAGGCGCTCCAGCCGCAGCCGGCGCAGCGACCTGTCGACGATCGCCTCGATGTCGGCCGGCGTGACCGTCGGCAAACGGTCGAAATCGGGCACGAGCTTGGTGTGGACCTTGATCCGGTCGACGGCCTCCTCGCCGCGGCTTTCCCGCATGTGGCCGACAAAGGCGCCGATCATCTCCTCGACGCCGGTATAGATGTCGGCGCAGTCGAAGGCATTGATGCCGGCGTCGAAGAAGCGCTCCATGTCGGCGATGGCGCGCTGCGGGTCGACGGGACCGTGGTCGCCGGCGAGCTGCCATCCGCCCTTGATGACGCGCGAATACGTATAGCCGGGTCGCAGCGTGGTCAGCTCAGCCATCGCCATCGGCCTTTTGCCAGTAGGGCGTGCCGCGCGCATCCGGCAGGCCCGAGGTTTCGGCATGGGTGAAGCGTCGCTTCTTCAGCCGTGTGATGCGGAAGCGCCCGCCGCAATGGGGGTCCGGACAGGCGATGTCGGCATCCGTGCTCATCCAGTCGTTGTCGTCGGTGACGCGCTGCTTGGCGGGCAGGAACGGCAAAAGCGCCGCCATCGGATACATCGGAAAGCTGTTGACGTCGGGGAAGACGAGGTTCTCGCCTTCGACGAGGAAATAGGCGCCTTCCGGATGGTTGCAGACCATCGGCTTTTCGCCGGCTACCACCTCCACCTTGAGGTCAAAAAGCTCAAAAGGTTTTTCCTCCACTGGCAACCTCGTCTTTTTGTGATATGTTATTTGTGATATTTTATACGAAAGGGTGCGCCGCACCGGCCGAAAAGTCAAGTTTGCACGCCTTGCCGGGTTCTCCGGCAGAGTGCTCTTGAGCAGCGGGAGAACCATGTGAGCCAGGAAAACGCCATCGAGTTTCCGGAAGCATCGTTTGGCGATGCGGGCATGGGATCGGCGCGGCCGGATGCGGAGCCGGGTGGCGGCATGCCGGGCCTCGGGCCCGCGCGGCCGGTGAACCTGCGCGAGCTGGTATACGACCAGCTCAAGGACGCCTTCATGGTGGGCTATTTCGCACCCGGAGACTATTTGAACCTGCGTGAGCTGGCGGACCGCTTCGAAACCAGCATTACGCCGGTGCGCGAAGCGGTCAGGCGGCTCGTAGCGGAGGGTGCGTTGATTGACGCCCCGGGGCGGGCGCTGCGAGTCCCGCCGCTTCGACGCTCCCGCCTCATCGACCTCAGGCAGGCGCGTATCGGCATCGAATCGATGGTCACCGAAATGGCCGTCCAGCGGGCGAGGCCGCAGGATCTCGACAAGCTCGAGGCCATACTGGACGAGGCCGTATCGAAAAGCCCGAAATCGCCGATCGACGAACTGACGTCGAACCGCAAGTTCCATTTCACGCTATACGGGATCGGCGGATCGCCGACGCTGTTTCGCATCATCGAGAGCCTGTGGCTGCAATACGGTCCGTTCCTCAACCTGATCCACTACACCATCGACCCCAATATCCGCGGCAGCCACAAGGACCATCGCCGCATCATCGCCGCCGCCCGTGACGGCGATTCCGGGGCGGCCAGGCAGGCGCTCGTCGCCGATATCTCGCGTTCCTTCGACATTCTCGACGCCTACACGCAAAAGCCCCGCTGATCGCTGCGGCACCGGCTGTTTTTCCGGCCCGTCATTTGGCGTAGGATCGCCGGCGTTGCGGCCCGTGGGGCCGTTTTGGCAATGGCGGCGAACCATGCGCGGTGAGATCAGGATGGGATGGGTGGCGGTGGCGGCGACGGCGTTCTGCCTTGTGCTGCTTGCCGTTCTGCTTCTGCTGAGGGAAGACCCGGCCGACAGGCCTTATCTCAAGATCCTTGGCGGAAGCTTTATCTTCAACTACCGCGTCGCCGATATTTACATGGGTTTCACGGCGGTTCCGGAAAAGCCCATCCCGGTCGGCACCATGCTGGTTGTCACCTTTGAAAACCCGTCGGGCGGTGCGCCGTTTGTCGTCATCCGGCAGATCGGACTGCCGGATCGTTCGATTTCCGTGCGCAGCCCCTCCATGCGCGGCGTCAGGGCGCAGGTGCCCTACAAGGTATCGCTGGAACTGCGAAAGACCGGAACGGGCGAACCGTTCTGGAACCACGCCTTTACCATCAGTTCGAACATCGACGACGACGTGGTGCCGGATGAGCCCATGGTGATCGGCCCGGGCTATCACCGCCCGCCGCCGAAGCCGGACGAAGCCGGCTGATGTGATAGGGGTTCCTACTCGTCGAACAGGTGGCAATGCACTTTCCGGTCGCCCACCTTCGTGGCCTTCGGTTCTTCGAGCGCGCAGCGCTCGAAGGCATGCGGGCAGCGGTCGCGCAGCCGGCAGCCGGACGGCGGGTTGCGCGCATCCGGCGCGCCGGCCTTGATTGGCAATGCATCGTGCGACTGGTCGGGATGCGGCACGGGAACGGCCGCGACCAGGGCTTTCGTATAGGGGTGCATCGGCTCACGCACGATGTCCTCGGTGGGGCCGTCCTCGACGATACGGCCGAGATACATGACGATCGTGCGCTCGCACACGTAGCGCACCAGCGCCAGGTCGTGGCTGATATAGATCGCCGTCAGACCGAGGTTTTCCCGCACCTCGCGGAAGAGGTTGAGGATGCCCGCCCGCACGCTGACATCGAGCATCGAGACCGGCTCGTCGGCGACGACGAAGGATGGCTCGAGGATAAGCGCCCGGGCCATGACCACGCGCTGCAGCTGGCCGCCCGACATCTGGTGCGGGTAGCGTGAAAGAAACTGCTCGGGATTTGGCAGGTGGACGAGTTCCATCGCCGCGCGGATCCGCTCTCCCTGCTCCGCCTTGCCGATGCCGGCATTGTCCAGCGGCTCAGCCAGGGACTGGGCGATCGTGAAACGCGGATTGAGGGCCTCGAACGGGTTCTGGAAGACCATTTGCGCGCGGGTGCGGAAGCGTTTCAGCCGCTCGCCCTGGCAGTCGGCGAGGTCTTCGCCTTCGAACAGGATCTGCCCTTCCGTCGCGTCCTCGAGCTTCAGGAGCAGTCGGCCCATGGTTGTCTTGCCGCAGCCGGATTCTCCGAGAAGCCCGACGCTCTCGCCCCGGTTCAGCGTGAAATCGACCCCGTCGACGGCCTTGACCAGGGTCGTCGTGCCGCGCATCGCCGCCAGCAGCGGATTGCCCACCGCGAAATGCTTGCGCACGTTGCCGACCTTGATCATAGGTTCGCCGTTCGGTGCGGCGGGTCCGGATTGCAGCTGCGTCATGCCATGGCCGCCCATGTCTCGGATTTCGCCGCGTCCCCGCGCAGCGTTGCCGCTTCGCCGGACCGCAGGCAGGCCGCATAGTGCCCGCCGCCGACATCGGCGAGTTCAATGTCGCCGCTCGTCGTGCAGCGGCTCTGTGCGAACGGGCAGCGCTGTGCGAAGCGGCAGCCGGTGGGCGGATGTCTCAGGTCCGGCGGATGCCCCTCGATCGGGGTCAGCAGACCGGCGCTCGACTGCAGGTCCGGGAAGGCATTGTAGAGGCCCATCGTATAGGGGTGGTAGGGCCGGGTCAGCACGGTCTCGGTGTCGCCCGATTCGACCACCTGCCCGGCATACATGACGACGATCCGGTCGCAGACATAGGCGACCACCGATATGTCGTGCGTGACCAGTATGACCGAGATGCCGAGCTTTTCCTGCAGGTCCTTGAGCGTGTCGAGGATCTGCCGCTGCACGATCACGTCAAGCGCGGTCACCGGCTCGTCGGCGATGACGAGCTTCGGGTTGAGCGCCAGGGCGAGTGCGATCGCCACGCGCTGGCGCATGCCGCCGGAAAACTGGTGCGGGTAGTCCTTGAGCCGCCTCGGCTCGATGCCGACCATGTCGAAGAGTTCCTCGGAGCGTTGCCGGGCTTCGGACTTGCTGTGGCCGCCGCGCTGGATCAGCACCTCGTTGAGCTGGTGCTCGATCCGGTAGACCGGGTCGAGCGAGTTCATGGCACTTTGCGGAACGAAGGCGATGTCGCGCCAGCGAAGCCGGTTCATCTCCGCTTCGCTCATTTTCATCAGGTCGGTCCCGTCAAAGATCGCTTCGCCGCCCTCGATGATCGCGCTCTTGGCCATGACGCGCGTCAGCCCGCGCGCCACGGTCGTCTTGCCGCAGCCCGATTCACCCACCAGGCCGACGATGGAGCCGCTTGGAATCGAAAAGGTCGCGTCGTCCACCGCGCGCACCTTGGCGTCCCCCACCGCGTAGGAGATCTTCAGACCGTTGACGCGAAGAATGTCATCGCCCATCCGCGCCTACTCCTTCAACTTCGGAAACAGGATTTCCTCATAGCCGCGGCTGATGAAGAAACCGGCGACGACCACCAGCACGATGCAGATGCCGGGCGGCACGAACCAGTAGTAGCCGCCCGTCGACAGCGCCTGGCTGGCATAGGCGTCCTGCAGCATGTATCCCCAGGATATCGTTTCCGGATCGCCGAAACCGAGAAAGCTGATGGCCGCTTCCGTCAGGATGGCCCAACCGATGGCGATGGAGCCGTAGAGGAAGCTGAGCGGCAGGATGTTCGGGGCGATGTGGCGAAACACGATCTTGAGATCCGACGAACCGGAAACCCGCGCCGCGTCGATATAGGCGCGCGTGCGCAGCGTCAGCACCTGGCTGCGTATGACCCGGCCGGTGTCGCGCCACAGGATCAGCGCCATGGCGAAAACCACGTTCCAGATGGACGGCTCGAGAAAGGCCGCAAGGACGATGACGAAGGGCAGGAACGGGATGCCGAAGGCGATGTCCGCGGCGCGCATCAGCACGATGTCCGTCCAGCCGCGGAAATAGCCGGCCAGCAGCCCCACCACGGTGCCGATGACGGCGACCATGAACGCCGCGGTGATGCCGATCAGCAGCGCGCTGCGCGAGCCGTAGACGAGCTGGGAATAGATGTCGCGGCCAAGGCTGGTCGTGCCGAGGACAAAGCCGTCCTCGCCGGGCCTGAGGTCGGCGGCGAGCTGATAGTCCTGCGTGAACAGGATCTCCAGCGGGTCGTGGGTGGCGAGCTGGTCGGCAAAGACGGCGACCAGTATGAACACCGCGTAGATGAGCAGGCCGGCAATAGCGAAGGGATCGTCCAGCGGCAGGTGTATGCGCCGGATCCACCGCAGCACGCTGCCGCCCCGGATCGGTTCCGCGCTGGCCGAATCGCTATGCATGGGAGATCCTCGGGTCGAGCAGGCTGTAGAGCAGGTCGGCCAGAAGGTTCATCAGCACCACCACGACGGCGATCATGAGGAAGGCGCCCTGGGCCAGCGGATAGTCGCTCGCCGAAACGGCGTTGACCAGCTCCCGCCCGAGGCCCGGCCACGAGAACACGGTCTCGACCACCACATTGCCCTGGATCTGGTAGCCGACCGCGATGGCGAACGAGGTCATCACCGGCAACAGGGCGTTGCGCGCCGCGTGGCGCACGACGACCGTCCAGTTGGAAAGCCCCTTGATGCGGGCCATGGTGACGAAATCCTCGTTCATGACCTCCAGCATGTTGGAGCGCATCAAAAGCAACGGCAGTCCCTGGCTGTAGATGGCCAGTGTCATCGCCGGCAGCACCAGGTGGGCGAGGAAATCCCGTGATGTGTAAAGGGCGAGATAGCCGTCATATTCGGAGCCCGGGCTGCGCGTGCCGCCCGCCGGGAACCAGCCCAGCGTGAAGCTGAACACCGCAAGCAGCAGCATGCCGAGCCAGAACTCCGGCATCGCCCGCGTCGTCAGCACCAGCGGAATGGCCGCGCGCTCGGCGACGCTGTCGCGTTTCCATGCGAGCCATGCGCCGACGATGATGCCGAACACATAGGCGATGATCAGCGAGCTGAAGGTGAGGACCAGCGTATTGGGCAGCAGTTCCATCACCCGCTCGCCGACCGGCTGGCGGTAGAAGAAACTGTCGCCCAATTCGCCCTGCAGGAGGTTTTTCAGGTAGATGAAATACTGCTCCCACAGCGGCCGGTCGAGACCGAATTTCGCCATCAGCAGCTGTTGCTGTTCTTCGGTGAACGTCGGATCGATATAGGCTGCCAGGGGATTGGTCGGCATCAGCCGGAACATCAGGAAAAGGATCGTGGCGACCGCCCAGAGCACAAAGACCAGTTGCGCCAGGCGGCCGCCTATTTGCTTAAACCCGAGAATGGTTCGGTACCTCCGAGCCGGCGCGTTCTATTGCGCCAGGGTTTCCTTCACGCCTTCCGGGTAGTGGAGGGCGCCGCCCTTGATCTCGTATCCCGCGTTTTCGAGGATCGATTTCGCCACATCCGTTCCGGTTGAGAAATCGTTGACGGCCTGATTGTGCCAGAATCCGAGCGCCGGAGAAATCACCGAATTCGACTTCACGGCAAAACCGCGGAACGCCGCGCCGACGATAAGGTCCCGGTTGATCGCATAGGACAGGGCCTTGCGGAATTCCGCATCGTCGAAGGGCGGACGTCGGTGATTGAAGGCCACGTAGCGGAAGCCCATGTCGACGGTCGATACCACTTCAAGGTCGCCGTCCTGCTCCATCAGGTCGAGCAGGATCTTCGGATCGCCCGAGAAATCGGCGAGGAAGTTGATCTCGCCGGAGCGCAGCATGCCGATGGCAGCTTCCGTATTGGGGACGATCCGAAGGATCCAGCGCTCAGCCTTGGGAGGCGAGAAGTGATCCTTGTTGGCCTCAAGCACGACTTCCTCGTTGGTCGTCCAGCTTGAGAACTTGAACGGACCCGAGCCGATCGGTGTTTCTTCCTGGTAGTCCTCGGCGTTCTCTTCCTTGGTGGCGAGATCGGCCAGAACCGGCTCCCACACGTGCTTGGGGATGATATTGAGTTTGGCGAGGCTCGCGGTCAGGAACGCTGCGGTCGGATTGACCAGCTTGAACGTGATCTTGTTGCCGTTGGTCTCGATGGCCTCGATATTGCCGACAAACGGCTTGTACATCGGCGCCTCGTCGCCCATCGCCGCTTCGAACGAGAACTTGACGTCGTCCACGGTGACCGGCTGACCGTCGTGCCACTTCATGCCGTCGCGCAGCGTCAGCTCGATGGTCTTGTCGTCAAGCCACTCGTAGCTTTCGGCCGCCCATGGCTGCGGCAGGCCGTCCGGCCCGATGCGCAACAGGCGGTCCCAGATGAGCTCGGTGATCCAGCTGTCGGTTCCGCCGGAGATCCACAGCGGGTTGATGCCCTGGATATTGTCGGACGAGTTGAGGATGATGTCCTTCTGATCGCCGGCCGGCTCCATCGAGATGAAGGTCCATGTGTTCTTGATTCCGATGCCGCCCTGGTCGATCACGGTCGCCGGATTCCACACGGTCTTGTCGAACGCAAAGGTCGATTTCGGGTGCACCAGCATCAGGTTCGGCTGGTCTTCCGCGAGGATCGACTGCGCCTTGTAGAGCAGTTCCTTGCGCTTGTCGGGATCGGTTTCGATGCGCTGTGCCTCGACGGTCGCGTCGAGTTCGGGATTGTTGTAGCCGATGAAATTGTAGCCCTTCGGGGCCGTTGACGAATGAAACAGGTTGTAGATCAGTTCGTCCGGGTCCGAGCGTTCCGGGCGGCCCACCATCTGCCAGCCGGTCGTGTCCCACTTGTCGCGGTTGTACCAGACAAGGTCCGCCATCTGCTCCCACGGCATGACGTCGACCTTGACGTCGAGCCCGAGCTTGCGCCATTCCTGCGCGATCAGCTGCACGAACTGGAATTCCTGAGGCTGCGCCGCCTGCGGGCGCGTGGTGAGTGTGATTTCCCGAATCTTGTCGCCCGCCGCGAAGGCCTGTGTGGCGGCAGCCGTTCCCGCGAGCAGGACGGCCATGGTCAGTAACTTCCTCATGTTCCAATCTCCCTGGTGAGTTTTCGTTTTTGCGGCCGTTATCCGACCTTGAGGTCGGCGACCGTTTGTCCCTCGGACACCTTTGGCGGTGTCGCGAAGGCGGTTTTCGAATGGGCGATCCCCATTGAAACGAGTGTCTCGGCCTGCTTCAGCGCCGCCTTGCCGGCGTTGAGGAACGGCACGCCGACCGAGGCCGATATCTCATCCGACATGTCCAGGAAGGACATGGTCATGCATCCGAAGATGACGGCGTCGGCGCGGTCCTGCTCGACGCATTGCGTGGCGACGTCCACAAGCCGCGATTTCGTCGCCTCGAAATCGGTCATTAGCTCAAGTACGGGAATTCCCGTCGCCCGCACGGAGGCCAGCTTTTCGCGCACGCCGGCTTTGACGGCCAGGTATTCCTGGCCCGCGATGAGCGAATCGAAAATCGTCAGGACGCTGAACTTGTGGCCGAGCGCGGCGGCAAGCAGCATGGAGGATTCGCACGGGCCCACGACGGGCATGGAGACGAGTTCGCGGGCCGCCTCGAGCCCCGGGTCGCCGAAACAGCCGATGATCGCCGCATCGAAACCCTCGTCCTCCAGCCGCATCAGCAAATCGAGTGTCGGGGGAATCGAGAGCGCTTCCTCGTAGGCCGATTCAATCGATGCGGGTCCGGTCGGCACATCCCTGACCTCCACCTTCGTGCCCTCGAAAGCCCAGCTGTTAAGCAGTTTTTCGCGGCGTGTGACCTCGGCGGCACCCATCGGGCCCTTTGACATTGGTCCTGGAACGGCATAGGCGATGCGCATGATCATCAATCCAGAGTTGACGGTTGTTGTTTCAATGAGTAAAACACTGTTTTAGTTTTTTAGACTACGTGAAACAGCTGGTTCATGCAAGTCCCGGCGCGAAAGGTATGAAATGAGTGATTCAAGGGATTACCGGATTGCCGCCGTTGACCGGGCGCTAAGTGTTTTGGAGATCCTCAGCGAAAAGGGCGAACTCGGCGTCACCGAGATGGCGGCCGAACTGGGCATGACGAAGAGCCTCGTGTTCCGCATTCTGCATACCCTCGAGGCCCGCGGCTATGTCGCCAAGAACGAGACGAGTTCGCATTACGGGCTGGGTTACCGGGCCTGGCATCTCGGCGACGAGGCGGCCAAGAAGCGCGGCCTTCTGCTTGTCGCCGAACCGCAGATGGACGCGCTGAGGGACCGGTTCAACGAGAACGTAAACCTGATTGTTCGCGACGGCCTGAACGCGCTGGTGGTCACCACGCGCGAAAGCCGCCATTCCATGCGCCTTTATGCGGCGCCGGGGCGGCACGGCCCGCTGCATGCCGGCGGCGGCTCCATGGTCCTGCTGGCATTTGCGCCGGCGGAAGTGCAGGCCGAGATGCTGTCGGGACCGCTGACCCACTTTGCGTCGAAGACCATCACTGATCCCGTCGAGCTGCAAAGGAAACTGGCGCGTATCGCCTTGGACGGTTTCCACGTCACCCGCAACGATCTCGACGAAGGCGCGTTTTCCATTGCCGCGCCCATATACGGTCCCGGCCGCGATGTCGTGGCCGCCATTTCCGTGGCCGGCCCGGTGGCGCGGCTCGACAAGGATCTTCAGAGCCGCATTTTGAAGGACGTGCTCGCGTCCGCGGCGGTCATATCGGTTGGTCTGGGCGCCCCTGCCGGCATGCCCGGCGTGGCCGCGGAATAGCCGCCGCGCAGGCGTCCGGCGACGCCGCGCATGCCATCGCGGCCCGGTCTGTTCGGCACCTTTCGCGTCAATAAATCTCCGTCTGCAACCCGTTCCTGGCGCATCGGCACTTGATTTGCCGCCGTAAGCTTGGTATTCCTAAAACAAAACAGTGTTTTATTGAATGAAACAACAGGCATTCGCCGGGGCCGGCCGGGCACCGGCGGTGAAGTGCCGCCGCGTCCAGTGAGGAGACCCCCGATGAATGAAACTGAAAAAGCACTCCTGTCCGACGTCAGTCTCGATGAGCCGTGGGGCCTGGTGGAGAGTTTTTCGACCTTCAAGCGGGAGCATCCCGCCGACGTTGACCGCGGCATGGAGGAAGTCGTCTCGCGGCTGCGCAATCACGGCGTTGAAGTCACGGTTCACCAGCCGAACCTGTTTCTCAGCCTTCCGGGCGAAGCCCGCGTCGAGGCGGGCGGCCAGACCTTCCGGGCCAAGCCGCCGGCCTACAGTCTCGACGCCCGCAACGGGCTCGAAGGCGAGCTGGTCTATATCGGCGCCAACCAGGCCGACGACATCGACACGATCTTCGACAAGAAGCTCGACCCGACCCGCGACGTGCGCGCGCTGATCGACGGCAAGATCGTCATTTCGGAGGGTTTCGCCAGCCCCGGCATGATCGCCCAGTTCGAGGAACTGGGTGCGATCGGCGTTATCGGCATCAATCCGGGCGTCGACATACACTGGGGCATTTGCACCACCGTGTGGGGAACGCCGGACCTCGATGACCTGCCGCGCAAGCCGAATGTCGTCTCCGTCGCCGTCAACAATCCCGACGGCCAGGCGCTGATAGAGATTGCCAAGGCGGGCGGCACGGTGAAGCTCTTCACCGAGATGGAAGAGGGCTGGTTCCGCTCGAAACTCCCGGAAGTCTTCATCCGCGGTTCGAAGGAGCCGGAAAAATACGTGCTCCTGCACGGCCACCTCGACAGTTGGGATGTCGGTGTCGGCGACAATGCGACGGGCGATGCGACCCTCATGGAGGTGGCACGCGTCCTGTGGAAGAACCGCGACAAGCTGGATCGCTCGGTGCGCATCGCCTGGTGGCCCGGCCACTCCACCGGCCGCTATGCCGGCTCCACCTGGTTCGCCGACGAATTCGCCATCGATCTTGAGGAGAACTGCGTCGCGCAGGTCAATTGCGACAGCCCCGGCTGCCGCTGGGCGACGGAATTCCTCAATCTTTCGCGCATGTCCGAGACCGACGCCTTCGTCGCCAGGGCGATCGAGGACGTGGCCGGCAAGCCGACATTCGGCGAGCGGCCGCACCGGGCCGGCGACTATTCGTTCAACAATATCGGCATCTCCAGCTATTTCATGCTGTCCTCGACAATGACCGAGGCGATGCGCGAGGAAAAAGGCTACTACGCCGTCGGCGGTTGCGGCGGCAACATTGCTTGGCACACGGAGAACGACACGCTTGAAATTGCCGACAGGGACATTCTGCTGCGCGACATCAAGCTCTACCTGCTTGCCGTCTACCGCAATGCCAACGCCGAAATCCTGCCGTTCGACTGGCGCGAGACGACGCGCGAGTTCCTCGCCACCATCGGCACATACCAGCAGCGCGCCGGGGACCGCTTCGACCTTGGCCCGTCAAGGGCCGCCGTCGAGGAGTTGCACGCCGCGCTCGAGAGTTTCTACGGCGGTGTCTCCTCTGGCGCCGTTGCCGCGGGTGAGGCCAACACGGTCATTCAGGAACTCGCCAGGATCCTGGTGCCGATCAACTTCACCCGCGAAGCCCGTTTCCGGCACGATCCGGCGCTGACGGTGCCGCCGCTTCCGACGATTTCGGTGGCAAGTGAGCTCGATCAGTACACCAACGGCACCGAGGGCTTCGCGCTGACGCAGCTCACCCGCGGCCAGAACCGTCTGGTCTCGGCCATGCGCCAGGCCAAGCGGCAGGTCGAGCGGCTGAGCCACGCCTGAACCGATGCGGGCGGCCTGGTACAGGCGGACCGGGCCGGCCTCCGAGGTTCTGGAGACCGGCGCGCTGCCCGATGATCCCGGCGGACCTTTAAAGCCCGGTGACGTGCGGGTGCGGGTCCGCACCTCCGGGATCAACCCGGCCGACGTCAAGCGCCGCGCCGGCTGGGGCGGCCTTTCCCTGGAGCATGATTTGATTGTGCCGCACGCCGACGGCGCCGGCATCGTCGAGGCCGTCGGCGCGGATGTGCCGCCTTCGTGGCTCGGCAAGCGGGTCTGGATGCGCAATGCCCAGGGCGGCTATGGCGAGGCCGGCAGGGCGTACGGCACCGCGTCCGAATGGATATCGCTTCCCGCGGCGCAGGTTTTCGAGCTGCCGGAGCCGCTCGGCTTCGCAGAAGGCGCGTGCCTCGGCATTCCGGCGCTGACGGCGTTCCACGCTGTGTTCGCGGACGGGTCCGTAGAGGACAGGACCGTACTGGTCACCGGCGCCGCCGGCGCCGTCGGCCACTTTGCCGCGCAGTTCGCCCGCGCTGGTGGCGCGCGTGTCATCGCCACCGTGAGCAGCGCCGAAAAGGCCGCCCACGTGAGGGCCGTCGGTGTCCGGGACATCGTCCTGCGGCATGACGAGGATGTCGCCGGGCGGGTCATGGAATTGACGGGCGGAGAGGGCGTCGACCGCGTTGTCGAAGTGGACTTCGGCGCCAATCTCGAACAGACGCGGCGGATCATCAGGCCCCATGCGGTGATTGCCGCCTATTCGTCCACGGCGGTGCCGGAGCCGGTCCTGCCCTATTACGATTTCGCCTTTCGAGGCGCCACGCTGCGCTTCATCCAGGGGTTCCTTTTGACGCCGGATGTCGTGGACGCGGCGCAGGCGCTGATCTCCGACATGGCGGCGAACGGCGCGCTGCATGTCGCCATTGCCCGGCGTTTTCCGCTGGAACGCATTGCCGAGGCCCATGAACACGTTGAATCGGGCGAAGCCATCGGCAACGTCGTTCTGGAGATTTGAACTCCATGGCAAAACGCGGGGCCGGGACCCCGCGTCGCCTTGTCGTTGTCAGGTCGAAGCGCTCTCGCCCTGCTTTTCGGGATCGACCCCGGTCCAGGCCGTTCGGTCGAGATCGAGATCCGGAAAATCGTCCGGGTTGAGCACCGGCCGCTGGACCCCCTCGTTGAGCTGCCGGCGGAAGTCCTTGAGGATGCGCAGGCAGGTGGGCAGCAGCATCATGATCACCACGAGGTTCACCACCGCGAGCACGCCCATCAGCGGATCGGAGAAGAAGAACACCGCGGTCGCGCCCGGCGCGGTCGCGCCGAGGAAGACGATGCAGATCACGATGACGCGCAGCGCGTTGGTCGCGAGCGCATTCTTGGTCATCACCGTCAGCGCGTTCTCGCCCAGATAGTAGTTGTAGATGATCGAGCTGAACGCGAAGAGCAGGATCATCAGCGACAGCAGGTACTGCGACCAGCCGCCGAGATGCGAGACGAGGGATTGCTGCGTCAGCGCGATGCCGTCGATGCCTTCGGCGCCCGGCACGTAGACGTCGCCCAGCAGAATGATGAATGCCGTGCAGCTGCAGATGAAGATCGTGTCGATAAAGACCGAAAACGCCTGCGTGATGCCCTGGCTGATCGGATGCCGCACATCCGCCGTCGCCGCGACGTTCGGCGCCGAGCCGAGGCCGGCCTCGTTGGAGAACAGGCCGCGCCGCAGCCCCTGCGCGATCGCCGCTCCCATGCCGCCGCCGACCACTTCCTCGAAGCCGAAGGCGTTGTTGAAGATGCTGATCAGCACGCCCGGCACCGAGCCGATATTGAGGACGATCACCACCAGCGCCATCAGGATATAGCCGAGCGCCATGATCGGGACGATCACGTCGGCGGCCTTGGCGATCCTGTGGATGCCGCCGAAGACGATGAAGCCGGCGACGACGGCCAGCAGTATGCCGGTCCACAGGCGGCCGATCCCGAGACTGTCCTGCACGGCGCCGGCGACGGTGTTGCCCTGAAACGCGTTGAAGCCGAGGGCGAAGGCCGCGATCAGGCAGACCGCGTAGACCACCGCGAGCCAGTGGAACTCCTCGCCGAGGCCGTGGATGATCGACCGCGCCGGTCCGCCGCGGAAGTCGCCGTTCGGCTCGCGGCGCTTGTAGAGCTGCGCCAGCGAGCACTCGACCAGGCTGGTCGCCATGCCGACGAGCGCGATGGCCCACATCCAGAACACCGCGCCCGGTCCGCCGAGCGTGATGGCCACCGCCACCCCGGCGATGTTGCCGCCGCCGACGCGACCGCCAACGGAAATCAGCAGCGCCTCGCGCGCCGAGATCGCGTTCGGATCGCCCGTCTGGTTGGCGCCCGACAGCACCCGGAACATGCGCCTGAAGAACTGGAACTGCACGAAACCGGTGAGGGCGGTGATGAAGACGCCGAAGATCACGAGGAGCGGGATCAGCGCCCACCCCCATGTCAGAAATTCGATAAGGCCGAAAAGGTCCTGCAGTGCCTGCATATCCCCCTCCCTATGGTTCTGGAGTTCACGTATCCCGGGAAGATTGAATCTCAAAGCAGTTGCACAACTCTTATCAGAGTCGCCGCCTGAAACTAAGCGCCCGGATGGCGCTATCAACCGTTAATGAGGGTGGGGATCGGGATAGAAGAATACTTTGTGCACCGCCCTTGACCTTCCAGTTACTGGAAGGCCTATAACCCGGTCAGATCACATATCTGACGGGTGTATCCAATGGACCATCACACTGCCGTAAAAAAGCATGACAACGATCACACCGCTTGCGGCCACGCGCATGATTTACCGACCGTTTCCGGGGGTGTGGTCGATCCTGTCTGTGGCATGACGGTAGATGTCAATTCCGACAAGCCGTCGCTGTCATACAAGGGTAGGGACTACAATTTCTGCAGTTCGAAATGCCACGACCGGTTCGAGGAAGATCCTTATTTCTTCGTATCCGGCAACAACAGGCAAATGCGGGAGACGGCCGCGGCGGACACGAAATACACCTGCCCGATGCATCCGGAAATCGTTCAGGATGGGCCCGGTTCCTGCCCGATATGCGGTATGGCGCTCGAGCCGCTGGATGGTGTTTCGGACGAGCCCAACCATGAACTGATCGACTTTACGCGGCGGCTTTGGGTGAGTGTCTTTGCAGCGGTGCCGCTGCTCATCCTCACTATGGCGCCAATGGTCGGATTGCCGGTTCGGGATCTGATCGGTGAACGGACCGCTCTCTGGATCGAGTTTGTGCTGGCAACACCCGTCATCCTGTGGGCCGCCGCGCCGTTTTTCCAGCGTGGCGTCTCTTCGATCCGGACCTGGAACTTGAACATGTGGACGCTGATCATGATCGGCGTGGGCGCGGCGTATCTTTACAGCACAATCGCAACATTTGTGCCGGGCATCTTCCCCGCCGGTATCCGTTCCGAAGGCGGACACGTGCCGGTCTACTTCGAGGCTGCGGTTGTGATTGTCGCGTTGGTGTTTGTGGGCCAGGTGTTGGAGTTGAGGGCGCGGGAGCGCACAGGCGACGCGATCAAGGCTCTGCTGGATCTCGCGCCTAAAACGGCACGCCGGGTCACGCCCGATGGCGACGAATATGATGCGCCGCTTGAAAACATTATCGAAGGCGATCGCCTGCGCGTCCGGCCGGGTGAATCGGTCCCGGTGGATGCGGTGGTGATCGAAGGCAGCACATCTGTGGACGAGAGCATGCTGACGGGAGAACCGGTGCCGGTCGAAAAATCCGCTGGCGACCCGGTCACCGGTGGCACGATCAACCGCAACGGTTCGCTTATCATCGAAGCCAAAAAGGTCGGCGACGAAACGGTCCTGTCACAGATCGTCGCCATGGTCGCATCTGCGCAGCGCTCACGTGCCCCGATACAGGGGCTCGCCGACAAAGTTGCATCCTACTTCGTTCCAACGGTCGTTGTAATCGCCGTGGTCGCCTTTGTCGTCTGGCTTCTGTTCGGTCCGAGCCCGGCGTTCGCCTATGCCATCGTCTCAGCCGTGTCGGTGCTGATCATCGCCTGTCCCTGCGCGCTCGGTCTGGCGACCCCGATGTCGATCATGACCGCAACCGGAAGGGGCGCTCAGGCCGGTGTGCTCATCAAGGACGCCGAAGCGTTGGAACGCATGGCCAAAGTCGATGTTCTTGTGGTCGACAAAACCGGTACTCTGACAGAGGGCAGACCTGTTCTGACCGATGTTCTGACTGTCGGTGAATTGACAGAAAGCCAGGTACTCGGTGCCGCCGCTTCACTGGAAAAAAGCTCCGAACACCCCTTGGCGGAAGCCATTGTGGAAGGCGCTGCCAGCCGTGGTGTGGCTGCTGTAGAGACATCCGCATTTGAAGCCGTCACAGGCAAGGGTGTCCGCGGCATGGCAAACGGCAAATCTATTTCACTTGGCAACAGCGCCATGATGGCTGCGGAAGGGGTGGATACGAACTCGCTCAATCAGCAGGCCAACGTCCTTAACGAAGACGGGAAAACGGCAATGTTCATTGCCATTGACGGTATGCTGTCCGGCATCGTGGCGGTCTCCGATCCTATCAAGGCAACCACCGCTGATGCGATCGAAGCGTTGCACCGAGCCGGCCTGACGATCATCATGGCCACCGGTGACAATGAGCGCACTGCGAGAGCTGTTGCTGAAAAGCTCGGCATTGACGACGTCAAGGCCGGCGTTCTGCCCGAGGACAAAAAGCTGCTGGTTGACGCATTGCACGCCGAGGGACACAAGGTTGCAATGGCCGGTGACGGTGTCAACGACGCCCCTGCGCTTGCGGCAGCCGAGGTCGGCATTGCCATGGGCACAGGCGCTGATGTTGCAGTGGAAAGCGCTGGTATAACGCTGTTGAAAGGCGATCTGACCGGCATCGTCAGGGCGAGGCGGCTGGCCTTGGCGACACTGCGGAACATCCGGCAGAATCTATTTTTCGCCTTTGCGTACAACTCGGCGGGCGTACCGATCGCTGCCGGTATTCTCTTTCCGATCACCGGCATGCTTTTGTCGCCGATGATTGCGGCCGCGGCCATGAGCCTGTCTTCGGTATCCGTGATCGGCAACGCGCTGAGGCTGAGAGGCGTCGGGCTGGACCCCCGTTGAACGGATGACCATCAGGAGAACGACATGAATATTGGTCAAGCTGCCGAACTGTCGAACCTGCCGGCAAAAACCATTCGCTACTATGAAGACATTGAACTGGTGACGCCCGAGCGCAGCGACAACGGCTACCGCAAATACTCGGAAAAGGACATTCATCGGCTGAGATTTGTGCAAAGGGCACGCAGTCTCGGGTTTTCGATCGAAGAATGCAGATTGCTGCTGTCGCTTTATCAGGACAAGAACCGGGCAAGTTCCGACGTGAAGGCTCTGGCACTCGACAAAGTCGGGGAAATCGACCGTAAGATCACGGAACTGCAGTCCCTGCGGATGACTTTGTCTTCATTGGCCGAAAAATGCCACGGCGACGACAAACCCGACTGTCCCATTATCGATGACCTGGCTGGGTTGCACGATCAATAACGGCTTGAGCTTCCACTGGGTGGAAGCTTTATAGTCATGACGAAAGGGTCAGGGCAGGAATCCTATCTTGATCGCAACAACGCGGCAGGACATTCACCGGGCAATCATAAACAACGGCGATGCAGAAAAAATGATATCGCGGATGATAAATGGAAGAAGCCGGCTGGCGGTTCTCTGTCGCAGCCTGACCTTACTGGCGGTGGCTGGTTTGCTGGTGGCCGGAGGAGTGATGTCGCATCTTGATGAGGCTGCGGCTTTTCACACGCACGAGAGATCGGCAAACGGACAGCATACAGACGACACCCACACACATCTCGATACAGGCCGGCCTGATCTGCAATTACCAACTTCTGTGGTGCATTGCGGTGCTGATTTGCTGTCCCAAGGCGGCGTGCGAGCGGTCAATTGGCATCGGACGATGACAAATGGTCCCAATGGAAATGACATCACTCGACACTTGATCCGGTCCGGATGCGATCCACCGCCGCCACGATCGGTCTCTTGAACACACCGAAGTGCAATTGCGGATGGCGCAATTGCTTTGCAAGAAGTTCAAGAGGTTTGAAAATGAAAAGACAGAGTTACCTGATTGCCGCATCGGTCGTTACAGCGATATCCGCGGCCGCCTATGCCCATACCGGCGCGACCGGCATCGTGAAGGAACGCATGGACGCCATGAGCGTGATGAGCAAGGCGGTGAAGTCGATCTCCAAGATGATGATGGGCGAGACGCCCTATGACGCGGATGTCGTCAAACAGGGTGCCGCCTTGATAAAGAACCACGCCGGCGAAGCCATGACCAGCCAGTTTCCGGAAGGCAGCCTGCAAAAGCCGTCGGTTGCAAAACCCGAGATATGGACCAACTGGGACGAATTCGTTTCCCTGGCCGATCGGTTGGGGGTTCTCGCCGATGGTCTTGAAGCGGCGGCCGACAACGGTCCCATGATGGCCGGCGGAAATGCCGAGGGCCACATGATGGGCGAAGGCGGGGCAAACATGATGGGTGGCGGCTCCATGATGGGAGACGGCGCCTCGGGGATGATGAGCGGCTCGGGCAACATGATGGGTGGTGGACGAGATATGATGCTCGATCCGGCCGTGCTTGCCCGGATGCCGGCGGACGGTGTGTTCAATATGCTCGCCCAGACGTGCTCGTCCTGCCACACGAAATTCCGTATCGAGAAAAAATAGTCCATGCGGAGAATTTTGACTTTGCTTGTCCTGGCCCTGGCGTTCGCAGGGGCCGGGGCGGCAACCCTAACGGTTTGGCCGCTCGGTCAGAAAGACAACGTGGATTTTCCGGATGGAAACGCATCCCGTGGTGCATATCTCGCGCGCATGTCCGGTTGCATTGCCTGTCACACGAATTCCGATCAGGGTGGCGCGCCGCTTGCGGGCGGTCTCGCGCTCAAAACAGATTTCGGCACGTTCTATTCGCCTAACCTGACGACGAACAAACAGTACGGAATCGGAAGCTGGACGGTTGGGGAATTCGCAACCGCTGTCCGCAAGGGCATCAGCCCGTCGGGTAAACCCTACTATCCGGCATTTCCCTATCCGTTCTATTCCAAGCTGTCGGATCAGGATATCGCAGACTTGTGGGCGGCGTTCCAAACAGTCCCCCCGATCGATCAGCCATCTGCGCCGCAGGACATGTCGTTTCCATACAATTTCCGTGCCGGTTTGAAACTATGGCGCGCCATTTTTCTCGACACCGATCCATTCGAGCCCGTTGAAGGGAAGAGTGAGGCCTGGAACCGCGGCAAGTTCATCGTCGAGGGGCCGGCGCATTGCGGTGCCTGCCATACACCTCGGAATTTTGCCGGTGCACGGCAGGCCGAACTCGAACTGCATGGAGCGGACGGATTGCCGGATGGCGGCGAGGCGCCGCCCATTACCAGTGCCGAGCTTGCCCGGAACGGATGGACGGTCAACAATCTCAAATATGCTCTCAGAACCGGTATTCTGCCGGATGGCGACGCGTTTGGCGGCGCCATGGGAGAAGTCGTCCGGGACGGCACGTCCTTTCTGAGCGATGAAGACCTCACCGCCATTGCCACCTACCTGCTCGAGCGGAATCAAGCACAATGAAGCTGACACGACGCGATTTTCTCGGTTCCTCTGCGGCCACGGCTGTTTTCGCGACAGTCCCGTTGAGGGTGGATGCCTCGCCTGCATCGGAGGACGTGCTGGAGATCACAGCAGGATCGTCGAAACAGCGGCTTTACCGGCCGGATTATCCGCCATCCGATCTTTGGACCTATAACGGAAGCGCTCCGGGCCCTGAAATCAGAGTGAAGCGCGGCCAGCGCGTGCGTGTTCGATTTACGAACGGCCTCGAGGAACCGACGTCCATCCATTGGCACGGCATTCGCATCGACAATGCCATGGACGGCGTTTCCGGACTTACGCAGGATGCCGTCATGCCGGGTGAGGAATTCGTCTACGAATTCGTCGCACCGGACGCCGGAACCTACTGGTATCACGCGCACAACAGGAGCTGGAACCAGGTGGCAAGGGGGCTGTACGGCGCCCTGATTATTGAGGAGGACGATCCGGTCTTTGACCGGGAGCACGATCTGACGCTGATGGCCGACGACTGGCTGCTGGATCGCAACGGGGTGCTGGATGTCGCTAGTCTGGGTTCGCCTATGGAATGGAGCCATGGCGGCCGGTTGGGCAACTGGCTGACCGTCAACGGCAGGAGTCAGCCAGAGTTCAAACTGAATGCGGGCGAAGCCTACCGGCTTCGTCTGATCAATGTATCAAATGCGCGGATATTGGAGATCGATCCCAACCGGTTTGACGCCAGGGTGATCGCCTATGACGGACAGCCGCTTGCTCAACCGGAAATCCTGAACTACGAGCCTTTGCTGATTGGTCCGGCACAGCGTGTGGATTTCCTGATAGTGCCCAAAAATACGAACCCGATCCTTATTGAAGAAATGTCGGGAGATCGACCGTTTCCTTTTGCCAGCCTGCGACCGGTCGCAGGCGGCGAATTGAAACCGGAACCGGCGGGACTTGAACCCAACAGCCTGCCGGAGCCGAATTTGAACAGAGCCATGCGTTTCCGGCTCGATATGACGGGCGGCGCCATGGGCACGGTGGTTGAGACTGTCTATCAGGGTAGGAAACTCAAGGGATCGGACTTCAGCAAGACTGGTCAGGTTTGGGCATTCAACGGGATCGCGAATTTTGCTGCGGAGCCGTCCTTCCGCTGCTCGCGCGGTGAAACCGTGATTATCGAAACCGTGAACCGAACCGCCTTCGTTCACGCCATGCACGTTCATGGCCACCATTTTAGGATCATCGAGCGCAGCGGCAGCAGCGTGAAGGAAGACAGCCCCTGGCGTGACACATTTCTCGTTGGCCCCAATCAGATCACGACGATCGCATTTGTCGCCGACAATCCAGGAAAGTGGCTGTTTCACTGTCACATGCTTGAACACGCGGCTGCCGGCATGACGACATGGTTTGATGTCGTATGAGGGTGACGGCGGGCAACCATCGGACCAGGAAGGAAAGCAATGCGATATGTCTTTTTCCTAGCCATCTGCATGGCCGCTGCAGCTGTTCTTTATACAGCCATCACCTGGTCGACGGATGATCAGGCGGTGTTTCTGCTTAAACCCGGCGATGAACGGATCGTTGCGCAGGGAAAGCAGATTTATGCGGAAAGCTGTGCCAGCTGCCATGGCGCAAATCTCGAAGGCCAGCCGAACTGGAAAACGCCCGGCGCCAATGGCCGCCTGCCGGCGCCGCCGCATGATGCGACCGGACACACGTGGCATCACACCGACGAGGTTCTCTTTGGGCTCACCAAATTCGGCGCTGCGAAATTCGCCGGTCTCGAGAATTACGAGACCGACATGCCGATTTATGAGGACGTGCTGTCCGATGAAGAGATTGTTGCCGTGCTGTCCTACATCAAGGCGCAATGGCCGCAGGATATTCGTCAGCGCCACGACCAGATGAACCGCCAACGCGTAAACTGACCGTATCGCCCGGGCCCAACGCTGACCGTCTCACTGCCTCATCAAAAATCTGACCAGCCAAAAAACAAGAACGATTAACACGATCGTCAGTCCGACCATACCAAGCCAGCCGAACCACATGCCGAACATCATGTCTCCCGAACCCGACATCATGTGTGGCCATCCCGATGTTCCGGGGCAATGTGGCGGCCGGTAAACCACAGGACAAGCGGTGGAATGATCAGCCACTGCAACAACGGGCTTAATCCGGTCCCGAACGGCGGGACCCTTGGCATCAGGTCCGAATAAGTCCAGCGCAGACTGATGTTGGTGTAGTAATACTCAAAGCCCATGGTCAGTCCTATGCCGATTGCGATGTAGAGCAGCATCTGCCAGGCGGCCGGTTTGACGAACCAGTACCGGGTTCGCGCTGCCGCGCTGGTCGCCCAGAAGGCGGTGAGAGCGAACCCGACATCCCCGAATGTCGCGGACGTACATAACTTAATGCCGTCCCAGTGGTTCAGTTCGATCATGCCTGCATAGGTCGGCGCCTGAAGGTATTCCCAGACAAAGTGCAGCAGGAACGAGAATACTGCCACACCGAATTCCGGCATATTAATAAGGGTTCTCATGAGTCAGCCCTACAACCTTCCAACGATGGAAGGTCAACATCAAACCTTTGTGACGATACCGGGCACGGAAATTCGGTTCAGGTGAGCGTTATCGGATTCCGTTGGCGGCCTGCAGTTCCCGCACATACTCGATGATCAGTGCCACGTCTTTCTCGGACACATGCGGTTGCGCCGGCATGTTTCCGAAAGTCCAGTGGTGCTGGCGCACTCCCTGACTGACGGCCAGATAGAACGAGGCATCGGAATGGTGCCCTGGCTCGTAGATAATATGAACCAGCGGCGGCCCATCCGGGGAGCCGGCGGCATTGTTTCCATGGCAGGCTGCGCAATTTTCATCGAACAGGGATTTGCCGGCTGCGGCGGCTGAAGACAATTCGGGAACCGTTATGTTCACAGGCATCTGGCCATCGCTCCGGCCGATCAGCTTATTGATTGTGAAAACGCCACCCACAATGAGGATCCCGACGACGGCATATCTGGGTAAATTGGACAAAATAGACATCCTTGAACTCAGGCAGAAATGGTGCGGGCGCAGACTGTGTCACCAGATGTGCTCCGGTTTGGCATCAACGCCATTGAACAGGGGCATTGTGACAGCTTTCCAACGGGAGATAGCGTTTCCACCAAGGGGAAGGTCAAGGTGGAAACCACATGAGTTATCGGGAACGAACCGCCCGTCTGGTTGGCGCCCGACAGAACCCGGAACATGCGCCTGAAGAACTGGAACTGCACGAAACTGGTGAGGGCGGTGATAAAGACGCCGAAGATCACGAGGAGCGGGATCAGCGCCTATCCCCATGTCAGAAATTCGATAAGGCCGAAAAGGTCTTGCAGTGCCTGCATATCCCCTCCCTATGGTTATGGAGTTCACGTATCCCGGGATGATTGAATCTTAAAGCAACTGCACAACTCTTGTCAGAGTCGCCGCGTGAAACTAAGCGTCCGGTTGGCGCTATCAACCGTTTAATGAGAGTGGACTTGGCTTTTAGCAAGCCGCGTTGTCATGGCCAATGTGGGCCAGCGGGCACCTGTCAAAACAGTCGGACACAGGTCCGATGGAGCAGGATTTGAAGGGTGGACGCCAAAGTCGCGAAAATCGGGGTCGCCCGATCAAACCCAAATCAAAATTAAAGGGGTTTCAAATGGGGCAGGACGCGCGTTTGGCCGTTTCAACGTAGCCGCGGCCGTCAGAGCTGGCAAGCGGTGCTGTGTGGCGATTTATTGGGGTCGGCGAAATTGGGAAGGTGTGATTAATCTCTAGCGAATAGACGAAGCAGCTGAATGGATTGAACTCGCGTTCTACAAGACAGAGAACGCGGATGCCTTTGCGAGTCTGCTCAACCTGTCCAGATAATAGTCCCAACTTTGTAACTCAATTCCCGCTTTAGCCAGTTGTGTCTGCCGATGCATCCAACTCCGCTCATCAAAATCTTTTTGATCCTTGCTGCCCACAACCAACAAAAAGCTTGCCGGAGCGACCGATGGACAACCTAACTGCTCCCTGATTTCGTTTCCGCCGTAACCGTCAATGATGGTTTTGTAGTTCTCGATCTGATAGGAGGCTCTATTGGTTGCAGCGGAAGGCACAGCAAAATTTGTTTCCACGCCCGTTGTAAATAGCCGCTTGCCATACGCTTCGATTTCAACACAGACAATTTTCTGGTCGTGTGTAACGTATACGAAATCTGGTACTATCGTTCGTATTTCCGGAGTTAGCGTTCCGTCCTCGTTCTTGACATTTTCTGTGAAGCGGAGCTTCTTTTTCGAGTAGAATGATTCATAGTCAATCACAAGGATCTCTGGGTTTTTGGAAATAACATCATGTATTGCCGGCTCATTCGTTTTCGATTGTCTAGCGACCGCCAGTGCAAGGGCGGATCCTGCTTTAATGAACCGTTGTTCTGGTGATCCTTCTCTAAAACCGGCCAATCCAAGTAAATTCTCCGCCGCTCCATAACCAGCAATTTTTGGATCAGTTTCCAGTCCTCTTAGCGGATCGTGGTCGGTCGAAAACCACTGCAGAATCCAGGATGGTCGGAAGAGCCTGGCTGATTGTGTTAATTCTTGACGGCGTGAGATCTTCCCGCTCTCATATTTGTTTCTAATTCTGCTGGGAATAAGGTGCGGCGCAGTCACCCACAATCCACATGTTCCCTGCGGTGTGAACAGCTTCAAACGGTTTTGATTGTCAAATTTCGGACCAGAGCCATCGCATAGAAATTTGGGATCAATATCGGGCTTTCCGAATGCAACTTGGATACCGAACACCAAGTCGTATGCTCTCATTTTTTTGATCGATATTTCGTACTTGCAAGTGGTCAAATCCGTCAAATTGTCCGGCTGCCATTCAACGGTCGGGGCTCCCTTCCATGAGCCGAGAAGGCGCGCGCAGAAAACTGAGTTGCCGAAGTAGAGTTGCATGGAAACCTTCCGCCGTGCGGCTCCCAAAAAACAATTGTTCAACGCACTCTCGTGCAATCTCATATATCTCGAAAAAGCTTGTACATAGGCGTCGAAGTAATCGATGGTTTCCTGTTTTTTTGAATGGTCGTGCGGCATTTGTGATCTCGCAAAAAAATTGATTAAGTAATAAAAAAATGAAGGGTGCAGGTTATGCGAACGATGTAGATCTAGAATTGCTGTATGTCAGTGTTGAAGTGATGTGCTTTCATTTCCGGATCGCAGTCCCACCCGAGAGCGACGCCGATCGGCACTCGCCTATATGCTTCTGCTAATGTAGTGCCGCACATCTTTCCCGAAGGATCGGGTTATAGTTGATCAAACCCTTTTTTGAGACCGTAACATCCACTGCTAGACCATTGGTGCCTTCGACGCGTTGATTGTTGTCTCCGACGGTTCTTACAACAGTACCTTGGAGCGTAACGCCGGCGTCCAAATTAACCAGATGGTAGGTGTCCCTTGCCACCGCTACCTCGACAAGCTTCCCGTCATTCTTACTCGCATGCCATGATGAAGCATCCTTACAATTCGATGCGTCAGTTTTCGAAAACTCAGCGCAATAAGTGAACTCAGGGTAATCGGTGTTGCCTGGTGGAACCGATGTTAGGACCAGTTTCGTGTCAAAACCGGTATTCGGGTCCAAACGATGTCGTGGATTATATCTGATCAGATATTCCCCTTCTCCCACCGCCAAAATCAACGGCCCCTGATAAGAATCCACTGAACATTCGACACGAACGCCACGAACAAATTCGATCGGGAAGAAATGCGTGAATAAAAGAACCACTAGCCCACCGGGCAACAAAATGCCCAATACGACCAATATGGCGCCTGATTTTGATTTTTTCTCAGACATAGAAGCCACCCCATTTTTTTAAATCAAGGGGTCGATGTTTTGGACCACGGCTCGGACGTATCATTGATCAATCTGGGGTTTAGTTCAAACAAAAACGCCAAATAGTTGCATGGCATGGTAGTGTGCAGATGCGACCTCGGCACAGGTGTGTTGTCAGCGCCTGCTTGCGGCAAAACTTGATTTGTCGGCCTTCCCCGGATCGACACCGATCGGAACCTGTTGCTCCTCTCCGGTGCGCTTGTTCGTCCGAAGCCGGTAGTCGATCGGCGGTGCTTCGAATTTGAGGGATAGGTGGCCTGCTATATGGCCAACAGGAGTCTCGAATGGACTGGTGCCGCTGAGAGGACTCGAACCTCCGACCCCATCATTACGAATGACGTGCTCTACCAACTGAGCTACAGCGGCCCGCTGCCGAGGCGGCAGGAAAGGGATGCAGGGCGATTACCTGCAATCGCCCGGCATTTCAAGATGCAAATTCAGCCAAATTGCCCGGCGGCGGGAAAATTGCCCGAATGGCCGGTTTGCGCCGTTGCGCTCATCAGGTCCTCGAGCGCCTTCCTGTATTCCCGGTCCAGTTGCGCGACATAGTCGGCCACCGGGCGGACTTCCTTGACCGCGCCGATGCCCTGGCCCGAGCCCCAGATGTCTTTCCAGGCCTTGGCGCCGGTCTGCTTCTCGTCGAAATTCATCTTCGACGGGTCGGCCTCGGGCAGGTTTTCCGGGTCCATGCCGGCCTTGGCGATCGACGGCTTGAGATAGTTGCCGTGGATGCCGGTGAAGAAGTTCGAATAGACGATGTCGGCCGCCGCGCTGTCGACGATCATCTTCTTGTAGTCATCGACGGCGCGCGCCTCGTTGGTGGCGATGAAGGGCGTGCCGATATAGGCAAGGTCGGCGCCCATCGCCTGCGCCGCCAGCACCGAGCGGCCGTTGGCGATGGCCCCGGAGAGCGCAATCGGCCCGTCGAACCACTCGCGGATCTCCTGCACCAGAGCGAAGGGCGAAAGTGGCCCGGCATGGCCGCCGGCGCCGGCCGCCACCGCGATCAGCCCGTCGGCGCCCTTGTTGATCGCCGATTTTGCGTGCCGGTTGTTGATGATGTCGTGCAAGACGATGCCGCCATAGGAATGGATCGCCTCATTGACCTCCGGCACCGCGCCGAGCGACGAGATGACGATCGGCACCTTGTACTTCTCGCACATCTTCAGATCGTGCTCGAGCCGCGAATTGGAGCGGTGGACGATCTGGTTGACGGCGAAGGGCGCGGCCGGCCGGTCCGGGTTCTGCGCATTGTAGCTGGCCAGCTCCTCGGTCATCTCGGCAAGCCACTCGTCGAGCTGCGCCTCGGGCCGGGCGTTGAGTGCCGGGAAGGCGCCGACGATCCCGGCCTTGCACTGCTCCAGCACCAGCGGCGGATGCGAGATGATAAACAGCGGGGAGCCGATGACCGGCAGTCGAAGATTGTCCTTCAAGATCGCGGGAAGCGTCATGGAGCGATGGTCCTGTTCATTGACGTTTACGGAAACGTAAGCACGGGGTAGCAGACCTTGCGCGGCCTGAAAAGTCCAAATTCCGCACGGCCCGGGAAATGGCATGTGAATGCCGGCGGCCGCCGGTCCGGGGCGGGTTTGTAATTGCCGCCGCAACTGTTATGAGAGATTCGGGGACAGGACCACAGCCGATGACCGACCGCGGAAGCCGATCGCGCCGACCGCCGGACCGGCCGGCTGACTGGAGTAGCGCGTGAAGGCATTTGAGACGGCGATCCGCAAGGCGCTGCTGAAGATTGACGGCTCCAATCCGAAGCTGCGCGAACGGGTTTACCAGTCGGCCCGCGACGCCTTGACCAACAGTCAGGCCAAGCAGGGGATTTGGGGCAGCGACGCTGCAGCGGCGCAGAACCGTCGCCTGCAGGACCTGATCGCCTCCATTGAGGCCGAATATATCGCGCCGCCGGCGCCCGAACCGAAGCCGCGGCCGGCCAGACAGAGGCCGCCGGCTCCCGAGCAACCGGCCGTGGAACCCGCCGCACCACCACCGCCGCCGCCTCCGCCATCACCGCCGCGCCCCGCGCAACCGGCCAAGCGCCCGCCAAAGGAGCGGATCCGCTGGTCCGAACCCGAGCCTGAGGTCGGCGCCAACCTCGATATCGAGAGCATCGGCCCCGTCGACGCGCCGCCCCCCAAAAAGAAAAAACGCCGGTCCGGGAAACGTGCCAAGGCTTCGGTGCCCGACATAGATCTCCTCGGCGAGAAGATCGGCGCGGAAGGCCGGTCCGGCAAGCCGAAGCGCCGCCGCCGGCCGGTGTTTTCCCTGATCCTGGTGAGTGCGCTGGCGATCGCCTTTCTCGGCATCGGCATCCTCTGGGCGGTTTACAACGGCATCTTCCTGAGCGCCGAACAGCGCGACACCAGCATTCCCAATCCGCCGGCGACGATCGACGGCGGCGATTTCGCCGGCAATCCGGTGACCGACGGCACGTTCTCCGGCGACTGGATCGAGGTTTTCACGCCCGACGACATGTCGCGGGTCTCGCGTCGCGGAAACGTGCAGGCGGCGCTGGTCGAAAGCAACGACGCCCAGGCGCTGCAGGTCGTTTCATCGGATCCCGGCACCGACGGCGAAATCCTGTTCGAATTAAACCCGAGCGTCCTGCGGAACCTTTCCGGTGGCAAATCGCTGGTGGCGATGACGCTGCGCTCGAGCGCCGAGGAGCCGACCCAGGTCTACGTCAAGTGCCAACTGCCCGGCGACGGCAATTGCGGGCGCCACCGTTTCGACGTGAACTACGAGGCCGGCGACATCGTTTTCAGCGTCGACCTGACCGGCGCGGCGGCTGACGGTGCGCCCGGTTACCTGGCGCTCAACAGCGACGTTAGCGGCGCAGGGCGCGGCGTCGACATCTACGCCATCCGCATGCGCCCGCAGTGACAGGGCCGTCAGTCGGTCAGAAATTCCGGTCCGAAGCCGAGGATCCTGTCATCGATCTCGCCGATCGCGCCCCTGTCGCGACCGTCATAGGGCAGCGTTGAAAGAATGTGCCGCAAAAGGTTAAGGCGCGCGCGCCGCTTGTCGTTGGCGCGCACCACCGCCCACGGCGCATGGTTCGAGTGTGTGTGCTCCAGCATCATGTTGCGCATCTTTGTGTAGTCGTCCCACTTGTTGAGGCTGGCAATGTCCATCGGCGACAGTTTCCAGACCTTGAGCGGATTGTGGCGCCGGTCATGGAACCGCTCGAGCTGCATTTCACGGCCGATATTCAGCCAGAACTTGAAAAGGTGGATGCCGTCATGCACCGGCATGCGCTCGAAATCCGGTGTCTCGGCGAGGAACCGCCGGTGCTCGTTTTCACTGCAAAATCCCATCACCGGCTCGACCCCGGCCCGATTGTACCAGGACCGGTCGAAGAGGACGAATTCGCCGGTCGTCGGGAAATGGTCGACATAGCGCTGGTAGTACCACTGGCCGCGCTCGCGCTCGGTCGGCTTGGGAAGCGCCACGATGCGCGCTGTGCGCGGGTTCATATAGGCCCGGGTGACGCCGATCGAGCCGCCTTTGCCGGCCGCGTCGCGGCCCTCGAAAACCACGATCACCCGCTCGCCGGATTCCTTCAGCCAGGACTGCACCTTGACGAGTTCAAGCTGCAGCGCCTCGAGCTGGTCCTGGTAGTCGTCCTTGTCGAGCTTGTCGTCATAGGGATAGTTTTCCGATCCGAGCGCCTTCTTTTTCACCCAGCCCGGAAGGTCGGTATCGTCGATGTCGAAACGTCGTTTCCTGCCGTCGATAACGAGGTCCACGGCCCGGTCGCCCGCTTTGTTTCCCATGATGCATTTCCCCGTTTGTTTCCGGTTTGATATATCCGTGATGGGGCCGCGGTGCGCAACCGCGTTATCCACCTTGGCAGTCATGCATTTGTCACCGGGTTTGTGTAGTGCCGACACGCTTCTTTGGCATTGTTCCAATCCGATCCCCAATTCGGCAGGAAGGTGATAGAAGGCGAAGTGGCGCTTTTGCAAACGACGAAGATATTTGGAGCAGACACGTCGGCAGGCATGCAGGAACAGGTCCAGAGAATAGTACAGCGTCTCTATGATGCCCGCTTTATCCTTGCGGTCGCCGCCGTTCTGGCGCTGCTTGCCTCGCTGTTCACGCCGGTCGCGCTTTGGCAGGCGCTTCTCGGGCTCGCCCTTGTGTTTGTTGCGGCCGGCATGCCGACGCGCTCGCGCGCCGCGCGCAAGCGCGAGAGGATGCTGCGTCAGGAGGGGCGCGCGCCGCTGGAATCGATTGTCTTCACCACCTGCGAGGCGCTGGACGATCCGGCGATTATCCTGGCGCCCGGCGGCACGTTGAAATACCTGAACCGCGCGGCGGTGCAGCAGTTCGGCCCGATGAAGGAAGGCGCCCACCTGTCGTCGCTCCTGCGCTCGCCGGCGATCCTGAACATGGTGCGCAAGGCGATGGCGTCGGGCGGCACCAATTCCATCGAACATGTCGAGAAAGTGCCGTCCGAGCGCTGGTTTCGCGTGCGCATTGCGCCGATGGCCGAGATCGCCGACATGCGCGGCGGCAGCGAACTCTACATGCTCACATTCCGCGACCAGAGCGAGTCGCGCCGCATGGACCGCATGCGTTCCGATTTCATCGCCAATGCCAGCCACGAGCTGCGCACGCCCCTGGCTTCGCTTTCCGGCTTTGTCGAGACCATGCGCGGGCCGGCCAAGGACGATCCGGAAGCGCGCGACCGGTTTTTGAAGATCATGTTCGAACAGGCCGGCCGCATGACCCGGCTTGTCGACGACCTTTTGTCCCTGTCGCGCCTTGAACTCAAGGCGCACATGGTGCCGACCGACGAGGTCGACCTGGTGCCGCTGATCGACCACATCTCGGATTCGCTCAGGCCGCTGGCGGAGGATCTGGGCGTAGCGATCCGGGTGCACGCGCCGAAAGAGCCGCTGATCGTGACCGGCGATCGCGACGAACTCATCCAGGTCTTCGAAAATCTCATCGAAAATGCCTGCAAATACGGCCAGAGCGGCAAGTGGATCGACGTGACCATGACGCCTGCCGATGCCGCCGGCAAGGGCGTTGAAGTCAGTATCAAGGACTATGGCCCGGGCATACCGCGCGAGCATGTGCCGCGGCTCACGGAACGGTTTTACCGGGTCAGCGTCGAAGCGAGCCGGTCGAAAAAGGGAACCGGTCTCGGGCTTGCCATCGTCAAGCATATCCTGACCCGCCACCGTGCCAGGCTGGTGGTTCATTCGACCGTCGGCGAGGGATCGGAATTCATTGTCAAATTCAACGTTTCAGGCCGATGAACCGGATTTAAGACGATTATATTATATAATAAAAACAATATTATAGCATGTCACAAACTTGTAATGGTTCTGTCATAAAACTGCGTTGAGCCGGCTGGTAAAAGTCGGGTGCCGGTAGACCTACGGGCTGCGTCATTTTGGACGCATCAACAGACCCTACTGAGGGGAGAGGATTTTATGAAAACCCTTAAAGTAACCGCTGCCGTCCTGGTGGCTTCGGCCGCCTTCACGGGCGCTGCCGCGGCCCGCGACCAGATCAAGATCGTCGGCTCTTCGACTGTATTTCCGTACACGCAGGCTGTTTCGGAAGAATATTCAAACAAGACGGGCAACGCTGCTCCGGTTGTCGAATCGACCGGAACCGGTGGCGGTTTCAAAGTGTTCTGCGGCGGCATCGGTCCGGCCCATGCCGATATCACCGGTGCCTCGCGTGCCATCAAGGACTCGGAAAAGAAGCTCTGCGCCGACAATGGCGTTGACAACATCACCGAGGCCCTGATCGGTTATGACGGCCTGTCCATCGCTGTGTCGCGCAGCAATGACACCGACTGGGACCTGACCGAAGAGCAGATCTTCAGGGCTCTTGCTGCCGAGCTTCCGGATGGCAACGGCGGCTTCGTCGCCAACCCGAACCAGAAATGGTCGGACGTCGACGCTTCCCTGCCGGACGCGCCGATCGTCGCCTTCGGTCCTCCCCCGACCTCCGGCACGCGCGACGCTTTCGTCGAGCTTGCCATGCACGACGGCTGCAACGCACTTGCCGGCATGAAGGACCTGAAGAAGGCCGACAAGGCTACTTGGAAGGAAAAGTGCTCGCGCATGCGTCAGGACGGTCCGTTCATCGAAGCCGGCGAGAACGACAACCTGATCGTTCAGCGTCTCGAGGCCGATCCGAATGCCATCGGCATCTTCGGCTATTCCTTCCTTTACGAGAACGCCGACAAGCTCAAGGGCGTCAAAATCAACGGCGTCGCACCTGATTTCGACACGATCGCCGACGGTTCCTATCCGGTTTCGCGGCCGCTGTTCTTCTATGTCAAGAACGCTCACCGCGAAGTCATCCCGGGCATGAAGGACTTCATCGTCGAGTACATGTCCGAGGACGCTCTCGGGCCGGACGGCTACCTCGCCGAGCGCGGCCTGACGCCGCTCGACGACACGGCCCGCAAGCAGGTCCAGGACAATGTCCTGAACGCTTCGAAACTGTCCATGTAAGCCTTGCAGCAATTGCCCCGGCCCTCGGCCGGGGCAATTTACGGGTGAGGGGGCGACATGATCGCGTATTTGGTTCTCTTTCTAGTGATCGCGGCGGTCATCGCCTATTTCGTCGCATCGCGGCGGGCCGTCGCCGTTGCGGGAGACGACACCCGCGGCCTGCATTCCCGGCCGATCTACCACGGTCTCAACGCCCTCGTTTACACGGCCGTCCCGGCATTTATCTTCATTCTCCTCTGGCTTCTGTTCGAAGGCTCGGTCATCGACATGATGCTGATGAGCGCCTATCCCGGTGCCGACGCGATGACCGGCTCCGAGCGCGACCTTCTGATCAGCGAGATCAGGCAGGTGGCCGTCGGCAACATTTTCCGCGAGCCGACCCCGGAGATCACGGCGGCGGTCGAGCAAATCAGGTCGCTGAACGCGACGGCCAATATACTGCTCGGGGCTGCGGTGGTGATTATCGCGCTGGCCGGCGCCGCGCTGGCGGTCACCTCGGTTTCGAAACGCTTTTTGGCACGCCACAGCTTCGAGCGTTCGGTGACGATCTTCATGATCTTCGCATCGACGGTCGCCATCCTGACGACGATCGGCATCGTCGCCTCGCTTCTCTACGAGGCGTTTCAGTTCTTCCAGCGGGTTCCGGTCACCGATTTCCTGTTCGGTCTGCGCTGGGAGCCGCAGATTCCGCTGCGCGAGGACCAGATCGCCGGTCAGGGCGCATTCGGGGCGATCCCTGTTTTCGTCGGCACCATCCTTGTCGCCGCCCTGGCCATGGCCGTCGCAGTGCCGGTCGGCATTCTGTCGGCGATCTATCTCACCGAATACGCTTCGCCGCGCTTCCGTGCCGTCGTCAAGCCGATGCTGGAGATCCTGGCCGGCATTCCGACCGTGGTTTACGGCTTCTTCGCCGTGCTGACCGTCGCGCCGGCGCTGCGCCAAGCGGGCCTCAGCCTCGGCCTCGATGTGGCGCCCAACAGCGCGATCGCCGCCGGCGGCGTCATGGGCATCATGCTGATACCGTTCATTTCGTCCCTGTCGGACGACGCCTTCGCCGCCGTCCCGCAGGCGATCCGTGACGGTTCGCTCGCCGTCGGCGCCACCAAGGGCGAAACCATCCGCAAGGTTCTGCTGCCGGCTGCGCTTCCGGGCATCGTCGGCGGCGTTCTCCTGGCATTGAGCCGCGCCATCGGCGAGACGATGATCGTCGTCATGGCGGCGGGCCTGATCGCCAAGATGACGGTCAATCCGCTCGACTCGGTGACCACGGTGACCGTCCAGATCGTCACCCTGCTCATCGGCGACTCGGAATTCGACAATCCGAAGACGCTTGCCGCATTTGCGCTCGGTCTGATGCTCTTCATCATCACTTTGTTCCTGAACCTGATCGCGCTGCGTGTCGTTCGCAAGTACCGGGAGAAGTACTAATGTCCAACGCGGCTGAGACACCGACCATTCCGCGCCCGGCGTGGAAATCTCCCGAAATGGCGGCACGCCGCCGCAAGCGCTACGCCGCCGATCGCCGGCTGCAGCGCTGCGGCATGGCCGCGATCGTATTCGCCCTCGGCTTTCTCGTGCTTTTGGTCGCGTCGCTGCTCTACACCGGTGCGTCGGCCTTCATCCAGACCAAGGCACGCGTGACCATCGACCTGACGTCCGCGGATGTTTCTGCCGACGATCTCATGGGCGCGCCCTGGCGCCGCATCGTGCGGGGCTCGCTGTTGGCTCTGGAGCCGACGGAAATCCCGCGTTCCGACCGGCGGGCCTATTTCCGGATGTTCACGTCGTCCGCGCCGTTCCTGGTCCGCGATCACGTGATCGCCAATCCGGACCTGATCGGCAAGACTTTCCAGTTCGAGGTACCGTTCTCCGATCCGCTCGACCAGTTCGCCAAGGGGCAGATATCGCGCGACACGCCCGAAGACCGCCGCCGCGTCAGCAACCAGCAGATCGGCTGGTTCGACAACCTTCAGGCGTCGGGCATCGTGTCAAAGCCGTTCAACTGGGGCCTGATCTTCAATTCCGATTCCCGGTTCCCGGAACTCGCCGGCCTGGCCGGTGCGATCTCGGGGTCTTTCTGGACGCTGCTCGTCTGCTTCCTGATCAGCTTTCCGGTGGGGATCGCGGCCGCGATCTATCTCGAGGAGTTCGCGCCGAAGAACCGCCTGACTGACCTCATCGAGATCAACATCAACAATCTCGCCGCGGTTCCCTCCGTGGTCTTCGGTCTCCTTGGCCTGGCGGTCTTCCTCGGCTGGTTCGGCCTGCCGCGTTCGGCGCCGCTGGTCGGCGGCATGGTGCTGTCCCTCATGACCCTGCCGACGATGATCATCGTCACCCGCGCGGCGCTGCGCTCGGTTCCCTCGTCGATCCGCGAGGCGGCGCTCGGCATCGGCGCATCGCGGCACGAGGCGATCCTGCACCACATGCTGCCGCTGTCCATGCCGACGATCCTGACCGGCACGATCATCGGCCTTGCCCAGGCGCTTGGCGAAACGGCGCCGCTGCTGCTGATCGGCATGAATGCCTTTATCACCAGCCCGCCGGAGGGTGTGTTTTCCGCCTCCACCGCGCTGCCGACACAGATTTACATCTGGGCGGACAGTCCCGAGCGCGGCTTTGTCTCGCGCACGTCCGCCGCCATTCTCGTGCTGCTCGGCTTTCTGGTTCTCATGAACGGGCTTGCCGTGTTCCTGAGAAACCGGTTCGAGCGCCGTTGGTAGCGGCGGGTCGCTTGCGTAATGTTTGAATGCCGCGGTTGCGTGCGTCCGTTATGGGTGCAAAAACCGGATATACGGGGTCTTGAGGATGAACATGATGTCTGAAGCAGCGGTTGAAGAAGCGGTTGGCGCCAACGTGGATACACAGCCGTCGATCAAGATGCAGGGCCGCATGGTCTGCGTCTATTATGGCGACTCGCAGGCCCTCTACGACGTGAACCTGGACATTCGCAAGAACCAGGTCACAGCGCTCATCGGGCCGTCCGGCTGCGGCAAATCCACTTTCCTGCGCTGTCTCAACCGGATGAACGACACCATAGACGGGTGCCGGGTCGAGGGCAGCATCACGCTTGACGGCGCCGACGTTTACGACGCATCGGTCGATGTGGTCGAACTGCGCGCCAGCGTCGGCATGGTGTTCCAGAAACCCAACCCTTTTCCGAAGTCGATCTATGAGAACATTGCCTACGGTCCGCGCATCCACGGCTTGGCCAGCAGCAAGGCCGACTACGACGAAATCGTCGAGACGAGCCTGCGCAAGGCCGGCCTTTTCGAGGAGGTCAAGGACCGCCTCAACGCGCCCGGAACCGGCCTCTCGGGCGGCCAGCAGCAGCGCCTGTGCATTGCCCGCGCCATCGCGGTCAGTCCCGAGGTGATCCTCATGGATGAGCCCTGTTCGGCGCTCGACCCCATCGCCACCGCCAAGGTGGAGGAACTGATCGACGAGCTGCGCGAGAATTTCACGATCGTCATCGTCACCCACTCCATGCAACAGGCGGCGCGTGTTTCGCAGCGCACGGCCATGTTCCATCTCGGCAGTCTTGTCGAGGAGGGGGACACGGACAAGATGTTCACCAATCCGGATGATCAGCGCACCCAGGATTACATCACCGGCCGTTTTGGCTGAGGCGCAACATACAGGAACGATCATGACCGACGAATCCAACCAGGCTCCTCTCGCCGCGCATATCGTCACGTCCTACGACGAGGATCTTCAGTATCTTGTCCGCCGCATCGCCGAAATGGGCGGCGTTGCCGAGCGGATGCTGGAGGAGGCCGTCGTGTCGCTGGTGAACGCCGATGCGGCTCTGTCCCAGAAGGTGATTTCGGACGACCTGCTCCTCGACGAGGCCGAGCGGCAGATCGGCGAAAAAGCTGTGCTGATCATTGCCAAGCGGCAGCCGATGGCGGCCGACCTTCGCGACGTGATCGGCGCCATCCGCATCGCCGCCGACCTGGAACGGGTCGGCGATATGGCGAAGAATATCGCCAAGCGCGTTCTTGCCGTTCAGGGCATGTCCCAGCCGAAAAAACTGGTTCGCGGCATCGACCATCTGGCAGAGCTGGCCCTTACGCAGCTCAAGGAGGTGCTCGACGCCTATTCCCAGCGCTCCGCTGAACTGGCCAATTCCATTCGCGATCGCGACGATGAGATCGATGCGATCTACACCTCCCTGTTCCGCGAGCTGCTGACCTATATGATGGAAGATCCGCGCAACATCACCGCGTGTACGCATCTGCTGTTCTGCGCCAAGAACATCGAGCGTATTGGCGACCACGCCACCAACATTGCTGAAGTGGTCTATTACATCGCGACAGGCGATCAGCTCTCAACGGACCGGCCGAAGGATGACGAGACGGCGACCGTGGGAGCCGAGGAGTAAGGTGAGCGTCAATGATTTGGCTGCCACTGGAGAATTGATATGGGGATAGCACCGCACATTACCGTCGTTGAGGACGAAGAGGCGCTGAGCGTCCTGCTGCGTTACAATCTCGAGGCCGAGGGCTACGAGGTTGAAACCGTGCTGCGTGGCGATGAGGCCGAGATCAAGCTCCAGGAACGGGTGCCGGACCTCTTGATCCTCGACTGGATGCTGCCCGGCCTGTCCGGCATCGAATTGTGCCGCCGGCTGCGGGTGCGGCCGGAGACCGAACGGCTTCCGATCATTCTTTTGACGGCGCGCGGCGAGGAGAGCGAACGGGTGCGCGGCCTGTCGACCGGCGCCGACGACTACGTCGTCAAGCCGTTCTCGACGCCGGAACTGATGGCACGGGTGCGCGCGCTTTTGCGCCGTGTAAATCCGGAATCGATTTCAACGGTCCTTAAGAGCGGTGATATCGAGCTCGACCGGGAGACCCATCGCGTGTACCGGCGCGGCCGCGAGATCAAGCTCGGGCCGACGGAATTCCGGCTGCTCGAATTCTTCATGACGTCGCCGACCCGCGTGTTCTCGCGCTCGCAGCTCCTCGACGGTGTCTGGGGTCACGACATCTACGTGGACGAGCGCACGGTGGACGTGCATGTCGGACGGCTGAGAAAGGCGCTCAATCTCTCCAACATGCGCGACGTCATCCGCACGGTGCGCGGCGCTGGCTATTCGCTCGAAAACTGATCGTCGCGCCGCGCGTCCAGGAATTTTCTGATTTCGCCGAGTTTCGGAACGATCTCGCCGACGAATTCGGGTGAATAGTGGGCGGCAAGGTCGACCATGTCCGGGCCCATGCGCGCGATGGCGTCCTCGCGGAAAGCGCGTCCGCTCTCGGTCAGCCACACGCACTTGCTGCGGCCGTCCTGCGGGTTGGGCCGCATTTCGATGAGGCGGTGCTTTTCGAGCACCGACAGCGTGTGGGTCATCGTGGTCTTCGGCACCTGGAAGGCGTTTGCGATCTGCAAGGGGGTCTGTCCGTCCCGGACCCTGATCAGGTGGTTGAGCACCGAAAAATGCGAGACGAGGAAACCCTTCGGCAGCCGCGCCTCGAAAAGGGCACGGCTGAGTTGGGCGATAATGCCGACTTCGTTGAACAGGCTGAAATAGAGCGAAAGCGTTTTGCTATCCATCGATTATCCGGGTCTCCAGCGGCCATCGGGGAGAGGGTTGGACGGCCGGTCCGAATCCGAGCCTACCAAGCATCTGCACGGTATGGCCAGTGTCCGCAAGCAGCCTGTGCGCCTCGTCGTAATGCGGCTTCATCTCGGCAAACTCCTGCAGCGCCTGGCTGACCGGGTGAAGCGACAGGCCCAGCGCCGTCGTCGTCAGGTTCAGCCGCAGCCATCGGCGTCCGGCGTCGATCTGGTCGGCGCGGCTGTTGCCCGGCGTGGTGACGACCGCGTAGGCCGGCGTGGCGTGCAGCATTTCCCGGTAAATCCGCACGCCTTCCTTGAAACCTGCGGATTCCGGGTCGCTCTGCGCCTCTCGGCTGAGGACACCGGCCAACATGAGCGCTTCGAGGAAAGGTCCACCGAGATCGATGCCGTCCGGATTGGCGTTGATTTCGGATTTGCCGAAACGCATCAGGTCGACGCTCTCCTGCATCGTGCGCGGTGTGAACGCCTCGGTTTCCCATGCCTTCCAGGTCAGGTCGCGGATCGCCGCAACCTCCTGCGGATCGGTCCTTATGTCGGCAAGCGGTTTCAGCCTTGCGACCAGGTCGGCCGGCACCTGTTGGTCGCTGTAGGGCTCCTTGCAGGACCGGCGTTCGAGAGCATGCGCAAAGAGCGGATCGGCGTCTGCGCCTTCGCGGAAGCGGGCGACGGCGACCGGGCCGTCTTCGCCGTCCGGAAAGACGTCCAGGTCGACGGCATGTCCGGTCTGCGACGCGGCAATCGCCATGAGTTCGAGGAAGCAGCCGAGACCGATGGTCAACTGCCGCGAATGGGGATCGGTCTCGGGAAGGTCGCGGGCCATGTCGCGGTGCAGGATCACCGTATCCGCGCCTTTGAGCTCGACCAGCCAGGGCTGGCGGTTATGCGGATTCGGCGCGAGGATCGCGTAGGACAGGGCGTGCCGGCGCGGCTCGATCGGCTCCCCCGCCATGGACCAGGGCGCCAGCGCCCGCCCCGGGCGCCGGGTTGCCGCGAAAAGGCCCGTTGCGGCGGTCGCCGCGAGAATGGTGCCGCCGCCCATGATCGCCAGTGCCTTGCGTCTGCTGATGGACATGTCAATCTCCTTTAGTTCGATTTCGTACTATATAATACGATATCGAACTAAATTCAAGGCAGGGGAAGGCAGGACCGCGTATTCAGCTTGTGCGAAAGCGCATGCGCACCAGAAATCCGCCCTGCAGAGGCGCGGCCAGCTCCAACTGTCCACCGAAGAGCTCCGCGATCTCCTTGGCGACGGCAAGCCCGAGGCCGCTGCCCTCGGAGCCGCCGGAGCCGCGCTGGAACCGGCTGAGCACATTCTTCAGTTGCTTCGGATCGACACCGGTGCCGCTGTCCTCGACCTCAATGGTGACCCCGCCATTTTCCCGGCGAACCCTAATGGTGATCTCGATGGGGCGGCCGCCATGGACGATGGCGTTGTCGATGACATTGCGCATCATTTCACGCGTCAGCACCTCGTCACCGGCGATTTCCAGCCGCTCGGGACCCTCATAGCCGAGATCGATATCCGCCGGCAGGTTGCCGGAAATCAGGTCCTCGCAGATGTCCCGGCTGATCGTCGCGATGTCGCACCGGTGGCGGGCGAGATCGTCCCGGGCTGTCGAATCGACCCGCGCGAGCACCAGCAATTGCGACAGCACGCGCTCGGCCTCGCCGATTGCGTTGTCCGTTTCCTTCAGCGCCTTTTCGCGGTCGGCCTCGGTTTTTGCGCGGCTGGCAAGCTCAAGCTGGGTGCGCATGACGGTGAGCGGCGTGCGCAATTGATGGCTCGCATTCGAAGTGAAGTTGCGCAGTGCCGATATGGACGAACCGAAGCGTTTGACGAGATCGTTGATGGTCGCGACGAGGCCACTCACCTCGCCGGGAACGCGGTGCTCGATGGGTCTCAGGTCGTTTGGGCTGCGTCGCCCGACCGCTTCCTGCAGGCGGTAGAGCGGCCGCAGCGAGCGCGTTACCGCAAACCAGACGACAAGCGCCGCCGTGAAGATGAGCAGGCCCTGCCGCAGCGCCGATCGTAGCAGGATGTCGCGGGCCATCTTGGCGCGCGCGTTGGTCGTCTCGGCAATGATCACCCGATAGGCGAGGGATACGGTGTCGGAGGCGGCCGCGTCGTTCAGCACAGCCATGCGAATGGGAACATCGCGAAAGCGCGCATCCGCGAAGCGCAGGTTCCGTTCGCTCCTGTCGAACGCATCCGGGACGGCGAGCTGCCGGTAGCCGGTGATGAATTCCGAACCGCCGCCCTCGATGCGGTAGAAGACGCGGTCCTCCTCGGAAGAGGTGAGCATCTCCAGCGCGACATAAGGCATGTCCACTTCGAGAAGCCCGTCGTCGTTGACGAAGATCCGCTCGGCGATGGCCAGGGCCGATCCCGCCAGGACGCGGTCGGCGATCTCGTCGGCGGTCTCGCGTGCCGACCGGTAGGAATCGAACAGTGCCAGCAGGCCGATCACGACAAGCGGCACAAGCAGCCACAGCAAAAGGCGCGTGCGCAGGGAGTAGGACGGCCGGGATGCGTGCTCTGTCACTTCTCGTCCGCCGTCCGCAGATAATAGCCGAGACCGCGCGCCGCCTTGATCGACACGCCGTGATCGGACAGTCGCCGCCGCAGCCGGCTGACATATTGCTCGATGGCATTCTCGCTGATGTCCTCCTCGAAACTGCTGAGCGACTCGATCAGCTGCCCCTTGCTCAGGATCCGCCCATTGGCCAGAAGCAGTGCGCGCAGCACGCCGGTCTCCCGCGCCGGTATTTCGAGGGCCGTGTCGCCGGCAAACACCTGTCCGCTCCTGAGATCGAAGGTGATCAATCCGGCCTCGATCAGTGAGGTGCGCACCGCCGTGGAGCGCCGGATCAGGGCCCGGACGCGCGCCTCCAGCTCGCCCCATTCGAACGGCTTGGTCAGATAGTCGTCGGCACCGAGATCAAGGCCGCGGATGCGGTCTTCGAGCCCGTCGCGCGCGGTCAGTATAAGGACGGGAACCGCAATCCGGTCCGATCGCATCTCGCGCAGCACTTCGAGCCCGTCCATCTGCGGCAGGCTGAGGTCCAGAACGACGAGATCGTAGTCGAGCGCCCGCGCCGCCGACAGCGCTGAATCGCCGTCGACAACGCAGTCGACCGCATAGCCGCTCTCCGACAGCAGGGTCTTCAACCCTTCGGCAAGCTTGCGATTGTCCTCCACGATCAGGATGCGCATGGTTCCTCCGCGACCAGAGGTTAGATACTCAATTGCCTCTTGTGAATGTACAAATTGCCGGGCAATGTCGGCGGATGCGCATTGTCACGCTCATCCTGTGTCTCCTGGCTGCGGTCAGCGCCTCCCGCGCCGAGACCTACAATCCGGCGTCGGGCGAACCCGATCCGGACCGGACATTGACGGTCTATTCGACCCTGGATGAGGTTGTCTCGCGCCCGCTCATCGAGGGCTTCCAGAAGCAATACCCGGACGTCACTGTCATTTACGACGAGGCGCAGTCGCTGGATATTTACGAGCGTGTCATCCGCGAAACCGACGAAGACGGCAAAACCGCGGATCTGGTGATCTCATCGGCCATGGATCTGCAGGTCAAGCTGGTCAACGACGGCTACGCTCAACCGGTTTCCGGCATCGACATCGCACGCTGGCCGGACTGGGCGGCCTGGCGGCGAGCGGCCTTCGGGCTGACATTCGAGCCATCGGTGATTGTCTACCACAAGCCGAGCTTCGAGGGTTTGGATGTGCCGCGTAACCGCGCCGAACTGATCGAACTTCTGAAGACATCCGAAGCGGAGCTCTACGGCCGCATCGCGACCTATGACGTGGAGCGCGCCGGCCTCGGCTTCTTGTTCCTTGCCCGCGACCGGGAGCACAACCGCGATATCTGGGAGCTTGTCTCGGCCTTCGGTGCGTCCGGTGTGAAGCTCTATTCGAACTCTTCCGCCATTCTAGACCGTGTCGCCGACGGGCGCTTTGCGCTTGGCTACAACATTCTGGGCTCCTACGCCGAGAGCTGGGCCAGCAGCAAACCCGATCTCGGCATCATCCTGCCGGAAGACTACACCGTCATCATGTCGCGCATCGCGATGGTGCCGCAGGCGGCCGAGCATCCGGAACTCGGTGAAGCCATGCTGTCGTTCCTGATGTCCCGCGAGGGCCAGACGATCATGGCGCGCGACGTGCGCCTGCCGGCACTGCATCCCGACGTGGAGGGCCCCAACACGGCATCGGCCATGCGGGCGCGCTACGGCGCGCAATTGCGGCCGATCTCGATCAGCCCCGGCCTTGTCGTCTACCTGGACCAGGTCAAGCGCGCCCGGTTCATTGCCCGGTGGAACGAGGCGTTGCGTACCAAATAGGCCGCCGGTGCGTTGCGTGTCAGCTTCATGACAGCTTTTCCTGCTTTGCTTGGTTCACGCCCGCCCTCGGGCGTGGAAAGAGCATTTCTGGGAGGACCTCATGCTTAAGAAACTGACAGCGGCGCTCGCTGTAACCGTATTTGCGCTCGGCGCGTCGGCCGGTCTCGGCCAGGCGCAGACCGTCGATGAGATCAAGTTCCTGATTCCGGGCGGCGCAGGCGGCGGCTGGGACGGCACCGCCCGCGGTACCGGCGAGGCGCTGACCAAGTCCGGCATCGTTGGATCGGCGTCCTACGAGAACATGTCGGGCGGCGGCGGCGGCAAGGCCATCGCCCATATCATCGAGACCAAGGACCAGGGCACCCTGATGGTGAACTCGACGCCGATCGTCATCCGGTCCCTGCAGAAGGTGTTTCCGCAGTCGTTCCGCGACCTGACGCCGATCGCCGGAATCATCGGTGACTACGGCGCGATGGTCGTCGGCAAGAACTCCGATATCCAGGACCTTGGCGGGCTTGTTGACGCCTACAAGGCGGACCCCGCGAAGATCGCTATCGGAGGCGGCTCCGTGGCTGGCGGCATGGATCATCTGGTCGCCGCCCTCGTCATGAAGAATGCCGGCGAAAACCCGACTGACGTGAAGTACATTCCGTACGATGCCGGCGGCAAGGCCATGGCTGGCCTGCTCTCCGGCGAGATCGCGGCCCTGACCACCGGCCTGGGCGAGGCGCTGGAACTTGCCCGCCAGGGCGAAGTCCGCATTCTGTGCGTCACGGCGCTGAATCGGCTTGACGCTGCACCCGACACGCCGACCTGCGACGAATCCGGCTCGGCCGGCACCAATTTCGTCAACTGGCGCGGTTTCTTCGCCGCACCCGGCCTGCCGGACGACAAGAAGGCCCAGTACATCGCCGCGCTTGAGGCCATGTACGCGACGCCCGAATGGGTGGCCGTGCGCGACCGCAACGGCTGGGTCGAGATCTTCAACCCGGGCGACGACTTCTCGACCTTCCTGGAGCAGCAGGAAGAGGAAGTCGGCGGGTTGATGAAGGAACTCGGCTTCCTCTGAGCGCCGTCGCGTCGGATCAAAGAACAAAACCACGGCGGGGCCGCCCAGCGCTGCCCCGCCGGATTTGAGGACGGCGACACGCCGCCCCCGGGGAGGAACCTATGCTGTTTTCCAAGGACAGGATCGGCGGCATCCTGCTGCTGGCCTTCTGCATTACCTACGGCATCTTGAGCCAGAACATCACCCTGCTGCCCATTCAGGCCAAGGCGGCCTTTACCGCCCGCACCATGCCGGAGGTGCTGATGGTCCTCGGCATCGGCCTTTCGCTTCTCGTGCTGATATTCCCCGGTTCCCACGATCGCCCGCAGCTCGCCGGTTTCAACTGGGGCAAGGCGGTGTTGTTTCTCGTTCTGATGTCGGCCTATGGGCTGACGATCCGCCCCTTCGGCTTCCTCATTTCCACCTCGCTGTTCCTGATCCTCGGGTTCGCAATGCTCGGCGAGCGCTCGGTGACCAAGCTGCTGCTCGTGTCCGTGCCCCTGGTGGTGTGCTTCTGGCTGTTGATGACGCAGGGCCTCGACGTGTTCATCGAGCCGCTGCCCTGGTTCCTGAAAGGCTGATACGATGATCGAAGGCATTCTGATCGGTCTTGGAACCGCGCTGACACCCGTCAACATCATGTTCGTTTTCACCGGCTGCCTGATCGGCACCTTCATCGGCATGCTGCCGGGTCTCGGCCCGATGTCGGCAATCGCCCTGATGATCCCGGTTGCCGCGAGCCTGGAGCCCGCGACCGGCATCATCCTGATGGCGGCGGTCTATTACGGCGCCATATTCGGCGGCTCGACATCGTCGATCCTCATCAACGCGCCGGGTGTCGCAAGCACGGTGGCGACGTCCTTCGACGGCTATCCGCTCGCCAAGCAGGGCAAGGCCGGCAAGGCGCTTGCCATTGCCGCCTATTCGTCCTTCTCCGGCGGCGTGATTGCCGCCATCTTCCTGCTCGTCGCCGCGCCGTTCCTGGCGGCGGTGTCGCTGTCCTTTCACTCGGCCGACTATTTCGCGCTGATGGTGCTGGGCCTTACCGCGGTTGCCGCCTTCGCCGGCAAGGGCGACGTTCTCAAGGCGCTGCTGATGACGGTGATCGGCCTGATGCTCTCCACCGTCGGCACCGACCAGACGCAGGGCGTTCCTCGCTTTACCCTCGGCCTCATCGACCTGACGGACGGGATCTCGTTCCTGCTGCTGGTCATGGCCACCTTTGCGCTGTCCGAAGCGCTGATTGCCATCCTGAAGCCTTCCGGCGACGACAAGCGCCAGGAGGAGATGGAGGCATCGACCAAGCTCGGCTCCATGAAGGTGACCGGCGGGGAGGTCAAGGAGATGGTGCCCGTGATCGGACGGTCGTCGATCCTCGGTTTTATCATCGGGGTCCTGCCCGGCGCCGGCGCCACCATCGCGAGTTTTCTCGCCTACGGAACCGAGCAGCGGCTGGCCGGGCCGGAAAAGGGCAAGCTCTTCGGCAAGGGATCCATCCGCGGCCTGTCGGCGCCGGAAACGGCCAACAACGCTGCCGCGACCGGATCGTTCGTGCCGCTGCTGACACTGGGAATTCCGGGTTCGGGCACGACGGCGATCATGCTCGGCGCACTCATCGGCTACGGCATCCAGCCGGGGCCGCGCCTCTATATCGATCAGCCGGCGGTGTTCTGGTCCGTCATTGTCTCGATGTGGATCGGCAATATCGTGCTCCTGATTCTCAATCTTCCGCTCATCCCCTACATTGCGAAGATTCTTGCCATTCCGTCCCGGTTCCTGCTTCCGCTCATCCTGTTCTTCTCGCTGATCGGTGTTTACTTCGTCAGCTTCAACACGTTCGACATTCAGCTCATGGTGCTGTTCGGGCTGATCGCGGTGGTCCTGCGTTTCCTCGATTTTCCGATGGCGCCGATGATCCTGGGCTTTATCCTGGGCGGCATGATGGAAGAGAACCTGCGGCGCGCCCTGCTGATCAACAACGACAGCTGGTCGTTCCTGTGGCAGCGGCCGCTGACGCTGACGATCCTGGTCATCGCCGGGTTCTGCCTGTTCGCGCCCATCCTGTGGTCGAATTTCCAGCGGCTCAGGAAGGGTGCCGACCGTGCCGGGGAGGGAGGCTGATCGCGACGGATGGCGGATGCCGGGAATGAACTGGCGACGACGCTTCTGACGCTGGCCGTTGGCGCCGCCGGTGCGGTGCTGGCTTTCCTGCTGGGCTTTCCCGCGCCTGCCCTCACCGGGCCTGCGCTCACCGTAACGATACTGTGCGTCGCCGGGATGCGGCTCAGGGTGCCGCAAATCCTGCGCCATATCTGCTTCGCTGTTATCGGCCTGTCCTTGGGAACGGGCGTAACGCCGGAGGTCTACGAGGCTGCCAGGCAGTGGCCGTTGAGCTTCCTCTTCCTTGCGGTCAGCGTGTGCATGATTTTCGCCGCCGGCGCATCGGCGCTCAGGTTGTTCTGGCGTCAGGACCGGCAAACGGCGATCCTGTCGGCCGTTCCGGGCCACTTGAGCTACGTGCTGGGCATGTCCACTGCGACCCGCGGCGACCTGCCGACCATCAGCGTCATTCAGAGCACCCGCGTGCTTGCGCTGACGCTGATCGTGCCGTTCGCCGTCAGCTTGCTCGGCTACGATACGTCCCGCATGGGTCTTCCGGGCGCCCAGATGGCGCTGGTTCCGCTGGCCGTCAGTCTGCTTCTGGCGATTTGCCTGGGACTGGTCCTGCACCGCTTGCGGGTGCCGGCAGCGCTGCTGCTCGGCGGCATGATCTTCTCCACCGTCACGCATCTGAGCGGTCTGGTCGTCGGACACGTTCCGCTTTGGGCCGCGATACCCGCGTTTGCGATCATGGGCAGCCTCATCGGTACCAGGTTCTCCGGCGTTGCGTTGAAGACCCTAGCAAAGGCGTTCGGTGCGGGTCTTGCGATAACCCTGATTGCCTTTGTCGTGACCATCGTCTTTGCCGTCCTCCTGGTGCAGTTTGTCGATCTGCCGCTGCCGCAGGTGCTGATCGCCTTCGCGCCCGGAGGGGTCGAGGCCATGGCGGCGATGGCCGTCATTCTCGGTGCCGATCCTTCTTTCGTGGCTGCGCACCATGTATGGCGGCTCGTCATCCTGACGTTCCTTGCGCCGATGGTGCTTGGAAGGACAAAAAAAAGCGGCCCCTGAGGGCCGCTTTGCAACTGGCGTTTCGCGGTCCCCGCCAGTTGCCGGTTACTCAGCGCATTCTCTTGCGGTCAGCGGTCGGCTGGAATGCCAGCTTCGAATGGTAGGTGCAGTAGGGTGCGCTGTCGTCGCACTCGACGCCGCAGAAATAGAAGTCGTCCTGCAGCGGATCGCCGACCGGCCATTTGCAGGTCTTTTCCGTCAGTTCGGTCAGCGGCAGCTTGCGGAAAATCGGCACGACGACATCCTCGACCGGCCGAGTATCGATCTCGGCGACCGCATCGGCAATGAGGTCGGGCTTGAGTGCTGTCGCGCCGCGGGTACGGGGCATCGAACGTGTTGCGCCACCGCGTGAGGCATAGCTGCCGCCCCTGGAAGCCGAGGAGACCCGTTTCGCGCGCGATGCCGACGAGCCGCCGGATTTGGCGCGTCCCGGCAGATTGAGGCGGTGCACCTTGCCGATGACTGCATTGCGGCTGACGCCGCCCAGTTCGGCTGCGATCTGGCTCGCGCTCAACCCGTCTGCCCAGAGCTTTTTCAGCCTATCGACGCGTTCATCAGTCCAGCTCATGGTCATTTACCCCTTTCACCGCATCCGGGGGACGACCGAATCCTTCAACGCGTTCCGAAATCATTTCGGAGCCGAAACGTTCTATTTGTCAAAGGTCACTAGGTCCGCCGCATGCAGTCCGTAATCTTCCTCTATAAACTAGTGACAGCGGGACTCGGTGACAAGAGTCCCGTGAATCAAGAAGATTCCTTTTTTGAGTTTTCCCCAACTTGCGGCAGTTTTCCCGGTCTCCGGACCCATTTCGACCGCAATGAGGCGGCAGCCTGCCGCGATTCGCGGTGGTTGATTGACGGCCACACACGGTATAAAGATACGGCGACGGCTGCCTTCCACGGGCAGCTATTTGTTTTTGGCCGGATGATCCGGTCAGATCGTTCCGAAAATTTGTCCGGCCGCGCGGCAGGCACCGCGGCATTTGGGAGTTGATGGTCATGTCGGAAAATGCGTCGCTTTACAGCACGTATAAGCGCATCCCGCTCCGCTTCGAGCGGGGAGAGGGCGTCTGGCTGGTTACCGAGGACGGAACGCGCTACCTGGATTTTGCCGGTGGCATCGCAGTTACGTCCATGGGCCATTCGCATCCGCACCTCGTCGAAGCGCTGAAAGGTCAGGCCGACCGCCTTTGGCACCTGTCGAACCTTTACGAGATCCCGGACCAGACCCGGCTCAGCGAGCGGCTGACCCGGGCGACTTTCGCCGACCGCGCCTTTTTCACCAATTCCGGTGCCGAGGCGCTGGAATGCGCCATCAAGACGGCGCGGCGCTTCCAATATGTCAACGGGCACGAGGAACGCATCGACATCATCACCATCGAGGGCGCGTTCCACGGCCGCACGCTTGCCACCATCGCGGCCGGCGGCCAGGAAAAGTACCTCGAGGGCTTCGGCCCCAAGGCGCCCGGATTCATCCAGGTTCCCTTCGGCGACATCGATGCGGTGCGGAGCGCTGTCGGCGAAACCACGGCGGCCGTGCTCGTTGAGCCGATCCAGGGTGAAGGCGGCATCCGCGAGCTCCCGGCCCAGTATCTTCGCGACCTTCGCGCGCTTTGCGACGAACAGGGCGTGCTGCTGGTTCTTGATGAGGTGCAGTGCGGCGTCGGCCGCACGGGCAGGCTCTTTGCTCACGAATGGGCCGGAATCACACCGGATATCATGGCCGTTGCCAAGGGAATCGGCGGAGGCTTTCCCTTCGGCGTGTGCCTGGCGACGGAAGAGGCGGCGAGCGGCATGACGCCGGGCACGCACGGAACCACCTATGGCGGCAATCCGCTTGCCATGGCGGTCGGCAATGCCGTGCTCGACGTGCTTTTGGAGGAGGGCTTCCTCGACAAGGTTCGCGATGTGAGCCTGGTTTTCAAGCAGGGCCTGGCCGCCATCGCCGACAAATACCCGGACGTCGTCGAGGAAATTCGTGGCGCCGGCCTGATGCTGGGCATCAAGTGCAAGGTGCCGGTTGCCGAACTGCTCGTGGCCATGCGCGACCAGCATCTGCTCGGCGCACCGGCCGGCGACAATGTGGTGCGGCTGTTGCCGCCGCTCACGACAACGGCCGAGGAAGCCCGTGACGGACTTTCCCGCCTCGACGCCGCCGCGGCGGCGATCTCCGGCACCGCCTGAGAGGCCTTTGATTCGAAGCGGGCGGCAATCGCGCCCGTACAGGGAATACTGCAATGACGACACGTGACGGCCCCCGTCATTTCCTCGACCTTTCCGCCGTCGCCGGCAGCGAACTGCGCGACATACTCGACCATGCGCACGAGCGGAAGGCTGCGACCAGGGACGGCAGTGCCGACAAGCCGCTCGCCGGCAAGGTGCTGGCGATGATATTCGAAAAGCCGTCGACAAGGACCCGCGTTTCCTTCGATGTGGGCATGCGCCAGCTGGGCGGCGAGACCATCCTGCTCTCCGGCAACGACATGCAGCTCGGCCGCGCCGAGTCCATCGCCGACACGGCGCGCGTCCTGTCGCGCTATGTCGACGCGGTCATGATCCGCACAACCGATCACGGGCGGCTGACCGAGCTGGCCGAGCATGCCACCGTCCCGGTGATCAACGGCCTGACCGACGATACCCATCCGTGCCAGATCATGGCCGATGTCATGACCTTTGAGCAGCACCGCGGCTCCGTTGCCGGCAAGACCTTCTCGTGGGTCGGCGACGGCAACAATGTGCTCCATTCGCTGATCGAGGGGTCGGCGCGGTTCGGCTACAATATGAATGTCGGCGTTCCCGAGGGTTCCGAGCCGGAGGGCCGTTTCGCCGACTGGGCCCGTGAAAATGGCGGCACCGTCTCCTTGACCGCCGATCCGGAGCAGGCCGTATCCGGAACCGACTGCGTGTTCACCGATACCTGGGTGTCAATGGGGCAGGAACAGCGCGCGCGCGGACACAACGTTTTCAAGCCCTATCAGGTCAATGCCCGGCTCATGGCGAAGGCCGACCCGGCCGCGCTTTTCATGCACTGCCTGCCTGCCCATCGCGGCGAGGAGGTGACGGACGACGTGATCGACGGACCGCAGTCGGTCGTCTTCGACGAGGCGGAAAACAGGATGCACGCCCAGAAGGCCATCCTTGCCTGGTGCTTCGACCGGCTCTAACTAAGTGCTGCAGGCCGGCCCCGAGCGGCTTCAACGGCACCCGGTGTTCCATTAGATTGACAGAAGATGACTGACGAAATGATCCTTGGAGAGATCGGCTTTGCCGGCGACGATCAGGTGGTGCCGTTCGAGGTCGAGGGCCTCGATGCACGCGGCCGTGCCGTGCAGCTCGGGCCCATGCTCGACGCGATCCTGGCGCGCCACGACTATCCTGAGCCGGTTGCCCGGTTGTTGGCCGAGGCGGTGACGCTGACCGTGCTTTTGGGCACGTCCCTGAAATTCACCGGCAAGTTCATCGTCCAGACGCAGAGCGACGGCCCGGTCGACATGCTGGTGGCCGATTTCACGACGCCCGACAGCTTGCGTGCCTATGCGCGCTATGACGAGCGCGCCCTCGCCGAGGCGGTGGCGCAGGACCGGCTCGAGCCGCAGGATCTGCTCGGAACCGGCATCCTTGCCTTTACCATCGATCAGGGCGCCCACATGCAGCGCTACCAGGGCGTCGTCGAACTCAACGGGTCGACCCTCGAGGAAATCGCGCGCGCCTATTTCCGTCAGTCCGAGCAGATACCGACCGAGGTCCGGCTCGCGGCCGCACAGCTTTACGGTTCCGGCAATGGCGGCGAGCGCGAGCACCAGTGGCGTGCCGGCGGCGTCGTGCTGCAGTTCCTGCCGGAATCGCCCGAGCGCATGCGCCAGGCCGACCTGCCGGGCGGCGATCTTCCCGACGATGCCGAACAGGTTGATTTCGAGGAGGACGAGGAGTGGCTAGAGGCGAAGGCGCTTATGGAGACGATCGCCGACGACGAGCTTGCCGATCCGCAGGTCGGCTCCGAAAGGCTGTTGTACCGCCTGTTCCATGAGCGCGGCGTTCGTGTCTTCGAACCGGTTGCCGTGCGCGACAACTGCTCCTGTTCGCGTGACAAGATCCGCTCGGTGCTTGCCGGGCTGGACAAGGACGAAATCGCGCAGAGCGTGGAAAACGGCCGGATCTCGGTGAAGTGCGAATTCTGCTCGGCGAACTACAGCTTCGATCCCTCGGAGATTCCGGAAATACCGGAATAGCGGCGGCCGAAAGGTGGTGTCGGTGCCGCCAAATCGGAGCGCGCAATGTAAAGTAATGTAAAATTCGGCTCAGAAATCTGGCATTTAGCCGAGAAAACGGCAAAATGTAACAAGAATTACGAATCTTTAATTTCTGCACTGGGCCGCTACATTAGTAGACTGCGTGGGTCGAGCCGGAGCATCCTGCATGCTGAAATCGATAAACGAGGAAGAAGCAGCAGATTCTGCCGCGGTCGGGGACACGCCCGATCGCCCTCAGGACAGACGCTCCCCGCTGCTGAGCGGCGGGCGCGTCGTGCTGCAGGTCGTGCTGATGATGGCGGTGCTCGGCGGTTCCTACGTGATCATGAACCGGATCATCGAATCGCAGCCGGAACGCAGCGCGCGCACCTTTCGCCCCACGGTCTACCCGGTCGAGACGGTTGCCGTTACCCCGGCCTCCAACCGGCCGCAGCTGCTCCTCTACGGCGAAGTGCAGGCGGCACGGTCCGTGGAACTGCGTCCCCTGGTCAACGGCGAGATCATTGCCGTCAATCCGGATCTCAAGGCCGGTTCCCATGTCGCCGCCGGCGACGAGTTGATGGAAATCGACTCCTTCCATTTCAAGGGCGCGTTGTCGGAGGCGCGGGCCAATCTCGCGCAGGCGCGCGCAACCCTTGCCGAAACGGAGGCCCGCATTGTCGCCGAGAAGGATCAGCTCGAGGGCGCGGAAATGCAGCTGGCGCTCGCCGAGAGCGATCTCAAGCGGGCCGAATCGCTGGTCGAGAGCGGAACGCTCACCGAGAAACAGGTCGAGGATCGGCGCCTGATCGTCTCGCAGCGTGAACAGGCGGTCAGCCAGCGCCGCAACAACCAGATCATCGAGGACGCCAAGCGCGAACAGCAGATCGCCAGCATCGAGAGCCTGACCTGGAAGGTGCAGCAGGCCGAGCGCAACCTGGAGAACACGGTCCTGCGGGCGCCTTTCACCGGGGTCGTCAATTCGGAAAACGCCGAACCCGGACGCTATGTCAGCAGCAGCGACGTTGTCGCCTCGCTCTATGACGACGAAGCGCTTGAGGTGCGCTTCACCCTGACCGATGCCCAGTACGGGCGCATTTCCACCGACGCCGATCCGCTGATCGGCCGTGCCATCGGCGTCGTCTGGGTGGTCGGGCTGAGCAGCTACGAATATTCCGGAAGGATCGACCGGATCGCCGCCGAGATCGCCTCCCAGCGCGGCGGTGTCGAGGTTGTCGCGCGTCTCGATCCGAACAGTTCCCCGGTCCAGTTACGGCCCGGCGCGTTCGTCGAGATCGACGTTCCGGACCGCACCTATGACAGCTCCTTCCGGATCCCCGAAACGGCGCTGTTCAACGGCAACGAGGTGTTCGTCGTCGAAGACGGAAAACTCGCCCGCAGGATCGTCGAGATCGCCGCGTTCGACGGCGAGGACGTCATTGTCCTCGGCGGTCTCCAGTCCGGCGATGTTGTCATGACGACCCATCTGACACAGGCCGATGACGGCGTTCAGGTCAGGGAGCCGGGCGCCCGTCCGGCGGGTCCGCGCGGCGACGGCGTGGCCGGCCAGCGCACCCAGGGAAGCTGATCATGGCCGAACGCGGCGTGCGCCAGGCAATTGAACACGCGGCCGAGGACCTGCGCGGCACCGGCGGCCTGGTTCGCACCTTCATCCGTCACGCGAATGCTGCCAATTTGCTGATGATGCTGATGATCCTCATCGGCGTTTTCAGCGTCATGAGAATCAACACGCAGTTCTTCCCCTCCGTCGACCGCCCGCGCATCGACATCTCCGTCACCTGGTCCGGCGCCAGCGCCGAGGATATCGAGGCCAATCTGCTGGCGGTGATCGAGCCGGAGGTGCGCTTTGTCGAGGGCGTCGATGTCATGACCTCGACGGCGCGCGAGGGATCGGGTTCGATCCGCCTCGAATTCGAGGACGGCTCCGACATGCAAAAGGCGCTGTCCGATGTCGAGACGGCCGTCACGGGCGTCAGTACGCTGCCGGAAGACGCAGACACGCCGAGCATCTCCAAGGCAAGTTTCTTCGACCGCATCGCCAGCCTTTCGGTGGGCGGCTCCGCGCCGGAGGCGATCAAGCGCGAATGGGCCAAGCACATCCGGGACGAGCTGATATCGCGCGGCATCGACAAGGTCGATTTCACCGCGCTGCGCGACCGGGAAATCCGCATCGATATTCCCGAGCGCGAGCTGCGGCGTCTGGGTCTGACTATCAACGATGTCTCCCGCGCGGTCACCGATAACAGCAGCGATCTTCCCTCCGGAACGCTGGAAGGCGCCGTCGAACGCCAGTTGCGCTCGCTCGCCGACGCCGAAAGCCCGCAGACGCTTGGCGATATCGAGGTGCTGGCTTTTTCCTCCGGCGAGAAGGTTCGGCTCAAGGACATCGCCACCATCGCCAACGGTTTCGACACCACCGAGACCCGGGGCTTTACCGGCGGCGAAGTCGCCATCGAGATCGACGTGCGCCGTTCCGCCACCGCCGACACGCTGCGCACCGCCCGCGTCCTTGACGAATATCTCGAGGAACTGCGCCCGCAACTGCCGCACAATATCGAGATCACAACCTATGAAGTGGCGGCCGATTCGCTGCTCGAGCGCATCATGTTGCTGGTCAAGAACGGTCTCGGCGGGCTGATCCTCGTTGTGGCGATTCTCTTCCTGTTCCTGGACGGGCGCATTGCCTTCTGGGTGGCGGCGGGCATCCCGGTCGCGCTGCTCGCGACCGTCGGTTTCATGTTCATGTCCGGCCAGACGATCAACATGATCTCCCTGTTCGGGCTCATCATGATGCTCGGCATCATCGTCGACGATGCGATCGTCGTCGGCGAACACACCTACACGCGCCTCGAGATGGGCGACGATCCGATGACCGCCGCCGAGAACGGCGTTTCCATGATGATCCGGCCGGTGCTTGCCGCTATGACGACCACCATCGCCGCCTTCGCGCCGATGATGCTGATCACCGACACGATCGGACAGATCATGGGCGTGCTTCCCCTGGTGGTCATTGCCGTCATCATTGCCAGCCTGCTGGAGTGTTTCTATGTGCTGCCGGGCCATCTCGCGCACGCGATGCAGCGCGAAAACGGACCGCGCTGGTCCTATTGGCGGCAGTTCTTCTTCGCCTTTGTTGCCGTCGTGGCGATCACCACGGCCGCGACGCCCTATTCGCCGCTTTTCGGACTGGCGCCTGAAGACTCCGCAGTCAGGACCTGGCTGGCCGGCCTCAACAGTCTCGAATTGCCGGTGCGCATGATCCTGGTTGCCGGCGCCGCGCTGGTGTTTGCCACGGTCATCGAGGCCATTATCCTCGGTTTGCGCCGCAGGATCTCGGCCGGGCGCGCCGATCCGAAGCGGGGCGAAACGCTCAAACCCGGCGGTTTCCGCCGCTGGTTCGACCGCAATTTCGTGCGCTTTCGCGACGGCCCGTTCAACAGGCTTGTCACCCTTTCTTTTCACTGGCGCTACGTCACCGTGTCCATAGCGATCGGTCTTGCGCTGGTCATCGCCGTGGGTCTCATCCAGGGCAAGCGGGTCGAGTTCGTGTTCTTCCCGTCACCGGAAGCCGAGAACATCCGCGGTAATGTCAGCTTCATTGCCGGATTGCCCGAGGCGGATGCGATCAGGGCCATCGCCGAAATCGAGGGCGCATTCCGCAAGGCGGAGCAGGAACTGACCGGCGGCAATGAAGAGCTTGCCGAGTCGATCTTCGTGATGTTCTCCAAGGCCAGCCGCTTCGGCGGAACCAGCGCGACGATCAAGGTTCAGCTCACCTCGTCGGAATCGCGCACCGTGCGCACCGCGGACGTTGTGCGCGCCTGGCGGCGGGCCGTGCCCGATGTCGCGGGCGTATCGCGGTTCGCCATATTCCAGTCGCGCGGCGGGCCGCCGGGACGCGATATCGACATCGAGTTGCGCGGCGACAGGATCAACGAATTGAAGGCCGCGGCGACCGAGATGATCCCGATCCTCGGGTCCGTTGCCGGCGTGTCGGGTGCCGATGACAACCTTCCCTACGGCAAGCCGGAGCTGGTGGTCGAGATGTTGCCGCGCGGTGCCGCGCTCGGCTTCACCGCGGACGATATCGGAAGGCAGTTGCGCAATGCGTTTGACGGCCAGATACCGTTCCGCTTCGCCCGCGGCGACGACGAGGTAACGGTGCGCGTGTCGCAGCTGATGCGCGTTGGCGGAACCGCCGCGCTACGCAATTTCGAGCTCAGGAGCCCGACGGGCGATTTCGTGCCGCTGACCGAAGTGGCGCGCCTGACCGAACGCCAGGGCTTCGCCTATGTCTCGCGCAAGGACGGAAAGACCAAGATCTCCGTGACCGGGGACATCGACAGCGAGGTCAACACGACCGACGGCGTCATCGACGAGCTGGAATCGACGGGCGTCATCGCGGAGATCGCGTCCCGCTACGGCGTCGATTACCGCTATGGCGGCCGCGCGGAGGAACAAAAAACCGCATTCGCCGACCTGCAGCTCGGCATGATCGTCGCGCTCTCGGTGATCTACATCATCCTCGCCTGGGTCTTCGCCAGCTATGCGCGGCCGCTGGCCGTCATGCTGATCATCCCGTTCGGTGTCGTCGGCGCTGTGTTCGGCCACTGGATCATGGGATTCCAGTTGACGATCCTGTCCTGGATCGGGCTGCTCGGTCTCGGCGGTATCCTCGTCAACGATTCGATTATTCTCGTTACCCGCCTGGACGAGCGGCTGCGCCAGGGCGAGGACCTCGCGGCCGCCGCAACCGGGGCCAGCCGCGACCGGCTGCGGGCGGTGCTGCTGACATCGCTGACGACCATCGGCGGCCTTTTGCCGCTGTTGTTCGAGACGAGCCGCCAGGCACAGTTCCTGCTGCCGATGGCGATCACCATCGTATTCGGCCTTGCCATGGCGACGCTGCTTGTCCTGTTCCTGGTGCCCGCGTTGATGGGCATCGGCAACGATATCCGCAACTCCGCCATCGCGGTATTCGGCCACCATCCCCGCACCGGCTCCGCCTGACGCGGTTCTGCCCGGGCGCGTCGCCGCTGATGCGGTCTTTGTTTGTCAGACCACAATTCGCCGCTTGAATCGGGTCGCATTTGTTGCCATCGGTGTTTCGTTGCACATCGCGAGGACAAGCCAGATGCAGGTCGAATCGAAAATCTCTACAGCTATCCGATCAAGGGGCTGAGCCCGCGCCCGCTCGAAAGCGTCGATCTGGAGGCGGGCCAGGGCTTTCCCGGAGACCGGCTGTTCGGTTTTGCCAAGGCGAATGGCGGTTTCGACCCGCAGGATCCGAAACCGCTGCCGAAAACCAGCTTCGTCGTTCTGATGGAGCATGCCAGGCTTGCCGGTCTCATAACGGAGTTCGACGATTCCGCCCGTGTGCTGACCGTGTTGCTGGATGGACAGACGCAACGTTTCGACCTGGCATCACCGGCGGGCAAGGAACAGGCGGCGGCGTTCCTGTTCGAGCAGCTCGACCTTTCCGAGGCCGAGCGGCCGCAATTCGTCGAGGGCTCGCCGCACCGGTTCACCGATGTGTCTGTCGTGTCGGAAACCATGATGAACGCCGTATCCTTGATCAATCTGGACTCCGTCGAGGCGTTTGCCGGCCGTGTCGAAACTCCTGTGGACCCGCTGCGCTTCCGCGCCAACATCTACTTTCGCGGATGGCCCGCATTCTCGGAACTGGAATGTATCGGCAGAACGGTCCGTATCGGCGACGTGCTCCTGAAACTGCTGAAGAGAACCCAGCGCTGTGCGGCCACGGAGGTCAACCCCAAGACGGCGGAACGCGACCTGCGGGTGCCGTTCCTCCTGCGCAAGAACTACGGTCACCTGGACATGGGGGTCTACGCCGAAGTCGTGCGTGGCGGCGTCGTCAGGCCCGGCGACAGGCTCATTCTGCAGGAGGCGCGCGTCAGCGACCAGGTCGAGGGTCTGTTCTGAGGCGATCGCCGGCCGGGTTCAGGTGCGCCAGAAGCGCGGCAGGAACAGGACCATGATCGTGAACAGCTCCAGCCGTCCGAGGAGCATGCCGGCGGCGAGTGTCCATTTGGCGGTGTCATTGAGCGGCGCGTAGTTGCCCGCCGGCCCGATGATCGTTCCGAGACCCGGTCCGACATTCGAGATGGCCGAGCCGGCGCCGGACAGCGCCGTCGTCGTGTCGAGGCCGGTCATGATCAGCGCGATCGAGATAGCGCCGAAACTGACGACATAGAGGAACATGAAGCTCATCACCGATGCGATGACGCGCGGATCGATCGGCCGGCCGTTGAACTGCGGGCGGAAGATGCCGTGCGGATACATCACCTGGTTGATGTGCTGGCGGATTGCCTCGAACAGCACCTGGAAACGGAAGATCTTGATGCCGCAGGAGGTCGAGCCGGCGCAGCCGCCGATGAACATGATCACGAAGAAGAACGAAATCGCGTGCGGTCCCCAGATGCCGTAGTCGGTCGTCGCGTAGCCGGTGCCGGTGGTGATCGACACGACATTGAAGGCCGCGAAGCGCAGGCCGTCGAGGCCGACGTGATACTCGCCGTAATGGGCCATCAGCCAGGCGATCAGCGTGGCGATGGCGAGCAGGCCGAGGAATACCCGCACCTGCGAATCGAAAAAGATCGGCCGGACGCGTCCCTGCAGCATCTGGACATAGAGAATGAACGGGATCGATCCCAGGATCATGAAGACGATCGTGATCCAGTCGATCGCGGCGCTGTCAAAATGGCCGATGGAAAGGTCCTTGGTGGAAAAGCCGCCCGTCGCGACGGTGGTCATGGCATGGATGACGGCGTCGGCGAAGGGCATGCCCGCAGCCATGAACAGCACGCAGCACGCGACGGTGAAGCCGATGAAGACGAGGGTGATCGAACTTGAGATCTGCGTCGCCCGCGGCAGGATCTTCTCCGCCGTGTCGAAGGCCTCTGCCTTGAACAGCTGCATGCCGCCGATCTGAAGCATCGGCAGCACCGCGATCGCCATGACGATGATGCCGAGGCCGCCAAGCCATTGCAGCAGCCCGCGCCAGAACAGGATGCCGGGCGGTGCGTGGTCGAGTCCCTCGATGACGGTCGCGCCCGTCGTCGTCAGTCCCGACATGGATTCGAAGAAGGCGTCGGTATAGCTCGGCACCACGCCCGACCACATGAAGGGCAGCGCGCCGAAGGCCACCAGCGCCAGCCACGACACGACCGTCATCAGCAGCGCCTGGCGGGTCGAGAGGCCGCGCGGCGATCCGCGCGTGGCGGCAAACAGCGAAAGACCGATCAGCGTCGTCAGCATGGACGATGCGAAGAACACCATCCAGTCCTTGTTGTCCGCGGCAAGGTCGACGATGGCCGGAAGCAGCATCGCAACGCCGAGCGTTGCGATCAGGATACCCGTGACCAGTATGACGGGACGGAAATCCAGCGCTCCGTTCAATTGAGCGTTCTCGCCATGCCCGGAACGTCGAGTGAGAAGGCGGGGATATCGACCATGAAACTTTCGCCGTCCTGGCGTTCCATGCGGTACTGGCCGACCATCATGCCGGAGGAGGTGTCGAGCGGGCAGCCGGAGGAATATTCGAACTGGTCGCCGGGCGCCAGGACCGGCTGTTCGCCGACGACACCCTCGCCGGTGATCTCGTCGACCTGGCCGACCGCGTCGGTGATGCGCCAGTAGCGGTCGCGCAACTGCACGGTGTCGTCCGAATGGTTGACGATGACGATGCGGTAGCCCCAGACGAACCTGTTTTCTTCCGGTTCGGACTGTTCCTCAAGATAAAACGGCTCGACCGTGATCTCGATATCATGTGTCAGCGCCCGGTACATGCTTGTTCGCGCTTCCCATTGATTCCCGCAATATCCTACTGCCGTCTATATAACATCAACGGCCAAAGGTGAATTCGCTTTCGCTCCGCGATGGTGGTGCGGTTAACGCTGGAAATCCGCCCGGCGGTCAAATAAAGCTGACGCGATTGTGACAAATGATGGCTTTCGATTGCCCGTGAAAGCTGTATGCATGTTCGCGCTTGCGCGAAAGGAGAGGCCATGCTCGACGGCGCCGTCAGAAAGATCATCAACCCGCCGCTCGATGCCTGTGGCCGGCGGGTGGCGGCCCTCGGGGTTTCCGCAAATGCGGTCACCATTATCGGCTGCGTCATCGGCCTCGTTGCCGCCTATGCCATTTGGCAGCAGGCCTATTGGGCCGGCCTTGTCCTCATCCTCATCAGCCGCTTTTGCGACGGCCTCGACGGCGCCATTGCCAAGGCGACGGAATCGACCGATTTCGGCGGTTATCTGGATATCGTGCTCGACTTCGTCTTCTACGGCGCCATCCCGCTCGGTTTCGTGCTGGCCGAACCCGGCGTCAACGCCGTCGCCGGCGCCGTGCTCATATTCTCGTTCTACATCAACGGATCGACATTTCTCGCCTATGCGATAATGGCGGAGCGCTACGACATGCACAGCACCGTCCGCGGCGAGAAATCGCTCTATTTCACCACCGGGCTCGCCGAAGCGACCGAGACGATCGCCGTCTTCGCCGTCTTCTGCATCTTCCCAGGCAGTTTCGTGTGGCTCGCCTATGTCTACGCGGCAATCTGCCTTTATACGGCGCTGTCGCGCATCGTCATCGCCGGCCGCATGTTCGGCCAGCGCTGAACCCCGGGACACGGCGGCTCACGTCGCCGCCAGCGCCCGGTCGATGTCGGCGATCAGGTCGTCCGCGTCCTCCAGCCCGATGGAAAGCCGCACCGTCGCATCGGTGATGCCGAGCTCGGCGCGCGCCTCTTCCGCCAGGTTCTTGTGCGTCGTCGTCGCCGGATGGGTGATCAGGCTCTTGGCGTCGCCCAGGTTGTTGGAGATGCGGATGATCTGCAGCGCGTTCTCGAAGGCGAAGGCCGCCGCCTTGCCGCCTTCGATCTCGAAGGCGACGAGGGTCGAGCCGCCGGACATCTGCTTCTGCACCAGATCGGCCTGCGGGTGGTCGGGCCGGCCGGGATAGATCACCCGCTTGATCGAGTTCAGCGACGCCAGGTGGTCGGCGATCTTGCGGGCGCTTTCCGTCTGCTGGCGCACGCGCAGCGGCAGCGTTTCGAGCCCTTTCAGGAGCGTCCACGCATTGAATGGCGACAGCGAAGGCCCCGTGTGGCGGAAATAGTCGTGCAGGTTCCCGTCGATCCAGTCCTTGGAGGAAAGCACGATGCCGCCGAGGCACCGGCCCTGGCCGTCTATGTGTTTCGTCGCCGAGTAGACGACGATATGAGCGCCCAGTTCCAGCGGTTTCTGGTAAAGCGGTGTGGCGAACACGTTGTCGACGACCACCTTGGCGCCGATCGCATCGGCGATTTTGGCAACGCCCGCGATATCGATCACCTCGAGCGTCGGATTGGTCGGGCTTTCCAGGAAGAAGACCTTCGTGTTGGGGCGCACGGCGCGCTGCCAGTTTTCAAGGTCCGTACCGTCGATCAGCGTGGTTTCGATGCCGTATTGCGGCATCAGCGTTTCCACCACCCAGCGGCAGGAGCCGAACAGCGCCCGCGCGGAGACTACGTGGTCGCCGGCCTTGAGCTGGCACAGCAGCGACGCGGAAACGGCGGCCATGCCCGACGCGGTGGCGCGCGCGTCCTCGGCGCCTTCCAGGGCGCACATGCGCTTTTCGAACATGTCGACCGTCGGGTTGGCGTAGCGCGAATAGATGAAGCCCTCATCCTCGCCCTTGAAGCGGGCTTCCGCTGCCTCGGCGCTGTCATAGACGAAGCCCTGGGTCAGGAACATCGCCTCCGAGGTCTCGCCGAATTGCGAGCGGCTCGTGCCGCCATGGACCATCTGCGTCGCCGGACGCCAGTTTGCCGCGTTTGCCGTTCCGTCTGTACTCTTATCGGTCATGTCTTCACCCAACAAAAAACCGGCCTGCGAACGTCGCCAGCCGGTTGGATTCCCGACCTTTTAGCGACTTGTTTAACGTGGCAGCAAGCCGGTCGGCCAAATCACCACGGGATAAGGCCTCTTTACAGCCCCGATTTCCTTGCGTCAATCGTGGCGCGCTGTATTTGATAGACCCGAAAACAGGGGAAAGGCATGGCGAAGGCAGGCATTCTGGCCGATCTGGACATTGCGGGGCTGTTCGACGCCGGCCGCCTGAAGGCGCCGCGCGCGCTTGACGACGACCAGATCCAGCCGGCGAGCCTCGATCTGCGCCTCGGCGAAAAGGCCTACCGCGTGCGCGCCAGCTTCCTTCCCGGACCCGGTCACCGGGTCGGCGACAAGCTCGAGCGTCTCAAGCTGCACGAAATCGACCTGACCTCGGGCGCGGTGCTCGAGACGGGCTGCGTCTATATCGTGCCGTTGCTGGAAAGCCTCGATCTGCCGGGCGACATCAGCGCGTCGGCCAATCCGAAGAGTTCGACCGGGCGGCTCGACATCTTCACCCGCGTCATGGCCGACAATACCCAGGAATTCGACAAGATGCCCGCCGGATACAGCGGCCCACTCTTCCTCGAGGTCAGCCCGCGGACATTTCCCATCGTCGTGCGCACCGGCTCGCGCCTGTCGCAGATCCGTTTCCGCAAGGGCAGCGCCGGCCTCGACGAGGCGGCACTGGCGCAATTGCACGAAAGCGAAGTGCTCGTCGCGTCCGAGACGCCGAATATATCCGGCGGCGGCATTGCCCTATCCGTCGACCTGGAGAGCGGCCCGGATGGTCTCGCGGGCTATCGCGGCAAGCACCATACCTCGGTGATCGATGTCGACCGCAAGGCTGCCCACGACGTTCTCGATTTCTGGGAGCCGATCTACACGCGCGGCAACGGCTATATCATCCTCGACCCGGACGAGTTCTACATCCTCGTCTCACGCGAAGCGGTGCACGTGCCGCCGCTTTATGCCGCCGAGATGACGCCCTTCGATCCGCTGGTCGGCGAGTTCCGGGTGCACTATGCCGGCTTCTTCGATCCCGGCTTCGGCCACACGGCGGCCGGCGGCTCGGGCAGCCGCGCCGTGCTCGAGGTGCGCAGCCACGAGGTGCCGTTCATCCTCGAACACGGGCAGATCGTCGGCCGGCTGGTCTACGAGCACATGCTGGAGCGCCCGAAGGCGCTTTACGGCGCCGATCTCGGCTCCAACTACCAGGCGCAGGGCCTGAAGCTCTCGAAGCATTTCAAGCAGTAAGGCCGCGCGTCAGGACGTCTTTTCCGCCTTCATCTGCGCGATGTCGGCCCGCAGCGCCTTGATTTCATTGAGGATCATCTCCTGCTCGTTCTGCAGCATCTCGCGGTCTGCGGACGCTTCGGCCTCGTGCTCGGCCTGCATCGCCGACACGATGATGCCGATGAAGAGGTTCAGCACTGTGAACGATGTGGCGACGATGAAGGGCACGAAGAAGGCCCAGGCCATCGGATAGACATCCATCACCGGGCGCACGATGCCCATCGACCAGCTCTCCAACGTCATGATCTGGAACAGCGAATAGGCGGACGCCGGGATCGAGCCGAACCATTGCGGGAAGGCGCCCCCGTAGAGCTTCGTCGCCATCACCGAGAAGACGTAGAACACCAGCCCCAGGAGCAGCACGATGGAGCCCATGCCGGGCAGGGCGGCGATCAGCCCGCCGACGACGCGGCGCAGCGACGGGACCATCGAAACCAGCCGCAGCACCCGCAGGATGCGCAGCGCGCGCAGCACCGAGAGGCTGCCGGTTGCCGGCAGCAGCGCGACGCCGACGACGATGAAGTCGAAGATGCGCCACGGATCCTTGACGAAGGAGGCCCTGTAGACGGCCATCTTGGAGACCAGCTCGACGACGAAGATCGCCAGAATCAGCCGGTCGATGGTCAAAAGCAGCGGGCCCGCGCGCTCCATTGCCGCCGGGATCGTCTCGAGGCCGAGTGTGATCGCATTGACGATGATGATGGCGGTGATGAACCATTCGAATTTGCGGGTTTCGAGCAGGTTTTTCAGGGCTTGCATGGCGGGCCGGTCGGTGCGTTGGGACGACATGCACATGGCAACGGGTTTGGCCGGAGTCAAGCTGTGCTTGACAGAAATGGAGTGCTTCACTCTTGTCGGGCGAGGCAATGGCGGGTCGATTGCAGCGTCAAAGGTGCGGGCATGTAGCCCAACGTCTTCTACACCGGCCGGCTGGTGAGGTCACGGTCATTACCGCAGCTGTAGGCGCACTGCGCGGCACAGTACTGGCCGTTATGGACTGGACCTACGCGGTTAGACCCGCGGACTTGTTCTTTAATCTCTCCTACGCTGAGCCGATACTAGGCTATGTGGCTGACAACAGGCCCGCAACCCTTGCCTTATTGATTAGATAAGAGACAAACGAGGCACACGCGCCGATCATGAACATAGCGTCCTGTTCGTCAACTGAAGCGGCCCCGTCATCTAGCAGGGGATGTCGGATGCCTTGTTCATCACTGCTATATCCATACAGCTTCTTAAAACCTTCCTTCATCGCGCCGTGGATGCCAACAGTATTCTCAAGCCGCGCGAGCGCCTTTGAAAACTCTCCGGAACCATCTAAGACCCGCGCCACAGATTCAACGGAGTGTATGCTTTCCCTCACGCTATCTGCCCAATTGCCCTCCGTAAGCAACTCTGCCGCCCTGTGAAGGTGGGCACGCGCACCATGAAACTCTGCAGCCGTGATGTCAGCGAACGCCTTCTTCAGTGTTTCTAGTTCAGTATCGCTGCTAATGGGTACGATCGTCTTGCCAGCTATTACCCTGTAAGGTGCGCGGCTATAGGTAAGCGCCCGGATTATCGACTCGGGGAAGCGGTGAGGAGGATCACGCCGCAGAACTTCCTGCAGCCAGCCAAAGATCGCCAAGTAGTCGCCTTGTTCGAAGATTGCCCGCACGGACTTAATTTGCTCATCTGCGTCTTCTACGAAATCGTCGTCCATGCGATAATCGCGATAGATGTGAAGTGCCAACAAGATCCTTCGCCAAGGGTCTTTCAATGTATAGACATAACCGCCCGGACGCGGAGACACCCGACAAGATTTCAAACTGACGTGGACCGTGCGCCACAACACCGCCCGAAGTTCTTGGGTTATCTCCTTTGGCTTCAGCTGTGTGGGAAGCGGTGCCGCTCCTTCCGCCTGCTCAAATGTCAGTCGCTTCCGTACTTCAAACGGATCTTCTTCCTCGGTCATCTCGGCGGTCGAACCTCTGCGTTTAAGTTCGCAGGTGTAGCACTCATGTCCGATGTAACCAAGACAGCACTCCCTAGTCGACGCATGACAAAGGCTCGGCAGTCCGGGCTTGTTGGACCGGATATATCGCAATGTATGATTGCAGGCGGTAGTATGTGTTAGCCAGATTTGATGGTGACCGAAAAGGTTCTCGAATTGAAAACGCGCTTTACAGTATTCATCGATGAAAGTGGGGAGGCGGGCATTGGCAAGGTCCGAGATGCCGATCAAGCGGGTGCGTCGCCCTATATGACGTTGGGTGCATCCTTAATGCGGAATCGTTCACTCAATACAACAAAAGACGCGCTTTCCAAAATAGAGGTTGAAGTAGGAAAAGAGCTGCATTGTTCTAGGCTGAACCACTATCAACTGCTCCACTGTGCACGCAGCATTGCGAAACGAAAAATGCGTCTTTTTGGCGTGATCTCAAAGAAGAGCACACTTGGCGACTACAGGAAGCGCATCGGCAATGCTCACACTATGTATTACAACAAATGTGCGCAGTACCTGCTTGAGCGCGTAGGCTGGTTTATGCATGCACGCGGCATCCCGCCGGAAAACCTCGACATAGTATTTGAAGAGGCAAAAGTGGACTATGAGATGATGAAGAATCTCCTTCGGGCGTGCCAACGCAATCCTAGGCGACGTAGAACCGGAATGTTGCAAAACATAGACGTGGATCGGATTGTGTCCCGTAAGAAGGGTGAGGAACCTTTGCTAAAGATAGCTGATCTTGTCGCACATGCCCTGTACAGATGCGTAGATAAAAATTCTGGGAATCATCACTTCGTCGAGCCCCGTTACCTTCGACAATTGTCAGATCGATTCTTCGGTCATCCAGACACAAACATGGTTGTTGACGCGGGTATTTATTGTGTACACACAACTGACCAACTTAGTCTGGATGCAGATGTCAAAGAAATGCTAGACAAGATGGAAAGCATCCCGCCGCGTGCGTAATAGATGCCTCGTTGCGGCGGTGCGATGCAGCGCGAATTAGTTTTTGTATTCTGCAGACTCTTTAAGAATGCGAAATGAAAACATAGAGTTGCGGGTATGATGTAATGGTAGCCTGCAAGCTTCCCAAGCTTGACGCGCGGGTTCGATTCCCGCTACCCGCTCCAGCGCCGAATGGAATGAAATTCAGGACCCGGCAATGACACGACCGAATGCCTGGCTTGCGCTGCTGGCCGCCTTGCTGGTGTTTCCTGCCGCCGCGCAGCAGTCCGGCGAGGCGCAAACCGCGACCTACCCGAACTACTGGGACCCGCGCGAGCGGGTCGAGGTGCCGGACCTTTCGGCGCGCAACCGCATCCGCTTCCTGACCACCCATGATTTCCCGCCCTTCAACTTCCTCGACCAGCAGGAACACGTGTCCGGGTTCCATGTCGACCTGGCGCGGGAAATCTGCGCCGAGCTGAACATCGCGCAGAAGTGCCAGATCCAGGTCCTGCCGTGGAGCGAATTGTCCACCGCCATCGCCGGCGGCCAGGGCGATGCGCTCATCGCCGGTGTCGCCATCAATGTGCTGAGCCGGGACGATTACATCTTCACCCGGCCGTTCCTGAAATTCCCGGCCCGTTTCGTGCGCGCCGACCGGGTCGAGATCGACGGCGAGGACGCCTCGGCGCTGGCCGGCCGCCGCGTCGGCGTGATGGCGGGATCCGCGCATGCCGCCATGCTGCGCGCCTATTTCCCGGACATCCAGCCGGTTACCTACCAGCGCGACGAATGGATGTTCGACGGGCTGAAGACGGGCGAGGTCGACGCGGTTTTCGGCGACGGCGTGCAACTGTCCTTCTGGCTGATCAGCAACTCGGCCAATGAATGCTGTTCCTATTTCGACGGGCCATATTTCGCCCCGGCCTTCCTGGGCGAGGGGCTGGCGATCGCCGTGCGCCGCGACAGCCCGGACCTTGCCGATGCCTTCGACCACGCCATCCACGCGATCAGCAAGGACGGCCGCATGCGCGAACTTTACCTGCGTTATTTCCCCAACGGATTGTACTAGTTGTTCGTGCAGAATGAGATCGGCATTGTCAGTTATTGCATCCAACACGATTCCCTGCCCCGAGTGTTTCACTTCAAGTTGGCAGCTATGGCCGGGAAATAGGTAACTACCTTAAATTGTTTCACACACGATTAGCAGATCAATTAAGTTGTGTGTGTTGCTACAATCTGCATAATTTAGCAAGTTTGCCAAAATAAGCAGGCGCGGCTTATCTAAAAGAAATTGGGGTAAGAATCGAATAATGTCTGTAACTCTTTATGAAAAAATAAAGGCGCTTAACGCCGTTCTTTGTATGTTTGAGGAAGACCGAATTGTCTTTGAGGACTTCTACTCTTCGATTAGAGACAATGCGCCACGTGCTTTGCGTTTTAATGGTAATCCGGTTAGCCGAGGTTCCGTTTCGAATAACCTAATGTGGATGCACCAATTAGAGTTTGTGTCATTCGATCAAGATGAGCACATTGAGGTGAAAAACCGGGCCCGTAACGCTGCTAAAGACGATATTTCGTTTAACAATTGCCTGTTCGACGCTTGCAAAGACTACATGTCGGCCAATGGAATGGAGTATCAACAGATAATTGAAGTTTGCGGTAGCAAATCCGCCCTCGAAAATCGAGTTGTCGATAATTTGGTTTCAACTCTCAAGGGCAAAACGCATGGGTTGTCCGCAGAGGAAATACAACGTATACTTTCTTTGCTAGTTGGAATAGGTAAATTAAAGCGAAAACCTGTATACGTATATGTAATCAAAGATGACACATGAGTATCCAGCAAATGATTTTTTCGGTCCTCTAGACGATATAGAAATACAGAAGGACCTGCGTGATTCCCTACATGTTCAACTAAGATTTGAAGATAGAATGAAATATGGTGACCGAAGCACCGGCAAATGTGTTTTGGTCGCGCCGAAGGGATACGGAAAAACACATTTCAGAATGCTAATTGATGGTCATGTACGTGATCAAGACATTGTTGTCGGATTTAATGAACGGGAAAACGTATTTGATTTGGATGCCAGTGAAATTTCCATCAAGTCCGGGAGAGCTTCCCATCTAATTCAGTTTTATATTCTAACAAAGGTTGCATCTATTATCGAAGAGCAGGGTGGATTTGACTGGAAAGATTTTGGCGGAATTTTGAGCAGTACATTCAAAAAAATTAAAACAGCCGCAAAAAGTGTATCAAAAGTAGAAATATCGGTTGCGGGAGCAACTATTAGCTTAGATAAATTATTTTCCAGCCAATCTAATGCTATAGTAAACAATTCTCTTAATTCATTAGTGGAAAGATTTATTAATACAATTGGTTCTAGAAGAGTATATATTCAGATCGATGATCTGGAAGAGGTATTCAATCGAATTGAAGAGAATCCGGTTTTTATAGAAGGATTGGTCCGAGCAGTGTCGGACATAAACAAGCGAACCGGTAATAAGATTCACGTTCTTCTCTGCATGAAGCTTGGATTGTGGAAAATTCTTTCAGAAGGTAGACGCGAGTACGACAAAGTTAGAGATCAATTCGAGTTTTTAGACTGGAACGAATACCAATATAAGCAGATGTTGGCAAAGAGAATTTCAGTATTTCATGTAGATAAAGTAAAAAATGCAATAACTGATGTTGAAGAGAAAAGTCTGTATAGAGTATGGTTGTTGTTTTTCAACTTGGGCGACATGAAGTCATGGAATCAAAGGGTTGCTGAACTTGTATCGCTATGCCGCAACGGTCCAAGGGATTTCATTTTTTTGTGCAATCTCGCAGCTGCTAATATGGAAGGAAAGAAAATATCTTGGGCCAATTTTGAAAGAGTGATGGATGATTTCTCAACCGAAAAATTTTCAGATGTTTGCGCTGAATACAGAGACATATATCCAGATTTAGATTTGTTTGCGAAGTATGTGTTGGATGATAGCGAGGCTTCTTTTGAATTTGATATTTTGAAGGAAAGAATAGCGAATATATCTGGTAATAACAACATTATGGACGCGCTTGGAAAGCATCAATGGTTTTCTGTAAAAGGCACAAATGACAGAATTAAGGTATTATATGATACAGGTATATTGGGAATAAAAAGGAAAGATAGAATAGTTTATTCTATGGAAGAGAGAATTATTTCACTTAGGGAGCTTAAATCTTCAATTTTGGTAGTGCATCCAGCTCTTCGTTCATATCTTGGGGTTGTTTAGAAGGCTGATCGACACGGAGTAACACTCCGAAGGTTCAACACAACGTTTGATGGCCTCCGCGCTTGCGCTCACGGTGGATCCACACCAGCCAGAAAAAAGTCACCACGGTCATATGACCAAACTGGCCCTAACATAAGCTACTTCCGGAACGGCAGCAGCAGTGACCAGCCGAGCTTCGTCGGCGCATCCCCGCGATAGTCTTCCAGCCCGATATCCATTTCCTGATGGCCGAGCCGCGGCTGTGCGTAATAGGTCCTGAAGATCCGGTCCCAGAACGGAAAGTTGAAGCCGTAATTCGTATCCGTCTCGCGCTTGTCGCTCGAATGGTGGACGCGGTGCATGTCGGGCGTCACCAGCACGAGGCGCACCAGCCGGTCGACGGGCAGCGGCAGCTTGATGTTGGAATGGTTGAACATCGCCGTGCCGTTGAGCACGATCTCGAAGATCAGGACGGCTATGGCCGGCGGCCCGAGGGCAAGGATGATCAGCGCCTTCCAGACCATGGAAATCAGGATCTCCAGCGGGTGGAAGCGGAGCGCCGTGGTCACGTCGAAGCCCGGGTCGCAATGGTGCATGCGGTGGATGCGCCACAGGATGTGGAACTTGTGGCTCGCCACGTGTTCCAGCCACACGGCGAAATCGAGAATGACGAAGGCGATGATGCCGGCGATCCAGGGCGGCGTCTCAAGCACGGTAAAGAGGCCGTAGCCGCGCTCCTGCGCCCACAGCGCCGTGCCGACGGCGGCGAGCGGGAAGATCACCCTGAGCGCGATCGACGAGAGCACCAGGATCGACAGATTGGTGAACCAGCGCCTGGCCTTGATCGCGCCGACCAGCTCGTTGCGCTCAAGCCGCGGGCTGAAAAGCTCGAAGGCCGCCATCGATATGAAGATGGCCGCAAAGGCGATAAGCCGCACCGTTGGCTCCGAGAGCCCGAACAGCTGCAATTGGATTTCCGGGTCCATGCTCAAGATTTAGCGCCGAAACGGCGGAATGCCACTGGACAAAGCGACGCGCATGTGCCGGTCAGTGGGTGCGGTAGCGCGCCATGGCGCCGCGCTCGATGGCGGCGCATGTCAGCTTGTCGAGGCCGAGGCGGTCGCGCAGGATCTGCAGCAGCCTGAGCTCCTCCTGTTCCACGTGCAGATCGGCCGCCGCGACCTCGACCGCCAGCGCGTAGGCGGTGTCGTAGAGATTGTGGGGCAGGGCGTCGTGAATGATCAGAAGAACCGTGTCGAGACCGTCCTGCTCGCTCAGGATCGCGCCGCAATCCTTCGACACCCGGACCAGCCGTTCCTCGTTGAAATCCTGAAAGATCGGCAGCGTGCGCGTGACATTGCCGATTTGCGCCAGTTCCGCATCGGTCATGGTCCGGTCGACAGCCGACATGGTGACCATGACGTAGATAAGCGCGTCCTGAATGGTGATCGGGGATGACATGCGAGGTCCTTCTTTCGTCTGCGTCCGGCTGATTTGGTTGAGCCTAAACTATGGAGCGGCGCGAGTGAGTGCAAGGTGGTTCATAATCTGCGAATCGGTCATTTTGAAGCAAAATCTACCGTATTTTCCGCCACAACGGCAAAAAGCGCGCGCGCGCCGCATTGACGCGAACCGGCGCAGGGCATAGGTTCCGCTGCGCTGCAGCATGGACAGGCCGCGGCATCGGCAAATCCGGGCAAATCGAACACCCGCCGGCGGCGTTGCACGGCACGGCCGCAGCCCGGCCCAAATTTCGCAGGAACGCTGAAAGAAAGACGATGAATACGCACCGCCAGACTGAGATCAACCTCGACGAGGATGTGATTGCGGCAGCGGCCGACGCAAAGGCCTGGCCGTTCGAGGAGGCGCGGAAAATCGTCAAGCGCTGCGAGAAGGCCGGCTATCCCGAGACCGTTCTCTTCGAAACCGGCTACGGCCCGTCCGGACTGCCGCATATCGGCACGTTCGGCGAGGTCGCCCGCACCGCCATGGTGCGCCACGCCTTCCGGGTGCTGACCCGCGATGCCGTCAAGACGAAGATCCTGTGCTTCTCCGACGATATGGACGGTTTCCGCAAGGTGCCGACGAACCTGCCCAACCAGGAGATGCTTCAGGAGTATCTCGGCATGCCGCTCACCAGCGTGCCGGACCCGTTCTCCAGCGAGTACCCGTCCTTCGGCGCCGCCAACAATGCGCGCCTGCGCACCTTCCTCGACCGGTTCGGGTTCGACTACGAATTCGCGTCCTCGACGGAATACTACAAGGGCGGGCGCTTCGATGCCGCGCTGTTGCGCATGCTCGAGGTCTATGACGACGTCATGGCCATCATCCTGCCGACGCTGGGCGAGGAACGACGCGCGACCTACGCGCCGTTCCTTCCGGTCTGCCCGCGCACCGGCAAGGTCCTGCAGGTGCCGATGACCGGCCGCAACGTCAACGCCGGCACGGTCACCTATATCGATCCGGAGACCGGCGAAGCGGTCGAGACCCCGGTCACCGGCGGCCGGGTCAAGTGCCAGTGGAAGGCCGACTGGGCACTGCGCTGGTATGCGCTCGGCGTCGATTACGAGATGGCCGGCAAGGACCTGATCGACAGCGTCACCCTGTCGTCGAAGATCTGCCGGGCGCTGGGAAAGCCCGCGCCGGAGGGTTTCAACTACGAACTCTTCCTGGACGAGAACGGCCAGAAGATCTCCAAGTCGAAGGGCAACGGCCTGACGATCGACGAGTGGCTGACCTACGCGTCCGAGGAGAGCCTGGCGCTGTACATGTACCAGAAGCCGAAGACGGCCAAGAAACTCTATTTCGATGTCATCCCGAAGGCGGTCGACGAGTATTTCTCGTTTCTTTCGGCCTATCCGCGCCAGGACTGGAAGAACCGGCTCGGCAATCCCGTGTGGCACCTGCACGACGGCAATCCGCCGGCGATTGAAAACCCCGTGCCTTTCGCCATGCTGCTCAATCTCGTCAGCGCCTCGAACGCCGAAAACAGCGACGTGTTGTGGGGCTTCATTTCCCGCTACGCGCCTGGCGTCACGCCGCAGACCCATCCGAAGCTCGACCAGCTGGTCGGCTACGCGATCCGTTACTTCAACGATTTCGTCAAGCCGACCAAGGTGTTCAGGCCGGCCGACGATGTCGAGCGCCAGGCGCTGACCGCGCTCGATCAGAAACTGGCGGCGCTGCCCGCTGATGCCGACGGCGCCGTCATCCAGGATGCCGTGCTCGATGTCGCACGCGCCATCGAGCGCTATCAGGACCCGAACAAGAAGAGCCCCGACGGCGGGCCGGGCGTGTCGATCGCCTTCTTCCAGATGATCTATCAGGTGCTTCTGGGCCAGGAGCGCGGCCCACGGTTCGGATCATTCGTCGCCCTTTACGGCATCGGCGAGACCCGTGCGCTCATCGCAAAGGCACTGGCAGGGGATCTGGCAAAGGGCTGACCCCGTCGGGGGAGACCACCCGGCCGCTGTCCGGAACGGATGCCAGGCCGCGCGGATCGCTGCCGAATATGCCCTTGGCTTCCTTCTGTGCGTCCTGTTCCAGGTCGGCATATTTGCTGCCGACGAATGTTCTGACCCAGCCGCTGCTGGCGAGCCATGCCGCCGGATCCTGTTTGCCGACGAGGCAGGAGACGACGACGATCTCTTTCCATCGCTCCTCCGGCAGGTTGCATGACAGGGAGCGCCCGCCGACGAAGTTGCGAAACGCGGTGCGCGCGATGATGCCGCAGGGCCACAGCCGGCCGTCCTGGTCGGAGCAGATGTCGTCCGGGTCGGTGACGACAATGCCTTTCAGGCGCAGCCCGCCTTCGGGAAAGACGATCTCCCCGGCGGCAATCACCAGCGGCTTGTGCAGCAGGGTCGGGCGCGGGCCGGTGTCCCGTTCGACCGTCGGCGTCAACGGCGCCCGCGGCGCGATGCGTTCAAGCTGGACGGCATTTTGCGCAAAGGGCGTCGCGAATTGTTCCGGCGCGATGGCGCGCGGCGCCGCCGCATCGGCAACGCCCCCGTTTTCGCCGGCTTCGTTCCCGGACCAGACGGCACCCGGTGTCTTGCCTTGCCGCGAATCCGTCGGATCGCGCGCCAGTTGATAGAGTGCGGAGGCACCGGCAATCACCGCGATCAGTATGGCCACCGGCCGAAGAACTGCGCTGAACCGTGACCGGAGCATTACTGGCTGGCCCAGACGATACGGGCGATCCAGTCGATCTCGTCCCTATCGAATGTCCTGTCGGCGTGGTCCGGATTGAGCGAGGCGAGTTCAACGGTGCCGGGCCCGTTGCGGCGCAGCACCTTCGCCATGATCTCCCCGTCCAGCGTCCTGACCACGACCCGGTCGCCGGTCCTGACCGTCGCTTCGGGATCGACGATCAGCGTGTCCCCGTCGCGGTAGAGCGGCAGCATGGATTCGCCCTGGACCTTCAGCGCATAGGCGTGGCGGGCGCTCGCCGCGGGCAGGTCGACCACATCCCAGCCATGGCCCGTGGGAAAGCCGCCGTCGTCGAAATAGCCGCCGGTGCCGGCCTTGGCGAAGCCGAGCAGCGGCACGGCGGACGATGCCGGGTCGGTTCCGGCATCCGTGTCGTCGGCAAGTCCGGCGAAATCGGCGAGCGAGCAGCCGGTCGCCTCGAGAATGCGGGAGACCGATTCCGTCGACGGCCAGCGCTGTCTGCCGTCGGCAGCCAGTCGTTTCGACCGGTTGAACGCGGTCGGATCGAGCCCGGCGCGGCGTGCAAGGGCCGAGACGGACAGATCGTTATGCTCCGCGAGCGCGTCGATGGCCGACCATATCTGCTTGTGCGACAACATCGCCTGGTTCCGGTTGGGCTTACCGATCAAGCCGATTGCATCCAACCACTTTTAGACCAGGCTGCGTTCAAATTGAAGCTATGGCGTGTATGGCGCCCGCCCGGATTTTAGTGCGTGTTCCAGGAGTTCGATACGGTCCTGGCCCCAGAACACCTCGCCGTTGAGCACATAGGCCGGCACGCCGACCGCGTCGGCGGCGACCGCCTCCTCGGAATTGCGTGTCCGCACGGCGCCCACCGCGTCCGATTGCGCGCGCTCCAGGATGGCTTCGGCGTCGAAGCCGCAATCGGTCAGGATGCCCGCGATGACGCCCCGGTCGGCAAGGTCGCGCTCTTCCGCCCACACGCCGGCAAGGACCTTGCGCATGTAGTCGAACGGGTCATGGCCCGCCTCTGTCAGGGCGATCACGGCCTGGTCGGCAAGCGTTGTGTCGACGGGAAAGAATTTCGGTTTCGTGTTGATGGGCAGCCCACGGAACTCGGCGACGCGCTGCAGTTCGATGAGGCGATATCGCTGGCGGACCGGCGGTCGTTTTGCCGGTGGAACCGCGCCGGACACTTCCCACAGCGCGAAGAGATTGACGGGCTTGAAGTTGATTTCGGCGCCCTGGCGCCGCGCCGCTTCACCGAGCGCCTCGTGGCCGAGATAGGTGAAAGGCGAAGCGCCGTAGAAATAGTAGTCGATGACAGCCATTCTTTTCCCCCGATTTGGCATTCCGGACAACGCCCATTGCCATCGAAGTAGCACCCGAACGAATTACGGCAAGGCGGTATCGGGGATTTCCGCAAAAAAAAGCGGGCCGTGCGGCCCGCCTTTTGTTTCGCATTGCCTGCGGCCTAGGCCGCTTTGCCGATCCCGGCGCCGGCCCCGAAACGGCCGTAGAAGGTCTCGCCGTTGGCGGCCATTTCCTTGAGCAGCGGCGTCGGCTTGAAATGCGCGCCATGCCGTGAAGCAAGGTCGTCGCACATTTCGACGAAGGCGCCGACGCCGAGGCCGTCGATATAGGACAGCGCGCCGCCGGTATAGGGCGCGAAGCCGAAACCGAGGATCGAGCCGATATCGGCTTCGCGCGGATCGGTGACGATGCCTTCCTCCATGGTCCGCGCCGCTTCAAGGGCGATGGTCGCCAGGAAGCGCTTCTTGACCTCGTCGACACTCACATCGTCCGGATCCTGCTGCGGATAGAGGTCCTTCAGCTCCGGCCAAAGATGCTTCTTGGCCGGCTTTGCCGGATAGTCGTAGAAACCCTTGCCGTTCTTGCGGCCGTGGCGTCCGTGCGTGTCGACCATCGTGTCGATGAGCTTGACATGGCGCGGGTCGATCGCGCCTTCGCCCAGATCGGCGATGGTCGCGCGCTGAACCTTCTGGGAAAGGTCGATGGCGACTTCGTCGTTCAGCGCCAGCGGGCCGACCGGCATGCCGGCCATGCGGGCGATGTTCTCGATCATCGCCGGCGGAATGCCTTCGACCAGCATGCTATAGGCTTCAGTCATGTAGCGCATGACGCAGCGGTTGACGTAGAAGCCGCGCGTGTCGTTGACGACGATCGGCGTCTTCTTGATCGCCTGGACATAGTCCAGCGCCACCGCCAGCGCCCTGTCGCCGGTCTTTTCGCCGAGGATGATCTCGACCAGCATCATCTTGTCGACGGGCGAGAAGAAGTGAATGCCGATGAAGTCGTCCTGGCGCTGCGAATTTTCGGCCAGGCCCGTGATCGGCAGGGTCGATGTGTTGGACGCGAACACCGATCCCGGCGCCAGCACCGCCTCGGCCGCTTCCGTCACTGTCTTCTTGATACCCCGATCCTCGAACACTGCCTCGATGACGAGATCCGCGCCGTCGAGCGCCGCGTAGTCAGAGGTCGGCGTGATCAGGGACAAGAGCGCGTCACCCTGTTCCTGGCTCATGCGGCGCTTCTTGACCGCGGCGGCAACGAGGTCTTCCGAGTGCGCCTTGCCCTTGTCGGCCGCTTCCAGGTCGCGGTCGATCAGGACGACGGGAATACCGGCCTTCGCCGTGACATAGGCAATGCCGGCACCCATGAAGCCTGCGCCGACGACACCGATCTTGGAGAATTCGGTCTTTTCGACGCCGGCCGGGCGGCGGGCGCCCTTGTTGAGCTCCTGCAGCGAAACGAAGAGCGAGCGCACCATGGCGTAGGCTTCCGGTGTCTGCAGGATCTCGGTGAAATAGCGCTGCTCGATGCGCAGGCCGGTGTCGAACGGCACCTGCAGGCCCTCGTAGACGCATTTAATAATGGCGATCGCCGCCGGATAGTTGGCGTAGGACTGCTTGCGCAGGTTGGCCGACACCGCCGGCCAGAGCTGCGCGCCCTGCGGGCTCCAGATATTGCCGCCCGGCAGCTTGAAGCCTTTCTCGTCCCACGGCTGAACCGGCTTCAGGCCGTCGCGGATCATCTGCTTTGCCGTCTCGACCAGCTTGTCCGGCTCGGCGATCTCGTGGATGAGGCCGAGCGATTTGGCCTTCTTGGGTACGAGATTCTGCCCCGTCGTCATCATCATCAGCGCGTCCTGCTGATTGGTCAGGCGCGGAATCCGCTGGGTGCCGCCGGCGCCCGGGAAGATGCCGACCTTGACCTCCGGCAGCGCCATCTTCACGTCCTTGCCGTCGGCGGCGACGCGTCCGTGGCAGGCGAGCGACATCTCGAACGCGCCGCCCATGCACACGCCGTTGATTGCCGAGACCCACGGCTTGCCGCAGGTTTCCAGCTTGCGGAACAGGCCCGTCATGCGCCCGACCTGTTCGAACAGCGCCTTTGAGACACCGTCCGGATCCTTGGCGCGTTCCTCTCGGATGCGCTCGAAGACCGCGTTCATCATGGTGAGGTCCGCGCCGCCGGAGAAGGTCGATTTGCCCGAGGTGATAACGGCGCCCTTGACGGCCTCGTCATTGGTGACCTGATCGACGATTGCGTCGAGTTCCTCGATCACCTCCAGGGTAAAGACATTCATGGTCTTGTCGGCCATGTCCCAGGTGATCAGGGCGATGCCGTCCGAGTCGGTCTCGATGGAAAAGTTCTTGTAGCTCATCTGGTCAGTCCCTGTCTTCAAACGCGCTCGATGATGGTGGCCGTGCCCATGCCGGCGCCGATGCACAATGTGACGAGCGCCGTGTTGAGGTCGCGCCGCTCGAGTTCGTCAAGCACGGTGCCGAGGATCATCGCGCCGGTGGCGCCCAGCGGATGGCCCATGGCGATGGCGCCGCCATTGACGTTGATCTTGTCGTGAGGGATCTCCAGTGCCTGCATGTAGCGCAGGACGACCGACGCAAAAGCCTCGTTCAATTCGAAGAGGTCGATGTCGTCGCGCGTCATGCCGGCGCGGTCGAGCAGCTTCTTCGTGACATCCACCGGGCCGGTCAGCATCAGCGCCGGGTCGGAACCGATATTGGAGAAGGCGCGGATCTTCGCGCGGGGCTTGAGCCCCATCTTCTTGCCGCCTTCCTCGGAGCCCATGAGGACCGCCGCGGCGCCGTCGACGATGCCGGACGAGTTGCCGGCGTGATGCACGTGGTTGATCATTTCGACATCCGGATGCGCCTGAACGGCAACGGCGTCGAAGCCGCCCATCTCGCCCATGATCTCGAAGGAGGCGTTGAGCGATGCGAGGCTCTGCATGTCGGTGCCGGGCCGCATGTGCTCGTCATGGTCGAGGATGGTCAGGCCGTTCTGGTCCTTGACCGGGATGACGGAGTTCTTGAAGTAGCCCTTTTCCCAGGCGTGGGCGGCGCGCTTCTGGCTCTCGACCGAATAGGCGTCCACATCGTCGCGGGAGAAACCGTATTTGGTGGCGATCAGGTCGGCGGACACGCCCTGCGGCATGAAGTAGGAGGGCAGGTTCACCGACGGGTCCATGAACCATGCGCCGCCGGACATGCCGATTCCGACGCGCGACATGGATTCGACGCCGCCGGTGATCACGATGTCGTCGGCGCCCTGGCCGATCTTGGCGGCGCCCATGTTCACCGCGTCGAGGCCGGAGGCGCAGAAACGGTTGATCTGCATGCCGGGCGCCTCGGTCGCATAGCCCGCCTCGAAGATCGAGGCGCGGGCGATGTCGCCGCCGGCCTCCATGACCGGGTCGACACAGCCGAAGATCACGTCGTCCACCTTTGACGTGTCGAGACCGTTGCGGTCGCGGACGGCCTCCAGCACCTTGGCGCCGAGCCGCACGGAGGGCACTTCATGCAGGCTACCGTCCTTCTTGCCGCGCCCGCGCGGGGTGCGCACATGATCGTAAATAAAGGCATCAGCCATTGTCTAAATCTCCTAAAGGCTCCGTGCGATAAGCAGTTTCATGATTTCGTTCGTGCCGCCGTAGATGCGCTGCACGCGCGCATCCCGGTACATGCGTGCGATCGGATATTCGTTCATGTAGCCGTAGCCGCCATGCAATTGGAGGCATTCGTCCACCAGCTTGCACTGCAGGTCGGTGAGCATGTACTTGGCCATTGAGGCCGTCGTCGGCGTCAGTTCGCCCTTCAGGTGCTGTTCGACGCAGTGATTGACGAACACCCGCGCCATGGTCGCTTCCGATTTCAGCTCGGCCAGCTTGAACTGCGTGTTCTGGAATTCGATCACCGGTTTTCCGAACGCCTTGCGCTCGCGCACATAGTCGATGGTGATCGCCAGTGCCCGCTCGATCATCGAGATCGCCTGGTTGGCAATCAGCAGGCGCTCCTGCGGCAGTTCGGTCATGAGCTGGACGAAACCCTGTCCTTCTTCAGGCCCGATCAGGTTTGCCGTCGGGATGCGCACATCGTTGAAGAACAGCTCGGACGTATCGTTGGCCTTCAGGCCGATCTTGTCGAGGTTGCGGCCGCGCTCGAAACCGTCGACCTCGTCGGTCTCGACCACGATCAGCGATGTGCCCTTCGCGCCGGCGGCCGGATCGGTCTTGGTGACGACGATCACCAGATTGGCGTTCTGGCCGTTGGTGATAAATGTTTTCGAGCCGTTGATGACGTAGTGGTTTCCGTCCTTGCGGGCGCTCGTCTTGATGCCCTGCAGGTCGGACCCGGCGCCGGGTTCCGTCATGGCGATGGCGCCGATCAGTTCGCCCGTGGCGAGCTTTGGCAGCCAGCGCCGCTTCTGCTCCTCGGAACCGTGATTGAGGATGTAGGGGGCGACAATGGCATTGTGCAGGGCGATGCCGAAACCGTCGACGCCGGTATGGCCGATCGCCTCGGTGATGATCGCCTCATGGGCGTAGGTGCCGCCCGCGCCGCCGTATTCCTCGGGCATCGATGCGCAAAGCAGCCCGGCCGCGCCGGCCTTTTCCCACGCCTCGCGCTCGACAACCTGCTGCTTCTCGTAGCGGTCGTAATGCGGCGCGATTTCCGTTTCCATGAAACGGCCCGCCATATCCTGGAGCATCGACAGGTCGTCGCTCATCCAGTCGGGCTTCGGAACGCCCAGAACCTGCTCGGGCATGGTGTTCATGCACTGTCCTCCGCTGGGGATCCGGCGAAGCCGGACCCGTCATATCCAATGTGGTGCCGGTGTGCCGGGCTGCAAGCCCGGCAGGTCTCAAAATGCCGCGGCGTCGAGCGCCATCATCGATTCGGAACCGGCCTCGATGCGCTGCCGCCGCAGGGCCGTCTCCGGCATGATCCGCTCGAAATAGTACCGGGCCGTCGTCAGCTTGTTCTGCAAATAGTCGGTATCGCCGGCGCCGGCGCCGTTTGCCAGCTTGTCCTGCGCGACCTTGGCCATCTGCGCCCACATATAGCCGAGCGCCACCACGCCGAAGAGATGCATGTAGTCGGTCGAGCCGGCGCCGGCATTGTCCGGATTGGACATGCCGTTCTGCATGAACCACATGGTCGAGCCCTGCAGGTCGTTCAGCCCCTTCTTCAGCGCTTTGGTGAACGGCGCCATCGCCTCGTCGTTGCGGTTCTCCTCGCAGAAGTCACCGACTTCCTTGAAATAGGCCATCACGGCGCGGCCATTGTTGGCGCCTAATTTGCGGCCGACGAGATCGAGCGCCTGGATGCCGTTGGCGCCCTCGTAAATCATGGCGATACGGGCATCGCGCACATACTGGCTCATGCCCCATTCCTCGATATAGCCGTGGCCGCCGAACATCTGCTGGGCGGCGACCGCGTTGTCGAAGCCACGGTCCGTCAGGACGCCCTTGAGGATCGGCGTCATCAGGCCGAGCACGTCGTCGGCGGCCTGGCGGTCTTCTTCCGAATCCGAGCGGTGCTTCAGGTCCGCCTTGAGCGCGGTCCACAGGACCAGGGCGCGGCTTGCCTCGTTGAAGGCGCGGTTGTTCATGAGCGTGCGCCGCACATCCGGATGCACGATGATCGGGTCGGCCTTCTTCTCCGGCTCCTTGGCGCCGGTCAGCGACCGGCCCTGGAGGCGCTCGCGCGCGTATTCGGCGGCATTCTGGCTGGCGATTTCCGACTGGCAGAGCCCCTGCAGTCCGACACCGAGACGCGCCTCGTTCATCATCACGAACATGGCGTTGAGGCCGCGGTTTTCCTCGCCGATGAGATAGCCCGTCGCTCCGTCATAGTTCATGACGCAGGTGGAATTGCCATGGATGCCCATCTTTTCTTCGATGGAGCCGCAGGAGACCCCGTTGGGATCGGTGACGTTGCCGGCATCGTCGACCTTCAGCTTCGGGACGATGAACAGCGAAATGCCCTTGACCCCCTCGGGCGCGCCGTCGATGCGGGCGAGTACGAGATGGATGATGTTGTCGGACATGTCGTGTTCGCCGGCGGAGATGAAGATCTTCTGCCCGGAGATCTTGTAGCTGCCGTCTTCCTGCGGCGCGGCCTTGGTGCGCAGCAGGCCGAGATCGGTTCCGCAATGCGGCTCGGTCAGGTTCATGGTGCCGGTCCAGGAGCCCTCGATCATCTTCGGCAGCCACTTCGCCTTCTGCGCGTCGCTGCCGTGCTCGCTGATCGCGGCGATCGCGCCCTGGGTCAGGCCCGGATACATCATCAGCGCCATGTTGGCCGCCGAAAGATATTCGCCGATGGCCGTGTGCAGCACCAGCGGCAGGCCCTGACCGCCATATTCCGGATCGGCCGAAAGGCCCATCCACCCGCCTTCGCGGTAGATGTCGTAGGCCTCCTTGAAGCCCTTGGGCGTCGTCACCGTGCCGTCGTCGTGGCGAACGCACCCTTCCTGGTCGCCGACCTGGTTCAGCGGCAGCAGGACCTCTTCGGCGAATTTCGAACCCTCCTGCAATATGGCTTCGACAATGTCGGGCGTCGCGTCGGAAAAGCCGGGGAGGTTGTTGTATCGCTCATAGCCGAGCACGTCATTGAGGATGAAAAGCGTGTCTTTAACCGGGGCCTGATAGCTGGGCATTGGGGCTCTCTTGTCTGGTCCGAGGTGTCTGGAGGTGGTTGACGCTCTATACAATTAATTGACGTTTGCGTAAACGTCAAAATTTTGCATTTTCTGCGCGACTAAAAAGCACTTCGAATGAAGCGCTTTGATGGCGGGTGCCTGCCGCGCCCGGCGCGCCGCGGTTGTCGTTTCCGGCGTTCATGCCCGCATCCGCGCCGACGCCTGTCGGTTAAGAAATTTGCCAAAAAGTAACCTAGGTTAACGGGTTGTTTACCACGTTTCGCGAATGTGCCTTAGCGGCGGTAAATCCCGATTCTCCCGTTCTTCGTCAAAGACGGATTACCAATCGCATCGGACTTTCTGTCTGATTGCCCGGCAGAGAACCCGCATGCGGCCAGAGGTTGGAACACACCGTTCTTAATTCGATACGGACAAAATGATGAACAGATCAAGACCTCCGAAAAACTGGCAGAACTCCCGGCAAAACTCCGTTGACGTCCTGAACCAGTCGATCGCCGACCTTGAGGCGCGCATCGACGCGCTGAACAGTCGCAACCGTCAGCAGCCGGCACGGCCGCAGGCGCATACGCCTGAGCACGACATGCGCCAGCAAAAGGCCGAGCAAATGCGCAGCGCGCCGCAGCAGCCGCTTCCGCAGCGGGAACTGACGCAGTGGGAAGCGATGCAGCGTGAAGCCATGCAGCGGGAAGCCATGCAGCGCGAAGCGGCCAATGCCATTCCGCCGGGCAGCACCAGCCGCGGCCGCCGCGCCGCCAAGGCGGCGTCGCCGGAGACGAGCAACGCCATGCGCGAGATCGCCGAAGCGCTCGCCGCGATGCGCGACGACATGCGCCGCGACGTGGACGAGATCAAGTCCATGACCGGATCGGCCGCGATGCCGGGTGAAATCCGTGGCGACCTTGCGCGTCTCGCCGGCCAGCTCGAGGCGCTCGAGACGGCGCGTCCGGGCAACGGGACCGGCGAGTTGCACCGCGAACTCGACGAACTGCGTGCCCTCGTCAACGAGCTTGCGCGCGAGGAAAGCATGCGCCGGCTCGAAAACCGCTGGGACGGATTTGAGGAGCGGATTTCGGATCTCGATCCGGCCGCCGTGCGCGAGGAGCTGATCACGCTCTCCTATCGTCTGGACGACATCAAATCCTCCATCGGCCAGCTTCCCTCGGCCTTGCCGCTGCATGCGCTGGAGGACAAGATCAAGATGCTTGTCGGCGCGATCGACGCCATGGCCCGGCAGCCGGCGGCCTCCGATCCGGAGGTCGCGCGCCAGTTCGAACTGCTCGACGACCGGCTCGACGAGATCAGCCGCGCGATCGTCGCCACCCAGAACGCACAGGCTTCGTCGGTGGACCAGGAAGCGATCGACCGGCTGGAAAACCGCATGGACGCCCTCGTCGACCGCATTGGCCAGATCGGACAGTCCAACCAGACCCAGATCGGCCGCCAGAGCGAGGCGCACAATGAATTGTCGCAGCGTCTCGAGGGCCTGACCCGCAGGGTCGAGGAACTGGCCCATGAGGAAGCGATCAGTGCCGTGGCCGAGCGCCTCGACACGCTGACCCATACGCTGGTCCAACAGTTCTCAAGCACCGATCCGCATCTGATCGCCCAGATCGACGAACTGTCCCGCAAGGTCGACACCATCGATCTGGAGAGCGTCAACGCGCAGATTGCGCAGCAGCTCAACGAATTGTCGCTGCGCATCGACAACATCAATACGGACCTGACCGCGACGAACGGTAACCAGGACCAGCTCTACGGCCGCCTCGAGGAACTGGCGGACCGGGTGGAGCAAAGCGCAGCGCGCGAAGCGGTGGTCGATTTCAGCCCCATCGAGATGCGACTGGCCGACCTGGCAGCGCGACTGGATGAAACGCAGTCGCCGAACTATGTCAGCGACGATGCGATCCGCAATCTCGAGGATCAGGTGGCGGGCCTGTCGCATTTGTTGAACAATCCCGACCCCAACGAGGAGTCGGCCGCCGTTCTCGAGCCGCGGCTCGCCGCCATCGAGGACCATCTGTCGGCAAGCAAGGCGGACAGCCAGGACCTGGTGATCGAGGCCGCGCGTCAGGCAGCGGAAACCGCCGTTTCATCCTTCCAGCAAAACGGTGCGCCGCCTGCCGACATGGCCGCCATCGAATCGCTGGTCGGCGACCTGCGCTCGCTGGAGGATCTCAGCCGCAAGAGCGAGGAGCGCAGCGCGCGCACCATCGATGCGGTGCACGACACCCTGCTGAAGATCGCGACCCGGCTGGAGAAGCTCGAGGAAACCACCGGCAGCCCCGTCCCACCGGCCCCGCAGGCCGACTACGGGGTCGAGGACCGTGGCCTCGCCGACTTCCGCGACGCCGATAACCGGTCCATGGACTTCGGTGCCGACGAAACGGATCCTGTAGGCTTTTCGGCCACCTCGCACGAGCCGATCGACTACGGCGCGGATGAGCCGGCCGAATTCGAAGCCGACGAGCCGCTGTCCGCATCGGCTGTATACCCGCCCGAGGCCATGGTCCATCCCGATGACCGCGACCGGGTGATTCCTTTGGAAGACGACGACGCGCTGAAGGAGGGCGAAGCCCCTGCGGGAAAGTCGCTGCTGTCCGGCTTAAAGAAGCGCTTTGCCGGCAGCAACGGATCGACGGCCGACTCTGAGCCGCGGGACCACGCGCTTCAAAATGTCGAGCCGGCGCCGTCCATCGATCCGGTCGGCGATATCGATCCCGAAACCGCCAATATGCCGCTCGAACCCGGTTCCGGCGCTCCCGACATCAAGAAGATCATGGCCAAGGTCCGCCACGCGCAGAACATGGCCGAACAGGATGTCGCGTTTTCGGCCGAGTCCGAGCAGTCGGCCAACGGCAAGGCGGATTTCATTGCCGCGGCGCGCCGCGCCGCGCAGGCCGCCGCCGCTGAAGCCGCGGAGCTGGAAAGCGCCAGGGAGGAAGAGGAGAAGGGCCGTTCGCCGCTGATCGAGGCGGTGAGCCGGCGCCGCAAGCCCATCCTGCTGGCGGCGGGCGCCATTTTATTGGCCATCATATCCTATCCGCTGCTTTCCGGATTCGTCGGCGGCGAACAGAAACCGGTCGAGACGGCATCCATAGAGCAGCCGGCCGTGGTCGAGCCTGCGGATCCGCCGGTGACCGAACCGGTAAACGTTGCCGAACCGGAACTGCCGAAGGTGGAGGTCATCGAGCGGCAGGCCGAGGAGACCGTTGCGCCGGTCGTGGCATCGCAAAGCGATCCGGCCCCGGCACAGACCATGTCGGCCGAAAACGAGATCCAGCCGAGTTCGGCCTTCCAGCCGGCCGAACCGGCCGCCGAAACGCAGGTGGCTGCGATTCCGGCTGAGCCGGCCATCCCGGTCATGGATGTCGAGTTGCCGCCGGAATCGGTCGGTCCGCTGGCGCTGCGCGAAGCGGCTGCCAATGGCGACAGCCTGGCGCTTTTCGAAATCGGCGCACGCTACACGGAAGGACGCGGCGTCGCGACCGACCTGACCGAGGCCGCTAAATGGTATCAGCGCTCCGCCGACCGCGGATTCGCCCCGGCGCAGTACCGTCTCGCCAATTTCTACGAGAAGGGCTCGGGGCTCGACCGCGACGTCGACAAGGCGATGAACTGGTACGAGAAGGCGGCCGAGCAGGGCAATGCCAGCGCCATGCACAATCTTGCCGTCCTTTATGCGATGGGACCCGGCGGAGCCGCCGACTACGATGCGGCCGGCAAATGGTTCACGCAGGCAGCCGATCTCGGCGTCAAGGACAGCCAGTTCAACCTGGCCATCCTGCACGCCCGCGGCAGCGGTGTCTCGCAGGACCTCGAGGAGACCTACAAGTGGTTCGCCATCGCTGCCAAATCGGGCGACAAGGATGCCGCCAAGAAGCGCGACGAGGTTGCCAACGCCTTGCGGCCTGAACAGCTTGAAAGTGCCCGGGCCAAGGTCGAGCTCTGGAAGCCGGCGCCGCTTGTCGAGGCGGCGAACGCGACGCATATTCCGCCGGAATGGCGCGGTGCCGAGACGCGCACCGCTTCGGTAGACATGACGAAGGCGGTCAAGAACATCCAGGCGATCCTGACCAAGAACGGATTCGACACCGGTGGCGTCGACGGGATCATGGGTGCCCGTACGGTCAGCGCCATCAAGTCGTTCCAGGAATCGGTCGGCCTGGAGCCCACCGGCGAGGTTGATGACGCGTTGGTCAAGGAACTGATCGCGCGCAACAATTAGGCGTTCGCGCCTCAACCGATACACGGGAACGGCCGCCGGTTCACACGATCCGGCGGCCGCTTCCGTTCTGCCTTTCGGCGCAAATCGTGAGCCGGCTCAATCTGGTTCCATGAACAGCCGCGTCTGGTCCCAATCACGGCGATTGACTTAGCAGATCATAAGGCGCATGACAGTCTTGGATGCCCCGCCGTATCCGGTCTTTTGTCTTTTGGGAATAGCCGCTTAGACCTGCCATGACCATATATCTGCCCATAGCAGAACTGTCCGTTAATGTCTTTATTATCCTGGGCATGGGCGCTGCTGTCGGCTTTCTGTCTGGCATGTTCGGCGTCGGCGGCGGATTTCTCATCACGCCGCTGCTGATTTTCTACAACATCCCGCCGGCCGTTGCCGTTGCAACCGGCGCGAACCAGGTCGTCGCATCGTCCTTTTCGGGGGCGCTGTCGCACTTCCGGCGCGGCTCGCTGGACGTCAAGCTGGGGCTCACATTGCTGGCCGGCGGCCTCGCCGGCGTGTCGGTGGGGATCTATCTCTTCACGTTGCTGAGACAGCTCGGTCAGCTCGATCTGATCATTTCGCTGCTTTACGTCACCTTCCTCAGCGTCGTCGGCGGGCTGATGCTGGTCGAGAGCATCAATGCGCTGCGCCGGGCGGCCGCCAACAAGCCGGTCTCGCTGCGCAAACCGGGTCAGCACAACTGGGTGCACCGCCTGCCGTTCAAGATGCGCTTCAAGCGCTCCAAGATCTATCTCAGCGTCATCCCGGTGATCGTCCTCGGTTTCGGGGTCGGCGTGCTGACATCCATCATGGGCGTCGGCGGCGGCTTCATCATGGTCCCGGCGATGATTTACCTGCTGCGCATCCCGACCAATGTGGTGATCGGCACGTCGCTGTTTCAGATCATATTCGTGACCGGGTTCACGACCGTCGTTCAGGCGACGACCAACCAGTCGGTTGATGTGTTCCTCGCCGGCCTCCTGATGATCGCCGGTGTCATCGGCGCGCAGTATGGCGTGCGCGTCGGCCAGCAGCTGCGCGGCGAGCAGTTGCGGGCCCTCCTGGCGATCATCGTGCTCGGCGTCGGCGTGCGCATGGCCCGCGACCTGATCGTGACCCCCGACGAGCTTTACTCGATCGTCACCACCGGGGCGGGTTTCTGATGGGACGGCACGGATCCATGGGCCTTGCCGTGCTGGCGCTCGTGGCGCTGCTGATCGCGATACCCGCAGCGGCACAGGAAGAACGGCTTGAAATCGGCATATCCACGAACGAGATCGCCATCACGGCGGACTTCGCCGGCGCCGATCTGACGGTGTTCGGGGCGCTCGACAATGCCGACGACCTGCTGCTTCAGCTCGGCAGATACGACATCGTTGTCGCGCTCGAGGGCCCGGCGCGCGAAACAGTCGTGCGCAGGAAGGAGCGGGTGTTCGGTATCTGGATCAACCGTTATTCGATGCGTTTCGCACCGGCGCCGGCATCCTATTCGCTGTCAAGCACGCTGCCGATCGACCGCATTACCGAGGAGATCGAACTCAGCGGCAAGGCGATCGGCATCGAGCACATCCACCTGACGCCGCTCGGCAATGTCGGCGACGGCTCGCGCGTGCCCGAATTCCGTGACGCGCTGCTGCGGCTGCGCGAGGAGGACGGCATCTACCAGGACGAACCGCTCGGCGTGGAGTTCGTCAGCTCCAGCCTGTTCCGCGCCACGCTGCGCCTGCCCGCGAACATTCCGGTCGGCGAGCACCGGCTGCGCGCGTTCCTCTTCAAGAACAACGAATTCGTCATGGAGCGGCAGCTTCGGCTGCGGGTGGTCAAGACCGGCGTCGAGCAGTTCATATTCGAGCTGGCGCAGAACCACTCGTTCGTCTACGGCGTGCTCGCGGTGCTTCTCGCCATGCTGACGGGCTGGCTGGGCAGCCTGATCTTCAGGCGGGATTAGAATTCGAACTTGGTTCCCACCTGACCTGAGAACTGGTAGGAGCCGCCGGTCTCGATGAGGCCTTCGACGCCCGCCTGCAGGATCAAGCCGCCGGGCGTGGCATACTCGCCCGACAGACCGGCAAAGCCGCCAATGGCATTTCCGTCGCCACTGTCGAAGCTGACCGGCTGGCCGAGCAGGAAACCGTCAAATGAGTCGCCGCCGAAATCAGTTCGCCCCTCAATGCCGCCCTTTATGCGGGTGAGCAGCGTTGCGCCGTTCTCCAGACGCTGTGTTTTCGGCGCGGCGAGCTGAAGGCGGGCGACGCCGATATTGACCATGCCATCATCCACCGTCACCGGCGCGGAGGAGCCCGTCTCGGTATAGCCGTCGATGAACAGACCGGCGTAGCGCAGGCCGACGCTGGCCTCCAGCGGCTGGCCCATCAGTTCCACCGGTTTCGTGACGGTCAGTTCGGGGGAGATGAACCAGCCGCCGAAATCGGCCGTCGCCGTCTCGAAGCCGCCGGCCACCATGTTGTTGAGCACCCGGCGGTCCTGATCGTATTCTGAATAGCCGGCGGTAAGCGCGAGATCGATGATGAGGCCGTTCCGTGTCAGTTCCGCATAGGCGCCGGCGAAAGCTGTGGTGCTGTCGGTTGTCTGCGCATCGGCTTGTGCCTCGATACGGCCATAGGCGCCGCCGGCGAAGAAGCCGACCCTCAGATCGTCGCGCAACAGGCCGTCGGCGCCGCCGGCGCCGCCGCCCAGCCATTGGGACGTATCGAGCGTCATGTCGTCGCCATTGTCGTGCCGGTAGGCGCCGAAGCCCTGCACCCAGGCAGAACGGGCAGGCTTGTCCTGGCCCGCCGATGTGCCATAGGCACTGGTGGTAACGGTCGTGCTGCGCACGCCGGAAAGGCGGTTCTGCACGGCTCCGAATATGCCGCCCGTCAGATGGGCGAGGAATGCGTCCTGCGCGCCAAGGGTCGACGAACCGGCAACCGCGACCTGGGTTCCGCTCACCGCCTTGGCCGAGCCGTAGGCGTTGACATCATTCAGATCAAACGCCTCGGCGAATGTGTAGACCAGCGATAGGCCCTCGGTCACATTCAACGTATTGGTGCCGGTGCCCAGATCGATCAGCCCCTGGATGTTGTTGTTCGCAAGCAGCGTCAGCGCAAAATCCGTAGTGCCGGAAAAGTAGATGGATGTTCCGCCGCCGCCGATGATCGTCCCGTCATTGACGACCGAGGTGCCGTCCAGTGCGGGATCGGATAAATTGATACCGTAGGCCGTTTCGCCCATGACCGTGCCGGTAATCCAGATCCGGGTTGCCGAGCCTGCGCCGAAGTTCACCGCCTCGATCCCGTCGACGCCGCCGGACACGTTGGCCACCGAAATCATCAGGTCGGATCCAGCAGTGTTTTCGGCATAGAGACCATCGAGGTTTTGGCCCGTCACGGTGCCGGTCGTAGTGATTTTCAGCGCGCCGGTGCCCGAATTGTTGGCAATGATTCCGAAATTGCCGCCGGTGACGTCAGCCGCCGAAATTGTTAGTGCGGTGCCGGAAGACATGTTAACGGCTTGGATCCCGATACTGCCCCCCGAAACCGTTCCCGTGGCCCGGATATTCGCCGCGCCGGCGCCTCTGTTGACAGCAAAGATTCCAGTATTGCCGCCGGTAGCATCGACCGCCGAAACCGTCAGGTCGCCCAGGCTGGACGCCCCGTTATCTGCCTTAATCCCGGCGCTGGTTATGCCGAGGCCTGATACGGATCCCGTCGCCTCCACGGTCAGCCCGCCGGTCCCGGAATTGATGGCATGAATCCCGTTTAAACCGCCGGTGACGGTACCCGTCGTCGTGATGGACAGCGCGCCCGTTCCGTTGTTCCAGGCAAAGATCGCGTCCTCGCCGCCCGAAATGAAGGCGCCGTTTTCGTCGACAAAGATCAAGTCGCCGGTTCCGAGCGCGTCGATGAGCAGCGTTATCGCGTTGTCGATGCCGGCGGACGTGTCTATCCCGAAGCCGGGATCAGTGGTGACCGTCAGCGACGAGCTCGATGTGATATCGACCGGTGTGTCGCCGCCGCCTGCATCGGCGGGCCCCGAGCAGACATAAATCGTGCCGCCGACAAGGCTGCAATCGCCCGCCCGGACCGGACCGGCAACTGCAATCAGGACGAGAATTGAAACACTTGCTGTCAGGACGGCAGGCCGCAATCCGGTGTATTTGAAATTCATTAAGTAGCCGCCCAGAATATCAGTGCCGTACAATAGCGCTCAAAATGCCGATTTCCCAAGATAACTTATAGTCTAAGCCGCCTGTACAAGCGAGACTCAAGTCATGATTACCCGCGAAATTAAATCCGTTGTGTCAATGCGGATACAACGGTGGGTAGCCGGCTCAGTCCTGCGGCGTGTAGTTTTCCGTGTAGGATGCGATCAGCCGGTCGAGGGATTGACGCGAGACGCGGTTGTAGTCCTCGCTGAAACCGAGCGAGGCGACCATCTTCCAGTGGCCGTACATCACGACAACGATGAGATATCCCAGTTCCTGGCAGCCGCTCTGATGCAGCTCCGGATGGCTGATCTGGATTTCATGGGCGAGCGTCATCTGCAGAAGCGTGTACTGGTCGCGAAGCCTGTCGCGCACGGCGTCACTGGTTGAGGCGTAGGCGAACAACGCGTCGTAGACCGCATCGTCGGCCGGCTTCGGCAGGCCTTTCGCGGAGAGGAAGTTGAAGTAGAAATCGAGAAAGACCTCCAGCCTGCGGCTCTCGTCCGCCGCGATGATGCCCTTCATGAGGCAGTCCTTGTAGACCGCGGCGAGCGCGTCGCACAGCGCGACCGCCATGTCATCGACATTGCCGAAGTAGTGACGTATGAGCTGCCGGGACATTTCGCCCCGGCGAGCGATCTGATCGTAGCCGGGAAGCGAGATGCCGTCTTCGTCGATCGCTTTGTAAAGCGCGTCGACGATCTCCGGGCGACGAATGTCGGCGATTTTTCTGGCCATGGGCGCGACCTTTCTTTCCTGCGGGCAGCCGGCGGGCAATTCCGGCATGACCGAAAGTTTTCTTACGCCGTTGAAAGCGTGGCCGGGTGTTCCGAACCGCGGTACGAACGACGGCAAACGCATTGGCAAATTCATGCACGTTGCATTTGGTCCGCGAATTCAACGGCTTTGCCCACTATGCCTCAACGCGACCGACTTTTCAAAGATGAGATAAAACTTTCGCGTTGAAAATTTTATTTTCTTTTTGACTGCCTGATCGGAGTGGACAAAATAGAGTTAAGTTGCTGATCGGTATGCCGAATCCGGATCGGCAGGGGCGGTGGCCCGCGGCACCATGCGGGCAAACGGTGATTTGGCGGCATGCACCGAGGCTTTTGTCCGGCGATCTGTGATGGGGACGGTCGTGGAACAGGCGGTAACTCTCAGTCAGCACGATCTCGATAGGATCGACCGGGTGCTCGAGCGGCTTTACCGGCTGCAGGATCTCGACGATTTCATTGTTACGGCGATGCGCGAGTTGCCGTTGCTGGTCGATGCCTACAGGACCGGCTACAACGAAGTGAATTATGGCGAACGACGGATGATGAGCATCGTCGACTCTCCGGATGCCCAGAAACTGTACGACAAGAAACAGTTCCTGTTCGAATCGAGCATGATGCAGAACCCGCTGATCGAACACCACTCCAGGCACCTGGGCGGCCCGAAGAAGATATCCGATTTCCTGACGCGCGACCAATGGCGCGCGACGTCCATCTACAATGCCTTCTACAGTGACAAGGCCGTCGGCGGCGAGTTCCAGATCGCGGTCGCCCTGCCGCTCGACGAGAACATTCTCGTCGCCTTTGCCTTCAACCGGCATGAAAGCGACTTCAGCGAGCGCCACCGGGAAGTTCTGGCCAGACTGATCCCGCACCTGACCCAGGCCTATCGCAACGCCAGGGATCACACCCGGATGAAACAGCGGCTGTCGCGCAGCGAGGAGGCGCTCAACGCGCTCGGGGCCAGTTGGATCGAACTCGACGCCGACCTCGGGATTGTCCGCATCTCGGACCGCGCCGTTATCGATATGGCACGGTTCTTCGGCAAATCATCCGATGCCGACCGCCTGCCGCCGGAAGTTGAGGCCTGGATCGGAGCGAGCCTTGATGCGAGGCAGGCATCGTCACGAAGGGCGGCGCCGCTTGTAAAGCAGAAGGGGCTGCAGCGGCTGTCGCTGCGCATACTGTCCGGCGCCCGCAACGGCGGATTCAGCCTGCTGTGCGAATCGTTCATCGACTCCGTGTCTTCGGCGCCGCTGCGGGAGCTGGGGCTGACCAAGCGGCAGGCCGAAGTCCTCTACTGGCTGTGCCAGGGAAAATCGAATGCCGAGATAGCGGCCATCCTGAAGATCAGCATCAGGACCGTCCTGTTCCACATATCGCGCATATTCGCGGCCCTCGGGATCTCCAATCGCACCGAGGCGGCGCGTCTGGCCGTCACCAAACTGACCGCCAGGGGATAACGTCCGCAAGCCGGCAATGCTTCGCCGACGCCGGATTTGCCCGGCCGGAACCTCAGCGGCGCACCTGTAGAGTCCTACAGTATCGGCGGCCGCATCAGTCCCTAAAGTAAACCGGCGTAACGCACCGGGCTTCGACCGGTGCCGAGTTTGCGATTGGGGATGGAGATGGGACACAACCAATTGCTGGGGCCGGCGCGCCTCTTCGCCGGCCCGATCGTCTTGTTTGTCGTGATTTGGTCGATGTCGTTCGACAAGGCGCACGCCGCGTGCTCGAACAACACCCCCGCCGACAACACGACCGTCGAGTGCACGGCGCCGGGCACCGATGCGACCGGTGTTGCGGGCAATGACGGCATAACGGTCAATGTACGCAGCGGCGCTTTGATCCAGCCGTCGTCGGTTCTCGTCGAGGGGATCGATCTGCGCGACGGTGCGACGGTCCTCGTCGAGCAGGGCGCCGAGATCGACACCAGCGGCAATTTCGCCAACGCCATCAACATTCAGTCCGGCGCCGATATCATCATCCACGGCCAGATCAGCGGCTATCGCGGCGTCGGCTTCGGCATTTCGGGGTTTTCCGACACCACCGTGACGCTGGGAGAGACCGGCGTCGTCAACAGTTCCGCCCCGGGCGGCTTTGGTTTCGACGGCGGCGGCGGTGGCAATGTTTTCCAGATCGACGGCACGATCGACACGAGCGGCAGCAGCGCGCTTGGCATCGTGGCGGGTGCCGGCGATCGCATAACCATCGGTTCCACGGGCGTCGTCCGCACCCGCAGCGATCCCGGAGCGGCCAATGCCATTTCGGCGGATGGATTTCCGAGGGCGGAAGACATCACCGTCATCATCGACGAAGGCGGGCTGATCGAAACCTACGGCAGCAGTTCCGCCGGGGTGTCGCTTGGCGCAAATGCGGATGTGACCGTCAACGGCACGATCAGGACCGCTCAGATCATCCCGTCCAACCCCTTCAGTTCGGGCGCCTCCGGTGTTGCGGTCAACGGCAATTCCGTCGTCAATGTCGGCGCAACGGGCGTGATCATGACCAGCTTTGACGGCGGCACGGGCGGTCAGTCCGGCCACGGCATCACCACCGGCCTGTTCGGCACGATCGGCGGCAGCACCGTCAACATGAACGGGCAGGTGGAGACGTTCGGAAGCTTCGCCTACGGTATCCAGGCAAGCCAGAACGACGTCATCAATGTGGGTCAGGGCGGGCAGGTCACGACGAACGGCAGTTTCTCTCACGCCATATACCTGCCGACCTTCACCACGAGCGGAACCGACACGATCGAAATCAACGTCGACGGCACTGTCACGGCAAAGGGACTGCTGTCGCGCGGGATTTACCTTTTTCCCTTCAACCAGCCGCTGAGCGCCACCGTCACCATCGGCAGCACCGGCAGCGTGGTCTCGGAACAGGCGCTGGCCATCTCGGCGGAACCCGGCTCGTCGGTCAACCCGATATTCCCCGATGCCACGGTCCACCTGACGGTCGCTGGAAGCGTGGCCGGACCGGCGGCGGACGCACTGTCCATCGACCTCAGCGACGGCGATGACACGCTGGAGCTTCATCCGGGCTTCTCGATTACCGGCCTCGTCAGCGGCGGCACCCAGGCCGGCCAGACCGACGCGTTCGTGCTCGGCGGCTCCGGCATCGGTGCCTTCGATGTCGCACTTGTCGATGCGGCCGGAACGCCGACAATCGGCGAACAGTTCCGCGATTTCGAGACATACGCGAAACAGGGCGATTCAACCTGGACCCTGACCGGGACGAATACGGAGTTTTCGGCTTTCGCCGTCAATGACGGAACGCTCCTCAACAATGCGGACCTGTCCGGCGCCGAGATGACTGTGGACCCCGGCGCGGTCCTCGGCGGCATCGGCACGATCGGCGGGCTCGTTAACAACGGGACGGTCGCGACGGGCACCTCGATCGGGACGCTGGGTGTGGCGAACAACGCGGTCTTCAATATCGACTCTGCCCTCGACGTGGAACTGGCGAGCGACGGAACATCCGACCTTCTGGATGTCACCGGGTCGACGACCATCAATGGCGGAACGGTCAATGTCTTCCTCGTCGATGCGGAAACCGACTATTCGGACGGCCAGATCTACACGATCGTGACGTCGGATGGCGGTGTATCGGGGTCGTTCGACGGCGTAAGCGACACGTCCGCGTTTCTGGATTTCCTGCTCGACTACAATCCGAACAACGTATTCCTGATACTGACCCGTGTTGCCGACTTTTCCTCGGTTGCCCGCACGTTCAACCAGAGGCAGGTGGCACGCGTGCTTGAGGCTCCGGGATTTACCGACACCGCCGACGGGGCCGACGTCGTTCTCGCGCTTCTCGGTCTTGACGAGGCCGCCGCGCTGGCCGCCTTCGATGCGATCCAGGGCGAAATCCACGCCGACAGCCAGGTCATGACGGGCGAAGCCGCCAAACGCTTTAACGCATTGCTCCTCGGCCAGTTGGATGCCGAAGACGCTATAAACGGTTCGGCCGGCGTCGTCACCGGATTTGCCGGCGCAAGCGGTGCGCGGCAGGATACGAAGCCGGGCGATCGGCGCATCTGGGCGGGTCTCTTCGGCGCTGCGGCCGATGTCGACGGCGACGGCAATGCCGCCGCCTGGGACAGCGATCTTGCCGGCATCGCCGGCGGCTTTGAAATCAGTCCCGAATCCGTGGTGCCGGGCGCCGTCATCGGCTTCGGCGCGGGCTATTCCAGGACAAACGGCAATATCTCGGCGCGTGCGCAATCCGCCGATATCGACAGTCTTCATCTCGGCGTCTACGGCCATGCCGGAGCGTCCCGCGACAGCGCCGGCTTTTCAGCCGCGGTCGCGGCATCCGCTGCCTACCAGATGATCGACACCAGCCGCCTCGTCAGCTTTGCCGGCATGACGCGGGCGGCCGTCGCGGACTATAGCGCCTGGTCGTCGGCGATTTCGGCCGAGGTGCGACACGGTTTCGATGTCAGCAACCAAATGCCGCTCCTGTCGGGCAAGACCATTGTTTCGCCGTTGGTGGCCGTCAGCGGCTTTTACGCCCATCACAACGGATTTTCTGAAACCGGGGCAGGGGCGCTCAACCTGTCCTTGGGCGGAGAGTCGCTGAGCCAGGGTGCCCTGTCGGCGGGCATTCGCATTGACACCGAGACAAGGATCAACGGTGCGGCCGTGCGCCCGAGCCTTACCCTTGCCTACGACCGGCTTGTAGGGGAGGACACGCCGTCAGCGAGCCTGCAATTGTCGGGTTTGCCGGCCGCCTTTGCCGTGCGCGGCCCCGAAGAGGACCGCGACCGGGCCCGTATCGAATCGTCACTGGCGGTCGATTTCTCTCCGGCGGCGACCTTTTCCCTGTCGGCGGGCGGTCTGATTTCCAGCGATCGCCGGGATTTCTCGTCCAGCGCGGTTTTGCGAATCCGGTTCTAGGAGAGTCCGGGACGCAGCACCGAGTTGCGGGATCAGGCCGCCGCGCTTCCGTTGAAGATCACCTTGTGGATGAGCCAGTTCCCGTCCGCATGCTTGCGCACCAGAATCATCTGGTCGTTGGCGGCCTGCGGCTGCTCCGGCGCTGCACCGTCGACTTCGATGCGGATCGTATTGGTCACCACGGCGAGATCCCCAAACCCGTCGAAGGTCCAGTCGGAAAAAGCAAACGAGTTGATCTTTCCGAGACTGGCGGACGCAAATGAAACGAGTTCTGCCCGCCCAACGATGCGCTTGTGATCCGGCGGCATCAGAACGGCGTCTTCGTCCCAGTAACTCCGCCATTGAGACCAGTCCTGGTTTACCAGCGCCGTGGTCCAGTCACTCATCATGGTTTTGATGGCATCGATATCGGTGTCAGACAATGCAGTGGTGCTCATAGTGGGTCTCCCGGACATTAGGTGCCACTTGTCGCTGCAGGCAGACGCGATGATGGTACAAGGACCTGGAATTTACAACCGCAACGCGTCATCGCACGCGCTCATCGGCAACAAGCGGCCCGCATGGCAGGGAATGACAATATTTCTCGACTTGGACGAACTTTGGTTCGATGCGGGTTCTTTGTCGCCTCTCACCCGATCAGACGGTCGAACGGCACCGAATAGATCCGTTCGCGGCCGAGGAGGTGGGCCGTCAGAAGGCTTTGGTGGAACAGCCCCTGGAAAGCCGCATTGCGCAGGTTGAGCCCGCCCGTCGTCACGCCGAATGACGGCATGATGAGGCGCAGTCCGTCGGTCGCGAAACAGGGACGCCGCACGCCCCTGCCGCGCCGCACGACCCGCGCCGCCGGGTGCAGGTGACCGGCAACCTCGCCGGCTGTGTCGGCGGTCCCCCCCAACGGCTCATGCCGGAAGCACAGACCGTCGAATTGCAGCGCGCCGACACAATCGCCGGGAAGGCCGGCCGGATGATCGGGATCGTGGTTTCCCGCGATCCAGAACCAGTCGCGGCCGCGCATCATGGCCATGATCTGCGCCTGGCTTGCCTCGGGCAGCGCCCCGGCGCCGTGGCGGTCGTGAAAACTGTCGCCGAGGCTGATGACACGGGACGGCCCGTAGCGGTCGAGCGCCGCCTGAAGCAGCTTCAGTGTCAGACCCGTATCGTAGGGCGGCAGCAGCATGCCGCGCCGCGCATGGGCCGCGCCGGTCTCAAGATGCAGGTCTGAAACGACCAATGTCCGGCTACCCGGGAGGTAAAGCGCGCCGATCGGATCGCAAATCGCCGCCGTTCCGTTGATGTCGATGTCTGCGGTGCGGATCATGTCGTCGGCGACCAATGCCTGCGCGGCGTTTGCCCTGTTCATCCCTCGCAATGCCCTCGTTTGTCTCAGCTCATCGCCTCGGCAATGATCTCGTCCGCCGCTTCGGCCAGAATATCATCTTGCGCTTCCCCGGACACGGGTTCCTTGCCGATTTCCAGCATAACGGGCACGGCAAGCGGTGAAATCTGGTCCAGCCGGTTCAAGATGATTCGGCCCTTGATTCGTGACAGCATATCCGCAAGCCGGCGAATATCCAGCAGGCCGGCTGCTGCATCGGTGCGCGTCGCCTGCAAAAGGATGTGATCCGGCTCGTGGCTGCGCAGCACGTCGTAGATGAGGTCTGCGGAAACGGTGATTTGACGGCCCGTTTTCTCCTGGCCCGGAAACCGCCGCTCGATCAGGCCGGAGATCATCGCGCAGTTTCGGAAGGTGCGTTTCAGCATCCACGATTCGGCGAGCCATGCTTCGAGATCGTCGCCGAGCATGTCCTCGTCGAAAAGGCCGGCGAGCGACAACTCGCCGCGCTCGATCATCAGGCCCATGTCGCGTAGGCCCCAAACGGACATCGCGTAGTCCGTGGCGACAAAGCCGAGCGGCCGCGCCCGGGCCCGTTCCAGCCGCCGGGTCAGAAGCATGCCGAGGGTCTGGTGCGCCAGCCGTCCCTCGAACGGGTACATCATCATGTAGAACCGGTCGGCGTTCGGGAACGTTTCGATCAACAGCTCGCCGTGCTTCGGCAGCAGCGACTTGCGCTGCTGGATTTCAAGCCATTCGCGAACCTGGTCCGGCAGGGTGCTCCAGGAGACGGGATCCGCCAGCATCGAGCGAACCTGGTCGGCGAGATAGGTGGACAGCGGAAACTTGCCGCCGGCATAGGCCGGGATCTTGGGGCTGCCGGTGCCGCCCTTCGAGACGATACACTCGTTTTCCTTGATCCCCTCGAAGCGCAGCACCTTGCCGGCAAACAGGAACGTGTCTCCCGGTGACAGCATCTCGACGAAGGATTCCTCGATCTTGCCGAGCACCGGCCCGCCGCGCACGTTGACGCCGCGGCCGCTGTGCCGTGTCAGCCGGATCCGCAACTCCGGGGCCTCGATGATCGTGCCGATATTGAGCCGGTACTGCTGGGCGACGCGCGGGTGGCTGACGCGCCAGGTGCCGTCTTTCGTCAGCCGGATACGGGCGTAGCGGTCGTAGGTCTTCAGCGCGTATCCGCCGGTCGCGACAAAGTCGAGCACGCGATCGAACTGCGCGCGTTCGAGTGACCGGTACGGCGCGGCGGTCGTGACCTCCGCGTAAAGTGTATCGGCGTCGAACGGTTCGGCGCAGGCCATGCCGAGCACGTGCTGGGCCAGGACGTCATAGGTGCCGTCACCGACCGGCGGCGTGTCCTGGGCACCGAGATAATTGGCGTCGAGCGCCGCCTGGCACTCCATCACCTCGAAACGGTTTGCCGGCACCAGGATGGCTCGGCTCGGCTCGTCCATGCGGTGGTTCGAGCGCCCGATGCGCTGGGCAAGGCGGCTGGCGCCCTTCGGCGCGCCGACATGGACGACGAGGTCGACATCGCCCCAGTCGATGCCGAGATCGAGCGTCGACGTGGCCACGACGGCGCGCAGCTTGTTGCCGGCCATCGCCGCTTCGACCCGGCGCCTCTGGCTGGCATCGAGCGAGCCGTGGTGCAGCGCGATCGGCAGGTCGTCCTCGTTGATGCGCCACAGCTCCCTGAACAGCAGCTCGGCCTGGCTGCGGGTGTTGACGAAAAGCAAGCTCGTCTTGTGCTCGCGGATCGCCTGATAGACGTCCGCCATGGCATAGCGCGCCGAATGGCCGGACCAGGGGACGCGCTCTTCCGTGCGCAGGATGGTGATCTCGGGCTTTGCGCCGCCCGCGATCACGATGCGCTCGGCAAGCACCGGCGCGTCCGCCCCGGTCTGCGGCATGAGCCACGCCTGCAGCGCCTCCGGTTCGGCGACGGTCGCCGACAGGCCGATGGTCCTGAGCTCCGGTCTGTGGCGCCGCAGCCGGGCAAGGCCGAGGGACAGCAGGTGCCCGCGCTTGGACGTCACCAGTGAATGAAGCTCGTCGAAGACGACGTATTTCAGGTCGCCGAAAAGAAGCTCCGCCTCCCGGCTTGCGATCAGCAGGGCGATCTGCTCCGGTGTCGTCAGGAGGATATCCGGCGGATCGCGTTTCTGGCGTTGCCGCTTGGACGGGGGCGTGTCGCCGGTCCGCGTCTCGATGCGCACGGGAAGCGCCATTTCCGCCACCGGATTGGCGAGGTTGCGTTCGATATCGATCGCCAGCGCCTTCAGCGGCGAGACATAGAGCGTATGGATGCCGCGCCGCGCCGACGCGCGCGCCGCGCCCGGACGCCGCTTTTTCTCCTTCAGCGTGATGTCGATCAGCGACGGCAGGAAACCGGCCAGTGTCTTGCCGGCGCCCGTTGGTGCTATCAGCAGCGACGAACGTTCCGCCTGCGCGTTTTTGAGCAGCAAGAGCTGATGCGCCCGCGGTTGCCATCCGCGCGCAGAAAACCAGTCTGAGAACGGCTCGGGCAGGGGCGGCCCGCCATTGTCCGGCTTTATGTCAGAATCAGATTCCACGGGGTGAAGTTAAACCATGTCTCGCCCGCGCCAAATGGCGCATGCGCCCGCCGCCAAATGATATTGAAGCGGCTGCCGATTGCGACTACCTATGACACATCGAAACGGAGTGGTGGCGCATGTCGGAAAGGCTGACGCGGTTTCTCGGGGACACCCCCGGCCGGACGCTGGTCAAGCTGCTGGTGATCTCGTTCATCGTCGGCGCGGTGATGAGTGCCTTCAACTGGTACCCGATCGACGTGGTTTACGCCGTGCGCGATTTCCTTGTGAACGTCTGGGAGCTCGGTTTTGCCGCGCTCGGCCGTTTCGGCGATTATCTCCTGCTTGGCGCGGTTGTGGTCGTGCCGGTCTTTCTGGTATTGCGGATATTGAGCTTCCGGCGCTAGCGCGCCAATAAACCATCCTTGTATGCCGCCGGCTGCAATTCCGCAGCCCTGCGTGGCCAGCAAAATCTGGTTAATGCCATGGATCGGACCCCGACAACGCAAGGGGCCGGGCCGCAGGAGCGGCCCTTTCACGTGAGCAACCGGCTGGTTCTGTCCATCGCCGCGCCGATGACGCTTGCCTATCTGACGACACCGTTGCTGGGCCTGGTCGACACCGCCGTCGTCGGCCGCTTGGGCGATGCGGCACTCCTCGGCGGCCTTGCCGTCGGCGCGGTGATATTCGACCTCGTCTTCACCACCTTCAATTTCCTGCGCGCCTCCACCACCGGCTTGGTTGCCCAGGCTTTCGGTCGGGCAGATCCGCGCGAGGAGCAGGCGGTTTTCTGGCGTTCCCTGACGATCGGCCTTGCCTGCGGATTGGCACTGCTGCTGATCTCGCCACTGATCGTATGGGTTGGCGTTTGGGCGATTGCGCCCGGCGAGGCCGTGCGCCGCGCGACCGAGACCTACGTGACGATCAGAATGGTGTCCGCCCCGGCCAGCCTCGCCAATTATGCGATCCTCGGCTATGTGCTCGGCCGCGGCGAGGCCTTTGCCGGACTGGCGCTCCAGACGCTGATCAACGGCATCAACATCGTGCTGTCCATCTGGCTGGGGCTTGGCCTTGGCTGGGGTATTGCCGGCGTTGCCTGGGCGACCGTGACCGGCGAGGCCATCGGGGCGGTGGTCGGCTTTGCCTACGTCTATGCACGCTTCGATCGTGCCGCGCGGCCGGATTGGCAGCATGTGCTCGACAAAACGGCGATCAAAAGGCTGATGTCGCTCAACCGGGACATCATGATCCGCTCCTTCGCGCTGCTTGCCGCCTTCGCGCTCTTCGTGCGCCAGGGCGCGCAATTCGGCCCGGTAACGCTCGCCGCCAATGCCGTGCTGATGAATTTCTTCATGGTCGCCGGTTACTATCTCGACGGGATCGCGACGGCCGCGGAACAGCTCGCCGGGCGGGCGATCGGCGCGAACTACCGCCCGGCCTTCGACCGTGCCGTCCGTCTCGCGCTCATCTGGGGATTTTGCCTTGCCGCGGCGACAACCCTGTTCTTCCTCGTCTTTGGAACGGCGGTCGTCGATTTTCTCACGACATCCCAGGACGTGCGTGCGGAGGCCAGCCGGTTCCTGCACTGGGCGGCCCTGACAGCCGTCGTCGGCGTGCTGGCGTTCGAGATGGATGGCGTCTTCATCGGCGCGACCTGGTCAAAGGACATGCGCAACATGATGCTGCTGTCGCTCGCGCTCTTCGTCGTCCTGATCTGGGTTCTGGTCCCGGCAATCGGCAATCACGGGCTCTGGCTGGCACTGCTGGCGTTTCTGGGTGCACGCGGGCTCTCGCTCTATGCGATGCTCGGCAACCGCGCGGACGGCGCATTCAAACCACCCGTGGCAGCCGGACACACCCGGTGAACGTGGCGTGCGGACCGGAGTGTCCCGGAAATCGGGCTGGCCGGGCGCCGCCGCCAGTGCGGCGCGGTTGGGCCTGTGAAATCAGCTCTGGCCGCTAACCCACTCATACCAAAAAGAGATTGCAAACCGGCGGTGGCGGCGCAGTTATACACCTGTTGACAAATCTTCTCAAATACTGTGAAAAATTGATTGCCGATCAGGATTTTTGCGGGTTCTGGTCATATAAAAGGCGCGATAGAGGCAAATATTCCAGTGCGCGGGGCCGGTGCGTTTGGGTCCCTTTCGGGTGCGTAACTCGATCCGCATGGTCGCCGATTTTATTGCAGCGGGAACAGATCGATGGAAAAAAGCGTCTCGGTCGTACGACAGGTGGTTGCCGACATTTTGCTGATGCCGGCGGAGCGTATCGACTGCCATTGCGCCCTTTCTCAGCTCCCGGAATGGGACAGTATCGTGCAACTGACTCTGCTCATGGTGATCGAGGAGAGGACCGGATATCGCCTCGATATCGAGCAGGTTTCGAGCACGAACACCGTCGCGGACGTGGCCAGAATGCTCGGTGACGGCATGAACACGGTCCACTGACCCGCACGGCCTTTCGACCGGGCCCGTTATCGCGGGATCGGCCTTTCAGACCATTCTTCAAGGCGACTGTCACGCAGATCGGAAATCGAGGCGGCCCCTTCGCGCCGGATAGTCCGGGAAAGACCGGACAGGATTTTCGCAACGATACCCGGACCCTCGTAGACAAAGCCCGTGTAAAGCTGGACCAGATCCGCGCCGGCGCGGATTTTCTCAAGCGCCGTTTCCGCCGAGTCGACGCCGCCAAGTCCGATCAGCGTGATGTCCGGACCGACCAGCCTGCGCAGCTTCGAAAGAACGATGGTCGACCGCTCGAAGAGCGGGCGCCCCGAAAGCCCGCCGGCCTCGCCGAGATGCCTGTCGGCGCCGAGACCTTCCCGCGACAATGTCGTGTTGGATACGATCAGACCGTCGGCCGAGTGTTCACCCGCCACGTCGGCAATGTTTTCGAGGTCTTCCTCCGTCAGGTCGGGCGCTATTTTGATAAAGACCGGCTTGCCCGCCTTGCCCGCGGCCTGGCAGGCCGTCCGGGCCTCGTGCACGGCGTTGACCAGTCGTGTCAGCGTCTCGCGCGCCTGCAGGTCCCGCAATCCCGGGGTGTTGGGCGACGAGACGTTGACCGTGAAATAGTCCGCCACGTCGTAGAAGACCGAAATGCCGGTGGCGTAGTCGCCGATGCGGTCGTCCGAGTCCTTGTTTGCGCCGACATTGACCCCGATCGGCCCCGGTCGCTGACCTGTGATGGCGCGCAGCCTGCGAAGCACGGTCGCGTGCCCCTCATTGTTGAAACCGAGCCGATTGATGACCGCACGGTCGGCCGGCAGCCGGAAGATCCGCGGCCGCGGATTTCCCTGCTGCGGCCGCGGTGTCACCGACCCGATTTCCGTGAACCCGAAACCCAGGCGCAACACCTCCATTGGCACCTCGGCATTCTTGTCGAATCCGGCGCCTATGCCGATCGGGTTTTTGAAGTGCAGGCCGGCGGCCTTCACCGCGAGGCGCGGATTCGGCTCAGTCGCATACCCGGGCAGTACGCCCGATTTGAGCGCCTTGATGGAGAGCCTGTGGGCGGTTTCGGGATCGAGCGCGAAGAGTGCGTTCCGCGCCAGCGCGTAAAGCGGGTTCATCGCCGCTCCAGCGCGGGCAGCACATGCCTGCCGTCGCCGCCCAGCGGCATCGGCAGCGCCCATTGCACCAGCCCGACCGGCAACGGTCCGTAAAGATGCGGAAACAGGTCGCCGCCGCGGGAGGGCTCGAACTTCAAGGCCTCGCCAAGGTCGGCGCCGTCGACCGCGACCAGGAGGAGGTCATCCTGCCCCGCAAAGTGCAGCGCGGCGGTCTCCGCCACCTGGGCGGCCGTCGAAAAGTGGATATATCCGTCCTGGATATCGATCGCGGCGCCGTCGAAGCGGTCGGCTTCCAGGGCCTGTCGCCAGAGTGCGCGCGGCACGATCTTGTATATGAGTCCCGTCATGATCCTCAGTCCCGCGCATCGTAATTTCGGCACGATCATCAGCTAACTACACCGTCGGATCGAATAAATCACCGGGGGCAGGCGGAAATGAACCAGATTTTTGGACCGAGGCCGGTGTATCCGGCGTGCCTGGCCTTGCTGCTCGTCTGCGCGCCGGTATCCGCGCAGGAGAACCGGTTCGTGATCGAACCCTCGGGAGACGGCTTCGTGCGGCTTGATTCCTATACCGGGGAGATTTCCGTTTGCTCCGAGGCAGAAGGCCAGATCGTGTGCCGCATGGCGGCCGACGAAAGACGGGCGCTTGAGGAGGAGATCGACCTCCTTGAGGAGCGCATTGCGGCCCTTGAACGAAGCCTGGAGGAACGGCCCGGCGGGCGGGAAAACAGGTTTCCCACCGACGAGGAGATCGATCGCACGTTCGGCGTCATGGAAAACCTCATGCGGCGGTTTCTGGGTGTTATCGAGGATATCGAGAAAGACAATGACGGCCGCCGGCCTGGTACGTTGCCTCCGGACCGGACCTGAGGCCCGTTAACCTTGGTTGCATGGATTATGAATTATAGTTTTGGTTTATAGGCGCAACCCGTTGAATACGTGTAGAACTAGTTCGATATAACGAATCAGGGCGGTATTATTCGATAATTGTTGGCGGGATTACTTCCTGCCATCTTTTGGAGGATTCTGTTGCCAAGTTACTTTCTCGACGAAAACAAAACTAATGGCGTGCATGAAGTACATGCAAAGGATTGCCGGCTCCTGCCCGACCGTTTCAGCCGGCTTTACCTCGGCGAATACCCAAACAGCCGGCTGGCGCTGAAAAAAGCCGCCCTGTTTCGCGCAGATGTCGAGGTCTGCCGGAACTGTGACGACCGGAAACTGGATCTTCCTCATTCCCTGGTCGTGCGGTGTGCGTCCTGAAGGCCGAATCCATCCCGTAACGGCGCCGAACGAGGAAAGACCGGTAAAGAAAAACCTTTGCCCGGACAGGCTAGGCCGGTAGCATTGCCGCGTGCAACGCGATATGCATTGCAGAACAAATAGCCGGACCGATTGGGCGGGAGGACACGATCTCTTTCAGGTGCGGCGGCCTCTGGGAGGGGGCGATCAAGTTGGCGAAAACGTTCATTATTGCAGATGACCATCCGCTGTTCCGCGGGGCGATGAGGCAGGCGCTTGCCGGAATTGAGGACGGTCTGGAGATAGTCGAAGCCGGCGATTTCGGCGCGGCGCGCAACGCGGCGAAGGAGCACCCGGAAGCGGATCTGCTGCTTCTCGACCTGACGATGCCGGGCGTCAGCGGCCTGTCCGGCCTGATTGCCCTGCGGGCCGAATATGTAAGCCTTCCCGTGGTGGTGGTTTCTGCATCGGATGACCAGGCCACCGTGCGCCGTGCCCTCGACCTCGGCGCGTCCGGCTTCATATCGAAATCCGCCAGCATCGAGGAAATCCGCGACGGCATCGCGGCCGTCCTGTCCGGCGAAATATGGACGCCGCGCGGTTTCGAACTCGGTCTTGAGCAGGACCCCGAGGTCGCCGATCTCATCAAGCGCCTCCAGACCCTGACGCCGCAGCAGAGCCGGGTGCTCGGGATGCTGGCAGAGGGGCTTTTGAACAAGCAGATCGCCTACGAGCTCAACGTGTCCGAGGCGACCATCAAGGCGCATGTCTCGGCCGTGCTGCAAAAGCTCGCCGTCGACAGCCGGACTCAAGCCGTGATCCAGTTGTCGAAAATCGGCACCGACGCGCTCGACCGGGAGTCCGGCACGGTCAGGTGATCACGACCCGCTCTATTCCGCGGCGGATTTCCGGGCCGCGGCGATCTGGTTGAGGAAAGCGCGCAGGGCGGCGGGCCGCAGCGGCTTGTTGAAGATCGAGATCGACCGTTCCTCGGCCCTGTTGCGCACGTCGAGGGTCCGGTCGGCGGTTGCCAGAACCGCGGCGATGTCGACGTTCCAGTGCTCCCGGATACGCGTTATCGCCTGAATGCCGTTGCCGTCGTCCAGGTGGAAATCCGCGACGATCGCGTCCGGCGGCAACGACTCCTGTGCAAGCAGAGGACCGATTTCCGAAAGGCTCCCCGCCGTTTTCACCCGGCAGTTCCAGCCCTCGAGGAGCAGGCGGAGCCCCTCGACGATCTTGGGCTCGTTGTCGATGCAGATGACGCTGAGGCCGTCGAGCGAAGCCGGCGCCAGGGCCTGTGCGCGCCCGTCCGCGGCCGTCTGCACCTTGCGGATGTTGGTCTCGATCGGGATCTCCACCCTGAAATCGGTGCCCCTGCCGGGATCTGACGCCAGGTGCACATGATGCTCGAGGACCCGCGCGATGCGGTCGACGATCGACAGGCCGAGACCGAGACCGGACGCCGTCTTTGCGCCGTCGTCGAGCCGCGTGAACTCCCGGAAGATAATCTCGAAGCCCGATTGCGGTATGCCGATCCCGGTATCGATCACCTGCACGAACGCCTTGTCGCCGCGGTGACGCACGCCGACGAGTACGCCGCCGCTCTTTGTGTATTTGATGGCGTTCGAAACGAGGTTCTGTATCAGCCGCCGCAGCAGGTTCGGATCGCTGCGCACGACGACGGATGTCGGGATAACCCGCAATTCGAGATTGTTTTCCGCCGCAAGCGGCGTGAAATCCGTCTCGATCCGCCGCAGCACGTCGTTGAGCGGGAAACTGGAGATTTGCGGCTTCATGGCGCCCGTATCGAGCCTGGAGATGTCGAGCACGGCGCCGAGGATGGATTCGACCGATTCGAGCGATGAATCGATGTTCTTGACGAGTTCCCGGTTGTCCGATTGCCCGAGGCGCTCGACCAGCGACGAGGAATAGAGACGCGCCGCGTTGAGCGGCTGCAGGATGTCGTGACCGGCGGCCGCCAGAAAACGCGTTTTGCCGATATTGGCTTCTTCGGCCCGCGATTGCGCCTGCGCCAGCTCGCCATTCACGCGCACGAGCTCGGCTGTGCGTTCGGCGACACGCTGCTCCAGGGTCTCGTTGGCCTGTTCGAGTGCGTTTGCCGAAGCAACCCGTTCGGTGATGTCCGCATAGGTCGTGACCACGCCGGAATCGGGCATCGGATTGGAACGGATCTCGATGATCCGCCCCGACCCCTTCAGCGTCACCGTCCAGGAGACGTCCATCGTCAGGAAGCTGTCGATGATCCCCTTGACCTGGTCGGGGCGAATATCGCCACGATCGGCGAGGATCTGCACGATATCCTCCAGCGCGACGCCGACCTGTCCGACGGCTTCCGGCAGGTCCAGGAGCGAGCGGAACCGGCGGTTCCAGACGCTCAGCCGGTTGTTGCGGTCGAAGACGGTGATTCCCTGGTCCATCTGCCCCAGCGCGCTCTGCAGCAGATCGCGGTTGTACTGCAGCGCCTCCGATGCCTCGTCCAGGAGCCGCGCCGTGTCGGATGACGTGTCGTCTTCCTTCTGGAACAGCAGCGACAGCACCAGCCGCGCCGACGCCGATCCGATGGCGCTGCCGAGCAGCTGCTCCGCGTAGCGCACCAGGTCCATGTCGGCCGGGGCGCTCGGCTCCAGCCAGCGGCCACGCGTCGTTTCATAGGTGTGGAATGAGCGCTCGGTGCGCTCGGCGCCGAGATATTTGGTGATCGCCTGCTTGAGCTGCTTGACGGAAATGCCCGATTGCCACTCGTTGCGGGCCGGCCGGATCATCGAGCGCTGCGGTATGAAAACGCCCGCCTGCATGCGCTCGAGCGGTCGCGCCGGCCGGCTCAGCGAACCGGCAACAAAGAGGGCCAGGTTGACCAGGAGACTGAGCAGCACGCTGTTGACGAACGGGTCCGCTCCATCGCCGGAGAAGACGTCCGTTCCCGGGAGCAGGAAATCGAGGACCGCCGCCGCGACATGCGAGTTGTCGGGCCCGCCGAGGCTCGGAACGAACAGCAGATAGGCCCAGACCAGCATGCCGCCGCACAGCCCGATGATCGCGCCGCGCGCATTGGCGCCCTTCCACACGAGGCCGCCGAACAGCGCCGGCGCGAATTGCGCCATCGCCGCGAAGGACAGCAGGCCGATCGAGGCAAGGCCGGCATTGATATTGGCGGACCGGTAATAGGCATAGCCCAGGAGCAGGATGCAGAAAATCGCGGTGCGGCGGATCTTGAGGATGATGCCGGTGAAGTCGCCGAGATCGCTGCTGCGCCGGATGATGTTCTGCCGCAGCAGAACCGGCATGACGATGTCGTTGGAAATCATGATGGCGACGGCGACGGAAGCGACAATAACCATTGCGGTCGCCGCCGAAAACCCGCCGATGAACGTGGCAAGCGACAGCCAGGATATGTCGTTTGCCAGCGGCAGCAGCAGCACGTACTGATCGCCCGAGCCGTTGCCGCCGAGCGTCAGAAGGCCGGCGATGGCGATCGGTATGACGAAGAGATTGATGGCGATCAGGTAGATCGGGAACAGGTAGCCGGCGGTTTTCAGTTCGCTTTCGGTGCGGTTTTCCACGACGGTGACGTGAAACTGGCGCGGCAGGACGACAATGGCGACCGCCGAAAGCATGGTCAGCACGATCCAGCGCGACGCCGACGTGTCGTAGCTGAGAGCCGTCATGGCGGCTTCGCTCTGTCGCGCCTGCTCGATCAGATGGCCGGGCCCGTCGAACAGGATGAAGGTGGCGAACAGGCCAACCGCTGTGAAGGCGATCAGCTTGACCACGGATTCCATGGCAACGGCGAGGATCAGTCCGTTCTGGTGCTCCGTCGCGTCCGTGTGCCTTGTTCCGAAAATCACCGCGAACCCGGCAAGCAGGAGGGCAACGACCAGCGCCATGTCGGTGAGGAGGAACGATCCGGACTGCGCCTCGAAGGGCGTGGCCGACATGATGATGGTCACGGAGAACGCGACCGCCTTGAGCTGCAGGGCGATGTAGGGGATTGTCCCGACGACGGCGATGACTGCGACGATGCCGGCAACGGTCGGGTTCTTCCCGTAGCGCGCGGCGATGAAGTCGGCGATCGAAGTCAGTTTCTCGGCCTTCGCCAGATTGACGATGCGGCGCAGCACCGGCATGCCGACGGTGAACATCAGGATCGGCCCGAAATAGATCGCCAGGAATTCATAGCCGCGCTGGGCGGCAAGGCCGACGCCGCCGAAATAGGTCCACGAGGTGCAGTAGACCGCGAGGCTCAGCGCGTAGATCAGCGGCCGTCCGGTGGTCGTGCCGCGCTGTGCCGCCGTTTTGCGGTCGCCATAGCTGGCGATCGCGAACAGAAGCAGAAGATAAAGCAATGCCGCGGTTACGATCACCCAGCCCGCCAGCATGAAAACCCCATTCCTTTCAAAACGATCGGCCTGCCGGGAAGCATAGACGCAAAGGCCGCGCAAGAAAATGCGGACAAAGTGGTATGCCTAATACCGCCATTGTGCCGGTATTTTCGCAGCCCCGCTGCTCGCTCGCCCCGTTTGCAAAGACGGTCGTTTTTGTTCAAGCAGAAAAAAGTATAGTCTCGCACGGATTCAAGTAACGAATCGAAAATGAAATAAAGGGGATCCTCTATGCTGAAGGAATTTCAGGAGTTCATAGCGAAAGGCAACGTTATGGACCTTGCGGTCGGTGTTATTATTGGCGGGGCCTTCGGTCTGATCGTCAAGTCGCTGACCGATGACATCATCATGCCAGTCGTCGGCGCGATCTTCGGCGGTTTCGATTTTTCCGACTTTTTCATACCGCTTTCCGGTGCCGTCACGGCCTCGACCCTCGACGCCGCGCGCGAACAGGGCGCCGTTCTCGCCTACGGAAACTTCGTCACCGTTGCGCTCAACTTCCTCATCCTCGCCTGGATCATTTTCCTGATGGTCAAGGCCGTCAACAACATGCGCCGCAAGGAAGAGGCAAAACCCGCTGCCCCGGCCGCACCGCCGGCCGACGTGCAGTTGCTGACGGAAATCCGCGACCTGCTCAGAAAGTAGCCCGCCATCCATCAACGCGGTCGATGGGACCATAACGGAAAATCGCGTGATTTTTCCGCTAGCCGCCTATATTCCTCCTGCAGCGAGACACCCTCGAGCGGAGGAACACCGTGCGCTTTTTCGATGATTTGAGCCCCCAGGCGCGCAATACGCCGGAAAGCGCCATTGTGGCGGTGGTCAACCATGCGCGGCTGCGGGAAGACGTGATCCCGCTCTGGGTGGGCGAGGGTGACCAGCCGACTCCCTCCTTCATCTACGACGCGACGATAAAATCGCTGCGTGACGGCGAGACCTTCTACACGTGGCAGCGCGGTATCCCGGAGCTTCGCCAGGCCCTTGCCGACTATCACGGCAGGCATTTCGGCGGCACCCACGATCCGGAGACGTTCTATGTCACCGGCTCCGGCATGCAGGCCATAAAGCTGTCGGTCGAGGCGCTTTGTAAAGCGGGCGACGAGATGGTCTATCTGTCGCCCACCTGGCCGAACATCTTCGCGGCGCTGGAAATCTCCGGCGCAAGGGCGGTGCCCGTGACGCTGGATTGCACGGAACGCGGCTGGACGCTCGATCTCGAAAAGCTGTCCGCCGCCATCGGGCCGGCGACCCGGGCACTCTTCATCAACACACCGTCCAATCCGACCGGCTGGACAGCGAACAGGGAAGAACTGCAGGCCATCCTGGACCTCGCGCGGCAGGCGGGCATCTGGATCGTCGCCGACGAAATCTATACGCGGTTCTATTTTGACGGCCACCGGGCGCCGTCCTTTCTCGACATTGTCTCCGAGGACGACCGCATTTTATTCGTCAACACCTTTTCCAAGAACTGGTCGATGACCGGCTGGCGGGTCGGCTGGATCAAGGCGCCGCCCGAACTCGGGCAGGTATTCGAGAACCTGATCCAGTACTCCACTTCCGGTGTCGCGCAGTTCATGCAGCGCGGCGCCGTCGAAGCGCTCAACCAGGGCGACGACTATGTCGAGGAGCAGAAGGGTCGTGCGGCGCACGCCCGCGACCTGTTGTGCGACGCGCTGATGGCGACCAACAGGGTGCGCCTGCTCAAGCCGCAGGGCGCGTTCTATGCGTTCTTTTCCATAGACGGGCTGGAGAACTCAAGCGAGGCAGCCTACCGCATCGTCGATGAGGCCGCTGTCGGCCTGGCGCCGGGTTCCGGATTCGGACCCGGCGGGGAGAGCTTCCTGCGTGCCTGTTTCCTGCGCCGGACGGATCACGTCGAGGCGGCCGCGGACCGTCTCGCGCGTTTCATTTCGAGCAACTGATTGCAGTGCGGCGATCCCGGCGGGTCAGCCGCCGGCCTTGGGAACGGTCAGTTTGACGATCCGGTCCGAGCCGACGGGCGCTTCGTTGGTGCCAGCGGCGAACGGGATGCCGAGCGTGAACCAGACTTCCTTCACCGCCTCGCAGAGTTCGGCAATGAGCAGGTCGTCATGGAAGGGGCTCGGCGTGATCCGCAGCCGTTCGGTGCCGCGCGGCACGGTCGGATAGTTGATCGGCTGGATATAGATGCCGTGCACCTCGAGCAGCCGGTCCGATGCCATCTTGCACAGTTCCGGGTCGCCGACGAGCAGCGGCACGATATGCGTCTCGGAAGGCATGACCGGAAGCCCGGCATTGGTAAGCGCCTTTTTCGTCGCCTGTGCCTGGCGCTGGTGCGCCGCGCGTTCGTCCTGTGAGGTCTTCAGATGGCGGATCGAGGTTGTCGCCGCAGCCGCGATGGCCGGCGGCAGCGCCGTGGTGAAGATGAAGCCCGGCGCGTAGGACCGAACGGCGTCGATCACCGCCCGCGATCCGGCTATGTAGCCGCCGAGCGCACCGAAGGCCTTGGCCAGCGTTCCCTCGATGACGTCGATCCGGCCGGCCAGCCCGTCGCGGTCGGTAATGCCGCCGCCGCGGGTCCCGTACATGCCCACGGCATGTACCTCGTCGATATAGGTCATGGCATTGTACTTGTCGGCAAGGTCGGCGATCGCTTCGATCGGTGCGATGTCGCCGTCCATGGAATAGACCGATTCGAACACGATCAGCTTGGCGCGCTTCGGATCGGCCGCGCGCAACAGCTCCTCGAGGTGTTCGAGGTCGTTGTGGCGGAAGATTTTCTTCTCGCTGCCGGACCGTTTGACGCCCTCGATCATGGACGAGTGATTGAGCTCGTCGGAAAGGATGAGGCAGTTGGGAAGCAGGCGGGCAATCGTCGAGATCGACGCTTCGTTGGAGATGAATCCGGACGTGAAGACCAGCGCCGCTTCCTTGCCGTGGAGGTCGGCCAGTTCCAGCTCCAGCTCGACGAGCGGGTGGTTGGTGCCGGAAATGTTGCGGGTCCCGCCGGCGCCCGAGCCCATGCGCCCGGCCGCATCGCAAAGTGCGGAGATCACGTACTCGTTCTGGCCCATGCCCAGATAATCGTTGGAGCACCAGACCGTGACTTCGCGCGCGACGTCGCCGGAGCGGTAAACGGCGCGCGGGAACTTTCCGACAATGCGCTCAAGATTGGCAAAAACGCGATAGCGTTTTTCGGCGTGCAGTTGATCGACCGCATCCTGAAAGGTGGCCAGATAGTCCATTAGTCCCTCAACTTTTACTCGCAGACTGCGCACCGCTTATCGCGGTCGATTGCGGACTGCAAACATCCCTGACTGTTTCGGTCCGATCATCATGTTTCAACGATACATGTCCTATCAGACTTTAGATGCACTCTAAACAGGAAAATATGCCGCAGCGTTGATCACGATCAAGCAAAGAGAACGTTACCGGCAGCAATTTCAGCATCGCGTCGCAACAAAAGTTGTGAGCCGGTCTTTGACGAAAGTCTAATAGACCAAAGTCTTATAAACGATTGGATTATTGCGACTTTCTCGCGTGTAGCTAGCATCTGGAACGTTCCGTTGTGAGGAAGCGGGACGCTCGATCAGCGACATTTGGGAGGAATTCTATGTCCAGACTTACCATGACACGTCGTGGCTTGCTCAAAGCGGGTGCGGCGTCGGGTGTTGCGCTTGCAGCGCCGTTGAGCTTCGTGCGCGGCGCCTATGCGGAAGATTTTTGCAACATGCCGACCGGCAGCTCCGTGACGCTTGGCTTCAACGTGCCTCAATCCGGTCCGTACGCCGATGAAGGCGCCGACGAATTGCGCGCCTACCAGCTCGCAACGAAGCACCTGAACGGTGAAGGCGACGGCGGTCTGCTCAACACGTTCTCGTCCAAGGCGTTGAAGGGCAACGGCATCCTCGGCAAGAAGGTCGAGTTCGTCACCGGCGACACGCAGACAAAGTCCGACGCCGCCCGCGCGTCCGCCAAGCGGATGATCGAAAAGGACGGCGCCATCATGATCACCGGCGGCTCGTCCTCGGGCGTTGCCGTTGCGGTGCAGGGTCTGTGCCAGGAAATGGGCGTCATCTTCATGGCGGGTCTGACACACTCAAACGACACGACGGGCAAGGACAAGAGACGTTACGGTTTCCGCCACTTCTTCAATGCCTATCAATCCGGTCTGGCGCTTGGACCGATCCTCGCCGACGAGCTTGGCAAGGACCGCACCGCCTACCATCTGACCGCCGACTACAACTGGGGCTGGACCCAGGAAGAATCGATCAAGGACGCCACCGAGGGACTCGGCTGGCAGACCGCCAACGCCGTGCGCACGCCGCTTGGCGCGGGCGACTTCTCGCAGTATCTGACGCCGGTTCTCAATTCCGGTGCGGACGTCCTGATCCTCAACCACTACGGCAAGGACATGGTCAACTCGCTGACCCAGGCCGTCCAGTTCGGCATGCGCGAAAAGCAGGTCAACGGCAAGGATTTCCAGATCGTCGTTCCGCTCTTCTCACGCCTGATGGCACAGGGTGCCGGCGAGAACATCAAGGGCATCCTCGGCACGACCAACTGGAACTGGTCGCTGCAGGACGAGGGTTCGAAGGCCTTCGTCAAGTCCTTCGGCCAGGAATACGGCTTCCCGCCGTCCCAGGCCGCCCAGACCTGCTACGTGCAGGCGCTGCTTTACGCCGATGCCTGCGAGCGGGCCGGAACCTTCTATCCGCCGGAAGTCATCAAGGCGCTCGAAGGCTTCGAATTCGACGGCATGGGCAACGGGGAAACCCTGTACCGCGCGGCCGACCACCAGTGCTTCAAGGAAGTGCTTGTCGTGAAGGGCAACGAGAACCCGCAGTCACAGTTCGACCTTCTGGAAGTCGTGAAGATCGTGCCGCGCGAACAGGTGACCTACGATGCGTCCATCTTCGGCGGCGATCTGGGTCCGGCGGACGCCAAGACCTGCTAGTCCGGATTTGAGGTTTTAGTCCAAATCCGCTGACCGGCCGCCTGTGCGGCCGGTCGGCAAAGCGACAGCTTGAACGGGGGCGCGATCCATGGACGCGATATTTCTTCAGCTTCTCAACGGTCTCGACAAGGGCGGCGCCTACGCGCTCATTGCCCTCGGCCTGACGCTGGTTTTCGGGACGCTCGGTGTGGTCAATTTCGCGCATGGCGCGCTGTTCATGTTGGGCGCGTTCTGCGCCGTCACCTTCAACAAGCTGCTGAGCCTCGAAAAGGTTGTCGTCGACGAAACACAGCAGACGGCATGGGGCACCCCGCTCGAGGTGCGAACACCCTACATAGAATCCTGGTTCGGCGAGTTCGGCTCCTTCCTGCTCAACTACTCGGTGCCTGTATCGATCCTTATCGCGATTCCGGTGATGTTGTTGATCGGCATCGTCATGGAACGTGGCCTGATCAAGCATTTCTACAAGCGGCCCCATGCCGACCAGATCCTGGTCACCTTCGGACTGGCGATCGTGCTGCAGGAGGTCATCAAGCACTATTTCGGTGCCAACCCGATCCCCCAGGCAGCGCCGGCTGCCGTCGCCGGCAGCGCCGATATCGGCGCCTGGCTCGGGCTTGGCGACGGTCTCGTCTATCCCTGGTGGCGGCTCGTTTATTTCGGCTTCTCCGCCTTTGTCATCGCCGCCGTGTTCGCCTTCCTGCAGTTCACCACCTACGGCATGGTCGTGCGTGCGGGCATGCGCGACAGCGAAACGGTCGGCCTGCTCGGTATCAACATCCAGAAACGCTTCACCGTCGTCTTCGGCATCGCTGCGGTCGTCGCCGGGCTGGCCGGCGTCATGTACACACCGATCCTCCCCCCCGACTATCACATGGGTATGGACTTTTTAGTCCTGTCCTTTGTGGTGGTCGTCGTGGGCGGCATGGGATCGCTGCCCGGCGCGGTGCTGGCGGGCTTCCTGCTCGGCATCCTGCAGTCTTTTGCTTCCATGAATGCCGTCATGAGCATCTTTCCGGGCATCAACCAGATCATCATCTACCTGGTTGCGGTCGTCATCCTGTTGACCATGCCGCGCGGGCTTCTCGGCCGCGAAGGCGTGATGGAGGAATAGAACCATGAAGCAGATGCTCAACAGAGAACCGTTTGCCCTGGCCGCCTTTTCGCTAGTCATCCTGCTGATGCCCATCTGGCTGACGCCTTTCGGTGCCAACTATCCCGATCTGCTGCAGAAATTCGCGATTTTCGCGATCTTCGCCATGGGGTTCAATATCCTGTTCGGACTGACCGGTTACCTGTCCTTCGGTCACGCCGCCTTCCTTGGCGTCGGATCCTACGCGGCGGTCTGGTCGTTCAAGCTGTTCACCATGAACGTGCTTCCGGCCATCGTGTTCGGTGTCGCTTTTGCCGGCATCTTTGCCCTCGCGATCGGCTATGTGAGTCTGCGCCGTTCCGGCATCTATTTCTCGATCCTGACGCTCGCCTTCGCGCAAATGTCGTACAACCTCGCCTATTCGGTTCTGACACCGATCACCAATGGCGAGACGGGGCTGCAGCTGACTCTCCAGGATCCGCGCATCATCGACAACGCGTTCTCGACACCGGGTGCCGGACTGCCCGAGACCAACCTCTTCGGCATCGACATGAGCGGCTATCCGGGCTTCTATTTCTGCGCCGTCGTGCTGATCATCTGCTTCTTCATAACCCGGCGCATTTTCAATTCGCCCTTCGGTCTGACGCTGCGCGGCGTCAAGTCCAACCAGAACCGCATGGGCTATACCGGCATCAACACCCGGCCCTATACGCTGGCGGCGTTCGTGATTTCCGGCATGTTCGCCGGCCTGGCCGGATCGCTGCTGGCTGTGACGGACCCGCTCGCCGGCGCCGAGCGCATGCAGTGGACCGCTTCGGGCGAGGTCGTGCTGATGACCATTCTGGGCGGTGTCGGAACCCTGGTCGGGCCGATGCTGGGCGCCTGGCTGATCAAGTATCTCGAGAACATCTTCTCGTCCTTCAACGAGAACACGCTTGAACACTTCTTCTCGTTCCTTCCTGAAGGCCTGCAGGCCATCGCCGTCGACGTTTCAAGCCTGTTTGTCGGCGAGGGATGGCACCTGACGCTGGGCGTGCTGTTCATGCTGATCGTCATCTTCCTGCCGGGCGGCCTGATGGAGGGATGGCGGCGCCTGTTGCGGCGTTTCTCCGGCGGCGGCGGTGGAAAATCGGAACCGGCGGTTGCCGTTCAACCGGCGGAATAGGAGGGCCGGACAATGGTTGCAAACAGCGTTCTTCACGTGGCCGATGTCCACAAGAGCTTTGGCGGACTGAAGGCCCTCAGCGATGTCGATCTCAATGTCGAGGAAGGCACCACCCACGCCATCATCGGCCCGAACGGCGCCGGCAAGTCGACATTGCTCAATGTATGCGTCGGCCGCATCAGGCCCGACAGCGGCCACGTGGTCTTCAACGGCGAGGTGCTCGACAACCACACGCCCTTCGAAATCAACCAGCTTGGCGTCTCGCGGGTGTTCCAGACGCCGGAGATCTTTTCCGATCTGACGCTGCTCGACAACGTCATGATACCGGCATTCGCCAGCCGCGACGGCGCCTTCAGCCTCAGGCCATTTTCGAAACTGAGGCATGAGGCCGCGATCCGCGAGGAAGCCGAAAAGACCCTTGCCGACGTCGGCCTGGAGGTGATGAAGGACCGCGAGGCGGCATCGCTGTCGCGCGGCGACAAGCGCCGGCTGGAGCTGGCCATGTGTCTCATCCAGCATCCGAAGCTGCTGCTTCTGGACGAGCCGACGGCCGGCATGTCGCGCCACGACACCAATCGGACCGTTGACCTTTTGAAGACCATCAAGGAGCGTGGTATGACGAAGGTCATCATCGAGCATGATATGCATGTGGTGTTTTCGCTGGCCGACAAGATCTCGGTCCTTGCACAGGGCCGGATCATCGCATCGGGAACACCGGACGAGATCAAAGGGAACCCGAAGGTACAGGAAGCTTATCTTGGCGGAGCGCACTGACATGCTGACGAAAACGGATGCAAGCAGCCTCGAGGTTGCCGAACTCGAGATTCCCCGTCCGGACCCGAAAGATTCCTTCTTCAGCGTTCGCGACATCCACGCCTATTACGGCGAGTCCTACATCGTTCAGGGCATTTCGCTGGATCTTAACGAAGGCGAGATCCTGGCACTGCTGGGCCGCAACGGCGCCGGCAAGACATCGACGCTGCGCACCATCGCCCGTGTCGACGATCCGGAGCTGAAACAGGGCGAGATCTATCTCGGCGGCGAGAGCCTGCACGACAAGAAGTCCTTCCAGGCGGCCCAGATGGGCATCCAGCTGGTGCCGGAGGACCGGCGTATCATCGGCGGCCTGACCGTTGAGGAGAACCTCATCCTGTCGCAGGTCGAGGAGCCGATCGGCTGGGAGCTCGAACGCATTTACGAGCATTTCCCCCGCCTTGCCGAGCGCCGCGCCCAGATCGGGACGACGCTTTCCGGCGGCGAGCAGCAGATGCTGGCCGTCGCCCGGGCGCTCGCCCGCGACGTCAAGCTGCTGCTGCTCGACGAGCCCTATGAGGGCCTGGCGCCGGTCATCGTCCAGGAGATCGAGAAGATCGTGCGGCAGATCAAGGAGATCGGCATCACCACCATCATCGTCGAGCAGAATGCCGTCGCGGCGCTGAAGCTGGCGGACAAGGCGGTCATCGTCGATATGGGCGAGGTGGTCTATTCGGGCGCCGCCCAGGACGTGCTCGACGACGAGGACCTGCGCAACGAATATCTGGCGATTTAGGCCCCTGCTCAAAGCGCATCGAGGTGACGGCCGCCTTTAGCGGCCGTCTATCATTCCGAATAACTGAAGAAATTCAGCTTGTTACCGTCCGGATCGCGGAAGTATCCGGCGTAGAACGTCTCGCCCCGATAACCGGGCTCGCCCTCGCTCGAGCCGCCCAGTTCCAGGGCCCTGGCGTAGAGCGCATCCACTTTTTCCGGGCTCCGCACGCCAAGCGCGACCATCGAACCGTTGCCGACGCTTGCATCGTTGCGATCGATGGGGAGCGTCACCGACAGGACCGTGCGTCCGTCACCGAAGCTCCAGGCGGCAAGTCGTTGTGTGGTGTTCCGCCTTGTTGCGCCCATTTCGCCGAGCAACGCGTCATAAAATCCGACGGAACGATCGAGATCGTTGGTTCCGAGCATGACGTAACCGATCATACCGGGCTCCTTTCGCATTCAGGGCGTTGTTATGGCGAGCTTGCCGTCAAGGTAGGTACTGCCGCCCTTGTCGATGGCGTCGAGCCGCCGGCCCGAGAATTCGCCCGTGCCGGTCGCTTCAGCGAAGCGCCCGCTGCCCGTGAATCCCTCGAACGTCGCTTCGACGGCAACGCCGCCGTCACCGGTCGCCGTTGCCGCGCCGCTATAGGGTGCCCGCAGCTCGGATCCGTCGGAAAAGGTCCACAGCGCGTAGCCGTGGAACTTGCCCGAGCCCTCCTCAAGGTCGAACCAGCCGTCATAGCGGTGCACGGCGACCGTGCCGTCGGCAAAGATGGCGAGCCCGCGGAATTCGGCGATGCCTACCAGATGGGCAGCATCGTCAAGGACGGGAACGGCGGTCGACGAGCGCACATGCATGACCGCCTGGTAGTCGAGCGAAAGGGTTTCGGCCCGCGGCGGCACCACCGCCGCCAGGATCAGGATTGCCGCAAGTAGAAGCTGTTTCATCCGCATCTCTCCTCTGGTCCGGTCAATAGGGGCACAAAGCGCGGAACCGGGCAAGCGCCTTGCCGCCCATCGGAGCGCCGTCTTGAATTGCTCCCCAATGTCTGATCACATGCGCCGGCGCCGATCGAGCAATGGAGGAAACGCGTGACACCGGAATATCTTCTGACATCGCTTGTGGTCGTGCTGCTGCCGGGAACCGGCGTGCTCTACACGCTTGCCATCGGGCTCGGCCGCGGCTGGCGCGCCAGCGTGTTGGCCGCCTTCGGCTGCACGCTCGGCATCGTGCCGCATGTCGCAGCCAGCATTGTCGGGCTCGCGGCCCTTCTGCACGCCAGCGCGCTTGCCTTCCAGATCGTCAAGTATCTGGGTGTCGCTTACCTGCTCTACATGGCCTGGGGAATGCTGCGCGACGGCGGCGCGTTTGAAATATCCCGGCAAGGTGCGCAAAGGTCCGGCCGCAAGGTTGTGATCGACGGCATCCTTTTGAACATCCTCAATCCGAAGCTTTCGCTGTTCTTCCTCGCCTTTCTTCCGCAGTTCGTTCCTGCCGGTGCGGCCGACGCCACGGCCCAGATGCTTGCGCTCGCAGCGGTCTTCATGCTTCTGACATTCATCGTTTTCGTCGGCTACGGCACCTTCGCGGCCGCCGCCCGGCGCCACGTCATATCGAAGCCGGCGGTCATGCGCTGGATGCGGCGCGGGTTCGCCGGCGCCTTTGGCGCGCTCGGCCTGCGACTTGCCCTGTCGAATGACTGAAGAGAGATGAATTCTTGCATGTATCTCCGATTAACCAATCGGAAACTCTATTCGTTCACCATCAATATTTAGTGGTTTGGGTAAATAGACTACCCAATTGCATGATGCACAGCGCTTCTATACGGCGTGGACCAGACTTATCTCAGAACTATACAGATCTGGCATGACGACCGAACTGCCGGCGGAATGATTTCTTCAGTCGCATTGGCCCTTGTGTCCGATTTGGACATGACTGGCGCAAATACGATGTCTTTCAGAAAATCCCTTGTCTTCAAACTGGCGCTGCCTGTGCCGGTGGTCATCTTGATCTGCCTTGTGATCGCGTGGGCCGTCATTCCGAACATCGTGGTCAACAATGCGCTGGATGCGGCGACACAGGCAGGTCTTCAGACCGCAAACCAGTTCAAGACCATCCGCGGCTACTACACGCAAAATGTCATCAGGAAGGCAAAGGCCACGGGCGGACTCAAACCGGCGATCGACCACGCCGACCAGCCGGACGCGATCCCGCTGCCGGCAACGCTGATCCATGATCTGAGTGCCCTGTTGGCTGCCGAGAACACCACGATGGCGCTCTACAGCGCCTATCCCTTCCCGAACCGGCAGGACCGGGTCATGGACGACTTCATGACAAGCGCCTGGGCGTTTCTCAATGAAAATCCCGATCAGGTGTTCAAACGGCAGGAGGTGCGCGACGGCAGCACGGTGATGCGTATCGCCATTGCCGACAAAATGGCCGTTCAGGGCTGCGTCGATTGCCACAACGCCCACCCTCAGACTCCAAAGAGCGACTGGCACGTCGGCGATGTCCGGGGCGTTCTGGAAATCAATTCGAACGTCGATCAGGCGATGACGGCCGCCGCCAACCTGAAGGACAACATCCTTATCGGCATATTTGTGGCCGGACTCGCGATCCTGGCGGTGGTGATCGCCGGTGCGCGGGCTATCTCCGGGCCGATCAATAAAATGACCGGCGCCATGGGAGACATTGCCAACGGCCGGCTGGACACCGACGTTCCGTGCCTCGAGCGCCAGGATGAACTTGGCCAGATGGCGAATGCGTTGGAAGTATTCAAGGAAAACACCGAGCGCAATGTGGAATTGGAGGCCGAGAAAGCCGAGCAGCGGCAGAGAAAGGAGACGGCGGACGCCGAGCAGAAACGGCAGGACGAAGCCGTTGCCGCGGAGCGTGAGCGAGTGGCCGACAGTTTCAGCCAGGCGATGACGGCGATTTCGCGAAAGGACTTCAGCTACCGGATTGCGGAGGAATTCCCGCCCGACTACCAAAAGCTGAAGGACGATTTCAACGAGACCTTCACGCTCCTTTCCGAAATCATCGACCGCATCAGCGACGCGTCGGCGCAGATTCTCTCAAGCTCCGGCGAGATAACCGTTGCCGCCGACAATCTCGCGGGACGCACTGAACAGCAGGCCGCGACGGTCGAGGAAACAGCCGCCGCGCTGGAGGAAATCACCTCCGCCATGAAATCCTCCAGTGAAAGGGCCTCCGAGGCAAGCGGCCTTGTGGCGACGGCAAAGGACAACGCGGAAAATTCCGGCACCGTTGTGCGCAAGGCCATCGACGCCATGAACAAGATAGAGGCATCCGCGGCCGAAATTACCAACATCATCGATGTGATCGACGATATTTCCTTCCAGACCAATCTTCTTGCGCTCAACGCGGGCGTGGAAGCCGCCCGCGCCGGCGAGGCCGGGCAGGGCTTCGCCGTGGTCGCCAGCGAGGTGCGCGAACTGGCGCAACGCTCGACGGCTGCCGCCGGTCAGATCAAAACCCTCATCGAGACGTCCGGGGAAAACGTCCGGGCCGGAGCGGCGCTGGTCAACGAGACCGGCGAGGCGCTTGAGACCATCGTTGCGGATGTCGGCCAGATCAACGAGCATGTTTCGGCAATTTCCGGAACGACCGGCGAGCAGTCGGTCGCGCTTCAGGAAATCGACAATTCCGTCAACAACATCGATCAGGGTACGCAGCAGACCGCTGCGATTGCCGAGGAGGCCTCTGCCGCGAGCCAGACCCTGAAGCAGGAAGTCGCCGGTATCGACGCCATGCTCAGGGAATTCAAGACCGGTGTCGCCGATAACGAAATCCCCCGGAACGATAATGATGGCAGACCGCCGCTCGCCGTCGGCGGTTAAAACGTGGTCGTCATGGAGGAAGCCGGTGTGCGCCGGTTCACCCGTCGCGCACCGGCTTCCTTGCCCTCGCCGATGGCATCAGAGGTTTAATGTCGGACGACCGGCGCCTCGTCGCCGACCGCGGTGTCCTGCTCGGTGCTGATCGTCTCTGTGGCGATGCCTTTTTTCGCGGCCTTCGGCGCGAAGAGCTCGATCTCCTGCGACACGCCCGCCAGCCGGTGCTTGCCTGTCGACACCCATGAATCGGGTTCGCTGGCCGCGATCTTTGCGGTGACCAGGGCGTGCGATTCCAGACCCTTCGTCAGCGTCTCGATGCGCGACACCTCGTTGACGGTCGGACCGATCACCGAAAAGGTCAGCCGCTCCTCGACGCCGATATTGCCGAACATCACCCTGCCGGTGTTGAGGCCGACACCGAAGCGGATGGCCACGCGGCCGTCCGCCTTGCGTTCCTCGTTGACGGTCTCGCGCATGGTGAACGCATCGCGCAGCGCTTGGGTCGCTGCCCTGGCGGCTGTCTGGAGCTCCTTGTCCGTTTCATACGGAAAGATCGCGAGCACCGCGTCGCCGATGAAATCGAGAACCTCACCGCCATGTTTGATGGCCGAGCCTGCCGTGCATTCGTAATAGGCATTGAGCAGGTCGAAATAGGCGTCGGGCGCCATCGTGTCGGCGAGCGCGGTGGAATCGCGCAGGTCCGACAGCCACACGACCGCCTGGGTTTCCTGACCGTCGCCGCGCTTGATGGCGCCGTCCAGCACCTGGCGCCCGGCCTTGCGGCCGAGATAGGTCTCGACGATATTGCCGGCAATGCGCGACTGGATCGCCGTCTTGCAGGCGACCGCCATGCGCCTCTGGATCTTCTGAAGCGCCGCGACGTCCTCTTCGGTAAAGCCGCCGGGCCTGTCTGATGCCCATGCGACGATCATGCCGAAGAGCTTCTGGTCGATTTCCTTTGCATCGCTGTCGAAGGCCGTCGTGATGGTCAGGTAGTCGGTCATTCCCTGTTGGATGAGGTCTTCGAGGATGGGGAAATCGACGAGCTTGTTGGGGCCTTCCAGCTTGCGGCGCAGAACGTCGATATCATGCTCGAACATGAAGTACATGGGGCTTTTCAGATAGTCCTCGGATCGCTCGGCCTGGTGCCTGAACTGATCGAGAACGGGCTCCTTGCCGCGCTCCCACAACACGGTTTCCGCCTGGAACAGCGGATGCAGCGTCGACCATGATATGCGGGCGCGCCCCAACGGAACGCCGGCCGCATACAGCCGCTGGCAGACCGCGCCGAACATGTCGACAATATCGGGTTCGCTCAGCGCCTGATCGATCAGCCATTCGCCGATGCCCTTAATAAGTGTACCTTCTGCCATTTTCGTCGCCCGGTCGTATGATTCTGTCTCGAGGCTATAAATTGTCGTCCGAACTTCAAAATACAAGGGAGCGGCGGAACTTGCTGACAGATCGTTGTCAGGAGTGGGCGACCTCCGCCCCGTTCGGATCGCCCGGCTCCGTCCGCCAGTCGAGCTCGGGAAACGCGATGACCCGCCTGCCGCGCAGGTCGTTTGAGCAGGCGAGGAAACCGTTTTCCTCCATGTAGCCGAGCAGCCAGCGCGCCCGCCCCGGCGAACGCGTGCCATAGGCGGTGGCGATGGCCTGGTTGGAAGGGCAGGGTTCCTTCTGCGCGGCGGCACGGGCGAGCAGCAGATAGGCGGCGCGCATGGTGTCCGGCAACTGCGCGGCGATTGCCGTGGCGCGCGCCCAGTCCTCGTTGTCCACCCCGCCGGCCGCGCCTCCGGCACGCGCCACGGCCAGGCGTTCCCGGAAACCCGGCAAGTCGGGCGGCGGGGAGATTTTCGCAATGCGGCAGCGTACCTGGAAATCCTGGTAGAGGATGGCGACCGCCTGATAGGCGGCATCAGGATCCGCCAGCATGTCGGCGAGGATCCCGGCAACCGCCGCGTCCCGCTCCTGCGGATCCATGCCGTCCTCGGCAATCGGGTCCCCGTCCGGGAGCGGCCGCGCCTCGGAAAGTTGCCGCAGCACACCGGTGGCCTCGATTGGCCGCGGCGCCGCGCGCTCAACGAGCGGCGACGCATCGCCGGCGGCGAAGAGCAGTTCTTCGGCCGCCCCGCCGGTGGGCTGTTCGGGCAGCGGCATGAGTTTCGGGCTCGATCCCATGCCCCTTGTCCGCACTGGACCGATCGCCACCTGTAGCGGCCGGCGGCTGAGCGCCGGACCAAGCGCCACGAACTGGCCGCGGTCGAGATTGCGGAACGTCTCGGCCTGGCGGCGCTCCATGCCGAGAAGGTCCGAGGCGCGTGCCATGTCGATATCGAGGAACGTGCGGCCCATCAGGAAATTCGATGCTTCCGCGGCGACGTTCTTGGCGAGCTTGGCGAGGCGCTGCGTGGCGATGATGCCGGCCAGTCCGCGCTTGCGACCGCGGCACATCAGGTTGGTCATGGCGCCGAGCGACACCCGCCGCGCCTCCTCCGAGAACTCACCGGACGCCGTCGGCGCGAAGAGCTGCGCTTCGTCGACCACCACCAGCATCGGATACCAGATGTCGCGCGCCACCTCGAAAAGACCGTTGAGGAAAGCGCCTGCGGCCCTCATCTGGCCGTCCGAATCGAGACCTTCGAGGTTGAAGACCACGGAAACACGGTGTTCCCGGACGCGCGCGGCGATCGTCTGAAGGTCGCGCTCGCTGCTGCCGGCATCGACGACCACGTGGCCGAATTCTTCGGCAAGCGATACGAAATCGCCTTCCGGATCGATCACCGCCTGCTGGACCCATTGGGCGCTCTGCTCGAGGATCCGGCGCAGCAGATGCGATTTCCCCGAGCCGGAATTGCCCTGAACCAGCAGCCGGGTCGCAAGCAGTTCCTCCAGATCCATCGCGGCGGGCATGCCGGACGTTTGGGTGCCGAGTTCGATCTGAACGGTCATGCGGCTGTCTGGTCGCTCGGGTACGGGTTCAATGGGGTATCGCGGGGACGGGAATCCGTCCCGCCCGGATTAGCAGAGCCGGCGCGCCCGGTGCAACACGGGTGCAGGCGATAGCTGTGAGTCAGTCCTCGATTTCAGGCGGATCGTCGCCCAGCAGGTAACGCGGGCCGGAACCGTGGCGGCGTGCGCGGTCCTCGGGATTGTACAGCTTGCACTTCTTCAGGGACAGGCAGCCGCAGCCGATGCAGCCGTCCAGGTCGTCGCGCAGCCGCGTCAGCGTTTCGATGCGCGCGTCGAGCTCGCGCCGGAAGCCACGGCTGATCTTCGACCAGTCAGCCTTGTTCGGCGTGCGTTCGAGCGGCAGGGACTGAAGTTGCTCGCGGATCTGCTCGATGGTGAAGCCGAAGCGCTGCGCGATCTGTACGAAGGAAAGGCGCCGGATGTCCGAGCGCAGGAAGCGCCTCTGACCGCCCGCATTGCGCTCCGAGGTGATCAGGCCCTCCGCCTCATAGAAACGGATCGCTGACACCGCCAGCCCGGTCCGCCGAGCCAATTCGCCGATGGGCAGCCTGTCTCGAGCCTTCATTCGCGTCTCCGAAAATAGTCTGAAAAAAACTCTTGACCTAAAGTTAACTTGAGGAATTAGAATGTCAACATCAGCGTTATAAATGACAAGAATAGGAGACAGAAAAATGAAAAGCGCAATGTTGGAACATGTGAATTTCACCGTCCGCGACCCGATCAAGACGGCGAACCGCATGTGCGACCTTTTCGGTTGGCACATTCGCTGGCAGGGCCCGGCGATCGACGGCGGAATGAGCGTTCATGTCGGCTCGAACGACAGCTACCTGGCGCTCTACACGCCTGGCAAGAGCGTCGATGCGAAATCGAGCAGCTACCGGACGATCGGGGGTCTCAACCACGTGGGGATTGTCGTTGACGATCTGGAGGCCGTTGAAAAGAAGGTCGTCGCGGCGGGCCTGGAACCGCATTCCCATGCCGATTACGAGCCCGGACGCCGGTTCTATTTTCACGACGAGGACCGCATCGAATTCGAGGTGGTCAGCTATGCGAAAGTCCCGGCTTGAGGCCGGGTGATGAACGAGGACAAAAGAGATGACGAACTATCTGGAAAACATCCGCACGCCGACGATACGAAGCCGCATTGCCGGCTGGAGTATCGCCTGGTCGCGCGTGGCGAACCTGCTGGAACGCGTCCGCAACCGCCGTGACGTGCGCACCATGCACAATCTCAGCGACCATCTTCTGGACGATATCGGGCTGACGCGGAGCGATCTGAATTTTGCGCTGCGCGGCGGCCCCCTGGACGATCCGTCGGCGGACCTGACGCGTGCAGCATTGCGTCATCGTTCGCGCAGTCGCTCAGAGATTCGGTAACTGAGTTTGGGGCACTCCGCACCCTGCAACACATCGCGAGTGTCTCCCCGGCAGGCAACACCCTGCGCCTGTCTGCTTCCGGCGGCCACCGTCACGGCCGCCGGATTTTGTCTGTGAACCGTTTGGAGCCCGAAAGCTAGACCCGCCGTCCCGTCGATGCGTCGAACAGGTGCAATGCCCTGGCCGGCAGATGCGCGAAAACCGTTTCGCCGTTGATCTGGTGCTCGTTGTCGAGATGGGCGATGAAAGGCGTGTTGCCGATGGTGGTGTGCAGCAACCGGCCGGCACCCAGCTCCTCGAGGAAATCCACCTTGATCGGGATCGTGTGCGGCTCCTCGGCCTGGTGGATCTCGACATTTTCCGGCCGTATGCCGACCTGTATATCGCCGGTCACCTCCAGCGTGTGGTCGACCGCCACGTGACCGAGGTCCTTGATCTCCAGGCCGCCATTGCCGTTGTAATGGCCGTCGAGAATATTCATCGGCGGCGCGCCCATGAAGCTGGCGACAAAGATACTGGCCGGGGTGTGATAGATTTGCGCCGGCGTGCCGATCTGTTCGATCTTGCCGGTGTTGAGCACGGCGATGCGGTCGGCCATCGTCATCGCCTCGATCTGGTCGTGCGTGACATAGATGGAGGTAACGCCCAGTTCACGCTGCAGCTTGCGGATTTCGATGCGCATCTGGTTGCGCAGCTTGGCATCGAGGTTGGACAGCGGCTCGTCGAACAAAAAAAGCGCCGGATCGCGCACGATCGCGCGGCCCATGGCAACGCGCTGGCGCTGTCCGCCGGAGAGCTGGCTGGGTTTGCGGGCAAGAAACTCCTCGATATGCAGAAGCTTCGCGGCCTTCTGCACGGCCGCATCGATGTCGGCCTTGGGCATGCCGCGGTTCTTCAGCCCGTAGGCCATGTTCTTGTAGACCGACATATGCGGATAGAGCGCATAGTTCTGGAACACCATGGCGATGTCCCGCTCGGCCGGATCGAGCGCGTTGACGACACGCTCCCCGATCGAGATCGTCCCCTCGGTAATGTCCTCAAGGCCGGCGATCATCCGCAGCAGCGTCGACTTTCCGCAGCCGGAAGGGCCGACGAGGACAATGAACTCGCCGTCCTCGATACTGAGGCTCGAAGGCGACAGTGCCTCCGTCCCGTTGGGGTACACCTTGCGGACATTGTCGATGACAACCTTGGCCATTCAATTCACCTATTTGTCGGACTCAACCAGGCCCTTGACGAACCATGACTGGAAAATCACCACCACCAGCACCGGCGGCACCATGGCGACGATCGCCAGCGCCATCGCCTGGCCGTATTCGGGAATCTGCGCGCCGATGAAGACGTTCAGGATCTGCTTGATGCCGCGCACCAGCGTGAAGAAACTCTCATCCGTCGTCATGATCGTCGGCCACAGATACTGGTTCCAGCCGAAGACGAACATGATGATGAAGATCGCCGCGATCATCGTTTTCGACAGCGGCACGAGGATATCGATGAAGAACTTGACCGGACCGGCACCGTCGATGCGTGCCGCCTCGATCAGTTCGTTGGGAACCGATTTGAAGAACTGCCGGAAGAAGAACGTTCCGGTTGCCGAGGCGATCAGCGGCACGATCAGGCCGGTATAGGTGTTGACCAGGCCCATGCCCTGGACGATCTCGTAGGATGGCAGGATGCGCACTTCCAGGGGCAGCAGCAGCGTGGTGAAGATGGCCCAGAAGGCAAGCGTCGCGAAGCGGAACTGGAAATAGACGATCGCATAGGCCGCCAGCATCGAGATGATGATCTTGCCGACCGAAAAGCCGATGCCGAGGATGAACGAGTTCATCAGCATGCGCATGCCGTCCACCGTCTTGGTGAAGCCGCCGGGCACCAGCATCGCCTCGTAGTAGTTTTCAGCCAGATGGCCGCCGAATGTCATCTGCAGGCCGTTGGTGTGCACCGTGACGTCCGTGTGGCTGGACGTGAAAAATGCCATCAGGACCGGGACCAGCATGAACAGGGACCCGGCAATCAGAACGACGTGATCGATGATTTGCCGCAACGCAAACGGCTTCTTGCGCGCGGCCGCGGCGGACGCGGTAGCGATAGTGGTGCTTGTCGGGGCCTGCAGATCGGACGAGCTCATGACCGGGTCCTCAATTGTAGTGAACGCGTCGTTCGATCAGGCGGAACTGGAACACCGTCAGGATCAGCACAAGGATCATCAGTATCACCGACTGGGCCGAGGAGCCGCCGAGATCATTGCCCCTGAAACCGTCCAGGAACACCTTGTAGACGAGTGTGACGGGGTTGTTGCCCGGTTCGCCCTTCAACACGACGTCGATAATGCCGAACGTGTCGAACAGCGAATAGGTGATGTTGATGATGAGAAGAAAAAATCCTGTCGGCGCAAGCAGCGGGAAAGTGATGGTCCAGAAGCGCCGTGTCGACGAGGCGCAGTCGATGGCGGCAGCCTCCTGGACCGATTTCGGTATGCCCTGAAGGCCGGACAGGAAAAAGATGAAGTTGACGGGCACCTGCTTCCAGATCGAGATGACGATCATGGCGAAAGCCGTGTCGAAACGGTTGGTTCCGAGCTGGTAGTTCCAGCCGAGCGCCTGGAAGAAGCCTGCAATCGGACCGACCAGCGTGTCGAACATCATGATGCCGATCAGCGCGGCGACGGGCGGCGCGATCGCATAGACCCACATAAGAAGGGTCTTGTATGTCGACGCACCGCGCAGAACGCGGTCTGCCGTAACGGCAAGGAGCAGCGCGATGGCCAGCGAGAAGAAGGTAACGATCACCGAGAAGATGATGGTGAATTCGGCCGTTGCGACATAATCGGATCGCGAGACCATGTCGCGGAAATTGTCGAGACCGACGAAAGTGGAGGAAAAGCCGAACGGATCTTCAAGATAGAACGAGGACCGGATGGCTTCGGCCGCCGGCCAGTAGAAGAAGATGACGACGATCGACAGCTGTGGGAGCAGGAGCAGATAGGGAAACAGCGGTGATTTGAACTGCGATTTGATCATGCGTAGGCCCGCCCCCTGGTGGATCCGGGGCGCGCCAGATGCGCGCCCCGGATCACTGTATCAGTTACCCATCGATTTTGAGAAGCGCTCAAGGAGCTTGTTCGACTCAATTTCGATTGTTGTGAACGCTTCGTCGACGTTTTTCTCACCCGACAGGATTTTGCCGTACTCGCGGTTCATCACGTCACGGATCTGGACGTAGAAGCCGAGACGGTAGCCCCTGGTCCAATCGCCCGCGCGCTCGGTCAGCTGCTTGATGCCGACCTCAGCCTGCGGCGTGTCCTTGTAGTAGCCTTCCTTCTTGGCCAGTTCGTAAGCCGCCGTGGTGATCGGCACATAACCGGTTTCCCTGTGCCAGAAATACTGGATTTCCGGAGACGTCAGGAAGCGGAAGAACTCGGCGACCGCCTTGTTCTCGTCGGCGGGTTTGCCGGACATCGCGAACAGCGCCGCGCCGCCGATAAACGTCTGATAGGGTTCCTTGGTCAGCGACTCCCAATAGGGAAGATAGGTCGCGTCGAAGGGGAAGGTGGCAGCCTTCTTGACGCCGCCGAAGGAGCCCGAAGAGCCGAGCCACATGGCGACCTGGCCTTCATTGAACGGTTTCTGGTTGTCGGCCCATCCGGTGCCGTACCATGCGAACATTCCGTTATCGAGCCACTCTTTGACGGCGGTGAAATGACCCTTGATCGGATCCTCGTTCATCATCATGATCGGCGTGCCGGAATCGTAGCCGTTGTCCAGCGAGGCGAATTCGAGATTGTGCCGGGAGTAGAAATTCTCGGTGAAGATCCACGGCAGGTGCGACTGCGAGAGCGGCACGTAGCCGGCATCTTTCAGCTTCGGCGCCGTGACCGACTGGAACTCCTCCCAGGTCTTCGGCGGCGTCACGCCGGCCTTCTTCAGGGCGTCTTCATTGTAATACATGATCGGCGTTGAGGAGTTGAACGGCATGCCGATCATCTCGCCCGCCTTGTCGGCGTAGAAATAGCGGACGCCCGAGATATAGTCGTTGATGTCGAACGGGACGCCGTTTTCGCTCATCAGCTGCTGGGCCGGAATGACGGCGCCCTTTGCACCGATGATCGTGGCGGCGCCGGCGTCGAAGATCTGAATGACGTTCGGCTGTTCACCGGCGCGGAATGCCGCGATGCCGGCCGTCATTGTCTCTTCGTAGGTACCCTTGTAGATCGGCGTGATCTTGTAATCCGACTGCGACGCATTGAACTTCTCGGCAATCTCATTCACGGTTTCGCCCAGCTGGCCGCCCATTGCGTGCCACCAGGTGATTTCCGTTTGAGCCATGGCCGGTACGGACATTGCGACGGACATGGTCGTTGCCATGGCGCCGACTAAAATATTGCGAATTGACATGATTCCACCCTTTGGATGTTGATTTGATTGGCCCCTAACGACTGCGCGCACAGCAGGCCGCAGACGTCGGAACCTACGCTACGGCGGGTTACACCCACATGTCAAAATAATGAAGAATATGTGACAGGATTTTTTGTAAAAACGAAAATGGTTTTCCGCGCGCAGGGGCGTTAAACAGTACCGCGGCTAACGACATATCCATTGGTATCAAGGCGCTACATTGGGCAACTTCCTGACAACGAGAAAACGGACTGTTCGAAAGGTGGTCGATCACCTGGTCCTGATTGCCGGTTGCGTGTTCATGCTGCTGCCGGTGATCGCGGTGCTATTGACGTCAACGCACCAGAATTCGGCGATTTCCAGCGACGGTCTGCACCTGAGCTGGGGCCCCGAGTTCGCCTCGGTCTATGGTCGGGTTCTGACCGAGAAGGCGGGCTTCAGCCAGACGATCACGGCGGGCGGCATGGCGCTCAACTCGACGGTGATGGCGCTCGGATTCTCGCTCGGCAAATGCCTTTTGTCGGTGCTGTCGGCCTATGCGCTGGTCTATTTTCGTTTGCGTTTCGCTTCTTTTCTGTTCTGGCTCATATTCGCCAGCCTGCTGTTGCCGATCGAGACCCGGATCCTGCCCAGTTTTCAGGTCGTTCACACGCTCGGTCTGCTGAACTCGTACACCGGCCTGGTGTTGCCGCTGCTGGCGGCCGCGATGGGGACGTTCTTTTTCCGCCAGTTCTTCAAGTCGGTGCCGGACGAGCTGGTCGAGGCGGCGCGCATCGACGGTGCCGGTCCGCTGCGGTTTCTCGTCGACATTCTTCTGCCCGTCTCCGTGCCGATGGTTCTGGCGCTCTTTGCCGTCACCTTTGTCCTCGGCTGGAACCAGTATCTCTGGCCGCTGATGGTTTCGACGACCGGGGAGGGCTATTTCACCTTGGTGCGCGGCATCGAACGCTTCGGCACGGCGACGAACTACGGCATGGCCCTGGCGGTGCTGGCCATGCTGCCACCGGCACTCGTGGTCCTGCTCCTGCAGAAATGGCTGGTCAAGGGACTGGTCGGCGAGCACAAGTAGTGCGGGCCCGCATCACGACGCATCGCCTTCCGGATGCAGGCGGTTGTAGCGGATGGATTCGATCAGCGCGAGGCCGATCAGCGCCACCCCGATGAATCCCGTGATCAGCTCGGGTATGTGCACCATCGACTGGGTGAACATGATCACCGACAAGAGGAAGATCGAGTAGAATGCGCCGTGTTCGAGATAGCGGAACTGGGCGAGCGTGTTCTTTTCCACCAGCATGATCGTCATGGTGCGCACATACATGGCGCCGATACCGAGCCCGATGGCGATCAGGAAGAGGTTCTTTGTGAAGGCGAAGGCGCCGATCACCCCGTCGAAGGAAAAGCTTGCGTCCAACACTTCAAGATACATGAACGCGCCGAACCCGCCGGCGCGGGCGAGATCCCGCGCCTCTTCGGCCCTGTCCAGCAGGTTGCCCAGCAGTTCCACCAGGAGATAGGTCAAGAGGCCGAGCATCGCCGACATGAGGAAAGTGGCCAGCAGCGACGACTTCAGGAACCAGGCGAAGCCGATGATGACCGCCAGCACGAAGGCGATTTCGAGGCCGCGGATCGAGGCCCACTGCCGCAGCCGCTTCTCCAGCATCTTGAACCAGTCGACTTCCTTTTCCTCGTTGATGAAATAGCTGAGCGCCACCATCATGAGGAACGTGCCGCCGAACGCCGCGATGGAAATATGCGATTCGGAAATTATGCGGGAATATTCATCCGGCTGCAGCACCGCCAGTTTGACGGCGGCGATCGGGCCGAGCTTTGCGGCAATGGCGACAATCAGCACGGGAAAGACGATGCGCATGCCGAACACGGCGATCAGTATGCCCCAGGTCAGAAACCGCTGCTGCCATTTCGGCGTCATGTATTTGAGCTTGTTCGCATTAACGATCGCGTTGTCGAACGAAAGCGAGATTTCCATGATCGCCAGCACCGCCCCGATGATGAAGAAGGACGTGGCGCCGGCCAGCGTTCCGAAACTGTTCCAGCCGATCCAGAACACGGCGATCAGCCCGGCGATTGTCACCAGCAACGGCCAGAAGAAATAGGTGCGGATCAGCTTCAATACGCAGACTCCTGTCTGATTGGTATTGCGAATCGGCGGCGGAGCAGGGGCCCCGCCGTCAATTGCCCGGCGTCACATAGCCGACATAGGAAAAGAACGGTTTTGCACCCGCCGCCGACAGCCAGTCCGGAAGCCACAGGACGAAGCCCGGAAGCAGGAAGATCAGCACGAGGCCGATGAGCTGGATCACCATGAACTGCATCATGCCGAAATAGATGTCTTTCAGGTCCCATTGCGGCACCACGCCCTTGAGGAAATAGGCCGATAGCGCAACCGGCGGCGACAGCCACGCGGTCTGCAGATTGACCGCCACCAGAATGGCGAACCACAGCAGGTTGACGCCCATCTGCTCCAGCAAAGGCACCAGGATGGGCACGATGATGAGAACGATCGGCACCCACTCCAGCGGCCAGCCGAGCAGGAACACCAGCGCCATCACGAAGATCAGCATGATCGCCACCGAAAACTCCATCGACAGCAGCAGCTCGGTGAGCATCTTCGGCGTGCCGAGATTGGAGAACACGGCGCCGAAAAAGTTCGATGCGGCCACGAGGAACATGATCAGGACCGTGATTTCCAGGGTCTTTATCAGCGCGTCGTAGAACCGCTCGACGGTGAGTTTGCGATAGGCCAGCGACAGCACGACGGCGCCGAGCGCGCCGCAGGCGGATGCTTCCGCCGGGGTCGCCCAGCCGGCCAGAATGGATCCGAGCGCGAAGGCGATCAGGATCGTCGGCGGCACCAGCCCCATGAAGAACTCGTACCAAAGGTCGGAAAAGTAGAAGCCGCCCGGCCGGTGTGTCCGCGTCCAGCGGTAAACCCCGAACATCACGCCGATCCAGACCAGCGGGATGACGAGGCCGGCCAGCGGGAATACCGCCAGGTTGCCCGATGCGCCGGCCACGATCAGCCAACCCAGGACAAAAATGGATGCGACCACGGCGGTAACTTCGATCAGGTAGTAGGGCGAGGTTTCCGGCTGCTCGTCCGCCGGCAGGATGGGTCCGAGGGACGGGTTGATCCAGCAGCGCCCGAGCGAATAGAGCATGTAGAGCACCGCAAGCAGCAGACCCGGAACGATCGCCGCCCGGAAGAGATCGGTGACCGGAATCTCCAGCACGGGTCCCATGACGATCAGCATGATCGACGGCGGAATGAGGATGCCGAGCGTGCCGCCGGCGGTGATCGTTCCGGCGGCAAGCCTGACATCATAGCCCGATTTGTTCATGGTGCGCGCCGCCATGATGCCGAGGATGGTCACCGACGCGCCGACGATGCCGGTCGCCGCGGCGAAGATGGTGGAGACGAACAAAACTGCGATGAACAGCGCGCCGCGGGTGCGCGACATCATCAACTGCACCGCCTTGAACAGCCGCTCCATCAACCCCGCCTGTTCCATCAGTATGCCCATGAAGATGAACAACGGCACGGCGACCAGCTGGTCGTCCAGCATGGTCGAATTCACCTGCAGCGTCATCAGGAAGAAGGTGACGGCGCTGCCGGAGCCCCATGCGCCGAAGGTGAAGGCCAGGAAGATCAGCGTGAACGATATGGGAAAGCCCACGAAGATGGAGAACAGCATGGCCGCCAGCATCAGCAAGCCGATGGTCGATTTTTGCAGCGCGAAGGCGCCGCCGCCCGCGAACGCCTCCCACCAGTCATCGAAAGGCACGACCTTCGGGAAGAACGTGGCCGCGAATACCAGTGCCAGGATGATGAGGTAGAAGGGCAGGATGCGCACGAACAGGCGTTCGCGCTCCTTGCCCATCTGATCGAAGGCCCGGAACAGTTCCGCGATGCCCTGCAGGATCAAAAGGACGGCGCCGATCGGCATGGCGAGGCGCGCCGGCCACAATATGGGCGCCCAGGTCGTGTCCATGGCCCGCTCGTTCTTCTCGAAGGCGTCGAGCCAGAAATCGGCCGCGGTCCAGAAGAAGAACAGCATCGCCGGAAAATAGAAGGCAAGGTAGAGCGTCGCGTCGACGGTCGCCTGTGTCTTGGGCGACCAGCTGCGGAACAGGAAATCGGCGCGGATATGCACGCCGCGCAGCAGCGCATAGCCCGCGGCCAGCATGAACAGGACACCGCCCAGCATGCGCGACAGATCGTAGGACCACAGCGTCGGCCCGAGACCGAGGCGGATGGCGAGGTCGTTCATGCCCCAGTCCGTCAGGGTTCCGAACAGGGTGCGCGACACCACCTCGAACACCATGACGAATATCAGCGGGATCAGCAGCAGGCATGTCAGCCGCCCGGCCCACAGGTTGGTTATGTCGATGAATGCGGTGATGGGACGCTGCCAGGACGTCATTGTATCCGGCGTCTGCCCCGGCATTGCGGCCCGCCGTTCGGCAATCAGCTCATCGGCCGTTTCGAGCCCTTCCGGGTTGACGTCCTCAGCCATTTCGGCTCTCCCCCTGCATTCCATTCCCGCCTCAAGCGCGTTCCGCGGCCGCGCGTTGAAGGATTTCGGCGGGCCCGACCGGGCCCGCCGACTGTTTCGGGCCAGCCGTTATTTCAGACTGTCGGCAAAGGCCTTGCCGAGCGCCGCATTGGAGGCCTGCGAGCCGGCCCAGAACGGCACCGCGATCTCGGCAAAGTCCTTCTGGCTCTGCCACACCTCTGCGAAGAACTCGTTTTCAGCCGCGTTCTTCTCCAGTGTCGCACGCGCGGCGTTCATATATTCCGGGAAGTAGTCGGCCGGCGTATCGTGAAGCTGCACGCCATGGTTCTCGGTAAGGTCTTTCAGCGCTTTGCCGTTTTCCAGGATCCGGTAGCTCATCGCCTTCGAAAGGGACGCGTTGGCGGCCACCTCCAGCGCCTTCTTCTGGTGATCAGTCAGCGAATCGTAGACGTCGCCGTTGATGTAGAGGTCGGCGTTCACCACCACCTGGTGCAGGCCTTGCAGGTAGTAGTGCTTCAGGACCTTCTGGAACCCGAAGACGGAATCCGGTTTCGGGCAGCACCATTCGGCCGCGTCGATCGTGCCTTTTTCAAGCGCCGGCAGGATGTCGCCGCCGCCCATGGCGACGGAGGCCACGCCAATGTCCTTGTAGGTCTGACCCGGAATGCCGGGCGGCGTGCGGAAGCGGTATTTGCGGAAGTCGTCCATCGAGGTGATCGGTTCCTTGAACCAGCCAAGGGCCTCGGGGCCGACGGGCTGCAGCATGAAGCCCTTCACGTTGACGCCCATCTCGTCCCACAGCCGGTCGTAGAGTTCCTTGCCGCCGCCGTACTGGAACCAGGACAGGAAGGCGATGTTGTCGATGCCGACACCGGCGCCGGCGACGGGAGATCCGAACAGCATGGCGGCCGGATGCTTGCCGGACCAGTAGTGGGTCCATGCGAAGCCGCCCTCGACCAGTCCCTTGTCGACCGCATCGAGGGTTTCGCGCACGCCGACGACGGCGCCGGCCGGCAGGATCTCGATGGTCACCGGATCGTTGGCCGTCAGGGCCGCCACGTCGTCGGCGAATTCCTGCAGCATCTTCACTTCGTCCGCCTTGGCCGAAATCACCGATTGCACGCGTATGGTTACGGGGTCGGCCAAGGCCGTGCCCGCCAGCATGGAAAGAGCCAGCGCCGAGGCACCGATTCCCGTAGAGAGTTTGTTCAACAAAGACATGATTATCCTCCCATTCCTTGTTTTATGGCCTTCTCTGCTTTCATTCCAACCACCCGCCACTGAAGGCAGAAAATGCCGGGTTCTGGCTGTCTTGTCGGAGAACGGTTCCGGTGTTTGCGTTCGCATCGATCACGCCCTCGCATCCTCCAGCACCATGTCGGACGCCTTTTCGCCGATCATGATCGCGGGAGCGTTGGTGTTTCCTGAAACGATTGTCGGCATGATCGAGCAGTCGGCGATCCGCAGGCTGTTGACACCGTTCACATTCAGTCGGGGATCGACCACCGACTGTTCGTCCACCCCCATCCGGCAGGTTCCGGTCGGATGATAGATCGTTGTCGCGGTGTTCCGTGCCCAGTCCAGCAGGCCGTCATAATCGTCGTCGTCGACATGCCGGCCGGGCGCATGCTCCTCCGTGATCAGGTCATCGATCGCCTGTTGCCGGCAGATGCGCCGTGCGACGCGTATGCCTTCGACGATTGTGTCCTGGTCGAGCTGTGTCGAAAGGTAGTTCGGATGAATCGCCGGATGCTTGCGGGGATCCGCCGACTTGAGCCGGATCTCGCCCCTGCTTTCCGGGCGCAGCTGCAGAACCGATGCCGTGAACGCATCGAAGCGGTCGACGCCCGTGGTCGGGTTGTCGGCGCTGAAAGGCTGGATGTGAAACTGGATATCGGGTGTCTCCAGCTCCGGGCGCGTCTTGAGGTACCCGGTGCCGAGGCTTGCCGCCATGGTCATGGGTCCGCTGCGCCTGAGGGCGTATTCCGCAGCGATCTTTGTCAGGTTCACCAGCCCCCGCGTGCGGGTATTGATGGTCGGCACACTGCATTTGTAGACCGGCCGGGCCTGCAGATGGTCCTGCAGGTTCTTGCCGACGGAACCGTTTTCATGGACCACGCTGATTCCGTGCTGGGAAAGGTGGTCGCCGGGGCCGACGCCCGACAGCATCATGATCTGCGCCGAGCCGATCGCGCCGGCGGCCAGGATTATCTCCCGGCGCGCCCTGATGACGGTTTGCGCGCCGCGGTGCGTGCCCTCGACGGCGACGGCGCGTTTGGCCTCGAACAGCACCCGGCTGGTCAGGAACCCGGTCATGACCGAGAGGTTGCCGCGTTCGCGGATCGGCGCCAGATAGGCCTTCGCGGACGAACAGCGCAGGCCATCCTTGGCGGTCAATTGAAAGTAGCCGACGCCCTCCTGCTCTTCGCCGTTGTAGTCCGGGTTGTAGGCAAATCCTGCCTGCTGCGCCCCGCGCACCCAGGCATCGACGATCTTCCAGGACTTGCGCGACCGGGTAACCGCAAGGGGTCCTAGCCCGCCGCGCAACGCGCTCTCACCGTCCTCCCAGGCCTCGGCGCGCTTGAACAGCGGCAGCACATCCTCCCAGGACCAGCCGACATTCCCCTGCTGGCGCCAGGTGTCGTAGTCCTGCGGCTGGCCGCGCACATACAAAAGGCCGTTGATGGAGCTGGAGCCGCCAAGCGTCTTCCCGCGCGGCCAGTTGAGGGAACGTCCGTTGAGCCCGGGATCGGCCTCGGTCCGATACATCCAGTTCAGAGCCGGGTTCTTTATCGTTTTGAAGTAGCCGACGGGAATGTGAATCCATGGCGATCTGTCGCGCCGGCCCGCCTCCAGCAGAGCGACCGTGCAGTGCGAATCTGCCGACAACCGGTTGGCCAAAACGCAACCGGCTGAGCCCGCTCCCACGATGACGTAATCGAATTCCAAGCCAAAACCCGCAAAAATGTTAAAAAATGAGACTTATTGTCTCGTTTATTATGGTAAGCATGTTATTGTGCTGAGAGCAACATCCGAAAACTCTTTTCCTGCGGCGGGCAAAATGCTGATCTGCGCTGGAATGAGCGAGCCAGACGAATGAACGATTTAATTGCCCAGGATGAAAACGAGGCCGGATCCGGTACGCGCATTGCCACAAATTTGAGGACCTTGCTTATCCTGGAAATCCTCGGCAGATCCGACGCGGCGCTCAGCCCGACGGAAATCAACCGCGAACTCGGCCTGCCGAAACAGAGCATCCACCGCCTGTGCACGACGCTGGTCGAGCAGGGGTTCCTGGTCTACGAGACGGACGGCAAGAAACTGCGGCCGGCACGGCGGCTGCGCGCGATGGCATCGGGCATCCTGCATGCATCGCGGGTGCACATTGCGCGCCACCAGATCCTGCAGGATGTCGCGGCCACGGTCGGCGAGACGGTAAATTTCGTCGTCCCGGAAGAGGCCGGCATGAGCTACAAGGACCGCGTGGAAACCGACTGGCCGTTTCGTGTACAGCTGCCGATCGGAACGCATGTCCCGTTCCACTGCACCGCGAGCGGCAAGACCTTCATGTCGACCCTGTCACCCGGTGCCAGGAAGGTCATGGTCGATTCCATCCCCCTTGAGCCGTGCACGCCCAATACCATCACCGACAGGGAAAAACTGCTGGCCGAACTCAAGCAGATTGCCCGCCAGGGCTATGCCCTCGACCGCGAGGAGTTCATGGAGGGCATGGTGGCCATCGCCGTTCCGGTGCGTGACAGGCAAAATCGCTTTATGGCGGCGCTGGCCTTCCACGGCCCCACCGTTCGCCTGAACGTTGATAACATGCTGGAGCGCAAAAGCGTGCTGGTCGAGGCGGCCGGCAGGCTGACCCAGACCCTTACGGAAGACTGACCGGGTCCGCTGGCAAGTTCACCCCGTTCGCCGGAACCGGCTGCCGGGGGCCGGCGGCGTTTCCGGCGGACCGGCGAAGCACTGGGCGTTTTCCATCCACCGGGTCGCAACGGTTCCTTCGACAACAAGATCGGTATCGGCGACGTTGCGCGTCTGGGTGACCACCTGTGCAAACCCGACCGCCGACCCCGTGATGCTGCCGGCTCCTCCCGGCTCGCCGAATTCCGCGATAGCGCCGGATGGCAGCGTGAGGCGAAGATGGGGCATGTGTTCCGGTATATCCCATCCGCGCACCTTGAAGGCCCAGCCGAAGGTGTTGACGCCGAGGACGATGATGTTGCGGATGCGATCGGTTTCCCGCCGCTCCGCGCCGAGCAGGTCGAAGACCTCCTGGCCGTGTGCCCAGGTCTCCATCTGCCGGGCAGTCGTGGACGAGCGCAACGACATTTCCGGCCCCGCCCATTTGACCCGCAGTTTCGGGTCGAGCTTCGACCAGCGTGCGGCCATGTCCGTGTAGAGCTCCCGCCACGCGGATAGCAGTGCGCGTCCCCGCTCGCTTATCCTTGCATTCTCGTAGTCACGCAAGCTGCCACCGCCGAGGGCTTTGACAAGTTCGTTCAGTTCATCGCTGAAGGCGTCAGGAGCGGTCACCGAGAGATCCGCTGCCCGGTTCCAGTAGTGCAGGTGAACCAGCACGTCGTTGACGGTCCAGCCCTTGAACTGCGTTGGCTGGTCGAATTCGCCGTCGGCAAGGCCGCACAGGATTTCGGCCAGCGCCTCGCTCTCTTCGAGAAAATCCTGCGCCTGCTCCATTTAACTCTCCTTGCCGGTCATTCGGCCGCGTCGCCGATATCGATCATCAGGTCGCCGGAGGCGAGCTGGTCGCCCTTCGAGGCATCGATGCCGGTCACCACGCCATCGATCGGCGCGGCGATCTGGTGCTGCATTTTCATCGCTTCCAGTACGGCAAGCGCATCGCCCCTGGCGACCTTCTGGCCCTTCTTCACCAGAATGTCGACAACAAGCCCGGGCATCGGCGCGACCACCCGCCCGCTTGAGCCCGCCGCGTCGTCCTCCATGCCCGGCCGGGCGCGATGGAAACGGAAGCATTTTCCCGAGACCGACAGCCCGATGTCGCTGCCGCTGATCGCGGCGACGGCGTCGATTGTCCGGCCGTTGATCCGCGCGCGGACCGCATGGTCCGTCCGCTGCCCGAGTGCGACAGCGAAAAGGTCGTCGCCCACCGTTACCGACCACACTGCGCCGAGGCATTCGGCGCCGATGTCGAAAACACCCCGGTCGGTCGTCAGGTGAAGGGGGATCGGCGAAAGCGGGGCGCTCGACCAGCCGAGCTGCGTCGCCGATACGTAACCGGCGGCCGCGAACGCGGCATCGCGATCGTCGTCGAGCAGCAGCGCGGCGGCGAGCGCCACATCAGCGCCGCCCGGCTCGTCCGCGACAAAGCCGCCCGTATAGAATTCATCGAGGAAAGCGGTCGTCGCCTCCCCATGGATGAAGGCGTCCCGCTGCAAAATATCCACGAGGAACGAGCTGTTCGTTGTCGGTCCCAGAAGCGCGGATTCCTTGAGTGCCCGGACGAGGCGTGTGCGCGCCACATCCCGCGTCTCGCCCCAGGCGATGACCTTGGCCAGCATCGGATCGTAATAGGGCGACACCTCCATCCCGGTCGCGACACCGGCGTCGACACGCACGCCCTCTCCCGCCGCCGGACGCCACAGGTCGATGCGGCCGGTCGCCGGCAGATAGTCGCGCGACGGGTCCTCCGCATAGAGTCGCGCCTCGATGGCGTGGCCGTTCAGCTTCAGGTCGTCCTGTCGCAACGGCAGCTCCTCGCCCTGCGCCACCGCGATCTGCATGGCGACAAGATCGAGACCGGTGATCATTTCAGTGACCGGATGCTCCACCTGGAGACGGGTGTTCATCTCCAGGAAATAAAAGTCGCCGGCGGCATCGAGCAGGAATTCGACCGTGCCGGCGCCGCGGTAATCGACAGCCTTCGCGGCGTCGACGGCGGCGCTGCCCATGGCGGCGCGCAGATCCTCGGTCATCACCGGGCAGGGGGCCTCCTCGATGACCTTCTGGTGCCGCCGCTGGACGGAACAGTCCCGCTCGCCGAGATGTATGAAATTGCCGTGCTTGTCGGCGAACACCTGTATTTCGACATGGCGCGGCCGCAGGACCGCCTTTTCCAGGATCAGTTCGTCGGAACCGAATGCGCTGGCGGCCTCCGAACGGGCGAGGCCGAGCGCGTCGGCGAGTTCGCCGGCCTCATCGACAAGCCGCATGCCGCGCCCACCGCCGCCGGCGGCGGCCTTGACCATGACCGGATATCCGATGTCCTGGGCCGCCTCGGCAAAGGCCAGGTCGTCCTGGTCGTCGCCCTCGTAGCCCGGAACGCAGGGAACGCCTGCCGCCAGCATGCGCCGCTTCGCCTCGGCCTTGTTGCCCATCAGGTAGATGGCCTTGGCGGGCGGTCCGATGAAGACCAGCCCGGCATTGTCGACAGCCTCGGCAAAAGCCTCGTTCTCGGACAGGAACCCGTAACCGGGATGGATGGCGTCGGCGCGTGTCGCCTGTGCCGCTTCTATGATGCGGTCCGAGCGCAGGTAGCTTTCGCCAACCGGCGCCGGCCCGATCATGACGGCTTCGTCCGCCATGACGGCATGCGGTGCGCCGCGGTCCGCCTCCGAATAGACGGCGATCGTGCGCAGCCCGAGGCCACGCGCGGTGCGGATAATACGGCAGGCGATTTCGCCGCGATTTGCGATCAGGATCGAGGATATGGCCACGGCGCTCACCGCTCCACCCATTCGGGTTTGCGTTTTTCGAGGAAGCTGGCAACGCCCTCACGGGCTTCATCCGAGACCATGCGGTCGGCAAAACTCTCAGCCGCCGCCTTGGCTTGCGCCTTGCGCTCCATGGCCGGCAGCGTCAGGATCAGCCGCTTGGTTTCGGCAACCGCTCCCGGCGCGCAGCGTCGCACCTGCTTGCGGATCGATTCAATCTCGGCGTCCACCGCGGCCGACCCCGAAACCACCGTGTCGACAAGGCCGGCGGACCTTGCCTCCGCGGCGTCGAGCGTCGATGCCAGCAGCATCAGCCGCCGCCCCTCGCGCGTCCCCAGCCGCTGCAGGACGAAGGGAGAGATCTGCGCCGGTGTCAGCCCGATCATCGTCTCGGTGAGCGAGAACCGTGCCCCTTCCTCGGCAATCACCACGTCGCCCACGCAGGCAAGGCCGAAACCGCCGGCCATGGCGGCGCCCTCGATGGCCATCACCGTAACCTGCGGCAGGGTGTTGACGGCGTCGAACAGGGCCGCCGCATCGAGGCTCATCGCGACGATGTCGTCGCGGCTCGCCTCGCCCTGGAACGCGCTCTTGAAAGCCTTCAGATCGCCGCCGGCGCAGAAGATGCCGCCGCGGCCGCGAACGGTGACGCCGCGGATATCGCGATTGTCGCGAATGGCGGCGCAAACGGCGTTGAGCTCGCTGACCCGCTCGCCGGTCAGCGGATTGCGCGACTCCGGCTGATTGAACCAGACGGTGAGCCATCCGGCCTCGTATTCGAGATCGAGCGCCTCGGTATGCGGCAGATCGGTCATGCCCAGCTCCTACATTCTTGCCACGCCGAAGGCGTTTGGCCGCAATGCCCGGTTTCGCGCTTCCAGGCATGTCTCGAGGCAGAAACCCAGCACCCTGCGCGTGTCGCGCGGATCGATGACGCCGTGATCGAGGCAGCGGCCGGAGGTGAAGAACGCATCGGACTGGCGGTCGAAATGCGCGGCGATCATCTTGTGCTGCCCGGCGAGGGTTTTCTCGTCGATGGCCTCGCCCTTTCGCTCGGCCGCCATGCGCGCCACCATCGTCATCGTGCCGGCGGCCTGCTCGCCGCCCATCACGCCCGTCGTCGCGTTGGGCCAGGCAAACAGGAAATCCGGCTCGAAGGCGATCCCGCTCATGCCGTAGTTGCCGGCGCCGAAACTCGCGCCGATATAGAGGGTGATCCGCGGCACCCGCGCGTTCGAGACAGCCTGGATCATCTTGGCGCCGTGCTTGATCATGCCGGCCTGCTCGTATTCGGTGCCGACCATGTAGCCGGTGGTGTTGTTCAAAAAGACGATCGGCGTGTCCGCCTGGTCGCAGAGCTGGATGAACTGGGCCGCCTTTGTCGCGCCGGCCGGATCGATCGGCCCGTTATTGCCGATGATGCCGCAGGCGATGCCGTTGATGCTCGCCTGCAGGCAGACGGTCGAAATCCCGTAACGTGGCTTGAAATCCTCGAAATCGGAACCGTCGACGAAGCGGGCCACCACTTCGCGCACGTCGTAAGGCGTGCGGTAGTCCGCCGGAACGATGCCGGCGAGTTCGTCCGGATTGTATTGCGGTTCATCGAAGGTTCGGGCGGCCATCGGCGCGAGCCGCTTGTTCCAGTCGAGCCGGCGCACCAGGTCGCGGGCGATCGCGATCCCGTGGGCGTCGTCCTCGGCGAGATATTCGACCAGGCCTGACGTGCTCGCATGCATTTCAGAGCCGCCGAGTTCCCGCTCGTCGGCCTTTTCGCCGGTGGCCGCGTGAACCAGCGCCGCGCCGGCGAGGGCCGCCATGCCGTTTTTCTTCACGCCGATCACATAGTCCGAAAGGCCCGGCATATAGGCGCCGCCCGCGGTCGACGGGCCGTGCAGCACGGTGATCGTCGGTATGCCGTCGGCGCTCAGAAGCGCAAGGTTCCGGAAAAGGGCGCCGCCCTGCGCCCAGCCTTCGACCTTGTATTCCATCAGGTTGGCGCCGGCGCTTTCAACGAGGTGTATCAACGGCAGCCTGTGCCGGCGCGCCAGTGTCTGGATCGACAGCACCGCCGGCAGGCTCATCTTGCCCATGGCACCGGCCTTGATGCCGCTGTCGTCGACCCAGACCATGCAGCGCACGCCCGAAACGAAGCCGATGCCGACGATCAGGGAAGAGCCGGGGACGCTTTTCTCCGGGTCGTTGCTGTCGACGAGATAGCCGGCCAGCGCGTGCAGCTGGACGAAGGGCATGCCCGGATCGAGCAGCCGCGCCAGCCTTTCGCGCGGCGTGATCTGGCCGCGCTCCTCGAAACGCGGGCGTCGCCGCTCGGAAAGCGCCACGGCCTTCGCCTCCAGCTCGCGCAACTGCTCGACAAGCGCGATCATGTCCTCGCGGTTCCTGGCAAATCCGTCCGATCCGATGTCGATCTGGCTGACAAAGCCCATCAGCGTTCCCCCGTGGCGGCATTGTCGGCAAGCGCCGCCGGAATCTCGACCGGCAGCGCCAGCAGCGTCTGTGCGAAGGCCTTGCCCTGCGCGTCATTGCGCAGGCTGGCGACACCCCCGCCTCCCAGCACATTATGCATGACGATATTCATGCCGTGAATCCCGGGCATGAAGAACCTTTCCACCTTGCCCTCAAGGTAGGAGGCGAAGACGTTTGCGACGGTTTCTTCGGTAACGGCGCGCCAGATCCACGGAAGATACTCGGGCCGTCGCGCCATGACGCCGATATTCGCGTCGTCGCCCTTGTCGCCCGAGCGCGCCCAGGCAAGGTCTTCGAGGCGGCAGGTGACAAGGTCGGTTTCGGCTGCCGGGTCCGGTATGGCAGGCCTTTCGGGCAGGACGTCGTCATGAGGGGCAGGGGCTGTGTCGGCATAGCCGATGTCCGCGCCGTCGATCGACAGGTTGACCGGCACTGCGCCGGCCTCGATCAGGAACGAGAACAGGCGCACCACCGGAGACGGTTTCGGCCGGCCAGCGCCGGTGAAAAAGTGCAGGCCGGGCGGCGTCGCCAGCGCGCAGCCGGTAATTTCCTTCAGGAACAATCCGACGGCGCGCGCATCCGCATGGCGCACGGCCGCCTTGACGCAGATTTCCTCGCCATCATGGCCTTCGGGAGCGCCGCCGAAAAGCTCGATCGCGGTCTCGCTGTAGCCCGGCGCACCGAGCGCCTTGAGCCGGGCCTCGGCCCGTTTCAGGCCGGCCTCGACGAAGGCCTTCGCCTTGTCGCGCGCGTTGCGCCCGTTGAACTGGAAGACAAAGCCGGCGCGGTACCCGTCCAGGAAGGTTGCCGACACCTTCAGCCGGCCCGTCGGCGCGCGTCCCCTTGCGCCGGAAACGCTGACGCGATCGGGACCGGCCTGTTCGAGCGCGACATTCGAGAAATCGCAGATCACGTCCGGCAGGATGTAGGCCTGCGGATCGCCGATTTCGTAGAGCATCTGCTCGCCGACCGAGGCCCGCGAGACGATGCCGGACGTGCCGTCAGGCTTGGTGATCTCGAAGCGGCCGTCGGCACCGATCGCGGCGACCGGATAGCCGATGTCCGCGAGGTCGCCGGCCTGTTCCCAGTCGGTGAAATTGCCGCCGGTCGATTGCGGTCCGCACTCCAGGAGATGGCCAGCGAGCGATCCCGCGGCCAGCTTGTCATGATCGTCCTTATGCCATCCGAACCGGTGAATGCAGGCGGCAAGGGCGAGAGCGCTGTCGGCGCAGCGCCCGGTGATGACGATATCCGCGCCGGCATCGAGGGCCGCCGCGACGGGAAAGGCGCCGAGATAGGCGTTGACTGAAGCGATTTTTGCAGCATCGGGAAACGGCGTGCCGGCGAACATCTCGCGCCGGTCCGAGAATTCCGCCACGCGGGCCATGAGGTCGTCGCCCTCGACGACCGCGACCTTCAGGTCCAGCCCGGATTCCGCGATCGCCTTGCGCAGCGCCTCCGCGCAGGCCGCCGGGTTGACGCCGCCCGCGTTGGACAGCACCTTGACGCCCTTTTTGGCGATCTCGGCGAGGTTTCCCGCCATCGCCCCGGTGACAAAATCGGTCGCGTAGCCTAACGCCGGATCCTTCAAGCGCGCCCGTGCCATAATCGACATGGTGATCTCGGCGAGATAGTCGAAAACGAGGACGTCGATACCGGGAAACTGCAGCAGTTGAGCGGTTGCGTGCGGCGCCTCGCCCCAGAAACCGCTGGCGCCTCCGATGATCAACTGGTCCCCGGACATGCTTCCTCCTCAGGGTGGGTTACGATTGCAGACCGAACATTCTGTTTTTAAAATCTTGCCACGCAACCTGTCAAGGCGATATAAGGGCACATCTCGCTGAAAGGGGGAAGCGGCTTAAATGTCGGAAACAGCGACACAGGAAAAGCCGACCAAGGTTTCCAAGAAGGATATCAAGGCCGAAGCGATGAAGCGCCGCATTTGCGCGGCCGTGGTCGCCTGTCTCGACGAACACGGCTATGCGGAAACCTCGATCAATCGTATCCAGGAGCGCGCCGGGGTCTCGCGCGGTGCGTTGACCCACCATTTCCCGACGAAGCAGGCGCTTGTGGCCGAGACCTGCATGCGCATGCTCAACGCGGCCATGCGCCCGATGCACTCGACCATGGGCGAGGGGGAACGCCCGGCGCCCGCCGACAGGTTGCTGATGGATTCCTGGAACCATATCGTCAACACGTCGGAGGGGCGGGCCTTTGTCGAGATCATCGTGGCCTGCCGGACCGACCGCGAACTCTACAACGCACTGGCCGACGACTTGCACAAATGGGAGGCCGACAGCGCGGCGACGATCAGCGCGCTCTACCGCGGTTCGGACGCTGCCGGCGACGATGCCGCGCTCCTGTGGAGCATCTGCCGGACGTTCTTCCGCGGGCTCTTGACGCATGAACGTTTCGTCTCGGACCCGGCCTATCTGGCCCGCATGATGGACCGCTTCGCCGGCATCATGAACGCGCACCTGCTGGTGCGGGATTAGGCGGGCGCCGACCTGCTTTCAATACTATTGCGAGAACTTGTAGCCCTCGGTCACCAGTTGCGGCGGCGAGCGGTGAACGGTGAAATACTCCTGCTCGCAGAAGCGGCTTGAGGGGTCGCCGCCGAGGCAATTACGCGCGCCGGGAAATGTCACCTCGATTTCCACCTCCTCGTCATAGACGATGTCGTTCCACCAGCGGCTCGTATCCTCGTCCGCGCGTTTGCCGGGCGGCAGCAGCGGATGGCTGTAAGGCCCGTTCGGGAGGCGCGGTGACGCGACGGCAATCAGCGTCGTCTCCTCGCCGGCGTCGAGGTCGACCGTCCAGGTCCGGTCGAGATAGACGGGAGCCGCATTGGCCTTGATCTGCAGGCCCTCATAGGCCTCCTCGCCGGTGTTCTTGACCGTCACCTTGTAGACGCTATTGAAATAGGTCGTGCTGCACAGCGCGCCTTTTCCGTCGGACTTGAGCTGCGCTTCCAGCTCGTCGGCGGCTTGCAGCAGCGCCTGGCGGGAGCGTTTTTCGATTTCCTCCTCCAGCCGCTCGCGCAGTTCCTCCTCGGCCATGCCCGCCGCCGTCTCGATGGTGATATCGACGGCCAGGTTGCCGACATTGGTGGCGAGATCGGCGGTCGGCACCTGGGTGACGGCTTGCTTTGCCACTTCCTTCGCCAGCCCGTCGACGCCGTCCCGCATCATTTCGTTGAGGTTTGGAATGTCGGGCGGAATGCCCGCCGAAACCAGCGCGGAATTGAGTGCGAATTCGAGCGCGCTATCGGGGATGAGGTTGAGCGTCAGGGTCGCGGCGATGTCGACGACCCGGTTCTTCACCCACTGGTAGGACTTGCTGGTCCAGCTCCACGCGCCGGAGAAGAACTTGCCGACTTTTTCGAAGAAGTTCTTGTCCTTCTTGCCGTATTTCTCCTCCCAAGTCTTGCAGCCCGGCGGCCAGCGCGCGATGTGGTGGAACGGAGTGAATTCCAGCGCGGTCATGCGGATCTGGGGCCGGCTTCCCGGCACTTCTTCCTTTGCATAGAACTCGAAGGGCTCCTGCGCAGGCGGGTCCGCGCCGTAGTAGACCCGCATCGTGTTGGACGGCTGGCCGACGACCCGCCCCGAACCGGCGGCAACCGGCAGCACCCGCACGTAAAAGATCGCCGGGCCGCCCGGAAGGTCCTTGGCGAGGTCCTTCGGGTCGAATGCGAACCATCCTTCCCTGACATCCGCCACGTCTGAGGCCAGCAGCCCCTGCGGCTCGATGTCGGCCTCCGACCCGTTGCCGAAAGGGGGGTAGGGCAGGTAGCTCACCTGCCAGAGCGCGCCCGATGCGTGCGGAACCTTGTCGACCCTGTAGTTGAGATGCACCGCCTGGTACTGCGCGTCCGGGTCGACCTCGAAATCCGCGGAATTGGCGATCGAGCAGTCGCCGCTGGCGCATTTGAAGAGACTGGCGCCTTCGGGATAGGTGTCGAGATTGTCGATGATATTGACCCAGTTGGCGGTCAGCGTTTCCGGCGGCAGCGGTTCGAACCGTGCGTAGTTCACCGGCGGGCCGATGACGATGACGTCGCTTTTGGGTGGCCTGGTCTGCAGGACAGGCTTCGGCTGCTCAGCCACCTGTGGCGGTACCACCGGCTTCGGCGTCGGGATCGGCACCACAACGACGCCGACCTGCGGGACGGTGATGGTCAGCTCGATGCCGGGTCTGGCGGCGGGCGCTTCCGGCTGCTTGGGTTCCGCGGGCTTCGCCGCCGTCGCCGGGTCCTTGCGGCGCACGCATGTGATCTGCTTGAACGCGTTGCAGTATTCCGCGTTACACAGGCGCCCGTCGCCGAAAACAACCGACGGAATGCCTTTCTTGCCCGTCGTTTCGTCGCGGGTGAACTTGCCTGCGCGGGCAAAGCCCTTTTCCTTGCAGAACAGGTCGGCGGCCGGCTCGCCGCAGTTCTTGCCCCAGTTGCGGCACCAGTCGACCCGCACGTTCTTGATCTTCGGAAAACGGTAGCGGGTCCGGTTGGGGCCGAGCACGACTTCTTCCATGTCCGGTCCGGCCTTGGGCGGCGTGCCGACGATCTGTCCGTCCTTCGGCTTCTTCTTCACCGTCTCCGGCTTGGTGCAGGTGATCGCCCGGAAGCCCGAGCAGATCGGCGCGCGGCACAGCCGGCCGTCCCCGAAAATCACCGTGGGAATGCCGAACGCACCGATGCCGGGATCGATCACGAACTGGGTGGCGCGGGTATAGCCGTTCTGCTGGCAGAAGAGGTCGGCGGCCGGCGCGCCGCACTGGCTGGCAAAGTGCTTGCACCAGTCGAGCCGCACGCCGTTGATGGTGGGTGTTTCGAAAGTCCGCGTCGTATCTTGCGCAGCCACGCCCCCGGCGAACAACGCGGTCAACAGAACCATGAACAAGGCGAAGAAGCGTGGCATATCGTCCCTTCCTCGCGAGGGAGTGTACTATAGATGCCGCAAAGACGGCAATTCACGACGGGACGCTCCCCGAAACGGGAAAAAGCCCCGCGTCAGGCAGGGCTCTTTCGGCATGATTGGCGGTTGTTCTCAGTTCTGCAGGATGCCGCCGCCGCCCAGACCGATCTTGCAGCTTGCCTTGAGCGGCACCCAGTTGCTCAGCTTCTTGTGGTTCGGTGCCGAGGCGCGGTACTGGGTGTCGATGGCCTGGTGAATGGTCAGCGTTCTTGAATAGACGCCCATGAATGTGCCGTTGCCGGTCGCCTTGGTCTGCACCACGTAAGGGCCGGCCACGCCGCCGCCGTTGCGGGCGATGTAGATCGGAACCGAACCTTCCTTGTTGGTGAAGACCCAGGCCTTCAGTTCGGCATCGGCCGGGCAGGCATTGGTGGTTGGCGACTTGATGCCCATCTGGAGCTTGGTGACTTTCAGCTTGGGCGATCCGCCCTGCTGCAGGTCCAGCGCCTGCGCGTTGCCGGCTGTGACCGCAATAGCGATGGCTGCGATAAATGTGGCTTTCATGACGTGCCCCCGTCGGGTTGTGCGTTGATGACGGAGACTACCATGGCAAGGCGGCGCTGAACCAACATTGAACCCTGCGTTAATTTGGCATTCATCGCGTCGCGGCAATCAAGGCGGATCTTTCCGTGAGCCCGGCCCATCTGCAGGTCACGGACGTTCCGGTCATTCCACCGGACAACGGCAAATTTCGCGCAGGCTGTGTCTTACGGCCTTGGTCCGGAGTTGCTATGCAACGTTCCGGACACCAGCAGGAAGTCGGTTAATCGCATGGATACGAAGCACAAACCGGAAAAGAAGGCACTCGCCGGAATGGCAGATGAAGAGATCATCCGCCACATCGACACACTGCAGCCGGACGACGCAGCCCGGCTGTTGCGAAAGCTGCCGGCCAAGCGCCGTGGCGCGATCAACGCCAGGATTGCCGGCGGGCGCCGGGTGGAGATCGCCAGGCTGGCGGATTATTCCGAAGAGGTGGCCGGCGGCCTGATGAACTCACGCTATGCCGACCTCGGGCCCGAAACGCGGTGCAGCGATGCGGTCCGGCAGCTTGTCGCCGAGGACGCGGCCGAGACGATCTATGTGGCCTTTGTCGTCGACGACGACCACCGGCTGCTCGGGCGGGTGGGCCTGCGCGACCTGCTGCGTGCGCCGAAGGACGCTCTCGTCGCTGACATCATGACACGCGACGGCGATGCCATTGCGGTCGATCTGCCCGCAGAAGAGGCCGCCCGGCAGGTGGCGCAGAGCGGCAGGACCGTGTTGCCCGTCATCGATGCGCGCCGCCGGCTGATCGGCATCATCTCCTATGACGATGCCTATACCCAGCTCGAGGAAGAGGCATCGGAGGACATGGAGCGCTTCGCCGCGGTGACCGGCGAGACCCAGCCCGATTACCTCAACGTTCCCATCTGGCGGGATTTCGCGCGAAGGGCGCCGTGGATACTCGGCCTCGCGGTCGCCGGTCTGCTGGCCGGCTATGTGGTGCATGTCTACGAGAACGCGCTCGACGCGCTCGTCATACTGGCGCTCTACATGCCGATGGTGGCCGACACCGGCGGCAATGTCGGAACCCAGACATCCGGCCTCCTCATCCGGTCGATCGCCACGGGCCACGTCAATGTCGGCAGCGGACTGCGCGTTCTCGGCCGCGAGGTGCGTGTCGCCCTGATGCTGGCGGCCATGCTCTTCGCCTTTGCCTGGCTGAAGGTTCTGTTCATCTCCAACAGCGCCGATGTTCCGCAGGGACTGACGCTGCACATGATCGCCTTTGCCATCGGCACAGCCATTGCGGTCCAGGTGATCGTTTCCGCTGTTATCGGCGCCGTGCTGCCCCTGTTCGCGCTGACCGCGCGACAGGATCCGGCTATCATGGCGGGCCCGGCGCTGACCACGATTGTCGATACGACCGGCCTGCTGATGTATTTCATGATCACGACAGCAATTTTGGGATTGTGAACGCAGTTCGATCCACTAAAAACTAGTCGATGCGGGCGTATTGACTGCACTTGCATGACTGCACTATTGAAATCTAAAGCGGTAGACAGGGGTTTTAGAGTAACCATGACGAGCAAGCTGAACAAATACCCGAATCGCAGGCAGTTTATGGCGACTTTGACTGGCTGTGCCGGTGTATTGGCCATGTCATCCCCTGTGAAAGCGGAGAGCCAGGTCGGCGCCGTAACGGCCGTGACGGGCCAGGCCATTGCCGATCGCACCGGCCACAGCGTCCCGTTGGACGTGGGCTCGGGCTTGATGGTGCAGGACCTCATCAAAACCGGCGAAGAGAGCTTCCTGGCGATGCTGCTGGGCGATGCCACGGCGATGCGGCTCGGCGCCAAGGCGGAGTTGCTGATCGACGAGTATCTCATCGGTGTCAAGGGAACGTTCAACCTGACGGACGGCGCGCTCGTCTTCGACCGGCCGGACGAGTCCGTGAAGACCGTCACCACCATCAAGACGGTCTTCGGTCAGCTCGGCGTGCGCGGGACCCGGTTTTTCGCCGGGCCCAGCCGCGGTGTTTTCGGTGTGTTCGTCGAGCGCGGCGAGCTGGAAGTGACCGCCGCCGGCGCGACGCAGGTCCTGGAGTCCGGTGACGGCATCGACATCCGCTCGTCCGGTGCCAGGGCCTCGGGAATCACCCGCTGGTCGCAGGACCGCATCAACGAGGCGTTTGCCAGCGTCGCGCCCACCTGACCCGGACTATTCCAGTCTGATGCCGTAGGCACGGATCGTTCCGATGCCGCGCAACTCTATTTCGCCGATATCCTCCAGCACCTCGTCGATCTGCGCCGCCGCCCGCTCGCCGACGAGGATCGATGTGCCGAAGCGCTTGTTTGCGTCCTGCAGCCGGGCCGCGGTGTTGATCGACGATCCGAAGGCCGTGTAGTCAACGCGGTCGGCGACGCCGACATCGCCCAGCACCACCTCGCCGGTCTCGATACCGATGCGCGTGCGTCCGAAACCGGCCTGTTTCGCAAATCCCGAATGGCGGAACTCTTCCGAGAAGGCGAGGATTTCCCGTGCGCAGGCAAGGGTTTCGCCCACGTGGTTTTCCAGGTCGACCGGAGCATTGAACAGGGCGTGTATGCCGTCCCCGATGGTTTTGTCGATCATGCCGCCGCGGGCGATGATGATGCCGGTCAGCCCCTCGAAATAACGGTCCAGCAGCCCGACCATTTCCGCCGGGCCGGTGCGCTCGGTCAGCGATGTGAACCCCTCGACATCGGTGAACATGGACGTGGCGACGCGCTGTTCGCCTTTCAGCTTCAGCAGCTCGGGATCAGCGACGAGCTTCTTGACGACGGCGCCGGGCAGCCGCTGCTCGAAGCGCCGGCGCACCACCGCTTCCGCCTTTCTGACGGCGGAGAACTGGATGGTGCTGCTGACCACCGCGCCCGCGGCCATCGCAAGGATCGGCTCCATCGGACCGACAATGAGATTGGCAAGGTTGTAGAGCAGCATGCACAAGAGCAGCCAGGCGCCGATGGCGAACAATGTCGTCCCGGCCGCCACCGCCGGCCGGGTTGTGGCGCTGAAAAAAGCAAGGCCGATGCCGAGGATTATGGCCGCCACAGCCGAGGCGCGATCGGCCCAGCCCGGCGCGAACGGGCTTGAATCCAGGAGCAGGTTGGTCGCGAAGTCGGCCTGTATCTGAACCGACGGCTTCAGCGGATCCCCGGGGATCGGCCGCAGACCGCCGAGCTCGGCGGCGCTCGAGCCGAGGAAGACGATCTTGCCGGCTATCGCATCTTCTTCGACCGAGTTGTCGAGAACCCGGCTTGCGGCGATGGTTCGCTGGGATTGCTGGCCCGCCGTCGAGAAGCGAAGGCGCACGTTTCCGGCACGATCGAGCCGGGTCTGAAGCTCGCCGACCCTGAGGCGCGGCGGATCGCCGAACAGGAGCACGACGCCGGTCCTGCGCGCCAGCCGGACGGCGTCCACCGCGAGCGACGGAAACGGCCGGTTGGAGACCGCAACCACCGCCGGCGCCCTTCTGATCCTGGCGTCATGATCGCCGGCCAGAGAGGCCGCCGAGAGGCCGGAGGCGGCCTCCATCACCGGCTTGCAGGAGGTCTCAGCACCCGGCTCCAGCCAGGCGCCCGGCAGCCGGACATCGGCATCGATGGCCACCAGGCTGCGCTGTGCCGGCACCGGCGTGTTTTCCCCCGACAGCAGGAACCCGGTGGTGACCGGCGCAGCCGCCATCGCCCGTTCCAGGCGGCTGATGTCGGGGCTGTCATCGGGGCAGGGCGGCTCGAGCACCAGGTCGAACGCGATGGCGGCCGGCCCGAAGCCGGCGATTTTTTCGACCAGATCAGCGAGACGTCCGCGCGACAGGCGCCTGCCCTCGAACAGTTTGAGGCTTTCGCTGTCGATATCGACCACGACGATCGCGTCGGTCGCCGGCGCCGGCCATGCCGATGCGATCAGGTCCAGCGACGGCTGGTTGAGCCGCTCGGTGACGGCCGCCGGACTTGAAAGGAAAAACAGCACCACAGCCAGGACGGCCAGGCTTCCCAGGATGCCGGACCGTAACTCGCGATTGCCGATATTGACTGGCCGGCTCAATTGTCAGACTCGCCCGGTTGCTTTGCCGCGAAAGCCTAGTCGAACACAAGGGCGACGGCAATTGCGGCGGGCGAACCGTGCTTCGCCCGGAGGGATCGCCGGCACTTGATCGTGGGCGCGCAACGGCTAAGTTCGGCGCATGTCTGTTGATGCGAGAATTCAGCCCGGTGCGTTTGACCGGTTCGAGCCGGAACTGGTGATATTCGACTGCGACGGCGTTCTGATCGACAGCGAGATCATCAGCGCCAAGACGTTGCTGAAGCTGCTGGAGGAGCATGGCCTGCATATCGATCTGGCGCATGTGCAGCACAATTTCCTGGGCCGGAGTTTCCCGACGGTCGCCGCTTCCATCCGCACGGATTTCCAGCTCGACCTGCCGGAGAGTTTCGAAGGCGAATACCGCAGGCGGCTTCTCGAGCAGTTCGAGGAGGACCTGTTGCCCAACAGGGGCGTCACGGCGATCCTCGACACGCTTTCCGTTCCCTATTGCGTTGCGACGAGCAGCAGCCCCGAGCGGGTTCAGCGCTCATTGAACATCGCGGGCCTCGAACGCTATTTTCTGAACCACACCTACACGGCATCCGAGGTCAGGAACGGCAAGCCGGCACCCGATCTCTTCCTGCATGTCGCAGAGCGCGAGGGCTGCGATCCGGCGGCGTGCCTGGTGATCGAGGACAGCATGCCGGGCGTCGAAGCCGCCGCCGCTGCGGGAATGGCGGTGCTGCGCTATGTTGGCGGAAGCCACTTCGATGGCGTACGCTCGGAACTGGATTCGGAGAGCGGCCCCTGGACGGTGTTCGATTCCTGGACAGATTTCTACGACCTGGTGCCGGCCCTGAAACGGCCGGCCGGCGAAGGGGGAGCGCGTGGCCGGTAAATCAGAAAGCGAGACGACCCGTCTTGACGATGCGGCGCGCGCCGGCTGGCTCTACTACGTGGTGGGCGACACGCAGGACGAGATCGCCCGCAAGCTCGGCGTATCGCGCCAATCGGCGCAAAGGCTGGTCTCGCTCGCCGTCAGCGAGCAACTGATCAAGTTCCGGCTCGACCATCCGATCGCGCGCTGCATGGAACTGGCGCAGATGATCCGCGCGCAGTTTGACCTGCGCATGTGCGAAATCGTGCCGAGCGATCCGGCGGCACCGTTTTCGATCGCCGGGATCGCTCAGGCCGGTGCAGCGGAAATGGAGCGTGTGCTGCGATCCGATGAGTCGAAGATCATTGCTTTCGGCACAGGCCGTGCGTTGCGCGCCTGCGTCGAGCAGCTGCGCCCGATGGAGTGTCCCCAACACACGGCGGTATCGCTTCTCGGCAACATGATGCTCGACGGATCGGCGACCGCCTACAACGTCATCATCCGCTTTGCCGAGCGTATCAACTGCCGGCATTTCCCGATGCCGCTGCCGCCACTTGCCCGTACCGCGCACGAGCGGGAATTGTTCCAGCAGCAGGAACCGGTCAAGAACATTCTGGAGATCGCCGAAAAGGCGGATGTGACCTTCGTCGGCATCGGCGAGATCGGCGAGGCCGCGCCGATGCTGGTCGACGGGTTTATCACCCATGACGAGATACGCGCGCTCACCGCGGCCGGCGCCGTTGGCGAGATCACCAGCTGGGTCTACGACAAAAACGGCGAGTTGATCAGGGGCCTGACCAATGACCGCGTGACCAGCGCGCCGCTGCACGCGGATCCCGACCATTTGCGATGCGGAATCGCCGCCGGCCGGCAGAAAGTCAAGGCGATCAGGGCCGCCATGAAGGGTCGGCTGATCAACGGTCTGATCACGAACGAAGCCACGGCAGAGCAATTGCTCAAATAGTGAGCAAATTGTGATTATCTGTAAGATACTGTTTTAATTTAGATAAATTGATAAGATCGCTCTCAGGAGTGATATCTTTGCGAATTCGGTCTTGACTCTTTGAGTGCATTTGGTGAGTATTTGCTCATTATACAAGCAATTGCTCACTGAATTCTGGGAGGAGTTCCATGGAATACACTGCACGCACGCTTTTGGGCGCGGCAGCCCTGTCACTGCTTGCATCGACCGCATTTGCCGAGACACTGACCATCGCGACCGTCAACAACGGTGACATGATCCGCATGCAGGGTCTGACCGATGACTTCACGGAAAAAACCGGCCACGAAGTCGAGTGGGTCACACTTGAAGAGAACGTCTTGCGCCAGCGTGTCACGACAGACATCACCACAAAGGGCGGCGCCTTCGACATCATGACGATCGGCATGTACGAAACGCCGATCTGGGGCAAGAACGGCTGGCTCGTTCCGCTGGACGGCTTGAGCGCTGATTACGACGTCGATGATCTGCTGCCCGCAATGCGCGCGGGCCTGAGCCATGACGGCACGCTCTTTGCAGCGCCGTTCTACGGCGAGAGCTCGATGATCATGTACCGCACCGACCTTATGGAAAAGGCCGGCCTGGAAATGCCGGACGCGCCGACGTGGCAGTTCATCCGCGAAGCCGCCGCCGCCATGACGGATCGCGACAACGACATCAACGGTATCTGCCTGCGCGGCAAGGCCGGCTGGGGTGAAGGCGGTGCCTTTATCACTGTCACCGGCAACTCGTTTGGCGCGCGCTGGTTCGATGAAGACTGGAACGCACAGTTCGATCAGCCGGAATGGGCGGAAGCGCTCAACTTCTTTATCGACATGATGAAGGAGTCGGGTCCGGCGGGCTACGCGACCAACGGCTTTAACGAGAACCTGTCCCTGTTCCAGCAGGGCAGATGCGGAATGTGGATAGACGCCACCGTTGCTGCGTCCTTCGTGACCAATCCCAGCGACTCCACCGTGGCCGACAAGGTCGGTTTCGCGCTGGCGCCGAACAGCGAAGGCGTTGACAAGAGATCGAACTGGCTCTGGGCCTGGGCGCTCGCTATCCCGGCGGGTACACAGAAAGCCGACGCCGCCAAGGAGTTCATCGAATGGGCGACCTCGAAGGGCTATATCGAACTGGTCGCGGAGAATGAGGGCTGGGCCAACGTGCCGCCGGGCGCACGCACATCGCTCTACGAGAACCCGAACTACAAGGACATTCCGTTCGCCAAGATGACACTGCAGTCCATACTGGCCGCCGATCCGAACAACCCGACGGTCAAGCCGGTTCCCTATGTTGGCATCCAGTTTGTCGCCATACCGGAGTTTGCCGGAATTGGCACGGAAGTCAGCCAGGAGTTCTCGGCAGCCTATGCCGGCCAGCAATCCGTGGAAGAAGCCTTGGCCAAGGCACAGGCTCTGACCAACGACGCTATGGAAGCTGCGGGCTACCGCTAGGCTTCTCCTCCCATAGCGAAGCTGGAGGGCGGCACCGCGACCACAGCCCGCCCTCCGGCAAAGAACAAACCACTATACCCTTTACCGCTCATCTGAACTGGCGCCACACTGCGACGCCAACAGAGGAGGTTTGTCATGGCAACCCAGCATTCTCGCTCCGCAGCCCGCTTCATGATGGCGCCCGCTGTATTCCTGCTTCTGGTCTGGATGTTGGTGCCACTGACGATGACGCTGTTCTTTTCATTCAAGAAATATCTTCCGCTCAGGGGCGACTCCATGGCCAACGGCCTCGAATGGGTGGGTTTTGCCAACTATGTGCGGTTCGTGGGCTCCAGCTCCTTCTGGCCCAGTATCCAGGCGACGCTGGTTATCGTTGGCGGTGTTCTTGTCGTCACGATTGTTCTCGGCGTGTTGCTGGCCATGTTGCTGGATCAGCCGATGTGGGGTCAGGGCATCGTCCGCATACTCGTGATTGCGCCGTTCTTTGTCATGCCGACCGTTTCGGCCCTGGTGTGGAAGAACATGTTCATGGACCCCAACAACGGGCTGCTGGCCTATCTTTGGAAGGCATTCGGCGGCACGCCGGTGGAATGGTTGAGTCAGGCGGCCCTCCCGTCGCTGATCATGATCGTCAGCTGGCAGTGGCTGCCCTTTGCGACGCTGATCCTGTTGACCGCCATCCAGTCGCTCGACAGCGAACAGCTTGAAGCCGCCGAAATGGACGGCGCGCCGGTGCTGAAGCGATTCTGGTTCATTATCCTGCCGCATCTCAGCCGCGCCATCACCATCGTCATCCTGATCCAGACGATCTTCCTGCTGTCGATCTTCGCGGAGATCTTTGTCACGACGGGCGGCGCGTTCGGCACCAAGACACTGACTTACCTGATCTTCCAGCGGGTGCTGGAAAGCCAGAATGTCGGCTTGGGCTCTGCCGGCGGCGTTTACGCCATCATCCTCGCCAACATCGTCGCGCTCTTCCTGATGCGCATTGTCGGCAAGAACCTGGACGCGTGAGGAGATAGACCATGGCCCGAGCTGTCACCAACAATCGCAAGGCAATCAACACGGGATTGGCGTGGCTGATCGGCCTGCTGATATTCTTTCCGATCCTGTGGACCTTCCTGACCAGCTTCAAGACGGAAGCCCAGGCAATCAACGATCCGCCGCTCTTCCTGTTTTTCGACTGGACGCTCGAAAACTACGCCGTCGTGCAGGAGCGCTCCGACTACCTTCGCTTCCTGTGGAACTCGATCATCATTGCGGGCGGCTCGACGCTGTTGGGCATCGTCATCGCGGTGCCCGCGGCGTGGTCGATGGCCTTTGTGCCGTCAAGGCGCACCAAGGATGTCCTGCTGTGGATGCTGTCTACAAAGATGCTTCCCGCGGTGGGCGTTCTTTATCCGATCTATCTGCTCTTTATCCAGTTGGGCCTGCTGGACACGCGCATCGGCCTGACCATCGTCCTGATGCTCATCAACCTGCCGATCATTGTCTGGATGCTCTACACCTATTTCAGGGAAATTCCCGCGGAAATTCTCGAAGCGGCGCGCATGGATGGCGCATCCCTGCGCGAGGAGATCCTCTATGTCCTCACACCGATGGCTGTACCCGGCATCGCCTCGACGATCCTGCTCAACTTCATCCTGGCATGGAACGAGGCCTTCTGGACGCTCAATCTGACAGCCGCCAATGCCGCGCCTTTGACGGCGTTTATCGCCAGTTACTCGAGCCCCGAGGGGCTGTTCTACGCCAAGCTCTCGGCTGCCTCGACCATGGCAATCGCGCCGATCCTCATTCTCGGCTGGTTCAGCCAGAAGCAGCTCGTGCGCGGCCTGACCTTCGGCGCGGTGAAATAGGAAGTTCGTTATGGGAAAAATAGCACTCAAGCACGTCACCAAGTCCTTCGGAACGACGGAAGTCATACCGCCGCTGGATCTCGATATCGAAGACGGAGAGTTCGTCGTCTTCGTCGGCCCTTCCGGTTGCGGAAAGTCGACGCTCCTGCGTCTGATCGCTGGCCTCGAAGACGTCACAAGCGGCATGATCGAAATCGATGGCAACGATGCGACGAGGGTCCCGCCCTCCAAACGCGGCCTTGCCATGGTTTTCCAGTCCTATGCGCTTTATCCGCACATGTCGGTGCGCAAGAACATCGCCTTTCCGTTGAGAATGGCGAAGGTCGACGAGGCCGAACGCGATCGCAAGGTCGAGGCCGCGGCCGGCATTCTCAATCTCACCGATTACCTCGAGCGGCGACCGGGCCAGTTGTCGGGCGGCCAGCGCCAGCGTGTCGCCATCGGCAGGGCAATCGTGCGCGAACCCGAGGCGTTCCTGTTCGACGAACCGTTGTCCAACCTTGACGCGGCGCTTCGGGTCAATATGCGGCTGGAAATCTCGGAACTGCACCAGAGCCTTGCGACGACCATGATCTACGTCACCCACGACCAGGTCGAGGCGATGACCATGGCCGACAAGATTGTCGTTCTCAATGCCGGTCGCATTGCGCAGGTTGGATCTCCGCTGGAGCTTTACCGCGCGCCGCAGAACAAGTTCGTCGCCGGCTTCATAGGGTCGCCGAAGATGAACTTCATCGAGGGCGAGGAAGCCCGCAAGCAAGGCGCGCACACCATTGGCGTCAGGCCCGAGCATCTGGCGCTTTCGACCGACGGCGGCACCTGGGAAGGCACCGTCGGTGTTGCCGAGCATCTGGGATCCGACACCTTCCTGCACGTCCACATCGACGGCGTCGGTGCGTTGACCGTGCGGACCCAGGGCGAGGCCGGTCTCAACCACGGCGACCGCGCCCACATTACCCCCGATCCGGAGCGGATCCACAGGTTCGACGGTGATGGATTGGCGCTTGCATGAAACGGTTTGACGGCAGGAACGTGCTGATTACAGGCGCAGCGCGCGGGATCGGCAGGGCCTTTGCGACGGCCTTCGCCGCAGAGGGCGCCAACGTGGTGATTGCCGATATCGACATCGCGCAGGCGCGCGAGACCGCCGCGGAAATCGGAGAACGGGGGCATGCCGTGCAGCTCGATGTGGCGGACCAGCAGTCGATCGATGCGGCGATAGTCGAGGCCGATGCGACGGGTGGCGGCATCGATGTCCTCATCAACAATGCCGCCCTTTTCGACCTTGCGCCGCTGACGGAAATCAGCCGCGAGAGTTTCGACCGGCTTTTCACGGTCAATGTGGCCGGAACCCTGTTTACCCTGCAGGCGGTGGCGAAGGCGATGATCGCTCGCGGCAGAGGCGGCAAGATCATCAACATGGCGAGCCAGGCCGGGCGCCGGGGCGAACCGCTCGTTGCGGTGTACTGCGCGACCAAGGCGGCGGTCATCAGCCTCACCCAGTCCGCCGGGCTGGCACTGATCAAGAACGGCATCAATGTCAACGCCATCGCGCCCGGTGTGGTCGAGGGCGAGCACTGGGACGGCGTCGACGCGAAATTCGCACAATACGAGAACCGGCCCCTGGGCGAGAAGAAGCGACTTGTGGGCGAAGCCGTGCCCTACGGGCGGATGGGGACGGCCGAGGACCTGATCGGCATGGCGTTCTTCCTTGCCGGACCTGAGTCCGACTATGTGGTCGCCCAGACCTACAATGTCGATGGCGGGAACTGGATGAGCTGATGGCGGTGAAACTCACCCAGGACACGCTTGGCGAACTGCCGCAGAATGTGGCCGTGCCGGCCTATGACCGCTCTGCGCTGACACCCGGCATCCTGCATATCGGCGTCGGTAATTTCCACCGCGCTCACCAGGCCGTCTACCTGGACCGGCTGTTCAACCTCGGGCGTGATCGCGACTGGGCCGTGATCGGCGCCGGCGTGCTGCCGGGTGACGCAGCCATGCGGCACCGGTTGAAGGCGCAGGACTGCCTCTCGACGGTCATCGAGCTCGCACCCGCCGGTCTCGATGCCCGGGTATGCGGCGCGATGATCGATTTCGTCGACACCGATGCGCGGGCGCTGGTCGCAGCGCTTTGCCGGCCGGACATCCGCATCGTCTCGCTGACAATCACGGAAGGCGGCTACTTCATCGACGCCATGACCGGCGGGTTCAACCTGCAAAGCGAGGACATCCGCCACGACATCGCGTTTCCCGACGATCCGCGGACCGTTTTCGGAATGCTGGTGGCAAGCCTCAGGCAGCGCCGGGACGCCGGTTTGCCGCCCTTCACCGTCATGTCCTGCGACAACCTGCCTGAAAACGGGGACGTCACGCGCAATGCCGTCGTCGGCCTTGCGACTGCCGTCGACCCTCAATTTGGCGCCTGGATCATGCACAACGTCGCCTTCCCGAACGGCATGGTCGACTGCATCACGCCGGCAACCTCAGACCAGGAGCGGGCCATGGTCCGCGACACGTTCGGTGTCGCCGATGCCGCGCCTGTCACCTGCGAGCCCTTCCGCCAATGGGTGCTGGAGGACGACTTCCCGACCGGCCGGCCGGCGCTGGAAAGGGTCGGGGTCGAATTCGTCGACGACGTTGCGCCCTATGAGCTGATGAAGCTGCGCATCCTCAATGGCGGCCATGGGGCGATCGCCTATCCGGCGGCGCTGCTTGGCCTTGTCTATGCCCACGATGCGATGGCGCATCCGCTGATCAGCGCTTACCTCGAGAAGCTCGAGCTGGAGGAGATCATCCCGACGGTGCCGCCCATCGAAGGGGTGAATTTTCGCAAATACCTGGCTGCGGTCGTCGAGCGCTTCTCCAATCCGGCGGTCCGCGACACGGTGACCCGCCTTTGCCTCGATGGTTCCAACCGCCAGCCGAAGTTCATTCTTCCGCCTGTTCGCGAGCGCGTCAAAAAGGGCCTTTCCGTCGATGGTCTGGCGCTCGAAGTGGCGCTGTGGGCCCGCTACTGCGCCGGAACCGACGAAGCGGGCGGCGAGATTCCGATCAACGACGAGAACGCCGAATTGCTCAACCGGCACGCGCTGGCTGCCAGGGACAATCCGGCCGCATTTCTCGAAATGGAGTCGGTTTTCGGCGATCTGCGCGCGAGCGGCGAATTCCGGGATGCTTTCGCATCGGCCCTCGAGCGGATTTGGGCGGCCGGGACGGAAACGGTCCTTGGCGAATATGTCGGGCGGTGACGGGCCGCCAGCAGACCGGGCCTGTGGAGGTTACGGATAGAGCCCTGCCACGCGTCCGCGCAGCGCGATCAGCGCCAGCACCGTGTCGATCGTCGGGGTCGGCGTTTCGGTGATGCGGCCGAGTTCCTGAACGGATCGGACCAGCGCGTCGATTTCCATCGGCCGCTTCGCATCAAGGTCCTGCAGCATGGACGTGCGGTGCGCGCCCACCGCTGCGCCGCCGTCAATGCGGCGCTCGACATCGATCGGGAACTTGACGCCGAGTTTTTCGGCGATCGCCTGTGCCTCCAGCATCATGGCGCGGGCAACGCCGCGTGTTCCGGGATCCGTGCAAAGAACGTCGAGCGTGGCATGCGTCAATGCCGAAATCGGATTGAACGAAAGGTTGCCCCAGAGCTTGACCCAGATTTCGTCGCGCAGTTTCGGCCGGACCGGTGCCTTGAGGCCGGCGGCGCCGAGCGCCTTCGACAGCGCCAGCGCGCGCTCCGATTTCGATCCGTCCGGCTCGCCCAGTGAAAAGCGGTTTCCCTCGATATGGCGCACGGTGCCCGGCTCGACGACCTCGGCCGCTGGATAGACGACGCAGCCAAGCACCCGGTCGGGGCCGAAACCGTCCCATTGCCGGTTGCCGGGATCGACGCTCGCGAGCCGCGTTCCCTCGAGCGGGCCGCCGATCTTGTGGAAATACCACCAGGGAACGCCATTGACGCCGCTGACGATGGTGGTGCGGTCGCCAAAGAGCGGCCGCATTTTGTCAACGACGGGCGGGACGGAGTGCGCTTTCAGCGTCACGATCACGTAGTCCTGCGGCCCGAGCGCGGCGGGATCGTCGCTGGCGGTCGCCGCCGCTGTCGACGTTTTCCCGTCCTCGATCAGCGTCAGGCCCTTGTCGCGCATCGCCTCAAGGTGCGGTCCGCGTGCGACGAGGCTGACATCGGCGCCCGATGCCGCCAGCTTCGCGCCCAGGTAACCGCCGATGGCGCCGGCTCCGAATATGCAGATCTTCATAAGCTGAATCCCGTGGACAACTTAGGCAGAATCCACGAGGCCGAGCTTCTGCGCAAGCCCGATGCGCTGCAGTTTTCCGGTCGCCCCCTTGGGGATCTCGTCCAGTATGACGACCTTGCGCGGCACCTTGAAATCGGCCATTCGCGTTGCCGCGAAGTCGCGGATGCCGCGCTCGTCGGCGACCTCGCCCTCGCGCAGCACGACGGCCGCGGCGACCTCCTCGCCGAGCTTGGCATGCGGCATGGCGAAGGTGACCACCTGGGCGATTGCCGGGTGGTCCATCAAAACGCCGTCCACCTCCAGCGGGCTGATCTTCTCGCCGCCGCGATTGATGATTTCCTTCAGCCGGCCGGTCAGCTGCAGGTAGCCCTCGTCGTCGAAAAAGCCGTTGTCGCCGGTCCGGAACCAGCGTCTGTCCTCGGCTGAAAAGAAGCTCTTTTCGTTCGCTTGCCTGTTGTTCTCGTAGCCCGGCGTGACATTGGCGCCCGATATGACCACTTCGCCTGCGCCGCCCACAAGCCGGTCTTCTTGCGGGTCGGCGATACGCACGAGCGGACCCGCGGCAACGCCGACCGAGCCGGGTTTCTGGGCGCGCGGCGGCAACGGGTTACTCGCCATCTGGTGGGCGGCCTCCGTCATGCCGTAGGCCTCGATGACCGGCGCCTCGAAGGTTTCGGCGAGCGTCAGCATAACCTGCGCCGGCAGCGAGGCCGACGAGGAGCGCAGGAAGCGCAGATTGGCCGCCTCGATTGTGTCTCGGTTGCGCCCGGCGCGCGAAAGGATCGCCTGGTGCATGGTCGGGACCGCCGTATACCAGGTCGGCTCGGCATCGCGCATCCAGCCGAAGAAGCGCAGCGCGTCGAAGCCCGGCGCGCACCAGATCGACGCACCGGCGGCGAGCGAGGCGGTGACAGCGGCAATCAGCCCGTGGATGTGGAAGAGCGGCATCACATTGAGGCAACGGTCCCGCGGCGTGAGCGCCAGCGATACGCCAATGTTCTTCGCCGACGCAGCGATATTGGACTGCAGCAGCGGCACGATCTTCGGCCGCGATGTCGTGCCGGACGTATGCAGGATCAGCGCGACGTCGCCGGCTTCCGGTTCGCCGGCACCCGCCGGTGCGCCGGGCGGTGTGTCGCACGAAAGCGCGAACCAACCCGCCGGCCTGGCGGGATCCGTTGCAAGGCGGATGACGGCGATGCCAAGTTCACCCGCCGCGTCCAGCGCCGGACCGACATAGCCGTCTGGCAGGACGATGGCGCGGGCCTTCAGGTCGTCGAGATAAAAGGCGTATTCATCGGTGCGGTAGGCGGGATTGAGCGGCGCGGTGACGGCAGCCTGGGCGATCGTCACAAAGACCGTAGCCATTTCCGGCCCGTTGGGCAGGACAATCGCCACGCGATCGCCCGCGGCGATGCCCATTCCTCTCAGGTCCCGCGCGATGTCGGCCGAGAGGGCGCGCAACGCGCCATAGCTCAGCCAGTCCCTGTCCGGCCCGCCAATCGCCGGGAGTTCGTCGTCATGGCCTGCAAGCAGCGCCCTTATCGTTTCGGTCATTGCATACTTTCTCGCAGCGGATCAGCGCGATGCGGCGTAGTAGGAGATACGGCGTTCCAGATAACCGAGAAATTCGGAAAGGGAAAATGCCAATGCGAAGAGCACGATCAGCACCGCCCAGAAATGCGCCATCAGGAAATTGTTCGAATAAAGTTCGAACAATGCGCCGAAACCGACGATCGATATCAGCAGCTGGCCGATGATCACGCCCTTGACGGCCCGGATGACGCCGATGCGCACGCCGCCCAGTATCTCCGGCAGCGCCGCCCAGAAATAGACCTTGAAAAAGGCGTCAAGCGGCGAGGCGCCGAAGCTGCGGGCCATTTCGACAAGTGAGCGGTTGATCTGCTTTACCCCCGCGCGCGAGTTGAGGATGATGATCCAGATTGCAAACAATGTGGTCGTAATGATGATCGACTTCATGCCGAAGCCGAACAGGACCATCAGCACCGGCACCAGCGCCGTCAGCGGCGCGCTGAGGAATATATTGACCCATGGCAGCAGAAGCTCGTCGATGATCCGGCTCTTGCCCATCAGGATGCCGACGGGAATGCCGATGACGACGGCAAAGAAGACGCCGGCGCCGAACGCATAGGCCGTTTGCGACAGGGCCTTGGTGAAAGCGGGCGTCCCGATGACGGAAAACAGGGTGGTGATGACTTCCGAGAGCGGCGGAATGAAAAACGTCCAGCCCGAGAGGCCGACAATTTCCCAGACCGCCGCCCACAGGATCAGCGAGGACATGGCTGGAAGTCTGTACCCGAAGAGCGTCACGGCATGCTACTCCACATAGTTGCGCAGCGATGCCCAGATCTGGTCGACAATGTCCAGATATTCGGGGCTGCGCCTGATGTTGTCCGCCTTCGTTCCGCGGAAGCTCGTCGGACGGATGATCTCCGAAACGCGGCTCGGACGCGGCAGCAGGATGGCGATCTGGTCGGAGATGTAGACGGCCTCCTCGATCGAGTGCGTGACGAAGATGAAGGTCTTGTTCTCGTTGCGCACCAGCGCCAGCAAATCCTCCTGGAATTTGCGGCGGTTCTGCTCGTCGACCGCCGAGAATGGCTCGTCCAGCAACAGCACCTGCGCATCGACGGAGAGCGCCCTGGCAAGGCCGACGCGCTGGCGCATGCCGCCGGACAGTTCGTGCGGATAGGCCTTCTCGAAACCCGAGAGGCCGACATTGCCGATGTATTTTTCGGCGACAGCCTCGCGCTCGGATTTGCCGACCCCGCGCAGCTCGAGGCCGAAGGAGACATTGCGCAGCACATTGGCCCACGGCAGCAGCGCGAAGTCCTGGAAGACGAAGGCGCGGTCCGGTCCGGGGCCCGTGACCTTGCGGCCGTCGATCTCGATTTCCCCGGCCGTCGCCGGGATCAGGCCGGCGATGATTTTCAGCAGCGTCGTCTTCCCGCAGCCGGACGGACCCAGCAGCGAGGTCAGCTGGCCGCGCGGGAATTCCAGCGACAGGTCCCGCAGTGCTTCCACCTCGCCATAGTTCTTGGAAACGCCGCGCACGGAGACCGCGCTGTCGATGTCGATCGGATCGGCCTTCCCGAAGGCGTCGCTAGTCTGAGACATAACCACGGTTGTTCCCTTCAAACAGTGTGTTTTCCAGCCGCTCGAGCCCGTTCAGGAAGAGGACGGCAAGGACGATGATTGAGAAGATCGCCGCATACATGGTCGGGTAATCGGCGATGGAGCGGCTGTAGGTGATGATATCGCCGACGCCGGTCGGGGTGATCTTCAATTCCGCCAGGATGGCGCCGATGAAGCCGGCCGAAACACCGAGCCGCAGGCCGGAGAAGATGACCGGCGAAGCGGCCGGAATGATGATCTTGAGGATGATGTCGCGGTCGCTTGCCAGGAACGAGCGCCCCATTTCCTTGATGGAAGCGGGCGTGTTGCGCACCGCCGTGCTGGTGTTGAGCACGATCACCGGCATCGCCATGATGCAGACCACGAACACCTTCGAGGTCAGGCCGATGCCGTAGGCCATGACGAGGATCGGGATGAGCGCTGCCAGTGGCGCCGCCTGCATGACGATGAAAATGGGAGAAAACAGCCAGTCGAAACGGCTGCTGAGGCCGATCCACAGGCCGAGGCCAATACCCGAAACAGCCGAGATGGCGACACCGAGGACAAGCGGCCTCAACGTCTCGGCATAGGCGGTGAACAACCGCCCGTCCATGGTAATGGTGTAGAGCGCATGCATGGACTCGGTGAAGGTCGGAAAGGCGTAGCTGACCGGAATCAGGCCGGCGATCTGCCAGGCGCCGAAGACGATGACGGCGGAGAGCAATTTCAGAAAAAGCGATCTTTGGTTCATGATCCGGTCTTTCCGGCGCGCCGGACGGGTTGGGCGGCCCCGGTGCCCGCGGGGCAGGGGCCGCGACTATCGATCTATTTCTTCATGGCCGCATCGAGCGGCGCGAGATACCAGAATTCCTCGATATCAAGCGTTGATGGATCGCCTTCGAGCTGGCCGGCGGCGGAATACCACTCCATGTCGGCTGCAGCCGCGACGCGTCCGCCGCCATTGGGATCGTAGAGCCCGCCGGCCACGGCATCGATGTAGAACTGGTCGAGACCGTCGAGGATTTCCGGCGGAAGCTGGCCGATCGGGCCGTCCGGGTCGGTCTCGCGGCGGATGATCGTCGGATCCTCATGCATGTCCTGCCACACGCTCAAGAGCGCTTCGACGAAAATTCCGACCTGCTCCTCGTTCTCCTTGATCCAGTCGAGATTGGCGAACAGCGCCTCGTCGCTGGAATCCACTTCGAACATCGGCAGCACGTTGAACTTGTCCGGGAACTGCTTGATCACCTTGTTCTTGTTGGCAAGGTCGATGATCGTCGCATCGGTCTGGCCGCCGACCAGCGCGACGACACGGTTGGCCGAGCCCGGCACATAGGAGCGCTTGCCGAAGGTGATGCCGACCTTGTCCTCGATCACATTGGCGATGGAATCCGTGCCGCCGCCGCGCGAATGCAGCAGAATCGGCTGGCCGTCGAGATCCTTCAGATCGCTGAATTTCTTGGTGGTGACGGGAAAGAACTTCAGTTTCGAGAGCTGGAAGATGATGCGGATCGGCGCCTTGGAGCGCTGCATCGCCGCGTAGGGCGTTCCGAAACCGATATTCATCTGGCCGCTCAGGACCGCCTGGATGGCAAGCTCCTCGTCGGAGAACGCCGTCCACTCGTAATCGAGGCCGTTGGCCCTGGCGCGGTCAAGGGCGACGAAGAATGCCGCCAATTCGTCGGACGGCGTTTCGGCGAGCGCGATCTTCAATTTTTCGGCCTGCGCGGACGACAGCATGAGGCCCGCCGCAACGGGCAGAGCCACCGCGAAACCGGTGATTTTCCTGATGAGACTTCTCATTATTTCCTCCCTGCGAAATTGATTATGAAATCCGTCTGTGCCGCGCGGTTCTCCTTTCCCGTGCGCTCTGTTCCTCCCGATCCGCCAACCGTCAGATCTCCCCGAAAAGCCGCCCGGCAACGGAGCGCAGATGCTTGCGCATCGCCTCCTGTGCGGCCATCGGGTCGCGGTTGCGGATCGCCGCCGCAATCTCCTTGTGTTCCGAAAAGCTTGGATGATCGTCCGCCGGGCCTGGCGACTGGCGCGTGACGCTGCCCCAGGCGACGGCCCGGCGCACCAGGTTCAGCTGGTCGAATATCGATAGAAGAAGCAAGTTGTCGCTGGCCTCCGCCACGGCCCGATGGAACTCGTCATCCTGCACCTCGTAAGCCTTCCAGCTTGTCGCGGTGTGGGCGCGTTCCATGGCCCGGTCCATGTGCACGAGCGCCTCGCCGGAGGCGTTGATGGCCGCCTCGCGGGCGATCGCCGGTTCGATGGTCAAACGCGCGCGCATCATCTTGAAGGGCGTCAATTGCTTGCCGATCTCTATGGGCGAGCGGGTCATCTGGTCGAGGTCATCGCCCGTTGCCGCAACGAAGGTGCCCTTGCCGACATGCCGCCAGATCGTGCCCTCGCGTTCCAGCGTGTCGAGCGCCTTGCGCAGCGTGTTGCGCGTGATGCCGAGCTCGGTCGTCAGCACCCGTTCGGCGGGCAGGCGCTGGCCGGGCTTCAGCCCGCTGTCGGCGATGTAGTTGCGCAATTCCGAAAGCGCGTCGGCTCCGTCGGAGTTATGGGTTCCTTCGAACACGCGATGCTCCAGCTTTGGTTGACCAATATGTCGAAATACGCGACCAATTGGCAAGATCATTGGCGATTGATCGTGAAAAGTCAACTAAAACTGGATTGGTTGTGATTGATTTCAGCGAGCAATTGCCATATGTGAATTCAGAACAAACAGTTTCTGGGGAGGTTTTCATGTCCGATTTTGCGATTGCGGCGCCGACGCCGGTTTCGATCCCGGTGGCCGGCGACGGCCGCTTTCCGGTGCGCCGCGTCTACTGCATCGGCCGCAACTACGCCGCCCACGCGGTCGAGATGGGACATGATCCCGACCGGGAGCCGCCGTTCTTTTTCCAGAAGAACCCGGACAATCTGGATCCGTCCGGCGAATTTCCCTATCCGCCGAAGACGTCCGACGTGCACCACGAGGCGGAACTCGCCGTGGCGCTGAAATCGGGCGGCACGAACATCTCCGTCGGCGACGCGCTGAGCCATGTCTTCGGCTACGCGCCGGCGCTCGACATGACGCGCCGCGACCTGCAGGGCGAGGCGAAGAAGATGGGCCGGCCCTGGGAGATTGGCAAGGCGTTCGAGCGGTCGGCGCCGATCGGCCCGCTGCAGCCGGTCTCAAGCGTCGGCCATCCGGACAGCGGCCGCATTGTGCTGAAAGTCAACGGCGAGACGCGCCAGGAGGGGGACCTCAACCAGATGATCTGGAAGGTGCCGGAGATGATCGCCTATCTCTCGGACTATTTCGAGCTTGCCTCCGGCGACGTCATCCTGTCGGGAACGCCCGCCGGCGTCGGCCCGGTCCAAAGGGGCGACGCCCTGGAAGTCACCGTCGAGGGCCTGGAGCCGCTGCGGGTGACGGTCGTCTGACCCCGGACGCGAAACCCGCACAAATCCTTTGGTTGCATCCCCGTCCTGCGCTACTCTTTCGCGGCAAAGGATGGTGCGATGCTTTCATCGATGACGCGCGGACGCGGCAGGCTGCTGACCCTTGTGCTCGCTCTAAGCCTGACCGCCGGACTGACGGCCTGCGAAAGACCGCCCGAGGAGACGCCCATAAGCGAGGTCCGCTTCCTGTGTTATGTCGCCCGGACCGAGGTCGGCGTGTCGGCCATGCACCACGTCACCGCACAGTTCGGCACTGAAATCGGCCTCAATATCCGCACGCTCAACTTCGTCTGCGAGCCGGTGCACAAGAAACACAGCCGCAACCAGTTGCCGGCAAAGCATCCGAACTGGTTTCCCCTGACCTGTTACGGCGTCGAGGGCAGCCCCCGCAACATCGTTGTCGACCTGACCGACCAGTTCCATCCCGAGAACGAGGTGCGCACGACCGTCAAGGAACCCAGATATCTGTGCGATCCCGTACGCTCGAAAGTGCTGAACGAGCGCCGTCAGCCGGGCGACAAGTTCCCCTTCCCGACATTGATCTACAAGGTGACGCCGCAAGTGCTGCCCAATCCGCCGGCGGTCTTCACGCTGGATGAATTCGGTGTCCAGGCGGTGACGCCCACGCGGCTTGAATTTCTGATGGAGCCGGCCGTCAAGAACGAAAGGGATGAGCCGCCCGAGGAAAAACCCTGGACCTGCTATCTGGTCAACCAGAACCCGCTGATGCAGGACGTCGAATTCACCGACCAGTTCAACGAGGACGGATTTGCGGTGACCATTCTGCAGACCTACATGCTGTGCGATCCGGCCGTGAAGACGATCGTCGACGAGTAGGGGCCGGTCACGTTTTGAACAGGAAAGGCCCGGCTCCATGAAATCGGTTCCACGGATTGCCTTCGCGCTGTTTGCCACCTTTGCCGCGCTCGGCGTCGCTTTCGCCGATCCGGTCCTGAAGGTCGGAACGACGGGCGATTACAGGCCGCTCACCTGGTACGACACGAAGACGCAGAGCTACGAGGGCAGCGCCATTGACCTTGTCGAGGCCTTCGCCAGGGACCGCGGCTACGAGATCCGCTTCGTCGGCACCACCTGGCCGACGCTGATGCAGGGCCTGACGGGCGGCGAATACCAGATGGCCGCCGGCGGCATTTCGAAGACCGACGCGCGGCTGAAGGTCGCCCTTGCGTCGGCGCCGGTCGAGCATTCCGGCAAGGTGCCGCTGGTGCGCTGCGGCGACGAGCAGCGCTTCGCAACGCTTGCCGATATCGACAAGGCGGGCGTCACCGTCGTCGAGAACCGCGGCGGCACCAACGAGAAATTCGCCCTCGCCAATATCAGGAACGCCACGCTGATCATCGTTCCGGACAATCACCAGCCCTTCGACTACCTGCGCGCCGGCCGCGCCGACGTCATGTTCACCGATTCCATCGAGGCGCTTTACCTGCAAGGCAAGGATTCCGGCCTGTGCGCCGTCAACGCCGATCATCCTTATGATCCCGTCGACAAGGTGTTTTTGTTCCGGCAGGACGAGGGCGCGCTGCGCGACGAATTCAATGCCTGGCTAAAGGGGCGTAAGGGGAACTAGATCGCTCCGGCAATAAAGGCGTCGGGCAATTCTTCGATGGTTCTGTCCAGTTCGCCGTACAGTTGCTCGGCCTTTCTTCGAAGGTCCGGCGACACGGTCCTGGCCGATCTCTCGCGACGACCGGGCAAGCGCACCGGAAAACCCGCAAAGTCCGAAAGTGCGCCCTGATTGTCCCAGATCGTCTCATAGCGAAGGCACAGGACCTCCAAAGTTGTGCTCGTCGTCCATGCCTGCAGTTGCTCTGCAATGCGCATTATGTCGCGTTCGAACAATTCCTCGAACGGCCCCGACGCGTTCAGGTGGTCAAGGTGTTGCTCAACCCATTCCCGGCCTGCGTGCTGCCGAAGGTTATAGACCGACAGGGCCGCATCGACCGCGCTTCCGAAGATAAACACGATCCGCGCGTCGGTCTGGTTCAATCCGCCGGGCATATCGTGGGTCTTGTATACGTAGCCGCGCTGCAGCCGCTCTTGTCCCAGTTTCCAGGCCGCCTTGCGGACCGAACGGCGCACATCGGGAATGAGAGCAAGGCGCCCGAACTGGAGACGGGCCAGACCGTCGGCCGTCGCCCGATACACCATCGAAGAGCCGGTACGTCCGAAGCTCGCATTCAACAGGGGTGGAGACGTCATTCGGTCTCTCCTGGAGGAGATGATCCTGTTTGTCGCCGCCTCGCGAATGCGCATAAGCATTGCTTCGGGTTTCCTGCCTTCTCTTGATGCGCTGCCTTGCACCGAACACTGGTCACATCCGGTGTCGACGGTTGCGCGCCAGAATACGCAATCCGCCCGCCGGGGTCGGAGTTGTTGCAAACGGGGCAACCCCTAAAACTGCCTAAAAATGAATCCCCAGCCGCTCTATCGGCGTGCATCCCCAAATATAAGATGCGCATTATTAAGAATTGTCGCCGCAATGACAAGAAAGCAGCCTAAAGGCCGAAATTTCGATTGAAATCTATGATTTAAAAATACGAGGTGATACAAGTTTAGATATGCATTCATTTGATTTCGGTTTTCGATTTTGCCGATAAATACTGCCGCCATTGGCCGCAATGCACACAGATACATCGCCCGGCGATCGACAACGCTTTCAGCACCGATCCTCTGTGGCGGAGCCGGACATGGGTCGCCATCGCGGCCCGGCGTGCTTCGGCCGCTCATTGCCCGCCGGCGCGCCACCGGGGAACCGGCGGAAGAGGACGCCTGAACCGCATGATCAACAAGAGACCATGTATTACCCACAGGTGATACCGGCATTGCTTTACAACCGCCCGCCGGGCCCATAGCTTTACCGCACGATTGACGGGCAAAACTTTCATTCGGCAGTAGATGCAAGATTTCGCGGCTTGGATAGCAATCTACACGGGCGCCGTGGTCGGCGTGCTCAAGCTGGCGGACTGGGCGTTGCTCGCGCGTCAGCGCGAATGGCTGCAAACGGCCGGCAAAAATCTCTGGGAAAGACTTGAGGGCATTCGGGTGCGCGACATCGTTGCCGGTCTGGGCAACCGCAGGTTTGCCTATTGGGCCTGCTTCGTATCGCACGGTCTCTTTGTGGTGATCTTCCTGGCCATGCTGCTCTTCGCATTGTTAGGGGGCGCCGAGTTCGAGGATGGTGATGGCGTTTACGTATTTGCGTCCACATTCGCGGTCATCGCGTTTTTTGCGGCGGCCGCGGTGTTGTTAAGGCGCCCCTGGCACGTGGCGATGCGCTGGTTTGCCAGCGACGGGCGCCTGTGGCTCCTCGTGCTCAAGACTTTCGCCGCATTCGGCCTTCTTTACGGATTTATGACGTTTGTCTTGTTCCCGTTGTTCTATTTTCTCATCGAACAGATGATTGTCGTTAACGGCGTTTCGGTCTTGAGCTGGCAAGGCGTCATACTGAACGTCGCGTTCATTCCGACCTACTTTTTCATGATACTCTTCTTGATCATTTGGGGCGCGATGCTGGTGTTTTGCTTCCTCTGGGTCGCGCTGCATGCCTTCCGCTTCGTCCTCTTGAGGGTGGTCGAACACGACAAGGGCCCGGTGCTCGGGTTGGCGGGACTGCTGATCGCGATCGGCGCCATCGTGAAGGCTTTCCAGCAGTAGCCGGCGCTGTTTCAGGTAATTGCGGCCTAAGACCGGCTGACCAGCCGGATGAGGACATAGCCCACCGTCGCGGCGGCGAGCATCGGCAGGACACCGTAGGCGATGACGCCGACGAGCCCGAACAGCCCGCCCATCATCATGCCGAACAGCGAGACGGGCAGGGCGACCGCCGCGAACCCCCACAGCCACAGCCGCTGCGAGCGACGCGGCAGCCGGCCGAGGAAGAACGCCACCGGCAGCGCCATCAGCCACCCCGCCGGCACGAAGATCAGCCCCTGCAGCACCGTGTCGGCGTCGATCCGCCCGAAGCGCAGGACGAAGATCAGCAACTGGACGACATAGACGGTCGGGCCGGACAAAAGGACAAGGGCGAAAGCGCGGATTTTCAAAGCGGGGTTCCTGCCATGACGGAATCAAGAAGGATGCTGCGCATTGAGCATGAAGTCACCGCGATCCGCAAATGCCGACATTTTGTCACGTCGATCAAGCGCCGGCTTCATGCCATTCTGGACTCGCAACGGGGAATTCGATTCGCATGATCAGATTTTGCTTCTTCGCGACCGCCGCCCTGGTGGCCACGGCCGGATTGTCGATGGCGCAGGTCGCGCCAGACGTGCAGCGCGGCCGCGTTATCGCAGCCACCTATTGCGCCGAGTGTCATTCGATCGACAAGGTCGGCCCGAGCCCGCTCTCCATTGCCCCGCCGTTTCGCACGCTGCACGAGAACTACCCCGTCGAGGCCCTTGAAGAAGCGCTGGTCGAAGGCATCGTCACCGGCCACCCGAGCATGCCGCAGTTCAGCTTCGACCCGGATCAGGCCAGCAACCTGATCGCATATATGAAGACATTGGAGTGATGCCGGACTAAGGACCGTGAACCGGCGCGCTAGAAAAGGCGCGACACCATGGACGTCGCGCTGACCGCGAACAGAAGGACGCACAACCGGACGACAAGGTCGGAATCGCGTTTCGCTGCTGACGTCCGGTTGCCGAACGCCATCTTTCGCCGATGCTTCCGCTCCCGCCACAAAAGCACCAGGGACGCCGCGATCCCCAGGACTTCAAGGATGAAGGTGCAAAATTCCCAAACGGCGGCAAGAAATGGCATTGCTGATTCCTCGGCGCGATATGACCCTGACGGTGCTGCATATTCCGGATTGCAAGGCCGTTCATCGAGGAATCTTGTCCTTATTCTTCCTGCATCGTCAATTGATCCGGGTTCCGGCAACAAAGTCTGCGCGAGAACCATTCAAGAACGAACTTGTCGAGGCGCTGGAGGAATCGATCGTCGAAGGTATTTGCGCCGAACGCGCCATATTGCTCCACTGCAGCTTCGGCCGGATCAGGCGAGCACTCTTATCGTGCTTCTCAAATTACTGGCTTTGGATTAGAAGCAGACATATCATACAATGAAGGCTTCTGCGTTCTTAATCCTCGCAACCATATTTCTTGGTTTGTGCCAAAAAAACCAGCTTATCGGACCATCTTCGGAAATTGTAAGTGCTAGAGCATTCTTATTGTCATGAATGAATTGCGCTGAAGATCGATGCCGCATTCCCCCCACCTCACTGATTGGTTTCGGTTTTCCTGGCGTGCCCCAATTAACAGACCCATGCTGTAATCCGGGTGGAAACTCAGTATATCTATGAACACTATATTTGGCAGATTTGGCTTTGAGTTTTGCGCCAAAGGCGAGAACACGAAAATCTCTATCGACTATGGTCGCGCCATCAACACGTGACAAAGACGCAACGTCATTTGAATATCCGGTACTGATCGCAGCATCAATATCCCTGCCAACCAGTGACTCCGACAATTTGCCAAATTCCATTTGCGAATTCATGTCGAATAAGTTTCCCGAAGAAATCGATTGTGCCCAATCCTCCTGCTCATCAACTATAATAAGTATACCACCACGTTGAAACGAGTAAATTCTTCGTAGAACTTCGAATGCAAATTCGGCTCTTGCTGCGTTAAATCCGCCTTTATCATGTGAAACAAGAGCTCCCAGATGATCGGTCAAAATACCAGGGTTAAAATAAACATCATTTCTACCAAGAAAAGCTAAGTTGTATGGGCCAATTTGATTTTCAACATAATATTTAACAGATAAAGTTCCTGGTCTAATCGAACTCAGCTCAAGAAATTTGTTTGTCTTTACTCCGATACCAACAATGAAATTCTTTTCATTGATATATGAAATTATAATATTTCGTCGAGAGGAAACTAAGGCAGGAGCAAGCTTGGAGACGCTCTTTGCACTCAGTTCCAAAGGTTGATCGAATAGTGTCTCAGTTGCACCGATCTCGCTTTGTGGGACATAGGATATTGAAAACGGAAAAAATCTACCTTCGTCCAATTCAAAGCTGGCGAAATATGCGCTTTCGACACTTTTTGAGAATTCAGAATAAATTTCTGCTTCAATATTATAGCTGTCATCCGAAAATCGGCTCGAAATGACTCGACCAAGATGTTCTGATAAGTTTGGCTGGAATACAACTGGGGATGTCGTCTTAGAGTCCAGAAGCAGTTTGGTGTATTTGGCCATTTCTTCTGGTGAATTTTGCAAATCTCTTTCCATCCGCTCTCATTGTCCGATTCTTCAATCTCAACTAACAGATGAACTTATTGCGTGTTGATTTGTGTGTGAAGCCGCCCGTATCACCTTCCGTTACAGTGACTGTTTACTCAAAACCGAATTAAGCCTCCCATGATTGCGTCTTCAGGAGTTCATCGCTTTTTTGCAACGGACACCGAACACAGCGGTAAGGAAAGTAAAGTAATGTGATACCCGACCATCGGATCGACGACACAAACTATCAAAATCTCTCGAAATCATGGTGCTGCCGGAGAGATTTGAACTCTCGACCTCTCCCTTACCAAGGGAGTGCTCTACCCCTGAGCTACGGCAGCTTAAAAAAGGTTCGCGGCGAACCGGGCTGCCTATTGCCATAGGATCACAATCGACGCAAGGACCAATGCGCGCCGTCCGCGCAGGTTTTTTGCGCGCACGCCGCGTGACGCTTCAAACCCCCGCGTAAACCATTGCGGCACAAATGCCCGCCATTGCCCGATTTTGGCCCTATAATTGCCCTTTGCCACTCTGCGGCGAATGGGGTATGTCGGGGCGATGGGACAATCAGACGACAGCGCCACGCGTAAATCCCCGGCCGACAAGCGCAAGGAGCGGCTGGCGGCCGAGCTGCGCGCCAACCTGCAGCGCCGCAAGGGCCAGACCCGCGCCCGCCGCAAGGGCGCCATGGACGAGGCGGCTGGCCTGCCGGCGAGCCACGGGGACAAGCGGCCTTAGCCACGCAAGCTGTCGTGCAAGGAAAAAGAAGAGAGGCGGGCACCGCGCCCGGGATGTGCATGGATCGTATCAGAATTGTCGGCGGCGAGAGCCTCAACGGCGTCATCCCGATCTCCGGCGCCAAGAACGCGGCGCTGCCGCTGATGATCGCCTCGCTGATGACCGATGATACGCTGACGCTGGAAAACGTGCCGCATCTCGCCGATGTCGAGCAGCTCATCCGCATCCTCGGCAATCACGGAGTCGACTATTCGGTGAACGGCCGCCGCCAGGCGCAGGACCGCGGCTATTCGCGCACCATCCATTTCACCGCCCGCGAGATCGTCGACACGACCGCGCCCTATGAGCTCGTCTCCAAGATGCGCGCCAGCTTCTGGGTCATCGGCCCGCTGATCGCCCGCATGGGCGAGGCGCGCGTCTCGCTGCCCGGCGGCTGCGCCATCGGCACGCGCCCGGTCGACCTTTTCATAGACGGGCTGAAAGCGCTCGGCGTCGAGATCGACATCGACGGCGGCTATGTCAATGCCCGCGCGCCGAAGGGCATCAGGGCCGGCAGCTACACATTTCCGAAAGTCTCCGTCGGCGCCACCCATGTGCTGATGATGGCGGCGACGCTCGCCGACGGCACGGTCGAGATCCACAACGCGGCCTGCGAGCCGGAGGTTGAGAACCTCGCCAAGTGCCTCAACGCCATGGGCGCGCGCATCTCCGGCGCCGGTTCGCCCACCATTATCGTCGAGGGCGTCGGCTCGCTCACGGGCGCCCGCCACCGGGTGCTGCCCGACCGCATCGAAACCGGCACCTACGCCATGGCCGTGGCGATGGCCGGCGGCGACGTGATGCTGGAGGACACCAGCGCGAGCCTGCTTGAAAGCGCGCTCGACACGCTGCGCGCCGCCGGCGCCGAGGTCAACGCGACGAATTCCGGCATCCATGTGCGCCGCAACGGTGCCGGCCTCGAGCCGGTGGACGTCACCACCGACCCGTTCCCCGGCTTTCCGACCGACCTGCAGGCGCAGTTCATGGCGCTGATGACCAAGGCCAAGGGCACCTCGCACATCACCGAGACGATCTTCGAGAACCGCTTCATGCACGTGCAGGAGCTGGCGCGGCTCGGTGCCGACATCGCGCTGTCGGGCCAGACGGCGACGGTGCGCGGCGTCGATCAGCTGAAGGGCGCACAGGTGATGGCGACGGATCTGCGCGCCTCCGTGTCGCTGGTCATCGCCGCACTTGCGGCCGAGGGCGAGACGGTCGTCAACCGGGTCTACCATCTCGACCGCGGCTTCGAGCGGCTGGAGGAAAAGCTGACGCGCTGCGGCGCAACCGTGGAGCGCCTCAGTTCCTGACCGGCGCGCCGACAAGGCAATTGCGCCTTCCGGCAACAATGATTATCTAACCTGCTGAGAAAACCGCCCGTGGGTTGGCGGCAGGCAAAGGGCCGTTCATGGAACTCTTGAAACTCGTGGCGCTGGACAAGGAAGACCTGTCCATCATCTCAGCCTATATGCAGGACGCGGTGTTCAAGCCCGCCGACTTCGACTACAGCGCCCGCGATAAGCAGTTCGCGCTGGTCGGCAACCGCTTCGTGTGGGAGGAATCGGGCGGCAGGAGCAAGCGCAGCTACGAGCGCCGTCGCACGGCGCTGCATTTCAACCGCGTCGGCGCGGTGCGCTCGCGCGGCTTCCGCCGCAGCGACGACGATGCGGTGCTTTCGCTCCTGACGGTCAATTTCGTGCCCGGCGAGCAGGAACCCGCCGGCCGCATCGAATTGATCTTCTCCGGCGACGCGGCGGTCGAGTTCGATGTCGAATGTGTCGAGGCGCAACTGAGCGATCTCGGCGCCGCCTGGGAAACCGGGTTCCGTCCGGCGCATCCTCTTTCTGACGTGTGACGCCGTCTCATCCAAGCCAAGCGGCACCGGGAGAACACCATTGGCCCGCAGACTGAACCTGAATGACAGCGGCTTTGCCGAAGCGTTCGACGCGCTTCTCGCCATGAAGCGCGAGGTCTCGCAGGATGTCGCCGACGTGGTTGCAAAAATCATTGCCGATGTTCAGGCGCGGGGCGACGCGGCGCTGATCGACTATACGCAGAAATTCGACCGGCTCGACCTCGGCGAGGCGGGCATCGCCGTCCCGGCAGCCGAGATCGACGCGGCGATGGACAAGGTCGATGCGACAACGCTGGACGCCTTGAAGCTCGCCCATGACCGCATCCAAAGCCACCACGCAAGGCAGATGCCGAAGGACGATTTCTACGAGGATGCGCTCGGCGTCGGCCTCGGCTCGCGCTGGACGGCGATCGAGGCGGTCGGCCTTTACGTGCCGGGCGGGCTTGCGAGCTATCCGAGTTCGGTGCTGATGAATGCCGTGCCGGCCCGCGTCGCCGGTGTCGAGCGCATCGTCATGGCGGTGCCGTGCCTGGATGGCGAACTCAACCCGCTGGTGCTTGTCGCGGCGAAGCTCGCGGGCGTCTCTGAGATTTACCGCATCGGCGGCGCCCAGGCGGTCGCGGCGCTCGCTTTCGGCACGCAGACCATCGCGCCGGTCGCCAAGATCGTCGGGCCGGGCAATGCCTATGTCGCAGCCGCCAAGAAACAGGTCTTCGGCACCGTCGGCATCGACATGATCGCGGGCCCGTCGGAAGTGCTGGTGCTGGCCGATGAAAACAACAATCCCGACTGGATCGCCGCCGACCTGCTCGCCCAGGCCGAGCACGACGAGGCGGCGCAGTCGATCCTGATTACCGACAGCGAAGCATTCGCCGACGCCGTCGAGGCGGCGGTGGCAAGCCAGCTCAAGACCCTCAGCCGCGCGGAGATCGCCGGCGCCAGCTGGCGCGATTACGGCGCCACGATCATCGTTCCGGATTTTGTCTCCGCCATGCCGCTGGTCAACCGCCTGGCGCCGGAGCACCTGGAACTGGCCGTCGACGACCCCGACGCGCTGCTGCCGCAGGTCCGCAATGCCGGCGCCGTCTTTATCGGCCGCCACACGCCCGAGGTCATCGGCGACTATGTCGGCGGCTCCAACCACGTGCTGCCGACCGCCCGCTCGGCGCGCTTTTCCTCCGGCCTTTCGGTGCTCGACTATGTCAAGCGCACCTCGGTGCTGCGGCTCGATGCCGACCAGCTCGCCAAACTCGGGCCGGCGGCGGTGGCGCTTGCGAAGGCCGAGGGCCTTGACGCCCATGCCCGCTCTGTTGCAATTCGGATGAACAAATAGGATTTGGCCGGGCTGCGCTTGAAGATGCTGGCCCGATAGCGCCGCACAGTCCGGGCGGGAGGCCGGCAGCGGTTCAGGAGCACGCTTTGCCATGGCTGACGCCGGTGCATTCAGGCTTTCGGACGTAACGCTCGATGATTCCATCGGCCGTTCGACGCCCGATGTCGAGCACGAGCGTGCCGTCGCCATCTTCGATCTCATCGAGGAGAACAGTTTCGAGCCGGTCGGCCACGACGGCGGGCCCTACAAACTCAAGCTCTCGCTGGTCGATTCCAAGCTCGTCTTCCATATCACCACGGAAGACGGCGAGCAGGTCGCCACCCATATCCTGTCGCTGACGCCGTTCCGCCGCATCGTCAAGGACTACTTCATGATCTGCGAGAGCTACTACGAGGCGATCCGCTCCTCGACGCCCAGCCAGATCGAGGCCATCGACATGGGCCGCCGCGGTGTCCACAACGAAGGCTCGCAGACGCTGATGGACCGTCTCGGCGGCAAGATCACCATCGATTTCGACACCGCCCGCCGGCTGTTCACGCTGGTCTGCGTGCTGCACTGGCGCGGCTGAACTTGGCGGCGGAACCCGACATTGAGGCAGACAAACCGGGCGGCGCCCCGTCTTCGGTCCTTTTCATGTGCGGCATGAACGCCATCCGTTCGCCGATGGCCGAGCTGCTCGCCCACCGCTACCTGCCGCGCGGCACCTTCATCGCTTCCGCCGGCGTGCGGCCCGGCGAGCGCGACCCGTTCGTCGATGTGGTGCTGGAGGAGGTGGGCCTCGACCTCGGCCGCCGCCAGCCGCGCACCTTCGACGAGCTGGAGGACGATTATTTCGACCTTATCGTCTCGCTGGCGCCGGAGGCCCATCACCGGGCCCTCGAGATGACCCGATCGAGCGCCGTCGAGGCGGTCTATTGGCCTACGCCGGACCCGACGGTCGCCACCGGCACCCGCGACCAGATCGTCGCCGCCTATCGCAGCGTGCGCGATCACATCGACATGATGCTGAAAAAGCGCTTCGGGCGCGACTTGTGACCGCATCGCACCGAAAATGCCGCCGAAGACACAAGAATTGAAAGACCCGCGCGCAATTGTGTTCACAAACCGCGGGCGATTGTGTAGGTTCCCGCGCAACCGGGGCGGCACGGCCGCCCGTGTACTGTAACAGGATGACATTGACTTTATGGCTAAGGAAGAAGTCCTCGAATTTCCGGGCGTCGTGACCGAACTGCTGCCCAATGCGACGTTCCGGGTGAAACTGGAAAACGAGCATGAAATCATCGCCCACACCGCAGGCCGCATGCGCAAGAACCGCATCCGCGTGCTTGCCGGCGACAAGGTGCTTGTCGAGATGACGCCCTACGATCTGACCAAGGGCCGCATCACCTACCGGTTCAAGTAAGACCGGCTTGCTTCCGCGTCAATCTAACCGTGAAATGGTCTAGATGGTCCTGCCGCACAAGCTCATACTGGCCTCAGGCTCGCCGCGCAGGCTCGAACTGCTGAGGCAGGCCGGCATCGAGCCCGACCACCTCATGCCCACCGATGTCGACGAGACGCCCCGCAGGGCCGAGCATCCGCGCACCCTGGCCCGCCGCCTGTCGCGCGAGAAGGCGGACGCGGCGCGCAAGGCGCTCAAGGGCGATCCGCAATGGCCGAACCGGTTCATCCTGTCCGCCGACACGGTGGTCGCCATCGGCCGTCGGGTGCTCGACAAGACCGAGCTCGTCAACGAGGCCTCCAGCGCGCTCTACCGGCTCTCCGGCCGCACCCATCGGGTCTATACGGGCATTTGCCTCGTCACGCCCAATGACGGCCTGCGCCAGCGGGTGGTCGAGACGCGGGTGCGCTTCAAGCGGCTGTCGCGCATGGAGGTCGAAAGCTACCTGGCCTCCGGCGAATGGCGCAACAAGGCCGGCGGTTATGCTATCCAGGGCCTTGCCGGCACATTCATCGCCAAGCTGGTGGGCTCCTACAGCAACGTGGTCGGCCTGCCGCTGCTCGAGACGGTCAACCTGCTGACCGGTGAGGGCTATGACGTGCATGCCGGCTGGCTGGCGCCGGAACGGAGCGCCGCGCAATGAGCGAAAAGGACAATGTCGAGCCGCTGCGCCGCACGCGCCCGTGCCCCGAATGCGGACGGCCGTCGTCGCGCAAGAGCTACCCGTTCTGTTCCGAACGCTGCCGCAACGTCGATCTGGGGCGCTGGCTGAGCGGCGCCTACGCCATTCCGGTGGCCGAGGAGGAGGAGAATCTCAAACCCTCCGAGGACGGCGACTAGCGCCCTGATTTCGGCTCCGGCCGATGCTCGCCAAAAATCTATGACATTGGCGTGAAATCGTCTGGACACGGCAAAAGGACGTGCTATAACCCGGCTCGCCTGACCGGAGCCGCCAACGCTCCAAGGTCATTTCGAGGCGACGCCCAGGTAGCTCAGTTGGTAGAGCAGCGGACTGAAAATCCGCGTGTCGGTGGTTCGATTCCGCCCCTGGGCACCACGATCCCTTGGTCCGTTCCGGTCACATAGGTAACAGTTTATACCGGAGACATTGGTAACACTTTTGCCCCGAATGGGTTCTTGAGTGGTTCCAGTCTGCATGTCTCATCGTCAAAGTACCCCAGATCATGGTCCAGGAAGCTGACCAGCCAAATATGATCGTCGGTCTGCTTGATTCCGACGGTCTGCCCTGCGAAGACCTGGCTGAGATTGATCTTTCGGCGGTTGAAGCAGATGCGGCCGCATGGGGTCACCGTGACGGCCTTGTCGTGGAACGGATAGTCGATGTCAGGCAAGCCGCGATAAGTCCTCGGTGATGGTGAATATCGTTCCGTCGGATATTGCATATCCAGGGCCTGGTGCGGCCGTTCGTTGTTGTAGCAATCGATGAAGTCGTCGAACTTGGCTTGCTGTTGGAGGAAGTTCTGTCCGGCCGGCTTTGTAGTCTCCAGCTTGAGCGTCAGATGCATGCGCTCGTGGCGGCCGTTCTGTTCGGGATGGCCCGGTTTGATGCGCTCGATCTCAATGCCCAGTCTTAACCACCAGACGGAGAGCCTCGACAGGTTGAACAGCGCATTGGGGCTTGAGAACGGGACACCATTGTCGGTTCGGATCGACTTGGGCATGCCGAACTCTTTGAAAACCCGTTCGAAAACCGTGAAGGCATAAATCTCCTTGGTCGTGTGCAGAGCCTCGCAGGCGATGAGATAGCGGCTGGCATGATCGCTGATGGTCAACGGATAGCAGTAGCGCCGGTCGGCGAGCATGAACTCGCCTTTGTAGTCGGCGCACCACAAATCATTCGGCTTGACGCCGGTCGAAAGCGTCGTGCCCCTTGCCTTGTTGCGACGCCGCTTTCTGCGCTTGACCAGGCCGTTGCGGTCGAGAACCGCATGCACGGTGCTGATCGCCGGTGTATGAACATCCGGGTAACCCCGCCGCAACTTCTCGCGGATCTTCGGCGCGCCCCAGCTCGGCCGCTCCCGCTTGAGCCGAACGATCGTCTTCTCGATCTGCATCGGCAGCTGATTGGCCTGACGGTACGGACGTCGGGAACGATCGGTCAGGCCCTTGGCGCCGCAATCGCGATATCGATCGCGAAGCTTGTAGCCGGTCTTGCGCGAAATCCCGAACTCCCGACACAGCACCGCCATCTTCTCACCGTCCAGCAAGCGTGCGATGAATTTGAGCCGTTCATCCATGACCTTACACTCCTTCCAAGGCACCCTTGCTCTCCCCGCAAAGGGCCAAAAGTGTAACCCATGTGTCCGGAATGAAATGTCACCCCTGTCTCAGGAAGGACATTCCCGAGACGGACATAGCGACAACGGCGTTGCGGCTGCTGGTGCGCCTATGGCGGTAAACAGTGCTCTCTGTTCCCGCAGGCGTCGGCCGGCCTGGTTTTGACTGCCGCGCCGGGGGCTGGTTACATGATGCCGGTGCTCTGACACCGGGGAGACGGCATTCGGGGGGAACCTGCTTATGTATCCTTTCAGCGCCGCCGGCGCGCTGCTCGATCGCATTGCGGCCGGCGACCATCGCCATGGGCCGATCCGGTCGGATGCCGACGTGGATCCGGGACCCGCGAGGGATCTGCTGCTGGACCTTGGATATGTGCGGGCCGACGGTGGCTCCGGGCAACTGGGTTCAACCGCCGGCGATCCCGAAACGAAAGCAAACCGCTGCGCGCTGCTGTCGCTGGCCGCCGGTCTCGACGACGTCTTCGAATTACCGCTGCCTTACGCGCCGGGTGTCCGTTTCTTCGGTGCAATGGTCTCACCGGAAAGGTACGGCATAAGGGATACGAACGGGAATGTCGGGATGGCCGGCCGCGGACTGGACCGGCGCCGGGCCTTCGAAAGCTGCATCGGCGAGGCGGCGGAGTATCTGTCGTTCTGCGAACGTGAAGACGACCCGCTGATTGTCCCGCCCCCATCGGCCCATGGACTGACGCAAGCGGAATTGGACTGGGCGCTGTCCGGCCTTGGCGCTCCCGGAGACCTTCGGCCTGGCGATGTCCAGTGGGTTGAAGCCCGGTCTCTGCCGGACGGTGAAGGCGCCCTGTTTCCCTGCGAGATTGTCTTGAGGAGGCCGGAGGCCCTGCGCCGGGGCCGGCGGGCTGCCGAAAGCACCGGCATCAGCGCCGGTGCGACCTTGGACGAGGCCGCCCTGTCGGCGCTGCTGGAGGTCGTTGAACGCGACGCGCTCGTCCTGTGGTGGTATGGCGGCAACGCCGCCCGCCGCATCGATACAAACGGCAAGAACCATCCGCAGTTTACGGCGCTTGCTGAGAAAGTCCGCGGCGACCAGCCGCGCAGATGGTGGCTCCTGGAGCTGACGAGCGACCTGCAAATACCCGTTGTGGCCGCGCTTTCGTCGGATGCCGAGGGCCGCGGCATCGTCGCCGGCTTCAAGGCCCACCCGTCGCTGGCGACCGCGATGGCGGGCGCATTCCTGGAAATGTGCCAGATGGAGCTGGCGCACGAGATTTCCCTCGCGCGGATGCGCAGCCGGGGCAGGGGCGCGCTTTCGGACAAGGATCAAAAATGGATCGAGCGTTTCGAGCGGCTCGCGGTCTCCGCGTTTCCGGAACTGGAAGGCGGCATCGGCTCGGCGTCGTCGGGCGAGGCGGCTGAAGGCAGCACGCTTGAGGCCGTGTTGTCGACGCTGACGAACCGGGGCTACAGATCCTACAGGGTGGATCTGACCAGGCCGAAGTTGGAAATTCCCGTTGTCCGGGTCCTTGTTCCGGGTCTTCAGGCATCCAACCGGGAGTGGGTTTCACCGCGCCTGGCGGCGGCGCTCAAGGCCAATGATCGAGACCCCGGGGAACTGGAAAACAGGCCCTCGCTCATTTGATTAATTTACAACCATGGATAATAATATCACCAATCAACTGGGGCGTTAAAAATATTTGATTGAACATTTCGGGGGCCCGGCCAATGCTGACAGCAGGTCATGTTGGGGCTGTTGAAACGCGTCTGAAAATGGCGGTGACCGGAGGCTTTTCCCTTCTGGATGCCGAGGGCCGCCCTGTTCGAATCCCCAACAAAAAAGCCTGCGCCATACTGGCCTATCTCGCGTTCAGCGATTCCGGAACCGAGACCCGCGAACGCCTGGCCGGACTGTTGTGGAGCCGCAAGAGCGAGGAGCAGGCGCGCGCGTCACTGCGCCAGTGCCTGAAGCAGCTGCGCAATGTACTGACGGCACTGGATTTTGACGGGTTCTACACCGACAGGCAAAACGTCGGCCTCGACAAAAGCGGCCTTACAATCGATGTCGTTGCGTTCGTGGACGAGCTAAAGCGTGCCGCTGTTCCCGAGACACTGCTGTTCAGCGGCGCCACGCCGGACAGGATCCTCTACGGCTTCGAAAGCCTCGACCATGCCTTCACCAACTGGCTGCAGGTCATTCGCCGCAGCTGGCACGATCTCATGGTCGATTGCGCCCAGGCGCTGCTGAAGGAAGACCGCGCCGACACGGCCATTGCCGCCGCCAAGGCGCTCGTCAATATCGACCCGTCGCATGAGGAGGCGCGCCGCTTTCTCATCCGCAGTTTCGCCGGCGAGGGAAACATGGCGGCGGCCCTGCGCTGCTACAACGAGCTCTGGGAACTGCTCGCCGAAGAATATGACATGGAGCCGGACGAAGAGACGCAGGCGTTGATCGCCGATGTCAAATCCGGCGCGTTCGGCGCAGCCACACCCCGAACCGGCGGCGCCGGGACCGGAAGCGACTACAATTCGATGGTCGCGATGCCGTCCCCGAAGCAGCCGGCGACCATGCCGACAATCGGGGTGTCGGCGTTCGCCAGCAGCGGACCGAGGGGCGACAGCTATCTGATCGACGGATTCCGGCACGAACTGGTCGCATCGCTGGTGCGTTTCCGGGAATGGTCGATCCTGGACCTTTCCAACCGGGACGAAGATGCCACGCAGTTCGGCGGCGGCCCGAAATACCTGATCGAGGGCGTGTTCGCCGAGTACGACGTCGGCTCCCGGAAAAACATGTCGATCATTCTGACGCTGAAGGACAAGCTCCGGAACAGCTATATCTGGAGCGAGGAGATAAAGAGCCCGATAGACGAGGCCATCAACAAGAGACGGAAGCTCATCCGGAAGATCGCCACGTCGATCAACCTGTTCATCTCGGCCGACCGGCTTGCCAATGTCGTCCACGGCGAGGACCTGAATTTCGACGTTTATGACCTTTATCTCCAGGGCCAGGCGCTGATCCACAAATGGCGGCCTGAATCCCACCAGGCGGCGCGGCACATCATCCAGCAGGTGGTCGATCGCGCGCCGACATTCGTTCCGGCGCTGCACAGCATGGTTTCGCTGGAGAACACCCACCACCTCGTCTATTGCGGGTCCATGCGGTCTCCCGAACGCACCGCGCGCGCCCTTCAGCACGCGACACGGGCGGTCGAGCTGGATCCGTACGATTCGCGCGCCCAGTTGAGCCTTGCCTGGTGCAATGCGATGTCGGGAAAATTCAACCAGGCGGTGCTCAACTACGATCTGGCCATCCAGCTGAATGAAAACGAGCCGTGGACGATGAATTCGGTCGCGCTGGGACTGGCCTATTGCGGCGAGTTCGACAAGGCACGGCTTTATGCCGACCGGGCGCTGCAGGCCGATTCAAATCCGATCATGCCGGCGTGGGGGTACCAGGCAGGTGTCCGGTTCATGCTCGGTGATTATCAGGGCTGCGTGGCGGCGACCGAAAGGGCCGGGGACGCGCTGCCCTATCTGCCGGCGTGGAAGGCGGCCGCGCACGCACTGCTCGGCGAGGACGCTGCCGCCCGCAACGAACTGGACAGCTGGCAGAACATGCTCGCGCAGAACTGGTACTCGAAGAAGCCGTTTTCGCCGGCAGCGGCCTTCCAGTGGATCATGCAGGCTTTCCCCATTCGCGAAGCCCAGACTCAAAAGCACCTGCAAGACGGACTGCGGCTTGCAGGTACTGATGGCTAGAGGACCGCTGGATGCGTCAGTGGCAGTGCGCGAATGTGTAGTCGGCGATCCTCCGATAGAGCATCGCTTCGTGGTTCCTGTCGTCCGGAGCCGTGTTCAGGAATATTTCGTAGAAATCCGGAACGGGATACGGGTCGTCCGTGTCATTTTGCGCTGATACGTCATGATCTTTCGCCTTCTGGACGGACGTCATCACCAGTTCTTCGAGCGGCAGACGGATGTAGTACTCGAATTCCTCGGCACCGGTTTTGAGCGGCTGAACGAATACGATCCGTTTGATTTGCTCCGGAATTTTGACGAGATGGGCAACATCCTTGCGGAATTGGTCCACATCGAGGATTTCCCCATTGTCGTTGGTCGCCGGGCGCGATCCTGGGTTTTTCGCCCATTCTACGATCAATTCTCCCAGGTCTTTGTGCTTCAATGGCTGTACACGTTCTGCAGGCATTGCTTTCTCCTGTTTGGTTCGGTTGGGTCGTGCGGCCTCAAATAAACTTTGGTTCGCCATTTCTGTACTCGTAGCGCTTGTGGATGAAGGCGACGATTTCCCAGACCTCCTTCATCTCGAAGTCGTGGAAGATCTTGCCGGCCCAGGCCCGGGCCGGTTCGTCTCCCTCAATGAGGTCCGATGTTGACGCTAGGGACTGAAACAAGACCTCGGCGACAATCACGGAGCCGATCAGGCCGAGTCGGTTTCCGCCGCCCTGCTGGGCCTCGAACAGAATGAAGAAGAGCAGTGGCGGATCGGCGGAGATGCGCTCGATCTCATCTGCCGTGAACTCCGTTTTTCCCTGTTGTAGCCACTGTGCAATCTCATGCTTGAGGCCATGGCTTGTGCTTCCCGACGCCCACATCGCAGGTGCATTTTTCCAAACCGATTCCGGCATGTTCTGTTTGATGATTTCGACAAGCGATCCGACGGAGCGGCTGCCGGCCTCGATCGAGCGGACCAGATCCCTGAACGCCAGATCGTGACTAGAATTCTTACCTTCGGGGAAGATCGCCTCGAAATCGGGGACGAAGGACGGAATGATTTTTCGGCTCGGTTGTGGGTTCGCGATTGCGGACACGTCCTCAATATTCAGTTTGCTGAGCTGGTCCTTGTCAAAGGCGAAGAAGTGTGACCATGCGATCAGCCAACCCTTTAGAAGCGGTAATTTGCTCGGGCTTTTACCGCCTGAGGAAGCATTGAGCGCCTGTTTCAGGAACAAGGACCCAATTGCCGGGCCACCGATATTGCCGACGTTGTTAATCGAATACTCGCCGCGCACCATGGAATGGCCGAACCGGAATGCCGCGTGGGAAAATTCAAGCGGCATGCGCGCATCGCCCGGATCATCCAGGAACCGGCCCCTACCCGAAAGCACCGAAAGATAATGACGGCGCACCTCGGGATTCAGGATCTTGCGCAGGTAATCATTCACCATGATGTTTCTGTAGGCGGCGGTGACCAGCCTCCTGGCGACGATGTACTTGTCGTAGCCATTCTTCAGTGGTTTGCCGCCTGGCGCGTCGCCGCTTGCATTGACGTCGTCGATTGCGGCGCAGACCGAGTTGTGGAACTGGTGCATCAGCGCCAGGAACTGCGACAGGAACAGATTGTCGTCGTTTCTGGCATCCGCCACCAGCGCCGTGCGAAGCTGTGCGCTGCCTTGCTTTAACCGATCGTCGTTTGTCGAGATACAATCGACCCGGGCGATGTCTCGCAGGGGAGGAAGGTCTTTTTCTTTCTTGGTTGTGGTATCTGATTCCTCCGCTGTTTTGGTACCAGCGTCTTCGGCAGCTTTGGTGTCGTTTTCCTTGACGGCCTCGATGTCCTTTTGCCCGTCATTCTTTTTCTGCTTTTCAGGAGGAACTATCCTTCCGAGTCTCAGCTTTTCGGGCGTTTCGGTCGTGTATTTCGACAGTGCGTAACATATCGGTGTCGCATCGGGTCCGCCGCCATAGATCGTGTCGAGGATCAGACGGTCGCCGCGAATGTTCCGGCTCGGACGCGGGAAGGTGCCCGTGGAGCGGAACGGCAGGGTCGAAAAGACCATGTCATGGGCGACAAGCTGGCCGAAATAGGTGTAACCGGCCGGGATGTCATCGTTGAAATCGTCATCCGACGGCCGGTGCTCGCCCATGCGCCTGGCGAGTTTGCGGAGCAGGTCCCTGGTGGACGCCTGATGAGCAGCATATTGCGGATCTTCGCGGCCGCGGATGCCCCAGGTCAGTTCATCGAGCGGCAGTTCGCCATTGGAGAATATGTTGCGAAAGTGATCCGGCCGGTTCGCGGTGTTGGGTGCTTCCCGGGCCCGTTCCGCACGGCGCTGGGCGTCCTCCTTGGTCGGGCCTTCAACCCCGTCTTCGTGCGCTCCAAATTCCCTTGATCCGTGACTGCTCATACTCGCCCCCCTTAATCAGCATGACGCTACGGCACATTACACAGCCTAGGCGTGAATCCTCCGTGATTCAAAATTCAGGATGGAGAGCAATGGCCATGCCGGATTGGCCTATCACGGTAAATTCACAGCAGTTGGCGCATGTCTTGTTCCATTAAAAAACAACCATGTAAGGCAAATCAGGGGTAGCTGTAGCAATCGCAATGGATATTGACGCGCTCATAGGCAAGCACATTCTTCAGGCTCCGGATCCCGCAAGCTGGGTTCCGGCGAAATCCATTTCCCGACAGGGCTGGCAGGACCGGGTCGAAAGTCTGATCGACGAAATCCGGACTTCTATCGGGTGTCCTTCCTTTCAAATCTCGGCTGTTGATATCACCGTGCACTATCACCAGCCGCTCATCCGGTTCACGGAGCTGGTCAACCGGAAAATCAATGCGGTCCGGTCCTTGCCCGGTGACGATACGACATCGGCGAATCCGGACGGTTCGACACCGTGATTCCGCGGCTCCGGTCCGACCGCTATTAAAAGTCACGATCAATTCACGGTCACTTCGGAAGTCTTTGAACGCAACAACGCGGTTTCGACCGGTTGACGTTCTGACGGACGGAGGAGACCATGTCGGATACACACAGTTTTTCGCGTATGACGCTTGATGCGGCCTGCGATTCCACGAGGCGGACGTTTGCCGATCGTCCCGATGTGACCGGGATTGACATCGGGTATCGATGGAAGGGCGGCCGCCCGACAAGGGAGGTCGTCGTCCGTGTTCACGTCAGGGAAAAGAGGCCGGTTTCCGCTTTGGCGGCAGAAGCCGTAATCCCCCGCCGGATCGATGGCGTACCAATCGATGTCATTGCCGCGGATTACCATCCGCATCTTGCGACGGTGCCGGCCGATCACCAGAGGCGTCATCCGGTTCTGCTCGGCGGCGTTTCGGTCGGGCGCAGAGACGCCGCCGCCGGAACGATTGCCGCCATCGTCATCGACAAGGCGGAAAACCGGCCCGCATTGCTGAGCAGTTGGCACGTCCTGGCGGGTCCGGCGGCGGTCATCGGCGACGAGATCCTGCAACCCGGCACCGGTGACGGAGGCCGGTCGCCCGTCGACTCCGTCGCGGCACTCGGAAGATCCATGCTCGATGAGCACGGCGACGCCGCGATCGCCCATCTTACGGGTATGCGGTTCTGGGCGCCTTACATATACGGGACTTTTACCACGCCGGAATCCGCACGGGACCCGGACCTCGGTGAAATTCTCGTCAAATCGGGACGCTCGACCGGTCAGACGCGGGCGAGGGTCGACGGCGAAGGCATTTATTTCCTGGATTACGAAGTCGAGCCCGGGATAGTCCGGCGTCGGGGTATCAACGGCTTCAAGCTCGTGCCGGCGGACCCGGACCTCCAGGACGAGCACGCGCTGTCGTTGGCCGGCGACAGCGGCTCGTCCTGGTGTGACGGGGAAACGGGCGAGGCGGTCGGATTGCATTTTGCCGGCGATAAAGCCCCGTCTCCCGGGACAGCAAATGCCATCGCCTGCAGGATGACCAGCGTGCTGGAACGGCTGAACATCCGTTTCGCCTCCGTCGCCGACCTGGCGATCCGCAATATGGGCGCAGCCGAGTTCGAGATGAGCAGCAGCCAGGGCAGCCTCTACTGGGCGGCGAGGGCCCGTCCCTCGCATCTTCCGATGTCACCGGCGGTGCACGGCCAATTGGGCAAACTGTCAGCACACATCATGTCATACGGAGAGAGAAAATGAACAAGATCACACCCAAACTGGATCAACAGAGTGCGAGTGCTCAGGGAAGCAAACCCGGCGAAGACGCAACAGTGCGAGGCTCCCTGGCCGGAGCGCCGGGGGCATTCCGTCGGATGGGTTCCAACCTGCCGGCCGCGAAGGTCACCGCCGCGACGCTGGCGGCCGCCGTGGTCCAGATACTCGTGGCGCTCAATGAGCGCACCGGCGGGCCTGAGATTTCGGCGGAGGTCATCGGTGCAATCACCGTGCTGCTCACTGTCGCGGTCGGATACCTGACACCGCCGGGCAAGAACGAGCAGATCATCGAATTCATTGATCCGGTCAAGGCCACGGACGCAGAAAATCAACCGGCGGCCTGAAGCACCGGCGCCGGAGATCGATGTCCGGCTGCCATTGACCTAAGGGGAACCATTCATGGAAACGAAATACGGATTCACCAAATTCTCGGTTCAGGAGTTTCTTTCCTGGATTGGCGGGATTTCCGTGGCGCGCACGCTCGACCGGGTCCAGCAGCACCACACCTGGAAACCGCGTTACAGCGGCTTCGGCGGCAACAATCATTTCGAGCTTCAGCGCAGCATGAAGAGACACCATGTCGACACCAACGGCTGGAGCGACATCGGTCAGCATTTCACCATTTTCCCGGACGGAACGGTGATGACCGGACGACCGCTCAACCGCTCGCCCGCCTGCATCTACGGCGCCAATTCCGGGGCCGTCTGCATCGAGAACCTGGGCAATTTCGACGCCGGCGGCGATGTCATGCTCGACGAACAGAAACAGGCGATATTCCGCGTGACCGCTGCATTGCTGGAACGTTTCGGCCTCGGCGAGCCTTCCGAGGACAACATCGTCTATCACCATTGGTACGACAGCAACGGAAACAAGAAATTCGGCGTCGATGGCGTGAAAAGCTGTCCGGGAACCGCCTTTATCGGCGGCAACAAGCTGCCGGATTTCAAGGAGCATTTTCTGCCCGGCGTTCGGGCCGCGCTCGGGGGCGCGCGTTCCGGACCGGTCGGTGTCGTGAAATGGATCCACGTCGACGCCGACTGGCTGCCGATCCGCGCCGAGGCTGCTTCCGATGCCAAGATCGTTGACCGGGTCGGGCTCGGCGCGATCCTGCGGGTGTTCGAGGAGCGTGACCGGTGGTATCGCGTCTCAAACAGCAAAAGCCACTGGGTTTACAGCCGCAACACGCACCCCGTCCGCCGGGCCACCGTCAACACGATCGATACGAACTGCCGCACCGGGCCCGGCATGCAGTTCGACATCGTCGAGGTTTACAACAAGGGCGACCGGGTTTTCGTTCACGGCCGGCGAGGCAACTGGCTCAGCATCGGGCCCGATCAGTGGATACACGAAACCCTGTTGGACATTGACGCGTAGTCGTTTCCGGCCGGTTTGCCGGTCGAAAAAGTGCTGCTGAATCAACCGACTGTCATTAACCAACAATTCGATACCAAGTTTAAGGAAATACGCTGAAATGGTACATTACGGGCATGGCGGCATGTCCCGTGACGCGCTGCACAGCGGTATTTCTAGCGAACGAATGGTGTTGAAGTGATGAGAGCGGCCGAACGACATCCCAGTGCCAGCATAGTGGCCGGATATGAGTTTGATCACGACAGCTACTCCCTGGAATGTCTTAAAACGCGGACGGAACTCGACGGGTTCCAGAAGGAGTGGCGGGAACTCGAACAGCGATGCGGGGAACTGTTCATAGCGTTCCAGACCGCGGACTGGTGCCTGACATGGATCCGCAGCCACCTTCACAACACGATGGACCGGCCGGCTGAACCGCTGGTCTTCGTCGTGAGGAAAAACGGCGAAGCCGTCCTTGTCTGGCCGGCCATGAAAGTCCGTTCGCGGATCGGCGTACGGCTGCTTGTGAGCCTGTCCTCGCCGCTCGGCCAATACAGCAACGTCGTTGTCGACCGCAGCGCCATTTCAAGGCGACTGGTCACCAGGGCGCTGAGGGATGCCATCAAGTTCGCCAAGGTCGATGCCGCGGCCCTCGACGCGATACCGGACGGCTCGATGCTTCAAGCATTGACCAAGCAACGCGGCATCTCTGAAATATTCCACAAGGAGTCGGCGATCCTCGATATCGGCAAGCGTGAGGATATGACCTCGTATCTCGACGCGCTGCCCAAGAAGACGCGCCGGCAACGCAATCAGCGCCGCAACAAGCTCATGCGCATGGGCGAGCTCGAGTATCGGGTGCACTCTGGAGGAAGCGCCGAATACAAATACCTGATCAGCCGCGCGCTCGAAATGAAGAACGAGTGGCTGCGCCAGACCGGCCGCAATGCACAGACCCTGTCCGCCCCGTCGACCGTCCGGTTCCTCGGCGAGCTTTCCGGTGATCTGAACACGTCCGATGAATTCGCCAACGGCGCCGTGGCGCACGGTCTCTACCTCGACGACAAGCCGATCGCGATCGAGATAGGCCTGTGTCAGGGCAAGCACTACTACGTGTATCTCGGCGCGTTCGACTGGTCGTTCCGCAAGTACTCCCCCGGCAAGGTGCAGATGGAGTACTCGCAAAAATGGGCACACGAGGCCGGGGTGCATGTCTACGATTTCCTCGGTGAACCGGCCGACTACAAGGCACACTGGACCAACACGGCCTGCCGGATTCAGTCTTCGCACATCCCGGCCTCGCTTCTGGGATTGGCCTATTGCGCCACCTGGAAGTCCGTTTTGCGCCCGGTCATGAAATCCGGATTCGCGAAGCTCGATCCCCGCTATCGCAAGATGTTGATTGCCGCAGTGACCGCGGTCACCGGATCGTCGGCCGAAGGCGACCAGGCAATCGACAAGGGTCGAAAGTCAGCGGGGAGCCTGGATACGTGATCCACCCCGCACCACTACGATCCGATTTGCAGCAACCGGGCGCGAACACGCGTTCGCGGCGTTCGGCTGTTCTGCTGCTGGGCAACTACCGGCCGACCCTGCCGCTGGCCGAGATGTTCTTCCGCAGGGATATTCACGTCATCGCCGGAAGCGAAGGCTGCGATCATTGCGCCGAATTCTCCCGCTTCGTTTCCGAAATGTGGGATCATCCGAAAGTCGCCGACACAAAAAGGTTCCTGTCCGCCCTGACGGATTTGCTCAATCGCCGCCCGGAGATCGATCTCGTGGTGCCGGTCGAGGAGGCGTTCGTGCGCTTTTTCGCAAGGCACCAGGCCGATCTGCCGGGACGCGTGCGCACAGCGATGGTCGACGCGCAATTGGCACAGACCTGCCTGGACAAGGTCGCCCTGCTGGGCATCGCTCGCGCAGCGGGCATACCGGTGGCACCGTTCCGCCTGGTCGATACGCTGGACGGACTTCGCGGCGCGCTTGCCGAATTGTCCTATCCATGCGTGGTGCGCCCCGAGAATTCTGCCAACAGGCTGTTCGGCCACAAGGCCGTGACGCTGCGGTCGGACCGGGACCGCGAGCGGTGGTTCGCGACCTGGCCTGCGGAACAGCGCTCGCTGCTGCTGCAGCGCAAGGTCGGCGGCATCCGGCACAATTGTTATTTTGCCGCGGAGTCCGGCCGGATTGGCCGGTACCTCCATGCCATCATCGAAAGAACCGACCGCCGGGACGGATCGGGCCTGGCGGTGGAAGGCAGGACGATACCGCCCGAAGACGAGATCCTGAACTACTCGAAGAAACTGGTCTCCGAACTGGATTACACGGGAATCGGCTGCATTCAGTACCTCGTCGATGAGGAGCGCGATGAAATCCATCTGCTGGAAATCAATCCGCGCATCGCAGGCAACCATGTGATCCCGGAGCATTGCGGGCTGGAACTGGCCGAATTTCTGGTGGACGGTGCGGATGGAGATATCCGGTTTGGACGGGCCGGTGTCCGCTATTCCTGGATCGCCGGAGATCTCGAAGGTTTCAAGTCGGAATTGCTTCGGGGAGTGCTGGGCCCCGGGCAGGCCGTCAAGTGGCTTGGAAGGATCATCCGGAACGTTGTTCGGACCGACGTCGATGTCATGTTCAACGCCCGCGATCCGCTGCCCGGTATAGTCAATCTTCTGGATGTGATCCCGGGCATCGGCCATGTCACCCGGTTGCGCCGGCATGACGGGCGCAGACCGTATCTTCTGCGCCTCATACCGAAAGCACGCCCGGGAATCTCATTCATCGGGGCGGCCGGAGAAACCTGACATGATTTTCGATTCCGCATTTCCGATGACACCCGAATTCGTCCGTCCGGATCCCGTGGCGACCGCGGCGGCTGCGAACGATTGTGTGGTGCGCCGCCTGGACCCGGCGCTCTGGGACGAGCAGTTTGCCGAGTATCGGGACATCGTTCACGAGCAAACGGCCTGCTTCAACATGGCGCGCTGGCCGGCCGGCGCGCTGCAGTTTCTCGCCGTCGAACGGCAGAACCGGATAATCGGCGGCGCCGTCGTTCGAACCGTGAAAGCCCCCGCGAATCTCGCCAGGCTTTCGATCCTGCGGTGGGGACCTCTGTGGCGGCCCGCGCATCGGGAACCCGACCCGGCCAACCTGTCGCACATAGTCAGGGCGCTCACCGATGAACTGGTTTCCCGCCAGAAGGGCTATATGCTGGTCATTCCGCGTTCGGATCCCGAATACTCGGCAATGGAAAGCGAGCTGTTTCGCGACCAGGGTTTTGAGGCCGTCTACCAGCCGCCGGCGCCGGAACGGTATTTCGTCGATGTCGACATGCCGGCCGATCAGGCGATGGCGAGCCTCAATCAGAAATGGCGCTACAACCTTCGCAAGTCCCAGAAGCAGGACCTGAGGTTCGAGTGGTACCAGGGCAGCGAAGGCGCGGCCCTTTTCCAACCCGTCTTCCGGCAGATGATGTCCCGGAAGAATTTCTACGATTCGAGCCCCGTTGATTCCCTGGAGCAGATTGCGGTCTCGGACACCAAGGCGCTGCGGCCCGAATTCGCGATCGTCTTCGACAAGGACGAACCCGTTGCCGCCGCCGCGATCGACATGAGCGGCGAGCGGTCGATCTACCTCTACGGGGCCACCAACAAGCGCGGCAACGCGTTGCGCGCGGGCTATTTCATGCAGTGGGAAATCGTCAAGCGCCTGTGCGGCACGTCGCGCATCCGCTGGTACGATCTTGGCGGCGCGACGTCCGAGCATTGCAGCCTGCACCAGTTCAAGCGCGGCCTGACCGGCAAGGCCGGCGTGGTATCGGATATCCCGCCCTATTTCGGCAAGGGATCGGACGCCCTGCAGATCACTTTCGGCAAAGCGGCGCTGAAGAGCCGCCTGCTGAAGTTCCAGGCGCAGAAACAGCTGCATCGGTTCCTGCCGGCGTTTTCGAAGTAGCCCCTATGATTGCACTGCTGACAAAGATCTCGGGCCTGACCGTGGCGCGATTGCTGGGCGCACTGGCGACCTTTGCCCTGACGATCGTCATCGCGCGGCAATTCGGGACCGACAATCTGGCGATCTATGCCGTTTGCATTTCGGTCGCAAACCTCGCCGCAGTCGCGATTCCTCTTGGCCTGCAGTCGCTGGCGCCGGTCGAGGTCGCCAGGCAGTCGGCCTTCCCGAACCGGTCGGCGATCCGAGACTTCATTGCCCACGGCCGCCACGTCATCTCGCGATCCTGCGTGCTCACAACCCTGTTCGCCCTGCTCTTCGTGGTGGCGGCCTATCTGACGGGGCACGCATCGGAGTACACGAGGCCGGCCGCCATAGCGGTCCTGGCACTCGCCCCGGTCATGGCATTGAACAAGTTTCACGGTGGCGTGCTCATCGGTCTGCAAAGGCCGTTCAGCGGGCAACTGTCCGACGGCCTGGTCAAGCCGTTCGTCACCCTCGCTGTGCTGCTTGCATCGGTGGCGGTCTTCCAGAGCCAGTCCTTTGCACCGATTCTCGTCGCCATCGGAATAGGCGCCGTTGCGGCGACGGCGATCCAGTTCCGGGCGCTGCGGCCGGAAATGGTTGCGCCGTCGAAGGATTCCGCACCGGAAGAAGCACCCCGCCGCGAGTGGTCGCGCCGGTCGCGCTCGTGGCTCGGGATAACGCTTTGCTGGGACTACCAGATCGAGATCTTGCTGCTCGCTTGCGCGCTGTTCGCCGCGCCCCTGGAAATCGCGCTGCTGCATGTGTGTTTCCGGATCCGGGTGCTGATCGGCTTCGGCATTCGCGCGCTTTATGTCGTGCTGCAGCCGAAGATATTCCAGGCCTGCGCCAAACGGGACACGACACAGGCCAAACGCCTTATCGGCCGCCTGAACGGTGTCGCAACGGCCTATATCGCTGTAGCCATCGCCGGCCTGTTCGTTGCCGCCGAGCGTCTGCTTGGACTGTTCGATCCGGCTTTCAGCCAGTACGGCATGGTCCTCTTGGTCGTCTGCTCGGCTGCCGTGGTGCGGGCGATATTCGGCCCGTCCATTACCGTTCTTGCCTCGCACGAACGCCAGGGCGATATCCTGGCGCTGCTGGCGGTCGGCGTCGCACTGTCGGTCGCACTGGCCTTCGCGCTCTACCCGGTCATCGGCGTTCTCGGCATCGCCGCCGCCTACAGCCTGTCGGCCATGATGGCCGCCGTCGGCATGTGGCTGCTGGCCAAGATGCGCTGCGACACCGACACCGCGGTCTGGGCGAACAGCCTGATCTAGAGAGAAGCTGGGCAGGCGGTATGCCTACCCGTAACGTCGCACGAAATTCCTGAGGATCGCCGCGCCGGCGCCCGGGTTGCCGAGCCGCGCCTCCGCCGTCAGGCGTTTCGCGTCCTGCGGCGCGAAATAGCCCTTGTCGCGGTAGATCCTGATGCGCAGGGCAAAGACGTCCCCGTCGGCTTCCGGATGGAACTGCGTCGCGTAGACGTTCTTGCCGTACCGGATCATCTGGAAGGGGCAGGCCTTGCCGGTCACCAGATGGGCGCAGCCCGGCGGCAGTTCCTGCACCGCCTCCTTGTGGCCGACGAACGCGTCGAACGGTTCGCTGATCCCGGCAAGCAGCGGGTCGGCGCGTCCCGCCTCGGTCAGGGTCGCGCGCGCCACCGAGACCGGCTCGCTGTACCGGTCCTTCGACACCTGCGCGCCGAGATGGTGCGCTAGGATGCCGATGCCGTAGCAGCAGCCGAGAAACGGCACGTCGTTGGCCGTGACCGCCGGCATCAGCGACATCACCGCGTCTTCGATGCGCTTTTCGACAGCCGACTTCTGGTCTTCCCGATCGGAGACGCAGCCCGGCCCGCCGCCGACGATCACCCCGGCATAGGCACCAAGGTCGGTTTCCGGCAGGTCCTCCCGCTCCAGGCGCACCCTTTGTGTGCGGCCTTCCTCGAGGCCGCCCTTTTCCAGCATGGCGCGGAACTCGTCGTCGGAAGCCTCTTCCTCGGGGCGCAGTTGCAGGATCAGAAACGGTTTCATGCGCGATTGCCGGGCGGTTTCGGGATGGATCGGATGGCCGGCTCTATGCGGCAAATATCCGTTCCAGTCAAACGACCCTCAGTCCGTTTCGGCTTTCGGCTTGGGCGAGGGGCCGGTGTCGAAACGCGGATTGGGGTTGTTCAGGACCGGATTGCGCCGCGAGACGTTCTCGCGGCTCTCGCGCCACACGACGAAGAGGCCGGAAAGGATGATGACGGCCGATCCGATGGCGACATACATGTCAGGCCGCTCCAGGAAGAAGAAAGCGCCATAGGCCGTTGCCCACAGGATCTGGCTGTATTGCGTCGGCGCGATCACTGCTGCCGGCGCCGAGCGATAGGCGGAGATGATGCACAGCTGCGCCAGCACCGATATCAGCCCGATGGCGGCCATCAGGCCGAGGTCCGGCAGGTCCACCGGCACGTAGACGGCCGGCAGCGTGGTGGCCATGGCGATCAGCGAGACCAGCATGGGATAGAGGATCAGCACCGCCGAGCGTTCCTCGCTGCCGATCTTGCGCACCACGATCGCGGCAAGCGCCGAGGCGACCGCCGCGGTCAGCGCCGCCAGGTGGCCCGGCGACAATTCCGTGACGCCCGGGCGCAGCACGATGAGAACGCCGATGAGGCCGATCCCGACCGCGGCCCAGCGCCGCGCCCGCACCACTTCGCCGAGCAGCGGCACCGAAAAGGCGGTGATCAGCAGCGGCGCCGCGAAGAGCAGCGCGTAGACCTCGGCCAAAGGCAGGTTGACGAAGGCATAGAAGGCGCTCGACATGGCGATGATCGTCAGCACCGAGCGCATCAGGATCAGCCACGGGTGGTGCGGCCTGAAATTGTCGACCGCCCGGTCCGCCAGGATGATCGTCGACATCGGCACGAAAGCAAAGAGCATGGCGAAGAAGATGATCTGGAAAACCGGGTAGGTCTCGCCAAGCGCCTTGATGATCGCGTCGTGGGTGGCGAAAAGCCCGAAGCCCAGCACGGCGAATCCGAGGCCGCCCAGCGGCGAGGGTTTGCTTTCGGTTATGCCCTGGTTCATCGGCAGGTCCGAACGGGATGTTGTGGTTTAACGTGACTGACGGCCCGATGTCCGCGTCCGGCTAGCGCTGCGTCCGCCTTATCGGTGGCTGCCTTTTACACCGCCGCGAACCCGGTGCCAATCGCCCTTTGTGCAGGAAATGCGTCGTCGGCCCGATCTGTTCACAGCCTAGTCGTCGCCTTTTTCTTCGGTGGCCTTGTCATCCTTCTTCGCATCGAGTTTGAAATAGGCGCGGAGTACTTTGCAGTCGACGAAGAGGTCTGGCATTTCGTGGTCGCTGTAGCTAATCAAATAACTGAAATTATCCGGTCGTTTTGACGCGATTCTCCAGAGGTGGGATAGTGTCGTCCGCTCCAACTGACGGGCGCCAGGGCATATTGATGTACAACGGTGCTCCAGTATGAATTTAGCTGTTTTGCTGCTCAATTCTTCACTGAGTGAGCTTTCCAGTAGGCCGCTATGAATAATTTGAGAAGCCACGTACGGATAGGTGCCGGATAAGCACATGTGCCGTCGGAGAACCTTGTAATCAACGTGTTCACCCAGACCGTTGCTCAAATCTGACTTGCCCTTTGCCCTACGAATATCTGCAGCCAGAAAGGAGGTCTGGTCATCGGTTACCTTTTCCAGATTGGCGTCCTTGAGCGAAGCGCCGATCAAGCGTGTTCTCGAAAGGTCGGCATCATACAAATTCGCAAGCTTGAGATTTGCGCCATCGAGATGAGCCTCGGTAAGATCTGCATCGCTGAGATCTGCTTCCTTTAGGTCAGCACCAGTTAAATCGGCGCGCATGAGCCGTGCGTGCTGAAGGTCTGTGGGATCCATTTGCGACCGTACAAATGTCGCTTCCTTGAGGCAGGTGTGACTGAAATCCGCATCTATTGTTGTTGCATCGTCCAGGCGCGCGCGCAAAAGGAACGCACCCCTCATGTTTGAATTTTGCAGATTGACACCCTGCAAATTCGCATAGGACAGATTTGCGCCGGCAAAGTTTCGCCTGCCAAGCAACAGTGACGGTGGATCGTATCCCCGCACATCATTAAGTAGCTCTTCGTCAACAAAATTCCGGTTCGACGGATTGAGCGACATCAGCCAGAATCTGGCAAAATTAGCCTGTTTCCATAACCAAGAGGCGTCCGAATTATCGTCCGCCACCTTGCCTTTAGGAACGCCTCCTCCCGAAGTGTCGTTATTCACGCTTGAAACAAGCACGCACTCGTAAGGCCGCATGCCCGTGTAGTTGATGTGCAGATACAATACCGGAATCGTGAGGAACGAGAGTGTCAGTACGACATAGGAAACGATTTTGTAGAGGCGTTTTCCCGGCTCGGAAAAAAAATAGTAGATGCACAGCAACACGTCCAAAAGGATTATGACGAACAACAAGAAATTGATGACAGTGCTTTGATACCTCAGGAACCACCCCTGAATCAGGAACAGAACAAGCAGCGGCAGAAGGTAAATCGAGAATCCGGCGATAAAGCTTGTTATGCCGGCCGGTGTCAGGGCCACCGGGCCGCGATAGGCCAGGCCCCTCAAGAGCACGGATGTGCCCATGTAGTGCTCGAGCGCGCCGGGGTGCTTGTCTTCGTCGTAATTGCCCCGATGCCGCTCGAGGCTGCGCAGCCTGTTGAGCGTATCCATCAACAGCCGGTATTTCGCCAGCACGAAGGCATGCAGGAATAGGATCAGCAGCGGTGCGGCGATGGCGAAGCCGTTGAGCGGCAGTTCCGCCGAAACCAGCGGCACCTTTACGGGTGAGCCGAGGAACATGTCGTGATCGGTGATGCCGGCGATCATGGCGACAAGGACCGAGCCGAGCGACAAAAGTGCGATCCAGTAATTCTGCAACTGGCTGCCCGATTCATTGACCAGCTGCAGCAGCGCCCAGCTCTTCGGATAGCGCTGCTGGTAATTGACCTGCCTTTGATCGTTGTCTGCCATGTCCCCGCCGATCGTGCGCTGACGTTTATACGCTGCCGTCCCCCGGTTCGGGCTTGTGTTCGATCCAGCCGAACGCGTCGTTCAGCTCGAAGAGCGCTCCGTCCTCCTGGTAGGCGCCGATGTTGCGGCAGCCTGGTTCCGTGAACCTTTGCGGCCCCCTGGTCTCGAGCGTGAATCCGACGGAGGTCTTGCGCCGGGTTCCCTTGCAATCATGAGAAGATACGTCACCCATGATGCAACATTGGAGCGATATTCGTGCTTTGTCAAAGTATTGGGCGCGGTCTTGCAGGGCGTTCGGGCGCGGAACGCACGGCAGTGTCAATCCCGCCGGATCGATGCATCTTGCAGCCGCTTTAACAGGAACCGCAGCACCGCGTCCCGCATGGCGGCGGTTTCCGTGTGGCCGGTTTCTTCCGATATGACGATCTCCAGGTGGTCCGCAGCATCGGACTGGAGATAGGCGCGGCGCAGCGTGTCGATTGCCGGATCGAGCGCCTCGGGCGGGGTCAGCGGATCGGCTTTGCCGCAACACACAAGTTGCGGACGCGGGGCGACAAGGGCTGCGATATCTCCAAGGTCGCAGATCTCCAGCAAACCGGGCACCGTCATGTACGGGCCATGCAGATCGTGCGCGCCGCTTTCGATGAGCGGGCGCATGTTGGAAAAGGCGCACAGATGCGCGCAGGCCGCTATCCGTTCGTCGAGGGCGGCCAGCAGGTAGGCATGGGTGGCGCCCATCGAAAGGCCGAGCGTGGCAATGCGGGCGGCATCCACGTCGGCGCGCGCGGCGAGGTAATCGATTGCCGTGCTGAGGTCGGCGAGCATCCGTCCAAGAAGCGTCCCGCCCTGCCAGAGCGCGGCCTTGGAAAGCGCGGTTTCGGTGCCTTCGGCCTGACGGCTGCCGAATCCCGGCATGTCGATGCAAAGAACGGCAAAGCCGTTAGCCGCAAGCACTGGCCCGTAGGCGTCCAAAAGTGCCGCACGGCTCTCGGTGAGTTCGTGCCGGCCGATATCGTGACGGTTTCCATGGGCGTGGCAGTAGAGGACCGCCGGGAGCGGTCCGGCGGCGTCGCGCGGTCGCAAAAGCGTGCCGGGAACGGCAGCACCGCCGGACCCGATCACGATGTCCTCGGCCGTGAAATCCGGTTCATGCCGTATGTCGCGCGTCTGGCCACCGTTGCCGGGCGGCGGGCCGCCCGGGTAACCGAGCAGCCGCCACATCGTCTTGCGATCCACGCCGGATTTTGTCACAGCTATTGTCTCCCCCGGAACCATATCAGGCTTGCCCGCTTACTTGTATACTAGTATATGTCTCCCATTGGGAGATTGAAATGAGGCAGACGTGGCGTTGGTTCGGACCGGTCGACAGGGTGACCATCGGCGATGCGCGCCAGGCCGGCGCCGAAGCCATCGTCACGGCCTTGCACCACCTTCCTCCGGGCACTGAATGGCCAGCCGCGGACATCGCCGCCCGCCAGCGGGAAGTGGCGACCCACCCTGACGGCACCGCCACCGGTCTTTCATGGGAGGTCGTCGAGAGCCTGCCCGTTTCCGAAGCGATCAAGACGATGTCGGGCGACTGGCGCGGCGATATCGAACGTTACCGCACCAGCCTGGCAAATCTCGCGGAAGCCGGCATTCGCACCGTCTGCTACAATTTCATGCCGGTGCTTGACTGGACCCGCACGGATCTCGCCGCACCGATGGCGCATGGCGGAACGTCCATGCGCTTCGATCTGGTCGACTTCACCGCCTTCGACCTTCATATTCTCAGCCGTTCCGGGGCCGAAAACGACTACACGGAAACGCTGCGGAAACTGGCGGAACGGCGCTTTTCGGTGATGACCGAGGCGCAGAAACGACGCCTGGCGGCAAACGTGACTGCCGGCCTGCCGGGCGCGGCCGAGCACTGGACGCTCGATAGCCTGCGCGAGCGGCTGGCCGACTACGCGTCCATCGACGCGGAGCGGTTGCGCCGCACCCACATCGATTTCCTGTCCGAGATCGTGCCGCAGGCGGAACGCCTCGACATGCGCCTATGCTGCCATCCGGACGATCCGCCGTTCCCGCTCCTCGGCCTGCCGAGGGTGATGTCGACCGCCAGGGACTTCCGCACCCTGCTGTCCGCCGTCGACAGCCCCGCCGCGGGGCTGACCTTCTGCACCGGCTCGCTCGGTGCGCGTCCCGACAACGACATCGCGGCCATGGTGGCGGAGTTCGCCCGCCGCATCCACTTCGTGCATCTGCGCAACGTCACGCGCGAGACCGACGGTGTTCCGTGCTCCTTTTTCGAGGACGAACACCTGGCCGGCGATACCGACATGGTCGCCGTGATTTCCGGGCTTCTTGCCGAGGAAAGGCGCCGCCGCGAAGAGGGCCGCTCCGATCACCGGATCCCGATGCGACCGGACCACGGCCAGGACATACTCGACGACCTGCAACGCGGCGCGCAGCCCGGATATCCGGCGATCGGCCGGCTCAAGGGACTGGCGGAACTGCGCGGCGTCATCCACGGGCTGACCTATGCGCAGCAGGCGGCAGACGGGCGGACGACGGATGGATTTTCGGCGGGCGGCAGGCAGGAGGCGCTTCATGCCGCGCTTGACTCCTGAAGCCTCCGCCTTCGATGTCCAGGCGGCCTTGAAGGGCGTTGTCATCGACCGCACGCGCTCCATCGGCCCGCAGATTTACGAAGCCCTGCGAAGCCGCATTATCGACAACCGCTTTCCGCCGGGGACGGCGCTCAGCGAGAAGGAGGTGGCACGCATCTGCGACATCAGCCGCACACCGTTGCGCGCCGCCATCCAGGACCTTGCCGGCGAAGGGCTGATCATCGTCAAGCCGCAGGTGGGTTCCGTCGTCGCCCCGCATGACGCCGCCCGGGTTCGCGAGGCGATCTTCATCCGCGCGGCGATCGAGGCGGCCGTGGCGCGCCGGCTGGCCGAGACGGGGATCGACGAGGCCGCCCTGGCGCCGGTTCTCGCCGCGCAGAAAGCGGCCGGCGAGCGCGACGATTACCTGACGTTCTTCCGCTATGACGAGGAGTTTCACCGGATGCTCGCGCAGATGGCGGATGTGCCCAAGGCCTGGCAGATGGTTCAGTCGGTCAAGGCCCATATAGACCGCCAGCGGCTGCACCTCATGTCGTCGATCAGTGGCCGGTCCATGCGCGCCTACGATGATCATGTCCAGCTTCTCGAGGCCATCCGCCGCGGTGACGCGGGCGATGCGGCGGCGGTGATGCGCGATCACGTGAATTCTGCTCTCGAAACCCTGGAAACGGGCGCGCCGGAATCCTGAACCGGGAGAATTTAACTTGCTCAGGCAGGTGATGTTTACTAGTATACAAGTAGCAATTGGGAGGTAATCAAAATGATCAGCAGACTGAACAGACTTCTTGTGCTCGGCACCGCGGCCATGGGGCTGATGGTCGGCACGGCGCTGGCTGAAACCGAACTGCGCATAACCTGGTACAATGACGGCAATGAGGGCGAGGTCATGCGCGGCATCCTCGACCGCTACGAGGCCGTCAATCCGGATGTGAAGGTCACCCTCGACGTCGTTCCCTACAAAGCCATTCTGGAAAGTCTGCCGGTGCAGCTCGCGGCGGGCGAGGGGCCTGATATGGCTCGCGTGACCGACCTTGGCGGTCTGTCCGAGCACTACCTGGACCTGCGTCCGCATGTCTCCGATCCGGCCTATTGGGAAACCAATTTCGGCCCGTTCCTCAAGTGGCTGCGCCAGCCGGGCGACGACAGTGCCATTTCCGGCTTCATGACTCAGCTCACGGTGACCGGGCCTTATGTCAACAAGACGCTTTTCGAGCAGGCCGGGGTCGAACTGCCGGGCGACGGCGCGACCTGGGACGACTGGGCCGTGGCGGTTCGCGAGGTGGCGGACAAGCTGGAGATTCCGATCCCGATGGCGTGGGACCGCTCGGGCCACCGCGTGTCCGGGCCGGCGATCTCGATGGGCGCCAAGATGTTTGACGCCGACGGCAATCCGGCACTGGTGGACGACGGGCTGAAAACCATGGCCGGCAAGCTCTATGACTGGCACCAGGACGGCACCATGCCCAAGGAGCTCTGGGGTTCCGTGTCGGGTTCCCAGTATCTCGGCGCCAACGAAGACTTCGCCAACGCCCAGGTCGCCATGTATATGAGCGGCTCCTGGCAGATTCCGCAATTCGCCGACAAGATCGGCGACGCCTTCGACTGGTGGGCGGTTCCGGCGCCCTGCGGTCCGGCGGCCTGCACAGGCATGCCTGGCGGTGCAGCGCTCGTGGCGTTGAAGACATCCGAGCATCCGGAGGAAGTCGGCAAGCTGATGGACTTCCTTTCCAGCGAGGAGGTTCTCAACGAGTTCTACGGCAAGACGCTGTTCATTCCGGGCCATCTCGGCCTTGCCGCCAACGGCGTCGAGTTCCACACGGACGATCCGCGCGCCAAGCATGCGCTCGAGACCTTCGCTGCGGCGGTGCCGGGCATTTCCCCGACCGCCTTCGATCTGCAGGGTTACGTCTACAACCGCGTCATGTTCAACGCGCTGATCTCGCGCCTCGGCGAGGCGATTGTCGGCGAGCTGACACTTGACGAGGCCTATGACCGCATGACCCAGGATGTCGAGCAGCAGATCGCCGAAAAGGAACGCGGCGGCTGATCACTGTGTAATATGTGATCGAACAATGCACTCCGGGCGCATCCTCCAGGCGCCCGGAGGCAAGAGAATACCAACGGTTCCGAACAAGTCCCATGGCGCATCAATCTCCGGCCGAAATTGACAATCCGACGTTCGGCGAACGATTCAACGCGGTCGCAGCATGGCCGATGCGCGTGCTGTTCGGACTGCTCGAGACACCGTTCAGGGCGCTGCAGCGCATCCTCGGCATTGGCCGCATGCCCTATATTTTCCTGCTGCCGAACCTCGCCTTCTTCGGCATATTCGTCATCGTGCCGCTGATCATCAATTTCGCGTTCTCGGTCACCGGCGGCGACGAACTTTTCCTGAACGAGCGGCCCTATGTCGGCGGCGAGCAATATTCCTACCTCGCCGATTGCGGCAGCTACCTGGATCCACAGAGCTGCCGCGAGGACCGGTTCTGGCGCGGCATCTACAACACAATAACCTTCGTATTCTTCCAGGTTGCCTTCATGGTGCTGTTCTCGCTCGTGACGGCCCTGATCCTCAATCGCGAGATCCGCGGCCGCGGCTTCTTCCGCGCCGCATTCTTCTTCCCGGTCCTGCTGTCGCCGGTCGTCGTCGCCCTGATCTGGAAATGGATCCTCCTGCGTGACGGCGTGCTCAATGCGGGCCTTACCTCGATCGGCTTCGAGCGCATCCTGTTTTTCGTCGATCCGACCTGGTCGATGTTCTGGGCGATCTTCGTTTCGATCTGGGCCCATATGGGCTTCTACACGCTCATTTTGCTGGCCGGGCTGCAGGCGATCCCGCCCGATCTCTATGAAGCGGCGGAAATGGACGGCACCAAGCGCGAGCGCGTGTTCTGGCGCATCACCCTGCCGCTGCTGTGGCCCAATCTTCTCGTCGTCATTGTCCTTGCGCTCATCAAGGCGGTGCAGATCTTCGACGAGGTCTTCGTCCTGACCGGCGGCGGACCCGGCACGGCGACGCAGTTCATCGTCCAATACATCTACACCACCGGTTTCGCCAACCAGGTGCAGAATTTCGGGCTGGCCGCCGCGGCGTCCGTGGTGCTCGGGGTGGTGCTCTTTGTCCTGACGCTGGTGCAGCTCGCGGTGACGCGGCGCAAGGAGGACGGCTGACATGGCTGACGCTCAGACCGCATCTGGACGCTCGATCGCCGGCTTGCTGACGGCCCGTCGAGGCGGTGCTTCCTGGCACTGGACCGACGTCTTCACCTATGTCTATCTCGCATTCGGTGTGTGCCTGATGTTCGGACCGGTCCTGTGGCTGGCGCTGTCCTCCTTCAAGACGCCGGCGGGCCTGCTGGAGTTTCCGCCGACCCTGCTGCCGCTTGGCCAGATTGAGGTGGAGGTCGACGGCCACGACAAGCCGCTGCCGCTCTACAAGGTGACGATGGAAGACGGGACCGTGCGTGAACTGGCGCAGATCCGCCGCATCGGCATCATTGCCCAGATGGTCGATCCGAACGATCCGGAAACCTCGATAAGGGTGCCGATCGCCAGCCGCGAGCCGATCCGCGAGTTCCGCGTTGCCTGGGAGAACTACACCAAGCCGCTCGAGCGCTTCAACTTCCTGACCTATCTCAACAATTCCGTTATCGTGACGGTGGTCGCGACGCTGATCACGCTGCTGATCAACTCCATGGCCGCCTTCGGGCTGGCCATCTACGAGTTCAAGGGCCGCAACGCCGTCATGCTGTTCGTCATCGGCACGCTGATGATCCCGATCACCATCATCCTGGTTCCGGCCTATCTGGTCGTCACCCAGCTCAATATGGTCAACACGCTGTGGGCGGTCATCCTGCCGGGCGCCGCGACGCCGACCGGCGTGTTCCTGCTGCGCCAGTACATGCTGACCCTGCCGCGCGACCTCATCGAGGCGGCGCGCATGGACAAGGCCAGCGAGTGGGCGATCTACTGGCGCATTGTCCTGCCGCTCTCGTTGCCGGCGATTGCCGTGCTGGCGATCTTCTCCGTGATGTGGCGCTGGAACGATTTTCTGTGGCCGCTGGTCGTTCTCAACCGCAGCGAGGTCTATACGCTGCAGATCGGCCTCAACGCCTTCCAGGGCGAGCTCGACGTGCAGTGGCACTACGTGCTGGCGATGACCGTCGTCACGCTCATTCCGGTGGCGCTCGTCTTTGCCTTCCTGCAGCGCTTCATCACCACCGGCATTGCTTCGACGGGTATGAAATGAGTCCCGGCAAGCCGCTGATCCTGTTCGATCCCCATCCGCGCACCGAGGCCATGGTCTTCACCGGGGACGTCGCCGAGGAACTGGCGCGCGAGGCGCGCCTCGTCACCCATTTCGGAGCGCGCGCGCCGGACGATCTGGTGGAAAGCGTGCTCGGCGAGGTCGCGATCATCGTCGGCCAGACGGCCATGCCGAAAGAGCGGCTCGAGCGGGCCCCGAACCTCAAGGCAATTGTCAACGTAAAGGCCAACTGGGAGCCGAATATCGACTATGCCGAGGCCCAGCGGCGCGGCATTCACGTGCTGTCGGCGGCACCGGCGATGGCGCCGGCTGTGGCCGAGTACTGCCTGTGCCAGGCGATCGCGCTGGCTCGCGGCCTGCCGGCGGCAGACCGGCGCTTCCGCGAGGGCGGCGAGCAGTACGGCATCGCCGGCAACGGCGCCGCCTACAGCCTTTTTGACGCTCCGGTGGGGCTTATCGGCTACGGCAATCTGGGCCGGACGCTGGTGCCGCTCCTGCGGCCCTTCACCCGTCGAATCTCGGTGCATGACCCGTGGCTCTCGGACCGGTTCCTGGAAACGCAGAACGTCCGGCCCGTCGGGCTCGATGCCGTCCTTTCCGAAAGCCGGTTTCTGTTCATTCTCGCCGGCGTCACCAGCGAGAACGAGGGCTTTCTCGACGAGGCGAAGCTTGCCCTGATACCAGGGGATGCCAGCGTGGTCCTTGCGTCCCGCGCGGAAGTTGTCGCATTCGACGGCTTCGTCGACATGGCGTCGAAGGGCCGGTTCCGCGCCGCCATCGATGTGTTCCCGCAGGAGCCTGTTGCAGACGGCGATCCGATGCGTCGGGCCGGTAACATCCTGTTCTCGGCGCATCTGGCGGGCGGGCTCGAGGCGTCCTACGCGCGCATCCGTGACATGATGCTGGACGATGTAAAACTGATATTGCGCGGCTTGCCGCCCCAGCGCCTGCAGCGCGCGGAGCCGAGCCAGGCCGCCATGGCACGCAGCAGATAGCGGTGAGGAAAGGGAAGGCAAGTGACCGAAATCATCCTCAAGGACGTCCGCAAGGCCTATGGCGATGTCGAGGTCATCCACGGCATCGATCTGAGCATCGACAGCGGCAAGTTCGTCGTTTTTGTCGGCCCCTCCGGTTGCGGGAAATCGACGCTGCTGCGCATCATTGCGGGCCTGGAGGGCGTAACGTCCGGTGACGTGGTGATCGACGGCGATGTCGTCAACGCCCAGCCCGCCTCCGAGCGCGGTCTGGCCATGGTGTTCCAGTCCTACGCGCTTTACCCGCATATGAGCGTCTACAAGAACATGGCCTTCGGGCTGGAGAACTCGAAAATGCCACGCGAGGAGATAGAAAAGCGCGTCAATGATGCGGCGTCCATGCTGCAGATCACGCCCTATCTCAAGCGCCGGCCGAAGGCGCTCTCCGGCGGCCAGCGGCAGCGCGTCGCCATCGGCCGCGCCATCGTGCGCGATCCCAAGGCCTTCCTGTTCGACGAGCCGCTGTCGAATCTCGACGCGGAACTGCGCGTCGCCATGCGCAAGGAACTCGCCGGCCTGCACGCCAAGCTCGGCGGCACCATGATCTATGTGACGCACGACCAGGTCGAGGCGATGACGCTGGCCAATACGATCGTGGTGCTCAATGCCGGCCGCATTGAGCAGGTCGGCGCGCCGCTCGACCTCTACAACCGTCCGCAAAACACCTTTGTCGCCGGCTTCATCGGCTCGCCGCGCATGAATCTCGTCGACGCGGCGGCCGAGGCGTCCGACGGCCGCATCGAACTGGTGACCGGGCCGCAGCGGATTGCCATATCCTCGTCCATCCGCATCACCAGGAGCGACAAGATCACCTTCGGCGCCCGGCCGGAGCATATCGAGATCGTCGACGAGAAGGATGCCGACATCGCCGCCACGGTGGATCTTTCCGAGCAGCTCGGCGGCGAGACCTATCTCTACTGCACGCCCGAAGGCATGCCGCAATTGACGGTGCATCAGCTCGGTCAGCTTCCGGTGCATCGCGGTCAGGAGATCCATCTGCGCTTCGACCGCGCCGCCATGCACCTGTTCGATGGCGACGGCAGGGTGATCGCCAACGGAATTCCGCAATGACCGATGACCCATTCGGCATCGGCGTCATCGGCACGGGCATGGCGGCGGCGCCCCATGCCAGGGCGCTTGTCGATCTCCGGCCGTCGCTTGAAGTGCGCGGCGTCTTTTCGCGCAACCCCGAAAAACGCGCCGCCTTTGCCGAAGAATACGGATTTCCGGGTGCGGAATCAGTGGACACGCTCGCCGACGACCCGACGCTCAACGCGGTCATCCTGATCACACCGCCAAGCGAACGGATCGAACTCGTGCGCCGGTTTGCGGAAGCCGGCAAGCACATCCTGATGGAAAAGCCCGTGGAGCGGACGAGCCTGGCGGCACGGGAGATCGTCACAATCTGCGAGCAAAATGGCGTCCGGCTCGGCATTGTCTTCCAGCACCGCTTCCGCCAGGCATCGATCGCCCTGAAGGAGCGGATCGACAGCGGCGTCCTGGGCGCCGTCGGTCTGGTCCGGGTATCGGTGCCCTGGTGGCGCGAGCAGGCCTATTACGACGAGCCTGGACGCGGCACCTATGCGCGCGACGGCGGCGGCGTCCTCATCAGCCAGGCGATCCACACGCTCGACCTGATGCTGAGCATCGCCGGCCCTGTCAATGAGGTCCAGGCCGTCGCCGTAACGACCCCGTTTCACAGCATGGAGGCGGAGGATTTCGTCGCCGGCGGCATGCGCTTCGAGAACGGCGCCGCGGGTTCGCTCATGGCGACCACGGCCGCTTATCCGGGCGGCGCTGAATCGATCACCATCGATTGCAAGGAGGCGAGCGCCCATCTGCAATCGGGCACGCTGACCCTCAATTGGCGTGACGGCCGTGTCGAGACCGTCGGCGAGGCGGCCGGAACCGGCGGCGGCGCCGATCCGATGGCGTTTCCGCACGATTGGCACCGCGATCTCATCCGCGATTTCGTCGCGGCGGCAAAATCCGGGCGCGAACCGGCCGTCACGGGCCGCGATGCGCTGCGCGTCCACTATCTGATCGATGCCCTGATTCAATCGTCGCACGAGGGGCGCGCCGTTAAAGTCAACGCAAACACTCCTGACTGAGGTTTTGATGCACGATCTGAAACTCGCCGTCATCGGCGTCGACCACCGGCACATCTACGGCCAACTCGCAGGCATGCTAGCGCTCGGCTGCACCTGCAAGGGCTGGTGGACGAAGGGCAATCCGCAGCCGGTCGAGGGTTTCGTCAAGCGGTTTCCGGACATTCCCCGGGCCGAGGATCGCCGCATCCTGCTCGATGACCCCGAAATCGATCTCGTGCTGATCGCCGACATCCCGGCGCGGCGGGCCGCTCTCGCGATCGAGTCCATGCGTGCCGGCAAGGACGTGATGACCGACAAGCCCGGCTGCACGACGCTGGAACAGCTCGAAGCGATCCGTGAAACCGCGGCCGAAACGGGCCGGATTTGGTCGATCGACTTTTCCGAGCGGTTCGAGGTGCCCGCCGTTTCCAAAGCGGCAGAGCTTGTTAGCGCCGGCGCCATCGGAACGGTGGTCCAGACCGTTGGCCTCGGTCCGCACCGGCTCAACCGGGCGACACGGCCCGGCTGGTTTTTCGATGACAGCCAGTATGGCGGCATCCTGTGCGACATCGCCTCGCACCAGATCGATCAGTTCCTGTTCTTCACCGGTTCGACCGACGCCGAGATCGTGTCGGCGAGCATTGGCAATTTCGCCAATCCGGGCGATCCCGGCCTGCAGGATTTCGGCGAAGTCCTGCTGCGCAGCGACAAGGGGCAGGGCTATATCCGTGTCGACTGGTATACGCCCGATGGCCTGCCCACCTGGGGCGACGGCCGGCTGACAATCCTCGGCACCGAGGGCTATATCGAGCTGCGCAAATATGTCGACGTCGCCGGCCGCCCCGGGACCGATCATCTCTTTCTCGTCAACGGCACCACGTGCGAGCACATCGATGCGTCCGCCGCGCCGTTGCCCTATTTCGGAAACCTCGCCCATGATGTGCGGGACCGCACGGAGACAGCCATGGGCCAGGCGCATTGCTTCAAGGTGATGGAGCTGGCGATCAGGGCGCAGGCCTTGGCCGCCCGGCTGGGGCACCTTCGGGAAGGCGAATGATGCACAGCGTTGCGATCCTCGGCGCCGGCATCGGCCGCGAACATATGCTGGGCTACCGCGCGCTGCCTGAGCTGTTCACAGTGCAGACCGTCTGCGACAGGGAACTGGAACGGGCCGAGCAGCTCGCGGCGCTCGCACCCGGTTGCGGTGCCGTTTCCGGGATCGACGCGGTGATGGACGACCGGAAGATCGACATTGTCGACATCTGCCTGCCGCCGCACCTGCACGGGCCGGTGGCGCTGATGGCGCTGGCCGCCGGCAAGCACGTGATCTGCGAAAAACCGGTGGCCGGGAGTGTCGCGGAGGCCGACGAACTGATGGCGGCCGCGGAGCGGGCCGGACTGCTCTTCGCGCCGGTGTTCCAGTACCGTTACGGGCGCGCGCTTTACCAGCTTGCCGGCCTTCAGGACAGGGGCCTTTGCGGAAAACCGCTCGTCGCGACACTTGAGACCCATTGGAACCGCGGCGCCGAATATTACGCCGTGCCCTGGCGCGGCCGCTGGCAAAGCGAGCGCGGCGGCGCAGTACTCGGCCACGCAATCCACATCCACGATCTTGTCACCCGGTTTTTCGGTCCGGTAACGGAAGTGACGTCACTGCTCGACACGCGGGTCAACGATATCGAGACCGAAGACTGCGCCGCGATCGCAATGGCAACGGATTCCGGCGGGCTTGTGACGTCCTCGGTCACGCTCGGCGGCGCCACGGATTCCTCGCGCCTGCGTCTGATCTTCGATGCGCTGACGGCGGAAAGCAGGCGCAATCCCTACGCGCCCGGAGCGGAGGACTGGAGCTTCACGGCGCGCGATCCGCAGCGGCAGGACGCGGTGGACGCAGCGCTTGCCGAGATCGATGCCGAGATCGCCGGGCGTCCCACGGGCTTTGCCGGAATGTTCCTCGAAGTGTCCAACCACCTGAACGGACTGCCGGCGGATCTGGTTACGGTTGAAGATGGCGTGCGGTCGATTGAACTGGTCGCCGCGATCTATCACGCGGCGCGCTCCGGCGAGCGGGTCTCGCTCCCGCTTGACCGCTCGCTGCAGATCTGTGCCGACTGGGTGCCGGAAGACGAGGCCGAATGATGAGACCGCCGCTCAACCATCCGGACCGGCTGTTCCCGCCGGACCCGAAAGTCCGCGACATTGCCCGCGCGCTCTACGGCTCGGTAAGGGATCTGCCGATCATCAGTCCGCACGGTCACACCGATCCGCAATGGTTTGCCGGGAACGAGAATTTTTCCGATCCTGCTTCCCTGCTGGTGATTCCCGATCATTACGTGCTGCGCATGCTCGTCAGCCAGGGCATTTCACTCGATGACCTCGGCGTGCCGCCGCTCGATGCCGCCGGTGAGCCTGTCGATGCCGAGGCGGTGTGGCGGCTGTTCGCTTCGAACTACCACCTCTTCCGTGGCACGCCGACACGGCTCTGGCTGGACCACACATTCGAGACACTTTTCGGCATGGAGGAGCCGCTCGGACCCGGCAGCGCCGAAGTCTATTTCCGGCGCATCAGCGACTGCCTGGCGCAGGAGGACTTCCGACCCCGGGCGCTTTTCGAACGGTTCGGGATCGAAGTACTGGCGACCACCGAAAGCGCCGTCGATCCGCTGGCGCACCATAGGGCCATTGCCGAGAGCGGCTGGACCGGCCGGGTTGTGACCACCTACCGGCCGGACAGCACGGGCGATCCCGATCACCCGCAATTCCTGGGCGACGTCGAGAGGCTCGGCGTCCTGACCGGAAGCGGCATCACGCGCTGGCAGGGCTTTCTCGATGCGCACCGGCAGCGCCGCGCCTTTTTTCGAGACCACGGTGCGACGGCGACCGACCACGGATTTCCGAGCGCCGAGACGGCGGACCTGCCGCCGGCGGAATGCATCGCGCTCTACGACAAGGTGATCGCCGGCGGTGCGAGCGCCGCTGACCGCGCGCTGTTCCGCGCCCAGTTCCTGACCGAAATGGCGAAGATGAGCGTCGAGGACGGCATGGTCATGCAGATCCATCCGGGGTCCGTTCGCAATCACAATGCCGCCGTGTTCGAGCGCCATGGCCGGGACAAGGGGTTCGACATTCCCTCGCGCACCGACTACGTGACGGCCCTGCGGCCGCTGCTCAACGCCGTCGGCATGGAGCCGGGTCTTTCGCTGATCGTCTTCACGCTTGACGAGACGACCTACGGCCGTGAGCTTGCGCCGCTTGCCGGCGCCTATCCGGCATTGAAGCTGGGTCCGGCCTGGTGGTTCTTCGACAGCCCGGACGGCATGAGGCGCTTCCGCGAGCAGACCACGGAAACAGCCGGTTTCTACAACACCGTCGGCTTCAACGACGATACCCGCGCGTTCCCCTCCATTCCGGCCCGCCACGACATGGCGCGCCGCGTCGACTGTGCCTTCCTTGCCGAGCGTGTCGCCGATCACCGCCTGCGCGAGGATGAGGCCCATGAAATCGCCCGGGACCTTGCCTATGGTCTGCCGAAGGCAGCGTACGGGTTCGGTTGAGATATCCGAAGGCGGGGGATGATTTGCTATGGGCCGGTTGAACTCAAAGACCCTCGAGAGCGGCAAGGGGCCGGCGAAGGCCCCCGACTACGACCGCGGCGCGATTTCGCCCGGCATCGTTCACCTCGGCATCGGCGCGTTCCATCGCGCCCACCAGGCGGTCTATATCGACGACCGGCTCGGCGAGGAGCCGGACTGGGCGATCATCGGCGCCAGCCTCAGGCGCGGCGACATGCGCGAGGCGCTGGCACCGCAGGATTTCCTCTATACGCTCGCCATCCGACAGGGAGATGAAATCAGTGCGCGCGTCATCGGCGCGATCGTCGATATTCTGCACGCACCACCCGGCAACCTTGCCGTCATCGAGGCGATCGCAGCGCCGCAGACCCGCATCGTCACGCTCACCGTCACCGAGAAGGCCTATTGCCGCAATCCGGCGACCGGCGAACTCAATCTTGATCATCCCGAAATCCGCGCGGACCTGGAGAGCGGCGGGGGCGCGGGCTCGGTTCCCGGCCTTCTGGCAACGGCGCTCTCGGTGCGGCGGCAGCGGGGGATGCCGCCGCTCACGGTCCTGAGTTGCGACAACCTGCCGGACAATGGCGGCACGCTTTCCCGCGTGGTCACGCGTTTTGCCGAGGCCCGCGACCCGGCGCTCGCCCGCTGGATCGGCGAGACCATCGCCTTTCCCTCCTCGATGGTCGACCGCATCGTGCCGGCGACGACCGATGCCGACCGTGCTGAGATCGCCGCCCTGACCGGCTACGAGGACGCCTGGCCCGTTGTCACCGAACCGTTCAGCCAGTGGGTGGTCGAGGACCGGTTTGTCGCCGGCCGGCCGGCGCTGGAACTGGCCGGCGTGATCATGACCAACGATGTCGGGCCGTTCGAGGCGATGAAGCTCAGGCTGCTCAACGGCAGCCATTCGGCGCTCGCCTATCTCGGCGTCGAGGCCGGCTACGAGACGGTCGCCGATGCGGTCGCCGATCCCGTTCTTGCCGCCTACCTGGAGGCCATGATGCGCGACGAGATCACCCCGATGCTCGATGTTCCGGGGGTCGATCTTGCCGCCTATGCACGCGCGCTCCTCGAACGCTTCGCCAACACGGCGCTGAAGCACCGGACCCTGCAGATCGCCATGGACGGCTCGCAGAAAATCCCGCAACGGCTGCTCGGCACGATCCGCGACCGGATGGGGGAAGGGCGGCCGCACGGGCGCCTGACGCTGGCGGTCGCAGCCTGGATCCGCCATCTGAGCGGAGAAAGGGGCGACGGCAGCCCATACGCGATCGAGGACCCGATGGCCGAAGAACTTTCCAGGATCGCCGAAATGACACTGCCGGACGTGCCGGCATTCGGCAATGCGATGCTCGATCTCCGGCCGGTGTTCGGCGATCTGTCCGGAAATGAAAACTTCCGCGATGCGGTTCTGGCGCAGCTGCGCATCCTGTTCGACGAGGGCGCCGTCACGGCCATGGCCGCGGTGCGCTAGACCGTTTCACGGCTAGATCGGGCGGATGGATTTCGGCTCCACGACATTGATCGACAGCGATTTGATGCGCAACCCGCGCAGTTTCTGATTGAACGCGGCGACATGCGCGCTTTTCAGGTGCCGGTCGAGATGCGCCTGGCTCTCCCACTCCTCATAGACGCGGAACAGCGCCGGATCGCCGATGTCCTGATAGAACCGGTAGACGATGCAGCCGTCTTCCGCCTCGGTCTCTTCCACGGCATCGCGTGCGGCGGCAACGGCCGGCGCGATGTCCGATTGATCCAGTTCAATTGTTCCTGTGACGATGATCATGGGGTCCTCCTTTGCTCCGGAAGCTAGATCGGTTCTGCGCCCGGGTCGACCCGCCCTGACGGCGGGTCGGTGAAAATCCGATCAAAACATATTGACTATGTAAACATCATATGTTTGATTACATCCCATGAGCGAATTGATCTTTTACGATTTGAAGCAGGTGGCGGGTCTCGCGCCCAGCCTTTCAACGCAGGTGGCGCGCGAGATCGGGCGTCGCATCGTCTCGCAGACCTACGCCCCCGGCGACCTGGTCGAGGACGAGGGCACGCTGGCCGAGCGCTACCAGGTCAGCCGGTCGGTGATCCGAGATGCCGTCAAGATCCTGGTGGGCAAGGGCCTGCTTGAGGTGCGTCGCGGCATCGGCACGAGGGTCCGCGCGCGCAGCAGTTGGGGCCTATTGGATGATGACGTGCTCGCCTGGTACCAGTCGGCGCCGCCGAATGGCGACTTTTTCCATCAACTCATGGAGATACGCCAGGTGTTCGAACCCAAGGCGGCGCGCTGGGCCGCCGAACGGGCAACGGAAGAGGAACTGGCGCAGATCGAGGCCGCCATCGAACGCATGGAGGCGGAAAAAGGCTCCGCCGAGGATTTCGTCATTGCCGACGCCCTGTTCCACCGCTCGATATTGCGGGCGGCGCAGAACGAGTTTCTGGTTGCCATGGAAGGCGTGATCTTCTCGGCACTGCTGAGCAGCATACGCCTGACCAACAAGGACCCGCGCGAAAACGAGGATTCGATCCCGTTTCACCGGGAGGTCTACGAAGCGATCGCCGCGCGCGACGGCGCGCGTGCCGAACGTGTCATGGAGCGGCTGCTGGGCGATGCCAGCCGCCGCCTGGGAGGTATGCTGGACGAGGCATAACGCAATGGCCGGGCCCTAGCGCCCGCCGAAGAACGGCACAGCAACAGGATATGAATGCGTTCCCGCGGGATGGGGGCGACGGCTTTGCTTTGCCAAAATTTTGGGCAACCAAGGGAGGTACATATGCTCAATTCTTCTCGCAGATCAGCGTTGAAATACGGGGTGGGACTGGCGGCCATGGCCGCGGCCCTGTCGTTGTCGGCGCAGGCATTTGCCGGCGATTTCGTCGCCATGCTCCTGCCGGAGAACGTCAACCCGCGCTGGGAGAGCCAGGACGCGCGATTCTTCGTCGAGGCCATGAAGGAGACGGCGCCGAATATCGAGGTCGAGGTCTTCAATGCCAACAACGACACGGCGACCCAGCAGCGCCAGGCCGAGCAGGCGCTGACGCGCGGCGCCAAGGTGCTTGTCGTCATTCCCATCGACGGCGAGAGTGCGGCGATTATTGCCGACAGTGCCGCCGAAGCGGGCGTGCCGACGATCGCCTATGATCGCATGATCCACTCCAAGAACACCAGTTTCTGGGTACAGGCTGACCTCGGCGCCATGGGCAAGTCCCAGGCCGAGCATGTCGTCGAGAACACCAAGTCCGGCGACACGCTGGTGCTCCTGAAGGGATCGCCCACGGACCCGAACGCGGCTGTTATCCATAACGGCCAGCTTGAGATCCTGCAGCCGCTGTTTGATTCCGGCGAACGCGTTCTCGGCTACGAGAACTGGACGCAAGGCTGGGATCCGGCGATTGCGCGCCGCTCGATGGATCAGGCGCTCACCAAGCTGAACAACAACGTACAGGGCGTCGTGTCGTCCAATGACGGCAATGCCGGCGCCGCGATTGCGTCCCTGGCGGAGCAGGGCCTTGCCGGCAAGGTGCCGGTTTCGGGCCTCGACGCGACCGTCCAGGCGCTGCAACTGATCCTGCTTGGCGAGCAGACGCAGACCGGCTGGCGGCCGTTCAAGGACATGGCCGGCGTGACCGCGAGCGTGACGGTACGCCTGGTCAAGGGCGAAGGTGTCGATGACCTGACCCAGGGCACCGTCAAGAACGCCGCCGACGGCGATGTTCCGTTTGTGCCGGTCGGTCACTATTCGGCTGTCGGCGAGGAAGGCGTCGCCTATGTGATCGAGCACGACACCTCGATTTCGAAGGATGACGTGTGCCAGGGTGCCGCTGCGGATACCGATTTCTGCAAGAGCTAGGTGGCAAGATGTCAGTCGGAAACGAATGGGCGGGGCCGACGGCCCCGCCGCAGGCCGCACACCTGAGTGTGCGCAAGATCAAGAAACGCTTCGGCGGGGTCGAGGCTTTACGGGGCATCGATTTCGAGGTCCGGCGCGGCGAGGTCATGGCGCTTGTCGGCGACAACGGTGCCGGCAAGTCGACGCTGATGAAGACCATTGCCGGCGCCATCCGGGCCGACGAGGGAAACTTTTTTCTGGACGGCGCCGAGGTGGACATCGCCACGCCGCACGACGCGACGGATCTGGGCATCCAGATCGTCTACCAGGATCTGGCGCTGTGCGAGAATCTCGACGTATCGGCCAATCTGTTCCTCGGTCACGAGCCGACGCGGCCGGGATGGAATTTCCTGCCCCGGGCGCTGCGCCCGCTCGACGACCTGGCGATGGAAGCGCGGGCCCAGGACGCCGTGGCGCGCCTTCAGGTGCGGACCCTGCAGTCGATACGGTCGAAGGTGGGCGGGCTGTCGGGCGGTCAGCGCCAGGCGATCGCGATCGCGCGCGCCGTCGGTGCGGAATCGACCGTGGTCCTGCTCGACGAGCCGACGGCGGCGCTGGGCGTGGCGCAGACCAAGCAGGTTCTGGACGTCGTGAAGCGCCTGCGCGAGACCAACCACGCGGTCGTCTACATCTCGCATAACCTGCGGGACATTTTCGAGGTCAGCGACCGCATCACGGTCCTGCGCCACGGATCCAACGTGGCGGTCTATGAAACGGCCGACACCAATCCCGATGAAATTGTAGTAGCAATGACGAGAGGCTTCGATGGGATATCTGACCGTGTCGCATGAGCGTCCAACCGGATTGATCGATTGGTTCCGCGGACTGCCGGAGTCGCGCTTTGGCGCCTTCATCCCGGTGCTGCTGGCGCTCGCCGCGATCTGGATCTACTTCGGCGTGACCGAACCGGCATTCCTCAGCGCCCGCAATTTCTACTTCCTGTTCATGCAAAGCGCCGTCGTCGGTACGCTGGCCGTCGGCATCACCGTCGTGCTGCTGCTTGGCGATATCGACCTGTCGGTGGCGGCGACATCCGGTGTCTGCGCCGCGCTGATGGCGGTCCTCATCGCAAGCGCCGGCATTCCGGCGCCGCTGGCCTGCCTTGTCGCGATCGCGGCGGGCATTACGCTGAGTTCCCTGCAGGGCCTGCTCGTCGCCTATGTCGGGATACCCTCCTTCGTTGTCACGCTGGCCGGCCTTCTGGGCTTTCAGGGTCTGATGCTCAAGATCCTTGGCATCCAGGGCGCGATCAACGTGCGCGATCCCTTCGTCCGCGGAATCACCACCATCAACCTGCCGCCGGAGATCGGATGGCTGCTCGCCGCGCTGTGCGTTGCCGCGTTCGCGTTCATCGCCTGGCGCCGTCACAACCGGCGCAAATCCATGGGGCTCGAGCTGGATCCGGTCGCCGCGACCGTCAGCCGCGTGGCTTTCTTTGCGCTCCTCGCATTCGCCGCGGTCGCGACGCTCAACGCCTATCGCGGCGTGCCGCTGCTCGTCGTCCTGCTGGTGGGTCTCACCGCGCTCCTTGCCTGGATCACCACCTCGACGCCGTTCGGCCGTTCCCTGTTTGCCGTCGGCGGCAACACGGAATCGGCCCGCCGGGTCGGCATGTCCGTGCAGAAGATACGCGTTGCGGCGTTTGCCATCGTCGGGCTGATGGCGGCAGTCGGCGGCATTGTCGGCGCGTCGCGCTATGCGTCCGTCTCTTTCAACGCCTTTGCCGGCGGTCCGCTGCTACTCGAAGCGATCGGCGCCGCGGTCATAGGCGGCACATCCCTGTTCGGCGGCCGCGGTAGTGTCTGGAACGCGCTTTTGGGTGCGCTGGTGATCGGCTCGCTCGGAAACGGGCTCGATCTTTCCGGCGCAAGTGCCGCCGACAAGCTGATGTTCTCCGGTGCGATCCTGCTGCTGGCGGTTTCCATAGATGCAATTTCGCGGGCCGGCTCCGGCCATTCCCGCTAGTCGAGAGATGCTCTGATGAAGACTTACGAAATCAAATCCCTGAACAAGCCGGTCTCGGCGATCGGCATGGGCACGATGATCTTCCACCCCGATACAAGGGAAAGGGACTTCGGTCTGCTGGATGCGTTCGTCGAGCACGGCGGGACCTATGTGGACACGGCCGAGGTCTACGGCGCGGTTGAGGAACACGGCTACTCCGAAATGGTGATCGGCGACTGGCTCGCCGACCGTCCAGGCATCCGCGAACGCATTGTGCTCGCATCGAAAGGTCTGATCCCCGGTTATTGCGCGCCATTACATGCGGGCGGCGCCAGGATCGATCCGGAATCGGTGCACAAGGCGATCGACGGCTCGCTCGAACGTCTGAAGACCGACCATCTCGATATCTGGATGTTTCACAGGGACGATCCGTCCTGTCCCGTCGGCCCCCTGGTCGACGCGCTTGACGAAGAGGTGCGTGCCGGCCGGCTGAAGGCCTACGGCGCGTCCAACTGGACGACCGCCCGCATCCAGGAGGCCGTCGACTACGCCCGTGAAAACGGCAAGGCCGCGATGATGAGCTCCTCACCGAATTTCTCCCTTGCCCGTGCCAACGAGCCTTTCTGGCCGGATACCGTGGTCACCGATGACGCAGACCGCGACTGGTTCACAGCCAGCAACTTCCTCCTGGTGGCGTGGTCTGCGCTCGGTCGTGGCTTTTTCGCCAGGGCCGATCGGGCGGACACGAGTGACGCGGATCTGGTGCGGGTCTTTTATTCGGATGCGAATTTCGAGCGCAAGAAGCGCGCCGAGGCGTTCGGTGCCGCGCGTGGAATGAACATGTTCGAGATCGCGCTCGCCTATGTGATCAGCCAGGCGTTTCCGGTGGTCGCGCTCAACGGAGCGGAGACGCCGGAACAGGTTGCATCTTCGGCGAGAGCCGGCGCGCTGCAGCTCACGCCGCTCGAGCGCGACTGGCTCGATCTGCGCAGCGATGAAAGACCGTTTTGAGGAGCCGCGTCATGCTGTCTAAGAAAATGTATATCGGCGGTGAACTTGTCGACAGCCGAACGCCGTTCGATGTCGTCAGCCCCGCCACGGAAGAGACCGTCGGGCAGGTCGCATGGGCGACTGCCGCCGATGCCGAGGCGGCGCTCGCCGCCGCCGATTCAGCGTTCGCAGACTGGTCGGCGACGTCGATTTCCGAGCGTGCGCGGTGGATGCACATGCTGCGCGATGCCGTAATCGCCAGCGAGGAGCATTTGCGCGAGTGCGTTCACCTTGAAATGGGCAAGAACTGGGCCGGAACGCAGGAGGATTTCGACAGTCTCGTGAACAGCCTGCAGTTCTACGCCGAGGAGATTTCGCGCCTGCGGCCGGAGGCGCTTGTCGACCGCGAGGGAACGCACAGCCATTCGCTGGTCTACGAGCCGGTCGGCGTGGCCGTTGCCTTCATCGCCTGGAATTTTCCGCTGCTCAATCTCGCCTTCAAGATCGGCCCGGCCATGGCCGCCGGCTGCCCCATTGTCATCAAACCGTCCTTCAAGTCGCCGCTGTCCGCCTACGCGGTCGGAGAGCTGTGCCACCGCATCGGGCTTCCGCCCGGTGTCGTCAACATCGTCTGCGGCGACGATGCGGAAGTAGGCGATGCGCTGTCCTCGTCAAAGATCCCGGCAATGCTGACCCTGATCGGGTCGGCGCGTACCGGCCGGCGCGTCATGGAAAAGGGTGCGACCTCGATCAAGCGCTACTCCATGGAGCTCGGCGGCAACGCGCCGGTCCTGGTGTTCGCCGATGCCGATCTCGATCTGGCCGCAGACATTGTCGGCGCGGTCAAGTTCGGCAATGCCGGCCAGATTTGCGTCACCCCGAACAGGGTCTATGTCGAATCTGCGGTTGCAGACGCTTTTGCGCAAAAGGTCGTCGAACGGGCGAGGGCGGTCGCGGTCGGCTTCGACCGGAACGCACCCGTGGACATGGGGCCGCTGATTGACGCGGCCGCCTTCCAGCGCGTTGACGGTCTCGTCAGGGATGCCGTTGCCGGCGGTGCGCAGGTTCTTGCCGGGGGCGGCCGCGCACCGGGACACGATCGCGGCCATTTCTACGCCCCGACCGTGCTGAAAGGCGTGACGAGCCCGATGCGCATCTATTCTGAGGAGATATTCGGCCCGGTCGTCAGCCTGATAGAATTCAACGACGAGAAGTCGGTGCTCGACGCGGCCAATGACACCGATGCCGGTCTGACGGACTACGTATTCACCCGCGATATCGAGAAAGCGGAACGCTGCGCCGCCAGGCTTCGCTTCGGCGAAGTGCAGATCAACGGCATCAAGTATGCCATCGATCTTCCGCATATCGGCATCAAGCAGTCCGGCATCGGTTGCGACTGCTCGCACCTCGCGCTGCACGACTATCTGGCGCCCAAACGCATTTCGCGTGCCCTGGTTTCACGGGACGATGGCGCATGAAGATCACCCGCGTAAAGAGTCACATCCTGCAGTACGAGCTGGACCGGGAACTGGGATATTCCCAGCAGTTTTACAGTCGGCGTTCGGCCCATCTGGTCGAAGTGCAGACCGATGAGGGGCTGACCGGCTGGGGCGAGTGTTTTGGCCCCGGCAATGTGGCGATCGCCAACCGCACGATTGTCGAAGAGGTGATTCAGCCTATGATACTCGGCTGCGATCCGGTCGATCGTGACGCCATCTGGCACAATGTCTACAACCTCCTGCGCGACCACGGTCAGAAGGGCATGCCGATACAGGCCCTGTCCGGTGTCGATATCGCGTTGTGGGACCTGACCGGCAAAATCGCCGGCCTGCCGCTTTGCAAGCTGGCCGGCGGCAGGCACCGCGACCGGGTGCCGGTCTACGGATACGGCATGATGCTCGGTCGCGAGGATATCGACGCGCATGTCTCGCGTTTCAGGGACGAGGCGGCGGGCATCAAGGAAGCCGGTTTCGTCGCCACGAAGATGAAGGTCGGTCTCGGCCACAGGAACGACATCCGGCTCATCGAGGCCGTCCGTTCCGGCATCGGCGAGGAATTCCCGTTCATGGTCGATGCGAACCACTGTTACACCGTTGCGGATGCGTTTTACGTCGGCCAGGCTCTCGATGAGATGAATGCCTACTGGTTCGAGGAACCCGTGGCCCCGGAGGATCTCGACGGATACGGTGAGTTGCGGACGCGGCTCAAGACCAACATCTCCGGCGGCGAGGCCGAGTTTACCCGATGGGGTTGGCGCCATTTGCTTGAAGGCCGCTGCCTCGACATAGCGCAGCCCGAAGTCTGCGCGCTGGGCGGAATCTCGGAATATCTGAAGGTTCTGGCGTTGGCGCATACGCATTTCACGCCCGTCGTCAATCACGTCTGGGGCTCTGCGGTCGCGGTGGCGGCCAACCTGCATCTGCTGGCGGCAATGCCGCCGGTCCCGGGTGGCCTGAATCCGCGCGAACCGATGCTCGAGTTCGACACGACCGACAATCTTTTCCGCGATGATCTGCTGGTCGAGCCGATGGACATACCGGCCCAGGTAAGGCGAAGCGGCGGGTACGCCAGTGTGCCCGAGGGGCCGGGACTGGGCGTGGAGCCGGATCCCGGTTTCATCGAACGATATTCTGTGACGTGAGCGATAGGGCCGCTTTGATATGGATGTTTTTTGCGCTGCCGTCGATTGGGGCACGACCAGTTTCCGCCTGTGGGCGCTGGATGCAGTGGGCCGCGCCGTCGCCGAACTGCGCAGCGACTGCGGCATGTCCGGACTGCGTCCGGACGAATTTCAGGGCAGGCTCGAAGAAGGGCTCGCCGAACTGGCGCTGCCTGAGGATCTCCCGGTCATCGCCTGCGGTATGGTGGGCTCGGCGCAGGGCTGGAAGGAAGCGCCCTATGTCGACATCCCGGCGCGGCTTGACGCGTTTCCCCGGCAGGCGATCTCGATAAGCTCGCGCAAGCGCGAAGTCTGCATCCTGCCCGGTCTTTCGCAGCGCAATCCGTCAAGCCCGGACGTCATGCGCGGCGAGGAAACGCTCCTTCTCGGCGCGGCGCTCGCAGGCTGCACCGATGGTATTGTCTGCCTTCCGGGAACCCATTCCAAGTGGGTCCGCCTTGAATCCGGCCGTGTCGCGGCGTTCGCAACGGCCATGACGGGAGAGGTGTTCTCGCTGCTTGAGCGCAACTCGACCCTGTCGCATTTCATAGATGCGGACGCGAAACACGCAAGCAACGGCGTATTTGCCGATGCGGTCCGCGCTTCGGTCAATGCCCCGTCGGATATCCTCAGGACGCTGTTCTCCCTGCGCGCCGCGCCGCTGCTCGATTGTGCCGAGCGCAGCGATGGCGCGGCGCGGCTCTCGGGCCTGCTCATCGGGCTGGAAATCGCCGGAATGCGTGACGACACGAACAGGAAGCTGACATTGATATCGTCAGGTGCACTGTGCCGGAATTACAGCCTGGCCCTTGCGACCGCAGGCATTGACCACACCTGTCTCGATGCTTCGGAAATGGCCCGGTCCGGCCTCTACCATGCCGCAGGGCGGATTTGGACGCGTCGCTTACAGCAGTTCGGATCGACCGGTTCCTATTGCACCGAAGTGGGTGTGCTTTCCTGATTGTCGGCTGGCGACCCCTGGAACCTGTCGACACTTTAATTTGCGCCATCGCTCCCGCGGCCCCATAGTGGCCGCCGGCTGTTATTTAATTTGGTTATAGTTACAATAACAAAATAACAGAATGCGAAGGTTAGGGCGTTGGATTTCCGCCAGCTGAAGACGTTTATATGCGTTGCAGAGTCAGGCTCGCTGAGCAGGGCTTCGGATCGTATGCGCATCGCGCAACCGGCTCTGTCTCGCCAGATCAAGCTTCTTGAGCATGAAGTCGGTGTGCCGCTTTTCGACCGGCATGTGCGCGGCATGGAGCTCACGGAGGCCGGTTCGGAATTGCTGCGCCGGGTCTCCGGCGTCATACGGCAGTTGGAATTGACCATGCAGGATGTGCAGTCCCTGCATTCTGAAATCAGCGGCAATGTCGCGCTCGCCCTGATGCCGACGGTTTCGACGGTGTTCGCGACGCGGCTGGTCGAGCGCACCGCCCGGGAACTGCCGGAGGTCAGCCTGCGGATCCGCGAAGGCTATTCGGTCGACGTGCTCACCTGGATCCAGCGCGGCGATGTCGACATCGCGTTCCTCTACGGGCCATCGAGCGATCTGCACATACGCACGAAGGAGCTGCTTCACGAGGAAGTCGTGCTCATCAGCCCGCCCGGTTCTCTGGAAGGTGTCGGACCGCAGCTCGGATTCGACGCGGTCGAGAAACTGCCGCTTGTGCTGCCCGGCCGTCCCTATGCGCTCAGGCACCTTGTCGAAAGCACCGCCAAGAAAGCGGGGCACACGATCAATGTGCCCTATGAGGTCGACTCCTACTGGGCCATCAAGTCGATGGTGATGTCGGGTCTCTGTCACTCTTTCCTGCCTCCGGCCTCGCTGAAAGCCGAGCTGGACCAGGATCTGCTGAAGGCACGCTCGATAGGCTCGGGTGGATTGTGGCGGCAGCTCGTGCTTGGCGTTCCCTCACAGCGGCCGAACACGCGCGCCGCCGATGCCGTTCTCGAACTGTTGCTGGATGAAATCGCGTCGATGATCGCCAGCGGTGAATGGCAGGCACAGCCCGGGGCCGATCTGCGCGAGCGGATTTGATGCTTTTCCCGTTGCTCGGGTGATATCAAACCGGAAGATCCCGGTTCGGTGCCGCGCATCCCCGTGCCGTCCTGTTCGGCTGCACCGGCCCGGCGGTCACGCGGCGTCGCCCTGCGTGGCGTCAGATACGCGGGTAGGCGTGCGTTCTTCTTTGTGTGTCCAGCAGGTTCAACAATGAAAATGCAAGCGACATAACAACGACGATAAACAGGGCGACCAAGCCGATAGCAAACATTCAGCACATCTCCACACAGTCATCATGACAGGAACACGTTAGGTCTTGCTCCGATAATAGGCTGCAACCTTGCAGAGAAAGCTTGCTCGAAGCTTGTGACTTTGAGCTTTGCATAGTCAAGTAATATTAAGGTGTGCAACAACTATAAGTATTAATCCAGACTGGCTTACCTATTTGCCTAATAAAAATTGGCGTGGAATCGATTAATTCGCACTACATTTTTGAAGGTTTTGTTAACCTTAGCGAAACGAATTCGCCATAGCGTTTCAGTGCGGCGGAATGGAGCAGCGCAAGCGCGTTCGGTCCATGGGCATGAGGCTACTCCGTTGAACCGGTCGTAATCCGGTATTTTCAATTCAGATTTTTTTGACTGGAACCGTAACCCCGTGAGCGCTCCACGGGTGTTGGGCTGGCTTGCGCCAGGGTTCACCGCGCGATCGTCAACGCGCCGGGACCGTCCGGGAGGAAGTGGCACGTCGACACGTTCCGGTCGACGGCGCCGGGTTGTTGGGGAAACCGTGTGCGCAGGCAGACGTCAACACAGACAGAACACGACCGGGCGCCGGGTGCGCGCCAGCAGCGTGACTTTCTGAATCTGGGCGACGCCGGCGCAGACGCAGCCAAAACGGTCGGCAGCGAGTTTGCCGCCGCCATGGATGCCGCTCAATCGAGCCTGCAGTCATTGCGTGCGCCGTCTGACAGCCGGCAAGACGAATTCGAAAGCCAGCGCAACGCCATGGCCGCCATGGTGAGAGTCCTGGGTTCGGCCGGCGAATTGGGCGAACCGGGAGGCCGCGTGCAATACGAGGAGGCTGCCCGCTCAGTGGGCCGCTCCTGCGCCCGCGACGAAGCCGATCCGCAATGGGCACTGGCAGCGCAAACTCATATTTTCAAACCCGTTGTCCGTGAGATCCTCAAGCAGCGTTGGCCGAAGGGCATGTTTTCGCGCTCCGGCAGCGCGCCGGACAGTCTTGAGGCGGCCGTTGACGAAACTGCCGCCGTCTTCTCCGTGCTGGCAAGCACAACCGGCCTGTTCTGGGCCGGTCACCGCGAGGAGAGCCAGTCGCTTGCCGAAGCCGCATTCGAGGAGCGCGCGGCGCAGGAACGGCAATCCGTCAACGCCGAGTTCGGCAGTGCCGTCCGCGGCCTGATGGTCGGCGACCTGCAGAACCGCATCACCGGTTCGGTCCCGGCGGACCACCGCGAACTGGCGGCGACCTTCAACGTTGCGCTCGACCGGATCCAGTCGACATTCGCGACAATCGTGAAAAGCCTGCTGTCGGGGAACGACAGGGCCGAGACCTCCGTTGCCGCGGTCGGCGAACTTGCCTCGGATGCGGCATCGGCCGCCGGCCGGATCGGCGACGTCACCGGCGCGCTGGCCGCCTTGCAAGACGCAAGCGGCGCGCGCGATGCCTTCGGCGGCGTTGAGACGGTAATCGTCAGCGCCCGCGACAGCGCCGAAAACGGCGGCAAGGTGATGGGCCGGGCGGTCGAGGCGATGAACGGCATAGAAGGGCTTGCCGACCGGATCGGGCAGATCACCGCCGCGATCGACGACATTGCCTTTCAGACCAACCTCTTGGCCCTGAATGCCGGCATCGAGGCGGCGCGTGCGGGAGAGGCCGGTCGCGGCTTCGCGGTGGTCGCCCAGGAGGTCAGGGCGCTGGCCCAGCGCTCGACCGACGCAGCGAAGGAAATCGAGACGCTCGTCAGCGATACCAAGTCTCGTATCGACGCCGGCGTGGAGGCGGTCGGCAAGGCCGGCACCGCGATCGACGAGGTGGTCGACCGCTTCGGGGACATCGATACGGCGATCGCCCGCACGGTTGAGGGGTCGGGACAGGAAGCTGAGGAAATAAGCCGGCTGCGTGCCGATCTGGAGACGGCGGGCGCGGAGGCCGCCGGTGTCGCCGCACGTTCCGACAACGCCCGGAAATCCGTTGAGGATGTCCAGGCGGCAATCGTCCAGCTGGGTGAAATCGTCCGCCGGTTCCGGCTGGGCGGTCCGGCCGGCAACCAGTCTTCACCGGACGGTGAAGCGCAGCGCGCGGAGCGGCACGTGGCCGATCCGCGATTCGACCCGGAAGCGCGGGCCGTTCCGGCCACGCCGGTCAGGCGGAGCGCATGATCATGAACCGGGTGACGAAACATATTTTGTGTAAACACGACGGCCATTTCGCGCCGGCAAAGCATATTTCGGGGGATTATCGATGAGATTGACGATTGCAAGGGGACTGCTGGTTTTTGGCACGATCGTATCGCTCGGTTTTGTGGCGGCGGTCGGTATTAATTCACTGACGATCAGCAAGGTCGAGATCGGCTCCCCGGAATACAACCGCATCATCGAACTCAACGACCTGCGGGCCGATGTCCTGCCGCCGGCGCTGTTTCTCGCCGAAGCCTACATGATGACCCTCGAGGCGGCGAGCACGCGCAGCCTGCTTGAAGAAAATGTTGCACGTCTTCGCGATCTCGAGACCCTTTACAACGAACGCTCCCAGCACTGGCGCGATGCCCATATCAGCGCCACGTTGAAAGACGGAATCGAAGCCAGCGTGCAAAACGACGGCAACCGGTTCTGGGAGGTTGTCAACACCAGCGTGATCCCGGCGATGGAAGCCGGCGACGGCCTCCTGTTGCTGCCTGCCCTTTCTGAGCTGCGCCGGGTGTTTCACGAACATCGCGAGAACCTGCAGGCCGTTGTCGGCGAGACCAACGCGGCGCTTGCCCGGCAGGAGACGCAGGCCCATCAGATGGCGACGCTCTACCAGTCGCTGGCGCTCGCCGCGGCACTGATCGCGCTTGTCCTTCTGCTCGGCGGCATAGCCGCCATACGCCGCCTGGTCGTGAGTCCCATTGGGAAAATGACCGACTATATGGGCGTGCTGGCCTCCGGCTCCTATGACCAGGAGGTTCCCTACACCAACCGGTCCGACGAAATCGGCCAGATGGCGCAATCCGTCGAGGTGTTCCGCCAGGCGATCATTGATGGCCGGGACGCGCGCGATGCCGCCGACCAGGAGCGCCGCAATCGCGAGGAGGCCGAATCCGACAGCGCGGCCCGACGCGAGGAGGAAGACAGGCAGCGCCGCATTGTCATCGAGAGCGTCGCCAACGGGTTGCATCACCTTGCCGAGGGCGATCTCTCTGTCGAACTGAGCGAGCCGTTCATTGCCGAATACGAGGAGCTGCGCAGCGCCTTCAATCAGTCGGTCGGCACCCTCAACAGGACGCTCACCGATATCACCGGTTCGACGGATATCGTGCAGACCGGCTCCACCGAAATCTCCCAGGCGGCGGACGATCTTTCCCGCCGTACCGAGCAGCAGGCGGCGGCGCTCGAGGAAACGGCAGCCGCGCTCGATGAGATCACCACCACGGTCCGCAACTCCGCTACCGCAGCCGAGGAAGCCGGCCAGATGGTCGACGACGCCAAGGACGGCGCCCGTAAATCGGGGACGATCGTCAAGGACGCGATTACGGCGATGCAGCGCATCGAACAGTCGTCGGGGCAGATCAGCCAGATCATCGGGGTCATCGACGATATCGCGTTCCAGACCAATCTCCTCGCGCTCAATGCCGGCGTCGAGGCGGCGCGCGCCGGCGATGCCGGCAAGGGTTTTGCCGTCGTCGCCCAGGAAGTGCGCGAACTGGCCCAGCGTTCGGCCAATGCCGCCAAGGAGATCAAGGACCTGATCAACAATTCGGTCGCCGAGGTCGGAGACGGCGTGTCGCTGGTCAGCCGGACCGGAGAGGCGCTGGAGGAAATCGAACAGCATGTCCTGAAAATCAACGACCGGGTCGCCTCGATCGTCACCTCGTCGCGCGAGCAGACAGCCGGCCTGCAGGAGATCAACACGGCCATCAACCAGATGGACCAGGTCACCCAGCAGAACGCGGCCATGGTCGAGGAGACCAATGCGGCCTGCCAGAACCTGACCGCCGAGAGCCGCAAGCTCCGGGAGCTCGTGTCGGCATTCAGCACCGGTGCAACGGCCATCGCGCACGCCGAGCCGGTGCAGCCCGCGGTGCCGGAACCGGCGCACGAGGAGAGCGTGCCGGTGGATTCCCCGGCCAGGAGCCTTGGCAAGAAACTGGCCAGTGCCTTTGCAACGGGGGGCGCCGTTGCGACCGCTGCCGCCGCTGAAACGAGTGATGAGGACTGGACCGAGTTCTGAGCGACCGGTGATTGCCGCCAAACGGATTTGAACAGGATGGGACTGAAATGAGCGTTGAAAGCCAAACTGGGACAGGACAGCTGCAGCTGGCCGAGAATCTCGACCTGACGGCTGTCACACCATTGCACAAGAGCCTTCTGTCGTCGCGCGGCAGTGCGCTGGTCATCGACGCATCGGCCGTCGAGCGCATCGGGGGGCAGAGTGTCCAGCTGCTGCTGAGTGCCAGCAAGAGCTGGGCCGATGACGGCGTGCCGTTTGAGATCGTGAATGCATCGAACAACTTCCTTTCGGCCCTTGCACTGCTCGGGGTGGGACCGGACAGCCTGCATGTGAAGGAGCAAACGCAATGAAAAAAACGATCGTACTGACAGTCGACGACTCGCGCACCATCCGCAACATGTTGCTGATGACGCTGAGCGGCGCCGGGTTTGAAACCCTGCAGGCCGAGGACGGTGTCCACGGTCTCGAGGTCCTGGGCGACTCCGTGCCCGACGTCATCATCACCGACATCAACATGCCCCGCATGGACGGCTTCGGCTTTATCGAGAACGTTCGCAAGAGCGAGCGTCACCGCGCGGTCCCGATTCTCGTCCTGACCACCGAAAGCGACGCCGAGAAGAAAAACCGTGCCCGCGAGGCCGGCGCCACCGGCTGGATCATCAAGCCGTTCGACCCGGAAAAACTCATCAACGCGATTCAGCGCGTCACGGCCTGACGGAGATACCGCGATGGATATGAACGAAATCAAAGCGATCTTCTTCCAGGAGTGCGAGGAACAACTCGCGGAACTGGAGACCGGTCTTCTCGCCATCAATGACGGCGATGACGATCCGGAAACCGTCAACGCGGTTTTCCGGGCGGTCCATTCGATCAAGGGCGGCGCCGGCGCATTTGCGCTCGATGATCTTGTCAGCTTTGCCCACGTCTTCGAAACGACCCTCGATTGCGTTCGATCCAAGCAGCTTGAGCCGACCCGCGATGTCGTCAAGGTCCTCTTGAAATCCGCGGATGTCCTCGCCGATCTGACCAATGCCGCCCGCGATGGAGGCAGTGTCGAAAAATCGCGCTGCGAGGCGCTTGTCGCCGATCTCGAGGCGCTGGCAAATGGCCAGGTGCCCGTGTCCGATGATGCGGTCGCCGACGAGCCGGCGCCCGAAGCCGAGTCCAAAGCCGAGCCTGCGGACGACGATGAATCCGATTTCAAACCAGTGCCGGTCCAGTTCGACGATCTGCAGGAAAGCGATGCCGAATTCGAACCGGTCCCGTTCTCCTTCGACGAATTCGGCACCGACCAGGCGCCGGCCGGCAACCGCTTCAAGATTGCCTTCAAGCCGAAGCCGGACCTCTATCTCAAGGGCAACGAAACGCTGCTGCTTCTGCGCGAGCTCGATCAGCTCGGCACGCTGGAGGTCGACTGCGACTGGTCTGAGCTGCCCGCCCTCGACGCGCTCGACCCGGAAGGCGCCTATCTGACCTGGAACGCAACGCTGACGACAGCCGAGGACGAAGACGCCGTGCGCTCGGTGTTCGAGTTCGCCGAGTGGGACTGCGAGCTCGAGATCACCGCGGACGAAGATGCTGCGCCGACGGCTGGCGAGGCCGAGCCGGTTGAGGACGGCGCGCCGGAAACCGACGAGGGCGCTTCGCCGCCGGAACCGGCGGAAACCGCCGCTGCGGACGATGCGGAGGATGCCGCCGCCGCGCCGGTGGAGACGCTCGAATTGCCGAATGTCATTGAATTGCAGCAGGCCGCGAACGCCAACAAGCAGGACGCCGCCGAGAACACCGCTGCGCCGAAGACCCAGGCACGGGCATCGGCGACCGGCGCGGGCTCGACCATTCGTGTTGAACTCGGCCGCATCGACCGCCTGATCAACCTCGTCGGCGAGCTGGTCATCAACCAGGCCATGCTGGCGCAGAGCGTGACCGAATCGGCCACCGCCGGCTCTTCCGCCGTGACCATGGGGCTGGAAGATCTCCAGCAACTGACCCGGGAAATCCAGGACAGCGTCATGGCCATCCGCGCCCAGCCGGTCAAGCCGATCTTCCAGCGCATGTCGCGCACGGTTCGCGAGGCGGCCGAAATGGTCGGCAAGAACGTGCGCCTGGTGACCGAAGGGGAGGGAACCGAGGTCGACAAGACGGTTATCGACAAGCTCTCCGAGCCGCTGACCCACATGATCCGAAACGCGGTCGATCACGGACTGGAGACGCCCGAGGACCGGCAGGCCGCGGGCAAGCCGGCCGAAGGCATCGTCAAATTGTCGGCCAAGCACCGCTCCGGACGCATCGTGCTCGAGATCGCCGACGACGGCGCCGGCATCGACCGCGAGAGGGTGCGGCAGAAGGCGGTCGACCGCGGCCTGATTTCGGCTGAGGCGACGCTGAGCGACGAGGAGATCGACAACCTGATCTTCCAGCCCGGGTTCTCGACGGCCGAGCAACTGTCCGACATTTCCGGCCGCGGAGTGGGGATGGACGTCGTCAAGCGTTCCATCCAGGCGCTCGGCGGTCGCGTCAGCATCACGTCGACCCCCGGCAAGGGATCGGTGTTCACCATGAGCCTGCCGCTGACACTGGCCGTCCTCGACGGCATGGTCGTCTCCGTCGCCGATCAGACGCTCGTCGTGCCGCTCACCTCGATCATCGAAACGCTCAAGCCGGAAAACGAGCACATACACGGCTTCGGCGCCAGCGGTCAGCTGATCTCCATTCGCGACAGCTTCAAGCCGCTGGTCGATGTCGGCCAGATCCTGAATTTCAGCAATGCGCCGACGGATCCGCTTGCCGGTGTCGCCCTGCTGGTCGATTCAGAGGACGGCGGCCAGAGCGCCCTGCTGGTGGATGCCATCCAGGGGCAGCGCCAGGTGGTGATCAAGAGCCTCGAGGCCAATTACGCGAATGTGCCCGGCATAGCCGCGGCCACCATACTTGGCGACGGCCAGGTGGCGCTGATCGTCGATGTCGAGGCGGTTGTCTCGGCATCGCGAAACGGCGCGCTCAAATCCGAAATGTCACTTGCAGCTGTGGGGTAGTACCATGCATCAGACTTCAAAGAACCTTGCTGAGGACGCCCGCGAACTGATCGCATTCAGGATCGGCGAGCAGGAATTTTGCGTCGACATCATGTCGGTGCGTGAAATCAGGGGTTGGACGCCGGCGACGGCGCTGCCGCATTCCCCGGGCTATGTCCTCGGCGTCATCAATCTTCGCGGCGCGGTTTTGCCGATCGTCGATCTCTCAAGCCGGCTCGGGATGAAGGAATCGGACCCCTCTGCCCGTCACGTCATCATCGTTGCCCAGGTGTACCAGAAGGTGGTCGGCCTGCTCGTCGACGCGGTGTCCGACATCCTGACGGTCACCGACGACAACATCCAGCCGACGCCGGAAGTGTCGTCGGAACTCGACCGGTCCTTCGCCAAGGGCGTGCTGGCGATCGAGGGACGGATGATCTGCCTGATCGAGCTGGAATCGATATTCCCCGAAGGCGAAAGTGAAGCTGCATGAGCGCATTGCCTGCCATGAGCAAGCCGGCGGTGGCCGGCGGGACCGCCGGACCGGGCAGGGAACGGGCGCCGAATGGCGACGTGCTCGTTGACGGTGAGTTTCGCATGACCGCCAAGGACCTCAGGGACATCGCATCGATGATCTACGAGGACGCGGGGATCTATTTGAACGAGACCAAGGCGTCTCTCGTCTATTCCCGGCTTGCCAAGCGTATCCGGCGCATCGGCGTCGACAGTTTCGCGAGTTACTGCAAGCTTGTCTCCGGCCCGCAGGGCAAGGACGAGCGCCGGCAGATGCTGTCGCTCCTGACCACCAACTTCACCCGCTTCTTTCGCGAGGAACACCACTTCGATCATTTGCGCGACGAGGTCTTTCCCGAACTCGTGTCCCGCGCCAAGGCCGGCGGCCGCGTGCGCATCTGGTCCGCCGGCTGTTCCCAGGGGCAGGAGCCCTACACGATCGCGCTGACGGTTCTATCGGCCATGCCCGACGCCGAGCGTTATGATGTCAAGATCCTCGCGACCGACATCGACCCCATGGTGATCGCCCATGCGAAGGAAGGCGTCTACGACGACGCGGCAATCGAAACGGTCTCGCCCGAGTTGCGCCGCCAGTGGTTCAAGCCGCACGGCACGGCCGGTCAATGGCGTGTCGACGATGCGGTCAAGCGGCTGATCACCTTTCGCGAGCTCAACCTGATGCGCGACTGGCCGTTCAAGGGGCCGTTCGACGTGCTCTTCTGCAGGAATGTCGTGATCTATTTCGACGAGCCGACCCAGGCCAGGATCTGGGCGCGCTACCGCGACCTTCTGACCGAGGGCGGCTGGCTCTATATCGGTCATTCCGAGCGCGTTTCCGGAGAGGCGAAGAACCATTTCCGCAATTCGGGAATAACAACCTACCAGAAACGGACGGGAGGCGCGTAGTGGACAGCGGAAAGGTGAAGGTCCTCGTCGTCGACGACTCGCCGACAATGCGCAGCATGATCAGCTCAGTGCTCGATTCCGACGCCGGCATCGAGGTGATCGGCACCGCCGGCGACGCGGCCCAGGCGCGCACCGCCATCAAGCAGCTCAATCCCGACGTCATCACGCTGGACGTCGAGATGCCGAACATGAACGGGCTGGAATTCCTGGAGAAAATCATGCGGCTCCGGCCGATGCCGGTGATCATGGTCTCGACCCTGACGAGCAGGGGGGCCGAGGCTTCGCTGGCCGCGCTGGAACTGGGTGCGTTCGATTGCGTGGGCAAGCCTTCGGCCGGCGATCCGCAGCCCTTCGCCGGATTGATCGAGAAGGTCAAGCAGGCCGGGAAATCCAAGGCGCGCATCGCCTCAGCCGCGGCCTCCGCGCCGACGAAGGTCAACGGAACGGCGGTGATCGAAGACTATCGGCCCGGCGTCAATGTCGTTGCGATCGGGGCGTCGACGGGCGGTGTGGAAGCGCTGATCACGCTGCTATCCAACTACCCGAAAAACTGCCCGCCGACGCTGATCACGCAACACATGCCCGAGGCCTTCACCAGCAGTTTTGCGGCGCGGCTCAACCGGTTGTGCCAGCCGCTAATCGAGGAGGCCGCCGACGGCGCGCCGATTGTTCCGGGCAAGGTCTATGTCGCGCCCGGCGGCGACCGGCATCTCGAGGTCGTCGGCGGAACATCTTTGCGTTGCCGGTTGCGCGAGGGTGAGACGGTGAACGGCCACAGGCCCTCCGTCGATGTGCTGTTCAATTCGGTGGCCGAGCGCTGCGGCCGCCGGGCCGTGGGGGTCATCCTGACGGGGATGGGGCGCGACGGCGCGAAGGGTCTGCTCGAGATGCGCAATGGGGGCGCGACGACGATCGGGCAGAACGAAGCGAGCTGCGTCGTCTACGGAATGCCGCGTTCGGCGTTTGAAATCGGCGCGGTCGAAAACCAACTACCGCTTCGCCGTATCGGCGAGGAAATACTTAAATCTACATTATCCCGCAAAGGGGGGACATCCTGATGTCTATGGCCCAGAAGATTAAGGCCCTCATTGTTGACGATCAGGTCACCAGCAGATTGCTGCTGGGCGACGCGCTGCAACAACTCGGCTTCACCCAGGTGACGGTTGCCGGCGACGGAGAACAGGCCTACCAGATCATGCAGAAAGACCCTCACCACCTGGTCATTTCCGATTTCAACATGCCCAAGATGGACGGTCTCGGCCTGCTCGAGGCGATACGCGGCAACGCCGCCACGAAACGGGCCGCGTTCATAATCCTCACGGCCCAGGGCGATCGTGCCCTGGTGCAGAAGGCGGCATCCCTCGGCGCCAACAACGTGCTGGCGAAACCGTTCACGATCGACAAGATGAAAGCCGCGATCGAGGCTGTTTTCGGAGCGCTGTAATGAATGCCGATGTTTCGCGCAAACGCCTGCATGTCATTCAGGGAAAGTTCCTGGTATCCGATCAGCCGGATGTTGTGTTGACGACAATCCTCGGTTCGTGCGTCGCCGCCTGCCTGCGCGACCCGGTCGCCGGCGTCGGCGGGATGAACCATTTTCTTTTACCGGGCAACGCGAACGGCGGCGGGAGCGGCGAGGCGACACGCTACGGCGTGCATCTCATGGAGCTTCTGATCAATGCGCTGCTCCAGAAGGGCGCCCGCAAGGGCCGCCTCGAGGCCAAGTTGTTCGGCGGCGCCCAGACCATGTCGCGGCTTTCGGATGTCGGGCGCAAGAACGGGATTTTTGCAGAGAAATTCCTCGGTGACGAGGGCATCAGCGTCGTCAGCTCCAGCTTGGGCGGCGACCTCGGCCGCAAGGTGGAGTTCTGGCCGGTCAGCGGCCGGGCCCGGCAGAATATCCTGAGCGGCAACGAGACGCTCAAGGCGGTCGCCCGCGAGCAGCCGGTCGCGCCTAAGCCGGCGCCGGCGGATGAGGTCGAGTTTTTCTGACCGGCCGTTAAGCGGATTGAAACTGCATCCGTGCATAGTAATTGACGGGCGACCCAGCGGAGTATTGCGTTATGGCGGGGACAGGCGAAAACCTGGCAAAAACAGGCGGCGAGGCATCGGAACGGGCGGCGGAATCCCTGACGACCCTCTTGCTCAAACTGCAGCTTGAGTTGGCGGAAGTGGCACAGCTCATCGAAGCGGCGGAAGCCGTTCTGTGCCGGGTGCACGGCGACGGAAAGCACGTCAATCCGGAAGATGTCCCGGTGATCCAGGGAATGGACCTGGCCATCCAGAAGACAAAGGGCTTGAGCGATTTCCTCGCCGAGCTTGCCGGCGATGCGCCGCAGGATTGGCTGATCGACACCACGACCGCGCTCAACGTTCTGACGCTCAGCGAATTGCAGCAGCGTCTGCGCCCCTATCCGGTCAGGGACACGGAATTGCGACAGGCCGCGGGCGACACCGAGCTGTTCTGACGCCGCCGGCTGGCGCTCCCGAAATCCCGCGACAGGCACCGGTAAACCGCATTGAATTTCGGCGGTTACGTCCTTCACATCACCCTCGCGCAAGCTTCGATTTGTAGCGTGCGGTCGTCCGGCCTTCACAGGTCCGGCCGGCGCCGCCGTTGGCGGCGGCGGTGTGCGATGTGGAGACAGAATGAATCTGTTGAACCAACTTTCCAGCCTACCGGCTACGCTATCGTCTCTCGGAACAAGTCGGCTGCTCGCGCTTGCCGGGACCGGTGTGCTTGCCGTCGCGCTGATCGCCGTCGCCGCGATGTTCCTGAACCGTCCGAGCTATGAAACGCTGTATGTCGGTCTGGAGGGAAGCGACTCGAACCAGATCGCGATTGCCCTCGGCGAAATGGGAATTCCCTTCGAGGTCAGCTCGGATGGCGGCACGATCGGCGTTCCGGCCGGCATGACCGGCCGCGCGCGCATGACGCTGGCCGAGCGGGGGCTGCCCAACAGCTCCACGTCAGGCTATGAACTCTTCGACAATGTCGGCTCGCTCGGCCTGACGTCCTTCATGCAGGAAGTGACGCGGGTCCGCGCGCTCGAGGGCGAAATCGCCCGCACCATCCGTTCCATAAACGGCATTTCCGCGGCCCGCGTGCACATCGTCATGCCCGACCGGGGCAGTTTCCGTCGCGGCGAACAAAAGCCGTCCGCATCGGTCATGGTGCGTGCCATCGGCAATGACGGGCAGCGGGCGGCCCAGTCGATCCGCCATCTCGTCGCGTCGTCGGTTCCGGGCCTGAGCGTCGACGATGTCACCGTGCTCGATTCCACCGGTCAATTGCTGGCGTCCGGCGACGATTTCTCCAACAGCACGATGAACCGCTCCCTCAATATCGTCCAGACGGTGGAATCGGAAATCGTCAGCAATATCGACAAGGCCCTCGCGCCGTTTCTCGGCATCGACAATTTCCGCGCCAGCGTCCGCGCCAACATAAACACCGATACGCAACAGATTCAGGAGACGGTGTTCGATCCCGATTCCCGGGTGGAGCGGTCGGTCAGGGTGACCCGCGAGAACAAGGCCTCGAACAGCTCGGAGACCAATGCGCCGGCAACGGTTGAGCAGAACCTGCCGACCGAGCAGGTGCAGAGTTCGGGCGGGCCGCAATCGTCCGAATCCAACGAACGCAAGGAAGAGCAGACGAATTACGAGATCAATTCGCGCACCATCGCCACCGTCAGGAACAGCTACAGCATCGAAAGGCTCTCCATCGCGGTGGTGATCAACGAGGGCCGCATCATGGCCATGCTGGGCGAGGGGGCGACGCAAGCCGATATCGACGCCCATCTGGCCGAGTTGCAGCAGATCGTTTCCTCGGCTTCCGGCCTGGATGCGGACCGCGGCGATCAGATCAAGCTGACGGTGGTCAAGTTTCTCGAAACCGAACTGTTGAACGAAGCCGCCCAGGGCGAGGGAATTGGACAGACGGTCGGCCGGCATCTCGGAAGCATGATCAACGCCGGGGCCTTCGTACTGGTCGCGCTTTTGGTCGTCTGGTTCGGCTTCCGTCCGCTGGCAAATGCGCTGACGTCGGCGACGCAGCAGGACGATGCGAATGGTCCCGACCTGCCCGATTTCAGCCCGGGCACCGCCGCCATGGACGGATTTGGCGCCGATTTCGGGTTTGACCCCTCCGAGGAAGCGCCGGCCGAAGCCGCGCCGTTCGCCCTCGATGCCGATCCGGCCGCCGCGGCTGCCGCGGCCGCTGGCCCGATGCCGGGAATGGCCCCGCAGGCCGAGGACATCAGTCGCCGCGTGAAGGAAGGCCCCGAAAAACGCCTCGCGCGTATGGTCGAGATCAACGAAGAGCGCGCGGCGAAGATATTGCGGAAGTGGGCCATCGAAGATGCGGCTTAGCGTCGACGGGCATTGACAACTGCAGGTTATGGCTGCGAGGTTGTATCCACAGTTTATGAATACGAATCACCGCGGTCACATTTGACTTATTGTGTAAAGTGCTAGAAGTGACCATTCGGATTACGCAGGGGGGATGATAGCTTCATCCAGGTTCGGCAACCCCGTTTTGAGTCGATATTGCCGGACATCCCACTCGGGGCGACGGGAAGCGTACGGGGATTGAATTGTTGCGAAGGGGCATTGGTCGCGGGCAGCGTGCACGTTTTTGTGCGGTTCCGCGCGTTGAAAAATCTCTCATAGAGCGTTCGGCGGTGCCGACTCCCCCGGTTGCGGGAGTAAGCGAATGAGCAGGGCACGGTTGCTAGAGGACGTGAAGATTGCAGGCCAGAGCGGCGATATCGCCGACGGCCTGAAGCTGATTGCCGACTACGCGGGTGCGGCCAACTACATGCTTGCCCGCTGGGACGTCTACTCGGAAGGCAGCCTTGAATTCGCGGTGTCCGCGAACTGGCCGTTCGACCTGGTGCGGACGCTCGGTTCGATCCTGGTCAGGGCACAGTTCAAGATCACCGAAATCGAGCGCTGCACCTCGGCCATGCTGCCGTCGTTCCTGGATTGCCCGCAGGCGATCGCGATGCCGCCGCATCTCAGCCGTCAGCTCTGCGTTGTGCCGTTTGATGTCGGACCGGCGCGCATGGTGCTGATGCTGTGCTTCGTCGACGGGATGATCTTTTCGCAGAGCCGGCTGCATGATGTCGCGCAGGTCTGCGCCTACCATCTGGCGAACTACCAGCAGGATATCTTCGGCGTCGAGGTGCTTCAGGATCTCACGGACCGCGAGCTTGAGTGCCTGTCGTGGATCGCCGAAGGCAAGACGAGCGACGAGATCTCCCTGATCATCGGTATTTCCCGCAACACGGTGAACAACTACATCACCAGCATCATGAAGAAAACGTCAACCAAAACCAGGTCGGAGGCCATTGCCCATGCCGTAAGAAACAATCTCATTTAAAGGCGCGGATACGGAAAATCCGCATTCGTTTTTTCGAAACGCATTCTTTTGTTTCGTAAATTAGTTCATTTTGCAGTTCGTCAAAAACGGGGGCGAGACGTTGGAGACGGCACTTAGAAAATCGGTCAATGACAATCTCGAGGATTGTCAGGCATGGCCACAGAAATCCGACCGGGATCCCGAGGGATCGACGGAGTTGGAGGACGCGGCACAGGAGCTGAGGATGATCCTCGGCGCCGACGGTTACGTCGTGTGTCGGGTCAACCGGTTCGCATCGAGCAACAGTCAACGCATTACTGTGGTTTTGAGCTCGGTCGACCGGCAGATGCGTAAAACACTTGCGACCATTGGTCCGGCCATCGAGGCCCATATGGAATGGTCGCTGCTGCCCTTTACCTGGCAAGGCGAGGAAGGCGCGGCGGCGAGCGGCCCGTTCGTCGAGGAACTGTCCGTCGGCGACACGTCGGTTGCCGGTGTCGGTTTTCCCGTGAAACTCGGCATTATGGGCAATGGATTTGCCCTGTTCTTCGGCTCCGGACTGGATCTGGTCGGCGATCGCGTGGTCGAGTTCCACCGCGATACCTACCGCATCATGCGGGAATTGCTGACCTTGGACGTGCAGCGCATTTCCCCGCATCAGAATCTCAATGACCGCGAATTGCAGTGCCTTCAGCTTGCAGCGGACGGTCACAAGAGTGAAGCGATAGCCGAGGAACTGGCCCTGTCGGTGCATACCGTAAACGCCTATCTCGGCTTCGCGGCGACTAAGCTCGATGCAGTCAACCGCATCCAGGCTATCGCCAAGGCGATCAGGCTCGGCCTGATTGGCTGAACAGTCCTGTCCTGCCCTAGTTTGGGTGGGGCAGGAGAAAGTCGTTGAAGGCGCTGGCTTTCAGATTGGCAGCCAGCAGGGCCGTATTCTCATCGGGATTCGACGACGGATCGTCGAAAGAGATGTGGTTGATCTCGATCTGGCCGTGGCTCTCCAGCAGCGTGAGGCGCGCAAATACCGTCATGCCGTCCGGCTTCAACTCCAGGTCCAGCGTGACCTGCGGCGTCGTGCCCCAATCGAGACTGTAATCCCCGCCGACGCCGAAATTGACCGTGCCGGGCTGGAAGAACAGTTCCGCCGCCGATGACACGAGGTCTGCGAGATCGCTGTGGCATCCGAGCCGGAGCATGGCGATCAGGTCGGCGGCATCGATCAGGCGCAGCTCGCTGGCGACGGACCGTATGGCGTGAGCGACGATCTCTTCGCGCTGGTGTGTGTAGGGACAGATCTTCATGAACGGACTAGTTCATCCTGGCAGGCGATTTCGAGTAGACCACATGGATCAGTTCCGCGACGGCCTTGTAGAAGGCCGGTGGAATGACACTACCAACCGAAGCTTGTGCAAAAATGGAGCGCGCGAGCGGCGGGTCTTCGAATACCGGAATTTCATTGTTTTCAGCCACTTCACGGATTCTCAGAGCGACCAGGTCTTGCCCCTTGGCGACCACGACGGGCGCGTCGCTTTCCTCACGCACATAGCGTAGCGCAACCGCATAGTGCGTCGGGTTGGCAATCACCAGCGTCGCCCTCGGCACGTCCGAGATCATGCGCTTGCGCGCCCGGTCCCGGGCAAGCGAGCGCTGCCTCGCCTTGACGATCGGGTCGCCGTCCGACTGCTTGATTTCATCCTTCAGTTCCTGGCGCGTCATGCGCAGCTTGTGGCGCCAGTGGTACCGCGTCCACAAAAGGTCGGCGATGGCCAGTACCGCCGTGGCGATCATGACGATGGCGAACACCTTTCCCGCCAGCCGCGCCATGGTCCGCGGGACGGTAACGGGGTCCGAGAACATGCCGCTCAGGACCGTGAAATAGTCGCCCAGCATGGCGAAGCCGATGATGGACGAGATCACCAGGATCTTGGTGATGGATTTTGCGAAATCGACCAGGCCCTGGGCGCCAAACAGGCGTTGAAATCCCTTGCTGATCGACAGCCGCGACAATTGCGGCTTGATGCGCTCGACCGCTGGCCGCGGTATGTTCTGCATGACGGATGCGGCGATCCCGAAGCTCATCATCAGCGCGAATGCCGGCAGGAGCAGGTGGCTGGTTTCCCAGAACAGGTGATTAAACAGCGATACGACATCGTCGCCGCTGCTGACGGAATGCAGGGAGGAATTGGCGAAGATGTCCGCCAGCGAAACGGCGACATAGGAGGCGCCCGACGGCATGAAGAATATGCAGAACACCAGGATAGCGGTGGAGGATGCGAAGATCGGCACCTCGCGTGAGAAGGGAATGTTGCCCTTCTCGATCGCGTCACGGATCTTCTTCTCCGTCGGTTCTTCTGTTTTGCTTTCCTGGTCCTGTTCTTCGGCCATCTAGAGCAATTCTGAGTTGGATTGGATCATTTGACCGCGGCGATTTTGGTCTCTGGCTAGGCGGATTGCGCGCCGTGGTGCGGGCCCACCACAAGCGCGAGCCAACGACGCCAGGGAGCAAAATCGCCCGGCCCATTCATCGTCGGTTTTCAACATCTTCTTTCCTTTGCAGGGTGGGGAAAATCAAATGTTCCAATCCAACTCAGAATTGCTCTGGTCCCGCGATGCGTGGCCGGCGTCACGCCGCCTCTTCGCCCTGCTCTTCGTCGACAAGCCTGATCTGCCCCAGCGACGCAAGCCGGATCGCCTCCTGGGTGATCGCCCGGCGGGCGACGGCGATGTCGCGCGTCGTGATGTTCTGCATTTCCTCCGAAAGGTCCGCCTCGATCATGCGGCGCTGCCGTGCCCCGATGGACGAAAGGACCGCCTCCTTGACATCCTCGTCGGCCCCGCGCAGCGCTAGGGTGATCGTCTCGCTGCCGATATCGTTGAACAGCATCACGCGGCTGCGCTGCGGCATGGTGAGGATATCGTCGAACAGGAAGACCTTCGGCTTGACCTTCGCCACATCCTCCGAGCTGATCGACTCGAGATCGCCGAGCAGTGCGTCGACCACCGGTTTTTCCAGCTCGTTCATGAGGTCCGCAACACGGCTGGTCGCCTCGGTGTTCTGTTCGCCCTGCAGGTCATCGATCATCGCCGATACACGCTGCTCGATGATCTCCGAGATCTTCGGATTGACCGATTTCATGTTGACGGCGCGATGGACAATGTCGGCGCGCTGCTTTGCGGGGACCTCGAGCAGGATCTTGGCAGCAAAGGAGGAGGGCAGCATGGAGACCACATAGGCGATCGTCTGCGGATGTTCCTTTGACAGGAACTTGCCGACGGTTGCGGGGTCGGCATCCTGCAGCCGGTCCCAAATGGTCGCGTCGCTGCTCCGCCCTGAATCCTTGCGCCCGAGAAGACCTTCCAGTTCCTCCGGCGCAAGCCCCTCTTCGAGGATACCCTCCATGGCCTGCGCATTGTCCATCAGGCCCGTTCCCTCGGTGAACAGGTCTTCGAACTCGCTGACGACGTCCTCGAGCTCGTTCGGCGGGATGCTGCGCAGCGACTGCGCGCTGGAGATGATTGTCTGCAGCTCGGAAGGAGCGAAGAACTTCAGAAGCTTGCCGGCGACCGGCTTGCCCATGGCGATCAGGATGGCGGCCGCCTTCTGGGGTTTGGACAGGGCTTGGCCGACGGACTTGCCGGCGGACAGATCTTCGAATTCCTGCATCATTTTGTGCTGCCGAGGATTTCCGTCAGCCGCACGCCGAAGCGCGTCTCGTCTTCTTCAAGAACCGTGATTTCACCGTGCCCGATCATCCGGCCATTGACCATGATGTCGACGGTCTCGCCGATCTTCCGGTCCAGCGAGATGGTGGCGCCCTCGTCGAGGCTCATGAGGCTGGAGACCTTCATGCGGGTCTTGCCGAGGACGATCTGAACGTCGACGGGGATGTCCATGATGATGTCGGCATTGGGTATATTGCCGGTTGCCCCCGTCGGCTGGCCAATATCAGCCGCCTCGGGCTGTGCCGAAAAATCTGCTCCGAAATCCCCGGCATCCGCCAGGGGATCGGTGTCTGTGTTTGCGGTTTCGGGAAAGTCGTCCATGGAAAGGCTGTCTGCACCAAAGGGGTTTTCGTCTTCATTGCCCGGGTTGAGAGTGCCGGCGGCATCCTTCTCGAGAACGCCTCTCAGATCGTCGATGGCCTGGTCCAGTTCCGCCTCCGGCTCCTCGACCGGCGCTTCGTCTTCCTTCATGGCCTTGTTGTCAGACATTGTCATGTGTCCTTCGGTTGTTGCCTTCGCCACGTTGGCCGCCGCAGCGGCCGTTTTGTTTACCCCGGTGCGATGTCCTTAATCAGTTCATGCTCACGGCGATGCGGCTCCTGAACCCGGACCGTGTACCGGTTGCCGGCCTTGCCGAACTCGCACCAGAAAAGTTCCTTTCCGCCTGCCGACAGCAGCGTGCGCACCCCGCCCTCGTCGTCGAAGGGCAGAACATCGCCCGTCTGCAGACGGGCGACCTCGCCCAGCGTCAGCTCGTTTAGCGATATGCGCGCTTCCAGCAGCACATGCGAATGGCTGACCTGCGTCGTCAGTTGCCTGGCCCAGCTGGGGCGCTCCGGTTTTGCGGGCTTGCCGTCCTCGCGCTCGGCGATTCTCGATTTCAGCAGCGGCCGTTGCGGCAGGACCACCAGGAACGGCGCTTCCACCGAACCGAGGCGCAGCTGGAATGTGAGCATGACGCACGGCGTGTCTTCGGTGCCCTCTTCCGGCTCCGGCTGTTCCTGCGTCGCCTGGCCGGCGGTTGCCGCCTTGGGCTGCGGGTCCGCGATCGCGGATTTCAGGCTCTCGGCAAATTGCGCGAACAGGATCGATGATACATCGAGTTCGATGTCGGACAGCGCGCGCGGCTTTAACTTCTTTCCCTCGGGAATCGCGCCGCCAAGCATGCATTCCATGACGGCGATGACGAAAACCGTGTTGGCGGCGAGCGTAATGTCGTCGCACCATCCGTCAATATAGGCCGGGCAGACAACCGAGTTGACGTCGAACTCGGCAAGCAGTTGCGACCGGGGACCGGCGTTGAAACTGTCGAATTCGACATCGACCGGCTCTCCGATGGCCTTCCCGGCATTGAGCGCCAGCGAAAGACCGGTCATCTCCGCCAGCATCAGGCATTGCGTCTCCAGCGTTTCCCGGTCGCCGGACTGTCCTGTCATGCGCTGCAGGAGCGCCGCGTCCAGGCTCTTGATGGCTGTTGATGGACCGTCGCTCATAAACTCAGGCCGCTTTCGCTTCGCCACCGTTTCCGGCATTCATCATTTCCTGTTCCACCGCGTCGATCGACGGGCGCTCGTAGGAGGAGATGGTCTTGCGGCCGTGTTCGAGCGCCACCTGCGGAACCGAGCCGTTCATATAGGCAAGCAGTGTCTGCTTGACGATGACGTAGAGGCGGTTCTGCTTCTCGCGCACCAGCTTGATCTGTGCGGCGATCGGCCCGAGTATGGAATAGGACAGGAAAATGCCGAGAAACGTCCCGACCAGAGCGGCGCCGATCAGGGCGCCGAGGATTTCCGGCGACTGGTCGATCGCGCCCATCGCCTTGATGACACCGAGGACCGCCGCAATGATGCCGATGGCAGGACATGCATCGGAAACGGTCAGTATGGCCTGGTAGGATTTCAGCTTGTCATGCTCAATCGTCTGGATTTCCTCGTCCATCAGCGCCTCGATTTCGTGCGGCCGGGCGTTGCCGATAATGATCAGCCGGACATAGTCGCAGATGAATGCCGTCAGCTCGTGGTTGGCGAGCACCGACGGTGCCGTCTGGAAGATGCTGGATTCCTCCGGATTGTCGATATGGGCCTCGATCTCGTTGCGTGACTTTGACCGAAGGTCGCGCATCAGGCCGTAGAGCACCGCCAGGGTGTCGAGATAGTCGCGCTCCTTTGGGACAGCGAATTTGAATGCCTCCCAGATCGCCCTTCCGGAATCCTTGATAATCTTCATCGGATTGGCGACCAGGAAGCTGCCCAGAGCCGCACCGCCGATGATCAGAAGCTCATAGGGCTGCATCAGAACGCCGATATAACCGCCCATGGCCATATAGCCGCCGAGGATGCAGCCAAAGGTAACGACAAGTCCGATGATGATGTTCATGAGCGGGCACGACTCTGTTCAATGTAACGTCGCGCTAGAGGTACGTGCTCTGGCTTGCGTGAAGCTTGACCTCGCATGATGCGCGGGCCGCCCTGCGAAAGCTTCGCACAAGGCTGCAACCGTAGTTTCGGCTCCGGCAAAAGAAGGGAACTTGGCGGCCTGCGCCGATTTCAAACGACGAGAGCACGATGGTAACCACCTACACCAGCTACCTGAACATTGCCAACAATCTGGACCGTTCCATCGAACTGGTCGGTGAACAGCCCATCGTCGCCCGCGAGACCGAATATTACCTGGCGACGATCGGAACCATCGATTCCGTCGACGAATTCATGGCCGACAGCCGCATCTACAATTATGCGCTCAAGGCGCATGGCCTTGAGGAGATGTCCTACGCCAAGGCCTTCATCCGCAAGGTCCTGACCGAGGGGATCGACGATTCCGAGGCTTTTGCCAACCAGTTGACCGACACGCGCTATCGGGACCTGGCCGAGGCTTTCAATTTCGCCCGGCACGGCGAAACGGCGACGATCTTCACCGTGGCCCAGCAGGGAACGGTCGACAAATACATGCGCCAGACGCTGGAGGAAGACGCGGGCAACAGCAATGAGGGCGTGCGTCTTGCGCTTTATTTCGAGCGCATGGCGCCCACGCTCAGCAATGCCTACGAGATCCTCTCCGATACCGCGCTTTCGACCGTCGCGCGCACCCTGCTCAGCCTGCCTGATGAATATGCCTATACAGACATCGATATGCAGGCGGACTTTTTCGAGGCCAATCTGAATTTCGAGGATTTCCAGGATCCACAGAAACTCGGCGAGCTGATGCAGCGCTTCACCAGCCTATGGGAAATCAGCAATCCGTCCACCACGCTGAATGCGGCCTCCCTGCTTTCAACCTCAACGTCGAGGGACATCTCCCCCGACCTGATGATCGCCATCAACAATCTCAAGCTCGGCGGCTAAGGCGCAGACCATGCAGTCATCACTCTACGTTGCCCTATCCTCGCAGATCGCTCTCGAGAACCGGCTGAACACGCTGGCAGACAACATCGCCAATTCCGGCACCATCGGATACCGGCCGACCGAAATCCGGTTCGAATCGCTGCTCAACGGCACCACCGCATTCGTGTCGGAGGGTCAGACCTATCTGTCTTCGATCGGCGGCGGATTGACCCAGACGGAAAACGCGCTGGATTTCGCCGTTCAGGGCGAGGGGTGGTTTGCCATAGAAACGCCCGCCGGCCTGACCCTGACCCGGGACGGACGCTTCACCATGGCGGAGGGCGGCGATCTTGTCACGCTTCAGGGCTACCCGGTGCTCGATCCGGGCGGTGCGCCGATCCAGCTCGACGGCGCCTCCGGTCCGCCGAAGGTCTCGCGCGACGGCCTGCTTCGGCAGAACGGAGCGGTCGTCGGCTCCATAGGGGTCTATACGGTCGACATCGATCAGGGATTCGTCCGCTTTGAAAACAGCGGCGTCGTGCCGACCGCGAGGCCGGAACCCATCGTCGACAGCGCCGAATCCGGTGTGCTGCAGGGATATCTCGAAGAGTCCGGCGTCAATGCCATGTCGGAAATGAGCCGGCTTATCATGGTGACACGCGCGTTCGAAAACGCCGCCAGCCTAATCAAGGAGGGAGAAAACACCCTCGATGAGGCGGTCAGGACGCTCGGGTCCACCTGATGCGGACCGCGCGCCGAGGGGGTGATCGTTGTCCGAGGTGACCGCTCCGCAGCCCGATAGCCGGCGCCGGTCGGTAACGCTCGACGCCCTGGAGCGGCTGGTCGGGCGCTTCTCCAGTCCCGACGAGCTGGTGCGCCGCGGTGGCCTCGTTACCACCATCACGCCCAACAATTACGAGGTCTCCGGACTTTCGCCCCATGTTTGCCTTGGAGACTATGTCGAGCATCACGGGCGGGCCGGCATGACGCTTGGCGAAGTGGTCAAGGTCGAGCCGCATGCCGTCATCGTATGCCCGGTAGAGCGCGGTGAGGCGATCGCAATCGGCGACCCGGTGATCCGGTTCGGCGCCTTCCGCATCGCGCCGGACGCGAGCTGGTGCGGACGCACCATCAACGCGCTCGGGCAGCCGATCGACGGGCTGGGCGCGCTCGAGCCGGGAAAGCGGCGCCGCGCCGTCGCCAATGACGCCCCGGCCTCGATGACCCGCCAGCGCGTCAACAAGCCGTTGAAGACGGGGATCCGCGCCATCGACATCTTCTCGCCCCTCTGCCTCGGGCAGCGCCTCGGCATTTTTGCCGGGTCCGGGGTCGGCAAGTCGACCCTTTTGTCCATGCTCACCCGCGCCGACGCCTTCGACCGCGCGGTCATCGCGCTGGTCGGCGAGCGCGGGCGGGAGGTTCGCGAGTTCATCGAGGACACGCTCGGCGAACAGCTCGGCAAATCGGTCGCCGTCGTTGCGACGAGCGACGAAAGCCCGATGGTCCGCCGCATGGCGCCGATGACGGCGATGACCGTGGCCGAGCACTTTCGCGACAACGGCGAGAACGTTCTTCTCGTGGTCGACAGCATTACCCGCTTTGCCCATGCCATCCGCGAGGTCAGTGTGGCGTCCGGCGAGCTGCCCGTCGCCCGCGGTTATCCGGCGACCGTGTTCACGGAACTGCCGCGGCTGCTGGAGCGTGCCGGGCCCGGAGGCGCCAATGCCGGATCCATAACCGCCATCGTCTCGATCCTCGTGGACGGCGACAATCACAACGATCCGATCGCCGATTCGACCCGCGGGATCCTCGACGGCCACATCGTCCTCGAACGCGCACTGGCCGAGGAGGGGCGTTATCCGCCGATCAATCCTCTCGCCTCGATCTCGCGGCTGGCGCGAACCGCCTGGGAGTCCGACGAGGAAAAGCTGGTCATCCGGCTGCGCGCGCTGATCCAGCGGTTCGAGGAAACCAAGGACCTGAGACTGCTGGGCGGCTACAAGCCCGGATCGGACGCCGAACTGGACCTCGCCGTGCAGCAGGTCCCGGTGATTTACGACATCCTCAAGCAGCAGCCGCATGACAAGCCGGCGCGTGACGCCTTCAACGACCTGGCTGACGCAATGAAACAGGCCGCCGCCAGGGCGCAGCAGGAGCAAAAGCCCGGACAATGAGATGAGCGCATTCCATGAGCGATAGAGCCGAGAAAAACAGCGCCGGACAGGACCTTCCGGAGCTGCCGCGCGGCGACGGAGACCGCGCCGACCGCGTCCTGATCGTTGCGGGTCTGGGGATTGCCGCCTTTGCCGCCTTTTTCCCCTGGTATGTTTTTCTCAACCAGGAGAAATTCGGGATACAGCCCTACGCGTTGTCGACCGGGCGCGATATGGCCGGCATGCCCGGCCGCGGCGCCGTCAGCGTGTCGCCGCTTTCGATTCCCGATGCGGACGAGAACGCAGAAGACGAGGATTTCGACTCGATCACCACTGCGACCGTCACCCTCGACGGCCGCGAGGGGGAGTTCGAGGCAGAGGATGACGGCGAGGTCCCCCAACAGGCCTTCCCGGGCGTCAGGTCCGCCTTCCGTCTGCTGCACGTTGTCAATGGCCGGGCGCTGATCGAGGACGGCAACGGGGTCTATGTGGTGCGGGTGGGATCGATCCTGCCGGACGACAGCCGGCTGGCGACGCTCGAACAAAGGGACGGGCGCTGGGTCATCGTCACCTCCGAGGGTGAGGTCATCGAGCGCTAGTTTCAGGCGCGACCGGTGCAATTCTTGTGCACGGCGCCGCACCCGCAAGTCCCGCGCAAGATTGAATTTCTAATTTGCCCCGCAAAGGGGAGATTCGGATGGAGCCGATCCAGCTGTTTGAACTTGCGTCGGACAAGGCCCATTGGCTGTCCGTCCGGCAAAGTGTCGTGGCCGGCAACATCGCCAACGCCAACACGCCGGACTATGTCGCGATGGACATCGACCCGTTCGAAACGGTGCTCGATACGGTCGGTACGCAAATGGCGGCCACCCATCCGGCGCATCTGACCGAAGATCCCTTGCGCGGATCGGTGCGGGCGGGCACCGATCAGGGCTTCGACATAGCGCCCTCCGGCAATGCAGTGTCGCTGGAAGAAGAGCTGATCAAGGCGGGTGAGATCCGCAAGGAATACGAACTCAGCACCGGCCTTTTGCGCTCTTTTCATCGCATGATGCTTCTGACGGTGGCGAAATGACCGTGATCGATCCTCTTTCCGCGGCTTTGAAGACCGCCGCATCCGGCCTTGAGGCGCAGTCGGTGCGCCTGCGTGTCGTGGCGGAGAACATGGCCAATGCCCAGACAACGGGCTCGGCGCCGGGCGAGAATCCCTATCAGCGCAAGACCATCGGCTTCGTGTCGGAGCTCGATGCGCTTACCGGCGCATCGATGGTCCGGATCGAATCGATCGGCCGGGACAATTCCGAATTCTCCATCGAGTTCGATCCCGGCCATTCGGCCGCCGATGAAAACGGCATGGTGAAACTGCCGAATGTCAACGTGCTCGTGGAAATGGCCGACATGCGCGAGGCAAACCGCTCCTACGAGGCCAACCTGCAGACGATCAAGCAGGCGCGCGAACTGATTTCGATGACCATTGACCTGTTGAGGACGTCGTCATGATCGATGCCGTCGGCGCCGCCGCAATCACCTCCCTGACGCGTCCCGTCGAGCAGACCGCGGAAGCGGGCGCCACCGGCCCCGCGTCCGGTTCCGGCGGATCGGAATTCTCGGCGATGTTGTCCGACATGGTTTCCGACATGACGGCGACCATGCACCGGGGCGAGGAAATGTCCATCAAGGGGATCAACGGCCAGGCCGGAACGCAGGAAGTGGTCGAGGCGGTCATGAGCGCCGAGCGGACCCTGCAGACGGCGATCGCCGTGCGCGACAAGATCGTCACCGCCTATCTCGAAATCAGCCGTATGGCCATCTGAGGAGAACCGCAATGAAAGCACTGGCCATCGCTGCGACGGGCATGAACGCCCAGCAACTCAATCTCGAGGTGATTGCGAACAACATCGCCAACATCAACACGACCGGCTTCAAGCGCGCCCGCGCCGAGTTTTCGGACCTGCTCTACCAGGTTGAAAAGGCGCAGGGCGTTCCGACGGCCGCCAACCAGGCGATTGTCCCCGAAGGCGCCTATGTCGGCCTTGGCGTCCAGACCATGGCGATACGCAACGTTCACATCCAGGGATCACTGGTCAATACCGGCAATTCCATGGACCTGGCGCTCGTCGGACGCGGCTGGTTCCAGGTGCAGAGTACTGACGGTGAAACGCTCTACACGCGGTCCGGCGCCCTCAATACCAACGCCAACGGCGAAATCGTCACCGCCGACGGTTACCTGCTTGAACCCGCCATCGCGCTTCCCGAAGGCACCAGTGAGACCGTCGTCACCAAGTCGGGCCAGGTCTTCGTGCGGGTCGGCGATGACGTCGACCTGCAGGAGGTCGGTCAGATCACCATCGCCAACTTCGTGAACGAGGCCGGACTGGCGCCGCTCGGCGACAATCTGTTCCAGGAGACCGATGCATCCGGAACGGCGATCGTCGGGGTCCCGGATGATCCGGGTTTCGCATCGATCGAACAGGGATACCTGGAAGCCTCCAATGTCGATGCCGTGAAGGAGATCACCGACCTGATCTCCGCTCAGCGCGCCTATGAGATGAACTCGAAGGTCATCAAGGCGGCCGATGAAATGGCGTCCATCGTTTCGCAGAGCATGTGATCGGACCGTAGATGAAGTTCAGAACCGCCCTTGCCGTCCTGCTGATCCTGCTGACAGGTGTTTGGCGCGTGGCGGCTGCGGAACCGTTCGCCGTCATTCCGAAACGGATCATCTATCCCGGCGAGACCGTCGAGGCGCACATGCTCGAAATGGTCAAGGTCACCAACAGGAACGTGCGGCGCGACTATGCGTCCTCGATGGACGAGGTCGAGGGCATGGTCGCCAAGCGCACGCTGCTTCCCGGGCGCGTGGTTCCGGTCTCGTCCGTGCGTGAACCCTACACGGTCGAACGCGGTTCCGTGGTCACCATGGTGTTTTCCCAGAACGGCCTGACCATCACCGCGCCCGGCAGTCCATTGAAGAACGGGTCCGTCGGCGATTTCATCCGGGTGCGCAACGTCAACACCGGCGTCATGGTTTCCGGCACGGTTATGGCCGACGGCACGGTCAGGGTCGCAGCCCAATGAGGTGGCGGGCGGCGGCATTCGCGGTTGTCCTGGCCTTTGCTTCCGCCTTGCCGGCCGGCGCGGCGTCGCGCATCAAGGATATCGCCTCCCTCCAGAGCGCACGCCAGAACCAGCTCATCGGCTACGGCCTTGTCATCGGCCTGCAGGGAACCGGCGACAGCCTGCGCGGCTCTCCCTTTACCGAGCAGTCGCTGCGCGCCATGCTGGAGAATCTCGGTATCGCCACGGAGGGTGCCGCCGCCCGCGTCAACAACGTCGCGGCGGTCATCGCGACGGCTGACCTGCCGCCCTTTGCCAGCGTTGGTTCGCGCATCGATGTCAGTGTCTCGTCGCTCGGCGATGCGACATCGCTGCGCGGCGGTATTCTTGTCATGACGCCGCTCTCGGCGGCCGACGGCGAGATCTACGCCGTTTCCCAGGGTTCCGTGGTCGTCTCCGGGTTCACCGCCGAGGGTGACGCGCAGACCCTCACGTCGGGTGTGACCACCACCGGGCGGGTGCCGGGCGGCGCAATCATCGAGCGCGAGATCCCGATGCGCTTCACCGACACCGGCCATCTGATCTTTCAGTTGCGCAATCCGGATTTCTCGACTGCGGTCTCGGTTGCCGACGCCATCAACCGCCATACCGGCAAACGCTACGGCGGCATGCTGGCCAGCGCCAACGATTCGACCACGGTGCGCGTGGCGCGGCCCAAGAACGTCGCGCTGCCGCGGTTCGTCGCCGAGATCGAGCGGCTGGTGGTCGAGACCGATGCGCCGGCACGCGTCGTGGTCAACGAGCGCACCGGAACCATCGTCATGGGGCACGATGTCCGCATTTCGAAAGTCGCCGTCAGTCACGGGACACTCACCATTCGGGTCAACGAATCGCCGATCATCTCGCAGCCCCTGCCGTTCAGCGACGGCGTTACCGCGGTCGAGCCGTTGACCGATATCACCGCCATGACGGAGGGCGGCCAGGTCGCCATTCTCAACGGACCCAACCTCCAGACGCTGGTCGCCGGGCTCAACAGCATCGGCGTGCGCCCCGACGGGATCATCGCGATCCTGCAGGGCATTAAGTCGGCCGGCGCGCTGCAGGCTGAGCTGGTGCTGCAATGAGGAAAATGGTGCGATCATTCCTGACCAAGACACTGGCAGCGTCCCTGGCCCTGGCGACCGCCTTCGGCGCCTGGGGACTGCCCCTGAACCTTTCCCTGGCGGCCGAAAAGGACGCGGAAACGATGCAGAACGAGATCTCGGACGAGATCCGCGCCTTCTGCACCAACATTGCAGACGCCGCCCGCGACCGTCGTTATCTCCTCCAGAAACAGGAGCTCGAGCAGTTGCAGGCCGACATCGAGGACCGTATCGCGACGCTGGAAAAGCGCCGCGCCGAATACGAGCACTGGCTGAACCTGCGCAATGAGTTCCTGGTCAAGGCGGAAGGCGGTCTGGTGGAGATCTACAAGAACATGCGCGCCGATTCAGCCGCCGAGAAGCTCGAACTCGTCGATGTGAATGTCGCCGCCGCCATCGTCATGAAACTGAAACCCCGGCTCGCCAGCCAGATCCTCAACGAGATGGACGCCGAGACCGCGGCGAATCTCACCAGCATCATAGCCAGCGCCGCCGACACCAACATTCCGGACGAACCCTCATGATTGGCCGTTTCTTGCTGATACTGCTTTCATTTGTTCTGGCCGGCTGCGGGTCCAGCACATTCAACGACATCGGCCGCGCCCCGACCATGAGCCCGATGGGCAGCGGGTTGCGCTACGGCCAGACGCCCCAGATGGCGCTTTATCCGAAACCGCCGCGCAAGCCGGGCAATGGCTATTCCCTTTGGACCGACGCGCAAAGCGACTTGTTCAAGGATGCCCGCGCCATGTCCGTCGGCGACATTCTGACGGTGAACATCGCCATCAACGACAAGGCGACCTTCGATAATGCCACCGACAGGGACCGCACGAATTCCAGTGGGATCAACGCCGGCGGCAGCTACGCGGTCAACGGATCGGGGTCCGACGGGGAATTCGGTTTGACCTTCGGCTCCAACACCAGCACCGAAGGCAAGGGCACCACCGCGCGTTCCGAGACGCTTGAGCTGCGCGTCGCGGCCGTGGTCACCGGCGTCCTCGACAACGGCAACCTGGTGATCAGCGGCTCGCAGGAGGTGCGCGTCAACTACGAGATGCGCATCCTGAACATTGCCGGCATCGTGCGTCCGCGCGACGTCGACGCCTACAACACGATCGCCTACGAGAAGATTGCCGAGGCGCGTGTCTCCTACGGCGGTCGCGGCCGGTTGATGGAGGTCCAGCAGCCGCCGGTCGGCCAGCAGATCGTGGATATTTACTCACCAATTTAGATGCCAAGCAGGGTGACATGAAGACACCTGGAGAAAAGACGAAGAAAAGCGGCGGGTCCTTCATCGTGACGGCAGCGGTGCTGTTGGTGCTGTCGGCCCTGGCCGGCGGCGGCGGATGGCTGGTCGGCATGATTGCCGGCGCCAAAAACAAGGAAATGGCGTCCGCGGCGCTCGAGAAGGCCGCGCGGGAAAAGATGGGCTCCGAGGAGGATGCCGACGCGGACGACAGCGTAACCGCTGCCGTGATCGCCGATCACCAGATTCTCACTCTGGCGCCGATCACCACCAATCTGTCCTTTCCGTCCAACAGCTGGGTCCGGGTGGAAGTGGCCCTGGTATTCGACAGGGAGCCCGATCCCACCCTGGCCGAACTGATCCACCAGGACGTGATGGCCTACATGCGTACTGTTTCGCTTCCCCAGATCGAAGGACCGCGCGGGTTCCAGCACCTGCGCGACGATCTCTCCGAACGTGCCGTGATCCGCTCCAACGGCCGTGTCTCGAAACTGCTTTTCCGGACCTTTCTGATCGAATGATACGATTACTTCTGGCAGCACTCGCCATGATGGCGATGGTGGCCACGGCCGAAGCCCAGACCCTGGACCCGAACATACTCACGCAGCCCGTGGACGGTTCGGTCGCGAGCTGGATCATCCGCACCTTCGGTCTGCTGACGGTGCTGTCCATCGCGCCCGGCATACTCATCATGGTGACCAGCTTCCCTCGATTTGTCATCGCCTTCGCGATCCTGCGGGCGGGCATGGGGCTGATGACGACACCGGCGAACCTCATCCTCATCAGCCTGGCGCTGTTCATGACTTTCTACGTCATGGCGCCGACCTTCGACCGCGCCTGGGAAAACGGCGTCCAGCCGCTGCTCGACAACCAGATCGGCGAGGCGGAGGCCTTCGAGCGCATCGGCGATCCGTTCCGCGACTTCATGCTGTCCAACACGCGCGACAAGGACCTGAACCTGTTTGTCGACCTCGCCGCGGAGCGCGGACAGCCGGTATCCACGGACGGCAAGGTCGATCTGCGCGTGCTGATCCCGGCTTTCATGATCTCGGAGATCAGGCGCGGATTCGAGATCGGCTTCCTTGTCGTCCTCCCGTTCCTGGTCATCGATCTGGTCGTGGCGACAATCACCATGTCCATGGGCATGATGATGCTGCCGCCGACGGCGATATCGCTGCCGTTCAAGATCCTGTTCTTCGTCCTGATCGACGGCTGGAACCTGCTGGTCGGGAGCCTGGTGCGCTCCTTCGTGTGAGCCGCTGCCGGGCGGGGTAAACCCTTTGTTAACCATGTTTTTTAGTTGTTTGTTGCGCCCGTGCGGCTGCCGCAGGGCGTTAGCCATTTCGTAACCGCTGATTGTCACAGTGCCCGGCAACATGACGGGAAAGGTCCCCACGCGTGCGTCGGGTGGCCGGCAGGCATGATGCCGATCCGCCATCACCGGTAATCAAGTCCGGTATGTCCCCTATCGTATCGGGTTACCCGAGGGACAAATCCATGACGAGTATTAATACCAACAATGCTGCGATGGCTGCGCTGCAGACGCTGCGTTCCATCAACTCCGGACTTGAGACGACGCAGGCGCGTATTTCTTCCGGTTATCGCGTTGAAACGGCATCCGACAACGCCGCCTACTGGTCGATCGCAACGACCATGCGTTCCGACAACAAGGCACTGTCCACCGTCAGCGACGCGCTGGGCCTTGGTGCCGCGAAGACCGACATCGCCTACACGGGCCTTGAAAGCGCCATCGACGTTGTCGATGAAATCAAGTCCAAGCTGGTCGCTGCCGCCGAACCGGGCGTCGACGTTGAAAAGATCAACTCGGAACTTACCGAGCTGAAGAACCAGCTTTCCTCGATTGCAGAATCGGCTTCCTTCAGTGGCGAGAACTGGCTCTACAACGACACCGGATCTGCGGCTTCCACCGCCTCGATCGTCGGATCGTTCAACCGTTCGGCCTCCGGCAATGTCTCCATCGCGACGCTTGACGTCGACGTTGCCAGCGTCGTTCTGATCGACACCACCTCGGATGCCGGCGGTATCCTGACGCAGGACATCGATGCGGACGCGCTGCTCGACACACCGACCGGCACGGCTGACAACTACTTCCTGATCGATGGCGGCGGCACGGGCGGCACGGGCACGGAGATCTCCCTGTCCTCATCCACCACGGATGCTGAAATCGAAGCCATGATCCGCGTCGCCGACGAGATCATGAGCCAGCTGACCGATGCGGCTTCCAGCCTGGGTGCGGTCAACTCCCGTATCTCCATGCAGGAGGACTTCGTTTCCAACCTGATGGACGCGATTGACCAGGGCGTCGGACGCCTGGTCGATGCCGACATGAACGAGGAATCGACAAGGCTGGCGGCCCTGCAGACCCAGCAGCAGCTGGGCATCCAGGCGCTCTCGATCGCCAACTCGAACACCCAGAACGTCCTTTCGCTCTTCCGTTAAGAGCGCCGTCAATTGACGGAATGAGGTAAAACCGGGGAGCGGCCTCTTGGCCGCTCCTTTCCAGTTGGCTGACTTTGTTTTCGTTCAGCACGATGAAACGCCGCATCCCGCAGGGGATTGCGGCGTTTTGTATTGTGCGCTTTTTCCGCAGATCAGGGCGCTGGCAGGGCCGTTCGTTAACAAGAGGTAAACGTTTACCGTCCATTAACCAAAAAAAACAACCGCTTGTGCGGCTTTGTTCAGAATTGATTAACCTTAATAATGTGTTGTATTGGCGACGAATGACGGACCGGGTTGGCGCCTTTACGCAGGTGGACCCCAGGTGAGCATGATGCGACACCGTCGTTGCCGGTCCACTCCGGCATGTCCCTTAGATGTCGACTGTCAGAAGGGGCAGACAATGACAAGCATTATGACCAACACCGCCGCCATGGCCGCGCTGCAAACGCTCCGTGGCATCAACTCTTCCATGGAAATGACGCAGGCTCGGATTTCTTCCGGCTATCGCGTTGAAACCGCTTCCGACAACGCCGCCTACTGGTCGATCGCGACGACCATGCGCTCCGACAACAAGGCGCTGTCCACCGTCAGCGACGCGCTCGGCCTCGGCGCTGCCAAGGTCGATGTCGCTTATACGGCGCTCGACAGCGCCATCGACGTTGTCGACGAGATCAAGTCCAAGCTGGTCGCCGCTGCCGAACCCGGCGTCGACAAGGAAAAGATCAATTCGGAACTCGCCGAGCTGAAGAAGCAGCTTTCGTCGATTGCCGAATCGGCCTCCTTCAGCGGCGAGAACTGGCTTTACAACGACACCGGCGCGGCTGCAGCGACAGCCTCGATCGTTGGCTCCTTCAACCGCTCCGCATCCGGCAATGTCTCGATCGCAACGCTTGACGTCGATGTCGCGGCTGTCGTCCTGATCGACACGACGTCAGATGCCGGCGGCATCCTGACCAAGGACATTGATGCTGACCAATTGCTTGATACGCCGTCCGGCACCGTTGACAATTGGTTCCTGATCGATGGCGGCGGCACCGGCGGTACCGGCACGGAAATCGCCCTGTCCACGGCAACCACCGACGCCGAGGTCGAGGCCATGATCCGCGTCGCCGACGAGATCCTCAACCAGCTCACCGATGTGGCATCGGATCTCGGTGCGATCAACAGTCGCGTCGAGATGCAGGAGACCTTCGTGTCCAACCTGATGGACTCCATCGACAAGGGCGTCGGACGCCTGGTCGATGCCGATATGAACGAGGAATCGACACGCCTGTCGGCCCTGCAGACCCAGCAGCAGCTCGGCATCCAGGCGCTGTCGATCGCCAACTCCTCCTCGCAGAATATCCTGCGGCTCTTCCAGTAATGGCAGACACCCGGCCCTCTTCAGGGCCGGGACCGCCAAGGCGGACGCAGCGGCATTTCACGCCAGCGATTCGCCTCGGCGCAGATATCCGGCAAAAATTGGAACCGCATCACGCAAGTGGTGCGGTTTCTCTTTTTATCAATCTGTTTTTATTTACGTTTTCGTTACGATATTTAACCGCTTGCGGTGCGGGTTAATACTCTGTTAACCATAGTCTTAGTAGATTTGTTAACGAATGGCGGGTTGACCTTTTTCGATCCGGATCAGCGGGCATGATGCCAGCCGCCATTGCCGGCACGACCGATCCGGCATGTCCCCTTTCTATAATTTTTTGGTAACAGGGGCAGCCCGATGACCAGCATTATGACCAATGCCGCCGCCATGGCGGCCCTGCAGACGCTCCGTGGCATCAACTCTTCAATGGAAACGACGCAGGCACGAATTTCATCGGGCTACCGCGTCGAGACCGCTTCCGACAACGCCGCCTACTGGTCGATCGCCACGACCATGCGCTCCGACAACAAGGCGCTGTCCACCGTCAGCGATGCGCTCGGCCTCGGCGCCGCCAAGGTCGATGTCGCCTATACGGCTCTTTCCAGCGCCATCGACGTTGTCGACGAGATCAAGTCCAAGCTGGTCGCCGCTGCCGAACCCGGCGTCGACAAGGTAAAGATCAACTCGGAACTCGCCGAGCTGAAGAAGCAGCTTTCGTCGATTGCCGAATCGGCCTCCTTCAGCGGCGAGAACTGGCTCTTCAATGACACCGGCGCGGCTGCAGCGACGGCCTCGATCGTTGGCTCCTTCAACCGCTCCGCATCCGGCAATGTCTCGATCGCAACGCTTGATGTCGATGTCGCGGCTGTCGTCCTGATCGACACGACGTCAGATGCCGGCGGCATCCTGACCAAGGACATTGACGCTGACCAATTGCTTGATACGCCGTCCGGCACCGTTGACAATTGGTTCCTGATCGATGCGGGCGGCACCGGCGGCACGGGTACGGAAATCGCCCTGTCCGGATCAACCACCGACGCCGAGGTCGAGGCCATGATCCGCGTCGCCGACGAGATCCTCAACCAGCTCACCGATGTGGCATCGGATCTCGGTGCGATCAACAGCCGTGTCCAGATGCAGGAGACCTTCGTGTCCAACCTGATGGACTCCATCGACAAGGGCGTCGGACGCCTGGTCGATGCCGACATGAACGAGGAATCGACACGGCTGAACGCGCTGCAAACCCAGCAGCAGCTGGGCATCCAGGCGCTGTCGATCGCCAACTCCACGTCGCAGAACGTCCTGCAGCTCTTCCAGGGCTAGCGCTGAGCATACGACATTGAGACGGCCGGCAACCCGGCCGTCTTTCCTGCTCCTTTCAGCCGCAGCACGCCGGTTTTTCCATCACCTTCGCACAAGTTTCAAAACCTATGCTTCGCGGCAAATGCTGCACGCGGGCGCACCGGCGTTGCAGGCCCGGAGGTGATTGAATGGCCATTGCGATCGAGCGCTATCTGAAAGACTTCGGAAAGCCCGAGACTTTTGTGGTTGCCGACGATATCGAATTGCTGCCGGGACCGCCCGAACCTCAGGATGCGGTGACGGTGGCACCGCAGTCGACGCTGCCGGTCGCGGCGGCCGTCGATGTGGAGGCCGAAAGGGCCGAGGCCATGGAACGCGGCCGGCTGGAGGGTGCGCAGGCGGCCGAAATCCGACTCAACGAAGCTTTCGAGGAGGAGCGTGGCCGCCACCGCGATGAGATCAACGAACTGCGCACGCGCTACGAACAGGATTTGACCACCGTTGTCGCGACCCGCTACGACGCGCTGTGCGACGAGTTGGTGGAGGCGTTGGGAGCCCAGGTCACCCGCATTCTCGCACCGCTCTTCGAACAGTCGCTGAGCGAGCAGATGGTCGCCTCCCTTGCCGCCGCCATACGGCAGACGCTGAAGGACCGGACGGCGACGGTGATGACGGTCACCGGCCCGGCCTCGATATTCGAAAACCTCAAGACCGCGCTCGGCGAGGACGCCGCGCAGCTCGAATTCGTCGAGAGCGATGAATTCGATCTGACCGTCCGTGTCGACGACGCCGTGCTGTGCACCAGGCTGTCCGAATGGGCGGACCGCCTCCGCGAGGTGCTGCCTTGAGCGAGAGCCAGTCGAGACACCACTCCGGTGGAGAGGTCATCATCGTCAAGAAGCGCGGCGGTGGTCATGACGGTCACCACGGCGGCGCCTGGAAGATCGCCTATGCCGACTTCATGACCGCCATGATGGCCTTCTTTCTGGTCATGTGGTTGATCAATGCCTCCAATGACGAGACCAGGGCGGCTGTCGCCAGCTATTTCAACCCCATCAGGCTGACCGACAACAAACCTGCCGAGCGCGGCCTGAAGCAGCAGGATCAGGCGACGGTGGGCGACGAGGTCGAATATCTGTCGGACAGCGACAAGGCCGGCTACGAGGCCGGTCCGCAGACCGGCGGCGGCGACGACATCGATTCCGCGGCGGGCGAGGAAGCCAAGTACTCGGATGCCGACTTTTTTGAAAACCCGTATTCAATACTCGCCGAAATAGCCCTCGAGACAGGCCAGCAGACCAACGTCAGCGCCGCCGGAGAGGGCGGGGCGAACACGTCCGGACCGGCGACCGGCGCCTCCGGCGGCGAAGCGTATCGCGATCCCTTCGATCCCGACTTCTGGTCAAAGGCGATCGAGATAGCAACGTCGTCCGATGTGACGGAGACCGGCACCGAGAAGGGCATCCTTGAGGGCGGCAGCCGCGATGCCATCGAGGAAGCGCTGGAAGCGGCCGCACCGGTCAGCGAGGAACTGGAACGCTCGGTGGAGGCCGCCGGAGAGGCGGCCGGCGGCAAGACCGGCCGGCTTGTCGTTGACGCCGACGGCGAGGTTCAGGTCGAGGAGGCGGCCGATCCGGCAGCGCTAGAAGAGGCGCCGACTGTAGAGCAGGAGCAGGAGGCGACCGAACTCAAGGAACAGATCGAGCAGGCGCTCTCGGAGGACCAGATCCAGCTTGGCGACGGGCTGACGGTGGCACCCGCCGAAGGTGGATTGCTGGTTTCCCTTACCGACGAAGTGAAGGGCGGCATGTTCAATGTGGGCTCCGCGGTTCCGAAACGGGACCTTGTCCTCGCGATGGCCGAGATCGGCCGTATCTTGTCCGAACGCCAGGGGGCCGTCGCCATTCGAGGCCACACGGATGCCCGCCCGTTTGCCGGGACGAAGAACGACAACTGGAAGCTCTCCATGGCCCGGGCGCACAGCGCCTACTACATGCTCATCCGCGGCGGCTTGGATGAAAACCGGATCGTCGAGGTTTCCGGATTCGCCGACCGCAAGCTGAAGGACGCGGAGGACCCGCTGGCCGATGCCAACAGGCGCATCGAGATCCTGATCGTCGGGCCTGCGGGGTAGCGGCCGATGGTATCCGTTCAAGAGCGCATGGCAGGATCGATCGCACGGTGTGTCCGCCGCGCCCTGCCAATGCTCGTTTTGCCGTTTTTCGCGGCGGTGGCCCATTCTGCGGCCGATGACGGTGATGCGGGCCTTGCGCCCTACAAGATCGTCCGCTCGCTGCAATTCGTGCAGGACGCGGTGGTGCAGGGCGACCATTCGGCCGGCGAGATGCAGCGCCATCTGCTCAAGATCGTTGACCAGAACCTGCGCTCCGCGAGCCAGGAAACGTTTGAAGACAACCGCAATGTCGAGGCCGCCTTTATCTACGCGATGAGCGGCGGCAATCCGGAAACGCTGGTGTTGTTGGTCGAAAACGATGTCGAGGAGCGGTTCGACCGCCGGCTCTCGGCCGCGCTCAATGCCTATTTCTCGGGTTCGCCGGAGGCCGCGCGGCCCGTATTTCAAGGACTGCTTCCCGAATTCGCCGACAGCCGGATCGGCGCCTATCTGATGCTGGTCACCGCCAATGTCGTCGCGGCAAAGAACGAGGAAGAGGCGCTGCGCCTGTTCGATTGGGCCCGCCTTCTCGCGCCCGGAACCATCATCGAGGAATCGGCGCTTCGGCGGGCGACACACATTGCATCGCGCACGGGTGACGTCGGCCGCGCGCTCGACAATGCCGAGCGCTATGTGCGCCGTTTCCTGCATTCGCCCTATGCCAGCCAGTTCGTCGATATCTTCGTCTATGCCATCGTCTATCACTCCGAAAGCGTCGACCGTGAGCGGGTGGAGTACATCCTTTCGCTGATGGACCGCTCGCGGCAGCGCGAAATCTATTTGCGCATGGCGCGCATGGGAACGATCGCCGGCAAGGAGGACATCGCGCTTCTTGCGGCCTCGCGTGCCGAGTCGCTGTCGGGCGAGACCCGCGATGTCGTGCGCGATCTGGCCGGGTTCTATGCCGGCATTGCGAAGGTTCCGACAGGCGACGTGACGGAAGCGATCGAAACCATCGCGGCGATTCCGGATGACAAGCTTTCGCAGCGGGACCGCGCCCTGCGGGACGCCGCAAAGACGATTGCCAGGCAGGTGACGGCGCCGCCCGATCCGCAAAGGCTGGCCATGCCGGTGCCGTCATCTGAGTTAACGGCGGCTGACGACATGGAAAAGGACGATCCGGAGGCGGATGCCCCGGTGGTGGAAAGCGACGGCCACGACCTGTTCCTTGCCGCAAAGAGAGCCACGATAGAGGACATCGATTCCATGCTGGACGGGAGCAGTGATGAATAGCAATGCGCCATCGGGCCCGGGCAAGGGCGCTGCCGACACCGCCGCCCTCCTCGGCAAGGGGACCGGGCCGAAACAACAGGGTGCTTCGAAATCCGCGGACGGATCCGCCTTCGACGCGGCCGTTCTCGAGGCTCGGGGCAACGCCCCGTCGGATCCGCCGGGAACGCCGGCGAAGACCACCGGAACCGCGGATGACGCAGGCGCGGGACGTGCAGATCCGCAGCCGCGTTCCGAACGGCCGCTCGTCACCATCATGGACAAGTCAGCCCTCAAGGATGGAGAGATCGCAGCGCCAGCACCGGGCCCGGCGCCCGGGGGAACACGCGCCGAGCCGCTGCCCCCGGACATGGACCCGGGCGGCCCGGACGCGGGGAAACCGCAAATGCGGGCCGCGGTCGAAGCCGGCGATCCGGGAAAGATGACGGATACGCCCGCGGACAGGGACGTGACGGAATTGCCGCGCGCTGCAAACCCGTTACAGGACCTGCCGCCGGCGCCTGTTCACGGCATAATGCCGGGGCATGCATCGCAGCGGGAAATGTCGCGTTCCAGTGCCAACGCGGATTCACCCACACGGCCGACCGCCGATGCTGTCCTTGCCGGGCGCAGCGACGCAGGGACTTCGGCAAACGACGCGACTGGGCCGCACATGCGCGGCGACGGTGACCGGTCCGGCGGCAGGCAGCAGGGCGATGCCGATGCGCCGGGGGGCGCCCGCCGGGTGCTCGACCTGTTCGGATTTGCCCGCAGCAGGGACGCGGTTACGCCGGGCGGGGGTGGAACGCCCCAGCCGCCGGCCGGCGGCGCTGAACCGGTCAGCCTGTCCAGCAACATGGTGACAGTGATCGAGGCACGGCAGTTTCCGGGATTGTCGGCCAGCCAGTCGAGCGCGGCCGCCGTGGTCAGCGCTGTAACCGGCGACGCGTCCTGGAGTGCGATGCTGCGCGGAGCGGAATCGATTTCCGCGCAAAGCCTCGATCAGGCGCAGAATACGGTCAATACGCTCAAGATCCGCCTCAATCCGGCCGAGCTTGGATCCGTCGACGCAACGCTGAAACTGTCGGGCGGGCAGCTTCTGGTCGAACTGAAGGTCGAGACAATCGAGGCCTATCGGCACCTCGCCGACGGCCAGCAGCAGATAATAAAGGCGCTCAAGGGCCAGGGATATGCGGTTGAACACATCACCATCCAGCCGCCCGGACAGGAGCGCGGACTGATCCAGCAGTCGGTCACCGCCTCGCAGGGCGGCAGTCAGACTTCCGGTGACGCTTCCCTGCAGTCCGGACAGCAGAATTCCGCGGACAACGGAACGGGCGACAGCCCGGGCCGGCGCGACAGGGACGGGCAGGACAATGATCGCAACAATTCGGGTGACCAGCCGGCTGCTGATGATGCTGCCGGTCTGTCTGACGCTGTTTATCTTTGAGGCCGCCGCAGCGGCCAATTCGTGCGAACGGCAGATCGCCTCGGCCGCAAAGAGGCACGGCGTTCCGGTCGGAATTCTCTACTCCGTTGGCCTTGCCGAGACCGGCCGCAAGGGATCGCTGCATCCCTATGCGCTGAACATCGAGGGGCAGGCGGTGTTTGCGAGCGACATCGGCGAGGCGCTCCAGGCTTTTCACCGGGCCAGAGCAAAGGGCCGGAAACTCATCGATCTCGGCTGCATGCAGATCAATCACCATTACCACCGCGGTGAATTTGCCAATTTGAGGTCGATGCTGGATCCGGCGAAGAACGTCGACTACGCGGCGAAATTCCTCGCCGACCTGCGCAGACGGCACAGCAGCTGGACGATGGCGGTCGCCCGTTACCACGCCGGTCCGCACAACGACCCGGCACAGAAAAAGTATGTTTGCCGCGTCATCCGCAACCTGGTCGCGACCGGATACGGACGGTGGACAGCCGAGGCAAAGACCTTCTGCAAATAACACGTAAAAGTAGTAGTTGCCGTTTTGGCGGGTTGTGCGCTGAATTGTGACGATGGCGTGGTCTGTCAAGACACAATTCGTTAATCGTCCAACGGAAGTGTTAACATTTCCACAGCTAATATGTATCTACCCACAGCCTGACACTATATCTAGTGGCAAATCACGGCTCATGTCGTGTTCAACTACTAAAAAGCACCATTAACTTTCTATAATTGTCGATGATTCCGCCCTTTCGTTACCAATTGATTAACGGGGATGCAAAGTGATTCGGGGGCGGACTGATGATCGTTGTGGTTGATGAGCGTGAGTTGGTGACGGAGGGGTACACGTCACTGTTCGGCAGGGAAGGGGTTCCATCTGCCGGTTTTGATCCCGACGAATTCGGTGAATGGGTCCACACGGCGGCGGACTCCGATATCGACGCGGTGGAAGCGTTCCTGATCGGTCAGGGCAGCGACAACATGGTTCTCCCGCGGGTCATCAGGGACCGCTCAAAGGCCCCGGTGATCGCGGTCAGCGACAAGCCCTCCCTGGACACCACACTGGCATTTTTCGATTGCGGCGCAGACGACGTTGTGCGCAAGCCGATCCACCCACGTGAAATCCTGGCGCGTGCCGCCGCCATCCGCCGCCGGCTTGAGCCGGAGCTCGAATACACCGAGATCGGCAGAATCCGTGTCTATTCCGATGGGCGCGATCCGGAGATCGACGGACAGGCCTTCCCGCTGCCGCGGCGCGAGCGGCGGATTCTCGAATATCTCGTCGCCAATCGCGGCCGCCGGGTGACCAAGGCGCAGATCTTCAACGCCATCTACGGCATCTTCGACGACGATGTCGAAGAGAACGTCGTTGAGAGCCACATCAGCAAGCTGCGCAAGAAGCTGCGCATGCGCCTTGATTTCGATCCGATCGATTCGAAACGTTTTCTCGGCTACCGCATCGACTGGCAGTAGGCGCCTCCGGTTTGCCGATCAGCGCGCGCGTGCCTCGCCCATCCCGCTCTAATGCCTCGCGGAATTCAATCGGCAAGCCAGTTTCGCGCAAGCCTGCCGAACTACCTTGTCGCAAACGCAAACGGGGAATTGTGCGATGAGCCTCTATGGAATGATGCGGACTGGTGTATCCGGCATGAACGCCCAGGCGGTGCGCCTGGGAACGGTTGCCGACAATATCGCCAACGCCAACACCACCGGATACAAGCGCAGCTCGACCGAGTTTTCGTCTCTTGTTCTCCCGAGCGCGGGCGGAACTTACAATTCCGGCGGCGTCAGCACGTCGGTGCGGTATGCCATCTCGGAAGAAGGCGCGCTTCAGTTCACCACGTCGATCACCGATCTTGCCATCGGCGGCGACGGTTTCTTTGTCGTGCAGGACACCTCGGGCGTGTCCTTCCTGACGCGGGCCGGGTCCTTCATCCCGGACGCTGACGGCAATCTTGTGAACGCGGCGGGCTACTCGCTGATGGGATACGATTATTCCGGCGGATCCCCGACGCCGGTGGTCAATGGATTTGACGGCCTGGTGGCGATCAATGTGTTGCAGGGCGAATTGCTCGCCGACGCATCGACGTCCGGCATCTTCACCGCGAACCTCGATTCCGATGCCGCCATCGTGACCGGCACGCTGCCGTCGGCGAACCTTGCGACCTCCGAATACACCCACAAGAGCTCGCTGGTTGTCTACGACGATCTCGGCAGCGAGGTGCTGCTTGACTTCTATTACACCAAGACCGCAGCCAACACGTGGGAAGTTGCGGTCTATGACCAGGCCGACGCAACGCCCGGAACCTCTTTCCCGTATTCGTCCGCCGCGTTGTCCACGGTCACTCTGGATTTCGATGCGACGTCCGGCAGCCTTTCGGGAACCAGCCCGACATCCATCACCGTTCCGGTCCCCGGCGGTCAGAGCCTCGCCATCGACTTTTCCGATATGACCCAGCTCGCCTATGAATTCAACGTCGGCGATGCGAGCGTCAACGGCAACGCGCCGAGCAAGGTGGAGAGCGTTGAGATAACCACCGACGGCACGGTCTTCGCGAAGTATGAGAACGGCACGCTCGAGCCTAAGTACCGGATCGCGCTCGCCGATGTGCCGAGCCCCGACGAACTGACGCCGATTTCCGGCAATGTCTTCGCCCAGAACAGTGAATCCGGGGTCGTGACCACGGGTTTCGCGGGATCCGGAAATTTCGGCGACATCGTTTCGGGAGCGCTGGAATCGTCCAATGTCGACATAGCCGACGAACTGACGAGCATGATCGAATCCCAGCGCAGCTACACCGCGAACTCGAAGGTGTTTCAAACTGGATCGGATTTGATGGAAGTCCTCGTCAATCTGAAACGTTAGGGCCGTCAATGGCCCTGGAGGCGTAAGACCAAGCAATGTCACTGTCATCGGCGATCAGTACTGCACAGTCCATTCTGTCGAATACATCCAAACAGACCTTGGTGGTATCCGACAACATCGCCAATGCGGGCAATCCAGACTATGCGCGGCGCGCGCCGACGATTCAGACCTATTTCGGCGGAGAGCTGTCGATCTCCGTACAGCGCGCCGAAAATACTGTCCTGTTCAACCAGTCGCTTGAGTACCTTTCTGTCAGCAGCGCCCAGAATATAGTCTATGACGGACTTGAGCAGCTGAAGATTTCGATGGGCGGCAATGACTACGAGCTGTCCCCGTCACGCTACATCGGCGATCTGCGCGACATGCTGCAGACGCTGGCGGCAACGCCCGGCGATTCCACGCTCACCGCCTCGGTAATCTCCGCCGCCCAGGACGTCGCCAACAGCATCAACGACGCATCGGCCGCCACGCAGCAGCTTCGCCTCGAGGCCGACCAGGCGATCAGCGAGGGCGTCGAAACGCTCAACAACCTGCTGGTGCAGTTCGAGGAGGTCAACAGGGAAGTCGTCGCTGGCACGAGCACGGGCGATGATGTTTCCCAGGCGCTGGATTCGCGCGAGGCGCTGTTGCGGGAGATCTCGACGCTGGTCGGCATTCGCACGCTCACGCGCGAAAGCAACGACATCGCCATCTATACGACCGGCGGCCAGACCCTGTTCGAGACGGTGCCGCGGTCGGTCTCGTTCACGCCCACCAACGGTTTTGACGCAACGATCAGCGGCAACGCGGTCTATATTGACGGCGTCGCCCTGCAGGCGGGTAACGGTGCGCAGACGACCGCGACCGGAGAGCTGGCCGCCCAGCTCCAGATCAGGGACAATGTGGCCCCGACCTATCAGGCCCAGCTCGACGAAATAGCCCGCGGTCTGGTGGTCGTCTTCGCCGAACACGACCAGAGCGGATCGGCGCTGCCGGATCTGCCGGGTCTCTTCACCTGGTCCGGCGGCACTGTGCCGTCCGCCGCGACGATCGAGCCCGGAATCTCCGCGACCTTTTCCGTGAACCCGGCGGTGCTGGTGGACACCGGCAACCCGGCCCTGTTGCGCGACGGCGGTATCAACGGGGCCTCCTACATTTCCAACGCCACCGGCGCGACGGGCTTCTCCGCCCTGCTGGACGGCTATGTGACAGGGTTGGAGGAGCCGATCTCCTTTGACCCGGCCGCCCTTGCCGGCGATAGCGCCGGCATCATCGGCTACGCGTCCGACTCCATCGGCTGGCTCGAGCTCTACCGGTCCCAGGCCTATGAGTCCTCCGAAACGCGCGAAGCCGCGACCGTGCGCATTTTTGAGAGCTTCAGCAATGAGACCGGCGTCAATATTGACGAGGAAATGGCGCTGCTGCTCGACCTGGAGCAATCCTACAGGGCGTCCACCCAATTGCTGTCGACCATCGACGAGATGCTCGCGGCGCTGATGGCGGTGGGGTAGGGCGATGAAGACGACCTTCGTTTCAACGCTCGCCATCCAAAGCGCCCTGCGGCTGACGGTCCAGCGCGCGCAGACTGAGATGATGAATGCGCAGACCGAGGCGACGACGGGTCGTCATGCCGATATCGGCCTGGAACTCGGCGCCCAGACGGCCCAGACGATATCGCTCAATCGCGATGTCGCCCGCCTCAACACGATCATTGACAGCAACGCGCTTGTCACCAACCGCCTGTCCTCGTCCCAAAACGCGCTGGAACAGATGGCGGGAAGCGCGCAGCAGGTGCTCGATACGCTGATCAGCATGGTCGATATCGACGACCAGGGCCGTCTCGACGTCGCCGTCGAAACGGTGCAGACGGCGTTTCAGAACTTTACGGCCTTTGCCAATTCCTCGGCCAGCGGCGAATTCCTGTTTGCCGGCATCAACACCGATGTGAAGCCGTTGGCCGACTACACGGAGACCGGCTCGGCCGCCAAGGCGAGCTTCGACGCCGCGTACCTGGCCTATTTCGGCTTTACCCAGAACGACGCCGCGGCGTCGGGCATCACGACCGCGCAGATGGACGATTTTCTGACGAACCAGGTCGAGCCGCTCATTCTCGGTGCCGGGTGGGATGCCGACTGGTCGAACGCCGACGACCAGGTCATGACCAACCGCATCAATTCCAACGAGGTGGTCGACAGTTCAGCCACGATCAATGCTGACGGTCCGAAAAACATGGCCATGGCCTCGACGATCATCATGGAAATGCTGGCCACGCCATTATCGAGCGACACGAGACAGGAGCTCGTCGAGCGCGCCATCGACTATGTCGGCCAGGCCATAACCGGGATCGACTTCCAGCGCGCTCAGCTCGGCTTGTCGGAGCAGCGCATTGAGAAGGCCAACGAGTCGATCCAGGTCCAGATCGATCTGATGTCCGTCTATATCGGCGAGCTGGAGAACGTCGATGTCTATGAGGCTTCGACGCGTCTGACTCTGCTGATGACCCAGGTCGAAACCTCATACGCTTTAACGGCGAGGATCCAGCAGTTGAGCTTGACCAATTACCTTTAGTGGGTCGCGCAATGGTGAGTAACGGAGAGGGCGAAGGTAGCTGAAATGTATCAGTTCTCATATGCGGAAGTGCAGCAAGATGCAGTTGCTGACTCCAAGGACCGTGAACGGCAGGTCCTCGACAAATCCATCAGGATGCTCGAGGAGGCGAAGGAGCACGGTCCGAAATCCCGAGAGTCCATAGAGGCCCTGTTCTTCGTGAACCGCGTATGGGTGCGTTTCATCGAGGATCTCGGTTCGCCCGAAAACGAGCTGGAGCAGGAACTGCGCGCCAATCTCATTTCCATCGGCATCTGGATCCTGCGCGAGACCGAGAAGATCCGGTCGGGGGAATCCCAGAATTACGAAGGCATAATCGATATTTCATCCATTATTCGGGACGGTCTTAAATGAAGAGTTCATTGCGCATTTCGCTCAAGACCGGGGAAAAGATCTTCATCAACGGGGCCGTGCTCCGGGTGGACAGAAAAGTCGGTCTTGAGTTCCTCAATGACGTAACATTCCTGCTGGAGAACCACGTCCTGCAGCCCGAGGACGCGTCGACGCCGCTGCGCCAGCTCTATTTCATCGTGCAGATGATGCTGATCAATCCCGAAGGGGCCGAGCAGTCCCACGCGATGTTCAAAAAGTCCATCGTCATGCTGCTCAACTGCTTCAGCAACGAACAGATCCTGACCGAGCTCAAGCACATCGACGCGATGGTCACCGAGGGCCGCGTCTTCGAATCGCTCAAGGCGATCCGCGCGCTCTACAAGGTCGAGGAGGACATCCTCAACAACCGTCAGATGCCGGTTGAGACGCTGGAAGACATCAAGAAGGAGATTGCGCCATGGCGGTAGAGGCAGTTTCTAACAGCACGTATACAGGCTCCTCGGCGGCCGCGAGCGCGGCCGAGCAGGCAACTGTCGACTATGACACGTTCCTGCAGCTGCTGGTCGCCGAGATGCAGAACCAGGACCCGACCGAGCCGATGGATTCGACCGAGTACATCGCGCAGCTCGCCTCGTTCTCACAGGTCGAGCAGACCATCCAGACCAACGCGCGGCTGGAGGAGCTGCTTGCGGCGAATTCGGTTTCGCAGGCCGGCTCGCTGATCGGCCGCACCGTCACATCGAATGACGGCACCGTCAGCGGCGTCGTCGAGCAGGTCGAGCTCTACGATGACGGCGTCGTCGCGGTTCTCGACACCGGTGAGAAAGTGGTCATGGGTGCCGGCCTGACGGTCTCCTGAGGCGGCCAATGAGATGAGCGAAGCCGACGCGCTCGACATCGTCCAGAAAGCCATCTGGACCATCCTGGCGGCCTCCGGACCGGCGGTCTTCGTTGCGATGTTCGTCGGTGTCGGCATCGCCTTCCTTCAGGCGCTGACCCAGGTCCAGGAGATCACGCTCACCTTCGTTCCGAAGATTGTCGCGATCCTCGTGACCGTCGCCGTGTCGGCCCCCTTTGTCGGCGCCCAGATCTCCAGCTTCACCAATCTCGTGTTCTCGCGCATCGAAAGCGGCTTCTAAAGCGGCACGAGGCCGGTGCCGGCTCGTTCGCCGGCGCGGCAACGCACCCCTTTCGAGAGCCGACCGACTGCGGCTGCGTATCAGGTCGGCAACACCACCACAGGTTTTACACAGCAGATCGGGACAGACATTTCCGGAATCGTTGTCGGGTCCACAAATATGGTCTATCCCGAAGTCCAGCCGGATCCGTCCCGATCAGAAATTCCCGCGCTGATCGAAAGCAGCGGATTTGAGGAATCCGCAAGATCGCCTTTTGAACGCCTGCCGCGACGACAGGCACGACGTGCATGGTACCCCCTATGGTTCTTCCGATCACCGTTGTGGCGCCGACATACAATTCGATGTCCATGATGCAGCGCCATGTTTCTGCGATGCGGGAATGGGCGCCGCATGTGGAACGGGTCGTTGTCGTTGACAGCCATTCCGAGGACGGCACGTGGGATTACCTGAAGAGCAATCTTGCGGGCGACAACATCGGTTTTCTGCAACATCCCCCGGGGCTCTACGAGAGCTGGAATTTCGGCGTTTCCCAATCCAGGTCGCCATTTACATATTTCTCCACCGTTGGAGACACGATATCCCTCGACGGTCTCACGGCCCTCTATGAAACGGCCGTTTCACTGGATTGCGATGTGGTGATCAGTCCGCCGCGGATGAAGACTGACGATGGTGAGCCCGCCGAACATTCCTGGCCCATCCACCGGATCATCGACCAGTACGATATCCGCACGCCGCTCAGACTGACGACCGAGAGCGCCACTTATTTTGCAACTCGCTATTTGCCTTCGTCCATTCTGGGCAGTTCGGCGAGCAATCTCTATCGGACGGATTGCCTGAAGGAATGGCCCTTTCCGAGCGAGTTCGGGCATATTGGCGACGTCGCCTGGGGCGCTTTGTATGCCACCCATGTCAGTTTCGGAATCTACCCCGAGACGGTTGCCGAATTTGTTCACCACAAGCAGACGAGGCAATGGGACAAACAGGCCTATGTGCGGATGTGTCTGGAGCTTTTCGAACTGGCCTCGGACCAGATAAGGGCGCTTCACCAAACCGGGTTTACTGAGGCCCGCGTCACCGGCGGCGAAACGGAATCGGTGTCACCGCTGCAGGAATGGATACGGGTCGGCAACAGACGCCGCGAGCTGGATCGCGGGCTGAGCGAATTGCGCGGCAAGCGGTTGCACTGGATACTGAACCCTCAGGCCTGGCGCCTGCGCCACAAGCGGAACCAGGCGTTGAGCGCCGAAGAACCGCTGCTGCGGCAGCTGGACAATTCCGTGCGGCGCAGCATTGCGGATGCTTCGGGGCGACTGGCGCTCTAGATCATTTCCCGGAGCAAGGATAACCTTCACCGGCGCCTGCGCCGACGGGAGGACACACCATGACAAAACCGCTCAGGGGCGTGCGCGTCCTCGATCTCACCAATGTCCTCGCCGGACCCTTCTGCTGCCATCAGCTCGTCCACCTGGGCGCCGAAGTCATCAAGGTCGAGGCCGCGGGGCGCGGCGATCTCGCTCGCCAGCTTGGCGGCGATCCGGAACTGAACCGCCGGGGAATGGGCGTGTCCTTTCTCGCCCAGAACGCCGGCAAGAAATCGGTGACCGTCAACCTCAAGCACGAGGCGGGAAAGGAACTCTTCAGGCGCCTTGTGAAAACGGCCGATGTGGTCGTCGAGAATTTCCGGCCCGGAGTGATGGAACGGCTCGGCGTCGGCTACGAGGCGCTCAAGACGGTCCGGCCGGATCTCATTTACTGCGCCATTTCCGGCTTCGGGCAGGAGGGACTGTGGGTACACCGTCCCGCCTATGACCAGATCATCCAGGGTGCGTCGGGTGTCATGTCCATCACCGGTGACGCGCAGGGCCGGCCGCTGCGGGTCGGATACCCGATCGCCGATACCGTCGGCGGCATGACGGCGGCCTTCGCAATCGCCGCGGCGCTGAACGCGAAGCCGCGCGGATCGTTCATCGACGTCTCTATGCTGGAATCCGTCCTCGCTACCATGGGATGGGTCGTCTCCAACTACCTGATCGGCGGCATCGAACCGCGGGCCAACGGCAATGAAAACCCGACATCGGCGCCCTCCGGCGCTTTCGAAGCCGGCGGCGGCCTGATCAACATCGCCGCCAACAAGGATGAGCAGTGGGTGTTGCTGACCGATCATCTCGGGCTCGCCGATCTGCGCAACAGACCGGAATATGCGACGCGCGAGGACCGCAAGGCAAACCGCGCGGCCCTCAAGCGGGAACTCGAGGAGGTTCTGAAGGGGCGGCCGGCACGCGATTGGGCGAAGGAGTTGAACCGCATCGGCGTACCGGCCGGCGCCGTTCTGTCTGTGCCGGAAGTCCTGGCCATGCCGCAGATCGCCGACCGCGGCTTTCTTGCCGGTTTTACCGATGTTCCCGGCGTCGGGCGGGATATCGAAGTGGTGACCACCGGGATAAAGCTGGACGGCGAGGCGCCCGGCGTCGACCGGCCCCCGCCACAGCTCGGCCAGGACAACGAGGCCATCTGGAGGGAAATCGGCGTGTCGCGGGAAGAACTGGACGATCTGAGGCGCGGAGGAACGATATGAGCGACAAGCGCAACGACGTGTCCGATTGGTGGACCACATCCATCATCGATATGGCGCCCGGGAAGATTCGCCTCCGCGGGCACCCGGTCGAGGAACTTATCGGCACCGTTACCTTTCCGCAGATGATATGGCTGATGACCCGGGGCGACCTGCCGTCGGAGGCCGAGGCGAAGCTGCTCGAATGCGCACTGGTGGCGGCAGTCGATCATGGGCCACAGGCGCCGTCGATCGCCGCCGCGCGCATGGCGGTCACCTGCGGGCTGGGCCTTAACGGCGCGATGGCCTCGGCCGTCAACATGCTCGACGACATCCATGGCGGTGCCGGAGAGCAGGCGGTGGCGCTTTACGGCATGATCGATGAGGCCGTTCGCGCGGGAACGCCGCTGGACGCCGCCGCGGCCGCGATGATCGACAACTGGCAGGCCGGGCACGGCGTCTACATTCCCGGCTTCGGCCACCGCTTCCACAAGCCGGAGGATCCGCGCGCGCCGCGGCTGCTGGCGCTGGTTGACGAGGCCGCCGCCGCCGGCACGGTCTCGGGCCGTTTTGCGGCGATCGGCCGGGCGATCCAGGCGGTGCTCGATGGCCGGAAGGGCAAACCGGTGCCGATGAACATCGACGGAGCGACTGCGATCATTTACGCAGAACTCGGTTTCGCCGGTCCCCTGGCGCGCGGTCTGTTCTGCCTGTCGCGCTCGGTCGGTTTCATTGCCCATGCCTGGGAGCAGATGAACGAGGGCGGCCGCAACAAGGGGCCGACGCCGCCGGCCCATCGCTGGACCTATACCGGGCCGAACCCGATCGACAGGACGAATTAGACAGGTTTACGACCCGACCCTCAATCGGCTTCGGCCTCGATGGCTTCCATGTCGTCATCGGAGAGGCCGAAATGGTGGCCGATTTCGTGGATGAGCACGTGCCGGACGATGGTGTCGAGACTCTCTTCGCGCTCGATCCAGTATTCCAGGATGGCGCGGCGGTAAAGCCAGATCCGGTTGGGCATCTGGCCGGTGCGGATTTCCGTCGCGCCCTGCGCCATGCCGATCCCCTGGAACAGGCCGAGCAGATCGAACGGGCTTGCAAGGTCGAGCGATTTCAGGACGTCCTTTTCCGCAAAGTCGGCAACGGTGATCTGGATGTCCGAGCAAAGGCTGCGGAATTCCTGGGGCAGCCCGTCGAACGCTTCCTGCCCGAGCCGCTCGAAATCGGCGAGCGACGGCGAAAGGCGTCCCGTCCAGGGCGATGCGGATTCCATGAAATCAGTTTCCTTCAACGCGTTACGGTAATTTCCGTCAAGTTCAATCAATATCTTTAAAGTAGGTGTTGAGCGGCCTGTCCACCAGTCCCGCTCCGCCGGAAATCCGCAGCCACCCTCGCGCAAGCTTCGCCCGCTAGTTTGACGAAGGAGCACCGGGACGCCGTGCGCGGCCCCGCAATTGTCATGATCGGACAAGGTAGGACATGGCGGAATCAACAGCCGTAGCAGTGCCGCCGCTTGAGGGCAGGGGCCGCGATGTCACCTTTGCCATCGGCATCGTCATCATCCTGTCGATCCTGTTCCTGCCGATCCCGGCATTCCTGATCGATATCGGGCTCGCCTTCTCCATCGCCTTCTCGGTTTTGATCCTGATGGTCGCCCTGTGGATCCAGCGGCCGCTGGATTTCTCGTCGTTTCCGACGATCCTGCTGATCGCCACCATGACGCGGCTGTCGCTCAACATCGCCACGACACGCATCATCCTGTCCGAGGGGCACGAGGGAACGACCGCGGCCGGCTATGTCATCGGCGGCTTCTCGCAGATGGTGATGTCCGGCGATTTCGTCATCGGCGTCATCGTGTTCCTGATCCTGGTCGTTGTCAATTTCATCGTCATCACCAAGGGCGCGACGCGCATCGCGGAAGTCGGCGCGCGCTTCACCCTCGATGCGATCCCCGGCAAGCAGATGTCGATCGACGCCGATCTCTCCGCCGGCCTGATCGACGAGAAGACCGCCCAGGCAAGGCGCCGCGAACTGGAGGAGGAAAGCTCCTTCTTCGGCTCCATGGACGGCGCGTCGAAATTCGTCCGCGGCGATGCCATCGCCGGCCTCATCATCACGGCCATCAACATCTTCGGCGGCATCATCATCGGCTACACCCGCCACAACATGGAGATCGGCGACGCGGCCGATGTCTTCACCAAGCTTTCCGTCGGCGACGGACTGGTCTCGCAGATTCCGGCGCTGATCGTTTCGCTGGCGGCCGGCCTGCTGGTCTCGCGCGGCGGCAATGTGGGATCGGCCGATGTCGCGGTGCTCGGCCAGTTGAGCGGCTATCCGCGGGCGCTGTTCGTCGCCGCCGGCCTGATGATCCTGCTCGCGGTCGTGCCGGGGCTGCCCTTTCTGCCGTTCATGATCCTGGGCAGTGCCATGGCCTTCGCCGGCTGGTTCATTCCCAGGCAGCTGGAGCGGCACAACCAGGCGATCCGGCACAACGAGGAGCAAAAGCTGCTGGAGCAGAAGAAGCAGGAGAAGGATTCGGTCAAGAACGTCCTGCACACCAGCGAGATCGAGCTTTGCCTCGGCAAGCATGTGTCGGCGCGCCTGTTGGGCGCCCATCAGGAACTGGCATTCCGGGTCGGCAAGATCAGGAAGAAATTCGCCTCGCAATACGGTTTCGTCGTTCCCGAGATCAAGGTCACGGACGATTTCGCCGTTCCGGACAAGTCCTACCAGATCCGCATCCACGGCACCGCGGTGGCCGCCAACGAACTGCGCGTCGGCGAGGTCATGGTGGTGATCGGCAACGGCCGCAAGCCATCGGTCCCCGGCGACGAGATCCGCGAGCCCGCCTTCGGGCTGCCTGCGGTTTCGGTGCCCGAGAGCCTCGTCGAGGAGGTCAAGCGCGAGGGCTTCCAGCCGATCGACAATGTTTCGGTGGTGCTGACCCACCTGAGCGAGGTGATCCGCAACAACCTGCCGCAGCTCCTGTCCTACAAGGACATGAAGGCGCTGCTCGACAGGCTCGATCCGGAATACCGCAAGCTCGCCGACGAGATCTGCTCCAACCACATGTCCTATTCCGGCCTGCAGGCGGTGCTGAAGCTGCTTCTCGCCGAGCGCGTGTCGATCCGCAACCTGCATCTCATCCTCGAGGCGGTCGCGGAACTGGCGCCGCATCTGCGCAAGACCGAGCAGATCGTCGAGCATGTGCGCATCCGCATGGCGCAGCAGCTGTGCGGCGATCTCGCCGACAATGGCGTGTTGCGCGTGCTGCGGCTCGGCAACCGCTGGGACCTTGCCTTCCACCAGGCGCTGAAGCGTGACGCCAAGGGCGATGTCGTCGAGTTCGACATCGAGCCGGCGCTGCTCGAGGAATTCAGCGAACAGGCCACCAAGGTGATCCGCGAGCATCTCGACGCCGGCACGCGCTTCGTGCTCGTCACCGCTCCGGACGCGCGGCCCTATGTGCGCATGATCATCGAGCGGCTGTTCGCCACCCTCCCGGTCATTTCGCATGTCGAGATCGCCAAGGGCATCGAGATCCAGATCCTGGGTTCGATCTCATGATCAACGATCTGGAGGGAACGGTGCTCGCACTGGTCGCCTCCTTCAGCCGCATCGGCGCCTGTTTCATGCTGATGCCGGGTCTCGGCAGCTTCCGCGTTCCCGCGCAGATCCGCCTGTTCGTCGCCATCGCCGCCTCGATGGCGCTGCTGCCGCTGATGTGGCAGTCGATCTATCCCAAGGTGTCGGTCTCGACCGCCGGATACGTCTCGCTGATATTCGTGGAAATCCTGATCGGCGCGGTGCTCGGTCTCGTCGCCCGGTTCTACGCGCTTTCCCTGCAATTCGCCGGAACGGCCGTCTCGATGATGATCGGGTACAACGCCATGGCCAGCAGCGGCGTCGAGGAGAACGAACCGCAGACCGAGCTCGGCTCGCTGATCGGCCTGACCGGGCTCCTGATCCTGTTCATGCTGGATTTTCATCACATCGTCATCGAGGCGCTGACGATGTCCTACGACCTGATGCCGGTCGGCGGCAGCTTCGATCCGCAGATGGCGCTGATCACCCTTTCCGACACCCTGTCGTCGTCCTTCATGATCATCCTGCGGCTGATCAGCCCGTTCATCATCTACGGCCTGATCTTCAATCTCGCGGTCGGCATGGTCAACAAGCTGGCGCCGCAGATTCCGGTCTATTTCATCTCGCTGCCGTTCATCCTGACCGGCGGCCTTTTCCTGCTGTTTTTCGGCTCGGGCGAGTTCTTCCGCCAATTCGCCGACAGTTTCCTTCCGGTGTTCGATGGCCGCTGACGCACTTGAAAAAAGGGCGCGGAACCTGCGCCGGCTCGCCGCCCTGCAGCGCCAGTTGCACAAGCTGGCCGAGTCCGAGCTGGCCGAGACCAACCGTCAGCGCATCGCGGTCGGTGAGCAGATCGCCAGGCTCGTCGAGGTGATGGGCGGGCTGTCGCAGGTGCACCGCCTGTTTCCGCAGCTCTACGCGCGGCAGATGGTGAAGTTGAAGAGCCGGGAAAGCACCCTGACCGCGCAGGCGCAATTGCAGGAGCAGAAGGTCCTGCGCGAACGGACCAAGCAGGACCGCATCGGCGAACATCTGGCGGCCGCCGCGGGCGAGGCCGAAATGATGCGCGAGGAAGAATCCATCCTGGATCTTCTCGACGCGGTGAAGGGGGCGACCTCCGGGGGAGAGCCGGACCGTGCTCAAGCCTCCCGTAAGCTTCGTCGTGCATAGTTGCCGGCGAAGACGCAAAGGATGATTCATTGGCCATCTCACCGCCCAGCGACCTGGTTCTTGATGTGGTCCGCGCCGCCGATCCGTCGAGCGTGCGCGAAGCCCACCGCAAGCTTCTCGCCAAGGCATCCGAGGCGGCGGGCGCGGGTTTCGAGGCGGCTGCCGGCAGGCCGGTCGGCACCGACGTGAAACCGGGCGGCAAGGCGCCCGAGGCCTACCGCGAATTCGAGGCGATGGTGCTCCAGTCCTTCATCAAGAGCATGTTGCCGACGGATGCGGAGAACCTCTATGGCAGCGGCACCGCCGGCGATATCTGGAAGGGCATGATGGCCGAGCAGCTGGGCAAGGCGCTCGCCGAGGGCGGCGGCATCGGCATTGCCGAGCAACTGTCGGCCCAGCGCCAGCCCGCCGAGGCCGACGCGGAGCATGCGCAGGCCATGGGTGACAACCGCAACTACGCCAACGGCCTGGTGCAGCAGATCCAGCTCGACATTCTGCGGAGCGCCGACGAGCGCGCCGGTCTTTTTGGCGGCAAGGCGTAGGACAGTCGAAGTGCAAATGAATCGGGAGCCGAGGTGACATGGGCAGCGAGAATACGGATGACCGGGTGACGAAGGTGCTGGGCCGGCTCGACGCCATACTCGAGGCGGAAAACAACGCTCTCGGTACGGATCCGGACTTTGACGTCAATGCCTCGAATAACCACAAGAGCCGGTGTCTTTACGAACTTTCCCTGCTGACGAAGGCCGTGCCGCCGCAGCAGATGAGCCGCTCGCACGGCGAAGCGCTGAAGGTCATCCGCGAAAAGCTGGATCGCAACACCGCGAAGGTGAAGGCGCATCTGGAGGCGGTGCGCCGTGTCACGGACCTTCTGCGCGATGCGGCCCGCGAGGCGGAAGCCGACGGCACCTATACCGCCGAGCAGTTCTACTTGCGTGAGGCCGGATGATCAAACTTGTCATCTCCGGGGTCTGGATCTGCGCCGTCACGCTGGCCTCGGTCTATTTTTCGCTTCAGATGGCCTCAGAGCCGAACGACAAGGGCGACCAGAGCGACTTCTTCGGCGGCCTCGACTATGTGCGCTCCGACCTGATGTCGATCCCGGCAATTCACCAGGGCGAGGTTCGCGGCTATTTCATCACCCGGCTCGTCTATACGGCCGAACCGGACGTGCTCAAGAAGCTGAGCCTGCCGCCGGAAATGCTGATCACCGACGAGCTTTTCAGCCTGCTTGTCGGCGAGCGGGTGATCGATCTCACCCGGGTAGAGGAGTTCGACCTCGAGGCCTTCAGGGTCGTCATCCGCGACCGCCTGAACGAGCGGCTGAAGAAGAAGGTCTTCCACGAGGTGCTTGTCGAGCAGATGGAGTTCCTGACCAAGGCTGAGGTCCGCAACAAGGCTCGTCAGCGCCGCCTGCCGCCGCCTCCGGTCAAATCGGTCGGCGAGGACGGCTGATCGAAGCCTGGCCCCGGGCTCGGCTCTGCAATCTTCGACAATGTTACGTGCCAGCCGTGTTTGCCGGAACAACCGGTATTTATTCGGCGGCCTTCGGGAGAAGTGCCTTATTCGTTACCCTGTCAACGGGAATGTGCAGTATCAACAGTTATCAACAGCTGATGACTTGACTGTTTTTCTGATTTCAATTTGTTTTTAATTGATTGTCTGATGGGCGGAGACAGTGAATATAAATATAGGAACAGTCAGAACAGCCGTCAGAATCAATATAAGTTGAAAAAGAACGATATATACAATCGGTGGTAGCTTATACCGCCGATGGTTTCGGCTGTAAATCAGGGGACAGGGTGTGAAATATTTGTTTCTAGTTGCCGCATCGGCATTGTATCTGCTTGCCACCGCTGCACAGGCCGACAATATCGGTTATTCCGCCGGACATATGTGGGGGACGGACGGCTCCGGCGTCGCGGTGGGCGGCGCCGTCGAATCTTCCGAGGCGCATCTCGCCAATGGAATCGTGGCGGGACAGGTCAACGCGGCGGAAGACGGATTGCTGTACGACAACGGCGCGGCCGGCACTTTCACGATCCAGGCGATCGGCAGCCAGACGGTGGTCAGCACGTCGATCATCGGCAACGGCAACATCGCAGACATCACGGCGGACCAGACGAGTTCCAACACGGGCGATGTCAGCAACGACGGTGAAATCAACACCCGCTAGCGCGGGCGGCGAAGCACCGGCGTTGTTGTGTCCAGTGGAGTGGGAACTCATGGTTCTTCGGCATGCGTTGGGAAGGCTAACATCGATATTGAAGGGATCGCTGGTCCTGCCGGCAGTGGCCGTCGCCGCGGCGTCCTGCACAGTGCCGCGCGGCAACGAGGTCGACCGGCCTGCCGCGGTGCCGGTGACGCAGGCGCCCCTGCCGACAAAGGTCCAGACCTACACCCGTATCGAGGACACGCTGGCCTGTATCCGCGGGACGGAGGTTTTGAAGGGGAAGACCTTCGTCGTCGGCAGTTTCGCCGACAGCACCGGCAAGATAAACGCGGTGGCCTCGGGCGCGACCGGCAATTTCCTGCCGCAAGGGGGCAGTGCGGCCTATGTCACGGATTCGCTGTCCAAGGCGGGTGCGACCGTCGTTTCCACCTATTTCGGCGCGCCGACCGAGGCGGTTCCCACCGATTATGCGATCAACGGCATCTACAACAGCCTGGATTTCAGCCTTCCGGTGAAGGCCGACGTTCGCGTCGGCGGCGTCGGACCGACGGTCGGCATCGGCTGGGCGCAACTCAGCCTGTCGATTCAGCTCGATGAATCCTCGACCCGGGTCAACCGGCAGATGAGCATGATCCAGCGGCCGGTCCGCTACACCCAGCTCGGTGCCGGTGTCGGGCGCACCTTCGGCAATACGCTCGCCTCGGGGAACGTCGCCTTTCAGAACCAGGAGCGCTTGCAGTTGGAAGCGCTGAACGGTCCGATCGCGCTCGGTGTTGCGGATGTGGTGATGAAGGAATTCCCGCATGCCGGCAACAACTGTCGCCGGATCGTCGGGGATCTGCTGGACGCCGAAACATGACGATAGCCGGCTGAAAAGACGCGCCTCCTCAAGTTTTTGCCGAATAATATAGCGTAGAAGTTGCAATTACGGATACTGTAAAACTTTGCCAATAGGCAAGGAAATACTTGCACTAATCTGAATTAACTCAAAATTTAACAGTATAGGTTCTTATGCTCCAGCCGAGCCAATCCATTGGATTGTCGCACCGGTTGGGGGCGGGATCAGCGGATGCGCATAAAATCCGCGATCCTGGAACGACCGGCGCGCAATTCAATTTAGTCGGAAAATGAGTTTGCCGAGGTTGGTTGGGCGGCGATGCAGCTCCGGGTACCTGCAGTTGGTATCCCGAAAGGAACTGGTCGTCTGTGCCTGGGCCTTGTCAGCGGCGGCGCGCTTACATGCTGTTGAGCGTGTTGTTGAACCGGGATCATCCGACCGTACGGTCTGCATCAGGCAAACGGGTGCGGAGGGGTCGGGACCGAAATGGCAGGGCCTGATTTCAGGGGCGCGCATGATGCGCGTATGAGGAGAACTGCAATGTACTCGACCAAATCGGTCGCGGGCATCACGCTGCTTGTGATGCTGGCCGGGGCTAGCGGCGCGACCGCACAGACCGCAATCACACAATCCACCACAAACTCCAATACGATCAACCAGGCAAGCGGCCTTGTCGATGTCAACGGTCAGTTGAGCGCGCCCGGCGGAAGCGCCGCGGTCTCGGCGACCGGAGCGGCTTCGTCCGTCAGCGTTCAGGGCATTGGCCAGAACTTCGTCACGCCATCTGCCGGCTTCGGCAACATCACCCAGTCGACTACCAACAACGGTGTCGTCACCAATGCCGGCGGTACCATCGACATTTCCTCGACGGTCAACGGACCGGGTGCTGCGGCATCGGTCTCGGCAACGGGCGCCGTCTCGTCCGTATCGGTGAGCGGCATCGGCGCCGCGGGCCTGTCTGATGTGTCGATCGCCGATATCCGCCAGAGCACCACAAACAATGTCGATGTGACGAACGGCAGCGGCACAGCGGGCCGCATCAGCGTCGGCGGCCTGACCGGTTCCGGCGTTTCCGCGTCGGTTTCGGCGACGGGCGCGGCATCCTCCACCGGCGCAACGATGATCGGCGCCTCCGGCGGCGACCTGACCACCGGCAACGTGACCCAGTCGACGACGCTGGCAACCGGTGCCGATGTCAGCAATTTCGGCGCGTTTTCCAACGCCTCGCCGTTCTCGATCAGCGGTGCCGGAGCATCGGCGTCCATTTCGTCGCTGGGTGCGGCTTCGTCGGTGTCGCCGACCCATGTCGGCTCAAGCGAGATCGACAACCTGGCGTTCGGCAACATCAGCCAGACCACCCGCAACCTGGGTGGCGATGTGATCAACAATCACCAGGGCACGTCGCGCAATTCCGGCGGTGCGCTGAATGTCGGCTCGGTTTCCGGCAATGGCGCTTCGGTCAGCGTTTCGGCAGCCGGCGCGGCATCCGCCGTGTCCGTCTCCAGCATCAACAGCACCGGAATCGGCGGCACGCCGTCGATCGCCGCGGGCACGATCTACCAGAACACGCAGAACCAGGGCGCGGTGACCAACCGGGGCATGGGATCCAGGGGCGCGGCCGATGTCGGCCACGCGATCACCGTGGCCAGCATCACCGGCGACGGCGCCTCGGCCGCGGTCAGTGCCACGGGCGCGGTATCGGCCGTCTCGTTCACGAGCATCAACGAAGCCCAGTCCTTCGGTTCACCCGCCACCGGCGCGATCAGCCAGACGGCGGTCAACAGCGGTGCGATCACCAATGCCGCCGCTTCGATCACCAGCGGCACGGTCAGCGGTGCCGGGGCTTCGGTCTCGATCTCCGCGATCGGTGCGGTTTCGGCGACGTCCTTCACGTCGCTCAGGTAAGCGCCGCCAGCCGCAACGCGGGCAATTGCGGGCCGGATCGAACAGGCCCGCAATCGCCGGCCTGCATGGTCCATGAATACCGCATGTCCTCTGCGCCGACGAGCCGGACCGGCTCGTCGGATTTGCCGTTTGTTGTCATCTTGAAGGATGATCCGGCCAGGCGCTTCGCGCTAGTTCGCCTCCGGATTGCGATACTGCTCGTTGATCTGGCCGAATTCGGCGCCAAGGCGTCCCGTGGCGGCGTGAATGTAATACATCCCGTGCAACGCCGACCGTGCCTCGAACCCGTGCCTTAAGGCCCTCAGCGGCGCCGCGGCCAGCATGAGAAACGATTTTGCCAGCGTGCGCATGTGCCCGGTAAATCCGGGGCGGCGGCGGTTTTCGATCAGCGCGGATATGGCGCCCTCGCGGCGGCCCCGTGCGCTGAGCCACGACCGGGTGGTGCGCCGTGCCGGGATCGATTCGTAAACCGGCGCTTCCGCGCACCAGGCGAAGAAGAACCCGTGTTCCCTGGCGCGGCTGTAGAAATCGCTGTCGCCGCCGCCGATGAAGTTGAAGGCCGGGTCGAGAAACGGCATCGGCATCGATTCAAGCACCTGGCGAGCGATGAGAACATTGCCGGATGAGTAGAGGATCGGCACGAGCCCGGTGGTTTCGTAGGGCGGCGCGAAGACGGGATGGCGTGCCAGCGGTGCATGGCCGGTCTCGAAGACCGGGACTTGCGGCCCGCCGACAATGTCAGCGCCGACATCTTGCGCCGTCCCGCAAAGTGCGCTCAGCCAGCGCGGGTCGGCTTCCTCGTCGTCATCGATGACGGCGACGGCGCTGTAATTGGTGAAGGATTCCCGAACCAGCCGCCAGCCGGCGTTGTAGGCATGGCAATTGCCCCTTTGGTGCGCCAGGAGGACGAGGCCGGGCAGCCGCGACGCCTGCAAAAACCGCTTGGCGGCTTCGGCGCCGGCGCGTTTTTCGGCATCGTTCTCGATGACCACCACGCAATAGGGCTCCGTGAAATCCTGGTTGGCGATCGAGGCGAGCGTTCTCGCCAGCATCTGCGGCCGGCGGAATGTCGGGACCGTCACGACGATCTCGGCGGCATCGGCGTCGAACGACGGCGACCGGTAATGGAGGCTGGTATCCGGATGGGTTGGTTCGGTCATCTGCGCTGCCCGTTGTGCACTCATTGCAATCCCGGCTTTTGCGGGAATATCACGCATTTCTGAATATTGACTGAATACGGTGCGTTCATCTTTTGCGCCTAAGGTCCCCCGGCACGACAACGGCAAGGAACAGGCCCGCATGCATCTGGTGTTCGTATCATCGCTGCTTCCGCCCGCGCGTCCGGTTTCCGGGTTTGATATCGCCAACCGGGTCATCCTCGATGCCGTCCGTGAGCAGGGCGCAAGGGTCAGCATGCTTGGCTACAAGCTTCCGTCTGTGCCGCTGGCCGAGGCGGATGAAACGGTCGTACTGGGCGAGCAGGAAGTGACGACCGAGCGGGTGTCCGCGGCAACCAAACTGCGCTGGCTTGCAACGGCAATGCGTCACGGGACCACGTTCTCTTCGGCCAAGATGCTGGCCTGCGGCAGGTCGGCGCTGCTGCGCTCGATCGACCGGCTTGCGCCCTTTGACGGGGTCATTCTCAATTCCGTTCAATTGCCCGGGGCCTTCGCCGGGGAATTTGCGCGACACAGGTCCATTTTTGTCGCCCACAATATCGAGGCCCGGTCGGCGGCCGAGAACGCCCGTCATGCCGGCAACCCGTTCGAGACGCTTCTGTTCCGGCGCGAGGCCCGGCTGCTCGACCGGATAGAAAGGGACCTGTGCAGACAGGCCCGGTTCCTCTGGACGCTGTCGCAGGAAGACCGGCAGTTTCTTGCCGGCGATGACCGGACGCGCTCCGCCGTTCTGCCGATGGTGACCGGGACCGAACCGCCGCCGCCGCTCGAGCCCGGCCGCGCCATCGCCCATGATTTCGGGCTGATCGGTTCCTGGAGCTGGAGGCCGAACCGCATCGGCCTCGACTGGTTCCTGGGCGAGGTGGTTCCGAAACTGCCGGAAACCGCCACGATCGCCATCGCCGGTGCGCTGGCCGGGCCGCAACCCGCCATCGCCCATCCGGGCGTGCGTTTCCTGGGCCGGGTGCCCGATGCGCCGGCGTTCCTTCGTTCCTGCGCCGTCATACCGCTCGCCAGCACCGCTGGCACCGGTGTCCAGCTCAAGACCATCGAGGCATTCGAGCAAGGACTGCCGACGGTGGCCACGCAAACGGCGGTGCGCGGCATCAGTTCCATCCCGAAAAATTGCACGATTGCGGACGATCCGGCCGAGTTTGCGGCGGCACTTGTGTCCAATTTGCATGCCACGCAAGAAAAAAACGGCGGACTCCTGGACGGAGGAGAGTTTTACCGTAAGCAAAAGGAAGCGCTTATAAAGGCTATAGAGATGGGAATTACATCAATCGCTGAAAATTGACTGTGGAATATTAATATAGAACCTGCTCGTTAACCATTTTTTCGCGGAGTAGTTAAATTGCATCGAATGACCATAGTAAATCACCGCCTTCATAATCTAGAAATTATGCATTGATGATGTGACAGGTGGCTGAAACGGTCCGGGCCTCCATTCGGCGGGCGACCCCATTTCGCAACCACAGAGATGTCGATGACAGACGCGTCGGTGAAGACGATACAAAAGCCCGCACGCCGGGACATACTTGATATCGAAGTCGCGTGGCTCGACTGGCCGCAGGCCTTTGTCTGCATAAAGGAGGCTCTCGCCGCCGACGGACAGACCGTTTTCGCCTTCCTCAACGCCAACAACGCCAACCTGGCGACGAAAAATACCGCGTTCCGCAATGCGCTGGCGCATTCCACCATCCTGCCCGACGGCCTCGGCGTCGATATGGCGGCGCGCGCGCTTCACGGGTCGCCGTTCCCGGCCAATCTCAACGGAACGGACTTCATTCCCGCTCTGTTGACCTATCTCAGGGAACCGCGCCGTGTCGCGCTGATCGGAGCGCGTCCCGAGGTCCTCGCCAAGGCCACGCAAGCCTTGCGGCAGCGCTGCCCGTGGCACGAGTTCACTGCCGTGTCGGACGGGTTTTTCGACGGCGACGGCGGACAAAGGGCATTGGCGGAGCTGTCTGACATCAGGCCGGACATCGTGCTTGTTGCCATGGGCAGCCCGCGGCAGGAACTGTGGATCGAGAACAACATCCGCGGCAAACACGGAAAAGTCGTTTTCGCTGTCGGGGCACTGTTCGATTTCGTGTCCGGAGCAGTGCCACGTGCGCCGCTCTGGATTCGCCGGCTGCGCTGCGAATGGGTTTTCCGGCTTGTCTGTGAACCCCGGCGCCTGTGGCGGCGCTACCTTGTCGGTAACCCGATATTCTTCTTTCGCGTGCTACGGTACAAATATTTCCGGCGAAAGGACGCGGGCGGACCGGCAGCGGTATGATGGCCCGGGAGATCGGCAGATGCGAACAGCCGTTGTGACAGCCTCTTATGCGGTGGATCTTGAACGCTGCAGGTTGCTCAGCGACAGCATGGATGTCTGGCTGAACGGCGACTGGACGCACTACATCCTGGTGGAACAGCGCGATCTGGAGCTGTTCCGTGCGCTGACTGGGCCGCGCCGTGTCGTGGTCGATGAGCGGGAGATCCTGCCGGACTGGCTGCGGCCGTTTCCGGATCCGCTCTCTTTCGGGCGGCGCCGCATGTGGCTCGGGCCGCACGCGATGCCGCTGCGCGGCTGGCATGTACAGCAGCTCCGCCGGCTCGGCATGGGTCGGCTGCTGGACGAGCCGGCGATCTTCTCCGCCGATTCCGACGTTGCCCTGTTGCGGTCGTTCGATCCGGCCGGGCTGTGGCAGGGCGACAAGCTCAAACTGTATCGGCGCGACAATGCCACGATCGCCGCCATGGCCGATCACCTGCGCTGGATTAAACGGACGGACGCGCTGCTCGGGCGCGCCGGTGAGACCGGGCCTCCGCCCTATCATGACTATATAAACACGCTGATCGGCTGGCGCACCGACACGCTGCGCGCGCTGCTTGAGCACATAGAAAGCGTCAGCGGCGAAAACTGGATGCGCGCCATCACCCGCAGCCGCGCCATATCGGAATGCACTTTCTACGGTCGTTTCGTGGACGAGGTCCGCCAGGGCGCCGGCCACGTGCACACCGACCGTTCTCTGTGTCACGTGATGTGGAACGGCAGCGGCAGGTCTCCGCAGGGCGGAGATATCGCCGGCTTCCTGGCCGGCATGGAGCCGCAGCAGGTCGGCATCGGCATCCAGTCCTTCATCGGCCATGACCTTGCCGATATCCGCCGCGCCGTTCTGCCCTGAATTGGAGCGTGCCCGGTTTCAGATCACGCGCCGTCCCGCCTTCCGAAGCGCCGGGTAGGTCAGCCCTGCGGAAAGCATGTAAAGCAGCAGGAAGACACCGTTGAGGAGCAGGGCCCACTGGCCGAAATCGCCGAATATCAGCAGCAGGCCTGACAGCATCGCCGCCTTTGCGAGCCCGATCAGCGACATGTTGACGGTGCGCACGAAGGTCCGCCCCGTCGCGTAAAGCAGCTCCGACTGGTATTCGATCAGATTGCGCAGGGCCGGAACCGCGGCGACAAGGATCAGCAGGGGCGCGGCTTCCGCCACGTTGCTGCCCAGCGCCGCCGGGTAGAGTGCCAGGAAGCCGGCAAAGAACAGCAGCGTCACGGTCGATGCGAGTGCGATGCCGCCCTCGATCAGGACCCGCGTCCTGAGCGACTTGATGGTATCGCGCGCCCGCATGATCGCCTGCACGAGCATCATGTTGAACGTGCGTATCGGCAGCGCCGTCAGATCGACCAGCCGCATGATAATGGCGTAAAGGCCGGCGGTCTCGGGCCCGCCGATGCCGAGCACGAGAAGCTTGTCGAGTTCGGACTGCAGGTAAAACAGGATTTCCGCTCCGGCGACCGAGACGGAATCGCGCCAGCGGCGCAGGTAGAGCGCCGGCGACCAGCGAAGCCGGTAGCGCGGGTAGAAGAACGCGATGGCGACGGCCATGGCGATCGCGTTGGCGGCCAGGTAGTACCAGGCCCATTGCTGCAGGGTCGCCGAACCGATGGCCGCGAACAAAAGCGCGGCGGCGGCGCGCAGCGCCGATCCGGTGACGACGAGCAGCGCCGCCCGGGCGAAGCGTCCCATGCCGTTGCACACGATGATGACCATTTCAGCCGAGCGCCACAAAAGCACTTCCGCGCAGATGATGACGGCATAGGCCAAAAGGGAGATGTCGGCGGCAAACACCAGATGAAAGGCGACCAGCGCGGCCAGGGCGACGAGGGGCACCGAGATGGCGAGCGCGGCGATGTAGCCCGCAGAATAGGCGCCGATCAGGCGCGGCTTGACGGTGGCCACCCGGTAGAGCGGCGACGAGAATCCGAGCGCCGCCACCCGCGAGAGCACCACGCCCATGGCGGACGCGGTCGCAAAGACGCCGAATTCCGCGATCGACAGCGTGTTGGCGATGGCGATGAAGTAGGCGAGGGATATGACGAGGCGCCCTGCCGAGCCGCTGAGCGCCCAGACATAGCCCCGTAAAATACCTGTGTTGCGCTTAACAATTTCTAGCCAGTTTTGTGGCAACGTGGCCTACCGGAGATGATTGGAGTGAAGTGCGAGACATGCCGTCCGACTATCGATTTGTCACCGACCGCAAGCGTAGCGCAAAATCCTTAACACGCCGTTCTTTGCTGGCCGTCGCAGGCGCGACGGTGGCTGCCGGTGCCGTGACGCAGGACACGTCGGCAACGACCGTCCGGACCGCTCGGCGGGTGCCCTTCGGCGCTGCCCTCGAATACGACCATTTCATCAGTGATCCCGACTACACGGCGCTGTTTGTCAGCCACTGTGACATGATCTTTCCGATGAACGCGCTGAAATGGGACGCGCTGCAGGCGTGTCCGGGCGAATTCGACTTCTCCCGGGCGGACGACATCCTGTCGTTTGCAGAAACGCTCGGCCGCGGCACCTACGGCCACACATTCGTTTGGTACAATGCGCTGCCGCAATGGGTTGAGGAGATCGATCGGCCCGCACAGGCGGAGGCGGCACTGATCGATCACGTGCGGACGGTGGCCTCCCGTTTTTCCGGGCGGGTGCCCGTGTGGGATGTTGTCAACGAGGTGATCGCCCACGATCCGGCACATGAGGGCCCGTGGCGCGACAGCCTGTGGATGCGGCTGCTGGGACCCGCACACGTGGACATCGCCTTTTCGGCGGCTGCCGAGGCGGCACCCGGCGCCGAACTTGCCGTCAATGACTATGATCTCGAGTTCACGGGGCCGCGCTATGACGCCCGCCGCGAGGCGGTGCTTGACCTTGTCCGTCGGTTGCAGGACAGGCAATTGCGCATCGATGCGATCGGCATCCAGGGACATCTCTATCCGGAAATTCCCATCGATCATCAAGGGCTTGGCCGGTTCATCCGGGACCTGGAAGCCCTCGGTGTCGGTTACCGCCTGACCGAGATCGACGTGATCGACTGGAATCTGCCACCGGACGCTGCATTGCGCGATGAAATGGCGGCCGAACATGTCGGCAATCTCCTCGACGCGGCCTTCTCGGCTGCGCTTCCGCGCTCGGTTTCGACATGGGGCCTGAGCGACCGTTATTCCTGGATCTCGGATGTGATGCCCCATCGGGCCGGCGCGCCAAACCGGCCGCTTCCGTTCGACGAGGCACTGAAACCAAAACCGATGTACGAAGTCATCCAGCGCTACCTGTCGGCCTGAATGACGCAATGTCCCGGAATTGCCCGCGCTACCGGGCGGAGCCGCACCCATGCGCGAGGCCGGCCATTAACCAAATCTTTTCCATAGTTTTTTAGTTTGCGTTAGGCATAAGCGGACGAGACACGAATGAGTTCGGAAGGTATCGATGTTCGATCCGGATACAGACGGCGGCACCGGGCGGCGCAGGTCGCTTCTCGATTTCACACGGGATCGCCGGGCAGGCGCGGCCGGTGAAGAACATGCGCCCGTGGACAACGGCACCGCCCGCGATGAACTCGAGGACATTATCGGCGTGAGAAAATCCGCCGGTGAAGCACCCGTTGACCGGCAGGCCCTGATCGAGCGCATACGCGCGGCGGCCGGCGACATACGCGAGGACGGGGCGGCGGCGATGTCCGGCAATGACGCGCCTGCGATGCCGGGACACGGGACTTCGGCGGCGGGCAAGGCAGGCGCAATGCCCGCCGGGCAACCTGCCGCGCCTTCGAGAACGGGCGGTGGCGGCGGATCCGGACCGCGGGACGGTGCGCTCGTCGACCCCGTGACCCTGATCGCAACCGCCTGGCACCATCGCCTGTTCATCATCTTCATGACCCTGCTCGGCGCCGCGCTCGGCGTCATGCTGGCGCTTTCGACGCCCCACAAATACGAGGCGGTCAGCCAACTGGTGCTCGATCCGCGCGAACTGCGCCTCACCGATACCGACTTCCTGCCGCAATCCTATTCGGCCGAAGCCATGCTCGCGCTTGTCGACAGCCAGGTGAAAATCGTCAACTCAAGTCCCGTGCTGCAGACGGTGGTCGACGATCTGGACCTGGCGGACGATCCGGAATTCAACGGCCTGGCGTCCGCCGGCATCGGCGGTGTGGTCGGCTTCGTCCGCGATCTCTTTACCGGACAAGGGGACGCCCAGGCCAACCGCAATTTCCTGGCGGTGCAGTCCCTGTCCCGGGATGTGGCGGTCTATCGCGGCGAGAAGACATTCATCGTCTATGTTTCGGTGACGACCGAGGATCCCGGGAAATCGGCACTGATCGCCAACCGGATCGTCGACGTCTACATCGCCAAGCAGCGCGAGGCGCAATCGGCGCTGTTCGAACGCACATCGGCGGCACTGACCCGCCAGCTCGACGAGCTGAGGCAGGATGTCGAGGCGGCGGAAACGCGGGTCGAGCAGTACAAGGCCGACAACGATCTTGTCGACGCCGGCGGCAGCCTGATCAGCGACGAGCAGATCATCCGTCTCAACCAGCAGCTTGCCCAGTTGCGCGCCCAGAGGGCCGAGGTTCAGGTCAGGGCCGAGACCGCCAGCCAGCTTGACATCGATTCCGTGCTGTCCGGAACCGCGCCGGAAATCCTGCAGTCTTCCACCATCGGTGAGTTGCGCGCCGAATATGCCGGCGCGAAACGCGCTGCCGACGCGCTTGCCACCAGCCTCGGGCCGCGTCATCCGCAGCGCATCGCCGCCGAACAGGCACTGAAAACGGCGCGTTCCGAAATCCGCAACGAACTGCGCCGCATTGTCGAGGCGACGCAGACCGAACTCAGGCGGATCGTCCAGTCCGAGCAGCAGCTCGCTGCCGATCTGGCGATCCTGAAGAGCAAGCAGGTCACCACGTCGACGGACCTGGTTCGCCTGAGGGAACTCGAGCGCGAAGCAAGTGCGACCTCGGCCATTTACGAATCCTTCCTGAAGCGGGCGCGCGAAACGCGCGAGCAGCAGAACCTGAACACCAGCAACATCCGCGTCATCTCCGAAGCGACGCCGCCGATCAAGCCGACCGGCCCCTCGCGAAAGATCATAGCGGCTGGCGGTGCTGTCCTCGGTTTCCTTGCCGGTCTCGCCGTCGTCATGATGCTTGGCGCCTATCGAAGCCTGGCATCGGGAATCCAGCGCGGCGCGGCGCCCGTGCCCGGACCTGCGCCGGCACCCGCCGGACCCGGGATCGCCGTGGAAGAACCGCCGCAGCCCGCCCCGGCTGCCGAGCTGCCGCCGGTCGTCGATACGCCGTCACCCGGCGGGCAGGGGGAAAGGGCCGCGCATCAAGGGGCTGAGGACGATTGGCCGCAGCAGCCGATCCTCGGGCCCGGCGACCCGGATTTCGAGGACGACGCCGAAAGCATACGCCACGACATACGGCAGGTACGCGAGGCGGTTGAGCGGCTGAAGAAGGCGCGCGAGGAGGCGCGCATCCGCGGCACCTACGCCTCGCATTGACAGTATCGCGACGGGGCCATGGCGCAAACGTGCGCACGGGGCGCGCCATTTCTGCATAAAAGGCGCATGCCGGCCATTTCCTATCCGTGAAAATTGCATTATGCACCGGACCGGCGAATAACGGCGCGTCCGGCTCATGGTGTTGAGCGCGGCCGGCCCTTTTTACTGGGAGCATCGTGAATGACAGCAGTTACGGAAACGGCAACCGTGATCGACGGCAGGGCCGTCGCCGAAAGCGTCGTCGAGACGGTCAAATCAGCCGCCGCGGACCTGAAGGAGGCGACCGGCGTCGTTCCCGGAATTGCCGTCGTCATCGTCGGCGAGGATCCGGCCAGCCAGGTCTACGTGGCCTCGAAGGGCAAGAAAGCGCGGGAATGCGGCTTTCATTCCGTTCAGCACACCCTGGCCGAATCGACCAGCGAAGCCGACCTCCTTGCCCTGGTCGAGGAGCTCAACGACGATCCGCAGATCCACGGCATCCTCGTGCAACTGCCGTTGCCCGATCACATCGATGACGGTGTGGTGATCCAGGCGATCAGTCCGCAAAAGGATGTCGACGGATTCCACGTCATCAACGCCGGCAAGCTGACCACCGGCGAGATCGACGCCGCCTTCGTTCCCTGCACGCCGGCCGGATCGATGCTGCTGGTCGAGCGGGTGCGCGGCAAGGACCTTTCCGGTCTCAATGCCGTCGTGGTCGGCCGGTCGAACATTGTCGGCAAGCCGATGGCAAGCCTGCTCTTGGCCGCCAACGCGACCGTCACCGTCTGCCACAGCCGCACGCCCGACCTTCCGGCCACGTGCCGCAACGCCGATATCCTGGTGGCCGCCGCTGGGCGGCCCGAAATGGTTCGCGGCGACTGGGTCAAGCCCGGCGCAACGGTGATCGATGTCGGGATCAACCGCATACCCGCGCCGGAGCGCGGTGAAGGCAAGACACGCCTTGTCGGCGATGTCGCCTATGCGGAATGCGCGGAGGTCGCGGGCGCGATCACGCCGGTTCCGGGCGGGGTCGGCCCGATGACCATCGCCATGCTGATGGCCAACACGCTGGTGTCGGCGTGCCGCCACGCCGGCCGGACACCGCCCGTCTTCTGAGCCATATCAGCTATAGAGCACGCTGGCTCCGTTGTCGGCCCGGCCGGCGATGGCGCGGAAATTCGCGAACAGCTCGCGGCCCATGCCGTGCGCACCCTCCGAAAGGTCGGCGGCCGCGGGCCGGCGCGCGGCGAACTCGGCCGCGTCGACCAGCACATTGAGCGTTCCCTTTGATGCATCGAGCCGGATCATGTCGCCGTCGCGCAGCCGGGCGATGGGCCCTTCGTCGAGGGCTTCCGGCGTGATGTGGATGGCCGCGGGCACCTTGCCGGAGGCGCCCGACATGCGCCCGTCCGTCACCAGCGCCACCTTGAAGCCGCGGTCCTGCAGCACGCCGAGGGGAGGGGTCATCTTGTGCAGTTCCGGCATGCCGTTGGCGCGCGGCCCCTGGAAGCGCACGACGGCGACGAAATCGCGGTCGAGCTCGCCGGCCTTGAACGCCGCCTGCAGCGCCTGCTGCGACGAGAAGATCTTCGCCGGCGCTTCGATCACATGCCGTTCCGGCTTCACCGCCGAGATCTTGATGACCGACTTGCCGAGATTGCCGCTCAGCATCTTCAGGCCGCCATTGTCCTGGAACGGCGCCTCGATGGTCGACAGGATCTTCGGATTGGCACTGACCGGCGGCGCCGGTTCGCGGGAAATCGTGCCGTCGCTGTTGAGTTTCGGCTCGATGGCATAATCGGCAAGGCCTTCGCCCCACACGGTGCGCACGTCGTCATGCAGCAGGCCGCCTTCGAGAAGCTGCGCTATCAGATAGCCCATGCCGCCGGCGGCGTGGAAGTGGTTCACGTCGGACGGGCCGTTCGGATAGACCCGCGCCAGCAGCGGCACGATATCCGAAAGTTCGGAGATGTCCTCCCATGTCAGCACGATGCCGGCGGCGTGCGCCATGGCGATGAGATGCATGGTGTGGTTGGTCGAGCCGCCGGTCGCGTGCAGGCCGACGAGGCCGTTGATCACGCTGCGCTCGTCGAACATGATGCCGGCCGGCGTGTATTCGTTGCCGAGCGCGGTGATTGCCAGCGCCCGCTTCGCGGCCTCTTTGGTCAGCGCTTCGCGCAGCGGCGTGCCTGGATTGATGAAGGAAGCGCCGGGCAGGTGAAAGCCCATGATTTCCATCAGCATCTGGTTGGAGTTTGCGGTGCCGTAGAACGTGCAGGTGCCGGGGCCGTGATAGGATTTGGATTCGGCGTCCAGAAGCTCCGCCCGCCCGACCTTTCCTTCCGCGTAGAGCTGGCGGATGCGCACCTTCTCCTCATTGGGCAGTCCGGAGGTCATGGGGCCCGCCGGAATGAAGACGGCGGGCAGGTGCCCGAAAGTCAGCGCGGCGATCACCAGCCCCGGAACGATCTTGTCGCAGACGCCGAGGAAGGCCGCCGCGTCGAACATGTTGTGCGAAAGGCCGACAGCCGCCGAAAGCGCGATCACGTCGCGCGAGAACAGGGAAAGGTCCATGCCCGGCTGGCCCTGGGTGACACCGTCGCACATGGCCGGAACGCCGCCGGCCACCTGCGCCACGCCGCCCGCCTCGCGCGCCGCCTGGCGGATCAGCGCCGGGAAGGTCTCGAACGGCTGATGCGCGGAAAGCATGTCGTTATAGGCGGTGATGATGCCGAGATTGGCCACCCGGGCGCCGGCCAGCGCCTCCTTGTCGGACAGGCCGCAGGCGGCGAAACCGTGGGCGAGGTTGCCGCAGGACAAGACGGTTCGGTTCGGTCCCTCCTCGGCGGCCTTGCGGGTGCGTTCAATATAGGCCTCACGGGTCGGCTTGGATCGCTCGACGAGACGCTGGGTGATCGAAAGGACGGATGCGTGTGCGGACATGGTTTTCCTGCCGTTTGGGTTTTCCTGCCGTTTGGGTGTGTTCACAAACTCGCATATACGCGGCCGGTCGAACCGGCCCTATGATTGTTCGTCAGTCGCCCGCGTCGCCGCGCGGCGCTGTCATGGCGCCCAGTAGACCTGCAATGGCGCCCTGGTTTTTCTCAAGATAGCGCGCACCGGCAAGGCCTCCACCGGGCCGGGCTCGAGCGCTGCTTCCAGAACTTTGCTTTTTTCCTGGCCCTCGATGTGCAGGACAACGGTTCCCGCGCGGCACAGCACCGGCTGGGTCAGGGTCAGGCGGACTTCGGGAACGCCGGGTGCCTCGACGGCCATCACCGTCTTCGTCTGCTGCGGATCGGTGACGGCCGCGAGTTCCGGGCTTCCCGGAAACCAGGAGGCGGTGTGTCCGTCCGTTCCGAGGCCGAGCACGGCAATGTCGATCGACTGTTCCAGCGCGTCGACGTCAGACGCCGCATCCACGGCCGCTTCCGGTGGCGGGCGGCCTTCGCGATAGAGGGGAATGAACCGGGCGAATGCCGCTTCGTTCTGCAAAAGATGGGTTGCTACCAGCCGGTGGTTCGAGCGCTCGTGCGACGGCGCGACGAAGCGTTCGTCGACGAGCGTCACCGTGACCTTCGACCATTCGATCTCGGTCCGGCTCAGCGCCTGGAACATCTGCCGCGGAGTGGAGCCGCCGGAAACCGCGAGCACGGCCGCCCCGTCGCGCTCGATCGCCGTTTTCAGTGCGGCCGCGATATCCGAGGACAACGCTTCGGCGAGCGCCTGTCCGTTGGCGTGGCGGTTGATCCGCGGTTCGTGCCTATCTGCTTTCATGCCAGGTGCGGCCGTCCCTTTCGATAAGCGCAATGGCGTTGGTCGGGCCGGACGTGCCGGCCGTATAGCCGTGGCAGGGCTGGTCCGTCTCCTCCCAGGCCGACAGGATCGGGTCGACCCATTGCCAGGCCGCCTCGACCTCGTCGCGCCGCATGAACAGCGTCTGGTTGCAGCGGATGACATCCATCAAAAGCCGCTCATAGGCGTCGGGATTGCGCACGCCGAAGCTCGCCGCGAAACTCATGTCGAGCGGCACGTGCCGCAGCCGCATGCCGCCGGGGCCCGGATCCTTGATCATGATCCACTGCTTGACGCCTTCGTCCGGCTGCAGCCGGATGACCAGTTGGTTGGCGATGATCTGGCCCGTGCCCTCGCTAAAGATCGAATGCGGTATCGGCTTGAAATTGATGACGATTTCGGAAACCCGCTGGGCCATGCGCTTGCCGGTGCGCATATAGAAGGGAACGCCCGCCCAGCGCCAGTTCTCGATCTCCGCCTTGATGGCGACGAAAGTCTCCGTGTTCGAGTTGCCGTCTCCGAGCTCCTCGAGATAGCCGTCGACCGCGCCGCCGGCGGAGGCGCCGGCGCGGTACTGCCCGCGCACCGTCAGTCTGGAGGCGTTGCCGGCATTGATCGGGTGCAGCGCCCGGAGAACCTTGAGCTTTTCATCGCGCACCGCCTCGGCATCGATCGAGGTGGGAGCTTCCATCGCCACCAGACACAAGAGCTGCAGGAGGTGGTTCTGCACCATGTCGCGCAGCGCCCCCGCACGGTCGTAGTAGCCGGCGCGGCCCTCGAGCCCCACCGACTCGGCCACCGTGATCTGAACGTGATCGATATGGGCCGAGTTCCACAGGGGTTCGTAAAGGGCGTTGGCGAAGCGCAGCGCCATCAGGTTCTGCACCGTTTCCTTGCCGAGATAGTGGTCGATGCGGAAGATCTGGTCTTCGGAAAAAGCATGGCCGATCGTGTCGTTCAGGGCCCGGGCGGACTCGAGATCACGGCCGATCGGTTTCTCGACGACGATGCGTGTATTGTCGTTGACCAGACCGTGGCTGTGTATGCGGTCGCAAATGTCGCCGAAGATCGAAGGACCAACGGCCAGATAGAAGGCGCGAACCCGGTCGCCGCCTTCCGCGAGCAGTTTTGCCAGGTCGTCCCAGCCGCGTTCCGAGCTCGCGTCGACCGAGACGTAATGCAGCCGGTCGAGGAAGCGCTTGACCTCGTTTTCATCGAAATCGCCGCCGGTCAGATGCCGCGAAAACGCGTCGCCGGCGAATGCCCGGTAACCCTCGTCGTCCAATTCGGAGCGGGAGGCGCCGATAATGCGGGTCGGCTCCGTCAACTGCCCGGAAATCTGCCGGTGATAGAGCGCCGGAAGTAGCTTGCGCTCGGCGAGATCGCCGGTGCCGCCAAAGACGACATAGTCGAACGGCTCGACGGGAATGATCTGACTGCTCATCGCTGCTGGCTCGCAATGCGGATTGTGTCGGAATGTCCGGCCTCCTCATAATCTAATCGATTTAAAAAGGCCAGAGCAAATTTGTCGAAGAGGGCGGAACCGGTTTCAATTCAGCCTGCACAGGAGTCTGGACCGGCAGTGTTCTCAGATAGTCGGATGGCCGCTCTGAGCCTGGAGCGGACATTGTCTAGCCATTCTACGCCGCAGAGGGTTCGCCAGCATTTATCATCAAAAACTACGTGCGTTAGAGGATTTCAAATATATCGTAGGCGACACCGTTCTCTGTCATTCTTCCCACTGCAACCGCCTGTATGTTGTTCAGCCATGCGTACTTCTCAGACACGGTTTGATAGTAGGGCGCGGCTCGGAAATAATACTTCGAGGGATCGACGGTGTGTCGCTCGGCAGCATCCATTTCGTGCATTTCCGGTGGAAGCACAATTCGCCCAGAATACCATGTAAAGATCAGGGCCCCATCATCGGTTTCGAGAGTTGATCTTACATCTATGGCCATCGACCCATCCGGTCGAACAGAAAGCCAATCCCCGCCGGAATGCAGGATCTTGCCGCTCATTTCGGGGCCCTCGAAAGTACCACCAAGGACATTCACGATGATCCTCGATCCGATAAGTACGGGTGGGCTTTCGAGCTCTGCCTGAGCTGAGCCCAGATAACGGTAATTAAGTTGAGGTTCCTTTTTCACAGGTGCTTTCCTCCTGCCATCCACACACGACAGTATATGACAGCAATTAGCCTCAAATCAGGTCTCAACAGCCGATGTAAAACAACAAACACTCCTTACTGTGAAATTCATCGCCATAGTATTGCCGCTGCAAGGAGCCTTCGGCAGAGGTCATCGTGTCTGCTTCGTCCACATAATCGACCTTCCTGAAAATCAATACATTGAATTTGGCGTCACCTTACCTCACAGCACATGAAACTGCCGGTACCAACCTATTCACTAGACGTTAAGCAGCAGGTATTCGCGTTCCCACGGGCTGATGACCTCCATGAAGGTCTCGAATTCGCCGCGCTTGACGCCGGCATAGATGTCGACGAATTCCGCGCCCAGCACCTCCGCGAAGGCCGGCTCGCTCTCAAGCAGCGAGACGGCCTCAAGCAGGCCCCGCGGAAGATCGACCGTGGTGCCGGCATTGGCGGTGGTCTCCGTCGGGCTGTCGGGGACGATGCCGCGCACCATGCCGAGCCAGCCGCAGGCGAGCGACGCGGCAAGCGCCAGGTAGGGATTGGCGTCGGAGGACGGCAGCCGGTTCTCGACGCGCCTTGCGCTCGGATCGGAATTCGGCACCCGGAAGGCCGCCGTGCGGTTGTCGTATCCCCAGGCGTTGTTGACCGGGCAGGCCATCTGCGGCGTCAGGCGCCGGTAGGAATTGACATAGGGCGCCATCATCACCAGCGTCTTCGGCACGAAGTGCTGCATGCCGCCGATGAAGGAGAAGAAATGCATCGAGGGCGTGCCGTCGGCGTTGCAGAAGATGTTGCGCCCGGTTTTGATGTCGGTGACCGACTGGTGGATGTGCATGGCCGAGCCGGCCTGCGCCTGCATCGGCTTGGCCATGAAGGTCGCGTAGATGCCGTGCTTGAGCGCCGCCTCGCGGATGGTGCGCTTGAACATGAACACCTGGTCGGCAAGCAGCAGCGGATCGCCGTGCCGCAGGTTGATCTCGAGCTGCGCCGGCCCTTCCTCGTGGATTAACGTGTCGATCTCCAGGCCCTGCGCCTCTGAGAAATGGTAGATGTCGTCGATCAGCTCGTCGAACTCGTTGACGCCGGCGATGGAATAGGACTGGCCGCGCGCCATGGGGCGCCCGGACCGCCCCAGCGGTGGCTGCAGCGGATAATCGGGATCGTCATTGACCGCCACGAGATAGAATTCGATCTCCGGCGCGACAGCCGGGCGCCAGCCCTTTTCCCTGTAATGGGAGAGCACGTTCTTCAGCACGTTGCGCGGCGCGTAGGCGACGTCATTTCCTTGCGGATCGACGATGTCGCAAATCACCTGCGCCGTCGGGTCGCTTTCCCAGGGCACGGCAGTAAGCGTCGAAAGGTCCGGCATCAGCTTCAGGTCGCCATCCTGCGGGTCGTAGCGGAAATTGCCCGTCTCGGCGGGGTATTCTCCGGAAATCGTCTGCCGGTAGAGGGCCGACGGCAGCGAGAGCGACGTGTTGGAGGTGAACTTGGATGTCGGCATCATCTTGCCGCGCGGCACGCCCGCAAGGTCCGGCGTGATGCACTCGAGGTCCTCGATACCGCGCCACCTCAGCCACTCGCCCGCCTGCTTCCAGTTTTCAACGCCGCGCTTGTTGTCCACATAGGCGGGCTTTCGCGGCGCTTTCTTGCCGTCCGCGGCTCTTTCTGAAGACGTCTTCTTGGATTTCTGGGCCATGAACAACTCGTCGGCGACATCACGTTGCGGTTCTCATAGAGCAAGCCGAGGCGATTTGGAACAGGAGCCGGTTTCGCGGCTTCGCGGCAGCGGGGATAACCTTCGTGCGGCGGGTTGATGTCCTCGTTCTCAACCTCGGCGCCGCCGGCATGATGTGCGCCATCGAGGCGGCGGGGCGCGGCCGCGGCGCCGGGTTGACCATGGCTCTTGACCTCAAGTGGACTTGAACTCGTATAAACGAAGAATCGGCTTATGTGAAAAGGAACAGGGATCGAATGGACGAGGAATTCTGGCAGGCGCGCTGGCGCGAGAACAGGACCGGGTTTCACGAAGACAGGCCGCACGAGATGCTTCTGGGGCATTTTGACCGCCTGGGTCTGAGCGCCGGAGACGCGGTCTTTGTGCCTCTATGCGGAAAATCCGTGGATCTCGACTGGCTTTTGGACCGGGGCCTTCGCGTGACTGGCGTGGAGTTCAGCAGGCAGGCGGTCGAGGAGGTCTTCGCGCGACTGGCACTTACCCCGCAAATCCGGGACGCAGGCAATACAATCTGTTTCAGCGCCGGTGCTCTCCAAATTTTTGTCGGCGATTTCTTCGATCTGACCGGTTCCATGCTCCGGCGCACGGATGCGGTCTACGATCGGGCGGCGCTTGTGGCGCTTCCCGGCCATGCGCGGCCCGGTTATGCTTCCCGTCTCGCCGATTTGACCGGAGCCGCCCGGCAGTTGCTGATCAGTTTGGATTATGACCAAAGCCAAATGGACGGACCGCCCTTCTCGGTGCCGGAGCGGGAAATCCGCGACCTCTACGAAAACGGCTTCGATGTCGAGTTGCTTTCAAGGCGAGAGATTGCAGGCCCGCTGGCACAGCGCTGCGACGGCAACGAGGAAGCCTGGCTTCTGGATCCGCGGTCGGCGAGCATTACCGCGTAAAGTCGGCAACCGTCGGCGGCGTGCCGGTTGATGAAGGGTGTTGCAATCCGCCGCATTGGCTTTGCAGAAGAGCTGCTTGGCGATTGTGCGGCGGATGCCGGCGGGACCGGTTAGGAGGCTCAGAATAAACCGGTCCGACCGTTTTGGCGCGGGGTCAGGACCCCTGCGTAACGATGACAGGGATTAAGAGATCCCCCCAGTTGCCGTCGCCGCCATGGTGACGGGCCGAGCGTACGAGTTCGACGGACACGCCCGCATCGACGGCCTTCATCACGGACTGGTTCAGCCTGTGCAGGTCGTTGGCAACCATGCGGATCGCAGCCTGCTGGTCTGCGGTCATGGCGGAGGACTGTTCTTCAGCCCGTTCTTTGACGCGGGTCTGCGGTGCCATCTTGAACTCTCCTTTACTGGCGTTTGCAGTTTTGGGAGGGACGGGCAGTCACAGGTCTGCCCGTCCCCGGCCGCCGGTTACTCGGCAGCCGGCTTGAACTGTGCGGTCTCGGTCGATTCGCCCATCGCCGTGGTCGAGGACTGGCCGCCGGTGATCGCCATGGAAACGGCATCGAAATAGCCGGTGCCGACTTCGCGCTGGTGCTTGGTTGCCGTATAGCCGTCGGTCTCGCTGGCGAATTCCGCTTCCTGCAGCTCCGAATAGGCCGCCATCTGGCGGTCCTTGTAGCCGCGGGCCAGTTCGAACATGCCGTGGTTCAGCTGGTGGAAGCCGGCGAGCGTGATGAACTGGAACTTGTAGCCCATGGCGCCCAGCTCGCGCTGGAACTTGGCGATGGTCGCGTCGTCCAGGTTCTGCTTCCAGTTGAAGGACGGCGAACAGTTATAGGCGAGCAGCTGGTCGGGATGCTCCCTGCGCACGCCTTCGGCGAAGCGCCTGGCCTGTTCCAGGTCCGGCTTGGAGGTCTCGCACCAGATCAGGTCCGCATGCGGCGCATAGGCGATGGCGCGGGCGATGCAGGATTCGAGACCGTTGTGGACCCGGTAGAAACCTTCCGCGGTGCGTCCGCCGTCGTAGTCGACGAAGGGCCGGTCGCGCTCGTCGATGTCGGACGTCAGCAGCTTGGCGGCTTCCGCGTCGGTGCGGGCGATGACCAGCGTCGGCGTGCCCATGACGTCGGCCGCGAGGCGCGCCGCATTGAGGTTGCGGATGTGCGCTGCGGTCGGGATCAGGACCTTGCCGCCGAGATGGCCGCATTTCTTTTCCGATGCCAGCTGGTCTTCGTAGTGGACGCCCGCGGCGCCCGCCTCGATATAGGCCTTCATCAGCTCGAAGGAATTCAGCGGTCCGCCGAAGCCGGCCTCGGCATCGGCGACGATCGGCGCGAACCAGGTATCGACCGAAAGGCCGTTGCCTTCAGCGGTCTCGATCTGGTCGGCGCGCTGCAGCGTCTTGTTGATGCGCTTGGCAAGCTCGGGGCCGGCATTGGCCGGATAGAGCGACTGGTCCGGGTACATCGCGGAAGCCGTGTTGGCGTCGGCGGCGACCTGCCAGCCCGAGAGATAGATGGCCTGCAGTCCGGCGCGGACCATCTGCATGGCCTGGTTGCCCGACAGCGCGCCAAGCGCGTTGACGAAGTCCTCGCTGTGGATCAGCTGCCAAAGCCGATTGGCGCCGTTTTCGGCAAGCGAGTACTTGATCTGAACCGATCCCCGCAGCTTCTGGACGTCCTCGGCCGTGTAGGGGCGGTCGATACCGTCGAAGCGGCCTTCCGGGGCGCTCGGAACCAGGTTGTAAAAATCAGTCATGCCGATCTCCAATTACTTGTACTGTTGAGCTTCCGATCTCGCGAAGCTGCGTGTGTTTTGAATTTGATGTGACTGTTTTTACAATGCACCGCACAAAAGAGACAGAAAAATCACGGAAAACAGAGCGATAAAAGGGTCACGCTGTGTAAGTTGTGACAGCGCGCCGTTGTAAATTTGTAAAATTTGTAATAGCCTGATTGCGGAAAATTTTGTCAAACTCTGTAAAAACGATGGCGGAACAAAAGATCTTTGCCGGCCCCCGGTTGCGCCGAATACGCAATCAGCTGGAACTCACGCAGACGGCGATGGCCGAGGAACTCGGCATTTCACCGTCCTATCTCAACCTGATCGAGCGCAATCAGCGGCCTTTGACGGTGCAGCTGCTTTTAAAGCTGACCTCCGTCTACAAGATCGACCTCGAGGAACTGCAGGGCGAGACCACCGGAACGACGAGCGCCCTGAAGGAGGTCTTTTCCGATCCGTTGCTTGCGGATGCGTTGCCGGGCGACCAGGAATTGATCGAGGTAGCAGATGCAGCGCCCAATGCGGCTACGGGCATCGTCAAGCTCTATCGGGCCTACAAGGAGGCCCAGTCGCGCCTTTCGGGCCTGTCGGAGCTCCTGGCGCGGGAAGGGCATACCACCTCGGTCGCCGGTGCCCGCCTGCCGGTGGACGAGGTGCGCGAGGTTTTCGAGCGTCGGCCCAACTACATCGCCGCCATCGAGGAGGCGGCCGAGGCGTTCCATGAAAAACTCAAGCCGGGTGAAGACCTGAACGGCGCGCTGCGCGCCTGGCTCGCCCGCGAGCATGGCATCGTCGTGCGGCTCCTGCCGGTCCACACCATGCCCAACTGGCGCCGCCGCTTCGACCGCCACTCGATGCGCCTGTTCCTGTCCGAACGGCTGTCGCCGTTCGACCAGCTGCGCGAAATCGCCGTCGAGGTGACGCAGCTTGCCTTTCGCGACCAGATCATGGCCGAGTTGGAAGAGCTCGACTTTTCCTCCGACGAAGCAACGCGCCTCGGCCGTTTCGAGATCGCCCGCTACGCCGCCCACGCCCTGATGATGCCCTATGGCCCGTTCCAGGCGGCGGCCATGCGGGCAAAATACGACCTCGACGTGCTGCGCTCGCGTTTCCATGTCTCCTTCGAGCAGGTTGCCAACCGCGTCACCATGCTGCAGCGGCCGGGTTCCGCGGGCGTGCCGTTCTTCATGCTCGAGGTGGACAACGCGGGGAACCGCTTCCGCCGCGCCGGCGCGCGCGGGTTTCCGCAATCGCGTTTCGGCGGCGCCTGTCCCAAGCTCAACATCCACGCCGCCTTCACCCAGCCGGGGCAGATTTTCGTCGACGCCGTGGAGATGCCGGACGGGGCCGAGTTTCTGGTTGTCTCGCGCACACTGGAGGGCCCGCAGGGCGCCTTCAACGAACGCGTCCGTCGCACCGCGATCCTGGTCGGCTGCGATATCGGCTTGCGCGACGAGATCGTCTACGGCGACGCGGTGACCGGAACCGCCATGAAGCCGACACCGGTCGGGCCGGCCTGCCGTCTTTGCGAGCGCCAGGGCTGTCTTTCGCGCGCCGAGCCGCCGCTCGCGCGCCCCTCTGGCCTCGACGAGATGGTCACCGGATTGAGCGCCTTCGATTTCCAGTAGAGCGGGCGCGCGCGCCCGCTACGCGATGCGGTTTTCGATCAGGAACCGGGCGCTCTCGACGGCGCTTTCCCGGGCATCGATGAAGTCCAGGCCGAGCAGGTTCCTGGCCTGCTCGTTGGACACTGCACGCTTGACGCCCAGCACCGGGGCGATCGGCCGGATCTCCCTGTCAAACAGCGCCAGGATGCGGATCAGCCAGTTCGGTGCCACCCGGGTTACGATCTTGCGCTCCGGGAACGCCGCCTTGATCGCCGTGGCCATGTCGACAAACCACAGGAAATCGTCCGAGACAATGATCCGTTTGCCGATTGCGTCCGGCGTGGCCAGCGCGCGCAGATGCGCCTTGGCGACATCCCGGACATCGACGACCGGGAAGCCGAAATTGGGCAATGCGGGATCGCGCCCGTCCAGCAGGCGCTTTATGACCTGGACCGATGTGCTCAGGTTCTTGTCGAGCGGCGGTCCGAGCACCATCGCCGGGTTGATGACCGTCAGGCCGATCCCGGGTGCTTCGCCGGCCACGAAATCCCACGCCGCCCGTTCGGCAAGCGTCTTGGAGCGGGAATAGGGCGTCGAGGTCGGGTTGGCCGGATCCGACCAGTCGTTCTCGTTGTAGTGAGTCCGCCCCGGCTCGAGTTCCTTTTCGATCATGGCGAAGCCCGAAGATGTCAGGACAACCCGCTTTACACCGTTGGCGCTGGCGGCCCGCAAGGCCCGCAGCGCACCCTCGACCGCCGGCCCGATCACCGCGTTTTCATCCTTGGGCTGGGCGAACGGGAACGGCGAGGCCGTGTGGATCAACGCGTCGACACCGCTCAGCGCCTCGTTCCAGCCCCTGTCGCTGGAAAGGTCGAGCTCCACGAAGTCCAGCCGTTCGGCGGCTGCGTCCGGCTGCGACAGGTGGCCGGAGAGCGCTTCTCGGATTGCAGCCGCCTTTTTCATGTCCCGCAGCGATCCGCGGACCCGGTGGCCCGCCTCCAGCGCCTGCAGGATGATGTGCTCGGCAATAAAGCCCGACGCACCCGTTACGAAGATGGTCTGGTCATTGGACATGGGTCGAGGTCCTTTGCATTGATTGCAGACTGAGGCAGCAAATCGCCAGCGCCGCACCCATCGCCGACCGTGCCGCGCCCGGAACGGGCTCCGCGGGAATCTGAATCGTCGCCACCGCGCAACCGACCGTCCAGCCGTAGCCCCATCCCCCCAGGCCCGACAGGCAAACGGACAGAAGGCTGCCCGCCGCCAGCAACCACGCTGCGATTGCCGCGAAATCGGAACTAAACCTGCCGGTACGCGCTTGCGACAGGCCCGTCGCCGCGGCCGCAAGCCCGCCGACTTGAATGGCATCCACGAGAACAGGCGGCACATCCTGCACGCAGTTCAGGACCGCTGCTGCGCTTACAAGCACAAATCCCGTAGCGAGCCACGGACCGGCACGTTCGGTTCCCACGCGCTTCCCGGCATGATCTTCTGCCGGATCGTGGAAAACGGGGTGGTCAATTGCCCTTTCAGCGCAAACCATCAGCGGCGATCCTCAAACTGCCGACAGTGATCCCTCGCGTCGGAATCGACTCGGTGACGTTCGAAAGCGTCCGGAAACCGGCCCTACGCGGCGATTTGTCTGCAGATTGAAGTCACCGGGTCGCGGCTGTCATTACCCATTTGGATCATAAGATGGTCATTTCGCCTGTGGTTCAAACGGCTTGCAGGATCCGCTCGAAGCGATCGAGGTAAAAGAGCTGTCCGGCATTTTCGACGACCTCCAGGCGGGCCTGGGGCAGGCGTTCCACCAGCGGCTCGATCAGCGCCAGCGGGCTCATGAGATCCTCCTCGCCGTGCAGGAACACCATCTCGGTATCGACGCCCGCCAGCGCTGAGGTCCAGTCGAGCACATTGGCCCGCAGCTCGTTGGCGACGCCGGAACCTGAATAGGTGAGCACCTGCCGCACGCAGCGCTGGATCCAGCCCTCGGCCAGAAGCTGGCGGAGCGTGGCCGTGTCGGCAGCGCTCGATTTGTAGGTCCGCAGGAAACCCAATTCCGCCAGCCGCGATGAGGTGAGAATCCGCGCGTGGAGGCGGACGAAGGCCTCCGCGATGAGCGGCGTCTCCCGCACGAACGGCAGCATGGCGTGAACGAAGCTGCGCGTCGCTGCGGACTTGTCGTAGGGCGTGGGCGCCGAAACGAACACCAGCCGCGAAACGAGATCGGGTGCATGGTGGGCCAGCGCGCTTGCCCACACGGCGCCAAAGACGGTCGCGATGACGGGCACGCGGCCGAGCCCGAAAAGCTGGATCATGGTCGCCGTTTCCTCGGCCATCTGCGCGACCAGTTTCCTGGCTGGCGGCACGGACGATTTCTGCCGTTCCGAGCCGCAAAACCATGGTCTGACCGGAATGAGCAGCCGGACATTGTGCAGCTCCAGCGCGCGCAATTCGCCTTGCAGCGGCAGGACCGGAAACAGCATGGGATGGTAGAGCAGGCAGGGCCGGCCGTCCCTCGGTCCGAGCTCGAAGACCCGCAGGCGGTCTTGCGACCCCACGGTCACGTCATGGATGCGCAACGCCGACCCGTAACTGTCCTTGAAGAAGGTGACGTCGTTTCTCTCGGGAACCGGGAAAGCGAGGCGGTCAAGCAAATGGTCCGTCAGCGCGAATCCGATGATCCTGGTCACATCGGTCTGACCCGATACACCGGCCTTTGCCGTGACGGACAGGAGTTGCTTGCGCTTCGTGTTGTAGGACAGGCCGTCGGCCTGTGCGGTCTCGCGCAGCGACCGGCCGGCAAGCAGCGACACCACGAGGCGGAACTCCGCACCGGTGAGGGCGAGGCCCGGCCAGACCGTGGACATGAGACGCTCGAATGCCGGTTTTTCGATGCACAGCACCAGGTAGCGGGCCGCGGGATGGTCCGGTTCGCCGGGCCAGGCCTTCCTGCCGAGATCGTGGATCATCAGCAGTGCGGTGCCGGAGGCGCTTGCGTCAAACCCGGTCTCCTGGTCGGCCTCCAGCCGCTGCGGAGCCTCGCCGGATAGCCCGGCATCGACGTAAAGCATCGTGCCGTTACGGTCGTAGGCGGCGCCCGGAAGGCCGATCCGCTCGAAAATCTGCCGGTATTTCCTGGCCTTTAGGTTGGCTTCGACAAGACCGGAACCATCGTCGGCGAAGGTGTCGTCGACATCGCTGGCGAGCGACATCGCCTTTTGCCAGCCCTGCCACTTACCACCGCTTTTCTGCATCAGCCGAAGGCCGCCGGTGTTGGAACAGCCGTGCCTTTCCGCAGGGTTCGATGGCCGGACATGGCGCTACCGGTCCTGGCCGAGGTGCCCGTGTCGGTGCCACGCGATGGCATCTTCAAGACGGTCGTCGCCCCAGAATAGCTCGTCGCCGACGACAAAGGACGGAACGCCGAAAATGTCCTTAGCGCGCGCCCTGTCCGTCATGGCCTGGTAGGCGGCCTCGGTTTCGGGGGAATTCGCCGCAGCGATGACCGTTTCCGGATCCTGGCCGATTTCCCGGAGGGTCGTGGTCAGGTTGGGTTCGCTGCCGGCCGGCTCGCCATCCTCGAACCACTTGCGGTAGGTGACGATCACGTAGTCCCTGAGCCAGTCCTTGTCCATTGCGTGGACCGCCACGCGATTGGCCATGTCGAACTGTTCAAGGGGATAGGGTGCCGGAACGTGCGGCTTCATACCGTATATTTGCGCGCGCCGCTCGATATCGCGCCACATATGCCGGGTTTTCACCGGTTTCTTCTGGAACGGGATATTGTTCATTTCCTTCATGATTGCGCGAATGCTGAACGGGTACCATTCGAATTCGATGCCGGTCGCCTTCTCGATGGCGGGCAGCCGCGTGACGGTCAGATACGTGTATGTACTGCCGATGGAAAACCAGAACTGAATCCCCATTCGCCCCTCCCGGCGTTTTTGGGTCGATGCGTCCCTTGTGCTCCGCCATAAGATCAATTCGACCGCGATCCCGCAAGTCCGGTCGATGGCGGCCAGGCCCAGCGGCGCGCTGCGGCCCGTCTCAGTTGCTGATGATCGGCGAGATGACCGGTGTCGGCCAGGAGCCGCCGACGAAGAACTGCACGCTCTCGTCGGTGACAGCGGCCTGTTCCGTTCCCGCGTCTTCGGCCGGCTCGGCGACTTCGTTGAGCACGCCGATAAGCGCCAGGCCGCCGCGCTGGTAGGGAATGATGCCGGTAAGGCTCAGATGCGCGTTCTCGGCGTCGATCTCTCCCTTGACGATCTCGGCGATGCCGTTGGCGAAGCGCGCCTCGAATTCGGCCGACGTGAACGGGAAGGAGCCCGAGGAGATGCCGCCAAGCCCGAAGAAACGTTCGGTCGCGGCGAGTTCCCGGAAGCGGGCGGCGTCGAAGGAGGGAACGAAGCCGTTGACAATGGAGAGGTCGAACTTGCCGGCAAGGTCCGACAGGCCCGTTGCCCAGGTGGGAAACGGCGTTGAAAGCGCAACGTTGATCGTCGCGGTGCCCTGCGGGAACGGGCCGCTGATCCCGAGATCGTTGAGGGCCTGTTCAAGATTGATGTTCCTGGCGGAAAAGCGGATTTCGCCGCCGCCCTCTATGCCGCTTTCGGCGAGCGTTATGCGGCCGAGCACGGAGCCGTTATAGGCGGTCGCGTCGCCGATATCGAAGGTCGCGCGCCCCTCGTCGATTTTCGCCGTGGCGGCGACATTCGTCATGCTGATGGGGCCGAAGCTCGCCGACTGCGAGGAAAGCCGCATATCGAGCATGAGCTGACTGAGGAACGAGGTGTCGATCGTCTGGGCAATGTCCTCCCCGGTCCTCGGCAGCGGCGTGAAGGCGCGCAGGAACGAGGCGATATCGAGCGAGTTGAATGCCAGCGTGCCGGAAATCCCGGGCTTGTCGTCATACTGCTTGAAGTCGAGCACGCCTATTCCGCGGTTTCCCTCCAGCTCGACGATGAGTTTGTCGAACATGGCGCGGCCGTTCTGCCACTGCAGTTCCGCGTCCAGCGACAGCGCGCCGATCGCCTCACCCGGCTTGATCTGCGTGCCGACCCACTCGAGAGCCTGGCGCATGGACGGGCTCTGCATGGTAACCGTTCCGTTGGCGAAGGGCGGATCGGACAGGCTTGCCGTGCCTTCGAAACTGGCGCTCATGGGCGTCGACTGCAGGTTGACGGAGACCTGCGCGGTTCTTTGCGAAAGCAGGAGCAGCGGCTGGCTGGATGTCAGGCCGAGAGAGGCGGCCTCGCCCCGGTAAATGCCGCTGATATCGGCCCTGATGCCGCCGTTCAGCCTGGGCCAGCTGATGGCGCCGTTGATGGCGGTGACCTTTTCCGTATCGCCCGTGTCGTGATCGATCCATGTGAAGGTGCCGTTTTCGACCGTGACCTCGCCGAGCCGATAGGCAGGTATCGGTTGCAGATTGGCTTCGCTGTCGCCATTCGTGTCGGCATGCGTGACCGAAATGCTCATTCCCTCGGCGATGCGCCCGGATTCGCTGTTCCAGCTGGTGATGCCTTCCGGGAACCGTTCAACCGTAAAGACCGGCCGGACCAGGATGAAATTCGAGAAGCTCGGCTTGCCGCGCAGCGCGGACAGAATGCTAAAATCGGCCTTCAGTTCGTCCGCGAAGACGATCGGTTGGGCTTCCTCGTTGGTTCGTGACGAGACGCTGATGCGGTTCAGTTCGATGCGCGGGACGGGCCAGAAACCGATTTCCGGGTTGTCGAGCAGTTCCACCTCGTGACCGGTCCATTCCGAGATGTCGCGCTCGAGCCGGTCGCGGACGAGATCGGTGGAAATCGCAAAAGGCAGGGCGATGCCGCTGACCACGATCACGAGGCTCGCGACGATCACGGCGGCCAGGATCCAGCGAAACCAGCGCCTTCGATATAGTCTCCTGTGTTCCAAGTCCCGTCTGACCTTTTGTTTCGGTGCGCGCCACAACGCACCAACGGCCATAGGGGTAATTGGTTGCGCGGGCGAAAGCAATTGAAGCTTAAAAATTGGCTTAACATGCCGATTTCGGCGGCGGGTGCTTTATTTGTTGCGATGCAACATGTTAAAGAGGCCGCCAATCGAATACGTGCGCGCTGGGAGGGCCGGATGATCGACGACAAACCGTTATGGACGCCGTCTGAGGAGTTGAAGGATACGGCCGTAATGACGGCCTTTGCCCGGTTCTGCGCGGAACGGTCCGGTCACGAACTGACCGATTATGACGCGCTCCATGCCTGGTCTGTCGAAAACCGCGCCGACTTCTGGTCGGCCATTTGGGATTTTTGCGGCGTCAGGGGGCAGAAGGGCGATGTCGTGCTGGAAAACGGCGGCGCCATGCCCGGTGCGCGGTTTTTCCCGCAGGCCACGTTGAATTTCGCCGAAAACCTCCTGAGCCGCACCGGCGGCGATACCGCGATGCTGTTTCGCGGCGAGGACAAGGTCCGCACCAGCATGAGCTGGGATGAGCTTCACGCGCTGGTATCGCGACTGCAGCAGGCGATCCGCGCCCTCGGCATCGGCAAGGGCGACCGTGTCGCCGCGATGATGCCCAACCTGCCCGAGACCGTCGCCGCGATGCTGGCGGTCGCCTCGATCGGCGCCATCTGGTCTTCGTGTTCTCCCGATTTCGGCGACAAGGGCGTTCTCGACCGGTTCGGCCAGATCGAGCCGAAGCTGTTCATTGCCTGCGACGGCTACTGGTACAACGGCAAGCGCCAGGACGTTTCGGAGAAATTGCGGACAGTCGAGGCCGAACTGAAGCCGCTGCGCACCGTCATCGTGCCCTATGCCGGAGATGCCGAAACGCTGGCCGCGTCGCTTGAAAACGCGCTGACGCTGAACGGTTTCATCGAGCCGTTCGATGCGCGCGCGGTCACGTTCGAACAGCTTCCGTTCGATCATCCCCTTTACATCCTGTTTTCCTCCGGCACGACGGGCATTCCGAAATGCATCGTCCACTCCGCCGGCGGCACATTGCTGCAGCACCTGAAGGAGCAACAGCTCCATTCCAACCTGCGGTCGGGCGAACGGCTGTTCTATTTCACCACCTGCGGCTGGATGATGTGGAACTGGCTGGCATCGGGCCTCGCGACCGGCGCGACGCTGTGCCTGTTTGACGGCTCGCCCTTCTATCCGGACGGGAACGTTCTCTTCGACTATGCGGCGGAGGAGAAATTCGCGGTGTTCGGCACATCGGCGAAGTTCATCGACGCGTTGCGAAAATCCGGGCTCACACCGAAAACCACCCACGATCTGTCGTCGCTGCGCATGGTCGCGTCGACGGGCTCGCCGCTTTCTCCGGAAGGATTTTCGTTCGTCTATGACGGCATCAAATCGGACGTGCACCTGGCATCCATATCGGGCGGCACGGACATCGTGTCGTGCTTCGTTCTGGGGATTCCGCTGAAACCCGTGTGGCGCGGGGAGATCCAGGGAGCGGGTCTTGGCATGGCGGTGGACGTGTGGGACGACGACGGCAGACCGGTCACCGGCGAAAAGGGCGAACTGGTCTGCACCAGGGCCTTTCCCTGCATGCCCATCATGTTTTGGAACGATCCCGATGGCGCCAAATACCGGTCCGCCTATTTCGAGCGCTTCGACAATATCTGGTGCCACGGGGATTTCGCCGAGTGGACGGCTCATGGCGGCCTTGTCATCCACGGGCGGTCGGACGCGACGCTCAATCCCGGCGGCGTGCGCATCGGCACAGCCGAAATCTACAATCAGGTCGAGCAGATGGACGAGGTCCTGGAGGCGATCTGCATCGGCCAGGACTGGCAGGACGATGTCCGCGTGCTGCTGTTCGTTCGCCTGGCCGACGGTGCGGTCCTCGATGACGATCTCGTTAGCCGCATCAAGACGCGCATACGCACCGGCGCTTCTCCGCGTCACGTGCCGGCGCTGGTGATCGCCGTCGCCGACATCCCGCGCACGAAGTCGGGCAAGATCACGGAGCTTGCGGTGCGCGATGTCGTTCACGGACGGCCGGTGAAGAACAAGGAGGCGCTTGCCAACCCCGAAGCGCTCGATCTTTATGCCGATCTGGCGGAACTGAAATAGGCGGCAATCAACCTGCGGTTCACCGAACGCACGCCGGCTTTGGTTAACGGACCGTTACCGGGAAATTTACCGTCTTCGCCACAACAGGCCATTGGTTACAATTCGTGAAGCTTTGTTAAGGATGCGTTAGCAATCAAGGCCTTACGATACCAACCATTAACGTATTCTCCGACGTGCCCGCGACAATGTCCGGACATTGAATACCGTGCCCCGCAAACAGCATACAGACATTAAAGGTGCGCTCCGCGCACCTTTTTTTTACCCGTTGAAAACAAACGGAAATTTCTGTCAGCGCCGGATCAGGCCCCGAAACCGGTTGCCGTTGTCGATCATGCTGCGCGACAGGAAGATCACCGGCACAATCCCGGCGATGATGATGATGAGGGCGGCGACGGACGCCTCCTCGACCCTTGCCCGCGAGGCATCCTCGTAGACGAGGGTGGCGAGCGTGTTGAAGTTGAACGGCCGCAGCAGCAACGTGGCCGACAGCTCCTTGAGCGTGTCGATGAAAACCAGGAGTGCCGCCGTTACAACCGCCGGTTTCATGACCGGCAGCAGGACGCTCCAGAAGGTCTGGCCTGCGCTGCGGCCGAGGGTGCGTGCGGCCATATCCAGATGCGGCGAGAGTTTCTGGAACCCGGATTCGATCGAACCTTCCGCCATGGTCAGAAAGCGGATGCTGCAGGCGTAGATGATCGCGATGCCGGATCCGGTGAATATGAGGCCGACGCTGAAATCGAAATTGTCCCGCGTGAATGTATTGATTGCGCCGTCGAGGGCTGAAAAGGGTATCAGGACGCCGAGAGCGAGTACGGTACCGGGAATTGCGTAGCCGAAGGATGCGATCTTGCTCGTCAGCGATACGAAGCGCTGCCGCGAGACCCGCGCCGCGTAGGCGAGCGCGAAAGCCAGCAGCACCGTGCAGACTGCCGTCGCGCTTGACACCATCAGACTGTCCATGAGGGCCGAATAGATCCGCCCGTCAAGAAGCTGTTCGAAGCGCTTGACCGCGTAGCTGCCCATGACGTAGCCCGGAATGCCGAAACCCAGTGCGATCGGCATCAGGCATAGTGCGGTCGCCAGCCATTTTCGAACGCCCCGTAGCGGCACCGGCACCGCATCGTGAACCGCACCCGTCGTTCGGTTCATATTGTAGCGCTGCCTGCGGCGGCCCCATCGCTCGACGAACACGGCGGCCACGGCAAGGAACAGCATCGCGCAGGCTATCTGCACGGCGCCGGCAAGGTCGCCGCGATTGAGCCAGGTGTCGTATATGGCGAAGGTCAGCGTGTTGACGCCGAGATATTCAACCGCGCCGATGTCGTTGACCGTTTCCATCAGCGCCAGGGTAATGCCGATGACAATGGCGGGGCGTGCCATGGGCAGCTGGACCCGCCAGAAGACAAGCAGCGGACCGGCGCCGAGGGTCCTTGCGACGTCGCTGGCCGTGCGGCCCTGCATAAGGAACAGCGCCCGTGTCGTCAGGTAGACATACGGATAAAGCACGCTCGAAAGCACGAGCGTCGCGCCGGGAAGCGACCGGACCTCCGGAAACCAGTAATCCGTGCCGGACCGGAACCCGAAAATCGAGCGCAGCGTCGACTGGACCGGCCCGGTGAAATCGAGAAACTCACCATAGGAATAGGCGGCAAGGTAGGTGGGCACGGCAAAAGGCAGAACCAGGGCCCAGGACAGGACCCGCCGTGCAGGAAAATCGAATGAGACGACGAGCCAGGCGCTGAGGATACCCATGGAGCCCGCGGTTACGGCAACGCCGGCAAGGAGCGCGGCCGTCGTCCACACCGAATGCGGAATCACATAGCGGATCAGGTGCGGCCATTCGCTGCTTTGCCCGGTGACGGCCAGGTAGACCAGCGCCGCGACCGGCACCAGTACGAACACGGCAACGAAGCCGGCCAGCGCCAGGAGAAACGGATTCTCGCTGCGGATCGTGCTTGTGCTGATTTGCAGGAGCGGCTTGTGCAATTTCGACTGACCCCGACCGGGTGACTTCCAGTGGCACAGCGCCCGCATGTGCGCGCGCCGTCCTAACAGGCCTCGAAAGCAGATATGAGGTCCAGCGTCAAGAAAATCTGCAAAATCAATAGTTTAGAAATGTTCTAAACTGGCTCGCGACCCCATGATGCCTATTCGGCCAGGACGCGCTGCGAGGGGAAGATGATCTCCACCAGCGTGCCCTGTCCGGGCTGCGAATTCATCGCGAACTGCGCCCGGTTCGCCTCGGCCATTGCCTTGGCGAGAGGCAGTCCGAGGCCCGTGCCTTCGCCGCGCTGACGATGGAATCCGGCGACCTGTTTGAACGGTTTCATCGCCTGTTCAAGCTGGAAGCGCGTCATGCCGACGCCGGTATCACGAATGCGCAGGCTGACATTGCCGCTGGGCTCGTAGGTCGTCGAGACGACGATTTGTCCCCCTGCGGGCGTGAAGCGGATTGCGTTGGACAGAATATTGATGGCGATCTGCTTGATGGAGCGCCTGTCGGCGACCACTTCCGGAACGGCCGACGAAAGGCTCGTGCGCACGATGACACGCTGGCTGTTGGCTTGTGGCTGCAGGATCGAAATCGTCTCCAGCAGCGCGTCGTTCAGCGAAACGGCGCTGAAATCAAGCTCCTGCTCGCCGGCCTCGATCTTGGAGATGTCGAGCAGGTCGTTGACGATGTCGAGCACATGCTTGCCGGAACGGCGGATATCGTTGGCATATTCGACGTAGCGCGGGCTGCCGATCGGGCCGAACCGCTCCTCGGCCATCAGTTCGGCGAAGCCGATGATCGCGTTGAGCGGCGTGCGGATCTCGTGGCTGACCCGGGCAAGGAACTCGCTTTTGTGCGAGCTTGCGGTTTCCGCCTCCCGCTTGGCCGAGCGCAGTTCTTCCTCCGCGCGCTTCCACTGGGTGATGTCGCGCATGACGGCGCAATACCCGTTCGAGCCGGAAAGATGGCCGATGGTCATGAACAGCGGCAGGAAACCGCCTGAGGCTTCGCGTCCGATGACCTCGCGGCCGTCATTGAGCACGCTGGCCACGCCATTGCCGGTCAGGCCGGAAAGATAGTCCTGGACGGCGCGCTGGCTTTCGTGGGCAAACAGCATGGCGAACGGCCGGCCGCTGGTTTCCGTCTCGTCGTAGTCGAACAGCGCGCAGGCGGAGTTGTTCATCGACCGGATGATGCCGTCTTCGCCGATCAGAACCACACCGTCGGTGGCTGTCTCGAGAATGGACCGCAATTCGTCCACCTCGACCTCGAGCGCCGACAGCTGCTGGTCGGGCTCCTGTGCGCGGGTCATTTCGCGGGCGGCCGTCTCCGGTTCATCCGGTGCCACATCGGGCGAGGCGTCTGACATCGGCTGCAGGGCGAGCATGAGCGCACGGCCGCCGTCCCAAAGCACCGACCGCAGTTTCGCCCGGACGCTGGCGCGTGCGCCGTCGTAGGTGCACAGCACCAGGTTCCCGCCGGTCGAGACTGCCTCGTCGCCGGCGCCGCCGTTGCCGTCATCGAACAGGGCGACCATTCCCCCGGCCTCGTTGAGTTCCGTCTTCGTCAGGTATCCGGTGAACTGACGGAACTCTTCGTTGATGTAAAAGATGGTCGTGCCGTCATGGATAATGACGGGCACCGGCAGCTGTTCGAGGACCGCCGCCGTAACCGACCTGTCCGCCTGATGCGAGGCTTCGCTTTCGTCCGCCTGCGGCTCTTCCGGTTCGAAGACATCGGGCCGGCGCTGATCGGCGGCCGGCTCACCGGCTCCGGCCGCATCGTCATTGTGTGCCGTCTCCGGCGGAGCGCTGCGCTTGCCGAAAGGCTGCGCCGGCTGCTCATCGTCCTCGCCGCCTTCTCCGCCAAGCTGCTCCGCGATCTCGCGCAAAGCCTGTTTCTCGGTTTTGCTGAGGCCCTCGCGCGAGCGCTGTCGGCGCTCCTCCAGCCGGATGACCTTATCGGTGTGGCGCCGGCCCGGTGTGTCGCTGATTTCCAGCGCCGGCTGGTCGTCCGGTGCGCTTTCACCTTCAGGACCCGCGTCGGTTCCGGCCGGCTCCGCCTCGTTGGTCGGTGCTGTATCGCCGTCGCCGGTTTCCGCGCCCGCAACCGGTTCCGGTGTATCTGTGTCTTCCGCCGGCACCTGCTGCCCGATCTGGTCCAGGTTCAACACGCCGGCGCTTGAAAGCGCCAGGCCGATGCGTTCCGGATCGCTGACCGAATCCGCCGGCCTGACGATGCCGAAGCCACGGAAGCCGTCGAATTCGCGCTCGCGCGAATAGGTGGGAAGCGCCGCCAGATCGACCGGGACGCGCAGATCGGTGCCCTGCACGGGCCACATGACGGTTTTGCCGGACCAGGTATCGCGCTTGTGCAGCAGATCGCCGATCGTATGGTCCGGATCGATGTTGAAGACCTGCGCCACGTCGGCGAATTTGCGTCCCTGCACGTCGGCGGCATTGGGGCCGACGGTCTCGGCGAACTCCCGCGAGATTTCGTCGAAACAGCCCTCGGCGTCGATTTTCCAGACGAAGCGCGTCGGCCGCTTGTCCGGATCGAACACGAATGACGGTTTTTCGATCGGTGCGGCTGCCGCCGGTTTTTCGGCAGCGGACCCGGAACTGCCCGGTTCGGCGGGAGCCGGTTTCGCCGCCGGTTTTTCCGGCGCCATGTTGAGGACGGACGGGATCGCGTCCCGTCGGGGCGCTGGCGGCGCCGCTTTTGCAACCGGTCTTTTGGGCGCTTCCGGAACCCGTTGCGCCGCGGGCTCCGCGGCGGCGGGTAGGGTTTCGCCGGCCGGCAATTCGACGGCGAAGAGCAGGAACAGTGCCGGGGTGTCGCAGATGCGCGCAACCGCCGCCGGCAACTGCCCGAGGGCCGTCGGGATCGGGTGCTTGACGAGGCGCTCGCTGCCGGCCGATGCTTCCGAGACGATTTCCCGCCGGACCGCGTCGCCGAGCTGCAGCCTTTCGAAGGAATGGGTCGCCTCGAGCACCGCGCCGTTGTCATCGAGCACCGCCGCGTGCGTGTCCATTTCCTCGAAACCGTCCAGGATATGCGACGCCATCTCTTCGGCACTCGCCGCTGCTTCCCCCTCTCCGGCTGTCAGCAGCAGCGCGTTCTGGCCGTCGGGCAGGGCGATCTGTTCCATGCTGGCGGAAAGGAGCGGACGGCGGAAACCCGCGCCGGCGCGCATGACGAACGCGTAGGCGGTGCCGGCATCGCGGCTGCGGACGGCCTTCGCCGCGGCCTCGATCTGGCGATAGGCGACCGTGGCCGGATCGAGCCCCTCGTCCATGCATTCGTAAAGGGATTCATGCCCGAAAAGGCGTGCGCCGCTGCCGTTGACCCAGTGGATCGCATCGAGCGTCGCCGACAACACGATCACCGCCTCGCCGGACGCGAAATGCGCGCGAACCTTGTCATGCACGGCGATATCGATGAAAGGGTAACGCCCCGTCGGCATGGCTGCTCCTGCTTCACTCTGTCGGGTCGCCGGCGGTTCCCGTGGTTCGGCGGCCTGATGTCCCCGGACGGTTGCTTTGGCTGGGACCCGAAAATGCCGAATTCCAGCCTGTCCGCGCATTATTAGTTAAGACTTAGTTAATAAGTCGCAATAGTGGCCGGGTCTAGAACGACCGGGCCACATCCGGCCCTTTCCTGCCAACAGGGTTAACGGGATTATTGTGCATTGCAAAAATTATGTTGCAATGCACAATAATCGTTGCTATATACGCTGCGACCACGATGAACGTCGCGGGCGCCTATGGAAGGGCCCGCATGAAAAGGAGCGCAGATCATGGCTACCAAGAAGACCGCAACCGAAGATGCATTCGCATTCGTCGCAATGGACCCCTCGAAGCTCACGGAAACCTACCGTGAATTCGCTGAAAAGGGCCTCGTCCAGTCCAAAGAAGCTTACGACAAGCTGAAGACCGCTGCCGAGGATGCCACCAAGACCGTTGAACAGACCCTCGAAAACGCCCAGGCCGGCACCGTCGAGCTGAGCATGAAGGCTATCGACGCCGCCCGTGCCAACGCCGACTCCTCGCTGACCCATCTTGAAGCCCTGCTGGGCGTCAAGTCGGTGGCCGAGCTTTTCGAACTGCAGTCCGCTTTCATCCGCAAGCAGGCTGAAGCTGCCGTCGACCAGGCCAAGGAACTCCAGGAAGCCGCCCGCAAGGTCGCCGACCAGGTTTCCAAGCCGGGCAAGGACGCTTACGAGAAGGCCGCCAAGAACTTCAAGGTCGGCTGACAACGCCGGCGGAAGCGACAAAGCGCCAATCCAGAACCGGGCCTTCGGGTCCGGTTTTTTGTTGTTTGCACCCGGCCGACCCCTTGCCAAAACCGCCATTGAGCCGTATGTCACGCCTCTAGCATCTCAAGCGGTGCCGTGCGGTTGTAGCTCAGCTGGTTAGAGCGCTGGATTGTGGATCCAGAGGTCGGTGGTTCGAACCCACCCAACCGTACCATTCTCGATAATCTGCCGCTCCTCCCGGACACAGCGAACTCCGAAGAAAACAGCCGGCTGCCTTTTGATCCGCGACTCTGCTAGTAATTTGCAGAGAGCGTGGACAAAGGATCGCGAACGCCCATGGCGCAACAGAAACACGGCATCAATGTCAGAACCGTTCTGACAGGCGTATTCGCGATCGCCATTACCGTTTTCTCCTTCTACCTGCTGCATCATTTCACGGCCGACATGTCGCTGGCGGACGTCGTCAGGGATATTCGGCAGACGCCGACGAGCCATGTGCTTCTTGCGGTCCTGGCAACGTCCGTCAGCTTTACGGCGATCGCGTTCTACGAAATCCTCGCGGTGCGCACCGCTGCCCCCGGGCGCGTCTCGTATCTGACGGCCGCCTGGGCCGGCGTTGCCGGGTTCGCCATTTCCGATGTCGCCGGTTTCCATGTCCTGACGGGCGGTGCGCTGCGCTACCGGGTCTACAGCCAGAAGGGGCTGGAGGTGCCGCTGATCGGCCACATCGTGGCACTTTCCTGGATGTCGCTGTGGCTTGGCATGGCCTTCACCGTCGGAACCGCGCTGGCGCTGTTCCCGGGCGGCGCACTTGTGCTGAACGGCCTGCCGACCGATGCGATCCGCGCCGTCGGCTTTGCCGTGCTGGCACTGTTCGCGCTTTATATCCTGTGGGTGGCGACCGGGCGCCGCTCGATTGCCGTGCGCGGATTGCGGGTTGGCCTGCCCGCCGGCGGCACCAGCGTTCTGATGCTGGTCGCTGGCGTGGTCGATATCGGCGCGTCCGCCACGACGCTCTACATTCTGCTGCCGGCGGACGCGGTGCACACGTTGAGCGGCTTTTTCGTCGTCTACATGTCCGCGGTCATCCTCGGCGCGATCAGCCATTCGCCGGGCGGACTCGGGGTCTTCGAGGCGACGATGATGGCCGGGCTGGGTGTCGCGGGGCGCTCCGACGTGCTCGGCGCGCTGCTGCTTTACCGCTTTATCTACTATTTCCTGCCGCTGGTGCCGGTGTCGCTGACCCTGCTCTTTCTCGAGGTCGCGCGCGGACACCGGGCGATCCGCCAGTCCGTCCGCGAGATCGGCAGGGCGTCCGAGCCGCTGGTGCCGCCGATCGCTGCGGGTGTTACCTTTGTCGGCGGGCTGGTGCTGCTGCTGTCCGGGTCGCTGCCGGACAGCGCCGCACAGCATGAATGGATCCGCTCGGTCCTGCCGCTGCCGTTCGTTGAATCGTCGCACCTCCTGGCCAGTATGGTTGGCCTTGCGCTGCTGGTGGTCGCGCATGCCCTGCTGCGCCGGCGCGAGAGCGCCTTTTACTTGGCGATCGCGCTACTGGGGGCCGGGGCGGTCTTCGCACTGACCAAGGGCCTCGATTACGAGGAGGCCGTGCTCCTGGTCGCAATCGTCCTCTTTCTGCTGCCGTTCCGGTCCGCCTTCTACCGCAAGTCGGGCGGCTCGGTCCTCGCGGTAACGCCGGCGTGGCTGTCGGTCATGGCCATCACCGTCGCGGCGGCCGTCTGGCTGGGTTTCTTTGCCTACCGCCATGTCGAATACTCCAACCAGCTCTGGTGGGAGTTTTCGTGGAGCGGCGATGCGCCGCGTTTCCTGCGCACCAGCGTTGCCGTCGTCGCCGCGCTGTTCGCGCTCGGCCTGCACATGATCCTCAACCGGCGCACCATCCAGGTGCCGGCGCTCGAGCCGGTGCCCGACAGCGTCCGCAGGCTGGTCGACCAGTCGCCCGATCCCGATTCGACGATCGCGCTGCTGGGCGACAAGCACTTCCTGGTCTCCGAGGACGAAAGCGCGTTTTTGATGTACGGCGTTTCGGGCGGCAGTTTCATTTCCAAGGGCGATCCGGTCGGCGACCGGCAGGAGGGCGAGGCGCTGGCCTGGCGGTTCCGGGAAATGGCGGATGAGAGCGGCTATCGCACCGTCTTTTATGCCGCCAAGTCGGACTATCTGCCGCTCTATCTCGACATGGGACTGTCGATCCTGAAGATCGGCGAAGTGGCGCGCGTCGATCTGTCCACATTCACGCTGGACGTGCCGCAGCAAAAGGACATGCGCTATGCGCGGCGGCGCGCGGAAAAGGACGGACTGAGCTTCGCCATCGTTCCGAAGGAGGACATTCCGCCCCTTCTGCCGGAACTCAAGCAGGTGTCGGATGCCTGGCTGTCGATCAAGACGGGCGGCGAGAAACGCTTCGCTCTGGGCTATTTCAAGGAGGACTACCTGAGCTGCTTCGACTGCGCCGTTGTACGCAAGGACGGCGAGGTTGTCGCCTTCGCCAACATTCTGCGCGGCGCGCAGAAGAACGAGATGTCCGTCGACCTGATGCGCTACCGGCCGAAGGTCTCGCCGGTGATGATGGATTTCCTGTTCGCCGAGGTGCTGCTCGACGCTCAGGCGGAGGGCTACAAGTGGTTCGATCTCGGTGCCGCGCCGCTCGCCGGCCTGGCCGATCACCCGCTGGCGACCTCGTGGAACCGCATCGGCACGATGATCTACCAGCATGGCGAGGAGTTCTACCATTTCGAGGGGCTGCGGGCATTCAAGGAGAAGTTCGGCCCCGCCTGGTCGCCCAACTATCTCGCCTGTCCCGGCGGTTTCGCGGTGCCCAAGGTGCTCATTGACGTCACCACGCTGCTTTCCGGCGGCAGGCTCAAGGCGGTCCGCAGGTGAGGGCGCTCTTGATGGCGTTGCTGCTGGCCATCGGCCTCGCGCCGGCCCGCGCCGGCATTCCTTTGACCGACCTGCCTATCCACCTGACCGGGCCGCAGGCGGGCAATGTCCGCGCGGTGGTCATCCTGTGGTCCGGCGACACGGGCTGGACGGGCACAATGCAAGGTATCGCCGACGGGCTCGCCGAACGCGGCTACGGTGTCGTCGGCATCAGTGCGCTGCGTTATTTCTGGTCCGAGAAGGCGCCCGAGACGATGGCGCGGGACATCGACCGGCTTGTCGCCCATTTCACCGATCGATGGCGGACCGACCACGTGATCCTGGCCGGTTACTCCTTCGGCGCCGACACGATTCCCTTTGCCTGGCCGGCGATGTCCGCCGAGACGCAGGACAAAACCGTCCTGATTGCGCTTCTCAGCCCCTTCAGGAAGACCGATTTCGAAGTCTCCTTCCGCGGCATGCTCGGCATTGTTCACGGCGATCATGATGTCGCGCCGGCTATCGAAGCGCTGCCCTCGGACCGTGTTCTGTGCCTGACCGGCGAAGAGGAGACCGGCATGGCTTGCAGCCTGTCGGCGGGCTACGAGGTGGACAGCGTGCCCGGCGGACACAATTACGACAGGAACTGGCTGCTGATCGCCGATATCGTCCATGCGGCGTTCGACCGCCGCCGGTCCGACTGAGATCGGCTGCTAACTGTCGCTGTCTTTCGGGGCGGCAAATTCCTCCGGCCTGAACGTCCGGACCGCGTCGTCATCAACGTAGTGCATCGCGCCGTTGGCCCAGTAACCGGTCTTGCCGATGGTCGGGAAAAAGGCGACGTCCGTCATCGTGCGCTCGCCGCCCATCAGATAGACGAGGTCGCGCATGCCCCTGTTCTCGATGTGATGGACGGAACCGTCGGTTGGAAAACCGACATAGTCGCCCGGGCCGATGGTCGTGCTGTCGCCGTCGATCGTCAGCGTTCCTTCGCCTTCGAGAACGAAGACGAACTCCTCTTGGGCCGTGTGCGCATGGGGCAGGAACCCCTCCTTGCCCGGCGGGATTCGTCCGATGCTGACGCCGAGCCGCTTCAGCCCGATCCGGTCCGACAGCGGCATGATGCGCATTTCCGACGCCCGGTTCAGCGGATGGCTGAAGTGAAATGTCTGCTCCTGCGGTATTTGCGACGTGCGGACGACATATTGTTCGGATTTCGACATGTGCGCTCCTGCCTTGGATGGCGTGTGGCCGCCGTATTAGGCGCCTGATGTAACGGTCGCTTAAAACAGGCTGCCCTGGTCCTTGCTGGCGCGGGCGGCCTTCTTTTCCGGTCGTTTCGCCGCCGGTTTGGCGGGTGCCGGCTTTGTCCCGTCCGTCGTGACGGCATTGACCCGGCCGTCTGCGAATTCCAGCGAGACGGGGTCCCCGGCAGAAAGCGCCCCGGCGCTGTCGACGGCCCGCTCGCCGGCATCGCGCACGACGGCGTATCCGCGCTTGAGCACGTTGCGATAGGACATTGAGTTCAGGAGCCGCGCGGCTTCCTGCAACTGGCGCCGCCGCCGTTCGGACAGCAGCGAGATCAGCTGGCCCGAGCGGCCGGCCAGCACCTGCAGGCGCTCGCGGCTGCGTGCGATGCGGTCGGTCGCCGGGCGCAGGGTGAGCCGTGCGGCGGCGTTTGAGAGCCGCGCCGCCGAACGGTCGATTGCCCGGTCCACACGGCGTTCGGCGCGGTTGCCGAGCTCGCCGACCCGCTGTCTTTTTTCGAGCACGCGACGCTGCAATGTCGCCGGCGTCAGTTGCGCGGCGCGGCGCTCGAACACCTGCCTCTTGTTGGCAGTGTTGAGCCGCAGTGCGCGGCCGAGGCCGGCGGCCGATTCGTCGAAGCGCCGCCTTGGCAATGCCAGGAGCATGTCGATCGAGGGCAGGGCGCGCGCAAGTGCCCGCAGCTTCTGCCGGTTGCCGTCCAGCCCGCGCGACATGCCGCCGGAGAGCCTGGCCGAGAGCATCGCCAGCCCGGCCTCCAGTTCGGCCCTGACCGGAACGGCAATCTCCGCCGCACCCGTGGGTGTCGGCGCCCGCCTGTCGGCCACGTGGTCGAGCAGCGTCCAGTCGGTCTCGTGGCCGACCGCCGAAATCAACGGGATATCCGATGCGGCGGCGGCGCGCACCACCGCCTCATCGTTGAAGCCCCACAGGTCCTCGAGGCTTCCTCCGCCGCGCGCGACTATGAGGACGTCCGGCCGTGCGATGGGATCGCCGGGCTTAAGCGCGTTGAAGCCGCGGATCGCCGCCGCGACTTCGTCGCCGCTCGTTTCGCCCTGCACCCGCACGGGCCAGACGATCACATGCACCGGAAACCGGTCCGTGATGCGGTGCAGGATGTCACGGATAACGGCGCCCGTCGGAGAGGTCACTACGCCGATTACCCTGGGCATATGCGGCAGGAGCTGCTTGCGGGTCTCGTCGAACAGCCCCTCGGCGGCGAGCTTCCTGCGCCGTTCCTCGAGCAATGCCATCAGCGCGCCGGCGCCGGCCGGTTCGAGCGAATCGATGACGATCTGGTACTTGGACGAGCCCGGATAGGTCGTTACCTTGCCGGTGGCGATCATCTCCATGCCTTCCTCTGGCTTGAACTTGAGCTTGCCGAAGACGCCCCGCCAGATCACCGCCTCGATGCGCGCCCGCTCGTCCTTGAGCGCGAAATAGGCGTGGCCGGAGGAATGCGGGCCGCGATAGCCCGAAATCTCGCCGCGGATGCGCACATGGCCGAACGCGTCCTCGACGGTGCGTTTTATGGAACCGGAGATCTCGCTGACCGTGTACTCGGTCAGATTGCTCTGCGAATCGTCGAAAAATGTGCTCGCCATGACCCTATAGCGCATTGATCGCCGGCAGGGGTCAAGACCGCCTTACCAGCTCGACATCATCAGGTGGCCCTTTTGCCGGTTGCGCCCCTTGCGGTTCGGCGACCGCGGGTCGCTGCCATCCTCCGGCGGCGTCATGTTGTCGAGGCTCGCGGCGATATGGTCGGTGATCGCATCCATCAGCACGGTCGGAACGCCGGGCCGCCGGATCATGCCGATCTCCGCCGGGGGCAGGGCGGGAAACCCGTCCGCGGGGGTCAGGATGCGCATGCCCGGCCGCAGCGCCGATTCCGGCAGCAGCGACACGGCAAGACCGGCCAGAACGGCGGAGGCGACGACCGTCGACGACCAGCTGGTAAAGAGGATGCCGTATTCCCGCCCGACCGAGTCGAGCGCCGCGCAGCCGAGCTGCCGCCAGTCGCAGTCGCGCCGCCCCACCGCCAGCGGCACCGGCGTTTCCGAGTGCGCGGAATGGGCCATCGACGTGACCCACAGCAGCGGCTCCGAGCGGACCATGATGGAGTTGCGGACCTTCGGATTGTGGGTGACCAGCGCGATATCAAGCTCGTTGCGGTTGAGCTTCTCGATCAGGTCCTTCGACGGCTCACACGTAATGGTCAGCTCGACATGCGGATTGGTCTTGGCGAACCGCGCAATGATGTCGGGCATGTAGCGGTCGGCGTAGTCGTCCGGCGTGCCGAGCCGGATCGTCCCGGCGAGCGCCTCCTCGTCGAAGGCGGCGAGCGTCTCGTTGTTGAGCCGAACCAGCCGGCGCGCATAGGCCAGAAGCCGCTCGCCGTCCCCGGTCAGCCGGTTGATCCGCCCGTCCTTCTCGAACAGCACCTTGCCGACGCGCTCCTCCAGGCGCCGCATCTGCATGGAGACGGCCGACTGGGTCTTGTTGACCTCCTCGGCGGCGCGCGTGAAGCTGCCCATGTCGACGATGGCGATGAATGTTTTGAGTTGATCGATATCCAGCGGGGCGGCCATGTGTTTTGTCCATCAAATATGTTGATCTTTATCATTAGAAACATTCACTGGATTAATTAGTCAAGCTCTGAAATATTGCCTCCTGCCGCACCTTCCGGGGTCGCGGCGGCGGCTTGTTTCCAAAATTCTTGAACCTACTGCTGACGACGATTCATGCCGCGATCACTGGAGTCCCGACTGCCCAACGAGAGGCGCGGGCTCGGAAAGGAGAGATGAAATGACCACTATTCACAGAAGCCTCGACACATCGGCAACCGGCAAGCATCGTACGATTTGGAGCGCATTGCAGAGCGCGATCGTTTCTCTCTTCGTGCGCTATCGCAATCGTCGGCAGGTGGTTTCGCTGAATGAATTCAACGATCATCAGCTTGCCGATATCGGATTGACACGGGACGATCTGCGCTTCGCCCTTCGCGGCGGAGCGTTTGACGATCATTCGATGGACCTGATGCGCGCGGCCCTGCGCCGTCGCTCCCGAATGACCGCGCTCTGACCGAGTCCCCCCGGCGGCGTCCATATCCGTTTCGGATCTTAAAGAAGCTGGCCCGCGTTCCCTCCCGGCGGGCGGCACACCGTGGCGGATGCGTTTTCCCCGGCGCATATCCGACGCCGCTTCCCCAGCGGGCCGCATGCCCTGTGCCCGCTCCTTCCCGACGGCTGCTCGACAGTCGTCGGGCTTTTGCCATTCAGAAGCTTAGCCGTCTTTTTTCATGCCGTTCATGTAACTGTCGAAGATGGTGTCCAGGCTCTTCTGGTAGTCCTTCTGCACCTTGATGCCGGCGTCGAACATGTCGCTGACGAATTTCGAGTAGGGGTTCTCCGGATCTTCTGGCTCGGCCTCCTCCGCCATTCCCGGAAATCCGGCCTTCATCATCGTGTCCATCATGTCCGCGAACGGATTGGCCGTCTGGGAACCGTCCTTGTCGGACGCCTTGCCGCCGCCGAACGTGTTTTCCATCATCTTGCCGAGCTGCTCGGTGAAGTCCGCGGCCTGTTTTTGCGAGGCAGCGGCGTGCGACATCATCTGCCCCATCATATCGGCGAACGGATTTCCGCCCGAAGCCATGTTGCCGCCTTGCGAGAAGAGGCCGCCCGCCAGCACCGACGCGACGACCGGAAGCATCCGGTTGTAGATATCCTGTGCGATGCCGGTTGCCAGGGCCGCCTGCTGCGCGATGGCGTCGCTGATCTGTTTCGAGCCGAAGATCTTGCCGAGCATCGCGTTGCCGTCGGCGATGCCCTGTGGCGTGAACGCGGCGGCGAGGTTGTTGAAATAGTCCGCGTAGTTGCCGCTCGCCATGGACTGCATCAGGCTGCCGAAATCCTGCGGGTTGGCGGTGCTGCGCCTGAAACCGGTCGCAAAGGCCGGCATCAGCGCTTCCATCGCGCGTGTCACCTGGTCCTCGTCCAGGCCGAACTGGCCGGCCATGGCGCGCATGGCCTCTCCGTTCTGGGCCCGCATCATCATCTCGTAAAGCGGCAGCATCCTGTGATCCTCCTTGGTCGGCGAGCAGCTCGACCGAACCGGGCTCGCACGCCGCATAGAATCAGATTTGACCGGGTCAGGCAATGCGAGCGGCTTTCGCCGGAGGCCCCGAATATCGGCGCGCACCTGAGAAATTGCTTGCGCGCGGGAACGCTCTGCGGCGGCGAATTGGCGATAACTATGGTCAATTGCAGTTTTAGATTGTAATTTATCGCGAGGGAAATTTTATGTTGCGGGGGTGCGCATGAAACTGACCGAAACAAACGCCTTTGTGGGTTACAACGCAATACCCCAATTGGATCTGGGCGCGACCGTGCGTTCCACGTTCCGGAAAATGAGCGACCGGCAGACCGGCGCCGTCATCATAAGCAGCGGGGACCGGCCGCACTGGTTCGTCTCCGGCGACTGGCTGAAGCCGGCCTACGAGAAAATGAACAGGGACGAGATCGCGGGCAAGGACCCTGCTGCGTTTGCCGCCGGGGCCAATATCGCGGAATTGCCGATCGGCACATTTCTGGGACATCTGAAGACACAGCCGGCGATGGTCGGCCCGGCTTTGCCGGTGACGTCGACCGTTGAATCGGTGACCCGGTACGGTGGCAATCCGTTGTTTCCGGTTCAGGACCCGACGCATCGATGGATCGGCTGGTACTTCTATCAGGGCGAGTTGCTCAACAGCCTGCTCGGTAAGGCGCCCGTGTTCTACTGCGAACGGGGACATCCCAACCCGGACATGGATAACGGTTTCTGCTATGACTGTCCGGCACCCATACGACAGTAAGAGTATCCGCACGTGATCGACACGTTGCTGAATGCGCTGGGCGGGTTCCTGAACCGGACGTTCATGTTCGCCTCCTTCCTGCCGGCCCTGCTGTTCATTTCTGCAAACGTCTTGTTCGTTGTCCTCATGATCGGACCCGGTTCCGTGGCGGTCTGGTACGGGGCACTGGACGGCGTCTACCTGACGCTTCTTCCGTTCGCCCTTTTCGTCGGCACGTTTGTCCTGGCTTATATCTATGCGTCGCTGCGCGGTCCGACGCTCCTGCTCTGGAGCGGTCGCCTGATCTGGATTCCGTTGCTGACGCGTGAGCTGCTCCAATACAACCGGGAACGATACATCAAGCTGCGGGCGATCCAGTTCGAGGAGGATCAATGGGGCGATCTGGTTAGCGAATTGAGGGAACAGCTCGATCCCCATTGGAACGTCACGCAGGGAAAGAGCGAACTGGACGCAGCGGGACGGCGAAAAGCGCGGCGCGTCATGGCCGCCGTCGAGGCCAAGGAAGATCCCGCATTGTTCATGAATATCCTGGAAGAACAGATTGTGCCGCTGTTCGTGAGGTACAAACCTGACGAACTCCGTAAACTGTACCGGTTTGTCAACCAGACCCTGTTGCGCCGAAGCGATAAAGTCGACAAAGGGATCGATGCGAGCCGGATTCAATTCGATCTCGACTACGGGTCCTATGCGCGTATTCGCCCGACCCGTCTCGGCAATATCGTCGAATCCTACAACGACTATCCCGACGGCCGCTATGGAATGTCCGGCGTGCTGTTCTGGCCGCGCCTGGTCCAGGTCACGCCGGACAACTACAACACGGTGATCCAGGACAAGAAGGCCTATCTGGATTTTTCCCTTGCGATGGCGAACTCCGCCGCCGTTACCGCCGTGCTGATCCCCGCATACGGGCCGTGGGTCAACGGAGACGTTTCCTGGTTCGCCTGGTTCATCGCATCGCTTTTTGCGGCAATCGTCGCGGGACTGTCCTACGAAATGGCTGTTCCCGCGGCGAAGGAATTCGGCAGCACACTGCGCGCCGCCTGCGACCTGTTCCGTCTTGATCTGATGGATGCCCTGAACCGGCCGCGGCCGGAGGACCTGGAGGCCGAGAGGGCCCAGTGGACGGAACTCCACCAGCTCGCGGCCTACGGAACGATCCAGAATTTCACGCTGAAAGAGATCGATGAAGACAAAGGGTCCTGAGGGAGTGGCGTTTACGTGACCGACACTTCGGAAAATCTGGAATACAGGCCGGACGGACCGACCGTCCGCATCCGGCTGCTTACCCCCGTTTTCGTGACGGCGATCCTGGCGCTGTGGGCGGCGGTCCTCAGCCACGAGATTCTCGGAAGTGACCGCTTGCGGCCCCTGACCGTCTATGTCGAGGCGGCGCGCGATATCGGCAAGGGGCAGAAGATCACCAACGAGGATCTGTACGTCAAACTGGCCAGGCGGCCGGACAAAAAACACAAACTGGTCACGCAGCCGAGGCAGGCGGTCGGCCTGGTGACCAATTCGCTGATCAAGGGCGGCCAGCCGCTGTTGAGGGCGGATCTGGCGCCGCCTCCCAAAAAACCAGACGGGGGAGGCAAGGATGGAGGCGGCCTGATCGATGGCGATCGCCTTGCCGTGTTGGCCGATATCGCAAACATGCTCGTCGCGGTTCTGCCGAGGGTCGTCGTCATGGCCCCCGAAACGGTCGACGACGGGACAGTGACCCAACCCATACCGCCGACCCAAAGGCTGTCTGACGCGTTGAAGACGATCCGTCTCATGCGTGAGATTATTGTGGAATTGCGGAAGTTCCCGGGTATGGGGGAAAACGAAGAGGGATCGCAGACCAGCGAGCAACCGCCCGCTGACACAAAGGAGTTTGAGACGCTCCTGGAAGTTCTTGAAGAGATCGAGGACAAATTGGGTGCCATCCAATCGGCAATCGAAACCGGTGGCGACAAGGAAGCGGGGAATGGCGAAAGCTCCGTCCCCGATGAGAAGTTGGACGAGCTGCGGAGGTTGCTGGAGCAGTTGCAGGCCGGGTCCAGCGGCAAATCCTCGCTGGTGGACAATATCGCCAAACTGGTAACGGCCGGCGGCACTGCATGGGCGCAAATAACCAGCAGCGGCGAACAGGTAACCGAAAATGCGTTCGTCGAAGCATACAAAAGGGAGCTTGGCAAAATAGCCGCTGGTCGCACGGACGACCTGCTGTCTGCCGTTGCAAGGCGCATTTTTGGTGTCCTGACGGGGCAATCGAAGCCGCCGATGGGACCGAAAAGCCGGGAAATCCTCCTTCACTACACGGACCCGCGTGATCTCATCACCGGCGAACAGAGCGACAGCCTCCTCGTCCTGACCGATATCGCGCGGCATATGCCGGATGATGTCAACTGCCTCTTCCTCGTAACGGGACACGCCGACGCCACGGGGAACGACGCGCTCAATCTCCAGATTTCGAAGGACCGCGCCGAAACTGTCGCCGATCGACTGGTGTACGAACTCGCCGGTGCGGGATACGCCAAGTCAACGGATCTCTACGGATCGCTCTGGAAGTCCGATAAGGAGCGCAGGAACACCGTTAATTCAGAGCTTTACAGTGAAGACGAGAAGGGCAAGAAGATGATCGTCGTGACCTGGTGGGGCGAGCGGCGGCTTGCGGAATGGACCGACGACGGCGCCGACAAGCAGTCCAACCGCAGAGTCGAGGTCGAGTTCCACTGCAACGCGCCGCTTGTACTTCCATCAGAACAGGAATAGCCGGCATCAGCGGTGCCGCACCAATATTGTACTCAAGATGAGCCGGGACCCGGTTTCTAATAGGCGTATTCGGTAAAGACCGGCTCGACGGAGGCGCCCCAGGGGCCGTTGTAGAGATCGAGCAGTTCGCCCGCGCCCGTCTTGCCGCGTGCCACCGTCTCTTCGAGCGGCGCGAGGAAATGCGCCTCGTCATTGTCTTCCTCGTTCAGCCTGCCGCGCGCCTGGAGCCCGGCCCGGGCGATGGCCAGCACCTCGCGCGATATCTTGTGCAGGCTCTTGCCGGCGATCTCCGAGTCGAGGCCGGACCGCGGCACGCTGTCGCGCAATGCCTTGACCTCCTCGAAGCGCCAGCCCTTGGTCAGCTCCATCGCCGCATCGAGCGCGCCATCGTCGTAGAGCAGCCCGACCCAGAAAGCCGGCAGTGCGCAGATCTTGCGCCACGGCCCGCCGTCGGCACCGCGCATTTCCAGGAACCGCTTCAGCCGCACTTCGGGAAACAGCGTCGACAGATGGTTCGTCCAGTCGCCCATCGTCGGCTGCCCGTCCGGAACCGCGTTCGACAGCGCGCCGTCCATGAACTGGCGGAACGTCACATGCGTGCAGTCGTGATAGTGGCCGTCACGCACGACGAAATACATCGGAACGTCGAGCGCCCATTCCGCATAGTCGGCGAAGCCGAAATCCTCTGCGAACACGAAGGGCAGGATGCCGGAGCGGTTGTTGTCGGTGTCGCGCCAGATGTCCGAGCGCCACGATAACAGCCCGTTGGGCTTGCCGTCGGTAAACGGCGACAGGGCGAAAAGCGCGGTCGCCAGCGGCTGCAGGCGCATGGAAACCTGCATCTTGCGGCGCATGTCGGCCTCGGACGAGAAGTCCAGGTTCACCTGGATCGTGCAGGTGCGGTACATCATGTCGATGCCCTGGCTGCCGACCTTCGGCATATAGGCCGTCATGATGTCGTAGCGCGATTTCGGCATGCGCGGTGTCTGTTCGCGGGTCCATAGCGGGCTGCCGCCGAGGCCGAGGAAGCCGATGCCCAGCGGCTCGGCGATTTCCCGGAGCTGTGCAAGGTGGGCATTCGATTCGCGGCAGGTCTGGTGGATGTTTTCGAGCGCCGCGCCGGAAAGCTCGAACTGGCCGCCGGGCTCCAGCGAAATCGCGCCCATGCCCGTCGGCTCGACGAGGCCGATGATCTTGCCCTCATCCAGGATCGGCTCCCAGCCGAGGACGTCCCGCATGCCCGTCAGCAGGGCCGAGATCGAGCGCTCCCCTTCATATGGAACCGGTGAATTGTCATCGAGAAAGAAGGCAAACTTTTCGTGCTCGGTTCCGATGCGGAAGTCGTCCGCCGGCTTGCAGCCATCGGCAAGGTACGAAACGAGCTCTTCCATCGAGCTAACGGGCGTCTGGTCGGTCGTATCGCGCGCCATGGCTATACTAGTTCCCGATCAAGGTTGCCCGGACCCGGGCCAATGGGGTCAACGCGTGCAAAGTGAGCTCCTCCCGCTCCACCGTCAGCCGTAAACTCTGTTGCGCGCCGTTTCCGGCGGCACCAGCGCTGCTTGGACTGCTTTGCGCCGCTGTGCAAGCAAAAATCGTTGATCGCAGCGTTCAGAATTTGTTGATGTCCGCAAAAGCCTCACCAGTCGCCTATGGTTGCCTGGATGACGGCCATGGCCGCCACGGCCGCCGTGTCGGCCCTCAGGATGCGCGGCCCGAGCGGTATGGCGGTGACGAAATCGCGGGACTGGAGCAGGCCGCGCTCGTCGTCGGACAAGCCGCCTTCCGGGCCGATCAGAACAGCGAGACGGCGCTCGGTGATCGACTGGAGGATCGGCAGCGGATTGTGCGTCTTTGCCGATTCGTCGCAATAGATGATGCGCCGGTCCGCGTCCCAGTTCTCGAGGAGAGGCGCCAGCCTGACCGGATCCGGGCATTCAGGGATCGACAGGATGCCGCATTGTTCCGCCGCCTCGATGGCGTTGCGCAGGAGCCGGTGATTGCTGATCCGGCTCGTCTGCGTGTGGTGCGTCAGCACCGGCTGAAGCACGCCGGCGCCCATTTCGACGGCCTTTTGCACGATGTAGTCGAGCCGCGCCTGTTTCAGGGGCGCGAAGAGGTAGACAAGGTCGGAGGCCTCGGGCTGCGGGCGCACCTGCTCCCCGATGCGCAGGACGATCTTCTTCTTGCCTTCGAAACCGAGGCGCGCAGACCACTCGCCGTCGCGCCCGTTGAACACCAGCAGCGCGTCGCCTTCGCCCATGCGCAGGACATGCGCAAGATAGGTGAACTGGTCCTTGTCGGCGTTTATGTCGGCGCCGGCATGCAGACTGTCCTCCACGAAGAGCCGCTGTATCTTGTAGTTCGCGCGCATGATTGCTGTGTGCCTGACCGTGCCGGGAAACTCAAGCGCCGGCGGACGGATGCATCTGCACCCGGTAACCGGCGCGCAATGCCGCGACAATGGACGGCGGCGTCAGCAGTCTCGGCATGGCCCGCTGGGAAAGTCCGGTATCCAGCCAGTCTGCCGGTAACCTGCGGTATCCCTCGAATTGCCAAAGAAAGAGCCCGTCATCGCCGACGGCAACGCAGTCCGATCCAAGCGCGAACACGGCACCCCGCGGAAGAGAGCGGGTTTCCTCGGGTGTCAGGTCGACGGCGCCGGTTCCGCTCAGGCACCGCTCCGTGTGCAATATCGCGTCCATTGCGTCGGCGCCTTCTTTCTCGTACGCCGCACCGTCGAAGAACGCAGCAGCAAAGGTTTTGGCATCCCGGTTGCGGCACTCGAAACAGGGCCTGTGTCCGGCGGCAAACGCCGTCGCCTCGTCGAGAAAGAACATCTCCGTGTAGCGGTTCGGCTGCATGACCGGCCGCCTGCGGCCGCGGAACGCGGTCACGCACACGATCCACCGCCGGTTGGCCCAGCGGCGGCGCAACAAAACCCGTTTTTCGTTGTCGTGGATTCGCCCGCCGCGGTTGCCCATCATGGTACCCCGGGCCGGTGTGCGCACCAGCTCGCCGAACGGTGTGACCCTGTTCTGCAGCGGCATGGCGGCCGTCAGGCGCTTCTGCGCGCCAGCGCCGAGAAAACGCCCGCGCCGATCAGGAAACAGGCGCCCGTACGCGTGGCTGCCCGCAGCACCGACGGGCGCCGGATGACCTTGCGGGCCCCGCTCGCCAGCATGGCGTAGCCCCAGGCATTGACGATGCCGAGCACGACGAACACGACGACGAAGACCGCCGCCTGCGGCGCGAAGTCCGCGCTCGGTGTAATGAATTGCGGCACGAACGCCATGAAGAAGACGATGCCCTTCGGGTTAAGCAGCGTAACGAGAAAGGAATCGCGGAACACCGACCAGCGGCCGTCCTTGAGGGGCAATGCGCCGATGTCGGGCACCGATACGGGCGTCGTCCACATCTTGATGCCGATATAGACGAGGTAGACCGCGCCGGCCCACTTTATGATAGCAAAGACCGTGGCCGAGGCGGCGAGGATCGTCCCCACGCCGATGATCGACAGCGACGCGGCGGCGAGATCGCCGAGCCCGACGCCGGCAATGCTGGCGAACGCCACCTTGCGGCCGTGGGCGAGCGCCTGGGAGACGACCATGATGATTGTCGGACCCGGAATGACCAGCAGGACCATGCTTGCGATGGCGAATGTCAGAAGGGTTTCGTAGGAGACCGGCATGCCGCGGACCTTGGCTTGTTTGCTTCGATCCCGCCACTAAATGCAGATCGGACACAAAAAAGCGATCAAAAAATGCACGGCTTTCGTCCGGGAGTTCCGCCGGTGTCGGACAGGCGGTGCCGGTTCGCTGCCCCGGATCGGCACCTGTGCGGGAGCCGGCGATGACGCCGGCTCCCGCGGGTTTGGGTTTCAGTACCGTGCTATTGCGTCTCTGGCCTGGTCGCCGGAAGCGTCGGCCTCGGTTTCGTGGCGGATTTCGGTGGCTTCCTGGCGCAGCTGCGCCCAGTGCCACCACAGCCAGAATGCCAGTCCGATGACGTACATCGGCACTTCCCAGCCCTGCAGCGGGTAGACCGCCCCGGTTTCGGCCAGGTCAACGGCCCAGTCGCTCATTCCGTTCGTGGACATGATCGTGCTCCTTCTATTTCACGAGCGCCTGCTCGGCGGAGATGACGTCGGCCATCGCGGCCTGGTATTGCTGTTCGGATTCGAAATCGAGACCCTCGAGCTCGACCTTCTCCGGAACCCGCAGGAGCCCCATGGCATTGAGCACCTTCGATCCGATCCAGGCCGGCAGGAAGCCGAGCACGAAGAACATGATGA
>NZ_SPNT01000059.1 GCF_004959855.1 Nitratireductor sp. XY-223 | reverse complement strand
GCATCGCCGTATCGGTTCCGGCGGCCCGGCAGGCGCGAAGCCACGAGGAAAGACCCCACCGGGCGAACCCGGCGGGGCTTTGAGAGGAACCGGATCAGCGCTCGCGCGGCTCCCACAGGGCGATATGGGTGGTTCCGTCCTCGCCGGACTGTTCCAGCTTGACGAGGCGGGCGCGCACCCAGTTGGGGCCGAATTCCGGCGCGCCGATCTTGAGGTTGATGTAGGTCTCGCCGCTCGACCTGGCGACCTGGCTCCAGCCGGCGCCGACCTCGTACTGGTTGCCGTTGCCGGCATAGACGCGATGGTCGGGGGCGTTTTCGCTCATCTTGTCCACCGGGACGATGACGAGGCCGGCGGCGACGTTGAGGGTCTTGAGGGTGCCGGTGAAGGAACCGTTTGCGGATTTGGTGAAGGCGCCAAGGGTGATAGCCATTTCGAAGTTTCCTTTGCTGTTCGTCGCGGGGACCGTCCCTCGCGATGTCGCCGGCGAAAAGACCGCAAGGGCGGGACGTTCACCTGAAAGGGCGCAGCGAAGCGGAGCACCCGCCGGACGGCGAAATTTGAAGCGAAGCGGGCGCGAGGAATGCGGCGCAGCCGCAGGGGAAATTTCTCCGGCCGCAGGGTTGAACGGCCCGGCGCGGGATTTAAGCGGCAAACGACACGCAAGGGACCGGTCCCCGATGAATGGCGGGACATGGAGACGAACGGCCTCATCGCCCACCGCTTTCACCGCCTGCCTGACGGCCTTTCCGGTCACTCGAAAGCTCTGCACCGCCCGCCGGATTGGCATTCTTCCGGGCAGGGATGAGCCCCGAAACGCCCCTTCATCGCCCTGCAATGCCGGTGGCGCGATACGAAGAATGAAGCCGGATAGACAAAAGCAAAACACGTGGCTGAAACCGCCACAATCCTTTTGCGCCGCGCCATTCCGGCCCGAAAGGCACCGCCCTGCCCATGCTGGAGCCGCCCAAAGACGGCCTGTCACCTGCCAGACTGCCGCAGG
>NZ_SPNT01000058.1 GCF_004959855.1 Nitratireductor sp. XY-223 | reverse complement strand
CTACCGTATGCACACATCTTTTTCCGACCGTTTGATTTGGGCCTGAAGTTTGCCGTTTGTCATTCCGATTCTATCTCCTCCTCCTGATTTGACGTTTCAAAGACGGTGCAGAGATGCTGCAAAATTCGAGTTCGCATTTTGGGGATTTTCGTCTGGATCGGGCTGCAGACGTCTTTCATGAACGCCTTGTAGCGGGTGGCCCTCGCGGCATCTCGATCAGAAGCGTTGGCGGCAATCGTGCTAATGAGGTCCGCTTTGGTCGGTTTTTGAGGAACGGGAAGGTGACAGAGGAAAAGCTTATGGAAAAGGCTCGCAAGGACACGTGTGGTCGCGTTGACGGCCTGCATATTCTGGCGATTGAGGACACGACTACCTTTCGTGATGACGGATTGGGAAACAGCATTCTCGGACACGCCACCATTGCCGTTGAAGCCGAACAAGGCGCGTTGCTCGGGGCGCTCGACATGCAGCTCCTTGAACACACTGGTGGCCGCAAAAAGCCATCCAGAAACAGACCCCTTCGTGAAAAGGAGAGCTATCGTTGGATTGAAGGCATGCAGACTGCCGCAACTGCTCTGAGTACGGCTGCGGCTGTCACGGTGGTCGCTGACCGTGAAGCAGACATATTCGAGATGTTTGCGTGCCGTCCTGAAGAGGTGGAAGTCCTGATCCGAGCGTCCCATGATCGCAATCTTGCCGACGATACAGGCAAGCTCTTTGCCAGCCTTGATGGCAAGCCTCAGCAAGAGCACATCGTCGAGTTGCCGGCACGACCCGGGCACAAGAAGCGCACGGCGCGCATTGGCGTTCGCTTCGGGGGCGTTACCCTGAAGCATCCCAAGGACAGACCACTTGAACCGGGTGTTCCCGACAGCCAGTCCGTCCATCTCGTCGAGGCGCGAGAAATCGACCCGCCTGACGGTGTGAAACCCGCGCATTGGCGACTGCTGACCACCCACCGGATTGAAACGTTCGAACAGGCAAGATGGATCACCCAACTCTACCGTCGACGCTGGGTTGTCGAGCAAGTTTTTCGAGCCATTAAGACCAGGGGCTTCGACATCGAAAACGTGTCGATGGAAGCCATGCCGTTCAAGAAACTG
>NZ_SPNT01000057.1 GCF_004959855.1 Nitratireductor sp. XY-223 | reverse complement strand
CTGTGAACATGTTGCGGCGAAGATTATGTTGCGCTCCCGGGATTGGTCCTTGTCCTGCGGGCGATCACTGGGGTCTACGCAACATAACGTCAGCGCATGGCGGGAGATTTCGTGATGCCCTGCGACGCTTCCGAACTGTCGCGCCGCCTCGCCCGCGATGCCGAGGCGGTCTGTCGACACTACCTGTCGAACGGGCGGCGTCAGGGCCGATACTGGACGGTAGGTGACGTTCGCAATGCCCCCGGCCGGTCGATGTTCGTCCGGCTCAGCGGAGCGGACTCCGGCCCCGGCGCCGCCGGTCGTTGGACCGATGCCGCCTCGGCCGAGTTTGGCGACTTGCTCGACGTGATCCGCGAGAGCTGCGGGTTCACCGAGTTCCGCGATGTTGCCGAGGAAGCGCGGCGCTTCTTGAGCTTGCCACGCCCGGAGCCGCGCCAAAGCCCAAAATCCGTTCGCGCACCGGTGCCCGCCGGGTCGCCGGAGGCGGCGCGGCGGCTGATCGCCATGGCGCAGCCGGTCCGGCGAACGCTCGTCGAGACCTATCTGGGCAATCGCGGCATCGAGGCGATCCATGACGCCGATGCCCTGCGGTATCACCCGCGCTGCTACTATCGCCCGCACGACGGCTCGCCGACCGAGGCGCGCCCGGCTATGATCGCCGCCGTCACCGATCTTTCCGGTGCCATCACCGGTGCGCACCGCACCTGGCTTGCGCCGGACGGCTTGGCCAAGGCAGTGGTGGATACGCCGCGACGGGCCATGGGGGGTCTCTTCGGCCATGCCGTTCGCTTTGGCGCGGCTGAGGACGTCCTCGCTGCCGGCGAAGGCATCGAGACAATGCTGTCGTTGCGCCTTGCGCTGCCTGCTATGCCGATGGCCGCCGCTCTATCGGCCAATCACCTTGCCGCGCTCGAACTGCCGCCGACCCTGCGCAGGCTCTATGTCGCCCGCGATGCCGATGCCGCGGGAGACATGGCGCTCGCGGCATTGACCGAACGCGCGACGGCAGCGGGCATCGAGATGCTGACCCTGTCTCCGAGGCGGGGCGACTTCAACGACGACCTGCAGGCCTTCGGCCCCGGGGCGCTGCGGGCGGCATTGCGCCCCCA
>NZ_SPNT01000056.1 GCF_004959855.1 Nitratireductor sp. XY-223 | reverse complement strand
GGAGATGGCATGAATGGGGTGTGAGCGGTCATGCATCCCGACTCGGCTAGAGTGCCGGGATAGGCGGATAGGCTGCAGGCTGGATGTCTTTTTAGGGCATTGCGACCCTGTACAGGAGATTACCCGCCGCCTGCATCCGAACGACCAGCATGAGGCCCGGTTCGACCCGGTGACCTCGTATAGGAGTTTGGCCTGGCCGTTCACACCCCTTTGCAGGGTTCCGCCTCCCGCCAACGAGAGGATTTTAGCAATGGCTTTCATCGGTGTCGATCTCCACACGACGTCTTTCACGGTCTGCCGCCTTGCCGCGGACGGCAACGAGGTTTTTGAAACCTGCCAGCTGGCAGCGGCCGATCTGGACCGGTTCTGCCTGAGCCTTGATGCGGACGATGAGGTCGCCGTGGAAGCGACGGGCAATTCGGCCTGGTTCCGCGACGAAGTGATCGCCTGCGTTGGCCGTGTGGTGGTGGTCAACCCGAAGCAGTTCGGCGTGATCCGCAGGTCGGTGAAGAAGACGGACAGAAACGACGCCCGGGCCCTGGCCTTCTTTCTGTCAAAGGACATGCTGCCTGAGACCCGCGTCAAAACGGTGGCCGAAGGCGAACTGGCGTCGCTGACCCACACGCGCGACCTTCTGGTCAAGCAGCGCACCCGGCTTTTGAACAAGATCCACGCGCTCCACACCCGCCACGGCATCAAGCTGAAGAAGGAAAGCCTGGGCTCGAAGCGACGGCTCAATGCCCTGGAGACCGGCCGGTTCTCCAGCCTCGAACAGGTGGAACTGCGCATCGTGCGCGATCAGGCGCTCAGCCTGACGGATGCAATCGCCGAACTTGATCGCGAGATCGCCTCCGCCGCTGAGGCCATGGACGGATATGACGGGCTGATCTCGATCAAGGGTGTCGGGCCGCGCGCGGCAGCCGTATTCCTCTCCGGCATAGGCAACGTCGATGACTTCGAAGACGCGGACAAATTGGCCGCCTATGTGGGCATTGTCCCCCGCGTCAGCCAGTCAAGCGAGACTGACAACCGGGGCCGGATCACCAAACGCGGGAACAAACTGATGCGCACCACGCTGGTTCAGTGCACGTTCATTGCCATTCGTTACTCGGGCTACCTCAATGCCTTCTACCAACGGATCAAAGCCCGGCGCGGGGCCGGCAAGGCAATCATCGCCACAGCGCGCAAGTTGCTCGCGATCATCTACGACACACTGAAAAACGGCTGGGTCTTCGATGACTTTCCGGCATTCAAAATCGCGGGACAGAACAATCCTGCTGGACAATCATCATAGGAG
>NZ_SPNT01000055.1 GCF_004959855.1 Nitratireductor sp. XY-223 | reverse complement strand
GGACCGGGCGCCGGGTTTGCGGTGTGCGGGTGGGCGCGCGTTATTCGGAGGCGGTCATCCCGCCACCGAAGGCGCCGCGCGCTTCGCCCGCCTTGCGGCCCTCGGAGGTGATGTCGAACACGCCGCCGATCTCCTCGGCCTTGGGTCCGAAGAAACTGCCGCTGAAGCTGCCGGTGAACTTGCCGTCATTGTCCAGCTCGTATATGGAAGCCGCATTCACGGTTACATCGGTGCCCGAGAAGCTGTTGCCGTCGATACCGCCCTTCAGCGTGGCCAGGCCATCCAGCGTGGTCGTGAGGGTGTTGTCTCCGAAGTTGGTAACCGTTGTCATGGGGCGCTGGCCGTAATCGATCGCACCATTGCCATCTGCGGCTTTAGCGCGGATATTGCCCGTCCAGCCGCCCTCGTAGGTGGCGGTGCCGAAGTTCGGCATGTCGCCGGTCGGGGTCACGGTGCCGTCGGGCAGCTTGCTGACGAAGCCCGTGCCCAGGTCGGCAAGGGTATTGCCATCCTCCTTCAGACCCGCCCAGACACCGTAGTTCAGGTGCTCGAAGGACTTCGTCGCCGGGAACCGGACATTATGCACCGGCGTCTTGATGTAGTGGTACTTGATGCCTGTGTTGCCGGTTGTATGGTCATTACGGTCCGTGGTCACGCCCACCCGCTTCAGCCAGACCCTGCCATCCACGTCGTCATAGTAGTAGATGCCGTTCTCGACACTGGTGTTGTCGGGTTTCGTACGGGCTTTCACGGTGAACTGGTCGAGGTTCGCCGAGCCGCCGCCTGCTACAGTCTTCCCGCGCGGCGTCCCGCCGGGACCGGTCACTTCGTAGTAAACGCCCTCCGCCCGCTTGATCACATAGGTTTTGCCACCTGTCGAAACCGTGCCGTGGGGTGCCTTCTCCGATACGGTAGACAGTCCCACAAATGTTACTGAGGGATCGGAGTCACGACTGTAGACGGAGACCGTCCCGTCTTTCTTCGCCGCCTCCGAGGTCGTGTACTTGTCAACGAGGTAGAGGCGCATGGTGTCATCGGCGGAATCGGTTGTGCTGCCGACTGTCAGGTGCCGCTGGTCCACCGCCGGCTGGGCCATGACCTCCGCATCGTCCCCTTCCGCCGGCTTGTATTCGACCTTCTTACGGGCGCTTCTTATGAACGAATTAATGTCACGGATCTTCCCGGTGATGACCGTCTTGCCGTTCGTTGTCACGGTGCTCTTCTTTGCGCCGGGAACGATCATGACGTCCCCGACCCTGTAGGTCGGCTTGCCGTCATCGTCGTAGCTGACCTTGACCTCCATCCCGGCGGCCTTGACCGCTTCCGCCGCCTTGTCCATGGCGATCTTTTGCTGGGCCTGCGCCGTCTTCA
>NZ_SPNT01000054.1 GCF_004959855.1 Nitratireductor sp. XY-223 | reverse complement strand
GCAGACCGGCGACCCGATGGCGAAAACGCATGCCGATGCGGCGCGCGCCGCCGCGCGGGCGGCGATGACGGCCTATAATACGGCGAAGGCGGAATCGGCGAAGGCGGCCGCCGCGACCACGAGCACGGCGGCGGTGGAGGCGCGCACCAGGGCGCAGGCGGCGCTGAAGACGGCGCAGGCCCAGCAAAAGATCGCCATGGACAAGGCGGCGGAAGCGGTCAAGGCCGCCGGGATGGAGGTCAAGGTCACCTATGACGACGACGGCAAGCCGACCTACAGGGTCGGGGACGTCATGATCGTTCCCGGCGCAAAGAAGAGCACCGTGAAAACGAACGGCAAGACGGTCATCACCGGGAAGATTGATGACGTTAGGACGAACAGCACTACGAGGAGGTCCTATTCCTTCCGGGATAAAATCCAGGCTGTGGATAAGGCCTCCGCCACCGCCGAGAACCCCGAGAGAAAGGGCCAGCCGCAATTTAACACGCGCGGGATTCTGGCTACGTCTAGTGGGGGGAGTGCTGATTCTGAGAAGCTGATCCCGGTCATTGGCAGTGTGACCGATTCGGCCGATGACAAGGCGCGCCTGACCCTCGTCGACAAGTACATGACCACGAAATCCGACAAGACGGTGGGGATTTTCTACATCCTCCCCGAAGTAAATAGAGTTACTATTAATGGTGCAGTTACCGAGGAAAATCCTCTCGGCGACGCTAGCGGCAACAAGATCATGAAGGCGGAGGGCGAGTTCTACCAGGTGCTGCGTATAGACGGAACAAAGCCCACTTTTGGTCCGGCTGACAATAACGTCCATCTATACTACGTTCCCGGCAATTTCGGGCCCAAGACGAACATCTACTACTACATAGACAAGAACAACAATAACCAAAAGATGTGGTTGGAGCGAGTGGAGGGCGGCAAACTGGACACGCAGGGGAACGTAATAGAATACGAGTACAAGACCGTCCTGGTCCATGAGAATGTCCGGTCCCCGGATGCGAAGTCCTTCGAGCACCTGAACTACGGCGTCTGGGCGGGGCTGAAGGACGATGGCAACACCCTTGCCGACCTTGGCACGGGCTTCGTCAGCACGCTGCCCGACGGCAAGTTGACCCCGGTCGGCGACATACCGACCTTCGGCAAGGCCACCTACGAGGGCCAATGGGCGGGCAATGTCCGCGCCGCCGCCGCGGATGGAAATGGCGCGATCACGAGGCAGTCTGATGATATGAAGACAGAGGTCAATTTCGCAGACAACACCCTCGAGACCACGCTGGAGGACCTGGCCACGTTCGAGGGTGCGATCGACGGTAACGGGTTCAAGGGCACCAAGATCAGTGGCGTCGGTACCGCAGGCGATCTGACCGGCGGCGATGGGTACACCGGCAGTTTCAGCGGCAATTTCTTCGGCCCGAAGGCTGAGGAGGTCGGCGGCGTGTTCGACATCACCTCCGAGGGCCGCAAGGCGGGCGAAGCGCGCGGTGCCTTCGGCGGTGCAAGGGTGACCGAGTAACGGGACCCCACCCGCACACCGCAAACCCGGCGCCCGGTCCCGCAACGGATCGGGCGTTTCGTTTCCGCGGTCCGCTCCGGCGCTTTGCCTATTGATTTCATAGTCACATCCCCAAGGGGGGGGGGGGGTACACTTCCGGGCAAGCTGTCCGCAGACCGCCGGTTGACACGGTATCGCAACAGGGTGCTGCAGCGGACGCACGACACGCAATCACGGGAGAGGAAAGAACATGGCACGCGACGAAACGGTTTAT
>NZ_SPNT01000053.1 GCF_004959855.1 Nitratireductor sp. XY-223 | reverse complement strand
CCGGCCCCGGTCCCGCGGTGTGTGTGCCTGGTGCGCTTGTCAGAACCGTCGCACGAAGCCGGTCTCCGCGAAGGTTCGGGCGTGGTTGTGCGGTCGAGCATCGGACCTGCGGTCTTCTCGCCGAGGCGACAGTTGCGGGCTGCAGCCCCGCAGCGTGAAGTCGCGGTGATCGACGCTCAGCCTCGGCACGCGGGCCTGTTCCCGGCGTGAAGCCCGCAAACACTCCGCCCGCCAGGCGCAATGCGCCAATACACCGGCCCAGCGGGCACAACCGGCGCGGGTGCCTTGCCCTGCCTGCATTCAGAACGACCTTACGACACCCAGTTCGATGACGTTGCGCCTGTAGTCGTGCAGCGTGATGTTGCTGTCGCGCCGTTCGTGTCGCAGGGTGAGTTGCGGCGTGAAGCCGCCGATGTCGATGTTCCGGTTGGACAGCGTCGTCCACAGCGCGTAGGTCGTGTCCCGCCGCGCCTGCGGCCCGAACAGCGGGCGCGGGGCGCCGTAATCGCGCCGGTCCAGGCGCAGGCCCGCGCCGGCGACGAAACCGCGCGGCAACTCGCTCTCGGCCGACAGGCCGAGGCTGAACTCGCGCCAGGACCAGTAGTCCTTGTCCAGCGTCTCGCGGCGCCAGCCGGCATTGGCCCGCAGCACCGTGACGCCGCCCAGGGCATGGGCGATGCCGAACCCCGCCGTATCGGTGTGGCCGCGGCCGAGGTAGCCCTCGTAATCGGTCCACGCGCGCCCGAGCGACCAGTTCAGCCGCCACACCGGGGAAAGGGTCCGGCTGCCCGAAACCCGCAGACCGGCGCTGCGGCTGTAGACATCGCCGCCGATCCAGCGCTGGCGAACGTGCACTTCGGGATGCAGGACGGACCGGCCGAACAGGAAGCGCGGGCCGGCGTTGAGGCTTGCGATCCGTTCGTTGAACCGGCTCTCCCGGTAGCTGCGGGTCCGCAGACCGCCATTGACCCGGAACTGAAGCCCCGGGCGGACCGTCGCCGTGTATCCGCCATGCATGTCGGCCACCAGACCGACCCCGCTGGTGCGGCGCGCATCCCGCGACAGCGTGAACAGGCCGAGCTTTTCCGCATCGGTCGCGTTGTTGATGTTGCTGTCGGGCGCCAGCGCCAGCGCCACGCCGAACGTCCAGCCCTCGGCCTTGTGCCGGCGCAGCAGGTGAAGCATGGAGAGCGCGTTGGCGCGCACGTCCCCGGGCAGGCCCGGGGCGCTCAGGGCAAGGCGGAAATGCCGCTCCGCCCGCACGAACTCGCCCGCCCGGTAATGCGCCAGCGCCAGGTCGAGCCGCACCCGGGTCAGGCCGGGATCGCGCGCCAGCATGGCCCGGAACCTGCGTTGCGCGGTTCGCCAGTCCTGCTGCTGCAGCGCAATCTGCCCGTGCAGGAAGTCGAGCGTGTCGGGGTCAGCCGCGCCGGGCTCCACCCCTTCAAGCAGGACGGCCGCATCGCGCGGCGCGCCCCCGGACAGCGCCGCCCGCGCCGCCTCGATCAGCATGCCCGCCGAAACCGACCGCGGCGGGGGCTGCCCGGCCGCGGCAGGGCGCAGGGGCACAAGCGCGAACAGGGCAAGGGCAAACAGCAGGCTGCAAAGGCGATATGTGTGGCTGCGCATCGTGTCCTGGCTTTCGAATTGTGCTTCAAGGCCCGACGCCCGGTCCGCCATGCCCGCGAAAGGCAGGGACCGGGCGCCGGGTTTGCGGTGTGCGGGTGGGCGCGCGTTATTCGGAGGCGGTCATCCCGCCACCGAAGGCGCCGCGCGCTTCGCCCGCCTTGCGGCCCTCGGAGGTGATGTCGAACAC
>NZ_SPNT01000052.1 GCF_004959855.1 Nitratireductor sp. XY-223 | reverse complement strand
GTTGCGGGCAACATGAAGCTCGGCGATGCGGGCTCGGGCATCAGCTCCTGGGCGGTCGAGGGCGTGCTGGTGTGGAACCCGGTCGCCAATGTCGAGGTGCGCGGCGAGGTTCGCCACACCAACTTCGGCAAGAGCAATGCCGCCGTGGGCTATGCCGGCGGCGACGCGACGACGGGCCTGTTGCGTCTGCAGCGCAATTTCTAGGCGCGGCGGGACATTCCCCGGCGCACGCCCCGGCGCACGAAAGACAACCTGAAAGACACCTGAAAGACAAGGGACATTCAATCATGACGAAGCAATCACAAAGAGTGGCGGTCGCCGGACGGCCGCGCAGGCTTGCCCTTATGTGCTGCGCCTCGGTGCTCACCCTCGGCCTTGCCGCCTGCAACACCACCGGCGGCGGCGGCGCAGGCGGCGGAACGGGCAATGGCGGTGCGGCCCCGACGAGCGAGCTCGGCAAGGCGCAGGCGGCGGCGAAGGCTGCGATGGAGGCGGCCAAGACGCAGTCCGACGCGGCGGATACGGAGGCGGACAAGGCCGAGGCGGCACAGATGAATATTGCCCTGCTGCAGACCGGCGACCCGATGGCGAAAACGCATGCCGAGGCGGCGCGCGCCGCCGCGCGGGCGGCGATGACGGCCTATAATACGGCGAAGGCGGAATCGGCGAAGGCGGCCGCCGCGACCACGGACACGGCGGCGGTGGAGGCCCGCATTGCGGCGCAGGCGGCGCTGAAGACGGCGCAGGCCCAGCAAAAGATCGCCATGGACAAGGCGGCGGAAGCGGTCAAGGCCGCCGGGATGGAGGTCAAGGTCAGCTACGACGATGACGGCAAGCCGACCTACAGGGTCGGAGAGGTGACGATCGTTGCGGGTGCGGAGAAGATGGTGAAGAAGGTGAACGACGAGGTCGAGCGAACGACCGGGAAGATCGGTCCCTTTACGATTGCCAGAAGAAGCGCGCGGACGGCCAGTCCCTATAAGGAAAAGAGCGGAAACACCCCGGAGGTCATGGCGCAGCCCGCGGTGGAACGGCGGAGCCTGACAATCGGCAGCATAACCGATTCCGCCGATGACAAAATGCGCCTGGTCCTCGTCGACAAGTACGAGACCTCGGAGGCGGCGAAGAAGGACGTGATGGTCTCCGTCTTCAGGCGCAACGACAATCCATCTGAAAATTCAAATCATATTTATATACGTGCCACCCCTGAAAACGAGGACGCGCCCTATGGCACGTTCGATCAGGGAGACAAGAAATATGTGGTCAAGCGGGCGACGGGCGTTTTCTACGAAGTGACCGGTCCCGACGCGACGCCAACCGGGAAGACTGGGAGCGGAAGCCTCGACAAGTTCACGATCGGATACGATAAAGATCCCCAAAACACCAACGACGAGAACGGCATCTACTACCACGATGACGACGAGGGCAACAGGACCTGGTACAAGCGCGTCGGCGTGACCACGGACGGTAATGCAGATCCGAGCGGCAGCGGCAACGATGGCGTCCGGTACCAGTACATCAAGACGCCGGTGCATAACGTCCGGTTCCCGACGGCGAAGTCCTTCGAGCACCTGAACTACGGCACCTGGGCGGGTCTGAAGGAGGATGGCAATACCCTTGCCGACCTGGGCACGGGCTTCGTCAGCAAGCTGCCCGACGGCACCGTGACCCCGACCAATGACATGCCGAACTTCGGACAGGCCACCTACGAGGGCGGATGGACAGGCAATGTCCGCGCCGCCGCCGCGGATGGAAATGGTGCGATCACAAACCAGAAGGAGGTCATGACGACAATAGCCAAGTTCGGGGAGAACACCCTGACGACCACGCTGAACACCCTGGCCACGCTGAAGGGCGATATCGACGGCAACAGCTTCTCGGGCACCGGTGTCAGCGGCGTCGGTACCAAAGGCGGGCTGACCGGCGGCGACGGGTACACCGGCAGCTTCAGCGGCAGTTTCTTCGGTCCGAAGGCCGAAGAGATCGGCGGTGTGTTCGACATCACCTCCGAGGGCCGCAAGGCGGGCGAAGCGCGCGGCGCCTTCGGTGGCGGGATGACCGCCTCCGAATAACGCGCGCCCACCCGCACACCGCAAACCCGGCGCCCGGTCC
>NZ_SPNT01000051.1 GCF_004959855.1 Nitratireductor sp. XY-223 | reverse complement strand
TCGGGTCGCGGCGGCCCGGCATACGGAGGCGGAGATTTGCCTTGAGCATCGAGAATGCGAACCCGCGCTCGGTTCTTGTGCGCTATCGCGGCGCGCTTGTCCTGGTTGGCGCCGTGAGCGCGGCGATAAACCTTCTGCTGCTCGCGGGTCCGCTGTTCATGTTGCAGATCTACGACCGGGTTCTGACCAGCCGTTCGGAGGCGACGCTTGTGGTGCTTCTTGCCATTGTCGTCTATTGTTACGGGCTGATGGGCCTGCTTGACGGCCTGCGCGGTCGGGTCTTTTCGCGCATCGGGGCCGGCTTGCAGCGTGCGCTTGACGAGCGCGTTTTCGATGCCGCCGGCACTGCGGCGCGCGATCCGGCCCGCGGTGGCGGTCCCTTGAGCGGCGGCCCGGGTCAGGCGCTTGAGCAACTCGGGACGGTGCGGGCGTTCTTTGCGTCGATGGCTCCGGGGGCGATCCTGGACCTGCCGTGGACGCCGTTGTTCATTGCGATCATCTTCATCTTCCACCCGCTGCTCGGCTGGCTTGCGGTGGCGGGCGGTGCGGTTCTGGTGGTTCTGGCGCTGTCCAACCGATGGGCGACGCACCGGTCACAGGAGCGATCGGCGAATCTTTCGGTGGAGGCCGCCATGCGCGCCGAGGATGTGCGCCGCGAGATGGAGACGGTGACGGCTCTGGGCATGATCGGGCCGCTGCGTGGGCGATGGAAGGCGTCGCGCGATGCGGCGCTGGATGCGTCGATGCGGGCCTCGGACGCCGGCGGCGGCCATGTTTCGGCGAGCAAGGCGTTTCGGCTGCTTTTGCAGTCGGGCATGCTGGCGCTCGGCGCTTTTCTGGTGCTGGGGAGCGAACTGACAGCGGGTGCGATGATCGCGGCGTCCATCCTGCTGGGCCGGGCGCTGCAGCCGCTGGAGCAGACGATCGCACAGGCGGCGCTGATCCGTCAGGCGCGTGCCGGCTGGCTTTCGGTGTCGCGCCTGCTTGCGCAGTTTCCGCCGCAGGTGCCGCCGATGGCGCTTCCGCATCCCGCGGCGCATCTTCGGGTGCGCAACCTGACGGTGCTGTCTCCCGATCGGCGGGCGGTGCTTTTGCGCTCGGTAACGTTCGATGTCGTGCCGGGCGAGGCGCTGGCGGTGGTGGGGCCGAGCGGCGCCGGAAAGTCAACGCTGGCGAAGGCGCTTGCCGGACTGTTACCGGCCGCGCAGGGCGATATCCGCCTGGGCGGCGCTGAACTGCCGGCGTTCGGGGAGGCGCTATGGCGTGAGCATCTGGGCTATCTGCCGCAGGAAGTGGCGCTGTTTTCCGGCACTGTGGCACAGAACATAGCGCGCTTCGATCCTGATGCCGGCGACGCGGCTGTCGTTGACGCGGCGCAGGCGGCCGGGGCGCACGCCATGATCCTGTCGCTTTGCGGCGGCTACGACACGGTTCTGACGGGCAGCGGCGGGGTTTCGGGCGGTCAGCGCCAGCGCATCGGTCTTGCGCGGGCGCTTTACGGTGAGCCGGCCTTGCTGGTTCTGGACGAGCCGGACGCCAGCCTTGACGATGACGGCGTGCATGCGCTGAACCGGGCGATCGCCGGGGCGAAGGCGGACGGGCGGGCAGTTGTCGTCATGGCCCACAGGCGCGCCACGCTGGCCGAATGCGAGCGGGTGCTGGTGCTGGAAGGCGGCGCGGTGAGGACGTGGGGACGCCGCGACGAGGTGCTGGCGCTTATTTCCGGCCGGCAGCAGGCGATCGCTGATGAAGACGAGGCGAACGATGGCGAACGCGCATCCCGATAGAGCGGCGCATCGCCCTTCAGGGGCTGTCGCGGTTCTTGGGCCGCGGGCGCCGCGCGCGCGGACGGCAGCGCCGGCAGGGGGACCTGGACCCGTGTGGCCTGTGCGCGGCCCCCTGCGGGCGTGCGTGCTGGTGCTCGCGTTCGGGTTCGCGGGCGCTCTCGCCCTTGCCGGAACGGTCCCGATCCACGGTGCCGTGATTGCGCCCGGCAATGTCGGGGTTGCCACGCGCCTTCAGGCGGTCCAGCATCCCGATGGCGGTCTTGTCGCGGCGCTGCGGGTGCGCGATGGCGAGCGGGTTGCAGCGGGTGCGGCGATCCTTGAGCTTGACGCTTCGGAGCTTTCTTCCGAGGAGGCAGTCGTGACGCGGCAGTTGCACGAGGCGCGGGCGCGCATCGACCGCCTGTCGGCCGAGGCCCGGTCGCAGGACGCCCTGGCGTTCCGGGACGGGCGTGCCGCAATGGACAGCCCGGTCCTTGCGGCACTGCTTGCCGCAGAGCGCAGGCTGTTCGAGACCGGGCGCGAAACGCTGATAAAGACACTCGGGCAGATCGGCGAGCGCAAGACGCAGACCGCGGCCTATATCGATGGG
>NZ_SPNT01000050.1 GCF_004959855.1 Nitratireductor sp. XY-223 | reverse complement strand
TCACCCGCTGGTACGCAGCAGCAGGCGCCGGACTTCAAGACGCAGCGCGGCACATCGGGCGACGACAGCCTTAAAGGCGGGGACGGCAAGGACCACCTTTACGGCGGCGACGGCGACGACACCCTTCATGGCGGCAAGGGCGACGACACGCTTCATGGCGAGGGCGGCAATGACAGCCTTCATGGCGACGACGGTGACGACACGCTGCACGGCGGCGACGGCGACGACACCCTTTATGGCAACAGGGAACTTTATACCGTTTACCTTCCCGGCATAGAGTCATACTACCCCGGTGGAGAGCGTGTCGGAGACCGTTACTACTATTACGGAAAGCCGGAGGAAACCGACGACGATACGCTTTACGGCGGCGGCGGCAATGACAGACTTCATGGTATGGACGGCAACGATACGCTTTATGGCGGGGACGGCTCCGGCAGAGACAGCGGCGATGACTACCTTTTTGGCGGCGACGGCGACGACACCCTTCATGGCGGGGACGGCACGGACCACCTTTATGGCGACGGCGGTGACGACACGATTGACGGCGACGACGGCGACGACCATATCTGGGGCGGCGGCGGCGACGACACGATTGACGGCGGGGACGGCGTCGAGTGGATCGACGGCGGCGGCGGCGACGACACCATCCGCGGTGGCAGGGGCGACGACGACCTGAAGGGCGGCGGCGGCGACGACACCTTCGTGTTCGCGGCAGGGGACGGTGCCGACACCATCCACGACTTCGGGGACGGCGACACGATCCGCATCGACGGGTTTTTCGGCGGGTTCGCGGGGCTGGACATCCGGCAGTACGGCCCCGATGCCGTCGTCCGCTATGGCGTCGGCGACAGCATCCGGCTGGCGGGCGTGACGGCGGCAACGCTCGGCGAGGACGACTTCGTGCTGCCGGTGCCGCAATCCAAGCGCGGCACATCGGGCGACGACACGCTCCACGGCGGGGACGGCGACGACCACCTTTATGGCGGGGACGGCGACGACCACCTTTATGGCGGGGACGGCGACGACCACCTTTATGGCGGGGACGGCGACGACCACCTTTATGGCGGGGACGGCGACGACCGGTTCGTGTTCGTCGCAGGGGAGGGGACCGACACCATCCACGATTTCGAGGACGGGACGGACACAATCCTCATCAAGGGCAGATTGAAGTTCTCCGACCTGACCATCACGGACAACGCAAAAGGCCATGCGGTGATCACCGGCTACGGGGACAACGCCAGCATCACGCTGGAAGGCGTGTCCGCGTCGGACCTTACCGATGCCGATTTCGACTTCCCCGACGGCGTCACGCTCCGCGCCACGACCCACGCCGAGAGCCTTTATGGCGGCGACGGCAACGACACGCTTTACGGCATCGGCGGCTGCAGGCTCTACGGCGGCGGCGGCGGCGACACCATCCACGGAGGCGGCGACAGCAGTACCTACGACGGCGGTATCTACGGCGGCGGCGACTGGATCTGGGGCGGCAACTATTACGGCGACGGCGACGACGGCGACGACACCCTCTACGGCGGCTACGGCGACCGGATCTGGGGCGGAAACTACAAAGGCGGCGGCGACGACGGCGGCGACACCATCCACGGAAGCGGAGACGGCTTCTGCAGGCTCTTCGGCGGCAACTATCACGGCGACGGCGACGACGGCAACGACACCATCCAAGGAGGCGGAGACCGCAGCAAACAAAACTGGCTCGTCGGCGGCAACTATTACGGCGACGGCGACGACGGCGACGACACCATCCGGAGCGGCGACAGCTGGGACTGGATCGTCGGCGGCAACAGTAACGGCGACGGCGACGACGGCAACGACACGATCGTGGGCGGCGGCGGCGCCAACCGGATCTGGGGCGGCAACAATAAGGGCGGCGGCGACGATGGCGATGACACGATCCACGGCGGTGATGACATCGACTGGATCTGGGGCGGCAACAATGAGGGCGGCGGCGACGATGGCGACGACACGATCAACGGTGGGGACGGCGACGACAAGATCTGGGGCGGCAACCGGCTCGGCGACGGCGACGACGGCGCCGACACGATCGAGGGCGGCAGGGGCGACGACCGGCTCTGGGGCGGCAACAGCACCTGGAAAGGCTACGGCCGCGGCGCCGACGGCGCCGACCGGTTCGTGTTCGGCGCGGGGGACGGGAACGACATCATCTTCGACTTCGAGGACGGGAAGGACATCCTCGTCATCAAGGGCGGCCTGAAGTTCTCCGACCTGACCATCAGGAACCTGGATGACGCCGAAATCGCCCGCCTGGCCGAGACGGTCGTCATCTCCGGACACAAACATGCGGTGATCACCGGCTACGGTGACGACGACAGCATCTTGCTGGAAGGCGTGGATGCGGCGGCTCTTACCGATTCCGATTTCGACTTTCTCGGCGGCTGAGGGGTCGGGTCGCGGCGGCCCGGCATACGGAGGCGGAGATTTGCCTTGAGCATCGAGAATGCGAACCCGCGCTCGGTTCTTGTGCGCTATCGCGGCGCGCTTGTCCTGGTTGGCGCCGTGAGCGC
>NZ_SPNT01000004.1 GCF_004959855.1 Nitratireductor sp. XY-223 | reverse complement strand
CGTACAAGCAGAAACCGACGTGGATCAGAAACATGAAGACAACGGTCACCCAGTAGTAAAACTCGGTGAATATCGTCGTCAGGGCGTCAAGGTTGTTGCCCATTGCATACCCCTCCCAATTTGGAATCCCCAATATTACAGCGCTCCGCGGGCGGTGCTCTCCCAAACACATCGCCCTTTCCGCCGTACGGCCGCAGCCGTCCGGAAAGGTCCGCAGAGGCTTTCGTTAACGCCGGCATTATAGCCAAAGAGAAACCAATGACTAACAATTATTGTCCAAAACTATACCAATTATGGACCAAAATAGGTGAAAAGCGGGGGAATATTGTGAATTTTGCGCAACGGATTGAAAGGTTCGGTGAGGCCCGCCCTGCAGGTGGAACCGGATTCCACCGGGGAACGGGACAATGCACCGGCGCAGGTGTGCCCACCACGGCGTTGGCCGGTGGTCCGGCAGATCGCGCGCCGCCGGCCCGGCGGATTAGCCGTAATTGCCCTTCACCCGCTCCTTGGTCGGATCGAAATGCGGGAACGCGCAGACGGTCGCCTTCAGGCGTTTCTGCTGGCCGTCTAGCTGTCCGACCTCGACGGCGGTGCCCGGTTCCGCATGAACGGCATCGATTCGCGCCAGGGCGATGACCTTGCCGAGGATCGGCGATTTGACGGCTGAGGTGACCTCGCCGACCTGTGCCTTGCCGACCCGGATACAGTCTCCGGTCGCAGGCACGACGCCGCCTTCGATGTCGAGCCCGACGAGTTTACGCTGCGGATGCGCCTTGCGTTCCTCGATCGCCGCCCGGCCGATGAAATCGTCTTCCTGGGTTTTCAGCGGAACGGTGAAGCCGATGCCCGCCTCAAACGGATTGGTCTGATCGCAGAACTCCGTTCCGGCAAACACCAGACCGGCCTCGATCCGCAGCATGTTCAACGCGGTGAGACCGAGCGGCACCATGCCCAGCGGCTCTCCGGCTTCCCACAACGCGTCGAAAACGGTCATGGCATCCTTCGGATGGCAGAAAACCTCGTAGCCGAGTTCACCGGAATATCCCGTCCGGCTGATGACGACGGCCGCACCGTGGAAATCGCCCACCCGCGCCACGGCAAAGCGGAACCATTGCAGTTCCTGCACCGTCGGTTGCGTCGGCGCGGTCCAGAACACCTTTTCCATGATGTCGCGCGACAGCGGCCCCTGCACGGCGACATTGTGGAGCTGGTCGGTCGACGACCGCACCCAGGCATTCAGGCCGCGCTCCTGTGCCTGCCGGCGCAGCCACAGGCCGCTGTCGTCATTGCCGCCGATCCAGCGGAAATTATTCTCGCCCAACCGGAAGACGGTGCCGTCGTCGATCATGCCGCCGTGCTCGTAGCACATGGCCGTGTAGACCACCTGGCCGACAGCGAGTTTTTTCATGTTGCGGGTGACGCAGAGCTGCATCAGCTCTTCGGCATCGGGACCCGTCACCTCGTATTTGCGCAGCGGCGAAAGGTCCATGATGGCGGCCTTTTCGCGGCAGGCCCAGTATTCGGCGACAGCGCCGTGACTGGTCATCTGGTTGGCGAGCCAGTAGCCGTTATATTCCGCAAAGTCGCGCGTGTGCCTGGCGAAGCCTTCGTGAAAAGCGGTCTCTTTCGTGTCTTCCAAATCCGCCTCCGCAGTTTTGCGCCAGCCAATCGAGCGCTGGAAGTCCTCTTTCTCGCCGTAGACGCGCACCTGGATGTCCGTCGGGTTCCAGCCGTTGGCCGGGTCGACATCGCAAGGGCACGCACTGGAGACACAGACGAGGTCCGTCAGCGCGCGAAGCAGCACGAAGTCACCCGGCCGCGACCACGGATCATCCATGCCGATGGCATTCGTATCGTCCAGCAGCGTGTTAAAAAAGAAATTGATCGCCGGCCATCCGCCGCGCGGTCGGATATCGAAGCGCGACAGTTCCACGTTCATGTTGTCCGAACAGTTTATATGGCCGGGGTAGCCGAGGTCCTCGTAGTACCGCGCCGTGCAGGCCAGGCCGAACGTGTCGTGGCGGCCGCAGGTGTCCTGGACGATCTCGACCAGAGGCTCGTGATCGACACTGAAATATTTTGAGTAGATGCCCGGCGCCGGATAGAGCGATCCGCCGAGCGAGCGGGTCGTGGTCGGGTCGATGTCGCGCTCGAGCCCCTGGTCGAGCGCGCGGGCGGAAAAGGCCTGGAAATCGGAACACTCGCGTCCCTGGATATCGACGATCTGGATGAACTGGCCCTTGCGGACCTCGTAGGCCGTGGCGTTTCCGGGCTGGATATTGCTGTCGAGCAGGGCATCGGCCAGCGGGTCGGGCGGTTTGCGGCCGCCCTTACCCTCCGCCGGCCTGGACCGGCGTATGTAGAGCACCAGTTCGGTGGCGGTGTTCTGATCCTCCGGCTGCATCGGCTGCGCCGGGGCGCAGACGATCAGCAGTCCGTCGCACGAGGCATTGAGCGTGTGCATGTCACCGGCGCGCGAGCCGTCCTCAAACAGGCGCACGGCATCCGCTTTCCCGAGATCGAAACCTGCTGCGTCGAGCGCGGCTGCCACCTTCGTTCCCGAAGGATCGGAAAGCAGGGCCGCCTTGATCCCGGTCGCGTCTCCGACGCCGCGTGCACCGATCATGCCGGCGTCCGAAGTCCCGTCGGGCGCAAAAAACACCAGCTCAGCCGGTTGCAGGCCTTCCCGGTCAAGAACGGAAAACTCATCCCCCTTGTCGAGGCGCACCGCCCGCGAGCCGCCGGGCGGAATGGGATGCCGTTCAACGCCGTGCGGCAGCACGGGAAGTCCCGGCGCAATGACGCCTGATCGCTCATAGGGGGTTTCAAGCAGTGGTTTGACGCCCATTAGTCCAATCCCAATGCGGCCTTGCGACCGGCGACCCAACGCATGATCACATGGTCGAATGCCAGTGCCATGACCGACACGCAGATGCCGAGGACAAAATTCTTGCCCAGCTCGTTGCCGGCCAGTGTCCTTTGCAGTTCCTGACCGAGATCCTGTGTTCCGATGAACGCGGCGATAATCACCATGAAGAAGGCGAACATGATCGCCTGGTTGAAACCGACAGCCATGGTGGGCAGCGCCAGCGGCAGCTGCACATGCCAGAGTTTTTGTTTTCGCGTCGATCCGGCCATATCGGCCGCCTCGGTCAGTTCGACCGGCACCCCCCGAAGTCCCTCGATCGTGTAGCGGGTCAGCGGGACCATGGCGAATATCAAAATGGAGAAGATGACTGCGACGTCGTTGACGCCGAACAGCATGATCGCCGGAATGAGATAGATGAAACTCGGGAAGGTCTGCGCGGTATCGCAGGCAAGCAATATCCTGCCCGACCACTTCTCGCTCCGGCTGGCGAAAATGGCGAGGGGAATGCCGAGAAGCGTTGCCAGGACGACGGCGGAAATGACCGTATAGAGCGTGATCATGGAGCGGTCCCACCAGCCGCTCAGCGCCACGATGCCGAAAAAGGCGGCAATCACCAGCGCCGACCGCAGGCCGCCGACATAGTAGGCGACGGCGGCGAACAGGACGATCACCGATGGGGTCGGCAGCCAGAGCATCGAGTCGCGGAACGGAATCAGGACCTTGGTGTTGAGAAACCAGCGAAGCCATTCCGTTGTGGCCTGGATCCAGTCGACATCGAGCACCCACTTGATCACGTCGTCGATTTCCCGGCCCATCGACAGGTCCTGCCTGCGGCCGACCTCGTGGAAATAGGGCACGATCCAGGCAAGCAGGGCAAGCAGCAAGAAGACGGCGATGCCGGCCAGCAGGAAAAAGTGCCTCTGCCACCAAGGCGTGCCTTTTTCGAAATGCACCGGCTGCTTGACGATCCACGCCTTCGACAACCGGTCGAGCATCACGGCGATCAGCACGATGGTGACGCCTATTTCGAAAGACCGGCCCAGCTTGAACGATCCCATCATCGCCAGGAGCTTGGCGCCGAGCCCCGGCATGCCGATAAAGGCCGTCAGCACCACCATTGCCAGGCACAGCATGATCACCTGGTTGACCCCGACCAGGATTTCGGTTCTTGCGGCCGGCAAATAGACATGGCGCAGCATCTGCCAGCGGGTCGAGCCGCTCATCTGACCGGCTTCCACGACGTCGGGCGGAACCTTCTTCAGCCCGAGCGTTGTCATAAGGATCATCGGCGGGATGGCGAAGATGATTGTCGCAACGGCGGCGGCCGTCGGCCCGACCTTGAAGAAAATCACCGCCGGAAGAAGGTAGGTGAAAAAGGGCAGGGTCTGCAGCACGGCAAGAACCGGCCGCAGCGCCTTTTCGATCGTCCTGTTCCGCCATGCAAGGATGCCAAGCCCGACACCGATGGCCACCGCGATGGGCGCAGCCACGACGATGACGGACATGGTTTGCATGGCCAGGTCCCACTGTCCGATCACGGCCGTCCAGACCCAGGTGCCGCCGGCGAGCAGCGCCAGCCGCCGTCCGCCCAGCCAGTAGCCGAGTATAGCCGAAACGCCGGCGACGCAGGCCCAGGAAATCGGACCGAGATAGGGCCAGCGGTGTTTGCCGTACATGATATTGGCCGTCGCATCGAGAACGAACTCCAGGCCGGCCGTAATGGTGCGCGTGACGTAGATCAGCCCGAGATCCTCGCGCACGAAATCGAACAGCGCCTGCAGCCACTGCGCCCAGGGCAGGATCATCCAGTCGGGCAGGCGGACCAGCCATTCGGGCAGGACAGGCTTCAAAAACGCAAGGGCAATCGCGACGCAGAAAAGCACGGTCGCCGTTCGCACATTCGACAGGCCGTCGATGCGCGCGGGCAATTGTGTCGCGATCGCTGTCATCGGTTATCTCAGCAGGATGTCGAGCGCCTGGACTCGGTCCAGATTGCCGACAACCTTCCCGTTGTCCGATGTCACCGGAATGAGGTCCCGGTCGTCATCGACCAGGAGACGCGCCAGTTCCTGGATCGTCTTTTTCGAAGATATGGGTTCACCCGACACGGCCGTGCCGTTGACCGGCTTTGCGATGGCGCCGGCATGGACAACGCGTGCCTTGTCGATGTCCTCGGTGAACTTGGCGACGTAATCGGTCGCGGGGTTCAGAACGATCTGGTCCGGCGTGGCGCACTGTTCCACCGCCCCGTCCTTCATGATCGCAATGCGGTCGGCAAGCCTGAGCGCTTCGTCGAAATCATGCGTAATGAACACGATGGTCTTGCCGAGCATTTCCTGCAGGCGCAGAAACTCGTCCTGCATTTCGCGGCGGATCAGCGGATCGAGAGCCGAAAACGGCTCGTCGAGGAACCAGATATCCGGTTCGATGGCGAGCGAACGGGCGATGCCGACCCGCTGCTGCTGGCCGCCGGACAGCTCGCGCGGAAAATAGTCTTCCCTGCCGGACAGGCCGACAAGTTCGATCACCTCCAGCGCACGCTTTCGCCGCTCGTGCTTGTCCTGGCCGCGCATTTCCAGCGGAAAGGCGACGTTCTCCAGGACAGTGCGGTGCGGAAGCAGGCCGAAACTCTGGAACACCATCCCCATCTTGCTGCGCCGAAGTTCAATCAGTTCCCGTTCGCTGAGCGAACCCAGGTCCTGGCCGTCGACCGTGATGGTTCCGGCGGTGATGTCGTGCAGCCGCGAAAGACAGCGGACGAGCGTGGATTTTCCGGATCCGGACAGACCCATGATGACAAGCATCTCGCCCTTCGCCACATCGACGGAAACGTCACGTACGCCGGCGATGTATCCCTTCTGCCGCATGTCCTCGAAGGACATATCCGCGGTTATGTTCTTGTAAAATAGCTCCGGGTCATCGCCGAATATCTTCCAGGCATTGCGGCAGGAAATCACCGGTTGGTTATCTGTCATGTGCGGTTCCCGCTTTTGGGCACCCCGAACCGGTCGGGATGCCCGTCCTCAACAAAACAGAGTATGCCGCCAATCTGTCAGCAAAGACAAATCAGCTTGCGCAGGCCTCCACCCAGGGCTTCCAGACAGCTTCGTTGTCGGCAAGCCAGTTTTCCGCGGCCTCATCCGGCTCCTGCTCGTCGACATCGACCAGCTTGGCCATTTCGGCGATCTGCGGGTTGGTGAAGCTGATCTTGGTCAGCACGCAGTATGCCTGCGGCCACTTGTCCTCCATGCCGTCCCAAGCGGCCTTCTTCAGGTAGCCCTTTGCGGGGTTTCCGCAGTCGTAGAGCGCATCCTTGTTGGGGCCTTTCGCGGGGTCCTTGTCGCAACCGTCCTCCCATTCGGGAAACTCGACGAATTCACCCGGCCAGACGGCTTCGGCGAAATTCGGTGTCCAGTTGAAGACCAGGACGGGTTTCTTGTCCTTTTCCGCAGCACCGATCTCAGCCCACAGTGCCGCGGCCGAACCGGCATTGATCACGGTGAAGTTCAGTCCCAGTGCCTCAGCGCGCTCCTTGCCGTGCTTGAGCCAGTCCACCGGCCCGTCGAGATAGCGGCCCTTGTCGCCGGTTTCCGGCGTTGCGAACAGTTCGGCGCAATCGTTGAGCGCTTCCCAGGACGGCAGGCCCGGGCAGGATTCCTTCGTCCACATGGGATACCACCAGTCCTCGCGGGTCACGGCATCATGGTCGCCCGCATCGTGCAGGCCGCCCTTTTCAAGCGCCTCGCGGAAGGACTTACCGAAGGCGCCCTCCCACACTTCGAGCTCCAGGTGGACGTCTCCGAGGCGCACCGATTCGTAGACGGCCTGGCTGTCGGTCGTCACGTATTCAACATTCCGTCCGAGCGATTCGAAAATCTGCCCCACGGCGTTGCTCATGACGATCTGGCTCGACCAGTTGTGGATCGGAATGATGATCGGATCACCGCTGTCTTCGGCTTGTGCCGATCCCACGGTCGTCATGCCGATCACGGCTGTCACCGCGGCTGCCGTTGCAAATCTGGTAAGCGTGGTCTTCATTGTTTTCCTCCCTTTGAATACCAATGGGCCACTTATTGATTGCCGGTGTGTAATCAGCCTCCGGCTGGCTGTGGATCTGCCGAACACCTGTCCCACTGGGGTGCGAATGCCAGGATCGTGGTGTCCGGGTTCAGATTCGGATTGAACAAAAGGTTGTGCCAGTAGGTCGCCTGATAGAGCGGCTCGCCGCGCCCGAGTTCACGGGTCCGGCAGTCCAGCGTGAACCGCTGGCCGAAGGCGTCGAAGACGAGATCGCATCGCGATGCTGCGACCAGTTGCCGGGCGCCTGGCGAAGCAGGCATAAACGTCGCGGTCAGAATGTCCGAGAATTCGCGGTGCTTTTGAAAATAGGTTTCGGAAAAAAATTGCAGGGCCTTGTCCCGGCGCTGCGCGGGATCGTGCGTTTTGAGGAACATGTGCTTGAATTCCGGTGTCCGGGAATAGGCCGGAATCCGGTTGAAAACGGTGATGATATCGCCGAGGGGGCGGTCGGCTCCGTCGGGCGTTGCCTGGGCGATGATGCCGGCGTCGGGACGCCCCTGCATTTCACGCATGGAGATTTGACGAACCCGGCATTGCCATCTCAGGAACATGTCCCTCAGGGGATTGTCGTCCTGCCGCAGGCCCAGGACCTCCTCGATCCGGTTCATGCGATGTCCCTCCGTCGACCGGGCACGGCGACACTGTAGTCGCGGCCGTTGTACAGGCTCGGTATGCGCTGTCTCGTCTGGGATATCTCGTCGAGGTCGATCGTCGCGTGGACGATGCCGCGGAGCGTGCCGCCATCGGCGCGAACGTCGCCCCAGGGGCCGACAATCAGCGAATGGCCGTAACTTTCGCCACCGCCGTGGATCGTGCCGATGGCACAGGGCGCCACCACGAACGATCCGTTTTCGATCGCCCGTGCGCGGTTGAGGACATGCCAGTGTGCTTCCCCGGTCTTCTTGGTGAAGGCGGCAGGCACCAGAAGGATTTCGGCGCCGTTCAACGCAAGGTCGCGATAAAGGTGCGGGAACCGCAGATCGTAGCAGATGGTGTGCCCCAGCACGCCGAACGGCGTTTCGACCAGCACCGCCTGCGACCCGGGCGTGATCGTGTCGCTCTCCCGGTAGGACACCGTCTCGGAAAGGTCGATGTCGAACATGTGGATCTTGTCGTACCGGCTGACGATCTCGCCGGCATCGTTCAAAACGAAGCCCCGGTTGAACACATTGCCGTCGCTGTCCCGGACCGCCAGGGATCCGACCAGCATCCATACCCTGTGCTTGCGGGCGAAGGCGACGAGGCCGTCGAGCACCTTGTGCCCGTCCTCGGGTGCCGATGGCGGCCGGAGCATCGGACCCTCGCTGGTCAGTCCGCCACAATATTCCGGCAGCATCACGAAGTCCGCCCCGACCTGCACCGCGCGCTCGCCGAGCTCGACCGCCTCATCCAGCGCGGAATCGAAATCCGGCTTCGGGCAGGTTTGCAGGCAGGCGATGTTTACCGGGCGGGCCATGCTTTCCTCAGAACTTCATGTAGGCTTTTCTCAACGCCACCAGTGGATGCCGGTCGGACATCTGGAACTTGATAAGCAACTCCCGGGCGATCATGTCGCGGTCCTGCTGGTTGTCGGGCAATTCGATCGTGTCGGGAATGCGCACCCAGCCGTTGATATTCCGGTCGAAGACCGCCGGGTTGCCTTCCTCGTAGCCCATGTGGATGTCTTCGAGCCAGTTGAGGTCGTCCCAACCCATTGTTTCCATGTATTTTTTAAGGAAGGGCGTCAGCCGTTCGTAGTCCGGAACCAGGTTGACGTCGTAACGGTAGCCGATGTGCTGCCCGATTTCCTTTTCACGTTCGCTATCCAGTCCCTCCGCATCGTTGAGGAACTGATCGACATCCTTGATCTCGGAGCCTCTGTATTGCGTTCCGGCCATGTCATTCTCCTCAAAAATGGTGGTAGTCTTCGACACCGACCGTGTGGTTGGTCCCTGCAAGCGGCACACCGGCCATTGCGGAAGCTTCCATGGTCAGTGCGGCCAGGTCTTCGGGCTCCAGGCTGTGCAGGTGGGTCTTGCCGCAGGCGCGGGCAAAAAGCTGTGCCTCGATCGTCAGGGTGTGGAGGAAGTTGTAGACCCGTTCCGCGGCCTCGTCGGGATTGAGCCGCTCGCGCAGGGCCGGATCCTGCGTCGCCACGCCGACCGGACAGCGGCCCGTGTGACAATGATAGCAATAACCGGGCTCGACACCCATTTCCTCTTCGTAGTTGGCTTCCGGGATGTCCTTGTTGCAATTGAGCGCCATCATCACCGAGTGGCCGAGGGCAATGGCGTCGGCCCCGAGCGCGATCGCCTTGGCGACGTCCGCTCCATTGCGGATGCCGCCGGCGTAGACGAGGCTGATTTCGCCGCGCTTGCCGAGGTCGTCGATGGCCTTGCGCGCCTGGCGGATAGCCGCCATGCCCGGAACCCCGGTGTCCTCGGTGGCCAGGTGCGGCCCTGCGCCGGTGCCGCCCTCCATGCCGTCGATATAGATGGAATCCGGATCGCACTTGACCGCCATGCGCACGTCGTCATAGACGCGTGCGGCGCCGAGCTTGAGCTGGATCGGGATCTGCCAGTCCGTCGCTTCACGGATTTCCTGTATCTTCAGGGCCAGGTCGTCCGGTCCGAGCCAGTCCGGATGCCGCGCCGGAGACCGCTGGTCGATTCCGGCCGGCAGCGACCGCATTTCGGCGACCTGGTCGGTCACTTTCTGGCCCATCAGGTGGCCGCCCAGGCCGACCTTGCAGCCCTGGCCGATGAAGAACTCGCAGCCGTCCGCGAGAACCAGGTGGTGCGGGTTGAAACCGTAGCGCGACTGGATGCACTGGTAGAACCATTTGGAAGAATAGCGCCGCTCGTCCGGGATCATGCCGCCTTCGCCGGAGCAGGTCGCCGTGCCGGCCATGGTGGCGCCGCGGGCGAGGGCGGTCTTTGCCTCGTAGGACAATGCGCCGAAGCTCATGCCCGTCACATAGACCGGGATGTCCATTTCCAGCGGCCGTTTGGCGCGCGGACCTATCACGGTCTTGGTCTCGCACTTCTCGCGGTACCCTTCGATAACGAAGCGCGTCAGAGTTCCCGGCAGGAATGTCAGGTCGTCCCAGTGGGGGATTTTCTTGAACAGCGAGAAGCCGCGCATGCGGTAGCGGCCGAGCTCCGACTTGATGTGGATGTCATCGATCACATGCGGCGGAAAAACGAAGGAATTTCCGAGCCGGTTGACGTCGCGGTCAAGTGGTTTTTTGCGCATCTGGTCCATTGTTTTTTCCCTTTCGCCGCGTCACAGGATGAGCTTCTTCTCATTCGGCTCGAGATTGTCGTAATTCCACAGCTGCTTGCCGGCGACGATCTTGGTGAAATGATCGACGCCTCTGCCGGGCATGAGGTCGTACTGGGTCAGTTTTCGCGTCAGCCACGCCCGGTCCAGGTCCGTCAGCTCGGCTTCCACCGCATCCACGCCCAGGGACTGGATGTCGCCGCCGACGAAAATGGTGCCGTCATACATTGAATCGCCGAGGTTCTTTCCGGCGTTGCCGCACACGACGATGCGCCCGCGCTGCATCATGAAGCCGGAAAGGGCGCCGGTATCGCCGCCGACGATGATCGTGCCGCCCTTCTGGTCGATTCCGGTGCGCGAGCCGACCGATCCCCGGCACACGAGATCGCCGCCGCGCAGCGCAGCGCCGAATGTCGAGCCGGCGTTCTTTTCGATCATGATCGTGCCCGACATCATGTTTTCGCCGCACGACCAGCCGACGCGTCCGTTGATGCGCACATTGGGCCCGTCCAGAAGTCCGACGGCGAAGTAGCCGCACGATCCTTCGATGATCAGGTTCAGCTTGCTGAGGATACCGACGCCGATGGAGTGCTTTCCGCGCGGGTTCTTCAGCACGATGGTGCCGAATCCCTCGGCCATCAGTTCGCTTATGCGGGTATTGACCTGCGTGGTCGACATTTCGTCGGTGTCGATTTCCGTGCGCTTGTTGAAATCGACATCGGGCGCCCACGGATAGATGAACCGCTCTTCGGCGTCCGGATCGAATTCAATGTAGAGCGACTTTCCGGTCAGTTGCTCGGTGGTCATGCCGAGCGCCTTGACGCGCTCTTCCTGACTCATTTCCTTAAGCTGAGCGTCCGTTACGCCTGCCATACCCGGATCTCCTCGTCATAGGGGTCGTAGGTGTCGATTTCCTGCGGTAGAATCGCGCGAATGGCGACTTCTTCCGACGCCATGGCGATGAGGTCATCGCTTTCGTAGAGAACCAGCGGCTTTGCCGCCATCGTATCCTTGGCCATGCCGAGCTGGTCTTTCGTTGCGACCAGGTAGGTGAACACGCCGTCGATTTCCTCGATGGACCGGCGCAGGCTTTCCTCCAGCGTCATCCCGTTGGCCAGGTTGTGAGCCGTATAGACCGCCAGCAACTCGGAATCGCAATTGGACATGAATCGGTGTCCCTTGCGCTCCATTTCGCGGCGCATCAGCCAGTAGTTGGTGATCTGTCCGTTGTGTACGACGGACACGTCATTATAGGGGAAGGCCCAGTAGGGATGCGCCGACTTGATATCGACATCCGATTCCGTCGCCATCCGTGTGTGACCGATGCCGTGCGTGCCGCTGAAATCGTTGAGGCTGTAGAGACCTGCAACGTCGGAGGCATCGCCGAGATCCTTGATCAGTTCCAGGCCGTTGCCGAGCGACAGAATCTCGACCCCGTCGATCTCCTCGATATGCTCGGCCATCTTGCCGGTGTCGCCGTCGTGGGAAAGCACATACCTCAGCGCGTAGTCGGTCACCCGGTCCTTGAGTTTCACGTCGGCGCCGTGTTCCGCGAGGATTGCGTCAACCGCCGCGATACGCTCATCGAGGATCTGGTAGATGCCGCGTCCGCGATGCATGTCCTCGGCTTCGGCCGCCTTGAGGCGCATGACGTAGTTGCCGTCGCTGCCTTCGCCATAGACCGCATAACCGGTGCTGTCCGGTCCGCGATGCTTGAGGGCCTGCAGCATGGCGGTCATCTCCGCGCCGACATTTGCGCTCTTTCCCTTGTAGATTAGTCCCGCAATTCCACACATTGCGATCTGCTCCCTAAACTGGGTGGTCCAACGGACGGCGGCCCGGAGCGCCGCCGCGATTCACGGAAAGTCCTACGGCAGACACTCCATGTAGGTTTCCTTGTCCCAATCGGTGACGCTCGACATGAACCGCGCCCATTCGTCCGATTTGTATTCGTGATAAAGGCGGTACATTTCGCCGGGCAGGCCGCGCCGCACGACTTCGCTGTTTTCAAGGTGCGCCAGCGCTTCTCCGAGAGACATCGGCAGCTTCCTGACTTCCTTGCCGGCTTCCATCGCCTCGTAGATATTGCGCTCTTCCGGCTGGCCCGGATCGAGATCGTTGTCGAGCCCGTCATCCATGGCGGCCAGCAGGCACGATCCCATCAGGTACGGATTGACCATGGAATCCACCGAGCGGTATTCGAAACGCCCCGGCGCGGAAACGCGCAGGCCGGTCGTGCGGTTCTGGAAGCCCCAGTCGGCGAAGACGGGCGCCCAGAAGCCGGTGTCCCACAGGCGGCGATAGGAGTTCACCGTCGATGCGCCGATCGCGGTCAGCGCCTGCAGGTGATGCACCACGCCGCCGATGGCCTTCAGGCCGGTCGTACCGGGCATCTGCGGATCGGACGTGTCCGGCATGAAGGTGTTGTCGCCGCCGGTCACGTAAAGGTAGTTGTCCTGCATGCCCGGCAGATTCTCCCGGTCATTGCCGGTCGGCTTGAATACATCCTCGCCGGCGGTCCACAGTGACATGTTGTGGTGGCAGCCGGAGGCCGAAACGCCCATGAACGGTTTTGTCATGAAGCAGGCGAAGATGCCGTTTTCGCGGGCCACCTGTGCGCATATCTGCCGGTAGGTCGTCAGCCGGTCGGCATTGCGCAGGACATCGTCGAACGTCCAGTTGAGCTCGAGCTGGCCCGGCGCGTCCTCGTGGTCGCCCTGGATCATGTCGAGGCCCATCTTCCGGGCATAGCGGATGACCTGCATCGACACCGGCCTGAGGCTTTCGAATTGGTCGATATGATAGCAATAGGGCTTGGAGTAGCCGTCCCTCGGCTTGCCGTCCTCGTCGAATTTCAGCCACATCATCTCGGGCTCGGTGCCGATGCGAAGCTGCAGATTGTGCTTCTTCTGGAAGTCCTCATGCATGCGGCGCAGATTGCCGCGGCAATCCGAGGTCAGGTAGGCGCCGGGGTCGACCTTTTCCTCGCGGTTGCGGAACAGCGTGCAGTAAAGACGACCGATTTCGGGCGCCCAGGGAAGCTGCATGAAGGTCTCCGGCTCCGGAATTCCGACCAGTTCGGCGGCCTCGGGACCGTAACCCAGATACTCGCCCGCGCGGTTGAGAAACAGGTTGACCGTCGCGCCGTAGACGAGCTGGAAACCCTTTTTTGCAACGTTCTCCCAGTGATCGGCAGGAATGCCCTTGCCCATGATCTTGCCGGTGACGGAAACGAATTGCAGATAGAGATATTCAATGCCGAGTTCGTCGATCTTTTCGCGCACCGCCTTGATCTTTTCATCGCGGCCTGCCGCGTCGACGAATTTCTCAATATCCATCTCAGGCACAGCATTCTCCCTTCGCTATCATTTATTCGGCACGTGCCGTCCGATTGCTAATTTCCCGCATCAACTCCAGGGGTACGGGCTGTTCGATACCGGATGCAGCTCGCCCTTTTCGAAGCGGTCAAAACGGAACGGCTCAAGCAGTTCCTGACGTTCGCCAAGCACTTCGTCGGCAATCAGGTGACCGACACCGATCATTTTCCAACCGTGATTGGAATCGGCAATTACAGTTGCATTTTCATGGAAGCTGTCGAACACCGGAAAGCTGTCCGCGGTGAAGCAGCCGATGCCTCCCGACGCCTCCTTATGGTATTTCGGCATGAGTCCCTCGTAGCGCTTCTGGCAGTGCGCCAGCGCCGATACCCACATGTGGGCAAATTCGTGCGAGGAAACGAATTCCGGACTGGACGGTCCGTAAGGATCGATCGCGACATCGTCGACCGGCGTATTGACCTTGTAGGGCGATGCGCCGCCCTGAATGCCGCCGAAGTGCCAGTCGGGCTTGTAATAGATGCCCCACATCTCGTCCGTGATCAGCGAGCCGTCCACCGTGGAGTGCAAGGGTGCGTCCGTGTCGACGTGGATGACCGGTGGCATCTTGCCGTCATTGGCAAGGCCCAGTTCCGGATCGACCACGAGCACCCCTTCTTCCAGTTGCCAGTAGCGCCACATGTCGACGTTCTCATGGACGTTTCCGTCCAGGTCCTTGACCGTGATCTGCTTCGGCAGGTCCAGCATCTGCCAGAAATCGCGCACCCAGGGACCGGCGCCGATAACCACGTGCTCGCAGCCGATGTCGCCTCTGCTCGTCTCGACCGAGGCGATGGCGCCGGAGCCGTTTTCGGTTTTGAAGCCCTTGACCTCGACACCGCTGATAATGCGCACACCCAGCGCTTCGACCTTGTCGGCCAGCGCATACATGGTCTTGGTCTGGTTGGAGTATCCGCCGCGCTTTTCATGCAGCACCGATGTGATGCCCTTTGCCTGCCAGTCGTCGAAGATGCCGCGCATGTAGTGGGTGCACTGCTGCTCACCCTCGACGAACACGCTCTCATATCCGATGGACTGCTGCTGTTCGTAAATGGAGCGGACATCCTCGTGCATGCTCTCCGACGAGATCTGCATATAGCCGACCGGGTGATAGGAAAGCCCTTCCGGATCGGATTCCCACACATCGACCGAGTGGGCCATCAGCCGGCGCATGGCCGGCTGGAAATAGTTGTTGCGGACCACGCCACAGGCGATGCCCGAAGCGCCGGACGCAATCCCCGTCTTTTCAAGTACGACAATTTGTCCATCGACATCCTGGCCGGACGCGGCTAGGCGTTCCGCAAGGCGCCAGGCGGTCGAAAGGCCGTGGATACCGGCGCCAATAACAATGAACCGGGCGTGTTCCGGAAACGCCATCAATGTCCTCCCAGAAGGCTTGCCGGTTTCCTTCCGGCTTGGTTTTAATTATGCTTGTCCAATTCACACCAAAAGGCAACCTTTTTTGATCCAAAATAATTAAAAACTAGCAATTTTGGTCTTATTGGTACAATATTGGTGCGAAATTGTGGGGTAAATCGACCAAAAATGAAAAAGCTCAGCGCAAACGACATCGCAGGCGAGCTCAGGCGCGAAATATCCAGCGGCGTTCTGGCCGTGCAGGACCGGCTGCGGCCGGAACGCGAGCTGGCTGAAAGATTCAATGCCGGCCGGGGTACCATTCGCCGGGCAATCAGGCAGTTGGAAGAAAGCGGATATGTCCAGACCCGGGCGGGCAGCGGCACCTATGTGATCGCCGGCCAGGACGACAAGGTGAATGACGTCATCGCCAACGCCAGTCCGCTGGAGCTCATAGATGCGCGATTTGCCATCGAGCCGCATATGTGCCGCCTGGCTGTTCTGAATGCCCGCCAGCAGGATTTCGAGGAACTGGAAAGACTGCTTTTGCAGATGGAACGGAGCGTCGGCGATCCCACGCGCTTTGCCGAACTCGATACGCGGTTTCACGCCTTTATCGCCGAGACAACCGGCAACAAGCTCCTGATCTGGGTGCTGTCGCAGATCAACTCGGTCAGGAATCAGGAGCAATGGTCGCTGATGCGCCACCTGACGCTGAATGAATCGATGATCAACCAGTACAACTCCCAGCACCGGCAGATCGTCAACGCCATTCACAGCCGCGAACCCGAACGCGCGGCTATGCTCATGAAGGATCACCTGGAAGCTGCGCGGCTTTCACTGACGCGGTCAGCGGCGACCTGAGGGAAGGGGGTTCCGGTCAGATGTTGGCCGTTGCCTGCAGCCAGTTGATGTAGAGGCGCTCGGCAATGGATTCGAATTGTCCGAGATGGGCCTGGCATTCCCTTTCCATGTCCCGGGCGCCGTCTTTGCCGAGATTGCGGACAAGGGCATCTTCATATTGAGGAATGGCCTTCCAGTTCTGAAAGGTGTCTTGCTCGACCTCCACATGGAACTGCAACGAATAGGCGCGCGTTTGCCACACCATCGCCTGCACGGCGCAGTCCTTTGACGTTGCCAGGCAGCGGGCGCCTTCAGGCATCTGCAGCACTTCGGCCGAATGCCATTGCAAGGTCGGAAACCGTTCAGCCAGCCCGTCAAACAGCACGCCGGTGGCGCCGGTCTCCGTCAGGTCCACGGGCAGGACACCGATTTCCGGGGTCTTCGCAGGGCCCACCTTGCCGCCTAGCGCGTCCGCCAGCAACTGATGGCCCAGGCAAAGTCCGAGGAACGGCATCCCGCGGTCCTCCACGGCTTCTCTTATGAAAGCCTTCTCGGCCGCCAGCCAGGGATATTCGTCCTCCTGCCACACATCCATGGGGCCGCCCATGACCCAAAGCGCGTCGAAGCCGTCGGCGGCCGGAAGGTCTTCGCCCTGATCGAGGTGGACAGGCGTCCACGAGTGCCCGTCGTCAGCCAGCATCTGACGCAGCGATCCGGGATGCTCGACATCCGCATGTTGCAGCACAAGAATTCGCATTTCGCATCTCCTCAGCAAATGACGGTACGCACCGGCCGTGCAGCAAAACCGGAAAAGTCACGCCGACACAAGCGCAGAATGCAAAAGCCTGTGTGGTACCAATTTGGTCTAACCATCGCTATTTGCTGGCAAACCAATGGTTTCATGCGTTTGAACCGCGAAATTCAACGCGCGGATTTTTTGTCTCGCCGTGTACAACGGGACATCGCGTCCGCCGTTCGTCATGCACGATGATGGATCCGGCGCGGGTTATTTTGCCGCCGGCCGCGGTTTCTTTTTGGGTTGCTCGGTCGCGCCGTTCTTGCACCGTTGCTGAAGCCGCAGGCTGGACACGCGGGCCCAGTCGCTGGCGCGTTCCGCCTCCCGCAGCGTGCGCGCAACCGATTCGATATGCTGTTCCGCGCGTTTCTTCGCCGTGTCCGCATCGCCGGCAAGGATGGCTTCGAAAATCGCGATATGTTGTTCCAGCAGCTTGTCCCCGGTGCCGGAGAACTGGAAGATGAGAGCGCGGTTGAAGAAGACGCCGTCGCTGAGCAGCCGGTAACAGGACCGCAGCGTGTGCAGCAGGATGATGTTGTGCGCCGCCTCGCCGACCGCGTTGTGGAATTCGACATCGAGCGCGGCCTCACGCTCGAAATCCGCATCCGCGTGGGCGACGCGCATCTGCTCGACGATTTCCGTGAGCAGGTCCGTATCCGCCGCCGTCGCGCGCTGCGCCGCGAAGGCGGCGGTAAAGCCTTCGACCTCGCGGCGGTACTCCAGGTAGTCATAGGTCGCCCGCCGGTGCCGGCCGATCAGGTCCATCACCGGCTGACTGAAGATCTCGCCGATCACGTCGGCTATGAACGTGCCGCCGCCGTGGCGGCTGATAAGCAGTCCCCTTTGTTCGAGCGTCTTGATCGCCTCGCGCAGGATCGGCCGCGACACGTCGAGCCGGCGCGACAGGTCGCGCTCGCCCGGCAGCCGGTCGCCGACCCGCAGGACCCCGTCGAGGATGAGGGATTCCACCTGCTGCACGACCTCGTCGGAGGTGCGGCCGTGATCGATGCGTGAGAATATGTCGTCGGCCATGGCGTTTGGAACCGTTCCTTCCGGTTTGTGTCGGCGGGCACGGCGGCCCGCCCCAACTTTTCGGATGCTAGCAAGGCCGTACGAAATTGGTCAATAAATATGTCCAGTTAGGCGGCAGCTGCCGACAACCGGCACCGCGGCGCCCCGGCAAACGAGGAAATTCGCCGGCCGTGTCGCCATTTCTGCGCATTAAACATCCTGCCGGTGTTGCCGTCGGTCACGATGCGGCATAAAAAGCCGGGGATTTTCTTGAGGGACGGACATGGCCAGCGGCAGTTTTGGATTTCCGGTCGCCAGGGACCGGCCCCTGGCGCTGGGCGAGGTGCACGCCAGGCCCTATCCGTTGATCGAATCCCCGCGGGTCGTCCTGCAGCTTGCCTTCATGACCGATGGCGGTGCGTCCGTCGACAATGCCGTGCTTGCCGAACTGGCGCGGGCGCGCGGGGTCGCCGCGCCGCAGGCCGACGCCCGGCACTATGTCATGCGCTGGGGCAACGGCTCGCTGCGCTGGGAGCGGCACACGGAATTCTCGACCTATTTCTACGAGGGACCGGTTCCGGCGCAGTTCGGCGGCGAGATCGTCGACCATCCGTTCGGGGACGGTTTCAGCCCGCCCGGCAGCCTCATATCGGGCGTGCGCCTGGAGGTGCGGGCGTGGACGGACGAAGCCGAGAAGATGGTCTCCACCTTCGACCCGGCGAGCCTGTGTTTTTCCGAACTGGAGAACGGCGCGGCCGCGGCCGTGAGCGATTTTCGCCAGGACAAGGACGGCCTGACACGGATCCTGCTGCTCGACAACGGACTGACGCCGGCCCGCGTCGGCGTGCTCGCCCAGCGTCTGATCGAGATCGAGACCTACCGGACGCTCGCCATGCTCGGCCTGCCGCTTGCCAATTCGCTGTCGCCGCAGATCAGGCGTATCGAGGACGGGCTGACCCTGGTGACCCAGCGCATGCGGCAGGAAGCCAAATCGGACAACGACACGATGCTGGGCGAGATCACCGCACTGGCCGCCGAACTCGAGGCCGGCGCCGCCGCCAGCCTCTACCGCTTCGGCGCGAGCCGTGCCTATGACGGGATTGTCCAGGAGCGCATCGCGTCCCTTAACGAAAAGGCCGTCGCCGGCTACGGCACCTGGGGCGGGTTCCTGCAGCGCCGCCTGGCGCCGGCCATGCGCACCTGCCGGTCGATCGAGGAGCGGCAGGCCAACCTGTCGCGCAAGCTCGCCCGCGCGACGGCGCTGCTGAGGAGCTGGGTGGATTTACAGCTGGAGCAGCAGAACAGCGAACTGCTCCAGTCGATGGACCGCCGCGCCAAGCTGCAGCTTCGCCTGCAGCAGACCGTCGAGGGCCTGTCCGTCGCGGCCGTCTCCTACTATGTCGTCGGCCTCGTCGGCTATGTTGCCAAGGCCGCCAAGGATTCGGGGCTTCCGGTCAATCCCAGCCTCGCGACCGGCGCCTCCGTGCCGATGGTGGTGCTTGTCATCTGGCTGCTCGTGCGCCGCATCCGCAGGCATCACAAGGACACGGAGACGGGTTGAAACCGCATCAACCGGGCGACCGCCCGAGTCGATGCGAAGTGCCTCAGCTCGTTGCCTCCCGCCCGATCACCGATTGTGGATTCTTCGCGAGATACCACGACAGCAGCGCCAGCAGGGCAAAGCCGGAGTGGATTGCAATGCCGGCTGGGCGGGTGTCCTGCGGGATTCCCATGCCGAAGGCGGCGATCAGGATGGCTTCAGGCACGTGCCAGACAAGCAGCAGCAGCGTCAGCACCCGGCGAATTTGCACCGGGAAGGTCAGCGACGTGAAGATGACGGCGGCGTGAAACAGATAACCAAGTGCGCCCATCATCCCCAGGGTGCTCGTAAGCTGCGTCGTGTCGGCCAGCGCGATCGATGCCGCCCAGCCGCCGAAGAGCAGGGACAGCAGGCCGAGGAACACCAGAATCAGTTTCGAGATCATGTCGGATGCCTTTCATTTCCCGTGAATTTGTTGGCGGTTGTCCGATGGTGCTTGGTTCGGGAACGGAAGTTCGCTGCCGATCTCATAGACCTTCGCTTCCATGGAAGCCGTCGGAAACTGGCTCAGGGCACGTTGAAAATCGGCCATCTGGGGGGTCTCGAAATGCGGCTTCAACGATTCCATTGAATTCCACATCTCGTAGATCCGCACGATTTTGGGATCGTTGACGTCAACCGACGAGACATATTTCAGGCAGCCGGGTTCCTTTGCCGTCTCCTCGTCCATGATCCTGAACGCCTCCCTGGCGCCCTCTATGATGTCTTCGGCGAACACCACTTCGACCGTCACGATGAGCATTGAATGGGCCTTTCCTGTCTGCGCCTTCGACGGCATTCGCACCGGAAACCGCCGATCAGATCCTGTTGAGTTATTTGGTTCAAGGCGACAAATATTGTCCCTTTGTCCCCATCATTGACATGGAGACGTCAAATGTCAATATGACGCCATGAAAATTCGCGATGAAAATATCTGCAAGGCAGCGATCAAGGTGTTCATGCGCTATGGCATTCGGCGTACGACGATGAACGATATCGCCGCGGAGGCAGGCCTGGTGCGGCAAACGCTTTACAAGATCTATCCAAACAAGGACGCGGTGCTGTGCGCGGCGATCCGGTTTTATTCGGATCAATCGCTGGATGCGGTCAAAGAGGGCTGGAAGCGAGCGCACAGTCTCGCCGACAAGCTGGATGTCTATTTCGAACACGCGATCTGCGCATCATTCGCCATTGTCAGGGCTTCGCCCGAAGCAGCCGATATGATTGGCGGCTACACTCCTGCGGGAAAGGCTGAAATCCGAAGAGTTCAGGCGCAAAAGGCGGAGGCGATTGCCGAGATCCTTGCTCCATACGGGGACAGGATCAGGCTGGCCGGCCTTGGCGTCGACGACTATGCCGATTTTATCCAGCATGCGTCGATCGGCCTGCGCGACACCGCGAACGATGAAGCGCACCTGCGCGTGCTGCTTGCGTCCCTGAAGGCGAATATTCTGTCGCTCACCGGTTGCGGAAGATTGGACTGACCATTTTTTGGGGTTTTGGCGGTTAACGAAAAACCGAAATCGGCGCAAACATGCCACGGTTTGCAGGAACGGAGACCGCGGAAATGAGCCAGCGCATCAATGAACACGGACAGCCGATCGGCGAAGACGTGCCGGACTGGACGCCGCGGGCGCTTCCGGGTCGCGAGACGATGGAGGGCCGGTTCTGCCGCGTCGAGGCGCTGGACGCGGACCGGCACGCCGAAACGCTCTTCAAGGCCTATCGGCATGACGCCGAGGGCGTGCTTTGGACTTATGTTCCCATGGGGCCGTTTGACGATTTCGCGCGCTTCCGCGGCTGGATCGAAGAAGCGGCCCGGGACGAGAACCAGCCTTATTTCGCCATTGTCGACCGCACGACCGGCGAGGCGCGGGGAATCGCCTGTTATCTGCGCCTGCAGCCCGCGCACGGGGTCATCGAGGTCGGCGGTATCGTCTATTCGCCGCTGCTGCAGCGCACGCCCGCGGCGACCGAGGCGATGTTCCTGATGATGCGGCACGTGATGGGCGACCTCGGCTATCGCCGCTACGAATGGAAATGCGACGCACTGAACGCACCGTCGCGGCGCGCCGCGGCGCGGCTTGGTTTCCGCTATGACGGGCTCTTTCCGCAGGCGATCGTCTACAAGGGCCGCAACCGCGACACGGCCTGGTTCTCGATCCTCGACCGCGACTGGCCGGCGCTTGAAAAGGCTTACACGGCCTGGCTTGAGCCTGGGAACTTCGATGGGGAAGGTCGGCAGCGCCGCAGCCTCGGTGCGTTGATCGAAGCGCACCGCACACCATAAGAACGAAATCAGTGCGCTCTTATGAATGCGATGGCGGCAGCGATTGGCTGCTGGTCTTTCCTGAAGAACCCGTGCGCTCCGACGGCGCCACAGGGCGGAGCCCGACTGCTGCCGGTGCTTTTGATCCAGACGATCTTCTCAACCCTGCCATTGGACCATTGCCTGAAGGGCTCCACATTCGCCGGCGTTGTTCCGGGGCACTTGTCGTTCCGGTGGTGCACCAGCAGGGTCGGTGGAAGGTTCGCAGGTGATTTGAGCAGGGAACGCGCCCGCTGGTAGTTGCCGGAGAAGAAGACGGCTCCGTCGGCCGGAGCGCCGTTTCCCAGTGCGGCAGACGACTTGATCACCCCTATGCTCATTCCGACGAAGAACACCTTCTGCCCGCTATTGCTGGCGGATCTGGCCGCTTTCGCGGCTGCCTTCGCGGTGCTGCTGACCAAGGTATTGAAGCCTGCGCGGTCGAATGCGCCCTTGTTCCGCATCAGAAATCCAGCCTTTTGCGGCGCGCCTTTCCCGCCCGGCACAAGAATGACAAGCGGTGCGTCTGCCGCCCGGGTGGGCATCGACCATAGGAGAGCGGCGGACAACAAGAACAGCAACGGATATCGCATGTTGGATGCTCCCGTTTAGTTAACCCCGAGGCTGCATTATGCCAGATCGGCGAAGGTTCCTCCAACAAGCGCATATCAGCCTGTTTGGAATTTCGCCGCGCAGGTTGTGTGCATCCGTTGCAGACTGCACCTGTCAAAACGACTATAGTAGACGGTTGAAGTGGTTCCCGGGAACGGATTGCATAAAGCCGCGCCCGCGGAAAATGCGTGCAAGGAGCACCCGACCGGTGCCGGGCTGTGAACGCGACAAGCATCCACGTCTGGACAATCGTCGTGGCAACCAACAGGTGGCACCTGTGAACAACCGGAAACTGACGACCATACTTGCCGCTGACGTGGTCGGATACAGCCGCCTCATGGCGTCCGATGAGGAGCGGACCCTCCGAAATCTGCGCACCTACCGGGGCGTGTTCGAAGAGATGATCTCCAAGCATGGTGGACGGATATTCAACACTGCTGGCGATGCCGTGCTCGCGGAATTCACCAGCGCTGTGGAGGCGGTTCGATGCGCGATCTCGGTCCAGGAAGACCTGGCGGTTCGCAACGCCGAGCAGGAGGAAAACGACCAGATGTGGTTCCGCATAGGGATCAATGTCGGGGATGTCATGATCGAGGGCGAGGATCTGTTCGGGGACGGCGTCAATATTGCCGCTCGCCTCGAAGGTCTCGCCGATCGCGGCGGAATTTGCATATCCGGCAGCACGTTCGAACAGGTCAAGAACAAACTGTCCGTTGAATTTTCCGACCTTGGACCCCAATCGGTCAAGAACATTCCCGAGCCGGTGTCCGCGTACCGTATCGGCCGCGGACAGGTCACCGTCAAAAGCGGCGCGGACCGGGAAAGCGCCAAGGCTCGGCCCGTCGGCAATTTGCGGACGTTCGCCGGCCTTGCGGTTGCTGCTCTCTTGGCTTTAGCCGCGCTCTGGATCTGGTGGCCGTGGGCGGAGACCGCATCGCAGGCCGGCGGATTTGACGGGCGCTGGGACGTATCCGTGCACTCCAGAACCGGCTGCCGCACGAATGAGGACATCAGCTATTCGGTAAATGTCGCCAACGGCGTGATAGACGAGCCGGCACATCGTCGGCCAAAAAGGGGAACGGTTGATGCTGACGGGGCCTTTTCAATTGAAGTATTTACCAAGGAAGGCCAGTCGCTGAACACCCAATCAGGTGTTTTGTCGGGAAGCGCAGGGAACGGGCGCTTCGTCGGAACGAAACCGGACTGCACCGGCCAGGTGGAACTGACGAAGCGCGTGAATTGATTCCGCCCGACCATCGCAACCGGGCCGCTGGTTGCAACGGAGACCTGCCCTACTTTTCCCAGTAGGGCCGGGGTCCGAACAGCTCCGACATGTAGTCGACGAACACCCGCACCTTGGTCGGCAGGAAGCGCCGGCTCGCATAGACCGCATAGACCGCGACGTTGCGCGAGCCGCGATAGGCGGGCAGCACCCGCACCAGCCGGCCGTCCTTCAACTCCTTCGCGATGTCCCAGGTCGAGCGCAGCGCGATGCCGAGGCCGGCGATGGTGCATTCGCGGATCACCTCGCTGGAATTGGTCAGCAGCGGGCCGCTCGGGCGGTAGATCAACGATCCGTCCGGTCCCTCGAGTTTCCACGGCTCGTTGTTGTGGGGCGCGAGGCAGATGTGCCGGTCGAGGTCCTCGATGCTTTCCGGCATGCCGTGGGCGGCGACGTATCCGGGCGTCGCGCACAGGATGCGCCGAACCGGCGCCAGCCGCCGCGCTACCAGGCTTGAATCGGACAGTTCGGCGATGCGGATCGCGACATCGAAACCGTCGGCGACAATATCGACGAACCGGTCGGTCAGCGCCAGGTTGACCGAAAGGTCCGGATTGGCGCGCATGAAGGCCTTGAGATGCGGTGCGATATGCATGCGCCCGAAGGAGGTCGGCGCCGAGACCTTGAGTATGCCGCGGGCCTGCTGCGAGCGGCGGGAAACGAAGGCCTCCGCCTCCTCGATGCCGGCAAGCACCGCGACAATGCGCTCGTAGTAGCCCTGGCCGGCCTCGGTCAGCGAGATCTGCCGTGTGGTGCGCTGGATCAGCCGTGTGCCGATCCGTTCTTCAAGACGCCGCAGGCGTTTCGATACCACTGCCGGTGACAGGCCGAGTTCGCGTCCGGCGGCCGACAGGCTGCCGGCGGATACGACTTGCGCGAAGATTTCCAGATCGTCGAATTTGGTCATGGCCTCGGGTATCATTTTGTTGTTTCGGCGCCGATTTATGGACCCGATGCGCGATTTGCCGCAACGGAAATCGGCAATAAAACTTGACTGGTAAAAAAAATTGACCATTAGTAGGCGAAATCCCGGGAGGACGTCATGACATCCCCGAAAATGCCCGATCCGGACGGCAAGGTTCTGAAGCGTCGAGCCGCGATCGTCGCCGATCTGCGCGACATTGTCGCCGGCGAAGGCGTCGTGGATACGACAAATGAAATGCGCGCCTTCGAGACGGACGGGCTGACGGCCTATCGCCAACTCCCGCTGGTGGTGGTGCTGCCGCAGACCGTCAGGGAAGTTTCGCGTGTCCTACGATATTGTCACAAGAACGGCATCCGCGTCGTGCCGCGCGGCTCCGGAACGTCGCTGTCCGGCGGCGCGCTGCCGTTGGAAGACGCCGTGCTCCTCGTCATGTCCCGCTTCAACAGGGTGCTTGACATCGACTACGAAAATCGCGTCGCCGTCGTGCAGCCGGGCGTGACCAATCTCGGCATCACCGATGCGGTGTCCGGGCGCGGTTTCTACTACGCCCCCGATCCGTCTTCGCAGATCGCCTGTTCGATCGGCGGCAATGTCGCCGAGAATGCCGGCGGCGTGCATTGCCTGAAATACGGGCTGACGACCAACAACGTGCTCGGCATCGAGATGGTCCTCATCGACGGCGAGATCATCCGACTAGGCGGGCGTCACCTGGACAGTCCGGGCTATGACATCCTCGGCCTGATGACCGGATCGGAGGGCCTGCTCGGCGTCGTCACCGAAGTGACCGTGCGCATCCTGCAGAAACCCGAGACCGCCCGTGCCATGCTGGTCGGCTTCCCGACCAGCGAGGCGGCCGGCCAGTGCGTCGCCGACATCATCGGCGCCGGCATCATCCCCGGCGGCATCGAGATGATGGACCGGCTGTCGATAAAGGCGGCCGAGGATTTCGTCCATGCCGGTTATCCGCTCGACGTCGAGGCGCTGCTGATCGTCGAACTGGACGGCCCGGAGGCCGAGGTCGATCACCTGATCAGGGAGGTCCAGCGCATCGCCGGCGACAACGGCGCCACCATGTCGCGTGTCTCGAACAGCGAGGAGGAGCGGCAGACCTTCTGGGCCGGGCGCAAGGCGGCCTTTCCGGCGGTCGGGCGCATTTCGCCGGACTACTACTGCATGGACGGCACGATCCCGCGCAAGAAGCTGCCCGAGGTGCTCGCCGGCATGCGGACCCTGTCCGAGAAGCACGGGCTCGCGGTGGCCAATGTCTTCCACGCCGGCGACGGCAACCTGCATCCGCTCATCCTCTACGACGCCAACCGGCCGGGCGAGCTCGAGCGCGCCGAGGAATTCGGCAACGACATTCTGCGCCTTTGCGTCGAGGTCGGCGGCGTGCTGACCGGCGAACACGGCGTCGGGGTGGAGAAGCGCGACCTGATGCCGGCCATGTTCAACAAGCAGGACCTCGACCAGCAGATCCGCGTCAAATGCGCCTTCGACAGCCAGCACCTGCTCAATCCCGGCAAGATGTTCCCCGAGCTGCACCGCTGCGCCGAAATGGGGCGCATGCATATCTCGCGCGGGCAGATGCCCTTTCCCGATATTCCGCGGTTTTGACGGCGATGACCGACACCAGCCAGACATTCCGGCCGGAAAACGAGGACCAACTGCGCGATGCGGTGGCATGGGCGGTATCCGAAGAGGCGCCGGTGGAAATCCTTGGCCACGGATCCAAGCGGACGATCGGCAATCCGTGCAAAGCGGCCCACCGGATAGACATGTCAGCCCTCTCCGGCGTCACGCTCTACGAGCCGGAGGAACTCGTTCTGACGGCACGGGCCGGCACCGCCCTCGACGAAATCGAGGCCTTGCTGGCCGAGAACGGCCAGGAACTGCAGTTCGAGCCCCTGGATTACCGCGCGCTGCTCGGCAGCAACGAGCGCGAGCGCGGCACGCTCGGTGCGGTGCTTTCCGCAAACCTGTCGGGCCCCCGCCGCCTGAAATCAGGCGCGGCGCGCGACCACGTGCTCGGCATCCGCGCCGTCACCGGCCGGGGCGATGTCATCAAGTCGGGCGGAAGGGTCGTCAAGAACGTCACCGGATATGACCTGTCGCGCGGCCTTTCCGGGTCGTGGGGCACGCTCGCCGTGTTCTCGGAGGTAACCTTCAAGGTGCTGCCGCGCGCCGGAACCGAGACGACGCTCGTCGTCAGCGGGCTCAACGATGCCGACGCCGCACATGTGATGGCCGAGGCGATGGGCTCGAACGCGGAGGCCTCCTCGGCGGCGCACTTGCCGGAAAGCGTGCGCGGCAGGTTTGTCGACGGCGCGCTTGCCGGCGGGCCAGCGACGGTACTGCGTCTCGAGGGCGTTCCGCAATCGGTGGAGTACCGGGCCGCCAACCTTACGCGCATGCTCGACGCTTACGGCGACATTGTCCCGCTCGATCAGGATATGTCGCGGGCGCTCTGGCGCGAGATCCGCGACGTCAAGCCGTTCTGCGACGGAACCGAACGGGCCGTGTGGCGCGTCTCCGTTGCGCCGGACGCCGGTCACCAGCTTGTCGCGGGCCTGCGCCTCAGGGCCGGCGTCGATGCCTATTACGACTGGCAGGGCGGACTGCTGTGGTTGCGCATGGAAGCCGATCCCGAGGCCGATCTGATCCGCAAAGGCATCAAGGCGCTCGGCGGCGGACACGCGACCCTGGTGCGCGCCGGCGATGCGGTGCGGGCCGAGGTCCCAGTCTTCGAACCCGCCGATCCGGCCCTCGCGGCGCTCAACCGCCGGCTCAAGGAACAGTTCGATCCACAGTTCATTCTCAACCCCGGTCGTCTGGCCGCGGACCTGTGATAGGGTGTTTTTGCAACGCACAACCGCAGGAGGTGTATCCATGAGCGACCAACAGCCGAACGACTTGCAGACCGAGGCGCAGAGCTGGATCGAGCCGGGCCAGAAGAACGTGCAGCTTGTCTATATCCTCTATCTCGTCAGCCTGATCACCGCCTTCCTGCCGCTGATCGTCGGCATGGTCATGGCCTATATGAACCGGGGCAATTCGGAAGACTGGATCGACAACCACTACACCTACGCGATCCGTACCTTCTGGATGGGATTGCTCTATTCGTTCATCTGCTTCGTGACCGCCTTCGTTTTCATCGGTTTCCTGCTGGCGATCGCGGTACTGGTCTGGTTCGTGATCCGCTGTCTCAAGGGGCTGCAGGCGGCCGGACGCAAGGAGCCGGTCCAGAACGTGGAAACCTGGCTCATCTGACCGAAGAGGGACGCATTGCATGCAGACGAATTTCTCGGCCGAACAGCTTGCCGACAGCAGCGTTGCCGAAGCCGAAAAGATCTTGCGCAAATGCGTCCATTGCGGCTTTTGCACCGCGACGTGCCCGACCTATGTGACGCTCGGCAACGAGCTCGACAGCCCGCGCGGGCGCATCTATCTCATCAAGGACATGCTGGAGAACGGCCGGCCGGCGGATGCCGAAATCGTCAAGCACATCGACCGCTGCCTGTCGTGCCTGGCCTGCATGACCACATGCCCCTCGGGCGTCCACTACATGCATCTTGTCGATCACGCCCGCGCCCATATCGAAAAGACCTATAAAAGGCCCTTTTTCAACCGGCTGAACCGGTTCGTTCTCGCCCTGGTTCTGCCTTTTCCCGGGCGCTTCCGGGCGGCCGTCTTCATGGCACGGATCGCAAGGCCGCTGGCGCCGCTCTTCAAGGCGCTGCCCGGTCTGAAGCCGGTCGGCGCCATGCTCGACCTTGCGCCCCGAAAACTGGCGCCGGCCTCCAGCCGGATCGCCTTCGGCAGCCACCCGCCGGAAGGAGAAAGGGCCGGGCGGGTCGCCATTCTCGGCGGCTGCGCGCAGCCGGTGCTGGAGCCCGAGACCAACCGGGCGGCGGTGCGCCTTCTAAACCGGCTCGGCATCGAGGTGGTGGTGCCGCGGGGCGAGGGCTGCTGCGGATCGCTCGTCCACCATATGGGCCGCGAGGAGGAGGCGCTCGATGCCGCCCGCCGCAACATCGACGTGTGGATGCGCGAGTTCGGCGACGGCGGGCTCGACGCTATCATCATCACCGCCTCCGGCTGCGGCACGACGATCAAGGACTACGGCTACATGCTGCGCGACGATCCCGCCTACGCACAAAAGGCGGCAACCGTGTCTGCGCTTGCCAAGGATGTTACGGAATATCTGGCGACGCTCGACTTGCCGGAACCGGTCCTCACACCCGGCCTCAAGGTCGCCTACCATTCGGCCTGCTCCATGCAGCACGGCCAGAAGATCACCTGCCAGCCGAAGGACCTTCTGCGTGCCGCCGGGTTCGAGGTGGCGGAGCCCGCCGAGGGACATCTTTGCTGTGGCTCGGCCGGCACCTACAACATCATGCAGTCCGACATCGCGGGGGAGTTGCGCAACCGCAAGGTCCGCAACATCGAGGCGACCGGCGCCGATCTTGTGGCCACCGGCAATGTCGGCTGCATCACCCAGATCGGCCAGGGCACCGGCCTGCCGGTGGTTCACACGGTGAAGCTGCTGGACTGGGCCCATGGCGGCCCGAAACCGGAAGAGCTGTCAGCCTAACGCGCCGCGCACACTGTCGACGATTCTTGCGAGCGCCGCTTCGTCTTCCGGGCTTCGGCCCCCGGATCTCGCCCGCACCAGGCAGGCTTCCGAATTCAGGATAACCCCGTCGGAGAGGACCTTCAGGTGGTTGGCCTTGAGGGTCGAACCGGTCGAGGTGATGTCGACGATGATGTCCGCCTGGCCGGATGCCGGCGCGCCCTCCGTCGCGCCGAGGCTTTCGACGATGCGGTAGACCTGGATGCCGTGCTGGGCGGAGAAGAACTGCTGGGTGAGGCGCCAGTACTTGGTGGCGATCCTGAGACGCCGGCCGTGGCGGGAGCGGAAATGCGAGGCGACATCGCCGAGATCGGCCATTGTGTCGACGTCGAGCCAGACTTCCGGCACGGCAACCACCACGTCGGCATTGCCGAAACCGAGGCGGGCGCAGATCTCGACCTGCTCCTCGGCGGCGCCGAGATCCTCGCGCACCAGGTCCTCGCCGGTGATGCCGAGATCGACACCGCCATTGCCGAGCTCGCGGGCGATCTCGGAGGCTGACAGATAGGCCACTTCGACGTCGGGCATGTCCTTGAGGACGCCGCGATAGGAGCGGTCATTGCCGATCGATGCGATCTTCAGCCCGGCGCGCTCGAAAACGGCGGTGGCGTCGTCCTTCATGCGGCCCTTGGAGGGAACGGCGATGGTCACGCTCATCGGCCCGCGCCCCCGTTCGCCTGTGCCCGCATGTTCGCGATCCGGTCGAGCCACAGCGAAAAGCCGACGGCGGGGATCGCGGTTCGCGCGCCAAGCAGCGTCAGCAGCCGGTCGAAGCGTCCGCCGCCGGCGAGCACCGAACCTTGCGCCGTTACCTCGAACACCAGCCCGGTATAATAATCGAGCGGCCGGCCGAAAGCGGCGCGGTAGCGGGCCGTCGAGGCATCGAAGCCGATGTCCTTAAGGGCCGCCACGCGTTCGTCGAAACCGGCGAGCGCCGCGCTGATGTCGATTCCGGCAATGCGGGCAAAGGCTGCGAGCGCCCCCGGCGCATCGGCAAGCGGCGCATTCAGCGCGAGAAAGGTCTTCAGGACGTCCAGCGCCTTGGCGTCGAGATGGGCGCTGGAAAGGCGCGCCTTCTCGATCAGTCGGCCGGCAATCTCCGCCGGCGTGCGGCTTGCATTGGAAAGGTATCCGGTGGCGGTCATGCGTGTGTCGATCAGCGCCGCCAGACCGGCTTCGTCTCCCGTGGCGAGCAGGGCGGCGGCTTCATCGTCCAGTCCCGGCACATCGATAGGCGGCTGAGACAGCCCGGCAAGCAGCGCGTCGAGCTGGTCCTGATCGCCGAAGGCGCGGATCAGGCGAGTCTGCCAGCCGTCCGGCAGACCGAGCGCCGCGACCACGGCCTCGAAGACCGTCTGGTCGCCGATCGTTGTCGCCAGTGCGGTGCCCGGCAGGAGCACCGACAGCGTGTCGCCGGCGTCCATGATTGCCGCGGCGTCGGCGGCGGCCGTGTCGGCGTTGCCGAGATCCTCGATTCCGGCCTGGAAGAACTCGTTGCCGCCGTCGCGGCGCTGGCGGAAAACCTGGCCGAGGTAGGCATAGCGCTGGGGCGTTCCGGATGCGAGCTCGATATGGCGCAGGCACACGGGGATGGTGAATTCCGGCCTCAGGCAAAGACTCTGGCCGGTCTCGCTCTCGGTGAGGAAAATCCGCCGCCTGAGATCCTCGCCCGCCATGTCCAGGAACGGATCGGCGGGCTGGATGACCGGAATGTCGACCGTCTGTGTGCTGCGCTGGGAAAACAACGACAGGATGTCATCGGCGAACTCCGGCTGCTTCAGCGTCATTGGCCCTGCTCGCGGTCCTGCGCCTGCGCGTCGAGGATTTTTTGCACTTCCGCGACGAGTTCGTCTTCCGGCACCTGGACCTGCGCCGGCCTTGCGGCGCGCCAGGCTGCATTGTCCTCGATCTCGCCCGAGAGCCGCTTGCCCTCGATCAGGTCCTTGATCTGCACCGTGCCTTCCGATCGCTCCTGCGAGCCCTGGATGATGGCGACGGGACTGCCGCGCCGGTCGGCATATTGCAGCTGCTTGCCGAAGTTCTTCGGATTGCCCTGGAACATCTCGGCGCGGATGCCGGCGTCCCGCAACCGGCTGACGAAGCGCTGGTAATGGCCCATGCTGTCGATATCGCGGTCCATGACGCACACGACAACGGGCGCCGGCGCTTCCTCGTCCCCGAGCTTGCCGAGGTTCTTGAGCGCCGTCATCAGCCGCGACACGCCGATCGAGAAGCCGGTGGCCGGCACGGGCTGACCCATGAAGCGGGAAACGAGCCCGTCATAGCGGCCGCCGCCGCCGACGGAGCCGAACTGGACGGTCTGCCCCTTCTCATTGGTGACGTCGAACAGGAGCTCCGCCTCGTAGACGGGGCCGGTGTAATATTCGAGGCCGCGCACGACGGACGGATCGATCTTGACCCTTCCGTCGTCATAGCCAGCGGCGGCGACAAGACTGGCGATCTGCCCGAGCTCGGCGATGCCCTCGCCGCCGCGGCCGCCGTCTTCGCCTACTACCCTCTGGAGATTTTCGATCGTCTGTGCGCCGTCGGCGCCTGCGGCTTCGACGAAGGCGATAACACGCTCGATTGCCGGTTCATCAAGTCCGGCGCCCTTGGTGAAATCGCCGCTTTCGTCCTTGCGGCCTTCGCCGAGCAAGAGCCGCACGCCGTCCGACCCGAACTTGTCCAGCTTGTCGATGGCGCGCAGCACCGTCAGGCGCGTTTCAGCGTGTGCGTCGCCGCCGATGCCGATCGCCTCCATCACGCCGTCGAGCACCTTGCGGTTGTTGACGCGGATTACATAGTCGCCGCGCGGTATCCCCAGCGCCTCCATGGTGTCGGCCATCATCATGCACATCTCGGCATCGGCCTGTACGCCGGCCGCGCCGACCGTATCGGCATCGAACTGCATGAACTGGCGGAACCGTCCCGGGCCCGGCTTCTCGTTGCGGAACACCCAGCCTGCGCGGTAACTGCGGAAGGGAAGCTGGATGTCGTTGAAATTCTCGGCGACGTGGCGCGCCAGCGGCGCGGTAAGATCGTAGCGCAGGCTCATCCACTGATCGTCGTCGTCGGTCAGCGAAAAGACGCCCTCGTTCGGCCGGTTGGCATCGGGAAGGAACTTGCCCAGCGCGTCGGTGTATTCGAACATCGGCGTCTCCACCGGGTCGAACCCGTAAAGTTCGAACACCCGGCGGATGCTGGCCATCATGGTCTCGCTCGCGCGGATATCGGCGGCCGAACGGTCGACGAAGCCGCGCGGCAGGCGCGCCTTCAGTTTTTGCGGTTTTTTCTTCTTTTCGCCCATGTCGAAGGGTCCGGCGGTAATGTGCTTTGAATTAGCGGTAAAGCGTTTGCAACGAGCGCGGCTTTCCTAGCCGATTGCATGCACCGCAGCAAGTTCGATTGTCACCGCGCACCCGCCTTCGGCTGAGGGCGCTGGAATGCCCGGCGCTCGGCTTCGACCTCATCGCGCACGAAACAGCCCCCGATGTGATCGTTGACGAGACCCATGGCCTGCATGAAGGCGTAGACGGTTGTCGGGCCGACGAAGCTCCAGCCGCGTTTCTTCAGGTCCTTCGAAATCGCCGTGGAAATCTCAGTCTTGCCGAGCGTCATCAGCGTGGCATGGTCGAGCCGGGCAGGGCGGTCCTCAGGGCCCGGCTCGTGGGACCAGAAATAGGCGGCGAGCGAGCCGAACTCGTCGCGCAGTTCCAGTGCCCGCTTCGCATTGTTGATGGTCGAGGTGATCTTGCCGCGGTGGCGGATGATGCCGGCATCGGTGACGAGCCTTTCCACGTCGGCATCGCCGAAGCCGGCGACTTTCTCGAAGTCGAAACCGGCGAAGGCGGCTCGGAAATTCTCCCGCTTGCGCAGGATCGTCAGCCATGAAAGCCCAGACTGGAAGCCCTCGAGGCAGATCTTCTCGAACAATCTCGTGTCGTCGTCGACGGGCCGGCCCCACTCCCTGTCGTGATAGTGCAGATAGTCGTCCTTGTTGCCATACCAGAAGCAGCGAAGCTGGCTGTCCTCGCCTTCGATCAGTCCGGAATTCGACATGATTATTCCTCAGGATTTCTGTCGTTAATGCCTCATCGACATCCGTTTAGTTCGTGTTAACCGGCTTTATCAACCCGCCGATAACCTTGCCGGGAGCTTTCCCGTGCGAATCGCATTTTATCGGTTTCGATTCACTTTTGAGTCTCCAAAAGCCGCCAGTGTCGTCGCCAGAACATTGAGCATGCCCGCGCGTTCCAAGGCTGGAACGCGTGCGGTGGAACTTTGTCTGACGAAAGGTAGAGGTATCGTCCGATGAACATCAAAACCATAATCTTTTCGGCGCTTTGTATCGCCGCCCTGACCCTCGGTGCGAGCGCGCAGGACCGGTACGGCCAGCGCCCGCCGGTGGTCCTGAGCCCGGATCTGACGGCGCCGTGGGTCACCCAGTTGCGGCAGAACGGAACGGCGCACGGCGCCGGGACCGTCGTTCGCCAGCGCCGCACGATCAGCCGGCAAACGGTGAACCGGCGACAGAACGCCCGCGTCGCCTCGGTGCGCACGTCGCGCACGCGGCAGGCGCCGAAGATGAACCCGGTCTACCTGCCGCAGATCGTCGATTATCCGACCGGCCAGAAACCGGGGACGATTGTCATCGATACGCCCAACCGCTTCCTCTACCTCGTCCTTGGCAACGGCAAGGCCCGCCGATACGGCGTCGGCGTCGGCAAGCCTGGTTTCGAATGGGCCGGCACGCACCGTGTCACCCGCAAGGCGGAATGGCCGGATTGGCGCCCGCCGGCGCAGATGATTGCGCGCGAGAAGAAGAAGGGCCGCATCCTTCCGACCTACATGCCGGGCGGACCGGCGAATCCGATGGGCGCCCGGGCGCTCTATCTCGGCTCGACGCTCTACCGCATCCACGGCACCAACCAGCCCTGGACCATCGGTGCTGCCGTCTCGTCGGGATGCATCCGCATGCGCAACGAGGACGTCGTCGATCTCTACGAGCGCGTCGGCAACGGCACGAAGGTCATCGTTATATAGTCTCGGGGACGGATCAAACGGGGGACCGGAAGTAAAATTCCGGTCCCCTAAATATTGAGTGGTAGATTTTCGCCACAGCGACTGCCCGATCGAAATCACTTTCGCTTTATTTTCGCTGTCAATTCTTGAAAGCCGGCGTACTGATGATACGCTGCCTCCGATAAAAGAGAGGGGAGAATGACAGTGAGGAATTTCGTAGCTCCGTTGCTCGTTGTCACGCTGGTTGCCGTGTCGGTGGCCGCGACGGGTGTCGCCAATGCCTTCATGCGCGACGACGTGCTGGCCCGCCAGCATGTCGGCACCGACGTCATCAAGGTCTCGACCAAGCGGCCCAAGCAGCAATATCTTCGCAAGAAAGTCCGCATCGAGACAAAAGAGCGTCCCGGCACGATCATCATCGATACCAGCCGGAAATTCCTCTATTTCATCGAGGGCAATGGCCGCGCCACGCGCTACGGCGTCGGGGTCGGCCGCGAAGGTTTCGGCTGGGCAGGGACCGTCAAGGTCGGCCGCAAGGCCGAATGGCCGGACTGGCGCCCACCCGCCCGGATGATCGCCCGCGAACGCAAGAAGGGCCGCATCATTCCAACCTACATGAAGGGCGGCATTAACAACCCGCTCGGCGCCCGTGCGCTTTATCTGCACCGGGGCGGGCGCGACACGATCTACCGGATCCACGGAACCAATCAGCCCTGGACGATCGGGCAGAATATGTCCTCGGGCTGCATCCGCATGATGAACAGCGACGTCAAGCACCTCTACAGGCGCACGCCGATCGGCGCGAAGGTGATTGTCATCGGCCCGAGCGGGCGCAACGCCTCGCGCTATTACCGCGAACGCGGCGTGGACGTACTGGCGACGATATTCCGCAACTGAATTGCCGGAAACGGAAAATCAAAGGCCGCGGACGATATTGTCGTCCGCGGCCTTTGTTGTTGCATGGTTAACTTCGAGTGCGGTCAGCCCGCGCGGCGCGCATCGACCGAGATGCTGCCCGGGCCGTTCGCCGCAAGCACCAGGAAGCCGCCGGCCATGGCCAGGTTCTTCATGAACATGATCATCTCCACCTGGTCGCCGAAATCGAAATGCGCCACCACCGCCGAGGCGATGCAGAACAGCGCCAGCAGATAGGCCGCAGGCGCCGTCATGAAGCCGATCAGAATGGCAATTCCGGCCAGCACTTCCAGTGCGATCACCAGCCATACCAGCAGGCTGGCCATCGGCAGGCCGACACTGGCGAAATAGGCCGCATTTCCGGTCGGATCGCCCAGTTTGCCCAGCCCCGCCATGATGAAGATGATGGACAACAGGATCCGCCCGATGAGAACGATTGCCGCTTGAGACATGATTCTCTCCCCTTTCTGTGGTCGCAAATATATGTCCGTCTGCCGACATTGATAGCTGAACAATCGGCAACAGATTGTTCAATAATTGATGACTATGCAGATGTGGGGAACCTGTCGTTAAACTCCGCATACGGAGCACCTTTTTGCAAAAGGTGACATCAACACACGGAATTCCGCTAATGACTGCACTGAAATCCTTCCCGATTGCCGGGCGCTGGAAGCCGAGCGACGACAGCAAGATCCAGCTCTATTCCTTTCCGACACCGAACGGCGTCAAGATATCCATCGCGCTCGAGGAACTGGGTTTGCCCTACGAGGCGCATCTCGCGCATATCGGCGAAGATGATCAGAAAACGCCGGAGTTCCTTTCGTTGAGCCCCAACGGCAAGATCCCGGCCATCATCGATCCCGACGGTCCGGGCGGTCTGCCGATCGGTATCTTCGAATCCGGTGCGATCCTGCTCTATCTCGCGGAAAAGACGGGCAAGCTCATCCCCGCCGATCCGGCGGCCCGCCTCGAGTGCATCCAGTGGCTGTTCTTCCAGATGGCGAGTGTCGGCCCGATGTTCGGTCAATACGGGCACTTCTACAAATTCGCCGCCGACAAGATCTCCGATCCCTATCCGACGGAGCGCTACCAGAACGAGACGAACCGCCTGCTCGGCGTGCTCGATCAGCGCCTCGAAGGCCGCACGTGGATCATGGGCGATGACTACACCATCGCCGATATCGCAACCTTTCCGTGGGTGCGCACCGTGCGCGATTTCTACGAGGCCGGCGATGCGGTCGGGCTTGACGGGTTCACCAACGTCACCGGCTGGCTCGAGCGGTGCCTTGAACGTCCGGCGACCGTGAAGGGGCTGACCATCCCCGAGCGTCCTTAGCCGACGGGAAAACCCTGCAATAAAAAAGGCGGCCCGGGGGCCGCCTTTTCGTGTCTGGATGAGCGGACCTTAGAAGTCCATGCCGCCCATGCCGCCCATGCCGCCGCCGGGCATGGCCGGTGCCGCAGCTTCTTTCTGCGGAACTTCGGCAACCATGGCTTCGGTGGTGACCAGCAGGCCGGCAACCGAGGCTGCGTCCTGAAGGGCGGTGCGAACAACCTTGACCGGATCGACGATACCCATGGAGATCATGTCGCCATATTCGCCGGTCTGGGCGTTGTAGCCGAAGTTGTCGCTCTTGTCCTCGAGGATCTTGCCGGCAACCACAGATGCTTCGTCGCCGGCATTGGCAACGATCTGGCGGGCAGGAGCCTGCAGGGCGCGGCGAACGATGTTGATGCCTGCTTCCTGGTCTTCGTTGGCACCCTTGGTGGTCAGGTGCCCGGAAGCCTTCAGCAGAGCAACGCCGCCACCTGCAACGATGCCTTCCTGAACGGCGGCACGGGTTGCGTTGAGGGCGTCATCGACGCGGTCTTTCTTTTCCTTCACCTCGACCTCGGTCGCACCGCCGACGCGGATCACGGCGACACCGCCGGCGAGCTTGGCAAGACGCTCCTGCAGCTTTTCGCGGTCGTAATCGGAAGTGGTTTCCTCGATCTGCATCTTGATCTGGCCGACGCGGCCTTCGATCTCGGCCTTCTGGCCGGCGCCATCAACAATGGTGGTGTTTTCCTTGGTGATGGAAACGCGCTTGGCGTTGCCGAGCATGTCGAGGGTAACATTCTCGAGCTTGATGCCGACGTCTTCGGAGATGACCTGGCCACCGGTCAGGATGGCGATGTCTTCGAGCATGGCCTTGCGGCGGTCGCCGAAGCCCGGTGCCTTGACGGCTGCGATTTTCAGGCCGCCGCGCAGCTTGTTGACGACGAGGGTTGCCAGGGCTTCGCCTTCGACATCCTCGGCGATGATCAGCAGCGGCTTGGACGACTGGACGATCGATTCCAGGACCGGCAGCATGGCCTGCAGGTTGGAGAGCTTCTTCTCGTGCAGCAGGATGTAGCAGTCTTCCAGCTCGGCGACCATCTTTTCCGGATTGGTCACGAAGTAGGGCGACAGGTAGCCGCGGTCGAACTGCATGCCTTCAACGACTTCCAGTTCCGATTCGGCGGTCTTGGCTTCTTCAACCGTGATGACGCCCTCGTTGCCGACCTTCTGCATGGCTTCTGCAATGTCGTCGCCGATGACGGTTTCGCCGTTGGCGGAAATCGTGCCGACCTGGGCGACTTCCTCGGAGGTCTTGATCGGCTTGGCGTTCTTCAGGAGCTCAGCGACGACGTCATTGACAGCAAGGTCGATACCGCGCTTCAGGTCCATCGGGTTCATGCCGGCCGCAACGGCCTTGGCGCCTTCGCGGACGATCGACTGGGCCAGGACGGTTGCCGTCGTGGTGCCGTCGCCGGCTTCGTCATTGGTCTTGGATGCGACCTCGCGCACCATCTGTGCGCCCATGTTCTCGAACTTGTCTTCCAGTTCGATTTCCTTGGCGACGGTCACGCCGTCCTTGGTGATGCGCGGTGCGCCGAACGACTTGTCGATGACGACGTTGCGGCCCTTGGGGCCGAGTGTCACCTTCACGGCGTCGGCCAGTACATCGACGCCACGGAGCATCTTCTCACGTGCGTCGCGGCTGAATTTTACTTCTTTAGCGGACATGTTTCCTCATTTCTGGGCGATAAGCCCGTACGCTTTAATGGGGATTCTGGATTGGAACGGTTCGGATTATCCGATGATGCCCATGATGTCGGATTCCTTCATGATAAGAAGGTCTTCGCCATTGAGCTTGACTTCGGTGCCGGACCATTTTCCAAACAGGATGCGGTCGCCGGCCTTGACGTCCATGGCAACTACGTTGCCGCTGTCGTCACGTGCGCCGGTGCCGACGGCGACGACTTCGCCCTCGGACGGCTTTTCCTTGGCGGTGTCGGGAATGATGATGCCGCCGGCCGTTTTTTCTTCAGAATCGACGCGGCGCACAACAACGCGGTCATGCAGTGGACGGAAATTGACATTTGCCATTGTCTATACCCTCGATCAAATGACAGGACCGGACGGGCGTCCGGTCAATTGACTACTAGCACTCACAGAGGGCGAGTGCTAATCGAGGCACGACTTAGTGATCAACGGTCATGGAGTCAAGAAATATTGCCGAAATTTAAGACAGCATGTCCGGCTTCGTTAACGGATGTGGGAACAGACCCGTCAGCCGGCACCTAATATGCGGCGGACGGGAAATCAAGATGTGCGGCCACCATCAATGGGGCTTGTAATCTTGCCGCCAATGGTCAATGTCTCGCTCAGAGCCACCCCGGAAACGTCCTGGACCACAATGCCCGACAGACTTGAGCGCCTTGCCGACCTGAACGCCGACTACGACGCGATATTTTGCGACGTGTGGGGGGTGTTGCACAACGGCGTGGAGGCGCGGCCCTTTGCCGGCGAGGCGTTGAGCACATTTCGGCGCGGAGGCGGCGCGGTCGTGCTGCTGACCAATTCGCCGCGCCGCAGGACGGGCGTCAAGGAGCAGCTCGACCATATCGGTGTCGACCCGCAGGCCTATGACCGCATTGTCACCTCCGGCGATGTCACGCGGGACCTGATCTCGGCGGGTTCCGACAACATCTATTTCATCGGCCCGGACCGCGACTTTCCGCTGCTTGATGGTCTGGATGTCAACGTGACCGGCCTGGACGATGCCGGCGCGGTTGTCTGCACCGGCCTTTACGACGACGAGAGCGAGACGCCGGACCAGTACGCATCGATCCTGCGCGACTTCAAGGCGCGGGACCTGCCGTTCATATGCGCCAACCCCGATCTCGTGGTTGAAAGGGGCGAGCGGCTGATTCCCTGCGCCGGCTCGCTGGCCGCACTCTACCGGGACATGGGCGGGCAGACGAAGATTTCCGGCAAGCCGCACGCGCCGATTTACGAAGCCGCGTTGGCGGCCGCGCGCGAATTGCGGCCGGGTGTCGACAAGTCCCGTATCCTCGCCATCGGCGACGGAATGCCGACCGACGTGAAGGGCGCGCAGGACTTCGGTCTCGATCTGCTTTACATTTCGGACGGCATCCACGCGCGCGACTATACGGACGGCGCGGTGGTTGACGAGCAAAAGCTCCTGGCGTTCCTTGAAGATCACGGTGCCCGGCCGATCCGCTGGATGCAGCGTTTGAGGTAGACCGATGTCCGCGAATACCGCACCGATCTTGCGCATCGAAGCGCTGGCCGAGATTCCGGCGAACCTGCGCGGCTGTGTTGTGGCGATCGGCAATTTCGACGGCGTGCACCGGGGTCACCAGGCGGTGCTCCAGGAGGCGCTCGACGAGGCGGCCAATCATTCGGTGCCGGCTGTCCTGCTGACCTTCGAGCCGCACCCGCGCACGGTGTTCAAGCCGGAGGCGCCCGTCTTCAGGCTGACGCCCGCGCCCCTCAAGGCGCGGCTTGCCGCCGCCATGGGCTTCTCCGCCGTCATCGAGCTGCCCTTCACCCGCGAATTTGCCCAGAAGACCGCCGAGACCTTTGTCGACGAGGTGCTCGTCGAGGGGCTGGCTATCCGCCACGTCGTCACCGGTTTCAATTTCCACTTCGGCCGCCAGAGACAGGGCAGCCCCGAATTCCTGAGCGCCGCTGGAGAACGGCGCGGTTTCGGCGTGACGGTCGTCGAACCCTATCGGGATGAGAACGCCGAACTGGTCTCCTCCAGCCGCATACGCGCCTGCCTGCGCGAGGGCGACGTGGTGCAGGCGGCGGGGCTGCTGGGCTACCACTACACGGTCGAGGCCACGGTGCTTAAGGGCAAGCAGCTTGGCCGCACGCTTGGATTTCCCACCGCCAACATGGCGCTGCCGGCGGAGGCCGGACTGCGCACCGGCATCTACGCCGTGCGGTTCGGCCGCGAACACGGATCGCATCGCGACGGGGTGGCGAGCTTCGGTTACCGGCCGACCGTCGACAATGAGGGTGGGCCGCTTCTCGAAACCTACATCTTCGATTTCGAGGGCGATCTTTACGACGAGCCCTGTTCGGTCGCGTTCATTTCGCACCTGCGCGACGAGGTCAAATTCGACGGTCTCGATCCGCTGGCCGAGCAGATGAAGCGCGATGCGGGCGAGGCACGGGCCGCCCTGCAGGCGATACGGCCGCTATCGACGCTCGATCAGGTCGTGGCATTCGGCTGATTTGCAATGAGTGGCCTGCCGACAGCACTGATCACCGGCGGAACGTCCGGCATCGGGCTGGCCCTGGCGCATCGTCTTGCCGGCACGCACGATCTTTTTCTGACCGGGCGCGGCGAGCGAACCGGTTTGCCCAAGGACGCCGGTTTCATCAAGGCAGACCTGTCGATGCCGGGCGAGGCGGCGGACAGGATTGAAGCGGCGCTGCGCCAGGCGGACGTCGGCGCGCTGTCGAAACTTGTCCTCAATGCCGGCACCGGGACCTATGCAGCGGTGGGCGCAGAAGACGCGGCGATGATCCGCCGCACCCTGGATGTCAATCTGGCCGCCTCGGTGCTGTTGGCGCACCGCCTGGCGCCTTTTCTGGAGGCCGGCGGCGGCAGGCTCGTATTGATCGGTTCCGTCGCATACAAAGGATCGGGCAACATGCCGGCCTACGCCGCCTCCAAGGCGGGTCTGGCGGGCCTTGCCCGGTCCCTGCGCGCGGAATGGAGCGGGCGGATCGGCGTGCAGATCATCCATCCGGGTCCGACACGCACGCCGATGCATGAAAAGGCGGGCTACGTCCCCGGCAGGCTGGAGCGGCTGTTTTTCCCCGCCGACGCCATGGCCGACGAGATCGCCCGGCTGATGGAAACGGACAGGCCGCGGGCCACGGTCATGATCGGCGCCCGACTGCGCCGGCTGCTGTCGGGGAAAGCATCATGAAGGCGCTGGTCACAGGGGCGGCCGCCGGCCTCGGATCGGCGCTGACAAATTCGCTTGTGTCCGACGGCGGTTCCGTCGTCGCGATCGACCGCGATGCGCTGTCGGGCGGCGAAAAGATCGCTCCGCTTGTCGCGGACCTCTCCGACCGTGCCAGTGTCGACGCGCTGTTGCCGCGGATAGTCGCGGCCGGTCCCTACGATTTCGTCGTTCACAACGCCGGTATCAGCGCGACGGGGCCGTTCGAACAGATCCCGGAGGAAGCCTACCGGCGGCTTTTGACGCTCAACGCCGAAACACCGATGGTGATGACCGCGGCGCTGCTACGCGCGGGTTCATTGGCGAGGGGCGCGCACCTCGTTTTCATTTCTTCCCTGTCCCACGCGACCGGATATCCCGGCGGCGCGGTCTATGCCGCCTCCAAGGATGCGCTGGCCGTCTACGCAAAGAGCATCCGGGCGGAGATGAGGCGACGCGGCATTCACGTCATGACCGTCTTTCCGGGGCCGCTGCGCACCGGCCACGCGGAGCGTCACGCGCCGCCCGGCGCGCGTGCCGAGCGCCGCATGGAGCCGCCGGAGCTTGCACGCAGGATCATCCGCGCGGCGCACCGCCGGCGGCGGGTGCTTTACCCCGGACCGCAGGCCCGTATCGGCCGCGTGGCGGGTTTTCTCGCCCCCGGCCTCACGACCCGGTTCATGCGCCGCAACATCTTCGAAAAGCTCGACCGGACGGTTTATTGAGAAAACCCTTTATTCCGGCCGCCGGCATTGATAGAAGCAAGCCGTTATGCTGGCCAGATACGGTTTCGGAACTGCAGTACGAATTATTGGCCCGGCTTCCTGACTAATGCCGTCGCCGGCACGTGGGAAGTCCGGGGCAGTATGCGGCCGCGCCGGTTGCGCGGAACTCCCAGTGGAATTTACGACACGCGAAAGCGCCCGATGGGCCCGGTGAACGGGGCGGGGCGCAAGCCGAAGACACGATTGAACAATGACCGAAACAACCGAGAAATTCGACTATTCGAAAACACTTAACCTGCCCAGCACGGAATTCCCGATGCGCGCCGGCCTGCCGAAGAAGGAGCCGGAGATCGTTGCCCGCTGGCAGAACATGAACCTCTACAAGCGGTTGCGCGAAGCGGCCAGCGGCCGCCCGAAATTCGTGCTGCACGACGGCCCGCCCTATGCCAACGGCAACATCCACATCGGCCACGCCCTCAACAAGATCCTCAAGGACGTCATCACGCGCTCGTTCCAGATGCGCGGCTATGACAGCAATTACGTTCCCGGCTGGGACTGCCACGGCCTTCCCATCGAGTGGAAGATCGAGGAGCAGTATCGCGCCAAGGGCAAGGACAAGGACGAGGTCCCTGTCAATGAGTTCCGCAGGGAATGCCGTGAATTCGCCGCCCACTGGATCGACGTTCAGACCGAGGAATTCAAGCGCCTCGGCGTCGAGGGCGACTTCGACCGGCCCTATACGACGATGAATTACCACGCGGAGGCGCGGATCGCCGGCGAACTGATGAAGATCGCCAGGCTCGGTCAGCTCTATCGCGGCTCGAAACCGGTCATGTGGTCGGTCGTCGAACGCACGGCGCTGGCCGAGGCCGAGGTTGAGTATCACGACTACGAAAGCGACACGATCTGGGTGAAGTTTCCGGTGCTTGCGGGCCCGGACGCGCTGATCGGCGCCTCCGTGGTGATCTGGACCACGACGCCCTGGACCATTCCCGGCAACCGCGCCATCTCCTTTTCCTCGCGCATCGCATACGGGCTCTACGAAGTCACGGCGGCCGAAAACGACTTTGGCCCGCAGGCCGGCGAGAAGGTGATCTTCGCCGACAGTCTCGCGCAGGAATCCGCCGACAAGGCCAAGGTGACCATGCAGCGCCTGGCCGATGTCTCCGCGGAGGACTTCCGCGATATGCACTGCGGCCATCCCCTGGTGGCGATCGGCTACGATTTCGATGTGCCGATGATCGACGGTGATCACGTCACCGACGACGCCGGCACGGGATTTGTGCACACCGCGCCCGGCCATGGCCGCGAGGACTTCGAGGCCTGGATGGACCACGCCCGCGCGCTGGAAGGCCGCGGCATCGACCCGTCGATCCCCTTCACGGTCGGCGATGACGGGTTCTTCACCGACCATGCGCCGGGTTTCGGCCCGTCGAGTTCGGAGGGCGCCGCCCGCGTCCTCGACGACAAGGGCAAGAAGGGCGATGCCAACAAGCGCGTGATCGCCGCCCTCATCGAGGCCGACCGCCTATTCGCCCGCGGCAGGCTGAAGCACACCTATCCGCACTCCTGGCGCTCGAAAAAGCCGATCATCTTCCGCAACACCCCGCAGTGGTTCGTCTATATGGACAAGCCCTTCGAGGACGGCACCACGCTGCGTTCGCGGGCGCTGGCCGCCATCGACGAGACCCGCTTCGTACCGTTTGCCGGGCAGAAGCGCCTGCGTTCGATGATCGAGACGCGGCCGGACTGGGTTCTGTCGCGCCAGCGTGCCTGGGGCGTGCCGATCAGCGTTTTCGTCGATGCCGACGGCGAGGTCCTGGTTGACGAAACGGTCAATGCGCGCATCGTCGAGGCCTTCGAAAAGGAAGGCGCCGATGCCTGGTTCGCCGAGGGAGCGAAGGAACGTTTCCTGGAGGGCCGCAACGATCTCGATCGCTGGAGCCAGGTGACCGACATCCTCGATGTCTGGTTCGATTCCGGCAGCACGCACACATTCACGCTGGAGGATCGCGACGACCTCAAATGGCCGGCGGATGTCTATCTCGAAGGCTCCGACCAGCACCGCGGCTGGTTCCACTCCTCGCTTCTGGAAAGCTGCGCGACGCGCGGCAGGGCACCCTATGACACGGTCATCACCCATGGCTTCACCATGGATGAAAAGGGCGAGAAGATGTCGAAGTCCAAGGGCAACACCGTCACGCCCCAGGAGGTGATGGCGCAGTCCGGTGCGGACATCCTGCGCCTGTGGGCAATGACGACGGACTACTGGGAGGACCAGCGACTCGGCCGCACCAACATCCAGACCAATATCGACGCCTACCGCAAGCTGCGCAACACCATCCGCTGGATGCTCGGAACGCTGTCCCACGACGAGGGCGAATCCGTCGACCATGCGGCGATGCCCGAGCTCGAGCGGCTGATGCTTCACCGGCTGGTCGAACTCGACGAGCTTGTGCGTAAAGGATACGACGATTTCGACTTTAAGCGGATCACCCGCGCGCTGATCGATTTTTCGAACGTCGAATTGTCGGCCTTCTATTTCGACATCCGCAAGGATGCGCTCTACTGCGACGCGCCGTCCAGCCAGCGGCGCAAGGCGGCCCTCGAGGTCGTGCGGACGATTTTCGATTGCCTGTCCTGCTGGCTGGCGCCGATGCTGCCCTTTACCATGGAGGAGGCCTGGCTGCAGCGCTACCCGCAGGCAACGTCCGTGCATCTTGAGCAGTTTCCGGAGATCCCGCAATCCCGGCGCAACGATGCCCTGAATGCGAAATGGAAAAAAATCCGCACCGTCAGGCGGGTGGTCACCGGCGCGCTGGAGATCGAGCGCCGCGAGAAGCGAATCGGCTCTTCGCTTGAGGCAGCGCCGATCGTCCACATCACCGACGAGGATCTGCTTGTTGCGCTCGATGGCCAGGATTTCGCCGAAATATGCATCACTTCGGGCATCGAGCTATCGGGCACCGACGGACCCGCGGACGCGTTCCGACTGGACGATGTTTCCGGTGTCGGTGTTGTGCCGGCGCTCGCGAAAGGCCGCAAATGCGCCCGTTCCTGGCGGATAACCGATGATATCGGCGCCGATCCGGCGTTTCCCGACGTCTCGGCCCGCGATGCCGAAGCGCTCCACGAATTGAAGCAGTTAGGCAGGTTGTGACACACCTTGAATTGCCGGAATTGAGCTTTTGCGCTAAAAGGGCTGTCAAGAAATGGCCGGATTTGTTCCGCATGGAAGATCCGGCTTCGAATGGGACATACCGAATGAACAGAGCAACCGGGATTCGCACTGGGTGCACCGTGGCGGGCGCCATCGCGGCATCGTTCCTGCTGTCGGGCTGCATCAGCAGCCCGACATATGGCACGGACAAGACGGCGAACGCGCAGTTGATCGACGATTTGTCGAACATCGTCTCGATCAAGCCGCCCAAACGGAACAGCGAGGTCGCCTATGCTCCGCGACCGGCAATCGTCAAACCGCCCGAAGAGGGCGGAACAGCGTTGCCGGCGCCGCAGACGAGCCTGGCATCAAAGGACAATCCGCAATGGCCGGAGTCGCCTGAAGAAACCCGCCAGCGCTTGCGTCAGGAAGCGGAAGATGCGCGCGGCAGCTACCGCTCGCCGCTGGCCACCGGCAGTGGCGCTGTAACGGCAGAGCAGCGCGAACAGTTCCGCCAGGCAAAGGCATTGCAGAAGGGAACTTATTCCGGCCGCCGGTTCCTCAGCGATCCGCCGGTCGAGTACCGCCAGCCCGCGGAGACTGCGCCTGTCGATGATCTCGGCGAGCCCGAATACAAGAAGGAGCGCGCGCGCAAGCGGGCCGCTCAAAAGGAAAAAGGCTGGAAAATCGGAAATCTCTGGCCGTTCTGACCGGACGGCTCTTCCGAACCGCTGAATCGCCCGGCTCCGCCGGGCGAAACCGTTTCTGACCTACAATCGTTTTTGCTGGAAGAATTGCACCAGCAATTTCGACGCCTCGCTTTCGCCAATGCCGGAGTAGACTTCGGGCGCATGATGGCAGGTCGGCTGATCAAAAAACCGCGGGCCGTTGACCACCGCGCCGCCCTTGATGTCCTCGGCGCCGAAATACAGCCTGCGAATGCGCGCGAAGGAGATCGCCGCCGCGCACATGGCGCACGGCTCGAGCGTCACGTAAAGATCGCATTCGGTCAGCCTTTCGCTTTCAAACGCGGTTGCCGCTTCCCGGATGACGACGATCTCCGCATGGGCGGTGACATCGTGAAGCGCACGGGTCCGGTTGCCGTTCCTGGCCAGGATCTTGCCGTCGCAGACGATGACGGCGCCCACCGGCACCTCGCCGCGCGCGCCGGCGGAGCTGGCCTCCTCGAGGGCGACATCCATGAAGCGTCGTTTCATTGGCCTGGCCGGCTCCTTTGCTATTAACCCGGCGAGCGCAAACTGGTAAGGCTGGCCGCAACTGATGCGCCGCAGGGCCAAGGGCTCCGCGGATTTGGAAAGGCAAACACCATATGAACACGCGTGGCAAGTCCCGGCGGGCGGACACAGGAAGCCGCGACCGCAGGCGCGCAGCCGACAATCGCGGAACAGGCGCCGCCGCCGGCGATGCGGGCGCGGTCGAGCCGGCGCCCGAGCGCATCGCCAAACTGATGGCGCGTGCCGGTGTGGCATCGCGGCGCGAAGCCGAGCGCATGATTGTCGAGGGGCGGGTGCGGCTGAACGGCAAGCCGCTCCAGTCTCCCGCCATCAACGTGACGATGTCGGACCGGATCGAGATCGACGGCGAACCGATGCGGGCCATCGAGCGCACCCGCCTGTGGCTCTACCACAAGCCGGCAGGCCTGGTGACCACTCACAAGGATCCGGAAGACCGGCCGACCGTCTTCGACAACCTGCCGATCGATCAGCCGCATGTGGTGTCGGTCGGCCGACTCGACATCAATACCGAAGGGTTGCTGCTCCTTACCAATGACGGCGGCCTGGCGCGTGAACTGGAGCTTCCGTCCACCGGCTGGCTGCGCCGCTACCGGGTGCGCGCCCACGGCAAGACCGACCAGGCCGCGCTCGACCGGCTGCAGGACGGCATCGCCGTGGATGGCGTTCTTTACGGCGCCATCGAGGCCACGCTCGACCGGACGCAGGGCTCGAATGTCTGGCTGACCATGGGATTCCGCGAGGGCAAGAACCGGGAAATCAAGAACGTGCTCGGGGCGCTCGGGCTCGAGGTCAACCGCCTGATCCGTATTTCCTATGGCCCGTTTCAGCTCGCCAGCCTGAAGGAAGGCGCGGTTCAGGAGGTCAGGAGCCGCACGCTGCGCGAACAGCTGGGGCCGCGGCTGATTGAAAAGGCCGGCGCCAATTTCGAGGCACCGCTTCTCAATGACGCGTCCGCGGACGACAAGAAGAAGGCCGCTGCAAAAAAGGCGGCAAAGGCGGGCAAGCCGGCGGCGTCCGGCAAGAAGCTCAGCCGCGAGGAGAAGCGCGACCGCGATCTCGGCCGGCTCGACACATCGAGGCCTCAGGCGGCGCCCGCCAAGAAGAAACCGGTGAACAGGAACCGGTCCTCGAATGTGTGGATGGCGCCTGGTGCACGTCCGGTCTCGTCGAAGAAATCGACTCAAAAACCTGCGGCACAGGGCGCGAAAGCCAGGGATGGCGCGAAACGCGCAGGCAAAGCCGGCACCGGCCGGTCCCGAAATGCGGATCGTCGGCGGTAGCTTCAAGGGGCGCTCGCTCGCCGGGCCGCGTTCGCAGTCGATCCGGCCGACGACCGACCGCACGCGCGAAGCGCTCTTCAATATCCTCGCACACGCCCACGCGAAGGCAATCGAGGACAAACGCGTTCTCGATCTCTTTGCCGGCACCGGCGCCCTGGGACTTGAAGCGCTCTCGCGTGGCGCCCGGTTCAGCCTGTTTGTCGAAAAATCCGCGGAAGGAAGGGGGCTCCTGCGCGCCAACATCGAAAAGCTCGGGGTTCAGGGCCGCTCGAAAGTGTATCGGCGCGATGCCGCGATGCTCGGCGAGATCGGAACGCTCGAGCCGTTTGACCTTGTCTTCGCCGATCCGCCCTACGGCAGGGGCCTCGGCGAACGGGCACTCGCCGCCGCTGCCGTCGGCGGCTGGCTGCGGCCGGGTGCGCTTGTGCTGCTCGAGGAACGCGCCGGCACCGAGCCGCGGCCGGGTGACGAATTCAATCTGCTCGAAACCCGTTCATTCGGCGACACCGCAGTCCGTTTCTTCCGCTACAATCCGGCCGTTAAGCACGATTGACCTTATGCCGCCCGACGGGCCTTGAAGTTCGCCGGAAGGCGCGTCACATTGGGCAAGTCGGCCGCCGGACTGGGCTTCCGCCGCAACGGTGGCAGTTAGGATCGTCATGCGTAACGATGTGCTGATAGGCAGCGAACATCACGGGCACAGCAATTCATCGGGTGATCCGACCGTCGCGGTCGCATTCGGCGGCGGCGGCGCGCGCGGCGTTGCGCATATCCACATCATCGAGGTGCTCGACGAACTGGGCATTCGCCCGGTCGCCATCACCGGCGCCTCGATCGGCGCGATCATGGGCACGGCGATGGCCGCCGGCATGAGCGGCCGCGAGGTTCGCGCGCACGCGCTGCACGCGCTGGGCAGGCGCAGCGAGGTGGTCAGCCGCATCTGGCGGGCGCGCCCCTACAGCATGGGCGAGGTCATGTCGGGCGGGTTTCGCCTCGGCCAGTTCAACATCGAACGCATCCTGGCCGCCTTCCTGCCGCGGAACTTCCCGACGACCTTCGATCAGCTGCAGATTCCGACGCAGATCGTGGTGACGGATTTCTATGCACAGCAGGAAGCGGTCCGCACCAGCGGCGACCTGATCAATGCGGTGGCTGCCTCGGCGGCGATCCCGGCGCTCTTCCGCCCCGTGCTTTGCGACGGCCGGTACATGATCGACGGCGGCATCTGCAATCCGGTGCCCTTCGATTATCTCACCGGCCTTGCGGACATCGTCATCGGCATCGATGTGGTGGGCGGTCCGAGCGGCGACGACGGCGAGCGGCCCTCGACGATGGACCTGATGTTCGGCGCCAGCCAGCTGATGATGCAGTCGATCATCAGCATGAAGCTGAAATCCGGCCGGCCCGACATCTTCCTGCGTCCCGACGTGAACCGGTTCCGGGTGCTCGATTTCTTCAAAGCCGACGAGATCCTGGCGGCCTCGGCCGGCGTGCGCGAGGAACTCAAGCACGCCATCGACGCCGTCTTCACCTACCACGTCAAGGGAGGCGGTTGAGCGCGCCGATGAGGGGATCGCCGTGACGGGCCGGGAACGGATCAATGATATCTGCGGGCGCTTCCCGGGGGCCGAGGTCTCCGATCCCTGGGGCGGCGGCCACGACGCCTGGAAGGTCGGCGGCAAGATGTTCGCCTGCATCGGCGCCGTCACGCCCGGCGTGTCGGTCAAGACCGACAGTATCGAGACCGCGCAGATGCTGATCGACGCGGGGGTCGGCGTGAAGGCGCCGTACTTCCACCGCTCCTGGGTCAATCTGCCGTGGGAGACCGACGAGGACGAGCTGCAATACCGGCTTGAAAATTCCTACAGGATTGTCCGCGGCAGCCTCACCAGGAAGGCGCAGTCCGAACTCGATCCCTTTGACTGACGGCGCCAGGCTGCGCGCCGGGCAATCGGGCACAAACCGAATCGGATCCGTTACGATTCCTCGTCGTCAGGGACCGTATCGGGTCTGAAACCGTCCCAGTCGCCGATCCGCTTTTTGGTCGCGTCCCAGTCCTGTTCGGCGACATGCGCGATCATGGCCTCGACCACGGCGACGGCGCCGCAGTAGGAGTCCCAGGCGGTTCCGCTCTCGATCGGCATGGGCAGGACCTCAGCTGCGAATTTCGAGATCGGCGAGAGCCATTTGTCCGTGACCAGCAGGATCTGCGATCCGCGCTGCCGTGTCGCCATCTCGGCAAGGCTGGTCATGCGCTGCTCGTAGCGGCGAAAGTCGACCATGAACAGCACGTCCTGGGAGCGCATGCGCAAGAGGTATTCGGGCCACACCTCCGGATCCGGCGGCACGTGATAGACGTCGCGCCGGATCTGCCTGAGGTGACGGGCCAGGAGCTGGGCGATCGGATCGGATATCCGGCCGCCGATGAGATAGACGGCACGCCGGTTGTCGGCCAGCAATGCGCAGATGCGGTTGAACTGCTCTTCCGTCACGATTTCGGCGACCTGCTCGATAATGTTCGAGGTGCGCTTGAGGAAACTGTCGAGGAAACCGCTGCCGATCGGTTCGGTCCTCCGGCGCAGTTCGATCGGAGACTGCTGTCCTTCCTTCAACTCGCCGATCAGCAGCCTTTGAAACTCCTGGTAACCGCCGTAGCCCAGTTTCTGCACGAACCGGGTGATCGTCGGCGCGGAAGTATAGGTCTTCTCGGCGAAGGACTGGATGGATTCGAGACCGGCGAACGGATAGTCGGCAAGAAGGGCGGCCGCCAGCTTGCGCTCATTGGCCGTGAATTCCTGGGATTTCGTTTCGATACGTGTGCGCAGGTCCATTGTCCCATCCAATACAGGGGCGGGCACGGTGTCACAATGAAAATTATCCGTCAATATCATAAAATTTATTGACTTTAAAAATTTTCTTTCATCTACTAGGGCGTCTTTGGGAGTGATGGGATGCCGCCGACTGCCGCCGGGCGATCGAACACATTGTTATGCGAGGCCGATGATGTGCCGGTGGAAGTCGTGAACGCGGACAGCCCGGCTCCGGTGGTGCTCGTGTGCGAGCATGCCGGCCGGTCCGTTCCCGCGGCGCTGGAGAATCTCGGTCTTCCGGGTTCCTCCATGGACCTGCATATCGCCTACGACATCGGCGCCGCGGATGTCGCGAGAAGGATGGCCGAGCGGCTCGATGCACCCTTGCTGCTTCAGCCCTACAGCCGTCTGGTCATCGACTGCAACCGCCCGGTGAGCGCGGATGACGCCGTCCCGGCCGTCAGCGATGGTGTCGAGGTGCCCGCCAACCGGAACCTTGGGCCGGCGGCGCGGCGGCAGAGGATCGACGAGATATTCACGCCGTTTCACGAGGCGGTGTCAGGCCTCATTGACCGGTTCGAGCGGCGCGCGTTTTTCGCCATCCACAGTTTCACGCGGGTTCTCGCCGGCCGCGACAGGGCGTGGGACATCGGCTTTGTCGCGCGCAGGGACCGTTCGACGCCGACCGCGCTTGCGGACCGGCTTCTGCGGCTCGGTCCCGGGCTCAATATCGGCATGAACGAGCCCTATGCGATCGACGACGAGTCCGATTGGACCATCCCGTTCCACGGTGAAAGACGGGGTCTGTCGCACAGCCTGATCGAGATCAGGAACGACCATCTGGGCAATGAACGCGATTGCGACCGCTGGGCCGGTTACCTGAGCCGGGCGATCGGCGAACTGGTTGCCGGAAATGCCGCGTGATCGGGCGAGCCGGCAGGCACTTTGCGCCGGAAACGAAAAGCGAGCGAATGGAGGAAACAGAATGAGCGATGCAGTCAACGCCGTCTGGGAGGCGATCGACCGCGATCCGGATTTCGTGGTCGAACTGACGCGGGACATGGTCCGCATTCCGTCCGTCAATCCGAAATTCCAGACCGATCCGGAGCTGAACCGGGAACCGGAGGTGCAGGATCTGGTTCAAAAGCAGCTTGAGAGCAGCGGGTTTGAAACCGAGCGCTGGGATGTTTTTCCGGATCGCCCGAATGTCATCGGCGAATGGCCGGGATCGGAAGAAAAAAGCCTGATCCTGTGCGGCCATATTGACGTGGTTCCGGTCGGGGATACGGCGACCTGGACACGCGAGCCCTTCGACGGCGAAATCGACGACGGCAAGGTATGGGGTCGCGGTGCCGTGGACATGAAGGGGGGCGTTGCCTCCTGCCTGGCGGCGGCGCGGGCGATCCGCGAGGCCGGTGTCGAACTGGACGGCCGCCTGTCGATCCACAGCGTGGTGGACGAGGAGGCCGGCGGATTCGGCGCCATCGACGCGGTCAAGCGCGGCAAGCTGGCGCGCCGCGCCATCATCGCCGAACCCACCTGGGGCAATGTGGTCGCCGCCGAGGGCGGATTGACCTGGGTGCGGGTGACGATCTTCGGCAAGCAGGCGCATGCCGGGTGGCGTTTCAATTCGCTGTGGCCGCAGCCCCATGTCGAAAACCGCATCGAGCCCGGCGTCAACGCTATCGAACTTGCCAACCGGTTCCTCAACGCACTGCGCGATTTCGAGGCCTCGCGGTGCCGCGACCACTGGCACCCGCTGGTACCGGCCGGTCTTGCCACCATCAATCCCGGGGTCATTCGCGGCGGCGCCGGCATGGGAGAGGACGGCAATCCCGCCATCATGACCAATGCCGCCATCATATCCGACGTCGTGACCATCGACCTCGACTACAAGTTCATGCCCGACGAGAAATTCGAGGACGTCAAGGCCGAGTTCGAGGCCTTCGTCTCCAACTTCGCGGCGATGGATCCGTGGATGCGGGAAAATCCGCCGAAGATCCTGTGGGATCTCTTCGACCTGAATTTTCCGCCGATGAACACGCCCATTGACCATCCGCTAACGGATTCGCTGCTCAGGCGTGCCGGCGAGGTGCAGAAGAAGCAGCCCGTCGCCAAGGGTTTCGAGGCGGTCACCGACGCCGCGCACTATGCCGGCGCGGGCGTCGATGCGGTCATTTACGGGGCGTCCGGAGACGGCTTCCACGGCGATGACGAGTGCGTCCATATCGACAGTCTGATCGAGTCGACAAAGGTCATAGCGGCGGCGGTCATCGATAATTGCGGCACCAAGTAAGCAAGCAAAACCAACAGTTTGACAGGAGGACGGAATGTTGAACAGACGAACACTTCTCGGCGCGGCTTCGGCCATGATCTTGGCCGTCACCGCTGGGTTTGCACAGGCCGACGTCATCAAGATCGGTGTCCTGGCGCCGGTCACCGGCAAGGCCGCCGCCGACGGCCAGGAAATGGTCAACGGGGCGCAACTGGCGGTCGACGAACTGAACGCCGCCGGCGGCGTTGCGGGCCACACCTTCGAACTCGTGGTCGGCGACGTCGGCGAGGCGAGCGCCGATGCGGTCGCAACGGCCGCCGAGCGGCTCCTCGGCGACCGCGACATGGGCGCCATCATGACCGGCTACGCGTCCGGCTCGAATTTCGAGATCGAGATGATGGCCGAACAGGACATGGTCTACCTGGTCTCGGCGAACTCCGCCCAGACGGAAGGGATCATCAGCCCCAGCCCGGACGATTTCGGCACGGTCTGGTCGATGACACCGTCCTATGCCGGCTACAACACGGAAATCGTGCCCGTCATCGAGGAACTGGCGGCGGCAGGAAAACTATCGCTGCCGAACAAGAAGGTCGCCATCATCGCTTCCGACAATCCCTATTCCAAGGGTATCGCGGAAGGCATGGTCGATTCCTTCGGCAAGGCCGGCTGGGAGGTGACGGAAAACGATCTGCTGCCCTTCGGCGAGATCAACGACTGGCGCGCGTTCCTGGCCAAGATCCGGCAAAACCCGCCGGCCGTGCTGATCAACACCGATTATGTCTCGGCCAACGCGGCCACCTTCATGACTCAGTTCATGGAGGATCCGACCAACAGCCTGGTCTTCATCCAGTATGCCCCGTCGGTGCCGGAATTCCTCGAGCTGACGAAGGAAAACTCGTCCGGCGTTGTCTACAACCTGTTGGGCGGCGTGCTCAACACGCCGACGAACCCGCGCGCCGCCGAGGTGCTCAGCAAATACAAGACGGTCTTCGGCAACGAGCCGGGCTCTTACGGTCCGGCGCTCTACGAGCAGGTCATGATCTACGCCGATGCGTTGGGCAAGGTCGGTGATCCGAAGAAGCGCGCGGAGATCGGCACCGAGATCGGCAAGACCAATAAGCAGACCGCCATGGGCAGGATCCAGTTCGATCCGGCGACCCATCTGTCGGTGCAGAGCAATGAGGGCGTGCCGATCCAGTTCTACCAGATCCGCGACGGTGAGCGTTATCTGTTCTATCCTGACGTCTACGCGACGGGCGAGTTCGAACAGCCGGCGTGGATGAAGTAGGAACGGGGGCGGGCCGCCATGCCGGCGGCCCGTCGCGCACACGATGAGCGATCCGATTATCGAGGTTTCCAACGCGACCAAGACCTTCGGCGGGCTGACGGCCGTCAACCGCGTTTCCTTTTCCGTCAGCCGCGGGGAAATCTTCGGTATCGCCGGTCCCAACGGTTCGGGAAAGAGCACGCTTTTCAACCTGATGACCGGCATTCCCTACGGGCCCACGGACGGCGAGGTGCGATTCAACGGTGAACGGATCGACGGCCGCCCGCCCCATGCGATTGCCCGGTCCGGCCTGTGCAGGACGTTCCAGAAGGACGCGGAATTCCCTGATCTTTCGGCTATCGAGACCCTGCAGATCAGCGCCGTCTACAATGGTGGCCGGCACGGCGGGCAGGCGCTTGAAAAGGCTCATCGGGTGATTGAACTCGTCCAGTTCGACCAGTCACGGGCCCGTATGCCGTCCAGCGAGCTCTCCGTTTACGAGAAGAAGCAGCTCATGATCGCTTCGGCACTGATATCCGAGCCCTCCGTCATCATGCTCGACGAACCGGCGTCGGGGCTGACGAAACCGGAGATCGAGCGGCTCGACGCGCTGCTCATTGACGTTAACAAATCCGGGATAACGATCCTTCTGATCGAGCATGTCCTCAGCCTGCTCCTGTCGGTATCCCAGCGCCTGCTTGTCCTCAATCAGGGCGAGATCCTGGCCGAGGGACTGCCGGCCGACGTCGTCCGCAACCCGGCTGTCGCCGAGGCCTATCTGGGAGGAAGGGACTGATGGGCCGCCTGCTCGACATTTCGCAGGTCACGGCCGGATACGGAAGCATCACAGTGCTGCGGAACATCAGCATCGGCGTCGATGCCGGCGAATGCATCGGCCTCTTCGGCCCCAACGGGCACGGCAAGACAACGCTTCTGCAGACCATATCGGGCCTGCTCAGGCCCGCCGGCGGCAGGATATCCTTCGAAGGCACGGATATCACCGGCGCAAGGCCGCGCGATATCGTCAATGCCGGGCTGATCCAGTCGCCGCAGGGCAACACCCTGTTCGGCGACATGCACGTCCTGGAAACGCTGGAACTCGCGTCGATTTCGAGGCGAGCAAGGCGTGGCAGGGACGAGAACCTGCGGCGTGTTTTCGACCTCTTTCCCCAACTCGGCGAGCGCCGGAGCCAGAAGGCCAAGACCCTTTCGGGCGGGGAAAGGCAGATGCTGTCGATCGGTTGCGCGCTCATGTGTTCGCCCCGCCTGCTGATGCTGGACGAGCCGACCCTCGGCCTGTCGCCGCGCCTGAAGAAGGAACTGGCCGGCGCCGTCGGCAACATCGCCAGGAGCGGCGTACCCCTGGTCATTGTGGAACAGGATGTCGAGTTCCTGCTGTCGCTGACCCAACGTCTCTACATGATCGAGCACGGCGAGGTCATACGCGAGATCGACCGGGCCAATGCGCCGGACCATGACAGCATCATGAAACTGTATTTTGGAGAGGCGGTGCATTGATCGACACGCTGATTGCCACCCTGGTTTCCGGCCTCGTGCTCGGCTCGCTCTACGCCATGATGGCGAGCGGCCTGAGCGTGATCTGGACGACGCTCGGCGTCTTCAATTTCGCCCACGGCGCACTGATGATGATCGGCGCCTTCGTGGCCTGGACGGTCAGCGAAGCGGCCGGCCTCGGCCTGCTGGTCGGCATCGCCAGCGGAACCCTGGCCGCCGCGCTGCTCGGCGTGCTGATCGAGCGGCTGCTCGTGCGCCCCTATTACGGCAACCGCAACATGCTGCTGATCACTGTGATGACCACGCTGGCGGCGATGATCATCCTGGAAAAGGGCGCCCAGATGATCTGGGGCGCACGGCTCAAGCAGCTGCCGCGCCTCGTCGACGGCGAGATATCGATCTTCGGCGCCACGATCTCTGCCCATGAGGCGATCCTCGTCGTCCTGGCGCCGCTCATTCTCTTGTCCATCTGGCGCTTTACCGTGCGCACCAATGTCGGACGCTCGCTGCGCGCCGTCGGCCAGAACCAGCGCTCGGCGGCGTTGATCGGCATTGATGTGCCGGTCGCCTTTGCCATTGCTTTCGGGCTTTCTGCGGCACTTGCCGGGCTCACCGGCGCCCTCCTGGGCTCCATCCGCTTCATAACGCCCTCGATGGGCGCCGAGCCGCTGGTCAAGGCCATGATCGTGGTGATCTTCGGCGGCCTCGGCAGCCTGGGGGCGACGGCGGGGGCCGCCTATATCATCGGCATCATAGAGGCGCTGCTGATCCTGTGGCTGGGGCTCTACTGGACTCCCTTCGTGCTGTTCCTGATGATGATCGTGGTGCTGGTCTTCCGGCCGACCGGGATTTTCGGGAGCAGCCAATGAGACCCGCGGCAACCAGCATCATCCTGCCGCTGGCGTCGCTCGTGCTGCTGCTGCTCGTCCCGCTCTTTGCCACCGACAGCTACACGCGGCATCTTTTCATCATCGCTTTCCTCTATGCCGTCATTGCGTCGAACTGGAATCTCAGCCTCGGCCATTGCGGGGTGTTCAATTTCGGTCATCTCACCTTCTTCGGCGTCGGGGTCTACACGGCGGCGATCCTTTCGAAGACGATTGGCATCAATCCCTGGATCGCCATCGTGGCCGGCGGCGCCACCGCGGCGCTGGCCGCCTTCGTGATCGCCGCGCCGGTTGCGCGGCTGAAGGGGATCTACGTTGTCCTCGTCACCTTCGCGTTCGGCCAGCTCGTCATGCAGCTGGTGCTCAGCCAGGCGCAGATCACCGGCGGCGCGGAGGGCATGGTGCGCATCCCCTATCTGCGGCTCGGCGACTATTCGTTCATCAAGGACTACAAGCTCGGCTACTACTATGCCGCCCTTTTCCTGCTCGTCGCGTCGACCCTTTTCCTGCTTGCCGTGGTGCGATCGCCTTTCGGCAAGTCCCTGAAGGCCGTCCGCGACGCCGAGGACTATGCGGCGGCCCGCGGCATTTCGATTTCCCGCCAGCGCATCACGGTCCTGGTGCTCAGCGCGATCTTTACCGGCATTGCCGGCGGTTTCTACGCGATTTATCTGCGCGTTGCCTCACCGGACGTTTTCGGCTTCGGAACGCTTTCGCTGGCCTTGTCCATGGTCCTGATCGGCGGCACCGGCACCGTCTACGGACCGATCGTGGCGGCGCTGGCGCTCACCTTCGCGACGGAGGCTCTGGCCGGTATCCGCGGTCTCGAAGAGGCGCGCTTCATCGTCATAGCGCTGGCGATGATCGTGGTGCTGCGCATCGCGCCCGGCGGATTGCTGGGGATCATCGAAAAGCTCAATATTGGCGAACGCAAGACCGCCGAACCGGCGGATGCGCGGAACTGACCGCGGAGCGCGGCGGGCGTTGCAAAACCCCGGAAGGAGGCGACCTTGACCCATCGGACAATCGAGACTTCACATGCTGGAATCGCCATTGCCCAGTCGCCCGGCGAGGGGCCTACCGTGCTGATGATCCACGGCAATTCCTCCTGCAAGGAGGTTTTCCGCAACCAGCTTGACGGCGACATCGGGGCGACCTACCGGTGCATTGCCATGGACCTGCCCGGTCACGGAAGGTCCGACGACGCGACCGATCCCGAGCGGACCTATTCCATGCCGGGCTACGCCGATGCGGCCATCGAATTGATGCGCGAACTCGGCCATGAGCGCTACGCCATGCTGGGCTGGTCCCTGGGCGGTCATATCGGGCTCGAGATGCTCACCCGGACCGACGCGATCAGAGGACTGATGATCACCGGGACGCCGCCGGTCGGGCGTGGCGAGGAGCAGCTCGCGGCCGGCTTTCTGCCGTCGGAACACATGGGACTGGCCGGCCAGCGGGACCTTTCAGAGGAGGAAATCGATGCCTATGCGCGTGCGACCTGCGGCATCAATGCGCCGTTCGAGCCGTTTCTGCGCGAGGCGGTGGCCCGCACGCATGGCCACGCCCGGGAACTGATGCTTGGAAGCTTCGCGCGGGGTGTCGGGGCGAACCAGCGTGAGGCCGCGGTGAACGCCCCGGTTCCGCTCGCCGTCGTCAACGGCGCCGAGGAGCCGTTCGTGAACAACGAATTCGTCGCGGCCTTGCCCTACCGCAATCTGTGGGAGGACCGGGTGCACCTGATGGACGGCATCGGCCACGCACCCTTCTGGGAGGCGCCCGAGGCGTTCGATGTCTACCTGGAGCGCTTCCTGGAAAGCATCTGAGCGGCGTGGCTAGGTCGCACCCTTGCCCGAGGTGAAGGGCGAGTTGGCTGCCGGCGAGACCTGGACTTCGGCCGGCGGCGGCGGCTCGCTCGGCGGTTTTTCGGCGATGCGCCGGATGATGCGCAGGCAGGTGATCGCCGCGGCAATGCCAAAAAAGACAGCGCCGAGACCGTAGCCGGCCAGCGCCCCGAGCGCCCCGTAGTAATGCGATCCGATCCACACGAACGGAATGACGCCGAGCGTCGAGCGGCCCCAGTTGAAAATTGTCGACATGAGCGGGTAGCCGAGATTGTTGAAAGCGGCGTTGGCGACAAAGAGCATGCCGGTGAACAGGAACGTCAGGCTGACGAATTCGCAGAAGAAGATGACCATGTCGCCCGCCTCGCCGTCCACGCCGAACAGTGCGGCGATATAGTCGGCTCCGACGAACAGCAGCAGCCAGACGGCCAGCGTGTAGATGATGATGACGACGAACGCGTTGCGCATCGTGCTGTAGAGCCGGTCGAAGCGCAGTGCGCCGTAATTCTGACCGAGGATGGGCCCGACGGCGCCCGAAAGGGCGAAAAGCGCGCCGAAGGCCACCGGGATGAGCCGCCCGACCACCGCCCAGCCCGCGACGGCAGCATCGCCGTATCCGGCAATTTCGATGGTCATATAGGCGTTGCCGACCGGGGTCGCGAGCTGCGTCATGATGGCCGGCAGGCCGATGTACAGATAAGGCCTGATCGTGCCGGTCAGTACCGGCAGCGACGGCAGGGCCAACATATTGTGAATTCTCTGCAAGCCGTAAAAGCCGACGAAAATCAGGACGAAGCGCGTAATAACGGTCGAGATGGCGGCACCGTGAATGCCGAGATCGAAGCCGAAGATCAGTATCGGGTCCAGTACGGCGGTTGCTGCGCCGGCGAACAGTGTCACGTACATCGCCCGTTTGGCATCGCCGGCCGCACGCAAGAGACCTGACATGCACATGCCTATGCCCAGCAACGGCATCGAGGGAAAGACGATCAGCAGAAACTCGACGGTCAGCCGCGCTGTCTCGTCCCGGGCCCCGAGAAAGTGGACGATGGCATCCAGGTAGGGCAGGCAGGCTACGGCGGCGAGTGCCATGATCGCCGCGGTATAGATGAGCGAGGTGGTGGCCAGTTCGCGTGCCCTTTCACGCTGGCCCGCGCCGATCGCCCGCGAGGTGATGGCCGTCGAAGCAATCGCCAGGCCAATGCTGATCGAGGTCGTGAAGAAGATCAGCGTACCGGCATAGCCGATGGCTGCCGCAAGCTCCTGCTGGCCGAGCAGCGAGATGTAGAAGAGGTTGAGCGCATCGACGAGGAACACGGCAACCAGTCCGACCGAGCCGGTCGCTGCCATGACGATGACATGCCGCATGGTCGAGCCGGTGACGAATTTCGCCGTCTCGCTCAAACCGGAATGCCCTGCGGTTCGGCGGGCAGTACGCCTTCTATGGATGGTGGCAAGTCGAAACGCTCCCCGAAAGTGAAACCGCCGGACAGTCCGAGGGCCGGGCGATTCATCGCAGGCGCGAGCCTATCCAATTGAAGCAGCGAAGCAAAGGCGGCACTGGCTATTCGGCGGCGGGGGGATTCTCCAGATCGAGGCGTTCAGCCTCCTTCTTGGGCTTGATCAGCGGTTCCGGCGTCACCGGCCGCGTGTGCAGCATGTCGCTGCCCGCCGAAAGCCCCTCGACCGCCTGGATTTGCAGACGCTCTTCGTCCCGCCGCCGCGTCTCGTCGATGATCGCATCGACCCGTTCCTGGTCGAGCCCCAGCGCCTCCAGGGTCTTGCGGCTGAAGATGAAGCTCGATTCGACCGTTTCCCTGAGCTCGTATTCGACCTCGCGCTCGCGCAGCGACAAAGTGTGTGCCCGGTCATAGGCGCGCGCGAAGATGCGCGAACCGGGAAATTCCGCCTGGATCAGGTCGACGATCTTGTCCGTGGTCGCCTTTCCGTGGGTGCACACGGCGACCAGCTTTGCGCCGCGGATACCCGCCGCCTCGAGGACATTCTTGCGCGTTCCGTCGCCGAAATAGATCTTGAAGCCGAATTTGGTGGCGCTGCGGATCCGCTCCGCCGAATGGTCGATGATGGTCACGTCCAGTCCGCCGGCGAGCAGCGTTTGCGAGACGATTTGCCCGAAACGCGAAAACCCGATCATCAAGATGTCCGATCCCGCGCCCTCGAAATTCTCTTCCAGTTCCTCGCCGCCGCCGTCGCGCAGGAGACGGTTCGCCAGCGCCGAGGCAAGCGGTGTCAGCACCATGGAAACGGTGACGATCGCGATGAGGATCGACGCGACCGAATGCGGGAAGATCCCGGCCGCCGCGGCCGCTGTGAAGATGACGAAGCCGAATTCGCCGCTCTGCGGCAACAGCCCGGCGATGCGGATGGCTTCGTTGTGGCCGGAGCCGAAAATACGGCACAGCCCGTAGATCAGCAGGCTTTTGACGAGCATGAGCACCGGCACCGCGACGATGATCAGAATATAGTTTTCGGTAACGACATCGATTTCCAGCGACAGGCCGACGGCCATGAAGAACAGGGCCAGCAGGATTCCGCGGAACGGCTCGATATCGGCTTCCAGCTCGTGGCGGTAGGAGGACTCGGCGAGCAGCACGCCGGCCAGGAACGAACCCATGGCCATCGACATGCCCGCCGCCTGCATGAGCATCGCGGAACCGATCACCACCAGCAGCGCCGCGGCGATCATGGCCTCGCGCGCGCCGGTGCTGGCAATGAGCTGCAGCATTGGATTCAAAAGGTATCGCCCGGCGACGACGATGAACGCGATGGCAGCAAGCGCGATCGCGAAATCCTGCAGCGGCGTGGATGTGGCCTCGGCGCCGTAGGGCGCCAGCAGCGGCACCAGCGCCAGTATGGGTACAATGGCCAGGTCCTGGAAGAGCAGTATCGAAAACGCCCTCTGCCCGTAGGCCGTGCTGCGCTCGCCGCGCTCCTCGAGGATCTGCAGCGCGAAGGCGGTGGACGACAGGGCCAGCCCGAAACCGATAATGGCCGCTGCCGAGAGGGCACTTTTCGACCAGGCGGTCGCCGCCACGATGCCCAGAAGCACGATACCCGTGATCACCACCTGGGCCAGACCCAGGCCGAAAATCTCGCGCCGCATCGACCACAGGCGCGACGGTTTGAGCTCAAGCCCGATCAGGAACAGTAGCAGCACCACGCCGAGTTCGGAAAATTCCAGTATGCGTTCGCCGCCGCCGACAAGACGCGCAACGGGCCCGATGATCACACCGGCCGCGAGATATCCAAGAACCGTGCCCAGGCCGATGCGCTTGGCCAGTGGTGCGGCGATGACCGCACCGCCGAGCAGTACAAGGGCGTGGCTGTAGAATGATATGCTTTCGGCAGCCATACATTGCATCCTTCTGGGGACCGAATTTCGCCAGCCCCCGGCACTATCCGATGCCGGAACATTGCTCTATTAGCCTTGATGACACTCCGGCGCCACAATAAATGGAGCGGAAAGGAAAGGCCAAATATATGTTTCAGGCGGAAAAATCGGAAGAACTCGCCGACAAGGCGGCGGAACTGGTCGCGCAGGCCATGCGCTCCGGCGCCGATCGCTGCGATGCCGTTGTGGCGCGCGGTCAGACGGCATCCGTCTCGGTCCGGCTCGGCAAGGTGGAAGGCACCGAAGCGTCGGAGAGCGACGGTTTTTCCCTGCGCGTATTCGTAGGCAAGCGCGTCGCCAGCGTGTCGGCGAATGCCGGCATCGATGCCGCCGATCTGGCCGACCGCGCCGTCGCGATGGCGCGCGTTTCGCCGGAAGATCCCTACGCGACGCTGGCGGATCCGGCCGACATCGCGAAGCGCTTCGACGACCTCGACCTTTTCGATCCGACACAGGTTGGCAGCGAGCAGCTCACTGATGCGGCACTGGCCATGGAGGCCGCCGCGCTGGACGTCAACGGCGTCACCAATTCGAGCGGAGCGGGCGCTTCGGCCGGCATGGGCGGCATGGTTCTGGTCACGTCGGACGGATTTTCCGGATCCTATGTGGGCAGCCGCTTCGGCCGCTCCGTCAGCGTCATCGCCGGCGAGGGCACCGGGATGGAACGTGATTACGAGTTCGATTCGCGCCTGTACTACGCCGATCTCGATGATGTCGAGGCAATCGGGCGCGCGGCCGGCACCCGCGCGGTCAGGCGGTTGAACCCGCGGAAGGCGGACACCGGCACCGATGTGACCGTCGTGTTCGATCCGCGCGTCGCGCGCGGTTTTGTCGGTCACCTGGCCGGAGCCATCAACGGAGCTGCCGTGGCGCGCAAGACCAGCTTCCTGCGCGACATGATGGGAAAGCCCGTCATGAAGCCGGGAATGCTGGTCACGGACGATCCCCAGATCGTCCGCGGTCCCGCGTCGCGGCCGTTCGACGGCGAGGGGGTTCGCGGCACGCGCCTTAATATGGTCGAAAACGGCGTGCTTCAGTCCTGGTTCCTGTCGACTAGCACCGCGCACGAACTGGGCCTCAAGACAAATGGACGCGGCGTGCGCAGCGGCTCGAATGTCACCCCTGGATCGACAAACCTGGCACTCGAACCCGGATCCCTTTCGGCCGAGGCGCTTATCGGCTCTGTTGCATCGGGGTTTTATGTAACGGAAGTTATCGGCCAGGGCGTCAACATGATCACCGGCGAGTACAGTCGCGGCGCCTCCGGCTTCTGGATTGAGAACGGTGAACTGACCTTCCCGGTATCCGAGGTGACCATTGCCTCCAACTTGAAGGACATGTTCATGAACACCACGCCCGCCAGCGACATCGATCGCAAATACGGCACGGCATCGCCGACCGTTGCAATAGAAGGCATGACCCTTGCAGGAAAATGACGATGTACTGGCGGATCTGGCCCTGATCCGCGAAGCCGCGCAAGAGGGCGGACGGATCGCAATGGGCTATTTCCGAAACCATCCGGATGTCTGGTACAAGGGCGGCCGCTCGCCGGTGACCGAGGCCGATATCGCGGTCGACCGCTTCCTCAGCAAGACCCTGAGTGCGGCACGGCCGGACTATGGCTGGCTGTCGGAAGAGACCGAGGACAACAAGTCGCGCCGTCACCACGACAGGATATTCGTCGTCGATCCTATCGACGGAACCCGCGCCTATGTCAACGGCGAGGATGTCTGGTGCGTGAGCATTGCGGTCGTTGAATCCGGCGTTCCTGTGGCCGGTGTTCTGGCCTGCCCGGCCCGCGACGAACTGTTCGAGGCGGCCCGCGGCGGCGAAGCGACGAAAAACGGCAGGCCGATCGCAGTCAGCAGCGTCGGAGCGGACCGCGTCATGTCGATGCCGCAAACCGTTTACAGGAATTTGCCGGAAGGGTTCGCCGACAGCATACAAAGGGCTCCGCATATTCCCTCGCTCGCCTATCGCATTGCGATGGTCGCCGACGGGCGGCTGGATGCGACGCTCGTCAAGCCGGGTTCCCACGACTGGGACCTCGCCGCAGCCGACCTGATTTTGGGCAATGCCGGCGGTGCGCTGCTCAACCGGAAGGGTGAGCCGGTCCGCTACAACAAAAAGTCGGTCAGCCACGGCCTGCTGATTGCCGGCCCGGAGCGGATGCTGCCCGAACTGAAGAACGTCGCCGGCGCCATTGACCTTTGAGTCAATTTACAGCAAACCGCTGCGGAAGGCGGGTTTCGATAGGGTGCTGGCGCGGTCCCTACCTTCCCGATTGCAAGCGGCCGTGCGGCCGGCGCCATGGAGTATTGGATGGAGACCGAAAACAAACAGCTTCTGCATTTGGTGTTCGGCGGCGAGCTAGATGCGCTCAGCGAAGTCCGGTTTCGCGATCTGGATGGACTCGATATCGTCGGCATTTACCCGGATTACAAATCCGCATACGCAGCCTGGAAGTCGAAGGCCCAGCAGACGGTCGACAACGCCCATATGCGCTATTTCATCGTCCATCTGCACCGGCTCCTCAATCCCGACGAGGAGGCCGGTGGCTGACAATGACCACCGTCGGCTGGGCGGCGAGACGATTGGGCATTTACACTGTTCCGGTACCGGTGCGCGTGCTGCGCATCGGGGCGGCGTCGGAACCGGGGAGAACTGATTTGGCGACGGCATTCAGGCGTTTTGGAAAGCGGTTGCTGGTTTCCGGCACCTTTCAGAACATTGCCGCCGCCGTGGTCCACCGCGCGCTCCGTTTCATCTACTGGAGCAATCGAAAATCGGCCGATTCCGATGATCTGGTGAAGGCGGTCGAAGGCAAACTGCCGGTCATCATCGCGCTTTGGCACGGACAGCAATTGCTCACGCAGTTCGTCTATCCCGACAACAATTCGGTTGCGGCGCTTGTCTCGAGGAGCCGCGACGCCGAAATCAACGCCCGCGTTCTCAAACTGTCGGGCGTCACGGTGATCAGGGGCTCTGGCGGGCGCGAGCGCGCGCAGACAGCGCGCAAGGGCGGGGTCGGCGCCCTGAAGGGTATGGCGGACGCGCTGGCGGACGGAAAGAACATCGTGATGATCGCCGATATATCGAAAGGGGCGCCGCGGCAGTCCGGCGAGGGGATCGTTGCGCTGGCCAAACTGTCGGGCCGGCCGATCATACCGATGGCGCTTGCGACCAGCCGCTATCACATTGTCGAGAAATCGTGGGACAAGACGACGATTAATTTACCGTTCGGCGAGGTGTGTCTTAAACTCGGGCCGCCCATCAGCGTGCCGCGCGACACATCGGACGCGGAACTGGAAGAGTATCGTCAAAGGGTGACAGACGAGTTGAACAGCGTGACCGAAAAAGCCTATCGGGCAGTCAGGAACGGCGCATGAGTCTGGTATGGGCGCGCCTGACACTGACCGCCTACCGCTGGCTGGGTGCGGCGATTTACCCTTTTTTGGGGTCCTATCTCGCCTTTAGGGCGACGAAGGGCAAGGAAGAGCATGCACGGCGCCGCGAACGGTACGGTTATGCCAGTTCGCATCGCCCGGAAGGGCCTGTCATCTGGGCGCATGCGGCCAGCGTCGGCGAAACCAATGCTGTCGTTCCGCTGATCGAGGAGGTGCTCAAGCGCGGCATTTCCGTCGTGCTGACAACGGGTACCGTGACATCGGCCACGCTGGCGGCGGAGCGCCTGGGCGACCGGGTGATCCACCAGTATGTCCCGCTCGACCTGAAACCAGCGGTCAGCCGTTTTCTCGACTACTGGAAGCCGGATCTGGCACTGATTGCAGAATCCGAGATCTGGCCGATGACGATCCTGGAACTCGGCGCGCGTCGCATGCCGCAGGTGCTGGTGAACGGGCGATTGTCGGACCGCTCCTTCAGCAACTGGCGCAAACGGCCGCACCTTGCCGAAGCGCTGTTCGAAAATCTGTCGCTCGTGGTCGCGCAGTCCGAGGAGGACGCCGAGCGGTTCAGTGCGTTGGGCGCGCGTCCGGTCGCCGTCTCAGGAAATCTCAAGGTCGACACCGAGCCGCCGCCCTGCGACGACCTGGAACTGCGCCGGCTGCAGAACCGGATCGGCGATCGCGGCGTGTGGGCCGCGGTCTCGACCCACGCTGGCGAGGAGGCGATCGCCGCCGATGTCCACCAGGCGCTGAAAACCAGGCACAGGGCGCTCACTGTGATCGTTCCGCGCCATCCGGAGCGTGCCGACGAGATCGAGGAAATGCTGATCGGCCGCGGTCTTGTCGTCGCAAGGCGCTCGCGCGGCCAGGCCATCACCTCGGAAACGCAGATTTACCTGGGCGACACGATCGGCGAGATGGGTCTATATCTCAGTCTTGCCTCGGTCGCCTTTGTCGGCGGCTCCTTGACCGTTAGCGGCGGTCACAATCCGCTGGAGCCGGCGATGCTGGATTGCGCCATCCTGTCGGGCCGCAACGTCCAGAACTTTCGCGACAGCTACCGCAGCTTGTTGAAGAATGGCGGAGCGCGGCTGGTCAATGACGGCGAGACGCTGGCGAAATCGGTCGAATTTCTTCTCAGCAACCGCCGGGCCAGCGACAAGATGCGGGCGGCCGCCAGGACGACCGTGGAGGAACTCAGCGGCGCGCTGCCGCGCACGGTCCGGGCGCTTGAACCCTATATCAAGCCTCTTACGGTCAAGGCGGAACTATACCAGGAGGGCAGCCGAATAGCGCGATGGTGAGTGAGGCGCCCCCCTTCTGGTGGTCGAAGGCCGACTGGCGGGCCTGGACGCTCTATCCGGCGTCCTGGATCTACGGGTCCGTGGCCCGTTCGCGCATGGAAAACGCGCCGCGCCGCGAGGTTACGGCGCCGGTGCTGTGTGTGGGGAATTTCACCGTTGGCGGCGCCGGAAAAACGCCGACTGCACTTGCGCTCTGCGCCGAAGCGGCAAAGGCGGGGTTCAATCCCGGGTTCCTGTCGCGCGGCTACGGCGGCAGCCTGCGCTCCGTTGCGATGGTCGACAGGAAGCGCCACTACGCCGCCGATGTCGGTGACGAGCCGCTGCTGCTCGCCGAGAAGGCTCCGACCGTCGTTTCGCCCGACAGATATGCCGGCGCCCAGAAGCTTCTGGCCGAAGGCATCGACTTCATCCTCATGGATGACGGGTTTCAGAGCGCAGCAATCCACTTCGATTTTTCCCTGCTGGTGGTCGACGCCATGCGTGGCATCGGCAACGGCCATATCATTCCGGGCGGCCCGGTCCGGGCTCCGATGCTCGACCAGATGCGCAATGCCTCGGCTCTTCTCGTGATCGGCGACGGAACGGCAGCCGATCCGGTGATCCGCATCGCCGGCCGCGCCGCAAAGCCGATCTATGCCGCAAGGCTTGCCGTCAGGAAACCGCGCAGCTTCCGCGGCAAGCGGGTGCTGGCTTACGCGGCCATCGGGAATCCGCAGAAGTTCTTCGGCAGCCTGCGGGGCACCGGTGCGCACGTCGTCGCCGAGCGGAGCTTCGGCGATCACCACAGGTTCGGCGAGGACGAGGCGGCCGACCTCATCGAATCCGCCGCCAAGCACAAGCTTGAGCTGATCACAACGAGCAAGGACATGGCGCGCCTGAGAGACGCGCGCGGCAAGGTTGCGGAGCTGGCCGAAAAATCGCGTGTGCTGGAGGTTCAGTTGCGGTTCGAGCAGACCGACCTGGCGCGGACTTTCATCGATCGCACGATCGAGTCCTTCAAGAAAAGGCAACTGGCCTCGGCGCAGAAACTCAACAGGATAAAGGGGGTTTGACCGCCTCGCGGTGGTCCGGATTTATTGCTGTGTCGGCAGGATGCCGGCGCGCTCGTCGGCGGTGACCGAGGCGTTAACGTCCACATAGGCCTCCTGCCGCGCGACGCTCCAGTATTTCAGCTCGTCCAGCGGGATGATCTCTCCGGTCACCGCGCAGCGCACGTGCGAGCCCGGCGATATCACCTGGAAATCGGCGTCGAGATAGCGGATCTTCGCTTCGCCGGAGCCATGGCCTTCAAATCTGTTCATATCGTTTCCCGTTGGTTCCGCGCTTGCCGGGAGGTCTCATCGTCTTCCGAACAGCTTCTCGATATCCGACAGTTTCAACTCAATATAGGTCGGCCGTCCGTGATTGCACTGTCCGGAGCCCGGGGTCGTCTCCATCTGCCTCAGCAGCCCGTTCATTTCCTCGGCTGACAGACGCCGTCCCGACCGGACCGAACCGTGACATGCCATAGTGGCCGCGACGTAGTCAATCCTGGCCTTCAGACCGCCCGCATCGTTCCATTCGGCGACCTCGTCGGCCAGTTGCCGGACAAGGCCCGCGGCGTCGATTTCTCCGAGGATGGCAGGTGTCTCGCGCACCGCCACCGCGCCGGGGCCGAACCGTTCGATGGCAAGGCCGAGCGTGCCCAGCGCTTCGGCATGGATCATCAGCCGGTCGCAATCCTCTTCCGGCAGGTCGACGATTTCCGGTATCAACAGGACCTGCGACGCGACCTCGCGTTGGTACAGCGATTTCTTGAGGCTTTCATAGACCAGTCGCTCATGGGCGGCATGCTGGTCGACAATCACCAACCCGTCGCCGGTCTGCGCGACAATATAATTCTCGTGCAGCTGAGCCCGCGCCGCGCCGAGCGGGTGAACTGCCTCTTCCTCCTGTCCTTCGGTGCGGGCGGAGGGCTCCGAAACGGCACCGAGCGCGGATTGCGCGCTCTCTGAAAATCCGGTGGGTGCCGCGTCCTGAAGCGGCCTGAAGGGCGACATTGCCGGTTCATAGCCGCTTTCGCCGCGTGCCGACCCGAACGAAGAACGGCCCGCGACGCCAGCCCGCGGCCGGAACGCGGCTGTCATGTCGCGCGCCGCGACGCTGGACGAGCGATCGCCCTGGCGGGTCAGCGCCTCGCGGATCGCGCCGACGATGAGGCCGCGCACCAGGCCCGGATCGCGGAAACGCACATCGGCCTTGGCCGGGTGCACATTGACATCGACGAACCGCGGATCGAGCGCGATGGACAGGACGGCGACGGGATAGCGTCCGCGCGGGATGGTGTCGGCATAGGCGCCCCGCAGCGCCGAGAAGACCAGCTTGTCCTGGACCGGGCGACCGTTGACGAAGGCATATTGCTGCAGCGAGTTGGCGCGGTTGTAGGTCGGAACGCAGGCGAATCCCGTCAGCCGGACATCTTCGCGCACCGCATCGATGGCGATCGCGTTGTCGGCGAATTCGTTGCCGAGGACCTGGCGAATACGCGCCAGCGCGTCGTTCCCGGTGGACGGATAGTCCAGCGTCGAGCGGTCGGTGCCGGACAGCGTCATGCGCACGTTCGGAAAAGCGATGGCAACGCGCTTGAAGACCTCGGTGATCGCGCCCGTCTCGGCGCGGTCGCTTTTGAGAAACTTCAGGCGCGCCGGCGTTGCGTAGAAAATGTCGCGCACCTCGACGATCGTGCCCGGATTGGCGGCGCTCGGCCGGACCGTATCGACATCGCCGCCCGACACGCGCACCTCGCAGGCGGTATCCGAATCGGCCGTGCGGCTCTGGATCCGCAGTTTGGACACCGAGCCGATCGAGGGCAGCGCTTCGCCGCGAAAGCCGAGCGTTGCGATGTTGCTGAGATCGTCGGTGATCTTGGAGGTGCAGTGCCTCTTGACCGCGAGCTGCAGGTCTTGCGGCGTCATCCCGCGTCCATTGTCGGTGACCCGCACGAGCGCCTTTCCGCCGCCCGCCGTGGCAACTTCAACGCGCGTTGCGCCTGCGTCAATGGAGTTTTCCAGCAGCTCCCTGACGACACTGGCCGGGCGTTCGATCACCTCGCCGGCCGCGATCTGGTTGATGAGCGTTTCTGGAAGGGGTCTGACGGTCATTGCGGGATAATCCCGGATTCGGCGCGTCAAGAAAAGCCGCGGCGCAGAAATTCGGGGAAGTTTTTCTTGCTATTGCGAATGATTTGCAATACAAGTTAGCCAACATCCGACACGGCGTGCCGACGCATGCCCAGAATACTTGGAGTTTTGCATGATATTGCGCCGTACATTGGCCCTTGCGGGAATCCTGGTTGCACTGACCGCATTTGCCCTTCCGGCAACCGCGGCGCGGGCCGCCGACAAGCTGAATATCGTTGCGACCGTATCGATGATCGGCGACGCGCTGACCGCGATTTCGGGCGACCGCGCCGAAGTAGTCACGCTCATGGGTGAGGGCGTCGACCCGCATCTTTACCGCCAGACACAGTCCGACATCGCCGCGATGGTCCGTGCCGACGCGGTGTTCTGGAACGGCCTTTATCTCGAGGCGCAACTCGAGGAATTCCTCGAGAAGCTCGGCGAGCGCAAGCCGGTCTACGCCATCGGCGAGGCGGTCCCCGTCGACCAGCGCCTGTCCAACGCAACCTATTCGGACCGTTACGACCCGCATATCTGGATGACGCCGGATCTATGGCGCCATGCGGTCGAAGCGGCCCGCGACGCGTTGATCGAGCTCGATCCGCAGGGCGCCGATGTCTATACGCAGAACACGGATGCCTATCTGGCGGACATGGACCGGCTTGCCGCATTCGCCCGCGAGAGCCTTGAAACGGTACCGCAGGAAAGCCGTGTACTGATCACCGCCCATGACGCGTTCGGCTATTTCGGCCGCAGTTACGATTTCGAGGTTGTCGGTATCCAGGGCCTTTCCACCGAGAGCGAGGCCGGCCTGCAGCGTGTCGATGAGATCGTGAACATGATCGTAGACCGCGATATCGAGGCGATATTCGTCGAGACATCGGTTTCCGAGCGCAATGTGCGGGCACTGATCGAGGGCGCCGCCGCGCGCGGCCACAAGGTGGTCGTCGGCGGACAGCTCTTCTCCGATGCCATGGGTTCGGCCGGCACGTACACGGGAACCTATATCGGCATGATCGATTCGAACGTCACCGTCATCACCAACGCGCTGGGCGGCAAGGCTCCGGCCGCCGGTCTCAACGGAAAACTGGTCGGCAGCTGACATGAACGTTCACGTTGCAGACGGCGGCGCCGCCTTCAAGGTTCGCGGATTGTCGGTCGCCTATGGCGACAAGCCGGCCCTATCCTCGGTGGACGCGGTCTTTCAGCAGGGGCGCATGAGCGCGATCGTCGGTCCGAACGGGGCCGGCAAGTCGACCATGCTCAAGGCGGCCATGGGAATCATACCGTCGATCAGCGGCGACGCGTTGTTCTTCGGCCGGCCGCTGGACGAGGTCCGCAGCCGCATTGCCTATGTTCCGCAGCGTGCGAGCGTCGACTGGGATTTCCCTGCGACCGTTATCGATGTCGTTCTGATGGGGCTTTACCGCAGCCTCGGCCCGTTCACGCTGATCGGCCGCCGGCAGCGGGAATTCGCGCTGGGCTGCCTTGAGGAAGTGGACATGGTATCCCTGGCCGATCGTCAGATCGGCCAGCTTTCCGGCGGCCAGCAGCAGCGCGTGTTCATCGCGCGTGCGCTCGCCCAGAAAGCCGATCTTCTGTTGCTCGACGAGCCTTTCGCCGGGGTCGACGCGGCCACCGAGAAGACCATCGTCACGTTGTTGAAGAAACTCGTCCGCGAGGGCGGCACCGCCGTCGCCGTCCACCACGATCTTTCCACCGTCACCGCCTATTTCGATGACGTGCTGATCCTGAATGTGCGCCGTATCGCCAACGGTCCGGTGAAAAAGGCGTTCACCGAGGCCCATCTGGCCGAAGCCTACGGCGGCCGCCTGGTACAGGCGGAGCCGGAGCTCATCTGAGCGGACCGGAAGCAATGATCGATATCGCCGCATTCATCAACGCGCTGACCTTCAGCGCCGGCTACAACACTGCCATTGTTGCCGTCGGCGCCATCCTTCTGGGCTGGGCGGGCGGCACTGTCGGCACCTATCTCCTGCTGCGCCAGCGCTCGCTTGTCTCCGATGCCCTCAGCCACGCGACGTTGCCGGGTGTCGGCATCGCCTTCCTGCTGATGGCCTGGTTCGGCGGATCGGGACGCTTCCTGCCCGGCCTTCTGCTCGGAGCCGCGATCAGTGCCATGATCGGACTTGCCGGCGTGGAGTGGCTGACGCGCCGCACGCGGCTGAATTCGGACGCCGCCATCGGCGCCGTGCTTTCGTCCTTCTTCGGCCTCGGGGTGGTCCTTTTGACAATCATCCAGTCGCTGGGCATCGGGCGACAGGCCGGCATCGGCAGTTTTCTGCTCGGATCGACATCCGGCATGCTGCGCAACGAGGCCTATACGCTCGCCGCCCTGGCGCTCTTCGTCGCGTTTCTCGTCTTTGTCTTCCGCCGGCCACTGACCCTTGTTTGTTTCGACGAGACCTTTGCACGTACCTCCGGGATCGATATCCGCCGCACCGATCTGCTGCTGATGTTTCTCGTCATGGCCGTCACGGTCACCGGCCTTCGGATCGTCGGCCTCATCCTGGTGGTGGCGCTGTTGATCATTCCGCCGGTCGCGGCCCGGTTCTGGACGGAAAAAACCAACACCATGATCGTCGTCAGCGGGCTTGTAGGGGCGGCTTCGGGGTTTATCGGCACGGCGCTGTCCGCCTCGGTCCCCAATTTCCCCGCCGGCCCGGTCATAGTCCTCGTTGCGGCGGTCCTGTTCGTGCTGTCGTTGCTCCTTGCGCCGGCGCGCGGCGTCTTTTACGGCCTCTACCGGGCGCGGGCCTTCTCGCGCAAGGTGCATCGGCGGCAGGGCCTTCTGGCGATACTGCGCGGCGAGGCGATCTACGATAAGGACACGATCAGGGTTCTGAAGTCCGAAAAGCTTATCCGTGGCGACGGAACGCCGACCCGCGCCGGCCTCGATGCGGCCGAAACCGCGGCCCGGGAGGAAGCCCTTTGGACGATCTACCTGCGCAACAACCCGGACGCGGCCTACCGCGCCGCCCGCATGCGGCTCGATCCAATAGCCGACCGGCTGACCGCCAGCGAGATCGCCGAGCTCGAAAGGCAGTTTGCCGGCCCCTCCGGCGTGCTGCCGGCACAGTAGGAGCTGATCATGGGCGATCTTTATATCGGTCTTGTGCTCGTCCCCATGACGATCGGGGCACTCGCGGCGGTTTCCTGCGCGCTCCTGGGCAATTTCCTCGTGCTGCGCAAGCAGAGCCTGATGGGCGATGCGGTCAGCCATGTCGTGCTTCCGGGCATCGTCGTCGCCTTCATCCTCACCGGCTCCATTTCCGTCGGGCCGATGCTGCTCGGCGCCGCCGCCGCGGCGCTGATCTCGGCGCTGCTGATCGAGCTCGTCCGCAACCTCGGAAAGGTCGAGCCCGGCGCGGCGATGGGCGTCGTCTTCACCGCGCTCTTTGCGCTGGGCGTCGTGCTGCTCGAACAGAGCAACACGAGAGAGGTGCATTTCGACGTCGAGCATGCGCTCTATGGAAATCTGGAGAGCCTGGTTTGGCTGTCCGGCATGGATGCCGGGTCCCTCTTCAACCGGGCGGCGCTCGCCGATCTTCCGCCGCAGCTCGGGCGTCTTGTGCTCGCCCTCGCGGCTGTCTTGATCTTTTTGGTCGTTTTCTGGCGGCCGTTGGTCGTCTCCACCTTCGATCCGGTCTTCGCGCAGGCGGCGGGCGTTCCCGTCCGGTTCATCGGCGCGGCGCTGATCTCGCTCGTCGCCATCGTCGCTGTGACCGCGTTCGAGGCGGTTGGCGCCATCATCACGATCGCCATGCTGATCTGCCCGGCCGCGGCCGCGCGCCTGATGACCAATCGCCTGATCCCGCAATTGCTTTGGAGCGTTCTCTTCGCACTGCTGTCCGCCGTGGTGGGCTTTTGGGCGGCCGGCAGCGGCATGGCACTGATCGGCAGCGGTTTCAGCGTCAGCGCCGCCGGTATGATCGCGGCGGTAAGCGGCGCTATTCTCGCCGTTTGCGCGTTCGCTGCGCCGCAAAGGCGCGGGGCCGTGAACTAGGGTAAGATTGCTTAGATATCCGGCTAAGAAAGACGGCGCGATAGCCCGCACTTTTGCTTGAGGCAAACAGGGATTATCTTCCGCAGGGTTCGATCTCAATAGAATTTCAATGGTTTGCGGTAGTTCATCCCGAGATTGTACGGCTCGCCGATAGGTGTTTCTTAACGAAACCGCGCGATCCTTGCGGATGAATATGGTGTTCCTCCACCATTTGGGCGCAAGGAAGATGTAATGTCAGTTGAACTGGCCACCGGTCGCAGAAGGACCACGGGCGGGGCAGAGACTGTATCCTACACCGACCCGCTGACCGGTTTAGGCAACCGGGCAAGGCTGCGGGACAAGATCACCAAGCTGGTGCGCGAGCGCTCGCTCGATCCGGCGCCGTTCACGGTCGGGCTGGTCAATCTCGACGGTTTCAGGCCGATCAACGACCTGTTCGGCCACACCGCCGGCGACGACATCCTGTGCCAGGTAGCGCACCGGTTGCGCGCCTGCATGCCACCCGGCGCGGTGGCGGTGCGCCTTGAGAACGACGCCTTCGCGTTCGTTCTGCCCCTGGTCTTTGATCAGCGGGGCGCGGAAAAGGTCAGCGACGTCTTCAAGGATGTGCTGTCGGCGCCGTACGATCTGGGCAAGCGCACGGTGCGCCTGTCCTCATCCTTCGGATTTGCCATCTATCCCTACGCCGGAGAGGACTACGGCACGCTCATGGAGAGCGTCGACACGGCGCTTTACCGGTCGAAGCGGCGCGGCCGCGGTCAGGTGACGGTCTATTCGGTCGATATCGCCGAGGAGATGAAGCGCGCGACACAGCTGGAGCAGGCGCTGCGGCGCGCCATCATCGCCGACGAGGTGGACGTGCACTTCCAGCCCATCGTCGACTTGCGCAACGGCATCCCGGTCGGTTTCGAGGCGCTGGCGCGCTGGCACGACACCGAACTCGGCTTCGTGTCTCCGGCCACGTTCATACCCCTGGCCGAGGAGCGCGGCATCATCGAACCGCTCACCGAGACGATGCTGCGGAAGGCCACGAGAACGGCGTTGAGCTGGCCGGCAGAGATGTTCCTGTCCTTCAACCTGTCCTCGGCCCAGCTTCTGGATCCTTCGACCCACGACAAGATCATGGCGATCCTCAACACGGTCGGTTTTGATCCGCTCCGGCTCGGCCTTGAGATCACCGAGACCGCAATGATGGCCGATCCGGAAATTGCCAACAGCATCATCGACAGCCTGCGAGCGGAAGGCGTTTCGATTTCCCTGGACGATTTCGGCACCGGCCAGTCGAGTCTCGGCCGGCTGCGCGAAATCGCGCTCGACAAGGTCAAGATCGACCGCGCCTTTGTTTCCGAGATCACCCGTGACCGCCCGTCCGAACACATCATCAAGGCGATCATCGCGCTGTGCGAGGGCCTCGATCTGGAGGTCGTCGCCGAGGGCATCGAAACGGCGGAACAGGCCGGCAAGCTGCTGGAACTGGGCTGCTCGATCGGCCAGGGCTATTTTTATGGGCGTCCGATGGCCGCCGACCAGGTCGAGCTGTTCATCAGCGCGGCGGCGCCCGAACAGGCCGCCCAATAGCCCTTCCGCCTGCTCTTGTCTGACGCCGGTGCCTGCAAAATTGCCGTTTTGGGTATGAAGCAGGCGCATCTTGCCGTATTTAATGCGCCCGAAACGCCAAATCGACCGGGCCGCACTGAACCATGCAGGACTTCGCCGCATCATTTTTCGAGGCCTTCCGGCTTGTCGCGGGACTTGATTCCGGGCTGATCGAGATCGTCTGGCTGTCACTGAAAGTCAGCATCACGGCTGTTTTCATTGCCACGGTCATCGGCTTGCCGCTGGGCGCGTTCCTGGCGGTCACGCGATTCCCGGGGCGCAGCATTGTCATTGTCACCGTGACCGCCCTGATGGGGCTGCCTCCGGTGGTCGTCGGCCTCGTCGTCTACCTCCTGCTGTCGAATGCCGGCGCGCTCGGTCCGTTGCAGTTGCTCTATACGCCGACCGCCATGATCATCGCTCAGACGATCCTGGTCGTGCCGATCATCGCCGCGCTCGCCCGGCAGACGCTGGAGGACCTCAACGGCGAATACCGCGATCAGCTCATGCTCTTCGGCCTCGGTTCGCTGGCGCGTCTTCGCACACTGCTGTGGGAGGGGCGCTACAGCCTGATGACCGCACTGCTGGCCGGTTTCGGGCGGGCGGTCGCCGAGGTCGGCGCGGTGATCATCGTCGGCGGCAATATCAACCACGTCACCCGCGTCATGACGACGGCGATTGCGCTGGAAACATCAAAGGGCAACCTGGCGCTGGCGCTCGGCCTCGGCCTGATCCTTTTGATCATAGCCTTTGCCGTCAACGCCCTCGTCTTCCTGCTGCGGGCCGCGGCCGAAAGGTCTGCCTATGCATGAGCCGGTCCGCTTCGGTCAGCAGACGGCGACGAAGCCGATCCTTCCCGTCACCGCGGAACGCCTTTTCGTGCGCCGCAAGGGCAGGGTGCTGCTCGATGTCGAGGCGCTGACGATCGGCGGCCGCGGCACGACGGTGCTCGTCGGTCCGAACGGCGCCGGAAAGTCGCTGCTGCTGAACGTGATGGCGGGTTTGCGGGCGCCGGATTCCGGGCGCGTCCTGTGGAACGCGGAGCCGCCGAACCGTCAGCGCTACGGTCGTTTCGGCATGGTCCTGCAGCGGCCGGTTCTGCTCCGGCGGTCGGTTCGCGCAAATGTCGAATACGCGCTGCGTGCGGTCGGTACCTCGGCCGGGCAGGCGCGTGCCGAAGCCGATCGGGCGCTGGAAGGCGCCGGCCTGCTGGCGCTTGCCAACGCATCGGCGCGGGTGTTGTCGGGCGGCGAAATGCAGCGCCTGGCGCTCACCCGGGCGCTCGCGACCGGGCCGGATCTGCTGTTTCTCGACGAACCGACCTCCAGCCTCGACCCGGCATCGATGCAGACCATCGAGGCCATGGTCAAAAGCGCCAGCGAGGATGGCATGCGCATCGTTCTGATCGCCCATGACCTCGCGCAGGCGCGGCGCCTCGGCGACGAGATCATATTCATGCACCGCGGAAAGATCGTCGAGCACGCCCCGACCGACCGGTTCTTCGGAGCGCCCGCTTCGCCGGAGGCGAAAGACTTCATCGCCGGAAAGATACTGATATAGGCATGTCGGGAGGTTCTATGCTTAAGACTGCGCGGAATTGGTTTTGTGTGCCATTGGCTTGCCTGTTCGCGGCCGGCACCGCCATGGCGGGCGACTTCATACTCCTGCAGTCGACGACATCGACCCAGAATTCCGGCCTCTATGAACATCTGCTGCCCGCGTTCGAGGAAAAGACCGGCATCCAGGTGCGGGTCGTGGCCGTCGGTACCGGCCAGGCGATCAAGAACGCCGGCAATTGCGATGGCGACCTGCTTCTGGTTCACGCAAGGGCTGCGGAGGAGGCCTTTGTGGCCGAAGGCGGCGGCAAGGAACGGCGCGACGTCATGTACAACGATTTCGTGCTTGTTGGACCATCCGCCGATCCGGCAGGGATTGGCGGTGGGGCGGATGCCGGAACGGCGCTCGAAAAGATCGCGGCCTCGCGAAGCGCCTTTGTATCGCGTGGCGATGATTCAGGAACCCATAAGAAGGAACTCTCGCTGTGGAGCGGGATCGGGATCGATCCGGTTCAGTACAGCGGCGGCTGGTACCGCGAAACGGGTTCCGGAATGGGCGCGACGCTGAATGCCGCTGTCGGCATGGACGCCTATGTGCTGACCGACCGGGCGACCTGGATCAGTTTCGGCAATCGTGCCGGCCATGAAATCCTGTTCGAGGGCGACCCCTCGCTGTTCAACCAGTACGGTGTCGTCACCATCGATCCGGACCATTGCCCGAATGTCAGGCAGGCCGAGGCGAAGCGCTTTGTCGACTGGCTCTTGGGACCCGAGGGCCAGGCGGCCATTGCCGGCTTCCGCCTGGGCGGTCAGCAGCTTTTTTATCCCAATGCCGGGGACGGTGACAGCTAGCGCATTCTATGCGGCTTCGATGAGCGCCGTTATTTCCTTGACCCTGGAGGCGACGAGACCGGCATCGCCGCGCGCTTCGACATTGAGCCGCAACAGGGGCTCCGTGTTCGATGCGCGCACATTGAAGCGCCAGTCGTCGAACGCCATGCTGAGTCCGTCGATGGTCTCGACGGCCGGATTGGCCCTGTCGAAGTGGTCGGCGATCTTCTTGAGCACCGCGTTCGCGTCGGACACGGTAAAATTGATCTCCCCGGAGCAGGGGAAGGCCTTGATCCGCGCCGCGACCATTTCGCTGAGCTTCGCGCCGTTCGACGACATTTCGGCGACCACCGCGAGCCAGGGCAGCATGCCGGTGTCGCAATAGCTGAAGTCGCGGAAATAGTGGTGGGCGCTCATCTCGCCGCCATAGACGGCGTCCTCGTCGCGCAGCATCTGCTTGAAAAACGCGTGGCCGGTGCGGCAGATCATGGCCACCCCGCCCGCTTTCTCGACCGTGTCGATGGTGTTCCAGGTAAGGCGCGGATCGTAGAGGATGGTGCCTCCCGGATGGGTGCGCAGCATGGTCTGCGCGATCAGCCCGACAAGATAGTAGCCTTCGACGAAATCGCCGTGCTCGTCGTAGAAGAAGCAGCGGTCGAAGTCTCCGTCCCAGGCCAGGCCGAGATCGGCGCCGTGTTCGATGACGGCGCGGCTGGCGCGTTCGCGTCTTTCCGGCAAAAGCGGGTTCGGGATGCCGTTGGGCAGCGACGGGTCGGGCGCGTGGTCGACCTTGATGAATTCGAACGGCAGGTGTTCCTCGAGCAGGTCGATGACCGGCCCGGCGCAGCCGTTGCCGGCGTGGCAGACGATCTTGAGCGGCTTCAGGTCCAGCCCCTCGACCTGTTTCAGGAGCCGCTCCACATAGGCGTCCTTGCCGAGCAGCGGCGCCAGCGTCCCGCGCTTGGCGTAGTCGCCGACGACCGGGAACTTGCGCTCGGAATAGACAAGGTCCTCGAGCGGTTTGAGCGCATTGTCGCGCGTGGCGGCGCGCGCGCCGTCCAGCACCATCTTGATGCCATTGTAGTCCCGTGGATTGTGGCTGGCCGTCACCATGAGCCCGGCATCGGCGCCGCTGTGGTCGGTGTGGAAATAGACCTCCTCCGTCCCGCATTGGCCGAGCGGCAGGACATCGACACCGCTGTCGAGCAGCCCCTGCGCGATGGCGGATGCGAGCGCCGGGCTGTCCTGCCGCATGTCGTGGCCGACAACCACGCTGCGGCGCGGCTGCTGGGCGGCGACGGCCTGCCCGAATCGGTAGGCGAACGGCACGTTGACCTGTCCAGGAATTTCGCCGCGGACATCGTAGGCTTTGAAGGCTGAGCTCATGGTCGGGAGTTTCCAGTGCAGTCGGTGATCGGCATGGCTTGCGATACCACCGCGCCGGGGCGGAAACAACAGCCGCGGTGCGGCGAATGGGATGCAATCAGTTGCGCACCGCAGATACGCCCGAGGGCGGAAGCGCGTTGCCGCCGATCACGACAGGCCCGGCGATGCCGAGTGCGCCGAGATCCGCGTCCGTTTCGCCATAGTTGAACACGAAGGTCAGGTCGCCGTGGCGTCGCAGCCGGACGCCTTCCGGCAGGTCCACGGTCGAAAGCCCCGCAGCGGAGGCCAGCCGTGCCACCACCGCATCGAGCAACGGATCGTCCGGCCAGCCGCCCAGATAATGGAGCGTTCCCTGCCGCACCAGAACGGGCCACCCGTCCTCGCTGAACATCTCGGTCTGGCACGATCCGCTTGTCACCAGGAACTCACGCCAGAACTTGATGGTTCCGTTTTCCCCGGCAATTTCGACCGGGCAGTCCGGCCGCAGGCTCTCGACGCGGCTGACCACGACATCCGCAAGGTCCTTGGGCAGATCCGGCGGCAGGGTGTCCGGAATGCAGAAATCGGCCGTTTTCGAACCGGTTCGCGGCCCGATCAGCGCAACGCCCTTGAAAGTGCGCAGCGCCGAGACGAGCGCGGCGTTCCAGGTAAACAGCCCCGGGATCATCACCAGCCCGTACGCGGACAGATCGCCGGTGTCCGCGGGAATGATATCGACGGACAGGCCCTTGCGCCGCAGCGCCCGGTAGTGATCGAAGACCAGCCGGAAGTATTCGAACTCCCGGCCTTGCGGCTGCACCTCCCAGGCCCAGGCCGAAGGGTAGTCGAAGACGATCGCGGCGTCTGCCGCCGCGACTTTTGCGCTGCCGATCTTCGACAGGTCCTCGACCGCGCTTTCAGCCTCGAAATATCCCTCTGCCTCCACACCGTCCGGGCGCAACAGTCCCGAATGCATCTGCTCCTGCGCAAAGGGTGCCTGCTTCCAGCGGAAATAGCTGACGACCTCCGCGCCATGGGCGACGGCCTCTAGGGTCCACAGCCGCACCATGCCGTCACGCGGGGCAGGGTTGTGGTCGGCCCAGTTCACCGGGCCTGGCTGCTGCTCCATCACCCACCAGCGTCCCGCCGACGTTGCTCGGTAAAGATCGTGATGAAAGGCCTGGAAGTCCGGGTCGCCGGCGCGGGCAAAGCGCCGCCGCCAGTCATCACCGGCATCCGAGCGGTCCTCGAGGAAGCCGAGCGGGTAGGAATCCCAGCTCGAGACATCCAGGTCCGCTCCGAGCGCGAAATGGTCGAATGTGAGTGTCCGTCCCATGAAATTGTGGATGATGTCACGGCCCGGTGAGAGTTGGCGCAGCAGGTCGGCCTGCAGGCGGTTGAATTCGACGACCTGGTCGGACGAGAAGCGGTAGAAATCCATCCGGTGCGCCGGATTGATTTCCGCCGGTGCCAGCCCCGGCAGGTCGATTGAGAAAAAGCCCGAATATTCCTTTGACCAGAAGACATTGCCCCACGCAGCGTTGAGCCGCTCGATGGAGCCGTATTTGTCCTTCAGCCACTGGCGGAAGGCCGTCAGGGACGCCTCGGACCAGGACCGCGCGGTGTCGTGGCAGCCATATTCGTTGTCCACCTGCCAGCCGGCGACGGCGGGATGCTCGCCGAAACGCTCGCCGAGCGCCTTGACGATGCGCAGGCATTCGTTCCGGTAGCCTGGATGGGAGAAGCAGTAATGGCGGCGGGAACCGAAGCCCAGTATCTTGCCCTCCCGGTCGACCGGCAGCAGGTCGGGCATTTCGTCGACAAGCCATTTCGGCGGTGTCGCCGACGGCGTTCCCAGGATCACCTTGAGACCGGCATCGTGTAGCACCTCGATGGCGCGTTCCAGCCACTCCAGGCGCAGGTCGCCGCGCTCGGGCTCAAGGCGCGACCAGGCAAATTCTCCGATGCGGACATAGGCGATGCCGAGGGCCGCCATGCGTCGCGCGTCTTCGCGCCAGTGCGTTTCCGGCCAGTGCTCCGGATAGTAACACACGCCGATTTCAGGTTTGTTTTTCATGGTGGTGTTAAACTGCGACTCTTGGCTCCAACCTGCCGTTTACGCGGCGGTCGAGCAAAAAACTCATACCCGCATGGGGTTGTTCGATAAGGCGTTTCTCGCTGATGCCCTCAGCGGCCGATGTTAGGATCATACGCGATGCGTCCTTGCCGACAAAGGCCGGGCATGTGATCTGGGTCGCCGGCAGGCCGATGGTCTCCACGACCGATCCGGATGCGTCATAGGCCTGAACGCATGACCCGTCCCACCGCGCGATCCACATTAGCCCGTCCGCGTCGATGACTGCGCCGTCGGCCCAGCCCGGGTGATCGGGGGTGCGGACGATGAATTCTTCCGGGGTCCCGGTTGGCAGGCCGTTTTGCGGATCGAGCGCCACCCGCATGACCTTTCCGGTGGGCGTGTCGGTAAAATATCCGACCGAACCGTCGGCCGAGAAGCACATGGCGTTCGTGACGGTGATGTCGGTATAGAGGCGTTTCAGCTCGCCGCGAAAATAGTGATAGATCGATCCGGCTTTCTCGGCGCCGGTCTTGCTCATCGTGCCGATCCAGAACGCGCCGCAGGGATGCACACGGCTGTCGTTCGAACGGGTTGTCGGATTGTCGGATTCGATACCGATGACCTCGGTCAGCGAACCGTCCGCAAGCGCCCGTTCGTAGAGCCCGTGTTCCGTGGCCACAAGCTGCCGCCCGGGTTCGATCACCGCGAGGGCGCTGCACAGGAACGGCAGGTCGTGGACCGTCGAGCGATCGTCGTCGAGCCGGCGCTCCAGGAGCTTCCTGCCGGTGATGTCGAACCACCACAGCGTGTCGGTCTCGGGGTCGTAGGTCGGCCCCTCGCCGAGCAGGCAATTCGTGCTGTCCAGTATGGTGCAGTCGAATCCGTTCAGATCCACTTCAGCCTCCGAAAACGGCGTCATAGGCCGCAACCGATATGCGGGCGCGTTCCGCGACTTCATCCACATTCATGCCCGGTTTGTAAAGGCTCGACCCGAGGCCGAACGTGCGCACGCCGACCTTCTTGTAGGCTTCGAAGGAGTCATGCGAAACGCCGCCGACGGCGCCGATCTCAATATCGTTCGGCAGCACGGCACGGATCGCCGATATGCCGGAGGGTCCAAGAACGTTTGCCGGAAAGAACTTCAGCCCCGAGGCGCCGGCGGCGACGGCGCTGAGTGCCTCGGTCGGCGTGAAAACGCCCGGCATGGTCACCATCTCGCAGTCGGCCGCGGCGGCGATGATCTCGGGATCGACATTGGGGCTGACCATGAGGCGCCCGCCGGCTTCGGCAAGGCGCTCGACATCGGCGAGCGTCAGCACCGTTCCGGCGCCGATCAGGCAATCCGGCGGCGCATTGTCGACCGCGACGCGAATCGACTCGAACGGGTCAGGCGAGTTCAGGGGGATTTCGATGGCCTCGAAACCGGCTTCGACCAGCGCGCCGATGGTGGCGGCTGTCTCGTGCGTTTGCAGGCCGCGCAGGATGGCGACCAGCGAGCGCCGCATCGATGGCCAGGGGATATGCTCTCTCATGCCTTTATCTGTCCGTAATCCGCTTGCGTGTTCATGGTCGGCCAAAAGTGCCGCGCACCGGTGTAGAGTCCTTTTAGCACGGCTTCGTCCGCGTCAATGTCTTCAATCTCCAGACCGAGCGACGCGAAAGCGGCTCCGTAGAGGCCGGCGAGCTTTCCCGACGCTATGAGATGGACCGGTCCGTCGGCATCGCCATTCGCGAGCGCGGCGCCGATCTCGGAACCGATAAGCAGCCCCGACAGTCGTTCATAGCTGCTTGTCACCTCGCGCCCGTGCAGCAACTGGCCGCCGCGAATGGAAAACAACAGGCGCGACAGGTCGGCGGGGTTGGCATGGGCATCGGCGACCGCTTCCAGGAAATCGCTGCTTCCCGGATCGCAGTGATCCGCGTCGCCGACGGCATGGCGCAAAATGGACCGGCGCGCCACAAGGCCGAAAAGTTCTCCGGTCATGTAGGTGGAAAAATCGGTCACCGACCGTTTGCCGACCGTTACCCATTTCGAGTGTGTTCCGGGCATGCAGGCAAGCCCCGACGTGCGTGTTCCGGAGAAGGCGCCCAGGAGCTGCGTCTCTTCCCCGCGCATGACGTCCGGCCGCTTTGTGTCGCGCCGTGCCAGTCCCGGCAGGATACGGATGTCGCGGCTTGGTCCGTCCACGTGGACGGCCCGGGCAACCACCTCCGACAGAAGCGCCGGGACAGTCAGGTAGCGGGCCTCCTGCCAGCCCTGGCGCGATCCGGCCATGCCGCAGATCACCACCGGCAGGGAAGCCGGCGCTTTCAGCACCTGCAGATGCGATTCCAGAACCGTTTCGAATCCGGTTTCCGCTGCCACCGTCATGCCCTCATGGCTGCGCCGTTCCGCCAGGACGCTGCCGCCTTCCGACAGTAGCCAGATGCGAAAACTCGTGGTGCCCCAATCAATGGCTGCGCAAAAAAGCTGCAATTTCCTATCCCGTGAATACGACGCCGCCGTCGACGACCAGAGCCTGGCTGGTGATCATTCTCGATGCCGATGAAGCGAGGAAAAGTGTCGGCTCGACGATGTCGAGCGGTGCAATCTCCTCTTTCAGGCACTGTCGGTCAATATGCGCCGCCAGGGTCTCGTCGGTTACCCACAGGTCCTTCTGGCGGTCCGTCAGAACCCAGCCGGGCATCACCGCATTGACGCGGATATTGTCCTTGCCGAGTTCGCGCGCTAGTCCCCGGGTCAGGCCGGTGATCGCCGATTTCGAGGCGACATAGGCCGGATAGCCCTCATTGCCCATCATGTATGATATCGACGAGAAATTGATGATCGAGCCGTGTCCGGCTGCGCGCATGTCCTTGGCGGTTTCCTGGGCGGTGAAGAAATGCGGCCGCAGGTTGATGTTGATCGCCCTGTCCCAGTCCTCGACCGAGAACTCGTGAAGGCTGTGGCGGTTGTCCGAGGCGGCATTGTTGACCAGCACCGTAATCGGGCCGTTGGCGGCGCGCGCCTCGCCGATCGTCGCCATCAGGGCTTCGATATCGGTGATGTCGCAGGCCATGAATTTCGGCCTGTTGCCGTATTCGGCGTCAAGCCGATCGCACAGTTCCGTCGCGTCGGATCGCTGCACGAATGCAACCTTCGCCCCCTGGGCGACGAAGCCCTCCGTCAGCCACGCGCCGATGCCCGATCCGCCGCCGGTAATGAACACGGACTGGTCCTTCAGATCGTTGAATTGCGCATTCAGTTTCATTTCCAACTTACTCCAATATGATTCCGGCGCCGGCCGAAACGATACGCACTCACCGCCGCAGCCCCTCGATGACCCACATCGTCTCGGGGAAGCTCCACGGCAGCGTCAATCCGTGGTTCATCAGGTAGGTGCCGCTCAGGTCTACGGATTCCGATTTCAGTGTCTGTGTTCCGCGCGACAGGCTGCCGGCGCTGTCGCGGTTGATCAGGGTGACGCGGTAGCGCGCCTGCGGGTCCAGCCGGGTCAGGCGCAGCGGTCTGGGCGCGATCTGGCTGCTGGTCGCGGCCTTGCCGGCAAACACCACGAACCGGGCGTGGTCCGCCGCCAGCTGCTGTTCTGCGACCACGGCCGGGTCGGGGCTTTCGAGCCGCAATATGTCGGCATCCATCATCCAGCCGCGGTTTTCCTTCCACCAGCCGATGACGGTTTCGAGCGTGCCCGCCTCATCATCGGTCAGCTCGCGCGGGTCCATCTCGATGCCCATGTGCCGCTGCGCGGCGACCCATGCGCGGAAGGACATGTCCAGGATGCGGCCCGACGTGTGGCACTTTCGCGGACCGACATGACTGCCGGTCACCGCGGCGGGCAGGAACAGCGCCGCATTGTGCTGCATCTTCAGCCGCTCGAGGGCATCGTTGCTGTCGCTGAGCCAGATCCGGTGGGTGCGCTTCAAAATGCCGAAATCGATGCGGCCGCCGCCCGAGGCGCAGCTTTCGATTTCCACATGCGGAAACTCGGCCCGCAACCGGTCCATCAGGGCGTAGGAACCGCGCGTCTGGTCTGCATCGGGCATCGGCAGGACACGGTTGTGATCCCATTTGATGTATTCGATGGCGTGGTCGCGCAGCACCGACGCTATGCGGTCGAACAGGAAATCCTGGACTTCGGCAAGCGCCATGTTGAGCGCCTTCTGATTGCGGCCGAGGATCTGGTCCTCGCCGCCGAGCGCCCAGTCGGGATGCGCCCGGTGTATGTCGGAATCCGGGTTGATCATTTCCGGCTCGAACCACAGGCCGAAAGTCATGCCGAGGCCGTGGACGTGGTCGATCAGCGGGTTCAGCCCGTCCGGGTATTTGCGCGGGTCCACCTCCCAGTCGGAGAGCGCCCGGGTGTCGTCGTCGCGTCGCCCGAACCATCCGTCGTCGAGCACGAAGCGTTCAGCGCCCAGTGCCGCGGCGCGGCTCGCGATCTCCTTGAGCGTCGGCAGGTTGTGGTCGAAATAGACCGCTTCCCAGCAATTGAAATGCACCGGCCGCGGCCGCGCGACATCCGGCATGTGCACGATTTCGTCGCGCAGGTGCCGCTGGAAGGCCACGGCGCAGCCGTTCAGCCCGTCATCGGAGAATGTGATGTAGAGCGGCGCCGTCTGGAACCGGGTCTGCGGGGCGACCTCCATGCGTTCGGCGTGACCGAACTGGATCTGCCGCCGGCCGTCCGGCAACTCCTCGGCGATCATCTTGTGCCCGCCCGACCAGCCGTAGTGGAAGGCATAGGCGTGGCCCTGGGTGTTCGTCGCACCCCGGCAGGGAATGATCAGTCCCGGAAAATGCTCGTGACCGGTTCGCCCCGTCCGGTTCTCGCGAAACCGCATGCCCGGCGACCAGGCGGTCCGGTTGAGCTGGAATTCGCCGCACCAGCGCCCGGCGAAGTCGATCATCTCGTCGGACAGTTGCGGCGCGGGGATCACCGGCGCCGACATCCAGTGCAGGTGGACGGGCTGGTCGGCCTCGAGTGACGCCTGCGCCTCGATCACATGGGTGCGCGTGTTGATCGCGAAACGGGCGGTATAGGTGAGGCCGTTGTTTTCATCGGTGTAGACGAGGCTGAGCTTCCCGCGTTCCTCGTTGGCTTTGACAAGGCAGAACTTCGTCAGGAGCTGGGTGCCATCGCGGGCGCGCACGATCAGTCCGGGCTGGCCCGGAAAAGTGCGCGTCGCTTCGGGAGATACGGAAAGCTCGGGGTTGAGATCGAGCATGCCACCGGTGACGTCGATGGCATGGACTGTAAAAAGGGTATTCAGATCTTCATCGTCCGGAAGTCTCGGCCCCCAGTAGATCACCTCGGCGAGGTGATCCCTGTGGGAGCCGAGAACCAGAGTCTGACGCCTGTCATCCAGCCGCCAGCATTGGATCATGGCCGCCTTCCTGTGCTCAGGCATGGCATCATTTGACTGCTCCGAGTGTAAGACCGGCGATAAAGTGTTTCTGCATCAGGAAGAACATCGCAACCGGCGGCAGCGCTGCCACGATGGCACCGGCGCTCATCAGGTGATAGGCGGCACGGAATTGCGCGTTGAAGGATGTGATGCCCGCCGTGACCGGCTGCGATTCAACGCCCTGCGTCAGAACGATCGCCCAGAAATAGTCGTTCCAGATGAAGGTGAAGATCAGCACGCTCAGCGCGGCGATCGCCGGCTTCATCAGGGGCAGCACGATATAGACGAAGATCCGCCATTCGGCGATTCCCTCGACCCGCGCCGCTTCGATGAGCGCATAGGGCAGTCCCTTGATGAAATTGCGCATGAACAGCGTGCAGAAGCCGGTCTGGAACGCGATGTGGAAGAGCACCAGGCCGGTCTTCGTGTTGTACAGCCCCATATCGACGGTCAGGTCGCGCACCGGAACCATCAGGATCTGGAAGGGCACGAAATTGCCGGCGACAAACAGGAAAAAGATCCACAGGTTCAGCTTGAACTTGTAGATGCCGAGCGCAAACCCGGCCATGCAGGCGAGCGCCACGGCCCCGATCGCCGTCGGCACCGTGATCAACAGCGAGTTGAGCAGGTAGCGCGGCATGTCAGACTGGAAGAACACCTTGCCGTAGTTCTCGAACCCACCGAAGGTCGAGGGCAGGGACCAGTACTGGCCCGCCGAAAAGTCGCCTTCCGGCTTGACCGAGAATATGCCGACAGCAATCAGCGGCAGCAGCCACATGATGAGCGCGAGCGGCAGGAAGGACTGGTAGGTGATCTGCCAGCGGCGCGGCGTCTTTTGAATGGGAGTCGGAAACATCTCAGCGCCCCCTTTCGTCTTTGTACATCGAGTAGAGGAAGTACGAGATGAAGAACAGCATGATGATGAACAGCACCACCGCGATGGCGGCGCCATAACCCATGCGGAACCCGTATTCGGAAAGGGCGACCTCGAACATGTAGAAGCTCAGGACCCGGCTTTCGCCGAACGGTCCGCCATTGGTCATCACCGAAATCAGGTCGAAGGACCGCAACGCGCCGATGATGGTCACGACGAACGCGATGAAGGTCGCCGGCTTGAGCTGCGGGACAACGACATACCAGAGCATCTTCCAGCCCTTGGCGCCGTCGAGCCGCGCCGCTTCGATCTGTTCGGGATCAACGGCATTGAGACCGGTCAGGTACAGGATCATGCAGTAGGCGGTCTGCGGCCACAGGCCCGCGGCAATGATGCCGTAGGTCACGTAGGTCGGATCGCCGAGAACGTTGATGGGTCCCAGTCCCACCCAGCCGATGATCGTGTTGAACAGGCCGAAGGTCGGGTCGTAGAACCAGGTGAACACCAGGCCGACGACGACCTGGCTGATGACGAACGGGAAGAAAAACAGCGACTTGTAGAGCCTGATGCCGAAAACGGTCTGGTTCAGGAACAGCGCGATGAACAACCCGGCCGGGATCGCCAGAAGGTAGAGGATCAGCCAGATCACATTGTTCTTCAGCGACGTGTAGAATGCCGGGTCGTCCCACAGTTCCACATAGTTCTCGGTGCCGATATATTCGCGCGGACCGAGCCCGTCCCAGCTGAACAGCGAGATCTCGAAGCTCTGGAAGATGGGAATGATGACGTAGACGAGAAAAAACAGGATGGCCGGGGCCATGAACAGCCACGGCGTGACGCTGATCTCGTTGCGTTTGTACCAGGATCTGTTTTCCGGTGCGTATTCGGATCTGGCTAGGCTGGCAGTCGACATCGCGAACCTCGTTTCTTAAATCCGCTCGCGGCTCTCTGGTGGCCGGCTGATGAAAAGGTCAGCTTGCGGGCGGTCGGACGGTCCGAAAGAAGGTCGGGGCGAGCCGTCAGGCCCGCCCCGAATTCACTCAGTTTTTGTAGATACGCTCGCGCGCTTTCTCCAGGCGCTGCAGGATCTGGTCCACATTGTCCGGACGGACCATGAATTCCTGGAAGCCCTCCATGCCGACCTTGGCCATTTCAGCCGGTGCGTCACGGTCGAAGAACTGGGCAAGGGCATGCGCCTTGTTCAGCATTTCGAAGCCGGCCTTTGCGAACTTGTCGTCCGTGTTGACGCTGGACTTGTTGTTGACCGGCAGCTGTCCGAGGCTCGCATTCATCGACGTCTGCACTTCCGGGGAAGCGACGAACTTCAGGAATGCACGGGCGGCTTCCTTGTTCGCTGCGCCCGACGGGATGTGCAGCGTATCGGTCGGCGCTTCTTCCGACATCGGAATGCCCTCGGTGATCAGCGGGAATTGGTAGAAGTCCAACTGGTCGTCGGTGAGACCCGCATCCTTGATCGGATCGACGGCGAAGTTGCCCATGAGGTAGGCCGTTGCCTGGCCGTCGACGAGGAACGGAATGGCTTCCTGCCAGCTGTAGGCCGTGTGGTCGTCGATGAAGGCGCCCATGTCGATCAGCTCGCGCCAGTTGGCCATGGTCTTTTTCACGCGGTCGTCGGTCCAGCTTTCCTGGCCGGCCGTCAGGGCAATGTGGAACTCATAGCCGTTGGTGCGCAAGTTCAGATAGTCGAACCAGCCGGCCGCGGTCCAAAGGAACTTGGTGCCGATCGTGTAGCACTTGCGTCCGGAATCGACGATCTTCTGGCAATTGGCCTTTTCTTCCTCCCAGTTGGTCGGAACGCTCAGGCCGAGCTCGTCGAAGATGTCTTTGCGGTAGTAAACGCCCCACTGATAGTAGGAGTAGGGGACGCCCCATTGCTTGCCGTCAATGGTCATCGCCGCCTTGGTCGATGCCAGTTCTTCGGCCAATTCGCCGGTCCACAGGTCCGAAACGTCGTCGAACAGGCCTGTCGATACGTATGGCAGCATACGGTTGCCGGCGTACCAGGTGGCCACATCCGGCGGATTGGCGGTGAGGAAGTTCCTGATCTGCGTCTTGTAGGCTTCACGGTCGATGATCGTCGTCTCGATCTTCAGGTTAGGATGCATTTCATCAAACTGGGCGATGACGCCTTCGAAGGTCGCGCGAGGTGCCGGGTTGGACGTATCGAGGAAAATTTTCATCTCCCCGCTGAGTTGGTGGCCATCGGCAAATGCCCCGGTTGCCAGCGCGGCACTGGTCACGAGCGCCATGGCCGACGCCTTCAAAATGGAACGCATGGTATCCTCCCTTTGAGTTCCGAATAATGAAACTATAATTTACATATTGAAATTGGAACACGATTGACCTACGCTTGTCAAGAATATCCTCGCCGGTAAATTGCGTCGGCGGAGGACGGGGAGGAACCAAATTGGACACCGTACGCAAGTCGAGCGGGACTGTGGGCAAGGCACTGAGCGTGCTTGACCTCGTAGCGTCTTTTGAGCGCCCGGTGCGGTTCAACGACGTGCTCGAAGTTTCCCCGTATCCCAAGGCGACGCTTTACCGAATCCTGCAGAACCTGGTGACGGAGGGCGTTCTGGCTTTCGACCGGGAATGGCAGACCTATGCGCTCGGCGTCCGCCTGGTTCGCCTGGCGCATTCGGCCTGGACGCAATCGTCCCTGGCGCCGGTCGCAAGGCCGCATCTGACGGCGCTGAGCCAGGCCACCGGCGAGACCATTCATCTTGCCCAGCTCGACGGGCCGCATGTCCTTTACCTCGACAAGCGGGACGCCAAACGCCGCGTCAACATGTTCTCCGAGGCCGGCAAGGTCGGCCCCGCCTATTGCACCGGTGTCGGAAAGGCGATGCTGGCGCACTTGTCGGCGGATGAACTGGACCGCATTCTGCCGCAGCAGTCCTATCATCGGTATACGCCGTCGACGATCTGCTCCCAGCAGGAACTGACCGTAGAGCTGCAGCAGATCAGGCAGGACGGGTTTGCCCTCGACCGCGAGGACCACGAGCCCGGCATCATTTGCGTGGCGGTTCCTGTCCTGTCCAGGTCCAGCCAGTTGATGGGCGCAATATCCATTACGAGCACGTCTGCAAGGACGTCTCTCAACAAGCTGAAAAAGTTCGTCCCGGATTTGCAGCACGCGGCTTCGCAGGTCGCCGCGGCTGCCGAATACTGGCGCTTCCCCGACAACCAGGGAACGCCCGAAAAGATGGAGATCTAAGGTAATGTCAGGTGTAGCACTTCAGGAAGTTGTCAAGCGGTACAGTGATGTTCAGGTGATCCACGGTGTGAACCTTCACATTGACGATGGCGAGTTCTGCGTCTTTGTCGGTCCGTCCGGCTGCGGAAAATCGACACTGCTGCGCATGGTGGCCGGGTTGGAGGAAACCACCGAAGGCAAGATCTCCATCGGCACCCGCGATGTCACCAGGATGGACCCGGCGCAGCGCGGTGTCGCGATGGTCTTTCAGACCTATGCGCTCTATCCGCACATGACGGTCAAGGAGAACATGGGTTTCGGGTTGAAGATGAACGGCCACCCGAAGGCCGAGATCGAGGAGAAGGTTGCCGAGGCGACCCGGATCCTCAAGCTGGACCAGTATCTCAACCGCAAGCCCTCGGCGCTCTCCGGCGGACAGCGCCAGCGTGTTTCCATCGGCCGCGCCATCGTTCGCGGGCCGGAGGTCTTCCTGTTTGACGAGCCGCTCTCGAACCTCGACGCAGAGCTGCGCGTTGAAATGCGCGTCGAGATCGCCCGCCTTCACAAGGAAATCGGCGCCACCATGATATACGTGACGCACGATCAGGTCGAGGCCATGACGCTGGCGGACAAGATCGTTGTCCTGCGCGGCGGCCACATCGAGCAGGTCGGCGCGCCGCTGGACCTTTATCGCGATCCGGACAACAAATTCGTGGCCGGGTTCATCGGCTCGCCCGCCATGAACTTCCTCGAAGGAACCAGTAAAGGCGATTCGATCGAGGTTCCGGCCCTGAAAAGCAACGTCACGCTGCCGGTGACCATGCCGGCGGCCGGCACGCCCGTCATTTTGGGCGTGAGGCCCGAACACATCGAGATCGACCGGGCGGGCGACACCCTGTCTGTCGACCTGACCGAAGCGCTTGGCGGCACGTCATACGACTATCTCATTGCGGACAGCGGCGAAAAGATCATCGTCGAGGAGCGTGGCGACGAGCGCTCGACGGAGGGCTCCCGGGTCTCGATCAAGTTCGAGCCCGGCCGGGCCATGCTGTTCGACAGGGAAACCGAAGCCCGCATTCGGTAGTCCGCCCCGCAGCAGCCACTGCGGCGCCGGTTGCTGCTTTACCCGCCGACACCCGGATTTCCGTCCGTGTTCGCACGCCGCCGTGATTTGCGGCGGCAGGAAATGCCTTCAAAAGGACAGTGTCGACAAGCTCTGTTCAAGAATAAACCTGTGACTCGGGAAATATTTCGGGGTACTGTATTTGTACTCCCGTCTTGACGTCTGACAAAACAGGTTTTGTTCTCATGGCCTTCAAGTTTAAATGGGATCCGGGACCGCATGCCGTCCATTACCAGCGCTTCGATCCCGGCAACGCGCGTGCTTCGCGCATCGTCCAGCACAGCGCCGCTCCGTTTGTTGTCGAAGTCGATGACATCCGAAGCCTGGATGAAAACGGGTTCCGGGAGATCGGCTACCAGTATCTGAAACGGCTCGAGGACTTTCTCGCCATTGGGCGCAGAAATCTGGGTCTGCCGCCCGGTTGGATGGAGGCACTCGATCCGAAAGCCGGCAACGGCAGGCCCCCGCCGTTGCGCTGGCTCGACATCTGGCCCCCGTTTGGGGCGCCGGCGGACGACGACCGCACGCCGCGCCTTGCCTCCTGGCACCTCGTTCGCCATGTCAGGCCGAAGGGAGGCGAAGAGGTCAAGGACATCACCATTGTTCTTGTCGCCGCCGAGATTCTGCCCGTCAATGGCGATGAACCGGTCGGGCTTGATTTCGGCCTGCGTATTCCGATGGCGATCAGGGGGCATCCGGACGGGCCGTACTCGGTGGCCATACGCTCGATGTCGGCCGAACTGCCCTACGGGCGCTATATCAGCTTCACCGAGCTGGCGTCGCGCGTCCGCGCGGCGGGCAACCAGCTTGACGATTACGACATCGGCAGCCTGATCGGCCAGATGGTCGGATTGGTGGACGACGGCATCATCTCGGCGGCCATTGCAGCCGGCCAGCAGCTCTCTCCCGACAGCCTGCAATACGACGATTTGCGCCTGCGCATGGACAGTGAAAAACCGGAGGCCGAAGTCGGGGCGCTCGAACTGCACGGCAAGGGGCTGAGCGCCTTCGAGAGAGGGCCGGAGAGGCTTCCCCATTCCTTTGTCATGGACCTGCTCCTGCAGGATGGGCAACTGGTTCCCGGCGGCTCCAGCAAGCACCTTCTCGTCACCCATATGACGGCGCAGGGCGAAGCCGAACTGTTTCGCCAGGACCCGCCTTCCTGGCGCGACCTCGCGGCGCTGGGCAACGCCCCGGGGGACTATCAATGGTCAATGCGCCGGCCGACGCGCAGCGAAGAAGAGTTCGAGCGCTTCCGCACGACCGTTGCAATCAGCCAGAACGATCCGGCGGTCCTGGAAACGCCGGATTTCAAGGTCCGCAACTGCCCGGCCTATGTGCCCGGCGATCCGGATACGCCGAATGCCAAGACGGTGCCGCTTCCGGCCGATGCGTTCCTGCCGGTCCGTTACAACGATTATTCGGCGCTGAGCGCCTACTACAACTGTTTCGAGTTCTATGCGTTGCTGGACGGGTTCGGCTTCGACCTGCCGAATTTTTCGGTCGCCACGAAGCGCGAGCTGCAGGTCCACTACCGTTCGGGCATCATTCCCGGCCCCGGAAAGGACGGACAGACCGTCAATGCCCGCGTCACCATCAAGCCGCCGCCGGAAGAAGACTGCCCGGGGGACGGCCTTGCGATATTCGCCAAAAAGACGCCGACCGTCGAGATGCATCTGGCGCTCGGCAACCTATCCCACCGCGGCCGCTGGGACGGCACGATCTACGATCCGGCCTGGGCGCAGCCGCTCGGAATTGCCACAAGCGGGCGCTGGATGCTGCACGAATTCGGCCATGTTGTCCTGGCGGCGCGTCTCGGCAAGCTGGAATTCGATTTCGCCCACAGCGCCGGCGATGCGATGGCCGCCATCTGGTCCGATCCCTATTCGCGCCTGGCCGACCCGCGCGGTGGTGTCGCCGAGAGTTTCCGCGGCATCACTTTCCCCTGGGTGTTTACCACCCGCCGTCACGACCGCAATGTCTGCCTCGGCTGGGCCTGGGGCGGTTCGCTGAACCGTTCGCTGATCAACGCCCCGGCGTCGCTGCGCGACAATTTGAAGGGCTATGTCTCCGAACAGATCCTGTCGACGACCCTGTTCCGGCTCTACCGGGTCATTGGCGGGGACACGGTGAGCGCCGACGGTGGGCCGGATTTCTCCATGCGCGAGCGGGCGTCCTATGTCACGCTCTATCTGCTGCTGGAGGCAATCCGGACCATGGCGCAGTCGCCCTCCACCGCCGATTCGCTGCAGTCGGACATGGAGGCGGCCGACGCGAACCTCGTCAATCCGCTCTACATCAATTCGATATTCGGCGTTCCGCAGACCGGCGCCGCTCTCGACCGCTGGCTCGGCGGTCAGGGCACCAAGGTCGCCCGCTGGGCTTTCGAGGCGCAGGGCATGTTCTCGCCCTCGATAGATATCAACCACAACGCGCCCGGACTGCCCCTGGATGTCGATATCTTCATCGGCGACAACAGGCCGCTTGAGGAAAAGGTCGAAGGCGGTCTGGTTTCCTACGCTCCGGGCGCCTATGTGCCGGTGTCGCTGGACTGGGACGGCGAGCGCCTCTGGCAGGCGGCGGCGGGATTCCTGGACGTCGATGAGGCCGCAGCGTCGGTGTCGTTGCGGATCGGCAATCGCGGCTCCGATCCGGCGACCGGTGTCGAGGTCAGGGGCTGGGTCGGCATTGCCAGCGGCAATCCGGCCGATGAAGGCTGGGACCTGGACGATTCGATCAACTGGGTATTCGCGATGCAGGCGGTCGTGGCGAACCAGATTGACGCCGACGGAACGGCAGAGGCGGTTTTGGAATACGACACGGATCAGGTGTCCCTGTGCGCCGGTGAGTTCCTCGTCGTCATGGTCGAGTCCTCGTGCCCGGACGATCCGGCGGTTTCGCACCCGTCCCCCGGCCTTGCCTGTGCGATCACCGGCATGCCGCCGCAGGCGCCGCGTTTCGTCGCCGACATCGTGGCGAACGACAACAACATCGCGCTTTGGATGAGCCGTCCGGTCTAGGCGACTGATCTGTCCGCAAGCCTGGCATCACCAGGGCGTCGGCCACTCCGTCTTCGCGTGATCGATGACGCGCATCAGTGTCGGCGCATCGATCGGCTGCGGCTGCGCACCGCCGCGGCCCGGAACATTCTGCAGGCCGCGGTTGATCAGCGCGTCCCAGATGCCGGCGGCGAGGTGCCGGCTGCCGGTCGAATCCGACGGATAATGCACACCGATGCGTTCGCGGTTGACGGCGATGCGATGCGCGATGTTCAGCAGCGGCGAGGGGATCGGATTGGTCCCGTTCAGGTCACGCCATTCGGGCTTTCGCAGGATACCCCCGTTGTCGGCCGGCTGGCCGTCCGGCAGCACGCCGAAGCGCTGGTAGATGCCGGGAATTTCCAGCAGCAGCAGAGCGATGAAATGCGCCAGGAACGAATGGCCGCTGGGGTAGGCCGGGTGCGCCGGCGGACCGAACGGAACCGTCAGCCCCGGCCGCAGCACCGAGGGGCGCACGCGTTTGTAGTGCTCCTTGTAGACCATGTAGGCGACGTTTCCGATCGACAGGCCGCAATTGATCAGTTCCAGGGTCCAGGGATGGCTGATGGAATCGGCACCGAGGAAATGGATCAGGTAATCCGGCAAGCCGTCCGCCTGCACGTCGCTCTCGAACAGGTAGCGGGCGCGGTCGTCCTCCATGTAGATCTTCAACTGTTCGAGCTCGGCCTTGATAAAGGCGAACCCGACGGGCTCCGCTCCGACTGCGGGCCTGCCTTCCATCCAGTCCAGATCGGTTTTTTCCAGCCACCGGAACGCTTCCGGGTCGATCAGGTCCGGATGCCACTTGTCCGGCTGGCCGCCGAATTCGAGCGCCGCGAGGGTGGCCGGCTCCGTCCGGTCGGCGGCGCGCAGCCATTCCGTCAGGTGCGGATCGTAGGGCAGCGACCAGAATCGCAGCGCCGGATCCCAGTCCTCCGTTGTCCATAAAAGCGGGTCGCCGGCGAGCTGGTAGGGGTTGATCAGGTAAGCGAGCGGAAACGGCGTGGCGCCGCTATTGTCGGGCGTGAAGTCCAGCGTCCAGGGAATCTGCCGCAATTCGTAAGGAGTCGCGTAATAGCTGCGGATGGTGCCGATACCGCCGCCGGCGCCGGCATCCTTTCCGGGATCGAAGGTGCTGCCGAGGCCCAGTCCCAGTCCGAGCCCCAATCCGGAACCGAGCCCCAGGCCGAGGCCGCTGCCGAGCCCCAGGCCGGTCCCAAGCCCGAGGCCGCCCGACGAATCGGCTTCGGTGCGGCGCGAATTGCCGAGGCCGAGACCAAGGCCCAGCCCGAGCCCCAATCCCCGTGAACTGTTACGGTCCGATCCACTGTCTTCGGGCGGGGCATTCATGGTGCAATCCTCCTGGAAAATTGAAGGGGCGCTTTATTGCATTTATGATTTCGCCGTTTGGAGCTTTGAATATTGGCTTTTTATTATGATCGGATTGCAACGCGGAACTATTCCGGCAGTTTTGCCCTGCGAAGACCTTCCGTCAACTTGTCCCGATCCTCCTGTTTCTGCAGCGGATACCATGCCATAAAGTCCGATATTTTGAAACCGGGCTCCGCAGCAAGTAATTCGGCAGCAATGCTTTGCGCTTCTTCGATGTCGCCCTTCAGGCCGAGCGTGGCGGCCAGCAGGCGCAGGGTCGCGACCAGTTGCGGCTTGACCCGGTAGGATTTCCGCAGCCACGCGATGGCGTCCTCGTAGCGACCGGCGACGAACTCGCCGATACCGGCGGCCGTCCAGAAGAAGAAATTGTGCGGGTCGTACGGCGCCAGCCGCCAGACGTTGCGCAACCGTTCGCGCGCCTCGTCGCCGTTGCCCAGATAGGCGTGGCAGGTGGCGCTCAGGCCCCATGCAAGCGGCGAATTCTCGTCGTGTTCCAGTGCTTGCTGGAAGAGTTCGAGGGCGCTTTCGGGCTTGCCCTCGATAAAAGCCATGACGTGGCCGCCGACCGAGAGGCAAACCGCATCGTCGGGATCCAGAGCCACGGCGCGCCGCGCGGCCGCGACGGCTTCCTTCCGGTCGTCCTCGATGTTGCGGGAATGGCCTTCACCGATCCAGAAATTCAGAAACCACGCGAGATAGGCGTGGGCGCGCGCATAGCTGGGGTCAAGCTTTACCGCCCGCTGCAGGAGCGTGCGGGATTCGCCGTAACTTTCGGAGGTGAACTGGTAAAGGTCCGACAGCGCCCGCAGGACGCAGTCATAGGCGTCCAGGCTGTCTGTCGGGCGGTTGCCGATCCGCGCGGTCTCGACCGCACGCACCTGCGGCTCAAGGGCAGCCACGATGTTCGAGACGATCCGGTCCTGAAATTCGAACAGGTCTTCGGCTTCGCCGTCATAGCGTTCGGCCCAGATGGTGCGTGATTGCCCGGTCTCGACGAGCTCCGCATTGATGCGCAGGCGCTTGTCCTGGCGCCGCACGCTGCCCGTCAGCAGGTATTTGACGCCGAGCGCGCTCGCGATCTCCTGCGGGTTCTTGGTCGCCTCGCCGAACTGCAGTGTCGAGCTGCGGGCGATGACGAAGAACGTGCGGCTCCGCGATACGCCGGCGATGATGTCTTCGGTTATGCCCTCGCCGAAATAGCGGTTTTCCTCCGATGCGTCCATGTTGCGGAACGGCAGGACGGCGAGCGTCGGCCGGGACGACCAGTTCAGATAGGGGCTTACGATCTGGCTTTTCTCGACGGCACCAGCCTGCGGCTCCACGGCGTAGATGTGGATCGGGCGATCGATGTTCTTGAGCGGCGGCGCGCCGACATAGCGATAGGAATTCGGAAGCCGGTTGCCGATCAGCTCGCGCACCGTTCCTGTCAGGACGATTTCGCCGGGTTCCGCGAGTTGATGGATGCGCGAGGCAATGTTCACGCCGTCGGAATAGAGCGAGCCGTTCTCGTCGATGACATCGTCCACATTGATGCCGATCCGCAGCTGCATCGCATCGCTGTCGAGGGATTTTCCCTGGTTTTCCAGTATCGATTGCTGAACGTCCACCGCCCAGCTCACCGCGCTGACCGCGCCCGGGAATTCGACCAGGACCGCATCGCCGGGACTTTCGACCATGCGTCCGTCATGGCGTTCCATGTGCGGATAGAGGATTTCTTTTCTTATCCTGTTCCACAGGGCAACAGTGCCGGCGCTGTCATTGGCCATCAGGCGTGAATAACCGGCGACATCGGCAAATGCCAATGCACTCAATCGCCAGTCTATATTCATACGCGGCAGTGACAGTTGTGCGCCCAAGTACTTTCACCTGCTCTTGAACAGTTGCCGTCACTCTAGCAGTAAATAAGGACCGTACAGTGAAATAAACTACATTCGCGAACTATTTGAATACGCAATATTCTTTCGTAAGTTGATTGCAATTCGGGCAGCGCCTGATGGTTGCAATCCCTTACGCCGGATCGGGGTGTTTGTGTTCCGTCAGGAAGCAAAAAAGGGCGCGCAGTCTGGATTGCGCGCCCAGAGCGCGTCCGGAGATGGGGACGCGCGGTTATCGACGGTCAGTTGGAGGGGAGTACGACAGTGTCGATAACGTGGATGACGCCGTTATCGGCGATAATGTCGGCGGAAACGACATTGGCGTTGTCCACCGTCACGCCGGCGGAGGATTTTTCGACCGAAAGCGTCTTGTCACCGGCAGTTTTCAGCGTCTTGACGTGAATGCGCCGGCCCGGAAGGTCGGTGGACATCAGCTTGCGCGGCAGCACATGGTAGCTGAGGATGGCAATCAGCTGGTCCTTGTTCTCCGGCTTCAACAGGTTCTCGACGGTGCCGGCCGGAAGCGCCGCGAAGGCCTCGTCCGTGGGTGCGAAGACGGTCAGGTTCTCGCCGGTTGCCAATGCGTCTGCAAGCCCCGCGGCCTGTGCCGCGGCAAGAAGCGTGTTGAAGGTGCCGGCGCCCTGCGCGGTTTCAACGATGTTCGCGGCATGCGCGGGTGCGGCTGCTGCGATTCCCATTGCGACGGATGCCGCGATAATCATTTTCTGCATGTTCAACTCCTGTGAAGGTGGACAGACAGTCGACCGCCGGATGGTCCGGGTTGCTAGCTGGCAAGGGTTACGCCGTCACGCCCTCAACGGATCACCGGTGATGGAGAAAATTGCCCTTCACGCAGAAAATGCTGATAAATTTTCAACGGCCGTGATCCGATGACGTGCGGCCGACGTAATGGTTCCGGTTAAAACAAAAGGCCGGACGATGCTGAAAGTCTTGCGGATGGAAGAACCGACCGAGGATCCGGGACAAAAAACGGATCAGGCGCAATTCGAGGCGCTGATATCGGCCGTCGCCGTCCAACGCGACAAATCGGCTTTCGAAACCCTGTTCGTCCGGTTCGGCCCAAGGATCAAGGGAATGATGCTCGGCTCAGGGGCGAGCCAAGACCTTGCGGAGGACCTGATGCAGGAAGTCATGTTGACGGTTTGGCGCAAGGCCGCGCTCTATGCGCCTGAGCGCGGCACAGTTTCGACCTGGATATTCACCATAGCGCGCAACGCGCGTATCGACCGGCTGCGGCGGCAGCCCGTCCAGCCCTATGTGGATGTCGAGACCGTTTCGATCGCCAGTGACGCGCCGAGCGCAGAAGCGGAAATGATAACCGGCCAGCGCGGCGAACTGGTCCGCGAGGCGCTGCAGCGTTTGCCGAAGGAACAGCGGGATGTGATCGAATTGGCGTTCAACCAGTATATGCCGCAGAGCGAGATTGCCAGGAAGCTGGACCTGCCCATCGGCACGGTGAAGTCCCGCACCCGGCTGGCCTACAAGAAACTGAAGGAAAACCTCGAGGATTTGAGATGAGCATTCATCACCATCTGGATGCTGCATCGCTGATGCGCTATGCGGCCGGCGATCTCGACCCCGCCTTCGCGGTGGTCGTCGCCTCGCATCTTGCGATGTGCGACGAGTGCCGGCAGGCGGTGCGCGTAGCCGAGGCCGTTGGCGGTGCGTGCCTTTCCGATATGCCGGAGGCGGCGCTGTCCGACGGCTCCTTTACCCGCCTGTCCCGGATGATCGATGCCGATACCGGATCGAACGACGAGCATCCGGCCGCGCCGCCGCCGCCGGCAAACGACCCCGCCGCCGATGTGCCGCTGCCATTGAGCAGCCTGGTCGGCAAGTCGCTCGACGAATTGCAGTGGCGCCTCGTGGTGCCGGGCGTCTACAGGCACCGCATCGAACTCGCCGATACCCGCTCGTCGCTGTTCATGCTGAAGATCGGTCCGGGCAGGAAAATGCCGGAACACGGCCATGGCGGCACCGAGATGACCCTGATCCTGCGCGGCTCCTACCGCGACGCGATCGGCCGCTTCGCCCGTGGCGACATCGCCGATCTCGATGAGCATGTGGAACACCAGCCCGTCGTCGATTCGGACGATCCCTGCATTTGCCTGGTCGCGACCGAGGAGCCGACCCGCTTCAAGGGCATCGTCAGCCGGCTGATGCAGCCGCTGGTCGGCATCTGAACCGGATCCGCACCCCGCAATGACCTATTCCAACAAGCCCGGACTGGGCAATGTCTGGATCGTCGGTGCGAGTTCGGGCATCGGAGCGAGCCTGGCCCGGCTGATCGAGGACCGGGCTGACAAGGTCGCGATAACGGCGCGCTCGGCGGAAAAACTCCAGGAGATGCGGCTCGGCAGCGAAAGGCTCTTTGATTTTCCTGCCGACATTTCCGATGAGGCGACGACCGCTGCGGTCGTCAAGGACATCGAAGCGCAGTTTTCCGGCATCGATCTTGCCGTTCTTTGCGCCGGTATCTGGCTGCCGATGGCCGCGGACGCGATGGACACATCGAGGATGCGCCAGGCGATGGACATCAACTATTTCGGTGTCGTCAACGCGGTCAACGCGCTGCTGCCCGGCATGAAGGCGCGCGGCGGCGGCCGCATTGTCGTCGTGGCCTCCGTTGCCGGCTACCGCGGCCTGCCGACATCCGTTGCCTACGGGCCCACAAAGGCGGCGCTGATCAACCTGGTCGAAACGCTGGCGCTCGAGTTGCACGAATGGGGCATCGAGGTAACCATCGTCAATCCGGGATTTGTCGACACGCCCATGGCGCGGGTCAACCGGTTCAGGATGCCGGGGCTCATCAGCGCCGACATGGCGGCGCAAAAGCTCCTCGACGGCATCGTCCGGCGCAAGTCGGCGATCTTCTTTCCGTTCGGTTTTACGACGATCATCCGGTTGACGAATTTCCTGCCGACGGCGCTTTATTATTGGCTGATCAGACGCCTGACCGGAGCCGGAAAGCAGAAAGACTAGGCCGCGATCCGCCGGTTCTTGTGCGCGACCGGAACGGTAACGGCAGCGGTCGGCGGCGCCGGTTTCTTAAAGAAACGAAGCCGCTTGCTCCAGAGCTTCAGGGCCTCGTAGTGGATCCCGAGCCAGACCTTCGCCGTCATGAAACCGTGGGTGACGGCGAGGCGTGCCAGCCAAGCATCGGAAAGCGGAACGCGCTCGCCGCTGAACTGCGCCGCGAGCAGCGGGCCGTCCTCATCCTTGAGCAGGATCGCGACATTCGCCCTTTGGCCCGGCAGGCGGGTCCTGAAGGCGTAGCGGCCGCGCACCGCGTTGAAGGGCGATACGTGCAGCACCTTTTCGCAACTCTGCCGGATGCATCCTTTGTCGGCGGGATCGACCGGGATCGCATAGCTGTGCCGCTCGCCGAAGGTGTTGGTTACCTCGTAGATCACGACGGTCGTGCGATCCTGCGCGTCGAGGCCGTAATAAACAGTCAGCGGGTTGAACACGTAACCGAGGACGCGCGGATAGCACTGCATCAGAAATCGCCGCGTGCGGTTTGCGCCGAGCGCCTGTGCCGCCATCCCTTCAAGATGGGGTTTCAGGGCGCCGCCGTTCCCGAGGTCGCTTTCATGCACCGCGTACAGGTTGAACCGGTTGTGGGAAAACAGGCGCAGCTTCCGGCCGAGGCCGGGAAGGTGGTCGACGTCGACCAGCAACGAGAACACGGAATAGCGAAAGCCGTGCGGCTTCGGCCGCAGGCGCCGGTGCATGACCGTGCCGACATAGATCGCGTCGCTGGGTTTTGTCATTCCGCCACCTGCAGGTACTCCTCGAAACCGCTGCGGCGCAGGTCGAACGCCGGATCGCTCGCCCACGGCCTCGCCAGGCCGCCGAGCTTTTCCGCGACCGCGAGGCCGCTGGCCAGGCCGTCCTCGTGGAAACCGTAGCCCAGATAGCTGCCGCAATACCAGGTGCGCCGGTATCCCTGCAGCGTCGGCATGTTCTCCTGGGCCCGGAAGGCCTCCGCGGTGAAGACCGGATGTTCGTAACGCATTTCCCGGATGATCGTCTCGGACGCGATCTCGCGGATCGGGTTGAGCGTGACGAAGATGTTGTCGCGCGTCGGCAGCGACTGCAGCCGGTTCATCCAGTAGCTGACGCACAGTTCGTCGGCCGATTTTCGGCCCGCCTTGATGTAGTTCCAGCTCGACCACAGCCTGTTGCGCTTCGGCATCCACCGTTCGTCGCAGTGCAGAAACGCGGTGTTTTCCTGGTAGGGAAAGGCGCTCAGGAGGGCCGCTTCGGCGGCATCCCGGTCGCCGAGCAGCGCCAGCGCCTGGTCGGCATGCGTCGCCATGACCACGTGGTCGAAGAGCTGGGTGACCCCGTCCCGCATTGTGATCAGCACCCGGTCCGGCCGGCGGGCGACGGTCTTGATGTCCGCGCCGAGCACGGTGTGGAACCGGCCATCGGCGACAAGCTTGTTCACATAGGTACGGCTGCCGCCCGCGACCGTGTTCCAGTCGGGCCGGTTCTTGAACTGCAGCATGCCGTGATTGGCGTAGAAGTCGACAAAGGCGCGCGCCGGAAACTCGAGCATCCGGTCCATGGATGTCGACCAGATGGCGGCGCCCATGGGGATGATGTGGTCGTCGATGAAGTCGCGCGAATAGTGTTCGCGCTCGAGAAATTCACCGAGTGTCGTGTCGGTGTGATAAAGGGCGATCCGGCGCCGCGCATTGCGGAAAAAACGGTTGATTTCCTTCAAAAGCATCCAGTGCTGGACATTGGCGATGTTGCGCCTTTGCCCGAAATATCCGGAGCCGTGACCGGCATATTCGTACCGGCCGAAATCGTGGGTGAGCGAAAAGCTCATCTCCGTCGTCGCGCATTCGACATCGAGGTGGCGAAACAGGGCGCACAGATTGGGGTAGTTCGCCTTGTTGAAGACGATGAATCCCGTGTCGACGGGCACCGTTCCGTCCGCGGTTTCGACATCCACCGTGTGGGCGTGGCCGCCGAGGCTGTTGCCGCGCTCGAAAAGCGTGACATTGTGCCCCTTGCTCAACAACCAGGCGGCCGAGAGCCCCGATACCCCGCCGCCGATGACCGCTATGTTCTGTTTACGCAACGGTGTCTCCCGTTTTTGCCGCTCTGTTCTACGGACTTCATACGGGCGCCCGGCACGCTCGGATCACTTGCGATGCGGAATTTCAGCGCTGCTCTCGGCCATGTGATCCGAACCCGCCGGCAACCCGTAAAAAAGGGAAATAAACGGTGAACTGGAACGCCATGCAGCTTTTCATCAAAGCCTATCTCGTGACGGCGCTTGTCTTTTTCGTGATCGACTATCTGTGGCTGGCCTATATTGCCGGCGGTTTTTACCGCAGCCAGCTCGGCGCCTACATGCTCGACCAGCCGCGGCTTGGTGTGGCCGCGGTCTTTTACGTTCTTTACGTGGCGGGCATCGTTGTCTTCGCGGTGTTGCCGGCGCTGAAGGAGCAGTCCTTGCTGACCGCGCTGATGCTCGGCGCACTGCTCGGCCTTGTTGCCTACGGCACCTACGACGTCACCAATTATGCGACGCTGCGCAACTGGCCGCTTACCGTGCTCGTGGTGGATATCGTCTGGGGCATGGCGCTCACCGCGGCAGCCTCCGCGAGCGGCTATGCATTGACCCGCACCTATTGGGCCGGCTGACCGGGTCGCGCGACCGACCGCCGGCCCGGCCGGCTCAGGCGTCGGGAAAGCGGTAGTCCTTGAACTGGTCGCGCAGCACCGTCTTCTGGATTTTGCCGGTCGCCGTGTGCGGTATCTCGTCGACAAACGCAACGTCGTCCGGCATCCACCACTTCGCGACATTGCCGCGCATGAAATCCAGGATGTCGTCCTTGCTCGGGTCGCGGCCGTCCTTGCGGACGATGACGAGCAGCGGTCTTTCATCCCATTTCGGGTGCGCGATTCCGATGACCGCGGCCTCCGCGACATCGTCGTGGCCGACCGCCAGGTTCTCAAGCTCGATGGACGAGATCCACTCGCCGCCGGATTTGATCACATCCTTTGCGCGGTCGGTGATCTCCATGTAGCCGTGCGGGTCGATGTGGGCGACATCGCCGGTGTCGAACCAGTTCTCGTCGTCGAACTGCTCGGCGCCGCGCCCCTTGTAGTAGGAGGCGGAGATTGCCGGTCCGCGCACCTTGAGCCTTCCGAACGTCTCGCCGTCCCACGGCAGGGCATTGTTGTCGTCGTCGGTGACCTTCATCTCGACGGTAAAGGGCGGGTGGCCCTGTTTGGCCTGCAGGTCCAGCTTGCCGTCGCCTTCGAGATGCGCGTATTCCGGCTTGATCGAACACAGCGTGCCCAGCGGGCTCATTTCCGTCATGCCCCAGGCATGGATGACGTTGACGCCGTATTTGTCCTGGAACGCCTGGGTGATCGCCCGCGGGCAGGCCGAGCCGCCGATGACGACATTTTCAAGGTCCGGCAGTGAACCGCCCACCGCCTCGAGGTGCTGCAGGAGCATCAGCCACACGGTCGGCACCGCCGCCGTCATCGTCACCCGTTCCTCGGTCAGGATCTGGTAGATCGATTCACCGTCCATGCCGGCGCCCGGAAGCACCATGCTCGAGCCGACCATCGGGCAAACGAATGCCGTGGACCAGCCGTTGGCATGGAACAGCGGCACGACCGGCATCATGCGGTCGCGGGAGGACAGGTTGAGCATGTCCGGCTGCGAGGCTGCCATGGCGTGAAGCACATTCGAGCGGTGCGAATAGACGACGCCTTTCGGATCGCCGGTCGTGCCAGAGGTGTAGCACATGCCGGCAGCCGTCGTTTCGTCGAATTCGCGCCAGGCGAAGTCATCGTCGGCCTCGGACACCCAGTCCTCATAGGCCACCGCATTCCTGATCTTCGTTTCGGGCATGTGGGCCGCGTCGGTCAGCACCACCACCTTCTCAAGGCTCGGCACCTTGTCGGCGACGGCCTCGACCACCGGAAGGAACGTCAGGTCGACGAACAGGAACCGGTCTTCGGCGTCGTTCATGATCCACGCGATCTGGTCCGGGAACAGTCGCGGATTGAGCGTGTGATAAACCGCGCCGAGACCCAGGATGCCGTACCAGACCTCCATATGCCGCCACGTGTTCCAGGCCATCGTCGCAACCCGGTCGCCGAATGCGATGCCGTCTTTCTCGAGGCGTTTGGCGACCTGGCGCGCCCGGTTGCCGATGGCGCGGTAGTTGGTGCGATGCATCGGTCCCTCGACCGATCGCGAAACGATCTCCCGTTCCCCGTGGTAGGTGGCTGCGTGGTCGATGATCTTGTGACACAACAGCGGCCAGTCCTGCATCAGTCCCTTCATGTTGATTTTCCTCCCGAATTCCGACGGCTGGTTTTTACCGGTCAGAGTATGGCGTTCTTCGCTCCGCAGTAAAGGGATCACCGGTCGTTTAATTGCCCTTCGCACCGGATGCGGTCCGGGACAAAGAACTTGCTTCGCCAGCGCCGCCTTGCTAAGGCGTCCGCGCGCAAACGGTTGAAAATCGGCAGGTGCCGGGCATTCCGGCGGTTTCCCTGCAAATATCTGTTTCGGCTCTCACTTCGGCTCGAATACGGAGCACCGCTCCAAGGCACGTCCATGATATCCATCGTCATTCCCTGCAAGAACGAAGCGCAGAATATTCCGCCGCTCTTGGACGAGATTGCCGAGCATCTCGGCGACCGCGAAATCGAGGTGATCGTCGTCAATGACGGCTCGACCGACAATACGCCCGAGGTGCTGGCCGCAGAGGCCGCCCGGCACAAATTTCCGGTCCGCCATCTTCGCCACACATCGTCCGTCGGCCAGAGCCTGTCGCTGCGCAGCGGCGTGCTGGCGGCTGCCGGCACGGTCATTGCGACGATTGACGGCGACGGCCAGAACGATCCGAAATATATCGGCCCGCTGGTCGACACGCTGGTCGAGGCAGGCCCGCTGACCGGCATCGCCTGCGGCCAGCGCATCAAGCGCAAGGACACCAGGATCAAGCAGCTCTCGTCGCGCTTCGCCAATTGGCTGCGCGGGTCAATATTGAATGACCGGACCCGCGATTCCGGTTGCGGGCTGAAAGCCGTGCACGCGGATATATTTCGGCGCCTGCCGTTTTTCAACGGCACCCACCGGTTCCTGCCGGCCCTTGTGATCCAGGAAGGTTTCGACGTCGTCGCCATCGACGTCCTGGACCGGCCGCGCCGGTTCGGCAAGTCCAATTACGGCATCCTGGACCGTGGTCTGCGCGGCGCGCTGGACCTGTTCGGCGTTTGGTGGCTGAAGCGCCGCCGCAAATTGATGCCAGATGTTGAGGAAATACGTTATGACTGAGGTGTTTGCACCGCTGATCGACTGGTTCCGGGTCGTCTTCATCGAACAGTTCGACGCCTGGGTGCTGCTCGGTTTCCTGGCGCAGGCCTGTTTTACCATGCGTTTCGTCGTACAGTGGATCGCGTCGGAGCGCGCAAAACGGTCGGTTGTACCGATTGCCTTCTGGTTTTTTTCCCTGTTTGGCGGAGGCATGCTATTCATTTATGCGATTCAGCGGCAGGATCCGGTGTTTATCGCCGGGCAGGGCATGGGTTTGATCATCTATATTCGCAATCTCTGGCTGATAGCCAACGAACGAAAGGCCGCAATGGCCCAGACTGACTGACAAAAGATCGGATCGAGTTGAAGCATTTGACGGAGCAGAATCGGTTCATTCGGCTGGGCGCGGCAGACGGAAGGGCGGGCGTGCTTCGTTATGTATTGCTCTTTTTGCTGGGCCTTGCGGTGCTGGTGCCCGGAATCGGCCAGTTGCCGCCGATCGACCGTGACGAGGCCCGTTATGTCCAGTCGACCAAGCAGATGGTCGAGAGCGGCGATTACGTCGACATCAGGTTCCAGAACCATCCGCGCTACAAGAAACCGATCGGTGTCTACTGGCTGCAGTCGCTGACCGTCGGCCTGACGGGCGAGGGGGCCGAAGCGCCGATCGCGGCCTATCGCGTGGTCTCGGTCGTCGCGGTCGCCGCCTCGGTTGCGGTGCTTTACTGGGTCGGACAGGCCCTGTTCGGCCACACGGCCGGGCTGATTGCCGCCCTGATGCTGGCCGGCATGTTCGGTGCCGGCTTCGAGGGCCGGCTGGCGAAGACCGATTCCGTCCTGCTGTTGCTCACCATCTTGGCGCAGGGCTGCCTGGCACGCATCTATGTGGCGAACCGCGAGGAAAAGCCCGTTCCCGGCGCCATCGTGTGGATATTCTGGATCGCGCAGGGCGCGTCGATCCTCGTCAAGGGGCCGATCACGCCGCTCGTCAGCGCCCTGACGGTGCTGTTCATCGTCATTTTCGACCGCAACCGGCCCCGCGCATGGCTGGCCGATCTCAAGCCGCTGCGCGGCATTGCACTCATGGTGCTGATCGCGCTGCCCTGGCTGATGCTGATCACCTGGAAAAGCGGCGCCGCCTTCTGGCAGGAGGCGGTCGGCCGCGACATGCTGTCGAAGATCGCCTCGGGTCAGGAATCGCACGGGGCACCGCCGGGATACTATGTCATTACCTATTCCCTGCTGATGTGGCCGTTCGGGCTGATCGCCGTCATCGGCGGCACCCATGCGCTCAGGCGCATGTTCGTCGATCCGCGCATGATGTTCTGCGTCGCCTGGTATCTGCCGCTGTGGCTGTTATTCGAACTGATACCCACCAAGCTGCCGCACTATATCCTGCCGTCCTATCCGGCGATCCTGCTGCTCGGCGGCTGGTTCCTGAGCCTTGCCGCCAGCGATGCCCCCAAACCGCTGCTGTGGCAGCGGATCCTGCACGGTTTCACCGGCTTCGGCGTCATCGTCGTGACCATCGCCTTTGCGTCGCTGGCGATCATCGTGCCGGTTTACATCGCCGGCAGCTTCTCGTTCTGGAGCATTCCGGTGGTGCTGCTGCTCGTCATGGCCTGCTGGTTCAGCCTCGGCTACGGGCTGGAGCTTGCCCCGGTGCGCCGGGTGCTGGTGGCGACGCTGACGGCAACGACGGCCTACGGGCTTGCCTACGCCGCCATCCTTCCGCAGGTGGACGAGATGTGGGTAAGCCGGCAGATCGTCGATCGGTTCGAGGCCGAAAAGGCCTGCACCGACTCCGTGCTTGCCTCGGTGACCTATCACGAGCCGAGCCTTGTCTTCCTGGCCGGAACGAAGACGCTTCTGACTGGTCCCGGCAGCGCCGCGGAGCATCTTTTGAGGGATCCCGAATGCGCCATTGCTGCCGTTCCGGAGGAGGATGCGCCCGCCTTCCTGACCGCACTCAGCGCCAGCGGCGCACGGGCCGAAGGCGGCGAGCCGATTTCCGGCTTCAACTACTCGAAGGGCCGGCGCCTTTCGATCACCCTCTACCGCATCACCGGACAATAACAAGCAGCCAACAGGCTCTTTACCGGGACCCTGTTTGCACGTCCTCGTGCGGCCGGTGTCACAATCGCGTTGCCGACATGTGTTATGGCTGGAAGACAAACCTACTCAGTAGTATGGTTGACGTCCGTTCCCGTAACGGCAATTGGAAACGCGAAGACAGGGATACGCTATGAAACATGCAATAGGGGTGGCAGCCATTACCGGACTGCTGTGCACGGCGGCGCTCGCCGAGGACAATCGCGTCGATTTGATCCGGCCGGACGCGCCGGCGCTGGCCGCCCACGGGGACAGCCCCATCGGCGTGCGCACGGTTCAGATAACCAACCCCGGACAGATCGATATCCTCAAGGTGGAGGACGGCAAGGACCTGCCGCGCTACGACCGGCCCCTGACGCTGGAGGTGTGGTATCCGGCCGCGATCGGCACCGGTTACGAGGGCGTCTACAAGGACGTGCTTCTTCGTGATGGCGTGACCAAGGTCGATCTGAAGGGCCGGGCGGTGCGTGACGCCGAGCCGGCCAAGCCGGAATCCGCTTATCCGCTGATCGTTGTCTCGCACGGCTATCCGGGCAACCGGTTCCTGATGAGCCATCTCGGAGAGAATCTGGCCACCAAGGGCTATGTGGTCGTTTCCATCGACCACACCGAAAGCACCTATGACAACAGGGCCGCATTCGGCTCGACCCTCGTCAACCGGTCCATCGACCAGACCTTCGTCGTCGACGCGGTCGACAGGATGTCGAAGGAGGACGGCAATTTCTTCAACGGGCTCATCAATGCCGATGACACCGGTCTGATCGGCTATTCCATGGGCGGCTACGGTGCGGTGATCACCGCCGGCGGCGGCGTTACCCAGGCGAGCACCGAATATGAATGGGGCGCGCCCGCCGGCACGCTGCAGGTGCACTTGGCCGGCAGCGATACCCACGAGGCGCTGATCGACCCGCGCATCAAGGCCGCCGTCGCCGTTGCGCCCTGGGGCATGAATACCGGTTTCTGGGATGCCGCGGGCCTCTCCGGCGTGCGCATTCCGATGTTCTTCATCGCCGGCAGCGACGACGACGTGTCGGGCTATGAGAACGGCACCAAGGCGATCTTCGATCTCAGCACCGGCACCGACCGTTATCTGCTGACCTTCGAATACGCCAACCACAATGCCGGCGCGCCGATCCCGGCGCCGACGGAGGCCTGGCAACCGTCCGAGCACCTGGATTTCATCCCCTTCGACCATTATGCCGACGCCGTGTGGGACAACACCCGCATGAACAACATCACCCAGCATTTCGTCTCCGCGTTCTTCGGCCAGTACCTGAAGGGCGATGGCGAGATGAGCGCCTATCTCGACGTTGTCGAGAAATCCGGCGACGGCGTCTATGCGGTGGAAGAAGACGGGACCCTGAAGCCCGAACACACTTACTGGACCGGTTTTCCGAACCGGACGGCCAAGGGTCTCAGCCTCATGCGCAAGGCAAAGGGCGAGTAGTCAAAGAAAAGGGCCGCCTGATTTCAGGCGGCCCTCCTTTATTTCACCAGCAGGATCCAGGCCTCTCCGGGCCCATTCCAGTCTCCCTTGATCTTCGGCCGGCTTGCATGTCTGCGGTAGCCGAGCCGCTCGTAGAGCCGGCGTGCGTCGCGGTTCGCATTCGAGACGATCAGGCTCATCGTGGCGCCCTCGACCAGGCCCTCGGCCTGCGTCAGGAGCCTGCTGCCGATGCCTTTCCCGCGGTGTTCGGGGTAAACGGCGAGGACGTTCACGTGGTGCGAGCCGACGACCATGTCCTCCAGCTCCAGCAGCGGCCGGAACACCGGCGGCACGCCGGCATGGTCTTCCGGCGCCGTCGGCGCCTCGATCATGTAGCTCGATACGCACCCGGTGACCTTGCCGTCCATCTCGGCGACCAGCGATTTGGTGTACGAGAAGCCGGCTGTGTCGCTGGCGGCACGGCGGATGCCGATGGCCCAGGGGTCGATGTCGTCACCGTAACCCGCGGCCAGGGTCTGCCAGTGGTAGTAGGCAAGACCGTCGCCGGCAAGGTTGACCAGCCTCGCAAGATGACGCGCATCTTCGTAGGTTGCCGGTCTCGATGTGAATGCTGCGTTCAACATTTCGATCTCCATTCAAGCATGTGTCATGCAGCGGCCTGGTGCCTGCAGGAATAGCCGATGGCGCACACATGTCTGTGGTCTGTGCCACAACAACCGCCTAAAACCGAAAGATTCGGCATCAGCTCCAGAAGGGCGCGATACTGGTTGCCGAGTTCCACCGGATCGCCGTCGTCGAGCGTCTCGCAATTGTCCAGTTCCGCATGGCTCATGCGCGAGGCATTGGCGCGCAGGCCGCGAATGCGCCGCGTCCAGTTGCCGCCGCGGGCGATCACGTCCTGGAAGTGCTCCGGATGCACGCAGTTGAGCATGAAATAGGCGGGCCGGGTGTCGCCGCTGCCGTCAAGCTGCAAAATGGCGTCTTCCAGGCTCTGCCCGGATGGCAGCCGCCCGTCGGTCTCCAGCGTGAATGATATCGCCGCCGGAACCCCGTGCGTATGCGCTGCCCGCACGATGCCTTCTGCCTCCTCCGCGTAATTGATGGTCAGCGCCGAGATCATGTCGACGCCGGCGGCCGCAAGGGCCGCGATCTGGGCGCCGTGATAGGCCTCGGCCTCCGCGGCGCTCATTTTGGACGACACGCAATAGCCGTCGCCGCGCGGTCCGAGATTGCCGCTGACGACGAACGGCATGCCGGGCCTCTCGTGCTTCGCGCGCAGGTCGAACAGCATTTCGGCAGCGTCATGATAGACCGCGCGGAGCGCATCCGGACTGTAGCCCATCAGTTCGGCCCAGTCGGGATTGGCCCGCCAGGTCGGCGTCTCGAGCACGAAACCGTAACCCTGTTCGACCGCAAGCGCGGCGTGCCGGCTGTAATAGGCCTTCAGCCAGTCGGTGCCCTTGCGGCTGCGCAACAGGTCGAATGCGGCAAAATACGGCAAGTCGTACCCGTCGTGAAACACCAGGGTTGTTTCCATACCGCTGTCGGTCAGCAGTATATGTCCATTGAGTTGCGGCAGTTTCAGTCTATATTTTGCTTCGGTCATGGATCGGTCCTCTTTTTTGAGGACGGAAACATGAAATGATTTGGTCAATGCCGATAGAAAGTTTGCGGTACGGTCGTTGCGAAAAATTTTAAGCAGCAATATCAATTGGTTGGAATGAAGGCATCTGTCACGGCGTTTAGATCGGACCAGAAACTGTACTGACGGTACTGTACCGGCGGTAAAGCAAAACGGGACTGAATATGGGCAAGGGGCAGGAAACGCGCGAGCGCTTGATGGACATCGCCGAGGCGTCGGTGCTGACCAAGGGTTTCGGCGCCACCTCGATCGACGAGATCATCGCCGAGGCGGAGATCACCAAGAGCGGCTTTTTCTATCATTTCAGGGACAAGAACCAGCTGGCGCTGGCGCTTCTGCAGCGCTATGTCGACCGCGAGGACGAACTGCTCGACGATCTCTTCGCCCGGGCACGGGAGCTGCACGACGATCCGTTGCACGCTTTTCTGATCGGCCTCAAGCTGTTTGCCGAGATGATGGCGGATCTGCCCAAGGGGCATCCCGGCTGCCTGGTGGCGACCTGCTGCTACAATGAGCGCCTGTTTGATTCCGACGTGCGCGAGCTGAACAAGCACGCGCTGCTCAAATGGCGCCGGCGCTTTCTGGCAGAGCTGGAAAAGATCGCTGCCATCTATCCGCCGAAGGACGATGTGGACCTGGAGGCGGTGGCCGACATGGTGACCGGCATCGTCGAGGGCGGCATCGTCCTGTCGCGGGCACTGGAGGCGCCGCAGGAACTGTCCAAGCAGATCCTGCTCTTCCGCTCCTATCTGAAACTATTGTTCATGCCGGCCTACAACTGAGCCCGCCCCGCGGCGGCGTTGAAGGATCCGATGGAATTTGTTTTACCGGCGCAAAGATGCACCAGCCGGACCAATCTGAGTTTCCCGGCCGCACGGTAATTTCCATTGCAGTGGCGGCTGACATCGGTTATCCAGCTTGTCGTGTTCGCGCTTCGGCGCCTGGCACCCGTAGCTCAGCTGGATAGAGCGCTGCCCTCCGAAGGCAGAGGTCACACGTTCGAATCGTGTCGGGTGCGCCAATTTTTTCAATGAGTTAGAGATATTTCTGCCAAATTGGCGAGGAAATCATCCTCAATTTGGCGGCGTGGGTTCGGGATATCGCCTACAGGCCTAATGCTCCTATCGGCCGAAGGAATTGTTATACTTGGTCAGGAACAAATCCTTGCCCTTGAACAACCGTGTTAGAAAGTTGCCCACTGTCGCAACTGCAAGGAATGAATTGCCGATATTGGGTCCGAGAGGGATGAGGATCATGGATTTGTTCGCAGCCGTGTAGGGTCTTTGGTTCTCCACTTTCGCTCCTTTGGCCAATGCCAGCAGGGTTTTCGAAAGCCAGGGTTCCTGCCGGTTAATCGCCACAACCGTCATCGGATCACCATTGTCCGCGACATCCCCTACTGCAAAGACATTGGGCAAATCGGACGGACGCATCCACTGATCAACCTTTATCCGGTTGGAGCTGCTCTTTTTTGCGCCTGGAAGTGATTCCAGCAGCTCGGGCCGCGCGCGTGATCCGACAACCGGAAAGATGAGATCCGCGTCAACGTGTTGCCCGTTGTCCAGTGTCAGCGATCCGGCATAAGGCTCCGTCAAGCTTTTCAGGTTCTCTGCCATCGCTCCCAAGATTACATCTACGCCAGCGGCCCTGAGCTTGCTCCCTAATTGATTTCCGAGCTTGTCCGGAAATCCAGGAAAGAGTGTTTTATCCGCCGAGATCAAAGTCACTTTCTTGTCGGGCATGGCGTGCTTTATCTCACCAGCCAATTCGGTCCCCACGGCACCGGCGCCAACAATCGCAATCGTTTTTGCGTTGCGTAGTTTGCGGTTGATCTGAGCGTTGGCAGCTCGCAGCCCATCGATTTCACCATCCTTCGCCTTGAAAGGAGCGGCATAGGCCGAACCTGTTGCGATAACGGTGTAGTCGGCCTCGATCTGCTCACCGTCGTCCATTGTGACCCCGGTTGCATCCACGCTTTGGGCCCGTCCGTGCACAATCCGTCCTTTTTTCAGCAGTTTTTCGTACGGGATGAGTGCCCGGTCCAGCAACGATGGATCAACGGTCGCTCTCACCATGGCGGGCGTATGAACAAAATGAGTATTCTGCTCGATGAGCGTCACATCCGCTTTTTCTTCCAATGACTTGGCCAGTTCCGCACCTGCAAAACCACCGCCAACAATTGCGATTCTCTTTTTCATAGTCTTCGTCCTAAGTTGGGCATCAGTGCCAAGCCGCACGACTGCCTCCGGATGTACGCCATCAGCGCGCGCATCTAGTGAATGTCGACTGGAATAGGCCAGGCAGACACTTCGTCACACAGTTCAGAAACCGGGGATTTGCCACCAAAGCTCAGCGTCGCTGTGATTTGACCATTGCTATTGATGGTGACTTCGTACTCCGCCGTATTGATGTTGTGCGCGGCCAAATGATCGGACAAGGCCTGCTCTACAGCCTTCACCCGGAGAGTAGGTTTGAAAGTCTTGCCGACCGTCGTGAGCGGCATCGCATCCAAAATGTCTATTCTGACCGGTCGCGCAGCCTTTTCGGATATCTGATCACGCAACCAGGTCCCGAGTGTTTCCCTATCGGCATCCGCGCCCTGGCGAAGCTGGACAAATGCGACCGGCAGTTCTCCCGCATAGCTGTCCGGTCGGCCAACGGCTGCGGCCAGCGCTACGTCTGGGTGTGCGGAGAGCGGATCCTCAATTGAGGCCGGATCGATGTTATGGCCGCCGCGTATGATCAGATCCTTCGCGCGCCCGGTCAGCCAAAGAAATCCATCCTCATCGATTTTCCCCAGATCGCCTGTTATCAGCCATCCGTCCCCAGTGAGAACGCCCCGGTTACGACGTTCCTCTGTGTATCCCGGGAAAACGTTTGGGCCCCTTACAACGACAGAACCAACCTCATTCGTTCCGTGAAAGTCGGCAATTTCACCGTCAGCGGACAGCTCCGCAACGGCAACTTCCTGAAACGGCAGAGCGATCCCTACAGACCCAATCTTCGCCTCGCCAAAAACTGGATTCGCCGTGGACACACATCCGCCCTCAGTCAGGCCGTAAGCCTCGACAATGCGCAATCCCAAGGCGTCTTCAACCTTGCGAAAGAGCTCAGGTGAAATGGGCGCCGCGCCGCAGAATCCTGTTTTTAAAGACGAAATATCAGCGCTTCCCCGCGGAATATCCAACAGGGCTGCATAGAGAGTCGGCACACCGGAAATCGCCGTGACATTGTGCCGCTCGATTATCTTCCAGATGTTGGCCATAAACGTCCGGTTTCGGTAACCTTCGGGCGTGGTCAAAAGCACATGGCTGCCGGAGACGAACGCGGCGAGACCCGTCACAATGCTCGCATTGACATGGAAAAGAGGCAGACCGCACAATATCGTGTCTTGGCGTTTGTATCCTGCAAAATTGGAAACGACCCAACCCTGATAGGCCTCGTTCAGGTGGCTGCGCTTCGCAAGTTTCGGCAAGCCTGTCGTGCCCCCCGTGTGGAACAAGCTTGCTATCGTGTCGGGTCCAGTTTCCCGCTCAAAGTTGGGAACCGACGGAGAGTAGTTTCCCGAAACGTGTTCGTACGAAATAACCTCCAGGCCTGAAGGCAGAACCTTGGTCGAGGCTCCCTCCGATACGGCTGCTCCCAAGTAACGAGCCAGATCTACGGTCACCAAACGTTTCACGCATCCGCTCGCCTCTGCAGCGCCACGGACTTTCGCAAAGAGATCGCGCGAGACATGTTCCGCGACGGTTACAGCGGTCTCCGACCCTGCTTCGCGCATAATGTTGGCAATGTAATTCTCTTCCAGAAACGGGTTGATAGGGTTCGCCGCTCCAACGGCTTCCGCACCCCAAATCAGAAAATGCGTCTCGGGCAGGTTCGGCAACACGAGGGACACCGCGGCTGCGGGAGCCGTACTCAGATCGCTAATCAGATTGGCGGCGCGGCGAACCTCTCCGACAAACTCTGAATAGGTCCAGGTGCGCGGTTCTTCATCCACCTCACCGGTCAACAGAAAACTCAGTGCAGGAAGATCCGCAAACTCTCGTTCACAGCGCAGCAAAAGATCCCAGGTTGTTTGGTATTCAAGCTCAGCTTCCAACGGCCGGTTTTCTACGCGTAACACATCCGCTTTGGATGCGATCCTCCAGCCGTTCTGCTGCGTGTCGTCTCCGGTCCAATTCATCTGTGGGCCCTCCTAGGCGCACAATTGGCCAATGCTCATGCGGCTTGGCTACATAAATTGGACTATTTGTTCAATTTGAACAGAATGTCAATACTCAGACGTAAAATTTGCCATCGCAGCCTGACAGCGCTTGTGGATGGACTCACTGACTATTTCCGCGCGACGCTGCTGGGCGCCAAGGGCGACGAGTATCTGGGATACCAATTGCCGTCTTTGCTCCACGCCATACTGTTGATCGAGAACCGCGCGCATTCCAAACATCATGGATCCGAAAATAATGCTTGCGGAAACCGTGTCGTCCATCACCGAAAACAAGCCCTGGTCGCGGCCCAGGTTCAGATCCGCTAGTAGATAACCCATGGTCGTTTCGCCCACGATGTTCGGTGCATTTCGCCACACGGCAACCAGGAGTGCATTCGCCCAGGTCGGGTCTCTATCTGCCCGTTCCAACACTCTGTGCAGGATCCAGGCCAATCTTTCATCAGCGTTTTCAATATCTTGCGATTCTTCAATGATCTGGGCGTTCAAACTGTCCATGAGGTCGTCAGCAATTGCCGATAGCACGCTCGTTTTCGCATCGAAGTAATTGTAGAAAGTTCCGCGGGAGACACCGGCCCTGTCCATGAAGTCTTGTGTGGTGACGGATTCCTCTCCCTTTTCGGCAATCACTTCAATGGCGGCCTGAATGATCGCAGACCTCGTGCGAGCTCGGCGCTCTCGTCCAATTTCCGCTCGTCTGACCAAGTCCACTTCGCGCTGCATCGCCGTATGCCTCCAAGATTCGCCACCACTGTAGCGGTTGTGTTGGAAAAATAAAGTGGGGTTGACAAATAATTCAAATTGAACAATATGTCTAACTCGAGTTCGATATTCGGAGGAGATCCCAATGATGGATCGGAGCGCTGCACGCAAAAAAACTCTGTGCGTGACGTTTGATAATCTCGGTGAGGCAGCGGAGATTGAGTTTGGCTTGCTGCCTCCCGACACACCAGCCGGAGATCATGTTTCCGCAAATGTCATGCCGCGCATCCTCGATATTCTGAGTAGCAACGGCGTTCAGGCGACTTTCTTCTTTGAGGGTTGGAATGCAGGCACCTATCCGAAGGTTCTGGAGAGCGTTGTCGAGGGCGGGCACGAGCTGGCGCTGCATGGTTGGCGCCATGAGAACTGGGCGGACGTTGCGGCCGAAAGAGAAAAGGAACTCCTGGATCGCTCCTTCAAGGCCTTCCGTGATCTGGGATTGAATCCGGTGGGGTTCAGGCCTCCGGGAGGGGGCATCACGCAACAGACCGTGGAATTGCTCGCCGAACAGGGCGCCACCCATATTTCCCCAGCTGCCCACATCGAACTGCCAACCAACACGCTCGCCAACATCCCCTTTGCGTGGAGCGACGTTGACGCATTTTGGTTTGAGCCTTTGATGGCTCCGTTGCGTGAGGCTGTTCTCGGAGGAGGTAAAGGTGCGGTCGGCCCACTGTCGGTTTGGGCCGATAATCTTGCCAAGCATTTAAACCCCGCTGCTCAGCAGGATGAAGTGAAGACGCTCATCTTCCATCCCTACATGTTGGCGTTGGACGAAGATCGGATGCAGCTTTTCGAGCAGTTCATCGCTGACCTCGCCCGTCAGGGCGATGTTGCCACTGCGCGCTGTGCGGATATCGCCGCCTTGCAGCATGCCTGACACGGGCAATCGGTAAATCCGAGCAACAACAATCCATCGATCATCGAAAAGGAAAAAAGCCATGCAACTGGCAAGCTTTCATACAGCGGAAACCTCAAGCTACGGCGTGGTCAAGGCCGATAAAATACTGGACATCGGCGCGGCCAGCAGTGTTCCGACACTTCGTGAAGCACTGGAAAACGGTCTCGATTGGATCGCCGAACAAGCTGAATCTGCCGAAGCGGTGCCTATCAGTGCTGTCGTTTTCGACCCGGTCATTCCCAATCCGTCCAAAGTTATTTGCGTCGGCATCAACACCAAGTCACACTTCGAGGAATCCCGCGATTACACAGGCCTAAAGGAACATCCCGCCAAACCCTGGCTGTTCGTGCGGACGACCGATTCTCTTGTCGGGCATGATCAACCAATCCTGTTACCAAGTGTTTCGGAAGCGCTTGACTACGAGGCGGAGCTTGCCGTGGTCATCGGAAAGCATGCTCGAAACGTCTCCGCAGAAGACGCCATGTCCTATGTCGCCGGCTTCGCGCCATTCAACGATGCGAGCATACGCGACTACCAAATCCACACACCGCAAATCACCGCAGGCAAGATTTTCCCGGCAACCGGCGGGTTCGGTCCCTGGATGACGACGCTTGATGAAGCGCCGGCAATGGAAGACATCAAGCTGGAGCTCGTACTGAACGGGAGCGTGCTCCAGACACTGACCCTTGATGATCTGATCATCCCGATCCCGGACATCATCGCCTATTGCTCCGAGGTGACTGACCTGCGCCCGGGCGACGTGATTGTGACCGGCTCGCCCGAAGGCGTCGGCGCGTTCCACGACCCCTACCTTTGGATGAAGGAAGGCGACCAGGTCGTCGTGCGCGGCGGCCCTCTCGGCAATCTGGAAAACCCGGTGATGCGCGACAGCGGCGCAGCCGGAGGTTCTTGAGGAGGCTATCATGACAGGCAAAGCGCTCAACCTGATAACCGGTATCCACCACCCCAATGTCGGCACAACCGACTATCCAACCGCGCTCAACTTCTTTCACGAAGTCTTCGGCATGCGCATGGTGGCCTGGTACCTCATGCACGGGTCCAAGGACTCCGACCACGCCTTGATCGCCTACGGCGATGAGCGCAATTCGGGGTTTTTCAGCCTCTGCAACAGGCCTGAAATGAACAAGCTGACGCCGGTTCCGGGTCTGACTTCACCCACGGGCCAGTCGGACACGGTTGCGCCAGGCGCGATGCAATCCATCAGCTTTCACGTCGCCTCAGAAGAAGACTTGAACGCGGCACGGGCTCATATCGAGGCTAAAGGATACTCGGTCAGCGATATCGAGGATCGCGGCTATGAGAAGTCGTTCTCGCTGAAGGGCCCGCACGAAATGCTGTTCCGCATTGCTGTCGATGGGGGCGTCAGAACAGGGCAGCGGGACCTGATCGACATGGAGGCGGCGAATGAGCTGGGTCTTTCAGAGGCGGAGGTGCTGGCGGCCATGTCACCCTCGCCGGAGCCGGATGAGTACATCGCAACACCGAACCCCGATTTCTACGACAGCAAATATCGGTTCGGCCTGACGAAGGACACGGCCTTTATCCCGCACTTGCCAATCAATCTTCTCAACTGGTTGATGACGGAGACGATACCGGCCGACCAATCCCGATCGCTCAAGGCAATAGTTTCGAATCTCAAAAAGATGGCGGTCGCCCTGCCGCGCATTCTTCTCCTGAAACTCCAAGGCAAGCTGAGGGTGACGCAATGATCAACATAAACAAAGCACAGAGCGTCTCCCTCGCAACGGGCAACCCGCGCGAAACCATCCGCTTTTACAGCGAGGTCCTTGGGTTTTCGCTCATCGCTATCCAGCGTGAGAAATCCGGCATACGTGTGGTCATGCGGATCGGTGAGGAAAGTGATGAGTCCACCTTCAGCCTGTACTTTGACGAGGCCATCGCCGCGTCAGCGCCGGTTGTAGACGTGTCGGAACCAAGAGACCCGATTGGCGTCATCGCGCCGGGGGCGCTGCAGCATCTTGCATTTACCTGTCCTGATCGCGATGCCCTGGACCGTCTGGTCGCGCGAATAAGGCGCAACGGAATCTGGGTCATAGGCCCACTCGATCACGGCTTCTGCTATTCCGCCTATTGCAAAGGGCCGGAAGGCATAGTTTTCGAGTTTGCCACCGACCACGATCCGACGGTCGATACCTCACCCTGGCTCGACCCGAAAACGGCCCAAAAGCATGGGGTTTCTGTGTCAGAGATGCAACGGCTTAGCAGTTATTCTTGAACGCACACAACATGGGAAATCCAGAATGACCAATTCTTCCCAAGTCACAAATTTTGCGGAAGCCATGAAAGAACTTTCTGGCCTTGAATTTCTTGAACACGCCATGGAGCGCGGGTTTCCGCAGCCCAACATGGCGCGGAACATGAACTTCAAGCTGGCGACGGTTGAGGATGGCAGGGTTGTCTTGGATTGTGTGCCGGATGACTGTCACTTGAACCATCTAGGTGTTGTGCATGGTGGTTGGGCGATGACCGTAGTCGACTCTGCATTGGGTGCGGCCGTTCAGACAAAGTTGCCGGCCGGAAAGGTGTTCACCACGCTTGAAACCAAAGTTAACATGGTGCGCGCCATTCACCCTGGCGCAGATACCTTTCACTGCGAAGCACACGCCGTGCATGTCGGTGGACGGACCGGCACTGCCGAAGCACGCCTGCTGGACAAGCATGGAACAATCTATGCGCACGCAAGCACGACTTGTTTGGTCCTGGACGCTTGAGCGGTCAGGGCTTTTGCTGTTTGGCTATTGCAGGGGCCGGAGGGCATCGCGACATCCGACAGTCGATACCTCGCTGGGCTTTATCCGAACACGGCCCAAAGACATGGGGTCTTTTCACAGGTAATGGGGCGTCATTGCAGGTTCTCCCCGAAGGACACTTGAACAATGGACAATGAAGATTATCGGCCAGAACCGGTCCTGGACCTTTGGTTTCCAAATGAACCCTTCTGGGAGAGCGCGGAGCGATTTTCCGAGTGGATCAAAGTTCGCATGTATGGCGGAATGGACCAGATTATCGCACGCGATTTTGCCGATTTGACGCTTGCCGCCGCACGGAGTGAATTGGACCACTGGACGGAGACGGCGGAGGGAAGGGTGGCGCTTCTCATTGCACTGGACCAGTTTCCGCGATCCCTGTGGCGGGATACGCCGGCGGCCTATGCCCAGGACATCAAGGCGAATCTGCTTATTCTGGAGGGGATCGAAATGGGGCATTTCGCGGCTGTCAAACCCTGGAAAAAGATGTTCTACCTCATCGCGCTCAGTCACTGCGAGGGGCCCGATCATTTGGATCGAATCGCCCTTATGGAAAAACTGACGGAGGTCGTGATTGCGGAGATTCCACCGCAGCTCTCAGAAATCGCTGAACGGTTGCGCGGGCAAAATGCACACGTCCGGTCTGTGATCGAACGCTTTGGGCGGCACCCTCACAGGAATGCGCATCTTGGCAGAGTTTCGAGTGCCGAGGAGGAGATCTACATCGAGAAGGGAGACTTTCCGCATCTCCCGAAGGCAGAGGCCTGATTGTGCGAAGCATTACCTGTTGTCCGGCAGCGGCCAGCGATCTCCCGATGATCATGGCCGTGAAGCTCTTGGAAACCACCTCATGACCGGTGTTGACCTTCCTAAATTTCCTACCCGCCATGGCTACATGAGCGAGAAGATTCAGCAGGCCTATATCACTGCGGCAATCGAGAAGGGGTTGCTGCCGTCAGATGCGCATCGGCTGCCCGAAATCGTCTCGCTGACTGCCCCCAGCGACGTCTCGAAGCCTATTCAGTTTTGGCAGCTCTACTCTGTCCTCGGGCAAGACCCGATTGTCGGCATCGTGCTTCGGTTCTACGAACGGGTCTTTGCGGATGAGCCCTGGTTTACTTCAGTTTTCGAGCGCGTTGGCGGACTTGGCCATCATGTAAGCACCCAGGCGTCGATGTGGATCGATGTGATGGGCGGCGGGCCCTACTATCACGGCGCGGAGTTCCGACTGAGCTTTCATCACATGCACAATGCGATGGCGCTGATGAACGACAATGGGGCGGAGCGGTGGGTTACTCTGATGCGCAATACGCTTGATGCCTCATCTGATTTAATGTCGGCTGATCCCCGCGTCCGAACCAGCATCAACACATTTCTCGCTTACTTCATGACCAAATACGCGGATGAGTTCGCGTTTGAGGATCGGCATATTTTCGGTGAGACAAACGGCCCGCTCAAACGCCGCATCAACTTCATGAAAATGACGACTGAGGCGATAGAAGCCTTGAGCGAACAAGAACTCAGTGATGCGCTGGCGGACCATGGCGTCGACGTTTCACAATATCCGAACAAGCAAGCGATGGTGAGCAAGGCATTGATGATTTGACGATTGCGGCCCCTTTACGGTCGCAGTGAATGTCAATTTGCTCCGTTGCCGTGCGTTGCTGCAAGAGGCGCCACGCGTTCCGTTTGTTTTTCGACGGATCGGACAGATAAAGCGTGGCTCCGTCGCTCTACCACGCGTATGCCTCACCGGAAGCTCCGCCGGTCTTCAGCAATTCCAGGCGGTCGAATGCATCCTTGAAGCTCGGCCGCGCCGTTTCTTCCACCTCCCAGATAACCAGGCGCGGTTCATCGATATCCTCAAACCATTCCGCCCGCCTCTCGAAGAACGAGCCGTGGTCCGGGCCGAATGTGTAATCACGAAGATCTTCGACAGACCGCCAGACCGATACCGTCGCGGAAAAGCGATCGTCATAGCCCAATGCGGCGAGCTGACTGGCGGCTTCCTCATCCGGCATGCGCCAGATAAACCCGGGATGCGCTTCCGCCTTCCGGTAGACGGATTCAAGACTGTCCATGAACTCGGCCAATCGCGGATCGTCCGGTGCATATCTCATCCGGCCCCAGTTCATCTGCGCAATTGTCATCGATGCCTCCCACTGATTTCCAGATTCTCTCACGTCCGCAAAAACACTTGAATGTCGGCGACGTTGGTACCGGTCGAGCCGGTCAGCAAAAGATCATTCGCCGCGGCCAGCGCCGCGTTGCTGTCATTTTTTGCAAGCATCGCTGCCGGATCCCAGCCCGATCCGATAATGCGCGCGCAGGTTTGCGCATCGACAAAACCACCGGCGGCCTCGGTCGGTCCGTCCCGCCCGTCGGTTCCGCCGCTCAGGAAAACCCAGTCCCTGTCTTCGCCGAGTGTGTCGGCCAGCATTGCGATGCGCAGCGCCAGCTCCTGATTTCGCCCGCCGGTTCCGTTGCCGGTGACCTGCACCGTGGTCTCGCCGCCAAAAAGGAGGGCGAGGGGCGTTCCGGTTGGCGCGGTGCGAACCGCCTGCATGATCGTATCGGCGGCAATCGACACGTCACCTGTCAGGCGGTCGGACACGATCCTTGCCTCGAAGTCCTTCCCGGCTTCGCTCCGGGCGGCCATCAGGCTGAGGCGGTTGGACCCGATCAGATGGTTGCCGGCCTCGGGAAAGGAGTTCATTTTCTCTTCGTCTCGCTCCAGGTGAGCGCGCACGGATGCGGGCAGGCCGTTCCAGATACCCGCCTCTTTGCAGGCTTGCCGCGCCTCGGCCCGTGTGCCGATCGGCGAAACGGTCGGGCCGCTGGCGACTGCGCGCAGGTCATCGCCGATCACATCGGAAAGGATATAGGCCGTCACCGCAGCGGGTGCCGCAAGCCTTGGCAGGCCGCCGCCCTTCAGCCTGCTCAGTTGCTGACGGACGAGGTTCATGGCCACAATATCCATCCCGCAGGACAGCAGCAGCCGGTTAACCTCCGCCTTGTCTTCAAGGCTGACGCCGTCCACAGGCGCCGGAACCAGCGCGGAGCCCCCGCCGGAGATGAGTGCAATCACGTGATCCTTGGACGTCGCGGAAGAAAGCAGGCCGATTATGTGCCGGCCCGCCGACAGTCCGTTTTGGTCCGGCACGGGATGTCCGGCCCGGATGACGGTGGCGCCCGGCACCTGCACGTCGTTCTCGTAATTGGTAACGGCAATCGCCTCGCGCTCGCCGGCCACGTGGTCGAGGGCCTCCGAAAGCATGGCGGGCGCGGCCTTGCCGATGGCGATCAATATGGTACGCCCACCGCTTGCCGGCACCGGAAACGGTTGCGATGCCAATCGGTTTCGCAAGGCAAGTGACGGGTTCGCGGCCTCGACCGCCCGGTCGAAGATCGCCCGGGCCCTGCCGCGAAGATCGACCATCTTCCGCACCGCGACGCGCGGATCAGCCGGCGGCGATCTGGCGGGATTTCTCGACCATCACCTCGGCCTGCCGGATGGATGCGTAGTCGATCAGGCGACCGTCCAGCGACACCGCGCCCCTGCCGGCCGCTTCGGCCTCCGCCATGGCTTCCAGGATGCGGTGGGCCTTGGTGACCTCGGCGTCAGACGGGCTCATCACCCCGTTGGCAAGCGCGATCTGGCTGGGGTGGATGGCCCACTTGCCTTCACAGCCCAATACGGCGGCACGCCGGGCGGCCGCACGATAACCGTCGGGGTCCTGGAAATCGCCGAACGGTCCGTCGATCGGGCGCAGACCGTTGGCGCGCGCCGCAACGACCATTCGAGCCAGCGCATAATGCCACATGTCGCCCCAGTGCACGTCGCGGCTGCCGTCGTTGGCGGGATCGGTCAGCACTGAATAGTCGGGATTGACGCCGCCGATGATCGTGGTGCGGGCACGCGTGCTGGCGGCATAATCGGCGACGCCGAAATGCAGGCTTTCGTTGCGCTTCGACGCCGAGGCGATCTCATTCACATTCTGCATGCCGAGCGCGGTCTCGATGATGTGCTCGAAACCGATCCGCTTCTTGTAGCCCTTGGCGTCTTCGATCTGGGTGACCATCATGTCGACTGCATAGACATCGGCCGCGGTTCCCACCTTGGGGATCATGATGAGGTCCAGGCGCTCGCCGGCCTGTTCGACGATATCCACCACGTCCCGGTACATGTAGTGCGTATCGAGGCCGTTGATGCGGATCGACATGGTCTTGCTGCCCCAGTCGACTTCGTTCAGGGCCTGAATGATGTTCCTGCGCGCCTGTTCCTTTTCATCGGGCGCCACCGCATCCTCGAGATCGAGAAAAATGACATCGGCATCGGATTGTGCCGCCTTTTCAAACATTTGCGGTTGGCTGCCCGGAACGGCCAGTTCACTGCGATTAAGGCGCGCGGGCGCCTGCTCGACGGCAAAAAAACTCATGTTTCAGGCTCCTCGGAATTGCGCTTGCTCATAGATCGGGAAGCGCGCGCACAGGTCAGCCACCTTGGCGCGCACACGTGCCTCGACGTCCGCGTTGCCGTCTTCGCCGTTGACGGCCAGGCCGTCGAGCACTTCGACGATCAGATCGGCAATCTCGCGAAATTCCGCCTGGCCGAAGCCGCGGGTCGTGCCCGCGGGGGTGCCCAGGCGGATGCCCGAGGTCACTGTCGGCTTTTCCGGGTCAAACGGGATTCCGTTCTTGTTGGTGGTGATATTGGCGCGGCCGAGAGCCTTGTCCGCGATGTTGCCGGTCACGCCCTTGGGCCGCAGGTCAACCAGCATTACGTGCGTGTCCGTGCCGCCGGTGACGATGTCCAGACCGCCCTTGATCAGCTGGTCGGCCAGTGCGTCGGCATTTGCGCGCACCTGGCGCATGTAATCCTTGAACTCGGGGCGCAGCGCCTCGCCGAAGGCCGCCGCCTTGGCCGCGATCACATGCATCAGCGGGCCGCCCTGGATGCCCGGAAAGATCGCCGAATTGACCTTTTTGGCGATGGTCTCGTCATTGGTCAGGATCATCCCGCCGCGCGGACCGCGCAGGGTTTTGTGGGTGGTGGTGGTCGCCACATGGGCGTGGGGGAATGGCGAAGGGTGCTCGCCGGCGGCGACCAGCCCGGCAAAGTGGGCCATGTCGACGAGCAGGTAGGCGCCGACCATGTCGGCGATCTCGCGCATGCGGGCAAAGTCGATGACGCGCGGAATAGCCGAGCCGCCGGCGATGATTAGCTTCGGGAAGTGCCCCCTCGCCAGCGCTTCGATCTCGTCATAGTCGATCAGGTTGTCTTCGCGGCGCACGCCGTATTGCACGGAATTGAACCACTTGCCCGACTGGTTCGGCGCGGCACCGTGGGTCAGGTGGCCGCCGGAAGCGAGATTCATGCCGAGGATGGTGTCGCCCGGCTGCAGCAGGGCCAGGAACACGCCCTGGTTGGCTTGCGAGCCGGAATTGGGCTGCACATTGGCGAACTCGCAGCCGAACAGCTGCTTGGCGCGGTCGATGGCCAGGTTCTCGGCCACGTCGACATATTTGCAGCCGCCATAGTAGCGCCGGCCGGGATAGCCTTCGGCATATTTGTTGGTCAGAACCGAGCCCTGGGCTTCCATGACGGCTGCGGAAACGATGTTCTCCGATGCGATCAGCTCGATCTCGTCGCGTTGCCGGCCAAGCTCGCCCATGATCGCGGCCTGAAGCTCGGGGTCGCGGCTAGCGAGGGATTCGGTGAAAAAGCCATCGAAACGGTGGTGTGTATTCACGGTACAGGCCTCCTGCATTTGTTAGCCGGTCCAGCCAAGGCCGGCCGATACGGCGTTCATGGATTGCAGGAGCGGCACCGGCACAGCGGTGCCTTGGGCGCCGCCGCGCGATTCGCGCAGCAGCGCCACCTGCAGGGCGTTAATCCGGTCAAGATCGGCGCGTTTGCGGTCAAAGCTTTCGCAAAACCGGGGGAAACGGCGCCCGATCGCCCGCGACTTGGTCAGGAAACGCACGCTGTCGCAGGCCCGTTCGTATTCGGCCTTGATCGCACCGAATATGGTCTCGCGTGTTTTGGGGTCGGCAACCAGTGAGGCGTACTCGCCGGCAATCGCCATGTCCGTCTGGTAAAGCGCCTTTTCGATCTCGTCGACGATGAGTCTGAACAGTCTCGATTCCCGCAGCAGATCTTGCAGGACCTGGTCGCCGCGCGCGCCGCGGAAACGCCGAAAATTGTGGACCGCCGCACCAAAGCCGTACCAGCCGGTGATCAGGTGGCGATTTTGCGACCAGGCGAACACCCACGGGATGGCGCGCAGATCGTCAAGGCTCTGGGCACCGAAGCGGCGGGCAGGGCGTGAACCTATCTTCAGCCGCGCCATTTCCTCGACCGGGCTCGCCTCCTGGAAATAGCTCAGGAAACCCGGCATCTGGAGAAGCGAGACATAGGTCGTCTGAGACAGGCCCGACAGCGCATCCAGCGCATCTTCGAATTCGGGACGGGCAGGCGTATCGCAGGGCTCGGCCGAGTGCCGAAGCGTATGGGCGAGCAAAAGCTCCAGATGCGCCGCGGCCGTACCGCGGTTGGCATATTGCGCCGAGACGACCTCGCCCTGTTCGGTAACACGCAGCCGGCCCGATATCGTTCCTGCGGGCTGCGCCGCTATGGCCCGACCGGCGGGGGCGCCGCCACGACTGACAGACCCGCCGCGGCCGTGGAAAAAGGCTGCGTGAAACCCTTGCGTTTTCAGGGCCGAGGCGATTTTCCGCTGCGCCCGGTCCAGCTCCCAGGTCGAGCAGAAGAAACCGCCATCCTTGCCGCTGTCGGAATAGCCGAGCATGACCTCGATTGTCTGCCCCCTGGTTTTGAGGCTGCGCCGGGCAAGCGGAACGTCAAGCAGGGTCAGAAGGATGGACGGAGCGTTGCGCAGATCGTCGATCGTTTCGAACAGCGGCACGACCGCAAGATCCAGCGTTTCGGCCCCAAAGCCGGCATAACGCGCGAGCAGGTAGACACCGAGAATATCATCGGCGGACCGTGTCATGGACAGGATGAAAGGACCGACGGCCTTCGGATCCGGCTCTGTGCAGATGGAATTCATCAGCGCCAGAAGCTGAAGCAGTTCCCGCCCCTGATCCGTCAGCCCGGCCGGGTCGAGGCGTTGCAAATCAGGGTCAGCGAGTTCCCGGCGCAGGCGCGCCGACCACGCGCTCGTCCCGTAGATCGGTGCCGCGCCCGGCTGTTTTTCCCAGATCTCCGAGAGGACGGCGGTCGTGACCGTCGAATTCTGGCGGATATCCAGCGTCGCGGTCCGGAAACCGAATACCGACGCGGACCTGCGCAGCCGGCGGATATAACGCCGTGCCAGGGGTTCGGCATCCACGGCACACAGCGCCGCGTCCAGCGTGTCGAGGTCGGAGAGGAACTGACCGATATGCACATAGGACCCGTTTTGCAAACGGTCCCCGATCGCCGACGCGGCCTGCCGGAAGAGCTCGTTGGGATTGCGGCCGGTCTGGGGGCCGCCTTCTATCAAGGCCTGCACCTGCGACCGGTGGGGCTCCGGAAGCGACAGAATCTGATCGCTTATGCTGAGCCGGCCGGCGGCCTTGGCAAGCGAATTTTGATAAAGCTCGAGCGCAAGTTCACGGCCACGCCGTATCGCCTGGGCGGTAATTTCCGTCGTGACATTCGGATTGCCGTCACGATCTCCGCCGATCCAGCTGTGAAGGCGGATTTCCGGTGTGGTATCGGCGGCTTCGCCAAAGGCCTGTTTTGTCGCCTGGTCGAAGCGTTCCAAAACCTGCGGCACCGCTTCGAAAATGCTGTCGCGGAAAAACTGGAAGCCCCACTCGATCTCGTCGTTCAAACTGGGACGCGTCAAGCGAAGCTCGCCGGTAAGCCAAAGCAGGTCGATTTCCGCTTCGATGTCGTGCAGCAGCTCGGCTCTTTCGGTCGGGGTCCATCGTTGGGACTCGAGGCTGACGAGACAACGGTAAATCCGGCGGTGAATCTCCAGCACGGTTACACGCTTGGCTTCCGTCGGGTGCGCGGTCAGGGTCGGGCCGACAGAAAGGGCACCGGCGACGTCCCGAAAACGTTCGGCGGTGATCGCGTTGGAGGACAGGGCTTCGGCGAAGCCGCCCTCGACGGCTTCCGGTCCCCGAATGGTTTCGGTCATGCGCCTGTCGCGAACGGCCGCGTTTTCTTCGATGATACGCTGCAGTTGAAACCAGATGGACAGTGCCTGAAGGTAGGGCGTGGCCTCTTTTCCCAAGGGGATGGCGGTCGGGGAGGGGGCATCGGCCCAGGATGCAACATGCGGGGCGCGCTTGAGCAGGATATTGCGCCACAGAATGCGCAGTTCCGCCCACAGGCCGTCGGCATAGGCTGTCCGGTCTTCTGCTATCGAACGCAGATCATCCTGAACCGCAACGTGCATCAGATCACACGATCCCGCGGATCGCGCCCCTCGAAGAAGTCACCCAGGTTGTCGAGAACACGGAATCCCATGGCCTCTCTTGCCTCCCGGGTTGCGCTGCCCAGGTGCGGCAGCATCACCACGTTGTCGCATTGCATGAGGTCGGGGTTGATGCGCGGCTCGCCGTCAAAGACATCCAGTGCCGCGCCGCCAATTGTTTCGAACATCAGCGCCTGGATCAGTGCGCGTTCGTCGACAACCTCTCCGCGCGCCGTGTTAATCAGGAAGGCGCCGGGCTTCATCAGATCCAGCCGGGCCGCGTTGATGAGGTGCCGGTTCCCGTCGCCGCCGGGACAGTGCAGGGAAACGAAATCGCATTGCGGCAAAAGCTCTTCGACACTGTCGACCTGAGTCGCGTTGCAATGCGCCAGGATGGACGGATCGACGCGGCTGCGGTTTTGCACGATGATTGTCATGCCGAAACCGTGATGCGCGCGGCGGGCCATTTCCTGACCGATGCGGCCGTAACCGATGATGCCGAGGGTCTTGCCGCTGACCTTGGTTCCTACCAGATGCGTCGGACGCCAGCCGGTCCAGCCGCCGGCGCGAAGCTCGCGCTCGCCTTCGCCGGCGCGGCGGGCGGCCATCAGAAGCAGCGTCATGGCCAGATCCGCGGTGCATTCGGACAGGACGTCAGGGGTGTTGGTCACGGTCAGTCCCAGGCTGCGCGCGGTCTGCTCGCAGATGTGGCTGTAGCCGACACCGTAGTTGGCAAGGATCCTCGTCCTGGTGGCGGGCACGTCCAGGGCCTCGGCGTTCAACCGGTCGGTCACGGTGGGCAACACCGCATCGTAGGTCTTGAGTGCCTGCCGGAACTCCGCCGGCGAAAGCGGCTTGTCGCCCGTATTGAGCACCGCATCGTAATTTTCCGCCAGTCGGGCCTCGACGGCCGCCGGCCAGCGGCGCGTTACCATTACCGAAGGCCTGGCCATCACGCAGCCTCTTTCATGACCTGGGCGATCGTGTCGCCGATAACGGCAGGGTTCTCGGCCACCGTCACACCGACCGCGGAGAGGATTTCGACCTTTTCCGACGCGCTCTCGCCGAAGGCGGAGATAATCGCGCCGGCATGACCCATCGTGCGGCCCTTCGGGGCGGTCATTCCGGCCACATAGGCCACCACGGGCTTGGTGACATGGTCGCGGATATACTCGGCGGCCTCGGCTTCCTGAGGGCCGCCGATCTCGCCGATCATGGCGATCGTGTGGGTCTCATCGTCCTGCTCGAAGCGCTCGAGAATGTCCTTGAAGGACGACCCGTTGATGGGGTCGCCGCCTATGCCGACGCTTGTGGAAACGCCGATGCCGTGCTCCTTGAGCTGTGCCGCAGCTTCGTAGCCAAGCGTGCCGGAGCGGCCGATGATGCCCACATGGCCCGGCAGATAGATATGACCGGGCATGATTCCCAAAAGTGCCTTTCCGGGGCTGATCGTGCCGGCGCAGTTCGGCCCCGTCAGGACCATGCGCCTGTCGCGCGGATAGCGGTACATGTATCGCTTCACGCGGATCATGTCCTGAGCGGGGATGCCGTCGGTAATGCACACGCAGTAGCGAATGCCGCCGTCTGCCGCCTCCATGATCGAATCCGCGGCAAAGGGCGGCGGCACGAAAACCAGGCTTGCGTCCGCGCCGGTTGCCTCGACGGCCTGTTTCACCGTGTCGAAAACCGGCACGCCTTCAACGGATTCGCCGCCCTTGCCGGGCACCACGCCACCGACGACGTTGGTGCCGTATTGCAGCATGTCCTTGGTGTGGAAACGGGCCATGCGCCCGGTGATCCCCTGAACGATGACACGGGAGTCACGATCTAGAAGAATGCTCATTACACTGCCCTTATTTTGGTGCCCTGGGTAAGATCGTTCTGCCAGGCGGCAACGGCGCGCTCGGCGGCCTCCATCAGCGTCGTCGCGCGGATGATGGGCAATCCGGATTTGGCGAGGATTTTCTGTCCTTCCTCGACATTGGTGCCGGCCAGCCGGACCACGACGGGAATGTCGATCTGAAGCTCCTTCAGCGCATGCACGACCCCTTCGGCCACCCAGTCGCAGCGGTTGATGCCGGCAAAAATGTTGACCAGAACCGCCTGCACGTTGCTGTCCGAAAGAACCAGACGGAACGCCTTGGCCACCCGTTCCGGGGACGCGCCTCCACCGATGTCGAGGAAGTTCGCGGGCTCGCCTCCGGCGAGCTTGATCGTGTCCATCGTTGCCATTGCCAGACCGGCGCCGTTGACGATGCAGCCGATATTTCCATCCAGCCCGACATAGGACAGGCCACGGTCGGCGGCGCGGCTTTCACGCGGATCTTCCTGCGACTTGTCGCGCAGCTCGCTGATCTGCGGATGGCGAAACAGCGCGTTGTCGTCGAAGCTCATCTTGGCGTCCAGGGCCAGCACCCTGTTGTCGCCGGTAATGACGAGCGGGTTGATCTCGACCATGGTCGCATCGAAATCGCGGAAGGCGCGATAACAGCCATGCAACGTGCGCGCCATGTTCGGAATCAGCGCCGGATCAATCCCCAGGCTGAAGGCGATCTCACGCGCCTGAAACTCCTGCAGGCCGACCGCCGGTTCAACGGTCGAGCGGACGATGCTGTCCGGTCGTTCGGCCGAGATCTCCTCGATCTCCATGCCGCCCTCGGAGGAAGCGACGATCATCACACGCTGGCTGGACCGGTCCAGAACGAAACCCAGATAGATTTCACGATCGATCTGCACCGTGGATTCGACGTAAACACGGTAGATGCCCTTGCCTTCCGGGCCTGTCTGATGGGTGACCAGCTTGCGCCCGAACATGGCGTCGCAAGCCTCGTAGATCGCGTCCTGGGAGTGGCACAGCTTGACGCCGCCCGCCTTGCCGCGGCCACCGGCATGGACCTGGGCCTTGACGATCCAGCTGTCGCCCCCCAGTTCCCGGGCGCGATAGGCCGCCTGTTCGGGGCTGTACGCCAATGCGCCCGTCGGCACCTCGACGCCGAAATTCGAGAGGATTTCCTTGGCTTGGTATTCGTGGATATCCATGGGTCCCTCCTATTGCGCCGCGACAGCCGGCGCATAGTGCTGGTCGAGGATCGCGTCGACCGCGGCCTGGTCCACATCCGCACCCAGTGCCCGCATCGCATCGGCGAAGCGCCCGACGATTTCCCAGATGGCCGAGGGGCGCAGCTGGTTCAGTATGCCGATGCGGATCTGTACGGGTGCCGACAGGGTGGGCCAGATGCCGAAGCCTTCGGCGCGGCAGTTCTGCACCAGTTCCATCTCGCGACCGGCCAGGTCGTCCGGCAGGTTCAGAACGACGAGGCTGGTCATGTTCGACGTCACCTTGCAGCCCATCGCCGTGACCGCGTCACGCAAGGCAGCTTCGTGCATCCGGTAGGATTCGGCGCGGTTGGCACGCCCTTCCTGAAGGGTCAGGCGCAGCGATTCATGGAACGCGGCAACCGCATAGCCGGAATGGGTTCGGTGATAGGAGCCCTTTTCGACGTCGGCCCCGTCGACGATGCCCCAGTGGCGCGCCTCGAAAATCGGATTGTGCACGTAGGTGTAGGCCCCGGTCGCCTTGAGGGAGTGGACGTACTCCTCGCGAAAGCTGACGGGGGCGTAGGTCAGGGGAAGGCAGCACAGTCCCTTTTGCGGGCAGGACGCCCATCCGGCGATGCCCGGATAATCGTCGATCGAGAAATCCGCGACGCCGAGGGACGAGACGGCATCGACCAGCCCCATGACGCCGTGGCGTTCGCAGGCATCCGAGAAGCCGCGGATATCGTTGACACGGCCCGACCCTGTCTCCCAGTGTGCCATGAAGGCCCATTTCGGCTTGTGCTCGGCCAATGCGGCGTCGACCGTTTCGGCGGACACCGACTGGCCGTGCGGCACCTCGATCACGGTAACGCTCGCTGCCTGCGGGTTCAGGGAATCGGCAGCCAGTTCGGCCTGGGTCGCGGCCTTGATCCTGAGCGTGAGTGAATCGATGCCGGAGAAGGTGCCGTTCGAGAAGGCGACAACCTTGTCACCCGGCATAACCGCGGAGAACATTGCGTCCAGACCGCTCCAGCCGGTGCCTGCGACGGCAAAGGTGTAGGTGTTCTGGGTGCCCCAGATGTCGCGCAGCATGTGCTTGCATTCGATCATCCCCCTCAGGACGTCAGCCTGCATGTGATCGGCCACGCCTGCACCGGCGAAGGCTTGAAGGACGCGCGCATCGGTGTTGCCGGGGCCGGGGCCCGCAGCAAGCGTCTCAGGGATCTCGAGCCGGGGAAAGATCTGAATTGTCATCAGTCGATGTCCTCCACTTAGGGACCGTTCGGCCCCGTTTGTCATCGTGACATCCAGAAAAACCCAGGCTTGCCCGGTGACACAACGTAAGTTACTACTGCCTTTGGGTATCTAATTGGGGAGTGAATTACCTACCAATTTAGGTAGTATATTCACATTATAGCTTTTAAAGACCCGCACATATGGGTAGGTTTTTGGAAAATACTGGCGTGAAAACAAATGGTTGAGAATCCCGGGACACCGATCAACATCATGCTCGCAGACAGCAATCCGCTGGTCCTTTCGGCCATGTCCGAGATATTCGAGCGGGATCCGCGCTTCTCTCTGGTGGCCACGTCCGCAACCGCCGAGGGCTTTCTCGGCATCGTGATGCGGGTGCCTGTACAGGTTGGTGTGATTGACTGGAACCTGCCGGTCCTGGGCGCGGCAAAGCTGATCGAGGTGCTGCGCGAACACGAAAACGCGCCTCGTTTTGTGGTCTATGGCGAAGCCACGGGAGACTTTCCGAGACTCGCGATGCAGGCCGGAGCGGCTGGTTTCGCCCCACGGTCCGGCGAGGTCGAGGGATTGCTGGAAACCTGCGCCGACGTGGCTGCCGGAAAGATGGTGTTTCCGTTTGTCGACGTTCGCCAGATGCAGCAGGACCCGATTTACAGCCTGTCGCGCAAGGAACGCGCCATATTGGAGGCCTTGTCCAACGGCCTGTCCAACCGCGAACTGTCGAAATCGCTGCAGATCTCGACCAACACGGTGAAGTTCCACCTTTCGAACATCTACGAAAAGCTGTCCGTCAAAAACCGGGCGCAGGCAATTGTCTACTACTATTCCTCACAGCTCTCGGGCGAGAAGGGCGCAGACCGGTGAGGCAGGTGGTTGGTGCCGCCGACTTAGCCTGTAGGTTTGTATGCGATCACGTCGATCTCGACCTTGGCGTCCACCATCAACTGTGAACGCACGGTGGATCGCGCCGGACCGCCGTTGGGAAAAAACTCGGCGTAGACTTTGTTGAAGGTCCAAAAGTCGCGAGGATCGTCCAGCCAGCAATTGGCTTTTACCACTTCATCAAGGGTGCAGCCTGCTGTCTTCAGGACATTTCGCACATTTTCCAACGTGCGACGTGTTTGCGCCTCAATTCCGCCGGGTTCGACTTCACCGCGTTCATTCATGGCAATCTGTCCCGAGACATAGACAAAGTCGCCCGCCCGGACGGCCGGGGAAAACGGCAGCGGTTGGCCTCCGGCGCCAGTGCGATCGTTGCCAATGCGTTCAATGGTCATCCTGGTATCCCTTTCCTCAAGGCAAGCGACACGCTCACCAGACCTGCCCGCGCGCTTGCACCGGCATTCGTTCCTGATGTCTGGTTCCGCGGATCAATTCGACACAATCGAGCATATTGGACACGACGCAGGCATGGTTGGGGACAATCCTGATGCGGTCGCCGACTTTCAATCCAATCTCCGGTGCGGTCAGCACACCGTGCTCTTCCGACAAGTTCGCGACCAGGATGTCTGGCCGTTCGACGACATGGCCATGGCCTTCAAGCCCCAGTAGGTCGGAGGTCAGGACTTTCGAACCTGCATCGATGACCGCGCGGTCCGTCGCCGGCACAGAAACCACCGTTGCCAGCACCGTCAGTGCGCAATCGCCCCACTGGCACACGCCCTGCTCGACGAGCGACCGGTCCATGTATACGTATGTGCCGATCCGATACTCGGTTGCGATTGATACGGCTTCGGCTTTCCACATTCCGGGTGATCCGCCGTTCGAAACCACCTCGACATTTTGCCCCTGCGCCTCGATCAGCGCCTTCGCGCGGGCCAGCCAGTCCTGAACTGCCTCCTCGCGTCCCACCGGAGGATATGTCATCAGCCCGGCGAAATGCAGGCCCGGAGCGGTGGAGATGCAGTCTGCCAGTTCCGCGGCCGCTTCGGGTGTCGGCACGCCGCATCGCGCGGCGCCCGTATCGCATTCGACAAGCACCCGCAAAGGGTCTGCACTTTCGGTGAATGCCTCGGAAAGACCCGCAACGATGACGGGATTATCCGCTACCACGGTAAGCCTGACACGATCTGCCAGTCCACGAAGCCGTGCGAGCTTGGATTTCCCGATCACATTGTAGGTCAGAAGCACATCGTCGATACCGCCCCCGGCGATCATCGCCTCGGCCTCACTGATTTTCTGGCAGGTGATGCCAGTGGCTCCGGCTGCGATCTGCCGGGCAGCCAGATAAGGCAGTTTGTGCGTCTTTATGTGAGGGCGCACGGCCAGCCCGTGTGCATCGCAATGTGCCTGGAACCGGCTGATGTTTGCTTCCGCGATATCGAGGTCGACCAAGACCGCTGGAGTGTCAATTTCTTCGAACATTACGCTGCTTTCGTCCCATGCGGGTTTTTGACGATGGGCCATATTTCTCTGGTCAGATTTGTGTAGGCGTTGTGGCGGGGATCGTTGGGGTAGGGGCCATCCACCGCAGCATACAGGATTTCCGACGCGATGGATGCGAACGCACCGTGGAAATGGTTGGTGGACTTCACCACCAACACCTGCCGCGAGGAGGGATCGATCCCGAGGTTGGAGAACAGGTCGGGTGAGAACACCTGTGCGCGATTGGAGTTCAGGACGATTTCGATTCCCGCCACCCGAATGACCGCACAGTCGCCCAATGGAACAACCGACTCGCCAAAACTTTGCGCCGCGTTTCGTTTAAGCTTCAGCACCTCGACTTCCGCGTCGATCGGATCACCGGCATCAGCGGATGTCTTGCCGCCGAAACGCAACGGAATAGACGCGCCTTCACCGGCGGCATGACAAAGCCGGACGGCCATCGGGTCCCAAATCGTGCCGAACGCTGCATCGGTCAGTCCGATCCGGATGGCCTCTCGCAACATGATTGTACTGTCGCCCGCCACACCGCCGCCGGGATTGTCCCAGACGTCGGCGACAACGACCGGCTTGCATGGTGCTTGTGCGGCCCGTTCCAGTGCCGTCCGCGCCGGCAGGAAATCGGGCGCCGCGCGGCCGCGAAAGGAAAACAGCTCCATTCCCAAATCGCGGGCCAGGCGCCGCGCTGTATCAGAATTGCCGTTCGTGATCGCAATCATCTTTGTGCCCAGATCGGGTGAGTCGCCTGCAATGAAGCCATGGATGACGGACAACGACAGTGCACGGCCATCAGCTTCGTAAGCAAGCATACGATCGACAAAGCTGCGCATCGGTTCGCGGCTGGTCGGCAGCATGTCGATCATGCGGACGTCGAAAACCTCCATGGCGGGTGCAATTTCCCCCCTTGCAGCCCGCAGTGTCAGGTCGATGCAATTTTCAGCCGTTTCGACGAAGTCCGTGTGCGGGAACTCCTTGAATACCGTGATGATATCCGCATTCCTGACCCGCTTGTCGCTCAGATGGCTGTGTGGATCGAAAGTGACGCCTATCTTGGCACGGGGTCCGACGATTTTTCGTGCGGCCTCGATCAATGCGCCTTCGCAGTCGTTGCAGCCATTGGCGATCATCGCACCGTGGAGGCCCAGAATGACGGCATCAACCGGCATGGCGGCCTCGAGTTGATCCAGTACTTCGGCCTTCAGTCGGTCCCACGTGCGGGCATTTATGAGACCGCCGGGTTCGGCCCAGGTGGCTGTGCCCTCGATCAGTTCAATCTCACCCTGCGTGGCACGGGCGCGCAAAACCGGAAAGACCGCGCTGCACAAGGTCGGGGTCTTCGGGTGCTCACCGGGAGGCGCGTAAAAACTCTGCAGGAAATCGGTGAAATCCGTACGCAGAGGCGAAAATGTGTTGGTTTCCGTCGCGATGGAAGCACAGAAAACACGCATTATGTCGGGTCCAGCTCGGTTTGAATGCTGGCAGGCCGGTCCATGGCCCGCCAGCATTTACTCGACGAGCCTGTCGGCCCGCCGGGAGGATTAGTCGAGATAGGTCGCGGCGTTGGCGGCTGCGACCGCAGACTTGAAAGTGGCCAGCAACGAAACCGCTTTTTCGTCCAGGTTTTCGCGAACGTGTGCCTCGAATGCCGGCTGAGCAGCACTGGCCATGGCCTTGCGCTGATCGTCGGAAAGCGCCGTGACTTCCATCTTGTCCATCAACCCGGCCAGGCCACGATCGGAGGCTTCGATAATCCGGCTCAGTCCACGGCTTGCCGCAACACAGTTCTCGGCTGCGGTGTGGATCGTCGCACGCTCATCATCCGAAAGCCCATCGTAGAAAGCCTTGTTCATCATGAACGTGTAGGGTGAAAACAGGTGGTTCGTCAGCGTCATGTATTTCTGCACTTCCGAGAAGTTCGCGAACGAAATGATCGGTACCGGGTTCATTTGACCGTCGATCACTCCGGTCTGAAGACCGGAATAGACCTCGCCCCACGCCAGCGGATAAGCTTCCGCGCCGAGCGATTGCACGATTTTCTGGTGCGAGGGCAGGGTCATGGTCCGGATGCGGATGCCATCGAAATCAGCAAGATCCGCGATCGGGCGCTGTGAGTTGGTGACGGCAAAGAAACCGCCGGTGTCGGGGAACCCCAGGACGACAACGTCTCCGAGGGTGGCCTCGATGTCCGCTGCAAGTTCTGTCCCGAATTCACCGTCGAAGACCTCGTAGGTCGAGGCGTTGCCCGAGAACGCAAACGGCAGGTTCAGGACGTCGATTCGCGGATAGTAGCTGGCCAGGGCCCCGGTTGACGTCAACGTTGCCTGAATGATCCCGTCGCGCATCTGCTGGACATGCTCGGCAGCCGAACCAAGCTGGTTTGAGCCGAATACCTCAACGGTAACACTTCCATTGGTCCCTGATGTCACAAGGTTCGAGAACACGGCCGTGCAGGCGTGTGCCGGGTTTTCAAATGGATCGGTCTTGTTGTCGTGTCCGAACTTGATGACGCCGCCCTCAGCGTACGCCGCGCCCGCGGTTATTGTCATTGCCAGGGCAACAATTGCTAGTGTCCGTTTCATTTCAGTCTCCCTTTGGTTCAGTTTCGGATCAATCGGCAAAGCCCAGGTAACGCGGCAGCAGCAGTGCGGCGTCTTCCCAGAAAGCGAAGATGAAGAGGATGGCGATCTCGGCGATCAAGAACGGAAAGAGCTTGATCGAGATACGCTCGAGCTTTTCACCGGTGACGGAACTCAGCACAAACAGACACGCGCCGACAGGCGGGGTCATCAGCGAGATGTTCAGTGCCAGAACAAAGATGATCCCGGCGTGAATCGGCTCCAATCCGACCTGTTCGGTCAATGGAACCAATACCGGTGCAAGAATGATGAGGATCGCGGTGATGTCCATCACCATGCCGACGACAAGCAGCAGGCCGATGATGATCGCTATGACGGCAAAGCGGTTGTCGGATAGCCCGAGCACGGTTTCGGCGATCGCCTGGGGAATGCGCTCGAAACTCATCCACCAACCGAGTATGCCGGCGAAGGCGATGATGACGAAAATCACACCGGTTATCCGCGCGGTGCGGACCAGCATGCTGTAGAAACCTCTAATTGTGAGGGTTCGATAGACGAACACGCCGATGAATACAGCATAGGCAACGGCAATGGAGGCCGCCTCGGTTGGCGTTACGATGCCGCCGAGTATGCCTCCCAGGATTATCACCGGCATCGCGAGCGCCGTCAGCGAGCTGACAAAGGTCCGCCATACCTCGCCCAGCGTTGCGCCGCGGACCGCCTTGGGCAGGTTTTCCCGATTGCCGCCGATCGCGATAACGGCCATGCAAACAAGACATATCGCAAGTCCCGGCAGCATTCCGGCGGCAAACAGCCCGGCGATCGACACGCCCATGAGGGAACCGTAGACAACCATCAGTCCTGACGGCGGAATGGTCGGCCCGATGATCGACCCCGCCGCGGTGACCGCGCATGCATAGTCACGCTTGTAACCTTCCTCAACCATCGCCGGGACCAATGTGCGCCCAAACGCAGCGGCGTCGGCCGTGGCGGATCCGGTCAGCCCTGCGAAGAACACCGACGCGAGCATATTCGTATGGGCCAACCCGCCTCGAAACCGTCCGACAAGCACCTGCGCGAGCTTCACGAGCCGTTGGGTGATGCCGATGTCGTTCATGATCTCGCCCGCCAGAATGAAGAACGGCATGGCGAGGAACGGAAAGATGTTCAATCCGTTGAAGATCTTCGAGGGCCCTATGGCCAGGAACTGGGTGCCGCCCATGTCGATGAGCCCGACGACGCCTGCAAGCCCGATCGCAAATCCGATGGGCATGCCGCACAGGATCAACAATACGAATGCCAGACCCGCCCACATCAAGCCAGTTCCTCATCCGGTGCGTTTTCGAGATGGGTTCCGAGGTCGCGGATCAGCACCAGTACGAGTTGCACGGATGCGACTGCTGCAGCGGCAGGAATGGCGGCATAGAACGGTGCAAGGCTCATTCCGAATATCATGGCCTGCCTGGATGCACCGCTTTGGGCAAACGGAATGCCGTAGAACAGAACGTATAGGAACAGGGCCAACGACAATACGTCCACCAGAACCAGCAGTACGCGCCGCATGCCGAGCGGAATGGCGTGGATCGCCGCCGTCAATCCGATGTGCTCGCGTCTCGATATCCCGGAAGACACCGCCAGCATGGCTGCCCAGATCATCAGATAGCGTGCGATGACTTCGGGCCACGGCAATTGCCAGTGAAAATAGTAGCGGTCTACAACGCCCAGCCAGACGTCCAGAACAAGGAGCAGCATCAGGAGCGCAACAATGGCCTCAACAACCTTGTTGATGCGATCGCTCGCCATTGCAGCCCACTTGCGCATTTGACCTCCCTGCCACGCAATATGTAACTCGGTTACAAAATACCGAAGAAATATGAGAAAAATCAAGAGAAAAATGTTATTTAGTTTCAAAAAGCGTGGAAGTTTGAACGAAATCTCTGGAATCTCAGCCAAATTTTTGCTCAATATGAAACCGAGTTACAGAATCGGGACAGCCAATGTCGTTTGAAAAAGCCGAAGCCAGCATTGAAACGAGGGGGAAGATCCGGGTCTCCGACGTGATCTCCGCGCTCCAGCGCATGGATGGCAGCTTTGCCACTCAGGAGCAGAAGGTGGCAGATTTCGTGATGAGCCAGATGGAAAACATCTCGACCATGACCATTGCGGAACTGGCGACTGCATCGGGTGTCAGCAAGCCGACCGTTGTTCGGTTCTGTCGCACGCTCGGTTGCGAGGGATATCGTGAATTCAAGTTGCGGCTTGCACAGAATCTGGCAGTCAGTCTCCAGTACCTGGAGGCCGGCACCTCCCGCGACGACCGACACGGCGACGACGCCATGGATCAGGTGCTCTCGGCATTGTCGGCAGCATCGAACTATATGCGCGCGCAACTTGATCGCGAAGCGCTGGACCGCGCTCAAAGCGCAATTGCCCGGTGCAGAAACCTGGTGGTCGTGGGCATAGGTGGTGGCTCGTCAATGCTTGCGGAAGAGGCCGCGAACCGGTTTTTTCGCCTTGGGCTTTCGGCCATCGCGCTAAGCGACAGTTACCTGATGCAGATGCGGTCTGCCACGCTTGGGCGCGAGGACGTCCTGCTGGCGATCTCCGCCAGCGGAGAGGCGGATGCGATCGTTGCGGCGGCGCGAATAGCATCGGGTTACGGGGCGACGACCATCTGCCTGACGAAGACCGGAACCAGCCTGGCAGACACCACGGACATTTCGATCAATTTCGACCTGCCGGAGGACCCGGACATATTCAAGCCGACAGCCTCCCGCTATGCCTTTCTCGTGTTGTTGGACACGCTGGCAATGAGCGTGGCACAGGCGAACGCGGACACAACCCGGGAAAACCTGCGCAGGATTCGCGCTTCGCTTACCGCCTACCACGGGCGCACGGGTTCCCAGCCTTTGGGCGACTAGTTTGTCAGGCAAAGCGAAATCCGACGTCCTGCCACGCCGGGGGTCATCGGATCGGCGAGGTCTTGCCGGTCGGCACCTGCGAGACCGCACCGCCGACCGCGTCTATTCCTTCAGCGGCTGCAGGGCCTGGCCTGATTTGGCGAGTTCCACCAGGGTGATGAATTCGCCGCGGTAGCCGTAGGGATCGTCGCCCTTGCCCGAACGCGCCAGCGCGATGATGTCGTCATAGTCGAACGATCCCGTGTGCCGGCCGCCGCGCAGCACCTGGCCGAATGCGGCAACGGCGGCGGCGAAGCGTGTGTCGTTTGATGCCGCTTCGACCGTAGCGACTTCACTGTCTGCGGTTATCGGCACCCCGATCAGTTCGCTGGTGTCGCTGTCCGGCTGTTTGTAGCGGATCTTCAGGTAGCCGTATTCGTCGGACAATTCTGCAGCGGCTGGCGTTTCGGTTTGCCGGTAGCGCAGATCGTCGATCAGGCCGCCGGCCGATCCGGCGGGCGTCAGCTCGTAAAGGGCCGTCACCGAGTGACCCGCGCCGATATCGCCCGCATCGACCCGGTCGTTGTTGAAATCCTCGCGCCGCAATTGCCGGGTCTCGTAGCCGATCAGCCGGTATTCGCGGATGGCCGCCGGGTTGAACTCGACCTGGATCTTGACGTCCCTGGCAATGGTGAAGAGCGTCGATCCGGCTTCCGCGACCAGGGTCTTGCGGGCCTCGTTCAGCGTGTCGATATAGGCGGCGTTGCCGTTGCCGTTTTGCGCCAGCGCCTGCATCAGCTCGTCATTGTAGTTGCCGTGACCGAAGCCGAGAACCGAAAGGCCGATCCCTGTCTCGCGCTTGCGCTCGATAAAGCTCTTGAGCTCTTCGGTATCGGTAATGCCGACATTGAAATCGCCGTCGGTCGCCAGGATCACCCGGTTGACGCCGTCCCCGTCAAAGCCGCTTTCGGCAAGCTGGTAGGCCTGCCGGATGCCCTCGGCACCGGCGGTCGATCCGCCGGAACCGAGGCCGTCGAGCGCCGACAGGATCTTCGCCTTGTCCGATGCCGCGGTCGGCTCCAGGACCGTTCCGGCGCTGCCCGCATAGGCGACGATCGCCACCGTGTCGTCCGGTTTCAGCGACGAGACGAGCAGCTTCAGCGCGTTCCTGAGCAGCGGCAGCTTGTCCGGCGCGTTCATCGATCCGGACGTATCGACCAGGAACACCAGATTGGCCCGCGGCGCCTCGGCCTTTTGAAGATCGTAGCCTTTGATGCCGATCCGCAGCAGCTTGGTCTCGGCGTTCCACGGGGTCGGCATGACCGAAATGTCGGCGTTGAACGGCACGCTGCGGTCATCCGGAACCGGATAGCCGTAGTCGAAGTAGTTGATCATCTCCTCGACCCGCACCGCGTCCTTCTGCGGCAGGACGCCCCGGTTCAGGGCCGCCCGAACGAAGGCGTAGGATGCCGTGTCGACATCGATCGAGAAGGTGGAAACGGGCGCTTCGCTGACCAGTTTCTGCTGATTCGGCGTTATATCGGCAAACCTGTCCCGGCCCTGGTCCTGGTAGCCGTGCTGCGTCCTGTAGTCACCCGGAGAGGCCGAGGCCACGGCGTCCGCCTCGCGGCCGCGCTGCGCGGCCCCGCTCTGCAGCAGCGCCCTGGTGACGGTGCTTTTCGGCTTTGCGGCCATGGATTGCGGCGGAGCAGCGGACTGAATTTCGTGTTCGGCGGGAACGGCCTCCGAAAGGGAGATATCCGCGATTTCCCTCCGTGATTCCGTCACGCGTTCGCCGGCGGCGTCGAGCGACACCGGTGCGTTCGCTGCCTGATCCGCGCGCGAGTCCACCTTGAGCTGCGGACCGCCGGAGGAGCGCAGGATGTCATTGAGCAGCCCGGAATTGAAGGCGAATACGGAAAGGGCGGCAAGGCTCACGCCGCCTGCCAGCAGGCCCATGCGGGCAGGAAATGCGATATTCATGATGCGTCTCCATCTGAAGCCGGTGGTCCACGCGCCACCGTCCTTCATGAGACGTTCGCGATCCTCACTTCCTTGGGCCGCGTCCGCATTTTCCTCTTCAAACCGAGCCATGGCCTCGGCGATGGCATTGCGGCGCACCGCGTCCGGCGGCTGGATCGGCTCCTGCGCCCTGAAGGCGCGCCTTGCCCTTTCCAGTTCCTTGTTCATGCCTGCGCCTCTTCGGTTGCAAGGGCTTTCAGTTGCTTTTTCATCTCGTGCATGCGCCAGGACACCGTCGATTCCTTTACGTCGAGGATGTCGGCCGCCTCCCTGTGGCTCATGCCCTCGGCAAGCACGAGTATGGCCGTTTCCCTGAGCGGCTCGCCGATCCGGTCGAGGCACTGATAGAGCCAGGCCTGCTCGCCTGCCGCCTGCTCCGCGTCCCCGCGGGCAAGGTCCGACAGCTCCGCATAGGCCCGGTTCAGCTTGCCGGCGGAGACTTTTTTGCGGTGATGATCCCGCGCCGCGTTGACGGTGATCCGGTAGAGCCAGGTCCTGAATTTCGACTGCGCCCGGTAGGTCGGCAGTTTCCGCACCAGCGCGACACACACCTCCTGGGCGATGTCCTCGGCATCCTCACGCGCTCCGCAATAGCGGTACGCGATCGTGTAGATGGAATCGTAATGGCGCTCCAACAACGCCTGGAATGAGGCTGAATCCCCTTCAGCGGCAGATTTCGCGAGGTCCTGGTCGCCGGTTTCCATATACATGTCGGTTCTTTAGACGCGTGCCGGCGGCATTTCCTTGGAAATTGCTGGAATTTTTTAAACACACTGACGCGGCCTTGCGGCAAAAATCGGTCCGGCCGCTCTGGAGTGGCGAGTCGGACGCGCCTCGAATGAATCGCCAGGAAAGCGCCATAGCATCCTGATCAGGATGCTTTGACCTGATTGCGCGACCTGTTGTGGATGACAAAAAGGATCACAACCACAGCGACTGCGCCGATCCAGGCATACTCGACCGACATCATCACCAGAACGGCCAGCAGCAGTCTGATGGCTATTTCCCAGGGTGCCAGCGGATGGCGGTCAAAGCCCGAAAGAGCCGACGATATCAAGTAAAGCGCAAGCGCCAGGCGCCCGAGCAGAAGCGCAAGCGCGCCGACCGTTACACCACCGTCGTAGCCGGGAAGATACCCACTTCCACCGGACGCCTGCGGGTCGAGGATCGCCTCATCAATCAGCAGCAATTCCGGGTAGAACGCAAAGATAAAAGGCACGATGAATATCACAATCCCGGATTTGACCGACGAAAAGCCCGTTGCCATGGGTTCCGCTTTGGTGATCGTCGCTGCGGCGAAGGCAGCGAGCGCCACGGGCGGTGTGATGGCGCTGGCGACGGCGAAGTAGAATATGAACATATGCGCCGTGAAAAGGGACAGGCCCAGGCCAGCCAGCACCGGCCCCATGAGCAGCGCCGCGTTGATGTAGGCCGGCACCGCCGGCATACCCATTCCGAGGAGCACGGCGAGCAGCATTGTCATCAAAAGGGCCACGAACTGGAAAAATGCAGATCCGCCGCCGCCAAGATCCAGGCTGTTGAGCCAGGCCAGCACGTCGAGTGCCAGAAACACCGGCAGGCCCGTGAACTGCAGGCAGAAATCGATGATCGAGACCGCCAGGAACATCAGGTACAGCGTCGAGATCAGGATGCCGGCCTGGGACATCGCATCGATGATCTTGCGGGGGCGGGCGCGCACTTCCGGGTCGACGAAGAGCAGCACCAGGAGCAGCATCACCGCCCACCATCCGGCCGCACCGGCGGATCCGGCAGAGTTTTGCACGGCGCGCAGGAACCAGCTGAGACTTTCAACCTGGCAGCCGGCATCGGTGAACTGGCGTTCTGCCCCCAGCAAGCCGCCCAGCAATCCGCATCCGACAGCGTCCTTGGGCGTCAGGAGCAGGACCAGGATCAACAGGATCGGGCCGAAAATCATCACCAGGTTGAGAAAATCCTGACGCTCCAGAATCATGTCCTCCGTGATCTCGCCGATCGCCGTGATGTTCTGTTTTCGCGACTGGAAGGCGACCGACAGGAACAGGCAGAAGAAATAGGCGATCGCCGGAATAAGGGCGGCGATAATCACGCTCGAATAGGGCACGGCCGTCAGCGACGCGAGAATGAACGCGGCGACCCCCATGACCGGCGGCATGATGGATCCGCCCGACGACGCGGCGGCCTCGACGCCGCCGGCAAAGACTTTCGAAAAACCGCGTTTGAGCATCATCGGGATCGTCAGCACGCCGGTCGAGAGTACGTTGACAATCGGACCGCCCGATATCGTTCCGAACAGGGCCGAGGAGACGACCGCCGCGTGCGCCGGCCCGCCGCGGACATGCCGCGTCCAGCGGAACGCCAGCTTGATCAGCGATTTGCCGCCGGCCGAACTGCCGAACAGCGATCCGAGCACCAGATAGGGAAAGATCGTGTTCAGGACGATGTCCATGAAACGCCCGAGCAGTCCGGACGAGTTGTTGACGAGGACATCGTGCACCCGCGGGCGCCCGTCGGCCAGAAAACGCGGCTCGCCGGCAAGCTTGGTGACAAAGTACTTGTTGATGTCCTCGACGCCGTAGAAGTACCAGACCAGGACGGTTCCGATGGTGTAGAGCGAAACGACGATCGCCACGAAGACCAGCGGCAGACCCCAGACCTTGATGTTGTAGGACAGAAAAACCACGATCGCCAGGCCGACGATCAGCACCAGCCAGCCGCCCGTCGTATTGACGCATTGCGGGTCTTCGACGGTTGTCGGCGCCGGCAGGCCGAGGCTTTCGTTGAAGGCGGCGGCGGCGGCAAGGCTTTCCTCGATAAGCCGGGCGCGATCGCCGGTGACCTGGTCGATCAGGCAAATCGCTTCGATCTCGACAAGATAGGTCAGCGCGATCGTGAAGGCCGTGATCACCAGCGCGATGTCGAGGAACAGGCCGAGTTTCCGGCGGATGGGCGTTCTGTCTTGCCAGTCGCGCCACATCGAGTGCTTGAGCGCCACGATCAGCATCATCAGGGCGAAGAAGACCGGATAAAACCACTCGAAGGAAAACTTGCGCAGCGTCGCGTCGTCACTGCCGAGCAGGGATACGGCAAGGGCATCGTAGCCCGGTATTCCCGGGGTGGAATTGGCGAGCCCGACAAGAACCATCGCCACTGAAAGCCAGTAGAGAAATTTTAAGGAAAAGCTTGGCCGTTCCGCGCTCTTGTCCGACTCACCGCTCATTTGCGTCCCCGAGACACCCCATCAGCCGGGCAGGGTGCCTGCCCGGCCGGACCGTGCCAAGGCTACTTGGCGCAGTCAGGAATAGAGTATCCCGCTTCCTCCCAGGCCGCCACAGCGCCGGGATGGTATTTCAACGGATTGTTGCCGCACATGTCGGTAATGGCGATATCCGTTTCACCGTGCCAGGTGCTCGCCATGAAAGGCGCCTTGGCATGGTAGATGGACTCGATGTTTTCGATGAACGCGGCGGTCAGCGCCTTCGCCAGGTCGAAGTCCAAATCGACATTGACGATGTCTGCGCCCACCGTGGCGGGTCCGCGGAACATATCGTCTTCCGAGGCAATGGTGACGCCGTCCCCATAGCCCATATCGGCGACCGCCATTTCGAACATCACGGTGCCGGGCAGGTTCCCGACATTCTGGAACGCTTCGCTTTCATAGACATCCTTCGATACCGAGAAAATCGTCATGTTGCCCGAGGCAAGGGCTGCCGTCACGCGGGGATCCGGGAACGACATCGGTAGCACCATGGCGTCCGCCGAACCGTCCTGGATGGTCTTGACCGCCTGGCCCCAATTGACCTGGATGCCGTCGTAACCGCTGCCTTCCTCCATGCCGGTGTTCACCTTGATCAGCAGCCGGGCATTGGTCAGCGCCGCGCCGCGCGGCGGGCCGTTGTAGATGGTCTTGCCCTCAAGCCCGTCCCAACCGCTTATATTGGCGCTGTCATAGGCAAAGAGCCCCTGAACGGAGATCCGGTAGGTATAAAGAACGGCGAGATTTGCGGCGAGCTTCGCGCCTTCCTCAGCTCCAAGTCCGGCATAGGGCCCGACGCCCCGCGACAGCATGAAGGGAAGGATGAACGGTGCCGCTGCGATATCCGTTTTGCCTTCGGCGACGTTTTGAACCGAGTTGGTCAGGGTCTGGCCGGCCGAAACCTGGATATCGGCAACGCCCGCCTTTGCGGATGCTTCCGACAGCGATATGATGGAAATGCCCGGAGTGGTGTTCGGCGCCGCCGTCTCGGCAGTGAGAATGCTCTGTGCGTTGGCGCCTGCCGCCAGCCACAGGGAAGCGGCAACCGCCACGAAGAATTGTCTTTTCATGTTTGCTCCTCCTTTATCGATCTTAACACGTATTTATCGGTTTTATCGATTTTTTTTGACAATTTTGCGCAATCTGGTTTCAATAGCAAGCACTTTGATGCAACTGTCACCGCGTGTCGAATAGACAACGGGTCGGACTGCTACGATGGAGGCCGCACATATGCCGCAACTGAAGCTCTTTGTTGCCCCCGGAACCTGCGCCAGGGCTGCGACAATTGCTCTGGAAGAAACCGGTGTCCCTTTTGAAACGGAGCTCGTGCGCATTGCCGCCAATCAGCAGAAATCGCCGGAATTTCTGCAACTGAATCCGAAGGGAAAAGTCCCGACTCTTCTTATCGACGGCGTGCCGCTGACAGAAAATGTCGCTATTTTGAGCTGGCTGCACAGACTGTTCCCGGATGCGGCACTTTTGCCGCAGACATCGGATCCGTTCGAATCCATCAATCATACGGGCGACCTGGCGTTCTTTGCGGGAACGGTTCATCCCACCGCGACGCGCATCACAATGCCCATGAAATTCATGTCGGACGTTGAAAAGTCCTTCGAACTTGTGCGTCCCAATGGCATGGAAGCAATGATGCCGATCATGCAGATGATCGAAGAGAGACTGGAAGACGGCCCCTGGTGGTACGGGGCCGAATGGTCGGTTGTCGACGCCTATCTGTTCTGGGTCTGGGGGCGCATCACCAGTGTCGGTTTTCCCGATGAGAATTTCCCGAACCTGCGCCGCCACTTCGAGCTCAGCAACCAGCGCCCCGCCGTGCAAAGGGCCATGAAACGTGAAGCCGAAAATGTCGAGATCCTTAAATCGGAAGGGCTGTTCCGACCGCCGCGCTAGCAAAAGGCGCCGCGGCACTACACATTGTTTTTGAGTCTCAAATCAGGAAGTGGCTGGGTTTTTCGATGAATGTGCTTTGGATCATGGCAGACCAGCTGCGTTGGGATTATCTGAGCTGCTACGGCGTCACCCATATCGAGACGCCGAACCTCGACCGGTTGGCCGAAAAGGGCGTGCGGTTTGATCGGGCCTATGTCCAGTCGCCGATATGCGGACCGAGCCGGATGAGCTTCTATACCGGCCGTTATGTGCGCAGCCATGGCGCAACGTGGAACGGATTTCCCCTGCGTGTGGGCGAACCGACTCTTGGCGACCATCTGCGTGAACTGGGTATCCAAAGCACCCTCGTCGGCAAAACCCATATGAGGGCCGATCTGGAGGGTATGGAGAGACTGGGGATCGAACCCGAAAGCACCATCGGGGCGCTTGTCAGCGAATGCGGTTTCGAGGTGTTCGTCCGCGATGACGGAACCAACGCCGCCACCGACATAAATCGCCATGCGGAAGATTATGAGCAGTATCTGCGCGACCACAATATGGGCGGCGACACGCCGTGGGAGGAATGGGCCAACACCGCGATCGGCCCGGACGGAGAACTGAAATCGGGATGGCTTCTCGAAACCGCCCCTCTACCCGCGCGGGTGCCCAAGGAGCACTCGGAAACGGCCTGGCTGACCACCCGGGGCATTGAATTCATGGAGGCACAGGGCGACAAGCCGTGGCTGTGCCATCTCAGCTATATCAAGCCGCACTGGCCTTATCTGGCGCCGGCGCCCTACAATGACATGTACGCGGCTGTGGATGTCCCGCCGGTCAACCGGCGCGACAACGAACACGACCACCCGCTCATGCAGGCATGGGCCAACACAAGGATATGCAAGAGCTTTTCGCGCAACAATGTGCGTGACATCGTGGCGCCCGTCTATATGGGTCTCATCAAGGAACTTGACGACAATATGGGCCGCCTGTTCCAGTATCTGGAAGAAAGCGGACGCATGGACGACACGATGATCGTCTTCTGCTCCGATCACGGCGACAACATGGGCGATCACTGGCTCGGCGAAAAGGATCTCTTCTACGACTGCTCGGCGCGGATCCCGTTGATTGTCTACGACCCGCGCCCGCAGGCAGATGCGACCCGGGGTACTTCAACGGACGCGCTTGTTGAGGGCATCGATCTGGCGCCGACATTTCTGGAGTACTTCGGCGGCGGCCCCAAGCCGCATATCCTGGAAGGCCGGTCGCTGCAGCCGCTGCTGCATGACCGGCAAACCGAATGGCGCGACCATTGTATTTCGGAATACGACTACGCGACGCGTGACGCGCGGCGGGCGGTCAACGTGGATCAAAGCGATGCGCGCCTCGTCATGGTTTTCGACGGGCGCTGGAAGTACATCCATGTCGAAAAGATGCGCCCGATGCTCTTTGATCTTGAGTCCGATCCGGCGGAACTGTTCGACCTTGGCGCCAGCCCGAAACATGAGGACCAGCTCCGGCGTCTTGAGGCCCTGCACTTTGAGTGGGCCCGCCGGCACCACACGCGCATAACGCGCACGCCGGAAATCGTCGAAAAAATGACCGATACCAGGGAGCCCGAAGGAATCTACATTGCCTATTGGGACCCGGAGGAACTCGAGGCCGACGGTTTGCGTATGCCGCCGCACCTGGCGAAGGAAGGCGGCCAGGAAGACGACGACTCCTGAAAACAACCGTGGCAACTGGTGTGCCGCGGCCGGACCAAAAGCTAAAAATTACGGGCTTTATCAGCAGATCAGGCCGGCAATCTGGTGTCCTGAGCTGCGTCCGGCGCGGGCTGACGATCATCAACTTCGGCCGCTCGGATACGGGTACGCAGGTCAGCTTTCATTTGCTTGAGCAGTGACAGCCGGACGTCGTCGGCCTGCAACCGGGCATTCTCCTGCTGAATCCGCGCTTCGACAATGCTCAGGCGCCTCCACAGATTTTGAAGTGCTTGTCCCATGGCGATTTCCTTCGCTGGTTAGCGGTCCGTCAAACGGCGGCGAATTCGAAAGGAACCGGTGGTCACGGTCCAGGTCCTTTCAACAAATCATGTAGGAACTGAATTGTGTCTTTGTAGGCTGTTTGCCGCGCAATGCTGATCGAAAATTCCGATCGCCAGGCCCGCTTTAGTTTCGACGCACCGCCGGGGAGGCGTCGCTAATGTAGCGACGATGCGGTTCCTGACCCTGGAAGAGCCGAGGCGAGCGCTGCCGTTGCGGCGATTGTCACGGCGGAAAGCACGAACACCCAGGGACCCACCCATGTGTAGATCAGCCCGCCGGCGATCAGTCCGGCGATGCTGGCTGCCGCGCCCATGCTGCTCGCCAGGCCCTGCACGGCGCCCTGCAGCCGCTCGCCGGAAAGCCGCGACAGCATGGCCATGAAGGTCGGCCACATCAAGCCGTTGCCGAGGGCGATCAGCGCGCCGGCCGTGTAGACGACGACCCCGGCGCCGCTCAAAAGAAGGGCGAAACCGCCGGCGAGGATCAGGCTCCCGCCCACCACGAGCGCCTTCTCGGGCACCGTTTTCGACAACCGCGCCAGCACCGGACCCTGCACCGCCACCAATAAAAGGCTCAGAACCGCGAAGAACGTGCCGGCATCGGTCACCGACCAGTCGAGGCCCAGGGCCGCGTGGGTGGGGAAGGCGACGTAGAAGAAGCTGAAGCCGAGCATGACGAGGAAATTGACCGCCAGCAGCGCCGGCATGTGCGGCAGTTTCAGGATGCTTGCCGTCGACGTCTCGTCGCAGCCCTTGAGCTGATAGCATTCCTTTGTTTCCTGGCCGAAGACCTTGCAGGCGTTTTTTATGCCGGGCTTGGCGTTGAGCGGGAGCGGCCGGTTCTCGCGCAGGCCGAACTGGATCATCAGCGCCGCAAGCGCCGAGATCAGCAGCGCCGCGATCACCGGCAAAACCGGACCGTACACGGTCGCACCCAGGATGCCGGCGAGCGCTGGACCGAGGATGAAGCCGGCATTGGTGGAAACCGCCATGCGGCCGAAATTCTCCGTCCGGTGGCTTTCGTCGGTGATGTCGGCGAGATAGGCGTTGGCGACGGAGACGTTGCCGCCGGTCAGCCCGTCGGCGGCGCGCGCGATGAACAGGACCAGCAGCGGCAGGGTCAGCGTGAACTGGCCGAGCAGGGCCGAATCGACCGATAGCAGCGTATTCGCGGGCAGCAGGAAGGCGGCAAGGAAGATGATCCACGACAACAGCGTGCCGAGCTGGCTCAGGAGCAGCACCTTGCGCCGGCCGAACCGGTCGGACCAGCGGCCGAGGATCGGAGCGCCGATCAGTTGAAAGGCTGAATAGGTCGAGGCGAGGGCGCCGAAAATGATGGCATTGCCGCCCCAGTCGGCGACGAGGAAGACGAGGAAGGGCAGGACGATGCTGAAACCCAGCGTGCCGACGAAATTGATCGACAGGATCGGCAGGAGCGGCATCAGGCCGGTGACCGGCACCGGTGTTTGTGCCTGTGGCATCTGCTCTTGCGCTCCCGTCGGTGGTTGTCGCCAGTAAACCTAGCGTCCGGGCACGGGGTTCTCAACGGTCTCCATGGAAAGCGGCTTGCCGGCGGTCCCTGGCATGCCGCTGAGCGCCGCGAGCATGAACAGGGCGGATTTGTCGGGCTTTCCGGCGAATACGACACCGGCGGCGCATGGGTTCTGACCGCCGGCACCGAGGGTCTGGTCGAGACTTCCGGCTCGTTCCAGTTCTCCGGGCAGATCGGTGTGAAGGGCCGGTTTTAGCCGCCCCTTCGATTTTCCTCGATCAGAGCCGCGAGCGCACGATCCGCCCGCCCTTCATGACAAGGGCCACGGTTTCGCTCGAATGGATGAAGATCGAAAGATCGGCGAGCGGATCGCCGTCGACGACGATGAGGTCGGCATACGCGTCCGGCGCGACGACGCCGAGCCGGCCCTCGGCCTGGACGATCTCCGCATTGACCGAGGTTGCCGACCGCAAGACGTCGATCGCCGGCTGGACCTTGCCGCGCAGGAACAGTTCGCGCCCCTGCGTCTTGACGAATTCATGGCCGTGCAGGTCGCAGCCGAGGCCGAGCTTGACCCCGGCTGCGGCGCAATTGGCCACCGCTTCAAGCGACCGCCGGTTGACCTCGCGGACCTTCTCGGCGGCGGATGCCGGCAATCCGAGGGCTTCGGCGTTTTCGGCGATCAGTTCGCCGGCCGAGAGCGTCGGCACGACGAAGGCGCCGCTTGCCGCGATCATGCCGGCGGTCTCCGCCTCGATGAGGCTGCCGTGCTCGATGGTGCGCACGCCGAGCCGCAGGCAGCGCCGTGCCGCGTCGTCCGTGTGGCAATGGGCCATGACATAGCTGCCACGCCGCTCGGCTTCTTCGACGGCGACGGCGATTTCGGCATCGGAGAAATGCGGCATGTCCAGCGGCGCGAGGTCGGTCGACACGCCGCCGGAAACGAATATCTTGATGTGCGTCGCGCCCTTGCGGAACTCCTCGCGCGCCGCCTTGCGCACCTCGTCGGGCCCGTCAACCGCTTGTGTGACGATGCCCGAATAGGCACAGCCGCACGGCTCGACATAGTTGCGCCGGCGCATATCGCCATGACCGCCGGTCTGGGTGAGTGCCCGTCCGGGAAAATAGAATCGCGGCCCGTCGATGAGGCCCTCGTCGATGGCAAGTTTCAGGCCGAGATCGCCGCCGCCGGCGTCGCGCAGAGTCGTATAGCCGCGATCGAGCGCGCCGGACAAAAGCCGCGCCGCGTGGGCGCCCAGCAATGCCGCCGGCATGCGGTCGGTACCATAGAAATCATAGCTCGGCGTGTTGGCGTGGTAATGCGCGTCGATGAGGCCGGGCATGAGAAAGCGCCGGCCGATATCGATGCGGTCTGCATCCGGAAAGGCAAGCCCTACGCCGACCTCGCGGATGTAACCGTCGGCGACGAGAACATCGGCGGGCTCCATTATCGTCTCCGACACACCGTCGAAAAGCCGCGCATTTGCCAGGATACAAGCCGTCATGTTGAAGATCCTCCCCGTCTTAACATTAGGGCGGGTCGGCACGGTTCTCAATCGGCTCAACGGCAAGCGGCTTGCCGGCGGTCTCCCTCATGCCGCGCAGCGCCAACAGCATGATCACCGCCAGCGCCATCATGTAATAGGCCGGGGTGGAATCGTCGCCGGTCCGTTCAACCAGATAGGTGGCGACGAAAGGCGCGGTGCCGCCGAACAGGCCGAGACTGATATTGTAGCCGATCGAGGCGCCGCTGCAGCGAATATGCGCCGGCATCATTTCCGAGATCGTCGCCGGTATCACCGCGAATGTCGCGGCGGAGATCAGGGCAAGCCCGATCTGGCCGCTGAGGATGACGGCAAAGGACTGGTGGTGAAGCAATTGCCAGAGCGGCCAGCCGAGCACCAGCGTTGCGATCGCCACGCCGTAGAGCACCGGCTTGCGTCCGACCCTGTCGGACAGCATCGCGAACGGGATGGACGTCAGCAGAATGACCAGCAGGCTGATCGTGTTGATCTCCAGCGCCCGCGCCGTTGTGAAGTGCATGAACTCCCGCAGATAGGCAGCGACATAGACGAAGAGCAGATAGAAGCCGACGCCGCCCATCATCAGCATGCAGATCATCCGGAACAGAATGCGCCAGTGATCGCGAAACACCACGAGAACGGGCAGGTGGTCTTGCCGCAGGACACCCGGCGGTTCGGAGACAAAACGGCGGATCACCAGGCCGCCGACGGCAATGACGGCGCCGAAGATGAACGGGATACGCCAGCCCCAGGCGGCCATCTCGGTTTCGCCGAGCTGCCAGCTGATGAAGGCGCACAGGCCGGATCCGATGAGGAAACCGGCAATGCTGCTTGTCTGCGAGATTGCCGTCATGGCGCCGCGCCGGGCAATCGGCGCGTGTTCGGCGAGAAACACCATGGAGCCGGTATATTCACCGCCAAGCGAGAGGCCCTGGGCGATGCGGCAGATGACCAGCAACAGGGCGGCTGTTGTTCCGAGTTGTGCGTGGGTCGGCAACACTGCAAGGCACAGCGTCGCGATCCCCATCAGGGAAATGGATGCCGCCATGGAGATTTTGCGTCCGTAACGGTCGCCGATATGGCCGAAGAGGGCGGCGCCGAGGGGGCGGGCGAGATAGCCGACCGCAAAGACGGCGAAGGCCGAAAGCAGCGATGCCAGGTGATCGTCGGAGGGAAAAAACAGCGGGCCGAGGATCGGCGCGAGGAAACCGTAGACGGCGAAATCGTACATTTCCAGAGCCGTTCCGATGCTGCCGGCGGCTATGTTCCTGCGGTTGTTTCCAGCCAAGGCCGATCCCCCTCCGTGATGTCGCCGGCAGAATCTCTGACCAACCATAACGCAGTTCGGGTGCTTCAGTCTTGGCGGGAATTTTCGTTGCCGGAGAGGTAGGTCGAGACAGCCATCGCGCATAAAGCGGTTTCCGGTGCGACCCGCACCGGTGCTTCAGGTCCGTATTGTCCGGGCCGATCGGTCAGGTTGAGGATGGCTATGGTCCGGTCGGCCGCGACGATCGGACAGTTGAGCAGCGAACCCAGGTCGGTGCCCTCGAAGCCGTCATAGTCGGGCAGCCAGAGGGCTATTTCCCGTCGGTTGTTGGCGACAATCGGTTCCCTGCGGGTAAAGAGCTGCTCGAACCAGGCCGATGGTTCGACCTTGTCGGCCAGTCCCAAAGGGTAGGCGGTCTCGTCCGTTGAAAAGATCCGTCTCAACTGCCGTTCCGATGGATCGGCGACCAGCACGGTTAAGAGTTCAAATCCGACGCTGGCCTTAAGCCGTTCGGCAAGCAGAGCAAAGAGTGCATCATGCGCACCCGCGGCTGCGAAGCCGAGAACGGCTGGGTACTCAAGACGCTCCATCGCTCAACCGCCGATGATGGTGAGTTCACGTTCGAAGCTGCTGAGCGAGACGCTGCCGTCTTCTGTAACCAGAACGTCGTCCTCGATGCGTACGCCGATATCGCCGGATCGGTAGAGGCCCGGTTCAACGGTAAAGACCATGCCCGGCAGAAGCGCCTGGCCGTTGCCCTCCATGATCTGCGGTGCCTCGTGCACGTCCAGTCCGAGGCCGTGTCCGGTCTTGTGCACGATGAGCTCCGCATGGGGCGAAGCGCGCAGCACGCCGGTCGTCGCCATGTCGAGGTCGTGGGCGCTGATGCCCGGCCTTGCTTGCGCACGGCCTTCGGCATTGGCCTTTTTGACGGTCTCGTAGATGGACCGGTGTTCGTCGCTTGCATGCCCGCAGAAGAAGGTGCGCGTCAGGTCGGCGCTGTAGCCGCCATAGAGCGCGCCGAAATCGATGAGCAGCGGATCGCCGTCGCGCAGCCGCCGTTCGCCGCTCGGCTCCCCATGCGGGTCCGCCGACATCGCGCCGGTCAGCACGATCGGCTCGAATGCGAAGCCCTCGGCGCCGGATTCCAGCATGGCGATCTGCAGTCGCTGCTGTATTTCCCGCTCGCTCATGCCGGCGCGCGCCTGCTCAATGGTCGTGCGCAGCGCCGTTTCGCTGATGGCGATCGCCCGTTTCTGGCATTCGACCTCCCGGGCGTCCTTCAAAAGGCGGATACCGGCGATCGTGTCCTGCGCGTCGCCCACGGCGTCAGCGCCGAAATGGCTGCGCAGAAGATCGCACTCGAAGACGCGCATTCGCTGGCCCTCGACACCCAGCCGCCGCGCATTCATGCGCGCCGCGATGCGGGAGAACGCTGCATCGGGGCCCTCGCTGTCCTGCCAGTATTCCGTGTCCGCATTCGGCATTCCGGCCTGCCAGCGGGCCCCTTCGAGCGACGGGATCACCGCGTGCAGGCGTCCGTCGGCACCGACGAAAAGCACCGTCGGCCGCTCCATGAGGTGCAGGTGGATGCCGGTGAGATAATAAAAGCTCGGACCGGGCACCAGCGCCGCCGCATCGATGTCATTTTCGCTCAGGGCGGCAGCCAGCCGCGCCCTGCGGTCGGCCAACACGTTCGGGTCGGTCATCGGCGCTTGCCTCCGCCCTTCGCCGGTGCGCCGATGTCCATCTCGTAGCCCACCTTGGGATCGAGCGAGTTCTTGATCACTTCGAGTTCGGTCCGAACATGCTGCGCAATGGCCGCGTCCGCACCCTCCATGTCCCGTTCCTCGATGGCCGTGACCAGCTTCTCGTGCTCGGCGAGGCTGACCTCCGCCTCCTTTTTGCCGAAGGCGGGATAGTAATGCAGGACGTAGGCGCGGCGGCCGCAATCGATGCTGAGATCGTGGAACTTGCGGGTGAAATAGCTGTGGCAGGCCTGGGAAATCTCGCGGTGCAGGGCAAGGTCAGTGCCATAGATCTGGTAGACGTCGTTGCTCGGAAGGGCCTCTTCATAGGCCTGCGCCGCGGCCCTGATCCGCTCCAGGTTCTCATCCGTCCGGCGGATGGCCGCATGTCGCGCCACCGCGCGCGCCAGCAGCAAGTGGCTGTCCAGGTATTCGCTCATATTGTCGAGCATATGCGGAGCGACGATGCTGGTCCGGTTTGGAAGGAAGGAGACGAGGTCTTCGCTGGCAAGCATGACGAGCGCTTCGCGGATCGGCGTGCGCGACATGTCGAAACGCGCGGCCAGCGCGACCTCGTCGAGCACCGAGCCGGGATCGATGCGGATCCACAGGATGTCCTCGCGCAGCTCCTCATAAACCCGCGCCGAACCGCGCTTGCGCTTCGGCTTGTCCCCGGTGGCAAGATCGAGCTTGATCGGGGGGAAGTCCTTGCGTTCGCCGGTTTTGAGTTTCTTCTTTTTCGTCGATGGGTTCATGAGACCTATTGCGACCATTTTCCTCCTCCTCGGAACCCCGTGCCGGGGGTGCCGGCAACAAGATTCGCACTGCGCATCATAAGCAAGGCCGCGCAATACGCCATGGGTTGCAACCGATGCAAGGGTGGAAATCCGATCGGCGGTCCAAGTCTTGCATAATGTTTGCATAATTATCTTGCATAAAGTTTGTATAATGAATATGCTTCCTTGTCCAATGAATTTGGACGGGCAAAGGGAGGAAGCAGTGATCAGCAGATTCAAAATGACGGTTTTTGCCGCCGGCTTGGCGGCTGCGGGCCTTTATTCGGGCGCCGGCCAGGCCGAGGACTTCAACATCGCGTTCTTCGCGGCGTCTTCGCAGAACGGCTTCAACCAGGCGATCTATGAGGGCATCGAGGAAAAGGCCAAGCAGCTCGGCAACGTGACAACCGAGATCTATGACGGCCAGTTTAACGCCTCGCACCAGTACAGCCAGATCGAGGACGTGCTTGCCAGCGGCAAGTTCGACGGGTTCGTCGTCATGGCCAATGACACGGTCGGTATCGCGGGCGCCGTGGAGCAGCTCGTCGCCGCCGGCAAGCCGGTGGTTTCGACCCTGTTCCCCATCGGGCCGGACCTGACAACGCTCGATCCGCAGGTCGATGGCCTGACATCGACGGTGGCATCGCCCCCGGCCGACGGCGCGAAAGCGCAGGCCCAGGCCGTCGTCGACTATTGCAAGGATCGTGATCCCTGCAACGTCGTCATCATCATCGGCCAGCTGATTTTCCCCTTCGACAACCTGCGCTACGAGGCCTTCCGCGAAGTGCTCGACGCGCATGACAACATCAAGGTGGTCGCAACGGGCGAGGGCAGCTACAGTCCCGATGTGTCGCTGACCGCGATGACGGACATCCTGCAGTCGAACCCGGAGGTCCACGTCGTACTTTCCAATGCCGACCAGCATCTCGTTGGTGCGGAGATCGCGCTGGAGGCGGCGGGCTACAAGGTGCCTGACCTCTATCTGTCCGGCGGTGGTGCCGCCAACATCGCGATCACCGCGATCCGCGAGGGCAGGTGGGACGCGACGCTCGCCTATTTCCCGAAGACCATGGGCTCGATGGCGCTCGACATCGTCGTCAAGAAGCTCAACGGCGAGGACGTGCCCGCATCCGTCAACATGGATGAGGTCGGCCCCATGCCGTTCATCATCACCAAGAAAGAACTGGACGCCAGTCCCGACTTCGTCGGCGAGTGGGAACAGTAGGATCGCACAGCGAACCCCGGCGGAGGGCACGTGCCCTCCGCCCCGATAACCCGAAATAGACGGAACACGTCCCGTGACCAGCACCAGTTACCGCATTTCCGCCGACATCGGCGGAACGTTCACCGATATTGTCTATCAGGACCGCAAAAGTGGCGTCTGCGGCGCCGCGAAAGTCCTGTCGACGCCTGAAAATCCGGCGCTTGCCGTCATCGAGGGCATCAACAGCGCCGTTCCGGCAGATGCTGCGATCGACTTCTTCGTGCACGGCACGACCGTCGGCCTCAACGCCCTCCTGACCCGCCGCGGCGCAAGGGTCGCGCTGCTGACGACGGAGAATTTCCGCGACATCTACACCATCCAGGGCAATGACCGCGGCGAGATCTTCTCCATCCGCTGGAACAAGCCGGAGCCGCTGGCGACGCTTGAACACACCTACACGGCGCGTGAGCGGATCGCCGCCGACGGCGAGATCGTCACGCCGTTGGATACCGCCGATCTGGACCGGCTCGTCAAGGCGGCCAGGGAAAACCACTACGAGGCGATCGCCATCTGTTTCCTGTTCGCCTTCCGCAACTCCAAGCACGAGCTCGAAGCCGAGGCCTATCTGAGCGAACGCCTTCCGGGCGTCTCGATCGCCGTCTCGCACCGGGTCTCGCCAGAGTGGCGTGAATTCGACCGCACATCGACCACCGTGATGGACGGCTATCTGGCGCCGGTGGTGCGCCGCTATCTTGATACGCTCATCAGCGAACTCCAGCACCGGCTCCCGCCGGAGCAGGGTCTGCATGTCATGGAATCGAACGGTGGTGTGATGTCGGCGGCCTCGGCCAGCCGCACGCCGCTGCAGACCCTGCTCTCGGGCCCTGTCGGCGGCGCCATCGGCGGCCGCGCACTGGCCGAAACGACGGGGCGCAAGAACCTCATCTGCGTCGACATGGGCGGCACGTCCTTTGATGCCAGCCTCGTCATCGACGGTCTGCCGTCGGCATCGACCGAGACGCGGCTCGAGGGCCTGCCGGTGCAGATTTCGGTGGTCGACATCCACGTGATCGGTGCCGGCGGCGGCTCGATCGCCTGGACCGAGGCCGACGCGGTGCGGGTCGGCCCGCAGTCCGCCGGCTCGAAGCCCGGACCCGCCTGCTACGGCCTCGGCGGCACCGAGCCGACCGTGAGCGACGCCAACCTGGTGCTCGGCAGGCTCGACAGCGCCAATTTTTCCGGCGGGGACATGATCCTCGACCGGACACTGGCAGAAAAAGCCGTCGGCGCTCTGGGCGCGCAATTCGGCATGAACCCGCAGGAGATGGCGCAGGGCGTCATCGACATCATCAACGCCAAGATGGCCGACGCGATCCGCACGATCACCATCCGCCGCGGCATCGATCCGCGCGATTTCTCGCTGCTCGCCTTCGGTGGCGCCGGCCCCGCCCAGGCGGCGGCGCTGGCCGAGGAACTGGAGATCGGCGAGGTGATCATACCGGTGCATCCGGGCGCGTTTTCCGCCTGGGGCATGCTGCAGACCGATGTCCGGCACGATTTCAAGGAAACCTTCTACGACTTCTGGGACCGGGTCGAACCGGACGATCTGGAGGCCCGTTTCGCAAGGCTCGAAGCCGAGGGACGCGCCTATCTGATCGACGAGGGCGTCGGCGAGGCGGCGATCGAATTCGAACGCAGCGCCGACTTTCGCTACCACGGGCAGGAATACGTGCTGACGATTCCCGTCCCGCCGGGCGCCATCGACATGGAAGCGACCCGCCGGGCCTTCGACGGGGCCTATGACCGGCAATACGGCCATTCGAGCCCCGACGGCCGTGTCGAAATCGCCAATATACGGGTCGCCGCCATCGGCCGGCTCGATAAGCCGGACAGCGCCGATCCCGAGCCGTCGGAAGCCGGCCCGGCCCGCGCGCGCATGGTCTATTTCAGCGGCCGCGAGCAGGAAACGGCGATCATTGACCGTGCCGGCCTCGTTGCCGGATCGGTCACGTCCGGCCCCGCCATTATCGAGGAAGGCACGGCAACCACCCTCGTGCCGCCAGGCTGGCAGGCACAAGTCATAGCCGGCGGGCACCTGTCGGTTACCAGGAGGGAGAAAGCACAATGAGCGCCAAGGCCGATCCGATTACCACGGAAGTGGTGCGAAACTTCGTCATATCCTGCGCGGAGGACATGAACGCATCCCTGTGGCGTTCCGCCTTTTCCGCGATCATCTACGAGGGACGCGACAGCGCCGTTGCGCTTCTCGACGCCGACGGCAACATGCTCGGCCAATCGACGGGCGTGCCGCTTTTCATCGGCGCGATCGATGCCTGCGTCCATCTCGTCAAGGAACGCTACGGCGACGACATGGCGCGGGGCGACATCTTCCTCATCAACGACAGCTACCTGCAGGGAACCCACCTGCACGACATCACGGCCGTCGGGCCGATCTTCCACGACGGCGCGCTTGTCGGCTGCGGTGCGGCGCGTGCCCACTGGAACGACATCGGCGCCATCGATCCGGGTTCGACCATGGGCTCGACCTCGATCTACCACGAGGGCATCCGGCTCGGGCCGACCCGCATCATGCGCAAGTTCGAGCCCATCGAGGAATGGTACGATCTTCTGAGGCGCAACACGCGCATGCCGGACATGTCGATCGGGGACCTCAATGCCCAGATCGCCTCCATCCGCACCGGCGAGCGCCGCCTCGGCCAGCTTCTCGACCGGATCGGCGTCGAGACATACAAGAGCGCCTGCGAGAATATCTTCGAACAGGCGCGCCGCCTCGACCGCGAGGCGATCGCGGCCCTGAAGGACGGCACCTATGCGCGCGAAGGCTATCTCGACGACGATGGCGTCGGCGACGAACCGGTCAAGATCGCCATGTCGATGACCATCGACGGCGAGCGCATGATCATCGACCTTTCCGGGACGTCCGGACCGGTTCTCGGGTCCATCAATTGCGGCGCGGTGCAGACAAAATCCCTGCTGCGCCTCGCCTACAAGACGATGATCAATGCCGACCGGGCGATCACCGGCGGCTCGTTCGAGACGATGACCGTCAAGATTCCCGACGAATGCCTCTTCAACGCCCGCGAGCCGGCGGCCTGCGAATGGTACTTCACCGGCCTCGGCCTGCTAGCCGACCTGATGATATCGTGCATGAGCGAGGCGATGCCGGAAAAGGCCAAGGCGGCCCATTACGGCGATTCCATGGTCGCGGCGTTCTTTTCGATGGACGAAAAGCGCGGCCAGTGGATTTCGGTTGAACCGACCGCCGGCGGCTGGGGCGGCGGCGTCGGCAGCGACGGCCAGACGGCGCTCGTCAACCTGGTCAATGGCGGCTTCCGCAACATCCCGGCGGAAGTCTACGAGACCAAGTTTCCGGTGCGCATAGAGGAGTTTTCCATCCGCCGCGATTCCGGCGGACCCGGCCGCTGGCGTGGCGGTTGCGGCGTGGTGCGGACCTACAAGCTGCTAGAGGATTGCTTCAGCGCGCTCTGGTTCGAACGTTCCAAGACCCCGGCATGGGGGCTTGAGGGCGGGGCCGACGGCGCCGGTCCTGAAAACACGATCACGCATCCGGATGGAACCGTCGAGCACGCCTTGAAAATGCGCGCGCGCGAGTTCCCGGCCGGAACCGTCGTCGAGACCAGGACCGGCGGTGGCGGCGGCTTCGGCGAGCCCAAGGCAAGGCCGTTCGACGAAGTGCTCGCGGATGTGTGTCAGGGGTATGTCTCTGTTCAGGCGGCGTGGAATGACTATGGTGTTCGCATAGCCGGAGACATGAGCGTTGACGAATCCGCATCACAACCGCGCCAATCCGATTGAACACTGGCAGAACGATGGCGGCTGACCGGGACCCGGACCGGGGCGAACCCTGCATCCGCCTGCGCGGCATCGGCAAGTCGTTCGGCGGTGTGTCGGTGCTCGCCGATATCGATCTCGATATCGGGACGGGCGAGATTCACGGCCTCGTCGGCGAGAACGGCGCCGGCAAGTCGACGCTCGGAAAGATCATCGGCGGGTATTATTCGGCCGGCGCTGGCAGCATCGAGGTGTTTGCGGAGCAGGTCGGGACCTGGACGCCGCCGCTGGCCCTCGAGCGCGGCATCGCCATGATGCACCAGGAGCTGCAGCTCGTCCCGGCCCTTTCCGTCGCGCAGAACGTCTTTCTCGGCATCGAGGAAGAGCGTTACGGCGTCCTCAAGCAAACGGAGAATGCCAGGCTCGCCGATGTCATGGCGGCTTCGGGTTTCGAGCTCGATCCGGCAGCGATCACCTCCGATCTTTCCATCGCCGATCAGCAGAAGATCGAGATCATGCGGGCACTGGCGCGCGAGGCCCGGGTGATCGTCATGGACGAGCCGACCTCGTCGCTGACCGCCGACGAGGCGGAACGGCTGCACGAGACCATGCTGCGCCTTAAGCAGAAGGGCACGACCATCATCTATGTGTCGCATTTCCTCGACGACATTCTTCGTGTCTGCGACCGCGTGACGGTTTTGCGCGACGGCGTTCTCGTGCGCACCGCCGACGCCGCCGACGAGACCAAGGGATCGCTGGTCTCCGCCATGCTTGGCGGCACCCGCTCCGAGACTCCCTATCCGCAGAAGGCGCCCTCCGAATTTGCCGGCAAGCAGCCGGCGCTGTGGGTCAGCGGCCTCAGCGCGCCGTCCGGCGTTTCCGATGTTTCCCTGGAGGTGCGGCCCGGCGAGATCGTCGGCCTGATCGGGCTGGTGGGCAGCGGCCGGACCGAAATCGTCAGGGCGATCTTCGGGGCCGATGGCGCGAGTGGCGGCGAGGTGCGCCTCAACGGCATCCCCTATAGCCGCCGCACGCCGGCGGGCTCCGCGGAACGCGGCATGGTGATGGTTCCCGAGGACCGCCGCAAGCAGGGCCTGGTCATGACCCTGCCGGTCCGCGCCAATATGACGTTGCCACATCTGCGGCACTACACCATGGCGGGCGGAATCATCCGGGCGGCACTGGAACGGACCCGCGTCAAATCCCTGATCGACTACTTCCGGATTGTGCCGGACCGGATCGACGGCGATGTCACTCATTATTCCGGCGGCAATCAGCAGAAGGTCCTGCTCGGCAAATGGCTGTTGCGCGATCCGGGCGTGGTCATCCTCGACGAGCCCAGCCGTGGCGTCGATGTCGGCGCCCGCCAGCGCATCCACGAGGCCATCGCCGATCTCGCGGCGAAGGGCGCCGGCGTATTGTTGATTTCGTCGGAAATCGAGGAGGTGCTGGGGTTGGCCCACCGCGCCTATCTGGTTCACGAGGGCGGGCTGGTCGGCGAGGTCGACCCCGACAACGCAACGACTCAGGACGTGCTCTGGACGCTGTTCCACCAGGACGATCCGAACACCGAGACAGCAAGGGGTAGCGCGCCGTGACATCCGTGCTTTCTTCCGCCCGCATAGCCCGGTTTTTCCAAACCTACGCGGTCCTGATCATGATCGCGCTCCTGATCTTTGCGCTCAGCCTGATGAGCGACAGCTTCCTGACCTTCCGCAATCTGCAGAATATTCTTAACCAGAACGCGCCGCTGGCCATCATGGCGAGTGCCATGACCTTGGTCATCATCGGCGGCGGTTTCGACCTGTCGGTGGGTTCGATTTTCGCCGTCGCCGGTGTCTCCGCCGCCTGGATCGCGCTCAATGTCGACCCGGTCCTCGGGCTCGCCATCGCTCCCTTCATCGGCCTGGCGCTCGGCACCATGAACGGCGTCGTCATAACGACGCTCAACATTCACTCCTTCCTCGCGACCATCGCCACAAGCATGGTCTTCAAGGGCGTCGCCATCCTGATCACCGACGGGCGGCTGATCCCGGTTCGCATCGCCGAATTCACCTGGCTTGGCCGCGACAAGATCGGCGGCATCTTCATCGCCGTCATCGTCATGATCGCCTTTGCCCTGATTCTGACCTTCGCCCTCAACCGCACGGCCTTCGGCCGCAAGGTCTTTTCCGTCGGCGGCAACGAGGAAGCGGCGGTTCTTTCGGGCGTGCGCACGGACCGGATCAAGATCGCCACCTTCGCCATCGCCGGCATGGCGGCGGGGCTTGCGGCGGCGATCTCGGTATCGCGGATATCCATGGGCCAGCCCGGCGCGGGCATCGGCATGGAATTGCAGGCCATCGCCGCCGTTATCCTCGGCGGAACAAGCATTTACGGCGGTTCCGGCGCGGTTTGGCGCAGCATTGCCGGCGTTTTGTTGCTGGCTTTGATCAACAACGGCTTTAATATCCTCAACGCCGATCCGTTCTACCGCGATCTGACCACCGGACTGATCATTCTCGCGGCGGTCGGCATCAGCGCTTCCGGTCAGCGGCGCTAGTATTTGGGCTTTGGGTCAGGCAATGGCGAACCACACGTTTCAATGCATAGACGGCCATACCTGCGGCAATCCCGTGCGCGTGGTCAGCGGCGGCGCACCACCGCTGCAGGGCGAAACCATGCTGGAACGCCGCGCGCATTTTCTCGCCGAATACGACTGGATCCGCACCGGGCTGATGTTCGAGCCGCGCGGCCACGATCAGATGTCCGGCTCGATCCTGTATCCGCCGACGCGCGACGATTGCGATGTCGGCATATTGTTCATCGAGACCTCGGGCTGCCTGCCCATGTGCGGGCACGGCACCATCGGCACCGTCACCACGGCGATCGAGCATGGTCTTGTCTCGCCGGCAACGCCGGGCGAATTGCGCCTCGACACGCCCGCCGGACTGGTCGTCGCCGAATACCGGCAGGAGGGCCGGTTCGTCGAGGAGGTCCGCATTACCAACGTTCCCTCCTTCCTTCATGAGACCGGCCTCACGGCCGAGGTCGACGGACTGGGAACGCTGACGGTGGATGTCGCCTATGGCGGCAATTTCTACGCGGTGGTCGAGCCGCAGGAGGCATTCGCGGATATGGCCAACCACAGCGCGGCCGAGCTCGTCGGCTGGAGCCCGAAACTGCGGGCGGCACTGAACGCCAATTACGACTTCATCCATCCGGAAAAACCGGAAATCAGCGGCCTGTCGCACATCATGTGGACCGGCAAACCGAATGCGTCCGGTGCCCATGCCCGCAATGCCGTCTTTTACGGCGACAAGGCGCTGGACCGTTCGCCTTGCGGGACCGGCACGTCCGCCCGCATGGCGCTCGAACACGCGCGCGGAAACCTATCGGTCGGCGACGATTTTGTGCATGAGAGCATCATCGGCTCGCTGTTCAACGGCCGTGTCGAACGGCAGGTCGAGGTCGGCGGCCGCAGCGCCATCGTGCCGTCCATCGGCGGCTGGGCCCGCGTGACGGGTTTCAGCACGATATTCATCGACGATCGCGATCCTTACGCGCACGGTTTTGTCGTGACATGAGGCTGGCGGCATGAGGTCGAAAAGCACAATTCACGTTGTCAGTTGCCACGCCGAAGGCGAGGTGGGCGACGTCATCGTCGGCGGTGTCGCCCCGCCGCCCGGCGATACGCTCTGGCAGCAGCGCGATTTCATCGCTTCCGATCAGAGCCTGCGCAATTTCGTCCTGAACGAGCCGCGCGGCGGCGTTTTCCGCCATGTCAATCTGCTGGTTCCGCCCAAACATCCCGACGCGGTCATGGGATTCATCATCATGGAGCCGGAGGACACGCCGCCCATGTCCGGATCGAATTCGATCTGCGTTGCGACTGTGCTTCTCGATACCGGCATTGTGCCGATGCGCGAACCGGTCACGGAAATGATGCTCGAAGCCCCGGGCGGCCTCGTGCATGTGAAGGCCGCGTGCCGGGACGGCAAGGCGCAAAGCATCACCGTTCAGAACCTGCCCTCTTTCGCGGACCGGCTGGATGCCGCTCTCGAGGTTGCCGGGCACGGTGCGCTGGTCGTCGATACCGCGTTTGGCGGCGACAGTTTCGTCATTGTCGATGCCGCAGCGCTGGGGTTCGATCTCGTGGAATCGGAAGCGCGCGACCTGGCGCAGGTCGGCGTCCGCATTACCGATGCCGCCAACGAGCAGCTTGGATTTGCCCATCCCGGGCTTCCCGGCTGGGACCACATCTCGTTTTGCCTCTTTGCCGGTCCGCTCCAGGAGACGGGGGACGGACTGGCGGCGCGATCCGCCGTCGCCATCAGGCCCGGCAAGATCGACCGTTCGCCGACGGGAACCGCCGTTTCGGCCCGCATGGCCGTGCTGCATGCCCGCGGGCTCATGAAGACCGGCGACACATTGGACGCGCAGTCCATTATCGGCTCCGCTTTTCGCGGCAGGATCGCCGGTGAACTGCAGGTGGCGGACAAGCCGGCCATTCTTCCCGAGATCACCGGCCGCGCCTGGGTGACCGGGATCCACCAGCACATGGTCGATCCGGACGATCCTTGGCCGGAAGGCTACAGGATCAGCGACACCTGGGGTGTTACGGACAACACTTGATCCCGGTGGAACCGGCGCCCGTTTCAGGCGATTGACGATCCCGAATCGCCAGTGAATTCAGGACGCTGTTGCTTTTGCGGCCCGCGCGGGCCAACATTGCCGCTTGTGGCGTGCCTTCCGCGTTGGCGTCAATTGCCGGAGATGATTGGTGGGCTCATGGATGACGGTGAACAGGTCGGGAAACTGCCGCGCGGTTTCTGCATCCTGCCCTGGATCAATCAGCATTTAGCGACGACCGGCGCGATCTCGCCGTGCTGCGAGTTCGAAGGCGAGGTGGCGAACCTGTCCGGTTCCACGCTGCAAGAGGCGTGGAACAGCGACGCACTGGCGGACATCCGCAAAGCGTTCCTCGAAGGCCGGCCGTTGAAGGCCTGTCGCAAGTGCTTCGATCGGGAGGCCCATGAGGGCGCCAGCCTGCGGCTTGAATCCAACCGGCATTTTTCCGGGTGGATCGAACGCTACGGTGCAACCGAAACCGCACCCAAGCCGCCGCGTCATCCCGCCGCCTACGATCTTCGCTTCTCCAACCTCTGCAATTTCAAATGCCGAAGTTGCTGGCACGGGTCCAGTTCCAAATGGTTTTCCGACGGCAAGGCCATCGGCGTCACCATGGCCGACAAGGCCGAAATCAACAGCTTCGAAGACGTTGACGATTTCATCGAACAGGTCGGAGAAGGCCTTGGCGATGTCGAGCACATCTACTTTGCTGGCGGCGAGCCGCTGATGATGTCGGAGCATTATGCCCTGCTTGAACGGTTGATCGGCCTCGGCCGCACCGATGTGACGCTGTCCTACAACAGCAACATGTCGGTGAACGCCTTTCGCGGCCAATCGATATTCGACCTCTGGAAACAGTTCGCGAACGTCCATGTCATCGCAAGTGTCGATGCGACCGGGGCGCTCGGTGCCATGGTGCGCAAGGGGTTCGACTGGGACACATTTGCCGCCAACATTCTTTCGCTCCAGCAAAACTGCCCTCATGCGAAGCTCCAGTTCGGGGTCACGGTTTCGGCCCTGAATATTGTGAATCTGCGCGAGTTGATGGAGGCGATCAGGCGGGAATTCCGCGTGTCTCCGGGGGCGATCCACCTGCATTCGCTTCAGGACCCCGAATTCTACAGGACACAGATACTGCCCGGTACGGTGAAGCGGCAGGTGTCGAAAGAGCTTGCGGCGTATCTGGCGGCGTTGGCGGAAGGGCCTGGCCCAATGGAGGAGGGCAGTGGGGAGCACGCACGGATGGTTCGCGGCATCATCGACTACATGAACGGCCGCGACCTCTCGGGGCAATTCGAGAAATTCGTCAGGATGACGCAGAGGCTAGACGCGCTGCGCGACGAAGACAGCCGGGCCCTTCTGCCGGAACTGGCGCCATATCTCGGGTGGTCCCAGAAGAGGTTTCCCCGGCTGTTGCGCAAGGCACGGAGACTGTTGCCCGGTCAGGTGTGAGGGCTTGCCGCTTGCGTGCCTTTGCCCTATCGCATGGCCGCGTGTGGAAGAGTTCAGCGGGAAGAAACGGACATCGTGAACGAATTCGACGAGACGGCTGTTGCCGAGGCTTACAATCGCGGCCTGGCGCTTGAAAAGGCAGGCGACCGGGAAGGCGCGGCCAAGGCCTATCGGCGCGCCCTGGCACTCGACCCCGACGATCATGGCGGGGTTTCGGTCCGCCTGGCCGCCATGGGCCTCGGCGCGACACCGGAAAAAATGCCGGACGCCTATGTCGCCACGCTCTTCGATCAGCATGCCGATGACTTCGACGATATTCTGGTCGAGCGGCTGCGCTATTGCGTACCCATGCAGTTGCGTGAACTGCTGTGCGGGAAGGGCGAGCGTCGCCTCGGGCGCGTGCTGGACCTCGGATGCGGGACCGGGCTGACCGGTGTCGCGCTTCGTGACCGCGCCGACCACATCACCGGCGTTGACCTTTCCGAACGCATCGTCGAACTGGCCTTCGATCGCGAGGTCTATGACGATCTGTATGTCGGTGAAGCCGTCGAGTTCCTGGAGGACTTCGAGGATGACGACGGCGGCAGGCCGCGCTGGGACCTGATCGTCGCGACGGATGTCTTTCCCTATCTCGGTGCGATTGAGCCGATCATTTCGGCAGCGGCCGATCGGCTGGAGCCGGGAGGCAGGTTCGGGTTTTCGACGGAAACGCTTCCCGAACCGGCTTTTGCCGGTCAGCGCTACGTGGTCGGACCGAGGCAGCGCTTTGCGCATTCGGAACCTTATCTGCGGTCCGTGCTGGAGGCGTACGGCTTCGCGCTCACGGCGGTGCAGCAGATCACGGTGCGGCTGGAAGACGGCGATCCGGTCCCCGGTCATCTGGTTCTGGCTTACAGGGCGGGTTGAGCTCTTCGCAGCGCGACAGGCGCCGATAGTCAGCTCGATTCGTCGCCGATGCCGGCGGTGTTCATCGCCCGTTCGAACTTCTGCCAGTCTTCTTCGTGGCGGAAGGGCTGCGCTCTGCGCAGCGTTTCGATGGACATGTCCGGCCATGCCTGCAGTGCTTCGGCACCGGCAGCCTTTGCCTCGTCGGTCATGCCGGCCTCCGCATAGGCAAAGGCCTGGTTGACCAGCGCCCAAGCGCGCCGATGGTCGTTTTCTGCACGATTGACGCCTGTTTTAGACCACGCGATGGCGTTGTCATATTCTCCCAAGAACGTGTAGTCGCGGGATATGAAATTGGCATACCAGCTCGGATAGACGGGATTCAGCGATATCGCGTTTTTCAACAGGCTGATGGAGCGGTCGTAGTCCCTGTCGAAGGAGGCGACCCAGCCCGCGGTCGCCAGAAGGTCCGAGTTGTTGGGACTGTTCCGGGCCGAGGAAATCGCGAGCGAAAGCGCGCTCTCGTATTTGCCGGCGATCTGGTCGATATAGGCCTGCGTGATGTTGAGTTCCGCGTTCTCCGCATCGGTGAGGTTGCCGTCAATCAGCGAGGCTTCCTTCAGCAGCTCGCTCGCCGCCTCCAGGGAGGCGAGCCTGTCATCCGAAAATCCCCATTGGGCGTCGAAGGTGTGGGTCCGGGCTTCCAGGATCAGGGCATGGTAGTAGTTGGGATCGAGCGCGCGGACCTCCTTGAGCAGGCGGCGCGCCTCGATCATCGAATCTTTCGTGTAGTTCTGGAACTCCTTTTGCGCCTTCATGAGGCCGAGATAGGCATTCACGTTGGTTGTGCCGGCGCCGCGGCTCGCAAGCTCGCGCCTGTCCGACAGGGTGACTTCGAGGGCTACCAGCACTTTCAGCGTGATTTCGTCCTGAACGGCGAACACATCGTCTTCGCTGCGATCAAATCGTTCGCTCCACAGCGATTCGCCCGTCTTGACGTCCGACAGTTCGGCAATCACGCGGACCTTGCTGTTTCTGAGCTGCACGGAACCCGTCAATACATACTCCACGCCCAGTTCGGTGCCGGTGGTTCGCGGCGCCTCGGAATTTTGTGCCATCTCGAATGAGGCGCTAGCCGAGATCACCGCGATCTGCGGAACCTCCGACAATGCCGATATGATCGACAATGTGATGCCGTGCGCGAACATCGCGCCTTCCGAGTTGGTTGTCACGCTTTCGAACGGGAGGACGGCGATGGACGGTCTGTCGAATGCCAGCACTTGCGAGACGGAGGTGACGCCCTCCGAGCGGGTGCCGTTCCAGATCCAGAGGCCGGCGGCGCCGATGATCACCAGGAGCACCAATGCCGCGAGTCCGGATACGAAAACCCTGCGCGTTTTCTTGGGATATCTTTGATGCCCCTCGACGACGGCGTTCCGGGCCTTTTCATTGAGCTCGATCTCAAAGACGGATGTCGATTCCGGAACCGACTTCAATGCTGCCGAGGCCACCGGCTCAATCGACAGGTCAATGACGGACAGGGCTTCGTTCCTGACGTCGTCCGAGATGCATATCCCGCCGGGTTCGGCAAGTTCCATGAGGCCGTGGGCTATTTGCTCGGCGCTATCCAACGCCCGCGCCTCTCCGCCTTGCGACGTTCTTTCGATACCGATGCGGAACTGGATTTTCCTGTCGTCGCGAATGTTCTTGTTTTTTGCCAGCAAGGCGAGTTGAACGGTGACCGCGAAAAGCACAGCGCGCTGTACGTCCGGAAACCCAAGGACGGCGCGGCCCTCCATCTCTCTGAGCTGGCGGCCGCCGTGAGCGGAGATATTCGCCCGCAAAAGATCGCGGTCGATCGCATCGATGGCTTTTCTCGTGCGGGCCGCGTCGACCCGCATCAATCGTGAATAACCAACGATAACCGCTGATAATATGGCTCTGTCGCGGTTCATATAAGTGCGCGTGCGATTGCGAAAATCGCGTTCAGACGGTTGATCTCAAATCCATGGGCAAACAAATGCATAATCTGTTTCGCAGTGCAATCGAATGATGGGATTTGCGCGCGTGTTGCGCACTGCAACGATACCCGTGGACTTGGCCAATCCATGTGTCATGTCGAGATCCCGAGTTGTTTGGGCGTTGCTCTATAACTGGTTCGTTCCGGGAAAATGTCGAGCACCCTAGTTACTTCGTATAACACGATCGCGCATGGTCCTTGTTTCGGTCCTGCCGCACACCTACCATAAGGCTGAAAAAGGCATTTTCAGGCGCAACCGGATGGTCCGTAACAACATACGGGCAGGACCTGACATGTTGAAAGGAATTGCTCGGCTAAATGCAGTCAAATCCCAGTTCCAGGATACCATGGCCCGACGACTACGCAGCGATCGAGGGTCTGCTGCTTGCCGAGTTGGGCGGAGACAGCCGGATCGTTCTCCATCGCGTGATCAGCGAGGGTAAATCCGGTGCCCATGTAATGGTCGCCGATGTGACCAGCAAGAAATTCACAGGCCAGGCGATCTTGAAACTGGATCGGGCACAGGGCGCCCGCCGCGCGGAAGCGCTGGAATATGAGCGCCATCAGAAGGCCTTCGAGGTGGCGCCCGACTACGCAGCGAACTACCTGCCGAAGCTGGTTTGTGCCGTGCGGAAGGACGACAGGGTTGCCGCCCTGACCACGATCGCCGGCCGCGGGCTGGAATACGCCTTGCCGTGGAGCGCATGCTCCTATGGGCCGCAGCTCGAAACGGCGGTCCGTCTGTCAGAAGACCTGCTGGAGCGCTGGAACGCGAATTACAGCCTCGAGCCGGAATTGCTGCTGCCGCAGGACCTGCTCAGCCTGTGGCTGGACTACCGGATCCATCGTGAACGCGGCAGCCGTATCCATGAATTTATAGAAACGAAGTGTTCCCTTCCGGCCAATTCGCCGACAATGCTGTTTGACGGAGACTGGTTCCCCAATCCGCTTGCATTTGCGGGCGGGCTGATACCGCTGCCCGATACGGCACGGCTGAGGGCGATAAAGGGTAACCAGCATGGCGACCTGCACGGCAAGAACGTCTTGGTCACGAAACAGGCCGAGATCGACCCGCATTACTATCTGATCGATCTCGATTTCTACCGCGATGACGGTTTCCTCTTTTACGACCACGCGATGTTCGAGTTGGATTACCTCCTGACGTCGCGCGAGACGATAAGGCCACGCCACTGGAAGACGATCATGCTGAGCCTGCGGCGCGGTCCGCAGGGGCAAAAGGATGCCGGCCTTGTCGGCGAGGATATCGGGATCCTCCAGCTCGTTCGCGAATTTCGGGAGAAGCCGCGGCAATGGATCGACCGGCACGAGCCGAACAGGCTGTCTTTCCTGGACAGTCAATACATGCTTGCAAGGCTTGCCGCCGGCCTGGCGGTCTCCCACCAGCGCCGTGACTTCGTATCGCGCGCTCTTGGGTTCCTGTACGCGGCCTACAATCTGAAGGACTACCTTGCGCTGCATGAATTCGACTGGCCGAGGCACGGGCCGGAATTCGCCATAGAAAATCTGTACGATAGCGGCCAGTCGTCGGCGGCAAACGGCACAAGCCCGCTGCAACCCGCGGTGGCCCCGGACCAGACGCTGAGCCGTCCGCCGAAAAGGGTCGTCGCGGTGCTTCCGCTTGTCTGCTCGAACGATCAGCAGGCCCTGGAGCAGATCGCCGACGGCGTGACCGACGGGATCATATCCGATCTTTCGCGGATCGACTGGTTCACGACCGTCGCACGTTCGGCGACGAGACCCTACGGGAGCGGAGACAGCGATCCGCTAACGGCGGGCCGCGACCTCAAGGCACACTACGTCGCCTACGGTTCCGTCAGGAAGGTCGAGGACGACATCCAGATATCGTTGCGTCTCGTAGAGACGGAATCCGGCAATGAGGTCTGGTCCGAGAAATATCGCTTCGATCCCGAAATCGACGACCTTCTGACGAATGAGGACATCGTCGCAAACACCATTGCCAACAGCATCGATACGGAACTCGACCGCAATGAGCAGGACAGCGCGATGCGCAACAATTCGGAGGATCCGGATTGTTGGGAACTGGTCATGCGCGCGCGCTGGCACATGTCGCAGGTTACCTGGGAAGACAATGAAATAGCCAAGGAACTTGCGCTCAGGGCGGCTGAGAAGATGCCGGGCTACGCAACGCCGCATGCCTTGCTCACGCAGATCAAAATTCGCTCCTTTTTCTTCGGCTGGAACGAATGGAGCGAGGGAGAAATGGAAAAAGCGGTCAATCTGGCGCGCCACGCGGTGTCGCTGGATCCGGGCAGCAGCTACGCGCACGAGTCCCTGGCACGGGCCTATCTGTTTGCGCATCGCGTTACCCCGGCAACGAGAGAGGCCGAAACCGCCGTTTCACTCAATCCCAGTTCGTCGTCGGCGCATCTTTGGCTGGCGATTGCCCTGCTATGGGCCGGCAAGCCGGCGGAGGTCCTGCCGGTCATCGAACTCTCGCTCAAACTGGGCAAATACAATCAGGGGCTTGTCTTCAAACTGTGCGTCAAGGCAGCGGCATACTTCATTCTCGGACGGATGCAGAAGGCCGAGGAACTTACGCGGCAGGCCGTGGAGGTCGGCAGTGGCCAGATGATCGGCCATCTTTTTCTGGCCATCATACTGAGCCGGCAGGGCCGCCTGGAGGAGGCGCACAAGTCTGCCAAAACAGCGCTGGAAAAAGGTCCCGAAATCAACTGCAGGAAATTGCGCGTCATGTTTGCCGGAATGGAGCCTGGGTTGAGGGAGCCGCTAATCGAACGTGTTGCGGCGCTGGGAATTCCGGAATAGGGCTCAGCCCCGTCACTCCGCAGGCTCCCCCAACGCCTTTTCAAGCCGCAGGCAATAGGTTTCAAGCACCCTGATCCGGGCAAAGCGCTTGTCATTGCCCTCCACGAGGGTCCACGGCGCCGCCGAGGTGCTCGTGTACTGGACCATGTCGTTCACGGCCTCCTCGTAGTCGTCCCAGCGGTCCCGGTTGCGCCAATCCTCATCCGTCAGCTTCCAGCGCTTGTAGGGCGTCTTTTCCCTCAGCTTGAACCGCGCGAGCTGCTCGTCCTCGGTAATGTGTATCCAGTATTTGACGAGTACCGTGTTGTTTTCGTTGAGCTGTTCCTCGAAATCGTTGATTTCGGCATAGGCGCGCCGCCATTCGTCCTCGCTGGCGAAGCCCTCGACGCGCTCGACCAGCACGCGTCCGTACCAGGAGCGGTCGAAGATCGTGACATGGCCCGCCCTGGGAATGCGGCGCCAGAACCGCCACAGATAGTGCCGCGCCCGTTCTTCCTCCGTCGGCGCGGAAAAGCCGTGAACCTGGTAGTTGCGTGCGTCGAGCGCCTCGTTGATGCGCCGGATCGCGCCGCCTTTTCCAGCGGCATCCGGTCCCTCGAACAGCAACACGCTGGCGACATTCCGCGACTTGGCTGCCAGGTGAAGGCGGTGCAGCCGCGCCTGCAGGTCGATCAGCCGCTCCTTGTAGCGCTCCTTCTCAAGTCGTTGGGACATGTCAAGTCCGCTCAGGACCGTGATCGACCTGGCGGCCTCGTAGGCGGTCGCCTTGCTCGCGGCGGCCGAGGCCGCCGCCTGTCGATGCTTGTTCTTTGTGCCCTTGGACTTCTTCTTGGCAGCCGGAGCGCCCTGGTTGTTTCCGCTCGGCTCCTCCTCAAGTCTCCGCGCGACCGCGTCGCGCAACAGGGTCGAAACCGTGACCGCGCGATAGTTCGGATCGGTTCCCTCGACCACTGTCCAGGGCGCGATGCCGCGATTCGTCCGCGAGACCAGTTGCTCGGCCGCTTCGATGAACCTGTCGTAGATGCGCCAGTGCTCCCAGTCGCGCTTCGTCACCCTGGCTGCGGTCAGCGGGTCGTTCTCAAGGTTTGTAAGCCGGTGTTCCTGGGCGTCGCGGCTCAGATGCATCCAGAACTTGAGGATCAATGCGCCGTCTCGGGCGAGGGCCCTTTCGAAGCCGACGATCCGCTCCAGCTGATTGGCGAAGGTCGCGTCGTCGGTTTTTTCGTAGACCCGGTCCAGCATCGGACGTGAGTACCAGGCGCTCAGGAACATCCCGATGCGTCCGCGCGGCGGCAGGTCGCGCCAGTATTTCCAGAACTCCGGCCGGTTCCAGTCGCCGTCGCCGTCATCGTCATAGGCACGCGTGATAAGCCAGCGCGGGTCCATCCAGGCATTGAGCAGGCTGACAGTCTCGCCTTTTCCGCCGCCGTCCACGCCGGCAAAAACGAGGATGACGGGAAACCGCTTGTTCTTGTGCAGCGTGTCCTGAAGTTCGAGAAGTTCCTGCCGCAGGATGGGGGCCAGCCGCTTGAATTCGGCTTTGCGAATCGTTCGGCCCAATTCCGCGGTCTCGAACATGTCAAATCCCTGGTATCACGCCATTTTTGCTGTACCCGGCCACAAGGGTAACCCATCCGCCTAGTCGAGGCCAACCCGATCCTGCTGCGGCCAAACGGCGTCCAGACTCCCGTTGATCTAGCGCAACCTGGACAACGCCCGACCATCGTAGAATGCGGAAAAGGGCAATCGAAATCCGAACCCAAGTTATCGAGGAGAGACCAATGTCGATCACCACGCTGCTCGCAATACACTCGACGGACGATCAGACGGACAATCTGAAACCGGTCATGGCTCTGGCTGAGAAGTTGGGCGCCCATCTCAACCTTGTCGTGTTCGGAGTACTCGACACGATACCGACTGCGACCTATCCCGGCATCCCGGCCGCCTATCTGTCGGACGAGCACAATCGCGTCATGGAAAAGGCACAGCAACGCGCCAACACGGTTCAGGCGCTGATCGAGGATGCCAACCTGTCGGCGTCCGTTCTGGTCGAATCCGTCGACCGCGGCATTGTCGGCCGCACCATGTCCCGGCATGCGCTGTGCGCCGATCTGACCGTGTTTCCCCATGGGAGCATCCCGCGGCAGGCGCTTTTGACGGACGCGTTCAACGGTGTGCTGTTCGAGGCCGACCGGCCGGTTCTGGTGCTGGGCGAGGGCGACGAGCCCCTGGCAGGGCCGAGCCGCGCCCTGATGGCTTGGAACGGCGAGCCGGAAGCCGCCGCTGCCATACACCAAAGCCTGATGTTGCTTGAAGGCACGAACAACGTGCACCTTGTGACCGTCGGGGAGGTCGAAGCTGCCTCGCAAGGTGGCCTGGAGGACGAAATGTCCCTGTTCCTCGCGCGACACGACAAGGAGGTCAGCGTCGACCGCGTGGAAGGTTCGGCATCGGAGGTCGCGGACTTGCTTCTTGCCCATGCCAGCGACAAGGACGCCGACATCATCGTCATGGGCGCCTACGGTCACTCGCGGCTGCGCGAGTGGCTGCTCGGCGGCACCACCAGGGATCTGCTGGCCAGGACAAGGCACGCCGTTCTCATGGCGCACTGATCCAGGCATTCGGGCGGTGCGGCGGTCATAGCCGGCTTAGCAGACCGCCACGCCGCACGGCCGGATCGTGAATTTTTCCTCCGGTTCGGTGCGCGACGCATCGAACAGGCGCCCGTCGACGCATTGCACCCGCGCCTCGTAATACCGGCTGGTGCCGATCTGGCCCTCGCGCATGTTGAGGAAATAGTTCACGGCGCATTCCTTCTCCGACTGGAGTTGCAACCCGAGATCGTCCAGCCAGGCGGGATCGGAGGATTGCGAAAGTGCTGTTGAGGTCGAAAATGCACACATCGCAAGAACTGCTGAACAAAGAGCCGTCTTCGCAACAACGGACATGGGAACCTCCTCTGTATCGTTGTTCCGATTTTAGGCTTTGCTGATCGCCGGGAGCATTGCGGCAGATCAATTCGGAGGCCTTGGAACTGAAATTTAATGCACCGGCGATCCTGTTTTTGAGGAGGAAAGCCAATGTCCGAGATCCATCCCACTGGCATCGACGCCTATAAACCTTCGGAGATCGCCAATCTCGTTCGGGTGGCGGGCGTCGCCAAGGTCCATCTGCCGCTGGTCAACATGTTCACGCTCGCCGTGCTCGCCGGCGCCTTCATCGCGCTCGGAGCGGTGGCGTATTCCATGGTCATGACCGGAACCGACCCCGGTTTCGGCCCGTCGCGGTTTCTGGGCGGCGTGGTCTTCTCCCTCGGATTGATCCTCGTTGTCGTCGGCGGCGCGGAATTGTTCACCGGCAACGCGCTCATCGTCATGGCCGCCGTTGACCGGTTGGTGGCGCCGGCGGAACTTCTTCAGAACTGGATGGTTGTCTATGCCGGCAACTTCATCGGCGCAGTCGGTGTTGCCGCCGCCGTGGCGTTGAGCGGCATCCTGGACGGACCCCTCGGCACCACGGCATCCAACATTGCCGAGGCGAAGGCGGCGCTCGGACCGGTCGAGGCGTTGATGCGCGGGATTCTCTGCAACGTGCTCGTCTGCCTTGCGGTCTGGCTGTCGCTGGCCGCAAGGACCGTGACCGGCAAGATCCTGGCGATCATCTGGCCGATCGCAACATTCGTCCTGCTCGGATTCGAACATTCGATCGCCAACATGTACCTGATTCCGCAAGGTATTTTTTCAGGTGCGACCGTTTCCGCCGCCGATTTCGCGCACAATCTCGCCTTTGTCACGATCGGCAATATCATCGGCGGCGCCGGCGGTGTGGCCCTTGCCTATCGCCTTGCATACGGTCCAAGGGCGTCGCGCTAGCGACCGGTCAACGCGTATTCGGCCGTGCTTCCACCAGGCTGCCGTGTTCCAGCAGGTCGCTCGGATAGAGGATCACGATGTCGTCGGCCTGAAGACCGTCGAGCACTTGCGCATGGGCGCTGTTCATCTGGCCGATATCGATTTCCCTTAGGCTTGCCTTGCCGCCCGCGACGATGAAGACGGACCAGCGTCCGCCGGTCCTGAAGAGAGCGGCGATGGGGACCTGCAGCACATCGTCCTCATGCCATATGCCGAGCCGCGCCAGCACCCGGTAGCCGTGGCCGAGATTGTCCGGGACCATGGCCGGATCGATCACCACGTTGACCCGCTGTTCCTCGATGCCCAGCGACGAGACCTTGGTGAAGGCGGCGGGCTCGACCGTGCGCACGGTTCCGGTGATATCGGCGTCGCCGCCCCAGTCCGTGATTACCACCGACGCGCCCGGCCGGATCCGGGCCGCGTCGCTGGACAGCAGGTCGACCACGATCTCGAGGTTGCGCGGATCGCCGATTTCAGCGATGCGCGTGCCGGGTGACACCGCCTGTTCGCTGCGCGCCAGCACCTTGAGCACGACCCCGTCGATGGGCGCGGTAATGCTGACGCAGCAATCGCTGGCCGGGTTCGCCGTGCGCTGGCCGCCCGGCTGCTGCAGGCGTGCCTCGGCGCTTGCCAGCTCCGCCTTGCGCAGCTTGATCGTTGCCTCGGCGCTGGAAATCTGTGCCTTCTTCAGCTCCAGCTCGCTGTAGGACTGCTCGAGCTGGCTGATCGAGATGGTTCGCGACTGGGCCAGTTTCTCGGCCCGCTCGTAGTTCGACTGCGCGAGGTCCAGTGCCGTCTGCGCTCGCCGAAGCTCCACCTCGGCGAGCGACACGGCGGAGCGTGCTGCCTCCGCGGCTGCCCGCAGTTCCGCCCGGGCGCGCTCGTCGAGGAACGGCGGATCGAGCGGGTGGATGGAGGCGATCACCGTCTCGTTGGCGTTCACGGCTTCGCCCTCGTCGAGCGTGGTGCGGGCGAGATATCCGGCAATCGGCGAGGAAACGGCGTAGACGTCCTTGACGCGCGTGACCCCTTCCTCGTCGATGGTCACCTGCAGTTCGCCCATGGAGACAATGGCCGTGTCGACGGCGATTGGCCGCTCGCGCAGGGCAAGGTAGAAGCCGCCGCCGATGACCGCCGCGACGGCGATGAGTCCGATCCGTTTTATCCAGACGCGCATGGGTTCACTCTCTTGTTTTGAGCACACGGATGAGGTCGAGCCGGTCGATACGCCGCCGCACGATCAGGGCCGAAACAATTGCCGCCGCGAGCACCACCAAGCTGGAGACGGCGAAGGTCTGCGGGCTGACGACCAGAGGAATGCGGAAGAGGTCGTTCTCGAACCCGCGTATGACCGACCACGACAGGCCGTAGCCCAGAAGCCAGCCAAGCGGCTGCGCCAGCAGGACGATCACGGCGAGTTCGGTCATCAGCACACTGGAGACCTCGGCCTTGGTGAAGCCGAAGACCCGCAGGCTGGCGAGCTCGCGTGCCCGCTCCGACAACTGGATGCGCGCCGAATTGTAGATCACGCCAAAGGTGATGATGACGGCAAGCGCGACGTAGACCGTCGTGCTGGTCGTTATGTTCCGTTCGACCGTTTCGCGGAAGCGCAGCCGCGACACGCCCTGCAGCGCGATGGAGGCGATGGCCGGCGTGGCCTTGATGTCCCCGTAAAGTGCCGGCAGTTCCGCCTCGTCGACCTGGATGCGCGCGCCCGATATGCGCCGTCCGTCGCGCATCAGCCGGTCGAGCGCCTCGGCGCGCATATAGGCGGTAAGCCCGACATAGCTTTGCGCAAGGCCGCTTACGGCGATAGCGCCGGGAACCGCGGGACCGCCCGTGTCGGGGCTGCCGACCGGCCCCTGAGCCAGCGCGCCGACTTCAAGCTCGACGATCCGGTTGTCGCGCTCCAGGAGTTCGACCTCGACGAAATCGCCCGGCTTGAGATGCAGCTTGTCCGCGACACGCTCGGAAAGCACCAGACCCGCCGCTGGCGCCGGCATGGGGCTGAGGTCGAGGTCGAGGATGCGCGACAGATCGGCTTCTTCTGGAACGCCGATGACCGACATGCGCAGCTCGCGGTGGCCGTTGCGCAACTTGACCGCGGTCTGCCGGAACGGCTCGGCCTTTAGGACGCCCGGAAGCGCCGACACGGCGTAAATGGCCTCCGGACCGAGATCCTCTGAGAAGGTCAGCGTCGCATCCTGGCGATCGGCCTGGAAGAAGATCGCATCGATCATGAAGTCGATGGAATCGAAGGCAAAGAGCGAGGTAACGAGCAGCGCCACGGACATCGAGGTGCCGAGCGTCGTCAGGGCCGAGCGCACCGGCCAGCGGATGAGATGGCGGAACGCCATGACCGAGAGCTGCGAGAACAGGCCGAGCCGTTCAAGACTGCCGAAGAACAGACTGCGGTAGGCGGTCGGCGCCGGCGGGCTCATCGCCACGGCCGGCGCCAGCGATACGGTCGACCAGATGGCCCTGGCCGCGCCGGCGAGGGCCGCTGCGACGGTGACGGCGCCGGCCAGGACATAAAGGTCGACGCTCTGGCGGAAGATCAGGAACGGAAAGGAGAAGAAATCCGCGTAGAGCCGCGTCAGGCCGCGGCCGAGCCAAAGCCCGGCGACCGATCCGATCACGAGGCCGACAAGCGCGATGGTGACGACGAGCTTGGCATAGTGGCTGCCGATGGCGAGGTTTCCGTATCCGAGCGCCTTTAGAAGCCCGATCTGCTCGCGTTCGAGGGCGATCAGCCGCGACAGGATCATGTTGACGAGGAAGGCGGCGATGACGAGGAAGATCGGCGGGATGATCGACGACATCGCCTGCAGCTGTTGCAGCTCGGAATCCAGAAAGGCGTGCGAGAACTGGTCGTCGCGGTCATAGGCGCCGGTGCCGCCATAGGGATTGAGGATCTCGTCCAGCGTGTCGATCACAGCAAGCGTCTCGGCGTTCCTGACCGTCGCCAGGCTGACATCGTTGAACGCGCCCTCCATGTCGAAGAGGCCCTCGAGCGCCTTCTGCGCCATGAAGAACACGCCGTAGCGGCGCGGGTCCGGCACCATGTCGCCGGGGCCGATGGCATAGACATATTCCGGCGACAGAACCGTGCCGACGATTTTCAGGTCGCGCTTGCGGCCGTTCATGATGGCTTCGAACGTGTCGCCGGGCCGGAATCCGTGCGCATCCGCAAAGGTCTCGATCACCGCCACCTCGTTGTTGCGGCCGGGTTCCGGCAGCCGCCCGTGGCGCAGGTAAAGCCGGTTCACCGATGGTTCGCGGAATTCGGGGATGGAGACGACCTTGCCCGAGGCCGGTTCCGCCATGCCGACGACGTCGATCAGCACCGGCCGGACGATGCGCAGCTCCGCAGAGGCGACGCCGGAAATGTTCTCGATCCGCGATTGAAGATGCCGCGGCGCGCGCACCGCCGAGGCGAAGACGGTGCCGAAACGGTAGCGGTCGTAGAAGGCGGCGCGGGTTTCCTCCAGCGACCGGTAGGCGCCGACCGACAGGATCAGAGTCGCGACGCCGCAGGCCATCACCAGCGCGATGGCCAGCGCCTGTGCCCACAGGCGGCCGAGATCGCGATAGAGTTTCCGGTCGAGAACGGCCATCGCTACCACACCACTTCCGCCGGGCGGATCCGCGCCGCGTTGGTCTTGATCTGCGAGATCCGGCCATCGATGAAGAAGATGACCCGGTGGGCGATTTCCTGGATCGCCGCGTTGTGGGTGATGATGGCCGTCGTGGTGCCCAGTTCATCGTTGATCCGGGCGAGCGCCTCCAGCACCAGGATACCGGTCTTGGAATCGAGCGCGCCCGTCGGCTCGTCGCAAAGGAGCACTTCCGGCCGCTTGGCGATCGCCCGGGCGATGGCGACCCGCTGCTGCTCGCCGCCGGACATCTGCGCCGGGAAATGCGTCATCCTGTCGCCGAGATCGACCATCGCCAGCGCCTCGTCCGGCGACATCGGATCGCGTGCCACCTCGGTGACCAGCGCCACGTTCTCCCATGCCGTCAGGCTGGGGATCAGGTTGTAGAACTGGAAGACGAAGCCGACATGGTCGCGCCGGTAGCGCGTCAGCTGCCGCTCCTTGTAGGCGGTGAGTTCCCGGTCCCGGAAATGCACCGTGCCGCTGGTCGGTGTGTCGAGCCCGCCGACTATGTTGAGAAAAGTCGACTTGCCGCTGCCGGATGGGCCGAGCAGCACGACCATCTCGCCCTCGTAAAGCGTGACGTCGACGCCGTTCAGCGCCCGCACCTCGACGTCGCCGCTGCCGTAGATCTTCGTCAGGTTTTCGGTCCGGAAGACGGGGTTTCCCATTACGCAACACCTTTCGCCGCGCAATCCATGCACTTATTTATATGTATCCGCATTGATCTTCATCAAAGAGGCATCGTCAGCCGATTAGTCTGAAAATACCGTTCCAATGGCTTTATTTCTGGAACGGATGGTCCATACTTCCCGGCGATTCCCTAATGGAGATGCGCGTGACGACGGCCCGGGAAATGCCTGCCGAAATCCCGCCGGTGGAAACCGGCGCCGATCCGCATTCCGTGCTGCGCCACGTCTTCGGCTACCATGAATTCCGGCCGGGACAGGAACGCATCATCGGGCACCTGATAGCCGGCGAACACGTGCTCGCCGTCATGCCGACCGGCGGCGGCAAATCGCTGTGCTACCAGATCCCGGCGATCCTTGCCGGCGGACTGACCGTCGTCGTCTCGCCGCTGGTGGCGCTGATGGACGACCAGGTGGCGGCGCTCAATGCCAACGGCGTCGAGGCCGTGTCGATCCATTCGGGGATGGACCGCGAGGCGCAGCGCGCCGCCTGGGATGAGGTGCAGGCGAAAAGGGCCAGGCTGCTTTACCTGTCTCCCGAGCGGCTGATGGGCGAGCGCATGCTTGCCGCGCTTTCCGGGCTGGACCTTTCCATGTTCGTCATTGACGAGGCCCATTGCATCTCCAAGTGGGGCGTCAGCTTCCGGCCCGAATACGAGATGCTCTCCGGTTTGAAAGACCGTTTTCCGGGCGCCGCCTTCGGGGCTTTCACGGCGACGGCGGACGCGGCGACGCGCCGCGACATCGCCGAAAAGCTGTTTCCGGGAGAGGGGACGACCATCGTCCAGGGCTTCGACCGGCCCAACCTGCGCCTTGCGGTGACACCCAAGGACAACTGGCGCCGCCAGCTCCTCGCCTTCCTGGAGGACAAGAAGGGCCAGAGCGGCATCGTCTACTGCCTGTCGCGCAAATACACGGAAGAAGTGGCGGGTTTCCTGTCGCAGGAAGGCTGGAACGCCATTGCTTATCACGCCGGCCAGGATGCACAAACGCGCAAGACCGGCCAGGACCGCTTCATGAGTGAGGACGCGGTGGTCATGGTCGCCACCATTGCTTTCGGCATGGGCATCGACAAGCCGGACATCCGTTTCGTGTGCCACCTCAACCTGCCGGGCAGCGTCGAGGCCTATTACCAGGAGATCGGCCGTGCCGGGCGCGACGGCGCGCCGGCCGAGACCCTGCTGCTCTACGGCCTCGACGACATCCGCATGCGCCGCATGTTCATCGACCAGGACGGCGAGGACGACGCCCACAGGCTGCGCGAGCACAAGCGGCTGGATTCACTGCTCGCCTACTGCGAGGCGGCAACCTGCCGGCGCAAGGTTTTGCTTGCCTATTTCGACGAGGAGATCGCCCCTTGCGGCAATTGCGACACCTGTCTCGACCCGCCGAAGCGCGTCGACGGTACCCGCCACGCGCAGATGCTGCTGTCGGCCGTCTACCGCACCGGCCAGGTCTTCGGCGCCGCCCATGTCATCGACGTGGTGCGCGGCGCCGAGACGGCGAAGATCATGGAGCGCGGCCATGACAGGCTGCCCACGTTCGGGGTCGGAATCGAGCAGTCGAAACCCTACTGGCAGGCCTTCGTGCGCCAGCTCGTCGCCGGCGGCGCGCTGCGCATCAATATCCAGAAATACGGCTGCCTGGAGATCACCGACGAGGGCAGGGGCATCCTGCGCGGCGAGCGGACATTCGAATTCCACGACGCGCCGGTCGTTTCGAAGCGCGAACGGAAGAGAAAGAAGTCGGCGGCTGCCGCGTCGCTCTCGACCGCCGACGACGAACTGCTGGCAAAGCTCAAGGCCCTGCGCTTGGAACTTGCCCGCGAGAAGAACGTTCCGGCCTATGTGGTCTTTCCCGATGCGACGCTGATCGAGATGGCGTCGGAGCGCCCGACCGACCTCGGCGCGCTCGCCGAAATCAACGGCGTCGGGCCGAAGAAGCTCGCCGAGTACGGGGACATGTTCCTGGAGGCGATCGAGGAGGGCGCGCGGTAGTTCGCCCGGCCTTTGATTATTCGACCGTCCAGACGACGGAGATGCCCTTGCCTTCGTTGTGGGTGAAGGCGACGCTGTTGCCGTTGACGGTCACCACCTGGCAGTCATGCGGCAGCGTCTCGTTGTCGATGATGATGTCTCGGCAGTAGTAGCGGCCCTTCCATTTCCATTCGCCGACGATGTCGCCGTTCTTCGGGCCGCGCCCGTGCACTGTGCCGTTGCGTGCAATGACCACCCAGGCGTTCTTTTCGACCAGCTTCTTGCCGGCGATCATTTCCAGGAACTGTTCCTTGTTGGTGATTTCCTCGGCCAGGGCCGGCGCCGCTGCGAGGGTAAGGCCGGCGATCACGCAGGCGCAAAGACGGATGTTCATCGGGGCAAGTTCCTTTCCGCGTTGGTTTTACCCAATTGTCGGAAAGGATTCGGGCCGGTTTTTGGCCGAATTACGAAGCGGTGATGAAGCTCTTGGTCTTTTCGAGCCCCTGGCGCCTGTGGTCGTCGAGATGGTTCAGCGCGGCACCCAGATCCTCGCCGCAGGCCAGCGCCACAGATCCCCGACTTTGAAAAAAACTTCACCCTCTACGAGGCCTACGGCGCCGACGAGGCGTTTCTGACCGGCACCTTCGGCGCCCAGACCCGGTGGCGGAGATCGACGGCAGGGTCATCGGGACGGGGGAGAGGCCCGTGATGGGGCGGATGAGGGGGTTGTATCGGGAGTTGATCAAGCGGGTGACGGAATAGGAGTGATCGGTCCTGCTGCGGCACACCCGCGCCTGGAGCCGGACTTCCAGAAGGTGAATTAGCCCGTTGTTTGCGTTCACAAAACGCAGGGCATGACGCTACCTGATCGGTAATTTGAAGCGGTGGACGTAGGCCGCGAGGCCGGCCTGATTGCTAACGCCTGTCTTGGCATAGATGTTGGCGAGGTGTGTCCTCAGCGTGCTGATGGTGATGTTCCTCGATTGCGCCGCTTCTCTGGTGCTCCTTCCGTTCGCAATCAGCAGTGCAATCCGGGCTTCGCTGGTCGTGAGACCGCTGAATGCAGAAAGGATTTCGATTTCCAGGGGATTGTCTGAACGATCGGTGGTGGCAAACACCGCAGCATTACCCGGTCCAAGAGCCCGGCGTCTTTCCGATCGACCCAGAGGCAGCACATAAATATTAGCAAAATCACCTTCTTTGCCCGGCAAGGTCATGCCGTTTCCGCGATATCCGATTTCTTCGTCCTGCGGCGAACAAGCCCGCCTGATCGTCGCCGCGAACTCTTCCGCCAGGTTCTCGGATACCGGTCTGAGCTGTCCCGACCGGGAAGTGATGCACGATGCCGCGGACAAGAGTTCCTCGGCCAGTTCATTGTGGTAGAAAATCCTTGAATTGTTTCCGACGAGGAACACCGCCGCGTCAAGATTGTCGAGCACATCGCTGAACAGCTTGATCCAGGAACGCTGCTCCTCGACGACGTCTGAAATCAGCATTGATCGCCTGAGGTGCGGACTCAGATGCTTGAGCAGTTCGTAGTCCCGTTTGCTGAATAGATCACGCTCGGCGTAGGTGGTCGCCGACACCATGCCTATCTGCAGTTTCCGGTCGATGACCTTGAGATTGAAGGTGTCGCGCAACCCTTGTGGTTCGACCCACGTTTTGCAGAACTCGCTTTGCCTGAACGTGGCCTCGTCCATCAGCGACAGTTGCGAAACCGGTTCATCCATCTCTGCGTTCCGCATTTCCTCCCATTTGGGTATCTGCGGAACAAGGGAGGGCAGAGAGTCGAGCCAATCTTGATCCCACTCGGTATTGAATATTTCCATATCTGGAACCGCGTCCGTCGAGGCGGTCGGGAATGCCATGTAGTTCATCGATACAAATGCGAGGTCCATCTCGTCGCGGATCGCGGTCAGGGTGTCCACCCATTGATCCGGGTCGACGGCGCAATCGTAGATTTTCCCGACGAGTTTATTGAACACCGTGTGGTACATGCGCCCTCCACGCAAATATTTGCGGCCGCTGATCGGTTCTGCGGCGCCGTCCCTCGCCAACAGCACCGGAATTTATCTCGGCGCGACTTAGCCTCTACTTGACAACTTAAAGTTATCGGCGGCCGTTCGCATACATAATTTGACGGATTGTTCTCCACATTCGCGTGATGTTCATTGCGGGAGGAAAATCGACTGGCCAACCACCTTGCGAATTCGGCCGTCGGGGACGGGGGAGTCTGATGTCAGGAACAGCCAATCGATTGCTGAAATCCGGTTGACGTCAGGAAATTGCATTTCAATGGCGCGGCCGAGATTTATTGCTGGAACAATTGCTGAACGGTTGGCGATCGCCGTCGCAATGGCGTGGGCAGTCTTGCCGGTGCCTTCTGTGGCGCAGACCACGAATGCCGATCTGTCGGTCACGCTTGTCGACGATGTCGATCCGATCGTCGCCGGCAACACGCTGACCTACACGGCGACCGTTTCCAATGCCGGGCCCCAAACGGCAACCGGCGTCTTTTCAGCGATGACCCTGCCGTCGGAAGTCACCTTCGTGTCGACGGCAGGATGCGCCGAGGACCCCTTGGGCGTGACGATCTGCAGCCTCGGCGATATCGCGTCGGGTGCCTCGGCGCAATACACAGTCACGGTTTTAACCACCGACACGGGCATGAGCGGCACGATCACTAACGCGGTGCAGGTGGGTTCGGGCGTCCCGGATTCCAACTTCGCAAACAACACCGCGACCGAGGACACATTTGTCAACCGGCCGAATGCCGACCTGTCGGTCACGCTTGTCGACGACGTCGATCCGATCGTCGCAGGCAACACGCTGACCTACACGGCGACCGTATCAAACGCCGGGCCCCAGACGGCAACCGGCGTCTTTTCAGCAATGACCCTGCCGTCGGAAGTCACCTTCGTCTCGACGGCAGGATGCGCCGAGGACCCCTTGGGCGTGACGATCTGCAGCCTCGGCGACATCGCGCCGGGTGCCTCGGCGCAGTACACGGTCACGGTATCGACCACCGACACGGGCATGAGCGGAACCATCACCAACGCGGTACAGGTGGGTTCGGGTGTCCCGGACTCCAACTTCGCAAACAACACCACGACCGAGGACACTCTGGTCAACCGGCCAATGGCTGACCTGTCGGTCACGCTAGTCGACGATGTCGATCCGATCGTCGCCGGCAACACGCTGACCTACACGGCGACCGTATCAAACGCCGGGCCCCAGACGGCAACCGGCGTCTTTTCAGCAATGACCCTGCCGTCGGAAGTCACCTTCGTGTCGACGGCAGGATGCGCCGAGGACCCCTTGGGCGTGACGATCTGCAGCCTCGGCGACATCGCGCCGGGTGCCTCGGCGCAGTACACGGTCACGGTATCGACCACCGACACGGGCATGAGCGGAACCATCACCAACTCGGTACAGGTGGGTTCGGGTGTCCCGGACTCCAACTTCGCAAACAACACCACGACCGAGGACACTCTGGTCAACCGGCCAATGGCTGACCTGTCGGTCACGCTAGTCGACGATGTCGATCCGATCGTCGCCGGCAACACGCTGACCTACACGGCGACCGTATCAAACGCCGGGCCCCAGACGGCAACCGGCGTCTTTTCAGCAATGACCCTGCCGTCGGAAGTCACCTTCGTGTCGACGGCAGGATGCAACGAAGACCCCTTGGGCGTGACGATCTGCAGCCTCGGCGACATCGCCTCGGGTGCCTCGGCGCAATATACGGTCACCGTCAGTGTCGATGCTGGCGCCAGCGGCACGATCACCAACGCGGTACAGGTGGGTTCGGGCGTTCCCGACAGTGCTTTCGCCAATAACAGCACCACCGAAGAGACGACGGTCGAAGTTCCGGTGACCGGAACGATCGTCGTGATCATGGACGCGGTGCCCGACGGCCCGCAGGATTTTTCATTCACGACGACTGGCGGGCTGACGCCGGCGGCATTCGATCTCGACGACGATGCTGACGGCACGCTGTCCAACACGCGGACCTTCAGCAATGTCATCGCTGGTTCCTACACGATCTCGCATGCGGCAACGCCGGGCTACGCGATCTCGCTCGCCTGTGTCGACCCCGATGGCGGGACAGCAACCGCGGCCAGCATTGCGACTGTCGATCTTGACGCGGGCGAGACGGTCACCTGCACATATTCCGCCTTGGCGAGCAGCGAAACGACAGAACGGATCATCGAGGACTTTATCGGAACGCGCCTGACGATGCTCAATTCGCATCAGCCGGAGCGCGAGCGGCGTTTGAACCGGGTAAGAGGCGGCTCCGGCGGGTCTTCCAGCGGATCGGTTTCCGCCTTTGGCGTCCCGGTGACCAATCCGCTGCCGGTCGACGCGACGATCAATCAGAACACGGCTTATTTCTCGACCGGCTTGGGTCGCTTCATTGATCCCGCCCTTGCGATCGACGGCGCGGCCTGGGACATCTGGGCCGAGGGCCACATATCGGGCTTTTCCGACAGCGCCGGCGGCGATGGTGACTTTGGCATCGTCTATGTCGGCGTCGATTATCTGGCAGCGCCGGGCATTCTGATCGGCGTCGTTGCGGAGATTGACTGGTTGGAGGCCAACGCCACCGAGACGCCGGGGAAGACACGCGGGGTCGGCTGGATGGCCGGTCCCTATCTCACCGCCAGGGTGATCGACGACGTCTATTTTGACGGTCGTGTGATGTGGGGACAATCACGCAACAAGATCAGTCCGTTCGGAACCTATACCGACCGGTTTGATACCGATCGTTGGCTTGCGGCGGGGTCGCTGACCGGCGACCTGAACTTCAATCGCTGGATCATCTCGCCGACCCTGGCATTCCAGTTCATCGAGGAACAGCAAAAGGCGTACACGGACAGCCTGGGCGTATCCATCCCCGGCCGCACGATGAGCCAGGGCGATGTCCGCCTCGGGCCGAGGGTTTCCTACCAGCATCAGTACGAGAGCGGTATCGTCACCCCTTTCGTTTCGTTCGACGGAATTTATGCGTTCGGGGAGGGCGGTGCATTTTCGACCGGTTCGCTGGCCGCGAGCGCAGAGGGCTTGCGCGGGCAGGTCAAGGCCGGGTTTGACTTGCGCCACAAGGCGGGCGCATCCGTTTCCCTGCAGGTAAACTATGACGGCATCGGCAGCAGTTTCGATGCTTACGGCGGTGCCTTGACGGTGACCGTTCCGTTGAACTGATCGACCCTGCCTGCGGCGCCGACGGTGTCAGACCTTCGACGGCTTGCGCAGAAGCCATCCGCACAGCACGGCACCGGCCGCCGAAATCAGCGCCAGCATGATCATCGCGCCTTCGAAACCGTTCTCCAGTGCATCGTTGAATGCTCTCTTGATCTTGGCGGAGTCATCGTCACTGAAGGCCATGAGCGCCTTCGCGACCGCCGAATTCGACCCGTGAACGAGATCATGGATGAGCGATGTCCGCTCGGCCGGCCCGGATGACAGCCCGGCAACCGTGGCCTTGATGGCGCTGTGCCGAATGGCGGTGACCGCAACGCCGCACATGGCGATGCCGAACGTGAACCCGACATAAAGACAGACATTGATCACGCCTGAACCCTGCCCGGCCTCGCTGTCGGGAAGATCGCGCATCCCGACGCGGGGCAGAAGACCGAAGGTAAGGCCCAATCCCGCCCCGATCAGAATGAGTTTCCACCAGATATCGTTGTAGGAAACACCCGGGGAAAGGTCGCGCAGCAGCCAGAAGCCGGCAGTCATCAGCACCAGGCCGAGGGTTGTCGGCCAGCGCAGGTCCGCTTGCGAAAGCAGGCGCGGCAGTCCGATCGAACCGGCAAAAAAGAGCATTGTGCACGGCAGCAGCGCAGCACCCGTGGCCAGGGCGGAATAGTCCAGGCCGCCCGGCGCCTGCACGAAAACATTGAAATAGTAGATCAGGCCCATCATGCCGAAGCCGGAAATGAAGGTGCCGGCCGCGGCCGCGACAAAGCTCGGACGGCCGAAGAAGCGCAGCGAGAACATGGGTTCCCTGGCCTGTCGCTCGCGCCACAGGAAAGCCGCGCCCGCGACCACACTGGCGATCAGCAGCGTGATTGTTTCGGCCGATCCCCAGCCGTTTTCCGGCCCTCGGCTGAGCGCAAATGTCAGGGCGCCGAGCGAGATCATCATCAACGCCGCGCCCGTGTAATCCACATTGGTCGGCCGTGAATCTTCCTCCGGGACGAGGCGTGCCCTTGCAACCCGAATGCAGGCGGCCAGTCCGGCGAGCAGGAGCAGGATGTCGAAGCCGAAGATCGCCCTCCAGTCGATGGCATCCGTCAGGGCTCCGCCGATCAGCGGGCCCACCCCGAGGCCGAGCGCCACCGCCGCCGACCACAATCCGAGGGCGAGCGCTCTCTGCGATTGCGGTGTTGCAACGGTCAGCACCGCGACGCCGGTTCCGAAGATGCCGGCGCCGCCCACCGCCTGCACGGATCGACCGGCGATCAGCACCGCGCCGCTGTCGGCCAGAATGCAGACAAAAGAGCCGGCAATGAACATGACCGCACCCGCCATGAGCAGGCGCAACCGTCCGAAAATATCGGCAAACCCGCCCATGACGCCGACAAGGACGGTGGCGACCAGCATGTAGGACACCATCACCCATTGCAGCGTGTTGCTGTCAAGATCGAGATCGACCTTCATGAAGGGCGATGCCGCCATGACGGCACCGCTGTTATAGGCCACCGCCAGACCGCACAGCAGCGCCGCGCTCCATACCAGAACGGGCACGGCGTCCCGTTCCGCGTCGCCGGACGATAAAGTCACCGCCCGTGCGCCCCGCTACCAGGCGGTCTTGCCGTCGCGTGAGCGCGCAGTGCAAACATCCTCTTCGCCCCCGAACCGTTTTGCACAAGGCCATCAATGTGCGCCCCATGGCGAATCGACAGCATCGGATCATGTTTGCAAGTATTTCGCGAAATGCCAACCCGGCTTCAGGTCCACCGCTTTCCGGCCCGCCGGCCTGGTTGCCGCGCGGAACGGCGCTGACGCCCGACCGGCACAGCATCCGCAACATGCCTGCAATTCCTTCATCGTGAAAAAGGGCGAGGTGCGGACCTCGACCGGCGACGCCTGCATGAACGACGTTACCCGCTGGAAGGTCAATGATCTGTGCCGCGACAACCAGATCCCCGTTTCGCCGACCGAATTAGGTAGTCATATGCAATTGATGGTTGCGAACATGCGTACCAAGTCTATCATGAGACCGAATTTATCGGATTCGGAGAATTTTCTTGCCCAACGAAATTCCCGAGCATTCGGCGAAGAACTTTACCGAACTGCTTAGTCAACTAGAAAAATTTCAAAAAAAGACCAAGGTATCTTGGTCACGCGGGATGCGAGCGGCCAAGTACCACCTCGAGCCAAGTTTGTACCGTCATCCAAAATTAAAAAAAATCGAAGATCTGCTCAGCACGGAGCGGCAGATTACGACAAGGTTTGTCCAGAGGTCCCTACCATACCTTTCAAGACGGCTCGTTGGTGATTGGGACAAGCTATTCCTCATGCAGCATTACGGCGTTCCTACGCGATTGTTGGACTGGACGGAGAACCCAATGGTCTCGGCCTACTTCGCACTGCAGAATGATGTTAAGCACAAAGACGATGATGCTGTTATTTGGCTGTGTGATCCTGAAAAATGGAACCAGTCCGCCTTCCGCCACATCTCATACAAGGGCGGTGTGTTTGATGAAGACGATGATAATATCGCAAAGCACAAACCAGGGACTCCATTGGCAGAAATGCCGGATACGCCAATTATGATGTTCGGCTCATACAACAGTCCCAGAATTGTCGCGCAAAGGGGTGTCTTTGCTCTGTTTGGAAAGTCTATGAGCCCAATGGACGAGTTTTTCAAGGCCAGCGATTATGAAGCTGGTTGCCTTGAAAAGATCATAGTGCCAGCAGCGAAGGTTGACCTAGTTAGAGAATCCCTTTTCCGTAAGGGCTTTACCGAATCCGTGGTGTTTCCCGAAATTGAGGGTCTTGCAAAGGAGCTTAGAAGGGAAAACGGTTATGAATAACTCAAAGGGTTATTTTAGTATCACGAACCATCCTTCAAAAACCCTTCGTTGGTGGTACTCACACCGGACAGAGATTGACATGGACCCTCCTTATCAAAGAAAGGGAAAACTTTGGTCTGTGTCTGACAAGGCGTATTTGGTAGACTCGATAATCAACGGTTTTGATATTCCGAAATTGTATCTTGCAGATTTCAAACATCGTGACTCAAAGCTGAATTCAAAGAAGCTTCCATATGCAATTGTTGATGGGAAACAGCGGTTTGAGGCTGTTGTAGACTTTTTCGAAGGCCGTGTAGTGCTCAACTCAGACTTTGTTTGGCGACAAAACCCGAAGCTCAAGCTTGGCGGGTTGTCATTCAAAGATTTGGAAAGGGGATATCCCGAAATTGCGGAGATTTTCGAAAACGAAAACTGGGATGTGATGAGTGTTGTGTCTGACAATGAGGAAGACATCAACGAGTTGTTTGTAAGACTAAATAGAAGCAAAGCGCTAACGGGGTCAGAAATTCGGAATGCCATGGTTGGTCCGGTTTCAGACGTCACCAGGACCATTGCAGATCATTCATTCTTCAAAGAAACCATTAAGTTCAGCACAAAAAGAGCAGGCGACCTGAACGCCGCTGCAAAACTGCTTTTGTTTGAGTATCGCGGGACCCCGACGAGCACCAAGAAAGTTGATTTGGACAAATTCACTCAATCCAAAAGTATTGACGGTGAAAAACTGGAGTTATCTGGCCGCAGAGCAGTAAACTCCCTTGATGATATGAATGAGGTTTTTCTGCCTCGCGATACGCTATTGTCTTCTTCGGGTCTTGTACCGGTATATTATTGGATGGTTCGTAAACTCTCGGATAAGAAACTGGTCCGATTGCGTGAGTTTTTGGTTGATTTTGAAGATCGAAGGAAGGCAAATCGAGATCTTCAGCGCACCAATCCAAATGCGCTCTCTGAGTCCATATTCTCCAGGTTTGACGCCCTGAACCGCAGTACAAACGATCAAGGAAGCCATACTGGTAGACTTGATATTTTGATGGAAGAATTTGAGGCGTGGCTGAAAGAAAACTAAGGAACGCCGCTGGGTGAAATTCCGCTCCGCCTCTCCCCCCAAAAAAAGTTTGCGCTTGCAGCAGTTACCTGCTCTCCGCCAATATGCAAATTCACTGTGTCTACAATGAATGTCGGCCTTTGCAATACAATTTCTGATCGTTGAAGTCTGAAAAGAGGGCGTAAAGCAGGGTAATCAACTGTGACTAGTCAAAGTCCGCTTTGAATCGGAAGCGAGTGAGATTTCTCAGGCAGATCACGCAGCGCGCCAAATGACCACTTTCAACCCACCCATCAACCCAAACCCCCACACCAAGCCCCGATCACCGTCCCCATCCGCGCCATCTGCTCCGCCATCGTCATTCCCGTGACCTTCTTGCGCGGCCGCAGGTCGTGGTCGCCGTCCTCGAACCATTCTTTCGTCGCCTTACGGTGCTCGGAAGCTTCAAGCTGCCGAATGCAGTTTGGAAGAATTCCTATTGCCTGATTTTGAAGCGAACATGGTTCTGTCCAACCATATCACTCCCACGGAAACGGATGGCGTGGAGCAGGCGCGCGTTTGGGCAGATCTATTAATTTGGACAACACAATGAGGGCTGTCCCAAAGAAAAAGAATACTTTTCGAATCGTGCGCCACCGGGGTTCTGGGTCAAAGAAGAGCGTTGGCCTAAACACGGGCGCCTCAGCCATCACGAAATCATACTCGTAGCCTCCACACGAACTATCCGACGAACACGCGAATAGCTCTGAGGTTTTTTGCCTGGCAAACTCGATCTCCGCATCGAGCCAGTCGAAACGGTACTCAACATAGCTTCGTCTGAGTCCCTCCGCTTCGAACTGAAAATACGCTGCGAGAAGCACAATAAGTATCCCGACCGCCTCGAATTGTCTGGGATAGCGCATAAGATATTTCAACATTTTTTCCTCAAGATTCGATTGTGCGAAAAACAACAGGCATCGACCCCCGACATTGAAAGGTCCCGTGCCGGGAAATGCAAAGATCTATGGAGGTTCAGATGCAAAGGGAACTAGCCGTGACCCAAATCCCCAAACCAGCTCCCAATCACCGACCCCATCCGCGCCATCTGCTCCGCCATCGCCATTCCCGTGACCTTCTTCCGCGGCCGCAGGTCGTGGTCGCCGTCCTCGAACCATTCGATGCGGATGTTTTCGGAGAGGTCGTAGTGCGGCACTTCCTCCTTCGTGCCGAAGGGATCGCGCGTTCCCTGGCAGATCAGGGTCGGCGTCTGCAGGTCCTTGAGGTGTTTGGTGCGCAGGGTCTCGGGCTTGTTCGGCGGGTGGAACGGGTATCCTACACACAGCAGGCCGGCGATCTGGGCTGATGCGAAACAATCGTCCGCGATCATGCTGGCGACGCGTCCGCCCATTGACTTGCCGCCGATGACGAGCGGGCCGGTTGCGGCGAGTTCCGCGATCGCTGCGTGATACTCGCCGACCAGCTTTTCGGCGCGCGGCGGCGGCTTGCGCCCTTCATCGGCGCGCCGCGCGGCCATGTAGGCAAATTCGAACCGGGCAATCCGCAGACTATGCGCGACCAGCGCCTCGGTGATCTGGTTCATGGCGGGCGAATCCATCGGCGCGCCGGCGCCGTGCGCGAAGAGGATCGTCACCCCGGCATCGGCCGGCCCGTCGACGAGGAGGTCCATCATCCGGCCTTCTGGCGCTGTTGCTTGATGAACTGCAGGCCGCGCTCGGCGTTGCGCGCCCATTCGCTGTCCCGGTCGAGCACGAGATAGCGTTCCCACTGCGCCTGGGCGGTGTCGAGATCGCCCTGGTCGAAGGCGAGGGCGGCAAGGTTGTAGATGGCGTCGCGGTAGCCGCGGTCGAGGGCGATGGCCTTTTCGAAATGCTGCTTCGCGGCCTCGTAGTTCTCGCGGTCCTTGAAGAGGCACGCCAGGTTAAACCACGCATCGACAAAGCGGGGGTCGATTTGAATGGCGCGCCAGTAGTCCTTCTGCGCCTCTTTCAGTTCGCCGAGCGCCCGCAGGCAATTGGCGCGGTTGAAGGCGGCGACCGCGTCGCCGGGATCCACCGTCAGGCAGCGCGCATAGGCCCGCGCCGCCTCCTCGAACCGCCCCTCCGCCTCGGCGTCCTCGGCCAGCGCGAAGAGCGCTTCGTCCTCGGCATTCGCGGTTTCGCCGACGGGCAGCAGGAACTGGCCGTCCAGCTCTCCAAGGCGGTCCTCGAACAGCGCATAGATCCGGTCGCGCCCGCGGGTCTCCAGCGGCAGCGCGGTCAGGTCCCCGGCGCTGCGGCCGCGATGCACGGCGCGGGCAATGCCGTACCAGTCGGCGCCGTCGGCAATCAGCGCCGCGTATTTTTTTGCAAGGATCAGGTCGCGCAGCGCGAACGGCGCCTTGTCGGCGACGAACGTGTCGAACAGCAGAAGCAGATCGAGATCGGACCCGGCGAGCTTCGACTGCTCGATCAGGGTGGACCGGTCGATGGTGCCGGGTTCTACAGTCTTAACCTCGTCCACCAGGATGCGCAGGAAGGCGTTCTCGCTCATCAGGTGCAAGGAGGGACGCCGCGCCTCGGTGATGCGGCGCTCGATCTCGGCGCGGTCATAGCGCGCCAGCATCTGGCGGCCGACGACGGCGCGTTTCGTGTCCCGGCCGACGCCGCGGCGCAGGCGCCCGCCGATCCTTTCGACCTGGCGGGCGGCAAGGCGCCTTGGCAGCGAGGCCAGCGCGCCAATCATTCCCACTGTCTGATCAGTGAATTGTGTCAACTATCCTGTTTTCTTCTTGGCGGACCGCGTCTTGGCCGCCGGCTTGCTCTTGCTCTTCGCGGGCGGCTTGGTTTCCGAAAGGCTGGCTTTCAGCGCATCCATCAGGTTCACGACATTGCCGCGTTCGGGCGCGGCGGCGATCACCGGCTTGTGCCCCTTCAGCTTTTCCTTGATCATCGTCATGAGCGCTTTTTCGTACCGGTCCTCGTAGTCGGCCGGATCGAATTCCGTCGTCTTCTGCGCGATCAGCGCTTCGGCCATCTTCAGCATCTCGGCGTCGGGTTTCTCATCCGGGATATCGCCGAAATATTCGCCCGTCCCGCGCACCTCGTTCGGGTTGCGCAGCGTGCACACGAACATGCCGTCCTCATGGGCGCCGATGGTGATCACGCGTTCGCGGCTCGAAAGCACCAGGCGCGCGATTGCCACCTTGCCGGCCTCGCGCATCGCCTCGCGCAAAACGATGAACGTCTCTTCCGCCATGGCGCCGTCCGGCGCGAGGTAATAGGGGGCGTCCAGGTAGATCGAATCCACCGAGCCCTCGTCGACGAAGGCCTCGATGTTCATCGTGTGATTGGATTCGATCTTGACGCTGTCGATGTCTTCCTTGTCGAGGATCACGTATTTCTTGTCCTCGTACTGGTAGCCCTTCACCAGGTCCGACCGTTCGACCAGCCCGAGTTCCGGATCGACCGGCTTCATGTTGATCCGGTTGTGCGTGTCCTTGTGCAGCTGGTTGAAGGTGATGCGATCCTTGCTGCTGGTCGCGGGATAAAGCCTGACCGGGCAACTCACCAGGCTCAGTTTCAGATATCCCTTCCAGGATGCTCGCGGCGCCATGATCAGTCTCCTTGTAAACGCGATACCGGCAAGCCGTCAGCCGGGCAACGGCTTTGAAAATGCATGCATGTCCGCCCATGGGTCCCCCGAATTGTCGAGCAATCCCGGGATCGTAGAATAGTTCAAATCGTGCGGACCGTCGACCGATTCGAGGTCCTGCCAGGTCAAAGGCGTTGAAACTGGTAAATGCGGGCGGGCCCTCAATGAATAGGCCGCGACCGCTGTGGCGCTGCGCGCATTGCGGTGAATATCGATGAAAATCCGGCCCTTGCGCTGGCTTTTCGCCATACTGGTGATGAAGACGTCTGGCGCCGTGTCGGCAATCGATTGCGCCAGTGCGGCGCAGCGTTCGTGCACCGCCTTCCAGTTCAGGGACGCATCGATCGGGACGGTAACATGGATACCCTTGCCGCCGGATGTCTTCACAAAGGCGGCGAGCTTGCGCTTTTCGAGTTCGCCGCGGACATGCACCGCGGCGTCGACCACTTCCCGCCAGGGCAGGTCCTCGTCCGGGTCGAGGTCGAAGACCACCAGGTCCGGCTTTTCCAGTTTCTTGCGGTGGCAGCCCCAGATATGCAGTTCGACGACGCCGAACTGCGCCAGCGAAAGATATCCCTTGGCGTTCGAGATGAAGATGTAGTGCGCCGAGCCGTCCTCGGACTTTGTGGTGAACCTGGTGATGCCCTCCGGCATGCCGGTGAAGGGATGGCGCTGGTAGAAGCAGTCGCCCGCCTTGCCGCTCGGGCAGCGGAAGAGCGATACCGGCCGCTCCAGAAGGTGCGGAAGCATGAAATCGCCCACCGCCGCGTAATAGGTCGCGATTTCCAGTTTCGTCGGACCCGATTTGCTGAACAGGCGCCGCGTCGGGTTGGTGACCCAGATGTTCGCCAGGTCCGCGTCGGTGATGATGCGCTTGCGCTCGCCGGAATATTCGGAACGCAGCTGCAGTTCGCGAAGGCCCTTGAAAACGGTGTGCCGCAACGCGCCGCCCGGGGTCATATTGGCATATTGGACCTGCGCGGTGAGCACCGGCTGGACACCGGTCACCGCCTTCGGCGCGCCGTCCGGCGGGGTGACCGCATCGAGGCTTTCCAGGCGATCGAGCAGTTGCTGCGCCACCGCCCGGTCGAAACCGGTCCCCACCTTTCCGCGGTAGACGAGCTCGCCTTCGACCCATTCGCCGAGCGCCAGCGCCGCAAGGCCCCCCGCGGCCTTGGACGTGGTGTAGCCGACAATCGGAAAAGCGCCTATTTTCAGGGCCTTGGCCTTGGTCCAGTCATGGCTTCGGCCGGAACGGTAGACGCTGTCAGCGCGTTTGGAGACAACGCCCTCGACGTCGAGTTCGGAGGCCCGTTCGAAAAAGGCGGTGCCGTTGCCGCGGACGCCGTCCGAATACTGGATCGCGGACTGGCCGTCGACGAGCGGGCCGATCAGGCGCCACAGGAGGTCCTTGCGCTTGACGAGCGGAACGCGGGAAAGGTCCCATCCGTTGAGGTAAAGCAGGTCGAAGACGAAATAGACGAAAGCGCCCTTTGCGCCGTCGCGGATGGCGTCCTGCAGGAGTGCGAAGCGGCTGACGCCCTTGCCGTCGAGAACCACGATCTCACCGTCGAGGATGGCCGACTTGCAAGGGATCTTTGCCACCGCCTCGCCGAGATCGCCGTAGCGGTGTGTCCAATCGAGGCCGCCGCGGGTCTGAAGCTTCGCCGCGCCCTTGTCCAGGACCGCGATGGTCCGGTAGCCGTCGAACTTGATCTCGTGCAGCCATTTGTCGCCCTGGGGCGGCTCGTCGACGTTGCTTGCAAGTTGCGGTTCGATGATACGCGGCAGTTTCGAGCGGACCGAACCCTTGAGCGCGCCGGGCCGGATGGGTCCCGTCGAAACCGGCGGCGGCGCGGACACCAGATCCTCGATGACCCGGCCCGAGCGCGCGCTTTCGGGCCGGTCCTTCAGGATGTCTCCGGACGCCGATGCGGCGGTATCGCGCTCCTTGAACAGCAGCCAGTTGGGCTGCCGCTCGCCCTTGCGGGGCTTGAGGCGGGCCAGCATCCAGCCGCCCTGCAGCTTGCTGCCGACCAGGCGGAACTTGAACTGGCCCTTCTTCAGGCTCGCCTCGGCATCCTCCATCGGCGCCCAGGTGCCTTCGTCCCAGATGATCATCGGTCCGGCCCCGTACTGACCTTGCGGGATCACCCCCTCGAAATCGGCGTATTCCACCGGGTGGTCCTCGGTCTCGACCGCAAGACGCTTGTCGTCCGGGTTGAGCGACGGTCCCTTCGGCACTGCCCAGCATTTGAGGACATCGCCCAGTTGAAGGCGCAGGTCGTAGTGGTCCGCCGTCGCCGAGTGCTTGTGCATGACGAACCGGTTGCCCTCGGCGGCAAACTGGCCGCCCTTCGGTTCCGTCGTCTGCTTGAAGTCGCGCTTGCGGCGATATTCGTCCAGCGATGAATTCATGGACAGACGCTAGAATGCGGCCGGCAAGAATACAACTTCGATGACTGCCCCACCGGGTCCGCAATTGCGCCGTAAACCCGTCCCGTCCCGCCGCGTTTCCTTTCCGGAACGCCGCATTATATTGAGTGGGCCATGCTTCAGACCCTCAGGCGATTCAAGGAGAAGATCACGCCCGGTGCTGCCGTCTCGGCTGCATTGCACGCGGCCCTTCTGGCGCTGCTGGTCTTCGGCCTGCCGGACCTGACCATGGAAGCCGAACCGCCGGACGTGATCCAGGTTCAGCTGGTGCTTTCCGGCGAAGACGCGCCAGACGAGGAACAGCAGACCGCCGCGCCGGAGGCGGATGAGGAATCTGAGGAGCAGCAAACGGCCGCGGCCGGTGAGCCGATCGAGGAGCCCTTGCGGATCCTTCGCCCCGTCTACCAGTTCGGCGAGGAAGATACGCGCGCGGAAGAAGAAACCGAAGACGGCGATGCGCTTAAGGACCGGCAGGCGGCAGAGGCTTTGCAGTCCGATCTGCCTTTACCGGAGCCGGTTGAACCGGAGCAGCCCGGCGAGGCGCTTGCGGCGTCGGACGTCGAACCGGCCGCGGCCCCGGACACGGAGGATGAACCGCTGGAACCGGAGGAGGCAGCCGAAACGGCGGTCTCGTCGCCTGGCGGCGAGAGCGAGGTTGCGACAACCGCGATCGCGGGCCGCCCGCGCGGGATCCGCGCCGGCGAGCTTTGCGCCACGGAGCTGCGCCGCCGGCTCCACGGCACCGTCCCACCCCACCGCCCGGACCTCATTCCGGCCTACCGGCTGAACCAGGGAACCGTCTTGCAGGTGCGAAGGGGGGCGTTTCGCACCATCACAGGCTGGCACAATCTGAGATTCCGCTGCGAGATCGACGAGGACGCAACGCGGATCGTCTCTTTCGAGTTCGAGGTCGGAGCGCCCATTCCGCCCGCCGAGTGGGCCGGCCGGGGCCTGCCCGCGACATAGGTTGGCTCAATCGTCGCGGCGGCCGAAGTCCATCCGCTGAAGCACATCGTGGCCGTCGAGCCACTTGTGCTTGATAACGGCGGCGACATGGACAAGCGCCAGGACAAGCATGGCGTAGGCGCCCCACTCGTGCAGGAAGGCGGTGATTTCTTCCAGGTTCAGCCCCCAGAGCGTTTCCATGGTCGGAAACAGTTTCGGCATGGAAAGGCCGAACCATCTGACCCCGTGACCGCCGAAATCGGTCTCCGCCCAGCCGACCATGATGACCGCCGCCGGCAGCAGGTAGAGCCCGAAATGGCCGAGGTGCGAGCCGGTCTTTTCCCACCCGGCCATATGCTCGGGCAGCGGCGGGGGCGTGTTGCGCAGGCGCACGATGATCCGCAGGACCAGCAGCATCAGCAGCGTCACACCGACGGATATGTGAAGCCCGAACAGGAACTCCTCAAGGGGTGAATCGTCGGCAACGAGTGATGTCATCGCGTAGCCGCAAATCCACATGAAGATGAAGCCGGCGGCCATGAGCCAGTGCAAGACCCGCGCCGAAAAGACATAGCGTTCCATGGTAAGACCTGTCCGATTGAATGATTGGCGCTCCCACTGGCACGGGCGCGATGCGTCATCTACGGAAAGTGTGCGAACGGTGGCTTTCCTGCGTCGGCGGTCGCTGAATTTCGCGACCGGTCGTTTCTCGACCGTCTGCGGCGGAATTGCTAGGTTCTTGCCATGGCGATGAATGAGATGTCACCGACCGGCCTTCACCGGCGCGTCCTTTGGAAGAAGGTGCTGATCGCGACCCTTTTGGGCAGCGGCTTCGCGCTGGCGCTCGAACCGGATCACACCGCAGGTCTCCCGGTCCTCGTGGCCTTCGCATTGTGGTCGACGCACATCCTGTTTGCCGCGGCGCTGTTTCTGGCGATCCTCGAGACCCTGCGGTTTTTCGGCGCCGGCAACACCGTGGCAACGGTGCTGTCGGTCCTGCTTGTGCCGTTTCTGTTCGCGCCGCTTTCCCTTCTTCTCGATTACGGGTTCGGAAAGCCCGACGAAGAGCTTCAGTCGGCAATGAACCCCGTCGCGGTCTATCTGAGCGAGGTGGTCGCCGTTGCGCCCGTCGCGCTGGCCGTGGCGGTTGCCGCGGCGCTGATTTTCTATCGCGAAACGCCGGATCGAGAGCCTGAAACGGTCGCGGCCGCCCCTTCGCTCAAGAGCCTGATCGCCAGCGTTCCCGCAGCGCTCGGAAACGACATCGTCCGCATGCACGCACAGGACCACTATGTCGAGATCGTGACCGCGAAGGGCAGCGCGCTGCTCACCGAGCAGTTCGGTGATTGCGTGGATAAGCTCGGGCAGCTGGACGGGCTCCAGTGTCACAGGTCGCACTGGGTCAGCCTTGCCCATGTGACGGATGTGGTACGCAGCGGAAGCGCCTACAAATGCACCATGAGCAACGGCGACGCGGTCCCGGTCAGCCGCAGGCGCTATTCCGAATTGAGGGAGAGAATGGCGAGGGCAACCGCCAGTTCAACGGAATGATGAACGCCCGTTCGCTCCCGCTAGCTGCGGGAGCCGATTAGGGAAAGGAGGGCGCCATTCGGGTCACGCAGCAAGGCAAGCGATGCCGGGCTCGAATTGTCTTCCGCGCCGCTGACAACGACACCGCCGGATGCCTTTGCCTTGCCGACCGAGGCTTCAAGCGAACCGGTCCTGATGCAGGGCAGCCAGGTGCTGTTGGAACCGGGCGCAGCGCCTCCACCGAGAATCAGCGCAACCCTGTCGCCCGACGGTCCTCGGACAGCGCCGGCGTAGCCATCGTCGCGCGGCAATTCCTCCCAGCCGAACAGTCTGTCGTAGAACCTGCCGGGAAAGGACGCCCCCGCTGACAGGTAGATCTCTTGGCCGAACTGCTTTTCCGGCACCGGAAATCCGTGGCGTGACATCGAGATGCCGACAGGCGCCCCGAGCGGATCGCGCAACAGGCAATTGCGGCCCACTCCCGGAACGTCGAACGGCGGCCGCACGATCGCCCCTCCCAGTTCCCCGGCCAGTGCCGCGGTGGCATCCACATCGGCCACTTCGACATAGGCGATCCAACCGTCCCGTAGGCCTTTCGGCGTTTCGGTGATCCCGGCACCCGCCTCGTCTTCGAAGAGGGCAAGGACAAAGTCCCTCTCTCCGCCGCCCCAGGCAAAGTCTTTCGCGTGTTCCGTCACGTAGTTCCAGCCGGCGACGCGCCCGTAAAAGGACATCGAGAGCGGACCGCTCGGGGAAAAGAGGTCGTGCCATACGACCCGGCCTGTCCTGTCAGTGTTCATGGGCATAGAGCTCCTCGGCATGAACGATCAGATAACGGAAAACGCGCATTGTTTCGTTGACCGGGATCAAACCGGATGCACCGCCCCTGGGCACTGAATGGGAAGCAATAGCTGTTAGCCAAAAACAAAACGCCGGCCGCCCCTTGCAAGAGGCAGCCGGCGCAAGCCTGGTCGACGGATCAGGAAATGGCGCGCTCGACGTGGTCGCGATAGGTCTTGACGGCGGACTTCAGCGCGTCCCAGTGCCGCTCGGCCTTGGCCTTGGCGTCATTGACGGCGTCCTCGCCCTCGGATTCGATGCGCTTGGCAATCGTGTCCATTTCCTCGCGGGCCTTGTTCCAGTCTGCCTTCAGCTTCTCGGCCTGTTCGGCGGTCCAGTTGTCGGCGTTGTCGCTGGCTGTGGCGAGTTTCTTTTCCACTTCGGAAAGTTCGTCGCCGACACGGTCGAGGTGCATCTTGGCCTGTTCGATAAAGTTGGGTGCGGTTGCCATAACGGGCTCCTTTTGGTTGGATTTCATCGATTGACTGCGATGGGCCGAACCTCGCACAACCCGGCCGGCGAGATCAGTGAGTCACGGTGAAGGGCACCCGGATATGACAGCTACGGCGCCGATCGAGCGCGGCATTGTCGAAAAGCAGCTTGAACGGATACTGACGAGCAGTCAGTTCAGTGAGACGACACGGCTTGCCCGCTTCCTCGACTATGTCGTGCGCCAGGCGCTTGACGGCAACAAGGACGGTCTCAAGGGCTATGCCATCGGGCTCGACGTCTTCGACAAGCCGGAGGATTTCGACCCGTCCATCGACACGATCGTGCGCGTGCAGGCCGGCAAGCTGCGCACCCGGCTCGATCTGTTCTATGCCGGCGAGGGCAGGGACGATCCGCTGCGTATCGTTATTCCCAAGGGCTCCTACGTGCCCGTCTTCGAGCTGGCGCTCGATCCGCAGACCGGCGGCGAGGCGTCGGCACCCGGCGATGATCCCGACCGGAGCCGCCGCACCTCGGTCGCCGTCATGCCCTTCAATAACCTCTCCGGCGATCCCGGACAGGAGTTTCTCGCCGACGGCTTCACCGAGGAGATCATCGACGCGCTGTCGCGCTTCCGCGAGATCCGGGTCGTCTCCCGCCACGCGACCTTCCGCTACAAGAACCGGCCGGTCGACCCGCGCGAACTCGCAGACGATCTCGGCGTCGGCTTTCTACTCGAAGGCAGCGTGCGGCGCTGGAACGATCAGTTGCGCATCACCGCCCGGCTGGTCGAGGCGGCAAGCGGCGCGCAACTGGCAAGCGATGCCTATGACCGCGAGATGAGCGCCGAGAGCCTGTTCGACATCCAGCAGGAGATCGCCGCGCAGATCGCTGCCGAGATCGGCGAGCCTTTCGGCGTCATCCACCGCGTCGGCGCGCGGCGCCGGGCCGGGACCCGGGCACTCGATGCCTATGAATGCCGGTTGCTGGCATCGGAATACTGGCGCGCGCCCACCGCCGAAGACCACAAGCGTGTGGTCGGGCTGCTGGAGCGGGCCGTCGCCATCGATCCGGACTACGCCGGCGCCTGGGCAATGCTCGGCATCGTCTATGGCGACGAGGCGCGTGCGGGCTTCAACCTGAAGCCGGGCCGCCCCGCGCTGGAGCGGGCGCTTGACGCCGCGCAGAAGGCGGCGGACCTCGATCCGGCCAACGCCACCGGTCACTACGCACTGTTCCTGACGCGGTTTCACCGCGGCGAGTTCGATCTCTTCGAGGCGGCGGCCGAAAAGGCGCTGCGGCTCAATCCCAACTACCCCGACATGCTCGCCGATCTCGGCACCTGCAAGGCCCTTTCGGGCGACTGGGAAAAAGGCCTCGCACTGCTAGAAAGGGCCATCGACCTCAGTCCCAGCCCGCCCGGCTGGTACCGCGCCGCACTGGTGCTTGATCACTATCGTCGCGACAATTACGAAGCCGCCCTGACCGAGACAAGGCTGATGGGCGACAGCCTGTGGGACCGCCAGGGCCTGTTCGAGCTGATGATCCTCGGCCAATTGGGCCGGGATGCCGAAACAATATTGCTGTCAGAGAAAATCCTGGAAGACATGCCCCACTATGCCGGGTTCATTCAGTGGAACTTCGCCCTGTGGCACCTGCCGGATGACCTGCAGAAAAAAATGCTGGAGGGCTGGCGCAAGGCTGGCCTTATCCTTGTGTTTGATCCGCCCGATTCACCGTGATTAACTCCCGATAACGCCGCCCGGCCGGCATTGTGATTCCCGACAAAGCGCAACGCGCAAAAAAGGGGTCATGAAATGGAAGCAGTAATCGGATCACAGGCCAAAGTCAGGCCGGAAGAGGCACGCGCCTTCGTCCTTTCGGCCATCGTCCTTTCGACCGGCGTCTTCGGCATCGCCTTCTGGTACGGCGTCTTCGGCACAGTGTTCTTCGAACACCTGTTTTATGTCTGGGTCGCCTCCACCGTGGCGCTCGTTGCCAGCCTTTTCGTGCCGCCGATCGACGCCTTGCCCAAGTTCATGTCCTGGCGCGGCCGCTTCGTGCTCATCCTGCCGAGCGTCCTGATGGTGATGACCGCCCTTCAGGGAACGGATCTCGCCACCTCCGAGCAGGGCGACTGGCTCGTATGGGGCCTCAACATGGCGATTATCGCGGTCACCTTGCCCTATCTTCTCTATGTTCTCATCCTGGTCGCCGTGCCCGACATCGACCGGCTGACACATCCGCGTTTGCGCATCGGCGTCTTCGCGATCACCGGCCTCATCGCGCTTGCCGGCTACGAGATCGGCGCCCACCATCCGCGTTTCCTGACCTGCTACGACTTCAAGGTCTCGGGCAGCAACGTGCCGGAAAACTGCCGCCCGGCGGCGGCCGTCGAGGGCTAAACGATGAACCGGACCTGGCAAGAGCGCCTCAAGCGCGGTGCCGCGGCGGCGTGGACCGTCCTGCGGCCACTCCTCAACGCGACGCTGCTACTGGCGGTTATCGCCACGGTCGCCGGACTGACCCTGGTGAACTCCACCCGCGCACTGGTCGACGACACCATGGCGGAGGTCAAAACCGGCGTGCTGCACGAGATCGACGAGGACGCGAAACGCCTGTTCGCCCAGATCGACGGCGCCTATGCCGAGTTCGAGCGCCTGGAGCAGCAGGTCGCTGGCGTGCTCCACGATCCGCAATCGCTGCTCGACAAAGAGACGAAGGACGAAATCCGCTCGGTGCGCGACGATCTCGCGCGCATCGCCGACGATCTCGACAAGATCACGCAGGGCCAGCTCGACATCTCGCAACAGACGCTCGAAAGACTCGCCGTATCGCTGGTGCGCACCTATGGCGAATTCCGCAGGTGCAGGGCGGACGCGACGGCTGTACCGGAGGCTGATTGAGAGTGCGGCGGCGACTGCGCCTTTCAGCCGCGCATGCGGCTGCCCTCGGGATCGAACAGAGGCTTGTGCAAGAGACGCGCAGGGCGCCAGTCGCCCAAAATCTCCACCTCGAACATTTCGGCTGCAGCGGCCTCGGCTTCGATGTAACCCATTGCGACGGATGTTTGCGAATAGTGGGCATAGCCACCGGACGTGACCGCGCCGACAATTTTCCCATTGCTCCTGATCGGTTCATCCCCCGCCGCGTCGGCATCTGCCGTATCGACCGCAAACGTTGCGAGTCTGCGCGGTTCATTGCCGCGTTGTTCCCTTTCAGCGGCCGCACGTCCGATGAAATCGCCTTTTTCAAAACAAACAAAGCGTCCGAGCCCGGCCTCAATCGGACCATGGACAGGCCGGTATTCGGTCGCCCAGGACCCAAAGCTCTTTTCAAGGCGCAGAGCGTTGAGCGCCCGTGTGCCGACCAGCCGCATTCCATGCTCCGCACCGGCTTTCATCAGCAGATCGAACAATGCCCTTTGATATTCCGGTTTGACCCAGATCTCGAACCCGAGGTCTCCGGTAAAACTGATGCGCCCGACGAGTGCGGGAATCATGCCGATATCGCAGCGGCGAAGGTCGAGAAACCGGAATTTTGAGGGCGAGATATCCTCGTCAACAACATGTTCCAGGATCCGCCGCGCATTTGGACCCGCGACAGAAACGCCAACCAAATCCAGGCCAAGCGCGCGGAGTTCGACTCCCTTCTCGGGCAGGTGTTCCCGGAACCAGCGCATGTGATAGTTTTCTGCGACACCGGCTCCAAAGACACAATAGCGGTTTTCGTCAAGCGCACCGACAGTGAAGTCGCCGATGAGTTTGCCATGATGGTTGAGCATCGGCGACAGCGTCAACCGCCCGACCGCCGGCAGCCGGTTTGCCAGCATATACGATAGCCACGTTTCCGCATCGCGTCCGGCAATCTCGTATTTCGCAAACGCGGATATTTCGATCAGGCCGGCTGTGTTTCGTACCGCTGCGCATTCATCCGCAATTCTGTCGTGGGCGTTCGAACGTCCAAATGTCAGGTCTTCCACCGGCGGCTTGCCCGGCTGCTGGAACCACTGGGCCGTTTCCAGCCCGTAGGCCGCGCCCCAAACCGCGTTGTGCGCATCGAGCCGGTCGTAGATCGGTGTCGTTCGCAGGGGTCGCGCAGCGGGGCGTTGCTCATTCGGGTATGCAATGGAGAATCGTTTGGAATAGTTTTCCCTGACTTTTTCATTCGTAAACGCGAGCGTCGCGAAATCCCCGTAGCGGGCAACATCCATGGCCCAGATGTCAAAGCCCGGGTCGTTTTCAACCATCCAGTTGGAAAGCGCGAGACCCACGCCTCCACCTTGCGAAAAACCGGCCATGACACCGCAGGCGCACCAGAAATTAGACAAATCTTGAACCGGCCCAACGAGTGGATTGCCGTCCGGTGCGAATGTGAATGGCCCGTTGATGATTTCCCGAATGCCCGCCTTGTTGAAGGCCGGGAAATGCGAAAACCCGATTTCGAGCGACGGCAGCAGACGGTCGATATCCGGCGGAAGCAGTTCTGCGGCAAAGTCCCAGGGCGTCTGCTTCGGCGCCCACGGAACCGCAGCCTTCTCGTAAGTGCCCATGAGCATGCCGCCGCGCTCCTGGCGCATATAGATTTCGCCGCCGAAATCGATCACATGGAGGACTTCCTTTCCCGTTTCGGCGTTGATCTCCCTGACCTCCGGCATGTCCTCTGTGATCAGGTAGTGGTGTTCCATGGCCAGGACCGGCAGTTCGAGGCCGACCATCCGGCCCACCTCGCGCGCCCACAAACCGCCGGCATTGACGACATGTTCGGCATGGACCGTTCCATTGTCGGTGACGACGTCCCAAGTGCCGTCTGTACGTTGCACAAGGTCCTTCACCATTGTCTTTTCCTGGACGATCGCGCCGTTGATACGCGCAGCCTTGGCATAGGCGCGGGTGACGCCGGACGGGTCGACATGCCCCTCGAGAGGACTGAACAGTGCGCCAACGAAATGCGCCGGATCCATCATCGGAAACAGACCGGCCGCTTCCTCGGCGGACAGGATTTGAGTGTTCAGTTCGAGGCCGCGCCCTCGTGCATGGGCCGTTTTGAGCCAGTCAAGGCGCTCGGCGTTGTCTGCAAGCATCAGGCCGCCGGTCAGATGAATGCCGCAGTCCTCGCCGGAAAACTGCTCGATCTCCCTGTAAAGATCGATCGTGTAGCTCTGAAGCCGAGCGATATTCGGATCGAGGTTGAGCGTGTGCATACCGCCTGCCGCGTGCCAGGTGGAACCGCAAGTCAGGACATCGCGTTCAAGCAGCATGACGTCACGCCACCCCGCCTTTGTCAGATGATAAAGGACGCTGCATCCGACAACGCCGCCGCCGATAACCACGACGCGACTGTGGCTTTCCATTTTTGTCTGCCTCCTGCTCAGGTAGGGCCTTGAACCGGCCTCACAGAATCTGGCTGAGGAACTCCCTCGTCCTTGGATCCTCGGCTTCGGTAAAGAAGGTTTTCGGCGGGCCGTGTTCGACGATAACGCCGCGATCCGTGAAATAGACGTGATTGGCGACTTCGCGGGCAAAGCCCATTTCATGGGTGACCAGGATGCAGGTCATGCCTTCTTCGGCGAGTTCGCGGATCGTCAACAAAACTTCCTTGACGGTTTCGGGATCGAGCGCGGCGGTGACCTCGTCGAACAGCATGACATCCGGGCGCATGGCCAGCGACCGGGCTATCGCTACGCGCTGCTGCTGTCCGCCCGAAAGCTCGCCGGGATAGCTGTCTTCCTTGCCGTCAAGCCGTACCTTCTTGACGAGGTGCCGGGCGCGCTGCTCCACCTCGTCCCGGTCCTCTTTCAGCACCTTGATCGGCGCCATCATGATGTTCTGAAGCGCGGTCTTGTGCGGAAACAGGTTGTATTGCTGGAAGACCATGCCAACCTTCTTGCGCAGTTCCAGCTTGTCCAACTGCGGGTCGTTCACCTCCTGGCCTTCGACAAGAATGGAGCCCGAATTGATCGGGTTGAGCGCGTTGATGCAGCGAATGAAGGTGGACTTGCCGGAGCCGGACGGCCCGATGATGCAGATGCACTCACCTTTCATGACGTCCAGCGAGATGCCCTTGAGCACCTCCAGGGCACCGAAGGATTTGTGAACGTCTTTCGCGCTGACCATGGGCTGATCCGGAGTCCAGTCGCTCTCAGCCATAATCGGATCTCCCCTAGATCTTGACGGCAAACTTGCGCTCCAGGCTGATGGTCCAGCGCGCAATCGGGTAGCAGTAGATAAAAAACAGGCACAACAGATACATATAAAACGGGATGAGAAGATCGCTGCGGTTCTCGGCGGCCAGGATTTCTCCGGTGGTTGTCATCCCTTCCCCTACGCCAACGATGGACACAAGCGGGGTTGCCATGGTGAGAACGGCATAAAGATTCATCCAGGGCGGCAGCATCCGCTTGATACATTGCGGCAAAACAATCAGCCACAGCGTCTGACGGCGCGTATAGGCAAGGCTTTCAGCCGCCTCCCACTGGCCGTCCGGAATGGACTGGACCGCGCCGCGCACGATTTCAGAGAAATTCGCCATGACCGGCAGCGACAGACCGATAACCGCCTTGATCCAGGCGGGGAACGGAATGGTCACGCCGAAAAGCTCGAACTCGAAGGGGATCAGGAAGATGCAATAAAAGAGCAGCACCAGCCACGGGGCGTTGCGGAAAAACTGCGTTACCGTCCACGAGACCGCGCGTATCGGTCGGGAAACTGAAATCTGCCCGAGTCCCAGCGCCGCACCGGCCATGGTGCCGATGATGATCGATACGAAACTGATCAGGATGTTGAAGGCAAACCCCTGAAGAAGAAAAGGGGTCCACTTCCACATGGTGGCGATGATCGATGGCCTTGCCGGTGCCGCCTGAACCTCTCCGACCAGCACAAACAGGACCAGAGCTGCAAAGAGCATATAGCCGTGCCCCGGCTGCAGCCGCCATGCGGACGGCGCCGCATTGTGCAGGCTGAAGGGTTTCAGGACAGCAAGATTGCCCGTGCCGCCGACAGACCGGTGTTTCCGCGCGCCGCTCATCGGCCGTAACCCGGGATTTTCAGCGTTTTTTCCCAGCGGTGCATCATGAACACGAGCACCGCCACAAGGCCGACATAGGTGAACAACAGCACATTCATCATTTCGCGGACATTGAACTGATCCGACCATATCTGGCTGGAAACGTACAGCAGTTCCGGAACCGCGATGACATAGGCAAGCGTCGTGGTCTTCACGAGATTTACAAGGTTGTTGTTGAGGGAGGGAAGGCACACGCGGAAGGCCAGCGGCAGGATGATATAGATGTAAGACTGGAGGCGCGTATAGCCGAGCGCTTCGGCCGCCTCACTGGTCGATTTCGGAACCGCCTCGATGCCGGCGCGGAAAATCTCGACATTGAAGGCACCGGCGAAGAACGACAGCGATATGGCAGCCCAGGTGAAATTGCCAATGGGCGGCACCATGTGGCCAGAGGCATCGGGCACCTTGGGCAACACGCCACCAATCGCGAAGAAGAAGAAATACAGTTGCACGAGCGGCGGCGTGTTGCGGAAGAACTGGATGTATCCCTGAACGAGCCTGGAGGTCCACTTGAAACGCGAGGTCTGCAGCCACGCGCCGACAACTCCGATCACGACACTGGCGACAATACAGATCAGCGAAAGCCTGATCGTGGTCAGCAGCCCGAAGAAGAACCGATCGCGATCGAGGGAATCGTAGAAGATCGAGAGATTGACGCCGTGGGCCTCATACAGCCACTCGAACCAAGACCAGATCGCCTCCATGATCACTCCCAAAACGACGGCCCGGAATTGTCATCATGCGGATCCGGACAGATTTGTCGTGGCTGCTCCCGGATCTAATCGGAAATTAAGGACAACGGGTCGATGGGAGACCCGCTGTCCACAGAACCGGGCGGTTGGCCGGGGGCGAAATTTTTTGACCGCCCACCCGATCTGTTTAACCTGCAAACGCCTGCAAACTACGCACCGCTGCTACTTTGCGCGGGTTTTCAGCGCTTCGTTCATTTCCACGAGAAACGGGCTCCGCTTGATGCCCCATTTCTGTTCGTGTTCGAGCAGCCAGCCGGTGCGATGCCAGTCGGCCACCTTGCCCTTCACCATGAGCCCAAAGGGCGAATCGGCATCCTCATGACGCACACCGATGGCCCAGACCGAGGGATCTTCGGTTTCAAAGGGCATCTCGTATGCTTCCCATTCGCCGCCTTCCGCAAGGGTTTTTTCGATCCAGGTGTTGTCATAGACGAAACCGACACAGGAGCCCTGTTGCAGCGCATTGACCGCCTCGGGCACACCCTTGAAGGCCACGAGATCTATTTTGTAGAGCTGCAGCACGCGGCGATTGTAATAAGCACCCTGGATGCCGCAGATCTTCTGGTTCTTCAGGTCGGTCCAGTTCTCAAATCCGGCCGCTTTCGAGGCGATGATGTTTGTGCCGCCGGCATAATAATTGGGCTCGATCATGGTGACGACTTTGCGCCGTTTCATGTTGTCGCCCATTGTGGCGATGATGATGTCGATTTTCTCTTGGTTGAGGAACTCCATGCGATTGGAACCGACCACCGGGACCAGTTCCAGATCCACAGCCAGCGTGTCCGCCAGATCCTTGGCCATATCGATCTCAAGACCCACCAGTTCCCCTGATGGATCACGGTATCCCCAAGGGCGGTAATCCGCCTTCACACCAACAACGATCTTTCCCCGTTTCTTGATGGCCTCGTAGGTGTCTGCCAAAGATGCACCCGCACCCGCTACGAGGCAAAGAAACACCGTACAGATTGTTGCAAACCATTTCGACATACCGTTCTCCCTGTTGCCAGCCGAAACACTCGCGCCCACAGGCCGGTCTGGTGTCCAGGCCCAGTGTTCCGACTGACAACCGCTTAAACCCAAAACGCAGAGAGTATAGCGACCGTCGAGAAATCTGGTCTTTATGAAAGTATAAGATGTACTTATAGTGTGTAATTGCAGCACACGAGGCATCGGTGCCGAACCGACAACGCCGAAACCGGGATTGCTTCATTGAGACACCCGATCACTTTACGCTTTATGGAGATCTTCATCGCGGCCTCCGAAACCGGCAGCATGTCCAGGGCGGCCGCCAAGCTCGGAATCTCGCAGGCCGCAATCTCGCAGCAGATCAAGCAGGTCGAAAACATGCTGGACACGGCCCTGTTCGATCGCAGCGTGCGGCCGTTCAGGCTGACCGCGGCGGGATTGGTCCTGCAGGCAAGGGCCAACCACCTCCTCAGTATTGCAAACGAAACCTGGGGGACGGTCCGCGCGCTCGGCAGCAGCCGTATTCCGGACCTGCGCATTGCGGTTATCAACTCGCTCGCCGGCACATTGCTTCCCGAACTGTTCGAACGGTCGCACGTCGGAATGTGGCAAGACCGGTTCTCGCTGCGGACCGGGTTGAGCTTCGACCAGAACGAGGCCCTTTTGAACCAGGAGGTCGACGTGGTCATGACCGCGGACGCGCTGGAGGGCGTGTCCGGTCTCGAGCGGCACCCGTTGGCAACCGAAACCCATCTGATCGTTGCTCCGCCGACGATGGAAAAGGGGCCGGATGACCTGGAGAAGCTGTCTGAGGAGCTGCCGCTACTGCGCTACAACACCCATACCGTCATGGGCCCGAAGATCGACCAGCATCTTCGCCGCCTGCGCATCGACATTCCACGCCGGGCGGAGTTCGACAGCTCCTGGTCGATCGGCGAACTGGTCCGCGCCGGCCGGGGCTGGGCCATCATGACACCGCTGTGCCTGTTCGAGTCCCAGCTCCAGCCGCAGGACCTGAGTATCCATCGGTTCCCCCACGTATCGCTGTCCAGAACGATCTGGCTTGTTACCCGCCAGGGAGAACTTGGCCAGATTCCCGCTGAATTGGCGACACTGTGCCGAAGAATCCTGACGATGCGCCGCGAGAACCACATCGCCGCCTATGGCGAGATTGCTGCGGCCGCGTTGGACGTCGCCGATAACTCGATCCCCGCTGTGCGATAGGTCAATTACCTTGAAGGCAGCGGCAAAGTCGCGCTGTGTGCCCGGCGAACCACCGCTAGGCCATGGAGCTGATGCCGAACATGTTGCCCTCGGTGTCCTGGCACAGCGTCACCCAGCCGAATTTGCCGATCGAGAATTTCGGCCGGACCACGTTTCCCCCGGCCGCCGCGACGCGCGATTCCTCGAGCGCGCAGTCGTCCGACGAGAAATAGACGACGGTCCCGCCGGTTCCGGGAGAGGCATGGTCCGATTTCGTCAATGCGCCGCCTGCGCCGTAGGCGCTCATGTCTGCGGGAAAGCTCATCATCCGGCTTTCGCCCGTCGGATCGCCGATTGGCTCAAGTGTGCAGCCGAGCACGGCCTGATAGAAGGAAACCGCCCGATCAAGGTCGTTTACGTAGATATCAAACCATCCAACGGCGTTCATTTTGGACATAACCAACTCCTGTTCGTTGTCGCATATGCCCATCGGCTACCAAGCCGCTACCGGTCTGTATTGTAGATATCAGACATCGAACTTCCTGGCGTACTTTCCGGGCGTATAGCCCGTCGCCTTGCGGAACGAATGGATAAAGTGGGACTGGTCGGCGTAGGCGAGGGAAGGCTCGCCGTTCAACGACTGCTGCAGGCGAAGCACCTTGAGGAAGTCATGCGGGGAAAAGCCCGTCGTTTTCTTCAGGACCCGTTGCAGTTGGCGCGGCGACAAATCGGACACTGCCGCCATGTCGGCGACCGAGTGAATGTCGTCGAGGTGCTGAAAAATCCTTTCCGTGACCCTGTTGGCGACAACCCGCCCGCTTTCGACCAGGCTTTCGATGAATTCGGACAATGCCGACTGCTTTGCCGCAAAATCCTTCCCCGCCAGCGACCGGTTGAGGGCGATCAGCGGCAGGCTGCCGGTGTAGGCGTCATGTATGAGGCCATAAGACGTCTCGTCACGGCCGCCCTGCCACACACCCGGCAAAAGCCGGATGTTGAGAAAGTGGAAGGACGTGCCCAGATTGAGCTCCTCGGAGGAAGCCCGCAGCCTGGTAACCCCTGTGACGCCCGGATCGCGTTGATCGAATACGACATAGGTGCACGCGTCCGGCAGGGCGTGGAAGCGATAGTCGTCCGACAATGGAGAAAGCGTGCGCAGCTCCAGAAACCGATGGACAATGCCGCGCAGATGTTCAGGCGGTTCGGCTTCGAGAAACTGAACGTTTTCAACCGATCTGTCTTTGCCGTTTCCCTTTGGGTCGTACATGGCCCGCGCGCTCAATCCGGAATTTCACGTTGCCGGCACATCTTAGCGATTGATGTTGAACAATAAAATCCGTCTGTTCTCGGACGGCAGTCTGTATCGAGACCTCAATGCGCCGGCGGCGGTCACTTCACCGCTTCATCTACAAACCGCCCGTCGACGGCCTTGCTCATGTCCACCGGCCCGTCGAGCAGCCCGGCGCCGACCGCGGCGTCCTCGATATCGGGGATGATCTCGGTGAGGAACGTGCCGGTGAGAACCTTGCGGTTCTGTTCAAGCGAATAGTAGACGACGCCGTCGAAGGCGGTCTTGAGAACCTGCGGATCGGCGCCGACGGCGCCGGCGATGATCGCCCGCCCGCGCGGCACGTCGGCCTCGTAGAAATCGAGCGCCGCCTGCCAGGATTTCAAAAGCGCGACGATCGCGCCCGGGCGCGAGGCGGCGAAATCCGCGCGCACCACGAGCACGTCCGAGATCAGGCCCGGCTCCGCGCCGGCGGTGAAGACCGTCTCCAATTGGTTGTCCTCGCTACGGGCGACGGAAAGGTAGGGCTCGTAGGTGACGGCCGCCTGAACCTTCGCCTCCACGAGCGCCTTGCCCGCCTCCGCAGCCTCCAGCGGCACAGGCGTGATGTAGCCGATGGAAAGCCCGTTTTGTGCGAGCGCGTATTGCAGGAGTATCTCGCTCGTCGAACCGGGCTCATAGGCGACGCGCTTGCCGTCGAGATCCGTGACGAGGGCGATCGGCGGCTGTGCGATGATGGCGTCGGCCATGGTCGACACATCCAGAAGCGCGACGATATGCACGTCCAGTCCGGCGGCGACGAACTCCATCGCCGTATGGGTCGCGACATTGGCCGCGTCCAGTTCGCCGGCGGCGAGTGCCCCGTTGATTTCGGCATCGGTGGTGAAATTCACCAGCACGACATCGTCAAGCCCGACCTTGCCGAAGAGACCCTGCTTTTCGGCGATATGCCACTGGCCGTAGCCGAGCCAGGGCTCCAGGCCCATGCGGATGGGACCCGGTTCCGGCGTATCGGGAATGTCGGAGGCAACAGCCGCGCCGACCGTCATGCCTACGGCAAGCACCGCCGCGGTGATCCCGGCCATCGCCCTTGATGTCAGTCGCTCGATCATGTTTGCTCCGTTGTTCCGGGCCAGCCTTTCGGATTGTTCAGGTGCATTCTGAATCACCGTGCCGGATTATGTAAGCCCTTATTCAGGCCAATTCCGGGCGCAACATCCGCGATGACCGCCGCATCGAACTATCCCCTGGATCGGCGCACCGCGAGCGCCAGGGCACCGGCGACGATCAGCGCCGCGCCGATTACGGCCGCATAGGACGGCAGGACACCGTAAAGGACAAAGTCATAAAACGCGGCGAAGACAAGCACCGTATAGAAGGCGGGCATGACGACACTGGCCTCGCCGCGCTTCATGGATTGGATGAAAAGCGATTGGGCGCACACCATGACGACGCCGAGCGCGACGAGCAGCACCCATTGTTCGGCCGAAGGCACGCTCCAAACGAAACTGGCTGCGATGACCGACACGCAAGCGCCCAGGCTATTGTTGATCAATAGTACCCTTAATGCCGGCTCGGTATCGCTCAGGCGCTTGATGAAGATCGCTTCGAACCCCATGAACAGGGCCGCGGCCAGTGCCAGGATGCCGGCCATCTGGAAAGCGTCGGTGCCGGGCCTCAGGATCAGCAGGGCGCCGGCAATCGCCAGGCCGGCGGCCACGTATTTGCGAACCGTGATGCGCTCGCCCAGGATCAAGACGGCAAGGCCCATGGTGACGAGCGGGTTGAGGAAGCTGATCGCGGTCGCCTCGGCCACCGGCATGCGGGCGACGGCCGCGAACATGCAGGTCACCCCCAGCCAGCCGCAAAGCGAGCGCATCAGGTGCCACGACCAGCGGGCGCCCTTGAGCGAGGGGCGGGATGCCGGCGCGGCAGAGAGGAATGCGCCGAGCGCGAGCAGCGCGAAGACAAATCGCCCGGCGCTGACCTGGAACGGATTGAGACCCGCGCCGGCGCCGGATTCAATGCCGAGCCGCTTGGCGATCAGCGACGTCGCCGCGACCAGCAGGCTGGCGCCCACCATCAGCGCAACGGCCTTTGTCGTCGCCGGCGTTCTCGTGTCCACGGTTTTGTCCATTGCGAGGTCGGCCTTAGCGCAATTCGTGTTCGCGATACAGGCACCTCACGCAATTTCGCCGGCTAAATTTACTGGAATATTGTCCGTTGCCGCCGCAATGCACACGCTGCGCTGGTAGCGGCTCCGTTGCGCGCGCCTTGGCCGGCGTTCCTCAATTCATCGCCTTTTTCATTGCGCCATCCGCGTGAGGCCCTATCTTCGAGGGCAAATCCCCGAGGGAGAGGTCCGAATGGAAAGCCTTGCCGACGATCTTGCCGCGCTGGCGCGCCAGAAGCTCTCGCCCCGGCAGGTCCGGGCCATCGAAAAGATCGGCGAGGAGGTCGCATACGGGGCCGGTGAGAAGATCTTCGAGGTCGGCGGCCCGCAGGACTATTTCCACTATATCAAGGCGGGAACGATCGATGTGATCAACCCGGTCACCAATCGCCCGTTTCCCTTCGGCACGATGGGGCCGGGCGAGTTCATCGGCGAGATTGATTTCCTCTCCGGCGGCGGCGCGCAGGTCGACATCATCGCCGCCACCGATGCCCGCCTCATCAGCGTGCCACGCCTGAAGATGCTCGACCTGATGTCCAGGGACCCGGAACTCGGCGACCTTGTCATCACGGTCTTTGCGGCTCGCCGCCGCTACATGATCGAGAACAACCTGCTCGGCATGACGCTGCTCGGCGGCGAGGCCGACCGTGACATTCGCAGGATCGCCGATTTCGCCAACCGCAACCGCATTCCCGCCCGCCAGGTGGCGCTCGGATCGCCCGAGGCGGCCGATATCGCTGCAAAGTGCGATCTGGATCCGGCGCACCCGGCGGTCATCCTCGGGCCGTCCACCGCGCTCGCCAACCCGACGCCCCGTGCGGTTGCCGCCTATTTCGGGCTCGATGCCACACTGTCGGCGGAGCGCATCTATGACGTGCTGATCGTCGGCGGCGGCCCCGCCGGCATTGCCGCCGGCGTCTATGCCGGCGCTGAGGGCATGAAGGCGCTGGTGATCGAGGATCTCGCCATCGGCGGCCAGGCCGGCTCCTCAAGCCGGATCGAGAACTACATGGGCTTTCCCACCGGCATCTCCGGCGCCGATCTGTGCTGGCGCGGCGAGGTGCAGGCGGTCAAGTTCGGAACGCGCTTTGCTGTTCCGCGCCGCGCCATGAGCCTTGCGGAGGACAAGGGCGAATTTCGCGTAACCCTGGAAGACGGCGAGGCGGTCCGTGCCCGCTCGATCGTCGTCGCAACCGGCGTGCAGTACCGCAAGCTTGCCATCGATGGCTACGAGGATTTCGAGGGCGCAGGGATCTACTACGCCGCGACCGATCTGGAGGCGCGCTACTGCAAGGACTGCGATGTCGTGGTGATCGGCGGCGGCAACTCCGCCGGCCAGGCGGCGATGTTCCTCAGCCGATCGGCACACCATGTCCATGTGCTCATTCGCGGCACGTCGCTGGCAAGCTCGATGTCCGACTATCTGCGTAACCGGCTCGAGAACGATCCCGCCATCACGCTGCACACGCAATCGCAGCTCGCGGCCTGCCAGGGGGACGGCACCCTGGAATGCGTGACAATCCACGACAGGGGCAGCGGCAAGGACTGGCGGCTCGAAACGCCGGCCGTCTTCGTCATGGTCGGCGCGGCGCCCAATACCGCCTGGCTGTCGGGCTGCGTCGAACTCGACGACAAGGGTTTCGTGAAGACGGGCCCCGATGTCGGCGCCGCTTCAGCCTACGGAACCTCCCATCCCGGGATCTTTGCCGTCGGCGACGTCCGCGCCGGCTCGGTCAAGCGCGTCGCCTCGGCGGTCGGCGACGGCTCCGTGGTGATCAGCCGCGTCTGGTCTTACCTGCAGGAAGCCGGCAAGGAGAGTTAAGCTCGCGAGGCGACACGTCAGTGTTTCGGCAGGGTCGCACTGTCCATCCGTTGCATTGCCCAGCGGACAACGCCGCCGGTCCACAGAAAGCCCAGTGCGCCGCCGAGATAGACATTCATGGTGCCGCCCGGCGCAATGAAGCCGCTCTCGCCGAATACGGTGACCGTCTCGATCGCCTGTTCGGCAAAAAAGATCACGCTGAGCCACATCAGCCAGCGCGGGACAAGCGGGCTCGCGCCGAGCCCCAACGCAGCGAAGGGCAGGGCCATCGTCATTGTCGAGCCATTGACCAGCGGCCCCCAGAAGGCGGCTACGTCAAAGATGGTGCGGGCTGTAGCCGGGTCGAGGCCCTGCGGATGAAATGCCAGACCCGCCCAGATCCATGCCTGGACCTGCGCCGTGATGGCAAAGCCGAGAACTCCGGAGAAAAAGATGTAGCGGTGCGGCTTCGGCAGCACCGCCGCCACCTGTCCGGCGAAAATGGCGAGACCCATTGAAAAGAACGCCGCTGTCCAGGCGTAGGTCTTTGCCTTGCCGCCATTGTTCGAGAACCAGTCGACAACTTCCTGGCCGGTCGATTCGATGGTCGGGAACCCACTGCCCAGTGCAATGAAGCTGTAGGTATAAAATGCCGCTGTCACCAAAATGGTAATCAGCAGAACGCGCGACGGTTTCATGTGGTTCCCCCTGGCAATGGGCTGCAGCCGCTCACCTGTATTTCGCCGCCGTGATGAACTCGCCGAAAGTCTCGCACCACACCAGCACGGTGTTGTATTCATTGATGTCGATGTCCTCTGGCACATCGACGAGGAAGCCCTCGAACGTCTTGATGTCACCGATGCGCGGCGAGGCGTCCTTGAGCGGCAAGAAGTCGTCCTCGTGCTCGACGAATTCCTTGACGAGGTAGAGCTTATAGTCGGGGCCGGGCGCGAGGCGCCCCTCGTGGACGATTTTTTGAGGCGTCAGGCTGACGGTGCCTTCGCCCCAGTGCAGGAAATCGCTGCCGCGCAGCTCGCGGTTGAATTCGGCCGAATATTGTGCGGCTTGTGCCGTTTCCTCCAGAACCGCAGCGTCGGGCGCCGGCGGCGCGGTCAGGATGGGCAGGAAGTAAATCCCGAGCGCGAAGCCGACCGCCAGCGCGGCCCCGTGCGAGACAAGCAGAAAGATCAGGCGGCGCATCGGACACTCCGAGTCAGGACAGGTTGGCGAAATCTAGCGCAGCGCCGCGCGAATTGACACGAAAAAGGGCGCCGAAAGCATTCAGCACCCCGATTCAATTCGTATAGCGACGATCCTTATTCGCCGAGCTTGCGGCTGACATAGTCGTCGATCTGGTTGCGGCTCGCACCGATATCGGCCAGCGCGCGGTCGGAAAGCGTCCGCAGCGTGTTGGCTGCACGGTTGTGCTTGCGCCATGAATTATATCTATCGAGCACAGACATTGTCTTTCTCCTTTCTCGATTTGTTCCAAACTGAAATGGGGATCAATTGTGGCGGCAACAGCCCGCAATCGCGGTGTCTGCCATGCGAAAATGATGGGGCTGGGTTGAGGTGGCGCCGTGAGAAATCACGGAGATATTGTGGCATTTCGTACGCGGAATATTATATTCAGGTTGAATGAGTCGATTGAGGTGGGCGAATTTTGAAAACAAAATTAGCGTTATATATTGATAATCTCCCGTTTTGGGCAAAAATAAGCATTGGAGTAGTTTGTGTTATTATTGCATATATTTACGAATTTTCATTCGTAGTATTTTTGTCTACAATTTATATAAGTTATGTTTTGATATGCGAATTCTATATTAGATATGTCAAGCCGGCACGTGCGCGCCTACCAAAGCGGAACGACAAGCGTAGCAACTAGAACGGTTTTCGGCTGAACTCCTATTCGCCGGTCCCGTCAAAGCTTGAATTCCAGCTCTCCGGCCAGAAGCCGGCCTGCTGAAGGAAAACGGCGATCAGGATCAGGACGACGAAAAGGACGGCGATCGCGAGCCCGTGCCGGGCGGTCGGCAGCTTGCGAAAATGGTGATAACCGATGATCCTCGTTTTTCCGTCGTCTTTCATCCAGCGCTCTCCCGGTGTGCTGCTGCCGTCGTAAAAATTCTGCCCCGTTGCCGTGGCACCATTGGAGCGGCAGCACAGAAATGGACAATACATGCATCCGACCGAAATTCCGAAGCAATATGTGGACCGGATCATTGCCCGCCGCGGCCGCTTGCATCTCTTCGAGGAGATCGACCCGGCGCGCACCGCGCTCCTGGTCCTCGACATGCAGAACGTGTTTCTCGTGCCCGGCTATGCGCCGACGGAAATTCCGGGCCTTGAAGGGATCGTGCCGAACATCAACCGCCTGGCGCGTCTTTGCCGCGACGCCGGGGCCATGGTTGTCTGGACCCAGCACACCGCGAGCGATGCGTGGCGCTCCTGGAGCCGTAACCTCGCCGCACCGGCGACGCGCAAGCGAATTATCGAACTGACTGCCGAGGGCACGTTCGGGTTTGAAATTCATGAATCCCTCGAGGTCGATGCGTCCGATCTGCGCCTGACGAAAACCCGCCACAGCGCGTTTGCGAATTCGTCGGGCCTGCACGAGAAGCTACAGGCAGCCGGGCGCGACACGCTGATCGTCACCGGCACGCTTTCCAACGTCTGCTGCGAGGCGACGACGCGCGATGCGATGCAACGCAACTACAACAGCATCTTCGTGTCCGACGCCAACGGCACCCGCAGCGACGAGGAGCACATGGCGACCCTGATCAACCTGGCGCTCTATTTCGCCGACGTCATGACCACCGACGAGGTTGCGCGGCTCCTTGAAGCCCGGGATCCGGGCCGCTCTACCTGAGATAGCGCACAAAGACGTGGCATGGCCCGTAGGTCGGATCGTCGAAATCCGTCAGCCTTTCGCAACCCGCCTTGCGAAATGCGCTGTGGGCGCGGGTGTTTTCCACGGAGGTGCAAAGGCCGGCAAGGGGCGCGTCGGTGGTCTCAACCAGGCGGGCGAAAAGCAGCTCGAGGGCCTCCGGCCCGGCGCCGCGTCCGGCCGCGTCCGTCGCGCCGATGAAGATGTCGATGTCGATCGATCGCGGCGGGATCTCATTCAGCCCGACCGAAGCCAGCGCATCCGGATCGACCATTTCCCAGCGCACATATCCGATGGGCGTGCCTCCGCGGGCGATCAGCGCGTGATTGTCCGGTCCTGTCTCGTCGAACTGCTCCAGCCGCCCCGACGGATCGCCCCACCATTTCGACACACGGGTATCGTGCAGCCAGCCGGCAATCGTCTCGCGGTGGGAAATGTCGATGGGTAAAAGCGCGATCATGACGGTCCTCCTTGGGGTGAGGGTCCCTATACAGGACCTTTGCCGATAAATCTCCCGGGAGTTCGCCTTCGAATTACTTAGTTTTTTACCTAAGTGATATTGACGACCGGCGAAGGCGTCCTTATAGTTAGGTTTATGCCTAACAATCAAACCCGGATCGATACGTTTTTCCATGCGCTCGCCGATCCGACCCGGCGTGCCGTGGTCGAGCGCCTTGCAGGCGGGCCGGCAACGGTGGGCGAGCTGGCGAAACCGTTCAAGATGGCGCTGCCGTCATTCATGCAGCACCTGCGCGTGCTGGAGGACGGCGCAATCATCACCACAGAAAAGACCGGCCGCGTGCGCACCTGCCACTTGCGCGCAAACGCGCTGGAGGCGGCCGAAGCGTGGCTGCGCGACCGCCGTTCCGTCTGGGAGGCGCGGCTCGATGCCCTGGAAAACTATCTCGACAACGAACAGCAGAATTAAAGCAACACTTGAGGGAGAAAAGCATGACGGGAAAACCGGAAATCGTCCATGAAACCATCAGGATAGAGCGGGTTTTCAAGGCCGCGCCCGAGCGCGTTTTCGCCGCCTGGGAAGACAGCGATGCGCGCCGGCGCTGGGAGCCGACACCCGACGGAATGGAGATGGATTACGAGGGTTTCGATTTTCGCACCGGCGGTTACGAGAAAAGCCACCTGATGAAGGACGGCGCGGTGATCGTGAGCTTCGACACCAGATACATCGACATCGTTCCGGCCGGCAGTATTGTCACATCGGTGCGCGTCATTTCGAACGGCGCCGCGTTTTCCTGCATGCAGTCGACCATCGAGTTCCACCCGGAAGGAACAGGAACGCGGCTCGTTTGCTGCGAGCAGGCGGCATTCATGACGGGCGAGAGCATGCGCTCCGCCCATGAGAACGGCTGGGGCGTCATGCTCGACCGGCTGGAGAAGGAAGTGGACGGATGATGCGGTCGGTCCATGAAACGATTGCAATCGAGCGGTCCTTCGCGGCCGCGCCGGACAGGCTGTTTGCGGCCTTTGCCGACCCGCGCGCCCGCGAACGCTGGTCGGCGCCCAATGCGGATGTGGAGATCAGGATCCTTCAAAGCGACCTGCGCACCGGCGGCAGCGAGACCGCGCGTTGCGGCCCCGCGGGCGGTCCGCTGAACTGGGAAATGCGTGTTGCCTATCACCTGGTCGAACCGCCCTCGGTGATCTCGTTTTCGGAGGAGCTGTGGGACGGTGAGCAGCTTCTCACCGTGGCGCTGATCACATTCGATATAGCCGGTGCGGAAAACGGCGGCTCGCTGCTGCGCCTCACCGATCAAGTAACGTCCTTTGCCGGTGAGGACGCACTGCAAGGGCACCGCGATGGCTACGCGGCAGCATTGCAGAACCTTGCCGCATCGCTTGCTTAACCAACGGACAAACGTTGTCGCGCCTGCAGCGGTTGCATACAAGTTGGTGAGAAAACCTACAGTCGAGACGCCTCAGCCGAATAGACTGACCCTGTTTCAGATATTTTGGGGGAGAGGCATGGCCGGTTCGAAGTCAAAGCACTATGAAACTGAAGTTCTGAAAGACGATCCGACCCGGCCGATTGTTCGCTCTAATCTGCGCGGCACGTATGATCGCCCGATCGTCATCACATGCAAGTCCAAGATCAGCGTGAATACGTTCGGGACACGCCCTGACGAAGGCGCCAATAGGATCGCGTATCTGAGGCAGGAAAACGGTTTCTATCCGAGTGTCGGCCAGATCTCGGACCAGGCCGCTCTTACCCTGTCGGGCTGCCAGTTCGTCGTTCTGAAAGGTCTGAAATTCAAGGACTGCTGGCCGGCTGCCCTCAACCTCGACAATTGCCAGAACATCGTCGTGCTGGATTGCGATTTCGGTCCCTGTACGGTCGCGATCGGAGCCAACGGTGTCGACACACGCGATATCTGGATTGAGCGCTGCAGTTTCAAACAGACGGGATGGCGCGATCTTTGGGACAGGATCGAATGGCGCCAGGTCCACGGCTCTTACGAGAACTCCACTGTCGGTGGCGTGGTCGAAGGCGATCAAAGACAGTTTGACGGCGACTTTTTTCGCGCATGGAACATTGCCGGCAACGTGACGATCCGCGATTGCGACATCGAAGACGCGTTCAATGGCATCCATTTCTTCAACAGTGTGGACGACCTGCCGGATGATGAGGACCGCTCGGCGGCGCGCTTCAACAACGGCCGCCGTTCGGCCTCCAACGTTCTGATCGAAAACAACCGTTTCGCGCGCATACGCGACAATTGCATCGAGCCGGAGGATCACGCCTGGAACTGGGTGGTGCGCAGCAACACCTTTGACGACTGCTACGCCCCGTACTCCTTCGAGCTTCAAAGGGCCGGCTGGTTCTACATCTACGACAACCACCACTGGCTGGAAAAGCCCGCAACCGCCGGCGGACGCACAGGCGGATCTGGATTTAAACTCGGGGGCAGGCAGGCAAACGAAGGCGATTTCTACGTCTTCAACAATTCCTGGTTTTTCAAACACGGCGAGCGCCTCTTCCGGAAGAGGGCGCTGGGGCGCCTGAAACATTTCAACAACGCAGTCAAACTCAAAAAAGGGACCAGGCGGTTGTTCGGGAAGAACTGGATGAGACGTAACGAATGCGAAGAGGATCCGCGCGAGGGCGAAGACAATCGCTTCACGCGTTGCTGGAAGAGCCTGGATATCGTAATGAACGGCGACTGGATACATGAAAAGGGCGGGCTGGATTGGCGCGACTATGTCAAGGCCGGCTACAATCTGGGAGACGGCACCACAAACAATGATCCCGGATACTCCGGTCCGACAAAACGCCCGAAAGGCGTGGATGGCGAACGCTGGCTGAAGCCTTCCGCGGAGATGAAAGAGGCCGGTGTCGCCTGGACCATGCGGTTGCCCGGGTTCGACGAAGCGGGCAAGGGCGGAATTTCCTATCAAGACAGATACGAAGTGTCGATAGCCGCGAAAAATGGAGTCGGCGCTGGCATGAGCGACGCAAGACTCAAGTTCTTCAAAGATCAGTTACGGTTTGTGCCTGATTTTCCTGTATCGCGCGTCAGCATGAACGCTGCGAACTCGGCCTAAGGGCTGTGGTCACCTTCAGGGACAGTGAAGAGAGCGACGCGAGTCCGGCTATGCCGCACCGACGCATGCTTCCATCCACCCGGCGGCGACCGCCGCCACATCCTCCCAGCCGGGCTCCATGAACAGGAAATGCGCGTGGTTCTCGGCGAGATGGTAAGTGCCCTTTGAGCCGTATCGTTCGGCGATCTGCCTGCCGACGGCCGGGCGCACCGCCCGGTCCTCCGCGCCGCAGAGGACCAGGACAGGGCAGGTGACACGGTCGAAGTCGACCGCGACGGCCCGGTGGTCGTCGAACATCCAGAAGAACATCTCGAACATCACCCGGCCGGATTCGGGCCCGAGCTTCTCGAAGGTCTCGTGCTGGGTCTTTTCGTCCAGCCGGTTCCAGGCAAACGGGGCGATGAGGTCGAAATCGACGCGCACCGGCGCCTTCCAGAACGGGCCCTGTTCCATGAAGGCGCGCGCCACCGCCCGTTCGTCGTCGGTCTCGGGCAGCATGCCCCAGGTGGCGTTGGGGTTGATCAGCACCAGCCCGCTGGCAAGGCCTTGCGCGGCCACCTGCTGGGCGACGATGGCGCTGACCGCGTGGGCGATGATGACCGGCGGGCTGTCGAGCGTCTTGACGAACGCCGCGATGTCCTTCGCGTAGTCAAGGATGCTGGTATCCGCGAAGGCGGGATCGGGCTCCGCCTTCGGATCGCCGTCATGGAAGCGCAGCGCCGGCGCGTGGCAGGTCCAGCCGCGTTCTTCAAGGAACCGGCGGTAATTTTCCATGCACCAGGGGCCGGCAAAGGCCCCGTGGATCAGGACGACGTCTTTTGCCATGGCGCTGCCTCCGCTGATGATTACAGTGTCTTGCCATCACAATGGAGGATTTTTCGGCATCGGTCACCGGTTATTGAACCGGAATCCAGATTTCAACGGTGCCGCGCCCGGTCGCCGCATCAAAGCGCTGGTCATAAAGCTCGAAATCCGGCGTTTCCGCAGGCTCAAGCCCCTCATCGGGCAACGCCTTGTTCCAGATCGTGTAGATCGTTTTCGGGATGTCCGAGATATGGCCGTCATGGGTGAAGACGGCATAGCGGGCCTTGGGGATCAGCATTTCCTCCATGCCGTCAGGCACGGCAATGTCAGGTCCTGCCTCATGCCCGGCCATATATTTGAAATTTCCATGTTCATCGCCGTTCCAGCTCACACCGTAGGATGGATTGTGAATCGCGTCGCCCAGTTCCGTGTGGCGTGCAGCAAAGGCCTGCCACAGTGGCGGTATGGTGCTGGTGGTTTCGACGCTGGCTTGCTTGCTCATGCCGATGACCCGGAAGCCGTCGCGCTCCCTGATCTCCGGTTTGGCGACGTCCACAATCAGGTCTTTTTTCATTTTCAAAGGCTCCATCAGTTCAAGGTCCGCGGTTGACCGGGCCCTTCGGACGCTGCGCGGCAGCACGCCGAAATAGGCGGCGAAGGCCCGGGTGAACGCCTCGTGGGAGCTGAACTGCGCATCAAGTGCGACAGTCAGGATGTCGTCCTTTCCGTTTGCCAGCCGCTTTGCCGCTTCCGTAAGCCGCCGCGCCCGTACGTAGGTCATCGGCGAAAGACCGGTGACCGACCGGAACACGCGGGCCATATGATAAGGGCTCGCGGCGCAGCGTTCGGACAAGAGGCCGATCGACAGCGGATCGTGGAGCTGCCTTTCGATCTGCCAGGCGAGGCGCTCGGCGAGGCTCAACAAAGTCTCCCTTCGACGTTCACGCGCCGAATATCGCCGCTTTCGCCCAATTCCGCTTGATCGATATTGCTAAGATCTGGCGCCGGTTTCAGCGCTTTGCCTGCGCCGCTGCGCCGCTCGCTTCCAACGCCGCGATTTCGTCGCCCGTAAAACCGTGCTCGGCAAGCACCTCGCGGGTCTGGCCGCCCAGCACCGGCGCGCCCATGCGGTGCGCCGCCGGCGTTCCTGAAAAGCGCGCCGGGTTGCGGGTTTGGCGCAGCCGGCCCGCTTGCGGATGGTCGAGCTCCTCGACGATGTCGTTGGCGCGGATCTGCGGGTGGCGGATCACCTCCTCGCGGGTCAGCACCGGTGCGCAGGGCACGTCCTCGGCCTCCAGCCGCTCCAGCCATTCGGCCGTGCCGCGGTCCTTCAGGATCGACTGGATGAGTTCGAGCCGCTCGTTCTTGAAGCGCTCGCGGCCCTCGGCGGTCCGGAAGCGCTCGTCCTCCAGGATATCAGGCCGCTCGGCAGCGCGCGCGAAGGCCTGCCACTCCTTGTCCTGCATCACCGCGACGCTGATATAGCCGTCCGTCGTCTCGTAGATGAGATCGATGAAGGACTGCGCGTTTTCCTTGTCGCCTTCCTCGCCGACGAAGGTATGGCGCCCCATGTCCGAGCTCCACAGGAACGAGACGACGGTGTCGAGCATGGAAAGCCGTACATGCTGGCCCTTACCGGTGCGCTCGCGGGCAAGCAGCGCGGCGGTGATCGCCTGGCTCGCCTGGATGCCGGTCACCTTGTCGGGCAGGATGGTGCGCACCAGCCGCGGCCGCGCCTCGTCCGAGCCCGCCTGAACCGTCGTCAGCCCGGAGACCGCTTGGATCAGCGGATCGAACACCGGTTTTGCGGCGTATGGGCCGTCGAAGCCGAAGCCGGCGATCGACACGTAGACGATTTCGGGACTGGCGGCGCGGATCGCCGCCTCGCCGACACCGATGCGCTCGGCGACGCCCGGCCGGAAATTCTGGATGATCACGTCCGCATCGGCGGCCAGCCGCTTGAGCGCGGAAAGGCCCTCCGGGTGCTTGAGGTTGAGGACGACGGAACGCTTGTTGCGGTTGTTGTTGAGGAACGAGGCGGAAAAGCCGCCGCGCCGCGTCGCCACGTGGCGGGCATGATCGCCTGAGGGTGCCTCGACCTTGATGACATCGGCCCCCTGGTCGGCCAGGGTGCGTGTCGCCAGCGGCCCCGATATCATCGAGGTCAGGTCTATGATCTTGAAGCCGTCTAGCGGTCCGGGCATCGTTTCCACTCCGTTTTGCCAACCCAACGATATAGGGCGCCGGTCGGCAAGACCACAATTCCTTCCTTTTCCGGCTTCATTTCCACTCCAGATTGTCCATACTCAAGTGGGTGGGGCAACTCGGGGTATGCGTATGAACGAGAGTGGCAAGCCGGCAGTGAGCGAGCAGGACAGCAAAGACCTGGAATCGATGCCCGTCGACGGCGTCCTCAAACAGCTCCAGGTTGATCCCGAAAAGGGTCTCACGGAAGCCGATGCTCAAAAGCGCCTCCACCGGTACGGGCCCAACGCGCTGCCGGAAAAACATATCAGCCTGGCGCACAAGATCCTCAAATACTTCACCGGCCCCATCGCCTTCATGATCGAGGCGGCGGCGCTGGTCTCCGCCTTCCTCGGCCGCTGGGACGATTTCATCATCATATTCGGCTTGCTCGTCTTCAATGCGAGCCTCGAACTGTGGCAGGACATGAAGGCGTCCAACGCGCTGGCGGCGCTGAAGAAGAGCCTCGCCCCGCATGCGACGGCCCTGCGCGACGGCGCGCTGAAGACCATCGACGCTGCGACGCTGGTGCCCGGCGACATCGTCCGGATCCGCCTCGGCGAGATCGTGCCGGCGGATCTCAGGCTGGTCTCCGGCGACTACGCCTCCATCGACCAGGCGGCGCTGACGGGCGAATCGCTGCCGGTCGCCAAGAAGCCGGGCGACGAGGCCTATTCCGGCTCCGTCGTCAAGCAGGGCGAGATGGACGCGGTGGTGATCGCCACCGGCGCCAACACCTTCTTCGGCCGCACCGCCAAGCTCGTCGCCGGCGCCGGCGCCGTCAGCCATGCCCAGCGGGCGATGTTCCAGATCGGCAATTTCCTGATCGCCGTCGCCGTCGTCCTGGCGCTGATCATGGTCGCCGTGCAGGTCTGGCGCGACATCGTCGTTGCCGAGAACTGGGGCCTTGCCGACGCGCTCGACATCCTGCAGTTCGTGCTGATCCTGCTTGTCGCCTCGATCCCGGTGGCGATGCCCGCCGTCTTTTCGATCACTATGGCGCTCGGCGCGCTGGCGTTGTCGAAGGAAAAGGCCATCGTCTCGCGGCTCGCCTCGATCGAGGAAATGGCCGGCGTCGACATCCTGTGCTCCGACAAGACCGGAACGCTCACGAAGAACCAGCTCTCGCTCGGCGATCCGATCCTCCTGGAGGCGACCGATCCGCAGGACGTGGTGCTCGCCGCCGCGATCGCCTCGGAACGTCAGAATGCCGACGTCATCGACACCGCCGTGCTGGAGGCGCTGAAGAACCCGGTGGCGCGCGATGCCTATCACGTCACGAAGTTCACGCCCTTCGACCCGGTCTCGAAGCGCACCATGGCCGAGGCGACCGACGAGAAGGGCGCGGCGCTGAGCGTCGCCAAGGGCGCGCCACAGGCGATCGTCGACCTGGCAAAGCCGCCGAAGGACATCACAGACAAGGTCGAGCAATCCGTCGCCGATCTCGGCAAGCGCGGCTACCGGGCGCTCGGCGTTGCCCGCTCTGAGGACGGCGGCAAGAGCTGGAAGCTGCTCGGCATCCTGCCTATGTTCGATCCGCCGCGCGACGATTCGGAAGCCACGATCGAAAAGGTCCGTGCCAAGGGTGTCTCGGTGAAGATGGTGACCGGCGACGACACGGCGATCGCCCGCGAGACGGCCCGCCAGCTCGGCCTCGGCACCAACATCATTCCGGCCGCCGATGCCTTTCCGAAAGACATGGACCCGGACCATGTGCCCGGCAAGATCGCCGATTCCATCGAGAAGGCCGACGGTTTCGCCCGCGTCTTCCCGGAGCACAAATACGCCATCGTCAAGGCGCTGCAGCAGCGCGGCCACCTGGTGGCGATGACGGGAGACGGGGTCAACGACGCGCCGGCCCTCAAACAGGCCGATTGCGGCACTGCCGTCTCCGGCGCCACCGATGCTGCGCGCGGCGCGGCGGCGCTGATCCTGACGGCGCCGGGCCTTTCGGTGATCGACAATGCCATCGACGAGGCGCGGCGCATCTTCGGGCGCATCACCTCCTACACGATCTACCGCGTGGCGCTGACCATGGACATCATGTTCCTTGTGGTGCTGTCGACCATCTTTTTGGGCTTCCAGCCGCTGACGGCGATCATGATCGTCATCATGTCGCTGCTCGACGACGTGCCGATCATGACCATCGCCTATGACAACACGGCAGTGTCGCAGAACCCGATAAGGTGGCGTATGCCGCGGCTTCTGTCCGTCTCGGCGGTGCTCGGCTTCGGCTCCATCGTCCAGTCCTTCGGCCTGCTTTTGATCGGCTTTGCCGTGCTCGACCATGCCGGGGCCTCCGCGTGGTTTGGCATTTCGAGCAAGGAGCACCTGCAGACGGTGATGTTCCTGCAGCTCGTCGCCGGCGGTCATCTGCTGCTGCTCGTCACCCGCACACACCGCTGGTTTTTCGAACCGCCGTTCCCGTCGCGCCAGCTCGCCATTGCTATCATCTGCACCCAGGCGCTTGCGGTGCTGATGTGCGGCTTCGGATGGATCGTGCCGCAGATCTCATGGACGGTGATTTTCTGGGTCTGGGTCTATCTCATCGCCTGGCTCATCGTGCTCGGCGTGGTGCGCGTCGGCATGGAGCGGCTGATCGACAACCGGCTCGACCGCCGGGCGCGGCTCGCCGAGATCGTCAACACGCCGCTGCACCAGCACGGCCATCTGCACGGTCGGTAGTCCGCGAGATCCGAAAAGTGGGAACCGGTTTTCGGATAAATCGAGCGGCAAAGGAAAAGAGCGAGATCCGAAAAGTGGAAACCGGTTTTCGGACAAATCGAGCGGCAAAAGGAAATGAGCGATGGACTATCGTGAAGAACTGATGATCAAGCCCGGCAGCAAAGTGAAACTCGCCGATATCGATCCCGGTTTCCACGGTCGTCACGAGAGCCACGAAAAGGCAATGCCCGAGCTCGGCGAGACGCTCGCCGAGATCACCGGGCTTCAGGAGCTCTTGTACGCTGAGAAGAAACACGCGCTGCTTATCGTGCTGCAGGGCATCGACGCCGCCGGCAAGGACGGTGTGTGCTGGCATGTCATCCGGGCGATGAACCCGCAGGGCACCGCCGTCACCGGCTTCAAGCAGCCCTCGCACGAGGAGCTTGCCCATGATTTCTTATGGCGCATCCACAAGAAGGTGCCCGGCCTCGGCCAGGTCGGCGTCTTCAACCGCTCGCACTACGAGGATGTGCTCGTCGTGCGCGTCCACAAGCTGGTGCCGAAACACGTCTGGGAGATGCGCTACGCCGCGATCAACGCGTTTGAAGAGGGCCTGACGAAGGCCGGCGTCACGATCGTCAAGTTCTTCCTTTACATCTCGAAGGAGGAACAGCTCGCGCGCTTCAAGAAGCGCCTCGATGATCCGGCCCGCCGCTGGAAGATCTCCGAATCCGACTATTCGGAGCGGGAGCTCTGGGACGATTATGTCGCGGCCTACGAGGCGATGCTGTCGAACTGCTCGACCAAGCAAGCACGCTGGTACGTGCTGCCGTCGAACCACAAATGGTTCCGCAACCTCGCCGCCTCGAAGATCATCCTGGAAACCATGCGCGCGATGGACCTGAAGGCGCCGGCGCCGAGCGTCGATATCGACGCGATCCGCGAGAAATACCACAAGGCCGAGGAGGAGGGGTAATGTTCCACAATTTCGGACTGGCTGTTCTGGCGCTCTGTTTCTGGGCGGCGATCTTCGCCGGCGGTGTCTACCTTATGTCCACGGCCTCCGGCCACCGGGTGGTCGACACGGCGCTGCGCCAGGCAGGCAAGGAGGCGCTCAACATGCGCCTTGCCCCCTATGGCGCCGATGAGGCGAAGGCCGTGTGGCAGGTGATTGCGGGCACCCAAGGCGGCTTGCAAGCCGAGCGCGCGTCGCTCAGGCTCGACCTTGTCTTTCCGCTGCTTTACGGCGGCGCGCTGGCGTTTTTGATGCTGGTGATGCTCTTTACCGTCGGCGCCGGTTCCTACAGCGCCGCTTTCCTGGCGCCGGTGCTCTTCGCCGTGATCGCCGACTGGACGGAAAACACCATTCACCTGCGCCAGCTCGCCCGCTTCGAGACCGCGCCGGACGAGGTCAGCGCCTTCATGATCCGTGTCGCCAGCACCGCCACCAGCGCCAAGCTCATCCTCGTGTGGCTGTCGCTGGCGCTGATCCTTCTCCTGCCCTTCATCTTCCGCGCCGGCAAGGGCGGGTAGGGCAATTCCGAGCTAGATTGTGTAGGCTTGCGTCACTGTCAGGGAAAAACCGAGGCTCACATGGACATTTTCAAGGCGGGCAGCCGCCCGAGCGGCAGCGGCAGCGCAGACTATTTCACCGGCGACGTGACGACGGACCCGATCGTCTCGGCGGCCGCGCCGGCGCGGGTGGCGGCGCTGCGGGTGCGTTTCGCGCCGGGGGCACGCACCGCCTGGCACACCCATCCGCTCGGCCAGACGCTCTATGTCGTCTCCGGCGCGGGCCTTGTCCAGAAGGAGGGCGAGGCGGCGGTCAGGATCCTGCCGGGCGACACCGTCTGGATCCCGCCCGGCGAGAAGCACTGGCACGGCGCCACCGCCGGCAACGCCATGGCCCATATCGCCATCCACGAGGCGCTGGACGGCTCCAACGTCACCTGGCTGGAACAGGTATCGGACGAAGACTACGCGGCAGCGCAGGAATAGGCCCGCTCTAGACCTTCTCGTGGTCGTCCGGAATGTTCGGCTGGTCGTAGTCGCTCGGCTTGCCGCGCCGCTTGAAGACCGAGCTGTGGATCGAAGCGCCATCGGGGATGATCCGCCGTTCCGATTGCGGCAGGTACCAGCCCATGAAATCGGGCCGCTTGGTCGGCTTGAACGGCGAGACCCGCCGCGGCACATATTCCAGCAGCTTCCAGACCGCGTTCATGGACTGGTTCGGCTTGGCCAGCGGGTCGGGCTTCACGTAGTCCTTCTGCGTGTTCTTGCCGAGCACGATATCCTTCACCGTCTCGGGCCTGTATTTCAGCCCCAGCGCCCTGGTCTCGTTGATCATCCAGTCGAGCGGGATTTTGGCGAGCTTTGACGCGGCTTCCGGATAGCCGCCGCCGACATCGCCATGGACGCCCGAGAACCACACTTCCTTGACGTCCTGCTTCTTGACCTTCGACGTCTTGAACGGCCCGCCCCAGTATTCGCCGCCCGCCGGCCAGAGCTGCGGCCGGAACATGGTGCGCACCTCGTCGATGGCGACGGCATGGCGCACCGCCTCGACGCTTCTGTTGGTCTTGGTGAAGGCGTGGGTCTTCAGCCGCGGCAGCCCGCGCCCGCGCTCGATCACCGAGCCGACCGTGTCGAAGAGCCCGAGGCAGCGGATCGCCGGGCGCCGCGGCTGCAGGATGCGCGCGAAGAGCCGCACCTCGGCGAAGGGGTTGAGCGTCGGGTCGCGCTCGTCGCGGTCGTCGTTCTCGGTCCTGTCGCTCACCGATTTGTAGGCCGCATAGGCATAGTCGAGGAGGTTGAGGTTGATCGGCCTAATCAGCCCGACCGCGTGGATGAAGCCGGCGAGCACCCGCGCCGTATAGGCGCCGCGCGAGAAGCCGAAGATGAAGATCTCGTCCGCCGGCCGGGCCGGCGTCTTCTTGCCCCCGCGCGTCGAGGCCTTGGCGCCTTCGTCATACGTCTCGGCGAGGAACCGGTAGGCCTCCTTGACATTGTGGTCGAGCCCCCAGCCGGTGGCGAGCCCGAAGACCTCGTGCGCCTTGCGCCAGGTGTAGGACCACGCATTCGCCGCCCCGAAGGTGCCGACGCCGGGATCGTAGAAGACCAGCTGCGCGTCGTCCTTCTCCAGCGCCCCGTAGAGCCTGAGCACATTCGTCCTGTCCGACTCGATCTCGTTGGACGTTCCGTCGCACAGGATCACGATGCGTCTGCCGGCCATGGGCGCCTCCGGGGGTTAGCGTGGAGAGGGGAGGGTAGCACGGGGTTTGCAGAGGAAACCGTGAATTATTCCACACCTGGATCGTTTATCGCGCTGCGCAGGCCTAGAAAATTCCGCTTGCCCGTTGTTCCGGCCAGCTTTGATCATGGCGTTAACGGGGCACGCATGCCTACAGCCTACATCTCGAAACACGCTTCCAAGCGCTCAAAAATGCACCAATTAGAAACCTTGTCCACCATGAATTACGGACCTGCCTCTGCCTTAAAAAATTATGAGCGCTGTACGTTCCTGATCTGACAAAGACGGCAGGTCGGACAGGTCAACGTCAAAGCGAATTTTTTCTATCGGGTCGCCAGAATATACCGTCGGGACAGGAATGTCTGCAGCCCGAAACACGGTAGGCCGCGCGTTATTGGGGTAGGTTTGAAGGGCTAGATCGCTTTGGTAGAGATCGCGTCCACCCTTTGAGAGACATTGAGTGAGAAAGCCGCTGCGCAATTCTTGATCAGTGATTCGAGTTGCAATGTTGTCCATGAGACTGCCAACAGTCTGCCCACCCTGAACTTCAATAACGCAGAGGGACGCGATGTAGATATCGAACGCCCCTGTTGGCCGCAGTTGTTCGATGGAAAAACGGTGCTGCGGCACAGGCTTTGTTGTGGTCTTCACATCGAGAACAAATTTGCCAGAGATGAAATCAAACTTGGCGCTCTTCCTCGTGCTCCAACACCGAACTGCAGCGGTGATATCGGCACTGCTAGCGATCACATGAAGTTCGCCCCAAAGACCGACCAGGTCACGTGTATTGTCATCGAGACGACTGAAAAGCGCCGCAACTCGCTGAATACGTGCTGCAATCTCAGCATTGGATTCTGGCGAGGTAGATGTGCAATATTGTTCTTCAAGAATTTTGAGAAACAATCGCACGATCGCTGGATCATTCTCTTTCAATCGAATGAGCGAATAGCATCCACTATGCCGCGAGTCCGAGTTTGTTTCGATTGCGCACTGCCGTGAGAACAAAGCTTCCACGGACCGGAGTGCAATGTCAGGGCGGAAATCGTCGTCTTGGGAAGGCAGCAAAAGCGCCGGATATCTCTTGTTATCTATGGCTAGCCAATAGGACGGCTGCAACGGTAAAGATGCACCAAAGAGCGCCGAGTCATCGCTGGGTATAGTTTCCGAGAGATTGGCGTAGAGATCAAACAACATGCGCTGCTACCGTTCGATCCATACACGCTCCATCAAAGGATCGGGGATATGAACGGCAAGGATCGGCACGTCCTTCATAGTACGTTTCTTATCCGCCGTCTGGATATCGTAGCGATGGAGTTGGAAAGTAACAGTCTCTTCCGAGATCAGTGCCCGCGCCCCGGGGTAATTGGTTTTGGCGTTCGAGCCTTGAAAGAGTTGCCGGACTTTTGGCGGCACCTTGTCCGTCAAGGATCGTTTGTAATTGACGCCTGACCACGGTCCAGAAAGAGCGTAGTAGCTGCACAACATGGACGGATCATCGGCGATCATGCGCTCGAGACTGAGCATCAGCGCGCCATGTTGCAGATTGTCGTCCGGCCAGCGATACCGGAATTGTCCGATCAGCGGTATGATTTCAGCCAGAGACAGCCTGTTGCTAAATTTTGGGACGATTTGTTCTTCGCTCCACCCCTCTTCGCCGTAGGGCGCTAGATCAAAATCCTGGAGGATGCGCTGCGCTGTCGCGCGATTGTCAGCGACCGTTTCACTGTCATCGAAGGGGTGGTCGGGAGTGATCCAGCCGCCAATCCCCTTGGATTGGTACATCTCAAGCAGGATGACTGATGATCGCGTTGGTTTTAAACTCTGATCGAGCGGATATGATCTGCGCCATTCTTTGAGCGTCTTACCTTGATCCAGATGGTGGCGGATCGACCCGCGAATGGATTCCTCATGCGTTACATAGCCAGTAAAAGCGTCGATATTAGCGCTGGTAAGATAAATACGGCAGAGGCCGAGATAGCGTTTCTTGTATCCGAAGAATCGTGCCCTTTGCTGAATGTTATCTGCGTTGCCGACCCCTGTGGTCCGCGGCATGTAGCTGACCGTGAGACCTTCAACCGTGAATCCACGATCAAGGCCAATGCCGCCTACCAATATCCAGCTATACTCGCCTGCCCAATCAACAGGCGTGATCCGGTTTTTCTCGCGGGTGTTTAGCTCTTCTACGGCCGTTTCCTCCATGGCCTCAAACAAAATGGGGGAGATATCATCAAAGCTGAGGTCGGTTTCGTAGGTTGCGAGCAGCCCGTCCGCCGAAGCGCGGAACTGATCGAGCAGTTCCGCATGATTGGGATGGGTGGTGTTTTGCAGGATGCTTGCCCAGTGTTTCTTGATCTGTTCCGCCCAGCGCTTGAACATGAGATGTTCGTCCTTTGCGACAGCGGGATGTATCATCATGGAGCGGTTGCGCCCTTTCTGGAACTCGTCCTCCAGCAAACCAATGGCAACGCCGATGAAGAAATCCCGTAGCGCAGCTCGCAAACTTTCCGGCGGTTCGACCGGTGGTTCTTCCTTATCCGGCACATCACTGATTGGGATCAGTTTGACGTATTTGTCCGGCCCCTCCACGAAGAATTCTTGCCCGCCGACATAATGCGTTCCCGGTGTGAGCACGCGCCCGAAGTCCGGCGAGAGCGCGTCGATACGGCTGATTAAGAGAGGCGCTTGCGGCGTGGCCGTGTAGAGGATGTAGCTATGCTGCGGGAAAAGCGAGCGGAGAGCATTGATCCGCGTATAGGTCGTGCTTTCGTCGTTCTGCTTGGCCTTGGTGTTAATGCCTGCCTGATCACCCTCATCGTCGATGATCAAGGTCGGTACGTCGGAAAAGTCGGATTCTGCGAGGAGCCTTGCCAAATGATCAAGATGCTGGTGCTGCTTCATGGAGACGATCAGGATTGTGCGTGCACGTGGGCTGCCGCGTCTCCAGCGGGCAAGCTCAGTGTTGACCCGCTCGACTTCGCTTTGCAGGAACCCCTTTCGCTGGGTTGTAAACAGATTCCATTCTCGGGCGCTAGCAACCCTGAGATCGCCCTTGAGTCTATCAAAGCTCTGCTCGACAAGGTTATTAGTTGTTCCTGCCAGCAAGATGACGAGGCGGTACTGATTGTCACGTGCGAGCGCAGACAAGCTTGTAAAGGACAGCGTCTTACCGCTTTGCACATAGCCGATTACGAGGCCTGTATTAGTTGTGTCCATCCGATTCGGGGCGACGCATTCGCTCATGATCAACATGGTTTCCTGAACGAGCCTCTCCTTTTCTTCATCGGACAAAGCTTCGTTCGCATTCAGGAGGTCGGTGAACGCAGTTCCCTGAAGCGGAGACCAAGAGCCGCTTTCGCGGGAATTTTCCGCAGAGACCGTGATGGAGGTCGGATCATTAGGCATCAGAAATTCGCTTTGACATTTGATTTTTTAGAATTTCGTTCGTGAAACGGCGGATTGTGGAGGGGTGATGATCACCCAGTTCACTGGCTGCGACTTCTGCGAGCGCCACGGCAGCGGCGATGTTCAGCACTGCCGCAAAGCTTTCCGAGTCCAGCGTTGGAAACTGCGCCATGTAAGGATGGAGCATAGCAATGCGGATTGTAATCTGGCGCGGCTCAGGATCAGTGAAGGCAGGACGATTGCTGATGTCTAGCCATTCGGCTCCGTTATCCGTGTAGGATAACTCGATGTCGACGATCCAGTCTTCGCCACGAAAGCGCATTCGAAACTGAGCATGTTCTTGCTCGCTTTCGGGGAGATCGGGTAGCTGCGGAGACGCCGCAGGCGATAAATCTGGTGTTGGCGGCTCTGGCGGTTGATTATCCGTACATTGCGTCGGAGAGGACAAGGTTTGATCATTCAGTTGTTCAGCCATAGACCGCAGGGCGGCGGCAGCACTTGGACGCGTCGATTTAACATCTCTTTTGCTGCGATACTCCCGTACTTGTTGAAGAAGCGGAAAGTCCTCGCCTGACAATTCTGCACGGAGTTTTTCTAGGAAGGTTTCTTCGGCCTCCTCCCATTTGATACCATCTTTGGTGTGGCTGACGTGAAATCCCTTCAGATGGATTTCGCCAAAAAGGCGCTGAGAAGCAAAGCTATTTGTCCGTCCGAAAATATCTTCTGGACGGTAGGTCTCATCGAAGCTGCCCATGATGAGGCGCTTGCGCCGAAACAGTGCCAAGCCCGCAAGACGTGTATTGGCCGGATCGCGGATCGCCACAAAACCGCTCGCAGCTTTGCCATCCCCCAAGTCAATCTCAATGTCTTTCTTCCAGTTGATCGCCGGGCCATCGGGATCGCGATAGCTGGGCGCGTTCAGAATATTCGGTTCCAAATAACGTAGCGGCTCACCATCAACACTTAACACCATGGTGTTTTCGCGGATAAAGGCCCGATAAATGCTAGATAGATGATCCCTGATCTTCTGAACTGTTTTGCCACGTGGAAAGCGCCGGATATTGTCGAGGCGGATTTCTGTGTAGTGCTTGTAGGCGGAAACCTGAGTTGAGATGACGTGCAATTCCTCGATGCTGTCTTCGACGATAGCATCGATATTGAAAATCACAGTCCGTTCAATGTTCTCACCGAGCGATGTGGTGCGCACCGCCCAATTCGGCGCAAACCAGCATGCGGCGCTTTTCATCCCCATGCCAAACTCGGATAAGCCCGAAGCGTCGGGCGGGATTTCAGCGGGGCGGAACGCGCGCTGATAGTCGGACTCGGCGATGCCAGCCGCATTGTCGCGGATCGTTATGCAGTTCTCCTGCTGCAAGAAACGGATATCGACATGAAGTTGATAGTGGCCTCCTGAAGCGGCTGTGAGTTCGCGCTGCCTGTCAAGGCTGCTCTGGATAGCGTTATCGACGAACTCAGCCAGTGCATACCACGCTTTGTAGTTCAGATGAGGCAGAACGGAGAGGACATTGACCCCAGGGCGAATGTTCACGGAGTTGAGTTGTGCCATTATTCTGCAGCCACGGTTGCTCCTGCCGCGTGCTCCACAGCGTTGGCTCCAACCAGAGCATCGTAGATCGTGCGCACGACATCCACATTCACAGCATTTCCAAAGGCCTTATACGCTCCGTTCTTGGTATTGGGGAGATTTTGGAGTGTGCCCATGCTTTGCAGACGACTGCATTCGCGTGGCGTCATATAACGCTTTTTCCATGCGATGATCGGCACCTGACTTGTGGTCATGGCGATTAGAGAAGGGGCTGTGTCTTCCTTCTTAATCCGGATACCGCTCGCCCGGAACTGGATGATATGTTTCCAAACGTTGCGCTCGGCACCTTTGCAGTTCCATTCAAGCTTCTGGAAACTTGGTGGAAAGTCTTTGATCCTGCCGATCCATGGGTCGATCAGTCCGCGATGCTCCGCATAAAAGGCTCGGTTTTTCTCGATGAAGTCGATCTTCCAGTCGGGAAACTCTTTGAGCTTGGTGCGTGCATAGTTAGGGAGTGCGGCTTCGACTTGATCCGGCGACAAACCCGCCAGCGGCACGCCGAAGGCTCCCATATGTTCTTCCAGCCCCCTGTAACCGCGTGCATGGGGTGTTTTGCCGTCTAGTGGGTAATCCGCGCCAAACTCCATCGCCCAAATAGGAAATGACGGCAGATGCTGGTTGGCGGGAAACGCTGCGACAAACTCCTGCCAAGTCTCCAGATAGCGGAGATGATCGCCATTTAGAATGTGTGCGTTCGGTGGACTATCGTCGAGGACGGATCGGATAGAGGTTTTTGGCACGCTGTCCGGAAGCGGCCAAATGAAGTCATTCAACCCCTCGCGGTCACCAATGATAAAGGCCCGTTCTCGTTTCTGGGGGATACCAAACATATGCGGCGATAAGCGTTCGAAGCTAATGTCGTATCCGGCCTCTCGGAGCTGTTCGCAGATGAAAGACCATGTTTCGCCACCGCTATGACGGATCAAGTTGGGGACATTTTCTATGATGAAATAGCGCGGCTGCTTCAGTCTAAGGATCGCAACGACATAGTCGAACAGGTTGCCCCATTGCGGGCATTCAAGCCCCTTTTGATCACCTGCCTTAGAGAAGGGCTGACACGGAAAGCCAGCGCAAAGTATGTCGTGATTCGGAATAGCCGCAGGGTCAACGTCGCGGATATCGCCAGCGGGACGAAGACCGAAATTCTCTTCGTATAAATTAGCAAGTGTCGAATTGACTTCGGAGGCAAAAACGCACTCAGCGCCTCTACTAGACAGCGCCTGATGAAAACCACCCAATCCCGCGAATAGATCAATGAACTTCATGTCCGCGTCTCGATGCACGAAATTCTTTTGTCTGGGTGCAATGGAGGCTCCTGAGCGCGAACACGTGGATGAACCGCGTCATACAAAAGGACGTCAAGCAAAACTTATAGTTGAAAGTGATACCAAATTCTTACTCGTCATAACACCCCCTTATCGCTAGTTAGTAACGAATATCCGCAATGCAACTTACTTGAACTTTGCTCACCTCCCCCCTCACTCCACCAGCGCCACCACCCGCGCCGGCGCCGCGCTCGCCCCCACCAATTTCAACGGAAAAACGCAAACCTTAAACCCGTTCGCGGGCAGCGCGCCGAGGTTCACGAGCTGCTCCATGTGCCAGTAGGGGCGCTGCTGGCCCACTCTATGCCCTTCCCAGAAGAGGTCGTCGCGGTTCTCTTTCCTGGAGGTGGCGATCTGGTAATGGAAGGGAAGGTCCCAGCCCCACTGGTCGATGCCGCAGACCGTCACGCCCTTGTCCAGGAGCCAGTTGGTCGCCTCGGCGCCCATGCCGGTGCCGCGCTTCCAGTACTCTTTCGTTCCGATGAATTCGTCGCGGCCGGTGCGGATGAGGACGATCGTGCCGGGGCCGATTTCGCCGCCGTTCTTATCCAGCGCCGCGTCAAGGTCGGCGGGCAGGATCATCTCGCCGTCCTTCTTGTGGGTCATGTCGAGGACGATGCCGGGGCCGATGCATTGATCCAGCGGGATCGCCTCGATGGTCTGCGCGGGCTTGCCGGCGCTCGTTGCGCCATAGTGCCAGGGCGCGTCGATATGCGTGGTGCTGTGCACGCCCATCCTGGTGATCGTATCGTCCGCCCAGCCGACGAAATCCTTCGGCATCAGCTTGAACGGCAGGCCGAGGATGCGCACCAGCAGCCGGCCGACGCGATGCGGCTTGTGCTTGATTTTCACGCGCATGAAGGACGGGTCCGCCGGGTTGAACTTGATCGGCTTCGAAAGGTCGACAACCTTCATGCGGGCGCTCCTGCGATGGTGTTGGTGAGGGTTCCGATGCGGTCGATCGTCAGCGTCAGCGCATCGCCCGGCTGCAGCCAGTGGCCGTTTTCCATGCCGCTGCCGCCCGGCAGCGTGCCCGAGCCGATAAACTCGCCGGGGTGGAGCTGTTCGCCCTTCGCGGCGATGGCGAAGCACTCACTGAGCGAATAGCGCGCCCCGGCCGAGCTGCAGCTGGCGACGGGCCTCTCGTTGATCGCGACCGTGCCGGAGAGCTGATCGATATGCGGCAGCACCTCGTCGGCGGTGACGACGGTCGTCGCGATGGCGTTGATGAAATGCTTGGCCTTTTGCGGCCCGAAGCCGGAGCCCATCTCGGCCCCCTGCACGTCGCGGGCGCTGACATCGTTGAGGACGACGAAGCCGCCGATCGCCGCTTCCGCCTCCTTGGGGCTCGCGTCCTTCAGCGGCTGGGCGAGCACCGCGCCGATCTCCAGCTCGTAGTCCAGCGCCTTGGTATAGGCGGGCCAGGCGATCTCGTCGCCGTCGGTGAGGAAGTTCATGTGGTTGCCGAAATAGTAGATCGGCTGCTTGTACCAGAGCGGCTTGGGGCGGAACTTCCTGAACGGCTTGCCGGTGATCTTTTCAACAAGGCTCGCCGTGCGGTAGGCGCCGGGCATGAAGCGCTTCACATAGCCGCGCGTCGCGTTGATGACGTGTTCCTCGTAGAGCATGAAATCGCGGAACGAGGCCGGCTGGAAGGGCAGGGTCACGTGGCCGTCCTCGCGCGCCGGGCGGCCGTGGCTCTCGATCTCGGCGGCGAGCGCCGCCCAGCCCTTTTCGCCGAGCTGCAGCGCGGCGATCATGTCGGACGCCGGATCGCCCGTCACCTCCGAGGCCTCGGCGATGGTGGCGAGCCGCATGATGTCGGCAAGGCGCACCCAGTGCCCGTTGTTCTCGGCCTCGATCCTCGGCCCGTCGGCCGTGCGGACCCGTCTCAGTTTCATGGCGATGCGCCTCCCGGTCTTTTCGCCAAGATGCTTACCAGCGATCGTGTCGAACGCAAGGCCGGGTTGTGAATTGCGCCCGGGTGATCGGGCCCGTCGCCTCTTTCATCGCGCCGGCGGGCGTGCCATGGTGCGGCCCGTCCGGCGCGCCCGGGCCGCTTCATTCAAAACGGGATAGACCATGACCGACGGCCGCAACCGCAAACCCTCCGTTCAGACCCGCACGGCGCAGGCGCTGCACTATGTGGAGGAGGAGACCGGCGCCGTGATCCCGGCCATCCAGCCGACGGCGACCTATGCGCGCGACCACAATTATTCGACCCGCAAGCCCTACTGGTACCGGCGCGACGGCAGCCAGACGACGCAGCAGGCTGAAAGCATCCTCGCCGAGCTGGAGGGCGCCGGCGACACGCTCTTGTTTTCCTCCGGCATGTCGGCCTGCACGGCGGTCATCGAAAGCCTGGCTCCGGGCGCCCATGTGGTGGCGCCCGAGGTCATGTATCACGGCGTGCGCCAGCAGCTCCTCGGCTACGAGGCAAAGGGCCGGTTGACGCTCAGTCCCTATACGGCCGGCAATCTCGAGGAGCTTGCCGCCGCCGTGCGGCCGGGCGAGACGGCGCTCGTCTGGGTGGAAACGCCGAACAATCCCAACTGGGAGGTCACCGACATCGCCGCCGCGGCAAAGATCGCCCGCGATGCCGGCGCGCGGCTGATCACCGACTGCACGGCGACCCCGCCCTCGATGACTCGCGCGCTGGATTTCGGCGCCGACATCTCCTTCCATTCGGCCACCAAGTTCCTGAACGGCCATTCGGACGTCACCGCCGGCGCCTTGTCGGTGCGCGAGGCCGATGCGGGTTTCGAACAGATCGCCGAGATCCGCAAGCTGCAGGGCACGGTGCTGCAGTCCTTCGATGCCTGGCTTTTGATCCGCGGCATGCGCACGCTCTTCCTGCGGGTTGAAAGGGCATCAAAAAACGCAGCTGCCATTGCCCGGCATTTCGACGGCCACGAACATCTGGACGCGGTGCTTTATCCGGGCCTTCCCTCCCATCCCGGGCACGAGGTCGCCAGCCGCCAGACGGGCGGCCAGATCGGCGCCATGCTGTCGCTCATCGTCAAGGGCAGCGAGCAGACGGCGATCGACGTCGCCCGGTTCTGCGAGGTGTTTTATCCGGCAACGTCGCTCGGCGGTGTCGAAAGTCTGATCGAACACCGCAAGACGGTCTCGGGCGAGGGCTTTCCGGTGCATGAAAGGCTGCTGCGGCTTTCCATCGGCATCGAGGATGCGGACGACCTGATCCACGATCTCGAACAGGCGCTCGCCCGCGCCGCGCGCTGAATGCGGGGCTGCCCGCGTTCCCCGCTGCTGAACCGATTCTCAGCTATCAGAAGAAGCGTTCGGCGCCGCCCGACGCCTCGACCGTGCAGCCGGTGACGAATCCATTGCGGTCGGAGGCAAGAAAGGCGGCGATAGCCGCGATTTCCTCCGGCCTGCCAAAGCGCCCGACAGGTGTGTCCTCAGCGCCGAGCCGGGCGATCAGTTCTTCATCGGAAAGACCGGCAAGGTCGGGCCGTGTCTGGCGCGCTTTCGGTATCATGTTGTCCTCCCAGTTCTCGGTCCGCACGGCTCCGATTGCGACCGCATTGACCAGGATATTGCGGTTGGCAACTTCCCGCGCCAGGCCGCGTGTCAGATTGTTGATGGCGGCGCTGAGAACATGCGAGATCAGAAGCTTCGGGTTTGGAAATATGCCGCCGATTGACGACATGTTGACGATGCGCCCCCAGCCGCGTTCCGTCATGACCGGAATGGCGGCACGGTTCAGGCGGATCATGGCATGGAGCTTGATATCCTCCATCTTGCGCCATTCCTCGTCGCCATTGTCCAAGAGGCCACCCGGATGTGCCCGGCCGGCATTGTTGACCACAATATCGGCTCCGCCGAATTTCTCCGAAGCCGCACGCACCAATTGATCGCCGGCATCCGCCTGTGTCACATCGAGCGGCACGCCTATCACACGGCCGCCTTGCTGCTGGATCGAACCAACTGCCTGAGAAAGGCGTTCCTCACCGCGCGCTGTCAGCACAAGCTTGACGCCCGCCGCGGCCAGTTCACGGGCGACAGCCAGGCCGATGCCGGCGCTGGCGCCGGTGACAATGGCAACCTTGTCATTGATCAAGAGGTCCATGGGCAAATTCCTTTTGTCGCGAAGTCAGGCCTCGGTGCCCGGTGTGGAACGCCAACGCTGCGATACCCGGATCGCCAGATCCTCGGCGTCGCGCGGCAGGGTGATTTCGAACTGGAAGCGGTCGGTGCTGTAGTAATATCGGATCAGCTCAAGGACGTTGCCGCTGTCGGAGTAGGTGGTGCGGTCGAGAACCAGACAGGTCGAGCCGTCTTCCATTTCCAGGATATCCGCCGTCGGCTGGTCGAGAACCGCGGCGTGGATGACGTGCCGGGCCTCCTTGATCCGGATGTTCATTTCGTTTTCGAAAACCGAATAGGTCGTCTCGGTCAGGTGGTCGCGCCGCGGCAGTACCTCACCGACACCGGTCATCGCCAGGGGAAGGTAAAGTTCGACCAGGGCAATCGGCATCCCCTCGTGGAGATAGACGCGGCGCAACAGCGTGACCGGCTGGGGACCGGTCCCGAGCGCATCGGCGACGAAGGCCGGAGCATCGACCTGCTCCAGCCCCAAGACCTGCACTTCCGGTTCCAGCCCGTGTGCGCGCATCGCCTCGACGATGGTCCTGGCGCCCCGGTTGAGCTGTTGGCTTATCTGCGGTCCCTTGACGAAAGTTCCCAGCCCTTGACGCCGGTATACCAAACCGCGCTCTTCGAGATTCGACAGCGCCTGGCGAACCGTGACGCGGCTGACATCGTACTCCCGCACCAGGGCATTCTCGCTCGGAAACTTTCCCTCGCCCAGCTCGCCCGACTCTATGCGGGACATGAGTATTTCCGTCAGTTGTGCATGCAGGGGCACGCTTGAATTGCGGCTAAACCGGGCCGACCCGTTGGACATGTAGAATTCTTCTCCTTGGTCTGCGCAACACATACAAACGTTCTGAACGGCCATCAACGGCGAAGAAGGTTCGGATCCCTCTCCGCCGACGACGATTTGCCTATTCTGCTGCATCCAGTTTTGCGGCCGCTCTTGCGAGACTGCCGCGGCCGACGGCCGAAACTTTTTCCTCCTCCTCGCTGGGGCCACGGTTCCAGCGTTCGGGGATAGCATCCCAGTCACTGTAGACAGTGAACGGATTGTCCGTCAGGCCATGGGGCGGAACACCGGTATATCCGCGATGTTTGAGCTGGTAGAGATAGTTGTTTGACGCACGGTCATCGCGCGCCGCTTCGGCAAGCATTGGATAAAGATCGACTTTTGTCATGCCTTCAGTGTCGCCCATTTCACATATGATGTTGCCGTCGAAATCGACGGCCATGGAGCGACCGAAATAGGAATAGGAATTGTCCTGTCCCGTGTGGTTGACCGCGACGACATAAGCCTGGTTCTCAAATGCTCTCGCCTGGTTGGTGATGTTCCAGATATGGTCCCATGGATACATATATTTTGACGGCCGCAAGATGACGTTCGCGCCTTTCCAGGCTGCTTCCCTCGAGACTTCCGGATAATCGAAATCCGAACACAGGGTGATCGCGATCACCGATCCTTTCGGTCCTTCGCAAACCTCCATCGTTTCACCAGGTGTCCAGGGTTCTTTCGGGCACCAGGGCATCATCTTGCGATATTTCAACGCTACTCGGCCTTCGGAATCGATGATGACCATGGCGTTGTACGCCTTCTTGTTTGGGTCCTCCGCCCTTTCAACGATGGAAACGCAAAGCCAGACGCCCTTTTCGCGGGCGATCTTGCCGAAGGCCTCGGTTTCAGGGCCCGGGATGGTGGTGGCCAGCTGCAGATGCGTCCCGTAAGGGTCGAAACCGAAACCATGTGTCGAGTATTCTGGAAAAACGATCAGATCGACACCCGGGAATCCCGAACAGGCTCGGTCGACGTAGTCGGAGATGGTTTGAATGTTGCGCTTCACCCCTTCTGCGTCATTGGCCGAATCCGGTGAAAACTGCACCATGACAACACTCATGGCATGCGGGGTTGGATTAATGGCTGGCATCGTGATTCCCTCTTGCAAACTTGTCACATATTGACAGATACAAGTTAAGACATGTAACAATGCTTGTCTAGACCCAAACTGATTGGAGGAAGTCAAAGTGTCAGAACCCGTCATGGTTTTTGCCTCGTTCAGGCCCAAAAAAGGTACGGAAAAAACCGTCGAACAGATACTGAGGGGCATGGTCCGGCCAACACGCGACGAGCCGGGCAACCTGGTTTATGATCTCTACGAACAGACAAATGTGGGTCACGTCGCGTTCCACCTATTTGAGAAATACGTTGACGGCCCGGCATTGGAAGCGCATCGGGAATCCGATCACTACAAGCAATATCGGGCAACGATACTCAAGCACCTGGACGAGCCGATCAGCGTGTGCGTCCTGAGCGCCGTCGACGTGGTTTAGGAGCGCAAAAACAAGACGCCGACCTCTCAATCAAGAAAGAGGCGCGCGGCACATGTGGTTCAACAATGCCTGGGAGGAAATGGCATGAAATCATTCAACAGCACACTCGCCGCCGGTCTGGTGGCGACCATTGTAACAGCTCAGCCCGCGCTGGCTGAAGATACGATCAAATTCGGCGTCCTTGCCCCGCTGACCGGGCTCTATGCAATCGTCGGTGAACGCACCTCGCAGGGCGTAAACCTCGCCGTCGATCAGATCAATGAGCAGGGCGGCATTCTGGGGCACAAGCTGGAAGCGGTCATCCGCGATGATGAAACCAATCCGGACACGGCTGTGCGAGTGGCGCGCCGGCTGGTGCTGCAGGACGATGTATTCGCCCTATTCGGCCCGTTGCACGGTGGTGCGGCGATCGCCGTTCTGAATGAGGCGCAACGGCTCAAGACGCCGCATATCCCTTGGGCGGCAACAGAAGAAATCAACACGGTCAACTGCAGCCGCTACACATGGCGCGTCGGATCAAGCGCGCAACAAACGTCGCGTTCCGGCGCCGTTGTCGCGCAACGGGAAGGTTTGAAGAAATGGGCGACCATATCGTCCGATTTTTCCTACGGGCGCTCGGTGGTCAATCAGTTCACCGACAATCTGAAAAGGCTGATGCCGGATGCAGAGGTTGCCGAGCAGGCATGGCCGAAACTTGGTGAGGAAGACTATTCGCCTTACATCAGCAACATCGCCCGCGCCGACCCGGACGCGCTCTACATCGGCCTGTTCGGTGCCGATGTCGTCAAGTTTCTGAAACAGGCCAAGGCCTTCGGGCTCAATGAGCAGGTTACGATTTTCACCGATTTCGGCGGCAACCATGTGGTCCTGAAAGCGCTTGGTGACGATGCCCCGTTCGGCCATTGGGCCAGTTCGCGCTATCTGCATAACTACCCGGACACACAAATGAACCGTGATTTCGTCCAGGCTTTTAAGGCTACCTACGACGTCTATCCCGACATGGCGGCCGGCGAAGCCTATGCGGCTGTGCATGTGATGGCTGAGGCGATCCGGCGCGCCGGCGAGCCGGATAAGGACCTCGCCATCAATGCGCTCGGCGGACTTGCCTATAACGCCCCGGAAGGCTGGATTATCATGCGCCCCAGCGACCACCAGGGATTGCAGTCCGCTTTTTGGGGAAAGGTGAGTCACGACGATGCCTATCCGTTCCCGGTATTGAGCGACATTCAGGTGATTTCGCCGATCCAGGCGGCGCACCCGGATGAGGATTCCGGCCAGGGTTGCCGCAACTGATCAGTTAGCGTGGAGCACACTGCAATGGATATTGCCTTTGTCGCAGCCCAGTTCCTGAACGGCCTGGCAATCGCCATGATCCTGATACTGATTGCATCGGGGCTGACTCTGTTGCTCGGTGTTCTCGGCATCCTCAACTTCGCCCATGGCGGCTTCTACATGCTTGGAGCCTTCATGATGTTCTCCCTCGGCCAGTGGGGGCTGGGCGGGATGTGGTTTTGGGTCGGCCTGATCACAATTCCCCTTGCGCTCGCGCTGGTTGCCGCGGTGGTGGAGATATGCCTGTTGCGGCCCCTCTACCACCGCGAACGTCTTTACACGCTGCTTTTGACCTTCGGCCTGGCGATGGTCTTTGATGATCTCGCACTGTTGATATGGGGTCGGGATTTCAAGACCGTACCGGTGCCGGAACTGTTGAGCGGGGCCGTGTCCATCGGCAATTACGGCTTTCCGCTGCATTTCATTTTCATCATCGTCGTCGGGCCGGTCGTCTGCGCGCTGCTGTGGTATCTTCTCTACCGCACTCCCTTCGGCAAATTGATCCGTGCCGCCTCGACCGACACCGAAATGCTCGGCGCGCTCGGCGTCAATGTCAATCTGGTCTTCACCGGCGTCTTTGCCTTGAGCGCAGCGCTTGCAGGGCTTGCCGGCCTTCTCGTCGCGCCAATTCGCAGCATCGTGCCGGGTATGGGGCTGGAGATTTTCATCGAGTCTTTCATCGTCGTCGTCATCGGCGGCATGGGCAGCCTGGGCGGCGCCATAATCGGCGCGCTGCTGATCGGCCAGATAAAGGCATTCGGCATTCTGGCACTGCCCAACTTCGCGATGATCTTTATCTATCTCGTCCTTCTCGCGGTTCTGATCGTCAAACCAAGGGGGCTATTCGGTGAAAAAACTGTCTGACGCTGCCGTGTCGTACGGGTCGCGCCCGATCGCCACCAGCCTGGTCAACGGCAAGACACTGACCCTGGCGGGCTTCGCGGCGGCAATCGCATATCCGCTGCTTGACGGCAATCTCTACAATCTGCAGCTATTTACGGAAATCATCATCATTTCGCTGCTAGCGCTCAGCCTCAACATACTGATCGGCTATACCGGCCTCGTGTCGCTCGGCCATGCCGCCTTTCTGGGAATTGGCGCCTATGCGAGCACACTTGCAATGCAGCATGTTTACCCCTCGATCTGGGCTGGTCTGACTGCCAGCGTGCTATCGGCAGGCATCGTCGCACTGGCGATCGGCGTATTCTGCATTCGCCTTTCGGGTCTTTACTTCGCCATGATTACGCTGGCCTTTTCCCAAGCGTTCTACACCATCGCGTTCTATTGGGACAGCGTGACAGGCGGCGACGATGGACTGATCGGCATTCCGCGCCCCGACATCAGCCTGTTCGGTCTTACCGAGATCAGCATAGACGGTTTCGTCGGCTACTACTATTTCACGCTTGTGATCGTGGCACTCGCCGCCTACCTGATGTGGCGCATCCTCAATTCGCCATTCGGCGCGATTTTGAAGGCGATCCGCGAAAATCCAGAGCGCGTGGAATTTCTCGGCCTGCCGGTCTACCGCTACAAGCTCGCCGCCTTCATCATTTCCGCCGCCTTTGGCGGCCTCGCCGGTGGCTTGTTTGCACCGTTCCAGGGCTTCATTTCGCCGGAACTCCTTTACTGGACGAAGTCGGGCGAAACGGTGTTGATGACGATCCTCGGCGGCATCCATTCCTTCTTGGGACCGGCGGTCGGGGCCACCGTTCTGATTTTCCTGCGCGACACGGTGCTGAACTACACGGAGTATTGGAAAATCATTGTCGGTAGCATCCTGATCCTGTGCGTCCTGTTCGCACCCGGCGGCATTGTCGGGTTCATTACCGCCCGCCTCAGCGAAATCTTCAAGGGGGCGAGTAAATGACCATCCTGGAAACACGCAAGCTCAGCCGACGGTTCGGCGCACTCAACGCCGTCAGCGATGTGAGTCTGTCGCTTGAAGCCGGCGAGGTACGCGCCATTATTGGGCCCAACGGCGCCGGCAAGACGACACTGTTCAATCTTATCACCGGCAAACTGGCGCCGACTGGCGGCAAGGTCATATTTGAAGGCGCGGACGTAACGGGTGTGCCCGCCCATGCCCTCGTGAGACGGGGTATCGGGCGGTCGTTCCAGATCACCAATATATTCCCGCGCCTTTCGGTGTTCGAAAACATCTTGGTCGGCGTGCTTGCCGGCAGAGGCAAAACCACGAATTTGTTTGCGTCACTGCTCTCCTTTGAAACGGAGGCCGCCGAGGCGCGTGAAATTCTCGACCGTGTCGAACTTGGCGCCAAAGCAGGTCTGCCGGTGAGCGCGCTGAGCCATGGTGAGCGCCGAAACCTGGAGTTGGGGCTGACCCTGGCGCTCAATCCGCGTCTGATCCTTCTCGACGAACCGACGGCCGGAATGTCGGTCGAGGAAACCGCAAGCACCGTGGCGTTGATCCGCCGCGTGGCGCAGAGCGCGACCGTGCTGTTCACCGAACACGACATGGGCATTGTCTTTTCAATTGCCGATAATATCAGCGTCCTGCACCAGGGCAGCATCATCGCCGAGGGAACCCCTGAGGAAATCAAGGGAAATAGAACCGTGCAGGTTGCCTATCTGGGCGAGGAAGCGTGATGCTGAACGTCGAAAAACTTAATACCTATTATGGTCAAAGCCATATCCTGTTTGATGTTGCGCTGACAGTCGGCCAAGGCGAGGTTGTCAGCCTCCTTGGCCGCAACGGCGCTGGCAAGACGACCAGTCTGCGCTCCATAATGGGCCTGACGCCGCCGCGCAGCGGCACCGTCTCATTCGAGGGCAAGCCGCTCCAGGGAGAAAAGCCAAACAACATTTGCCGCAAGGGCATCGCATTCGTGCCGGAGGATCGTCGGATATTCTCGCGCCTCACGGTTCACGAGAACCTGGAGATCGGCGCCATCCGGGAGCGCCGCAACGGTCCCTGGTCAATCAAGCGCGTTTATGAACTGTTTCCCCGCCTCAACGAGCGGCGTCACAATCTCGGTCATCAACTGAGCGGCGGTGAACAGCAGATGCTGACCATCGGCCGGGCGCTTATGGGCAATCCTTCGCTGATCCTTTTGGACGAGCCATCCGAAGGGCTGGCCCCGGTGATTGTCACGACCGTCGGCGATGTAATCCGGACCGTCCGCGACGAGGGGATATCCATTCTTCTGGTGGAGCAGAATTCGAGCTTTGCCTGCAGGCTTTCCGATCGGGCCTATCTGATCGACGACGGCCGGATCAGATTCCATGGCACGATCGACGAATTGGAACAGAACTCCGAATTGAAACAGAAATATCTCGCAGTTTAGACGGCCGCGGCGACCGCATTTCAGTATTACTCTCATTTGTATTGGACAAGTACAGTGGTCTTAAAGAGCATTAATCCAACCGACGGCACGGAGCTTGCCGCATTTGAGGAACTTACGCCCGATGCCATCGAGAAGGCGCTTTGTTCCGCTGAAATTGCCTCCATGGGCTGGAAGCGGTCCACCTTCGAAGAACGGCGGGCGGTGTTACACATGATAGCCGGCATTCTGGACAGGGATCAAAAGGCTCTTGCGAACCTGATGACCCTGGAGATGGGGAAACCCATCAATCAGGCCGTCGCGGAGGTTCAAAAATGCGCGCTGGCGTGCCGCTACTTTGCCGACGCCGGAGAAGCGCTGCTGTCGGATGACATTGTCGCGTCGCCTCCGGCTGCCCGCATCCGGTACCTGCCGCTTGGCACTATTTTGGCTATCATGCCCTGGAACTTCCCGCTGTGGCAGGTGTTCAGGTGCCTTGCGCCGGCGATAATGGCGGGAAATACCATGCTGTTGAAACATGCCTCCAATGTGCCGCAATGCGCGCGGGCGATTGAGGCAGTCACGCAGCAGGCCGGCCTTCAGCCTGGCGTGTTTCAGAATCTTGCAATCGGATCCGCCAGGATCGCAAACATTATACGCGACAAACGAATTGCCGCCGTCACGCTGACCGGCAGCGAAGCGGCAGGGGCGGCGGTTGCCCGGACTGCCGGAGGCGCATTGAAAAAATGCGTTCTTGAACTCGGCGGCAACGATCCGTTCATCGTGCTGCCAAGCGCCGATCTCGAAAAGGCTATCGCAACCGGCGTTGCGGCCCGGATCACCAACAATGGCCAGTCCTGTGTATGCGCGAAGCGCTTCATCGTGCATCGGGATGTTTATGACAAGTTTGAAGCCGGGTTTGTGGCCGCAATGGAAGCACTCACCGTGGGCGATCCAATGCAAGGTTCGACCGAACTTGGCCCGCTGGCCACCGCCCAAGGTCTTGAAACACTACGCCTCCAGATTGAACAATCCAAAAGCGCCGGCGCGCGGCTACTGACGGGTGGCCGTCCGAGCGGTGGTGACGGGTATTTCTATTCGGCAACGGTTCTTTCAGACATTCCACGAGACGCTGCTTCAAACGACGTGGAGATGTTCGGTCCGGCAGCCGCGCTGTTCAGAGCAGACAGTTTCGAACACGCGATGAAGCTCGCCAATGACACACCCTACGGGCTGGGCAGCAGTGTTTGGACGAACGATCCGGTGGAGCAACAACGCTGTGCCGATGAAATCGAATCCGGCCAGACATTTATAAACGCAATGGTCGCATCGGACCCGCGTCTGCCTTTTGGCGGAATAAAACTATCCGGTTACGGTCGGGAGCTGGGCGTACACGGCGCGCGCGAATTCACCAATATCAAAACAATCGTGACTGCCGCCGGATCCTAACCCGGTTCGATGACCGCGATCGTTTCCGACTGATCCTGCGGCACCGGCAGTCAAACGAGTTCGAGGTTGCCGCCACCGTAACCCCATCCGCTAAAGGGCGCTTGCCCGCGCCGTGCGCTGACGGCTGGTCACGGAAGAAGGATCTTCGCGTCCGGCCACGGGTCGAAATCGCCGTCGCGCACCTTGCCGCCCATGAAGTCGGAAAATTCGCCGCCGCTGATGCGGTTGCCGGTCACCTGGGCAAGCTCGGAGAATTCCCGCGCATAGGAAGCCGCGTCCCCGCCGGTGCCGGCGGCGATCTCGCCGGCAATGCGCGGCATGAACTCGCGGGTCACATAGCCTTCGACCTGCGTCCAGTCAGCAAGGCCCCCGATCGTGCGCGGCAGCAGCCCCTCCAGATAAGCGAGCCTCTGCGTGAGCTTGCGGTGCAGATATTGGTTGCGCTGGGCGATCAGCGCCTCGGCCGTTTCCGGCGCATGCTTGAGCATCAGCTCGAAGTCTTTCGCCTTCATGATGTCTCCGCCGCTGGGCACAGGCGCATCCGCCCCCTTCGTCACCAGGCCGAAATTGGCGGCTTCCGGCGCGTCTATACCGCTGTCGAACAGGTGGAAGCTTTCCTCGTCGTTGAGGATCCGCGCGATACCGTCCAGCTCCCAGGCGATCTGGCGCAAATAAAGCGCCGCATTGCGCGTCGCGCGGATCTGGTTGGTGTAGAAGGTCTCGGCATTGAGGGCCGGCGCCTTCAGCCAGCTCTCATGCGCCGCGTCGGCGGCGATCTCGCGAAAGCCCTCCAGCCGCTCCTCCATGCAGGCCGCCTGCCTGTCGAGCGTGTCGGCGATATAGCTGTGATAGGGCCCGAAGGCGGCGCGCAGCTTTTCGATATAGTCCGGCGTGATGCCGTCGGGTGTCTCCGGCAGGCTCTCCTCGATATCGAGCGTGCGCAGACCTGTGTCGAGCATCAGCCCGCAGGGACCGGCCCCCACCGGGTCGAGGTTCTCCATGACGATCGAGACTTCGATCGGCCCGGTCATGCCGTGGAATTCGAGCGTGCCGTCCGTCAGCACCATGCGCGCCCGCGCCTGCTTGCCGGAGAAATGCAGCGCGCCGGGCAGGGAAACCTCCCGCATGCGCACCGTGTCGCCGTGGAAGGAAAGCGGCGACGGCATCGCGACCGCGCGGCTCACCGGGCGCGGGCCGGAAAAGGCGAGGCGTTCGCCGAGGGAAATCGGCCGCGTGCCGTCCCGGTCGGCGTGGAAGGTAAGCCGGCGCGACAGCGTCACGCGCCGTCCGGCGGGCATCAGCCCGTGCAGTTCGAGAGCCTCGTTAAAATCGATGCGCCGCGTGACGGGCGGCGTGCCGCTGAAGCTGAGGGCGCCGAGGTCCAGCCCGCGCGGCGCGCGCGCTTCGCCCTGGAACGCCAGGGCGTCCGTGAGCGTCAGGCGCCGCACCGCATGCGGCTTGCCGGAAAAGGCGAGGGCCTCTTCGAGTGCGATCGTGCGGGTGCGCAGGGGCTGCCCGGGAAAGGCCAGCGTCTCGGCAAGTTCGATGCGGCGCACGGCGTACGGCTTGCCGCTGAAGGAGAGGCTTTCTGCAAGCGCCACAACGCGTTGCGCGCTTTCCTTGCCGGAAAAGGCGAGCGCGTCCGCAAGGTCCAGCGTGCGCGTTCCGGTGGGCTTGCCGTGGTGTTCCAGCGTCGCGGTGAGTTCCACCGTGCGCGTGCCGTCGCCCAGGCCATGGAAGGCGAGCGTTTCGCCCCACTCGATCGTACGGCTTTGCGGCTGGTGCCCGGTGAAGGCGAGTCTTTCGCCGAGTTCAACGGTGCCGGTCGCGGGCCGTTCGCCGCCGAAGGAGAGTTGAGCTGCCACGGTGACATCCCGCGTCGTTACCGTCGTGCCGTTGAAGGCGAGCCGCTGCTGCAGGGTGACCGGCACGGGTTCCCCGTTTCCGTCGATCTGGTAGTTTAGGCCGAGCCAGCCGACCGGCTGGTCCGCGTCGTCCTCGGCGCTGACGATGGTGATCGCGCCGGGCGCCACCGAGGCGGTGAAGGCGCCGCTCATCATCCGGCCGGTGCCGGAGGGCGCGAAGAGCGCCCGCCAGGTGCCGCTGATCGAGCGGCAGCCCTCGCCCATACGTCCGAAGAGCAGGTAGTGCGGGCCGGGCCCCAGCCGCTCGACGCCCGGAAGATAGGTGTGCTCGGCCTGGAACGGATCGCCCGCCTGCGGCGTCTCGCCGGAGCTCAGGAAGGTCCAGTCGGCCTCGACGCTGCCGTCGGAGGTCGTGTAGAGACCGGAAAGGTCGCCAAGGCCCGCGCAGGTGTCTTCCTCCTGCGCCGCCGCGGGTGCGGCGAATGTCAGCGCAAGGACAAGAACGGCAAGCGCGTGCCGGCGTTTCATTCCGATGTTGCGGCGGTCGTATCAGTGGCCTCGCCCGCCGCCGGCTCGTTCAACTTGTGGCGGATGAGGCCGAGCGCCTCGCTGTCCTTTTCCGTGCAGGCGGCGCGCAGCCATTCGACCTCGTGGCGGCAGGCGCTGCGGTCTCGGCCGAAGGCCGTCGTCGGCCCGTAAAGCTCGGAATCGATACGCTCGACACCGCGGTCCGTCTGCACGTTAAAGGACATCTCGCAGACGATTTCCGTCGTATCGTCCGGGTCCCAGTAGTCGCGCACGGAAAGCGCCATCTCGACAATGCCGTCGAAATCGTCGGTGCCGAGATCGCCCGAAGAAGCGCGCGCCGGCGTCGCCTGGTCGCCGCCATAGGTGTAATCGGGCGAAAAGGCCTCGCAATGCACGTAGGAACCGGTGATGTCCTTGTGCAGATTGTCAAATTTCACCGGCACCTTGATGATGAAATCGGGCTGCTCGTCCGAGGAGGCGTCCTGCGCCAGCGCGCCGGTGCCGAACGCGCCCAGGCAGACGACAGACAATACAGTCAGGAAACGAAATCGCATTAAAGCACTCCTCGGTCTTCGCAAAATGGGCCGGGTTATCGACCGCGATCCGTCTGACTTTTGCCGCCCGTTCGACATGAAACTCAACGCGCTCGCCCCGGGTGGACAATCCTGCCCGCAAAAACTGTAGCGGGCCGCCAAATGCGCTGTCAATTGAAGCGGCGGCCGGCGTGACGTTTCAGTTAATTCCTGAACGGGCCCTAACAATTGTTCGACAAACATACCGGACTGCACCAGACTGCGCCCTGCCGTTTGTCACAGTGCAGGAGCATCATGCCGTCTATTCCCATCAAACCAGACCGCCTGCTGGGCGATCTTCAGCATTTGCGTTCCTTCGGCGCCAGGGAAACCGGCGTCGTGCGGCCGGCCTATTCAAAAGCCGATATCGCCGCCAGGCAATGGCTTGCCGGGCGCATGGCGGAAGCCGGGCTGGAGCCGGTCTTCGATCCCGTCGGTAATCTTTTCGGCCTGCCGGCTGCGGACACGCCCTGCATGCTCTCGGGCTCCCACAGCGACAGCCAGCCGGAAGGCGGCTGGCTTGACGGCGCCTACGGGGTGATCGCCGCGCTTGAGGTATCGCGGGCTTCCGCCGAGGCCGGCGGGCCGCCGGTTGCCGTCGTTTCCTTCCAGGACGAGGAGGGCCGCTTCGGCGCGCTGACCGGCAGCCGCGTCTGGAGCGGGGCGCTGCCGCTCGACGAGGCCGACCGGCTGACCGACCTTGAGGGCCGGACCTTCGCCGAGGCCAGGGCGGCGATGGCCGGTCTTTGCGCGGCCGATTTCGTGCGGCCCGACCGGTTCACCGGCTTCATCGAAACGCATATCGAACAGGGGCCGGTGCTGGACGAAGCCGGGGAATCGATCGGCGTCGTCGACGTCATTGTCGGCATCCGCAGCCTGCAGATCCGCTTCACCGGCCACCAGAACCACGCCGGAACGACGCCCATGGCGGCGCGCCGCGACGCCTTCCAGGGCCTCGTCGCCTTTGCCGACGCGATCAACCGGGCTTTCGCGGAGATCGTCACGCCCGCGACCGTCTGGACCATCGGCCACGTCGCGCTGCAGCCCAACGCGTCCTCCATCGTGCCCGGGCAGGCCGACTTCACGGTCCAGTGGCGCGATGGCGACAAGGATCGGCTCGACCGCATGGAGGAAATCGTCCGCGGAACCGCCGAGCGGGTCTGCGCCGAACGTACCCTGCACCTCGATCTGTCGAACCATGTCGCCGTGCCGCCGACCGGGATGGACGACGGCCTGCGCGCCCGACTGGAGAGCGCTGCGGCGGAAACGGCGCCGGACAACTGGCGGGTCATGCCCTCCGGCGCACTGCACGATGCCGCCAATGTCGCCCGGCTGATGCCCGCGGCGATGCTGTTCGTGCCGTCGATCGGCGGCATCAGCCACAATTTTTCGGAGGACACGGACACCGACGATCTGATCCGCGGCGCCGAGGTGCTGGCACTGGCGATCGCCGTGTGAATCGAACGCCTTAGTACCGTGTCGCCCGGGCCCGTGTGCGCCGCCCGGCCGGCGTCCGATCGGCCAGTGCCGAAAAATTTTTGCCCGCCCGCAGGAATAATCCCGGCGGCACGCACGTCCTTTACCCAATGCGACATTCGATCGCAGAGGAGGAGATACGCATGACCGATCGTACGGACGGGCCGAGGGGCCTTTATGATTTCTTTGAACAGGATCCCGAGGGGGCCGACGCCGCATTTTTCGGCAGGAAGACGAACTCAGACAGGCGCGGTTTCCTGAAAGGTGCGGGCCTTGCGACCATGGGCGCGATGATCGGGACGGCAATCCCGTTCCACCGCAACATGCCGGCCGGCTTCATCCCGGCGGCCTTCGCGAACGAGGACGTGCTGACCGGCAAGGACGGGCTGACGCTTCTTAACGACCGGCCGATCAATGCCGAGACGCCGCCGCACCTGCTTGACGATCCGATCACGCCGACGGCGCGCCACTTCATCCGCAACAACGGCCATCCGCCGGAGGACGTCGATGCGGACACCTGGACACTGACCGTCGACGGGCTGGTCGACAACCCGATGACCCTGACGATTGCTGAACTTGGCGAGAAGTTCGAGAACCACACCATGGCGCTGACCATCGAATGCGGCGGCAACGGCCGTGCCGCTTTCGATCCGCCCGCCAAGGGCAACCAGTGGACGCTGGGCGCAGTCGGCTGCTCCGACTGGACGGGCGTGCGGCTGAAGGACGTCTTGAACGCCGCCGGCGTCAAGGACAATGTCGTCTACACCGCCCATGTGGGCGCCGACAGCCACCTGTCCGGCAACCCGGACAAGCTGCCGATTTCGCGCGGCATGACGATCGAAAAGGCGATGACCGACAATGTGCTTATCGCCTGGGCGCAGAACGGCGCCCCGATCCATCCGAACAACGGCGCGCCGCTGCGGCTGGTGGTGCCCGGCTGGCCGGGCTCCGTCTCGCACAAGTGGCTGAAGCGCATTTACCTGCGCGACATCGTCCATGACGGTCCGAAAATGACCGGCACCTCCTACCGCGTCCCCAACCGGCCGGTGGCCCCCGGCGAGAAGGTCGAGAAGGAAGACTTCGAGATCATCGAACGCATGCCGGTGAAATCGCTCATTACCGCACCGCAGACCGGCACGGCCTCCGGGATGAAGGCCGAGATACGCGGCCATGCCTGGTCGGGCGACCGCAAGGTCACGCGGCTCGACGTCTCCATTGATTTCGGCGCGAGCTGGCAGCAGGCCGATCTCGACGATCCGGTCAATGAAGGCGCCTGGCAGAACTGGCGCACGACGGTGGCCTTCCCGCAGGCCGGCTACTACGAGGTCTGGGCGCGCGCGACGGACGATTCCGGCGAGCAGCAGCCCTTCGCGCTGGCCTGGAACCCGAAGGGTTATCTCAACAACACGATGCACCGCATTGCGCTGACCGTGAGCTGACCGATTTTTCACCGACATTGACCGCGCGTGCGTGGCGGATTTATCTGCCACGCACGGGTGAATTCCTTGGAGAACACCATGATCCGTGTCTTCAGACACTTGCTCTGCGCCGCATTCCTTGCCGCATCGGCCGGCGTTTCCCCGGCGGGATCGGCGGGCGATGACGACTATGAGTACGGCATCCTCGTGGACGATGCCGGCGTCGAGGAGACCTTCATCTACTGCACCGCCTGCCACTCAGAACGCATTGTCGCCCAACAGGGAATCACGCGAGACGGATGGGTCGAAATGCTCGAATGGATGGTGGATGAGCAGGAAATGGAGGAGATCGAGGAGCCGGACTACACGCTCGTCGTCGACTACCTTGCAAAGAACTACGGTGTCGACCGGCCCAATTTTCCCACAAATTGAACGCAGCCGTTAAGCCTGTGCGCAGGGCGGCGCGTTCAGGTAGCCGCTGGCCTCGGCCATCTGCATCTTCCCGCTCGGGTCGGCCGCGGCCCTGGTCAGCAGTTCGACATATTCGGCAATCGACTGGAAACGGCCCGCGTCCATCCCGCTGGCGATGATGCTGATGTCGGAACTCCCGGCGAGCCAGTGGCGGAAGTTGCTGCCCTCGGGGGGCGCCGGGTCGGCGGCGACCGGCTGCACCGACGCACCGTAACGGATGGTCAGCCGGCAGCCGCGCAGGCCACGATAGTGGAGAACCGCCTGAGCGGACTGCGTTCCGGGATCCAGGACCTGATGGTCGACCAGATAAAGCCGCCAGGCGGTCAAATCGGGTATCGGTATATCCGCGATCTGGCCGAATGAAACGAAAAGCGGCTGATCGCCCTGGTCGACGACATATTCCTGTCCGGAAAACCGGTCGTGCCAGGCGGCGATCGATTGCGGCTGGCCGGTGGTCTCGCTTGCCGGCCAGAAGACCACGGCCCCGGCAAGCAGAACGGCGGCGATCGAGGCCGCTATGGCCCAGCGGCCCGCGCCGGAATCGCCCTGGCTTCCAAGGGCGGGAAGCTGCGGGTTATCCGCGCCAAGTCCCCCCAGTTTCCGCTTGATCGAGACGATGTCGTCGTAAGCGGCGCGCAGCTTTGGCTGGCTGTCGATGCGCGCCTGCCATTCACGTGCCGTGTCCTCGTCAAGCTCGCCGTCGGCGAGCGCGTTGAGGATCTCGAAGTCTTTTTCCGACAATCTGCTCAATGCTCGTTCTTTCCGCGCCGTTTCAGCGGGCGCACGGGGGATTCGTGCAGTTTCCTGATCATTTCCGCCCTTGCCCGGCTGACCCTGCTCATGACCGTTCCATTTGCTATGCCGAGCGTTTCCGCCGCCTCGGCGTATTTGAAGCCCATCACATCGATCAAAAACAGGATTTCGCGATGCTCCGGCGATAGAAGTTCGAAAGCGTTGCGCACGATCAGCCGATCGACGGCGTCGAAATCGGCTCCGTCCGCTTCGCTGGATATACGTTCCTGGACCGCGGAATATTCCCGCCTGACTTTCTGTTTGCGCAAATTATCGATGTACAGATTGTGCAGCGTCCTGAACGCGTAGCGCTTTGCCATGACAGCGTCTTCCAGCAGTTTCGGCCGCTCCAGCATGCGCGCGAGGGTTTCCTGCACCAGGTCATCGGCGGCGTCGGGATCGCGTGTCACGGCCAGCGCATAGGCCTTCAACTCGCCGGCTAGCCGTGCGGTCGGGTCGCGCCGTCTGAAAAACCGCGAAATCACCTGCAACTCCCTCCCTGCCGGACGCACAAGCGTCCGTCGGGCCAGCATAGGCGAAACGGACGCTGAGGTTCAATGTCGCGATCGCATCGGATGACGGTTATCCGCGGGTGTGTTCATAAGGTCACCGCGGGATATTAATTTGCGGGGCGGAATTCGATACTCTGAGTGACAAATCGCGCGGGATGGACGCAAACATGGCAAAGCCGAAGGGAGTTCTGGTCGATCTGGGCGGTGTTGTCTATCAGGGCGGCGCCGTCCTTCCGGGTTCGGGCGAAGCGATATTGCGTTTGAAACGGGCGGGGATACCGACACGGTTTCTGACCAACACCACGAGCCAGCCGCTGGGTGCCATCCGCGCCAAGCTGGAAGGGCTGGGCATTCCCGTCGAACCCCATGAAATATTCACGCCTTCCCAGGCGGCCCGCTCGCATATCGTTCGCGAGGGGCTCGATCCACACTTTCTGGTCCGGCCATCGCTGATGCAGGATTTCAGCGACTTGCCGGCCGGAAGCCGGCCGGCAGTTATCGTGGCCGATGCCCGCGAGGGGTTTTCCTATGACAGCCTCAACGAGGCTTTCCGCCGCATCATGGCCGGTGCCGCGTTCATCGCGCTCGCCGGCAACCGTTATTTCCGCGACGATGACGGAAATCTCAGCCTCGATGTCGGCGCCTTCGTCGCCGCGCTGGAATTTGCATCGGGACGGGAGGCGACGGTGCTGGGAAAGCCGTCCCCGGATTTCTTTCACCTTGCCGTTGACGACATGAAACTGGAACCGAAGGATGTCGTCATGATCGGCGACGACGCGGAGTTCGATGTGGCGGCGGCAATCAAGTCCGGCCTTTCGGGCTACCTGGTCCGCACGGGAAAGTGGCAACCGGGCTGCTCCGAGGGACTTGATGTCCAGCCGACGGCGGAATTCGATGATCTTCTGCAAGCCGCAGAGTCGTTGACCGGTTCCTAGCGCGGACTTTGGCTGAACAACGTCATGTTTCTGTCAGCGCCTTCTTGAGGAACCAGCGCCGGTGGGTTTCCGGGTGCTGGCCGTGCGCGTTGGCCAAAGAGCCGAATTCGGTGTAGCCCAGCTTCTCGTAAAACGTCCTGGCATCCGGGTTGGACGTGTCCAGCCAGGCGCCGTGGCAGCCGAGGTCCAGCGCCTTTTCCTCGGCTTTGCGCATCAGCGCGTGTGCAATTCCGCGGCGGCGGAATTCATCCGCGACCCAAAGGGTCTTGACGGCGGCCCAGCCATAGGATGTTTCAACGGTCGCGCCGGCGACAAGCCGGCCGTCGCCCGTCCGGGCGCAAAGCACGAAGCGCGCATTGGCGGATTGCGGCTGCGCTCCCCGCAAGGCGGCAAGCAGCGCGGTTTCGATCTGCCTTGCGTCTTCCTCGTCTCCGATTTGAATTTCGATGTTTTCGGCCATGGTCGACACCGTGGTGTTTCGGGACAATCGGCGGCGGCCGGTTGCCGGACGCCGCCAAGCGGCCGTACGGGCTAGTAACCCGCGCGCAGCTCGTAGCCGGCCGTTCTCAGTCTCTCATAGGCCGCTTTTTCTTCGCCGCTGAGCCCGCCGTTCAGGAGATTGTCCTGTTCGAACGGATCGCTTGCCAGGTCGTAGAACGCATCGCCCTGTTCATCGAGATGGAGGTATTTCCAGCGGTCGTCGCGGATCGCCCATCCGTTGCGGCTCGGCCTTTTGTTCCGCCTGGCGCCGGGCATCTCGCCGAACAATTCCGTGTAAACGTACCGCCGCCCGCCGGCGCCGCTTTCGGTCAGAAGCGGCGCGAAGCTGATGCTGTCCTCGGGGCTGTCGGGCGCGGCAGGCACATCGATGCCGGCGAGCTGCGCGATGGTCGCGAAAAGATCGGTCGAGTTGACCAGCGCCGCCTCCCGTTTGCCCTGTCGCGTCACGCCCTTGCCGGCGACGATCAGCGGCACGTGCGTCCCGCCTTCGTAGAGGCTGGCCTTGGCGCGCCGGCGTTCGAAAGGGGGCTGGACGGTGCGGTTCGGCGTGCCGTTATCGCCGATAAAGAAGACGACCGTGTCGTCGCGCACAGCATTTGGCAGGCTATCGAGCAGCCGGCCCATTTCCGAATCCATCGCTTCCAGCGCCGCGAAATAGTAGTCCAGCGCGCGGGCCTGGATATCCTGTTCCTGGCCCGTCAGCCCGGCCACCGTGTGCAGTTCCTGCGGCGGGACGTGAAGCGGCAGATGCGGCGCCACATAGGCAAGCCACAGGAACCACGGACGTCCCTCCTGGGCGGCGATCCAGGTGATGGCATCGTCCGTCATGGCCGTGGTGACATAGCTGTTGACCTGCTCGGTGCTGCCGTTCTCCGTGCGCGGCCAGTCGTAGTAGTCGTCCAGCGTTCCCTCGATCACCCCGGCATAGTAGCCGACACCGGCGCGCCTTGGATGGTCGCTTCCGCCGTTGGTATCGTTGGACAAGTGCCACTTGCCGACGACGCCGTGTGCATATGGATCGTCCGCATAGGCGTCGAGGAACTGGAACAGGGTGGTCTCGGACGGGCTGAGTGCATTGTCCGAGCGCCGCCCGACGGCCGAACCGACACCGGTGCGAAACCCGTATCGCCCGGTCATGATCGTCGCCCGCGTGGGCGAGCACATGGGCGCCGCGTAGAAATTGTCGAAAACCAGGCCCTCGCGGCACAGCCGCTCGAGATTGGGCATCGCCGGCTTCCAGGCGCCGACGTCATAGCAGGGGCTTGCATCCAGCCCCATGTCATCGGCAATGATCAGCAATATATTCGGTGCGCTGAGCGCCGGTCCGCGCAGGCCCGGCAGCACAATCATTGAAGCAAGCGCCATAAGCGCGAGCAGGGGCAGTCTTAGAACCATGCTATTCCTCCGCTGCAAAAGGCAGTTGGCGCTACCCCATTGAAACGGTTGTGGAAATTTCTCCCTATTTCACGTCCCACATGTGGATGTTGACCGCATTGACCCTTGTCCACTCGACCGCGAGGTCATCCGCCTGCAGATCGGTCACATGGCCGAGCATGCTGCGGTCATCGGCCAGGAAATGGATGTGGTAGGGAACCTCGAGCACCGTGTTGAGATAGCCGGGCGCTCGCAGGCCCACGATCGTCGCGGGTACATCGTTCGCGGTGTATTTTTGCGTTCCGATCGTTGCCGCCTTCTGGCTGTCCCCGGCATCGATCTGTGCAAGGATCTCGCCGTTGGGTACCGGGCCGGAAAGCTGGTACTCGACGAAATCCAGCGTTGCGGAAATGCGGAACAGATAGGCATAGGCTTCCGTGTCGACGAACTGCTCGTCCAGGATGGTCTGTAGCGCTTCCAGGTCGACGGTCGTTGAAACGGTGTATTTTTGATCCGGAACGAAAGTCGCGACTACTCCCGAAGGGGTGATTTCTTCCGTCAGCTTCCTCGGTGTCGGATCGGTCGGGTCCGCGACCCAGTACTCGCGGTTGATCCCGATGACCTCGCCGGCACCGTTTTCGAGCGTGCCGATGGCCGTGTTGCCGTAGGTTACCAGGTCCGCCCAGCGAAAATCGAGCCGTTCGCCCACAATGTCGAACATGAAAGGAAGCTCGGGGCCGAACACAAACAATGTCGTTCGCGGGCCGATGGACGAAACTTCCTGATCGTGGGCGGCCGCGTTGCCGAGCGCTGCCAGCATCAGGGCAGCACAGGTCGCTGCCCGGACCCGCATACGGATCGGACAAGACTGGCTGATCGGGATGATCATGGGACGCGGTTCTCCTGTTCTTCTCCATCATGCGCGCTTGCGTTGAGTCGGGCAAGCGCTGATTGGGCGGAGCGCCGCCCGTATCGCCGCACGCCCTTGAAAAGTCGCCGGGACGCTCGATATTGACAAGCTCCGCCGGGACCGGAAAAGTCGGTCGGAGGACGAACCGAGGGGAGGGCGCGTGGCGCAGCAGAGCCGGAAAATACTTGTCTTGTTTGCACATCCGGGCCAGCGCTACTCCCGGGCGAATATCGAACTGGCGAAGATCGCGCGGCAGACAAGGGGCGTGACGCTTGTCGATCTTTATGCCGAGTATCCGCGCTTCAAAATAGACGTGGAGACCGAACAGCAGCGTCTCCTCGATCACGATGTCATCGTGTTCCAGTTCCCGCTGTTCTGGTATTCGACGCCGGCCCTTCTCAAGGAGTGGCAGGACCTGGTGCTCGAATACGGCTTCGCCTATGGCGAGGGCGGCGTCATGATCGCCGGCAAGCTTTTCGTGCCGGTGGTCACCACCGGCGGCCCGGAAGAGTTCTATCAGGTCGGCGGGCGCAACAACTATCCGCTGCGGGACCTGCTGACGCCGATCGAGCAGACGGCCAATCTGTGCGGGCTGCGTTTCGTGCCGCCCTATACGCTCTACGCCGCGCTGAAGGCGGCGGGCGACGATGGGCTTGCCGAGCATATCGAGGGCTATGGCCGGTTTCTCAAAGCGCTGCGCGACGACCGCCTCGATCTCGATGCGGCGGCGGAACTGTCGGTGCTGACCGCGCACACACTGCCGATCGCCGAGGAGGCGCAGCCGTGACCGGTCTGCTTTTCCAGGCCTTCATCTATCTGTGCGCCGCCGTAATTGCGGTCCCGGTTGCGAAACGCATGGGGCTGGGCTCCGTGCTCGGCTACCTCATCGCCGGCATCGTCATCGGGCCGGTGCTCGGGCTCGTCGGGGATACCGAGAGCATCCAGCACATCGCCGAGTTCGGCGTCGTGATGATGTTGTTCCTCGTCGGGCTGGAGCTGGAGCCGCGAACGCTGTGGACCATGCGCAACCGTCTGCTCGGTCTCGGCGGCCTGCAGGTCGGCGTGACCACCGTCCTGGTGATGGCGGCGGGCATGGCGCTGGGTCTCGGCTGGAGCGTCGCCCTGGCGATCGGACTGGTGTTCTCGCTGTCGTCGACGGCGATCGTGTTGCAGACGCTCAACGAGAAGGGCCTGATGAAGAGCGACGGCGGCCAGTCGAGTTTTTCCGTGCTGCTGTTTCAGGATATCGCCGTCATTCCGATGCTGGCGCTGATTCCGCTTCTTGCCCTGCCTGAACTCGTCCACCACGGGGCCGAGGCCCACGCGGAAGGCGGGCACGGCGCCGAACTCAGCCTGATCGAGGGCCTTTCCGGCTGGCAGGTCGCCATCGTCAATATCGCCGCGATTGCCGCCGTCGTGGCAGGCGGCCACTACCTGTCGCGGCCGTTGTTCCGGTTCATCGCATCGGCAAAGCTGCGCGAGATATTCACCGCGGCGGCGCTGCTTCTCGTCGTTGCCATTGCCTTCCTTATGACGCTCGTCGGGCTGTCGCCGGCGCTCGGCACGTTCCTGGCGGGTGTGGTGCTCGCCAACAGCGAATTCCGGCACGAGCTGGAAAGCGATATCGAGCCGTTCAAGGGACTGCTGCTCGGCCTGTTCTTCATCACCGTCGGCGCCGGCATCAACTTCGTGCTGTTGTTCGACAACGCGCTGCTCGTCATCGGCCTCACCATCGGCCTGATGGCGCTGAAGGCCGCTGTCCTTCTGGCGCTGTCCTTCATCTTCCGGCTGCGCGGCGCCGATCAGTGGCTCTTCACCCTGTCGCTCGCCCAGGCCGGCGAATTCGGTTTCGTGCTGCTCTCGTTTTCGGTGCAGAACGCGGTGATACCGACGGACCTCGCCGACCTGCTGCTGCTGGTCGTTGCGCTGTCGATGCTTCTGACACCGGCCCTTTTCATCGTCTTCGACCGGGTGGTTCTGCCGCGCCTCGACGAGGAGCAGGGCAGGGCGGCGGACGAGATCGACGAGAAGGGTGCCGCGATCATCTGCGGCATCGGCCGTTTCGGCCAGGTGATCAACCGGGTGCTCAAGGGCAACGGCTACAAGACGGTGGTGCTCGATCTCAGCGCCGACATGGTCGACGGGTTCAACCGCTACGGCATACGCACCTTCTACGGTGATGCCTCCCGCCCGGACCTGCTGCACGCGGCGGGTCTTGAAGAGGCGGGCCTGCTGGTCGTCGCCATCGACGACATGGACCGGGCCGTCGAGATCGTCAAACATGCGCGGCGCGAAAAGCCGGATCTGCACATCGTCGCGCGCGCCCGCAACCGCCACTATGTCTACGAGCTCTACAAGGCCGGCGCCGACGACATTGTGCGCGAGACCTTCGACAGCGCGGTTCGGGCCGCGCGATACGCGCTGGAGGCCTTCGGCGTGCACCCGCACGAGGTCGAGAAGCTGATTACCGTCTTCGTGGAGCGCGACCGGGACGGGATCCGGCGCCTGGCGCAGCTCTACGACCCGGAGATTCCGCCCTTCGAGAACGAGCCCTACATGAAGATGGCGCGCGAGATCGAGAAAGAGACGGAGGAGGCGCTTTCCGACAACCCTTCCGTCCACGACCGGGTCAAGCGCGCCTGGTTGCCGCCGGGAAGCAAGGCGGAATAGCAAAAGTCTTTGTAAACCATCGGCTTTGCGAAATTGTCGCAAGCCATTGAATTTGCCACATCCTCATCATATTTGCGCGTTCTAAGCGCAATTCTCATCGGCACGTCCGGCATGGCGCCGGGCGCGGACCGAATTCCAGGAGCATCAAAAATGAAAAAACTGACTTTGGCTCTGCTGTTCGCCGCAGCAGTCGGCGCCACACCGGCAACGGCATCGGACCTGATCAAGATTGGACAGCTCGGCTGTTCCGTCGCCGATGTCGGCAATCACATCCTCGTCTCATATAAGACGCTGGGCTGCGAATACACCTCGATCGACGGCTCGACCGAACGCTATGACGGATCCGTCGAGAAGTTCGGCCTTGACCTCGGCAAGGCGGATCGCACCGACCTCATCTGGTGGGTCTTCGCACCGACCAGGAGCGTGCCCAATGGCGCCCTCAACGGCACCTATGTCGGCGCGTCCGCAGAGGCGACCGTCGGCGTCGGCGCCGGTGCAAATGTGCTGGTTGGCGGCTTCGAGAACTCGATCTCCCTGCAGCCGGTCAACATTCAGCTCCAGACCGGCCTGAACATCGCCGCTGGCGTATCGCGTTTCACGCTCCAGGCGGCGAACTAGCCGCCGCCTTCCGTCGGAGAACCGCGATCAGTTCTGCGGTTTTCCGGCGACGATCCGGTCAAGGATCAAAGCGCAGAACAGGATGGCGAGGCCTGCGAGTATGCCCTGTCCCTCAGAGGCAAACTGCAGCGCTTCGAGAACATCCTCGCCAAGGCCCTTCGCGCCGATCAGCGATGCCACCACGACCATTGCCAGCGACATTAGGATCGTCTGGTTGACGCCCGCCATGATCGTCCTGGCGGCAAGCGGCAGATCGACCTTGAAAAGCAGATAGGCGGGCGTTGCCCCGAAAGCCAGCGCCGCCTCGCGGACGGTGCCCGGCACCTGCTGCAGGCCGAGCACGGTCAGGCGGATAACGGGTGGCGATCCGAAGATCAGGGTCGCGACGATCGCCGCCGGCTTGCCGGCGCCGAAGAAGGCGATCACCGGTATGAGGTAGACGAAGGACGGCATGGATTGCATGAAGTCCAGGATCGGCCGGATGATGGCGAACAGCCTCGGACGGCGGGCGCACAATATGCCGAGCGGTATGCCCAGCGTGATCGACACCATGGCGGCCGCGCCGAGCAGCGAGATGGTCGTCATCGCCTTTTCCCAGAAGCCGAGGATGCCGAGATAGGCCAGCGCCGCGATGGTGAATATGGCGACGCGGCTGCCGCCGGTCAGCCATGCGAGCATGCCGACGAAGATGATGATGACCGGCCAGGGCGTGCCGACGAAGACGATCTCCAGCCCGTCGAGCAGGGAACGCACGCCGAGCGTGATCGCATTGAAGAATTCGGCGCCGCTGCTCTTGGCCCACTCGAAGCCGTCCTTGATCCAGTCGGCGGTCGCGATCCTGAAATTCTTATCGGTGGGAAAATCGAGCAGCATCGGCACGATGTCGGGGCGCGCGAAGCGCAGGGACGAAAGCCCGGCGGCGCAGACAAAGACCACGGTCGCCGCAATGACGCGCCCGGTTGAAAGTCCGCTCGCCAGCGACTGGTCGGACCGCCAACGCGTGAAACGCGTCTCCAGCGCCCAGTTGGCAATCACCGCTGCGCTCAGCTTGGCCGCGGCCAGGATGGCGAGGCCGAACAGGACGAGGGCCAGGGCGTCACCCGATGCCGCCTGCGCGGCGGAAAGGGAATCATCGAGCGCCCGCTGAAGCGACTGAGCTGCGCGTTCCAGTGCCTCAAGGCTGCTGTCGCCCGATTGCCTGGCTGCCTCGATCTGCTCCAGCCTTGTCGCCAGTGTCCGGCGTATGGCCTCGGCGCGCTCGAGCTGATCCTGGCCGAGATTGCCCAGCCAGCCCCGGAAGATCTGGATATAGGCGAAGGTCTCGGCGAGCAGGAACACCAGGAACCAGGACCAAAGGCCCCGGGCGCCGAACCACACCGGGCTTGCGAGCCCCGCCATGGGATTGAAACTCGCCCGGAATCCCGGCGCCTCGCTGAGATAGGCAAACTGGCGGCTGTAATAGCCCGAATTGCTGCCGGCGAATGTGGCGACGAGGTTCTCAAGGCTGCTGTCGCTGCTGTCACGCGGGCTCATGGGATGCTGCCTCCTGTTTGCGATTGCCCTGGATGGCGCGCATCAGCCGGGTACGGTCGACGACACCGACTGCATTGCCGTCGTCGTCGTCGATCAGGATGGGGCCGTCCGTCTCGACCGCGACGTTGATCAACGTGTTCAGATCGCTGTTGTGATGCGCCCTGGCGGCATTCGCGGCGATGGTGCCGTTCTCGCTGCTGTAACGCTCCACGGGTTCCATGATGGAGTGGGCGTAGACGAGATCGAGCTTGGAGATCCCGGCCACGAAATCCGACACGTAATCGTCGGCCGGGTTCATCACGATCTCTTCGGGCGTTCCGGTCTGCACGATCCGGCCATCCTTCATGATCGCAATGCGGTTTCCGATGCGAATGGCCTCGTCGAGATCGTGGGTGATGAATATGGTGGTCTTTTTGAGCCGGTCGGAAAGATCCATGAACTGATCCTGCAACTGTCGGCGGATAAGCGGATCGAGCGCCGAGAACGGCTCGTCCATCAAGAGGATGGCGGGGTTGGAGGCGAGGGCCCTGGCAAGCCCCACCCTTTGCTGCATGCCGCCCGACAGTTCGTGCGCGTACTTGTCCTCCCAGCCGGTCAGGTTCACCATGTCGAGAACGCGGTCCGCCTCGGTCCAGCGCTGGCGCTTCGACGAGCCGCGGATTTCCAGCGGCATCGCCACATTGTCGCGCACGGTCCGGTGCGGCATCAGTCCGAAATTCTGAAACACCATGGCAACCTTGTGATTGCGAAGCTCCCGCAACTGCGCTTCGTTGAGCTTCATGACATCGTTGCCCTCGATGAGGATCTCGCCGGCGGTCGGCTCCAGCAGCCGGTTGATGTGCCGCACCAGCGTCGATTTTCCGGAACCGGACAATCCCATGATGCAGAAGATCTCGCCTTCCGCGATCGAGAAACTGGCATCCGCGACGCCGACGACGCAGCCGAACTGTTCCAGCACTTCGGCCTTCGAAAGTCCGTCGGCAAGGATTGCCGCGTGGGCTTCCGCGGCTCTGTCGCCGAAGATTTTCCAGACGTTTCGCGCGATGATCGGATGGTCTTCCGGGGTGGTCTCCATGGGATCGGTTCCGTTCATTGGTCTGCCCGCCGCCGGGGGCGGCGGGCCGGATTCGGCCGGCTATTTGATGCCAAGCCAGGTATCGACGGTCTTGCCGTTTTCAGCTACCCAGGCCTTCACGACGTCCTCCGGTTCCTTGCCGTTGACAACGACCTCAAAGGTCCAGGCGGACACATCGTCGGAGTTGAGCGCCATGTTTGCAAGCAGCTTGGCGGCATCGGGCGCGCGTTCCTCGAGCGACTTGGAGTGGGCGATCCGCACGGATTTTACGGAATCGCCCGTCGTGATCTTCGACTTGTCGTACCAGTCGGCATCGGCATCAGGCTGCACGATCGTGTAGTTTTCCGGATCGTGCGGCGGCTCGTCCAGCATGGTCACGTCATAGAGCGCGTGCACATAGTGGGGCTTGTAGCAATAAAATACCGCGCCCTTTTTCTGCGAGACGATGGCCTTCAGCTTCGCGTAGAAAACGGTTTCGTCTTCGGTTCCCGGCTCCAGGAAGGTCTCGATGCCATAGTCGCGCGCCTTGACCTTGTGCACGTTGGTCGATGCCCAGCCGGATGCGCCGACCCAGATTTCGCCCTTGCCGTCGCCGTCGGAATCGAACAGCGCCTGCGCCTCGGGCGTCGCCAGGTCATAGACCGACTTCACATTGTGCTCGTCGGCGACGTAGCTCGGAACGCAGAAGCCGGAACGGCCTTCATAGGCCCCAGAGGACAGGCCGACGGTACCCTTGTCGTCGACATATTCGTCCGTCAGGCTCTTCTGGTTCGGAAGCCAGACATCGGGATGAACGTCGATGTCCCCGCGGCCGCCGTCCATTGCCGCGAAGATGACCGGGTTGGTTCCCGGCACGAGTTCGGCCTCGCCGCCGAGTTTTTCCTCGATCACCACCTTGATCAGGTTGGCGATGATCTTGGCGCCCGGCCAGCTCGGCTCGCCGATCATCACGGTATCGGCGGCCTGCGCGCTCAGGCTTGTCGAGGCGGCGAACAATGCCGCAAGCATCAGTTTCTTCATTTCCGTGTTCCCTTCTTTTTCATCACACGTTTCTGGTTGATTTTCTCAGGCTCTGGCCCTTTCCCGTTTGGGGTCGATGAACGGAATACTGGTGATCGTGGCCTGCAAGCGTTTGCTGTGCCTGTCCAGTTGTCCGATTTCGATCGTGCTGCCCTCCTGTGCGTGCTCGACGGCGACACGCGCCATGGCGATCGGCCGGCCAAGCATCGGCGAACGCGTGGCGCTGGTCACCGTGCCGACTTCCCGTCTGCCGACGATGACCGGATCGCCATGGTTCGGCACCTCGTTGCCCTCAAAAAGAAGCCCGACCAGCGCGCGGCGCGGCGCCGCCCTGTTGCGCAGCAGAGCATCGCGACCGATGAATGCGTCCTTCTTGAGGTCGACCGCGAAACCCAGTCCGGCTTCGAACGCGTCCGTTCCCGGTGAGAATTCCGCTCCCGCCACCATCAGACCCGCCTCGATGCGAATGGTTTCGAGCGCGTCCAGACCCATGGGCGTGATGCCGATGTCCGAACCGGCCTCCATCAGCGCGTCCCAGATGCCGACGGCCGCGTCCTGCGCGCAGAAGATCTCGTATCCGAGTTCCCCGGTAAAACCTGTTCGCGACAGCATGAAAGCCGGGCCGTTTCTGTCGTGCAGCCTGGCGACCGTGACGCCGAACCATTTGATGGCCTCGAGCGCCGGCTGGTGGGGTTGGATGAAAACCAGGCGCTCCAGCAATTTGCGGCTGTTCGGGCCCTGCAGCGCCAGGCTTGGCATCGCCGGGCCATAGGCCTTGATCCAGACCTTCATGCCGTCCTCTTGCGCGGCCTCGCGGAAATGGCGGGCGCTCTCCTCCGATCCGCAGCACCAGCGGAAGAGATCCGGCCCGAGCCGGAAGAGCGTTCCGTCGTCGAGCACGCTGCCGTCCTCCGCGGCCGCGAGCGCGTAAACGCCTCTGTTGACCGAGAGCCGCGAGACGTCCCGGGTCAAGCATTTCTGCAAGAGCCTCTCGGCGTCCGGGCCGAGAACGTCGAACTTCAGCAGCGATGACGTGTCCTGGATGGTGACGGCCTTGCGACAGGCCCAGTACTCGTCGATGGCGCGGGTCGCCTCGTAACTGCTCGGCAGCCACAGGTCCCTGGCGACCTGGAACGATCGCGTCAGCGCACTCGTGCGAGTGTTGAATGCGCTCTCTTGGGTCATGGAAACCTCGCTGTCATTGAAGGGCCGATACGCAACGGCCCGCTGGATCGGTGTATCCGGCTTGTAAATGCGCACGTGGATGTCCGTCGGGTTCCATCCGTTGATCGGATCTATGTCGTCCGGGCATGCCGTCGACACGCACACCAGGTCGGTCAGGGCGCGCATGATAACGTGATCGCCCGGGCGGGAGCAGGCCTCGTCGACCCGCAGACGGTTGTCGGTCGGCTGGATGCTGGAATTGAAGAAGAAATTGATCGCCGGCCAGGCGCTGCGCATTGCAATGCCGAACGGCTCATACGCTGCGGAGATGTTGTCCGAACAATTGAGGTGCCCGGGAAACCCGCGCTCCTCGTAGCCGCGCGCCGTGCAGGCCAGTGCAAACGTGTCGTGACGTCCGACACTGTCCTGGGTCACGTTAAGGAGCGGCTGCATGTCCTGGTCGAAGAATTTGTCGAACAGGCCCGGTGCCGGATAGGCGCCGCCCGCGAAGGTGCGGGTGACCGTCGAGTCGATGTGGCGCTCGATGCCCCGGTGGAGCGCGTCGGCGCGCATGGCCATGAAATCGGAACATTGACGACCCTCGATATCGATGATCTGGACGAAATCGCCCTTGCGCAGTTCATAGGCGCGCGCGGTGCCGCTATCGACGGTGAATTCGTCGCGCACGTCTCCCACCGGATCGGGAAGAAAGCTGTTTGACGCGGCGCGCGCGACTTCGATGGAAAACGTTCCGCCGCCGCCCGTTGATATCATTGCGCCGTCGGCCGGCAAGGCCAGCCAGAGCGTGCAATCTGTCCGCGATCTGAAAGTAAAGCGCTCGGCGGCTGGCGTTCCCGCGCCGAACAAGCGGGCGAAGCACACCGTCGAAAAGTCCGCACCACGTGCTCCGAGCCAGCCGTCGAGCGCCGTCCGGTCAAGCGTACCGAAGTCCTCAACCGGGGTTTCGTGTTGTTTCAAATTCAGTTGCTGCAGAGCATCCGAGCCGGATTCATCGAACGCGGCCAACAGGATCGAAACGCCGCCGTCGACGCAGGTGATGGTAACCAGGTCGCCGTCGCAAAGTGCCACTCTGCCGGTTTCGCCGTAGCGTATTTCACGGCTTTCAGTCTGGCTCCGGTCCGCAAAGCCGACATAACGAATGCCTGGGCTGATCAGTCCGCCGGATTCGGGAGCAAATAGTTGCAACGCCCTGTCCTCGGTGTTATCCAGTTCAATGTAACCGGTTACATCAATAAAACTGTAAACGGTTACATAAGTCAATGACTTTGCCGGTGGATATGCTAATTTTTGACGTATCGACTTGTTTGGAAAACCGATTCTCTTTGCGAAAACCGGCCCGGAGGATGCCCTGACAGCATGAAAAAAACCGGAGTGAGGGGTCTGGCGAAAGCGACCGGCCTGTCCGTCGCCACGATATCGCGGGTTCTGAACAACGCCGACAACGTCAACAAGCAGACCCGTGAGCGCGTCCTGAACGCCATGCGCGAGGTCGGCTATGCGCCCAACCCGGCCGCGCGGGCGCTTGCCACCAGTCGGACCAAGACCATCGGTGCCGTCGTGCCGACGCTGGCACACTCGATCTTCGCCCGGTTCCTCAACGCCGTCGAAAGGGAACTGGCGCAACACGGCTATGCACTCGTCATCGCGACGACGGAAGGCAGGCCGGAAGCCGAGGAGCGGCGTGTCGGCGAACTGATGAACCTTGGCGCGGAAGCGTTGATCCTGTCCGGTGCGGAGCACAGCAAGGCGCTGCTTGACGGGCTGGTGGGACGCGGCATACCCGCCGTCTGCACGAGTGTGTGCGAGACGAACAACGGCCTGCCGGCCATCGGCTACGACAATGCGGTGATCGGTGAGGCGGCGATCCGGCACCTGGCCGAGGTCGGCCATCGCTCCGTTGCTGTCGTCCATGGTCCGGTCTCCGACAATGACCGGACGCGCCTGAGAATATCCGGTGTCGAAAGGGGCGCCCGGGCGACCGGTGTATCGGTTTCCCTCCGCGAATCGACGCTCGACGTCGAGGGCGGGGTTGCCGCCGCGCAGCAGTTGTTCGGGGACATCGCAGACGTCACCGCGGTCCTAAGTCTTTCCGACGTCATTGCCCTGGGGGTGCTTTTCGAGGCCGATCGCCGCCGGATCGCCGTGCCGGATGAACTGAGCCTCATGGGTTGCGATGACCTCGACTGGTCCGCCCACAGTGCGCCCCCGCTGACAACGGTGCGTCTTCCGACGGCCCGGATGGGCATTTGCGTTGCCCAGTCGCTGGTCAGGCACCTCGACCACGGTGATTCGATTGAATCCGTTCGCCTTGAGGCTTCGATTGTCGAACGCAACTCCGTCCGCCGGCCGAGGCGCCACGCTCTATCGGCCGCACGTCCGGCATAGGGGTGCGCCGGCGTGACCTGTGAGCTTCCGGCCACTGCTTGCTCGCGGATCCGGGCCCGCCCGTGCGTGCTCTGGTTCCGTGTCTTTGGATACTCTGGTCCTCCCCGCGTCCGGATGCGTTTTCTATGTGAAAAGCCTGTGCGGTCGCGACGCGCTATGGAAGTACAAAAAGATATAATATAGAAGACCCGGAAAAGGCGCGGTCTTCAATGATAACAGGGGAGTACATCGATGGGCGGAGACAGGCACGATGTGGAGCGCTCGCCCCATGTGTCCGATGAAATCCGCAAGACCACCTGTTACATGTGCGCCTGCCGCTGCGGCATCAACGTACATCTGAGAAACGGCCCCGACGGCCGGCCCAAGGTCCGCTATATCGAGGGCAACCGCGATCATCCGATCAATCGCGGGGTCCTGTGCGCCAAGGGCTCGGCCGGCATCATGCAGCATTATTCGCCGGCGCGGCTCAACAAGCCCCTTTTGCGCACCGGCGAGCGCGGCAGCGGCGAATTCAGGGAAATTGAGTGGGCCGAGGCACTGGCGCTGGCCACCGAATGGCTGGGCGAGGTGCGCGAGCGCGATCCCAAGAAGCTGGCCTTCTTCACCGGTCGCGACCAGAGCCAGTCGCTGACCGGCTGGTGGGCGCAGCAGTTCGGAACCCCCAATTTCGCCGCCCATGGCGGTTTCTGCTCGGTGAACATGGCCGCCGGCGGCATCTACACCTTCGGCGGCGCCTTCTGGGAATTCGGCTCCCCCGACTGGGAGAAGACCGAACTCTTCATGATCTTCGGTGTTGCCGAGGACCACGATTCCAACCCGATAAAGATGGGTCTCGGCCGCCTCAAGGAACGCGGCATCAAGGTCATCGGCGTCAATCCGGTGCGCACCGGTTACAACGCGGTCGCCGACGAATGGGTCGGCATCACGCCCGGCACCGACGGTCTCTTCATTTTGGCGCTGGTCCACGAACTGCTGAAGGCGGGCAGGATCGATCTCGACTACCTTATCCGTTACACCAATGCGCCCTGGCTGGTCATCGAAGACGAAGACAGCGCCGATCACGGGCTGTTTGCCCGCAACGAAGCGGGCGAGCCGCTGGTTTTCGACCGGCACAAACAAGAATGCCTGTCATCCAAATCGAGTGGCCTCAAACCTGCATTGAAAGGCGCGGTGACCCTGCCGGACGGACGCACGGCCCGCCCGGTGTTCGAATTGCTGGCGAAGAAATATCTCGGCGAGGATTATGCGCCGGAGGCGGTCGCCCGGGAAACCGGTGTCTCCGCTGCCCAGACACGCCGGCTTGCGGCGGAGATCGCGGACGCCGCCTTCGAGCGCGAGGTCGTCGTCGAGCAGCCCTGGACGGACATGAAGGGCGAACGCCACGAACGGATGGTCGGGCGGCCCGTCTCCTTTCACGCCATGCGCGGCATCTCCGCCCATTCAAACGGTTTCCAGACCTGCCGCGCGCTGCACCTGTTGCAGATTCTCCTGGGCTCCATCGACTGCCCCGGGGGTTTCCGCTTCAAGCCGCCCTATCCGAGGCCGATCGACGGCCAGCCCAGGCCGCATGGCGGCTGCAAGCCGGGCGAGCCGCTGCCGGGGCCGCATCTGGGCTTCCTGCGCGGGCCGGAGGAGCTGCTGCTGCAGGAGGACGGCGTCACGCCGCAGCGCATCGACCATGCCTTCAGCTGGGACGCGCCGATGTCCTCGCACGGCCTGATGCACATGGTCATATCCAATGCCCATGCCGGCGATCCGTACCCGATCGACGTCCTGTTCATGTACATGGCCAACATGTCGTGGAATTCGTCGATGAATTCCGGCGGCGTCATGGAAATGCTCTCCGACAAGGATGCGGACGGCAACTACCGCATCCCCAGGATCATTTATTCGGATGCCTATAATTCCGAAATGGTCGCCTATGCCGATCTGGTGCTGCCCGATACGACCTATCTCGAGCGGCACGACTGCATCTCGCTTCTCGACCGGCCGATATCGGAACCGGAGGCGCTGGCCGATTCCATCCGCTGGCCCGTCGTCGATCCGGCGACGCAAGGGGAGGGCCGCGACGTGCGCGGCTTCCAGTCGGTGCTGCTCGATCTCGGCGCCCGGCTCGGACTTCCCGGCATGATCGATGGCAATGGCGATCCGCTCTACGCCGACTATGCCGACTACATGGTCAACCATCAGCGGCGTCCGGGCGTCGGCCCGCTGGCCGGATGGCGCGGCAAGAACGGCGGAACCCATGGCCGTGGCGATCCCAATCCCGGACAGATCAACCGCTATATCGAGAACGGCGGATTCTTCGAGGCGCACGTGCCGGAGGAAGCGCAGTACTTCAAGCACGCCAACCGGGCCTGGTCCGACTGGGCCATCGAAATGGGATTACAGGACGGCGCGGTGGAAAACGTCTTCCAGCTCTATCTGGAGCCGTTGCGCAAGTTCCAGCTCGCCGCCGAGGGCCACGGCGACCGCCAGCCGCCGGACAGCCACCGCGAACGCATAAAGGCGACCTTCGATCCGCTGCCGGTCTGGTATGCGCCATTCGAGGGCGAGGGGTTATCGAAGGACGAATTTCCATACCACGCCATCACCCAGCGCCCGGCCGCCATGTACCATTCCTGGGGCTCGCAAAACGCCTGGCTGCGACAGATCCACGGCAGCAATCCGCTCTATGTGCCCGGCCCGATCTGCGACGAGGCCGGCCTGAAGGACGGCGACTGGGCATGGGTCATTTCCCATCACGGACGAATCAAGGTCCCGGTGCGCCGCATGGAGGCGGTCAACGGCAAGACGATGTGGACCTGGAACGCCATCGGCAAGCGTCCGGGCGCCTGGGCGCTGGACGAGAATGCACCCGAGGCCAAACGGGGATTCCTGCTTAACCATCTGATTCATGAATTGCTGCCGCCGAAGGCCGACGGGCTGCGCTGGTCGAATTCCGATCCGATCACCGGCCAGGCGGCCTGGTTCGACTTGAGGGTCCGCATCGAAAAGGCCGAGGCAGAGGAACATCCGGTCTCGCTGCCGCAGTTTCCGCCGCAGAAGGACGGCCTTGCCGAACCGCCTTCCGTGATTGCCTACGGCGAGGAATGGGAGGCAAAACAATGACCAGCCTCCCACCGGCAACCGAAAAGGCGCTCGGCCTGGTTATCGATCTCGACACCTGCGTCGGGTGTCACGCCTGCGTGGTCAATTGCAAGGAGTGGAACACCGGCGGCTATGGCGCGCCGCTTGGCGATCTCGATCCCTATGGCGACGAACCGGTGGGCTCGTTCCTCAACCGCATTCATACATTCGAGGTCAGTCCCGACGACGCGCCCGCCTCGATCGTTCATTTCCCGAAATCCTGCCTCCATTGCGCCGACGCGCCGTGTGTGACCGTCTGTCCCACCGGGGCAAGCTACAAGCGCTCGGAGGACGGCATCGTCCTGGTCGATGAATCCATGTGCATCGGCTGCGGACTGTGTGCCTGGGCATGCCCCTACGGCGCCCGCGAGATGGATCCGGTCGAGAACGTCATGAAGAAATGCACGCTCTGCGTCGACCGGATCTACAACGAGAACATCCCGAAGGAGGACCGCGAGCCGGCCTGTGTGCGCACCTGCCCGGCGGGCGCCCGGCATTTCGGCGACTTTTCCGATCCCGCTTCCAATGTCTCGAGGCTGGTTGCCGAGCGCGGCGGGATGGATCTGATGCCGGAAATGGGAACGGCGCCGGTCAACAAGTACCTGCCGCCGAGACCGAAGACACGGCCCGATACGGCAGCAGCGTCCACTTCCGCGAACGAACCGGCGCCGGAGGGCTTCCTTGGTTGGCTCGACCGGGCCTTGGAAAGGCTGGGTTAGACCATGCATCCGGCTGTTTCCGTCATCTTCTTCACCGTCATGTCGGGCGCCGGCTTTGGCCTGATCGCGCTGATCGGCCTCGGCGCGCCTTTGCCCGGCGGCCTTGCGGCGGCGTTTCTCATCCCGGCGCTGGCCGGCGGCCTCGCCATTGCCGGCCTGGTGTCGTCGACCTTCCATCTTGGCCATCCCGAGCGTGCCTGGCGCGCCCTATCCCAGTGGCGCTCTTCGTGGCTCTCGCGGGAGGGCGTTTCGGCGATCGTCACCCTTGTCCTGTTCGGGTTCTACACACTCCTTTGGATGGTCAGCGGTGAACGCAGCCTGCTGCTCGGCGTCCCGGTTGCCGCCTGTGCGGTCCTGACCGTCTACACGACGGCGATGATCTATGCGCAGCTCAGGACGGTGCCGCGCTGGCACACCGGGCTGACGCCCGCCTGTTACCTCGTTTTCTCCCTGACCTGCGGATTTTTGCTGGCAGCGGGCCTGAACGGGCTGACCGGCGGAGAACCGGGTGCAGCCGGATTCGCATTCTTCGCCATCCTGATCGCCTGGGCCGTCAAGGTCGCCTGGTGGACGCGGGCGGCAAGGGCCGGCCTCGCCTCGACCGGCTCGACCATGGAAACGGCAACCGGCCTTGGCGCCATCGGCAAGGTCCGGCTGCTGGAGCGCCCGCACACCGGCGAGAATTACCTGACCCGCGAGATGGTCCACGTGATCGGCCGAAAACACGCTGCGAAACTGAGGTCCATCGCCCTTCTCCTGGGCGCCGTATTGCCGCTGGTCATAACGCTGGCCATATGGTTCTTCGCCGCCTCGACGATTTGGCTGATCCCGGCCTTCGTCGCCCTGATGGCGGGTCTCTTCGTCGAGCGCTGGCTGTTCTTCGCCGAGGCCGAGCATGCGGTTTCGCTTTACTATGGCGGGCCGGGCGCCTAATTATCCGGTTCCTGCCTCAACCGGACTCAGCCTTCATGACCATCGACCGCCTGGCACCAGCGCTGTTTGTCCTGTTGTGGTCGACCGGGTGGATTGTGGCCCGCTATGCCGCGCCGCACACGGAGCCGCTGGCATTTCTGTCCGTGCGCTATGCGTGCGCCGCAGCGGTGCTTCTCATCCTGTGTTTTGCGGTCAGGGCAGCCTGGCCGAAACGGCGCGCCGAATGGTGGCACGCGGTCTTTTCCGGTGTCTTGTTGCACGGCGTCTATCTCGGTGGTGTCTGGTGGGCTATCGATGTCGGCGTGCCGACGGCGCTTTCCGGGTTGATCGCGGCCCTGCAGCCCCTGCTCACCGCGATGTCGGCGCCGTTCATCGTCGGGGAACGGCTGACGCGCGGACAGTGGCTCGGCATCGTCTTCGGTCTCCTCGGCCTGCTGATCGCCATCGTGCCGCGGCTGACGGCGCTGCACTGGTCCGAGGTCGCCACGGCCGTCATCCCGCTCGCCGTCAATGTCGTTGCCATGATCGCCGTCACGGCCGGAACCATCTATCAGAAGCGTTTCCTCCAGACCGGCGATCTGCGTTCGACGGCCATGCTGCAATATATCGGCGCGCTGGCGTTCACGCTGCCGCTGGCATGGTTGTTCGAGGATTTCGCCATGACCTGGAACATCCATCTGTCGATCGCGCTTTTCTGGTCGGTGTTCGGCCTTTCCATCGGCGCGATTGTGCTGCTTCTCTACCTGATCCGGCGCGGTCAGGTCTCGCGGGCCGCGTCGCTCATCTATCTCGTGCCGCCGGCCGTGGCAATTGAGGCATTGCTGCTTTTCGGCGAGCGGCTATCGCTGCCGATGATCGTCGGAACGGCGATCGTCGTGATCGGCGTTTACCTCACCAACCGTCCTCAATCCGCAGTCGGTTGATCCACGCATCGCCGGCAAAGAAAACCGCTGAACCGGCGAATAAACCCGCGGGCCGAAGGGCGGCGCCGGACGTATACCAAAATTGCATTTTCGGCTTTGCAGTCACGATTGTTTCGCTATGATTGCGCTCAACTTTCCGTAACATAGCGGAAAGGAACCGTTTAAACGGACGAGGGCCGGAAGAACCGGCCCGTATCTATGGGAGTAATCTTTAATGTTGCCAAAAATCAAAGTGGCACTTGCCGCAAGCATTGCACTGGCCGGCCTTTCGGGCGCTGCGACGGCTGCCGACGTCAAGTTCGGCTTCCTCGGCGGTGTTACCGGGCCGATCGAAAGCCTTGTGCCGCCGATCATCGACGGCGCCAATCTTGCGCTGACGCATGTCAACGAACAGGGCGGTCTGATGGACGGCAAGACCGTGGAGCTGATCGTCGGCGACACGACCTGCGCCGACGCGACCAAGGCCGCGGACGCGGCTGACCGCATCGTCAATGTCGACAATGTCTCGGCCATCGTCGGCGCCCTGTGTTCGGGCGCAACGATCTCGGCCGCCAACAATGCCGGCATTCCGGGCGGCGTTGCCATGATCTCGCCGGCATCCACCTCGCCGGCACTGACGACGCTTGACGACAAGGGCCTGGTTTTCCGCACGGCCACGTCCGATGCCTTTCAGGGCGGCGTGCTCGCCCGCGTGGTGCGCGCGGCCGGCAAGGGCAATGTCGCCGTGACCTATGTCAACAACGACTACGGCAAGGGTTTTGCCGACGCGTTCGCGGCCGCCTTCACGGCAGCCGGCGGCACGGTCGCCGCATCCGAGGCCCACGAGGACGGCAAGGCCGACTATCGTGCGGAAGTCGGCTCGCTCTCGGCGACGGGCGCCGAGGCGCTGGTCATTCTAGCCTATGGTGACGGCTCCGGTCAGACCATTCTGCGCCAGGCGCTGGAAGGCGGCGACTTCGACGTCTTCTACGGCGGTGACGGCATGGTCTCCCAGGCCATGGCGGACAACGTTCCGGCCGCTAACGGCAAGATCATCATGACGCGTCCGTCGACGCCGGATCTGCCGGGCGCGGATGCCTTCAACGTAGCGGCTTCCGCTGCCGGCGTTGACGGCAACGGCACGTTCGTCTCGAACAGCTATGATGCTGCGTTCATCCTCGCGCTCGCCGCTGAAAAAGCCGGCAGCACGGATCGGGCAGCGATTGCCGGCGCGATCAGGGATGTCGCCAACCAGCCGGGCGAGACCATTCTTCCGACCGAGTGGAAGAAGGCCAAGGAACTGATCGCCGCCGGCAAGGACATCAACTACGAAGGCGCCGCAGGGCCTCAGTCCTTCGATGAGAACGGCGATGTTCCGGGCACCTACGAGACGATCGCCATCGAGGACGGCAAAATCATGAGCACCGGCGCAGCCGAATAGGCTGGTGCGCGTCTAATAAAAGGAAGGCCCGGAGCGATCCGGGCCTTTTTTGTGTTCAAAAGCCGCTTCGGCTCCACGCCTCTTCGAGTTTTGCCGGGATCGTGCCGCCCCGCGTCTTGGTGCTGGCCCGGCCCGCGACGATCAGTTCGCGTTTGACAAGCTCTGTCAGCTCCGGCGACACCCGCGATGTCGGGCAGGCCACGGCGACCGTTCCGATGGCGCACGCGTGTTCGTCGAAGAAGGGTACGGCAATGCCGTACACCTCCTCCTCGTAGCCCTGGTCGGAGATTCCGAAGCCGCTTTGCGCCGCTTTGGCGACCGCGTCCCGGAGCGCTGCTTCATCGGCATGCGTGAACACTGTGTAGCGTTCCGGCGTTCCCTTGATCACCTGCTCCAGCAGCTTGTCATCGGATGTGGCAAGGATCGCAAGGCCCGAGGCGGTCGCGTGCAGCGGAATAATCTGCGACTGGCTGAACGACACGCGGGCCGCGTGTTTCGGGCTTTCCCGTTTTGCCAGTGTCGACAGCGTGAGGCCCTGCATGAGCGAGGCATGGGCCGTTTCGCTGGTCGCCTCCGACAGCCGGTCGATGATGGCCTGGATGGCGTTGCGCAGGGGAAACACGCTCTCGCGCACATTGGCGAGCCGCAGCACCGCCGGTCCCAACCGGTAGTGGCGGGAGACCGGATCCTGCTCCAGCAGCCCGAAATCCACCAGTTCGGTCAGGTAGCGGTATGTGGTCGCCTTGTCCCGACCCGACAACTGCTTGAATTCGGCGAGGCCGATCTCGGCCCGCGTTTCCGAATAGTGGTTGAGAAGGCTCAGGGCGTTGCTGATTGTTCCCACGGATTGGGGCTCCCGGTGCACTGGGTTCGATTCTTGACAATTCGAGACTATTGGATCATTTTAATTATTGCAACACTATTTCAAATAATAAACCGATAGAAAGATCGATCGTGAGCGCCCAGCCGTCCACCGCAGAGCTTCTGGAACGCCGTGCACGCCTCATGGGGCCGAACGTGTCGACCTTCTACGACGAGCCAGTCCATCTGGTGAAGGGCGAGGGCGTCTGGGTGTGGGATGCCGGCGGCAACCGCTATCTCGACTGCTACAACAATGTCCCGCATGTCGGGCACTGCCACCCGACGGTGGTCGAAGCGATCTGCCGGCAGGCCGCGACCCTGAACACCCACACCCGCTACCTGCACGAGGGCATACTCGACTATATCGAACGGCTCACCGGCACCTTCGCCGAGCCGCTGTCCACCGGCATCCTGACCTGCACCGGCTCTGAGGCCAACGACATTGCCCTGCGCATGGCAGAGGCAGTGACCGGCAAGCGCGGCGTCATCGCCACCGATCACACCTATCACGGCAACACCACCGCCGTTTCCCAGCTCAGCCGCACCAATCCGCCGACGGGCGGTTACGGAAGCCATGTCCGCCACGTACCGGCGCCGGACAGCTATCGCCCGCTCGGCGGCGAGCCGGGCGAGGCCCACGCGAGCGCGTTTGCGACGAAGATCGAGGAGGCCATCGCCTCCCTCGAGAAAGCCGGGCACGGCTTCTCTGCCATCATAATATGTCCGTACTTCGCCAATGAGGGTTTCCCGGACCTGCCGGCCGGCTGGCTCGATCCGGCCTCGGAAGTCGTTCGCTGGGCGGGCGGGATCATCATCGCCGACGAGGTGCAGCCGGGTTTCGGCCGCATCGGAACCCATATGTGGGGGCACCAGCGCATCGGTCTGACCCCGGATATCGTTACGCTCGGCAAGCCGATGGCCAACGGTCACCCGGTCGGCGGTGTCGTCACCGCGCCGGATGTGATGGCGGCCTTCCGCAAGTCGTTCCGCTATTTCAACACGTTCGGCGGCAACCCGGTCTCCTGCGCCGCGGCGAGCGCGGTTCTCGATGTGCTCGAGGACGAAAATCTGATGCGGAACGCCGATGCCGTCGGGGCCTATGCGCGAGACGGTCTGAAGCGCCTTGCCGAAAGACATGCCGTCATCGGCGACGTGCGCGGTTCCGGGCTTTTCTTCGGCGCCGAAATGGTCCTCGACCGCGCGACGAAGGAGCCGGCGACCCAATATACAGCGCGGGTGGCCAACGAGATGCGCAGGCGCGGCATCCTCCTGAACAGGCTCGGCATCCATTACAACACCCTGAAGATCCGCCCGCCAATGCCGTTCACGCGGGACAATGCCGATCTCCTCCTGTCCACACTGGATGCGGTCCTGACCGATTTGCCGGTGGACGCATGAGTGACCGTCTTGTCGACCAGGCGCTTGGGCTTTGGGGCCTGAGCGGCACTGGCGCGAAACTCGTCGCCCGACGGGAGAACAGGGTCTATCGTGTCGACGCGCCGGACGGCAGACGCTTTGCCCTGCGACTCCACCGTCCGGACTATCGCAGCGATGCGGAACTCCAGTCGGAGCTCGATTGGCTGACGGCGCTCAGCTGCGGCGGTCTGCGGGTGCCGCTGCCGGTCGCATCGAAAGAACAACGGCTCCTGCAACAAATCGACGGCACAAGGATCAGCCTGCTGACCTGGCTGGACGGCGCCGCCATGGGCAGGACGGGCGAGCCGCTCGACATCAATGACCGCACGGCCGTTTTCGCCTCGGTCGGCGAAACCATGGCCCGGATGCACGCCTTATCGGATGCCTGGACACCGCCAGCCGGTTTCGTGCGCTGCGCCTGGGATGCGGAAGGTCTCATCGGCGATGAGCCGCTGTGGGGCCGGTTCCGGGAAAACCCGCAATTGACCGCGCGTCAGGCAGCGGTCATCGCCGAAGCCAGTGAGCGGGCGCGCGCCGATCTGCAAATCCGGCAGTCCGCGCTGGATTACGGGCTGATCCACGCCGACCTCGTGCGCGAGAACGTGCTGATTTCGAACGGTGCGCCGCAACTGATCGATTTCGACGATGGCGGCTACGGCTTTCGCCTTTTCGACATTGCCACCACGCTGCTGAAGAACCGCGGGGAACCCGATTATCCGGAGCTGCAAGCCGCCTTGCTGGAGGGTTACCGGCGGGTCCGACCGATTGACACGAGGGCGCTGCCGCTTTTCGTGCTGCTGCGCGCCTTCACCTATCTCGGCTGGATCGTGCCGCGCATGCATGAACCGGGTGCAACGGAGCGCTGCGGCCGGTTCATCGAGAACGCGACGGTGCTGTCACGCGAATACTTGGGCGCCTAGGCCGATCTAGTGCCGTGCCTGGCGTTCCGGCAGCACGCCCTGCGGCGCGAAACGCAGGACCAGCGTGATCGTCAGCCCGATCACGAAGACCCGCATCTGCAGTGCCCGGCTGGCAAGATCCGAAGGCGGCTCCCAGCCCAGCCATGCCTGTCCGTAGGTGCCGATCAGGTTGAACAGCATCAGGGCGACCGGCTCGGACATGACCCAGACGATGTAGACGAAGATCGCGCCGAAGATGGCGCCGCGATTGTTGCCCGAACCGCCGAGGATGACCATCACCCAGATCAGGAAGGTGTGGTTGAGATCGAGGAAGCCTGAAGGGTCGTAGATCGAGGCGAAGTGGATCAGGACCGCGCCGCCGAAACCCATCAGGATGCAGCCCAGGACAAAGATCTCCAGGCGTCGCCGGTTGACGTCCTTACCCATCGACGCCGCGGCGTTCTCGTTGTCACGGATGGCCCGCATCATCCGGCCCCAGGGCGAATGGTAGGCGCGCTGCAGGAGCAGGTAGATGATGACGATGGCGATCGCGACCACCGTCAGGTAGGAGGCGCGCGCCATGATGAACTCGCCGTCGGCGGGTGTCTGCACCGGCCAGGGAAGCGGCGAGACGGTGAGCGTGCCGCGCGTCAGCCAGTCGGCGTTTTTCAGGAAGTGCTTGATGATCTGCGCGATGCCCAGCGTCGCGATGGCCAGGTAGTCGGCCCGCAGGCCGAGGCAGATTTTTCCGACCAGCCAGGCGATGACGCCTGCGACAATGCCGGCGACGATCCAGCCGACGAACACCGGCATGCCGAGACCGCCCATCCAGCCGCTGGCCTGTTCGATCTCGTCGGACATTTCCGCCATGTGCTCGGACAAAACGAGATAGGCGACCGCGATCGCGATGGCGGTCAGCAGCGCCCGTAGCTTCGGGCCGATGCCCCAGCGTTCCGAGCGGTAGATCGCCCACAGCGCGGCGCCGCTCACCGCCAGTTTGACGATGAACATGGCAACCAGACCCGGTCCGCCGGAGTTCCAGAAATCGGCGTTCTGCGGGAAGGAGACGATCATCGAGGTCGCCGCGCCGGCGGCGATAAAGCCCATGATGCCGACATTGAAAAGGCCGGCATAGCCCCACTGGATGGTCAGGCCCAGCGCGATGATGGCATAGCAGCCCGCCTCGACCATCATGCGCAGCGAGTAGACCGGGCCCTGGCTGACGAAAATGAACAGGATCAGCAGGCCGAGAGCGGCGAAAAGCACCACATCGCGCATCACGGAATACTGCCGTTCTTCGCTCATGCCAGCACCCTCCCTCTGAAGATGCCGGTGGGCCGGAAAATCAGAACAATGATGAGGATCAGGAACGGAACCATCAGTTTGTACTGCGTCGGCACCAGCGCCATGCTGTTCGGCAGCTCGAACCACAGTTCGTCACGGAACGGACGGAGCAGGATGGACCAGTTGAACACGGCGAGCGTCTCGCAGAAACCGACGAGGAAGCCGCCGGCGATGGCGCCGTAGGGCTGGCCGATGCCGCCGACGATCGTCGCCGCGAAGATCGGCAGCAGGATGTTGAAGGAAAGATCCGGTTTCAGCGTCACGTCCATCGACAGCAGGGTGCCGGCGGCGCAGGCGAGCGCGCCGCCGATGATCCAGGTGGCCCATACAACGTGGTTCGTGTTGATGCCGGTGATGCGCGCCAGTTCCGGATTGTCGGAGACGGCCCGCATCGCCTTGCCGAGGCGCGAGCGTGTCAGGAACCAGTGCAGGGCAATGACCGCGACGACGACAAAGCCGATCAGCAGGACCTGGGGCTCGGTGACGATCACCGGGCGGGTGGCGCCGGGGAAGGGGATGCGGAAGATCTCCTTCGGCGCCTCGATGAACATGTCGCGGGCCCTGACGCCGGCAAACAGCCGGATCAGACCCTGCAGCATCAGCGTCACGCCGACGGAGGCCATGACCAGTACGACCGGCCGCGCGCCGGCCTGCCGCAGCGGCTTGTAGAAGGTCCGGTCCAGCCCGATGGCGATAAACGCGGTGATGACCATGGCCGGGAACATGGCGATGAAGGCGAGGGGAACGGGCAGCGTTATGCCGAGCGCGGCAAGCGCCGCCGTCAGGATCAGTGTGACGAACGCGCCAAGGGTCATCATGTCGCCATGGGCGAAATGCGCGAAGCGCAGGATCCCGAAAATGAGCGTCACGCCGATGGCGCCGAGAGCGTAGATCGAACCGATGATGAGGCCCGAAACCAGTCCCTTGTTGATGAAAAATACGAGTTCGTTCACGTGTGTCTCTCCCGCTACCCGCCCAGGAAACTTGCGGCGACTTCGGGGTTGTTCAGAAGGTTCTGACCGGTGTCGGTGTAGGAGTTGCGCCCGCCCGCCAGGACGAAGCCCTTATGGGCGATGGCCAGCGCCTGCTTGGCGTTCTGCTCCACCATGGCGACGGTCACGCCGGTCCGGTTGATGGCGATCACCCGGTCGAAGATCTGCGACATGAACATCGGCGAAAGGCCGGCCGTCGGCTCGTCGAGCAGGATCAGTTTCGGTTCGATCATCAGCGCGCGGCCGAAGGCGACCATCTGCCGTTGGCCGCCGGAAAGCTCGCCCGCCGCCTGTCCGCGCTTGTCCTTCAGGGGCGGGAAGATGTCGTAGACATGGTCCATCACCGACGAGAAATCGTCGCGGCGCACATAGGCGCCCATTTCCAGGTTCTCGTGCACCGATAGTGTCGGAAACACGTTTTGCTCCTGCGGGACGAACGCGATGCGGTGATCGGCCAGCTGTTCGGAGCGGATGCCGGTGATGTCCTTGCCGTCGAATCGGATCGATCCCTCGGTGATGTTGAGCATGCCGAAGATCGCCTTGAGCGTTGTCGACTTGCCGGCGCCGTTGGGGCCGACAATGACGCCGATCTCGCCTTGCTCAAGGGTGAGATTGACTCCCTTGAGAATGCTCATCTGGCCGTAGCCGGCGTGCAGGTCAGATATTTCCAGGAGGCTCATTGCGGCGCCTCCGGGCTGTTCTCGATCGTCGCCTCGCCGGTGGGCGAGCCGCCGAAATAGGCCTCGATAACCGCTTCGTTCTTCTGGATTTCCTCGATATGGCCCTCGGTCATCACCGATCCGGCCGCCATGACGATCACCGGATCGCAAAGCCGGGCGATCATGTCCATGTCGTGCTCGATGACGAAAAACGTATAGCCGAGTTCCTGGTTGAGCCGCTCGATATTGGAAACCAGATCGTTGAGCAGCGTCCGGTTGACACCGGCGGCGATCTCGTCGAGCAGGACCACCTTGGCGTCGACCATCATCGTGCGGCCGAGTTCCAGAAGCTTTTTCTGGCCGCCGGAAAGGTTGCCCGCCAGTTCGTTCTTCACATGGGTGATCTTGAGGAAGTCCATGACTTCCTCGGCCTTGCGCCGCACTTCCGCCTCCTCGCGGGAGACGCGCGCCGGACGGAACCAGGCGGAGCCCAGGTTCTCGCCGCGCTGTCCGGCCGGAACCATCATCAGGTTCTCCGTTACCGTCATGTGCGAGAACTCGTGGGCGATCTGGAAGGTGCGCAGCAGTCCACGATTGAACAATTCGTGCGCGGGCAGTCCCGTCACCTCCTCGCCGTCCAGGAATATCTGTCCTGACGTCGGCGCAAAAGTACCCGCTACCATGTTGAAAAGTGTGGTTTTTCCGGCCCCATTGGGGCCGATCAGTCCGGTGATCGAGCCTTTCTGGATCGACAATGTGCACGCGTCCACGGCAAAAAAGCCGCCGAAACGCTTCGTCACATCCCGCACATCGATGATTGCGCTCATGCTTCCCCGATTTTGTTGTTTTCGATTGCTTGCGGTCCGGGGCCGTCTTCATGGGAAGATTGCAGCGCTCGCCGGCAAACAACCGGGCTTTTGAGGCTTCCCTTAACATCCGCGTGTCGGGATGGGAAGGAAAACCGCGTTTTGCCGCTCAATACGGCGTGGATATGACCGAAAGCCGTTGTCTTCGAGGAATTTGCGCAGCGACTGCCGCCTCGATTGCGCCCGCGGCGACCAGCGATTATGGGGTATAAATAGGGGTTGATCTCAAAACAAATTTGGCCATTCTAGCGACTTGAACAAAAAGCGTCGCCAAGGCGCAGATCGGGGAAGTATGCTGCCGGCAGGAGTTTGGCAAGCGGATTGGGTAGCGGTCGGCCGGTTCTTTGGAACAATCCGGCCGGCGCGGTGCGCTGCCCCGAATGTCTGTTTCTTTGACAATCCATCGACATGGCAGGACGTGAGCGCTTCGCCGGCGCCCGCGTTCACCTCAATTCACGATCGAGACGTCTAGGGAGCCCGTCGCTACGGCTGCGGTGCCGCATCATCGCGCGGAATTCGGAATGCAGGAGTATTGGGGAAGCTTGTGGAATATTTCGTACAACAACTGATAAACGGCGTGACCCTGGGATCGATCTACGGACTGATCGCCATCGGATACACCATGGTCTACGGCATTATCGGCATGATCAATTTCGCCCACGGCGACATTTTCATGGTCGGCGCCTTTATTTCCCTGATCGTGATAACCGCGGTGGGGCTGGCCGCTTCCTCCAGCCTGTTCGTCATTATCCTGGCGCTGATCCTGGTGCTGGCCTGCGCGATGGTCATATCCTCGGTATTCGGATGGACGCTTGAGAGGCTTGCCTACCGGCCGCTGCGCGGATCTTTCCGGCTGGCGCCGCTGATCACGGCGATCGGCGTATCCATCGTGCTGCAGAACTACATCCAGATCTCGCAGGGCGCACGGGTCAAGCCGCTTCAGCCGATCATCTCCGGCGGCCACACGATCATGCGGCGGGTCGACGAGAACGGCGAGTTCGTCGTCCAGATCTCCAACATGCAGATCCTGATCATCACGGTTACCGTTGTCCTCATGACGGTGTTTTCACTGATCATCGCAAAGACGTCCCTCGGGCGTGCCCAGCGTGCTTGCGAGCAGGACCGCAAGATGGCGTCGCTGCTGGGCATCAATGTCGACCGGACCATCTCGACCACATTCGTCATGGGCGCGGCGCTGGCCGCTGTCGCCGGGCTGATGTATCTGCTCTATTACGGCGTGATCGATTTCTACATCGGCTTTGTTGCCGGCGTTAAGGCCTTCACCGCGGCGGTCCTCGGCGGTATCGGATCGCTTCCGGGCGCCATGCTCGGCGGCCTGGTCATCGGGCTGATCGAGACCCTGTGGTCGGCCTATTTCTCGGTGGAATACAAGGACGTCGCGGCGTTCTCAATGCTGGCAATTGTGCTCATATTCCTGCCGCAGGGACTGCTTGGAAAGCCGGAGGTTGAGAAGGTCTGATGGCTGAAGCGACGCAAACGGGCGCCGCGGCCGGCGGTGGTCTCGACCTTTCCGAGATCGGCAAGGACCTGGCAATCACCGCGCTGCTCGGTGCCGCGCTCTTCGGCTCCACCATCGCCTTCAAGACGGAAACCGCGACCGGCGGGCTGTCTCTCGTCCTGCGGTTTGAATCGGCATTCTTCGTCATCGCGGCCGTCGTCGTCGGCCGGCTGATCCTGCTGCTCACCGTTTGGCGGCGGCCCACTGGCGGCGACCGCACCTTCGTGCCCCAGGCGCTCCAGTTACGTTATGCCGACTTTCTGGCCAAAACGGGCAAGGCGTTCGTACCCATCGTCCTGCTGTTTGCCGTCGTGTTTCCGTTCCTGCCGTTCACCGACCGTTACCTGCTCGATCTCGGCATCCTCATCCTGACCTATGTCATGCTCGGATGGGGCCTGAACATCGTTGTCGGACTCGCCGGCCTGCTCGATCTCGGTTACGTGGCGTTTTACGCGGTCGGTGCCTATTCCTACGCGCTGCTGGCCCAGTATTTCGGCCTGTCCTTCTGGATTTGCCTGCCGCTTGCCGGCATCCTCGCGGCGTTCTGGGGCATCATCCTCGGCTTCCCGGTCCTGCGCCTGCGCGGCGACTATCTCGCCATCGTGACGCTCGCGTTCGGTGAGATCATCCGCATCGTGCTTTTGAACTGGTACAATTTCACCGGCGGTCCGGACGGCATATCCGGCATTCCAAGGCCCAGCTTCTTCGGCATACCCTTCAAGCGCGGCGAGGGCGGTTTTGCCGATTTCTTCGGTCTCGACTATTCCTCGATCCACCGCATCATCTTCCTCTATTTTCTGATCCTTATACTGGCGTTGATCACCAATTTCGTTACCATCCGGCTGCGGCGCCTGCCTATCGGGCGCGCCTGGGAGGCGTTGCGGGAGGACGAGATCGCCTGCCGGTCGCTCGGTCTCAACACGACGTCGATCAAGCTGACGGCTTTTGCCACCGGCGCCATGTTCGCCGGCTTTGCCGGGTCGTTCTTCGCAACGCGGCAGGGGTTCATCTCGCCCGAGAGTTTCACCTTCATCGAATCGGCGCTGATCCTCGCCATCGTCGTGCTCGGCGGCATGGGGTCTCAGATCGGGGTGGTGATCGCCTCGGTCGCCATGATCGGCGGTTTCGAAATATTCCGCGAAGCAGAGCAATACCGCATGCTGATCTTCGGTCTTGCCATGGTGATGATCATGATCTGGCGGCCGCGCGGCCTGATCGCGACACGCGAGCCGTCCATCTTCCTGAAGGAGAAGAAGGCCGTTTCGGCGGACATGGTCGCACAGGGCGAGGGGCACTGAGATGGCGGACAAGAAAGCCCCGCTCCTGACGGTAGAGCACCTGACCATGCGTTTCGGCGGCCTCCTGGCCGTCAACGATCTGTCCATGACCGCGTACCGTGGAGACATCACCGCGCTGATCGGGCCCAATGGCGCCGGCAAGACGACGGTTTTCAACTGCCTGACCGGGTTCTACAAGCCGACCGAGGGCAGGATCACCATGCATCGCAACGACGGCGAGGACTTCCTGCTGGAGCGCATGGATGATTTCCGCATCACCAAGAATGCCCGCTTCGCGCGCACCTTCCAGAACATCCGCCTGTTCGGCGGCATGACGGTTTTGGAGAACCTGATGATCGCCCAGCACAATCCACTGATGCGGGCATCGAAACAGACCATCGGGGGCATTTTCGGCATTGCGAGTTTCAAGCGCGCGGAGAAGGAGGCGATCGAGCGGGCCGAATACTGGCTCGAGCACATCAACCTGACCCAGCGTGCCGACGACGCGGCGGCCGACCTTCCCTATGGCGACCAGCGCAAGCTGGAAATCGCCCGTGCCATGTGCACCGGTCCCGAGCTTCTGTGCTTGGACGAGCCGGCGGCCGGACTCAATCCGGCCGAATCGGAGGAACTCAACAAGCTCCTGCTTTTTGTGCGCGCCGAATGCGACACAGGCATCCTGCTCATCGAGCACGACATGAATGTCGTGATGGGCATTTCGGACCACATCATCGTGCTCGATTACGGCGTCAAGATCGCCGACGGCACCGCCGAGGAGGTCCGCAGCGATCCGAAGGTGATCGCCGCCTATCTCGGGGTCGAGGACGAGGAGGTGGACGCCGTCGGCCACGAGATCGAGGAAACCGCGGCGGAGGTACGCCAATGAGCACGGCCCCGCTGCTTCAGATCCGCGACATCGAGACGTTCTACGGCAAGATCCAGGCGTTGCGCGGCATTACCCTCGATGTGCACGAGGGCGAGATCGTAACCCTGATCGGCGCCAACGGCGCCGGCAAATCGACCCTGATGATGACCATCTGCGGCGATCCGCGCGCCCGTTCGGGGCAGATCCTCTACGAAGGCCGGGACATCACCCGCATGCCCACGCACGAGATCATGCGCCTTCGGATTTCGCAGTCGCCGGAGGGACGCCGCATCTTCCCGCGCATGACTGTGGTGGAGAACCTCCTGATGGGCGCGGCCGTGGCCGATCCGGAGCACTTCGACGAGGATGCCGAGCGGGCCTTCGAGCTTTTCCCGCGCCTCAGGGACCGCAAGGACCAGCGCGGCGGCACCCTGTCCGGCGGCGAACAGCAGATGCTGGCGATCGCCCGGGCGCTGATGGCGCGCCCGAAACTGCTGTTGCTGGACGAGCCGTCGCTCGGCCTCGCGCCGCTGGTCGTCAAGCAGATTTTCGAGGTGATCAAGGAGCTCAACGAGAAGCAGGGCCTGACTGTTTTTCTGGTCGAGCAGAACGCCTACCATGCGCTGAAGCTGGCCCACCAGGGCCATGTGATTGTCAACGGCAAGATCACCATGAGCGGCACCGGCGCCGAACTCCTGGCCCGCGAAGAGGTGCGGGCCGCCTATCTCGAGGGAGGGGCGCACTGATGGGCATATTGTGGGATACCAGTTTTCCGACGTTCCTGATGCTGACCGTCGTGATCGGCGGCGCGGCGGCCTACATGACCGGGCGTGCCCTTGCCGCCCACTGGCGGCCGATCATTCAGCCCGTGCTCTACACACTGCTTTTGGCGGCGGTGGTGCGGTTTTTCCATTACGCGCTCTTCGGCGGCGCGCTCCTGTCATTGCATTACTACGTGGTTGACGCGGCGGTTCTCATTTCCGCCGCGCTTCTCGGTTACCGGATAACGCGCGTGCGTCAGATGGTAACCCAATACAGCTGGCTGTACGAACGTTCAGGGCCGTTCAGCTGGCGAGAAAAGAAAGCTGAGGGGTGACAAAAAGACGATCTACGCAATTGTAATTGCAATTCTATTCGGATTGCGGAAGAGTAGCGTGGAAAGCGGACCTTAGCCTGATAACCAACCTCAATGGGAGTATAAAGCATGAGGAAATATCTACTCGCAACCACCGCCCTTGCGTTTAGCATCGGTTTGAGCGCGGGCACCGCCTGGGCCGATATCGAGATTGCCACCGCCGGTCCGATGACCGGTCAGTACGCAAGTTTCGGCGCGCAGATGAAGGCCGGTGCCGAACAGGCGGTCGAAGACATCAACGCCGCCGGCGGCGTCAATGGCGAAAAGCTGATCCTCAACGTCGGCGACGATGCCTGCGATCCGAAACAGGCCGTGGCCGTTGCCAACCAGATGGTGTCCAAGGGCGTCGTCTTCATGGCCGGGCACTTCTGCTCCGGTTCGTCCATTCCGGCCTCGAAGGTCTACGAGGAAGAGGGAATCGTGCAGATTTCTCCGGCCTCGACCAATCCGAAGCTGACCGACGAAGGCGGACCGAACGTCTATCGCGTCTGCGGTCGCGACGACCAGCAGGGCCTGGTGGCCGGCGGTCTTCTTTTCGAGGAGTACAACGAAAAGAACATCGCCATCCTGCACGACAAGACAGCCTACGGAAAAGGCCTTGCCGATGCCACGAAAACGGTCCTGGAAGACCTTGGCGGCTCGGCAAAGATGTACGAAGCCTACACCGCCGGTGAAAAGGACTACACGGCGCTTGTCTCCAAGATGAAGCAGGAGGCCATCGATGTCGCCTATGTCGGCGGCTATCACACGGAGGCCGGCCTGATCGTGCGTCAGATGCGCGACCAGGGCATGAACACGCAGCTCGTTTCGGGCGACGCGCTTGTGACCGACGAATACTGGTCGATCACCGGCGATGCCGGTCAGGGTACGCTGATGACCTTCTCGCCGGATCCGCGCAAGAACGACGCGGCCGCCGACGTCGTCAAGAAGTTCCGCGACAAGGGCATCGAGCCGGAAGGCTACGTCCTTTACACCTACGCCGCCATCCAGGCGTGGGCCGAAGCCGCGAAGGCTGCCGGCTCGTCCGATCCGGAAAAGGTCATTCCCGCGTTGAATTCCGGCTCGTTCTCGACCGTTCTCGGCGATCTGAGCTTCAACGACAAGGGCGACGTGACGCTGCCCGGCTATGTCTGGTACGAGTGGAAGAACGGCACCTACGACTATCGCTAGGCGTCCGATCCGATTGACCAACCGCGGGCGGCAACGTCCGCGGTTTTTTTGTTTTCAGTCGCTCGCGACAGGGGTTGCCGGCCCGCCCTGCATGACAGGCCCTTTGGCCAAGCCCCGGAATATCAAGTAATTTTCCGACCCCCTTGCATTTGTATACGACGTGTATTGACAGGTTAATGTCCGGTTAACCGCATACTGCGATTCCTCATAGATGCAATTTGCTGAAACTTTGTCACAATTGCCGCTGACATACCCATTGGGCTCTTGTTTCGAGGATGACTGGTGAGGGGCGGATTGACTGGTCTGACGGGACGCGATTTCGAGACGGTCCGTAACGAGATCGCGTCCCTGAATCAGCCGGCATATATCAAGGACGGCGATCTGCGCTATGTCGCGGTGAACGACGCCTATTGCGCTTTGGCGCAGCTCGGCGCGGAGCGGCTGGTCGGATACGAAACGCGGCGCGCGGCAGCGCAGCTTGTCGGCTACGACCGTGACGAAAAGGAGCGTCGGGCGCTGGTTTTCGGAAAGCAGCAGACGGCGGTCATCCAGCACAGGGACGAAGGGCGGCAATTCCGGGCAAGGCTCCACCAGATTTGCGACCGCGACGGTTTCCGCTACATCATTGGCGTGCTCGAGTCGAAGGACACGATCCGGTTCGAGGGCTGGCAGGACACTCCTGTGGTTTCCGCCGCTGATGCCGGCCGCGGGGAACGGAACGAGACGGCCGGCGCCAGCGTGATCCCGCTTCGGCCGGCCGGCGACGGCGCCCGGTCCGGACCTGCCACGGACATGCAAACGGTGCTCGATGCGCTCGAGAGCGCATTTGTCGTCTGGGACCGGAACAACCGTCTTGTTGCCTGCAACCGCGCGTTCACGGACCGTTTTCCGCTGGTAAAGGACTGGACCCAGGGACGCAGCATCGAGGACATGGTCGCCGAGGCCGCTGACAACGGCTTGATCCGGAATGCCGCCGCGAACCGGGAGGCATGGATCGATCGGGCCCTGGCCCGGCTGACCACGGAAATGGGCAAGGACGTCGCACTGCGTACCGCCACGGGCAAAACCGTCCTGTGGCGCGGTCATACGACGGCCGGCGGCGACCGGGTCCTCATTGCCACCGACGTGACGAGCATCATCGACACGGAACGGCAAGACGCTGCCGGGGGAGCTGTAAATCCGGCCTTCTTCGCCAATGTCAGCCACGATATCCGCACGCCCATGAACGGAATCCTCGGCATGGCCGAACTGCTGCGAACCTCGGGGCTGGACCAGAAACAGCAAATGTTCGCGGATGTGATCACCAAATCGGCGCAGGCGCTGCTCGATATCTTCAATGACGTTGTCGACTACTCGCGCAGCGAGGTCGGGGTCCTCAGTATCGAGGAAGAGCCATTCAATCTCGACGATGTGATCAACGACGTTGCCTCCGTCTATTCCGCCCGTTTTGCTGAAAAGGACCTGTCCCTGCGGATAGACATGGATGCCGAATTGCCGGGGCCGCTTGTCGGCGACGCCTTCCGCATCCGCCAGATCGTCAACAACCTGCTCGGCAATGCGATCGCGCACAGCGACATCGGCCAGATAACGCTCAGCGCCCATCGCATCGCCGGCAACCGGGACGAAGCGGTTATCAGGATTGCTGTCCGGGACTGCGGTCCGGGTATGACTGCGGAACAGCAGCGGTCGATGTTCGATATGTTCGCAAGGGCGGAGCACGCAGCGTCGCAGGGCGGGGACGGCGTCGGGCTGGGCCTTGCCCTGTGTGCCCGTCTCGTCAGACTGATGGGAGGAAAGATCGGCATCGAAAGCGGTGGCGACACAGGATCGGAATTCTGGTTCGAATTGACGTTGCCCGTCGCGCAGGCCGATGTTGACGATCCCAAAGCCATTGAGGCGTATTCCGGCTCCCGCATCCTCATTGTCTGTGCCGACGACATGGAGTGCGAACAGCCATCCGATGCCCTGTCCGGCCTTCCGCTGGACTGCTGTGTCGCGGAAAGTGCCGGGGAGGGGGCGAGGGTGTTGCAGGCGGCGCGGCAACTGGATTTGCCGATCGATCTCGTGGTGGTGTGCAGCGCACATGACATCAACGGTGCCATGGCGGTAGCCGCACAGATGCACGGCGATTGTGCGGGCTCCGCTCCGCCGGTCATATTGGCCGGTCCCGGAAACCTGGATCGCGACGCCGTTCAAATGACGGGGCTCGGCATTGCCGCGCAGATTCCGTCCGCGACCGATGCCGCTGCGCTGCGGCGGGCGGTCCTGTCGGCGCTGAAATACCGCGACCCCGCCGAGGGCGCTCCGGTCGGCGAGGCCGATCGGGAACACGGACCGGAGGATCTGGCGGCGGCCCCCCAACCGGAGCGCGCGCCGGGTGCGACGATGGTGCTGGTGGCCGAGGACAATGAGGTCAACCAGATCGTCTTCGCCGAGACGTTGCAGCAACTGGGCTACGCCTACCAGATTGTCTCCGACGGTGCGCAGGCGGTTGCCGCATGGCGCAAGTTGCGGCCCGATATCGTGCTGATGGATGTGGCGATGCCGGTCAGGAACGGGCTTCAGGCGACGTCGGATATCCGCGCTGCCGAAACCGTGCTGGGCAACCGCGTACCGATCATCGGCGTCACCGCCTTTGCCGTGGCGAGCGACCAGCAGAGATGCCTGGAAGCCGGAATGGACGATTGCCTGGCAAAACCCATAAGCGCGGAGAAGCTGCGCGACAGGCTCCAAACGTGGCTTCCCGGTGTGGCTGACGAGCGAACCGCATAAACTCAGCTATTCCGTCTTCCGACCGGCACTCATCTCGCGTTTGCCGCCAAAGCCCCGCCGTTTTTCGACGGCAAATCCGGCGGCCTCGAGATTGCGGCGGACCCATCCGGCCGCCGAGTAGGTGGCGAAGCTGCCGCCGGGCGCCGTGTGCGCGAAAACCTGTTCCATGAGCGCCTTCGACCACATGTCGGGATTGCGGTCCGGCGCGAACCCGTCGAGGAACCAGGCATCTGCCTGATCCTCCCAATGCGATAGCCGCTCCAGCGCATCGCCGACATGCAGTTCGAGCGCCACGCTGTCGTCGAAATCGATGCGGACGGAACCGGGCGGGCTTTCTGGCCAGTGTTCGGTGAGTCTTCGACTGAATTCGGCGAGTTCCGGCCAGGCGGAAAGCGCCCTTGCGATCTCGTCGCCATGCAGCGGGAATTTTTCAAAACTGACGAACAGCAGATGACCGTCCGCACCCTGGACTTCCCGCCAGAGCCGCCAGGTTTCACAGAAATTCAGGCCGGTCCCGAACCCGAGCTCCGCGACCGTGAAATTCGGGCTGTCCCGCCATCGGTCAGGAAGATCGTTGCCGCCCAGGAAGACATGTCCGCATTCCGCGCGGCCGTCGCTGCGCGAATAAAAATGGTCGCCAAATACCGGTGAATAGGGCATATCACCCGCATGCCACTCAATTTCGCGCCCCGTCGGGCCGCCCGTATCGTTCTGCCGGCTCATGGTTCGTCCTCATGACGCTTGCAAGTCACACCCCCTATACAACCGCAAAGGGGCAATTGTCTTGCGATCTTGTGGTCGTCGGTGCCGGTGTCGTGGGTCTGTGGATCGCCCGGCTGGCAAGACAGGCGGGACTGGAGACCCTGGTTCTGGAAAAACGCAGTCCGGGCGCCGGCGCCAGCGGCGGTCTGCTCGGCGCCCTGATGCCGCATATGCCGGAGCGCTGGAACCCGAAGAAGCAGTTCCAGTTCGAAGCCCTGGCGTGCCTCGGGGATGAGGTGCGAAAACTGGAGGACGAAACCGGCATGACCTGCGGCTATCGGCGCTGCGGGCGTCTCCTGCCACTTGTGAAACCGCATCACCGAGGGCTTTCGGAAGAACGGTCGGCGCAGGTGCAGACTGTCTGGCACACCGCTGAATCCGGGTTCATGTGGCGGCTTGTCGACGCCCCATTCACGGATGGCTGGCCCGATGCGGCGTCGATGCCGCACGGGCTGGTCCACGAAACGCTGGCCGCCCGCATCAGCCCGCGCAGATATCTTGAGGCATTGCGCGCCTCGGCCGCGGATACGCTGATCGAGCGCGAGGGATTTCAAAGGCTGGACGCGGCGACCGGCGCGGTTGTCACCGGCGCCGGCAGGACCATTGCCGCCGGTCACACGATAATCGCGGCGGGCGTCGAGAGTTTTACGCTGCTCGGCGCCATGCTCTCACGGCCTTCATCGCAACTGGGATCGGCCGTCAAGGGGCAGGCCGCGCTGCTGCAGGCCGATATCGGCGACGACCTGCCGCTGATATTCACGGACGGCCTTTATGTCGTGCCCCATGAGGACGGGAAAGTCGCGGTCGGCAGCACCAGCGAGACGCGGTTCGCTGACGAAAGCAATACCGATGCGCAACTCGAGGCGCTGATCGACAGCGCCGGAACCATGTGCCCGCGGCTCAGGGACGCGCCCGTCCTGGAACGCTGGGCCGGTGTCCGGCCGAAGGCGGTCGGTCGCGATCCGATGATCGGGGCGGTCCCGGGTCATCGGAACGCGACGGTCGCCACCGGCGGTTTCAAGATCACCTTCGGCATCGCCCACAAGATGGCTGCCTGCGCCCTCGAAGTTGCGTTGGACGGGCGTTGCGATGCGCTGCCCGAGAGCTTCCGCATCGAAACCCATCTGCAAAAGGCCGGCCTACATCCCGGCTGAGGCCGTGCCGTGATCGATGTCGAGCTCGATCCGGTCGGCTGCAAAATACGTGTTCGAGTATTCGACCCGCCGCCCGTCGACCTCGGCGTTGATCGCCTCGGTCCGCAGCACGATCGCCCCGGGCGAGAGCCTGAGATCCTCGAGGGTTTGCGGGTCCGCGTGGTGGGCCGAGATGCGTGTCGAGATGCGGACATAGTCGTCGACGCCGAAAGACTTCAGGACCGCCGTTATGGAGCGCTGCTTCTCGAGGCGCTCGGCGAAATCCGGGAAGCGCGCCGCGTCGAACCAGCTGATCGCACGCGACAGCGGCACCCCGTCGGCCATCGACACGCGAACCAGCCGCAAGACGGGCGCGCCGGCGTCAAGCGCCAGGGCGTCGGCGACGTTGACGGGTGCTTCCTCAATGCGGCTTTCCCTTACGGTTCCCGACAGGGTGCGGGTCTGTCCCGCGAGGCCGGCGGAAAACCGCGTGCGCCGGCCGATCGGATATTGCAGCCGCGTGTGCCGGGCGATGAATGTGCCGCGTCCCTGTTCGACCTGCACCACGCCCTCGCGCGCCAGCGACGCGATGGCGCTGCGCACGGTGTGTCGGTTGACCTCGAACCGCTTGGCGAGCGCCAGCTCGCCCGGCAGCATGTTGGTTTCCTTGAATTCCCCGTTGCTGATCGCAATGCGGATCTGGTCGGCGATCTGTCGCCACAGCGAAATCCCGCTGCGGCGTTCCACAAATTCCATATTTATTTTCCGTCCCCTGTCACACAGCGGTCATCTTTGCGCTATAACCCATAAAGCCAAGATGTCTAATTGTCTAGATAAATAGACAAGTAAGGGAAAATGGAACATGAAAGAGGCAACGGACCAGTTGCGCAATCAGGAACCGTCAGACCCGGATCAGGCGGCGCGCCAGCAGGCGATGGCCGTCCTGGCGCGCGCTTCAGGTGACGAACTGTCTGAGGCCTGGGACGCCTGGCCGGACCGGCCCGAGGTCAGCCCAGTGCGCGGCCCGGAGACCGGGCTGGTCATGGTGCGCGGGCGCATCGGCGGCGGCGGCGCACCCTTCAATTTCGGCGAGGCCACCGTGACGCGGGCGACCGTCAAGCTGTCCACCGGCCGGATCGGACACGCCTATGCGCTGGGCGCCGACAAGGACAAGGTCCGTCATGCGGCGATATTCGACGCCCTTTGGCAGGACGAAGCGACGCGGCCCACAGTCGAGGAACGCCTCGTCGCGCCCGTCCGCCGCAGGCTGGGCGACGACGACGCAAGGCGCCGCGATGAATCCGCCGCGACCCGGGTCGATTTCTTCACCATGGTACGGGGGGAAGACTGATGACCGCCCGGGCCGCGCACGCATCCGCGTTCCAGGGCGGCTTTGCCGATCCCGTATTGAACGCGCAGGCGGTTTTCCGCCAGGTCATGAACGCACTGGCACGCCCCGGAACGCGGACGGCGTTCGAGGGGCTGACAAAGCCGCCGGAATCGCTGTTTGCCTCCGTCGGCAGCATCGCCGCGACCCTGTTCGATCATGATACGAAGATCTGGCTGGATCCGCTGCTTTCGCAGAACGAAGCGGTCACCGGCTGGCTGACCTTCAACACCTCGGCGCCGCTGACCCCCCAGATGCTTGATGCCGATTTTGCCGTCATCGCCGACAGCGCCGCATTGCCGTCGCTCGAGAGCTTCGCCCAGGGCACGCAGGAATATCCGGATCGTTCGACCACGCTCATCATCCAGATCGGCGCGCTCGAGGGCGGGCCGGAACTGCGTCTCACGGGCCCGGGGATCAAGGATGCCGCATCGATTGCGCCGGCGGGCCTGCCGGACCACTTCATCGAACAGTGGGCAGGCAACCGGACGCGCTTTCCCCGCGGCGTTGACGTCATCCTCGCTGCGCCGGAGGGCATTGTCGGCCTGCCGCGCACAGTCAAGATTGAGACCGGGAGCTAGCGGATGTATGTAGCCGTCAAGGGCGGGGAAGCCGCCATCAGCAATGCGCATCAGCTGCTCGCCGACCGCCGCCGCGGAGACCGTTCGGTTCCGGCCATGACGATCGAGCAGATCGTCGAGCAGCTCGGCCTCGCCGTCGACCGGGTCATGAGCGAAGGATCGCTCTACGACAAGGAACTGGCCGCGCTGGCCTTCAAGCAGGCGCGCGGCGACATGATCGAGGCGATTTTCCTGCTGCGGGCCTACCGCACGACGCTGCCGCGCTTCGGCTACTCCAATCCGATCGATACCGGCAACATGCTGATCGAGCGGCGCATATCGGCAACCTACAAGGACCTGCCGGGCGGACAGCTCCTGGGGCCGACCTTCGACTATACGCACCGCCTGCTCGATCCCGAGCTGATGGGCGACGGGGCGGTGGACGAGCCGCAGAGCCGCGAGGCCGAGACCGGCCACACGCCGCGCGTATCGGAAATCCTCGACCAGGAAGGGCTCATCGAAGGCGACGGCGAGTTGCCGGACGACCACCGGACGGGCGATCTGACGCGCGAGCCGATGGAGTTTCCGATGACCCGCGACGTGCGCCTCCAGGCGCTGTCGCGGGGCGATGAGGGCTTCCTGCTGGCGCTCGGCTATTCGACGCAGCGCGGCTATGCCCGCAGCCACCCCTTCGCCGGCGAGATACGCATTGGCGAGGTCGAGGTGGAGATCGACGTTCCCGAGCTCGGCTTCGCCGTCATCCTGGGGCGCATTCGCGTCACGGAGTGCCAGATGATCAACCAGTTCCAGGGATCGGCCAAGCAGCCGCCGCAATTCACCCGCGGCTACGGCCTCGTCTTCGGCCAGAGCGAGCGCAAGGCGATGGCCATGTCGCTGGTCGACCGGACGCTGCGGGCGACCGAACTGGGCGAGGACCTGACGGCGCCGGCACAGGACGAGGAATTCGTCATCTCCCATTCGGACAATGTCCAGGCGACCGGCTTCGTCGAACACCTCAAACTGCCGCATTACGTGGATTTCCAGGCCGAGCTCGACCTCGTGCGCCGCATGCGCGGCGAGTTCGAGGCACGCCAGAATGCCACCGGGCAACAGGGCGACAATCTGGAGGCCGCCGAATGAACACGCACACGCAACTGGCGACCTACAATTTCGCCTATCTCGACGAGCAGACCAAGCGCATGATCCGCCGGGCGATCCTGAAAGCCATCGCCATTCCCGGCTACCAGGTGCCGTTTGCAAGCCGCGAAATGCCGATGCCCTATGGCTGGGGCACCGGCGGTGTTCAGGTCACCGCGTCGGTGCTGGGGCCCGACGATACGCTGAAGGTGATCGACCAGGGCGCCGACGACACCACCAACGCGGTCTCGATCCGCGCCTTCTTCCAGAAGGTGGCGAATGTCGCCGTGACCACCAGGACGGCCGAGGCGACGATCATCCAGACGCGTCACCGCATTCCCGAGGAAAAGCTGACCGAGGGCCAGATCCTCGTCTACCAGGTGCCGATCCCCGAACCGCTGCGCTTTCTCGAGCCGCGCGAGACAGAGACCCGCAAGATGCACGCGCTCGAGGAATACGGTCTCATGCACGTCAAGCTTTACGAGGACATCGCCAAGAACGGCCATATCGCCACCACCTACGCCTATCCGGTGAAGGTCGAGGGACGCTACGTGATGGACCCGTCGCCGACACCGAAATTCGACAATCCGAAAATGCACCGTTCCGAGGCGCTGCAGCTCTTCGGGGCGGGTCGCGAGAAGCGCATCTATGCCGTTCCGCCCTACACGGATGTCGTCAGCCTCGATTTCGAGGATCACCCGTTCGAGGTGCAGAAATTCGAGGAACCGTGCGCGCTTTGCGGCGCCCGGGGTGTCTATCTGGACGAGGTCGTCCTCGACGACAAGGGCGGCCGCATGTTCGTCTGCTCCGATACCGACAATTGCGAAAAACGCCGCGAGGAGGGCCATGTCGGGCACCTCGCGGCCGAGACTTCGGAGACCGCGCAATGAGTGATCATCCTCTCCTGCGGGTGAACGCCGTGACGAAGTTCTACGGCGCCCGCGTCGGATGCCGCGACGTGTCCTTCGAGCTTTGGCCCGGCGAGGTTCTGGCCGTTGTCGGCGAATCCGGATCCGGCAAGACGACACTGCTGAACGCGATTTCGACGCGTCTGTTGCCCACCTCGGGCACGGTCGAGTACCGCATGCGCGACGGCCGGTTCCGCGATCTCTACCGCATGGGCGAGGCGGAGCGCCGCTTCCTGATGCGAACCGACTGGGGCTTCGTACACCAGAACCCGGCCGACGGGCTGCGCATGACGGTGTCGGCCGGGGCCAATGTCGGCGAACGGCTGATGGCGATCGGCGACCGTCACTACGGCAACATCCGTGATACCGCCTCGCAATGGCTGGGCCGCGTCGAGATCGATACGGACCGCATCGACGACCAGCCGCGCAATTTCTCCGGCGGCATGCGCCAGCGCCTGCAGATCGCCCGCAACCTGGTGACCGGCCCACGCCTTGTCTTCATGGACGAGCCGACCGGCGGCCTCGACGTGTCGGTCCAGGCCCGTCTCCTCGACCTTGTGCGCGGTCTCGTCAACGATCTCGGCCTTGCCGCGATCGTCGTCACCCATGATCTGGCCGTCGCCCGGCTGCTGTCGCACCGCATGATGGTCATGAAGGACGGCAATGTCATCGAGCACGGCCTGACCGACCGGGTGCTCGACGATCCGCGCGAGCCCTACACGCAATTGCTCGTGTCTTCGATTTTGCAGGTTTAGGAGATCTCCAAAATGGCCACACCGCTTGTTGTTTCCGAAGTCTGCAAGAGCTTCACCATGCATCTGCGCGACGGCGTCCGCCTGCCGGTTGTCGAAAATGTCAATTTCTCGGTGGCCGCCGGCGAATGCGCAGTCCTTGGCGGGCCGTCCGGAATCGGAAAAAGCTCAATCCTCAAAATACTTTACGGCAATTATTCCGTCGATTCAGGGCAGGTGCTGATCACCTGTGACGATGTGACGGTCGACATCGCCGGCGCCGATCCGAGGGCCATTTTGACGATCCGCCGCGATGTTGTCGGCTATGTCAGCCAGTTCCTTCGGACCGTGCCGCGTGTCGCCGCCGTGGATGTCGTTGCCGAGCCGCTCCTCGCAAAAGGCGTTGCGCACGACGAGGCGCGCGACAGGGCCGGCGCCCTCTTGGCGCGCCTGAACCTGCCGGAGCGTCTGTGGTCGCTGCCGCCGGCGACGTTTTCCGGCGGCGAACAGCAGCGCGTGAACATCGCGCGCGGCTTCATCACCGATCATCCGCTGTTGCTGCTCGACGAGCCGACCGCCTCGCTGGACGCGGCGAACCGGGCCGTCGTCGTCGACCTTATCCGGGCCAAGAAGGAAGCCGGCACCGCGCTTCTCGGGATATTCCACGATCAGGATGTGCGCGAGGCGGTTGCCGACCGGATCATCGACGTGTCCCTGTTCAGCGCTCCGAAGGAAGCCGCGTGATGGAAAAGAAACTCTCGGAACAGCCATGGATCCATGAATCGGCCGTGGTCCGCGACTGCACGCTCGGACGTTACACCGAGATCGACGAAGGCTGCCGCATCGTTGAATGCGAGGTGGGCGATTATTCCTACGCCATCCAAGAGACCGAGGCCTGGGCCGCGAAGATCGGCAAATTCGTCAACATCGCCAGCCATGTCCGCATTAATGCGCCGAACCATCCGACCTGGCGCGCCACGCAGCATCACTTTACCTACCGTGCAGGCGACTATTTTGAGGGCGAGGCCCATGAGGAGGGCTTCTTCGAATGGCGCCGCGACAATCGGGTCACGATCGGTCACGACGTTTGGATCGGGCACGGCGCGATCCTGCTGCCGGGTGTCAGCGTCGGTAACGGGGCGGTGGTCGGCGCCGGCGCCGTGGTTTCGAAAGACGTCGCCCCATATACCGTCGTCGCCGGCGTGCCGGCAAAGCCGATCCGCAGACGTTTTTCCGAGGAAACGGCGGCCCGGATGGACGCGCTCGCCTGGTGGGATTGGGAACACGATCGGCTGCATACCGCGTTGTCGGATTTCCGTTCGCTGACCGCTGAGCAGTTTTTGGACGCATACGCCTGGTAGCCACCGGGTCCGGTTTTTGAGCAGCTCTGTTCCTGCCGATCAGTTCGGCGGGATTATTGTGCTTTTTCAAAGAACTAGTCCAATTGTAGACAAGAAAAAGCAAGTTGCGGATTTTGTAATACCCGTGACACAAAAGTGTAATTGTGCGGTCACGGACAGGCTCTACCGGTAACCCCTGAGAACAATCAAGAACGCGACCGGGGGTTGGCGATGCTGAAGCTTGAGAATGTCACGAGAAGGTTCGGAGACTTCGTGGCGGTCGACAATGTCACCGTTACGATCCCGCAGGGCCAGATGGTTGGTGTCATCGGCCGCTCCGGCGCCGGCAAGTCAACGCTTTTGCGCATGCTCAACCGGCTCATCGATCCGAGCGGCGGTGTGATTCGCTTCAATGAGGTGCAGGTCTCTTCGCTCAGGGGCGCCGAGCTGCGCTGCTGGCAGCGCGACTGCGCCATGATCTTCCAGCAGTTCAATCTGGTACCGCGCCTCAACGTCCTGACCAATGTGCTTCTGGGGCGGCTCAACCACCGTTCGACGGTTCTCAACCTTGTCGGTTCCTGGTCGCGCGAGGAAAGGGCCATGGGCATCATGGCGCTGGAGCGTCTCGGCATCGCCCGGACGGCGCTGCAGCGTGCCGGCACGCTCTCGGGCGGACAGCAGCAGCGCGTCGCCATCGCTCGGGCCCTCATGCAGCGGCCGAAAATGCTGCTGGCCGACGAGCCGATCGCTTCGCTCGACCCGCTCAACGCACAGATCGTCATGGATTCGCTGAAGAGCATCAACCGCGAAGAGGGCATCACGGTCGTCACCAACCTGCACACGCTCGACACCGCGCGCACCTATTGCGAACGCATCATCGGGATGGCCGCGGGCAAGGTCGTGTTCGACGGGCCGGCCAATGAGCTGACCAGGGACGCGGTGCGGATGATCTACGGCGCCGACGGCGACGAACTATCGGAAGAAATCACATCGACCAGCCTCGGCCAGCCGCATGGCGGTCGCGAAGAATCGCTGGATTCCCTTGAACCGGCAGCCTGAGAACCGGACGGGGACCATGATCGTTTTGCCCGCGTGAAGGGCCAACCACACAGACTGTTTTGAGTTTGACTGGGATTAAGACAGGAGAGACCCATGTTCAAGAAAACGCTTCTTGGCGCAGTTGCACTGACCGCCATGCTCGCCGGCATGGCCCATGCAGAAGATCTGAAGGAATTCCGCATCGGTATCCTCGGCGGTGAAAACGAAGCCGACCGCCTGCGCAACTTCCAGTGCATGGTCGAGCAGCTTCCGGCCGCCATCGGCGTCGAGAAGGTATCGCTCTTCCCGGCAGCCGACTATGACGGCGTTGTCCAGGGCCTGCTCGGCGGAACGCTCGACTATGCCGAGCTCGGCGCATCCGGCTATGCCAAGGTCTACCTGGCGGACCCGAAGGCCGTTGAGCCGATCCTCACCACCATCCAGACGGACGGTTCGACCGGCTACTACGCCGTCATGGTGGCCCGCAAGGACTCAGGCATCAAGAACCTTGAGGACATGAAGGGCAAGAAACTCGGCTTCGCCGACCCGGACTCCACCTCCGGCTTCCTGGTCCCGAGCGTCTCGCTTCCCAACGACGTCGGCACCAGCATCGATGAGTATTTTGGCGAGACCGGCTTCGGCGGCGGTCACGAGAACCTCGTTCTCGAAGTGGTCAAGGGCAATTTCGATGCTGGCACGACCTGGTCCTCCGGCGTCGGCAAGTTCGAGGACGGCTACACCTCCGGCAACCTGCGCAAAATGGTCGACAAGGGCATTCTCGACATGGGCGACCTCGTCCAGGTCTGGCAGTCGCCGCAGATCCCGAACGGCCCGATCGTCGTTCGTTCCTCGATGGACGCGGACATGAAGGGCAAGTTCAAGGCGTTCATGATGGCGCTTCCCGAGAAGGATCCCGAGTGCTTCGGCGCCATCCAGGGCGGCGAATACAGCGGCTTCACGGAAGTCGACGAAAACTTCTACAAGACCATCATCGCCGCGCGTAAGGCGAAGATCGGCAGCTAGCCGGCCGAAACAAGCCGCACCGCGACCCGGCGAGGATCGTGGTGCGGCGTCTAATCCAACTTCGCTGGATCATCGAGACATGAGCACTGCCATTCCATCCGTTCAGCGTTCCGCTGAAGGCCGGCTTGTCGAACGACACTGGCAGGAAATGCTGTTCAAGCGGCGCCTCTACACTTGGGGCGGGATTTTCGGACTGGCCGTGATTCTGGCGGCCTCGCTGTGGTTCGCCAACGAGACCAATGCCGGCAAGTTCTTCGACCGGCTGCCGCATTTCTTCGATTTCATCGGTGACCTGATCCCGCGCTCCGGCGCCGAGATCTGGCGCGCCATGTTCGATCTTCCGTCGCCCTATGCGGACGGGAGCTTGAAATACAACTACCCCGACGGTCGCTTCTATCTGACCGAGAACATCTATGTGCCCGAATATGTGTACAAGATGATCGAGACCATCAACATCGCCCTGGTCGCGACGCTGATCGGTTTCACCTTCGGCTTCCTGCTGTGCTTCCTGGCCGCCAGGAACCTGACGACCCGCCGCTGGCTGCGGTTCTTCGTGCGCCGTTTCATGGAACTGCTTCGCGCGTTTCCGGAAATCGTCATCGCCGGTTTCTTCCTCGCCATCCTGTCGCTCGGTCCGATCCCGGCGGTCATCGCAGTGGCCATCCACACCATCGGCGCGCTCGGCAAGATGTTCTTCGAGGTGGTGGAGAACGCCGACATGCGCCCGGAGGAGGGGCTGCGGGCGTCCGGCGGCAACTGGGTGGAGCGCGTCTGGTTCGGCATCGTCCCGCAGGTCATGCCGAACTTCCTTTCCTATGCGCTGCTGCGCTTCAAGATCAACGTGCGCGCCTCGACCATCATAGGCGCGGTCGGCGGCGGTGGCATCGGTGAAACGCTACGCCTTTCGATCAGCCGCGGCCACGAGGCGAAGACGCTGGCGATCATCATCCTCCTGTTTGCCACCATTGTCGCGGTCGATCAGATATCGGCGCACCTGCGCAAGCGGCTCGTCGGCAATCAGGCATTCGAGTTCGGGCGTGGAGGTTAGGTCATGAACAATTTGTCCGCCTCCGCCGTCGAGGAAATCGCATCGCGCCATCAGGCGGTCTTCAAGCGGCCCTTTGTGGAGCGCTGGCGCGCGCCCTTTATCGGCCTCGTCATCATCGCCTACCTGTTCTTCGCCTGGTCGCTGTTCGGCATCGGCGAAGCCTTCCGCAATGGCAACTGGAACATCGCGGGCAACTATCTCGCCGACTGGGTCAGCTACGAGGCACGGCCGGACATCGAATATGACGGCGACTATCTCGATGTCGAGTTCCCGCGGTTCTCGCCGCTCGGCAAGAACCCCGATCCCGCCTGGCTGAAGAAGACCACCGAAATCGTCGAACGCGAGGTCGTCGTCGATGCCGGGGCCGGCATCGGCACGGAGACCAGCACCCGCTCGAAGGTCAATAGCTTCATGGTCCCAGGCGCCCCCGGCACCCAGGAAGGTGGCACGGATTCGGCCGCGAGCAGCTTCATGGCGCCGGGTACAGAAAAGCCGGTGGAAGACGACAATACCGCTCCCGAAACGAGGACGGTCTCGGAATCCGTGGTCACCCGCGTCGAAATCGCGGTCGGCTCGGCGAAGGTCGAGATCGTGCCGCGGCAGGTCAGTGTCGACTATCGCGGCGAGACGCTGCTTATCGATGTCGTTCCGGAACAATCGGTCACGGCGCGCGCAGAACTGCCGGAATGGGCGAGCCAACGTGAAGCGGGCGGCGATATCCTGATGAGATTCGGCTTTTCTGGCACGGTCGAGGTCGAAAGCGACGAGGTCAAGGTCCGCCACCGGTTCTTCGGCTGGGAGAACTTCTGGTTCGACACCCGTTCGCCGTTCTGGGGCAAGAGCTTCTCCGAGGTCGTCGGCCTGGTGTTTTCGGGCGACCGCATCGATCCCGCCAAGTCCAATGCGGCCCTTGCCTGGAACAACATCCTCTACAACGCCGAATGGCAGCATGCCGATGTCTGGATCAAGCTGCTGCAGACCATCGTCATGGCCTTTGTCGGCACGCTGTTTGCGACAATTCTCGCGTTCCCGCTGTCGTTCATCGCGGCGCGCAACATCACGCCGAACCGCTTGGTGAACCAGTTATTCAAGCGGGCGTTCGACTTCCTGCGCTGTGTCGACATGCTGATCTGGGCATTGTTCTTCACCCGCGCCTTCGGCCCGGGGCCGCTAGCCGGCATCTCGGCGATCTTCTTCACCGACACCGGAACGCTCGGCAAGCTCTATTCGGAGGCGCTGGAAAACATCGACGACCGCCAGCGCGAGGGCATCCGTTCGGTCGGCGCCGCGCCGGTGCTTGTGCAGCGCTACGGTGTCGTTCCGCAGGTGCTGCCTGTATTTGCCAGCCAGTCGCTCTATTTCTGGGAATCGAATACCCGGTCGGCAACCATTATCGGCGCCGTCGGTGCGGGCGGCATCGGCCTGAAGCTCTGGGAAGCCATGCGCACGAATGCCGACTGGGAGAATGTCGCCTACATGGTCGTGCTGATCCTGGCGACGGTGTTTATATTCGACAATATATCCAATGCGATCCGGAGCAGGCTGATGGGCCGTGACCGGTCGGAAAGCTGAAGCCTTGCCTCTGACTATATTATCGCACAGGTGTGCTATTTATTCGGACAACCGAAAAAAGGGCGATTTAGGAAGTCGGCGAAACTAGGAGATGATGGGATGCGGTACGCCATATTTTTTGTTCCGCCTTCGAACGACCCGCTGACCCGGGTGGCGACGAACTGGCTGGGACGCAACGCGTTTACCGACGAGACCGTCGAGGCGCCGGCGATCACCGGGTTGAACGATGCCGAAATCGCCTTTCATACGGCGGCCCCGCGCCGCTACGGGTTCCACGGCACACTGAAAGCGCCGTTCCGGCTTGCCGGCGAGACCAGCGAACCAGAGCTTGTGGCGGCCATGACGGCCTTTGCAGCCACCGTGCGCGCCTTCGAGATACCGCAGCTGACGATCGCGCGCATCGGCTCGTTTTTCGCGCTGGTTCCGAGCGAGCCGGTGGCCGATCTCAATGATCTCGCCGGACGCGCAGTGCGCGATTTCGACTGTTTCCGGGCGCCTTTGAGCGATGCCGAGGTCGAACGCCGGGCACCGCAAAAATTAACGCCTCCGCAACTGGCGAATCTGCAGCGCTGGGGGTATCCTTACGTCTTCGACGAGTTTCGCTTCCACATGACGCTGACCGGTCCGGTCGGAGCCGGTGACGCGGCGCGGGTCGAACAGGCGCTTCATGCGTTTTTCGATCCGGTGCTGAGCGAGCCCGTCGAGGTCCGCAATATCGCATTGTTCACCGAGGCCGAACGCGGCGCGCCGTTTCAGGTCCATTCTCTGTTTCCGCTGATGCTCGGCGAGCAACGCCGGTCGGCTTAAGAAACAACGCAAAGAACGCAGGATAAGATGTCCGAGTTGATACTCAAGAATGCCAGGATCGTTTTGACGGATGAAATCGTCGAGGGCACGATCGTCGTGCGCGGCGGCCTTATCGCCGACATTGGCGGTTCGACCGCGGTGCCGTCCGCCGAGGACATGGAAGCCGACTATGTCATTCCGGGCCTTGTCGAACTGCACACCGATCATCTCGAGGGCCATTACGCGCCGCGCCCGAAGGTCCGGTGGAACCCCTTTGCGGCGGTCCTCGCGCATGACGCGCAGATCTGCTCGTCGGGCATCACGACCGTGTTCGACGCGCTGCGCATCGGCATGGACGAGGATGCCGAACTTTCGGCAAAGGACATGCGCAAGCTCGCCGATGCGATCGACGACGGTTGCCGGAACGACCGCCTGCGGGCGGATCATTTCCTGCACCTGCGCTGCGAGGTCTCGGCCGCCGATTGCTTCGACGGTTTCCGCGAGTTCGATGGCGACCGCCGCGTGCGGCTGGCGTCGCTGATGGATCATGCGCCCGGCCAGCGCCAGTTTCGCAACATGGACGCCTACAGCACCTACTACCAGGGGAAGCTGAAAATGTCCGATGAGGTCTTCCGGGCCTTTTGCGCCAAGCGGATCGCCGATTCGCAAGCCAATTCGGACCGCAACCGCAAGGCGATTTCCGAGGCCTGCAAGGATCGCGGCATCGTGCTCGCAAGCCACGACGATGCGACGCTCGAACATGTCGACGAAGCCGTTGCGCAAGGCATCGAGGTGGCCGAGTTCCCGACCACCTTCGAGGCGGCCAAGGCCTCCAAGGAAGCCGGTCTCGCCGTGTTGATGGGGGCGCCCAACGTCGTGCGCGGCGGCTCCCACTCCGGCAATATCGCCGCGCAGGAACTCGCGGAGAACGGCCTGCTGGACATTCTGTCGTCCGACTACATCCCGTTCAGCCTGATCCAGTCTGCGTTCGGGCTTGGTGAGCGTGTCGACAGCATCAGCCTGCCGCAAGCCATCTGCATGGTCTCGAAGAACCCGGCCGAGTCCTGCGGTCTTCACGACCGCGGCGAGATCGCCATCGGCAAGCGCGGCGACCTGGTGCGCGTCAGCGTCGATCATCATGTGCCGATCGTCCGAACGGTCTGGCGCGAAGGCCGCCGTGTCGCATAGTGGCGTCCATGGCTGAATCGCTGGAAGGCGGGGCGGAGGGCTTGCCCGTCGGGGGTGGCGCGTTCGTCGCCGTGATCGGGCCGAGCGGTGCCGGCAAGGACACGCTCATGAATTTCGCTCGCGACGCGCTGGCGGGTCGCGACGAGGTGTTCTTCGTCCGCCGGGTGATCACCCGCCCGGCCGACGGCGCGACGGAAGACCATATCCCGGCGACGCCGGAGGTCTTCGATGAAGAGCTGAAGCAGGGCAAATTCGCCTTCCACTGGCCCGCGCACGGTTTGCGTTACGGGCTGCCAATCGAGATCGACACGCGCATTCGTGCCGGCCATTGTGCCGTCTGCAACGGCTCGCGTGCCGTCCTGCAGGGCCTCAGCGAGCGCTACGCGAATTTCGTCGTCATCAACATCACCGCATCGCCCGACGTGCTGGCCCGGCGGCTGGCCTTGCGGGGCCGCGAGAGCGAGGACGAGATCCTCGGACGCCTGGCGCGCAGCGCCAATCTCAAGGTCAACTGGCCGGGCGCTGTCATCGTCGACAACAGCGGCGACATCGAAACCGCGGGCCGGGCGCTGGTCGATGCCATACTGAAGGCGGCCGGCGGTTCTTCGGACGCCTGATCCTGCGGTTCGAACGTGTTGACCTTTTTGCGCTATTGCCGTTCTCTCGGCGAGACGAAGCGGCTTGCTCGGACCACGGCGCGCGCCCGGCCGGCCCCTTGAGAGCGGATCGAACGCATTGAAACTCAATATGTCCACACTTCGGGCGGTGCTCTGGACGCTTCTCGCGGCCTTTGTCTTCACACTGATCTTCGCCTCCGCCGAATTTGTCGGCACCGAGGTCGACGCCGTCCAGATCGTTTTCATGCGCTATCTCGGTGCGGCGGTGGTGATCTGCGCGGTGGCGCTGTGGATCCACCGGGGGCTCGCGCCGTTGAAAAGCGATATGCCCGGCCTCCACGTGGCGCGCGCCGCGAGCGGGGTCACCGGCGAGATCTGCATCATATCGGCGCCCCTGTTCATGGCCTATGAGGATGCCACGTCGATCACGCTGACCAACGGCGTCGTCGCCATGCTGCTTGCCATCGTTTTGCTGAAGGAGCGCGCCGGCCCGATGCACTGGTTCGCCGCGCTGACCTGCCTGATCGGCGCCATGCTGATCGTGCGTTCGCAAGAACATACCGGCGCCTCCGGCTCCAACCTGCTCGGCATCGGCATTGCCGTCATGGGCTCCGTGCTCTCAGGGGCCGAGCTTTTCTTCATCAAACTTCTGACCGGGCGCGAACGCCCGATGGTGATCATGCTCTATGTCAATATCCTGGCGGTCATCATGCTCGCCGTTCCCACGTTTCTTGTGTGGCGGCCTATGCACGGCGGCGACCTGGTCTGGCTCTTGTCCATCGGTCCGCTGGCGCTCTTCGGACAGTTCTGCTGGATCAAGGCTTTCCGGAACGCCGATGCCGTCATTGTCGTCCCGGTCGGCTATGCCGCCATTCCGTTCTCTGCGATCCTCGGCATTGCCGCCTTCAACCAGAAGCTGGGTGCGGTTCAGATCGCGGGCGCCTTGCTGGTGCTCGCCGGCGGCGTGGTGCTGGCCCGCTTGCCGGCGACACGGACCGTGCGTGAACCGGCCGAAGGCTGACGGCCTGGCCTTGGTTTCTCACCCGTTGCGAAATTAAACGCATATATTTCAATAGGTTGAAAATATCGGACCTGCCGGTTCAGGTTCGGTTGAGTGGAATTGCCGGCCTTCGACGCTGAAACAGTTTCAACAAAAGCGGGGGGTGTAGAGCGTCGAGTTTTCGCCCCGGTGGTGCTACCGTTGCGGCAAATATGGGAGCAGCAGCGGTGACGGATTATCCGCGCGACATGATCGGCTATGGCCGCAACACACCGGACCCGAAATGGCCCGGCGGCGCCAATGTGGCGGTGCAGTTCGTGATCAATTACGAGGAAGGCGGCGAGAACAATATCCTGCACGGCGACGCCGGCTCGGAAGCGTTCCTGTCGGAAATCGTCGGCGCAGCCTCCTGGCCCGGCCAGCGCCACATGAACATGGAATCCATCTACGAATACGGCTCCCGCGCCGGCTTCTGGCGCCTGTGGCGCATGTTCAACAGCCGCAATATTCCGGTCACCGTCTACGGGGTCGCCACCGCGCTGGAACGCAACCCGGAAGCAGTCGCCGGCATGAAGGAAGCCGGCTGGGAAATTGCCTCGCACGGCCTCAAATGGATCGAATACCGCGATTTCACCCGCGAGGAGGAGGCCGAGCACATGCGCGAGGCCATCCGCATCCACACCGAGGTGACGGGCGAACGCCCGCTCGGCTGGTACACCGGCCGCAGTTCCGAAAACACGGTGGAACTGTCGATGGAGGAGGGCGGTTTTCTCTACACGTCCGACGCCTATGCCGACGATCTGCCCTACTGGGTGGAAGGTCCCCGCGGCCCGCACCTGATCATCCCCTATACGCTCGATGCCAACGACATGCGGTTTGCCACGGCGCAGGGCTTCAACAGCGGCCACCAGTTCTATGCCTATCTCAAGGACAGCTTCGACGTCCTCTATGCCGAGGGGGAGGCCGGTGCGCCGAAAATGATGTCCGTCGGACTTCACTGCCGACTGATCGGGCGGCCAGGCAGGGCGGCTGCGCTGGCGCGCTTCCTCGACTATGTGGCCGGCCATGAGAAGGTCTGGGTGCCGCGCCGCATCGACATCGCCCGCCACTGGCACGAACACCACAAGCCTGCGGGAGATTCGCAATGACGGCGCGCAGCTCTTTCCTGTCGCAATGCGGCGGTGTCTTCGAGCATTCCCCGTGGGTTGCCGAGCGGGCCTATGATTCCGGCGCCGTTTACGATCCCTTGCGGGCCGGCGCCGTTCACGCGGCGCTCTGCGCCATCTTCCGCCAGGCGAGCCGCGACGAGCGCCGCGATGTTCTGCTCGCCCACCCGGATCTCGCCGGCAAGCTGGCGGTCGCCGGTGAACTCACGGAAGATTCAAAGGCCGAACAGGCCGGCGCCGGGCTCGACCGTTTGAGCGCCGGCGAACATGCCGAGTTCACCAGTCTCAATACCGACTATATGAGCCGTTTCGGCTTTCCCTTCATCATCGCGGTCAAGGGATTGAACAAGGATGACATCCTCGCTGCCTTCCGCGAGCGCATTTCCAACAGCGAGGAAGAAGAATTTCAGACGGCCTGTGCGCAGGTCGAGAAGATCGCCAGGCTCAGGCTTGATGCGATTCTGCCGGAGTAGGATATGAACGAAATCGTAAAATCGTCAGATCTGGGCACCGAGATGCCCGAATTCACCAATGGCGCCATCAACCTCGCCTCGGCGCGGCTCGGCGCGAAGGCGCTCTATTCAACGGACGAGTTCTTCGCACCGCTGGAACGCATGCTGTCGGACGAGCCGGCGGTGTTCATCCCCGACAAATACGACGACAACGGCAAGTGGATGGACGGCTGGGAATCGCGCCGCAAGCGCGTTTCCGGTCACGACTGGGGCGTCATCAAGCTGGCGATGCCCGGCCGCATCTTCGGCTTCGACATCGATACCAGCCACTTCACCGGCAACTATCCGCCGCAGGCGAGCATCGAGGCCATCTTCCTGGAGGAGGGCGATCCGGACGACCAGTCCGAATGGGTTGAAATCCTCGGCAAGACGGATCTCGGTCCCGGTCAGCACCACTTCCGCCGGATCGACGACGAGGCGATGCGCGGCCGCGTATGGACGCATCTGCGCCTGCATATCTATCCGGACGGCGGCGTGGCGCGGCTGCGTGTTTTCGGCGCCGCCCATTTCGACTGGGACAAGGTCGAGGCCGACCAGGAGGTCGATCTCGCCTATGTCTTCCACGGCGGACGTGCCCTGGCCTGGTCCGACGCCCATTTCGGGGCGCCCGAGCGGCTGCTCGGCCCCGGACGCGGAGTCAATATGGGCGACGGCTGGGAAACCGCGCGCCGCCGCGGGCCCGGCTATGACTGGACCGTTCTCAAGCTCGGCCATGCCGGCGGCATCAGCCGGATCGTCGTCGACACCGCGCATTTCAAGGGCAACTATCCCGACAGCTGCGATCTGCTCGGCGCCTACCTGCCGGATCATTCCGGCGGCTTCGACGAGAGCGAGATCGCCGCGTCCGAGAACTGGACGCCGATCCTGTCCGGCGAGAAGCTGCAGATGGATCACATCCACGAATTCGACGCCGATGCGATCGAAAACAACGGCCCCTTCACCCATGTCCGGTTCAACATCCGTCCGGACGGCGGCGTGAGCCGGTTGCGCATCTACGGAAACAAGGCCTGATATGGGCGAGGCCCTTACCGTTCAGCCGCTCAGCCGGGAGGCGTTCGCGCCGTTCGGCGAGGTGCTGGAGACCGATGGCGCCGAGCTGCGCATGATCAACCAGGGCACGACCGAACGGTTCCATGCGCTTGCCCGCGCCGAACTCGACCCGAGCGGCACGGCGATCGTCAGCCTGTTCCGCGGCCAGCCGCGCAGTTTCCCTTATCAAGTGACGATGATGGAACGCCATCCGCTCGGCAGCCAGGCCTTCTTTCCCCTCGACAACCGGCCGTGGCTGGTGATCGCGGCTGGCGACGAAGACGGGCGGCCCGGACGGCCGCAGGCCTTCCTGGCGCACGGCCGCCAGGGCGTGAACTACCGCGCCAATGTCTGGCATCACCCGCTGATGGCGCTGAATGAGACGAGCACGTTCCTCGTCGTCGACCGCGACGGTGAGGGTACGAATCTGGAAGAAATTGACTATCCGGCCGCCTTCGTGATCGAAAGCGGTGATTGGGCGAAAGCGTGAAGGAAGTTACCGATGGCTGAAACTGGACGCCTCACCACGCATGTTCTCGACACGGCCTCCGGCAATCCGGCGGCGGGCCTTTCCATCGATCTTTACGCGATCGAGGGCGAGACGCGTACGCATATCAAGTCTGTCGCGACCAATGACGACGGCCGTTGCGACGCGCCGCTGCTCTCGGGCGACACGCTGACGGTCGGGCAGTACGAGCTCGTCTTTCATGCCGGCGACTATCTGAGGCGGAGCGGCGTTGCGCTTCCCGAACCGGCCTTCCTGGACGTTATCCCGATCCGTTTCGGCATCGCCGATGCCGGTGCGCATTATCACGTCCCGCTGCTGATCTCGCCTTACGGCTATTCGACCTACCGGGGCAGTTAACCGGCAAAACGTCAAATGCGGAAACCCGCCATGGTTCAACACCTTGGCGGGTTTTTCTATGAATGGGGATCGGCTGCTTAAAGCGTGCTCTTGGCCGGCTCGCCGGCCACATAGGTCTCGACGATAGCCCGGTCGTCGCCGAGCGTCTGCAGCAGGAAAAGCTCCTCGGTGAGCTTTGTGACGGCTTCCATCTTCAGGGCCATGGCGGGTGTCGCCGCCGCGTCGAGCACGACGATGTCGGCTTCCCGTCCGGGCTCCAGCGATCCGATCTTGTCTTCAAGCGACAGCGCCCGGGCGTTGCCGAGGGTGATGCGGTAGAAGCTCTCCAGCGGCGTCATGCGCTGGCCCTGGAGCTGCAGCACCTTGTAGCCCTCGTCGATGGTACGCAGCATCGAATAGTTGGTGCCGCCGCCGACATCGGTGGCAACAGCGATGCGCACGGGGTTGGACCGCTCGTCCAGCGTCTTCAGGTCGAACAGGCCGCTGCCGAGGAAGAGGTTCGACGTCGGGCAGAACACGGCGACGGATCCGGTTTCCGACATCACGTCGGCCTCGCGCTCGCTCAAATGGATCGAATGGCCGAACAGGCTCGCCGGCCCCAGCATTCCGTAGCGCTCGTAGATGTCCGTGTAGTCCTTCGCCCAGGGATAGAGTTCCTTGGCGAATTCGATTTCCGCCTTGTTTTCCGACAGGTGGGTCTGCATGTGCAAGTCCGGGTGCTCGCGCATCAGCGTGCCCGCCATCTCCATCTGCTCGGGCGTGGACGTGATGGCGAAGCGCGGCGTGATGGCGACGAGCTGGCGTCCCTTGCCGTGCCAGTCGTTGATCACCGCCTTGGTGTCGTCGTAGCCGGTCTGCGGCGTGTCCAGCAGTTCCGGCGGCGCGTTGCGGTCCATCATCACCTTGCCGGCGACCATGCGCATGTTGCGCCGGTGGCTTTCGGTAAAGAATGCGTCGGCGGAGGTCTTGTGCACCGAGCAATAGGTGACGGCCGTCGTCGTGCCGTGGCGCACGAGCTCGTCGAAATAGGCAGTCGCGATGCGGGCCGCGTGCGCGGCGTCGGCGAAACGCTGTTCCTCGACGAACGTGTATGTGTTGAGCCATTCCAGCAGGGCGGCGGCGTAGGAGCCGATCACCTGCATCTGCGGGAAATGGATATGGGCGTCGATAAAACCCGGCATGATCAGATGCGGCCGGTGATCGGTTTCGATCGCATCCGCCGGTGCCTTTTCCTTCACGGTTGAATAATCGCCGGCCGCGACGATAAGGCCGTCCTGCATCAGCAGGGCGCCGTCTTCCTCGTAGGTGTAGGAAGCGGTGTCGTCTATGGCCTTCGGTGCGTCCTTGAACGACAGCAGCCGTCCTCTGATCAATCTTGCGGTCACTTATTCCTGCTCCGGTTTGGCGGCGATCGCACTCTCGAACCAGGCGACCAGCATGGCGCGTTCGGATGGTTCGATATGGGTTATGTTGGCGGGCGGCATGGCGTGGCTGCGGCCGGCCTGCAGATAGATGTCGCGCGCCTGTGCCGCGATTTCCGCGTCGTTCTCCAGAAGAACGCCCTTAGGCGGCACGATTATACCCTCCCAGACCGGTTCCTGTGCATGGCACATGGAACAGCGCGACAGGACGATTTCCCTTGCGTCGTCGAAATGCACGTTGGTCGCGAAGCGTTCGAAGGCGGGCATGATCGCGGCACTTTCTTCCTCGCCTTCGCCGGTGAGCACCTTCGGCACGGTCGAGAGCCACATGATGGCGATAAAAAGCAGCACGGTCGCCAGCCAGGTCCAGGTTGGATTGCCCTTGCGCGCGTGGCGCGTGTTGAACCAGTGGCGGATGGTGACGCCCATCAGGAAGACCAGCGATGCGATCACCCAGTTGAACTCCGTCGCGAAGGCGAGCGGATAGTGGTTCGACAGCATCAGGAAGATCACCGGCAGGGTGAGGTAGTTGTTGTGCGTCGAGCGTTGCTTGGCGATCTGGCCGTATTTCGGATCGGGCTTCCGGCCGGCGATCAGGTCGTCGACAACGATCTTCTGGTTGGGAATGATGACCATGAAGACGTTGGCCGACATGACCGTCGCGGTGAAGGCGCCGAGATGCAGGAACGCCGCCCTGCCGGTGAAGAGGTGCGTATAACCCCACGCCATGGCGACGAGCACGACATAAAGGAAGATCATCAGCCCCGTGTCGCTCTTGCCGAGGAACATCTTGCAGGCAAAATCGTAGACGAGCCAGCCGAAAGCCAGTGAGGCGACGGAGATGAGGATCGCTACGGGAGCCGAAATGTCGAGCACCGCCGGATCGACGAGGTAAAGGTCGGCGCCGGCGTAGTAGACGATGGCCATCAGCGCAAAGCCGGAAATCCATGTCATGTAGGATTCCCACTTGAACCAGGTCAGGTGCTCCGGCATCTCCGCCGGCGCCACGAGGTACTTCTGGATGTGGTAGAAGCCGCCGCCGTGCACCTGCCATTCCTCGCCGTAGGCACCCTCGGGCAGGCCTTTGCGCTGCCGCAGTCCGAGATCCAGGGCGATGAAATAAAAGGACGAACCGATCCACGCGATCGCCGTGATCACGTGCAGCCAGCGCGCGGCAAAGGACAGCCAGTCCCAGGCAATGGCAAAATCGTACATGAGAATTCCCCTGTCGTTTGCCGCATTCTGACGCCGGCGGGCCTTAAAAAAAAGGCGCAAGACGCCGGATGACTTTCAAAATTTTCTAAATAATCTTAGGATCGACCCATGTCGTATTTTGAAAATATCAAGGTGTTTTTGCGGGTCGTCGAACTCGGCAACCTGTCGGCCGCCGGCCGCGATCTGCGCATATCCCCGGCCGTGGCGAGCAACCGCGTCAAGGAGCTGGAAAAATATCTCGGCGTGCGGCTTTTCAACCGCACGACAAGGCAGTTGACGCCGACCGAGCACGGCAAGATCTTCTATCGCGGCGCCGGGCGCATCATCCAGGCGGTCGAGGATGCCGAGGCGTCGATCGCCTCGGTTTCGGGCCAGCCCAAGGGCGTTATCCGGGTCACCGCGCCGCTTGGCTTCGGCCGCCGTTTCATTGCATCCGGCATCCCCGATTTTCACGAGCAGTATCCCGACATCGAGGTGCGCCTGCGCCTGTCGGACCACAATGTCGACATCCTCAAGGAAAGCATCGACCTTGCCTTCCGCCTCGGCGTCATCGAGGATTCGTCGCTGCGCATGCGCGGCATCATGGATTGCGATCGCGTGTTGTGCGCCTCGCCGGACTACATCAAGAAGGTGGGCATGCCCGGCGGCATCGACGATCTATTGAGGGACGATCACAATTGCCTTCTGCTGCGTTTCCCCGGCTCCAGCGAATATGTCTGGTCGCTGCAAACGCCCGAGGGCGTGCGCAAGGTGGAGGTCAGCGGCGTTTTCGATTCCGACGACGGCGACGTGCTGATGGAATGGGCGCTCGCCGGCCACGGCGTTGTCAACAAGCCGCGCTTCGAGGTTCAGCGTTTCATCAATTCCGGCCAGCTCGTGGAAATCCTGCCGGACAATCCGCCGGTTCCCGCCAAGCTCGCGGTGATCTTTCCGCACAAGGATTTCCAGGATCCGAAGCTGCGGCTCTTCATCGATTTCATGGCCGCGCGCTGCCAGAAGATGATCCGCGCCGCGCTGCAGTAGTGCATTGATTTCCGTTTCGCGCCGCCGCGAAAATTTCGGTTGCGCGGGACACCGTCTTGCTGCCAAGACGGTCGGGGGCGATTCCATAACCCGGACTACGGATTTTCAGGCATGGACCTTTCGCATGACCACAGCGCCCGCCTGGGCGATATCCTGAAATGGCGGCGGGATGTGCGCCACTTCAGCACGCAGCCGGTTGCGGCGGATGTGCTCGCCAGGATCGAGGCCTCCGTCGACTTCGCGCCCTCCGTCGGCAATAGCCGCCCCTGGCGCATTGTTCGAGTGATGGATGAAGATAAACGCCGCGCCGTATGCGATTCATTCGAAAGGGAAAACCTCGCCGCCAGCCACGGCTATGAAGACGCTGTCCGCCAGAATTACCTGGCCCTGAAGCTGGCCGGTTTGCGCGAAGCGCCGGTGCATTACGCGTTCTTCTGCGATCCGGATCCGGCGGAAGGATGCGGCCTCGGCCGCAGGACGATGCCCGAGACACTGGCCTATTCGACAGTGATGGCGATCCACACGCTGTGGCTGACGGCCCGCGCGCACAATGTCGGTGTCGGCTGGGTCTCGATCCTCGATCCGCAAATCATGAACGACGTGCTGGCGGTACCTCGCGAATGGACATTCATTGCCTATCTTTGCGTCGGCCATCCGCTGGAATGCAGCGATGCGCCGGAACTTCACAGGCGCGGCTGGCAGGCAAACTGTGCAACGGTCTGGATCGACCGGTAGAAGGGGAATTAAACATGGCGTTTTCCGCCATCATATTCGACTGCGACGGCGTGCTGGTGGATTCGGAAGTAATCTATCATGAAGTCGAGATGGAGCACCTGACACGCATCGGTCTCGAATACGAGCCGGTGGAATATCAGCGCCGCTTCATGGGCCTCAATGCCGACGATTTCCTGGCCGAACTCGACCGCGACCACCGGGCCAGGAAGGACGCACCGCTGCCGGCGGATTTCGGAACGGCCCTGCGCGAGGATTCGATCGCGCGCCTGCGCACCGAGTTGCGGATCGTCGACGGCATCGAGGCTGTGATTGCCGGCTTTGTCGGGCCGAAGGCCGTTGCAACGTCCAGCGCCCCCGACACGCTGGAGATCAAGCTCGAGGTCACCGGCCTCAAGCGCCATTTCGAACCGCATATCTATCACGCGGCACAGGTGGCACGCGGCAAGCCGGCGCCCGATCTCTTCCTGATGGCCGCGCAAAAGCTCGGCGCCGAGCCGTCCGGCTGCCTCGTCATCGAGGACAGTGTCAACGGTGTGAAGGGCGGCCTTGCCGCCGGCATGACCGTGTGGGGCTTTGCCGGCGGCGGGCACGCCGATGCCGGCCTGGCGCAGAGATTGCGCGAGGCCGGTGCGCATGATGTTTTCTTCAGCCATGCCGACCTGCGAGCGTCACTGTAGCGTTTTCGCGAACGAACCGTTTCGTAGCCTGTCATTGAAGTCGCTCGGCGATATATGCTCAAGTCGGGTGCGGGTCTTCTGCTTTCGCGGAATGACCGGCGCCGCAATTCGGTCATCACACCCAGCTGATACGGGAGGCAAGGCAGTGAGCGACGACAAGGTCACCATCGAACAGCGCGAAAACGGACCGCTCGTGGTCAAGAACCTCGGCGATCTGCGCCTCGCGGACGGTGCGGAAGCCGAGACAAGGCCGGTGATGGCGCTGTGCCGTTGCGGCGGCTCGTCGAACAAGCCCTTCTGTGACGGATCGCACAAGGAAAACGGCTTCGACAGCGGCGCGTCCGATGTCGCCGACAAGGACAAGGTCCGGGCCTACCAGGGTGCCGAGGTGACCATCTATTACAGCCCGCTCCTGTGCTCCCACGCCGGCGAGTGCGGACGCCGGGCGGCCGCCATATTCAATACGAAGCAAAAGCCCTGGATACAGCCCGACAATGGGAGCATCGACGAGATTCGCGAGGTCATGCAGGCCTGTCCCTCAGGCGCGCTGCGTTACAGCGAAACCGGCGGCGACGGCGAGATGCTGGCCGACGGTGCGGTCAGCATTACGGTCGAAAAGAACGGCCCCTACCGGGTGTGCAATATCCCGGTCGAGGCCGGCTACTGGGCCGAGGGCCAGTCGGAGAAGAAATATGTGCTGTGCCGCTGCGGAAAATCGGGCAACAAGCCCTTCTGCGACGGCACCCACTCCGACGAGGGCTGGAGCGACGGAAGCTGAAGGCGGCGGTCAGATTACCGGCAAAATGTCAGTTTCGGGGAGTTTGTCTACCGTTCCCGATGGAATAGGGCCGGTCGGCATGGTGTCAACGGCGGTCATTCACGGCCGTTGGACCGCACGTATGTGTAAACCCCGTTTTTCTTGCCCAGTTCCTGGAATAAACCGGATTTCACAATGGTGGTCGGCACACCGGCCGTGGTTGGGAACAACCAAACCGCCAACGTTCCGTTCCTCTTCAGAATTTTGTGCATTTCAGGCAATAGCTTACCAAGTGGCAATGTAGGAAAGGGAACAACGCCAAACAGCAGAACCACATCGACACTCGCCGCCTCCAATCCTGAATTCAAGGCATCTCGCCTTACAACCTCTACGTTCTTCAGGCCCGCGGTCTGCGATTTCTCCTTCACCGCGTCGACAAAACTCGAGACTGGGTCCATGGCAATCAGGCGTCCGGATTCTCCTATCATCTGAGCAGCTGGTATCGTGAAGAACCCGGAGCCGCATCCGACTTCGAGAACGGTCTGACCCGCTCTGAGGTTTGCGCCTTGCAGTGTTTTATTCGGGTTAAAAAGCCAGCGCCTCAGGCGGCTGTCCCAGGCCATGATCGGAATTTTGGAGAGAATATTTATTATGCGTGAGTTGCCGAGTTTCTCTATGTTCACTCCAGTTCAATCCCTCTCACATTTGCTATCACCAAGACCCACAGGAGCGGAGTTCCACGTGTTCTGGCAATCCGGCGCAACGGCACATGCGAATACCAATTTACTGGTAGGAAGGTCGCATTTTTGATCTGGAACTTCAATTTTACAGAATCGGTTCAGCGGCTCGAGAGCATTCGATTTGCTTCTGAATCGGCTTCCGAATGTCGGTTGCGAGCACAAAGCCGTCACATGCATGCCGTCTGTTTTCGGTCTCACAGGTTGAGAAATCGTTCCGGCATAAAGGGAACATCCGTGTCGTCCGGCCTTGCACCCGCTGCCGTCAGCATCGCGTGAACTTGCCCTCGATGATGTGTCTGATGGTTGAATAGCTGAACGATCAGTATCTTTTTGGGCCTGGTCAGTTCCCGGCCGATCGCACCAGAATACCAGGAGAGGTCACCCTCAAACCATTGCGGATCAACGTCGTGCGCCCATTCCAGTATCGTCTGGTCGAACGCTGCCCTGTCAACGAGATACTGCTCCCAGGTCCTTATAAAATCGGTGGAGTCGGTAATACTTCCATCCGGAGCCGGTGTTCCGGCAAACCTGTGCATCCAGATCATGTCACCCCAAAAAATGTGTGACAGTGTTTTCTGGATCGAGCCGAAGAATGCTCCCCGGTCCCTCTTGCGCTCAACAGCTGGAAGTCCGTCAGCCGCTGCAAGCAAACTTTCGTTCTGCCACATGTTGTATCTGGCCATTGTAAGCACGTATTCCTTGTCGGGCATTTCGGTTCCTCTGGATGATGGTTGGAAAGTGAAACCCCAAGAGGGGCGTAAAAGGCGATCGCCGCTTTGTCCGCAGACCGGTCGTTCGGAGAACCGGACAGGCCTATAGTTGACGAATGACCGCGGTTGCGAGGATCAGTAGCGGTGCAGACCGTCAAAATCCGCCTTGCCTATATTCATGCCCCCGTGGCGCAGGCCGGCATAGGCCAAACTCAGATGAAAGATCATATTGGGAAAAGCAAACCGGGCAAGATACTCTGCCGGGTCCTGTTCCAGTTGAGCCGACCCGGCTTGATGCGAAACGGGCTCGCAAAGGTCGCGTGCCGAGATCGGTTTTATCACACTTTCGACTTCATTCTTGAACGCCAACAGGCTCTTTGTCGTGAATTCACCGGGGATTTCCGGGACTTCCATGTTTGCCGGCGGGCAGAGGGCCCGTGCCGCAAACTGCAATGCAATGGCAAGATTGAGTCCCGTGTCGAACATATCCGGTGCCAGCCGGATGTCCAGAAGTTGTTGCGGACGGTCCTGATCCGAAACCCGCAGAAGAAGTTGTTCGATGCGGTCCAAGTAGTATTTCACGGAATCCGTTGTGGCATCGGCAAACAGGTCTGGCATGGGCTGTAGAATCGCTCCGGCTCCGGATTCCTTTCCAGTTAGACCAAAAAATTGGCCCGGTCATGGTTCGAGTTCCAGTTTGTCCCGGGTCTATAGTCCGAGCACAGTTTTCACCGAACCCTCCGGACTGAACGACCAGTCGGCTGGATTGTTCTCAAGAAGGAACATTATTGAATTGTCGGCATCGAAACCGATCTTGTCCAGGCGTTTGCGGACATCCTTGAACAGGTCTTCCTTTTGTCCGTCAGTCCTGCCGCCAAGAAGCGCAATCTCGATCACGATTGTCGCCTGCGGATCCCGCTGCCCAAGAAAAGTTGGATGAAGGAGCATGTCGCCCGGTTGGTATCGCGCAACCAGGCAAAAATGATCGTCGGGGTTCACGCCGCACGTTTCAACGAGGCTTTCGTGAAGCTCCTCGTTGATCGCTTGGCAGGTTTCTGATGATAGGTTCGCTGGGACGTGTAATTTGTTGAACGGCAAGTCGCATCTCCTGATGTCTGGTTGCCGCAGGCCTAACACAGTGATTGAGGCAATACCACGTGACGGCTTTGAGCCAATTTCATAGGACGCTGCGGCGCAGCTAGAACATTGCTACGAAGGAAATCAGCTTGCGCAGCGGACGTATCCTGATCACGGGCTGTTCATCTGGCGGAAAGTCTTCACTGCTCGAGGCCCTTGCAGACCGCGGCTACGCGGTTGTGCCCGAGCCGGGCCGCAGGATCGTCGCAGACGAACTGTCCCGAAACGGAGAGGCCTTGCCCTGGGTTAATCTGAAAACGTTTGCCGGCCGTGCTGTGGAAATGGCGAGGTCGGACCTCGAAAGCATGCAAAATTTTGATGGCATTGTGTTCTTCGATAGGGGGATAGTCGATGCTGCCGTAGCTTTGGAGTTTGCTGGAGGCGCATCCTACCGTTCCGTACTGGGCGCGACCCGCCAATATTCGAAGACCGTCTTCCTGGCGCCGCCCTGGCCCGGGATCTTCAAGAATGACGCTGCGCGCAAGCATGGCTTTCGAGAGGCCAAGGAAGAATACCTTCGCCTCGAAACGGCTCTTGCCGACATGGGGTACGATACTTGCGAATTGCCAAAAGTCTCGGTACCCGACCGCGTCGCGTTTATCTTGAATAAGATCCGTGCCGGTTAGAGACCAGGTCGGCTTGGTCGGCATTCGTTGAATTGAGTGCCGAACTCAACGTCAATTCCCGCACCTGACATGACGCAACGGCGCATGTTGCGTCTGTATTGAAGAACCTGGTTGATCCCGCAATCAGCACTTCCCTTCGATGAGTGCTAACAAACTGTTTTCAAACGCAAAAATCTTCGACCGAGTTGCCTTGTCGGGCAAACCGGTGGACAATTGTGATTCGTTGGAACCGGAGGGAATGGATGAGCGCAACGGAAATGGAACTGATGCTGTCAGGCCACGGCCTGACCACGGCTCAGATCTTCTACCGCATGCCTGATTTCAGGACCATGCTTCAGTCCTATCTCTGGCAGGAATACGACACGGCCCCGGACTTTCCGAAGCTGCACGGTTTCCTCGATTTCTGGCAGGAGAACCTGGACGGTCCGATCCATTCTGTGCAGTTCACGCACCGGCATCTGATCCGGCCGGGCGAGTGGCGGCGAGTCGACCACGAGATTATTCTGCACTAGGGAGCGGGTGCGGGCCTGTACGGGCCCGGAGAGCGTGTGACCTGACGGTCTTCAGCGGGCACGCGGACCGGAATGCCCGGTTCGCTAGGCGCGCCCGCCCGGTTGTTTCAGGCGTCTGCGATGCGCTTCCAGAAGCTGTGCGCCCGGTCAAGCCGCTGCAGCCGGTTCCACTGGCTGTTGGTCAGCGTATCCTGATGTTTGACCAGCGAGCGGATATCCGCATCGATCGCGTTCATTCTACGTTGTGCATAGGTGTTAAGCATAACATCCTCCTTCAACGGTTCGGGTCCGACGCACGATTGCGCGAACCTCTCACACCTTGAATGTGGATACGCTCTTGAGCCGGGCAAATTAATTCGCGGTAATGTTCTGCGGTCAGTTAAGTGTTTGAATATAAGCTATAAAAAGGGCAGGCGATCCCGCACGCCTATCATGTTCATGTCATTTTTGAGGCCGCGGTAAAAAGCCCCGAAAACTAGGCCAGAACGGCTGTCATGATCTCGGCCGCGACAAGGGCCGCGATCACCTGCGGGCGTTTGTCCTTTACCGCGCTTCCGCCGATCGGGCAGACCAGCCGGTCGCAGTCGGCGCGCGTGCCGCCTTCCTTTTCATGCCACGACAGATAGGTGGCCCGCTTGGTCTTCGAGCCGATCATGCCGACATAGGCGGCATCGGACCGGGCGAGCGCCTGCTGCACGATCATGAAGTCGAGTGCGTGGTCGTGGGTCAGCACCACGAAGGCGGAGCCGGATGCGGCCTCGCCGATCAGGCTTTCGGGCATTGCGGCGAGCCGCTTTTCGACATCCGCCGCGGCGGAATCGAGCTCGTCCTGCCGGGTCTCGACCAGGATTGCGCGGACCGGAAGCAGGCTCAAAGCCTCGGCCAGCGCCTTGCCGACATGGCCTGCGCCAAAGATATAGACCTGCGGCAGTGCTGCCTCTTCCTCGCGCGTCTCGGCGGCGAGATCGCCGATTGCGCGTTCGTCGAGCCGGTCGATGCCGAGCTTCACCCGGCCGCCGCAGCACTGTCCGATCTCGGGACCGAGCGGAATGTCCATGACGGTGGTTTCTTCGCCGCTTTCAAGCAGCGCGCGGGCCTCGTTGATGGCCATCATTTCGAGCTGTCCGCCGCCGATTGTTCCGAACAGGCCGCCCTCCGCGACAAGCATCCAGGTGCCGGCCTCGCGCGGCGTCGATCCGAGCGCCTCGGTGACGGCGATGCGCGCGACGGGGCTGTTCGCGTCGAGGAACTGCGACAGCCGTGTTGCGCGCGACGCCATGTTCAGCCCTGTTTCAGCCGCTCGACCGCCATCAGGATACGCTCCGGCGTTGCCGGTGCGTCGAGGCGCGGGCATTCGCGGTAGTCGGCGACGCTGGCCACCGCCATGGACAGCGCCTCGAGCACGGAATTGGCAAGCATGAAGGGCGGCTCTCCCACCGCCTTGGACCGGCGAATGGTGCGCTCCTTGTTGGTCGACCAGTTGGCGAGTTCGACGTTGAATTCCTTCGGCTTGTCCGAGGCGAGGGGGATCTTGTAGGTCGACGGCGCGTGGGTGCGCAGCCGGCCGTTGCCGTCCCACCACAACTCTTCCGTGGTCAGCCAGCCCATGCCCTGGACGAAGGCGCCCTGGACCTGGCCGAGGTCGATCGCCGGATTAAGCGACTTGCCGACATCCTGCAGGATGTCGACCCGGTCGACATGGTATTCGCCGGTCAGCGTGTCGATGGTGACTTCGGAAACCGAAGCGCCATAAGCGTAGTAGAAGAACGGCCGGCCCTGGCCCGTCTCGCGGTTCCAGTGGATTTTCGGCGTCTTGTAGAACCCGGCCGCCGAAAGCTGCACGCGGTGCGTATAGGCCTGCCGGACGAGTTCGTGGAACGGGATGAGCTGGTTGCCGACCTGCACGTGGTTGGGCACGAAGGTCACCTGTTCCTGCGGCACACCGAAATGTTCCGACGCGTAGGCGACCAGCCGGGTCTTGATCTGCTCGCAGGCATTGGCCGCGGCCATGCCGTTGAGGTCGGAGCCGGAGGAGGCGGCCGTCGCCGAGGTGTTCGGCACCTTGCCCGTGTTCGTGGCGGTGATGCGGATCGTCTCGATGTCCACCTGGAACTCGTCGGCAACGACCTGCGCCACCTTGGTGTTGAGGCCCTGGCCCATCTCGGTGCCACCGTGGTTGAGGTGGATCGAGCCGTCCTGGTAGATATGCACCAGCGCGCCGGCCTGGTTGAACCAGGTGGCGGTGAACGAAATGCCGAACTTCACCGGAGTGAGCGAGATGCCCTTGCGCAAAACGCCGCCCTTGGCATTGTGGTCGAGCACCGACTGCCGCCGCGCCTGGTAATCTGACGACTCCTCCAGTTCCTCGACGATGCGGTGGATGATGTTGTCCTCGACCACCTGGTGGTAGGGCGTCACGTTGCGCTCGCCAATGCCGTAGAAATTGGCCTTGCGCACCTCCAGCGGGTCCTTGCCGAGGGCATAGGCGATCTCCTCGATGACGCGCTCGCCGCCGATCTTGCCCTGCGGACCGCCGAAGCCGCGGAAGGCGGTGTTCGACACGGTGTCGGTCTTCATCGGCCGCGACCGCAGCCGCACATTCGGCAGGAAATAACAATTGTCGCAGTGAAACAGCGCCCGGTCGGTGACCGGGCCCGAAAGGTCGGACGAGAAACCGCAGCGCGCCGCGAAGACGGCGTCCAGCGCCTCGATGCGGCCGTCATCGTCATAGGCGACGTCGTAGGCGACATGGAAATCGTGCCGCTTGCCCGTGGCGATCATGTCGTCGTCGCGGTCCGGGCGGATCTTGACGGCACGGTTCCAGCGTTTCGCCGCAATGGCTGCGACGGCCGCGAACTGGTTGCCTTGTGTCTCCTTGCCGCCGAAGCCGCCGCCCATGCGCCGCGTGTGCACGGTCACCGCGTTCGACACCGTGCCAAGCGCCTGCGCCACCATGTGCTGGATTTCGCTCGGATGCTGGGTCGAGGAGAAGACGGTGACCTCGTCGTCCTCGCCCGGAATGGCCATGGCGATATGGCCCTCGAGATAGAAATGGTCCTGGCCGCCGATGCGCATCTCGCCGCTGAGCCTGTTGGTCGCCGAAGAAAGAGCGGATTCGGCATCGCCGTTGCTAAGTTGCAGCGGGTCGGTGACGTGCGGATAGCCGGCCTCCATGGCGCTGACCACATCGGTGTGGTGGGGCCTGTCCTCATAGTCGACCCGGGCGAGCGTCGCCGCCCGGCGCGCCTGCTCGCGGGTCTCCGCGATCACCGCGAAAATCGGCTGGCCGTAGAATGCGCTTTGGCCGTCGGCAAGCACCGGCTCGTCATGCCGGTGGGTGGGGCTGAGATCGTTTTCGCCCGGCACGTCCGCGGCTGTCAGCACGCCGACAACGCCCGGCGCGTTGCGCACCGCTTCCAGGTCCATCGACTTGACCACCGCATTGGCCCGCTCGGAGAGCCCGAGATAGGCATGCAGCGTGCCGGCCGGTTCGACCATGTCGTCGATATATTCGGCCGCACCTGTGACGTGTTTGTGGGCGGAATCATGCTGTCGCGGCGTGTGGACGCCGCCGGTGATTTCCTTGGAACTGCGGGTAACGGTTTCGCCCATGATTACACCTCCGCCAGGGATTTTTCGTGCCGTACGACCTGTACCGCCTGGCCCTGTGTTTCCAGATAGAACCGCTTCAGAAGATTCTTGGTCGACAGCATCCGGTACTCCGCCGAGGCCCGCCAGTCGGTGAGCGGCGTGAAATCCTGTTCGAACGCGGCCATGGCCTGGTCGACCGTGGCCTCGTTCCAGGCGTTTCCGACCAGCGCTTGTTCCACTGCCTTCGCCCGTTTCGGCGTCGCCGCCATGCCGCCGAAGGCAATGCGCGCGTCTTCGACGGTTCCGTCGTCGGCCAGTCGGGCGCGGAAGGCGCCGCACACCGCCGAGATGTCCTCGTCGCGGCGCTTGGAGATCTTGTAGACGGCGAATGTGTCGCCGGCCGGCAGTTTCGGAATGAAGACGGAGCGCACGAACTCGCCCGGCGCCCGGTCCTGCTTTCCGTAGTCGATAAAGAAATCTTCCAGCGCGATGGTGCGAGTCGTCGCGCCCTTTTGCAGCGTCAGTTCGGCGCCAAGCGCGATCAGCGGCGGCGGCGTGTCGCCGATGGGCGAGCCGTTGGCGATATTGCCGCCGACGGTGCCCATGTTGCGCACCTGTTCGCCGCCGATGCGGTCCCACAGATCGCCCATGGTGGGGATGCCGCGGGATATCGCATCGAACGCGTCGGTATAGGTGACGCCCGCGCCCAGCGTGATGCCGGATTCGTCTTCCGAGATGGTCTGCAGTTCGACGAGGTTGCCGATAAAGACGGCCGGCGCGATGTCGTGCATGTGCTTGGTCACCCACAGGCCCACATCGGTGGAGCCGGCGACGACCGTCGCTTTGGGATACGCCTCGAGGATTTCGGCGAGGTCATCGACGGAGCCGGGAACAATCGTCTTGCCGGAGGGCGTGTCGATCTCGACGCGGCTTCCGTCGCGCAGTTCGGAAAGTTTCTGGGTGATCGCCTCGTGGGTGACGACGAGCTTGTCGCCGCTGTTGTCGCTGCCGGCCATGGCCTCTGCGGCATTGAGGATCGCATCGTAGCCCGTGCAGCGGCACAGATTGCCCTGCAGGGTCTTTTCGACGCGCGCCGCATCCGCATTCGGCGTCTCCAGCCACAGGCCGTAGAGCGACATGACGATGCCCGGCGTGCAGAAGCCGCATTGCGATCCGTGGAAGTCCACCATTGCCTGCTGGATCGGATGCAGATTGCCGTTGAGGTCGGCGAGGTGCTCGACGGTGACGACGTGGCAGGCGTCGAGCGAGCCGACGAAGCGGATACAGGCATTGACGGTCTCGTAGACCAGGCCCTTCGGCCCCAGCCGGCCGACAAGCACCGTGCAGGCGCCGCAATCGCCTTCCGCGCAGCCTTCCTTGGTGCCGGTCAGGCGTTTTTGCAGGCGCAGATAGTCGAGCAAGGTCAGGGTCGGCGCAACGTCGTTCAGATGCACCACTTCACTGTTCAGTATGAAGCGAAGCTCGTGGCGGACCGCGTCAGGCATGCCGTCGTCTCCCTCGTTATAATTGTTCTGAACTATCCTATCGTGCCGCGCGGAAAAAAAACCTGCACGGGTGCGAAAAGACTTTCAACAAAAACTGGGGAATTGGCCGAACCCGTCAAGGTTTGATTGAAAATGTCTGGCCGGCTGACGCATGCCGGTTCGGATGGCCGGATATTCCCGCGGTGTGTGGACTTCCCTTACTTCGGGTCTTCCCCGGCCAGCACCAGAACCATGGTCTTGAGCGAGCCGAGCAGGTTCACGAGGTGACGCTTGTCCCTGGCGCTGCCCTTCGCGCCCTTGGCCGCGGTTTGAACCATGTCGGTGACGGCGCCAAGGCTCAGCCCCGCCCGTTCGATCGGCGCGGCATAGGGCGCCAGGATCTTTCGCAGTTCGGTGCGATGAAGTTCGTAGGATTTCGCCAGCTCGTCGCGGGCGGCATCGTTGAACCCGTCGATGATGTCCTTGGCGTCCGGCGACGATTGCAGCCATTCGTACGGTTTGACGACGAGATGAAGAAAGAAGATATCCAGTTTCTCGGCGAGGCTGTCCGCGTCCTTTGCCTCGGTCCGTATTGAAGCGACCGACTGCTCGCCTATATGCCGAATCATCGCGCGCAGCAGGTCCTCCTTGCTGGCATACTGATTGTAGAGCGTCTGGCGCACGATATTCGCCTCGGCCGCCACGTCGCTCATGGTCGTGCGCTTGACGCCATAGCGTGAAATGACCCCGATCGCCGCCTCGATAATCTGCTCGCGATTCTTCATAGCCGGATATTGACAAAAAGTCTTATATTGTCAATTTTTGACAAATCGACTATTGTTGTCAGATCGTAAAAGTGTCAAGGCAGCCATGTGTGAGCCTTGCGTACGAGGGAGGATTTCGGCGCGCGCGAAATCAAAAATTCCGCATTTCATCCCCACCCCAAAACCTGAACACCGCTAAGGAGAATCGTCTTGCAATACGAACTGCAATTGAACGGAAAAACCCACAGCGTCGAAGCCGAACCCGGCACACCGCTTTTGTGGGTCATCCGGGATGAGTTGAAACTGACAGGAACGAAATTCGGTTGCGGCGTCGCTTCCTGCGGCTCTTGCACCATCCACCTCGACGGCGAGCCGGTGCGCTCCTGCCAGACCTTCATCGAGGATGTCGGCGGCTCCGAGGTCACCACCATCGAGGGCCTGGAATCCAGGGAAGCAAAAGCCGTTCAGCAGGCCTGGGTCGAGCTGGATGTCGTCCAGTGCGGCTATTGCCAGTCCGGCCAGGTCATGTCCGCCGTCGGGCTGTTGAAGGAAAATCCGCGGCCGAGCGCCGCCGAGATCGACGACTACATGTGGGGCAATGCCTGCCGCTGCGCCACCTATCAGCGAATCCGCGCCGGTATCCAGCGCGCATCCGAGATCATGGAGGCCTGATATGACAGTTCACACATCCCGACGCGGCTTCCTCAAGGGCGCCGCAGCCGCCACGGCCGTTCTCATGGTCGGCGTTCGCCCGGGTGGCGTTCTCGCCTCCGCGACCGCCGAGAGCAAGATGTTCAACCCGTTCGTCAAGATTGGATCGGACGGAACCGTAACGGCGATCGTCAAGCATTTCGAGAAAGGGCAGGGGCCGGCAACCGGCCTTCCCACCCTCATCGCCGAGGAACTCGGATTGCGGATGGACCAGATCGACTACGAGTTCGCGCCCTCCAACCCGCAGCACTACGCCAATCTCCTGTTCGGCCAGTTCCAGGGCACCGGCGGCTCGACCGCCATGGCGAACTCCTTCATGCAATATCGCCAGGCCGGCGCCGCCGCCCGAGAGATGCTGATCTCCGCCGCCGCCGGTGAATGGGGCGTCGACGTAGCCGAACTCGCGATCGAGGAGGGCATGGTCGTCGGTGCCGGCAAGTCCGCGCCGATCGGCGAATTCGTGGCCGCCGCCGCCGCGATGGAGCCGCCCGCCGAGCCGACGCTGAAGCATCCGGCCGAATTCAGGCTGATCGGCGATCCGGATGTGCGCCGCCTCGATACGGCGATCAAGTCCAATGGCACCGCCAAATTCGCCATGGACGTCCACCTGCCGAACCAGATGGTGGCCGTGATCAAGCGGCCGCCGCGCAAGGACGGGCTGGCCGTCGGCATGGACGACAGCGGCGCCAGGGAGGTCAAGGGCTTCATCAATGCCGCGATCCTGCCGAACAAGGCCGGCGTGGCCGTTTACGCCGAGAACACCTGGGCGGCGCTCCAGGCCCGCGAGGCGCTTCAGGTCGAATGGGACATGAGCCAGGCCGAGAGCCGCAGCTCCGACGAGATCAAGGCGGAGATCCTGGCGGCGCTCGATGCCGAACCGGAGTTCAACGTCCTCAAGAACGACCACGGCCCGGTTCAAACGGCGCTCGACGGTGCCGCCATGGTGGTGGAGGAGACGTTCTACTTCCCGCTGCTCGCCCATGCGCCGATGGAGCCGCTCAACTGCACCATAGAGGCGACCGCCGACGGCGGCATCCTCCTGCATGACGGCTGCCAGTTCCCGACCGGGCCGCACATGGCCCTGGCCCAGATCTTCCAGTTGCCGATGGAGAAGATCCAGATCAACACCATGCTCGCCGGCGGCTCCTTCGGCCGGCGCGCAACGCCCGACGCCGACTATCAGGTCGAGGCCGCGCTGGCCTTCGTCATGACCGACCGCTCACGCCCGGTGAAACTCGTATGGTCGCGCGAGGACGACATCACCGGCGGGCGTTACCGGCCGGCCTTCGGCCACAAGGTGCGTATCGGGCTCGATGCAGGGGGCAACATCGTCGGCTGGGACCACCGCATCGCCGGCCAGTCGATCATGAAGGGAACGCCGTTCGAGGCGTTTTCCGTCCACGACGGCGTCGACCACAGCTCGGTGGAAGGCGTTTCGGACACGCCCTACCGGATTCCGGGTCAGTTCGTCGGCCTGACCGACACGCAAAAGGCAACCAGCCTATTGTGGTGGCGGTCGGTGGGCCACACCCACACGGCCTATGTCATGGAGGTGATGATGGACCTGGCGGCAAAGGCGGCCGGCCGGGACCCGGTCGCGTTCCGGCTGGCGCACCTCGACGGCGACAAGGACCAGGCCCGTATGGCCGGCGTGCTCAAGCTCGCCGCCGAGAAGGGCAACTGGGGCAGGCCGCCGGAAGGCCGCGCGCAAGGGGTCGCGGTGCACAAGTCGTTCGGCAGTTACGTGGCCGAGGTCGTCGAGATCTCGGGCAATGCCGAAGACGGCATCAGGATCGAGAAGGTCACCTGCGCCGTCGACTGCGGCATCGCCGTCAATCCCGACATCGTCAAGGCGCAGATGGAAGGCGGTATCGGATACGGCATCGGTCACGTGATGCGCGACCAGATCACGCTGACCGGCGGCGAGGTTGACCAGTTCAACTTCCCTGACTACGAGCCGCTGCGCATCAGCGATATCGCAGCGATCGACGTGCACATCGTCGCCTCGCAGGAAATGCCGACCGGTGTTGGCGAGCCGGGCACGCCGCCGGCCGCACCGGCACTCGCCAACGCGATCGCGACGGCCAGCAACGATCTGCGGGTCTCGAGCCTGCCGATGACCGAGAACGGCGTTTCCTTCGCCTGATCCTCCCAGCCCGAGGGCGGTCCCGGCCGCCCTCGGGTACGTCTGATTGCGACGCAATTGTCGCGCCTGAGCGCGCATGATTCTCCGACATCGGCTAGCTTGAAACCGGTAGCGGGCGAGGGCCCGCTTTTGTCTGGTGGGTCGCTATGTCGGAAGTCGCGCGGCATGCTTACGGGCTCCACCCTCGCGCCGCCGAGGGGATCACCTGCATTATCCTCGGCATGATGCTGTTCGTCGGCCAGGACGGGCTGATGAAATCCCTGATCGGCACCTTCCCCATCTGGATCCTGATGGGCGTGCGCGGCCTGATCGCGCTGATCATCCTCGCTCCCCTTATTGTCGCTCTGGGCGCGCCGCACCGGCTGTTCACGCCGCTGTGGCCGCTGCATCTGCTGCGCGCCTTCATGTTCGCGCTCGGATTTTCGCTTTTCTACACGGCCTTTCCCTTCATGACCCTCGCCGAGGTGTCGACGATTTTCTTTTCCGCGCCGCTGATGATCGCCGTGCTGGCCGCGCTTTTTCTCGGCGAGCAGGTGGGCATGCACCGGATCGCCGCGCTGATCGTCGGCTTCATCGGCGTCGTCATTGCCATGAACCCGCAGGTCGGCGGTTTCCGCTGGGTGACGCTGCTGCCGCTCCTATGCGCGTTCTCCTACGCCGTGTCGCAGATCCTTGCCCGGCAGATCGGCGACCGCGACAGCACGCTGACCACCGGCCTCTATACGGTCGTTCTGTCCAGCATCATGCTGCTGACCTTCGGCTGGGCGGTGAACCGGTTTGTCGATTTCGGGCCGGAGCTCAACCACTTGCGATGGCAGCTTCCGGAACTCTCGGCCGACAACACGCTGATGTTCGTCCTCCTGGGAGCGGTCGGCATGGTCGGCTACCTGTTCATTTCCAGGGCCTATCAGGTCACCAGCGCCAGCCTCGTTGCGCCCTTCGACTACTCGTACCTGCCCTTCGCCGCGCTGATGGCCTATGTCGTTTGGAACGAGGTGCCGGGCGAGACGACGCTCATCGGCATGGGCCTGATCGTCGCCAGCGGCCTTTATCTCGGCTACCGGGAACTGCGCAGCAACCGCAGGCACATCGATCCGCTGCCGGTCGCCGAGGCAACGGTCGCGCCGGGCAATCCGACCGCGCCCATTTCGTTGCATGCGGATATCGATGCCGACTAGTCCAAAGAGGGGCGCTTGGCACGACCGATCGCCGCGAGGAAGGAAATTTTACGCACAGACCTTGATTTTGACAGGATTTGCCTCGATATAGACTCAATCGATATTTCGGCCGACTGACATGGCCCGCGCAATTTGCGCTCGCTAACGTTCCTTCTTCCCAAATTTCGAGTTCGTCGTTCCACTGCGCATCAGCGCTATGGGGGCAAATAAAGCACTTGCAAGGATAGAATAACGCAATGGCTACAGGCACTGTCAAATGGTTCAATGCCACCAAGGGCTACGGTTTCATCCAGCCCGATGAAGGCGGCAATGACGTCTTCGTTCACATTTCGGCCGTCGAGCGTGCCGGCATGGGTTCACTGGCCGAAGGCCAGAAGATCAACTACGAGGTTGTTCAGGACAGCCGTTCCGGCAAATCGTCGGCAGACAATCTGAGCGCTGCCTGACGCATTCACCGTCGCGCCTGCCAAGTCACGGATGTACTGGCGGGCAGGCTGCGAGAAAAACGAATGCGCGCGGCGCAAAGGGAGAGGCGGGGCTTGGCTCCGCCTTTTTTGATTCCGTTCCGGGTTCACGCGTTGGCGTATTTGTCGCCGACTGCCATGCGCAGGGGATGGGTGTCGTAGTAGATCTTCATCGACTTGAACTTCAGATCGTCATCGAAGGTGAAATAGTCGATCCCCTCGAACACCAGGTCGCTGCCGTCGGCCAGCGTCCAGTAGTAGCGGAAATGGCCGGCGCCGGTATTTCCGTCCTCGCCGATCAGCACGTCATAGACCGTCAGGACGCTGTTGCTTGAGGCATTGCCCAGCTTCTCGAAGAACGGCCGTGCCGGAACGGTCCCCAGAAAGGGCGAGACAACATAGCCGTCATAGGCGAACATGTCGATAATGGCCTCGATATCGCCTTCGGTCATGCGTTCGAAATAGCGGCGTATGACATCCGCCTTTTCATTTTTCATCGTCGTTTCCCGTGTTGTCGGCAGTCCCGCCGCCAACTTTGCCCCGCACTCCGACCAGGAAACTCGTCGCGACCACGCCCTTGCCCTTGATGTCGATCTCGCCGCGCGGTTCGAATTCGAACCGGTCCTCTAGGGCGGATCGGAATTCGTCCGTCACCTGAATGCGCCCCGGCTCGCTCGTCGCCTCCATGCGGGCAGCGACATTGACGGCGTCCCCCCAAAGGTCATAAGCGAATTTGCGGTTGCCGATCACCCCGGCAACGACCTTGCCGGCGTTGAGGCCGATCCGTACGGCCAGTTGCTGATCCGTTCCCGGCCATTTGAAATTCGAGGCGACATCCTGGATGTCGAGCGCCAGCCTCGCCAGTTTCTCCTCGGGATCGTCCACGGGATCGGGCAGGCCGGCGACGACCATATAGGCATCGCCGATGGTCTTGATCTTCTCGACGCCGTAATCGGCCACCAATTTGTCTATGGCGTTGAAGACCTGGTTCAGCAACGTTACCAGCTCAGCCGGCTGCAGGCGGCTCGACATGTTGGTGAAGCCGACAATGTCGGCAAACAGGATCGCCACCTTGTCCCGGTCGTCGGCGATCATGCCGGCGGTGGTCTTGAGCCGCCGCGCGATGGATTCGGGCAGGATATTGAGCAGCAGGCGCTCGCTTTCGGCGAATGCGGCGGCCAGTTCCTTCTCGGCCCTGGCGGACGCACGGATGAAGGGCAGCACCATGATCAGCACGAAGAGCGGCCAGGTAACGACCTGCGACAGGGTCGTGGACGTCAGGAATTGCGCCGGAATTCGGTACACAGGCTCATGGTTCATCGCGTAGTAGGTGACGAGAACGGCGCTTGCCAGGGCAGCCGCCGCGATCAGCGCCGACTTGCGCCACGAGTAGAAGGGCTGAATGAAGGCCAGGATCACGACCAGGAACGTGTAGTTGCTGAAGCCGAACTGGGTTCCGACACAGACCGTCGCGGCAACGCCGTGCAGCGTCAGCTCGGTGATCGCACCCCAGTAGGCCAGCCGGTAATGGCCAGCCTTCAAGAGAAGATAGGCGGCGGCAAACAGCGAAACGCTGAAGATGTTGAAGACCGCCATGAACGTCACGCCGTTCAGCACGAACATGATCAGTGCGAAACCGTGACCCACCCCGGCGAGCACATAGAAGATCTTCCAGTAGATGTAGTAGCGCGCATTTGGTCCGGCACGCTGTCCGGCACAGCCGTGATCCGCGACCAGATGGTGGATTCGCCGGGATTGTCGCTCACGTTGGGAGGGGTCCCCTGTGCATTGGATGTTCAGCGGTTTCACCCGCGGTTCGACATGCTTAGCACAGCCTGCAAAGCCACGAAATTCCGCAAGATGTCAATGTGAAAACGGCGGCGACCCTTTTGGCCGCCGCCGCTTGTGGCTGTCTGTGGCGAATTGTTCAGGCCGCGAGCTGCGTATAGGCGCCCACCAGCACGGCGATCATGACGAGTTCGACGGCGAGCGGCGGGACGACCGCCTTGTCGAAACCGTCCGTCACGATGCCGACGATGCGGCCGAAGGCGACGACGCCCAGCACGATTGCAACGGCAAGGAAGCCGAGGGTCTGGCCGGTAACGAGGCCGATCGCCAGCAAGGCCACGCTTGCCAGGAAGAGCCCGCCGATGACGGACCGGATCGTACTGAGCCCGGCGGTGCCGACGGGCTCGATGGCGAAGTTGCCGACCATGCGCTTCGGCGCGAACATGGACATGGTGCCGAGACCGGCGAGCATCAGCGTTGCGACGCCGACGAGGATTTGAAATGTCAGTTCCATTTGGTTTCTCCTTGCGTTGAGGTTCGGGAGCTTGCGTTCACGCAAACTGGTGGACGGCGCGGTTGGCGTTGTCCTGGAAGGTCGTATCGGCAAGTTCGGCGACGATTGTCGCCTGGTCGACGACAGGCCCTGTCGGCGAGCCGCCGGCGCTGGCATAGAAGTGGCCGGTCTCGAATTTCGGATTCAGCAGCCCTTCGACATAGCGTTTCGCGCCGGTTTCGACGCCGTGCATCATGCCGAGGATCGGCATCAGGATGCCGCCGATATGCTTGAAGAACAGCTTCTTCAGGAACGGCAGGTCATCCATCCCGTTCGTTCCCGTGGTGCCGCCGGGGCTCATGGTGACGAAGCGGATATGCGGATGCTGCCGCGCCATGGACCCCATCCAGAGCGCCGCTGTCAGTTTGACGTTGGCGTAGATGTCCAGCGGATCGCCATCGGGTCCGAACTTGCTGCCGTTGGCGATCGAGGCAAATTCCTCGACGGACGATGTATCGAGTTCGGGACGCGCAATGCCCATTTTCGGGATTCCGCGTGCCGCCTCGGAGCCTGCGTAGAGCACGCTCGAGGTTACCAGCTGGCGCTCCAGCAATTCGTCGACCAGGATCACGTGGCCGAGGACATTGGCGGCAAAGATGTTGGTGACACCGCTGGCGGTCAGGTCGTTGGGGGAGCGCCCGCCGGTTCCGCCGGCGTTCAATATGACGGCGTCGACGGGTGCGCCGAGGCGAGCCACCGCGGCGCGGACGGATGCCGGATCCGAAACGTCGATCAGGACGATCTCGAAGATGTCGCGGCCGGTCTCGGCCTTGAGGGCCGTCCTGGCGGCCTGCGCCTTCGCCTCGTTCCGGGAGCCGAGATAGATCTTCTCGATGCCTTTGTGGAGGGCGAGCTGGCGGGCCGCCTCGCGGCCCAGTCCAGCATTCGCGCCGGTGATCAGGACAGATTGTATCGGGTTCATGATTTGACTTTCCGTGTGGTTTGCATCTTGTGCATCCAAGCTAGTGCGGTTTAAAATTGAACTGTAGATAGGTAATAATGGACACGGTGCTTCATATTTGAACCACGAAGGAGGCCCGGATGACCCTGCAGGAAGGCCATTCGCTCAACTGGGACGACCTCAAGTATTTTCTGGCCGTTGCCAGGACCGGGACGCTGCGCGGCGGGGCGGACAGCATCCGTGCCAACCACACGACACTGGCAAGGCGCCTCACGATCATGGAGGAGCGGCTCGGCAGCCGGCTGTTCGACCGCTCGAAAGCCGGCCTGGTCCTGACCCAGCTCGGCGAGGACCTGATGCCCCACGCGGAACGGGTCGAAGACGAGATGACCGCCGCGTCCCGCGTGATCGTCGGTCGCGACGCGCGCCCCAAGGGCACGGTGTATGTGACCATGCCGCACGGATTGGCGATGACGTCGATCATGGATGACCTGGCGGCCTTTGCCGAGCTCTATCCGGACATCACGCTCAACATGACCTTCACCAATGACGTGGCGGACCTGACGCGCCGCGAGGCGGATGTTTCCCTGCGGGTCGCCCACGAGGTGACCGACGATGTCGTCGGGCGCAGGCTCGTCCAGATGTCGCAGGCCGCCTATTGCACCGGGGACTATGCGCGAAGGATCACGGACAATGGCGGCGAGGGACTGCACCTGATCGGCTGGCACGAGCCCGAGGGCGATACGACAGCGAAATGGGTGCGTGAGAGCTATTATCCGAATGCACGGCTGCGCCACCGCGTGTCGGAACTTGTGCCGCTGATCACGCTGGCCGCGTCGGGTCTCGGCATGGCCTATCTTGCCTGCAATCTGGGCGACCGCCACCCGGGCCTGGTGCGCGCGCCCTTCCAGAAACCGCTGGCCTATCGCAGCCTCTGGCTGCTGCTGCACAGGGACCTGCGCAACACCGCCCGGGTGCGGTTGTTCGTCGATTTCCTGGCCGCCCGGATCAAGTCACGGCGCAACGAATTCTGGGTGGCGGGAACGGTGCCGGCGGCTGTGTTCGAGGGCGCAAGGGAAGGGGATCTTCAAACGGTGCACAGCCGGAATTGAAACGACCCTATTTCGCACGGGTCGAATGGATCGGCCTGAAGCAGCCCATGATGAGGCGCTTCTGGTCGAACGGCAGATCGGCCGGAGGGTCGAAGCGCGGATCTTCCGCCATCGCTTTTTCCACCCGCTGGACGCTCTGCCCGTCGGGCCAGACCTGCCAGCTGAACACGATCTTCTCGCCGGGCCTTGCCGCGACGGCTTTGCGGAAATCGGTCTGATCGCCGTCGGGAACATTGTCTTCCCAGGATTCCACGACCTCAAGGCAGCCATACTCCATGAGAAGCGCGGAGGCTGCTTGAGACCATTTGCGAAAGGTCTCGCGCCTTTCCTCCGGAACCGGAATAACGAAGCCCGCGATGTACATGACCTGCCTCCTGAATGCCGTTTGGATCATTGCCGGTCCTGTTTACCGTAGATGTGGGTGGTGGACGACGTTGAATCCCTCTTCGGCGGTGGGTGCGGCGAAGTGCTGCGTAATGCGCAAAAACTGCGCCTCCGTCACAGCGAATGCATGTTCTCCGCCCCTGTTTCGCTCATGAAGCCGCGCCTTGCAGACGTCATCGGGAACATCCAGGTAATGCAGTTGGTGCGGCACGTCGGCGGTTTCAAAGATGCCGCGCATCCATGCGCGGTTGGCCACCGTGTTCGCCGGGAAATCAAGCACAACGGACGTTCCGGCTTTCAGCACAGAAACGACATGCGGCCCGATGGCATCCCGCAATTTGGCCGAGCAGCGCACATAGTCCGAGACCGAAGTCATCTCGTCGGAAAACAGCGCGGCCAGCCACACGTCTTCGCTGATGACGACCGTTCGCGGCGCATCGCCGAGCTTTCTCGTCAAAGTGGATTTTCCGGAAGCGATTTTACCGCACAAAAGATGCAGCACCGGGGTTGTCTGTGGCATGAATTTAGACCTTTGTTCGGCGCCGCCGGCGCCATTGACGCTCAGATGCGATTTGCCCGGCCCGGCTGATCAGGCCGGGACGCTAATTCGACAAGGGCGCATTGCGCACGATCTCTGAACGAAGGTCTCCATGCTGCGACACCTACATGAAAGGGCGGCCCGGGTCCAATTCCTCCAACGGCCGGGCACCGGAGCAGCCGAAAATCACGGGGACGGCAGAGGCATTCCCGCCACATACACAGGTCACGTCTATTTTGAACCGTAGTCCCGCAGGTCGTCCGGCGCCTGAAGCAGCGTGCCTTCAAATTTCGGCAGATCGTCGTTCATTTGCAGCCAGGAAAGCTTGCTTTGGTAGTTGACGTGGAACGTCGGCTCGAAATTTTCGGGATCGTCCAGCGAAGCGGCGTAAAGGTGCATCCCGCCCGGATAGTGATCCGCTTCGAACCCCATCGGGGAGCCGCAGGTCTCGCAGAAATGCCGCCTGACCCCCTTGGAGCTTTCCAGCGTTTTCGGCGCATCTCCCAGCCAGCGGAAGTTTTTGACGGGCACGCCGAGCCAGGCGACCACCGGCGCCGCGCAATTGCGCCGGCAATCGTCGCAGTGACAGTAGCAGGCCCATGTCACCTCGCCCTTAAATTCCCAGCGTGTTTTCCCGCACAGGCAATGGCCGCGCTTGGTCATGCGATCTCCTGGTCATCTTTTGGAGCGGGCAACGTGCCGGTCCGAGACCTCCGCTGCCGAGTCCATGCAATTGATCATGTGCCTTCGTAGCGCACTTCTTCGGCGCCGGCGTGTCCGATTAGCGACATCGTCTGGAAAACACGCGTGGCAAGCAAGCCTGAAGGGCGTGCGCTGCCGCCTTCATTCAGGCATGCGTCCTTCAATGCTGTCTGAGCGTCTGCCCGCCGCAAACCTGATCGATGGCCTCGCAAACCAGGGTCACCATCAATTGGGAACCGCGCGAAATTGCCTTGTCGTCACGCACGGCAACGGAGAGCAGCTCGAACATCCTGGCTCTCTCGATCTGAACGAATTTCAGTTGCCGCTCCCTGACCTCCTGGTAGACATCGGCGGAGGTGAGTATGGAAACGCCGTCTCCGCGTTTTGCGAAGGATTTCAGTGCCGACAGCGAGTTTGTGGTTACGGCCCGTTTGACCGGTATGCGCAGGCGCTCCAGCAAAGCGCTGACGACGGGGCCGATCGTCAGACTGTTGTCCGCAAGTGCAAGCGGATGGTCGCACAAGTCTTCCAGATGGAGTTCGCCATTCGACGCCAACGCATGGTCGGGTGACATGGCGGCGCCCAGCGGCACCTGCACCTCGTGCACAACTTTGAGACCGTGGTCGGGCGGCAGGTTGAACAGGATGGCGAGGTCGATGCTTCCGGCCATGAGAAGCCGGGCGATATCCGCGGTTCCTCCGACCGAGGCATTCAGGGTCGCTCCGGGATACTGATCGCGAAACGCCGCAAACACGTCCGGGAGAAACTCGGCGGCGAAGCACTCCATAATGCCGACCCTGATTTGCACACCGCTGCTTCCGGCAAGCCGCTCCACGGTCGAGCGAAGGTGCTGATCGTTGCGCTGCCAGTCCCGAATTTGTTCAAGAACGGTCTGTCCGGCCTGCGTAAGACGCATGCCCCGGGCGTGGCGCTCGAACAACGGGACGCCAAATTCCCGCTCCAGATTCAGGATTTGCCGGTTCACGGCGGACGGTGATGCGTTGACCCTGTCGGCGGCCTTGCGGATGGACCCGTACCGGGCGACCATCTCGAAAACCTTCGCTGCCTGCGTAATCAAGGGCATATCCGTACCTTTTGAGTGTGCGGTTTTTTCGCACAACATACGCGAATCTATGCGCTTGTCATCAACACAAGTTGAATTCTACCCTCTTCGTGGTTTTACGGGAGCGTTTAATGGACAGCCAGATTCTAACGGCCGATCACCTGGTGACGATGGACGGCGACAATCGCGTCATCCGCAATGGGGCGGTTCTCGTTCGCGGCAACAGAATTGCCGCGGTCGGTCCGCTGGCGGAACTCAAAACGGCACACGACGCAAGGATCCGCGACTTCGGAAATTGCGTCTTGATGCCGGGACTGATCAATGCCCACTGCCATTCCGGCGTCTTGCGGGGCACCGCCGAAGGGCTCCCCGTCTGGGACTGGCTGCGATTGTACATTGATCCGATGCACCGGGTGCTGCAGCCGAATGATGCCGAGGTCGCTTCGTGGATTTGCTACGCCGAATCGGCGCTCTCCGGAACCACGACGACGGTCGACATGTGGCGTTACATGCATGGCAGCGCCAAAGCCGCCGAAACGATCGGAACACGGGCGGTGCTCGTGCCCTATGTCGGCGAGCATCCCGACTACGACTATTTCGAGACCCTGGAAAGCAATGAGCGGTTGCTTGACGAATGGCACGGCCGGGCAGCCGGCAGGATCAATGTATGGGTTGGCCTGGAACACCTTTTCTACGCAAGCGAGGACAAGCACCGGTCATTCATAGATCTGGCCCTGAAGTACAAGACCGGATTTCACACCCACAGCAATGAAGCCGAAATCGAGCTGAAGGAAATGGATCGGCGCTACGGCAAGCGCTCGATCCACGTCCTGAGGGATCTTGGGTTTTTCGAGCCTGCCAACACATTGCTTGCCCACTGTGTGTGGCTCGACGATTCGGAAATCGGGGTTCTGGCGGACCATGGGGTCGGCGTTGCCCACAATCCGGTCAGCAACATGAAGCTTGCGAGCGGCATAGCCCCGGTTGAAAAGCTGCTGAACGCGGGTGTTGCGGTCGGCATCGGCACGGACGGAGAGAAAGAAAACAACAATCTCGACATGTTCGACGACATGAAGTGCACATCGCTTCTGGGCAAGCTCAACAACCTCGACGCATCGGCGCTTGATGCATGGCAGGTCCTGCGCATGGCGACGATCGACGGCGCGCGCAGCATCGGGCTCGATCACGAGATCGGATCGATCGAAGTCGGAAAGAAGGCGGACATTGTTGCCGTGCGGACCGACACGCCGCGCATGACGCCGCTACTCGGCGAGGGCGAGTTTTTCAATCTTCACTACAACCTTGTGCATTCCGCGCGCGGTTCGGATGTGGCGATGACGATGGTGGACGGCGACATCATTGTCGATGACGGCAAGCTGCTGACCGCAAGCATGCCGGAGCTCATCGAACAGGTTCATACGGTGGTCCCCGACCTTTTTGCCCGCCGCGCGCAATTTCTCACAGCGAACCGGGATGGTGCAGTCAGCCCTGTCTGACGGTCACCGGGAACGAAACAGGAGGAAATCTGATGGCGATCAACCTGGAAAGAAGAACGCTTCTGAAATCGACATTGGCGGCAGGGGCGCTTGCATTGGGTCCGCGATATGCCTTCGGGGCGAAAACGCTGAAGGTCGGCTTCGTCTACCCCAGTCCGATCGGTGATTTCGGATGGTCCTACCGCCACGAGATCGGCCGGCAGCAGGTGGTCGAGGAATTCGGCGACGCGGTGGAAACGACATTCATCCAGAACGTTGCCGAAGGCCCGGACGCGGAGCGGACCATCGAACGATTGGCGCGGTCAGGCCATGATCTGATTTTCACCGGATCGTTCGGCTATATGAACCCGACGATTTCGGTCGCCAGGAAATTTCCGGACGTGAAATTCGAAAACAACACGGGATACAAGACCGCGGAAAATGTCAGTGCGTACAACGCCCGGTTCCACGAAGGAAGAAGTGTTTTCGGGACAATTGCCGGTCATATGACCGAATCCGGCGTCGTCGGCTATATCGGATCGTTTCCCATTCCCGAAGTGATCATGGGGATCAATGCCTTCACGCTGTCCGCCCAGAAGATCCGCCCCGATATTCAGGTCAAGGTCGTCTGGGTCAACAAATGGTTCGACCCGGGACTGGAGGCCGATGCCGCCAAGGCGCTCATCGACGGCGGCGCTGACATTATAACCCAGCACACAAACAGCACATCGCCCTGTCAGGTGGCCGAGGAACGCGGTGCCTACTGCTTCGGGCAGGACTCAGACATGAGCCAGTTCGCGCCGGAGCGGCATCTTACCGGCATCGTCAACAACTGGGGTCCGTACTATGTCCGGCGTGTTCGCGACGTCATCGAAAACCGCTGGACCAGCCAGTCTTCCTGGGATGGCCTGGCGGAAGGCGTGGTTCAGCTGGCCCCGTTGAACTCGAACCTGCCGGATGACGTGCGGGCGGCCGCGGAGGCGACCAAGGCGGCGATCATCGACGGCTCGCTTCACCCGTTCGAGGGCCCGATTACCAGCCGCGAAGGCGTCGAGATCCTGCCTGCGGGACAAACCCTCTCCGACGAGGAGATCCACAAGATGAACTACTTTGTGAAAGGAATAACCGGAGAGCTGCCGAGTTAAATCCGGCGTTGCCATCCTCCCCGCCGGAGCGGCCGTGACCGGGCGGCTGCTCCGGCAACACCATTGACGTCGTCAATGGAACCGGCAACGACTGAGGCAACGGCCGCCCGAAAATGCTATGTTGTGCGATGTCCGTGACCATCGGAGATTATTTTGCAGACCGACATTTACTATCTTCGCAAGGCGATCGAGATCTCGCATGAAAGCCGCAAACAGGGCAATCATCCCTTTGGTGCCTGCCTGGTAAACGCGGACGGCGACATCGTCATTACCTCAGGCAACACCTATTCGACCGATTTGGGGATCGGCCACGCCGAACTGAATGTTGCGCGCCAGGCGGCAGTCCTGCTGCCGGCGGATCAGCTTCTGGCGTGCACGCTGGTAACGTCCGTAGAACCGTGCTGCATGTGCGCGGGAGGAACCTACTGGGCGGGAATAGGGTCCCTCGTGTTCGGCTTGACGGAAAAGCGGCTGGCCGAACTGACCGGGAACAATCCGGAAAACCTGACGATGGATTTGCCCTGCCACACCGTTTTCGATGCCGGCCAGCGCAAGGTGAACGTGCGCGGGCCCTATCCCGAGCTGGAACAGGACATCATCGCCGCCCACAAGGACTTCTGGTAACCGGGCTGTCCACACCGGCAACGCGGTCCGTGGGCGCAGGCTGGTACGCACATCGGGCCGGGTCCGAATTTGTGCGGCATCAAATGGCTGGAGCTGATCTTTCGCCTGGTGAATTTCGTTCCTTGATCAGGATGTGCGCCAGGCAAAATACGTTCACCGCAGCCAGTATTGCTTCATGGGTCAACGGCATGAAGAGGCTTTCATCCGGCACACCATCGACGACCCAGCTGACTGATCTTCCAAGGACAACGCCGACGAACACAACACTGAGGACGACAAAGGCCGTAACCCTGAAGCGCGGCATGAAGATGCCAAGAAAAGCGACGATACCCGCCAGGACCATTTCTGCACCTATCCCCCTGATTTCACTCATCATCTCAATGGTCAATGCGTTCCCAACATCTGCAAGGTAGGTTTTCAGAAATGAGGCCGCTGACGGGTCTATCAACCTCATGGTAGAGACATAGAACAGCGCCAAACCGGACAGCGCCAGGACGATATTATAGAATGATTTCATACTGCTATTCCTTTTGTAACGTTGGGCTGAGGGCGCAAATTTCTGCCACGCGCGGGGGACCCGCGGGAGCGTGGTTTGAAACTGGCGCTTTATCTTAAATCTCAATCTGATCATCGTTCAGATATTAATATGATCACCGATCAGATTGTGTCAATATCCGATATGTGCTTGGGTGAATGACATGAGAAGCGAAACCTACTCACGTGACAGATATCACCACGGCAATCTTCCAGAGGTCTTGATCGACGAGGGTTCGAAGGTCCTCGCCGAAAAGGGAATCGACGGGTTCAGCATGCGTGAGGTTGCACGACGCGCTGGGGTGGCCGTGGCAGCGCCCTCCCACCATTTCGGCAATGCCAAAGGCCTTCTCACGGCAATCGCGGCTCAAGGATTCGGCAAACTCGCGAAAAACATGGAGTTGGCAGCAACAGCCTCGCGTGATTCCGAAGACCGGGTGGTCGCAATGTGTCAGGCCTATCGCGCAATGGGTATGAGCGATCCAGGCTATGCTGCAATCATGTTCCGTGTGGAGCTGGTGGATGAGAGCGATCAACGTTTTCAGGAACAGGCTGCGCGTGCATTTGGTTTATTCGAAGAGGCGCTGGAGAGGGCAGCTTCGCGAAGTGTCGATGCTGCTCAAATCAGCTACGCCGCAAGGACGCTCTGGGCAACGATGCACGGACTTGTCGATCTGAAGATGATAAAGGATCAGGAGGCCGAGGAGCTTATCCGTTTCGCGGTGCGCACTCTATTGGCCGGGATACGGTGAGACGTTTTTCAAGACAAGGATTCCTATCGGCCCGTTGAGGAGTGCTCACCGACATGGCGAGTTAAACTTCAAAACAAGCGCGGCCTTTCATGAGCCCCTTGGAAATGTAAAGTCTGGGCTCAAAGCGGACGTGACATCACGGCGGATTGCCAGATTTCTGGTTCTCCGTCAGTCCCCCAGTATCCCCGGCAGTCTGAGACCGTTCTCCTTCGCGCAGTCGATGGCGATGTCGTAGCCTGCGTCGGCGTGGCGCATGACGCCGGTGGCCGGATCGTTCCACAGCACGCGGGCGATGCGTTCCGAAGCCGCGTCCGTCCCGTCGCAGCAGATCACCATGCCGGCGTGCTGGGAAAAGCCCATGCCGACGCCGCCGCCGTGATGCAGGCTGACCCAGGTGGCGCCGGAGGCGGTGTTCAGGAGCGCGTTGAGCAGAGGCCAGTCGGAGACCGCGTCCGAGCCGTCCTTCATGGCCTCCGTTTCCCGGTTGGGCGAGGCGACGGAGCCGGAATCGAGATGGTCGCGGCCGATAACGACCGGCGCTTTCAATTCGCCGTTTTTCACCATCTCGTTGAAGGCGAGGCCCAGCCGGTCGCGCTGGCCGAGACCGACCCAGCAGATGCGCGCCGGCAGGCCCTGGAAGGCGATGCGCTCGCGCGCCATGTCGAGCCAGTTGTGGAGATGCGGATCGTCCGGGATCAGCTCCTTCACCTTTTCATCGGTCCGGTAGATGTCTTCCGGATCGCCCGATAGCGCCGCCCAGCGGAACGGCCCGACGCCGCGGCAAAAGAGCGGCCGGATATAGGCCGGCACGAAACCGGGGAAGGCGAAGGCGTCCTTGAAGCCCTCGTCGAAGGCGACCTGGCGGATATTGTTGCCGTAGTCGAGTGTCGGGATGTCCCGGTTCCAGAATTCGACCATCGCCTCGACATGGGTCTTCATTGAGGCGCGCGCCGCCTTCTCGACGGCCTTCGGATCGCTCTTCTGCTTCTCGCGCCACTCGGCAAGGCTCCAGCCCTGCGGCAGGTAGCCGTTGACCGGATCGTGCGCCGAGGTCTGGTCGGTGACCATGTCCGGCCGCACGCCGCGGCGCACGAGTTCCGGAACGATATCGGCGGTGTTGCCGAGGAGGCCGACCGATTTCGCCTCGCCGGCGGCCGTCCAGCGCTCGATCATCGCCAAAGCCTCGTCGAGGGAATCCGTCTTCTCGTCGACATAGCGGGTGCGCAAGCGGAAATCGATGCGGTCGGGATCGCACTCGACGGCGAGCAGGCAGGCGCCGGCCATCGTCGCCGCCAGCGGCTGGGCGCCGCCCATGCCGCCGAGTCCGCCCGTCAGGATCCACTTGCCCTTCAGGTCGCCGCCATAATGCTGGCGGCCGGCCTCGACGAAGGTCTCGTAGGTGCCCTGGACGATGCCCTGGCTACCGATATAGATCCACGAGCCGGCCGTCATCTGGCCGTACATCATCAGGCCCTTCTTATCGAGTTCGTTGAAGTGGTCCCAGTTGGCCCAGTGCGGCACGAGATTGGAGTTGGCGATCAAGACGCGCGGCGCATCCGCATGGGTGCGGAAGATGCCGACCGGCTTGCCGGACTGGACGAGCAGCGTCTCGTTGTCTTCAAGGTTCTTCAGGCTCTCGACGATCTTGTCGAACGCGTCCCAGTTGCGTGCCGCCCGGCCGATGCCGCCGTACACGGTCAGTTCATGCGGGTTTTCCGCGACGCCCGGATGCAGGTTGTTCATCAGCATCCGCATCGGCGCTTCCGTCAGCCAGGATTTGGCATTGAGGTCCCTTCCTGTGGGCGGGTAGATATCGCGGATATTGTGCCGGGGGTCGGTCATGTTCTGTACCTTTAAATTACTGTGCCTTCGGCAGGATGAAGTTGACGGTCTCTTCGCGGTTCTCCGTGTCGACCCAGATGATGCGGTCCGGCGCGTCGCCGACGCTCTTCTCGAAGCGGACCTCGTAACAGCGCCAGGCATCCGACGGCGGCCAAGTCGAGCAGTAGAGGTTGTCGCGCACGCGCCAGCGCCCGCTGCTGACCCGGCTGCCCTGTGTGAAGACCGTGTCGCCGTTGCTTTCGAAGGTCTGGTGCACCGTACCGATCGACGCCGTGATCGCGGGCAGGAGATTGGCGATCTCGTCGCCCGACAGACGGCGCTCCTCTGCAAAGGCTGTGGCGGAGAGGAAAATGGTGAACAGGATTGCGGCAACGCGCATGTCAGCCTCCCTTTGACCCGTGGTCCAGTGCCCTTTGTTCGAGCGACGACAGGATCGTCGAAAGCACGTCCCGCAGCCTCGCGCTTTTCAGCGGATCGAGTTCAAAGGGGGAGCTTTCCGTCATCAGATGCGTCTTCTGCGCCAGCTCCATCTGGATGGAGTGCACACCCGTTTCCGGCCGGCCGTAGTGGCGCGTGGTCCAGCCGCCCTTGAATCGTCCGTTGAGCGTGCTCGTGTAACCCTCTGCAAGGGCACAGATTTCGGCGGTCATCCGTTCGATCTCCGGATCGCACGTGACCCCGTCATTGGTGCCGATGTTGAAGTCGGGCAGAACGCCTTCGAAAAGGAAAGGACAGACCGAGCGGATCGAATGGCAGTCGTAGAGGACCGCGACGCCGTGCATTTCGCGGATACGCGCGATCTCCTTTCGGAGCGCCGCGTGATAGGGCGCATGAAAGGTCTGAAGCCGCCGCTCGATCTCCTCGGCGTCCGGTTCCTTGCCCGGCAGGTAGAGCGGATCGTCGTTGAAATCGGTGAGCGGGCAGAGCGTCGTCGTGTTCTGTCCCGGATAAAGGCTCTTGCCGCTCGGATCTCTGTTGGCGTCGATGACATAGCGGTGGAAGGTCGCGCGCACCGTCGTCGCCCCGGGCAGGACACCGTCATAGAGGAGATGAATGTTCCAGTCCGTGTCGGCGAGCGCCTGTCCGGTCTCGTTAAAGCCGGCGAGCACCGCGTCCGGAACATCAAGGCCGGTATGGGGAAGGCCGAGGATGACGGGGCTGTCGCCGCGGACGATTTCGACGGGTTCCATCAGGCGGCCTCCGAACCAAGGGGCGCCATGAGGTCCATCCCGCAGCGGCCGACCAGCGACCGGTCGCGCACCAGCGCCGCGGCCCTTTCCAGGTCGCCGGCCAGGAAGCGGTCGTCCTGAAGCGTCGCCACATGCTCGCGAAGGCCGGCAATGGCGGCCTGCAGCGGCGCGCTGGTCTTCAGCGGCGCGCGGAATTCTATGCCCTGCGCCGCGCACAGCAGCTCGATGCCGAGGATGCGCCCGAGATTGTCGTTCATGTCGGCAAGGCGGCGCGCGCCGTGCGCGGCCATGGAGACATGGTCCTCCTGGTTGGCGCTTGTCGGCGTGCTGTCGGTGGAGCAGGGATTGGCGCGCTGCTTGTTCTCGCTCATCAGCGCGGCGCTCGTCACCTCGGCGATCATCAGGCCGGAATTGATGCCCGGTTCCGGTGTCAGGAACGGCGGCAGGTCGAAACTGAGCGTCGGATCGACCATCAGCGCGATGCGGCGCTGGGAGATGGCGCCGATCTCGGCAATGGCAAGGGCGATCTGATCGGCGGCAAAGGCCGTCGGCTCAGCGTGGAAATTGCCGCCGGAGATCACATCGCCGGTTTCGGTCACGACCAGCGGATTGTCGGTCACCGCGTTGGCCTCGATTTCCAGCGTCGTTCCCACCTGGCGCAGGAGGTCGAGGCACGCGCCGGTGACCTGCGGCTGGCAGCGGATGCAGTAGGGGTCCTGCACGCGGCTGTCATCCTCGCGGTGGCTTTCGCGGATTTCCGATCCGACCATGAGCATGCGGATGGCGGCGGCCGCCTCGATCTGGCCGCGATGGCCGCGCAACGCATGGATCTCCGGCCGCGTCGGTGCGGTGGAGCCCATGATGGCATCGGTCGAAAGGGCACTGATCAAAAGCGCGTTCTCTGCGCAGCGCCAGGTCTCGAACAGCTCGGCGAGGGCGAATGCGGTGGAGAACTGGGTGCCGTTGATGAAGGCGAGCCCTTCCTTCGGCCCCAAGGGCACCGGTTCGAGACCGGCCGCCTTGAGCGCCGCTCCGCCGGCCATCACCTTGCCATCGTATTCCGCCTCGCCTTCGCCGATCAGGACGGCCGTCATGTGGGCGAGGGGCGCAAGATCACCCGAGGCGCCGACCGACCCTTGCGCCGGGATAACCGGGGTCACCTTGCGTTCCAGCATCTGTTCCAGGAGCACGATCAGTTCCCAGCGCACGCCCGACGCGCCGCGGCACAGCGACAGCAGCTTGAGGATCATCATCACGCGCGTAATGCGGCGCGGGATCGGCGGCCCGACGCCGCAGCAATGCGACAGGATGAGGTTGCGCTGCAGGGTGGCGGTGTGGCGCGGCGCGATCTTTATGCTGGCAAGCTTGCCGAAACCGGTATTGACGCCGTAGACCGGGTCGTCGCCGCGTGCCGTGTTGCCGATCAGCTCGGCGGCGGCATCGACCGCCGCGCGGCAGGAATGGTCGACCGCCACTTCGGCTTCGCGCCAGTAGATGTCTTCAAGCTGTGCCAGCGACATTTTGCCGGGCTGCAGGACGACGGCACTCATGACAGGTCTCCCACAATGCGCCTACAGAGCGGATTATAGCCGATGCGGTAGGAAAGTTCCGCCGGATGTTCGATATCCCAGACTGCGAGTTCCGCCTTCTTGCCGGGCGCGATGGTGCCGGTGTCTTCCAGCCCCAGCGCCCGCGCCGCCTCGCGCGTTGCGCCGGCCAGCGCCTCCTCCGGTGTCATCCGGAACAGCGTGCAGGCCATGTTCATCGCCAGAAGCAGCGAGGTGAGGGGCGAGGAGCCGGGATTGCAGTCGGTCGCGACCGCCATGCCGACGCCCTGCGCGCGGAAGAGGTCGATCGGCGGGATTTGCGTCTCGCGCAGCGTGTAGAAGGCGCCCGGAAGCATCACCGCGACGCTGCCCGCCGCCTTCATCGCCGCAACCCCGTCCGCGTCCAGATATTCCAGGTGATCGGCGGAAAGGGCGCCGTAGCGTGCCGCCAGTTTCGCGCCGCCGAGATTGGAGAGCTGTTCGGCATGCAGCTTGACGGGGAGGCCGAGTTCCTGTGCCCGCCTGAGGACCCGCTCGATCTGTTCGGGCAGGAAGGCAATCCCCTCGCAGAACCCGTCGACCGCATCGGCGAGACCTTGCGCCCGCGCGGCCTCGAGGGCCGGGATGCAGACGTCGTCGATATAGGCATCCGGCCGGTCCTTGTATTCCGGCGGCACGGCATGGGCGCCGAGGAAGCTCGTGCGCACCCGGACATCGCGCATGTCGGCGATCGCTCTCGCGGTCCTGAGCATCGCCAGTTCCGTTTCGATATCGAGCCCGTAACCGGATTTGATCTCGATCGTTGCGACACCCTCCGCGATCAGATGGTCGACCCGCGCAAGCGCCGATTCGAGCAGCTGGGCGTCGCTTGCCCCGCGCGTCGCGCTGACCGTGGAGACGATGCCGCCGCCGGCCCTGGCGACCTCCTCGTAGGAGGCGCCCTCGAGCCGCATCTCGAATTCGCGCGCCCGGTCGCCGCCGTGGACGATGTGGGTGTGGCAGTCGATCAGGGCCGGGGTGATCAATCTGCCGTCAAGATTTTCGGAAGGGTATTGGACAAATTTCTCAAGGAGTTCATCGGATTTTCCAATCCATGAGATAATGCCGTCTTCGACGACCAGGGCAGCGCTCTCGATCAGGCCGTAGCCGTCGGTCATGGTCGCAACGGTGGCGTTTTCGAGGACATATCCGGCCATGAATGGAACACTTTCGCTATTGGCATGTGGTCATTATTATGTATATTCATAATAAAATTATGTCAACGAAAATGGAGCGCCCATGACTGCGCTTTTTGCCCAACGCGCTTTGCTTCCGGAAGGCTGGGCAAGCAATGTCCGCATTACCGTCGCCGCGGATGGCCGCATTGAAAATGTTCTCAAGGACGCGGCGCGCGATCCGCGGGACCACAATCTCGTCAACCGGATACTGCTGCCGGCGCCGGCCAATCTCCACAGCCACGCCTTCCAGCGCGCCATGGCCGGAATGACGGAGTACCGCTCCGCGGCCGACGACGATTTCTGGAGCTGGCGGGAACTGATGTATCGCTTTCTCGACGTTCTCACGCCCGGGCAGATCGAGGCGATCGCCGCGCTCGTCTATGTCGAGATGCTGGAGGCCGGCTACGCCGCGGTTGGCGAGTTCCACTACGTCCACCACCGGCCGGGCGGCGGGTCTTACGACAACATCGCCGAGACCTCGGAGCGGATCTTCGCCGCCGTTGCCGAGACCGGGATCGGCCTGACCCATCTTCCGGTCCTCTACACTTTTGGCGGCGCTGGGAAGCAGCCGCTCGCCGGCGGTCAGCTTCGGTTCGGATGCGACGACGCGCGCTTTCAGGAACTGCACGCCGCCGCGCGATCCGGTTTGGGCCATCTGCCCGCCGACTGTGCCATCGGCATCGCACCGCATTCGCTGCGGGCGACCGGTCCGCAGCAGATGAAAGCGCTGGCCGATGCATATCCCGGCGGCCCGATCCATATCCATGCGGCCGAACAGGACAGGGAAGTGGCCGAGATCGAAGCCTGGCTCGGCGCCCGCCCCGTCGAATGGCTGCTCGGCGAAGCCGGCGCCGATGCGCGCTGGTGCCTGATCCACGCGACGCAGATGAACGATACCGAGATCGCCGGGCTGGCCCGTTCCGGCGCGGTTGCCGGCCTGTGCCCGATCACCGAGGCCAATCTCGGCGACGGCACGTTCAATGCCCGTGATTTTGTCGCGGAAAACGGCGGCTTCGGGGTCGGCTCGGATTCAAACGTTCGCATTTCGCTGTCGGGAGAACTGAGCCAGCTCGAATACAGCCAGCGCCTGAGGCACAAGGCGCGCAACGTGCTCTCGGGAAAGGGCGTGTCGACGGGACGGAACCTTTTTCTGCGCGCGGCGGAAGGCGGCGCCCGGGCTATCGGACGCGACAGCGGCGCTCTGGAAGCCGGGCGCCTTGCCGACATCGTCGCACTCGATGCCGGTCACCTTTCCCTTTGCGGGTTGCGCGACGATCAGATCCTCGACGGCTGGATCTTTGCCGCCGACGACCGTGTGGTCAGCGACGTCTGGTCGGCGGGCCGCCACTGTGTCATCAACGGACGGCATGTCCGCCGCGATGCGGTGGAGCGCCGCTATCGCTCCGCAATGGCCGAACTCCTGGGCTTGCTCTAGATGCGCTCCTACAAGGACATCCACAACATCCTCCTCGACCGCATCAAGGGCGGTGAATGGGAGCCCGGCGCGCTGGTGCCGTCTGAGGCCGATCTCGCCCGCGAGTTCGGCTGCACCCGCGTCACCGTCAACCGCGCCATGCAGGCCCTGGCCGATTCAGGGCTGATCGAGCGCCGCCGCAAGGCCGGCACCCGTGTCGTACAGCGCATGACGCGCAATGCCGTTTTCGAAATCCAGCTTGTCCGCCACGAAATCGAGCAGCGTGGCGGTACCTACAAATACCTGCTGATCAGCCGGTCCGAGGAAAAGCCGCCGCAGAAGGTCCGCGCCGAGATGGGGCTGTCGGGCGACAACGCGCTCCTCCATGTCATCAGCCTGCATTTCGCTGACGGTGCTCCCTACCAGCTTGAGGACCGGTGGATCAGCCTTGATACGGTGACGCAGGCGCGAAGAGAGCCGTTCGATGCGATCAGCCCCAATGAATGGCTGCTGCGCGAGATACCCTATACCAACGCCGAGCATGTCTTCCGCGCGTCGCGTGCGGAGCCGATGGACGCCGAATTCCTCAATCTCGGCGAGGGCGAGCCCGTCTTCGTCATCGAACGCACCACCTGGCTGTCCGATGCCGCCGTCACCCATGTCAGGCTCGTCCATCCCGCCGACAGCTTCCGACTGGTGACGCGGGACCAGCACGGCACGGCACTGTAAGCGGCGCGGTCAGCACGAGAAATCTTCTGACGCGAAACGACGCGAGCCGAGGCTGTATGCTTCAGATCAAGATCCGGGCCTTGAATTTAAAGCCAACGGCTCATCTTCCGGAATTGTTCTTGGATGGCTGCGATTTTCGCGCTCGTCCCGGAATCAGTCCCTCGCGTTGAGCCATTTTGCGCGCGGCTTTCCGTGACCGGCGTACGGCCTCAGCCTTTTCGCGCGCTCTTTTTTCGGAAGGTTTCTCATATGCGCGCCTGGCTTTCATTTCGCGAAAAACACCCTCGCGTTGCAACTTCTTCTTCAGGACCCGGAGAGCCTGGTCGACGTTGTTGTCTCGTACAAGTATGCGCACAGATGTTTCCCTTTGAACTGATGTTGTGAATTTCCGATCAGGTTTTTCCGTTGGTCGGCCTGTCGCGTGGTGAACCGTTCATTCGAACAGCCAGATCGCCTTCACGATGCGCGCGCCTCCATCTTAAGGCGGGCGGCACGCAATCTGGCGGTCTTCGCGCGGCGCTTGGCCTCCTCGTTGTCAAGGATTGCACGGGCCGTCTGGTCGGTAATGTCTGCCTTGGTTTGCGCCTTCGAACGCTTTGGCTTGAACAATGTGTCTTTTGTAATTCTATTCCTCATCCGCTTCTCCATTATTGCCGTCGGCAAATCGCCACATGTGCATCGGCCATTTCACGACTACGCCGAGGGTCTCGTCTGGTTGGCAGTTTCAGGCAACGCGGCAATCCCCGCACTGACAGCAGTGCGGCTCATGGACCAGCGACGCCGGACATGTGCCCTGTTCCTATTTATTTGGCGGACTTCGTCCCCGAAGCTGCCAGTGCTGCCAGTACATCCGTGGTCAGCATTTTGTCAGAGCAGCTCTGGGAACGTGAGAATGCCGGCCTGTGCCGGCACCGTCTCATCAGGATACAATAGACAGATTGTCGGCGGCTTGCTTGCCGGACCTGCTGTCGGTCACAAGTTCATACTCGACTTTCTGACCTTCACTAAGCGAACTGATCCCGGCGCGTTCGAGTGCCGTGATATGGACGAATGCGTCCTTCGAACCGTCGTCGGGCTGAATGAAGCCGAAGCCTTTGGACATGTTGAAGAACTTCACCGTACCTATTGTCATTGCTGTCTCCCTTTCAATGGAGTTGACCCGCACGGAACACCATGTGCCGGCATGGTCGACATATCGCTCACATTGTCAGGAGGTTAGCTGGCTAAACGGCGAACCGGATATCAAGGTCGCGCCCAAACGAATGCATAACGTACTTGCATTACATAGTGGACATCGAGCGGTTTTACAATGTGCTTCACCCAACTTGCTTTATAGCGTGATCTTATCCAGGCACGCGATTCCAGGCGCGGTGCGGATCTTTCATTAGGGATTGGAGTAGCTTGAGCCTCACCCTACGCGCCTAGCGCCGGTAATCGCCGCAACTTTTTTCACGTGGGCGACCGCGGCGCGACCGCCCTGCGTTTTGTTGAAAAGATCAAGCGACTCATCTTCATTGTCGGCGACCGGCGTGAGAGCCTGATCGGTGTATGTGCGAGCGGAATTTCCGCGCGCTACAAAAAAAGCTGTCGTTGCCAGACGCGCGATCACGCCGCCGAGAATAACGTGCTTGGCAATCGTTTCCCAAACGAAGCCAGGCCAGAACTTCCAGGGATTTTCAGGCGGCAGGTCCGGCCGGCGTTCGCTGGGATGCTTGAGACGCAGAACACCGCTTTGCAACGGGTGCACGTTCTCGAGGCGAACGGTGGTGGCGAACGTGACCAGGATCTTGACGAGACTGACAATCGGCACATCGGTTGCCGCTGCGCGGCGCAGGAGTGTTTTCATGTGTTTTGGTGTGTAGTAGAGCGACCAAGCCTCGCGGTAGATGTCTTCCCACTCCCGTTTGCTCATCTTGGAATGAGCTGTGCACACATGCTCGACGTCGTAAATGTTGAGGTCGGGCTCCATTGCGACATCATTGTTCCATAGAACCTGGTGATCTTCGGAGCCAGGCAGCGGCGTCAGGCAAAAAAATTCAATGATATCAAGCGGTAATTCTTCCTTTATGATTGCGATATCGCGTCGGATCGACTCAGGTGTGTCCGCTGGAAAACCGAGGATATATCCCGCAAGCGTGATAATGCCCTGTGCTTTCCAGGCAAGCAGCATCGCGCGGTATTCGGTGATCTTGTTCTGGTGTTTTTTGGCGGCGACGAGATTATCGGGATTTACGTTTTCAAGTCCGATGAAAACACGCGTTACGCCCGCCCGTTTGGCTTTCTCAACGAAATTATCGATCTTGTGGCACAGCGTATCGACCTGAATCATCAAGCCAAGCGGGATTCCCTCTCTCTCCCGCAGCAGGATCAGGCGGTCAAAAATCGCCTCCCATTCCCTGTTGCGTGCGAAATTGTCGTCGGTGATGAAAAATTTGTGGATGCCCTGTGCCCGGTTGAGGCGCACCAGGCGCTCGACGTCATCGGCAGACCGAAAACGCGATTTGCGTCCTTGCACGTTGATAATGGTGCAAAAGGAGCACTGATAAGGACAGCCGCGGCCGGCGTCGAAACTCGCGGAAAGACCGAGCGTACGTTCGACATAGTGCCTGGGCAGGAATGGCACGGGAATGCCCTCCATGCCCGGTAGGTCTTTCATTGTGTCGTAGAGCGGCGCCAACTGGTCGGCGGCCGCGTCGCGCAACACCGATTCGAGCCGGTTTTCTGCCTCGCCTGCGAACATGGAGATACCCATCTCGCGACAGGCATCGAGTTCGACCGCATCTCCGTCCAGCATCGACAGACAACCCGATATGTGAAACCCGCCCATAGCGACTGGGATATCGGCCTCGCGAAAGGGTCGGGCGATATCGAGCGCGCGCGGATACTGGTTTGACTGGACGCCGACGAGAGCGACCAATCCGTATTTGCCGTGTTGCCGAAGTCTGGCGAACAGCGCGGGTACATCGACGCGGGTGTTCGTCTCGTCAATGGCGACGATGTCGATGATAACGTCCGGGCCCAATACCTGGCGTTCAGCGCAATCTGCGGCAATACCATAAATGGCGGCAAGTGAATTCGATGGAATCATCGCGCGCCACCAACGGATCACATATCCGTCGTCGTCGTAATGCGACGGCTTGATAAGGATGAGTTGGAATCGGCGCTTTTTGGCTTCGGGTGACGTCGGCAGAGCCTGTCTCTCACAAATGGTAAAGACGACAATAGCATGTAAAGGGCAGATGGCTGTCATCAAGAGATCGTTACGTCACACTCACATTGGTCTTGGCGACCCTTTCCCAAGCGTTACGAGCTGATTCACAGGACTGGCCAAACGCGACAGGTCACCTCTTGCGCAACACGACGGTCAGGTACCAGGTCTCTCCGGCATGCTTGCCGGGGTTTTGCGTATAGCGTTCGCCCAGCCGGCGGTAGAACGCCTGCGCGATGTCGTCCGCGCTCCGGCCGTTTGCCGCGCCGGGTTCGAACAGCTGCCGTTGCAAGGTCGAGTGGCCGAAGCCGCGCACATACCCGACATAGAGCCGTGCATATTCGGCAGGATCGCCGATGACGTCGGCATAGATGTCCGAAGGGTTTGACGGCGCCGGCACCACCTTTATGTCCTCGATTTCGAACGCTTCGGCCAATTCGGGCTCTGTTTCCAACGGGCTGCGGGCTTCGTGCGCTGTCATGAACCAGACCCCGAAGACGAACCGGTCGAGCACCGCCTGATCGATCAGTCCTTCATCCGCCATTTCCTGCGCCACGCTGTCTATGGCCCGGTAGACCTTGCGGCCGGACGCCGCAATGCCGTTGATCTCGCCGTCGTCGGGAACAGCACCGAGGCAGGAAACCAGCAGGTAGCCGCCGCTTCGAAGTTCACTTGCACGGCAATCCAGGAACCGGATCCAGTCATTGCGCGCAAGCGCTGCCATGTCAGCCCTTGCCTTGCCCTTGAGATCGGCAAACCAGACGGAGCCGGGCGCATCGAGGCGGACGGCATGGCTCAGCCAGTGACTGGCCATGAAGCAGGTGCCGAGATCCACCGAGCCGTCTGCCGCCATCCGGTCGTAGAAGCTTCCCACGGCCGCGCCTGAACGGATGAACGGCGCAAGATATCCCGACGGACCTGACACGAGTTCGAACAGGCTGTTCCAGTCATTGCCCGGCTGGTCGGCATGACAGACGGAAATCGGCGTCACCGGATCAAGCGCGCGATAGGCCTCTATGGCGGGCGCAACCGCGTCGACGGCACTTTGACCGGGGCCGCAGCCATAGTCGACAACCCGAAATTCCCGCTGAACCGAACCAATGCGCCGAACCAGGTCGCGAATGCACCCGGCATGATGATTGACCAGTTGCTGCTGCATGGCCGAATTCCTGTTGTAATCGACCATACCCTCCGTGGATCGTTGTTCGTCAGGCATGCGATCTCCGCGTCTGGTTGATTCCTGCCCTGATTGATCGGCCAGAATGATCCCAAGAGCAAGCATGCGTGCCAGGCAATGTTCCGCGCCGCCCAAAATGGTTGACGCGGCAATCCGAATTAAACACCCTGTTGCCGCGCATGGAGGCGCGGACAGGCACGCGGGGTGAAAGTTGAGCAAACGCTATTACGGTCTGCCGTCCCTGACGACGCTTGCCGCGTTCGAGGCCTGCGCCCGGCATCTGAGCTTCAAGCAGGCGGCGGCCGAGCTCAATGTCACCCCCGGCGCCGTCAGCCACCAGATCAAGGCGCTTGAAAGGGAAATCGGCGTGGCGCTTTTCGAGCGCCTTCACCGCGGCGTTGAACTGACGCCCGCCGGCGGCGAACTGTTCGCGGTACTGGCATCGTCCTTCTCCCAGACCGCTTCGGTGCTCGAGAAGATCAGCGCCGGACCGAGCGACGCGACGATTACCATCGGCACCTCGGCGGCCGTTGCCAGCCTGTGGCTGATGCCGCGCATCGGGCGGCTTTGGCAGGCGCACCCGGAGCTGCGCATCAATCATCGCGTCTCGGACCGGCTGCACGATCTCGACCGGTCCGATATCGACCTGGTCGTGCGCTACGGAAACGGCCGCTGGGACGGCGAGACGGCGGTGCAGCTCTTCACCGATTCCGTCGGTCCCGTCTGCAGTCCCGAATTCGCCCGGACCCATTCGGCGAAGACGATAGGGGAACTGCCCGCGTTGCAGCTGCTGCAGCTCGAGGCCATCGACACCGGCTGGCTGACATGGACGGAATGGTTTGCGCTCAACGGCGTCAGCGTCGCGCGTGTCAGCGGCCCCAAGTTCAACAATTACAGTATCGCCCTGCAGGCGGCGGAGGAGGGGGCCGGCGTCGTCCTCGGCTGGAGCAGGCTGATCGCATCCTATCTGTCGTCCGGCAGGCTGGTGCCCCTGGGCGATTTCTTCGTGCCGGTGCCGGGCGCCTTTTACCTGACATGGAACAGCCGCAAGCAGCTCGATCCGTCCGTCGCGCTGGTCCGCGACTGGCTGGTCAACGCGGCCTGACCCGATTTCGGTTGAATTCATCTAAATCGAAGGCGAAACTAATCCGGATTGAACGGCAAGGCCGCTTTGCGTCATGAATCTGCAGATTATGGTGGCGCGGCCGGGAGGATGCGATGCGCTCTTCGGAACAGGCACATCTGGACAAGGTCATGCAGCCGGTGGAACGGGCGCAGGGCCTGCCCAATGAATTCTATGTCGACCGGGATCTGTTCGAACGCGAGAAGTCGGCCGTCTTCTTCAGCGGCTGGACCGCGATCGGCTTTGCAAAGGACGTTCGCGAACCGGGCGATGCGTTGCCGGTCGACCTGCTGGGCCAGCCGCTGCTGATCGTGCACGGCCGCGACGGCGGGATCCGCGTCTTCCAGAACACCTGCCGGCACCGGGGTATGATCCTGGTCGCGGAAAAGACCAGACTGCGCGGCGCCATCCGCTGCCCGTACCATTCCTGGTGTTACGATCACGACGGCGCCCTCAAGACGACGCCGCATGTGGGCGGCCCCGGCAACAATATCCACGATGCGATCGACCGCTCGACGCTCGGTCTCATCGAGATCCGCTCGCATATCTGGCGCGATATCATCTTCGTCAACATGTCGGGCGATGCTCCGGCGTTCGAGGATCATGCGGCGGCGCTGATCGGCCGCTGGGCGGAGTTCGAGAAACCGCTTCATCATGCCGGCGCCGACAGTTCCATCCGCTTCGAACTGGACACCAACTGGAAGCTTGCGGTCGAGAATTTCTGCGAAAGCTATCACCTGCCCTGGGTCCATCCGGGCCTCAACAGTTATTCGCGCCTGGAGGATCACTACAATATCGAGGAACCCGGCCACTTTTCCGGCCAGGGAACGCTCGTCTACCGTCCGATGATCAACGAGAACGGCGACCGGTTCCCGGATTTTCCGGACCTTGGCGACAAATGGGAGGCCGGCGCCGAATACATCGCCCTGTTTCCCAACGTGCTTCTGGGTGTCCACCGCGATCACGCATTCGCCATCATCCTCCAGCCGCTCTCCAACGAGAGGACCGTCGAACAGGTCGAGATCTACTACGCCGACGAGGCGATCACGGGCTCCGAATGGTCGCAGATGCGCGCCGCCAACACGGAACTCTGGAAGACTGTTTTCGAGGAAGACATTTTCGTTGTCGAGGGCATGCAGAAGGGCCGGCACGGCGCAAAATTCGACGGCGGCCGCTTCTCGCCGGTCATGGACAGCCCGACGCATCTTTTCCACCACTGGGTCGCCGGCCGGTTCGCCGCTTCGAAGAGCGGCTGAGGCCGGTTCCGATGGCCGCGCAATGGTCAGACCTTGAACCGGCGCTTCTGGCCGCGCACCGCGCCGGTGACACGCGGCGGCTTGCGGAACTGTATCTGAAGGCAGGGGAACGCGCCGAGGCCGAAGGTGATGCGGACAAGGCCGGCTTCTTCCTCGTCCACGCCTATGTCTACGCCCTCGAGGAGGGCATGGCGCTCGCAAGCGACATTCACGCCCGGCTGAAGCGCCTCGGCCGCGAGCAGTAACGATTTACGGGGATATGCAATGAAATCACATGCGAAAGTCGTGGTCATCGGCGGCGGCGTTGTCGGCTGTTCGGTGCTTTACCACCTGACCCGCTTCGGCTGGACCGATGTTGTCCTGTTGGAGCGCTCCGAACTGACATCGGGTTCCACCTGGCACGCCGCCGGCGGTATGCACACGATCAACGGCGATCCGAACGTCGCCAGGCTGCAGAAATACACGGTCGATCTTTACCGCGAGATCGAGGAACTGTCCGGCCAGGACATCAGCCTTCACATGACCGGCGGCGTCATGCTGGCCGCGACGCCGGAGCGTTTCGACTGGCTTAAATCGATCTCCGCGAAGGGCAGCTACATGGGGCTCGAGAGTGAGATCATCACCCCGGCCGAGGCGCACGAACTGATGCCGCTGCTCGACCCGGACCAGTTTGTCGGCGCGCTTTTCGACGCGGTGGAGGGCCATGTCGATCCCTATGGCGTCACCCACGCCTATGCCCGTGCGGCAAAGAAGAACGGGGCGCAGGTGCACACCGGAACAAAGGTCGAGGATCTGGTCCAGCGCGAGGACGGCCACTGGCGCGTCATAACGAACCACGGCGAGATCGTTGCCGAGCATATCGTCAATGCCGGCGGGCTGTGGGCGCGCGAGGTCGGCCGCATGGTCGGGCTGGAACTGCCGGTCCTGGCCATGGAGCACATGTACCTGATCACGGAGGACATGCCGGAGGTCACGGCCTTCAACGAGGCGGCCGGCAAGGAAATGCTGCATGTCGTCGATTTCGACGGCGAGCTTTACCTGCGCCAGGAGCGCCGCGGCATGCTGATGGGCACCTATGAAAAGGACGGACGCCCGTGGTCGGAAACCGAGACACCGTGGGATTTCGGCCACGAGTTGCTGGAGCCGGACCTCGACCGGATCGCGCCGTCCCTGGAGGTGGGTTTCCGGCATTTCCCGGCCTTCAACAATGCCGGCATCAAGCAGATCATCAACGGGCCGTTCACATTCTCGCCGGACGGCAATCCGCTCGTAGGGCCGGTGCGCGGCCTGCGCGGCTGCTGGTCGGCCTGCGCCGTCATGGCCGGTTTCTCGCAGGGCGGCGGCGTTGGTCTGGCGCTGGCCAACTGGATGATCGAGGGCGATCCCGGCTTCGACGTGTTTGCCATGGATATCGCCCGCTACGGCGATTTTGCCACCATGGCCTATACCAACGCCAAGGTGCGCGAGAACTACTCGCGGCGCTTCTCCATCCGCTTTCCGAACGAGGAACTGCCGGCCGCGCGCCCGCTGCGCACGACCCCGATCTATGCGGAGCTGAAGCAGGCCGGCGCACAGTTCGGTGCCGCGTTCGGCCTGGAGGTTCCGCTGTGGTTCGCGCCGGAGGGAGGGGAAGAACGCTTCTCCTGGCGCCGCTCCAGCGATTTCGATCATGTCGGCGAAGAGGCGCGCGCCGTGCGCGAAAGCGTCGGGCTGATGGAGATTTCCGGCTTCGCCAATTACCGGGTCGAGGGACCGGCAAGCGGCGAATGGCTCGACCGCCTGCTCGCCTGCCGGATTCCGCGAAAGGGGCGCATGACACTTGCGCCCATGCTCAATGCAGCCGGCAAGCTGATCGGTGATTTCACGCTTGCCAATCTCGGCGAAAACAACTGGTTCATCGCCGGATCCGGCATTGCCGAGAATTTCCATCTGCGCTGGTTTGAAGATCATTTGCCGGAAGACGGCTCCGTCACGGTGTCGGCCTATGGCAACAGCCTGGTCGGACTTTCCATCGCCGGGCCGAAGGCGCGCGATGTGCTTGCCGCCGTCACCCGCTCGGATGTCTCCGCCGATGCGTTCCGCTTCATGGATATCTGCGGCATGGACATCGGCCTTGCCGAGGCGTTGGTCGGCCGCGTCTCCTTCACCGGCGATCTCGGCTACGAGATCTGGATGACACCGGATGCGCAGCGTCACGTGTTCGAGCAGTTGATGGCGGCCGGCCGGCCGCACGGCATCCGCCTGTTCGGCAGCCGCGCGCTCAACGCGCTGCGCCTGGAAAAGGGATACGGCGGATGGGCGCGCGAATACCGGCCGCTCTACGGTCCCGTGGAGGCGGGGCTCGACCGTTTTGTCGCCTACGGCAAGGATGCCGATTTTATCGGCAAGCAGGCAGCCCTTGCCGAGCGGACGGAAGGCGGCTCCCTGCGTCTCGTGACATTTGTCGTCGACGCGCACGACGCCGACGTCATCGGCGACGAGCCGATCAGCATCGACGGCGCGGTGTGCGGTTGGGTGACCTCCGGCGGTTTCGCCCACACATCGGGCGTCTCCGTCGCGCTCGGCTATGTGCCGCGGGAACTGGCCGGCCGGACCGATGGCTGGCGGATCGAAATACTCGGCCAGAGCCTTTCGGCGCGTTTGCAGCCGCACCCGCTGTTCGACGCGAATGCGGAGCGCATGCGGTCCTGAGGTGATGTGGACTAAAGCCCGATCGTCAGGCTCGCCGGCGTGATCTTCGGTTCAATGAATTCCCGCGACAGGCCCCAGTGCTCGTAGACCAGTTCCTCCGAGCGCTCCTCGTCGCGGTCGCGAATGGCTTCGACCATGTCCCAGTGCTGCTCGCTTGCACGCGTCAGCCTGTCGGTCTGCGACGGATCGTCCGCCTGGTAGAACGTCATCGAGATGCGCGCATGATCGATGAGAAGACGGTTGTGGCTCGGCAACAGGAACTCGTTGTCGGCCATCAGACCGACGAGCTGATGAAAGCGGTTGTTGAAGAGCGCGACGCCGCCCGTCGATTTGTCGGCCAGCGCCTGGTCGAACAGGCGTGCGCTTTCCTCGAGTTCCGCGATCTGGCCGGCCGTCGCGTTGCGTGCCGCGAGCCGCCCTGTCGCCGCATAGATCATCGGCGCGGTCAGGAAGAAGTCCCGCAGCGTCTTGTGCGACAGCGGCGATACGCGCGCGCCGCGATTGCTTTCGATCGAAAGATAGCCTTCACCCGCCAGGTGCCGGAACACGTCGCGCAGGGGCGTTCGCGATATCCCGTATTCCTGGCTGAGCTGTGTTTCGTCCAGGTCCGTGCCCGGTGCCAGCTCCAGCGTCAATATGCGCTGCTGGAGATCGCGAAAAAGCTCTAACTTCCCGTTTTTCAATTCAATTTCCGAATTTGCGCCCACCGGATCAACGCCGTTTCGGCGCGATCCGTCTCCTTTCAACAAATAAAAGTCCATCGGAGCCGATAAGGCAAGCACTATCGGTTTATCATTTGAACCGCCGGTAGAGGATCAATTCGGGAGCGAAGGCTGCGCGGACTGCGGCAGCACGAAAGCGCCGCCGGCGGCGGGCACGGCGCCGACACGCAGGCCGCATTCGAAGACGCTTTGCAGCAGCGTGTCCGCGATGACGTCCTGCGGCGGGCCGAAACCCCGGCAGCGGCCATCCTGCATGACGAGCACCCTGTCCGAATACATGGACGTGAGGTTGAGATCGTGGAGGACCGCGATGACGCCGCCGCCGCTGCGCGCATAGTCACGCGCGATATCCATGATGATCAGCTGGTGGCGGATATCGAGGCTGGAGATCGGCTCGTCGAGGAACAGGAAACGCGGCGTCTTGTCGACAACCGGCTCCCAGACCTGGCAAAGCACCCGTGCGAGCTGGACGCGCTGCTGCTCGCCGCCGGAAAGCTCCTGGTAGAACCGGCCGGAAAACCCGGCAAGGTCGACCCTATCCAGAGCCCTTGCGACAAGGTCCTGCGACTGCAGCCCGGCGACCCCCGCGCGTCCGGTCGTCAGACCGAAGCGAACGACCTCGCGCACTGTAAACGGAAATGCCAGGCTCGAGCTCTGCGGCAGCACCGCCCGCATCATGGCCATTTCCCAGGGTTGAAGCGGCGCGATCTCGCGGCCGTGCATGCGGATGGATCCCGAATAGGCAAGGTCCCCGGATATCGCTTTCAACAACGTGGTCTTGCCGCTGCCGTTCGGCCCGATAATGGTGGTTATTTCGCCGGAGGCCGCACGGAGCTGCGCATCGGTGACGATCGCCTTCTTTCCGATCCGGACGGTGGCGTTTTCGACTTCGATCATGGCATGTCAACTCTACAGCATGTCCAGCACGCCGCGCCGGCGCAGCAGGATCCACAGGAAGAACGGCGCACCGACAACCGCCGTGATGATGCCGATGGGCAGCTCGGCCGGCGCGACAATGGTGCGTGCAACGGCATCGGCCGAAAGAAGGAGGCTCGCGCCGAGCAGCGCCGAGGCAGGCAGCAGGTAACGATGATCCGGGCCGATCATGAGGCGCAGCAGATGCGGCACGACGATGCCGACGAATCCGATGCCGCCGCTGACAGCGACCGCCGCGCCCGTCGCCGCGGCGACGACGATGATGGCCGTCGTCTTGAACCGCTGCACGGCCAGCCCCATGTGCCGGGCCGTCGCTTCGCCGAGCGTCATGGCGTTGAGCCCGCCGGAAAGAAGCGGCGTACAGATGAGGACCATAGCGATGATCGGGCCCGCCGCGAGTGCCTTGGACCAGGTCGCGCCGGCGAGCGAGCCCATGTTCCAGAACGTCAGATCGCGCAATTGCTGGTCGTCCGCCAGGTAAATCAGGATGCCGGTAAGCGCCATAGCCAGGGCACCGAGGGCAATTCCGGCGAGCAGCATGGTCGCGACCGATGTCCGGCCCCGGCGGGTCGAGACGCGATAGAGCAGAAACGTGGAAACGAGACCGCCAAGGAATGCGGCAGCGGGCAGTGCGTAGATCCCGGCGAGCGCGGTGACCGGCGCGAGGACGGTGCCACCGAGCACGATCACCGAAACGGCGCCGAGGCTGGCGCCGGCCGAAACGCCGACGATGCCCGGATCGGCGAGCGGGTTGCGGAACAGGCCCTGCATCACGGCGCCGGACACCGCCAGGCTCGCGCCCACCAGCACGCCGACCACCATTCGTGGAAAGCGGATGTCGTAGATGATGATCCGGTCACGGGCGCTGAGTTGCGCGTCGCCGCCCGACAATTGCGCGGCCCATGCGCGAATGACGGAAGCAACGGACGCATCCGATGCTCCGGTCGCAAGGCTCAGGACCGAAGCCGCGCCGAGCAGCAGAACGAGCACCGCGATCGCAAGCCTTGCCCTACGCGAGCGGTCCCCGTCCGCCGGCTGCACGGCATGAGCGGTCGAACCGATTGCCTCCGTTCGCTGAAGCACCTTTATCGGCCTTCATCGTTGATCGCATCGGAAAGGTCGCGGATGGCCTCGGCCGTTCGCGGCCCGAAGCCGAGAAGGTAGAGCCCGCTCATGCGCACGATCCGGTCGTTCTGCGCCGCCGGGGTCGCGGCGAGGGCAGGGTGTTGCCTGACGGTTTCGGCGCTGATCCCGTGATCGCCGGTGCGGGTCATCACCAGGATGACGTCGGGCGCCGCCTCGATCGCCGCTTCGCCGGTGATCTGCTTGAAACCCGTAATACCGGACAGGGCGTTCCTGCCGCCGGCCATTTCGATGATGCTGGCGGCGCTCGTGTCGCTCCCGGCGGCCATGATCTTGCCGCCGCTCAGGCTGAGCAGGAAGAGCACGCGCTTCGGCTCGGATCGGCCGGCCGCGCGCGTTTCAGCGTCCAGGATGTCCGCATTGACCCTCTCGGCGAGCGCATCGGCCTTGTCGTCGACGCCCAGCGCCGAGCCGATCGCCTTGATCTTGGCGACGATCCCCTCCCGGTCGAAATGCGCCGGGATCGTCACCACCGGCACGCTTGCCTTTTTGAGAACCTCGAATGCCTCGGGCGGGCCGGAACCCTCCAGCGCCAGGATGAGATCCGGATCGATCGACAGAACGCCCTCCGGCGAAAGTGCGCGGATGTAACCGACATCCGGCAGGCCGGTCGCCTCTTGTGGAAACGTGCTTGTCGTGTCGCGCGCCACAAGCCGGTTCTGTTCACCCAGTGCGTACACGACTTCGGTGACCGAGCCGCCGATGGCGACGATCTTGCTCGCCTTCGTATCGGCAAAAGCGGTCGGTGCGACGAGAATTGAAAGCGCCGCGGCGATGCCCAGCGCGGATCGGATCGTGGTTTTGAGCATGATGGCCTCTTTTGAGAAATGAACGGGAGCCTCAGGCGGCTGCGTGTCCCGGCAGTCTGGGCAGGTTTTCCATCAGCATGCGCCAGTCGCCGCGTTCGTCGGAACCCTCGCGGCGGTCACCGAAGAACTGGATGATCAGCTTCTTGTCCCGGTTGTAGGCCTCCAGCGATGTCACGTGACCGTCGCGGTTGGGCTTGCGCACCGCCCACAGTTCGGAAATGTGATCGAGCCGCAGATGCATGTGGAAGCCAGGGTCGAGGATGTTGATCCACGGACCCATCGACCTGATCTCCTTGACGGGTCCCCGGTGGATCTGGATGACGCCGGGGCTGCCGACGAAGCACATGATGGGAATGTCCTCCATGGACACCAGGTTGAGCATTGCGACCAGCGCGCTGTCGTCGAGCCGCCAGGCGAATTCCTCGTCCATCGCGCTGACCGCCTGGTGGCGCGAGACGCGGAATTTGCGCAGGATTCCGACGAATTGGTGCACGTCGTTCATGGCCGCCCATTTGTCGCGCATATCGGCGATGTCGACATCGCTGAGGGAGGCGGGCAGTTCCTGTTCCCGCGACGGTTCCTCCACGTCCAGCGTCTGGCCCTGGATGTCCGCCTTGAATGTGGAAACCAGCCGTTCATAGGCCTCGATATTCGAGTCCGGCCTCAGATGGATCTTGTGAACCGCGGTGCCGTGCTTGTCGAAGAATTGCAGGCTGCGACCGATCCGCTCGCCATCGCGCTTTTCGACGGCGAAGCCGTGTGCCCAGTTGTTGTGGAAGATGCGCAGATCGATGTCCTCGCCAAGGACAATCGCGCCGCGCTGGCTGGTTCGGACCCCGTCATAGACGCCGACCTTCTCGTGCACGGCGCTTTCGTTTCGGGTCAGCGCCATGACTTCGCCCAGCGCCTCCAGGCCGGTCAGCACGTCGTTGACACGCACATTCAGCCGGGTATTGCCGAGGCCGCACCAGGCGGCGACGAATTCGGCCTCCGAGATGCCGAGCTGCGCGGCGAGCTCGCGCTCGCGCATTTTCGGTTTGTCCGCCCGCGCCCGGCGAATGGCCTCGGGCTGGACGGCCGATCGTGTACGCGCGGACGCGGTGCTGTTGATTTCTTTAGTGGTCATGCGACGGCCTATTTGTTGAGGATGAGCTTGCCCTGGCGGGTGATCTTGAGGCGGTAGAGGGCGCCGTGGTGCTCGATCCCAAGCTCCCGCGCGCCTTGAAAGAGGTCCTGGCTTTTCAGGGTCTTGACGGCTGCCTTTCCGGCTTCACTCCGGCCATCCCTGTCGGATTTCGATTCTCGTGTTTGCTCAGGCAACGCAACAACCTTCCTACTGACTATTTCCGCCTTTTGACTCATCGCCTTAGAGGCATTCTCAACATCGGTTCAATTAACTTGACATTGGCAATCATGTTAACTACGGAAGTGCAATACCGGAGAGAAATTGTCAAGTTTTAGCGAGACAAAATGTTCCGGAACGATCCACGCATGAGCAAGCAAGCCAGAACGCGAGCCAGCCCGATGAATAAAACGGAGAGAAATAAAGATGGGTTTGGTTGGGCGCAGGGCAGCGCTACTGCTCGGAGGTGTTGCGTTAATCCTGTCTGGCGGCGCGCACGGCTCCCTGGCACAGGACGCCGGGACAGAAGGGACCGCCGTCAATGAGGAAGACAAGAAAGGTCGCGTGACGCGGCTCGACCGGTTGGTGGTCGGCGCGGGCGTCGAGAAAGTGGCGATCGACACGCCGCAGGCCGTCACCGTCGTCGACCAGGCGGATATCGATAGTCTTCAGGCGACCGTCATCACCGACGTCGTGGAAAACGTCCCCGGCGTGAATGCGACCGGCGGAACGGGGGCTTTCGGTCAGAACTTCAACATACGCGGTATCGGCGCGTCGGAATCCGGCGGGGAGGAAGGGCGCATCATTTTCAATGTCGATGGCGTCAACAAGTTCTTCGAGCAGTACCGCATGGGCGGTTTCTTTTCCGACCCCGAACTCTACAAGCAGGTGGAGATACTCCGCGGGCCCGCATCGTCGACGCTGTACGGATCCGGCGCGCTCGGCGGCGTGATCAACTTCACCACCAAGGACGCGTCCGATTTCCTCGGGGACGAGTACAACACGGCTCTCCGGCTGAAAAGCGCCTATGAAACCAATGCGGAGGCCTATTTCGGGTCGGCCGTGCTTGCGCATCGCTTCAACGAAAATGCGGAATTCCTGCTTGTCGGCGATTATCGGACCAGCGATGACTACACGAGCGGCAACGGCACGGAGATAACCGGCACCGGCGCCGATCAGCCCAACGGGCTGGCCAAGGGCACCTTCACGTTCGGCGAGAAAATGGAGCAGGAGCTGCGCATCTCCTACCAGCAATATGTCGCGCATGCCGAGCCGGCCCGGTACGATCAGCTGAACGGCGGGGCGTCGTTCTTTCCGACCCTTGACGAGCGGACCCTGACCGACAAGACGGCCATCATTGCCTATTCAAATGAAGCCTCGGACAACCCCTGGCTGGATCTCAATATCCAGGCCTCCTATTCGGACACGCTGAACGAGCAGGTCTGCGTCACCGACCCGGCCTGCGCCCCTTATGCCAATTCCGATTACGGCTACGAGACATACCAGTTCAACATCGACAACACGTTCGAGCACATGGGGGAGAACTTTGAGAACTACCTGACGTTCGGAAACCAGACGGCCCATCAGGAGCGCACGCGCGACGGGTCCGACTCCAGCTCGCATGCCGAGGGAACCGATGTCCAAACCGGCTTCTTCGTGCAGAACGAGTTCATCTGGAACGAGCGTCTGACGGTGATCACCGGATCGCGCTTCGATTTTCAGAAACTGTCGGCTGCGGACAATTCCATTACATCGGGCGCGGAAGACAAGGACAATTTCGGCTTCTCGCCCAAGATCGCGGCCCTGTTCAAGGTGACGGACGACCTCTCCATTTTCGGATCGGTCGCACACACGGAAAGACTGCCGACGCTGGATGAGGTCTACCAGACCGCCGGCACCGGATTTCATCTCGATCTGGACCCGGAGAAATCCAACAATTACGAGGCCGGCTTCGCGGTCTCCGGATATGACCTCCTGAGCGAGGGCGATTCCCTGCAGTTCAAGACAACCGGCTATTACAACGACATACGCGATTACATCGAAGATCTGGGTCGCTTTGCCGTACCGCGCTACCGCAACATCGGTCATGTGGTGATCTATGGTGCGGAGGTGGAGGCGGCCTATCAGTCCGATCTGTTCTATTCCAATGCCGGATATGCCTATAACCGGGGCCTGGACAAGACCAATGGCGGGTATCTGAACACGGTCGCGCCGCATGAATTCTTCATAACGGTCGGCAAGACGCTGCCGGAACAGGGCATCGACCTCGGCTGGACGAGCCGGTTCGTGGCGGCCCAGAACGAGACCGTGTCCCGCGACACCACGCCGGCCTTCGACGTTCACGACGTCTACATCAACTGGATCCCGGTCGAGGGACCGCTCGTCGGATGGGAAGGCCGTTTCCGCGTCGACAACATCTTCAACGAGCAATACCGGGAATATCTGCAGGGTTACGACGCCGAGGGCCGGACCTTCAAGTTCACCCTTGTCAAGCAGTTCGGGTGGTCGTGACAGCCATGAGGAAGATTGTCGCCGGGTATTTCGCCGCAGCCAGCGTCATTGCAGGGGCGCCCGTCGCCGGGGTTGCCCAGGGCAATGCGCCGGGCCTGTCGCTGGAGCTGAACAATCTCGCCCGGAGCGAGGCCGGGTGCCTGGCGACATTCATGGTCAAGAACGGCTTCGACGAGAAGCTCGAGAAGGTCGCGTTCGAGATCGTTCTCTTTAATTCGCAGGGCCTTGTCGAGCGCCTGATGGTGCTGGATTTCAGCCCGCTGACAACCGGCAAGACACGGGTCCGACAGTTCGACCTCGCCGGTGCGGACTGCGCCGACATATCCCGCGTGCTCATCAACGACGCGGCCGCCTGCGAGGCCCGCGCGCTTCCGGCCACCGCATGCCTCGAACACCTGCAGACGACCGCGCGGCCAAAGGTCGAATTCGGCAGTTAGAACAACCGGGGAAGGCAGATGATATCAGAGATCTTTACCACCGGCGCGTCGCTGGTCGGGCTCGGGGGGCCGGTCGTCGCCATCCTGCTATGCGTGTCGGTCGTGGCGCTTGCGCTTGTCCTCTTGAAGTTCGCGCAGTTCGCCTACTTGCGTGTCGGCCGGCGCCGGCGCGCCGAAAAGGCCTACTTCCTGTGGGCGCACGGCAGCCCAGCGGAGGCGCTGTCCCTGCTCGACAGCGACCGCTCCTCGGTTGCCGAGGTGATGGCGGTCGCCATGCGCCTCGGCTCCGACCCGTCGGTCCCCAAGGATGTCATCGAGGAGGAGACGGGCCGCGTGGCGTTGGAAAGGCTCTACACCCTGCAGCGCGGGTTCCGTGCCCTCGACGCCATCGTCCAGGTGGCGCCGCTGCTCGGGCTTTTCGGCACGGTGCTCGGCATGATCGAGGCCTTCCGGACGCTTCAGGGTGCCGGCAGCGCCGTCGATCCGTCCATCCTTGCCGGCGGCATCTGGGTGGCGCTGCTAACGACCGCGGCCGGCCTTGCCGTCGCCATGCCGGTTTCGCTGATCCTCACATGGTTCGAAAGCCGCGTCGAAAACGAACGCGTCGCCATCGAGACGATGACGACGAAGCTGATGTCGCAACAGCAGATCCTGTCGATCGGCGGCGAACCGGCGCAGCGCATCGTCAGTCTCGTGGAGCGCGCGGGCCATGCGCATTAAGCCGGTCGGGAAGAAGCGCCGCAGGCTGTCCCTGACGTCGCTGATCGACGTCATATTCCTGCTGCTGCTCTTTTTCATGCTGTCCTCCACATTCACGCGCTTCGCGGAGGTCGACATCGCGGCAGGGCGCGCCGGCAATCCGGTGGAAACGACGAAGGCTCCGGACATCTTCATCAGGCTCGGGGAGGGCGGTTCCTGGAAGGTCAACGGCGCCGCGCTGGCCGCCGACGATGCCATCGCCGAGCTCGCCCGGCTTGAGGAAATGGGCGCGAAAACCGCGGTCCTGGTCGTCCGCAACGACGTGACGTCGCAGGAACTGGTCGACGCGCTCGAGCGCATCTCCAGGGCCTGCAAGCTCCAGGTGGCGGTTGCGGGGTAGAACCATGAGAAGGCTCCCGAGACCGGCCCCGAAACCGCGCGGCGAGAACACCATCGCCCTCATCAACATCGTGTTCCTGATGCTGATCTTCTTTTTGATCGCCGGAACGCTGGCACCGCCGATGGATGGTGACGTGGAACTGATCCGCGCCGCGGACGCCCGATCCGTCGAGCCGCCGCGGGCGCTGTTCGTCACCGAAAAGGGTGTTCTGAAATATGAGGGCGTGGAGACGACCCCGCAGGCTTATCTGGAAAGAAAGAGAGCCGAAGGCACCGGCACGGAACAACCCGCCTCGGAAACCAGTGCCGGAGCGCTGGGCGGTCCGGTCGTCAAGCTGGCGGCGGATGGCCGGCTTCCGGCGACCGGGCTGATCGAGGTCATCGATGCGCTCAAGGCGGCCGGCGCCGGCAAGATCGCGGTGATCACCGAGAGGAAGGCGAAGTGACCCTGCGTTGGTGGCAATTCTGCATTGCGCTCGCAGTTTCCGTGGCAATCCACGGCGCCGTCGATTTCTGGCTGCGCGATAAGGACGATCCGGTCCAGGTCGCCGGAGTGGCCCACGCGCAGATTGCCATACTGGGCGCAACGGCGGATACGCTGGCCGAAGGCGGCGCATTCGAGGTCGCGCAGCCGGCCCCGGTTTCGGCATCTCATGCAAATCCCGTCGTTCAGAAGATCGTCCGGCCGGTTGCGGCCGAGAAGCCCGTCCGCCCGGTCGAGGCCACGGTCCATTCGCCGGGGACCGCGGCGGTTTCCATGGCGGCAGCCCTGCCGGTATCCGAGCGTTCCGCCGCGATCATTGCAGCCGCACCCATCGATGTGACGGAAGCGGAGCAGATGACGAGTGCACAAGCAGCACCGGTTGTGGAACCATCGACGATGGAGGCTTCCGATACGTCAACCAGCGATGCTGACAAACCGGTCGCGCAACAGGCCGAACCGCAGCAACCCCCGGAGTCACAGGCGGTCGAGACACGTGCTCAGCAGGCACGTCCGCCTGAGCAGCAGAAAAAAACGGACCCGGCCGGTCAGGATGCCTCGCCGCCCGAACCGGCGGTTGTTGAAGATTCGACTGCCCCCTCGGCTCCGGCAATAAATCCGGTCGAAACTGCCACCCAGGTGGCGCCCGCAAGAGCGCAACCGGTCGAGGCGGCGCCGGAAGTGAAAGTGGAAGCGGTGAAACCCGTCGAGACCGCCGCCCTGGTCAGGCCGGTTGAACCGGTCGCCAGGCCCGTTGAGAAGCCCGCGAAGAAACGTGTCAAAAAACAACCGAAGAAAAAGTCGGCCAGCAAGGGCGACAAGGGCAGCAACGAAAAGAGCGCCAGGAAGGGCCGTGCCGACGGGAAAAAATCCGGCGCCGGCAACTCGGCCGGCGACGCCGGCAATAAGAAAGGCACGGCCGGCAACGCCGCTGTCTCGAATTATCCGGGCAAGGTGCGCCGCAAGCTGCGCCGGGCATTGCGCTATCCCAAGAAGGCGCGCGCCGGGAAACTGCGCGGTACGGCGCATGTTGTCTTTGTGGTCGGCGCCGGGGGCAGCGTGACAAAGGTGCGCATCGCGCGCAGTTCCGGCTCCCCGGTTCTCGATGCGGCGGCGCTCGCTGTGGTCAGGCGGGCTGCGCCTTTCCCGAAAATCCCCGCCGCGGCAAACCGCGGAAGCTGGAGCTTCACGTTTCCGCTCGAATTCGATCCACGACGATAAGGACAAGACCATGTTTGTAGTAATAACCGCTTCAAGATCAAAAAAGGCTCCGAGACGGCGTTTGAGGAGGTCTGGCAGAACCGCGAGTCGCATCTTCTGGGCATGAAGGGCTTCATCGAGTTCAAGCTGCTGCGCGGGCCGTTCGACGAGGAGGGCGGCTACACCCTGTTTGCCTCGCACACCACGTGGAATGCCCGCGAGGATTTCGAGGCCTGGACGAAGTCCGACCAGTTCCGCAAGGCGCACGGCAATGCCGGAAAGAGCAAGGTGGACTATCTCGGCCATCCGCATCTCGAGACGTTCGAGGCCGTCGAGGGCACGCACATTACGGCCGCGGCCCGGCCGGCTGCGTGACGGCCCCGACTGGCGCGGGTGCGCGTCCTTATCGGAAAGGCACCCGCATCATCTTCTGGCCGGTCGCCAGCATGACGAAAAACCGGGCAAGGCGCTCGAAGGGGCGCACCAGTTCCCGCTGGATTTTCCGGCCGATGCTTCGTTTCGGCCGGTCCGGTTCAGGGATGTGAACGCCCGTGAGGATATTGTCGTCCATGCGCACGCTCCCTAGACCGCGCGAAAGGTCCGGGCGGTTGACGAGTTCGTCCTGCACGCAGATGGCCGGCACAAGCTGGTAGATCCGGAGCCGGTCGAAGATTCCAAGTTCCTCGTCGAAAAGGATGACATCGGCGAGTTCGCAATAGTCTTCCGTCCAGCCGACAAGCCTTTGCGCGCACTCGGCGCTGAGGAAATAGCCGGCGGCGCCGAGATGCCGGCAGTGGAGCAGTGAAATCGACCTGTCGAACACCTTCGGGTTGCTCCACCTGGAAATGCGGGTCGGCACCGCGAAGGTCTCGGCCTTGACGATGTCGGCGTCGTCGGGGATCCATCCGGCATCCGCGAAAAAGGGCGCGGCGCGCTCCGAAAAGTGGATGTCGTCCTCCGCCACGAACGCCCAGGGCTCACCGCTTTCTGCCACACGCTGCCACACCAGCCGGTGCGACAGGTAACTGGCGATATCGGAACGCCCGAGTTCGTAGCCGCGGTTTTTCATGCGCTGGTAGGCGTCGATCTCCGCGGGAGAAAGATACGCTCCGTCCACGGCCGGAACGCGCACCACATCCAGGTCAAGCCGGCCGGCGTCCTTCATGAACCAGGAGAGACGGTCCTCGGACCGGTCGAGATTGATCAGATAGGTTTTCAACGGACGAACATGTACGGCGCGGCGGTGCCCTTGATTGCAACTGCGGGATTTTCACGTGTCGAACGGCGCCTCGCGGCGCAGACGATAGAGTTATCCGCGCCGCCGCGGCCGGTCAACATGGCAATCGTGCGGGTGCGCCGTATGAAACTCGGTTCGCCTAGAACCGCCTCGTGGCGGTCGCCGCTGCCCTGATCTCCGCGTAGGCGTCGGTGCCGTAGCGGCCCTCCAGCGAGGCATTGAGCGACCAGTTGCCGCCCGTCGGCCTGTGATTGACGCCGATACCGGCAAAGCCGATGGCCGATGCGTCGGCGAAGGAGGCGGCGAAGTTGAGCGGCGTTCCGGCCAGCACCACGTCCACACCGTCGCCGCCGAGATTGAAGACGCCGTCGACCCCCGCCCAGGTCTCCAGCGAGACAAGCCCGCTGTCCGTCTGACGCTGACGGGCCAGGTAGGCCGCCTTGACCCGCACCGCCGCCGCATGCACGTCGCGGCTTGCAACCGTGAGGTTCGCCGCCGAGCCGGTTTCCGTATAGCCGTCGAGGAAGAGGCCCGCATACTGGCCGCCGACGCTGATCTCGGTGCGCTCCCCGACAGAACGTCCGACCGTCACCGAGGGCGATATGAAATAGCCGTCGTAGTCCGCCGAGGCCGTTTGAAGCCCGCCCGCCACCATGTTGTTGGCGACCGAGCGGTCGGAGCTGAAGTCGCTGTAGCCGGCCATCAGCGACCCGTCGATCCAGTAGGCCCCCGAGCGCGCGCCGCCATAGATGCCGCCATAGGCGGAGGCCGCATCGATGGTCTGCGTATCGTGATCGGTTTCCTGTCGCGTGAAAGAGCCGCCGGCAAAGACGCCGTACATACGGTCCTCGGACGCAAAGCCGCCGCCGGCCACGACGCCGCCATAGGCCTGGTTGCCGCCGGTGATTGCGCCGCTTCCGTCCTGGCTCTGATAGCCGCCGAAGCCGCTGACCCAGCCGCGCGGACCGGTTTGATCGAAGCCGGGCGCGCCGTCGCCATAGGCGAAAGTGCCGGTGCCGGAAAAGCCGCCGCCGAACCGGTTGCCTGCGCCCACGCCCTCGCGCACCGCGTCATGCACCGCATCGGCCGTCGTCTGCACGAAGGATTGCGAAAGCGCAAAGCCGGTCGGATCGACCGTGTAGATGATGCCGTTGACCTCGTCGTGGACGATCGGGATTGCGGAATTCACCTGCGCCAAATTGCCGAAGGTACGTTCGGTGTAATCAAGGTAAAGGTTCAATCCGCTGCCGATATTCAACGTCGAACCGGCGCCGAATAAAACGTCGCCATCGAGCACCGAGCCGGCGAGCAAAGTCAGCGTAACGTTGTCACCGATAATGTCGATCGTACTGGCGGTGGCGATGATCGTGCCGCTGTTCACCACGTGTGAGTCGCTGTCTAGGACCTCAATACCCGTTGAAAAGTCGGGATCACCAAATGCTGTGATCGTACCGTTGTTGATGATCAAAGCGCCCGGCGAGTTGGTTTCAATCCCGTCATTAGCAAATACACTGATTATTCCGTTGTTGATGACCACACTGTTGTCGGCAACCCGATCCAGCACAATGCCATCGCTGTCCAGCGCGTTGATTACACCGTTATTGATGACCGTTCCATTGACGCTGAACTCGAGTTCGATAGCCCGCCGACCGGTGGTGATTGTTCCGTTGTTGATGATCAGGGCGTTTTCGATCGGGGTTCCGACGGTGCCGAGCGAAAAGATACCGCGGGCAGAAAACGACAATCCGCTCGATGTAATTGTGCCATCATTGATCACGGTCTGGTCGCTCGCCGTCGCCAGGATGCCGGGGATATCCAGCACATTGATCGCGCCGCCCGCCTCGACCGTCGCGGTGTCGCCCACGTCATCGATGGTCTGCGTCGTCGTCACGGTCGTGCCGGAGGGAATGGTGATGTCGTCCGCGACCGCCACCGGCGCCGGCAACAGCCACAGGGCGGAAGAGCAGAAAAGTGCGCCGCGCAAAACCGTCCTGGATGCAGGAAAATACCGCAATGTCGCCCCTAGAATAAACATAACTAAATGTTTGATTCGTAATGCATGCGATTACTCGCCAACTCCCGATTGCATGTCAACAGATGAAACGTCTGAATGGCAGCGGCGCAATCCAGGAGAATTGGGTTTTCGGCACTCAAGCGGTCATGCAAGTTCAAGGGCGACGCGACCGCAAGCGGGTATAAGGAAATTCGACCGCGTACGGTGCGGAACGCCAACGATCTGGAATCACTGCATTAACAGTTTAGAATTATTCTAAATATATGTTTTTATTGCGAAAAATCGAATTTTCCTGTTGACATTCTGCGCCGCGGAAATCATTTATCGCGATTATGGGAAGACCGCCCGGGCGCAGTATCCGGGTGAAGCAGAGTAGAAGCGGATGATCGCCTGTCATTGCAACATCATAACCGAAGCGGATATCGAGCAGACCATCATGGCCATGCTCGACGAGGACCGCTGGCAGCTGATCGTTCCGGTAAAGGTCTACCACGCGATGGAAAAGCGCGGAATATGCTGCCGCTGCTTCCCGAACGTGGTGGATATCATCATCCGCACCACCGATGCCTACCACGCGCGCTTCGACACCTCGGAAGAGGACATGGTCTCCTATCGGGCGAAACTTCTCGAGCTGCGCAATCACTATTCCGGCGACGACAGGCAGCAGGCCGGTGTCAGGGCGGCCTGACGGTAAGCACTTCCCTGACCGTTCATCCCCGATCGGCTTTCACGCCAGCACACCGTTTGCGGCACAAAAAAATGCCGGCAGCGGACTGCCGGCATCAAATCCGATGACATGATGTCACCAGGTCAGAAAAGCTTGAACTTCGCGCCTGCGCGCACCGTGTGTGTTGACGGCTTGATCGACAGGACGCCGCCGGAATTGAACTCCGTGTCCTCGTAGAGGGAATAGCGGTATTCCGCGTAACCCGTGATCCGCTCGGTGATCGCGAATTCGGCGCCCGTACCGATTGTGAAGCCGCCAAGTTCCCAGTCGCCGGTGATGAATGCGGGCGATGAACTCAGGTCGAAGCTCTGCCACGTGTAGCCGCCGATCGCATAGGCGAGCGTCCGGCCGCCGAAGATCTTGCCGATCCGCAGCAGGGCGTCGAAACCGTAATCGGCCTGGATCGTCGCCGTTCCGCCGAAGATGGAAAGTTCGGTCTCGATATTCGAGACGCGCGCCGCCAGGACGACACCGCCGAGATAGCCGTTGCCGAACTCGCGGTCGTAGCCGACATTGATTTCGCCGAGCACGCCTTCGCCGCCGATACCGTTGAATTCGAGGAAGGTGCCGAACAGGTCGACATCGTGAACAACGGCGCCTGCGCCGCCGGCCACGCCGACCTTGAAGCCGGTCCAGTCATAGGCGAGCGGAGCCATGGTGCGCGCCGAGTCGCCGCCGTTGAACCGGTAGTTCACCGTGGTGTGGAACGTATGGGTGGACGGGTCGACATTGAGGAACCCGCCGCCGAGCACGTCGTGGCTGCTGTACTTGGAATAACGGTATTCCGATTTCACCGTCCACTTGTCCCGGACGGCATGTTCGATACCGATGCCGACGACATAGCCGCTTTCGCTGAAGTCATAGGCACCGCCGGCGCTGTCGGAGTAATCGAAATGCTGCCATGTGTATCCGCCGAGCACGTAGGCCAGTGTCCTTGGGGCGACCGAGTATCCGAGCCGGCCGATGACGTCGAAGCCGTACTCGGCCGTCAGGTCGGCGTTGAAGCCGGGGAAGCCGAAGAACGGGACAGGTGCGATATCCAGCGTCGATTCGATGTTGCCGTAGCGGCCGGACACCGCGACACCGGCGACAAGCCCGTTGTTGAACACGTGATCGTATCCGCCGGTGATCTCGCCGAAGATGCCTTCACCGCCAATGCCGTTGAAGCTGGCGCCGCCGATAAACGGCGTGCTCAGTTCGTGCACGACCGCGCCTCTGCCGCCGCCGGCGCCGACCCAGAAGCCGCTCCAGTCGTAAACGGATGTCCCCGAGACGATTGTCGGCTGTTCGTCGACGACAAAATCGGCCGCGAATGCGGGTGTAGAAAGCGCAAATACCAGAATCGCGCCCGAAATGCCGTATCTCATTTTTGATGCCCCCACAGCGAAAACTCGTATGTGGAACCTAGCCTAAAACATGTGCGGGGAGAAGATGTTTTTGTGGCAATTGCGCAACAGAATCAGAAATAAGATTTGCGGAAAATCTGCAACTCCAAGTAGCCGCCAAGTATATTTTGGTGTTGATTCTTAAGGGTTTTTTGAAAGAAGCGATTTAACCCGCGAATACGGTTGATCTGAATCTCAGGCTTGTGGAAATACTGATGGAAAAATGTATGGGGGCGGCGCGTGCAATGCCGGCTCGCTTTGATCGCAGGAATCAAACAGCCGGGATTTGAAGGGCTGATAGGCGCTGAAACAATGACCGCGTGCGCTCCGACCGGCTGCCAACACAGCGCCTGGAAGCGGCCACGCACAGTATTCGTTTAATCACTGCGGTGCGCAGGGATTTCAAAATTTTTCAGAATAGCCAAGGATTTATGGCTGCGAGATATTTGCGAGGGCACCCGAATAATCACAGGCCGGCCTCCGTGGCCGGCTCCGTCAGTTGTCGAGCAGCGGTTTCAGTTCCTCGGGAATGTGGCCCTCATTGATAAGCCAGCGCCGCATCGTGTAGCTGCGCCCGCCCTCGGCATGCATCGGATCCGCATCGGCGAGTGCCCGCGCGTCGGCTTCCGAGTCGGCGCGGTAGATCATCATGCCTTCGCCCATCATGTTTTCTCCGCTCTCGTCCGAGACGGGCCCCGCGAAGACGAGTTTATGCTGGTCCTGAAGGCTGACCTGGTAGGCGAGGTGCCGCGGCAGGATCTCCTTGACCCGTTCGGGCGGCGCGATCGGCGTGCTGCGCACCATGAAGAACTCGGCTGCGAGCGAGCCGCGCTGGCGCGCTTCTTTCACATAGTCTGTCCATTTGGGCATGGCGTTGTCCTGCGTTGCGGTCACGGGTGTGAATAGAGTCAAAAAATATCGATATAATTTGACAAAGCAAGAAATTATTGATTATTTCGGTGTGAGCAAGGAGGAATGAGATGCGCTTCATGGTCGCCCGCGATGGGCAGGATACGGCACTTTACGTTATTGAGGGCGAAGATGCCTATCGCGTAACCGGTCAGAGCGGCATTGACGGAACGGACCTGTCCGGCGTCATCGATGCCGGTTCGGCGGCGGCCGGCGCCGCGGTCGAGGCAGCAAAGGGCGGCGCGCCGGTACCGGTCGCCTCGCTCACCCCGGCCTTGCCGTTCAACCGGTTCAACAAGATCCTGTGCCTTGGGCTGAACTATGTCGACCACGTCAAGGAGGGCGGCTACGAGATCCCGAGCTACCCCGCCATGTTCATTCGTGTGCCGAGTTCCATGATGGCGGCCGGGGCTCCGATGGTGAAGCCGGACTGCTCGGAACGCCTGGACTATGAAGTCGAGCTGATGGTCGTCATCGGCCGGGGCGGTCGTCACATAAAGGAAGAGGACGCGCTGGGCCACGTGTTCGGCTACACGGTCTTCAACGACGGTTCCGTGCGCGACTATCAGCGCAAGACCCATCAGTGGACGCCGGGCAAGAACTTCGACGCCACGGGCGCCCTCGGTCCGCTCGTCGTCACCGCCGACGAGCTGCCGGCCGGCGCCGACGGCCTCAAGATCCAGTCGCGGCTGAACGGGCAGGTCATGCAGGACTCGAACACGTCCGACATGATGTGGCCGGTCGCCAAGACGATCGCGACCGTGTCGGAATTCACCACGCTGGAGGCAGGCGATTTGATCGCCATGGGAACGCCGCCCGGCGTCGGACATGCCCGCACGCCGCCGGTCTTCATGTTCCCGGGGGACGTCGTCGAGGTTGAAGTGGAGAATATCTGCGTCTGCAGCAGCCCGATCATCAGCGAGGCCGACGCCGCCAAGAGCGAGGCCGCCGCATGATCAAGCCGCCGCAGGAAGCGCCGACGGGCGACAAGCTGCAGGCCCTGCGCCAGGAAGCCCAGGACCATGTCCGGCAATTGCGCCAACGCATCCGGCAGCTCGGCGAGGACGAAATCAGGCTGGTGCTGTCGGGCGCGCGGTCGCATTATGCCTGGACCGATCGGCCGGTTGCGGAAGAGACGCTGCGCCAGATCTACGACATCGTCAAAATGGGTGCCACCAGCATGAACAGCTCGCCGGCGCGCTTCGTCTTTGTGCGCACGCCGGAAGGACGCGAGAAGCTCACCAAGGCACTGAAGCCCGCCAACGTACCGAAAGTGGCGAACGCCCCGGTGACGGTGATTGTCGCCCACGACCTGGAGTTCTGGCGCGAATTGCCCTTCCTCTTCCCGCATGAGGACCGGCGGCCGCATTTCGAGGGCAAGCCGGAGCATTCCGAGGACACCGCATTCCGCAACGGCACCCTGCAGGGCGCCTATCTGATGATCGCCGCCCGCGCGCTCGGCCTCGATGTCGGCGCCATGTCCGGCTTTTCCAACGAGATTGTCGACCGGGAGTTCTTTGCCGGAACGACGCTGCGGTCCAATTTTCTGTGCAATCTGGGCTATGCTGACGAAGGTGCCCTGTTCCAGAAGCTGCCGCGTTTCGAATTCGAGGACGTCTGCAGCTTCGCCTGAGGATCGGATTATGGCAATTCGAATGAAAACCGAAGTGATGTTGAGGGCGGAGGCGCAGTGTCCCAGCCACTCGCGCTCGGACATCGCCATCCGCGATCTGGAGTTTTCCATCGACGAGCCACTGGAGCGCGGCGGCACGAATGCTGGTCCGACGCCCACCGACACGGCACTGGCGGCTCTGATCGGATGCACCAATGTCATCGGCCACAAATGCGCCGACAGTCTCGGCATCGATATCGGTCACCTTGAGATCTCGGCCAAATGCACGTTCGACCGGCGCGGTGTGACGCTGGAAGAGGAAATCGACATCCCGTTCCGCAAAATCGAGCTCTCGGTCACAAGCCACGGGGGCGCGACCCAGGAGGACCTCGAGCGGGTCGCCGCCGAGGTCAAGAAATTCTGTCCGCTTTCGAAGCTGTTCACGGCGGCCGGAACGGAGATTGAAGAAATTTGGCAGCCGGCGCGCTAGCGCCGATGTCGGAAACCGGTCAGCGGGAGGTTGACCGTCGCAAAGGAGGAAGGAAATGAACACATTGCTACGCAGGTCATTCTTGGCCGCGGCTGCTGCGATCGGCGTGACCGTCACGACGGCCATTGTCCCGGCATCGGCAACCGAGACGATCAAGATGATCGCCATCGACGGCTATCCCGAGCGGTCCATGTGGGTAAAGGAGTTCTCCGGCTTCTTTATTCCGCGGGTCGATGAGGAACTTGCCCGTACCGGGAACTACAAGATCGACTGGCAGCAGGCCTATGGCGGCCAGATCGTCAAGCCGCGCGGTGTTCTTGAGGGCATCAAGCTCGGTCTCGGCGACATCGGCATCGTCACCACGATCTTCCACAACTCGGCCCTGCCGAGCCAGGCGATATCGGCGGCGACCCCGATGGTCTCCACCGACGCGCGCGTCGTGGCGAAGGCGGTCGACGAGATCGCCAAGGAATACCCGCAAATGCAGGCCGAGTTCGCCGCCGAGAACCAGGTCTACCTGGCGACCGGGGTTGTCCTCGACAGCTATCAGATCTTCTCCAAGACGCCGGTCAATTCGCTTGACGACCTGACCGGCCTGAAGCTGGCCGGTGCCGGCTACAACCTGCGCTACCTTGAAGGACTGAAGGATGTCGCGGGCGTGCGCGGCGGCCTGCCGAACTTTTACAACATGCTGCAGACCGGCGTTGTCGATGCCGCGATGCTGTGGCCGGAAGCCGCCATGACCTTCAAGATCAACGAGGTCGCGCCGCACATGCTCAAGGTCGATCTCGGTGCGGTGAACTCCAAGACCGTGACGGTCAACAAGGACGTCTGGGACAAGCTTCCGGATGAAGTCAAGCGGGTGCTTGAATCGGTTGCGATCGAATATCGCGACCGTGTTGCCAGCGTCGCCATGGACCGAGCCGCTTCATCGCTCGACGCCTTCAAGGAAGCCGGCGGGACGGTCGTCACCCTGACCGAGGACCAGCGCGCCGCGTGGGCCGACAACATGCCCAACATCGCCGAAGAGTGGGCCGGCGCGCTCGACGTCAAGGGTGCACCGGGAACGGCAATGCTCGGCTCCTACGTGCAGAAGCTGAAGGACGCGGGCGCCGTGCCCGTTCGCGACTGGGCGGCAACCAACTAACATTGCGGGCGGCCTGCTATGCAAAGTCAAAATGGGATGCGGGTCGCCCGTAAACTGATCGCACTGGCTAGGGCGTTGGCGATTGGCGCCAACGCCGTCGGCACCCTGACGGTGCTGGTGCTGGTCATCGTCATGAATATCGACGTCGTTGCCCGCGGCGTGTTCCACGCGCCGTTCCTGGGTGTCGTCGAGATCGTCATATTTTCAATGATATTCATCGTGTTCCTGCAATTGCCCGACGTCGTGCGCGTCAACCGGCTGACCCGCTCGGACGGGTTTCTCGTGCTCATTCGCGACAGCCATCCGCGCGTTGCGGATGCCTTCTACCGGGTGATCGACGGGATTTCGTTCGTGCTCATGACGCTGATTGCCTATGCGACCGTTCCGACATTGGTCGAGGCCTTCGAGACCTGTCACTATTTCACCCCGCCGGAGTTCGGACCGAAGCCGACGGGCGACTTCTGGACCGATTTCGCCGCCGCGACAGGGCGGTGCCACTATTTCGGAACGCTTGGTGTCTTCACCGTTCCCTGGTGGCCGGCCAATGCCGTCATAACCGGCAGTGCCTGCCTCTGCTCGGTGCTGTTTCTGCTGAAGGTCATTTTCGGCCACGAATTGCGGGATCCGGGCGAGCCGCCGCACACGGCCGATGAAGAGTTGCGCGACAGCGCCGGGGAGACAAGCTGATGAGCCCGGTTGAAATCGGCATTATTTCGGTCGTCGCCATAGTCGTGATGATCTATCTCGGGGTTTACATCCCCGTGGCGCTGGCAAGCGTGTCCTTCGTGACGCTGTGGATCGTCAGCGACCGCCCGATCCTGGCCATAAACTTCCTGCGCCAGACCATCGGCGACAGCGTTACCGAATACGAGTTCGCGACAATCCCGCTGTTCACGTTCATGGGGCTCGTGGTCTCCAAAGCGGGGCTCGGCAAGGATGTCTACGACGTCATGAACCAGGGGTTCCGCCGCATTCGCGGCGGCATCGGCATGGCGACGGTCGGCGCCAATGCGGTGTTTGCAGCGGTAACCGGCTCGTCGATCGCATCGGCGTCCGTTTTCACGAAAGTGTCGGTGCCGGAGATGTTGCGGCTCGACTACAACAGGCGCTTCGCCGTCGGCGTCGTCGCCGGTTCATCCGTGCTCGGTATGATCATCCCGCCGAGCGCCATGCTGATCATCTACTCCTTCGTGGCCGAAGTATCGGTCGGCGAGATGTTCATTGCCGGCATCATTCCCGGCGTGCTGCTGGCGCTCGCCTATATTGTGGCGATCTTCTTTGCCGGAAAGATAAGGCCGCAGGCGATTGGCGGGCGCATCGAGCCGATCCCCGACGAGGAGCTTCTGGGCTGGGGGCAGCTTTTCAACAAGACCGCACCGATCGTCGGCCTTATCGTCATCGTGCTCGGCGGCATCTACACCGGCTGGCTGACGCCGGTGGAAGCAGGTGCGGCCGGATCGTTGGCCGGCCTGATCATCGCCGTGGTGCGCCGGCGCATGACCGCCGGTTCCTTCTGGGAAGCGCTGCTTGAAACCGGGCATATCACCGCCAGCATCCTCTTCCTGATCACCGCCGCGTCGTTCTACAGCCGCATGCTCGGTTTCGTCGATCTTCCGAACGAGCTTCGCGATTTTCTCGACAGCCAGAACCTCTCGTTCTTCTGGATCATGGTCGCCTATGTCGTGCTGATGCTGTTTCTCGGCACCTTGCTCGACACCGCCTCGATCATCCTGATTGTCGTTCCGCTCTTCATCGACGTGATCGAACCCATGGGACTGAGCCTCATCTGGTTCGGGCTCGTCACGGTGATCGGTGCAGAAATCGGCCTGTTGACGCCGCCGCTCGGCATTTCCTGCTTTGTCATCAAGGCAACGCTGAACGACGATCGAATATCATTGAAGGACGTCTTCCTGGGCGCCCTGCCGTTTGCCGTGGTCATGCTGCTGATCCTCATCGTGATCATCCGCTTCCCGATACTGACCACCTATTTGCTGAATTGATTGGAGACTGCCATGCGCCACGTCACCGCCGAAAACCTGACGAAGACCTTCCTGGACTATTGCGGCCCGGAGACGTCGCCGAGGCTGCGTTTTCTCCTGGAACACCTGGCGACGCATCTGCACACCTTCGTCCGGGAGACGGGCCTAACCCATGCCGAGTGGCGCAAGGCGATCGAGCTCCTGACCCGCGCCGGAGAGATGACCGACGACGAGCGCAACGAGTTCGTTCTGTTCTCGGACGTCCTGGGCCTTTCGTCGCTTGTCGATATGGTCAATTCGAAGCCGGACTCGACGTCATCGAGCGTGCTCGGGCCGTTTCACATCCTCGGCGCGCCTGCGCTTGCCCATGGCGGCGATCTGAAGCACGACAATGACGGGGCGACCGTTGTGGTCAGGGGTGCTGTCCGCGATCCGGCCGGCAACCCGATCGGCGGCGCCGAAATCGAGATCTGGCAGACCGCCGACAACGGGCTCTATTCGAACCAGGATCCGCATCAGCCGGAATACAATCTGCGTGCCCGGCTGACGGCACGGGACAATGGTGACTACGCTTTTACAACGGTCAGGCCGGCGCCCTACACGGTTCCGGATGACGGCCCGGTTGGCGAACTGCTGCATGCGACCGGACGCCATCCGTGGCGGCCGTCGCACCTGCATTTCATCGTCATGGCGCCCGGCTACCGCACACTCGTCACGGAAGTTTTTCCGAGCGACGATCCCTATCTCGACGAGGATGCGGTGTTCGGGGTTCGCTCCGATCTGATCATGAACTATGTGAAGCACAACGATCATGATCTGGTGCCGGACGAATTCGAGGCCAAGCCCAGGCTGACCTCTCCGTTTTACACGGTCGATTTTGATTTCGTCCTGGCCGTCGAGACATCGGAGTAGAACGCATGCGTGCCGGTCGGTCAACGGGGGCTGTATAACTGGGTAAAAGAATTTACCAATTCCGGAGCCGCGTATTATATAGATGGGCTTTGTAAGGCGTGGATCTGGGATGCGGTACTCAACAATGGGGTGAAGGGACATGTCTGCTGAAAGGGGTCTTGAAATCGCCGGAACGGGCGGGGCGTCGATAACGGCGCAGCTGTTCGACCGCCTTCGCGACGACATTCTGAACGGCGCGTTGCAGCCCGGGCAGAAACTGAAGATCGAGACGCTGCGCGAGCACTACGAGGTCGGCGCAAGCCCCGTGCGCGAAGCGCTCAGCATGCTGACATCCGAGGGTCTCGTCCAACGCCTGGACCAGCGCGGGTTCCGGGTCTCGGAAATATCGGTCACCGCCTTCGAGGAGTTGCTGCGCACCCGCTGCTGGCTCGAGGAGCGGGCGTTGCGGGAGTCGATTGCCTCCGGTTCGACCGCCTGGGAGGAGGGCGTTCTGCTCGCCCATCACCGGCTGACCAAGACGCCGCGTTCCATACCGGGCTCCGATACGGCAAGTCCGGTCTGGGAGAAGGCCCACAAACTGTTTCACATGTCGCTGCTGTCGGCCTGCGGGTCCGGTTTCCTGGTCGGCTTTTGCGAACAGCTCTACGACCTCAATATCCGCTACCGTAACCTGGCCGGCGCGGTCGCCTACCCGTCGCGCAACGTCGCCTCCGAACATCTTGCGATCTGCGATGCCGCGATCGCCCACGAGGCCGATCGCGCCGTCGAACTGCTGGTCCATCATTACACGGCGACCGGCGAGTTCCTGCGCATGCGCCTGAATTCCATGTCGGACTGACTGCCCGCAGCGGACATTTCCCAAAAAAGGCCCGCCGGAACGTTCCGGCGGGCCTTTCGCATGCAGGCAGTTGCGGCCGCCTAGCTCCCCTCAGGCAGGGTAATCGTGACCAGATCGGTTCCGACGACGGTGTTGCCTTCAAAGCCGCTTGCGGAGACCGCATCCTTGTAGGCGGCTTCGTCGAGCGCTCCGCCCGGGATCGGGTAGGGACCCTGCTTGGCGGCGCCCATCGGCGGGATCAGGTGCGTCAGCACGAGGTTCTTAACACCCGCCCGTTTGGACAGCGCGCCGAGGTCGGCGGCGTTGCTCTGACGGAAATAGATCGGCGGCGGAAACCCGCTGTCCTTGTCGGGGCCCATCACCGGATGGATGGTCGAATGAACGAGCACGTCGGCGCCCGCGGCCAGTTTCTCGACCTGTTCCGATGTCGAGGAGGAGCGTGGCGGCGCGGGCTTGTCGTTGCCCGCGTCGCCGCCCACGACGACGCTTCCTGCCGGCGTGTCGACACGGTAGGACGCATGGCCTGGAATGTGCCGCGAGCCGATGGCCGAGACCTTGACGTCACCCTTTTGCCAGACCTCCACCGGCTCGCCGCCCGGTGCGAATGTCATCACATTGACGAGGTCGGCCGGGCCGCCCGCGAGGCGTTTCTTGTTTTCCGCCAGACGCTGGGCGATCTCCCCCGATTCAATCAGCGAATCGCCGATATGCGTGACATAGCGGCTGCAGCTCAACGTATGGCCCAGTGGCGATTTCGCGTCGTCGCTGCACACGACATCGACCTTGGGTCCGCCGGAGTTGAAATGCCAGCGCAGCTGCAGGATGTCGTGCAGGCCTTCCGTGTGGTCCGAATGCATGTGGGTGAAGAAGATGGCGTCGATCTTGCCGACGGGGACCTTCATCTGCGACAGGCGCATATTGGTGCCGCGACCGGTGTCGAATTGCAGCTTCACGGCACTGCAGCCGTTGGTCTCGTCGCCATACTGCACAAGCGTGCCGGCGCCGGCCTGTCCGTTGAAAAGCGGCGGGCCGCCCTGCGTGCCCGTCAGCGTCACCTTCATGCACGGCTCGGCTGCCGCTGCTGAAACGGAAAGCGCCAGGCCGATACCGGCTATGGCGCACAAATTTAACATCGATAATTTCATACTGTTACCTCCCAAAATGGATAATAAATGATATTGAGAGAATAATCGATATTATTGTGCGGATTAATTGACGGTATTCGATCAACGATTCCGCGGGTTCCGGCAAACCGCTTTCCCGCAGGGACGCCGGTCAATGTGCTGACGCGGCACTGTCATAAGTTGACGATGGCGGTCCGCAATACTACGGCTCAGGCGGGCAACAACAACAGGTGGAGATCATGGCTGACAAGGATGGTGCGAAACGGATTGAATCCGATTCCTTCGGCGAGCTGGAGGTTCCGGCCGAAAAGTATTACGGCGCCCAGACGGCGCGTTCCCTCATCAACTTCCCGATCGGCGGCGAGACGCTGCCGCGGCCGCTGATCTCGGCGCTCGGTGTCATCAAGCAGGCGGCGGCCAGGGTCAATCTGGGAATGGGCAAGCTCGACCAGGCGCGGGCAGACGCGATCGTGCAGGCGGCCCGCGAAGTTACCGAGGGCCGTTTTAACGACAATTTCCCGCTGGTCGTCTGGCAGACCGGCTCCGGGACCCAATCCAACATGAATGCCAACGAGGTGATCTCCAACCGTGCCATTGAACTGATGGGCGGCCAGATCGGCTCCAAGGACCCGGTCCACCCGAACGACCATGTCAATATGGGGCAATCATCCAACGATACGTTTCCCACGGCCATGCACATCGCCGCCGCGCGCGAGATCAACGGCACGCTGATCCCGGCGCTGCAGCACATCCACGCGGCCGTCGATGCCAAGTCGAAAGAATTCGCCGACATCGTCAAGATCGGGCGGACCCACACGCAGGACGCCACGCCGCTGACCCTGGGCCAGGAATTTTCCGGCTACGCGGCCCAGATTGCCAACGGCATCGAGCGGCTGGCCCCCGCCCTCGACGGCCTTTACCAACTTGCCCAGGGCGGCACCGCGGTCGGCACCGGCCTCAATTCGGTCAAGGGTTTCGACGTGAAGTTCGCCGCGGCGGTCGAAGAACTGACCGGCCTTCCGTTCATGGCGGCACCGAACAAGTTCGAGGCCCTTGCCACCCACGACGCCTACGTCTTTGCCCATGGCGCGCTCAACACCATCGCCGCGTCGCTGTTCAAGATCGCCAACGACATCCGTTATCTGGGTTCCGGTCCCCGTTCCGGGCTCGGCGAGCTGTCGCTACCGGAAAACGAGCCCGGCTCTTCGATCATGCCCGGCAAGGTCAACCCGACGCAATGCGAGGCCATGACCATGGTCTGCGTCCAGGTGATGGGCAACCAGACGGCGGTGTCGATGGCAGGCAGCCAGGGGCAGTTCGAGCTCAATGTCTACAAGCCGCTGCTGGCCTACAACCTGCTGCAGTCGGTCGAGCTTCTGGCCGAGGCCTCGCGCAGCTTCGCCGACCGCTGCGTCGTCGGCATCAAGGCAAACCGCGAGCATATCGAGGCGTTGATGGAGCGATCGCTGATGCTGGTCACCGCGCTAGCCCCGAAGATCGGCTATGACAAGGCGACCGAGATCGCCAAGGCCGCGCACAAGAACGGCACGACCCTGCGCGAGGAGGCGCTGCGGCTCGGTTATGTGACGGCCGAGGAATTCGACGCCACCGTCAGGCCCGAACACATGATCGGGCCTTCATAGCAATCAGTTCAGCCGCTCGCCGAACGCGCTGAACAGGTTGGCGCGGCTGAGATCGGTGACCCTGCGTTCGCCGCAAAGGGCCATCGTCGTGTCGAGTTCGGTGCGCAGGATCTCGAACATCCTTGCGACACCGGCCTTGCCCTGGGCGCCGAGGCCGTAAAGGTACGGCCGGCCGACATAGGTGCCCTTCGCGCCGAGGCACAACGCCTTCAGGATATCCTGGCCGGAACGGATTCCGCCATCCACGTGCACCTCGATCTGATCGCCCACGGCATCGACGATGGCAGGCAGCCCGCGGATCGAGGAAGGGGCGCCATCAAGCTGCCGACCGCCATGATTGGAAACGATGATCGCGTCCGCTCCGGTGTCGACGGCTTTCCTGGCGTCCTCCGGATCGAGGATGCCCTTCAGGATAACCGGACCGCCCCAGCGCTCCTTGATCCACTCAATGTCGTTCCAGGACAGCGTCGGATCGAACTGCTCGGCCGTCCATGCGCTGAGCGACGACAGGTTGGAAACGCCCTTGGCATGGCCGACGATGTTGCGGAAGGTGCGCCGCTTGGTTTTTGCCATGGCCATGCACCAGGACGGGCAGGTGCCGATCTGCCACATGTGCTTGGGCGTGAATTTCGGCGGCGCCGAAAGGCCGTTGCGCAGGTCCTTGTGGCGCTGACCGAGGATCTGCAGGTCGAGCGTCACGACCAGCGCGGAACACCCCGCCGCCTTCGCCCTGTCGATCAGGTTGCCGACAAACTCCTTGTCGCGCATGACGTAAAGCTGGAACCAGAACGGTTTGTTCGTGTTTTCCGCCACGTCCTCGATCGAGCAGATGCTCATCGTCGACAGTGTGAACGGAACACCGATCTCCTCCGCCGCCTGGGCGGCCAGAATTTCACCGTCGGCCCACTGCATGCCGCAAAAACCGACGGGGGACAGGGCCAGGGGCATCGTCACGTCCTGGCCGATCATGGTGGTCGCCAGCGACCGGTTTGTCATGTCGACGGCAACGCGCTGGCGCAGGATAATCTGGCTGAAATCGCTTTCGTTGGCTTGATAGGTGCTTTCCGTCCAGGAGCCTGAATCCGCGTAATCGAAGAACATTTTCGGGACGCGCGATTGGGCGCGTTTCTTCAGATCCGCGACTTCAAGAATGGGCGCCATTGCACTTCTCCATTACTCACCCCTGGCAGCATCGATCCGGCGCTCTCGGCAATTCCCCGCGTCCGATCTGCGCGCATCATAACGATGCCGGGAAGGCTGACAAGCCGTCGGGCCTATATTGGACAAATTTCTTTACCAGTTGCGTCGAAGCGGCATTCAGTTGCCGGCGGCCGGCTTATCCGAGTGCAGCTCAAGCAGCTGTTTGCGGATGGTCTCGTCCTTGACGAGATAGGCCGAAAAGGTGTGGGAAGCGCCGCCGGCAAGGTCGGGAAACGGGTTCTCGTTGACGAAACCCGTGTAGAAATCGATATGGTGGCCCCTGATCCCGCTCCCGGTGTCCGCCGCGAAAACATACCCGTCGTGGGTGATGGCCGTCCCGTCGTGGAGGGTCAGTTTGCGACCCTTGAGCTTGGGGATATAGAGCAGCGCCCGGTAGCGGATGGGAAACTGGCGCCGGTCCACCGCGATGGTCCGGAAAGCCGCAAGCGGCATGTTGTCGATGCCGTATCCGTACTTCACTTTGGGCGATGTGACCTTGAAGAAGCGCGTGTGGCGCATGCCGATGCGTGCGCGGGCGTGGAGATGGGGATAATAGCTGTCGCAATTGACCTGTGACGGCCCGTCGGCATCGCGCACATTGACGATCACCTTGCTGCCGTCCGGCATGGCGACGACCGCCGCGCCCTCGAGCGCCGCCTTGCACCAATTCTCGCGGTCGAGTTTCGGACCGATCGGCTTGTTGTGCGCGTCGAGCAGGTCAATTCCGCTCTTGCTGTCTTGCGCGATCTTGGTGTGGTAGTAGGTGCCCCACAGCACCAGGTGCCGGTGTTTGGACAGGTCCTTCGGCGCTTCGTAGCAGAATTCGAGGGGATCATCGGATGCCGCTGACGGCCCCGCCAGCAGGACGGCGACCAGAAGTGCGGTTGTTGCGGTTTTGATAAAACCCATCGGCTGCCGTGCCCACTGTTTGCGCCGGTTCAGGATCTGCCGCCGGCCAGTATAGCCGATCGGATTGCGGATTTGTGATCCCGTTTCAGTAGCCCCGGGATCGGGTGCGACCGGCCACCCCGTACCGGTGTATACGGTTGAGCGCCATCTTCCTCAGCGCCAGGTAGTTGCCCTTCATGGACGTGGCGATGCTTCGGTGGCTTTGTTTTATCGCGTCGCGCTCCGCCTTCAGGAAACTTCCGCCCAGCATGTCGCTGATCTCGCTGATCATCTGCGGGCGGACCGCCCAAATATCGAGATCGAGCTCCCAGAAATACTTGATATCCTCGTCGATCTGCCGGAAGAACCGTTTGCGGGCAAGAATCTTGCGCGCACCGTCCCGGCTGAGGACGTAGCCGACAGCGCCGGCTCCAACGCTGAGCGGTTTCACCATTTTGACCGGCCCGTGGGTCTCATGATCGACAAACCCGGTTCTCGGCGGTCCGAAATCGAACAGTTTGAGCATGTCCTTGCTTCCCATCACGCCGTCCACGTGATCGAGCAGGTGATGCCAGCGGCCATTCATGTCCAGAGGAGAAAAGTCGTCCTCAAGGAACAGCCCGAAGGGAAGACCGGTTGCGAGGAACTGCCGCATCATCTTGCGGTGACCGGCATAGGCGGCGATTTCGCCGCCTCCGAGCGGTCGTTTCGAATGCTTCCTGTTGAGCGCGGCATCGTAGTGCTGTGCGAGTTCGGTGTCCTGCGCGCCGTAACCGGACACCAGTTGCCAGGAAATCTCCGGCCTGAACTGACGCATCTGCCGTGTGACCGAATCGCGGCGCAGGACACCGGCCCCGTCGAAGGTCAGCACAAAGGCAGCGATATTTCCATGCCGGCCTGTCATGAGCGCACGTGCCTTATTTCCGCGTTCGGCAGCCCGATCGGAATGACGCCGCAGTCGCGCGCCCAGTAGCCGAAGCCCTCGGTTTCCAGAAGGTCCTGGTAGGGGATCTCCGGAAAGCGCACGCCGGCGCGGTGCACCGAGGCGTGAACCAGCAACATGGTGCCGCCGACGCCGAACAGCTCGACCCGTTCGCAACTTCGCAGGTCGTTGAAATGCAGGCGTCTGGGCGTTTTGATCGGTGGTACGTACAATCCGTTGCGGACATGCTTGTAGTAGCCGCTGTCGCGCCTTTCGTCCGTCACCGTGAAACTGTTGAGGTCGTAGGACGGACCGCCCGGTTCGAGCACGCAATTGGGTGCGACGATCTTCTCGCGCTCGCGCAGCAGCGTTTTCAGCATGTCCGGCGGGTAATCGTTGACGTCGGCGTCGATCCACAGCACCCAGTCGGTGTCATCGTCCAGTGCGTTGTCCAGGAGATGGTTGCGGACCTTTGCCAGCCCGCTTCTCCGCAATTTCTGGATTTTCGGCTTCCAGCGCTCCTTGCGGCTGAAGTTGTTGCCGGTTTCCTTTTTCAGGCACAGCACCTCGGCGAACTCCGAACGCAGTTCTTCGCAAAGGCCTTGCAGTTTGTTCCAGGTGTCATCCGTGCTGTCGCCCTCGCAGAATGCGATCCTGATGCGCTCCTTCGGGTGATCCAGCGCGCTCAGCAATTCGACGCAGCGATCGAGGAAGGGTTCCGCATCACGGACCGGCAGAAGGCAGCTGATATTCTGATCCTCGACCGAAGTAACCGCGCTCAGCGGCTCTTCAAGGATGTTCCGGTCGACCTGCGACCGCGCTTCCTCGCGGGAAAGATATTCGCCGCGGGTGAGCCGGTAGCGGGTCCGCCTGACGACTTTCTTGATCCGGCGCAGCGGCGTTTCGTGCCAGTCCTGGTACCAGGTGCCGAACCAGTAATGGGTTGAAAGCCTGTGACCGGCATAATCGCCGAAAACACCGGCCTCGGATTCCAGCTTTTGCTTCGTCAGCGGATTGAAGAGATGGCATGAATTGATGCACAGGCTCTCGGGAGCCTCGTATCGCAAGGCACAATTCGTCAACAGCACCGGTCCGGTCGAATCCATGACGTCGACGGAATGGCGGCTGCGCCGCATGGCCTCGAATATGGTGAGCCAGAACGGGTGGCCCTGCGGACTGACGATCGTGCCGTTGAACAGAAGGTGGTCCATTTGCCGCACCCGGCAATACTCGTACAGGTGCTCGATCGGCTCATGCGCCAGGACGACGCGCTCCTCGTCGCTGAGCAGGTCGAAGGGCTCGTTGCAGCGCGTATCCATATCCGCATAAACGCCGCCATAAACGTAAAGCAGCATGTAGCGGCCGGCATCGGCGCGCTGCACGGGATTCGGGTAGCCGCGAAACTGATCCAGGAAATCCGGAAAGTGTTCCGCCACGAACCGGTCGAGATCCTCGTCGGTCCAGAGACGGTAATCCCAGCCCGGATTGAGCCGTTGCCAGCTGTCCACCAGCTCGGAATATTCGCCGGGAATGTTTCCATCGCGCCAGGTTTGATGAATTATCCTCGGAATCATGCAGCAGAACCGCCTACTAAGAACCATTCAGTTCGTCATCGACCCGTTCGAGCGGCCCGTTTCCGGCGCTGATCTCAGGAATGACGCTGTGAGACAGGCGCTGCAGCCGATCGCCGACGTGAAAGTTGTGTCACCGCAAGAATTTAATGTTTCGGGTCGAAGGATGACCGGCCGAAAGAGCGCCCCAACTCTTCTGGCGCCAGATGATGCATGTGTTCTGGAATTCGTCAAGTATATCGACCGCGAAAAGCCCGACTTACTGTTGATTGAGGGCGTCGGATTGTTAAAGTTTTGTGAATTTCTTCGATCGCGAAGACTAACAGATCCGCCGCGCCTGGTGCTGGATTGCCACAACGTGGAAAGTGCGCTGTGGGAGGAACAGCACTTCGGCGATGCGCGCGGGCTGCGGCGCTTTTGGCGGAAACTGGGCGCCGGCGGCGCGCTCGAAAATGTCCGCAATGGCGACCGGCAGGCGGCCCGGCTTTGCGACCTCGTCCTGGTGCCGACACAGGACGACCGCAACCGGCTGGCGGCGCTCATGGGTGACGCGCGCGAGGCGGCCAGGATCCGTATCGTTCCCAACATCGCCCCGGCCTGGGCGCTGGAGGGTCTGTCCGCCGCACGGGGCTGCCGGGAAACCGTCCGGCGTCTGCTGTTTGTCGGTCATTTGAGATATGCGCCCAATGTCGACGCGATCGACATGCTGCTTCACCGCATCTGGCCGCGGGTAAGATCGCAGTTTCCGGACCTGCGGCTGGTCATAGCCGGGCGCAATCCGAAGCGCAGGATCCGGCGCTGGATCGAGGCGCAGGAGGGTGTCGAGCTCATCGCCGACCCGCCGTCCCTTGGCGAAGTCTATGACGCTTGCGACGCGGTAGTCGTGCCCTTGCGGCTCGGTGGCGGCTCGAGGTTGAAAGTCCTCGAGGCCCTCGCGGTGGGACTGCCGGTGATCGCGACCGCCAAGGCCGTCGAAGGCCTCGATCTCGTGGAAGGACGGCACTGGCTGAGAGCCGAAACACCGGAAGACTGTGTCGCAGCGCTCCGGAAGTTGGGCCGGGACCAGCCGCTGCGCGAGCGGCTCATTGGCGAGGGCAGGGCCCTCATCGGCGAGCGTTTTACCGAACGGGCACTGGAGCAGACGTTGACGCCGATCATTTCCGGCCTGTTCGAGGATCCCCGTTAGGCCCGGCGGCCTGCGGCAATTCATCCGCTTGAATCCGGTTCCGCACCGCGACATTTTCTGAACGCAACAGGACGGACCACCGATGAATGAGCGGCGCGCGAAGATTTCGCGGGAAATAACAGAGCGGACCGGCATCACCGAGGCGCTGATCGAGCGGCTCGTGCGCCGCTTCTACGATCGGGTGCGCACCGACCCGCTGCTTGGCCCGGTGTTTGCCGATCGCATCACCGACTGGGAGCCGCACTTGCAGCAGATGTTTGCCTTCTGGTCGTCCGTGGCGCTCCTCACCGGGCGCTATCATGGCCGGCCCATGCAGAAACATGCGCCGCTGCCTGTGTCGGCGGATCATTTCGACCGGTGGCTGGCGCTGTTCGAGGCAACCGCCCGGGAGGTCTGTACGCCCGCCGCTGCCGAACATTTTGTCGAAAGGGCGCGCAACATTGCGCAAAGCCTCGAAATGGGAATTGCCCAATATCAGGGCGTGCTGCTCGCACCCGGCGAGAGGCTGCAAGATCGCAGCACGCCGCCAGCCGGCCCGGCCGCCGCCTGAAACTACTGCGCAAGCGGCAGCCGGTCTTCCACGAGCTTTGCCCAATAGGCAATGCCGTAGGGGATCGCCTCGTCGTTGAAATCGTATTCGGGATGATGCAGCCCCGCTGAATCGCCGTTGCCGATGAATATGATGGCACCGGGATGCTCCTGGAGCATGTAGGAAAAGTCTTCGCCGCCGAGTCGCGCCGGCTGCTCGCGATCGACCTTCTCTTCGCCGACGACCTTGACGGCGGCCTCCGCCGCACGCGCCACCTGGTCGCTGTGGTTGACCGTGACGGGACAGAGCCGCTCGTATTGGAGAACCGCTTTCACCCCGTGGCTTTTGGCAACACCGTCGACGATTTCGTGCATGCGCCGCTCAATGATGTCGCGCGTATCCTCGTGCAGGTTGCGCACCGTGCCCTTGATCGAAGCAGTCAGCGGTATCACGTTGTTGGCCTCGCCCGCCTGCATTGCGGTGATCGAGATCAGCCCGTTCTTCGCCGGGTCGGTATTGCGGGTGATGATCGACTGGAACCCGTTGTAGATTGCGTTGGCGGCGGCCAGCGGGTCGACGCACTTGTGCGGCTGCGACGCGTGCCCGCCGACGCCCTCGATGTCGATGTAGAAAAAATCCGTTGCCGCGAGCGTCGGTCCGTCGCAAAGCCCGAACTCGCCGACGGCCATGTTGGGCATGTTGTGCATACCGTAGATCTCGTTGAGGCCGAGCCTGCCGAAAAGGCCGCTGTCCATCATCGCCTTGGCGCCGACGCCGCCTTCTTCCGCGGGTTGGAATATCAGCACCGCCTTGCCGGCGAAATTGCGCGTTTCCGCGAGGACCTTCGCGGCCCCGAGCAGCATCGCGCTGTGGCCGTCATGGCCGCAGGCATGCATGTTCCCGGGCGTCTCGGAGGCATGCTCGACACCCGAGATCTCCTCGATCGGCAGCGCGTCCATGTCGGCCCGCAGCCCGATTGACGGTCCGTCGGTCGCGCCGTTGATGATCGCCACGACACCGGTCTCGGCGACATTTTCGTGGATCTCATCAACGCCGATCTCGCGCAGCCGTGCGGCCACGAATCGGGCCGTTTCCGGAAGGTCGAACAAAAGCTCGGGGTGGCGGTGCAGCCAGCGGCGCCATTCCGTCACTTCCGGAACAATATCGGCGATGCGATTGTTTTTTATATACATTCTAGATCCTATGGGAATCGCGGCCGCATTCGCCGCCGTCGAGCCGCAGCGTATTCGTATCCGACTCGAGAGTACAGGCAAGCACAGCCGATTGTTTGGTTACGCATTCGAAAACGATTCTATTCAGCAAATAAACGACGATATCGCAAGGACAAGGGGGAATATCGACAGAATCTAAGTAAACCTTTGTAATAGGCGGCCCCGTTTAAACCTATGCGCAATGGGAATTGTCCCCGCCACGTGGCCTAAGCGATTTGTCCAGCTCTGAACTTCCCAGGACGGGTTCCAGGCGCTGCGACACATGGCGCGGACATATCAGGGGACACTATGCTGACATCGGGGGATTGTCACGTGGACGGGCGCAATTGCGTCAGCCCGCAGCGGCCGTTCGAATCTAGTAGGACGGCTTTGTTTTCAGAAGAACGGATTGGGGCCGGATTAGCGGAACGCACTTCTGCCCCTGCAACTGGGCGTTCCCTGCCCCCCGCAAGCCGGCGCCTGCAGCGTTTCGCCATCATCATCGCGCTGTATGTCGGCTTCGGTATCGGTGCGAAGGCGGAAGACTCGCCGACGGCAATTCACTCTTTCGGCAAATGGCACGGCTGGTTCGAACTGGGCGGCTATTACGGGTCCGAAAACACGAGCCGCGGCGAGGTGACCGTCTTCGCACCGATTTCCCAGACGCCTGACAGCCTGTTCTTTGTTGACCTGAAGGGCAAACTGTTCGAGGTCGGCAACGAAGAGGGCAATTTCGCCTTGGGCTATCGCCGCATGATGGACAGCGGCTTCAACCTCGGGGCCTGGGTTGGCGCCGATATCCGTTCCTCAAGTCTCAACAACACGTTCTGGCAGGTTTCAGGCGGGCTCGAGGCGCTCTCCCATAACTACGATTTCCGCGCGAATTTCTACATACCGTTGACCGACCCACAGGCCGGGGGCGCCGGACTGACGCAGGTGTTCCTGCAAGGCAACGGCATATTCATGGTCGGCGGCCAGGAAGTCGCCCTCGGCGGTGTGGACGCCGAGGCCGGCATCCGCCTACCGTTCGAGCAACTGGGCGAGGCGTTTTCCGGCGTCGAACTCAGGGCCTATGGCGGCGGCTACTACTTTGATAGCAGCGACGTCGATCAGGAGGTCGCAGGCGGCAAGGCGCGACTTGAGCTGCGGGTGCCGGACATCATTGAAACGATGCCCGGCTCGCAGCTCACCGCCGGTTATGAATTCACCTTTGACGATGTCCGCCAGGCGCGTCATCAGGCCGGTCTGAAGCTGCGAATTCCGTTCGGGGAAATAGCGGAATTCGTCGGCGAGGGCGGGTCTGCTCGCTTGGCAACCCTCAATCCGCAAGAGCGGCGCATGCTTGACGGGATCGTGCGTGATACCGACATCGTTACCGGTGCATCCGGCAGCGAAGCCGTTGTCGATCACCTCACCGATGTTGCGCTCGATCGTGTTGCGTATGCCGATGACCTGGCAACGCTGCAGGCGGCGATCGGACAGGGCGCCAACACCCATATCATCGTCAGCGACGGCGGTATGGTGATCGACGTGACATCCCTTGGCGGTGTCACGCTGGAGGACAGCCAGACGGTGCAGGGCGGCGGCAGCGCGATCCTGCTGCGCGGCGCAAGCAGCGGCACGGTCGCGCCGTTCACGGCTTCAGGTGGACGACCGACCCTGACCGGTGAGGTTGAGACCATACTGAGGCTGGATGATGGAAGCAGCGGCATCCATATCGCGGGACTAACCCTGAATGCCTCGGACGCAGATCACGGCATCGCTGACCATGGTTTTCTCAGGCCGATTCCCGACTGTCCCGAACTAGAGCCCGACTATGCCCTGGATGATCTTCAAAATGTCGTCTTTGAACAAAATGACCTGCTCGGCGCACCCATCTACGGAATTCTTTTGGGCAGCGATAACCGCGATCTGTCGTTCCTGAACAATCATATCGAATTCACCGAGAACGCAATTGCGTTCAACGCGAACAACAGCCGCATCAACATTTCCGGAAACACGTTTGATGGATTGGATCCTGAAGAAGGCGGTCATGTTGCGCTATGGTTCGAAACTCTCAACGATGACGTTACGATCTCCAACAACCTGTTCACGACCCAGACAGCGAGTATCTACAGCTCATCCTGGGCGAGCGACTTCGTTGTTGCCGACAATACATTCCGCAACACGTCGCACAGTGCGATCCGGTTTTTTGACGATGACAGCGAACTTGTCGGAAGCAGTCTGTCGAATGCCACATTTGTTGGAAACCGGTTCGAGGATATCGGTGGAGACGGCATCTACATCGAGGATGACGCCAGGGACATCCAGATCATAGCCAATGTCCTCGACACTGTCGGGGAGGACGGCATTTACGTCGATGACTATGGCGCCGGTGTAGTCATTAGCCAAAATACGCTGGAAAACATCGGCGACGACGCTATCCAGCTCGATCACGACAACTCCGATTTCGCCATACTTGGCAATACGATAGATGGCTCCGGCGACGATGCGGTAGATATTGGCGACGACAACAGCGACTTCACCATTGCCGACAACACGATCCGCAACACCGACGACGAAGGCATCGATGTCGAAAGCGGCAACAGCGATTTCGTCATTGCCGAAAACAGCATCGACAATACCGGCGGCGCCGGAATCAAGATCGACGAGAATAATGTCGCCCTGGCGGTCCTGCGCAACACGATCTCGAACACGAATGAGGAGGGCATTGCCTTTGGCGATGACAACAGCCTTGCCCTTGTCGCATACAACACCATTACCGACACCGGCTGGGAAGGGATCTTTTTTGGCAGCAACAACGGTTCGCTGTTCCTTGGTCCGCCGGAAACATCGCTCCCCGGATTTGTGGCAGTGGTCGGCAATACCATCGAGCGAACCGGGCTTGATACGGACGAAGACTATCAAAGCGGTATCTATTTTGAAGATGACAACAGCGCGATTGTCGTCGGCAACACGATCACCGATTCGGGTTCGAACGGCATCGAGTTCATTGCCGGGAATTTCGCTCTCGTTTCCGGCAACGCGATTTTCGGTGCCGGCGCCAATGGTGCGGGTCACGGCCTGGTGATCCACGAGGCAAACGAACTCGTACTCGGCGGAAACCGGTTCGGCAGTGTTGCGGGCGATGTTTTCCATTTCGCGGGAACCGACAATCATCTGACGCCGTCTTCACTGGTTGTCGCGCTCATCGAGGGCGCGGTGACGGGCGATCCTGCAATCCTCCAGGAGATGCGCGATGCGGCCGCGTCGATCGGCATCAGCAATGCCGAGTTCGACGCTATTGTGGCCGACCTGACGACTTCGCTGCTCAGCCCGAATATCGCAACGGTGGCGCCGGGCGGCGCGCTGTGCGGACAGCTCGATCCGAACAGCTTCACCGGAACGCTGGACGTTATCGACCCTTCGAGCGTGCTGCAAACATTCACGGACGGCTGTTGAACAAAAGGGGCCAATGTCCCGGATGGTGTCGAGCCATCCGGGTTTTCTGAATGACGGGAAACCGGGGCGACATACTCCCGTCGGCTTGCGAAAGGTCCGGTCCAGGGGTGCATCGGGCCGCAGGCGACGCACAGCCGGGCAATCGGGCCTGGCTTAAGATGTCCGCGCCCTAATATTGCCTGGACAGGCGGCACGGACACGCAAACAGATGGGAATTGCGTTGATATGCCGGATAACACTGGTCAGGATCGCACCGGTCTGTGGGGCCTGATGGCTCTCCAGGCACTTTGCGTGGTGTTGTTGGTGATCGAGGTCGGCTGGGAGTTCTACCAGGAATCGCTGACGCCGCAGGCGGCGCAGGATGGCAAGCGCCAGCAGAATTCGCACACGCACGCTTTTGAGTTCATCGTTATTGTTCTTTTGTCTTTCAGCTTCGTTTCCACCGGATACATCATCCACCGGCTAATGCACCGCCACAAACGCACGGACGAGCTCCTGCGGGCCGCGACCGGCGCCTTTTTTGATCTCGTTCAGCAGCATTTCGACGAGTGGGAGCTGACACCCTCCGAACGCGATGTGGCGCTCCTGGCCATCAAGGGCCTGATGATTTCCGATATTGCCCAGCTCCGCAATACGAAACTCGGAACCATCAAGGCCCAATGCGCATCGATCTATCGCAAGGCAGGCGTCACCGGCAGACCGCAATTGCTGAGCCTGTTCATCGACGAACTCATTGCCAAGGGCGTTCCGGAGTGCGGCGAGCGTTGTCCGAAATCCGGTGAAAAAGAGCCGCGAACTTTCTGATCCGGCACTGTCGGTCGTCGTGGCGACTGCCTCGGCTGTGGGAAATCAAACAGAAATGTATACTTGTGGTCGGCCGGTCGCGAAAACGAGGAATCGGCGAGGCCGGCGACGCGGCTGACTATTGAGACGGGACGGGATCGGAATGGTATCCAACAATATGCCGGGTGGCACATATTTGTGGCTTCTGCTTTTGCTTCAGGCGGTTTGCGCCGTTTTCCTGCTTGCGGAGGTTTCTGGTGACCTGATCGGATGGGAAACCGAAGAAACGGAGGATCTGACCCATATCGCGGAATTCGCGGTTATCGTGGCGCTTATCCTCAGCCTGGCATACACGGCCGCAAACATCAGGAAGGTCCTGACGCGCCAGGGCAGGCTGCTCGACCAGCTCCGGGCGGCATCGGGCGAATTCATGGGTCTGGTGGATCAGTATTTCAACGAATGGGGGCTGACACCGTCAGAGCGCGACGTGGCGCTGCTGTCGCTGAAGGGATTGCAGATTTCCGATATCGCCGAACTTCGAAATACGAGCACGGGAACCGTCAAGGCGCAGTGCAACGCCATCTACCGGAAGGCCGGAGTCAACGGCCGTCCGCAACTTTTGAGCATTTTCATTGAAGATCTGCTTGCCGCGGATTTGAAGGAGCCGCAAGGAGCGATACTGCACTGAGGCAGGATTGACGCCTCACCCCGGACCGGGTTGCTGAAACACCGATCCGGCGTGCGTGTCATTCAGCCGACATCCAGTCCGCGCATTTGCAGCGGATTGGGATGCGACCGGCCGTTTTCGACATAGGACTTTGCCGCGCTTGTCAGCGCGCCCGCTGCACGGGTCATGCAGCGCCAGCGAATCAGGCGGGCCTTCACCATCATGTCGAGCGGATCGGCCGTTTTCGGGGAGTTGTGTTTTGTCATGATACATCCACTCCTTTCTCCCACATTGTGTTTATGGTTCATGTAGGGCGCATTTGTGGACGATACCTTGACGCAGCATTACAGTTCTGTAATCCAACCCCCACCCCGCCGGGGCGCCGAACACGCTGAATACGAGGATCGAACCTATGGGCAAGCCACGCCGCCGAATCGCCTGCGTGGGCGAAGCCATGGTGGAACTGTCACTGGAGGCCGATGGCCGCACCGCGCGGATCGGCTATGCCGGCGATACGCTGAACACGGCCGTCTACCTGGCCCGCGAACGCCCCGGCGCCCATGACGTCGCCTTCGTCTCCCGGGTCGGCCGGGACAGGTTCTCCGATGACATGCTGGCGTTCATCGAAGCCGAAGGCGTTTCCGCGGCGGCCATCGCGCGCGACGAGGCGCTGTTGCCGGGCCTATACGCCATCAGCACCGATGCGGACGGCGAGCGCTCGTTTTCCTACTGGCGCGAGAACGCCGCTGCCCGAAATCTGTTCTGCACCGCCGGCGCCCCGGATTTCTCGGCCCTCGACGGTTTTGACGTTGTCTATCTTTCGGCGATCACGCTGGCGATCCTGACCCCGGCCGTGCGGGGCGAACTGCTCGACTGGATTTCGGATTTTCGGCAGCGGGGCGGCCTCTTCGCCTTCGATTCCAATTACCGCCCGCGGCTCTGGGAAAGCGCCGATGCCGCGCGGCAGACCGTGTCGCGGGCCTGGCTCAACTGCGATATCGGGCTTCCCTCTGTGGATGACGAGATAGCGTTGTTCGGCGACAGGGACGCCGCGGCCGCGCTGGCGAGACTGGAGGCCTGCGGCATCGGCATCGGTGCGCTCAAGCGCGGCGCCGAGGGCCCGGTGCCGATCAATGGCGCGGCGGATACCGAACTGCGGTTCGCCGCGGCCGAAAAGGTGGTCGACACCACCGCCGCCGGCGACAGCTTCAACGGCGCATTTCTTGCCGAATACCTTGCCGGGGCGTCCTTGTCCGAGGCGATGCTGGCGGGCCATAACCGCGCCGCGCGGGTGATCGGCGTCCGCGGCGCGATCGTTCCGGCAGACTCCCTGGCCTAGCCGGGCGGGATCTCGCCGACCTTTTTCGGCACGTGATAGCCGCGCTGCACCGCCTCGCGCGCCGCGATCCGCCGGTACCAGTCCCGCACGTTCGGATACTGCGTCAGATCGATCTGCTGCCATTCGTAGCGTGACACCCAGGGCCAGCAGGCCATGTCTGCGATCGAGTAGTCGTCGACAATGAATTCGCGGCCTTCGAGCCGCTTGTCGAGAACGCCGTAAAGGCGGTTGGCCTCGGCCGAGAAACGCTCCTCGGCATATTCGGCCTTGCCGGGATTGAAATGCACGAAATGATGCACCTGGCCGGCCATCGGGCCGAGACCGCCCATCTGCCACATCAGCCATTCGATGACCCGGATACGCGCCATCGGATCGGTCGGCAGGAAATTGCCGTATTTCTCGGCGAGATAGATCATGATGGCGCCCGATTCCATCAGCTTCAGGCCGTTGTCCTGGTCGACGATCGCCGGGATCTTGTTGTTGGGGCCGATTTCCAGGAACTCAGGCGTCTTCTGGTCGCCCTGGCCGATATTGATCGGATGCGCGTTGTATTCGACACCGAGTTCCTCGAGCAATATCGAGACCTTGCGGCCGTTGGGTGTGGTCCAGGTATAAAGATCAATCATCAATTTCTTCCGTGTGCTTGGGTGTGTATCAGGGGCGCGCCATGTCGAGAGCCGGATCGTCCTGCGCCCACGGGCTGAACGGCGCCGGTATCAGGATCTTGTTTTCCTGGCTGACGACAAAGGGGCGGATTTTCTGCACATAGGCTTTCCAGCCTTCGTCGGCGGCGAGGCGGGCGCGCCGCTCGCTTCGTTCAGCGAGGTCCCTATAGGCCCACAGGTGCACGATCTGGTGCAGCGGGCCGATCTCGGTGGTGAAATAGCCGACCATGCGGCCGAGGATCGGACGCTGGATGGCAAGCCCTTCCGCCTCGTAAAGCCTGAGATATTCGGGTGCCGTCCCGACCTGCAGCGAATAGATCCGTTCCTCGACGATCATGGTCTTCCTCTGTTGCCTGCCTGTCTAAGTATGTTCCAACTGCCGGGCCTTTCCCTGCGCCCGCGCTGCCGATAGCGTTTGCGTCGGCGTCAGTGCCTCGGGATCGACGACGAGTTCGATCAGGTAGCCGTCCCGTGCCGCGCGGGCCCGTTCAAGTGCGGCGGGGAACTGGTCGGTCGCGGTCACTTTCTCGCCTGCAATGCCGAAGGCCTGAGCGTAGGCCACGAAATCCGGGTTGGTGAGCGCCGTACCGAGCGTGCGGCCAGGATGATTGCGCTCCTGATGCATGCGGATCGTGCCGTACATGCCGTTATTGACGACAATGTAGATGACACCCAGGCCGTACTTCATGGCCGTCGCCATTTCCTGCGATGTCATCAGGAAGCAGCCGTCACCGGAAATGCTGATCACCTCGCGTTGCGGTGCGGCGAGCTTGGCGGCAATGGCGGCGGGTACGCCGTAGCCCATCGAACCGCTGGTCGGCGCCAGTTGCGACCGGAAGGTCCTGTGCTGGACAAACCGGTGCACCCAGACAGAGTAGTTTCCGGCGCCGTTGGCGATCACCGTATCTGCCGGCATGGTCCGTGTTATGTGCCGCATGATCTCCGACATGTTGAGATCGCCCGGAACCGCCGTCGGCGCGAGGAACGCCTCGTAACTGTTGCGGTTTCCGGTCCGCCAGCCGGACCAGCGTATCGCCCCGTCGCCGGACGCGATCGCGTCGGTCGCCTGCCAGAACGCAGCCGGCATCGCGTTGACGGCGAGATCCGGCGCATAGACCTGTCCCAGCTCTTCAGGACCCGGATGCACATGGACGAATTTCATTCTCGGATTTGGAATATCGATCAGCGAATAGCCCTGCGTCGTCATCTCGCCGAAACGCGGACCGACGGCGATCAGCAGGTCGACCTCCTCCCGGATGCGCCGCCTGAGGTCCGGAAGCGGCGCAATGCCGACGGCGCCGACATAGTTCAGGTGCGCGTTGTCGACATAGTCCTGGCAGCGGAACGAGGCGGCCACCGGCAGGCCCGTGCGCTCGGCGAAAGCCAGCGCTTTTTCGGCGCAGTCCCGGTTCCAGGACGGTCCGCCGACAACGAGCAGCGGCCGCTCGGCGTTTGCCATCAGCGTTTCGAGGGACTTCATCGCCGAGGGCGACGGTGCGCTTTCCGCAACCGGCGTCGCGCGCGCGTCGCCGGTCTCGACCACGTCGGTCAGCATGTCCTCCGGCAGCGCCAGGACAACCGGTCCCGGGCGGCCGGAGAGCGCGACCTTCCACGCTCGCGAGAGGTATTCGGGAATTCGCGCCGCATCGTCGATCTGGGCGATCCACTTGGCCATTTCTCCGAACATGCGGCGATAGTCGATCTCCTGGAAGGCCTCACGGTCGATCATGCCCCGGCCGACCTGGCCGATGAGGACGATCATCGGCGACGAATCCTGGAAAGCCGTGTGAATGCCGTTGGACGCATTGGTGGCGCCGGGGCCGCGGGTCACGGCGCAGATGCCGGGCTTGCCGGTCATCTTCGCATAGGCGTCCGCCATGTTCGATGCGCCCGCCTCGTGGCGGCAGGTGATCACCTTGATGCTGTTGCGGTGGTCGTAAAGGCCGTCCAGCAGCCCGAGAAAACTCTCGCCCGGGACGCAGAACACCGTGTCCGCGCCTAGAATGCGCAGCTGGTCGGCCAGGACGCGGCCGCCGTGCCGTGGCCGCATTCCGCCGTTCGCTTTCACATCCGGTGCCTGCTGGTTCATGCCCGGTACCTCAGATGCTGCGGATCAGGCCGCCGTCGACGCGGGTGATCTGCCCGGTGACGTAGCTTGCCGCATCGGAAAGCAGGAAAACCGCGACCTTGGCGAATTCCTCCGGTTGGCCGTAGCGCTTGATGGGCAGTTCGGCCTGGGATGCCGCCCGCACTTCTTCCAGCGACTTGCCCTCGCGCTCGGCCCGCGCGCTGTCGAGCCGACCGAGGCGGGCGGTTTCGATCTTGCCGGGCAGGACCATGTTGACGGTGATGCCGTTGCCGGCAACCTCGGCTGAGAGCGTCTTTAAGAAGCCCGCCACGGCGCCGCGGATGGTGTTCGACACCGCAAGGTTGGGGATCGGCTGAACGACGCCGGAGGAGCCAACCGCCACGATGCGGCCCCAGCCGCGCGCCTTCATGGCCGGAAGCGCCGCCTCGGTGACCCGCACGATGCTGAACAGCATCATCTGCGTCGAATTGTGCCAGACTTCGTCGGAAACGCCGGTCGAGGGGGAGGGCGGCGGGCCGCCCGCGTTGTTGACCAGCATGTCCGGTTTGAACTCGTTTTCGATGCGGGTGCAGAATGCGGTGACCGCCAGCGGGTCGGACAGGTCGACCGGGCAGGGGGTCGCCTCCACCCCGTGTTTGCCGGCGATGTCCGCAGCAAGGCCCTCGAGCGCCTCCCCATTGCGCGCGACGAGCACCACATTGGCGCCTTCCTCGGCCAGTGCTTCCGCAATGGCGCGCCCGATTCCCTGCGATGCGCCGAGAACGAGTGCCGTTTTTCCTTTAATTCCAAGGTCCATGTTTTTCTTCCTACTGCTGAACTTCCTCTTTCGGCCGTGCCGGCTCACGCAGCCGCATGACCGCAAGGGCAATGCCGCCGACCGCCATGGCGACGGCGATCGAGGGCCTTATAAAACCGGGCATCATGAAAACCGGCAAGGCCATGACGAAAAGCAGCGCCGGCGGATAGTATTTTGTCCAGGCCGCCTTGCCGCGGTGCTTCTGGTAGGACGGGAAAAAGATCGAGAACGCGGCGAGCAGCAGGAAGAACAGCGACCACGGCCGGCTCAGGAAAATGGTGATGTCATCCGACCGGGCGAAGACCTGGCTGAGACGGGCCTCGGCGATCTGGCCGAGCACGACGCCGAGGACCATCGGCACGATCGGGAAGCCGAAGGCGCGCAGGACGAAGCCGACCACGCCGAAGATGAACAGCGTCCACATGTCGTAGCCGACATTGTTGAGCGCGAAGATGCCGAGTGCGCAGTAGAACAGGATCACCGCAGTCAGCATGTACATCTTGACCTTGGTCACAAGCACGAAGCCGCGCAGCGTCACCGATTGCAGCGCCAGCATCATGAAATTGGCGACGAAGAAGGCGAGGAAGATCGAATAGGCGATCACCGGTTCGTCCGAGATGAAGGACGGGCTCGGAATGACGTCGTGGATGAGCAGGGCGCCAAGCATGATCGCCGTCATGATGTCGCCCGGCAGGCCCAGCGCCATCATCACGATCAGCGCGCCGCCGGCGGTCGCGTTGTTTGCCGATTCCGGCGCGATGATGCCGTCGACGGCGCCCTTACCGAATTCCTCGTGTTCGCGCGACGTCTTCTTCGCCTGGTCGTAGGCAAGGATGTTGGAGATGGTGCTGCCGGCCGCCGGCAGCACGCCGACGAAGACGCCGATGATCGAGGAGCGGATGACATTGCCCCAGCGCTTCAGCACCTCCTTGGCCGAGTGGATGTAGTCGATATTGACGGCATGGGCGTCGTGGCCGCCCAGCGCCTTGTGCGCCGCTTCCGGGTCGCGCACGTCGTTGAGCAGCCGGCTGAAGGCGAAGAGCCCGACGAGCACCGGCAGGAAGGCAAAGCCCTGGGTCGCCGAATCGATGCCGAAGGTGAAGCGCGGCTGGCCGAACACCACGTCCGATCCGACGGTTGCGACCAGCAGCCCGAACAGCGCCGCCATCAGGCCCTTGAGCATCTGGTCGCCGGCGAGGCTCGCCGTGACGGTGAGCGCGAAAATGATCAGCGCGAAGTAGTCAACCGGCTGGAACTCGAGGCCGATCAGCGCCAGTTGAGGCGCGACGACCATCAGCACGATGGAGGCGATGACGCCGCCGAAAAAGGAGGACCACACGCCGATACCGAGCGCCAGGCCCGGCTTGCCCGAACGCGCCAGCGGGTAGCCGTCGAACGTGGTGGCGACCGAGGAGGGCGTTCCGGGAATGCCGGTCAGGATGCCGGACATCAGGCCGCCCGACAGGCCGCCGACATAAACGGCGATCATCGTCGCGAGCCCCTGGACGGCCGACATGGTGAAGGTGAACGGCAGGACGAGCACCACGGCCATGGCAATGGTGAAGCCCGGGATGGCCCCGGCCAGCAGGCCGGCGAGCGTTCCGACCATCATCAAAAGCATGGTCGAGACGGTGAAAAGCTGCGGCGCTGCAGCGGCGAGGTTCTGGAAAAGGTCCATCTCAGAACACCCTCAACAGCGCGCCCTCGGGCAGGAAAACACCGAGCAGCAGGGTGAAGATCGCCCACATGCCGACGACGAACACCGCGGTGATGACCGCGTGCAAAAGCAGTTGGCGCGGTTTCCAGCCGCCGAGGACGGAAAGGGTCAGGAACACGTAGGCAAGGCCGCCGATGAGCATGCCGAGCACCGGCATGGTCACCAGGAACAGGAAGAACAGCGCGAAGCAGACGATCGGGTTCCGGTAGTAGCCAAACCATTCACCGAGGCTGCGCCGCGGTTGCTCCTCTGCTTCGCCGCGCTGCGACGATATCAGCAACACGAAGGCAAGCAGCGCCAGCGGCACCAGGATGATGCGCGGCCACAGCGCCGGCGACATCTGCCCGAACATCGGCGGCGGAAGCTGGAAAGTCGCCACGAACATCACGCCCGACAGGATCAGGAAGAACAGGGCGACGAAGAAATCCCGGTTAAGAGACATTGCGGTTTCCGGATCAGGTCAATTAACGGCTCAGATCTTCAGACTACGACCCGGCACGCGGCAGTGAAAGTGCGGCCCGCATTGGGGCCGCACCTTGAATCAGGACATGCTTACTGGAAGCGGCCGACCTTCAGCGCCTTGGCGGCGTCGAGGAATTCGGTTTCCGTACCCTTCCACCACTCGGCATATTCTTCCGGTCCGAGATAGACGACGGCCGTTCCCTTGGCGGCCTGCTCGTCAACGAAGCCCTGATCCTCCGTCGGGGCCTTGAACACCTCGGCCCAGTAGTCGACGATTTCCTTCGGCGTGCCCTTCGGCAGCATCACGCCGCGCGTCAGCGAATAGTTCATGTCGACGCCGAGTTCCTTCAGTGTCGGCACATCCGGGATGAGCGGGCTGCGCTCGTCGGCGGCGATGGCGAAGGCCTTCAGCTTGCCGTCGCCGCGCTGCGTGCGCGCCGCCGCCATGTTGATGCCGCCGAGATCGATGGAGCCGTTGAGAAGGCCGGTAATGCGGCCGGCCGTGCCGCCCTGGAAAGGCACATAGGCGTAGTCGGTTCCGGTCTTGGCGCCGAGCATGATCCACAGGAAATGGCTGGTCGCGCCCATCGAGACGCCCGTCGGGATTTCGCCCGGCTTGTCCTTGGCCGCTGCCAGCATGCCGGACAGGTCGTTATACGGCACATGGCCGCCCGCGCCGATGATCTCCGGTGTGTCGGTAAGCATCGCGACGGGCTCGAAACCGTCCCAGCTGAAGTCGGTGACGCCGTTGATGTAGTTGACGACGAGGTGCTGGTGGATGGCAAAGAGCGTGCATCCGTCGGGTGCCGCGGCATGGGCTTCCTTGGCGCCCTTGCCACCGCCCTGTCCGGGAATTGTGACCACCTTGACCTTGACGGGTGCGTCGGACTGTTCGATCGCCTTTTCGAAAATCCCGAAAATTACGCTGGTGCCGCCGCCGGCGCCCCAGGGCACGACCAGCTTTGCCGTGGTGCAGGGCAGTTCCACCGCCGAGGCGGTCGCGCTTCCGAGCACCATCGCGCCAATCGACGCCGCGCCAAAAGCCAATGCACGCAATTTGTTCAATCTCATCAGTTCCTCCCAAGTTTGCATCCCGGCAGTCGGTCGCCGACCCGGCTTTTTTAGTCCGTTCTGGGCGTCCGACCGACCGGAGTTTTGCATATTGTCATACATATTAAAATCCCATATTTTCGACAATAGAACATCTTCTGGAAACATTGTTGCAAAGAGTAGACAATAATGGATGCTGATCTCCTGACCGACATGGCCGTCTTTGCCGCGGTCGTTGAAAACAACGGATTCTCCGCCGCCGCCGAAACGCTGCAGATGTCGAAATCCAACATCAGCCGCCGGGTCGCGGTCCTGGAGGACCGGCTGCAGCTCAAGCTGATGCACCGCACCACCCGCAAGATCGGGCTGACCGAAAGCGGCCGCGTCTATTACGAACATTGCGCGCGGCTGGTTGCCGATGCGCGCGAGGCCGATGCGGCGATCAGGGCGATCCACGCCCACCCCAGCGGCCTCCTGAATGTCAGCCTGCCTGAGACCCTCGGGCGCGCCTTCATCCTGCCGCTGCTTCCCGAGTTCCTGGAGCGTTATCCGGACGTGAAGCTCAACCTGACCTTCACCAACCGCAAGGTAGACCTGATCGAGGAACGCTGTGACGTCGCCGTGCGCAAGGGCGAGATCGAGGACGATTCGGTCTGTGCCATCCCGCTCGGTGGATCCTCGCAGTATTTCTATGCCGCGCCGGGTTACATGAAATCGGCCGGCCCGCTACGCACACCGCAGGATCTGCAGAAACACTGCTACATTGCCAGCCGCACGGCTGTCGGGCCTATAGATCTGAGGGTTACGCGGGGCGACGACAACGTCAATGTACGGCTCAGCCCGCGCGTCGGCGTGCGCGATCACGAGGCCGTTCTGGCGATGACCCTTGCCGGCATGGGCGTTGCCCTGTTGCCTGTCTGGATGGCGCGCAAGCACGTTCAGACGGGAACGCTCCTGCCGGTGCTCGAGGATTGCCGCGGGCCGACCGTCGCCTTCAACGCGATCTTCCAGCCGCATCGCGGCATGGCGCCGAATCTCAGGGCCTTTATCGAGTTCCTCAAGGATCGGTTCCGTATCAACCGGCCGTGGGAGTTCGAGGCGCCCGAGGAAACAACGTTGCCGATGTCCGGCTGAGTCGGCTCAACGGCCGCCGAAGGCGTAGCGCCCGTCAACCACATCGGTCCGGGGCGGCAATCCTTCCGCTTCGAACAGGTCGTGGCCTTCCCTCAGATTCGACCAGAAACCGATCCATGGCGAGCCGGCATGCTCGGCAAACGCGTCATCGGTCATGCGGAATGGAAAGACGTGCACGTCGAACGCGTCCTGGCCGCCGTTCAGCGCCGCCTCGGCGATGAGGTAGATTTCCTCGATACCGCGATCGGTCATCGCATAGCAGCCGATGGAAACGCACTTGCCGTGCACCATCAGGAAGCTGCCGGTTCGCCCGTGCGCGCGGTCGTAGAGGTTCGGAAAACCGAGATTGAAGGAAAGATGGTAGCTGCTGTTCGGATTGAGCTGTCCGGCCGACACTGAGTAAAAACCCTCCGGCGACTGCCGGTCGCCCTCCATCAGTTTCGGCCCGAGATCGCCGGAATAGCTGCAGATCGGATAGGTCTTGAACAGGCTGAACCGGTCGCCGTCCTTCACCCACAGTTCCAGCTCGCTCGAGGCCTTGAAGATACGGATGAAGATCGGTGCGCCGAAACGCAGGCCCTTTCCGGAGAGCTGGTCTTCGACGCCCGGCGTGACATTGGCGCGTACGGCCTCGATGTCGGCGGTGCCGGGGATCAGGGATCGAAGCAGGTAGACGGATACACCCGCTATGACGACGGCGGCCAGGGCGGCTGAATAGAGCGTTGTCCGCAACCTCATGGAGCACCCCATCGAAGAACATCTTGCAAAGGATTATCCGCTAAGCGATTTTTGCGTCGGAAGTTTGTTTCCGGCCTTACAGGATCGCCGTGCCGACACTCGCTCCTCCACAGACATAAAGCGTCTGGCCGGTGACGAAACTGCTCTTCTCGTCTGCGAAGAACATAAACGCATTGGTAACATCCTCGACGGTGCCGAGGCGGCCCACAGGGATGCGCTTCGCAAGCTCGGTTTCCTTCTCGCTGCCCTTCGGGATGATGCCCCAGAAATTGTCGGTGAGGATCGGTCCCGGCGCGACCACGTTGACGGTGATCTGGTGCGGTGCGAGCTCCAGCGCCCAGGTGCGGGCCATGCCGATCATGCCGGCTTTCGAGGCGCTGTAGGCGGTTCGGGTGGCAACGCCCAGCGCGGCGCGCGAGCCGTTGAAGATCACCCGCCCGAAGCGGCGCTCCTTCATGCCGGGAAGCACCGCCTGCAGCAGCGTCAGTGCCGAGCCCAGATGCAGTTGCGCGAGCCCGGTGATGTCCGACGGCTTGGCGTCCTCTACAAGGTTCGGCCAGATCAGCCCGGCGTTCTGGATGAGGTGGGTGACGTTGTGGTTTGCCGCGATCTCCTTGGCGGCGGCGCTGACCGCGTCCGGATCCAGCAGGTCCGCCTCGACCGAGGACAGCCGCTCATGGGCAAAGTCCGGAGCATGCCGCGCCACGGAGATCACCGAATAGCCTTCGTCGAGCATGCGCCGGGCGATGCCCGCGCCGATCCCCTTGCTGCCGCCGGTGATGACGGCGGTCATTGGCCCGCTCATGGCTCTCCTCCATCGTCGGTGACGAGCGCCAGGACCCGCAGCGGACTGCCCGTGCCCTGCTTGATCTTCAGCGGTGCGGCGCAGATGAGGGCCCCGGTGGCCGGCAGCCGGTCCAGATTGTTGAGGCACTGAAGGCCGTAGCGGCCGGCGCCGTGCAGGATGTAGTGGGCCGGGTAGGGCGGCGTATAGTGCATGCCCTGGCCGGCATCGGTTCCGACCGTTTCGGTGCCGAAGCCGCGGATGCCGCGCTCCTCGACGAGCAGCCGGACGGCTTCCGGAGTGGGGCCGGGCGAGTGCGGGCCGTCCTCGCGCATGTTGAGATAGGCATCGCCGCGCCGCTTCGACCAGTCGGTGCGCATCAGCACCCAGGCGTCCTCCGGGATTTGCCCGTGTTCGGCCTCCCAGGCGGTGATGATCTCCGGCGTCAGCTCGAAATCATCGTCCTTGGATGCGCCGTCGGAACAGTCGATCACGCAGGCCGGGCCGACGAACTTGTCGACCGGGATCGTGTCGACGCAATTGTCCGGAAGGTCGCGGCCCGACACCCAGTGCACCGGCGCGTCGAAATGCGTGCCCGTGTGCTCGCTGCAGGTGAAATTGTTCCATTTCCATGCCGGCCCGCGATGATCGTAGGCCGAGACTTCCTCCATGCGGAAACGGGCGCACTGGCCGAATTCCGGCGGCAGCACGATCACCGGAAAGTCCGGGTCCAGCGTATGCGTGAGGTCGATGACCCGGATGGCTCCGGAAGACAACGACTGCGCGAGGCCTTTTAGCAGCGTGGCCGGATCGGTGGCTTTGCTCATCCCTGGCCTCCCGGGTCCATCATTTCGCGTTCGAGGATCTTGGGTCCCGCCCGCCACCGGTCGATCAGGTCCTTCGCCACGTCGCCGACGAAAACGTCCTCGAGCCCCTCCCTGAGGCCGTCGACAACGGCCCTGGCAAGCGCTGCCGGCAGCACCTTGGGCGGCGGCAGCGGCTGGTGCCACTCGTCCTCGGTCGGACCGGTAAAGACGTTCATCACACGCACCCCGCCCTCGATGAGTTCGCCGCGCAGGCATTGCGACAGGGACAGCGCCGCCGCGTTCGAGGCCGAGAAGGCGCCGAATTCAGGCATGTTCGACAAGGCATAGACCGACAGGATATTGACCCAGGCAGCGGCACTGTTGTCGCCGTCCGCGCCGCGGCCGCGCATCGCAGGCCCGAAAGCCTGTGCGAGCCGCATCATACCGAAGAAATTCACCTCCATCTCGTCACGTGCAAACACCACGTCGCCCCGGTCCATGATGCCTCCGGGGCGCACGAAACGGGCATTGTTAACAAGGATATCGGTCTTGCCGCCGATCTCGCCGGCAAGCTCGGCAACCGACGCGGTGTCGGTGACGTCGAGCGGCACGATCTTCACGTTGGCGGTCTTTTCAAGCGCGTCGCGGTGAGGGTAGGGGCGCCAGGCCTCGGATTCGCCGACGAAGATGAGCGACGCGCCGGCGTCGGCAAGCGCCTGCGCCAGGGCCGGCGCGTTTTCGTTGCGCGCGTCGGTGATCAGCACGCGACGGAATTTCGGATCGCAGGTCATTTCGCGCATATGAGGATCGTCCTCCATATTGGGCGTCGTTTTTTGCGGCAGGGCGAAGAGCACGCCCTGTCCGGATTTGTCCAGCTTGATGACGAGCCGCACGGGATCGTCGGCGGCGACATCGCCGTGCACATGGCAGATCGCCGAAGGGCCGACATCGAGGCGGACTGTCCCGACGCGCCAGGGCGCACGCTCGCGGAAATAGACATTTGTGCTGGTGCGGACCGTGGTGTCGGCGATCAGGTGGCCGGCCGGCGAGACATCGGTCCAGTTGAGCTCGACGGAAAGGCACGCGCCGCAGGCGTCGCGCGGCGGATACTGCACCGTCCCGCATTCCGCGCAGGTCTGCAGCATGAAGCGTCCCTCGGCGGCCGCCGCCGCGAGGCCGAGCGCCGCGCGGCTGCGCATCGGCATCGGCCGGGTCGGGATCCGTGTGCGTTTCTGCGGGTTTTTCCTGGGCGGCGGGTTGAGCGGATCGGTCATGCCGTGTCTCCGCTCAGGATGGCCGCGCCGGAACAAAGACCCCGGTCGTAATTGATCATGCCGAAGCCGGAAGCCATCGCCGTCTTGGCGCCTTTCACCTGTGTCGGACCTGCAGTGCCGGTGACCTGGCGGATCGCCTCGACCAGGCCGATATAGCCGCCGGCGGCGCCCGCCTGGCCGGCCGACAATTGCCCGCCATTGGTATTGTGCGGAAAATCGCCCTCGATCGTCAGGTCATGCGCGCGGACGAATTGCGGCCCGTCTCCCTTTTCGCAGAAGCCGAGATCTTCGAACTGCATCATCACGATGACCGGATAGTCGTCATAGGTCTGCAGGACGTCGATCTGATCGGGCGCAACGCCCGCCATGCCGTAGAGTTCGTCGATATCCATCGCCCAGCCGCCGCGCATCTGGATCGGGTCGTCGGGAAAGGCGTTGTGGCGTTCGATGCTCGATCGGATATGGGCATGGGGCAGGCCGGCGGCCCGCGCGTCGTCCTCGCGCATAACGAGGAAGGCCTCCGCGCCGGCAACGGGCATGACGCAGTCAAACAGCGCGATCGGGTCGGAAATCGCCCGCGCATCCAGATATTGCTGCAGGCTGAGCGGCTTTTTCATGATCGCGTGCGGATTGCGCAGGGCGTTCTCGCGCTGCGCCACGCAAATGGCGCCGAAATCCTCGCGCGTCGCGCCGAACTGGCGCATGTAATGATCCGTCAGCAGCGCGAAACAGGCATTCGGCCCGCCCGAGCCATAAGGGTAGGAGGCGTCCTGGGCGAAACGGCTGAAGCTTGAAAGCATGCGCCGGAAACTGTCGACATGGTTGGTATCGCCCGCAACGCAGGCAACGACATTCGCATCGCCCGCCTGCACAGCGCGCGCCGCCCGCCGTAGCGCGACAATGCCGCTGGCGCCGCCGAACGGGATGTGATCGAGCCAACGCGGCGTCAGACCGAGATGCTGGGTGAGGCCGACGGCGGTGTCGGGAAACAGCGTGAAGCTGGAAGCGCAAAATCCGTCGATCTCGGACGGCTTGATGCCGGCCTCCTCGGCCAGTTGCCTCAGCGCCCGGGCGATCCACCAGTGCGCCGTTTCCTTGGAATAACGCTGATAGGGGACCGTCACCGGAACGGCCGCCACGACCCCGTCATAGCCGGCCCGTTTCGCGTTCACGACGGCACCAGGCGCTTTTTCATGGCGCGCGTGTCGACGGTTGCCGGATCTTCGAGCAGCGCCGGCACCAGTTTCTTCAATGCGCCCCGCTGGATCTTCTGCGTCGGTGTCAGCGGCAGTTCGTCGACGAAGGCGACATGGCCCGGCACCTTGTAATAGGCCATGCGCTCCAATGCCCAGGCAACGATCGCGCGCGCCGCTTCGTCCGAGCGCGGCCCGTCCGTCACGATCAGGGCCAGCACCTCGTCGCCGCGCAGCGCATCGGGCGCCGCCGCCGCCGCCACGGCGCGGATTTCCGGGTGCTGCATGAGGACGGTTTCCACCTCGACCGCCGCGATGTTCTCGCCGCTGCGCCGGATGACGTTCTTCTTCCGGTCGACGAAGAAGAAATCGCCCTGATCGTCCCGCATGACGATGTCGCCCGTGTGGAACCAGCCGCCTTCCCAGGCTTCCGCGGTGGCCTTCGCGTCCTTGTAGTATTCGGAAAAGAACCCGTAGCGTGGATCGGGGCCGGCGCGGCGCACCAGCAATTCGCCCGGCTCGCCCGCCCGCGCTTCAGATCCGTCGTCAAGCACGATGCGGGTCTCCACTTCGGCTTCCGGGCGACCGAGGCAGCTTTCCCCGCGGCGGCGCGGCTCCCGGTTGGCGGCGATCACCGCGCCGGCGCCTGTCTCCGTCATCGCCCAGGCCTCGACGAGGGGAATGCCGAACCGCTCCTCGAAGGGAACGTGAAGCTTCGGATCGATGCCGGCCCCGAAGCCGAACCGCACCGAATGGTCGCGGTCGTGCTGAGACGCCTCCGCCTTCATCAGGATCGAGGGCATGACGCCGAGATAGTGCAGGCAGGTGGCGTGGCTGTCGCGCACGCTCCGCCACCAGCTTTTCGGGTGGAAGCGGTCGAGCACGATGAGGCAGCCGCCGACCGTGATCATCGCCATCAGCGAACAGGCCATCGCGTTCATGTGGAACATCGGCAGCGGCGTGATCATGCGCTCGCCGTCTTCGCCCAGCGCGCAGACGCCGCCGGCACTGGCGTACCAGCGTCCGGCGTGCAGGAAATAGCTGTTGGAAAGCACGCAGCCCTTCGGATTGCCCGTCGTTCCCGACGTGTAGAGCATCGCCGCTTCGTGATCGGGCGAGGGCTCGTGTTCGTCCATCGCATTGGCCCGCATTTCAGGCAGTTCCATGTCGCCGCTGATCACCGGAAACCCGATGCCGGACGCCCGGCTGGCGGCCTCGAGATCGGCGACGCGTTCGGGCGTGGCGATGGCGAGAACCGGCTCCGCGTGGCCGGCCATATAGGCAAGCTCCGCCGATTGCAGGTCCGGATTGACCGGCACCACCGACAGCCCCAGCGCATTGAGCGCGAACCAGTGGAGGAAATAGGACGGGCGGTTTTCCAGAAGCAGCATCACCCGGGCGCCGGCCGTGTATCCCGCGGCCGCATACTGATCCCGGATCATGTCCACCGCGTCGAGCATGACGCGATAGGTCCGCTCGCCGGCCTCGATGCCGTAGGCGCTCGCCGTTTCCGGAAGTACGTTGAGGAACGGCCGGTCCGGCCAGCGGCCGGCGGCTGCCGCGAACAGTTCGTAGACGGTGCGGGACTGGTTCTGGTTCATCTGCGTCGTTTTAAACGAAAAGCTGGATATTGCCGAACGCCGCGTCGCTGTTCAGCAGGTCGACGCGCTTCAGCCGGATCTTCAGTTCATCATCCACCAGGACCAGTTCGTGCCGTGCATTGGCGGCCAGCATAAACTGCTCGTCGAGCCGGGTCTCGACATAGTGCAGCGGCGTATGGGTGACGAACAGCCCGTTGTCGCGGTCCATCTCGTCGACGAACGGGCGCGACAGGACGTGGTGGCAGCGGCTCTTCGGCTTCTGCGAGAAGGTACGCTCGCCCTTGAGGCGCTCGACCCGCAGCTTGCGCAGGAATTCGTCCTCGTAAAGCAGCGACGTCACCAGGTGCGGGTCTTCCTGCTTGTAGTCGAGCGGCATCCAGTAGTAGCCGTCCTCGGTCCACAGATCGAGCCACTCGTCAAATCGGCCGTCGTCGATCATGCGGGCTTCCTCGTAGACGAAATCGATGAGGTCGTCGCGGGACGGGAAGGTCATTGCGCCGTCTCCATCGTCATTGTCATGTATTTCTTCCAGGCGTGGAACTGGTTGCGCATCTGCCGCTCGGTTGTGCCGTTTTCCACGGCCGTTTCGTCCATGTCCTCGCCCTCGACATAGAGCCGCTGGACGTTGACCCATTCCAGCCCGTCGGAATGCAGGCCCTCCTGCGCCCGTTCGTACATTTCAAGATCGTCATGGCCGACGACCGAGGTCGGCGCGTTGATGAGCCGGTTGTACATGGCGGTGCGCTGCAGCAGCATGTCCGGCGCGCCGACCAGGCGGTAGATATAGCTTTCCACCAGCGTCTTGTTGGCGGCCAGGGGAATGAAGATGCGCAGTTGCTGGATCGGCCCCTTGATCATGATGTTGGGGAAGTAGACGGTGTTGTGCCGGTTCTCGCCAAGGATCTCCTTGGCCCGTTCCTCGCCATGGGCTTCCACCATCTGTTCGAAATAGCCCGGTATCGCGGAATAGTCGGAATGGATCGAGTGGTGAACGCCGGTGTGACCGTGGCCGTTCGGCCAGGTGCGGATGCCCATTTCCTCGAAGAACTCGTAAGGAGACATGAAGGGCGCGATGACCTCCATCGCCATCGGCTTCTTTGTGCCTTCCGGCTTCTCCAGCGATTCCCACAACTTGACGGCCGTTCCCGCGGAACTTTCGTGGGCGACCATCGGATGGCAGGTGTCCGTCTGGTTTTCCACCAGCATCTTCCAGTTGCACTGGTGCATGTAGCGCAGCGGCGGACCGGCGACCTCGAGCCGGCCCTCCGGCGAGCGGTCGACCATGTTGTCTATGGAGCTGAGCGAGTCGCCGAAGAATTCCTCGAAACCGGGGCCCTCGGCATTGAGCCGGGCGAAGATGAAGCCGCGATAGTTCTTGACGGCGCCGACCGGGGCGAGGCCCTTGGCCGCCTCGCTTTCCTCGAGCCCTGTGTCCTTGTAGCCCTTCTTAAGGGGAATCGCGAGCAGGCAGCCGTCCGTCTTGAACGACCAGGCGTGGTAGGGGCACCGGAAGAACTTGCCGGTATTGCCTTCCCTGTCGATGACGATCTTGGTTCCCTTGTGCGGGCAGCGATTGTGCATCACATAGACTTCGCCATTGGAATGGCGCGCCATCAGCACGGGTTGGCGGCCGATCTCGGTGGCAAAATAGTCGCCCTTGTTCGGCACCTGGCTGTCGTGCCCGACAAACACCCAGGTGTTGGCGAACAGGTGCTTCATCTCGAGGTCGAACACCTCGTCGTCGATATAGACGTCGCGATGCACCTGGGTCGGTCGGATCAGCGCTTCGACCGCCGACCTGTTGCCGCTATACCTGCCCATGGCTGCTTCCTCCCGGTCGATTAGGCTGCGGTGACCGCAGCCTATAGGTCGAGGACAAGCCTTTCCGACTTTGCCCTCGAAACGCAAATCTGCATGACATCGTTGGCGGCGCGCTCATCGTCGGTCAGGATCACGTCGCGATGATCGGGCACGCCGTCAATCACGCCCGTCTGGCAGATGCCGCAATCGCCCCGCTGGCAATCGTAGATCAGGTCGATGCCGGCTTCCTCCAGAACCTCGATGATCGACCGGTCCGGCGGGATTGTAAACACCTCGCCGGTGGAGCTTATCTCGACCTCGAAGGAGCCGCCCGCCACCTGTTCGTCATGTTTGCTGAACAGCTCGAAATGGACGTGATCCTTGTCGATGCCCGCATCGTGGGCGCGCTCGCGCACCGTCTCGATCATGCCGCGCGGGCCGCAGACGAAAAGATGCGCACCGGATCGCGCGGCGGCGACGATCGCATCGAGGTCGATCGCCGTATCGGGCTCGTCGTCGTAATGCAGGTTCAGCGCATCCCCGCAGACCGCCGTCAGCGGGTCGACAAAGGCGAGGGCGCTGCGCGTGCGGCCGCAATAATGGAAGTCGAACGGCCGCCCCTGTGCCGTCAGTTCGCTTGCCATGGACAGGATCGGCGTAATGCCGATGCCGCCGGCGATGAGGACGATCGGGGCGTCATCTTCCGTTACGGCAAACTGGTTCTCGGGGCCAACGGCGGTCAGCACGTCGCCTTCCTCAAGGCCGTGCATGAAGCGCGAGCCGCCGGCGCTGTCCTCCTCGAGGCGCACGCCGAGCCGGTAGGTCTGCGGATCCTGCGTGGCATCCGGCGACGGGTCCGTATTGACCAGCGAATAGGGGCGCTCGCCGCCTTCGGGGAGCTGCACCTTGATATGCGCGCCGGCCCGGTAGGACGGCAGAGCGCCGCCGCCCTCCGGGGCGAGCACGATCGTCCTGATCTGCGGGGTGGCCGCCTCGCTGCTGGTCACGACAAGCCTGAGTTCCGGCATGAATTTCCTCGCCCCGGTCCCGCGTGCGGAACCGCAATACGCGCTCCTTCTCCACCTTGGAACTATGCGTGATCACGATTTTGCCTGTCAAGCTTTAAATATAAAATATTTTATATGCATATATATAATCGAACGCCAGTCGATTGAAAAATTTCCTTGCAAACCGGTAAAAAAGCTGGATTATGTCGCCAGTTTCTCGTCGTCAATGGAGGAATACGATGACCAGACGCCTCAAAATAATTGCAAATGCATTTATAATCTCCGCATGCATGACGGTCGGGGCCAAGGCCGAGGACGTGGTGCTTCGCATGTCGAGCTGGCTGCCGCCGTCGCACCCGATCGTCAAGGGGATGATGGTTCCCTGGTCGCAGGAGATCGAGAAGGCGACGGATGGCCGCGTGAGCGTCCAGATCCTTGACGCGCCGCTCGGCCCGCCGCCGGCGCATTTCGACCTCGCCGCCAACGGTGTCGTCGACCTGACCTATGGTGTGCACGGCTATACGCCGGGCCGGTTCAAGCTGACCGAGATCGCTGAATTGCCTTTCCTGTCCGACAGCGCCGAAGCCCTGTCGGTCGCCTACTGGAAGCTCTATGAGAGCGACCTGGCCGCCGCCGAGGAGCATCGCGGCGTCAAGGTCCTGGGCGTGTTCACCCACGGTCCGGGCATTCTCTACACCAAAGACCGCCCCGTGACGCCGTTGGACGGTCTCGACGGCGCCAAGATCAGGGTTGCCGGAAGCGTCACCAACCAGCTTGCCTCGGGCATGGACATGGTCGCCATCCAGGCGCCCGCGCCGCAATCCTACGAGCTCCTGTCGGGCGGCGTTGCCGACGGCATCTTCTTTCCCGCCGAGTCGATCCCGTTCTTCAAGCTCGACGGGCTTTTGAAGAACGCGCTCGAGGCGCCCGGCGGTCTCTACAATGTCTCGTTCTTCTTCGTCATGAACCAGAACAAGTTCGATAGCCTTTCCGATGCCGACAAGGCGGCGATCGAAAGCGCATCGGGCGAGGCCTTTGCCCGCCTGGCCGGCAAGGCCTGGGATGCCGCCGACGCGGCCGGCCGCAAGGCGGTTGAGGGAAAGGTGGCGTTCCACGAAGCCTCGGCCGACGAGTTGCAGGTGCTTGAAGCCGATGCGCAACCCATTTTCGATGGCGTGAAGGCGAACTACACTGCGGCCGGCCTCGATTTCGAGGCGCTGCTGAACAAGCTGAAGAGCGCAATCGCAGCGGCGCAATGAGCGGGTCGACGGACAGCCTCGCCGCCCGGACCCGGCGATGGTTCCGGCTGGTCACCGCCTGTCTCAGCGGCGCGTTGCTGCTGGCGCTGACCTTTGTGACCATCGTCGACGTCATCGGCCGCTACATCCTTGCGAGCCCGCTCTCCGGAGCGGGCGAGTACACCGAAATTCTCCTGATGGCGATCATCTTCACCGGCCTGCCGGCGGTCTGTCTCGATGACGGGCATGTCACGGTCGACCTGTTCACCGCGCGGCTCAAGGGCGCGTGGCAACGCTATCAGCTCACGTTCGCCCGCCTGTTCGTCTCGGTGGTCCTGGCCGTGGTTTCCTGGCAGTTGTGGAAACACGGCACGCTGCTTGCCGGCTACAACGAGGTCACGGTTTACCTGCGCGCGCCGCTGGCGCCGATCGCCAAGACCGCCGCCGTCATCGTCGGCGCCTGCTCGGCAATGACACTGCTGATGGCGGTGCTTCGCCTGCCGCGCGGCGAGGAAGGCGGAGGCATCTGATGGAGTGGCCGATCGGCGTTGCATTGCTTTTGGTGCTGATCTTCGCGGGCGTTCCGATCGCCTTCGCCATGGCGGCCATCGGTTTCGTCGGCGTTGCCTCGATCATCGGCATCAACCCGGCGCTGACATTGGTCGGCCAGGTCTATTTCGACAGCGGCCGCAGCTACACGCTTTCGGTCGTGCCGCTGTTCCTGCTGATGGGCAATCTGGTGGTCCAGTCGGGTGTCGCGGGGGATCTCTACACGGCCGCCAATGCGTGGCTGCGCCACCGCAAGGGCGGGCTTGCCATGGCAACCATCGTCGCCTGCGGCGGCTTTTCTTCCGTCTGCGGCTCGTCGCTGGCGACCACCGCGACCATGGCACGCATATCGCTGCCGGCGATGCGCCGCTACGGCTATTCCGACCGGCTGGCGGCGTCTTCGATCGCCGCCGGCGGCACGCTCGGCATTCTCATCCCGCCCTCGGTGATCCTGGTCATCTACGGCATTCTGACCCAGCAGAATATCGGCGCGCTGTTCCTTGCCGGTATCCTGCCCGGCATTGTCGGTGTGCTCGGTTACATCATCGCCGTGCGGCTTTCCCTGGTCGTGCACAAGGAGCGCCTCGAGACCCAGCCGAAACTGCCGCTGGTCGAGCGCCTCCTGGCCCTGAAGGGTGTCGGCTGGGCGCTGTTCCTGTTCGTTTTCGTCCTCGGCGGCATCTATGTCGGCATCTTCACCGCGACGGAAGCCGCGGGCATGGGCGCCGGCGGGGCGCTGCTCCTGACGCTGGTGCGCGGCAGGCTGACGCTGCGCGACACGCTGGCGACGCTGTTCGACACCGCCAAGACGACCGCCGTCATGTTCTTCATCCTGTTCGGCGCGCTCTACTTCCTGAACTACGTGAATTTCTCCGGCCTGACCGGCGATCTGCGCAGCTGGATCGGTGCGCTCGGCGCCGGACCCTACGCGGTGATCGCCATGATCATCGTCATATACCTGGTCCTTGGTTGCCTCCTGGAGAGCCTCTCCATGGTGACGCTCACGGTTCCGATCCTTTTCCCGATTGTTGTCGGCCTCGGCTTCGATCCGATCTGGTTCGGCATTTTCGTCATCATCGCGACGGAGCTGAGCTTCATCACCCCGCCGATCGGCATGAATGTCTTCGTCATGCGTTCCGTCGCGCCGGAGATACCGATCGAGAAGATCTTCGCCGGGATCATACCGTTCGTGGCGATGGACGTGGTGCGCCTCGTGCTACTGATCGCGGTGCCGTCGCTGGCACTCATTATTCCGAACTCGATGTAGGGGAAGGCCGATGGTTGACGACGCAAACGGGCCGGAGGTGCCGCAAGACAGCGTCCCACGGCCGCGCACGCTTGGCGAGATCGGCCTTCAGAACTTCGCGCCCTATCTGATGAACCGGATCATGGGTCGCTACAATCAGAGCCTTCACGAACAGCTCGGCAAGGCGGGGCTTTCGGTGGCCAAAATGCGCGCGCTGGCCGTGCTTTCGGTAATCGACGGCCTGATGACCAACGAACTTGCGGTCTACGCGGTCATTGAGCAGTCGACCCTCAGCCGCACCCTCGACGCGCTGGAGGCCGACAATCTGATCCGCCGCGAGGCGGGCGAACGCGACAGCCGCGTGCGGCACATTTTCATCACCGAGGCCGGCCGCGAGACATTCCTCGGGATCTGGCCGATCGTCGCGGATGCCTATGGTGCGATGTTTACGGGCATCGACGCCGACGAGCACGACCGGTTCCTGGCAACGCTGAACAAGATCCTTCGCAACATCCGCAAGCACGAGCTTTAGCCCGGACAGCAGCTTAAAGCCGAACGGTCTTTTGCGGGCGGATCCCCCGTCAGACAGGCGCGCCGGGCGGCGAATTCTCCGTTGTGCTATGGTGAGAAGCGTATCCGCAACAACTGCTTAACGCTGCCGATGTCAATCGGCGTCGACGCAACGATCGACATCAGCGGCAAGGAGGCGGGCACGTGCTTACGCGCTACATAAGCCTTGGTCATTTGCCGGAGGACGACGACCGTCAGCGTCGCATGAAATCGGTTTTTGCCGTTGTCATGATCCTTATCATCCTGATGGACTTGGAATATGTGCTCTTCCGGGATCGATCGGGGCTTGATCTGACAATCGACGGCTGGATCTTCGTCGGATGTGTTGCCGGACTGGTCGTGCTGAAGGTCACACGGCGTCTCGACACGTCCATGCTCGTCTTCGCCGGCATCCTGATCCCCGCATTCACGGTCGAATTGTGGATTGTTGGCAACAAGCACGGCGCGCTTTTCACATTCGCCATTTTCCCGATCTGGTCGATCACGATACTGGGGCCGCGCCGTTCCATTCCGTTGTTCGTCATCTGCCTTGCGGCGGTGGTTTTTTCCGCGGTCATCGAGCCCTACCTGCCGCACATTCGCTCGGCGCTGCATGTAACGGGCGTCAATCCGGACGGATGGGTGTTTCACAGCCCGGCGAAGGAAACCATCGGCCGCGACGAGGCGCTGACCTTCATCTTCGGTCTGGGCCTTCTCTATATGGGTATGTATTCTGCCCACAACGCGCTCAATCGGGCCAATGAGCGCATCGAATACCTTTTGTTCAATGTCCTGCCGCCCAGCATCGCGGCGCGCCTCGCTGACCGCGGCGAGCAGGATTTCCTCGGCGGCGCTGCGATTGCGGATGCCCACGAACAGGCGACGATATTGTTTGCCGACATCGTCGGTTTTACCGAGATCGCCGCGAGGATGTCGCCAGCCAGGGTCGTGGCCTTGCTCGACCGGATATTCGGCGCATTCGACAGCCTCGCCGAGGCCCACGAGGTCGAGAAGATCAAGACGATCGGCGACGCCTATATGGCGGTGTGCGGACTGCCCGAGCCCAACCCGCACCACGCGCAAAACATCGCCGAACTGGCGCTCGCCATGCAGGACACGGTGCGCCGTATCCGCACGGACGAGGGCGCGGCGATCCGGTTGCGCATCGGCATCAACACCGGTCCGGTGGTGGCCGGTATCATCGGGCGCCGCCGCTTCCTCTACGATTTGTGGGGCGATGCCGTTAACACGGCGAGCCGCATGGAAAGTCACGGCGCAAGCGACACGATCCAGGTTGGCGAAAGCACATACGAGGCGCTGAAGGACAGCTACGAATTCGAGGCGCTGGGCGACATTGACGTGAAGGGCAAGGGAAGACTGCCCGCCTGGCGGCTGATCGGACGGCGCCGCTAGACCTCCGCGGCCATGCGCATTGCGGTCACGCGCTCGCGGTGAATGACGTAAAGGCCGGCGCCGATGGTGATTGCGATGCCGAGCGAGGCGAGCGTGTTTGGCAGGTCGCGGAAGATCAGCCAGCCGATCAGCGTGGCGATCGGAATCTCGAGATACTGCATCGGTGCCAGCGTCGCCGACGGCGCGAAGCGCAGCGACCAGGTCATGAGCAGATGCGCCATTGTGCCCAATATGCCGAGCAGTGCCAGCAGAACCCACTCCGAGCCGCTCGGCGTCACGAGAATAAGCGGCTCGATTTCCGTGTTCTGGAACACCAACAGCAGCGCGCCGAGGCCGGCGGTTCCGACAATTCCGCTGACACCCTGGAGGCTGATCGGGTCGACCTCCTTGGCGATCTGGCGCGTCACCAGCATGAAGAAGGAGAATATGAAGGCGACCAGAAGCGGCAGCAGCGCCGGCGCGCCGACCTCCGCGAAATTCGGCTGGATGACGAGCAGCGTGCCGCAAAAGCCCACCGCGCAGGCGATCAGACGGTGCGGTCCGATCTCCTCCGAAAGGACATATTTGCCGAGAAGCAGCATGATGAACGGCATCACGAAGGCGATTGCGATCGCGTCGGCGATCGGCAGGTAACGCAGCGACACGAACATGGCTCCGATGCCGATGATGTGCAGCACGGTCCTGAGCACCGTCAGCCGGAACACGCGCGCCGTCATCCGCAGGCTTTTGCCGGTCAAATAGACAATCGGCACGAGAAGCAGTGCCTGCAGGGCAAACCGGACGATCAGCAACACGCCGAGCGGAACCGTATCGCTGAGCAGCTTGGCGATGGAATCGCCGAGCGGTGCGAGAATACAGAATCCGATCATCAGGAGAATGCCGAGAAGCGGCCGGTCGGAGATCATGGCGCGACGTTAGATGTATGTGTGCTTAAATGCAATTGCAGGGCGAGGGGCGAGGGGTCGGCACGTTTCATGTTTTTTTCCGGCCGCTGCATCCAAACGGCAGGGCAGCGCATCTTTATTGGCAGACACAAAAAAATTCAAAGGAGATCGAGATGCAAGGGATGGGCCTTGACGGACTGGGTGCGGGCCTCGCGGCCTTCGGCTTCTGGATGTTTGTCGCCGCGGTTGTGGTTGCGGGCATCTGGTACGACATCGCCAAGCGGCGGGCGCAGCATGAAACCCTTCGCCGGCTGATCGAGAGCGGCCAGACAATCGACCCGGAACTCCTGGACAAGCTGTTTTCGGCCACGACCGGCGGCGGCGAGCGCCTGCAGCGGGAATTGATGATCTATGGCGTTGTGACCCTGTTTGTCGCGCCGGGCATCGCGCTGCTCGCCTGGTTCCTCAGTCTGCAGTACCCGCCGGCCCTCTATCCGGTATTGGGTGCTGCGGTTCTGGTCGGCTTTGTCGCCATCGGCCTCATTGTCGCGTCGAGGGCGGCCGGGCGCTCGTCTGCCGGAGGCACGTCCGGTCCGGCCGGCCGGCTCGGCAGATAGGCCCGCCAAATGGGGGCAAGGGCCGAATACGGGCAGGTCGCCGAGGCGCTGCTCGCCGGTCTGGCGGGTGCGGGAGATCGCGACGCATTCGAGGAACTGGTGCGCCGGCGCCAGTCCTGGCTGCGCAACCTGCTGCGGCGCCTGTGCGGCGACCCGGTCCTCGCGGACGACCTGGCGCAACAGGCGTTCCTGCAGGCCTGGCGCAACATCGGCACGCTTCGCAAGCCCGGCAGTTTCGGCGCCTGGCTGAAGCGCCTGGCGGTGACGGCTTGGCTTCAGCACTTGCGCGCAAAGGATGCCCTCAGCGAAGCCGGAGAAATCGGACAGGACGATGCGGTTCACGAAGGCACAACGGGTCTCGCCACGGACCTTGACCGGGCGCTGTCGCAACTGCCGGGTCCGGCGCGGCTTTGCGTCGTGCTCTCCTATCACGAGGGCATGACGCACGGCGAGATTTCGGAGCTGACCGGTCTGCCGGCCGGAACCGTCAAGTCGCACATCCGCCGCGGCGCCGAGCGCCTGAAAACAATCTTGTCGGCTTACCGGCAATCACCGGAGGAGACGTCATGACAGATGAACACGACCGGCAACTGACCGCATTGTTCGCCCGCGCCGGCGAGGAACTGCCGGACAATGAATTTGTCCCGGGTGTGATGGCAGGCGTCGAAAGGCAGGCGCGTCTGACGGTCTTGATGCGCATCGCCGCTGCTGCGGCGATCGTTCTGTGCGCCTTCCTGCTGGCCGCCCCGCTGCAGGACATGATTATCGCCGCCATGCACGGCCTGATGTCGCCGCTTGTTGCATTCGATCATCCGCTGCCGGCGCTGGTTCTGCTCCCTGTCAACAATGTGGCCGCTCCACTCCTGCTCGTCTTCATCGCATTGCGCGCCCTCCACCGGCGGATGTTTTTGTGAGCCGGCCGGTCTCCTGACAAGTCGTTGTCAGGAGAGGTGGGGCCGCGGTCTTTACGCCGCGCGTATGCAACCTAGATTTGACGATGAATTTATTAAAGTTGAGCGGCGCCGACACGGCAGCGTCGCCTTTCGGCAGCACATTCTGGCGCACGGACCGCGGGGCTTGGGCGGAGCGTGGTCGCTGAAATGTGCTTAACGATTGATATCATTGGAACAAAGGAGGCGAAAACGCATTCCGACGGCAGGCAATGTAAATTCATCCACAACCGAGGACTGACAAAGTGACACCTGCAACAAAACTCGCCCCCTCAACCGAAACGAGCATCCGCCTTTACAATTCCGTGCGCGCGCGCAGCCACGCGCTGATCAAGGGTCTCACCCCGGAGGACATGACGCTGCAGTCGATGGAGGATGCCAGCCCGACCAAGTGGCATCTCGCCCACACCAGCTGGTTCTTCGAGGAATTCATCCTCAAGCCGCGCGTGACCGGCTACGAGACACCCGACAGCCGCTTCGCCTTCCTGTTCAATTCCTATTACGTTCAGGCCGGGCCGCGCCACACGCGCTCCAAGCGCGGTCTCATCTCGCGGCCGGCGGTCGACGAGGTGCTCGCCTATCGCGCCCATGTGGACGAGGCGATGCGGCGGCTGCTGGCCGAGGAGCGCGCCGACGCGGCCGAGATCCACGATCTCGCCGAGCTCGGTTGCCATCACGAGATGCAGCACCAGGAGCTGCTGGTCACCGACCTCCTGCATGCGCTGTCGCACAATCCGCTGTTGCCGGCCTACCGGGCGCCCGAGCCGATCCGCCTGGCGCAGGAGCGGCCGCTCGAGTGGATCGGCCACGAGGGCGGTCTCGTAGAGACCGGCCATGACGGCGACGGTTTCGCCTATGATTGCGAGGGGCCGCGCCACAGGACCTATCTCGAACCCTTCCGCCTCGCCTCGCGGCCGGTGACCAACCGCGACTGGATCGGCTTCATCGAGGACGGCGGCTACGAGACGGCGACGCTGTGGCTCTCCGACGGATGGGCCCGCAAGCTGAAGGAAGACTGGGATGCGCCACTCTACTGGTGGCGCCAGGACGGCGAATGGTGGAGCTTCACGCTGCGCGGTGCGCAGCCCGTCAACCTCGAGGCGCCCGTGGTCCATGTCAGCTACTACGAGGCCGATGCCTTCGCGCGCTGGGCCGGAAAACGGCTGCCGACCGAGGCCGAGTGGGAGGTGGTCGCCCGCGATCGCCCGATCCGCGGCAATTTCCTGGAATCCGCCAACTACCGGCCGATGCCCTCCGATATCCGCTCAAGGCGCACCGACGACCACGACAGCGGCGAACAGTTCTGGGGCGACGTGTGGGAATGGACGCAGAGCCCTTTCACACCCTATCCCGGCTTCCGCCCGCCGCAGGGCGCCATCGGCGAATATAACGGCAAGTTCATGGTCAACCAGTTCGTTCTGCGCGGCGGCTCCTGCGCGACGCCGCTGGAACAGATTCGCGCCAGCTACCGCACGTTCTTCTACCCGCATCAGCGCTGGCAGATGCTGGGGCTGCGCCTTGCCGACGACGCCGGTTCAAAGCAGACAGCCGGACCGCGCGGAACGCCCGCCGGAAGCAAGGCCAAAACGCGCGACCCGCAAGGCGGGTTCGCCGCCTCTATCCTTGCCGGGTTGAAGGGCGGGCAGAAGACCATCGAGGCCAAGTGGCTGTACGATGCGGCGGGCTCGGCGCTGTTCGACCGCATTACCGCGTTGGAGGAATATTACCCGACGCGGATCGAGACCGGCATCCTTGCCGGTGCCGCCCACCGCCTGCGGGAGTTTGCGCAGCACGGCGCCGCCCTTGTCGAACTCGGCAGCGGCTCGAGCGTCAAGACCCGCCTGCTGCTGGACGCGCTGCCGGACCTTGCCGCCTACTTGCCGGTCGACATCTCGGCCGCGCATCTGGGCGCCGCCGCAACGAAGCTCGAGGCCGACTATGCGGCACTCGATATCCATCCGGTGGTGGCCGACTTCACGCGCGACTTCGCCTTGCCGGCGGACTACACCGCCATGCCGAAACTGCTGTTCTTCCCGGGCTCCACGATCGGCAATTTCGAGGTCGCCGAAAGCCTCGAACTGATGCGGCGGCTGCGCGGCCTGGACAACCTGTCCGCCTTTGTTGTCGGCTTCGACCTCGTCAAGGACCGCAAGACGCTGCTGCGCGCCTATGACGACAAGGGCGGTGTCACCGCGCGCTTCAACCTCAATCTCCTGACCAGGATCAACCGCGAGCTCGGCGCCGATTTCGATCCCGGTGCCTTCTATCACCAGGCCTGCTGGAACGAGACGGAAAGCCGCATCGAGATGCATCTCGTCAGCCGCCGCGACCAGGAGGTCACCGTGGCCGGTGAGCGCGTCGGCTTCGGCGAGGGCGAGACGATCCACACGGAGAACTCGCATAAATACACGCGGGAGAGTTTCGAGGCGCTGGCGGTCGAGGCCGGCTGGAGCGTTTCGGACGTTTGGACCGACGAGAAGGATCACTTCGCGGTCGCCGTTCTGACTTGATAGGCAGCTGTCCTCTGTCCGGCCGCCGGCGATCCGAACGGGTTGCCGGCGGTCGCGCGATCCGGCCCGGATCAGGAGTGGATGTGATTGGCCGTTCCCTTGAGCGCCTCGACCGTGTAGCCGATCAACTGCCCGACCAGAGGACCGGTTCCCTGCGCGGAGGTCCGGTGGGTCGAAAAGACCGCGACGGTCTCGACGGGCTGGGCGCCGTTGTCGATATGCACGGGCGGGATGAGGATCGTCATCCTCTTGGTGTAGATGTCGGGCACCAGCTCGATCACCGCCGATGCCAGCTCGCCGGCGGGCGTTGAATCCACCGACACCTCGTCATAGACCCGGTCGTTGAGCACGATGTGCGGCCGGCCCGCAATATCGGGACCGTAAACGATGTTGGAGTGCGTGCCCTCCAGTTGGTAGTGGTTCGCGGGCGCCAAGTTCCTCTCTCCGTTTTGCAGTATTCGTGCGTTCCGCATCAGTGCAGGCTGCGTTCTTCGAAAGTGCAGGCCACGTTGTTCGAATGGAAATTCTCTCTCCTTGTCAGTATTGTCTGTGTGAATTCTCACCAAGATCGCTAATAATTCATAGATCGATTAAGTCAATACAAACAAAAAGGCTCCCCACAGGGAGCCTTTTGCGTGATTGTCGGCCTGTCTAGCGGCGGGACGACGGATGCGAGACCGGTCGGCGTTCCATGCCGGCAGGGTAGTGCGGCTGGGGAACCGGGCGCGGGCGCGTGTCGCCTGTGATCGAAAGCACCGAAGCTGCCCTCAGGACGCCCCTGGCGAAACCGGAATAGAAGTTCCTCATGATGTTTCTCCCTTGAACGGAAAATCGGACGGCATGGCCTTGGGGCCGCCGTCTGTTTGAGGCGAAGGTGATGATGGAATTACGGCATTACAAGGTGCCGCGCCTGCGACTTTAGGTGGGTACGCCTGCCGGCGCGTAAGCCGACGCAAATCGCCGAAATGCTACTTTAGCCAAGGCACTCGGTTCAAACCTGTGGTTGAAATCCAGCGGCGAGTTAAGATTTCGTTTTCCTCTACTCGCTATGATTTCCCGGGGGTTTATATGGTGTTTGGTTGGCTTGAGGCTATTGTTGCCGACCGGCGCGGCAATTTTGCTGTAATGGTCGGAATATTGTCGATACCGATCCTTGGGGGTTGTGGTATCGCGGTGGACTTTGCCCTCATGTCCCAGCAGAGATCCATGCTGCAATCGGCGGCCGACCTGGCTGCCTTGGCCAGTGCGCGGGAACTCGGCCTCATCAACGCCAAGTCTGAAACCATTGCGAACATCGCGAAAACCTATGTCCGGTCGAACTTCGATCCTGGTGACGAGATATCCGGAGACGCGACCGAACTGACGGTGGAAACAAAGGTCGATAAGGACAAGCGCCAGGTCGAGGTGACGATTTCCTACCATTGGGCACCGATCTTGCTGAAATATCTGGATTCCCGCGTCACGCCGATGAATGTTTCCGCGACTGCGAGGCTCGTTGGAGAGACAAATGTCTGCGTCATCGGGCTCGACAAGGTGGCCGGTCAAACCGTCTCGCTAGATTCGAATTCCTCCCTGAACGCTTCGAATTGTGCTGTCTTTTCGAATTCCAAAGCCAAGCAGGGCCTTAGCTCCTTGAGCAACGCCTATCTGAAGGCCGAATACATCTGCTCGTCTGGCGGCAAGGCCGGCTCTCAATCCAACTACTCGAAAGCGCCGATCACAGATTGCCCACAGATACTGGATCCGCTGGCGGGAAGGTCACCACCGATGGTCGGCACCTGCGATTCCACGAATCTTGAGGTGATTGACAAGACGGTAACGCTCTATCCGGGTGTCTATTGCGGAGGATTGCGGATCGACGGAAATGCCGTCGTTCATTTTGCGCCCGGGGTCTACGTCATCAAGGACGGGATATTCAATGTGGATTCGAATTCGCAGATCGAGGGCACCAATGTCGGTTTCTATCTGACCGGCAACCAGTCGACGTTCCGGTTCGCCAGCAACGCCACCGTAAACCTGACCGCGCCCAAAGACGGGGAAATGGCCGGACTGCTCTTCTATGAGGAGCCAGGGTCGACGGTGCTGCGGCGCTTCGAGATTCTCAGCAACTACGCACGCATTCTGGTGGGTACGATCTACCTGCCGCATGGCCGGTTCATCGTCGACGCGGACAACAATGTTGCCGACCAGTCCGCCTATACGGCGATCGTCGCCCGTCGCGTCGAGCTGTATGCCAGCGCGAAACTGGTGCTCAACACGGACTATCACCTGACAAGCGTCCCCGTGCCGGACGGATTGGGCGGCGGCAACAAGCCGACACTCGTAAAATGAACCGCGCAAGGGAACCGATCGTGATCCTTTGTCCTGCGCACCGTTCCGGCCCGGATGCGCCGCTTTGCTGCGGCGCCGCCCCGCCCTGATAGCGAAAGGCGCGACCCGGATGCCGCATAACGAGTTCAAGCGCAGCGAAAGCCTGGCCTACCGTCTGTCCGTATCGGTCGGCCTGCTTATCTTTGTCTCCTTGATGCTGACGTCGTCGGTCCTGTCCTATCTGTCCTTCAAACGGGAGATCCAGCAGCACACCGTGTCCCTGGAAGCCACGGCGAAGGTGTTTTCCACGTCCATCGCCGATGCACTGGCGACCGGCGACGCCTATGCCGTGCGCCGCATTCTCACGAGCATCGGCAAATTCGACCGGATTCACTTCGCCGCCGTTTTCGACGACCGCGGCAGACCCTTTACGGAAGTCGGCTACGATGCACTGCTGGACCGGGACAATGTCGATCTGGCGGCGGATTCGCCCCTTGACCTGCTGACCCACAATTTCCTGTGGGTTCAATCCGATATCCGAAAGGCCGGACAGGTCATAGGTGAATTGCGGCTGCTCTCGGATATCTCGGAAATCCGCCAGGGGCTCTTCACCAATTTGGGCATTGCGCTTGCCGTCGCGCTGGTTGCGGCGGTCATTACCATCGTTGTGAGCCAACGTTCTGTGTCGATTCTGATCCGGCCCATCACCGCGCTCTCGTCCGTGATGCAGAGATTCGGATCCGAAGAGGATTTCACAGCCCGCGCCGATGCGGGTGGACGTGGCGAGGTCGGCGTGCTGGCGCGCTCGTTCAACACGATGCTGGAAGACCTCGCCCTGCGGAACCGGCAGTTGCTGGACTACCAGGACACGCTGGAGCAGAAAGTCGAAACCCGCACGCGGCAACTGCTGGTCGCCAAGAACGAGGCGGAACTGGCCAATGCCGCCAAGTCGGAGTTTCTGGCCACGATGAGTCACGAAATCCGCACACCGATGAACGGCATGCTGGTGATGGCGGAACTGCTGGCCTCGGCCGGCCTGGCGCCGAAATACCAGCGCTACGCGGATGTTGTGATGAAATCGGGGCGCGGCCTGCTGGCGATCATCAACGACGTGCTGGATTTCTCGAAGATCGAATCCGGGAGCCTGGAACTCGAACGCATCCCCGTCGACCTGCGCTCGCTGTGTGAAGACGTGCTCAGCCTGTTCTGGCAACAGGCCAGGGAAAAGGGGCTCGATCTCGGCTGCTTTGTTGAACCGGGTGTTCCGCGGACAATCATCGGCGATCCGGTGCGGCTCAATCAGATACTTGCCAACCTGGTGAGCAACGGGCTGAAGTTCACCAGCAAGGGACAGGTAACAATCCGCATTTCCCGGCCGGTGGACGCCGCAGCGGACGAAGCGATCGAGATAGCCGTTCAGGATACCGGCATCGGTATTCACCGGGACAAGCTGAATACCGTATTCGAGAGCTTCACCCAGGCCGACCAGTCGACCACCCGGAAATATGGCGGCACCGGCCTCGGTCTGCCGATCTGCAAGAACCTGGTGGAACGCATGGGCGGGGCCATCCGGGTCGAAAGCGATCCGGGTGTCGGCACGACCTTTTCCTTCACACTGCCGGTTGAAGCGGTCGAGGCGGGGGCGCGACATGAGAGTCAGGCCCGTGGTCGGCCTGTTTTGCTTGCCCTGCCTGTTTCAGCGACCTTCGAGGTGTTGCGCGATGCACTTGAGCAGATGGGCGCCAAAGTAACGCTGACCCGCCCCTAGGATTTGTCGCCGGATATCGAAACCGAATGCGAGCTGACGATTGCCACACCGGAATGCATCGAAGGCCTCGGGCCGGCGCCGCGGGGCACGCAGCGCCTCGTGGTGACGCAACTCGGTGATTTCTCGGCCGACACGCTCATCCGCGACGGACGTGTGCACGATATGCTGCCGATGCCCGTCAGCACCTTCTCCGCTATCGAGGCCGTCGAAAGGGTGCTCGGCGGCCGCGCGCGGGGGGCGGCGCTGCTCGAGATGGAACAGGCCGCGCCGAGCATTGACCGGTCCTACGCCGGCCAGGCCATCCTGGTGGTTGATGACAGCCCCGTGAACCGTGAGGTCGTCGTGCAGGCCCTGCGGCGCTTCGACGTCGAGCCGACGGTCGCGGAAAACGGCCTGGAAGCGATCGCTGTGGCCAAAGACCGGCGGTTCGACCTGATTTTCATGGACTGTAGCATGCCGGAGATGGACGGTTTCGAGGCGACACGGATCATTCGCCGGGATGAGCTGGAAAACAGGGGGGACCGGACACCTGTCATTGCTCTGACCGCCCACACCGCAGACCACGTGTCGGAACGGTGGAAAGAGGCCGGCATGGACGGCATCGTCGTCAAGCCTTTCACCATGAGCGCCCTGGGTGCCTGTCTGACCGAATGGCTCGGCCTGGACGAGCCGGCACCGACACGTGAAAACGCCGAGGCGGATGAAGACGCTGCAACCGGCGTTCTTGACCGGGATGCGCAAGACAATCTGCGTGACATACTCGGCGATATGTTCGACCAGAGTTTTGCGCGAATCCTTCGTCTCTATGCCGATACGGCGCCGACGGCCTTCGACACCCTGCTCGAGGCGGCGGATGCTGAAAACTGGAGCAATGTTTCGGCAGCGGCACACGCACTGAAATCGATTACCGCCAACGCCACGGCCACCGGCTTTGCTGATATCTGCGCCCGTCTGGAGACGGCTGCCAATGCCGGCGATGAAAAGAGGGTTGCAGCCCTGATGGAACGGGCAAAGGCCGAATACGACCGGACCCGCGACGCGGTCGATGCGATGCTGCAGGATCTCGGCGCCGGATCCGCAGAGGAGGTCGCCTGATGCGCCCTTCATTTCCTAATATTGAGTCAATATTGACGGTAAAATTGATCCGCCACGGTTTCGATAGACGAAAGCAACCCCAGGTATATTCGTTTCCTGGATTTCACCGTGACGGGTGCGTTCGCAATGTTTAACGGCCAAACGGTTCTGCTAGTCGATGACGACCCCACGCAGTTGTTGATACTGAGCGGGTACTTTCAAGGCTTGTGCGCCGGTGCCGTGCTGGAAGCCGGCAGCGCGATCGATGCGCTGGACATGTTAAGGCAACCCGGGCAGGCGATCGATCTGATCGTTTCCGACCTGATGATGCCCGACATGGACGGCATCGAATTGTTGCGAGAGCTCAAGCATGCCGGTTATGACGGCAAGCTGGCGCTGATCTCAAGCCTCAACCAGGCGATGGTCAACAGCGCACGCAAGCTCGGCGACATGCATGGCCTCAATATTATCGGCACCTGCCGCAAACCGTTGCGCAAGGCCGGTCTCGACGCCTTGTTCCTCGCACCGGACATGCCGCGCGGCAATCTCGAGGCGGCAACGAATGTGGACTTCACCGCCGAGCAGATCACCGCGGCACTGGAGAATGGCGCGATCAGGCCGTTCTACCAGCCGAAGGTCGACGTTAAACAGAAGCGCATTACCGGTGCCGAGGCGCTGGTGCGCTGGCTGGATCCGGAGCGTGGTGTGTTGACGCCCGCCCAATTCCTGCCGGCGGTCGAGCAACTGAACATGTCGAGCGAACTGACCTTCGCCCTGATGAAGGCTGTCTTCCGCGACATTGCTTCCTGGAAGCGGCAGGGGTTGGAGGTCAAGACGGCCGTTAACGTGACGGCCGGGGAGATTGGCGTCCTTGAATTGCCCGACAGGATCGGTCAGCTGCTTCGTGACGAGGGCATTGAAGCGTCTGACATCGCAATCGAGATCACCGAGAACGCGGTGCTCGAGTTCAACACCGACTCGCTGGAAGTTCTGTCGCGGCTGCGGCTGATGGGCATAGACATTGCCATTGACGATTTCGGCACCGGTTTCGCCAACATCAAGTCACTCAAGGAATATCCCTTTTCGGAACTCAAGATCGATCAGAGTTTTGTGCGCGGCATGACGGACGATCCGTTTTCACAGGAAACGGTGCGGGCGGCCGTGACCCTCGGCCGGCAGATGAACATGCGGCTCCTGGCGGAGGGCATCGAAACCGCCGAGGAATGGGAATTTGTCCGCAAGCGCGGCGTTGACGAAGTGCAGGGCTTCTTGATCGCAAAACCGATGCCGGTTGAAGAATTCGTGCCGTTTTGCCTGAGGAATGACGGCCTTGTCAGCCTCCCGCCGGTCAGTGATCTGGAGGATGCCGGCCAGATCGCGTCCTGACGGCGGTGTCCGCAAGTTCCGAAACGGTTCGCAAGGTTGGGGATTGGCTGGGGTTTCTGGAAGCTTTTAGAACTTTGTGCGTTTCGCCTTCGACGGATATGAAAGTACTGATCTCGGATGCGGAAGCACTTGCAAAATCCTATGACATTTGAGAGCGCTGGAAGGGATAAAGACCTTTATCGAATTGGAGGAAACATCACCAGAATGTGGCTTGGCCCGGCAGATTGCCGGTCGGAAAGGGTTTGTAAGGCAGGTAAATTTTCATCTTCTCTCAGAGCGAGTTCTCAGTGAACGGCTCCAAGCTCTTGAAGACAGCGAAGTTGCGGATACGCGCTCAACTTACCACGTCTGGGATGTTTCCCGACTTCAGCGTCAACGAAGTTCACGCGGCCATAAAGAGGCGCTCGATATTGATTTTCAGGAGATGTACGGTCGTGGAATCTCTTGCCTTCCGGCGCATCTGGGATCGGAATCCTACCAGTCTTATCTGATTGTGATGCCTGGAGAAATTCTTGCCGATCTTTACGGCAGGTTTGGATCAAGATTGTTGGAACAGAATGTTCGCTCATTCCTCCAGGCACGCGGCAAGGTGAATAAGGGTATTCGAGCCACCATCCTCAATGAACCCGGAATGTTTTTGCCTATAACAATGGCATCACAGCGACAGCGTAGGAGGTAGAGACCGGAAAAGGTGAAGAAGGGCTTCAGGTTGCGCGCATCAAAGACCTTCAGATCGTTAACGGAGGGCAGACTACTGCTTCACTGTTTCATACGCGCCGGAGGGACAAGGCGTCCCTCGAGAACGTGTTCGTACAGATGAAATTGTCCGTCATTCCTAGTGAAGCGAGTGAAGCGGTCGTCCCAAAGATATCCGAATACGCCAACACCCAGAACAGGGTGAACGACGCGACTTCTTCTCCAACCATCCTTTCTATATCCGAATTGAGGAATTCTCTCGTCGGATTTGGGCGCCAGTTCAACAGGGTGCGCTTCGCGAAACAAAATGGTTTTATGAACGTGCAAGAGGGCAATATGCGGATGCGCAATCAAAGCTGACTCGGGTGAGCAGCGCCGCTTCAAGGCCGAATATCCCAAGCCTCAGATGTTTACCAAGACCGATCTGGCGAAGTTCGAAAATGTATGGGACGACCATCCAAAGTGGGTCAACCTTGGAGCTCAGAAGAACTTCGCCAGATATATGCTCGTGTTCTCGCCGCTTTGCGAGATTTCGATGTCGGTGACGGTGGTTTCACCCTCGGATTTGGTCAGCCTGATCTTTGCGCCAGTCGTGAAATCCGTGATCTCGGTCGGTGCGCTCACGTCGATGTCACGGACTTCAACCGCGGTCATCGTGTTGACGTGTTGACGCCTTCGAAGTGCTTGTCCTTGTCGAGTTGGTCCGGGGTCACCGACTTCAGCGTGATCGAGCCGTTTGCATACTTGATCAACGTGTCCGCACCGCTTCGGTATATCGTTATATCGACACTGGCACTTTCGCCGTCTCTGCGAAATGTGTCACTGCCAGCCCCGCCGGAAAGCTCGTCGTCCCCGGCACCACCGTCGAGGGTGTCGTCACCAGCATCGCCGTTCAGTTTGTCGTTGCCGTTGCCGCCGTGCATGGTGTCGTTGCCGTCTGCTCTCTTGTCGGTTTCGTGGCCGCCGTACATCGTGTCGTCATGCCAACCGCCGTAAAGCGTGTCGTCGCCGTTGATCGTGTCCTCGCCGTAGCCGCCGCGAATCGTGTCCTCGCCGTACCCGCGCGCGATCCCGCCGCATACTCAGCGTCGGATCGTCCAGTTCCTTCACAAGCATATGGATCAGTCGATCCTGACGACGCATTCTCCATTTGTCTTGGAGCAATAAACGCCAGACAATGTCGTGCTCTTGGAGCGGGAAGATGGAGGGACTGTGTCTGGACGCACCGTCGCCCGCTGGCTTCTCTCGCTCCAAAACCATCACAGCGACAGCCACAGGGATACAAACGTCTCTGCACAGGACAAACATGACTTTCGTTTATGTTGTTTGTTGCGTTTGTGTCGTTTATGAACTATATATGGCTAGTGAAGGGAGATCAGTCATGAACCTCGCGGTTTTGAAGGAAGCCGAACTGGCTATGCCGACTGACAAGGAATCGGAGCTCGCGGCAGAGACGGGTCGTCAACTTGCAGCCATCATCAACGGCGCGGAGACCGTGCGTGCGCATTTTGGCCCGCAGGGTGCCGCAACCGTCGAGTTGCCGGTCGCTGCGGTGCGTCTGCTCCTCGACATCCTTGAGCAGATGGCGCGCGGCAATGCAGTGACGCTTATGCCTGTACATGCCGAATTGACGACGCAGCAAGCGGCCGATCTGCTCAATGTTTCGCGGACCCATCTCGTACAGCTTCTTGATGAAGAAAAGATCCCGCACCGGAAGGTTGGTACGCACCGACGGGTACGAGCCGAAGATGTTCTTGCCTACCGCCGCGATACGGAACGGGCGCGTCGCAAAGCGCTCGACGAGCTGACCGAACTCGATGAAGAGCTCGGCCTTCAATAGCGCATGGATCGGTTCACTGCGTTACTGGATGCCAACGTCATCTATCCAGCTGGCCTTCGCGACGTGCTTCTGCGCCTCGCCGATCGCAATCTCTACCGCGCTCGCTGGAGCGCGATTATTCACGATGAATGGATAAGAAATGTGCTGAAGGACCGGTCTGACCTAAGCCCCGATCAACTCCAACGAACCAGGGAAACCATGGATCGGCATTTCCCCGATGCGTTGGTCGTCGGGTTCGAGCCGCTGATCGATGGCTTGACGCTTCCCGATGCTGACGATCGGCATGTTCTGGCAGCAGCGATCAGGGGGCGAGCCGATGTCATCATCACACAGAATTTGAAGGACTTCCCGCAGGAAGAGCTCGACCCCTACGAGATTGAAGCTCAGCATCCAGATGATTTCGCTTTCAGCTTGTTCGATCTTTACCCGGGCGCTGTTCTCGGAGCGGTTCGAGACCACAGGGCTGCGCTAAAGCGGCAACCCCGAAGCTCGGGAGAGCATATCGAAGCTTATGAAGGAATGGGCATGACCAAATTCGCTTCGGCAATCCAGGATTATTCGGATGTCTTGTAGGTATATATATTGGTTTTGCGAGGACTGGTTTTCATCTGCCGATGATCGACACGCTCTTCTTGCGATTTGCGTTTGCCGCTTCGCAAAGAAGAAACATTGGTCATGACTCTAGCCTCGACCTTTCGACACGATGACGAACGCCCCATCAATCAATTGGACCAATGCCTCGGTAAGGGCTTTTGCGAAGAACGCAGCCCCATTGACCGCAATGGAAGAGGCAGCACGCGCTCTTGTTTTGAAAGCCCGCGAGAAAGGTTGGGAAGGGCCACCTTACAATCCTCTGCACATCGCTGAGATGCTGGAGGTTCAGATCGAGGCCAATTCGAGCGTTGCAAAATCCTACAACACTTGGGATCTTCCGCACTTTTGGTGCAAATGGCGCGCGCATAGAGTTTCTGGATTTGCTTACGCGATCTGTTTTCCGGGGACCAGGGATGCTTCCTGTTTTGCGTCAAGATCGCAAACGATGCCTGCCTGATGTCGTTTGTCGATTTTCCCGCATGCGTATTGCGGGGATCGCCAGCCGGTGATTTCAACTTTGTCCGACCGAATGCCGTTGGAATGGATAGCCGAAAACAAAAATCAGGCGGCCGCAAGCAATCTGCTTCGCAGGAGTTGATATCCGGCCCGTCCGTACATTTGCCGTTTGAGCGTCTTGAGGCGGTTGATCCGGCCTTCGACGGGGCTTGTGCTCCAGGGATGGGTGATGGCCGCCCGCACTGCCGCGATGTCACGACCGATACCCTTGGCCAAAACATCCAGTTCAGTGCTAGTGGCATCGGCTATCCACTGATTGAGGTCTGTATCGTCATCGCCGCGGATAAGAGCGGCAAACCGGCGCGCCAGTTGGTTGGCAGTCAGGAGTGGCGGTGCCCGCTTGAACAGATGGCTCAGGAAGCGCTGCGTCCTGTCATCAAGAGCAGTTGGCTCCTTGCTCAAAAGCCATGCGCAGGCCCGCCGCGACGGAGGCCGTAACTGCGCAACCATCCCGACGTTGGTCGTCCTTTGATTGCGCGACGCAATCCATCGGTAGAAGGTTGATCTGCTGCCCGTAAAGCCGAGGTTCCTGATCTCGTTCCACAGTTGCATGCCGCTGCGCTCGCCTTCCTGCCAGCGTTGCATCAGATAGTCCCGAAAGGGATCGACGAGATTGTGCCGGGAGGCACGTCGCCGGTGTTCCGGCGCACCCCCGGCGGCAAGCCAGCGTTCGACGGTCCTCACGCTCATGCCAACGCGCGGTGCGATGTTGCGCGGCGACAGACCGGATTGCCGCAGCCGAAGCATTTCCAGGTAAAGCGCGTGTCGCTGGGAGCGCCCTGCGGTGCGCCCTTCATCACGCTTTGTCGATGCCGGTCGTTGGGGCGTAACAGTATGCCCGCCTTCCATTTCCGCGATCCAGGCCTTGCCGGCAGCGCGCACGTCCTTGCGATGACGACCAAGCGCCAGGCGCAGCGCTTCGCCCAGGTTCTGCAGAAGATGCCAGCGGTCGGCAACCTGGATTGCATCGGGCGCGCCGCGCCGGGCGCCGTCGGCGTAAAGGCCGGCGCGGTCGCGCGCAATGATCTCAATACCGGGATGATGCTCAAGCCATGACGCGACCGTATCGGCATTGCGGTCGGGCAACAGTTCAATGACGCGGTTGCGCTCCAGGTCACATACGATTGTGCCGTAACGCTGTCCCTTGCGCCAGGCCCAGTCGTCGATGCCGACCACGCGCGGTGGGGCCGACGGTTCGAATTCGGCGGTGCGGACTATCCGCAGCAGCGTGTCGCCGCTGACCGGCATGGCAAGCCGCCGTGACAGGCGCGCGCCGGGCGCGCCGCCCACAGCAAAGCCGATCGCCAGCAGGCTTTGTCGCAGCCGTGTGGTGCGCCGCGCTCCCGGTTGAACCGTTTCGGGCAACCTTTCCGTGAATATTTGTTGCGGACACTGCGAATTGCTGCAGCGCAAGCGTCTTGTGTGAAAGTGGATTTCAACATGGTTTCCTTGCCATGGCAGATCGGAAAGCCGGCGCATGTAGTGGCTGTGGACACGTCCACTACGGTAACCGCAGTGCGGGCACAATGACGATCTCCGCCTTGGTTTGGCGACCAGTATGACCCGGTCCGGTTGCGGTAGAACCTGAATGATCGAAAGGTCGGGCGGCGTCAGTGAGGAAAGGCCGGAGAGCATAAGCGAATCAACACGTTGGTTGCAATTCCAACCTTATGACCGACTTCACGGCCCATGGGAATCCCGAACCTGCACCAAAAGTGCGGAAGATCCCAAGAGCCATGACCGATCGCGGCTACGTCGGAACCGACTTCGCGCTCGACGACCTGATCGATCGTCATGCCCAGGAGGAAACGCGTGCTGCCCTGGAAGAAGCGCTGACGGCAACCTCGCTCGCAGGCAAGGGCGGACGGTTGATTGCCGCGCGCTCGCAATTCCGGGGGCGAACACGTGACGGCGATGTCCAGGCCTATGTCAGCTTCCTGTTGAAGGAGACTGATCTCAGGCTTGGTGTCTGCGACTGGGGCTATTGCGTCTACCGTGTCGAAACCGCCGCTTGCTTCGGCGACGAGAATGGACCGAATCCCGTGCTGAGAACCGAAAGCACCTGTCTCACCTGCGCCAACTTTGCCGTCACGGCCAGGCATCGACCGGTCTGGCAGGCGCGGCGCGATCGCAATGCCGATCTTCTCGATCACCCCGGTCTGGACCCGGCAAGCCGGAGACTTGCCGAAACACGGATTGCCGAATGCGATCGCATCCTTGGCAATCTCGATCACGGAAAGGATGCTCGCGATGGCGCGTAAAACCAGCAAAATGCCGGCACTCACATCTGCCGAAAAACGTCTGCGCAATACGGATCGCAAGCTGCGGGACGCCTTGGAACGGCTTGTGAAGGGACTGCCCACACATCCGAAGCTGCAAAGGCGACCGTACCGCCTGACCGTTGCGACCCTCGCACGCGAAGCGCGCGTCGGCCGCAATGCCATCTACACCAATCACCGGTCGATCATCGAAGAGCTACACCGTGCCAATGACCGCAAGGTCGTTCCCGAGAAGCTGGCGGCCTGGGAAGACAAGCTCGCCCAGCAGCGATCGCTGATCCAGGTTCTGCAGATCGAGGAACGACGGCTCGTCACCGAAAATGCCGTCTTGCTGAAGCGTACCCTCAAAGCCGAGGCAGAGGTTGAGCGGCAGAAGCGTCACAATGCCCGCCTGATCGCCGAGCGCGATCGCGCCATGAAGCCAGTCCCCCTCCCGCGTGGTCCAAACTCCTGACACCATCTACGATTGCCGGTTCATGTCACTGCGCGCGCCGAAGGATATTTGTCGCCCATCCATTGCCTGCGATCCTCAGGTGCGGCATGATCTGAGGTATGCTTGATCCTTTCGATCCAGATAGCTTCATTGTGCGCGCCGAAGTTCATATCCTCGACATCGAGCCCAGGATCAGCCGCACTCTCGAATTGCCAGTCACTCTCAACCTCGCCCAACTCCACGAGGTTCTGCAGGCCGCCTTCGGTTGGACCGACAGCCACCTGCATCAGTTCAATATTGGCGGTCTCATCTACGGAGCCCCGGAGTTTGATGAGGATGATTTGTTCGACAGCAGGATCTTCGAAGCAACGGAGGTCAGGATGGTTGATCTTCACTTTCCCTACAAACCCGGCGAAAACCCTCTCACGGTCCTCTATGAATACGACTTTGGTGACAATTGGCGTCACTTGCTGCGCCTGGAGCGCGCCACACGTGAGGAGAATGCCAAATATCCCCGTTGTATCGCCGCCGCACGTTCAGGACCTCCCGAAGACGTTGGTGGACCTTCAGGCTATGCCAAATTCCTTGAGGTCTGGCTCGACCCCGAGCACGAAGAACACAAGGCCGTGCGCCAATGGGCGGGCCGCAGGTTCAACCCGGATCGCGTCAATCTCAATCAGGTCAACAAGGCCATCGCCAAAGCGTTACGCGCATCAAAAGGTGACTATCGCTTCCGTCGAGAAAGCCATCGTGATTGACACCAACCGGCTGCGCTTCAATGCCAAAGATACACCCGAAATCCAGGCCGTAGCCAAAAAGACCGCAGAATCAGCGTCATCCAGCTAACAGGACACTTGACGCATAACCTAACCGCTCCATCCCGTTCAGGGGTTCCGCGCCTGTATCGGCGTCGTGAAGCTCGCGCCGCAGCATGGAGCGCAGCGCCTCGAGGCGGCATGCGGCCGCGCCATCGACATCGGGGCGCACTCCTACACCTGCGTCAATTCCATCCTCAAGAACAATCTCGATCGCAAACGGCCCGAAAAAGCCACGGACGGGCCGCCGATCCTCCATCAAAACATCCGTGGCTCAGGCTACTTCCATTGAAAGGAAATGAAATTGCTCAACAATCCAACCCTCGACCAGTTGAAAGAACTCAAACTGGACGGCATGGCCGACGCCTTTGTCGAGTTGCAGGCACAAGACCGGGCTGCCGATCTCAGCCACCCCGAATGGCTGGGACTGTTGCTCGATCGGGAAACAGCAAACCGCCGCACCAAACGCTTCAATACGCGATTACGGGCCGCCAGGTTGCGCCATGTTGGCGCCTCGATAGAAGACGTCGATTACCGCGCGTCCCGTAAGCTCGACAAGGCATTGTTCCAGCAGTTGGCAACCTGCAACTGGATCAGACATCACCGTTGCCTGCTGATTACCGGGCCGTGCGGGGTCGGCAAAACCTGGCTTGGCTGCGCCCTCGGTCAAAATGCATGCCGCCATGGCTACACGGTCCTTTACAAGCGTGTGCCGCGGCTCTTCGCCGAACTCGAACTGGCGCATGGCGATGGTCGGTTCCCGCGCTTGTTCCGGACGCTCGTCAAGGCCGATCTGCTGATCCTCGATGACTGGGGCCCCGATCGTCTCAATGCCAGCCAGCGCCGCGATCTCCTGGAAATCATCGAAGACCGCCACGGTGCCGGCTCGACAATGATCACGAGTCAACTGCCGGTGAACACTTGGCATGACGTTATTGATGAGCCCACATTCGGCGACGCGATTATGGACCGAATTTCTCACAACGCATACCGGCTCGAACTCGATGGGCCCTCGATGCGCAAATCGCAAGGCAATCAAACTGAACAGGAGATGGCATGAATGGGGTGTGAGCGGTCATGCATCCCGACTCGGCTAGAGTGCCGGGATAGGCGGATAGGCTGCAGGCTGGATGTCTTTTTAGGGCATTGCGACCCTGTACAGGAGATT
>NZ_SPNT01000049.1 GCF_004959855.1 Nitratireductor sp. XY-223 | reverse complement strand
CTTCGGAACTCGGCGCGGACCGCTTCCGGTTCATTGACAACCTCACGCTGAGGGGCAGCGACGAGGCCGACACGCTGACGGGCGGTCGGGGCCATGACACGCTGAAGGGCAAGAAGGGCGACGACACGCTGAACGGCGGCCGGGGCCATGACACGCTGGGCGGCGGCAAGGGCAACGACAGGCTGAACGGCGGCATGGGCGACGACAGGCTGAGGGGCGGACAGGGCACCGACACCTTCGCCTTCGCGGCGGGCGACGGCAACGACACCGTTGCCGATTTCGAGGACGGCGACACGATCCGCATCGACGGGGTTTCCGGCGGGTTCGCCGGGCTGGACATCCGGCAGGACGGCGACGATACCGTGATCGGCTACGGCACCCTCGGCGACAGCATCCGGCTGACGGGCGTGACGGCGGAAACGCTCGACAAGGACGACTTCGCGCTGCCCGGCACGCAGCAGGCGCCCGGCAATGGCGACCGGGGCGTCCAGGGCGCCGGCGACAGGGACAGCGAGAACGACGGCGGCGGCAATACGCCCCTGCCCGGCACGCAGCGGCAGGCACCGGGCGAGGCGCAAAGCGGATCACCCGCTGGTACGCAGCAGCAGGCGCCGGACTTCAAGACGCAGCGCGGCACATCGGGCGACGACAGCCTTAAAGGCGGGGACGGCAAGGACCACCTTTACGGCGGCGACGGCGACGACAGCCTTCATGGCGGCAAGGGCGACGACACGCTTTATGGCGAGGGCGGCAATGACAGCCTTGATGGTGGGGCCGGCGACGACACGCTTTATGGCGGCGACGGCAACGACAGCCTTGATGGCGACAAGCAATATTATACCGATTACTTTCCTGGTATAGAGGGCTACTACCCCCGTGGAGAGCGTGTCGGAGACCGTTACTATTTTGATCGAGATGCGGAAATCGAAGGCGGCGACGACACGCTTTATGGCGGGGCCGGCGACGACAGCCTTGATGGTGGGGCCGGCAACGACACGCTTTATGGCGGGGACGGCTCCGGCAGAGACAGCGGCGACGACTCCATTGATGGCGGCGACGGCGACGACACGCTTTATGGCGAGGACGGCAATGACAGCCTTTATGGTGGGGACGGCGATGACACGCTGCACGGCGGCGACGGCGACGACAGCCTTTATGGCGACAAGGAATATTATACCGATTACTTTCCTGAGCTAAAGTCATACCACCCCCGTGGAGTGCGTGTCGGAGACCGTTACTACTATTATGGAAAGCCGGAAATCATCAACAAGGGCGGCGACGACACGCTTTATGGCGGCGGCGGCGACGACAGCCTTTATGGTCGCTACGGCGACGACACGCTTTATGGCGGGGACGGCAATGACAGCCTTTATGGCGGGGACGGCAATGACGCCCTGTGGGGCGGCGGCGGCGCCGACGACTTCAACTTCCGCAGCGGGGAGGGTGCCGACACCATCCACGACTTCGAGGACGGGACGGATACAATCTCCATCAAGGGCGGGTTGAAGTTCTCCGACCTGACCATCACAAACAACGCGCAAGGCCATGCGGTGATCACCGGCTACGGGGAGAACGACAGCATCACGCTGAAAGGCGTGTCCGCGTCAATGCTTAGCGATGCCGATTTCCACTTCCCCTCCGCCCTCTTCTCCGAGCACGACGTCGGGGACGATGGGAACGACGGCGGCAATACGGATCAGCCGCCCGCAGGCGTCACGCTCCGCGGCGGGGCGGACGACGACTACCTTTATGGCCGCGGCGGCGACGACACGATTTACGGCGGCGACGGCGATGACTACATCTGGGGCGGCAACCGTTACGGCGACGGCGACGACGGCGACGACACCCTTCATGGCGGCGACGGCGGCGACTACATCTGGGGCGGCAACGACAGTGGCGAAGGCGACGACGGCGACGACACGATTTACGGCGGCGACGGCGGAGACTACATCTGGGGCGGCAACCGCCTCGGCGACGGCGCCGACGGCGCCGACACCCTTCATGGCGAAGACGGCGACGACTACATCTGGGGCGGCAACCGGAACGGCGACGGCGACGACGGCGACGACACCCTTCATGGCGGCGACGGCGGCGACTACATCTGGGGCGGCAACCGGAACGGCGACGGCGACGACGGCAACGACACGATCCACGGCGGCGACAACAGCGAAGTAATTAATTTCTTGCCTTGGCCTTTCTCCATCGGCTACCCCGACGGCAAACGCTACACCCCCGGCGACCACATCTGGGGCGGCAACGAACACGGCGAAGGCGACGACGGCGACGACACCATCCACGGCAGCAATGGCGGCGACTACATCCACGGCGGCAACCGATACGGCGCCGGCGACGACGGCGACGACACGATCGAGGGCGGCGACGGAAAAGACTACATCATCGGCGGCAACGAGTTTGGCGACGGCGACGACGGCGACGACACGATCGAGGGCGGCAAGGGCAATGACAGCCTGTGGGGCGGCAACCGCTACGGCGACGGCGCCGACGGGTCCGACCGGTTCGTGTTCGGCAGCGGGGACGGGAACGACACCATCCACGACTTCGAGGACGGGAAGGACATCCTCGTCATCAAGGGCGGATTGCAGTTCTCCGACCTGGCCATCACCAACAACGCGGAGGGCCATGCGGTGATCACCGGCTACGGGGACGACGCCAGCATCACGCTGGAAGGCGTGGATGCGGCGGCTCTTACCGATGCCGATTTCGACTTTCTCGGCGGCTGAGGGTTCGGGTCGCGGCGGCCCGGCATACGGAGGCGGAGATTTGCCTTGAGCATCGAGAATGCGAACCCGCGCTCGGTTCTTGTGCGCTATCGCGGCGCGCTTGTCCTGGTTGGCGCCGTGAGCGC
>NZ_SPNT01000048.1 GCF_004959855.1 Nitratireductor sp. XY-223 | reverse complement strand
CTTCAAGTCATATTTCGGCCCAAATGCCGAAATGGCGATCGGCCCGAAGCGGCCCGACGCAGGCGCTAACCTTATCAGACGCCGCTTCCCGAACTCAACCGGCAAGGCCGCAGTGCTCAGGACAGGCAGCGGAGGAAATCTTCAAGTTTCCAAAAGGTTGGAGGGCGCCAACTCCCAACCTGACGGTCAGTTTAATCATCACGCGGCAGCCAATATTGGCTGCGCCGGTACCGCGATTGCCCGAGGCAAACACATTTTTTCAGGAATTGTTATGAAGATACCTGCCTTTGGCGATGTGCCATCCCCTTTGAAGGGCCTTTCCGCATCTGCTGCTTCGGCTGGCGCGACGACGCTTTACTGCACAACGGCGCTTTTCCTGGCCCAGGCGGCAATTGCCGGCGCGGCCGACGTCACGATTGACTCCAACACGACCGAGACCACGACGCAGACCATCGACGAGGACGGCGATACGCTGACGGTGGAGGACGGCGGCATCATCGATACGAGTGCCACGGCGGATGCGAATGGTGTTGAAGCGACGGCGGACAATCAGACCATGATCAACGACGGAACGATCACCGGGAACAAATACGGCATTCACTCTTATGGCGACCAGACAACGCCCCTCAACAATCAAGAGATTATCAATCGTGGCACAATCAATGGGCTGAATGAGGACGGCATCTATGTCGATTGGAGCGACTACGCCACGGTCACCAACGACGGCACGATCATTTCCGGGGCCGATGACGGCATCGCTTTTGACGACAGCCTCTATATCAGGGCCATCAACAACGGAACGATCAAAGCGGCCGATGACGGCATCGATCTCGACCGCAGTGACTATGCCGTGGTCATCAACAACGACACGATCGAATCGGACGAACATGGCTTTGATATCGACGATAGCGAGAATTTCACGGCCATCAACAACGGATCGATCAAAGCGAGTGGCGACGGCGTCGATTTCGACGAAAACAACAAAGGAACGATCATCAACAACAACACGATAGAGGCGGTCAAACACGGCGTCGATATCACCGACAATAACTTGGACACCAAGGTCATCAACAACGGATTGATCGAAGCCGGTGATAACGGCATCAATGTCTGGATTGCCAGCAACGGTACCCAGGTCATCAACAACGGCACCATCGACGGGGACGACTACGGCATCAGGGTCAGAAGCAGCCTTAACGCCGTGATCACCAATAACGGCACGATTGCCGGGGGTGACTATGCGATCCACATAAACGGCATAAGCGATGACGCCACTGTGAACCTTCTGGCCGGCTCGGTGATCGACGGGGGAGTGCTTTTCGACGGCCCCGGCCTGACGCTCAACATCGGTGAGGGGCTGAATCTCTATTTCTCATATGCCGGAACCATCGAAACGCCGAACTTCGATATTCCCCATGTGCATACGAACGGTGTCATCTACACCGTCGATCCATCCGGCTTCGCGCTGTCGCAGGCCTTCATCCAGACGACGGCCGATGCGGTGCACGAGGCGGTGCGCGACGGCGCCGGCCGCGGCAATTCGTTCGGCGGCGGCTTTTCCGGCACCGGCACCTTTGCCTACGGCACCGGCGATCCCGGCTTCGACACCGCCGGCCCGCGCGGCTGGGTGAGCGGCTTCGGCGGCTACCAGCAGCAGAACGGCACCGGCAACACCACCGGCGGCGACCAGGCCTATGGCGGCATCGTCTCCGGCGGCGGCCTTGCCCTCAAAGACCGGATCTACGGCGCCTTCCTCGGCGGGTCCTATGCGCGCCTTGAGACCGATTACGATACGCAAAAGATCGAGGCCGCCTCCTTCTATGGCGGGCTCTATGGCGGAACCCGCTCCGGGCCCTACTGGATCAGCGGCGCGCTGCTTGCCGGCTATAGCGAATTCTCCTCCGACCGGATCGTCGCCAACAACACGGTTACGGGCGGGCTCGAGACGGCCTCGGCCGACTATGGCGGATATTTCATCTCGCCGTCGGTGACGGTCGGGCGCTCCATCGGCGAGCGCACCGAGATCAGCGTCGGCGGGCACTATGCCGGCCTCTTTCTCGACGGGTACACGGAAAGCGGCTCGTCCACCAACCTGACGGTGGCAGGCCGGGCGGCCCATGTGGCGGCGGTGCGGGCAAAGGCCACCTATCTTGCCGGGCAGCAGCAGATGTGGAACGGCCTCGTCTCGGTCGAGACCTGGGCGGGCATCGACGGGGTCTTCAATTTCGGCGACGACGTGGAGGCCAGCGTTGCGGCAGGGGCCTTCGATGCCTTTTCGGCGAGCTTCGCCGATGCCGCCGCCATCGGCTTTGCCGGCATCGGCATCAACCACAGGCCGAACAGCGGCAACTGGTCGATCAACACCTCGCTGGAAGGCCGCTACGGCACCGATGCCTTTACCGAAATCCGCGCCTCCGCCACGGCAGCCGTCACGTTCTAGGGGTACGGTTCCTGTTTGCCGATGCCGGCAGGCCTTCGCCTGCCGCACTTTCGAGACAAGACGCCGAAGACCGCATTTTTGCGAAAGGCTTGCCTCCACGCCCGGCCCGGTGACACGGCGTTCTCGGCAATCGCCGCGCCGGTAACCGCGGGCGGATTGCTGCAGGAGACGATGAGGCCGACCGCCGCCATGTGCGACGCGTCGTCCATACCACCGGCGGTCTCGACATCCATGACATCGTGGTACAGCAAATCGGCGTCGTCATTTTTGTCGACGCCGTATATTCGCCACCCTGAATACTGAATTCGAACCGCTCAATACCCGGTATGGTTGCATGCCGGGTTCCGGAACAGGTGCGCCAGGCGGTATCGGGCGGAAGAAAGCGAAAAAACGCGCATTTTCAAATAATTAACGCGAGATGCGCCGGGTACCTGCAGGTGCCAGCTGACACCAGGCATCCCGAGACAGCGCGGTTTCTGGGCCCATCCGGAATTCTGACTGCAAATCATATTTCGATCCAAATCCTATTGCGAAGCGCGGTTGGCGCCCTGATCC
>NZ_SPNT01000047.1 GCF_004959855.1 Nitratireductor sp. XY-223 | reverse complement strand
GCTGGCGCCCCAGGATGTTGATCGCTTCATGCACAAAAGATCGGCCGGGACGGGATAAGACGGCTTCTGACCTACAAGGATTTCAGGAAGGCCATCAGATCCTTGTCCTCCTTCCAAGAGCGCCCGGGCCGTGGCTGACCGACTTCGCACAGAGCGACCGCGTTGGCCTTCAGCGTGAGGTCGATCTCGGCATAGATATTGGTGGTGCTGATCGAGACGTGGCCGAGCCAGGCTCGGATGGTATTGATGTCCACGCCAGCCAGAACCAGGTGGCAGGCCGTCGTGTGCCGGATCACATGTGGGGTTGTCGTCCTGCCGTCCAGTTCCGGAACCCGCGCTGCACAACGTTCGATGAGCCTGTAGACCCCGAAGCGAGTGAATGGCGTTCCAAGCCTGCTGACGAACACGGCGTCATCAGCCGCGCGGCCGAGGACCTCCTCGGCCAGAACGCGCACTGTTTCCGGCCACAGCGGGCACTGGCGCATCTTGCCGCCCTTTCCGTGCAGGGTGGCGAGGTCATGTCCGCCGTTGCCGCGCCCGATTTGAAGATCCCGCACTTTCAATTGGGTGACCTCGGAGACACGAGCCCCGGTGTTGTAGAGGAAGAGCAGCAGCGCGTATTCGCGGCGTCCCCGGCTGGTTTTGCGGTCGGGCACGGCGAGCATGGCCTCCATTTCGGTTCTCGTCAGCCATCCGACCGGTGGCGGCACGGATTTCTTCGATGCGATTGCGCGGATATGGCCGCACCATTCGACGTGGGCCGGATCCCGGCTGCCGACGAAGCGGGCAAATGCCCGGATCGCCGCGAGCCGCTGGTTGCGGGTCCGAACGGAACAGCCGCGATCTTCTTCGAGATGCGCGAGGAACCGCAGCACCAACCCGGAGGTGAGATCGAGCACGGCCAGCCGGTCGACAGGTTTGCGCAGCTTGCGGCTGACGAACGGCAGCAGCAGACTGAAGGTATCGCGGTAGCTTGTTCGGGTATTCATGGCCAGATTGCGTTCGGTGACGATGTATTCGACCAGGAAGCGCCGGAGCCATGGGCCAAGGGTTACAACTTCAGGCATTCTCACCCCCGCCCGCATAGAGCGCAAAACGCAGCGATGCCTGCTGCAGGAGCGCCGGCGTCATCGACAGATAGACCTTCGTGCCTTCCAGATCGGAATGGCCGAGATAGGTGGAAAGCACCGGCAGCAACCGTTGCACATCCGCCCCCTGACGATACCAGGCGGTCAGGCTGTGAACGGCGAAGCTGTGCCTGAGATCGTGCAGGCGCGGAACCTCCCGGCCGCCCTCTGCGCCGTGCACTTTGGCGATGCGTCGCAGCTTTTCGAACGCGGTCTGAACGGTAGTGCTGGCGAGGCGCGAGCCGTCCCGGTTTGCCAGCAGGAACGCGGCTTCGCCCTGCGCAAGCCCGCCGCTCCGCCGCACAGACATGTAGTCTGCCAGCACCGCCACGAGCTGCGGTCCCACAGGAACCAGACGGCTTTTGTGGAACTTCGTGTCTTGGATCGTCAGGATGGCCTCTGACAGGTCCACATCCGCCCGCGTGAGCCCGGTCGCCTCGCTGAAGCGTAACCCCGCGCCGTAAAGCAGAAGAAGCAGGGTGCGGAACGTTGCTGCGTCGAGTTGCCTGGCACCGCGGCGGCTGATCTCCACGGTCGCGGGATCAAAGAGCCGCTGCAGTTCGTCGCGCGCATAGATGTAGGGCGGCGCACGCAAAGGCGATTTCGGTTCATTATCAGGCAAGGGCGAACAGCGCGCATAGCCCCGGCTGATCGCATAGCGCCAGAACCCGGCAAGAGCGTAGTTCTTGTTCTCACGATGCCGGGTTACGGGACCCCTTCCTGCCAGGAAAGCCATAACCTGCGCCTTGGTGACGGCGTCACACTCGGCATCTCCGTCGGCATGACGGAGGAACTGACGCAGAAGATTCTGCGCCGTCGTGAACTTTGCGCCATGCGCCTGTCGCCAAAGCACGTACTGCTCGATCGCCTCGTGCAACTTCATGCCAACCCCTCCAGATCGAGGGTCGCCACTTCGCGAAGGGCCGCAAGGTTGACCTTGGCGTAGATCGCGGTGGAGGACGGGTCGCGGTGCCCGAGAAAGTCCCCGATGATCTTCATGGACATGCCCTGATCCAGAAGATGTTGGGCTGCGGCGTGTCGGAGGGCATGTGGGCCTCGGCGACCGGAGACAACACTAATTCCGGCCAGGCGATTCCGGACCAACCTGCCCAAAGCCTTTCTGCCAAGGGGTCTGATCGGTGCATGCGCTGTAAAGAAGAGGCTGCGCCCGAAGCCGGACGGTCGCGCCTCTCGAATGTAACGCAGGATGGCGTTTCCGACCTCATCTGACAGCGGCCATAGATGGGTTCGACCGGGCTTGGAGCAGTGGACACGAAGCCTCCCGTTCTCCCAGTCGAGATCATCGAGGCGCAGGCCAGCGACTTCCCCGGCCCGCAGGCCGTAGGCGATGAACAGCATCAGGATCGCATGGTCGCGCTTGTCCACCGGCCGCTCGCCCTGAACGGACGCCAGCAGACGCACTACGTCTTCGCGCTTGATACCCTTCGGAACGGTCTCGTCCACCATGTACTTGGGTGCCATGATCCCCGCAGCCAGCCCAGTCCGACACCAGCCGCGCTCTTCGGCAAAGGCGAAGAACGGTCTCAGACGCTGCGCAAAGTCGTGGATAGTCCTCCGGCTCCAGGCGCCCCGCCTGTGCTCTGCCGCAATGGCATCGTCGATGTCCGCCATCTGGATGGCACCCAGCGGCGTGTCCCGTCCTGCAAGCCAGACGAAGAAGCGGTCAGCCGCGCGGCGATAGTCATCTATTGTCGCATCGGACAGGCCGCGTTCGCTTCGCAACCACCCTTCGAAGATCCGCACCTCGGCATGGTGTGGATGACGCTTTTCTTCGGCCTCCTCGACCCAACCGAGATAATGCAGCAGGTCGATACAGTGGCTGACGAAGCGTTGACGGGCTTTGGCCGTGGCGGCCTCCTTGCATCTGCGTCCTTTCGGCTGACACCAGATCGTCGCCGCTGCTTCGATGCCTTGAATGCTGATCCGGTCGTCTTCCTGCAGGTTCAGAAGGCGGACAAGGTTGAGATGATCGTTGGCGCATTTGCGTAAGGTGGCTCGACTGGCGCCAATTTCCTTGAGGTGGTGAAGATACCGTGCCCTCGGTTCGGCAAGCGGCGCTGCCCGATGTTTCTCTGCGGTTCGGGGGAAGAAGATCTCTTCAAACATAGTTGTGCCTCCGTGTTGATGGAGGCCCAAGCTTCTGCAACGGGCTCCGTGCTGTCAGTCATATTGACCCGATCACCGTCTTATCCCGTCCCGGCCGATCTTTTGTGCATGAAGCGATCAACATCCTGGGGCGCCAGT
>NZ_SPNT01000046.1 GCF_004959855.1 Nitratireductor sp. XY-223 | reverse complement strand
GTGTGACTTAGCACTTAATGCTGATAACCTGATCTCCTTGATTTCAATAGGTTAGCAGTGCACTTAAATATGAGAATCGGCACTTAAATTGATAATAATGGCTGGACTTTAGCACTTAGAATGAGAATTGTAGTTCCGAAGATGATTCCGGATTCTCATCATGACCGAGCCACTCCCCGACGAGATCGATGAGGCTCTGTGGGAAGAAGCCTGTCGTCGGGCGGCTGCCATTCGCCAATTCCGGAAGCGCACGTCCGGCCGGTCAACTGTTGCAGCTATTGCCGATCTGGCTTCCGAACTGGGCCTCAGCCAGGCGTCAACCTACCGCTTGCTGAAGAGGTTTCGCGACGACGGGACGGTCATGTCGCTCGTAGAAACGAAACGCGGGCGCCGCGTTGGCCAACGCGCTCTCGATGCGCAACGCGAAGAGATCATCCAGAACGCGATCCGCAAGTACTACCTAAATCCGACCCGTCCACCCGTCTCGCAGCTGGTGCGGGACATTCGGACGGATTGTGCGGTGGCAGAGTTGAAGCCGCCGCATCGTCGGACGATCGAAAAGCGTCTCGGCGACCTTGATCTGCGCCAGCGTGCACAGCGCCGGGGCGAGACGAAGATCGAGAAAGCAACGACGCCAGTTCCCGGGTCATTGTCGGCCTCGAGACCCCTTGAGATCGTTCAGATCGATCACACGAAGGCCGATATTTTTGTCGTCGACGAGGAAACCCGAGAGCCAATCGGGCGACCCTGGCTGACCCTGGCCATGGATGTCTTCAGCCGAATGGTAACAGGGTTCTATCTGACCATGGAGGCGCCATCCCGGCTTTCGACGAGCCTCTGCTTGCTGCATTCGGTTTATGATAAGACTGCCTGGCTTAAAGCGCGCAAGATCGAAGAGCCCTGGCCAGTGGCCGGCCTTCCCGACCGGGTTCATGTGGATAACGGCGCGGATTTCCGGAGTCGCGCGTTCAAGCGTGGCTGCGAGAATGCGGGCATTGCGATCGATTGGCGGCCGCCGGGTACACCGCGCTTCGGCGGACATATCGAGCGGCTGATCGGCACCCAGATGGGACGGCTGCATCTTCTGCCCGGTACGACCTTCAGCAATGCGCAGGACCTCGCGGAGTATGATTCAAGGAAACATGCGACGCTGACCTTGCGCGAGTTGGAGCGCTACATCGCGCTGGACATTGTCGGGTCCTATCATCAATCCATCCACAGCTCGCTGAGCCGCCCTCCCCTTGCCGTCTGGCGGGACCATGAAGGTGACATCCCTCTGCGGCTGCCAGAGGATCGGCTGCAGTTCTGGGTCACTTTCTTGCCGGAGCAGGAGCGGACTTTACGCCCGACCGGCATCCATCTGTTTGATCTCCGCTACTGGTCTCCTGCGCTCAGCGCCGATGTCGGCCGGACAGAGCGGCGGCTACTCGTTAAGTATGACCCGCGCGACATGTCGCGTGTCTTCGTGCGGCGGCTCTCGGGCAACTTCGTTGAAGCACGCTACGCAGACCTGACCCTGGCACCCATTTCCCTTCACGAGGCTTTGACGGCGCGTCGCACCCTGCGTGAGAAAGGGCGGCGGGAAGTCGATAGCCGCGCGGTCGTGAGGACCGCGCTCGAACAGCGGAAGTTGGTTGACGAGGCCGTAACCAGAACCAAGGCCGCGCGGCGCAGCATGGCTCAGCCGAGGCGTGGTGATGACCTCCACGACACGGGCACACTCCGTGGTGTCGACTCTAGCAAACCGGTGCCTTTTGTTGAGGACACCGAATGAGCTGGAGCCAAAATGACGAACGATCACTTTCATCTGACCGCCGACGCGGCGGCCCTGCTGTCTGAATCCCAGGCAGGACGCATTCGCGCCATCAGGTCCCGCCGTTGGGTTCTCTACCCTCGCGGGAAGCAAGCCCTCGATCGCCTTGAGGCGCTACTTGACCATCCCAGAGGGCCCCGCATGCCGTCTGTCGCGATTTACGGTGATAGCGGGATGGGCAAGACCATGATCATGCAACGCTTCCGCGATCAGCATCCGCCACATCTTGATCGCCGGAACGGTATTCTGAGGACTCCAGTCCTGGCCATGGAAATGGTCAGCCGCCCCGGCGAGCGGCGATTCTATGGTGAACTGCTTTCCCTCCTCGGCGCGCCCCAGGCACCGCGGGCCGATATTGCTCAGATGGAACAGGCGACCATGCGGATCATGAAGGCAATCAGCGTCCAGGTGCTGGTCATCGACGAGGTTCACAACATACTTGCCGGGACCTACCGAGAGCAACGTATCGTGCTCAACATGCTGCGCTTTCTCAGCAACCGGCTCCAAATCTCACTGGTCTGCTTCGGCGTGAACGACGCTCGGGAAGCCATCGGCGGTGACGTTCAACTTGCGCGCCGCTTCGAGCAGTTCACCCTGAACCGTTGGGCCGCCAATGAGGACTTCGAGACGCTGGTCGCGTCGATCCTGCGCAACACTCCATTGCGGCAATCCTCTGTGCTGACACCGAAATCCCTGCGGCGCATTCTGCAGATCACGGACGGCATTACGGCTAACATCTTCCAGATGCTGGGCAGCCTCGCGATAGAGGCCATCGAAAGCGGGACCGAACATATCACCGACAGCGCCGTCGAGGCCTGGGTGCCTGCATTTGATACCGAGGCGACCTTCGCATGACGGGCCGCCTGCCCGTCACATTGCCACCCCTGCCAGGCGAACTCCTGTCATCCTGGATCAGTCGCCACGCGGACTTTTACGCGGTCACTCCTTCGACCATGCTGCGCCATGGACTGCCGGAGGCGGTGTCGCTTAGGGCAATCGACCTTTCTCTGACGAAAGCCCAGGCGAACCAGATTGCGGAGATGTTCGGTGTCAGCCCGAAACTTGTACGCAGCCTGAGCTTCGCAGACGCTCCGAAAGTCACTCACCGGTTCATCTCCAAGAGTCCGATGCAGCGTTGCGCACGTTGCGATCATTCTGCTGCTGACCCACCGCCAATCCTTCGAAGCGAATTGCAAGGATGGCGGATTACTTGCCTACACTGCGGGGAACCTTACCAATCCAACACCACCAGCGATGGCGTTCGGGGACTTGCACCGTATCGAGCAGCGGCACGTCGCGGTGAGACCTTGTTGCACAACCACGCAGAACGCGGCGTGGAAACTTGGTTCGCGCCTCTGGAGATCGCGCGACACCTGCTCATGCGTCGCATCCCTTGGCCACCGCCGCGCGAAGGCGATCTCTGGCGCTACCGTCTCCTTGGCGCCATCGTTCCCGATTTTGATGACATACTGGCCAAAGAGACGGCTTTCCCGTTCTCGCCAAAACACCCCATCCTGCCGCTCAACATCCGTCCCGCGCTCCTTGCAGGCGTGGCGATCATCGACCGTGCAGGGCCACCGATGCTGAAGATGCTGCAGGGGCACATGATGGGAGACAACAAGAACCGATTTGTCATGGCGACAGACCATTTCGTAACTCCGGCAATAGAGTGGGGACCACCCCAGCAGCTCCAACTGATATGAGAACTGGACCCGATGATTCTCAGATTAAAGTGCCAAAGGTCTTCACAACAACTGCATTCTCACATTTAAGTGCTAAGTGACA
>NZ_SPNT01000045.1 GCF_004959855.1 Nitratireductor sp. XY-223 | reverse complement strand
TCCTGTACAGGGTCGCAATGCCCTAAAAAGACATCCAGCCTGCAGCCTATCCGCCTATCCCGGCACTCTAGCCGAGTCGGGATGCATGACCGCTCACACCCCATTCATGCCATCTCCTGTTGAACTGGGTATGAATTCGTGGGTTGAAAGAGGACCGCCCGGCGTGAACGCCGGACGGCCTATCAGCCAAGGGGATCAAACAGGCCTACTCGGCTGCTTCGCTCAGAAACGCCGGCAGGGTGTCAGCTTCCTCTTTCGCCTCTTCAGATCCGGGCGCTTCCGGATCCGTATCGGTCGCGCCGCTTTCGGCCGCCGTCCCGGTGCCCTCGACAGCGAACCCCATTCCATCTGGGAGCCAGGTGGACGTCTTCGCCGCAACGTCGGCCCCAAGATCGACTTTCTTGCCAGCATCGTCACCGAAATAGGCCTCCATCGACTTGGCCAAAAGGGCTTTCTTGTAATGCGACCGGTCATTGACCCATTCGTCGCCGATCAGCTCGCGGGCAACGTCAAGCGAATGGTCTTTCTTGACGCGGCCCCAGTAGGTCTCGACTGTCGGACGCCAGAATTTTGCGACGTCGACATCCATCCGCTGACCGATCTGTTCGAAGATCGGGTTGACGCTTTTGTCCGTCGAAAGCTGCTGGGTCAACGCGTAGGCCGCGCACCAGGCGAACAAGGCCTGTTTTTCCTCCGATGATAACGCGCACAGGGCCTCGAAATCCTCCGGCAACTCCTTCTGCAACCAATCGAGGCTAAGCGATCCGCGAACCTCCTCCAGAACCGTTGCCGCAATCGTCTCCTTCAGGACGTCCCGGCTTGCCATGACCATGGCCGGCTTCAGGCTGATGTCGAGCGGAGTGACCTCATAACCGTTCCGGAACGTTTGACGGCACATGGAATAGAGCATGGCATCAAAGGCAACACCGAAGTCTGCGCTCAAATGCGCCTGGACGATCTGATGGCGTGTGGCGCGCAGTTCGTCACCCAAGGCCTGCGAGACACCTTGCTCCTTGCGAGCGGCGGTTACCGGATCGACCGGAGCTTTATATGTCGTCTCTGACCGCGGCGGCGTGACGCGAATTGCCGGTTCGGCCTTGCTCTCACCATCAGCATCTTCGTTGGTGCTCGCGCCATCGCTTTCGGCATCGGTCGCTTCTGGTTCCGACACCGGGACGTCCTCCGGACGAACAAGGCCCGCATTGACCTCCAGTTTTCCGGCATAGTCGAGGCTGACGATGCATCCGGCGATCGCACGCTGTTCGTCGCTGAAGACCGCACTCTTTTCCTCAAGCGCATCGATTTCGCCGATGCGTTCGCCCGCACCGTCGGCTTCATCCGCGATCTCATCGGTCCAATCTTCATCGTCGAGGGTTTCGATCTCATCGAGCCGTTTCTGCAACGTCTCGCGCTCGCTTGCGATCTCCGGATCGAGGTCCTGAGGCTCCGGATAAACACGGCCATATTTGAGACCGTCATTGTAGTTGAAATCCAGAACGGCCACGGACCACTTCCAGCCTTTGCCGTGTTTTTTGGCGGCCCGTTCCAGCTTCTCGATGGCCAGTTTCTCCAGGAGATCGATGTCCGTGATATGCACGTTGTCGTCGTCGGAAAACAGGTCTCGGATGACGTTGCCGCCTGCCTTCTCATACTTATCGACACCGACATAGCGTGCCAGTCGGGTACTGCCCGAACAGGTCCGCTCGGTCAGCATACGCCGGATTGCATTCTGTTTGCCGGTCGGATGAAAATGCGATATCGCCTCGCGGATCTCGAGCTGCCGCGCATGATCGTTGCTCAAGGTGAATGCCATCACCGCCTCGAGCGTCAGTTGTCCCTGCCGGAAATCATCCAGGATCTCCGGCGCAACCTGGGCCAGTTTCAGCCGGCGCTCGACCAGACCGGCGGTGACTCCGAAGCGCGTGGCTACCTCCTCGACGGAACGGCCCTTTTCAATCAGGTCTGCAAAAGCCTCGAACTCGTCGGCGGGATGCATCGCCGAACGGATCATGTTTTCCGCGACCGAAGTCTCTTCGGCGGCCGACTGAGGTTCGACTTTGCAAGAGATCTTCTCGTCTGATTTGATGTGCCCTTCTTCCGCCAGCTTCTGAAGCTGTTCAAGGCGCCGGCCGCCCGCATGGACATGAAATGTGTCTCCGACAGAGTGGACGAGAAGGTTGTGCTTCAATCCCTGGTATCTGAGGCTGGCATAAAGCTCGGCATCGTCCGCTTCCGACGCCGGTGTCTTGCGGACGTTTTTGGGGCTGTTGACCAGCTTGTTCAGCGGGATCTGTTTGATTGTGGCAGTTGCCATGGGTCTTGCTCCTTGTTCGGAGCCGGGTCGGAGAGCCTCTCTCTCCTTCTGGAAGCCCGGCAACCGGGCTTCCCTCCCCTCTTCCTCTCACGGCCCCTCGCCTGACGGCTTCCGCCGACACTGCCCCGACAAACAGGTGCGGCAACACCGGAGCGGCAACCTGCTCTTGAAGGCACGCAAGCAACCCAGGACCGCAGCGAGTGCCCTTGGCGCTCGGCCGATGCATGAGCAACCTCGCTCGCAATGTGGAACATCCGAGAACGGTTCCGGAAAGGGCTTGGTCTGAAGGTCCAGGAACTGGCCAGGGGAATAAAACGCCACCGGTCGCGTTAGCCTTGTGTCGGCGGTCAAAAGCCGATGCGACAAGAACGAGGAGATCTCCGATGAAACTGATTGCTTCGGTCAGCGCAGCGGCGGTGACTTTAGCCGTGACGGCAACAGCCAGCCAGGCCGATGGTTTTGGCGATACGCTTGAAATCGTTCCGCACGTGTTCAATGTCCATCACACAAAGCGCGTGCTTGTGTGTGAAGACGATGATGACGACGACGGTTGCTATTATGTCCGCGTGCCTCGAGCCGGATACTACTACTACCTGTCCGGCGACGATGACGATGATGACGACCGCCGGCGTTCTTATCGACGTGATCGCGACGATGATGATTGAGCGTCATCACACGCAGGACTCTGCAGTGACGTGGTGATGCTGGACCGCCAGCGGAGGCGAGGTGCTATCCGCCCAGAAGAATCATCTCGAGTTTTGACGTGCGTCTCGATTCCGTCACGCCTTTGAGGATGGTTGTGAGTGTCTCGGAGCGCTCACTGCCTGGCGTGCGGAATTGCACCTCCACCAACACCGACTGACCGTCTTCAAAACGCAGCAAATCTCCGAGTAGAAACTTCAATTGTGCGGAATCGGCATGATCCAACTGTACGACATCCGATCGGCCACAATTTCCTCCAGCACGATATGGAGCACCTGATTGCAGCCAGACCGCGGCTGTTACAGATCATGCAGGGGCCGATTGACACGCTTTGGCTGAACCCGCTCGCCTTCCCTCGCAAACCTCTCCGAAGGTCCGTCCGGCCGGTCAGGCGAGGAAGTCGAAATCGTCCGCGGTCAGCAGCGCGGCATCGAAGTCCTTGATCGCGACCGAAAAGGCGTCGGTGGGGCCGTTGACCAGGGTGTCGTCGCCGCTTTGCCTTATGTCGAGGTCGGAGAACTTCAGGCCGCCCTTGATGACGAGGGTGTCCGTCCCGTCTTCGAAGTCGTGGATGGTGTCGGATCGACGTTCGTAGGACCATAAGCAGGAAGCTGCCTGAGCATGCACAGGTTACGATGACGCGATGCGGGCGGTGCGGTGCTGGAAGGTGCGGCGCCGGGCGCTCTTCCAGTCCGCCGAACAGAGCAGGCCCGTCAGGGCGGCGGCGGCGGGGGTGCGTTCGGTTGCCGCGGG
>NZ_SPNT01000044.1 GCF_004959855.1 Nitratireductor sp. XY-223 | reverse complement strand
AAAACACGTGGCTGAAACCGCCACAATCCTTTTGCGCCGCGCCATTCCGGCCCGAAAGGCACCGCCCTGCCCATGCTGGAGCCGCCCAAAGACGGCCTGTCACCTGCCAGACTGCCGCAGGAAGCCACCGCATCAGTATTCCCGTTGCCGCCCGGGTCCAGATGACCACGAAAATCTCAGATCACAACGAGGGTGACGGCGCAGCGCTTACGGTCGATGGCAGCCGTCTCAGGCCCGGACCGCCATGCCCGACACGCGGGCCGCCCGCCAGGCGCAATCCGCCAGCAGACCGGCCAACAGACCGGCCGGAACACCGCAGACACCCCCGTCGCGGCCCGCCGGAACGGCCAGCCAGACCCAAGTCCGATTTCCGTGGGCTTCAGTGCCCCCGGCATGTGCAAGACCCTGACGTTCGGGCCGACCGCTCTTGCTGCGTCGATGGCAAGAACGGCAACGCTGCGGGATGCACCGCCGGAAATGTTGGCGCGGTGGGGAGACAAGGCCCTGACTGAGGTGGAATGGCTGATTGAAGACGGCAACATGTTCGTGCTCGCCCAGCACATCAACTCGCTGGCCGATGCGGAACGTACCGCCTTCGCCGGCCGCGTCGGCGCTGGTGTCACCGACCTGCTCATGAATGCGCTCGGCTATACGTGGCGAGACAATGCTGCCTGCCTTTCGAGTACGCTCGCCCCGCATGCCGACTTCATCTACGGGGACGGTGCGGTTTCGGACCACGGAGTGGTGCTGGCGGAGGCGCGTGGATCGTTCGCCGCCAACGTCTCGGCCGCGACCATCGCTGGACAGGCAAAGCGCAAGTACAGCAAGCAGGTGAAGCCCCATCTTGCGGCAAAGTCGCCCCATGGCAAGGTCATTCACGGCTATTCGATCGCGTTCGGCTCAAGACCGGGGGCAGCAGGCGCCTTTCTCCATGCTGCCGAGACGCGCATTTCAAAGCCGCGTGGCAAGCGGCCGCCTCCTACGGCATCGACCCCAGGTTTGAGCCCGGAGTCGACGCCGGCCTCGCTCGCGCTTGCGACGCATCGCGCCAATTTTTCTCTCATGGAAGCGCCGGGCGTTGTGGCCTGGATCGATTGGATTCGCGCTGGAGGGGAGCGCCCCGATGTCGCTTCACCGCTGAGCTTCCTGTCAATTCCATACGCGGGTCGAACTTTTCTCGCCAGCGCGGAACCCCTCTGGCCATTCCACGACTGTCCCCACTGGCTGGAAGACTTATGGTTTGATCCAAGACGGTGGCCGCGTTTCCCTCATCGAAGGCGCCTGCTGCGGCGAAGTGGCGATGGCTTCGCGGGATGGTTCGTGATGGAGGAGAGGTCTGCTGAACGGTTTCTCAACTCTCTGAGCGACATCATCCGCAGCGGGCGGGAGAACATGCCCGCGGTCCTCAAACTTCCTCGTATCGAACCCTCCGGTTTCGCCATGGATCGAGGCGAAGAGAGCGATGTTTCGCCCGAATCCGAATACGCCTACGCTCTATTTCGGGATGGTCTGGCATTGCTGGGCAGCCCGCCGCCACGGCGAATGGTCTGACATGGAACCTGGTCTCCGGAAGAAGGAATGCGGAGTGACTGAGCTGGGTTTGGCCCATAGTAGCAGACATGTTCGCGCCGGCATTCAAAGGACAAAGGTTTGCCTGAAAACGGGGCGACGCGTCACGCGCCACCCTCACCCTTGTCATTTCCGAACTTCCAGACGCTGATCCCCATCTTCCTTGCCTTGTCGGCGAGGTTCTGCGAGATACCGGAACCGGGGAAGGCGATGACGCCGATGGGCAGCGCATCGAGCATCTGGTCGTTGCGCTTGAAGGGCGCGGCGTTCCTGTGGCGGCTCCAGTCGGGCCTGAAGACGATCTGCTGCACCTTGCGGTTGTCGGCCCAGCAGGCGGCGATCCTTTCCGCGCCCCTGGGCGATCCGCCATGGATCAGCACCATGTCGGGGTGCTTCGCATGCGCCCTGTCGAGTGCGGCCCAGATGCGGGTGTGATCGTTGCAATCCATGCCGCCGGTGAACGCGATGCGCGGACCCGCCGGCAGCAGCGGCTCGATCTCGGCCTTGCGCTTGGCGGCGATGAAGTCGCGGCTGTCGATCATCGATGCCGTCATCGCCCGGCGGTTCGTCACCGAACCGGAACGCGGACGCCAGGCGGAAAGGGTGTGTTTCTCGAACCGGCCGGCGGCAATCTCGCGGAAGGCTTCGAAGGCGTTGCGGCGCTCGATGATGGAGATGCCCTGCGCGGTCAGCCGCTCCAGTTCGACGGATTTGATCTCCGAACCGTCCTGCTCGCGCTGCATCCGGCGTTGCGCCTGTTCGTTGTCATCGAGCGCACGGTCGAGATTTGCGATCCTGCGGTGGAAGATGTTGACCAGGTTCCAGAGCACATCGTCGAGATCGTCTTCGAGCCGTGTGTCGGCCATCAGGGCGGCAAGGGCTTCGAAGGCGTTTTCGATCTCCTGTTCGGCGCGGTCGGCCTCTGGCAACGGGCGCGTGTCGGGTTCGTCGCCATTGGGGCGGTACCCATAGATCTGCAACTCGTCCAGGAGATGCGCGGTTGGCGAGGAAGCGTGACGGGGTTCGTCGTTAAGGGGTTCAATGAAGGGGTCAAGCGTCATGGCTGGGTCTCCCGGTTTTGTGAGGCCGCGCCGTTCGCGGCCTTTCCGGGGATCGTCCGCCGGCGCCGCAGGGCGGGTTTGCACCGCAGGCCGAAACGCAGTGGAGGACGGCGCAGCCGTTGCAAGGCCGGCTGGCGCCGGCAGATACCCCTCCTGGAAAGGCCGTGGCGCGGCCCCCTTGCAACGGGAAGGCCTGCCGGTATGCTCAACCGTGACGGTCCGATGGCGGAGCCGTCATGCCCATTGCCGCCCATCCCGAATGAGGAAATGGCTGTCGTCAGGCACGATTTGCTCCCCGATCCAGTCCCGCAACCGCTCCGGGCCAAGGGTCAGAAGATCGGCGTTGAAATCCTCCGCCCGCGGCACGAGTTCGCAAATGTCGGTCGCGCCGGCCCTGGACCGAAGCCCTTCCAGCGCGAGCCTGCCGGCCTCGTCATTGTCGCGCGCGACATAGAGCCGGCGTAATGCCGGCGGCAGGTTCAGGGCGGCAAGGTGGGAGGCCGAGAGCGCGGCAACGGCCGGCATACCGGGCATGACCGTCCTGAGCGCCAGGGCGGTTTCGATGCCCTCGGTCACCGCCAGCACGTCGCGCACGACGCCAAAGCGCACGCCGTTGCCGGCGAGATGGCCGAGCGCGCGGCGCGGCTGATCGACGGGCGCCTTGCCGCCTTCGGGATGAAGCCAGGTGCGATGCACGCCAGTCACCTCGCCCTTGCCGTCGGTAACGGCGGCAATGAGCGCCGGCCATTCCTGACGCCCTGACGGCGCACGATAGAAGCATCGTGGATGGAAACGGAGCGCCGAAACATCCGAAGGCAGATCGAGCCCGCGGCTGCGCAGATATCCTTCAGCCAGCGTGCCCCCGATCGGTTTTGACGCAGCAAAGAGCCGCCGCGCCGCTTCGGAAGAGTTCGTCGGCACGGGCGGGGCGACCTTGCGGATCGGTGGAACCGGCAGGCTGAGGAATCCCCGCGCCTCATCGAGCGCGGCGCGGAAGCCGAGGCCGCGATTGAGGGCGATGAGATCGAGAAGATCGCCATGTTCGCCGGTCGATGCATCACAGTTATGTGCAACTGCACATAACTGTGAACATGTTGCGGCGAAGATTATGTTGCGCTCCCGGGATTGGTCCTTGTCCTGCGGGCGATCACTGGGGTCTACGCAACATAACGTCAGCGCATGGCGGGAGATTTCGTGATGCCCT
>NZ_SPNT01000043.1 GCF_004959855.1 Nitratireductor sp. XY-223 | reverse complement strand
GCCCTGTGGGAGCCGCGCGAGCGCTGATCCGGTTCCTCTCAAAGCCCCGCCGGGTTCGCCCGGTGGGGTCTTTCCTCGTGGCTTCGCGCCTGCCGGGCCGCCGGAACCGATACGGCGATGCTCGGTAAGTAACGGGCTTTCCGTCTCGACCTTTCCAGCATGCCATCCGGCCAGGGGGCGCCTCAAGGCTGCGCGGTACCCCCAAAATGCTTCGCATTTCGGCTCCCCCACGCCCCGCTTCGCGGCGCTGACGCGGCCTTGACCCGCGGCTTGCCGGATGACCGGGGAAGGCGTTCTGCGAGCGGCAGAACAGCTCAATCATCACAGGAGGTTACCACCCATGTCACGCAACGATATCACAATCTGGATCGAACTTCTGGACATCGAATTGCGCGCGGGCCTGCCGGGGCGCGAGCGCACCGAGGCACGAAAACAGATCGCCGGATTGCGGCTCCGACTCGCCGCGATGGAGGAAACGGAAGGGGCATAGCGCTCCTTCCCTGTCTCGTTTTCCCGGCGAAAGCCGGATCGCGCCGCCGGTTTTCGCGTGAGCGAAAATGACAATAAACGAAAGAGGGGGCTCGAATTTCGCGGCCCCCGTCATTCGAGCGTCCCGCAAAGCGCCCCTGCCCGCCATCGTGTCCTTCATTCGCGCCCTCAACCGACGAAAGGACACGGAATATGCAAGACGATCCATCACGGGCGATGGAGGCCAGGAAAGGCAGCCCCTTCCTGACCACCCGGCAGGCCGCGCACTATCTCAGCCTGTCCTATCGCACCCTGGAGAAGATGCGCCTTACCGGCCATGGGCCGCGCTTTCGCAAGCATGGCCGCTATGTGCGCTATCACATCGCCGATCTCGACGCCTGGTCGGAAGGGGAACGTCGGACCTCCACCTCGGACAGGGGCGAAGCGCGATGAGCGCCCTTTCGCTTGCGCGTTCCCGCCAACGCCGGCGGGCACGAAAGAACCCCCGCGCTATCCTCGTCTGCGGCATCCTCGGCCTCGGCCTGATCGGTCTTTCCGCCATCGCCCATGTGCGCAATCCGGCGCCCCTCCTGGTCTGGAACGCTTCGGCGAGCGCCCCGGTCGGTCTCTATCGCGTCACATCCGGTGCGCCGGACCGCGGCGACCTGGCGCTCGTCCAGCCCGCCATGTCCATCGCGGGACTTGCCGCCGGGCGCGGTTACCTGCCCGTTGGCGTGCCGCTGATCAAGCGCATCGCGGCTGTTGCAGGCGACGATGCCTGCGCCTTCGACGACGCGATCATAATCAACGGCCGCGTCGCCGCCCGCCGGCTTGCCGCCGATAGCGCGGGCCGTCCCATGCCGCGCTGGAATGCGTGCCGGGTGCTCGATGCGGATGAGGTTTTCCTGCTGACGGCGGCCCCGGACTCCTTCGACAGCCGCTATTTCGGGCCGGTGACGCGCGCACGGATCGTCGGCAGGCTCTCGCCGCTATGGGTGAGGGGCGATGGCCCCAGAGAGCGGAGAGAGCGGAGAGAGCGGAAAGAGCGGAAAGAGCCGGAAGGATTCAACGCTGTCGGCGATGAACGCCGCGAACCTTGCGGGGGGCGGCAGGAATGAGAACGTGCCTGATCGTCATGGCGGCCGCCATGATCGCCCCTGCCCATGCCGACGGTATCGAACGGTTCCACACGCATGTCATTGAGGCGTCGAAACGCTTCACGGTCCCCGATAGCTGGATCCGCGCCGTCATCATGGCCGAGAGCAACGGCGACCCGCTTGCCGTCTCGCCCAGGGGCGCCATGGGTCTGATGCAGCTCATGCCGGGGACATGGAAGGAACTGCGCGGCCGGCACGATCCTGGCGCCGATCCCTTCGATCCGCGCACCAACATTCTGGCCGGAACCGCCTATCTCAGGGCCATGCATGAGCGCTTCGGCTATCCCGGCCTGTTCGCCGCCTACAATGCCGGTCCGGGCCGCTACGGCAAGCATCTGAAGACCGGAAAACCGCTTCCCGCCGAGACCCGCGCCTATGTCGCGCGCATCGAAGAAACGCTCGCAGGCGCGGGCGAACCGACTTCGATGAAAGCGAAAGCAGGCCCATCGGGCGCACGGAATCCGCCGCCAATCGCCTTCGATACGCGGCTGTTCTTTTCGCTTTCGGCACCGCAAAACGACACCGGAAACGGTGAAGAACATGCCCCGGACGGCGATCTTTTCGTGCCGCTTTCGAGGCCGGAACCCGACAGGAACTGAGGCCGCAATACACAAAGGCGGCGCGAAGGATGATGCCGGAAAATGCATCGCCGGAGCCTGTTTTGCCGCGTGACATTCAACCCCCTTCCGCCCGGTGGCGCAGTTTCACCGCCGCCGGGTTCTTTCGCCGCAGGTTCAGGTGATCGCAGATGAGCGTGGAAGGGCGCGGGAGGGATGAGAAATGCCGCGTAAGGCAAGATAAAGCTCCGGCACCATACGCCGGCATCGCGAACGGCAAGCCTTTGTCTGCACATCGTTTTTTCGGGGCGGCGGATGGCGCCATACGCCCCGTCATGGTGCCATGGGGGCGGCAACGCCCCGGTTTTCTTAGGCGTGACTGGCACCGGTTTCCTGAGGCCGCCGTCGTGGCCAATTTATCGGGACCAATGAGGAGCACAGCATGTTCGATGACGACGACTTCAAACCCAGGCCCGGAAAAATCCGCTCGCGCGGCGCAAAGCGCGGGCGCAAGTTCCTGCACCGGGTCCTGGCCGCCTCGAACCTGGCGCGTGGCGGCGCGAGTGGCACACGCAAGCCGGGTTTCACCGGCAAGCGGGTCGGGCGCGGCGCCGGGACGGGACGCGTGCTCGCCAGCCGCGACCGTCATGCCGCCTTGCGCCAGCGCCGGGTCATCGTCAAATCGCGCATCGTCAAACTCGCCGGCAAGGGGAAGGGCAGGGCAGGTGGAATGGCCGGGGGCAGGGCCCGGGCAATGGAAGGCGCGCGGGCGCATCTGCGCTATATCCAGCGCGACGGGGTGACACACGACGGCGAGCGCGGCGAACTCTACGGCGCCAATGAGGACCGGGCGGACGGCAAGGCGTTCCTGGAACGCTCGCAAGGCGACCGCCACCAGTTCCGCTTCATCGTCTCGGCCGAGGACGGCGCGCAATACGAAGATCTCAAACCGCTCACCCGCCGCCTGATGGCGCGCATGGAGGAAGATCTGGCTACCCGCCTCGACTGGGTGGCGGTCGATCACCACAATACCGGCCATCCCCACACCCATATCCTGCTGCGCGGCCGCGACGACAAAGGCAGGGATCTGATCATTGCCCGCGACTACATGACCACCGGCATGCGCGCGCGCGCCGCCGGGATCGTCAGCCTGGATTTCGGGCCGCGTTCGGATCGGGAAATCGAGAGCCGGCTCAGGGCCGAGATGGAGCAGGAACGGCTGACGAGCATCGACCGCCGCCTGATCCGCGACAGGGACGAAAGCGGCCTCGTCACCGCCACCGGCCGTGACGCCTTCCGGCAAAGCCTGCGCATGGGGCGTCTGAAGAAACTGGAACGCCTTGGCCTCGCGGAAGAAATCCGCCCCGGCCGGTGGCGGCTGGAAGAAGGGCTGGAGGACACGCTGCGGCGCATGGGCGGGCGCGGCGACATCATCAGGACCATGCAGCGCGAGATGAGGGAGAAGAACATTGCCCGCAGTCCCGCCGATTACGTGGTCCTCGACCCGGGAGACCCGACCGTGAAACCGGTCATCGGGCGTGTGGTGGCACGCGGGCTATCCGACGAACTCAAGGACCGCCATTATCTGATCGTCGATGGGATAGATGGCCGCAGCCACTATATCGATATCGGCAAGGGCGAGGCGACCGAACCGATGCCGGACGGGAGTATCGTGCGCGTGACGCCGAAAAACCCGGAGCCGCGCAAGGCGGACCGCACCGTCGCCGAGATTGCCGCCGCCAATGGCGGGCGCTACAGCATCGACCTGCACCTGCGGCACGACCCGCGCGCCACCGAGGACTACGCCGAGACCCATGTGCGGCGTCTGGAGGCCATCCGCCGCGCCACCGGCGGCGTTGCCCGCGAGCCCAACGGGACCTGGATCGTCGAGCCGGACCATCTCGACCGGGCGGTCGACTACGAACGCAACCGCGCCAGAACCGCCCCGGTCATCGTCGAAAGACTGTCGCATCTCTCGCTCGACCGGCAGGTGGACGCCGACGGCGCCACCTGGCTCGACCGTGAACTCGTCTCCGGCAATCCGCAAACCATTCGCGACTCGGGCTTCGGACGCGAGGTGCGCGAAGCGCAGGCCCGCCGAAGGCAATGGCTGATCGCCG
>NZ_SPNT01000042.1 GCF_004959855.1 Nitratireductor sp. XY-223 | reverse complement strand
CCTCCACCGCCTGCTCTCCGGCGATCTCTCGGCGCTCGATCCCAAGAACCGGCCGTTCTCGCCGAACCTCTTGCGCATGCTGATGGGCGGCAAGGTGCCGCGGGTCAAGGGCGCGACAAGGCTTCACGACATCGCGCGGCCGCCGGCAAATAGGTTTGGCCGGTGAAAGCAAAAACCCAACCGGATAACCGATATGTATCTGCCAAAAAAGACAATAATAATCAGGGCCATACAGACCCCTAGACTGCATAGGCCTCGTGCAGCGGCTCGATGGGATCGCGGTCTGTCCTCAAATTCCCTACAAACGCAGACAACAAACGTAACATTGCTTTTCTGCGCCTTTGCAGCGTGATTCCGGAAACTTCACGAGACAAATTATTATCGGAACAAAAATAGAACACAATTACAGGTAGTATTCCGTTCCAGGCTGAAAACGGAGAATTCGCAATGCGACCGGGTTCATTTGCTTTGACGCTGATGCTGTTCGGAGCCTTGACGATTTCCGGCTGCTTTTTCGTCTCGAAGTCAGAGGTAAAAAAGCGCGTGCGGTCTGCGCTCCCGAATGTCGAAATCACGTCGGACGTTTTCGAGGTCACCTCCGAGTGTTTCCTTACCTCCTTCAACGTGCATCAGGAACTTTCCGCAAAGCAGGTTCTTGAGAGCAGCGCACTTGCATCCTTTGATGGTCTGGGCAAGCGGTGGATGGAATCGCATTCATTTGCACACTCGCTGGACAGCCCGGACAGCGAACTTCCAGATGGTGTTGCGGTGGGTATCAACCGCGCCATCATTGCCGCAAAACCATGCCTGGATAAGGCAAATCTTACACTGCACGATATCGAATATAATCCAGTCATTTTTACGTTCTCTCCATATGGTGAAGACGTAATATTTTTTCTGAAGCACGACATGACCAAGTTTTACTACCTTGTGAGCATCTAAAGTATGACAATTCGCTATGACAACAAACGCAAGGCCTGGATCTTTGACGATATAGGCGAAGTTACCGGTGCGATGTTCAATAATCTCCTGAAGTGGGGGCAAGCGTGCAGGTTCGGACTGCTTTTCCTTTCTGTTTTTGCGCTGCTGCAGATGCTTCCGTCGCATTCAAACGCGGACCTTGTGTGCAGGTGGGACAATATTTTTGAGGAAGACTTGTCGCACCTCGTGAGAGACAAGATTCACTGGGACAAATCGGCCGGCACGATAAGCTTCACAGATCTTGGCGAGGATTGGCGGGAAGTGTGCCTGCTAGCTATGTCCGAGGGCGGATACGACACAATGGGGGGCGGTTATATACGTTTCATTGAGGGCGTATTGGGAAAGGAAATATGTCGCTGGAACGCCAGAGAAGTCATCGCGTTTGTTTATGACCATTCCGATCACGTCCTGCAGCTTTCTCTTACTGAAATGTTCGGAATGGACAGCCCGGGCATATCGACAGATTACAAATACGCTAAGCCTCCGGATGGTTACAGCCAATGCAGCCCGATAGCCGATGCTGTTGCCCGTTGTGTTCCGGATGGGAGCATCAGATACAATCGTTGCATTTTTTTGTTTGACGAGAAGGATTGAACATGTCCGGCATCAAGCTTCCCACCGCATGGCAAAAAGATCCCTTGGCGTCTCCCCCCACCGTGTTTAGGGCTTGGGCGCCCAATATACGACGATAACGACGCTCAAGACGCCTTTCGGCATGCTTTTGTTTTCGGCGCCAGGTATCTGGACTGGATTTCGAGACCCCACCTGTCCGGTATGGATACGGAAGAGGCGGCCGCCGCTCAGACGCTTGCGCCGGGGTACCTGAACGAGTGGTTCGCAAGCAATCCGTTGGAGCAGCATCTCAAGGATTATTGGAACAACTACGAGGGAATTCTGCTGGCGCGTGAAGCCCATGAGATCTTTGGTGACAGCATCACAAACGATCAATTTGCAGATTTTGTCGCGCAACATGTTTGGAAGTCTCAGTCGGCCCCAACGGGGAAGGGTCGCCTTATACTGGATGGGGAAAGGGATCCAAGAACAAAAGACGTTGCCGGATATGATGTCAGACGCCTGCCTCTTCATGGCGTGCGGCCGGAAATCGTGGAACAGACTTTCAAAGATTATTTCAAGGCAAAAACAGAACACGTTCAGAAAAGACCGACTCCAAATGCCAGTGGCGGCGAGAAGACCGGGCGGGTGCAAAGGCCAAAGCTCGGCCTCGATCCCAACCTCCACCGCCTGCTGTCCGGTGATCTCTCGGCGCTCGATCCCAAGAACCGGCCGTTCTCGCCGAACCTCTTGCGCATGCTGATGGGCGGCACGGTGCCGCGGGTCAAGGGCGCGACGCGGCTTCACGACATCGCGCGGCCGCCGGCTAACCGGTTTGGCCGGTGAAAGCAAAAAAACTACCAAATGACCGATACGCACTCTCCAAAAAAAAACAATAATAATCAGGACCATACAGACCCCTGTACTGCATAGGCTTCGTGCAGTGGTTCAATGGGATCGCGGTCTGTCTGCGAATTCCCTATAAACGCAGACAACAAACGTAACATCGCTTTTCTGCGCCCGCGCCGCCAATGATCAAACGCGAATGACCGTAAGATTTGACATCAGAACAAAATAGGAACACAATTTTAAGCTGAAGTCTATTTGAAACGGCGTCCCTGGCTCATGCGCCAGTCAGCCTTGCAGCACTCAACGGCGCCGCTCTTTAAGATGAGAACGGATCCGATGAAAATGCCGCAGAGTGAAAAACAAAACGGCGGTCGATGGAGAAATGAATTTCCAAACGGTGACTTCACTGGGCAAAGCTGAACAGATCAATCCGTCATTCGTTGAGGGAAAATGAAAAAAGTAAAGAAAATAATTCGCTATCTGGCGATTTTGGCTGCTTTAGGGCTATTGTTATTTGCGGCACCATTAAAAAATAATATACATCTTTTTATATTTGCGAGACAACTAAATAAAGTCGAAGACGTTCTAGATGGTTACTATCTCCTGTTAGCAAAAGGGTCCCATATTCGCGCTTACGGAACCGATCCGGAGTGCGCATTTCGCGCTGTTCGCGTGTATGAATATTGGGCAAAAGGCCAAGAGGAGGAATTGATCAAGAAGATTGAGAATATCGCGTTTTCATCGGCCAAGAAGGTCGAGTTTTACGAAGATGTCGAGACGTCTGTCGACTACATCAGCGGCCGGCTGATTGTGCAGATAAGCGATGCAGGCCATTCGGCAGGATTGGATTTTAGGTGCTGGTAGGAGGGAGAGGTTCGTTGAAGAAGTATCTGACGATCAAGGAAGATCGAGTAAAAGCCATTCGTGATAACACAAAGCAGAAATTTCAGTTCCAACACCAGGAAATCGATGAAATTCCGGAATTCAAGTACGGAATATCTGAAAATGAGGTCGACATAAATCCGTTCGGCCTTCCAGTGAAGCTGTCATTGCAAGCCAATGAAGGGGCCGGAAAGTTTGTTCGGGAACATGCCGAGACAATCGAAAACGCGGCAGAAGAGTTTGCGGTCGACGCGGACCTCGTAAAGGCTGTTATCTACACCGAGATGGCCAGAGGCTGGTATGACAAATTAAACCCGCTGGGCTCGCCGACTGTCCTGCCAGGAAATGTCGATGAGACATGGGAAGCGCTGATACCGGGAAGCAACAGGCACAACAGGAATGACAATATTCGCATAACAGCAAAGCTGCTCTCTGAAATTGAGAAGCGACTGGATGTGCCATTTCCGGAGGATATATATTCCCTGTATAACGGCATGGCCCATGACAGGACCTATCGGAATGAAAAATTGAAGAGCACGCCGTATTTCCTGAAAAAAGTGCTTGAGGCACGTGCATGGGAACAGGAGAACTGGTCACTCGAAAAGGAGCGCAGACAGTCACACATGCGCAGCACAAAGCGTCTTTTGTCCGGTGATCTGACAAGGCTGGGTTCCGACAGTCGGCCGTATTTGCCAAATCATTTTCGCCTCCTGCCACCTAGTCTTGTGCCACAAGTGAAGGGCGCGACGCGGCTCGAGGATATCGCAAGACCGCCGGCCAACCGGTTTGACCGGTGAGCGCTACGCAGTCAGAAGGATTTCGGTAAAACACTCGAAGGCTGCGAGAGTTATAAACGTAGCAAATTCAGTCAGATATAGAACTCCCGACTGCAAGGGGCTGCCGCAGCCGGCAATTGGGATCGCGATCTGTCCGCGAATTCCCTATAAACGTACACAACAAACGTAACATCGCTTTTCTGCGCCTTTTGCAGCGTGGTTCCGGAAACTTCATGAGACAAATTGCTACCGGAACAAAAATAGAACACAATTACAGGTAGAATTCCGATCCAGGCTGGAAACGGAGAATTCGCAATGCGACGTGGTTCGTTTGCTTTGACACTGATGCTGTTCGGGGCCTTGACAATTTCCGGCTGCTTTTTTGTGTCGAAGTCCGAGGTGAAAAAGCGTGTGCGGTCTGCCCTCCCGAATGTCGAAATCACGTCGGACATTTTTCGGGTAGATGAGGATTGCTCTTTCACCACGTGGATCGTTCATGATGAACTAACCGCCGACCAGATCTTGCAGAGCAGCGCGCTGTTTTCCTTTCGCCAGTTGGGCAAAACATGGCGGGAGTACAGATCTTACAGCGGATTTGTAACGGCTGAAAACAGGGAAGGCCGCCCTGAAATTTCTCATGAACTTTCAGGAGCGGTGCTTTCCGCCAAGCGGTGCTTCCACCTGGACGATATCACTCTGGAGTCGCTCGCAACGGAGCCGATCATAGCCACGACCACGTTACACGGACTTAGCGTGCTGTTTTTTTTCAAGAAAGACATGTCGAAATTTTATTACTTCATTTCAAGATGAGAGTAACCGACCATGACAATCAGGTACGACGACAACCGTAAAGCCTGGATTATCGACGATGTGACCCAGGTTACCGGTACAATGTTCAACAATCTGCTCAAGTGGGGGCAGCCAAACACGTGCAGATTGATGTTCGCTTCTGTTATTGCGCTGTTGCTGGTGCTGCCCTCGCATTCCAACGCAGACCTATTGTGCAGGTGGGACAATCTCTTTGAGGAAGATTTGTCGGACCTTGTGATAGACAAGATTCACTGGGACAAATCGGCGGGCACGATCAGCTTCACGGATCTTGGCGAGGATTGGCGGGAAGTGTGCCTGCTTGCCATGTCCGAAGGCGGATACGATTCCATGTATGACGACCAGCCGCGTTTTTTAGAGAATGTAATGGGAAAAAGGATATGCCGCTGGGACGCCAGCGAAGTTGTCGCATTTATTTACGACCATTCTGGAAACGTACTGCAGCTCTCGCTCGCTGAAACGCTTGGGATGAGCAGCCCAGGCATATCGACAGATTATGTGTACAGTACCGTCCCGGATGGTCACAGCCAGTGCAGTTTGATACCCGGTGCAATCGCTCGCTGCGTGCCGGTTCATTCAACAAGATACGATCGCTGCCTGTTTCTGTTTGACGAGAAGGACTGAACATGTCCGGCATCAAATTACCCAACGCCTGGCAAGCAAATCCCCTGGCGTCACCTCCCACCGTGTTTCGGGCCTGGGCGGGCAAATACGGGGCGAACCGCGGGCTGACCGTGTTTCGCGGCCATGATGAGAGTGGTCGTCCGACATACAGGAATACCAAAACTCAGGACGCCTTTCGGCATGCCTTTGTATTCGGCGCCAGGTATCTGGACTGGATTTCGAGATCCCACTTGTCCGGTATGGATACGGAAGAGGGGGATGTCCCGTTCTCTGTTGAAAAAGAACTGAGGATTGGGTGGCGTTGCTTCCCCTGAGCATTAAGCTCAGGGCATTGAACCTGAAAGGAAGCAACACCATGAAGACGATTAGCACA
>NZ_SPNT01000041.1 GCF_004959855.1 Nitratireductor sp. XY-223 | reverse complement strand
CGTACAAGCAGAAACCGACGTGGATCAGAAACATGAAGACAACGGTCACCCAGTAGTAAAACTCGGTGAATATCGTCGTCAGGGCGTCAAGGTTGTTGCCCATTGCATACCCCTCCCAATTGCTAAATTTTAAGTTCCCGGTTATCCGAAAAGACTACCAATCGATTGTCATTTTTTCAACCTTAAGAAAAAAATATTCCTTGTAAGAAATTTCTGAAATCAGCTCCGGCGCCCGCATACTGCTTCGAAAGCCGGTAATTTTGCCGGGCGGGGAGGATCGCCCGGCAGGGTCGGCCCGTTGCTACATGTGCGTTGGCAGGCACAGCTCACGGGACGGCCGTCCGCAACGAGGGCGGCGTCACAGGACAGGTATCTGCGAATGCGCGTTCCCGACGTCGGACTATCCCGACGGTCAGCCTGCCGGCCGGCTGAATTGGCGGGTGCCGTTCGCCTCAGACGTCGAGCGTGTTCGCGCGTTCCCATTCCGTGAAATGAGACGTGAAGGAATCCCATTCCTGCCGCTTCAGCTTCAGAAATGCGTCCGAGAAGGACGAGCCCATCGCGCCCGAAAGGACTTCGTTGCCTTCATACTCGCGCAGCGCATCGAGCAGGTTCAGCGGCAGCCGCGGTGCGTCACGGACGGTGTGCCCGTCCTTGTACATGTCGATGTCGAGCCGCTTGCCGGGATCGGCCTCTGTCGCGATGCCGTCAAGACCCGCGGCAATCAGTGCCGCCTGCAGCAGGTACGGATTGGCCGCTCCGTCGGCCAGCCTGATCTCGAACCTGCCGGGACCTGGCACACGGACCATGTGCGTGCGGTTGTTCCCCGACCAGGTGACCGTGTTGGGCGCCCATGTGGCACCGGAAAGCGTGATCGGTGCGTTGATCCTCTTGTAGGAATTCACGGTCGGGTTGGTAATGGCCGTCAACGCCTTCGCATGACTCATGATGCCGCCAAGAAAATGATACGCGCTCCGCGAAAGGCCGAGATCGTCCTGTTCGTCCAGGAAGCTGTTCGTCTTGCCGTCCGCGTCCCAGATGGAGACATGGGCATGGCATCCGTTGCCGGTAAGATTCTCGAAGGGTTTCGGCATGAAGGTCGCGCGCAGATCGTGTTTTTCGGCGATCGACTTGACCATGAATTTGAAGAACGAATGCTTGTCGGCGGTTGCCAGCGCGTCGTCGAAATCGAAGTTCATCTCGAACTGGCCGTTGGCATCCTCGTGATCGTTTTGATAGGGCTTCCAGCCCAGATGCAGCATTGCGTCGCAGATTTCGGAAATGACGTCGTAGCGGCGCATCACCGCCTGCTGGTCGTAACACGGTTTCACGGCCGTGTCGTACGGATCCGAAATCGCGCTGCCGTCACGCAGGATCAGAAAGTACTCGGCCTCGATCCCCGTCTTGACCCGCATGCCTTTGGCCTCGGCCTTCTTGAGGATATTCTTGAGCGTCACCCGCGGCGCCTGGTCGACCGGTTTGCCCTCCATCACGCAATCGGCAGCCACCCAGGCGACATCCGGCCTCCATGGCAACTGGATTACCGAATCTGGATCAGGAACGGCCATCATGTCCGGATGAGCGGGCGTCATGTCCAGCCATGTGGCAAATCCGGCAAATCCGGCACCTTCCTCTTCCATGTCGGATATCGCCTGTGCCGGAACCAGTTTGGCACGCTGATAGCCAAACAGGTCCGTGAACGAGATCATGAAATATTTTACACCGTTCGTCTCCGCGAATTCAGCCAACTTGTTTGCCATTTGTCCAACCCTTGCCGGTTTGCGTCGATTTCCCTAGTACCGCTCGTTTGCTTTTGCCCCGGGGATCCAGTCCGTGCCTGCCAGCGGCACGCCCGCCATGGCTGCGGCCTCGACTGTGAGCGCGCAAAGATCCTCCGGCTCCATGTTGAGAACGTGACTTTTCCCGCAGGCGCGGGCAATGGTCTGCGTTTCAAGCGTCATGACTTTCAGGTAATTCGCCAGCCGGCGGCCCGCGGCAACGGGATCCAACCGTTCGATCAGTCCCGGGTCCTGGGTGCTGATCCCCGCCGGGTCCGCGCCTTCATGCCAGTCGTCATAGGCTCCGGCAGTGCTTCCGAGTGCACGGTATTCTTCCTCCCAGCGCGGATCATTGTCTCCGAGCGCCACCAGCGCAGCCGTACCGATCGACACGGCGTCGGCGCCGAGGGCCAGGGCTTTCGCGACGTCGGCACCGCTGCGTATGCCGCCTGAAACGATCAACTGCACCTCGCGGTGCACACCGAGATCCTGCAGCGCCTCCACTGCCGGTCGGATGCAGGACAATGTTGGCTGGCCGACATGTTCGATGAACACTTCCTGAGTGGCGGCCGTTCCGCCCTGCATGCCGTCCAGGACGACACAGTCCGCGCCGGCCTTCACCGCGAGCGCAGTATCATAATAGGGACGTGCCCCGCCGATCTTGATGTAGACCGGCTTTTGCCAGTCGGTGATTTCACGCAGTTCCAGGATCTTGATCTCGAGATCGTCGGGTCCGGTCCAATCGGGATGCCGGCAGGCCGAACGCTGGTCGATACCGGTCGGCAATGTCCGCATCTCGGCGACGCGGTCCGAGATTTTCTGGCCGAGAAGCATTCCGCCGCCGCCCGGCTTGGCGCCTTGCCCGACCACGATCTCGATTGCATCGGCCTTGCGCAGATCATCCGGATTCATGCCGTAGCGTGAGGGAAGATACTGGTAAACCAGCTTGTCGGAATGGCCGCGCTCCTCCGGCGTCATGCCGCCGTCCCCGGTCGTTGTCGAGGTGCCGGCGGCACTGGCGCCCCGGCCGAGCGCTTCCTTTGCTGCCCCGGACAGCGAGCCGAAACTCATGCCGGCGATGGTTATCGGTATCTTCAGCTCGATCGGCTTTTTGGCATGACGTGCTCCCAACACGACAGAGGTGTCGCATTTCTCCCGATATCCCTCCAGCGGATAGCGCGATATCGACGCGCCCAGGAACAGGAGGTCGTCAAAATGCGGGACGCGTCGTTTGGTGCCGCCGCCTCGGATATCGTAGATTCCGGTCGCCGCGGCGCGGCGGATTTCCGACAATGTGTATTCGTCGAACGTTGCCGATTGACGCGGTGTCGTAACGGGATTGCGATAACTCATTCGGCGGACCTCAGTAAGCGTCGAAATTGTCGACATCGAAGTTGTAGAGCTGACGGGCGGAGCCGTAGCGCGAGAACTCGTCCGGCCTCACACCGGTCATGCCGGCCTGCTCCAGAAGCCCTGTCAGCAGCTCGATATGTTCGGGACGAAGGTCTTTCCTGACGCAATCGGCGCCGAGGCTCTTGACCGAACCGCGCACGAATAGCTGCGCTTCGTATATGGAATCACCCAGTGCGTCGCCCGCATCGCCGAGCACGACAAGATTACCCGCCTGCGCCATGAAGGCCGACATGTGGCCGATGTTTCCACCCACCACAATGTCGATGCCCTTCATCGAGATGCCGCATCGCGAGGATGCGTTGCCCTCGATCACCAACAGTCCACCGCATCCGGTCGCGCCGGCATACTGGCTCGCGTCGCCCTTGACCACGATGCGCCCGGACATCATGTTCTCGCCGACACCGGGACCGGCCGATCCGTGTATGGTTATCGAGCCCTGTTTGTTCATGCCGCCGCAATAGTACCCGACATTGCCCCTGACATGGATGTCGAGTGCGTCATCCACGCCAACGGCGACGGCGTGGCTTCCCTTGGGATTGACGATCTCCCATTCGGCCGCTTCGCTGCTGCCGTGCAGGCTCTGATTGAGTTCACGCAGGGGTGTGACCGCAAGGTCGATGGAATGCATGCTCAACGCTCCCAGAAATAGACTGTTGCAGGCTCGGGCTCCCATACCTTGGCCCCGTCGATTCCGGGCAGGACGGCGAGTGCACGGTATTCCGACCCGAACGCCACGTAGCGGTCGGTTTCAGCCAGAACCGCCGGTTTGCAGGCTATCGGGTCCCGCAGCACCCCGAAACCCGACCGGGTTCCGACAACAAAGGTGTAAAATCCGTCGAGGGCCTGCAGTCCGCTCTCGAGCGCTTCGGCCAGATTCATTCCGTGCGCCATTCGGGACGTCAGGTAGGCCGCGGCGACTTCGGAGTCGTTCTCGGTCTCAAACGTCATCCCTTCCCGTACGAGTTCGCGGCGCAGTTTGTTGTGGTTGGAGAGCGAGCCGTTGTGGACAAGGCATTGGTCCAGCGCGGTGGAAAAGGGGTGGGCACCAAGCGTGGTGACTGCCGATTCCGTTGCCATGCGCGTATGCCCGATGCCGTGCGTTCCGTGCATCGACGCGATGTCGAACCGTTTCACCACGTCCTTCGGCAGCCCGACCTCCTTGTAGATCTCGATGACGCTGCCGGCGCTTATGATCCGGATTGACGAGAAATCGGTCTCAATGAGCCCGCGTGTTTGTTCAAGTTCGGATTCGGGAAGCTCGATGACCGCGTGGCTGTCCTTGACATTGAGCACGCAGTCCCCGCCGAGCGCCTCTTCCAAAGCCCCGAAATCGGCATCCGGCGTGAAGGACTGCACAACGATTTTCGAGCGGTCGGGATCCGACGATCCGTAGACAGCTATGCCGGCGCTGTCGGGCCCCCGATCGGTCATGGTGATCAGCATGTCCGAAAGGAGCGATCCGAGTTCCGGCTCCATCGCCCTATCCTTGATAAACAATCCTACGATACCGCACATGGTCGTCTGAATCCCGATTGCCAGCCTGTGTGGAAAGACTAGCAATTACGATGCGGCAATTCAACCCTTATGAATAAAATATTCCTCTTATGAATGTTTCAATGGTGCCCCACTGCCCGTGATCCTCCCGGGCGGCACGCCCATCCCGTCTGACTGGATTGCCGGATAATATACGGAATCGGGCGTGGATCGAAAGCACGGCACCGGCAGGGTGCCTATTTGCCGCCTTTCTGTTCGTCCTTCGCGTAGGTGATGATCGACAGGAAACGCGCCGGGAGCTTGCTGAGCTTTTCCGGCCCGTGCGGCGCGTCCGCGTCGAAAAACAGGCTGTCGCCGGGTCGCATGTTATAGAGACTGTTTCCGTGGCGGTATCCCACCTCGCCCTCCAGCATGTACAGAAACTCCATGCCGTCATGCTGGAAGGTCGGGAAGACGTCGGATTCTTCGCTCAGCGTAATCAGGTAGGGCTCCACGACAAGGTTGCCGCTGCTGCCGCCGATATGACCCAGCAAATTATATTGATGGCCGGCCCGAGTTCCGCGCCGTTCGCTCGCCACGCCCTGACCGGCTTGCACGAAGACCGCGACACGATCTTCCTCGAAACGCTGGAACAGGCTTGAGATCGCAATCCCCAGGGCGTGGGAAAGGGTCTGCAAGGTCGTCAGCGACGGCGATGTGTTGCCGTTTTCGATCTTTGAGAGCATTCCCACCGAGATACCGGTCGCGTCGGAGAGCTCCGATACCGTTATTCCCAGTCTCTTTCTCTGGGCGCGGACCTCCCTGCCGATCGCGACCTCGAGGCTTCTTTCCGTATCGGAACGGGTCGCATGGGGATCCTGAACGAGGGCCGGTCCGAGCGCTGCTCGCTCCTTTTGCGCCTCGTTGTCGGCGTTCGGCACCGATGCGCCGGCAGATTTGCCGGTCTTTTGTTTTTTCATGCTGATTTCCCAATCTGCCGCAAGAGGCCGTAACGTTGCCGTCCGCTCATGTCCGAAACCGACGACCCGGATATTCCGAACCGTCAGCCATCCGTTCAATCGGACTATCTGGCATCATACGGGTGTCAGATCAACAAATGGCGGCATTATTGCATTCCGCCGTGCACCACCGATTGGTGATTGAATTGCGACGGGGCGGGATCGGAAATCCAGCGGCAGCGGTGGCCGCCGGTCGAGAGGCCGGCATCTCCAGCCAGCGCCCGCCGTCCATGCACACGCCCGTTTCCGGGCCTTCAGCCGGATCGGCACATGTGCGGGAGCCGGCGATGACGCCGGCTCCCACGGGTTTGGGTTTCAGTACCGTGCTATTGCGTCTCTGGCCTGGTCGCCGGAAGCGTCGGCCTCGGTTTCGTGGCGGATTTCGGTGGCTTCCTGGCGCAGCTGCGCCCAGTGCCACCACAGC
>NZ_SPNT01000040.1 GCF_004959855.1 Nitratireductor sp. XY-223 | reverse complement strand
GGCATTATCCGGACTCTTTGTACCTGTCTCATCATGGCGCGGCGTTTCCACGACTGCCGTGCTTGCGGGGGAGCACGCAAACGTCCGGGTCAACCGTTCCCGCAGGGCTTGCCCGAGGACAACGGTTGACGCGGCGGTGTCACAAAACGCTGTTATGAAGCGAGCAGGCTTTGGCCTGCTCGCCTGCCACGCGGCGAGCGGGGGGAGCGCGAGGGGGAACCCCCTCGCACTCCAATAATGACTCGCGCCGAAGGCGCACCATATTTGAGATCTGATATGCCCGATTTGTTTTTGACGGACGGGCGCGCATTGCGGCGCCCGATTGAGACGGATTCGTTTGGTGTAAGGACGTTGGGCCGCTTGGCGGCGACAGTGGAGAAGTGCGCGATCACCGACGGCATGCCGTTCATTCTCGATGACGACGGAGGCTACGACGTCGATCTCAATCGGTTTTTTCGGGACTGTCCGACCATGGGCGTGCGTTCGCCGAACAGTTTGCGGGCGTATGCGCGCGATATCCTGATCTGGATGCGCTTTCTGGACGAACGGCGGTCGGGCAAATCGATTTGGGAAGGGAACGCCGATGACATTGCGGCGTTTCATGCCGCGCGACGCCGCTCGAAGCCGCCCTATCGGATATCGGCGGCATCGTGGAACCGATCGATTGCAGCGCTTGAGAAGTTCTATCGATGGGCGCTGGAAGAAGGGATTATCGAGACTGTGCCTTTTACCTATCGACGCGTCTTTCGGCGCGGTCACGGTGCCCATTGCCCCGTTGTCGTCTCTCACAATAGAGCGCGCGAGCCTGGCGCGCGTCAATCGGATATGCGCTTTATCGGGCTCGATAAATTCACGATGTTCCGCGACGTTGGGCTGCGCGGGCGTTTGCCTGACGGTTCTGAAGACCCGTCGTGGCGCGGACGCCATGGCGAACGCAATGCGCTTTTTGCCGAACTTCTCCTGACCACCGGCATGCGCCTTGCGGAAGCTGCCCATCTTCTCCATTGCGAACTGCCGACGGCGGCGGCATGTCAAGATGCGGAGCAACGGCTCTTTCTTTTCCGATTGCCTGCTGCAATCACCAAAGGCAATAAGGCGCGCAGGATTAGATTGCCGTTGCGTATCATGCTCCGTCTTCATGACTATGCCGCACTTGAACGGGCGAACGCCGTTGAACGGATTGCTGAACGAAGCAAAGTTCATGCAACGACGGACGCGCTGATTGCGGTTGATGCTGATCACAAAACGATCGTCATCGCTGGCGAAGACGGCCAACGAAAGAGGATGCGCCTGGACCTTGTCGCGCCAAGGGAGCGACAACGGCTTTTTATCGTCGATGGGGGCGGCGTTTCGCCGGCGATGTTGTGGCTGACGGAGACCGGCGCGGCGATGACGCCCTGGGCCTGGGCCGGCGTGTTTCGACGGGCGAGCGCACGATGCCGCGCTTTCGGTATTGATATCGAGGTCACGCCGCACATGCTGCGTCACAGCTTCGCCGTCAATATGTTGTCGATGCTCATCCGCACGCAAATCGGGATGGTTGTGCAGGATGGATCGGTGAGCGCCGCGGGCGCCGCCGCCTATCGTCGGATGATTGGCGATCCTTTGCAAAAACTGCAACGGCTGATGGGACATGCAAGCATCATAAGTACGCATATCTATCTCAGTTCCCTGGATGAAAGCCGCGCGATCGTTGATGCCGCGATCAATGATTGGGCTGGCGCCTCGGGCCGTGAGGAGACTGTACCGTGAGCGCCAAGCGCGTCCGCAAGGCGCGCTTTCCCAAGGAAATGCCGGCAACGGCTGGCATAGAGCGCGACATCGCCGCCTTGCGATTTTCGATACCGTTGCCCGAAGGCGGCGTTGTCGGCGTTAATCTCACTGACTGGTCGCGGCCGCGCCTGACGCGCACTTTTGCAAAGGCGTTTTACGACGATATGACGTCGCCCGGCACGGTCTGCACTAAATTGATGGTGAACAGACGATTGGGCGAGTTGCGCCGGTTTTGGCGGTTCCTCAATGATGTCGGCGCCCCGCTTGAGCGCGTCGAAGAGATAACGCCGGAACTGTTTGGCCGCTATGAAGATTGGCTGGCGCAAAACGCAGGCGCCTCTATCCATCAACGCCATCTTTTGGCGCGCGTGATCGGGCTGTTGCGCATCATGGATGAGCGAGGAAGCCCGCCGCTTGCGCCAGGGCTTGTCGAGCGATTGTCCTATATCACCAGGCGTCCTTTTGAGCCCAGCAAGCCGCGGGACGCCTATAGTCCGCGGATCGCGGAAGCGTTGCGCACTGCCGCGCGGGCTCATGTATTGCAGGCAGCGGCGCGCATCAGCCCGGAGGGCGCCGTGCCGTCGCCGCCGGAGGGGTTGCCGGCAAGCGTTCTCGAACAATACAAAATCGTTTTGGAAGAGATGGACCGTCGCGGCTGGCTGCCGCAATCGCGCGAACCGATCGCCAACCGTCTGATTCAGCGTGCCGTCACCCGGGGCGTTTCGATCGGTCCCTGGGACGGCGTTCACGGGCGGTTTCACTTGCTGGCCGATGACATCATCGCTTTCATCGTCCTGCTCAGTCTGGAGACCGGCCTTGAGGTCGAAGCCTGCCGAACCCTTAAAGCCGATTGCCTGCGCAATGCGGTCAAAGGATCGGTGGAGATCGAGTATCTGAAGCGCCGCGCGCGCGGCGCGCAATGGAAGCGATTGCGCGTGCGCGACGGCGGACCGACAACGCCCGGCGGCCTGATCCGATTGGGCCGCCGGCTTTCGGCGCGCACCCGTCGCTGCGTCGGCGGCGATAGATTGTGGGCCTATTTTACGACATCGGGCCTGATCAGCGTGATGACGAACCATCATGTTCCGGCGCGTTATTTCGTGCGGCGGCACAATCTGACAGACGATGATGGCAAACCGTTGAACCTGCAACTCTCGCGCCTGCGCAAAACCCAGAAAGCCGAGTGGTATATTAAAACAAACGGCCAGCTTGACGCTTTCGCCGTCGGCCACTCTCTTGAGGTCGCGGCAAATCATTATGCGGATATTCCAGCGCTGCGACGCATTCACGAAGAGACCGTCGCCGAAGCCTTGCATGACGCCGCCGAAGGCGCGCTTAAACCGCATATCGTCACACCCGAGAGCGAAGCGCGCTTGCGCGCCGATCCTCAGGTTTCGGATTTGCCCGTCGCGAAGTCGAAGGTGACGGCGTTTCTTGACGGCGAGCAAGATGTCTGGCTTGCAAGCTGTGGCGGGTTTTACAAAAGTCCGTTTGCGCGCAAAGGCGAGCCTTGCCCGAAAGCTTTCTGGGGCTGTCTTGAATGCGAGAACGCCGTCATCACAAGCCGCAAATTGCCGGCGCTTATCGCCTTTATGAACTTTATGACGGCGCAACGTGAGGTCCTCGCCGGCGGCGACTGGGCGATGAAGTTCGGCCGTGCCTATCGGCGCATCGCCGAACAGATCCTGCCGGCTTTTCCGGACGCCGATGTCGCCGCAGCGAAGGCGATCGCCGATGATCGTTCGGACCTTCTTCATCTTCCTCCCGAAGCCGGCGCCCTATGACGGCCGTTCCCAAGAAAAGCGAATCGTCCATTGCAGTCTCCGCCCATCGCAAGGCAGATGAGATCGTTCTTGGCGCCGCCGAGATTAAACCCGACGTCGATGCCGCTCAGCTTTCGCACTTCAGCAATGACGTATGGGATTTGACGCCCGCCATATTCCGCGAGAACGCAGCGCCCAGCACCGGCGTTCTCGACTTTCGTCTGTTGGCGGATCCCTGGCAACGACTGACGGCGAAGGAATATATGTGGGCGCGCCTTAACGGGCGCTCGCCGAACCGCCGCACGGTCATGGCGCCGACGACGGCCCGCGGCGTGTTTGACAACGTCAAACGCTTCCTTCGGTTTATCGAGCGTCACGCCGGCGCATTCTCCATGGAAGCGGTCGATCAGGCTTTGCTTGACGCCTACCTCGCTTTCATTCGCGACAGCGGCAAACGAACGCCCCAGCAAGTCGCCCGCATCGTTGAAATCGCGATCGATCTTCATCGCCATGGCGAGGTTTTGACCCTCGGCGGCTATTCTTGTCGGCCCTGGCGCGGACGCAGCGCGTCGCGCATCGCCGGCTGTCCGCGCGACACCGGCGAGAACCGAACACCGCGCATCCCCGAACCCGTCATTGATGTTTTGCTGCGCTGGGCGGTCAAATATGTCGATCATTTCACCGATGACATCCTCGCCGCCGCGGCTGAGCGCGAACGCCTGGAGCGCAAACGGCAAACAACGCGCGCCGCCACGCGCACCGTCGTCGGCAAGTTCGACAGCTATGTTCGCGCGCGCCGCCGCGCCGGTCGCGGGATTCCGGTCCGGTCCGTGCGCGCTGAAGGCGAGGAGCCGGATTTCAATTTCCCGCTTATCGCGGCGCAGGTCGGCTGTTCGACCGGCATGCTCTACCATCCGGAGGCGTTTCGCGCACACCTTTCCTTCGCCGCCGACTGGATCGGCGTTGAGATCGGCGGCATGGATACGCCAATCTCCAATGATCCCGACACCGGCGAACCATGGCGCGCGCGGTTCGACAACGCCAGCATCGATCATGAACAGCGCATGTTGCAGGCAGCCTGTTACATTGTCTGCGCTTATCTTTCCGGCATGCGTGACAGCGAGATTCAGGCCATGCGTCTTAATTGCCTTGACGTCACGCGCAGCGCCGACGGCGTCATTGAACGCTATCGGGTGCGTTCGCTCGCCTATAAAGGCCGCGGCGCGCGGGGCCATCCGGAAGAATGGATCACCATCGCGCCAGTCGCCCGCGCCATCGACGTATTGAAACGGCTTTCGGCCGCAGCGCGGCGCAAACGCGGAACCTTGTCGCTTTGGCCTATGCTGAGCGACAAGGGCCCCACGACGGTGCATCTCGGTACCGGCGTTAATGCGTTGCTTAATGATTTCCGCGCGCATCTTGATGCGGCCTACGGCGATGAGACCGCGCCCATCGTGCCCGCCATCGACGGCAAAACCTGGCGCCTGACGACACGGCAATTCCGTCGCACCGTCGCCTGGTTTATCGCCAACCGCCCGTTCGGCGCCGTCGCCGGCAAAATTCAATATAAACACGCATCGATCGCTATGTTTGAAGGCTATGCCGGCGGCGGCGAAGCGGACTTTAAGCGCGAGATCGAACAGGAACGCGCCCTCGGCCAACTCGACGACATCGTTGATCACTATGAGGATTTCAGGCGCGGGCTGAAGCCGACGGGGCCCGCTTCCGCGCGCATCCTCGCCGAGTTCGAACAAGTCAAAGACAAACTCGGCGACTTGCCAGGCCGCATCGTCGACCGCCAGCGCTTGCGCGCAATGCTGACGCAATTGGCGCGCACCCTTCATGTCGGTCTCCTCAATGACTGCTTCTTCGATCCCGCGACAGCATATTGCCTCGACCGAACAAAAGTTGCTGAACGCGGCGCGCCGATGCTTTCCCATTGCAGCCCTGATCGTTGTCCGAACGCCTGCATTAGCCGGCGCCACCTGGCGCCCTGGCGAGATTCCATCGCTGACGGCGAAGCGCTGCTCAAAGACAAGCGACTGTCAGTGCTGCAGCGTCGCGCGCTGCGCGAAGAGATTGCGCGCAAACAAAAGCTCATCGCTCCGCTTGCGGAAGAGACAGCGTGATACGCCAAATGAAAGACATTTCTACGGAGCAAGCGCTGAAGCAGGCCATGGAGCGGCTTCTTGCCGGACGCGCCGACCGCACCGATGGCCGGCTGACTATCGCCAACCTCGCCAGGGAAGCGGGCGTATCTCGCGCTACGGCCTATCGCTGTTCCGATATTGTCGAGGCGTTCCGCTGCGAAGTCAAAGCCCGTAACGGGCGCAAGCCGGGGACGGCGGCTCATCGCAGCAAGATCACCGCCCTCGGCGCAGAACTCGATAGTCTGCGGGCCAGCGCTCGCAAAGAGCGCCGCGCCCATGAGACAACCATCAACGCCATGGCCCAACGCATTCAAGCGTTGACATTGCTGACCGCAGAACAAGAAAGACAGATCGCCGATCTTCATGAAGCGCTCTTTCAATCAGGCGTCGTGACGCCATTGCGCGCGCGTAAATCGGATTGATCGCGCCGCTTGCGAACGGGGTTGCTGTGGCGTTTCATGAAGGCGCGGTCGGAGCGTAGAAACGCTTCCAGCATGTGCGGTATCAAAACCGCCGCCTCGACAGGCTCGTAGAGCTCAGCGTAATCGGCGGCGTAAAGGTCCAGCGCCTCCTTCAACGTTGTCTCCATCGTCACCGAAACACGAACCGTTTCCACCTTCGGCAATGGCCCAAGTTTCAACTGCGTCATGATAGTTCTCCGGCGGCCAAACTCGCAAAAAGTGTCTCACACAGGCGCCGCAGCGCCGCCCGAAAACATTTCAATAACTTAGGTCGAATACCGTCCCATGAGACATGTCTCATGTCTTGATAAGCGGCATA
>NZ_SPNT01000003.1 GCF_004959855.1 Nitratireductor sp. XY-223 | reverse complement strand
GGGATGTGCTAATCGTCTTCATGGTGTTGCTTCCTTTCAGGTTCAATGCCCTGAGCTTAATGCTCAGGGGAAGCAACGCCACCCAATCCTCAGTTCTTTTTCAACAGAGAACGGGACATCCCCCCTTATTCCGTTGACAATGTCTATTACGGCGCCTTCCCGACATTGTCGTCGGATATGCGCCCCATAAGATTCCAGTTGACTTCTATTCTCCAGGTTCGGTCCGGACCGTCACCGACCAATCTGGCACTGGCGGCATAGGAATTTGGAGCATAGGGATTTCGGGGTCCGTTTCGCCATATCAATTCGATTTTCTTGAAATTTCTTTTCTTCCATTCCGGATCGTTGAATATTTTCCTGAACTTCTCAGACTTGTCATAGAGGTAGTAACAACTGCGCAGCAAATCCTTGCTGCCGGTGATTTCCGGATCAGCCATTTAACTGTTTCCTTTTTAAGCGGGGATTGAGACGTTTTGTTCAGACCGGTTGCTTGCGCACGGGGTCTTCAGTCAGTGGAAGGGCAAGCAAAATTTTGCAGAACACCCTCGTCAGCGAAAATCAGCGCGACGAAGCAGCCATTTTCATAAAACAGGCCATGGGGCGCACTAAATAAAATCGGGAACTCTGGTGTACAGGTATCGCACAATTTCAAAGCGGTATCCACGACCGTCGAGAGTGCCGGAAGGACGATCGAACCGAAATAATTTTCATCTGTGATTTCGTCGCGGTAGATTGAGGCGGGACAGGGTCCTTCTATTTCTGCGCTGCAATATCGGATGACTGTGTATTCATGACTGGGTGATGGAACCCGAATGAATGACAGCTCTTCCGGCTTTGGATTGGCGGCTGGAACACCTTTCTTGAGCCTCGTGATTTGTTCGTAAAGCGGCAAATCAACCGGCGAGAATCCGTTGGTAGGCGACGCCATGACCGCAAGACTTATGCTGCTCGACCAAACGAGAAAAAGCACGGCCAGCGTTCCGATGAGACTTCGGTTGACATCAATCAATCGCATTGGCACCTCGAAAATTTACACGCGGATCAGACTACTCGTCACAGGAACGGTCTGTTACTTGGAACAACTAGTGCCAAAGTTAAGCGACGCACCGTCGTCTGTGAAATAGGCTACGATGGAACAGAGGAAAGTGCTGAGCGGCGGAGACGGGCTTATGAACAAAACCACGTAAGGGCTGCCGCAGTCCCGGCAAAAGAAGAACGACTCATACTCGCTGACGGTGATGCCAGGCAGTATCGTCGCGATATGCAGATTCTCGTCCGCGAACCCGTCACGATAAAATGAGGTCAAGCACTCACCGGTTTCATCTGCGGGACAAAACCGCAGTACTCGGTAGACATGGTTTTCGGAACGAAAATCCTGAACGGACAGTTCCCCCATCTTCAGGTCGGACACAAAGACAGCCCGTTTTAGTTTTTTGACCTGCTCAAAGGTCTCAGCATTCACAGGTTGAAAGCCGTTTTTCGGTTCGATCCGAAACAAGTCGGAACCGGTAGCGGACGTCGACAATAATACACAGAGCGCCACGAATGCAGCGCACAACGCACCTGCAAACCGATTGACCCGCATGGCACTACTCCCGTGTTCGGACGCTTGCATTTAGGTGCTAACCATTGCTACCCAAAATTGTGTTCTTATTTTGTTCCTATCAGAATACGGTCGATCGTGGAAGTACCAATAACAATGACGGCGGGCTTTTTGCCGACACGGCAGCGCGACACCATGGGCTGCATGCAATAATAGGGATTTCGCGGACAGACCGCGATCCCATTGAGACGCTGCCCGAGGCCTATGCAGTCCAGGGGTCTGTATGGTCCTGATTGTCGTTGTTCTTTCCGGAGAGTGCTATCGGTCATTCGGCTGGTTTGTTGCTTTCACCGGCCAAACCGGTTGGCCGGCGGCCGCGCGATGTCGTGAAGCCTTGTCGCACCCTTGACCCGCGGCACCTTACCGCCCATCAGCATGCGCAACAGATTTGGCGAGAACGGCCCGTTTTCCGGATCGAGCGCCGAGAGATCACCGGACAGCAGCCGGTGCACGGTGGGATCCAATCGAAGACGCGGCGGCTCAGGTTTGGCTTCGGGACCAATCCCGGTTTGCGGCAGTTCACCGCCTCGCGTTGCGTTCACGCCGTCGGTGCGGTCGCCGAAACCCTCGCCCAGCTTTTCAGAAACTGGTTCCTGGCCCCGCTCCGTCGGGGATTTAGATCGCGTTTCCGGCTGCACTTCCCCGGCACTCCCTCCCTCACCTCGCCGTTTCCAGAGCTTGCCTACATAGTTGTCCGGAGCCAGAACCGGGTGCGCACGCCAGCCGGTCGTGCGATGGATGTTCTCTTCCTCTGTGTAATTGATGTCGTCCCACTCGACATTGTAGTGATAGGCCCGCTGGAAGATATGCTGGAGGTTTTTCGGATCTTTGATCCGGCGCTTTCTTAAGCGCAGGTCACGGCGGATTTCATTGACCTTTTCAACCACGGGCACTTCCCGCTCTTTCGATTTTGCGATCATTTCCCCAATTGTGCCTGCCGGATAGAGGGTGTGCGCCATCTCGTGGGCTATGGTCTCTTCAAGGGTCATCGGGCGCACATGATTCACCAGAGAGTTTTCATCGTTCAACGGCAAATCCTCATCGGCAAGTTCTCTGATTTGTCCCATAAGGTGGCGGTTGATTTCCATCCTCCACGTCCGGTTATCGTCATCCCCAACCACACGCGACGTGGCAACAAACGGTGTCGGTTTGTCACCGCCAGGCCAGCGTGGTTGGGCCCTCAACCCAAACCAGTTCAATATTCTTGAAGCGCCTTTTCTGCCATTTGGGATCGCTGAGGATATTCCTGAAACTCGGCGACTTGTCATAGAGGTAGTGAAAACTGCGCAGCAAATCCTTGCTGCCGGTGATTTCCGGGTCAGCCATATCTGTCTATCCTGTTGTTTGACTTGCGTGGATTTCTTGCCGGTCGGTTTGCCGCACGCGGCGGCCTCATCAGTATTTCGGACAGCCGAGATACTGGAGCACGCCTTCATCTGACACAATAATCGTAATCGAACATGCACTGTGTCTGAACCCGTCTTCATAATGAAAGGAGATCGGATGCACCGGCGCGCAATGCTCGCAGAGTTTCACCTGCGTTTCCCAATACGACGAAAAGGCAGGCAAAACTGCGGCTCCGAAAAAATTTTCGTCCTTGATTTCGTCGCGGTAGAAGGAGACAAGGCAATTCTCCGTGCTTATCGGCATGCAATAGCGGAGGATGGTATATGTATGGTTGTGCGAACTAAACTCCATGACAGACAGCTCTTCCTGCTTCGGCTGCGTCGTTGGAGTGCCTTTTTTCAATTTTTTGATCTGCTCGTACAGCGGTAGATAAACTGGCAGAAAGTTGTTGGCAGGTGTGGTCGTTAATCCTAGGGCACTCCCAGTCCCAGTCGACGCAAACATGAAGAGCGCGGCAAAGCAGCCAAGAACAAGGCGCTTTGTGTTACTTGATCGCATATCTGCCTCCTGCAATTTCCAAGTTGGCATCCTGTTGGGCTATTGAAACAGAACGGTTGCTCAATTGGAGCAACCGGCGCCGAAGTTTAATGTCGCTCTGTCGTCCGTAAGGTAAGCGATTGTTGGACACGCGTAAGGAGACAACGGGCGATCTGGACTGAAGAACCAGACCTCGTAGGCAGACCCGCAGTCTTTGCAAAAAAAGAAGGAATCGTACTGGGCGGCGGTTATGCCGGGCAGCCTCGTCGCCAGGAACAGGTTCTCATCGGCGAGTTCGTCACGATAAAACGAGGTAAAGCACTCCTCCGTTTTCTCCGGGGCGCAGAAGCGCAGCACGCGGTAGATGTGATTTTCCGAATTGAAGTCCTGGATCGCGAGCTCGTCCTGCTTCAGTTCGGACACGAAGACGGATCGCTCCAGGCGCTTGATTTTCTCAAAATCCGCGGCGCTGACCGCTTGGAAACCTTTTTTGGGCTCGATCCAGAAAACCACCTGCGCGCCGACAGCAGACGCTGACAGGAAAACACCGAGCGCCACGAATGCTGCGCACAACGCACCTGCAAACCGATTGACCCGCATGGCACTACTCCCGTGTTCGAACGCTTGCATCTAGGTGCTAACCATTGCTACCCACAATTGTGTTCTTATTTTGTTCCTATCAGAATACGATCGATCGTGGAAGTACCAATAACGATGTCGGCAGGCTTTTTGCCGACGCGGCTGCGCGATACTCCATGGGTTGCATGCAACAATAGGGAATTCGCGGACAGACGGCGATCCCGATAACCGGCTGCGGGCCGGCGATGCAGTACGGCCCTGCCCTATCCCGTTGATTTGTTTCGGCATCCACCGCGTGGCGCAGTTCTTTCTCCGTGTCGTCACGCGCCGGCCAGGGTAAGAAGTTCTTCCTGTACGGCAGCTCTTCCCGCTTCGGTCCTGGCGGGCAGGCTAGATCGCCGCCTGGATAACCCTGCGCAAGATCGTGTGTGATCTTGTGTGCATATAGGGCTTGCCATAGGCCGAGCTGGCGGTCCCGACAACCATGCCAAGGGAAGGCAGAACATAGATCTTGTTGCCGCCGTTGCCGCTCGCGAAGAAACAACCGATACCCTTGCCGTCCATGTCGATCGTCATGCGCCACCACTGGTAGCCGTAGCCCGCGTGGCCTTCATTCGGAATATCGACCCGGTGTTTCGTGGCGGCGCGGACCCATTGTTCCGAGACAATCCTTTTCCCGCCCCACACCCCGTTGTCGAGGTGGAGCTGTCCCAGTTTGAGCTGGTCCCGGCCGCGAAGCGACAGGAACCCCTGGCCGGCGACAATCCCCCGGGGCGATCTCTGCCAGTGGAACTTATCGATTCCCAACGGGCCAAAGAGCCATTCACTGGCGAAGTCGATCAGCGGCCCTTGGGTCGCGGCTTCAAGAAGGCCCGCCAGGAGCATGGTGTTCACCCCCGCATAGACCCACTGCTCGCCCGGTGCCCGGGCCATGGGCAGGTCAAGCCCGCAGCGGATCCAGTCGTCCGATTTCAGCATGTTGTCTTCGCAGCCGGGGGTTGCCGGGTCCGCATCATCGGCATCGAAACCTGACGTCATCATCAGGAGATGCCGGACCGTGATCGCCTCCTTTTGCGGGTCCACGCGGGCGTGGGGCCTGAAATTCGGGAAGTAAGGCAGCATGCGGACGTCCGCATTCGGGATAGCGCCCTGGTCGATCGCGATGCCGATAAGTGTTGCCGTGAAGCTCTTGCCCGCGGACCGGATGTCGTGCAGGCGCGCCGCGTCGTAGCCGTTGAAATAGGCCTCGAAGACCAGCCGGCCGCGCCTGGCGATGAGCAGCGCGTGAAAATCGCCGTGCTGATCATCGTCTATTTCGTCAGCGATGGCCGCGAGCGCTTCGGGGTCGAACCCGGCCTGTTGCGGTCCGGATATCTCCCATCCGTCCTCCCGGTTTGCTGGCGCCATGCCCACTTCGTTCAGGCTTCGATAATCCATGACAGATCGTTGTTCTCCTGCGATATGCGCAGCATAACGCGGTGTTCGGGAGAAACGCCACACGCCCGATAACGCTCAGATCCGCCCCGGTCGGACACTTTGCTGGCCAGCGGGGATAATAAATACTTAAAGTATTGGCTGTTTCATTTGGGATGACTGCCGGTTGCACGCGCCCCGGGCGCGTTGCGGCCGCGAACAGCCAAACGTTAGGTGGTATTGTTGAGGCGACTGATCCGATTTTTTGTATCCCTTCTCGGGTTGCTGGCTTTGGCTGTGCTCTTGTTTTTTGCGATCGGCCATGTCTACAGCCGGCATCTGGCCGACTACGAGTATCAGCTCGTCGCCTGGCCGCTCGAATCGACGTTTCACGAACCGGTGGCTGTTACCACGGAGGTGCCGCGCCGCGCCCGCATTCTCGCCATCGAGGGCGGCGGCCTCGACGGGCTGGCGGATCTCGAGGTGCTCAAGGCGATCGAGCAGCGCTCGGGAAAGCGCATCTACGAGTTGTTCGACTTCATCGCCGGCGCCTCGACCGGCGCGATCATTTCCACGCTCCTGCTGAACCCTGATGCGAGCAGCGGGCAGCCGATGACGGCGGACGAAGCGATAGACGCCTATGAGGAGTTCGCCGGCCAGGTCTTCAGCGGTCCGCGCTACCACACCGTTTTGACCGGTTTTGGCGTGTTCGGCCCGGCGCTCACCAATAGGGGCCGGATCGATACAGCGCAAAGGGTCTTCGGAACTGCGCGTTTCAAGGACCTGCTGCGGCCGGCCATGTTCCCCGCCTATTCGCAAAGGACGAGCGGCCTCAAGGTGTTCCGCAACTGGGATCGCACGGAAGCGAACATGTATCTTTGGCCGCTGATCACCGCCGTGACCAGCGTTCCGACCGTCTTCCCGGCGGTCGTGCTCGCGGGCGACAAGGACGGTGACTACTTTTACGGCGATCCCGGCCTCATTCTGAACGCACCCGGGGACCTTGCATATATCCATGCGCGAAAGCACCTGCCGAAGGTGGAGGAGTTCATCGTCGTCGCGCTCGGAACGACACGCGATTTCTCGATCACCGAGGATATCGGCATAAAGGGGGGAATGCTGCAGTGGTTCACCCCCGCCTACCGGCTTGTCTATCGCGGCGAGACGACGGTCAGTCGCGGTGCGTTGGAAGAACACGATGCCTTCGATTCCAGCATCGACATCAGGCTGACGGTGCTGTCGCCTAAGGTTCCGGCCGATACCAGCGCATTCAACCCTTCTTCCGACAATATCAGCCGCATCCGGCAGGCCGGCAAAGATTTCGTACGCGACAACAAAGATGAAATCGACGATCTCATAGGAAAACTCACCGGCGCCACTCGCAAGGGCGGCCGGATTTAGTCAATACCCCCAAATAATTACCGCAAACGGCATGGCGCCTGGCAATACGCGCAAGTACACGCTGTTGCATTATTGCCGATCTATCGATTATTCGCGCATTGCCCACAAATCATTATGTGCGTGAAAATTGACTCTATCCACGATAAATCGTAGTTGAATTTGTACGAGTTACGCGAATTTTGGGGGCATCTCGTGAAGAAAAGCTATGAAGCACCCGCGGTGGAAAAGCGCGGCAGCCTGGAACGTTTGACGGCAAAGCCGAGCAAACCGATTTTCTCGGGCGTTCCGCTTCCATCTAAGCTCTTCGATGTGGACACGTAATCGCTATGACGCGGATCTATGTAACGCCAAGGCTCGACAGTAAGCGGCAGACAGATGAGGTGCGAACATGAAGAAATCCTATGAGGCACCGAAGATCACAAGGCGCGGTTCCCTGGCCGAGTCCGGTCTCGTGGACAAGAAACCCGTTTTTTCAGGCGTGCCGCTGCCGCCGATCTTCGATCCCGCCGAATAAGTGCCTGAAATCCGCGGACGGCATGCGGGAAGCATAAGGGAATTGGGGCCGACGGCCCGATCGACAGAAGTATAGCGTGGGGGCGCTCCAATGAAGAAACAATACGTCAAGCCTTCGGTACAATCGCGCGGCTCGCTGGTTGAGACCACGGCATCCCGGTTGGACCGGCTGGATCTGCCGATCTCCGGCATCACGCTGACATTGCCCGACGAACCGGATTGATGATCCGGAAAGTACAGCGTGGGGGCACTCCAATGAAGAAACAATACGTCAAGCCTTCGGTTCAATCGCGCGGCTCGCTGGTTGAGACCACGGCATCCCGGTTGGACCGGCTGGACCTGCCGATCTCCGGCATCACGCTGACATTGCCGGAAGAGCCGGGTTAGGGATTGGTTGAGTCTCGCGGACAACATCCATCCAATAGTGGCGGCTCCGGCGCAGACAGCTATCTCGACAAATTCGGAATTTTACGCTCGGAGCCCACGGAGCTGACCGGATAGTCCAACCGCGGCAATTTCAGCCATTTCTTCAGATTCTCGGCATTGTTGAGGTGCTGCTGGCTGCCGTCGCCCCTCGGATTGTAGGCGAAACTCTCCGGCGACCGGTTGGAGGGATTGAGCCTCTTGTCGATGTTTCGCTTGATCCGCTCTTCGCCGATCTTGTAATAGGTGACCAGCAACGCATCCTTCTGGTCGGGCGACAGCCTTTCCCAGGCTTGAAGGGATTTGCGCTTGAGGAGCTTCTGACCCTTCGCAAGAAAAAGACCGGCGATCGCGTAACTTGCCCGCGAGTTCTCGAAGTTCAGCAAATCGTCGACCAGGCCGTTGTAATCGTTCCTGTATTTAAGCAGGCCGAGCGGGTCCATCTTGGTGCCCTCGTAACGCTTCACATAGTCCTGAACCATTGAAATGGCTGCATCCACGCGAATGTTCCCCGGACCGACGTCAATTTTCCGAGGGCTCATGATTTTATAGCCTATGCCGGGCGTTCCTCCGCTTGGCTTCATTTTGCGGCTTTGAAGGTGTTCAAAAGACCAGATATTAGCAAATCCATCTGCAATAGCCTGCTTCCCGACATTGAACTTTTTCCTGGTGTCATACTCATTGGCAACCGCACCGACGATCGCTGTGGGCGAAACGCCCAGTTCCTTGGCAACCGGCACTGCCAGCCCGCCGGTTTTTTCAACGAATTTTCTGGTTGTTTCCGTATATTGGCTGGTTGGTTGGGGCATGGTTCTTCCTTTGGTTTTCGAGTAACAACGGCCGGCAGCGCGCCAAGTTCTTTGACGAGCCAGCAGTTTTCTAAGGTGCGAATTTGCGCCTAGCAGCCGCGGGTCAGCGCCGTTGCATCCGCGCCAGAACGGGCGCTTGACGAACGGATTTCCAGCGGAACGTCATGGTGTCCAACGGCTGCCCTACATAGGGATGTCCAGCCAGATAAAGGAGAAAATCGTGGTGGCGACCGGAAGGAAGGAAAGCCACATGAGCGGGTGGTAATGTCGGACTGCCACAATCGAGAGAACCACCATCAGGCCAATCGGCGGAAAGACAAAGGCCGGCCCCAAAATCAAGGCGAGCGGTGTCCAACCCTCCGAGAGCAACACAAGAGAAGCCGGGGGCGAGGCCCACGTCAAACAAGAGAGGACAATGAAGGCCGGCTTGTGGAATGCCGCGATCGCTCGACTCCACCGTTGTACTCCAGAGATCGCGGTCATGAGTAAACAATGCCCGCATAGATGACCAACGGGGTATGGGTCACAAAAGGCGTAAACGCCAGCCACATCCTGCGGTCGTATTTGAAAATCGACAATACACAGAGAATAAAGAGCGGGATGATCATTGAATAGAGGTACAAAACGCCCGCTGCAAAGAGATTCATGGTCGGAGACACCAACGCGCAGAAAACCAGCGGAAAAAACCAGCCCGCCGTGGCCATGATCGTGTAGATGTTCTTTTCCCTTGAACGCGCCAGTGTGGGCGCGCCATCCATCTTGACTGTCATTGTAGTCCTTCGCCGCCGTTCAAGAAGTTTGACATGAATTCTACCCTGAATTGTGTTCTTATTTTGTTCCGATATCAACGTGACCTATCCACTCGGCGGCGATCACAACGTCCTGCCCTCTTCTCGTGTGGCAAGCGTCTCTGCGACGGCGGCGCGGTAGAGCGCCGAAAGGTCGCCCTCGGCGCCGAGACCGAGCCGGATGATGCGGGCCAGCACACGGCGCATGGCGTTCGCCTCCCGCAGCGCTTCGCCGCTTGCCTCCGCGTCCTGCGAAAAGAAGTAGCCGGTAAAGGCCGAAAGGTCGGCCAGCACGACGGACTGGTCCTGCGGCGTCGCGCCCTTGCCGAAGAAAAGCCGGTGATAGGCGCCCTGCAGTTCGCTCATCGCCGCCGCGTTCCGGCGCTGCCCGCCCGACTTGCCAGTGGACAGCGAATGCATGGTGTTCGTCATTACGGCAGCTCCGTTTCATCCGTCTGTTCGCCGGCAGCACCCTGCAGCATCGCCGCCACGGCCTGTGGATCGAGTGCGCCGTCCGGCCCGGTCGCGCCCAGCGCCTTGCCCCCCTCGGCCGCGGCCTTGGCCGCCTCGCCACCCGCCCTGATGACATCCATGGATCCGAGGATCTGCTGAAGCTGTTCGGCCTTGGCGGCGTCCTGCGCCACCTCCCCGGCCGGCCGGAAGATCGAGCGCGGCGCGCCGTGCACGTCCTGGGCAATGTCGAGCATTTCATCCATATCGAAACGCTGGAGCACTTCCGGCCGGCCCATCTGCGCCATCAGGCCGGCTAGCTCCAGGACTCGCTGCATGCCGACCACCTCGCCGGCCCGGCGCATCTTGTCGAGCGGTCCGGTAAAGGCAACGCCGATATCCTGGCCCTGCAGGCTGGTCGGCGCGGCAAGCGCGGCGCCCGGGCGGAACACGCCCTTGCTTTCCAGGACCGCGAACTCCCGGTCAACCATCCGCGCCAGCCCCTCCTGCAGCGAAAGGCCCGACGGCCCGAGGAGATCGCCTTTTTCCTGCGCGCGGATGGCCGCTTCCGTCGCCGTCATCTGTGGGTTCTGGATGAGGATCTGCCACAGATTAACGTAAAGGCTGTCGCGAAGCTGGTTCTGCTTGGCCTCGATCACGGCGCGGGCGAAATCCGGCCGCTGCTGGGTGATGATCGGGCGGATCAGGAGTTCGCCCGTCTCGCTCAAAAGGCCCGGATTGGGCGCGCCGGGATTAAGATTCGGCGGGTTGGCCGCATCGTCGCGCTGCGCCGTCGGCGGGTTCACCCATTGCTGCGTGGCGATGTATTCCTGTTTCGACAGCATGTTGACCGATTTGATCTCGGCCAGCGCCATCGACACCGGCCCCTCGCAATAGGGACCCTGGTGCTCGCGGTTCCAGTGAAAGACGACATAGGGAAAGCTGCGATAGCCGCCCTCGCCGATCAGGTGCTTCTCGTCCTTCTCGAAATAGGTTGAGGCAAAGCGCATCGGACTTTCATCGCCTCTTGGGTGCGGCATTACGGCGTGCACAAGCGTGACCGGTTTTTCCTGCCGCTTGGGATCCTCCGCCGCCTGGCGCACCTTCTCGGAACATTTGTCGCCCCAACGTTCCACGCACTGGCGCGCGGTGCGGCGGAAGACACGGAAATTGGTGTCCACCACGCCTTCGAAATTCGTCGCCAGGTGGTTTTCCAGCAGCGGCACATGGCGGTATGAGACCGGCGAGGACAGCCCGCGCCCGAAACTCTCTTCCACATACATGACGCTGGTGCCGAAGGCCGCCCTGCCCTTCACGGCCGCCTTGCTTGCCAGCGTGAACCCGGAAACCGGGTTGTAGCGCATGCGGAAGGCGTAGCGGGTCAGGTCGTCGAACCACCGTTTCTCGGTGTCGCCGGGGTCGCCGGCAAAGGGATCGTTGCTCTTCAGCGTGTGCCAGGTGGCGCTGGACGGCATGACCAGGGAAATCTCGCCCGCAGCCAGCCGGTCGATCGCCATCAGCGAGGTGTGGTCGTAGATGTTCGGCGCCTGTTGCGCGCCGTGCGGCCGCGATGCGCCGCCGCCCACCGCCTCCAGCATCTCGTGATAGGCCATATCAGGCGCCACGTAGCGGGCGATGTCGCGCCAATGGCTTTCCCAAGGCCTGCGGGCGTCCTCGAGCTGCGCCAGCCGGTCGAGCAGCTTGTCGATGATGCCGTTCATGTGTTCGACTGCCCGAGCCGCGTCGCACCGGAGACGACGCTGCCGCCAAAACCGCTGTCGCCCAGCGCCGAGGTGAAGATATTGGCGCGCGATCCGCGTGAGCGACGGCGCCGCAGCCGCGCTTCGACGCGCAGGCTCGCATCCTTGTCCCGGGTCACCGGCGGCGGCGCGACCGGCTCGGGGGTTTCAACCTTGGTGCTGAAGCACATGGGATCACCTTTCCTGATTGGTGCCGGATGAGTCGGCAGATGCCCATGCGCGGCCACGGGACACGGGCAGCGCTTGAAGGCAGGTTCGGATTCTGAATCACGGTTTGACCAAGATGGGGGCAGACGAGCGGCCGATCTTGGCTTAGCAGACGCACACTAGGTAATCGCCGCAGATGCGGCCATGCCAATTGGCGGCTGTACCACACCGATGCAGTCGAAGACCTTCCAATTGTCTGGATTTAAAACACGAATTCCGCAATAGGAATTCCGCCATATCTGTCGCCGCTTTGGACGGCAGCCGTCTGCCCCAGATTTTCAGGCCTGATTATTCTCGAACCTTAAGACAGCGGACGCATAGGCATGGGCAAATGCACTCTTGTGCTGGTCCTTCCGGTTGGGACCCTGCTCATTCCTTATTTTGAATCTGTCCGACAAATTGTTGATTTTATTGTTGAGTGCGTCGATATCTGGAACAATACGATCCATACTTTCTCTCCGGATTAGGGGTCAAATATCAAGTATCGGGGTGGGTCTTCTTCAGTGCCTAAAATGCCTATTTCAAACTGCTGATTGAGATCGCGGCACTCCCAGTCATATTCTTCCTTGACGCGTGCAGGAACGTTGTGGGCTGAGTACGCATAGCACTGTCCGTCGCGAAACAGGGCGATGGCCGATTCATCGAACAAGCCGCACCCATGGTCCGTAAATTCTGAACTGCGCGTGCCAAACAGACAGAGGCGCTCGTAGCCGGCAAAGAGAGGATCGTCGCTTCTGATCGCGCCCCTGTCACTGAGTATTTCGATGTGTTCCTCGGCAAAAATGGGGGGCGATAGTCGGCGGTATCCAAATAAATCCACACGGCCAGCGCGGTAAAGAACGTTCCAAAGAATCCCAAAAACAACCACAATTCCAGGTGCTTCATTTCGGTTCCCCTTTGGCGCGCGTCTCGCACAACATGGAACGGCACTTCAACCATAGATTATGTTCTTATTTTGTTCTCGTCGATGCCATCACCTGAGACGATGCATCAGTTCCCCGACATCATCTTTCGTCAAGGCGCCATTGCGTCGCTTGGTCTCTAAGCGCCGACGCGCGAGGCTCGTCGTTCCGCTGCCCGCATCCGGAAGCAGGATGCCCTTTCGCGAGAAGAGCCGGGTGAGCACGTCATGGACCGTATCGCGCGTGAACGTGCCGATCGGTTGAATTGATCAGCGCTGCGCAAGGGGCGCGTAGTTTTCCGGGCGCCTCTTTTGCTAAACATGCATGATTGGAAATTCGGCGGGCGCCATCCTTACCGGTGGCGCTTACTTCCATAGCATTCGACGGTGTAGACCGGCTTTGTCAGGCAGCCAACAACCGGGAAACAAAGCATCTCGCCCAAATTCGAACGCCGCGCGACATGCCGCCAACTCCCATTGAGATTCTCGGCGTAGTAGTCGGAATCGAACAGGAATGAATCGATGATCAGCTTGTCGGTTTCGTCCATGCCGCATTCCTCGGCGATAGGCTTCAGATTGGCCGCGACCAACCGGTCCGGATAACCGTACCCACGAAACTAGGCCAGCAAGATGAAAACAGCGAACACGACAATGACGTCTATGAATATCCTGAGGGCCCACTGTTTCATCTTCATACGCTCCAATGGAAAGCTGTTGAGATTTCCAGGCAATTCGTCATGCAATTTGACAGGTGGACCGCGCCCATACCAGGCTGTTGGAAATGCCTCGATAATTTCCCTGCTGGCGTCTCTCAATGCGGCCTTTACTCTCGTGGCGCATAGCAGTCGGCGGTAAATTGCGGAGGTGTAAGGCAGCCGATCCCCGGGAAGCAGAGCAGCGAGCCCAAGAGGTTCCGTTTCGCGACGAGGCGGAAATCGCCGGTTGTATATTCGACATAGTATTCTGAATCCCAGAGGAAATCTTCCGAAAATATCTTGTCTCCCGGCTTCAGATCGCATTGCTCGGTCATCTGATTCTTCTGGACGGCGATCAAACGCTCAGGCGGCATGAAAGTGCGGTTAAAAACGAACAGCTGCACAAACAGTGCCAACGACAAGGTCAGGCCGAGAAACACTCTAAGGATCCACATCCCCAGTTTTTTACCCATCAAAACGCAGCCTTGTCTGGTCCCCAAATGTTACCTTTGTAGTGCAACCATATAGTGTGTTCCTATTTTGTTCTTGTCAATGCTTATTTCGAAATCGGTGAAGTTGGAAGCCAACGCTGGAAAAATTGTTCCGGCACCTTTCGGCAGGTCCAGGCATAAAGATAGAAGCGCTCGCCGCCCCTGCCCCAATCCTCGAGCGAGCAGCAACGGACGGCGCCGGCGGCGGCCAGCCAGCGGTGCGCGCTTTCGTGGCTTTCGATCGTGCGCACCTCGATGCGTCGGACACCATCACGCTGCCAGCCCGGCACCAATTCGCGAAAGACGAATCGCGTTACCGCCGGGATACAGCGCCCGAACCCCGGCCGGCCAAAGGCCCAGCCGTTCAGCACGCCGTCGCTGATCTCGCTGAAACCGAACGCACCCGACGGCAGGCCGTTGCGGAAAGCCGTCCAGCTCTGCCCGCGCCCGATGCAGAACGCGGCGATGTCCGCGGACTTCGTTCCGGGCGCCACCTGGCAGAAGATCTCCGCGCGGTCGCATTCGCGCATATTGGCGGCGATGAACGACACATCGCGCAATGAGGCCGGTCTGATGTCCACCATCACCAGCCCTCCAGCGGATTATATGGCTTCCCCGCCGCGCGCTGGGCATTCGCTGCCGCATTCATGCGTTCGGGATGGACCGCCTCGGCAAAGGTCAGCGCCAATGCGTCCGCAAGATCGGGCGACAGAAGGCCGCGCTTTTTCATGTCCTCTTTCTTCTCGATCTGGATCCGGTTCAGCGCGTCGAAGGCGTAGTTCGGCGCTTGAAGATCGATCGCCAACTCGTCGTCATCCGGTATCGCGCCGACATCGCGCAGCCAGTCGCGCATCCTTGCCCACATCTCGGCACGCTTGTTGCGGTAGCGCACGGCGTTGCCGGCCCGCGCGCCGCCATTGACGTCGATCACCTTCAGGCCCAGTTGCCGTAGCCGGTCGACGACCCCGCCGCCGACGCCAACGCCGTCAACGAACAGTGCATGCGGTTTCTCGCGCGCCGCAATCTCGCTGACCCGTCCCGCCGTCTGCATCAGGTCAAGCGCCGACCAGCGCCAGATGCGGCTGACCCGGTGTCCCTCCCGCAGGAGAAGCACGGTCCGGTCGTCGCCGAAGCGCGCGACGTCGAGCCCCAAGATGCGCGGCCCCTGCCCTCGCCCGCTTTGCCGCTCTTGCGCGGCGCGCACCGTTTCGCGTGCGATGAACTGCATGTCGGAGACGTTCCGATAGCCGCCCAGCCAGACGTGATCGAACTTTGAATGATCCGTTGTCCGGTCGCGCTCCATGTCGGCGCGCAGGACCTCCGGGAAGAACGGATTGTCGTTGTAGTTGGCGCGCACGACAATCGCGCCGGCCGGTTTCCGCTTTCGCAGGAAACGATCGATCGGATCGGTCGGGCTCTCCGGGTTCCACGAGAACCACAATTCGCTGGCCGGCATGCGGATTGTCGGGATGAGCAGATCGAGGCTCTTTTGCGACACGGTCTGCGCCTCCTCCACCCAGGCGATGTCGAAGCCCTCCAGCGACTTGATGCTCGCCGCGTTGTGGTTCTTCAGCCCGCGGAAGACGAAAAGGCTGTCGTTCGGCCCGCGAATTTGCGTGTCGGTGATGTCGAAATAGCCGGAAAGGCCGAACGCGGAAATCTTGTCCTCGATGAGCTGCTTGACGGAATCCTTGATCGAATTCTGGACCTCGCGCAGGCACACCGCGCGGGTCTGCTGCTTCAGCGCGCGCAGGCAAAGGAGCCCGCCAAAGAAATGCGATTTTCCGCTGCCGCGGCCGCCCCAGGCGCCCTTGTAGCGCGCCGGCGCAACCAGCGGCCGGAACACGTCCGGAAATTTAATGTCCATTTATCCTCGAAAAGGTTGCGTCAGTCGCCGACCGCGCCGGGGTCGCTCGCTTCCTCGGCGGCGACGAACCGGACCGAGAACTCCAGATTGACCGGCTCGCCCTTTCCGCCGGTCAGCTGCATGGGCAGCACTTTTCCAAGCAGCGTCATGAATGCGCTCGGATGGGTTTCCGCCTGCTTCTTGAGATAAGCGATCATGTCGCCGCCACCGGCCTCGACCGCCGCCTGGATGATCGCGTCTCGAATAACAGGAGACCCAGATCCGGTCTGGCCAATCCGCCCCGCTCCATCAACGTACGCCTGCGCTGACTTCTGGTTGGTTGGCCGCCTCGCTCGGCAAACAGTTGCACTCATGGCTTGTTTTTCAACTCCGGAAACAGTTGCTTGTAGCCGACCAACTGACCATTGCCGTCAAAGCACGGTGAACCAAGAACCCTGAGTGGTTCCCATGTTTCCCTCAATACAAAAGGCGGGCCGTCCGCTTTAACGTACAAATCGCTGTTCGCGACGATCATGTCGCGTTTCAAGTTCGGGAATTTGTCGGGATTCAGCACCATTTCCGGATCGTGAGGGCGTGAATACCTGTCACGTTCCTTAATCTCCAGTCCTAGGCAGATTTCCTCAATTTGCCCTTTGTTCAGGGAAAACTCCACACGGTAGGGAAGCAACACCTGTATTGGGAACATGACTGTATGGGTTCCCATCCAGAACGTTATGCGGCAACGGCCGTTCGTGGCTCCGTTCGGTTCGCTCGATACGCTTTTCCCTGCAAGCAATTTTCGGGCAAGGGCTTGATCAATTGCAACGATCTGCTGCTCGGACACATCCCTGTAGCCATATTCAACGCTTCGGAACAGGGTTCCGTCATAGCGCCTGAGTTCCGGCAATGCGGCCTCGTAGACGATATTTTCATCAACGGAACCGCAGGAGGAACCGACAGCCTCAACCGGCCCGGAGGTGATAAAATGGTATTCGCTCGGCGACGCACAACCGTGCAAAATCAATTGGGAAACCAGTGCCCCGGCCATCAATATCACTCTGCTACAGACGACCAATTTAACCTCCATCACAATTACACCACGTTAGGGCAAAAAGATCAGCCGTTACGATTTCGCAGCCGTATCGCTCTGCTCTTGTCCGTCAAATGCGTTTGCCCCGTATTTTGTTGCCGCTATCGCGGGGCCCTAGAGCCGCGGCCGTTCTGAGGGTCTGCGCTGCGGAACCGGAATATCGATACCGCCAGGCTCGCCCAACCGCCTTTGCGATATGTTGAAATCCAATTGTTGAACAAGACCGGACGTCGACTGCGAACCAAAACTCCCAGATTCACCGATTGCGCCAAAGCCCAGCCTTCGGTTGGCCTCTTGCAAGTATCTTTTGGTAGCATCATCATCGAGTGCCCGGATGTGGGGCGAGATCTTTTTCAATCCGGATGCCACTCCATTGTATCGAACGGTGGGGCTATCCGACGTCAGTGATCGTTCAATCGCATCGAATCCCTTAATCAGCGATTGTGTCCGCTGCGCGTAGTCGGCCATCTTCTTGTTGTGGAGCAGGACACGTTCCGCTCCGGGCAGCGAACCTTTCGTCGGAAGACCTTCGCCATCTGCGTTGCGGGAGAAATCAGAACGGAAAAGGTCGCTGCGCTTGAACCCCCACGCTTCCATAAGCGTTGCGGCGACACTATTGCTGTTTTGCGAGAGCAGCCGGTAGTGCAGATCGCGTTTGTCGAGCTCATCTTCCAGCGAATAGACAGTCGCCATCAGAGCTTTCAGTTCCACCTCGGTCAGGTTGTCGTATATGACGCGTTCGTTTTTCTGCGGCCCAAGATCGCCCTTCTTGCCGAATATGTGGATTTTCAGCCGGTCGCTGCTGTCGAGCGGGGAGCCGATAGCCTTCTTTTTACCGTGTTTGTCCGTGGCAAAACCGTTGATTTCCCTAAAAAGATTGCCCTCGTTGTCGTAAATCAGGAAGAATGCATGATTGTATCCGGTCGACAGATTCACGGCGCGGGACTTTCCACGATTTCCGCCGGAAAGCGCGATCGGAAAATAGGCGAGCTTGAGCGTGTAGCGTTTCTCGGACATTCAGCATTCCTCTGTGGACCAGCGGCAAAATCTCTATGTTGCAAGACACAATCGGAGCTATTGTTCCCTTTTTGTTCTTCTACCTATAGGTTATTTCGAACAACATTGCAACTCTTCGATTTCTACTGGATGCACAGACAATTGGCCATGCCATTTGACGACTGCATGCCAAAGGTGCAGCACAGATTCGATGTAAACGATTGATTGCTTTCAGATTTACCTGCTCTCGGCATTCGGATTTCTTGTGCGTAACGGCTACCGCCTCCTGCTTTCCATCAGCCTCCTCGCTTCCGCATCCGGCAGCGCTTCCACCACGTAGGTGAACGTACCCCGCTCCCGCACTTCATTGGCGGCGCGGATGAAGCCGCCGAGCGCGGCCCTGGCGAACGAGCCGCCGACGCTGATGCGCTTCACGCCCGCCTCGGCCAGTTGCGCGACCGACCAGGTCGGCCCCGAGAGGCCCATGACGACATTGACCGGTTTCGTGACGGACCGACAGACAAGACGGATCGCCTCGAGATCCGGCAGGCCGGGCGCATAGAGAACATCGGCCCCCGCCTCCTCATAGGCCTGAAGGCGCCGGATCGTGTCGTCCAGATCTGGGCGGCCGTAAAGGAAGTTCTCCGCCCTTGCCGTCAGCAGGAACGGCAAACCCCTCGCCGCCTCGGCGGCGGCAGCGATGCGCTCGACCGCCTGGGAGAAATCGTATATCGGCACGCCGGGACTTCCGGTCGCGTCCTCGATGGAGCCGCCCATCAGCCCTGTCCCGCTCGCCAGCGCGATCGTCTCGGCGCAGTCCTCCGGACGGTCGCCGAAGCCGCCCTCGAGATCGGCGGACACCGGCAGATGCGTCGCCTCGACGATCTCGCGGGCATTTTCGAGCGCGCTGTCGCGGGTAATCTCAGCCGCCCCGTCGCATCGGCCTTTCGCGAAGGCAAGGCCGGCCGATGTCGTCGCCAGGGCGTCGAAACCAAGCGACTCCAAAATGACCGCCGAACCGGCATTCCACGGATTGGGAATGACGAAGGCACCGTCCCTCTCGTGAAGCCCCTTGAAGGTCTCGAACTTCCTGTGTGTTTCCATCGCACCGCTCCTGTCTCGGCCAATATAGGAACATTTCAAGAACATTTGCAATCGCGGATTCGGTGTTCAGCCTCGAATTGTTGCGGCACAGGTCCCGTCGCAAACGGACACTGGTCATGCCGACGCTGTGTCCCAAAATCACCAGCTTGCCGCAACAGGCCGCGCCGCGCGTCCCGCCGCATTGAGTTTTTGCCGGAAATGGGCAAGCCTCCAGACGACACCCGAAATCGAGCCGGACTGTCTCATGGATTGGTTTGACATCATCACGCAGCTTCGCGACATGATCGGCCGCGCCCTGTGGTTCGATCCGACGGTCTACGACACGGCGATCATGGACGACCGCACCCGGTTCATTTCGACCGGGGTCGTCTTTCTCGCCGGCGTTTCGCTGCTGCTGGGTCAATGCTTTGCGCTGTTTCTGGTTTCCGCGTCGCCGATCGGGTTTGTCCTGGGGCTGGTGTTCAGTGGCGTATCCCTGACCGTTCGCCTGGGGCTGTGGGTGAGCTGTTCGGTCCTCTTTGCCGCCATATTGTTCGGCGTGGTGACGGCGCCGTGGAACTTCATGTCCGTGATCTTCGTCGCGACGGCCCCGCTGGTCTTCGGTTTCCTCGCCGTGTTGCCGAGCATCGGTATCGTCATTTCCTATGTCCTTTACGGATGGACCTGCCTGACGATGATGTACGGCCTCTTCTACGGCGCGCAGGTTCCGTTCCTGCCCGGCGCGGTCTGCATGTTGTCGGGCTGGGTCGCGGTGTCCTTTCTCGAACGCATGTTCTTCACCAAAAGCAGCGCGGCGCAGAGCGGCGGGTTCCTTTTTGCAAGCCGTCAGCTCTCGCGCTTCACCTCCGATCAGGTGCTTGAATTCGTCAAGCAGAGGGTGCGCAGCCGATGACCGATATCCAGCAGCTCCTGTTCGGTGCCTTCCTCATCGCCAGCGTCATGCTGTTCGTGGCCCTCATCACGGCGCCCTTCGAGGCCATGACCTGGTGGTCGCGCTGGACCGCGGGGCCGGATGACGATGTCGGCGATGAAAGCCGCAGCGTCCGCAACGTCATCCCGGACGAAAACAAGCTGGCGCACACCAAGGCCGTGGTCTTTTATGTCACCGGCATCGGCACCATCACCGGCGAGCGGCATCCGAAGCTGGAGCAGCACTTTCTCGACGAGCTGCAACAACGGCTGCCCTACGTGACCGTCATTGCGGATTTCTTTCCCTATTCGCCCGCCGGCATTCCGCTGACCGGCCAGCGCATATTCGCCCGCTTCTGGCGCTATTCCGGGCGCCACCGGGCATTCGTGACACAGAACCTCATCCGCCTGCGCAACATGTTCCAGGTCCTGGTGGCTGCCGACGGGCGCTACGGCCCGATCTACAGCGCCGGCACGTTTCGTATCATACGCGAGAAGCTGCTGGAGAACGGCCACGCCCCGCAATCGCACCAGCCGGTGATCCTGCTAGGCTACAGCGGCGGCGCCGAGATCTCGCTGGGCGCCGCCCCGTTCCTGCACGGCGAGTTCCAGAGCCGCCTGACGCTGCTGTCGCTCGGCGGTGTGCTTTCCTCGCATGCCGGCATCGCGTCGCTCAATCGCATCGTCCACCTGGAAGGAACGGCGGACCGCGTCTCGCGCGTCAGCGGGCTGTTCTTCGTGCACAGGTGGCGGATCTTCGGTTCGTCCTACTGGAACCAGGCGCGCAAGCACGGGCAAATCTCCAAGATCCGGCTGCAGGGTATCGGCCACAACGGCCCGCGCGGCTATCTCGATCCCAAGACACGCGCCACGAAGGACGGCCCGTCCAATCTCGAGCGGACCTTGCGGGCCATCCAGTCCGTGGTGGATGAGGAGATCAGGGCGAGCGGGGCTGACGAAGACCCGCAAGGCGCCTAGCCCGTCGCGGCGGGCTGCGCACCTGTTCCTAGTGCTAATTTGGAGCTGATTGATCGCATAGATGGCTGGACAAGAGGTAATCGTACTTGGCGGAACCGGGTTCCTTGGCAGGCGGGTGGTCCGCAAGCTGCAGGAGCACGGGTATGCCGTCTGTGTCGCAACGCGTTCTCCGGAAAAGCTCTCTCAACTTTCCAGCCACTGGGATCGCCCGGTTCGCCCGGTTCAGATCGACCTGTCGGACCCGGACGTTTTGGACCGGGCTCTCCGCGGCGCACGGGCCGTAGTCAATTGCATCGGGCTTTATGTTGAAACGCGCACCGAGACCTTCCGGGACGTTCATGTGGATGCGGCGCGCAGGATTGCGGAGATCGTGAAGGCGGCCGGAGATTGTCAACTGATCCAGATATCCGGGATCGGCGTTTGCCGGGATTCCCCGTCGGCATATGTCCGCGCCCGGGCCGAGGGAGAAGAGGTGTTGCGCCGCATCTGTCCGGAAGCAACCATCTTGCGTCCGAGTGTCATGTTCAGCCGCGACGGGGCCTTTTTCGGCGATCTCGATGCGATCCTCCGACGGCTTCCTGTCGTGCCGCTGTTCGGCGACGGCAGCACGCGGCTTCAGCCCGTCTATGTCGGCGACGTCGCCGAAGCCATCTGTCGTGTTCTCGATCGGGACGGAGCCACCGGTAAAGTCTATGAACTGGGCGGACCCGAGATCTTTACATACCGCGAGATACTGATGAGGCTTGCCGCACGGGCCGGTCGGCGTCGGCTGTTTCTGTCGGTGCCGTTCATGGCCTGGCGGGCCCTCGCTATCCTGGCAGATCTACTGCCGAATCCACCGCTGACCCCGGGTCAGGTTGCCCTGATGCAGAAGGATAACCTTGTTGGCGATGCGGTAGCGACTTTCGCGGACCTCTCGATTGCGCCGCGCTCGGCCACCGCGATGAACCTGCTCTGATACGAAATGCGGTATGAACATCTTCCTGCGGCCTGCCGGATTGGGCTCGGACCAACCTGCCCAGTGCCGCAGCAATGATGACAGTGAACCGTCATTCGCTCTGTCGGTTCCCGGGATTGGCAAACCAGAAGAGAAAGTTCTGCGGTCGATTGCCGGTGTTTCTAGCGCAGTGAAAGCGGGACCGAGAAGCCGATCGTTGCGTAAAATCCGTCTTCGACACCAGGCTCCAGTTCATGCTGATATCCGGCGGAGACCACCATGTTCACCGAGTCGGTTACAGATATGTCACCGACGAAACCGCCGAAACGGAGTGTCTCCTGGCTGGTGCTCTCATCGAAAAAGGTGAACTCCGGACCGAACCTTAGGACCGGCGTCTTGTAGCCGACTTTGGCATGGACGTATTTCTGATCGAAAGCGGTCGAATAGGCGCCGTAGCTCTGGACGTAAAACGCATCGACCATTTTCGTCTCAAAACCGTACTGTGCGATTGCCCCCACCTCGCCACCATCGGTCACTCCACCCGGCGGCGTCTCATCGTTGTTGACGTAGTTCACACCGCCGGCCACGGTGATGTAATAGCCAGGCGCGTGCCATTGATACCCCACCAGGGCCGAGCTGTAGAACGAATTCGTATCGGAATTCACATCCTCTGTCCGAGAACCGCCGATGTTGCCGGTCAGAGTCCACCCCGTGGCTCCGATGTCCCCGTTCAGCGCGGTGACAAAACCGGCACCCGCACCGTATCCGTTGTTTCCATCGCTTTTGTGGGCGAAATCGGCGCCCCAATAGACAACCGTGTCATTGACCGGGCTCTCGTTGATTTCCACAAATGCCGTTGCATCGGCTGCCAGCGCTGCCGTCGGCAGCAAAAGCGCTATTGCACCCGCCTTAAGCATGATGGTGCGCATGTTGATTTCTGAAAATTCCCTCACGTTTCCCCTTTCCTCTCATCAACCCGTGTTATGCACGATTATGAATTGCTGGGAGTGTCCGGCAGGTCCAGGAGCTCGGGGCTTGGTGCCGGCAAATTTGGCTCGCCGGTTGGTTTTGCACCGTCAGGACTAGGTGTGTCTGTCAATGCGATCTCGTCAGAACCCGGAGCACCCGGTAACAAACCTGTTTCGATTGATCCATCGGTTTTTCCAAAATACAGCCTTAAGCCGCCGACTGCCTGATAGTGATTGCGTAGGCCGTAAGAGTTCTCGCCAAGTGTGGTGAGCCCGACAAGCGCGGCAACCCCCGGCGTTAGAGACCCATCGTCTTCGACAAGAGCAGGCACGCTGGCGCTAGCAGCGGAGATCGTTCCGAGACCAATAAGCGCTGCTATGCCGGAAATTCGAGCGAACATTCCGGTTAAGCCTGTAGATTTATCTTGAGCAGCGCGGTGACCTTCATCAACATGTGTATAGCGGCCCGCTGGCATCTCGGTGTTCACATGCACCGATCTGATTGCTTTCTTCAGATCGGCTGCCGCCCGATCCCTGATCAGTGAACTGACCTGATCGTGCAGGAAGTTCAGGCGGTCATCTTCAGCCGTGCCGGTTTCACCGACTTGGAACCCGGTAGCGAGAACAACAAGGGCCGAGGTCTCGGACCGCCACAGAATGCGGTCAACTGAAGAGCCCAGTTCGGCGCGAATATCCCGCACAAGCTCAAGCAGTTTGGCGACCCTGGTGAATGCTCCTGTCGGGTCAGATACGATGTGGTCGTGCCGGAAACTCCGTGCAAAACTCTCAAGGCTGTCGGGACAATGCAGTTCTTCGCTCGAGTGGAACCTGAACCGGACATCATAATCGCGGAACTGAGCAGCGAAAACGCTCTCGATGAAATCCTGATGTCCATTATTCAGAGCGCCTTCAGCGGCGTGAATTGTCACCACGCCGGTTCCGGCTGCCGCGGGGTTCAAATCCATCCCCGCCAGGAAATACAGCCCGCAACGCTCGTCACCCAGGGTTTCCGATAAGTGGCAAAAGTCCACGGCGCTCTCCCTTGAAGCCATGCCCGATCATGTCACTTCAGATAGGAGAACAATTTCTGCGGCGCCGCATTACCCAATTGGGTGAGTTGTCGGGATTTGTTGTCGGCTGAGGTAAATTTCTTGTTTATTTCAAGCGCCGCCGGCGTTTGAACGAAGGTAGACTTCCCGGCGGATCGCGTTTCGCGGCTCCATTGTGCGACGCATTACACCTTCCCAAAAGGGCCACCAGTCTCTTGTTTTGATCTCCCAAGACCAGTCAAGTGCTCGTTCTCTGTTTTGTCTGGAGATTTGGCGGCAAAGCTGTTTGTCACCGAGCAGCTCGGCGACGGCATCCGCAAAATTCTTTGCCGTTGGCGCCTCGATAATGAATCGCTTCTGCAGGTCTCCGAATACTTCAGGAACAATTCCTACGTTGGAAGACACGACCGGTATGCCACAGGCCATGGCTTCCAACACAGGGTTGGGTGTTCCTTCCATGGACGACGTGCATACGAAAACATCAAGCTGCCTGTAAAAATCAGGCATGTCCTCAAAACGAATGCGATTGATCTGCGGGTCTGCGATTTTTGCATCCGTTGCAATCTCACGCGCACTTAGTTCGTTCATCATCGGCTGAAAGAGCCGGTGGTACCCCTTTACGTCCAAACACTCGCTCTGCTTTCCCCATGCACTGTTGCCCACCCATCCGACAGCGGCACGGTCTTTTGTCCGATCGGGCTCGCGTGGATGAAAATGCTCAACATCGACACCGTCGGAGATGACACGGTCAGGAGCCGGTATGTCCGGTTCGGCCGAATAGATCGATTGCAGCCTGGCCGATGAAACCGTATAGCCGTCAATCATCGCGAAACTTGAGCGACGACTATTGATATCAGCGCTGCTACTGAACAGGTGATCGTAGATGGACGTCGTGAATGCGCAGCTGTTGATAGCCCTGACAGCCGTTTCATATTCAAGACCCATTTGTCTGGCCGCTTTGCCGATGGTTTGCGGATGCAGCAGATAGAATAGGTCTTCACGCCAGAAAACGTGGCAAAGATCGATGCGTTTGAGAAACAGGGCCTCGAAAATCCGGCTCTCATTGCCGATCAGGTCTCGCATATAGAGCTTTGAAATCCTGTTGGGTCCTGCGAACCGGGCGATATTGGTGGCGATATTGTCAAATGCCCAGGACGGTTGATCCGGGCAAAGAAGGACGTGTATCGGCGGATTTTCGTGGTCCTGATCCCCATTCAACGACATGCTGTTTCGCGCAACCCCTCGACTCAAAACACGCAAATCGGCATCATGCCTTCTTCAATCGTGACTAATCAAGTCCGGTTGAAATTTGCCGGTAAATTCGAGAAAAACGCGAAATGCAGCTTTGGCCTTTCCGCAAAACGCGCTCCTCCAGCGGCCCGGCACCCGCTTTGATAACCACATCCAGCCGCTCACAGGAACTGCTCATTATTTGCCATGGCGGTGACCCCTCACAGGCCATCCTGGAGAACATCTGCAGGGCTTTGGATTTCGCCAAGGTTCGGTTTTCGATATTGGACCTTGCGCGGCGGTCCGCCTGGCCTGCGCTTGATAATTTCAGCTCAATCGTCCTGTGCACCGAGAGGATTGGGGAATTGGGGCAAAAAAAAACGCTGGAACTTTCCGCCTTCGTTCGTTCCGGTGGCGGCATGGTCGTTGCGCACAGATGCTGGAATACGCAGTTATCGGAGTTGTTCGGACTGGGAGTGAACGCAACAGAACCGTCAATGCAAGTTTCAACGGGGCTCTCAATTGACGCCGAAGTTTTTGCCGGTTCGGCCGGTCTCAACGTAAGCGATGCGGACTGGTTGATCGAGCACAGTCGTCTGGTGATCGGGCGCGCCGATCTTTCGCCGGACTGTGTCATACTCATCTCGGATTGCGCGGGGAATCCCATACTCTGGCGTAGAGATATCGGTCGCGGCAGGCTTGCCTATTGGAACACCGGTGCCTTGTTCTGGAGGGTATTGCGTGGATTTATTGTTCAGACGGTTCTGGACACCATGGATGTCGGCGTAAGTGCAATAGCCGGCTTCGCAATGTTTCATATTGACGACTTTCCGACTTCGCTGTCGGACGCTCGGCTGGAACCGGTAACCAGTGAGTTTCAGGGTCTCGACTGGAACGGCTTCTTCTTTGGCGTATGGCACAAAGACATGATGGCTTTGCGGGAGAAGCATGATCTCAAATACTCGTGGTACGCCATCATGAACTACGACGATGTCGACAACGGTCGGGAAGCCGATCTTTCCGCGCCGGCATTGCTCGGCGGCCGGCAGATACTGCAGCAGCGATTCACTCGGATTCGGCAATTTGCAGAGGACGATGAGTTTGGTTTTCACGGTTATAATCATGAACCAATGACGGACGATTTCTGGCCGGACAAGGCAACACTCAAGTCCAAGCTGGCCGTCGCCCGATCGCTCTGGAGCGACTGTGTCCCCGTGCCTCTTCCGACATCATGGGTACCGGCAAACAATTGGTATCACGCAGACCACGTTCGCGCGCTCAAGGCGGTGTTTCCCGAAATTTCAGTGGTTTGCGGTCTGTTTTCCACCGGCGACACCGCAAATGGCGGATACAGGGAGTTTGGGCCCGAGCCCTGGATGAACGAGCTGCTGTGTCTGCCGCGCGACACATACGGCTATGTGCTCCGGCCGGATGTCAGAATGATGATGCTGTCTCAGATCGCCGGCATGGGTATTTGGACTCATTTCGTGCATCCGGACGACATTTACGACATCCCGGGCAAGTCGGGTGAATCTAAATATTGCAGAAACCCCGAGACACTTGGCTGGCGGACTTCAAACACCGCAGGTCAGCCCGGGCTCCTCACCCAACTGGACGCTTGGATTGCACAGGTAAGAGACACTTATCCGTGGCTGGAGTTTGTAACGACCTCTCGCGCGGAAGCAAAGTACCGCGCACATATCAACAATCGCGTAGAGGTTCGCATCGCCGAAAAACAGATCGAAATAATGAGCAGTTCAGCGGGTCTTTTTTACGTCAAAACCCGCAAGGAAAAGTCACTCGCAGCCGGCGCTGGTGGCGAAATTGTAAACCAACGGCAAGTCGAAGGCGGTTTGCTTTATGTTGTTCGATGTACTGCCGGTGGCGGTATCTTCCTCATTCATGAGGAGTGAACAGCCCCAGCCTACGCTGCCTATCTGGCCAACCCGCGGTCAAGGCGAACAAGTAACACAGAGAAGAACACACGTCATCTGATCTGTCTCCTGATGATCCCCCAAAGCTCCTCCGGGTGGGAGTTCGACAGGAAATGTCCGCCGTTTTTGATCAGTTCGATCGTTTTCCGCCGGCCAGAACCGGATAGTACGCTCTCGAAATCGGAAACTCGGGTAAGCGGATCATGGGTGCCTTGAATGAAGGTCACCGGGCAATTCAACCTCTCAAGCTCGCTTCGCCAGCTTTGCATGACGAAACTGAAATCCTCTGCTATGCCCGCAATGGAGGATTGATAGCTTTCGGAGAATATCTCGTACATGTTGCGCCCGGAATAACGTCCTTCCAGGGTGCTCAGGTCACCACTGCTTTCTTCAAAGAGCTTTCGAAGAATGTCCCGGCAAGTCTTGTGATTTCGATAGTAATCCCTGTACTCCCAGGTAACTTGCTGAAAAAGTTGCCGCCGCTGTGAAATCCGGTTCATTGCGCCATAGAATCGGCTGGCCCTGGGACTTGACGATTCCTTCGTCTGGGTAAGGTTGGTTGCAACAAGGAAGAGTTGCGGAACCAGATCCGGATGCCGGTTTGCGAACGATGCAGCCAGAACGGCACCCAACGAGTTGCCGATTACCGGAGGAGGCTCGTTGAAGTTCTGGCGTATGAAAGTGGCGATGCTATCGAGAAAATCCACCGCGAAGTCACCCTGACTGTACAGCGAGGGAACCGAGGCCGGTTCGAGATGTCCGCGGCGAATGGGCATTATTATCCGCAAGCCCGCCGCTTCAAGGTGGCGACCCAGATCAATGAGAAAGAGCGGCCACATCATGCCGTGGATGAGAAGGATGGGTCGCCCCGAGAGCGGGCCGCACTCGATGATACGGATCTGCCGGCCATCGGGAAGAAGCTGCACGGTAAGGCGAGCATCATTTGACAAATGACGGGCAACAAAATCCGAGGCGATGCGAACGCGGGCCGTGTCCGTGTCCGTGTCACCGATCGCAACCAGGGGAACCAACTGCCCGAGCACTTTTTTGATCAACTCGGTCTGTCCTGCGCATCCCAACTTGGCGCAGGCGTTCTTTGTATGCGCCCGTTTGGTTTCAACGCTGACCCCGTCCTTGATGGCGGATTGACGATTGGACAGCCCACCAACCAACTGGAAAATGGCTCGTTTCTCCGCTGGTGTCAGATTGGCGCGATGGTTGTAAATTTCCATGATTTGTTCGCAGAGCTCCCGGCCAACCGAGATGCCGCGCAAATTGGTTCGTGCGGGGCTCTTTGCGGCGCTGTCTGTGACCGGAACAAACCACAGGAACCTGTCTTCTTTTGGCAGCGGGATTATGTCGCCGGCCACGGCCCTTTCCCTTGCGGCAAGCGCCACAATCATGGAAATCACAGGGTCGTCTTGTGGTTGCGCTACAATATCCGCGGACCGGCTCAAGAGACCACAGCGACCGCCCCTGATAAAGCGGCCAGCTTGGTCAATATCGGCCCAATGAAGCGGGCAATCACGTTTGACGAACTCGGACTCCAACCCGCCTTCAAAATGCGCCAGCGTGGCCGAAACGGCCCGCTCAGCATCCTTGCGAGAAAGAAGCGAAAAGGCGGCTCGCATCTCCTGACCGATATGGTCGAGTGCGTTCAGCTGAGAACCTGTCACTACCCGACATTCCCCCAATTTGTCCCGCCCGCTGTACCTTCAGCCTTTGTGACCCAAAGGGCCCAGATTACTGGGCCTCAACCTCCTCCAAAACACAGCCGCCGAGCGATCTCGCCGCATCCAAACCACTGCGCTCTCGTTAAGGCGTCTTCACTGGCCCGGTGCAGTTGACCTGCACCGATGATCTTCAATCCAAGACCGTTGTAGTCCGCGATCGCATGACCCCTCCCCCAGGTTGCATCGAACGCTCCAGGTCGCTTGTGGATAGACTAGCAGCAAATTTTTGGGCAAGACTGACAACATGCCCTCATTTTCCGCCAATTGGCGCCCGTTTGCGTTATCCGCCCAGGTTTCGTTCAAGCCAGTCTTAAGTTTCAAAACCGAGTTTTGATCATCATGATCAATCGAAATACGAGCGATCAGATTGCTTAAATATTATTGAAATCAGGAAGATAGAGTCAATCAGTCCTGATCTTTGCATTTCGAAAAATATAGCCGGACAAATCAATGCAACGACCGAAATAAACGCACCAATATCAAGAGGTTGCAAATATAGTCGACGCCGATATTGAAAGTTGTGCACTTTCAATCCGAAAATGCCTCTCATTAATATTTCCCGGCCGCGAATTTCTCTTATGATTGAATCGGGCGGCGCGGGTTTTCGGGAGGGGATAGATGAACACCGATCCAAACGCAGGCGATCCGACCCATGACAAGAAAACTCAGATCCTGAATGCCGCGACGCGATTGCTGACCACCCAGGGACTGCAGGTGGTTTCGTTTGAAAGCATCGCAAATGAAGCGGGTCTGTCCCGCCAATTGGTCCGGTACTACTATTCCGACCTTGATGCCTTGATGGTGGAATTATGCGGCCATCTGCAACAGGTCTATCAGGACGCCCTGGTTGCAGGCATCGTGGAAGTCCGTCAGGTCGAGCGTCTCAAGTTCTTTCTGGATTTTCTCTTTGGTCTGTCCGAGGACCATCCCATGCCCGACAATCTTGAGGCTTATGACGCTTTGTTCGCCTATGCAGTAGGCTCAGCGTCGTTGAAAGAGCGCTTGTGTGAGAAATACAAAACCCTCGGTCAGGTCATTCTTCATGAACTGGCAATTACGCATCCGGAACTCGATGACGCTGCTTGCAAGGAGCTTTCATTTCTTGTTGTCTCCATGATGCATGCGCATTGGAGTTATATCGCGACCCTCGGCTTTTCCCCCGATCATAACCGGCTGGCCCGCCGCGCAATCGACCGCCTGATCGCATCCTACATTAACGAGGCGCCGACGGATCCCTCAATCGAGAAACCCTGGTCCCACGGTGATTGACGTTTGCCATCAAAGCCTCGAGCGCCCGAACGGAATCGCGATTTCGAGGGCGTTTTCTCATGGTGGTTTTGGCGCCGCGGCCAACGCCCGCACGCTCCGGGTCGCTTGTGGATAGACTAACAATTGTTTTTTTGGCAAAACCGACACATGCCCTCATTTTCCGCCAAATCGCGCCCGGTTGTTCTTATCGTCGTTTTTCCGGACGCCAAACTGCTGGACGTCACCGGTCCAATGCAGGTCTTTGCCGATGCAAGACGAGTTGGAGGCGAAGAATACGAGATCGTGCTTGCGTCTGCGAAAGGCGGGGTTCAGCTGACGGATGCAGGAGTTGAACTCGACACGGAACCTTTGGAGCGATGGCGCGACCGAAAAATCCATACCCTACTGATTTCAGGCGGCTTCGGAGCGCAAGCGGCAGCGCAAGATCCGAAGCTTGTAGAAAATACACTCCATCTGGCCGATCAAGCCGCGCGAATAGGCTCTGTTTGCACGGGCGCGTTCGTTCTCGCGGCAGGCGGCCTGCTTGATGGCCGTCGCGCGGTAACGCATTGGTATTCATGCGACGAACTGGCAAATCAGCATCCGGATGTGACAGTAGAACCGGACCGTATGTTCATAAAGGATGGAAATGTATGGACGTCGGCAGGCGTGACCGCGGGCATTGATATGGCTCTTGCCATGGTGGCTGAAGATTCGGGGAGAAAGGTTGCCGTTCGTCTGGCACGAACATTGGTCGTGTATATGGTCCGCTCCGGTGGCCAGTCTCAGTTCAGTTCCGTGCTTCTCAGTCAAATCAATGATGCCGATGGTCGGTTCGATGCTCTTCACACCTGGATCGGGGACAATTTGAACCGGGATTTGCGCGTCGATCGATTGGCTGAGCAAGTAGGAATGAGCGAACGTAATTTCACCAGGGTCTATCGGGCAACTACCGGCCGAACGCCCGCCAAAACCATAGAACTGTTTCGCATAGCGGCAGCGCGCGACCTGCTCGAGGTCACCGAACTTCCCGTTGCGACGATCGCGCAACGAGCCGGCTTTGAGGATGACGAACGTATGCGGCGCGCCATGCAACGTGTCTTCGGAATTTCACCGACGGAATACAGAAAGCGTTTTGGAGTCGAAAAAGACTGAATCTCTGTGTTGGCGTTTAGCAGTAAGCATGCGTCGATTACACGGCTTTGACCTGGTTCCAGAGCAGCATCTTGTGGTTTGCCCGAACGGCTGCTGTGTGCCGCTCGGGTAGAGACTATGCGTGCTGACCCGATGCTCATGCTGGAGAAGTGTCAACCATCTCAATAAGCTGAATGAGGTTCCCACAGGTATCGTCGAAAACCGCCATGCGAACTGGTCCGGCATTCATCGGTTCCTGAACAAACGTCACTCCGTGCTCGCCAAGTCTTTTCCGCTCCGCATCCAGATTCTCCACCTGAAAAGAGTGCGCGGGAATGCCGTCGGAAACCAGTGCATCTTTGTAGGGCTTAACGGCGGGATGCTCGCTGGGCTCAAGCAGCAATTCCGTGCCGTCGGGGTCTTCGCCCGACACGACCGTCAGCCAACGATGTTCACCCATGGGAATATTGTTTTTCACATCGAAACCGAGGACCTCGGTGTAGAATTTCTCTGCTTTGTCTTGGTTATCGACAAAGACGTTGGTCACATAAATCTTCATGATTTTTCTCCGTCTTGTTTGTAGTTCATGAGCCACGATGCAGCGGCGATATGATCCTCGCTGATACTCAGCGAATGGGCTTTCGTGCGCCCTTTCCACGTTGTCTCGATCAATCCAGCCTTCTCCAGGACGGCGAGATGCTGAGAAACGGTCTGACGCGACAATGCAACGCCATCCTCAGCAACCGATGCCGCGCATACCTCGAACAATGACTGGGCCGGTTGCTGGCTCAAACGATCGATGATGCGGCGGCGAGTACTGTCGGAGAGCGCTTTGAATATGAGATCGAGCTGCTCATCTGTCATCGATCACCGATATGCAGTAATTTTACTGCATGTCAAGTTTGATCGAAGAGCGGCCACCAGACCGGGGTTGAACATTGTCAGCATTTACCCCAATGCGGCACTTGTTCAGTTCGCGGCGAACGGCCCGCCAGAGCCGGGAAAAACGAATGATGGACCCGTTGCGGATCCGATCAGCGATATGCGAGGCTGGAATTCAGGAGGTGAATGTGGCGACAACACTCTTTCCGGAAACAGGACCGCTTCGATCCGGATATCTTCCGGAACAGGACGGTCATTCGGTGCACTGGGAGACCTTCGGCAACGCGTCCTGTCCGGCAATCCTTCTGCTTCACGGCGGACCGGGCGATGGCATTTCGCCCCGCATGCCACGCCTGTTCGACCCGGATCGCTGGCACATTGTGGCAATGGACCAAAGAGGTGCGGGCCGTTCCAGGCCCCATGCAGGCGAATCCCTTGAAGCGCTCGACGCCAACACCGTGGCGCATCTATTGAACGATATCGAACGGCTGCGAACCCTGCTCGGCGTTGACGGGTGGCACGTCTATGGATCGTCGTGGGGTGCGACACTGGCACAAGCCTATGCCCATGCGCACGCGGCACGGGTCAGCGGCCTGCTTCTGGCGGCCGTCACGTCAACCAGCAAATTCGAAATAGACCTTTTGTATGGCGGTGCCGGGGAATTTCTGCCTGAAGCTTTTGAGGAATTTCGGAAAGGGGCGCCGGAAGGCGAACCGGGGCTGGGTATGGTCGCCGCCTATTACGAAAGGCTGGTTTCGGGCGACCCGTCAAGCCAGATAGCCGCGGCTCTGGCGTGGTGCCGTTGGGAAGCGGCTGTCCTCACGGTCGACCCTCGTGCCGAGACGCCCGGACTGTTTGCCGATCAGCGCTTCAGCCTCGGCTTTGCAAGAGTGGTCACCCACTACTTTCGAAACCTAGCAGGGCTCAATCCTCCTCTTTTGGAACGGGCCGAGGCCTTGAAAGACATTCCGGCAGTTCTGATCAACAGCCGGCTCGACCTCTCCACGCCGCTTTCGACAGCGTGGAAACTCCACCGGGCGATGCCCTCCTCCAAGCTGATCGTCATTCCCGGCGCACTGCATGGCACGTTGTATGGCCCGCTTTCCGAAGCCGTGATCGATGCCGGGAACAGGTTCGCTTCCGGCAATGCCAAGCGGACGAAATCCTGCTGAAGGGCAAGCGCCCGGGTTAGCCAGATGCCGTCACAATTCCAGAACGCATCACTTTTGATAGAGCGTCCCTTGCATTTTGGGTTGCAACTCCCGCAACCCTTCCGCCAGGAAGTCCACAAACCTTCGAACGCGGACTGTGCGGCGCAAATCCGTGTGAAGCAAAATCCAAAGAGTGCGACTCAATTCCATCTCGGTACCAGGAACCTGACACAGATCGGGGTACAGGTGCTCGTAGACAACGGGGAGCTTTGACATGCCGCACCCCTGTCTGACCAGGCTCAAATGCATGTAACCTTCATCGGAAGCATGGCGGACAGCAGCCAACGGAAATGGCGACTGGCGAAGCAATTCGGTATTTTCGCCCGGCCCGGTCCAACCAAGCCAGTAAAGCCCGGCCCCACCGGACTCAGCCTTTGATACAGCGTTCTCCAGATAACTTTTGCTGGCGTAGGTACCGATCGCGATAGGATACAGCTTGCGGGCAACCACATCGTCAGTCACCTCAAACGCGACCCGCAGCGAAACATCCGTTTCGGCCCGGTTGATGTCTTCTTTTTTGTCAGTCAAACGGAACTCGATGTCGATCTCCGGATAGGCTTCAAAAAAGCGCGCCAGAATTGGTGCGACGATGTCGAAAGCCATCATCGGGGAAAGCGAAAACCGGATCGTTCCGGCTTCGGTTCTGTCGAGCCCCTCAACCCGCCGCCGGGCCCCTAGGAAAACCCGCTCGGCTTCTTCAGCCATTGGCAATAGCGCCTCGCCGGCCGCGGTCAGTTTAAATCCGCGCCGGGAGCGGGTGAAAAGCTGGACGCCATAGCTCGCTTCCAGAACCTGGATATTTCGGTTCACGGTGACATGGTTGGCATTCATTATTGCTGCGCCTGCGCGCAAGCTTCCGCCACGCGCCACGGCCAGAAAGAATGGCATCATCTCCCAGTCGCTTGATCGCATCGGGTAACCTTGGTGTTTCAAATATGGAACGCCGTGTTTAGTCGTGCGCAGTTTATGTTTCAACTAGTAAACATAAATTCTGGAAAACACAAACGAAGGAGATAGAAATGAACCGCAGATCGTTTCTTAAGAATGCCGTCTCGGTTGCCGCAATGGCAGCAATTGTCTCAACCGCGTCAGCCGCTACGGTTACCGTGCCCGAAAAATCCTTTATGACGGTGAAGGGCCAAAAAATTGCCTATGTCGATGTTGGCGAAGGCCGGCCGGTCGTTTTCCTGCATGGCAATCCGGCATCTTCCTTCCTATGGCGAAACATCATTCCTTATGTTTCCGCCGGCCACCGCGCCATTGCGCCGGATTTGATCGGCATGGGCGACAGTGACAAACCGGCATTGACCGACACGTACACCGAAACTGCGGAATACATGTTTGCGTTTCTCGATGCGCTTGATCTTCGCGATGCCGTGCTGGTCATCCACGATTGGGGTTCTGGTCTTGGTTGGCACTATGCGCGCACGCGTCCGGAACGGATATCGGCCATTGCTTTCATGGAAGCCATGACACCGCCCTTCATTCCGTACGAAAGCTACGAGTCCCTAGGATCGTTCGCGGAGTTCGTCCGCAACGTCAACACCGCCGGCGTCGGCGAAGAAATGATCATGAACCAGAATATCCTTCTGGACCAGTTTATGCGCCATGGCAGCCCGAACGGGTCACTCCCGGACGAGGTCATTGCCGAGTACAACCGCTATTACCCCACGCCGGAAAGCCGCAAGATCCTGCTGGATTGGCCACGCGAAATTCCCATCGCGGGCGAACCTGCGGACGTTTACGAGGTGGCAGTGGCCAACAACGACTGGTTGCTGGCGAGCGAACTTCCAAAGCTGATGTTCCACGTTGATCCCGGGGCGATCATTCCGATGGCGCAAGCTGAACATTTGCGGAAAACATTGAAGAATCTTGAAACGGTGTTCCTTGGGCAAGGCGGGCATTTCGTTCAGGAAGACTATCCCGATGAGATCGGCAAGGCACTGTCCGAGTGGCTTGCGCGGGTTTGACGGCAAACCGGCGCACCCCGTCGACTGCCAATCCACCCACACTGGCAAAAGTTGGTGAAAGGAAACAGCGTGAACCGACTGAAAGATATAGCAGCCACCGGCGGAAACAGCGGCACGAGGCACAGCCATGATCGATAGCCCAGCCGTTTGGGAGACCAAACCCTACAAGATTTACAGATCAACACTTGGAAGAACGGAACCATGCTTAAATCAATGATGGCGGCTGTCATAAATCAATGGGGCAGTGCGGAAACATTCGAGATTGTACAACGTCCCATACCGGAACTTGAGGCGGATGACGTACTGGTCAAAGTGGCATACGCGGGAGTCAATCCCGCCGATTGGAAAATGCGAGCAGGTTACCTTGAGTCGGCATTGCCCAACGGAGCGTTTCCACTGGTTCTCGGGCTTGACGCTTCGGGGATCGTAGTGGCGACAGGTGAAAACGTTGTTGAATTTTCAGAGGGTGACAGGGTCGTTTCCGGAACCAATCAATTTACTGCGGGAAAACCTGGTTCCTACGCACAATATCTCGTCGTCAACAAGAAGCGTGTTGCGTTGGTTCCGCCGGAAATGACTTTGGAATCTGCGGCCACGATACCCGTTGCAGGCATCACGGCTTGGCAGGCACTGTTTGCCGCCGACAAGGGCGCGCTAGAAAAGGGAGAGAACCGAAAAATACTGATTAACGGTGCTTCCGGTGGTGTGGGCAGCTTTGCGGTTCAACTGGCCAAGTGGGCTGGCGCGGACGTGGCCACGACCTGCAGTGGTGCCAATTTGGAGTATGTCAGATCCTTGGGAGCCGATTTTCCAATTGACTACAAAACCCAAAATATCAGCGACGAAATCGCCAAATGGGCACCCAATGGCGTTGATTTGATAGTCGACGCGATCAGCGCCGGCTCTCTCACTGATCCCGTAGCCCTGCTAAAGCAGGGTGGAAAGCTTGTCAGTATCGCAACGTTGACGGATGACGGTGACATCGAAGCGAGTATTGCTGAAGCGAAGGAACGCGGCGCTGCCAAAATCTTGGCTTACGTCGATGACTCACGTTTTGGCGAGGAACTGCAAAAATTGGTTGATATTGTAGACGCCGGTGGAATGCGGCTTCCCCCCACTGAGCCCTTCGAATTGAACGACGTCGCCCGAGCACACGAAAAACTGGAGGGAGGACATGTGAGGGGTAAATTGGTCCTGCGCGTATCGGCTGAACCGCATTAATTTCATCCGGCGATAATGCGTATTCCTGAAACTCCCGAATCCCCCGGCGGTATTCGCGTGAATGTCTCAAACGTCCGCACCGCAGTCGTCTGTGCAGTTCGCGGCGAAAGCCGCTCCCCCTCCCCTGCCTTTGATAGCAGCATGGCGATGGCTGCATGGCGCCACCGCGGCTGTGCCGTTCGTGTAAGTTAATGGCCTTTGGCCGCTTCGAACCCGGTGGCGCTTTGCCCACCGGGTCGCTAACGCGCGGCTTCAATGATTGCAAATGGAGATAATTCCATTTAACCGAGACGGGTTCCGGACCTGAATTCCTTTCGGAGAACCGATTTCGTGCACAAAGCCGCATGACCTGGCTGCGAGTGACCATCCTGATCGGCGCGGGCGCCGCCGTTGCGATGCTGGTCGGCAAGGTGCCGGCGGCGTTGCCGGACCTGCAGGCCGAGCTCAGGCTGAGCCTGGTGCAGTCGGGCTGGGTCATTGCCATTTTCAATCTGGTGGCCGCTGCGACAGCGGTGTTTCTCGGAACCGTGTCGGACCAGTTCGGACGCCTCCGGGTCGCCATCTTTGGTATGGTTCTTGCGGCGCTCTCGGGAATTGCGGGCGGGTTCGTCGACAGCGGCACGGCGCTGCTGGCGACACGGGTGTTCGAGGGTCTCGGCTTTTTGCTGACCACCACCTCAATGCCCGGTCTCATCCTGCACGCCGTCTCCGAACGGCACATGAAGACGTCGTTTGCGCTATGGGGCATGTACATGCCGGTCGGTTCCGGTTTCATGCTGGCGCTGTCGGGGCTGATCCTGGCGCATTTCGACTGGCGGGTCCTGTGGTGGCTGACCTCGGTCCTGATCCTTGTCGCGGCGCTTCCGGTCTACCGGGTGGGGCGCGGCCTTGGAGAGGGTGCGCGGCGACCGGAGGCAAAACCGCGCTTGTGGCAAAGCCTGGGGCATGCTCTCGGCCGGGGTCCGGTCCTGCTCGGCACCGTCTTCGCCTTCTATGCCGGTCAATACCTCATCGTCGCCGGATTCCTGCCGCTGATCCTCATCGAACTGAACGGTTTCACGCCGTCGGGCGCGGCGGTGGTCGGGGCATTTGCGGTCTTCTGCAACGCCGCCGGAAACTTGCTCTCCGGCTGGCTGCACGATCGTGGTGTCCGCTCCACGACACTGATCCTCGTTGGCTGTGCGGCCATGGCAATCGGCGGGTCGATCGTGCTGCTGGACGGTATTTCAGGCCTCTTGCGAACCGTTGCCGCCGGCGGATTGTTCATTTGTACGGGATTGATCCCGAGTTCACTGTTCGCACTGATTCCCGACCATGCGCCGGATCGCACCGTCATTGCGACGGTCAGCGGCATTGTCATGCAGGGCGCGGCCATCGGCCAGCTGGTCGGACCGCCAATCGGAGCTGCTCTCGTCGCCTGGAGCGGCGCGTGGCATGGCGCCATTCCGGTGGTGCTGGTGTGTGCGGCGATCTGCGCGGGCTGTGCGCTGCTGCTGCGCCGGACCGGACCGCGCGCGCACCCCGGCTGACCCGGGTACCGACCACATCACTCAAGACCTGCTCAAAGCGAACGCTACACGTTGTCCATTTTTCACAGAGCTTGGTTGCTGGTGTAGACTGGTCACTGGTGCAACTTTGGTTGGAAGAAGGCCGTGCAGCAGGACCTGACTTTTCATTCGGCAACGAAACTGGCCGGAATGATCTCCCGGCGCGAAATTTCGTGTTTCGAACTGACGCGCGCCTATTGCGATCGAATTAGCGAAATCAACACCAAGCTGAACGCAGCGGCAACTTTGAGGCTCGATGCGGCGCTTGACGATGCCAGAGCCGCTGATGACGCATTGGCTCGCGGAAAAATACGAGGGCCACTGCATGGCATTCCGATCACCATCAAGGACTCTCTCGAAACTGAGGGTCTGGTCACAACCGCCGGCACAAGAGGCTTGATTGCCAATATACCGGACAAAGACGCAACGGTTGTTGCCCGGTTGAAATCGGCTGGCGCCATTCTTCTGGGAAAGTCCAACACGCCCGAAATCACCTTGAAATTTGTCACGGACAATCATGTGTTCGGGCGCACAAACAATCCGTACGATGTTGCGCGCAGCCCCGCCGGAAGCAGCGGTGGGGCGGCGGCCCTTGTTGCGGCCGGTGGCGCGACATTTGACATCGGAACCGACTACGGAGGGAGCATTCGCATGCCCGCACACTTCTGCGGCATCGCCGGGCTCAAGCCGACAAGCGGGCGCGTGCCTCGGACTGGTCATATTCCCTTTTTGGAAACCGGTGCTTCTGAAGCTTTCATTGCGGTTGGTCCAATGACCCGCAAAGTCGAAGACCTGGGACTTATCCTGAAGCTGATATCCGGGGCTGATGGACGTGACCCGATGGTTGTTCCCGCACCACTCGGCAATCCGGACGAAGTGGCGCTCGAAAAATTGCGCGTAGCTCACTACACCGACAACGGTATTACAGCGCCCACAACAGAAACGGCAGCAACACTGAATGCAGCGGCTTCGTCCCTGAAAGATATGGTGGCGTCCGTCATCGAAGACCGCCCGCCCGGTATTGAGACATCGCCCGATCTTTGGATGCGTCTGGTGCTAGCCGACGGCGGGCGTGGCATCGTTGAGCTATTGGCCAGGCTCGGCACGGAAGAAATGCATCCTCTGCTTGAGTGGACGCAGGGACGTGAAGCGATGTCGACCAAGCAATATTTCGACACGTTGACCGAGTGGAACAGACTTCGAAGTGACTGCCTGGCATTCCTCGAACGCTATGACGTCGTCCTCAGCCCGGTTTGCGCGACGCCCGCTACACTTCACGATGACACATCGCCGCTCGACTATTCATACTTCTACAATCTGCTGGGTTGGCCCGTTGCGGTCGTGCGTTGCGGCACTTCACCCGAAGGGCTTCCGATAGGCGTTCAGGTCGCGGCCAAACCCTGGCGTGAGGACCTGGTGCTCGCCGTGGCAAAGCAGTTGGAAGACAGATTCGGTGGCTGGCAGCAGCCACCGCTTTAAAGCATGCAAATTAAAACCGGGCTTCGCAATAAATAATGACTATATGTCCGCATTGTCCGCGCCGCGGTCGTTTGCGCAGCTGGCGGCAAACGCGCGGCGAACGGTTGCTCAGAGCCTTGAACAGACCTTCGGCTACTTCCGGCATTGATCCAAAGCGGCTTAGGGGCAAAGCACATAGCCAGTCAGTAACTGGCGGCAATCCAGATATTCAGGGCTGCTGCTCGCCAGAACTGGACACATCGTGGCATACGCCTCAAACGCCCTAGCCTACCTGCGGCAACCATATGGCGATCGGCGGGAACATGATAAGAAGCGCGACCAGGAACAGCGAGCAGATGATGAAGGGAATCGCCGAGAGATAGATCTCGCGCATCGTCGTGTCGGGGGGTGCCACGCCCTTCATGACGAAAAGGAGCAGCCCGAAAGGAGGTGTGGTGAAACTGATCTCCAGCGCAAGCAGCATGATCAGGCCGAACCAGATCGGGTCGAAGCCGAGGCTGATGGCCAGCGGGAAGAAAATCGGCACGGTCAGCAGCATCATCGAGATCTGCTCCATGAACATACCGAGGATCAGCAGCACACCAAACATGATGAGCAGCATGAAGATTGGGTCAAAATCGAAGCCGGTTGCCCAATTGATCAGCCCGCGCGAGGCGCCGGAGAAGGCCAGAAGCTGGCTGAAGGTCGCCGACCCGAAGACGATCAGATAGGCCATCAGTGTCACCCTCAAAGCACCGCGAATAGAGGCCTTGATCGCCTGCCAGGTCAGGCAGCGATAGATGAGTGCCAGGATCAGGACACCGAGCGCGCCGAAGGCGGCGGCCTCCGATGGGGTGACGATACCGTTGATCATCATCACGACGATCACCACCATCAGCCCGATCATCGGAACAACGTCGGTCGTCAGGAGTTTGATCTTCTCGGCAATGGAATGCGGCGGCACTTCGTAGGCCGGTGCGGCGCTCGGATCGAGCCGGGTCTGCAGAAAGATGGTGCCGATATAGAGCGCGGCCAGGATCAGGCCGGGAATGATGCCGGCGATAAGCAGCGCGCCGACGTCGATTTGCGCCAGTGTGGCCAGCAGCACCGCCAGCGCAGAGGGCGGGATGATGATGGCGAGACCCCCGGTGCCGAGGATCGGGCCAATCGACATGTAGCGCTTATATCCGCGATTCGACATTTCCGGGACCATCAGCGAACCGAGCAGCGCGGTCGAGCCCATGGAGGAGCCCGACAGGGTGGAGAACCCGGTGCCGCCGAGCACGGTCACATAGCTCAACCGGCCAGGCAGCCTGCCAAGCAGCTTGTCGATTGCGGAGAACATGCGCCCGCCCAGGCCGGTGTGGAAGAAGATCTCGCCCATCAGCAGGAAGAGCGGGATAGGTACCAGAGCAAACTTCGTCAGTGCGCCCCAGCCATTGTTCAGGAGTGCGACGATGCCGCGCTCGCCGCCCATGAAGATCCAGGCGCCGATAATGTTGGCCGCCAGGAACGCCAGCGCCACGGGCATCCCCATGGCCATCAGGAACATGATGCTGCCGATCAGCAGCGCGAGGGCCTCGTACCACTCCATTATTCGTGAATCCCCGCCTCGCCGGAATGCATCAGGTTGGGGCCGAAGACGAAACGGGCAAACTCCACCGCCATCAGCGAGAACGCGATGGGGAACGTGATCGTCAACAGCCAGCGCGGATAAAAGTACGCCCGCACGTCATAATCGCTGCGTTCAATGTTGGTCAGGAACAGTTCCAGCCCGTACCAGGCAAGGATAAGCGAAACCAGGACGCATGCGGCGGCGACCGTCCGGCTGACAATCCGGCGCAGATACGGCGGCAGTGCAGCGGTCACCAGTTCGATGTGCACGTGCCCCTTCTCGCGCACGAGCCAAGGTGCCCCCAGCATCGTCATGTAGAGAAGGCCATATTCAGCGGATGTGAAAAGCCAGGCCCATGGCTGGATCCCGAAGTTTCGCATCGCCACCGACAGCACGACGGACACCATCAGCCAGACCAGCGTTGCCGCTGCGATCAAAGCCATGGAGTAAAGCAGCGCGTCGTAGGCGCGGATCAGAATGCGCATGGTCGAACCGGAGATTGAAGAACCCCGGGACATCACTGCCCCGGGGATAAGGTTGGTGTAGCTTACTTGTCAGCGTCTGGATCGTAGAACAGCTCGATCAGGCGATCATAGTTTGCAGTGCCCATGGCATGTTCGGCCATCAAACCCTTCATCCGCTCCCAGTTCTTTTCGCGGGCGGCGAGCAGGTAATTGGCCTTGGCCTCGCCCTCTAGCGACACGACATTCATGCCTTGCGCGTCGAGTGCGGCGAAGTCCTCGTCACGCTTGGCACGCAACGCGTTCACGCTGTCGATCTCGTGCTGGATCGCCACGTCCTGAACGATCTTCTGGGCCTCTGGGCTCAATGCGTTCCAGCGGTCGAGATTGACGATCACGCCGAGGTCGGTTGAGAAAAAGCAGGGCTCGATCCGGTAATTCAGGAACTCGTTCCATTTCAGGTCGATCAGCCCGATTTGCGTCCAGCCGGTGGCATCAACGACACCGCGCTGAAGGGCGGCGTAGACCTCACCGGTCGGCAGGTCGATCACCTGCGCGCCGAGATGATTGGTGAAGAAGGCGTTGTAGACGGCATTGCCGCGCAGCTTGAGGCCATCGACTTCGAGGTTGCCATCGGCATCGAAGCTCGGCTCGTTCCGGGTCCAAAGGTTGTAGCAGACACCGCTGTCGAACCAGCCGAGGTATTTCAGGCCCATCTTCTCCTGATGGATCTCGTCGATCAAATCGATCCCGCCGTTCTTGCGGGTTTCAATCGCCGTGAGGTTGGAGGCAACGAGGGCGTCCTTCTCGGGCAGCGCGCCGCCATAGAAGGACCCCGGCGTGTAAACCAAATCGACAATCCCGTCGCGCACAGCGTCAGGCTGCTGGAACATGCCGATCGCTTCGGGTCCGCCGCGAACCTCGATCTGGACAACACCCTTGCCTGCTTCGTTCACCTTGTCGACAAACGACAGGAAGCTTTTCGTGTAGATCAGGGTTTCGGGAAAGGCATGAACGGCCGTGATGACCTCTTCGGCCTGGGCCACGGCCCCGATCGTCATGGAACCGGCGATGATACCGGCGGCGATTTGCATTTTCATGGGTTAATTCCTCCTATCCCAAGTGCCAGTGCCCTGGCTTTCGCTTTTGCGGGCGATGCGCCCGATAGTCATCCGGCGGCTTTCCCCGCTGGAAATGCCCACGGCTGCGCCTTGGCGCGCCGGGCCCGGTATCGTGCGATTGCCGGGTGATGGTGTCCGGTCAGGTCGATATCGTCCCAACCATTGATCAGTTTCTGGCGCCAGGCGGTGTCCAGTGTGAAGGCAAGCTTTCGTGACCCGATCTCGATCTCGCCGTGCTCCAGCTCAACCGTCACATGGGCCGCGTCGCCTCTGAGTTCGTCGATCAGAGCATCGATTTCGGCCTCATCGACCCGCGCCGGCAACAGCCCGTTGTTCACGGCGTTCGACGCAAAAATGTCGCCGAAACTGGGCGCAATCACGGTGCGAATGCCAAAGTCGACGAGCGCATAGACGGCGGCTTCTCGCGAGGAGCCACCGCCGAAATTGCGTCGTGCCACGAGAACGCTGGCGTCAGGGACACGATTGAGCGGGAAGTCGGGAACCGGCTGCTCAGCACTGTTGTAACGCAGGTCGTAAAGCAGATACCGGCCGTAGCCCTCGGCGCGCGGTGTAGTCATGAAACGGGCCGTGAGCAGCTGATCGGTATCGACACTCTCAAGATCGAGCGCGACGGCCTTGCCGGTGTGTCGGGTCCAGCCGCTCATGCCGCGGCCTCGCTGCCGAGCATCGGGCGCACGTCGGTCAGGCGGCCGGTGACAGCGGCTGCCGCGACCATGGCGGGCGACATGAGATGCGTGCGGGCGCCGCGGCCCTGCCGGCCGCGGAAATTGCGATTGGTCGTCGAGGCGCAACGCTTGCCCGGTTCGACACGATCGCCGTTCATGGCCACGCACATCGAGCAGCCCGGCCCGACCCAGTCGAGGCCCGCTTCAGTGAAGATTTTGTCGAGACCTTCGGCCTCGGCCTGTGCCTGGACAAGACGTGAGCCGGGCGAGACAAGGCCGGGCACCTTTGCCCGGCGTCCCGACAGGACGGCCGCCGCCGCACGCAGGTCCTCGATCCGGGCGTTGGTGCAGGAGCCTATGAATACCTGATCGATCTCGACGTCAACCAGCGCACGGCCCGGAACCAATCCCATATAGTCAAGCGCTGTGCGGACACGGTCCGCTTTGGGCCCGGAAAGGCGCGACGGGTCCGGCACGGTGCCGGTGACGGGTAATGCGTCCTCCGGCGATGTGCCCCAGGTCACGATCGGGGCGATATCGGAAGCCTGAAGCGTGACCTCCGTGTCGAAGGCCGCGTCGGTGTCCGAGGCAAGCGCCTGCCATTCGCCGACAGCGCGATCGAGGTCTTCGTCACTGGGCGCGAAGGGGCGGCCGCTGACATAGTCAAAAGTCGTCTTGTCGGGCGCGATCATACCGAAGCGCCCGCCGCCCTCGATCGACAGATTGCAGAGCGTCATCCGCCCTTCCATCGTCAGGCCGCGCACCGTGTCGCCGGCATATTCGATGGCATGCCCTTGCGCACCATGCGCCCCGAGCTTTGCGATCCAGGCCAACGCGAGGTCCTTGGCGCCGACGCCCGGTGCAAGGCGGCCGGTAACGGTGATCCGCATGCTCTTCGGCCTCTTTTGCCAGACCGTTTGGGTTGCCAGAACATGAGCAACCTCTGTGGCGCCGATCCCGAAGGCAAGGGCGCCGAAAGCGCCATGGGTCGAGGTATGGCTGTCGCCGCAGTTGATGAGCAGACCCGGCAAGGTCAGGCCCTGCTCGGGCCCGATGACGTGCACGATACCCTGCCGCGCGTCGTTCAGGCCAAAACAGGTGATGCCGTGATCGCGCGTGTTCTTCTCGAGCGTTTCGATCATCCGGGCGATCTCCGGGCTCGCGGCCGGTCCGCGCGTCGGCGCGTAGTGGTCGACGACGCCGAAGGTAAGGCCCGGCTCGGCCACCGAGCCTCCACGCCCGGCAAGCTTGGCAAAGGCATGGTGAGAGCCTTCGTGCACGAAATGGCGATCGACCCACATCAGCGACGCGCCGTCGTCGCGGCGATGGATTTCGTGGGCGTCCCAGAGCTTGTCGAGCAGGGTTTTCATTCGTCCTGCGCTCCGATCACCGGTTCCCAGTGGCGGGCCTCGCCGGCGCCGACGCGGTTCAGCGTCATCTCCAGGCGAAACAGGTCCGGCCGGTATAGTGCCGACAGGTGCTCGACGCCCCGGCCATCGGAATCGCGCACCACCCGGCGCAAGGCCAGGAGGGCCGACCCGACCGAAATGCCAAGCGCATCTGCCACATCAGGCGTCGCGAGCGTTGCCGTCACGGACTGGTGTGCACCCTCGACCTTTACCCCGCTGCGTTCGAGCAGACGAAAGAGCGGTTGCGTCGCCAGGTCCGCCTCATCGTAACTGCGCGCGATGTCCTCCGGGACGTGGGTGGTCAGGTGGGAAAACGCCTGCCCGTCCGACAGGCGCACGCGCACGGCGGTCTGGACCTTGCCGTCCTCTGGCAGGCCGAGTGATCTGGCAACTGCCGAAGGTGCCCGGTCGTATGAAAACGACAGCAGTCGTGCGGTTGTTCGCTTGTCGAACTCGACCAACTGCGGGATCAGTGTGGCGAAGTTGGCTGCGATTTTGGAATCCGACCCGCTGCGTGGAACGACCACGGAGCCGGCGCCGGTTCGCTTCTCGATCCAGCCGTCGGCAGCCAGCGCATCGAGTGCGCGCCGGATGGTAACGCGGCTTACGCCATAGTTGTCGGCGAGGCGATTCTCGCCGGGCAGAAGCGAGCCCTCCGCAAACCGATCATTGGAAATGTCATCGCGCAACAACAGGTACACGCGGCGGGCCTTGCCGCCTTCGGGTAGCGCCGTCTGCGTGTGAATGGTCACCGCTGCACGTCTCCTGTCAAGTGCCCCGAACCTAGAGTCGACACCTGTGGTCAAGCCTACCTGATATTTCTTCGGTAGGGATTTTGATCTTTTCATATCCCAAAACCTGTTATATGAAAAGCACAGATTTTGGGAGAAAGAGAATGCCGATCGTCGAGGCGCATATACTCGAGGGCTATGCGCCGGAGGAGAAAACCCGCCTGACTGCGGCCCTGACAGATGCCGTCCGGCTTGTCGTTCCCGCGCCGGACGTGGCGATCACCGTCATGCTCCATGAATACCCCGGGGAGGCCTATGCCCGCGGTGGCGTACACAGGGCGCCGGCGCCGGCACTGCCGAAACCGGACCGGTTGGTCCTCGATTATCTGGAGGCCATGGAAGCGCGGGAGCTTGAACGCGCCGAGGCCATGCTTGGCGACGGTTTCGAGATGGTGTTCCCCGGAACTGCGCCTATGACCGCTCTCACGGAACTCACTAACTGGTCTAGATCCCGGTACCGCTTTGTGAAAAAGACCTACGAAGCGGTCGAGGCTTTTCACAGCGGCGGAGCCGCGATCGTCTATGCCCGCGGAACCCTCGCAGGAGAGTGGCTGGACGGTGCGGCCTTCGACGGAATTCGGTTCATCGACAGGTTTGAAGTGGTCGGCGGCAAGATCGCCCGTCAGGACGTCTGGAATGATATTGCCGAGGTGCGTGCGCAATGACCGAAGCGATCGACTCGATTACCCTCGCCGTCCTGGCGGGCCGAATGGAGCAAATCGCCGACGAAATGGACGCGACCCTGTTTCGGGCCGCGTTCAACCCGATCATCGCCGAGGCACACGACGCCTCGCATGGGCTCTACCACTCCGCTACGGGCGACACGCTGGTTCAGGGCAAGTCCGGCCTTCCGATTTTTGTTGGCGTGATGTCATTTGCCGTCAAGGCTGTGATCGACAAGGCGGCTGATGCCGGGGACCTCACCGATGGCGATATCTACATCTTCAACGACGCGCATCTTGGCGGGACGCATCTGTCCGATATGCGGCTGGTGCGACCGTACTTTCGAGATGGCGTACTGTTCTGTTATCTCGCGAGTGTCGGCCACTGGCACGATGTCGGCGGCGCGGTGCCCGGCAACTATAACCCTTCGGCGACAGAAGCCTTTCAGGAGGCGTTCGTTTTGCCGCCCGTCAAGCTGGCGCGCGGGGGCGTGGTCCAGCAGGACATCATCGACATCTTGATGCGCAACACCCGGCTGCCGCAGTCAGCCATGGGCGATCTGAATGGCCAGCTCGGGGCTCTCGATCTTGGGGTGAAGCGCCTTGACGAACTGCTGGACGAATATGGTGCCGGCACAGTCAGAGCCGCCCTCGATGCCCTGGGCGACCGGGCCGAGACACTGATGAGGACCGAGCTGACTGGTTTGCCCGACGGCCGCTGGGAGGCCGAGGACTATCTGGATAATGACGGGATCACCGACACGGCGCTGCCGATTCGGGTCGCGCTGGAAATAGACGGCGACCGGATGGTCCTGGACTTCGAGGGCACGGCACCGGTAACCGCCGGCCCGGTGAACATCGCGCTGCCAACCGCTGTCGCAACGGCCTATGTTGCGATCAAGCACATCTTTCCGGACCTGCCCGCCAATGCCGGCGTCATGCGGCCCATTGACGTTCGCGTTCCGGACGGTTCGCTTCTGTCGGCGGAATTCCCGGCCCCCGTTGGCGGTTACACCGAGACGATTTTGCGGATGATCGACGTGATCTTCTCTGCCGCGGCGCAAGCGGCCCCTGATCGTGCCGTGGCCAACGCCTACGGGACCATCAATGCCTTGTCGATCGCGGGCAAACGCGCCAACGGCCAGCCCTGGGTGATGTTCAGCTTCTACGGTGGTGGCCATGGCGGCAGCATCGAAACCAACGGGTTGAATCATGGCAATGCCCCGATCTCGACGGCCACGATCCCGCCGATGGAGATTCTCGAGGCGGCCTATCCGGTGATGTTCCGGCAATGGGCACTGAGACCAGACAGCGCCGGAGCGGGCCGGCATCGCGGCGGATTGGGCGCTGTCTACGAGATTGAATTGCTCGAAGAGAAGGCCGAGGCATTCTTGTTTGGGGAGCGTGGGCGGTTCCCCCCGCAGGGAGTCGCCGGCGGTGAGACCGCTGCGATGAATGAATTCCGCTACGAGCAGGCTGACGGCTGGCACCAGCCGTTGCTTGCATCGAAGATGCTTGGCATCAAGCTGGTTCGAGGCCAGGCCGTCCGCCTGGAGACGCCGGGTGGCGGGGGCTATGGCCATGCGGCCGACCGTTCGCCCGAAGCGATCGCACGGGATGTGGCGCTCGGCTATCTGTCTCCGGAAGCCGCGACACAGACCTATGGACCCGAATGGCAAGAGGCGGCGCAATGACGCGGATGATCGGCGTTGATGTTGGTGGGACGTTCACGGACGTCTTCGTGCTCGACGAAGCCACGGGAACCGCCGAGGTTGCCAAGGTGCCCACCACGCGTCCGGATCAGTCCGGCGGATTTCTCGCCGGGATCTCGCGCCAGGTGGATGCGCTTTCGACGGTCGGCACCGTCATACACGGGACCACGGCCGGCACCAATGCACTCTTGGAGCGTAAGGGGGCAAAGATCGGGATCATTACGACGGAAGGTCTGCGCGATGTACTGGAGATGCGCCGCCGGGATCGGCCGCGTACGTGGGGCCTGCGCGGGGATTTCGATCCTGTCGTACCGCGCGATCTGCGGCTCGAAGTGCCCGAACGCACCTTGGCAGACGGCACGATCCGCACGCCGGTCGATCTGGATGCGGTGCGGGCGGCAGCCGCGGAGCTTCTGGACAAGAATTGTCTTGCCGTTGCGATCCTTTTTGCAAACGCCTATGCGAATCCGGAAAACGAGGAGAAGGCCGTTGCGCTCGTGCGCGATCTTTGGCCCAATACCCACGTCAGCGCGTCGGCTGAGATCCTGCCCGAGATCCGGGAGTTCGAGCGGTTCTCCACCACTGCGCTCAATGCCTATCTCCAGCCCGAACTGTCCGGCTATATCAACCGGCTCGATGCGGCGCTGAACGATTCGGGCTTTGGCGGCGAATTCTTGATCGTCCAGTCGAACGGCGGTGTCATGGGCACTGACACTGCATGCCGCTTGCCGGTGCGCACCGCGCTGTCGGGCCCGGCAGCCGGGGTTATCGCGGCCGGGCACATCGCGCAATCGGTGGGCTTCGACAATGTGATCACCGGAGACATGGGCGGCACCAGTTTCGATGTCGCGCTGATCGCCGACGGGCAGTCCATGCTGTCGCCGCAGACCTCGATCGATTTCGGCATGGTTGTCCGCACCCCGATGATCGAGATCACGACGATCGGCGCAGGCGGTGGATCGATTGCTTGGGTGGACAAGGGCGGCCTTTTGAACATTGGCCCGGAAAGTGCGGGCTCAGTGCCAGGCCCTGTTGCCTATGGGCAGGGCAACACGCGGCCGACAGTTACCGACGCCAATGTCGTTCTCGGGCGGATCGATCCGGACAGCCCGATCGGTGGCACGCTCGACCGGCTTGACGTAGAAGCGGCTGCGAAGTCGATCGACGTCCATGTCGGCGGCAAACTGGGCCTGACAACGACCGAGGCTGCAGAGGCGATCCTGCGGGTCGCCAACTCGCGCATGGCCGGGGCTATCCGGCTGGTAAGCATCGAACGCGGCTTCGACCCCAAGCGGTTCGCATTCATGCCGTTTGGCGGTGGCGGCGCGCTGCACACTGGCGCGATGCTTAAAGAGGTGGGCATCGGCCGCGCAATCGTGCCGAGATATCCGGGTGTGACCAGCGCGATGGGCTGCGTGATCGCCGACATGCGGCAGGATTTTGTGCAGACGATCAATGCGATGACCGGCGGCCTCGACGTTGCGGACCTGCGCGAGGTCATGCAGCGTCATGTCGACGACGGGCTTGCCATGCTGGACGCGGCACAATCCCGGTTCGACGCCAGAGACACGGTGTTCGAGCTCGACATGGCCTATGTCGGTCAGACGCACACCGTGGCTGTGCCATTCCCCGTGGCGGTGAAAGATGGCCGGGTTCAGGCGACCACGATTTCGGAGATCGAGGCTGCCTTCGACGCCGCTTATCAAGCGACCTACGGCCGGCTGCTCAAGAATGGTGCGCGACGTGTGATGAACCTGCGAACGGCGGTCATCGGCCGACGGCCAAAATTCGACCTGACCGCCCTGGTCCCTCTGAGCGGGAGTGTCGAGCAGGCGCGATTGGGTACGCGCAAGGTTCACTTCGACAATGCCTGGCACGACACCGCGATTTATAACCGCCTCGCCCTGCCGGTCGGTGCAGAGATTCCCGGACCGGCCATACTGGTCCAGCCAGACACAACCGTCCTGATCGACCCCGGCCTGACAGGACGGGTCGATCGCTACGGTAACACGATTGTCGAGCCGGACGAGGACTGAGATGACCCAGACGATTGACCCACAGCGCACCGCGCTCCTGACCATCGATCTTCAGAATGATTTTCTGCACCCTGAAGGTGCCTATGGCCGGGCAGGACAAACCTCCGAAGCGATCTCGGCCCTGCCGGCGCGAATCCGGCCATTTGTCGACGCGCTGCACGCAAAGGGCGGCACCTATATCAGTGCCCAATTCACGCTCGTTCCCGGCCCTGGCGGCGAACCGTTGATCGCGCCGCATCTCAAAAAACTGCGGCCGTTCCTTGGCAAGGGTGACTTCGCGCCGGGCGCCTTTGGACATGCACTCGTCGAGGAACTGGCCCCGGCCAACTACACGATCGAGAAGGTGGCCTACTCCGCCTTCTACCAGACACGACTGGAACACATTCTGCGTGCGCTTGGCATCGACACGCTGATCGTAGGCGGCATTGTCACAAATGGCGGCGTCGCCAGTACGGTGCGCGATGCGCATCTTCGCGACATCCACACCGTGCTCATGTCGGACGGGTGCGCTGCGTTCAAACCAGAGGTGCACGAAGCGACGCTGGTGTCACTCGGTTCGATCACGACTATCAGGTCCTGCACCGACATGTTGGAAGAATTGGCATGAATCTGATGTCACGGCTGCAAGAGCCGAATATTCTGATTGCCCCAGGTGTCTACGACGCGTTGACCGCGGCGCTTGCCACAGAGGCCGGCTTCGAAGCGCTCTACCTCTCCGGGGCCGCGGTGGCCTACACCCGTCTGGGACGCCCGGATATCGGGCTGACGTCCGTCAGCGAAGTGGCAGAAACGATGGCGCTGATCCGCGACCGGGTGGAGCTGCCCGTGATCATCGACGCCGACACCGGATTTGGAAATGCGCTGAACGCACAACGCACGATGCGTCTTTTTGAGCGCGCCGGGGCGAACGCGCTGCAGCTTGAGGACCAGACCTTCCCGAAGCGATGCGGGCATCTTTCCGACAAGTCGCTGATCCCCGCAGGGGAAATGGCCGGCAAGATCGCGGCCATGGCGGATGCGCGCCAATCGGACGAGACGCTGATCATCGCCCGGACCGACGCGATCGCCGTTGAGGGTCTTGAGGCGGCGATGTCCCGTGCCGAGACCTATGTTGCCGCGGGTGCCGACATCCTGTTTGTCGAGGCCCCGCGGTCCGGCGACGAGTTGCGCCGGGTTGCCGATCAGTTCGGCGCGCGCATGCCGCTGCTGGCCAACATGGTCGAGGGCGGCGCAACCCCCCTGCAAAGCGCCGCCGATCTGGAGGCTCTGGGCTACGACATCGTCATCTTTCCCGGCGGCATCGTCCGGGCGCTGGCCCGGACTGCGGTCGAATATTACGCCAGTCTGCGCACCCATGGATCGAATCGGCCGTTTGCCGACCGGATGTTCGACTTCGGTGGATTGAACGACCGGATCGGGACAGACGAGATGCTCAGATTGGGCAAGCGCTACGAGTCCGGTTGAGGCATGCGAGTACACCCAACGCCAGAATCCCCATTCGATCTGGACGTGCCCGTTCTGATTGTCGGCGCGGGCGCCAGCGGAATGGTGGCGGCACTGGCGGCTGCCGATGCCGGCGGTGAAGTCCTGGTCGTCGAAACCGACCCCATGCCATCAGGCTCTACAGCCCTTTCAGCGGGGCTGATCCCCGCAGCCGGCACCCGATTCCAGCGCGATGCCGGCATCAGCGACGATGCTACACTGTTTGCCGGCGATATTCAGGCCAAGGCCAAGGGCGAAAACTCGCAGGCCCTGGTCGACCTGCTTGCCCGGAACGCCGGACCCACGATCGAGTGGTTGGCCGACCGCTTCGACCTGCCGTTCTCGGTCGTGACGAACTTCGACTATCCCGGCCACTCCCGGCGCCGGATGCATGGCCTGCCGAGCCGTTCCGGACGCGAACTCGTCGACCGCCTGCGTGCCAGCTGCGAGGCCCAGGGCATCGACATCATCTGCAATCGGCGGGCGGAGACGTTGTTTCGGGACGGCAACCGGATTACCGGCGTCGAAGTGGAGAGCCCCGAAGGCCCGGAGCGCATTGGATGCGAGACCCTCGTTCTCGCCTGCAACGGTTTTGGCGGCAATCGCGAAATGGTGGCCCGTTTCCTGCCTGAAATCGAAGGAGCGCTCTGGTTTGGTCACGACGGAAACAGGGGTGACGCAGTGGTCTGGGGCGAGGCGCTCGGTGCCGACTGCCAGCATCTTCGCGCCTACCAGGGGCACGGCAACGTCGCGACGCCGCATAGCATTCTGATCACATGGGCCGTGATCACCGAGGGTGGTGTTCAGGTCGACGTCCACGGGCGCCGGTTCTGGGACGAAAGCCAAGGCTACTCGGAGGCGGCACGGGCGGTTCTGGCCCAGCCGGGCGGCGTGGCGTGGACGATCTTCGACGCCCGCATTGCGGCTGTCGCGCGACAGTTTCAGGATTTCAAGGACGCCGAGGCTGCCGGCGCGATCCGGACGTCGGACACGTTGGATGAACTGTCCACAATCTGCGGGCTGCCCGCCGGCGCTTTGGCGGAGACGCTGGGTGCGATCCCGCAGGCTGGAGCCGACAGCATTGGCCGTGTGTTTGGCGGCCCGCCGCTCGCGCCGCCCTATTGCGCGGTGAAGGTCACGGGCGCGCTCTTTCACACCCAGGGCGGGCTGAGCATCTCTTCCGACGCGCGTGTGATCCGGAAGTCCGGGGACGTGTTTCCCAATCTGTTTGCGGCCGGCGGCGCGGCGGTCGGCGTGTCCGGGAGCGGTGACAGCGGATATCTTTCCGGCAACGGCCTGCTCGCCGCGGTGGTCCTGGGGCTGATTGCCGGGCGCAGTGCCGCGCAGCAGACAACTAGGGAGCAACTTGATGCTTGATGGAGCCTCAGGCGTGCCATCAGTCGCGAATGGCGAATACACGTTGAGGAAAAATGCGTGGATATTCGACAGAGCCGGCATCGGAGCCCACGTTCACATTGAGTTTTCAATGGCAGCCATGTCCGCACCGCGGTCGTTTGTGCAGCTCGCGGCTAAAGTCCGCCTCCCATGCCTTCAATTGCAGGCGATAGCTGGCTAACGCTGCCGTTCGACCCGGTAAACTCAATTGCCCCTGGTCGCTTCAAGCCCGGTGGCAATTGGCCCGCGGGGATCGCTTACACCCGGATTCGATGCCTGGAATTTGGATCTGCGAAGGATCAGTTCACATACCGCCATATTCAGCAGAAAGCTCAAATGGACGACCATGGATATCCGTACTCAAGCGGCATCCCCGAGAGTTTGCGAATGGCGCTGAGAAAGAGGAACGTTATTCCGATATGCGCGAAGGCGTAACTGCGGGCCATCCAGCGCCGATGGCTCGCCACGTCGGAATTGCGAATGGCGATCACGCCGAGGATCGTGAATGTCGCCCAAAGCACCGCTCCAAGTTGGCGGATGAATTCCGTGCCGAACACCAACAGGCGCGGCGAGAGCCAAAGCGACGCTCCGGCGGAGATGGTGCTGGTGTTTGCGGCGGTCTGCGCTGGCTGTGCGCTGCTACTGCGCCGGACCGGGCCGCGCGCGCACCCCGGCCAACCCGGGTACCGACCACATCACTCAAGACCTCCGAGCAGCCTGCAATACGCGAATGCAAGATTGGCGAGGACCGCTTTGAGCGGTGGATTCAACGGATCACTGCAAATCGGCTAATATGGAATCCACCAGCCTCAACTCGGGCATGTCATCGCCCTCGGTAAATCTCCGACGAACGCCGGATAGCAGATCATAAGCCCCTGGCCGATCGCCGCCTTGCACCCGGATCAGCGCCAGGTCGCGTGATGCCCGCAACTCCAGCGAAAGGGCGTTCTGGCTCTTTGCTACCTCCAGAGCGCGCAGCAGGTCATGTTCGACCGCATCCGTTATCCTTGCGTTGCGGTTGAGGGAAACGGCGGCCCGCAGTCGATGAAGTTCTGCCTCGAAGGGGACGTCATTGCGGAGCTCCTGCGATGAAAACGCCTTTTGAATGAAGTGGTCCGCCTCGTCGTGCTGACCGATTTTCGAATACATCTGTGCTGCCAGGCCGAAGTGGAAGGGCTCCAGCCGGACGGCGCCAATTCGTGCGCTGAATTCAAGGCCGGCCGCAAGATCATCGAAGCCTTCATTTTGATTGCCCTGGAAGCGCGCCCAGCCACGATAAATCCGTCCCCAGGCATTCCACAGCTCGAGGGATTTTTCTTCAGCAAGGACCAGAACGTCTTTGGCGGCCCTGGCCACGCGGTCTGTATCGCCGAGCCAAATGTTCGTCAGGCACACACCAAAACACTGGGAAAGTCCAATGGTATTGGGGTGATCGCGCTCCAGCGCCCAGGTCAAAGATTGCTCGGCAGCCGCCTTTGCCTGAACGGGAAAGCCGAGATACCAGAGATTCCATGCCTTGTAGTTCGTGGCCGCGACCCGCGGATCATGCCCATAGCGTAGCGCCAGATCCCGATCCTCTTCTTCATTATAGATTTCCAGGGCCTTCCCAACCAGATCGAGGGAATTGCGGTATTGGGCCATATGGAAATTCTCGAGAGCCAGCATGCGGTAGGACACACATTTTGCACCGCGATCAATATCGACATTTGTCGCCGCAGCCATCCGGTCAGCCAGCTCGTAGGATGGAACATTGCAGATGTATCTGGCGGCCCACAGCCCAAAAATCGACCGGACAAGGCGTTCCGGATCATCAATGCGGTCGGCAAGGAGCAAAGCGGACTCGAATGCCTCGACGGTCGCCGGCGCCTGATAGCCGAGGTTGGCGATCAGCGCCTGCCCCACTTCCACCTGCAATTCCAGTTCGCGGCGCTTCCATTTGATGTCATCCCCTTGATTGCGGCACAAGGCGATCGCCGACTGATAGCTGGCGATCGCTTCCTTGTAGGCGGGTCGCTTCATCGACTGCGCGGCCGCAAGGGCCCAGTGTTCGATTGCCGACTCCATCAGCCCTGCGGCTTCTGCATGGCGCGCAACCACTTCCTGAGTTGCGTCATCCTGCCGTTCCAGGACATTCACCAGCCGGGTGTGGATCGCCTGCCGGCGCTTTTTCAGCATGCTTTCATAGGCCGCGTCCCGAACCAGCGCATGCTTGAAGATATAGCCGCCCGAGGACGCGGTTCCGCGACGGAAGACAAGCTGTGCCGCCACCAGTTCCTGAAGCGCTTCATCCAGCTCTACGTCGGTGCCGTCGACTATTTGCTGCAGCAAAACAAGATCGAATTCTCGTCCGATACAGGCTGCGGTCTGGGCAACTTCCTTGACATCCGGAAACCTGTCCAGCCGCGACATCAGCGAGTCATGCAATGAGGCTGGAATGGCAGTCTCGCCCGTCTCCAGAACCGCTTTGGTCAGTTCCTCCACATACAACGGGACACCATCCGTTCGGGCCAGTATCTCATTAACGCTTTCAACAGGCAGATTTCCGCCGCCCAGGCGTGCGACGATTTCGTGTAATCCGGATCGCCCAAGCCGGTTGAGCGTCAGACGCGTGACATAGGGGTGAGCCGCAAGTTCGGGCTGATTGTCCGGGCGGCTGGTCATCAGCATCATCACCGATGTCTCCGCAATGGTATCCAGACAGAGTTCGAGCAGCTCAAGCGTCGTCGGATCGATCCAATGAACATCTTCCATAACGAAGAGAACCGGCCGTATCCGCGATTGTTTCGTCAACAACCCCAGGAGCATCTCGAGCGTTCTGGAACGTCTGATCTGGGGCGGCAGTTCGAGGAATGGGAGGTCCTCCGACTCCTGCACCCCGATCAACTCCGCCACCAGAGCAAGATCATCGGCGCTGCCGTTCGACGAATTCAGGAAATTACGCAGCTTCTGCTTCTGATCGCTCTGTGAATCGGTAGGCAGCATGCTCGCGGCAAACCGCAATTGCTGGATCGCCGGCCAAAGAGCGCTGCCTGTATGAAGCGGCGAACACTGGTAATGGATGCGCGTGTAGGCCCGATCGGACAGACCATCGATCAAACCGCGAACGATGCGCGATTTGCCGATTCCGGCTTCCCCGACCAGTAGAACACCCTGCCCCTCCCCGCCTTCAACCTTCGCCCATCGCTCCAGCAACAAAGCCAGTTCCTGATCGCGCCCGACCATTGGCAGAATTTCGGCGCTTCGGGCCTCAAACCTGCTCTCAATCGCTCGTTCACCGGTAACCCTGAAGGCATCAACGGGCTGGGGGATGCCTTTCAGCGACACTTCCCCCATGGGTTCATAATCGAAAAGGCCGCCGGCCAAAGCCTGTGTGTTGTGCGAAACCACAACGGAATTCGGCGGCGCAAGTTCCTGCAGTCGCGCCGCCAGGTTCGGCGTTTCGCCCGTGACCGCCGCCTCCTGAGCGGCGCCTTCGCCGATGATATCGCCGACGACAACGGGGCCGGTCGCCACGCCAATCCGAACTTTCAATGAGCCATTCTGCAGACCGGGTGCCGAGATTGTACCGACGTTTCGTGCAAGCCCGAGTCCGGCGCTAAGCGCCCGTTCCGCATCATTCTCGTGCCCGCGCGGCCAGCCGAAATAAGCCAGAACGCCGTCTCCCATGAATTTGGCCACATAGCCGTCATATCGGGTGATGACACCAGCACACATGTCCTGGTAGGCGCGCATCGTTTCGCGGTATTCTTCAGGATCCAGACGTGTTGAAAGCTCAGTCGATCCGACCAGATCGCAAAACATGACGGTGAGTTGACGCCGCTCGGCCACGGTCGGACGATCCGGTGCCTCGGGGTCGCTCTCGGCAACTTCAGCAGGAGCGGCGGGTTGACTGGCGTCGGACCGCAACGCTTTGAGAATGCGGCGCCGGGGACCAAGAGGCAATCCGATCTCGATCAGATCCTCATCGCTCAGTTCCGCAAGATCCGAAAGTTCGACTTCGCTTTCAGCGAAGTTTGCAACATATTTCCCGAGCCCCAGAGCTTCAAGCCAGTCGCCGATGTCGGTCATTTGCTTCCTTGTCCGTGGCGCGACTATAGGCGCGGCAGTCGGCGTTATTCAAGCGAATAGGCGATTTGTATGGAGGCTTCGATCGTTTAGCCATTGTTGCCAAATCCACTGTGGGAGACGCCGTCAACGATGTCGGATGCATGATGTTTCTTGTACCCGAAACCATTTCCCACCCGTGATCATTCTACATGCGGGATGGCACTAATTCCGGCTTCCACTCAGTGTTCGCAAAGCAGAGAATCTGCTGGATGTATGCGGCGTTGATTTTTCATGCGGGTACGAGCCCCTTCGGTGCCAACGGTTTCGGCGCTGCGATGGCTGTATTTCGCCAACGCGGCCGTGCCGCTCGAGTAAGTTAACTGCCTCTGGTCGCTTCAAGCCCGGTGGTGTTGAGCCCGCGAGGATCGCTTACACCCGGCTTCGATGCCTGGAATTTGGATCTGCGAAGGATCAGTTCACATACCGCCAAATTCAGCAGAAAGCTCAAATGGACGACCATGGGATATCCGTACTCAAGCGGCATCCCCGAGAGTTTGCGAATGGCGCTGAGAAAGAGGAATGTAATTCCCATATACGCGAAGGCATAACTTCGGGCCATCCATCGCCGATGGCTCGCCACGTCGGAATTGCGAATGGCGATCACGCCGAGGATGGTGAATGTCGCCCAAAGCACCGCTCCAAGTTGGCGGATGAATTCCGTGCCGAACACCGACAGGCGCGGCGAGAGCCAAAGCGACGCTCCGGCAGAGATCATGACGAGTACGACGTAAAGACGGCCGAGCCAGCGATGCAGGTTGGGATGCGCCGACCGCAACGGCTTGTAGATTTGCAGGGTCCCGAGCGCCAGCGCGGTCGTTCCCGTATAGATGTGAATGAAAAAGATGCCGGCGCGATCGGCGTTGTTGCGAAGCCGGTGCGTCAGCGCCCTGTCGGTTGCCGATGCGCCGTCGAGATAGGCCTCGAACGGCGCCGCTGAGAGCACGAAAATCCCGACCACGACAAACGCGGCGCCGAAGAGGAACATCCAGTTTAATGTACGGATCCAGCGTCGTTCGGATGCAATCGTCGGAACGAATTTTGCGAGAATTCCACCCGCAGTCATTTCCCCACCCCCAGGGATTGCAGTTTACGGAAACGGGTAAAATTCGTCAATCAGGCCCCGCCGGGCCGGCACTCTCCTATACGGCCGCAACCGGCGATCACTTGCCGGTCACGACGGCAGGCTCTGCGTAGGCTCAACTGTCCTTGGTGTGCTCGTGATTGGCGTTCCGTCTCTTGGCATGAACGGCGTCTGGATCAACCGCAGCGAATATCGGCTCCGGACCCGAAGCGGACGTCCGGAAGCACGTCACCGATTGTTGCCGGAGCCAATCGGATAGCTCCCTTCCCGTCCTCATCGCTATCGCCTGCGCGCCCAGCGCAGCAATGAGAGTAACGCGATCCCTATCCATAAAAGCTCGATCAAAATCGCGCCCGCGTTCGGGCGGTACCAAAGCGAAACCAGTATCATCAGCGCGCCTCCCAGATTGATCAGATGAAACGCGGGACGTTCCGCACTGACCCATACGCGCGAAACGGCGAGATAGGCGCCGGCGATTACAAACGAACCGACGATGCCGACCCAATCGATGAATGTGAGTTCGAAAAGCATGGGAGTGAGACTATGCAAAAGCCGAAGATGGGGAAAGTGTCCAGCCGGTGCCCCGGCGAGAAAGCGTCGCGCCGATGCGAATTGTGGTCATGAGCCCCGAGGCGGCATGGCGCTCTCGTCGCCACGGAACTGAAAGCGTCCTTGGCAGGGGTCGCAAATGAGTCGAAGCCGTTGTTCGGCCACCATTGATCAGAGCATCCGCTCCAACGCGGCAGGTGGTCATGGCCGAATGGCTATTGTATATCGGTGATAAAGTTGCGGTCGAAAAGCATCGTCCCTGAGGTCACATATGGAACGTCGCTTGGCAGCGGTCCTTGCAGCCGACGTTGTGGGTTATACGCGCATGATTGGCGCCGATGAGGCCGGCGCGCTCGCCGCCTTGCGCGCATTTCGCACAGAGGTGTTCGGACCGACGGTCGCCGGGCATCACGGCAAAATCGTCAAATCGATGGGTGATGGGTGGCTGGTGGTATTCAGCTCCGTCGTCGAGGCGGTGAATTGCGCCGTGCAAGTGCAGGACCGTCTGACCGGGCATCCACTCATCGCACTGCGAATCGGGGTGCATATAGGCGATGTGGTTCATGAGGATGAGGACATATTCGGCGACGGCGTTAACGTCGCCGCGAGGCTGGAGGCTTTGGCCGAGCCCGGTGGTATCGCCGTCTCGGACCCGGCCTATTCGGGCCTGGACGGCACCCTCACCCCATCCTTTGTCGATGCTGGCGAGCAAACGTTAAAGAACGTAGCCAAGCCGATGCGTGTGTGGACAAAGGCGACGGCGCCGTCGGAGGCTTCGAACGTCCCGATGCGCGGCCGCTCCACCGGCTATCCGCATCTCGCGATTCTGCCTGTCGCAACTTCAGACGAACGGACAGATGTCCGCGAACTGGCGGAAGGTCTGACGGGCGATCTGGACGCGACTCTGGCTGCTGTGCGCTGGCTGGTCGTTGCGGTAAGTGAGCGGCAGCAAGCACGAGGCTACGTACTGAAAAGCGCGCTGCGAAGCCGTGGCGACCGCCTGCGGCTGGAAGCTCGATTGTTCGAGCCGGGCGGCACGCAGATCTGGGCCGGCAAGTTCGATGGGGATCTGGCGAATAGTTTCGACTGGCAGGACGGCACGGCCGAGGCGGTGGCGTTTGAGGTCATCACCAGGTTGCTGGACGCCGAGAGAGATCGCATGTCGCGCATCCGACTGGAAGACCGGACGGCGGAGGAATGTCTGGTCCAGGGTTTCATGCAACTTCGGCTGGGCGATTCACAGTCGTTTGCGGACTCGCTGTCCAGCTATGTGCAGGCGATCGAAAAGGACGCGGATCTGGCGGACGCTTATGGTGAGGCGATCTGGACGACCTATGCGGGGATGTCAATCGGCCTCAAGAGTGTTTTGCCTTTCTACGAGAAGTATTTCCCCGATTGGGTCGCCCGCGGCAGTCGTCTGACCGGCCGCAGTCCTGTTCTCGGTATCGGAATCGCACTCGCCAATTTCAAATCGAGTTCGGATGCAGCGCCATTGCGCAACGCGATTGCAGATGCACTGCGCGTGTCGGCGTCGGATGCGAACGTCCTGCATTATGCGGCATGGTGCTCGCTTTGGTGCGGGGAGACCTCGACCGCCCTGGACTGCTTCAGAAAATTCGAACGTTTCGGCAAGGCCCATCCGTTTTCAGCGCCGGCTAAAGGTGGAGCAGCGATTGCATCCCTCCAGTTGGGCGACGATGCCACAGCCATCAGGATGGCCAATGAGGGGCTCGAACTGTCCAGCACATATGCATCGCTCTATTCGGTATTGGCAGCGGCCTATGCGAATTCCGGCCAACCTGAAAAGGCCGCTGCCGCATTGTCCGCCTATCGGGAACTGGTGCCGGACCGAACGATCTCCTCCTGGAAGGCCATGAACGACTACGGCGGCTCGGCTGGCGGTGAACGCTACTTCGACGGGCTGCGAAAGGCCGGCCTGCCGGAATGACCACGGCCAGCCGTTGATGATTACACGCCCTGGTTCGGAGCCGCAGGCTGTCGTTTTTGCCCACTGCCTGCGGCATCGGCCGTTCCCCTGTTGCTGCCGAAATTCCCGCTCTGGGAGAGCAGGATGGCGATCGGCCGGGTCGGGCTGAATTCCGCCAGGATAATGACGACGACCGACGTCATCGGCACCGCGAGGATCGCGCCGCCGATCCCCCACAGCGCATACCAGACCGTCAGCGAGATCAGCACCACGAACGGGCTCAGGTTCATCGACCGTCCGAGGAGCCGTGGTTCGACGACACCGCCCATGAACATCTGCGAGGCCGTCAGGCTGATCAAAACGATCAGGATTGGCTCAATCGAGCCGAACTGGGCCGCCGTCAAAAGAACCGGAAAGGCCACGCCAACTAACGATCCGACATAGGGGATGTAGTTCAGGACGCCGATCAGCACGGCAAAAAAGCCGGCGAAATCGACCCCGATGAGGCGCATGCACACATAGCTGATCAGCCCCAGAAGCACATTGACCAGCGTTTTGACGGTCAGGTAGTTGCCGATGCGTTCGTTGACGTTGCCGACGACTTCCATGATGCGCTTGGCATCCTGCTGCGTTGTCGTGGCGAGAATGATCTTCCGGCTGAAATGCAGGCGTTCGGCCATGAGAAAACTGGCATATAAAATGACAACGAAAAGCTGTCCGCCAAGCACGGTCACCGATGTCACGGTTGTGCCAATGAGCCTTTGAAGGTCAATTTCGCCGAGAAACAGATTGCGTATCGTGCCCCATGTGGGTTCGTCCTCGACACCCAGCATTTTGGCGATGTCACCGGCAAAAGCGAGCAGCGTGGCCTGATATTGCGGTGCCAGCGCGATCACCCGCTGTACGTTATCTGCAAAAAGCAGAACCAGCAGAAAACCAAGAAAAATGAAAACAAGCAGCGCTGCGATATGGCGCAGCCAGAGCGGAATCCATGAGCCGATGATTGGGACCCTGCCCAGGCTCGTTGCCACGGTGCTCAGGACGTAGACGGATATGATGCCCGCAATCACCGGTATGAATATGGGCTTGCCGATCCGCAGGACAAAGCCGACCATGATCGCGAATGCAAGGCCGTAGACAAGGTTGCTAAATCGGTTGTTCATTCTTGATTCCAATCTGCCGCCGCCCACCGGTGCGCGCCGAAGTGTTCAGCGAATAGCATCGTTTGGCAAGTCTTATCGGGATTGAAGGCATTGTCTCCTGTGGGCGGTCTCGTCCGGCACAGCGGACAATGAGAACCGGTCACGGCGAATTCATCTCTACTGCGAAAGTCGTACTTGTGGCTGCCACAATTGGTCACGACATGCGCGGCATGAAACCCGAAACATCAACCAATGGATCGAACGAACCATGATAAAACGGATACTTACGGGTCTTGTCGCCATCGTCGGTGCTACCACAATAGTGGGCGCCGCACAGGCCGCAACATCCAGCTACACCACCGCAAATGTCAATTTGCGTGCGGGTCCGGGCACCGCCTATCCGATCCTTGTCACCGTGCCCAACGGGACACCGATCACGACATATGGTTGCCTGGATGGCTACAACTGGTGCGACGTTTCCTGGGGTACGGAACGCGGATGGATGTCCGCATCCTATATCCAGGTCACCTATCAGGGCCAGCCGCGCATCATAACCCCGGCAATTGCCCCGTCAGTCGGCATCACGGTCGTTGTCTTTAACCGTGCCTATTGGGACCGTTACTATTACGGGCGTCCCTGGTACGCGAACTGGAACCGCTACTACAGGCCGCCGCCGCGTCCGCCGCAGGCCAACCCGCGCCCGCCGCGTCCGCCGCACGCCAATCCGCGCCCGCCGCAGATGGTGCAGCCCATCCAGCCGCCGCGTCCGCCGCAGGCCAACCCCCGTCCGCCGCGCCCGCCGCAGGCCAACCCGCGTCCGCCGCAAGCGGTGCAGCCGATACTGCCGCGCCGGCCGCAGGCCGTACAGCCCGTGCAACCGAGGCAGCCTCAAGCAACGCAGCCTCGTATGGGTCAACAAAGGGGCATCCAGCCGCGGCAGGGACTTGGTCAGCGCAACAACCGCAGAGGCTGACCAGTCGCCCAACCTCAGCCAATGGCGGACCGCACGTCCGCCGTTGGCTGATTCAGTGCTCATCGGCCCGCATAAGTCGCTGATTCGGGCGGGGTATTTTGCTTTTGCACGTGCAACAGCGATCAAATAACTGTGTGTATCCGACGCTTTAAATCCAACGGGCCAAGGATCATATAAAATAGAACCAGTAAACGCCGATTCGGTTCGGCGGCTCCGTAATCTGACGCCGGTATCGTGTAGATTTTCCGGGAGATTATCGATGGAAATCACTTCGAAAAGCAAAGAAGCAGGCAGCATGAATATGTCCGGATTCGACCATCCGGAATTCGACGGCCACGAAAAGATCGTCTTCGGCCATGACGCCAGGACCGGCCTTTACACGGTCATCGCGATCCACGACACGCGTCTTGGCCCGGCGCTGGGCGGTTGCCGGATGTGGCCCTACCAGAACACCGAGGAAGCGCTCACCGATGCGCTGCGCCTGTCGCGCGGCATGACCTACAAGAACGCCATGGCCGGCCTCGATTATGGCGGCGGCAAGGCCGTCATCATCGCCGATCCGAAGAAGGACAAGTCCCCCGAACTGATGCACGCCTTCGGCAAGAAGGTCGATGCCCTGGGGGGCCTTTACATTACCGGCGAGGATGTCGGCATGACGCCCGCGGACATGGAAGCGATCGGCGGAGCCACCGAGCATGTGCGCGGCACGTCGAAAACACACAGGGGCGATCCCTCCCCTTACACCGCGCTCGGCGTCTATTGCGGTATTCAGTCGGCGCTCAAACACCTCTACGGCTCGTCCGATCTTCACGGTCGCACGGTTTCGGTGCAAGGGCTCGGAAATGTCGGCTTCACGCTGGCGCGCTTCCTGCATGACGCGGGCGCGGACCTGGTCGTTTCCGACATCAACCAGAGCGCGGTTGGCCGTGCCGTCTCGGCCTTCGGGGCAAAATCCGTCGACACGAACGACGCCCACAAGGTGGAAGCCGACGTCTTCGCGCCCTGCGCGATGGGCGCCGGGATCAACAGCGACACCATTCCTGAACTCGGAGCGCCGATCATCGCGGGTTCCGCCAACAATCAGCTTGCCGAGCCGTCCGACGGCGAGGCCCTCGCCCAGCGCGGTATTCTTTATGCGCCGGACTATGTCATCAATGCCGGCGGCGTGATCGCCCTGGCGCGGCACGACGTGGAAGACGACGTTCTGGAGGCAGACGTGCGCGACATTGGCGACACGCTCACCGAGATCTTCCTGCGGGCGCAGGCGGAAAATGCTCCCACGGCAACGGTGGCGGACCGGATCGCAGAGGAGCGGCTGTCGGCCGCAGACAGGCAGGGTCGTTCATAGAAGCAGCGGCGCGCGTCGTCTCCTGTCCCACGAACCGGCAACCAAAGGAAAACGGGCGCTTGAGGCGCCCGTTTCCTTTGTGATCGTCTTGAAACCCGAATGCGGGCTTCAATGCCACCCGTGTCGCAACGGAAGGACCGCCCGGCCCTCACGGAGCGACAACAACGGTCATTTGCCGCGCTTGTGGCCGAGTTTCATATCCTTGGCGAGCTTCGAACGCTTTTCCGCATATGCGGGCGCCACCATCGGATAGCTGGCCGGAAGGTTCCACTTTGCGCGATACGCCTCAGGCGTCAGACCATGATAGGTCATCAGGTGGCGTTTCAGCGACTTGAACTTCAGACCGCATTCCAGACAGGTAATCTGATTTTCCTGTAGCGATTTCCTGATGTTCACGGCAGGCTTCTGCTGTGTATCGACTTTGGTTTCCTCACTCGTCGTGGTGGATCCCAGAGCGGAATGCACTTCAGCGATAAGATGCGGAAGATCGCTTGTCTGGACGACATTGTTGCTGACATAGGCCGCAACAACATCTGCGGTTAGTTCAACGAGCCGGTCTTCGCGGCCCTGTTCCATAGTTTCATCCATTTTGCGCCTCGGAATTCTTGTTAGTTTGTTATCCGCTATTCACGTTTACCGTCATAGCACTGTGTGCGCTCGAGAAAGTGAATAGCGAGTTCCTGATTATAAGATTAGAAGTAACTTATCAATATAATAAATGTTTACTCGAAGTCGATTACTATTCAATATTTCCGATATTTAAATTTTTGAATGCTTTGAGATATATCTCAGGCATCCGGATGAGCACGCAATGTGTACATAACTGTCAAAAATGCTGTAATCGTGCCGAAAATCGCCTTATTGCGGTGCAATATCAATGTCAAAAATATATGTCATGCCGTATTTGACAGATTTCTGACGATTTTTCACACCCGCAATTTTACCAAAATTCCACAGGTTTTGCGAGTGAAACCGTGTTTTCCCGCTGTAATGGCAATATAGACCTGGATACACAAGATGAAGTTGAACCACGCGGCCGTTTCGATGTTTCGCGCGTGGTCGCAAATTTCCGGACCGCATCAGAAATGAGACGCGTGCCCGTTTGTTTCTACTGTTTTAGTAGTTTGGAGGTCCGTATTGTATTGCTAGGCAACTCGCCGAATTCACTGGCGTAGTACCGCGAGAACCTGCCGAAATGCGGCATTCCCCATTTTGCCGCGACACAAGCGACCGTGCCGTCGCAGTGACCGGATCCGAGCTCCTGCCTGATCCGCATCAGCCGTTCTTTTCGCAGCGCCTGCATGGGACTCATCGACAGGCTTTTCATGAACTCGTATTGCAGCGCCCGCACGGAGACATCCGCAGCCGCCGCGATGTCGCTCAGCGCGATCGGGCGCTGCGCGTTTTCGACGATGTAGCGCCGCGCACGCGTCACGTAGCCGGGCGCCAGGGACGCAGGGGCACGCTCCAGGAAGTGACTGATGTTGCTCGGCTGAATCTCGAGGAACGTGGCAAGCAACTGCTCTTCGAGCATGCGCTGTGATTGCCGCGCATCGGCGGTGAACAGGCTGCCGTCGTCGGCGGCCGCGTAAATCGCCATCACTTTCCTGCGCCAGTTTCGTGCGCCTCTTCGCCCGAAATCGATATGCGGATCGAAAACCAGCGGCTTCGTCAGATACCGTCCGATCAGCTGTTCGGCGAACGCGGTCAGCACGTCCCGGGCGATATAGATGAGGTACTGTTCGCATCCGGCATGCCAGACCATGCGGGTCTTGCGGTCCGGATTGAGGATCGTGCCGTTTTCGGTGTCGGAATCGAACACCACGCTGCCGTTGGCGATCTGCGCGCCGCCGGCAACCGGTATCTGGATCAGGTAGAAATCCCGCAGTTCCCCGGGATCGATCAGGACCGTCGCCCCGTATTGCATGTAGTTGATGGCGAGCATCGCGCCGCGCGCGAAATGGTGGCGGGCATCGAAGGCATCGCGTTCGGCCAGGGGCTCGAGACGATGGCCGCAGAACTTCCGCGCGACCAGCTCGCGGGCATGATCGGGATCACTGGTCCGGAACAGTGCGTGTTGCGAGAGCGGCGTCATGGCATCGCATTCCGGTCGGTTTTTGCGCAAAACGGATAGACAGCGCAGCGGACCGGCTCCATCCTTCAAGCTTAAAATACATCTGGATACTGTCAATAGGGAGGAAACCATGACGCAAGATCTGGAAAAGGGGATCACCCGCAACGGGACCGGCTATGCCGGCAAGACCTGGAACATCCTTGGCCAGACCTATTACCCCAAGGCCTGTTGCGACACGACCTTCGCATTCGAGACGAACTCCGAACCCGGCCAGTTCGTGCCGGTGCATGTGCATCCGACGCAGGACGAATTCATCCTGGTGCAGGAAGGCGTGCTCGACCTGAAGCTCGACGGCCAGTGGGTCAAGGCCGAGGCCGGCGACCTGGTGCGCATGCCGCGCGGCATTCCGCACGGCTATTTCAACAAGTCGGACAAGCCGGCGCGGGCCTTGTTCTGGGTCTCGCCGGCGCAAAAGCTCGAGGAACTGTTCAACAACCTGCACAATCTCGAGGACCCCGAGGAAGTCGTGAAGATATCCGCCCAGCACGAGGTCGATTTCCTGCCGCCCGAAGCCAATGAATGAGTAGGCGGTCCGGCCGGGCGGAACCGTCCGGCCCGGGCCAACAGCGAAAGACAACAAAACCTGTCGGCGCCGTCGGCAGGCAATGAGGGAGATATGCCATGGTCAAGCGCAAGAAAGTCGCGATCATCGGCGCCGGCGTCAGCGGCCTTGCCGCCGCCAAGGTATTCAAGGACAAGGGACACGAGATAACCGTCCTGGAGCGCAGCCACGATCTGGGTGGCGTTTGGGAGCCGTCGCGCTCCTATCCGGATGTGCAGACCCAAAGCCCCAAGGATCTCTACCGCTATACCGACAAGCCGATGCCGGACAATTATCCGGAATGGCCGAAGGGACCGCAGGTCCACGCCTATCTGGACAGCTACGCGGGGGATTACCGCCTGCGCGATCATATCCGTTTCAACACGAGCGTCGTTTCCATGGCGCGGCGCGCCGACGGCGCGCCCGGCTGGAGCCTCGAAATCGGGCATGACGGCGCGACAAGCACGGAAGACTTCGACTTTGTCGCCGTGTGCACCGGGCAGTTCAGCGAGAAGAACATCCTTACCCATCCCGGTCAGGAGGCGTTCGAAGCGGCCGGCGGGTCGGTCATGCACTCGTCGGAATACACCGATCCTGAAACGGTCAGGGACAAGGACGTGGTCGTGCTCGGCTTCTCCAAGTCCGCCACCGACATCGCCGTCCATGCGGCCAATGGCGGCGCCAAATCGGTGACCATCGTCTATCTGGAATCGGTCTGGCGCATCCCCTACTTCATCGGCGGCCTGATCAACTTCAAGCGCATCCTTTATATCCGCAAGCAGGAAAACATGTTCCAGGGTTGGGGGCTGTCGGCGCTCGACCGGTTCAAATATGCCATTGCGGCGCCCTTCATCTGGGCAAACTGGCGGGCGCTTGAATCGCTCTTGACGATGCAGCTCAAGCTCAACAAGACCGGGCTGCGGCCGAAGACCCGCATCGAGGACGGCGTCAACTGTTCGGTGCCGATCGTGACGCCCGGCTTCTTCGACCTGATCGCCAAGGGGCGCATCAAGGCCATCCAGGGCACATTCGAGGAATACGAACCCGGGCATATCCGGCTGACCGGCGGGGAAACCGTTCCTGCGGATGTCGCGATCCTCGCCGTTGGATGGAAGCTCGGCGTGCCGTTCCTGCCGGAGGAATACCGCGAGAAGCTCGTCGAGCCGGACGGCCAATACCGGCTTTACCGCATCATCGCCAATCCGGACCTGCCGGATATGGGTTTTGTCGGCTTCAATTCGTCATTCTGCACGGTACTGAGCGCCGAACTTTCGGCCAACTGGCTGGTGCGCTACGCCGACGGCATGCTGGAGAACCAGCCGAGCGCCGAGGAGATGCGCGACAATATAGACATGATGCTGGACTGGCGGCGCAACGGCCGGCCGGCGGCGCAGGTCTATGGCGGCTTATGCTCGGCGCCGTTCCACTTCATGCATTTCGATGAATTGATCGCCGACATGGGTGCCAGCAAGCGCAGGCGCAACCCGCTCGCGGAAAACCTCTCGCCGCCGAATGCCGACGCCTATGCGCGGTTCCTGGCGACGACACCGGACTATACCGCGGCCTGAACGAAGCGCGGCGGGGCCGCCCTGCCCCGCCGCGCTCCATGATTTCAGTTCAACGGCATCGCGGTTACATGCCCGTCAATCGGACATTCTGCTCAAAGTCGGCGAATGCGCCGGCAAAGGGCAGCATCGGCCATTTGCGGACAAGGGTCTGGTCGTAGCGGTCGGTGAATTTGACATACATGTGCAGCGCATGTGCGGACTGGTCCGAAAAGGAGCGGACAAGCGCCCGGGCCGCGGGACCTGAAAAGCTGCACACACCGCTCTCAAGGCAGGTATGTATGTCGAGGCGCCAGACCGGGAAATTCTCGCGCGCCAGGTAAAAGCCGCCCTTTTCGAATTTCAGGCCCTTTTCCATCTGGAACGTGATGCGCAGCCCGTTTTCGTGCGGCTGGATCATCGCGCTGATTGCGCCGAATCGATCATGGGCGCCGGAGTCCTGCGGCGGACCGAACCGGTCGACAAGCCGCAGGTAACAGCGCTCATCCACGCCGCCTTCCACCTTGGACGCATTGCCATTGCTTGAAGATTGGCGAATTTCGCAAATGGATTCCCAGTCACCGAAACGGCTGTATCGGGTTGTCGTCCAGCCGTCTGTCCTGGTCTGCGCGATACCTTCTTCCACCGCACGGGTCTCCGTCGATGCCAAACCGACAAAAGTCACCCCTCCGGCCGCCAGCACCGCCGCGGCAACGGTCATAAGTCGCATCAATAGCTCCGTGTTTTGCCCCGGGGGGCCGTTCCGTCAAAACATTCCGGAACAAACGTACGGTTTCATATGGTGACGGCGGGCCGCCGAACAAGTGGTTGTAATAATTTCGTGAACGCCCGGTCGCGATTCCCGTTCGGACTCAACGGGTTACGGACCGGTCGGTTCATTTCCCGGCTTCGTTTTCGGAACCGGGCCTGTCTTTGGCAACGGCCGATGGGGCCTTGGCCGGGGCATGGGCACGATGGCGGGCAGTGCCGGCCTTCCTGCTTGAGCGGGCCTGACAAAGCGGTTGAGGGCTTCCTGTCTGCTGCGCAGATAACCCGGCTCGAAGCCGCTGCGCTGCAGCACGTAATCCTCCGGCGACGGCAGGTCGCTGCGAAAAATCCAGTAGAAGGGCTGGCCCTCGTTCTTCATAAAGGGCCTGCGGCCGCGCATATTGCCCTGCGCATCCGGCAACTGCACCGCCCGCCGGAAGACATCGCCGAGCGCCGCATCCGCACCGTTATTGAGAATGAACCGAAGGCCGGCGCGGGAGCGCCCCGTGCCGCCTTCCACCGGCTTGCCGTCACGGTCCAGCAACTGCATGTTGACAAAACGGTCATAGACCTGATCGGCGGGCCTGCCGGTCGAGGCGCGGATCACCTCACCCTTTTCGTTGCGCAGCACCCCGTCTCTCAACAGCAGGTCCATGATCGGAACCTTGCGGAATCGCGGCTGCCGGCTGCCCGAAGTCAGGCTGGCATCGTTGTCATCCGGGAAATAGCTGACATCGCCCACATCCGGGTCGCCATCGACGGAATCGCCCGCCCGCATGGGCGTGCCGAAAAAGTCGATTTTCATTTCGGGATCGTAATGCGGCGAGGCTGGCGCGAGGAAGTCCGGCGGCGCGGGCGCGGGAACGGCCCGGCGGCCATTGGCGGATTCGCCCTTGCGCGGCGCCGGATAGACGCGCGGTATATAGGCATAGATCCTTCGGGATTTGAGTGAATAGAAGAATGTGCCGTCATCGATTTCGATGCGCTTGATGGCATGGCCGTCCTCGCGCACGACCGGGGCCGCGTCGATCGCCGTGTGGTCCACCGCGATCTGCCATTCGCCGCCCAGGCCGTCGCGGACATCGAAATAGTGCGAGTCGTCATGGACGAAATAGGACGGGTCCGACGGATCAATGGCAAAACTGCGCAGGGTGACGATGCTCGGCCTGCCACGGCGCAGGCGATCCGTCTTGTCGCCCGTTTGCGTGGGTGCCGGCGGGCGACCTGTCTTTTGCGGGTTAAACGCTTCATCGAAGCGGCCCGGGTCGACGCCACGCGCGGCGGTAAAGCGCCGCGCCTCCCGCGTCAGCATGTCGAAGGTAAATGCTTCCTCGCCGTGGCGGCTGGCCATGTGACGGGCGAAATCCGCCGCCAGCTCCTCAGCCGGCTCGCCGACGGCGAGGCTGCCCGCGACACCGCCCACCAGCGCCGTCGCCAGCAACGCCCAGGGGCCAACCGTGATGCCGGCCGCACCGGCAAGGATCGTGGCGGTCGCCGCCGCCGCCGCGCCGGCCGCGCTGCCGCCGGCGGTCTCGGCCGCAAAGCGGGCAATCGTCTTGAAGGCTTCATCCTCCCTGCCCGCATCCAGGTGCCCCTTTACTTCCTTGTAAACGAGGCCGATTTCCAGCGCATTGGCCGGACCGCTTAATTGGCGCATGCCTTCCAGCAGGACACCGCCGCTGACCCCGCCAACGATTGCCGCATTGCGCATCTCCTTGGCCGAGAACCTGTATTTGCCGTTTTCCTTGCGCGCCGCAGAGCGCGCGCGCTCGACATAATCCTCCAGAAGCTTCAGCTTGAGCTGCTCGACCCGCCGCGGTTTCTTGCGGGCGGTCTTCTTGTTCTTTTCCGCTTGCAGCCGGTCCTTGATTTCGGAAAGTCCGAGGCCGTACTCGTCGGGCAGATCATGCACCGACATGTGATCGAACAGGCCCGCGAGCTGCGCTGTGCTCATTCGGCCGTTGAGCACTTCCTCGACATAGATCGGCGCGAGACCCGCATAGGAGTGGTGCCTGGAATTGACGAATTCAGATTTGACCTTCGTTCGATAATCGGCCCAGTCGGCGTCGCGCCCGACCAACGCGTATTGCCGGCCGTCCCCGCGCTTCTGGTCAAGGTAGACGAACATCGCGATGTCGGATCCTTGTTTGGATTGCCGCCGCGCGCCTTTTTGGCTGACGAGATATTTCCGCTTGGCCGCCGCACGGGCGGCATCGTTCTCCATTTGTTCTTCTGCAATTTCAACACCGTTGCTCTTTAACCATGTTTCGATTGCTACCCGTTTCCATGTGCCCCTCACCTCATTAAGCGTATCCTGGAGGACGACGATAGCGGACCCTTTCGCCCTGAATGGCGCAAGGACATCGGTACCGCCCGGCAGACCTTTGTGCAGGGAGAGCTTGTAGAGTTCCTCAAGCGGGTTCTTATCGAGGAGGTAGATCATTCGTCACCCTTTTGGATATACGGGCTTTTGTGCATATAGTCGATGGCCTGCTGTCCGAACAGAGCGTCAATAGTGCCTTGAGCGTACAACTCGATAACGGCACCTGGACTCGACAGTGCAGGTTTCGGTACATCCGGATGGAACTTGAGCCGGTACCAACTCTGAAACCAGACTGAAAGTACATGCCGGTTGTCGTCCTCCTCCGAGGGTTCATAGCCCGCCGCCTCTTCCTCGTCGGTCGGAATGTACATGTTCGTGAAAGCGTCCCAGACCTCCGGCATCGACTGCGCGGTGCGGATATAGCGGAAGCAGTCCTCGATCGTCAGCTTCTTGTCCGGGTCGGGCCTCAGGTAGTATTTCTCGTCCTTGCCCTCGCGCAGGGCGCGCGCCTTGCGCTCCTCAACCATGCGCTCCAGCTCGTGTTCCCACGGATACAAGGTCCGCGGCGGGCAGTCTCCTTCGTCTTCACTCATCATGTGGTCCTCGCGGCGGGCCATCGGCCCGGCGCCGTTGAATTGTTCGAGCGAAAAAATTCAATCCAGAATTGCAGGCGCAGTATGGGAGGTTCTTTTGTCACAAGCAAGAAAAAAGAACAAATATGGAACATTTTTCAAGTCCACCGCCTCAAGGTGCGCGACGGTGGCAGGGATGGATCGATTTCGGGCCGCGCTTCCGATGTGCGCCAATGCGTGCTGTATTTCGGTGTTTCGGCACGCTTTCGGGCTTCGGCGCCCGAGCCCCTCGCCGGCTCCACAGGACCGCCTTGCCAGGGCAAGTGCGCGCGATTGAGTGAACTGGCGATGGCCGTGCAGATGCGCGTGATTTCCCGCCGCAGCGTACGCCCGCTCACGCCTTCCAGTTGTGCAAGCAAGTGCAGCGAGCGGCCACGCCCGCATTTGGCGCGCGCCCAGTCATACAGAAGCCGGCGCTCCGCCTCGTCCTCAAGCGCGTTGATCCAGGCCCAGCACGCTTCCATGCGGTCGATCGCGCCGGCGGACGGGCGCCGCCGGTATCGCGGCGCGTTTGACGCATAGGCATCGATCTGGCGGCGCAGCGGCTCCGGCATCGCATTGCCGAAGGCCTTCGGCCCGAGCGCGCGCGGACACAAGGCAAGCGTCTCCGCTGCTTCTACGACGCGATGTTCGACGGCTTTTGCCGTCCAGTCCTCAAATTGGGGATTGGCGCTCATCGTCTTCGATGTTCCTGCAGATTATGCGCAGGAACATATCACGAACGCGGCAAGCCGATAATCCCAAATTCGGCGATCAGTTCAAATGGCGCAGCGATATGCCTGAGTCATTGAAGAGATGCAGCTTGTCGGGATCCGCGTCCAGCGACAATTGCTGGCCGCGCTGGATATCCTGGTTGCCGGGCAGCTTGACGATCATCGGCTCGTCCGAACCCGTGCCGTCCATGTAACCGAGCGTCACCTCGCCCAGCGATTCCGTCATCGACACGGTACCGTGCAGCACGCCGCCGCCCGGATCGGCCAGTCGCAAATCCTCGGGCCGAACGCCGAAGTGGACGGAAGCGCCCTTCATCGCCTCGGCCGAGGGAACCGGAACGCTGACATGGTCGCCCGACTGCAGCGCCACCACCGTCTGGGCGCCGGTCTGCTCGATGGTCGCCGGCAGGATGTTCATGGCGGGCGAGCCGATGAAACGGGCGACGAAAAGGTTATGCGGGTCCTCGTAAAGGTCCATCGGCGCGCCAACCTGTTCCACATAACCGCCGGAGAGCACGACGATCCGGTCCGCCAGCGTCATCGCCTCGACCTGGTCGTGGGTGACGTAGATCATCGTCGCATCGGGCATGCTTTCTTTCAGCTTGGCGATCTCGATGCGGGTGGCGACGCGCAGTGCCGCGTCGAGGTTCGACAGCGGTTCGTCGAAGAGGAAGACCTTCGGATCGCGGACGATGGCGCGGCCGATGGCGACGCGCTGCCGCTGGCCGCCGGAGAGCGCCTTCGGCAGCCGCTCCAGATACTGCGTGAGCTGCAGCTTGTCGGCGGCGGCGCGCACCCGCTCGTCGATCTCGTCCTTTGAGGCCTTGGCGATCTTCATGCCGAAGGCCATGTTGTCGTAGACGGTCATGTGCGGATAGAGCGCGTAGGACTGGAACACCATGGCGATGCCGCGCTTCGAGGGCGGCATGTTGTTGACCACGGTTCCCTCGATCTCCATGGTTCCGGAGGTGATCTCCTCGAGGCCGGCGATCATGCGCAGAAGCGTTGACTTGCCGCAGCCGGACGGTCCCACGAAGACGATGAATTCGCCCCTCTTGATGTCGAGATTGACATCGTGAAGGACTTCGACATCGCCGTAGGCTTTCTTGGCATTGGCTATCTTGAGGCCCGTCATCGTAATTCTCCCTCCTCAGTTCCGCGCCTATCCGACGAGGCCGAAATAGGCATCGATCGGCGGAATGGTAATGGTCTGACCGTCGGCAGTGCCGCCGAAGCCGCTGTCCCGCAACGTGCTGACGGCACCCTCCGTTATGCGGACGGTCTGCGTTTCGTCCGACATGTTGAATGCGCACAAAATGGTCTCGTTGCCGTGGCGGCGGCGGAAACAGAACACCTTGTCGTTCTGGCCGTCGAGCTCGACCGACCCCTTGACCAGCGGCAGATGAAGCTTTCTGAAACCGATGAAGCGCCGGTAATGGGCGAGCACCGAATCCGGATCGCCGTCCTGCCGGTCCACCGCCAGGTTCCGATGCCCCTGCGGCACCGGCAGCCAAGGCTTGCCGGAGGAGAATCCGCCATTTTTTTCATCGGAGCTCCAGACCATCGGGGTCCGGCAGCCGTCGCGGCCCTTGAAAGTCGGCCAGAACTCGATGCCGTAGGGATCCTGCAGGTCCTCGAATTCCAGATCGGCTTCCGGAAGTCCGAGCTCCTCGCCCTGGTAGACGCAGACCGAGCCGCGCAGCGAAAGCAGCACGCCGGCAAGCAGTTTCAGGTGCTTCGGCGTGTCGCCGAAGGTCTCGGACCAGCGTGTCGAATGGCGTCGCACGTCGTGGTTGGAGAACGCCCAGCAGGCCCAGCCGTCGGTGACCGTTGTCTCGAAATCGCTGACCACCTTGCTCAGGTGACCGACGGTCGGCGGCGTCGCCGATAGAAGATCGAAGCTGTAGCACATGTGGACCTTGTCGCCGCCGGACGTGTAATCGGAGACGATCTGCAGGCCGCGCTGTGCGTCGCCCACCTCGCCGACGGCCGCGGAGCCCGGATAGGTTTCGAGAAGGCGGCGCAGCCGTTTCAGGAATTCCAGGTTCTCCGGCTGGTTCTTGTCATGGAGATGGTCCTGGAAGTTGTACGGATTGACGTCCGGCGCGATGCTTGCATTGCGCATCTCGGGAACCAGCGGCGGATTGTCATGCAGCTCCGGGTCATGGAAATAGAAGTTGATGGTGTCCAGCCGGAAACCGTCGACGCCAAGGTCGAGCCAGAAACGGACCGTGGACAACAGGGCATCCTGAACGTCCGGATTGTGAAGGTTAAAATCCGGCTGCGAGGCCAGGAAATTGTGCAGGTAATATTGCCTGCGCCCGGTGTCCCACTGCCAGGCCGAGCCGCCGAAGATCGACAGCCAGTTGTTTGGCGGCGAGCCATCCGGCTTGGCGTCGGCCCACACATACCAGTCCGCCTTCGGATTGATGCGCGAACTGCGGCTTTCGACGAACCACGGATGCTCGCTCGACGAGTGGGACAGGACCTGGTCGATCATCACTTTGAGGCCGAGGTCGTGCGCCCGGTCGACCATCTCCTTGAAGTCGCCGATGGTTCCGAAGATCGGATCGACGTCCTCGTAGTCGGAAACGTCGTATCCGAAATCGCGCATCGGCGACTTGAAGAACGGAGACACCCAGATCGCATCGACACCCAGCGAGGCGATATGCGGCAACCTTTCGGTGATCCCCTTCAGATCACCTGTCCCGTCGCCGTCCGTGTCCTGGAAGGAGCGCGGATAGACCTGGTAGATAACAGCACCGCGCCACCAGTCCGTATCGACCGGAGAAGAGGAAGAAACACGCTCAGACATCAATTTCCTGTCCACAATTGTCATTGACTAGCCACCCTTGACCGATCCGGCGAGAAGTCCGCGCACCAGGTACCGCTGCAGTCCGAAGAACACGATCAGCGGCACGATGATGCTGATGAATGCCGAGGCCGTCAGGATCTCCCAGTTGCCGCCGCGCGATCCGAGCAGTTCGCGCAGACGCCCGGTCAGCACGAGCTGGTCGTCGCCATTGCCCAGGAAAACCATCGCCACGAGCAGGTCGTTCCAGACCCACAGGAACTGGAAAATCGCGAATGACGCGAGTGCCGGGAAGGACAACGGCAGCACGATCTTCAGGAAGATGTCGAAGTCGCTGGCGCCGTCGACCTTGGCCGATTCCATGATCTCGCGGGGAAGACCGGCGATATAGTTGCGCAGCAGGTATATGGCGAGCGGCAGGCCGAAACCGGTATGCGCCAGCCATATGCCGACATAGGTCTTGGCCGGCACGCCGAGGATCAGCCCCGCCTCGTTGTAGAGGCGCAGGAGCGGGATCAGCGACATCTGCAGCGGCACGACCAGCAGCCCGACCACGGCGGCGATCAGCAGCGCCCTGCCCGGAAACTTCATCCACGCCAGCGCATAGGCGGCGAAGGCGGCAATCAGGATCGGGATCACAGTCGACGGGATCGTCACCGTCAGCGAGTTGATGAAGGACTGCCCCAGCCCGTTGGCGCGAAGCACGTTCGAATAGTTTTCCAGCGTGAAGCGCGGCGGCGCGGTGACCGTATAAAATATGCGCTTGCCGCGCGAGCCGGTCCAGGGCTCGTCCGAGACGAGCCGGTAGTCGCCGTCCGGCTCCACGGTCATCATTTCGCCTCTCGGCATTTCAGCGGTTTCGCCGACATCGAAAGCCGCGGGCTGCTGAGAACGCACGCCGAATTTGGTGATCGTGCCTCCGGCGCCTTCCAGGACATTGCCCTGAAGGACGTATTTGCCGTCTTCCTCGATCTGCGTGTCGGGCGCGCCGGAGCGGCCGATCTTGCGCTGCTCGGAGGCCGTCAGCGCCGTCCACCAGCCGGAGACGGCAAGCTGGTCCTTGTCGCGAAGCGACGACACGAACAGGCCGAAGGTCGGCAGGGTCCAGATGACCACCAGGAAAAGCACGCCGGCATGGACGGCCCAGGTGAGCGGTGACTTGGCGGAAGCTGCAGCAGCCATATCAACGGCCCTCCATTTCGGCGTTTGCCCGGCGGATGTTCCAGACCATGATCGGGATCACCAGAACCATGATGACGATGGCGATGGTCGCGCCACGGCCGAAATCGCCGCCGCCGCGGAACATCCAGTCGAACATGAGATTGGCGAGCACCTGCGTGTTCCATTGCCCGTTGGTCATCGCAAGCACGATGTCGAAGACCTTGAGCACGAGAATGGTGATCGTCGTCCAGACAACGGCGATCGTTCCCCAGATCTGCGGAATCATGATCTTGAAGAATATCTGCAGGCCGTTCGCGCCGTCGATCACGGCCGCCTCGATGGTCTCCTCGGGAATGCCGCGGAGTGCCGCCGACAGGATGACCATGGCGAAACCGGTCTGGATCCAGACCAGGATCACCATCAGGAAGAAGTTGTTGTAGAAGGGCAGCGTGATCCAGGCCTGCGGCTCGCCGCCGAAGAACGTGACCAGCGCGTTCAGAAGGCCGATCTGTTCAGTGCCCTCCTCGCGATAGTCATAGATGAATTTCCAGATGACGGCCGCGCCGATGAACGAGATCGCCATCGGCATGAAGATCAGGCTCTTGGCGATGTTGCCCCACCAGACCCGGTCGGTCATTGCTGCAATAACCAGACCGAAGAACGTCGCGGCGGCGGGAACGACGACCAGCCAAAGCATGTTGTTGAGCATCGATTCGTGGAACTCGCCGTCGGCGAGCATCCAGGCGTAGTTCGAAACGCCCACGAACTCCTCGCCGGAGCGTCCGAAGAAGGACAGCCGCAGCGACGAAAGCACCGGATAGAAAAGGTACACCCCGAGTGCCAGGAGAGCCGGCGCGAGGAACAGCCAGGGCCGTATCGTGTTGGCCAGCCTGAGATTGCGGATCGCCCGTTCGCCGTCCCCCTCCTTGGAAGGCAAAATGGTGTCCAGTATCCAGTTCGAGAACAGGAAATAGGCGGCACAACCGGCGACGCCGAGAACCATTGTAATTGTTGCAAAGACCAGCTGATTCATCGCTCTGCCCTTTCAAGCTTCCCCAAAGAGAGAAAGGCGATCGTAAAACGGTGTTGGATAGACGCCTCCCGTTGACCCGCGAACAAAGATGTCCGCGAATTCAAGACCCGGGCCGGGAGGACTAGCCCGGGCCTTACGCAGTCGCAGCAGGTGCTGGCGTTATTTCAGCGCGTCCCAGTTTTCCTGGATTTCGGCTGTCACGTCAGCGGCCGGCTTGCCACCTGCGTAGTCCACCATTCCCGTCCAGAACGCACCGGCTCCGATCTTGCCGGGCATCAGGTCGGAACCGTCGAAGCGGAACGTCGTCGCGTCGGTCAGGATCGCGCCCTGCTTCTTCAGGGTCTCATTGGCGTAGGTGTCCGGGTTCACGCCCTTGTGCGGGGTCAGGAAGCCGGAGCGCGCCATCCAGACCTCGTGGGCGATCGGCGACTTCAGATAGTCGATGAATGCCCGCGCACCTTTGGAGTCCTTGGTGATCGCAAACAGCGTTCCAGCACCGAGAACCGGCTTGCCGAGATCCTTGCCCGCATAGGCCGGGAAGTAGAAGAAGTCGGCATCCTCGCCGAGCACTGTGCCTTCCGGGAAAAAGGACGGTATGAACGAGGCCTGGCGATGCATGTAGCATTTCGGCGGCGACGTGAAGAGGCCCTTCGGGCTGTCGCGGAAGTCGGTGGTGGCCACAGCCTCGGCACCGCCGTCGACATAATCGTCGTTGCGGGCGAAGGCGCCGAATTCCTCGATGGCACCGATGACCGCCGGATCGTTGAACGGAATTTCGTTGCGGACCCACTTGTCATAGACATCCGGCGCCTGGGTACGCAGCATGAACTCCTCGACCCAGTCCGTCGCCGGCCAGCCGGTGGCGCCGCCCGAACCGAGGCCAATGCACCAGGGCGTGCCGCCATCGGCAACGATCTGGTCGGTCAGTTCCTTCAGTTCTTCCATCGTCTGCGGCACATCATAGCCCGCATCCTCGAAGTTCTCCGGCGAATACCAGACCAGAGACTTCACGTCGGCCTTGAACGGAAAGGCGAAGTAGCCGGCATTGCCGTCCTTGTCCGAATAAGTTCCGAGATCGACCCAGGACTGACCGGCCGCATAATTCTGGGCAACCCAGTCACGGGTCTCGTCGCCAAGCGGGGCCAGCAGGCCCTTGGCCGCCAGGTCGGCCGCAAGGCCCGGCTGCGGGAAGACCGCGACGTTGGCCGGGCTGCCGGCCTGCGTGTCGATGACGATCTGCTGCTCGAAGGAATCCGATCCTGTGTATTCGACATCGGCACCCGTCGCCGCTTCGAAATAGGCGATCATGCCTTCAACGAGCTCAAGGTCGGCGCCGGTCCAGGGGCCGAAAACCGTGATCTTCTCGCCGGAGAGATCCATGCCCTTCAGGGCTTCATAGCTCGCCCAATTGAAGCGGCTGTCCTCGCCGGGTTTGAACGCGAGTTCCTGCGCATGCGATATTCCCGAAAGGGCGGTGCCCAATCCGAGCGCGCACACGAACGCCGCTACAGCGGTGCTTTTCTTCATGACAATTCCTCCCGAATTACACTGTGCGGTTAACCCGCACCGACAGTTAAATCAGTCTTCAATCCGAAAATTCAAAGCGGTTTGAATTGGGTTCAAAATGCCGCCATCGGCGACCCTTGTCAACGCGATTGTGATGTATTTTGTGCACTCACCGCAATGGAAATCAACTAGTTGTTGTTTTTGTTGTATTTTTTCCTTTGTGATTTTTAAATCGATTAAATTCACATCTCCAGAGAATTGCAATCTCACGGCTGCGTATTGCCAATCTTACAAAAATATGACTAGTTGCACGCTCAATTTCAAATCGCTTTGGAAAATCGATGAGCGTGAACCTCAAGCAGCTGGCCGAGGCACTCGGTATTTCGCAGACAACCGTCAGCCGTGCATTGAACGGCTTTCCGGAGGTCAGCGAAAAGACCCGGCGCAAGGTTCTCGACATGGCTCAGCAGCTGAACTACTCGCCCAGTCCGCACGCCAAGAAGCTGGCCACCGGCAAATCGAAAACCATCGGGCATGTCGTTCCGCAGTCCGACCACATGATGATCAATCCGCTGTTTTCGGACTTTATCGCAGGTGCCGGCGAAACCTATTCCGAGGCCGGCTATGACATGCTGATGTCGATCGTGCCCCGGGATCAGGAGGAAAACACCTACTACAAACTGATCGCCAGCAAGCGGGTCGACGGGATGATGGTCCACGCGCCCCTTGTCAACGACACGCGCATCGCGCTGCTCCAAAAGCTGAATATGCCCTTCGTCGTGCACGGCAGGAGCGCCGATGACGACGACAGCTATACCTGGCTCGATGTCAACAACCGCAGATCTTTCGAACGGGCGACGCGGCTGCTGATCGATCTCGGTCACCGGCGCATCGGCCTGTTGAACGGCCTGGAATCGATGACCTTCGCTCAGCGCAGGCGCATGGGTTACCTTGACGCGCTCGAGGATGCGCGGATCGATGCGGACCCCGGGATCATGTTTTCGGAAGACATGATGGAACCCTACGGATACCGGCGCATGCACGAGCTCCTGAAACACAAGAATCCGCCCACCGCGGTATTGTGCTCCAGCATTCTGCCGGCCATGGGTGCATTGCGTGCCGTCCAGGAGGCAGGTCTCGAGCCCGGTCGGGATGTTTCGCTCGTCACGCATGACGACATGCTCTCGTTCCTTTCAAACAGCGGCGACATACCGATGTTCACGGCGCTGCGCTCATCGATCAAGGCAGCCGGCGAACGATGCGCGGAGATGCTGATCGAAGCCATTGAAAATCCGCAGCGGGATCCGACACACGAATTGTGGGAGACCGAACTGGTCCTCGGCAGTTCGACAGGCCCTCCACAGCGCCCCTAGCGGTTGTCTTCGCGGATCATGTCGCTGGCCTTCTCGGCGATCATGATTGTCGGGGCATTGGTGTTGCCGGACGTTATCGTCGGCATGACGGAGGCGTCTGCGACACGAAGTCCGTCTACGCCCCTGACCCTCAGCCGGGTATCGACCACGGCACCGGCATCGGCGCCCATCCTGGCCGTTCCGACCGGATGAAAGATCGTCGTTCCGATGTTGCCGGCCGCGTCGGCAAGCTGATCGTCCGTTTCGAAGCCGGAACCGGGCAGGTATTCTTCCGGATGATAGGGCGCGAGTGCGGGCTGCGCCATGATCCTGCGTGTCAGCCGGATGGCCTTGGCGGCGGTCATCCGATCGGCCTCCTCCGAAAGGTAGTTCGGTGCGATGACGGGCGCGTCGCGCCAGTCCGCGCTCCGCAAGCGCACTGAGCCGCGGCTTTGCGGCCGCAGGTGGCAGACAGAAGCGGTAATTGCGGGAAACGGGTGCAAGGGGTCTCCGAATTTGTCGAGCGAGAGCGGCTGTACATGATATTCGAGATCCGGCGTCGCAACTCCAGGGTCTGATTTCGCAAACGCGCCGAGTTGGCTGGGAGACATTGACATCGGACCGGTCCTGAAGAGCGCATATTGCATAGCGATGGCCGCCCTGCCCCACAGCGTCGCGGCGCGCCTGTTGAGCGTGTCAACGCCGGTGACTTTATAGATGGTGCGCAGTTGCAGGTGATCCTGAAGGTTGCGGCCGACACCGTCGATGTCGCGCATGACCGGGATCCCCTGCGCCGACAAGTCTTTGGCGGCACCGAGCCCGGAGAGCATAAGCAATTGTGGGGTTCCAATGGCGCCCGCCGACAGGACCAGTTCGCCGCCGACCGCCACTGTGTGCGCGACGCCGTCGCGGTCGAACTCGATCCCCCGCACCCGCCCGTCAGAGACAACCAGGCGTTTTGCGTGAGAACGGGTCATGATCTTGAGATTGGGCCGGTTGCGGACTGTCTTCAGAAAGCCCCGCGCCGTATTCCAGCGCCACCCGTTTTTCTGGTTCACGTGGAAATAGCTGACGCCGGCATTGTTGCCGCGATTGAAATCATCCACCTTGGCAATACCGACCTGTTCGCAGGCATCGGCGAACCGGTCGAGTATTTCCCACGACAGCCGCTGCTGTTCGACACGTAGCCCGCCACCGGCCCGATGCATGTCCGTGTCGCCCATAAAGTGGTCTTCCGACTTGAGGAAATAGGGCAAAACATCGTCCCAGCCCCAGCCCTCGTTGCCGAGCTGTCGCCAGTGGTCGTAGTCACCCGCCTGCCCGCGCATGTAGATCATGCCGTTGATGGAAGAGCACCCGCCGAGAAGTTTGCCGCGCGGATAGGCGATCGACCGCCCGTTCAGGCCGGCCTCGGATTCAGTCTTGAAACACCAGTCGGTACGCGGATTACCGATGCAGTAGAGATAGCCGACCGGAATGTGTACCCAGATGTAATTGTCGCTGCCGCCCGCCTCCAGCAGCAAAACAGAGCGGCGCGGATCCTCGGAGAGTCGGTTAGCCAGGACACATCCGGCAGAACCTGCTCCGACAACGACGAAATCGAATTGCCCAATATCGATCAAAACACCTCCGAAACGTGCCCGGTCCGGCACGGCGAACAACATCCCCTCCGGCATTATGACTTCGACATCGCTGCTGACAATACACCAATTAGCTGCGTAGGCCGCCGGCCAAATTCCTCCGGTACCGCGTTCCGACCGCATCTCATTCCTGTTGTCGGAGTACCGTGATTGCTATTGTTGTCTTCGTTGGCGCGATGATGTTGTTCTGTTTACATTGCTTTGCCTTACTTAATATTTTATTCCGAATTATATATTGCTATATTTCTCCATATTTGAGTTATTGGTAAAATATTTCACCTTATTATACTTTAACTTCCTCATTCTGAGCTCCTCACCGAACGGCGGAGACGTTTGAGCGGTGCGATTCTACAGTCGCACAACCTGATCGATATTGTCGGAACGGCCGCGCCGCAAGAAAGATCCGCTATACGCCCAAAACTAAGGGTATTGAAGGGATTTAACGGAAGAAACGATGCCCATATGGGAGACAGGTTGCGACATGCCGCTCAGTTGCCCTAGCCGAATTCGATTGGCGCAACCGAAATCGTGAGAGTCAAATTAATGTCTTATTTTCCCGGATATATTTGTAACGGGGTCGGCAGGGTCGGTTCTCAACTGGAACTTTCCTCTTGTTCATCCCCAGAACCGGTCCGCATCAATTAAATTTTATGGATTTTTTATTTGTGTAATATTGCTATAATAGGGCAGGTGAAAACCCGGCACCGTCCGGTTCTCGGTCTCGCTGCGGTTGCAGGGACCATGGGAACGGGAGTTGGAAAAAAGGAGCATGGCTCGCGGATCTGGAGATGACCGCTTCACGCACAGTTGCACAAGGCGAATAGCGAAAATTTTCCAGTAAAGCTTGCATCACTTTGGAAATTGCGTTTAGTTAGCCGACGGTGTAATTCGGACTATGCATTTTGCATAGATGCGGGTACGAGAAGAAACGGAAATCCGTCTGCGCTTGAGAAAAAGTGTATAAAATGCAATAATTTGTTGAGGAATTGCGCATACAGGAACCGAAAGCCAGGATTGCATAATATGCATAGAGGACATGCTGGCTTTCTAGGCCCCGCAACGTCTTGTGATCCGCCCATCGCAACCGTTGCGGGGCTTTCTTTTTGCATCTGACGGCACTCGCGCGACAACGCCCGACAATACGCGGATCTGTCGGCTGATTGACGGGTTGCGGCTGATGCAACGCTGTCGTAGGGATGACGCGAACGGTGCTCCAAACATCACCACCGTCCGTCTTTTCCATCAGCTACCCAGGCAGCTCAGATATGGACATTGAAAAACTGCAGCGTTTCAACAGCGCGTATGTGGGCGACTATCCCTTCCTGCAAGATCTCGGATCGGAATGGGCGCAATCCAGGCCGCTTGCCGGTCTTCGGATCCTGCACAATATCCCTTTGACCCGCGAAACGATGCTGAAGCTCGAGCCGCTTTACCTCGGTGGCGCCGACGTCACGGTCACGCATCTGGAACTGCCGGGCCTGGAGCCCAAGGAAGACTGTGTTGACCTGCTCAGGGATGCCGGCGCAACGGTTGAACTGGATCACCGGCGCATCAACGGCACATTTGATATCGCGCTGGACTGTTGCGCCCAGGTGCCGGCGATGGAAAACGTCAATATTGAACGCGGCTATGTGGAGCTGACACAGTCGGGAACGCCGATTTACAGCGAACTTGAAACCGATCTTCCTGTCTACAGTCTCGATCTTTCGAAACTGAAATGCCTGGAGGGCATGTTTGGCACCGGCGAGGCCTGCGTGCGCGCCATCAAGCAGTTTGTCACCCCCGATCTGGACGGCCGCAAGATCGTGCTGTTCGGTTACGGCAAAGTCGGTCGCGGTATTGCGCGCTACCTGGCCAGGGAAAACGTCAGGCTGACCGTCGTCGACATCAACGCCACATATCTCGATCAAGCCGCGGCGGCCGGGCACAAGACGTTGAAAAGCGCCAGATGCCAGGAACTTCTGGAAACGATCAACGACGCCTTCGCCGTCATTTTCGCAACCGGGCACCCGGGGCTGTTGCAGTCGCTCTATGCTCCGTCGGAGATCGCTGACAATGTTCAGTTGATCAATATGGGCGCCGATGACGAATTCGGCGACGACTATCCGGCAAATCGCATTGTGGCTGACAAGGCGCCGTTGAATTTCCTTCTGGATTCGCCGACGACGATGTTCTTCATCGATCCGATCTTTGCCGCTCACAACAGGTGCTGCCAGAACATCCTGTCGGACGACGCGCACGGGTTTACCGCCCTGCCCGCAGAGCTGGACCTGCCGTTTGTGGACGCCTGGAGCCGACGCTACGGCATCGACGTCAGCGACATCTACTACTGAACGCTGCCTCCCGTTCAAAAGAACGCGACCGCTCTATGGCATTGTCCTTGCCACTTCGTCGCCGTCTCGCAGTGCGACGACGGTTCCCTCATCCAAAGGCGTCCAGCCCGTATCCGTCAGCGGAACGCTCGCAACCAGAATGCCGGCGGTCTCCGTTACCGGCCATTTGATGTCCATGCCCTTGACCAGCTCGCGGGTGTCGCCAAGGCACAGGCCGGGCGCGCGCAGTTCGCCGAATTCTCCATCGACGTCAAAGCGCCGCCGGTCGGAATGGGCAAACAGAACGTCTCCGTCGGCATAGAGGAAGTTCGCGGCGCCAAGTTTGCGCAGGTCTGACGCTGTCCGGGCAACAATCGCCATTCGGTCCGCAAGCGCCGGCACCCCGGATTGCGGAGTTTGCCACAATGGAGCCAGGCGCTGCAGCAACAGGCAAAAGGCGTATTCGGAATCCGTCTGGCCGACCGGGCGGTATTGTTCGGATTCGAAAGGCAGTTCGTCTTCGATCGCCCGCAGCCCGCCGTTGTGGGCGAACACATGCATTCGCCCGCCCAGTTCGCGCCGGAAAGGATGGGTGTTGACGATGGACGGAGCGCCCCTGGTCGCAAAGCGCACGTGGCAGATCGTGCATTGGCTGGTCAGGCCGTGGGTCTCAAGAAACCCGATCCAGGGACTCTTTGCCGCCGGCAACGCTTCGCGTATGAGCAGGACGTCGTTGTCCTGGTAATAGGCCACACCCCACCCGGAACGGTTGGCATGCGATGCGCCACCATGTTTGGCGAACTCGTCCAGGTTGCAGAACAGCCGCACCGGTTCCGAAGTCGAAACACCGAACAATTCACACATCCGCAAAATTCCCCCGCAGCCGGTTGTCTCGCCAGGAAAATATACCGTATCGGCCCGATCCGGTCATTCGCCCAGTCGGCTGACACGAAATGATGTCACCTGGAACGGCGCGGCAGCATAGCGCGCCTCCTCATCCGCGCCATAGCCGCCGGCGAAACACTTGCTCGGTCGCGCGGACAGAACCAGCGGCTCGTCCGAGGCGGACAGGTCACCGGGCAGCCGACAGGCGCCCGACAGCCTCAGGGCCTTCCGCCGACCCCCGTGCCTGTAGGCGAACCGAGCGATGTGCCTTTGACCCGAATTCAGTTCGAAGACGTACCTGCGACGCACCGGCGCGCCATCCAGGGCGATCGTGAACGAAACGGCATCAGGATTGTCGCCCGGTATTGGAAAGGAGAATTCCCCGTCCGGGGGAACTTCGTCGGCTGCGCGGTTCGCCTTCCTAGCGGGCCGCAGTCGTATATCGGAAAGATAAGGTGAAGCCTTCCGGTCCTCCGAACGGGTGCGATAAAGGCGCCACTGCTTGGAAATAGTCCTTCCCGCCAGGCCAAAGACGCTGTGCTGCCGTTTCGGGTGCGACTGGAACAGAGCGCTGAACAATGCGGGCCTCGAGGCCTTTCCTTCCGATATGACCGTCTCGACAACCGCCGCCGGAATGGCCGATTGAAGACGCGAGGCGAGAAATGTCAGGGCGATCGCCGCGTGCGGCATAATCCCGTATTGCCTGCACTGGCGCAGAAACAGCTCCCAGTCGATTTCATTTTCCGCGACAAGGGCTGCGCTGTCGACGATCCAGTCGCTGTGATTGTGGCCGTCCAGTCCGCCATGGGCGATGGCAATGACCAGGGCGTCCGTCGGATCGGCGACAAAGGCTTTGCCACCGAGAAAGGCCACTTCGCGCGCCCGGCTCCAGACCGCCGATTCCGCCTCGTCCAGGACCGTATACTGGTGGAGTATGCGCTGGTGCAGATCGAGATCCCCGTATTTGCCGCGAAACAGGTTGAGACCGCGGATGGACGGTGCAACGGCCTGGCAATAGACTGCTGAACAACCGTTGGACGGCTGCCAGCCATCATCGGTCAGCAATTTCAATGCCCCGGTGAAATCCTGCCTTTTGACCAATATGTCGACATCATGCGCGATGCGGCCCTTCAGGTCATTCATATTGACGGCGGCCCGGGCTGCTCCCTTGAAGACGAGCACGTCGATACCGGCGGCACGGAATTTCTCGAATGCCGGCTCGGCAGCCTTGATGGCCAGTCGCGACTTCGACCAGAGCAGGCGCTGGACCCCGGTCAGGCGCGCCCGGTGCGGGACCACGACCCGATCCTGCGGGAACCGCGCCGCGATCGCGAGGAGCAAGCGCTGCTCCGCATAGGTGACTGCCTCGATGTCCTCATCGGCCATCCAGCGGCGAAATATTTCCGCGGCGCCCTCGTCATCCGTCCAGGCGGCAGCCCGGATCAGTGTTTCCGTATTGCCGCGCGGCCAGGCCCAGCTGAAATTGGGAAAGCTGCGGTTCTCCGAAAGCCGTTCGAGACTGACCATGGACGATCAGCCCGGGCGTTTGGCTGCCGCGCGCCTTCGCAAAATTGCTTCGCGGGCGACGAATATGTAGCCCTTGTTGCCAAGTTCGCGTCTTGAGAACGTCATGCTGCCCGGCCGAATCCGGCGCATCAGCAGGACATCGGGCAAAAGTGCCATCTTTACACCGTTCTCACGCAAGCGCGCGATCCAGTCGACCATATCGCCGAGACCGTCCGGTGGCTGGATCAGCGCACCATTGGCGACCGCCTCCGCCGTTCTGATCAACATGCCGGACCGGCCCCAGATGTCCTGGGTACCTTTTTGTATTCTGCTGCCGGCCGTATCCCTGAAAGTCATTCCCCGGCAGAACACTGCCCCGAGTTGCGCATGCTCGGCGAGGAACCCTAATTGCCTCTCCATCTTGTCGGCATGCCAGATATCATCGGCATCGAGTGCGGCCATAAGCGGGGTCTTGACCGCCCTGATCGCCACGTTTGTCGCAGCGGCCACGCCTCGATTTTCCTGTTTGATTAGCGTGACCTGGTTGCCATATGCAGCAACGGCCCTGGCGGTGCCGTCGGTGGATCCATCGTCCACGACGATGACCCGTTTTGGAGGAATCGTTTGTGAGAGGATCGAATCCAGTGCTTCCGCGATGGTGTCTTCCGCATTGAAGGCCGGAACCAGAACCGTGTAGTCGTTGTTCATATCCAATTGGTCGCCTCCGTTATGCGCAAGACATCAAACACATCGCCCGGAAGACGATAGCCGCCCAGTTGTTTTCTGCGTTTGGCGGATTTCAGCACCGCCCGCGCAAACTCGCGCCCCACGATGGTGCGGTCCCTGCTCATACTGCCCGGGTGCCTGCGGTAGTAGTGCGAAACCTCGTCAGAGACCTCGTATTTGGGAGAGGATTCAAATATCCGGAAAATAAAATCCGTGTCCTCTGCCTGCACGAAGTCTTCATCGAATGGGCCAACGTCCTTGACCAGCGAATGCCGGTACATGCCGGCACTCAGGTGAATGCTGCGGTTGATTATGGTGCGACTGTCGGAAGAAGGCACGAGCGTGCCGGGGTCTGAGTGCTCGAAATAACACAATCTCGAATAGATCATCGCGAGATAGGGATCCTTCGCAAACGCGGCGCAGTCACGTTTTATCCGGCCGTCCGCCATCAGGTCGTCACCGTCGAGGAAAGTCACGAGTTCGGTATCGGGAGCAAGTGCCTGGAGGCCCTGGTTGCGGGCACGGGTGACACCCTGATTTTCCGTATCGATCAACCGGATCTCGGCATGCTCCTGCGCCATCTTGCGCAGCACCGTCTCGGTGCCGTCGTTCGATCCGTCATTGACAACGACGATGTCCAGGAACGCGTCGCCCTTTTGGCGCAAAAGAGACTGCAGCGCGTCTTCGATAAACGGGCGGTCGTTATGCACGGCCATCAACACGGCGACCTTCATGACGTCAGAGTCCCGATGAATTCTGAGAGTGTACCGGCGATCTCCCGCGGGTTGTCGCCGAGTTCGAAATGGTAAGCCGGCAGCTCTCTGCAGATTTCAGCCGACAGTCTCATCGTGTTCGACCAGCCGCCCTTGAGTTGGTAAAGGCTGCTCGGGGCAAGCGCCAGCAAAGCTTCCCGGCCGCTTGCCGGCCGGATCGCCGTCTGGCCGCCATGCGTTACCTTGGGTAGCAATATCGCCTTCAACCGCAATCGGTGTGCCGCCGAACCGGGAGCAAGGTCCTCATAGCCGAACACATACTTGTTTTGCCAATTGGCACGGCCGAATTGCCCGGCGGCCGGATCGATCCCCACGCGTCTCAGCCCCTCTGCATCCTGCTTCATTAGCCGGACAACGGGTTCGGCCACCAGCTGATCGCCCGTTCGGCTGACGACCACATAATCGTCGCCCACGGTTGAAAGCCCGTTGAGAATGCCGGCAAGGACCGTCCCCGATTTGCCGGCGCCGCCGCTGCCCGCCAGGAGAATCCCGACCTCATGCAAGCCAAGCGCGCCGGCATGAGCCAGCAGTCTGTCGGATCGCTGATAGGCCCAATGCACAAACTGGCGAAGCGGGAACGCGGCCTCCCAAGGCGGAAAGGCATCTGCTGACTGCATAAGCTGGATACAAGCGCCGTCTTCCGCTCGAAGGAACTGCCACAGCCGGTAGTCGAATTCGAAAACGCCGTCGTAGCCGTTTCTGTGCAGCGATTCGGCCATGCGCTTGATCGAAAAGGCGGGCTCGTCCCAGAGAGCCGAAGGCAGGCACGCCGACGACTGGCGGTTGACGATGGAGACGGTGATCCTCTTGCCGCTGGCGCCGTTGATTGACGGCTGATCCGCAAATGCCCCGGCACACAGATCCAGATAATCCCGTTCCGTCGAGCGCACATGCAATTGCAGGCCCGGAAGCCCAAACTGGCGATGCCGGCTGGTGTCCAGTTCAATTCGGCTCGCCGCATCGATCGCGTCGGCGGCGAACCGATGAACGTTCTGGATGTTAATCTGCCGCACCGTTCGGTTCCGGCTTGCGGACAGGCCACCCCTCGCTCTCGTCAACCTCGTGGATCGGATCGGCCATCATCAGTTCGGCCAGATCGTCATACATCGTGGTTTCCGGCGGGGTCTCGTTCAACTGGATGGCTTGCGCAAGCGTATCCGGCAGGACGATGCCGGAGCGCTCCGGCGTCGGTACGACCAATCCATAGGATTCGAGCTGGTCACAGAACGCCAAAATCGCCTGCGGTCCGCATTTGCCTTCCTCGTCGCAGACAGCGGCCAGGTCCTTCGGCGACGCTCCGTCCGTCAGGGCCTTCCACACAATCGCGGCGGCACCATCCATAGAATAATAGCGGCCGTTATTCAGGTCGAGAACGACGAATTCTCCATCGAACTCTTCCGATGCAACATCATTGTTTGCCAACCGGTAGACACACTCGTACTTGTTCGACTCCAACACTGCCCCCGCTATGTTTGGCCGCAATACAATGATTTATATTACAAAAAGGGCACAGTTTTCTAGCGACTATCGGGGCTTACGTTATTTTTTGGCTAATCCGTGTTACTTGTCGGGGCCAGTGTTTTTAATGGACGAATATGCTGACAATTGAACCCGAGGGCGGCATTTGCAGCCGAATGCGCGTGATGCACAGTTCGATCGCCCTGGCGCGCGATATCGGTCAACCGGTGCGGCTGGTGTGGATCAAAAACCGGGATCTGGGCTGCGAAATCGAGCATTTGCTCGAAGTGCCGAAGGAGTTTCGAACGGTTCACACCTTCTCGAAACTCCACAAGTCCAAGCTGGATGGCCATCGTTACAAGATCCGGCGTTATTGCCGTTTTGACTATCTCAAGACCAATTTCAAAAACGACCAGGTCGAGGAGATGATGCGAAACGGCTTCGATTTCTCCGAACTGTCCCGCAGGCGCCGGACCCATATCCGGTGCTGGCAACCTTTTTACGAAGCGGACGCACCGATATATCCATTTCGTCCGGCTCAAAAGCTGCAGGACCGGATTCAGTCGTTAACCAGCAGATTTCGAGACACGATCGGTGTGCACATTCGCCGGACCGACCATCGGCCCGCCCGCGAATTCAGCCCGACATCGCTGTTCAAGGAACGCATGAATGCGCTGATCGCCGCGGAACCGGGCATCCGGTTCTACCTGTCCAGCGACGACCCGCGTGAGTTGGATGCAATGAAGACCGAATATGGTGATCGCATTATCTGCGCGCCGGAACAGGATTTTGGACGCCAGTCCACCGAGGCACTGCAATGCGCGGTCGTCGACCTGTTTTGCCTGGCGGCAACCCGGAAAGTTCTCGGCAGCTTCAAGTCGACCTTTTCCGATACCGCAGCAAGGCTGGGCAACATTCCTTTCGAACCGGTACAGGGCGAAAGCGAACCGGTCGTACAGTGGTGAGCGCAACGGCGGATGGTCCGTGAACAGGCTGACCCAATCGTATCTTGAGTATCCGCAATGCAACCGGTTGGCGCCGGTCGGCTAGTCCAGCCGCGCCATCGCGACCGTGGCGTTGACGCCGCCGAAACCGAATCCGTTGCACAGCGCGGCGCGGATGTCGACGCTGCGCGCCTCGTGCGGGACGAAATCAAGATCGGCGAAGTCGTCCTCGGGATGATCGCAGTTCAGCGTCGGCGGCAGCATTCCCGTGCGGATGGCAAGCGCCGTGAACACGGCCTCAACGCCGCCGGCCGCGCCCAGCAGATGACCGATCGCAGACTTGGTGGACGAGATCGCCAGTTTGCCGATCGCATCGCCGAAGACTGTCCTGAGTGCAGCGATCTCTCCCCTGTCGCCGACATGGGTCGATGTGGCGTGGGCGTTGACATATCCGATGTCATCCGGCGAAGCACCGGCCATCGCCATGCAGGCCTGCACCGCCCGCGCCGCGCCGGAACCGTCTTCCGGACCGGCTGTCAGGTGCCAGGCGTCGGCGCTTGTGCCATAGCCGGAAATCTCGACCAGCGGCGTGGCGCCGCGTGCCAGGGCATGTTCAAGGGTCTCAAGAACCACGATCCCGGCCCCCTCTCCCAGGACAAAACCGTCTCTGTCCCGGTCAAACGGGCGCGATGCCTGCTCCGGCGCGTCGTTGCGTGTCGACAGGGCCCGGGCTGCAGAAAATCCGCCGATGCAAAGCCGGTCAATGCAGGCGTCCGTTCCTCCGGCAACAATCACGTCGGCTTCGCCCGAACGGATGATGCGCATGGCATCGCCGATTGCCTGGAGGCCGGCGGCACAGGCGGTAACCGGCGTGCCGATCGGTCCCTTGAAGCCGTAGCGAATGGAGACATTGCCGGCCGCCAGGTTGGCCAGGAACGCCGGAATGACAAATGGAGACAGGCGGCGGGGTCCCTTCTGTTCCAGCGTGTGGACCGCCTCTGTAATCACCGGGAATCCGCCAATGCCGGTCGCGATTATCGTCCCGGTGCGATTGCGCAATTGCTCGTCCTGCGGCTTCCAGTCTGCTTGAGTCAGCGCCTCCTCGGCGGCGGCCAGCGCGTAAACCGTGAACAGATCGACCTTCCTGCGATCGCGGACACTGACCACGTTTTCGATATCTATTCCGCTCGGGTCGGAACGGATGTCCGGCACCAGCCCGGCAATCTTTGCCGGCAAATCGCTGCAGTCGACGCGGTCATTGATGCCGATACCGGACTTGCCTTCCAATAGGCGCTGCCAGACCGCATCGACGCCGCAGCCGAGCGGCGTCACCAGTCCCATCCCGGTCACGACGATCCTGTCTTTGCTCATGCCGTTCTCCCTGTGTTGGCGCTTGTGGTGTCAGCCGACGGCGCCGATGGTGGACAAGGCTGCCTGTATCGCATCCCAGCCCTCGTCGCCGAGTTCGTTGCGCAATTGCGCCTGGGCTTCACGCCAGTGCGGAATCATCTCCCGGACAAGCGCCTCACCCCGTTCGGTCAGAATGTATTGCTGTGGCCGTCCCTGCCCGGAACTGTCCGTTTCTATATAGCCGCGTCGTTGCAACAGCTTCAGATTGCGGGTCAACGTGCTGCGCTCGATGGCCATCTGCGACGCCAGTTCGGTGACCGAGCGGTGATGACCGGAGGCGACATTGAAAAGAAGCGAGACCTGCGTGCATTGAAGGCCATAGGGGCGCAGCAACTTGTCGTAGCGGCGCGTGACCGCCCGCGCCGCCCGTCGCGATTTCAGGACCAGGCATTCACTGCCCATATTTTCGGGAATCTCGACGGCCATGGAACCATAGATAAATGTGTATATACACATTTTCAAGATCGTTTCAGAGCGTTAGAATTTGTTAACTCCGATTCGTGTCGCGACTTGCTATGAACCCGGCATTGGCCCTCATTTGGGCACACTGTTTTTGCAGTGAAAGAAGTGCATGAAGATAGACAAGAACTACGAGCTGCCGTTTCCGCCTGACCGCGTTTTTGCGGCCTGGGTTTGCCCGGAGACAGTGATCCCTCCCGCCACGCGGATGGAAATCGACCCGACGGTCGGCGGTCACTATCGCCTTTTCATGGAAAGCGAGGACCGCTGCAACCGTGCCGAGGGCCTGTTTTTTGCCGTCGAGCCGGACCGTCACGTGCGCTACACGTGGGAGTGGGACCGGGACGGCGAGATCACGGAAATCGATGTTCTTTTCGAACCCGCAGACGACGGGACGGCTCTGCGCATCAGGCACTCCGGTTTTCGCAAGCAGGAAAGCCGCGACATGCATGACAGCGGCTGGGACAGCTATGTCGAGAAACTGTCGGCGATTCTGATGAAGGACCAGGAAACAGCTTCGGCCTGAGCGTTCCGCCTAGACCGTTTCATGGCTAGATTGAATCATTTGACCGTGGCGATTTTGGTCTCTGACTAGGCGGGTTGCGCGCCGTGGTGCCATTCCACCACAAGCGCGAGCCAACGCAGTCAGGGGCCAAAATCGCCCGGCACATTCTACATTTGTTTTCAACTTCCTTTTCCAGGGTGGCGGCAAATCGGCCCATCGGCGTTGTTGCGCCGCTTGCCCGATGCCCCACATCGCGCTGCGCGACGCGCCTAGCCGAATGGACCGATTTTCCGCCATCAAATGCTTCAAGCTAACCATGAAACGGTCTAGATGGCCTCGAGCGCCGAGGAAAGCTTCGTTACAAGTTCGTCGATCTGATTGTCGTCAATAATGAACGGCGGTGCCAGCAGGACATGGTCGCCGCGTACGCCGTCGATTGTCCCGCCCATCGGATAGCAGATGAGGCCGGCGTCGAATGCAGCCGCCTTTACACGCTTGTTGACTGCACGCTCGGGCGCGAACGGGCTTTTTGTTGCCCTGTCCTCGACAAGTTCGATGCCGCGAAACAGTCCCCGCCCCCTGATGTCTCCGACATGCGGATGCTGCCCGAATGCCGTGTTGAGCGCATCGGACAACCGCTCGCCCTTTTCCCGGACGCGCGCGATCAGGTCGCGATCCAGCATCGCGCGCACGACCGCGAGACTTGCCGCGCAGGCAACCGGATGACCGATATATGTGTGTCCATGCTGGAAGAAGCCCGACCCGTTTTCGATTGCGGCGTAGAGTTTTGCCGTACACAGCATCGCTCCGACCGGCTGGTAGCCGGCCCCCAGTCCCTTGGCGATCGTCACGATATCGGGGGCGATCCCCTCCTGTTCGCACGCGAACAGCGAACCCGTCCGGCCCATTCCGCACATCACTTCGTCAAGGATGAGCAGGATGCCGTATTTGTCGCAGATCTCACGGATGCGTCGGAAGTACCCTTCGACGGAGGGCGCAGCGCCCATCGTGGCGCCGACCACGGGCTCGGCGATAAACGCCATGACCGTTTCCGGGCCTAGACGGACAATTTCATCCTCGAGCTCATTGGCCACCCGCTGGCCGTACTCGAACGCGGTTTCACCTTCCCGGCGGTCGCGATACTCGTAACATGGCGCAATGTGCGAGGTATCGATCATGATCGGCGCAAACGGCCGACGGCGCCATTCGTTGCCCCCGGCCGCCAAGGCCCCGAGCGTGTTTCCGTGGTAGCTTTGCCGCCTGGCGATCAGCCGGTGGCGCTGCGGCTCGCCGGTCTCGATGAAGTACTGCCGTGCCAGCTTGATCGCCGCTTCGACCGCTTCCGATCCGCCGGAGACGAAGAAAACCCGGTCTATGTCCGGCGGGGCGTTCTCGACCAGCAGGTCGGCGAGCGTCTCGGCTGCCTCTGAGGTGAAAAAGCCCGTGTGGGCGAACGCAACCTTGTCGAGCTGGCGGCTGATGGCCGAGGCGATATCAGGATCTCCGTGGCCAAGGCAGGAGACGGCCGCGCCGCCCGAGCCATCGAGATATCTCTTTCCCGTTTGGTCAATCAGGTAACAGCCCTCGCCGGTCGCGATGACCGGCAGTTCCGACTTTGTATGTCTCGGAAAGACATGGGACATAGTGCGATCCAGTCAAACCTATCTGAGGGCAGTCCTGCCGCCCGGCGGATGTGTGAGAATCGCCGGCGGCCGCCGCAGTTGATGCTAGCCTTCGAAACATATGTATCAATATTTTTCTCGATGTAAACGCATTTGTTTCAACAACAGATGCGACAACCGGACGCCGGCCGAGCGGTCAGCACCGGCTGACCGGCCACGCCGGACAGGATCCGGACGCCGCGTCATTGCAAACGGTGAACGCGATTTCTATCCCCGGCGCGCCGGGTGCTCAGAACCCCTCCCGGGACTTCAAGCTCAAGTCGCCGGTGCTTCTCCTCAGCAGGCAAATGCGATTTCGTCAAGCAGCGGTCCGCAACGTTCCGGCCGCCCGCCGCAGCAGTCTTCCAGAAGAAAAGACAACAGCTCGCGGATGCCGTCGAAATTGGCGAAATAACGCACGGTGCGGCCTTGCCTCTCATTACGTATCAGCCCTGCATTCAGTAAAATCACCAGATTGGTCGATGTGGTGTTTTGGCGAACATTCAGCGCCTCTCCGATCTCTCCGGACAGCATTCCGTCATCGCCCGCCCGAACGAGCAATCGAAAAACCTCCATCCGGGTCTGTTGGGACAGCGCGGAAAGAGCGTTTAGTGCATTTTTCATATCCATTATTCTTGATTACTTGACGCAATTGTCACAAACAAGCCCCTCACACATCCGCCGCGGAACAACGCTGCGAGAGGTTATTTGCGGCGGCGGAGGCACTACCGATACGGACCACAAATCCGAAGCCCGTTGCGAAGGGATCAAAAGACCGGCCCCGCTTATAATGTGACTTGCACGACGCGACCGGCCGCCCCAAGAATAGGTGCGTCGCAAGCACTTGCACGTCGAGCTGTTCGTGCCGCTCAATCCGATCAAGGAGCCGCCTTGTATACGCTCTACTACGCACCGGACAACGCATCGCTTGTCATCCGTGTAGTGCTCGAGGAAATCGGCGCTGCATACAACACCTGGCTCGTGGACCGGGCGTCCAGGGAGCAGGAAACCGAGGCCTATCGGAAACTCAATCCTGCCGGGATGATACCGGTGTGCATCATCGACGGGGAACCGGTGTTTGAGACAGCCGCCATCGCGCTTAGCCTTGCCGACCGGCACGGGGCGCTGGCACCCCCGCCCCGATCCTCCGACCGACCGGCATTCCTTAAATGGTTGTTTTTTCTTTCCAATACCCTGCACCCGGATTTGAGGCAGCTGTTCTACCCGAAAAAGTATATCGGTCCCGATGCGGCAATGCTTGAGGTCCAGGCCCGAATGACACGTGACCGGCTGGATGGCCATTTCAAGGTTCTTGAGACCGCTTATGCCGATCTTGAGCATCCGTTTCTGCTCGGAAGCGATCCGACCATCGTCGACATCTACGCCGCGTTGTGCCTTCGCTGGCCGCAGCTTTATCCGGCCGACTCCCCACCCGCGCTCGTCCCCGCGGACTATCCTGCCCTGTTGCGACTGCTTCAGGCGCTGGAAACACGACCATCGTTCCAAAGGGCATTCGAGGCGGAGGGCATACCGCCGCCCTACCTGTCGGCCGCCCGACCATGCGACGGTTCACGGGGTTCGCCGCTGTAGCCGGTTTCCGGCACATCGCATGGATCAGCGAGCCCGCCTTGGCCGCTCAAACAGGCTGTCGCCAATACGGGGAAATATGCCTACCATATGACAATCGGTTGGCCGACTGTTTCCGGGAGAGTCCTGATGGATGCGAGAACACTCATTGGCGAGCGCCAGCGTCGCGTATGGCTCAGGGCCGGATCCGGCGCGTTCGGGACATTCCGCGATCTGGTCGAGCAAACCGTTGATCCCGCGCAATGGCCCTTTGCATGCGGCATGGAGCAGAACGTTCTCATCTACGACGGTGACGAAATCCGGGAGTTGGAACAGGACGCCGACAGCCGCACGGAGTTGATGGCCGAATGGGCGGAAGCGTTCCTGGATGGGCCCGGCGTGATAGCGATCAGGAATGCCGTGGAAGATCAGGAAGTCATCGATGTGGCGACCGGCGTCTTTGAGCGCATCATCGAGGAACAGAGGAGCACGGATGCCGGCGGCGGCGATCATTTCGCAAAACCCGGAGCCAACGACCGCATCTGGAACGCCTTGCAGAAACACTGTCTTGCCGCGCCCGAGAACTTCGCCCGGTATTGGGGCAGTGTCGCGATAGACCTTGCCAGCCGGGCGTGGCTGGGAGACGGCTATCAGGTGACCGCACAGGTGAACCGGGTCAATCCCGGGGGTGAGGCGCAGACGGCGCATCGCGACTATCATCTCGGATTCATGACACCCGAGCGGCTGGAGGCCTTCCCGTCGCTTGTCCACAAACTGTCACCGGCCCTGACCCTGCAGGGCGCGATCGCCCATTGCGACATGCCGGTCGAGAGCGGCCCGACGATGCTCTTGCCGTTCTCCCAGGCCTTCCACGAGGGCTACATCGCCTATTCGGATCAACGTTACCAGGACTGGTTCCGCGCCCACCGCTCACAGCTGCCGCTGAACAAGGGCGACGCCCTCTTCTTCAATCCGGCGCTGATGCATGCCGCAGGCTCCAATGTGTCGGAGAACATTTACCGCACGGCCAATCTTCTGCAGGTTTCTTCCGCCTTCGGGCGGCCGATTGAGGCGGTCGACAGAACACGGCTGTGCCTGCATCTTTATCCGGTGTTGCTGGCGGCCCGGCGCGACGGGACGATGACGGACCGGGAGATCGCCTGCGCCATCGCAGCAAGCGCCGAAGGCTATCCGTTCCCGACCAATCTCGACAACGATCCGCCCGTCGGCGGACTTGCTCCCAGTTCACAATCCGACCTGATGACGGAATTGCTCTTTGCCGGAGCGGCGACCGGGGAGGCCCTGGAGGCGCTGCGGGCGCAGGCCGAGCGAAAGCGTTCATGATGTAAGACGACAAGCTAACGACGGGAGCCATCGTGCCGGACCGCAGTACAACAATGCCTCTTGTGTTTGGTTTTCTGGCGGCTTTCTGCTGGGGCACGCACAGTGTCATCGTCCGCTACCTCACCGGCGACATGCACGGTGTCACCATCGCTGCTTTGCGGCTTTACATCGCCGCCGCCGCGCTGCTTGTCCTCATGAAGGTACTGCGTTTTCAGGTATCGAGCAGGCTGTCGGACCGCAATCTTCAGATCGCGGTCGGATCGACCGTCGTCAATTACATCTGCTTTCACATCGGGCTCGAATACACCAGTGCCTCGAACGCAATGATGCTGGAGAACACGGCACCCTTCTTCGTGCTGCTGATCTTGTTCCTGTTCGCCGGCGAGACCGTCAGGCGAAGAGATATCATTGCCGCGCTCATCGCCGTGACAGGCGTATTCCTGACCGTCTTGCAGGATATCGATATCGGAGGCGCAGGTCTGCGCGGCGACATGCTCGAGATAGCCGCGGGACTGAGCTGGGCCGGCTTTATCATCGGAAGCAGCCGGGCGCTGCGTGCCTCGGCGAGTACAGCGGAACGCGTCAATTTCCTTTTCAACGTCTTTATATGCTCCGCCGTCCTTCTGACGCCGCTGATGCTCATCTACCCGGGATCAGCGACATCCGGCGATGTCGCACTGCTCATCCTGCTTGGGCTGTTCCCGACGGCCCTGGCCTATTACCTCTGGTACGAGGCCGCGGCGCGCGTATCCACCGTGTCAGCGGCCTTGTTGTTCACGCTGTCGGTCATATTCACTTTCGTCAATGCCGCGGTTTTCCTCGGCGAGGACCTGTCATTCTATATCCTGGCCGGCGCGGTGCTGATCGTTGCCGGCGTGGTCATCACCTCGACGGGCAACGAAAAGTCCACCTAGCATTCAGCTTTGCGGACCGGCGGCTGTTATGCGGGCGACCGCGTCGATGTAGGCGGGCTGCTCCGCGACCACTTCGGCGTATGCCGCGCCCAGTTTCTGGCCGGCCGTCACGTCGACCGGGTAATGGACGCCGGCGACAACCCGGCCGTAACCGACCTGCTGTGCAAGGTCCATGATTTCCGCCTCGTGCTCGGGGAAAATTCCCGAAAGCAGCGTCCCGTAGACCGTTGCGCGGATGGCATGGCCGCTTGGATAGGCGGCGACCGGCCGCGCGTCACCGACCGGCTGGACACGCTCGTCGACCTGGAACGGCCTCGGCTCGTCGAACACGCCCTTCACAGCGTCATAGTCCATGCGCACCTCGTCAATCACTCCGTCAAGCGTCTCCTTCAGCAGCCTGCCGTCCACCTCGACCAGCGATGCGCTGATGATCGGCGCAAACCGTTCAAGGTCGAGCGGTTGCTCGGCAAAGGCCACCTGTTCGGGCGTACGCGTCTTCTGCAGCCAAAGAACAATGTCCATCTGCGTTTTGAATTCGGCGGAATCGCGCGCCGGCGGCGGTCCGATCAGGGCCTCAGCGTCGACCGCGCCGGCCGGCAGGAACCGCTTCCGGTCATTCTCGCTCGCCATGACAGGCAATGCCATCGCGATCACGACCATGATTACGGTGAAAACAACTGCAATGCGTTTTAGCACCTTGGAATACCTCCTTCTGGTACCTTCATTGCCGCCCCGTCTACAGTCGAATTTCAGGTAGGAACGCCGGCCTTTGCGCACAAAGCAACTTTAGTATGAAACCGTGGTGCGGATTGGCCTGTTCATGCATGTCACCAGGTGTCAGCAGAAGCAGCCGGACATCGGAACCATGCTTCACAAACGGTCCGCGGTGGAGGAAACTCCGGCCGGATTAAGCAAGGGCCGAAACTGGTGGAAAGATCGGAATTTGATGCCTATTGCGGCTCGTTGCCGGCGACGACCCATGTTGTGCAGTGGGGCGGAGCCTCGGTGTGGAAGGTCGGCGGCAAGATATTCGCGATCTGCTCGAATTGGGGCGATGGCGAGGGACACCGGTTCAGCTTCAAGTGCACGGACCTGTCCTACCAAATCCTGAGCGAGCAGGACGGGCTGGCGCCGGCCCCCTACCTCGCGCGGGCCAAATGGATTCAGCTGCAGGATCTTTCCGCCATGAGCGACGCGGAACTGCGCGGCTACATCGACGCGGCCCACGCCATCGTCGCCGGCACGCTGACCCGGGTCAAACGCAGGGAGCTCGGCTTGTCGTGACCGCCGTCCCGGATGACCGGCGGACTGACCGTCATGCCATCCCGGAGCGGAACAATCCCCAGCGCAGGCCGTGGAGGCGTCGCATCTGCACCATCAGATAGAGCGCCAGGCCCAGCATCAGGATCTCCGCGAGCGGGCCGGCGAACCAGATTCCCTGTTCGCCAAAGGCGAATGGGAGGACGAACGTCAGCGGCAGCCCGAATGCATAGGTCCGCGACAGGTTCATGGCCGCCGAGCGACCGGCGTCACCGGTCGCCTGAAAGTAATAGGCCAACATCATCGACGGGCCGAATAGGAAGAACAGTGCGACCATGTAGGGAAGAATGCGCCCGGTCTCGCCCGCAATTGCCGCATCGTCGACGAAACCGTAGCCGATGACATCGGCATAGAGCAGAAAACCGGATTCGATGATGACGCAATAGACAAGCGCGAACATCACCGCGAGCTTCAGGCTGGCGTCGGTGCGCGTCCAAATCTGCGCCCCGAAATTGTTGCCAACCACGGTCTGGAAGGCCATCGCAAGACCGAGCAGCGGCAGGAAGGAGAATGTCATCAGCCGGGTCGTGATGCCGTAGGCACCGACCGTTGCCTCGTAACTGTCCCCGCTCCACAGCTGCAGGCAGTAGATGACCGCCGCAGATGACAGCGACACGCCGAGATAACCCAGGCTGGGCGGTACGCCAAGCGCGAGATAGTCGCGCCAGTAACGCGTCATCCGGCCAAAGGTCAGGGCGCTGAAACCGAGAATTGACGGACTGACGCAACGGTAGGCGATGACGACAAGCGCGGCAACGAACTGCGCGGCAATCGTGCCGAGCGCCGATCCGGCGACACCCATGTCCAGTTTGGCGATCAGAATGTAGTTGAAGACAACGTTCAACAGGATCGTCGACAGGGAGGCCATTGTCATGAATGAGACCCTGCCCTCGGACCGCAGGAGGTCGAATAGCAGCATCTCCACGAAGGTGATCGGCGACAGCAAGACCAGGATCGCGATGTAGAGGTATCCCTGTCGCGCAATCGTTTCGGATCCTCTGGCGACCAGGTCGACGAGATCGCCGCCGACCAGCAGAAAAATGCCGACTAGGATCGCGCAAAAAATGAGCGACAACAGAACGGCTCCGGCAAAGGCGTTGCCAAGCACGCTCTTTGGTTCGCGGGCGCCAAGCAGGCGCGCCATGACCGATGCAAAGCCGTTGGTGACGATCGTCGCCATCGCAATCAGCATCATGAAGAGCGGGAACATCAGCGTGACGGCGGTCAGCGCCTCGGCGCCGACGAACACGCCCAGGAACCAGGCATCCACCAGATTGAACAGGCCGTTGACGAGCATGATCAGGATTATGGGCGCGGCGGTGCGCGCGAACACCAGGGCAAGCGAGCCCTTCAGGAACACGTTTTCCGGCAAATCATCGCCCTGGGAACCCGGGGTTTCCGCCGTCTGGCTTTCCATTTCGCGCATGACCGGTCATCTCCATCTCTGCAACCGTCCCACAGCGCCGCGACAAAACGATCCTGGTGCGGCGAATTCACCGCGTGCGAGACGACGCGTACGAATTATCCGGCAAGGTGAAATTCTTGCAGAAGCGAGAGGCTTGCTGTACTATACTTGACACTGTCAATTGACATTGTCAAGCGTACTGGAACCGACCCATTGAACAAACCGCTGACCGGCGATGAAATCGTCGAAAAACGCGCAAATCTTCTCGACTGCGCAATGGCTATCCTGGAAAAGGACGGCATCCAGGCACTGACTTTGCGGCGCCTGGCGGAGGAAGCCGGCGTCAGCCGCCAGACCCCGTATCTCTATTTCAAGGACAAGGCCGCGCTGGTGGATGCCATGCGCATAGCCGGCCTCAACCGGTTGACCGGGGTGGCGCAAGCGGCCGTCGCGGGCGTCGAACAACAGGACCTCATCGAACAGCTTCGCGTTGTCGGCGAAACCTATGTGCGTTTCGGACTGGAAAACCCGGCGGTCTACAAGCTCGTATTCACGCCGATCCGACCCGACGAGCCGCCTACCCCGGAACACAAGAAGGCGATCGAAGCCAACCAGAACGTTGCCGCGGCGCGCATGAAATCCGCGTGGAAGGAAGGCCTGCTTGCGCTTCCGCCCGACCGCCTGAACAACGTGTTCTGGGCTGCGCTGCACGGCCTCATCTCATTGCGCAACGAGGGTCTTATCGCTGACGGCGAGATCTTCGAGCAGATCCGCTCGGACATGGACTACGTGCTGGCCTGCGGCTTCATCGAACGGCAAGAGAAGTGACTGCGGCCGTCTGCGGTGTTCCGCCCCATCAATCGTCCAGAAGATTAATCGCCTCTCGCAGTTTGTGGATGTGATACGGCACCGCCCAGTTGTCGCCGGGTCCGGTTCTGACGCTCATGTCCCAGTATTTCGTGTGGGTGAAGAACGGCACGTTTCCCTTCGGTTTGCCTTCCTGATCGCGCTGCGGCAGCACCGGGATGTCGAGAATGCCCTGGAGCCTCGCCACCGGGGTCGAGAGATCGAAATGGTCCGCCACTGGCCCCGAGATGATGTCGCCCCACAGGATGTTCTTCGATTTCGAGTAGATGTTCGTCCACCGGGTGAATGCAAAATGCGCGGCGTGATGCGGATACCGGAAATATTCTCCGCTGGATGAGTTGCTGCCCAGCTGATAGCTGAAATGCTGACGCTTCGTCCTTGAATCCCATTCGAGCGCCGGCGGGCATGTGGGCAGGATGCGTTCCTCCTGCTGCGCCCTGAGATCCTCCTCGTCATGGGCCAGCAGGAACTCGGCGTGTGTCAGCGGAGAACCGAGCGTTATGAAGTCACTGACCAGCCACGGACTGCCGTCCGATTTCAGCTCCTGCCAGGCAAGGTTCTGCAGTTTCCGGAATTTGTCGAGGTCAAGCGTCCCGGACGTGTCGATCGCATGTTGAAGCAGTTGCTCGAGTTTGTGCCGGTACGGCTGCTTCTTGCGGGTCTGACCACCCCTGTCGAGATAGCGGTTTATGCGCGCAAAACTCTCCTTGAGGATATCGTAGGCGACCACGGTGCCCAGCGAGTGAGACACGACGATGATGCGTTCATATTCGGTGTTCCACGGGTCGCCCTTCTTGCGCTTCGACGGATCGACATCGCGCACGCCCATCAGCGTCTCGAGCAGCTCGACTCCCTTTTCGCGGATCTCCTGCCGCCGCGCGACATTGAGGGGTGTGGCTTTCACATAGCGTGCAACGTCGCCGAAATACTTGAGCAGATAGACGTTGATAAAGGCGCCGGCCGCGACAGAAACCACCGCGCCGATGACAGGTCCGATCCAGCTCCAGCACAAATCCGAGGCATCGCAGGCCGCATTGTCGCATTCGCCGGCAAGGCATTGCCGCAGGTCGCCCAGAGGCAATGTCGAACTCAGGAAAATGATCGCCACGACCGCGGTGCCGATCCAGAGCGCAATCCATGCGCCATAGACATTGTTCGGCACCCTTTTCGGGGAGCGCCACAGCAAGTCCGCGAACCAGGCCTTGAAATGCTCCCACGTCGTGCCGTGCATCAAGTGTGCCCAGTAGAATTCGTAGAAATCCGTCCGCACGCCGTTCCTGGCTTCCTCGGTCGTGATCCGACGCAATTCGAAGCTGCGGTTGCGCCGGTCCGGCTTGCTCCATACGGGATTTTGCACGCGCTGCTGACCGGTGTTGGAATCGGAACGTGTGCGGGGAATCAGGTTTTCATCCGTGACCCATGTGGCATCGACGAATCCGCGCAGTGTATCCATCGGCACCTGTTCACCCATGCCGTGGATCACCACTACCGCCTGTTTCCGCTTTTCCCCCGTCGCCCTTCCGGAACTCTCTTCACTTCTTTCCGTTGCCACTACCTAGCCTTGCTGGACCCCATGACGATCGCCGGATTTTGCAACAATTCCAATGAAAAGCAAAGTAGCATTCACGCCGCCGGCAACAATGCCGGCAACGCTGGGATACCGGCGCGGCCACCGCAATCTCCTCACGGGATGCCTGAATCCGGAACCGAAAATCCATAGCCCGGGCGGCACTCCATTCCCATTTGGAATGTTCTGGATAAACGCGCAATTCATGGCCGGTGAACCTGTAATAATTCTGTCACAAAAGGTATGATTTGATCGGCGTTGGTGTGGAGTTGAGCGTGATGCCGATGAGGTCCCGCGGGACTGTTGTCCTGCTGCTCTTTGCCGTTGTTTTGATCTCTTGCGTTGTTATTCCGGCGCCGTCTTCCCTCGCGCTTTTTGCCAATGAGTTTGGGAATTCCTCCACCCAAAATCTCGTAATTTTTCCCCTTGCCGGATTCGCTATACTGCTGATGGCGTCCACGCGCCGGCCGGATGCGACTGCGAATTTCGTGTGTCGGCCAGCGGCGGACACGCAGCAATCTGTCTGCCTGAATTCCATTGTTGGCGGTGATCACGGTCCCTCAAGCGAGAAGGTCCGCAATACTGCCTGTGCAAATTGTGCTGCGCGCTATCCATGGGAGGTTTCATGACAACATCGTCGGCATTCGGCACTGCGTTTATCCATCACCCGCATCATCAGAAGGAGTTGCATTTGCCCGGTTGCGACACTCAGCCGGAATGAAGGGATAGGCCGTCATGAGAAAGTGGTGGAAGAGAACCTCGCTGGTCTGCGCAGGTCTGCTCCTGACGATGAACGCAGCGGCAGGATTGCCCCTTCTCGGGGGCCAGGCAACATTCGGCGCCAGCATACGGGACTGTCAGGATTGCACGCACCCGGCACCGAACCGGCTGCTGCGGACTGTCAAGTTCGAGGAAGCCCTCGATGCGGATCCGGACGAGAGTTTTCCGCTGGATCCCGAAAGCGCCTATGACTTCAATGAGAGGGGCAACTACTATCTCCAGCAGGAGGATTTCGACGCCGCCATTCGTGAGTATACGCGGGCGATCGAGCTCGACCGGCTGTTCGGGTTCGCCTATTTCAACCGTGGAACGGCCTATGGAAACAAGGCGGCGTACGGCCGCGCGATAGCCGATCTCAATCGGGCCGCGGAATTGCTGCCGCATGATTTCGAGACGTTCCGCCGGCGCGGAGAGGTCTACTATGACTGGGAACGGTACGAACTGGCCCTCAACGATCTGGGAGAGGCGATCCGGCTCAACCCGAGGGACTTCCAGGCGTTCAACATGCGGGGTCTGGCCTTCGGCAGGCTTGGACAGGACGAAAAGGCCGTAGCGGATTTCAGACGGTCCGTGCTGCTCGAACCCCGCTACTATCCCGCTTATGTCAATCGCGGCAACGCCTACCGGAGACTTGGCGAACTCGACAATGCATTTGCGGACTTCGACAAGGCAATCGCGATCGAAAGCAGCGACGCACTGAATTTCTATTTCAGGGCCGACGCCCATCATGCCGCGGGTCAGGTCGAAAACGCGATCGCCGACATGAGCGAAGCAATCCGCCTGGATCCCTGGGATGCCGATTATTTCTTCAGGCGCGGCCTTTATCATCAGGAGCTGACGGATTTTCAGAAGGCGGCCGACGACTACAGGGCCGCGTTGAACCTCAATCCGGCCTTCTCGTCGGCGCTCAACAATCTCGGCAACACGCTTCATGCCCTGGGCGAGACATACAAGGCGCTGATCTTCTACAACGAGTCCATTCGCCTTGAACCGCAGGACAATATTGCCCGTGAGAACCGCGGCCTCGCCTACCAGTCACTGGGTCACGGTACGCTTGCGCATGACGACTTCACAGTCGCGATCGAACTGGCGCCGAGAGAAGCGAGCGGCTACGTCAAACGGGGCTACAACCTCCACGAACTCGGCCGGTACGACGAAGCGCTGGAAGATTTCAACCAGGCCGTCGCCTTCAGCCCGTCGGACCCTGATGTCTATTTCTACCGAGGCCTGCTGCTTGAAGCGATGCAGCAATTCGGGCGGGCGGCACGGGACTTCAGCCTCGCCATACGGCTCGATCCCAACGATGGCTACGCCTATTACAATCGTGGCACGATGTACCGGCAGGCCGAACGCTTCGAGGCCGCGATCGCCGATTTTCACGAGGCGATCGCGCGCATGCCGGAGGATTCGGACAGCCATCTCAGCCTCGGGATGTGCCTGGAACAGATCGGTCGCTGGGACGATGCGTCAGCCGCCTATCGCGAGGCGCTGCGGATCGATCCCGACAACGCGGCGGCCTATGTCGGACGCGGCAACGTCCACTTGAACACCGGCCGATACCTGCAGGCCGTCAACGACTTTGACATGGCCATTTCCCTCGAGGAGAACAACGCCACCGCGTTCTACAATCGCGGCGTTGCCTATGGACACGCCGGGAAAGACGACCTTGCGCTTTCCAGCTATCAGGAAGCCGTCAGACACGACCCCGGCTACCGGGACGCCTACATGAACATGGGTCACATCCTGCAATCGCGCGGCGAGCTGGAGCAGGCTGCAAGCCAGTTCCGCCGGCTTATGCGGATGGATATGCTGGACCCGGAACCGCACCTTCGCCTCGGCCAGCTCTATCTGGAAATGAAGCGGTATGACGAGGCTGCGGACCAGTTCGACCGGGTGATCGGCAGCCGGCCCGACTGGGCGGAGGCCTATTTCGGGCGGGCAATAGCCAGACGCAGCAATGGCCTGCTTATGGAAGCCGTCGAGGACTTCACAAGGGCAATCGAACTGGAACGCGACTTTGCCGAGGCGCTGTTCGAGCGGGCCAACACCTATTACAGGCTCGGTCAGTACCGGCATGCGATCGAGGGTTACTCGCGTGCCATAGCAATCACCCCGAACATCGCCGAGTTCTACGCCAATCGCGCCAATGCCTACAACAAGCTGCATATGCGGCACATGGCCGAAGAGGATTTGATCAAGGCCGCTTCGTTCAACCGGCGGCGGTGAAGGTCCGTTGGTGGCGACCTGTGTTTCACGTCGGCACCCCGTCGCCGTCCGGATGCCCCTGGGCTTCGGGTTGGTTTGCATCGATAGCCGAATCCTGATTGCATGCGCCCATGGTTGTAAGCAGACAGTCCGTTGTTACCGATGATGGTGTCTCCTTGAGCTATCTTACGGGCGGCTCTGGGCCGCCCCTGATCCTATTGCACGGCTGGTCTCAATCAGCTGATCTGTTTGCCGGCCAATTCGAGGCGTTTTGCGCAAGGCACACGGTTTTTGCGCTTGATTGGCGGGGACATGGTGAGTCCCAAAAGACCGCGGACGGCTATCGCATCGCACGCTTCGCGAAGGACCTGGACGACTTTCTGGACGCGATGGGGATCGACCGGTTCGACGTTGTCGCACATTCTTTGGGCGCGTCCGTGTTCTGGGCCTATCTGATGCTGTTCGCCCGCCGGCGGCAGCCACAAAAGCTTGTTTTTGTCGATGAGCCCTCCGCGTTGCTGGCGCGGCCGGATTGGAGCGAACAGACCCGCCTTCGGGCCGGCGCCATCATCGGCTCAATGCAGGCGCTTTCGGATTTCAAGGCGGCTGTGCGCGAAGCGGACACAGCGGAAAAACACGCAGCCCTGTTGCGACCCATGTTTACCGATGCGTTTAGCGAAAAACAGCTTCTGGAACTGGCCGCCGAAAATCTCAAGTTGCCGCGTCACCATGCCGCCGAATTGCTGGAGGACAACTGCCTGCAGGATTGGCGGTTCCTCATCCCGACAATCCGCAATTCGGTTCTTGTTGTCGCCGGGGAAGCGAGCGTCCATCCGATCGAGTCGCAACAGTGGATTGCGGAACAGATTCCCGGCGCGATCCTTGAGACCGTGTCCCGGTCGGATGGCGGAAGCCATTTCATGTTTGTCGAAAATCCCGAAACCTTCAACACCCTTGTGCTGGACTTTCTCTCTCGCTAGCCGGCCGGCCTTCAGCGGTCCACAGTTGTTTGCCATAGTGAGAATTTCGCTTCCGCTTGAACGTCCGCCGGAGGGCCGCCTTCCATGTACTACCCATCTGCTGGATCCATCCTGCAAATCGCTATCCCGTTCGCGCTCCTGACTACAGCCCAGTGCCTTGCCGCCGACCCGGTGCCGATCAAACCGTCCGGCAATGAGCTGTTCGCGGACCATGACGAGAAAGCCAGGGCCTTCGAAAATGTCAGCGGCGCCACCTGTTTCGAGGACGGCACATGCATTCTGGTCGCCGACGAAATGATCGCCGTTCAGCGGATCGAGCTCGACCTCGACAAGGACGCGCCGACCTTTGAGGCAGGGCGCACCTATGGCCTGATCTTCGGCGACGATTGCACGGACATTTCGAACAGGAAGAACTGCGAAGAGGTCGACCTGGAAGCCATCGCCCGCGATGGCCGCAATGTCCTGGTCGCCGGCTCGATGGGCAATGCCAGCAGGAGCGGCAAGAAGGAAAAGGACCGCTGGTTTCTGGCACAGTTCGCAATCACCAAAAAGGGGAATCCGAAGAAAGGCAGCCTCTCGGTGCAATCGAAAAGGAGCCTGTTGAAGCGGCTCTTTTCCGGCCATGAGGCGCTCGGTCCTTATGTGGAAAAACCGCTGCAATGTGGCGGGCTCAACATCGAAGGCATGGCGCTGTCGGACGGCGACATCTTTTTCGGGCTGCGCAGCCCGACCGACACCGGCACCGGCGAGGCATTCATCGTCCAGTCGCCCTCATCCATACTGCATGCGGACAAGAAATCCGACGTGGAAGGAACAATCCTGCATCGTCTGGTGTTCCGCGACGAGGAGGGGAAACCGATGGTCGGCACAGGAATCCGGGCGCTGGAGCCGTTCGGCGACAGGCTGCTGATCGCCACGGGCGACGCCGGCGTCGACCCGCCGCGCAAGGAAAGGCTGCAGGAGATACTTGAGCGCTGCGACGATGTTCCGAACGGCGCGGACCTCGCCAATGTAACGGGAAGCAAACCCCGGATTCCGCGAATCTGGATCTGGGACCCGCGTGCTTCCGGGGACCCTCGCCTTCTGGCCACGCTCAATCCGCCCTATGCCGCCGAAAAACTTGAAGGCATGGCCGTTCTGCCGGCCACATCGGGCGGCAGCAAGGTTGATCTCCTGCTGACCATCGACGGCCAGAACGACGTTCTCGCCCTGGCGCTCCTGCGGGACCTAGACACTTCGGATTGACGCGCCTACTGATTGTTGCAGTAGTTCTTGACCGCCCAGTCGATGTTGTTCTGCAGCGTCGCAATCCGCTTTTTGTAAAGGCTGGTGAGACAGCCTGTGTCGGAACCGCAAGCGGCGCGCGATTTGAGGAACGCCTGCGCCTCGTCCTGCCGGTTGCCGCTTGCACCCATCAGCAGCGGCATCGCCTTGTATCCGTACCACAGACCCGCCATCTCGGAATCGAGCGATGACAGCTCCGGGCTGGCGCAAACAGCCTTCTCGTCGGCACCAGACGCTTCGGAACAATCGAAGCTGGCAGCGCCCGCCGCTGAGAGCGTGCTCAAACATACGAGCCCGCTCAGGACAATCGTGAGATGCCGGGAATTTCGAAAATTTGTTTTCATCGACCGATCCTCTAACGCCGTTGAAATGTCCCCGGACGGAGCGAAGCCTGTCCAGTTTCCAGACCGCCGTTGCCCGCTGCCAAGGGACGCGTGCTTTGCGCTTTCTGCGGTGGGTAGACACGCCGCATCGGCAAATTGGCCTTCCGCGCTTCGTATATCTGCAGTACACTTTGTCACAATATTGCCCGCTGCCGTAACTCGTTGAAACAAGAGACTGACAGCATGAAAAATACGCAGGATTGTTCCAAACCGGGCCCCGGCGTTTTTGGGGTTACCACACGTCCGGCACCATCGAATTTCAGAGAAAATTTTATTCACAAAAACAGACCCATGTTTAACGTTCCTCATACGTCGTTGAGCTTGTGCGCCCTTGCCGTCGCCGGCCTGCTCCTTTCAGGATGCAGCAATGGCCAGCAGGTGAAACTGGCCGACGCTCCGATCCCGACTTCGCGCACATTGGCGACTCAGGCGGATCCGCAACCGGCGGAATCGCCCTCGCAGGCGGCACTCGGCGAGAATACGGAAAATTCGCTGGAGCAAGTTGCAGAAGCGCCACAGTCGCCTGTCGACGGGGAGGAACCGATGGAGGCGCCGCAGGTCGCGGAAGCTGCAGAAGCGCCCGTACCGGTGACGGCCCCGAGGGCCGAAACGAGCACCGTGGTCAAGGCGGTCACGGTCACGGAAAAACCGGTCAGGAAGATCGAGACGACAGACATTGTCGAAACACCGGAACGGATCATCGAGCGCAAGGAGACGGTGGAAACGACCGAGCGCGTAGTGGACCAGGTGCAAGTCGACGAGGATGCCGGCCGCGTGGTCGAGCAGGTTGAAGTCATCGAACGCACCGAAAGGACCGTCGATACTATCGAAGTCGACAAGACGACTGGCGCTGCCGTCGAGACGATCGTCCGGAGCGAGCCGGTTAAAAAGGAAGTGGAAACGATGACTGTGGTCGTCGAGGCCGCATCGGCGGACGATGCTCCCAGAGACCCTGCCCGCCTGTTTACCGGCCCCGAACAGTCCACCCCGGCGGACTACAGGGGCTACGGCATCGTTGCGATCCGGGCCGACACGCCGCCTTCCGAACGCCAGCGTCTGAACATGATCTGCGAAGCCTTCGTTGCTCCGCTTCCAGCTCGGCCTGAAGGCGAAAACGCCGGAATGGTAACCGTCTGGCCGGTTTCCTCGACCGCGCATGCCGATGAACTCAACGCCGCGCCGCGGCAGCGCATTTGCGGGGACGCGGTTGAGCGATACGGGCTTTCCGAAGGGCGGCGGGCCATTGTCGACACCGAACGGACCGGCTGGATCCTGGATAACAGGGGCCCCTATCTCCTTGCCTGGTCGCCGCCAAGCGCCAAGGGGACCGCCGGTGCGCTGGTGCTGCTTGTCGACCTTTCGGGTGTGACGACACCCGAGGCCGCGCAGGTGGTCATGCAGCGCTGGTCAAGCGATATCGAGCGAAACGCCGATCTATGGGCCGGCAAAAGCTGGGATGTCGACCTGCTGCGACCCATCATCGCGAGCTGGCGCGAGCAGTTCGGCGCGCGCACCCTGATGCTGCTGGGTCCGGTCGGCGGCTGACCGCCGGGAACAACATTGCGCAGGATTATTCGCTAGCCGAACCCGGCATGCCGGCAAAACAGGTGATGCCGTCGGGCACGTTGAGCCAAGCGGGCTTTGAGCGCGTGAAGACATAGCGCTCCGGCTCGAACCAGAACGTTGGGGGATCGAATGTGCCTCCGGCGATGCCGCGATGCCCGGGAAGAAACTCCAGGGTCCAGGTGAGGACCGTCCCGCAATCTTCGCAGAACTGGCTGTCAATCCAGCGGCCGGCGTCCGAATTTAACCGGTGGGACTTCAGGTTTCCACTCAGGAACTCAACGTCGTCTTCAGCAAAGTAGACCGATACACCAAGAGCGCTTCCGGTTCGTTTGGTGCACCATTCGCAAGAGCACAGGCTGACGCGCTTCGGTTCTCCGCTCGTGCGGTAGCGCACCCGCCCGCAAACGCACCCGCCTTCGTGGATTTCACCCATTGTGCCCCTTTCCGGCCGGTTGCTCACGGCTCCGCGCTTTCAAACTCGTCATCCCTCTCTTCGAGCGCGGCTTCGTCGGTCGAGCAGTCGACCACATATTCCCGGCCATCCCACAGAATGTAGCATTCCGTTGCCTCGACAACCTCCTCGTCGGCGACGTCCCGGTTGCCGCAAGCTTTTGGAATAACGACAAGAATCACGAAAGCCAGCAAGGATGCCGTGAACGCGTTCTGCCAGCCCTGATTGAGCATTGCACAGTCCCTTGCCGACCGATCAGGCCTCCATTGAGACCGGCAGCCAGTGTCGTGCAGCGGACCGGATTTTGCAACAAGTCGCTATGTCTTATTCGCGGACGACGGCTCCACGCTTTCCCATGGCTGGGCTTCGCTTTCGAAAACCGTGAATTGCGGCTCGAAGGCCGACGGATCGTCGAGCGAGCCGGCGAGCAGGTATAAGCGTTCCGGAAAGCGTTCCGTGCTCGATACGATTGGCGACCCGCACTCAGGACAGAATCCCGTCTTGGTCGCCGCACCGCTGTCGGCCAGGTGCGCGTAGTATCTGATCGGACCGCGAAGTTCGGTCTTTGACTCCGGAACGGCGAAGGCCGGCGCATGACCGGTGCCGGTCGCACGCTGGCACTTGCGGCAATGGCATTTGAAGGAGAATTCCCAATCCGCCGTTGTCTCGTATCGCACGGCGCCGCAGGCGCAGCCACCACAAATTCGATCCCCATTTTGCTGCTGCATTGCGTATCATCCCTTTACTTGCTATTTACAAGTAAACTGTATTCACTTGCATAATGCAAGTTAAAAATGGACCAAGCATGCCTGAAACGCACGAAAGTCCGGTGCCCTTGCGATCCCATTGCCCGGTCAACTATGCGCTGGAGGCCGTCGGCGACCGCTGGAGCCTGATCGTCATGCGCGACATCCTGCTTAACGGGAAATTCCGCTTCCGGGATCTTCTGGCGGCAGAGGAGAGGATCGCCACCAATGTCCTGAGCGAACGGCTGGCGCGCCTGGCGGAACACCGGATCATCGAAAAAATCCGGGACCCCGATGACGGCCGGCAGTTCATCTATGTCGCGACGGAAAAGGGCGAATCCCTGATGGGCGCCATTCTCGAACTCGGTGCCTGGGGCGCTGAGTTCGATGCGGACACCGATGCGCCGCCGGGAACGACGAAGAAATTCCGGGCCGACCGCTCCGGTACCATTTCAGCGGCGCTGGAGGCCTATCGCAAATCCAGGCCGCGCCTGACAAGGTGAGTCCGCTTACCGCAGCAAGTCATTGAATTAAAACCGCAACGCTACCCGATCTCGATCGTCATGAAGACGCTGTTCGGGTCGGAAACATAGTCCGCGAAAGGCGGACAGAAGGAAAATCCGAACCGGGTGTAGAGGTTTCTAGCCGGTGCGAAGGCGTCCATGGAGCCGGTTTCGAGGCTCAGGCGCCTGTAGCCGCGCTGCCTTGCCTCCGACAGGATTGTCTCCACAAGCGCCGACGCGACGCCCCTGCCCCGTGATGCCTCGGATGTGTGCATGGACTTGATTTCGCCGTGTTCGCGATCCAGTTCCTTCAGGGCGCCGCAGCCGAGAAGCGCATCGGCCTCCCACACGGTCCAGAACGTGACATCGGGCGCGCGAAGCGACTCCAGGTCCAGCGCATGGGTGCTTTCCGGTGGAGACAGACCGGCCATCGTGTCCAGATGCGTCCGCAACAACGCCGCGATTTCCGGCCCCCGCAGGTCGTCAATCCGAATGTCCATGCTGTCTTTCGCCGTCCAACTGCCACTGTTTCCTGCGTAGCAGATTCGGCGCCAACGGCAACACAGGCGTTGGGCACCCCGCAGTCAGTGTCAGAATGCGGTCCGGTCGCCGCCCTTCAGGTCCAGCATTTCACGCGCCTCTTCGGGCGTGGCCACCTCGCAGCCCAGTTCCTCGACGATCCGCCGGATCTTCGTAACCTGTTCGGCGTTGGACTTGGCGAGCTTGCCGCGCCCGATCATCAGGCTGTCCTCAAGGCCGACGCGGACATTGCCGCCGAGTTGGGTGGCAGTCGTCGCAAAGGGCATCTGCGCACCGCCTGCTCCGAGCACCGACCATTGGTAGTTGTCGCCGAAGAGCCGGTCCGCCGTGCGCTTCATGAAGATCAGATTGTCGATATCGGGGCCGATCCCGCCGAGGATACCGAAAATGAACTGGATGAAGACCGGCGGCTTGAACAAGCCGCTGTCCATGCAGAATTTCAGATTGTACAGATGGCCGACGTCATAGCACTCGTGCTCGAACTTGACCCCGTGTCCCTCGCCGAGCTGCTCGGCCACATAGGCTATATCGGCAAAGGTGTTGCGGAAGATGTAACCGTCGGAATTGCGCAGGTAATCCTCTTCCCAGTCGAATTTCCATTCCGTGTAGCGGTCGGCCAGCGGGTGCATTGAAAAATTCATCGAACCCATGTTGAGCGAGCACATTTCGGGCGAAGCCCATTTGGCCGGCGCGATGCGCTCCTCCATGGTGTTCAGGAGGCTGCCCCCGGTCGACACGTTGATGACGGCGTCCGTCGCCTGCTTGATCACAGGCAGGAAACGCTTGAAGTGCTCAGGATCGATCGAGACCGCTCCGTTTTCCGGATTGCGCGCGTGCAGATGCAGCACGGAAGCGCCTGCCTCGGCCGCCGCGACGGCCTGCTCGGCGATATCTTCCGGGCGATAGGGAAGCGCATCGGCCATGGTCGGCGTGTGGATGGCGCCGGTGATCGCGCAGGTGATGATGGTCTTACGTGGCCTGCGGCTCATGCGCATTCTCCTTGTTTTCGGTATTTTGCCCGGCTGCCGGTCGCCGCTCCACGACCCGGCGCGTGAGCGCAAACAGGTCGAGGCCGGTCCGTTCACGCACGAAGCCCCAGATGCCCTTCGGCGCACGCAGCATGATAACGATGGCGACCAGTCCGAGGATCATCAGGTAGACGGCGCCTAGATCCGCCAGTGTCTCGCGCAGCAGGAAGAAAATGATCGTCCCGATGATCGGTCCCTCGATGGTGCCGATACCGCCGATCACGACGATGAATATGACGAAGGCCGTCCAGTCGTTGACGCTGAACGCGGCGTCCGGGGATATGCGCAGCTTCTGCAGGAAAATCAGCGCGCCGACCGACGCGGTCAGCGCGGCGGTGACGACATAGACGAAGAACTTGGCGCGCCAGATGTCGATGCCAAGGCTCTGCGAGGCCAGCTCGTTGTCGCGGATCGCAGTCAGGGCGACACCGCGGCGCGAGCGCAACAGGACGCACACCAGCGCGAGCACCACTACGACCATGCCCAGCGCCATCCAGTAGGTCGTCGCCTCGCGCATGGCGCGACTGTCGGCAATGGACCTGACGATCGACACCGGCAGGCTGGTGCCGGAGCCGCCGCCGAGCGCCGAGACCTGAGCGGCACCCAGCCGGAAAACCTCCGCGATGACCCAGGTGCCGATCGCGAAATACGCACCGCGCAGGCGGAAGATGAGGACGGCGACCGGAACCGCGATCAGCGCCCCGGCAAGGCCCGCGACCGGTATGGCCGCCATCGGCGACAGTCCGAGAAACATGGTGAAAGCGAACAGGCAGTAGCCTCCGAACCCGACAAATGCCTGCTGTCCGACGGAGACGAGGCCGGCATATCCGGCAAGAAGGTTCCACAGGCTGGCCAGCGCCATGTAGAGAAAGAGCTCGCTGAGCAGCCGCATATCCGCACGGCCCGCCCACCAGGGCGCGAGTGCAAGGGCGATGAGGATGACGATCGCGACCGCGGCGGCGATACGGCTTGCTGGCGTGAAGCGGACGACAGTGTATTGACCGGTTGTGTTCATCCGTCGATCCTCGGAAAGAGCCCGCGCGGGCGAACGGCCAGGATGACCAGGAAGGCGATGTGGCCGGCGAGCAGTTGCCAGCCGGGATTGATCTGCGCGCCGATATTCTGCGAAACGCCCAGGATGATGCCCCCGGCGAGTGTGCCCCACAGGTTGCCGAGGCCGCCGATGATGACCGCTTCGAACCCGAAAATCAGCCGGCCCGGACCGGCGGCCGGATCAAAGCTCGTGCGCACGCCGAGGAAAATGCCGGCGACGGCGACGACGACCAGCGACAGGGCCATGGCCAGGCCGAAGACGTGACTCTTGTTCAGCCCCATAAGCTGGGCGATGTCCTGGTTATCGGAGGTCGCGCGGAACGCCCTGCCCCATGCGGAGCGGTAGAAGACCCATTGCAACGCGCCGATGATGACGACGGCGGTGACGAACATGATCAGCGGCAGGATCCCGAGGTTGAGACCGCCCGGCAGTCCGACGCTCGCGGTCTCGATGGCGCCGGCACTCATTTTCTGCGGATCGGCGCTGTAGATCTCCAGGAGGCCGTTCTGGATGATGACCGACAGTCCGAATGTGACCAGCAGTGGCGGCAGGATATCGTCGCCCAGCGTGCGGTTGAGCACCAGCCGCTGCAGCGCGTAACCGATGAGGCCCATGACCGGTGCCACGATGACGATCGAGAGCAGCGGGTTGATACCGAGCGCAGTCGTCACCGTCAGGCCGAGGAACGCCGCCAGCACGATCAGGTCACCATGGGCGATGTTGACCAGCCGCATGACGCCGAAGATGAGCGAAAGGCCGGCCGCGAAGAGTGCGTAGAGACCTCCGAGCAGTATGCCCTGTATGATCGCGTTGACCCAATCCATGCATCAGACTCCGAAATAGGCCTTGCTTATGGCATCGCGCGAGACCTCGCCTGATTTGCCTTCAAGCGACACGCGCCCCTCCTGCAGGCAGTAGACCCGGTCGGAAATCTCGACCGCCCGGGTGATGTCCTGCTCGACGACGATGGCGCTCATGCCCGTGCCGATCACGTCGGGCAGCGCCTCGTAAATGTTCTTGATGATGATCGGCGCCAGCCCGAGGCTGATCTCGTCGAACAGCAGCAGGTCCGGATTGGACATCAGGGCCCGGCCGATCGCCACCATCTGCTGCTGGCCGCCGGACAGTGATGTCGAGGCCTGATTGCGCCGCTCGGCCAGAACCGGAAAGAGCGCATAGACCGCGCTCAGCGACCAGTCGCCCGGACGGCCGACCTGGCTGCCGATGATGAGGTTCTCCTCGACCGAAAGGGACGGGAAGAGCTGGCGGCCCTCCGGCACCATGGCGATGCCCAGCCGGGCGATCTGGTCGGCGCGCAGTGCGCCAATCTGCGCATCGCCGAAACGGACCATATCGGGCCGGTTCGTCAGAAGCCCCGTGACGGAACGCATCAATGTGCTCTTGCCGGCACCATTGGCCCCGATGACGGAGACAACTTCGCCTTTGCCGACTTGCATGGAAACACCGAAAAGTGCCTGGAAGTCGCCGTAGAAGCTGTCGAGAGCGTCGATTTCGAGAATGGTTTCAGGCACCGGCTTCGATCCCCAGATAGATTTCCTGGACTTCGCGGCTCGCCATGATCTCCTCGGGCTGTCCCTCGGCGATCTTCCTGCCGAAATCGATGACGATCAGCCGGTCGACGACCGCCAGCAGCGCGTGCACCACGTGCTCGATCCAGATGATCGAGACGCCCGAGGCGCGAACATCATTGATCGTTGCAATCAGCGACCGGCACTCCTGCTCCGTCAGGCCGCCGGCTATCTCGTCGAGGAGCAGCAGCGAGGGACGTGCGCCGAGCGCCCGGGCAAGTTCCAACCGCTTGCGCTCGAGCAGGGTAAGCCCGCCGGCCGGCGCATTGGCGCGTGCCATCAGGCCCGTTTGCTCCAGTATGTCGAGGCACAGTTCGTTGGCCCCGTGACCGCTTTCCCCGGCGCCTTGCGTTGCGGCGACAAGGACGTTTTCAAAAACGCTCATCGCACCGAAGGGCTGCGGGATCTGAAACGACCGGGCTATGCCGGCGCGGCAGCGGGCGGCGGCCGAAAGCCCGGTAATGGGCTGGCCCTTGAAATAGACATCGCCCGACTGCGCCTGCACCGTGCCGGTGATCAGGTTGAACATCGATGTCTTTCCGGCGCCGTTCGGACCGATGACGCCGAGCGCCTCACCGTCCTCGAGCGCATAGCTCAGGGCATCGGCGACGACGATGGCCCCGTAGGATTTGCTCAGATCTTTCAGTTCAAGAACGGCAGTCATGGTTCCCGCGTTTTCGCACAGGTTCAATCGTCAGTTTGATGGCGGTATCCCGGACAGGCAACAGCTTGCCTGTCCGGTTTCCGACAGGGGCGTAACGCCCGTTGCGCTCCCCTCCTAAAGAAGCAGCAACTCGCCGCCGGTCGGAATTTCGGGCGCCGTCGCGTTGGAGGTGATCACCAGCTCGAAATTGCCGGCGCCGCCCTGCCACTGTCCACCGACAAGCGGTGTCTTGGTGACGTTCTTGACCGGACCCTTGGCCCAGTCCACCGGTCCGACAATCGTGTTCAGATTGGTGGTTTTGATCGCCTCGACGATGGCAAGGTTGTCGCTGAGGTCCTCGGAGCGGCGGATCACGTCGGCCGTTACCTCGAATAGCGCGTGCTTGAAGCCGATGGGCTGCGTCCACGGACGGTTGGTCGCCTTGGTGTAACCCTCCGCCAGCGCACGGGCGCTCTCGCTCGTCAGGCTGGAGTTGAACGGGTGGTTCGGCGACCACCAGACCTCGGATGTCAGCCCGTCGCCGCGCTGTCCGAGCGAATTGATCACGGACGGGAAGAGCAGCGCCTTGCCGATCGTGACGACCTTCGGGTTGAAGCCCTGCTGGGCGGCCTGCGACCAGAAGTTTGCAAAGTCCGGCGGGATCATGTTTCCGGTCACGATCTCGCAGCCGGCCTCCTTGAATGCCGAAATCTGTGCCGAGAAATCTTCCGTCAGCGGCTGGTAGCGGCCCGGGTCGACGAGGGTGTAACCTGCTTCCTTCAGCGGCTTTGGAAAGCCGAGTTCCGGATGACCCCAGGCGTTGCCGTCGGCATCGTTCGGGAACAGCCCGCCGACCGACTTCTTGACGCCGCTCTTGCCCCAGAGATCGAGGAAGACCGCGATCACATCCTCAAGCCCCCAGAAGAAATGGTAGGTATATTCAAAACCGGTTTCCGGGTTGCCGTTGCGGCCGAAGAAATAGGGCTGCCACGGGCAGTCGGTCGTAATGCACGGCACTTCGTTGACTTCCGCCTGGTCGGCAACCGGGTTGGTGGTGTCCGGCGTCGAGGCGGCGACGATGATGTTGACCTCATCGCCGAGGATCAGGTCGGCGGCAACTTCGGCGGCGCGGTTCGGGTTGGACTGCGAGTCCTTGGAAATGATCTCGACGCTGTAGTCCTTGCCGTCGCCATTGTTGCGCAGGCCGCCGGCAAAGGCCGCCTTGATGCCTTCGAGCACGAAATCGTCGGCCTCGGCGAATCCCGCAAGCGGACCGGTCCGCGGGCTGACATGGCCAACCTTGATCACCGGGTTCTGGGCATAGGCCTGGGTGTGGCGCAATATAGCCGGAGCGGCGACAAGCGCCGCCCCGCCCTTGATCACGGTGCGGCGTGTTAAACCTTTCGACTTGATCTGCATGGTCTTCCTCCCATTTTTGCCGGGGCAAATTCCCGGCCGGCAGATTAATCCAGGATGGTCTCGAGCTTCCTGAGATGATCGGACACACGTTTTCGCAGCGCATCCGCTTCTTCGGGTGTCCACTTGTAGAATCCCTCCCCCGATTTCATGCCCAGCCGCCCCCCGGCCACGAGCTCTTCGAGATAGGGTGACGGGCGGCCGCTGTCCTCGAGGTCCGACAGGACGTTCTGATGGATCGCCAGCGTCAGATCGGTCCCCACCAGATCCGCATTGGCCAGCGGTCCGAGGACGGAAAGCCGCCGCCCGAAACTCGAATTGATGACCGTGTCGACGGCTGCGGCGTCGCAGATGCCGTTCTCGACAAGGCTGATTGCTTCGCGCCACAGCGCGTGCTGCAGGCGGTTGCCGATGAAGCCCGGCACGTCCTTTTCGACGCGCACCGGCGTCTTGCCGATCGATGCCAACAGGTCCATCACCTGCTCCATCGTGTCCGGCAACGTCCACTCCGTGCGGATGACCTCGACCAGCGGGATGAGATGCGGCGGGTTCCACCAGTGCGTTCCGAGCGCCCGCTCGCGGTGCCGAAGATCAGCCATGATCGACGTGATCGGAATAACCGACGTGTTGGATGCGAGAATGCAGTTCTGTGGCGCGGCTTCTTCGACCTGCTCAAATATCTGCTGCTTGAGCTCCAGCTTCTCCGGCGCGGCCTCGATCACGAGATCGGCCGCCGCCACGCAATCGGCCAGGCTCTCCTTGGCTTCGATGCGGTTGAGCGCTTCTTCGCGTTCGACGGGCGAGTGGCCGAGCAATTCCAGGCTCGCCGCTGCGCGGGCCGGCAGTGTCTCCAGGCTTTCGGCGAACGCGTCATGGACGCCGACCCGGTGCCCCGCCCTGGCGAAGGACACGGCGATGCCGTGTCCCATCAGGCCGGCGCCGATCACCGATATGTTGGTCAGCCCGCTCACCCGCTAGCCCGCCGTGTAGCCGCCGTCTGCATAAAGAATATGCCCGGTGTAGAAATCGGAGGCCCGCGAGGCCAGGAACAGGAGCGGGCCGGCAAGGTCTTCGGGCTCGCCGAGGCGGCCCTTGGGAACGCGGCTGAGGAATCCCGTGCGAACCGCTTTGGCGTGGTCGGTGTCCTCGAACATCCAGGCGGTCAGCGGAGAGCGGAAGACCGTCGGCGCAATGGCGTTGACTGTTATGCCCGTTTCACCCAGTTCGCAGCCAAGCGCCTTGGTAATGCCGTCGACCGCGGCTTTCGAGGCGCAGTAGGCGGTGTAGCCGTTCGGATGGCCAAGCAGGCCGCGGGCGGAGGAGACAAGCACGATCTTGCCGCCGTCGCCCTGTTTCTTCATCTGCTTCGTCGCGGCTTTCGCCAGCATCCAGCTGTGAGTCACGTTGGCATCCATGACGCTGGTGAAATCCTCAAGCGGCATTTCGTCGATCTTTGCGACCTTGTTCATGCCGGAGGCCACCACCAGTATGTCGAGCCGGCCATGGGTGGCGACCGCCGCGTCGACCATTGCCTGGCACTTTTCCTCGTCGTCCGGCCGGCTGTTCACGACCGTAACGCTTGCCGACAGTTCTTCGCACGCGTCCGCGATCTCCTTGAGGGATTCAGCGTTTCCGGCGGCGAGTACCAGATGGCATCCGGCGTCCGCCAGCGTGCGGGCGGCGACCTGACCGAAGGCGCCCGTCGCACCGGTGATCAGCGCGACCTTACCGTTGACGTCGAAAAGCGCATGGGGGTTTCCGAAGGAACTCATGATTTGCCTCCCGGCGCTGCGCCCGGCGGATAGGGCATGACGACGATCATGGTGACAACGTCGTTACCCTCATTGCGGATTTCCCGCTCCTCCCCGCCGGGGATGAAAACCGTGTCCATGGGACCAGCAATCTCGGTCTTTCCGGCGGCCGTGACCGTGAGTTGCCCGGAAAGCACCACGTAGACTTTCTCGAGGGGTGAGGCATCCGGCCCCGCCCCGCCACCCGGGAGGAAATGCGAGCAGCCGACCCAGTAATTCTCAGGCCCGGTCTCGGAGAAACCGGCGAGCCTCAGCGACGTGCAGGCCTGATGGTTGGGCGCTTCATAAGGCTCGGCTTCATTAAAGCGCTTGATCAACATCAGAACGACTCGCCTGGTTCGATCCGGTATTGCTGGCCGCGGTCGATCATGGCCACCAGCCGGATGATGCAGCCGTCGCCGCGGTCCCAGTTCCACGGGAAGAACGCGAAGGTGCAGCGCTTGCCGGTCACCGCGTCGAGATCGCCGCCGACATTCTCGATGCCGAGGATGCCCGCCTTGAAGATCTTGTTGTGGACCGGCTCCCACTCGGGAAACGCCTCGTCCCAGGCAATGCCGCCCGACCACTCCTTGTATTCATCGGCCAGGTGCGGCAGCAACGGGCCGTTGCGGTGCGGGCCGATCGCCGTTGCGAGGGGATGGTCGTTCGCCTGGGTGTCGTGGCCGACAACCTTGACGCCCTTGTCGATCATCCAGTCGGCGGCGGACGGCACCAGTCCCGGGCAGTAAGGGAAATAGTCGCCATCCTCGTAGTGCTTGTGCCAGCCGGTGTTGATGATCAGCACGTCGTTCTTGCGGATCGCGTGGCCGCAGGCCTTTTCCAGGTCGTCGCCGGTAATCTGTTCCCACTTGTTCTTGGGGATCGAAACGACGAGGCCGGAGCCGAAGAAATGCGGCAGCGGCACCTCGTCGATGAAGGGCGTGCCCTGCACCACGTGGGCCGGCGCGTCGATGTGGGTTGTGACATGCATGGTGGTGGTCAGCGTCTGCGACAGGACGCCGGATTTGGCCATGTAATGCATGCGCTCGATACGCACATCGCGGAAATAGGGCCAGTTGGGGCACTGATAACCGTAACGGTGCGAAAGATTATAGAACTCGAGCCCCATATCGTTGTTCAGGTTTTCCTGAAAATCGATGCCGCGGATTGTCACCGTCATGGATTGCCTCCCAAACGCAATTCTGATGTATTGCTATATGATACATATGCACCATATTGCGGTCAAGTCGAATTCGTGCAACAATGCCCGCCAAATGATAAAAAGAGCTGAGAGAACCGAATCGCCGGACCGGAGATAGACCGTGGAAGAACAGTCGGATATGGCTCATGAACGTTGAGACCGTGGAAAAACCGCAGACCAATCAAGGAGTTCAGGTCATATCCCGGGCCGCGGACATTCTCCGCGCACTCAAGGATCAACCCAAGGGACTGAGTCTCGGCCAGATCGCCGAGCGGGTGGGCCTGCCCCGCTCTACGGTACAGCGGATCATCTATGCGCTTCAGGCCGAACGCTTCGTCATGGCGTCATCGGCGGAGGGCGGCTTCCGTCTCGGACCGGAGATCCAGTCGCTTGCCGAGGCCGGCCGCATCAACATGGCCGAGGTCATCCGGCCGGTGCTGGCTGAGCTTGCCAAGCAGACCGGGGAAACCGTCGATCTCGCCGTCTATCGCCAGGACCACATGGTCTTCGTCGACCAGGTGGTGGGAACGCACCGGCTGCGAACCGTGTCGGCGGTCGGCGAGACCTTCCCATTGTCGACCACCGCCAACGGCAAGGCCGCGCTCGCACTGCTCAGCGACGATGTCGCCGCAGCCCTGATTGCCCGCGAACTGGGCGGCCAGGAAAACAAGAAGCGGGTCCTGTCAGACGTCATACGGGAAGTCGAGGAGATCCGCGAAACCGGGGTCGCTTACGACATCAACGAGCACACGGACGGGATATCTGCGGTCGGTACTGCGTTCAAGGACGTCAACGGCCTGATCTACGCGATCTCCGTTCCGGTCCCGTCGCACCGCTTTGATGGCAAGCGGGATAAACTGCGCGCGGCGCTCGTCACGGCAATGGACAAGGTCCGCGCCAATCTTTGACCCTAGCTTTTTGACCGGAGCAGGCTGTCCGCCGACTGGTTGAACAGCACATTGTTGTTCTGGGCATTGTGATCGCCGCGGTTCTGACTGCCCTTGTAGAGGTCCACCGCCTTTTGCACCGCCGGCCGCTCCTTTATGCGGCCGCGCCACGCCGTGACGTTGGGAAATTTCTCCAGTGACGCACCGAGCGGCTTTGCAATCAGCACCCAGGGAAAGCTGATCATGTCGGCGATCGAGTAGTCGCCGAGGATGTAGTCCCTGCCCTCCAGCCGGTTCTCGAGCACCGCTAGATTGCGGTCATATTCACCGAGATAGCGCTTGAAGCCGTAGTCCTGCCCCTCCGGCGCATAATTCCGGAAATGGCTGAGCTGGCCCGCCATCGGACCCTGGTTGCCGGTCTGCCAGAACAGCCACTCGAGGGTCTCCTTCTCGGCCAGCGGTCCGGACGGCATGAAGCGGCCGGTCTTGCGGCCCAGGTAGAAGAGGATCGCGCCGCTCTCGAAGACGGGAACCGGTTCGCCGCCGGTATCATTATCGACGATCGCCGGCATCTTGGCATTGGGGCTGATCTTCAGGAATTCCGGCTCGAATTGCGAGCCGCCCGCCAGGTTCATGAGGTGCGTCTCGTAAGGCAGCCCGCACTCCTCGAGCATGATGGCGACCTTCCAGCCATTCGGGGTCGGTGCATAGTAGAAATCGATCATGGGCCGTGCCGCCTCTTACAAATGCGCATCACTGCGCCGCCCTCAAAGCAGGTCGCGGCGCCTTCGGAAGTGATTACCACCAGATGCGCGAACCTTATGCAAGTCACAGGGCGTTGCGAACATCCCGCGGCGTCATTCCGAACTCCGCGACGAAGGCCCTTGTCATGGCGCTCGGGTTCTCATAGCCGCAGCGCAGGGCGATCTCGCCGACGGGAAGCTGCGTCTCGTCGACCATTTTGCGCGCGGCAAGCAATCGGATGCGCCGGTAAACGGTGCGCGGCGAGGCTCCCAGCTCGTTTTTGAAACGCTGTTCGAGCGCGCGCTGGGTCAATCCAGCACGGCGAGCTATTATGCCGAGCGGCAGCGGGACCTCGACGCATTCCTGCATCACACGCAGCGCGCGCCGTACGGCGGTGCTTCTTGCCGCAACCGGCGCCTCGCCAGCCGGTGAGCGCCCCTGCATCAACAGCCAGCCGACCTCGAGCCGAAGCGCCTCGCCGTGATGGCGGCCGATCAGTTCGCTCATCAGGTCGTAGGTTGCCATGGCGCCGCTGCAAGTGATCCGGTCGTCATCGATGATGAACCGCTCGCGCCGCACGTCGATCTCGGGAAACTGCTCGGAAAACCCCTCCAACTCCTCGTAGTGTATCGTCGCCGGCCGTCCGTTCAGCAGACCCGCCGTCGCCAGCAGCCAGCTTCCGGTGTCGAGGCCGGCGAGCGTGCTGTAACGCCGCGCCGCCGCGCGCAGCGCGGCGAGGCAGGCCGGGTTCGCCAGTGCGCGGAATCCGTAACTCGGCAGTAAAAACAGAAGATCGCCGCCCGGCCCGTTGCGTAGTGCCGTATCGGGCGCAACCGAAAGGCCGCTTGAAGAGGCGACGGGATTGCCGTCGAGCGTGAGGAAATGCCAGTCGTAGAGTCGGCGCCGCGCCACATCATTGGCCGCACGCAGCGGCTCAACGGTGTTGGCGAGGCAGAAGTTGGAGAACTGCTCGAAAAGCAGGATGCCCACCCTGCTGGTACCAGCACGTGTTTTGAACCAATCCGGCATGTTTTCAGTCTAAAACTGCATGAACAAGAATTGCAAGCGGCGTAGCGTTTCCCAAGGAGGAGGTAGCCTGCCATGCCGCTCGAAATGAATCGTGAAGTCTTCATCACCTGCGCCGTCACCGGATCGGGCGGCACCCAGGACCGCAGTCCGCACGTCCCGCGCAGCCCCGAGCAGATCGCCGACAGCGCCATAGCCGCGGCCAAGGCCGGCGCGGCGATCGTTCATTGCCATGTGCGCGATCCGAAAAACGGCGCACCGGCACGCGATCCTCATCTCTATCGGGAAGTCACGGAGCGCATCCGCGAATCGGAAGTCGATGTCGTGCTCAACCTGACGGCGGGGATGGGCGGGGACCTGGTCTTCGGACATCCCGGTTCACCGCTGCCGCTGCAGGACGGCACGGACATGGTCGGGGCCGAGGAGCGGCTTGCCCATATCCGCGACTGCCTCCCTGAAATCTGCACGCTCGACTGCGGCACGATGAACTTCGCGGAAGCCGACTACGTCATGACGAACACGCCCGGGATGCTCCGGGCTATGGGCGGCATGATGACCGACCTGGGCGTGAAACCGGAAATCGAAGCCTTCGACACGGGCCACCTCTGGCTCGCCAAACAGCTTGTCTCGGAGGGCATTATCACAAGCCCCGCCCTCGTCCAGCTTTGCATGGGCATTCCCTGGGGCGCACCCGACGATCTCAACACGTTCATGGCCATGGTCAACAACGTGCCCGGCGAGTGGCACTGGTCGGCCTTTTCGATCGGCCGCAACGAAATGCCCTATGTCGCGGCCGCCGTTCTCGCCGGCGGCAATGTCCGCGTGGGGCTTGAGGACAATCTGTGGCTCGACAAGGGCAAGCTCGCCACCAATGAGGCGCTGGTAGAGCGTGCCGTGGCGCTGATCGAGGCGATGGGCGCCAAGGTCATCGGTCCGCAGGCCGTGCGCGAGCGCCTCGGTCTCGTCAAGCGGGCACCGCAATGACGACGGCGGCAATCATCGGCGGCGGCGTCATCGGCGGCGGCTGGGCGGCGCGTTTCCTGCTCAACGGCTGGGATGTGCGGGTGTTCGATCCGGACCCGCACGCGGAGCGCAAGATCGGCGAGGTGCTGGCCAACGCGCGGCTCTCACTGCCGCAGCTTTACGATGTCTCCCTACCCGCCGAAGGCGATCTGTCCTTTCACGCCACCATTGCCGAAGCCGTTGAAGGAGCCACCTGGATCCAGGAATCCGTTCCGGAACGCCTAGACATCAAGCACGACACCTACCGGGAAATCCTGTCCCGTGCCGCCGGCGATGCGCTGATCGGATCGTCCACATCGGGATTCAAGCCGTCGGAACTGCAGGAAAGCGTGGAACGACCCGGCCCCATCATGGTCGCTCACCCGTTCAACCCGGTCTACCTGCTGCCGCTTGTCGAGCTTGTGACGACCGGCGCCAACAGCGATGGCGATATTGCACGGGCCGAGGCGATCCTGCGCAGCATCGGCATGGCGCCGCTCCACCTGCTCAACGAGATCGACGCGCACATTGCCGACCGGTTCCTTGAGGCGGTCTGGCGCGAGGCGTTGTGGCTGGTGCGCGACGATATCGCCACAACCGAGGAGATCGATGACGCGATCCGCTACGGATTCGGGCTGCGATGGGCGCAGATGGGCCTCTTCGAGACCTACCGCATCGCCGGCGGCGAAGCGGGCATGAAACACTTCATCGCCCAGTTCGGGCCCTGCCTGCACTGGCCCTGGACCCGCCTGACGGACGTTCCGGAGCTCACCGACGGACTCGTCGAGAAAATCGCAGCCCAGTCGGACGAACAGTCGGGGGCGCGCTCGATCCGCGAACTCGAGCGGTTGCGCGACGACAATCTCATCGGCATCATGCGCGCGCTCAAGGACCGCGACAGTGCCGCCGGTGCGCTCATCAACGCGCATGAACGGCAGGTCGCCGGGCCGCTCGCCGTTCCCGATAGCGAGATCGCCGCGCCGCTCAGCCTGTGGGAGGCGACCGTGCTGCCGTCGTGGATCGACTACAACGGCCACATGACTGAACACCGTTACCTGCAGGTGTTCGGCGACACCACCGACGCGCTCTTGCGCATGATCGGCGCGGATCGCGACTACGTTGCCGCCGGCCACAGCTACTACACGGTCGAATCCCATCTTATGCATCTTGGCGAGGCCAAGCTCGGCGAGCGGCTGACAACGACCACTCAGATCCTTTCTTCGGACGAGAAGCGCATCCACCTGTTCCACACCATCCTTACCGGCGGCCGCACCGTCGCGACTGCCGAACAGATGCTGCTGCACGTGAACAGCGGTGCGGGCCGCGCCTGCCCGGCCCTACCCGAAGTCAGCGCTGCCGTTGAAGCAATCACGCAAAAGCATGCCGCATTACCGCGCCCCGAAACCGCCGGCCGGCATACCGGCCAGAGGAGGTCCGCATGAATTTCGGATTGACCGACGAGCAGGAGATGATCGTCTCCACGGTCCGCTCCTTTGTCGAAAAGGAAATCTACCCTCACGAGGACGCGGTCGAGCGCACCGGCGCGGTACCGGAGGACGTTGCCAGCGCGATCAAGCGGAAGACGATCGACCTCGGCTTCTACGCCTGCAACTTTCCCGAAAGTGTCGGCGGTGCTGGCCTCTCGCATGTGGACTTCGCACTTGTCGAGCGCGAGCTCGGTCGCGGCTCGATGGCCCTCACGCATTTCTTCGGTCGCCCGCAGAATATCCTCATGGCCTGCCGCGACGACCAGATCGAGCGCTATCTGCTGCCGGCGGTGCGCGGCGAGAAAATGGACGCGCTGGCAATGACCGAGCCGGATGCCGGATCGGACATACGCGGCATGAAGTGCACCGCGATCCGCGACGGTGAGGACTGGATCGTCAATGGAACGAAACACTTCATATCCGGCGCGGAACACGCTGATTTCGTTATCGTCTTCGTCGCGACCGGCGAGGACCAGACGCCCGGCGGACCGAAGAAGCGCATCACCACTTTCCTCGTGGACCGCGGTACGGCAGGCTTCACGATCCGCGAAGGATATCAGTCCGTGTCACATCGCGGCTACAAGAACATGGTGCTCGATTTCGATAATTGCCGGCTGCCGCAGGCGCAGGTCCTTGGCGAGGTGGATGGCGGTTTCGCGGTCATGAACGAATGGCTCTACGCGACCCGGCTCACCGTGGCGGCGATGGCCGTCGGGCGGGCGCGGCGCGCCTTCGATCTTGCGCTCGGCTACGCTGCGGAGCGCAAGCAGTTCGGACAGCCGATCGGTAAGTTCCAGGGGGTTTCCTTCCAGCTCGCGGACATGATCACCGAGATCGACGCCGCCGACCTTCTGACGCTCAACGCCGCATGGCGGCTGGACGCAGGTCTTCCCGCGAACCGGGAAATCGCCAGCGCCAAGGTCTTTGCAACGGAGGTGCTCGCACGGGTTACCGACGCCGCCATCCAGATCTTCGGCGGCATGGGCCTGATGAACGACCTGCCGCTGGAGCGGTTCTGGCGCGACGCGCGCGTCGAGAGGATCTGGGACGGCACATCCGAGATCCAGCGCCACATCATCAGCCGCGACCTGCTGCGGCCGCTGGGGGCCTGAGTGTCGACGCAGATCCAGCGCCTGCTGCGCCCGCGGTCGATTGCCGTCGTCGGCGGCGGCGAATGGTGCGAGGCCGTCATCGCGCAGAATCTCAAAATGGGATTCACGGGTGAGATCTGGCCGGTCCATCCTTCGCGCGAGACCCTGGGCGGTTTTCCGGCGTTTACAGACATTAGCGCCCTGCCCGGTATCCCCGATGCGGCTTTCGTCGGCGTCAACCGCCACGCGACCATCGAGACCGTGCGGGCGCTCAATGCCGCCGGCGCCGGAGGCGCCGTGTGCTTTGCCAGCGGGTTTCGCGAGACGGCGGACGGGGTCGATCTGCAGTCGGAACTGCTGGAAGCGGCCGGCGACGTAACCCTGCTCGGTCCCAACTGCTACGGTTTCGTCAACTATCTCGACGGCGCGCTGTTGTGGCCGGATCAACATGGCGGCGCGCGCGTTGCGGCCGGTGCCGCGATCGTCACCCAGTCCTCCAACATAGCGATCAACCTGACCATGCAGACACGCGGCCTGCCACTCGCCTACGTGGTCACCGCCGGAAACCAGGCGCAGATCGGGCTGGCCGGAATCGGCAAGGCGCTATTGGAGGACAGTCGCGTCAGCGTCCTCGGGCTTCACATCGAGGGGATCGAGGACATCCGCGCCTTCGAGTCGCTGGCCGAAACCGCCGACAGGCTGGGCAAGCCGGTCGTTGTACTCAAGGTCGGCAATTCCGATCGCGCACGCGCGGCTGCGCTCTCGCACACGGCGTCGCTCGCCGGCCACGCGGCCGGGGCCGATGCGCTGTTCCGCAGGCTCGGCATGGGACAGGTCGATACGCTCAGCGAGTTCGTTGAAGCCATGAAACTGCTGCATGTTGCAGGGCCCCTTGAATCCCGGCGCATCGCCTCGATGAGCTGTTCGGGCGGCGAAGCGGCCCTGATCGCCGATGCGGCGCACCGCCACGACCTTGAATTTCCGCCGATCACGGGAACGCAGGAGGCAAGGCTGCGCGAACTGCTCGGGCCGCTCGTTTCACCATCCAATCCGCTCGACTATCACACGCAGGTCTGGCGTGACGAGGTGGCGCTGACGGAAACGTTCTGTACCATGACGGAAGCCGAAACCGCGCTGACATTGCTGGTGCTCGACTTCCCACGCAGCGACCGGTGCGATCAATCGGACTGGGACCGGCTGATTACGGCCAGCCTCGCAGCGCGTGAGAGGACCGGCAGGAATTTCGCCGTCGTGTCGAGCCTGGCGGAAAACCTTCCCGAGACCATAGCCGCCCAGTTCATGGAGGGCGGCATAACACCGCTGAACGGTCTTGAAGAGGCCTGTGCCGCTGTCCGCTGTGCGGCCGACACCGGAAAAGCGACGGAGCGCGCGCCAGTGCTGACCGCCCCCGCCCCGTCCCGTCCCGAAGCACTGGGTGAAGCCGCCGCCAAGGCGGAACTCGAGCGGTTCGGCGTCGCTGTCCCGAAGGCGCGGTCGGCGAACTCGCCGGCAGAAGCCGCAGCGGCGGCCAAGGAGCTGGGATTTCCCGTCGTGCTGAAAGGGGAAGGCTTCACTCACAAGACCGAGCAAGGCGCGGTGGTGCTCGGCCTGCAATCTGACGCCGAGGTGGAACATGCTGCGCGAGAGATGCCGGTACGGCATTTCCTGGTGGAGCGGCAAGTAACCGGAAGCGTGGCAGAGCTGCTGATCGGCGTGGTGCGCGACGATGCCCATGGATTCCTGCTGACGATCGCGGCCGGCGGCATCATGACCGAGTTGCTGAGTGACCGGCAGTCGCTGCTCGTTCCCGCATCGCGCGAGGCTGTCAATGAGGCGCTCGGTGCTCTGAAAACGGCGCCGTTGCTTGACGGGTACAGAGGTGCCCCGGCCGCCTCGCGCGAGGCCATCGTCTCGGCGGTGATGGCCCTTCAGGATTTTGTCACGGCCAATGCCGGCAGGCTCGCGGAAGTCGAGATCAACCCGCTGCTGTGCGGCCCCGACTTCGCAATCGCCGCCGACGCACTGATTTCAAGGGAGAATGCCCATGACTGACCAGCCGATTAGGACCCGCCGCGAGGGCGGCATCCTCGAAGTGACGCTCGACCGGCCGAAGGCCAACGCCATCGATCTGGCGACCAGTCGGATCATGGGCGATGTGTTCGCGGATTTCCGCGACGACCCGTCCCTGCGCGTCGCGATCCTCACCGCTGCCGGTGAGAAGTTCTTCTGTCCCGGCTGGGACCTGAAGGCGGCGGCCGGCGGCGACGCCGTCGACGGAAACTACGGTGTTGGCGGTTTCGGCGGCCTGCAGGAACTGCCGGGCCTCAACAAGCCGGTCATCGCCGCCATCAACGGGATCTGCTGCGGCGGCGGTCTGGAACTGGCGCTTTCCTGCGACATGATTCTCGCCGCCGAACACGCGACCTTCGCCCTTCCGGAAATCCGCTCGGGAACCGTCGCGGACGCGGCGTCCATCAAGCTGCCGAAGCGCATTCCCTATCACATCGCCATGGATATGCTGTTTACGGGACGCTGGCTCGATGCCGAGGAGGCGCATCGCTGGGGTTTCGTCAATCGCATCGCGGCGAAGGAGGCATTGTCGCAGGAGGTCTGGAAGCTCGCGCGGCATCTGGAATCCGGCCCGCCGCTGGTCTTTGCGGCCATCAAGGAGGTGGTCCGCGAGGCCGAGAACATGAAGTTCCAGGACGCGCTGGACAAGATCACCAGCCGAACCTTCGAAACGGTCGACACGCTCTACGGTTCGGAGGATCTGCTCGAGGGTTTCAACGCTTTTGCGGAAAAGCGCGATCCCGTCTGGAAGGGCCGTTAGGGCGAAACGCTTGCCAACAGCGCAGACTTCGCGCAGTTTGACCTTCGCTCATCGAGCGGCCCGCCGGGCTGCCATTCGGAGCAGCACGGATTGAGGCGATGGGCAGCAGGCTTTCCCCGATTGATTATCTCATGGGCGTCTCGGTCGCGCTTGTCTGGGGCATGGGCATCGTTTTCGCGAAGGGCGCGATCAATCACTTTCCGCCCATCCTTCTGATGGCCTTCCGGTTTGCCGTGACCGCCCTGGTGCTCGTCTGGTTCGTCAAACCGCCGGTCGGCCAGTTTCTCTGGATCTTTTCGATCGCCCTGGTCTCGGCCGCCATCCAATACAGCCTGACATTCACCGGCCTTGCCGGGATCGACGCTTCGGTCGCCGCGCTTGTGGTCCAGCTTGAAGTGCCCTTCCTGGTGCTTGTCGGCGCTGTGGCGTTCCGCGAAAAGACGAGCCTGCGCAAATGGCTCGGCATCGCCATCGCCTTTTCCGGCGTCGGGCTGATTGCCGGAGAGCCGAGGCTCGGCGCCGCCTGGCTTTCGATCCTGCTTGTCGTCGGCGGTGCGTTTTCCTGGGCGGTCGGCCAGGCCATGGTGCGAACACTTCGCGAAATGAACGCGATGGCGGTCACCGCCTGGGTCGCCGTTTTCGCAACGCCCCAGCTTGTGGTCATGTCGCTGATCTTCGAGGGCGGCCACTTTGAGGCCGTGCGGTCGGCCAACTGGATCGTCTGGTCGGCCGTGGTTTATCTCGGCATCGTCATGACGGTTATCGGCTACAGCCTCTGGTATTCGCTGGTGCGCAGGCACCCGCTCAATCAGATCGCCCCGTTCCTCCTGATGCTTCCGGTCTTCTCCGTCGCCGGCGGCGCGTTGTTCCTTGGCGAGCGTCTGACGCCCCAGGTCATGATCGGCGGCGCCATCGTCATTGCGGGCGTCGCCTTCATCCTGACGGAGCGGCAGCGTTCCGAGCCCCCGATCGTCGAGCACACATAGGCCGGCACATCTGATCCGACATCGTGCATCCTTCGTAATGAACGACGGTTGTATTATGCGAACGTGGGAGCCCGATCATGGTCTATGTGTCCGTTACAGGCCTCAAGCTTAGAAGACCGCAATCCCTGCCGCGGTTTTACTGGCACGCGATCCGTTCGTTCCGGCAGGCAAAAAACTCCGACGGGATGCGCTTTGCCGAAACCCGCACAATTGCCGGTGTGCATCATACGCTGACGGTCTGGAGCGACCGCAAGAGCATGCTTGCCTATCTGACGAGCGGACCGCACCGACAGGCGATGCGTGTCTTCGCCAAAATTGCCACCGGAAAGGTCCATGGGTATGAAAGCAAAACCATCCCGGGCTGGGACGAGGCGCTCGCCGAGTGGACCCTTCATGCGCGCGAAGTCTGACCGATAGCCGTTGCCGGCAGCAGGCCTGCGAGAAGCAGGACACGCATGACATGGGCGGCAGGCAGGCCGCAGTCCATCATCTGGGCGCGGCGCCGGACGGCGGCAAGGTCGATCGAATCGAACGCGTCAAACAGCGCGGATCCCCGTTCGATCAATTCAGGATGGTGCTCAAGGAGCGAAGATACGGCCGAAAGCGTATCCGCGTAGAGCTCCGTCGCGTTGCCTTCCGATTCGACAATCAGCCGGAGCACCAGCGCAAGGTGCGCCTCGCCACTTGCCCTGCCGATGCGCCGCAGGGTCCCGGGCGAAAAACATTCTCCGGGTCCGCGCGCCTTCTTGTAGACGCGCCCGCCGTTGAATAGCCTTACGCCGCACTGGCGCGCCACCTTGTGGATATCGCACCGATGCGCCCTGGCCTTCCGGTCGCTATCCGGTGTCGGCCTTGCTGCCTGCCTACCCGCCGTCATGGGTTTTCGATCAGCCCCAGCTTGCGGGCGGCCTGCATGCGGCTGAGACCGCGCACGAGCAGGTCCGTGTAGGGTTGCTCCAGATGGCCGGGAACATGAAATCCCCGCCGTGCCCGATTGAAGGCCGCAAGGTGGCCTCCGCATTTCGGTTTGCGCGCGGCCGGTGTTCGCAATTCGGCCGGTTGCGCAAATGCGCCCTTGCGGATGCGATAGCGGCTGGCGAGTTTGCGGATATAGGTTTCGTCGATGTCGAAGCGATCGGCGATTGCACAGGTCGGCTCACCCGCAGCGTAACTTCTGAGCACCGCCTCCTTTTGCCGCATATCGAGCCGGCCGCGCCGGCCGCGCGGCGTTGCATTGATGTCGAGTATTGTTTCGGGCAGTGCATCCGATTGCCGATCTTCGTGCATGGCTCGTCCCTGTTGCTGTGTTGAATGGATGAATTGCTCAAAATTCCGCTATGCGTCGCCTTTTCCTCCTTGCAGTGTTCCGATCGCGGTTCCGGTCGGGTCGTCGAGAATGGAGACCCTCGCCACCGATATCCGCTTGCGGCCCCAGTCCGCTTCGCCGGTGCCCGAAGTCGGCTCCCCGAAATCGACCACTTCCCGCCAGACGCGATCGATCCCAAGCGCCGGCGCCAGTCTCCCGGTGGCGGAGTCCGTCACGTATGTTCTTGTTTTGTTCTCTTGGTCATTAAAATTTGAAACACACGATTCACCATCCGCTAATCCGGTGGGGTCGGACGGTTCCGATACGTCTGTCGGCCGATCTACACAAACGGGATTGGCGCGAGGCGGCATTGGCAAACCCTTATTTTTGAAACAAAATCTGGAATGATTTGCAATTTATTCCATTTTGGTATACTCGTCAATGCAAAATACCATTCTGGTTTTCCGATAGACCGGTTTGGAATAATGCGGATTATTACTCACCTGCGGACCGGGGAAAACGGATGAACACCATCAGGCAGCGACGGGAGGCCTTGGGGCTGACACAGGCACAGCTAGCCGAGCGCACCGCGACGTCCCAACCCCAGATCAGGCGATTGGAGGCCGGCGAACGGCAGTTGACCAAGGAATGGGCGGAGCGAATAGCTCCGCATCTTGGTATGAGCCCGTCCGAACTTATGTTCGGAGGTGCTTCCTACAATCCGCCCTCGCCGACCGGACCTCCTGCAGGCACTACGGAACACAACCGGAACATTTCTGTGATCGACCACGAGATATCGGTTGCAACTGCACATCGAATACAATCAAATACGGCAGGGACCGAAACGCCGGCGGGAACCCTGCCGGCCAATGCACGACTGGGCGACGAACTGCCTGACCCGCATGTGAAAATCCCCGTTTACGGGCAGGCAGTCGGTGGTGTTGATGGTGAGTTTGTGATGAATGGCGACCGGCTGGAAGATGTGTTTTCGCCACCGAGCCTTTCATCGGTCGCGGGCGCCTATGCCGTCTACGTTGCCGGCGAATCGATGGAGCCGCGCTATTTCGACGGTGAAATCGTCTTCGTCAATCCGTCCAAGCGGGCACGCCGCGGCGATTTTGTCGTCGCCCAGATCCAGGCCGAGGAGCATGGACCTGTTCTTGCCTATGTCAAACGCTTCGTGCGCTGGAATGCGGAGGAACTGGTTCTGGCGCAGTACAATCCCGAGAAGGAGCTGCTGTTTCCGGCCGGCCAGGTGATATCGGTTCACCTCGTCGTCATGGGCGGCGCGGTCTAGCGGCTGCGCTACCCATATCGATCTCGTGCCGTTGACTCGTACAGCCGTTCACACCGGCTGCGCAACAACAATCGGTGGTGACTTCGGGTGCTGACCTTCTCACATAAGCTCCGCCCCCTGGGACCGCATATGCGGCCGGCCGGTCGGTAACTTTGGCACCGCACCGGCCCGGATATTTGCCACGCGCCGGTTCATCCAGTGACGGATGAAGTAGACATAGGCAAGCCGTCTCAGGCCGCTGATTTGTTGGCTGTGACTGCCGTAAAATTCATCCGGCGACGCGAACAGCCCCAGATCCGCGTTGATCCCTGTCCTCTGGATGTAGGTATCAGTGCCGTTCCAGCTCGTTTGCGGGTCCATCAGCCTGTCGGTACCGGCGCCGAATGCGCAGATGCTGCTTTCTTCGCAGGCTGCCTGCAGACTTGCCACATAGGCATCGTCAAGGATGAACCCCTCAAGGTTGATCCATTTGTCGTTGTAGAGAACTTCTACCCAGGAATGGACGATATTGCCCGGCGCAATCCGGTAAACAAGTTCCGGCATAACACCGCGCTGTAGGGATTTGTGAATGGTGAAGCCATGCAGCCTGCATGGGATTTCCAACGCTCGGAACAGCGCCATCAGCAATGTCGCCTTGGTGTTGCACTGCCCGTAACCGTCAGCCAGGACCCTCGAGGCAGCGATTTCGTCAGCGCTGTTGTAGCCAAATGCTATTTCGTTGCGAACAAATTCATAGGCCGCGCCGATACGATCATACCTGCTCAGTTGCCGCCAACGCCGCTTTTCGATCAGGTCGCCGATCGCCGGATTCCCGAAATCTAGCATCGGAGTTTGCTGAAGCAGTTTCACTTCGTTGTCGCTCATTTCAATCCTCTTTTTTGACACGGTGAAACAATGCTAATGTCTCTAGCGACTATAGATTCAAGATATTTTTTGCATTGCCGAACGGCTTCCGGCCCTTTGAAGGCGGTGCTATGTCTGCGCTCATGTTTTCACCCTATCTGGACCACTGGAATCTGGTGGCCGACGGCACTGCGATCATCACCGATTACAGCCGCCTCCTGCCGGTCAGGATGCGTGACGGAAGTAAAGCCATGCTGAAGATCGCTCTGGTGCCAGAGGAACGTTTCGGTGCGTCAGTCATGGCCTGGTGGGACGGGGTCGGCGCTGCAAAGGTGTTCGAATATGCAGGTGACGCCCTGCTTATGGAAAGGGCCCTGCCCGATCCACAGCTCGACATAATGGCAGTTAACGGTGAGGACGACGAGGCAATCCGAGTTCTTTGCTCGACCGCCGCCACGCTACATGGCAAGACTGATGAACCTCCGTCCGGGCTCATCCCGCTTGAACGCCGCTTTGATAGCCTATTCGCGGCGGCAGCCGTCCACGGTGGTATATTTCGCCATTCAGCGGATGCAGCGGCAGAACTGCTTGCATCGCAGTCGGACAGCCGCGTTCTGCACGGAGACCTGCATCACGGCAACGTTTTGAATTTCGGCCCGCGCGGCTGGCTTGCCATCGACCCGAAAGGCCTCATCGGCGACCGGTCGTTTGAATATTGCTGCCTGTTCGGCAACCCGGATCCATGCGCCGCACTTCGCCGCGGACGGCTCGCGCGGCAGGCCGGGATCGTCTCCAGAACCGCGGCCATAGACCGCCCGCGCCTCCTGAAATGGATCCACGCCTGGGCAGGTCTGTCGGCAGCCATGATGCTTGCAGACGATGCTGGCGGTATTGATGCAAGGCTCGATTTGGCGCGTCTCGCGGCGGCCGAGATGGCGAGTTGAGTGCGTATCTCGTTTTGCACCTGAGCGCGTCGGCTGTGGAGGCGCTCAACTTGGCGCTGCAAAAGACGTAGCCTACACCAGATATTCGTGTTAGGTGACGCCCGATATTCATTTCGCCGGAGACCTGTCCCACCCATGCCGATCCTTGCCGCCGCCGCTGCCGTCGGCGCATCCTGCTGCTGGGCGGCAGGCGCCATTCTTGCTCACAAGCCGGCGACTTTGCTTGGTCCTTTCGCGCTGACCCGCATGCAGCTCGGCTGGTCGGCCGCGCTGCTCATCGTCGTTGTTACCCTGCTGGGCGGCTGGCGAAGTGTGGCGTGGGATCAGTGGCCGGCGTTTGTCGTTGCAAGCGTCATTGGCGTGGTGGCGGCAAATGTCTCCATGTTCGCCTGCATGCGTCGTGGCGGACCGCGCCGATCGCAACTGCTTCTGTCGATGAACGGCCCGCTGGCGGCACTGCTCGGCTTCATCTTCCTCGGCGAAGTCATCAGCGGTCAGCAGCTGCTTGGCTGCGCGATCACGCTGACGGGAACGGCGCTGGCGATTCTATATGGCAGCAACGCAAAGGACAGGCTGGAACATGTGCACGGACCCATGGCGATCATGGTCGCTCTTGGACTGCTGGCGGCCCTGTCCAATGCGGTCGGGCTGGTCTTTCTCAAGCCGGCCATGCTCGCCGGAACCGACCCTCTTGCCGCCAATGCGCTGCGCACGGCGGGCGGAACACTTGTCATCATGATCATGGCGTTCTGGAACGCGCCAATGTTCGCGGCACTGGAAAAACCGGGGCTTGGCCTGACCATTCACGCCATTGTGCCTGGTGTACTCGGTCACGTGGTTGCCGTGAGCCTTCTGTTATATGCCGTGCGCTGGATCGACACCGGAGTCGCCGTCGTGCTCGGTTCCGCCGCTCCTGTCATCATGCTGCCGATGATCTGGACCCTGACCGGCGTCCGCCCCAGGCTTCTCGCCTGGCTCGGTGCGCTGCTCGCGGTTTCAGGCACGGCCCTCATCCTTATTTGAAGTCGGCTCTTCTCATCCGCCGAGGGAACGCACATAACGGCCGTGGAAGTGAACATACCCGTCCTCGGTTTCGCGCAGATGCGATTTCGTCAGCCGGTGAAACTCGGGAAGCCGGTGAAACGGCACGCCGGGAAACGCGTGGTGTTCCGCGTGGTAGGGCATGTTCCAGGCAAGCCGCCGCACGAGCCTGTTGGTGAAGGTCGTGCGGCTGTTTTCGAACATGTTGGCGACGAACGCGCAGCGGCCGTGCTCGGCCAGCAGGTAAAGCCGCAGGAACGGCTGGCCGAGGATTGCCGGAATGATCCAGACATAAACCAGCACGGCGGATCCGGCGGCGATGGAAAGAGCCGCGAGCAGCGCATAGAGCGCCAGCATAAGCCGCGCCTCGCGGGCGATCTGCGGACGCGCCGCCGGCGGCACGAAATCGTCGCTGGTGCCGCGGAACGCAAGCCACAGCAGCGTCGCGGCCTGCCGCACCCAGACCGGCAGTCCCGAAACATGAACAATGTATTGGCCGACCGCCTTTGGCTTGGGTCGCGCCAGCTCGGGATCGCGTTCGGGGTCCTGCGTGTGGCGATGATGGGCAAAATGAAAAAAGCGGAACCACTCGGACGGCAACAGGATCAGGAACCCGCAGACCCGGGCAACCGCGTCGTTTATCCAGGGTGTGGCGAAGGCCGTGCGATGAATGGTCTCGTGCAGCGTCGTGAACAGGAAAATGATCGCGATGCCCTGCGGGACCATCAGCAGCGGCCAGAACGGAACCCTGGCCGCGATCAGACCGCCGAGAAGGAGAATCGCGCCGGCGTGGGCCGCCAGGGCTGCGGTACCTTTCGCATCCGATTTTTCCGTCAGCCGCTTCTTTTGCTGCGGCGAAAGCGAAGCAAGGAATTCGCGGTGGCCCGTGGCGCCCGTATCGGCCTTTTCCGCCAGCTTCGGTGTCACGGCAACAGCCCCAGTGTCTCAAGCAGTCGGTATTTGTCCCAGTCGACCCAGCTTTCGACAATCCTGCCGTCGGCGACCCGGTCGATATCGATACCGGTCCAGACCGCCGTCCTGCCGGTCGGTCCGTGACCCGCATAGTCGCCGGTGTGCCTGGCGGAAAACTCCCAGCGCGTGGCTACGAGATCGTCCTCTGCAATCTGCATGATGACCCGAACCCGGGACTCGGAGAACGCGGCATGGTAGCCGCTGACCAGAGTTTTCCAGCCGCCCAGGTCGAGATCCTTCACGTCGCCCTCGATGCTCGGCTCCTGGTGATTGACGTAACTGTCGGCAAACACCAGCGCCACGTCGTCATCGTTGTCGCTCGACCAGAATTCCAGTGCCCTTCGCGCCAGCTGCTTGTTCGCATCACTCATCGTGCGTTTCCTCGCTGCAAGGCTTCGTTTCCCGTCAGAAATCCGTCGGCACGCCACCTTCGTGCTTGCGGCGTTCGACGAACGTGCGCAGTTCTTCCGCGATCGCGGAGTCCAGGGCCGGCCGTTCATATTCGGCAAGGCGCTGCTTCCAGACTGCGTTCGCCTTTTGCATCGCGGTCGGCTCACCGGCCTCGTGCCAGGTCTCGAAATTGCGCCAGTCGCTGATGATCGGCGCGTAGAATGCATCCTTGTAGCGCGCCTGCGTGTGGGGGGTGCCGAAGAAGTGGCCGCCCGGCCCCACGTCCGCAATGGCGTCCACGCCCAGTTCGTCCTCGTCGAACTTCAGCGGGGTGCAGAATTCGGCGACCATCTGCAGGAGATCGATGTCCAGAATGACCTTCTCGTAGGAGCAGCAGAGACCGCCCTCCATCCAGCCGGCACCGTGCTTGAGCATGTGGCCGCCGCTGTTGACCGCCCCCCAAAGGGAGAACACCGATTCGTAGGCCGCCTGGGCGTCGACCGTATTGGCGGCGCAGACATTGGAGGTCCTGTAGGGCACGTTATAGCGGCGCGCCAACTGCCCGCCGACATATTGCGCCTTCATATATTCGGGCGTCCCGAATGCCGGCGCGCCCGATTTCATGTCAACATTCGACGTGAAGCCGCCATACATGGCCGGCGCGCCGGGATTGACCATCTGGCTGAATGCGAGCCCGGCGAGCGCCTCGGCGTTCTGCTGCACCAGCGCGCCCGGTATCGTCACCGGTGCCATGGCGCCCGACAACGTAAACGGCGTGATCACCACGGGCTGGCCCATCGAGGACATGTCGATGATCCCCTGCATCATCGGGATATCGAGCTGCAGCGGCGAGTTCGTGTTGATGATGGTGAAAACCGAAGGCTGGCGCCTGAGGTCATCCATGCTGATGCCGTGGGCGATACGGGTCATTTCGATCGCGTCGGCAATGCGTTCCTCGCCGAGGGAGTAAACGTTGTATGCCTTGTCAGTCAGCGTGATGTAATCGGAAATGCAGTCGAGGTGGCGAACGGAGGCATGGATATCGACCGGCTCGACGGGGTATCCGCCGAGCAGGTGGATGATTGGGTGGAGCTGCGCAAGTTTCAGGAAGTTCTGATAGTCGTCCCGGTTGCCGCTGCGCCGGCCACGGTCCATGCACGAGGCGTTCGGCGCACTGGCCATCAGGCAGAACGCCATCTTGTCGCCGCCGATCAGAATATTGTGCTCCGGATTCCTTGCATGCAGGACAAACTGCTGCGGCACGGTCGCGATGCGTTCGAGGATAAGGTCGGGGTCGAAACGAACCCGCGTCTCTCCATTCTCGACCCGCGCACCGGCCTTTTCCATGAGCGCGCGGGCACCGTCGTGAAGCACGTTGATGCCTATCTCGGAGAGGACCCGGAGTGACGCCTGATGGATTTGCTCGACAGCCTCCTCGGAGACGAGATCGATCGGTGCGTGCGGCCGCGACGGCTGGACGAAGGGCCGTGCGAGCAAGCCGCCGCCGCCCCGTTTTCGTTCGCGTCCGCCACGCCTGCGTTGCGGTGCGTCACCCCCCGAATACACGCTTGCCATTGCTCAAACCTCCAGTCCGGTCAGGTCGCTTGGTGCAGGTCGAGGATCACCTTGCTGGCCTGGCCGTTTCGCAGCGCCTCAAATCCTTTTTCAAATTCCTCAAAAGCAAAGCGGTGGGTCAGAATTGGAGAGATGTCAAGACCGCTTTCCAGCATTGCAAGTGCTTTGTGCCAGGTATCGAACATTTCGCGTCCGTAGATGCCCTTGAACTGCAAACCCTTGAAGATGGCCTTGTTGAGATCGATCGCCACGGGCCCGTGAAAAATGCCCAGGAGACCGACCTGACCGCCATTGTTGAGGGTTTCGATCATGTCCTGTAGTGCAGCGGCCGAGCCGGACATTTCAAGCCCGACATCGAAGCCCTCCTTCATTCCGAGTTCGGTCATGATGTCGTCGAGGTCCTCCTCGCCGGCGACGACCGCCCGCGTCGCGCCCATCTTGCTCGCCAGCGCCAGGCGCTTCGGATTGATGTCGGTGACGACGACATGGCGCGCGCCGACATGGCGGCATACGGCGGCGGCCATCAGGCCGATGGGCCCTGCCCCGGTGATCAGGACGTCCTCGCCGACGAGATCGAAGCTGAGCGCCGTGTGAACGGCGTTGCCGAGCGGATCGAGGATCGACGCGTACTCGTCCGGAATGTCATCCGGGATCGGATAGACATTGTGCTCCGGGATCACCAGGTAATCCGCGAACGCACCGGTCCGGTTGACGCCGATCCCCTTGGTATCGCGGCACAGATGCTCGCGCCCTGCCCGGCAGTTGCGGCAGTGGCCGCAAACGATGTGGCCCTCGCCGGACACGCGCTGGCCCGGCTCGAAACTTTCGGTTCCGGGTCCCAGCTTGTCGATATGGCCGACAAACTCGTGACCGATGGTCATCGGCACCGGAATGGTCTTCTTCGCCCATTCATCCCAGTTGTAGATGTGCATGTCGGTGCCGCATATGGAGGCGCTGTCGATGCGGATGCGGACCTCGCCCGGTCCGGGTTCCGGCACCTCCACTTCCTTCATCGTCAGCCCGGGTGCGGCCTTTTCCTTGACGAGTGCGCGCATGTCATCAATTCCCTAGCTGATCAGACCGTGTTCGAGACCCGCCTGTGTGAATGCCGCCACAGCGCGTCCGACATGTTCGGGCGTATGGGCCGCGGACATCTGCGTGCGTATGCGGGCCATGCCCTTCGGTACGACGGGATAGGAAAAGGCGATGACGTAAACGCCGTGCTGCAGCATCGTGTCGGCCAGTTTCGCAGCCAGCGCCGCATCGCCGACCATCACCGGAATGATCGGATGGTCGCCCTCGATCAGCGTGAATCCGGCCGCCGCCATTCCGGCGCGAAACCGTGCGGCGTTGTCGTGCAGGCGCCGGCGCGCGTCGGAAGCGGCTTCAGCGATCTCAATGGCCTCGATTGCCGCCGCGCATACGGCCGGCGCAACCGCATTCGAGAAGAGGTAAGGCCGCGCCCTTTGACGTAGCAGGTCGACGATCGGCTGCGCCGAGGCGACATATCCACCGGAGGCGCCGCCCAGCGCCTTGCCGTACGTGCCTGTCAGGATATGGACCCGGCCCTCGACACCGAGCAGTTCGGGCGTGCCGGCACCGCGCTCGCCCAGAAAGCCGGTCGCGTGGCAGTCATCGACCATGACCAGTGCGTCGTGCTTTTCCGCCAGGTCGCAAATCGCCGGAAGATTGGCGACGATACCGTCCATGGAAAAGACGCCGTCCGTGACGATCAGGCGGTAGCGGCAGTCCTTGGCAGCGATGAGCTGCTTTTCCAGGTCAGCCATGTCGTTGTTCGCGTAACGGAAGCGCTGCGCCTTGCACAGCCGGATGCCGTCGATGATCAAGGCATGGTTGAGACTGTCCGAAATAACCGCGTCGGCATCGCTCAGCAGTGCCTCGAAGACGCCTCCATTGGCATCGAAACAGGACGGGAAAACAATGGCGTCCCGGGTCCGCAGAAACGCGGCAGTCCGTTGCTCCAACGTACGGTGCAGATCCTGCGTTCCGCAAATGAAGCGGACCGACGCCATGCCGAAACCGTGGCTGTCCAGCGCCTTTTTCGCGGCCTCCACCAGGCGGGGATCATCGGCCAGCCCAAGGTAGTTGTTGGCGCAGAAATTGAGCACTTCCTTTTCGTTGCCGTCGGCATCGCGGGTGCGGATCATCGGCGCCTGGGGCGAGGTTATGACCCGTTCCCGTTTCAGCGTGCCCGCGGCTTCGATTTCCTCGAGTGCCTCTCCGGCAGAATCGATCAGAGTTTTGGACATGATGTTCCTATATGTTGCACTGATTCCAGCATATTGGAATATTCGCGGATCATGTCAATCGAAAGGCATGCACCGTTCAGATGACATCACACCATACCAGATTTTGCCCGATACTGATCGGGCTGCGCGACCAGCAGCAGGGCCTGCGTTTCACGCTCTGCCACATTGTCGATGCGGTGCGGCGCGTCGGCGCGATAGCGCAGCGTGTCGCCGGCTTTCGCATAGACCGTCTTGCCGCTGACGGACACAGACAGAGAACCGGATAGACAGGTCAGATGTTCGAAGGTCCCCACAGCATGCGCTCCGGAGTCCAGGCAACCGTCCGCCTGCATGACCAGGTGGTGCCACTCGACCGGCAAAACCGTGCGAACCGGGCTGAGCATATAGAGTTCGCACCGGCCGTCCGCGCTTCGCCGAAGGGGTGTCGAATAATGATGCTGATGCTCGATGGGCTCGTCCCGGCGCGCCGTCCCCTCAAGCGTGGCAAGGTCGAGGCCAAGCGCCTGGGACAGCGCCCAGACGATCGAGAATGTCGGATTGGCGGTACCGCGCTCGATCGCCGACAACATGGAGCGTGAAACGCCGCTGCGCTCGGCGAGCTGCTCCAGGGTCAGTTGGAGCGCCTTGCGCTTCGATCTGACGATCTTGCCGATATCCGGAGTCGGCGCGACATGCATCGGGTGCTCCCCAGTCTCAATGATGTGTCCGGGCTGTCTTAGCGCATATTCCGATATATTGGAAATCTGATGACCGACGTCCGTTAAACCGCCATCCCTTCCAGAAGCGGCGATTTGGCGCGCAACTCCCTGGTGATGTATTCATTGAAGGCCTTGACCCTTGCGGCGCCTCGGATGTCGGAATGGGTTAGGACCCACAGGGAGGTATCCATCTCTCTGATGGGATCCGTCACGCGCACCAGCCCCCGTGAGGTATCGCCAAGGCAGCATGGCAGGACGGCAACGCCGACCCCGGCCAGTGCGCAATCCCGTACCGCGACGAAGGTATCGGCCGTCATGGCGATCCGATCGGACACAACGTTGCGCGCCAGCCAGTCACCGACCGGTGAAGCAGCGAGCGCCTCGCCGATCCCGACCCAGCGGGCCTTGCGCAGCACACGCTCGCGTTTCCCGTTCGCGCCATCGACAAGCGCATCGGCCCCGTAGACAGCGAAGACCAGACCGGAAACCCGCTGCCCCACCAAAGTGTCGGGCGGCATCTTGGATGCCCGGATCGCGACATCGGCGTCCTGCTTCGTCAGATTAAGCCGGCTGTTCGTCACCGAAACGTCGACCTGGATCTGCGGATGGCGCGCGATAAAGGTCTGAATGAGCGGGGCCAGCAGCGAAACCAGCAACGAGTCTGTGGTCGTGACGGCCAATTGTCCCTCCAGGCGCAGGTCCCGACCGAGGAGGTCGCGGTTGATCGCCGTCACATTCTGCTCGATCTTGCGGGCCGCCTCCACCACCGCGGCGCATTCCACCGTCGGACGGTAGCCCGACTGTCGCCGTTCGAACAGCCGGACGCCATTCTCGGCTTCGAACTTCGCAATTCTGCGCAGCACGGTGGTCGCGTTGACACCGAGCCGCTCGGCGGCGGCAACGGCCGATCCACTGTCGGCGACAGCGATCACGTAACGGAATATGTCCCAGTCAGGGTTCTGCATAAATGCAGATTCAATATGCAAAACTTGTCGTTGTCGAGCGTTTTCGCATTTTCTAGAGTTTTACGGTCATTGTACGCACCCCTGGACGCGCTGCGTTTCTCGGGAACGGAGTGGCGCGTGCATGGTTGCGGAAAATGACGGACGGCATGACACCGTCGTGATTGCAGTTTTCTCAATGATCCTCACGGGAGAGCGTTATGAATCGCACGATCGCACTGGCAGGAATTCTTTCGGCCGCCCTCATTGGCGGCAGCTACGCGGCTGACGATCCGTCCGCCGACAGGCAGAACATCATGAAGAATGTGGGTGCGGCGACGGGTGTCGGTGCAAAGATTGCCAAGGGCGAGATGGAATTCGATGCCGTCACGGCACAGCTCGTATTCAATACGCTGAACGCGGCGGCGAACGGTTACGGATACCTGTTCCCCGAGGGATCAGAGACCGGCAACGATACGGAAGCCTCGCCGAAGATCTGGGAAGACAAGGCCGGCTTCAACGCGGCCGTCGCCAAATTCATTGCCGATACCAATGTAAAGGTCGCGGACCTTGACGGTTTTCGGGCGGCCTTTGGCGCGGCGACCAAGAACTGCGGCAGCTGCCACGAGAGCTACCGCATCATGAAGAAATAGGACGGACAGACTGCGCCGGCGCCGGCCGCCGGTGCAGTCGCTCCGTGCCTGCACAATAGTCCAACATTATCCGGAGATGCACCTGCGCCAAAAACAGCGCATCGGGGCTTGAGACCGTATTGTCATTACGTTATAGCATTACGAGTTGATGTTACAACATAACGAGTCTGGTCTCGATCATGAAATCTGCACCCGCTTTTCTCTTCGCCTCGGTTGCGTGGCTTGGCCTCTCGGCGACCGGTTTTGCGGCCCCGTCCGTCGTCACATCCATAAAGCCGGTTCATTCGCTTGTCGCGGGTGTGATGGAAGGGGTCGGCACGCCCGAGATCATCGTTGACGGCGCGGCTTCCCCGCACACCTACAGTCTTCGTCCATCGCAGGCCCGAAGCCTTGAACAGGCCGATGTGGTTTTCTGGATCGGACCCGAACTGGAGGCATTTCTCAACAAGCCGCTTGAGTCGCTCGGGCGCAACGCGACTGTGGTTGCCCTCGGTGATGCGCATGGCCTGACGCGCCTGCCGCAGCGCGAGGGAGGCGCGTTTGAAGGTCATGACCACAGCGATCACGGCGGTCATGATGGGCACGCCGATCATGACGACCATGCGGATCATGACGAACATGCCGATCATGATGGCCATGAGAAGCATGCGGACGACGACGATCATGACGATCACGAAAAACATGCAGATCACGACCATCATGATGATCATGAAAAGCATGCGGATCACGACGACCACGCCGATCATGACGACCACGACAAACACGCGGATCATGATGAGCACGCGGACCATGATGACCACGCCGATCATGCCGGACACGATGAACACGGCGAGTTCAACATTCATGTGTGGCTGGATCCGCAGAATGCCAAGGCTCTGGTCCACGAGATCGAGGAGACGTTGGTAAAGGCAGACCCCGAAAATGCGGAAAAGTACGAAGCCAATGCGGCACGGATCGAAGCCCGGCTGGACGAATTGACCGCCGAAGTCTCCGGTCTGCTTGAGCCCGTCAAGGACCGTTCTTTCATCGTCTTCCACGACGCATATCCCTATTTCGAAAACCGCTTTGGCGTTGCAGCCGCCGGGTCGATTACCGTCAGCCCCGAAGTGGCACCGGGCGCCGCGCGGGTTTCCGAGATCCGGGAAAAGGTCGAGTCGCTCGATGCCGCCTGCGTCTTCTCCGAACCCCAGTTCGAACCGAAGATCGTTGAAGTCATTACGGAAAACACCAACGCCAGTTCCGGTGTGCTCGATCCGTTGGGCGCGACCCTGGAAAACGGTGATGAGCTTTATTTCAAGCTCATACGCACACTGGCCGACGACATGCGTGCATGCCTGTCGGGAAACAGCTGAGCCTATAGTTCGCCCCAGGCCCGGCTGCGCAAAGGACCGCCCTGCGGTCCTTTGCGTCTTGTGGGACCCCGTCAGCTTCCATAAGGTCCCAACCGGGGTCATTGGGCGGATCGGGGACATCTCATGGAATGGATTATCGGCGTTGTTGCGATCGTCGCGCTGGGCGTCGCGCTGAGCTGGTACATCGCCGGCTCCAGCGAAAGACCTCTAACGGCAGAGATACGAAAGACTGAGGCGCCGGGCGAGACTGTATCGCTGGACGCAGGCGATCTCTATTTCTCGAGGCGCGGCCCTGTGGACGGTCCGGTCGTTGTCATGGTCCACGGTTTCGGTACCCCGCACTTCGTGTTTGAGCAGAACGCGAGCGCGCTTGCCGCGGCCGGATTTCATGTGGTCCTATTCGATCACTTCGGCCGCGGCTGGTCGGACCGACCGCATGCCCGTTACGATCCTGCTTTTTATGACCTTGAACTGGCGAGTCTTATCGACGCACTGACGCTTAAGGAGCCGGTGGCGCTCGTCGGTTATTCCATGGGCGGGATCATCGCCGCTGAATTCGCGGTCCGGCATCCCGAACGGCTTTCGGCTGTGTTTCTGTTTACACCCGCCGGACTGGATCTGCAGCCCTTCCTTGGCAAGACCTTCGGGAAAATACTACGCATTCCGGTTCTTGGCGATTGGCTGTGGCGGCTGCGCGGCCGGTCGCTTCTCATGGGCGACCCGCAATTCACGAAGCCTCCGGTGGACACATCCCGCTGCATGCAGGGAGACGACACGGTTCAGATGCGCTATCGGGGGTATTTCCCGGCGCTGCTGCAGACGTGGCGGAACCTGCCCATGGAAAACTGCGATACTGTCTTCGCGACGGCCTCAAAGAGCGTGCCGATGATGGCACTGTTCGGCGGCAGCGACAAAACAATCGGGATCGAGAGCGCGGCACGCCTGAAGCGGGCGGCGGCGCATGCCCGTGTCGAAATCATTGAAGACGGCACACACGGCCTTCTCTACGAGATGCACGATACGGTCAATCCGATCCTCATTGACTTCCTGCGGTCGCACGCCCGCTAGGAGCCGCCGCCAAGGCCGGCATACACCGCAGGATGATCGAAACCGATGCTCTAGTGCTGATCCTCGGCAATCGGAAAACCGACTTCCTTGTAGAACTTAAGTGCGCCGGGATGCAGGCGACCGGTAATGTTGACCATCAGCCGGTCGTCGACTCCCTCCCACCAGGCGGCGGACTGGGCCATGACCTTTTTCTGTTCCCAAAAGGTCTTGGTCAGGAGATAAGCCGTGTCTTCGTCCATCTCGGTCGTCGTGTAGACAACCATCGGAACCGACGTTGTTGTGACGTCATCATCTTCTCCGGAATAGGTTCCGCCGGGTATGACCATGCGTGTACGCTTGGTCTTCTTGACCTCTTCGCCATCCATCGTCAGAAGATTGATGCGCACCCCCTCGGACACTTCGACAACCATCGGCGCCGGCCATGACCCGGCCATCACGAAACCGTCGACCTTGCCGCCCTTCAGGGCCTCTTGCGCCCCGGACAGTTCCATATCGACGATCGTGACCTTGCCTTCCAGCCCGAAGAGATTGAGGTACTTCGCCCCTTCCCTTGCAGCGAATGTACCGTTGTCCATCAGCAGCGATTTGCCGTCCAGATCGGAAAACGTCAACGAAGCGGACTCCTGCGCCATGACGAAATGCATGGTCAGGGACGGGATCGGGAACAATGCCCGGATGCTGTCGAAATTGCTGCTTTCCTTGTCCGCGAACATGGCCTTGCCCTGCTGGGCAAGACTGACGAGCACAGGTGGAGACGTGAAAATGTAGTCTTCCGATGCGTTTTCCACGTCGAGGATGTTCTGCACGGAGCCCGAACTGTCGCTCAACGTAACGTCGATTTCGCCGTTCGATCCGGTCTTGAGCGCCTGGGCCAGTTGATTGCCCATTTTGTAATAGGAGGACGATTCCTTCGCCGATTTCAGGGCGATCTGTATTTCGGCCTGCGCCGGCCCGGCCACCAGCAAAACAGACGCAATACCAAGGCCCAGAAGTTTCGTCGGCAAATTCATGTCGCATTCCTCCGATGACGACGATCATGATTTAAGGCCAACCGGGCAACATCGGCCCCGCGCGCGTGTAAACGCAACGGTATTGAGCTAGGAAAGCCGATTCCCTTGTTTCTTTCCAGTTCAAGTTCGTAATGCTGGCTGCTATTTTGAATTGGGAAATAGACGCAATATTATGATTTGTAAATGTTTTTTTCCAATAGTTTAAAGATCAACTTTCCGGCCTTGGCCAGAGAATCATCTGCGTGCAGCGGAAATGCGCCATGGTTTTTCCGGATTCCTCCGCGGTCACCACTGCATCCCATACCTGGGTGGTCCTCCCCTTGTGCAGCGGCGTTGCCCTGCAAAGCACGTGACCGTCGCGGGCGGTGCCCAGGAAGTTCGATACAAGATCGACAGTCGTGAAGCCGTCCGCGCCGGCCGGAAGCGAGCGCAAGGTGCCGTAGCCGCAACAGGTGTCGGCGAGGGTGACCACCGATCCAGCGTGCAGGAAGCCGTTCCAGGCCATGAGCGATGTCATGACCGAAAAGCGCGCCTCGACCAGGTCCGGATCGACCTTGTGAAACACGATCCCCAAATGGCCCGGCAGATAGTCATCGCCACGGCTGTTCCATTCGTCCACGGTTTCCGGGATGGATATTTTCAACGGTGCCTCCTTGTGTTCAAACGTCCGTTTCAGTAGCCCCGCAACCGGTCGACGCCGTCGGGAATTGTCCCGTTTGCGAAATAGGCCGCAATGTTCCGTGCGACAATCGCCGACGCTGTCGTCCTGTTCGTCGGTCCCGATATGTGCGGCAGCACGGTCACCGCCGGATGAGACCAGAGCGGGCTGTCGTGCGGCAGCGGTTCCCGGTCGAAAACATCGAGCACTGCGTGGTTCAGATGGCCACGGTCAAGCTGTTCCAGAAGCGCGCGGGTGTCGACAATCGGGCCTCGGGCGAAGTTGATCAGGCTCGCACCCGGTTTCATCCCGGAAAGCCGGCTGGCGTCCAGCAGACCGCGGGTCTCGCCGGTCAACGGCATGAGAACCACGATAATGTCGGCTTTCGCCAAAAGCCGGTCGAGGCCTTCGGATCCGCCGAATGTCTCCACCCCTTCCATCCGAGTACCCGATCTGCTCCAGCCGCACACGTTGAACTCCTGTTCAAGGAGCCTGCCGGCGGCGACCCGACCAAGATTGCCGAGACCCAGGATCCCGACGTTTCTTTGAGACGGCAACGGCAGTTCGTGCATCTTCCACTCACGGGCCTCCTGCTGGCGCCGGTAAAGCGGCATGTCGCGATGCAGGTAAAGCGTCCAGGCGAGCACCGCCTCGGCCATGGTCTTGGCCATCTGCGGGTCCTCCAGACGGACGATCTTCGGCCCGTCCACAGGAAGCTCGGCGACGATCCGCTCGACACCGGCCCACAGGCTGTGAACCCATTCCAAATTGGGCAGCAACGCCAGGTCGGCGGGATCGGGATCGGCGACGATCGCGACGCGCGCGGCAGCGCGATCGTCTTCGCTCAACTCTTCGAACGGTTTGATCCTGTAGGACGGCATCGCCGTGCCCAGCGCTTCTAGCCATGTGTCACGATCATCCTCATCGGTGCGTGCGACAAACGGGATCGTAGTGTTCATCAAGCCGGGACTCCGGGTTTCCTGAGAGATTACGAGGTTACCGAGACGAGGCAGAAATAACCGCCGCCGATCAAAGCGTTAACACCGGGTCCGCCTGTGCTCAACCGTGTTCGCCATTACGCGGTGATCGGGGCTCCCAGAACAGATCGTTGTCCACCACGTTCGTCTTGAACACGATATAGGTGAAAGGCTCGCTGTGCGGGTTTCTCGTATTGTGCACTTCGCCCGGCTCACAGGTCAGCGTGTCCCCGGGTCGCAGTTCGAAAACCCTGCCGTCGATCTCGAAGGTGCCCTGCCCGCGCATGACGTGGAAAACCTCGGTGCAGCTTTCATGGTGGTGGTCTTCGACCCGTGCATGCGGCGCCAGTTCGACGATCTGAACCAGGGTGCCCTTCGCGTTGAGCGCATCGTCCCGCAGCAGGATCTTCTTGCGGTAGCCTTCGCCCTCGATCCAAGGAACATCATCCTGGTCGACGAAATTCATGACACGCCTCCGAGCCGTCAAAACAAACACGCCGCCCGAAGGCGGCGCGTTGTCAGTTTAGCTCCGGCTGTCAGGCATGCAACTCACGACTGAGGCTGGTGCCGTCGGGCGCGGTGCGCTCCTCGCCCTCCGGCACGGCGCTCGGGTCCTCGTTGAGCGATTTGACGATGCCCCAGGTCATCAGCAGCATGATCACGCTCACCGGCAACGCGGCGGCGATCGACGCCGTCTGCAATGCCGTCAGGCCGCCCGCCAGCAGTAGGACGGCTGCGACAAATCCCTCGCCGAGGCCCCAGATGATGCGGAAACGCTGCGGCGGGTTGTCGTCGCCCATCGACAGCATCGTGGTGATCACCAGCGTGCCGGAGTCGGACGATGTGATGAACCAGGTGGCCAGGAGGACGGTCGCCAGCGCGGCCATCGCCCAGTTGAGCCAGGCCATGTCGGTCATGCGCTCGATTGTGCCGTAAAGCGCCGCCGGCAGGTTCCAGTCGCGCACCAGCTGGGCGATGCCGGCCGTGCCGACGCCGGTGTCCGAGGTGAGTTCCAGGAACATGGCATTGCCGCCGAACACGCACAGCCAGAAGAAAGCGATCGTGGTCGGCACGAACATCACGCCGAGCATGAACTCGCGGATCGTCCGGCCGCGGCTGATGCGGGCGATGAACATGCCGACAAACGGCGCCCAGGAGATCCACCAACCCCAGTAGAAGATGGTCCAGCCGCCCTGCCAGGCCGCATCACCGGTCCCGTTGAAGGTCTGGAAGCCCATCGGAATGACGTTCCAGAGATAGTCGCCGACCGTGGTGACGAAGAAGCCCATCAGCCACTTGAACGGCCCGCCGAACAGGAAGAACGCGAGCAGCACCACGCTGAGATAGATATTCCACTCCGAGATGATGCGGATGCCGTTGCCGACCCCCGAGACGGCGGACAACGTCGCGACGATGGAGATGATGACGATCAGGATGACCTGGGTCATGACCCCCGGATCGATGCCGAAGAGATAGTTCAGCCCGGTGGCCATCTGGCTGACCCCGAGACCGAGCGACGTTGCGACACCGAACACGGTTCCGAAAACCGCGAGCAGATCCACCGCGTGCCCCGCCGGCCCGTAGATCTTGTCGCCGATAACCGGGTAAAGCGCCGAGCGAAGGGTCAGCGGCAGCTTCTTGCGGAAGCCGAAATAGGCTAGACAGAGCCCGATCATCACGTAGACCGCCCAGCCGTGGAAACCCCAGTGGAAATAGGTCACGCGCATGGCCATGACGGCGCGTTGCGAATCCATGGCCGTCACCCCCGCCTGGTCGGCGAACGGGTTGTTCGGATAACCCCACGGCTGCGTGTTGTCGAAATAGAACATCGGTTCGGCGATGCCGAAGAACAGGAGGCCAATGCCGACACCGGCCGAAAACAGCATGGCGAACCAGGAGAAGTTGCTGAATTCGGGTCTGCTGTCGTCATCGCCGAGCCTGATGTGCCCGTGCTTGCTGAACATCAGATAGAAACAGACGAACAGCATCACCGTGACCGCACTGATGTAGTACCAGTTCAGCGCGCCCTCGATCCAGCCGCGCACGGCGGAGTAAATGTCGTTGGCGAAATCCACATTCAGCGCGGTAAAGACGACAAAGGCGGCAACCATGCCCTTTGCCGCAAGGCCCATGCCGGGATGCAACCCTTTCCAGGGACCTGAATTGGCAACTAAGCCATTGTTATTCCTTGGCGATTGGTCTGACATATGTGCTCCTCCCGATGCGGGCCGCACTCCAGCGTCAGCACAAAAAACAATGTCGCGAATCCGGCCCAATTGCTCAATGATTGAGCAATTCATCCATTATTGGGGCCGTATTTGTCGCGAAAGGCGCCCGAATCGACATCCAGTGTGTTCTTTGCGACGCATTCACAACCAATGCCGCGTATCATTCAGCGCGAAATCCGGTAGACCTCGCCGTTGTCGAGCCCGACGACAAAATGAGGGTCGGAAGCCGAACTGCCCGGCAATACGGGCTTGCCGATTGTGCCCGGCACGACGACGGAAGCAATCTCGGCAAGCCGCCCCCGGTCCAGGCCGACGATGCGCAGCGCCCGCCTGTCGGCCGAAGGCACCGCAAGCTCCACCCGTCCGTCACCGTCGACATCCAAAATTGCCGACAGCCGCATTTCGCGCGAACCGATGGCATGGTTGGAAAACCCGTCCAGGGCCGCGATACGGACCAGAACACCATTGCGATAGCCGTGCACGATCAGCGTGCCGCCGATATGCGGCGTGCGCACATGGGCAATCTCAAGACCGGGCGTTCCGTCAAGGTCGGCAATCGCCGCAATGTTCAGCCAGCGGTTGGACCGGCCGATGAAATCGGTCGTGGCACGCTGCTTCAGCACGCCGTCTTCAAGACCGTAAATGGTGACCGCCGCTCCATTCGTCAGGGACGAGCGGATGGTAACGATCTCCGTGCGACCATCACCGTCGAGATCGGCGAGCCGCGGCGTCCGGTCCTCGAAGACCTCGGACTCCGGCAGCCATAGTGTCACAATCGCGCCACCGGCCGTCCTTGCAAAAAGCGCGCCCGCCTCCACCGCGTCACCGAGGATTGCGTGGCCGTAGCGGCGGGTCGGCCCGCCATACCAGGCCTCCGCGATGTCCCCGCCTTGCGCGGTTGCCACCAGGCCGTCGGGCAGGCCATCGGGCGCCGGCCGGCCAATCTCGGAAAAGCCTTCCGACGGCAACGCAGCCGCCTCCATCCGCTCGGCACGCCAGTCCTCCGCCGCCGCCTTGCCGCCAAGAACCGCAAGAACCGATAAGGTCATCACAATAAGACGTGTGCGCATCAGGCGGGTCCTCAGTCCTTGTCGGCGATTTGCGCGCGCTGGTCGTCGGGCAGTTCCAGGATCGCTTCGACCACCTCCTCGTGGACCGTAAGGACAAGTTCCGATGAATGCTGCGTCATGTCGCCGAGCACCGCGTCGATCGCGCTGCGATCCGGTTCCGACGCTGCCAGAAGGCCGCGCAGGTGGCTGTAGTTCTCGCGGCGCGCCTCCAGGCTCGCCTTGTATTGCGGTGTCACTACTTCCAGCGCTCCGGCTATTTGCTGCCGTGCATCCTCGTCGAGATTTTTTGTCAGCCGGTGGCTGACACCGCGCAGGATACCGCCCTGGCGCTTGCTGGCCGGTTCGTCCAGCATGCGGGTCGCGGCGAACCCTATAAAGAACGCATTTGCCAGCAGCGATGCGACGAGTGTGACGATCAGTATGCGCTGTCTGCTCATGGTCTATCCATTCAGTGTTCCGGCCGGGCCCTCTCCGGAGCCGAGCAGCAATTCATCGAATGCGTCGCTTTGCGACAGGCCCGGATCGGGTACGATCTGCCCGACACCGACGCCAAGCCCGCAGGCCAGCACGATGCCCGCGGCAAGCCGGCTGAGGGTGCGCCGCGAAAATGCACGCCGCCTCTGCGCCTGCGCATCGATCCGCTCCAGAATGGCGTCCTGCATGCGAGCGGTGCGCGTGCCTGCAGAGGCGTTGTTTTCCAGTGCCGTCGAAAGCGCGGCAAGGGATTGGTCCATCCGCCTGGCGGTGTCCAGCTTGCGGCGGAATTGCGGATCGCTGAGCGCCGCGCGGCGCGCCTCCTGCGCCAGCTCCTGGTCCGGCCAGGCATTCAGATTCGCGCCGTGAAGGTCGATGAGGTTTTCAATTCTGTCGTCCATGGTCGTCACCGCCTCCTTTCTCCATTTGTGATTGTTCAAGTTTCTGACGCAGCGAGCGCCGCGCCCGCGCCAGCAGCGACGAATACGCATCGATGCCCAACTCCATCACCTCCGCCGCCTCGCGGTGGCTCAGGTCCTCGAAATGGGCCAGAACAAGCGCCGTTCTCTGGTTCTCGGGAAGCGCCGCCAATTGTTCCGTGAGGCGTGTCATGTCCTCGCTCGCTTCCAGATCCGCCTCGGGGCCCCGTTGCGGATCCAGCAGTTTTTCCCATTCGAAGTCATCCACCTGGCCTTGCCGTTTGCGCAGCAGATCGATGGACTTGCGTGTCGCGACGGTGCGAAGATAGGCGCTCACCGTTGATTTCGCCTGCCATTCGGGCGCTGCGGTCCAAAGTGCGAGCAGCGTTTCCTGGGCCACGTCCTCGGCCTCATCGATCCGGCCGACGATACCGAAGGCAAGTCTGATCAGTTTCGGGCCATGCGTATCCATGATCTGGCGCAGCGCGCCGGTGTCGCCCGCGGCAATGCGGCGCATCAGTTCGCCGTCCTTGCGAACCGCGCCGTCCGACTGGGATGGGGACATGGATGGCCTTCCGCCTCGTGCCAAATGAGATGTCAGGCTATCAATCCGTCCCCGCCGCCGTCAAACGTGCCGCGTGACTTTCCTTCAGGCTGCGCCGGCCTCCTTTCCGCTGGATTCAAGTTCTTCGATCAGACGCTGCTCGTCGGCATTGCGTGAGCTGCTCAAGCCGGCAAGCAGGTTGTAGGCGACCGGTGTCAGGAACAATGTAGACACGGTTGCGAAGCCGAGACCGCCGACGATGGTCCAGCCAAGCGCCATGCGGGCCTCCGCACCGGCGCCGAAGGCCAGGATCAGCGGCAGTCCTCCCAGCACGGTCGATATCATGGTCATCATGACTGGCCGAAGCCGGCGCATGCAGGCGCCTTCGATCGCCTCGCGCACATTGAGACCCTGCTCGCGAAGCTGATTGGCGAACTCGACGATCAGGATGCCGTTCTTGGCCATGATGCCGACCAGGAGAATGATGCCGATCTGGCTGTAGACATTGATCGTGCCGCCGGTCAGGCCGATCGCCATGACAGCCGCGGCCACGCCGGAGGGGATCGTCAACAAAATGACGATCGAGCTGACGAAACTCTCGAACTGCGCCGCAAGCACAAGGAAAACGATGACGATGGCGAAGATGAAAACCAGCCCCATGCCCGTCGACGTCTCTTCAAGCAGTGCAGCTTCCGACAGCAACGTGACCTCGACACCGGCGGGAAGGACTTCCTCGGCCGTGTGCCGCATATCCGCAACCGCGCTCTCAAGGTCATAATTTGCATCCAGCGGCACCGAGATCGGTACGGCGCGCATGCGCTCCTCGCGCGTCAATTGCGGTGCAACGGCCGTATCCGTGACCTCGACGACCGTCGACAGCGGCACCATGGTGCCGTCGCCGGCACGCACGAACAGGTTCTCCAGGTCACCCGGATCGGCGATGGCGCGTTCGCCGATCGACAGCATCACCGGGATCGCGTTGTCGTCCTGATGGATCTCGGCGATCTCGCGCCCGTCGAGCGCGATGGCGACGAAGGAGGAGACATCGTCGAGATCGATGCCGAGCTCGCGCGCCCGGTCGCGATCGACCCGCATCGACAGTTCCGCCTGCGTGGTGTCGTAGCCGATATCGAAATTGCCCAGACCCTCGAAGCGGTCCGCCATTGCACGGGTCAGGTCAACCGCAGCATCCGACAGGACATCGTAGTTCGAGCCGGTCAGGGCAAAGCGCAGCCCGCTACCGCCGCCGCGAAGGCCCAGCGTGTTGGGCTGTCGGGCGAAAGCGGACACGCCAGGAATTTCGGCCAGGCGGCGGTTGATGTCCGAGACGATCTCGGACTGGCTGCGGTCGCGCGCGTCCCACTCGACCAGCCGGAATATGATGAAACCGCGGTTGCCGCCCTGCATGCCGACGATGCTGAACAGCGAATCGACCTCGCCCGCTTCCATCAGTTCCTCGCCGATCGCCTCGATCTGCTTCATTTTCTCGTTGGCAATCTCGAGCTCGGTTCCCTGCGGCAGTTGAACGACGATCGGGATGCTTGCGCGGTCCTCGCGCGGCGTGATTTCCTGCGGCAGGTTGTTGAACAGGTGGTAGGAAAAGCCAGAAAAGATGATGCTGGCAACCAGGACCACCATTGGCGCGGCCATGGCGGCGCGCAGCAGGTACCGGTAGCCGCCGGCGAACGCCGTGCCGATGCGCTCCAGCCAGGTCACCCGCGCTTTCGCGGAAGCGCCTCCCGAAAGGCGCGATGCGAGCATCGGCACCAGCGTCAGCGCGACGAAGGACGAGATCGCGACTGCGATGGCAAGCACAAATCCGAATTCCGAGAAAAGCTGGCCGACCGTCCCCGGCAGGAAGGAAATCGGGATGAACACCGCGGCGAGCGTTGCCGTGGTCGCGATCACCGCAAAGAAGACTTCGCGCGTTCCGCGGACCGCTGCGGCGCGCTTGCCGTCGCCCTGACGGCGCCGGCGCACGATGTTCTCCAAGACGACGATGGCGTCGTCGACCACCATGCCCGTCGCAAGCAGCAAGGCCAGCAGCGTCAGGATGTTCAGCGAAAATCCGACGAGCCAGATGGTGGCCACCGTGCCGATCAGGGCGACGGGGATCGTTACCGCCGGTATGACCGTCGCTCCGGCCGTGCGCAGGAAGAGGAAAATCACCGCCACCACGATGGCCGTCGAGATCAGCAGCGACTTGACGACCTCCTGGATCGCCGCGCCGATGAAGACCGCGTCGTCAGAGGTAACGCGCAGATCGACGTCGTCCGGCAATACCGGCTGAAGCTCGGCCACCGCCTGTTCGACGCCCTGGGAGATCTCAAGCGTGTTCGACTGCGCCTGACGGACAATGTTGATGCCGATGCCGGTCTTGCCGTCGGCGCGCAGATAGGAGGTTCGCTCATCGGGACCGTAGGACACATCCGCGACATCGGCGATCCGCGTGTTTTCGTCTATGCGCAAATCCCGGATATCGGCGACGGAGCCGACATTCATGTCCGTTCGAACGAGGATTTCGGTGCCGCCGGTCACCAGCGATCCGGCCGGGGTATCGGACGTCACGCGCTCTATCGCCGATCGGACGTCGGCCGCCGAAAGGCCGCGGCTTGCCAGCGCCATCAGGTCGAGATCGACCTTGAAGACCGGTTGCCGGTCGCCGAAGGCCGTTACATCGCCGACACCGGGGACCGCGGATAGCCGGTCAACGATCTGGTTGTCGACGATCTGCGTCAGTTCCTCGATCGGCATGCGATCGGTGGTCGCGGCGAGCCGGATGATCGGACTGTCGTCGTCATTGGCCTTGATGACCAGGGGCGTGTCGGCGGAATCGGGCAGCAACCGCTCTGATCGGGCAATTGCGTTGCGCAGGTCATTGGCCGCCGTGTCGACATCGACGGACGATGCGAATTCGACCGTAATGCGGCTGGAGCCGAAGCTTGATCTCGAGGATATCGAGGCGACGCCCGGCGTCCGCGCAGCGGCGCCCTCCAGAACCGATGTCACGGTCGTGTCGACCGTCTCGGGCGTTGCGCCCGAATACGTCGTGCGGATGGTGACGACGGGGCGGTCCGTGCTCGGCAATTCGCGGATTTCCACAGCCATGATGGCCGCCAGCCCGGCGATGATCACCAAAAGGTTGATGACGATGGCGAACACCGGTCGGCGCACGCAAAACGCGGGAAGGCCCTTCAGTTCGTCCGTTATTCTCGACATTGTACTCACGCTCCCGTTGCCGGTGCCGGCGTCTCGCTCGGCGTACGGAACGGCTGGTCCGTTCGGACGGCATTCGTGCCTTCGCTGACCACGCTGTCGCCGGCCGCGATCTCACCGTCGACAAGCACCTGGCCGTCCTTGCGCGCGACAATGGAGATGGCTGTCCTCTCGGCCGTGTTTCCATTGGCCTTGAACACGTACGATCCGTCCCGGTCCCACTGGACGGCAAGCGACGGGACGCTCGGATAGCTGTTGCCGGCGAAGGACAGGGACACCTCGAACGACATGCCCGGCCGGATCAGGTCGTCCTGATTGGCAATGGTCCCCTGCACTGTCAGGGTCCGCGAAACCGTGTCGATGCGGCTGTCCATGCCGCTGATCGCGCCGTCGAGGACAAGGCCGGGCAAGGCGGGTGTCGAGAGCGTCATCGGCTGGCCGTGCGCGATCTGATTGGCGAAGCGCTCCGGTACCCGGAATTCAATGAGCAGGGTCTCGCGCTCGTCAAGCGTGGTCACCGGTGTCGCCGTCGTCACATAGTCGCCGACGCCCACATCGATCAGCCCGACCTCGCCGGAAAAGGGTGCAATAACGGTGCGTCTTGCGAGCGCGTCCTCGGCCTCCCGCAGATCGAGCCGGGCATTGGAAAGCGCCAGTGCTGCATCGCTGAGCTGGACGTCCGAGACGGTATTGCGCGCGGCGAGTGTCTCGAAGCGCTGCAGTTGCGCCTCGGAGTCCTCGACAGCAAGACTGGCCCGGTCAACGGCAAGTCGCTGCACCTGGTCGTCGAGCTGGACGATGACGTCACCCTGCTCGACCCGTGCACCGGAGGCGGCATTGACCTGCGAGACCCGTCCGGCGACTTCCGGATACAGCGTCGCCCTTTCGATTGCCCGGGCCGTGCCGACCGATTTGACCATGTCGTCCGTGGTCGCCGTTTCGACCGTCGACAGGACCACGAGCGGCGCAAGGCGCTCGCGGACGCCAGCCTGTCCGCCGCCTGGGATTCCAGCCGTCGCGGCACCAGAGGAAAGGCCGGGCACCGCGCCCGGACCATAGGAAAAGAGTGCAAAGCCGATGGCGAAAACCATCAGCAAAATCAGTGATATAACGGCCTGCTTCCAAAATGCCATCACGGCTGTTCTCCAAGACTATTCTGTCCTTTAAACGGGCGGCCGAAACAATCTGGTCGCTCTCAACGGATTAAACTTTTGTAATGAAGCCCCGGCGCCAGCGGGATCAGTCCGGAACCGATTCTTTCAATGCGGCCACGACAGCGTCCAGCAGGGAATTGGCGCCCGGAGGGTGCGCAGATTCCAGAACGAGCTTCCGGCCAAGCGTTGCCGGGGTGTCGAACAACGGCACCAGCCTGCCGGCATCCAGTTGCCGTCTTACAAGTGCTTCGTGGCCGATCAGCACACCGGCACCATTGACGGCTTCTTCAACGGCAAGCGCGTATAGCGAGAAGCTTGGCCCGTCCGTGTCCACCGGCAGGTCGGGAGCCAAATGGGCAAGCCAAAGCCGCCAGTCATCCGGCCAGGAAGCGTCGTGCAGGAACGTTGCGCCGGCCAGATCGGAGACGGTCTCCAGACGCCGCGCAAGTGCCGGTGCACAGACCGGAAAAATCACGTCGTCAGCGATTATGACGCTTTGAGGCGGTACAGAATTTTCATCGACATAAAACAGGCTCAGATCGAAAGGTTCGCGGCGAAGGTTAGGCGGTTGTTCCGTTGCCGTTACAGAGACAACCAGCAAGGGAAATTCCTTGCGTATGGCGGGAAGGCGCGGCGACAGCCACAATTGCGCCAGGCTGGGAAGTGCCGCGATGCGGACTTGATGCGGCACCGTCGCGGTCCGCATGGCCTGGACAGCTTCGCCGAGTTTATCAAACGCGGTGGTGAAATCACCTGCGATGGCAGCGCCCGCCGCAGTCAGCCTGACGCCTTGCGAACGCCGTTCGAAAAGGTCTGCCCCTGCCCATTCCTCCAGGACCTTGATGTGCTGCGCGACGGCACCGGGGGTTACGCACAGTTCTTCCGCTGCGGCGGCAAAGCCGCCCAGTCTTGCCGCCGCTTCGAAGGCGCGCAACGCGTTGAGCGGCGGGCCCTTGGGCCTGCGTGGCGATACAGCCATTTCGAGACTCAGTTTTTCTACGCCTAGCTTTATAAAAACTGGTTTGCGCGTCCGCATCAAGTCTGGTTGATTTTCGAAAGACACGAAGGGGTGACCGATGACGGCGCTAAAAAACAGGAACTGGGTTCCCGATCACTGCGAAAAAATGGTCCAGGCGTTTGCCGGGCAAACCGCCAACTCCGATGCGGCGGCGCTCGCCGACCGCTTATCCGCGCTGATCGACAAAAACAGGGACATCCACGAACGGGAGTGTTTCAACCTGAATCCGGCCACGAATGTGATGAATCCCCGCGCCGAGTCGGTGCTTGCCGCCGGCCTCGGTTCGCGGCCGTCGCTCGGCTATCCGGGCGAGAAATACGAAATGGGGCTGGAAGCAATCGAGGAGATTGAGGTCATCGCAGCGGAACTTTGTGCCGAGGTTTTCAAAGCGAGCTACGCAGAAATCCGCGTCGCATCCGGTGCCATGGCAAATCTCTACGCGTTCATATCCACATGCAGGCCCGGCGATGCGATAATCGCTCCCCCGGCGAAAATCGGCGGACATGTAACGCATCACAATGCCGGATGCGCGGGACTCTACGGTCTGGAGATCCACGAAGCGCCCGTCAATCCGGACGGGTATACGATCGACATTGAGGGACTGGCCGAACTCGCCGGCCGTGTACGGCCGAAGCTGATCACCGTTGGCGGCAGCCTCAATCTCTTTCCGCATCCGGTCCGGCAGATCAGGGAGATCGCCGATACCTGCAATGCGCTGGTGTTGTTCGATGCGGCCCATCAATGCGGCATCATCGCCGGCGGCGCCTGGCCGGCACCTTTAGAAGAGGGTGCGCATCTCATGACGATGAGCACCTACAAGAGCCTGGGCGGGCCGGCCGGCGGCCTGATCGTCACCAACAGTGCCGATCTTGCTGAAAAACTCGACGCAATCGCGTTTCCCGGGATGACAGCCAATTTCGACGCCGCGAAATCGGCAGCGCTGGCGTTGACCATGCTCGACTGGCGCGAATTCGGTGCAGCCTACAGTGAAGCGATGATCGCCCTTGCGCGCCGGCTGGCCGAAGCGTTGGATGCCCGTGACGTACCCCTATTCGGCAAAGAGCGAGGCTTTACAGACTCACACCAGTTTGCCGTTGAGGCGGGGCGCTATGGCGGTGGCCAGACGGCGGCAAAAAAACTGCGCAATGCGGGATTCCTCGCCTGCGGGATCGGATTGCCGATCGCCCCTGTGCCCAACGACGTGAACGGACTTCGTATCGGCACACCGGAATTGACGCGCTGGGGCGTCGGGCTGGACGACGTCGAGGCACTGGCGGACCTGATCGCCGGCGCCCTTGAGGCCGATGCACCCGAAACGCTGGCTGCGGAGGTCCGTGCACTGCGCGCGCGGTTCAACCGTCTGCATTTCATCCACACCGGCCGGTAGTATCATCCGGCAATGATGGTGACGTATTTGCCGAATACCCAACCGGTGGAGCCGGGTCCGTCATAGGGACGGTTGTTGCGGACCGGCGAACAGGAAATATTCGGCGAGCCGTAGGCAATGCCGTACCAGCCGTTGTTCTCGTCGAAGACCCAGACGCGGTCGTTGGTGTGGATCTTGTCGAGCATGTGATGACCGGTACCGGGTCCCGCCCTTACGGCCAGGAAATTGTCACCCTTCGGATCAAGACCGGTGACGGCACCGACCGCGCAGGTATCGAAATCCCCGTCCGCCCAAATCATGACCGGTACATCCAGTTCGTCGCCTGCCATCGCCAGCCCGGCAGCAAGTCCGCCGGTAATGAGTAGCAAACCGCACAGCAATTTCTTCATCCACCTGCCTCCTCGGGGTTGATGGCCTCTTCTACCACAACGCGCGATCAATTTCTGTTTTCAGTGCCATTACGGGGTCACCGGATTGCGGGCGTCGGCCAGGATACGCCCGCCGATGCCGATGAAACAGACACCGGCGGCGCGCTCGATCCAGTGCCGGGCGTTCTGAAACCGCCGGATGACCGGCGCAGACGACATGAAGAGGCTGACCAGCGCATACCAGACCAGCGCGCTGCAAAAGACGAGAACGATCATCGCCGACATTAGCCACACAGGCGTCGTCCCGGTCACGGCCGTCGCAAAGACGCTGGCAAACAGGACAATCGCCTTCGGATTGGTCAGCGTTACGAGAATGCCGAACAGGAATGCGCTTCCTCTTTTCCTCTGACTTTCGTCCGAAACGTCGATCGCTTCGGGCTTGGAAAACAGCAGCCTGATGCCGAGCCAGGCAAGGTAACAACCGCCCAGAACCCTCACCGACCAGGCAAGCCATTGATATTCGACCAGAATGGCCGACAGACCGAGAAGGCTGAGCGTCGCGTAAAGCGCCAGTCCCGTCGAAACGCCCAGCGTCGTCATTAGTCCCGCACCCGCGCCGCGGGTCATGGACGAGCGCACGACGGCGATGAAATCCGGTCCGGGCAGAATAAGCGCGGGAAGAAAGATCGCGAAGACCGCCGCCAGTACCAGCCACTCGTTCATCTTCCAATACTCCCGGTCGTTCTGGAGCCGCGCAATTGCGCCGCCGGTCTCGATAAGGCTATCCTCTTTTTGCCAGCTCGGGCAAGTTCGCGCATACGGACAAGCGGGGTGATGCGAATGAGCAAAAAGCCGATTTCAGACAACGAGATTGTCGACGCGGCCCTCCATCTCGACGGGAATCCGGAGACCATTCGACGCTTTTACGACATCTGGGCGGAGAAATACGATCAGGACGTCGTCGATATCGCCTATTCCGGTCCGCGCATCGTCGCCGGGCTGGTGGACAAGCATGCCGAAAGGCTGCGCGGAGCGGACCGCAACGCGCTGAGAGTGCTTGACGCCGGCTGCGGAACCGGCCTGTCGGGAAAAGCGCTGCATGACATCGGATTCCGGGAAATCCACGGATGCGATCTGTCGCCGGAAATGGCGGAGCGTGCGGAAGAACGCGGCTGTTACAAAAGCGCGGTCGGCAATGTCGACCTGATGAAGGCCGACGCGCAATACGAACGCGCAACCTTCGATATCGTCATATCCGTTGGCGTGTTCACCCTCGGCCATGTGCCGCCCGAAGCGCTCGGGGTCCTGGTCGACCTTGTCAGGCCCGGCGGCATTATCGCGCTGTCGACCCGCGTCCAGTATTACGAAGAAAGCAACTACCGCGATGTGGCGGGTGCGCTGATCGATGGAGGCCGCATACGCCTTCTCGAGCAGCTCTCGGACGCCAATTACTGCAATGATGGCGCCGGCCACTTCTGGGCCTATCAGGTCGCGCGGTAATTTGCCGGCGCTGCACCCGGCACGGCGCGGTAATCCGATTGACCGCAATACACGTAATGCAAAGGCGAACCAGATACGGGAGCCTTTGCCGCTATGTATGTCACTCCGATCTTTGCCGGCGGCCTGACCCTGCTTTACGTCTACCTTGCCGTGCGTGTGATCACCACCCGGCGGACGGTGCGTATCGGGCTCGGCGACGGCGGCGACGCCGAGATGCTGCGCTGCATCCGGGTGCACGCGAATTTCGCCGAGTATGTGCCGATTGGCCTGTTGCTGATGGCGATGGCTGAACTGCAATCCGCACCGGCTTGGATGACAGCGAGCATCGGCCTGATCCTCGTCGCCGGCCGCCTCATTCATGCGGCCGGCGTGAGCCGGCAACCCGAGGTTCCCGGCTCGCGGACGCTTGGCATGGGGCTGACATTCGCCGCGCTGATTGTCGCGGCCATGCTCAATCTGGCCCTCGGGCTCTACCAGTCCCTTTAGCGTTGCACCGCTAGTAGGCGGTTACCATGATGCGGTATTCGCCGGTCCGGTGCGGGTTGTAGTGACGAATGGCGGCATAATAGGTGCCCGGCCGCAAACGGGCCGCTATCCGCGAATTCTGGCCGCGCCCGCCGTCGTCGTTCTCGGCGATCTTCTTCGTCTTGCTGTCGGGTCCGAATAGCACCATCACGACATCGGTGGAGCCCGTGGTCTCCACGATATGCATGCCGTCCTCCTTGACCTTGAAGCTGTAGAGATCCTCTTCCCCGGCCTCGGAAATCGCCGCCTCTGTTCCGCGCCTGATGTCGAGTTCGGTTATGTCGCTTTCCGCGCCGCCCCTGCCCGGATACATCACGGCGCTGGCGACGAAGGCCTTGTCCTGTTCCGACAGGTCACTGTTCTCGCTTGTGGCGCCCATATTGGTCGTCCAACTGTCGGGGAATGCGTAGAGCATGACCGAATGCGGATCGAACTCGGTGCCGTGCACCTGGTCGGCGCTGTATTTGTTGAGCACGTTGTGGCGGATCGTCGCCTCGTCCCAGAAATTGGGCGGACCCGACAGGTCTTCGATGACCTGCTGCTCGTTCCAGACGATACCGCCGTCCGGGTTCTGGTGCTCGTGGCTGAGGCCCGCCATGTGGCCGAATTCATGCAGGATGACGCCCTGGTCCAGCCAGCCAAGATTGAGCGTCGCCGCGTGCAGCGGTATTTGCGCATTGTCGGTGCCCACATAGGACCAGGCACCGTCATTCTCATCGAAGGTGACCCGGATCTCGGCGCGCGGGTCGTCCGTGAATTCGAAAGTCAGGTTGGCGTAGTCGGTCCATTTCGGCGCGATCGACCGCACCATGTCCTGTTGGTCCTGCGTTCCGCCGAGGAAGCGGATACGCAGTGTGCTGCCATTGGCCCACTGCTTGCCGATCAGGCTTATGGCGCGCTGGCGGCCGCCCACCATGCGCGTGCGCTGAACCCTGACGAGGTCCTGCGGCAGGATGCGGTCGTAACACATATGTTTCGCTGCTTGCATGCCTAATTCCTCCTGCGTCTCGCTAGTTCTTGGTGTTGAAGAGCGGCTCGTCGTAGCGCATTCCGGGCGCCACGAAATTGGGCACCTGGTTGTCGGCGATCTGCTTGATACGGTGGGTGGTCAGCTGCTCCAGACGCACCAGATCGGCGCCAGTATGGTCCGGATCGCGCAGAATGCGCGCCAGTGAATAGGAGAACGCCCCGTAGGACGTGACGCCGTGGCGGTATTCATAGGCAAGCTGGTGCTCCTGGCAGGCCTGCAGGATCACGGGCAGATAGGGTCCGTGGTGCTCCAGTTCCTCGCACTTGGCATTGAAGGCGCGGTTATCCATGGTCAGCAGGTCGGTCGAGCGCATCAGGCGCCGCTGACCGTCCTCGCCGAGATAGCCGATCTTCCTGACGGCGCGGTTGCCCTCCAGATCCAGGTTCTGATCCGGCGGCCGGCGCGTGACCCAAACACCGTTCTTCGCATCCCAGCGCATGGTCCGGTGGCGGATGTCGTCCGGCGGCGTCAGCCCGCGCGGCTTGGCGCCGCCCGCCCTTGTCATGCCGCCGGAATGGCAGCAGTCGAGGATCGCGGTGAAGTGCGCGCCGTAGGGAAGCTGGCTGTAGAGATCATGGAACCGGTCGTCGGTAATGGCGCGCTCGCGACTCCAGTCGAAGTCGTAGGGAACCAGGCACTCATCGACGCGGTCGACCGTCTCGTCCGCGCCGTAATCCGCGAGTTGACTGCCATGACCGGAAAAGCACAGGATCCGGTGCTGACCCTTCCTGGTGCCCTCGAGCAGCCATTCCAGGCGCCGCCAGATCTCGACGGCCGTCGCCCGGTGATCGAGCAGCAGCCTGATGTTCTCTGACTCATACCCGTGTTCCTGAAGCAGCTCGCTCATCAGGAACGCGTCGTTGACACAGCCGTCGAGCCGCATTTCAGGATCGTCATAGGCATTGATGCCGATGATCAGCGCCCGCCGGTCATGGCTGCCGCCGCGGCGCACTTCGCCGCGCACGGCGCGTGCCTTGGTGCGATCTCGCTTGCCTGAAAGCAGATCCGACCAGACCGAATGCGTGACGCCCTCATGTTCCAGGTAACGCGGCGCGAAGTGATCGGTCACACCCGGGATATCGAACGTCGTGTCGACCTCTTCGAAACCGTCGTCGGCGAGTGGGATGCGGGTCGTCAGCACATCGTCGTGAATGTTGAAGAGATGGTACCAATAGGCCCCGTCCAACGGCTGAATACGGCCGGCGAACTGGGCCCGGACAAAGGGATTGCCGATCTGAGAGCCGAAGCTGACGAACGTCCTGTCCTTCACCAGCGTGCGGTGCGCGGGATGCCGGAACGTGTCGTATGCGATCAGGCTGCCGAGGGAATGGGCAAATATCACTTGCGGGTCGAGCACGTTGATGTGCTCCTCAAGTGCCGATCGGAGCTGTTCGCGCAACGCCATGTTGTCGGCCCACTGAACCACCATTCCGGCGGTCCAGCGAACGGAGTCGCTGAGACCGCGCGCGGCGCGCGCGCCGGGCCGGGGCAGCGCGCGCTCCCTCGGCGACAGCAGATCGCCGATGCCGTGAACAAGGCCGCTGGCGGCCAGCTTGGTCAGTGCCGCCAGCGTGCTTTGCGGGGTGATATTGAATGCCTCGAAGATGTGGTCGTAGAGGAAATAGGCGACTTCCAGTTCGACCGGCTTGCCGAGCCGGGCGAGCGAGCGATCGAGCGCGGCTTCCCAGTTGTCCTGCCACGCTCCGCCGTTCGGATGGTGTCCAACACCATGGATGCAAGTTACTTTTACTGCAGGCACAAGGTCACTCCGCAGTATTTTATCAGTATTTCAGCTAAACCAGTAATTGCATCCTACTATTGATCACCAATTATGTCTACGCCGTACTATAGTCCGTGAGCAATTTTTATTACGTGTATTCATTCGTGACCGCCGGCGCCGGCGTGCGCAAACCCGTCAGGCCGACCCGATCGGCCGGGCCGGGTTGCCGACGACGGTCGCGCCGGCCGAGACGTCGCGCGTCACCACACTGCCCGCCCCGATGATGGCGTTGTCGCCGACCGTGATGCCGGGGAGCAGGATTGCGCCGCCGCCGATCCACACATTTGCGCCGACCGTGACCGGCTTTGCGATCTCCAGACCGGCGGCGCGCTCGACTGCGTCCTTGCTGTGTTCCGCACAATAGATGTGCACGCCCGGCCCCAACATCGTACCGGTCCCGATCCGGACCGGCGCCGTGTCGAGGATGACGCAGCCGACATTCATGTAGACGCGTGTTTCGAGATAAAGGTTGTAGCCGTAGACGCAATGAAACGGCGCCTCGAGGCGGATACCCTCGCCCGCCTTGCCGAAGAGGGCCCTGAGTTCCGGCGCGATATCGCCACGCTCCCGGGGGCTCATCGTGTTGTGACGGTGAACAGCGGTATAGGTTTGCTGCCGAAGGCCATCCAGCTCTTCGTCCACGCAGCAATACATCTGCCCGGCCTGCATTTTCTCGCGTTCTGTCGCCATTGGCCCTTCCACTGTTCCTGGAACAGACTTCGCGATGGTTTGCGTTGGGTCAAGAACGCGCGGCTGTTTGTCCTCTATTTTGATAGCTGTCCAGCCAAGGAAGGCACGGGATCATGGCGAAGATCGCAATCATACAGGGACACCCGGATCCGGGCGGCAACCGGCTCTGTCACGCACTGGGAGACGCCTATTCGGAAGGCGCCGAGGGCGCCGGGCACACCGTCACCATGATTTCCGTCGGCAATCTGGATTTTCCGCTGCTGCGCAGCCAGTCGGAATGGAACGCCGGGGCGGCCGGAACGCCGCAGGGCCTGGTCGATGCGCAGAAATCCTGTCTCGAAGCCGATCACATCGTATTCATCTATCCGCTCTGGCTTGGAACCATGCCGGCGCTCCTGAAGGGATTTCTGGAGCAGGTTTTCAGGCCCGGCGTCGTCATGAGCGAGGGCGACTCATTCCCGAAGGCGAAGCTGAAAGGTAAATCGGCGCGCATCGTCGTCACCATGGGCATGCCCGCCCTCGCCTACCGCTACTTTTTCATGGCGCACAGCCTGAAAAACCTGCAGCGCAACATCCTCGGATTTGTCGGAATCGGCCCGATACGCAGCACCCTGTTCGGCATGGTTGAACAGGCAAGCGATGCCAGGCGTCAGACCTGGCTGGACAAGATGCGGGCGCTGGGTCGCGCGGCGCGGTGAATATTTGATCCTGCGCCCCGCCGATTGAGCATCGGAGGAATTCGGATAAACTGCGGGTTTTTTCGATCAACGACTGTGCAGGCGATGCAATCCGGACCCGGCGACAAGAACCGAACTCCAATCAGGTCCCTCGTTCCTCAAGGATCGGGCCACCAGTTTGTCGTCTGCGGAGACAGCTGCTCCGGAGTTCCGGGAACAGCCCATGAAGCAACGCTGGCGCGGGTTAATTCCGTCATCTCCCGGATGACACCGGCGCCCGAGTTCATTGCCTTCCTTGGTGATGAGATCATGGGTCTGGTCAACGACGAGAAGGCCCTCGAAGCACAGTGGCGGCACTGGGACGGCACAGAAATGCGCCGCTTCCGGGATCCGAACATCCCGATTTACAACACCACCGGAAACCACACGGTCTTCAACGCCTTGAGCGAGCGGGTTTATCAGGAAACGCATGCGCACCTGCCGCAAAACGGTCCGGCGGAACAGAAGGCGCTCTCCTATTTCGTCCGGCGCGGCGACCTCTTGATGATCTTCGTCAACACGATGTGGCGCGGTCTGGGTGGAGAGGGTCATGTGGAGACCGAATGGCTCGCCGAGGTGCTCAATTCGAACGCGGACGCGCGCTGGAAATTCGTTGCCGGCCATCACCCGGTGTTCCCGGTCAATGGCTATTCAGGACCCTACCAGCGCACGATCGGCGACGAATACGCCGCGCCTTTCCGGGACCTGCTGGTGAGGCACGACGTCACCGCCTATCTGTGCAGCCATATCCTCGCTTTCGACGTACAGGTCCATCGGGGGGTGCTGCAGATCACGACCGGCGGCGCCGGAACGGCGCATCTTTCGCCGCGGGAGTTCGAGTATCACCATTTCGTCCAGGCCTGCGTCGACGGCAACGGGCTGCGCTATCAGGTTGTCGATGAGGCCGGCGTCGTGCGCGAGCGGCTGAACTGGCCGCCTGACGTGCCGTCCTCCGCAGGTTGGCCGGATCGGCAATTCAGCATCCCGGCCGGTCAAGCCGGCCCGGATCGATTCATTGTTTGGCGCCTGCGCGGCGACCTGGCCGCCGGCTACAGCGGTGAACCCCAGAAACTGCTTGCCGCGCCGTCAAAAACCGGAGCCTACACATCCTTGTGGATCGGCCTTGTCGGACGGAGCCGCCGTCTGACCGTGAGCCTGCAGCCGCAGGCGGATCGAAGCCCGCACTATTGGCACGGGCCGACATTCGAAAGCGGCCCGGATTTCGATGTCCAGGTGGCCCTTCATTTCGGCATGGGGCCGGGCGGAATCCTCTGGCGCGACGGCGACCGGTCACCTTGGAATTCCATGGATGGGGCCTCCGCGTGGGGCGCCGAGCGGCTGAAGGATTGCGATTTTGCGAAACTCTGCCTCGGCAGCTCTGAAATATTGGAGGCACCGTTCAGGGGCCGGAACCTGGACGTGTCCTGGTTCGCTTTTCCGTGACCGCCTGCCGAACGATCCGGAATTCTGCCGGTCAGGCGACAAAGACGGCCAGTGCCACAGAGGCAACAAGCAGCAGCGCAAACACGATATTGGCAATCCGCCCCAGCTTCGGGTCCCGAAGCAGACCGGAAAAGGCCGATCCGAACAGCAGCCAGGCCGAATTCACGATGACAATGACGGCAAAGAGCACGGCAAATTTAGCCATGGCATCGTGCAGCAGGCTGGATGGGACGAGCTGCCGGCCCGAGTAGACGGCGCCGATGGCAGCAAACGCCTTCGGATTGGCGAGCGCGAGCATGAATCCGCCGTAAACCGACGGTGATGCGGATAAGGACGGATCCGCGCTCCCGACCGGCGCCGTCGCTATGCGGTATGCGAGATAGAGTATGTAGGCCGTCGCTGCGGCAGTGATCACGCCCACGAGCGCCGGCTGCGCGGTGATCAATCCCGATACGCCGGTCGCGACCAGGATCAGTACGGTCGCTGTTCCGGCGATGATGCCAAGCAGGTAAAGCAAACCGCGCCGGGCCCCGTAAGCAGCGCCGATCGCAGCCAGGCTCATGGTTGCCGGACCGGGGCTGCCCATCAGGGGAAACGCCGCCGCAATCAGCAGAATATACTCGCCCACCGTTGCCTCCGGTTACAAACGGAAAGAAAATAGCCGCCGCCTGTAAAATGCGTCTTGAACGATCGTGCAGATGACCACGGAACGACCGCAAAGCACTTTTGAGCATCGCGCCGCTGCGCCGGGTGTTGACCGGGCGCGAGCCTTTTTCCGAGATATCGCGTTCTCGCCGCATCGCCACGACACCTATGCGGTCGGCTATACGACCCGCGGCGTCCAGACATTCCGGTACCGGGGAAAGGGCCGATACTCGCTGCCGGGGGACGTGTTCGTTCTTCATCCGGACGAAGTGCATGACGGCCGGCAAGGCGACGACCGCGGCTATGGCTACCGGATCGCCTATATCGATCCGCAGCGGATCTCGGAAGCGCTGGGCGACGGCAGCCTGCCATTTGTGGATTTGGCCGCCTGCAAACGAGCCGAACTCGTAGACGCGATCGGGGGTTTCTTTCCGGACACGGCTGAAAACGGCGACCCGCTGTTCGAGGCGGGCGCGCTCACACGGCTTGCCGACGCCATGCATGCGTGCTCCGCGAGACTGCCATACGCAAAGGTGGATCGGCCGGCGATGCGGCGCGTTCGCGATCATCTGCTCGAGTTGGCGCCGCGGTCGGTTTCTATGACCGAGCTCGAAGTCGTGCACGGTTTCGACCGGTTCTCTCTGGCCCGGCAATTCCGGCGGGCGTTCGGCGTGTCGCCGCACCGGTTTGTCACGCTGCGACGGCTCGACATCGCAATGGGTCATATCCGGGACGGCAAGTCGCTGGCGGACGCCGCGCTGTTGTCGTGTTTCGCGGATCAGAGCCATATGACCCGGCAATTCCGCGGCGCCTTCGGCCTGTCGCCCGGCAGATGGAGAACACTGCAGTCTCCGGCCGGATAATTTCGGAACCGTCAGAGCCAGCCGAGCATGTCGTCCGGGCGCAGATAATGACGGCTTCCGCCAATGTCGCTACGCCATCCGAAGCCTGCAAATCCGGCTTCGTCGCGCCCGCTGTCCGGCTCGGATATTGTTCCGCCAGGAACATGCTGCAGTTCAAGCAGCGCATAGGGGCGCGCCCAAAGCCACTCCCGATTGGCGACTGATTCAAGATCCGGGTCCGGTAGAACCTCATCACTCCAGCAAAAGAAATAGAGGCAAAACCCGTAGTCCGTCACCGGCTGGACCGAAATCAGCCGCATGCCCAGCCGACCCTCCAGATCGGCCCGGGCGGCAGCAATATCGTTCACCCGCAGCGTGATGTGGGCGAGCGTGGCCTGTCCGCCGACCGGATGGCCCGTCCCTGCCGGTTGCGCCCTGCCCTTAAAGCCGTGCTGTAGCAGCTCGATCGCGAATCCGGCCGGATCGCGCAGGTGACTCATATAGCCGATATCGCCGAACTGCCGCGGCTCGCTGACGGCAAGGCCGCTTTGCTTGAGGTGATTAACAGCATGATCGAGGTCGCGCAGCGTGATGCCGATTTTCCAGTAAAGTCCGTCCGTCCGCGCGACGTAAGGTTCGTCCGCGCCGTCCAGCAGTTCCAACAGACATTGTTCACTGTCGTAACCGAGTAGCGGCTCGTCGGCGGTTCCGAAGTTCCGCATGCCCAGCACTTTGCAATAAAAATCAACCTGTTCGGCCGGATCCCGAACACGAAGGCAGTGACGGGCGATGACATTTTCCGGCCCTTTCGGTGATTGATCAGACATAGCTCAGCAGCAGACCGCAGGCGGCGGAAATCGCCAGGACCCGCAATATGTCCCAGTGCAGGCGCAGCAGGAGCACGCCGGAAAGGACGGCAAGGATGATGACACGCCAGTCCAGTGTCGCCACCTCCGGCTGCCACAGCGTCACCGGCCCGTAACGCTCGGCGGACACCTGCGAAAAGGCCACGTGCAGCGCGAACCATATGGAGAGGTTGAGGATGACGCCGACGACGGCGGCGGTGATGCCGGAAAGCGCGCCGCGCAGTCGCGGCTGTGCCCCGATCCAGTCGATATAGGGTGCGCCGGCGAAGATCCACAGGAAGCACGGTGCGAAGGTCGCCCAAAGCGTCACAGCCGCGCCGGCAATCCCGAGCGCGATGCCGCCTTCGCCGAAGGCCGACAGGAAGCCGACAAACTCTGTCACGAGGATCAGCGGTCCCGGCGTCGTCTCGGCAAGCCCGAGACCGTCCATCATCGCGCCCGCCGAAAGCCAGCCGTACTGGTTGACGACATCCTGCGCCATATAGGCAAGCACCGCGTAGGCGCCGCCGAAGGTGACGACCGCAAGCTTGGAGAAGAATCGGCCGAGTTCGGCCAGTATCGGCTCGCCCGATAGCGCGCCGACGGCAAGGAGCGGCAGCCACCAGACAGCGAGCCACAGCACGACAGTACGCAGGGTGCTCATGGTCGGAACGCGGCGGGCGGCGTGGTCTTCATGATCGGCCGGGTCGGAACCGGCAAGGAACCCGTAGAGCGCCGCCGCCAGAATGATCAGCGGGAACGGCAGGTTCAAAAAGAAGATGCCGACAAAGGCCAACGCCGCGATCATCCAGTGTCGCGGCAGGTGCAAAGCCTTCTTGGCAACCCGCAGAAGGGCCTCCACCACAATGACCAGCACCGCCGCCTTGATGCCGAGGAACAGCGCGCTCACCAGCGGCACATCGCCGACAAGCGCATAGATTACGGCAAGTGCCAGCATGACGGCGGCGCCCGGCAGGACGAACAGCAAGCCTGCGATCAGACCGCCGACGACCCCGTGCAGGCGCCACCCGGCATAGGTGGCAAGCTGCATGGCCTCGGGACCGGGAAGCAGCATGCAAAAGCTCAGCGCGTTCAGATACAGACGCTCAGACAGCCATTTCTTCTCCTCGACCAGAACGCGGTGCATGAGCGCGATCTGCGCGGCCGGACCGCCAAAGGAGAGGATGCCGATGCGGGCAAAGGCAGCCGTTGCTTCGGAGAGCGAAGTACCGTCACCGGCCGCGGCACCTGGCATGTCGGAAGCCGTCATACCTCAGTTCCTCGTCACTGCGGCTGGCCAGTCGTGGCCCTCGTCTGTCGCGTCCCGGCACCAGCGGTAGAAGGCATCGTAAAGGAGCATCCCCGCCTCAAGCTGCTCGAGGTCGTCACGGTACATGCGCGACAGGCCGAGGGACGCGGCAAGCAGCCCCGAGGCCTCCGGCGCAAGATCGTGCCGGTTCGTATCGGCGCCGCGCACGATCGTCGCCAGCCGCTCCAGCGGCTCGGTCGCAAGCGCGAATTCCTCGACCATCGCATCGAACGTACACTTCTCGCCGCGGTGGCTCCAGAACACGTCCTCCACGTCGAAAGGCGTCGCTTCGAACCGATCGGCGACCGCCAGGACCTCGGACGGGGCGACGAAGAGGAACTGCGCGTTCGGGTCGACAAAGCGCCGGATCAGCCATGGACAGGCGATACGGTCGATCTTCGGTCTGTGCCGTGTCACCCAGACAGTCCGGCCTTCCCGATTTGCCTCCGGTAGTTTTCCGGTCGGGATCAACGGCAATGCGGCGTCGCGCCAGGCGACAAAGCCGCCCTGGAGGGTCTCGGCGGACAGGCCATGGTCGCGCAGCACGGCCGCGGCCCCCTGGCTGAGTTTCAGCCCCTTCTGGCATGAGACGACAACACGCCGTCCCGCAAGGCGCGGCGCGAGCGTGTCCATGCGGTCGAACGGATGCCGTTTGGCTGATGGGATCAGCCGCGGATCGGCGTCGAAGTCCTCGTCAACACGGACGTCGACGATCGCCGGAGCGTCCGGCGTTCCGATGAGACGTGAAAGTTGTGGGACCGTGATTTCGGTTGGCGACGGCATGGCGCATCCTTCCCTTGTTCGGTTGTGGTCGGATACGAATCTTGGGCTGTCGCCTCACGGGGCGTTCGCTGACCCCATGGGTTATCATTCGCAAAAAAACGGCGACGGCGTCAAGTCGCAGCGCTTTTTTTGGGATTGTTTACTTGCCGCTTGCCAGCGCTTCCGGGATATGGCACGGTTCGGAACATAATGTGAACATCAACCTGGTGGATTTCCCGTGGAACAGATTTCCGTCTACCTGCCCGGCATTCTCCTTGCCTATTCCGCTTTTTTGCTCGGCATCGCCAGTCCAGGACCCAACGTGCTGGCGATTATCGGAACATCCATGGCCGTCGGCCGTCAATCCGGTATTGCGCTCGCCTATGGCGTTTCGCTCGGATCGCTCTGCTGGGCATTGCTGACGGCGTTCGGCCTTTCGGCGATCCTGGCGACATACGCCTCGGCCCTTTTGGTCATCAAGATCGTTGGCGGTCTTTATCTCCTGTGGCTGGCCTACAAGTCGTTCCGTGCGGCAGCTTCCCACCAGGACATGGCGGCAAAGGCGCTCAATGGCGGCAACCGCTCGCCGGTAGGCTATTTTGTACGCGGATTCACCATCCAGATGACCAATCCCAAGGCGGCACTTGCCTGGATCGCGATCATTTCGTTGGGCCTTGGACCTCAGGCGCCGCTCTGGGTGGCATTCGCCATCGTCGCCGGAACCGCAGTCCTTTCGCTGGTATTCCATTTCCTCTACGCGGTCGCGTTTTCGACCCCGGTCATGGTGGCGCTCTATACGCGCGCCAGGCGCTGGATACAGGGCGTGCTCGGTGCGTTCTTCGCCTTCGCGGGGTTCAAGCTCCTGCTCAGCCGCAGTTGAGTCCGCCGTGTCTGACAGTGGATACACTTTCCGGCCGGTAACGGATGCGGACCTTGCGATGCTGCGGCAATGGCTGCAGACGCCGGAAGTGGCACAATGGTGGGGCGACCCCGATCACGAACTCGACCTGATCCGGCGGGATCTTGATAGCGGGAACATCACCAACCTCATCGTCGCGTTCGACGGCAGACCCTTCGCCTACGCCCAGCACTACGACCTCCACGACTGGCCGCAGGCGCATTTGGATCATCTGGCCTCCGGCACACGGGCGATCGACACATTTATCGGCGTGCCTGAAATGCTCGGCGCCGGCCATGGCGCGGCTTTTCTTCGCGCGCTCGCCTGCAGCCTGCTCGAAGACGGCGCGAAAGGTGTCGTAATCGACCCGGTACCGCACAACGCACGTGCCCGCCGCGCCTACGAAAAGGCAGGCTTTACCCTGGTCGAGGAACATCAGACGGAAGACGGCCCGGCCATCGTCATGCATTTTGTTCCGGAGGGCCGTCAGCCCGGGTGAAACTGCTCGAGCACCCAGGCCTCGAACGCACGGCTGGCCGGTGTTTCGTTGTGGGCCGCGGCCGGGATGAGGAAATAGGCTTCCAGCAACGGACGCTCCGTGTCGAACGGCTTCACAAGCTGGCCGGTATCGAGCAGCGCGCCGGCCAGCGTGTCGTGGGCGAGCGCCAGGCCGGCCCGGTTCACGGCCGCCATGATGGAGACCGAATAGGTGGTCGCCAGATTGACCGTGCAACCGCGCGGCAGGGTGGTGCGTCGACCGGCGAGCCAATATTCCCAGTTGCTCTCGACACCGGTGCAGTCGAACAGCGGGTAGCGCGACCAGTTCGCTTCGGAAACATCCAGATCCGGGGATGCGATGGCGTAGCAACGGTCCTCGCCGAGCCGGGTGGCGCCTGGCGGATCGTCCGTCGCGCTGCCGTAGCGGATTTCCACGTCGGCCGCCGGCGCGAAGGACTTCGGATCCCAGACCATGGTCACGACATTGAGGACCAGCCAAGGGTGGCGCCTGTAAAGTTCTTCCAGCCGCGGTGCCAGCCAAAGCACCGAGAACGCCAGATTGCAGTGAATGGTCAGCACCTTGCCACGGTCCCCGCCGATCAGCATGCGCGTGCCTTTTCCGAGCGTCGCAAAAGCCTCCTGCACGCTCGGCAGGTATATCCGGCCGGCCTCGGTCAATTGCAGCGAACGGGTCCGGCGGACGAACAGCGCACGTCCCAGGTGGTTTTCCAGAGCCTTTACCTGCTGGGAAACCGCGGGCTGCGTCATGTTGAGCTCCTGCGCGGCAGCGGTAAAGGACAGTGTCCGGGCGGCGGCTTCAAAGGCGCGCAGCCAATTCAGCGGAGGCAAGGATGAGTCGGCCATGGGTACCCAAAACGATCCATAAGTCAGACTTATGACATTACTTGGAATTTCTCGTTTGTAAATTTCCACGCGCGGGGCAAATCTTGCCCGCGGGCGATTGCGCCGACAATGGCGGGAGGAGATCATGGCCGTTCAGCCGCTGCATTCAGCAGACAGCGAAGAGTGGAAACTGCGTGTCGACCTCGCCGCGGCCTTTCGGCTGGCGGTGCATTTCGACTGGCACGAGTCCGTGGGCAATCATTTCTCCGCAGCCGTCAGCGAGGACGGCAGGACGTTCCTGTTGAATCCCCGCTGGCAGCATTTCTCGACGATCCGCGCCAGCGACCTGCTGTTGCTGCACGCGGACGATGAGGAGACGATGGAACGGGACAACGCACCCGACCCGTCGGCCTGGTGCATCCACGGTTCGGTTCACGCCGCGGTCCCGCATGCCCGGGTGCTGCTTCACTGCCATCCACCCTACGCAACGGCGCTGTGCGGACTGAAGGACCCGGCGCTCAAGCCCATCGATCAGAACACGGCGCGCTTCTTCAACCGATGCGCCGTCGATCTCGACTTCGGCGGCATGGCGGATGAAGCCGAAGAAGGCAAACGCATCGCCCGCGCCTTCGGCAATCACGGCATCATGATGATGGGCAATCACGGCGTCGCTGTTGCCGGAGAGACCGTGGCGAAGGCATTCGAGGATCTCTACTTCCTCGAGCGCGCCGCAAGGACGATGGTGCTGGCCTATTCGACCGGGCAACCGCTCAACGTGATGGACGACGCGCTGGCGGAAAAGACAGCCGCCGCGTGGGAAGACTATGCCGGCGCGGCCGATGCCCATTTCGAGCAGCTCAAGGAGATGCTCGACCGGACCGATCCTTCCTACAGGGACTGATGACCGCATGAATGCACCGGAAACCTATGCCGCCACCAATGCGGCCTCGACAGGTGTATCCATAGACCGCAAGCGGCTGAAGGCCCTCGCACGGCGCACCGACCGGCCCGGACTCGTCTTCATCGCCAAATGGCTGGCCGCCCTCGCCTGCTCAAGCTTTGCGATATGGCTGGCGCTGGGATCCTGGTGGGTCTGGCCTGCAATGCTCGCGCATGGCGTCATCCTGTGCGTTCCGGCCTACGCGCTCAGCCACGAGACCGCCCACGGCACAGCGTTCAAAACGCGATGGCTGAACGAGGCCGTGCTGTGGGCAACGTCGTTCATCTATATCGAGGAGCCGCTGCACCGGCGATACACCCACACCAACCATCACACATTCACCTGGCACGCCGGCAAGGACAGCCAGATGCCCTTTGCCACGCCGATGGACTTCCGGGGCTGGCTGCAGGAGGTCAGCGGGTTCGGCCTGGCGCGTTTCCACATTGCTGCGATGCTGCGACTGGCGGCGGCGCGCTACACACCGATGATGCGCGAAGTCGTGCCCGAATCCGAACTGCCCAAACTCACCCGCAATGCGCGTCTGTTCCTGGCGCTTTATGCGCTTCTGGCGGGCCTCATCGTCTGGGGCGTTGGTTGGCCGCTCTGGTTCCTCGTTCTGCCGCGCGTTCTGGGAGCGCCGGCAATGCTTCTCTTCACGCTGATCCAGCATGTCGAAATGCAGGAAAATTCACCGTCGATCCTGGAATCGACCCGTTCATTCGGAACGTCCCGGACCGGCCGCTTTCTCTACATGAACATGAACCACCATATCGAGCACCACCTCTATCCGCAGGTGCCGTTCTTTGCGTTGCCGGAACTGCACGAAGAGCTCAGGGACCAGTTGCCAAAGCCCGATCCCGGATTCTGGCGCACCAATCTGGAAGTCCTCTCCGTCGTGCTGCGGCGCAGCCTCGGCCGGCACACAAAGGCGCGGTCGATTCGCCAGGCACCGCACATGATCGGCCAAGGCCGGTTCGAGCGCATTGCCGAACGGACCATGTAGGCGCGTGGAGACTACATCGTGACGAATTGGGTAAGAGCCTGCGCAACCGACGCGATCGATGCCGAGGATCTCATCATGTGGGAGCACGATGGCCGTTCGTTTGCCATCTACAACACCGATCAGGGTTTTTTCGCGACCGACGGTCTGTGCACGCATCAGCACTATCCGCTCGAAGACGGTATCGTCATCGGCACGGTGATCGAATGTCCGCTGCATGGCGGCCGCTTCGAGGTAACCACGGGCGAGGCGCTGTCCGCACCGGTTTGCGAGGATCTGAAGACCTATCCTGTGAAAATTGAAGGCGGCTCGGTCTATCTGGCAATCGACTGACTTGTTCCCGGCCCTTGAGAAGCCGCCTCAAATTCATTGACAATTTTTATCATGGATATATTTTATCTATAAATAGGAGACAATCATGAAACTCAGCGACGGTGTTGAATGGGCCATCCACTGCGTGATGCTGCTGGGCGCGTTGCCGCAAACAGCAACGCTGTCGGGTAAGGCGCTTGCGGAGTTTCACGGCATACCGGAAAGCTACCTGCTGAAACATCTCAAGCGGCTGGTCGCCAGCGAAATCCTGGAATCGGTGCCGGGTCCGCGTGGCGGCTACCGGTTGGCACGGCCGCCAAAGGAAATCACCCTGCTCGACATCGTGCAGGCGGTGAACGGCAAGCGCCCCGCATTCCGCTGCACGGAAATCAGACGGCGCGGACCGTGCGGCCTCGACGACAGCGCCTACCCGCGATGCTGCGGCATCAACCGCGCGATGATGCGCGCCGAAGTGGCCTATCGCGACGCCCTGGCGGAAGAAACGATGAAGGGCATAACCGACGAATTCATCGCCAGCGCGGATCCGAGGATTATTCCCCTCGGACAAGGCTGGCTGGCAGACAATATGAGGTCGCCAAAATCATGATCGTCTTTGTAACGGGTGCAACCGGTGTCCTTGGCCGCCCGGTCGTGCAACGGCTTGTCCAAAATGGCCATCAGGTGCGTGCGCTCAGCCGTTCGGAGGCAAACCGATCGGCACTGCAAGAGGCCGGAGCGGTTCCCATGGACGCGGACCTGTTCGATCCGGTTTCACTCGGATCCGCCATTCAAGATTGCGACGCCATCCTGCATCTTGCGACCCGGATACCGGCAACGTCGGAATTGAAGGACCCGGCCGTTTGGGCCGAGAACGACCGCATACGCCGCGATGGCATGCGCAGTCTCATTGCCGCCGCCGAGGGCGCCCCAAGTGTCAAAACGCTTGTTTACCCGAGCATTTCATTGCTCTACGGCGATGCCGGGCCGAACTGGATCTCGGCCCAGAATGCCGACATCGCGCCGTGCGCCGAGCAGCAATCGACCCTTGACGCTGAAGCGCACGTGGCCGCCTTCGCGGAAGGATCGCCTGACCGAAGAGGCATCGTTCTGCGCTTCGGCTCGTTCTACGGCCCCGCGTCACCCGACAGCAGGCAGGCGATCGACATGGCCCGCAAGGGCCTCGCGATGACCACGGCCGCCGCACCGAGCTACAAGTCGCTGATCTGGATCGATGACGCTGCGGCTGCCGTTGTCGAAGCGGTCGAGAACGCACCGAGCGGCATCTACGATGTCGTGGAAGACGACCCGAGCACGCAGCACGAGGCGCTCAAGGCACTTGCTGCCGCGGTCGGGCGCAAGCGATTGACACAGCTGCCGCGGTTCCTGCTTCGCCTCGCCGTGCCCCGGAAACTGCGCGGCATACTTGCCCGCAGTCAACGGGTATCAAACGCGCGGTTCCGCGAAATCACCGGCTGGCGCCCGGAAGTGCCGTCGCAGCGCGAGGGCTGGCGGCGCATGGGCATGAACGCCGAGGCTGCGGAATAATCCACAATCCATCGCTGGTGATTGCCGATCGGTTAATTTAGTTGTATCATACAACTACTATGACACATCTTGCCCCTACATCCGAAAACGACATCGAGACGATCCGGTCGGCTTCGCGTACCCTCGTGCGCGAACTCGGCTTCATGAACCGCAATCTCGCCGAGAGCGATCTTTCGCCTTCCGGCGTACACGCGCTGCTGGAGATCGAAAGCGGCAGCTGCGTCACCGCGAAACAGCTTTGCGACACGCTGCTTCTTGAAAAATCCACGGTCAGCCGCCTCGTCCGGAACCTCGTCGACCGCGGCGAAATACGGGAGGTCGCCGCGCCCCATGACGGCCGGGCCAAGCAGCTCAAACTGACGGCTGACGGCCGGAAGACGCTTGTCGGCATCCACCGGTATGCTGTGAACCGCGTGAGCGGCGCCGTTGATCCTCTTGACAAAGGAAGCCGCGCGACGATTGCCAGCGGTCTTGCAAAATATGCGAAGGCGCTTCAGGCAGCACGCATGGAGGAGCGATCCGCCGAGTTGGACAAGACGATCGTCTTCGCTGCCGGGTATCAACCGGGTCTCATCGGCCAAATCGCAAAAATGCACGGTCTTGCCTATCACGAACTGGAGGGATTCGGTGCGCCGTTCGAGGCAAAGGTCGCCGCCGGCCTGGCCGAATTCTCGACGCGCCTCGAAAATCCGAAAAACGAGATCTGGACGGCACGATCTGGAGGCGTCACCCTCGGATCCATTGCCATCGACGGCGAGAGCCTGGGCGAGAATACAGCCCACCTGCGCTGGTTCCTCGTCGACGGCGCCGGCCGCGGCACCGGTATCGGCAAGCGCCTGCTCGACATGGCGCTGGAACACTGCGATCGCCACGAATTCGCGGCCGTCAGGCTCTGGACTTTCAGGGGCCTCGATGCGGCACGCAGCCTTTATGAACGAAGCGGATTTGTGCTCGAACAGGAGTACAGCGGCAATCAATGGGGCACGCCGCTGTCCGAGCAGATATTTGTCCGAAACGCTGACGGTCGTTAGCAGAGTCCCGGTCCATCTTGGCTGGGTTGGCGCTCCGCCCCATAATGAACCCATTGCAACAGTGCAAATCGCGAGCGCGGGGCTGAATATGAGGAAGCACATCAAGGGTCTGCATCACGTCACCTCACTGGCGAGAGACGCACAACAGAACAATGGGTTCTTCACCCAGATCCTCGGTCTTCGCAGGATAAAAAAGACCGTCAATTTCGACCGCCCCGATGTCTACCACCTCTATTACGGCGACACGGTTGGAACACCGGGCGCCGTTATGACCTATTTCCCGATCCCCGATATCAAGAACGCGCGCGCCGGCACCGGCGAAGTCGGAACAACCGTCTTCGCAGTACCGGATGGGTCGCTTTCCTATTGGCAGGACCGCCTGGAGGGCCTCGGCATCGAGGACTTGACGGAGGCCGTTCGCTTTGGCGAAAGGCGTCTCGGCTTCCGCGGACCGGATGGCGACGGATTTGCGCTTGTCGAACAAGCCGACGACAAGCGCGCACCCTGGGAGGGATCAGATGTGTCAAGCGACCATGCTATCCGCGGGTTCCATTCAGCCACGTTGCGGCTCGAAGAGGCGGGCCCGACGGGCGAATTGTTGACATTCATGGGGTACGAGGAACAGGACAGCGACGGCAATAATCACCGGTACCGGATGGCTGACGGGAATGGCGCCGATATTATCGACATCTCCGCCATGCCGGGCGCCGAGCCGGCGGTGCAAGGAGCGGGTTCCGTGCACCACATCGCCTTTGCGGTCGACAACCGCGAACAGCAGCTCGAAGTGCGCGAGGCGCTCGCCGGCGCCGGCTACTCGGTCACGCCGGTTATCGATCGGGATTACTTTTGGGCCATCTATTTCCGCACTCCCGGCGGCGTGCTTTTCGAGATTGCCACGGCGGAGCCGGGCTTCGACAGGGACGAGGACCGCGATCATTTGGGCGAAGCTCTGAAACTCCCGACGCAACACGCGCATCTGCGGGAAAAGCTTGAACGGGAACTGCCGCCGATCACAGACTAGCGCAAGACTTGGTTAGCCGTGATAATCTTTTGTTACCGCAGCCATCATGAAAGTTCGTTACAAGTGCGGAAACGATGGGAGGCGACTGAGAAGCATGAGGCATCGCTTGTGGATGTTCACGCTGGTGCTGGCGGCCTGGGCGCTGTGCGCGCAGGCGTTTGCCCAGTCGGCCACCCTGTACGAAGGCCCTCTGCCCGTCAGGATCAAAGACCGTTTGTTGACGGTGCCGGTTGCCGTGAGCGGCGAAGCTTCGGCGAACAATGGCGAGGAGGTGCTGCTCCACGCGGCAGCCGCAACCCGTGATCTCTCGCCGATCCTGAGAGAACAGCTTCAGGTCCTGGCCGACGACAATGTCAGCGCCTGCGAATTGCGCATCACCGTACTGGAGGCCGATGTCGGCGCAAACGGCCAGACACTTATCCTGGCCGCAACTGTTGGCGCCGAGGCCTGGGTGTGCACGTCCTTCCTCAAGACGCGGCTCGGATCCGAAACCGCCCGCATCATCGCTGAGGTGACGCCGGAAATCCGGGACGGGCGGCTTCATCTGCAACCTGGCACGCTCAGGATAGACGGCATCGGCGACCTCATCGCTTCGATCGGCGGCGACCGGGTCTTGCAGAGTCTCTTTTTTCAGGCGGTTGACCGTTTCAACAACGACCCCGAGCTGACGGCCCTTCCCGGCAAGCTTGCAGACGCCGGTTTCGCTTACCAGGCTGTGGCCGTCGAATCCGCCGGAGTGCCGAGGCTAAGGGTGACTATCATCGGCCCCAACGACCTGGCTAATCTGGCAAGGATCATTGCCGGGATCCGGTAAGCCTCTGATTCAAAGCCAGAAAGTCGCACTCCTTGCCGATGGGCGGCACCGCGGCGGTCGTCCATCCGGCCAAACGGATCATCTGACGGCGATGTCATTTGACATCCGTTGCGCTTTGGTGTCGCCTTGGCGCGGGGATTCTGTGGGTGGAGAACGGTTTCGTGGGCACTGTGCCGCTGGCAATGTGCGACGGACGCAGGGAGCAGAGGCTGTGAGGAGCAAAATCCTATCCGCTGTACTGGGTGTATCGGCCGCGATATCCGTGGCGGCCATAGCGATGGCGCAGACTGAAGAGAGCCAGTCTGAAGACGCGCCGACCACGGTCGAACAGGTCATACGCAAAAGCGGCATCGATGAGCGAAGCGGCTCGCCTGAATGGTACCTGGCCATGCAGACCAGGCTGTACCTGCCCCAGGAGGGTTTTGAATCGGACACACGCCGCGCCGAGAGAATCGCACTCTGGTACGAGGAGCGCGACTTTGAGCCCTTGTGGATCCGCAACGGAAAAGCGACCAACGCGGCCAAGGAAGTGGTCTTCGCGCTTCTGAACGCGCATGAGGACGGTCTGATTCCGTCGAACTACGCCGCCGACCGGATCTTCCCGAAACTGCAGAAGGAGGCGGAGGACGGTCTGGCGGACTTCGAGGTCTCGCTGTCCTATGCCGTTTCCCTCTACGGCCAGCATCTGCGCAGCGGCCGTGTCAGCCCAAACGACATAAACCGCGAACTTGTCCTCTATCCGGAGGAAATCGCAGCGGATGTCTTGCTCCAACGGGTGGCGGATGCCGGCGATCCGATGGTTGCTCTGCGCGGATTCGCACCGGGAACGGACCGGTATGACCGGATGAAGAAGCATCTGATGCACCTTATCGTAGTGCGTGCGACCGGAGGCTGGACCGCGGTGCCGGACGGCAGCGCCCTGAAGCCCGGCATGACAGATCCGCGCGTTCCGGCCCTGCGGCAGCGGCTGATCGAATCGAAGGATCTCGACGACGGCGCCCATCAGGGCGATGCCTATGGCGGTGCGCTCGTCGAGGCTTTGAAGCAGTTTCAGTTCCGCATGGGACTGGAGACCGACGGTGTCGTCGGACCGGCCACGCTGGAGCAGTTGAACACGACCGTCGACCAGCGCATCCGGCAGGTCGAGCTCAATCTCGAGCGACGGCGCTGGATGCAGGCCGATTTCGGTGACCCTTACGTGTTCGTCAACCTGGCAGACCAGGTGGTCAAGTATGTCGAAAACGAGAAGACCATCCATGCGGCCGTGACCCAGGTCGGCAAGCCCTATCACCGCACGCCGGTATTCTCGGACGAAATGGAGTATCTGGAGTTCAATCCATACTGGAACGTGCCCTACTCCATCGCCACCAAGGAATATCTGCCGAAACTCAAGGCCAACCCCTACGCACTGGCGTCACAGAACATCCACGTCCTTGCCAACGGCAAGCGCATCGATCCGGGTGGCGTTTCATGGGGCAGCTATTCACGGGACAGTTTCCCGTTTCGGCTGCGCCAGGAACCCGGGCCGAAAAACGCGCTCGGCCGGGTCAAGTTCATGTTTCCCAACCAGTTCAACATCTACATCCACGACACGCCGTCGAAATCAAACTTCGATCGGGCCTCTCGCTATTTCAGCCATGGCTGCATTCGGGTCGAGAATCCTTTGAGGCTGGCGGAGGTGGTGCTTCAGGCGCAGGGAATGTCGCGGACCGACATCGACAATATCATCAATTCTGGAAAGCGGCGGGTGGTACGACTGGAGACCCCCCTGCCCGTGCATGTCGTCTATCTGACAGCCTGGGTGAACAAGGACGGATCGGTGCATTACCGTCGCGACGTATACGGCCGCGACGAAATCCTGCAAGCGGCCCTCGGTGTCGAAACGGTGTCTCGTTGACCGGCATTTGCGATGAACGGCACGGGCTGTTTCGTTTTCTGAACCTGTGTGGAATGCGATGGAATTTACTACCTAAGGTTCTATTCACACGGAAAATCGCCTATTCTCAGCATACTTGCATCCATCGTGGTTGAGGCCCGTCATGCGCAATTGGCTGTTTTCTGTTCTGGTAATGCTGTGGGCGGTCTGTGCGCAGGCAGATGTGATCCCTGGCACCCAATATGACCACGGCGTGTGGATCGGAGCAGCGTATACCAGCGCGACAACTGGCAAATTCGACCACTGTGCGGTCAGCGCCAAATTCAGGAGCGGCGACAGGCTCTATCTGTCTTTGAATTTTGATTCAACACTCACCGTCGGCATTACGAATTCATCTTTTCGGTTCACAGCCGGCGAGAGCTTTCCGATCGTTCTGTCCGTTGACAATCGGAAGCTTTTCGGTGGCCGGGCGATGGCCCGCTCCGAGACTTTTTTGATCGTGACATTTGAAGAGATTGAAGCCCTGATTCCGGCCCTGAAACGGGGCAGCCAAATGCGGTTGGAATCCGACCCCGTTAAGGGGATCTACAGTTTGCGCGGATCCAGCCGAGCGCTCGATGCGACGTTGAAGTGTGCAATCGACAACAGCGACTATGCGGAAAAACCGGCGGATACCGCTCCATTGTTTGACAAATCTCTATTGTACCAGATCGCAACCGGAATGATTGCAGAAGTCGGGGCAACCGACTTTGTTTATCTGACGGACAAGGAAGTTGAGGAACTTGGATTCGTAGGCGCGGTCGTCTGGAAGTCGGTATCCGCGGGTGTCGTCGGGGTTGTCCTGCTAACTCCGGCCGGCGAAGGCGAGGAACTGCATGACAGCGATTCTGCTGACATCGAGGAATTGACACGCGGATGTTCGGGAGACGTGCTGTCGGGCATCCGTTCCGTCAAATCCAGCGACCTGCCAACAAGAGAAATAAGGGTCATCTGTACGGACGAGAAAATCGTCGAGGAAACGATCGCGTCAAAAGTGCTTCTCGATGGTGCCGTATTGTACACGATGCTTGTCTTCCTGGATCGAGTAGACGACCCGGCACTGGACGGCCGGGACCGCATTCAGTTGAGCGACGATATCCGTCTGCGCGCGGCATCGTTTGTCAGGTCGGAAGGACGGTAGTTATCCGGGGCCTGATCCGGTTCAGGCCCCGAAAGCGCTATTCGACGGTAATCGTGATGACTTGCGATGTGACCGGCTTGGCGTGCGGTATGTGATTCCTGTCGCCGAGCACCAGTTGGAGCGTGTGCGCGCCGGGTGCAAGCTCAATGGTTGCCTCAGTCTGCCCGCCTCCGTAGTGGATATGATTTTCATCGGCCGGCAGGGCGTAGTCCAGTTCTTCAGTACCGTCCTCTCCCTGGCCAAGCGGCGGGCGGTCGATGAGCAGGTGATGGTGGCCTGTATTCGGCTTGTCGATACCGGCCGGTGCGATTCCCATGCCGCTCAATCCGAACTGGATCAAAACGGGAGACTGCACCGCGTCGCCATTGTTCAAATTGATAAAATAGACTTCCGCCTCGTCCGCGGACGGCGTTTCGCCGGCAAATGACGGTCCTGAAATTGCCAGAACGGAAGCGAGCGCGAATATGGATTTTTTCATAATTTCCTCATTGAAATATTGACCTCGCCCCCGCACGTTGGGTCCGGCAGCCCGGATCCAACCGCCTCCAATAGGTAGGTGCCAACCGGACAGGCCGCAATACGAAGAAAGCGTTTCGCCGGTCAATTTTCGACACGATTTGCCTGCAATACGTAGCCGACAAAAAGAACCTGGAGACTGAAACAAATGAGGCCATTGCACCTCTTCGTGCTGATCCTGGCCGTGATCGTGCTGCCGCTGTCCGGCAACGCCGCGGACAGGGTCGTCGATCACCCGGAACTGGCGGCGTCTTTTGCCGGCCGAAACATCGAGGGCGCGTATGTATTGCTGGATACCGCTACCGGCGCGCTGCATGCCGTCAACCCGTCGCGGATCGAAAGGCGCAGATTCCCCGCCTCGACGTTCAAGATTGCAAACAGCCTGATCGCACTCGAAACCGGTGCCGTTCGGGATGAAAACGAGATCATCCCCTATGGCGGCAAGCCGCAGCCGGTGAAGGCATGGGAACGGGACATGCCCATGCGCGATGCCATCCGGGTCTCGAACGTGCCGGTGTTCCAGGAACTGGCCAACCGAATCGGCGCCGAGGCCTATGCGGAATGGCTTGCCCAGCTCGATTACGGAAACCGCGAGACCGGGAACAATGCCGAAGCGTTCTGGCTGCGCGGACCGCTCGCGATCAGTCCACGCGAGCAGGTGAAATTCGTCGCTGCGCTGACGGCGGGCGAATTGCCGGCATCCGCGAAGAACCAGGCCAAGGTTCGCGACATGCTTCTGATTGAACGGAACGGAACGGCTGCGCTTTTCGGAAAATCCGGCTGGAGCACCTCTGCCGATCCGCAGATCGGGTGGTGGGTCGGATGGGTTGAGAGGAACAACGCGCGCTTCGTTTTCGCTCTGACCATCGACATAAACACCCGCAAGGACGTTGACCAGCGCGAGCCCCTGCTCAGGGACCTGTTGCGGGCAATGGATGTCTATCAGTGACCCCGTCCGGCGGCGCTGAAGCCCCTGACGGAGATTGCGCGTGCGTGAGGAAGCCTTGACCAACGCCGGCCCGGCGCGTTATGGCCCGTACACGCTCTGCTTGCAGCGCGGATTCGGCGCCCATTGAATACCGACAATTCCAGACGCCTGGAGACATTCAGCCGTGCGAATGGCAGTCCGGCCGGACCGGCAATCATCGCTGATTTTGGCGCTCGTGTTCATCGGCGGCCTGAGCGCGTCGTCGCTGGTGCCGATGATGAGCCTCTTCATCGTCGAGGGGCTGGGCCGGGAACCCTGGCATGTCAGCCTTTACTCCGGGATCGTCATCGCGCTGACCATGCTGGTTAACCGGATATTCGGCGAACGCATCGATCGCGGAACAAATATCGCGCGGCTGTTGCTCGTCTCCATCCTGTGTTTCCTGGTGGGAACAACGGGCCTCGCCCTGATCCAGTCCTATGTATTGCTCATATCCGGAGGCGCGCTGTTCCTCGGCCTGTCGAACGCCGCGCTGTCGACCACCTTCACCTATGGTCGCCTGCATGCCGAAAAGGCCGGACTCGATACGACGATCTTCAATTCGTGGCTGCGGATCGCCGCCTCTCTCGCCTGGATGATCGGCCCGGCGCTTTCGTTCACGGTGATCGGTGTGTGGGGATTTCGGACTACATTTCTTGTCTCGGCGGCGCTCGGTTGCCTCTGGCTCGTCGTCTGGCACTTCGCCGTTCCGAAGGATTTCCTGTCCCCGCCCCGTCAGGCAAAGACCGAAAAGGGCGGTCTCGGTTCCGACCGGCTGTTACTGGTCGCGGCGGCGGCCTGCGTGTTCTTCTCCCTGACGAACTCGCTATACATCATGGCCATGCCCCTGTTTTTCGTTCAGGAGGTGGGCCTGCCCTACTATGCGCCCGGCCTCTCGTTCTCCACCAAGTGTTTTGTCGAGGTGCCGGCGATCTTTGCGGCGGGTCTGCTCGCCAAGCGCATCGGCGAAAGAAACGTGCTGTATATTGCAGCCATCATCGCCGTCGCGACCTTTCTTGCGATATCCGAGATCAGAACGGTGCCGCAAATGATCGCCATTGCCGCCTTCGAGGGCCTCTATTACGGCCTCTTCGCCGGCGTGGGCATCACATTCGTCCAGAGTTTTGCCGGCGGCCGGACAGGCCGGGCGACATCGATGTATGTCAACAGCCTGTTTCTCGGCGGCGCCATCGGCGGCATATCGATGGGGTTTGTCGCCACCGGCTTCGACTACCGGACGGTGGTTTTCGTCAGCGCCGGCTGCGCCTTTTGCGCGCTGCTCACCCTTTTCGCTACGCGCGGCGCTGATTCCAGGCGTGACCCGGCGGTCGCCGATACAAACTGAAAGTCTCTTGGGCATTCCCGGCCGGCGAGCCGGCACGATTGACCTGCAGACGGCATCCGCTAAGTGATTGGTTGCAACGACGAGATTGAGGTTCCTGCCCGCCGATTGCGTGAGCGGACAACAACGGGAGATGCGAATGCGCGTACGCGACGATTTTTCAAGCCGCGCGGTGGTGCGGCCCGAGGACTACGAATGGGTGCATTCGCCGGCGAATGGCGTTGACCGTATGATGCTCGACCGCATCGGCGAAGAAGTGGCAAGAGCCACGACGATCGTCCGCTTTGCGCCCAATTCCTATTTCGACGCGCATACCCATGGCGGCGGCGAGGAGTTTTTGGTTCTCGACGGCGTGTTTTCCGACGAGAGCGGCGACTTTGCTGCGGGAAGCTACGTGCGCAATCCCATCGGCACGAGCCACAAGCCGCATACGGAAGATGGCTGCACGATATTCGTCAAGCTGCACCAGTTCGATGACGACGACCAGGATCAAAAGCACATCGACACGAAGAGTGCGCCGTTCCAGCCCGGCCCGGTGGACGGCATCTCGGTGTTGCCGCTTCACCAGACCGCGAACGAGACCGTCTCGCTTTGGCGTTTCGAACCGGGCACCAGTGCGGCCCTGCACCAGCACCCGGGTGGTGAGGAGGTTCTGGTCCTTGAGGGAACGCTCCAGGATGAACATGGCGCGTATCCGGCCGGAAGCTGGATCAGGAACCCGCATCTCTCGGAGCACGCACCCTATTCGGATGAGGGTTGTCTGCTTTATGTCAAAAGCGGGCACCTGGCGCCGCCCTCCTAGGACGGCGCCAGCGCTTGGCACGCGTCAGGCAAGCCCGGCGAGGATGTTTGCCAGTTCGGCGGGTTTCGAGAACATCACTTCGTGGGACGCCTCGATGTCCACCAAGTCCGTCTGTTGCGACGGCCAGGCGGCATTCATGTCCGCAACGATCGCCGCGCCGGTGCTCGGCACCACCGTCTGGTCCTGCGTGCAGCGGATATAGGTCCTCTTGATACCGGCGAAACCGTCGGCGAACTCGGCCGCATCGCCATAGATCGATACCGGTGCGTCCGGCGTCAGGAGGTGCATGACGGTGGCCAGAAGGCCGTCGTCGACATCGGCCGCCAGCGCCTCCTTCAGGAGGGCGAGATATTCGGGATCGGTCGACCGCGTGTCGATCCGCAAGGCCCCGATAACCGCCGGGTCGGCCACGATCGCCGGACCCAGTTTGCTGTTCTTTTGCTGATCTTCCAGTTGAAGATAGGCGCCGGCCGGTTTGCCGGGCACCGGGGCGAGCGCGGCGATTTAGGCAAGTCCGTCGAACAGCTGGGGTGAGCCGGCGGCCGCGAAGGTGATCGGAACGCCTCCCATGGAATGACCGACGGCTATGACTTTCTCGGCCCCGGCCGCCCTTGCCCTCTCGGCACCTGCAACCACGGCGGCCGCGTATTCGCCGATGCCGATACCCGCGAGCGGCGACGGTTCGGTTGCGAATGCCGCGGCATCGAGCGGCCGGCCTCCGAATGTTCCCGGAAGTCTCGCATTCAGGCCATGGCCGGGCAGATCGATGGCCACCGTCATGTGTCCCGCGTCGTTGAGGATCGGCTCGACCTGTCCCCAGCACCAGCCGCCGTGCCAGGAACCGTGCACGAACACGTAGGCGGTGGCGGAGCCCGCCTGCGCCCTTGCTTTGCCGACACCCGATACCGTTACCAGCGCCGCGCCCGCGGCGGCGCTCTTCAGAAATCCACGCCTGTCCATCATTTCCTCCGTATTGCCTCCCTGTCGTCGGCGTTATTATAATCCCATGCCACCGGCAGCGTTATCCGCCAAGCGACGGAGGCAAGCCGGGGCAGCAGTCAAAAAAGGACGCATTGCCAGTGGGTTACACTCAAGATTGCACCGAAAACGAAATACCGCTTGCCGTCACCGACCAGCGGTTTGACGATTTCGACGCGCAATCCGAGCAGCTCAGCGGGCACGACCAGGACTACTGCCAGCTTTCGTTCGGCGCCTTCAGCGGCCGCTTCGTTTCGGCCTTTCTGGACAACGGGATCTCCCTTCATCTGGAAACGGCCAATCAGGCGCTGGAACAGCGCATCGGCTGTCCGAAAGACACGGTCAACATCGGTCTTGTTGTTGACAGCGAGCGATCGTTCATGGTCAACGGCGAAGCGCTGGACCGGTCCGGCATGCTGCTCACTCCGCCGGGTGCGGAACTCAATATGTTCAGCCCTGCCGGATCGACGATCCTGGCAATCTGTCTGGAAAGGAACCGCATTCGCGAATGGAGCGGCGCGGAGGATCTGCAGGACCCGTTTGCGTCGACCGGCGCCGACGTTTCGGTCCAGGTCGCGCCTTCCGTTGCGGACAGTCTGCGCATCAGCGCACTGCGCATACTTCGCACCGGCCTGGCTGCCGGCTTTGAAAATGGCCCGATGCCGGACAATGTTCCGATCGGTCGCCACCTCATGTCGGCGGTCCTGGCGCAGCTTTCGCTTCACCAGGCCATCGCCTCATGGGCCCGCCCGGCCATGGCCGACAGGTCCGCACTGTTCGAGCGCGCACGGACGCTGCTACTCGAACAGCCCGACGGAGAGATCGACTATGCGATGTTGCGCTCGCAGCTTGGCTGCAGCGCGCGAACCATCCAAAAGGCCTTTTCACGGCACACGGACATGAGCCCGACGCGCTATCTGCGCACCGTCCGGCTGAACCGGGTCCGCAGGATGCTGCTTTCCAAGTCTCACAAGCACTGTTCGATCGGTGACCTTGCTGCCCGCAGCGGGTTCTGGAACTGGAGCCGCTTTTCCGGATTCTACAAGCAGCAATTCGACGAATTGCCCTCCGAAACGCGCCTCAAACTGCAGTAGCGGACGCCAATTGGCATTGCCTGGAATACGCCAAAATCGGTATATTGAACCATCTTCCATTCAGTGTGTGATCCGGACCCGGCCGCCATCGTCCCGCGGTGCCAAAGACGCGTCACATCCACGAACCGTTTCGGTCTGTCAGATGCTCGATACCGAATATTTCTTTGAGGAATTGCCCGTTGCCATCGGTGATACGGAGATCGCCCTGTGCACCGGCACGGCGCTGCTGGAGGGCGAGACCGGCATTCACGACTACGGATTTTCAGTGACCGGAATTGTCCTTGAGGGCAACCTGGTCGGAAGCTACCGCGACAAACGCACCGTCCGGCTCACCCGCAACAGCAGCGATCCCTTCTGCGCTCTGCTCTTTCAGCGCCTGGCGGACCGCATCGAAACCGACAGGGCCGCCGCGGACCATTTTTACATCGCGATGCGAGAATTGCGGGAACCGGCTGAATAACCGGTGCGAAACACCGCATATTTCAAAGGTACTTGGGAAATATTGTTTATTACAGCAACCGCCAAAGTCACGCCGCAAAAGGCTGGAAGTATCGCACGCAGAGGCTGCATATCCGCCAGCCGTACAAGGGAGAGGACCGAATGCGCACGATATTGCTGTTGACGATGACATTGGCCGGAACCGTGGCCGCCACGTCCGCCTTGGCGCAAGCGCCCACGCCTGCGCAGCAGCAGGCCATCCGATCAAGTTGTGTTGCCGATTACCGGGCCAATTGCTCAAGCGTTCCGACCGGTGGCATGGACGCGCTGATCTGCCTCGAGCAGCATGAGGACAAATTGTCGCCGGCATGCAAATCGGCGGTGGAAGCCGTCGATCATGGATCAGGATCCGGCGCGTCCGCGACAACCACGGCCGCTGCACCGGCTAGCAGCGGCACCGAAGCTGCCGCTGGCGACGCCAAGGCTGCGGCAGAAGCACCGAAGGCTGAAGCGAGCGCACCGGCGACATCCGCCGCCCAGGCACCGGCATCCGGCGGGCACACGATGTCGCTGCGCCAGGAGATGCGGCTCGCCGCGCGGTCCTGCGCCCGCGACTACCGCGTCCTTTGTCCGAACCTGCCGGTCGGTCAGGGCAACGTCCTGTTCTGCCTGAAGGTCCATGCGCAACGCCTCTCGCCCCGTTGCCGGAACGCGCTGCTGGAGGCCGGCGAGGTCTTGCAGTAGGCCGTCATACGCAAGGGCCGCGCGGTCAGATTCGCGACTGCTGGCCTTTGTTCTTTTCCAGGAAATCGATCAGCGTGTGCTTGGCGCCCTGAATGTGCTGGCGCGTGCGCTCTGCGGCCAAGGCAGCGTCGCCGGATTCGCAGGCCGACAGGATTGCGAGGTGTTCCCGGTTCGCCAGGTCCAGACCATCCGTCATCAATAGCTGTGCGCGCAAATATCGCTCGACGCGGTCAAGCGCGTTGTCGATGACCTTGAGATGGTACGTCAGCCCGCTGTCCCTGTAGAGGGCATAGTGCAGACGGCGGTTGAGTTCCCCCCATTCAAGCGGATCGTCGCTGTCCATGAAATCCTGGCAGTGCTGGCGCGCCTCAAGCAGGGAAGCTGATGTCATTTTCGGCACGGACGCCGCGATGACCTCGCCTTCCAGCAGGCTGCGGAAGTCGAATATCTCAGCGGCCTCTTCCGCCGACAATCCGGCAACCACCGAGCCCCGATAACGACGGCTTTCAACCAGACCCTGCTGCTCCAGGCGCGTCAGCGCCTCACGCACCGGAATGCGGCTGGTGTTGAACAGCGTCGCGATTTCGTCCTGGCGCAAAGGGTCGCCGTCATTCAGCTCGCCTTCGATAATCGCCTGCCTGAGCGAATCGAAAATGATCGATGCCGCCGAGGTGGTCTTGCCGATATCCACAGCCCGAAGCTTCAAGCCGATTCTCCCGTTTCAACTATCAAGACGTTCATTTTAATGGTTTTTCCGCATTTCAATTCCGCCTTTTCAGCACCCTTGGTCTTACTGACCATAACACAGTTCTTCAATTTTGAATATTGAATATTGGATCCAATCTTGGTAATGAGAATGCCATTGGGACGTGTTTTACGGCAAACGGTCCGGCCGGTTGCACTGGGCAAGGAGCCGGGAATCGGCACAATCAAATGATCGCCGGTGCAGCCTGAACGGCCCGGCAACGTTTCGCCAGCAAAGATGGGGATTACCATGTGGCAGGGAGTCATTCCGGCGGTTACGACGAAATTCAAGGAAGACGGCAGTCTTGATCATGCGGAGATGGAGCGGTGCTTCGCCTACCAGATGGAGGCCGGCTGTCACGGGCTTGTGGCGTGCGGAACGCTCGGTGAAGGCAATATGTTGTCACAGGAGGAACGCCTGGAGGTCCTGCGCCTTTGCAAGCGGGCAACGGCAGACAAGCCGGCCCTTTTGACCATCTCGGAACCCGGAACGCGCGAGGCCTGCGCGCTGGCAAAAGAGGCCGCATCCGCCGGTGCGGACGGCGTGATGATCGTTCCCTCTCCGATCTATCACACGAGCCGGTCCGAAACGATCGCAAACCTGCGGGCAATCGCCGAGGCAGCCGATCTGCCGGTCATGATCTACTCGAACCGGGTCGGATACCGGGTCGACGTGACGCCCGACATGATGGAGGAACTGGCGGACGACGCGCGGTTCGCGGCAATCAAGGAAAGTTCCGACGATATCCGCCGGACGACGGAGATCTTCAATCGGCTCGGCGATCGCTTTGCCGTCTTCACCGGTGTCGACAACCTGGCCTACGAGGCCCTGACCGCCGGCGCCGTCGGCTGGATTGCCGGCCTCGTCGTGGCGTTTCCAAGGGAAACCGTGGCCATCTATGAGTTGGTGCGCCGGCAGCGTTACAGGGAGGCGCTCGAGATCTATCGCTGGTTCCGCCCCCTGCTCGATCTCGATGTGTCGACATTCCTGGTTCAGCAGATCAAGCTCGCCGAGGTCATCGAAACCAACTCGAACGACCGTGTGCGACTGCCGCGCCAGCCGCTGTCGGGAGAACACCGGGCAAATGTTGAACGCACAATAAAACTAGCAATTGAAAGCCGCCCGACTTTGCCGCATTTTTGACGCGGGGAGGGAGAATATTGCGCCGACTTCCGCGACGGAGCGCGGAGGCCGGGGGTAACTGGGCGAATTATGGAATTTTCAGGCGACAGCCGGCCGGATGTTATTGTTGTCGGCGCTGGTATCGTGGGACTGTCTGCGGCTTTCTCTCTTCAGTTAAAGGGCTATTCCGTTCTGCTTCTGGACCGCAAGGGTCCGGCGGCCGAGGCCTCGCGCGGCAATGCCGGCGCCTTTGCCTTTTCGGACATCATCCCGCTGGCGACGCCGGGGATCATGCGCAAGGCGCCGCGCTGGCTGCTGGATCCGCTCGGCCCGCTGTCGGTTCCGCCACGCTACGCATTCAGGCTCCTGCCGTGGATGTTGCGCTTCTGGCGCGCCTGCCGCCCAGAGCGTGTCGAAAGCGGGATCTTCGCACAGACCGACCTGATGAACCTTTCAAAACACGCCCTGTTGCCGTTCCTGAGAAAGACGGGAACCGGCAGCATGCTTCGACGCGACGGCAACCTGCAGGTCTATGAGAGCCGGGCAGAGTTCGAGGCATCCCTGCCCTACTGGGATGCGCGCGAACGCTGCGACATCCCGTTCGAGCATGTGCACGGATCCTACGCCATTTCGGAATACCAGCCGGGCCTCGACAGGCGCTTTGTTTCTGCCACCTTCACACCGGAATGGTACTCCATTTCCGATCCCCTGGAATATGCGCTGACCATTGCCGACATCTTCGACAATCGCGGCGGCCGCATCGAGATCGGCGAAGCCGTCGCTATCTTTCCGCGGAACGACGGAGCCAGCGTCCGATGCGCGGATGGCAGGGAGTTCGCCGCCGACAAGGTCGTGATTTGCGCCGGCGCGTGGTCGCACAAGCTGGCCCAGACGCTCGGTGAGCGCATTCCGCTTGAAACGGAGCGCGGCTATAACACAACGCTTCCCAACGGAGAGTTTGACCTGCGCACGCAACTGACCTTCGGCGCCCACGGTTTTGTTGTCTCGAGACTGAGTTCGGGCATACGCGTCGGCGGGGCCGTCGAACTTGGCGGTCTGTCCGCACCGCCGAATTTCCAGCGCGCCGACGTTTTGCTGGCGAAAGCCAAGTCGTTCCTGCCGGACCTTGTTACCGAAGGCGGCACCCAATGGATGGGTTTCAGACCGTCCCTGCCCGATACGCTTCCGGTGATTTCGCCGTCCAGAAAGAGCGACAACGTCATTTACGCCTTCGGCCACGGGCATCTGGGCCTGACACAGTCTGCCGGAACGGCCATGCTGGTAACCGATCTCGTCGAAGGCGAAGACCCGTCGATCGATATTCACCCGTTCCGGGCGGACCGCTTCTGATAACGACATTGCGGTTGGGTGGTTGGCGGCGTTAGCCGGCGGGACGTCACGCGGCGCCGAAATTCGATGCGCAGCGAAGCCCTGCGGGTAAACGGGTCAGGTCGTTTGGAGAATTTCGCTGCGCACAAAAGGAAAGACGCTGGCCACAGCCAGCGCCCCCCTGTTCGAGCGCGTTAGTCAATCAGTTGTTCGCGTTGACCGTTAGGCCTCTCGCGAACCCTGCGTCAACTGCCGCGTCCGCTGGCCAACTGCCCCATTAAATGAAGCTTCTGGCCGGTGCGGTCCACAGACCGGAAGGTCCGCTAACCGCGTGCTGTTATCGCACATGCATTCGCTTTCACAGCGCCCTGTGTGCCTCACGGTTTTCCGGTCGGGGCGTTGGAAACGTTCCTGGCCGGGCCGTTCACAGGATGTTGGGCGATCCGATCAATTGTCTCCCAATCGGCGGTCAGGAATTGTCCGGACCCAACGCGTACATATTGCGCCGAAAACGCCAGATCTGTCGAGTCGAAGTATTCCACAGTGGATAACTCAGGGGATAAGAATCCGCCGCAACGGCTTATGCCATTGATCCGAAAAGCGATAAGATTTTTCGGAAAAATTTCAGCCGGTCTTCGGCGGTACCGCCGCGGCCATCATGAAGCAAAACCCGACGACATTTTCCAAGGAATTGGCGAAGGCTGTGCATCGGATTTCGACCGCCTTGTTGCCGCGGGAAACATTGTTTGCCGGCAATTGACTCGGGCCACCGGCTGTGGTCACTCATGCCGTCCCACGTCTTGGGTATCAAAGCGGGATCGATCCGACCATGACAATCACAGACAATTTGCGGCTGCACGGCACGGAGATCCTACACGAGGGCTGGTCCCGCCTGACCCGAACGACATTCGAGCACAGGCGGCGCGACGGAAACTGGCAGGTTCTGACGCGCGAGGTCTTCGATTGCGGACACGGTGCGACCATCCTCCTTTACGATCCGGACCGGCGCACGGTCATCCTGGTCCGCCAGTTGCGCTATGCGGCCTATCGCGAAGGATATGACGACCTGATGATCGAAACGCCCGCCGGCTTGCTCGACGGTGCATCGCCGGAGGAGCGCATTCGCGTCGAGACCGAGGAAGAAACCGGCTATCGCATCGGCGAGCTCAGGAAAGTGTTCGAGGCGTTCATGAGCCCCGGCGCCGTCAGCCAGAAGATCCACTGTTACGTCGCGCCCTACGCGCCCCGCGACCGCGTGTCAGCCGGAGGCGGCCTTGTCGGCGAAGGCGAAGATATCGAGGTGCTCGAACGCGATTTCGATGAGGCTTATGCGATGATCTGCGACGGGCGCATCCAGGACGACAAGACCATCATGCTGTTGCAATATGCGGCACTCAATCTCTTCGCGGATCAGGCCCGGGCCGATCAGGTGGTCTGATCGGCGAACCGGTCTGTCGCGAGGATGGTCTGGTGCAAGATGCCCGGTTCGTTGTAGGCGTGCCCTGCTCCGTCCACCAACTGCAGATCGGCCTCCGGCCAGGCCCGGTGCAGATCCCAGGCGGTCCGCGCCGGGGTCACGACATCGTAGCGCCCCTGGACGATCACGCCCGGAATGTCCTTGATCCTGTGCGCGTCGCGCAGGATCTGGGCATCCTTGAAGAAGCCCTTGTTGATGAAATAGTGGTTCTCGATGCGAGCGATGGCGAGGGCAAACTCGTCCGATCCGTGCAACTCGCTTAGTTTCTTGTCCGGCATCAGCCGGATCGTCTCGCCTTCCCAAAGGCTCCAGGCCCGTGCGGCCTCGATGCGTGCCTCCTCATCGGTGCCGGTCAGGCGCTTGTGGTAGGCGGCAATGAGATCGCCGCGCTCCTCTTCCGGAATGGGATCGACAAAGCGTTGCCACTTGTCCGGAAAGAGCCAGGAGGCGCCGTCCTGGTACAGCCAGAGCAATTCCGACCGCCTGGCGGTGAAGATACCGCGCAGAACCAGTTCGGAAACGCGCTCGGGATAGGTCTCGGCATAGGCAAGAGCCAGCGCGCTTCCCCAGGAGCCGCCCAGAACAAGCCAGCGGTCGACCTCGAATTTCATGCGCAGCGACTCTATGTCGTCGACGACATGCCAGGTGGTGTTGGAATCAAGACTGGCGTGCGGCGTCGAGCGGCCGCAGCCCCGCTGGTCGAACAGCAGGACCCGGTAGCGATCCGGATCAAAGAGGCGCCGGTGGTCTTCCGTGCAGCCGGCACCCGGTCCGCCGTGCAGGAATATTGCCGGCTTCCCGGCCGGGTTGCCGCACAATTCCCAGTAGATTTCGTGTCCGTTGCCGACGTCGAGCATGCCCGAATTATACGGCTCGATCGGCGGATAGGCCTTGCGCAATTTGGTCACCCCCTGCTGCAATCGGCGTTAGCCGGTGCGTTGCGAATCCCGTCTGATACAGGATTCTACAATCTGCATATTGCAACATACTTAAAGCGTCGCCATCGCGCAAAACGACAGGGATGACCGGCGCTTAAGGGTCTGAAGTGTCAGCGCATAATCTCAAGAAACGCAAAGCCGCCCGCGGTCAGGGCCGCGTAGGAGCCGAAGATCGCGACGACGGAAGCGACCATGCAGATCCGCCCCCACTGGGACAGGAAACGGGATCTTGCGCTGTCGTGGATGAACGGCTCTTCGAAGTCGACCGTCTGCTCGAACAGCGCGTGCGCGTGCAGATACTGACGAAGCCAGGACAGGCCCGGGACCATCACACACAGCAAGATGGCGGCAAAAAACCACGCGAGAATAATCGCCAGATCACCGATTCCGGCACCGACCTGCGAATGGTTGGAGGAATAGAACACCACTGCACAGGCAGAGCCGACGGCGGCGGCCAGCGCCGGAGCCGCGACTGCCGACATTTCCAGCAGGCCGATTCGCTCCAACTGCTCACGAAGATTGTCGCTGTGCTGTATCTGGGCGTCCTTGCCGCCCTCGAGTATCAAAGCCAGTTCGCTACCATTGGCCACGGTCTTACTCCCAACAATGTGTTCCCACGGCATGCCCCACGAGACCAAGGGTGGCCCGAGAAATAGGCACGGATGTGGTTATTGCCGGTGGTGGCGGATCAAACTTGCTTACAGTGTTAAATATTTCGGGGGTCCGTCCACCGCGTCCCAGAGGCAACGGTCAGGTTCTCAGCGGCCTTCGGCGGTCTCATTCTTTTCGAGCTTGTCGCGAGACTCTGCTAACATTGCCGGCAAAACAACGAGGGATCGTCATGTCACCCGTCGCAAAGTTCGCCCTGCTTGCCGTCGTGTTTGTCGACCTGATCGGCCAGGGGCTGGTCTTTCCGATCATCAATGAACTGGTGATGGATCCGAAACTGACCTTTCTTCCGGTCTCATCCTCGGATGCGACGCGCCACTTCGACTACGGCCTTGTCATCGGCATCTTCTTCCTGTGCTGGTTCTTCGGCGGCGTCTATGTCGCAAAGCTCTCCGATACGATCGGCCGCAAGCCCGCCATCATGATCTGCCTGTTCGGGGCGCTGATCGGTTATGCGATCACCATTTTTTCACTGTTCGCCGACAGCCTTTGGCTTCTGATCCTGGGCCGTGGCATCACCGGTTTCACCGCCGGCAACCAGCCGATCGCGCAGGCGGCAATGATTGACGCCAGCCGGACCGACGAGGAAAAAGCGCGCAACATGGGCTACATCGTCACCGGCATCAGCGCCGGCCTCGTCGGCGGGCCGATCATCGGCGGCGTTCTTTCCGATCCGGCCATTTTGGGAAGCTTCGCAAGCATCAAGATGCCGTTCTACGGCGCGTTCGTCCTGGTGCTCGTCACAATCCTGCTCGTGCAATTCACCTACAAGGACGTCAAGACGAAGCGCGAGAAACTGGAGATCAGACCGCTCGAGGTGTTCACGCAGTTGGTCCGCATTCGCGAAAAGCCGGTCGTGATGCGTCTTTACACCGTGTTCCTCAGCTTCATGTCCGCCAATGTGCTGTTCTACGTCTTTATGGACAATTACCTGAGCAGCGAGTTCCAGATCGGCCTGTTCGGCACGAACATGGCGATGATGGTCCTTGGAGCGGCATTGGCGACGTCGAGCACATTCCTTGTCTCGCCTGTGTTGGGGCGCTTCGGAAAGCTGCCGGTGATCACCACGGTCACCTGCACAATGGCATTGAGCGGCGCCCTCTTTGTTCTCACTCCGGTGCCGGCGCTTAGCTACGTCTTCATTGCCACGTTCTATTTCGGGTTCGGTATCGCCTACCCGGCGCTGCTGGGGCTGTTTTCAGCAAGCGTTTCGGATGAAGAACAGGGCTGGGTCATGGGCATTACGACCGCGGCCTTCACACTTGCGGCCGGTGTCTTTTCCCTGATCGGCGGGCTGCTCATGGCCGTTGACCTGCGCCTGCCGTTTTATATCTGCATCGCCGCGGCACTGCTGGCACTGGTGCTTATCCGCACGGCGTGGCGGCATCCGGATATCGACGCCATCGCGCGATAGAGAACCGGCTAGCCGCGCTCGAACAGCCGTTCGGCCATGATGCCGACCCGCTGTTCAACAGCCTCACAGGCGTCCAGAATGAGATCCTCGCGGAAGCGGCGGCCGACGATCTGAACGCCGACCGGCAGCCCGTCATTGTAGTTCGCCGGCACGTTTCCGGCCGGCAGTCCCATAAAGTTCATGGAGTAGCCGTAAACCGAGGAGCCGAGCGCATCGGTCACGCCCTCCACGCCCCCGGTGTCGCAGTCCCATGCGTAGGTCGGATGCGGCAGGAACGGTGTGAGCACCAGCGGGTATTCCTCAAGGAAGAGTGACCATTCGCGGGCATAATGGGTGCGCTTGGCGAGGCCGCGCAGGAGATCTTCGCCCTCATAGGCGCCGAAATATTCGAAGTAATCCCTGAAGATCGCGTTTATCGTCGCGCTTCCGTAGGTCTCGATATCCTTGCCCATCAGCTTCCTGACCTCGCCGAACAGACACTTGCCCGCTTCGCGGGCGATCTCGCGCACCAGCGGCGGTTCCGTCTCGACGATCTGGTAGCCGGCGTCCGCGAGCGCGTCGCGCGCCGTATCGAGCGCCGTCTCGACCGCCGGATCGAGGTCGAACTCGAAAGTGTTCTTCGTGAATGCCACGTTGACCGGCCCGTCGAGCGGCGTGCCGTCGAAGGGCAGCGGCACCATCCACGGATCCTGCGGCCGCGGCCGTACGAGTTCGCGCATGGCGAGGCGAACATCGCGGACTTCCCGGGCAATCACGCCCTGAACGGACATCAGCTGCGCCAGCAGCCCACGTTCCGCGGGCGCGGAGGGATTGTAGGCCGGCACGCGCCCGAGGCTGGGTTTCACCGATGTCGCGCCGGTCGCGGCCGGCGGAAAGCGCAACGATCCGGCGATGTCGTTGCCGTGGGCCAACGCGCCCATGCCGGACATGACCGCCGCTGCCGCACCGCCGGAAGAGCCGCCGGCGGTGGCCCAGTCGTTCCATGGATTGAACGTGCGGCCGTGCAGTTCGTTGACCGTTGTCACCCGGAAGGAGAACTCCGGCGTGTTGGTGCGTCCGATGACAATGGCGCCCGCCTTCTTGAAATTCGTCACGACGGGCGAGTCGGCGGGTGCGACAACGTCCTTCAACGCGGTGACGCCGTTCGGTGTCGCCTTGCCCGCCTGGTCGACATTTTCCTTGATCGTCACCGGCACGCCATTCAGCGGGCCGACCGGGCCCGAGCGCCGCATCCGCGCATCCATCGCCTCGGCTTCGGCAATGGCCTCGTCGCCGAATTCGTCCACCACGGCGTTGACCGCACCGTTGCGTTTCCGCATGCGCTCGACCGCCGCGGTCACCGCCTCGCTGGCCGAAACCTCGCCCGCGGCGATCGCTTCGGCAAGTTCGCAGGCACCCAACTGCCAGAGGGGACGTTCGGTCATCTGCTTCCTCCAGGTTCGCTTTCGGCCACTAGACCGCAAATGTCTTGAGAAAATCCTGCTCGCCCTTGCGGTTGAAGGAAATCACGCGTGAATTCTCCTCCCGCCTCGCCCAGCCGAGTGTATAGATGCGGTCGAGCAGTGCCGTGCCGAGGGAGCCGGCAAGATGGGTCCGGCGCGCGCTCCAGTCGAGACAGGACAGGCAAAGCGGCCGGCGCAGCGTGGAAAGCGCATCAAGGTCGATGCCGAATTCCCGGACGAAGGCGGCACCCCGGTCGGTGAGATCGATGTCCTCCCCCTCCTCGCGAACGAAGCCGTTGGCCTTCAGGCTATCATGCAGCCTGACACCCAGTTCGCCGGCCAGGTGATTGTAGCAGACGCGCGCCCTGCGCAGCGCCGGATCCCTGGGGCCGGTTCTGGCGCGGACATGGCCGCATTTTGCCGCCAGCCCCATCAGAGCCTCCAGTACGCCCCCGACATCATCGTTTGCGAGCGAGATATAGCGGTGCCTTCCCTGCTTGCGCTGGCGCGTCAGGTTGGCCGCCTCCAGTTTCGACAGATGAGAGCTCGCGGTTTGCGGCGTTATTCCCGCCTCCGCGGCAAGCTCGCTTGCGGTCAGCGCCTTGCCGCTCATCAGCGCTGTCAGCATGTTGGCGCGCGCGGGATCACCGATAAGCGCGCCGATCATGGCAATGTCCGGACCTTCTTTCATAGTTCGACCATAGTCGAAGCATTCCAGCAATGCAATGTGGGATGATGGGTGAAAGGAGGCCCGTCATGATCACCTGTTTCATCCGATACCATATCGACCCGACAAAAAAACCGCAGTTCGAGGAATATGCCCGCAACTGGGGCCAGGCCATTCCGCGATGCGGCGCGGACTTGATTGGCTATTTCGCGCCGCATGAGGGGTCTGCCACCCTCGCCTACGGCATCTATAACATCGAAAGCCTGGCCGCTTACGAGACCTATCGCGGCCGGCTGGCCGGCGACCCGCTCGGCAGAGAAAACTACGCTTTCGCGATGAAGGAGAAATTCCTGTTGCGCGAGGACAGGACATTTCTCAAACTGGCCTCAGCGCCGCACAGCCCGATGGTGAACCCATGATCGCAGTCATCTTCGAAGTCGAACCGCATCTGGAGCGGCGTGAGGAGTATCTCGACATCGCCGCCGCTCTCCGTCCCGAGCTGGAGAAGATAGACGGGTTCATTTCGATCGAACGTTTCCAGAGCCTGACGGACGAGAACAAGATCCTGTCGCTGTCGTTTTTCCGCGACGAGGAGGCACTCAGGGACTGGCGCAATCGCGCGGCCCACCGTTCTGCACAAAACAAGGGCCGCACGGAGATCTTCCGCGATTACCGGTTGCGCATCGCCGGCGTGATCCGCGACTACGGCATGAACGACCGTGCGCAGGCGCCGGACGACAGCCGCAAAGCGCACGGTGTTTCGGCGGAGCAATGAGGCGGCGGTGCTTGCAATGAATGTCAAAGCCGTGACATAGCTTGCCGCCGACACCACTGGAACAAAGCAAACGGCCGGACGATTGTGAGCAGCAAAAACCGCATAACCAATCTCGCCGGTTGGTCCATCGCGGTCGCAGGTCTGGTGCTGATCCTCAAGACCCTCGCCTGGTGGATTACCGGCTCCGTTGCGCTGTTTTCCGACGCGCTGGAATCGGTCATCAACGTCGTCACGGCGTCCCTCGCCTGGCTCGCCATCCGCATCAGCCACGTCCCGGCCGACAAGCGACACCCCTTCGGGCACTACAAGGCCGAGTATTTCTCGGCCGTTGTTGCCGGTGTGCTGATCGTCGTGGCCGCCCTTCTCATCTTCACCGAAGCCGTTTCGGCACTGGCAAATCCGCATGCTCTCAATGAGCCGGCATCCGGGATGGCCGTCAACGGCCTCGCGGCGGTCATCAACGGGCTCTGGGCCTGGCGCCTGATCCGCGAAGGTCGCCGCTCCCGATCGCCGGCCCTTTCCGCCGATGGCCGGCATATCATGGTGGATGTCGTCACATCGGCCGGGGTGATCGTCGGGCTCGGCCTGGTTCTCGCCACAGGCTGGCTGTTCCTGGATTCGCTGATCGCCATTGGTATCGGCATCAACGTCCTTCTGGAGGGCTGGAAGGTGATCCGGTCATCGGTGGATGGGCTGATGGACAGCGCGCTCGACGAGACGGAGACCGAACGGATACGGCAGACCATCCTTGCAAGCGCCACCGGGGCGTTGGAGGTTCACGACATAAAGACACGCAGCGCCGGGCACGTCTCCTTCATCGAGTTCCACCTGGTTGTCGATGGCCGGATGAGCGTTGCGGACTCGCACGCGATCTGCAATCGTGTCGAGGCAGCGCTTGCCGAGGCGATCCCCGGATCGAACATCACGATCCATGTCGAACCGGACGAAGAGAGCAAACGGGACGGGCTGACGATCGGCTAAATTACGGTCGATGGTTCGCGCCCGTAGAGCTCTTGCAAAAGTGCACACTGCGCATCGTCGGGATGACATTTTGAAATCAGCAGGTCGAGTTCCTGCTCCAGAACCGACAAATCAGCAATTTTCTGGCGAACCGAATTGAGATATTCCCGGGCGATTACCTGCGCACTGCCACACGGCGTATCCGACTTTGTAAGTGAAAGCAGGGTTCGGGTGTCGCGAATGGGAAATCCGTACTCCCGGCAATGCCTGACAAATCTCATGCGCGCGATGTCATCGTCGCTGTAAATGCGCCGGCCACTTTCGGTTCTTTCCGCCTTTGGCAACACGCCCTCGCGCTCATAATAGCGAATGGTCTCGATATGGACTCCGCTTAATTCCGAGGCCTTGCCGATGGAATGCATTTCGATGGTCCTTGATCCTGTAGTCGCTACAGCTTGTATACACTGTCGACAGACCCAAATCACCATCAGGAGCTTGAGCGAATTGGAAGGCATGGGACTTGCAAAAACCGGGCTTTGGGGATCGATCATCGCACTGATCACCGCCGCCTGCTGTGTCTTGCCGCTGATATTGATTATGATCGGCCTCGGAGGCAGTTGGGTTGCCGTTATCGGGGGCATTGCCGCCGCCGGATACTATATCGCTGCGGCCGCGGCCTTGCTGGTCGCACTCGCCTGGTTCGTGGCAATCAGGCGTCATGCCAGTCGCACCGTCTACGGCACGCTGGCAACCGGAACGGCGATCACGTTCGTTGCATGGATCGTCCTGATGAACGAAACGCGCATAAACAACTTTCTGATCGGTCTCATGTAGGACAATGACTGGAACCAAACCGATCCTCGAATCAGAAATTACGTGCCCGCAGTGCGGACATGTCTCGCGCGAGATCATGCCGACGGACGCCTGCCAATGGTTCTACGACTGCAAGGGCTGCGGCGTCCTGCTCAGTCCCAGGGAAGGCGATTGTTGCGTCTTCTGCTCCTACGCGACGGTCCCCTGCCCGCCGGTTCAGGAAGGCACGGATTGCTGCGACAGCAGCGCGCCGGAAATCTGAGCGTCTGTCGCATTCGCCGTAACACTAGCCTTTCAACCATCCAAGCGCGTCGGCCCGCGTGCCGAAATAGCCTGTCGGGAAGTCGGCCGGTCCCTCGTTGGCGGGCGGTGCGCCAATGGCCGGCATGCCGCCCGGCATTATGAAAGCGAATTTGCGCATACCGGCGGCGTTGTAGCGCGGGATGATATTCTCGTCCCGCCAGCCCATGTTCATCTTCGCCATGTCCATGCGGAACTGGACGGCATCGACGAGCCCGCACGCCCGGCCGCATTGTTCGACGTGACCGGCATAGACGGACAGGAAGGTGTTGAAATCGTCGCCCGCCATCGCGGAAGTGGTGTCGAACCAGCGGATTTCGACGCAACCGCCCGCCGGCCGGTCGATGATATCGCCCCAGCGGTCGGTGTGGACAATTCGCGCTTCGGTCATGCGCTTCTCCCTCGGACAGCAATCGGTGTCGCCAATTCAACGGATGGGCGGTATAAAAAGTCAATCAGGCACAAAAAGTATACCGGGTGTGACATGGATGAACGCGGCCGCGAACTCGTCGACCAGGTCGAGACACTGATGAAAGTCATCGGCGCGAAATGGAAGCCGGCGATTATGTTCTGCCTGGTGTTCGGCGGGCGGCAGCGCTTTTCGGAACTGCGGCGGCAACTGCCCGATATCACGCAACGCATGCTGACGCTCAGATTGCGGGAAATGGAGCGCGACGGTCTTGTACACCGCACCTATCACGAGGAAGTGCCGCCGCGGGTCGAATATGAGGTGACCGAACTGGGTCGGTCGCTGCACCCGTTCTACAAGTCGCTATGCGATTGGGGGCAGGAACACGCACAGGCCATTAAGGCAGCAAACGGTGCTTATCGTCCGCCGCCCAAACCAAATCCCTACGCATAAGACACCGACAACGGATCAGACACGGCCCTCGTCGACCGCGAAACAGGCGGTTTCCGTCGTTCCGTGAAGCTTGAGTTCCGGCTTCTCGCTCAGGCACCGATCGTTGGCGAGCGCACAACGCGGATGGAAAGCGCAGCCGGACGGCGGATCGATCGGATTGGGGATCTCGCCCTCGACAGGCTTGCGGGCGCGTCCGGTCATCTCCAGGTCCGGAACCGCATCGAGCAGCATCTTGGTGTAGGGATGCTGCGGATCCTTGAACAGCGTCTTGCCTTCCGCGACTTCGACGAGGCGGCCGAGGTAAAGCACGCCGATGCGGGTCGCCATGTGCCGCACCACGGAAAGGTCGTGGCTGATGAAAAGATAGGTCAGTCCGAACTCGTCCTGCAGATCGCGCATCAGGTTGAGGATCTGCGCCTGGACGGAGACATCGAGCGCCGACGTCGGCTCGTCGCAGACTATGAATTCGGGCTGCGCCGACAGGGCGCGCGCGATGGCGATACGCTGGCGCTGGCCGCCGGAAAACTCGTGCGGATATTTCGCCCCGTCGCCGGATGACAGGCCCACGGTTTCCAGCAGTTCGTCGACACGGGTTTGCCAGCGCGCCGCCTCGCCCTCCAGGCCGAAGGTGCGGATCGGCTCGGCAATGATGTCCTTGACACGCCAGCGCGGATTGAGGCTGGCGAACGGATCCTGGAAGATCATCTGGAAGCGGCTCCTGAGCTGGCGCATCGAGGAGCTGCCCTGTGTCGCGACGTTCTTGCCGTCGAAACTGATCTGCCCGCCGCTCGGCCTGATGAGGCCGACGATGAGCTTTGCAATGGTCGACTTGCCGGAGCCGGATTCGCCGACAAGCGCGAAGGTCTCACCCTTCCGTATCTCGAATGTCACGTCGTTGACGGCGACGAGAAACTTCTTCTCGTCACGCTCGAGAACGCGGTTCAGCCAGGGCTTGGAGACGTCGAAGACGCGGCTGAGGTGTTCGACATTGACCAGGGCTTCGGTCATGGCCGGCCTCCTTCGTCATAGAGCAGGCAGGCAACTTCACGGTCCTCGTGCCTCTCACAGGCGGGCTGCACGCTGAAGCAGCGGTCAAAGGCCTTCGGACAACGCGGGCTGAATGCGCAACCGGGCGGAATATCCGTCAGGCGGGGCATGGAACCCGGTATCTGCGTCAGCCTGTCGGAATCGTGCATCAGAGTCGGGATCGATCCCATCAGCCCCTTCGTATAGGGGTGGCGGGCATCCTGAATGACGTCGCGCACAGGGCCGATCTCCGCCAGGCGGCCGGCATACATGACCGCGACGCGGTCGGCGGCCTCGGCGATCACGCCCATGTCGTGGGTGATCAGCATCACCGAACTGCCGTGCTCGGCGCACATGTTCTTCAGCACGTCGATGATCTGCGACTGCACCGACACGTCGAGCGCCGTCGTCGGCTCGTCCGCAATCACCAGTTCCGGCTCGGCGCACAGCGCCAGCGCAATGACGACACGCTGTCGCATTCCGCCGGAGAACTGGTGCGGATAGTCGTCAATGCGCCGCGAGGCCGCGGGAATGCCGACCTCGTCCAAAAGGCCGATCGCCCGTTCGCGTGCATCGCGCTCGCTGAGCTTCAGATGCGTGCGAATGGTCTCGATCAGCTGCTCGGCGATCGTATAGAGCGGATTGAGCGATGTCAGCGGATCCTGGAAGACCATGCCGATGCGCTTGCCCCGCACCTTGCGCATCGCCTCCAGCGGCAGATTGTCGATGCGCTCGCCGGCGAGCTCGATCGATCCGCCGGCAATGTGTCCGGGCGGTTCGATAAGACCGATGATGGCCGAGCCTGTCATGGATTTTCCGGCGCCGGATTCGCCCACAACACCGAGGACTTCGCCGCGGCCGATGTCGAAGCTCACGCTGTCGACGGCGGTGAGGATACCCTTGCGGGTCGGGAACTCGACCACGAGATCGCGGACCGAAAGGAGAGCGTCACTCATGGGATCACCTCAGCCGCGGATTGAGCGCATCGCGCAGCCAGTCGCCAAGGAGATTGACGGCCAGCACGAGGATGGCGAGCGTGATGCCTGGGAAAATGGTGATCCACCATTCGCCGGAGAACAGGAAGTCGTTGCCGATGCGGATCATGGTCCCGAGCGACGGCTGGGTCGGCGGTATGCCGACGCCGAGGAACGACAGGGTTGCCTCGGTAATGATGGCGAGCGCCAGGTTGATCGTGGCGATCACCAGCACCGGCCCCATCACGTTCGGCAGGACATGCCGGGCCATGATCTTGATCGGGTGCAGCCCGATCAGACGCGCGGCCTGGACGTATTCCTTGTTTTTCTCGACCAGCGTCGAAGAGCGGACCGTTCGCGCGTACTGCACCCAGAAGGACAGACCGATGGACACCACCAGCACGTAGAACGCCGATTGTTCGCGGTCGATGCCGCCGAGCACACTGCGCACCGAGCCGTCGATCAGCAGCGCGATCAGGATGGCCGGAAAGGTCAGCTGCACGTCGGCGATGCGCATGATGATCGAATCCGTGCGACCGCCCGCATAGCCGGCCAGCAGCCCAAGCGATATGCCGAGAATGGCCGCAAAGACCACGGATGCGAAGCCGACCGCCAGCGAGATGCGCGACCCGTAAAGGATGGTCGACAGGATGCCGCGTCCCTGGTCGTCGGTGCCGAGCAGGAAGCGCGGATCGCCTCCCTCCTCCCAGGCCGGCGGCGTCAGAGAATCGAGCAGTGAGAGCGTCGCGAGATCGAACGGGTTGTGCGGCGCGATCAGCGGCGCGAACAGGGCGCTCAGGAAGATGAACAGCGTCACGATCGCCGCGACGATGGTGATCCTGGAACGCTTGAACGAGTGCCAGATGTCGGAGTCGAGTGCACGGGCCAGAAAACCGGGACGTGCCATTTCCTGTGTTTCCGTGCTCATGCCTCAGCCCCTCCGATGCGGATGCGCGGATCGACGACGACATAAAGCAGGTCGACGATCAGGTTGATGGCGACGAACAGGAAGGCGATCAGCAGCAGATAGGCGGACATGATCGGAATATCGACGTTCTGCACCGCTTGCAGGAACAAAAGACCCATGCCCGGCCACTGGAAAACCGTCTCGGTGATGATGGCGAAGGCGATGATGGATCCGAGCTGCAGACCGGTGATGGTAATGACCGGGATGAGCGTGTTCTTCAGCGCGTGACCGAAATGGATGGCGCGGTCCTTGAGCCCGCGGGCCCGCGCGAACTTGATGTAGTCGGTGCGTAGCACTTCGAGCATCTCGGAGCGCACGAGGCGCATGATGAGCGTCATCTGGAAAAGACCGAGTGTGATCGACGGCAGGATCAGTGCTTTGAGGCCGGAGACCGTCAGGAATCCGGTCGTCCACCAACCGAGATCGACCACCTGGCCGCGGCCGAAGCTCGGAAGCCATTGCAGGTTCACCGAGAAAATGAAGATCAGCAGAATGCCGATCAGAAAGGTCGGCAGCGAAATGCCGATCAGCGACACCGTCAGAAACAGTTTCGACAGGAAGCTCTCGCGGCGCAAGGCCGTGTAGACACCCATGGGTATGCCGGCCAGCAAAGCGAAAAGCGCGGAAACAAAGGATAGTTCCAGCGTCGCCGGAAGGCGTTCGCTAAGCAGCACGGCGACCGGGCGCTTGAACTGGTAGGAAATCCCGAGATCGCCCTGCGCCGCCTTGGAAACGAAGTTCCAGAACTGCACCGGCAGCGGATCGTTGAGGCCGAGTTGCTCGCGCAGCTTGGCGCGTTCCTCCAGGGTGGTTTCAAGGCCGACCATCTGGTCAACAGGATCGCCGACAAAGCGGAACATGACGAAGGCGATGAGGCTGACAACCAGCATCACCACCACCGACTGAACAAGACGTCGAATAACAAAAGCAAGCATGGGGAAATAGTCTTAGGCCCCGGCTTTCGCCGGGGCCCAAAGAAGGCTCTTTATTTCTTGTTGACGTGATAGAGCATGAGAACGTTGTCAGCGCGCTGGACGACGTCGAAGCCGTCCGAGACGCCCCAGGCAAGACCCTGCTGGTGAAGCGGGATATAGGCCGATTCAGCAGTGGTGATCTGATAGGCCTGGGTGATCAGGTCGAGACGCTTGTTCGGATCGTTCTCAACCAGGATCTGCGCGGTCAGCGAATCGACGTCCTCGTTGCAGTAGCCGCCGAGGTTGAACATACCGCCATTGCCGGCCTCGTCACGACAGCCGTGCAGGTTGCTCAGAACGTTCCACGAGTCGAAGGAACCCGGTGTCCAGCCAAGCAGGTAGAAGGACGTGTCGAAACCGCCCGACGCCAGCACCTTGGCGAAGTACTGGGCCTTCGGCTGGGCATTGAGGTTCACCTTGATGCCGACGCGTGCGAGCATCGCGACAACCGCCTGGCAGATCGCCTCGTCATTGACGTAACGGTCGTTCGGGCAGTCCATGCCAACCTCGAACCCGTCCGCATAGCCGGCTTCCTTGAGAAGGTTCTTGGAAGCGTCCGGATCGTAGCCGAGGCGGGCAATCTTGGAGGCGTTGTCGAACATGAACGGCGAGATCATGATTGACGACGGTGTCGACAGGTTACGCATCACCTTCTCTTTGATCGCCTCGATATCGATGGCGTGGTAGAAGGCCTCGCGGACCCGTTGGTCCTTGAACGGGTTCTTCCCCTTGATGTTCGAGTAGAGCAGTTCGTCGCGCATCTGGTCCATGCCAAGGAAGATGGTGCGCAGCTCCGGACCGGTCAGCGCCGCGGTTGCGGCGTTGTCGTTGACGCGTTTGATGTCCTGAACCGGGATCGGATAGACGAGGTCCATTTCACCGGACAGCAGCGCGGCAACGCGCGTCGCATCCGATGCGATGGTTGCGAACTCGATCGTGTCGACATTGTACTTCTTGTTGGCCGCATCCCACCAGTCCGGATTGGCTGCCAGCGTCGTCTTCACGCCGGCGTCGTGATTGGTGATCTTGAACGGACCCGTTCCGTTGGCCTGCAGCGAAATGGTCGTGGCAGACTGGTCGGAAGCCGACGTCACGCGAACGGAGTCGTTGGCCTCGGCCCATTCCTTGTCGATGATGCCCCAGGTGTCCCACTCATAGTGAAGGATCGGGTTCGGCGACGTCAGGACGACATCCACAGTGTGGTCGTCGACGATCTCAAATTTCGCGTCCGCCGGGATGCGGGTCTTCAGGTCCGAACCTTCAGAACGCACACGGTCGGCGGAGAAGACCACGTCTGCGGCAGTGAAATCATTGCCGTTGTGGAACTTCACATCCTTGCGCAGATGAAAGCGCCACCGGGTCGGCTCGACGACTTCCCAGCTTTCGGCGAGCGCCGGCCTGATCTGAAGATCCGGCCCGCGCCGGGTCAGACCCTCATAGACGTTGTTCAGAGTTCCGAGCGTAAAGGTCTCGTTGAGCGAATACGGGTCAAGAGACTTGAGCGTACCCTGGAATGCGAATTTGAATGTGTTTTCAGCATAGGCCTGCGTTGCGAGCAGGCCGGTCAGAAGCGTTGCCCCTAGTAAGCTTCTACGAAGTGACATGAAATACTCCCGTTTTTATGGTGGTTCGCATTACCCTCTCGCGAACCTTGGCGGGAGTATAGACACGAAGCCGGAATGAAATCCAGATTATTCGTCCGGCCGGGCGAAACCGTTCCAACATCCGCAATTTCAATAGAAAAAATCGGTCGCCGGAGACAAAAAATTGCCCAATCGGGCGCGTCGCTGTCATTTGATTGCGTCATCGGCGGTATTGCCGACCGGGGAGACTGTATGCGGGACAGGCTATTGCGGCTCATTCCGTGTCGCCCTGCCGGTGGTGACGTTGAATACCGCACGTTGAGCTTGTGCGTGTCCCGGAAATTCAGTAACGAATCGACAGAGCGTAAAAGCGAGGTCGCATGGTCTCCCTGAAAAACCCCATTCTGCCGTTGCGCATTTTGCTGGCGATTGTTGGCGTCGTGATCATATTCCTGGGTTTCAATGTCGGTTTCGGCGGCATCAAGACGCTCGGCTGGCAGGGTCCGACAGATTTCGTCGAAGTGGTCGATACCTCTGCCTTCCGAACCCAGGACAGCCATTTCCGTTTCCTCGGCGGTGTCTGGCTCGGGATCGGATTTGTCTTTCTTGCCGGCGCCTTTGCGTTGCAGCGACTGCGAAATGTGCTGATTGTGCTATGCGGCGTTATATTTGTGGGCGGCATTGCCCGTCTCAGCGGCCTTGATTTCAGAACGCTGTTCAGTCTCTCGGTTCTTCCATCGCTAGTAGCCGAGCTGTTTCTGTTCCCACTGCTCGGCTACTGGATCTCGAGATCGGGCAAAGTCCACAACTAAACGGCAAATCGGCTCAGCTCGTGAGTTTAAGCCCGGCGATGCCCATCACGATCAGGCCGATGCAGCCGAGGCGTATGGCGGTTGCCGGTTCGCTGAAAAGCAGGATGCCGACAATTACCGTGCCCATGGTGCCGATTCCGGTCCACATGGCGTAGGCGGTTCCGAGCGGCAGTGTGCGCAGCGACAATCCGAGAAGTGCAAGACTGGCGATTATCGCGCAGATCGTCAGAGCGGTGGGAACGGGCAGCCGAAAGCCGTCCGTATATTTGAGGCCGACGGCCCATCCGATTTCGAGCAGTCCGGCAAGAAAGAGAAAAATCCACGCCATACCTAATCTCCATAATGGCGATAAGGTCGTCCTCATCAGAATTTCCGTTGAACTGCGTGGCCGTCCGCGCAATCACCACATGGCTATGCGGGGATGCCGTTTCAAGGGCGCGGCCGTTAAAATGCCATTTTCCCGGATAGTTCGTCGAACGGCACCATGACATGCTCGCGAAACCCGTCGCGCTGTTGAAGCCGCTCGTACCAGGCCGAAATGCCGGGGATATCCGGCCGCTTTATGTCGAGATTGAAGTAGCGGTAGAGGTGCACGCCCACCGTGATGTCGGCCAGTGTCAGGTCGTCGCCAAGGAGATTGCCGTCGTCGCCCACCATTTCGTCCAGTAATGTAAAATGCTGCGCGCATTGCTCGACGCTGCGGTGGATGAACCTCCAGTCTCTCTGTTCTTCGGGCGTTCTGTAGAATCCCCAGAAAACGCCGCCGATGAAGTCCTTCTGCAGGACCGTTTCGGACCACTCCATCCACTGATCGACCTGCGCGCGTTCGGCGGGATCATCGCTCCAGAACCGCCCTTCTCCGTGCATCGCCGCAAGGTAGCGCAGGATCGCGTGCGATTCCCAGACAACCCGGTCGCCGTCCTTGAGGACCGGCACCTTGCCGTGCGGATTCATCATGCGGAATTCCGGCGTGTCGAGCCCGCCGAAGTCCCCGCCGAGTTCGATGTGGCGATGCGGCACGTCAAGTTCGGCCAGTAGCCAGGCCACCTTCTGCACGTTGATTGAACTGCGTCGGCCAAGAACGGTCAGCATCGGCGTCTTCCCCTGTCCGGCGGTTGCCAGATGATCGGTCGAATGGTCACTATAGCCTCATGAAACAGGTCATCGTCGTCAATAGCGCACTCGATCTGCCGCCCGGCAAGCTTGCCGCGCAGGTCGCCCACGCTTCGGTGTCCGCATATCTCGAGGCGGATCCCGAAATCCAGCAGGACTGGATCGGAGACGGCATGCCGAAGATCGTGCTGTCAGCACCATCGCCGGAAGCCCTGCAGGAGATTTTCGCGCTGGCCGAGGGCCGCGGCATCGCGGCGAGCCTCGTCCGGGATGCGGGAAAGACCGTGATCCCCGCCGGCACGATCACGGCACTTGGCCTTGGCCCCGACGAAGCGCACGACATCGACCGGCTGACCGGCGCCCTGCCGCTTGTCTAATCTCTAAACCAGCGGCTGCTGTTGCGTGGCGCAATGAATGCCGCCGCCCATTTCCCCGACCGGGTCTACGTTGAGCGAAACGATCTCGCGCCCGGGATAGAGCTCCTTCAGCAGACGCTCGGCCTCGCTGTCCGTTTCGCTGTCGCCGAATTCGGCGGCAATAACCGCACCGTTGCAGACATAGTAGTTGACATAGGACGCAACGAACTCGTCGTCCTCGACGCGTATGCCGACGGGCTCGGGAACAACCGCCACTTCCAGCGGCTGTCCAGACATGTCCGTCGCCGCCCGCAAAATGTCATACGTCTCGAAGGCCGCGGCCGACCAGGGATCTTCGGGATCGACCGCCTGCGGTAACTGTATCAGCACCTTTCCGGGCGCGGTGAAGCGCGCCAGTGAATCGATGTGGTAGTCGGTTATGTCGGCACCGGCGATCCCCGGCGCCCAGATCATCTTGTCGGCGCCAAGCGCGCCCAGGAGCCGCCGCTCGATTTCATGCTTCGGCAAATCGTTGCGGTTGGGATTGACCCAGCTGCTCTCGTGCGCAAGGAGGGTTCCCTCGCCGTCCGTTTCGACACCCCCTCCTTCGCCGACAACGCCGGAATCGATCACGCGCAGGCCGAGCCGCTCCGCAACTCTTTGCGCGACCAGGCCGTCATTGGCGTGCACCTGCTTGTTTCCCCAGCCGTTGAAATTGAGCTGGCTGATCGCCAGATCTCCGGAACCATCCGTGACGAATACCGGGCCGCTGTCCCGGCACCACAGGTCCTCCGTGGGGATCGGCCAGATTTCGACGGTCCCGGCCAGCAGCCGGCGGGCCGCTTCCTCGCTCGCTTGCGGCATCAGCATGACAACGGGTTCGAACTCGGCGACCGTGTTGGCGATGTCGGCGATTGTCTCCTGGAGGATCCGCAGGAATTGGCGGTCCGGATGAACCGTGCGGCTGGCAGGCCACTGCATGAAGGTGCGCAGGTGTGGCAGGCTTTCTTCGGGCATATAAAACGAGGCCCGCTCTGTTGAATCGCCATCCGCACCGCCGCCCGACGCAAAGGCCGCCGGTGCGAATGTCACCGCCGCGGTCGAACCCAGGAATTCGCGTCTCGTCATCACAAATTGTCTCCGTTGCAGCACACAGTGTCCCGGCCCTTGCCTGAAGCAACCGTCGCGCTAACTGCCAGTCTGATGCTTCACCTGCCCAATGCAATAGCCTCAACTGAAAGGGAACACCATGACTGAAGTCACAATCACGCGGCGTTCGGCCCTTCTCGGCGCATCCGCATTGCCGCTGGCCGCCGGTCTGGCGGGTGCCGCACCGGCGCTTGCCGCCGCGCCGATGCAATCCGGAGGAGGAACGCCGTTCGCGCGGTTCAAGGTCGGCGGCTTTGAAGTGAACACGCTTCAAGACGCATCAATCACGCGGGACAACCCGCAGGGCATTTTCGGCATGAATGTATCGGCCGAGGAATTCGGCACGGTCTCGGCGGAGAACTTCATACCCGCCGACAAGACGCGGTTCTTCTTCACACCGACTGTCATCAACACCGGGAACGAACTCGTCCTGTTCGACACGGGTCTTGGCGCCGGCGGCGGCGGGAATACCGTCGGGGCATTGGCGAGCGCGGGCTACACACCGGACCAGATCGACGTTGTCGTGATCACCCACATGCACCCCGACCATATTGGCGGACTGATGGGCGAGAACGGCCCGACATTTCCCAATGCCCGCTATGTGACCGGTGAGGCGGAATACAACTTCTGGACCACCGAAGGCGCTGAAGGCGGCGCCGGACCGCTTGTCGCCAAGAACGTCAAGCCGCTTGCCGAGAAAACGACCTTTGTGAAGGACGGCGACAACGTCGTCACCGGCATCACAGCGATGGAAGCATTCGGCCACACACCCGGCCACATGGTGTACATGATCGAAAGCGACGGCGGCCAACTGTTGCTGACGGCAGACCTTGCCAATCATTATGTCTGGTCGCTCGCCTATCCTGACTGGGAGGTGCTTTTCGATATGAACAAGGAAGGCGCGGCGGCCCAGCGGCGCAAGGTGCTCGGCATGCTGGCCTCGGACAAGATTCCCTTCGTCGGCTATCACATGCCGTTCCCGGCTCTCGGCTATGTGGAAACACGCGGAGACGGGTTCCGCTACGTTCCGGCCTCCTACCAGTTGCAGCTCTGAACCGGAGCATCGACAAGAGATTCCGGGCACGCAGTCGCGTGCCCGTTTTCTTTTGGGTCAGGCTGCAAATTTGAACAGGTTCAAAGGCAGCAGGCCCGGCTCAAGGCCGCCGCCGCTCTGCTGCCGCGGCGCGCGGCAGTAGAGTTCGAACGGAAACCAGCGCCAGTTGTCCGCCCAGGTCCAGCAGCCGTGCTTGCGGTACACGTCGGCGACCGTGTCGGCATAGGTCCCGTCGACCGGGAACTGGATGTAATCCCTGTTGTCATCCTGCGTATAGGTCATCGCCAGCGGCAACGAGCGATCGGTGCAATAGTTGGTCATCCACTGGGTAAAGCCGATCTCGCCGCGAAGCCTGTCGACGGCCCGGAAGACCTGAATGTGGTCCTCGTGACCGTATTCGCCCCACGGATTGTGGGTGAAGACATTCATTTCTGGCATCAGCAGCGGTTTCAATGCCGTGTAGACGCGCTCGAAATTTTGCTTGTAGTGCGCATTGATGCCGCCCCGCGGAGCACGGCTCTTTCCCAGGAGACGCTTGACGGACTGCTTCAGGTCCCGCTTTGTCGCCTCGAAACCGAGTTCTATGCCGTATTCGCTCAGTTTCGGGTCGTTCCAGTCGGCGCAGCTGTGGGTCGCCGCCTCGGCGATGCGCAATGACGTGACACCCGCGCGTGGATAGTCGTCGAGCACCGCCGCGCGCGCATTGCCGACCTCGGGATTCGGCCAAAAGTCCTCGTAGACCATGATCACGCGGTCGACTTTTTTTAAGATGGCGCCGAACCACAGCAGTTCATCGTCCGGATGGGCGGCAATGATCACTGAATTGGAAAGCAGGTCGTCTGTGGCCATCAATCTCCCCCGAAACGGTGAAATCAGGAATTGTGCCGCCAGGTCAGCGCCCGCCGCGCGAGGGCGCCAAGAAGGCTACCCGTTTTGACAAACGCGAACATGGCGGTGGGAGCGGTGCCGAACTTCATCTTGAAATCCTCATCGCCGATGGTGAAATCGAAGCAGGCCCCGTCCCTGCCCGACCAGTCTTCCATGATGCCGTCATAGAGCTGCAGGCCTGGCGAAAACTGTCCGAAACGCTCGTAGTCGCAGCCGATCAGAAGATAGTAGAAACGCCCGGCGTTGGTCAGGCCGAAGACAATGCCGGCCGTGTCGCCATCCACCGCTAGCCGCCAGGTGCTCGCCATGCCTTCGCGCGCGCCAACCTCGGCGACCTCGCTGTAGAATGCGCGCGCGAAATCCTGGTGGATGACGTCGCCTTCAAATCGGCCGGACCGCAACTGCGCCAGATCAACAATCGCTTGCCGGATGTCAGCAGCGTCACCGACCTGTTCAAGCACGACCGCATGCTCGCGCCTCAGTTTTCGCGATTTGCGGTCAATCATCTTCCGCAGCGATCCGTTCAGCGTTTCCTTTCGCCAATCGGCGAACGGCCGTGCCAGCGTGACGGCGTGCGCGGAAAAGCCGAGCGGCTCCGGATCGCAGCCGAAAAGCAGGCTGAACCGGCCGCAGTCCTCCTCGCGGACCGGCCGGGCGCGCAGCAGGTCGAAGTCCGGCAGTGCCGAGCGGAGCGATTGCTGCAGTTCTTCATCCTGCTCGAGATCCGCCCAGAAATCCGCTGTGGCCACCGCGCTGGCATAATCGCCGACACCGAGATCGGTCATCTCGAGCAGGCGAAAGCCACGCTTCATGCGCATGATCATCGGCACCACACACTGGAGCGACCCGTCATGGACACGGCGGACCGACAGCACGACGGGCTCGGCGGCACGCGCCGGCGCCAGGTGCCGGTAGAACGCGTCGAGCCAGACAGGATGCTGGAACGCATAGGCCGACGCGCGCTCGAACAGGTCCACATACCCGTCGCTTCGAAAGTCGAACGAGTCTTCCAGCTCCGTGCGATAATGTGTCTTGTCGATCGACAGCATGGCGTTCGCCGTCCGGTCCTGGCTTAGGGCGCGTGCACTGTCCGCAGGTCGCGGCAATGCGGCGCCATTATCCCGCGCAGAGGTTAAGGAAGCCTCACGTACCGGGGTTAAGGAAGCTCTCGGCCAGGCGCTGTCTGCGGGATCAATGAACAGTGCGTCACTTGCGGCCCGTGTTGAACGCGGGCCGATCGCACGCATATTCGGGCAAAGGAGAAAATCATGAGTTGGAACCCTGCGCTTGAGCCGAACTGCCCAGAGGCGGGCAATCTCGACAGCATCGAAACCGTGATCATTCCGCGGGCCCGCGATCTCGGCGGCTTTGAGGTGCGCCGCGCCCTGCCGGCGCCGCGGCGGCAGATGGTCGGACCTTTCATCTTTTTCGACCAGGCGGGGCCCGCTGAATTCGTCACCGGACAGGGCATCGACGTGCGCCCGCATCCGCATATCGGGCTGGGCACGGTCACCTATCTGTTTCGCGGCGAGTTTCATCATCGCGACTCGCTGGGGACCGACCAGATGATCCATCCGGGCGAGGTCAACTGGATGATTGCCGGCAACGGCATCACCCATTCCGAGCGTACGAGTGCGGAGACGCGGCGGGCGCCGAGCAGCCTGTTCGGCATCCAGACATGGGTTGCGCTGCCGGAGTCCCATGAGGAAACGGACGCGGCCTTCGAGCACCACGGCAAGGACGCGCTGCCCGTGCTGCAGGGCGAAGGCAAGGAGGTCCGCCTCGTGCTCGGCAATGCGTGGGGCGAGCGGGCACCCGTTTCGACCTTCACCAACATGTTCTACGCGGACGCCGTGCTGGAGGCCGGCGCGCTGCTGCCGTTGCCGGACGATCACGAGGACCGCGGCATCTATGTCGTCGACGGTTCCGTCGAGATCGCCGGCGACAGCTTCGAAAGCGGTCGCATGATGGTGTTTCGTCCCGGCGATGCCATCACCGTGAAGGCGGGATCCGGCGGCGCACGCATCATGCTGCTCGGCGGCGACACACTGTCAGGGCCGCGCTACATCTGGTGGAACTTCGTCGCCTCGTCGCGCGACAAGATCGACGCCGCCAAGGAAGCCTGGGCGGAAGGCGACTGGGAGCACGGGCGCTTCCAGCTCCCGCCGGGCGACACAGACGAGTTCATTCCGCTGCCCTGAACGGGTCCGTGGCGGCCCGCCGGGCCAAAATAAAAACCGGACGCCAAGGAGGCGTCCGGTTGCCCGAATTGTGCAAGAGGCGCACACCTGCACAATTTCTTGCGGGCAAAAATCAGATCATGAATGACCGGCACGCTTCAACGACCCGGCCAAGGCTTTTCCGACGCTTTGGGCGCCGATGACAGCGATATCCATTGCGGCTGATTTTCCTGTTCCCCGTACCGCGACCATGATAGAGCACGATTGAATGTGAAAAAATCAAATTCGCCTCATGAGTGATATTGATCAAACTAAACTCAGGAAGATCGACCTGACGCTGCTGCTGGTGTTCCTCGGTCTGATGCGCCACCGAAAGGCGGTGTCCGTCGCGGGCGAACTGGGACTAACGCAGTCCTCCATCAGCCATTCGCTCCGGCGACTGCGGGAGATATTCGCCGACCCGCTTTTTCTTCGCCGCGCACACGGACTGGAGCCGACAGCGGTTGCCAATGCGCTCGAGCCGAATGTCCGGCACGTTGTCGAGACCCTCAACAACACCCTGGCGGCGCCGGACACATTCGAGCCGAACAACAGCACACGGGTGATTCGCATTGCCGGAAGAGACAACATCCTGTCGCGGCTCGTTCCGCCGCTGGTCGCGCGGCTGGGCATATCGGCGCCGCGCATGCGTCTTTCCAGTCTTGAACTCGGGCGCGATGCAGCCATGCGCGCGGTGTCCGACGGCGATATCGATTTCGCCATCGGCTACTACTGGGATTACGGAAAGGACCTTTTGTCCGACACGCTTTACACCGAGGAGTACCGGGTCATTGCGCGCAAGGGACATCCGCTCTTCTGCGGCGACCTGACGGTTGAATCCTATGCCGGCGCGCGGCACATCCTCGTGTCTGAAGTCGGCGACATGACGGGCATTGTCGACATGACGCTTGAAAAAATCGGAATGTCGAGACGCGTCGTGGCCTCGGTGCCGTTGTTCTTCCCGGCGCTGGCGACGGTGGCGCAAAGCGATCTGATCGGAACGCTGCCGAAGAGCCTCGTCGAAGAATTCGCACCGCTTTTCGGCCTTGCCTGGCGGGCGCCGCCGATCGAGATTCGGACGTTCACCATTCAGGCGCTGCGGCATCGCCGCGACGAAAAGAATCCGTTCCACACCTGGCTTCTCGGTGTTCTCATGCAGTGCGCAAGAATTGACCGGACGCCCCTGTTGGAGCGCCCGGTCGCCCCACCGGCATGATCAGGGCGGTGATCACGCCGGCTCTCCTACACGGCACAGCCAGCGCACATCGCGCCCCCGGCGGCGCGGCACGCCGTGAATCGATTTCCAGGAGTGAGGGAGGATGTCCGGCGTCTTGCAGGCGTTGATTGCCTGCCGTCTGGGTCCGCCCGCCGGACATAACTTGAAAGCGTTTCGCTCAACAATGGTCCCACCCCTGTTGGATCGGGAAATAGTTGGCATAGCCTTCATGAACCGCAGCTGAACGGGTTTGCCGGCAAAATGTCTGACGTTTGGGACCGGCGACTAGTCTTCGATCCCGGAAAGGCGCTTTAACGACGCAATGAGCTCCGCGCGCTGCCTGTCGGTCAGCGACCGGGCAAAGCGGTCCTCGCAGTCGGCGATCTTCGGGCGGAGGTCCGCAAACCATTTTTCACCCCGTTGCGACAGCCGGTAACGCGTCACGCGCCTGTCGGTTTCCGACGCGCGGCCGACGACCGTTCCCGCAGCCAGCAGCGGCTTCATGGTCGTTGTCACGACCGAGGCAGCCGTTCCCATCGCAGTGCAGATGCGCGAATGGGCGATGCCGGGATTCTTCGAAATCAGTTCGAGGATCATGAATTGAAGCGGCGTCACGCCATCGTCTTCAAAAACCTCCGAAAAAACGGCCTGCCCCCGGTTGAATGCGTGGCGGAGCAAATGTCCGAGCAAGTCGTGCAGAATCCCGGAGTCGACGGCGCCCGATTGCTCGCTCGACCGGGGTTCAACTGTTGCAGCATTGTCAGAAGGCATCACGGCCTCTTTGTTTATGTCATAAACGGATATTGACAATTGTTTACCACATAAACTAATCTTGACGCAATACAGCAACAGGGAAACGGACCAGATCCGTCTATCGCATGACCGTACTGATCGCCGGTGCCGGAATCGCCGGCCTGTCTCTGGCGCTGACCTGCCAACAGATTGGCGTGCCGTTCAAGATCTTCGAAGCCGTTCCCGCGCTGAAGCCGCTCGGTGTCGGCATCAATCTGCAGCCCAATGCCGTGCGCGAGCTGTTCGATCTGGGCCTGGAGGCGGATCTTGAGGACATCGCCGTTGCGACGCAGGAATACGGCTTCTTCACCAAGCACGGGCTCAGGATCTGGACCGAACCGCGCGGCAAGTGGGCAGGTTACAACTGGCCGCAATATTCGATCCACCGCGGCGCCCTGCAAATGCTCCTCTATGACAAGCTGATGCAGCGCGCCGGCCCGCAATGCCTGGAAACGGGGTGGCGCGCTGTCGGCTTTGAAAACAGCGCCGAAGGGCCCCTCCTCCATCTCGTCGATTCCGGCGACGGCACAAGGCGCACCGAACGAGGCTCATTGATCGTCGGCGCCGACGGCATCCACTCGGCCCTGCGTGCGCAGCTGGAGCCAAACGAGGGCGAGCCGATTTGGGGCGGCGCGGTGCTGTGGCGCGCGACATCGCAGGCGAAACCATTTCGCACCGGCGCATCCATGGCGCTCATCGGCCATGCGACCCAGCGCCTCGTCGCCTACCCGATCTCGAAGCCGGATCCCGAAACCGGCCTTGTGACCATGAACTGGATCGCCGAACTCACTTATGACCCGGATGCCGGCTGGAACAAGGAGGACTGGAACCGAGAAGCCGATATCGGCGACTTCTACCCGGCCTTCAAGGACTGGGCCTTCGACTGGATCGACATTCCGGCACTGATCAAAAGCGCCGAGAAGGTGTTCGAATACCCGATGGTGGACCGCGACCCCATCGCGCGCTGGACCGAGGGTGCGGTCACGCTGATGGGCGACGCGGCGCATGCCACCTATCCCGTCGGCTCCAACGGCGCCAGCCAGGCGATCGTCGATGCGCGCAAGCTCGGACGCGCCATGCTCGATCACGGCGTGACATCGAGCGCACTGGAAGCCTACGAGGCCGAGGTGCTTCCGGCGACGCGCAACATCGTGCTGACGAACCGCGGCAGCGGCCCGGATGCGGTCCTGCAGATGATCGAGGACCGCTGCGGCGGCACGTTCGACAGGATCGAGGACGTGGCAAGCCACGAAGAGCTGGCTGCCCATGCGGAGAAATACAAGAAGATCGCCGGTTTCAGCATCGAGGCGCTCAACGCCCTGCCCCGGACCATTCCCGAAGGCGCGCGGGCCTGATTCCGGTCGGGTGACGGTCAGCCGGCAAGCAAATCGCCGAAGCGGTCACGCAGCACGTTCTTTTGCACCTTGCCCATCGTGTTGCGCGGCAATTCGTCGACAACCACCAGCTTCTTGGGCTGCTTGAAGCGGGCGATCTGCCCGCCAATCGCCGCCATCAGCGCCTCGGCGTCCGGTTCGCGGCCGGGTTCGGGCACGATGACGCCGACGACACCCTCGCCGAAGTCGGGATGCGGCACGCCGATGACGGCCGATTCCAACACCCCGTCCTGCTCGTCGAGCAGCAATTCGATTTCCTTCGGATAGATGTTGTAGCCGCCGGAGATGATCAGGTCCTTCTGCCGGCCGACGATATGGACATAGCCGTCCGCGTCGATCCTGCCGAGATCGCCAGTGATGAAGAAGCCGTCGTCGCGGAACTCCTCCTTCGTCTTCTCCGGCATCTGCCAGTATCCCGCAAAGACGTTGGGGCCGCGCACCTCGATCACGCCGATCTCGCCGTCGGCGAGCCTTTCACCGGTCGACGGTTCTGCGACGCGCAGCTCAACGCCGGGCAGCGGGAAGCCGACGGTGCCGGCCCGGCGCTCGCCGTCATAGGGATTGGACGTGTTCATGTTCGTCTCGGTCATGCCGTAGCGCTCGAGGATGCGGTGGCCGGTCCGTTCCTCGAACTGGATATGGGTTTCGGCGAGCAGCGGCGCGCTTCCTGACACGAAGAGACGCATGTGGCCGGTCAGTTCGCCGGTGAAACGCGGATCATCCAGAAGGCGCGTATAGAAGGTCGGAACGCCCATCATCGCCGTCGCTTTCGGCATGTTGCCGATCAGGTCGTCGATCTTGAAGGCCGGAAGGAAGATCACGGCGCATCCGGACAGCAGGCTCACATTCATGGCGACGAACAGCCCATGCGTGTGGAAGATCGGCAGCGCGTGCAGCAATACGTCGTCCTGGGAAAAGCGCCAGTAGTCGACAAGCGTTCGCGCGTTGGACAGGAGATTGTCCTGCGTCAGCATGGCGCCCTTGGAGCGCCCGGTCGTGCCGGAGGTGTACAAAAATGCCGCAAGGTCATCGCCGCTTCGCTCGGCGGTCTCGAAGTCGGCCGGCTTGTCGCGTGCCGCTTCCGGAAAACTGCCGGAGCCGTCCGCGTTGAGGGTCATCAGGGCCGTCTCGTTCTGCGCCGCAACCGGTGCCAGCGCATCCGCCGACGCCGCGTCGCACAGCAGCAGCCTCGCGCCCGAATTGCCGACGAAATAATCGATCTCTGCGGGCGTATAGGCGGTATTGAGCGGCAGGAACACCACGCCGCTGCGCACGCATGCCGCATAGACCGCAAGCGCCTCCGGCGACTTTGCCACCTGGACGGCCAGCCGGTCGCCGGCGACGAGGCCCGCATCGGCAATGACATGCGCGAACTGCGCTGCCTTGCGCAGGAAGGCCTCATAGGTCATGTGGCCGCCGTCCTTCAGATAGAGGAACGGACCGGTGTTTTGTGCATGCGGCGCGAAGAGCGCGTCGTAAAGCGGGTTAGCCATTGGCGGTTTTCCGTGTTTTCCTGTCGGGGAAGCCGGCGCGCAGGATCGACTGGATCGTGCGTGACTGGGCGACCGTCTGATTGGTGGCAAATTCTTCGTGGTTCTGTTCGACCTTCGACAGATCGTAAAGGTAGTTGACCATCACGCCGCTGGACTGGCGCAATCCGTTCGGCGAGATGTCGGCAAGCGCGTGCACATCGTGGACCAGCGCACCGTTGCCGAGATGAAAGCGCGCCACCGGATCGAGCGGCAGGCCGTTGGGCCGCTTCTGCTCGACAAGGTATTGCGTCGCAAGGTAACGCATTTCAGGCGCGAAATGGTCAAGCGAATCCGTATCGCCGCTCCTTTCCGCATGTTCGACCGCCGACAAAATCTCCGAAACCGCACCGTCGGGCCGCTCTTCCTTCAGTCCCTGCAACCAGCGATTGAGACCCGGCACCGGCGACAGTGTCACGAAGGTCTTCAGGTGCGGCAGGTCGCGCGACAGGTCTTCGACGACCTGCTTGATCAGCGAATTGCCGAAGGAAATGCCGCGCAGGCCGCGCTGACAGTTGGAAATGGAATAAAAAACCGCCGTATCGGCCTGAGATTCTGAAAGAATTTCACGTTCCTCAGCGAGCACCTCCTGCACCGATCCGGGAACGCCCTTGGCGAGCGCAACCTCAACGAAAATCAACGGCTCGTCCGGCATGACCGGGTGGAAGAAGGCGAAGCAGTGGCGGTCCTCCGGCTCGATCCGCCGCCGCAGATCGTGCCAGTCGTCGATGGCGTGCACCGCTTCATATTCGATGATCTTCTCAAGGATATTGGCGGGCGTGTCCCAGTCGATCCGTCGCAGCACGAGGAACCCCCTGTTGAACCAGGATGTGAAGAGATGAATGAAGTCGAGATCGGTGCGCCCGAACGCCGGGTTGTCCTTGAGGAAACCGAGCAGATCGAGCCGCATGGCGACAAGCTGCGCGGTGGCGCCGGGCACCTGGTTGATACGGCGCAATAGCTCCTGGCGTACCGGTTCCGCCGTGCCGATCAGCGCCTCGAGGTGCTCGGGCGTGCGCTCGGAACCGTAAAGACGGGCGCTCGCCTCCACCGCATCGGTGTCGACGTCGAGTTCCTCGGTGAGGAAGCGGAAGAACGCCTCTTTCTCCTGCGGGTCCATCGCGCCGTAGCGGGCAATGATGGTGCGCGCCAGCTTGAGGCCGGACACCTCGCCGGCTCCGGTCAGGAGCGAGCGGCAGACCTCCTCGATGGGACGCTTGTCCTCGGCTGCCGAGGCGGAATAGCGGCGTTCGAATATGGTCGACAGTATGTCGGATAAAAATCGGGACCGGTTCATCAATCAACTCCAGGGACCGGGGTCGGCTTCGCTGAGTATGCAGCGCTTGCGTGGAAAGGGCTCCGCATCAATCATATAGCGCACGATGCCCGGCCGCGGCGCCGACGACGCTAACGATTTTGCATTCCATGTCAAGATTTTTGTATACAAAACACGCAGTATTGAATTCTTAGTAGGTTGGCGTTTAAACTCCGCCCATGGATCAGCGCCGTGCAGACAAAATCCGCGAGACACTCGAGCAGCTCATCATCACCGGTGCGTTCGCCGATGGAGAACGGCTCGACGAAATCCGCCTGTCGGAGCGGTTTTCCGTTTCCCGCACCCCGCTGCGGGAGGCGTTTCAGATGCTCGCCGCATCGGGCCTGCTGGAGCTTGTTCCGCGCCGCGGCGCCTATGTGCGCCATCCGGGCATCATCGAGCTGGTCGAGATGTTCGAGGTGATGGCGGAGCTTGAAGGCATGTGCGGGCGGCTTGCCGCGCGACGCCTGACCAATGACGGCCTCGGCGCCATAAAACAGGCCGCCGAGGATTGCGAGACGGCGCTGGGCAGCGGCAATGCGGATGCCTACTACAGCGAGAATGAACGCTTCCACAATCTGCTCTACGAGGCCAGCGGCAACAGTTTTCTCGCCGCCGAGGCGCGCAAGCTGCAACGCCGCCTGCAGCCGTTCCGGCGCATGCAGTTGCGTGTACGGGGGCGCATGAAGCAGTCCATGGATGAGCACCGGACAATCGTTGCCGCTCTCGAGGCCGGCAATGCCGGGGCGGCCGAGCGTGCGCTGCGCGATCATATCGCCGTCCAGGGCGAAAAGTTCAACGATCTGATGGCGCAGTACAATCAGTCGAAACCGAAACGCGCCGTCTAGAGTAAATCAGGCCGTATTGACCGAGCGTCCCTCGCCGTTGAACAGGTGGATGTCGGCCTCGTTGAATTTCAACCCGACCGTTTCCCCGTGACGGATGATCCCGGCGCCGGTGCGCCGCACCACGATGGTGTCGAGGCCCGCGCAGTTCACATAAAGATAGGTATCCGCACCGAGATATTCGGCGACCTCGACGACGCCCGTGCAGTGGGCATCGTCGCCCTCGGCAAGGTCGATGTGCTCCGGCCGGATCCCCAGGCTGGCAGCCGAGCCGGCCACCTCACCCAGCCTGTGCGCGCCGCTGCCGTGGCCCGAGACCGTGAATGTGCTGCCGTCGGCGCTCGCCGGCATGATGTTCATCTTGGGGCTACCGATGAACTGGGCAACGAACAGGCTGTTCGGGTTCTCGTAGAGCTCGCGGGGCGTGCCGACCTGCATGATCAGCCCGTCCTTGAGCACGACAATACGGTCCGCCAGCGTCATCGCCTCCACCTGGTCGTGGGTCACATAGATCATTGTCGTCGAAAGGTTCTGGTGCAGCCTTGCGATCTCCAGCCGCATCTCCACACGCAGCGCCGCGTCGAGGTTGGAGAGCGGTTCGTCGAAGAGGAAGCCCTTCGGTTCGCGCACGATCGCCCGGCCGATCGCGACGCGCTGCCGCTGGCCGCCGGAGAGCGCCTTCGGCCTGCGGTCCAAAAGCGCATCGAGCTTGAGCACCCGCGCCGCCTCGTCCACCTTGCTGGCGATTTGTGCTCTGGCCTCGCCGGCCGTCTTCAAGCCAAAACCCATGTTCTCGCCGACCGTCATATGCGGGTAGAGTGCGTAGGACTGGAATACCATCGACAGCTTGCGGCCGGACGGCGGCTCGGCCGTCACGTCGACATCATCGAGCAGGATCTTGCCGCGGCTCGTTTCCTCAAGCCCCGAGATCATGCGCAGGAGGGTCGACTTGCCGCAGCCGGACGGGCCGACGAAGATAACGAACTCGCCGTCCGCTATATCGAGATCGACCCCCTTGATGACCTGGACTTCGCCAAACCATTTCTCAACATTTTCAAGCCGTATGGAGCCCATCCGTCCGATCCTCTCATGCCGCCTGGGAATTGGTTGAACCGCTGCCCCAGACAAGGTGCACCGCCGCGGTCCAGGTAAAATCCGCCCCGCCCAGGCCCTCGCCGGTCCGCGGGTCGAAATATTCATAGAAGCCGGCCGTTTCGATCAGCCGGCGGGTGTCGGCCTTTATGCGATCGGCCAGTTCGGTCTCGCCGGCGTTGTTCAGGCCGTCGACGATCAGGAAGTTGATGATCGCCCAGACCGGCCCGCGCCAGTAGCGCTTCGATTCGAAACGCGGATGCGTCGGATCGAAACTCGGAAAGCCGAACTCGACATCATCCAGTATGCGCCGCGCATGGGCGGCCATGGCATCGCGCTGCTCGTCGGACCCGGCGCCGGCGTAGAAGGCCAGCATGGACGCGCTGGTAATGCCGTCCGAGAATTCGCGGGTGCGCAGATCCCGGGCACAAAAGGCGTTCACGGCCGGATTCCACAGCAACTGGCAGCCGTCGCGCGCGCGTTCCAGCCAGTGCGCAATCTCGGACTGGGCGGAACGCTCACCGAGCAGTTCGGCGAGCCTCAAGAGATCGCGGTCGGCACGCATCAGGATGAATTGCACACCGGGATCGCCCATGTAGAACGGGCCGTTGCGTGCCATTTCGACGTGATCCCAGCCGCATTCGCGGCCGAACTTGATGATCGTCAGGTAGCGGTCATACTGTTCGGCGCTTGGTCTTTCGGCCGGATCGATGTGCTCCGTATCGCGGCGCTGATAGGGCCCGAGATCGTCCGGAACGACGATCCGGTCCATGCCGATATCCCAGTCCGGACAATTGTCGCGCCCCGATTCCCAGGGGTGGATGATGCCGACCAGGCCGGTGTCCTCCGGATCGCGCATTGCGTGGAACCAGCGGTGGAAAGCCAGCATCCTGTCAAACAACGCGCGCGCGCGCTCAATATCAGCTGTACCGCCGCTCTCCACCAGCCGCAGGACGATGCTGGCCGTCACCGGTGGCTGCGAGTGACCGGACGACGGCGGCTCGGTGTTCGACTGCCAGATGGCGGGCCCGGGAAAATAGTCCGGATCGTTCTGGCGGAAGACGATATGCGGCACCATGCCGTCGGGCCATTGCGCCTCGAACAGCGTCTCGATCTCGCGCCACGCGCGGTCCCGGTCGAACTCCGCGAAACCCAGCGCGGCAAAGGCCGAATCCCAGTTCCACTGGTAGGGATAAAGCCGTGCTGTCGGAACGGTGAAACCGCCCCTGTCGTTCGCTTTGAGGATGCCGATGGCTTCCTCGTCCAGACTTGATCGCATTTGCTATCCTTTGACGCTGCCGGCGGTCAGCCCCGAGACGAGGAACCGCTCGAACCACAGAAAGATGAAGAGCACGGGCACGGTGGCGACCACCGCTCCGGCCATGAGATGCTGGCGCGGCACCTCGGATGAGTTGAGTGACACGACACCGCGCGAGAGCGTGAAGATGTCGATATTGTCCAGGAACATGAAAGCGAACAGGAACTCGTTCCAGGCGATCATGAAGACGTAAAGCGCGACCGAGGCGAGCGCCGGAAGCGACAGCGGCAACGTGATCTTCAAGATCACGCCGACACGGGTAAGCCCGTCCATGAGCCCGGCCTCCTCCAGTTCGGCCGGAAGACCGCGGAAATAACCCTGCAGCATATAAAGCGCGACGGGAATCGTCGTCGCCGGATAGACGACCATCAGTCCGGTCAGCGTATTGCGCAGGCCGATCTGCGAGAAGACGGCGTAGAGCGGAATGACCAGCACGATCGCCGGCACCATGTAGATCAGCAGGATCGAGCGCGACAGGAAGGCTTGCCCCGGAAACCGCAGCCGCGAGACCGCATAGGCACCCGGTATCGAGAAGGCGAGCGTGATGATGACGGTGGCGACCGACACGATGGCCGAATTGATCAGGAACGTGCCGAAGCGGAACTGCGTGAACAGCTCGATATAGGAACGGAACAGCGACTCGGCGCCCTGACTGAGGTCGATGGAGAAGTCCAGCGGATTGGCCAGCAGCGACTGCTGGCTCTTCAGGCTGGTCATCACCATGACATAAAACGGCAGGGCGACGATCACGGTGAAGACGACGAAGCCCAGGCCTTTCATCATGCGGATGAACATGAGTTCGAGCTGATAGCGCGGCAGGGATCCGCCCGAAAGGTCGCCGATGACCAGCCTGTTGGAAATCCAGATCAGGACGATCAGGATGGCAATGGCGACAAGCTGGTAAAGCGGCACCTGCGACAGCGGCAGCCCGAGCGGCGCGCCGAGAGTCAGGCCGCCGAGCAGCACAATGATGGCGGCGATGCTGGCGATCTGGATGCCGGGCGTCCTTTGCGACGGCATGGTGGCCGCCAGCACCGCCGCGCTCGCCACACCGGCAAGCAGGGCGATGCCGACCGGCGGTCGGGTGATCGCGCCCGAAACCAGCATGAAGATAACGGAGATGACAATCATCCAGCAGGCACCCCAGATGCCTCCAGAGACAACGGCCGCGATGAATCCGATGCCCGGGCGTGTCATGCCTCATCCTTTGGTGAAAACGTGAAGAACAGAAGTGAGAAGGTCAAAAGGACGATGAAGACAACGACCGCGACAGCCGCACCGGCACCGAGGTTGGATACGGCGAACGCCTGCTCGTAGACGTCGACGGTCAGCGTGCGCGTTCCGGCAGCGCCGCCCGTCAGCAGGAAGATGTCGTCGAACTTGTTGAAGGTCCAGATGAACCTCAGCAGGAACAGCACCGCCAGGATTCCGGCGAGTTGCGGGAGCGACAGGTACCAGAACTGTTGCAGCGGTGTCGCGCCGTCGATCTCGGCCGCCTCGTACATTTCCGAAGAAATCGACTGCATGCGCGCCAGGATGAAAAGGAACGACAGCGGGAAATAGCGCCAGGCCTCGAAGGCGATCACGGTGCTCAGCGCCACTGGGAAATCGAACTGCAGGCCGAACAGATTGATTGTCACCGCCCGCTCGCCGAAGAAATTGACCGGGGAATCGATAAAGCCGATCTGTTGGAGGATCGAGTTCAGCGTTCCCGAGAACGGATCCAGGAGCACGACCCATGTAAAGGCGACCGCGATGACCGGTGCCACATAGGGGAACAGGAAAAGCCCGCGCAGGAATCCGCGCCCGGCAAAGGTGGTGTTCAGAAGCTGGGCGGCGAAGAGGCCCAGAACCAGAGCGCCGGCGGTTCCGAAGATCGTGTAGTACATCGACACGCGCAGCACATGCCAGAACTCGGACGATGAAAAGACCCTGCGGAAATTCTCCAGGGAAAACTCGAAATTGGTCAGCACGTTGTCCGCCGTTCCGGTGATCACCGGCCTGCTGTCACGCGGATTGAGCGCGTTTTCCAAATAGCTCGGCTCGACCGTCGCCTCGATGCGGATGCGGTCGCGGAAACCGCCCTCGATGTCGCCGAGTTCGCAGGTCAGAAACTGTCCAGATACGGTGCAGCGCTCGTCCAGTGCCGTCGGCGTGAGCCCTTCGGGCAGCGTGTCCGTAAAACCGGCTCCCGCGATCGTGTCGTCCCGCGATGAGTTGCGGATCCGATATTCGATGGCGACGGCATCGCCGGCATTTTCGGCATCGCCGCGCAGGCGCTCGTTGGTGATCAGCGACGCAGGCCGCAGGTCGCCGAGTTGAACGGGCTTGAACGAGATCCAGAAATTGGCGAGCAGCGGCCCCATGACGATCGCCAGAACGATCGCGAAGGTGGGAAGAAGCATCACATAGGCGAGCTTCATCTCACGCTTCGCCATCGGGCCGATCCCCTTGGGAGGTGTGGGTTCAGCAGTCATCTTTTCTCAGCCGGTCAGGATTGTCCGACCGCGCCGCACGGGCAGCGCGGTCCTTTGCCTTAATTCACCTTGGCGAGCTCTTCATTGAGCTTTTCAACGGCCGTGGGCGTATCGATCTCGCCGTCGATATGCTCGCGAACGATGCGGTTGATCGCCTGGCTGTTGATGATCTTGGAGGCAAGCGCGAGCTGGCCCTCCTTGACGCCCCAGCGGTTGCCGCTCTCGAGGCCGGCCACGATCCGGTCGATTGTTTCGGCCGGATAGAGGTCTGACAGCGGTGCCTTGCGGTCAACGCCGACCGGCAGTTTCGACCATGCCTCCACGAACTTGGTGGGCTCGTCCATTGTTCCCTTGCGGACGGGGAACTTGCCCTCCGGCGCGATCGACAGCGTGCTGGTGTAGCCGTCGTCCATCGAGAACTTGACGAACTCCGCCGCCACGTCCGTGTTGGCGTCGGCCGTTACGCCGAAATACCGAACGTCTGCCCAGGCTGCGCCATCCGGGTTGGAGGGCCCGGAAAAGGCAGTGACCACATCGGTCTTGGCGGCAAGCTCGCGCGAGGTCGGATCGTCGTTGATCGTCGGCGGCGCGGAATCGCGCAGGCCCGCCAGTTCATCGAGGATGAAGGGCGACCAGATGATCATCGCCGCGTCGCCCGCGAAATAGAGTTCGCGCGACTGTTTCCAGAACAGTTCGCCGGGCGGCGAAGCTTTGGCAATCGCCTTGTAGAAATCGAGCACCTCGCCCGTCGCCTTCGGATCGAGCGGCTTGAAGCCGTCCGAATCGACCGGCGACACGCCATTGGCGAGGAACACGTGCTCGAGCACCTGGCTCATGAAGTTCTCGTCGATCTTGGTTGCCGCGACGAAGCCGTACATTTCCGGCGGATTGTGCAGCTTGTCGAGCGCCGCCTTGATGGATTCGAACGAGTCCGGCGCGCCGAGACCGGCTTCATCGAAAAGATCCTTGCGGTAGACGACCATCTGTGTCCAGCCGTCGACGGGAACCGCCGCCGTCAAGCCGTCGGACTGCGCCATGGCGATGGCGCCCGGTGCGAATGTGTCGACACCCAGCTCTTGAACGATCTCGTCGTTCGTCTCGATGTCGAGGATGCCGGCTTCCGCCCAGGGCAGCACGTATTGCAGCGTGTGATAGATGACGTCCGGGAGGTCGTTTGCCGCGAAAGCCGCGGTCGCGCGCGTTCCAAGTTCAGACTCGGATACCGGGATGACCTCGACCTCGTGGCCCGTCTTGGCCTTGAACTCGGCCGCCATTTCCTGCTGCTTGGCGAGCCGTTCCGGCTGTTCCTCTGTGGTCCAGAAGCGGATCGTGTCGGCCTGGGCCAGTGTCACCATTGACGCGGACAGCAATAGTCCGGCGGCCAGTTTGCTTAGTGGTCTCATTTTTTCCTCCCGTTATATTTTTCCTGGATAGTCAGCTTTGTTCCGCCATTGGCGGTCCGTCGGTCTCGCGCCGCTCAAGGGTGGCGCTCCAGAGCTCTTGTTGCTGTTTCGGGTCCGCGCCGTCGATGACGGCCAGCAGCATGTCGCCGATCTTCCGGCCGGCTGTCTGCAGCGGCTGCGCCATGGTTGTCAGCGGCGGATCGGTGTGTTCGCCAAGGGGCAGGCCGTCATAGCCGATGACCGAGACTTCCCTGCCCGGGCGCCAGCCACGCTCGCGGATCGCCTTCATGGCGCCGAGCGCCACGCTGTCCGAAACGCAGACCACGGCGGTCGGCGGCTTTTGCAGCGACAGCAGGTAGCGCATGGCGCGATACCCGCCATTCTCGCTCATGTCGGATTTCGCCTCGAGCTCCGGATAAAGATCCAGCCCGTGGTCGAGCAGACCCCTGCGATACCCGGCGTGACGACTGGCGGCGAAATTGTACTCCAGCGGTCCGCGGATGTGGCTGATGCGCCGGTGACCGAGCTGGCACAGATGGGCGACGGCCTCGCGAAATGCGGAGTAGTTGTCGATATCGAACCAGGCGTGCTCATCCGAGTTGGCCGTCCGCCCGTGGGTGACGAAGGGGATGCCGATCTCGCGCATTCGGTCGACGCGCGGGTCGTGGGTCAACGTCCGCGAAATGACGAGGCCGTTGACGCGTCCCGACTGTGCCATGCGCGAAATGATCGCCAGTTCATCCTGGGCGGATCGCGAGACGGCCAGCGTCAGATCCCAGTGCCGATCGGAAAGCGACTCGCTCAAGCCGTCCAGCAACTCGCCCAAGAAGGGTTCGGAGAGATGGCCGAGCTGCCAGGACATGACGTAGCCGACGCATTCGGCATTGCCGATCGCCAGCCTTCGGGCGCTGGAATTCGGGCGGTAGCCCATTTCCTGCGCCGCGGCACGCACACGCTCCCGGGTTTTCTCCGAGATGTCTGTGTAGTTGTTGAGCGCTCGCGAAACGGTGCCCTCAGTGAGGCCCAGTTTTTCCGAAAGCGCTTTCAGGCTGACCTTGGACATGGCGAAATAATATTCCGAAAGCGCTTTCGGAATCAAGCGAATTTCTACAAAAAAGTGACAGGCGCCGAAGGCGCCTGATGTAAAACACTATTCCATAATGCTGATTTTATTCTATTTTTTAATGGCATGCCTTGCCGAGCGCCTTGGGGCGCCAGTAGTTGTAAGGCAGCGGTGCAAGAAAGCCCGCCAGCCACATGATCGGCAATATCCACAGGGTCAGCTTGGCGCCGCCCATAATGGCGATATCGACGGCGTTCATCGCCGCTTCCATGGCGATCATGGAGATCAGCGACATGCCGCAGGCGGTCTTGAATGCGAGTGCAAGGTTCATCTGCCGCGACAGGATCACCGTCTCCAGCGCGATCGAGGTCAGCAGCCCGTTGGCAATCGCCAGCGTCATGATGGCAAGGGTCGGCCAGGGAATGCCGGTGAGCTGGAAAAACAGGATCGTGCCCATGTCGCCGATCGAGCAGCCGGCAAGGCACCACAACGTGTTGACCGAGGCACGCTTCCAGGTGTGATTGCAGCGCCAGCTGATGGCTGAAACGGTGTCGACGAGACTCATTCGCGAATTCCTTTGACCTGAGTTGGCCGATCTGTAAATCCTTCCAGCTACTGGAAGGTCAAGGAGGAATTTGATGCTGACGATCGGTGATGTCGCGCGGGCCTCGGGCCTGCCGACCAAGACGGTGCGATATTACGCGGATATCGGCCTCGTCAAACCGGACGCAAGGTCGCAGTCGGGCTACCGGCTCTACAGCGACATCGAGCTGCGAAAGCTGATTTTCGTGCGGCGCGCCCGCGCCTTCGGATTTTCCGTCGAAGCATGCCGCGAACTGCTCGATCTTTACCAGGACCGGGACCGGCCGAGCCGGGATGTCAAGAAACTGGCCATGCAGCGCATCGCCGAAATTGAACGCAAGATGCGCGAACTCGAGCTGCTGCACCGGGAACTGTCACACCTTGCAGAATCGTGTCACGGCGACGACCGGCCGGACTGCCCGATCCTTTCCAGCTTCGCCGAGGACGGGGCCGTGCCGGAGATTTCGGAAAAATAGCCGCCGGCCCGCTTGACCATCTCCTTTTTTCGATATAACTAGATTTATAGTTTTATTGACATGCAATGACACTCGCTTTCAGGAGATGGTGGCTTGTCCGACATTACCCAACAGGCACAGCAGCCCGTGGCCCGGGATTTCCGGCAGATTGTGGCGCGGCTGAAGTCGCCGTGGACCGTCGTGATTGCGGCGCCGCTTCTGGTCTTCATCTTTGACCAGGCGAACACGGCGCCGGTCATCGAATTCGCGGCAAGGGCGTTTGTCGGCACGCTGCCGTTCATATTCGTGGCCGTAATGATGATCGCGTGGCTCAAGGCCGCCGGCGCCGAAGCCTATGTGGCGCGCGCCTTCGAAGGCCGCGAGAACCGCATGATCGTGCTCGCGGCGCTTCTTGGCGGGCTTGCGCCGTTCTGCTCCTGCGAGGTCATCCCGTTTATCGCCGGCCTGCTCGCCGTTGGCGCGCCGCTATCCGCAGTGATGGCGTTCTGGCTCTCCTCGCCGCTGGTCGACCCCCCTACCCTGGTCATAACAGCGAGCGCGCTCGGCTGGCCGTTTGCCGTCGGCAAGGCGGCATCGGCGGTCGCGCTTGGCCTGCTCGGCGGATTTGCCATCAAGGCCGCCCTCGCCGCCGGCCTGTTTTCCGACCCGTTGCGCCAGCGGTCGCAGGGCGGCTGCGGCTGCGCCCGCTCGCCGTTCGAGGGAAAACCCGAATGGGCTTTCTGGCGAACCGACAGCCGGCGCAGCGTGTTTCGCTCAGAGTTTGCCTCCAACGCCTTGTTTCTCCTGCAGTGGTTGGCCCTTGCCTATGTGTTGGAGGCTCTTTTAGTCACCTACGTACCCGCATCCCTGATCGCCGCGGCCGTCGGCGGCAACGGGGTCGGGTCCATCGCGACCGCGGCCGTCGTCGGCATGCCGGCCTATCTCAACGGCTATGTCGCGCCGCCGCTCCTCGCCGGCCTCATGGACCAGGGCATGAGCGCAGGGGCCGCCATGGCATTCATGGTCGCCGGCGCGGTCAGTTCCATACCGGCAATGGCGGCCGTGTGGTCGCTGGTCAAGCGCGGTGTCTTTGCGAGCTATCTGGCACTGGGATTGCTCGGTGCCATCGGATCGGGCATCATCTTCCAACTCATCACCTGATCCGGGACGTTCCCGACCTGCTTGGAGCGCAATACGCCTAAATGACTTCACCGAACGATTACGGGGAAGCCGTGCACGGCCGGATACGTCTGGCCGTGTGGCTGCTGGCCGCCGGGCAGGCCATCGTCTGGGCCGGGCTTTTCTACAGTTTCGCCGCGCTCCTGCTGTCCTGGGAAGAAGGGCTCGGCTGGGCAAAGACCGATCTTACACTCGGCCTGACAGCCGCCGTTCTGGTCTCGGCGATCCTGTCACCGGTCGCCGGGCGCATCATCGACGCCGGCAACGGACGCCTGTTGCTGACCTCCGGCTGCTTCGGCGGTGCGGCGATGCTTGCGCTGCTTTCGACGGTCGACAGCCAGGCCTCGTTTATCGGTCTGTGGGCGCTGATCGGCGTTGCCCAGGCCGCAAGCCTTTACGAGCCCTGTTTCGCCTTCGTCACCCGGACGATGGGACATTCCGCACGCGGCGCCATCACCCGGATCTCGCTGTGCGCCGGCTTTGCATCGACCATTGCGTTCCCGTCGGGCGCCTGGCTTGCCGATGTGCTGGGCTGGCGCGGCGCGGTGCTGATCTTCGCGCTTGCCGTCGCCACCGTGGGGGCGCCGCTGATGTTCGCCGGGGCGACCATTTTGCATCGCGGCGACCGTGCCGAACACAAACCCGAACACAAGGCGAGCAACCGCGACGCAGTGCGTGCCGCGATGGCGCGTCCGGCCTTCTGGCTGCTGGCATTCGCCTTTCCGATGATCGGGCTGAACCACGGGCTGCTGCTCAACCACATCCTGCCGATCCTGGCTGATCGCGGCCTGGAACAGACGCTTGCCGTTACGGTGGCGTCGGTCATCGGCCCCATGCAGGTGGCGGGCCGCCTGGCCATGATGCGTGTCGAGCACCGGATCAGCGCCATGACGATGACGGTGGTCTGCTTCGCCGGCATCACGATCGCGTCCCTGCTGCTGCTGAATGCCGGCGCCTCGCCGGTACTGGCTTTCGGCTTTGCGGCGCTGCAGGGCGCCGCTTACGGGCTGACCAACATCCTGAAGCCCGTGGTCACCGCCGAGACGCTCGGGCGCGCTGGTTTCGGCTCGATTTCGGGGCTGCTTGCGGTGCCCTACCTCGCAAGCTTCGCCATCGCACCGTTTGCCGGTGCGTGGCTGTGGCAGATCGGCGGATACAATCTTGCGATCACCGGTGCCGGCGCCATGGCGTTTCTGGGGCTGCTTGCGGTGCTGCTTCTGAGCGCAATCTACCGGCGTTCGGCCTACGCGACCTAGATCGGCCCGGCTTTACGGTCGCAGCAAGTGAACGATGCAGGCGCCAGCCTCGTAGTAAGCCGCTTTCAGGCCCGTGGCCGGTTCGCGATAGGAATCCATGGGCGTGACCGGAAGCGCCTCCTCGTTTCCACTCGCCAGCGCTGACGCCAGTGACTTTCCGAACACGGTTCCGGGGCCGATGCCGCGGCCCGAGAAACCGAACACCGAAAAGGCGTTGGGGCCGAAACGCACGATCTTGGGAAGATGGTCGGAGGTCATGGCAATGCGTCCGTGCCAGGCGAATTCGATGGGCAGATCCGCAAGGTGCGGAAACAGGCTCACCATGTGGCTTCGCGCCCACCGCCGATGGACGGAGGCACCTGCATGTCCCAGTGATCCGACCGCTCCGACAATAAGCCGACCCTGGCGGTCCTTGCGGAACGACGACATAACGGTGGCCGTGTCCCAGCAACCCTCGCCGCCGGGAAGGATCGCCGCGGCGCTGTGGTCATCCATCGGCCGGCTGGCGAGTTGAAAGTAATGCACCGGTACATAAGCCGCATCCGGCACGCCGGCTGCCGGCCTGGCGTAGGCATTGGCGGCGACCAATAGGGCGTTTGCCGAAACGGTACCGGACCGGGTCTGGACCAGCCATCGGTCCTTGCGCCGCTCGATCCGGACAACCGGGCTGTCGCAGTAAAGTTCGGCGCCGGCCCGGAACGCGGCCCGCGCCAGGCCCCTGCAGTAGGATAATGGCTGTATGGTCCCTGCACGCGCGTCATGCAGCGCGCCGTGGTAACGCGACGTTCCGGTGCGCGCAGCCGTGTCGAGGGCGTCAAGCAGCGTCACCGGCGCATCGCGGCGTTTTTGCTGCTCGAAACGCCTCCTCAGGTCCCGTAGCCCGGCATCGGAATGAGCGCAATGCAACGTACCGTTGCGCACGGCCTCGCAATCGATGGCATGTTCCTCAATGAGCGAAAACACCAGATCAGGCGCGGCCGCCAATGCCGCGTTCAGCCTGTTGCCCTGTTGCGGGCCAAGTATCCGTTCGACTTCATCGGGTGGTGTCCACAGGCCCGCATTGACCAGCCCGACGTTCCTGCCCGAACCGCCGTGGCCTATTTTCTCGGCCTCCAGAAGGCATACGCTCATCCCCTGCCCGGCGGCCGTCAGGGCGGCCGAACAACCGGTGAATCCGCCGCCGACGATGACGAGGTCGACGGATTTTTCGGAATCCAGAACCGGATATTCCGAATTATCGGAGCCCGTCGCCTGCCAGAGACTTGAAGTGTTTGCGGCCATAATCCGGATTGAACCAATAGTTGTAACGGAATCAAGCAATAATCGCAGAATGGTTTGTCCGAATTTTTGCCCCGTCCTCACAAGATGTTGCACATCTATTCCAGCTCCGCCTCGAAAACCGGCAATGCGCCACCCGACCCTTTTGCATTCCGCGGCCCGGTGGGGCATTAGTCGCCGCAGGCAATCGCGGACGGAGTAACAACGTGACGGACGGCACCTGGCACTCGATCGAAATCCCGGATTTTCCGGCGGTCACGGTCGGCATCATCGTATTCTTCCTCGGCGCATTCCTGACCCGCCGTGTGGCCTTTCTGAAGAACTACAACATTCCCGAGCCGGTGGCCGGCGGTCTTGCCGCGGCCTTGATCACCTGGGTCGCATTTTCCGGGTTTGGCGTGGAAATCACCTTCAATCTGGATACGCGCGACGAATTGCTGGTTGTTTTCTTCACCACAATCGGACTGAACGCCCGCTTTGCCGATCTGATCGCCGGCGGACGGATGCTCGGCATTCTCCTGCTGATCACCATCGCCTTCATCGTGACGCAGAATTGCATCGGACTGCTGGGCACCTTCGCCTTCGACCTGCCGGCACCGCTCGCTGTCCTCCTTGGATCGGCGGCGCTGATCGGCGGTCACGGTACGGCCATTGCCTGGGGACCGACCGTCCAGGAGATGACCGGCTTCGCGGCGGCCAGCGAGATCGGCATCGCCGCGGCAACTCTCGGACTAGTGTGCGCGGCCCTCATCGGCGGCCCGATCGCGAAACTGCTCATTGACCGGCACGGGCTCGAGGCAAGGGCCTCGAGCGGACCGATTGTCGGGTTGCCTTACCAGTCGGACAACAAGGAAGCCGGTGCGGTCAATCACATCAGCCTCATGCGCTCAATCCTGGCGATCTACATCGCCATCATCGTCGGCTACGCGGTCAACGAGGCAATTGTGTCGGCGGGTTTCAAGCTGCCGCTCTTCGTTTCCTGCCTGCTGGTGGCGATTGTCATGTCCAATACCGTGCCGCTGATCTTCCCGAACCTGCCCTGGCCAGCGCGCACGCGCGCGCTGGCGGTGATTTCCGACTATTCGCTGTCGGTGTTCCTGGCGATGTCACTGATGAGCATGCAGCTGTGGACCCTCGCGGGTCTCGGCGGGCCGTTGCTGGGTGTTCTCGCGCTCCAGGTGGTCGGCACCAGCCTCTTTATCGTCTTTCTGTTCTTCAGGATCATGGGAGGGAATTACACCGCCGCCGTTCTGAGTTCGGGCTTTGCCGGCTTCACATTGGGGGCGACGCCAACGGCCATCGCCAACATGTCCTCGGTTACGAAACGTTACGGCCCGGCGCCCCTCGCCTTCATCATTCTGCCCATGGTATCGGCGTTCTTCGTCGACCTGGCCAACGCCATCATCATCCGCTTTTTCGTGACTCTCTGACGGCAGAACCCGGTTCGCCGCAAAAACCCCTTGACATGATACCATCTGGTATTATGTTAAATGATACCGATTGGTATTATTTAGGAGAGCTCCATGTCCCGATCTAACCCCCGCGCGGTGCCGTCATGAACGCCGCACTCCAAGGCGCATTCAGGGCGCTGGCCGACCCGACGCGGCGTGACATCCTGATGCATCTGAGCGCCCGCGACATGACCATCGCAGAGGTTGCAGATCACTTTTCGATCACCCGTGCGGCGGTCAAGAAGCACCTCACCGTCCTTGAGGAAGGACGCCTGATTTCCGTCCGGACCGAGGGTCGCGAGCGCATCAACCACCTCGAACCGGTCGGGCTCAAGCCGGTCGCCGACTGGGTCAACTACTTCGACCGCTACTGGGATGACAGGCTGCTTGGACTGCAGCGTGCCGTGAAGGACCATGAAAGGAAAAATGATGACTGAAGCACAGATCACCAAGACCGTCTTCCTGGCGGCGTCGCGCGAAACCGTATGGAGTTTCCTGACCGACAGGGACAAGCTGGCCCTGTGGTTTCATCCGGCCGACCAGGACCTGCGCGACGGCGAGGACTACACCCTGCTCGGCAAGACCGATGACGGCGTCGACACCAAACTGTGCTGGGGGACAGTCCTGCGGATGGACAAGCCGTCCAAGCTTGTCTGTTCGTTCACGGTCCAGCCGCTCGAAGGGGCGATGACGACCGTGACCTGGACACTGGACGAGGTCGGCGGCGGCACCCGGCTGACGCTGCAACACACGGGACTTGCCGAAGTCGACGCACCGTTCGGGCTGATGATGGCGCTGGACGCGGGATGGGACGAGCACCTCAACGGGCTGCGCGGGAACCTGAAACCGGCATAGGGCGGCACAACCGTCGCAACGCCCTCCTGACAAAGCTTGTCAGGAGGGTCCTGACAGCCGCCTTGAAACAGCTTGCCATCGACGGCAGTTGTTAATTAAGGGAGAGACACATGCGCGGAATAACCATCACCTACAAATACTCCGGCCCCGAGGATGCCTGGCGGGAGGCCATGGAGACCTTCATTTCTGCGATCAATGCCGACAACGATGTCGCCGGCAAATTCACCTATCAGGTCTCGGTAGCCGATGACGGCGAAACCCGAATCCACTGGGGCCGCTGGGACAGCCAGGAAACGCTGAAAACCGTGCAGTCGCGCGACTACTTTTCAGCCTTTGCCGGCAAGGTGAAGGAGTTTGCCGGCGGGCAGCCGCAAAACACCGGCGCCGACATCCACTTCAAGACCCAGGGCTGGTAGGCCGGAAAGCCGCTAGTTCGAAGGCGCCGCGCGCCGCTTGGTGCGTTTCTCAATCTGGATCTGCTGGCGCATCAGCACCTGTTCGGTGCGGTTGATCAGGTCCAGGTAGTAGGCGGCGTCTCGCGAGCCGAATTTCTCGCTGGCAATCGTCAGATGCCGGCGGGCATCGTCAAAGCGCTGCGTCAGAAAATACACTTCGCCAAGATTGCTGTGCACGGCGCCCTCGGTATAGGTGTCCGTGCCCTTGGTCGCTTTCGCGGCGATCAGCAGCAGCCGCTCGGCCCTGATGAGGTCGCCGTTCTTGAGGCTGACCCAGCCGGCGGTGTTGATCAGTGTAAAATCGTCGATCTTCTGCTCCCGGCGTATGCGCAGGGCCTTGTCAAAGGCCACCGTGGATTTCTCGTAATCACCGAGTTCGTGATAGGTCAGGCCGAGATTGAAATAGGCGCGGTAATAATCCGGCTTCGCCGCGACGACCTCCTCCAGCAGTTTCGCCGACTTCTTCGGATCGTATCGGTCCTTCTGGTAAGGCAGCCGCATCAGGCGTGCCTGCAGGACCTTCTTTTCCAAGTGCGCGGGAACGTTCTGGCCGAACTTGTCGGCCGCGGCGGCGGCGCCGCACAGCGCCAGCGTCAGGACAAGGGCGACGACATGGTGCAGTTTGATTGTCATCCGATCACCCGCCGCTCAATATCCGGATCGCGTCGACAGGCGGCGGCGGCTCCGGCCGGGCGGCAGCCGGCTCGTTGTCTTCGCCGAGCACGGGCACCCCGCTGGCGCGACGCACGGAATTGATCACGGTGAGCTGCGCCTGGATCTTGCGGATCACGCCGGCCACCTTTTCCGCGTTTAGCTGGATTTCGTCGTTCTGGCCGTAGATGCCGCTGTAGGGGTTGTTGACCAGCGCATGGGTCTTGCCCTTGTGAACGAGCAGAATATCGCCGTAGGCGTGCTCCCATTCCGGGTGGGTCATGGTGATATGAAGTTCGACTTCCTTGACCGAAATGTAGTTTTCGAGTGCCAGCGTGATCCACTGCAGCGGCCCGGCGCACAACATGAACACCAGTGCGATTTTCAGGAAAAACCGGCTCAACCCGACCGCGGCCTCGTTCGGTTCCGGCTGGTTGACGATCTGCTTGACATTCGTATAGCCGAGAACAACGAAAATCGTCGAAAGGCCTAGAAAGCCAAAGCCGAGGATCGTCGCGGCGTTTTCAAACAGACTCTGAATTGCACTATCCATGGCCGCCCCTTTACAAACACTGTGTTTACCGGCGCAACGTTTAGTTTGTATACAGCCGGTTACTTTTGGGCGAACGCCAGTAAGTCATTTTAATTTATATTATTATCTTACTTTCCTAAATTTCGGAATGATCTAATCCGCCCACATACAACCGTCAGTATAACGAAAAATACATGAGCAACATAGTGTGTGTTTCGCGGAATTGATTGGAGTTCCACGGATCGTCTTACAACTCATTCAGACGTGTTTTCCGCCGGCATGACGCCGCACCTTGCGGCGAGAAAATCGACGAATGCCCTCACCTTCGCCGCCAGATGCTCTCGGCTCGGATAGAGGGCGAAAACACCGATTGGATCCTCCTCGTAACGCGTAAGGATCGGCACGAGGGCGCCTGATGCGATTTCCGTTTCGCAGGCCATGCTCGGCAGCCGCGTTATGCCCACGCCGGCAAGCGCGGCGGCCATTTCCGTCTCGGCGCTGTTGCACACCAGCCTTGGCGCCACGGAAACCGACACTTTTTTGTCACCGGCACCCATATATTCCCAGGTTGTCGCGATCCTGCGATAGGAAAAATCAATGAGCGTGTGACCAGTCAGTTCCGCGGGTGTCTGCGGTGTTCCTTGGCGGCTCAGGTAGTCCGGTGAAGCGACGGTCAGCAGGCGCGACGTCATCAGCCGCCTTGCGATGAGCCCGGTGTCATCCAGCCGCCCGGCCCTGACGACCACATCAAAACCCTCCGCGACAACGTCCACCATTCTGTCGCTCGCCTCGACATGAAGGCGGACGTTTTTGAAGGTCTCCATGAAATCCGGAAGCCATGCGTCAAGGTAGTTGCGCGCAAAACTCACCGGGACGCTGACGCGCAGGAGCCCCGTGGGCGTGTCGCCGGCGGCGACGATACGATTGCGGATCTCGCGCGCGTCTTCGACGATCATGCTCGCCTGCTCGTAATAGACACGGCCGACTTCCGTCAGGCTGAGCGTTCTCGTTGTGCGGTTCAGGAGCCGTGCACCGAGCCGCTCCTCGAGGCGGGCGATCTCCTTGCTGATATGGGATGCCGAATGCCCGAGGCGCTCCGCGGCCGCTGCAAAGCCGTTGGCGTCCACCACGGCGCAGAAAATGATCATGCCGTCAAAGAGATCTTTATTATTCTTCATATGGAAATAATGAGCTTCTATCTGCGCTATTAAAGTTCCGTTTCCAGCAATTTAGATTGGCGATTGTCGGGTTGGCAAGCCCCTGCCCGCACCCGCCCAACCGGAAACAGGAGCGCACCATGCTTGAGATGAAGAATGTCGACCACATCGGTATCCGCATCAGCGACCGTGAAAAGTCGATCGCCTTCTACGAGCTGCTCGGGTTCGAGCTCATCGCCGATGGCGGCTTCGAAAACGGCCATCCGCTGGTGATGGTTCATCCAAGCGGCATCAACTTCAATCTCCTCGGACCGGCCACCGCACGCCAGGGTGAGAACGTCCTGATGGACGAGGACGTGAAGTATCCGGGCATCACCCATGTCGCCGTCAAGGTTGCCTCCGCTGAGGCGACCGAGGCGTTCGTGACCGAAAACGGCATCGCGATCACCGGCAGGCGGGACTTTCGCGGCACGAAGACGATCTTCATCCGCGACCCTGACCGCAACGTGCTCGAACTCGTCGGACCCGGCCCCGCCGTTTCCGAACTGATCAAGGAGCACGTTGAGGAAAACAACTCCTGAACCTCACACTGAAAGGCTAGAACCATGAAACCCACACACTTGCTCACCGCCGCCTTGCTGGCATTGTCCACCGCGCTGACGCCGCTTCCGGCCGTTGCAACGGACGCTGTCGCGATCAAGACCGTCAACGGTGTCGCCACCTATCCGGAAGGTTACCAGGGCACACCGCATCGCGCCGCGGACGAGGACCCGTTCCTGTCGCCGTCCAATTCGGCGCTTATCCTGATCGACTACCAGCCACCGATCCTCCAAGGTGTGCGCAACATCGATCATGAAGAGCTGATCAACAACACGACCGGCCTCATCAAGACCGCGGTGATCTACGACATCCCGATCATCTTCTCGCACGTCGCGGTTGGCCTGAACGGTTACGATCCAATGATCGAGGAACTGCGCAAGCTTGCCCCCGACGCGGTCTTTGTCGACCGCACCAATGTCAATGCCTGGGAAGAGCCGGAATTCGTCGCGGCCGTCGAGGCGACAGGGCGCAGGAAGCTGATCATGGGCGGACTGTGGACTGACGTGTGCCTGGCCTATCCGGCGATCGAGGCCGAGAAAGCCGGATACGACGTCTACGTGCCGGAAGACACCGTCGGCAGCATTTCGCAGATGTCCCATGAAAACGGCATGCGCCGGATGATCGAAGCCGGTGTCGAACCGATCACCTGGAACGTCGTTCCGGCCGAGTTGCAACGCGACCACGCGCGGACAGACAGGCTGAAGGAAGTCACCCGGGTGTTCATGGAGCACCTGTTCAAGGTCGACCCGGATTCCACCTGGTAGCCGCGGCAATTTGCAAAGGAGACAACCGATGAAACTCTATTCCGCTCCCGGCACCTGCGCCACCGCAATGCATATCGCGCTCGAATGGGCCGGCGCGCCGTATGAGGTGGAGCATCTCGACTTTCAGGGTATGAAATCGCCGGAATACCTGAAGCTCAATCCGGCGGGCGTCGTGCCGACGCTCGTCGACGCGGGCACGCCCATCGTCGAGGGTGCGGCAATCCTCTTGTACCTGACCGACAAGCTCCCGCAGGCCGGGCTCGGTCCGCAGCCGGGCGACGCCGACCGTCAGGAACTGTACCGCTGGCTGGTGTTCCTGAGCGGCACGCTGCACCCCTATTTCTGGCCGCATTTCATGCCGATGCGCTTTACCACAGACGAGAACGGCCATGACGCGGTCCGTGAGGCATCGCACCAGCTGGTCGCCAAGGCGTTCACGATCATCGACGATCATCTCGAAGGCCGCACGTGGCTGGTGGGTGAGGAGCGGTCCGTCGCCGACGCTTTTCTTTACGCCATGGCTTCATGGGGATACGGCCTGGCCAAGCCGACCGGCGAATACCGCAACATCCACGCACTGATGATGCGGTTGAGCAATGACCCGGCCGTGCTGAAAGTCCATGCGGCGCAAGGCACGTCCCCCAAGGCGGTCGCCGCCTGACGGGGACCCTCCGGCGGGGGCAACCGCCGGGACGGGACGGCGGCGTGATGGGCGCCGCCGTCTTTTCAACGCGTAGACGTTATTTCGGTTGCGGCACGACCCGCAGGTAAGGCTTCAGCGTCTTCCAGCCATCCGGGAACTTCTTTTCGGCATCTTCATTCGAAACCGCCGGAACGATGATGACGTCGTCGCCGTCTTCCCAGTTCACCGGAGTCGCGACCTGGTGCTTGGCCGTCAGCTGCATGGAGTCGATTACCCGCAGGATCTCGTTGAAATTACGGCCCGTGCTCATCGGGTAGGAGATCATCAGCTTGATGGACTTGTCGGGCGCGATCACGAATACGGTGCGAACCGTCTGGTTGTCCACCGCCGTGCGGCCTTCGGAGGTTTCGCCCGCACCGGCCGGCAGCATGCCGTAAAGCTTGGCAACACTCAGATCGGTATCGCCAATCATCGGATAATTGGGCATGAAACCTTGCGTTTCCTCGATATCTGCGGCCCATTCCGCGTGATTGTCGACGGGATCGACACTCAGGCCGATGATCTTGACGTTGCGCTTTTCGAACTCGGGATTGATCTTGGCCATGTAGCCCAACTCGGTCGTGCAAACCGGGGTAAAGTCCTTCGGATGCGAGAACAGGACGCCCCAGGAGTCGCCGAGCCAGTCGTGAAACCTGATTTTTCCCTGTGTTGTCTCCGCTTCGAAATCGGGTGCCGTGTCGCCGATTCTCAAATTCGTCATACCCTGATCTCCCTTCAAAGATGCGGCAATATCGGAAATGTGCATGCCTGTTTCTTGTCCGCACGCTTGCATCAGTGAACACCAACGGATACGGACAATCAACACAATATGGGGCGGTCATGTTCTTATTGCGACTGTCGCCGGGGCTTGCCGCCGGACGTGGGTCCGCGGGCCGGATTGCGCCTCTGGCACACACGTGGAGCCCTCAACACGAAAGGCGATGCCATGGCAAAAAAACGGCTGCCGCTGCCCAAGCGTTTCTCGGCCGGACTGACGGAAGACGCCTATGCGCGCCTGCGCGAACTCAACGCCGACTGGGGCCTGGGGAACAACTACCTGCTGGTCGTCCTGCTCGAGAACCTTGACCGCTACGCGGACAAGGCAAATCTGGACGCCGTGTTTCGCGAGTTCATCGACGAGTACGGTGCACCTTCGAATTGATCAGGGCATACGAGAGCCCCTGCCCTCACGCCGGCTCTTCCAGGAGCCGCGCCGCCTGACGCTCGCGCAGCCCCTGCCGCACGATCTGCACGGATGACGACAGGAAAAGACCGGCCATGATCGCGGCGACCACGAGGTCCGGCCAGCCGGTTTGCGTGCCCCAGACACCGAGCGCGGCGAACATGACGGCGATATTGCCGATCGCATCGTTGCGGGAGCACAGCCAGACCGAACGCACATTGGCGTCGCCGTCCTTGTAACGCACAAGCAGCAGAACGCTGGCTATATTCGTTGCCAGGGCCAGCGCGCCGATCGCGCCCATGACGTGGGCCTCTGGCACGCCGATGAAAAACACGTGCCACGCGGTTGAGCCAAAGACCCACAAGCCCATCAAGAGCAGGCTGATACCCTTCGCAAGCGCCGCCGTTGTGCGCACGGCCACGGATGACCCGATGACGGCAAGCGAGATGCCATAGGTCATCGCATCGCCGAAGAAATCGAGCGCATCGGCCTGCAGCGCCTTGGAGCCCGCCAACTGGCCGGCAACGATCTCGACGACGAACATGGCAGCGTTCAGCCCGATCACCAGCCAAAGCCGGCGCTTGTAGTCGTCCGACATGCCATCAAAAGCGTTGTTTTCGTTACCGCAGCACGCGCCCATTTCTCACCTCTTGTTGTATCGCTGCGGCAAAGATAATGTCTCTAGCGACTATAGCTTCAAGAGGAAAATCCGGATTGTTTACGATCGGACAGATGGCACGCCGAACGGGCGTCAAGATTCCCACAATCCGCTACTACGAGCAGATGGGGCTTATGACGGCGCCCGAACGCTCGCAGGGCAACCAGCGGCGGTACACGAAGACGGAGCTCGACCGGCTCGGATTTATCAAACACGCGCGCGATCTCGGCCTTTCCCTCGACGCGATCCGCGACCTGATCCGGTTGAACGCGCACCCGGAAACCCCGTGTGCGGAAGCCGACAGGATCGCCGACGAGCACCTGGCCAGCGTGCGCGACCGGATCAGGCGGCTGCAGCGCCTGGAAAGCGAACTCTCGCGAATTGCCAGTTCCTGCAAGGCAGGAACCGTCAAGGACTGCTATGTCATTCGCGCCCTTTCGGACCACACCCTGTGCGAGGACGATCACTGAGATGAATGATCCCCATAAACCGGGCACGGCCCGGGCCACCGTCCTGGTCGACAATGAGCGCACGCGCGTGACCGAATGGCGTTTCGCCAGGCGGGGCGACAACACCGGCTGGCACCGGCACCAGTGGGATTATGTCGTCGTGCCGCTGTTCGACGGCGTGCTGGAAATCGACAACGGCAATGGCGAGATCTCTTCCGCCAGCCTGTCGAACGGTGTTCCCTATTTCCGGGAAGCCGGCGTCGAGCACGATGTCATAAACGGCAACGACTTCGAATGCGCGTTTATCGAGGTCGAGTTCCTCGATAGGTGATCACCTGCGCGGTAAAATCAGAAGCCGGCCGTAGAAAATCACAAAGCCACTGAACGCAGCGAGCCACGCCAGCCCGGATGCTGTGTGAAGCGCGCCGGAGAACTGCGGCAATCCAACGACCAGCAGACGTGCGAAAACGGCGATAATCAGCAGCACGTAGATCGCAGTTGTTGCGGTCCCGGCGGTCAGCGCCTGTCCGGTATGCCCGAGCGTTGCACGCGTCATCACAGCAAGTGTCATCAGGCCGATACCGCCGGCCATCCAGGCGTGCTGCGCGGGCGCGGCACCAATAATATCGGGCATTAAAACGGAGAGCCCGACAACAAGCGCACCAACGGGAATGAAGGCATAGCCTGCATGCAGCACCCAGACCAACGGCTCGCTGCCGGTGCGAAACCCCGACCAACGGGCAAGACGCACGGCATGGCACAATCCCGCCAGAACGAGCCCGATGCCGGCTGCCTTGGCTTCGGGCCGCAACACCCAAATCGCCAGCGCGGCCAACAGGACAAGCAGAGCCGCGCGGTCAATGCCACCCATGGGCGGCGCCGGCAGGCTGTCCGAGCCCCGCTTGGCCAGCCAGTTTCGCGTGAATGACGGAACGATGCGACCGCCAATCAAGGCGATCAGCATGACTGCGGTGGCAAGACCGATCCGGATGCCAATTCCCTGCGCCGCAAAATCGCCCCGCGATGCCTCCCAGTGGAAGATTGCGTTGCCGGCAAGGAGGATGCCGAACAGCGCGACAACCGACAAATTGCGCCAGTTTCGGCCGGAAATGATCTCGCGCACGATTATCCCGGCAAAAAAGAGTGGAAACGCCAAATCGATCGCCGACACCGCAAGCGCGGGCCATGCCGCAGACGTTGCGACGGCAATGCGACCAAGCAGCCAAAGCGCCCACAGGCCGCCCAATTGCCAGCCGGCAATTGGCATTCTGCCGGTCCAATTGGGTATCGCGGTCAGCAGGAAACCGGCGATGATCGCGCCGAGATAGCCGTAAAGAAACTCGTGGGCGTGCCAGGAAACCGGATCCAGCCGTGTCGGAATCTCAATAGCGCCCGTGAGTGCGGCCAGCCAAAGCGACATCGCGATCGCTGCCCAGGCGGCGCCGCCCAGGAAAAAGGGGCGGAAGCCATAGCTCAAAATCGCCGGCCCGGTCCAGGCGCGTATTTTCTCAGCGGACGTCGCCATTGCGCCTTTCCGGTTTGGGAGGAAGGGCGCAGTCCGCCAGCGTGTATGCATTCAGGTCGTTCAGGAACCTCGAACGCGCCCCGGACAAGATACCCTTCAACCGGCAGGTCGGCGTAATGACACAGGCACCTCCGTCCGTGGAGAAGCACTCGACCATGGCTGACTTTTGCTCAAGTACGCCGACAATGTCACCCAGGCGCAGCTTCGCCGGGGGCCGCGCAAGCACGGCGCCCCCGCCGGTTCCGCGTCGGGTCTCGACGATGCCTGCAGCCGCCAGGGCAGCGATCGTCTTGGTCAGATGATTGCGCGAGATTCCAAACTCGCCGGCGATCTCGGCGGTCGAATAGGCGCGTTCAGGTTCGGAAGCCATGCGCATCAGTGCACGCAGGCCAAAGTCTGTGAATCGGGTCAGGCGCATCGTAAAAATTGACTCTGTTGATCAAGATCCAATCAACCTGCAGGGTATCAGATGTAAGTGGTATTTAAAATACCAATTATGTAGTGCCGCCGCATGTGCGCAAGACGGGCCTGCGGCGTACTAAAGTGATCTCGATGGAATTATCTTGGGGCGACGGACCTGCCGACGATGTGTCAGCCGAAACGGCTTATTCGGCCGGCGGAATCCAGACACTGCGCGCCGGACTAGCAGCGTTGCGCCGGCCGATGGCCGGGCGTCTTGTTTCGGTCTAACCCGCAGCCAGGAACATGCCCAGGTTCGACTGTTCCGCCGTAAGGTCGGTGCACTTCGCACCGAGCGCATCATATTGCTCGGAATAATCGCGCAAAAAAGCCAGAAACGCGTCCCGCGACTTCCAGTAGTCGCCGGTACGATATCGCGTCGGATCGTCCGGATCGCGCAGCAGTTCCGTCTTGATATAGCCGTCTGCATGCCGGAACAGTTGCGCCCATTTCCCCTGTACGCCGTAGAAAGCCTCAAAGGCTGCAGCGTTTCCGGGCTTGACCTTGTATTCCCAAAAGAACGCGCATTGGGACTCGTTCCAGTCGTAGCTATCTTTGTGTTGTGTCATATGGTCCGCCCACCATTTGCACCGAAAATACACGGCAAGGATGTGACGCTACCGATTAAATTTGACTTAACCGGAAACGCGATCTTTCACCCGGGCCGCCGGGAATCCGGTCGCCGGCGCGGCTTTGTCCGGTCTTCGGACTTCGTTCGGTCGCGTTGTTTCGTGGAGTGAGAAGCGAGCCCTGCGTGTCAGGCGTCACCTCCGGCACAATCCGCGACAGCCTCCGAACAGGCACCGGCAAAGGCGCGTATCGCCGGGCTTGACGTATTGCGATCCAGGCGGACCGCGCGGCTGTCGGGACTTGTGCCGGAGGGCGTGATGGCGACCCGCATTCCGGTTGCCACCGTTTCGGGATATGTGCCGGAAACGCAGGTTTCGCGACCGCGGCACCGATTTTCCCTGCCGGCGGTCGGCAAAACCGATGCACCGCCGGACGTTCCTCTCGGACCGGAGTCCTCAAGACTTGTCACCGCTCCCGAACCGTCGCCCGCACCCGCTTCACCACGCCGTTTCGGCGTGATGCAGCGCGCGGAACGACCGCCGGGCCAGACGCTCATTTCAATGACATCGACTGTCCTGCCCCAGGCCACAGGGTTCGGCCCCGCAATGCGATCAATCGGCTCGATTAACCCCGCATTATAAGCGTTGATGTCATTGCGCCCGGAGGAGCCGCAACGATGGCCAACTGCAGCGTTGAGAAGAGCAAAATCACCGATTTGCACCGTTGTGAACAAATTTGCATCCGCTCCGCCGCGGATTGATGGCACGACGGGGTCAACGGCACCGCTGGAACGTGTGGCAAGAAGATCGGAAGCGCATCGCCCTGCATTCTTCCGAACTTTGGCCTCGCCCGGTTCCTTGCCAGTGCCGGCATCGATCGCGAATTTGTCACGAAGCTCCATCAGTGATCCTGATTGGTCTCAGACTCAACATTGCAGCCGCCCAAAGTCAGAGTAGTTGGACCACCTGGAACAATAAATTGCTCGACCGGCAGGATATTCGTGCATATTGTGCAGCAATGGATCTGGAAGCGCTCAAACTGTTTGTGGACGTTGCGAAGCGGAACAGCTTCGCCGCCGTGGCCCGCGAGAACAACCAGGATCCGTCGACAGTTTCAAGGGCGGTGGCCAATCTTGAAACTGAACTGGGAATCAGGCTTTTCCAACGAACAACCCGCAGCATGACCCTGACGGAAGCCGGCGAGATCTATCTCAATCGCATGGAAGCGCTGATTGAATATCTGGACAATGCCCGCGAAGAGGCCCTGGCGGTCAGTGCACGGGCCACAGGGAGCATGCGGATCACGGCGAGCGTCGCCTTTGGCCAAATCTGCCTCACTCCCCTGCTCCCGCAAATGCGTGCGGAGTTTCCGGATCTTCGAATCGAACTCCACCTGACGGATTCCCAGGTCGATCTGGTTGCCAACCGGGTCGATCTTGCCGTTCGCCTCAGCCGTCGCATCGAGGGGGATCTCATTGCAACCAAGCTGTTCAACACGCGCTATATCGTCTGTGCCAGTCCCGCCTATATGAAGTCACGTGGCCCGATTACGCATCCGATGGATCTCGCCGAGCACCGCTGCCTGCTGTTTCGTGCTCCGGCCTATAACCAGAACTGGGTTGCAAAGGACGCTGACGGCAACGAGTTCGCGATCCCAGTTGACGGAGACATCATCATTTCGTCGGTTCAGGCGCTGCAACAATGCGCTTGCGACGGGCTTGGGCCGACCCTGCTTGCCGAGTGGATGGTCCAGGCCGATATCAATGCGGGAAAGCTGGTCAATGTGCTTCCGGGATACGAAATGGCCGGAGGCCACGCACAGGCCGCGGCGTGGCTCGTCTATCCAAGCCGCCGCTATCTTCCCTACAAAGTCCGCGCTGTCGTCGATTTTCTGAAGCGGCGCTTCGGCGACGGTTGGTTCGCCCCGGATCACCATTGAAAGTCGCTGCTGGCGCCAGCCAAAATCTGGCGTCATCGAGCATTCGGAACTGGGGCTATCGCGATGCCCGGCTTGCATGGGATTGTCGCCTCAACAACGTGTTGTACTGACCACAGGTCCGCTTTGATGGACCGGTCGGCGGCCCCTGGAGCAAGACAATGAACATATCACTTGGCAGCAACGATTTCAGTGAGGTTATCGAGAGCGATCGGACGCATGTCTGGCATCACCTGAGCCAGCACAAGCGTTACGAGAACAGCGATCCGCTGGTCATCATCGAAGGCAAGGGAATGCGCGTCTGGGACGCAAAGGGCCAGGAATATCTGGACGCGGTCTCGGGCGGTGTGTGGACCGTCAATGTCGGCTACGGACGCGAGACCATCGCGGACGCCGTGCGCGAGCAACTGGTGAAACTCAACTATTTCGCCAACTCCGCCGGCAACGTTCCAGGCGCCCGCTTTGCCAGGAAACTGGTCGAAAAAATGCCGGGCATGAGCCGGGTCTATTTCTCCAACTCCGGTTCGGAGGCGAACGAGAAGGCCTACAAGATTGTCCGTCAGATCGCGCACAACAAGTATGGCGGCCGCAAGCACAAGATACTTTACCGTGAGAGGGACTATCACGGCACGACGATCACCGCTCTGAGCTCGACCGGCCAGAACCAGCGCAAGGACCAGTACGGCCCCTTCACCCCGGGCTTTGTGGAAGTGCCGCACTGTCTCGAGTACCGCTCTCAATACGGCGACTGCGCCGACTATGGCGTGAAAGCCGCACGGGCGATCGAAGACGTTATCCTGCGCGAGGGGCCGGAGACGGTGGGCGGGATCGTGCTCGAGCCGATCACCGCAGGCGGCGGGGTCATTACGCCGCCCGAAGGATACTGGCCGACGGTCCAGGAGATCTGCCGCAAATACGATATCCTGCTGCATATCGATGAAGTCGTCTGCGGAGTCGGGCGCACGGGCAAGTGGTTCGGATACCAGCACTACGGCATCCGTCCGGACATCGTGACGATGGCCAAGGGCGTTGCCTCCGGATACGCGGCGATCTCGTGCACGGTGACAACCGAAGACGTCTTCAACGAGTTCAAGTCAGACCCGTCGGATCCGATGAACTATTTCCGCGACATCTCCACGTTCGGGGGATGCGCGGCCGGTCCGGCCGCGGCGCTTGAGAACATGCGCATCATCGAAGACGAGAACCTCTTGGAAAACGCCGCCTCGATGGGTGAATACCTGATGGGCCGTCTGGGCGAGTTGAAGGACCGGCATGCACTGATCGGCGATGTGCGCGGCAAGGGCCTTTTCTGCGGCCTGGAGCTCGTCAAGGACAGGACAACGAAGGAACCGGTCGACGAGAGCGTCGCCCAGGCCGTCGTGGCCGACTGCATGGCCAACGGCGTCCTGATCGGCGCCACAAACCGCAGCTTCGACGCGTACAACAACACACTGTGCCTGAGCCCGGCGCTGATCTGCACCAGGGAAGACCTGGATGCCATCGTCGATGCCATCGACAATGCACTCACCCGCGTCGCGGCGTGACCCTCGACATCCGCGACAGTGAATGGGCCGCCCCCTGGGCGGCCTTTCTTTTTCGTGCCCGACAAAATTAATTACGCAGTTCTATTGATGTAAACACCTGTATCTTTACTAAATAGTCAATATATATTTTTGTACCGCCCCGGCGATTTTTTGCATTTTTTGTCCGTTCTCCTTGTAAAATCGTACATCAGCTATGATTTAAATTGGTTTTTTGTGAAATTCGACCGGAAAACTTCAATTCCGACTTTAAATGATTGCGCCAACCAGAATTTTTGTCCTTAATACTCGATCAGAAGACTGAGGCGCGGAAAAGTTACCCCAATATCGGCCATCCAGCCTGGATCGGGCGGCGGCGTTCCAGCGCAACACGATGCACTTCCTTCAAAGTCGGCATGACCGGCCGGAAAGGAAGGCTCGGTTCCCTGCGAGATTTCACCCTTCCCATCACTCGCGGGATCCGGCGGGCGAGAGCGCGAGTTCTTGCCCGCTTCTTTTTGCCGCCGTCGCAACTGTCTGATCCTTTTGCCCCTGTCCATCACGCCGGCTATGCCAAAATCGGCGCGCCGGGCTATAGTTTCCTCTGAACACTATGGAATCAGGTTGACTGCCCAATGGATTTTTCGACCCGCATCGAACGCTGCACACCGATTGTCCGCATCGCAAGCTACAAACTGGCAATGCCGTTCTACCGCAGCATCGGGTTTGCCGAGGAGTGGCGTCGACAGGTGGATCCGGCCTTTCCCGTAATTGCCGCCGTGAGCCGTGACGGCATCAGGCTCCTGTTGTCGGAACATGCCGATGACGGGGTGGTCGGCGTCAGGCTGATGCTTGATGTCGCCGATGTCGACCAGTTTCATGCCGAGTGCACGCGAAACGGCGTCGAAATCCATGAACCGCCCCAGGACACGCCTTCCGGAACGCGGCAGATGAGCCTGTGCGATGTCGACGGCAACATCCTGACATTTGCGACACCGTTGACGCAGCGCCTGTTCTGACCGCATCCGCAATCGGTCAGAAAACGTGCGGAAGGTCGTGAAAGGCCGAGTTGAGCGCCTGCGACCAGGCATCGGAGAGCCGCCCGAAATCCTTGTCATCCGGCTCGATGCGGCGTCTCTCCGTAATCTTCAGCGCGCCCGTCTCGATGATCGCCAGGTCAAGCGGCATGCCCACCGACAGGTTGCTGCGCAGCGTCGAGTCCATCGACACGCATGCCGCGAGCTTCGCCTTTTCCAGCGGTGTCTGCGGCGTGATCACCCGGTCCAGGATGGGCTTTCCGTATTTGTGCTCGCCGATCTGGAAAAACGGTGTGTCGGCGGTCGCCTCGATGAAATTTCCGGCGGTGTAGACGAGAAAGAGGCGCAGCGAACCGCCCTTTCTCTGGCCGCCGACGAGCATTGTGGCGTCGAACGCGGTGCCCTGTGCCTCCATGCCCTCGCGGTGGCGTTCCTGCACCTGTCGCATCGTCTCGCCGACGATCTGCGCGACCCGGAAGATGCTGTCCGCACTCAGGATCGTCTCCATCTCGGGATCGATGGCCGAGGTTTCGATCTGTTTTTCAAGCCGGGTGACAACACCCTGGGTGATCGACAGATTGCCGGCCGAGAGCATGACGATCGCCCGTTCCTCGTCCACTTCCCAGCAGTGCATCTTTCCGTAGCGGGAAATGTTGTCCATGCCCGCATTGGTGCGCGTGTCGGAGAGCAATACCAGACCGGCGTCCAGCTTGATGGCAACACAATATGTCAAAGGTATTTCCTACTGCTGCTGACTGTCGGAAACCGCGACATCCGCCGAGAGCGTTATCTGCGAGCCGCCGACCACATGGCCTTTTATCGGAGTCGCGTCGTCGGCGTCCAGCCCGCAGGCAATCCTGATGTAGTGATCGGTGGGCGAGACGCCATTGGAGGGGTCCAGCCCCACCCAGCCGAAATGCTGGATATGCGCTTCCACCCAGGCGTGGGTCTCGAGCAGTTCGTCCTCTTCATCGGCCGCCTTCAGGTAGCCGGTGACATAGCGCGCCGGAATGCCGAGCGCCTTGCAGGCGGAAATAAGGACGTGGGAGTGATCCTGACAAACGCCGGCGCCGATTGCCATCGCCTCGGCCGCCGTGGTGCTCGTGGTCGTGGCCTCCGGCCGGTAGTCAATCGCCTCGCGGACCGCAAGCGACAGCGCGTGCGTCGTCTCGAGCTGGTCTTCCTTGCGCGCCGCTTCCGCAAGCGCCTGTATCGCGGCATCAGCGCGCGTCAATTCGGTGTCGCGCATGAAGATGCTCGATGGCGGCTTTTTCGGCAGATCGCGCACGACCCCGGCCTTGTCCTCGGTCGCGATGATGCCGTGCGCCAAGACCTCGACACTGGAGACAGCGCCGTCGCTTTGCCAAAGCGCGATTTCGTCCCCATAGCCGGTGATGTAGATCGGCTCGACCGGATCGCCGTTGACCGTCACGGTCCAGCCTTCGACCGACTGCCCGTCATAGACCGATGGAAACAGCTTGAGCCGCAACGAGACCCGTGCCGCGGCGGGCTCGTAACCGTACTCGGAGCGATGACGCACGTTCAGCCGCATCAACCCTTGCCGTCAGAAGTGGTAGGCATCCGACACCTCCTTGCTGATGCGCGCCGTCTTGGCGATCTGGTCGTTGATGAATTCGTGCAGGCCATCGCTGAAGACCGCGTTGATATCGAGACGGGACAGACGGTTGAGCTCGGTCTTCGCGGTGCGCTGGCAGTTATGCGCGCCGCCGTAATTCTTGTCGAGCTTGTCGAGACAGCCGTGGATCTGGCTGTAGCTGAATGCGACGGAGCGCGGGAAAGTCTGGTTGAGCAGCAGGAAATCGGCAATGTTCCAGGGCGCGTAGTCGCCGCCATAGTGGTGGTGGTAGGCGCGCAGGCCCGACACCGCGTGCAGCATAGACATCCACTGGTGATGGTCACGGCCGCCGCCGACCACCTCCGTCTCGGGGAGCAGCAGAAAATACTTCACGTTCAACAGCCGCAACGTCATGTCGGCGCGTTCGATATTGCTGCCGAGCCTCAGGAAGAAGTAACCCTCGGTGCGCAGCATCGCGGTTTCGACGGCGCCGCGGAAGATCGCCGCGCGCTTGCGGATCCATTCGAGCAGATGGTCGAGCTGCCGGCGGGCCGCCTGCGTGTCTATCGATTCAAGGTAGCGCCAGTCCTCGTTGAGGCTCTCCCACATTTCCTGCGTCAGCGCCGTGCGCACCGCCCTGCCGTTCTCCCTTGCCTTGGCGAAGCAGGCCTGGACCGCCGACGGACTGACCGGGTCGAGTATGAGTTCGGCGACGATATCGACCTCGGTGACCGGTCTGCCGTCCGGCATCGGGGCGCCCGTCGCCTGCATGAGGGATGTCCATTCCGATTGCCCCTGGCTACCCGGAAGGGTCGCCATGCGCTGCCCCATCGAAATCATGCGGGCGGTGGCCTCGGCGCGCTCCATGTAGCGGCCCAGCCAGAACAGGTTTTCAGCGGCGCGGCTCAGCATGGCGTCATTCCCGCAGCACCCAGGTGTCCTTGACGCCGCCGCCCTGGCTGGAATTGACGACGAGCGAGCCGGCTTTCAGCGCCACGCGGGTCAGGCCGCCCGGAACCAGCCGGATGTTCTTCCCGACCAGGCAGAACGGCCTGAAATCAACGTGCCGACCGTCCACCCGGTTGTTTTGAAGCGTCGGCGCGGTCGAAAGGTCGAGCGTCGGCTGGGCGATGAACTCGGACGGATCTGCGACAATGCGTTTGCGGTATTCGGCGACCTCCTGTTTGGTGCTCTTCGGTCCGATCAGCATGCCGTAGCCGCCTGAGCCGTGAACCTCCTTGACGACGAGTTCCTCCAGATTGTCCAGGACATGGGCGAGTTCGTCCTCCCGGCCGCACTGGTAGGTCGGGATGTTTTCCAGCACCGGCTCCTCGCCGAGATAAAAGCGGATCATCTCCGGAACGTAGATGTAGATCGCCTTGTCGTCGGCAACACCGGCCCCTGGCGCCGAGCAGATATTGACGTTGCCGGCCCGGTAGGCATCGAACAGGCCGGCGATGCCGAGCATGCTGTCGGGCCGGAAGGTCAGCGGATCGATATAGTCGTCGTCAATGCGCCGGTAGATGACATCCACCTTTTGCGGGCCGCGCGTGGTGCGCATCCACACCTTCGCGTCATCGACGAAAAGGTCCTGCGGCTCGACGAGTTCGATGCCCATCAGATCGGCGAGAAAGGAATGCTCGTAATAGGCCGAGTTCAGCGAGCCCGGCGTCAACAGCACCACCGTCGGATCACCGGTTCCAGAGGCCGGCGCGACTTCCTTCAGCGTGCGCAGCAACTCGTCGGGGTAGTGGTCGACCGGCTGCACCGGCCCACCGCTGAAGACGTCGGGAAACATGCGCGCCATGATTTCGCGGTTTTCCAGCATGTAGCTGACCCCGGAGGGCGTTCGGCAGTTGTCTTCAAGAACCTGGAAGCTGCCGGGTCCGGTGCGCACGATATCGATGCCGACAATGTGGCTGTAGACGCGGCCCGGCGGTGCGAAGCCCACCATCTGCGGCAGGAAGGCGGAGTTGCAGTAAACCAGCCTGGCGGGAATGATACCGGCCTTGATGATCTCGCCCCGGTGGTAGATGTCGTACAGGAACGCGTTCAGCGCCCGTGCCCGCTGGCGGATGCCGCGGTCGAGCTGCCCCCACTCGGCGGCGGAGAAAGCGCGCGGGATAAGATCGAACGGGATCAGCCGCTCGGGATCGCCGCCCTCGCCATAGACCGCGAAGGTGATGCCGATTTTCCGGAAGATCGCCTCCGCCTCGTCGTTGCGGCGGCCAAGTAACTCGGTGCCCGTTTCTTCAATCCAGTCGGCGATGCGCCTGTAAGGGGCGCGTACACCGTCCTTTTCTTCCATCTCGTTAAAGGGCACGCCGAGCCTTTTTACTGTTTCCCCTCCGCACTTTTTCCGTGCGTATTCGGGAAGCCTAGCAAAACTCTTTGCAATCAGGAAGATGCGGTTGTGCATGAATATTGGGCAGCCCGGGTGGCGCCCACGGGTAACCGCGCATCTGAACTGCGGCGGCTAAAGATCCACCTTGACGACGCCGTCCTCGTCCTGCGCCCGTGAGCAGCACAGGATGATCCTGTGCTCCCGCTCCTTGGCGGAAAGTACGTGATCGCGGTGTTCAACGTCGCCGCCGAGTAACGGGGCGGCGCAGACGCCGCACAGGCCGTCGGTGCATTTGACGTCGACGGCGATGCCCGCGGCGTTGAGTGCATCGGCCGCGGTCTCTTCGGCCGGAACCTTGACGGTGCGCCCCGACTTTGCCAGTTCGAGGACGAAGTCGTGATTGACATAGTCGGGCGCCTCGGGAACGGAGAAATACTCCTTGAGCAGCGCCTCCTCCGGCCAGTCCTTGGCCGCGGCGGCCTCGAAGACGCCGTCCATGTAGCGGTCCGCACCGCAGGTGTAGAGCCGGAAGCCCTGCCGGTATGCGGGAACGAGCTCCGGCAGATTGGCGCGCCTGCCGTCGGCGGAAAAGTGGAAGAAGACGCGATCGGACCAGGGCATCGCCTTCAGCTCGCCGGCGAAACCGGACTGTTGCTCAGATTTTGCGCTGTAGTGGAAGATGAATTCACGGCCGAGCGCGTGCAGCCGGTGCGCCATTGTGATCAGCGGTGTCACGCCGATGCCGCCCGCCATCAGAATTGAAAGGGGCGCCTCCTCGTCCAGCGGGAAATGGTTGCGCGGCTCACTGATGAAGACCCGCCTGCCCTCCTTGAAGACCCGGTACATCAGCAAAGAGCCGCCGCGCCCGTTGGTTTCCTTCTGGACACCGAGGACATATTTGCTGTTGTCCGACGGATCGCCGGCCAGCGAATACTGGCGCTGGTATTCGGGCGCGACCACCACGTCGACATGGGCGCCCGCCTCGACCTGCGGCAAGGGTTTGCCGTCCGCCCGGGTCAATTCGAAGCGCACGATATCGTCGGCGAGGTCCTCGCGTTTCGAAACGATGACGGGGAAGACCGGCGGCGGCCCGTCGAGCGGCCGCGCCTTCGGCGCCAGTCCCTCTGCGTCGCCACGGCCGAGTTTGTCGCGATAAGCCTGCGGGGTCAGCAAGGACCGGTAACGCGCGATGCCTTCTTCCCGGTTGAGCGGGTGCGTGACCGGATAGGGCAACGGCATCACGTCGGCCGGATAAACGGCAAGCGTCTGATCCTCGTATTTGACGTCGAGTTTCTTCGAAAGCCCGCGCCTGTTGGACGCCTCCGCCCTGACATAGCGGCCTTTTTCGGTATCGAGTTCGACGTCCCACCACCAGGTCTTGACCGGGTTGATCTCGCCGCGGCCCAGCGCATCGTCGAGTGCAGCAAGCGTGCGGGCGCTGTGCGGCGCGTTGATGGCAAGCCAGCGGAAGGCTTCATCGGCGAACAGGCCCTCAAGGTTCCAGGGACATGTCTTCATGCAGCGTCCGCACATGCCGCCGGCCGTGTTGGTTATGCGATAACGGGCGCATTTCTCGGCGTCGGACTTCCAGATCTCGTAGCCGTTATACATCAGCTTGGGACCGGCGGTGATGGCGCCGGACGGACACTCCCGCGCGCATTTGTTGCAGGAATTGCAGAATTGCTGAAGGCCGAAGTCGATCGGCTTGTCGTGGGTCATCGGCATCGACGTGGTGACGACGCCGGATTTCAGCCGCGGCCCGAGAAACGGGTTGAGGATGACCTCGCCGATGCGGCTGACCTCGCCGAGGCCGGAAAGCAGAAGAAGCGGCGGTTGCAGGACATCCCCGTCGAGCACCGAATGGACGCGGGCGGAATAGCCGAGCCGGCGGATCTGCTCGCCGATGACGCCGCCGAGCAGCGAGAAGCGCAAATAGGCGCGCATCGACTGGGCGACCGAAATCCAGTCGTCGCCGCTGGCGCCCTCCATGGTTTCGAAACCCTGATCGAGCAGCAGCGATACCCCGCTGTCATGGTAGGGCTCGATTGGATTGCCGCCGGCATCGTGGGAGTAATAGGCCCAGTCGGGCACGCGGCTGAGACCCACGGCATCGGCGGACAGGTAGTAGGACGCCGCCTTGAGGTTGTCGGCATTGCGCACCGGATCCATGGTCTGCGGCGAGACCGGTCCGCGCGCTTCGCCGAACTGGAGCAGCAGAAGCGCGCCGAGCGCACGGCGGGCGCAGGCGCCGATCGGGCTTTTCATGACATACATGCCGCCCTTGGCGCCCTCCTGAACCTGTTTGCCCATGTCGCCGAACAGCGCGCGCGCAAAGAAATCCGCCCGCTTGGGGAAACGCGGCACCCGTTCCTCGTCGATAAAGGTCGTCGGCTCGTCGCAGCGCTTGATCGTCTCGAAGGGATGCGGTCCCATCCGGAAGTCGCGGTCGCGATAGGGGACGGCGGTCGATGCGCGGCGCGCCGTACCGCGGCCCATCCACCAGTCGGGCCCGTGGGAATGCCAGCCGGCACGGCCGGCATCGGCGCCAAGCGGCTCGTCCGGGATCATTTCGAGCGTCGTCGTGACGGCGGCAAGCCCGAGGCGCGTGCCGACAAACGGATTGACCAGCGCCGGAACGCCTTCCACGGTCTCGATCGAACACAGGCCCGAAGACACGCCGAGCCTGTTGATATCGACGTCCGAAGTGGTGGCCGTGTGGGCGCGGGCCTCGTGCCCGAGCATGCGCAGGTAATTGGCGATCACCACCGCGACATTGGAGGTCAACAACGCCGCGCGCTCGGCCTGGGTGTCGACGAACCACTCCGTGCCGGGCTCCTCGGGGCGCGGATCGCGCGTATGTTCGACGAGAAAGACCAGCGCATATTTGTGGTGGTTGACCGGTCCGAGTTCCACCCGCGTCGATTCCAGCACGTCGGCATAGATGGCATCGATGCCCGAGGCGAAGCTCTTCGGCTGGCCCGCTTCAAGCTCGTCCTTGATGTAATCGATCATCGGATTGCGGAACGGATCGGCCAGAAAATGCCCCGCTTCCAGACGGGCAATGCCGACCATGGAGGCATCGAAATAGTATCCGGCCGCCTTCAGATGATGGGCGCGTTCCTTTAAGTCGTCGGGAATCTCGGCCTCGCCGTGGACGATCTTTCCATCACGCACGGTATCCATCATGGCGAGGAACCGGGCCATGGCATGGGCCAGGGACTCCTGCGGGTGACGGCTGAAATCGAGCGGCCGCATCGGCTCTACCGCGCCAAGATCCGGGCCGTGCGATGTGCGCTTCAGCCTTTCAAGCGGAAAGGGACCGAGGTGGAAGGGACGCTTTCTGGTCGAGAAGAGATTGACGTTCATGGCGTTACAGACGTGCCAGCTCCCGAGTTTCGCCGGCCGACAACGCGTCGACGAGGCGCAGCACCGCTGCAAGCTCGTCCTGCGCGATCTTGTCGGTAAAATGGTCGTTGAGTTGTTCGACAAGAGGACGGCATTGTTCCATCACGGACCTGCCTCTTTCTGTCAGCCTGATCTCGACGCCGCGGCCGTCACCGTCGGCGCCGCAACGGCTGATGAGCCCCATGTCCTCCATGGTTCGCAACGCACGCGAAACCGCCGAGCGGGCGATGCCAACGTAATCCGCAAGGGCCGACGGCGTCCTGACATCCTCAAGTCCGACACCGCTGAGGATGCACCACATCAGCCGCGTGACCCCGAAGGGGCTGATCATCTCGTCGAGTTGCGCTTCCATCAGCCGGGCAAGCCGGGAAACCTTGTATCCAAGCCTGGTGTGCAGTCTGTAGCCGCGGTCCATCGCCTTTTTCTCCGCTATCCCCGCCTCACGCCAATATGATTATCAATGTTAATTAACAATGTCAATTATCTGCATATCGTGCCCGTTGACATTCATGCGGCAAATTCATTCTCACACTTCAAGGTTCGGCCGAAGCGATCTAAAAGGAATGTCCACCAAACGGAAAGCGCCAATGCCGAAACCAGAAATCCTGATTACCGGAAGCCTGATGCCGCTTGTGCACGAACAGCTGTCCGCGGCCTATACAACCCATTCGCTTCCTGCCGGCGATGCCGCCGATGACGTGCTGAACGCGGTCGCCGACGAAATCCGCGGCATCGCCGGCAGCCCGGCCCGCGGCATCGGGGCCAATCTGATGGATCGACTCCCGCGACTGGAGATCATCGCCAACTACGGCGTTGGCTATGACAATATCGACGTGCCGCACGCCGCCGCCAGGAACATCATCGTGACCAATACGCCGGACGTGCTTTCGGAAGAAGTCGCCGATGCCGCCATCGGCCTGATGATCATGACGGCGCGTGAACTGTCGGCGGCCGAGCGCTGGCTGCGCGCCGGGAAATGGAAGAAGGGATATCCCCTCACCCGTGGCACGCTGCGCGGCAAGCGGCTCGGAATTTTTGGATTGGGGCGCATCGGCAGGGCGATCGCGGTGCGCGCGCAGGCGATGGGGATGGAGATTTGCTATCACAACCGTACCCGTGTGCGCGACGTGCCTTACCCCTATTGCTCGAGCCTGCGCGAACTTGCGTCCCACTGCGATGTCCTGCTGTGCGCGGCGCCCGGCGGCGAAGCCACCCGCGGCCTGATCAACGCCGAGATCTTTCAGGCGCTCGGCGCCGAGGGTATATTCATCAATATCGGGCGCGGAACCACCGTCGACGAGCCGGCACTCGTGGCGGCCCTGCAGGACCGGACAATCATGGCCGCCGGGCTCGATGTCTTCGAAAACGAACCACATGTGCCGCAGGAACTTATGGACATGGACCATGTGGTTCTGCTTCCGCACATGGCTTCGGCGTCGGTCCACACGCGCAACGCGATGGCGCAGTTGCTGGTCGACAACCTGATCGGCTGGTTCGAAAACGGCGCACCGCTCACGCCGGTCGCTGAAACGCCCTGGCCGCGAAAATGACCAACAAGCCGATACCGAGGTTTTGAAGCAGAACGAACGGGACATGAACGCGCCGCAGGTCAATCCGCACGAGACAAGAAACCTGTCGATCCTGTCCGGCCAACGGGCTCTCCAGACGGTCGGGTGGACCATGTCCAACCCTGCGGTTGTCCTGTCCTATCTTGCGATATCGATGGATATGCCCGTTTTGCTGGCCGGCCTGCTCGTCAGTATCAGGCGCTCCGGCAATGTCGGTGTAGCCGTGTTCGGCTCCGATACGGCGGCCCGCCTTGTCAACAAGAAGGCCGTCATCGCCGGGACCGACTTCATTCTTGCCGTCTGTTGCCTGCTGGCGGTCGCCTCCGTCCTGACCGCGTCCACTGCGGTCGTCACGGCCGCCTTTATCGTTGTCGTCCTGCTGATCGGCATGGTCGAGGAATATCAAAACCTCATCAACTGGGATTTTCTCGCCGACGTGCTGCAGTCCGACAGCCGCCAGCGGCTGATCTATGCAGCCATGGGGATCGGCGGCATGTGCACGATCGCGTTTACCTGGACGGCGCACGTTGTTACCCAGGAGTATCCTGCCTTCGCGCGGCACTCCGCGGTTGTCGCCATCGCGGTCGTCAGCTTCTGCATCGCCGCCCTTTCCGTTTTGCTGGTTCGTGATTTGAAACGCGACGTGCAGGACGGTCACACCGGGAAGGACCAGCAAGGCGTCTATCAGGCGGCCCGTCTCGCCATCGCGGGTTTCGCTTCCAAACTGCGCGAGCTCCTGACGATGCCGTGGTTCCGCCGTTTCCTTCTGATCCGGCTGGCGTTGCAGACCGTCGAACTGTCCATTCCGTTCTTTGCCATCCTGGCGGCCATTGCGCATAGCGGCTCTCACAAGGGATTGACCGCACTCATTATATCGTCGGCGGCCGCCCTGATGCTGGGCGGACCTATATGGCGTTCCGTCGGACGGCTCTCCAACGGCAGCGTCATGGCCTGCGGTTCCCTGCTTGCGGCTGTCAGCGGTGTGGCGCTGGTTCTCAACCACTTCGTACCGGTCGTCGACAAGACGATTATTCACTCGGCTACCCTGTTTGTCGCCACGGTCGGGGTTCAGGGCGTTACCAATGCCAGGGCGCTCTACTATCTCGACAACGCCCCGAAAGAGCACCGGGTCGCCGGCCTCGCCGTCTCCAAGAGCGTCGTCAAGGTGTGGAGCATCGCGGTGGCGGCATTCATGGCATTCCTTGCCCACACACAACATATTGCCTGGGCAATCACCTTTGTGTCTTTTCTTAACATCTGCACGGCAATATTGGTGCTGTCGGTCTCAAGCCGCCCGAAACCGGTGACCGCATAGATCATGATTGTTTGATGGCACAGCATACGCATGAACAACACGCAGTCTTCCAGTGAGAAACGCAACCTGTCCGTCCTTTTCGGACAGGGGACTTTTTCCACCACGGCCTGGACGATGGCGAACCCGTCGGTCGTGCTGACCTATCTTGCGATTTCCCTGGATTTGCCCGTGCTGCTTGCGGGCATGCTGGTGACATTCGGTCAGACGGCCTGCCTGTTCACGGCGACATTCGCCACGCCGATTGCGGCGCGCCGGCAGCAAAAGAAAAGGGACCTTGCCGCCACAGACATAGTGTTGGCGATCGCTTTCATGACGGCGCTGGCTGCCGCCACCTTCGGAACGCCGCTCGTGGTCGGGATCTGTTTCGTCCTGGTCATCCTGCTGGTCGGCGCGACATCCGAATACCAGGCCATCATGACCGCCGGTTTCTACGGAGAGGTGCTCAATTCGCGATCGCGGACGCTGCTGATGTACTCGGTCATGACCCTGGGCGGCATCGCGACCGGCATATTGGCGTGGTCCGCGCACCGGGCCTTCTTCGACGATCCACCCTTCGACCGCCATGTGGTGCTGGTGACAATCGGTGTGGTTTGTTTTGTGGTTGCGAGTGCGGTCATCCTGATGGTCCGCGAGTTCGAAGGCGGCTCCCAGCGAGAGGAAGCCTCACCGGAAGAAGCCCGGAAATTCTCCGTCGCCGAACAGGTACGCGAGGCCATTGACAACTTCCGTCTGCTGATCGGCATGCCCTGGTTCCAACGCTACCTGCGCGTCAGGCTGGCATTGCTTACGGTCGAACTTTCCATTCCCTTCTACGCGATCCTTGCCGCCCTGGCGCATCATACCTCGCCGAAGGGGCTGAGCGCGCTGATCATCTCGTCGGCGACCGCGCTGATCGTTTCCGGTCCGCTGTGGGGCCTGGTCGGCACAAAGTCGACGCGAACCGTGATGACGGCAGGCGCGTGCCTGGCCGCCCTGGCCGGGTTCATGCTGGTCGCGAACTTCTTTTATCCGGTGGTCGATTCGCCCTATATCCACGCGATCGCGCTGTTCATCGTCACGGTCGCGGTGCGCGGCGTCTCTACGGCGCGTTACCTCTACTTCATGGACGTCGCACCAGAGGAGTATGCGGTCATCGGTATCGGCGTTTCCAAGGTCGCGGTTCGCACGGTCGGAATCGGGTTGTCGTTCGCAATGGCCGCGGTGGCGCATCTCCAGCATGTCATCTGGGCGATCCTGGCGCTCGCGCTCATCAATGCCACGACGGCGCTGCTCACCTATCGCGCCGCGGTAAGGCCGGAGACCAACGGCCAGCCGTCCTGAACGGGTCAAAACGCTTCGGCGCTGGCCTTTGCCCAGTGATGCGCGAAAGCGGGGTTGATGTCCTTTCCGAGCAGTTCGCCCGGCTTCAGGAACGCGTAGATTTCATCATAGGTGCGCTCGGTTTCATCGGCGACCCGCTGGTAGATCAGGTCGGGCGTCAACTGGTCCGGCGATTCAATGCCCATTGCGCCGACGAGGTCCAGGAAGCTTTCAACCGTTGCGTCGTGAAAATTCGCCACCCGGACCTGACGCGAGTCGATGTCCACCGCCTTGGCGCGCTGGCGGTCCTGCGTCGCAATGCCGGTGGGACACGTGTTGGTATTGCAGCGCACAGCCTGGATACAGCCGAGCGCGAACAGCATGGGCCGCGCCATATTGCACATATCCGCACCGAGCGCCATTTTCTCCACCATGTGAAAACCGGTCACCACCTTGGCGCTGGCGATCACCCGCAGCTTGTCGCGCAGCGACGCGCCGACGAGACATGAATGCGCGAAGGACAGGCCCTCGTTGATCGGCACGCCGAGGCGGTCGGTGAACTCCAGTGGCGCCGCACCGGTGCCGCCCTCCGCTCCGTCGACCGTTATGAAGTCCGGCAGGATCTTCGTCTTCACCATGGCCTTGACGATGCCCATGAATTCGTGGCGCCTGCCGATGCACAGCTTGAAACCGATCGGCTTGCCGTTGCTGACCTCGCGCAAACGCGCGACCCATTCCAGCAATCCCTCGGGCGAAGAGAAGGTCGTGTGCGCCGGCGGTGAGATGACATCCTTGCCCACGGGCACGCCGCGGATTCGCGCGATCTCCGCGTCGACCTTCGCGGCAGGCAGAACGCCGCCATGGGCCGGCTTCGCACCCTGGGACAGCTTGATCTCGATCATCTTGACCACATCGCGATTGGCGATCTCGATGAACTTGTCCTCGTCGAACGTTCCCTCGGGCGTGCGGCAACTGAAATAGCCCGTGCCGATCTGGAAGATGATGTCGCCGCCGCCGGCAAGATGGTACGGGCTCAGCCCGCCCTCACCTGTATTGTGGGCGAAATTTCCGCGTTTCGCACCGGCGTTCAGGGCGTGGATCGCGGTCGGGCTGAGCGCGCCGAAACTCATGGCGGAGATGTTGAGGCGCGAGGCCGAGTAAGGCTGCTTGCATTCCGGACCGCCGACGGTGACCCGGGCCTCGTCGCGCGAAACCTCCTTGGGGGCGAGCGAATGGCTGCCCCGCGTGAAACCCACCTCCATGATGTCCCGCTGGGTGCCGAAGGGCTGGGTATCGACCGTTCCGGCCGCACGCGCGTAGACCAGGTTGCGGTGAATCCTGTTGTAGGGTTTGCCGTCCTCGTTGTTCTCGACGAAATACTGCCTGATTTCGGGGCTGATGAATTCGAAGGCGTAACGCAGGTGGCCGATCACCGGGTAGTTTCGCAGGACGTTGTGATCCGACCAGTGAATGTCATAGAAGCCGACAAGAATAAGCGGGATGACGATCACCAGCGCCCAGACAAAGGGCGGCCAGGCCAATGCGATGAGCCAGACGGCGAGCAGCGCAACCACCGAGACTACATAAAAGACTGTTCGCATCATTACCCGCATCCTCCACGATCAAGCGCGGCCCCGTGGCGACCGCATCTGATCGCCGAGTTTAGCCGCTTAAGAATGACTCTAGCTTTCGGTTAATTGCACGATCAAGAATTATTGTGAAAAATTCGCGACGTAGCCGGCATCGGGCATTCTTGCCGCCTATCGCCGGCAGATGGAAAAGCGGCACAGGATTACCCGACAAGCAACACAATCTCGGCCAAATTTGGCCGCGAATTCCGCGTTTGTATTGGCGCCTGGAAGGGCGCTGTTCGGGCGCGGACGGCCGGCGACAATCGCCCCCAATTTTCGAGCAGGAGAGAACGGATGAAAGCAGGAAAACCGGCAACCACGATTGGAGCCGCCGCAGTGGCGGTGGTTATGGCCACGGCACCCATCCTGGCGGCCGATACACCGCCGGTGGAGATCCCGCAGGCGGCCGCGCCGAAGCGTCACTTCACGAAGATCGGAATGCTGAGCTGTACCAGCCAGGGCGGCTTTGGCTACGTCATCGGATCGTCCAGCGACCTTTCCTGCACCTTCAAGAACCGTCATGCCGGCCAAGCCTTTGAACATTACAATGGATCGATCACCAAGGTCGGCCCGGATATCGGCTTCAAGCGCAGCGAAAGACTCCTGTGGGCCGTCTACGCGCCGAGCTACCAGGTCCCGCAGGGCCGGCTTGACGGCACTTACGTCGGTGTCTCGGCCGCAGCGGGCCTTGGCATCGGCGTCGGCGCGAACGTGCTGGTCGGCAATCTGAAGAACAACCTCAATCTCGTTCCCGTCAGCGTCAGCGGCAACATCGGCCTGAACGCGTCCGCCGGCATCGGCGCACTGACGCTTTCGAGCGCCGCGGCCTCACGCTGAAATGTGTCCCGTCCGGTCGCCGAATGTTGGCGACCGGGTTTCATTTCTCTGGGTTTTTTCACGAAAGATTACATATTATAAGCTGCATTTGCGCGAGCCATCGGAGCCATTGATGCGTGAAAAAACAGATGCGGCACCGGCACCCGCCGAACCGGGGGGCGTGTCCGGCATTGACAAGAACGAACAACCGGCTTCCGTGAAGGAGCCGCCAGCGGACTGCGCTCTGCCGGCCGATCCGGTCTGCGGGATGCGGGTCGAAGTCGGTGACGCCACGCCGCGCGCGAAGTTCGGCGGCTCGGAGTATGTCTTCTGTTCTGAAAAATGCCGGGAGTCCTTTGAAAAGGATCCCTACTTCTATGCCACCGGAAACGCCGGACGCGTCGAAATACCGGTTCAGGGCGATGTCACCTATACCTGCCCTATGCACCCGGAAATCATCCGCGACGCGCCGGGCAGTTGCCCGATCTGCGGCATGGCGCTCGAGGCGGTCGGGGCCGCGCCCGACGGACCCAATGAAGAGCTGGTCGACTTCACCCGGCGGCTGATCATCAGCCTCGTCTGCGCGGTGCCGCTTCTTGTGCTTACCATGGGACCGATGGTCGGCCTTCCGGTTCGCTCGCTCTTCGGCGAACGCTTGTCGATCTTCATCGAATTCGTGCTGGCAAGCCCGGTCGTCCTCTGGGCCGCCCTGCCGTTTTTTGAGCGCGGCGTGCAATCGATCCGCTCGCTTAGCTTCAACATGTGGACGCTGATCACGATCGGTGTCTGCGCGGCCTATGGCTACAGCGTCATCGCCACATTCCTTCCGGGCCTGTTTCCCGCCCAGTTCCAGGCGGACGGCGGGCATGTGCCCGTCTATTTCGAGGCCGCGGCGGTCATCATCGCGCTGATATTCGCCGGTCAGGTGCTGGAGCTGCGGGCGCGAGAGCGCACGGGTGACGCGATCCGCGCGTTGCTCGACCTGGCGCCGAAAACGGCGCGGCGCATCCTCGACGACGGCACCGAATATGACGCGCCGCTGGAAAACATCCTAGAGGGCGACCGGCTGCGCGTGCGGCCGGGCGACCGGGTTCCAGTGGATGGTGTCGTCATTGACGGCCGCAGCGCGGTCGACGAAAGCATGATCACGGGCGAGCCGGTGGCGGTCGAGAAAACCGCCGGCGATCCGCTGACCGGCGGAACGCTCAACAGGAATGGCAGCCTCGTCATGGCGGCAAAGCGCGTCGGCAGCGAGACAACGCTGGCGCAGATCGTCGAAATGGTGTCGAGCGCCCAGCGCTCTAAGGCATCGATCCAGGGCCTTGCCGACAAGGTCGCATCCTATTTCGTGCCCGCCGTCATCGCCGTCGCAGTGATCGCGTTCATCGTCTGGCTGGCGGTCGGTCCCTCCCCGGCCTTCATATTCGCCATGATCTCGGCCGTCTCCGTGCTGATCATCGCGTGCCCCTGCGCGCTGGGACTGGCGACGCCCATGTCGATCATGACCGCCACCGGGCGCGGTGCGCAGGCCGGCGTCCTCGTCAAGGACGCGCGGGCCCTGGAAAGTCTCGGCGGCGTAGACGTCCTGGTCGTCGACAAGACCGGAACCCTCACCGAGGGCCGGCCCAAATTGACGGACGTGGTGGGCCTGTCGCGGCACAGCAAGAACACGATCCTGAAACTCGCCGCCACGCTCGAGAAGGGTTCGGAGCATCCGCTGGCCGAGGCCATCGTCGAGGGAGCAGAGGACGCGAAGCTCACGCTGGAGACGATGATCAATTTCGAGGCGGTCACCGGCAAAGGCGTGATCGGCAAGGTCACCGGGCGCGATGTGGCGCTCGGCAACGACGCGCTGATGGAGACACTGCAGATCGATCTGTCTGCGGCAAAATCCGCGGCAGACGGACTGAGACGCGAGGGCAAGACCGCGATGTTCGTCGCTATCGAGAACGAACTCGCCGGCATCGTTGCGGTCGCCGATCCGATCAAGGCCAACGCGGCCGAAGCCATTCGTGCCCTGCACGACGAGGGTCTCACCGTCGTCATGGCGACCGGTGACAACGAGACTACGGCCAATGCGGTAGCCGCCCAGCTCGGCATCGATCAGGTCAATGCCGGCGTCCTGCCGGCGGACAAGAAGCGGCTCGTCGACGATCTGAAGGCGCAGGGCAAACGCGTTGCCATGGCCGGCGACGGCGTCAACGATGCGCCGGCGCTCGCCGCCGCCGATGTCGGCATCGCCATGGGAACCGGCGCCGATGTCGCTGTCGAGAGTGCCGGCATCACGCTTTTGAAGGGCGATCTGACCGGCATCGTGCGGGCGCGCCGGCTGGCGCACGCGACGCTGCGCAACATCAAGCAGAACCTGTTCTTCGCATTCGCCTACAACACCGCCGGCATTCCGATTGCCGCCGGCGTGCTCTATCCGCTGACCGGCAGCCTTCTGTCACCGATGATCGCGGCGGCGGCGATGAGCCTGTCTTCGGTCTCCGTCATTTCCAATGCGCTGAGATTACGGTCGGTCAAGCTCTGATCGAGCAAGATGATAGGGTTGAATAAGCACATCCGAGGGGATGTTTAGCCGGTTGTGGATCTTCTGGATCATAGCCAGCGAAAGGGCGCGCTTACGGTTCAGAACTTCAGACGCACGGGAACGCGAACCGAGCACTTCGGCAAGGTAAGCCTGCCCGGCGTCAGTTTGGTCAAGCACGTACTTGATAGCCTCTATAGGGTCCGGGTCATCGATAGCCCAATGCTTATCTTCGTAGACGGCAATGAGATCGGAGAGCACATCAAAACGATCAGCATCCGGAGTTCCCGGAGCCGGTTCCTTCTCGAAGTACGCTTCGATTTCGGCAAGCGCCCATTCGTAGTCATCTTCAGTTCGAATTGCGCGAATGTTTTCCATCACACTGTCTCCGGGTCGATCTTATCGTACTCCCTATGGGTTCCGACGAACTTAACGAGCACTCTCTTGTAGGTGTATGAAACATGCACGATGAGGCGGTACTTGTTGCCTCCGATATCGAAAATCACGCGGTTGTCAGCGACAAAGTCAACGGTATTGCCGAATTGACCTCTGATATCCTGCGAATTCTCCCACAAGGCTCTGCTGGCGATACTGTGCCAGACCTTCAAGGGAGTCTCTGCTTTGGGATGCTTTTGCCAGAACTCCCTAAGGGTACGTTTCGCTATCACCTGCATGGGGCAGAATATAGTATGTTCCCATAATGGGAACAAGAGGCGAGAGCAACAAAATTACCCGTAATGGGAACGCGGTGCAGATACAACGGCTATCCTCAATTCGGCGGTCACTGGACTCGAGATGGGATATCTCAATTGTTGGCGCAGCTCAGGCGCGCTCCAGCCGCTCCAACACGCTTTCGCACCAGGCGATCCAGCCCTGCTCGTACTGGATTCCGAGTTCCAGCCCCATGAGCTTGCCGAGATCCTCCGGCACCGCCGCGCCGCCGCTGAAGCGCATGTCGCGGATGTGGTGATACTGCTCCAGCTGTTCGCGATGCGCGGCAAGGCGCGCGCGGACCTGTGCCCGCAGGGCATCCTTGTCGACATGTTCGATGGCCTGCAGCCGCACCAGAAGATCGTCCTTTATCAGCGGCAATGCCACCGGCTCGCGCGACCATGCCTTGAGGGCATCGCGGCCCGCATCTGTGATGCTGTAGACCTTGCGGTTGGGCTTTCCCGACTGGACCTCCTCGTTGGAGGTCACGCAGCCCTGCTCCTCGAGCTTCTTCAGTTCGCGATAGATCTGCGGATGGGTCGCCTTCCAGAAGAACGCGATGGACGTGTCGAAGAACTTGGCGAGGTCATACCCCGACATCGGACGCTCGGTCAGGCAGACGAGGATGGCGTGCGAGAGGGCCAATTTCAGAACGACTCCATTTTTCCTTGTCATTTTTATTGAACTTTGCATATATGTGTCAATGCACATATGAACTGGCCATCACGCAACGTGACGGGAGGACGCTGATGACGGCTTTACCGGGATTGAAACCGGCGGCGCAACAGACGCTGGAGCGCTGGCATGAACTGTTTCTTACCAAGGATGTCAATGGTCTGGCGGACCTGGCGTCCGAGTCCATGGTTTTCCGGTCCCCGGCTTTCTTCAAGCCCTATCCGGGCAAGGAGGCCTTTGTCTTTATTATCACGACGGTGTCGGGGATCTTCGAGGATTTCCGCTACGAGCGGCAGTTCGCAACCGACGACGGTTCGAGCGCCGTGCTGGAATTCACCGCCCGCATCGGCGACAAGTCGCTCAAGGGAATCGACATGATCCGCTTTGACGACGACGGCAAGATCGCCGAGTTCGAGGTCATGATCCGCCCCGCCAACGCGCTGGCCGCTCTGGCCGAAAAGATGAGCGAGAAGGCCGGACCGTTCCTTATGCAGCAACGCGCTCGGTCCGGATAGATCACGCAAGCCAGCGCTCGCCAGCCAGCCCGAACTTCGACAAGGATCGTCCATGACAAAGTATCCGCACATCTTCTCGCCCCTCGACCTTGGCTTCACCACGCTTCCGAACCGCATCCTGATGGGCTCCATGCATACGGGCCTGGAAGACCGCAAGGCACATGATCGCGTCGCCGCCTATTTTGCGGAACGCGCCCGCGGCGGTGTCGGGCTGATGGTGACGGGCGGCGTCTCGCCGAACGAGGAAGGCGCGGCCCTGCCGGGCGCCGGCAAGCTCTCCGTCATGGACGAAGTGGCCGAACACGTCCCGACAACCACGGCCGTGCATGCCGAAGGCGGCAAGATCGCCATGCAGATCCTCCATTCGGGACGCTACGCCTATCACCCGGGCGGTGTTTCGGCGTCGGCGGTCAAGTCGCCGATTTCGCCCTTCGCGCCGATCGAACTGGATGAGGCCGGCATCGAAAAACAGATCGCCGATTTCGCCAACTGCGCGGCGCTGGCGCGCGAGGCCGGTTATGACGGTGTCGAAATCATGGGATCGGAAGGCTATTTCATCAACCAGTTCCTGGTCACCCACACCAACAAGCGCGAGGACGACTGGGGCGGCGCCTACGAAAACCGCATGCGCCTGCCGATCGAGATCATCAAGCGCGTGCGCAAGGCGGTCGGCGAGGACTTTATTATCATCTACCGGCTGTCGATGATCGATCTGGTTCCGAACGGTTCGACCTGGGACGAGGTCGTGCAGCTTGCCAAGGCGGTCGAGGCTGCCGGCGCGACGATCATAAATACCGGCATCGGCTGGCACGAGGCGCGCATCCCGACGATCGCCACGTCGGTGCCGCGCCGCGCTTTCACCTGGGTCACAAAGAAACTGATGGGCCAGGTGTCGGTCCCCCTGATCACCTCGAACCGCATCAACACGCCAGACGTGGCCGAACAGGTGCTTGCCGACGGATGCGCCGACATGATCTCCATGGCGCGTCCGTTCCTGGCCGACGCGGCGTTCGTCAAGAAGGCACAGGAAGGACGCGCCGACGAGATCACGCCCTGCATCGCCTGCAACCAGGCATGCCTCGATCACACATTCCAGATGCAGCTCTCCACCTGTCTCGTCAATCCGCGCGCCTGCCATGAGACGGAACTCAACTACCTGCCGGCTGAGAAGCCGCAACGCATCGCTGTCGTCGGCGCCGGACCGGCCGGGCTTTCGGCGGCCCTGGTCGCAGCCGAGCGCGGCCACGAGGTGACGCTGTTCGACAGGGCGGACGAGATCGGCGGGCAGCTCAACATGGCCAAGCGCATACCCGGCAAGGAGGAATTCGTCGGCCTTGTCGACTATTACAAGCGCCAGCTCGAGCTCAAGCAGGTGCGTTGCGTGCTTGGAACGGCGGTCGATCCGGACTCCCTGACCGACCAGGGCTTCGACGAGGTGATCGTCGCCACCGGTGTCCTGCCGCGCGATCCGCAGATCCCCGGCCAGAACCACCCGAAGGTTTTGAGCTATATCGATGTCCTGCGGGACAGAAAGCCGGTCGGCAGGAAGGTCGCCGTCGTCGGCGCCGGCGGCATCGGTTTCGATGTGTGCGAATATCTCGCCCATGAGGGCCATTCGCCGACGGAGGACCTCGATCTCTGGAAAAGGGAATGGGGCGTCGGCGATCCTTCCGAAACGCGCGGGGGGCTCAGCCCTGCGGGCGCGCAACCGGATCCGTCGCCGCGCGAGATCACGCTGCTGCAGCGCAAGGCCAAGAAACACGGCGCCGGCCTCGGCAAGACGACCGGCTGGATCCACCGCGCTGCGCTGGCGATGAAGGACGTCAAGATGCTCGGCAATGTGAATTACGAGGAGATCGGCGACCAGGGTCTGCGTATATCCTTCGGCGAGGAGCGGCGCGACCCGCAATGGCTGGAGGTGGACACGATCGTCATCTGTGCCGGCCAGCTTTCCGACAATAGCCTCGCCGACGCGCTCAGCGAACGCGGCATCGCCAACCAGACGATCGGCGGCGCATTCAAGGCCGGCGAACTGGATGCGAAGCGGGCCATCGATCAGGGCAGCCGCGTGGCCGCGACTCTCTAGAGCGCGTTGCCTGCCGCACCGGAATGCGGCAGGCGGTTTTTCCTACAAATGCAATTGCAGATGCGGGTTTCCGTTGGACGTCTTCTGCTGCGTGGTCCCACGCGAGTCGATAACCGCTTTCACCCTCTGGCGGTAAGCGGAGAAGCTGTCGAAGGTCACCACGTCGACGGGTTCGTCGAAGTGCAAGGTGATCCGGTAGCGGTCGTGCGCCGGCAGCGCATAGATCCCCAGGACCCGCCCCGAAAAGGGCTGGCCGAGATAGATGCCGGTGACCGCCTCGCCCACATAGACCGGGGCCAACGGCGGCGTGTTGGACGCCCGCGCGCTGATCGTGTTCCAGTCCTTGAAACCATGCTGGTGGGCAATGGCTTCAAGCGCCTTGGCGTGGCTCATCGACTGACCTTGCTGCTCCAGCGACTTACGCAGTCGGCGGGCCTGGTCTTTCAATGTCTCAATCGTCGGTAATGCGTCGGTCATTCTTCGCCTCATTCGATTTGCGCATCACGGTAAATGAAGGTGCTCGCGTTGCCATCGATCCAGATGCTCTGAATTGGCGTCGAATATCGTGCTGAGGTCTTCACCATGGTTTTCACCAGCGAGCGGCAGGCGCCTCAAGCCAAGGCCCGCTAGATGGCGATGCGGTGCATGAATGTCAAGGGCGCGAGCGTTGTCGGAACGTGAAAGTTCCTCATATTTTGCGCTTGAACCGGTTGTGCCCAATACATAACTGCAAGTACGTGACCTCGGAGGCTTCATGAAAATCCTGATACTGACGATCGGCTCCCGCGGCGATGTCCAGCCCTATCTGGCGCTGGCGAAGGGGCTGAAGAAGGCAGGGCACGCTGTCACCCTTGCGACCTGCGAACGCTTTCGCGATTTCATCGAAAACCACGGCATAACCTATGGCTTCATCAGCGACGACCTCATGAAGATCGTCGATTCCGACGAAGGCAAGGCGCTGATGGAGGACACGACCAATATCGTGCGGACCGTGTCCGCGATGATCCGGATGCGGCGCCAGGTCGCGCCGCTGCAGCGGCAGGCGATCGCGGATAGCTGGGCAGTTGCCGAGACCGTTATGCCGGACCTTGTCCTGTTTCATCCCAAGGCCGTGCTCGGCCCGGTTATCGGCGAGAAGCTCGGGGTTCCTTGCGTCCTGGCAACACCTATTCCGATGATCGTACCGACCGGCCAGTTTCCGTGCGTCGGCTTCGCCGATCTTGGACTCGGCGGCTGGTACAACCGGCTCGGCTACAGGGTTGTCAATTTCTTCATCAAGGCGTCGGCGGGAAAGGACGTGCGCGCCTGGCGCGAGGCCACGAATACGCCGGTCAAACGCGTCAATCTCGATTACCTGGCCGATCAGGAGGGCCTACCGTTGCCGGCGCTCCACGCGATCAGCGAGCACGTCCTGCCCCGCCCTGCCGACTGGCCGCAGACCGCGATCATGTCCGGATACTGGTTCCTCGAAGCGCAAGACGACTGGCAGCCGCCGGAGGCACTTGAGCGTTTCCTCTCAGACGGGCCGCCGCCGATCTATATCGGCTTCGGCTCCATGTCAGGGCGCAATCCGAAGCGGCTTGCCGCGGCGGTTGTCGAAGCGCTCCGCAAGACCGGCCAGCGCGGTATCCTCGCCAGCGGCTGGGGCGGCCTGGAGGCCCGCGATCTTCCCGACAGCATCCTCATGATCGACCAGGCGCCGCATGACTGGCTTTTCCCGAAGGTCGCAGCCGTCGTCCATCACGGTGGCGCCGGCAGCACCGCCGCCGGGCTACGCGCCGGCAAGCCGACGCTGATCTGCCCGTTCTTTGCCGACCAGCCTTTCTGGGGCAAGACCGTCCGGCGACTGGGCGCGGGACCGGAACCGATCCAGCAGAAAAAGGTCACGACTGACAATCTCGCCGACGCGTTCGACCAGCTTATCCACAATGGCCGAATGCGCGCGCGGGCAAAGGCCATCGGCGAAAAGCTGCGGGCGGAAGACGGCGTCGCCACGGCGGTCGCCGTTATTGAAAAGGTCGCCGCCGCCAACGCGGATCACGCCTAGGGCAGCTTGAATTCCGGATTGTAGATCAGGCCGACAACGTTCCCCCAAGGGTCGGCGACACCGGCCACCACGATTTCGCCGCCGACATTGGTCGGTTTCTCGACGACGGTCGCGCCCAGCGCCTCGAAATGCGCGACGGCCTTTTCGACGTCTTCCACGCCCCAATAGGTCAGGACTGTGCCGGTCTTTTCGTCCGCTGGCGTTTCATCCGGCATCAGACCGAGTTCATAACCGGCGATGTTGAAGCCGACATAAAACGGCTCGTCGAAATAGGGCTTGGGGCCGAAGGCGTCGGTGTACCAGCTCTTCGCCTTTTCAAGGTCGGCAACCTTGTAGATCGTTGTCCTGAGACCGAGGATTTTGAGGGACATCGCCTATTCTCCCGCTTGGCTGATTCCGGGCATGATCATGTCGGCGGCAAAGCGCCTAAAGTCTGTTGCCGGACGGCCGGTTATCTGTTCGACGTCGTCTGTGACATAGTCGCCCCATCCACCACCATAGGCAGCGCCGTAGTCGCGCAACACCGCCGCCATCCAGGGATCGATCCCTGCGGCGACCATTGTTTCATACTGCCTTTGGGGCGCGACCGGTACAAAGGAAATGCGCCGTCCTGACAATTCTGACAGGATCGACGCGGCGTCATGCCATGACAATGTCTCGGGGCCGGTCAATTCCAGTGTCCTGCCGAGAAAATCGTCGCTCTGAACACACTTGGCTGCGCAGGCCGCGATGTCGCGCGTGTCGATCATGCCCATATGCCCGTCCCCGGTCGAAAAACTGAATGTCGCCCCGTCCCTTATGGACGGCACTTCGAAGCACAGATTCTGCATAAAGAGTTGCGGCCGGAGAACGACATGCGGCAGCCCGCTGGATGCGATGTGGTCCTCCGTTTCCGCGTGCAGCCGGGTGTTTTCGGTCGGTCCGTCACGGGCGGCCTTGAGCGCCGAGACGCGGACCAGCCGTTTCAGGTTCCCGGCGCGTGCCGCCTCTATGAAATTGCGGGCATAGCGACCGGCTGCTCCATCGGCGGGTGTGATCAGCACCGCTGCATCGGCGCCCTCGAGCGCTGCCGCCAGCGCGGCGGGATCATCGAAATGCGCTGCGACCGGCTGTATCAATTCGTCCTTCCGATCGGCTGTTGGTAGCGGACCCCGGCTCATGGCGCGAACCGTGCAGCCGTCACGCGCCAGCATTCGGGCAAGAGGACGGCCGATTGTGCCGGTGGCGCCGGTGACGAGGATTGTTTCGGACATGGTGCCTCCCGTTGGACATGATTTTCAGCGGAGAGAAGTCCTACGATATTTCCAGTTTCGATATAATATGATGAAATTGAGAGGCACTATCTATGTGGTGGAATAATTGATGCATGATCTCAATGCGGTCGCGGTGTTTGTCCAGGTGGCCCAGTCCGGCAGTTTCTCGGCGGCGGCCCGCAACCTGTCGATGCCGCTCTCGACGGTCAGCCGGAAGGTCTCGGATCTCGAAAACAGCCTCGGTGCCAAACTGCTGGAGCGTTCGACACGCAGTCTGCGCCTGACCTATCTCGGCGCGGTCTACCTGGAGCATTGCCGTAGGGGCCTGGAGGAATTCGAAGCCGCGGACCTTGCCTTACTCGACAAGCAGGACGAGGTCACCGGTCTTCTGCGTATTTCGTTGCCGCCCAACCTCGCGGACACGGTCTTCGTGCCGATCATCGATCGCTTCCAGCGGCGCTACCCGCAGGCGACCGTCGCCGTTCTGGTCGCGGAGCGCATCGTCGATCTGGTCGAGGACGGTATCGACCTGTCCTTCCGGGTCGGCCTGTTGCGCGACAGCAGCCTCGTCGCCCGCAAGCTTGTCCGTTACCGCCACGTCATGGTGGCAAATCCGGACTACTTGGCGGAATGCGGCGCGCCCAAGTCGCTTGCCGATCTGGCGTCGCACCGGTTCGTCACATTCGGTTTCACGCCCGGGGCCGGTCAGCGCTGGACCCTTCACAAGGGCGACAGGACCGAAACAGTCGAAATCCGCCCTACCCTTTGCGTCAATGACTACGCGGCCGTCGAGAAGGCGGCGCTTGTCGGTCGCGGCATAGCGGAGTTGCCGTCGATTTTGTGCTCGGCGTCCCTTGCAACAGGCGCGCTTGTCCAGGTGCTTCCCGAATGGCGGTTTCAGGAAATAAGCCTGCAGGCTGTCCATTCGGGACGGCGCAACATGTCGCGCCTGTCACGCCTTTTCCTTGACACCTGTATCGATGAGCTGCGGTCAATCGCCTGAATTTCATTGCGCGGCCCTGGCGAACGTGCTGTAGCTTTGCCGATCCTGTTTCCCATCGCGCTTCCTTGACTGCCCATGCAAGAGACCTTCCCGACGCCTGACCAGATTCGCAGCGCCCGAGACGCAATCGAAGGCAAGATCATCCGAACGCCGATGCTGGCGCTGAAACAGGATGCGTTCGCTGGGCGGTTCGGCGATGCGCGATCCGTTTCCATGAAACTGGAGCTGTTCCAGCATGCCGGCTCATTCAAGGCGCGTGGCAACCTTCTGGGCATCGACCGGCTGAGCTCAGCGGAAAGGGACGCCGGGGTCATCGCGGCGAGTGGCGGCAATCACGCGCTCGCCGTTTCATGGGCCGCCGCGCGGCAGAATGTCTGCGCCACCCTCGTTATGCCGAAGGCAACCGATCCGCTGCACATCGAAGGCTGCCGTGAAGCGGGCGCGGATGTGCGGCTTGTGGACGACATCGCCGCCGCTTTCGATGAGATGAACGGAACAGCGGAAGCCGAGGGAATGACGATCATGCATCCCTTCGAGGGGGCTCATATGACGCTCGGTGCAGCGACCTTGGGGGCGGAAATCGTCGCGGATCTTCCAGACATCGACTGCATGGTCGTCGCGGTGGGCGGCGGCGGCCTCATCGGCGGGGTCGCAGCGGCGATCCGGCAGGCAAGGCCCGAATGCGAGATCATCGGCGTCGAGCCTTTCGGCGCGGACAGCATGTCCCGCAGTTTCGAGCAGGGCGAAGCGGTACGCATAGGCAAGGTGGATACGATTGCCGACAGTCTCGGATCGCCGGCCGCCCTGCCCTTCTCCTACGCGGTCGCCCGGCGCAACGTCAGCCGACTTGTCCGTATCGAAGACAGTGCCATGCTCAACGCCATGGCAACCATGCGCGATGCGTTGAAACTGGTGGCCGAACCGGCATGCGCCGCGGCACTCGCTGCCGCCACCGGGCCGCTAAAGGTGGATCTCGCCGGAAAGAATGTCTGTGTGCTCGCCTGCGGCTCCAATATCGGGGCGCAGCGGTACACCGCGCTACTGGGCGACCGGTGACACGCGCCTGCCGGAGCTCAGCCGGCGGGTTGCTTCGATCCACTCCAGCGTGCGCGCCTCCGGATCTTCGTTCAGCGTAATATCGGTGACAACGGCCGCACTGTCGGCGCCCGACGCGAAAACGCCCGAAAGCCGCTCCGGATTGAGCCCGCCGATGGCGACGAGCGGCAGCGGCACTATCCGCGCCTTCCAATCGGCGATGCGGTCGAGGCCCTGCGGCGCCCAGCGCATCTTCTTCAGCCGTGTTTCATAGACCGGACCGAGCGCGACGTAATCCGGCTCCGCTTCCAGCGCGGTCACAAGCTCGGCATCATCGTGGGTGCTGACGCCGAGGCGGATACCGGCGGCCCTGATGGCGCGAAGATCGGCCGCGGCCAGATCCTCCTGACCCAGGTGCACGAAGTCGCAATCCTCCTTGATCGCGAGTTCCCAGTAATCATTAAGGACAAGCTGGCAGCCATGGGCGTCACAGATCGCTTTCGCGACGCTGATCTCCTGTCGCATGGCCGCCTCGTCCCGACCCTTCATGCGCAACTGCACGAGGCGCACGCCAATCGGCACGAGACGGCGTATCCAGGCGGCGCTGTCGACGATCAGATAGAATGGATCGAGTGTCACGTGAACGTCGCCATTCCGATTACCGGTGTCGAGGGAACGGCAATGTCGCGGGGCTCGAGCAGGCCCGCGTGCCAGGCCGTCCTTCCGGCCTTGATCGCGGCCGAAAAGGCGCGGGCCATATAGACCGGGGCGCCCGCACGCGCGACGGCGGTATTCAACAGCACCGCATCATAGCCGAGTTCCATGACGGTCGCCGCATGGGACGGGCGCCCGATGCCGGCGTCGACGATCAGGGGCACATCGGGAAAATGGCTGCGCAGCGAACGCAGCGCATCGAGATTCACCGGCCCCCGCGCGGAGCCGATCGGCGCGCACCAGGGCATCAGAATACCGCAGCCGGCCTCGAGCAGCCGCTCGGCGACGACGAGATCATCAGTGGTGTACGGGAACACCTCGAAACCCTCGTCGCACAGGATGCGCGCTGCCTCGACAAGCTCAAACACGTCCGGCTGCAGCGTGTCGTGATTGCCGATAACTTCCAGCTTGATCCAGTTCGTGTCGAAGACCTCGCGCGCCATTTGCGCCGTCGTGATTGCCTCGCGCGCGGTGTGGCAACCGGCCGTGTTCGGCAACACCGGCACCCCCAGCGACCGGACAATCGACCAGAACTTCCCGCCCGGGCCGGTCGCTGCAGCATCCTGTGCGCTCTCGCGCCTCAGCGATACGGTTACAGCAGACGCGCCTCCGGCCCGAACGGCTTCGCCAATTGTGTCTGGCGAAGGATATTGCGCGGTTCCAAGAATCAACCGCGACGGAAGTTTTGCCCCGTAAATCTCGAGCATCTCAGCCTCCTTGCATCGGCGACAGGATTTCAATGCGGTCGCCCTCGCACAGCACATGTGTGGCCCGGTCGTCGCGATGCACGACAACGCCATTGACCGCTGTGGCCAACCACTCGCCCTCGTAGGAGAGCTCCGAAAGCAAGGCGCCCAGGCTGCGCGAAGAAACGGCGGCTCTCCGACCGTTGACGACCAGGGTGAGTTCAGCCATGTGCCGCCTCCCTGATCCCCATCGCCATGGCAGCGGCATCGGCGGCCAGAGCCGGCGCCAGCAGAAATCCATGGCGGTAAAGGCCGTTAAGGCTGATCGTATCGCCATGGCGTGACACACGCGGAAAGTTGTCGGCAAATGCGGGGCGCACACCGACACCGATCTCGACGATCTCCGCATCGCCGAACGCCGGGTGCAACGCGTAGGCCGCGTTGAGCAGTTCCATGACTGATCGTGCGCTCGCGCTACTGTCGGCGGCGCTTTCGATCATCGTGGCGCCGACCATGAAAAGGCCCTCGCCACGCGGGACGACGTAGACCGGAATCCGCGGGTGCAGCAGTCGGATGGGCCGCGACAGGCGGATACCAGAGGTTCGCAGCAACAGCATCTCCCCGCGTACGCCGCGCAATCCGTCCACCGGACTGGCCATGCCGGTGCAGTCGACCACAGCGTCAAAGCTGTCGGTTTCTGCCACGTCCTCGCCAAGGCGGAAGATACAGCCGCTGCGCGCCAGCAGCATTTGCAAAGACCGCATGGCCGCACGCGGATCCAGGTGCGCTTCCGCCTCGAAGAACAGGCCACGGCGAAAGCGGCCGGACAGCACGGGTTCCAGCTCGCCCAGTTCGGTTTCGTCTACCGTCCTGTGACCGGCGGTCCGGCGGGCAAAGCGGTCAAGCTCGGAACCGTCACGTGCCGGGGCAACGACAAGCGTTCCGTTTCTTTCGACACGATCGGGCAGGATGTCCGCCCACCAATCGGTGGCCGCCGCTCCAATTTCGGTCACCTTTTCATCAGCGCTCTCGCGCTCACACCAGGGCGCCAGCATGCCCCCGGCGAACCATGAGGCCGTGCCGCCGACCCTGTCCTGCCGGTCGACAACCGTCACGTGCGCGCCACGCCTGCGCAGTTCCCAGGCCGCGGCAAGCCCGGCGACCCCGGCGCCCATGACCAGCACCTTCATCGCCCGCCTCCAGCGTCCGACAACACGTTGGCAGCAACCGACTGCAAGACCGGAAAGACTCCAAGCAATTCAACCTCCATCGTCCTGACCGACGCGGATCCAGAATTGACCGAAACAGGAATGGGATTTGCGCTGCCCTTGATCGCAGACCGAATTGGTCCCGCAACGCCTGCACCATCCCTACGCCAGTATGAACTGGATCAGGTTCTACGGGTCACTGCGCCGCTTGCGCCAGCAGTATCTCAGCCCCTTGCCGGGACTCCCCTGGTGAATGACGAAAAGAAGAACAAGATGACCGTGCTTTGTCAAGGCGGTCCGGGGCGGCAAAGCGAGCGATCGTCATTCGCTTTGATTGCTGCGGCGCACCACCACCTGCCCTGCGGCATAGAATCGCAATCTCCAAAAAGCGGCAATTTTGGAACTTTTGACGCTTTCATTCAAAGGCACGCCTGATAGTTTCCGCTTCCGCATGTATCGCCCGCAAGTTCGGATGGAGCATTTATGAAGGGCTTTAACGAAGAAACCGTGCTGTCGGTTCACCACTGGAACGACACGCTTTTCAGTTTCAAGACCACCCGTGATGCGGGCTTCCGGTTCCGCAACGGTGAATTCACCATGGTCGGGCTGCAGGTGGAAGGCCGGCCGCTGATGCGGGCCTATTCCATGGCCAGCGCCAATCACGAGGAAACCCTTGAGTTCTTCAGCATCAAGGTTCCTGACGGCCCGCTGACCTCGCGGCTGCAGCACCTGAAGGAAGGCGAGTCGGTTTTGATCGGCACCAAGCCGACTGGAACACTGGTCACGGATCATCTGTTGCCCGGAAAGAACCTGTACCTGCTGGGCACGGGAACGGGCCTTGCCCCATTCCTCAGCCTCATTAAGGACCCCGCCGTCTACGATTCCTTCGAGAAAATCGTGCTGGTGCACGGCGTCCGCTTCATCAAGGATCTCGCTTACCAGGACTACATTACGCGCCAGCTTCCCGGTCACGAGTATCTCGGCGACATGGTGAGCGATCAGCTGATCTACTATCCGACCGTGACGCGCGAGCCGTTCCGCAACAATGGCCGCATTACCGAACTCATGGAAAGCGGCAAGCTGTTCGAAGATATCGGCCTGCCGCCGATCGACAAGGAAAACGACCGCGTGATCCTCTGCGGCGGACCGCAGATGCTGGACGACACGCGGAGCTTCTTCGAAAGCCGCGGCTTTACTGAGGGCACCCGCGCGCAACTCGGCAGCTACCTCATTGAAAAGGCTTTTGTGGAAAAGTAGCCGAACGGCAACACCACGGGCAATTGCTAAACAGATTCAAGCCTTTCGGACAATCGCCTGATAACACACGCACAAACCAAGCGGCGCTTCCGTTCAGGATCAGCGCCGTTTTTTTGACCCGATGGCGTGCGATGAACAGCGTGAGTGGATTTGCTGAAGCGGACGGAGCTGCGGTGCGCGTGCCTGAACACGGAAAAAGAAGCAAAATAAGGCGGTCAATTGTCGGCTGGATGCTTGTTCCGGCCCCGCTCGCCGTCATTGCCATTGCGCTCCTCATTTACCTGTCGGCCCCCTATCTGCCCCGGCTTCTTTATGAGGGCTATCCGACGCAACGGTGGCCGGCGCCGGGTTCCTATACGGCCGTCGGCAGTTCATACGAGCCGCCGCCCATGCCATCCGCGGCTTCGCTTCGGATCAGCGCAAGAGCGCAGGCCCTGTTCAACCAGAACGGCGGCACGGCGATGCTGGTCTGGCAGGGCGGCATGTTGAGGGCGGAACACTACGCGTCTGATGCCGGGCCCCAGACGCGTTTCAATTCCTTTTCAATGGTCAAGTCCTTGGTCGGCGCACTGGTGTTGCGCGCGCATGCCGAGGGCTACATTGCCGATCTTTCCGATCCGCTCGGCGACTATCTGGATGATATCGGCGATACGGATTTCCGCCGGGTTACCGTTGAGCAGTTCCTGACCATGCGCAGCGGTGTGGTTTTCGAAAACGGCGGTGTCAAAGCCATGTCCGGCCTCGAAACAAAACCGGTCGATGCCGGCACCTTCAATCCGTTCAGTCCGATCGCGCGATTGCACATGCTGGGTCTCGGCGCACTGGCCCCCGGCCTGCGGTCCGATACCGACCGCATCGGCCAATTCGACTATCAGAACGTGAACACCGCAATTCTCGGAAAGCTGGTATCGGCGGTCTACAACCGACCGCTCGAAGAGATCCTTGCGGAAAAGATCTGGCGGCCGAGCGGTGCCGGCGACGCCCTCTGGCGCCTTGCCGGCCGCGACAAGCCGGTATCGGCCTATTGCTGCCTGTTCGCGACGGCGCGCGACTGGGTGCGGGTCGCGGTCTATCTTTCCCGCAACGGCGCGCCGGGCGATCGATTCCTGCCACCCCGTCTTTGGCGACGCTACTTCGGTCAAGCGGTGAGCGAGCAGCAACGTCTGCACGGCCATTACGGCACGCAGGTTTTCCACAATCTGCTCGACCGGCCGGGCGAGCGGCTGCAGGGCCCGTTTACCTATATGATCGGGCGCAGCGGTCAGACCGCCTATATGATGCCGCAACGCGACCTCGTGGTGGTGCGGTTCGGCGATCGCATTCCGCTGCTGCATTCAACGCTTTACGCAGCTTGGGACAGTGTGGAGCCGGACAATATCGCGTCCCGGGACTGACGCACCGCGCATTTTGTTCAAGCCAACCAGCGGTTGGCGCCCGCGGTGAACGCGATAAAACCTTAGCGTGTTCGAAAAGAACATTTTTTGCTCACGCCCGACTAGCCTCTGTGCTTGCGTGATCATCTGTCTTATAAAGCAAGCGTCAGGAGATGAATCGAACCGAAACCGCAGGATTTCCGGAGTTCCGTGGATACCTATCTGATCAATCTGGAACGCAGCTCGGACCGCTTGGCCCGCATGAAAAGCAGGTTCGATCGCATCAATGTTCCCTTTAAGCGTGTACCTGCCATCGATGGCCGGCTGCTTGACTCCTCGGCCGTCGAAAGGTTTTTGTCAAAGCGCCGCAACCGTCGCTGGAACTACGGTGAAGTCGGCTGCTTTCTGAGCCACCTGAAAGCGTGGCGCACTTTCGCCGATTCCGGCGATGCGCATGCCGCGTTCTTTGAAGATGACGCATATCTGTCATCTGGACTGAGCGGCCTCCTTTCCTCTCCGGACTGGATTCCGGGTGACGCCGATGTCGTGCGGCTGGAGACGACGTTCTGGCGCACGGAAATCAGCTGCGAGAAAACAAAGGTCACGAACCGCCACGAAATCCATGAATTGCTTGCGCTCCACCACGGAGCCGGCGCCTATATTCTTACCCAAAAGGCGGCGAACTTCCTGCTGGGCAACGAACAGATGTTGCGGACGACACTCGACAGTGCCCTGTTCGACTTTCAGGAACCATCGTGCAAGGCGCTCAAAATATACCAGGTCTGCCCGGCCCCCGTTCTCCAGGAGACCGTGTACAAGAGCATGGTCGACAATCATGTCGACGCCCTGTCCGAGATCACACGGACAGATTGGATACCGACACCGGAATTGCCACTCAAGGCCCGCAAACTGCTGCGCGAGATCAGGCGGCCCTTCAAGCAGATTGCCAGTCGATCGGCGCAATACAAGCGCGTTCGAAGCGGTCAGTCCTTTCTAACGCGCGTGCCCTACTACGGCAACGCGTCCGGCTCGGACGAACGCCTCTACGCGCCGACAGTCTAGAATTCCGTAAAGACGCTAGGCGTCGACGCACGTCCAGTCGTGCGGGATGATATCGGGATTGCTCTTTTCCGGATCCGCAAACCATTTCGCCGGTGCCACAACAATCTTCTCGCTCGATCCGTTGAGCCACGCGCCCCACCACGAAAACGAGCTGTTGGCGATAATGTGGTGTTTGCACGCCGCCATCAGGCGAAGGTCCTCGTAGTTGCGGCTGCCGTCATTGTGATCCATCACCTGCGTCCTGAAAGGCAGCTTAAGATTGTCCAGCGCCCATTCGGGTTCGTCGGAAAACACGTAGATCACGGGGTCGATATCCGCTCTTTCGGCAATCAGTTCCGCCGCCCGTGCGTAGTATTCCAGCGAACAGGTGCCGTGCACCGCAAGCGCCTTCGGATTGCTGATATAATCTCCGCGCCTTACATGCAGCGAAACGGCCGGAGAAGCGGCGATTTCAGCCAGGACGTCCGCGTTCCTGTCGTCAGGCGGAGTCTTCACCGAAAGCTCTCTACGGATGTTCCCCGCAAAATCGGCAAAATAGCGCTCGGACTGCCAGTAGCCGTGCAGCCAGACACTTCCTGTCAGACCGGTTATCTGCGGATCGAAGGCATCCCCCTGTTGCCGCACCAGCTTCGGCGGGCGCTTGAGCGACCGCCACAGAAAGTAGCGCAGCCTCTGCTTGCGGCGCGGCGGCAGTTTCAGATTCTCTCCATCAAGTGACACGACATTCAGATGGTGCAGGCCGGGTTGCTGCCCCGGCCCGGCGAAGAAGTCGCGCGTGTCGAGGACCAGATCAGTGCCGGTCCGGAGCGCCAGCGCCCGGCCGCAGGCATACTGGAACATCTGGTTGCCCAGCCCGCCAAAGATGTGCGTAATGATCATGCGGTCCACCGCACATGAAATCGATAGTTCAGTGCATCCGCCGGTTTGTAACCGATATCAAAAGGACCCTTCATCTGATTTGCGGTGCCGCGCTACATCTTGCCGCCCGGTTCAACGCCGAAAAGAGGCTCGAGTTCGGTGTTTTGCCGGTCCATTGCCGCCCAGACGATCTCGGCGTGTTTTTCCTTGAAGCGCTTGCGCGCGTCGCGATAATCCGGTCGGTCCGAGACGACCCGGTTGTCATGCTTCGTCAGGCTTTTGACCTCGCCTTTCGATGCCGCCTGAACGGCCCGTTGCAACCTTTCCGTATCCAGTGCCTCTCCGAAATGGGCACAAAGCCTGGAAAACTCGGACTCCATATCGCTGCGCAGCCGGTCGTAGCACAATAACGTCTTGCGTTTTGTGAATGTCTCGCTGATCAGCCACTTATCCAGATGATGGGCATAAAGGTCCGACCAGTGCATGATCCGTGCGCGGTCATCAACCTCGTCGCCGTGATACGACATCTGTGAGAACACGGTGGCCACCGGCTCGCGAAAGAGATAGATCACGTTCTTGCGCTCGATATCGAGGTCCACATCGTGCACATGGCGAGCAAGAAAATCGGAACGTTCGGGATAATAGAATGTCCGGACCAGAGACGGGCGTTCAAAATACAGCTCCATCAGCAGCCGCAACCAGTGACTGCCGGTCCTGGGGAAACTGACAATGAACGGATTGTCCGGGTTGCGTGTGAACGCGGTCACGAATCGATCTCGGTACAGCGAACCCTCGTCCTGCACCTTGGTGTTGAGCGCGTTCTTTATATGGTATACACGCTTCGCCAGTCCAATTAGATCTTTCATAACAGTGCCTTATCAGGATCCTGGAGTCCAGCATGCTTATATCGGAATGGATCCGGTGTTCATCAATTTTGCAGAAATGGAATAACCTTGAACCTCAGTCTGCCCGTTGCCGTTTGCCCCAAAAGGCGCATTTTTCGGACAATCCTCAAAAGTTCGCGTTTGACCTTTGCTAAGCCTCTTGGTTTTCGTCGCTTTCGCACCTCGACGAGACGCGAGCGGTCGTCTTCTATCGTGCTTTCGAATCCTTGCCCACCCGCGGCCTTCGCCAGCAGAAAATCCTGAATGCAGATCGCCGGGTCGAGTTGATATATCCTCAGCTTTGCGGCCACGCCCAGTTCTGGATTGAACAGCACCTCATCCAGCGGATCGCATATGTCGTCGGTCAATTTCAACAGTCTTTGTGCCGCTGATCCACTCACAAAATAGCCGGCGCTTCCCCTGTGATTGGACAGCAGCAAACGAATGCCATGGCCGAACGCTTCGGCCACAGGATTATAACTGACCTCCGTCTTTTGATTATGCGTTTCGGCCTTGATGATATCGGCGTCCGCAGGACACCATTTTGCGCTCTCAAAAAAAAGTTCCGCCGACGGCGAAAATCGTATGTCGTCTTCCGCCACGAAGGCCCAATCGTTGCCGGCACGCGCGATTTCGGACCACGCCTTCCGGTGACTTAAATAGCAACCCATCTCGCCGTACCCGATCGGATACGTTCCCGAACTGCGCGCCTTTAGTTGGTCCCTTTCATCCTCGCCGATGGTCACTCCGTCCACTGCCGCGATGCGCTGGACATCCAGATTCATGCGCGAAGCCGCTTCAAGAAACGATCTGCGCCGATCGGGCGACCTGTCGAGGTTGATGAGATAGCATTTCAATGTGGGCACCACAGCCGGTGTTCTACAATATTATTGTCGGCCGTGATTGACTTCGAATGTTGACCCGGCCAACTGAAACGTTACAAGCAGGCTTATCGAGGGCAGCAGCTGCCATGCATTAAAACCCGCTTCATATTCGAATATCGGCAAATTGCAACCTGTGTTTCAGGTGATAGCATCGACGCCTTTACCCTGCTTCGTATTAGACACCGAAACGCGGCAGGCCTCATGCAGCCTCACCGAAACCCCGCCACGGAATGTTTTTGTGAAAGTATACGTTATCAATTTGGATCGCAGCCCCCAGCGAATGCGACATGTCTCGGACCAATTCAGATCGGTCGGTGTGACCGTCCATCGACACAAGGGGATCGACGGCAATGAACTGCCACAGGACGAGATCGATCGCCATCTCTCTTTCATGAGTGGATATCATCAACGCACACGGCCTCAAATCGGCGTTTTCATGAGCCAGCGATCGCTGTGGAAACATATTGCGGAATCTGAAGACGGCTGGGTGTTCGTCGCCGAGGATGACATTCACCTCGACTCCAGCTGCGCGGAGCTCTTTGTTTCCGAGGATTGGATTCCGCAGGATGCGGATATCGTCAAGGCAGAGACCGCGTTCCAGAAAATTAGAACGTCCTGGATGTCTCGCAAAGTGGGACGCCGGTGGCGTGCTGCACGTCTCTACACAAATCATGCCGGCTCGGCCGGCTATTTCATCCGGAGGGAGACCGCGAGCCGACTCTATACCCTGACCGAGAACTACTCGGAACCGACCGATGAAACCTTGTTCAATCCGGAAATGGGCATATCGGACAAGCTGCGCATCTACCAGTTGTATCCGGCAATATGCGCTCAGGACATGTTGCTTTACGGCGACGGCCACACCGAAGGACTTGCCAGCCTGGTCAGACCTGAACGACGCAAGAAAATCGACTCAGTCAAGCAGCGGGAAAAACCCCGGGGGATGGCATACCTGAAGTCCAAATACCTTCGATTGACAACAAGGCGTCGGACAGTCCCATTCGTTGATTGACATGAACACCGAATGCGGCATTGAACCCTTTTCATCGGCAACCGGTTGTCGCTCTGCGGTGGAGTGAAGGGGACTCCCGCCTAGGTGATCCGCGCCCGCCCCATGGCTGCCAATGTCAAATTTCGTCCGGTGCGCAAAATCGGATAGCTCAGCCTCGCAATGCTCTTGTTTGCAAACGCCCCGCTTGCGATACGGTTCAACCAGCCGACACGACTGGAAAGCATTGACAACAGGTGGAGACAGTCGGCTCCAAAGTAGTCGACACTGTTGTAGCGGGCGACCATGCCCATGTTTAGATCGAACCCGAGTTGCTTCAGTTCTTCAATCAGTGGGTGAGAGGAACGGGCGTCGATAAGTTCCACCGCCCCGACCGAATCCCTCAATCGCGACATTGTGACGTATCTGGAGCAGAACGGACATTCACCGTCATAGACAATCTGCAAGTGGCTCATTCAGACCTGTCTTTCGATCTGCTCAGTTCGAACGCTGTGGCAACCGGAATTTCAATCTCATCACGAAACTGCACTTCCATTACCGGTCCTTCCGGACCCGGTCGAACGCAGCCGGAAACGGTGCGGTATAGGTAGTGCGATATCTCATCAGGTGCAAGCGCGGCAAATTCATCAAAAAGCCACGGATTGGACCAGATATGGTGGGGAAACCGGTCGTAACGGTAGTGTCCATCGGACGCAGCCCGCTGCAGCGCATATGCATGCGTCAGTTGAACGATTCGGATCACCCGGTCAGGATCGGAACCAAACTGAACCGGTTCATCGGAGCCGAACGAACAATCATCGAGCGCGTCAAGAAACACCTTTCCCGACTGCGTCGATCCCCACGTTATGGTTGGGTAATGTCCTTCGGCGATTCGTCCCAGCCTGTGCTGCGCGGCCGTTACCGAAACGGTACCGAAGTAGTTCGATGGAACCTGGAGTTCCCGCCCGTCCTTGGTAACCGCGTAGAGATCGGAACGCGTCAGCGCGGGCGTGTCGTACCATCCTAGGCGGGCGATCTGAAATGCGATTGGCGCCAACAGTACCATTGTCGCAGCCAACAACATCGGTCTGGGCGTTTCGACCCATCGCGGTAATTTGCGCATTGCGGCAACCAGGCCGAGATTCAGCAGGATCCACTTCCAGAAGAAGATGCCGCTTACCAGATAGATGACGACATGCGTAAGGTCGTAAAACAGGGTGGCAAGTATCATGCTCCTGCGGCGCAGGATGAAAACCACGGATCCCAGCTGCGCCAGAAGGATCGACACATTGATGAACGGCCTCAGAAATCCGGCGGCCTCAATGCTGATCAGCGACACGCCGGCCAAATGTCCTGTGGGAAGGAACCCGCTGTGCCACGAAACGAGGCTCAGGACTTCCGTCGGGTTCGTCGTCACCCACAGAAACGGACCTCCACCCAAGGCGAGTTTTTCAAGTCCGGAGTAGAAGTAGTTGGCGAAATGAGCACCAACCGCAACCAGGAATAGCAGTGTGGTGGTTACCTTGATATCTGCGGCCGCAATCATCCGGCCGAGCCTGAACGGCAAGTACGATCTCGATGGCGCGAGCACGCACAGGCTGATCCCGAGGAATAACCCCATCTCGACAACCGGAATATAATCTGTGCGAGAGATCGAAATACCGAACAACTGCGACGCAAGCATCTTCTGCGCAAGAACCGCAGCGCACGGCAGGAGGACGAAAGCCGGGTACCAGAATACCGCGACTGCTCCGATCGCCCCGACGAGCATCACGATGTTCGTTGCAAACAAAAGGCTGTCCGTGTGGGTCGAAACGCCGGCCGGATAGGTAATGCCCGACAACAGGGCGTAGGCCCCCAAAAGCAAGGCTATAAGCCGCAGTATAATGCTGGTCGGCAGCGAGACCTGACTTGTTCGCGGCCCCCTGAAAACGAGACAGGCCAGGACAAAGCCAGCAAACATAATGATATACGGCCACCCCCAGTCCGAGCGAATTACGCTTACGGACCGGTTGACCACTGTGAAAACCAAAAGACTGCAGGCGACAGCGGCAAGCTCGTTTGAGAAACTTTGACCGGTGCCGTTGTCCTTGCAGGTTTCCCCGTTCAATCGGGTGCCCTCCACCAGATTTCCTGACATTTCCAAATTCTGAATTGCTAAGTTAAACTTGCGCTTATCGATGCGGTTGAACGGCCATAGTTGCTCGTCTGTCCTTGTCAAAAACCTTTCGTATTCCGAGTCGCTTCAAAATCCTTGAACCCCTCGAACCGGCGGGAATGTCGGTAGAGGAATGAATGGCCGCCCTCACCCATCTTTTCAAGCAGCATTGAAAGGAAAACGTAGTCACGGGACTGTCCGCTGTACGATCTCTCCCTCAAGGCCCTTTCGACCCTGCTGTAGAGCGATCCCGTGAAGCGGAAATGCTGCATCGGAAGGAGAACGCGGCGCGACGTCGGCAATGTCGTTTCGTGCGAATTCAGGAACAGACTGCCATCCTGCCACTTCGTCAATATCGGTTTGTGGATGCAATTGTAGCTGAGGACCTTCGTCCCGAAACGGGTTTTTCTCAAGCGGGTCAAATAGCTGTGCTCCGTCCCAAAACCGTATTCGTGATAGTGCTTCGATATACCGAAGTTCTGAAACAGACGAGCACGTGCCCCGGGATAGAGCGTCCGGGGTGTAGTGTTTGAATTCAGTTGTAGGTGTCGCTGGCCGTCAAAATACCAATCCGCATCCGGGTTCAATGTATCGCTGTCTTTTTCTGCCGCAAGATCGGCCAGGTCCCTCGGATACATATCCAGCATTACCCCCCAGACCGACAACGCTCCTTCGTCGTCCAGTCTGGGAACCAGATCCTGAAATCTTGCAGTATCGGGCAAGTGAACGAACTCGTCGAGGTCGACCTGCAGCGCCCACTGGTTCTTGCAAAACTTGTCCAGAAGCAGAGCCCTCCAGATGTAAAGAATCCGGCGGTTCGCGATTCTTGCACCAAGAGGTTCGGGAAGGTCGACCTGGTCGCCATAACGATGGCCGCTTTCCAGCACCATGACATCTGGTTGCTCAAGCAGCAGTTCCCGGGTGCCGTCGTCGGAATGATCGTCGAGAAAGATGAAACGCTCAATCCCAAGCTTGCGATAGTGGCTGAGAAACGCAGGTAGAAAATAGAGTTCGTTGCGAAGAACCGCACACAGTGTGAACTTGCCTGTATCCAGCAGGGGGCGCGAAACGATGCGCAGGTCGTCCAGTGCATAAAGGGCCGATGTCTCTTTTTTTATCTTGTCGGCACTGATCATCGAACTCATGCGGAACCCACTCCATGCGCCTGGTACCACCGCGACAGCCAGTACAAAGTCTCCAGCTTGAGAGGATAGGACTCTGATCGGCGATGAACCGTGCGATGCCAACGTCGACTTATCCCGAGTCCGGCTGAGTTTTGACTTACAAGTTCCCTCATCTGCCGACCGGAGATCGAGGGGTTGCGCAAGCTGAACCCACGCTTCGGTTCCTGCAGCAGGAAATCAAGTCCCCGCTTCTGAAGAATGCGGCGAACCGCGTTCTTCGGAAAACTGTCGTCAAGATCGGTTATCGGACGTGACAATCCCCAATCAACAATCCGATGATCGAGCAACGGCGGTCGGGCCTCGACCCCGAAGGCCATGCCCGTGCGGTCCACCTTGGGGAGCACGCTGTCCTGGCAGAATGTGTAAAGATCGATACGCTGCAATCGACGTTTTTCCGGCAACCGGGGCGCGTCGTAGCGGGCCAGCGCGCCAACTAGAAGCTCCTCAACGTGTGCCTGGCTCATATTAGGGACCAGTGCAACTATTTCGTCCGACCGAAGCGCCGCAAACACCCGCCGCATATACGCAAAGTAAGGCGATTTGGCGTGAAACTCGCGGGCCAGTTCGGCACTAATCTGCCTGGCACGCTCCTTCAAGCTGAGCACGAACCTCCGCTTCGGCCGATGCAAACCCGCCGCAGTTCCCTGGGCCGGGTAATGCCATCTATAGCCGCCAAATACCTCGTCGCCGCCGTCTCCAGTGAGCACGACCTTGAAGCCCGCGTCGGCGGCCAGTCGCGATATCCCGGCTTGGGTGACGATGGCGTTGTATGCGATCGGCTCATCCATGGCTGCGACCGCCGCATCAACCGATGACTGCGTGTCTCCCGTCATCTCCAGCCGGTTCAGGCGAAACCCCAACTGTGCCGCTGTGCGCTTGGCTATTGGCGCTTCGTCCCACTGGCTGTTGCCCGGAAAACCGACGGCCATGGTCGTTATTTCCGTCGCCCTTTCCCGGAGCGCCGCTACCGATGATGCGACCAAACTCGAATCGAGACCGCCGGACAAGAACAGTCCTACCGGAACATCCGAGAGCAGTTGCTCTTCCACCACGGTATCGACCAAATTCTCGAGTGTTTCCGCGCTGCCTTCGTAGTCCGTGTCATCGGGAGCGCTCCAGTAGCTGTGTTGGTGCGGCGTCGCACCGGCACGCCAGTGCATGAAGCTGCCAGCCTCAAGCTTTTGAATTCCGACCCAAATCGATCGTGGTGCCGGCACGTAGCCGAGCGCCAGATAAAGGGAAAGGGACTGCGGATCAACGGCTTCGCAAAGTCCCAGGGACCGCAGCGCACGAACGTCCGAGGCAAAAGCGATGTGCTGTTCCGAGACCGAGACATAAAGGGGCTTGATGCCCACCCGGTCGCGGGCAAGGAACATGCGATGTTCAACCCGATCCCAAATCGCGATCGCGAACATGCCGTTGAGTTTTTCGATAACGGCTTCGCCCCAGACCGCATAGCCTTCCAGGATCACTTCGGTATCGGAACGCGAGCGGAAGCGGACCCCCTTTTGTTCCAGTTGCTCGCGCAATTGCAGGGTATTGTAGACCTCGCCGTTGTAAACAATCGCGTATCGGCCATCGGCCGATTGCATCGGCTGATTGCCGCTGGCCGTCAGATCCTGAATCGAAAGGCGGCGGTGAGCCAGATAGCAGTTGCCGCCGTTTCCATCGGGGTACTCCGACAGACCGTCCGCGTCCGGGCCCCGCGGGAGCATCAGGTCACGCGCCGTGGTAATTTCAGCCTTGCCAACCTGTTTGGATGGGAGGGAACCTACTACTCCGAGAATTCCGCACAAAATCGTGCACTCCAGTCGTCAACGGGCAATGTGGCCAGTCCAGAGCCCCGGGCCCGGATTGACCGGTAATATCAGATGTACCCCTAATCCAACGCCGCACGTAGTCCAACCCCGCATGACGGAGCAAGAGCATTTTTACAGTCGATTGATGCCGGTAACCATTGGGCACGGCCAGGTTCTGCCGATTTGAAGCCGCTGCATTTTGCAACATCGGGTGATCGCGGCGCCGGTCGAGGAATGCCTGTCACCCGGGCAACCGCCGCTCACCCGGCCTCGCGCGGCAGCGTCACCGTTGCTCTCAGTCCGCCTTCATCCCGGTTTTCAAGCTTGAGCGTGCCGCCGTGGGCGTGGATGTTGGATCGGGCGATGGCCAGCCCCAGGCCGATGCCGCCGGTCTCCTCGCTGCGCGAATCCTCGAGCCGCAGGAACGGCTCGAACACCTCGTCCAGCTGCCCGTCGGGAATGCCGGGGCCATTGTCGGAGATGGTGATCGATACGAACCCGTCGTCGGCCGTATAACCGATGGCGGCCTCGTTGCCGTAGCGGACCGCGTTGTCGATCAGATTGCGCAGAGCCCGTTTCATGGCGATGGGCCGGCAGGCAATGACGATCCTGGCCGCGCCCTCGCCCGGCCCGGCCTCCAGCCGCACCGGCTGGTCCATGTCCTGGTAGTCGGTCACGATCGCGTCGAGGAACTCGCCGAGATCGACACGACTCTGCTCCTCGCGCCGCGCCTCGTCACGCGCGAAGGCCAGGGTCGCCTCCACCATGCGCTGCATCTCGTCGAGCGTCAGGATGATGCGGTTGCGGTTTTCCTCATCCTCGATGAACTCAGCGCGGATGCGCAGCGAGGTGATCGGGGTGCGCAGGTCGTGGCTGATCGCCGCCAGCATGCGTGTCCTGTCCTGGACGTAACGTGTCAGCCGCTCCTGCATGACGTTGAAGGCATGGATGGCGCTCCTGACCTCCTGCGGTCCGGCTTCCTCCACGCTGAGCCCCTCGGCGCCGCGCCCAAGCTGGTCCGCGGCCTCCGCCAGATTGCTCAACGGTCGCGTCAGGCGGCGAACCGTGAAGCCGACGATCACGATCACGGCAACGGCCATCAGGGCGATCGACACGAAGAGGCGCGCCAAAGAACTGCGCTGCATGTCGAGGCTGGCGGCCATGTTGAGCCAGCGGCCATTGTCCAGCTGGACCGACATGGCGACCACCAGCGGCACGAGCCGCGTGGCCGCTTTCTGCTTGGAGCGATCGGCGCGCTGGCGCACATGGCGGTAGCGCGGCACCTCGATGTTGCGTCCCACCTGCGTGCGCACGGCACGCTCTTCTCCGATTTCCTCCGCTATGGCCCGGCGGATCCGCAGATCGGTGCGGCTCGTTCCGCTCTTTGACAGCGCCGGGCGATCTGAAATCCAGTAGTAGGAGACCGGGCTGGATGCCGCCCTGCGGATCTGTTCGTGCAGTTCGCTCGGTGTGTCGTCGAGCAGATCGACAAGCGCCGCGGTGCGTGAGACGACGCGGCCGCCGGCAAGCTCGAGCAATGCGCCGCGCCGCTCGTCGGTGAACAGCCAAAGGGTAAAGACCTGCGACACCACGACGGCGATGAGGATCAGCCCGATGAGCTGCCCGCCAAGGCTGCGCGGCAGCAGGCTTAGGCGCTTCCAGTTCATGCGTCCGGATCCTTGACCTGCGCCGTGAACGTGTATCCGCCGCCCCAAACCGTCTTGATCAGCTCCGGCTTCTTCGGATCCGGTTCGATCTTGCGGCGCAGCCGGCTGACCTGGTTGTCAATGGAGCGGTCGAAGACATTGGGCGTTCGGCCGGTTGTCAGGTCGAGAAGCTGGTCGCGCGACAGCACCATCCTGGGTCGCTTCAGGAAGGCCACCAGCAGCTGGAATTCACCCGTCGAGAGCGGCACGATCACATCGTCCGGCCCGACGAGATGGCGCTGGGACAGGTCCAGCACCCAACGGTCGAAGGCAAGGCGCTCGCTGGAAACAGGATCGCGTTCTTTCGGGACCAGCGACGTTCGCCGCAACACGGCGCGGATGCGCGCGAGCAATTCGCGTGGATTGAACGGTTTTGTCACATAGTCGTCCGCGCCGATCTCCAGACCGACGACGCGGTCGGTGTCCTCGGCCATCGCGGTCAGAAGGATGACGGGCGCTCCGCCCTTCTCCACGAGATGGCGGCATAGCGACAGCCCGTCCTCGCCGGGCATCATGACATCCAGCACGACCAGATCGATGGACGATGCGGCCAGGATCTTGCGCGCCTGCGCTGCGCCATCGGCGACGCTCGCCCGCAGTCCGTTCTTGACGAGATAGCGGGCAAGCGTCTCGCGAATATCGCGATGATCGTCGACAACAAGAATATGCGCACTGGTTTCGTTCATTGCGAGGGACCCGGATAAGGCGGAACCGATGCTCCGATAATCAAAGAGTTAGCGGCTCATTGTCCATTGCGGAAATTGAAATTGTATCAATTTGTATCAGGCCGGACCCTGGTGACAGTTGGCGACACATTCGTGCGCTTTCAACCGTAGTTTTGCGACAAGTGCGAACTAGCTTCCTGTCATCGCAGCAAAAAACCGAAAGGACAGGAGCGATGAGCAGAACCAAGAAAATCGCCGTATCCCTGCTGGCCACGACATTCCTTGGAGCCAGTGTCTTGCCGGCGCTGGCCCAGTCGGTCTCGAGCGGCAGCAAGCCGGTCGCCGAAAAGCGGATGGCCCATGCCGGGAAGCAAGGCCAGCGCGCAAAACGCGGTGACCGCGGCATGAAACGCGCATTCGAGCGCTACGATGTCAACAAGGACGGCGTTATCACCCAGGAAGAGGTCGAGGCGGTGATTGTCGAGCGTTTCAACAACTATGCCGGTGAGGACGGCGTGATCACCCTCGACGACTTCCGCGCCGCGTGGGTCGAGAACTCCCGCAATCCGATGGTGCGCGCCTTCCAGCGGCTCGACCGCGACGGCGACGGCGCTGTAACGGCCGAAGAATTCAACACCGTGTCCGACCGCATGTTCAACCGCCTCGACCGCGACGGCAATGGCGAGTTGACCCGCCCGGCGCGCGGCGAGCGGGCCGGCGCCGACAAGGACAAGGCCGGATCCAAACAGCGCGGCCACGGCAAGATGGCAAAGCGCAGCGGACCGCGCCACGGCGGCCGCGGCGCCGATCGGTTGATGGAGCGCTTCGATGCCGACAAGGACGGCAAGATCACCCGCGCCGAATTCGACCAGATCCGCACGGCGCTGTTCGGCAATGCCGACGCCGACAACAACCAGTCGGTCTCGCTGGAGGAGTTCGCCACCGTCTGGCAGGACATGAACAATGACCGCATCGTCCGCGGCTTCCAGCGCTACGACACGAATGGCGACCTCAGCATCACGCTCGAGGAATACACCGCCGGAAACATCGATTTCGTCAAGCGGCACGACCGCAACGGCGACGGCGTCGTCACCAAGGCGGACTCCAAACGCGGCAAACATCACGGCAAGCGTTCCGAACACCGCAAGCACAGGAAGGGCGGCGACCGTGCATCGGCACCGAAGCAGCTCAAGCCGGTGCAGCCGATCCAGCCGGAACAGAAAAGCTAGGTTCCACCGCCAAGGGACAAACTTCCGTCAAAAGGGGCCGGCTCGCTGCCGGCCCTTTTTGTGCGCCGCCCGTTCGGCCGTCAGACCGGCTCCTTGATCAGGACGTTCTGGTCGATCATGAAGCGGCTGAAAATGGGCAGGCTTGCTCCGCCGATCCCGCGGGCCTCGGCGCCAACCTCGGCCTCGACGATGCGCGGCTCCTCGATACCCTGGCGGTCGAGCTTTTCGAACTCGGATTTCACCGCATTCACCAGCCGCCGGCGGACGTTCCTCGGAAAACCACCGTCGATCAGCACGGCTTCCGTGTCGATGATTGCCGCGATCGCCAGCGAGGCGATGGCAATATTGCGGGCGGTCTCGACGATCCATTCCGATAGAAGATCGCCGAAATCCGGCCAGTTGTCCGGGTTGAGCCACAGCGGGGACGGATCGAGCCCCGCCTCCTTGAGACGGTTTTCGAGCACAAAGATGGATGCCTGGTTGAGCAGTTGTCGCGGATTGCCGTCCGGCCCCGGCACCGGTATCGGGCCGAATGCGCCGGCATTGCCGGTCCGGCCCGTGAAGACCGAGTGGTTCAATACCAGGCCGCCGCCGATGAAGGAGCCGACGAAGAAATAGGCGAAATCGGCGAATTCGCGACCGCGGCCGAAAACGAGTTCTGCGCCGCAGGCGGCGGTCGCGTCATTCTGCACGATTACCGGAAGATCGGTGATGCGCGCGAAGGCCTCGGTAAAGTCGAAACCGCGCCATGCATCCATTTCCTCCGACGGCGCACCGACCTGGTCGAGCCAGTTCCACAACTCGAAGGGCGAAGCGACACCGATCCCGGTAATGCGGCTGCGGGCCGCCTCGTCGAGTTCGGAGCGGAACAGTTTCAGGCCGTCATCGGCAAACTGCATGATCTGCTGAGGCAGCGGATAGGCGAATGTCTCGCGCAACTGGCGCCGCACGCCGCCGACGAAATCCATCAGCACCAGATCGGCACTGCGGCGGCCGATCTTCAGGCCGACCGAAAAGACGGCATCCGGGTTGAGCGCCATGGGGATCGAGGGCTGTCCGACGCGGCCGCGTACCGGATCGCCCCGTATGAGGAGCGAATCCTTTTCGAGCGCCCGCATGATGACCGAAACGGTCTGCGGCGAAAGACCCGTCCGGCGCGCAATCTCAGCCTTGGCCAGGCTGCCGTGGCGGCGCACCAGGGACATGACCAGCCGCTCATTGTGAGCCCGCACACGCGTCTGGTTCGATCCGCCGCTCGGATCCTTGATCCGGGGACCGTCATCCTGCGCCGCGTTGTCCGGCTGTATATTCAAGGACATCCTCCAGGGTGTTCATGAACCCGCCCGCATCATGATAGCCGCGCAAGAATACGATTTCTTGCACCGGTTCGAATTTGACACAGAAAATAAATAAATCAAGTGGATTTATTTATTGACAAGCACGCTTTTTGGGTGTGTGATTGCATATGAAGCGGTGGTCGCCCGCGCCTGCGGGGTTCGTTACCGGACACCTCGGGCGCGGTTCCGCTTCAACCGAAACGGACCATGTGGCCGGATCCGGCCATGTGGTCTTTGTAAGCCACTGTGACGCGGCGGATGCGTATCCGAAAGTGCCCACCATCCGGTGGTCTCAGCGTCAATGATGTCGCAGCGCCCGCGAACCCGGGCGTCCGGCGGCCGTACATGGATGAAACGGGAGGATCATCATGAAGCGTTCACTCATTTCTGCAGCCCTTGGCGCACTTGCACTCAGTGTCGCGGGGGTCAGCACGGCACAGGCCGAGACCATCGGCGCCTGCCTCATAACCAAAACGGATACCAACCCGTTCTTCGTGAAAATGAAGGAAGGCGCGACCGCAAAGGCCAATGAACTGGGCATCGAACTCAAGTCCTACGCCGGCCGGATCGATGGCGATTCCGAAAGCCAGGTTGCGGCAATCGAAACCTGCATCGCCGACGGCGCCAAGGGTATCCTGCTGACCGCTTCGGACACGAAGGGCATCGTTCCGGCCGTCACCCAGGCGCGCGACGCGGGCCTGTTGGTGATCGCGCTCGACACGCCGCTCGAGCCCATCGATGCGGCCGACGCCACATTCGCGACGGACAATTTCCGCGCCGGCGAACTGATCGGCCAGTGGGCGGCCGCCTCGCTTGGCGACGAGGCCAAGAATGCCAAGATCGGCATGCTCGACCTTGCTGTCAGCCAGCCGTCGGTCGGCGTTTTGCGCGACCAGGGCTTCCTGACGGGCTTCGGCATCGACGTGAAAGACCCGGGCAAGTGGGGCGATGAGGACGATCCGCGTATCGTCGGCAACGACGTAACTGCGGGCAACGAGGAAGGCGGCCGCACGGCCATGGAAAACCTCCTCCAGAAGGATCCCTTCATCAACGTCGTCTACACGATCAACGAACCGGCCGCCGCGGGCGCCTACGAGGCCCTGAAGGCCGTCGGTCGCGAGAATGACGTTCTGATCGTTTCCGTCGACGGCGGATGCCCGGGCGTTCAGAACATCGTCGACGGCGTCATCGGCGCGACCTCCCAGCAGTATCCGCTGCTCATGGCGTCGCTCGGCATCGAGGCGATCGCCGCCTGGGCCAAGGACGGCACCAAGCCGGCGAACACCGCAGGCAAGGACTTCTACGACACGGGCGTTTCGCTGGTCACCGACCAGCCGGCCGACGGCGTGCCCTCCATCGATACGAAAGAAGGCATGGACAAGTGCTGGGGCTGATCCCGGCCTGACAGCCAAAACGCCCGGGCGGCCTGCCGCCCGGGCCGCGGCCGACATTTACAAAGCCGCGCACGTCCACAACAATGCTTGAACCCGGCGGTGCCAAAATCTGCAATCCGTGAACGCGGATGCGGTCGAACTGCGCCGCCCCGACAAGCGGGGAAACCAACATGCCCGAGACCACCCAAAAGACGGGGCAGGACTTCGAGCAGGTTCTGGATCAGAGCGCGACCGATGTCGCTTCGTTCGATCACCGGGACCGTTCGCCGATGGAACGGGTGCAGCACATACTGCACTCCAACCCGGCCGCCGTGCCGCTGATCGTGCTCGTCCTGTCGCTGATAATATTCGGCGTCATTATCGGATCGAAATTCTTCTCGCCCTTTGCGATGACGCTGATCCTGCAGCAGGTGGCGATTGTCGGTTTCGTCGGCGCGGCGCAGACGCTTGTGATCCTGACCGCCGGCATCGACCTTTCGGTCGGCGCCATCATGGTGCTGTCCTCCGTCGTCATGGGTCAGTTCACCTTCCGCTACGGTTTGCCGCCGGAGCTTGCCATATTGTGCGGTTTCGCCGTCGGCGGCCTTTGCGGCTTCATCAACGGCGCGCTGGTGGCGCTGGTGCGGCTGCCGCCCTTCATCGTCACGCTCGGCATGTGGCAGATCATCCTGGCGTCGAACTTCCTTTATTCGGCCAACGAGACGATCCGCAGCCAGGATATTTCCAAGTCTGCGCCGCTGCTGCAGTTCTTCGGCAACAAGATCAACATCGGCGGCGCGGTCCTGACCTTCGGCGTCATCACCATGGTGCTGCTGGTGCTGGTGCTCAACTACATCCTCAACCACACCTCCTGGGGCCGCCATGTCTATGCCATCGGCGATGATCCGGACGCGGCGGAGCTTGCCGGCGTCAGGGTCAAGCGCACCCTGATCTCGGTCTATGTCTGCGCCGGCCTCATCTGCGCCCTCGCCGGCTGGGTGCTGATCGGACGCATCGGATCCGTGTCGCCCACGGCCGGGCAATTCGCCAATATCGAATCCATCACTGCGGTGGTGATCGGCGGCATATCGCTGTTCGGCGGCCGCGGATCGATCCTCGGCATGATGTTCGGCGCGCTGATCGTCGGCGTCTTTTCGCTCGGCCTGCGTATGATCGGCACAGATCCGCAATGGACCTACCTGCTGATCGGCGTGCTCATCATCTCGGCGGTCGCGATCGACCAGTGGATAAGGAAGATTTCAGTATGACCGAGCCAATCCTGACGGCGCGCAACCTGGTCAAACGCTACGGGCGGGTGGTCGCGCTGGACCATGCGGATTTCGATCTTTATCCCGGCGAGATCCTTGCCGTCATCGGCGACAACGGCGCCGGGAAATCGACCATGATCAAGGCGATTTCGGGCGCGGTGGTGCCCGATGAGGGCGAGATCGCGCTGGAAGGAAAGCCGATCCATTTCCACAATCCGCTGGAGGCGCAGCAGGCCGGCGTCGAGACCGTGTACCAGAACCTGGCCCTGTCCCCTGCCCTGTCGATCGCCGACAACATGTTCCTCGGCCGCGAGTGGCGCAAACCCGGCATCGCCGGCAGGCTGTTCCGCCAGCTCGACCGGCCTGCCATGGAAAAATTCGCGCGCGACAAGCTGAGCGAACTCGGCCTTCTGACCATCCAGAACATCGGCCAGGCTGTGGAGACGCTCTCCGGCGGTCAGCGCCAGGGCGTCGCCGTGGCAAGGGCCGCCGCCTTCGGGTCCAAGGTCATCATCATGGACGAGCCGACCGCGGCACTTGGCGTGAAGGAATCCCGGCGCGTGCTCGACCTCATCCTCGACGTCAAGTCGCGCGGCCTGCCGATCGTGCTCATCTCGCACAACATGCCGCATGTCTTCGAGGTCGCCGACCGGATCCACGTCCACCGGCTTGGCCGCAGGCTGTGCGTGATCGATCCGAAGGAACATTCGATGTCGGACGCGGTCGCCTATATGACGGGCGCGAAACTGCCGGAGCAGATGGAAGCCGCATGAGCCCACCCAATCCGCAGGATCTGCTGGAAACCGTCCTTGCGGCCGCAGACAGGCGGGAGCGTGTCCTTGTTGCCATTGCAGGCCCGCCGGGCGCCGGGAAATCCACCCTTTCCTCCAGCCTCTGCAGGCAGCTTGCAGCAGCCGGCCAAAGCGCGTCAGTGGTTCCCATGGACGGCTTTCATCTCGACAATGAGACGCTGGACAGGCTGGAACTGCGGCATCGCAAGGGCGCCCCGGAAACCTTCGACGCGACAGGGTTCCTGGAGCTTGTCGAAAAGCTGAAACGGAATGCGGACGATGTGCCCGTGCCTGAGTTCGACCGCACAAACGACCGTGTTCGCGGCAACGGGGATGTCGTCCAAAAAAGCTGCCGTTTCGTCCTCATCGAGGGCAATTACCTGCTGCTTGAAGAAGAACCTTGGTGCAGACTTGAACCGTTCTTTGACCTGACTGTATTCCTGACCGCGCCGATCGCGGACCTGCGCGAACGGCTGGTGGCGCGCTGGCTCGAACACGGATACGACCGCCGCACGGCGGAAGAAAAGGCCGGGGGAAACGACATCCCGAACGCGGAGCGCGTGCTCGCCCGTTCCCGACCGGCGGATGTCACCATCCAATCGGCGGACGCGGCCGTCCACAGCCGCTGAGGCCCCGAACGGTTCGGTCGGGCCGATCATCCAACGGTTCGAAGCCCTTGATTTATCTGAGCGGTTTTGGCTGACGGCGGCAACGCCGCAATCGCGTCCGTGAACCGGCGGCAGCGGCGTGTGCCCGAGAAACCAGCGGCGTCGGCATTAATCACTTGACAGGGACAAGCGTAATGCGCATCCTAGTGAATGTAATCGATTACAAAGCGCAATACCGCAAAATGTAATCGATTACTTGTGCATCAGTCTAATCAGACGAGCCGGGCGCACCGGGAGAACTGCGCCCCAATGGGAGGATCAAATGGATCGTATCAGGACCGCTCTAGCAGCAACGACAATCCTTGCCGGTTCGGTCGCAGCCTCTGCGACGGAACTGGAAGTGACGCATTGGTGGACTTCGGGCGGTGAAGCCGCCGCCGTGAAAGTCTTCGCCGACGCCTTCAACGAATCCGGCAACACCTGGGTCGACGGCGCCATCGCCGGCGGCGGAAATGCGCGGCCGATCATCATCAGCCGCATTTCCGGCGGCGACCCCATGGGCGCAACGCAGCTCAACACCGGACGCGACGCCGAGGATCTCGTCAAGGCGGGTCTGATGACGGACCTGACCGAACTTGCCGAAAAGGAAGGCTGGGCCGATATCATCCGCCCCGCAAAGCTGCTCGATGCGTGCCGCTATGACGGCAAGATCTACTGCGTGCCCGTCAACATCCACTCATTCCAGTGGATGTGGCTGAACCGCGGCGTATTCGAGGACAACGGCATGGCCGTGCCGACCAACTGGAGCGAATTTGCCGAAGCCGCGCCGAAGCTGCGCGAAGCCGGCGTAATCCCGCTCGCCGTGGGCGGCGAGCCGTGGCAGATCAACGGCATGGCCGGTGTCTTTACCGTGGCGCTCGGCGGCGTTGACCTCTATCGCAAGGTCAACGCGGACAAGAGTGCCGAGGCCGCCGCCAGCCCGGAGATGACCCAGGTATTCGAAGCGATCGCCGCGGCGCGCGACATGGTCGATGACGGCTATGTGGGCCGCGCCTGGAACGACGCCGCCAATATGGTGATCACCGGCAAGGCCGGCGCACAGATCATGGGCGACTGGGCCCAGGGTGAATTCGGTGTGGCGGGCCAGACCGCCGGGAAGGAATATGACTGCCTTCCCGGCCTCGGCGTGCATCCGGTCCTCGACACCGGCGGAGACGCCTTCTATTTCCCGAAACCGGCCGACGATAATCCGGACACCGTCAAGGCGCAGCTCGATCTCGCGTCGCTGCTGGTCTCGAAAGCGGTCCAGGTCGACTTCAACCTCAAAAAGGGCTCGCTGCCCATCCGCGGTGACATCGATCTTTCGGCGGCAAACGACTGCATGAAGAAGGGCCTCGCCATTCTCGAAAACCCCGACAATATCCTGCCGTCCGGCGAGCAGACCTGGTCGTCCGACACGCAGGGCCAGTTCGAGGACCTTTGGGTTGAGTTCTTCAACGATCCGGGCATGACGCCTCAGGAAGCTCAGGAACGCTACGTCGAGATCGTCGAAAACGCCGACTGATCGAAACGTTTGCGCCAAGCATTCCCTGGGTGCCGGCCAAAGGCTGGCGCCCGCCTCCCCGGAGCAAAGCCATGGCGAACCAGGACCGACCCAATCCCTATTTTCGCAATCTGAATGCCAAAGTCGCGGCGACGCCGATGATCCTGACGACAATGATCGTCTTCGTCGGATGCTCGCTGTGGACGGTGATCTATTCGTTCTCGGCGTCGCGGGCCCTGCCCGTCAACGAATTTGTCGGATTTGCCCAGTATGAGCGGCTGTTCAACACGTCGCGCTGGAACAAATCGGTCGAGAATATCGCGTTTTACGGGATCTTTTCGCTGGTCTTTTCCCTGGTCGTCGGCTTTGTTCTGGCCGCCTTCATGGACCAGAAGATCCGCTTCGAAAACACGTTCCGGACCATTTATCTCTACCCGTTCGCGTTGTCCTTCATCGTCACGGGCGTTGTCTGGCAGTGGATCCTCAATCCGACCCTCGGCCTGCAGGAAGCCGTGCGCAGCCTCGGCTGGGAGAGCTTCACGTTCGACCTGATCGCCGATCGGGACACCGTCATCTATGCGCTCCTGATCGCCGGCATCTGGCAGGGCACCGGATTCGTCATGGCATTGATGCTGGCCGGCCTTCGCGCGGTTGACGACGAGATCTGGAAGGCCGCCCGGGTCGACGGCATCCCGAAATGGAAAACCTACATCTTCGTGGTCATCCCGATGATGCGCGGCGTCTTCATCACCACACTGGTGATCATCGCCTCCGGCATCGTGCGCCTCTACGACCTGGTCGTCGCGATGACCGCCGGCGGACCCGGCATCGCCTCGGAGGTGCCGGCCAAATATGTCTACGATTTCATGTTCGCACGCGCCAATGTCGGCCAGGCCCTCGCCGCCTCGACCGTCATGCTCACGACCGTGCTGATCATCCTGATCCCCTGGATCTATCTCGAATACGGCAAGAAGAAGAAAGGGTAGCGCCATGACGACCATGGAAGCCATCGGCCCGCGCCCGAAACGCATCCTCGACCCGACACGGATCATGATCTACTCGGTCCTGATCGTCGCGGCGCTCTACTATCTCCTGCCCCTTTACGTGATGATCATGACGTCGCTGAAGGGCATGCCGGAGATCCGCCTCGGCAACATCTTCTCGCCGCCGGTCGAAGTCACCTTCGAACCCTGGATCAAGGCCTGGGACACCGCCTGCACCGGGCTCTACTGCGAAGGCCTCAAGGTCGGCTTCTGGAACTCCGTGCAGATCCTCATCCCGAGCGTCATCATCTCGATCGCCATCGCGTCGGTGAACGGCTACGCCCTTTCCTTCTGGCGGTTCCGCGGGGCCGAGGTCTTCTTCACCATCCTCATCTTCGGCTCGTTCATCCCCTACCAGGTGATGCTGTACCCGCTGGTCATCATCACAAGGGAGCTCGGCATCTTCGGCTCGCTCGCCGGTGTGATCTTCATTCACACGATCTTCGGCATGCCGATCCTGACACTGCTCTTCCGCAACTATTTCGCATCACTGCCGCAGGAGCTGTTCAAAGCCGCCCGGGTCGACGGGGCCGGATTCTGGGGCGTGTTCCTGAAGATCATGGTGCCGATGTCGCCGCCGATCTTCGTCGTGGCGATCATCCTGCAGGTCACCGGCATCTGGAACGACTTCCTGTTCGGCGTCATTTTCGCCGGCACCAAGAACTTCCCGATGACGGTGCAGCTCAACAACATCGTCAACACCACCCAGGGCGTCAAAGAGTATAACGTCAACATGGCCGCGACGATCCTCACGGGCGGCGTTCCGCTGCTCATCTACTTCCTGTCCGGCAAATATTTCGTTCGCGGGATCGCCGCGGGCGCGGTGAAAGGCTAGATCCATGAAAAGCATCGAAATCAAAGACCTTTCATTGAATTTCGGCGACCTGAAGGTCCTCGAGAACCTCAATCTGGACATCACGGACGGCGAGTTCCTCGTCCTGCTCGGTGCATCCGGCTGCGGCAAGTCCACACTGCTCAACTGCATCGCCGGGCTGCTCGACATTTCCGACGGACAGATCTTCATCAAGGGCAACAACGTGACCTGGAAGGAGCCGAAGGACCGCGGCATCGGCATGGTGTTCCAGTCCTATGCGCTCTATCCGCAGATGAGCGTCGAGGGCAATCTGTCCTTCGGGCTGAAGAACGCCGGCGTTCCCCGGGCGGAAATTGCCGAACGGGTGGCGCGCGCCGCCGCCGTCCTGCAGATCGAGCCGCTGCTCAAGCGCAAACCGTCGCAGCTCTCGGGCGGCCAGCGCCAGCGCGTCGCCATCGGCCGCGCCCTGGTGCGCGAGGTCGACGTGTTCCTGTTCGACGAGCCGCTGTCGAATCTCGACGCCAAGCTGCGCGCCGAGTTGCGGGTCGAGATCAAGCGCCTGCACCAGCGGCTGAGCAATACGATGATCTATGTGACCCACGACCAGATCGAGGCACTGACGCTCGCCGACCGCATCGCCATCATGCGCGACGGCAAGGTCCAGCAGCTCGATACGCCGCATGTCATCTACAACCACCCGGTCAACAAGTATGTGGCCGGTTTCATCGGCTCGCCCGGCATGAACTTCATGCAGGGCAAGCTCAACGGCGGCGACAAGCCACGCTTTGCCACTGGCCAACTCAATGTCGACCTGACGCGCTACAATTTCGAGAACGGGCACGCGCTGGACGGCTCCGATGCCTGGCTCGGGGTGCGGCCGGAGCACGTGTCGGTCGGCCAGGAGGCAACGCAAAAGGCATTTTCCCATGAGGTCGCGGTGGAAGTCGTCGAGCCGATGGGATCGGACACGCTGGTGTGGACGACCCTCGCCGATCAGGAATTCCGCTTCCGGATGGACGGGCAGAAAAGTGTCGAAGTCGGTGAGACGCTGAATATCGGGTTCGATCCGGTCAGCGCGTCCGTCTTCGACATACAGACGGAAAACAGACTTTAGTTCAAACACTTAAATTTGATTGGGATTCCTATGGAACTGTCGTTTCAACTTTACAGCGCGCGCAATTTCCTGCCTTGGGACAAGGTGCTCTCCACGCTCGGCGCGCTCGGCTACACCCAGCTCGAGGGATTCGGAGCGGTCTATGAGGCGCCCGGGATTTTCCGCGAACTGATGGACCAGAACGGGCTGACGATGCCGTCGGGCCATTTCGGGATCGATGCAATGGAGAACGAATTCGACCGGGTGATCGCCCAGTGCGAGGCACTCGGCATCCGTTCGATTTTCTGCCCCTATCTCGACGAAGGCCAGCGTCCGTCGGACAGTGCCGGTTGGGCAGCCTTCGCCCGCCGGCTTGCCAATATCAACGAGAAGGTGCGCGCCACGGGCCGCCGTTTCGGCTGGCACAACCACCACTTCGAATTCGAGGCGATGGCCGACGGCACGCTGCCGCAGACCGTCATCCTGGAAGAGGCACCGGAGATCGACTGGGAAGCCGATATTGCGTGGATCGTGCGCGGCGGAGCGGAACCGCTCGACTGGATCGAGCGCTACGGCCCGCGCATCACGGCAATCCACATCAAGGACATTGCGCCCGCGGGTCACGGCGAGGACGAGGACGGCTGGGCCGATGTCGGCCACGGCATCGTTGCCTGGAAGAACATCCTGAGGGCCCTGCGTGACCACGCGCGTGTCACGCACAATGTCGTTGAACACGACAATCCGAACGATTTCGAGCGCTTCGCTCGGCGTTCGATCGAAGCGTTGCGCAATTTGAACGAGGTACAGCATGCCTGAGCAGATCGGCGTTGGAATTATCGGCTGTGGCAACATTTCAGCCGCCTATATGCGGCTCGCGCCGCTGTTTCGCGGCTTTGAAATCAGGGCCTGCGCCGACATCAGCGAGGAGGCCGCAAAGGCAAGGGCCGCAGAATTCGGCCTGCGCGCCGAGACTGTCGACGGGCTGTTGGCCGCGGACGATATCGACATTGTCGTGAACCTGACGATCCCGGCGGCCCATTTCGAAGTGTCCAGCCGGATCCTGGACGCCGGCAAGCATGTCTACTCGGAAAAGCCTTTCGTACTGTCGGTCGAGGAAGGCTACCGGCTTGCCGAACAGGCCCGCTCCAAGGGTCTGCGGATCGGATCGGCCCCCGATACATTCCTGGGCGGGTCGCACCAGCTCGCACGCCACCTGATCGACGGCGGTGCGATCGGCAAGGTGACGGGCGGGACATGTCATGTCCTCAGCCACGGCATGGAGGACTGGCACCCGAATCCGGATTTCTTTTTCAAGCCGGGCGGCGGGCCGATCCTGGATGTCGGTCCCTACTACATCACCAACCTGGTTCAGCTCATCGGACCGGTAAAACGCGTCGCGGCCATTTCCGCCACCCCGTCGCCGGAGCGCACGATCACCTCGCAGCCACGCCGTGGCGAGAAAATCAAGGTCGAAACGCCGACGACCTTCCACGCGCTGCTCGAATTCGAGAACGGTGCGGCGGTCTCGCTCGGGGCGAGCTGGGACGTGTGGCGGCACAGCCATTCGCCGATGGAGCTCTACGGCGAGGACGGTTCGCTTTTCCTGCCGGACCCGAATTTCTTCAGCGGCGACGTCAAAATGACCATGAAGGCCGAGTTCTCCGACGCGTTTCCCGCGTGGGAGCACCCGATGAGCGTCGTCAACGAGGGCGACGGCGACAACGGCGTTGCCAACTACCGTGCAGCCGGCCTTGCCGACTTGGCGCAGGCGATAATCGAGGACCGGCCGCACCGCTGCTCGCTGGAGCTGTCGCTGCATGTGGTCGAGATCATGACCGCGATCCTGCAGTCGGGCGAGGACGGGCGCTTCAAGACCCTGGAAACCCGCTGCGAACGGCCGCAGGCGCTGTCGCCCGCACAAGCCGCGGCGCTGATGGCCTGATACCGCAGCGGCCTTGCACGGAGACGGAAAATGGCAGCCAATATCAAGGGACCGGCGATATTCCTGGCCCAGTTCGCCGCGGACGAAGCGCCGTTCAACTCGCTTTCGTCGATCACCGCCTGGGCGGCTTCCCTGGGCTATGAAGGCATCCAGATACCGAGTTTCGACGATCGGCTCTTCGATCTCGGTCTGGCTTCGGAATCGAAGGCCTATTGCGACGACATCAAGGGCCAGTGCGCCGATTTGGGTGTCGCGATCACCGAGCTGTCGACCCATCTCCAGGGACAACTGGTTGCCGTACACCCGGCCTATGACAGCCAGTTCGATGCGTTCGCACCGGAGCAGCTGCGCGGCAATCCTTCCGCCCGGCAGGAATGGGCTGTCGACCAGCTCAAGCGCGCCGCGATCGCCTCGCGTAACCTCGGGCTCGATGTGTCGGTGTCGTTTACCGGAGCCCTTGCCTTTCCCTACCTCTACCCCTGGCCGCAGCGCCCCGCCGGGCTGATCGAGGAGGCCTTTGCCGAGCTTGCCCGCCGCTGGCGTCCGATCCTCGACGTCTACGACGAGCATGGCGTCGATGTCGGCTACGAGATCCACCCGGGCGAGGACGTTTTCGACGGCGCCACGTTCGAGATGTTCCTGGACGCGCTCGATGGCCACCGGCGCTGCACGATCAACTACGATCCGTCGCATTTCCTGCTGCAGCAACTCAACTATCTGGATTTCATCGACATTTATCATGAGCGCATCTCGGCGTTTCACGTGAAGGACGCCGAGTTCAACCCGTCGGGACGCCAGGGCGTCTATTCCGGCTACCAGGGCTGGACGGAGCGCGCCGGGCGATTTCGCTCGCTCGGCGACGGGCAGGTCGACTTTACGGCGATCTTTTCCAAGCTGGCGCAGTATGACTACGACAGCTGGGCCGTGCTGGAATGGGAATGCTGTCTCAAGCACCCCGAACAGGGCGCGGCGGAAGGTGCGCCTTTCATCGCCGACCACATCATCCGCGTGACGGAAAAGGCCTTCGACGATTTCGCCGGCGGCGAAACGGACCATGACGAGATCAGGCAGATGATGGGACTGTCGTAATGGTCAGTGCATCACAAAACACGCCGTCCTCCGGTCCGATCCGTCTCGGCATGGTCGGCGGGGGCCGGGGCGCCTTCATCGGCGCGGTGCACCGGATCGCTGCGCGGCTCGACGGTGACTATACACTGGTCGCGGGTGCCCTCTCCTCGGATGCGAAACGCGCATTGGAATCCGGCATCGAACTCGGGCTCAGCCCGGACCGTTGCTACCGCTCGTTCAAGGACATGGCGAAGATCGAGGCGGCGCGCGAGGACGGCATCGAGGCGGTCTCGATCGTCACGCCCAATCACATGCACTATCCGGCCGCCAGGGCGTTCCTGGAAGCCGGCATCCACGTCATCTGCGACAAACCGCTGACGTCGACACTGGACGATGCCGAAAAGCTCGCGACGCTGGCCGAAAATTCCGGCTGCCTGTTTGTCCTCACCCACAACTACACCGGTTACCCGATGATCCGGCAGGCGCGCGACATGGTTGCGAGCGGGCGCCTCGGCTCCATCCGGCTGGTGCAGGTCGAATACGTGCAGGACTGGCTGACCGAGGCGGAGGAAGGCAGCGGCAACAAACAGGCGGAGTGGCGGACCGACCCCGAGCAGTCGGGCGCCGGCGGCTGTGTCGGCGACATCGGCACCCACGCGTGGAACCTCGCCACATTCGTCAGCGGCCTTCAGACCGAGAGCGTCGCGGCCGATCTCGACACCTTCGTCGCCGGACGGCGGCTCGACGACAATGTGCACGTGATGCTGCGCTTCAAGCCCGAGGGCGAGGAAAAGCCGGCAAAGGGCATGCTGTGGTCGAGCCAGGTCGCGCCCGGCAACGAGAACAGCCTGAAGCTGCGCGTCTACGGCAGCAAGGGCGGTCTCGAATGGCAGCAGGAGGATCCCAACAGGCTCTTGTTCACGCCGTTCGGTAAACCGAAGCAGATTCTGACCCGCGGCGGCGCGGCGACCGGAGCAGCGGCGGCGCGGGTGACCCGCGTGCCGCCCGGCCACCCGGAGGGGTACCTGGAGGGTTTCGCGAATATCTACGCCGAGGCGGCGCGGGCGATCCGCGCGCGCCGCGACGCAGGCGGCAAAGTGCCGGGGGACGTTTTCTACCCAACCGTTCGGGACGGCCTTGACGGCATGCGCTTCATCGATGCCTGCGTGCGTTCTTCGGCGAAGAACGCGGCGTGGACAAATCTGTGAACGCGACCGCGATCAGCGGACCGTCAGCCGGCAAAGCACGACATTGTCCCGCTGCAGGTCCGGTCCCCAGATGAACTTCGCCTCGTCAAGCCAGTCGATGCCGTTGTAGCCGTCCTTCGGACGGACGTCGCCGGCCGAGTGTTCCGTCGCCCGCGGCCAGGCGCTGTCGTCGAAATCGGGCGCCGTCCAGTTGTCCGGAAATTCCGTGACCCTTTGCGCGCATGCGCCGCTGTCCACGGTGGGATTGCGTTCCCGGGCACAGGCGGTGTCAACGGGCGCATGCTGCACCGTCAGGCACCGCCAGTTGCCGTCCGTCACCGCGATCGGCGCGCCGGTCTGCGCGTTCCTGAACTGCGCAATCGCGCCGCCGTCGCCCATTTGCTGGCGCCCGGTCCCGATGTATTCCAGCCCGGTCTCGTTCTCCATGAAATCGCGGAACTCGAACGCGAACGTGAACGGCGGGTCGGCACGGAACGTGAAACGCTCCGCATTGAAGGAGCGTTCGGTGCGGATGGAAACGCTGTCCTCGATCAGTTCGCGCCCGTTGACATACAGCCGAAACCAGTTGTCGACCCAAACGTCACCTGAAATGACGACGCTGCCGGCGGTGTCCAACTCCGACTCTCCAACGTCACGACCGCTCTGTCGCGGCGGATCGCCGGGACGCGGAGGCCGGTTCGGATCATCGGGATCGCCCGGTCGCGGCGGTCGATTGGGATCGTTCGGGTCACCCGGTCGCGGAGGCCGGTTGGGATCATCCGGATCGCCGGGCCGTGGAGGCCGGTTGGGATCGTTGGGATCGCCTGGGCGCGGCGGGGGATTTTGCGCGGCCGCCGTGTCCGGCGCGAAAACGTCTGTTCCGGGGGATGCTATGACGGCCAGGAGCGTCAGCGCCGCAAGCAAGCGCCAGACGGGGGCAGGAGGTCGTTCGCGCATTTTCGCGTTCCGTTTGCAAGAATCGTCGTTTCGCCCCGAATGGTTTGATAGCCGATCCCCGATAAAAAGAATATGACGCCAGCGAAGTATTCGCGGCCGTGCCTATTTGCTTCGGCTCCAGAATCCGCCATCCTGCCCCTTCCCTGTGCCGACTGCTGCGGCGCGCGGACGATGTGGGCACGAAGGGGACGGGTTTTCAGACGCCATGTCACAGTTTCAAAGCCTTGTTGAGGCCCTTGTCATTCTTGTGGCCCTGTGCGCGTCCGCCATCTGGTTGCGCAGCCGCAGCACGATCCTGCAGGAGGAACAGGGCGTGTTCGGCCGGCTGGTCACCGACTTTGCCCTGCCCGCGGTTATCCTGCTCAGTCTGAGTAAGGTGCCCTTTTCCCTGCAGGCGATGCTCCCGGCAGCGGCCCTGTTCGTTGTGAGCGGGGCCATCATGGTACCGGCCTGGTTTGTCGGCAAAACCCTCGGACTGAAACGCAAGGTCCTCGGGTCCATCGTGCTCGTTTCCGGCTTCGGCGGCTCCTCGACCCTCGGGTTGTCCCTGATACGCCGTGTTTTCCACGACGGTCCGGTGGTGATGCGCGACAGTGTCATCCTGGGCGAATATGGCGGACTTTTGTCTGTCTTTACGCTTGGTGTGGCGGTGGCCATATATTTCGGCCGCGACGAGGATGAACAATCCAGCCTTTGGGATGCCTGCAAGCCGTTTTTCGTGTCGCCGATATTCATCGCCATGATCCTCGGCACCGCGATCTCCATGATCGGCCTGCCGCAGAACAACCTGGCGGTTCAGATCGTCGAAGACACCTTGCGGGTCGCCGGACGATCCCTGATTGTCCTGGTCGCATTCAGCATCGGCCTTTCGCTGCGCCCGATTGCGGTCAGGGAACTGGCGGCGCTGATCATCGTCGCCGTGCTGCTTAAACTGGTTGCCGAACCGCTGTTCGCATGGACACTGGCCCTGCCCTTCGAGCTGCCGCACCTCGAGCGGGAGCTGCTTGTTCTTCAAGCCGCCATGCCGTCGGGGGCCATTTCGGCCGTGCTGGCGAAGCGTTACGGCTGCGATGGCGCGGTCGCTTCCGCCCTCGTCGTTGCGACCGCGGTGGTCAGCCTCGTGTCCCTGCCGCTGACCCTCTATCTCGGAGGTTGAACGCAACCTTGGCGCGCGTTCGTGACCGCCGCCTTAAAGGTCTCTTAAGCCGGCTCGGACATATTCGACCGCGGTAGCAAGCGTTTTGTCTCGGCCCGCATTGCAATGGCCGGCAATCGCACGCCTGCATGACGCATCTGTACCAGCCCGCCGGGCATGCCCCAGCACCCGTCCCGAGTGACGGATTTCTCGCGCCTAAAATCAGGTAACCGGATGCAGATTTCCCGAAAACTACCCTTGGCCGCAGTCCTCATGACCCTGTTTGCCGTCGCCGCAACGAGCATGGGCGGTCTCTATGTTGCCGAGCAAGCCAATGTCTCGGAAGTCGAGGACAAGCTGGAAGCCCTGGCCATCGGCAAGAAAAATGAACTTTATCAATATTTTGCCAGCATAAATAAAGATATTGAATTCGTTTCGGAAAGCCGCACGACCATCGAGGCACTGGAACTGATCGCATTCGAGTACAGCCTGTACGAGGGCAAGGCGCAGGAGATCCTGCAACAGCGTTACATCACCGATAACCCCAATGCGGGCGAACCGCACCTGCTCGTAAACCCGGATATCGACGTATACGACAACGTCCACGCTCACTATCACGCATACTTCTCCCGCTTCGTCCTCGATTATGGATACAGCGACGTCCTTCTGGTCGATCCAAGCGGAGAAGTGGTCTACTCCGTGTCGAAACAGCCCGACTTCGCGACCAACCTTGTCGACGGCGACTGGCAGGGGTCCGGCCTTGCGGAGGCCTTCGCCGCGGCGATGCAGGCACCCGAGGGCAGCCAGGCGGCATTCGTCGACATGAAATCCTATGGCCCGACGGCTGGCGCGCCGGCGGCCTTCATCGCGCGGCCGGTGTTCAAGAAGGAGGATCGGCTCGGCGCCGTTGTGTTCCGGGTGCCGTCGTCGAAGATCGCGCAAATCCTTTCCGGAAGGGAGGGTCTCGGCAAGACCGGGGAAACGATCCTGCTCAACAGCGAGGGCTACATGCTGTTCGATTCGCCGCACACCGAGGGCGACGACACGCTGTCCCGACAGATCACCTCTCCGCTTCTCGAGCAGTCTTTGGCGCAGGGAGCGGCAATCGGCGTTCTCACCGGCTATCGCGACGGATCAGTCAGGTCCGCGGTGGTGCCGTTCAAGTTCGGCGGCCAGCACTGGTTCGTCGTCGCCGAAATCGATGAAAGCGAGGCCTTTGCCGGCCTGGCCCGCATGCGGCTGGTGATGCTGATTCTTGCCCTGACCGTCTCGATCCTGTGCCTCATTATCGCCATCCGGTTCTCGCGAACCATTGCCGGGCCCATCAACGAACTCGTCGGAAAGATGCGGGCGCTTGCCGATGGCGATACCGGCGTCGAACTCGACGAGGACCGATCGGATGAAATCGGTGCCATGACGCGTTCGGTAGCGACGTTCCGCGACGCTGCCATCGAGAAAAACCGCCTGGAAGAGGAAGCCGAAACCGGCCGGCTCCTGTCCGACCGGGAACGGGCCGAACGCGAGGCATCCAAGCGGCAGGACGAGCTGGAAACGCGCCAGGCTGTCGAACGGCTTGCGGAAGGTCTGGAGCGCATGGCGCACGGAGATGTTTCGGAGACAATCGACTCGCCCTTCAAGCAGGATCTGGAAAGCCTGCGCCAGAACTACAATGACACGGCAACCCGGCTGCGCACGACCCTGGCCTCGGTACGCGAAACCACCGCTTCGCTGCGCGGCAACGCCGACGAGGTTCACGTTGCGGCCGACAACCTCGCCCGCAGAACCGAGCAGCAGGCGGCTTCGCTCGAACAGACGTCGGCAGCACTCGAGCAGATAACCGTTACCGTCAATACGGCGACCGAGCGGGCCGAGGAAGCAAGCCGCATGGTCGCGGAGACCAGGGAAAGCGCAGAGAAATCCGGCGTGGTCGTCGCCAACGCCATGAGTGCCATGGAACGCATCGAAACGGCATCGCGGGAGATTTCTAAAATTATCAACGTCATTGACGAGATTGCGTTCCAGACAAATCTCCTGGCCCTGAACGCCGGCGTTGAAGCCGCCCGCGCCGGCGAGGCCGGCAGGGGTTTCGCTGTGGTTGCCCAGGAAGTGCGGGAACTCGCGCAGCGCTCTGCGACGGCTGCGAAGGACATCAAGACGCTGATCACGAAATCGGGCGACGAGGTCAAATCCGGCGTCGACCAGGTTAATGCCGCCGCTACGTCGCTTTCGCGGATTGGCGAAGACGTTATTCGCATCAACGACCATGTCAACGCGATTGCGACAGGCGCGCGCGAACAGGCGCTTGGCATTCAGGGTATCAACGCGGCCATCGGCCAGATGGATCAGACAACCCAGCAAAACGCCGCCATGGTCGAGGAAAACAACGCGGTCAGCCAGATGCTGGCCGACGACAGCGGAAACCTCGCGCAGATCGTCGAGCAATTCAAAATCTCGGACAACGAGCACGGAATCGAAGCCGAAACGCAAACGCGGCAGAAGGCCCATACTGCCCAGCAGGTCCGGCCGGCGGCCGCTCGCCCCGGTTCAGTAGCGGGCAACACCGCGCTTGCACAGGAGGAGGACTGGACCGAGTTCTGATAACCGACCCGTTTCAACAGTTTTGAATACGCGGTCTACACCACAATACGTGACAACACTTGCCGAATTACAATCCTCGTCGTCCTGCATCCAATAAAACCTCAGCGTTATTGTCGGTTGATTAAGATTCGTCGTTTATCGTTGGAGGATGGAGCGGTCGCCGGATTGTGGCGGCCAGGACGGGGTTTGTTGCGCAGGTAAACGGTGTATTCGAGCGACGGGTGTCCACAAGCACGAAGTATTTCGACTTGGGTTTTGGCGGTCCGTTATCCGATTTGCGCGATTTCGGTTGTGTGCATATGAGCCGTTTCTTTAGCAATTTCCGAAAGGATCCCGAACGCCGGATCCGGATCGCTTACCGCCTCGTGCTCGTTGCGATGGCGGCACTGCTTGCGACCTCCTATTTCGCCCTGAACTATGCCATTGAGCGCAGCCGCCATAACGCGATTGCCTTCAAAGACCTGAATAACGAACGGGTATTGTCGCAGCGCGTCGTTCTGCTGAGCCAGCATGCACTGAATATCGGGGACATCAGCCATCGCCGGAACGTGCTGAATTTGCTCAACGAGTCGCTGTCGGAACTGGAGCAGATACACAGCCAGCTCGCCGGCCAGATCCATCGAGAGGCAAACAAGGACGCATCGACCAAGCGCGTCAGCGACATATTCTTCTCGTGGCCGGAGCAACTGGACTACCGCATGCGGTCGCTGATCAGCAACAGCCGGCAACTCGCGACGTTCGCCGAAAACGCCCCGGATACCGCGGCAATCTACCTCGCGCCGATGCAAGAGACGGCTGCTGAAATGGTGCTTCCCGCCCTCGACCAGGTCTCCGACATCTACCGGCTCAACACGCGCGCCTCCATCGACCTGTTCGAACGGGTCCAGCGGACGTTGGTCGCCGCCGCCTTCGTCCTGCTGGCGGTGGTCTGGCTGTTTCTGTTCCGTCCCCTAGCCACACAGATCGGGCGGCGGACACGCGAGCTCGTGGCGGCGCGTGACGAGATGCAGTACGCGGCGATGCATGACGGTCTGACGGGCCTCGCGAACCGCGACTTCGCACTGCGCAAGGTGCAGGAGCAAACCGAGCTTCACAAGGACGGGAGTTCCGGGAGCATGGCGCTGCTTCTGCTCGACCTCGACGATTTCAAAAACGTCAATGACAGCTACGGGCACCTGAGCGGAGACCGGCTGCTTTGCGTTGTCGCCAACAGGCTGAAGTCGGTCCTGGGCAAGGATGGGACCGCCTGCCGCATGGGCGGCGACGAATTCCTTGTCATCATCGAAAATAAAGAGGCGCTGGCGCTGCTGCCGAGAATTGCGGGCAGGATCCTGGAGCGCCTGAATTCGGCGGTCGCCCTGTCGAACGCCACGACACTGGTGCGCTCCAGTATCGGCATCGCGCGCTTTCCGACGGATGGCAAAGACGCGGAACAGCTTCTTGCCGCCGCGGACCTGGCGCTCTATGCCGCCAAGAAATCGGGCAAGGGCACATTCCGCTTCTTCAACGAGGAAATGCAAAGGGAACTCAACGAGGCAAAGGCACTCGAAAAGGACATCGACGCCGCCATCACGCTGGGCCAGTTCAAACCCGTGTTCCAGCCGCAGATCGATGCCATATCCGGCCGGGTCATCGGCGTGGAAGTGCTTGTGCGCTGGCACCACCCGGAGCGCGGAGTACTGCTCCCCGGCGAGTTTCTCGATGTGGCGGCCAATCTCGGGCGCATGCCTGAGATTACGCGCCTTGTTCTTGACCAGGCTTTTGAAACCGCGGCGCAGTGGCAATCCCGCGGTCTCGATTTCGGGCGCGTTGCGGTCAATTTCTCCGGTCATGACCTGATGTGGAACGGATTTTTCCGCAACCTCGCGCAACTGGCCCGCGAGCACGGCCTTGCGTGCGATCATATCAGTGTCGAAGTGGTCGAATCGGTGGCCATCAGAAGCGACAACGAGCAGTCCGCGCAGGCCCTCTACGAGCTCCGCAAGCTCGGAATCCGAATCGAGATCGACGATTTCGGAACCGGGTTTGCCTCGCTGTCGCACCTCAACCGCAACCTCTTCGACCGGGTCAAGATCGACCGCCAATTCATCGCGGAAATCGACAGTTGCGAACGCAGCAAAATCATCGTCGATTCCATCATTCGGCTGGCAAAGGCCCTCAACCTTCAGGTTGTTGCCGAAGGAATGGAGCGGCAGGAGGAGATCGACACGCTGCTTGAACTTGGCTGTACCCAATTCCAGGGCAACGCCATCGCACCGCCGATGCCGCCGAATGTCGCCAATGAATGGCTGGTGGCCCATTGCCGGGCCGATGCGCGTCCGGTCGCACTGTCGGCCGCGGCAAACTGAGGAACCGCGCCCGGGCGGTCTTGACAGGTTCACGCTCAAATCGCAGCTTTCCGCCCTTACCTGCACAATCGGCGGACGCACATGCAGCTCACGAAAATCCAGGTCGAAACACTCGTAGCCATCCGGCGGGACCTCCACCGTCAGCCGGAGCTTTCCGGCGAGGAAACGCGTACGGCCGAAACGATAGCCGCGCACCTGGCGGCGCTTGAACCCGACAGGATCGTCCGGGGCCTCGGAGGCGCAGGGGTGGCCGCCGTCTTCGACAGCAAACGGCCCGGCCCGTCCGTCATGGTCCGGTGCGAGCTCGACGGTCTGCCGATCCGCGAGACCGGAACGGCAGCTTATATTTCCGCGATCGACGGTAAAGGGCACCAGTGCGGCCACGATGGCCACATGGCAATCCTGCTGGGCGTGGCCGCGCTGTTGCGCAAGCGTCCGGCACGCGGGCGTGCCGTGCTGCTGTTTCAGCCCGCCGAGGAAACGGGTCAGGGCGCACGGGCGGTTGTCGCCGACCCGCGGTTCGGGGACGTCCGCTGCGATTATGCCATCGCGCTGCACAATCTGCCCGGTCATCCGACCGGCCTCGTCATCCTAAAGGAGGGGCACGTCAATTGCGCGTCGCGTGGCATGCGCATCCGTCTGACCGGCAAGACCGCGCATGCAGCGCAACCCGAGACCGGCGTCTCTCCGGCCCAGGGGCTGGCCAATATAATCCGGGACCTGGACGCCCTGACCCGTGTCGGCGGTGCAGATGCCGATTTCAGCCTCGTCACCATCGTTCATGCGAGCCTCGGCGAGAAGGCCTTTGGCGTCTCTCCCGCACAAGCCGAGATCTGGGCGACGCTGCGCACGGTAACCGATCGGAAGATGCAGGATCTCGTCGTGGCGGCGGAAGCGATCGCGCGGCGCGAGGCGGACCGATGCGGCGTCGCCGTCGAAATCGCATATGACGACATCTTCGATGCGTGCGAGAACGATGCAGCGGTCGTCGCACATATGCGCGACAGCGCCCGCGGTCTCGGCCTGGCAGTGGAAGAACTGCTGGCGCCGCTGCGATTTTCAGAGGATTTCGGTACGTTCGGCCAAACCGGTGCGTCGGCCATGTTCTTCCTCGGTGCCGGGACGGACACCCCGGCCCTGCACAATCCCGATTACGATTTTCCGGACGCTCTCATTCCGACCGGCGCCGCCATGCTTCACGCCACCATGTCCGCGCTGATCGGCGACAATAGTGCGGCGCCGTCAGGCGTCGATTGAGCAGGCAAGCACGCGGCTGACTTGCATCATCGGACGGCCCGATTGCGCGCACCACGTGTTGAACGCGTCCTGGACGCGCTCCATGTCTCTCTTTGAACTCGGCGCCTTGTCGACCACACCCTCGCGGATGAGCGCGGCGACCACATCGCGCGAAAGGACGAAACTGTCGACGCCCATGAACCTTAGAAAGTACATCGCGCTGTTGCCGCCGAGACGGTTCGCGCGCTTCTTCAGCAAGGCAAGCAAGCCGACATAATCCTGCGCGGGCCACTCGGCGAAAACCCGCGCCGCCGATCCCTTCTCCTTGGCAAGCTCTGCAAGAAAACGCGCATTGTCGCGGATCGCGGCAATCTTCTTGCCGTGACGTATGACCTTCGGATTGCTCAGATGCTCGCCGATTTCCTCGTCGGTCATGAAGCCCGCACGGCCGATGTCGAATCCGTGGAACGCCTCCTCGATATCGGGCCACTTGTTTTCGACCACCTTCCAGTTGAATCCCGCCTGGAAGATGCATTTGCTCATCTGGGAGAGCCAGCGATCGTCGGGTATCGCCGCAAGCTCATCGCTGGTTCTCGGCCGGGAGAGTGTCGCTTCGAAGGCGTCCGCGCCTCCCTTGCGGTCGGCGGCAATGTCGTAGATCGCATCGAAATCGCGCATGGTCACCCCGTCGTCAGCCTGCAAGGCGGCGCGCCTTGGCCGCCTCCACGGTGATCGTGACCCGGCGCGGATCGAAAGCGATGTAGCCGGAAATCTGCTCGGCAAATTCAAAGGGATCTTCGTAGGACCAGCCGAGTTCCTCGGCCAGTTCCTCACCGGCATCGTCCACGAGGCTGTAGTAGCTTGCGTGCCCTTTCAGCGGGCAAAGGGTGGATTTCTCGGTTTTGCGGAGGCTTGCGGGAACGTCCTCGCGCGGAATGTAGTATTGCGGCTGGTAGATCCTGCGGCCGACTTCCTGCAGCCGCAGGGCACGGTCCGTGTCGGCGATCTTGAGGTCGCCGAACTTCACCTGAACTTTCTGGTCCATCCTGTCGACCTGCATGAAATGCTGCGGCCGGGAAGGATTGTGTATCGCACCCTCGATCATTTCGGTCCCCTCGCAATCAAACGCCCGTTACCATGATGAAATGGAGCGGGTCCGTCAAATTTCGAGTGTACCGTGCGACTCTAGAGACTTGCCGTTTGCGCGAGTCCCTGCTCTTCGGCCTTTTTGGCGACGGCTGAAGCGACGGCGAGGTCCTGCAGGCCGACCCCCGTCCCGTCGAAGAGCGTGATCTGGTCGTCGGAAACCCGTCCGGCCTGGACGCCATTGATGACATCCCCGATCGGCGTTATGGCGGCCTCGGCCAGCAGCCCGGATTCGACGGCATGCTGGGCTTCGCCGATTGTCACCGACTGGGCGACCTCGTCAGTGAAGACGGCGGCCGACGCGAATAGATTGGGATCGACCTCCATCTTGCCCTTGGTGTCGGTCCCCATGCAGGCAAGGTGGGTTCCCGGTCGGATCCACTCCTTCATCAGCAAGGGCTCGTGGCAGGATGTGATCGTGATGATGACATCGGCACGGGCGGCGAGCTGCTCCGGCTCGACCCTCTCGAATTTCAGGCCGAGGCCCGTGACGGTCTTCTCCAAGTCGTCGAGCATTTCCGGGTGACGGTTCCAGGCGACGACGTTCTCGAAATTGCCCTGCTTGGCAGCTGCGCGCACCTGGAAATGAGACTGATGCCCGGCGCCGACCATGCCAAGGACACGGGAATCGGCACGCGCCAGGTGCCTGATCGAAACGGCGCTCGACGCGGCGGTGCGAATGGCGGTCAGGTAGTTGCCGCCAACGGTTGCTGACAGGCGGCCGGTGTCCGGATCGAAGAGAAAGACCGTCGACTGGTGGTTCGGAATGCCTTTTTCCGCGTTTCCGGGCCAGTATCCGCCAGACTTCAGTCCGAGGGACAGGCCGGCCCTGTCAAAGCCGGACTTGAAGCCGTAAAGCGCGTCGGCATGGCCGATCGCCTCGCGGATGACGGGGAAATTGTAGGCGTCGCCGCGCGCCATCGCCGCGAACACGGCTTCAACCGCTCCGTAGCCGTCCTCTTCGGTCAGGATGGACCTGACGCACTCTTCGGAAACTATGATCATTGGAAAGTCCTTCTGGAGAGACCGGTACGAGCCAAGGGGGCGGCGCGGAACGCCGCCCCGGCTTCAAAGCCAGAACAGGTTTCAGAGACACATGCCGCGCGCCGTCACCGGCCAGAGCGCCTCGACCTTGCCGTCGCGCACGCCGACATACCAGTCGTAGACATTGCAGGTGGGGTCGCAGTGGCCGGGTATCAGCTTCAGCCTGTCGTTTAGCTTGAGCACGTTCTGCGGATCGGCGATCACACCGTGCTCGTCGGAGCACTTGATGTATTCGACATCGTCGCGGCCGAAGATCACCGGCAGGCCGCTGTCGACGCTCTGCGCCTTGAGGCCGGCATCGCAAATCGCCTTTTCGGTCTTCGTCTTCGACATGATGGAGGTGTAGATGAACAGGCTGTTCTCGAACTCATGGATGAAATCGCCCCGCCTGTCCCTGACACGCTGATAGTCGGCGTCCATGAATATGTAGGAACCGCACTGCATCTCGTTGTAGACGCCGCTGCCGCCTTCGAAATAGTAGGTGCCGGTCCCTGCCCCGCCGACGATGTCGCATTCGAGGCCTTCGGCCTGCAGCATGGCGACGGTGTCCTCGACCATCTTCACGGCCTTGTCGATCTGTCCCTTGCGCTCCCCGAAATCGTGAACGTGTTGGGCAGCGCCCTGATAGGCCTGCAGGCCGGAGAATTTCAGACCCGGCGCGGCATCGATCGCCTTGGCGAGTTCGACCACCGGTTCGCCCCACTGGACGCCGCAGCGGCCGGCACCGACATCGATCTCGACCAGACACTCGACAATCACGCCGTGACGGCTGGCCGCCTCCGACAGATCGTCGACATTGCCGCGGTCGTCGACGCACACAAGCACGCGGGCCTTCTTGGCCATCGCGGCAAGACGGTCGATCTTCTTAGGATCGACGACCTGGTTGGATACCAGGACATCCTTGACGCCGCCGGCCACGAGGGCCTCGGCTTCCGACACCTTCTGGCAGCAGACGCCGCAGGCGCCGCCGGCTTCCATCTGGTAAAGCGCGATATCCGCCGATTTGTGCGTCTTCGCGTGGGCACGATGGCGAATGCCCTTCGATTCAATAAATTCGCGCATTTTCTTGACATTGCGCTCGAAGGCGTCGAGATCGACGATCAATGCGGGCGTACCCACATCCTTCAGGTCCATTCCGACCACTGCCGGCACGTTGAGGCCGACCACCGGTGCGCTGCTCATTGCGTTCATCCTATTCTCCCGCTGATTTTTCCAAGCCGAGGCCCTGCATCCAGGGCAGTTTCGTCAAATCCACATTGCCGCCGGTGAAGATCACGCCGACGCGTTTGCCGTTGAAAATGTCCCGGTTGCGGATGATCGCCGCCATCGCAACGGCGCTCGACGGTTCGATGACGATCTTCATGCGCTGCCAGACAAGATACATCGCCCGGGCGATTTCGTCCTCCGACACGAGGAGAACATCGGCGACGTGGTTCGAGACAAAGTGCCATGTCCGCGGCCGCATCGATACTTTCAGCCCGTCGGCGATGGTCTGGGGCGCGTCATCCTCGACGATCCTGCCCTCGCGCAACGACCGGTAGACATCGTCTGCGTTTTCCGGCTCTGCCGCGTAGATCTTCGTGTGCGGCGAGATGTTGGACATGGTCAGGCAGGTGCCCGATATCATGCCGCCGCCGCCGATGGGTGCTACCACCGCATCGAGCGGGCCGACCTCCTCGTTCAGCTCCAGGGAACAGGTTCCCTGGCCGGCGATGACGCGGTGATCGTTGTAAGGATGGACGAAATCCGCGCCTGTTTCGTCAACCACTTCCTGAAGCATGGCCTCGCGCGCCGCCGTTGAGGGCTCGCACTCGCGTACGGTGCCGCCGTAACCGCGCACCGCGTCCTTCTTGGCGTCCGGCGCCGTTTTCGGCATGACGACGGTCACACCGATACCGCGCCGCCCGGCCGCATAGGACAGCGACAGGGCATGATTGCCGGAAGAATGGCTGGCAACGCCGTATTTTGCCTTGTCGGCGCTGAGGCCGAACACCGCATTGGATGCGCCGCGAACCTTGAAGGCGCCGGCCTTCTGGAAATTCTCGCATTTGAAAAACAGGTCGGCGCCTGTCATGGCGTTGAAGAAGGTGCTGGTCAGCACGGGCGTGCGGTGCACATAGGGCCGGATGCGTTCATGCGCGGCCTTCACATCGTCAAATGTCGGTATGTACATCAATAAATCCTCACGCCGCGCGCGACGTGCCGACGGAGCCGACATGCCTGGTGCTGCGGTAATATTCCTGCGCGGCCGCGACGCCGGCGCCGAGATTGATCGGATAGTCGAGATCGGCCATGACCATTTCAGCGGCGGCAATGCCGCTCAGGGCCATGACGTCCGTCATCGATCCAAGGTGACCGATGCGGAAGACCTTGCCGGCAACCTCGCCGAGGCCTACGCCGAAGGCAACGCCGTATTTCTCTGCCGCGTGGCTGACGACCTTGTTGCTGTCGAAACCGTGCGGGACGTAGATGGCGGTGACTGTCTCGGAGTAAAGACGCGGGTTGTTGGCGCAGATCTTCAGGCCCCACGCGCCGATAGCGGTTCGGATGCCTTCGGCAATGCGGTGATGGCGGGCAAAGACATTGGGAAGCCCCTCCTCCTGCAGCATTTCCAGCGACACCTTCATGGCGCTCAGTATGTTGAGCGGCGGCGTGTAGGGAAAACCGCCGGAAGCGTTCGTCGACAGCATGTCGCGGAAGTCGAAGTAGCAGCGCGAACAGCGGGCCTTTTCCATCGCCTTCAGCGCCTTGGTGCTGATACCGACGATGGCGGCGCCGGTGGGCAGCATGAAGCCCTTTTGCGATCCGGTGACCGCGAGATCGACACCCCATTCGTCCATGCGGAAATCCATCGAGGCGATCGAGCTGACCCCGTCGACGAATAACAGCGCCGGGTGCTTTGCCGCGTCCAACGCCTTGCGGACCGCGGCGACATCGCTGCGCACGCCGGTTGCTGTCTCGTTGTGGGTAACGAGAACGGCCTTGATCGCATGCGCCTTGTCAGCCGTCAGCGCTTCCTCGATCCGGTCTGCCGGAATGCCGTTGCCCCATTCCTCCTCGATGATTTCGACATCGAGGCCCTGGCGCTGACACAGATCGATCCAGCGGTGCGAGAACATGCCGTAGCGGGCCGACAGGACCCGATCGCCCGGCGACAGCGTGTTGGTGACGGCCGCTTCCCAGCCGCCGGTGCCGCTTGCCGGAAAAATCACGACTTCGCCGGTGCGTGTTTTCAATACATCCTTCACCCCGGCAATGACGGGGTTCAGTATCGCCGCGAATTTCTCGGAGCGGTGATCCATAGACGGGACGTCAATCGCCCGACGCAGCCGTTCGGGGATATTGGTCGGCCCTGGAATAAACAGCGGGTTCTGGTCGCTCATGGTCCATCCTCAAATTCCAATGACCGACAAATTGCCAAAACCGCGCGCGAATTACAATTTTTCCGAAAAATTTTTCCATTGTTGAATTTATACCATAAGCTGTTGCTATTGTTTATTTATTTTAATCCAAAATCTATTTTCAAAAATTTCTTCCAACACTTGCATATAAAATCCGTTGCGCCATACTCCCCGCCATGAGCGATACGGTCTTTACAAGAACGCGCGGCCGGCCCCGCGGCCGGCCGACCAACAAGCCGGCATCCAATGTCAAGGCGCTGGAGCGGGCGTTGATCCTGCTGCAGACGGTGGCCGAGGCCGATAGCATGAGCCTCACCGACCTTTCGCAGAGGGCCGGCATGCCGGCCTCCACCGTGCACCGGCTGCTCGTGACCCTGCAGAATTTCGGCTATCTGGAGTTCAACGAGGAATCCCAGTTGTGGACCATCGGCGTCGAGGCGTTCCGCATCGGCGGGTCCTTCGCCCGCCGTATCAAGGTGGTCGAGGCGGGCCGGCCGATCTTGCGCGCACTGATGGAACGGACCGGCGAGACCGCCAACATGGCGATCGCCGACGACGGCGATGTTGTCTTTGTCTCCCAGGTCGAAACGCACGAACCGATCCGCGCTTTCCACAGGCCGGGCACCCGCGCCCACATGCACGCCTCGGGCATCGGCAAGGCGCTGCTGGCGCATATGGACGGCGCCGGGCTCGACAGCTGGATGGCAAAGAAGGGACTGCCCACCTACACGCTCAACACCATCGCCGATCCCGATGCCCTGCGGTCCGAAATGGCGGCCATACGCGAGCGCGGCTGGGCGATCGACAATGAGGAACGCACGCTCGGCATGCGTTGCGTCGCGGCGCCCGTCTACAACGAATATGGCGAAGCCATCGCCGGCGTCTCCGTTTCGGGGCCCACCGTCCGGATACCGGATTCAGTGCTGACCGAATACGGTGTCCTCGTACGCCAGACGGCTGACGAGATCACGCGCAGTATCGGCGGCGCTGCACCCTAGCTCTGTCAGCCGGCGCGTTTTGCCACCCCGCTCAACGAGCCCAGGAAGGCACGGACGGTGTCCGGCAGCGATCCCCTTTCAAACGCCGACAGGGAATCGACCGTCCAGCCCTCTTGCGGCGACAGCCGCTCGGTGAGCAGCAGGATCGTCCGGCGCTGATTGCTGGAAATCGGCATGGCGTCCGCCGTTCGCAGGAGCAGGAGCAACTCGTGCACCTGGCGCATCGCACGGAAGGCATGCATCATCGACCGCAGGGTAGCGGGGTCGTCAACAATCGTCCGACCGGCAAAGACCTCCTGGGTGACCCGCTGGCCGGCGCCGAAACAATCGTAGTCGATGCACCCCGCGAACCCGTTTTCCCGTCTTTGCGCGTGGATCGCACAGCGATTATCGGGGTCGAGATGCGGACAGGGCGTGCCGGCCGGCTTGTCGAAACCGAACTGCCCCGACTTGTCGAAAGAAAGCGCCACGCAGCAAAGCGCAGCACAATTCGCGCAGTCCGCGCGCAGGAGTGCGTTGTCCATGGTGATGCCTGTAACTTGTCGCGAAGATGGCGGAAAACCGCCAAACAGAAAGGCCGGCCCCTTTCGGACCGACCTTCATTGAACCATAACCGCTAAATTGTTTGCCGGCAAGGCAAGTCGATTGTCGAGCGCCAATCAGTCAGAGATGAACCGCGCTACACCCCCTCGACGATGACGAAGGAACACTCCGCATTGGCGCGGCGGATTGCCTTCACCGGTGCATATTCTTCGCTGTTCACGAAATCACGGGCGCTTTGCATATCGGGAAACTCGACGATTACGATGCGTGTCGGCGACCAGAGATCGCTTTCGACGACGTCCATTTCACCACCACGCGCCAGGTACTTTCCGCCGTATTTTTCGGCGATCGGTCGGGCCTTGGCCTTGTAGGTTTCATAGGCTTCAGGGTTGCTGATTTTGGTGTCGACAATGACATAGGCGCTCATGGACGGTCCGACCTTTGCGGTTGTGGGGGCAATTCTGGCGGGTTTGCGGGTTGATACCCGAATTGGTGACACAGCCAAACCGAACGCACAAGATCAATATGGCCAGCGTATGCGGACACCCGGTTCACACGACTATTTCCACGCATCCGGCCGGCCTAACCGGCACGCCGCAGATGGCCGGGACCGGCTGCCATTTCAGACGGCGCAACGCCCATCACCCGCCTGAATGCCGCCGTAAAGGCGCTCGGGCTGCTGTAGCCGTGCTCGCGCGCGACAACCGACACGGGCCGGCCGCGCGACAGGGCCTCCATGGCACTGTGAAAGCGCGCCCGCTGTCGCCATTCGGTAAAACCGATGCCGAGATCATGATCGAACAGCCGCGCCAGGGTCCGCGCCGATGCACCGGCAACCTGTGACCAGTCGTCAAGCGTCCGGCTGTCTGACGGATCCGCCAGCAAGGCGGCGCACAGGGTCTGCAGGCGCGGATCGGCCGGCAACGGCACATGCAGCGCCAGTTCCCGGGCGACACCGATCTCGACCTCGATCATCCGGGCGATGTGGGCCGCGCGGCTGCCGGGCGCGTATGCCATCGGCGCCTCGCTCAAGGCAAGGATCAGTTCCCGAAGCAGATTCGACACCGCAATGACGCAAAGCGGCCGCGGGCGCTGCTGCACCGCCGCCGCATCGACATAGAGCGTGCGCATATCGACGGCACCGAACATGCTGACCTTGTGGTCGGTGCCGCCCGGAATCCAGATGGCGCCGTCGGGCGGCACCACCCAGGCCTGCCGGTCCGTTTCGAGACGCATGATGCCGCTCGCAGCATAAAGCAGCTGGTCGCGCCGATGGCGGTGCAGCGGAATGGTGTGGCCGTCGGCAAACGATGCGCACATCGCGCCGATGGGCTGCGTGAGGCGCTCATAATCCTCCGGATTTGAACTGCGCCGCGCGTCTTCGGTCATAGGCGGTTCCTTGTTCATTTGTCCGTTTCTCGATGAAATATGGCATGACATCGAAATTCCGCCAACTGTAAACTGAACCGACGGCATCGACCAGGGACCCAAGATGACACGCGACCGGCTGCATTTTCTGCTCCTCAACATCGGGCATTTCCTGGATCATCTTTTCACGCTGATCTTCGCAACGGTGGCCGCGCTTGCGCTGCACCGGGAATGGGGCGTCGGCTATGCCCAGCTGCTGACCTACGCGACACCGGGGTTTTTCGCCTTTGGCGTGTTCGCATTGCCGGCAGGATGGCTCGCCGACCGCTGGAGCCGCGACGGCATGATGTGCGTGTTTTTCGTCGGCATCGGCGTATCATCCATCGTCACGGGCTTTGCGCAGACGCCCCTGCAGATCGGCATCGGACTGTTTGTCATCGGCATGTTCGCCGCGATCTATCATCCGGTCGGGCTGGCCATCGTCACGATGAAATGGCGAAATATGGGCATACGGATCGCCGCCAACGGTGTCTGGGGCAATCTCGGGGTCGCCTGCGCGGCACTGATCACCGGCTTCCTGATCGATCACGGCGGCTGGCGCATGGCCTTTATCCTGCCGGGGATCTTTTCAATCGCAATGGGCATGGCCTATTGGGCGCTGCGGCACGGTGCGATCCGATCCGACCATACCGCGTCCAGGACGCCGGGATCCGCAAAGACCGACGAACTGCCGATCTCCGACAGGGGGATTTACATCCGGATCTCGGCGATCATCTTCCTGACGATCGCGGTCTCGTCCGTCATTTTCCAGTCGACGACATTCGCTCTTCCCAAGGTGTTCGACGAGCGTATCCAGGGTCTCGCCGGCAACGTTTCGGCATGGTTGCAGGGCGTTGCCACCGCCGACAACGCCGACGTGGCAACCGCCATCGGGTCCCTCGCCTTCCTTGTGTTCGCCGTCGCGTCGATGGCGCAGCTTGTTGTCGGCGCGGCGCTCGACAGGCTTGGTGCCCGGCAGGTCTTCATGATCGTGGCGTTCATACAGATCGTGTTCTTCTGGCTGATGCCCGGCCAGACCGATGCGGTCGCGTTTGCCGTCGCGCTCGGCTTCATGCTCGGCGCATTCGGCCAGATTCCAATCGGGGATTACATGGTCGGCAAGATGGCGAGCGGTGCCCATCGCGCCCGCATCTACGGCGTGCGCTATGTGGTCAGCTTCACCGCGCTGGCCGCCAGCCTGCCGATGATCGCCTTTGTCTACGACCGCTGGGGGTTCGATACGCTGTTCCGCATCCTGGCCGCCGCCGCCATGGTCATCTTCGTCGCGGTTTCGGCATTGCCCAGGCGCCTGCCGGAGCAGCAACGTGCGAATGTCGCGGCGGAGTGACCGGGAAGCGCGATCGCGCTTGTCCTAGTTGCACAAGTCCATGGCCTGAAGCAGGCCGTACCCGAAGACATCGTCCTTTCCGGGCGTGCCGAGATCGAGGGCGCGTTGGGCAAGCGCGCCAAGCGCCTCGTCATGGCCGGCTGCTTCCAGGTCGTGAAGCACCAGTGCCGTTGCCGCGGTGATGAACGGCACCGCGTAGGAGGTTCCCGTCGCAAAGCGGGCGCCCCTGACGGAGGCGGCGATCCACACCTCGACGCCGGGACCGGATATGTCGATATGCTCGCCGCGACCGGCGCGGCGGTAGATGCGCCCCCGGTGATCGACGGCTGTCACGGCGATCACCCCGGGATAGGCGGCGGGATACACCGGCTTGGCCTTGGGACCCATGTTGCCGGCCGCCGCGACGACGACCACGTCGTTTTCTTCAAGGCTCGCGATCGCCTGTTCCAGCACGGCGTTTTTCGGGCCCGAAAGGCTCATATTGATGACACTGACATCCCGCCGGCTGACCAGGTCAATCGCCCGCACGAGCGTGAAGACGTCGCTGCGCTCGTCATTGCCCTTGCCTCTGTAGAAGGCGTCGACGGCAAACACGGTGGCATCCGGCAGCAGCCCTGGCGTGCGGCTTTCCGCCGAGCCGATAAGAATGGAGGCAACGGCGGTGCCATGCCTAAGGGACGATCTGCGCGCGCCTTCCACCGGGCTGTTGATGACCTCGAGCCGGCCGCCGCTGAATGCGAGATGGTTGGGATTGATGCCGGTGTCGATGAGACCGATGCGGGCTCCCGCGCCGCAACTGCCTTGCCCGTCGGGAGCGATCGGCCAGCCGATCATCTTGCGGGCGTTGCAGCCCGGCCCCTCGCACGCCGGTACGGATGGCGTGGCGACCGGCGTCTGCGGCGCACTGGTGCGATAGTAATGATTGAAATCGGCGCTCGCGGTGGAATTGGCTTCCGCCACCTCCGTGCGGGCGTCTTCGAGCGAGATGCCGGAACGGATCCTGAAGCGAACCAGCGTCGCCGGCGGCGTGAGCGTTTGCTGGCGGTTCAGAACGACATAGCCCTGCCCGACAAGGCGCTCGATGTCGTCGTCATCGAGCCCGGTGGCGACGATTTCGTCCGGTGCCCGTGAAGACCTGGGGGCCCGTGTTGCCGAAGGCGCGCGTCGGGCGGCCGGGCGGTTGTTTCGAAATATCCGGAAAATACCGGGTGCATTGACCGCGCCCGACCTTCCGGAGCCGGCGGCGGAACCGTCATCGTCGTCGCCGTCGTCGCTGTCGCTATCGTCTCCATTGTCGCCGTCGCCGTCGTCACCATCATCCGCATAGGCAACGCTGTTCCACACGCGATCGCCGGCGATCATCACCTCGGACGTCAGGAACAACGCCGAAAGCAGGAAAATTCCGATATGCGCCGATATCGCGGTTGCCTTGGAGGCTGGAATTCTGAATATAGCCATGCTTGCGTGCTCACTTGTATTTGCGGGCCGTAGCCCCTCAACCCTTCAGGACGTTAACGCGACAGCGACGCAATTATTCCCCAGTTTATTCATTTCGGCATGAAAGGCCCAATCTCAAATGGCGGATGAATTTGGCCAGGAGTTGATCGCGTTGCTTCCCAATTTGCGCCGCTTCGCGATTTCGCTGTGCAAATCACGCGACATTGCCGACGATCTGGTGCAGGCAACCTGCGAGAAGGCCCTCGCCAATCGCGGAAGTTACCAGCCGGGAACGCGCATGGATGCATGGCTGTTCCGGATCATGCGCAATGCCTGGATCGACCGTACCCGCCGCCAGCGGACCGAGGGCGTGCAAACGGATATCGACGATGCGCATTTCCTGATCGGCCAGGACGGTGCTGCCGCGACCGAGGCGCGCCTTGTCCTAAACGAGACGGCACGGGCGATCGCGGCGCTGCCGGACGAGCAGCGCGAAGTCCTGTTGCTCGTCAGTGTCGAAGCGCTTTCCTACAAGGAAGCCGCCACGGTTCTGGACGTGCCGATCGGCACCGTCATGAGCCGGCTTGCCAGGGCGCGCAAAAAAATCATGGACGAGGTTGGAATAGAAGGCCCCGCCGAACGTTCTGGTGATAAGAAAGGTATTGCGAAATGACCCAGGAGCGGTTCAGCGACGAGACCCTGATGGCCTTCGCCGACGGCGAACTCCCGCCCGAGGAGCGGGAAGCCGTCGAGCGCGCGCTGGAGAACGACCCTGCACTCGGCGAGAGGGTCGCCGCATTTCTCGACAGCCGCATGCGGGCGCAGGACGCGCTGAAGCCACTGCTCGATGAGCCCGTGCCCGAGGCACTGGCAGCCCGGGTCAGCGGTATGATCGGTGAACAAAGCAACGTCACGGCGTTTCGGCAACGCCAGGCCGGCGCACCTGCCCGCCGCTGGGCGCTGCCGCTTGCCGCGTCCGTCGCCCTTGTCGCGGGTGCCCTTGGCGGTTATCTGGCGGGCATTTCAGGCCCGGATACCGAAAGCGGCCTGCGCATGGCGGATCTCAGTCAGCCGGGCATCGTAACGGCGCTCAACTCGGTTGCTTCCGGCGCGGAAACAGGACTTGCCGCCGGCGAACGTTTCCGGGCGATCGCGAGCTACCGCGACGCCGATAACACGCTTTGCCGCGAGTTCGAGGTCGATCATGCCGACGGTTCGACCGTCGTGGCGGTCGCCTGCCTTCCCGATGGGACGTGGGAGCTGCAGTTCACGGTGGTCGCGCAGCAAAACAGCAGCGGCTACGCGCCGGCCTCGTCGCTCGAGGCGCTTGACGCTTACCTCTCTGCAGTTGGCGCCGGTGCGCCGATGTCTGCCGAGGAGGAAGAAGCGGCGCTGCGCTCAACCGACTGAGAAATCACAAATTCGAAATGAAAAACTGCGACCGCGAGCCGTTCAGGCTGCCCGCGGCGGCGATAGTGCGAGATCGACGGTCCTGAACCGGCGCCTGAGCGCAACCGGCATTCGGGTGGCGACGATGACGGTCGCCTTGTTGAGCCTCAATTCGTCCAGAAACGCGTCGAACATCTGTTCCTGCGCAATCAGTTCTGCGTCCGCGACAACGACAACGGCACTGCGCCGCAGCACGGCGCGGGCGGCGCGGAGCGCTGCCGACGGCACGCCCGGCCCCATATCCCCCTCGCCGACGGCCATCGCCTCATGCTCGGGCGACAATCCGAAGCGGGAAAAAACACGGCGGCGTTCCGTTTCATCGATGCCGGCGCGCGCGCCCAGCCGACCGTTGGCGCTAACGCTCGCCCTGATCAGCGGAAGGTCGGGCGACACCACGCTTACATCACGCCACCAGTTCCGCGCCCGCAATTCGGTGGCGTCGCGACCGTCAAGAAAGACGGTCCCGGCAGGTGTTCGTTTCAGCCGGGCAAGCTTCAACACCAGATCGGCCGCCTCGTCGGCTGCAAGCCCGTCAAGGGCCACGGCTTCTCCGGCCCCGGCCAGGAACGTCACCGGCCTTGCGCCCGGATCCAACGGAAGGCTTCGCACCTCAACCGACTTTCCTCCACTTTGCCTGACTATCCTTTGGCCGGCATCCGGATCGATGGCCGGCACATCCATCACGGATTGAAGGCGTGCGAGCGCCACCTTGTGCGCCAGGCGATACTCCAGGCCGAGTGCGACGGCGCCGAGATGGGTCGCCATCAGTCCCGCCATCACGACAAGCACGCCAAGCGATACGGCATCGACCAGCCCGGTTTCGAATACCAGGCGACCGGCGATGGCGGACAGGACAACGGCGGGAAAGATCAGATCGCCGCTGGAGCGCAGGAATCCCGAATAAGTCGCTCGCCCGACAAGAGCGGCATTCAGGCGCCAAGATTTCTTTTCGATCCCACGCACCGTCGCGCCGTGGCGGCCGAACCCCAACAGGGTCAGGCGCGCGCCGAGCACAGTGGCCGCACGCGCGGCAATGCGACCGCGCTGGCGGCGGCTCTCGCGAATTGTACGCTCGAGCGGTTTGAGGCACAGCGCGACGGGAATGCACCAAACGGCGAAGGCAATGGCGAGCGCGATCGCCAGTGCCGGCTGGTAGACGGCAAGCATCGCGGCAACGGCCGATAGGGTGGCGGCGGCGACGACGATGGACACAAGGCCGCCGGCGAGCCAGAGCTTGATCGCGGAAAGGTCGTTGACCACGCGGGTCATGACCAGACCCTGGCGCATCTGCCGCGAGTCCGCCGGGATGCGGATCACATGGCTCATGAACGCCACGCGCAGCTCGGTCACATAGCCGAGCGCGAAGGCTTCTGCGAAACGGCGCTGAAGCACGCGCATGAGAATGAGTGCGAATGTCGCCGCAACAACGGCCCCGACCAGCCACAGGCGGTCAGACGGGTCGCCGGCATCGGTCAGGGCACGGCTGCCGGCGACCGCAATCGCAAGTGCCGCGCCCGCCTGCACGAACCCGATGCAGGCGAGACCCGACAGCTGCAGCAGCCGCCGCCGGGTCCAAAGGACGGGAATGGCCATCTTACTGGCCCGCCGCCGTTTCAAACCGCCCGCCCGCGAGAGCCGCCCAGTCGGCGACTGCTTCCGGATGGGTCAGTTCGTCGAGACAGAAAACCGGGAAACCCGAGGCCCTGGCCGCCTCCCGGCTTGCGAGCGGCGAACGGGTCAGCGCACCGGAGATCCCGAGAAGCCGGTGCCCCATCCGCGCAAGATCGGCCGCGCCAGATACCGCGCCCATCGCGTCGCCGGCCGCAAAGAACGTTCCCGTCAGGATCGTGCGCAAATCCTCCATGCCGGCAAGAATGGCGGTCTCTTCCTGGAAAAGACCGTCGGCAACTTCTATGACGGCAACAGAACACCCGCGGCTTCCGAGCGCCCGAAGCAGATTTTCAGCACCATCCAGGATCGTCTCGGGATCGACATTAAATGTGCTGGGGAAACCGGCGTCGGTGAAATCGAGAACCTCGGCGGCGCCGTAGTCGCGCATCAGCCAGGGATCGCCGCCGGCGGCAGTGCCGGTGATCTTCGCCGCGCCGACCCGGTAGCCGGCGTCGGCAAAACCCTTGACCAGGGTTGCCGCCGTGACCGTCTTGCCGGCATTCATCGAAGTGCCGAATACCGCGAAGATCGCGTCCGGCAACGGTCCGGGAACGTGCGTGAGTGCAAAGTCGGCAATGTTGAGCGGCTCATGGCGGGCACATCCCAGGAGACCGATCGGCTCTATTTCGGTCGGTCCCGACATGCGGTCGTGCCAGCTCTCGGCGCGCGCGGCAACGCCGCCGGCGGCAACCAGATGGCAGGGACCGAGATCGCCGGGCACATAGGCCTCGTACTGGTCGGGCGCATACCGATCACCGTAAGCAACGATGATCTCGTCCCCGGGATTCATCATGGCACGGCGACCGTTGGGAAGCTCAATCCTCTTGTGCGACCCGAGACCGGTCACCCGCGCGAGCACGAGATCGCCTGCCCTCGGCTTGCGCACATCGCCGATCAGCGTCTTTATCTCATCCAGCGGCACACGGCGGCTGGAATAGGCCTGCTTGGCCCGGTTAACGACATTCCTGTCCAGTATCTGCATGGGTCCACCTTTCTGTTCTAGACCAGCCGCTCATCGGCGACATGGGGGAAACGGAAGGCGGCGAGACTTATTCCTGCGTCTTCGCGGAAAAATCGACTTCGATGCATCGGGAGCGCCGGCGACCACAAGGATTGCGGGGTTTTCGGACCGGTAATCACATAGGGTTACACGAAATGCCGGTGCGTGAGTCCAGCGCCGCTGCATTGACTGCGGTTGATCTAACGCAATGCGGCCGATGCGCCCCCGCGGTAGCGTCTACCGGCCACGATGAGGGCCGCGAGTCCGGGCAGCAAGGAGGCGAACCATGCGAATATTGCTCATTTACGGCACGACCGAGGGACAGACACGAAAGATCGCCGAATTCTGTGCCGATCGGCTCGAGGATGCCGGACATGAAGTGGATATGTGCGACAGCCGCAGACGCATGCCGGATCTCGACATACCCTCCTATGATGCGGCGATCCTCGCCGGTTCCGTCCACCAGAAGGCCCATCAGGAGACGCTGGTCAATTTCGCGGTCGCGCATCGCGCGCAGTTGAAGGAACTTCCGAGCCTGCTGATCTCGGTCAGCCTGTCGATCGCCTTTGAAAACGGAGAGGAAGAGGCCAGGCGATACGTGGACCGCTTTATCGAGGACACGGGGTTCGAGCCCCGTTCGATCGTGCTCGTCGCCGGCGCGCTGAAATACGACCAGTACGACTACTACATGAACCAGATCGTCGAGCATGTGGTACTGGAAAACCGGGCTCCGATCGCCGAGGACCGGGAATTCACCGACTGGGACGCACTTGGCGCGGAACTGGATGCATTCGCCGCATCCTTTGCCCGCTGAGACAGGCCGATTTTCAGCTTCTGACATTCATCGCAATCCATGTGCTTCCCGACGAGGGATAGGCTTCTGTCAACAATTCAGCCATGACGCTTGTAATTGTGTTTTGGTGTGTTATACAACTAGCACACTACGACGGTGAAGCATGACACACTGGAACGAATCACAACCGATATTCCTGCAGATCCGGCAGCGGCTCATCGAGATGATCCTGCGCGGCACAATCCCGGAAGGGGGCGCTTTGCCGTCGGTCCGGCAGATCGCCGTGGACCTTTCGGTCAATCCGCTGACGGTGACAAAGGCGTACCAGTCGCTGGTCGAACTGGATGTGGTTGAAAAAAGACGGGGGCTGGGAATGTACGTGGCCGACAAGGCACGCGCGAAACTGCTTGCTCACGAAAGGGCCAAGTTCCTTACCGAGGACTGGCCGCGGATCCGGGCACAGATCGAAGCGCTGGAACTGGATATCGGGGACCTGCTTGACAAGGGGAAAGACAAATGACGTCCGAGGCACAGGCAATTGCGAGCGCCCGCGGCCTGACCAAGCGTTTCGGGCGAAAGACCGTGCTGCGCGGCATCGATTTCACAATCCCCTCGGGCCGCATCTACGGCCTGGTGGGACACAACGGCGCCGGCAAGACCACGACGCTGAATGCGCTGCTCGGCCTGACGGATTGCGAAGGGCAGATCGAAGTCCTCGGCATCGATCCGTTCAAAAACCGCGCCAGGCTGATGAACGACGTTGCTTTTGTTTCCGACGTCGCCAGCCTGCCCCGTTTCCTCAAGGTGCGCGAACTCCTGGACCTTGTTGCCGACATCCATCCGAAATTCGACCGGTCTCGGGCCGTGTCGTTTCTCGAGGGTACGGACGTGATGCCGGACCTGAAGATCAAGACACTGTCGAAAGGCATGATCGCACAGCTCCACCTGGCTGTCGTTATGGCGATCGACGCGCGCCTCCTGGTGCTCGACGAGCCGACGCTCGGCCTCGACATCCTCTATCGCAAGCGGTTCTACAAGCGGCTTATCGAGGATTATATGACGGAGCACCGCACGCTGCTGATCACCACCCACCAGGTGGACGAGATCGAATCCCTGCTCACCGATGTCATGTTCATGCGCGAAGGCCGCGTCATTCTCGATGCGCCGACGGAGGATATCGGGCACCAGTTCGCCCAGGTGATCGTCGCAAAGGACAAGACATCGGAAGCGGAAGCATTGATGCCGATCTATTCCGAAACGCGGTTCGGACAGACGGTCATGGTTTTCGAAAACATTCCACCCGACAAACTCAACCCGCTGGGTGACGTGTCGACACCGAGCCTGTCCGATCTTTTTGTCGCGCTTATGCAGCGCGAGGGAGAAGCGTAATGCGCGCCATGACCGCCCTGATCAAACGCGAATATTTCGAACACCGTGGTGCGTTCCTCTACGCGCCGAGTATCTTGCTGGCCGTTGTCGCCGTCATCGTCCTGTTCGCCATCCTCACCGGTGACGACACGCTTGATCTTCCGGCCACCGAAATTCCGTCCAGCGGGATCCTCTATCAGATCGCCATCGGCGGCTCCTTCCTGCTGTGGTCGGCCTATCTCCTGATCGTGCTGTACTTTTACTACGCAGACAGCTTTTCCGCCGATCGTCGCAACAATGCGCTGCTGTTCTGGAAATCGATGCCGCAAAGCGATCTCAAGGTCTTGGCCGCCAAGGCGCTCGCGGGTGTGACGGTCTTCCTTTGGCTGATCGTCTTGTTCGCTCTGCTGACCGCCGTTTTCGTCTATGCCGCGATGCTGCTGATTTCCGCGCAGCATTCGATCATCGGCGCACCGGGTCTGGCTGATGCGGTCTGGAGCCTTGTGCAGATGGGCGTGGTGGGCGCCGTCTACCTGTTCCTCAACCTCTTGTGGTACGCGCCCTTGTTCGCCTGGGTCGCCGGGCTTTCAGTCCTGTTCCGGCGGTGGAGCATCCCGCTTTCCCTCCTGATCCCCGGTACTGTTGTCATGCTGGAATACCTGAACAGCATCCGCGGTTCCGGACATGGCCGGCCGATCGCCGACTATCTTTCGCGGCGGTTCGACGGAGCGACAGACGAGGAGGACGCAGTCGCGATACTGATCGGCCGCGCCGACGGCGGCCCCATCGAGCTCTTGTGGCTCATTCTTCGCGACATGGACTGGCCGCAGATGGCGATCGGGCTGATCTTCGCCGCTGTCGTCGTCTATCTCGCAAGCGAGTACCGCAGGCGCCGGATCGACGCCTGAGGACACTGCGTTCTGCGCCTGTTTACATGCCGGCCAAAGCACCGGCAAAGGGACCGCCATGCCTTGTACAGACCAGTTCGGGAGATAGGCCGGATCCTGAAACCCGGCGGCAGACCACAAAGCCAAACCGAAACACCCAATGATGAGGACCATCATGCCTGACGAAACACTCTTCTGGGACAACCTCGCGGACCGGTATGCGCAAAAACCCATCAAGGACATCGCGACCTATAATCACACCATGGACCGGACCAGGACTTACCTGTCCAAAAGGGACCGGGTGCTGGAGATCGGTTGCGGCAGCGGCTCGACGGCGCTTCTCCTGTCGGATGACGTCAACCACATCACCGCGACGGATCTTTCGTCGCGAATGATCGCCATCGGAAAGAACAAGGCCGGCGAACAGAACAACCAGAATGTCGGCTTCATGCAAGCAACGGTGTATGACGACCGGCTGAAACCCGGCTCCTACGACGTGATCCTCGCGTTCAATATCCTGCATCTGCTTGAGGATGTGCCGGCGGCGATCCGCAGGATCAACGGACTCGTGAAGCCGGGCGGGCTGTTCATTTCGAAAACACCCTGCCTGAAGCAGATGGGTATCCTTCCACACCTGCTGATCCCGGCCCTGCGCCTGTTCGGACGCGCCCCGTTCGTCCAGTACCTGCACGGAGACACGCTCGAGGAGATGGTCGGCGCGGAGGGATTCGAGATTGTCGAGGCGGCGGATCATCCGCCCGCCCGGCCGAACCGTTTCATCGTTGCGCGCAAGAAATAAAGCCGGCGGGCTACTCCGCGGCAGCCGGCTGCACCGCTACCGACGGCCGAAGCCGGAAATAGATCTCAAGGCCGACCAGGTAAGGAACGTAGAATGCGAAGAGCTGGAACAGGTCGAACGGCCCGGTGAAGCCGGGTTCCGTCCAGAGCCCGCCCGTCGCCAGGTGCCAGAGCTGGTAGTGGACGCGGTAAATCCAGGACCCGATGGCAAGCACGAACATGCGCAGGGCCCAGCGCCGGTGCCGCTCAAAGTCACGCGCGCGGGCGAAGCGGACAGCCTGGATCGCCGCGGCAAGTACGCAAAGACCATAGCCGGCGAAGGCAAAATCCATCAGCGGTCCGCCGATGGTCTGGCGCAGCCAGATGTAGGCAACGCCGATGGTCTGGCGCAGCCAGATGTAGGCAAGCCCACCGACCGCGGTCAGGACCGCCGTGCAGCAGACGACGTAGCCGATGAGCCGGTGAACGAACGGCAGGCGCCGGCGCAGGACCGTCAGCAGCTGCAGCGGTGCCAGCAGCGTGATGACCGCACCGGCCACCATGTGACCGAACATGGCTGGGTTGGAGACCGTCCCATCCGTTCGATAAAGGTGCGTTACGCGCGACAGGTCCGAAACCAGGCCGCCGAAACCGAAGTGCAGCGCATGCAGGACAAACGGGGCAGACAGCAAAACCAGCGCGCCGACGGCCAGAAACTGCAGCACGGCCGGCCATTTGCGGCGACCATCCCGCGTCGCGTCTTCCTGCAGGTATGGAGCCATATCGCGCGCCCTGTTCCGCCTACGGTCCGATGAACCGCTGCCAGATCCTCTCACCGATCAGACAGTCATAGCCGGATTCCGTCTCCCCTCTGTACTGGGCTTTCAGGATCGGCATCGCATCGGCGCCTGCCAGTTCCAGAACCAGCTTTCTGCGCACCGCCTCCGGGAACTCGTCCCACTCGGTGACCGGGATCACGAAGGACCCGGGACCGCCGATGACGCAGTTGTGGTAGTAGGCGTCGAGGTCTTCCAGATGAAACCGCGCGCCGAGGCCTTCGCGGGTCATCAATGGAAGGCCGTTGATGATCATGCCACGGGCCAGGGCATCGTCCCTCGCGCCGGTGACCGGAGGCCCCTCATTGTTGGGACCGTCACCGGAAATGTCGATGACGCGACGCAGGGCCGTGAAATTGTTGTCGTCGATCTTGTTCGCGGCATAGGTGATCGCGCTGGAAATCGAAGTCCGGCGGAGAACCCCATCGAAATTGGCGGTGATCTGATTAGCAAAGGCGGCAAGGTCCGCTTCATTCTCGATGATCTGCCAGTCGACGACGACGCGCTGCCAGTAGACCCCGCCCCACTCGACATAGGTCAGTGCGATCTTGCCGATAAGGCCGTTCTTGATGGCCTTTGCAACGGATTCGCTGTTGAGCGCCTCGGCATAGCCGCGACGCTGGATCTGGAGTTCCCTTTCCGTCATCGAACGGGAGACATCCACGGCCAGCACCAGTTCGACGTCAACCTCGATCGTCTCGCCTGTCTGAGCCGCAGAATCGGGCGGCGCGGCGACCCCAAGCAACAAGGTCATTGCCAATGCCGTCGCGATTTTCGTCTGCTTCATGCGTTTTCAGCCCTGTTGCCCGACAGGCGGGCGCAGCCCGCTCTTTCAATGCGCCTCGGTCGCCATTGTTGCACATTTTTCGTTCCGGCGGCGCGCAATTCCGCCCAGCCCGAAGCATTGTGATCAGGCGCTCCACCGTCTTGACACAGATAGCGTCCGACAGTGTAATTCAAGGCCGGGCCGCGATGACGCCGGCCTTGCAAATCCCTGACAGGAGCCACCCTTGCCTCTTTCGAGACTCGATCACGTCAATATCATCACGTCCAATCTGGACGAGATGGTTTCCTGGTACACGGATGTCCTCGGAATGGTCGACGGTGAGCGACCGCCCTTTCCTTTTCCCGGTGCCTGGCTCTATGCCGGCGACGATGCACTGGTCCACCTCGTCGGATCGGCATCGGAACGGAAATCGATCGAGCCGAAAATCGAGCATTTCGCCATCAGCGCGTCGGGCCTTTCCGAGTTCGTCGCCCGACTGGAGGATCGCGGCATCGAATTCGGTTTGAACACCGTGCCCGATTTTCCGGTTGTCCAGGTCAACGTATTCGATTGCGACGGCAACCACATCCATGTCGATTTCCCCATAGCCGAATTGGACGAGGAACTGGCAAAACGCCTGCGCGGCTAGGCCGAAGCGCCTGCGCTCGCCGATCAGGACCGCGCTAACCGAAATCGTCGATGATCCTGTCGATCTCCTTGCGGGCGGCCTTGGCCAGCTTGCCTTGCGCCTTGCGGATTGCCTGGTCCGTTTCAAACAGCTCGCCGACGATGACGATGTTCTCGTCGTTCGACCGGTTGGCCGGCTTTGTGTAGTTGAAACTGCCGAAAATCGAGAGCTGGTCGTCTATCGCCATCATCTTGTGGTGAACCTTGCCGAGGCCGCCCGTGCCGCCGGCGACAGCGATCTCTATGCCGGCATTCTTCAAGGCGTCCTTTGCCGCCCAGGTCTGGTTGGCCTGGCGGCGGTCGAGCACACCGCGCACGGCGATGCCGCGCGCATGAGCGGCAATCAGCGCATCGTCGATTCCCGAGGACTGGGCGAAGGTGAAAGCGGCGAAATCGATCCTCTTTTGGGCCTTCAGGATCTGTTTCATGATTTCCATCTCGGGGCCATGATCCGGCGCGAAGCACGGTTTTACGCGGATGCCGGCCACCGACACCTCTCGCGGGCTATCGTCACGGCCGATGCTCTCGCGTCCGAAGCGGCCCTTCTTGATTTCGCTGAACTCGTTCTTGAACGCGTTGGCCACCTTGGCGTCATGGATGACGATGACGTGGTTGAGGTTCTTGGTCACGCCCGTCGTCGTGAAATTCGTCGAGCCGGTCAGCACGGAATTCCCGAGGATCATGAACTTCTGGTGAAAGATGTTGGGGTTGAAATCGATTTTGACATCCGCCGTCGAACGCAGGATCGCGTTGAACAGGTTCCGGTTGATCTCGTGCGGGCCGTCCGGCTCGTATGCCTCGTCAAGGCTGTCCGGGCGCCCCTTTCCAAGCAGATAGCTCTGCTCGACGACGAGATCGACATTGACGCCCCGCAGGCGCGCCTTGATGATCGCGTCGGCGATTTGCTTGTTGTCGACTTCCTGGACGGCGATCATGAGGTTTTGCCTGCTTTTCGCCCGGCCAATGAAATCCACGATCGGCGCTACCAGCGAATCGGCTGCTCCGTGCTCCTGCGGCCCCATATGCAGTTCGATATTTCCCACTGTAATCGGCACGGCCGTTCCCCCTGTTGAAGTCGTTTCATTCCGGACAGCGCGCAGCGTCCGGAAACCGGATGCGATCGACGGGCGTCGGCGTTCCCGCTTCAGACCCTGTGCGATCATATCACCGCCATGTGGGAACATGTGTGAGATAGACTACAATCGTGTGGTTGCGATCACCGCGTAACCGTGACGTCCGGCAGCTTGCGCTCGGCCGTGGTGCGAATGAGATCGGCAATCTCCTTGAATAGCGTGGCATGCACCGACCGCTTGCGCCAGGCAAGGCCCATCTGCCTGAAAAGGTTGGGTATATTGAGATCAAGAATAGCGATCTCGCTGCGGCCATCGATTTCGGAACGGACATAGAGCGCCGGGAGGAATGCAAGCCCAACGCCCATGCCGGCCATCAGCCGCAGCGTATCGAGGCTGGTTCCCTCGTAGTCACGCAGCAGCGTTGCGTCGAAGTCCTCGCATAGCCGGCTCACCTGCTCGTGCAGATGGTGTCCCTTCTCGATCGCAAGGATACTCTGACCCGCGAGGTCCGAACTCAGAATGCGCTGTCTGGAGGCCAGGGGATGATCGGGCGCGGCGACGACCATCAGCGGCTCCCGGAACAGTCGCTCGACCTCCAGATCCCCGTGCGCGATGGGCATCGGCGATATGACAAGGTCGAAGCCGCCGGCCTGGAGCTGGCCCTGCAGCTCGGCCGGCTTGCCCTCGCGCACATAGAGCCGCAAGCCGGGATATTTGCTATGCAGGTCCGGAACGATGTGCGGCAGGAGATAGGGTCCGAGTGTCGGCGGCACGCCGAGGCGGATCGTGCCGTCGAAGCCGTGTTGCGAGGACGCAGCAAGGTCGACAATGTCCTGGACTTCGGAAAGCACGCGCCGGGCCCGTTCGGCGATCTCGCGGCCGAGCGGCGTCAGCGTGACACGCGCCGCACCGCGCTCGACCAGCGGTGCCCGCAGCTTCTTTTCCAGTTCCTGGATCTGCGCGCTGAGCGTCGGCTGCGTGACGTTGACCCGTTCCGCGGCCCGCCGGAAATGCAGTTCCTCGGAAAGCGCCACCAGATAATGCAGTTGCCTGAGCGTCGTCATAGGTTTCCCGTTCCCATGCCCGGTGGATCCGTTGCGCCGGGAAAGCAAGGCCCGCCCGTTCCATCGCCATCGAACCACGTGGTTCTTGATAGCTAAAATCTATCAATTTCTTCGAAAGTAACAATTTGGCACGTTGGGGTGAAATGTTCAATGTCGCGCCGCAACATACCGACCGGAGCGATCCATGCCCATCCATGACCGTTTTCCCGGCAGGTGCGCCGCTTTCAACGCGCACGCCTGCGAGGACAAGCCTGACCGCCTGAAAACCGCCCGTTCTCCGTCGGGCGAAATCCGCTCGGGACGCTGACGTGGAAAGCCTGCTCTCGCCCGTCATCCTGTTTTTCGTGCTCGGCGCCCTCGCTGCCTTCGCCCGTTCCGACCTCGCCTTTCCCGAACCGATATCCAAGGCGCTGTCGCTCTACCTGATGTGCGCGATCGGCCTCAAGGGCGGCATCCTGGTAGCCGGCAACGGCTTTACCAGCGATCTGCTGCTCGCCGCGGTCGCCGGTCTGGCGCTGAGCTGTCTCATTCCGGTCGGCACCTTCTTCGTCCTGCGCGGTTTCGGCCAGCTCGATGCCACAAATGCGGCGGCGGTGGCCGCCCACTACGGATCCGTCAGCGTGGTGACGTTCATTGCCGGCAACCAGATCCTGACCGATTCAGGCCTTCCGCCGGCCGGTTACATGATCGCTGTGCTGGCCTTGATGGAAACACCCGCGATCATCGTTGGACTAATCCTCGCCCGCGGCGGCACGGGCCTGAAATTCCAGTCGGGCAACGAACTCCTGCGCGAGACCGTGCTGAATGGTTCGGTGGTTCTGCTCACCGGAAGTTTCATTATCGGCCTGGTTATCGGCAAGGACGGGTTCGCGCCCGTCGCACCGGTGTTCGAAACCGGCTTCAACGGCCTGCTTTGCCTCTTTCTGCTCGACATGGGACTGCTCGCGGCGCGGCGTATCCGCCTGGCGCGCAATCTGACTGCGCGCCTCGTGCTGCTGGCCATCGTCTTTCCGGTCGTCAACGGGACGATCGGCTGCCTGGTCGGCGCCGCCATCGGCCTCGATGTGGGCACCACGACCGCACTGGCGATCCTGGCGGCCAGCGCATCCTACATTGCGGTGCCGGCCGCCATGCGGCTGGCGCTGCCGGAGGCGGATGCGGGCCTTTACCTGTCGCTGTCGCTGGCGGTGACGTTTCCGTTCAACATCACGATCGGCATACCGATCTACACGTCTCTGGCAAAGTTGATGGTGTGAAAATGGTGATCAAATCGCACTGCAAGAAGATCGAAATCCTCGTCGACGCGCCGCTGTGGCGGCGGGTGCGCGACCAGGCAATGGAGGTGTCCTCGGACGGCTATACGCTGCAGCCGACGCTTGGCGGAGAAGGCGCGCGCGGCCGCTGGTTCGACGATCAGGTAACCGGCGGCGCCGGCAGCAAAGTGGTCTTCACAACCGTTCTTGACGAAGAGGCCGCGGCCCGGTTCCTCGACGCGCTGGAGCCGCTGCTCGAAGCCTATGGGCTGATGGTGACCGTCACCGATGTCGAGGTGGTCAGAGCGCAGTCCGCATCGAAGCCTGACTGAAGTTTTCTGTATCCGATAGATTTTTTCGATTGAAGCCGCGATCCTTATCAATTGGCAATCCGGGTGGACCTGCATCACCTCAATGGTGTGAACGCAATGTTGTTGGGCGAACCGGAGAACAATTCATGAGCATAAACCAGCTTCTTGGTCAGTTTCTCGGCGGAAACGCCGCCGGACAGAACGGGACGCAGTCAAGAAGCCCTATTTCGGAGTTTATCAACCCTGCGGGGCTTGGCGGCGGGCTGGCGGCAGGCGGGCTGCTCGGACTGGTCGCCGGCAACAGGAAAATGCGGAAGAAGGTCGGAAAGATCGCCGGCACGGCGGTCGGCATCGGCGGCGCCGCGGCGCTCGCCGCGATCACGTTCCGGGCGTTTCACAACTGGCAGAGCAATGCCGGAAACAGGATCGAGGTGAAGGGCGACGCCGCCAACACCCCCGGGTGGCTGGACACGCACACGGCGGGCATGCCTTCCCTCGCCCAGTTCAATCCAGAAACAGGCGCCGCGGCCGACGGGCAGCCCTTCCAGCGCGCACTCATCAAGGCGATCATCACGGCTGCCAATGCCGGCGGTCATATCGATGCCGACGAACGCCGCACGATCCGGGATGCGATAACAAGGATGCAGCTCGATACCGAGTCCAACATGCTGATTTTCGACACCCTGAACGATCCGCCCGATGTCGAGGAAATCGCCGGCTATGCCAGCGGCCTGGAGCAGGCCAGCGAAATCTACCTGGTGTCGCGGCTGGTTCTCGACCCGGACAACCCGGCCGATGTCGCTTATCTGAAAAAACTGGTGCACGGGCTGTCGCTGCCGCGAGACCTGGTGATGCACCTGGAGAACGAGCTTCGCATTCCGGCGTCGGAGGCCGCCTGACCACATATTGTCGGTCTACTCCCCTCATCCGCTTGAGGTTTCCGATGCCAGGGCGGCCGGCTGTGACCGGTCGCCCCTTTTTCATTGCGGCCTGATTTGCACGGCGCCGGACTCGAATGGCGCCTTAGCCGAATTCCAGCGGCGGAACCGGACAGGAAGCAGATTCTGCTTTTTCCTCTTTCGTGAAATATTCGTAGATCGCCTTCGTCACATCGACCGCCCTGTCGCCGACAAGACTGCGCAGTTTCCGCTCGAACGGATCGAGCGCCACTTCCTTGATGATGTCCTTGGCGCTGGTGTTCTGCAGTTCTTCGACGGCAGCCAGCATCTTGGCCTCGGCATCCGGATCGGTGCCGGCAATCAGGTCACTCATATGTCCAAGCGGTTTCGAAATCTGGCCGGTGGTCCGCTCGACAACGTTGAGGCCGGAGTTGATGATGTCGGCCGGCAGATCGATCACCTGGCCAACCGGCCCGAGTGCGGATATCACCTTGTCCTTGAATATGCCGCGCAGCTTTTCTGAGCTGCCGGTGGTTCTGGCCTCGTTGATCGCGTCACGCAACTCGCGGGCGCTGTCGACATACCCCTTGATCTCGTCGACCGTATCGCTCTTGATCCCGAGTTCATCGGTGATCGCCTTGACCTTCTCGCCGATTTCCATGGTTTTTTCGGCCCAGTCCTGCCAACCGTCAGCGCCGTTTTCCGTTCCCAGCGATGCGGCGCCGGCGACAACGGCCTCCTGGGCGATTTTCGAAAGCTGCTCGGCGACGTCCCTCGCCGCATCCGGATCGGACATCAGGTCCGGCGTGGCGCTGATCCGGTCACGAAGGGCCTCGAGATCATCGCTGCTCGTGGAGCCGGCGTGCCGACTGAGCAGATCGATATAGTCCTGCATCTGCTCGAGCCGTTCCGCCCGTTGCCGCTCCGCCCTGCGTTCCTCCCGCCTGTCGGCAAGCATTTGCTCGAATTCGTCCAGATAGGCGCCAAGGCCATCGTCCGCTTCGCCCGCGGAAACCGGTGAAGCCAGGCCGCATCCGGCGGCGGGATCGAAAAACGGGTCAAGCAGCCCGGATGCCACATCGATCACGTCGTCGGCGGCCGCCTCTTCGTCCCGGGAACGCTTTCCGGGATTGCGTTCCGTCGATTGCACAGACCAGCGCCTTGTCCCGGGGTCCACCCGAAGCGTTCCGCCGCAGCCGCCAATGATGCCGCCGCCCGGCGCCGGTTTCCTGAAGAGCACTCTTTCACCTGAATAACAGGCGCTCTGCGCATCCGATTCGGCAAAGGTACAGCCGAGAACGCCAAGGCCGATACACTGATCGCACCGGAAATCGACTTTGTCGCACCAGGGTGTGCCCACGTCGCTTTTCTCCGCGCCATCCGGGACCGACACCGCGGTATCGACCGCGTCGATCAAGCTGTCACCCTCGGGAGTCGGGCGCTCACCCATCAGGCTGTAGAGTTCGCTCCGAGCGAGAGCGAGACTGCCGTCTCTTTCGAATACGAGGTCCTTGTAACGGGGTTCGCGGTCCGCAAGTTCCTCGGAAAGCGCCCGGATCGCATCGAGGTTGGCGTTGGCAGCAGCGACCAGGTCGTTGTAGGGCGCATAAACCTCTTCATTTGCGCGGTTTAGGGCTTCGTTGTAGGCATTTGCCGCCGCATTGGCCGTATCCGCCATCGCCTGCAGTTCGGGCACCCTTGCGTTCACCAAATCGACATTTGCGTTGAAGGCGTCGAGGCGTGCGTTGAAGCCCTCAATGGCTTCCGACGATGGATTGCCGCCCAACGCATCGCGGGCGGCCTGAAGCTCGTTGCGCTCAACATCAAGTGCTTCAAGGCGGGCCTGATGCTCGGTCTGGGCGGTATCGAACCGTGCTGCGAGCCGGGCAGCTTCGTCGCTCAGTTTCATGAGGTCCGGGCGTTCAGGAAGGGCCGCAGCCGCTGCCTCTGCTTCCGATTTCATCACATTCAGCGCCGATAGCTGCTCATCATGGTGCTGGCGACGGGCAAGCCGTTCCCGATAGGCCGGATCCGCCTGCAGTGCGGCCTGCTCCGCCTCCGCCTCGCGATTGGCCAGTGCCGCTTGCCGGATCAGTATTCTTGCCCTCAAGGACCGGTCCACGCCGACCGGATTGAAATCCTGCGCATACGGCACTTCGGCGGTCCTGCGCGCCGCCTCCACCCAATCCCGCTCCGTCTTTCCGGTATTCATATCAGTTTGTCCGGCAGCAATACGGGCGAGCATCAACTGAGTTTCAAACAGCATCCGGGTCATGAATGGCGTGGTCCGTTCGATGCCGGCGATTTCTTCATTCAGGCTTTCGCCGAGTGCCCGGATCTCAGCGTTGATGACTTTGAGCCGCTCAGCCAGCCGGGCAGCGTCCGGATTTGTCTCGGACCGGTCGGGCAGCGCCGCGAGTTGATCCTGGATACCGGCAAATTCCGCCTGCAATTCGCGTTCCCGCTCGGTGGCGCGCTGCTGCGCTTCGCCGAAGGCAGCGGCCGCCCTTGCGCCGCGGGTTTCGAGATCGGACAGGCGCCGTTGAAGGTCAGCCTCGACAGCAAGAAGCAGATCCGCTTCGAACCGGCCCGTGTCGTGAAGCGTCCTTGCCAGCCACGCGGCCGCCAACCCGTCGGCTGGATCGGCATCGGCTGCGCGGGCAAAGAAATAGGCCGCCTCGCGAAACGCATTGCGCCTGTGGGCAATCAGGCCAAGTTCGAACCAGTTGCTTTCCCCGGAAAGGCCCGAGAACCAGATGCGTTGGTTTTCGCTCGTGGCATCAAAATAACCGGCTTCGAACCGTTCCGTCAGTGTTGCATCGCCAAGGTCCGAGGCCGTTATTCCGCCACCGAGCGTTGCTATGCCGTTTGCGGGACCGGTGGCCTTCGCGGTCGCAACGACCCGATCCCGATAGGAAAGCGTCGCATCGTGTTCGCGCTTTTCGCCCTCCCGGGGCCAGGCCAAGCGCGGATCGAACAGGCGAATATGAACCAGACCACGGTCGTTGAGCATGGATGTGCCTATCAGAACCTGCGATCCGACCGAGAGGGTCCAATCCCGTTCGTCGTAAAATTCCGCTTCTTCATCGGCATCAAGCCAAACCGACGCATAACCGGCCGTCCCCGGCACTCCCTCTTCCAATGCGGCAAAATCCAGTGTGAGAGCCAGTAATTCGGCCGCAGCAATCGGTTTTGCCACAAGCAGAAAGGCAATCAAGAGCGGCAAAGCCGCACGAAATGGTCTTGTCAGCATTTTGTCCCCCGGCTTTTTATTCGAGCCTAGCCGCAAAACATGGCAACGGCAAAATACGGGAGGCTGCGTGACGGCTTCCTTGGAACAAGACAGATCTGCGCCTTGACAGGCCCGCGGCACAGCGATCTTAATAGGGGCCTTGATACCTGGGGAGCTCCGGCAAGGAGCTGAGAGGCCGCTGGTGCTTCGGCACGGCGCGGCGACCCGTCGAACCTGATCCAGTTAACGCTGGCGTAGGGATGGTACAGCCGCTGCAGGGCCGCTTCAGGCCCGAAGTGTCCTTTCGTATCCCACAAGCCGTGCCGAAACTTGGATCCCCAAAAGGGAGATTCAAATGAACGCCATCACACCCACCGTCACCCGGGGCCCCCTGCCCGCATCCCGAAAGATCCACAAGCCCGGAAGCCTCCACCCGGACATTCGCGTGCCCATGCGCGAGATCGCCCTGCATCCGACGGCGGGCGAGCCGCCGGTGACCGTCTATGACAGTTCCGGTCCCTACACCGACCCCGACGCCGTAACCGACATTGCGGCCGGCCTGCCGCGCCTGCGCGAGACCTGGATCCTTGCCCGCGGCGACGTCGAGGCTTACGGCGGCCGGCATGTGAAGCCTGAGGATAACGGTTTTGCGAGCGGCGACCGGCTGACACCGGAGTTTCCGCTCCGCCATCAGCCCCTGCGCGCGTCAGGCGGAACGGCCGTTACCCAGCTTGCCTATGCCCGTGCCGGCATCGTCACGCCAGAAATGGAATTCATCGCCATCCGCGAGAATCTCGGGCGCGCGCAGATCAAAGAGAGGATCAGTCGTGACGGCGAGAGTTTCGGCGCCGCAATTCCGGATTTCGTCACGCCGGAATTCGTGCGCGACGAAGTGGCCAGTGGACGCGCCATCATCCCGGCCAACATCAATCACCCGGAATCCGAGCCGATGATCATCGGCCGCAATTTCCTGGTCAAGATCAACGCCAATATCGGCAACTCGGCCGTCACCTCGTCGATGGCAAACGAGGTCGACAAGATGGTGTGGGCAATCCGCTGGGGCGGCGACACGGTGATGGACCTTTCCACCGGCCGTAACATCCACAATATCCGCGAGTGGATCATCCGAAATTCGCCGGTGCCGATCGGCACCGTGCCCATCTACCAGGCCCTGGAGAAGGTGGGCGGCATCGCCGAGGACCTTACCTGGGAGGTGTTCCGCGACACGCTGGTCGAGCAGGCGGAACAGGGCGTCGACTATTTCACCATCCACGCGGGCGTACGGCTGCACTTTGTGCCGCTGACGGCGGACCGCACGACGGGCATCGTCTCGCGCGGCGGATCGATCATGGCCAAGTGGTGCCTGCATCACCACAAGGAGAGCTTCCTCTACGAGCATTTCGCCGACATCTGCGACATCTGTCGCGCCTATGACGTCGCCTTCTCGCTCGGCGACGGGCTGCGGCCAGGCTCCATCGCCGATGCCAACGACGCGGCGCAGTTCGCCGAGCTCGAGACGCTGGGCGAACTGACGAAGATCGCCTGGGAGAAGGACTGCCAGGTGATGATCGAGGGGCCGGGCCATGTGCCGATGCACAAGATCAAGGCCAATATGGACAAGCAGCTTGCCACCTGCGGCGAGGCGCCCTTCTACACGCTCGGGCCGCTGACCACCGACATCGCGCCGGGCTACGACCACATCACCTCGGGCATCGGCGCGGCGATGATCGGCTGGTTCGGCACCGCCATGCTGTGCTACGTCACGCCCAAGGAGCATCTCGGCCTGCCCGACCGCGACGACGTGAAGACCGGCGTCATCACCTACAAGATCGCGGCCCATGCCGCCGATCTCGCCAAGGGCCATCCGGCCGCGCAGATCCGCGACGACGCGTTGTCGCGGGCGCGTTTCGAATTCCGCTGGGAGGACCAGTTCAACCTGGCGCTCGATCCGGAAACGGCCCGCGACTTCCACGACCAGACGCTGCCGAAGGAGGCGCACAAGGTGGCGCATTTCTGTTCCATGTGCGGTCCGAAATTCTGCTCCATGCGCATCTCCCACGACATCCGTGCCGAGGCGCAGAAGGAAGGCATGGCCGCCATGGCCGAGAAATTCCGGGAGGGCGGCGACCTCTACGTGCCGATTGAACCCGAAAGCTAACGCGGTCGGTGCCGGCCCGCCGGCCGGGCCGGATGCATCGCGGCGTGTTGCGCTCAGCGGGACGATTTGAACGCAGCACGCCGCAGCGGTTATAGTCGCGGGTGGACGCTTTGAGGGGAGCACGCCATGACACCGCATATTGAGGCCCAGAAAGGCGACTATGCCGAGATCGTCCTGCTGCCGGGCGATCCGCTGCGGGCGCAGTGGATCGCCGAGAACTTTTTCGAAAGCCCGCGCCAGGTCAATGGCGTGCGCAACTGCCTCGGCTTCACCGGCAAATGGCAGGGCACGCCCGTCAGCGTCCAGGCGACCGGCATGGGTCAGCCATCGACCGCCATCTATGTGCATGAGCTACTCAATGTCTATGAGGCCAAGACGCTCGTCAGGGTCGGCACCTGCGGCGGCCTGACGACCAAGGTCAAGGTGCGCGACATTATACTGGGGTCCGCGGCATCCACCGACAGCGCCAAAAACACCCCGGTGTTCGCGCCCTATACCTTCGCGCCGGCGGCGGATTTCGAACTGCTGAAAGCGGCCGACGACTATGCCATTGCCCAGATGCTGGAATATCATGTGGGCGGGCTGGTGTCCTCCGACACGTTCTATCTCGAGGATCCGGCAAATTCCTATGCGACCCTCGCCAGGCACGGCGTTCTTGCCGTCGAGATGGAGGCGTCGACGCTCTACACGCTGGCCGCCCGCTACGGCGCGCGGGCGCTGGCCATCTGCACGGTATCGGACTGTCTGGTGACCGGTGAGGAGATGGAACCGGAGGACCGCCAGTCCACCCTCGACACGATGGTTGAGATGGCGCTCACGGTCGCAACGCAGTAAGACCTCCGACAATCCGTCTCCCGCAAAGGTTGAATCAGCGCGTGCCGGTTGCTGGGCACATTGAAGCTCTCCGGCCGCGTCTGCCGGGCATGCGAATCTCTCCGCCCCGCGCTCTTCGATGTGGATAACCCACGCCCCATTACCTAGCCAGCGAACTATTTTTCGCCGCTGTCTTGACGGTTACGAAAACAACACTAAACTGAATTTAGTTCATATTTTCAAAGTCTTAAAACTTAACCGGGTTCATATTTCCGGTGATCAAATGTCAATCGCACGCACAATCTAGTCTTTCCGCGAAACTCTGTGCTAATATGCCGCACTTAGCGAAGAGGCCCTCAAATTGCGGCGATGCTGATGCCGTGGGGAGGAGGCAATATGGCCATCGCGCTGATACTCGTCGTCGTTGTCGTCGGGTCGATCATGTTCCATGTGCTCAGCCCGTGGTGGTGGACGCCGATTGCGTCCAACTGGGGCTATATCGACGACACCCTGATCATCACGTTCTGGATCACCGGCGTCGTTTTCACGCTCGTCATCTTATTCATGGCCTATTGCGTGCTGCGCTTTCGACACAAGGAAGGCCGCAAGGCCGCCTACGAACCCGAGAACAACAAGCTGGAATGGGCCCTGACGATCGTGACGGGCCTCGGCGTCGCGGCAATGCTGGCGCCCGGCCTCATCGTCTGGGCGCAGTTCGTCAGCGTGCCCGACGAGGCAACGGAGATCGAGGTACTTGCACAACAGTGGAGCTGGAACTTCCGGCTGCCCGGCGCCGACGGGAAACTTGGCCTTTCGGATAACCGGCTCATCGATGCCGACAATCCCCTCGGCGTCAACAGAAGCGACGCGGCCGGCCAGGACGATATCATCATCGAGGCGGACGACCTGCATCTGCCGATCGGCAAGCCGGTAAAAGTCCTGCTGCGTTCCGCCGACGTGCTGCACGATTTCTACGTTCCGGAGTTCCGCGCCAAGATGGACATGCTGCCCGGCATGGTGACCTATTTCTGGTTCACGCCGACACGCACGGGCGAATTCGAGATCCTGTGCGCTGAACTGTGCGGCGTCGGTCATCCGCATATGCGAGGCTTCGTCGTCATCGACACCGAAGAGGATTATCAGGAGTGGCTGCAGGAGCAGTCGACATTCGCACAGCTTTCGTCACCGACGAAACTAAGCGCCGCGGCAAGGCTGGAGGAGTAGCCGGCCGCAGACGCGCCTTTGCGAATGGGAAGCGATGGGGATCGACAGCTCGTCCCTATGCGTATTTGAAGGAGGGTACCTATGGCAGACGCCACGCCTCAAGCAGTCGACAATATACCGCCTGCGGAAGTCCCCGAGGTTGAGCTATACCACCCCAAGAGCTGGTGGACGAAATATGTCTTCTCACAGGATGCAAAGGTCATCGCGATCCAGTATTCCGGCACGGCGATCGCCATCGGGCTCGTCGCGCTTGTACTGTCCTGGCTGATCCGCCTGCAGCTCGGATTTCCGGGCACCTTCGATTTCATTACGCCCGAGGCCTATTACCAGTTCATCACCATGCACGGCATGATCATGGTGGTCTATCTGCTGACAGCACTGTTTCTCGGCGGCTTCGGCAACTATCTCATTCCGCTGATGGTCGGCGCGCGGGACATGGTGTTCCCTTACGTCAACATGCTCAGTTTCTGGGTCTACCTGCTGGCCGTGCTGGTTCTCGTCGCCAGCTTCTTTGCGCCCGGCGGGCCGACCGGCGCCGGCTGGACGCTCTATCCGCCACAGGCAATCACCTCCGGAACCCCGGGCGGCCAGCAGGCCGGCATCCTCCTGATGCTCGCATCGCTGATGCTGTTCATCGTCGGCTTCACCATGGGCGGCTTGAACTACGTGGTCACCGTGCTGCAGGCCCGCACGCGCGGCATGACCCTCATGCGCATGCCGCTAACGGTCTGGGGCATCTTTACCGCCACGGTCATGGCGCTGCTCGCCTTCCCTGCCCTATTCGTTGCCTGCGTCATGATGCTGTTCGACCGTCTGCTCGGCACCAGCTTCTTCATGCCGGCCCTCGTCGAATTTGGCGAACAGCTTGAATATGGCGGCGGCAGCCCGATTCTTTTCCAGCACCTGTTCTGGTTCTTCGGCCATCCGGAAGTCTACATCGTGGCGCTGCCGGCCTTCGGCATCGTCTCCGACCTGATCAGCACCCACGCGCGCAAGAACATTTTCGGCTATCGCATGATGGTGTGGGCGATCGTCGGCATCGGCGCGCTGAGCTTCATCGTCTGGGCACACCACATGTATGTCAGCGGCATGGACCCGTATTTCGGATTCTTCTTCGCCACCACGACACTGATCATCGCGGTGCCGACGGCCATCAAGGTCTATAACTGGGTGCTGACGCTTTGGCGCGGCGATATCCACCTGTCGCTGCCGATGCTGTTTGCCATAGGCTTCATCGTCACCTTCGTCAATGGCGGCCTGACGGGCCTGTTCCTCGGCAATGTGGTGGTCGACGTGCCGCTGTCGGATACGATGTTCGTCGTTGCCCACTTCCACATGGTCATGGGCGTCGCGCCGATCATGGTGATCTTCGGGGCGATCTATCACTGGTATCCGAAGATGACCGGGCGCATGCTCAACGAGGCGATGGGCCAATTCCACTTCTGGGTCACCTTTGTCGGCGCCTACGCGATCTTCTTCCCGATGCACTATGTCGGCCTTGTCGGTGTACCGCGCCGCTATCACGAACTCGGCGATGCGACATTCGTCACCGATTCGCTGCACTCCTTGAATGCATTTATCTCCGTGGCCGCGCTGATCGTCGGTTTCGCCCAGGTGGTCTTCATGTTCAACCTGTTCTGGAGCCTGCGCTACGGCAAGGAATCGGGCGGCAATCCGTGGCGGGCGACGACGCTCGAGTGGCAAACGCCGGAGACGCCGCCGATACACGGCAATTTCGGCAAGGACCTGCCGATCGTCTACCGCTGGGCCTATGACTACAGCGTCCCGGACGCGCCTGACGACTACCTGGCGCAGAACGATCCATGGCCGCAAAAAGCACCGGCAAGCGAGGCCGCTTCATGATCGCTGCCCTGATCTTCCTGGCCATTGTCGTGGCGATCGCCGGCTGGTGGCTGTCGCGCCAGCGGCTGTTCTCCAAGCCCTGGCTGGAGACCGGGAATGCGGGCCTTGCGCCCGGGACAGAGGCAATCAATCAGCCGGCCTCGAAGGTCGGCCTCGGTGTTTTTCTCGCGGTGGTCGGCGCCTTGTTCGCCCTGTTCTTCAGCGCCTATTTCATGCGCATGGAGTTTCCCGACTGGCGCACGCTCGCCATGCCGCGCATCGTCTGGTTCAACACCGGCGCACTTGTGCTGAGCAGTATCGCGCTTCAGATGGCGGTCGTCGCGGCGCGGCGGGGACGCCTTCAGGCCCTGCGTCAGGACCTGCTTGCCGGCGCCGCGGCCGCGGTGATCTTTCTCGTCGGCCAGGTGCTTGCCTGGCGCGCGCTCGCCGAGCTCGGCTATTTCGCGACCTCGAACCCGGCCTACAGCTTCTTCGTGCTAATCACCGGGGTACACGGGCTGCATATGATCGGCGGCCTGATCGCCCTCGCCCGCACGGCGGTTCAGTCGGCGGGCGGCGAAGTGACGGAGCGTCTTCGCACCGGTACCGAACTGTGTGCGACCTATTGGCACTTCATGCTCCTTGTCTGGGTCATCATCGTCGCGCTTCTGGCCGGCTGGCTGAACGAATTCGCCGATATCTGCCGACAATTGCTTGTCTAGGAAGGAATGAGCATGGCGCAAAGCACGGACCAATCGACCGTAACCCAACCGCAGCTCAAACCGGGCTGGGACGGCATTGTCTCGGACTGGTCGTCGGACCAACGCTCCTTCAAGACCGCATCCTGGCACAAGGCGATGATGTGGATCTTCCTTTTGAGCGACACATTCGTCTTCGGCACATTCCTGCTGTCCTACATGACGGCGCGCATGTCGACGGCCATACCCTGGCCGAACCCCAGCGAGGTGTTCGCGCTGCATGTCGGCGGCATCAACTTCCCGCTCTTGCTGATCGCCATCATGACATTCGTGCTCATCTCCAGCAGCGGCACAATGGTGATGGCGGTGAATTACGGCTACCGCAAAAACCGCAAGATGACCGTGTTGTTCCTGCTTGTGACGGCCTTTCTCGGCGCCACATTCGTCGGGATGCAGGCCTTCGAGTGGACCAAGCTGATCTCGGAAGGCGTGCGGCCGTGGGGCAACCCGTGGGGTGCATCGCAGTTCGGCGCGTCCTTCTTCATGATCACCGGGTTCCACGGAACCCACGTGACCCTTGGCGTCATATTCCTGCTGATTGTGGCCCGTAAGGTCTGGCGCGGCGACTACGATGTCGGGCGACGCGGCTTTTTCACCAGTCGGCGCGGCCAGTATGAGAGCGTCGAGGTGATGGGGCTCTACTGGCACTTCGTCGACCTGGTCTGGGTCTTCATCTTCGCGTTTTTCTATCTTTGGTGAGGAAATCTCATGGAACGCACGGAAACCTACGATGAAACATTGAACGACGCCGCGCAGCAGGCTGACTTCGAGGACGACGATAGCCTTCACCAGCATCACCCGCTCAAGGTCTATTTCATCGTCTGGGGTTGGCTGTTCATATTGAGCGCCGCATCCTATTTCGTCGACTATATCGGGCTGCAGGGCTATCTGCGGTGGACGCTGATCCTGATTTTCATGGTTGCCAAGGCCGGGCTGATCATGGCGATCTTCATGCATATGAAATGGGAACGGCCGGCACTCAACTACGCCATTCTCCTGCCGCCGATAGCGATCCTGGTTTTCGTCGCCATTATGGCACTAGAATCGGACTACACGATCCTGACACGGCTCACCTATTTCGGTACCGACGGGTGACCGGCAAACTTTTCGCAATAAAAAACCGGCGCTTACGGCGCCGGTTTTTTTGTCCGTCCTGTAGACGGTGTCACTTGCTTTCCGGTTGCGCGACAACCTTCCTGTAAAGATGCCAGGTCGCGTGTCCGAGCACCGGCATTACGATTGCCAGTCCGACCAGAAGCGGGATCGATCCGATCAGAAGGGTAATGGCGACGATCAGGCCCCACAGGATCATCTGAACAGGATTTGCGGCTACGGCACGCACGGAGGTCTCGATCGCGGAATAGGCGCCGACATCGCGGTCGAGCAGCAGCGGAAAGGCGATGACCGTCGTGCACAGCACCACAAGTGCAAAGACGAACCCGACGGCATTGCCGACAATGATCAGCATCCAGCCCTGCTGCGTCGACAGGACACTGCCCACGAAGGCCCAGATGGAATCCGGCGCCGCCTGCCCGTAAAGGCCCTGATAGATCGCCTGTGCCGCGTACATCCACGCAACGAACATCACGACGAGCACCGCGCCGACGGCGAGGATCGCCGGAATAGCAGGGGAGCGCGTCACCTCGAGCGCGTGTTTCCAGGACGTGTCCAGTCCCAGTTCGCGCCGCCGGCTGATCTCATAAAGGCCGATCGCGGCGATCGGTCCGAGAAGGGCAAATCCCGCCATCAGCGGATAGACGAGCTGCAACGCATTGCCGCCCGATGTCCAGGTAATCAGCACGACGCCGACGATCGGATAGATCAGACATAAAAATACATAATGCGACGGCTTGTCCCAGAAATCATCGAGCCCCTTGCGAAGCGCGTCGACCACATCCGCATTCGAGATCTTGCGGATTTGCGGATGCGCGACATCTCCATCAGAGCCGGTGATGACGTGGATATTCCCCATAACCATTCCTCCCTTCGTCGGGTTCGGCATGGTCACGGACCGATGTGGTGCCCTTGGCTCGGCCGGTCACGCAGTCCGCGACCTGCACTGGCCTCACTATAGCCGCACTGCGCCATTTTGTCGCGCCCAGAAGGCAAGAATACACTGCCGGTTTTCCTCAGATGTTCGGGACGGTTAACCGTTGCGGATCCGGTTCCGCAACGCGGGTGCGGCGACACGACTGCAATCCCCTTCGAGGTATTCGCCGTTCCGGATTTTGCGCTGATTCTTCCGAAAATCCGTCCTGGGGCGGTCGAAACCCGGCAATCCAGATTTTATTCGTGGGTCAAAAAATCTCGAAAATAAATCAGTTAGACAAAAAATATCGATATTATTGCATTTTGAATTTTTGCGTTCTAATATCGGCCAACCTGTCAAATCAGGAATTCGTGATCGGACCGCAACGGCCGGTCGGAAGCATAAATGGGAGGACCCGATGACATTGCGACTTTCTCTGCTTGCCGGCGCTCTGGCGAGTGCCGCCGTCCTGAGCCCGAGCGCCCATGCGGCGAATATCGATGGGCCGAAAGTATTCTGGAAGATTTCCATGTGGGGCAATCCGCGCGCCTTGTCGGCGGGGATGGAAGCGCTGGCGGAAAAGGCGGCAGCGGAGACTGACGGCAACTTCGAAATCAAGATTTTCTACGGTGGCCAGCTTTCACAGGCGCGCGAGAATCTCGACGGCCTGAAACTCAACGCATTCGAGGGCGCCGCGTTCTGCAACTTCTACCACCCCGGCAAGAACCCGTCCTTCATGGTGTTCTCGCTCCCCTTCCTGCCGCTGGGCGATCCGAAGGTGGATAAATATGTGCGCTCGAAGATGTTCGAGCATCCGGCGCTCGTTGCCGACATGGAAAAATGGAACGCCATTCCGTACGTCTCGGGCCTGTTGCCGCAGTATGAGATCCTCGGCAAGGGCGATGCGCCCGAGTCCCTCGAGGACTGGGACGGCATGCGCGTGCGGGCCGGCGGCGGCCTTGGCTCGGCCATGGAGAAGCTGGGCGCGACCAAGGTGACCCTGCCCGCCGGCGAGACCTCGACGGCGTTTCAGCGCGGTGCGCTCGATGCGGCGGCCTTTCCGTTCACCTACGCCCACGTGGCTTTCAAGATCAGTGACGAGGCGGACTGGTTCACCAGCAATCTTACGCCCGGAACATCGGAATGCGGATGGGTGTTCAACAAGACCGCCTTCGATGCACTGCCCAAGCAGTATCAGGATTTCCTGATGGAAAACCGTGACCTCGTCATGGACACCGAGCTGGCGGCCTATGCCGAGCAGGACAAGAAGAACCTGCCGGTGTTCGAGGAAACCCTGAAGAAGATCACCTATTCGGACGAGGACCTTGAGCGCTTCCGCGAGGTCGCGGGCAAGCCCGTCTGGGACGAATGGATCGCAGCCAACAAGGACAAGTTCGACTCTCAGGGCGTGTTCGATGCGATCTGGCAGTATGCTGATGAGGCCAGGGCGCAATAGGGCCTCAACAGCTGGCCGGAACCGGAGGTGGAGCATCACATCGGTTCCGGCATCCCCTCCTCCGCATCATTGACGAGCGACGCGCCAAGGGCATGCCATGACAACACAGCCGAGTGCACCGGATGAAATCGGTCCGGGTCCGGTCGCCCGTTTGGGGCGTATGTTCGCGCCGCTGGAAGACGCCGCCAACATGGTCGCCGGCATTGCCATCTTCGTCCTGATGGTGCTCGGCATCGCCCAGATCGGGCTGCGCTCGATCTTCAACTCCCCGATCACCGGCTATATCGATCTCGTGGAGCTGTCCATGGCGAGCATGGCTTTTCTCGGCGCCGCCTACTGTCAGCGCCTCGGTGCCCATATCCGCATGGAGCTGTTCATCGGAGGCCTTCGCGGGCGCGTTCTGTGGGCCGCCGAATCGCTCGCCACGCTGGTCGGCCTCGGCATTGTCGGTGTGCTCATCTGGTACGGGTGGGACCACTTCATGCGCTCCTATCAGCTGGGCGACTCGACCATTGACGCGGAGTTTCCCGTCTGGCCGTCAAAACTGCTGGTTCCTGTTGCCTTTTCTCTCTGGTTCGTGCGCCTGGCGATACAGCTCGCCGGATCCATCCGGCTGCTGATCAATCCGGCACTGGCACCCGAGGGCGTCAGCGTTCACAAGGACGTTTCGGAGGTGGCCAAGGAAGAAATCGAAGGGGCGCTCGGCGAGACCATCGACGAAGCAGCCGGGACGAAGCCATGATTATCGGCATCGGCTTCGACGATCCGCTCACGGTCGGCCTCATCGGCCTCGGACTGCTGCTGTTCCTTGTCTTCCTTGGCGTGCGTGTCGTTTTCGCCGCCGCCGTGACGGGACTGTTCGGGCTGGTGGAACTGCTCGGCTGGGGACCGGCGGCCGGCATCGTGGGCACGATCCCGCACTCCAAATCATCCACCTATGCGCTCAGCGTCCTGCCGATGTTCATCTTCATCGGCTTCCTGGCATTCCATGCCGGCATGACGCGCCAGCTATTCGAGGCCGCCCGCAAATGGGTTGGCTGGGTGCCGGGCGGCCTCGCCGTCGCCACCGTGTTTGCGACCGCCGGATTTGCGGCCGTTTCCGGCGCATCGGTCGCGACATCAGCGGTCTTCGCCCGGGTTGCCATCCCCGAAATGCTGAAATACGGCTATGACAAGAAACTGGCGGCCGGGGTCGTCGCTGCAGGCGGTACGCTGGCGACGCTGATCCCGCCTTCGGCCATCCTTGTCATCTACGCCATCATCGTCGAGGAATCCGTCGGCCAGCTGCTGCTCGCCGGCTTCCTGCCGGGCGCCGTATCGGCGCTCATCTATGCCGCCATCATTATTGTATGGTCCTTCGTTGCACCGGACTCCGCACCGTCTGTCGGGGGATTTTCCTGGCGCGAGCGCTTCGCAACGCTGCCTGGCGTCTCGCCGATCCTGCTCGTCGTCGTCATCATCATATCCGCCATCTATAACGGCTGGGCGACACCGACCGAGGCGGGCGCTCTGGGCGCCGGTGTCGTTTTCGTCCTGGCGCTTTTCAGGGGTACCGGCTTCAAGACGATCCGGGCCGCGCTGATGGAATCGGCAAAGCTGACCGCGATGATCTTCTCGCTCATCTGGGGCGTGCTGATCTTCGTGCGCTTCCTCGGATTTTCCGGACTGCCGGAGGCGTTCACGTCGTGGATCCTCAGCCTCGACACGGACCCGATGGTGATCATGATCTGTATCCTGGTGGCCTACGCGGTCCTCGGCATGTTCATGGACGCCATCGGCATGCTGCTTCTGACACTGCCGGTGGTCTACCCGGCCGTGATCGCGCTGGGTTTCGATTCCATCTGGTTCGGCATCATTGTCGTCAAGATGGCCGAGGTCTGCCTGATCACACCGCCGATCGGCCTTAACTGCTTCGTCGTCAACGGCGTACGGCCGGACATTCCGCTCGGCCAGATATTCCGCGGGGTGATGCTGTTCTTCGTCGCCGACGTGATTACAATTGCCGTGCTGCTGGCTTTCCCGGAAATCGTCACCTGGCTGCCCGACCTCATGCGCAACTGACAATTCGGAGGGACTATTTCATGCGTATCAAGACCTCGATGCCACTGACCCTTGCGGAAAAAATCGTCGACGGGGCGCTCGCCGCCGGGCGCGCGGAGGACATGCATCCCCTCACTGTCGTTGTGTTGAATGCGGGCGGTCACATCGTTGCATCCAAGAGCGAAGACGGTTCGGGCATCCTGCGCTTCGACGTGGCGCGCGGCAAAGCCTGGGGCGCCCTCGGCATGGGCGTTTCAAGCCGCCTGATCAGGGACCGATTGAGCAAGCGCCCCGTTTTCCAGAACGCGCTCGCCGCCGCCTCCGACGGCCGCTTCGTCCCGGTGCCTGGCGGCGTCCTGGTGCTCGATGATGACGGCAGCACGATCGGCGCCGTCGGCATCAGCGGCGACAGCTCGGAGAAGGACGAATACTGCGCCATTCAGGGTGCACGGGCGGCTAGCCTAGCGACCGAACCGGCTGAGCCCGATCCCGACTGGCGCGGCACCTCGCTGTCCGACATCGATGAGGATAACTGAAATCAGGCAACCGCATAGTGGATAATCCCGCATCTTCCTGACAGGCCGCTGTAAGGAGGGCTGTGATCTATTCGGGCCGATACAGGCGAGGAGACGCGCATCGATGCCCGAACCATTCAAGAACTTCTTCAACGCGGACCTGGTCGCGGCGATGGCGGAGCACCTGGCGCGCCAGTCGCCGCAATTCGACGCCGGACTGTTTTCGAAGCGCGCGCTTGACGGGCTCGATGCGCTGGAACTGAAACAGCGCTCCAACCACATTACCGACGCGCTGTCCGCCAGCCTTCCAGGTGATTTCAGGGCCGCTTGCGCCATCCTTGTCGGCGCCCTTCACCCGGAAGACGATGTCGACCTTTCGGAACTGTCGAGCGACGCACGCGGCCTCCGCGGCTGGGCGGTCCTTCCGATGGCCGAATTCGTGGCGCGCGGGGGTCTTGACGATTTCGACCACAGCATGGACGTGCTGAAGGAGATGACGAAGCGGATGAGCGCCGAATTCGCCGTGCGCCCCTTCATAGCCGCCGACACGAAACGCGCTATGCGGCATGTTTCGCGGTGGGCGAAGGACGGCAACTACCACGTCCGGCGCCTGGCATCTGAAGGCACCCGCCCGCGTCTTCCCTGGGGCATGCGCCTCAACGTCTTTGTCGCGGATCCGTCGCCGATCCTGCCCGTCCTGGAAACGCTGCGGGACGACCCGCAGGACTATGTGCGCCGCTCCGTCGCCAACAGTCTCAATGACATCGCCAAGGACCATCCGGATCTCGTCGCCCGGATCGCCGGCAATTGGCTAACGGGCAATCCGGGCAAGAACCGCGAGAGGCTGGTCCGGCATGCCTGCCGCTCGCTCATCAAGGCCGGCCACCGCCCGACGCTCGGAACGCTGGGTTACGGGCCCGCTCAGGTGGCGCTCGACGGGCTTTCGCTCGACCGCGACACGGTCCACATGGGTGAGACGCTGCGGATATCCGCCGACATACGATCGACCGCGACATCGGAGCAGGAGGTGATCGTCGACTATGTCGTCCATCACCGGAAGGCCAATGGCAGCACGTCACCCAAGGTGTTCAAGTGGAAGACCCTGCGCCTTGCGGCCGGTGAGCGCATGGTTTTCGAGAAGAAGCACTCGTTGCGCGCCGTCACCACGCGCACCTATTACGGCGGGCGGCACGTTGTCGAGATCCAGGCCAACGGACAACGCCTCGGGGAACGGGCCTTCACGCTTGTTGTGTAGCGCCGCCGCCGGCGGAAACGCCGCCCAAGTCGAACCGGCCTTGCACGGCACTGCGGAAACGCCTGCTGACCGGCACGACATCGCCGTTCCGCAAGCGCAGCTTCATGTTTCGTTTCTCGGTGAAAACGGAAGAGACGGCAGCGCCGGCGACCCAGTGGGACCGGTGCACCTGCATTCCGAGAGCACCCGGCAACAGCGCCACGATGTCGGAAAACCGGCCAAGCACCATGCGCTGCTCCTCCGTCGTGTTGATAATGACGTAGTGTTCCTGCGCCTCGACGCGCAGCAGTGCGCCTTTCAGCGGCGCATCGAGCATCGGCAGTTGCTCCGGACCCAGGACGTGGGCCTCGTCCAGCGGCTGCTCGAATTCCCGCAGCAACAGCGTGGGTGATCCGCTGCGGGCAATCAGCCGCGGCAGCGAGACCAGAAGGCACAGGAACAGGTGATCATCGGCGAGATAGCCGACCTCAAGAAAAAACTCCCGCAGGAATGCCCCCTCGGCCCCACCGGGCACGGCAAGGCCCAGTTCCGGAAAGCCGAGGACGATGTCGAGTGCCGTGATCGCGAGAACGAACGGAATCAGGCTGAGCAGGAAGGCCGACGAGAACAGCAGGAACCGGCGTTCTCTTGCCATGCCAGCCGCCTCGAGCAGGCTCCGGAAGGCGATGAACAGGCCGCATTCTATCGACAACCGCACCAGCCAGTAGGCGTAAAGAAAGATGCGCAGGTCGCCAAACGCGTTCGGATTGGTGGCCGCAACGATGCCTGCAGCCAAGAGAGTCGCTGCCAGAACGTAGACGGTTTCAGACCACTTCATAGGCGCCGAATTCCTGCTCATTCGCGCTTCTTGAATGGTACACTACCATATGTTTCTGATATTTAATAATAAAAATAGATGCATCCGTTCAACTATGCATTGTTTGTACCATTCAAGTATTGGCATTTTGAGCCCGATTGAACCGACTCATGCGCGCGCCATAATGAGCCGCATGGTCTGCGGGCCACTGATGATGTCGACAACCGCGCAATTCTCCGCACACACGGAAGGAACCATGCATGTTCAAGAAAGCACTCCTCGTTTCGACGCTGGTCCTCGCGCCTTTGTCGTTTGCGGTCGCGGACAATCCGCCGATGGGATTTTTCATCACCAGCGTCGGGCCCGGGGACGGCGGCAATCTTGGCGGCATCGAAGGCGCCGACGCCTATTGCCAGCAGCTTGCCGAGGCCGCCGGCAGCACCGGCCGCACCTGGCGTGCCTATCTCAGCACCGAAGAGGACGGAAAACGCGGCATCTCGGCGCGCGACCGGATCGGCTCTGGCCCCTGGTACAATGCCGCCGGCGAGCTGATTGCCGTGGATGTCGATCAACTGCATATCAACCCGAACATCGTCAAACGCACGGCGCTCGACGAGAGCGGCAGTCCGGTCAAGGGTCGCGGCGACAGCCCCAATCAGCATGACATCCTCACCGGATCGATGGCCGACGGCACCGCCTATTTCCCGGACGACAAGGACCATACCTGCGGCAACTGGACGAGCAACAACGAAGGCAGCGCGCAGGTCGGCCACCATGACCGCCACGGCGGCGGCAACACCTCGTGGAATTCGGCGCATCCTTCACGCGGCTGCAGCCCGGAAGCGCTCGCGCGGACAGGCGGCGCCGGTCTTTTCATGTGCTTCGCGGCGGACTGACAATGAAATATCAGGTGCTCCTTGCCGTCTTTGCGACTCTGTTCGGTCTAACCGCCCTGGCCGATGACGGCCATGGACCGATCGGAGACGCCATAGAGGACGTTCCGATCTTCGATGCACACGTGCATTACAAGGAACCGGCATGGGGCCCCTACCCTCCGGAAACGGTCATCGCGTTGATGGACCGAAACGGCGTTGCCATGGCGCTGGTCTCATCAACACCGGATGAAGGCACGATCCGTCTGTTCGAATTTGCGCCGGACAGAATCGTTCCCGAACTGCGCCCCTATCACGGCAGCGCCGGTTCCGGGAACTGGACCAAGGCCGAAGGTATGCTGGATTATTTAAGGGACCGGCTTCAGCGCTTCCCCCATGAGGGGCTGGGCGAGTTCCATGTCCACAGCCTGGATCCGAGCGATCGGCCGTTTCTGGAGGAGGTTGCCGCCCTTGCCGTCGACCATGACATCCCGATCCACATCCACTCGGGATTCGGTCCGGTGGAGCTGTTCTACGAGTTCGCCCCGTCACTGACGATCATCTGGGCCCATGCCGGCATGTCCGATCCGCCGGAAACGGTCGACCGGATGATGTCGCAGTATCCGACGCTCTATGCGGACACGTCCTACCGCGAAGGCGATATCCTGCGGAACTGGGAACGCTGGCAGCCGGTGATCATGCGTCATGCCGACCGGCTCATGGTCGGCTCCGATACCTGGGTCAACAGCCAGTGGGCCGACTATGACGGCCTCATTGCGAAAAACCGGCAATGGCTGGCGCGGCTGCCGCGCGAGACGGCCGAAAAGATCGCCTTCCGAAACGCGGCAAAACTGTTCGGGCGGGAAGATGCGTTCCCGGACGAGTCAGACGGTTCCTGACGACGCTTACACGCCGTGGGGAATCCACAGCGCCAGCCCCTTCCAGAACCACAGCAGCACTGCCGTCGCCAGCAGGATCGCCACGAACGGAAAAGCGCCGCGGGCTACCTCGGCAAGATCCGCCTTGCCGACACCCTGTATGACGAACAGGTTCATGCCGACCGGCGGCGTAATCAACGCGGTCTCGATCAGGACGACAAAGAAGATGCCGAACCAGATCGGGTCGATGCCGATCGCGGCGAGCGACGGATAAAGCACCGGCACCATGATCAGCAGCATGGAGAGCGATTCCAGGAACAGCCCGATGACCAGCAAGACAATGCCGACGGCAAGCACGAACAGGCCGGCATCGCTGATGCCGGCGGTGAGCATTGCGGTAATGTCCTGCGGTATCCGGTAGATGGTGATCGCGTAGGAGAAGACCTTGGCGCCGGCAACGATCAGGAAGATCATCGCCGTCGTCTTCATGGCGTCATACACCGCCTGTTGCAGCAGGTCGAATGTCATGCGGCCCATTGCCGTGGTCAGGATGAGCGCCAGCACAAATCCGACGGCCGCGCTTTCCGACGGCGTTGCGATGCCGAGATAGATCGATCCGATGATCGCACCGGCCAGTACCACCGTCGGCAACGCCATCAGCGTTGCCCGGCGCCGTTCCGGCCAGCCGGCCCGAGGCACCTGTCCGGCGTCTCCGCGGATTTTGGCCCGGGCAAAGCCGTACACCACAAATGCCAGGCAAAGAAACAGGCCGGGACCGATGCCGGCAAGGAAAAGGTCCGTGATGGAGGTCTCTGTGATCACGCCGTAGAGAATCAGGGGGATGGAGGGCGGAATGAGGATGCCGAGCGTCCCGCCGGCCGCCAGCAGGCCGAATACATAGGACCGCTCATAGCCGCGTTCGGTCATTTCCGGCACGGCCACGGTGCCGATGGTTGCTGCCGTTGCCACCGAAGAACCTGAAATCGCCGAAAACAACCCGCAGGAGAGCACAGTCGCGATCCCCAGCCCGCCCGGCCAGTGTCCCACCCAGCATTGCACGGCGGCATAGAGGTCGCCGCCCACCCGGCCCTTCAGAAGCACGTTGGACATCAGCAGGAACATCGGCACCGCGAGAAGCTCGAAACTGTCCATCGTACCGAACAGCCGCTGCGGCACGGCGTTGAGCGGCAGGGGATAAATCCACAACAGGAAAACACCAAGCCCGCCCATCGCGAAGGCCACCGGTACGCGCAGAAGAAGCAGAGCCAGCAGCCCGACGATGATGAGAACGGCCGTCATCGCCCGTCTAGCGGCAACGGCCGCGTCCACAGGCGGATCAGCTCGGCGGCGACCTGCATTGCAAGCAGGGCAAAGCCGATCCACACCGATGCATCGGTGAACCAGGCGGGCAGCGCCAGTACGGTGTCGGTCGTGTGGCCGCGCAGCGTTGCCTGGAGCCACAATTCGAAGCCGTAGTAGACCGTGACGAAACAGAACAGGCCGATGACGAGAAGCGCGAGGGTCTCCGCGAACTTGCGTGCCAGCGTTCCCGGCTTGCGGAAGGCGATGTCGATGACAACCATCTCGCGATGCTTGAGCGTGAACGCCGCTGCAAGATAGGCGGCCCAGATCTGGCCGATCCGCGCGGTCTCGTCCACCCAGATGGTCGGCGCGGTGAACACGTAGCGCATGACCACCTCATAGGTGACGATCAGACCGATTGCGAAAAACACCCAGGCGGCGAATCGTCCGGCAAGTTCCGAAAGTCCGTCGGCTAGGCGGACGAGGGTTCCCACGGGATTATCGACCTTCCTCTTCCAGGCCGGCCCGGACCACGGCCTCGCCGGTCGGACCGATCTCGGCCATGAAGCGGTCGATGACGGAACTCGTGGCCGCGCGCCACCTGTCGCGTTCCTCGGCGGTCAGGTCGACGACGGTCATCTTGGCGCGCAGAGCCTCGACGGCCTGCGCCTCCTGCGCGTAGATCGCGTCACGCAATTCCTCTTCCACCGTGGACGCCGCGTCGAGCAACAACTGCTGGTTCTCGGGCGAAAGGCTCTCGAAGAAATCGTTGTTCATGACGGCCACGAACTCGATCACGCTGTCGAAGGTCAGTGTCATGTTCGGCATGACCTCGTAGAGCTTGCGGCTTTCGACCGCCGATGCGCCGGTCATGCCGATATCGACCGCCCCCTGCTGATAGGCGAGGAACTGCTGCGAGCCGGACATGATCGTCGGAGCACCGCCCAGCGCCTCCACGGTCCAGCTCTGGACCTTGCCGTAAGAGCGCACTTTCTTGCCGCGCACGTCTTCGGGCAGGCTGAGCGGCTCGTTCTTGCTGAGAAAAACGTTGCGACCGAAGGCCTGCCACCACAGGACCCGGGCGCCCGTTTCCTCCAGGATAGCGGTATCCAGCAGTTGACGCATGGGGGAACCGCTGGAGACCGACAGCCGCAGCGCCGCCTCGTCCTTGAAGAAGAAGGGCAGCGCGACGACATCGACCGCGGGAACCGAACCGGTGAACCGGCCGAGAAAAGCCGACCCCGCCTCGATGGCGCCTGAGCCGACGGCCTCCGGCACCTGGTTGTCCTTGTAGAGCTGGGCGGAAGGAAAGAGCTGCAATTCAAGTTCGCCGCCGCTCTCCCGCTCGATGATCTCCTTGAAACGGTTCCAGTTCCTGCCCAGCGAATGGGATTCAGGAAGTTGCAGCGTTACGCGGATGATCGTTTTCGCCTCGGCGGCGGGCAGGCCCGACAGAATCAGGCAGATGCAAAGAAGGCCGACCAGTCTGATTTTCATTTTCGATTCTTCCTCTGAAAGGGCGCCCGGCCAAACAGCCGCACATTAAGGCCCGCTTCTCGGCCAGAAAAGGGTTCAACTATTGTTTTGCGTCGCAATAATTCACAGTTTTGCGCAGCGCCGCCACGCTTTATCATTGCCGCGGGAAAGACCGGCCCGGTACACTGATATCGTCCTTCGCTTGGGGTGGAAAGCAAAGACGCATGAAATCGATCCTGTCACTCGTTGCGGTCATTGCAATCGCAGCCGCCGCCTATCTCACGCTCTGGCCGGTTCCCATCGAACCGGTGGCCTGGAGCGCGCCGAAGGATGGCGGATTTGCGGGCGCATTCAGTACGAACAACCGGTTGGCGGACCTCAAATTCATCGATCTCGCGGGGCATCAGGGACCGGTGGACGCGGCACTCGGCCTGGACGGCAGGATCTATACCGCCACCCGTGACGGCTCCATCGTCAGGATCGATCTCGAGACCGGATCTTCCGAGCAAATCGCCTCGACCGGCGGGCGGCCGATGGGCATCGAGTTCGGCCCCGACGACCGCCTGTTCATCACCGACGCGCTGCGCGGCCTCATGGTGATGGAAAAGGACGGCAAGATCATCCACCTTGCCGACCGGACCAGCGACGGATCGCCCATAACCTATGCCAATGACCTCGATGTCAGCCGGACGGGTGTCGTCTATTTCACCGATTCCAGCGACAAGTTCACAGCCGCCGGCGAAGGCGGCGCCCTCGAAGCGTCGCTGCTCGACACGATGGAACAGGGCCGAACCGGCCGGATCATGAGATACGATCCGGCCAGGGGCGAGACCGTGGTCATCGCCCGCGGACTCAGTTTTGCCAACGGCATCGCCCTGTCCGACGACGACAGCTACCTGCTGGTCACCGAAACGGGAACCTACACGGTCTGGCGTCTTTGGCTCTCGGGACCGAAGGTGGCCACCTTCGAGCCGGTCGTCCTCAACCTTCCGGGCTATCCGGACAATCTCAACCGCGCCGGCGACAACACGTTCTGGCTGGGGCTGGCAAGCCCGCGCTCCGGTTCGATCGACGCGCTTTCCGATCAACCCTTCCTGCGCAAGATGGTTCAGCGTCTTCCGGCGACCATGCGCCCGCAATTGCAGCGCTACAGCATGGTCGTGCGCATCGACGGCAACGGCAACGTGCTCGAGACACTGCAGGATCCGGACGGAAAATACGCGCTCAACACGGGTGCCCTGCCCGGCCCCAACGGCGAACTGGTGGTCACCAGCCTGACGGAGCCCCGCCTCGGCTATCTGGAGCCGGGCTGGGACAAATGCACGAAGACGCCTCCGAACTGGCCGCACGCGGCGGCTAGACAGGCCTCCGGCCTGCTGACATAGCCAAAAGTCGCATACGCCGGCGCTAGAATTCGCCACAATCTGTAACCAGATCATCCTCAACGGGACATGCCTGCATCACGCCGCTCACGCGGCCGAAACGAACGTGCAAGGAGTGCCCGGATGAACAAGACGATTCCCGCTTCGATCCCTGTCCGCATTTCCAAACGGGAAAGAGGACGCTGGCTGCGCCAGAAAAGGCGGTTGATGGAACTGCTCGGTCAGCTCGACTGTCCGCCGGACAGGGTGCAGACGGAGTTGATCAATCGTCATCTGCTGCGGCCGATCCTCAAATTGTGCCGGCGCCGCGCCAGCAAGTACGCCTACCCGTCGGCGCTTCAATACCACGCCAAGGCCGCTCGGCTTTGCCTTGAAAGGATCTCCAGCGGCAATCCCGACATCGCCCGCATGGAGTTCCAGCGCCTCAAGACGCACTTCCATGCCAGCGTCAGCATGATCGACGCCATGCTCGAGAATGCGGAAACGGCGGGTATCGACGAGTTCGCGAGGGCGTTCGCCGGACGCGTGCCCAACTTCACCTGACAGCCGCTGTCCGAGAACCAAACAAGAAAGGACAGCGAAATGCCGGTGGCAGCCCATATCGCGCCGGGCCGCCGTCGGCCATGCCGAGCGCCAATCCGGGCGCTCGGCAATGCCCCCGAAATCCAGGAAAGGAAATGCCATGATCCCGGGAGAAACCGTCGCGTATATTGAAGAGGAACTGCTGAGGGTACAGCAGGAGATCGACCGGCGCCGACCGCGCCGCAACGAGATCCTGCGCTTCAACGACCTGAAGAGGATCGACGAGCTGCGCGCCCGCAAGAACCGTCTTTGGATCCAGCTTCAGGAAGCCCTGTCGGGCAGCACCGCGAACCAGCCGTCCGCCGGCTGAAACCCTGCCCGATGTCAGATCGGCCTAGCCGCTGATCGCCGAATAGCGGTCAGCGACTGCCTTGACCGCCTCCCGGTACGGACCCGGCCCGTAACTGATACGGGCAACGCCGAGACCGGCAAGGGTCGTTAACGTGGGTGCATCCGGCATCATCATGATGTTCACCGGCAACGCACTAGCCTGGCAGATCGTGTTGATCAGGTCCGGATCGACCAGGCCGGGCACGAAGAAACCGCTTGCGCCGGCGCGCGCGTAAGTGCCCGAGCGCTCGATGGCTTCATCGACCAGATCCGCGTGCCGTCCGCGGTCCTGCTCCTTCAGGAACAGATCGGTGCGCGCGTTGACGAACAGCGGCACGCCCGATGCCTCGCCCGCGCTGCAAACGGCCGCGATCCGCTCCGCCTGCCTGGCGGCATCGTGGAGCCCTTCGCCGCCGACGACCTGATCCTCGAAATTCACGCCGATGGCGCCGGCCGCGACAATGCGCCGGGTGTTTTCCTCAATTTGCGCCGGCGCTTCGGCAAAGCCGCCCTCGAAATCGACGCTCAGCGGCACATCGACGGTCGCGGCAATGCGCTCGACGATCGTCACCAGTAGGTCCAGCGGCAGGGCCTCACCGTCGCGATATCCCTGGGCCGCTGCCACCGACCAACTGCCGGTGGCCACCGCCGCCGCGCCCGCCTTCTCCACGGCACGCGCGCTGCCGGCGTCCCAGATATTGTAAAGCACCAGCGGGTTACCCTTGATATGAAGGGCAGCAAAGGCCCCGGCCTTGTCGGCTTGCGACATGATCTCGTTCTCCGTCTGAGGGGCCGTTGGCGGCCATTGCAATTTTTAAACGCCGATAAAACGTATCCCGGACATGATCCACGTAACCGGAACAGCGCGGCGGCGACCAGGACTAAATCGCATCCGGCAATTCACCTGTCCACCCGATTCCTGATCCCGACCGATCCAATGCCGGCGCTTGAGCGGTTGCTCTCCGCGTTCAAATTTCCGCTTGCGCTGCCGATATCAGGGGTCTAAGGAATTCAGGCCTAAATGGGCAGGTCGGAGCGTAGCGCAGCCCGGTAGCGCACTACACTGGGGGTGTAGGGGTCGTGGGTTCGAATCCCGCCGCTCCGACCAATTTTACGAAAACACCGTCATTCGTTTCGCAAAACAGCGTTCAGCCGTTCCTCGCCGCCTGTGCGTCCGTTACGCCAAGTACGTCCCCGATCTGCTCGAATATCAAACTGGAATAATGGTCCGCTGCCCGTTGGGCGCCTTTCTGATAGGCTTGGTAATCGGCCGCGACCGCGAGAATCTTCTCGGCAAATTCCCTGTCGCTTGCCGCCGCCTCCGCATTGCCCAGCGAAAGAAGTTCCTGGTTGGCCATGCCGCGGCTGTAGACAATGGGCTTTTGCGCGAGAACGCCGTCCAGGATTATGCCGGAGCCGCTCAAGTCGTACCGCTTTGTGCTGTATGGCAAAAGCAATATGTCGACGTCGCCGACGAGCTGCTTGAAAGCGTCCGCGGGCATTCCGCTCGACAGGTACTCGATCGTCACGTCGGGATTTTTTCGGGCGCCGAGCCAGCTTCTGAGCTCAAGGACCAGCCTGCGTGCGCGTTTGCTTCTGACCGCCTGGTAGACAAAACGAAACCGCAGCCTTTGCCCGCTTTCAGCAGCAACCACGCGCAGTTGGTTCAAAATGGCCGGGACGCGGTAGCTGCCCTTCTCCGCCCTCTGGCGCCCCAGCACGCCGATTTTGAACTCGTCGCCGGGATGCCGTGAATCGGCTTCCGGCCTTTCCCTGTCCGGTATGAGCGTGCACGGCAGCATAAACCCGCCGGACACCGGAATCCCGTAGTGGCGTTCGATATGGGCTCGCAGTTCGGCCGTCTCCGTCAACAGGCCAATCTCGCCGGAAACGCAAAGACGGCGCAGCCTTTGCAGCAGCGCTTTGTCGATTTCCGCCAGGATCGCGTCGCTGAGTATGCGCAGCTTGATCATGGGGAACGTCGACGGCTGGTTTTGCTCCTTCAGGAGGACGGCGGCGGATATCGCTTCCACGCCGGCAGACGGCGCCAGAATGAGATCGGTTTTTTCGGCCCGCAGCTCGTCGAGCGTCCGCTTTATCGAATCTGCAAATGCCTGATACTGCTCCGGCCTGCCGACGGCGTTCGATCCGACGACCCTGCGTTTGCGTCGCTTCCTTTCCGCGGCGTATCGATCCACAGGTAAAACGGGAAACAGATTGTCGTTATCCAAATCATCCGAAAGCCTGAAACCTTCACGCGTTAACGTGAATACTTCACAGTCCGGCGACAATTCCTTTATCGCTCTTATTTGCGTGTGTTCGTGACCGTCCAATATCGCCAGTTGAGGCTCGACGACAAAAATACGTTTCTTCGGCATGGCGGCATTATTATTGGCATAGAACAAATTACACAAACGTACATTGCGTTTTGCCCGCTAAACTTTTCTTGCGGCCACAAAAAATCGATAATTATCACAAAATATCCGCGCGTTAGTGCACTTTGCTACGACTGTTGCAAAGCTCTATTGGCCCGGTGAGGAACTGGAAAACGCGCGTGGGAATCCGGCGGAACTACAGACTGCGCGCATTGGGGATACAAACTTCGTTTGTATCCCCAAGTCGGCACCGCAATCTTCCGGGGATTCGCGCCTCTCTCCCGAAAAACCGCCCAGCAACACCGCCCGATCCACCTCGTCTTCAATTCCTGGCAGGAGGAATTGCGAGACATTCCCGATGCCGAGACGAATTGGTCCATAAGCGCCAGGATGCGGATCTGTTGCACCAATTTTATTACTTTCTGTGATTAATAAATGCAAGCGCGGGCGGGATCGCGCGCCTGCAATTCGGGGTCAGACTCGGCTGTTGAGCCTCGGAAAGGTCGGGGATTTCCGCGAAACCAAGCCGCGTCAATTGCGCGACAGGAAATCGAGAAACCGGTATCCGTTGTCCGCCTTGAAATCGAAGGCATCCACAAACAGCGCGACATCTTTGGCCTGAGCGGGCAGCGAACCGGATTTGACGTTGACCGTGTAGGTGGCATTCGAACCCTTCAACTCGGCACTCAGGATTTCAACCACCAGGGGTTCCGCCAGCTTGAGCCCGGCTATGGCAATGGCGGCGCTGGGCGGGTCGGCCTTGAATCCGTCCTGCCCGCCGTCTGCCCAGAGCCCTACGAAGTCCTCGTTGCTCACAAATCCCGCATCACGCACCGGCCTGTCGGTAAAGTAGAATGTAGACGGCGCCAGGTTCCTGAGTGTCAGTTTGTCGTCCTTGAAACGGAGCGAGCCGGCTTGCTGGACAAACAGATAGGCCGGTTCGATGATCGCGGTGCCGGGCTGCTTGCTTTCGCCCTTCAGCGCATCACCGGTTTCCCGGACGCCCTTTTCAATCGCCTCCCCGGTCTTGTCGACCCCCTTTCCGATCGCTTCCCCCGTGTCCTGCAGCGCTTTTCCGATTCCCTTCAGGACCTGGGCCTCGGCCAGGTCAATTGTTCCGGCGGCAAGCGCTACCGCACATGCCAGTGCGGCTATTCGTCTGAAAATGCGCAACTTCATTGATCAACCCTCGATGAATTTACTAAAACTGGCCGGTTGTATTTGGCAACGGGACTATAACCAAAGGGGTTGTCGCCGACCACAACAACGGCGATCGTCAAAACTGTGATATTTTTGCAAATCACGCCCGGAAAGACCGCATGACGCGCCGCCGCGGCGCGTTTTGCCACAAATCCAACACAATGCCCGCATTTTGGACTGCGCGAATTCGCGTGGCATCGCCGCGTTAGGCCCGTAACGACAAGTCAGACCCAACAATGAAGTATCAAATTCTCGGCCTCGCCGCTGCCGCGCTCATGCTCGCGGCCTGCTCTTCCACCATCGCGGAGGAAAAGCAGAAAACCGCAGTGCCTGCCACGCAACAATCCGGCGCGGTACAATTCGCCGAACTCAGCGGCTACAATGCCGCACAGACAAAGATCGCGAACAAGATCACATCCCGATTTGCCGCCGCGGGTTACGGGCGTCCGCAGCAGGTCGCAGCGGTGTCGGTCGCGATCCGCGAATCGACACTCAATCCGAAAGCGCACAACCGCGGCTGCAACTGCTTCGGGCTGTTTCAGATGAACCGCAGCAACGGGCTGGGACGGGGCCACTCCGTGGCCAACCTGACCAACGCCGACTACAACATCTCATTGATCCTGAAAGAGGCAGGACGGTTTCCGAGTTTCAAGACCGCCCGGACCGTTGACGAGGCGGTCAGTGTCTTTGTTCGCAATGTCACGCGCCCGGCCAACAAGCCGAAGGTGGTTCGCGCTACCATCGGAACCGCCCGAAAGGTGGAAAGATCGGCGAGCGGACCCACATAGGCACTGCCCGGCGTGCGTTAAGCAAACTTGTCGATAGCGCCCCGCGCCATCCAATTAAGACAAGACAGGCCTTGAGGAAATGCAGTAGGTTGCAGACCTGTAAGTCCTGTCGTCCCTAAAAGTACAGGGAACCACTATGCTGCGTATTCTCGTCGACTTCCTTTCCGGCATCATCCGCGTACTGGCGGTCCTGTGCATTGTCGGCGGTCCGGTTGTCGGCTACATACAGTCCGCTGAAATGGACGCCCAGCCTTGGGAAGGTGCGCTGATCGGCTTCGCCGCGGGATTCCTGGTCGCCGTTGTTGTCGGCGGCCTGCTGGCCAGCATCATACTCATAGAAAACCACCTGCGGGTACTCGCCGACGCGCAGAGCACAAGGGACAAACAGCCGGCGGCGGCCGAAAAATCCGCGGAGGAAAGTGCCATCGAACGGGCGGAACGCATTGCCAGTTACGCACGACAGTATCGGTCCCAGATCCCGCAGCCGGCGGCAGCGTCCGCCGATCAGGCCGGACCGGCCGCGGCACCGGCTGCAGAGGCGCCGCCGGAGAACGGCACGGACCAGGCGAAGACCGGCTCCAGCTGACCGTGCCGGTACCGGGGCGACATTGACCTCAACCGCAACAGGCGGGATCCCCAGGGACCCTTTTTGAGATGCGGGTATTCGCGATCTCCGATCTGCACGTCGACTACCGCGAAAACGGCCGCTGGGTGGACGCGCTGTCACTGGCCGACTTTACCGACGATACGCTGATCCTGGCCGGTGACCTTTCCGACTCGCTGGATCGCATCGAGAAGAATCTCGCGCTTCTCTCAACCCGTTTCCGGCAGGTTCTTTATGTGCCGGGCAACCACGATCTGTGGGTGTTGCGCGACAAGGGCATTGCCGATTCCCATGAGAAGTTCCGCCACGTCCAGAAGGCCGTCCGAAACGGCGGCGCATCGATGCAGCCGGTCGACTGCGGCAAGGCGTCTATCATCCCGCTGCTTTCCTGGTACGACTACTCGTTCGGCCAGCCGTCCGACGAACTGAGGCGGCGATGGATGGATTTTCGCGCCTGCCGGTGGCCGGACGGTTCGGGAGACCGGGACGTAGCGCAGCACTTCATCGCGCTGAACGAACCGGTGCCGCGTCCGTCAAGACCGGTCGTCATAACCTTTTCCCACTTCATGCCGCGTATCGACCTGATGCCGTCCTTCGCGCCTCCGCGTGCGCGCATGCTGTTTCCGGTGCTGGGCACCGAACTGCTCGATGAACAGATTCGCCGGGCCGGTGCCTCGATCCATATCTACGGCCACAGCCACATCAACCGCCGGACGGTGCGCGACGGCGTTCTCTACGTCAACAACGCCTTCGGGTATCCCAACGAGTCCCGGTTCACGGCCAAGAAGCTCCTGCGCATTTACGAGGAATCGTGAGCGAAACCCGCTTCAGTCGCTCATGTGCCTGCCGAAAAACTCCGGAACGACATCCAGCGCATCTTCGCGGGCTGCCTGGTCCGTACCGATCAGAGGCAGCGATCCGTCCCGAAGCCTCGGCCCGGACCTTTCCTGCAACCGGACATTCGGCGCATCGAAGCTGTGGACGGCATTCCGGTACAATTTGATTTCCACGGGCTCGCCACGCTCGCGTGCGGCTTCGATAAACGACCGGCAGGCGTCCGGATCGGTCCAGTTGTCACGGGCGCCGAACAGGACAAGCAGCGGAATACCGGTAGACCAGCTTTGCGGCTCGACCGCGGTAAACGGCCGCGACTGGAGCCGGTCGCTGCAGGCGCTCGGATATAGGGCGACAGCGGCGCGAAAATCGTACGCGGGCGCCGGCACGGGGCGGCCAATGCTCGGGTCGACAATCGTCAGAAGGACAATGCCGCCGCCCTGCGACCAGCCCATAAGACCGATCCCGTCGGGCTGTATCGACGGCAGGGACTGGAGAAAGCGAAGGGCGCCATATGCGTCAAAGGGACGTTTGGCATAGACGATCCTGCGCGCCGCGCTTGAGCCGCAGGTGGAGGCAAGGCCCCTGGGGGTGGCGCTGTCGACGATCAGGACCGCGTAACCAGCCTCGTTCAGGTGCTGTGCCCATGTCGAATAGACCGGCGAGAGCCCGCCGCCGAATCCCGTTCCGCTGCACCCGTGCAGGAACACGATAGTCCGGTGCGGCGGATCCGTGGCGGGTTCAAGCAACCGCGCGGTGATCCGCGTTGTTCCGTCGAGGCTGTCGAACGAGACGTTTTCCGCGGCCGTCGTCCGGACCGCCGTCAATACCAGCAATATGGAGACGATCAGACACAACGGCGTCCTGTGCAATACGTGCCCGAGTCCGGCACGATGGACAGGCCGGTTGCCAATACGGACCGCCGTGCACATTCCGTTTTCAATCCAGGCGCCGCCGGTAGACCGTAACCGGTCCGCGCAGCGACGCCTCCTGACGCAGGGGCTGCCAGCCCTTTTGCGCCGACAGGAAATCACGGGCATCGGTTGACGTGAAAAGCGTATCGAAACCAAGCTCGCGGGCCCGATCCTCGATCACCGCGACAAGGCGCGAGCCGATCCCTTGGCGGCGGCGGGGCGCAGCGACCAGAAAAGCGGAAAGCCAGGGTCCCTCGCCCGGCCGGCTGCCGACCGATGACGGTCTGAGAGCAATTGTTCCGACCACAGTCTCTCCCGCATCGACCGCCACCAGCGCTGTCGGCAAACCGTCGCGCCTGCAGCAATCGGCAAGATCGCTCTTTGCATCGCCAGGTCCGGCCGCACCGTAGTAGGGCTCCCACTCGGCCACGAACCAGCCGGCAAGCAACGGAATGCATTCCGGCAAGTCCGCCAGGTGAAAGATGCGAATCTCGTTTTCGCTGTCCATCGCCGCACCGGTCACAGAGACCAGACCGCCGGCAGGTTGAGCGGCCCACGGAAAGCCCAGCTGCCGACCCGGACGGCATCGTCCGGATCAAGCCGCAGACCGGGAAGACGCTGGAAGATCACCGGCAGTGCGACCTCGGCCACCATTGTCCGCGAGGCTGCTGCGCCGGCACAGAAATGCGGGCCGGCGCCGAAGGGAATGCTCTTTTGCGTATCGCGGGTCGCATCGAAATTTTCGGCACCATCGAAGAAGCTCTCGTCCCGGTTGGCGGACGAGAACATGAAGAAGATCCGCTCTTCCGGGTCGAACTGCACGCCGCCGAATTCATAGGCCTTGGCGACCCGGCGCGGCGACATGCCGATGGGCGAGATCCAGCGGCAGTATTCCTCGAACACCTGCTGCCAGGTCACCTTCCCGTCCTGCAGCAGCGCCATCTGGTCGGGATGGGTCAGCAGCGCCCAAATGCAGCCGGCGATGGCATCGCGCGGCTCGTTCTGGCCGCCGGAGATGGTCAGCTTGACGTTGGCGCGGATGCTTTCCATCGCCATCCCGGCCTCCAGCATCACCGACAGCAGGCTGCGGTCTGGGTTGTTGCGCACCACCGGCAGCATGTCGTCGATCGCCGCATCAATGCCGGCGGTCGCCTCGTGGCACCGTCTTTCGACTTCCGGATCGCCGATATAGTTGGAGATGCCATCGATCATGGCCTGGCTCCAGGCGTCCATGTCCTCGAAACGCATATTGACCAGGCCGGTCATCGACTTCAGCGACTGCGCGGAGAGCGGCATGGCGTAACGTTCGACCAGTTCCGCGCGGCCGTCCGGGAGCAGCGCGTCGAGGATCGCATTGGCATGCTCCTCAAACCGGGCCTTCCAGACATCGCGCACGGCGCGAACCGATACGGCGGGATAATAAAGCTTGCGCTCCGACATATGCGCCTCGCCGTCCTTGCGCATCATGTTCTGACCCATCAGGACATTCATCAGACCGCCCGGCTGATCGGAAGAAAACACCTCGACATTCTTCTCGCAGGTGAAGATGTCGTCGCGCCGGGTGAAGAGCGTCGCTCCGAGTTGCGGGACATAGGCGATCGGCGCCTCGTCCCGCATTCGGGCGAGATCCGGATAGGGATCGGACCAGAAGGTTTCCGGATCGATATCGTAATGCGGGGCGGTTGACATGGCATCGACTCCCGTCAGGTCAAGGACGTCCGCGCATTAAACAGCCGTTACGTGCGGCCATCAACGGTTTCCTTGCCGAGCCGATACCCGGATTTCGAGATCCGGGCCTCCCAGGATGTTCCGCGGTCACGACCGGACGCTGCGCCGGAGCTAGCGGTCCTTGAACACCGTCAGGTAGTCCTGGACCTGGACCAGCGGACGCCTCGGACGCCAGAACCTGTCGATGACGAATTCGATGATCTCGACGCGCTGGTCGACGTTGAACCGGTGCCCGTCCGGGTAAAGCAGAATCATCCAGACCACCGCCATGTAGCGCTCGAAATTGTCGACCCAGAAACGGACCTCGCTCGACTCGGACGAAATCCGCGCGTTCCTGAAGGTCGGATGCACGGCGAGTTCGTCATGCAACCGCAGGAGATCCTGGTTGGTGCCGGAACCGAAGAATTTGTTGGTGAAGTGATTGTAGAGCCAGGTCGTCGTTCCCTCGCGCTGTTCCCGGGCCGACATCATCGCCAGATGCATGGCGCCGGTGGGCGCGAGCACGCCCTCGTAGAGCGAACCGACAAGCCTCGGCCAGTTCGCCTTGTCGCTGTAGTAGAGGCAGTGGTGCAGCGTCAGCAAATCAAAACGCCGCCCGCCGAGTTTTGCGGCCATGGTCAGTTCCGCGGCGTCGGCATCGCGGAAATCGGCATTGAAGTCGCCCTGTACCAGCGATACGCGGTCGAGCATCTGACGCTCTGTGCGTTCCCGGACGACGGCCAGCGCGGCCGGGTCAATGTCGTAGAGGCACAGACCGCCCCGGAAAGTCGCTTCGAGCAGTCTGAATTGCGGTTCATCGCCCGATCCTATGGAAAGGGCGGAAAGGTCGCGGTCGGGCGGCGTCAGCCGGTGCAGTATGCGAATGGCGCGCATGAGACTCGCCGCCACATCCGGCTTCTCGTCCGCGTGGCGCGCCCAGATCTTGTTCTTGCGGAAGATGCGCGATTCCGCCACCTGGAGCCCGCGCTCGATCAACATGTCGTTCGTCGTGTTCAGCATTCTACAGCCCTTTCGGTCAGGGGCCTCCCCAGGGCCTTCCTTGCGTCGCCTCCTGTCATGTGGCGACCCGATTATGTCCTTTAAAGCCTCGTTTCCGGCGCAAGTGCCGATTAAGAAACGATTCCTGTAGGCAATTCGTATTAGAGGCGGCGCCTGAGGGATGAAAACCCTGCCGCCCGTACACACTTTCGGGGCATAGATTGCTGAAGGAGCTTCCATGTCACCTACCAGCACCCAAACGACCATTGCGCTAGCGGCCCTGTTTGCGCTGCCGCCCGTCGCCCATTCCGCGCCGCCCGATCTGCGCACCCCCGCACCGGTGATCCACCTTGCTGACAACCTGGATGAGAAGGACCGCCTCGGCTATTGCATCGACACGGTCGGGCGCGGTTTTTCCGACCGCCTGCACGCCCACTCATGCAAACCGGCCGGCGGTGACGTGCAATTCTCTTTTGACGTCGTGTCCGGACAAATCAAATCGGCGGCATACGAGAACAAGTGTGCCGAGCTCCTGTCGGCACCGGCAGCGGGCGTCGGGCTGGCATTGCTGGATTGTTCAGACAGCCCTCTGCAGCGATTTGAATACGTCGACGCAACGAAGGCGTTCCACCCGGGGGGCAGCACGGAACTGTGTCTTTCGGCCGGCGCCGAAAGCCGGTCGGCCGGACCGTTCATGTCACGCGACCTGCTGCTGCAGGCCTGCGACGGGACGGAGCCCGGCCTCAGGCAATGGGATATCAGGGGGAACCCCTAGCGGACGCTGCCTGCGCGCCTTTGCCGGCCGATTTGCGCCGCAAGGCGCCTTTGATAAAATCGCCACACGCATCAGATCAACAAAACACCGAGGAATACATGCCCCTTAAAGCCATAGCAATGAAGGCGGTCGACGAAATCAGCGCGGCAGCGCCGTCCCTTTCCGAGGCGGACCGGACCGCGATCGCGAAGATCGTCGAAAAGGCCGTCGTCGATGCCGCGGTCAGCGCGTCGCAGCGCTGCGCGCATATTGTCGGCTCGCACTTCGAACACGAGGAAGACAAGGCGCATCAGCTCGCTGAACGCCTCAAGCGGGAAGAAACGGCACTGGTCGCCAATCTCATGGGCCTGCGCTAACCGGCCCTTGCCGTAGCGGTCAGGGCAATCCACGGTTCGACATTGCCCGCCAGTCCCGGATCTTCGCCGGTGACGATCCGGTTGACGAGGAATCCGGCGTCCGTGAGATGGCCCGACAGTTCGTCCTGCGAATAATAGGCATAGTAGCGGTCAAGGCGGTCCCGCGCCTCGCCGCTGCCCAGCTTCATGCCGATGTGGAATATCCCGCCGGAAACCAAAGCGCGGTGAAGCGCGCGAAGATGGCGCGGGAAGTCGGCCGGAGGCGCGTGCAGCAGGCTGAAATTCGCCCATACGCCGTCATAGGCATCAACAACATCGATTGTTTCGAACGTCGCGACCCTGGCGCCGATATCATGGGTCGCGTTGGCGAGCCGCACCATTTCCGCGGACGCGTCGACCGCGTCCACCTGCAGGCCGTGGTCGCGCATGACGGCCGCTGCATTAGCCGGGCCGCAGCCAAGATCGAGGACGCGGCCATTCGGCCGCACGCGCGCGATAAACTGCGTCAATGTCGCATGCGGCCGGGTGCGCTTCGTCAGGCGGACATAGTCGTCGACGCGCAGATCGTAGGCGGCAATGGTCTTATCGTCAGGCATTGACCGGTCAGACCTGTTTCGCCGTTTCGGCGACCGCCGGGGAGACATCCGCCGGCGGCGATTTTTCGCCGACGAGCCGATACACCTCGACCGGCTTGGACTTGCCCTTGACCGCGAAGTTGCCCACCGGGGTGAACTCAAACCCGGCGCCGGCCTCGGCGACGATCTGTTCGCTGACGAGGATGATGGCGCGAGCACCGTCATCGACGCTGTCGCAGAGATCTTCGATGCGGCTTCCTGTGTTTACGGTGTCGCCGACGACTGTGTAGTTTATGCGCCCCGGCGCACCGATGTTGCCGACGATCAGCGGGCCGGTGTGCAGCGAGACTTTGACCCGAAGGTCCGGGCCCGCATGGGTCTTGGCCGCCTCTTCCATCCTTCGCTTTATGGCAAGCGCCGCGCGGCAGGCGCGCGTAGCCTGATCGCTCTGCGCGTCCGGTGCGCCCCAGAAAGCCATCGCCGCGTCGCCGATATATTTGTCGATCGTCCCGCCCTCGGCCTCGATGCACTCGTTGACGATGGCGAAATGGTCATTGAGAAACTTGGCCACCTCTCCCGGCGCCATGTTCTCGGACATTTTCGTGAAGCCGATAATGTCGGTGAACATCAGCGCCAGGTCGCTTTCCGTCGAGGTGACGGCACCGGACCCGCCTTGCGAGATGATGCGGCGGACAAGCGCCCGCGGCACGTAGGTCTCAAAGGTGCGCAGCCCGTCGACCATGCGATTGAAGGCGAGGATCTGGTTGTTGATCTCACGGATGAAGGAACCGCCCGGGATCTGGATGTTCCCGAGTTCGAGATCGCCCACCTGCGCCTCCGCCTTCGACAGCTGGACGATCGGCCGCGCCAGGTACCGCGCCAGAAGGATGCCCAGCACAATGGCGACGATGAGCACCAGGAAGGCTACCGCCGTCGATCCCAGGAGCCGGATGAACTGATCGCCGATGTCGGCGACATTGGCGTAGACGCCGATCCTCCACGGTTGCGGGCTGTAGCCGGAGACTTCCTTGGTCAGGAACAGATAGCCCTGTTCGCCGTATTCGACGATGGCGTTCTCGAAATCGCGGCCGGCTTGCGGCATATCCGTTTCCCGCCTGGGAAAGGCCGCGAGGATCCGGTCGGCAAACCCCTCCAGGAAAAGGAGGTTGAGGATCCTGTCCAGCCGAGAGCGCGGCGCCAGTTCCTGCATGCGCGGATGGGCAAGCACGTGCTGGTTTCCGTACAGGATGAACGCGGTCATGCCGAGCGCACCGCTCGCCTCGTCGACAAGCTTCGACAGATTGGCGACGTCAATGCCGGTAGCGAACGCGCCGACATATTCGCCGTTCCGGTAGAGCGCGGTCTGCAGGTTGATATAGGTCGTTCCGTCGATGGCGACCGGAGCGCTCCAGGTCGGCTGCTTCGGTGCGGTCGCCTCCGTCAGTGCAAGGTCGTCTTGCGAGGCGGGCGGAACCGGGGTCACCGCACCGTCGACATCCTCGAGCGCCACCACCGGCACGCGGTCCTTGTCCCAGATGATCACGCCGGAAACCTGCGGCGAGGGACCGAGCGAACCGAGCAGTGTGTCGCGAAGCTGCTGCTTGTTCGACAGGTCGATCTTGCCGGTCTCGACCAGGTAGACAAAATAGTCCGCCAGTTCCTCGGCGGGTTCCAGATAATCGCGCAAACGGGTCTCGAGGTTCGACATGGTCAACGCCCCCGCCTCGCGCAGAAGTTCGACTGTATTCTTCAAGTTGGCGGTGGCGGTGATGAACAGCACGGTGCCGACGGACACGAGAATGAGCGTGCCGATGGCGGTCGAGAGCAGGACTGTCAGGCTGACGCGGCCGGCACCTCTGAATAATCTCACGCGGAGTTCCCCTGTTTCATTGCACCGTGGCGGACCGTATGTAGGTTGCGAGACCGGCCAACGCAAAGGCGAGTCCCGGCAATGCGGCAATTATCCAATGAAAACAGTGTGCTCCGCAACCGGCTTTGCGGATCAGCGAACCTGGTCCAGTAGCCGCTTGCACTCAAGCAGATCGTAGAGCGCTTCCTGGAGGAGCTCCTTGTCCTCCTTCGACAAAGCGGACCCGCCCTGCCCGCCGCCTGCCTGTGCTCCTGCGACACCGACGATGCCGCGCGGTTGGCCGCGATCGCCCGGCACCTTGGCGTGTCCGACAATCTGGTCATTGTCGAAGCCACCGTCGTCGCCATTGACGGTTGCAGGCTTTTCCGTGGCCTCGGACTTGTTGAATGACGCCAGGGCCTCGGCAGCCGTCACCTCTCCCGAACCGATGGCAACGGCGAATTTCGATCCGTTCTGCTTGAGCAGTTTCTGGACGCCCTTGATCGTGTAGCCGTGGTCGTAGAGCAGGTGGCGGATTCCCTTGAGAAGATCTATGTCGTCCGGTCGATAGTAACGGCGGCCGCCACCGCGCTTCATCGGTTTGATCTGATTGAAGCGAGTCTCCCAAAAACGCAACACGTGCTGCGGCAAATCGAGTTCATCCGCCACTTCACTGATGGTACGAAATGCGTCCGGGCTTTTGTCCATTCTCCTGAAATCCCACAAACAGTAGCAAGCCGCCGCCACCCTGCCGCAAGCCATCTCCCAGCAAGCTCTGCGATTGCGGCAGTATTGAGTCGCATTGCACCGCGCGCGGGCAAAACATGCAAGCGCCGTTGATGCAAAGTGTGTGGATTGATCTAGAGTTTACCGGAGTTCTTGCGCTTCACGTGCGCATCGAGCACACGTTTCTTCAGAACGTTCGATGCTTTGAATGTCATCACGCGCCTGGGCGAGATCGGAACCTCCTCGCCGGTCTTCGGATTGCGGCCGATTCGCTCGTTCTTGTCCCTGATCTGGAATGTCGCGAAAGAGGAAAGCTTGACGCTTTCGCCGCGGACAATGGCATTGCAAATCTCGTCTATGACCATTTCGACGAGGGAGGCAGATTCGGTTCTTGAAAGTCCAACCTTGCGGAATACCGCTTCCGCCAGATCCGCTCTCGTGACCGTCTTTCCACCCATTGAATTTCAACCATCCCCGTATTTTTTATCGGGCGACACCCGCAGGCCTCAAACAGTATTGTCGTTAGCAGGCCCGGTCAAGACGTGATTATGTTGCGCCGCATCCCAAGCATATGAAAATCGTGCTTTTTTTGTCACAGTGCTACCAGCGCACCATCACCGCCCCCCACGTGAAGCCGCCGCCCATGGCTTCCAGCAGCACAATGTCGTTCTGCTTGATGCGGCCGTCCTCGAGAGCATCGACCAACGCCAGCGGTATCGACGCGGCCGAGGTGTTGCCGTACCGCTCAACCGTAATGACGACCTTTTCCGGGTCGATGCCCAGCTTGCGGGCCGACGCGTCGATGATGCGCTTGTTGGCCTGGTGCGGCACGAACCAGTCGATGTCATCGGCGCTCATGCCGGTGGCATCGAACACCGATTCAATGACGTCGGTGATCATGCCAACGGCGTGCTTGAACACCTCTCGGCCCTGCATGCGCAAATGCCCGACGGTCTGCGTGGATGACGGTCCGCCATCGACATAGAGCTTGTCCTTGTGGCAGCCGTCGGAACGCAGCTTGGATGCAAGCACGCCCCTGTCCCCGAGACCGCCGGATGACTCGACCGCCTCCAGAACAATGGCGCCGGCGCCGTCTCCGAACAGCACGCAGGTCGTGCGGTCTGTCCAGTCGAGGATCCTCGAAAAGGTCTCCGAACCGATGACCAGCGCGCGCTTGGCCAGTCCGCCGCGAAGATAGGCGTCCGCCGTGGTCAGCGCATAGACGAACCCGGTGCACACGGCCTGCACATCGAATGCCGCGCCGTGGCGCATGCCGAGACGGTTCTGTATGTCGACCGCCGCGGCCGGGAAGGTGTTGTCCGGTGTCGAGGTGGCAACGATTATGAGGTCGATGTCATCGGGCGTGAGGCCGGCCTTCTCAAGCGCCGCCCGCGCCGCACCCTCGCCCAGAGAGCAGGTGGTTTCGTCGTCCGCCGCGACGTAGCGCTGCCGGATACCGGTCCTTTGAATTATCCATTCGTCGGTCGTATCGATGACGCCTTCGAGTTCCTTGTTGGTCACCACCCGCCTGGGCAGACAAGAGCCGTAACCACGCACGACAGATCGGATCATTCTCACCCCTGATTCTCTTCCACGAGTTCACCGTTGACTGGCATTCTTGCGTGAAAGAGCTTTAGATCATCTTCAATCTTGGAAATAAGGTTATTGCGCGCCATGTCATGGGCTACGTCGACCGCCGCCGCGAAACCGTCGGCATCGGTGCCGCCGTGGCTCTTGATGACAATTCCGTTGAGGCCAAGGAAAACACCGCCATTGACCTTGTTCGGATCCATCTTTTCACGCAACCGGTCGAATGCGCTTTTGGCCATGAGATAGCCGATGCGCGCCAGCCAGGTCCGGTTCATGGCGGCGCGCAGATATTCGCCGATTTGCCGGGCCGTGCCCTCGGCGGCCTTCAGCGCGATATTGCCGGAAAATCCCTCCGTCACCACAACATCGACCGTTCCCTTGCCGAGATCGTCTCCCTCGACGAAGCCGCGATAATGCATGCCCGGCAGCTCGCTGACCTTCAGGATCCGGCCGGCTTCCTTCACCTCTTCCTGCCCCTTGATCTCCTCGACGCCGATATTCAGCAGCCCGACGGTCGGGCGGTCGATTTCAAACAGTGCGCGCGCCATGGCCGCACCCATCATGGAAAAGTCGATGAGCTGCTGGGCATCAGCGCCGACCGTCGCGCCGACGTCAAGCACAATGCTCTCGCCGCGCAAGGTCGGCCAGATGGCGGCGATCGCCGGGCGCTCGATATTAGCCATCGTGCGAAGGCAGAACCGGGCCATGGCCATCAGCGCGCCAGTATTGCCGGCGGATACGCAGACATCGGCCTCGCCGTTCTTGACCGCCTCGATCGAACGCCACATGGACGAACGCCAGCGGCCGTGGCGCAGCGCCTTGCTCGGCTTGTCATCCATGCGCACGGCGACGTCGCAATGGAAGAACTCGCTGGCATTCTTCAGTTTCGGGAACTGGTCGAGGAACGGCACGCACTTGTCCTCGATTCCAAAGAGCTGGAAACGCAGATCAGGGTACCGGTCGAGAGATTTGGCGAGTCCTGGAATGGCCACTTCCGGACCGAAATCGCCTCCCATCACATCCACTGACACAGTGATCAATCTAATAGTCCCTCATCGTGCTGCCCGCTCCTGCGACGGCAGCCTTCTCTCCGGCGCGCTGAAAATACTCGTTTTGGGCTGGCTTACAACTGAATTGTCTTGCGGCGCGGTTGGTGTCCAATGTTTCATGGGCAATCACTGCGGTCGGGCGCTGGCAGCAAAGTCCCATTTAATGTCGCTTCCAGCTCTTGAGACCGGCGAACGGCGACGGTGTGTCTTCGGCTTGCTGCGGATCGCCTGGGGATTCGAGAACCGCGCCCTCTTTACGCGGATAAGGATCGATTGCCAATACGATGAATTCCTCGCACACCGCTCCGACGTCGATTGAATCGCCGTGAAACGATTCCGGAATGTCGGGACCTTCGGCGTCGAATACGATCTCGCCGTTCTCGTCGGTCGCAATGCGGGCGAGCTTCGATCCTTCCGGAACGAACAGGGCCTCGACGGCTTCGTCGATCGTCGCCATGACGGGTTCGAGCGTAACGATGCAGCTCTGCTCGATTTCGGCGCGCACCCTGCCCTTTACGCGGACTCCGTCCCGCTTCCAGCGAACAAGCTCCAGTTCTGCAGTCACGGCGTCGACCCGTGTCACGCCCCAGCGTTCGGCCATTGCAAGCCGCTCGCCCGGATCGGCCTCGAGACGGACCGTGACAGGGTTTGCGGAAAGATGTCCGACATTGACGCGATAGCTGAACGTTTCCTTATTGTTTTCAGTCATGTGTTCGTCTTTCCTGCGAAATCGATTCATTGTCCCGGAAGAGGACACCGGCCAGCAGGTCGGCTTCGTTGAAACCGGAGAAATCTGCCTCCATCCGCATGACCGCCTCCGCCAAAGTTGTCAGGTCGCCCGCGCCGACCATCTGGCCGTCCGCCTCGGGCTTCCTGTCCTGCGGATACATGTTGCGACAAAGGGCACGCGCCAGTTCATCGGCATCGCCCTCGTTGAGGGCCGTGCCAACGGATTTGGCGCGCCCGTAGAACATGCGGGCCAGTCTTTTCATGCGCTTGGGAACCGAGTGGTCGCCGATGCCCAGTTCGCGCAGCGAGTGATCCATGTCCTCAAAGAACGCGTCGACGACGTCCTGGGACAATTGCTTCAGCGCCGGGCCGCCGCCATCGGCCCTGCGAAAGAAAAGCACCATGACGATGCTGAGCATCTCGAAACGTCCCATCACGGTGTCCGGAACGTGCATGTGGGCATAATAGTCCGGATTCCTGGCGATTTCGGTCAACTGCCGGTAAAGCCGGTCCACGATTTCCCGATTTTTGCGTTTTCGGCTAAAATACCCGAAGACCATAATTTACCTCTGCTGCCATATTTTTGGCACCGCATTGCGTCATTGGATGCGGACAATCGAACCGGCCGGTTGCATCCATAGCGCCGCTGGTTTACCGAAGCAGGCGGGAAAAGCAATGGTTGGAGCAAGTCGGTCTGAACTTGCTCGGGGACCTTCGACTGGAAGGGGAGATATTGTTGAAGCGGCAGATTTTCAACTCGGGTCGACGCAGTATTGTTGCCGGGACAACGGTTCTTCTCCTGTCGGCCGGCCTTACGGCGGGCTGCAGCAGCACGACCGAAGTATTCACGCAGGGCTACGTGGTGGACGACCAGACGCTGGAACTCGTTCCGCCCGGATCGAGCAAGGAACAGGTCCTGCTCTCACTCGGCTCTCCGACCACCAAGGGCGACTACGGCCAGGAGGCGTTCTACTACATCTCCCAGAAGCGCGTACGCTCGGCGATGTTCCTGAAACCGAGGCTGGTGGAGCAGTCCATACTGGCGGTCTATTTTGACGACGAGAGCACGGTCACGAACATCGCCAACTACACGCTGAAGGACGGCAAGGTGTTCGATACGATCCGCAGGACGACGCCGACGGGCGGCAAGGAAGAGACCTTCCTGAGCCGTGCCCTGTCCAACGTCAGCGCCTCCGGCCAGGCACGGGCTCAGGATATCCTGACCGGCGGCCAGGGCGGCGGGAACTAGAGCAAGACCGGTCCGGGAGACGGCTCCGTTAGTTCCGGAATTACCCGATCGACAGACAAATAAAAAAACCCCGCGCCAGGCGCGGGGTTTTTCATTTGTTCGGGCTTAAACAGCCGATCAGGAGTGTGCCAGCACCGCGAGCAGCAGGAGTGCCACGATGTTGGTGATCTTGATGGCCGGGTTCACGGCGGGGCCGGCGGTGTCCTTGTAGGGATCGCCGACGGTGTCGCCGGTCACCGACGCCTTGTGCGCCTCGCTGCCCTTTTCGTGCCGGATGCCGTCGGCATCGACGTAGCCGTCTTCGAAGGACTTCTTGGCATTGTCCCAGGCACCGCCGCCGGAGGTCATCGAGACCGCGACGAAGAGGCCATTGACGATGACGCCGAGCAGCGTCGCGCCGAGGGCGGCAAAGGCCGCGGCCTTGGAGCCGGAGATGAACAGGATGCCGAAATAGACCACCAGCGGCGCAAGCACCGGCAGCAGTGACGGAATGATCATCTCCTTGATGGCCGCGCGTGTCAGAAGGTCGACCGCGCGGGCATAATCCGGCCGGTCGGTGCCTTCCAGGATGCCGGGCTTCTCACGGAACTGGCGGCGCACTTCCTGCACGACCGTGCCCCCTGCCCTGCCGACGGCGGTCATGGCGATGCCGCCGAACAGATACGGGATCAGGCCGCCGAAGATCAGGCCGGCCACCACATACGGGTTGGACAGGCTGAACGAGATCTCGCCGACGTCCGAGAAGTACGGGAAGTTCGCCGCGTCCTGGACGAAGAATGCCAGGTCGTTCGAGTAGGCTGCGAACAGAACCAGCGCGCCGAGACCGGCGGAGCCGATCGCGTAACCCTTGGTGACGGCCTTGGTCGTGTTGCCGACCGCGTCCAGCGCGTCCGTCGACTTGCGGACCTCGGCCGGCAGTCCAGCCATTTCGGCGATGCCGCCGGCATTGTCGGTCACGGGACCGAACGCGTCGAGCGCGACGATCATGCCGGCGATGCCGAGCATTGCCGTCACCGCGATGCCCATGCCGAAGAGGCCGCCGAGCTGGAACGTGGCGATGATGCCGGCAATGATGACGATGGCCGGCAGCGCCGTCGCCTCGAGCGAGACGGCCAGACCCTGGATGACATTGGTTCCGTGGCCGGTGACCGACGCCTGGGCGATCGAGTTGACCGGCCGCTTGTCGGTGCCGGTGTAGTACTCGGTGATCCAGACGATCAGCCCGGTCACGATCAGGCCGACGATGCCGCAAAGGAAGAGGCTGAGACCCGAGAAGCCCATCTCGCCAACCGGTCCCCATCCGATGGTGAATTGCGTGGCGATGGCCAGGCCGACGATCGACAGGATGCCGGTCGCGATCAGACCCTTGTACAGCGCCCCCATGATCGAGCCGTTCGAGCCGAGTTTGACGAAGAACACGCCGACGATGGAGGTGATGATGCAGGTCGCGCAGATGGCGAGCGGATAGATCATGACCGATTCAAGCACCGCCGAACCGGCGAAGAAGATCGCTGCCAGGACCATGGTGGCAACCACGGTGACCGCGTAGGTCTCGAAAAGGTCGGCAGCCATGCCGGCACAGTCGCCGACATTGTCACCGACATTGTCGGCGATGGTGGCCGGGTTGCGCGGATCGTCCTCCGGAATGCCGGCTTCGACCTTGCCGACGAGATCGCCGCCAACATCGGCGCCCTTGGTGAAGATGCCGCCGCCCAGACGCGCGAAGATGGAAATCAGCGAGGCGCCGAAGCCCAGCGCCACGAGCGCATCGATGACCGTGCGGTCCGCGACCCCGTAGCCCATCGGCCCGGTCAGGACATAGTAGTAGATCGACACGCCGAGAAGGGCGAGGCCCGCAACGAGCATGCCGGTGATCGCACCCGATTTGAAGGCGATATCAAGGCCGGCCGCCAGGCTGTCGGACGCCGCCTGCGCGGTGCGCACATTGGCCCGGACGGAAACGTGCATGCCAATATAACCGGCCGCTCCGGACAGGACCGCACCGATAAGGAATCCAATCGCAGCAAGCGATGAAAGGAGAATCCAGGTGATGATGAAAACAACTGCACCGACGATCGCAATGGTCGTATATTGACGGTTCAGATATGCCTGCGCACCCTCGCGGATCGCGCCAGCGATCTCCTGCATCCGCTCACTTCCCTGGTCGGCGGCAAGCACCGACTGCGTCGCCCAGATGGCGAAGACGATTGAGAGCAGACCACAGGCGATGACAGCAAAAAGTATTGACAATGCCATTCCCTCCAGTTCGCCGGGCAGGAACCCCAATTCCCGGCCGTTAAGACACGCGGCTTAAGGCCGGAACCCCACCCGGCCGCCGCATCGGCGCGGATGTTGTCCATCGCACCCCCTTCCGTCAAGGATTTGTTGCTGAATCCCACCGGCTTTCAGCCGAAAGTGGGATATTTGACGCCATTCAGAGCGTCGCCGCGCGGTTTTTGCGATTGCTGCGCACCTGAAGGCCCAGCAAAAGCAGACACGAGAGCGCGATGGGCCACATGATCATGTTGATTCCATCCCAGCCGAGCGTATTGAGAACCTGGCCGGCCATCAGCGAACTGAAGGCGACCGCGCTGAACAGGATAACGTCGTGCACACCCTGGACCTTGTTCTTCTCGGACGGCCTGTAGGTGGCGGTGACCATGGCCGTGGCGCCGATAAATCCGAAGTTCCATCCGACACCGAGAAGGATCAGCGCCAGCCAGAAGTTCCACAACTCGATCCCCAGGCTGGCAATGACCGCGCAGCCGATGAGGATGACCAGTCCGGTGGCCACGATGGTCTCACGGCCGAAGCGGGCGATCAGCCTGCCGGTAAAGAAGCTCGGCGCGAACATGGCCAGCACGTGCCACTGGATACCGAGGGCGGCGATATCGGTCGAATAGCCGCAGCCGATCATGGCAAGGGGCGCGCCGGTCATCATGAACGACATCAGCGCGAAGGAAACGACACCGCAGGCGAGCGCCGTCAGGAAGCGCGGCTGGCTGATGATCTCGAGAAGCGGCCGCGCCGGCTCCTCGCTCTCATGCTCCAGCAATATCGTGTTTTCGTGGATGCGCAGGAACGACAGGATCACGAAGCCGATCATCGCAAGCCCGATGACTGCCGCATAGGCCCCGGCGAACTGCACCGGCGCGAAGAGATCGCGCGCGAAGATCACCATTTGCGGGCCGATGATGGCGGCAAATATCCCGCCGACGAGCACCCAGGAGATCGCTTGCGCCTTGAAGCTTTCGGGAGCGTTGTCGGTCGCGGCGAATCGGAACTGCTGGACGAAGGCACCCCCGACACCGATGATCACCAGCCCCACGGCAAACAGCCAGAAGTGGAGCCGGAACAGGGCGATTGCCGCGACCAGCCCGCCGATCCCGCTGATCACAGCACCGCCCATGAAGCCGTAGCGACGTCCGACCAGGCGCATCAGCCATGCCGCCGGCAGCGCGCCGAGCGCAATACCGATGTTGAAACCGGTCACAGGCGCGGTGGCCAGCGACTTGTCCTCGTCGAGCAGGTAGTCGCCGACAATGCCGCCAAGCGAGATGGCGATCGGCGCGCAGGCGCTGAGAAAGGCGTTCGCGGCGGCAAGGATGAAAGCATTGCGCCGGGCAAGACCCAGTGTATCGCCGGAGCCTGTGGTGCCTGCTGTCTGGCTGACGCTCATCTGCTTCCCTGTCTTTCCGGTTTACGAGTCGGGCAAAGACGGCCGCCTGTCTTTGACGGTCCGGACCGCTTGCAAATTCCGGAGTCTCAATCCGCCCGCAGGCGGAATCTGTTGATCGGACCGAACCTTGATATATTAGAAAATCGTGAAATTCAATCGACCGATTGACGCACGACCATCACAATCACTACCCGCGCATGCGCGCGCCCGACGGATCAAAAGGCGGCTCGACGGCGATGCGCGCCGCAAAGCGCCGGCCGAGGATCTCGACCTCGAACAGGCCTTCTTCACCGTTTTCGGCAAGTTCCGCCGGCACATAGCCCTGCGCCAGCGACATCTGCACGTGGTGACCGTAGCCGCCGGATGTCACCCAGCCGACGACGCGCCATTCGCCGTCGCGCTGCGGTTCGGGCTTCGCCGTTTCCGCACCGCCGGCGTCGAACCGCGGGGCGCCGTATCCGTGCGGCGGAGCGACGAGGCCGAAATCCCGGTCGCCGACCCGCGCCCAGATCGGCTCGTCGCCCATGACGTCGGTGTCGTCCGCTTCGATGATCAGCGAGACACGGCGCGATTTCGGTCCCTGTTCATGCTCCCTGGCTGCGGCATCCCGGCCGACGAAGTCGTTCTTCAACAGTTTGATGAACCGCTCCATGGAGCCCTCGAAGGGGCCGTAGATCGGGCGCAGCTCCGCAATCCAGGTCGGGAAATTCTTTTCAAGACGCATCGACAACAGCGCCCGCATGCCGAAATCGGCGATGCCGTGATCCGCGCCCGCCGACTTGATCGCGTGATAGACGGTGCGCTCATAGGCCGGCTCCATCCAGATTTCGTAACCGAGATCGCCGGTATAGCTGATGCGGTTGACCCGGCACGGGCAACCGGCCACGTCCATCTCGCGGTAGTCCATGAAACGGAATGTCTCGTTGGAGACGTCGATATCGGCCAGCGCCTCCAGCACCGCGCGGGAATTCGGACCGGCGATGGACAGGCCGACCAGCGTCTGGCCGAAGCGGTGGATGCGCACCGAACCGTCTTTTGGCAATTGCCGCTCGAACCAGCGCATGTGATAGATCTGCGCGCCGCTCGATCCCCAGACCATGAAACGGTTGCCGTCGGCCTTTGCGATCGTGAAGTCGCCGATCAGCTTGCCGTTCTCGTTGAGCATCGGTGTGAGCACGAGGCGCCCGGTCCGCGGCATCGTGTTGGTCATCAGCCGCGACAGCCAGGCCTCGGCCCCCTCGCCCGTCACCTCGTATTTGGCGAAGTTGGCGATTTCGGTGACGCCGACGCTCTCGCGGACGGCGCGGACCTCGTTGCCGACATGCTCGAAATCGTTGGAGCGGTGAAAGGACAGTTCGTCCCGCGCCTCGGTTCCCGCCGGGGCAAACCAGAGCGGCGTCTCCAGGCCCCAGCTGTCGCCCATGACGGCGTTGTTGTCGCGCACCATGACATCGTAGAGCGGTGTCGTCTGCTGCGGCCGCGCCGCCGGCAGCTCCTCGTTCGGGAAGCGGATGGAAAAGCGCCGCGAATAGTTCTCCCGCACCTTGGCGTTGGTATAGCGCAGTGAGGTGAAATCGCCGTAGCGGGCGACATCCATGCCGAAAATATCGTGGCCCGGATCGCCGTCGGCCATCCAGTTGGCGAGTGCGAGCCCGACGCCACCGCCCTGCGAGAAGCCGGCCATGACGGCGCAGGCCGACCAGAAATTCGTCAGTCCCTGCACCGGCCCGACGAGCGGGTTCCCGTCCGGTGCGAATGTGAACGGGCCGTTGATGACCTGCTTGATGCCGGCATTGGCGAAGGCCGGAAAATGCCGGAAGCCGATCTCCAGCGACGGCGCGATACGGTCGAGATCCGGCTGCAGCAGTTCATGACCGAAGTCCCAGGGCGTCTTGACGGGCGACCAGGGAACGCAGGCCTTCTCATAGGTTCCGAGCAGCAGCCCGTCGCGCTCCTGCCGTGTATAGATCTCGCCCTTGAAGTCGATGACGCCGACCAGCTCGCGCCCGGACGATTCATTGAATTCAAGGACTTCCGGCATGGTCTCCGTGAGCAGATACATGTGCTCCATCGCCAGGACCGGCAGTTCCACACCGACCATGCGGCCGATCTCGCGCGCCCACAGCCCGCCGGCGTTGACGACATGCTCGGCTTTCACCGTGCCGTTCTCGGTGACCACATTCCATGTGCCGTCGGGATCCTGCGTGATCTCGATCACCGGATTGCGCAGCTCGATCTTCGCGCCGAGGTTCTGTGCCGCCTTGGCATAGGCATGGGTAGTGCCGGACGGGTCGAGATGGCCTTCGACGGGATCCCACAGCGCGCCGACGAAATTGGTCTCGTCCATCAAGGGGAACATGGCCTTTGCCTCGGACGGCGTGATGATCTCGGTCTCCATGCCGAGCGCCCGGCCGATCGCGTGCGTATAGCGCAGGAAATTCATGCGCTCCTCGGTATCGGCCATCATGACACCGCCGGTCAGGTGCAGGCCGCAAGGCTGGCCGGAGAGTTGCTCGAGCTCTTCGTAGAGCGAGACCGTGTAGGCCTGGAGCTTGGCGACATTGGGGTCGCCGTTCAGCGTGTGAAAGCCGCCCGCCGCGTGCCAGGACGAGCCGGAGGTCAGTTCGGACCGCTCGATCAGGAGGAGATCCTTCCAGCCGGCCCGCGCCAGGTGGAAGAGCACCGAACAGCCGACGACCCCGCCTCCGATGACCACGGCTCTCGCGTGACTTTGCATGGCACATCCCTTTCTAAGCTGTGGTGACCATTTAACCTGTGCGCCGCCGATCTAGGAGCATGTTCCAAAGTCGCGCAAGCTGACATTTCGCACTGACCGTCGGATATTCGCGCATCCGGTTGTAAATCCACACACCTTTGTGCGCCATCGTCGGGACACCATTGAGTTCTAGGGAACGAAGAGGAGGTTGTGCATGATCTCACGGCGATCGCTCCTGAAGGCAATGGCCGGCGGCGTGGTTCTCGCCGGCGCAATGGGCAGTTATGCCTTTGGTTTTGAACCGCGATTCAGGCTGATCGAAACGCGGTACCGGATCCGCACGCCGCGCCTTGATGCGCTCAACGACGAATCGGGCCGACCGCTGCGGATTGCGGTCCTGGCGGATTTCCACGCCTGCGAGCCGTGGATGCCCCTCACACGCATCGCATATATCGTCCGGCGGACGAACGCGTTGCAACCGGACCTCATTGTCCTGCTCGGAGACTTCGTCGCCGGCCTGAAGCGTTTCCGGAGCGCCATCGTTCCGATGGCGTCCTGGGCCGCCGCCCTTGCCGAGCTGAACGCGCCGCTCGGCACGTTCGCGGTGCTGGGCAATCACGACTGGTGGGTGGATGCGCCCGCGGCAACCGGCCATCTGACGTCCGTCGGGATACCGGTGCTGGAAAATACCGCCACGATGATCGAGCGTCCCGAGGGCGGCCGTTTCTGGCTTGCCGGGCTGGGCGACCAGTTGGCAATCCCGATCGGCGGCGGCCGCTTCCGCGGCGTGGACGATCTTGCCGGCACCATGGCCCAGATCGGCGATCAGGACAGCGCCGTTGTCCTGCTTGCGCACGAGCCTGACATCTTTCCGGAAGTCCAGCCCCGTGTCGATCTGACATTGAGCGGCCACACCCATGGCGGACAGGTGCGGCTGCCATTCGTCGGCGCACCGGTCGTTCCGTCCCGCTACGGCCAGCGTTATGCCCAGGGGCATATCGTCGAAGACGGCCGGCAACTGGTCGTTTCGGCCGGGCTGGGCTGCTCCATGCTGCCGGTCCGCTTCGGCGTTCCGCCGGAAATCGTAATCATTGAAACCGGTTAGGGAGTTTTGTTGCGTCATTGAATCATGTTCTGTCCCCGCCTTCGCGCCTGCCGGTCAAAGTTCCGGTTCGCGGCCGCATGAATACGAAGTTCCGCCATGCTCGTTGAAACGCTGATCGGCGGCAGCGCCGTTGCCGGTGCTCTGGGCGGCTACGCTGTCGGCTACGCGCCAATGATAAAGCCGAGGATCAAGCGGTACCGCGTCCGCTCCGACCGGCTGGAGTTCTTCCGGCATGTCAATCTGACGGGATTGCGTGTCGTCGCGCTTGCCGATTTGCATGCGTGCCGGCTGTGGATGACGCGGGCGCGCATCGGCGCCATCGTCGAGCAGGCCAACGCGCTCAAACCCGATCTTGTCGTTCTCCTTGGCGATTATGTCAGCGGCATGGAGCGCCTCGGCCGCTGGACGGATCTGCCCATGACGGACTGGAGCGAAGCACTGTCCGGTCTGTCCGCGCCGCTCGGCACGTTCGCGGTCCTCGGCAATCACGACTGCTGGCGGGGCGGCGCGGACGTACGCCGCCATCTGGAAGAAGCGGGCATTGCCGTCCTTCAGAATATGGCCGTGAAGTTGCGAACAACCGCCGGCGCGCGCTTCTGGCTCGCCGGGCTCGGTTCGCAGCGGGCCGAGAAGCTGGGCCGCAAGCGTTTCCGTGGCGAGGACGATCTCGCCGGCACGCTGACCCATGTGCGCGGCGACACGGAACCGGTCGTCCTGCTCGCCCACGAGCCGGACGTGTTTCCGGAGATCCCCGACCGGATCGACGTGATGCTCAGCGGACACACGCATGGCGGACAGGTCCGCTTTCCCTATCTGGGGCCGCCCTATGTGCCGTCGCGCCACGGACGGCGCTATGCCTACGGTCATTTCACCGAGAGAAGCAGGCACCTGATCGTGTCGGGCGGGCTGGGTTGCAGCGGTCTTCCCCTGCGCTTCGGAATGCCGCCGGAGATCGTCGTGGTTGAGGTTGGTTAGACCAGCCGATAGCGCCCTGCACTTTCGACAGCACTTTAGGGTTACCCGACCGATGACCGTATGCTTCACTTCAAAGACGATGATTGCAGAGACAAAGGGGGAATGACATGCGCGTGGCACTGACGGGTGGAGCAACGGGGATCGGCGCATCGGTTGCCGCCAAACTGAAGGCGCGCGGCGCGCATGTGACCGCCTTCGACCTGAACGAACCGCAGCACAATGTCGACCGCTGGATCAAGACGGACCTTGGCGATGCCGGTTCGATCTCAGCGGCGGCCGAGGCCGCCGAAGGCCCCTTCGACGCGCTGATCAACAATGCCGGCCTGCCGCCGCGGGAAGGCCTGGAGGCGCTTATCCTGAAGGTGAATTTCGTCGGACTGCGCCTGTTCCTTGACGCCATGCTGGACAAGCTGGCGCCGAACGCGGCCATCGTGAACACCGCGTCTCGCGCCGGCTTCATGTGGCGCGACAACATCGAACAGGTGAAGGCGCTGATGGCGCTCGGCACGATGGACGACGTGCCCGGCTTCGTTGCCGCGCAGGAGATCGATGCGGTCCGCGCCTACAATCTTTCAAAGGAGGCCGTCATTGCCCTGACGATTGCCCGAACCGAGGACATGATCGCACGGAACCTTCGCATGAACTCGGTCAGTCCGGCCGCCGTCTCCACCGGCATACTCGACGATTTTTTGAACGCCTTCGGCGAGAGAGCGCAGAAAGCCGTCGCCCGTGCCGGTCGGGCCGGAGAACCGGACGAGATCGCCGACGTGATCTGTTTTCTGGCGTCGCCGGAAAGCCGCTGGATCAAGGGACAGGATATTCTCATCGACGGCGGCATATCCGCAATGACGGCGAGCGACATGCTCGGATTGCGGCCATAGCGCCCGGGACGGGTGCTACATTACTGTTTCTTGTCTTCGCCGCGCACCCGCTTGGCGATGCGGTCGAGCACCGCATTGATCAGCTTCGGCTCGTCATCGTCGAAAAACGCCCGGCCGATATCCACATATTCGGTGACAATCACGGCAACCGGCACGTCCCTGCGGTTCGCGATCTCGTAGGTCCCTGCCCGCAATATGGCCCGCAATGTCGAATCGAGCCGCGACAGCGGCCAGTCCTCGGTCAGCGATGTGCGGATCAGCGGATCGAGCGTGCGCTGCTGCTCGACAACGCCCGACACGATGGCGCGAAACCAGGCCGGGTCGGCCTGCCGATAGAGATCGCCGTCCAGTTCCTTGCCGAGCCGGTGCATCTCGTATTCCGACACGACTTCGAGGACGCCGGTGCCGCCGACATCCATCTGGTACAGCGCCTGAACCGCCGCAAGCCTGGCGGCGCCGCGCTGATTGGCCGGTCTCGTTTTCGATGCGTCCTTGCTCACTTGGCAGCGCCCAGCCTTTCCTTGACCTCGATCATCCGCAGTGCGGCCCGGGCGGCGAAACCGCCCTTGTCCTTTTCCCCGGGACCGTCGTGCTGGCGCGCCCGCGTCCACGCCTGGTCGCGATTCTCGACGGTCAGAATGCCATTGCCGATGGCAAGCGACTCGCTGATCGACAGTTCCATGATGGCCCGGCTCGATTCATTGGCGACGATGTCGAAGTGATAGGTCTCGCCGCGGATCACGGCACCAAGCGCGACGAAGCCGTCATATTCGGTCCCGCCTTCGTCCATGCCGTCGAGCGCCATGGATATAACGGCCGGGATCTCGAGCGCACCCGGTACGGTGATGACATCCCAGCTTGCACCCGCTTCCTTCAGAGCGTTGGTCGCGCCCTCCAGAAGCGCGTCGGCCAGGTCGTCGTAAAAACGCGCCTCGATGATGAGGAGATGCGGTGAACCGCTCATGGTGGCGTTCCTTTGAATTGCGAAATGTGCGGGCGTAAAACCACGCCGCCGTCCACTTGGCAAGCGCTTTTCGCGCATAGCTGCCATTTCCGGATGCCCGGTATTACGTCTTTTCCGAGCGGAAGCCGATCAGCCGTTCCGCATAGCGGGCCATCTGGTCGATCTCGAGATTGACCCTGTCGCCGGCCACCCGATCCGACCAGGTGGTCACGTCCAGCGAGTGCCGGATCAAAAGCACGTCGAAATCGCACCCGTCAACGGCATTGACCGTCAGGGACGTCCCGTCCAGCGCTACGGAGCCCTTTGGCGCGATGAACTTCGCCAGCGCATCGGGCGCGCGGATCTGAAACCGGCTTGCGTCGCCCTCCTCGCCGATCGCGACGACCTCTGCAAGCCCGTCGACATGACCCGAAACGAGATGACCGCCGAGTTCGTCGCCGATCTTCAGGGAGCGCTCGAGGTTTATGCGCGTGCCTGCCTGCCATCCGCCGATGGTTGTCAGGCGCAGCGCCTCTTCCCAGGCCTCGACCTCGAACCAGCGGCCGTTGTCGCCCTCGCCGGGCAGACCGGTGACCGTCAGGCAGGTGCCCGAACAGGCGATCGAAGCACCGATGTCGATGCTGGCGGGATCGTAAGCCGTGTGAACGCGCAGGCGCACGCCCTCGTTCATCGGTGTCACGGTTTCAATCGTGCCCACATCGGTGACGATTCCGGTGAACATCAGCGGGACCTTTCATATTCCAGACGCCGATCCGCTCCGAAGACATCGGTGCGGGTCGGAACGAAACCGTCGGGCATCTCATCGGGCGTCAGCGGCGACGCGACGCCGTCATCGCCGATCGCCTCCGGCCCGGCATAGAGTCGAATCCTGTCAACAAGATGGGCGTCGATGAACGACCGCGCGACCGTGGCCCCGCCCTCGACCATGACCGTGGAATAACCTCGCGCCGCAAGATCTTCCAACAGTTCGGGCAAGGCGATCCCATCGCCGCTCTCCTCGCAGGCAACCATGATACATCCGGCCTCGGAAAGGCTGCGGTAACGCTCATCGTCCGGAAGAACGGTCGTCGCCACCAGCACCGGATGCGCCCGCGCCGTGCGCACGAGCCTGCAGTCGAGCGGCAGCCTCAGGCCGCGGTCGAGCACAAGCCGTGCCGGCGAACGGTCTTCCATGCCCGGCAGGCGGCAGGTCAGCATCGGATCGTCCTCAAGCACCGTCCCAATACCAACGACGATGACATCGCTTGTTGCCCGTAAAATGTGGCTGGCGGCATTGCTTTGCGGCCCGGTGATCGCCACCTGACCGCCACCGCGCCGGCCGATCTTCCCATCCGACGAGACGGCCAGTTTGAGGGAGACGTGCGGTCGGCCGAACCGGCGCTGCGTCAGGTAGCCGGACATGGCGTACTGCGCCTGTTCCGCAAGGACATCGACCTCGACATCAATTCCGCCGTCTTCAAGGATCCTGTAGCCGCGGCCCGACACCCGGCCGTCCGGATCCGTCGTCGCCGCCACAACGCGCTTTACCCCGGCCCGCACCAGCGCCTCCGCGCAGGGCGGCGTGCTGGCATGATGGGCGCACGGTTCGAGCGTGACATAAGCGGTCGCGCCGCGCGCCAATTCGCCGGCTTCGGCAATCGCCTCGGTTTCCGCGTGCGGGCGGCCGCCGATCGCCGTGATGCCCCGGCCGACGATCACCGGCGTGTCGCCCTCATCGTCGCGGACAATGATCGTTGAGACCGACGGGTTCGTCCCGGTACGGCCGAGATTGCGCCAGGTGTAGCGGATTGCCGCCGCCATCATTCGCCGATCGAACGCGCTAACGGCCATTCCGGTCAGTCCTCCTGGCCGCCGCCGCCGCCATTGATCTGCGCGCTCAACTCATTGATAACGTTCTCAAAATCTTTCGGGTCGCTGAAATCGCGATAGACCGATGCGTAGCGCACAAAGGCGACATCGTCGATCGCCTTCAGCGCCTCGATCACCATCAGGCCGATCTTGTCGGAATGCACGTCGGTTTCGCCGGAGCTTTCCAGACGGCGCACGATGCCGGAGACCGCGCGTTCGACCCGGTCGCGCTCGACCGGCCGCTTGCGCAGCGCGATGTCGAAGGAACGCATCAGCTTGTCGCGGTCGAACGGCACCTTGCGGCCGGTTTTCTTGATCACCTGCAGATCGCGCAACTGCACCCGTTCGAATGTCGTGAACCGGCCGCCGCAATCGGGGCAGACACGGCGACGGCGGATCGCCGTGCCGTCCTCGGCCGGACGCGAATCCTTCACCTGACTGTCTTCGGAATTGCAATAAGGACAGCGCATAAGACCCCGCAGCCGCTGATTATTCGGTTTTTGCTCTAGGGCCGGCCCGAACCAGCCCGGCAAGTGCGAATCTTCATAGCAGAACCGTTTACGGCATGGAAACGGCGTTGCAAAAAAGGCGCGGGAAAAGGTCTCGGTGTAAGAAAAAAACCCGGCGAAGCCGTGCTTCGCCGGGCACGCGAACTGACGCGGGACCGGCTACAGACCCGGATAAATCGGGAAGCGGTCGGTGAGCGCGATGACCTTCTTTTTCACCGCCTGCTCGACCGCGGCATTCTCCTCCGCAGAGCCGGCCGCGCGAAGGCCGTCGAGGACCTCGATGATCAGCTTGCCGACTTCGCGGAACTCCGCCGGCCCGAAGCCGCGCGTCGTGGCGGCCGGCGTTCCGAGGCGGACGCCCGAGGTGATCGTCGGTTTTTCCGGATCATTCGGAACGCCGTTCTTGTTGCAGGTGATGAAGGCGCGCTCGAGTGCCGCTTCCGTCACGTTGCCGGTCAGGCCCTTCGGGCGCAGGTCGACAAGGATCAGATGGGTGTCGGTGCCGCCGGAGACGATTTCGAGACCGCCTTCGACCAGAGTCGACGCAAGAACTTTCGCATTTTCAACGACTTGGGCTGCGTATGCAGAGAATTCCGGTGTCAGCGCCTCGCCGAATGCGACGGCCTTGGCGGCTATGACATGCATCAGCGGGCCGCCCTGCAGGCCGGGGAAAACGGCGGAGTTGATCTTCTTGGCGATATCCGGATCGTTGGTGAGCACCAGCCCGCTGCGCGGGCCGCGCAATGTCTTGTGCGTCGTCGAGGTGACCACGTGGGCGTGCGGGAACGGGCTCGGATTGACGCCGCCGGCGACGAGGCCGGCAAAATGCGCCATGTCGACCCAGAACCAGGCGCCGACCTGGTCGGCGATGGCGCGGAAGCGCGCGAAGTCGATATTGCGCGAATAAGCCGAGCCGCCGGCAATGATGATGGCCGGCTTGTGCTCGTGGGCCAGCGCCTCGACCTGATCGTAGTCGATGATGCCGGTCTCGGCGACAACACCGTACTGGACGGCGTTGAACCATTTTCCGGACATGTTGGGCCGTGCGCCGTGGGTCAGGTGGCCACCGGCATCGAGGCTCATGCCGAGCACCGTGTCGCCGGGCTTGGCGAGCGCCAGCATGACCGATTGGTTGGCCTGGCTGCCGGAATTGGGCTGCACGTTGGCGAACTCGCAGCTAAACAGCTCCGTGACCCGATCGATCGCCAGTTGCTCGGCAATGTCGACATACTGACATCCGCCATAGTAGCGCCGCCCCGGATAGCCTTCGGCGTATTTGTTGGTCATGATCGAGCCCTGCGCCTCGAGCACGGCGCGCGAGACGATGTTCTCGGAGGCGATCAGTTCGATTTCCTGCCGCTGCCTTCCAAGTTCCTTCTGGATGGCGCCGAAAATGGCTGAATCGGATTCGCTAAGGGAGTTCTTGAAGAACGCGTCCGCCGGACGGTCCATGGTGGCAATTGGGTCGGACATAGATCGTCAATCCTGCATAGGGGCAGCTTCCTCGAAGCTGGCGCTTTGTTCCGGACATACCGGACCGGGCCTTGGTCAATACGTCAGCGCGGCCACGGGCGTGTCATAATGCTGCGGCGGAAATTAAACAAGGCTCGGCGCCGGTTATCCCTCGACAGCGTACTCAAACAACACTGTTTGCGGCAAAAAACGCGCCAAACGGGCGGCTCAGGCCCGTTTCGGACTATTGAAGCGCCAGTTCCTCGACGCCGTCCCTGCGATAGATGTCGTCGCGGAACTGCACGACGCGGTCGGCCGTCGACCAGGCGGTGATGTAGGTGAAATAGACCGGCACCGGCTCGGCGAGTTCAATCGGCGTGCTGACGCCGCTGGCGATCACCTGCTCCATGGTCTGCCTATCCCAGCCGGCTGTGTCGCGCAACAGCCAGGTCGATAGATCGCGGACATTCTGGACCCGGACGCAACCGGAGCTCTCGAAGCGAAGCAGCTTGCCGAACAGGCTCTGCTGCGGCGTGTCGTGCATGTAGACGGCATGCGGGTTGTGGAAGTTGATCTTGGTCGAGGACATGGCGTTGATCTTGCCGGGATCCTGCCGGAACATCAGCTTGGGCGCCTCTTCCGCATTCCAGTCGATGGTCTGCGGATCGACCTCGTCGCCCTTGCCGTCGAAGAGCCGGATGGAGTTGCGCGTCAGGTAGGTCGGGTCCTTGCGCATCAGCGGCATGATGTCTTTTTCAATGATCGAGCGCGGCGCCGTCCAATAGGGATTGAGGATCACCTCGTGGATCTTCGAATTGAGGATCGGCGTCTGCCGGCTGATCTTGCCGACAATGGCCGTGTGGCGCAGCGCCACCTTGTTCCATTCCACCGCCTCGATCTGGGCGGCGGGAATGTTGACCATCACATAGCGGTCGCCGAGATAGCCGGACATGGACCGCAGCCGGACCAGGTTGGTCTCGAGCTGGCCAAGGCGAACCGCCGCCGAAACATTGAGCGCCGCGTAGGAATAGCGGCCGAGAACGCCGTCGACGGGAAGGCCGTGGCGGGCCTGGAAGCGCTTCACCGCGCCATCGACGTAGGAATCGAACGCGGTCGAGGTTCCGGCCGATTCGGCCAGGTCACCGGATATGATCAAGCGCTGGCGGAGCGTCGAAACGGACGGATCGTCGACACCGAGCCTGAGCTTCTTGGATGACGGGACAACCGGCCAGCCGCCCCGGTAGACGATATCCTGGTAGCTGGCGATCGCTGTCTCGACATAGTTGACGGTGTCGGCGCTCAGCACCGGAACGCGCGAATTGACCTTTTCGGCATTGCGTGAGGCCTGGGCGTCGAACTGGTCGTCCCACGTGCCACGGCGCGGCGCGTTGATGATGCTCTCGATCGTCGTCTGCGTCAGGGTCTGGGCAGATGCGGCGCCCGCGGCCACGGCAGCACCCGCTGCAACGGCGCTTCCAAGGAAGGCCCGCCGAGAAACCGGTTCAGAGTATTTCTTCTTTGCCATCAGCTATTACCGTCAAGCCACTTCTGTTCAGGTCGTGTTGTCTCGCCGAATGTCGCCCATCCTGTTGAAACACAACTATAACAGCCAGTCCCCGAAACAATTCTCACGTTTTTGCGAGTCCCCACAATTCACGTCCGGATCGCGTCGGTCCGTTCCGTGTCTCACGTCGTCGATTTTCACATTAATATGGCCAATTCATGGTTAACATTCTGTTCGCTATGATCCATAGAGCAGGCATCACAGGCCGCCAAGACGGCCCGTGATGCGTGATATAGGACAGCGGAGCCGAACATGCACCTGCATTTGCGCGACGAAGCGCGCGACAGCGAGCGAAGAACGCCGGTCACGCCGGCCGATGCCGAAAGCCTGATCCGCTCCGGCTGGCGGATTTCGGTGGAAACGAGCGAAAAACGCGTCTTTTCCGATTCGGACTATCGAAACGCGGGCTGCGAGATCGCCGCTGCGGGAAGCTGGACGCACGCCGATCCGGACACCGTCATCCTCGGGCTGAAGGAACTGCCACCCGATCCGCCGGCGCTTTCCAACCGGATGATCCACTTTGCCCATATCTACAAGGACCAGTTCGGCTGGCGCGACGAGATGGAACGCTTTCGCAAGGGCGGCGGCACTCTTTACGATATCGAGTTCCTGGTCGACGGCCAGGGCCGCCGCGCTGCCGCGTTCGGCTACTGGGCGGGCTGGATGGGCGCGGCGCTGGCGCTGTGGCGGCATCTGGCGCGCGAACAGGGCCGCGACGAACCGTCCCTCCCGCTGAAGAGCTTTGCCGGGCGCGAAGCCGTGGTCGCCGAAATCCGAAGGCTGGCGGAAAGCGCCCCCGTCCTGCCCCGCTGCATTGTCATCGGCGCAAAGGGCCGCTCGGGGACCGGCGCCACCGATGCGCTGAAGATCGCCGGCTGTCCCGTCACCGAATGGGACAAGGAGGAAACCGCCGATCTCGGCCGCAACGCCCTCCTGTCGCACGACCTGCTGGTCAACTGCGTGCTGATGACGGGGCCCGGCCTGCTGCTGCTTGAAAGGGCGGATCTAGGCCGACCCGGCACCCGGCTTGCGACGATCTCCGACGTGTCGTGCGATCCACTCAGCGACTACAACCCCCTGCCGGTCTACGATGCGCCGACATCCTGGCAGCAGCCCTTCATCGACATCGGCCGCAACGGCTCGGGTCGGACCGTCGAACTGACAGCCATCGACAACCTGCCCTCGCTGGTGCCGCTGGAAGCCTCGGAGGATTTCTCCCGCCAGTTCGCGCCTTTGCTCAACGGTTTTGACGGCGGCGAGGAATGGCAGGCGGCAAAGGCGGTCTTTGAAGAAAAGCTGCGATCGGCCGCTGCGGCGTGAGCGTCATGATGCGGCCGGAACGGTCGTCGCCCTGAACTTGGCCATCAGATAAGGCCCCGACAGCACTGGCTCGTATTTCGGCGTCTCGCCCGCGGCGAGGCATGACGGCAGGCACTCGATCCGGGCGTGCCAGTTCGGCTGGTGGAAGAACGCCAGGCTCTGGCGCCGGTCCATACCGCCCTCCTCCGGCGGCGGGTTGACCACCCGGTGCAGGGTCGAAACCCAGCGGTCGTTTGTCCAGCGCGCCATCAGGTCACCGATATTGATGACGAAGGCGCCGGGAACCGGCGGGACCGGCAGCCAGCTTCCGTCCGGCGCCTGGATCTCCAGCCCGCGCGAGCCCTCCTGCGGTAAGAGGACGGTCAGGCTGCCGTAGTCGGTGTGCGCGCCGGCGCGCAACTGGCCCGGTTGCGGCGCCGTCGTCTGCCGCGGATAGTTCAGCGCCCGCAGCGCGCTGATCGGAGCATCGATGAACGGATTGAAATGGGTCTCCGGCAGTTCCAGCGCCACGGCAAAGAGGCGCATGATCCTTGCCGCCAGATCCTCCATGGACCTGTAGTAGGCGGTCCAGCGGGCAACAAAGTCCTCCGGCGCGTCCGGCCAGATGGTCTCGGCGTAGCAGAATTCCAGAGCCTCGGGATCGTCCATGCCGGGCGGCGGCGCAGACGGCCCGCCATTGAAGCTCTCCTTCAGGTCGGGCGGCGTGTCCACGCCGCGCGACTTGGCGAGCGCCTCCAGTTCAGGCCCGAGATAGCCGTAAGGATAGCCGTCATAGGGCGCTTTCGCGCGCTGCTTTATGTCCGCGGGAAGATCGAAAAAATCGGTGGCGGCGTTCCACACGCCGGAAATGACGTTCTGCGGCACGCCGTGATTGGCGATTGCCAGAAACCCGGTCTCGCGACATATCCGGTCGACCCGCCGGCCCATTTCGGCCTTGTCGCCGGTATCGGCGGCCTCGAAGGCGCCAAGATCGAAAACCGGAAAAGTCGCATCCATAACCGTGCCCGCCTCCTGTTGAGGCGGATAGCGGATCACAATGGCGCGCAAGGGTCAATGCGCGCCGGATGCGGATGGAAGGGAGATGCTAACCGGAACGTCAGCGACCGCCGGCAAGGCAAATGCCGGCGGTGCGCTAAGGCAGTGGTCCGGAGGCCGTCGAGCGACCTACAGACGATAGAGGATCTGATCGTTCCAGAAGCGATCGAGCCGCTGCAGCGCCTTGTTCATGTGCTGGAACTCGGCCACGTCGATACCGCCGACCTGCTCGATCGAGCCGATATGACGCTCGTAGAGGCCCGCGACGATGTCGGCGATCTCGTTGCCCTTCTCGGTCAGGCTGATGCGAACCGACCGGCGGTCGACACGCGAACGCTGGTGGTTGATAAAGCCGAGATCGACGAGCTTCTTCAGATTGTAGGAAACATTGGAGCCGAGGTAGTAACCGCGCGAACGCAGTTCGCCGGCTGTCAGTTCCGCGTTTCCGATATTGAACAGAAGCAGCGCCTGTATTGCATTGATGTCGCTGCGGCCGTTCCGCTCGAATTCATCCTTGATGACGTCCAGCAGCCGGCGATGCAACCGCTCCACCAGTTGCAGACACTCCATATACAACGAACGCAACGCGTCCCTGTCCTGTGCCGGCGGCACAGAGTCCGCACGCATACTATTTACCATCACTAATGCCTCACTGTCGTTTTGGCGGCTTTTTTTCTGCCACCTTGAGGCACACCCTATCGAATACGTCTAAAATTGGACTTAAAATGCAATATTAATAAGAGGTTACTCGAACAAACGCGAATTCAAAGTGAATTTTTTGTTACTCGGCCTGTTCGTCGACCCGTTTTGCAAAGTATATCGCGATCCGAAACACGGCGTAAAGCACCGCAATTGTTGCCTGGGAAGCAATGATCAGCCAGTTGCTTCCGTATAGTTCCGGGAACGCGCCGTGCATGATGATCTCGGTGGTCGCCGCGACCAGCCAGACCACCGGCCCCCAGGAGACGATCATCCACAATCCGATGCCGGCTACCGGCCATAGCACGGCAAGGCTTGCCGCGGCTATCTTCCAGTGGACAGGCAGCAGGTCGAAGCGCCACGCGCCGCCCTCGGCGATGCCGATCAGCAGCGACCAGTAGCGAAGGCCGGCGATCAGGCAAAAGATCGCAATTATCCGGTGAAAGATATCGAAGGCCAGCTCCGCCGTCGTCTGGTGCGGAGCGCCGTGTTCGCGCATGTCGCTCATGTCTCGTCCGGGAACGCGGCCAGCTCATCGTCGCCGAGCGGCTGGAAATAGGCGTCCACCGCCTCGGCGGTGACCTCGTCCAGCGTCGCCGGATGCCAGGTGGGATCGTTGCTCTTGTCGACGATGACGGCGCGGATGCCCTCGACGAATTCGTGGCCACGCAGCATCCTGACCAGGATGCGGAACTCCATGCGCATGCAGTCGGCAAGATCGAGCTTCACGCCCTCCTGGAGCTGCCGGTAGGCGACCGACATGCTAGTGGGCGACTTTGTGCGCATGGCTTCAAGCGCCGACTTCGCCAATTCGCTGCCGTCCTGCTCCCTCTCGAGATTGGCAACGATGCCGGCTACGGATTCGGCAGAAAACAGGCGTTCGATCTCGTCATGGTCCAGCCTGGCTTCCGGCAGGGACTGCCGCTCGTCGAAACGCGCCAACACCCCGTCGGCATCGCCGGACTGGCAGAGCGCCTCCTCGAGGTCCTCCAGGTTTTCCGCCGAAACGCCATGGGTGGCGATGCCCGAGATAAGCGCATCGCCGGCGCGGATGCGCGCGCCGGTCAGGGCGAGATAGAGGCCGAATTTCTTCGGCAGGCGCGGCAGGAAATGACTGCCGCCGACATCCGGGAAAAAGCCGATGCCGACCTCGGGCATCGCGAACACCGCGTTCTCGGTCATGACCCGGTAGCGGCCGTGCACGGCGACACCGACACCGCCGCCCATGACGATGCCGTCGATCAGCGCGACGATCGGCTTTTCATAAACGCCGAGACGGGCGTTGAGCTGGTATTCGTCGCGGAAGAAATCGTAGTGGGGGCGGCCGGACTTGGCCATCTCGTAGAGCGCCAGCAGGTCGCCGCCGGCGCTGAAGGCCCGCCCCTCGCCCTTCAGCACGATGTGGCGGACACGCGCATCGGCCCGCCAGGCATCGAGCGCCGCGTCCATGGCCAGCACCATGCGGTCGTTGATCGCGTTGAGTGCTTGCGGCCGGGTCATGGTTATGACGCCGGCGTTTCCCCGGACCTCAAATTCGATGTCGCCTTCGCCGCCAAATGTCATTTCCGTCCCCGATCGCGATTTTCTATGCTCTAAGCAGACCCTCGCGAATGGTCAATGGCACAGGCGCATCAGCATGCCGCATGCAACCGCCGTTCGGCCGCTTTGAAAGCGGCGGGCCGGCGTGATAAGTGTTCTGCGCAGCGACAATTATTGCAACAGGCGTTGGACCCATGAACCGTCGAATCGACAAATCCGTTTTGACCGGCAGGACCGTTGACGAAATCACCGGCGGCCGCAGGATGCGCCGCAACCGGCGTTTCGACTGGACGCGGCGCCTGGTGCGGGAGAACACGCTGAGCGTCGACGACCTAATCTGGCCGATCTTCCTGATCCCTGGCGAAAACCGCAGCGAGGACATAAAGGCGATGCCGGGCGTTGAGCGCGTCACGCCGGACCTTGCCGCGAAAAAGGCCGAACAGGCGGCCGAACTCGGCATTCCGGCGATCGCGACCTTCCCGAATATCGACATTGCGCTGCGCGACGACACGGGTTCGAACGTGCTGGCGCCGGACAACCTGATCAACGAGGCGACACGGGCGATCAAGAAGGCGGTTCCCGAGATCGGCGTCATCACGGACGTGGCGCTCGATCCGTTCACCAGCCACGGGCATGACGGCATTTTGCGCGACGGGGTCATCGTCAATGACGAGACGGTGGCGCAGCTCGCCGCGGCGGCGGTGCTGCAGGCCGAGGCCGGCGCCGACATCATCGCCCCGTCCGACATGATGGACGGGCGGATCGGCGCCATCCGCGACGCGCTCAACGAAGCCGGCTTCAGCGATGTCGGCATCATGTCCTATGCCACCAAATACGCCTCCGGCTTCTACGGACCCTATCGCGAGGCGATCGGCACGCAGGACCTGCTCAAGGGCGACAAGCGCAGCTACTATATCGACCCGGCCAACTCGGACGAGGCGGTCCGCGACGCGGCGCTCGATGTCGAGGAAGGCGCCGACATGCTGATGGTCAAGCCGGGCCTTCCCTATCTCGACATCGTCTGGCGGCTGAAGGAGACCTTCGGCATGCCGACGTTCGCCTACCAGGTGTCGGGCGAATATTCGATGATCAAGGCCGCGGCCCAGAACGGCTGGCTCGACGGCGAGCGCGCCATGATGGAAAGCCTGCTCGCCTTGAAGCGCGCCGGCTGCGACGGGATCCTGACCTATTTCGCACTGGAGGCGGCCAAGCTGCTGCGTCAACCATAATCGCCGAAATCACGGCAGCCCCTTGAACGGGCGCGCGACAATCCCCACCTCATCCAGGGTCTGTTGAGTGTCAGTCTTATGGTGTCGGTTTGAGCGGATTTGTTCAATGTCGTTCCCTGAGGAGGCGGGACATGCAGCGCATATTCAACGACGAAGGGGGCGTCAGTGGGCAAATCCGGTCAAATCCCTTTGGGACGGAGCCCATTTCGCCGCTGGACGTCGTTGCGAAACGCTTGAAGTGGCCTGCACTACGGCGCGTTTCGCGCCTCGCCAGCAACGAAATGGGCTGCGCCGACGCCACAAGACTGATACTCAACAGACCCTAGTGCCAAACAGCAAAACGCAAGACCTCCCCCAACGCCCGCGGCCCGTACTGCCGCGGGCGCCGCGTATGAGGCGGTGCTTGCCTTTGCCCAAAGGATGATGCAATGACCGAGCCATCTGGAACCAGCCACACGGTGCAGGCAATGGACGATCGCCTCGATACCTGGAAGGTCTATGACGGCGTGCGCTCGCGGCGCATCCTCGCCTTCTTCATCGACTACGCACTGGTGATCGCGCTGTGCATCCCGGTCGCCATCCTGATCTTCTTCATCGGCCTCTTCAGCTTCGGTCTCGGCTGGGTCCTCTATTCGGTGCTCTTCGCCATCGTCGCCCTGCCCTATGTCGGACTGACCCTCGGCGGTATCAAACAGGCAACCCCCGGCATGCAGATCATGGGCGTGCGCATGGTGCGCACCGACGGGCAGATGGTCGATCCGATGCTCGCCATGGTCCACGCGGTGCTCTTCTGGATCGGCAATGTCGTCTTCATCCCGATCCTTTTGATCTGCCTGTTCACCCCGCGCAAGCAGCTCCTGCACGACCTGCTTCTCGGCGTCGTCGTCATCCGCGACGATATCTGACGCACCCGCCATTCATTAGAAACCTGTTTCCACAGATGCGCGTCTTTTGCAAAGACGCGCCAAAATTGCACGCATAAAGGCAATATGCCGCTTTGATCGCGGCAGCCCGACGGATAAAATCGCAGCCCGGCGCATAAAACCAAAGGCAGGGCATGCAGGATTTCCATCTGTGGGCGACATTCGTCATCATCGGCGCGACGATCATCGCCTATGCCTCGGAACGGTTGTCGATGGAGGCGGTTTCGCTTGGAAGCCTTTCCATCCTGCTCGTATTTTTCGGCTTTTTTCCCTTCACCAGCGACAGCGGGGTCGAACTGACGCCGGCGCGGCTGCTCGCCGGCTTTTCCGACCCGGCGCTCGCCACCGTGATTGCGCTCCTGATCGTCGGCCAGGGCCTTTTCGCCACCGACGCGGTGGACGGGCCGGCGCGCAGCATCGGCCGGCTGGGCGGCACCAGCGGCCGGCGGGCGATCTTCTACGTCGTTATCGCGGCGGGCGTCCTTAGCGCCTTCCTCAACAACACGCCGGTCGTCGTCATCTTCATCCCGATCCTCACGGTGATCGCCGCGCAGCGCAACTATCCGGGCTTCAAGGTGTTCATGCCGCTCTCCTTCATGTGCATCCTCGGCGGCATGACGACGCTGCTCGGCTCCTCGACCAACCTGATCGCGGCGGGCGTGGCGCAGGATTACGGTGTCACGGTCAATTTCTTCGACCTCACCGGCATGGGCTCGATGCTTGCCTTCGTCGGCGGCCTCTACGTGCTCTTTGCCATGCCGTCGATGATGCGCGAGCGCCCTTCCGTCATGGCGCGCGGCAACACGGCGCAGGGCGCGCAGTTCATCGGCGAGATCCCGGTGACGGCCGGCCACCCCTATATCGGAATCAAGTCGAAGGCCGGCATGTTTCCCGGCATGGTCGATCTCACGCCGCGGCTGATGCACCGGCGGGATGTGCCGATCCTGCCGCCCTTCGAGGATATCACGATCTCCGCCGGCGACACGCTGGTCGTCACCGGCACGCGCCGCGCGTTCTCGCGCGCCCTTGCACTGGGCAACGCCGTCGCCGAACCGGACGAGGCCGCCGAGGGCGATCACGAGCGCGAGGAAGCCGGCGAGGACCGCCGGCCCGGCCCCGACTATCACCTCGTCGAGGCCGTCGTCGCGCCGGGCTCGCGCTTCGCCGGCCGCACCATCCAGCTTTCCGGCATCCGCGCCCGCCACGGCGTTTCCGTCTTCGGCGTGCAGCGCAAGAGCCGCATGGCGCGCATGCCGCTGTCGGAGATCCGGCTGGAGCCCGGCGACACGCTGCTGCTCGGCGGCAACTACGAGCAGATCATGCAATTGCGCGGCGACCACGACCTACTGCTCCTCGAACATTCGGCCGAGCCGGTGCCGCAGAGCCGCAAGGCAATGATCGCCATCTCGATTTTTCTGGGCATCATCGTTTTGTCGGCGCTCAACATCCTGCCCATCGTGGTGAGCGCCATCACCGGCGCCGCGCTGATGCTCGCCTTCGGGTGCCTCACCATCTACCAAGCGGCACGCGCCTTCGACCGGCAGGTCTTCCTGCTCGTCGGCTCGTCCATTGCGCTGGCGACCGCGCTGCAGGTGACCGGCGGGGCGGCGCTGATTGCCGATTCCACCGTCATGGCGCTGATGGGCGCGCCGGTGCCGGTGGTGCTGTCGATCCTTTTTGCGGTGATGGCGGTGGTCACCAACATATTGAGCAACAACGCGACGGCGGTTCTGTTCATCCCCATCGCGCTCGGCATCGCGACGCGGCTCGGCGCCCCGCAGGACGCCTTCGTCGCCGCCGTGATCTTCGCCGCCAATGCCAGCTTCGCGACACCCATCGGCTACCAGACGAACCTGCTCGTCATGGGCCCCGGCCACTACAGTTTCCGCGATTACCTGCGCGCCGGACTGCCGCTTGTTGTGATCATCTGGTTGACATTTTCGTTTATCGCGCCGTGGTATTATGGACTATAATTTCTGCTAGATTCTATGAAAGGGAATCACGCACGGATCGATGACGAACCAGCCCGTCCAGTCTCCGCAGTTCTTTCTGACTGCCCCTTCCCCGTGCCCTTATCTCGAAGGGCAGTTCGAGCGGAAGGTGTTCACGCACCTGGTGGGCGAGAAGGCGGCGGACCTTAACGATCTCCTGACGCAGGGCGGCTTCCGCCGCTCGCAGAACATCGCCTACAGGCCGGCCTGCGAGAGCTGCCGGGCCTGCATCTCGGTGCGGATCCTGGCGGGCGAATACAAGCCCAACCGGTCGATGAAGCGCATCCTGGTGCGCAACAAGGACATCGTCGCCACCGAGTTCCCGGCCGAGCCCTCCAGCGAGCAGTATTCGCTCTTCCGCGGCTATCTCGACGCGCGCCACCAGGAGGGCGGCATGTCGGACATGACGGTGCTCGACTATGCGATGATGGTCGAGGACACGCACGTGCCGACGCGCATCATCGAATACCGCCTCGGCAGCAACAGCCTGGAAGAAGATGATGACACGAAGGGCCGGCTGATCGCCGTCGCGCTGAGCGACCTGATGGGCGACGGGCTCTCCATGGTCTATTCCTTCTTCGACCCGGACTATTCGGACCGCTCGCTCGGCACCTACATGATCCTCGATCACATCCGCCGCGCACAGGACCGCGGCCTGCCGCATGTCTATCTGGGCTACTGGGTCAACGGCTCGCGCAAGATGGACTACAAGACACGCTTTTTGCCGCAGGAGCACCTGATGGCCGGCGGCTGGGAGCGGTTCGAGGGGTAAGGAGTGTTCAGGCCTGCCGTCTTTGAGGTGATGGTGCCGCCCTGTTGTTATTCCGGCAGACCTGCGTCCAGATAGATTGCCCTCTCGCCGTCGACTTCATCGCGGAAATTTCGGAAGCGGCCCTTGTGCTCCAGGAACGGCGCAACCCTGAACGAAGGTCTCCTGGCCTTGAGCAAACGGGCCTGTTCGAGCGCCTCGTCCTTTCGCCCCAACCGCCATAAACTGACTATGCTGAAGCAATACAGGACGACGATGTTCGGGTTGAGGCGCAGCCCTGAGCGCGCTTCTTCCAGTGCTTCCTCGTACCGTCCCAGTTTGATGCACCCGGACGCTATGGCGATATTGGTTCGAAACATCTGAGGATCCCGGGGGCTGAGCCGCTGAGCGACCCGGCCAAATTCGATGGCGCGTTCGGATTCGCCCTGAATGCCCTCAAGCACCGCACGTGAATTCCACGCCCAGGCAAAGCTGGGACAGCGTTCGGTCGCTTCGGCCAGCAAGGAGAACGCCCGGTCAACATCGGCACCGAAAAAGCCCAGCGTGTAGCCGGCATAGGCGGAGACCTCGATGTCCGAATTGTCCGTTTCCAGCGCCCTTTCGGCAATCGCCGTGCCGGCCAGGCGTTCCTGTTCCTGCTCGGAACCGACAAGCCAGGTGTTTCGGAGCGTATGGCACCAGGACCGGATAGCCATTGCCTTTGCGTATTCCGGCGCGATCCCGATGGCTTGATCCAAATACTCGCCGGCTTCGTCGATTTGCGCTCGATTGAGCGCGGCAAGAGCCTTCAGATAGTGATCGTATGCCGTTAGATTCAGGTTCGATTTTTGCGATACGCGATTGATCTCCACCGCCTGAACGGTGGCTCCGATGGCAGAGACCACGGCATCGGCAATCCGGTCCTGCAGGCCGAAAACATCTTCAAGCCTGCCATCAAACCTGTTTGCCCATATGTGGCTTCCGTCCGAAGCATCGATCAACTGGCCGTTGATACGCAGCCTGTCGCCTTGCTGGCGGATGCTGCCCTCAAGGACATACGCGACACCCAGATCCCGGCCGACTTTTCGGACATCGACGACCATGCCCTTGTAGGTGAAGCTTGAATTTCTGGCGATGACGAACATCCACGGCACCTGGGCCAGGGCCGTGATTATGTCTTCGGTCAAACCGTCGGCGAAATATTCATTGTCCGTCACGTCCGACATGTTGAGGAAGGGCAATACCGCCAGGGAGGGCTTGCCCGGGCGGGTTCGCTCCTGCGGCATCGGCGCATTGTCGGCAATCTCATGATTGACTTCGAAGAGGCGCACCGGGCGGGGGATGTTCTTCAGCCGATGTTCGCCCAGGTCCTTGTAGGTCAGATCCAGCTTGTTGCCGACATCTTCGTGAACCCTGCCCGTTACCAGGATACCACCCGGTGGCGTCAGGCCCTCGACACGGGCGGCGACATTGACCCCGTCGCCGAAAATGTCGTCGTCGAGGATGAGGATGTCGCCGACATGCACGCCGATCCTGAACGCCATCCTCTCGTTTTCCGCGGCGTCCGCGTTCCGCTTGGCGATGTTGGCCTGCATCATTGTCGCGCAGGACACCGCGTCGACCACCGACCCGAATTCAGCGAGTATTCCGTCCCCGGTTGTCTTCACGACCCGGCCATGGTGAAGACCAATGTCGAGTTCCACCGCGACGATGTGTGCCCGGACAGCCCTGACCGCGCGTTCCTCGTCGAGTGCCACGAGGCTGCTGTAGCCGACAACATCAGCGGCGAGAATTGCTGCGAGACGGCGTTCCATCAATACTTGCTCCAGGCGCGGGACATCCGATCCGGTTGCAGATGAACCGGATCCTGCGATGGCAGAATTCGGAACAAAAGGACAATCCAGAGCTTATCGTATTTCAAACGCGTGTGTCACTTCGCGCCGGAATTACTTCGCCTGTCTGCTAATTCTCGATGGATACTTTGGTTCGTCGTGGGTTTTGCTTTTGCCGATGGGGCGCCGCGGTCACTCCTCGACCGGCATCCGGGCCTCGATCATCCCGGAATACCAGCTTGACCCGAAGGGAATCGCCTCGTCGTTGAAATTGTAGGCGGGGTGATGGCACGCGGCGCTGTCGCCGTTTCCGACAAAGATGTAGGCGCCGGGCCTTTCCTCCAGCATGTAGCTGAAATCCTCGGCCGGCATGATCGGATCGACATTGTCGATCACGTCGGCCGTTATCGATCGCGCGACCTCCTCGGCATAGGCGGTGTTTTGCGCGGCGTTCACGGTGACCGGGTATCCGCTTTCCCAACTGACCTCGACGCTCGCGCCCATGGCGGCGGCCGTGCCCTCGGCAACCTCGCGGACGCGCTTTTCGGCCAGGGCCCGGTTTTCCGAATCGAGCGTGCGGACCGTTCCCGCCATCCGCACCTGGTGCGCGATGATATTGCTCGCCTCGCTGTCCGTCTGGAACGCGCCGACGGTGACGACCACCCGGTGCAGCGGGTCGATGTTGCGCGATACGATCGTCTGCAGGGAAATCAGGATCTGCGCGGCGACCAGGGTGGTGTCGACGGATTTGTGCGGTTCGGCCGCGTGGCCGCCCTTGCCCGTGACCACGATCTCGAATTCATCGGACGAGGCCAAAAGCGCACCGGGCCGGATCCCGAAATGGCCCACCGGCAGGCCTGGCGCATTGTGCATGCCGTAGATTTCCTCAATGCCGAAGCGCTCCATCAGGCCGTCGCGGCACATTTCGAGGCCGCCCGCGCCGCCCTCCTCCGCCGGCTGGAAAACGACGATGGCCGTGCCGTTGAAGTTGCGGGTCTCGGCAAGGTATTTCGCCGCGCCCAGGAGCATCGCCGTATGCCCGTCATGGCCGCAGGCGTGCATCTGACCGGGCGTTTCGGAAGCGTAATCGAGGCCGGTCGCCTCGTTGATGGGCAGCGCATCCATGTCGGCGCGCAGGCCGATGACCCGGCCGCTGTCGGTCGCCCGTCCCCTGATGACGCCGACAACGCCGGTCCGTCCGATCCCCTCGACAACCTCGTCGCAGCCGAAGCCGCGCAGCATCTCCGCGACCTTGCCGGCGGTGCGGTGAACCTCGAACAACAGCTCCGGATGGGCGTGAAAATCGCGCCGCCAACCGGTGATCTCGTCAAGCATTTCGGCATATCTGTTCTTAATCGGCACTGGCTTGCCCCCTTGAGTTTCAATTGCGTTTTCAATTGCCGGTAACGCGACCATCGGGCAAAAGCATGGAGATACTGCATGGCGGGCGGGTGATTGCAAACCCTCATTGAGCCGGACTATTCCGACCGCTCGCTCAGCACCTACATGATCCTCGACCATATCCCCCACGCCACCGACCGCGGCCCTGCCCCATGCCACGCCCGGCTCCCGCAGATGGACGACGAGGCGAGATTTCTGCCGCAGGAGTATCTGATGGCCGGGGGCTGGGATGATTTGAGGGGCAAAGGTATGGCACAGTTACCAGGGTTTCTGCCCCTGCGCGTTAAAAGTCGACCTTCGGGGGGAAAGCGGACATTTGTTGCAGGTGAGAACGTATCCTCGATTCCATTTGCATCTGACTGAGAAATTGGGCACGCAGCGACTCACTCTCTTCAGGAATTCGATTCATGGCCACTTACCTCAACGACACATCAATGAATTTGGCCATCGACGAAGAACTTCAAAAGCAAGGCCGGTCTGATATTAGTAGTGCATGCCAGAACTACTTGAATTGCTTGAACGGAAATGGGATTGGATAGTTGCCGATCCTTGGGCCTTCGTTTCATTTGTCGTGCTGGCGTTTGGCATAGGACTACTGGTTTCCCGAAAACTGAATAGAGTGCATGTCGCAATTCTGAAAGAGCGGATTAACCTCCATGTTGAAGAAATTGCTCGGCTGAAAACCAATTCAGACAGCGGATCTGATGTGAAATCAGAAATGGTCGGCAATCTATTCCGTAGTGACGAAATATATGCCGAAATAGCCCAGCTACGGCACGAAGGCGTTCAGCTAAGGAACGAGGCTACCCGATTGAAAGATACCCGGACGCATGCCGTTGCTAAGTGGCCCAAAAAGTCGGACGATTGGTTCGAGCGGACAAAACTGGCACTGGGCAAAATCTCGGCCACGAAAAGGGAATGGTTCATGGTCCTCGACACAGTTCCGGCACCGCGTCACAAGACATTGGTTACCGACCCGCGATTTCTAAACAAATATGCGATGCACGATTACCGCCTGATGAGACTCGAGCGCATTTTGGACGAAGCAGTTAAAGAGCATTGATGCAACATGCCTTTTCGCCCACCGCAACGGTGCAAATGATGGAGGGTTGTGTTGGGCTGTTAAGTGCTATTGATTGATTCTAAGAGCCGACTACTCGCAAAAGTATAGTCTGCGCCAGCGTGTGTCTAATCGGATTTAGAACATGAAATTACAAGGCAAGCTGCATTCAGTTTACAAATCATTTCCCGCAGGTTTTGAGTTTGAAATAGACGGACCAATTGCGGTGTTGTCTGGTGCAAACGGCAGCGGCAAATCTCAGTTCCTTGATATAATGCGTAGATTGGAACAGCCTGCGGGAAAACCCAAAATTTTGTTGGACCTGATCCTGGATGGCACGAATGTTGATGCCAATCAGATTGCATTTCGCTCGTTCAGAGAAGGTATTCAGGGATTTAAGAATGCTGATCCGGAGCTAGTGAGGTCCTCAAGGAATAACATTAAGAGCCACTACAAAAAACACAGATTGGATCGAAACCACAAAGATATTCGAAACCACCAAAGAAGCACTGTTCGTGCAAAGGAAATTCTAGTTGAGGTTTTTGGCGCAGATAAGTTCCAATCTGGAGCAATAACTGATGACGAAATTGATAGCTGCGACTCACTTGGCGATTTCATTTGGAAGGCAGATGATATCTTTGAGAATGTCGTTAGCGAGGTATTTTACAATTTTTCTGTCAAGAAATTGCAGAGAGAAAGGACTGCCGCAAAGTCAAAAATAAAGCTGTCATACAGAGGTTTGGGAGAAGCGCCGTGGAAAAAGTTCAACAAGTTGTTCAAGCAATTCAATTTTGGGTATCGCTTCAGAAACGACTACGAAATTGCTGAGAAGAGTTTTTCGCTCAGTGAAAAACCAACCCTCTATCCCATGAAGCCGAATGGTTCGCTGATACTAAATCACCAGAGAGACTTGAGTGAGTTGTCAGATGGCGAAAGAGCTATCATGTCATTGGTAATTAGCTCACTTACCGGCGAATTCGCAGATAATGCGAAACTCATTCTACTGGACGAATTTGATGCGACACTAAATCCGTCACTAATCAACATTCTCTTCGGAGTATTGGAAGAATACTTTGTCCAAAAATCGATCATGGTGATTTTAGTAACGCATTCTTCAGCGACAATTTCAATGGCGCCGGACAACACCACGTTTTACGAAGTATTCAACCCGATTGTATCATCCGAGCGAATTTTAAGGGTCAATAGAGACGAATATAGTGAACTTAGACTGGCTCATGAAAAGCTGTTCGGAAGTATCTATAATCAGAACGAACGTATTCAAAATCTAAAGGCCGAAAACGACAAGTTACGAAAAATCCTTGAGGGTACCGGAATGCCGACGGTTTTGGTCGAAGGACCAACCGATATATGCTTCATTAAAAAAGCCGCAGAATTTCACAATAAGCTCCCGGTCCTGGACAAATTGGTGCTTCAAATCGTGGGCGAAGAAGGCGGAAAGGGGACAAAAAGATCCAACAACAGGGCAATGAAAGAAGCTGGCAATTTTCTACGGTCAAACATAAATATTTTAGCACGGAAGACACTGATACTAAATGATCCCGAAGTGGATGTTGAAACCGAAGATGTTGGCGAAATCCTATTCATCAGACGTATGCTGCCGCATTCAGAATCAAGTCTAAGTGGTGGCATAGAAAAACTGTTTCCCATGACCGTCATAGATCGTGCAAAAACTCACAAACCAGAGTGGTTTAAGGTCGAAACGGAGGGTGATAAGATAACCAATATGTGGATTATTGGTAAGAAAGCAGAAGTCTGTAAGTGGATTTGCGAAAATTCTTCTGCGGATGATTTTAAGCAATTTGCGCATATTTTTGAGTTCATTGAAGAAGCAATCCAGTAGGTACTCTGGATTGAGCTACCGGCTTCGATTTCAATTGAACTAATGAACCAGCAAAGACCGCAACATTACACCCCAATAACTCACACGCATTTGCAGCGCAGCACGAACGCTTTCGTGAACGGCGGCAAAGGGCCGCAATCGACGCTCATACGGTGTTGCAAAAGAGAAACTGCTGCGATGCGGGATTCGGCCGGACCGAGCCCTTTGTTGCCGCTCGGCGCTTTCTGGCGTTATGTCTGCTTGCAACCTTTGTTGCACACGTTGGGTTTACTACAGCGTCATTTTGCAAGCTGGCACCCTGATGGGCAAGGCTATGCCAAGAGGAGCTCGGCGTAATCGCCCATCGGCCCAATGTCGAAAAATTCTGGCTGTAGGGTTTGCCGTGGTGTCCGCAGCGCTTCCATCACGATCCTCACTTCGCGTTGGTAGGCATATCCAAAATGCTTCGACATCTGGTGGACCCGCATCTTGGTATAGTCGCGATATGGATCGTAGTAAGTCACAGGGCCGTAGTGGGGCTTCCAGTCGGAATAACGCGCGAGAAAGGCTGAAATAACGCGCTGTGCGAACTTGGTCGGCTCACGGATGATTAGAGCGGCATCCGCGTCGAAATCGGTGGGCATACGGTAGTAAATGCTATCGCAAAGACTTAAGAGAAAATAATCCGGTGCCTCGACCGGCACGACGATGTCGTCGTCTCCGTACTCGATACGATGCCCTTGAAACACCATGTGGTGAATTCCCTTGAGCCGCTCGCGGAAGGTGGGAATGAAAAAGGTACGGTGGATTTCGTCGTCTTTTACCGCTGCATTATGAGAGACATCGTTGTAATACGAGGCGGGACAGATGCGCAGACGCCCTGTTCGAAGCATCGGCTCTAGAAATTCGCGACGCCCGTATTTGACCGTGAATGGCGTGGTTGGAGCTGCGTACCCCTGGAAGATCTTTGTAGCAATCGGCTCTCCGTTTTCGAAATATTTGACAGCAGGCGCCCTTGCAGCGGCTATCACTTCTGATGGGGGGTGGCCGCCCGTTCTCAGGCCGTATTCCTCTAGCAGATGGGTGAACTTTGGCATGAAATCGTGTTCTTCTCCGATCGGGAGCGGCCCGATCTTGGCGTCCGAGTTCAACTCGGTCTGATTGATGAACACGTCCTTGAAGCGCGAGCAAAGCCGGTCGTCGGGCGCACCAAGCAGGTAGGGGAATGAAGCATACTCATGCCGCCAGGTCTCGTGACGCTTGAGGGTGCCATTCTGCCGAGCCGCTGTGTCTTCAAAGTGTTGCAAGCGCGCTTCCATTGTCCGCGCGCGGTCTTTGAGCTGGTGGCGTTTTACTGTCACGTTCAATTCAACTCGGCTTTTGCACACCAAGCAATTTGGCTGATTCCGGTCAGAACTGAAAGTTGCAGTGTCTGCTTTTCTGGTTGTAGAGCTTAACAGCGGCCCGGCAGCTCCCCACCCCAGAGCAGACACAGATTGGCACCGCGGCGAGGTCCGCTTCGTCTGCGATGCGTGAATTCAGATCGTGCTTGATTTCGCACGCGCAGCGAATGTCTCTTTCGACGGATTGCAACGCAGCATTCGAGTGTTCGATGAACGGCGGCTCAGGGCCGTAAACGGCGACAAGGGCCGGGGTCAGATTACGGACGAGGCCGACGGGCGGGTCGATAACCTCGGCGCTGGCATTAGGCCGGTAGCAATCTCGTATGCTAGGCGGAAGATGACTCGCCGCTTATCCGATGTGCCAGGGGATTTTGGCCAGCTCTACCCACCATCACCCAACACCCAAATCAGCCTGTCCGTCGCTTCGGCGCTCGCTATAACCCTCGGCGATAAGCGCAGGATTGGGGGCCGCGGCTGTCGGCGTAGATGCGCGTGCAGGATAATTAGCATTGAGATAACCATGCCAGATAAAAAGCGGCGGCAGATCCGGCAACGGTAAGATTATCTTTCGAAGACCCGCGTAACCTTGTCGGCTCCTGGGGTTGTGGAAGAGTTCGTTATGCGTGCTTTATCGGTGAACTGGCTGCACTTTGTCGTCGTCCTGGTGCCCGCGGCAATTGCGCTCGCGGCCTATTACCAGCCGCTCGTGCCGGCGAAGCTGCTCTTTCTGGATCCCCTGGTCGCGGCGACGGTCACGGATAATTGCTGCCAGACTTATCTCGGCATCATATCCAATCTGGGCGTGTTCCTCTGGTTTATAACGGCCGCGACCTGTCTGTTCGCCGCCTATATTCTCTTTACGGCGCAAACCGACCGAAGCGCCTTCGAGTTTGCACTCCTCGCGGGGCTGCTCACGGCATGGCTGGCGCTCGATGACGCGTTTTTGTTCCATGAGAACATCGCGCCGAAAATCGGGATTCCGCAGATTGCCGTGCTTGCTGCAATCGCCGGGTTTGCATTGGCCTATGTACTGCGGTGCTGGCGCGTCATTTTATCGTCGGATGCCGTCCTTTTTGCCAGCGGCCTGGGTTTTCTGTTCTTGAGCCTTGTCGTCGACGTTGCACATCCAAGCACCAGCAACCTTCATTTTGCCCTGGAGGACGGCGCAAAATTCATCGGTATCTGCTGCTGGTCCATCTTCCATATCCTGACTTCGGCCAAGCTCTGCCGGGCCAGCTTCAGCAAAAGCTGAACCTTGGCGACGGGCCGCAAATTCCGGACAATCGGAGGCGTCTGCCCTCGCCCTATCGGCCACCGCCCAACACCGCAATCAGCCGTTCCGTCGCCTCGGCGCTGGTCATCACGCCCGGCGAGAGGCGCAGGATCGGGCCGCGGCTGTCGGCGTAGATGTGTTCGTCGCGCAGGGTCGAAAGGGTCTCTTCCACTGCCTTTTCGGAAGCCAGTTTCAGCATGACGCTGCCGCCGCGCTCGGCCTCGGCGCGCGGCGTCACCAGGTGCAGCCCCAGATCGTCGGCCGCGGCGATCAGGCGCACTGAAAGCGCGCGGTTGTGCGCCAGCATCGCGTCCCGGTCGGTCCGCGCATGCCAGCTGAGCGCCGGCACGGTGGCGGCGGCGGAGACCATGGCGGGCGTTCCGTTGTCGAAGCGCCGGATATCGGGCGCCAGCTCGAACCGGTCGAGCGCCCAGCTGAACGGATCGTCCTGGCTGAACCAGCCGCGCAGTTCCGGTCGGCATTTGGCAATCAGACCGGGATGGACGTAGAGGATGCCGGCGCCGGGCGTGCCGCACATCCATTTGAGGCTGGTCGAAACGGCAAAGTCGACGACCGGTGCTTCAACCGAATAGGGCAAGAGCCCCGCCGCCTGGGTGATGTCGACGCCGACGAGGCTGCCCATCTCGCGCGCGTGCGCCGTGAGCGCATCGACATCGGCCTTGCGGGACGAGGTGGAACTCACCCAGGTCACCAGGGCGAGCGCGACGTCGCGGTCCCACCGGTCGATCATGTCCTCATCGGCGACCCAGGACGCGCCCTGCCGCTTCTCCACCGTATCGAGCGTGAAGCCGAGCCGATCCTGGAGACCGGTGAGCAGGAAATGGTTCGACGGGAAACAATCCTCGGCAATGAGAACGCGCCGGCCGCGCAGGCGGTTCTCGGGGAGTGCCGTCATCAGCATGTGGAGGCCCTGCGTGACGTTCTCGCAGGTCGTCATTGTGCCCTGCCCGGCGCCGATCAGGTCGCTCCAGAGATCGAGATAGGCCGCGCGCTGGGCGAAGAGATAATCCCATTGCTGGTCGTCGGCCCTGCCCCAGACCGCCGCCAGCTCCGCCATCGCCGCGGCAAGGTCCGCCGCCTTTTCCGGGTACTGGCCGATGGAATGGTAGAGGAAATAGCCGTCGTTCTGGTCGGACATGGGTCATCTTCCGGGCTTCGGGAGCGCCCGTGAAAAGACGCCGGCGCTCCCCGTTTTTCGCGCCGCCCGGCCGCGATCCGAGTTGACGCATTTGCGGGTGTATCGTATACAGATTTTAAGGTGCTTCAAGCTTAAAGGAAATCTTGAATGCGAAAAAGGAATGCTTTCGACGGGTCTTTCGCCTCGAAACGAAGCTTTTTCGTATACAGTTTCACGCGCCCTTCCCCCTTGCTTCATTCGCAGGCTCGGCAATGAGCGTCCTTGCTACACCGGAACGGGCCGGCGGCCCGCAGAACCAGGCGCAGATCATCCACGACGTGCTGATGGGACGCCTGCAGCGCGGCGAGATCGGCCCGGACGAGCGGCTGGTCGACACCGCCGTTGCCGCCGAATTCGACGTCTCGCGCATGCCGGCGCGCGATGCGCTCATGCGGCTTGCCCATGGCGGCTATCTCGAGGCGACGACCCGCGGCTTCGTGCTGCCGCGCGTCACACACAAGGAGATCCTGGAGATCTTCGACCTGCGCCGCCTGGTGGAACCGCGCGCCGTCGCGCTGGTCGCGCAGACGATCGAGAAGGAGAAGCTCGACGAACTCGAGGGAACCCTCGTCAGCGCCCGCCGGGCCATGCAGTCGGGCGACACGGAACTGATGTTCAAGGCGAGCGAGCGGTTCCGCAACGGCTGGATTTCGGTCATTCCCAACGACTCGCTGCGCAAGGTCATCCAGCGCTACATGACGCCGATCCAGGTGGTGCGGATGATGACGTTCGACGACCGGGTCAACCACCCGCTGATCGTCGACGGCAACACCGATCTGCACGACGCCTTCGCGCGGCGCGACGCCGTCGCCGCCTCCGACACGATCCTGCGCTTCATCCACAAGGGCGAAACGGCCTATCTCAACGCGGTCAATGCCGAGCAGGCACAGGCAACGGAAAAATCGGCATGAACGGCCCGGAGGCGATGGCACGATGAACGAGACACGCGCCGAAGTGCGGCTGCCGACCGGCAACCTCAGCGACGACCTGCCGTTCTACACCAGGACGCTGGGCATGCGGCTGGACATGATCTATCCCGCCGACAATCCGGAAATCGCCGTGCTCTCCGGCCACGGCCTGCGCGTGCGGATCGAGAAGGACGCGCCCGAAGCGCCGGGCACACTGCGCATCCTCACCGACGATCCGGACGGCTTCGCGGACGGAAAGCGCGAACTGACGGCGCCGAACGGCACCCGCATCGAGATCGACGAACTCAACCCGCCGCTCGTCCTGCCGCAGACCGAGCACGCCTTCGTCGTGCGCCGGCTGGCGGACCAGGCGCCGTGGATCGTCGGGCGCGCCGGCATGGCCTATCGCGACCTGGTGCCTTCGCGGCTCGGCGGCGCGATGATCGCCTCGCACATCCGCGTTCCTGACGGGCCGGTGCCTGACATGGTGCATTTCCACAAGGTCGGCTTCCAGCTCATCTTCTGCATCAGGGGATGGGTCGACGTGCTCTACGAGGACCAGGGCGGCACGCGCCGCCTGCATGCCGGCGACTGTTTCATCCAGCCGCCCAGGATCCGCCACCGGGTCATGCATGCCGCCGACGGCATCGAGGTGATCGAGATCGGCGTGCCGGCCGACCACATCACCGAGATCGACCACGAGATGCAGCTGCCGACGGAAGTCGAGCGGCCGGACCGCGAGTGGGACGGCCAGCGCTTCGTCCACAACCTGGCGAAAGAGAGCGTCTTCATGCCGTTCCGCCTGCCCGGCTTCGAGGCGCGCGACACGACGATCAACGACAACACCAAAGGCGTCGCGTCGGTGATGGTGGCAAGACCCCTCGCCGGCGAGCCGTCTCCTTGGACGAAACATAATTGCGATATACTGTTCTATTTCGTGATGTCGGGGGAAATGACCCTGGAGGGCGAAGGCAAGGACCCATACCGGCTGACGGCCGGCGACGCGTTTGTCATTCCGCCGGATATGGCGACGCGCTTCGCCGATGCGACGCAGGACCTTGAACTGCTCGAGGTCAGCCTGCCGGGTGCATTCGACACAACGATCCTTTGAACGCTTACGGGTGGCGACACAAACACAAGCAGGGCCAAGTTCAACAACAAAGCAAATCAACCAGGGGAGAGCATTCCATGAAAAAGTGTATGACATTCGTCGCAGCGATGGCGCTGCTCGGCGGCAGCGCGGTCGCGCATGCGGCCGACACGAAAGTCGGCGTGCTGATGGACATCACCGGGCCGATCGCCAGCTTCATCCCGCCGCTGCAGAACGCCGCCAACCTGGCGGTCAAGCAGGTCAACGACCAGGGCGGCCTGCTGGACGGAAAAGCCGTCGCCATCTATGGCGACACGACCGGTTCGTCGCAGGGCGCGGTCGACGCCGCCCAGAAGCTCGCCAATGTCGAGAACGTGCCGATCGTCATGGGCGCGCTGATGTCGGGCACCACGATCGCCGCGGCCGAGGCGGTGTTCATCCCGTCGGGCATCGTCCAGATCTCGCCGACCGCGACATCGCCGGCGATGACCGACATGAAGGACAACGATCTCGTCTACCGCATCGTTCCGTCCGATAATTTCCAGGGCCAGGTGCTCGCCCAGATGGTTCTCGACGAGGGCATCGACAAGGTCGCCGTCACCTATGTGAACAACGATTACGGCGTCGGCATCGGCCAGACCTTCATGGACGCCTACAAGAAGGCCGGCGGGGAGATCGTCGCCGAGGTCAAGCACGAGGAGAAGAAGAACTCCTACCGTTCGGAACTCGCGACCCTCGCCAAGGGCGGCGCGGACCAGCTTGTGGTCATCGCCTATGCGGGCGATTCCGGCGGCAAGATCGTCAAGCAGTCGATCGAGGGCGGCCTGTTCACCAACTTCATCGGCACGGACGGCCTGCGCGACGAACTGCTGATCAAGGATGTCGGCGCCGACGCGCTGAAGACCTCCTTCTTCTCCTCGCCAACCTCCCCCGCCGACAACCCGGCCCAAAAGACGCTGCATGACGCGTTCAACGCGGAGTACGGCTCTGGCGCGGACAAGGCCTTTGTCGACCAGACCTACGATGCAACGTTCCTGACGCTGCTTGCCATCGAGAAGGCCGGCACGGCAGACCGCACCGCCATGGCCGCGGCACTGCGCGATGTCGCCTCGGCGCCCGGCGAGAAGGTCGGCCCCGGCGAATGGGCGAAGGCCAAGGCCCTGCTCAAGGACGGCAAAGACATCGACTATGACGGCGCCGGTGGCTCCTACGACTTCGACGCCAATGGCGATGTCAGCGGGCTGATCGGCAAGTTCGTCGTCGACGGAGATACGTACAAGCAGATCGCGATCTTCCAGTAAGCGGACGAAAAGTCCGTCAGATGATCCGGCTTGAGGGAATCTGCGTCGATTTTGGCGGCCTGCGTGCGATCGACAATGTCAGTTTCAACGTCGACGCAGGCCTAATAACCGGTCTTATCGGCCCCAACGGGGCCGGCAAGACAACCGCGTTCAACGTTATTGCAGGGGCCGTGCGGCCGAGTGCCGGGCGGGTGCTCTTCGACGGCGCGGACATCACCGGCCTGAAGCCCTATCAGCGGGCGCAGCGCGGGCTGGCGCGGACTTTCCAGATCCCGCACGAGTTTGCCCGCCTCACGGTGCTCGAGAACCTGATGGCCGCGGCATCGGCGCCCGAGGGCGAGAACGTCTTCAACGTCGTCTTCCGGCGCGGCAGCTTCGGCACCGAGGAACGCGCCATCTACGAGCGGGCGCGCGAGACGATCCGCTTTCTCGAACTGGAACATGTGCAGGGCGAGAAGGCCGGCAATCTCTCCGGCGGCCAGAAGAAGCTGGTCGAGCTCGGGCGGGCGCTGATGCGCGAGCCGAAGATCATCCTCCTCGACGAGATCGGCGCCGGCATCAACCGGACCCTGCTTTCCAAGCTCGCCGACAAGATCAGCGCGCTCAACGAGGAACAAGGCCTCACCTTCTGCCTGATCGAGCACGATTTGGACTATGTCTCGCGGCTGTGCAGCCACGTCCTGGTGATGGCGCAGGGCGAACTGCTGACCCAAGGCACAGTGGACGCGGTGCGCAACGACGAGCGGGTCATCGAGGCCTATTTCGGCGGCGGCAAATACGAGGCGCATCTATGAGCGCCCTCTTGTGCGTCCGCGGCCTGACGGCGGGCTATGGCGGACCGCCCATCATCGAGGACGTCTCCTTCGACGTGGAGCCGAACGAGATCGCCGTCATCCTCGGCCCGAACGGCGCCGGCAAATCGACGGTGCTGAAGACCATATTCGCGCTGACCAGCGTCACATCAGGCGAGATCGATTTCCACGGCACCGACCTTGTCGCCTGCAAGACCTCGACCCTTGTGACGATGGGCATCTCGGCGGTTCCCCAAAGCCGCAATATCTTCCCGCACCTGACCGTCGACGAGAACCTCGATGTCGGCACCTATGCCGCGCCGCCCGAAGACACGGTGGCGACGCGCGAGAACGTGCTCGAACTCTTCCCCGACCTGCGCGCCAAGCTGAAACAGCCGGCCGGAGAACTCTCCGGCGGCCAGCGGCAGATGGTGGCGCTCGGCCGCGCGCTCATGTGCGAGCCGAAGCTGATGCTGCTCGACGAGCCGACCGCCGGCCTCTCGCCCGCTTATCTCGAACGGATCTTCGACCTGCTTCTCGACATCCGCAAAACCGGCGTCACCATCCTGCTGGTCGAGCAGAATGCGCGCCAGGCGCTGCAGATCGCCGATCACGGCCATGTGCTGGTGAACGGGCGCAACTTCGCCTCCGGCACCGGCAAGGACCTGCTGGCGGACGAAAATGTCCGCCGCTCCTTCCTCGGAGGCGCGGGATGATCGAGTTCATCAATTTCTACCTTTTCCCGGCGCTCGCCATCGGCTCGGTCTACGCGCTCGGCGCCGTCGGCATCTCGATGATCTTCGGCATCCTGCGCTTCGCCCATTTCGCCCATGGCGACCTGATGACCCTCGGCGCCTACGGCGTGCTCGCCGCGGCGGCGGTCCTGCCGTTCAATTCGGTCCTGTTGGTGCCGTTCGGCATGGTGCTGGCGATCGCCGCGGCACTCATCGTGGACAAGGTGTTCTACCGGCCGCTGCGCCAGCTTCCGACCATCTACACGGTGATCTCGTCCTTCGGCGTCGCGCTGATCTTCCGCTCGCTGGTGCAGCTTGTCTGGGGGTCGCAGAACCAGGTCTACGGCTCCGGCGGCGTGCGCCCGCCGCTGATCTTCTTCGACACGATCCGCGTCTCGGCGCTGCATGTCCAGGCGATCGTCGCGACAGCCGTCATCGCGCTTTTCCTGCACGTCTTCTTGTCGCGGACGAAGACCGGCCGGTCGATGCGGGCCGTCTCCGACGATCCGGAACTCGCGGAGGTCGCCGGGCTCGACACGGAAAAGGTGGTGCGCTGGACCTGGATCATCGGCGCGGCGCTGGCCGCCGTCGCCGGCCTTTTCGCCGGCATGGATACGAGCGCCCACCCCAATCTCGGCTGGAACCTCCTTTTGCCGATGTTCGCGGCCGCCATCCTCGGCGGCATCGGCAAGCCGATGGGGGCGATGGCCGGCGGCTTCATCATCGGCCTTGCCGAAGAGCTCTCCTCCTACCCGTGGATCGGCGACCAGGCGCTGATCTCGCCCTCCTACAAGACCGCGGTCGCCTTCGTCATCATGATCGTGCTTTTGATCGTGCGGCCGCAGGGTCTCTTCAAGGGGAGGCTATTATGACGGAGATCACCGGCCTGCTCTTCTACTTGGTCAGCGTGCTGATCGCCGGCGGCATCTACGCGCTGCTTTGCCTTGCGCTCAACATCCAGTGGGGCATGGGCGGCCTTTTCAATGCCGGCATCGTCGGTTTCTTCGCGATCGGCGCCTACACCTCTGCGATCCTGAGCACCCCGGAAACGGCCAAGCACCTGGGCGGCTTCGACATGCCGGTCTTTACCGGGCTCGTGGGCGCGGCAATCATCGCCGGGGTGACCGGCTGGGCGGTCGCCCGAATATGCGTGCGCCTGAAAAGCGACTATCTGGCGATGGCCTCCATCGGCATCGCCGAGATCCTGCGCCTCGTCATCGTCAACGAGGCCTGGCTGACGAACGGCAGCCTCGGCATTTCCGGCATTCCCCGCCCCTTCGGCGAATACGCCTCGGGCCGTGCGGCCGACATCGTCTTCCTCGCCTATGTCTGGCTGATCGTGCTGATCGTCTATCTCGTCGCGACGCGGCTCTACAACAGCCCCTGGGGGCGCAGCCTGCGCGCCATCCGCGACAACGAGGCCTCCGCGGCGGCGGCGGGCAAGAATGTCGAGAAGTTCCGCATGCAGACCTTCGTCATCGGCTGCGCCTTCATGGGTGTCGCCGGCGGCCTCTCGGCGCACTATTTCCGCTTCCTGTCGCCGTCCGCCACCGACCCGCTGCTGGTGACTTTTCTCGTCTGGGTGATGCTGATGGCCGGCGGCTCCGGCAACAACCGCGGTGCCATCGTCGGCGCGCTCGGCATCTGGGCGCTGTGGTCGGTGACCGAGATCTTCACCAACCGCCTGCCGCCCGAATGGGCCACCCGCTCGTCCTTCATCCGCATGCTGCTGGTAGGCCTCCTCCTGCAGTTCGTGCTGCAGAAGTTCCGCGCCGGCATCCTGCCGGAGAAATCGCCGCCGCTGCGGTTCGATGAGGAGGCGAACGGGCCGGACAGAAAGAGATAAGGCGGGTGTTCGTTAATGATCCGGGCCGGCTCGCTCCCGAGGAGCAGACCGGCCCGGGGTACAGGCGGCATCACACCGCGACGCGTTCGATGTTCACCGCAACGGGGCGGCAGACCGTGTTGCACACCGGGGAGTGTTCCTGGGCGAAGGCCAGCAGGTCGTCCAGCTCCTCGTCAGAACAATCGGCCTCGACATGCATGCGGATGTCGATCTCCTCGTATCCGGACGGCACGGTCTCATCGAGCCCGAGCAGGCCCTGCACATCGATATAGCCCTTCAGTTCCGTTGAAAGGTTCCGGATCGTGATGCCGCGAACCATGGCATGCAGCACGAACGTCGTCGTGACGCAGCCGGCCAGGGCATGCAGCAGGAACTCCACCGGGTTGGCGCCTTCGTTGTTGCCGAGCAGCACGGGCGGCTCCCCGTTGGTGAACGCGAACGGTTCCGTACGGGACGTGTCTTCCCGCCCGGCGCCGTAAAAGTCACGGATGGTGGAACGGTTCTCACCGCCGTTCACCCAGGTGTTCGCCGCCCGGAACTGGAACCGGGCAAGGCTGCTATCGGCCTTGATGGCCGAAACGATGTCCATCGCGGCCTGAACGTCGAGGCCATTGACGTGCTTCTTCACGGTGTGTGCGTCCATGCGCGTGTTCATATTCATGATCAATTCTCCTTCGTCAGTGTTGCCGGCTGTGCCGAAATGGCGCCGGCGATGAAGGAAAATTACGGCTGGACAAGCGCGATTGTCAGCGCGAGTATTGCCAAAAACGTTCCATTTGTGCCACGAAAGCCAATGCCATGGACACCAGCAACGACGCGCCGATCGAGGCGCATATTCTCGCGCTCCCCGAGACCGCGGGGTCCGCGCTTTATGGCATGGTCGATGTTCTCGCAGCGACCGGCAAGCTCTGGAAAGAGCTTTCCGGCGACGCGCCCGGCCACCGCCTCATCGAGCCGCGCATCGTGTCGACATCGCGCAAGCCGTTCCGGTGCGGCAACGGCATTCCGGTCAGTCCCGAACTGTCGCTGAGCGGGGATCAGGCGCCCGAGATCCTCATCCTGCCGGAACTGTGGCTTGCTCCCACAGACGACCTGCATGACCGCTACGATGCCCTGAAACTGTGGATCAGGGACTGTTACGCCAGGGGCAGCTTCATCTACTCGGCCTGTTCCGGTTCGGTCCTGCTTGCCGCGACGGGACTGCTGGACGGCAGAAGCGCCACCTCGCACTGGGGATACCAGGATCTTTTCGGCCGCAGTTTTCCGAACGTCCGCTTCGATCCCGGCCCCAACCTGGTGATCGCCGACCCGGCCGGGCGGATCATCACCGCCGGGGGAACGACGTCCTGGCATGACCTCGCCCTGCACATCATTGCCCGGCACTGCAGCCCCGGCGAAGCGCTGCGCATCGCAAAGGTCTATCTGCTCAAATGGCATTCGGAGGGACAACTTCCCTACCAGAACCTCGTGCGGCACCAGCCGCATGCCGATTCTTCGGTGCGCTTTGCGGAGAACTGGCTGGCGCAGCACTTCCGAAACGAGCATGCCGTGTCGGACGTCTCGAAGGCCGCCGAAATACCGGAACGCAGTCTCAAGCGGCGTTTCAAGGCGGCGACCGGGTCGACGCTCATCGCCTACGTCCAGAACCTCAGGATCGAAGAGGCCAAGCGGCTGCTTGAGACGTCGAACATCATCGCCGATGAGATCGCCGCGCTGGTGGGCTACGAAAACCCGGCCTTCTTCCGCCGCCTGTTCAAGCGCTGCACCGGCATCACGCCCGGCGCCTACCGCCGGATGTTCCAGCCGGTCGCCGACGGCAGCGCGACGAACGTGGCGGCATTCGCCGAACCGATCGACGATGCCGTCGCTTAGCGAGTGTGCTTTGGCCGCTGCGTAAGTTCCGCTCCGGCAAGCTCACAGATCGTGATCGTCGAGCGTGATGATCCCCAACACGTCCTTTGTAAGAAAGCCGTAGGAACGTGCGCAGCCGATGCCGGGCAGGACTTCGACATCATAGAGTTCACCGATTTTGCCGTCGATGCGGAACCACTGAACACAGCTTCCCGAGTTCAGGTCGATGACCTGAACGCCGCACCAGGGTTCGCTGTCCGCCTGTTCCAGCCGGGTGTCAAGCTCGAGGCCTTCGAACCGCTCGTAGCGCGGCTTCGACAGGCCCACGAAGGCAAACTTGTCATGGAATGCGAGGCCGCGCACGAAGCCGGGGCAGAACACCACGGGCGTGAAACGACGGCTCGGCTCCGGCATTGACAGATCCACCCAGCCCAGTTCACCGGTTCCCGAATTCAGAACCCAGAGCTTGCCCTGGTACAGGCGCGGCGAATGCGGCATCGACAATCCTTCGCAGACGATCTCGTTAGTCTCCACATCGATGACAATGCCGCCATCGGCGCGCCGGTCGCGCCAACCGTCGATCGTGTCGGACTTGCTGACCGCTGTGACGTATCTTGGCCTTCCGTCCTGCATGGCCATTCCGTTCAGGTGGCAACGGTCCTCGGCAACGATGGACGAGATGAAACGCGGTTTCCACCGCGGTTTGAATGCATGGGTATCCGAGACTTCGGCGATGCAATTGTATCGGGTGTTGACGAACAGGATCCTGTCATCGCCGGTGACGCCGATATCATGCGCATCGAGCACACCGGTCAGATGCGTCGTGCGCGGAACGAAACAGTCGGTGAACTGGGCGTCCATCACTTCGCTGGGACGAAGGATGTTCCGCATCCGGTAGATATTGGCAAGTGTGGCCATATACAGCACGCCGTCGCGATAGTGCAGACCCATTGCCTTCTGGAAATACTGCTCATTCACCATCAGACCGCCCTTCGGATTGTGGCCCAGCATGTAGAGGCGCCCGGACTGGTACGAGGTGACCGCGAGGGAAATCCTGAGGTTGGTCAGCAGCGAGACGAAGCCGCCGGAGATCGAGTATTTTGCAGCCGGTTCAACCGGCTTTGCATCGTCCGGCTGCATATTTTCATTGGCTTCATTCATACGCGGCATTCCGTCCCGTGGTCGGGGCGGACCATAGTTTCATCCCCGGTTGCTTTGCAAGGCCCGGCCACGGTTGTGCATGGGTTTCGAATCAGGAAGAAGGTGTTCGCAGCGGTGCAACAACTCTCACTTCTCTGGCCGCGGATATGTTGCCAAACGGCAACAAACGCTTTCCATTTGCCGGTAATTCCGAATTGCGGTCAAAAACGCGAACCGGCCGCGCTTGCCCACCTTGAAACCAGGGTAATTTAATGATTCAGTTGCATTCCTGATATATGAGATTCTTTTAGGCAAATTTTGATTGGCGGAGCGGACCGCCCCGGGGAACAAATTGCGGGACAAAGTCATACTGAACCGGCGCGCACGACGCCGTCATGCAGCGCTGGCACGCAGGCAGCACAAACACCGTTCCAGGCCGATCGTGTCGACAGTGGCAGCCGGCGCGATGGGACTTGGAACCTTGATCGCGCAGCCGCAAGCCGCATCCGCTCAGACAGTGGTTCCGCCGTCAGGCGGCCCATGTGTCGTGACCGGCGGCGTGGTCACCTGTACCGGCGATGTCTCGGCCGGCATCGATGCCGATGGTCCGACCATTGACACGCTCAACGTCTTCAATGTTTTTCCGCCCGGTATCACGCCGGCAGCCGGCGTCGGCGGCATCGATTTCTATACGGTTGGCGATGACATAAACATCGATGTCGATACCAGCGGCACCGCCGGGATCACCACGACGGGTAACAACGCGGAGGGAATTCGCGCCTTTGTGGATGGTGACGGAAACGTCGACATCTCGAACATCGGCGACATCACCACCGATGGCAACGGAGCCGATGGCGTTTACGTCTATATCGACGGCGACGGCGATATCGTCATCTCGAACGATGGCGACATTAACACCAGCGGCTCCAACGCGGAAGGAATCTACGCCTATGTGAATGGCGACGGCGACATCACGGTCACCAACACCGGCGACATAACAGCCGGAGATGACGGGATTTACCTTTATGTCAACGAGACCGGGAACATCACCCTCCACCAGACCGGCGATGTGGTCGGGCAAGATGACGGCATCTACGCGGAAAACGACGGCCTGGGCGGAGACATTAACATCTTCGTGGACGGCGACGTCACCGGGAATGGTGCCTATGGCATTTACGCCAATTCCGAATATGGCAACACGACCATCAGGGTGAACGGCAATATCACATCACAGGATGATGGTATCGATGCACAGGCGTACGAAGATGGTCCCGGGATCGGCAACGTCGATATTATCGTCAATGGCGACATCACCAGCGACAACGACCACGGCATCGACGCCGACGCCTACAACGATATCAGCATTGTCTTGAACGGTAATATTCAATCTGACTCCGACGGCATCGACGCGGCTTCATATATCGGATCGATTAGAATCACGTCCAACGGGAACATTACCGTCGATGATGATGACGGGATAAGGACAGTGGTTAAATATGCAGCGGTTGGCGATGGTGCGGAAATCCACATTTCAAACACCGGCAATATCGATGCGAGCGACACCGCAATCGTAGGTGGACGCTATACCGGCGCCGTTGCGCCTGCGACAATCACAACAAGCGGTATTCTGACCGGCGGAAACGGCTTTGCCGTGGACCTGCGATTCGACGGCAACGATGTGGTCAACCTGCTGGGCGGTTCGATCATCAACGGGGCGATGGACTTTGGCAACGGCAATGACGGTTCGGGCGGCACCAACCCCGATGACATCGACACGCTGAACTTCCTGCCGGGGCTCAACGCCACCGTCGACTTCGCCGATACCGGCGGGTACGGCCAGGGCGATACCGATCTGGAGTCGGCGCCGGAAATCATCAACTTTTCCGGCGGCGGCGTGCTGATCAATGGCGGCCTGACGGCGGTGGCGGTGGACGCCACCGGCTTTGCCGCGCAAGGCACGATGATCAGCGACGTGACCGATGCCATCCTCAGCGCCATCGACAGCGAGGGCGGACCGCCCGGCGCCGGCCTGCAAAGCACTCAGGCCTTCGCGAGGGGCGATGGCGCCGGCGGCAGCGGCATGCGCCTTTGGGGATCGGGCTTCGGCGGCCACCATCATCTTGACGGAACCAGCAGCCTGGCGCCGTTCAACCATGATTTCGGCGGCTTTGCGACCGGCATCGAGACCGGCAAAGCGTCGGCAAACGGCGCATTCGGACTTGTCGGCGGCTACAGCTACAGCAAGCTGACCGTCGACTTCGGCGCCGGCGACACCGAGACCGATACGGCCTTCGGCGGCGCCTACTTCAAGCGCGATTACGGCGCGTACCGCGTCCATGCCGCTTTCGTGGCCGGCGCGACGGACAATGATGCGACCCGCTATGTCAACGGCGTCGCCGCGCAGGGCGATTTCAACGGCTATTTTCTCGCCCCGTCCCTGAGCGCCTCGACGCCGGTCAGTTTCGCAGGCAGGCCGATGCGCGTCGGCGGCCGTGCGACCTACGTCTATATGAACCTCGACGGCTACACGGAGAGCGGCATTGCCAATCCGCTGACGGTCGCCGGACGCTCTGTGTCGCTCTTCAACCTGCGCGGCCAGGTCAGCCTGCCGCACGCAAGACCCCATGCCAATGGCAGCACGACGCTGTTCAACCTGGCCTTCGGCGTCGATGCGACGATCGATGCCGGCTCCGACGATGTCAACGCCATTGTCGCTGCGACACCGTTCGTATTTGCCGCGGAAACGCAGGACCAGGCGGCGGCCTTCGTCGGCCTCAATGTCGCCAACACCTCGGCCGACGGCTCCCGCACCATTGGTTTCAGCGGTGAGATGCAATCGGATTTCAGCGGCGGCACGGAGATGACCGGTCAGGTCAAGGCATCGTTCCGTTTCTGATTATTGTCCGCATACGCGGAAGCGGAACTCACTTTTCAGCGGTGGTTTCCCGATCGCTTCGCCTTGCCAGCTTTTCGGCCAAATTCATCCCGACGCCCGGACGCGACCAGGGGCAGACGGCGATGCAGATGGCGCAGCCTGACGTTTCGGCAAAGAACGGGATGCACTTGTCGAAGTCGACGAACCACTTCTCGACACCGCGCACCATCTGTTTCTCGGGCCCGATCGCGAAGGGCGGACAGGCATCCTCGCAGACCCGGCACCGGGCGCAGAAATCGTCGACGCCGAAGGTGCGTTTGGGCGTGTGCGCAAACGGCGCATCCGTAAGCACAGCGCCCAGCCGGAATGCGGAGCCGAACTCCTGGTTGATCAGCGAGCCGTGCTTTCCCAACTCGCCGAAGCCGCATTCGAGCGCCGGCGGGATCATCAGGATCTCACCGACCATCGGGCCCGTCACGGGGAGCGCATCCCAGCCCTCCTCCCGCAACCATCCGGCAACGGCCTTGGCCGCCGCGGCCGCCCGGCAATACTGCCGCGTCACCTCGATGCCGCCACGGGTATCCGGCACGTGCTTCAGTTCGTCATATTCGTGCTGAACCCCCAGCATGACGACGGTGCCGAAATCCGTTTCCTGGTGATCGAAAACCCACTCGGGCTGCAACGCCGTGGCGCCGACCATCTCGCAATGGCCCTCGGCGATGAACCGGTTCAATGCGTCCGTCCATTCCTGCGGATCGCGTTGGGTGGGCGTCGGCGCAAGATCGGGCAACGGCGCTTCGAGGATCGCACGCCGCCTGGCCCGGTGTTCCATCAGGACCGGATCTTTCGGCTCGCGCTGGTAGAACCACTTCTGGGCTTCGCCGAAATCGGCGGCATCCATATCGGGCGCCCACCAGACCATTGTCGGGCGGCGCACTTCCCTCTCGCCCAGGCCGTTGGTCGTGCAGCCGTCCGTTTCCGGCAACAGCGCGACAAAGTCCGGGTCCGGCGTGAACGGTCGGTAAGGATTGTCCCTAGCCATACTTCAAGCCTAAAATATCGAATCCGGCGGGGCAAGTTGGAAAAGATTCGGCACGGCATGCACTTGCAATTCGGTGCCGGCTCGCAAATATCGTCTAACGAACGCGCGCACGCCCGGAGATATCCGGCAAACCAAGGCTCCAAGGACCCGGCCACCGAATGAAACGCACCCTCGTTTGCTGTACCGCCGCCGTGCTCCTCCTCGCCCCGCCGGCCCAGGCCGACCTCCGCACCAAGGACATCCGCGCGAGGGAAGTCGAGAAGACCTATGCGATTTCGGGAACGACCGGCCTGGAACTCTACCAATCGATCGGTGCGCGCGGCCCGCGCATCGGCAACGGGGCATCGAGCGCCATAGCCCTGACCGAATTCGACCTGAAATGGGGCCGTGACTACAAGCGCGACGGCAATGACTGCGTGCTCGCCGCCGCGCGGCACTTCCTGACCATCACCTACACCCTGCCGAAACCGCAGGGAAAACTGGCCCCGGACGTTGCCGCCCGCTGGCGCGTCTTCATCGCAGGCATGCGCGCCCACGAGGCCGTTCACGGCAAATACGTCGTCGAGATGGCGCAGGAGATCTACGACACGACCGTCGGCTTCCGGCAGCCGAACGACCCGGGTTGCAAAAAGATCCGCAACGCCATCCAGGCGCCGCTCAAGGCCGCCTTCACGCGCTACAAGGCCCGCAACCGCGCTTTCGAACAGTCGGAGATGAGCACCGGCGGCAATGTCCACCAGCTGATCCTCAGGCTGGTCACCGGGCCCTGACGAATTCGCTCCACTCACGAAACAGTGAGCGCGGATTATCCTGCCCTGTACCGTCCCGGTCTCGGAATTTGCCGCAATCGCGCTATAATCCAGCAGCGACAGTGTTTGGAATCCATCGACAGGCCGGGGGCACGAGAGCCGGCAGGAGACATCCACATGACGACTGACTTCATTACCCGCCGAACCCTCCTTGCCGCCGGCGCCGCCGTGGCAGCGACCGGGGCTTCCGGGCTGCTCGTCCCCGCCCGTGCCGCGGGCCTCGCGCCGACGCGCTCGATGCGCGGCGGCTCCAACAATTACCGCGCCGGCGCGCCGATCGTCGAGCGCATCGGCGGCGGCGGCTTCTGGATGAGCGGCACCGTGCGCCGCGCCGGTGACGGCGCTCCGCTTGCCGGCCAGCGTATCCAGATCTGGGCGCACACCACCGAGGGCCACGAGCGCGACTGGCACAGCCACGGCGCGACGCTGACCGACGCCAATGGCGTTTTCCGCCTCGAGATGCCGCAGATCGTGCCCGCCTTCGGCCAGCCGCACGGGCATCTTGCCTATGACAGCGGCGACTTCGAGACCGTCTTTTTGCGTCCCATCATGCCGAGTTCGAAAGACAAAAGCCTGGAGGCGCATTTCGTCCTTCAGCCGGTCTGACCCCGTTGGGTTCGAAAGCCAACGGCAAACCCCGCGCATTCCTGATCTGGGCGGCCCTCGCCGCCGCCATTGCCGTGCCGCTCGCCGCCGCGGCGGCAAGCCCGCTGCTCGCCTGGCGCGACCCGGTCTATATTGCCGCCGGGTTTGCCGGCGTCGTTGCCATGGCGTTGCTGCTCCTGCAGCCGCTGCTGGCGGGCGGGTACCTGCCGGGCCTGTCGGCCTACCGGGGGCGGCGCGTGCACCGCTTCGTCGGCGCGGCCCTGGTCGCGGCGGTGGTGATCCACGTCGCGGCCCTTTGGGTCACCAGCCCGCCCGACGTGGTGGATGTCCTCCTCTTTCGCTCGCCGACCCCCTTCTCCGCCTGGGGCGCGATCGCCATGTGGGCGGTGTTCGCGGCGGCGCTCGTGGCGGCGCTGCGCCGGCGGCTGCCCCTTCGCCCGCGGACCTGGCGCCGCATTCACACGTCGCTTGCGCTGCTCGTCGTCGTCGGCAGCGTGGTCCATGCGGTGCTGATCGAGGGAACCATGGAGACGGTCTCGAAGATCGTGCTGTGCGCGCTGGTCGTGGCGGCGACCATGAAGGTTATTGTCGATCTGAACATCTGGCCGATCGGAACGCGTCAGGGGCGTGCCGGTGAAGGCAGGCGGCGCTGATGCCGGTGGCCGATGACGCATGGCAAATGCACTTGAACGCGCTAATGTGCAGGCACAGGAAAGGCAAACACATGTCCCAGGCGGAACTCCTCAAATCCCTCGATCTGCTGAAGGCCGGCGACCTGCAGCCGGGCTCCGAGATGGATCAGGCGCACGAGATATGCCAGTCGCATGAAGGCTCGCCGCTTTACGACTGGATCCATGCCCTCGTCCACCGGATCGAGGGCGACGATGCCAACGCCGCCTACTGGTACCGGCGTGCCGGCCGGACACGGCACCCGGGACCGGTCGAAGAGGAGTGGCAAATCATTCGCACCGAGATCGAAAAGGCCTGACGCGTAGCGCTCGCAAGCGAAATCCCGAAAACATCCCGCCATTACAGCGAGGTTGCATCCCTTCCCGTCACGTATTCGTACGATTTCATAATGAGCTCAAGCACGACTTCCAGTTCCGCCCCCGAGACGGGCGTATAGATCATCACAAATCCGTCCCAGCCCGGCCGCCGGCCGGACCAGGGATGATGCACCGCCCATCCGCGTTGAACCGCCTGGTCGGCAAGGGCGGGGGGCAGCGAGGCGTGCAGGCTTCCGTCCGGGTGCAGGTGGGCGAACTCACGGCCGCGAACGATGGCGTCCGGGCGGGCCAGCGGAACCTCTTCGGTGACCCAGAACCCCAAGGCACCCGGCAAGGAGAGGATACTGTCCTGTATCTCGATCCCGGGTGTGCGTGATACGCGCTGCAACAATTCGGCCGAGATTTCCGGGACGGGCTCAACGCCGATCTGAACGTGCGGAACGCCGTTCGTGGTGCGCGGGACAGGCGTCTCGCGCATCGGCAGGGAGTCCTGTGCCGGAGCCGATGACACGCCAACCAGGAGGATTAAGAAAAGAAACCGGAATATTCGCACCACTCGCATTCGCCTGTTCCTCCACGTTGATTGGTCGGGCCGCCCCTCGCCTCACCGCGCCGGCGCGATGTTGCGCGTCAGGTCCTGCACGATCGCCCGCGCCTGCCGGCAGTCGGCAAGGCCCGGCTTGCAGACGAAATGAAGAGCCTGCGCGCCGCCCGAATCCGGGATGATGATGAGTGCGAGATCGCCATAGGGGCCGCCGCCCGGACGGATGAGACAGTCGATCTCGTCGGTCCGCAACAGCTCGACGTCGCCGGTCTCCACCCAGTCGCGGATGTGGTTGCGCAGGCCGCCGCTGCCGTTCGGCCAGTCCGCCGGCAGCTTGTCCCTGGCGGCAGAGCTCATGCCGACCCGGAACTTCCGGCTGTTTATCTCGGGCGCGATCGCCTCGGTCGCCGCGGTCAGGTCCGCGAAGACCTTTGTGATCGGCGGCAGGTAAGCTTCGCCCTCATGGGTCAGCAGCAGACCGTGCGGCAGGCGCCGGAACAGCGCTATACCGAGCGATGCCTCGAGTTTCTTGACCTGCTGGCTGACGGCGCCGGCGGTCACGCCGAGTTCACTCGCTGCGGTCTTGAAGCTCAGATGCCTTGCCGCGGCCTCGAAGGCACGCAGCGAATTCAAGGATGGAAGCCTGTATGTCATCGCGTTCTCCGCATCGCAGCATACACCAGGAAGCGGTCGCCGAGGGCGAGAAATTCTATCCCTGCGCAAGAGGTCTTCTGCGTTGAGCACCCGCCCCGGCAGCCGGTAACCTGGCGCTCGGCAATCGAACCGGAAGGAATATTCCCTGATGAAGATGGAGCATATCACGTCGCCCGAAGCGCACGACCTCAACGGCTCATACGCCCAGTGCGTCGCCGTCTCCGGCCACACGCGGACGGTCTATGTCAGCGGGCAGATACCGGTGCGGCCGGACGGAACGGTGCCCGAAACCTTCACCGAACAGGCTGAACAGGCCTGGGCGAATGTCGAGGCGCAGTTGAAGGCAGCCGGCCTCGGGCTGGAAAACATCGTCCGCCACACCACCTATCTTTCGGACCGCAGGTACCGGGACGAAAACAGCGCCGTGCGCCGCGCGGTGCTGAAGGACAACAGGCCGGCCCTGACGGTGATCATCACGGGCATATTCAACGAAGCCTGGCTGCTGGAAATCGAAGCGGTGGCAGTGCAATGACCGGCCCTGAGACGCAATCCCTCCACTACGGCGCCGTGAAGGACCGCGGCCGGATCTACCTTGCCGTCTTCCGCGAATTGACGCGGCGCCACGGCGAAGCCGAGGCGATCAGTGTGATGCAAGGCGCCAGCCGAGCGCACGGTCTCGAGGTCGGCGCGTCGCTGGCGCATCTCGCCCCGCGCGATTTCCCCGGCCTGCTCGAGGCCTATTTCAAGGGTCCCGACGGCGGCGCCACTTACTCGCCCGAGGTCAAGGAAATCAGCGACACATGCCTCGACGTGCAACTGATGACCTGCCCGCTGAAGGACGGGTGGCTCCAGATGGGGTGCAGCGATGACGAGGTCTGCACCCTGCTCAAATGCGCGCGGGCCTTCGACGAGGCGGTGTGGGAGGCGGCCGGCTTCGATTTCGAGCTTGAAATGTGGTCTCCCGGAAAGACCGGCTGCTGCCGAACGAGAGTGACGGAGAGGTCCGCAGGCCAAGCCGGGCCCGGCGCGTCTCGGCGCGGCGACGATGCCGGTTGACAGCGCCCCCTGCGGACACAAAGATCGGCCGGAGCCACGCAACAATCGGGACATCTTCAATCACATGACGGGACAAGCGCATTTGCTGAAAGCCGCCGCGTTCGCCGCGGCGTTCGGGTTTTTTGGCGCGCCATGCGGCGCCTTCGCGGACGACGGCGGATTTCGTCCGCAGCCGGGCAGCAACACCATGCTTAGGGCGCCGCTGGAAACGGCGCCGGGAATAGAGGTGATCATCTCGGACGTGGTGATCCCTCCCAATACGGCGGTTCCGCCACACAGCCATCCCGGCGAGGAATTCGTCTATGTGATCGAGGGCTCCGCCGTCCACCGCGAGGAAGGCAAGGAAGACCGGGTCTATCGCGCGGGCGAGGCCTTCGCGATCGGAAGGGGCAAGGTGCACGCACCCTTCACTGCCGACCAGCCGGCGCGCGCAATCGTCTTCCGGGTCCATGTGGAAGGCAAGCCGGAGCGCATTCCGGCCGAGTGACCGCAATTATCGGGCAAGCTCGAGCGCGTCCGACAGGTCGTGTTGCCGGGCGCCCTCGAATATGATCGAAGTCTCGATGCGGTGAATCTCCTCCCGCGAGGAGAATTTTTCGACGACAATCCGGTGAAGATGGGTCGTGTCGCGGGTGACGATTTCGACAATGGCGTCGAACCGGCCGCTGATCATCCAAGCCGCCCGTGTCTCCGGGATCCGCAGAATATCTTCGATGAACCTGTCCAGGTTGGTCTTTTCGTGTTCGGACATCTGCACGAACAGCAGCGCCCTCAGCGAAAGGCCCAGCCGGTCGAGGCGCACATCGGCATGGGCGCCCGCCAACAGTCCGCTTTCGAACAGGCGCCTGGTCCTTTCGTGAACGCTGGACGGCGACAGTTCCACCGCGTGCGCGAGTTCCTTGTTGCTCATCCGTGCATTCTTCGACAACAGAGCGAGAATGCGGCGATCCGTTCGGTCCAATGCCGTCATTTCAGCCATCCTCCGAATTTGTTTCGTTTGCACCCAAGTGTGGCGAAAATTACATTGTTTACAGAAGAAATCTCCAAATTTCTTCCTTCTTTTTAGCGAGAATTCCGAATCGGATGAGGTCAAACATGTTTGATACCAAGATCGCCATCATCGTGCGGGAGGATCTTCCCGTCTGGCAGAAACTGAACGTCACTGCCTTCCTGACAAGCGGCGTTCTCGGTGCGAACCCCGACCTCATTGGCGACCGCTACGAGGATGCGAACGGCAGGACCTACAGGCCGCTGATGATCCAGCCGATGATCGCGCTGGCCGCGGACGCGAAGGGCCTTGCGAAGATCCATTCCCGTGCCCTCGATCGCGGCGTCGACTTAGCGATCTACACCGAGGAGATGTTTGCAACCGGCCACGACGCAGCCAACAGGGCCGCGGTCAAAGAGTTTCCGACCGATGAGCTCAAGCTTGTCGGCCTGGCGCTGCGCGACGAGAAGAAAACGGTCGACAAGATCACCAAGGGCGCGAAGATGCATCCGTGATCTGCGCTGCCACGGAACCGCGTTTTGCAATCGAAATCAGCTTGTTGAACGCTGACTTTCAAGCATAGATTCCGCCAGGGCGTGATCGCCGTCCCACGCCCTGCCCGACCGTCTGCGCGCCAGGGCAAGGAAGCGTTGCCGCGCACCCAAATTCCATGCACTGCTCACGCCGTCCCAGCGCCCACCTGCGGAAGCCGCCGCGCGACGGGCGATGACTGGACAACGGACGTGTTGGTCGACGCGCTGTCAGCGAACTTGTCGATCAAGGCCTCGAGGTTGGCGACATCGGCCACATGGGCGCGCGCAACGTAGCAGTCGTCGCCGGTTATCCGGTCGCATTCGACGATTTCCGGCTGCGCGCGCAGGATTTCCGCCACCCGGTGGAGCGCACCGGGCAGCGGCCGGATGCGAATCCACACGGTGAGCGGCAGACCGATGGCGGCAGGGTCGATATCGAGCGTGTAACCGCGGATGATCCCGGCCTCCTCCAGACGCTTGATGCGCTCCGAGACGCTCGGTGCCGACAGGCCGACGCGGCGCGCAAGTTCGGCGACGGTCGTGCGCGCATCGGCAATCAGGTGTTCGAGGATGGCCGCATCGACGCCGTCCAGATCGCCGTTTTCGTATCGAAGGCGTTTCATGAATATTGCCTCAGTATCTTAATATTGATTCCGAAAAAGAAGTTCGAAGATCCATTCGAACGCCAGTTTACGCCTGCTATCCTTCGGTCGCAAGGATCGAATATGGCGAACAATCCCATCACATTGAACAAGGCCGCGCAGACGGTGCCGCCCCAGGCCTGGTTCGGCGTCAGCGCGGTGTTTCACTATCTGGGCCCGTCCTTCGCGGTGCTCCTGTTTCCGGCAGTCGGGGTGCTCGGCGTCGCCTGGTTCCGCATCGCCAGCGCCGCGCTCTTCTTCGCGCCGCTGACACGGCCGTGGCGCACGATCAGTCGCGCCGACAAACGTATGCGCCTCTTGCTCCTCGGCCTCGGCCTGTGTCTGGCGGTCATGAACACATCGTTCTACCTGGCGCTCGAGCGGCTGCCGATGAGCCTCGTCGCCGCCATGGAATTCGTCGGGACCATCGCCGTCGCGCTCTACGGGTTCCGGACGCGGCGCAATCTGCTGGCGCTCGTTATCGCCGCGGTCGGCGTCTTCATCCTCATCGACATGAAATGGGCGACCGATCCGCTCGGCCTCGCCTGGGCGACGCTCAACGCGGTCCTGTTTGTCGGCTACATCGTTCTCGGCCACCGGGCGGCGGCGCGCGGGGCAAGCGGCGGCGTCGAGATCCTCGGCGCGGCCATGATGGTCGCGTTCTTCGTGCTCCTGCCCATCGGCTTGTTCGAGGCCGTCCGCGCCTTCAGGCACCCGGAACTCGTGCTCGCGGGCATTGCCGTCGGCATCTGCTCATCGGTCATTCCATACATCTGCGATCAGCTCGCCATGTCGCGCCTGCCGCGCGCCAGCTTCGCGCTGATGTTGGCGCTGCTGCCGGCAACGGCTACCATCATCGCGGCCATTGTGCTTGCGCAGATTCCATCCGCCCGGGATGTCGCCGGCGTGGCCCTGGTGATGGCCGGAATTGCCATTCATCGGCCGGCAGCGGATTGAGGAGGCTCAGTTGGAACATCAAGGCGGCTGCCATTGCGGCAACATCTCGCTGGTCTTCCGGACCGATGTCGCGCCGGAACGCATGGTGCCGATCGCCTGCCAATGCGTGTTCTGCCGAAAGCACAACGTGAGCGCCGTCGCCGACCCGCAAGGGCGCCTCGACATCCGCATCGGCAACGATGCGGATTTTGCCCGCTACCGTTTCGGCCTGCGCACAGCCGACTACCTGATTTGCCGTCGCTGCGGCGTCTATGTCGCTGCGATCACCGCGGACGCGCCCAAGCGCGCGCTTGTGATTGTCAACTGCCTCGACAGCCGGGACCGCTTCACCACCGCCCCGATGGAGGCCGACTACAGCGGCGAGACCGAAGCCGAACGCCGGGAACGGCGGCGAAAGGGCTGGACGCCGCTCGCGTAGAACCGGACGCCCGTGCCCGGTCAGCGGTATTACGCATCCTCGAACCAGGACGCCCAGGCGTCCCACCGGTCGACGAGGTCGGCCATCATGGCGTAGCCCGTCCCGTCGCAATGCATGTGGTCTCCGAGCGTCAGGCTGTGCATGTAGTGGGGGCTGGCAAGCAGCGGTGAATGGATGTCGAGATAGGGCACGCCGATTTCCGCGGCCAGGCTCATGTAGCGGCGGTTCAGCGCCATTGCGGTTTCCTGCCGGAAATTGATCTCCAGCCCCGCACTGGGCCGCATCGGCGAGCACGCGACATTGGCCGGCGGCACGCCGACCCAGATTGTGGGATAGTGCGCGGCCGCCTCGCGCACGATGGCCTCGGCATTTGCGACGGATGCATCCTCTTCGACCCGCCGCCCGGAACCGGCGATCTCGGCGACATCGTTGATGCCGAACTGCAGCACGACACGGTTGTCCGCGCCGTCCGGGAAGCGCGATGCGCATTCGTGCCTCCACCGATCTCGTATCTCGTCGGTGGTCGCTCCGCGAATGCCGAGATCGTAGAAGGTGAGCCGGAACTGCCGGTCGAACCGTGCCTGGCAGAGCCGTCCAATCCAGCCGAGGCACTGCTCGTCGCCGGACCCGTTGATATAGCTATCACCCACGAAACATATGCGCAGATCCCGCATGGCGTCCTCACGAATCGGATGGTTCAGTTCGGGCTTGCCTGCCCGATTGTTAGTTGATGATGGACCCGAGGTCCATCGCATTGGTTGTCGAGGCCGTGCCGGCGACCCGCCACGATTTGAACAGATATCGCAATCGTGTTTTCGGTTCGTTGCATCCTCCCATCGCGGCACGTAAGGTTACAGTACCAGCGCCTGCGGGAGGGGATATGCAGGATGCCGAAATGCAATGTCTGACCGGTGAACGGGCCGCAGTAGATGGCCGGAGCGCCACGTCTGCCGGAAATTCCATAGCGCGCTTCAGCCTGACGCCTGCAACGCCGGCCTTACTCATCCCGCTGTTCGTTCTCGTATTATTGTCCTCGGCGCTGCTGCCGACCGCCTCGTTCGCTTGCGCATGCGACGATGCGTCCATGGTCGAAGCGATGAACATGCAGATCGCCGACCGGGCGAAAAAGCTGGAGCGGATCAGAAAGAGCGGGAAACCGCCGCGATCGCCGTCGAGCAATCCATGGGTGCTCAGGCGCGAGATCGAGGAGATACTGGTCGCCAGGGAGACCATTCTTCGCGGCATCGCCGAATGCCGCAAACAATGCCTGATGCCCGACAATGCAAACATCTACGACCGGGACAGCGCCGACACCGGGATCTCCGCCGACTGTCCGGAGTGCGGGGACCGCGAAAATGCGCTGCGCGAAGAGGAAGCCCGGCTTGGCCTTGCCCTGCGCAACCTCGATCTTTTCCGGCGAGAAGTGATGCCGGGGGTCGCCGCCGACGAAACTGCTGCGAGTTTCCACGCCGAAAACGCGGCCTATGAGCGCGAGGCCGTCCACAATGCCGAAGTGGAGGAAATATATGATGCCATGATCCGGGCGCGCGATGCGGCGTGCCGGAACAGCATCCTGGCCGAAGGCGGATGGCGCGAACAGAAACGCCGCGAAAACAGCACCATTTTCGACGATCCCCTTGAAGACCAGTCATCCGATATCCAGCCGGAAAGGGTGGCGACCGAGAATCTGGTCTATCACGGAGACATCAAAGTGCGGCGTTCGGGCAGACAACTCTACAACAATGACACACGCATGCTTGAGGACGAGTGGATCGGGGAAAACGGAGTCACATATACCCCTGCTCAAATCGAGCAACTCCGGCAGGAAGAGGACACCGATCTTTCCCAAAGCCAATGGAACCAGAAAACACTGGCGGAGATGGAATCCTCGCTTGAAACGCTGGTCCACGGCACCGCGCAGACGGCAGCCGAGCTTTACGATCAATTCATGGATCTTCCGGCCCATTTCGGTTTCGACGTCTTCCCGCATCCCGAAATCTCCGACTACGGCGCATGCATGCGGCTGGGCCGGGCGGCGCGGCGATATTTTCAGGACGTTGTTGTTCCGTCCAGGGACGCGCTGAGCAAGCTCGGCGGCGGGCTGCCCGGCGGGCGGTGGGACAGGCTGCAGGAACTGAAGGACCTCGAGGCCGAGGTGCGGCAGGCGCGCCAGCGGCGCGACGCGGCCCTGCAGGCGCTGATTGAATGCAATGTGCGGTCGTGCCTGCGTAAGGAAGACACCGGAGCCGGGTTCGAAGACGACGCGGCGAGCGAACCGGAGGATGAGGACGCGCCGGCAGCCGAAAACGAAGACAACGAGGGTGAAGACACCGCATCCCCGGGCGACGTCTCGATGCCGGGACTGGAGAGCGACGACTCGGGACCCGTGGTCATGATGCCCGAAATCGAGTTGCCTTCTGTCGAAAAACCCGGGCTTGGACACTTCATCATTCCGGGGCTTTCGGACAATGCGGCCGCGCCTGCCGCGTCCGCCGTGAGGCAGCCGCCGGGTCAATGCGGGCATGAACCCGCGAATGTCTGCGCCAAACTTGGCGAACCCCGTGCCGCGGAGTGCACCGCGATCGTTGAAAACTGGCGGGTCGCCTGCAACGAGGTCATCGCGCATCGCCGCGACAACGACATGGCGCAGTGCATACGGCGCTGCGAAATGATGGCCAGCGAAGCTTCCGACGCAAATCGGCTGCGTGCGCTTGCGCTGCGGCTGATTGCCGACAACGATCCGCAGACCAACGGCCCCCTCGCCGAGGAACTCGCCGCCGCGCAGATCGAACTGTTCAATGCGCGGCTTGATTTCGAGGAGACGGTCGAGACCCTGGAGGATCTTAAGATCCATATCTACGTCAACGCTGAGACCGGGGCCGTGGTCCAGCATGACGGCCCGTACTTCGACCCGAACCCGCCCCTGGTCTATTCGGGTTTCATGAAGAAACGTCCCTCGCCCCGCGACATGGAGCAACTGAAGTCCGCAGAGGCCAGGATCACGGCGCTGCAGGCCAAGATCGCGGATCTGACCGCCCGGCTCGGCGCATTGGGCGGATGGCGCACCGAGGCGACGGCGTTCTGGATGGGCGAGGATTCGGGTTCGCGGGTCGGCTGCCTGGCACCGTCCATTCCCGGGCAACTGCAACAGTGCGTCGCCTTTTGCGAACAGCAGCAGCATCCCGGGGCGGAGATCATTCCGGAGCCGCTTCCGATTTGCGGCGGAACGGCGATGCTGGGACTGCTTTATCAGCCCTCCTCCCGCAACCATCTCTATCCGCCGGGCCACCCATGGCGGCAGCAAGGCTTCGGCAGATAGGGCTGTTTACGCCGTCCTAGACGGTGGCAGCTGGCTTGCCGGCGCGGATGTGCAGGAAGATCGGAGCCACCTGGGTGTCTGCCACGAGCGGGTGCTTGCGGGCCGTTTCATCGGATGCGCGGGGTTCGCCGAACCGCTGGATGAGAAAGCCGGCGGCGCAGATCATCGCCACCCAGTTGGACAAGGTCCGGTGGAAGCGCGGCACGCTGAACGGATCGAGCCGTTCGCGTTCCTCGTCCGGCACATCCGAGAACATCCAGGTCTCGACCTGGCCGTCCACCTCTTTGAAATAGTCGGCGACCTCGACCGCCCGCACTTCGCCGTCCTCGCCGCGGACATTGCGCCGTTTCGGCGGGACGAAACAGGGATGCAGTATCGAGAACTGCAGGAAACCGCCCGGGCGCAGCACACGGAACATCTCGGTGAGCGCCCTGTCCTGTTCGGGCATGTCCATGAGCGACATGAAGGCGGTGACGAAATCGAAACTTGCATCGGCGAAGGGAAGCGCCAGCGCATCGGCTTCGCGGTAGTCGATGCCGAGCGGCGCCTCGTCTTCCGCTTCCCGCGCGTGGCGAATGAAGGTCGGCGCAATGTCGATGCCGGTCATGCGCGCGCCGCGCCCGGCGATGCTGCGGGTGTTCGCGCCCTCCCCGCAGCCGACATCAAGGCCTTTCAAGCCCTCGACGGGCGGCAGCATTGCCAGAAAAGCCGGCGTGTTGAGCGCGTCGCGATAGACATCGTGACCGGCGCGCGTGGTCCGCGTCCAGGTCTCGGCATTTCCTTCCCAGTGAACGGCAACGTCGCGCGAATCCATGGATCTGGTCCCGTTAGCAAGATGCGAAAAGATTTGGCGCTTGAAATTTGGCAGGCTTAGAAGTGACTCTACATGAGTCCTCGACAAAGCGGCAAGAGATGCTTCAGGATTAAAGAATGAGCAAGACGCTGGAGGAGCTTGAGGGCGATGACTGGGGCGAGGCCGAAGACGGCTCGCCTCTGGTTCAAACCTGTCACGCATTGAGGCGCAAGCCGCTCGACCAGTTCTCCACTGAAGATCTCCGGGTTATGATCGGGCAAGATATCGGTCTATATCACTTGCTCCCAAGGGCTATTGATGTGCTCCGCGAAAATCCACTCGCATCGGGCGACCTCTATGAGGGGGACTTGCTGGTGTCCGTCCTGCAATGCCGCGATGCGCAAGACAGTCGCGCTGACAATGCCGCTGAGTTGAGGACAATTTGCACCAGGGTTTTGGAGACCATGGACGGCCAGGCTGCCGAATTCCTGTTTGGTGGTAACGCACCCAAAGATTTCGGGCTGACCGATAGTTCAGCCGCAGAGCTGGTGCGGGAAAAAATAACAATTCTGTCGAGTGAGCCGCCTTTTAGAGACTGCATACTATTTCTTAAAACCCATGGCCATTGAGCGCCTGACGCATATCCACTACCCGCCGAAATGCCCTGCTCGCGGAAAACCCCGCGGGGCAACGCGGCCGGCCTGGGCGCGGTCGCCGAGCCACTCGGCGAGTTCCGCCTTCGGCTTGGTGTGGGTGCGGCCGGCCGAATCCTGCCAGGAAAGGCCCTCGTCCATGGCGAAGGTCTTCACGTCGGCGATGCCGCCGTCCTTGTAGCGCTGAAGGCGCACGCCCTTGCCGCGGGTCATTTCGGGCAGCTGCGTGAGCGGGAAGATCAGCAGTTTCTTGTTCTCGCCTATTACCGCGACGCTGTCGCCGCTGACCGGAACGCACAGCGTTGCCTCCACCGGCAGCTTGACGTTCATCACCTGCTTGCCCTTGCGGGTATTGGCGGTGATCTCCGACTGCGGCACGACAAAGCCGTTGCCGACGGTCGAGGCCAGCAGCAGCTTCTGCTCCGGATCGTGCACGAAGGCCGAGACGATGTCCTGGTCGTTGTCCATATCGACCATGATACGCACCGGCTCGCCGTGGCCGCGCCCGCCCGGCAGCCGGTCGCAGCCGAGCGTGTAGAACTTGCCGCCGGTGGTGAACAGGATGATCTTGTCGGTCGTATGGGCGGGAAAGGCGAATTTCAGCTTGTCGCCCTCCTTGAAGGAGAGGCCCGAATAATCCGTCAGGTGGCCCTTCATCGCCCGGATCCAGCCCTTCTGGGAGACGACCACCGTCACCGGTTCCTTCTCGATCATCGCCTGCTGGATGGCTTCGAGATCCGTTTCCGGCGCATCGTCGAATCCGGTGCGGCGCTTGCCGATCTCGGTGTCCTTGCCGAAGCTCTTCTTGACCTCGCCGATCTCCCAGGCAACCGTTTTCCACTGCTTCTCATCGGAAGCCAGCAACGCCTCGATTTCGGCCTTCTCCGCCGTCAGACCGTCGAACTCCTTGCGGATCTCGATTTCCTCGAGCTTGCGCAGGGACCGCAGCCGCATGTTGAGGATCGACTCGGCCTGGAGATCCGTCAGCTCGTAGCGGCGCATCAGCTCGGCCTTGGGGTCGTCCTCCTCGCGGATGATGCGGATCACCTCGTCGATGTTGAGATAGGCGATCAGGTAACCGCCGAGGATCTCGAGCCGCCGCTCGATGGCCGCCAGCCGGTGCCGCGAACGGCGCTGCAGCACTTCCTTGCGGTGCTCCAGCCACTCGAGCAACACGTCCGGCAGCGACATGACCTTCGGCACCTTGCCCTTCGACAGGACATTGAGGTTGAGCGACACGCGCGATTCAAGGTCGGTCAGCTTGAACAGCGATTCCATCAGCAGCGTCGGATCGACACTGCGGCTCTTGGGAACGAGCACCAGACGGATGTCCTCGGCGGATTCGTCGCGAATGTCGTCGAGCAGCGGCAGCTTGCGTGCGAGCAGCAGCTCGGCGATCTTCTCGATCATCCGCGATTTCTGCACCTGGTAGGGAATCTCGGTGACGACGATGACGTAGCCGCCGCGGCCGGCATCCTCCTTCTCCCAGCGGGCGCGCACGCGGAACCCGCCGCGGCCCGTCTTGTAAGCTTCGAGAATCGAGGCGCGGTCCTCGACGATGATGCCGCCCGTCGGAAGATCGGGTCCGGGCACGAATTCAACGATCTTGTCCAGGCGCGCATTCGGATGCTTGATGAGATGCAGCGCCGCGTCGCAAAGCTCGGCGGCGTTGTGCGGCGGGATCGAGGTCGCCATGCCGACGGCAATGCCGGTCGCGCCGTTGGCGAGCAGGTTCGGAAAGGCGCCCGGCAGGACCACCGGTTCCTCGTTCTCCTCGTCATAGGTCGAGCGGAAATCGACCGCATCCTCGTCAATGCCGCGCAGCAAAAGCTCGGCCACCGAGGTCATCTTCGATTCGGTGTAGCGCATGGCGGCGGCGTTATCGCCGTCGATATTGCCGAAATTGCCCTGCCCGTTGACCAGCGGGTAGCGCACGGCGAAATCCTGGGCGAGCCGCACCAGCGCGTCGTAGATCGCCTGGTCGCCGTGCGGGTGGAAATTACCCATCACCTCGCCGACGATCTTGGCGGACTTCTTGAAGCCGCCATTCGAACGCAGTCCCATGTCGCTCATCGCGTAGACGATGCGCCGGTGGACCGGCTTCAGACCGTCGCGCACGTCCGGCAGGGCCCGATGCATGATGGTCGAAAGCGCATAGGCGAGATAGCGCTCTTCAAGCGCCGATTTGAGGTCGACCGGTTCCGATCTGTCGTCGCCGTTTCCCGGCGGAACAAGGCTTTTTCCCATGTCCTGCACTTAGCCGATGCGTTGATTCGCGGCAAGGCTTGGTGCAGGTTCCAGAACTGCCATACAGTTGAAGTATAACCCTTGGGCAACCATGTAACAGTTTGGTGAGGTTCCCTGCCCCGAAAAATACCGTATAGGCTGTTATTGGACCGATTAACACGCTTGAATGGCACTCGCCGCCGCGGTGGCGCCTGCAAAAATAGAAATCTCATATCAGGAAGGACAAGATATGCGCGCCCAATCTTTCAAATCCGGACTATTTGCGGGCGTCGCCCTGCTGGCGACCACCCAATGGGCCGCGGCTCTCGACGCGGAGGATTTCGCCAAGAAATTCGCCGCCGCCTATGCCGCCCAGGGCGCAGAGATCACCTATGGCAGTGCCTCCGGCCAGGGGGACACGATCGTCATCAATGACGTGACCATGGAAATGCCGGGCGAGGAAGAAGGGTTGAATTTCGGCGATCTGACCTTCAACGGCGTATCGGAAGACGGATCGGGCGGCTACAAGGCCGATTCCCTGACGGAAGACAAGATCGAGTTCTCGGCCGAAGATGTGACGTTCTCCGTCAGCGACCTGAAGGTCGAGAACCTGCATGTACCGGCCGAACCCGGCGGCAATACGCTGGACGATCTCCTGTTCTACGATGCCGTCTCTACCGGGCCGATCGTGCTGAACGTCGAGGGCAATGACGTGTTCCAGGCGTCCCGATCGGTGACCAAGACCTCCAAGAACTCCGACAACACGCGGGTCGATTTCGACGCACGGATCGACGGCCTTGAGGTCGATCTCGGCGCTGTGGAGGATGCGCAGGCCCGCCAGGCGATCGACGGTATGGGCTACCAGAACATCAATGGCGACATCGTCATCAACGGCTACTGGGCGCTGCCCACGGGCGAGATCACCTTGTCGGAATACGCTCTAACGCTGGACGATGTCGGCCGCCTCGACCTGCAGTTCTCGATCTCGGGCTACACGCTCGAATTCATCAAGGGCCTGCAGCAGATGCAGGAGCAGATGGCCAGCCAGGAGGACGACGCCAAGGCCCAGCAGGCGATGGGGCTTGCCATGATGGGCATGATGCAGCAGCTCACCTTCAACAGCATGTCGGTCCGCTTCGACGACGCGTCGCTGACCAACAAGATCCTCGACATGGTGGCCAGCCAGCAGGGCATGAGCCGAGACCAGATGGTCCAGGGCCTGCAGGGCATGCTGCCCCTGGTTCTTGCGCAGCTTCAGAATCCCGAGTTCCAGCAGCAGGTGACGGAGGCCGTCAGCCTTTACCTGTCGGATCCGAAGAGCATCGAGATCAGCGCCAAGCCGGATGCTCCCCTGCCCTTCGCCTCGATTGCCGGATCGGCGATGGGCGCGCCGCAAACGCTGCCGCAGGTGATGAACGTATCGGTCACCGCGAACGAGAACTAGAAACAAAAAAGACCCGCCGTGAGGCGGGTCTTTTTCGATCTGGCGGGTGTCATTCCTCCCGGGCGACCGGGATGATCCTCAAATTGAGCTCGCGCAACTGGGCCGCGTCGGCCTCTCCCGGCGCGCTCATCAGCAGGTCCTGCGCCTGTTGGTTCATCGGGAACATGGTCACTTCGCGCAGGTTCTTTGCTCCGACCAGCAGCATGACGATGCGGTCGATGCCCGCCGCCATGCCGCCGTGGGGCGGCACGCCGTATTGAAACGCGCGGTAAAGCCCGCCAAAGCGTTCCTCGACCACGTCCGCATCGAACCCGACCAGGCCGAAGGCCTTGACCATAAGTTCCGGAACGTGGTTGCGGATCCCGCCCGAACCGATCTCGAAGCCGTTGCAGACAACGTCGTACTGGTAGGCGAGGATCGATTTCGGGTCCTTGCTCTCCAGCGCTTCCAGACCGCCCTGCGGCATCGAGAACGGGTTGTGCGAGAAGTCGAGCCGGTCTTCCTCGTCGTTCCATTCGTAGAAGGGAAAGTCGACGATCCAGCACAGATCGAACCGTTCGGTGTCGATCAGTTCCAGTTCCTCGCCCACGCGCGTGCGTGCATCGCCCGCGAAGCCGACGAATTTTTCCGGCACGCCGGCGACGAAGAAGCAGGCGTCGCCCGCTTCCAGGCCGAGCTGGCCGCGGATGGCATCGGTGCGTTCCGGCCCGATGTTCTTGGCGAGCGGCCCGGCGCCGGCGACGGCGCCTTCCTCCTCGCGCCAGAAGATGTAGCCGAGGCCCGGCTGGCCCTCTCCTTGCGCCCAGGAATTCATCCGGTCGCAGAAGGCGCGGCTGCCGCCGGTCTTGGCCGGTATCGCCCAGACCTCGACCTTCGGGTCGTTGGCGATCATGTTTGCAAAGACCTTGAAACCGGAGCCGGCGAAGTGCTCGGTGACCGCTTCCATCTCGATGGGGTTGCGAAGGTCCGGCTTGTCGGTTCCGTATTTGCGGATCGCCTCGGCAAAGGGGATGCGGCGGAATTCCTGGGTCACCGGCCTGCCCTCGGCGAATTTCTCGAAGACGGAGCGGATGACCGGCTCCATCGTCGCCAGGATGTCCTCCTGCTCGACGAAGCTCATTTCAACGTCGAGCTGGTAGAACTCGCCCGGCAGCCGGTCGGCGCGCGGATCCTCGTCGCGGAAGCACGGCGCGATCTGGAAATAGCGGTCGAAGCCGGACGCCATGATGAGCTGCTTGTACTGTTGCGGCGCCTGAGGCAGCGCGTAGAACTTGCCTTCATGGATACGGCTCGGCACCAGGAAGTCGCGCGCGCCTTCCGGCGAAGAGGCCGTCAGGATCGGCGTCGAATACTCGGTAAAGCCCGCCTCGCCCATCAGATCGCGCATCGCCGCGATGATCTCCGTGCGGCGCACGATGTTCCGGTGCAGCGTCTCGCGCCGCAGGTCGAGGAAGCGGTATTTGAGGCGCACGTCCTCGGGATAGTCCGGCTCGCCGAAAACCGGCAGCGGAAGCTCCTTGGCGGCCGACAGCACCTCGATCTCGCGGGCATAGACCTCGACCTCGCCCGTCGGCAGGTTGGGATTGACCGTGTCGTCGGAACGCGCCTTGACGTCGCCGTCGATGCGGATCACCCATTCGCCGCGCACGGTTTCAGCCAGGTTGAACGCCGCGGAATCGGGATCCGCAACCACCTGCGTCACGCCGTAATGGTCGCGCAAATCGATGAACAGGACACCGCCGTGGTCGCGAACGCGATGGACCCAGCCTGACAGTCTGACGGTGTCTCCGACATTGGATTTGCGAAGGGCGGCGCAGTTATGGCTGCGATAGCGATGCATCGGTCTTACCTGATTGTTTTTCTGAACCTGAAATGACAGCGAGCCTGTAGCGGCCGCATGTCACCGTGAAAGCCGCGCGGACAAGCGCATGACCGGCGTGATTTGTCAAGAAGCGGCTGAAATTATCGGCCGGATTGGGCGCGACAAAACCGATGAAGGTGCTATGGTCATTTGTCTTCAACCGACTCCTCGATTCCGTGCCGCCCAGACCATGAATTCCATAAGACCGCTCATCCCGCTGTTCGCGGCGGCCGCCATCCTGCTCGCCGGCAACGGACTGCAGGGCACGCTGATCGCGCTGCGGGGCGCCGACGAGGGTTTCTCCACGCTGGTGATCGGCGTCATCGGCGCGGCCTATTTCGCCGGCTTCATGGGCGGCTGCTTCATCGTGCCGCGCATTTTGCGGGCCGTCGGTCACATCCGCGCTTTCTCGGCGCTCTGTGCCATCGCCGCCAGCGGTACGTTGCTCCTGGTACTGATCGTCGATCCGATCGCCTGGATGGCGCTGCGGTTTGTGATCGGGCTTTGCTTCGCCTCGCTTTTCACCACCGTCGACAGCTGGCTGAACTCGGGCGTGACCAACGAGAACCGGGCGCGGGTGCTGTCGATCTACCGGCTGATCGACATGATCGTCGTGACGGCCTCGCAATATCTCATCCCGGTGTTCGGGGAATCGAGTTTCGCCATCTTCGCGATCCTGGCGATCATGATCAGCATGTCGCTGGTGCCGATATCGCTCGCCGACCGCTCCAATCCGAAGCCGCCACGCAGCTTTTCGTTCAGCCCGACGCTGATCTGGCGGCTGTCGCCGATCGCCTGTATCAGCTGCATCGCGATCGGCCTGACCAACGCGACCTTCCGCCTGATCGGTCCGATCTACGCGCAGGCGATCGGCCTACCGCTCACCGCGATCGCCACCTTCATGGGCGCCGGCATCCTGGGCGGCACGGTCCTGCAATATCCGTTCGGGGTGCTGTCGGACCGCTATGACCGCCGCATCATTTTGCTAATCGCGACCGCGGGCGCGACACTCGCCGGCATGTTCATCAACAGCTTTGCGGGGACGGACGCTGTGTTGAACTATGTCGGCATCTTCATCTTCGGCGCATTCTCGCTGCCGCTCTTCTCCCTCGCCGCGGCCCATGCGAACGACCACGCGACACAGGAGCAATACGTACAGGTCGCGGCGGGTCTGCTTTTCTTCTGGTCGATCGGGGCGATCCTCGGACCGTTCATCTCCTCGGCCCTGATGCAGGGTTACGGTCCGTCGGTGCTGTTCACGTTCACCAGCGCGGTGCACGGCGCGCTGATCGTCGCGACGCTGTGGCGTATGCGTGTGCGGGCCGCCGTTCCGCGCGGTGCACGCGGGCGCTACCATGCCCTGCTCCGGACTTCTCTGTCGTTCAACCGGATGGCCAGCAAGGAAGGGCGGCGTGCCCGCGACGAGCGGTCAGGTAATGGAAGACAAGACAAGGAATATTAGGTAAACAGCCTTCATGGATATCATCAGTACGACCGGCGGCCTCGAAGCCGCCTGTAAGAGTCTTTCCCAATCAGATTTTCTCACAATCGACACGGAATTCATTCGCGAGACAACCTTCTGGCCGGAACTCTGTCTCATCCAGATGGCGACCGACGACCTCGCCGTGATCGTCGATCCGCTGGCCGACGGCATCGAGCTGCGACCGTTCTTCGAACTGATGGCCGACACCTCCGTCGTCAAGGTTTTCCATGCGGCACGGCAGGACATCGAGATCATCTATCACCGGGGCGGCCTGATCCCGCATCCGATCTTCGACACGCAGGTTGCCGCCATGGTCTGCGGCTTCGGGGACTCGGTGTCCTACGATCAACTCGTGCAAAAGACCGTCGGGGCACAGATCGACAAGTCGTCGCGCTTCACCGACTGGCGCCAGCGGCCGCTCTCCGACAAGCAGCTGCGTTACGCGCTCGCCGATGTGACGCATTTGCGCGACGTTTACAAAATGCTCAATTCACGCCTGCAGGAGGACGGCCGCGAACACTGGGTCAAGGAGGAGATGGACGTGCTGGAGTCGGCCTCCACCTACGACCTTCATCCGGACGATGCCTGGAGGCGGCTGCGGATGCGGGTCCGCAAGCCGATAGAGCTGGAGATCATGAAACACGTGGCGGCCTGGCGTGAACGCGAAGCGCGCGAACGCAATATACCGCGCCGCAGGGTCCTCAAGGATGAGGCGATCTACGAGGTCGCCCAGCAACAGCCGCGCGACGTCGCCGCGCTCGGACGCCTCAGGACGATCCCGAAGGGCTGGGAACGTTCGCAGGCCGGCGGCGCCGTTGTCGCTGCGGTCGAAGGTGCTCTGGCCACGCCGAAGCAGGACCTGCCGCGCATATCCCGACCCTCGCAGCCGCCGGAAGGCGCCGCCGCTGCCAGCGAGCTTCTCAAGGTTCTGTTGAAGCTGACGACCGAGAAACACGGGGTCGCGCCGAAGGTCATCGCCAATACGGACGACCTCGAGCGGATCGCAGCCGACGGCGAGAACGCCGAAGTCGGCGCGCTGGCCGGCTGGCGGCGGGAACTGTTCGGCGAGAAGGCGCTCAAACTGTTGCGCGGCGAGATGGCGCTGCGCTTTGTCGACCGCAAGGTCGAGGTCGTCGAATTGCAGGATTGACCGTGGCTCCTCTTTCAAATGGAGGCAGTATTGAGCGAACACAAGATTTACGAGCGGCAAGGTTATGGCGGTTCAGTGGGCTTCGGAAACGCGCCTGCCCTGCTTGTTGTTGATTTCGTCAACGGCTTTCTCGACCCCGAGCTCTTTGGCGGAGGAAACATCGCCGAAGCGGCCGCCCGCACCGGCCCTTTGCTCGCTGCCGCACGCAAGACAGGCATCCCGGTCGTCTTTACCAGGGTTGTCTATGCGGAAGACGGCTCGGATGTCGGCATGTTCTGCAGGAAGGCGACGCGCCTCAGCCAATTGACTGAACACGCCGATACCAGCCAGATCATTGAGGGGCTGGCGCCGGCTTCCGGCGAATTGATCGTTCGTAAGACGCAGGCGTCCGCATTTTTCGGAACCGGCCTCGCTGCCAATCTGATTGCAAAGCACATCGATACTGTGATTGTCACGGGCTGCACGACCAGCGGCTGCGTCCGGGCGAGTGTGGTGGATGCGGTCAGTTACAATTTTCGGCCAATCGTCGTCACGGACTGTGTCGGCGACCGGGCGCTTGGTCCGCACGATGCCAATCTCTTCGACATGGGTCAGAAATATGCGGACCTGATGCTCTGCGACGATGTCGTTGCCCGATTGTAGTCAGTCCTCCATCTCGAAATAAACCGTCTTGCCCGTCAGCTTTGAGAGCTGCAGCAAACGGCCCTCGAGGCGCTCGCCGGCAAATTCCTTCAGGTGACCCGGTATCATGAGCACCAGTTCGTCGGGGCCCGTCGGCTCGAAGCGGATCGATGGCGTCACCCCGGGCATCGATGCCGAAAACAGGTAGCTCACGCGCAGCAGGCCGCCGAGGAGTTTTGCGAATTGCTGCAGGCGGGGCGTCGCGATCGCCGCGATGGCTTCGCTGAGCCCGTCGTCGCGCAAACCCTCGAAGCGATAGTAGTTGGCGAGCGCGATATAGGCGCGGCCGGCATGGGTTATGCCCCCGAAAGTGCCGTTTGCGATGAGATTGAGCGATTGGGATCCGCGATAGTCGGGATGCGCGCGCCAGCTGATGTCGGCGAGCAGGCACGCGGCGCAGCGATAGCGGGCCTCCTCGTCCGTCTCCATAATGCCGAATGCCTTGAACGCCTTTTCCGTCCAGCCGGTCAGTTCGCGTGCGTGTTCCGGCGAGCGGGCGCGCAGGATCGCCAGTTCATTGGCCGCGGAAATCAGCGGATCGAGCGCCTTCTCCTGCTCGCCGAGCAGCGAATAGAGGAACCCCTCGCGCACGCCAAGCGCGGAGAAACTCACCTTTTCCGGCTGCATCGCCTGCAGGATCTCGGACATGGCGACGGCACCGAACGGCAGCAGGCTGCGGCGGTTGCGCGACACCGCCCGCATCGCCCCGCTCTTGATCGCGCCGTTCTTCTCGATGCCGGCGAGAAAATCGATCGCATTGGCAACCGGGATCTCATAGCCCTGCGTCATGTGCAGCGGGTAGTCGGTCAATTCCATATGCAGCTTGGCCAGGTTTCGCCAGGTTCCCCCGACCGCGTAGAAGGTGCGGTCGCGGCCGTTCTCGAGCAGAGTCGCGGCCTCCAGCTTGGTGCGCACGATCTTGCGCGCCTTGGCCAGCGATCCGCCCGCCACTTCCGACAGCCGCAGCCCGCCGACCGGGAGGGTAATGCCGTCGCCGATCTCGGTTCCGACGATATCGACGAGTTCCAGTGAGCCGCCGCCGAGGTCGCCGACAATGCCGTCCGGCCGGTAGTAGCTGCCGATCACGCCAAGCGCCGAATAGTAGGCCTCCTCGCGCCCGCTGAGGACGTGGATCTCCTGTTCGAGAATCCCTTCCGCCTCCTGGATGAAATCCGGGCCGTTGGCGGCCTCGCGCGCGGCGGCCGTGGCCAGGACGTGGAGATGGGTGGCGCGGGCCTGCTCTGACAGGGCGCGAAACCTGCGCAGTGCGCCCAGGGCACGCTCGACACCCTCGATATGCAGCATGCCCGTGGCCGCGATCCCCTTGCCGAGACCGCACAGGACCTTTTCGTTGAACAGCACGGTCGGCGTCCGGTTCAGCCCCTCGTAAATGACGAGACGAACGGAGTTCGAGCCGATATCGACAACCGATACCGGGGCAATACCGGGCAACCGGCCCTGGGCTTCCGATTCAACCATTCAGCGTTCTTAGCGTTCTGAGCGTTGTCTTTTCTGCTGCGAAACCAGTCCCGCTATCAGCTTGGGCGCGCTTGATGCCAGTGCACCCCCCCGCCCCGACAGGCTGGGATTGGTCATGAAATAGTGCTGGGCGTTGAACGGCTCCTCTCCTTCGCGCACATCCATCCTTCGCGATGTGCCATCTGCAAGTATTTCGTAGCCTTGCTGGTTGTCGATCAGGTTGCCGAGCATGATCTGCGACTGTACCTGTTCCTTGACGGTCGGATTCTCGAGCGGCACCAGCGTCTCGACCCGCCGGTCGAGGTTGCGCGGCATTATGTCGGCCGAGCCGATATAGACGATGGAATCGGCGCTCGGCAGACCCTTGCCGTTGCCGAAACAGAATATGCGGCTGTGCTCCAGGAACCGGCCGACGATCGATTTGACCCGGATGTGCTCCGACAGGCCCTTGACCTGCGGGCGCAGGCAGCAGATGCCGCGGATCACAAGATCGACTTCGACCCCCGCCTGGCTGGCGCGGTAAAGCGCGTCGATCGTCGCCGGATCGACCAGCGAGTTGGCCTTCATCCAGATCGCCGCCGGTCTGCCGTTACGGGCATGTTCGATCTCGCCCTCGATGTGATCGAGCAGTCGCGTGCGCATGGTACCGGGCGACACCAGCAGCTTCATCTCCTCGGTCGGCTGGCTGTAGCCGGTGATGAAGTTGAAAACGTGGGCCACGTCGTGGGCGATGTCGGGATCGCAGGTGAAGAACGAGAGGTCGGTGTAGATCTTGGCTGTCACCGGGTGGTAGTTGCCGGTGCCGAGATGGCAGTAGCTCGCCAGCCGGCCCTCCTCGCGGCGCACCACGAGCGACATCTTGGCGTGGGTCTTGAGCTCGATGAAGCCGAACACCACCTGCACGCCGGCGCGCTCCAGGTCGCGTGCCCAGCGGATATTGGCTTCCTCGTCGAAGCGGGCGCGCAGCTCGACGAGGGCGGTCACCGATTTGCCCTCCTCGGCGGCATCCACAAGCGCCCGCACGATGGGACTGTCGTTGGACGTGCGGTACAGCGTCTGCTTGATCGCCAGGACATCGGGATCGCGCGCCGCCTGGCGCAGGAACTGCACGACCACGTCGAAGGACTCATACGGGTGGTGTATGACGATGTCCTTCTCACGGATTGCCGCAAGGCAATCTCCGGCATGCTCGCGGATGCGCTCGGGGAACCGTGCATTGTAGGGCTCGAATTTCAGATCGTCGCGCGGCGTGTCGACGATCTCCGAGATCGTCGAAAGGGCCAGCAGGCCCGGCAGGACGGCAATGCGGTCCTCCGGAACGTTAAGCTCCGTGGCCACAAAGGAGCGCAGCGATTCCGGCATTTCTGAATCGAATTCGATGCGGATCACCGAGCCGCGGCGACGGCGTTTGAGGGCGCGCTCGAAGAAGCGCACGAGATCCTCGGCCTCTTCCTCGACCTCGATATCGCTGTCGCGGATAATGCGGAACGTTCCCGACCCCATGACGCTGTAGCCGGGAAACAGCGTCTCGATGAACTGCCCGACGACGTCTTCGAGGGTGATGTAGCGGACCTGATTGTCGCTGTCCGGAAGGCGCACAAACCGGTTGAGCGCCACCGGTAGGCGCAACAGCGCCGTCATCTGCTCGCGCTTGCGGCGGCTGAACAGCTTGAGCACGATGGAGAACCCGAGATTCGGAATGAACGGGAACGGATGGGCCGGATCGATCGACAGTGGTGTCAGCACCGGGAAAATAGACGACAGGAACTCCTGCTTGAGCCAGTCGAGATCGGTCTTGCCGAGGTCGTCCGGCCGAACGATGAGGATGTCTTCCTCGGCGAGATACTGCTGCAGGACAGCCAGCGATGCCTGCTGTTCCAGCTGCAGTTTGCCGATTTCCTCAAGCGCTTCGTTGAGCTGGCGCAGCGGCGTACGTCCGTCGGCGGAACGGCTGGTGATACCCTCGCGGACCTGGCCCTCCAGACCGGCGACGCGAACCATGAAGAACTCGTCCAGGTTTGCCGCCGAGATCGAAAGGAAACGGATCCGCTCGAGGAGCGGATGGGCGTTGTTCTGGGTCTCCTCAAGGACGCGGCGATTGAACTGGAGCCAGGAGAACTCGCGGTTGACGAAGCGCTCCGGGCTGTTCATCAGCGCCTCGAGGGCTTCCGCCGACATATCCGCGTCGCCCAGGGGGCTTATCGTGGTCCGATCGTCCATGTGCCATTCCGTTGTGGCCGTTGTGGCTCAATCCTATATCGCGGACCGTGATATGGCCACGCAGCAAAAAGTCTATGACAGTTACGTGTCATAACCGTCCGCTTCCATTTCAGCGAGCACTTCCGACGCGAGCGAGCGCGTTATTTTGCCTCGCCGGGCCATTGCCAGGCGATCCATGCGCGCCACAATCCACTGTGCGGCGTCCAGCGAGCGCTCCATGCGCTGCACCAGATAGGATATTACTTTAGGGTCGATCACTATCTGCCTGTCAGCAAACAGTTTTTCGATCACCTGCTCGAGAAGCTCATCGTCCGGCTCGCCAATCTCCACGGTGGTGGCCGCACGCAGCCTCGAGCGAAGGTCCGGCAGGGTGACGGGCCAGGCAGCCGGCCAGATGCGCGTCGTGATCATCATGCTCGTCTCGTTTTCGCGCACCGTGTTGATCAGGTGAAAAAGCTGTGTATTGTCGAAGCCGCGCCGGTCAATGTCCTCGATCAACACCGGACCGCGGCTCGCAAGGTCCAACTCCTCACCTGAATCGGCCTTGGCGAAGACCGACGCGGCGCCCGACCGGCCTGCCCATATGTTCGCCAGATGGGTCTTGCCGGCCCCGGTGGGTCCGGCGAGGATGACGACGGGCGAAGGCCATTGCGGCCACAGGTCGACGAGCCCCACCGCCGCACTCAGCCGATCGGAAACGACGAGGTCGTCCCGGCTGCTGCTGGGGCTGTGTGCGAATTCGAGCGGCAATTGCCCGCCCGACGGATCGGGCGCCTTGTCACCGCTACTGCGCGTCGTCTTTTTCTGCATCGTCCTGAACGGCCGCCGATGCGGTCGCGTCGTCGTAGAGATCGCTTTCCAGATATCGCTTCAATGCAAATCGCACAAGCACCGCGAGCGCTGCCGATGCCGGGACCGCCACAAGAAGGCCGACAAAGCCGAAGAGCGAACCGAAGGCAAAAAGCGCGAACATCAGCCACACGGGATGCAGTCCGACGCTGCGGCCGACGAGGCGCGGTTGCAGGATGTTGCCCTCGATGAACTGACCGGAAAAGAACACCGCCGCGACAACCGCAATCCAGACATAGTCAGGCCAGAACTGAACCAGCGCCACGCCGAGTGCCAGCACCAGTCCGACGATCGAACCGACATAGGGGATGAAGCTGATCAGGCCGGCGAACAGGCCGATGAGCAGCCCGAAATTCAGCCCGGTCAGCGTCAGCCCCGCGGCGTAATAGATACCGAGGATGATGCAGACGCTGCCCTGGCCCCGCACGAACCCGGCGATCGCCTTGTTCATGTCGGTGGAAATCTCCTGCACCGCTTCGTAGTGCCGGCGCGGTATCCACCGGTCGACCGCTTCGATCATGTCGTCCCAGTCGAGCAGCAGATAGAACGCGACAACCGGCGTGACCACGAACAGCGAGGCGATATCGGCAAGCGCCTTGCCGGAGTTCCACACCTGCAGGAACAGCTGGCCGACGAGCCCGGCCCCTTGCGACAGGAGATCACCGAAGGCGGTTTTCAGGTCCGGAAGCTCGGAGCCGATCCAATTGTCCAGCCATTGCAGATTGACAGAAGCGATGAGCGACTGAAGCTGGGAGGCGTATTCGGGCAGTTTGGAAATCAGACCGCTCGCCTGGCTCGCAAGAATCGGCACGACGATCATCAGAGCGATGACGAATATCAGCAGGAATGCGATGAGAATCAGGATCGTCGCGATGAGCCGCGAAACGCCCCAGCTTTCCAGCTTGTCGGCAACAGGATCCAGGAAATAGGCCAGCGCCATGCCGGCGACGAACGGCAGGAGAATGCCCCGGAAAACGTAAAGAAACAGGCCGAATGCAAGCAGTGCGGACAGCCAGAATACGACCTGCCTGCGCAGGGATGCCCTGCTGATCTGCGTTACCATGGCGTACCCCGCTATTATTCGCGCATATCGTCCTAGTGACCGTTAGCCCCGGCCATGTGGTCGATCCAGACCTTGAGATAGGCCGCCGCCGAAAGGATGGTCAAGGCCGTAACGAAATAGATCAGTATCACGCGAAGGTCGCCGAACGTGACATTGAACGCGAGCTCCGCAAGCACAACCGCCGCCAAGGCGATCTGGAAGGCTGTGTTGGCTTTTGAAACAAGGATCGGGTTCATGTCGAGCGGCTGCGACATGACGCTGGACAGGATGACGGCAATGACAATCAGGATGTCGCGCGACACCACAAGAACCACCAGCCAGTGCGGCAGGTGGCCGAGGATCGCCAGCATGATGAACACGGTCACCAGCAGCAGCTTGTCGGCAATCGGATCGAGATAGGCGCCGAGTTCCGTCTGCTGGTTGTAGTGGCGGGCGATGAATCCGTCGACGCCGTCCGAGATGCCGGCAATGACGAAAATCACGAAGGCCGGCATCATTGCGCCGACCAGCAGCGAATAGACCACTGCCGGCACCATCAGGAAACGCAAAACGGTTATAATATTCGGTATCGTCATGCGTCAGGATCGCCCAGAGCAAAATCGCACATTGCACAAACCCTCCAGCGCAAGCAACGATTGCATCAGGAAACGAAATTCCCGACGCCACTTCGGCGCAGCCGTTGCTTGTTCAATCGGGCCGGATTCGGCGAATATTCCCAATATGTCGTTTTGTCCATCCACAAATTCAACGCCTGTACAAGGGTTTACCCAGAAATATGTCCGTTTTGCATCGAAATGCGCGAAGCCGGCGACCGCCGGCCGCACCGCATTTGTCGACCGCTTATGCAGACGGAGCCTTGCCTCGCGGGACAGGACATGTCATTTCGCCCGGAAACGGAACGCTATGCCAGAGGACGCGCATGACGCAGCGCACGAACGGGCTGACATACAGTGACGCGGGTGTCGACATCGACGCCGGCAACCGCCTGGTGGATCGAATCAAACCCCATATACGCGCGACGCGCCGAAGCGGCGCCGATGGCGAAATCGGCGGTTTCGGCGGCTTGTTCGACCTGCGTGCCGCCGGCTTCGAGGACCCGGTGCTTGTCGCCGCGAATGACGGCGTCGGAACCAAGCTGAAGATCGCCATCGAGTCGGGTGTCCATGACACGGTGGGCATCGATCTTGTCGCCATGTGCGTCAACGACCTTCTGGTGCAGGGCGCCGAGCCGCTGTTCTTCCTCGACTATCTGGCGACCGGCAAGCTGGAGGTCGACCAGGGTGAAGCCATCGTTGCCGGCATCGCCAGCGGTTGCATCGATGCCGGATGCGCCCTGATCGGCGGCGAGACGGCCGAGATGCCGGGCATGTATTCCGGCGAGGACTACGACCTGGCGGGCTTCGCCGTCGGCGCGGCAGAACGCGGCACCTTGCTGCCATCCGGCGATATTGGCGCCGGGGACGTATTGCTCGGCCTCGCATCCTCGGGCATTCATTCCAACGGCTTCTCGCTGGTGCGGCGGATTGTCGAAACCGCCGGACTGTCCTGGGACGCGCCGGCGCCGTTCGACGCCGATAAACCGCTCGCCGAAGCGTTGCTTACCCCGACGCGCATCTACGTGCGGCCCGTCCTGCAGGCAATCAGGGAAACAGGCGCGATCAAAGGGCTTGTGCACATCACCGGAGGCGGCTTTCCCGAGAACATCCCGCGAGTCCTGCCGGACGGCGTGGCCGCCGAGCTGGATCTCGGCGCGGTCAGCGCGCCGCCGGTCTTTGGCTGGCTGGCGCGAACCGGAGGCGTCGAGAACGCCGAGATGCTGCGCACGTTCAATTGCGGGATCGGGATGATCGCGATCGTCAGCGAGGAAAATGCGCCTGAAGTCCGCCAGGCCCTCGCCGCCGCTGGAGAAGCTGTTGTCACGCTCGGCCGTCTGGTAGCGCAAAACGATGGCGAACGTGTTCTCTACAAGGGCGCGCTCGCCTTATGAACGCCGCCCGCCAACCGTCCCCCAACGAACGCAAGCGCGTCGTCGTGATGATTTCCGGGCGCGGCTCCAATCTCGGCGCACTGATTTCGGCCAGCATGGCCAGTGATTTTCCCTGCCGCATCGTTGGCGTGGTTTCGGACAAGGCGGATGCCGGTGGCCTGCAGCTTGCGGCGGACTACCACATTGCAACGCATGTTGTCGAACGCAAGGACCACGCGGATCGCGAATCGCACGAGGCGGCGATTCAGGCCGTGCTCGAGGCAATGCGGCCGGACGTTATCTGTCTCGCCGGCTACATGCGCCTGTTGTCGGGTGACTTCGTCGCCAAATGGATGGGTGCGATGATCAACATCCACCCTTCCCTGCTGCCGAGCTTCACCGGCCTCGACACCCATCAGCGTGTTCTGACCCATCAGGTCCGGTTGCACGGATGCAGCGTTCACTTCGTCACCGAGGGGATGGACGAAGGGCCGCTGATCGCGCAGGCGGCGGTTCCGGTGTTGCCGAATGACGACGTCGAATCCCTCGCGGCACGGGTCTTGAAAGCCGAACACCGGCTCTATCCGTCGGCGCTCAGGTTGGTGGCCGAAGGCAAGGTCAAGATCACCGACAGCGGCACGGTCCTGCTGCGCGACTACCCGTCAGCCGACGACGACGCAGTCCTATTCTCGCACGAAATCGACGACGAGTAGGGCTCAGGTCCTCAGCCAGACATGATTGTCGTGGAACGCAGCGCCGCCGAAGGGCGCAATGCTGTCGGCGCCGGTCAGCACGTTGATGCCCTCTCCATCGACGAAGGCGCGGTTGGGCCAAAGACCCTCGGAAACCAGAACGCCGGATTGCAGGCCGTCGACAAGGCGCGCATGCAGCCGCACGCTGCCGCGCTCATTGCCGATGGTCACCAGGTCCCCGTCTGCGATCTGCAGGCTCGCCGCGTCGGTGCGTGCGATCATCACCTCCGGCCGACCCTCCCGTTTGCGCGATGATTCGGTTTCGCTGAACGTCGAATTCAAGAACGTGCGTGCCGGACTGGTCGCAAGCCGGAAAGGATGTTCCTCGTCCTGCGTTTCTATGAGTTCGACATGATCCGGGAATGCCGGCAGCCGGTCGTGGGGTCCTTGCGGGCCCATGGATTCAGGAGGCCGATTGGGCGCCTGCGCATCCTGCCAGCGGAGCCGAAGCCGGAATTTGCCGTCCGGCCAGCCGAAGCCGTGAACGAAATGCGATGTCTCGAAATCGGGCTGGCAGTCGATCCAGCGGTTTTCGGAGAGCGCCGCCAGGTCCCCGTGGCCGGAGCGCTGCAGCAGGTCGTCGATCAGTGTTTCGGCATCCGCCTCGAACACCGACCGATCGGCAACGCCCAGCCGCTTCGCCAGCTCGTTGACGACCTCCAGGTTTGAACGCGGCCCGTCCGGCGGCTCGATGAGCTTCGGCCCCAGCACGATGTACTGGTTGCCGCCGCCGCGGTAGATATCGTCGTGCTCGAGGAACATCGTCGCCGGCAGGACGATGTCGGCCATCATGGCCGTCTCGGTCATGAACTGCTCGTGTACGGCGACAAAAAGGTCGTCGCGCGCGAAGCCCTGCCTGACCTTGCGCTGCTCGGGCGCAACGTTGATCGGGTTGGTGTTCTGGATAAACAGGGCGGTGACGTCCGGGCCGCCCTGCAAGGCCCCGGCATCGCCGGTCAGCACGCGTCCGATCTGCGATTGGTCGAGATGGCGTATGCCCGGATCGCGCAGCGCCGTGCCCATGATTTCGGACTTGTCGAGACCGAAGATCGCGTTGTTCGAATGAAAGGCACCGCCGCCCTCGTATTTCCAGGCACCGGTGACAGTGGCGATGCAGGATGCCGCGTGCATGTTGACGACACCGTTGCGCTGCCGGGAAAACCCGTATCCGAGCCTGAAATAGGTGCGCTTTGACTTGCCGATGAGATGCGCGAACGCTTCGATCTCTTCGACGGAGAGTCCCGTGATCGCCGCCGCCCAATCGGGTCCGCGGGATTTGAGGTGCTCCTCCAGGCCCGCGGCATCGTCCGCGTAGCGCGCCAGGTAGTCGCGGTCGGCAAGGCCGTCGCGAAACAGGACATGCATGACCGCGCAGGCCAGTGCTCCGTCCGTTCCGGGTTTCAGGATCAGCTTGACGTCCGCCTGCTTCGCCGTCGGATTGTCGTAGATATCCACCACCACGATCGTGGCGCCGCGCTCCTTGCGCGCGCGGGTCGCGTGGGTCATGACATTGACCTGCGTCGATACGGCGTTGGTGCCCCAGATGACGACACAATCGGATTTGGCCATCTCGCGCGGATCCGGCCCGGCCACCGTCCCGGCGCCCAGAAAAAACCCCGTCCAGGCGGCATTCGTGCAGATGCTGTCGAACTGTCCGGAATAGCGTTTGGCATGGCGCAGCTTGTTGATCGAATCGCGCTGCACAAGCCCCATCGTGCCGGCATAGTAGTAGGGCCAGACCGTTTCCGAGCCCAGTCGCTGCTCGGCCGTCAGCAGGCGCTCTGCCGTTATGTCCAGGGCGTCGTCCCAGGCGATCTCCTGCCAGTCGCCGTCTCCCCTGCCCCCGATACGGCGAAGCGGTTTCAAGAGACGGTCCGGATGATGGACGCGTTCCGCGTAGCGGGCGACCTTGGCGCAGATCACGCCTGCGGTGTAGCTGTTGTCGCGCGAGCCGCGGACGCGCCCGATCGTCCGCTCGTCGACGAGATCGACCTCCAGGGCGCATGTCGACGGGCAATCGTGCGGACAGGCCGTGTAGCCGGTGTGATTCGAGGTCGCCTGACTCATCCAAATCCCTAATTTTGACACGTTGAAAGGCATATAGAGCAAAGGCGATGTCGATAAAACCGATTCGGGCGGCCGCTGTCCGCCACTTTCGATTCGGCAATCGCCGCCATTGCAGTAAAGCGGGTGCATCAAGAACACCCTTGCATAACAAGACACGGGGCGCGAGGTCAGTTTGGACGACAGGCATATCCATCACGCAGGCAATTTCGCGGATGTGCTGAAACACGCTGCCCTGGCGCGCGTCGTCACCCATCTGCAAAACAAGGAAAACGCCATCCGCGTGGTCGACACCCATGCCGGCGCCGGCCTTTACGACCTGACCTCAGAGGAGGCACAGAAAACCGGCGAGTGGCATGCCGGAATCGGCCGGCTCCTGAATGCGCGACTGCCGGAGGAAGCCGACCGGCTGCTGGAGCCCTATCTTTCCGTGGTTCGGGCGCTCAACCCGGACAACGGCATCTCCCGCTACCCCGGCTCTCCGAAACTGGTGCGGGAACTGTTCCGGGAACAGGACCGGCTGTCGGCCATCGAACTGCACCCGCAGGATGGCGAAGCGCTGCGAAGCCTGTTTGACGGAGACTATCAGACGCGGGTGACGACACTCGACGGCTGGCTGGCGCTCGGCGCTCACCTGCCGCCAAAGGAACGGCGCGGCGTGGTGCTTGTCGATCCCCCTTTCGAGTTGGAGGGCGACTACGATCGCCTGGTGGACGGGCTCGCCCGGGCCTATGGCCGCTGGCAGTCGGGGCTCTATTGACTGTGGTATCCGATCAGGGCCGGTGCGCCGATCGCCGAATTTCACGAAAAACTGAAGGCGCTTGGAATTCCCAGGATCCTGTGCGCAGAACTGAATGTGTGCGATGCCGTTGAGACGGCCGGCCTCAGCGGTTCGGGGATCATTTTTGTCAACGCACCGTCGACGCTCGAAGACGAGCTCGCGGTCCTGCTGCCGGCGCTGGAAAACTGCCTCGCCCAGTCGGCGCGGTCGGGCTATTCCGTCTTCTGGATTGCCAGGGATCACTAATATGCCTTCAAAGGCGCGCGCGAGGCGATACGAGGCTTGACGCGGCGCCGATCGAGGCCCATCCTTCGCGGCGGAGAGGCAGACATCCGTTCCCGGCTCAGTGGCCGGCCAAGCAACGAGGGGACCGTAATTCATGCTCCGCATCATCGCCTTGCGATTCGTACTTGCCGTTTCCGTTTTCGTGCCCGGAATTCTTGCCGGCACCGTTGCGCCCGCGCAGGCATTCGGGCTCCACTGGTTCAAGGCCTGTGACAGTCCCGCGGTCCTGCGCACGATTCGCCACCGTTTCAGCATTGCCGACCGCAATGTGCTGCATCTGGACCTGGCGATCGAAGACTATTTCAATATCCATCAGAACCGATACACGCCGAGCACCGATACCGAACTGATCGCACGGCGCTACTGCCACGGCCAGGTGGCCATGAGTGACGGCCGCACCCGTTACATCTGGTTCCTGATCGAGAGCGGCCAAGGCTATGCAGGCATCGGCGACAATGTGGAATTCTGCATATCCGGGCTCGATCCCTGGCATATATACGGTGCCAACTGCCGGTCGGTCCGATAGGCGAAACAGCGATAGCGATGTGCATACGCGTCCTGGCCCTGGCCGGGATGCTGGTGCTTTGCGGCTGCGACCAGCCGACCGAAGCCTCGCCGTCGGGCGCGTCCGGCTTCGATTTCTACGTTCTTTCCCTGTCCTGGTCGCCAAGCTATTGCGAGGCCGAGGGCGAGCGCGCCAACCGCGAGCAGTGCAACAGCGCACGCCGCTACGAATTCATCGTGCACGGGCTGTGGCCGCAATTCGAGAACGGCTATCCGGAATATTGCGGCGCAGACATAGAGCGGACCAGCAGAGACATCGAGGACCGGCTGCTCGATATCATGCCGAGCCGCGGTCTGATCCGGCATCAGTGGAAGAAGCACGGCAGTTGCTCCGGCCTGCCCCAGGCCGAATATTTCGATACACTCCGCGCCGCGCATGAGCGCATCGCCATACCGTCCCTCGCAATGGAACCGGGCCAATACCGGACCGTGTCGCCGGCCGAGATCGAGCGGGCCTTTCTGCAATCAAATCCGGGCCTTGCAGAAGACCATGTCGCCGTGACCTGCGATCGCCGCCGATTGCGCGAGGTGCGCATTTGCCTGACCACGGACCTCAAGTATCGCTCGTGTCCGGAAGTCGACCGCCGCGCATGCCAGCGCCCGTCGATCGTCCTGCCGCCAGCCCGCAACCGCTGATTTCCAGAACACAATCGTGAAGACCAATCGAAGGATCCGCCCGATGAAGATTTTGTACGCACCCGCTTCACCCTATTCGGCCAAGGTCCGAATGGCGGCGCGCTATTGCGGCCTTGAAGCGCAATCGGTCGCCGTGGACACCAACGCCGATCCGGCGGAACTGGTCGACGCCAATCCGCTCGGCAAGATTCCGACACTGATCGACGGTGACACGGCGGTCTATGACAGCCGGACCATCATGCAGTTCCTCGACCGAAAAAGCGGCAAGAAGCTCTATCCGCGCAATGCCGGCAAAAGGACGGAAGCGGAAGTGATGGAAGCGCTTTGCGACGGCATCACCGACTGCCTTCTGGCGATGGTCTACGAGAACCGCTTTCGCCCGCTGGAGAAAATGCACCAGCCCTGGCTCGACCGCCAGTGGTCGAAAATCGAGCGTTCGCTGGACTATCTCAATGACAACCTGCCACGCACGACAAAGAAGCTGCATGGCGGCCACTTCGCGCTGGCGAGCCTCATCGGTTATCTGGCGCTGCGCTTTGACGGACAATGGGAGCGCGGCAGGCCAAAACTGAAAAACTGGCCCGGGAAATTCTCGAAATTCTTTCCCGAATACGATGAGTACAAGTCGAAAGGCTGATCAGACCAAGCAAAACGCCCGGCGATAGTTCGCCGCCACAGCATTGCGTTTCGACCGCCCGAACCTATATGCAGGGGACCGCAAGAAACTGCGAAAATCCAATCCCTGAAGCCCGGACCGCCTGTTTTCATGATCAGTTTCCTCATTTTGATAGCCGGGCTGACGCTTCTGATTTTCGCGGGAGACTATCTGGTTCGGGGGGCGGTCGCGCTTGCCGAGAAAATCGGCATCAATCCGCTCATCATCGGCCTGACAATCGTTGCCTTCGGCACGTCGGCGCCGGAGCTGGTCGTGTCGCTGAAGGCCGCATTCACCGGCGTCTACGGCATCGCCATCGGCAATGTCGTCGGCTCGAATATCGCCAATGTGCTTCTGGTGCTGGGTGCACCGGCCCTCATTGCCCCGATCGCGTGCAAGGAGGGCGGCATCGGGTTCAGCCTGCTGGTGATGGCCGTCATGACGGTTGTGCTGATGGTCATGATGAGTTCGGGCGTGCTGACGCATCTCGACGGGCTCGCGCTGCTCGCGCTGCTTGGAATTTTCCTCGGCTGGCAGTTCGTGCACGCCCGCAAGGACCTGGCATCGGCCCAGCTTGGAGGCGACTACCACGAGGAACTTGACGAACTGCCGGCGGAGAATTCCCGGATCGTCGCCTATCTCCTGTTCGGCCTGATCGGCTTGCCGCTGGGCGCCCAGCTCACCGTCAACGGCGCTGTCGACATCGCCCGCCTGTTCGGCGTCTCCGAAACGATCATCGGTCTGACAATCGTGGCGATCGGCACGTCCCTGCCCGAGCTCGTCACCACGGTCATGGCCGCCTGGCGCGGCAGCGGCGCGGTCGCCATCGGCAACGCCGTCGGTTCGAACATATTCAATATCGGCGCCATACTCGGCATCACCAGCCTGCTTCACCCGCTCTACGTACCGGCACGCATCACCATGATCGACATGTGGATCATGGCCGCGGTCACCGCGCTGGTCATCGTCCTGGCGCTGATGTCGCGTTCGATCAGCCGGTGGGGCGGTTTCATCATGCTTGCGCTTTTCATCACCTACGTCGTGGCGGTTTTCTAGATCAAGTCCGCTCTGCCGCCGCCGCACCCGACATCCGAAAACGGTGTGGAACATCACGCCCCGCGTTGCGCCATCATTTGACAGGCTGTCGCCGCAGCCTCACATAATGGCATTGAAACCCCTGGAAGGACCCGATGGCGAAGGCGGATCAAGCGGCGCCCGATGGCGTCGTCGACACGGATCGCGGTAATGCGAAAGACCGGCCGGCCGGCATTGACGGCTGGGACGACGGCGGACGTGCCGGTTCGGGCCTCAAGGGCGCGGAGCTGATCCAGGCTCTCGTCAAGATCCTTCCGAACGCGCCGGGCGTCTACCGGATGCTGAACGACAAGGGCGACGTGCTTTATGTCGGCAAGGCGCGAAGCCTGAAGAAAAGGGTCACGGCCTACGCACAGGGGCGCGGCCACACGAACCGCATCGCCGGCATGGTGCGCGCGACGACCAATATGGAGTTCGTCACCACCCGCACCGAGACCGAGGCCCTGCTGCTGGAGGCCAACCTCATCAAGCGGCTGCGGCCGCGGTTCAACGTTCTCATGCGGGACGACAAGTCGTTTCCCTATATCCTGCTGACGGAGGACGGACTGCCATCGGGCATCTACAAGCACCGCGGCGCCCGGTCCCGCAAGGGATCCTATTTCGGCCCCTTCGCCTCGGCGCAGGCCGTCGACCGGACGATCAATTCGCTGCAGCGGGCCTTCCTGCTGCGCACCTGCACGGATTCCATGTACGAGAGCCGCACGCGTCCTTGCCTGCTCTACCAGATCAAGCGCTGCGCGGCGCCGTGCACCGGCGAGGTCTCGGACGGGGACTACGCGGCGATGGTTGCCGAGGCCAAGGACTTCCTTTCCGGCAGGAGCCAGAAGGTCAAGGCCGCCATGTCCGGGGCGATGCAGGAAGCATCCGAGGCGCTGGATTTCGAGCGGGCGGCCATCTACCGCGACCGGCTCGCGGCGCTGTCGCACGTGCAGAGCCATCAGGGAATCAATCCGAACACCGTCGAGGAAGCGGACGTCTTTGCCATCCACCAGGAAGGCGGCATGAGCTGCATCCAGGTGTTCTTCTTCCGCACCGGGCAGAACTGGGGCAACCGCGCCTATTTCCCGAAGGCCGATGCGTCGCTGTCGCCGGCGGAAATCCTCGAGGCCTTCCTGTCGCAGTTCTATGACGACAAGCCCTGCCCCAGGCAGATCCTGATCTCGGAGGCCGTGTCTGAGCAGGATCTGCTTTCGGAAGCACTGTCGCTGCGGGCCGGCCACAAGGTCGCGATCAACGTGCCGAAACGCGGCGAAAAGCGCGACCTGATGGACCACGCCCTGATCAACGCCAAAGACGCGCATAACCGGCGGCTGGCGGAGACGTCGACGCAGGCGAGCCTTTTGAAGGGATTTGCCGACGTCTTCGGCCTCGAAAGGGCACCGCGGCGCATCGAGGTCTACGACAACTCGCACATCATGGGTACGAATGCCGTCGGCTGCATGATCGTCGCCGGGCCGGACGGTTTCGTCAAAAACCAGTACCGCAAGTTCAACATCAAATCGAAGGACCTGACGCCGGGAGACGATTTCGGCATGATGCGCGAAGTCATACAGCGGCGGTTCTCGCGGCTGGTGAAAGAGCACGGACTACCGCAGCCTGACGATACCGGCGCCGACGCGCCCGACGACGGCGAGGACAAACTGGACACGGCCGTGCCAGTGTGGCCCGATGTCCTTCTCATCGACGGGGGCCAGGGTCAGCTGTCTTCGGTCAGGGCCGCGCTCGATGACCTCGATCTTGCGGACAGCGTCGCGGTCATCGGCGTTGCCAAGGGCGTCGACCGGGATGCGGGCCGCGAGCGGTTCTTTTCCGCCGGAAGGAAGGCGTTCTCGCTGCCGCCGCGCGATCCGGTCCTGTATTTTGTCCAGCGCATGCGCGACGAGGCGCACCGGTTCGCCATCGGTACCCACCGGGCCCGGCGAAAGAAGGAAATGACCGCCAACCCGCTGGACGAGATCGCCGGCATCGGGCCCGCCCGGAAACGTTCGCTGCTGCATCATTTCGGAACGGCAAAGGCCGTTTCGCGTGCCGGGATCGAGGATCTTCGCAGCGTCGAGGGCATCTCCGAGGCGATGGCGCAATTGATCTACGACCATTTCCACGAGGACGCGGCCGGCTGAGCAGGCCGGCGTTTCTCCAGATTGATTGTTGACGCCGCGGCAACAGCCCTATTTGTATGGTGGCGACTTCGAGCAGATGAGGCCCCATGGCATCGCACACCTACAATATTCCCAATCTTTTGACCTACGGGCGCATTGCAGCGGTGCCTCTGATCGTCCTGTGCTTCTTTGTCGAGGGACGCCTGCACGGATCCGATCTGGCGCGCTGGAGCGCGCTGGCGCTCTATATCGTCGCGTCGATAACCGATTTCTTCGACGGCTATCTCGCGCGGATCTGGAACCAGACCTCCAATATCGGCCGCATGCTCGATCCGATTGCCGACAAGCTGCTGGTATCGTCGATCCTGCTCCTGCTGGCAGCGGACGGAACGATCGCCGGATGGACCATATGGGCGGCGATCATCATCCTTTGCCGCGAAATCCTGGTTTCGGGCCTGCGCGAATACCTTGCCGAACTGAAGGTGTCGGTGCCCGTTACGTGGATCGCAAAATGGAAGACCACCGTGCAGATGATCGCCATCGGCTTCCTGCTGGCCGGACCGGCCGGCGAGGTTTACATACCGCATACAACGGCAATCGGCATCGGACTGTTGTGGATCGCGGCGCTGATCACGATCTATACCGGCTACGATTACTTTCGCGCCGGTCTCAAACATGTTGTGGAGGACTGATGGTCAAGCTGGTCTATTTCGCCTGGATCCGCGAGCGCATCGGCAAGAGCGAAGAGAATATCGAGCTGCCCGAAGGCATCGATACCGTTGCCGATCTGATCGGCCACCTCAGAACACGCGGCGAGGAATACGCGCTTGCCCTGGAGGTTCCGGAAGTCATCCACGTGGCGATCAACCAGGAACACCGCCAGCACGGGGACCCGATCGGCGGCGCGCGCGAGATCGCGCTGTTCCCGCCCATGACCGGGGGCTGAGCCGTGCCGGGCGAGCCGACGATACGCGTCCAGGCGGAGGATTTCGACCAGCAGGCCGAGATCGCCGCGCTGACACGCGGCAGGCGCGATATCGGCGCGGTCGTCAGCTTCACCGGGCTGTGCCGCGACGAGGACGGTGCGCTGGCGGCGCTGGAACTCGAACACTATCCGGGCATGGCCGAAGCCGAAATGCGGCGCATCGCCGACGAGGCGTGCCAACGCTGGCCGCTCGACGGCATCACCGTCATTCACCGCTTCGGGAAGATCGCGCCGGGCGAGAACATCGTTCTCGTCGTCGCCGCCTCGCAGCACCGACAGGCCGCTTTCGACGGCGCCGCCTTCCTGATGGACTTCATGAAATCAAAAGCGCCGTTCTGGAAACGCGAAATCCGCAAGGACGGCAGCGAGGGCGCCTGGGTGGATGCGCGCGATACCGATCAGGACGCGCTGGAGCGCTGGCGCTAGAAAAAGCCGCCGCCGGTGCGGCGACGGCCAATGATATCTTGCTGAATTTCAGCCGACGATCTCTGTGCCGGAGAACCAGTAGGCGATCTCCTCGGCTGCCGTTTCCGGCGCGTCGGAACCGTGAACGGAGTTCTCGCCGATCGACAAGGCGTATTTCTTGCGGATCGTGCCCTCGGCGGCGTCAGCCGGGTTGGTCGCACCCATGATCTCGCGGTTCCTGGCAATCGCGTTCTCGCCCTCGAGCACCTGGACGACAGTCGGGCCGGAGGACATGAACTCGGTCAGTTCGCCAAAAAAGGGACGCTCCCTGTGCACGGCGTAGAAGCCTTCCGCTTCCCGCAGGCTCATCCAGACACGTTTCGAAGCGACGACCTTCAGGCCGGCCTCCTCGAACATCCGGGTTATTTCTCCGGTCAGGTTGCGCTTTGTGGCATCGGGCTTGATCATCGAAAAGGTGCGTTCGATCGCCATGAAATTCTTGTCCTTGCATTTGTTTGCGGGGGATTTGCGCGCTCTATAGCCTTGCCGGACGGGCAAGACAAGGGCCCGGCCAGGCGTATCCATCGATGCCTGCCGCCGGCCCCGCCGAATGCTCAGGCGGCGGCCGCCACCGAACGGCCGGTTCCGCCATGCAGATCGAGGCAGCGCCCGAACCACTGGGCAACCGGATCGTCGGGTTCCAGCAACTGCTCGGCGGAGCAGACCCGTGCCCATTGAAAGGCGCCGAAGACGATGTAGTCGGCAAACAGCGGCCCCTCGCCGCCGATGAAGGGCTGCCGCCCGAGCATCAGCCGCAATGGTTCGAGCTTGGCCGCGAATTCCCTGACGCGTTCGGCGCCTGCCTCGACCACCTCCTCGAGGGACTTGCCGAAGCGGGCCTCGCGGCTCTGACGGAAATAGGCCTGGTCCTGCGGCTCCAGCATCGCGTGGATATCCAGGAGGAGCCGCCCGCCGATGGTCGTGTGGATCTGTGTCATGGTCCAGGCCTCGACGAAACGCGAGAGCGCGATGCCGCCCTCGCCCGCGAAGAGCGTCGGCCGGTCCGGATAGGCTTCTTCGAGGTAGAGCGCGATGTCGAAGGAATCGGATATCACCCTGTCGCCGTCACGCAGCACCGGCACTGTCTTGCCGAACCGGTTCTCAACCTCGGGCACGCCCGTAAAGGGAACCGGAGAACGCTCGAACTCAAGACCCTTGTGCGCCAGCGACATGACCGTCTTCCAGCAATGGGGACTGAAGGGCCGCGCCGCGTCCCGGCCGGTCAACTCGTAAAGCGTGATGGTCATCGATTGCTCCGCTCAAATTCCGGTTGGATGAATGTTGCGGCATTGTGCCCTTTTTGACCGGCGGTTCAATATGTTCCGTCACCGGCGCTACCCTGTCGCCGATTTCAATCGGACCCGGCGCGGGGCAGACGCATTGGCTCCAGCAGGCGCCGCAATTGGGGCTGTTATTGTTGCGCGCGACCGCACTATGATTGTGCCCGAAGTGAGGGAGGCCAAACCGATGCCCAATTCGTACAAGCTGCTCAACGGCAGGACGATTGCCGCCGATATCCGCAAGGAAGTCGCGTCCGATGTGGAGGCGCTGAAAAAAGAGGGCTGGCCGGTCAAGCTGGTGTCCATCTCGATCGGCGATGCCGAGGCGTCGGCGCTTTACGTCCGCAATCAACAGAAGGCCGCCGAAAAGACCGGTATCGCGTTCGAGGCGCGCCACTACCACGAGGATATCGGCCGCGACGAATTGCTCGGCATCATCCAGGGCCTCAATACCGATCCGCGCGTCAGCGGCATTATCATGCAGCGGCCGACGCCGGAACATCTGACGGCGCGGCGATTGCAGCGGACAATACATCCGCTCAAGGATGTCGAGGGCATGCACCCGTCCAATATCGGCGACATCGTCTACAACGATCTGAAAATGGGACCCTGCACGGCGGTTGCGGCGGTCGAGTTGCTGAAGTCGACGGGCGTCAATCTCGAAGGCCTCGAGGTCACCGTCATCGGCCACTCGGCCATCGTCGGCAAGCCGATCGCCTTCCTCCTGATGGCCCAGGGCGCCACGGTGACGGTCTGCCACCACGAGACACGCAACATCGCCATGCATTCGCGCTCAGCGGACGCGGTCTTTGTCGCCGTCGGCAAGCCGGGTCTGGTGACCGGCAACATGCTCAAGCCCGGAGCGGTGCTCATCGATATCGGCATCAACCAGATCGACACGGCCGATGGCCCAAAGGTGGTCGGCGATGCCGAATTCGAAAGTTGCGCAGAAGTAGCCGGCTGGATCACGCCCGTGCCCGGCGGCGTCGGACCGGTGACCGTCGCCACGCTGTTGAGGAACTCCGTGACGGCGGCGCGGCTGCAGCGCGATCACTACGCATCGGAATTCGCGACGCGCACCAGCGCCTAGACGCATTTTACGCTTGCCATCAGGCCGCCGCCGATCCAATAAGCGGGAATGCTGACCATCTCGGACCTTTCAGCCCGCATTGCCGGGCGCCTGCTGATCGACCATGCCTCCCTGACGCTGCCGGAAGGGACAAAGGCTGGCTTCGTCGGCCGCAACGGCGCCGGTAAATCGACACTGTTCCGCGTCATCAGCGGCGATCTTGCTGCCGAGACGGGCTCGGTCAGCCTGCCCAGGAACTGCCGCATCGGACAGGTCGCGCAGGAAGCACCGGGTACAGAGGAGCCGCTGATCGACATTGTGCTGCAGGCCGACACCGAGCGTGTCGCGCTGCTCCAGGAAGCCGATACGGCGACGGATCCGCACCGGATCGCCGAAATTCAGGCGCGGCTTACCGACATCGGCGCACACTCGGCCGAAGCGCGTGCCGCCAGCATCCTGTCGGGGCTTGGTTTCGATAACGAGGCGCAAAAGCGCCCGGCCTCGAGCTTCTCCGGCGGTTGGCGCATGCGTGTCGCCCTCGCCGCGGTTCTTTTCGCACAGCCCGATCTGCTGCTGCTCGACGAGCCGACGAACTATCTCGATCTCGAAGGCACGCTGTGGCTTGAAGACTATGTGCGCCGCTATCCGTACACGGTCATCATCATCAGCCACGACCGCGACCTGCTGAACCGGGCTGTCAACGCCATCGTGCATCTGGAACAAAAGAAGCTCGCATTCTACCGCGGACCGTTCGACCAGTTCGAGCGCCAGCGTGCGGCGGCACGCGAACTGCAGATGAAGGCGCGCGAAAAGCAGCAGGCAAGACGCAAGCACATGGAGGCCTTCGTCGAGCGCTTCCGATACAAGGCCTCGAAGGCGCGCCAGGCCCAATCGCGGCTCAAGGCGATCGAGCGCCTCGGCGACATCTCAGCGGTCGTCGCGGAGCACCAGCAGGGCTTTGCCTTTCCCAAGCCGAAAAAACAGCCTGCCTCGCCCATTGTCGTGCTGGAGCGGGCATCCGTCGGCTATCGGCCGGGAAACCCGGTACTCGGCAAGCTCGACCTGCGCATCGACAACGACGACCGGATCGCCCTGCTCGGCGCCAACGGCAACGGCAAGTCGACCTTCGCCAAGCTGATATCGGGAAAGCTGCGGCCCGACGGCGGCACCTTGTCCAGTGCGCCGAACCTGAAGATCGGCTATTTCGCGCAGCACCAGATCGACGATCTCAAACCGTCGGCGAGCGCCTATCAGCACGTACGCGAGCTGTTGCCCGACGCGCCGGAGGCCGAAGTCCGGTCCCGGGTGGCGCAGATGGGACTGTCGACGGAGAAAATGGACACCCCTGCCCGCGACCTGTCGGGCGGCGAGAAAGCGCGGCTCATGATGGGCCTTGCGACCTTCGACGGGCCGCATTTGATGATCCTGGACGAACCGACCAACCATCTCGATATCGACAGCCGGTCGGCGCTGATCGACGCGCTCAACGGCTTCGAGGGCGCCGTCATCCTGATTTCGCACGACCAGCACCTCATCGAAGCGACGGCTGACCGGCTGTGGCTGGTAAAGGACGGGACCGTTTCGAGCTATGACGGCGACCTGGACGACTACCGCACCCTTGTCGTCACCGGCGCACGCAGTCAGGGGCGTCAAAGGGAAACGCCCGGCGGCACATCGAAGGCCGACCAGCGCCGCGCCGCCGCGGACCGCCGCATGGCGCTTGCACCGCTGAAGAAAAAGATCAATGAAATCGAATCCTTGACGGCGCAGCTTGAAGAACTGATTCAGCGACTGGATGCCGAGCTGGCGGATCCTTCGATCTACGAAAAATCCCCGGAAAAGGCGGCGCAGAAGGCCAAGGAGCGCAGCGATGCACAATTGCAACTCGCCGAAGCCGAGGAGCAGTGGCTTTTACTTTCCGCAGAATATGAAAATGCTTCACAATAGATGCCGAATAAGCGTTATATTTCAGTCTACTGACGATAAGTTGATTTGATTATTACAGATTTGGGTTGCATACTGGCCACGCGGGTACCGTAGAGAAGAAGCATTTCTGACACTCTAATCAGTGGAAGTCCCAGACCGCTGAATACAATATGGATCAGGCGAACCGTCATCGCGGTTCGCCTGATCCATTTTTACGCCAGTAAATCGGACCGTCCGACCAAGTAAAAAACGACGTTGCTCACTGCTCGCGAAAGGCGCGGGCCATGCTGTCTATGACCGGCTGGCTGATATAGTCGAAAAACGTCCTTTCGGCTGTTTGGATCATGATCTCGGCAGGCATGCCCGGTGTCGGCGAAAATCCGGGCACACGCAGGATTTCGCTGGCGTCGAGACTGACCCGCGCCACGTAGACTTCCTGCGGAACCTGACCGCTCTTGTCCGGTACAGAATCCGCCGACAGGTAGTCGACATTGCCGCTGAGCACCGGCGTGATCCTCTGGTTGAGGGCCGTGAGCCGCACGACGGCAGGCTGGCCGATCCGCACGCTGTCGATGTCGGTACGCGACACATGGGCTTCTATAATCAGCGGCACGTCGGTTGGAATGATCTCCGCAATGCTCTTGCCGCTTTCGACGACGCCGCCCGGCGTGTGGTAGTGCATCTTGACGACCGTCCCGGAGACCGGGGCCTTGATCAATGTCCGCCGCAGGATGTTTTCCGCGTTCCGGGACTGCTCCCTGACCGAATCGAGCTCTGCCTCGATTGCCTGCAGTTCGTCGACCGCCGCCTCCCGGTAGCCGGCCCTGACCTGGTCAATCTGCTGCCTGAACTTCTCAACCTGCGACTGGGTCTCCTTGACTTCCGCCTGAAGTCGGCCGATCTGACCGTTTGCGTCGGCGATCGCGCGACGAATGGCGTTGACCTCGACCTTGCGTATATATCCTTTCTCGAGGAGCACGAGTTTGCCCTCCAGCTCGCCCTCCAGGAGCTCGGCTTGCTGGATCATCGATTCACGCTGCAGGTCGTACCCTTCGGCGCGGAATTCGAGCGAACGAATATTGCTTTTCAAGAGCCGAAGGTCGCTCTCCAGCTTGTTGCGCGACGACTGGAAGCTGATTGACTGGCTTTCGATGATCGAGGCGATTTCCTCGTTCTCCACCTGTTGGTGGAGCAATTCCGGAAAGACCAGTTCGTCGCGTTCGTTGTATTGCGCGAGAAGCCGGGCATTGATCGCCTCAAGGCGCGCCCGGCGCAGAAACAACTGACGCTCGTTTGCCAGAGCCGCGGTCTCGTCCAGCCGCACGATCGTCTGGCCCTCCTCGACATTGTCGCCCTCGCGGACCATGATTTCCTGGATCACGCCGCCTTCCAGATGCTGGACGATCTTGTTCTGGCCCGTCGCCACGAAGCTGCCCTGCGATATGACCGCGGCCGCAAGCGGTGCCGTAAACGCCCACAACCCGAAACCTCCGAACGCCGCGACGAGGACAATCAGCCCGATAACGGTTTGCTTGCTGATCGAGCGCGGCACTTCGGAATACCATTCGATGTGGTAGGTGTCCGATTTCGAAGTCATGAAGGATCACTCCTCATTTCCGGCATGACCCAGCCGACCCTCGTTCTGGCGTCTGGAGAGTTCATGCAAGACCATGTTCCTTTCGCCGAACAGGGAGACCGTTCCGTTCGTGAGCAACAGGATCTTGTCGACGAACTGAAGGAGCGCCGGCTTCTGTGTGATCACCACCACGGTAATGCCCTGGTTCCTGGCGTATTCGAGCGAATTGGCGAGCGCCTTGTCCCCAAGCGCGTCAAGATTGGAGTTGGGCTCGTCCAGCACGACAATTCTGGGATTGCCGAAAAACGCGCGGGCCAGCGCTATGCGCTGCTTCTGACCGCCCGACAAGGGCGAACCGTCCGCCGCGACCGTTGTCTCGTACCCCTGCGGCAGCGAAGAAATCATCTCGTGAACATCGGCCAGCGACGCTGCGTCGAAAATCTGCCGGTCGGTCGCGTCGTGGCGCATGCGGCCGATATTGTCCTTGATCGTGCCGGGGAACAGCTGAACGTCCTGGGGCAGATAGCCGATGTTTTCGCCGAACTGCCTCTGATCCCAGTTGCGCAAGTCCATAAGGTCAAGACGCACGCAGCCCGAAGTCGGCAAGATGGAACCGACCAGCATCTTGCCAAGCGTTGTCTTGCCGGCGCCTGAATCGCCGATGACAGCAAGTGAATCTCCGGGAGACAGGGAAAACTGAATCGCGTTCAACACAACACGCTTTGTGCCCTGCGGCACATAGAGCAGCCGCTCGACGTCCAGCCGCCCCTGCGGCTGCGGCAGTTTCAACCGCTCGAAATTGAGCGGCGAGCTTTTCAGCAGTCCCGCTATTCGCCCGAAGGACGCACGCGAAAGGAGGTACTGGTTCCAGCCTTCGATCGCGCCTTCGATCGGTGCAAGCGCCCGTCCGGCGATGATGGATGCGGCTATGACCATGCCGCCGGTGATTTCGCCGTTTATCGCCAGGAAGGCACCCCAACCGAGCATTCCAACCTGGGTCAGCAGTCGGATACCCCTGGACACGGTCGCGGCGACGATGTTGCGATCCTGCGCCCGCACCTGCGCGCGCAGCGATGCCGCGGTGTCCTTGCCCCAGATGCTTACCGCCTCCGGGATCATGGCCAGCGCATTTATGATCTGCGAGTTGCGCGCCATCGAATCCAGGTGGAGATTGGCCTTGCTCAGATGCGTGTTCGCCTCGCCGAACGGTGTCGACGTAATGCGCTGATTGATGAGGGCGACGACTAGAAGAGCCAGCGCCGTCGCGATGACGATCATGCCGAGGTTGGGATGGATCAGGAAAATCGCCAGAACGAACAGGGGCGCAAACGGCGTATCGAGGAATGACAGCAGCGTCCCGGAAACGAGAAACGTACGCAATTGCTGCAGGTCACCGAGGATCTGATATTCACGGCCGTTGCCGTTCAGGGAAGCGCGGGCAGCCGCGCTCAAAATCGGCGAACCCAGTTGCGCCGCGACTTCCACCGCCGTCCGCATGAGAATGAACCGGCGGATTGCGTCAAAGAAGACCTGCAACAGCACGGCGCCGACGATGACGGCCGTCAGCATGATGAGCGTGTCCACAGAACGGCTCGTCAGCACCCGGTCGGAAATCTGAAACAGATAGATCGGGATCGCCAGAACAAGCGCATTCGCGGCTGTGCTGAAAACCAGGACAATCGCAAGATTCCTGCGAACGGCATTGAGCCCGGCCTTGAGGCTCTTTGAAAAATCAACGGGACCCAGACGTTTGTGAAAGTGGCCGCCGCCGCCACCGCCGCCGCCCGATCCACCTGCGTTGCCGTATCCGTTTCCACCGGTCTGGGTGTCCTTGTCCAGCGGCCTGACCGGACCCGTGTCGCCCTCGATCGTCTTTCCGCCGGGGAGGCGCGGCTGCTGCTTGAACTTGGAGTCCGGCGCCTCGCTCCTGGCTTCAACATTCTCCTTCGGCGGTTCGTCCGTCGTTTGAGCCGCTAGCTCTTCACCGAGTTCGGAGACGGCTGCTTCCAGTGCCGCCTCGACTTTTTCGCTGCAATCCTTGTCGGCCTGGTCCTTCAGATCATCCACCGCGTTGTCGATCTTCCGAAGAGGATCCGGGGAATGTCGGTGCGCCACGTCGGGATCGTCGTCCTGCGGCTGTACGCTGTCCGCTTCCTGATGGTTCATGCGGTCGGAATAATTCATGCTTCATCCCCTACTCAGGCAAGCATTGTCTGCATGACGTCGGCATCGGCGGAATCCTCCCGCTCGTCGGCGGTAGCGTTTTCGTCCTGCCGCTCTTCCGGATCCAGCATGCCCTCGGCGAGGAAAACGACGGCCTCGTTGGCGATGGCGTCGGGATCGCCCTCAAGCGTTATCGGCTCGTCAGAAACGAATTCCGCCTGATGAAGATAGGCGTCGTCGTAAAGCTCTCCGCCGTAATAGACGACGCCATCGATGTCGGCATCCGTGATCGACGCGATGTTCAGCACATCGTTTTCGCCGGTTTCCAGTTCCCAATGGGTATCCGCATCCTCGGCAAGATCGGTGGCAAGCACAGCAATCTGGTCCGAGTCGCCGAGGACATTTTTTTGCAGGATGTAGTTGAGTTCCAGGATGCTGCCGTCGACGTAAAGGACGCTCAGGGCGCTGTCGCCCTCAAACGGATCATCGGCAAGGACACCGTCCGTCACCGTGTCGTCGCCACTCGCCAGGTTGGCTGCGGTCTGCGCATAGGCATCCGGCATCGCCTCGTATGTCTTGTGGCCTATCGAGTGGATGCTCGCCTGGTTCCAGATCAGGTTGTCGCTTGTCGACACCGTATCCTCGGACGTCGTCTCGAATTCTCCGATTGTCGTCAGGTAATCGCTGTCGAGCATGACGATCGTCTGGTCTATGATGTTTGCGGAATAGATATCGCCGCCGACCACGATCAGATCGTAGTAAAATCCCAACTCCTGAAGCGACATCGTGTTGAGAACCGCGTTGCCGCCCGTCATCAGGAATGTTTCGGTGCCCGAGGATGTCAGGACCGATGTATCGCTGTCGGATACAAGCGTGATCTGTTCCAGCCAGTTCAACATGACCAGGTTGCCGTCGATGCGGGTGACGGCCCAGTTCTCGGGGAAACCGGACGACGATTCCTCGCTCTCGGTGGTTTCGGTGCTGAACGCGGCGATATTGAAGGCGAGCGTGGTGAGATCCTTGCCCGCGGGCGGAGAGCCAAACCCGTCGGCGACCTGGTCCAGGTCCTGCCACACGAGGACCTGGCTTATCACGTCCAGTGAGACGACGTCGCCCATGGCCGCATAGACGGGCGCGACCAGCCAGCTCGAACCGATGGCGGCCTCGTTGACCAGCAGATTGCCGCCTGTAACGGCATCCATGTGCGACGTCATTTCGAATTCACCGGGGCCGGCGACGAAGGTCGTGCCTTCGGTTTCTTCCTCTTCCACTTCTTCCGGCTGAGGCAGGTAGTCGGTGATGTCCGGCATCTCGTCAACGGCCTCACCGTTGACATGAATTCCCTGGACACCGGAACCGGTCGCGACGAAAGCGCCGTCGCCGGCAGCGATCAGATTGTCGATGACCCCGTCGATCACCTCGGCGATTGCCTCCTCCGACCCCGGAATGGCGTGGGAGCCGACCAGATCGTATTCGCCGGCCTTTTCAACAAGCCAGTCCAGTTGCGCGTCAAAGATGCCCGTTGACATCGTCTCGACGTGGATATCCGTCATCGTGATGAAATCATTGTCGACCAGAAAAGCATGTTGCTTCGCCACAACCGCTACGGAACCGGGCGGCGTTAGTTCGATTTCCAGCCGTCCGTGTCCCGCCGAAAACGTATATTTCGGTGGAATCCAGAAATGGGGATCGTGTGAAAATCTGACCGGAATCAGCGGCAGGTCCGGAAGATACAATCCGTCATACAGCCGCGGAACATCGACGGTTTCCAGGTAGTGGGACCCCGGCTTGTAGCTCACATGGGGGTCAAAATCCTTGTGAACGTGGTTTTCCTTGAACCGGTGCCCCGAAGAAGGAAGGTCCTCCTCGTGCTCCAGATTGTTCTTTGTCGCAACGAACGAGTCGTAATCGATACGCGCCCGCTGCTGCTCTACTGTTATGTTAAATACACCGATAAAGTGCGCGATGATCTCTGTGACTTGATCCATTGGTCCGCACGCGCCTCCCGACTGAACCGAATTGCCGCGTTTGATGTTTCAAGATCGTTCGAACTGCCTGTCGCGCGCCTGCTTTTGGGAAGTGAGGAGCCGGGCGAAACCCGCCCGGCTCCTTGGTCCTGGGAGTAATTAGGCCGTACCGTCGGCGTCTTCGCCGGTCATGGTCTGGGTGTAATCACCGCCAACCACCGTCATGTCGACCGTGTTGCCAAGAACATTGGCACCCTGGACGAGGGTCTGGTTGAATGCCTCGGCATTGATGATGCCGTCTGCCGTTGCACTTGAGATCCCTTCGACGAAACCGTCATCCTTGTTGTTGGATCCCCACGTACCACCTGCGCCACCGTCACCACCGGCGCCTTCTTCGTTCTTGTGGTACGGCTTTCTGTAGTAGTAGTACGGGTGGCCACCGCCATCGCCGCCATTACCGCCGGCGTCGATACCGTCGTCCGAGGACGCCTTGCCGCCCTTGGCATTGCCGGTAATCTTGAAGCCACCGCTGCCCATGTTGGTGACATCGGGATCTTTGATGTAGTCGTTGTCCTCAAGCGAGTTGCTCTGGCTGAACACGATTCCCGTGTCGTTGCCTTTGCCGTCCAGGGACTTGTTGAGGATGTCTTCAAACGACACATCGTTGCCCGGGTTGTAGTCGATGTCGCCCTTCTGGCTTACGAGGAGGTTCTCGACCTTGACACCCTTGGAAAGATCGATGTCGACGCCATCATTGTCTTTTTCCGGAAGCACGCCGTCCATGTTCACGTTGGCAGTCGCCGTGGCCGTGCTCTCGGACTTGTTGATGTTTACATTCTTGTTGTAGTTGCTGTTGTCGTTGTCGTTCTTGTTGACGCTCTTCTGAACCTGAGCCTGGAACTGGCCCTGACCCTGAAGTTGCGCCTGACCTTTCAGCTTGGCGTGGATGTCGATGTCAATGTCCTTGTCGTGGTCCTTGCCATCGCCGTGGCCGCCGTGGCCGCCGCCATAGTCCTTGCCGTCCTTGTCATCGCCCTTTTTCCTGCCGCCCTTATGGCCGCCGGAATCCTTGTCGCGATAATCGTGGTTGTCATTCCAGTCGTATGCTGTGTTTCTCTTTCCAGACATGAGTTTGTCCTCACATGAATGAAGGACAGCCTCACCGCCATTCTTCTACAAAGCGGTACTCGGCTGCTTGCGTTGAAATCCGGAAGGCCGGTCGCGTAATGCGTCCCGGTCTTCCCGTTCGAACTGCTCCTTTTTGCTTCGTTGCACACAACCGCCGGGTGCAGGACAGCGCAGACAGGCCCGCTCCGACAAATGGCGACACGTCGCCAGTCGTCGTTCGTGACACTGTTCTTGACTTAGAATTCCCGCCCGTTGCGGCAATTTATATTCTTAGAAGAAATGAGCGGGCTGATAAGCTGATAATTGCTACTAGCTCAGAACTACTGTCAAAATACTCGAAAGCAATCAAAAATTTCTTTTATTTCAATATTTAGACGAATCTGAAATGAATTCGTATTGTTATCTTTTGGCATCAATCCAAGAAATTAGTCAGTTTTACCTGATCGAATTATGTATTCCGGGCCGAATTTCGGCGCCCGGGCACCGGCCCGGCGAAATGCAACCCGAAACAACACGTAAAATAAACAAGCCAAACAGTATGTTACCGTTTTCCAGCCGAGTAAAGGCAGATATATCGAATGATCTATATACGCCTGTGGAAAATGTGGATAACATTCAATAATTGCAGCGAGGCGGTGATGCTTTGCCGAGCAAAACGCCTCCGATACAGCCTATCCGGTCTGGGACCTCCTCACGGGGGTAGCGATGGGTACAGCAGTTCAGGAATACTTGCGTGCCGTGATCTATATCGGCCCGCAACAGAAATTTGCCCAGTGTTTGGCAAAAGCGCTGGTGGAAGAACTGGAAGAACTGGATGTCGTCAAGAAAAACGACTTCCAGGACGTGTTTCACAGCATTGAAGACTTGAAACATCGGGCTGTTCTGCTTGTTGTTGACGAAACGCTGTGCGAGCACGTGGCAGACGCCTTTGGCAGGCTGCGCCGGGTGTTTCCGACGCAGGTCATTTGCATGGCGTTCAACCAGTACGAGACGCTTCCGGACAGCGCGCGCAAACTGGCCCTTGACGGCACAGTGCGCAGTTTCCTGCCAATGAACCTGCGCCTCGACATCTGGTTGTCCGCGGTCCAGCTGATGATCAATGGCGGCGATTACATGCCGCCGGAATTCCTGAAGGCCAGCGGCAAGCAAAAACAGGTCAACGGACATTCCGGCGATCACGTCAATGGCGGCGGTCACCGGCATAGCGGCAATCCCGGCACCGGAGCGAAGCTGACGGCCAGGGAAATCGACGTGCTCGCGCTCGTTGCACGGGGCTGCCAGAACAAGATCGTCGCAGCGGAACTGAACCTGTCGCAGCACACGGTGAAGCTGCACATGCACAACATCATCGCGAAACTGGGTGTTAGCAACAGGACCGAGGCAGCGGCGATCTATTTCGAAGAATTCGCCGACGGTGCCGGCAGCGGGCAGCCGGCCCGATGAAACCCGACCGCCCACCAGAGCCGTGCAATCCCGGCGCGACGGCCGAAGCCCGAGCGGCTGCGCCAACGCCGCAATTCCACGAGATTCTCCTGCTCGTCGGGCAGATGAACTATTCGTGGACCAACACAGAAACCCTGCTCATTCACTTCATCGCGGGACTGGCCGGTGTCGACAAGGAAACGGCCATCGTCATATTCCTGACGCTGAACACGACAAGGGCGCGACTCGACCTCGTCGACCGGCTTGCCAAGATGGGACGGGTCAAGGCCTCGGCGAAAGATGAAATACTTGAGCTGACCGGCGCCATGCACAAGGTGCTCAAGCACAAGAACCGCTACAATCACTGCCTGTATTCCTTCGATGACCAGGGAAGGAACGCGAAGACGATCCTGATGCGCATCGCAGAAACCAAGAGCGACATCAAATTCGGCAAGACCCAGGATCTCGACGCGGCGGAAGTACGAAAGATCCGGAATTCCATTCGCACGATCGAGAAGATCAACCACGATGCGTGGCGACTGATCCTGAAGCAAGGCTATCCCGTCTGATCGCCCTGACGGCGCGTTGCCTTTCCCAAAAAACCTATGCCTGCCTGCGCAGCAGCCTTTGGTAGACGAGGCCGACGGCGACCAGCACGGCGCCGAGACCGATAAACGACAGAGCCCGCAGAAAACCCGTCAGGCTGGACATATCGACAACAAACACCTTGGCCACCACGGCCACGATGATGAGGCCCGACAACAGCCGCAGCATCCTGACACCGCTTGCCATCCCGGCGGCGAGGATTGCGATGCCGATGGCCAGCCACGCTGCCGAATAGGTGTAGAGTTCGGGGTCCCCGGTCGGCCCGACATTCAGAGCCACCGGATGGAACCAATGGCGGATGGAAAGGCTGACCCAGGCAAAGAACAGCACACCGCTCAGCGCGTATGCGGCCCTCGAATAGGCGGGCCGCTGCGCAGAACTGCGATAGCCGAGCGCTCCGTAAAGCAGACCGGTCAGCAGATAGCTGAACGTAAGTTTGTTGAATATCGCCGCGGACCCGATGGCTTCGCCGGTCAGCAGCGGATTGAAGACGACCAGCAGGCCCAGCACCGCGACGACCATTCCGGCATAGCCGAGTACATCGGCTGCAGTGCGCAGCGTCGCACTTGTCTCAGTCAGCTTCAACTGCAGGAGACCGAGCGCCACTCCCCCGCCGACGAGCGCCAGCATTGCCGCCTCGGGCAGTGTTTCGATGGGCGTGAACACCGAATCCGGGTCGAGTGCGTGCAGGCCGATGAGCGCGACTGCCGCCGTTGCCACCGCGACGGCAACGGCTTCCATGGCCTCCAGCCAGCGGTCACGGCCATGGCGGCCGAGCAACCAGGCGGCGGCCGCGAAGCCGGCCGCCGGTACGCCATATCCGTAGAGCAGCCAGTTGAAGACCGGCATATCGCCGAGGTCAGCGCCAACGACCGCCGGGTCCCAGGCGATGCGCGCGGCCCACAGGACCGCCGGGACAAGCGTCAGCGGCCGCAGCGCCGCAAGGGGGCGCCGGCTGTAGACATAGGCCGTTGCCGGCGACATCAGCGCAAGCGCGACCGTGAGCACGCCCTGCTCAAGGAGCATGCAGAGGCACAGCGTCAGGGCCGACAGCGCCGCGATCAGGTAGTTGGCCGTCACGCCTGTCTGGCCGTCATCCCGGTCCGAAAGCCGGCGATCGGCGAACAGGGCTGCAAAATAGAAAGCGACACTCAAAATCAGGGCAAGGGAACCGAAGCGCACCGAGACATCGAGGAAGTCCGTGCGGGCGTAGCAGACCGCCAGGACGAGGACCGGAACGAAGGCACCGCCAAAGGCGAGCGGAACACGTGCGGCGGAGCGCATGGCGCCAAGGAAGCCCGTCGCGGCAGCCAGCAATGCAACCGCAAAGCCGAGGAGGCCGAAGAGCGACAACGCCTTCTGCTGATAGCCGGGCAGGATGTTAGGATCGACCGGATCGAGCGCATCGAAGCCGTTGGCCAGGGGCGCCCAGCTCTCGCTCGACAGATCCCAACCCGCATAGCCGACCACGACCATGATGCCGGCAACCGGCACGATGAACCGGACGGCGGAATAGTAGAAGGCGGAAACGAAGGGAACGAAGACCAGCAACAGCAGCCCGACGACGGTGGCGGCGTCCGTTTCGGCCAACACGAACCCCAGCGCCAGCAGGAGCGCGGCGGACAGCATCAAGACGGCGACCCGGTCGTTGGCCGTCCGTTCGGACACCGACCGTTCATAGAGGCTGTAGACGAACACGTAGAAGATGGCCGCCCAGGCAGCGAGAACGTAAATCCCGACGATCGGCCGTTCCCCGGCCGATGCGAGGACGAACAGCACGGCTCCGAAAAACACCAGGCCGAGCGCCGCTATCACCGCCAGCCAGCGCCACAGACGCAGGCGCCCGACGCCGAATGCCGCGACCGAGACGGCAAAGGCATAAAGGCCGAGGCCCGCCGTGTTCGGCTCCTGCGAGCTGACGAGGAACGGGACGAGATAGCTGCCGATGATGCCGAGGGCGGCGAGCAACGGGCCGTGCAGCAGTGCGGCAACCATCGTGGCCACCGCAACAAGACCGAGCGCAACAAAGGCCGTCGCGGAGGCAAGGAATCCGTAAAGCTGGTAGGCCGCGTAGATAGACGCGAAGGCACCCAGCGTTCCCGCCGCCGTCAGGATCGCGGGAATATTGGCACTCTCAAATCCGCCGACGGAAAAAGCAGCGCCGCGCCGGCGCGTCCACTCGCCAATGGCGCACAAGGCCGCCGAGAACAGCAATCCGGCGATTATCCGGGCACCCGGTCCGAGAAGGCCCTGCTCGATGGTATATCGCACCAGAAACACGGCCCCGAGCGCCAGTGCGAGACCACCAACCCAGACCGCCCACTTGGCGCCGACCGTTTCCTCCAATCCGCCACCGGCCCTGCCCGGGGCTGCAGCGGGCGGCTGTTGCTGCTCGCCCCCCTCTCCGGCGTCGTCGGGCGCGGGCGTCGCTGACGGTTCCGTTGCGCCGGCTTCCGCCTCGGACTCTAGAGGTTCCGGTCTTTCGGACGGGCGCTTGACGGACGGCACCGATGTCGCAGCGGAAATTTCCGGCACCGGCCCCGCAAGCCGGGCACGCAGCTCGTCGACCTCGCGCCGCAGCGACCGCACCTTGAAAAACGCGATGGTTCCCAGAATAGGTCCGACGATCAGCAGCGCCGCCAGCAGCAGGGCCGGCACCAACAGGTCAAACATGGAACCGCATCCTTTTCCTCCGCAACGCCGGACATGACGTTACGGACAGCAACCCCGCCCGGTCAATCCTGACTTATTTCTGCCTGTGGAGAGCTTCCATGACGTCGTCAAGCCGGTCCTGGCCCCAATGCATCTCGCCGTTGACGAAGAAAGTCGGTGCGCCGAATGCGCCGCGCTCGACAGCGGCCTCGGTATTGGTGCGCAGTTCGTCCTTGATCGCCTGGTCCTGTACCATGTTGGCGATTTCCTGCGCCGGCAGGCCCGCATTGTCCATGAGCTCCATGACGACCGCCGGGTCCGACAGGTCATCGTCATTGGCCCACGCACCGTCGAACATGACATCCATGTACTTCTTGCGCACGTCGTCGCCCAGTTTTTCGGCCGCTACGGCGCCGCGCAGCACCATGATCGTGTTGAGCGGAAACTTCGGATTGACCGAGAACCTGAACCCGTGCCGGCTGCAAATCCGTTGCAAATCGTCGAACATCCACTTGCCCTTGGCCGGGATGTTCGCCGGTCCGGAATTGCCGACGGCCTTGAAAACCCCACCCAGAACCATCGGTTTCCAGTTGATGGTACCGCCCGCCTTTTCGATCATTTCAGGAAGCCGCTTGTAGGCGATATAGGACGCACTGCTTACGAAATCATAATAAAAATCAACGGTTTTTGACAATTCACACCTCCCGGATCGATCGCTTGCGGCATTGATGCCGCACACCCTGCCCTGTCCATCCACTTAGGGATAAATAACGTTTACGTAAAAGGCAATGAAATCCTCGGCGCCCGACCGGCTTGCGCGAGCCCGGACCATGCGGCACAACCGGTTTACGGAATTCTAATCCTGTCGGCTTACGGTTTTCTGGCTCAGGAGGCGGGTATTGTCATGCGTTTGCTGCCCTCGAAAAATGTCGCCGCTGCGGTTGCTTTCTCCGCGATCGCGCCGTTTGCTGGCGAACCGGCGAAGGCCACAAGCATCCAGTCGTTGAATTCGGGTGAGGTATCGTCCGTCCTGCCGGAAGACCGCCCGACGGAGCCGGTGCTCATGCTCGTCTCGCTGGACAACCAGTCGATGCGGGTGATTGTCGGCGACAGGCTTGTCGCACGCTCGCACGTTTCGACCGGAAAGGCGGGCCACGATACGCCGACCGGCATTTTCAGCGTGCTGGAAAAGCGACGTCACCACCATTCCAACATCTACAGCCAGGCGCCCATGCCTTTCATGCAGCGGCTGACCTGGTCCGGGATCGCCCTGCACGAATCAGACCATGTTCCCGACTATCCGGCCTCGCACGGATGCATCCGCATGCCCGGCAGTTTCGCCAAACAGCTCTTCGGCTTTACCGGGACCGGCGCGCATGTGCTGATCACCGACGACGAACGGACCCCACGGCCGGTAACCCACGACAAGCTGATCTATCCCGGCGGCAAGCCGGCGCGGACCGTTGCCCGGTCGGCGGCGATCACACCGGTCGTCGTGAAACCCATGCAGCGCAAGTCGACGGGATCCGTGGTCGTCTTCGGAGCAAGCAATCCCGAGCAGACCGAATCCGGCACGAGCGCCCCGGGTTCCGACGGCCTCGAGCTTCGCAGCGGTTTCGATGCGGATATGGAACTCGTGGATGGGGATGACGGCTTCATCATGCCGAGTTCGCGCGAACCCATCCGTATCCTGATTACACAGAGAACCGGCCGGGAGCTGGTACGCGACATCCAGTCGATGCTCAATCAGCTGGGATTCGAGGCCGGCGATGCGGACGGCCTGATCGGCAGCGAGACCGGCGAAGCCATCCTGCGCTACCAGCGGGACAAGGCGATCGAGCCGACCGGCGCCGTCTCGGTAGCGCTGGCGCGGCAGCTTTACCGGGACACCGGTCGCGGCGGTTTCTCGACGGGGCACATCTATGTACGGCAGGGATTCAACCCGCTCTTCGACGCGCCGGTCTTTGTCGACAACCCGACACAGCCGCTGGGCACACATTTCCTCACAGCCATCGCCCACCGCACCGAGAGCGACAAGTTGCAGTGGCAGCACATGCGGCTCGATGACATTGTCGCCTCATCGGCACTGCTCGATATCGACGAATACAGCGGCTCCTGGTCGTCGGCGATACACGCAACGCTGGACCGGATCCATCTGCCGCAATACGTGCGCTCGCGCCTGCTGGCGATGACCGTCCCCGGGTCATCGATCGTCATTGCCGACGGAGGCATCAATGACGAGGCCCACAAGGGCACAGACTTCATTGTCGTGACCAACAACTGGTCCGATTGACGCGCAGCGCGGAACGCGTTAGAGCACCGGCAGATTTTGCCCGCACCGGCGGGCACCGACAACGGCGCAGTGGAACCGATCGCGCCTCACGAAAGATTTGCCTTCATGTCTGCCTTCGAGCGCGCCGATCCGGCGCTTGCCGACGCGTTGACCCAGCGCGGTTTTACGCAATTCACACCCGTACAGTCCGCCGTTCTGGAAAAGCAGAATGAGGACCTTCTTGTCTCGGCGCAAACGGGATCGGGCAAGACGGTGGCCTTCGGCCTCGCCATTGCGCGCGCCGTGCTCGATACTGCCGTCAGAGATCGGCCAGGCGCGCCGCTGGCGCTTGTCATCGCGCCAACGCGCGAGCTTGCGCTGCAGGTGCGCCGTGAGTTCGAATGGCTGTACGCGCTGACCGGCGCGCGCGTGTCATCCTGTGTCGGCGGGATGGATCCGCGCAGTGAACGGCGTGCGCTGGAGCGCGGGGCGGATGTCGTCGTCGGCACGCCGGGGCGCCTGCGCGATCACATCACGCGGGGCGCACTGGATCTGGCCGATTTGCGGGCCGTCGTGCTCGATGAGGCCGACGAGATGCTCGACCTCGGATTTCGCGACGATCTGGAGTTCATCCTCGATGGGTCGCCGGCAGAGCGTCGCACGCTGATGTTCTCTGCGACCCTGCCGCGCGACGTGACGCTCCTGGCAAAACGCTATCAGCGCGATGCGCACAGTGTTTCGATCGATAGTGAAAAGAAACAGCACGCCGACATCACCTATTTCGGACACGTCGTTTTCCCGAACGAACGCGAGAACGCGGTCATCAATCTACTGCGTTTTCACGACGCACCACGGTCCATCGTCTTTTGCGGCACCCGCAGCGAGGTCAAGCGCCTGTCCAGCCGGCTCGCCAATCGCGGCTTCTCCGCGGTCGCCCTTTCGGGCGAGCTGACCCAGGGCGAACGGTCGCACGCCCTGCAATCGATCCGCGACGGGCGCGCCCGCATCTGCGTGGCCACCGACGTGGCGGCGCGCGGGATCGACCTGCCGGAGCTCGATCTCGTCATCCATGCCGACCTGCCGGCCGATCCGCAGACGCTGCTGCACCGCAGCGGCCGCACCGGGCGTGCCGGGCGCAAGGGCGTATGCGCCCTGGTGATCGGCGAGAACCGGCGCGGCGGAGCAGAGCGTCTGGCGCGCGCGGCGAAGGTCAAGCTGACCTGGGCGCCGGCGCCCAGCATCGAGCAGATTGCCGCGCGCGACCGGGACCGGCTGCTGGACAGTCCCTTTCTCGCCGGCGAACCGAACAACGGTGAGCAGGACCTCGTAACGGAACTGCTCGAGCAGCACTCGGCTCAACAGATCGCGGCCGCCTTCTGCCGAATGCACCGGTCCTTGCTGCCGGCGGCCGAAGAGATGACCGAGATTTCCGGTTCCGAGCCCAGGAAAAGCCGTCGCCAGGAATTCGAAAACGGCATCTGGTTCCGCATCAGCGCCGGCAAGAAGCAGAAGGCCGAACCGCGCTGGCTGCTGCCGGTCATCTGCCGTTCGGGCGGCATAAACCGCAAGTCCGTCGGATCGATCCTGATCCGCAATTCCGACACACTCTTCGAAATCCATCCGGACAGCGTCTCGGCGTTTTGGAGCACGGTCAATGAATCCGGATGCGTCGAACCCGGCCTCACGATCGAGCATGTCGGCGAAATGCACCTCGAGGAGAACGCGGATGACGGGGCCTCGGCCGCGAAGGTTTCGGCCAAGCCCCGCCGCGGGAACCGAAATCATCCGCGCAACGGCGAAAAGCCCCGCCACGCGAAAGGCCGCAAGACGGCGAAGCGCCGCAAGACGCCGGCAGGCAAACGTCATTCAAGGTCGAAATCGGCCTGACCCCGGCCTCCGGTTTCAGAGTTCGCCCGTGGCGCCCTTCTGCTTCCCGCCCGCCCTGCCGACCAGCAACCAGTGAAGCAGCACCGCGACCAGCGAGACGAACAGCACCGAACCCAGCGTGTCGGAAAGAAAATGCCGTCCCTTGAGGACGCGAAGGAACGCGGCAAGCGACGCACAGACCAGCGCAAGTCCGACCACCCAGCGCCGCAGCGACGGATGCGGGATGTAGGCGCTCAATACCAGCACGGAGATGAAGAACGCCGTCGCGCCGGAGCCCTCGCCCGAAACGAAGGAACAGTTGCTCTCGCACTGATCCGAAAGGATGAAGGCGGGAGAGAACGTCCTGTCGCCGCCGAACTCGACCACATCACCCGGCCGTGCCCGGCCCCACATGTTCTTCAAAACAACGTTCACCAGAATACCCGGCCCGAGGATGTAAAGAAGCGGAACGAAACCCCATATGGGCCCCGGCACCGAGAACACCGGCCCACGCCAGACCGAAACAACCCAAAGCGCGAGACAGGTTACGGCGAGCCCGATGCTGACCACGTTGAAGGAACTGCGATAGGCATGGAACAACGCGTTGTTGGCCGTCCAGCTGCCGGTGACCCCGTCGTAAAACAGCGTGGAAACCCAGATATCGACGCCGGGAAAGAGATTGAACACCAGAAAGAGGATTCCAAGCGCCAGCAGTATCCTCTTGGTGAGCTGGCCGTGCGCCGATTCAGCCATCGAAACATCCACGGTCCATCACGAACGCATACATGGCGCCGCCGTGGTAGGCGCCGCCCTGAGTGGTCAGCGTTCTCACCGGCTCGATCGTCTCGCCGTCGCACTCGACGGTCGGACGCCCCGCCACCCACAGGACCACCTGTCCGGGCGTGCTCTCATCCAGCGCGTAGTTGAGCTGGTAGTAGTTCGTCGGGCGGCCGCGCGGCCTTATCGAGCGGATGACAAAACCCGCATCACGGCCGGTATAGAAAAGGTCCGCGAGGATATCGCGGCCCGCGGCAAGGATGATGTCGGCATTGTTCTCCTTCGCAGCCTCGATCAGTTCCTGGCTCAGCCGCTCGCGTCCGAGCAGGCGCTTGAGTGCCGGTTTTTCGCCATCGACGCTGACGTGGTAGGCAATGGCCGTCAGGATCGGCAAGCCGACGGCTACGACGACACCGATCCAGACGGACAGACTGAGCAGGCGATAGAAGCGTTCCTGCAACAGCCCCGCGACGACCAGGACCGTGCCGCCGAAATAGGCGGCGACGGCCCAGTTGGCATAGGCCTTCGACAGCAGGGCCTGGACGCAGACAATGAGGATAATCGGTACCGAGAAGAACAACAGGATGCGGGCATCCGTTTCCCGCGCCTTGTAGACGCTGGCGATCAGCGATCCGAACAGGATCGGGCCGAAAACGCCGAACTGACTGAAAAAGAACTCGGCAAGCTTGAGGTATTTCAGGTCCAGATCACTGGAACTGCGGCGCACCCAGTCGGCATTGTCGAGGGTGTGCTCGAAGGTCGACAGGTCGTTCAGATAGTTCCAGACAAGGTTGGGCATGGCGACAATGACGAACGTCACCAGCACCAGCAGTCCGTTGCGCAATGAAGGCCGCGCCTTGGACATGAAGACGGCTGCGAGTACCGCGCAGACGACAAAGTAAATGCCGGCATATTTGGCCAGGAAGGCCAGACCGGCCATGGCCCCGGCCAGCAGCGCGTAGCGGGCCTTGTCCTCGTTCAGAAGCCGGAAATAGAAAAGCAGCGCCAGCGAAAAGAAAGGCGCCATGATCGTGTCGGTCGAAATCACCGCGCTGCCCAGCGTCACTGCGGGCATGGTGATATAGGAGATCATCACCCAGCAGGCGATGCGTTCATCGTACAGATATCGGGCAAGCGAACCCAGGATCAGAGCCGTCGCGAAATGAAAAAGCGGCACCGGCAGACGCACCCAGAATATCGAGTCGCTCTGCCCGAGTTCCGTGAACAGCCTTATCGTCCAGGCGATCAGCGGCGGCTTCGAATAATAGCCGAAATCGAGATTCTGACCCCAAAGCCAGTACTGCGATTCGTCGACAAACAGATCGGTCTGGTCGAAGAGGAACAGGACGATCCGGTACAGTGTCAGGATGGTGCAGGCTGCCAGGCCGGCGCGCCGCCAGTCCTGCGAGGCCGGGTCAAGTTCAAGGTTTTTCAGGGGACTGAGAATGGCGCGCACGAACATTGCCTGGCTGTCTTGGAGTCTAGAGCGGTTGTGATCAGCTCCAAACGGCTCTTAGCAGGAATGGAACAGGATTTAAATCGCAATCGGCACACACCCTGCGGGCAAAACGAAGCGGCACCGGTATCAGCGGCTATCGGTCAGTTTCCTCGCGTACGATATAGCTGTAGTCAACCGTCCTCTCATTGCCGTTGACCGGCATGCTTGAACGGAAAACCCGGCTGTCATTGCCGGTAAATCCCAGTTCTCTGGCGACGGCCGACAGGTGCCCGGGAACATCACCGTGTCCTGACCACATCAGCACGGCGGGCGCCTGGACCGGGTGACCGGCGCGAACCAGATTGTCGTTGTAGAATCCTATGCCCGGTTCATAGAGAAGAATGTTTCCGAACACGTCCGACTCATTGGACACGACCGTGCCGACCGGCCCTGACAGGCGCGTCTCGAGTTCATTCAACAATACGTCGTAGGCATAGTGGGTCTCGTTCCCCTTGATCCTGCCCATGACCGTCTCCGAGACCGGCAGGGCGACAAGGGTAACTGCCATGACGACCAAGCCAAGAACGGAAAAAGTCCTTGTCAATCCGGGATTACCGATTGGCTCTTCGGAAGACGCAGGTCGCGGACCGCTGCCAAAAAGCGCCAACACGGTCAACGGCAGAATGAGCAGGACCGGCTGCAGCCAGCGGTTCTCCATCCTGGTGGCACCGAAGACCAGCAACATTCCAAGCAATACAAGCTGGAATATGAGGATGAGGCACACCAGCAATCTGCTTGCATCGCCGATCTCAACCGTCCAGGCACGGCCGCGGAACCTGTCGACAACGAAGGCCGCTCCCACGGCGACCATGACAACGGCCGAGGTCAGGACAGTCGACCCGGCCCACGAAAGAAACGCGGACAGCCGGTCCCCGGCCGAAGCGATGCCGTCGCCAATCCCAAACTTGATTTGCCTGTGGAATACAATGTCCAGATTTGCCAGTACCCACAACAGATGCGGGAGAATGGCTGCGCCGAACACGACCGCCGACACGACGATCTTCCTGTCGCGGATGGGCCGGGAAAAGCTGCCTATCGTCAGGGCGGCCAGCAACAGGGCAGCAACGAAAAGGACCCCGTTGTACTTGGACAGCACTGCCGCGGCGGCCGCGAGACCGAAGAACCCGTAGTCCGCAATGCGGCGGTGGTTTCTCAGCCGGACGAATGCAAAGAGGCTCATCGCGCAAAACGCGTTGACGGCGGCGCTGTGGGACAGCGCCCGCTGGGCCTCCCAGGCGATTTCCGGCACCGCAAAGATGCCCAGTGTCGAGGCAATGGCCGGACCGGTGCGAAAGCCCAGTTCCCGCGCCGACAGATAGACGCACGCAAAGGCCAGGAACAACAGCATGAATTTGACTGCTGCATAGACAAAGACCGATGTGCCGAAAATATCGGCCGCAAGATGCGTCAGCCAGTTGTAGAGCGGCGGCTGGCTGCCCCAATATCCCAGCGACCAGAACTGGTTGTACATCATCAGTTCGGTGGTATCGATATCGGCGCCGCTCTTGAAAGCGGAAAATGACAGCGACTGAACCAGGAAATAGGCTAACAGCAACAGGATGAACGCGACCGGCAGACGGCTTTGCCGGATTAATTCCGTCAAGCCTTTTTCTCCCAGCGCCGGTCCTCGGTCTGCTGCCAATAGGTCAGCTCGTGACCGGCGTCCTTCAGCGCCTTCCAGTGGGCGCGCGCCGTTTCGACCTGCGCCCGGTCGTGGCCGTCGAACATGAAGACCGCCCGCTCGTATTCGTCCAGACCGGAAGGTTCGGCGCCGTCGACCAGAAAGCGCACCTGCGCGGAATTGGCGTTGCTCTGCGTCGCGCAGATCAGAACCGGTTGGCGGTCCGGCTGCAGTGACGCATCCGTCCCGTGCGGCAGGAAGCTCTCGTCGCGATAGGTCCACAAATGCTGGTCCAGCGCATCGCGGCGTTCCTCGCTGCCGGCCTGCACCACGACACGCCAGCCGCGCTCCAGGCTCTTTTCAAGCAGCGGCGGAAGCGCATCCTCGAGGCGCGACTCGGTCAGATGATAAAAAAGCACGTCCGTCATTCGAGCGAAGCTACACCCGGACGCCGTTGAGGGACAACCGCCAGGGTGTGGATCAGCGCTCGTAATGGGCGCGCACGAGTTCGTCGAGCAGCCTCACTCCGAATCCCGACGCCCAGGAACGGTTGATCTCCGTTTGCGGGGAGCCCATCGCCGTTCCGGCGATATCGAGATGCGCCCACGGCGTTTCGTTGACAAAGCGCTGGAGGAACTGTCCCGCGGTGATCGAGCCCGCCCATCGTCCGCCGACATTCTTCATGTCGGCGAACTTGGAATCGATCAGCTTGTCATATTCGGGTGCGAGCGGCATGCGCCACACCTGCTCGCCGGTGGTGTTGCCGGCTTGCGAAAGCCGGTCGCACAGCTCATCGTCGTTGGAAAACAATCCCGCATGGTGGTGGCCAAGCGCGACGATGATGGCACCCGTCAGGGTCGCCAGATTGATCATGAACTGCGGCTCGAAACGGTCCCGGCAATACCAGAGCGCGTCACACAGGACCAGGCGCCCTTCCGCGTCGGTATTGATGACCTCGATTGTCTGGCCGGACATGGACGTCACGATGTCGCCCGGCCGCTGGGCATTGCCGTCGGGCATGTTTTCGACCAGGCCGAGTATGCCGATCACATTGGCTTTGGCCTTGCGCGCCGCAAGGGCGTGCATCAGCCCCAGAACCGCGGCGGCTCCGCCCATGTCCCCTTTCATGTCCTCCATCCCGGCGCCCGGCTTCAGCGAGATGCCGCCGGTGTCGAAAACGACGCCCTTGCCGATGAAGGCGATGGGCTTTTGTTTCTGTTTGCCGCCTTTCCACTGCATGACGGCCAGCCGCGGCGGGCGCACCGAGCCCTGCGCCACGCCGAGCAGCGCGTGCATGCCGAGCTTCTTCATCTCCTTCTCGGTCAGGATCTCCACCTCCACGCCGAGCTTTTCCAACGCGCTGGCCTTTTTCGCGAATTCGACGGGACCGAGAACATTTGCCGGTTCATTGACGAGGTCGCGCGCGAGCGCCACACCGTCTGCCACCGCACGCGCGGATGCGAATGCCTTCTTGGCCGATGCCGCGTTGCCGCTGACCAGCGTGACGGCGACGCTGTCGTTCTTTCCGCTTTTTCCGTTGTCATTCTTCTTTGTCTTGTAGGCATCGAACCGGTAGCTGCGCAGCAGGATCCCCAGGGCAATGTTGGCAATCTCGTCCGCCGGAACCTCCGAATCCCCCGCATCGGCAAAGACGGTCACCTTCTGTGATTTCTTGACCTGTCCGAAAACCGCACCGCCGATTCGCAGCCAGTCCTTGCCGTTCAGCTCCGCCGGATCGCCTATACCGACGACCGCGATCCGATCCGCAGAACTTCCCTGGGGAACAAGCATCTCAAGCGCGGCAAATTTCTTGCCTTCGAATTCGGCGACGTCCATGGCACGTTTCAGGACACCTTCCGGGTCGGCCTGTGCCGCGCTCTGCGGAAGTTCTCCGCCCTCCGGGCACAGCAGAACGACCAGCCCACCATCGATCGCCGACGACTTCGAGAAATTGATTGTGATTTTCCGCGACATAAAAGCTCCGCAATTTCAGTGGGTATTGGGACGAAAGTCCATGAGGGGAACGACAACGGTCAGATGAACATGTTGGCGTTTTCGTACGCAATAACAAGTCCAGAATTTGACGGGTTTAAGAAACGGCGCCGCTCAGACAAGGAATAATCCGGCTGCCGGGCAGTGATTCGGCGAAATCGCCGGACCTTGCCGGTTGGTACAAGGAGTTAATGAAGTGTTTACTATCCCTGCTCACCCCGTGTTAGGTATAAGCAAATAGTGGGTGGCTCCGGTCGCGGAAATTCGCGGCCGGTGTGGTGGTCGGCCGGAACTTTGCTGCATGAACCAGATTGAACGCTACATACTGCGCAGGGTGCTCGTATTGTCCATCGGCACGCTGCTGGCGACGGCCACGATCGCCATGACTACTCAGGTGCTGCTTCGTGTCGATCTGCTCAGCTCGACGGGCCAGTCCCTGCTTGCCTTTCTCAGGCTGGCCGGCCTGGTCATGCCGACCATGATGGTCATCGTGATGCCTTTCGCGCTGATGATCGGAGCGGCGCAGACGCTCAGTACGATGAATTCGGATTCCGAGCTCGCGGTCATCGAAGCATCGGGGGGATCGCGCGCGCTGATTGCCCGTCCGATCCTGCTTGTCGCAGCGTTGATGTCGCTGCTCAGCCTTGCCGAGAGCAACTATGTCGAGCCCTGGGTGAACAAGCAGATCAAGATCCTGGTGAACCAGGCATCCGCCGATCTTTTCTCGGCGGCCGTCCAATCGGGCACCTTCCACAAGGTGGAAAACAACCTTTATGTCAGCGTTGCCGACAAACTGCCGGGCGGACAGCTCGGCGGCATCTTCCTGGCCGATGAACGCGACGAGGATTTCGATCTGCTCTACTACGCCAAGCACGGAGCATTTACGGAAAGCGGCGGCAAGGACCTGCTGGTCCTTTCCGACGGCGAATTGCACCGGAGGGAAAACGGCAGCGGCAATGTGTCGATCATACGCTTTGCGACCTACGCCCTGGACCTCAGCCTGATCGGCGGCGGCTCCGGCCAAACGGGCGCCCCGGTGCCGAAGGAAAGGCCAACCAGCTACCTGTTCAATCCGGATCCGCAGGATCCCTATTACGAGCGCAATCCGCGCGATTTCATAAAACGCATCAACAAACGGCTGTCGGAATGGCTTTATCCGCTCACATTCGGCTTCATCACCGTCTATTTCCTGGGAAAGGCCCACTCCAACCGGCACGAGCAGGTCTGGAGCGTGGTCACAGCGGCCTCGATTGCCTTCCTGCTGCGCGGATTCGGGTTCTACGCGGTGGATGAATCGTCCAGCAGCCGCATATTCAGCATATTATGCTACGCGGTGCCGCTCGGGGCGATCGCGATCTGCACGCTGCTGATGATCACGAACTGGACGTTCAGGACGCCGCGTTTCCTGCTCGACCTGTCGAGCCGCGTGTTTTCCGATGAGCAACCGGCCATGGCGCATCTGCGAAACTGGCTGTCCGAATTGACGGGCAACGGAAGAAGGAGCGCGCAATGATCGGCTTCACGCTCTGGCGATACCTCTTCAGACGCTACGTCGTGATGACCTGCTGGTTCATCCTCGGTGTTCTCGCAATCATATACATGGTTGATTTTACAGAGTTTTCGAGCCGTGCGTCGCGCCTACCGGACTACACGCTCGGCCTTGGGGCGCTGCTCTCCCTGTTGCGACTTCCCAACATCATCCAGGAGACGGTCCCCTTCGTGATCCTGTTCTCCTCGATATCGGTTCTTCTGGTTCTCAACCGGAAATATGAACTGGTCGTCGCCCGCTCGGCCGGCATTTCGGCCTGGCAGTTCCTCACACCGCTTTGCGCCGCGAGTTTCCTGATCGGGGTGGTCATGATCACGGTCGTCAATCCGTTTTCAGCCTACGCGCTTTCAAAGGTGCAGGAACTGGAGCTCGGACTTGGTATCAAGCGCGGAACCGTGGGAACAATCGAACGCCCGCCCTGGCTGCGGCAGCGTACGGCAGACGGCGTTACGATAATCGGCGCCGAATCCGTGGCCCGCAGGGGCCTGCTTCTGGGCGGTGCGACGTTCCTTCGCTTCGACGAGGATGGAGGCATAACTTCAAGGCTGGACGCCGAGAAAGCCCTGTTGCAGGACGGCCAGTGGTCGCTGCAGAACGCGACCCGAATCGACCGGGGCGAGAAGCCCGTTTTTGTGGCGGAAACGACGGTCAAAACCAACCTGCGCCCCGAATTCGTTGAAGAGACGCTGGCCTCGCCCCAATCCATCTCGTTTTTCGAGTTGCCCCGAAAAATCGAGGTCGCCCGGTCCTTCGGCCTCGGCGCCAATGCATTTGCGATGCAATATCAGTCGCTTCTCGCCCTGCCTTTGCTGTTGGTCGCGATGACGCTGATTGCTGCAACAGTGTCTTTAAAATTTGTGAGATTTGGTCAGTCCGGAGCGGTGATTTTGGCTGGCATATTGGCCGGGTTTCTGCTTTATGTCGTGTCAGTGCTGGCGAAATCATTCGGGACTGCCGGCGCCGTGCCGCCCTTCGTGGCTGCATGGCTGCCTGCGATTGTCGCGTCGGCACTGGGGATAACGGTGCTTCTCCACAAGGAGGATGGATAGTGGGATCGGGGGCGATCTGCAAAAATAACATGTTGCGTATCGCAGGTCTTATCGCTGCCCTCACGGCAAGTTCGGCGCTGGATTCCGCCGTTTCGCGCGCCCACGCGCAGTCCGTCAACGGGACCGACATAAATATACAGGCTTCCCCCGACGCCCAGTTGCTGCTCACCGCGAATGAGTTGGTCTTCAACCAGGACAACCAGACCGTCATAGCCACGGGTGCGGTTCAGGTCGAATTCGATGGTTACCGCATGGTGGCGCGCCGGCTCGAGTACCATCAGCGGACGGGGCGGTTGAAGGCCTATGGCGACATCGAGATGATCGAGCCGGACGGCAATATCATCTATGCCCAGGAACTCGATGTTACGGACGATTTCGGAGACGGATTCGTCAACGCGTTGCGCATCGAACGTCCGGACAACACGCGGATCGTCGCCGACAGCGCGCAGCGGTTCGACGGCGAGCGAACGACCCTGAACAACGGCGTCTACACGGCCTGCGAAATCTGCGAGGAAGATCCGAGCAAGCCGCCGCTATGGCAAATCAAGGCGCGGCGGGTCACCCAGGACGGGAGAACGCAAACGATCCGCCTTGAAGGCGCGCATTTCGAGCTGTTCGGCCGGCCGATCGCCTATCTTCCCTTCCTTGTCGTTCCGGACCATACCGTTAAACGCAAAAGCGGGTTCCTGATCCCCTCCTTCAGCTACAGCAAGCAGCTTGGGGCGAAGGTCGGCGTTCCATACTACTTCGCCCTCAGCCCCTATTACGATCTGACCGTGACGGTGTCGGGCTACACCAGGCAGGGTTTCCTTGGAGAAGCCGAGTTCCGCCAGCAGTTCGAATCCGGCAAGCACATCCTCAAGATCGCCGGCATCCACCAGCTTTCGCCCGACGCCTTCGATGCGGGCTCCGTGGACGCCGGTGTGGAAAACCGCGGCATGATCGCTTCGCAGGGCGAATTCAAGATCAATCCGCGCTGGATGTTCGGCTGGGACGTGATGGTCCAGAGCGACAACAGCTTCTCCAACACATACGACATCAGCGGCTACAATCAGGTAACCCAGACCTCCCAGGTCTATCTGACAGGCCTTTCAGGGCGTAATTTCTTCGATCTCAGGGGTTTTTACTTCGACATCCAGTCGACTCTCGCCACGAGCACCGCCGAGGAAGAGCAGCCGATCGTGCACCCTTCGATGGACTACACGCGGACCTTCGACAGGCCGGTGGCCGGCGGCGAGCTTACGCTCAACGCCAACCTATTGAGCCTGACCCGCGATGAGGCCGAGGTCGATACCACCAACGACAAATATCCGGGCGTCGAAGGCACGAGTACCCGGCTGACGACCGAACTCGAGTGGAAACGGACAATCGTCACGGATCAGGGCCTGCTGATCACCCCGATCGCGGCCGCCCGTGGCGATCTCTATCACCTCGATGTCGATGCGCCGATGGGTTACACCGGGCCGTTCACCACGCAGACCACGCCGGCGCGCGGCCTGCTGACCGCCGGCCTCGAGGCGCGCTACCCGATCCAGATCGTGACGAGCGGAGCCTCGCACATCCTGGAGCCGATCGGCCAGATCTTTGCACGCAACGACGAACAGCTCGCCGGCGGCCTTCCCAATGAGGACGCACAGAGCTTCGTGTTCGACGCCAGCACGCTGTTCGAAAGGGACAAGTTCTCGGGTTATGACCGCATGGAAGGCGGCACCCGCGCCAATCTCGGCGTGCGCTACACAGGGACCATGCGCAACGGTGTCTCATTGCGCGGCATTTTCGGCCAGTCCTACCAGATCGCCGGTCTGAATTCCTTCGCAACGGACGATCTTGTCAATGTCGGCGCGTTTTCCGGACTTGAAACGGACCGCTCCGATTATGTCGGCAGTGTGGGGGTCGATCTTCCCAACGGCTTTTCGATGACCGCGGAAGGCCGCTTCGACGAAACGTCATTCACCCTGCAACGCTCCGATGTCGGCGTCTCCTACAGCGGCAAGATCGTCAGCACGTCATTTGCGCACACCACGGTGAAACCGCAGCCCGGATACGGTTCGACAACCAGCCGGAACGAGCTCAAGGGCGCGGCCTCGGTAAAATTTGCCGAATACTGGCGCGCCTTTGGTTCGATCAGCTACGACATCGAGAACAAATTCATGGCGGACAACACCATCGGTTTCGGCTATGCCGACGAATGTTTCGCCATTACGCTTTCGTACACGCAACAGCGCGATGTGGACTCCGCCATTGACTGGAGCGTCGGCGCCAAGATCAGCCTGCGCACACTCGGTTCCGTCAATTTCGGCTCCAGCAGTTTCAGTGAACTCACAAATAACAACTAGTTGATCGGGCCGGGCGATTCGGGCGGTGCATCTCGGCGTTCGGTACGGCAAAAGCCTTTATTTTGCCAAAATATCGGTGGGATTTACCGCGACGCTTAGTTTTGCGAAAATGTCCACCTGAGGGGGAACGAGGAACTGGAACAATGAACAGCGGTCTTAGCAGATTGCCAATTCCGGTGATTGCAAAATTCGTACTCATAGTGGCTATGGCCATCGCAGCAGCCACCGCATACGCCAACCCTGCGCTTGCCGCGAGGATCGCCATTGTCGTGAACGGCGAGGCGATTACTTCGGGCGACGTCCAAAGGCGGGTCAAGCTCCTGCAGTTGCAGCGCGAACGCGGCGACCTGAAGAAAAAGGCACGTGAACAACTGGTCGAGGAGGCCATCAAGATGACCGAGATCTCGCGGCTGCGTGCAGCCGTGAGCGACGCGCAGGTCAATCAGTCCTTTGCCCGATTTGCCTCAGCCAACAAGCTGTCCAGCAAGCAGCTCTCGCAAATGCTCAATCAGGCCGGCGTGGGCGCCAACCACTTCAAGGAGTTCATCCGCGTGCAAATGTCGTGGCCGCGCGTTGTCAACGCCCGGTTCAACTCGGGCGGGCGCATGAGCACCGAGGATCTCGTCGCAAAGATGCTGGAACGCGGTGGCGAGAAACCGAAGACGACGGAGTACATTCTGCAGCAGGTGATCTTCGTGGTCCCGGCAGCCAAGCGCAAATCGATCCTGAACAGCCGCAAACGCGAGGCCGACTCCATGCGCGGGCGGTTTGTGAGCTGTGACAGTACGCGGCAGTTTGCCAAGGGGCTGAGGGACGTTTCCGTGAGGGATCTCGGCCGTGTCATGCAGCCTGCGCTGCCTCCGGACTGGAAGGCGCTGATCGAGAAGACGCCCTCCGGCAAAGCAACGGCCACGCGGGTCACGGATCGCGGCGTCGAGTTCATTGCCATTTGCTCAAGCAGGGAGGTCTCAGACGATCTTGCGGCCGAGATGGTCTTCCGTTCGGAACAGTCTGCGGATGCGGGCAGCCGGAACAAAAACAGCGAAAAGTACCTTAAGGAACTGCGCGAGAGGGCCCGGGTCATTTACAAGTGACCCGTTGAGCCTTCGGACCATGGCCCAAGCCCGGAACGCCGCGCCCCTGGCGCTGACGATGGGCGATCCCGCAGGGATCGGCCCGGATATCACGGTCTCGATGTGGAGCCGGCGGGCGGAGCTAAAGCTCCCGCCCCTGCTGGTCATCGCCTGCCCGGCGACCCTTCTACAGAGGGCCGACCGCCTTGGCATCGAATTGACGATCGACCGGATCGACAGCGCCGCCGACGCGGGTTCCGTGGGCGACGGACTGCCAGTCCTGCCGTTGACCAATCCGGTGGATGCCGAGGCCGGTAAACCGGACCGGGCAAATGCCGCGGCGATCATCGAGTCCATCGAGCGGGCCGTGTCGATGACCGTTGACGGCTCAGCCAACGCCGTGATTACCAACCCGATAGCGAAATCGGAGCTTTATGCGGCTGGATTTGCCTTTCCCGGGCACACGGAGTTTCTCGCCGAACTCGCGTTGCGGCACTACAAGACCAGCCACCGGCCGATCATGATGCTGGCCGGCCCAAGGCTGCGTGCGGTACCCGTGACCGTGCACATTCCCCTCCGTTCCGTTCCCGATGCGCTATCGACCGAGCTGGTTGTCGAAACCGCGACCATCACGGCGACCGATCTCAAGAGGCGCTTCGGCATCGCCGAACCGCGATTGGCTGTCGCCGGCCTCAATCCGCATGCCGGCGAAGACGGCGCGCTCGGCAGCGAAGACAACGACATTGTCCGACCGGCCGTGTCGAGGCTGAGGTCGGCCGGCATCGATGCCTTCGGCCCCCTGCCCGCCGATACTATGTTTCACGATGCAGCACGAAGCCGCTACGACGCCGCCATCTGCATGTATCACGACCAGGCATTGATTCCGGCAAAGGCACTTGGTTTCGACGACACGGTCAACACGACGCTCGGACTGCCCTTCATTCGCACATCACCTGACCATGGAACGGCATTCAACATCGCCGGCACGGGCGCGGCCCGTCCCGACAGTCTGATCGCAGCCATCAGGCTTGCCGCGGCAATGACGGCAGCAAACGCCGGGGAGCCGGACTAATGCCTGCAATCGACGGGCTTCCGCCGCTGCGCGAGACGATCAGCCGGTACGGTCTCAACGCCAAAAAGTCGCTCGGGCAGAACTTCCTGCTTGATCTCAACCTGACGCAGAAAATCGCACGGGCGGCCGGCAATCTCGAGGATGCCGTCGTCCTCGAAGTCGGCCCCGGACCCGGAGGGCTGACGCGGGCCCTTCTTGCCTGCGGCGCCCGAAAGGTGATTGCCGTCGAGCGGGACGAGCGCTGCCTGCCGGCGCTTCATGAAATCGGCGAACACTATCCGGACCGCCTCGATATCGTCGAGGGCGATGCGCTGGAGGTGGATTTCTCCGTGCTTGCGGCAGGCGAGCGGATCAGGATCGTGTCGAACCTTCCCTACAATATCGGAACGCCGCTTCTCGTCAGTTGGCTGCTGACGGAGCCATGGCCGCCCTATTTCGACTCCCTCACCCTGATGTTCCAGAAGGAAGTGGCACAGCGCATCGTCGCCGCCCCCGGCTCGGGCGCCTATGGCCGGCTGAGCGTTCTCGCCGGATGGCGCACCGAGGCCGGTCTCGCCTTCGACGTGCCGCGCCAGGCCTTCACCCCGCCACCCAAGGTGACGTCCTCGGTGGTTCACCTGACGCCACGCGCAGCGCCCCTTGCCTGTTCGGCGGCAAACCTCGCCAGGGTTACGCAGGCCGCGTTCGGGCAGCGCCGCAAGATGCTGCGGCAGAGCCTCAAGGCCGTCGGCGGCGAGCCCTTGCTCGTCGGCGCCGGCATCGATCCGCAACGACGCGCCGAAACGCTTACGGTTGCCGAGTTCTGCAGGCTGGCCCAAGCGCTCGGGTGATGGCCGAGATCAAAATGCGTGGTTGCGGAAGACGATCTGCTGCAGCGGCAACATGGCAGCACCAAGCGTCGCAGCATCTCCGTCAAGTTCGCTCAGCAACAGTTCGGGATACGGCTTCGGCGTGCCGAACCGGTCCTTTTCCGGCGGCTCGCAAGCTTCGATGAGCAGCCTGCGAAGCGCCGCCGGCGCTTCCCCGCCGAAGAAGATCGCATTCGGATCCAGTATTGCCGAAAGCGCCCGGATCGACAGATCCAGGCTCGGCTTGACCTCATCGACCCACTCCGTGATTCCGTCCCAGCTCGGGTCGAATTCATCCAGCAGCTGTTGGAAAGTGAGTGCGCGGCCGCGATCCGAGAGACGCTTCAAAAGCTCTCCGAGCGCGGGCCTGTGGTGGGATTCCTCATCCAGGAAGATCGAGCTGATTTCGCCGGCATTGCCGTGGCCCCCGAAGATCGGCTTCTCGTCCCAAATGACGCCGCTGCCGAAGCCCAGATTGAATGAGAGATACCCGAAGCACCGGTGCCGTTTTCCGCCGCCGCAATAAAGTTCCGCAATGGCGGCGCTGGTTGCGTTGTTCTCAACAAATGACGCGTGGTTCAAACGCTCTTCCACGATCTCGTCAATCGGGATGCGCGCCCAGCTGTCAATCGGCACCGGCGTCGTGAAGCGATTGCGATGCGTGGTCCTGTAGCCCTGAACCGCAACGCCGATTCCAATGAAACGGCGCTTGGATAGCGGCCCATCCATTGAAAGACCGGATAACAGCTCGGACAGTTCAATCAGAACGGCCTCTAGATCATTGGGCCGGGACGCCAATATGCCGCTGCACACCGGACTGCCGGAAAGATCGACCGCAATATACTCAACGGCGTTGGTGCTGACCGATACGCCGATCGACGTCGTTGACGACGTATCGAGCGTAATCTGCGGGCTCGGCTTTCCGCGGCCCTTTACAATCGCCTTTTGCGTTTTCAGAAGGCGGGCCTGCAGCAGGTTGTCGACGAGGCGATAGACGGATTGCTGAGATAGATTGGTGAAGTCGGTTATGTCGGCGCGCGAGATGGATCCGTGCCGACGCACGATGTTCAGGATCTCGCGCTCACTGTCCGACAGCACAAGTCTTTCCGTATTTGCGACTGAGTCCATCCGCACAAGTTCCTGAATCAGACCACAAGACTAGCGTCTGACGGACAGTAATTCCAAGTCCCTTCGACGCGTTACTAACAATCTGCCGGGCGAGTACTGCTCCTTCCCGGCACTTTTACGCCCCGGCCGGCTGTTGTGACGCGACCGCCGGATATTCGGCGCCGGAAAGGCCTTCCGGACGCCTACCGACAGGCGTGACACAGAGCCACTTGACGATGTGGCATCGGATGTCATAAATATTACATATAATGAGTAATAATAAAATGCCAGAGGGTGAACTGATTGAGAGCGGTCACCCCGACCGTTTTCAGGCATCGACCGTTTCCGACCAGAGCGAAAGGGAGGGATGAATTGGGCACGGTACAGGTCAACGGGCTGCAGATGCGCTTCGGCGATTTTCTCGCACTGCCGGACATCTCCGTCAGTGTCGACGAAGGAGAATTCGTTACCCTTCTGGGTCCCAGCGGCTGCGGCAAGACGACACTGCTCAAGCTGATTTCCGGTTTCCTGAAGCCAACGGCGGGCACCATTCATATCGCCGGCAAGGAGGTCACGCATGTGCCGCCGGAGACGCGTGATACGGCAATGTGCTTCCAGTCCTATGCGCTGTTTCCGCATTTGAGCGTACGCGAAAACCTCGAGTTCGGTCTCAGACAGAAGCGCATCGCCGCAGCCGAACGCGACCAGCGGCTGGATCGCGTCGCCGAACAGCTCAAGCTCGGGCCGCAACTGGAAAAACTGCCCAACCAGCTTTCCGGCGGCCAGCAGCAGCGCGTGGCCCTTGGACGGGCGCTGATCATGCGCCCCACAGTGATTCTGTTCGATGAGCCGCTCTCGAATCTGGACGCGAAGCTGCGCGACACGGTGCGCATGGAAATACGCAGGATCCAGAAGGACTACAATCTCACCGCCATCTACGTCACGCACGACCAGTCGGAGGCCCTGGCGCTTTCGGACCGGGTGATGATCATGAATGGCGGCCGGATCGAGCAGATCGCCTCGCCGGAGGAACTCTACTGGTCCCCCAGGACAAGTTTCGTCGCGGATTTCATCGGCGGGGCGAATGTCCTGGATGCCGAAGTGATCGGTGGCAAGGGAGAGGATCACTGGGTCCTTTCGACCCCGCTTGGCGAACTCGTTGCGGCAAGCGGCACCGAACCGAAATCAAAGAAGATCAAGATCTGCTGGCGTCCGGAGGTGGTCCAGCCGGACGGCAACGGACCGAACCGCATTGAGACGCAGATTTCCGAACGGTCGTTCCAGGGCAGTTTCACGGACCTTTTCTTTACCGCCGCCGAGCAGACCTTCAGGGTCCAGCTTCCGGAGCCGACGGTCCGGTCCGGCGAGAACCTCGCCTTTTCCATCCGGCCCCAGGACATCGTGATGCTGGAGTCGATGCAATGACCTGGCGGCGCTGGCTACAGGTTATTCTGCTCCTGACGCCCGGTCTCGGCCTGATCGTCGCGCTCATCGGAACGGTGGTCTACATCGCCATCGTCCAGTCCTTCGGGCTTTACAACCTGACCGGCGAAAGCCTCCTCAGCGCCGAACACTGGGCCGGCGTGCTCGAGCGCAGAGCCTATGGGCGCGCAGTGCGCTATTCGCTCTATATCGGCATTTTGAGCGCGCTGTTTTCCGTGGCGCTCGCCTATCCGCTGGCGCTGTGGCTGCGAAAGCCCTTCACCGGTTCCGTCGCCGTCGGGGCCATATTGAAAGCGCCGCTGCTCGTGCACGGGCTGGTCGCGGCTTTCCTGTTCATCAACGTGATCGCCTATCACGGTGTCCTCAACCAGTTCATGCAATGGATCGGGCTTTGGGAAGGCCCGCGCCGCCTGCAGAACGATTCCAACGCCATCGGCGTTCTCATACTGCAGACCTGGAAGAACATGCCGTTTGCGCTGCTGATCCTCACCGGCGCCGTGCAGGGTATCAGCGACGACGTGCTTGACGCCGCGCGTGACCTTGGCGCCGGCAGCATGGCGCGGTTCCGCAAGGTGATTGCGCCGCTGACCATATCGGCGATGCAGGCCGCCCTGGTGATCATCTTCATCGGCGCGGTAGCGGATTTCTCGTTCCAGGTCATTGCCGGACCGACCAACAGACAGTCGATGGCCCAGCTCATGGTCTTCTACAAGGACGGAGGCCGCTGGCACGACGCCGCCGTGGTCGGCGTCTCGCTCATGGTCGTCGCCCTCGTCGGTTCCGCACTGCTGGCCTTCGCGGCGCGCTTCATCCTCAGCGGGAGGCGGTTCCGATGACCCGCGAACTGATCAACCGCTTTCTCATCTACCTGCTGATCGCCGTCTGTACGCTCTGGCTGATAATCCCCTTCACCATGGCGGTGCTGTGGTCTCTGGTCGATCCGGCAGAGCCGTGGACGGCCGACAAGCTGATGCCGCCGGTTGTGTCCTTTTATCGCTGGCACAATATGTGGGTGAATTCCTCGTTGAAAGAGGCACTCCTCAACTCCTACACACTGGCGCCGAGCGCGGCGATCCTGACCTTGCTTCTGGCGATCCCGACGTCATTTGCCCTCGGCAGGATCAGTTTTCCCGGCCGGGAGGTCGCCAAGGTGATCGCGCTGCTGCCGCTCGTGGTGCCACCCTTCGTGACCGCGATCTTCTTTACCTCGCTGCTCTTCAGCCTCGGTCTCCACGCCTGGCGCTTCGGTGCCATCCTGTTTGCGCACAGCGTGCTGTTTCTGCCGTACGCAATCCGCATCATGACCGTCAGCTTCGAGCAGGTTCGGCAGGACCATATCGATGCGGCGCGCGACCTCAGCGCGTCGACAATCGCACGGTGGCGCGTTGCATACCTCCCCGCGCTGAAGCCAGGCATCCTGGCTTCCCTGCTGATCGTTTTCATTCAGTCCATCGAAGAATTCGCCATCGCCTTTATTGTCGGCTCGCCGAATTTCGTCACCATCCCGACACTTCTGTTCGGGTCGCTGGGGCAGGATTTCGTGCGACCCAACGCGGCGGTGTTGTCCCTGATTCTCGTCGTTCCCAACGTCATACTCATGCTGTTTCTGGAAAAGCTGCTGCGTTCGGCAAATCCCAGTATGAGTTCCGGCAAGGGCATGGCGTGAATGCCCCATGAACCGGAGGAAACAAAGCAATGCTGAAGAAACTGGCTCTTGCATCGGCGGCGCTGACCGCGTCAATCTCGCTCGCCTTTGCCGGCGATCTTGAAAACAAGTCCTGGGACGAAATCGTCGCCCAGGCAAAGGAAGAAGGCCAGGTGGCCTGGTATGTCTGGTACTTGCGCGACGACCTGCGCAACGCCGTAAAACCATTCGAGGAAGAATACGGCATCAAGGTCACCATTCCGGAAGGCACCAACCAGGGAAACCAGGACAAGCTGCTTGCCGAAAGGGACCGCGAAGAGGGCGACATCGATGTGATGGCCCTCGGCTACGACGCCATGGCAAGCAAGGATATGGAAGCCCTGTTCATGGACCTTTCTGGCTATCTGCCGAAGGATGACGACAGGGTCGGCAGCCTGGTCGGGATCGACCCAAAGGGCCGTGCCCTGGCATTCTGGGGCAACCAGACCGGTATCGCCTACGATCCGGCAAAGGTGGATGCCTCCGCCCTTCCCCAGACCCCGACGGAATTTGCCGAATTCTGGGCTTCCAATCCCGGAAAGTTCGGCTTCAACTTCGAGAAGGGCGGTTCCGGCCCGTCATTCCACAGCAATGTCATGCGCAACCTCTCGGATGTCGACTTCTCCTCGCCGGACAGTTCGCCCGAAAAACTGGCCAAGCTGAAGCCGGGTATCGAATTCTTCAACGAGCACGGTGAAAACTACGTCATCACGGCATCCAATGCCGACAGCATTATCCGCGTGAGCGACGGGGAGTTGTGGATGGTTCCGGCCTGGGAAGACCATCTTGCCGGTCTTCAAAAGCGCGGCGAAGTGCGTTCCGACATCAAATTCTACATCCCCGCCATGGGCATGAGCGGCGGCGGCAACGGCGTTTCAATTCCCAACAACGCCCGCAACAAGGCCGCTGCTCTCGTGTTCATCAACTGGCTGACGAGCGCCGACACGCAGAGCGCGTTCAACCGCGACTTCGGCACGGCGCCCATGCACGGCAAGGCGGACGACTCCTACGCGCTGGTGTCCAACGATCAGCGTGCCCACCGGGTCGACCCGGCCAAGGATCCATTCTACAAGGAGTTGAAGGACCACTTCATCGAGAATGTCATATTGAACCGCTAGCCTGCCGGTGATTCGATATGCCCGGCCGCCGCGCAGATCGCTGCGACGGCCGGTCCGGGTAACATCAAAGCCTCGCACGCCGCGGGCAAAAGTCCGCGGCGAAAGCTCAAAAGGAAGCTGTATGCCGTTTGAATTTCCGATCGTGGATGCGCCGCTGCTGGCACACCGTGGCGCATCGCTCTATGCGCCTGAAAACACCTTGCCGGCCGTCGAACGCGCGGCCCGGATGGGCGCCAAGTGGATAGAAACCGACGTGCAGCTCACCGCCGACAATGAACTGGTGATCATTCACGATCTGGAACTCGATCGCACGACGGACGGTTCCGGTTTCGTTGCCCAGCACACGCTCGACCAAATCAGACAACTCGATGCGGGCAGTTGGTTCGGCGACGGCTTCCGGCACTGCCGGATTCCGACGCTTGAGGAGTTCATCCGCTGCGTCACGGAACATGGTCTGAACCTGCAACTCGAGCTCAAGGAGCTTTCCGGCAGGGAGTACCAGCTTGCGGACCGCGCCTGCGAGGCACTCGCCGCGCTATGGCCGTTTGATGAACGGAAGCTGTTTGTCTCCGGATTCTCGGCCCGTTGCATGCGCCGGGTGGCCGAAAACCTGCCGCATGTGCCGCGCGCGATCGCACTGATCTGCGTGCCGGACGATCCCGACGCCTACGCCGAGGAGGTCGGCGTTCAGATCATCCACGTGCAGGACAAGTTCGTGGACGACCATGCCCTTCAGCTCATCCGCGCTTCCGACACCGAGTTCGGAGTCGCCACGATCAACGACGCCGAGCGGGCAAGTTACCTGCTGCGCTCAGGTGTGGAATCGGTGCTTACGGACGATCCGCTGCTGTTCGATACGGAGCGGCTTTCCGGTGCCGATCGGGCCAGGGCATAACGGCGCATCACCAGAAGACAGAAACTGGGACGCGGGGCGGAGGACGCAGGGTCTACTCCAGTTTTTCGTCCAGCAGACCGGAGACGAAGTCGAACAATCCCGGCCTGCGGTCCCGGCGCAACCGTTCGGCGAGAACAATCGAGCGGACCGCCGAATAGGCACGGTCCAGATCGTCGTTGATGACGACGTAATCGTAGTCGCGCCAGTGTTCCATTTCTTCCCGGGAGTTTTCCAGGCGCTTATCGATGACCGCCTCGCTGTCCTCCGCCCGCCGATGCAGGCGCGAGCGAAGCTCGGCAAGCGAGGGCGGAAGAATGAAGACCGAAACCACGTCGGCAGGCATTTTTTCCTGCAGCTGAAGCGCCCCCTGCCAGTCGATATCGAACAGCATGTCGTTTCCCGCGGCCATGCTGCGTTCGACCGGCTCGCGCGGCGTACCGTAGTGGTTGCCGTGCACTTCGGCCCATTCGAGCAGCGCATCGGTGTCACGCAGCCGCTGGAATTCGACATCGGAAAGGAAATGGTAGTGCACGCCATCGATCTCGCTGCCGCGCCGCTTGCGGGTCGTCACGCTGACAGACAGGTTCAGATCGTTGTCATTTTCCAGGAGGTTTCTGGCAATCGTCGACTTGCCGGCTCCCGAGGGTGACGAGAGGACCAGCATGAGTCCCCTGCGCTTGACATTCGTTGACGGCATGTCGGCCTACGCTTTTCCTATTCCAGATTCTGTATCTGCTCGCGGAACTGATCGATCAGCACCTTGAGGTCCAATCCCACCGCCGTGACCGACGACGCATTGGACTTTGAACAGATGGTATTCGATTCCCGGTTAAATTCCTGTGCTAAAAAATCCAGCCTGCGGCCAACGGCGCCACCCTCCTCGATCAGCGCACGGCACGCGGCGACATGGGTGTGCAGGCGGTCTATCTCCTCCCTGATATCCGCCTTGGCCGCGAGGATGGCGGCTTCCATGTGCAGACGGTCCTCATCAAGCTCGACACCGGTTTCCAGGAGCATCCTGACCTGGGTGCCCAGCCGCTCGGCAATGCTTTCCGGATCTGTCGAGGGATCGTCGTCGGCCTTGCGCGCCAGGGCCTCGATACCGTCGATCTGAGCGCCGACGAAGCCGCCGATTTTTTCGCCTTCCGCCTGCCGCATCGCGGCCAGCGCGGCGATCGCCGCATCAAGGCTCTTCAGAATTGCAGCCTGTTCGGCCTTGATCGTCTTGTCGTCCGGCGCCGGTTCGCTGAACTCGAGGACCCCGCGGATATTGAGTATGCCGTCGATCCGCGGCGGTTCGGCGTCGATTTCCTTGCTCAGCTTTTTCGCCAGCGCCAGCGCCGCATCGAGGACGTCCTGGTTGACGACGGCCTCGACCTGTTTTTCCTGGCGAACGGCGTTGAGCGTGGCCTGGATGCTGCCACGGCGGAACGCAGCCGACAGTTTCTTCTTTATGTCCTGCTCCAGCCGTTCAAAACCCGCGGGGACCCGCACGCGCGTATCGAGGCCGCGGCCGTTGACGCTGCGCAATTCCCATGTCCAGCGCAAAGCTCCGAGACTTCCGTCCTGATGGGCGTAGCCGGTCATCGATTGCAAGGTCATGCCAGCACCCTCCCAGCGGCCGTGCAACCGCTGCCGCGGCCGGTTCTATTCGGCCGCCTTCTCATCCTGCTTGGCGCGCTCGGCTTCGATCTGGCGCCAGCGGCGGACGTTGCGATTGTGCTGCTCCAGCGTTTCGGCAAACACATGGCCGCCTGTGCCGTCCGCCACGAAATACACATTATTCGTCTGTGAGGGATTGGCAACGGCCTCCAGCGCGGCACGACCGGGATTGGCGATCGGGGTCGGCGGCAGTCCGTCGATGACATAGGTGTTGTAGGGTGTCGGCTTCTTGATATCCGACTGGTAGATCGGTCGGTCGGACGGTTTGCCCTTGCCGCCGAACAGGCCGTAGATGATGGTCGGGTCGCTCTGCAGGCGCATGCCGCGCTCAATACGGTTGAGGAACACGGACGCGACCAGCGTCCGTTCGTCGGCCCTGCCCGTTTCCTTCTCGACGATCGAGGCAAGGGTGACGAATTCCTCCTTGGTCTTGATCGGCAGGTCCGCGCGGCGGTCCTCCCAGATCTCGTCGATCAGCCTGGCCTGGGCGGCGCGCATCTGATCGACGATCTCGGCACGCGTGGTGCCGCGCGTGAACTTATACGTTTCCGGACGCAGCGAACCTTCCGGCGGAAGCTCCTCGGGCAGGTCGCCGGTCAATTCGCTGTTGGAGGAAATGCGGTTGAAAATCTGCTCGACCGTCAGCCCCTCGGCGAGGGTGATCGAGTGCAGGATCGATTTGCCGGAACGCAGCAGTTCCATTACGTCGCGCATCGAGGCGCCGGCCTTGATTTCGTACTCGCCGGCCTTCAGCGTATCGTCCGGCATGTAGGCACTGACGCCGAACTTGAAGATCGTCGCGCTCGAGATGACATTACGGTTCTGAAGCATCTCGGCAATCGTGTTGACGCCGGAACCTTCACGCACGGTCACCAGCGTATTGCGCGCCAGCGGCCCTGCGCCGTCAAACTGGATCTTGCCGAAATAGACCGCCCCGGCCGCCGCCAGCATCAGAAAGACGACGAGGGACAGCATGAAGTTCATGAAAACGACGAACTGGCTGCGTGCGCGCTCCGACCGTTTGGGCGGCTGCGGAGCTTCCTCGGGCTTGAGCGCCTGCCGGGCGGATTGCGGGACTATCGGCCCGTTGGACCTCGAGCGTCCAAAGCCGCTCTGATCGTCAGATATATTGCCGTCGCTCACAATCTACCCCAATTCCCGGATTCATCCTTGCCTGACATGCCACTATGAACACGAATATGGCAACAGATGGCAGCCCGGTTCATATACGAAACATTTTTAACCCTCAAACCGCCGCAGCACCAGCGAGGCATTCGTGCCGCCAAAGCCGAACGAATTCGATAGCGCGACATTGATCTCACGCTCGCGGGCGGCCTTGGGAACGAGATCGATGGCCGTGTCGACAGACGGATTGTCCAGATTGAGTGTCGGCGGCGCGATGTTGTCCCTGATCGCAAGCGTCGAGAAAATCGCTTCGACCGCGCCGGCGGCGCCGAGCAGGTGGCCGATGGCGGATTTGGTCGAAGACATCGAAATATCCGGCGCCGCATCGCCGACGAGACGCTCGACGGCGGCGAGTTCGATCGTGTCCGCCATGGTCGAGGTTCCGTGGGCGTTGATGTAGTCGATGTCGTGCGCCGTGATTCCCGCGCGCTTCATGGCCGACTGCATGCAGCGGTAGGCCCCTTCCCCGTCTTCCGACGGCGCGGTGATGTGATACGCGTCTCCGGACAGGCCGTAGCCGATCACCTCGGCGTAGATCTTCGCGCCACGCGCCTTTGCATGCTCGAGTTCCTCGAGAATCACGACACCGGCGCCCTCGCCCATGACGAACCCGTCCCTTGCCTCGTCATAGGGGCGCGAGGCGCTTTTCGGATCGTCATTATAGCTGGTGGAAAGCGCCTTGCAGGCGGCGAAGCCGGCCATCGCGATACGGCAAATCGGCGATTCCGTACCGCCGGCGACCATGACCTCGGCGTCGCCGAGTGCGATCAGGCGGCTGGCGTCGCCGATGGCGTGGGCACCCGTCGAGCAGGCGGTCACAACGGAATGGTTCGGACCGCGAAGCTTGTGGCGGATCGAGACCTGTCCCGCCGCGAGATTGATGAGCCGCCCCGGAATGAAGAAGGGCGAGACGCGGCGCGGGCCGCGTTCGCGCAGCGTGTCGCCGGCGTCGATAATGCCTTGCAGTCCGCCGATGCCCGAGCCGATCAGCACGCCGGTGGAAATCTGGTCTTCATCGCTTTCGGGCTTCCAATCCGCATCTTCGAGCGCCTGGTCGGCCGCGGCCATGGCATAGGTTATGAACGGATCGACCTTGCGCTGCTCTTTCGGTTCCATGTGGATGTCGGCATTGAAGGTTCCGTCGCTGCCGTCGCCGACGGGTATGCGGCAGGCAATCTTGGCCGCCAGGTCTTCCGTTTCGAATTCGCGAATCCTGTCGGCCGCATTGGCGCCTTCAAGCAGCCTCTTCCACGTCACCTCGGTACTGTTACCAAGGGGAGAAACCATGCCGGTTCCCGTGATAACTACACGCCTCATGGTGTTCCCATCCTAGTGCCTTCACTCGGCGATTTTTCGCATTGCGTATCCCCGACTTGTCCGAACATCGGGGAAACGGTGCCGCCACAATTATTCAGCCCGGAAAATTCCCGGGCTGGCACACGTCGTATTATGATCGAAAGTCCACATGCCAATACGGCAATGCGGGACTCATGCCGCCCCGCAGATTGAACTTAGTTTTGTGACTTTTCAATATATTTGACCGCATCGCCAACGGTCAGGATCGTGTCGGCTGCATCGTCGGGGATTTCAACACCGAATTCTTCCTCGAACGCCATGACAAGTTCCACAGTGTCGAGAGAGTCGGCACCCAGATCGTCAATGAAGCTGGCGCCTTCCGTTACTTTCTCGGCGTCGACGCCAAGATGCTCGACAACAATATTCTTAACGCGTTCTGCGATATCGCTCATGTCGTTATCCTCGACCCTTATCCTTTTGCAATGCCTTGGATAGCGGCATGCAGTCACTCAATCAAGTTCAAGCGCCTTATAATTCGGCGCACCTGCTCCGTCAAAAAACGGACCTGTGGATTACCCGGTTCGACGGGCCTGCCTCGACGACGCAAGGCTGTCATCGGCATTGGTTGCGGGCCTTATCACGGTTTATGTCAACCGCAAAGCCCGAATTTTCCGGTAAAGTGTCTTAGTCGGCCAAAGTTGCCGATAAACACCAAATTCGCCGCCTTTCGACCTAGATCATCGCCATTCCGCCATTCACATGAATGGTCTGGCCGGTGATGTACGCAGCCTCCTCGGACGCCAGGAAGGAAACCGCCGAGGCAACCTCTGCGCCGGTTCCCATGCGGCGCATGGGAATGGCGTTCATGATGGCGTCCTTCTGCTTGTCGTTCAGCTTGTCCGTCATGGCCGATTCAATGAAGCCGGGCGCGACGCAGTTGACGGTCACGTTGCGCGTGGCGATTTCCTGGGCCAGCGATTTGGAAAAGCCGATCATGCCGGCCTTGGCGGCGCAGTAGTTCGCCTGGCCGGGATTGCCGGTCACGCCGACGACGGAGGTGATGTTGACGATGCGGCCGTGACGGCGGCGCATCATCGGATGCGTGAGCTGACGGGTGAGCTGGAACACCGCGGTCAGATTGACATTGATGACCGTGTTCCAGTCCTCGTCGGACATCCGCACGAACAGGCCGTCCTTGGTAATGCCGGCGTTGTTGACCAGAATATCGACACCCTCCAGGTCCGATTCCGCCTTTTCGGCCAGCGCCTTGACCTCCGCGCTATCGGAGAGATTTGCCGGAAACACATGCGCATTGCCGCCGAGCTCGCCGGCCAGGGCCTCCAGTTTTTCCACCCGGGTTCCGTGAAGCCCGACAACGGCGCCATTGGCGTGCAGAATGCGGGCGATCGCCTCGCCGATACCCCCGGATGCCCCGGTTATCAGTGCCTTGCGGCCAGTCAGTTCAAACATGATAATTCCTATTGTCGAATTCGATAACGGATGGGAAATCAGCCCTGCAGGTAACTCTCAACATCCTGTGGCGTATTGATGGCCTTGGCGGTGAGCGACCGGTCGATGCGGCGGGCAAGCCCGGTCAGTACCTTGCCGGCACCGATCTCGCAGATTTCCGTCACACCGTTCGCGGCGAACCAGGACACGGTCTCGCTCCAGCGCACCCGGCCGGTCACTTGCCGCACCAGAAGATCCTTGATCTCGGCGGGAGTGCTCACGGGCCCGGCCAGGACATTGGCTACCAAGGGAACCGCCGGAGGCTGAAGATCCACCGCTCCCAATGCCCGCTCCATGATGTCGGCAGCCGGCTGCATGAGCGCAGAGTGGAACGGCGCGGAAACCGGCAGCAGCAGCGCCCTGCGCGCGCCTTTCTCGCCGGCCAGGGCCGCAGCCCGCTCGACATTGGCGCGCGTGCCCGAGATGACGAGCTGGCCGCCGCCATTGTCGTTGGCGATCTGGCACACGCCGTCTCCGGCGCATTCGCCGCACACCGTTTCGACATCCGCCTCGTCCAGGCCGATGATCGCCGCCATGGCGCCCTCGCCGACCGGAACTGCTTCCTGCATCGCGTTGCCGCGGGTGCGCAGCAGCCGGGCCGTGTCGCCGACCGACAGTGCGCCGGCCGCCGCCAGCGCCGAATATTCGCCGAGCGAGTGTCCGGCAACGTAGGCAACCTTGTCCGGCAGCGAAAAGCCGCCTGCTTCGAGCGCCCGCAACGCGGCGAGCGAGACCGCCATCAATGCCGGCTGGGCGTTCGCGGTCAGGGTCAGTTCCTCCTCCGGGCCGCCCCACATCAGCGCGGAAAGGTCCTGCCCCAGCGCGTCGTCGACTTCGTCAAATACAGCCTTTGCTTCGGGAAAGGCCTCGGCAAGATCCCTGCCCATGCCGACGGCCTGGCTGCCCTGGCCCGGAAACGTGAAAGCGATGCTCATGCGAAATTCCCAAATTGTTTTGCCGCCTCTCACCATCGAATAGGCTGCAAGTCAAGCTTTCGACGCTCATTATTGAGCGCCCGCACCATTTGCTTTCGGGCAAATGCATGCCGCCGGTCCCGCGGCCATGGACTGCTGAATTCGGATGGAAACGCAAAAACGGGCGCCAATATTGCGCCCGCTCTCATGAAGATATCAGATTTGATTGCCGGCCGTGTTGCCGGCCGGCCGGATGGCGTTGCTACATGTCTCCCAGCAGGATGTCGCGTGCGGCCTTGTTGGCCTCCTTCATGCGCATCGCGGCGCTGATCTGACTGTCGTAGCGGGCGACGAGTTCTTCGCCCTGCAGCTTGTGCTCGGCGCCGAGCTGCTTGAGCTCCTCGCGCGCCGCTTCGAGCCCCTGTTCGTGAAACAGGATATCGTTGCGCACCTTGCTCTCGCGCTCCGCAAAGCTTTCTTCAAGCACCTGCTGGGCGGCTTCGCGCTCCGCTTCCATTCTCTCGATATCGGAAACCGCATCGCGAATTGCCGCGTCGTAGAGATTGACGGCGTGATCGGACTTGCTGGTCGGCATCGTGCGGTTCGTGGTCATCATACGCTCGACGACGTCGTTCAAGCTGCTTACGACCGCCTTCTCCGCGGGGTTGCCCGCGTGTCCAGCCTTGTCGGCGCGATCCACCGAGCGCGCTGCCCGAATCACGTTGCTGGTTGTTGTCGTTGCGTTCATTCGTTGCTCTCCTCGGTGAATACTGGTCACCACCACATCACCAGTGTTAAATCTCACAGCACCTTACTATCGGGAGTTTTGAATCCGATCGCAGTGAGGCTATTCGTTTCTGCCCCGCAAATTAGCTAATGAATATTTAACGAGCGATCAATTCGTTCGTTAAGTTAACGTTAATTTTTAGGTATGCCGGTTAGTATTGAAAATTTCATTCAAATTTTAATGTATAGATCTCTTTCTACTTTTTAATACTTATCCAGAATCCCCGCAATCGGCTCGCGCAGCCTTATCAACAGAATCGTGATGGTCGACCCGGGTCGTCGCTCCGCAGCGGCCAGAACGGGCTTAATTTACATTCTGCAAGTACTAATCAATCTTTGCGAAAAATTTACCCAAACTCTCATAATGGGCTTAGTTGATCAGAAACATTACCGCCATCCAGCCTCCGCACCGGAATTACTTCGCCTATGACAGATGTCGCCAAGAAGATCGTCATGATGATGAGCGAGCAAGGCGTCGCAGGCCTGCCGCGAAACTACGAACTCTTTTACGAGGCGGTGACCGGCACCAACCAGGATCTGACAAAGGAACTGTCCCGTCTGGGCAGCGGCGCATCCCAGGAGGATCTGGACAAGCTCGGGCGGCGCTATTTCGCCCACCATCACGGACAGGGCGTGTTCGAGGAAGCGCAGGACCGCATCGCATCGCAGGTAAAGGACATACTGACCCTGCTTCGCGATGAACAGACATCCCTGCAGCAATACGGCAAGGTTCTGGGCGATACCTCGGTGAAGATCGGCAAGCCCAACGGCGGGAGCGACGCGCTCCTCGACCAGATCGTAAAGCTCCTGTCCGAAGCGACGCATTCGACGATCGACCACGGCAAGAAGGTCGTGGTGTCGATGAACGAAAAGTCGGCGGAGATCAAGAAGATCAACAGCGAACTGGAACGCTACAAGAAACTGGCCAATACCGATCCGCTGACGAAACTGGCCAATCGGCGCGCTTTCGATTCCCACATCGCAGAGGTCCACGGCGACAAGAAAGCCGCCATGTATTCAAGCCTCATTTTCGCCGACATCGATCACTTCAAACGCATCAACGACACCTATGGCCACATCGTCGGCGACAAGATCCTGTCCTACGTTGCCGGCATATTGAGCCGGACCAGCGGCGACGACGCCTTCGTGGCGCGGATCGGCGGCGAGGAATTCGCCATCGCGCACGCGGATACGACGGAGAAGGCGGCGTGCGACGTCGCCGAGCAGGTTCGGGTCGCGGTCGAGGAAAAGAAGTTCATCAACAACAAGTCCGGCGTGGACTACGGACCCGTGACCGTATCGCTCGGCGTATGCATGGGTTCCGAGGCGGACGATGCGACCGATCTCTTTCGCAAGACGGACCAGGCGCTCTACGCCTCGAAGAACAGCGGGCGCAACCGGGTCACGCGCTTTTCCGAGATACCGCCGGGCAACGGCAAGGCGTTCAAGGACTGGCTGCTCTACCGCAAGCAGTAGCGCGACCGTCCTGTCCGCCGTGTCGCGGGCTTCATGGCCCGTTCAAACCAGCTATTTTTTCCCCTGGAAACGACGGCGGCCGGATCCGGCAAACGTGATCCATGCGACGGGTGCGCGAAATATCTTGCATCGGCCTGAAAATGGCGTATAAGCGCGCTGTTCGAAACGCCCGGTCATCTGGCTGGGGGCTGAACGGAGGGCCGCCATCCGGCGACAGGAAATGTAGATTTCCGGCCTCCCGTGTCTCCGCTCTCGACCGTCTCGTATCCAACGCCTTTCTTGAACGCCGCATCGCGGCGCAAAGAGGGTTGTTGAGGCTTAGCCGCCGGAAGCCGTGGTGTCAGAACATGTTTTGACCAAGAAAGGCAAGCTACCATGGCTCTTTACGAACATGTATTCCTTGCCCGGCAGGACGTTTCCAGCCAGCAGGTCGAGGCCCTTGTCGAGCAGTTCAAGGGTATTCTCGAATCCAATGGCGGATCGGTCGGGCGGGTTGAGAACTGGGGACTGAAGTCCCTGGCCTACCGGATGAACAAGAACCGCAAGGCGCATTATACACTGATGGATATCGATGCGCCCGCCGATGCGGTGCAGGAAATGGAACGTCAGATGCGCATCAACGAGGATGTGCTGCGCTACATGACGATCCGCGTCGACGAGCACGAGGAAGGCCCGTCGGTGATGATGCAGAAGCGCGACCGCGACGACCGTCCGCGCCGCGGCGATCGCGACGACCGCCCGCGCCGTCCGCGCGAAGACCGTAAATAGGGAGCCCAGTCATGGTTGATATTAATCAGATTCCGACCCGGCGCCCGTTCCACCGTCGCCGCAAGACCTGCCCGTTCTCCGGCGCCAACGCACCGAAGATCGACTACAAGGACGTTCGCCTGCTGCAGCGCTACATCTCCGAGCGCGGCAAGATCGTTCCGTCGCGCATCACGGCGGTCAGCCAGAAGAAGCAGCGCGAGCTGGCGCGCGCCATCAAGCGGGCCCGTTTCCTCGGCCTGCTGCCCTACCTCGTGAAGTAGGCGCTGACAAAACTGGGCGGTCGGGAAGAACCCGGCCGCGTCGCGCCGTGATGGGCACGGTGCGGAACATGAAAATCCCGAGTTGGGGTGTCAGGCGGAAGACACGACGTCCGCATCACCCCTAACTGCTTGAGCAAGCAGGACAGCGAAACCGATGAACAGCAAGACGCAATCATTGTTGGTAGGACTGGCGGGCGGTGTCGCCTCGGCCCTTCTCATATTGGGTTCGGGCGATCTGTCGCCGCTGTCCGTACTGCTGTCGGCCTGCGCCACCCTGCCCGTCCTGATCGCCGGTCTCGGCTGGTCGAATTTCGCCGGCGCCGTTGCGGTGCTGACGGGATCGATCGTCATCGCGGCGGCGATATCGCCGCTCGGCGCGCTGATGGTCGCCGTGACCACGCTCCTGCCCGCCGCCTGGATCGCGCATCTGAGCAATCTGGCGCGGCCCGCCGAGGAAATCGGCGGCCCACAGGGCAAGCTGGCCTGGTACCCGCTCTCGGACATCATGCTGCATATCTGCGGGCTGGTGTCGCTGTCGCTGATCATCCTGGGCTACGCCGTCGGCTACGGCGAAGAGATCATCCGGCCCGTGGTCGAGAACGTCTTTGCCATTCTCGCCGAACAGAACCCCGAAGCCCAGGTGGACGCCGAGGTGACTACGGAGATGGTCGCCTTCATGACCCGGGTCCTGCCGGCGCTGCAGTCAGCCATGTGGGTGATCATCCTGTTCACCGCTTGGTATCTGGCGTGCGGCATCGTGCGCGTTTCCGGGCGGTCCAGGCGCCCGGCGGATTTCATTCCGGCGGCACTGCGCATGTCGCGGCTCGGATTGCTGGTCTTCGGCGCCGGGCTGGCGCTGAGCTTCGTCGGCGGCGCGGCGGGCCTCATCGGTTCAGTTGTCTCCGGCGCCTTCGCGGGCGGCTTCATGCTGGCCGGCATCGCCATGCTTCACCACCGCACACTGGGGCGCGCCTGGCGGTTCGTCGCCCTCTGGTTCGCCTATGTGGCAACGTTCTTTCTCTTCCCGCTGCCGCTGATCGTGTTTTTGTTCGCGGGCCTGTTCGAAACAGCGCGCACGTCGCCGCTGTCCGCCACCGGCCCGCCACCGAACGATCCGAACGATCCCTCGAATTCCAACAACAAACCGGACTGATTTTACGAAAGGAAACCACAATGGATGTCATACTTCTTGAACGCGTCGCCAAGCTCGGACAGATGGGCGACGTCGTCAAAGTCCGCGACGGCTTTGCCCGCAACTACCTTCTGCCCAAGGGCAAGGCACTGCGCGCCAACGACGCCAACAAGGCCCGCTTCGAAAAGGAGCGCTCCCAGCTCGAGGCCCGCAACCTCGAACGCCGCGGCGAAGCGCAGCAGGTGGCGGACAAGCTGGAAGGCAAGTCCTTCATCGTTGTTCGCGCGGCCGGCGAGACCGGGCAGCTCTACGGCTCGGTTGCCGCCCGTGACGTCGTCTCCATTCTGGAGGAAGAAGGCTTCACCGTAGGGCGCAGCCAGGTCGAATTGCGCACGCCGATCAAGGCCATCGGCCTGCATGAGGTCATCATTTCGCTTCACGCCGAAGTCGAAGTGACGATACAGCTCAACGTCGCCCGCTCGGTCGATGAGGCCGAGCGCCAGGCGAAGGGCGAGGATCTGACCTCGGCCGACGCGATCTACGGCACCGAAGAAGAGCAGGAAGAAGAGGTGAAGGCCGAAGACCTGTTCGACGAAGGCGTTGAATTCGAGACCGAGGAACTGGTCGAGGAGGAAGCGGACGCGGAGGAAGCTGTCGAGGCCGCCGAGGAAGAAGTCGAAGCCGCCGAGGAAGCAGCCGAGGCCGCCGAGGAAGAGGTGGCCGCGGAGGAAGAGACCGTCGCCGAAGAAGAGAGCAAGGCAGAGGACGAGACCAAAGCCTGACCGGTCAACGAACACGGAAAGCCCGGCCCCGCGCCGGGCTTTTTTTGCGCGGCGCGCCCGGAAGGCCAAGCGGTAAATGGCCACGCACCCCAACAATTCTGGGGGATTTGGTTCACGTTTTCCTCAGCAAAAACAACGTACTGGACTATTCCGTAAAGGCTGATACACTTTTTATCAGCGATGGAAACTCCCTAAGTCCTTTGGTTGTTGAGGTTTTTGATCGTGAACCGTTTTCTTTCCTATCTTGTCCGCCGGCTGGTCAAGACCGGCGATCTGACAATCACATTCGCCGACGGAACCGATCTGCGGCTTGGCGACGGAACCGGAACGCCGGTCACGCTGCGGTTCAACAGCAGCCGGGCTGAGTGGGCCGTGGCGCTCGATCCGAACCTGAAACTCGGCGAGTGTTACATGGACGGCGAGATCGAACTGCCGGTCGGCGACATCTACCAGTTGCTCGAGATTGTCTTCAAGAACGTGCGCCAGCACAGGACCGTGCCGGCCCGGTGGGTCAAGCTGATCGAGCAGTTGCGGCGCGTTCCGGCGCAGCTGCTTGAATGGAACACGCTGGGCCGCTCGCGCTCCAATGTACAGCACCACTACGATCTGTCAGGCGCGCTCTATGACCTGTTCCTAGATCCCGACCGGCAGTATTCGTGCGCCTATTTCGAGGATCCATCGATGGACCTGGAGCAGGCGCAGATGGCCAAGAAGCGTCACATCGCCTCAAAGCTGATCATGGATCGCGAGGATCTGAAGGTTCTCGATATCGGCTCGGGATGGGGCGGCATGGGCCTGCACCTGGCGCGCCAGTTCAATGCCAAGGTCACCGGCGTCACGCTCTCCGACGAACAGCACGCCGTCTCCAAGCAGCGGGCGCGCGAGGACGGCTTCGCCGGTCAGGTCGAGTTCAAGCTGCTCGACTACCGCAAGCTTGACGAGACCTTCGACCGCATCGTGTCGGTGGGTATGTTCGAACATGTCGGGCGCAAGCATTTCGGCACCTATTTCAACAAGTGCGCGCGGATGCTCAATGACGACGGCGTCATGCTCCTGCACACGATCGGCCAGTCGGAACCGCCGACGCCGACCAATCCGTTCATCAAGAAGCACATCTTCCCGGGCGGCTACATCCCGTCGCTGTCGGAAATGGTCGTCGCCATCGAACGCTCCGGCCTCGTCATTACCGATATCGAGGTGCTGCGGCTCCACTATGCCGAGACACTAAAGGCCTGGCGGGCCCGCTTCCTGGAAAACTGGGACAAGGCCGCCGAACTCTACGACGAGCGGTTCTGCCGCATGTGGGATTTCTATCTAGCATCGAGCGAGGTCGCCTTCCGCTGGCAGGACCTGGTGGTCTTCCAGATCCAGCTCGCCCACCGGCCGGACGCCGTGCCGCTGACCCGCGACTATATCGGCAGGAGCGACCGGGCGCCGCACCGGGCGAAAAAGGCCAGCGAATCGGCGCGCAAGAAACGCGAGGCCAAGGCCAAGTAAATCCGGCGAGCCGCATTTCGATTCCCGTTCGGAAGTCAAACAGAATCAGTTAAGATTCATTTTTCCACATTGTGTGTTGTGGAGATCGAGCATGGCCGCGCGATTTACGCACGACGCTATGCAGCAGGCGTTATATCTGCCCGGCACAACAGAGATCCGTAAGAAACGAAGAAGAACGAGATGAGCGATCCGGCGAGACCGATAGGCGAGGCAATCGGCAAGGAAGGCAGCGGACTATATCGCGAAGCACCCGGAAACATAGAAGCCGAACAGGCCCTGCTCGGCGCCGTCCTCGTCAACAACGATGCCTATTACCGCGTATCGGACTTCCTGAAGCCGGGCCATCTGCACGAGCCGCTTCACCGCAAGATATTCGAGGTCGCGGGCGACATCATCCGCATGGGCAAGACCGCCAACCCGGTGACCATCAAGACCTTCCTGCCGGCGGACGAGAAGGTCGGCGACATGACGGTCGCCCAGTATCTGGCCCGCCTCGCCGCCGAGGCCGTCACCATCATCAACGCGGAGGACTACGGCCGCGCGATTTACGACCTGGCGCTGCGCCGCTCGCTGATCACCATCGGCGAGGACATGGTCAACATCGCCTATGACGCGCCGCTCGACATGCCGCCGCAAAACCAGATCGAGGATGCCGAACGAAGGCTGTTCGAACTGGCCGAGACCGGCCGTTATGACGGCGGCTTCCAATCCTTCAACGATGCTGTAGCACTGGCCATCGATATGGCGGGCGCCGCCTATCAGCGCGACGGCGGACTGTCCGGCATCTCGACCGGCATCACGTCGCTCGACGCGCGCATGGGCGGCCTGCAGCCCTCGGACCTTGTCATCCTGGCCGGCCGTCCTGGCATGGGCAAGACATCGCTTGCCACCAACATCGCCTACAACATCGCCAAGTCCTACCAGCCGGAAGTTCAGGCGGACGGTACCGCCAAGGCGGTCAATGGCGGCGTCGTCGGCTTCTACTCACTTGAAATGTCCTCCGAACAGCTGGCCACACGCATCATCTCCGAGCAGACGGAGATTTCGTCGTCCAAGATCCGCCGCGGCGAAATCACCGAGGCGGATTTCGAGCTGCTGGTCGGCTGCAGCCAGGAAATGCAGAAGATCCCGTTCTATATCGACCAGACCGGCGGCATCTCCATCGCCCAGCTCGCCGCCAGGGCGCGGCGCCTCAAGCGCCAGCGCGGGCTCGACCTGCTCGTCGTCGACTATGTCCAACTGATGACCGGATCCAAGAAGGCCGGCGACAACCGGGTCCAGGAGATCACCGAGATCACCACCGGACTGAAGGCGCTTGGCAAGGAACTGAATGTGCCGATCATCGCCCTGTCGCAGCTCTCGCGCCAGGTTGAAAACCGCGACGACAAGAGGCCGCAGCTCTCGGACCTGCGCGAATCGGGCTCCATCGAGCAGGATGCCGACGTGGTGCTGTTCGTCTATCGCGAGGAATATTACGTAAAGAACACGGAGCCGCGCCGCTCCCCGGAGGAGGTCGCCAGCGACATCAAGACGGAGGAGTATCTGCGCTGGGAGGAGAAGATGACCAAGGTCCGCGGCATGGCGGATGTCATCATCGCGAAACAGCGCCACGGCCCGACCGGCACCGTGACACTCGGCTTCCAGGCGGAATATACCCGCTTCTCCGACCTTGCGGATAACTCCTACCTGCAATACAGCCATGAGTGATTGCGTCAACGGAACAGACCGGCTCATTGAACGAACCGCACGACAGCACAGAATTCGACATAGACGAAGGCTTCGGCGCGCGCCTGACCATCGATCTGCAGGCACTTGTGGACAATTGGCGCAAGATGCGCGCCCTCTCCTCGCCGGCCCGCTGCGCCGCCGTCATCAAGGCGGACGGCTATGGTCTCGGCGCCGAGCCGGTGGCGACGTCGCTCTATGGCGCCGGCTGCAGGGATTTCTTCGTCGCCACCGCGCGCGAGGGTGCGTTCGTGCGCCAGCACGCGCCCGACGCCCGCATCTACGTCATGAACTGCATCCTGCCGGGCATCGAGGAGACCTGCCGGGTCGCCGAACTGGTGCCGGTCCTGGCATCGATGGAACACGTGGCCCTGTGGACACAGGCCTGTATCGCCAATGGCGAGCATCCCTGTGCCCTGCAGGTCGACACGGGCATGAACCGCCTCGGCCTGTCGACCGGTGAGGCCATGGCTCTGGCCGACGACGTGACGCGGCCGCAGGGTTTCTCGCCCGTGCTGATCATGAGCCACCTTGCCTGTGCGGACGAACCCGAGCATCCGCTCAACGGTCAACAGCTTGAAGCGTTTCAGAACGTGGTCGCAGCCTTCGACGGCATCGAAGCCAGCCTGTGCAACTCGGCCGGGGTCATGCTCGGCGGCGACTACCTCTTCGACCTGGCGCGTCCCGGCATCGCGCTGTTCGGAGGCGCCGTCGGCGATCACGTCAGGCCGGTGACGCAACCGGTAGTCACCGCCGAGGCCCGGATCATCACGGTGCGCGAGGCGAAGCACGGCGAAACGGTGAGCTATGGCGGAACCATGACGCTCAGGCGCGACAGCCGCATCGCCGTTTGCTCGATCGGCTACGCCGACGGCTACATGCGATCGCTGTCGGGGACCGGCGTGACGCTGCGCGGGCACCACCCGGAGGGCGGGCACGGTTTCGCCCACGGGCAGAAACTGCCGATACTCGGGCGCGTGACGATGGACATGACGGCCTTCGACATCACCGACCTTGCCGATGGTTCGCTCAAATCGGGCGACTTCATCGAACTGTTCGGTCCGAACGTTGCGCTTGATGATGTCGCGGCCACTGCCGGGACCATCGGCTACGAGCTTCTGACGCTGCTCGGCCGGCGCTATCGCAGGCACTATCTGCCCGCCCGGACCGACGGCTGACGGGAGAGAAGATGGCACGCGCCAAAACCCAATTCGTCTGTCAGAACTGCGGCACCGTCCATTCGCGGTGGGCGGGCAAATGCGACGGATGCGGCGCGTGGAACACCATCGTCGAGGAAAACGCGGCCGGCGGTGTTGCCAGCGGGCCAGCGCGTTCACGGAGCAAGGGCAAGCCCGTGGCGCTCACATCGCTCGCCGGCGACATCGAGGACGCCCCGCGCATACGCACCGACATTGCCGAACTTGACCGGGTGACCGGCGGCGGCTTCGTGCGCGGTTCGGCCCTGCTCGTCGGCGGCGATCCGGGGATCGGCAAATCGACGCTCCTGATGCAGGCCGCGGCGGCGCTCGCCCGGCAGGGGCACAATGTCATCTATGTGTCGGGCGAGGAGGCGATTGCGCAGATCCGGTTGCGCGCACAGCGCCTGGGCGCGGCCGACACCGACGTCAAGCTGGCGGCCGAGACCAATGTCGAGGATATCCTGGCGACCCTTGCCCACGAGAAACGGCCGGATCTGGTCATTATCGACTCCATACAGACGCTGTGGAGCGACATTGCCGAATCGGCGCCGGGAACGGTCACACAGGTACGCACCGGCGCACAGGCGATGATCCGCTTTGCCAAGAAGACCGGCGCCGCCGTGGTGCTCGTCGGGCATGTCACCAAGGAGGGCCAGATCGCCGGTCCGCGGGTCGTCGAGCATATGGTCGACGCCGTTCTCTATTTCGAGGGCGATCGCGGCCATCACTACCGCATCCTGCGCACGGTCAAGAACCGTTTCGGCCCGACCGACGAGATCGGCGTGTTCGAAATGTCCGACGGCGGGCTGCGCGAAGTGGCAAACCCGTCGGAGCTTTTTCTCGGCGAGCGCAATGACAAGGCACCGGGCGCGTCGGTCTTTGCCGGCATCGAAGGCACACGGCCGGTTCTGGTCGAGGTCCAGGCGCTGGTGGCGCCCTCGCCGCTCGGCACGCCGCGGCGCGCGGTCGTCGGCTGGGATTCGGCGCGCCTTTCGATGATCCTTGCCGTTCTGGAGGCCCATTGCGGCGTGCGGCTCGGCCAACACGACGTCTATCTCAATGTTGCAGGCGGTTACAGGATTTCAGAGCCGGCTGCGGACCTTGCCGTGGCTTCTGCACTGGTTTCATCGCTCGCCGGTCTTGCTCTTCCCGCGGATTGCGTCTATTTCGGCGAGATCAGCCTGTCTGGCGCCGTGCGGCCCGTCGCGCACACCGCGCAGCGCCTGAAGGAAGCTGAGAAATTGGGTTTCGGGCAAGCCGTATTGCCGAAGGGGTCAGCGGACATGCCGAAGAACGCAAGTGGGAATTGGAACACGGTCGACGCCCTGGCCGATCTTGTTGTGAAAATAGCCGGATCCAAAACACCGCTAACGCAAGGCGAAGACGAATAGAAACATGGTAGGCCGGCCCGTCCCGACCGGCATCCCCGAGGTTCAGTCACAATGCCAATCACCATACTTGATGGAATACTCATCGGCGTCACCCTGTTTTCGGCGATCCTGGCCATGGTCCGCGGCTTTTCGCGCGAAGTACTTTCGGTGGCCTCGTGGATCGCCGCCGCGGCTGCCGCCTACTACTTCTATCCGCTGCTCGTGCCCTATATCCTCGAATATACGGAGCGCGAGACGATCGCGATGGTCGTGTCGGCCGGCATCATATTCCTGGTGGCGCTGGTTGTTGTTTCCGTGCTGACAATGCGGATCGCCGACTTCGTGATCGACAGCCGCATCGGCGCGCTCGACCGCACGCTTGGTTTCGTATTCGGCGCGGCGCGCGGTATACTGCTCGTGGCCGTGGCGATGTTGTTCTTCAACTGGCTGGTCGCTGGCCCGCAGCAGCCGACCTGGGTGGCGGACGCCAAGTCGAAGCCGTTGCTGGACTCGATCGGCGAGCAGCTCGTCAATATTCTGCCGGAGGACGCGGATGCGACCATATTGGACCGGCTGAAAGGTCTGGGCGGCGAAAACGCAGGCAGCGATCAGGAGGCCCGTCTCCGTGACAGAACTCACCAGCACCGATCTTGACGGCGAAGCCGACGCCTTTCGCGACGAATGCGGCGTCTTCGGGATATTCGGCAAGGCCGACGCAGCGGCGGTCGTCACGCTCGGCCTGCATGCGCTTCAGCATCGCGGACAGGAAGCCGCCGGCATCGTCTCCTATGACGGCAGCCAGTTCTCCGTCGAGCGGCATGTCGGCCTGATCGGCGACACGTTCACCAAACCCTCCGTGCTGGCGCGCCTGCCGGGCAGCCGGGCGATCGGCCACACCCGCTATTCGACCACCGGTGGAGAGGGCCTGCGCAATGTCCAGCCGTTCTTCGCCGAGTTCGCCGGCGGCGGTTTCGCTATCTCACACAACGGCAATATCACCAATGCGCTGACCAAGCAGCGGGAGCTCCAGAAACGCGGCGCCATCTTCTCGTCGACATCCGACACGGAGACCCTGCTTCACCTGATCGCCATGAGCGAGCGGGAACTGTTCATCGACAAGTTCATCGATGCCATCACACAGCTCGAGGGCGCCTTTTCGCTGGTCGGCCTTTCCGGCAAGAAGATGGTCGGCGCGCGCGACCCGCTCGGTATCCGCCCGCTCATCCTCGGCGACTTGGACGGCGCCTATATCCTGGCCTCCGAGACCTGCGCTCTCGATATTATCGGCGCCCACTACGTGCGCGACATAAAGCCGGGCGAAGTCCTGGTCATCACCAATGACGGGCTGCGCAGCTATTTCCCGTGGGGCGAACTGAAACCGCGCTTCTGCATTTTCGAATACGTCTACTTCGCCCGCCCGGATTCCAACCTCGAGGGGCGGAACGTCTACGAGACCCGCAAGATGATCGGCGAGCAGCTGGCCAAGGAAAGCCCGGTCGACGCGGACATGGTCGTGCCGGTGCCCGATTCCGGAACGCCCGCGGCCATCGGCTTCGCACAGCAGGCGGGCCTGCCCTTCGATCTCGGCATCATCCGCAACCACTATGTCGGGCGGACGTTCATCCAGCCGACGGCTTCGATCCGCCACATGGGCGTCAAGCTCAAGCACAACGCCAACCAGAAGGCCATCGAGGGCAAGCGGGTCGTGCTGGTCGACGATTCCATCGTGCGCGGCACCACCTCCCAGAAAATCGTGCAGATGGTGCGCGATGCCGGCGCCGCAGAGGTGCACATGCGCATTGCCTCGCCGCCGACTGCTGCTTCGTGTTTCTACGGCGTTGACACGCCCGAAAAGTCGAAGCTCCTCGCCTCGCGCATGTCGATCGAGGACATGAAGGACTACATCAAAGTGGATTCGCTCGCCTTCCTGTCGATCGACGGTCTTTACAGGGCGGTCAACGAGCCCGGACGCGACAGTGCCTGCCCGCAGTTCTGCGACGCCTGTTTCACCGGCGACTACCCGACTGCGCTGACGGACCGCGACGGCACCGAGACAACCCGTACCCTCTCACTGCTCGCCAAACACGGATAATCAATATGCTAGACCTTAACGGCCGCGTCGCGCTGGTGACCGGCGCATCGCGCGGCATCGGCTATTTCACGGCGCTTGAACTGGCGCGGGCCGGCGCGCACGTCATCGCCGTCGCGCGTACCGTGGGCGGGCTCGAGGAACTGGACGATGCCATCCGCGAGGAAGGTGGAACGGCGACGCTGGTGCCCCAGGACCTGATGGACATGAAGGCGATCGACAAGCTGGGGGCGGCGATCAACGAGCGCTGGCAGAAGCTCGATATCCTGGTCGCCAATTCGGGTATTCTCGGTCCGCTTTCGCCGATCGGCCATTTCGAGGCCAAGGCATTCGAAAGGGTTATGACCAAGAACGTGACATCGACCTGGCGCGTGATCCGGTCGGTCGAGCCGCTGCTGCACAATTCCGATGCCGGCAGAGCCATTGTCCTGTCATCCGGTGCAGCGCATAACTGCCGACCCTTCTGGGGCGCCTATGCCGCCAGCAAGGCGGCGCTCGAGGCGCTTGCCCGGTGCTGGGCCGCCGAAACCGTCAATACCCCGCTCAGGGTCAACTGCGTCAATCCGGGACGGACCCGCACGGCGATGCGGGCGCTTGCCATGCCCGGCGAGGACCCGATGACCGTGCCGCACCCGTCGGAGGTTGCCGCCAAGATCGTTAAGCTCGCCGACCCGGCGCTCGAGAAGACCGGGATGCTTTACGATGTTCCGGACGATCGCTGGAAGGACTTCCGGCACCCGGAATGAAGGCTGGCGCACCGAATATTGCGGGCTAGTTGTTCCCGATACGGGCGCGCACGGCTGGAACCATGAACTCTTCAATGACCTTGACCGGCAGCCGCCAGGCATCGGGATCGTTGTAGTTGCCGGCAAAGATCGCAACGACCAGGTCGAATTCCGGTTGCACGGTCAGCCGCTGTCCGCCGTTGCCGAAACCGGCCACCCAGCTCGGCGGATCGCCGCGTGAGGCCAGCCACCAGAAGTAGCCGTAGCGCAGCTGGTGCAGTTCGGCGCGCGGCCGGAAAGACTCCCGCAGCCAGGCTTCGGGCACCACCTGCTGACCGTTGTAGACGCCGCCATCGAGAATGAGCCGGCCGATCTTGCCGAGATCCGGCAGTGTCAGGCGCAGCCCGGACGCCGCCGAGGGAACGCCGTCCGATCCCTTGATCCATTCGTAGCTTTTGATTTCAAGCGGACCGAACAGCTTTTCACGCGCATAGACATCGATCGGCATTCCCGCGCCGTCGGAAATCAGCTTCGCGACGATCGCCGTCGCCCCGCCGCTATACCGCCACTCCTGGCCCGGCTCGGCCACCATCGGCCGGTCGAGGATAAACCGGTAGCGGTCGGCGGCGTATTCCATGGCGATCTCGCTGTTGCGCCTGTCCGTATAGGGAAGATCCTCGTTCCACTCGGTGCCCATTTTCATCGAAAGGGCATGGCCGACCGTGATCCGGTCACGCAGCGGTTCGCCGGCTAGGTCCCCATATTGCGGAAACTGTGCGATCAGCGGCGCGTCGACCGGCGGCACGATCCCCTCCCCTAGCGCGATACCGTAGAGGAGCCCCACCACGGATTTGGTGACGGAACGCAGATCGTGCAGCGAAATTTCGCTGTGTTTGACATTCGGAAGCGGAGCGCCCCAGCGCTGGTCAGGCCCTTCGAAATAGGTTTCCGCTATGACCTCGCCCTCGTGAATGATGAGGACGCCGTGCAGTCCTTCCAGCTCGCCGGCCGCAAAAGCATCCTGCAGCTTCCGGTTCAGTTCGGCATCGGCGCTTGCCGCGACCCCAGAAAAGGCGAAGACCGCGACCAGGCATGCCGAAATCATGCAAACCAGGCGTTCCCGCATTGTGATCTCCAATCCATCGCGCTTCCATTGGCGGAGCTGTAGCGGCCCAAGCGATACGTACGCTGCAATTACCCCGAATTCGAACTATATCCCACCCGCTCGAGGATTATGATTTTTGTTCATATTAATTTACGTCATATTCTTGTTTGATATATATTGAGTGACTATATGCTCACCAACCATACCATTGCGCCCTGATCCAACCGGCCGTCCGGAACGTATCGGGTGAACGTGGGGCAAGGGACCTGCTCATGAACGTACGCACTGTCTGCCTGGCTATTTTGCAGTTTTCGGACGCGACCGGCTACGAGATCAAGAAGATGTCGACCGAGGAGCGCTTTTCCTATTTCGTCGACGCCAGTTTCGGCTCCATCTATCCGGCGCTTTCGCGGCTGCAGGACGATGGCTGTGTCACCGTGCGCGAGGAATATGAATCCGGCAAGCCGCCGCGAAAGATCTACTCCATTACCGACAAGGGCCGCGCTGAGTTGATCGAATCGCTCCAGGTACTGCCGCGCCCGGACACTTTCAAATCGGAATTCTTGCTGATCGCGCTTTGTGCCGGGCTGCTGGATCGGGAAACCATTGTTCGGGCAATTGACAAGCGAATCAACGACTTGAAAGCTGATCTTGAAATGTTTGACGAGGCTGAGACCTGTGCGGAGAACGGACCCGCGGGCCTCGGCTGGGTGGCTGAATACGGCCGCTTCGTCCACGAGGCCAGCCTCAAATACCTTTTGGAAAACAGAGACAAGCTGGAATCGCTGACGCGGGCTCCCGACCACGCCAGCGAAGCCGCTGAATAAGAACGACGACAGGAGAGCCAGATCATGGCATTTCGCATCAAGGGATCTCACGTTGCCGCGCTGGTCATCGCCGGCGCGGTCATAGGGTGGATGGGAACCGGCAACATCGTTGTCGGCGGCCAGGCAGGTTCGGCCAATGCGACGCCGCCGCCGGCCGAGCGCCAAAACAGCGAAGACGCGCTGTTCAAGGTCCGCTACGTCACCGTGAACCCGGAAATCCGTCCGGACATCCTGCTCGTGCGCGGTCGCACCCAGGCCGATGCCATTGTGCCGGTGCGCGCCGAAACCGACGGAACGCTGGAAAAACGGCTCGTTTCGAAGGGCGATCACGTCAAGATGGGCGATCTCGTGTGTCAGCTTGACCGGGGCGTGCGCGAGCGCGCCGTGGACCGCGCCACGGCGGCCCATGATCAGGCCGTGTTCGATTACGAAGGCGCCGTGGAACTGAAAAAGAAGGGTTTCGCGTCCGAAACGCGGATCAAGGCGCTGAAGGCCGCAATGGACGGCGCATCCGCGACCCTCGACGAGGCCCGCCACGAGCTTTCGCGCACCGACATTACGGCAACGGCCGACGGCATCGTCCAGGACCCGATTGCGGAAATCGGCGATAATCTGAAAAGTGGCGATGTTTGCATCACGCTGATCAACGCCGATCCGATGCTGTTTGTCGGCCAGGTTTCCGAACGGCAGATCGGCCGCATCGACGTGGGCGACCGGGCTGCCGTGCAGCCGATCTCCGGCGAGACCGTATCCGGCAATATCCGCTATCTCTCACCCTCGGCCGATGCGGCAACGCGCACCTTCCTGATCGAAGTCGAACTGCCCAACCCGGAAAACATGCTGCGCGACGGCGTGACGGCGGCGGCGCAGATCGAACTGGACGGAACGGAAGCCTACCGCATCCGACCCTCCTGGCTGACGCTCAACGACGACGGCACGATCGGCGTGCGGGTCGTCGCAGACAACGATACCGTGGCCTTCAAGCCGCTCACGATCATCGCGCATACGCCCGACACGATGTGGGTGACCGGGTTGGAGCCCGGCACCAAGGTCATTTCCGTCGGCCAGGACTACGTGATCGCCGGTCAGACGGTCGAACCCGTCGCAGCCGATATCGCCGCAACGACGAGCAAGGATGACGTCCGCTCATGACTTCCGCGCTTCAAACCATAATCTCGCGTCCCAAGACCGTCCTGACATTGATGGTCTTCATGATCGCTGCGGGCATCATGTCCTATATCAGCGTTCCGAAGGAAGCCAATCCGGATATCGACGTTCCGGTGTACTACGTGTCGATCAGCCAGCAGGGCATCTCCCCGCGGGATGCCGAGCGCCTGCTGATCAGGCCGATGGAAACGTCGCTGCGCGGCCTCGACGGCCTCAAGGAACTGACGGCCATCGCTTCCGAGGGCCATGCCGGCATCGTGCTCGAGTTCAACATCGAGACGGACGGCGACAAGGTGCTCGCCGACGTGCGCGACAAGGTCGACGAGGCCAAGGCTGAGCTGCCGGACGAGGCGGACGAGCCGTCGATCACGGAAACCAATTTCGCGCTGCAGCCGACGATCATCGTCACCCTTTCCGGCGATGTTCCCGAACGCACGCTGACCACGCATGCGCGGCGCCTGAAGGACGAGATCGAGGCCATCTCATCGGTCCGCGAGGCCAGCCTTTCCGGCAACCGCGAGGAGCTCCTCGAGGTGGTCCTCGACCTGATGAAGATGGAGTCCTACGACATCACGCAGGACGAGCTCCTGAACGCGCTCACGCAGAACAACCAGCTTGTCGCGGCTGGCTTCATCGACGACGGCAACGGCCGGTTCAACGTCAAGGTTCCCGGCCTTGTCGAGACGGCGCAGGATGTCTACGAGATCCCGATCAAGCAGAGCGGCGAAGGGGTCGTGACCCTCGGCGAGGTGGCGGAGATCCGGCGGACCTACAAGGATCCCTCCGCCTTCACGCGCGTCAACGGCCAGCCGGCCATCTCCATCGAGGTGACCAAGCGCATCGGCACCAACATCATTGAGAACAATGATGAAGTGCGGGCCGTGGTGCAGGATTTCACCAAGGACTGGCCGGAATCGATCCGGGTCAACTACCTGCTCGACCAGTCGAGCTTCATCTTCGAAGTCCTGGGGTCGCTGCAGTCGTCGATCATGACGGCCATCGTCCTGGTGATGATCTCCGTCGTCGGAACGCTCGGCGTCCGCTCCGGGCTGCTGGTCGGCCTGGCGATTCCGGGCTCGTTCATGCTCGCCTTCCTGATCCTCGCCGGCCTCGGTATGACGGTCAATATGATGGTCATGTTCGGCATGGTCCTGACGGTCGGCATGCTCGTCGACGGCGCCATCGTGGTGACCGAGTACGCGGACCGCAAGATCGCTGAAGGCATGAACGCGGCCGATGCATACAAGCGTGCGTCGAAGCTGATGTTCTGGCCGGTCGTGTCGTCGACGGCGACGACGCTTGCCGCTTTCCTTCCGCTGCTGTTGTGGCCGGGCGTTCCGGGCGAGTTCATGAGCTATCTGCCGAAGATGGTCATCATCGTCTTGACCGCGTCATTGCTGACAGCGCTGGTGTTCCTGCCGGTCACCGGCACCGCCTTCGCGCGGATTGCCGCCTTCGCGTCGAGGAATTCGCAAAAGACGACCGGAATTTTCGTCGGCGCCATTGCCGGTGTGTTTGCCTTTGCCGCCCCGCTGGCCGGGCTGGACGCGCCGCTGCGTGTCGGCGGCGGCGTGCTGACGGGTGTGATCGCGTTCATGCTCAGCTACTACGCCACCGGTTTCATCAATTCGCGGCGCAAGAGCGAACCGGTCGCGGAGGCAAAGGCCGACGAGGTGGCGCTCATGCTGTCTTCGCGTGCCGAGCTTGACGTGAAGAAGGTCCCCGGCATCACGGGCGGCTATCTGCGCTTCCTGCGCTACGCCGCCGGAACGCTGTGGGGCAATATCCTGGTGATCCTCGCCATCCTGGGGATGACGACCGCGAGCTTCATGTTCTTCGCCGCCAACAGCACCGGCGTCGAGTTCTTCGTCGACGAGGAACCGGACGTCGCCATCGTCATGGTCTCGGCGCGCGGCAACATGTCGGCAGCCGAGATCCGCGATCTCGTCGGCGAGGTCGAAGCCGAGGTGCTGCAGGTTCCCGGCATCGACAATGTCGTCATGACCGCTTCGGCCGCCGGCGGCGGGGGTCCGCAGATCCTCGGTGGCGTCCAGGACAAGCCGGCGGACGTTGTCGGCGAACTGCAGATCGAACTGGCGGACTATTGCTGCCGCCGCAAAGCGGTCGAGATCTTCGAGGACATCCGCGAGCGTACCGCGGGCATGGCCGGCATCAAGGTCGAGGTCCGCAAGATCGAGGGCGGCCCGCCGACCGGCAAGGACCTGCAGCTCGAAGTCAAGTCGACCGACTATGACACCATGGTCGCAGCCGTTGCCCGCATCCGCGATTTCGTCGACACGGTCGAGATCCTTTCCGACCAGGAGGACGGACGTCCCCTGCCCGGCATCGAATGGCAGATCGACGTCGACCGCGAACAGGCCGGCCGCTACAATGCCGGTATCGTCGGCGTCGGCTCGATGGTCCAGCTCGTCACCAACGGCGTGCTCATCGGCACCTACCGGCCGAACGATTCGGAAGACGAGGTGGATATCCGCGTGCGCCTGCCGGAAGACCAGCGCACCCTTGACCAGTTCGAACTGCTGAAGCTCAGGACCGCCAACGGCCAGGTGCCGCTGTCCAACTTCATCGAACGCACGGCCCAGCCGAAGGTCTCCTCGATCACCCGGCGCGACGGCCTCTACGCGATGGACGTCAAGGCCAGCGTCGCGGACGGCGCGATGGTCGACGGCCGGGCGGCAACGCCGGTCGACGCGGTGCAGGAGGTCCAGGCCTGGCTCGACACGCAGGAATGGCCGGAGAATATCTTCCTGAAATTCCGCGGCGCCGACGAGGAACAGCAGGAATCGGCGGCATTCCTCGGACGGGCGGCGATTGCCGCGCTGTTCATGATGTTCATCATCCTGCTGACGCAGTTCAACTCCTTCTACCAGACGGTGCTGACGCTCTCGACTGTCATTCTCGCCGTATCCGGCGTGCTGGTCGGCATGGCGGTTACGGGACAGCGTTTCTCGATCATCATGACGGGAACCGGCATCGTGGCCCTGGCGGGTATCGTGGTGAACAATGCGATCGTTCTGATCGATACGTTCAACCGGCTGCGCGCCGAGGGTGTGACGGACATAAGGCAGGCGGCGCTGAAAACCGCTGCCCAGCGGCTGCGTCCGATCCTGCTGACGACGATCACGACGATCCTCGGCCTCGTTCCGATGGCGCTGCAGATCAACATGAACTTCTTCACGCAGACCATCTCCGTGGGCGGTATCACATCGATCTGGTGGGTCCAGCTATCCACGGCGATCATCTTCGGCCTGGCTTATTCGACCATGCTGACACTTGTTCTGATCCCGTCGATGCTGACGCTGCCGACCAATGTGCGCGGCCTGTGGCGCGGCCGGAGGGACCGCGCCGGCGAGGATGCGCAGGTTGCGGACAGAACGGCCGAGGCCAAGCCCGTTGCTGCGAGCGAGGAAGAAGAGCGCAAGCGGGCGGATAATGACGACCTGCCCGTGGCCCGCCCAGACGCAGCCGAATAGGTCTGACAAGAACCGGCACCGCCTTCGTGGCGGTGCCTTTTCATTTGCGCCGATTTTCCACCATCAAATGTTTCAAGCTAACCATGAAACGGTCTAGGATCGCAGCCCATGAGCGCCGACAAAGATCCTTTCGCCCACCACCCGGAGCTGCGCGGCAAGATCATCGATCCGCAGCACTCTTTCTTCCGCAACTTCAAGCCGTCCGATTTCGACGATCGCATGAAAGCGCTCGGCCTGCCGCCGCACTGGCGGCTGAGCGACGAGGAGCGCGAGGCGATGCGCAGGCGCGTGCTTGCCGGGCGGCCCGACGGCGAACTGTGGGTGTTCGCATACGGCTCGCTGATGTGGGACCCGGGCTTTGACTTCGTCGAGGTGCGCAAGGCCCATGTCGGCGGCTATGCACGGGCGTTCTGCCTGAAGGACGAACTCGGCGCGCGCGGCACGCGCGAAGCGCCGGGACTGATGGCCGCGCTCGATGAGGGGCCGGGCTGCACCGGCCTGGTCTTCCGCATCGATAGCGATCGCATCGAGGAAGAAACGGCCATCCTGTGGCGCCGCGAAATGGCGACGGGGGTCTATATCGCGGCCTTTGTGGACGCCGTTTCCGACGAAGGGCCCCTCAAGGCCGTCACCTTTGTTGCCAACCATGATGCCAGCCGCATCCGCAGCGACCTGACGCATGAGGAGCAGGTCCGCTACATCGCCACCGGAGAAGGCGTCCTCGGCTCGAGCCTTGAATATATCGAGAACCTTGCAGACAAGCTGGCGGCGCTGGACATCGACGACGCGGAAGTATCCGGTCTGCTCGATGCGGCGCGCCGGTATGCCGTGGCGCGGGAGCACGGTTGACCCGGTCCCTGAGGCCGCCCCTATAAGGGATGCGTCATTGCGAATCGCGAGGTGGTCATGAACGCTCCGGCTGAATATCTGAATCCGTCCGAAGCCGCCCGGAAACTCGGCGTCTCGGTCAAGGCGCTGCGCATCTACGAGCAGCGGGGCCTGATCGCGCCGACCCGCACGGCCGCCGGCTGGCGCACCTACGGACCGCAAGCCATGGCGCGTGCAGCCGAAATCGTCGCGCTGCGGTCGCTGGGCCTCGGACTTGCCGAGATTGAGCAGGCCGTTCGCGGCGATGATGCGGACCTCGACGCACTCCTCTCGGCGCATCAGTCCAGGCTTGAAGAACAAATGCGGCAGCTCGCGGAAAAGAACGAGCGGGTACGACGCCGCCGAAGCGAGCTGTCACGTCGCCAAACGGATACCGCGCCCGGCGGCACCGATCGGCAACCAGGCGCCGCCCGTCCTGCCGTTGCCTTCGATCTTCCGTGGCCCTGGGGCGGTGAGCGGTTCGAGCTCTGCGACATCCGGCCCCTGAACTACCTGATCGGGCCCCTTTTTAGCGGCAAGACCAAGCTCGCCAAGCGGCTCGCCGAAACGCTGCCGGGTGCGGCCTTCATCGGCCTCGACCGGCTGGCGGACGGTGCCTCCGAAAGCCTGGCGCGGCTGGCCGCCGACCCGGCACTGGCGGCGCGTGTCGACGGCGCTCTCGCCGAACTGGTTGCACGCGGCGCTGACCGATCGGAGGCCCTCGTCGCCCTGCTTGCAGCGCTCAAGGACGACGGGCCCGACATTCTTGTCATCGACCTAATCGAACAGGGGCTGGACCAGGTTTCCCAGCGGGCGCTGCTGGCGTATCTGCGCGGCCGCGGAGCGGATGCAAGGCCATTGTTCGTCATCACCCGCTCGAATGAAATCCTCGACCTGAAATCCGTGGGCATCCACGAGACCATCATTCTGTGCCCAGCCAATCACAGCCCGCCGACCCCTGTCGCCGCCTATCCGGGCGCTCCGGGATACGAAGCCGTCGCGACCTGCCTCGCAGCGCCCGAAATCCGGGCCCGGACGTCAGGTGTGATCGCCATGCGGACCCACGCGCCCTGACGTGCCACCCGCCCGGCCGCTTAAAAAATTTGACAAACCACCGAGCGACGTCGGACCATGTTCGTATTATGCCGCCTTTGGCGGGTAAGAAAGCGTGGTACGAGTTCGAACAGGGAGGTGAAAATGGGTGACGGTGAAGGAGGAACCGCACGCGGCAGAGAAGCTGGGCCCCGGTGCATTGGGCTGGTCGGGCCTTTTGGAAGCGGTAAGACAACCCTTTTGGAAGCCCTCCTGGCGCGCGCGGGGGCCATAGCCAGACAGGGCAATGTCGATCAGGGCAACACGGTCGGCGATGCATCCGCCGAGGCACGCGCACATGCGATGAGCGTTGAAGCCAATATCGCAAGCACCGAATATCTGGGCGACCGCTATACGTTTGTCGACTGCCCGGGTTCAGTGGAATTTCTGAGCGAGGCAAACGGGGTGTTCGGAGGCGTCGATCTGGCCATCGTCGTGGCCGAGGCCGACGAAAAGAAAATGCCGGCGCTGCAAATGATCATGCGGTCTTTGGAGGACCGCGGCATCCCGCACATGTTGTTCATCAACAAGATCGACAAGTTCCAGGGCAGTATCCGCAATCTCCTCAAGTCCGTGCAGCCGGCGTCCAAGGCGCCGCTTGTCGTCCGGCAGATCCCCATCTGGCAGAACGGGATCGCCACCGGCTTCATCGATCTCGCTCTGGAAAGGGCCTATGTCTACAAGGAGCACGCCACCAGCGAGGTCATTGATATTCCGGACGAGGAGCAGGCGCGCGAAGTCGAGGCCCGCTTCGAAATGCTCGAGCAGATCGCCGATTACGACGACGTCCTGATGGAGCAGTTGCTGGAAGACATCAATCCGGAGCGGGACTTGGTGTTCAGCGATCTCGTCAAGGAAATGCAGACCGGCGATATCTGTCCGGTATTTATCGGTTCGGCCGCACATGGCAACGGTGTCTGGCGGCTCCTCAAGGCGCTGCGCCACGAGGCTCCTGGCATTTCCCAAACCCGTGAGCGCCTCGGTCTGCCGGCACAGGCGGGCAAGGAGCCGCTCCTGCAGGTGCTGAAGACCTTCTATTCGGAGCATGGCGGCAAGCTGTCGGTTGCCCGCGTGCTTTCGGGAACCATTTCGGAAGGCGACACGGTGACCCGGCCGGACGGCTCCGAGGCGCGGGTGTCCAGCGTCCTCGATCTCGTCGGACAGCAGGGCAAACGGCGCGGCGAGGCCGGCGTCGGCGAGACCGTCGCGCTCAACAAGGTCGACGGCGTGATCACCGGCGAGACCCTTTCCGCAAACGGCAAGCAGCCGGAGAATCTGTGCGATCTCGACATACCCGAACCGGTCATCGCCATGCGCGTTCAGCCGACGGAGCGCAAGGACGAAGTCAAGCTGTCAGCGGCCCTGCAGCGCTCGGTCGAGGAAGATCCTTCGCTGCGCTTCACGCACATTCAGGACACGGGCGAAACGCTGCTGGAGGGTCAGGGCGAGATGCACCTGCGGGTGGCGCTCGAACGGCTGACCGGAAAGTACGGCATCACAGCCGAAACCGGCAATCCGACACTGCCCTACAAGGAGACGATCCGGCAGTCGACGAATGTGCGCGGACGTCACAAGAAGCAAAGCGGCGGCCATGGCCAGTTCGGCGATGTCGTCCTCGATATCAAGCCGCTGCCGCGCGGTGAAGGCTTCGTCTTTTCCGATACGATCACCGGCGGCGTGGTGCCGAAGCAGTATATTCCATCGGTGCGCGAAGGCATTCGCGACTATCTTCAGGAGGGACCGCTCGGTTTTCCGGTCGTCGATATCTCGGTGAACCTTTCCGACGGTTCCTACCATACGGTGGATTCGTCCGATCAGGCGTTCCGCATGGCCGGCCAGCTTGCCATGCGCGAAGGCATGCCGAACTGCAAGCCGGTGCTGCTTGAACCCATGTGCAAGGTGGAAATCTTCTGCCCCAACGACGCGACCGCGCGCATCAACGCCATCGTGTCGGGACGGCGCGGACAGCTTCTCGGCTTCGACGCACGTCCCGGATGGGACGGATGGGACGTCGTCAACGCCATCATGCCGGAATCCGAGATCCAGGACCTGATCATCGAGCTGCGTTCCGCGACCGCCGGTGTGGCGAGCTTCCGCAAGGCCTTCGATCACCTGGCCGAGGTGACCGGCAAGCAAGCCGACCAGGTGTTGCAGAAATACGGGAAGAAGGCCGCTTAGCGGCCTTTCGCAAGCGTGTCCTCAATCAGCGGCCGGCCCTTCGAGGCCGGCCGCTCGTATTTGATCACCAGATGTGTTCGGCCTATCGGGCGAAACCGCCGGCCCTTTCGAAAAACCGGGGCTCCATACCCGCCAGTTCCTTCCTGAGCGCGGCGCTGGGCGCTCCGTAGACACTCATGCGCAACGTGCCGACGAGCGGCATGAACCGGTCGGCAAAATTCTCGCCGAACGAGGCGAGATGGGTCAACGCGGCTTCGGAGTCCGCGTAGCGCTCGTACAAATGGCCGGTGGTGCCGTCTTCGCTGATCGACCACTCGTAAACCAGCGTGCCGGGTTCATTGTTCTCAGACCGGTCGGACATCTCGACGATCAGCTCTTTCAGGGAGTCACGCTGCCCTTCTTTGATCTCGGCCTCGATAAACCAGCCAACGGTTGCGGTCATTTCTTGCTCCCTTCGGTAAATTGCGTCGCCGGAAGTATACGGCATTGCCGCAACCATATCTTTTATGTCTTCTTCAAAACAACCAGCAAATGCCAGAGTTCAAATGCGTATTTGCTTGTCTCGGTGCGATAGAGTTCCTCGAGGCGGTCGAAGAATTCATCGGCCAGTTTATCGGCATCCTTCGCGTCCTTTGCGCTCGGTTCGAGGAGCTGCTTGCGCAGGGTCGAATCTGCAAAGGCGCGGATGTAGCCGCGATAGCGTTTCGCATATTCATCCGGATCGCCCGCAAAGGCGCCGAAAACATCGCGGTAATTGCCGGGCGCCGGGGCGACGCTGATTTCCAGGATATCAAACGCCTCGGACAGAACCGCATCGTCCTCCAGCGGCCTTCGGGCCTCGATTTCGGTCATGAACCACAAGGCGAAGACGAAATTGTCCAGAATTGCCGCGTCGATCAGCCCGTCGTCCGCCATCGACTGGGCGACGACCTGGATTGCACGGTAAATGCCGCGGCCGGATGCCGCCGTGCCGTTGATCTCGTCGTCTTCGGGAACGGACCCCAGAGTCGCGACAAGCAGGTGTCCGCCGCTACGCAGCTCATCCGCCCGGCGGCTAAGGAAGGCAACCCAGTCCTGACGGGCCTGGTCCCACAATTGTGCCCTCGCCTCACCCGCGGCATCCGCAAACCAGATCGATCCCGGCAAATGGACGTCCACGGCCCGGCTCAGCCAGTGGCTGGCGGCAAAGCACGTGGCCATATCGACCGAGTTCGCCGGAACCATCTGCCCGTAGAAGGTTCCGACAGCCGCCGAGGTCCGTATTCCTCCCGCTTCGCCCTGGTATCCTGTGGTTCCGTATACGAGCTCGAACAGGGCATTCCAGTCGTTGCCGGGCTGGTCCGCGTGTACGACGGACACGGGAAGGTCCGGAAAGCGGGCGCGACAGACCTCGATCGAAGGCCTCACCGCCTCGACGGCGCTCGAACCGGGACCGCATCCGTAGTCGACGACCGTCACCTCGGGACCGGCGGGCGAAAGGCACTCCACAAGTTCTCGGATGCGCGCCGACTGTGTATTGACTATCTGCTGTTGGGCGGCGGAGTTCCTGTCGTAGTCAACCATGCCCTCCGTGGACTTCATGGGATAATGCGGGCTGTGTTTCATCGGACATTCTCCCAACAAGCGCATTCAATCGCCATAAGGTCTCCTTCGTCCGGAATCGGGGCGCCGGTTACACCCTGATTTCGGCAAAGCACTTTTTTATCCAGTCGACGAACGCGCGCGCCGACGGCTCTTGCTTCAGATGCGGCTGCATCAGCAGCCAGATTTCCCGGGTGATTTCCAGCCTCTGCGCATCGAAGCGGTCGTCCTCGACGAGATCCTGGCAAACGAAGCTAGGAAGAATGCCACTGCACAGGCCGGTCTCCAGCATTTTCCTGATGACAAGCAGGTTCTTCGACAGGCAACGGGCCTTGTCCTTCAGTCCCGCGGCGATCAAAAACTGCGACTCCGGCGAAGCGTCCAATCCCTCCGGATAGGCGCAAAGCAGGGGTTCGTCGATGTCCCGCAATTCTTTGGGCGTGAACAGATAAAAGACCCAATCGCCAAGCTTCGTTATGATGAAGTCGCCCTTCTCCGGCTTGCGCGGACGGATTGCGAAATCCGCCTCCCAGCGCGAAAAATTGACGTTCTCCGTGGAGGCGAGCAGTTCGACGCGCAGGCCGGGATTCTTCGCAAGAAACGGCGGGACAGCGGCGCCGAGAAGTTCGACCGCGATGGAATCGGTCGTCGCCAGCCGGAACGTCGCCGTCGGAAGTCCGACCTTGTCGCGAAGCCCTGCGATCTTTGCGGCCTCGCCGGACATCCGCACCGCGTGCCGCAGCATCTCGGCGCCCCTGGGTGTCGGCTGGCGGACGCCGTCGACCGCGTCGAAAAGCGTAAATCCGATGCTTTTTTCCAGTCTTGCCATGCGCCTGGACACCGTCGTCTCGTCGATCTGCAACCGCGCAGCGGCCGCCAGATAGGTGCCGGTCTGCTGAACCGCCAGTGCAATTCGAAGGTCGTCCCAGTTCATTTGCCTTCACCGCGCAACGGGCCTTTCTGCACAAATGCAGCCCCCCGCCGCGATCTCTCGAGATGATTTCGGTGTCCGTTTGATCGAGAACTATGGCCGCCGGCCGCGTCGTGGCGCCGGCGATACACACACCTTCGCGGATATTCCGCATCGATTCAACCAGAGCGCAGCGATGCTGCCAGTACAAGGAAGCAAAACCATGTCACTACGCATTGGAAGCAGCGCACCCGATTTCGTTGCCGAAACGACGATCGGCCGTATCCGGTTTCACGACTGGATTGGCCAGAACTGGTGCGTTTTCTTCTCGCATCCGAAGGACTTCACGCCCGTGTGCACCACCGAACTCGGCAGCATGGCAAAACTCAAAGGCGACTTTGAGCGGCGCGGCTGCAAGGTCATCGGCCTGGGCATCGACCCCGTGTCGAGCCACCTCGCGTGGTCGGCCGATATCGAAGAGATCGCCGGGGCCGCGCCGGACTATCCGATCATCGGTGATGGCGATCTTGCGGTCTCAAAGCTCTACGGCATGCTGCCGGCGGACGAGCCGGTCGGCAACGGACCGAGAACGGCCCATCAGAACGCCACGGTGCGCACCGTCTTCATCATCGATCCGTCGAAGACCGTTCGCCTGATCATTGCCTACCCGATGACCTGCGGCCGCAACTTCACCGAGGTCCTGCGCGCGCTCGACAGCCTGCAGCTCAACGAAAGGCACAGCCTGGCAACACCCGCGGACTGGTCGAGGGGCGAGGATGTTCTCCTGCCGTTCGACTGGACCGACGAAGAGGCAAGGGCGGCCTATCCGGAGGGTTGGCGGGCGCCGAAACCGTATCTGCGGTTCGTCCCGCAGCCCCGGTAGCGAGCGCATCAAACCAGGAAAGGAGGATGACCATGTCATTCGGAATTCTCAAATACGTCGCGATGATCGCCTTTGTGGCGGGTTCCGCCGGCCACGCGGTGTCCGCGCCGCAGGACTACAAGAATGCCGGACTTCTCATGACCGCGGATGCGCTTTCCGAAGCTATCAACGTCGAGTCGGCATTCGTCATGATGGGCGCGCGCTCGCAGTTGCGCATCATCGACGTGCGCGCACCCGAGGCATTTGCCGACGGGCATATCCCTGAGGCCGTCAACATCCCATACCGGGACCTGACCGACCCGCAAGCCCATGTCGACGGCGCGCTGAAGGCGGATGCCGAGCTGGCGACGATCCTGTCCGAGGCGGGCATCGATGCACACACACAAGTCGTTCTCTATGACGACGAAGGCGGCTTCCGTGCATCGCGCCTGTTCTGGCTGCTTGAGTATTTCGGCCACGCGAAGGCGCGTATCCTGAACGGCGGGCTGCAGGCATGGCAGGCCGGCGGCTATGGATTGTCGACAGGCTCGGATTCGGGGCCGGAGCAGGCCGCGGCGGTGCATTTCAGCCTCAACCGGATGCCGCGGCGTGTCGCCAGCGCGGACTGGATACTCCAGCGCCGCACCGACCCGCAGGTCAAGGTGATCGATGTGCGTCCCGTCAACTTGTACCGGAACGGCCACATTCCCTGGGCGGTCAACATTCCGTGGAAGGGCAACCTGAATGCCGACCTGACCATGAAATCCGCGGAAGAGCTCCACGCGCTTTTTGCCGGGCACGGGGTGTCGCGCGAGCACAATATCGTCATCCACTGCCAGAATGGCGAAGCGTCGGCGCACACCTATTTCGCGCTACGCCTGCTCGGCTATCCGCGGGTCAGGACCTATCACCGCTCCTGGTCCGAATGGGGTTCATCGAGCGATCTTCCCAAGGCTTCGGGTGCCGCGGGATAAGCGGCTCAAATTTCGGGGCGTCCCGACCGGCGCCCCGGAAACACCGCCCGGTGCCCCTACTCCTGCTTCTCTTCGGATTTTGCCGCCCGCAGGGCGCCGTAGCGCTTACGCCAGGCGCGTGCGCCGAAGGGCAGCGAAACCAGGTAGAGCAAGGTACTCACCGCCATGGTCTGCCAGGTAAAGGTCATCAGCAGGGCCACGTATAAAACGATGACGAGCAGCAGCGGGAAGACGAGATCCCGGCGGATACGCTGGCCGAGCGATTTTCCGGAATAGACCGGGACGCGGCTGACCAGCAGGAAGGCGATCAACAGCGTGTAGGCGGACGCGACATAGGCGACGACGGGATCCGGCTCGACCCCGAGGAAACCGAGATAGACGGGCAGCAGCACCAGTATCGCCCCGCCGGGCGCCGGTATCCCGACGAAATAGTCGGCCTGCCAGCTTGCCTTTTCGCTGCGATCTTCCATGACATTGAAGCGGGCGAGGCGAAGACCGGCCGCGATCGCATAGATCATCGCGGCGATCCAGCCGAAGGACTTCACCTGATCGAGCAGATAGGCGTAGAGCACCAGCGCCGGCGCAACACCGAAATTGACGATGTCGGCCAGGGAATCCATGTGCGCGCCGAACTTGGTCGAGGTCTTCAAGAGCCGTGCCGCCCGACCGTCCACCGCGTCGAGCAGCGCGGCGAGCAACAGCATCGCCACGGCGAGTTCGAAGCGCTGTTCGAAGGCAAGCCGGATACCCGTCAGACCTGCGCAGATCGCCAGCGCCGTTATGATGGTCGGCACCATCATGCGCAGCGAAATGTCGCGCAGGCGCGGTCCCCTGCTCTCGTCCTTTGACGTGCCGTTGGGATCGAAGGGTGAGAAGCCGGAATCCATTGTTGCTAAGCCTTGCGGGACACGGTCTTGCCCTTGGCGGCGTCGAACTCGGCAAGGACGGTCTCTCCCGCCACCGCCGTCTGCCCGACCGACACGCGCGGCGTGGCGTTCGCCGGCAGAAAGACATCGAGGCGCGAACCGAAACGGATAAGGCCGAAGCGCTCTCCGGCATCGAGGTGATCGTTGGCCGAGGTCCAGCAGACGATGCGGCGGGCCACCAGCCCGGCGATCTGCACGACGCCGATGGGGCCCTTCGGTGTCTCGATGACAAGCCCGTTGCGTTCGTTTTCTTCGCTTGCCTTGTCCAGCTCAGCATTCATGAACTGGCCGGGCTTGTGGACCACGTCACGGACGCTGCCGGCCATCGGCGCCCGGTTCACGTGGCAGTTGAAGACATTCATGAAGACGGAAATGCGCAGCATCTCGTCTTCGCCGAGATCGAGTTCGCGCGGCGGCTTGATCGAGACAACCGACGACACGCGCCCGTCCGCCGGGCTGATGACCAGGTCGTCGTCGAGCGGCGTGACGCGCTCCGGATCGCGAAAGAAATAGGCGCACCAGGCGGTCAGCAAAATGCCGATCCAGAAGAACGGATCCCAGATCCAGCCGAGGACCACTGAGGCGGCCAGGAAGGCGAGCACGAACTTGTAGCCCTCCTTGTGCACGGGCACCAGCGTATTCGAGATCGTATCGTAAAGACTCATCAAAAACTCCGTGGCGCGTGTTCAGCGCCGGCGGGCGCGAAACAGCCCGCGTCTATATAGACGGATTGGCAGCGGACTTGAACAGCCGATTGGCTCAGTCCTCAGGCAATGGCTCTGCCGGCTCGCGCTGGTCGTAAGGCCGCTTGCGGACGATGACGCCGAGGTCGTCGTGCTCGCGAAAATCCTTCAGTTTTTCCTCGGTCTCGCGGGCCTCGCGCTGGCGGTTCCACATATCGAGGTAAAGACCCTTGTGCTCCAGGAGCTGCTGATGGGTGCCGCGTTCGGCGATGACGCCGTCCTGGAGGACGATGATCTCGTCGGCGCCGATGACGGTCGAAAGACGGTGGGCGATGACAAGGGTCGTGCGGCCGCGGCTGACATAGTCGAGCGCCGACTGGATTTCCTGTTCGGTCGCGGAATCGAGCGCCGATGTCGCCTCGTCCAGGATCAGGATCGGAGGCGCCTTCAATATGGTGCGGGCGATTGCCACACGCTGCTTCTCGCCGCCGGACAGTTTCAGACCGCGTTCGCCGACCATCGTGTCGAGGCCCTGCGGCAGGCTGTCGATAAAATCGCCGATCTGGGCCATGTCGGCCGCCTGGCGAACTTCGTCGTCGGTGGCGTCGATGCGACCGTAGCGGATATTGTAGGCCAGCGTGTCGTTGAACAGCACCGTGTCCTGCGGAACCATGCCGATCGCCTCGCGCAGCGACTTCTGGGTCACATCGCGAACGTCCTGCCCGTCGATGGTGATCGCGCCCTCCTGAACGTCGTAGAAGCGGAACAACAGGCGCGAGAGCGTCGATTTTCCGGCGCCGGACGGTCCGACCACGGCGACGGTCCTGCCGTCCGGCACATCGAAGGTTATGCCCTTCAGGATCGGCCGGTCACTTTCGTAGCGGAAGTACACATCGTCGAAACGTATGGCACCGGATTTCAGCGCCAGCGGCTTGGAACCGGGCTTGTCGACGACCTCCTCGTCGATGTCGAGAAGGTCGAACATGTTCTCGATATCGGTCAGTCCCTGGCGGATTTCGCGGTAGACGAAGCCGATGAAATTGAGCGGGATCGAAAGCTGCATCAGCATAACGTTGATGAAGACGAAATCGCCGATCGTCTGATCGCCTCTCTGGACGGCAAGCGCCGACATGACCATCATCACCGCCATGCCCGCGCCGAAGATCACCCCCTGCCCCAGGTTCAGCCAGCCGAGCGATGTCCAGATGCGGGTGGCCGCCTTCTCGTAGCGCGCCATCGACCGGTCGTAACGGGCCGCCTCCATGTCCTCGTTGCCGAAATACTTGACCGTCTCGAAATTGAGCAGCGAGTCGATGGCCTTGGTGTTGGCGTCGGTGTCGGACTCGTTCATGTCGCGGCGGATGGCGATGCGCCAATCGCTAGCGCGCACGGTGAACCATATGTAGAGCCAGATGACGATGGCCGTCACCGCCACATAGGACCAGCCATAGGCAAAGCCGAAAATGAGTGCGACGAGCGCGAACTCGAGCAGTGTCGGCAGCGTGTTCAGGATCGTGAAACGAACGATCGACTCGATGCCCTTGACGCCGCGCTCGATGATCCGCGACAGCCCGCCGGTTCGCCGTTCCAGGTGAAAGCGCAGCGACAGGCGGTGCATGTGGACGAATGTCCTGTAGGCAAGCTGATGGACCGCGTGCTGGCCGACTTTTGCGAACAACGCATCGCGCAACTGGTTGAAACCGAGCTGGATGATGCGCGCGGCATTATAGGCGAGGACCAGCATGATCGGCGCGATCAGGAAGGCAGGCAGGAAATCGAGACCGTCGTGGTTGCCGTTGAGCGCGTCTGTCGCCCATTTGAAGAAGTAGGGAACGACCACCTGCGACAGCTTCGCCAGCACCAGGAAAACGGCGGCGATCATGACGCGGCGTTTCAGGTCGGTGCGATCCGATGGCCACATATAGGGCCACAGATTGCGCAGCGTATGCAGCGGATTGGCGGTGTCGGAAGCGACGGTTTTATTCTGGTCTGACAAGGAAACGCCTTTTTGAAGCGGGTGCGGAACGCCCCCAGCGCCGGATACAATATTTCCGACGGAAAGGGCGGCGATGTTCCGCGATCGCCGCCCTGTATCTACATAGGTTTCAGGTCCTGACCGTCAAGCGACCGGGCCCTCGGCCCCTACCTGCCCCGGATGCGCTGGCGATGCAGTTCCTCGGCATTGTCCAGCGGCTCGTCCGGCACCATGAATATCTGTCCCGGTTCGATCTTGTCCGGATTCCGGATCTGATCGGTATTGGCCAGGTAAATCGTCGTATAGCGCACGCCGCGCCCGTAGATTCGCCGCGAGATCTGCCAAAGCGTGTCGCCGCGGCGGATGATGACGGAACTGTCACGCGGCTCGAGCGCCGGCTGAACGACCGTCGGCGTCGCGTCGTCCTGCGGCTCGGCGCTGGCGACAACGGTCGATTCATCGGCGGCGTCTGTAACGCCTGCTGCCGAGTCTTCGGCCGATCCTTCCTCGACCACCGGCGTCTGCGTATCCGTTTGCGCGGTTTGCGTAGTCGGTTCGGACTCAGACGGTGCCGCGTCTGATGCGGTTTCCGCAGTGCCAGAATCCGACATTTCCGCCGGTTTCTCGGAACCTTGGGCGGCCTGCTCGGTCTCCGGGCTTTCGGTCGTCCCGGCCGCGCCGGTTTGTTCGGCCGCTGTTTTTTCCGCGGCTTCGGTTGCCGCGCTGCCGCCGGCAGCAGCTGCACTTTCGGGTGCTTTTTCGGCGCTGTCCTCAGATCCGGAAGATGCCACTGCGGCCACCATCTGGCCCTCGGGCCGGGTGAACGGGACCGCGACCCGCAGGGACGGTGCGTCGCCCTCCTGCATGATCAGGTCGGCGCCGATGATGTGGTCGCCCACCGCGAGGTCTTTGCTGGCTTCGACGAGAAAGCGCCCGGAGGTGCTGACGGCACTTTGACCGATCGGTTCGCCGTCGGCATAGACGCGCACCTCGCCGCCGGGCGTTGCCGAGCCGGCGACGAAAATGCGCCCATCCTCGATCTCGACGGCGTCGATGCGCAGGGTGGTTTGCGGCGCGGCGGCAACGGCACTGGATTTTTCGGTTTCCGTTTCATCCGCTGCCGTGTCGGACGGAAGCATGGCGGTTTCCGTCCCGGTGTCTTCCGTTGCGGTAGCCGGTGCTGCCGCGACTTCGGACCCTGTCGTGGATGTCTCGCCGTCTCCGGCTTCCGGCTTCGCCGCCTCGCTCGATGCGGCGGCTTGCGTCTCGGCAGCGGGCGCTGCTTCGGTCGCCGTTTCCCCGGCGGCGGGTTCCTTCGCCATCGCGGTTTCCGGCTCGGCTTGCTCTCCCGTCGCCGCCGCTACCTGCGTTTCTTCCGGTTTTTCGGCAGGCGTTTCGGCAGCGCTGGTTTCGGTGCCGGTCTCCTGCGTTGTCTGTTCGGGTTTGGCGGCGGCCGTTTCGCCGGCGGCGTCCTCGGTCTCCGGCTTGGTCAGAATGCGGCTGGCTTCACCGGGCTTGGTGACCATGACCAGAAGTTCGGCGGGATCGTCCTTCGGGACGCTGATGGTCGCGACTTCCTCGGACTGGGCGGATGCATCGCCCTCACCGACCGACCGCAGGACGATTTGGTGGTCGCCCGGCTCAAGCGCGTCGTCGACGACCGCAACGAAATCGCCGCTCGCTCCTGCGTCGGCCTTGGCAATGACCTGCCCGCTGCTGACGATCTCGACTTCCGTTCCCGGCGTCGCCTGACCGGCGATCAGCGTCGAGCCGTTGGGCTCCACGCGCACGACATCGAATGTCGGGGCACTGATTTCGCCGGCGGCAGCTGTCTCCGCCGCATTCTCATCGGACGCTGGCTCTGCCGCAGCTGTCTTTTCCTCACCTCCGGTCTGCGTGGATCCGGAGCCGGTTTCGCCTTGCTGCGCCGTTTCGGTTCCGCCCTGCTCGGCGAAAGGATCCGTCTGATAGACGTAAACCCCGACAATGATGATGATCAGCAATCCGACAAGGGCCCAAATCAGGGACTTGTTCTTTTTCATTTCATACTCCAGTCGGCGCGGCATAAATAATGCAGCACGCTCGCGGATCGCGCCCATCCGCCCCCTGTATCGATTTTCCCGCCGCATGCACCACGTGCGCAGTGCCGAACCCCGAAAATCGCCGCCAAACTAGAACTTTTGCAGCACCCAAACAAGCATTTGCACGGTTTTGGGCCGCGTTCGCGGCAAGAACACACCGGTTATCGACAAAAAAGCATCAGCTGTGCGGTTGCGGCAACGGCTTGACCTGTCCGGGCCTGCCATGCTTGTTCGGTGCCATGGCGGAGAATCGGTCTATTTGCGTCTATTGCGGCTCCCAGGCCGGCAATGATCCGGTGTTCGAAGCGGCGGCCGTAACGCTCGGCAGGTCGATTGCCGAAAACGACATCCGGCTCATCTACGGGGGCGGGACCCACGGCATCATGGGTGCGGTTGCCGGGGCGGTCATCAGCGGGAACGGCCTGGTGACCGGGATCATTCCGGAATTCCTAAAAAGCCGCGAGGCGGGAAACGGAAAGAAGCTCTCATTCGACGAACTGATCGTGACCCGGGACATGCACGAGCGCAAACACACCATGTTCGAGAAATCGGGCGCCTTCGTCGCCCTGCCCGGCGGTATCGGAACGCTCGAGGAAATCATCGAAATCATGACCTGGTCGCAGCTCGGCCGGCACAAGAGACCGATGGTGCTGGCAAATATTGCCGGCTTCTGGGACCCGCTGCTTGAGCTCCTCAACCACATGGGAACAACGGGTTTCCTGCACTCCGCCCATCTCGCCGAACCGCTCGTCGTGTCGGACGCGTCCGAGATCGTCCCCCTGATCGTGCGCCAGTGGGAATCGGGCAGCACGGGCGCCGGTGACCGCGAGGTCATCGACAGGATGTAGCTTGCAACGGGAACGATGGACATGACTTCGGATGCCGCAACAATCCGTGTCGCTTCGGTGCAGTGGCGCGCGGAAAGAACCATGGATCCGGCCGGCTTTTATGAACGCCTCGAATTCCACGTGCGCGCGGCGGCTGACTACGAAGCGGACTTCGTGGTCTTTCCCGAGCTCTTCACACTGTGCCTGCTTTTCTCTGAAGAACGTATCGAATCGCGGGACGTAGCGGCGCGTTCGCACGCACACACCGTCGCGTTCACCGACCGCACCCGATCGCTGGCACGCGAAAACGGGATTAATATCGTCGCCGGTTCGCACCTGACGGTCGACGAGGGCGGCACGGCCCGAAACACCGCATTCGTGTTCACGAGGGACGGCAGCACCCATGCGCGCGACAAGCTGCATCCGACCCCGACGGAGGCCGGTGCCTGGTCGGTTGAAGGCGGCGGCTCGGCCGACATCATCGAGACGGACCGCGGACCGGTCGGCGTGATGATCTGCTATGACAGCGAATTTCCGGAACTCGCACGCCATCTGATCGACCAGGGCGCCTTGGTCCTCTTCGTGCCCTACCTGACCGACACCGTGCACGGACATTGGCGGGTGCGCCACTGCTGCGCCGCGCGGACGGTCGAGAACCAGTGCTATGTCGCGACCGCCGGGATGACGGGGCAATTTTCCAATGTTCCCGAACAATACAGCGCATTCGCGCGCTCAGCGATCCTGACACCCTGCGACCTGCCCTTCGCGCGCGACGGGATCGCTGCCGAGGCGAGCGAGAACGCGGAGGCCATCATCTTCGCCGACCTCGACCTACAGGCGCTCGAGCGGGCGCGCCGGGAGGGTACCGTCAGGAACCTCTCCGACCGCCGCCACGATCTCTATTCGGTTGTCTGGAAGCGCTGAGCGTTATCGCTTCGTCGTACTGTGTTCATAGAGTGGATATTGAACTGAGTTTCGCCGACGATAGTTACTGCCTGAAATCCGCCGAAGGAATGACCATGAAATTCGCATTTCTGCCCGTCAGCCTGACCTGCATCCTGTTCCTGCATCTTGCCGCACCGGCCATTGCCGACGAGCACCAAGCAAATGTCCATCTCGGTCCGCGCCCGTTCTATCTGCTCGACAGTCTCAATGACGGCGAATTGAAGGAAGCGCTGAAAGCCTGCGAGAAAGGGCCGTTCTTCAAGAGCGAGTTCTCGATCGGCCACCGCGGCGCACCGCTGCAGTTTCCGGAGCACACAGAGCAGTCCTACCGCGCCGCGGCCCGCATGGGCGCCGGTATCCTCGAATGCGACGTCACCTTTACCAAGGACCGCGAGCTGGTGTGCCGCCATTCGCAATGCGACCTGCACACGACCACCGATATACTCCTGAAGCCGGAAATCGCCGCGAGTTGCAGCGTGCCGTTTACGCCGGCCGATTCCGCCGGCGGCAAACCGGCGCAGGCCAGATGCTGCACATCGGACATTACGCTCGAACAGTACCGCCAACTGACCGGCAAGATGGAATCCGCCGACAGGAACGCGACGACGGTCGAGGAATATGTCGGCGGCCTGGCGAAATGGCGGACGGATCTCTACACGACGGGCGGGCGGCTGTTGACGCTTGCCGAATCCATCGCGCTCTTCGAGGAACTCGGCGTCAAGCATACGCCCGAACTCAAGTCGCCCTCGGTCGACATGCCCTATGAGGGCGATTTCACCCAGGAACAATATGCCCAGAAAATGATCGACACCTACAAGGAAGCGCAGGTGCCAGCAAGCCGCGTCTTCGCGCAGTCTTTCAATCCGGCGGATGTCACCTACTGGATCAAAAACGAGCCGGAATTCGGCGTACAGGCCGTCCTCCTCGACGGCCGTTTCAGTCGCGGCGCGTTCGATCCGCAGGATCCGAACACCTGGAACCCCTCCATGGATGCGCTTGCGGCTATGGGCGTCAAATATATCGCACCGCCGCTCTGGGTGCTGGTGACGAAAGGCGACGACGGAAAACCGGTTCCGTCGGCCTATGCGGTCGCGGCCAGGGATGCCGGCCTCGACATCATCACCTGGACGCTTGAGCGGTCCGGGCCGCTCTCGTCCGGCGGCGGCTGGTACTACCAGACCATCGGCGACATCACACGGAACGACGGCGACGCGCTTGTGCTTCTTGACGTGCTCGCCCGTCAGGTGGGTGTCGTCGGCGTCTTTTCCGACTGGCCGGCGACGACCACGTTCTACGCCAACTGCATGGGGCTCTGACGGCTATCTTCCCTGCTTGGTAATGCTTGAAAACGCCACTGCGGTGATGACGATCGCGCCGACCATGATCTCGCGGATGTAGCTGTCGACGGCGAGCTGGGTGAGGCCGTTGTCCAGCACGCCGAGGATAAGCACACCGACCAAAGTGTGTTGAACGCGCGGTTCGCCTTCCTCGCTCATCGTCATGCCCAGGAATACGGCGGCGATCGCGTCCAGCATGAGGCCGCTGCCCTGTGTCGGATTTGCCGATGCGACACGGCTCGAATACATCAGGCCGGCGATGGCCGCGCCGAGCCCGGTCAACGCAAATGCCGACAGGCGCAGCGACTTGACCCGCACGCCCGCCAGCCGCGCGGCCTCCTTGTTGCCTCCGATCGCATAAAGCCGCCGTCCATAGGTCGTCTGCTCCAGCACAAACCAGACAACCGCAAGCACGACCAGTGCCACAAGGCTGAGAAAAGGCAGTTTCAGCCCGTCCAGACCGACGGAATCGAGGGGCACGCCGCTGCGCGCAAACCCGGAGAATTCACTTGGTATGTCGCGTCCGAATATGGTCCGGCCGCCGCTGACCAGGAAGGCGAGGCCACTGAACATGGTGAGCGTCCCGAGCGTCGCGACAAATGGCAGGATGCCGACGAGAGACACGAGAACGCCGTTGAAAACGCCTCCCAGCAGACCGACGAGCAGAGCCGCTGCAACACCGACATAGACCGGATATCCCAGCGAAAATAGAACTGCCGCCGTCACGCCCGCGAGGCTTGCCATGGAGCCGACCGAAAGATCGAAATCGTTCATCACCATGACGATCGTCATGGTGAAGGCCACGACGGCCAGCATGCTGATCTGCTGGGAAATATTGATCAGGTTGCCGGACGTCAAAAACGTGCCCGGCAGAAGGACCGAAAACAGCACGATGATCAGGGCGAAGCCGATCAGGGTGCCGTAGAGTTTGAGTATCCTAATCATAGATCCACCGCATTCCGGTTCACGACGCATAAATCCGGCGCAGAAGGTCCGCCGGCGTCAGGCCTGCCGCATCGACGATCGCCTGCTGTGCGCCGTCGCGCATGAGCAGCACGCGATCGCACATGCCAAGGGTCTCCGACAGATCGGTCGAAGTCATCACAACCGCGCACCCGGCCTCGCTCAGCTCCCGGACAAGCGCGTAGATATCGTATTTGGCGCCGATATCGACACCCCGTGTGGGCTCATCGAGAACCAGGATCGATGGCGTCTTGCCAAGCGCCCGCGCGAACAGGACCTTTTGCTGGTTGCCGCCGGAAAGCTGGTAGGCGGGCTGCGAAAGACCGGCGGCCTTCAGGCGCACATATTCGGATGTCTTGTGCGCCATCGCCTGCTCGCCGCGCCGGTCCGCAAGAAACGCCAGCCGCCTTAATGTGTCGAGATGCGGCAGAACGGCATTGTCGCGCACCGGCATTTGGAGCATCAGTCCTTCGCCCCTTCGTTCCCTCGGAATATAGGCAATCCCGCTCTTCCAGGCCTCTGACGGCGATTTCGGCGCGGCTCCCGAGAGGCACTCAAGACGTCCCTGGCGTGGCTCCGACAGCCCCATGACTGTTCGCAACACCCCGCTTTGCCCGGCATTAGCCAGGCCGGCGACGCCGAGTATCTCGCCGGCGCGCAATTCGAATTCGAGCCCCGACACCTCTTTCGTCGATACACCGGATGCCGCATAGGCCACCGCCGCGCCGATGGCGCGCGAACGCGGCGGATACATGTCCTCGACGGACCGCCCGGTCATCGCGATAATGATCTCCTCCTTGCCGGTCCTGGAAATCGGAGCCGTCAGGGCATTGCGGCCGTCGCGAAGCACGGTGACGCGATCACACAGCCGCATCACTTCGTTTATGCGGTGGGAAACGTACAGCACCGCGGCGCCGCTTTCCTTCAAACCGGCAATTACGCGAAACAGCTTTTCCGATTCCTCGCCGGTCAATGCGGCCGTCGGCTCATCAAATACATAAAGATCGGCGGTCATGCCCTCGGCGTCGACCAGGCAGCTTGCGATCTTTATGAGCATCTGATCGCCCGTATTGAAACGCGCTGCCTGCCGTGCGGGTTCGATATGGTCGATGCCAAGGCGCGACAAGGCGTTTCTGGCCCGGGTGTTGAGTTCCTTCCAATTCACCGCGATCCCGAAGCGGCTCGGATAAGGCAGACCGAGTAGGATGTTCTCAGCCGCCGAGAGCTGCGGGACGATGTTCAGTTCCTGGTGGATGAAGCGGAAGCCGGCGTCATAGGCGTTTTTGGCATTGGCGAGCGGCAACCGGCGGCCGTCCTTCTCCAGTTCCAGCGCGTCAGCGGTCTCGACCCCCGCGAGGATGCGGATCAAGGTGCTCTTTCCGGCGCCGTTCTCTCCCATCAGGGCATGGATCTCGCCACCACGCAGATCCAGGCTCACATCGGCCAGCGCTGGCGATCCGGCGAAGGATTTCGACAGATTGCGGATGGAAAGCTCATGCATCGCCGCATCCTCCGGAACGGGGCAGACCCCGGCCGGGGTCCGCCAGGATCGGCAAGGAGCCTACTTGTCTACATTCGACTTTGTCACCAGGACCGTTGGAACGTAAATCACCTTCTCCCGAATTTCTTCTCCGGAAATGGCCCGCGATACCGCATTCGCCGTGGCCTTGCCGATGCCGATGAAGTCCTGCGCAATGGACGCCTCGAAATTGCCGCCGGCCGCAATGGCATCGCGGGCCTGCGGATTGGCGTCTATACCGACGATCACGATGCCCTCGTCAGCCCGTCCGGCATCCTCGATCGCCTGCAGCGAGCCGAGGGCCGGCTGATCCCAAGCGGCCCAGACGGCCGAAATGCTTCCCGGCTCCGGATTGGCTGCCAGGATGGCCTCCATCTTGGCGCGGCTGTCGGCAATGCCGCCGTCCTGCACGTCCGGCGTGATGCGGTCGATAACCTCGATGTCGGGGAAATTTCCGAACACCGCATCCGCGATGACCCCGCGGATCTGCACGGGCGGAAAGGCGTCGAACACGAACATGACGACACGGCCCTTGCCCTCGATGCGGTTGGCGACGTAGACTGCGGTCTCCGCCGCCATCGCATAGCCATTCGAGGTGACGTTGGTCGCGACCAGCGGATCGGCGCCGCTGTCCATGCCGATCACCGGAATCGAGGCGGCCGCAGCGGTCTCCAGACCGGCGGCAATTTGCGCCGGATCGACATTGATGACGATGGCATCGACCTTCTGCGTGACCGCGTCCTCTATACGGCTGATAACGGCGGCAACGTCGCCGGCGGTATCAATGACATTGACGTTCCAGCCCTTGTCGGCGGCTTCGGCCTGAAATCCCTCAACGTACATCTGGGTTCCGGGCTGGGCCAGATACGGGGTGACGACGGTGACGTTCTGGGCCATGGCCACGCCGGTAAACAGGACCAGCGCGGTAAAGGTTCTTGCGATCGTTCCGGCAACAAACATTATTTTCCTCCCGGTTATGTCGTTGTTCGTGAAAGAATAGGCGCGCTCCTGCGGATGAAGAACCGTTTTCGGACCTGTCCGGCATTTCAACCGTCGAAAACAGCAGTTTTCGGATAGTGGTCCCGCATCAGGCGCGCCCGGCATCGGCGTTCAACCATGCCCGGCAAAGTTCGGCGTTGGCCGCGATTGCATCGACATAGATCGAAAAAAGACGGTCATACAATGCATGCATCTCGGGATCCGGCTCGTAGGTGCGATCGAAACGCGTGATCTGCCGGAAGATCGCCGAAAGGTCCGGATGCATTTCGATCGCCCAGCCGGCCAGCCCGGCCGCACCCAGAACGCCCGGATCCTTGACCGCCAGTCTGCGGCACTGACGGCCGAGCACGTTGGCGCGGATCTGGTTCCAGATTTCTGTCTGGAAGCCTCCGCCGCCACAATTGATGGCATCGTTCTCAATCCCGGCGGAGGCCTCAAGGCTCTGCAACAGCAGCCGGGCGGAAAAGGCCACGCCCTCATAGACCGCGCGGGCCATGTCCGCGCCTGATGTGCGTTCCTCGATCCCGAGAAAGAGGGCCCTCGCATCCGCGTTCCACACCGGTGCCCGCTCGCCGTGCAGATGCGGGAGGAAAATGGGCGCGGGGCGATCGAAATCCGAGCGCGCCGCCAGGGCGGCCATCTCGTCGGGCTGAAGTCCCTGCAGCCCGCAATACCACAATTGCGAAGCGCCACCCGACTGGGTGGGACCGGCATGCAGGCGAATGTTCTGGTATTCCGGGAAGACAACGACACCCGGCGTCGCCTTGACGGTCCGGCTGGTAATGCCGAGGATTTCGCTGGTGCCGCTGAGATAGACGGTGGTCCTGTCGGCATGGCCGCCGGAACCGAGCAATCCCGTCCAGGCGTCCATGGTGCCATTGGCAACCGGTATGCCGGCCGCCGATCCGTGGCGCACGCGGCCGACCAGCGATTTCATGTCCCTGAGCGGGACGAGGCGCTCGGCCGCTCCGGGCACCAGCTCCAGCGCGTCGGGAACATAGTCAAGCGATTGCCCCACAAGACCGATGTTGGACAGCGGATCGGCGGTCAACTCGCCCGTCAGCCGGAAGATACAGTAGTCCTTGGGCAGCATCACATACCTGGTCTTTTCCCAGACATCCGGCCTGTGGCGCGCCATCCAGAGCATCCGGGCCAGCGCGTTGCTGGCGTCGATCGGCATCGGCGCTCCCCACCAGGCAATCCGCTGTTTGTCCGAAACGCGGGCGTCAAGCTCGGCTGCTTCGGCGCCGGCGCGGCCGTCCTGCCAGACAATGGCGGGAAAAAGCGGCGCACCGTCCGCACCGACGAAGACATGGGTATTGACCTGCGAGCAAAGCCCTATGGCGGCAATCGGCAGGTCCTTTGCCGCGAACCGCTCGAGCGAAGCCGACACAAGCGAAACCCAGTCCTCCGGGTTCTGCTCGACCAGGGCGCTATCCGGCCGGCTGGTTGCATAGGGGGCGGAAAAGTAGTCCACCAGGACACCCGTCGAATCCAGCAGGCCCGCCTTGACCGCCGTCGTTCCAACGTCAATCCCAATGACCAGGTCACCTTCCATCAATCACCTGCCTGATTTCGCCAAGATAGTCCGACAGGGCCGCCCTGCCCTTTTCGGCCATCTTCACGGTTTTCGATCCGATCACAATGCCGTCCGCGCCGCAGTCCAGGGCATGCCTGCACTGATCGGGTGTCGAAAGGCCGACACCGAGCAGAACCGGGACCGAGACGCCGCTTTGCCGAAGACGCTGCAACCGGGCCTTGGCCGAGCGGTCGAATCCGGCCCGGATGCCGGTTTTGCCGGCCGCGTATTGCAGAAACACGTAGGATGTGGCCGACCGTGCCCGGGCAAGATCCCCTTCGCGCATGTGATGGGGCGCAAACTCGGCAGTCGATACGCCGGCCGATTTCGCATCCGAGACCAGGCGTTCGCGGTGGCTGCCATCCGCACCCGCGCAAAGGAGTATGTCGGTTCCTGTCCAGTCAAACGTCTCCTCTGCCAGTCCCGGCTGCGGATAGGCGAAGATCACGCCGAGCGAGCCGCCTGCGAGACCTGCCGTCATCCGCAACGCCTCGCCGGCATCCGCCAGGCGTCCTTGTCCGGTTGAACGCAACATCGATTGCCTGATCGTGTCGCCGTCGTGGTGGGGATTGGCCGACTTGATGCCGAGCTCGATCAGATCGACCCCGAATTCATCGTAGATTTTCAGATAGTCGAGCGGCACCAGCGGATCGCACACCGGAAAGTACGCCGAAAGAAGTTTGCTGCCAGATGCATCGATGCGGTCGAATAGCGCGCTGCCGGTTCCGTCCATGGGCGCAATCTGCACGCGGCGGCAGACCCCGCAACTCCAGAAAGCGCGGCGATATCCGAATGCCGCATCAATCCTCACGAGACGAGCCGGCGTTGCCTTTGAAGCAAGGTCTCCGACGGATTTTCCCCGTATCTGATCCGGTAGTACTGAGAAAAACGTCCGAGATGGTTTATGCCGTATTTGCGCGCCACGCCGGCCACCGAACCCTTTCCCGAAATCAAATCCTGCCTCGCCCGGTTCAGGCGGCGCTCGAGGACATATTGCTTGGGAGAACGCTTCAGGAATTTTAGGAACCCGTCATAGATCGTGCGCTCGCTGACGTTCCCGACGCGGGCAAGCGTCGATACTCTGAGGTCCTTCGAAAGGTGGTCTTCGATATAGGCGACACTGCGTTTGATGTGGACCGGCAAAATCCTGAAGGCCGGGCCCTCCAGAAGGTGGCCGTGGACGTCGGCCCAATACTCAAAGACGTTGTCGATCACCGCAGCCGCCAGCGGTGTTTGTGCGACACTCCCGTTGTCGAGCCGAAGGCTTCGCTCCAGTTCCTCATAAAGAAGGTGCATCAGCCGCCTGATCCGCCAGCCGGCAGGCCGGTTCAGATCAATTTCGGGCGACACTTCCGGCAATTCGGCGACCGGATTGTCGAGCCGCTGTTGCCACCGGGTAATGAGCTCGGAGCGCTTGATCTTGAGCATCAGCTGGGTCGTGCCCCTGGCCCAGACGGAGTGGATGCGTTGATCCGGCGAAAGAAACAGCGCCGTGTCATAGCTCGATCCCAGGTGCATTCCGCCCTGCTGTACGCGGGCGCCGCCGGCGACCGGCATTTCGAGCATGAAGAAGTCCTTGAAGGCGCCCGGGTCGATCTCGACATGGGAGCCGTAACGCAGGACGTTGAAGGACCCGACGGGGACTTCGGCGCCGACGTGGAAGAAATCGAAATCAAGATCGCCAGCAAGGCACGTCAGGTGATGCGATTTGTAGCGCTCGCTCATGATGTTCTGGGCAACCGCCGGCTGATCGGAGCGGAAGCACGCGCCGGCGCCCGGTCCACCGTCAAAGAAATCCAGATTGGTCAGAGGCTGATCGCCCATGAAATCACACGCATATCGCTGCATTTTCTTCTGTCATGGTGCATGGGGCCGGTATATTTGGCAAGCAAGGCACCGGAAACCCTATCCGAATCCTGCCGCGCGGCGGGAAATCAGATCAGAGCCCGCCGGCAATGCGCACAATCGAACCCGTTGTGTATGACGATTTTCCGGAGGCCAGCCACAGGACCGCCTCGGCGATATCCTGCGCGAGGCCCGCCCGCCCGAGAGGCGCGGAGTTGGCGACCATTGCCGGGCGGTCCGGGTTGCCTTCCGTCCTGTGTATGTCGGTATCGACGGTGCCGGCCTGAATGGCGTTGACCCGGATGCCGAGTGGGCCGACTTCCTTGGAAAGGCCGATGGTCATGGCATCGACCGCCGCCTTTGATGCGGCGTAGTGGACATACTCTCCGGGACTGCCGAGCGTCGCAGCGATCGAGGATATGTTGACGATCACCCCGCCGCTGCCGCCATGGGCGGTCGACATGCGCTTGATGGCTTCCCTCGCGCAGTAGAAGGCACCCTCGACATTGACCGCAAAGGTCCGCTGCAGCACCGCGTCGGAAAGGTTCTCGACTGTCGTCGCCCCTCCGATCACCCCGGCATTGTTGACGAGCAGTGCCGGCGGACCGAGTTCCGCGTCGCAAAATTCGAACAGCGCCGCTACTTCGTCGGGCAACGCCACATCGGCCCTCTTGGCAGCCGCCTTGACCCCATGCGCGGCGCATGTCCCGGCTGTCCGCTCTGCGGCTTCGGCATTGGACGCGTAGTTGACACAGACATCGTAGCCGTGCTGCGCGGCCAGTATCGCCGTCGCGGCGCCGATGCCGCGCCCTGCCCCGGTTATGATCGCCACCTTTGCCATCGGCCTACTCTCCCGCCGCGTGCGCCCGTTCTATCCGGGCACGTTCCCGAATCTCGCGGATGCTCGACCAGCTGTAAAGCGCCAGTGCGGACCAGATCAGAACGAAGGCCAGCAATTGCAGCGAAGAAAACGGTTCGCGGAAGACGAACACGGCAATGAGGAAGATCAGCGTCGGCGCCGTGTACTGCATCAGCCCCATGGTCGAAAGCCGCAGCATCCTGGCACCGAGCGCGTAGAAGATCAGCGGCAGCGCCGTTGACGGGCCGGCGAACAGCATCAGCATCGTGTCGGACGTGTTGCCGGCCATGAAATGGCCCATTCCCTCGATATCGAGCGCCATCAGCACGAACAGCGCGGGCAGGCACAAGAGTACGACTTCGAGGAAAAAACCCTGGGAAGGGCCGATCGGCATGGTTTTTCGGAAATAGCCGTAAAGCCCGAAGCTGAAGGCAAGAGAAAGCGAAACCCACGGAAGGCCTCCGGCGTCATAGGTCAACACGGAAACGGCGATGACCGCCAGGACAATGGCGGCCAATTGCGGGCGCGTGAAGCGCTCGCCCAGGAACAACGCCCCCAGCATGATGCTGACAATCGGATTTATGTAGTAGCCGAGCGCGGTCTCAACCGTGCGCTCATTGGCGACAGCCCAGGTGTAAATGCCCCAGTTTACTGCGATCAGGGCGGATGTGAGAGCCGCGAGCGCAAGCGTCTTCGGGTTCTTGACGGCCTGTTTCAAATCGGATGTCCGGCCCATCCACAGGATGATCAATCCGGCGACGGGGATAGAACACAGGACACGGTAGGCAACAACCTCGATCGCGGGCACGTGATCGACGGCCTTCATGTAGAAGGGCAACAGGCCCCACATCAGATAGGCGCTGATCCCAAAGGCGAATCCACGTGCTGCCGTGTTGTCTGGCTCGTTGCCGTTCATGGCTTCGTCGTTTCTATTCAGATTCAGTGGCTTGGAACGTCGTGCGGACAATCAGAATCAAGCGGCCGCAGCACGTTCCATTATCGGATGGCCGGCGCCATGCCGACGCATCACGCAATCACATACGGATATCGATGGCAAGCATGTTCACCCGCCCTTGCGTATTTTGAGCAGCTTGTAGGTCACCGAATCCATCAACGCCTGGAACGAGGCGTCGATGATGTTGTCGGAAACGCCGACGGTCCACCAGCGTTCGCCCGTCTGGTCGCGCGATTCAATAAGGACCCGCGTCACAGCCTCCGTGCCGCCATTGAGGATACGCACCTTGTAGTCCGTCAGTTCCAGGTCCTCGATCTCGTCCTGGTATTTGCCGAGATCCTTGCGCAGCGCGATGTCGAGCGCGTTGACGGGACCGTGGCCCTCGGCCACGGACATTTTTGCCTCGCCGTCGATCTCGACCTTGACGATGGCCTCGGACACGGTCTTCAGATTGCCATTGGCATCGAAACGGCGCTCCACCATCACGCGGAAACTGTCCACCTTGAAGAACTCGGGAACCCGGCCGAGCGTGCGCCGCGCCAGCAGTTCGAAACTGGCGTCCGCGCCCTCATAGGCATAGCCGGAGGCCTCGTGTTCCTTGACGATGGAGATCAGCCGGTCGAGCCGCGGATTGTCCTTGGCGACATCGATACCACGTCGCTTCAACTCGTTGATAAAATTCGATTTTCCACCCTGGTCCGAAACCATCACCTTGCGCTGGTTGCCGACCGTCTCCGGCTCCACGTGCTCGTAGGTCTTCGGATCCTTTAACAGCGCCGAAGCGTGGATGCCGGCCTTGGTGGCAAAGGACGAAGCGCCGACATAGGGCGATTGCGGTTCGGGCGAACGGTTCAGGAGCTCGTCGAAGGCGTGCGAGATGCGCGTCAGCTGTTTCAGTTTCTCGCCGTCGATCTCGGTCACGAAGCGCTGGTTCCAGAGCGGTTTCAGGACCAGCGTCGGAATGAGGGTGACGAGATTGGCATTGCCGCACCGCTCGCCGATGCCGTTGAGCGTACCCTGGACCTGCCGCACCCCGGCATCGACAGCGGCCAGGGAGTTGGCGACCGCCTGACCGGTGTCGTTGTGCGCGTGAATGCCGAGATGGTCGCCGGGTATGCCGGCGGCGATGACATCGGAGACGATCTGTGCGACCTCGGCCGGCTGCGTGCCGCCGTTGGTATCGCACAGCACAACCCAGCGGGCGCCGGCCTCGAAGGCCGCCCGGGCGCAGGCCACCGCGTATTCCGGGTTGGCCTTGTAGCCGTCGAAGAAGTGCTCGCAATCGACCATCGCTTCCTTGCGGGCCGCCACCGTCGCCTCGACCGAGGCTGAAATGCCCTCGAGGTTCTCTTCGTTGGTGATGCCCAGCGCAACGTCCACGTGGTAGTCCCAGCTCTTGGCGACAAAACAGACCGCGTCGCTCTGCGACTGCAGCAGCGCCGATACGCCCGGATCATTGGAAGCCGACACGCCCGCGCGCTTGGTCATGCCGAAGGCGACAAAGGCAGCGTTCTTCAGGCGGTTCTTTTCGAAAAACGCCGTGTCTGTCGGATTGGCGCCCGGATAACCGCCCTCGACATAGTCGACACCGAACTCGTCGAGCAGCTTGGCGATGGCAATCTTGTCCTCGACGCCAAAATCAATGCCCGGGGTCTGTTGCCCGTCCCGCAATGTGGTGTCGAACAGGTAGATTTTTTCGCGCTGGCTCATTGTCTCGTTCGCTCGTTCATCGGTCTGGCGGCACACAGGTGCCGCTAAAGCACTTCCCACGTGGTGACGCGGTCACCGGTCTTCGGATCCTTGCCGTCTTTCAGCTGGATGCCGTTCGACGCGAGTTCATCGCGGATGGCATCGGCGCTCGCCCAGTCCTTGTCGCGGATAAAGGCAAGCCGGGTTTCGATACGCTCGGCGATCACCGCCTCGTCGACATCCGTCGTCTTGGCTTGTCTGTATTCGGAAAAACCGAGCATTTTCATCGTTGACGCCAATGCCGAACCCTCCAGGGCACTCAGCCTGGCAAGCACCCCCGGAAAATTCAGATCGTCCGACAGCGCCTCGATGACATCGGCGTCGGGGGCCGCATCGTCCGGCGCGTCGCCGGCACGCCGGGCGAATTTATCCAGAAGCCGCTCCGCCTCCTCCAGCTTGCGCTGGGAGAAGTCGATCGGTTCGCGATAGTGCGTCATCAGCATGGCCAGCCGCAGCACCTCGCCCGGCCAGCTTCGGCCGCCGAATTTTTCGCTCGCCAGCAGTTCGTGGATGGTGACGAAGTTGCCTTCGCTTTTCGCCATCTTCTTGCCCTCGACCTGCAGGAAGCCGTTGTGCATCCACACATTGGCCATGCGTTCCGTGCCGTGGGCGCAGCGCGACTGGGCGATCTCGTTCTCATGGTGCGGAAAGATCAGGTCCAGACCGCCGCCATGAATGTCGAACACCTTTCCCAGATAGCGCTCGCTCATGGCCGAGCACTCGATGTGCCAGCCGGGACGGCCCGTGCCCCAGGGAGACGGCCAGCCGGGCTCGTCCCCGGAGGACTGCTTCCACAGCACGAAATCGCCCGGGTTCTTCTTGTGGTCGTCGACGGCGATGCGCGCCCCGGCCTGCTGGTCCTCCAGCCTGCGGTGGGACAACTCGCCGTAATCGGGCGTCGAGGTGACATCGAACAGCACCTCGCCGCCGGCCTCGTAGGCATGGCCCTTTTCGATCAGCGCTTCGATCATTTCGATCATCTGCGGGATGTTCTGCGTCGCCCGCGGTTCGAAATCCGGTTCAAGGCAACCGAGTTCGCCGACATCGGCGTGAAACTGGTCCGCCGTCATGGCCGTCACCAGGGCAATCGCCTCGTTGAGCGGCTTGTCCGGATGATCCCGCGCCGCGCGGGCGTTGATCTTGTCGTCCACGTCGGTGATGTTGCGCACATAGGTGACGTGGTCGGCCCCGAAATGATGGCGCAGCAGACGGAACAGGAGGTCGAAGACGATGACCGGGCGCGCATTGCCGATATGCGCGAAGTCGTAGACCGTCGGACCGCACACATACATGCGCACATTGTTCGGATCGATCGGATGAAAGTCCTCTTTCTCGCGCGTCAGCGTATTGTGCAGTTGAAGGCGTCGATCGCCCATAGGTCAAACTCCCTTGTGCCTCTGGCCAGGGCGTTTGTCTTTGCACGGATTTGAGACGAAAACAGCCGGGCCAGCGGTTGGCTAGCGGATAATAATGCAGAAGATGCAAATTGCGGCGGGGCCGCGAAGCGTTTTCATGGCGCAACTTATCGCCGTTCGCGGCCGCAACGTCAAGTCATGCCGCCAACGATCTTTAATCCATCATGAATCAGCAAAACGCAGCAGGAGGCCGACGGCCAGGCCGGCCATGATGAGACCGATGATGATGTCGAGCACGCGCCAGGCGAAGGGCTTGACGAAAACCGGCGCGAGCAGGCGCGCACCGTAGCCGAGGCCAAAGAACCATACGAAGGAGGCCACGCCGGCACCGAGCCCGAAAGCCAGCCGCGCAGTGCCCTGATACCCGCCGGAGATCCCGCCGATCAGCAGGACCGTGTCGAGGTAGACGTGCGGGTTGAGGAACGTCAGGGCAAGGCAGGTGCTCACCGCGGCCCAGAAACCCGCCGCCGTCCTGTTCGCCGCCTCCAGGCCGTGCGGATGCAGCGCGCGCCGGAAGGCGAGCACGGCGTATCCGGCCAGGAAAATGGCGCCGCCGACTGTCACCACGCCAATGAGAACCGGCGAACGGGCGACGACCGTGCCTAGGCCCGCGACGCCCGCCGCAATCAAGAGAGCGTCGGATACAGCGGCGATCAGGCAGACGACGAAGACATGCGCGCGCACCAGGCCCTGGCGCAGAATGAAGGCATTCTGTGCGCCAATGGCGATGATCAGCGAGCCGCCGAGCAGAAATCCCGCTATCGCCGCTCCAGTAATCGGATGGTCGAACATCCTTGTTTCCTGTCTGTCGTGAAAACAGAGCCGCTAGAACAGCGACAGTTGATTGCCGTCTTCCAGTTCGTCGCCGGCTACTTCGGTATTTTCGTCGGCGATGTCAACGTGTTCCTGAAGGTCGGGTCCCATGTTGGAGACCTTGTTGACCCTGTCGGAGACCGGAACAGCCTCGAAGAAATCCGGGTCCGCCGGCACAAGGAGATCGGTCACATGGCGGGGCTCTTGGGTCCTGCAATCAAGCCAGCGGCTGAAGTCCTGTGGTCTGATGACGACGGGCATGCGGTGATGGATGTGCGCGAGTGCCGCGTTTGCGGATGTCGTCAAGATCGCCCCGCTGTCGATCTCCGATCCGTCCGCCGCCAGCAGCGAATCCATCACGCCGGCGAAGGCGACGATGCCGCCGTCGCGCGGACGCACCCAGTAGGCCTGGGGTTTGCCGCGGCCGGTTCGGCGCCACTCATAGAAGCCCGACGCCGGGACCAGCGTCCGCCAGTGGCGCATGGGCCCGCGGAAGGAGGCCTTCTGCTGTGCGGTTTCCGAACGCCCGTTGATGACCAGCGGAAAATCCCTCGGGTCCTTGATCCATGAGGGCAAAAGGCCCCAGCGAACCAGCAGCGCCCTGCGGTCCGGCAAGTTGGTGCCGCGGGGCCGGCCCGTGCCGTCACCGGCGGCGACCATCAGGATCGGTTGCGTTGGCGCGATGTTGTAGCGCGGCTCGTGCCGTTCGATCTCCGACAGCTCGAAGAACGCGGCCAGCGCGTCAGCCGACTGGATCAGCGAAAAGCGTCCGCACATGGGCAATTGTTCCTAGAAGGCCACACGGTCGGCCTCGATTTCCGCGTCGCGCAGCCGTTCCTGGGCGAGGAACAGCTCGTTTTGCTTGAACGAGAGCTGCGTCGCCAGCCGCGCGCGCTCGCCCTCGTCGCCGGTTTCGGCAATCTTGCTTGTGAGATCGTCTATCTCGCCGCGCACCCGGTCGCGCTCCTGGCGGGCATCGTAGACCCGCTTGCCGATCGCATAGGTTCTCAGAAAACCGGGAGCGACATCGGCCGGACAGGACTGTGCATAGTACTTGCCCTCGCGGCCGACGATCAGCCCGTTTTGCGGCCGGCAATACTGCCGGATGCCGACTTCCCATCCGGCCCGCCAGGATGCGGCATCGACCGGCGTTCCGTATCGGGCGCAGGCCTTCTCGTGTTCGACGATATAGGACGAGGCCCTGCCCTGCTGACCGTTGCGCTGTCCGAGATCGCGCCAGTTGGCGGTCTGGCACTCCGCCTCGTTGAGGGTGGCGCAGGCTGACAACGCCAGCGGAACGGCAAGCACACAAATCGCGGCATTCAGTCTGATGGATCGCATTGCGGCACTCTCTGACTGTTTTCCGTACCGAAACTTCAATAGGATGAATCACGGCGAATGACCGTTAGACACCATAGCAAGCAGGACGCGGCAAGGAAGTTTCGAATATGGCTTATCCCCGGATCGCTGTGTCCGCGATTTTGCGGCGCGATGACCGCTTTCTGCTGGTGCAGCGCGGCCAAGGCCAGTCGCAGGGCCTCTACGCCTTTCCGGGCGGCAAGGTGGAGCCCGGTGAACAGCTAGAGGAAGCGGCGATACGCGAACTCGAGGAGGAAACCGGAATAAGGGGCCACAATGCCCGGTTTTTCCGGTTATACGATCTGATTGCCCACGACGCCGACGGTCTGCTGGAAAGCCACTACGTGCTCGCGGTCCACCTCGTCGAGGCCGAGGATGGCCAACAGGCGGTCGCCGCCGACGATGCAGTCGCTGCCGGCTGGTTCACCATTGACGAAATCCGGACCCTTCCGACGCCGCCGAGCGTCGTGGAATGCATCGAATATATCGACCTGCACGGCCTGGAGGCCGAGCCGCGCGTGCTCTCGATGGAAGCCTGATCGGGCCACCGGCATCAAGAAATTGTGAGGACCGTTGAGTGGCTGCACGCTCGATGGCCTTGCTAGATTGCCCCGGGAACAATCCGGAGGACGAGCCATGGCCGCCGCGCAACCAATCATCCGGTTCGGTGCAACGTTTCTGACCTTTTTACTGCTGACGGCCGGCGCAGCCAAGTCGAACCCGGACGCGTGGAGCCGGGAGGGCTGGTCGACGGATTTTTCAAAGCACACGATCGACTACGCCGAAATCATGTCGGGCGGTCCGCCCAAGGACGGCATTCCGTCAATCGACAGCCCGAGCTTCGTCCCTGTCTCCGAGATTGAGGACCTGGTTGATCGCGAACCCGTCATGGGACTGGAGATCAACGGCGATGCGCGTGCCTATCCGCTGCGCATCCTCATGTGGCACGAGATCGTCAACGACACCGTCGGCGGCGTTCCCGTGACGGTGACCTATTGCCCGCTGTGCAATGCCGCGCTGGTCTTCGACCGCCGGGTCAACGGTGCGCCGGATACGTTCGGCACCACGGGCAAACTGCGCAATTCCGATCTCGTCATGTATGACCGGCGCACCGAAAGCTGGTGGCAGCAATTTACCGGCGAGGCGATCGCTGGGGAACTGACCGGCACGAAACTGAAACTCGTACCTTCACGGCTTGAATCGTGGCAGAATTTCAAGGCCCGCCACCCGGGCGGCAAGGTGCTCGTGCCCAACAATCCCCGCATGCGCGATTATGGGAGAAACCCCTACGCAGGCTACGACACGCTGAACCGGCCGTTCCTCTACCGGGGCGAGTTGCCGAAGGATATTCCCGCAATGGCACGGGTCGTCGTCGTCCGCGACGGCGGCGAACCGATCGCCGTGACCATGCTGAAGGTGCGTGAAGAAGGACCGCTGAAACGGCGCGGCCTTACCATCGCCTGGCAGGAAGGACAGTCCTCGGCGCTCGACACGTCCAATATCGCCGCCGGGCGCGAAGTCGGCAATATCACCGTGCAACGCGACGGGAAAGATGTGCCCTACGATGTGACATTCGCATTCGTCGCCCACGCCTTCATGCCGGACACCGAAATCGAAAAGGCGGCCAGCGAATAGGCATTGCCGCCGGCCGGCGGAATCGAACATACGGCAATCGTTAAGGTTCATTGCACAATGCCGCTTTCGCGGAATTTCCCTTCCGTGCTAAATCTGCGCCATGAAACGTCTTTGCAATGCGGCTGCGCCAGCAGCCCTTACACTGTTTCTTGCCGTCGGCCCGGTTGCCGCGCAGACGGTCGAACCGCCCTATGAGGAGCGGCTGATCCGGCTTTCCGAAATCGTCGGTTCGGTGCATTACCTGCGCAAACTATGCCTTGGCTCCGACGAGGGCTGGCGCGCCAAGATGCAGAGCCTGATCGATATCGAGGCGACTGATCCGGACCGGCGGGCGCGGTTCGTGGCGGCATTCAACAAGGGCTACCGGTCGTTCGCGTCGGTGCACCGAAAATGCAACAGCGTCGCGGTAGAAGCCGAGGAACTTTACCGCAAGCAAGGGCTTGAGCTTGCATCGGAGATCATTGCACGCTACGGGAATTAGTAATTTGTTAACCTGATCTTTGACTGCGCCGTTTCTGCTGTGATTTGCGTGTTACTTTAAGATCGGGAAGTTGTGGAGATTAAATCTCCAGGTGGTGATATGACAGAAACGAGTTTGTCCGAAATAGACGAAATGATCGTCTACGAGAAAATGCAAGCCGCCCTTGAACATCAGAACGAGGCCTGGGCGGAGGGCGTTGCCGACGGCATCGAACCGGAAATCATCGCGGACGCGGCTTTTGTGACGGTCATGCGCGAGACGGTCAAGCTGTTCGGCGAGGACGCCACCGAGGCGATGCTCGAGGATTTGAAGCGGCGCATGCTGACGGGAGAATTTTCGCCGGAGCGTCTGATCCAGTAATTCAGGCCTGCCGGCGGTGCACTGGGAGCGGCTGCAGGGATGCCGAAAACGCGGGGAGCCGGATGCGTTGTCGGTGGGATCACGGCTTTGCTGCTGTTGAGCCCGCTTCCGGACGGGCCCGCCCATGCGGCGGCAAAGCCAAGCCTCCTTCAATATGACCGCGTTGAATCAGACACAGACAAGCTGGCGCTGAGGGTTGTCGGCGAAACGGAAGCGGAAGACGAAGCGTCTCCCGATGACGAGCAGCCCGGGATCCCGATCGATACTGAATCAGAGCCCGGCGATAAATTCGAAACCGACGTAACGATAGACGAGGCAGCTCCGGGGCCCGGAGAGGACGTCGCCGTCATCTACGATACCGACATGCTTCCGGCGCCTGTGCGGCGCATGCGCGAGCTGATTATCGAAGCAGCGTCAAAAGGCAATATCGAGGGGCTGAGACCGCTGCTCGGAACCGGCGTATCGCAGACCCAGCTGTCGATCGCCGGCTATGAGGGCGATCCGATCGAATTCCTCAAGGAGACCTCCGGCGACGGAGAGGGTCAGGAATTGCTGGCCATCCTGCTCGACATCTTCAGTGCCGGCTATGTGCATCTCGATCCGGGCGAGCCGGAGGAGCTTTATCTGTGGCCCTATTTCTACGCCCTGCCGCTCGAGCGGCTGGACGACCGCCAGAAAGTCGAGCTTTACCGCATCATCACGGCCGGCGACTACGAGGACATGAGGGGTTTCGGCGCCTATATCTTCTATCGCACCGGAATCGGACCGGAAGGCGACTGGAAATTCTTCGTCGCAGGGGACTAGGCAAAAGAGACCTCTTGCCCAACATCGTTTGCCGGACTACCTACGGTTTTGCTGAACAAACGCAAACTAGACTAGGGGCGTCATGCACTGTGTTGCACTAACCGACCGCACGCTTGTCGGTGTCTCCGGCGACGACGCGCAGATGTTGCTGCAAGACGTCATTTCCTGCGATGTCGAAAACCTGCCGGACGGTGTTGCCCGACCCGGCGCATTGCTGACACCACAGGGCAAGATCCTGTTCGAGTTCCTGGTATCGCGCGATGGATCGGACCGCTTCCTGTTCGACCTCACGCAGGACCAGGTTGCCGGGTTCCAGCAGCGCATGACGCTGTACCGGCTGCGCGCCAAGGCAGAGATCGCGCCGGTGGAGGACAAGCCGGTCCATGCGGCCTGGGGCGGAGAACCTCGGGGAGGCTGGCTTCGGGACGACCGCTTCAAGGGCGATGCGGACGTCTTCCGTTTTTATGGTGCCGCACCGGCACAGACCGCGCCGCGCGCCGATTACGACCGTCTTCGCGTGGAAAACGGCGTCGCCGAGGCGGGCCCCGATTACGCCCTGTCGGACGCCTTCCCGCACGACATTCTGCTCGATCTCAATGGCGGCATTTCCTTCAAGAAGGGCTGCTTTGTCGGCCAGGAGGTCGTCTCGCGCATGCAGCACCGCTCCACCGCCAGGCGCCGCATCGCAATCGTCGCGGCGCAAGCCCCCCTGCCCGATACCGGCACACCGCTTACCGCGGATGGCCGTCCGGTCGGCACGCTCGGCACCGCAGCCGGCGACCGCGGCCTGGCGCTCGTGCGGGTCGACAAGGTGGCTGCAGCCATGAAAAGCGGCACGCCGGTGCTTGCCGGCAACGTCCCGGTGGTCGCCAGCCTGCCGGCGTGGAGCGGCCTTTCCCTGGCAGCGGACGAAATTGCGGGCGAGGCCTGAGATGCCACCAGCCAATCCGCCACCACGCGCCTGGCAAAGGATGCTGTCCGGTCGCCGGCTGGACCTTGTCGATCCCTCGCCGCTGGATGTCGAAATCACCGACATCGCCCACGGTCTTGCCCGTGTTGCCCGCTGGAACGGCCAAACGATCGGCGATCACGCCTTCTCCGTTGCCCAGCATTCGCTGGTTGTCGAACAGATTTTCCTGCGCTTGCGGCCGTCCGCCAGCCCTGACGAGTGCCTCGTGGCGCTGCTGCACGATGCGCCGGAATATGTCATCGGCGACATGATCTCGCCTTTTAAGGCGATCATGGGCGGCGACTACAAGAAGGTCGAAAGGCGGCTGGAGGAAGCGGTGCATCTTCGCTTCGGCCTGCCGCCCGTGACGCCAAAGGCACTGAAGGCGCTGATCAAGCGCGCCGACCGCATCTCGGCCTTTTTCGAAGCGACCGAGCTGGCCGGCTTTTCGGAAAAGGAGGCCGCGAAACTTTTCGGGCGACCGCGCGGAATAAGCCGTGATATGGTCTCGCTCGATCCGCTGCCGGCCACGGAGGTGCAAGGGGATTTCGTCCGGCGCTACGACGAAATCGAAACGCTTCGCGGGCACGCCAGGAAACGCGCATAAGGGTCAGCCATGCCGCATATCGTCGTCTGCTCCCTCTCGAAACTTTCCCCCACGGCCCGGGTGCACGCGGCGCGGGAAATGGTCACCCTTTTGTCGAAGGAGCAGGACGTGCGGCGGCCGCCCGGCATACTGCCGGACCGCCATCTTCACCTGGACATGAATGACATCAGCGCCCGGATCGACGGATTGCGTCCGCCGGACGATCACCACATTTCGGGCCTGATCACGTTCGCGCAAAAATGGAACCGCTCGGCGCCGCTTCTTATCCATTGCTGGATGGGGATCTCGCGGTCCACCGCCGCGGCCTACATCGTCGCCCTGGCGCTCAATCCGGACCTCGATGAAACGGATCTTGCGCTGGAACTCAGGCGACGGTCGCCGTCAGCGACGCCGAATTCGCGCATGATCATGCTGGCCGACAGCGCGCTTGCGCGCGAGGGCCGGATGGTGGAGGCGATCGCCGGGATCGGACGCGGCGCGGAGGCTGCCGAGGGGCAGCCCTTCATCCTGCCGCTGGAGATCAGAACCGATGGCAACTGACTCCACAGCGGTTGAAATCGGCCTCAACGCGGCCATCGTCGCTGTGGAGGGCAATGACCCCCAGATTCTCGTCGTCACACAGGATGCGGATGGCAGGAATGTGCCCGACGGACTGCCGCTCGGCTCCTTCGACCCGCTTCTCCACCGGACTTTCGAGACCGGCCTGCGCGCCTCTGTCGAAAAGCAAACGGCCCTGCATCTCGGATATGTCGAGCAGCTCTATACATTCGGCGATCGCGGCCGGCACAAGCAGCCGGATGATGTCGACCTTCACATCGTCTCCGTCGGCTATCTGGCGCTCACCCGCAACGACGGCGAGCAGACGGGCGCGCTTGAGCGCGGCGGAGCGCAGTGGCGCAACTGGTACGGCTACCTTCCCTGGGAAGACTGGCGCGCCGGGCGCCCCGGCATACTCGACGCAACCATCCTGCCGGCGCTCCGCGCGTGGGCCGACCGCCCGCGGCACGAAAGCGCCGGGCGGCTTCCCAACCGGCGCTCGCGCCTGCGGCTCGCCTTCGGCGACGACGATTTCCCGTGGGACGAGGAACGGGTTCTGGAGCGCTACGAGTTGCTGTACGAGGCGGGCCTCGTGGAGGAGGCCGTGGCGGACGGCAGGATCGCGGACACGCGTTCGCCGGCGCCGCTCGGGCGCCAGATGCGGCTCGATCACCGGCGCATTCTTGCAACGGCCATGGCGCGGCTGCGGGGCAAACTGAAGTACCGGCCCGTCATTTTCGAGCTGATGCCGACGGAATTCACACTCACCACGCTGCAGTCGACCGTCGAGGCGATTTCCGGCCGGCACCTTCACAAGCAGAACTTCCGGCGCCTGGTGGAAGGCGCAAAGCTTGTCGAGACGACCGGCGCGACCAGCACCGCGACGGGCGGGCGCCCGGCGGCGCTCTATCGGTTCCGCAGGGAAATCCTCGAGGAACGGCCGGCGCCGGGCATCAAGGTCGGCGGGCGCTAGAGCGGCTCGATGTCGAGACCGATGTCGAGCGGCGGCGCCGACATGGTGATTTTCGACGTCGAGATATAATCGACGCCGGTTTCCGCGACCGCAGCGACGGTTGACAGGTCGACATTGCCGGACGCTTCCAGGACGGCCCGCCCGGCATTGCGGCGCACCGCCTCGGACAGTTCGGCGGGCGACATGTTGTCGAGCAGCACCGCGTCCGGCGATGCGGTCAGCGCCTCGTCGAGCTGATCCAGCGTGTCCACCTCGACCTCGATCTTGACCATGTGGCCACAGTGCGATCGGGCGGCCTCGATTGCCGCGGCCACGCCGCCGGAGACGGCGATATGGTTGTCCTTGATCAGCACCGCATCGTCGAGGCCGTATCGATGGTTGCGGCCGCCGCCGCAGCGCACGGCGTATTTTTCAAGAACGCGCAGGCCGGGGATCGTCTTGCGCGTGCAGCAGACGCGCGCGCCCGTATGCGCGATCTTGCCGGCATAAACCGCCGTCAGCGTCGCGATGCCGGACAGGTGCATCAGGAAATTCAGCGCCACGCGCTCGGCCGCCAGGATGTTGCGGGCGTTGCCCTCGACCCGCGCCAATACGGACCCGGCCGATATCCGCTCGCCGTCCGCGCATTCCGGTTCAACGGCGAGGCCCGGATCGGTGGTCCGGAAAGCGCAGGCAGCGAGCGGCAAGCCGGCAAGGACGCCGTCCTGCCTTGTCGCTATGACGGCGCGGGCCGTCGCACCGGCGCCGATCGTCGCCTGGCTGGTGATGTCGCCGGCACGGCCGAGATCCTCCGCAAGCGCCGCGCGCACGCTCTCCTCCACAAGAAGCGGCGAAAGGGAATTCGACAACGCTTCGCTCATGCCGCGACCCTTTCGGCTGCGTCGCGAATGACACCGTCGGCGTCGGCAAGTGTCAGGTAGGTGCGTTTTTGCCACTGCGGGCTGGCGTCCGGCATATCCGAGCGGAAGTGCGCGCCGCGGCTTTCCGCGCGCCGCAATGCCCCAGCCACGACGAATTTTGCTGCCGTCAGCATGTTGCCGAAGCGCGCCTTGTGGTTCCTGGCCTCCAGATCGGCAATAATGCGCGCGGCGGCCGTCAGGCCGTCATGATCCCTGATCACGCCGGCACAGTTACTCATCGTGCGCCGCAGGCACTGCAGCTCGGGGCTGTCGCTTTCCGTGACGACATCGTCCGATTCATCGGCGGGACTTGCCCAGTTGTCGCATTTCGGAGCGGGCAGCAGCCCCTGGATGTCCTCGGCGATGCGTCCGGCGAAAACCACCGCCTCGAGCAGCGAATTGGAAGCAAGCCGGTTGGCGCCGTGCGCGCCGGTCGAGGTCACCTCGCCGGCCGCCCACAACCCGTCGAGCGAGGTGCGCCCGTCGGCGTCGACCAGGATACCGCCCATATGGTAGTGGGCGGCCGGGACCACCGGTATGGGCTCGCTCGCCGGGTCGATGCCGGCCTCGCGGCAATAGTTGTAGACGGTCGGGAAACGGTCGGCGAACGCGGTTCCGATGGCCTTTGTGCAATCGAGAAACGCACCGCGCCCCGCCTGGACCTCGGCAAAGATGCCGCGTGCGACCACATCGCGCGGCGCCAGTTCGGCATCCTCGTGCAAGTCGGCCATGAAGCGATGGCCCGATCCGTTGATCAGCGTCGCGCCGTCGCCGCGCAGCGCCTCGGTGGCGAGCGGCGCCGGATCGCGTCCGACGTTGATCGACGTCGGATGGAACTGGACAAATTCCGGATCGGCGATGACGGCACCGGCCTGCGCCGCCATGCCCGTTCCGCCGCCGCTGGACTGACCGGGATTGGTCGTCACTGTATAGAGATGGCCGATACCGCCCGAGCAAAGGACGACCGCGCGGGTCGGAAACGCCAGGCGGTTTTTCGACTTGCCCCGCTCCGGCCGGGCTACCACACCCGTCACATAGCGGCCTTCGGTCATCAGCTTCTCGACGACATAGCCCTCAAGCAGCCTGATGGAGGGCGTCTTTCGTACCTCGGCGATCAGCGCCTCCATGATCGCCCTGCCGGCCATGTCGCCGCGCACGCCGACGACCCGGCTTTCCCGGTGCGCCGCCTCGCGCGAGACGGCAAGACGGCCCTCAAGGTCGCGGTCGAAAGGCACACCGTAGCGCAAGAGGTCGTCGATACGGTCCGGCCCCTCGGCAATCATCGTGCCGGCAATCTTCCCGTCGACGATACCGGCGCCGGCGGCAATGGTGTCCTGAAGGTGCTTCTCGGTCGTGTCGCCCTCGCTGATGGCCGCGGCGATGCCGGCCTGGGCCCAGGCGGACGAGGCCCCCTGCCCGATCGGCGCGGCGGCCAGAACCGAGACCGGCCGCGGCGCGAGCTTCAGCGCGCAGAAAAGACCGGCAAGGCCGCCGCCGACGATGACAACGTCATCGATACCGGCCCAGGAGCGCGGCGAAAAGACGGTCGTGCTCGTCATTTTCCCAGATTGACCATGCGCTCGACGGCCAGGCGGGCACGGTCGGCGATCCGCGGATCTATGGTGACTTCCTCTTTCATGAAGACGAGGCTGTCGAGGATCTTCGGCAGGGTTATGCGCTTCATGTGCGGGCACAGATTGCAGGGTTTGACGAACTCGACCCCCGGGGTCTCGGCCTCGACATTGGACGCCATGGAACATTCGGTAACCAGCAGGACCTTCTGTGGCCGCTCTTCCTTGACGTAGTTGATCATGCCGGATGTCGAACCGGAAAAGTCACAGACCTCGATCACATCGGGATGGCATTCCGGGTGGCCGATGATCTGGATGTTCGGATCGGCCTCCTTGTAGGCAAGCAGTTCGTCGGCGGTGAAGCGCTCGTGCACTTCGCAATGCCCCTTCCAGGTCAGGATCTTCTTCGATGTCTGCTTGGCGATGTTCATGGCCAGATATTCATCCGGAATGCACAGCACCGTGTCCTCCTCGAGGCTCTCGACGATGGCCAGCGCATTGGACGAGGTGCAGCAGATATCGGTTTCCGCTTTCACGTCCGCAGAGGTGTTGACGTATGTGACGACGGGAACGCCCGGATTGGCGACCTTGAGGCGGCGGACATCCGCGCCGGTGATCGATTCCGACAGCGAGCAACCGGCCTTCATGTCGGGGATCAGTACGGTCTTTTCCGGATTGAGCAGCTTCGACGTCTCGGCCATGAAATGCACGCCGCACTGGACGATGATCTCGGCATCGACGGTGCCGGCCTCGCGGGCAAGCTGAAGGCTGTCGCCGACAATATCGGAGACGCAGTGGAAGATCTCGGGCGTCTGGTAATTGTGCGCCAGGATCACGGCACCCCGCTCCTTCTTGAGCCGGTTGATCGCGTGGACATAAGGGGCAAAGACCGGCCACTCGATGGCCGGGATATGATCCTTGACGCGGGCGTAAAGATGCTCTGTTTCGCGCGCGACCGCCGGCGTGTACTCAAGATCGGGCATGTCGATGTCGCCGAACCGCTCAAGAGCGCTCGGCACGGACTGTGCCGTCCGGATTTCCTTGGCTGTCTGGAGCATGTTCATCGCGCCTCTCCTTGCCATTTTCCTGCTTTTGCTCAATATGAGCATAAGTCGGTCGAAATAAAACCCGGCAGCGCCGGACGAAATTTACATAGGGCCCCGGGGCGCATATTGCAAGCCGAATTGCCCGGGGTGCGACAATTAATGCGCACGAATGCAACTTGACCGTTTGATCAATTAATTTGATGGGTTGGTCAAAAATGCTGCTTTGACAGCGCCGCCGGGCGCTCCGTACATTCGCTGCGGCGTCACATAGTCTGACGGCAGCGCCATTTGTCCGCGTAATGCCCTTTCCCGGCATGCGCCGCTCACTAAGTGATGGAATCCGAAAAGGGGCGACCATGACAACCAGCACCGCCAAGGCCGGATTTCCGTGGCTGATCATCGCCAGCGGCTGCGTCATTGCCGCGCTGACCTTCGGACCGCGCTCGGCGATGGGGTTTTTCCAGCTGCCGATGCTCGCCGAGACCGGCTGGGATCGCACGACTTTCGGCCTGGCCATGGCACTACAGAATCTCTGCTGGGGACTGGGGCAGCCGGTATTCGGCGCCATCGCCGACCGGTTTGGAACCTGGCGCGTGCTGGCGCTCTCGGCGCTGCTTTACGCCGGCGGGCTCTACATGATGGCGGTGGCCGACGCGCCCATGCTGCTTCACATCGGCGGCGGAGTCCTCGTCGGTCTCGGCGTTGCAGCCGGTTCCTTCGGCATCATCCTGGCGGCCTTTGCCCGCAACGTGGAGCCGGAAAGCCGCTCGTTCGCCTTCGGGCTCGGCACGGCGGCCGGCTCGGCCGGCATGTTCCTGTTCGCGCCGATCACCCAGGGGCTGATCGACACGGTGGGGTGGTCCGACACGCTGGTCTATCTCGCCATCGCCATGTTGATCGTGCCGGTGCTCGCCGTTTCGCTGCGCGGCAACGCCCAGTCGGGCACGCAGTCGGCCACGGAGATCGAGCAGACCGTCCGCGAGGCCCTGCGCGAGGCGTTCAGCCATCAAAGCTACCTGCTGCTGACCGCCGGTTTCTTTGTCTGCGGCTTTCAGGTGGCGTTTATCACCGCGCACTTTCCCGCCTATATCGGCGATATCGGCGTTTCCGCAAATTACGCCGTGATCGGCATCGCCCTGATCGGGTTCTTCAACATCATCGGCTCCCTCGCCGCCGGCGTCATCGGACAACGCCATTCCAAGCCGATGTTCCTTGTCACGATCTACCTCGCCCGGTCCGTTGCCGTGACCCTGTTTCTGTTATTGCCGCAGAACGGCACATCCGTGATCATCTTCTCGGTGGTCATGGGGCTGTTGTGGCTGTCGACCGTCCCGCCGACAAATGCGCTCGTCGCCATCATGTTCGGTACCCGCCATCTCGGCATGCTCGGCGGCATCGTATTCCTGTCGCACCAGGTCGGCTCGTTCCTGGGCGTCTGGCTGGGCGGCTATCTCTACGATGTCTTCGGCTCCTACAATCCCGTCTGGTGGCTCGGCGTCGCGCTCGGCCTGTTCGCGGCGATCGTCCACTGGCCGATCCGCGAGCAGGCGGTTCCCCGCGCCGTTCCGGTCCCGGCGGAATAAGGATCAGGGATTTGCAGCAAGCGCTTTCAGCGCCGCATTGACGAAGCCGGACCGCGCGTCGGGAACCTCGATGCCGCGCGGCTCGTAGACGTGGCGCCGCAGGAAATAGCCGGTCAGGTCGAAGGCCGCCGAAAGGCTTTCCCCGTCGGCGGATTTGCGGCTGCCGTTAGCCAGGAACTCGGGCAATGAGAGCATCTTGTCGGCCCAGGGCAAACCCGCCTCGCGGCTGACCGCGCGGCCCGACTTGGGCGACACGAACTGCAGTTCCTCCTGTGTCCCGGTCGCCGCGCAACGGGTCAGGTCGAGCCCGAAACCCAGGTCCTCCAGCATGGCCAACTCGAAGCGCACGAAAAGTTCGCCGGCGCTGGCCGGATCCTGCAGGTTTTCCAGGATGATGCCGAGCGCCTCGTAGAGATGGGGATGCGGATCGCGTTCGGGCAACAAGCGCAGCAAGGCAGCCATCGCCTGGACGCCGTAGACCGCCGTCGCCGATTCCATGAGTGCCGCCGCACGCAGGGTCGTCGGCTCGACCTGGTAGGTTCCGAGGTGCTGGTCCAGGCGCGCGCGCCAGGTCACCAGGACGCTGTTGCCCGGCTGCAGCACCGGCTGCATGCGTCGCGAACGGCCGCCGCGCACGAGGCCGAGATGGCGCCCGCGCGCCTTTGTCATGATCTCGGCAATGACGCTGCTTTCACCGTGGCGCCGGGCACCCAGAACTATGCCTTCGTCTTGCCATTCCATAAAAGCGATCCGCCCCGTTAGGAGGGAAAATCAAGCCCGATCTCGCGGTAGCGCTCGGGGTCGTCGCCCCAATTATCGCGCACTTTGACAAAGAGAAACAGGTGCACGGGCTGCTCGAGGATCTCGGCCAGTTCCTTGCGCGCCGTGCGGCTAATGTTCTTGATGGTCTCGCCGCCCTTGCCGAGGACGATCTTCTTCTGGCTGTCGCGCTGCACGTAGACGACCTGCTCGATGCGTACGCTGCCGTCCTTGCGTTCCTCCCACTTCTCCGTTTCCACGTGGGATGCGTAGGGCAGCTCCTGGTGCAGCCGCAGATAGAGCTTTTCCCGGGTGATCTCGGCCGCCAGCTGCCGCATGGGCAGATCGGAGATCTGGTCCTGCGGATAATACCAGGGCCCTTCCGGCAGAGCCTCCGCAAGATAGTCCAGCACGTCGCCGCAGCCCGATCCCTTCAGCGCCGAGATCATGAAGGTCCGCTCGAAATCCACCGCTTCATTGGCTTTTGCCGTGAGCTCCAGCAACGCCTCCGGCTTGACCCTGTCGATCTTGTTGATCAGCAGCACCTTGGGCCGCGAGACCTCTTTCAGTCCGTCGAGGATGTTCTCGGCATCGCCGACAAGCCCCCGCTCCGCGTCAATGAGGAAGCAGATGACATCGGCGTCATGGGCGCCGCCCCAGGCCGAGGTCACCATGGCCCTGTCCAGCCGGCGGCGCGGCTTGAAGATGCCGGGCGTGTCGACAAAGACGATTTGCGCCTGATCGTGGATGACGATGCCGCGCACCAGCGCGCGTGTCGTCTGGACCTTGTGGCTGACGATCGACACCTTGGCGCCGACCAGATGGTTGAGCAGCGTTGATTTGCCGGCATTGGGCGCACCGATCAACGCGACGAATCCCGAACGGGTATCCGGGCCTGCCTTGTTCTCCGGGGCCTCCGTCACGATGGCCTCCAGACGCCTTCGCGTTCCAGCAACCTGGTCGCGGCGCTCTGTTCCGCGGCACGGCGCGATCGGCCGCTGCCGACCTCCTCTCCGTGGCCCTTGACGGCGACGCGGACGGTGAACAGCGGGTCGTGGTCGGGCCCGGAACGCTCGAGGATCGAATAGGTCGGCGCCTCGCCGGTGCGGCTGTGCGACCATTCCTGCAATTCCGTCTTGGCATCGCGTCTGGCTTCGGCCGAGGCTCTTGCCCGGTCTTCCCAGTTGCGCAGGACGAAGCGACGCGCCGCCTCCAGGCCGGCATCGAGGTAAATGGCCGCGATCAGAGATTCCATCACGTCGGCGCGCACGTTCAGCATGCGTTTTCCGGTCAGCGTCTTGATATCGGTTCCAGTGCGGATGAACTTGTGCAGCTGCAACTCGTCGGCGACGGCGGCGCAGGTCTCGGCGCTGACGAGCTGATTGAGGCGTACCGACAGTTCGCCTTCCGTCGCCGCCGGAAACAGCGAGAACAGCAATTCCGCAATGACAAGACCGAGGACGCGGTCGCCCAGAAACTCCAGGCGCTCATAGTTCCCCTGCCCGCTCCGGTGGGCACTCGAATGGGTCAATGCCCGTTCCAGGCGCTTCTGGTCTTTAAACGAGTGCCCGATCAGTGGTTCCAGACTGGCGTGGTCCGCCTCGGTCAGTGCACTCTTGCGCTTCATTCCGTCATCTCGAACAGCCGTCCGAAGCGCAATTCGCTCGGCCATTTCCAGATCTCGAGCGGCGAAGTGTTGTCGCCGATCGAGAAGAAGATCATCTCGGCGCGGCCGACCAGATTCTCGAACGGAACGTAACCGACGCTCAGGCGGCTGTCCGCCGAATTGTCCCGGTTGTCGCCCATCATGAAGTAGTGGCCCTCGGGAACCTGGAACACACGCGTGTTGTCGGTCGTCGAATTGGGGATCGCATCGAGCGTCTCGTAGGTCACGCCGTTGGGAAGCGTCTCACGGTAGACCGGCGCGTTGTTGACCTTGTTCTCGTAATTGCCGTCGGCGCTGAAGGTCCCGATGCGCTCGCGCTTGACCGGATCGCCGTTGATGTGCAGCACGCTGTTGATCATCTGGATGCGGTCCCCCGGAAGACCGACAACCCGTTTGATGTAGTCGACCTTCGGATCGCTCGGCAGCCGGAAGACGGCAATGTCGCCGCGTTTCGGCTCGCCCGCCCAGATGCGGCCGGAAAACAGGTTCGGCGAGAACGGAAACGAATAGCGCGAATAGCCGTAGGCATACTTGGATACGAACAGGTAATCGCCGACGAGCAGTGTCGGCATCATCGATCCGGAGGGGATGGAAAACGGCTGGAACAGAAAACTGCGTATGACCAGAGCCAGAAGCAGCGCCTGGACGATGACCTTCAGTGTTTCACCAAAGGTCGATTCTTTTTTTTCTACCTTCTCAGACACGCTTGAGACCTTCCTGGGTTGGGCGATCAGCCCAGCTTACTAGAGTATTTGATGCAATAGTGGAACCGCCCATTTAGATGGTGGTCCGGCGCTACGGGTCAACCGGCAGCGCCTCTATGACGACAAAGGCCTGTGCCAGCGGATAATCATCCGTAATGGTCAGATGAATGGCCGGCCTGTATCCTTCCGGCACCTTGGAGTCAAGCCGGGCGCCGGCGCCGCCGGTCAGGCGCATGGTGGGCTGGCCGCCCGGTTCGTTGACCACGCCCATGTCGCGCCAGAAGACGCCCTGAGCGAGGCCGGTTCCCAGTGCCTTGGCGCAGGCCTCCTTGGCGGCGAAGCGCTTGGCGTAGCTCGCTGCGCGCGCGGTGCGGCCGTCCGACTTCTCACGCTCGACGGCGGTAAATATCCTGTGTGTGAAGCGGTCACCGAAGCGCGCGATGGATCGCTCGATGCGCGTGATGTCGATCAGGTCGCTGCCAATGCCGATGATCATTGCGCCAAATATTCCGTGCGGGTCTTGTTCATACGGTTTGCTTGCCGTTGAAATCCATGCCGCGCCGCTTCATCAGCTTGCGACGGCGCCGATTCTGGAACGCCGATACACTAATGAATGTGGTTATGTAAAACAGCAGCCCGAAAACCAGCATGAACGGAATACAGCCGATGGACATCGGCTTGAGTATCGGCTCCCACAGGGTCAGCGCGGCGTCCCAAACCTGATGCCAGCCAAGATCGCTGAAGCGGCTGCTGAGGTTGATCGGCGGCACCCTGCCGTCAAAATCCTCGATCGTGATGTACTTGCCGAGCTTGTACGTGGCGGTCCAGATAAATGGAAATGTCAGCGGATTGCCGAATGCCGTGCCGAGCGCCGAAGCCAGCACGTTGCCGGCCAGCAGGATGGCGAAGACGGCCGCGATGACGAAGTGAAGTCCGATGAAGGGTGTCCATGAGGCCATGACGCCGGCCGCGACGCCCGCGGCAATCGCGTGCGGTGTCGCCGTCAGACGAAGTATCCGTTTGCCGAAATACTGGAACGAGCGCGAAAACGACCGTCGCGGCCAAAAGAATATCCGGACCCTTTCCAGAACTCCGGCTGGCTTGCGACGGCGAAACAACATGCGGGACCTTCACTCCTCAAATCTGTTCATCTGCACAATTTATAACGGATGTTGTTAAATATTACTTTTCAATGGCCACTTTCAATGGCTCCCGGCCGCTGCTGCGGGCCGTGCGCGGCGGAACACGCAATCTTGATTCAGTATATTCGCGGTGGGTGGGCGTCTATTCGTAGAGGCGCGAAACCGTGCTGATGCAGGACAGTTTCTTCAGGGCACCGATCAGCTTGTTCAGATGCTTCAGGTCCCAGACTTCCAGGTCGACCACCATCTCCGTGAAATCATCGGCGACACGGACCATCGAAAGCGTCTGAATATTGGTGTCGCTGGCGGCGATCGTCTGCGCAACTTCGGCCAGCGTGCCGGGCTCGTTTATGGCATTGAGCGATATGCGCGAATGGAAGCGCTTGCTGCCGGCCTCGTCGATATCCCAGCGCACGTCGATCCAGCGCTCAGGCTCGTCGTCGAACTGAGTCAGCATCGGCGACTGGATCGGGTAGATCGTGATGCCCTTGCCGCGCTCCATTATGCCGATGATCCGGTCGCCCGGCACGGCACCGCCGGTGCCGAACGAAACCGGCATGTCGTCGCCCGTTCCCCTGATCGGCAACGCGTCAGCGCCGTTCGCGGACCGTTGTTCACGCCGGTTCTTCGACTGTTTCGACCGGCCCGGGATCCGGAAGATCATGCCCGCCGCACTGCGCAGGTTGAACCAGCCTTCGTCCGACGTGGACTGTTTGACGGCGACGCGCTCATGCTGATGGTCGGGGTGCACGGCGGTCAGGACATCCTTTGACGACAATTCGCCGCGGCCGACCGCGGCGATCGCGTCCTCGACGTCCTTGAAGCCCAGGCGATGCAGCACCGGTTCCAGCTGATCGCGGCTGAAATTCTTGCCGGCCCGGTTGAAAGACCGTTCCAGGATCCGGTATCCGAGACCCGAATACTGCTTGCGAACGGCGGCACGCGTGGCACGCCGGATGGCCGCGCGCGCCTTGCCGGTGACGACGATTTCCTCCCAGGCGGCCGGCGGCACCTGCACCCCCGAGCGGATGATCTCCACCTCGTCGCCATTGCTGAGCTGCGTTACCAGCGGCATGATACGGCCGTTGATCTTGGCGCCGACAGTGGTGTCGCCGATGTCGGTGTGCACCGCATAGGCGAAATCGATCGGGGTCGCGCCGCGCGGCAGCGCGATCAACTGCCCCTTCGGCGTGAAACAAAAGACCTGGTCGTGGAACAGCTCGAGCTTGGTGTGTTCGAGAAACTCCTCGGGATTGTCGCCCACCGCCAGTTGCTCGATGGTCCGGCGCAGCCAGGAATAGGCATTGGAATCTTGCGGCAGCAGACCGTTTTCCCGTTCACCGCCGTCCTTGTATATGGCATGGGCGGCAACGCCGTACTCTGCGATCTCGTGCATGCGCATCGTGCGGATCTGAAGCTCGACGCGCTGTCGGGAGGGCCCGATGATCGTGGTGTGGATCGACCGGTAGTCGTTCTGCTTCGGCGTCGAGATGTAGTCCTTGAAACGACCCGGAACCACGGACCAGCGCATGTGCACGATGCCGAGTGCGCGGTAGCAGTCGCCGATGCTATTGACGATGATGCGAAATCCGTAAATGTCAGAAAGCTGCTCGAAGGACAGCGATTTGGACTGCATCTTGCGGAACACCGAATAGGGCTTTTTCTGCCGTCCGGTGACGGTCGCGTTCAGACCGTGCTCCTCGAACAGGTCGCCAAGTTCGGTCTCGATCTTGCGGATGATGCCGCTGTTCTTCTTCGACAGCTCCTTGAGGCGCTTGGTGACCGTTTCGTAGGCTTCGGCATTCAGGTGCCGAAACGAAAGCTCCTCCAACTCCTCGCGCATGTCCTGCATGCCCATGCGGCCGGCCAGGGGCGCGTAGATCTCCATCGTCTCTTCTGCAATGCGGGCGCGCTTGTCCGGCGGAACGAAATCGAGCGTGCGCATATTGTGAAGCCGGTCCGCCAGCTTGACGAGCAGGACACGGACATCGTCGGATATCGCCAGCAGGAGCTTGCGCAGGTTCTCGGCCTGCTTGGCCCTCTTGGAGACCAGGTCCAGTTTCTTGAGCTTGGTCAGCCCCTCGACAAGTCCGCCGATTTCCTCGCCGAACAGCTCGTCGATTTCGTCGCGCGTCGCCGACGTGTCCTCGATGGTGTCGTGGAGGAGCGCGACTGCAATCGTCGCCTCGTCCAGCCGCATGTCGGTGAGGATTGCCGCCACTTCCAGCGGATGGGAGATATAGGGATCCCCGTTTGCCCGCGTCTGCTTGCCGTGCTTCTGCATGGCGTAGACATACGCCTTGTTCAGCAGGGCCTCGTTGACGTCGGGCTTATACTGGTGCACGTGCTCAACGAGCTCGTACTGGCGCATCATATAAGGTTCACTCCTTCAACTTCGGCCAACCCTGGATCATTATCCAGCCAGCCGAAGTCAATCGTCAAAACAAAAACGCGCCAGGCCCTCCGACCCGGCGCGTCCTGTGTCAGACCGAATATCGGCCGTCTTTGTGATGAAATCAATAATCGTCGCTTTTTTCCGGCGGGACCAGGCCTTCGATGCCGGCCAGCAGCTCCTCTTCCGACATGCGGTCGAAGGACACGCCTTCGGCTTCGGGATCGGCCGGGACGTCACCGGCTACAATGACGGTTTCCTCGGTCTGCTCGGCGGAAAGAAGCGTCGCCGGATCGGGCTCGGGCTCATCCACCTCGACATGTTTCTGCAGCGAGTGGATGAGATCCTCTTTCAGGTCGCCGGGAGACAGGGTCTCGTCGGCGATTTCACGCAGCGCGACCACCGGGTTCTTGTCGTTGTCGCGATCAACCGTGATCATGGCACCCTGCGAGACCTGGCGCGCGCGATGGCTCGCCAGCAAAACCAAATCGAACCGATTGTCGACCTTGTCGATGCAATCTTCCACTGTGACACGGGCCATGGCCTGTCCTTTATATTCGCAAAAATATCGTGATTGCCTTGGCGATACTCCCAAAAGCTGAACAATTCAAGCGCAAATGGCATTTTTCGCCCCGAACGCAGCGGAAATGCGCTGTCTCGCGAACCGGTTCGGCAGAAGGTTGACGCAAGAGCTCCGGCCTGGTCGGGCGGCACGCCCCCGCCATCCGCGCATCCGTTGCGGAAGACATCGGCAGTAAAGCCTGATCGGATACGACATGCTCGCATCGCACCGCCGGATAAGGTGGCTGATTCGCGGCTTTTTAAAGTCAGCAAAGAGCCAGAACGGAAGAATTCTTCTCAAAAGCCAACTGAACAGAGAATGCCCCGGTAGAAAGTGTTCACAATTTGTTGTCCAGCCACTGTTAGGGCGGATTTACATTGTCTACATACTCAGTGTATGCAATAAAATTGCTTCGATGGGAAAACTATTTTGCGCGGTGAGAATTGGTTAAGACGAGTATTATATTCCTTCTTTATAGCGCCAAAATAATCAAATAATCCATAGGTGAAATAATGTTCGATCCTCGGGAAAAGATATCCTTGTTCATAGACGGCGCCAATCTCTATGCGACAGCAAAGAGTCTTGGTTTCGATATCGACTACCGTAAACTACTGACCGCATTTCAAGGCCGCGGCTATCTGCTGCGCGCGTATTACTATACCGCTCTTATTGAGGATCAGGAGTACTCTTCCATTCGCCCGCTGATCGACTGGCTGGACTACAACGGCTACCGCGTGGTCACCAAACCGGCGAAAGAATTCACCGACGCCGGGGGGCGGCGCAAGATCAAGGGCAACATGGATATCGAACTTGCGGTCGATGCCATGGAGCAGTCCGAGACCGTCGATCACCTGGTGATTTTCTCCGGCGATGGCGATTTCAAGAGCCTGGTGGCGGCGCTGCAACGTCGCGGCCGGAAGGTGTCCATCGTGTCGACGCTCGCCACCCAACCGGCAATGATCGCCGACTGCCTGCGCCGGCAGGCGGACAATTTCATAGACCTTGCTTCCCTGAAGTCCGAAATCGGACGCGCCGAAGCCGACAGGCCGCAGGCTCGCCAGACGCGGACTGAGGAAGAAGAAGAATACGACTTCAATCACTAGCAGCTTTGGGTTATGCCGGCAGGCATGACCGACCCCACCGATCCCGACCGCAACTGCGCATTGTGTCCGCGACTGCATGCCTTCATCGCCGCACAGCGCGAGTTACACCCCGAATGGCACAACGCGCCCGTGGAGACCTTCTGCCCCGAAGACGGTCCGGCTTCCGTGCGTTTGCTCATTGTCGGACTTGCCCCGGGACTGCGCGGCGCAAACCGGACCGGGCGGCCGTTCACCGGTGATTTTGCCGGCGATCTCCTTTACGGCACACTCTCGCGATTCGGATTCTCGCGCGGATCTTTCGCGGCGCGGCCGGACGACGGCGTCGAACTGGTCGAAACGGCCATTACCAACGCGGTGCGCTGCGTTCCGCCGGAAAACAAGCCGGTCGGCGCCGAGATCAACACATGCCGACGCTTCCTATCCGCCTCGATCGGAGCGATGCCGAACCTGCGCGCCATCCTGACGCTCGGCAAGATCGCACACGATTCCACCGTGCGGGCTCTGGGCGAGCGCGTATCGGCCCATCCGTTCCGCCACGCCGGACGGACGCAGGCCGGCGGTCTTGAAGTCTTCTCCAGCTATCATTGCTCGCGGTACAACACCAATACAGGCCGGCTAACCGAGGACATGTTCACAAATGTCTTCAAAGACATAGCGAACTTTCTTAATGAACCTGCACCGGTAGCCGTCAGCCCTTCTCGCGCATGAGTCGGGCCTTCTGGCGCTCCCAGTCGCGCTTCTTCTCGGTCTCACGCTTGTCATGGAGCTTCTTGCCCCTTGCCAGCGCGATCTCCAGCTTGGCGCGGCCGCGATCGTTGAAATAGATTTTCAGCGGCACCAGCGACATGCCCTCGCGCTGGACGGCGCCGATGAGCTTGCGCACTTCGCGTTTGTTGAGCAGCAGCTTGCGCCGACGCCGCGTTTCGTGGTTGAAGCGGTTGGCCTGCAGATATTCCGGCAAATAGGAATTGATCAGCCAGATCTCGCCGCCCTCCTCCGTCGCGTAGGATTCGGCGATGTTGGCCTTGCCCTCGCGCAGGGACTTGACCTCGGTGCCGGTCAGCACCAGCCCCGCTTCAAACGTGTCGAGAATCTCGTAGTTGAAGCGCGCCTTGCGGTTTTCCGCGACGACGCGCCGCGCTGGCTTTGAACCGGCCTTCGACATGATATTCAACCGTTCCCGGCATCGCCCCCTAGTTCACGATGCCCGCATGGCGCATGGCGTCGTCAATCGCGGCACGGGTCTGCGCCTCGATGGGAACCAGCGGCAGGCGCTGGGTGTCGGTCATCTGGCCGAGCCTGCTGAGCGCGTATTTCGTGCCGCCCGGATTGGGCTCCAGGAACAGCGCCTTGTGCAGCGGCATGAGACGGTCCTGGTACTCCAGCGCACCGGCATAGTCGCCCTTGGCCATGGCCTCCTGGAACTCGGCGCAAAGCCGCGGCGCCACATTGGCGGTGACGGAGATGCAGCCGACGCCGCCATGGGCGTTGAAGCCCAAGGCCGTGCCGTCCTCGCCCGACAGCTGGATGAAGTCGGCACCGCAGGACTGCCGCTGTTCGGAAACGCGGTCCAGTTTGGCGGTCGCGTCTTTCGTTCCGACGACGTTGTCGAAGTCGCCGGCGAGCGCCGCCATCGTCTCGACGCTCATATCGATGATGGAGCGTCCGGGGATGTTGTAGATGAAGATCGGCAGCGAAATCGCCTCCGCGATCGACGCGTAATGGGCATAGAGGCCGCGCTGGTTGGGCTTGTTGTAGTAAGGCGTGACAACAAGCACGGCATCGGCGCCGGCCCTTTCGGCGTGCTGCGCCAGGTCGATCGCCTCGCCGGTGTTGTTCGATCCGGCACCGGCAATGACGGGAACGCGTCCGGCCGCCGTCTCAACGCAGAGCTCGATGACCCGTTTGTGCTCGTCATGCGAAAGGGTTGGGGATTCGCCGGTCGTGCCGACAGGCACGAGACCATGGCTTCCCTCGGAAATCTGCCATTCCACAAAGCTGCGGAAGGCGGTTTCGTCGAATTCACCGGCGTCGTTGAACGGTGTGACCAACGCCGGAAGAGACCCCTTGAACATGCTAGCTCCTGACATGACGGGCGTGACGACCCGCATTGACATATTATCGAACGCAGAATAACCGACTGCGCCGGCAACAAAAAGCGCTGCACCATAGTCCCGGCGCATCGCTGCCGCAAGCGCCGCGGCGCGACAAAGTTACCGGCTGATCGCGGCCGGACACATTTTGTTACAACACGCTTGAATAACCTTTGCTTAACGCTCTTTTCATTGATCTTTGAGACCCTGAAAGACGGCCATGCAGGCGCAGCGGAATCGGCATGCGGGCTGAATTCCGCCCAAATTGAAGGGATAATGCTCTGATGTTCAGACTGGCTTTCACGACACTGCTGGCTTCCTCCCTCGTTTTCAGTTCGGCATACACGGCCGGCGCCGAGATCAGCCTGTCCAAGGTGCCGGTACCGAAATCCCGGCCCGGCACGCAGCAGTTGGCGAACAATGTCGTCTCGCCGCACGACACGACCTCCTCTGTTCACAGGACCGCAGATCCCTCGATAAAATCCAGTCAGCTCAAGAAGGGCCTGGATGCGCTTTCCGACAACGAGATCAAGACCTCCCGCGCCATCCGCGACAGCCTGCCGCGCGGCTCCCTCGACCGCGAGGTGCTGACCTGGGCCATCGCCATCTCCGGCGCAACGGGCGTGCCCTCCTCCGAAATCGCCGCTGCGGCGGGCGAACTCGCCCACTGGCCCGGCCTTGCCGTGCTGCGGGTGAAGTCGGAACGGGCACTGTCGCGCGAGGGCGCCACGCCGCAACAGGTAATCACCGCATTCGGAACGAGCAGGCCGGAGACCGTCGAAGGGGCGATCGCACTGGCCCGCGCGCTCAAGGCAACAGGCCAGAAACCCCGGGCGGCGGCGGTCATCGCGCCCGTCTGGCGCGGCGAAGTCCTGGACAAGAGGCTGGAGTCCCTCATCCTCAAGGAATTTTCCGGATTGCTGACGCGCGCCGACCACAAGCGCCGCATGGACATGCTTTTGTATCGCGACCGCATCACCCAGGCGGACCGCGTCGACGCGCTGGCCAACGCGCAATCGCTGTTCAAGGCGCGGGCCGCGGCGATCCGCAAGAGCTCGAAGGCCGCCAAGTTGATCGCGGCGGTGCATCCAAGCTTGCAAAAAGACCCGGGCCTACTGTTCGCTCGCGTCTCCTATCATCGCCGCAAGAAAAACTACGACAAAGCGGCCGAGCTGCTGCTCCAGGCGCCCCGCAATCCCGATGCGCTCGTCAACACGCACGAATGGTGGGTCGAAACGCGCATTGTCTCGCGGGCGTTGGCCGACAAGGGGGACCTGAGGACCGCCTACCGGATTGCCGCGCACCATGTGTCCAGCCGGCCCAAGGACATAATCGAATCGGAATGGCACGCCGGCTGGTACGCGCTTCGGCTTTCCAATGACGGCAAGACGGCAGCGGCGCATTTTCAACGGGCGCTCAACGCAGCCACACGGCCACTGTCCCTGTCGCGCAGCTATTACTGGCTCGGCCGGGCAGCCGAGGCCGGCGGTCCCGGAAAAGCCAGCGACTATTTCGCCCAGGCGGCGCGGTTCTCCGCGACCTATTACGGGCAGCTGGCCGCGGCACGGATCAACAGGAAGGGCATCAACGTGCGCTACCCGTCGCCGACCGCGACGGAACGCACGCACTTTGCCGGGCGCCGCGCGGTGCGCGCCATCCACCGCCTTACCGAAACCGGCCATGGTCACCGGGCCAAGGCACTCTACATTGCCCTTGCCCGCGAACTGACCAGTCCGGGCGAACTCGCGATACTCGCTGCCATGGCCGAGAAGCAGGGCGAGCACCGCCTTTCCCTGCAGGTCGGCAAGATCGCCTTTTACCGCGGCCTCAACGTTGCCGCGCTCGCCTTCCCCACGGGTGTCATTCCGGCAAACGCCAACATCTCCGGATCCGGCAAAGCGCTCGCCTATGCGATTGCCCGCCAGGAAAGCGCGTTCGACAAGGCGGCGGTCTCCAAGGCCAATGCAAGGGGATTGCTGCAATTGCTGCCGACCACCGCCAAGTCGGTCGCCAGGAAACACGGCATCGCCTATTCCAAGGCCAAGCTGACGCGCGACGCGGCCTATAACGCGACCCTGGGCGCCCACTATCTCGGCGAGCACATCGCCGATTTCGACGGATCCTACATCCTGACCTTCATTGCCTATAATGCAGGGCCCAGCCGGTCGCGGCAGTGGATCGAGAAATACGGCGATCCGCGCGGCAAGTCGATCGACTATATCGTCGACTGGGTCGAGCAGATCCCGTTCACCGAGACGCGCAACTATGTGCAGCGGGTTATGGAGAACTACCAAGTCTACAAGGTCCGGCTCGGCCAGTCCTCCGACATCGTCGCGGACCTGCGTTTCGGAAGGCGCTGAGACAGGCGTCAAGCCGTCCACCCAGCCGATAAATCAGCCCAATTTGACGTTCCGACCATATCCATGCGTGTCGGTAATTGATGACGTCCGGCTTTGCTTTGCCGGCCGGATGCCGTATCTGACCACCGGGGGACAATGTCCGGAAGGTCACAGATGGACGATACGGTTGCAACACGCGTCGAGCCCGGCTTCGACCAGGTCTATTTTTCCGCGAGCGACGGTCTCAAGCTCGCGGCGCGGGACTATGGGCGCGGACGGGACGGAACCGATAAGCATGCCACGGTCGTCTGCCTGCCCGGCCTGACCCGCAACAGCGCGGATTTTCACGATCTGGCCCTGATCCTTTCGCGAAGCGAGGCGGCGCCGCGGCGCGTCGTCTGTTTCGACTATCGCGGCCGCGGCCTGTCTGAATGGGACAAGGACAAGTCGAACTACAATATCCAGGTCGAGACCGACGATGTGCTGGCCGGTTGCGCCGCGCTCGCCGTCAAGCACGCGGCATTCGTCGGCACGTCCCGCGGCGCACTGATCATTCACGCCCTTGCCGCGATGCGCCCCGGCATCATGTCGGCGGCCATACTGAACGATGCCGGGCCGGTCGTTGAGGGTGCCGGGCTCGCACAGATCATGGCCTATCACGATCGGATCAAGGACCCGTCCAACCTGCTGCAGGTGGCGGAGACGTTGAAAACGCTTCAGGGGGCCGGTTTCGGCGCGCTGTCGAACCAGGACTGGCGCGATCTGGCCGCGGCCAGTTTCGAAGAAAAGGACGGCAAGGTGGTCGGACGTTTCGATCCGGCGTTGATCGACATGCTGCACGCGATCGACCTGAACGTCCCGCTACCGACGCTGTGGCCGCAATTCGACGGGCTGCGCAACATTTCCCTGCTGACCATACGCGGTGAGAATTCGTCGCTCCTGTCGCAGGCGACCGTGGATGAAATGGCCAGCCGAAATCCGGACATGCAGCGCAACACGGCACCCGGCCAGGGGCACGCGCCGCTGCTTCACGTCGGCGACCTGCCGAAGGTCATCGCCGCGTTCCTGCGCGACGCCGACAAGTCGTGACGCCGCGTCAGTGGTTGTCGCGCGGCATCCCTTTTGACGCGATGCGCTGATACTTCACGGCGCTTTTGAGAACCATTCCGTCCGATAGCTGGTCGACATCGCCGCGCTGCAACTCCTGCCAGGGCGTCTGCGATGCCGGATATTGGTAACCTCCGGCGGCGCCGAGTTCCGAGCGGCGGCGTTCGATTTCGGAATCCTCGACCAGCATGTCCACCGTTCCGGCACCGAGATCGATGCGAACCCGGTCGCCGGTCTTCAACAGGGCCAGGTTGCCGCCGGCGGCGGCCTCGGGCGAGGCGTTCAGGATGGACGGCGAGCCGGAGGTTCCCGACTGGCGACCGTCGCCGATGCAGGGCAGTTCGCGAATGTCCTTCTTGAGGAGGTAGTCGGGCGCGCGCATGTTCACCACTTCGGCCGCACCCGGATAGCCGATCGGCCCGGCGCCGCGCATGAACAATATGCAGTTCTCATCGATCGCGAGCGCCGGATCGTCGATGCGGTGGTGATAATCCTCCGGTCCGTCGAAAACGATCGCCCTACCCTCGAACCGTTTCGGGTGTTGCGGATCCGACAGATAGCGTTCCCGGAACGTTTCGGAAATCACGCTCAGCTTCATGACGGCGGCATCGAATATGTTGCCGCGCATGACCTTGAATCCGGCCTGTTCCTTCAGGGCGTGGTCGAAATCGCGAATGACATCGGCATTCTCGCTGACGATACCGCGGCAGTTGTCGCCGATCGTTCTCCCGTTTGCGGTGATGGCGCCCTCGTGGATCAGGCCATGGCGCATCAGCTCGCCGATCACCGCCGGCGCGCCGCCGGCGCGGTGAAAATCCTCGCCGAGATACTCTCCGGCCGGCTGCAGGTTGACGATCAGGGGAACGTCGAGACCGCGATTCTCCCAATCGTCCAGCGACAGCGCCACGCCGACATGCCGGGCAATGGCGTTCATGTGAATTGGTGCATTCGTTGATCCGCCGATCGCAGAATTGACGGCAATGACGTTCTCGAACGCCTCGCGCGTCATGATGTCGGAGGGTTTCAAATCCTCGTTGACCATGTCGACGATGCGCTTGCCGGTCAGATAGGCGATTTGAGCACGCTCACGATACGGCGCCGGTATCGATGCGCAGCCCGGCAGGGACATGCCGAGCGCCTCGGCAAGCGTGTTCATCGTGGTCGCGGTGCCCATGGTGTTGCAGTAGCCGATGGACGGGGCCGAATCGGACACCATTTCGATGAACGTGTCGTAGTCGATCTTGCCCTCGGACAGCAGTTCCCGGGCCTTCCAGACCACCGTACCCGACCCGACGCGTTCGCCGTGGAACCAACCGTTGAGCATCGGCCCGCCGGTCAGCACGATTGCCGGAAGGTCCACGGTCGCGGCGGCCATCAGGCAGGCCGGTGTGGTCTTGTCGCAGCCGGTGGTCAGAACGACTCCGTCCAGCGGATAGCCGTAGAGCACCTCGACCAGCCCGAGATAGGCGAGATTGCGGTCGAGCGAGGCGGTCGGCCGCTTGCCGGTCTCCTGGATCGGATGGACTGGAAACTCGATGGCAATGCCCCCGGCTTCGCGAATGCCCTCGCGGACCCGCTTTGCCAGTTCGAGGTGCGGCCGGTTGCACGGCGAAAGATCGGAGCCTGTCTGGGCAATGCCGATGATCGGCTTTCCGGATTGCAGTTCCTCGCGGGTCAGCCCGTAATTGAGATAGCGTTCCAGATAGAGCGCGGTCATATCCGGATTGTCCGGATTGTCGAACCACTCCCGAGATCTCAACCTGCGCTGTTTGCCGTCGCCGCTGGTTCCCATCTTGCGCTCCATTGCGTTTGCTCCGCCTCCTTTTTACCTATCGGGAATTCAGCACGCCAGCAAATATTCCGAATAAAGAAACATGGTTTCACATTTTGAAATCATGTTGCTGAAAGTGTTTCGTGAATATTGCGGTGGAATCGAACCCGCCAGACGCTAGGATCGCGGTGCGACCGTTGTCCCACAATCTCCTCATGGAGAACCAAATGGCCTCACTGCTTGTAAAAAATGCCGACATGCTGGTGACGATGGATCGTGATCGACGGGAACTGGCCGGGGGCGGCCTCTACGCCGAGGACGGCGTCATCAAAGCCGTCGGTGCGAGTGAAACGCTCCCGTCGCAGGCCGACCGCGTCATCGACGCGCGCGGCCAGATCGTCCTGCCGGGTTTCGTCAACACCCACCACCACCTCAACCAGACGCTGACACGCAACCTTCCGGCCGCGCAGGACAACAACCTGTTTCCCTGGCTGCAGGCGCACTACCGCATCTGGGCAAAGACCCATCCGGAGGCATCCCGTACGAGCGCCCTCATCGGCCTTGGCGAACTGGCGCTGTCCGGGTGCACGACCGTTTTCGACCATTCCTATCTCTTCCGCAGCGGCAACAAGGTCGACTTCCTGATCGAGGCCGCCGCCGACCTCGGCGTGCGCTTCCATGCAAGCCGCGGTTCGATGTCGCTCGGAGAATCGAAGGGCGGCCTGCCGCCGGACGACTGCGTGGAGGAAGAAGAAGACATCCTGGCCGACTGCATCCGGGTGGTTGACCGCTATCACGATGCCGCGCACGGGGCGATGACCCGCATCGTGCTCGCGCCGTGCTCGCCGTTCTCGGTCTCGGAAGACCTGTTGCGCGAAACCGCCGTGCTGGCGCGCGACAAGAAGGTGATGCTGCATACCCATCTTTGCGAGACGCTCGACGAGGAACGCTACACGCTGGAGCGATTCGGCAAGCGGCCGGTCGAGTGGATGGAGGATCTCGGCTGGCTGGGAGACGATGTGTGGTTCGCCCATGCGATCCATGTCGACGACGAGGAAATCGGCAAGTTTGCCCGCAGCGGCTGCGGGGCCGCGCACTGCCCCTGCTCCAACATGCGCCTTGCCTCCGGCATCGCGCCGGTCAAGAAATACCTTCGCGCGGGCGTAAAGGTCGGACTTGGGGTCGACGGATCGGCCAGCAACGATTCCTCCAACATGCTGCTCGAGGCGCGCCAGGCGATGCTGCTGTCGCGCCTGCAGATGGGACTGCTGCCGCCGGAAGGCCCGCGCAAGCATTTCCTTCTGTCCCAGTCCCACCCGCTACGCACCCATGAGTGGATGACCGCGCGCCAGGCACTGGAACTGGCGACGCTGGGCGGTGCGGCTGTTCTCGGCCGGGACGATGTCGGCGCACTGGAAACCGGAAGATGCGCAGATTTCTTCACTCTCGACCTCAACACGATCGACTATGCCGGCGCGCTGCACGATCCGGTCGCCGCGACCATCTTCTGCGCGCCGCAAAAGGCCCGCTATACGGTGATCAACGGCAAGGTCGTCGTCGAAGACGGCCAGATCGTCACGCTGGACATCGGTTCCGTGATCGAGGAGCACAACCGCCACAGCCGCGAACTGGCCGGCTGATAGCCATTCCTTCGTCCGCCGCCGCCCCCAACTTTGTTGCCGCATTGCCCTTGCAGTCGTTGGATTTCCCGGTATGACACCTTCGCGTGTGCGCGAAGAGACCATCCCGATGAAGATAGGCATCCTGCCTTATGAACATGTGCTGACCGGCAGGCTTTGCGATGTGCCGGCCAGCGATCTGAACTGGCCGCTCGGCGAGCCGGGCGTTTCGGGCACGGTCGGCGATCTCAGCCGTGACGATCATCTGATGCTTTATCCTAGATCCAAATACTTCTGGGATCCGAGACCGGGCGTGCGATGCCGCATCTCGATGCTGATTGCGGAGCCTTTCGCCGTCCACAAGCGCAATTACCTGGCGGCGATCGCCCTGCAGCTTCGGTTTCACCGCATCATCACACACCGCCCCTTCATGGCCCGGTGGACCAGAAACGCCCTGGTCATGCCGTTCGGGGGTGCGTGGGTCGATGTCGCGACAGGCGGGCAACAGGACAAGAACCGGCATATGTCGCTGATCGCCTCGTCCAAGACAGAGCTCGAGGGGCACGCGCTCAGGCACGAAATCGCGCAATGGTGCACGAGCAACGGCAAGGACGTGGATCTTCTTGGCAGCGCCTACAAGGAGCTTGAGCGCAAGGAGGAAGGCCTTTCGTCATACCGCTATTCGATCGTCATCGAAAACAGCCGGGAAGAAGGCTATTTCACCGAGAAGCTCATCGACTGCATGATCTGCCGCACACTCCCGATCTACTGGGGAGCGCCGGATATCGAGCGCCACTTCGACCCGGACGGGATGATAATCTGCCGGTCCGCCGATGAGATCAGATCCGCGATCGCGGCGGCGACACCCGAACTGTACGAGGCCAAGCGGGCCTCGATCGAGGCCAATCGCGACATTGCGTTGCGCTATGTCGACTACGAGGCGAACGCCGCGAACGCCTTGCTGCGGGAAAACACCTGAGCGTCACGCGGGCGCCTGGTGGCGCCGCGACAGTTTTTCGATTTTCCGGCGATAGGAAAAACGCCTGATTTCACGATTCACGCGTTCAAAGACCGTCTTGCCGGACGCAATGGTGCTGCCGCCGGCGGCCTCCGTGTGGTTGGTGAGGCCCGAGGGTGTCAGGACGAGCGGCCGGATGCCGGTAATCCAGTGCATCTGAAGCAGTGTGTCGATCGGGCGGTCGAAGACCTCGGTCACGTAGAGAAGCCGCCGCGCCGCGGCCTGGCTTACCACCTGGCCGGACGTTCTGAGCGGCGTGACAAGCGGCGACATGAGCCTGATGCCGGCGCTCTCGAAATTCAGTTCTGCGCCTGCCGGTACGTCCCTGACGGGCATCTGGATATAGCCTGCGTCCGCGATATGGCTCTCGGCAAAATCAATGGCGGGTCCGGCGACCGCGGCGTCCAGCGCGGCATCGTCCTCAAACACCAGCCCGTAGTCCAGTTCGTCATCGACGATCCGACGCCAGCACCGGCGGTGGCTGAGGAAACAGCCGATTTCAGCCGGCCGGAGGCGAAACGGATAATGCGGGCGGTGCAAACCGGGACTGTAGACCCGGTCAATCTCGTCCTGCTCGAGTTTGCCGCCGTCCACGCCATCGATGATTTCAGTCTCGATCGGGGAGGACCGGACCAGTTCGTCGGCAAATCGTTTGCGGCCCTTGGCACGCGCCAGATGTATTATGAATGCCCGTTTTTGCATGCGCCGTCCGATCCCGAAACCCTGCGTTCACGATGTGACGGCACATCGGTTGGGAGTCAAGACGGCCTGGCGCAGGCAGCGGTCAGCCGCGCCCGTCGGGTGCGGACCAGTCGATCGCGGGACCGGCGGGAACGATGCCGAGCGGATTGCGCAGCGGGCTGGGCGAGAAATAGCCCTGCTTGTAGACGTCAAACCGCACCGTTTCCGCGACGCCGGGCATCTGGTAGATGGCGCGCGCGTAGGCCCACAGGTTCGGATAATCCTGCAGTCGCCGGATGTTGCATTTAAAGGCATAGTGATAGGCGACATCAAAACGGGCGAGTGTCGGGAACAGCCGAAGGTCCGCCTCGGTGAATGCGTCGCCGGCGAGGTAGCGTGTTTCGCCGAGCTGCCCCTCGATCCGGTCGAGGGTTTCGAATACCTCGGCAACGGCCCGGTCGTAGGCCTCCTGCGTGCGCGCGAATCCGGCGCGGTAGACGCCGTTGTTGACGTTGCGGTAGATGCGCTCGTTCCACGCGTCGATCTCGGCTGTGCAATCGTCCGGATAGAGCCGGAGCCCCCCGTCGAAGGACCGGTCGAGCATGCGCACGATATCGGCCGATTCATTGCTGACCGCTACGTTGCGCTCAAGGTCCCAAAGAACAGGCACCGTCACCCTGCCCGTATAGGCAGGGGATACGCGGGCATAGACCTCATGCAGTGCCGACGCGCCGAACACGCTGTCCGCAAACTCTCCGTCCTTTTCGAAGACCCAGCCATCCGCGGTGCGGCGGGGTGCTGCAAAGGAAACGCTGATGTCGTCCGCAAGCCGCTTGAAATGGCGCGCCAGCAAGGCCCTGTGCGCCCAGGGGCAGTTCCAGGCGAGGAAAAGGTGGTAGCGCCCGGGTTTCGCCGCGAAGCCGCCCTCGCCGGTCGGACCGGCCGCGCCGTCCGGCGTGATCCAGTTGCGGATCGTGCTCCTGGCGCGTCTGAATTCGCCGTCCTCCTGCGTGTCCGGCTGCGGGTCTTCCGCCAGATACGCGCCCTTCAACATCAAGCCCATGGTCATCCTCCGGTTGGCGCATTAAATGGCACAAACACAGGCACAATCAACGAAATCGGCTGCCCGATCGGAAGACGGTGCGTCACCCTTTCCCGGCAGGTGCCCCGAATCGAACAGCGCCATTCAGTGGCTGCGGCTGGCTGTCTGGCCAAAACACACGCGATGATATAATCCGATGGTATTGAGGGGACCGCGGATCGGCGGCAGTGAATCGGACAAGGACATGCCAATTCCCAAACTGAAATCGGAAATGAGCCCCGACGAAATGAAGGCGCTGCTGGCGCAGGCGCGCAAGGCGAGCGAGCTTCTCAAGGCGCTTTCGCACGAAACGCGTCTGCTGATTTTGTGCATCCTGTCGGAAGGCGAAAAGTCGGTCTCGGACCTTGAAGGCATATTGTCCATGCCGCAGGCGACCGTCTCGCAGCAGCTCGCACGGCTGCGCTTCGACCGTCTGGTAACGGCGCGGCGCGAGGGCCGTATGATCTACTACAGCATCGCTGACAAGGAGGTCTCGTCCCTGGTCGAGACCCTCTACGAATTGTTCTGCAAGCCGGTGCGGTAAGGCGCATCGGCAAACCGCCTGTCCGCTGACGGGCCTTCTTCCGGCACCTCCCCGCACGGCTCGCAACGAACCGCAGCGACAAATTTTTCACATATTAATATCCTAATTATTGAATATTATAATTTACTCATATATATGAGCTCCAGGACCGAAACGGGAAATGGAGCATCACCGATGTTTAAATTCGCCGCAACGACGAAGATCGACCCCGCTGGGCCGTTCTCCAGCGCTATAGGGGTGCATTGAAATGGCGACGGAATTCACGCCGTTCCTGTCGCTGGCCGGCGGTATCCTGATCGGGCTCGCGGCAACGCTGCTGATGGCCTTTCACGGGCGGATCGCCGGAATGACCGGCATCCTTGCCGGCATCATTCCGCCGCTTTCCAGAGACTGGGGCTGGCGCCTCGCGTTTCTTGCCGGCGCCGTCGCGGCACCGCTGATCTTCACCGCGAGCGGCGGGCATATCGCCTTTTCCGTACCGATTTCGGCACCGGCGCTGATTGCCGGAGGGCTGATCGTCGGCGTTGGCGTCACGCTCGGCTCGGGTTGTACCAGCGGCCATGGCGTGTGCGGCATGGCGCGCCTTTCGCCGCGCTCGATCGTCGCGACGCTGGTCTTCATGGCATCAACGGCAGCAACGGTTTTCATCGTCCGCCATATTCTGGGAGGCATCTGATCCATGCGTATCGCGACCGCGCTCATGATCGGCATGATATTCGGGCTGGGGATCGCACTTTCCGGCATGGCCAATCCGGCCAAGGTGCTCAATTTCTTCGACTTTGCCGGCAGTTGGGACCCAAGCCTGATCTTTGTCATGGGCGGCGCGCTCGTCACGACCGCGATCGGCTATCGGCTGGTGTTCGGCGTCCGGTCCGGGCCGTTGCTCGACAGAGCCTATTACCTGCCCGACAATCGGTTGATCGACCGGCGGCTCGTCATCGGTTCGGCAATCTTCGGGATCGGCTGGGGCATTTCGGGATTCTGTCCCGGTGGCGCCATTCCGGCTCTGGGCCTCGGCTACACCAGCACCGTTCTATTCGTCGCAGCGATGATCGCCGGGATCGCCCTTACCCGCATCGCGCTGAACGTACTGGCGCGGCCGGCACGGGCCTGACGCCACGCGCAACACAAAGGCAGCAAGAGGAAACAAATCATGTCCTACCAAGTCAACATGTCCGTCAAACCGGAGGTCAAGGCCTTCTTTGATCCCGCCACCAACACGATCAGCTATGTTGTCAGGGATCCGGCCAGCAATGCCTGCGCGGTGGTCGATTCCGTCATGGACATCGACTACGCCGCCGGGCGCATCACCTATGAACATGCCGATGAGATCATCGAATACATCCGGCAGAACGGGCTGGAACTGGAATGGATCGTCGAGACCCATGTCCATGCCGACCATTTATCGGCCGCGCCCTACATCCAGGAAAAACTCGGCGGCAAGATCGGAATCGGCGACCAGATCATGGTGGTCCAGAACACCTTCGGCAAGGTGTTCAACGAGGGCACGGAATTCCAGCGGGACGGCTCGCAGTTTGACGCGCTGTTCAAGGACGGTGATTCCTATGACATCGGCACGATGCGCGCCTTCGCGATCTACACGCCGGGCCATACGCCGGCCTGCATGACGCATGTCATCGGCGATGCGGCCTTTGTCGGCGATACGCTTTTCATGCCGGACGGCGGCTCGGCACGCGCCGATTTTCCCGGCGGCGATGCGGCGACACTCTACGATTCCATACACAAGATCCTGACGCTGCCGGACGAAATGCGTCTTTTCATGTGCCACGACTACGGCCCCAACGGCCGGGAAATCCTCTGGGAGACGACCGTCGGAGAGGAAAAGGCCAACAACATTCATGTCGGTGGCGGCAAGACCAAGGAAGAGTTCGTTAAGTTCCGCACCGAGCGCGATGCGACGCTCGACATGCCGACGCTCATCATCCCGTCGCTGCAGGTCAACATGCGCGCCGGCGAAGTGCCGACGGACAAGGACGGACGACCGATGCTGAAAGTGCCCGTCAACACGCTCTGAGGCGCCAGAAGAGGATCGGTCCGCCGCTATCGGCGCAGGAGACCCCGAAAATGGAAATCAAACATATCGACGCCACCCTGGCGGTCAGTCCGCAAATCCTGCCGAGCGATATCGCGGCCATCGCCAATCAGGGCTTCCGCTCCATCGTCTGTAACCGGCCCGACGGCGAAGGGGCCGACCAGCCGGCATTCAAGGAAATCAGCGACGCTGCCGCCGAGGCCGGCCTTGAGTGCCACTATCTTCCCGTGACATCCGGCCGCGTAAAAGACAGCGACGCCGTGGCTTTCGGTGCGGCCATGCAATCCCTGCCCAAGCCGACGCTCGCCTATTGCCGGACGGGAACACGCTCGGCAACGCTGTGGTCGCTCGACGAGGGCGCGCACGGAACCCCCCTGCCCTCCATCCTGGAGACGGCCCGGAAGGCCGGTTACGACATGTCCGGGGTCGTGCGCAGGATCGCCAATGGCGGCAAGACGCCGACCGACACCGCAGATGCCAGCCACGACATCGTCATCGTCGGCGGCGGCGCAGCCGGCATTGCCGCAGCGTCGAGCCTGCATGCCCGGGACGGCGGCCTTGATATCGCGATCATCGATCCGGCCGATATCCACTACTACCAGCCCGGCTGGACGATGGTGGGTGGCGGCATCTTCGACGCGTCGACCACCGCCAAGACGATGGCCTCGCTCATTCCGCGCAACGTGCACTGGATCAAGGCCGCCGTGTCGGCATTCGAGCCGCAGAACAACGCCGTCATTCTCGACGGCTGCCGGGTGGTCAAGTACAACCGGCTGATCGTCGCACCGGGTCTCAAGCTCGACTGGAACGGCGTCGACGGTCTCGTCGAAACGCTGGGCAAGAACGGCGTGACCTCGAACTACCGCTACGATCTTGCACCCTATACGTGGAAGCTGGTCAGCGAGCTGAAATCGGGACGCGCCGTCTTCACCCAGCCGCCGATGCCCATCAAATGCGCCGGCGCGCCGCAGAAGGCGCTCTACCTTTCGGCCGACCACTGGCGCCGCACAGGGGTGCTCGACAAGGTCGACATCCGGTTCTGCAATGCCGGCAACGTCCTGTTCGGCGTCAAGGAATATGTCCCGGCGCTGATGGATTACATCGAACGCTACCGGGCCGAGCTGATGTTCGGACACCGGCTGGTGCGCATCGACGGTCCATCGCGCAAGGCATGGTTCGCGGTTGGCGACGAGGCCGGCAAAGAACGGCAAGCGGAAATCGAATTCGATATGATCCACGTCGTGCCACCGCAGACGGCGCCCGATTTCATCCGCGTCAGCCCACTGGCCGATGCGGCCGGCTGGGTGGATGTCGATCAGAACACGCTGCGCCACAAGAGCTTCGACAACATCTGGTCGCTCGGCGACGTGATGAATGCACCGAATGCCAAAACGGCGGCGGCGGCGCGAAAACAGGCACCGACGGTCGCCAACAACCTGTTGCAGGACATGGGACGCGCCCGCTCGGTCGCCCATTACGACGGCTATGGCTCCTGCCCGCTGACCGTCGAGCGCGGCAAGATCGTGCTCGCCGAATTCGGCTATGGCGGCAAGCTGCTGCCGAGCATGCCGACCTGGCTGATCAACGGCCGCAAACCGACCCGCGCCGCGTGGTTCCTGAAGGAAAAGATCCTGCCGCCGATGTACTGGCGGGCCATGCTGCGCGGCAAGGAATGGCTGGCCAGGCCTGATATGGTCGGCTGAACGCCCGAACAAACCGATCCGAATTCTATCCGGCTCCGCCGTGCGACGGCCGGCGGCCCGGCCTTGCGACCGTGGAAAGACAAATGGCGAGAAACAGCGCATCGCGCGTCCGGCAATACATTCCGCTCCTCGACTGGGGGCGCGGCTACGACCGAAGCGCCCTGGCGGACGACCTGGTTGCCGCCGTCGTCGTCACGATCATGCTGATTCCCCAGTCGCTCGCCTACGCGCTGCTCGCAGGGCTGCCGGCGCAGACGGGCCTCTATGCCTCGATCGCGCCGATTGTGCTCTATGCGATCTTCGGCACCAGCCGGGCTTTGGCGGTCGGGCCGGTTGCGGTCGTGTCGCTGATGACGGCGGCGGCCGTCGGTCAGATCGCGGAGCCCGGATCCGCGCAGTACATTACCGCCGCGCTCACGCTCGCACTGATGTCCGGCGGCTTCCTGCTGCTGCTCGGCGTTTTCAGGCTTGGCTTTCTTGCAAATTTTTTGTCGCATCCAGTGATCGCCGGCTTTATCTCCGCGACCGGAATCCTCATCGCCGCAAACCAGTTGAAGCACATCCTCGGCATCGAGGCATCCGGTCACAATCTGCTCGAACTGCTGGTATCCATCGCCCGGCACCTGTCCGAGGCGAACGGGTTTACCATGGCGATCGGCGTTGCCGCGACGGGTTTTCTCTTCTGGGTGCGCAAGGGCCTGAAGCCGGCGCTGAGGCGCATCGGCTTCGGACCGCGCCTGGCGGACGTCATCGCCAAGGCCGGCCCTGTGGCCGCGGTCGCCCTGACAACGCTCGTTGTCTGGGCCTTCGACCTGGCCGACCGCGGCGTCGCGACGGTGGGCGCGGTGCCGCAAAGCCTGCCGCCGCTGACAATACCCTCCTTTTCCCTGGAGCTGTGGAGCGAACTCGCCGCTGCCGCCGTGCTGATTTCGGTGATCGGCTTTGTCGAATCCGTATCCGTCGCCCAGACCCTGGCAGCCAAGCGCCGGCAGCGAATCGACCCCGACCAGGAACTCGTCGGTCTCGGCGCCGCCAATATCGGCGCGGCCTTCACGGGCGGCTACCCGGTCACCGGCGGATTCGCCCGCTCCGTCGTCAATTTCGACGCCGGTGCGCGGACGCCGGCCGCCGGTGCGTATACGGCCGCGGGACTGGCATTTGCCGCCCTTTTCCTGACGCCGCTGATCTTCTTCCTGCCCAAGGCGACACTGGGCGCGACGATTATCGTGGCCGTGCTGTCGCTTGTCGATTTCTCCATCCTTTCAAAAGCATGGAACTATTCGAAGGCGGATTTCGCGGCTGTCGGCGCGACCGTGCTGATCACACTCGGCGCCGGCGTCGAACTCGGCGTGACGGCGGGCGTGCTGATCTCCGTGCTGATCCATCTTTACCGGACATCGCGGCCGCACACGGCCGTTGTCGGGCGCGTGCCCGGAACCGAGCACTACCGCAACATCCTGCGCCATGATGTCATCACCGACAGGCGGGTGCTGACGCTGCGCGTCGACGAAAGCCTATATTTCGCCAATGCGCGTTTCCTGGAAGACCGCATCTACGACCTGGTGGCGCGGAAGCCGGAGTTGAAGCATGTCGTGCTGATGTGCCCGGCCGTCAACGAAATCGACATGAGCGCGCTGGAATCGCTCGAGGCGATCAACGCGCGTCTCCGGGACATCGGCGTGACCCTCCATCTCAGCGAGGTCAAGGGGCCGGTCATGGACCGGCTGGAGCGCTCGCATTTCCTTGATCAGCTGACCGGCCGGGTCTTTTTGAGTCAGCACCAGGCGATGGAAGCGCTGGCGCGCGACACCGCCTGCGATTTCGACGTGGACGTGATCATGCCCGCCGCAAAAAAAACCTGAGGGAATTGAAAAATCCTTGCACCGCAAAGGAACTATCGCTAATTCGGGCGGTGCCGGAGAGGTGGCCGAGTGGTCGAAGGCGCTCCCCTGCTAAGGGAGTAGACGGGGAACCGTCTCGAGGGTTCGAATCCCTTCCTCTCCGCCATATAGCCTCCCCGCATTTATCCCAGGTCAGTCGAGGAAATCGGCCCGAAGCGGGGGAATCAGGACCGGTGCGACATTGTCCACAAGTCCGAATCAAAACGCACTTGATGGGTATTTACGGCCGTTTCGACGCCCGTCCGGGTGGAGTTCCGCACCGATTCCCGTCGGATTTCCGTGAATTTTATTAACGGCTGTAAAGGGTTTGGGGGGCTGCGTGAGCGAAATCGTGTCTTTTGTGCAACAGCTACCCCCCAACCTCTTCCACAGCCCTAACAGAAACCAAAATCCCCGTTGCTTCACGCAACCCGTTCGGTATCTTCAATCTCGGAAGAGGGACGGATTGGCGTTTATCTTCTTTTTAGTTGGGGATGGGACAGGGAACGCTGCCTCGCAGCCAATGCCCAGACCGTTTAAGGAAATTGACTGGAGGTCAGAAATGAAAATCAAGAGCCTTCTTCTCGGCTCCGCTGCGGCAATGCTCGCAGTCTCCGGTGCTTCTGCGGCAGACGCTATCGTCGCAGCTGAGCCGGAACCCGTCGAATATGTGCGCGTCTGTGACGCCTTCGGCGCTGGTTACTTTTACATCCCGGGCACGGAAACCTGCCTGAAGATCAGCGGTTTTGTCCGTATGGACATCAACTTCAACAGCAACAACGACAGCTACACCACCAACGTACGTGGTCGTGTGAACTTCCAGGCCAAGGAAGACACCGAATACGGTGTGCTGCACGCTTATGTCCGTATCCAGGGCGATACAAGCACTGCTGACCTGAACAACGCCGCCACCTACGACCTGCCGACCTTCGTCGACCAGGCATACGCCGAACTCGGCGGCCTGATCTTCGGTTACACGGAAACGACCTGGGTCAGCTCCAAGAACGGTGGTGCATCGGGCTTCGGTTCGCACTCCGACAACGGTCTGAACTACGGCTACTCGCAGGCAAACCAGATCGGTTACAACCTGACCGGTTCCAACTGGTTCGCAGCGATCTCCGCCAACGACGATGGCGACGGTGCGACTTACATGCCTGATATCACGGGTCGTGTGGGCGGTGTCTTTGCCGGTGCAACGATCTATGGTGCTGGCGGTTACGACCAGTCCGCTGAGAACTTCGGTCTCAAGCTCGGCTTGAACATGGACGTCGGTCCGGCTGGTAACGTGATCGTTCAGGGTTTCTACGCTGACGGTCCGACCCGCTACGGCGCCAACGCATCGCCGACCGGTATTGCTGGTGGCGGCACCTACACGCCCGAGTGGTCAGTCATTGCTTCGTACCAGCACCAGTTCGCTCCGAACTTCAAGGGTTCGGTCGGTGGTCAGTACTCCTCTGATTACTACTTCAACGCTCTTGCCGGCACGGCTCCTATTGCTAGCGCCAACTCCGGCATCGACTCGTGGGCAATCGAAGGTGTTCTGGTCTGGAACCCGGTTGCTAACCTCGAAGTTCGCGGTGAAGTTCGCTACACCGACTTCTCCAGCGGTCTTGCCGACACCGGCGCATACGTTGGTGGCGACGCTACAACGGGCCTGTTCCGTCTGCAGCGCAACTTCTAAGGTCGCTTAGATACACGTCAAAAGAGCCCGGCAGCTTGGCTGCCGGGCTTTTTCTTTGCCTTCTTCACCGGGCGCGCCGTGACCGACGGAACCCCGTCGTCAGTGGTGCAGCTTGTTCAAGGCCTCAGCACAAACATCAAGATGTTTCGGTGATAGATGCGCATAGCGCAGCGTCATGCTGAGTGTCCGATGCCCCAGGAATTCCTGGATCCTTTTGATATCGACTCCCGACTGGGCAAGGCGTGATGCGCAGGTGTGCCGCAACACGTGTGGTACGACCTGGCGATCATCGCGCATATGGGTGCTATCCTTGGCCTCATGCCAGGCGTTGCGATATTTTGCGTAGGCAATCCCGTGAAAAGGGCCCGGCTTACGCCCCGATGCACTGCGTTGTTCGGATACGGCTTTCTTGGCGCGGATCGTCATCGGGATGGTCCGGGGCCGGTATGATTTGGTCTCCCAGAAGGTGATATAATCACCCTCGATATCCCCCCAATTCAGTTTCAGAGCCTCCCCAACCCGTGCACCAGTCTCGACCAGGAAAAGACTGAGCCGGGCGTAGGAATTGTCTATGGCGTTGATCCGGCTGAACAGATCGGTCTCTTCTTCCCTTGAAAGAAACCGGATCCGGGCGTTTCGCTCCGGCAGTTTCCGGAATTCGGGAAGCTGTGCGAGCCCGCCGTTCCTGTGATGCCTGCGCAGCAGTTTGGAAAGACTTGCAAACTTGCGGTTGATCGTTGAGTTGCGATTGCCCTTCTGGCGGAAGTGAATCGTCAGATCATCCAGCAAGTTGTTGTCGAATTTTCTCCTGCCGCTATACAACATAAAACGGCTTATTTCGTCAATATAACTACGACATGCTTCTTTATGCTTGCCTTCCTCCCATAGTAAATCGCTGTAAGCTTCCCAAAGTTCTACTAAATTACTGTCTTCTTTTTTAAGCATGACCTACAACCGGAACAAACAATATCAAGAAATACCATTTAGACGCGTCAATTGGTAAAGTTGTATGGGTATGGTTTTGCTTAACACAGGTTGTTTCCTCTAGGCAAGCCAAAACACCCGGTAGTAAACACTACCAGGCGTATGCAACTTTTAAGTTGCAGCCGCCCGTTATCGGGCGACTGCTTTGGTTTATTCAGTTCAGCTTAGAAGTTGCGCTGCAGACGGAACAGCGTGTCGACCTGATCATCGACGCCGAAGTAGCTGCCTGCAGGAAGTCCGGCTGCCAGACCAGAGAAAGTGGTGTAGCGAACCTCACCGCGAACTTCGAGGTTTGCAACCGGGTTCCAGACGAGAACACCTTCAACAGCCCAGGAGTCGATCCCGGAAGAAGCGCTTCCAAGGGCAGTCTGCGTCGTCGTTACGGTACCCGGCGCAGCATTCAGAATGCTGTTGAGGGCGGTTGCGTAGTAGTCAGCGGAATACTGACCACCGACCGAACCCTTGAAGTTCGGCGTGAACTGGTGCTGATAAGACGCCAGGACAGACCATTCGGCGGTACGTGTACCCTTCGTGGCTGCTGTCAGTGGAAGCGTCGTGTTTGCACCAAAGATCGTCGGACCGTCAGCGTAGAAACCCTGAACGATCAGATTGCCGGCCGGACCGATGTCGGTGTTGAGGCCGAGCTTGACGCCGAAGTTTTCAGCCGACTGGTCGTAACCGGCAGCGGCATAGATCGTCGCACCGGCGAAAACGCCGCCGATACGGCCCGCGATGTCAGGCATTGCACTTGAAGCGTCACCATCGTCCTGTGCCGAAATGGCCGCGAACCAGTTAGCACCGGTGAAGTTGTAACCGATCTGGTTGGCCTGGCCGTAACCGTAGTTCAATCCGTTGTCAGAGTGCGAACCGAAACCCGATGCACCACCGTTCTTGGAGCTGACCCAGACGCTTTCCGTGTAACCAAAGACAAGGCCGCCCAGTTCTGCGTAACCCTGGTCGACCACCACGGCACCATCGCCGCCGCCGGAATTGTCACCCTGCAAACGGACATAGGCATGCAGAACACCATATTCGGTGTCTTCCTTGGCCTGGAAGTTCACGCGACCGCGTACCGAAGTACCCCAGCTGCTTGCGCTTGACGTCTGCTCGCCGACATCATTGTTGGAATAGGTTACATTCATGCGGACGAAACCGCTGATCTTCAGGCAGGTTTCCGTGCCCGGGATGTAGAAGTAACCAGCGCCGAAGGCGTCACAGACGCGCACATATTCGACGGGTTCCGGCTCAGCTGCGACGATAGCGTCTGCCGCAGAAGCACCGGAGACTGCGAGCATTGCCGCAGCGGAGCCGAGAAGAAGGCTCTTGATTTTCATTTCTGACCTCCAGTCATGTTCTGGAGGTCATCAACCGGAAGTCGGTCCGGAAACGATGCCGGGCATTCCTGCCCGGCCGGAATAATGCAATTAGGTCAACACGTCGGAGCAGCGCACGGAGATTGGTGCGCCCTGCCCTTTACGACCGCTGCCGCGATCAGTGCATGGTCATCCATTCGCGCGCGGAGCGAAGCGCTTCGGCCAGGTCGGTCTTGGTCATGCTCCTGGCGAGATCCGACCGCAACTCGGCGGCACGGTTCGATCCCTTGATCGCCGCAATGTTGAGCCATTTGTGCGCGGCGATGAAATCCATCGCGCAGTCGCGTCCGGCCGCATACATCAGTCCCATCTCGCAGAAGATCTCCGCTTCAGCCTCACCGCCCATTGCCGCAAGCTGCTGATCCAGAATCTCAAAACGTGCCATTTTCAAAGTCCCCGTCGAATAAGTTGTCTTTACCCTGTTAAGCTTCCAAGAGCCTTATTTGCTGCCGGTTTTCCGGCTTCGTCGTGATGGGTGGAGTTTGACCGTCGGGGTTGAATCCGGCGTTAAACGGCATGCTTAACTGCCGGCAAACAAAGTTCAAACCATTGGTAAAATTGAACTTTTATTAATCATCGAAAAGCGGGGAACGCAGGCTTTTGAAGACAAATTAATTCAAAATGAATCGATCCGATATCAACCAATCGCTAACCACGGCAGCGATTGATCAGCCGAAAATCCTGTGACTTCGAAGCCGAAAACCGGCCCGTCACCGCAAAAAGGACTGGATTTCGGTTGACCTTTACGTCAAGCAATAGGGCATTCTTCAAGCGATCCCCGGAGCGAACATGCTGAAACACACCGCCGCTACGGCTTTCATTCTGGCTTCGTTGGGCGGCACCGCGCTCGCGGCCGACCCGATCGTCGGCAATTGGCGCACGCAATCGGGAGAGACCGCCGCCATTGCGCCCTGTGGCGGCGGAAACTTCTGCGTTACGCTGAAAACCGGCACCTATGCGGGCGCCACCATCGGAACGCTGGCCAATGCCGGCGGACGCTACAGGGGCAAGATCACCGACCCGGAGACCGACAGGACCTATACGGGCAAGGCCTCGATCACCGGATCGCAGATGAAGATGCAGGGTTGCGTGCTGGGCGGCCTGATCTGCCAGGCCCAGACCTGGACGAGGAAATAGCGCCGCCACGCAGTCGCTAGCGCGCCCGCTGGCCGAACAGGACCTTTTGCGCCTCCTTGTCGTCGGCGATGTTGTGTTTGGCCCGTTCTTCCTTGCCGACCTCCAGGGCCCGCTCAACCGCGGGCTTCGCCATCATCACATCGAACCAGCGTTTGAGGTTCGGAAACTCCTCAAGCGTCTGGCCCTGCCGCTCGAAAGGGATGACCCAGCCGATACACGCCATGTCGGCGATCGAATAATCGCCCGCGAGATACTCGTGGCTCGCCAGCCGCTCATTCATGACCCCGTACAGTCGGTTGACCTCGTTGGTGTAGCGATCGATCGCGTAAGGCACTTCCTCGGGCGCGTATTGACGGAAGTGATGCGCCTGGCCGGCCATTGGACCGAGCCCGCCCATCTGCCAGAACAGCCACTCGTCGGCGGCGACGCGATCACGCTCGTCGCTCGGGTAGAACTTGCCGAATTTCCGGCCGAGATATTGAAGGATGGCGCCGGATTCAAATACCGAGATGGGCTCGCCGTCCGGCCCCTCCGGATCGACGATCGCGGGCATCCGGTTGTTCGGGGCTATCTTTAAAAATGCGGGCTCGAACTGCTCCCCTTTTCCGATATTCACATATTTGACAACGTATGGGACGCCAAGCTCCTCCAGCATGATGGTAATTTTCCAGCCGTTGGGCGTTGGCCAATAGTAAAGTTCAATTGGCGAATTCTGCTCTGCCATATTCCGTCTCCGATTGCTGACAGCAACAGACATAGGGCAGCCATGACGCAAATTGAACCGCGCCCGGCCGATTCGAGGCCCGGCGGCGACGCCGCTTCCGCCCATTTCCCGCAGGATTCACCGCTTCTGGTTTTGTGAACGGGCGATGAACGCACCCATCAGCACCGGTTCAGAGCGCCTCGTGCATGATCGCATCATCAAATGCCGTGAACCCAAGGAATGCACCATGATCGCCGTTCTGACCCGCCGTTTCATCCTGATCAGCCTGGCCTTTGCCATCCTGGCAGGCGCAGTCGCTTTCGCGGTGGGCAAACAGGACAGACACAGCCGTTCCTGGGTCGCCGGACAGGCCGTGCCCTGCATCAGCCTGGAAGAACCGGGCTGCGGCCCTGCAACCGAATACTGAATCGCGGAGACTATCATGATCGCCAAGACTTCTGACCTGGTTTCAACAGTGCTGCGTATCGGCCTTGTCAGCATGTTCTTCATCGGCCCGGTCGCGGGTTTCGCGGCCCATCAGGCAGGGCCGGACAGAGCGAGCATGAAAGGCGCGGGGCTGGTCATATTCGTCAGCCTGCAGCGAAACCGATAAAACCGTCCCGACCGCCGCACGGCAGGCCATTAATCCTGAAATTCAAATTTGAGCCGGAACCCGTCCATGGTCGTTTTCATGTCACGCGGCGGTGACTATATTAGCGCATGGACACACGAATCAGCCAAAAGAACAAATCGGCCGTCGTAACGCCGCCGGCGATCAACCCCGAATCATTCTCAAGCGCCAAGGAGGCCGTTGCCGCCCTGCAGGCGATCTACCAGCGCAACACGGCTTTCCTGCGTGATCACTTTCAGTCCTTCGGAAGCGGTGACGCGGTCGAAGGCGCCCGCTATCGCGCCTTTTACCCGCAGGTGCGTGTCTCGACATCGAGCTTCACCCATGTCGACAGCCGCCTTTCCTTCGGTCACGTGACGTCGCCGGGCACTTACACGGCGACCATCACCCGGCCCGGCCTCTTCAAGTCCTATCTCGAGCAGCAACTGGAATTGCTGATCAAGAACCATGATCTGCAAGTCATCGTCGAGGAATCGGCGACCCCCATCCCGCTGCACTTCGCGCTCGGCGAGGATGCCAATGTCGACGCCTCCTTCGCAAACAATATTTCCGTGCCGCTTCGCGACGTTTTCGACGCACCGGATCTCAACGTGACCGACGACGAAATCGTCAACGGCACCTACGATCCGGATCCCGGAGGCCCGCTGCCGCTTGCCGCCTTCACGGCCCAGCGCATCGACTACTCGCTGGCGCGGCTGTCGCACTACACGGCGACACGCGCCGAGCATTTCCAGAATTTCGTGCTGTTTACAAACTACCAGTTCTATGTCGAGGAATTCTGCGCCTTCGCCAAGACCCTGATGGCCGACGGCGGCGGCGGCTACGACGCGTTCGTCGAGCCGGGCAACGCCATCACATGCGCCGGCGACATCGCGCCGCGGCCGGATGTCGGCCCGGCACGGATGCCGCAAATGCCGGCCTATCATCTCAAGCGGGACAACCACGCCGGCATCACCATGATCAATATCGGCGTCGGACCGTCCAATGCCAAGACCATCACCGACCATGTCGCGGTGCTGCGCCCGCATTCCTGGCTGATGCTCGGGCACTGCGCCGGCCTGCGCAACAGCCAGCAACTCGGCGACTACGTGCTGGCGCACGCCTATGTGCGCGAGGACCATGTGCTGGACGACGACCTGCCGGTCTGGGTCCCGATCCCGGCGCTTGCCGAGGTCCAGGTGGCGATGCAGGAGGCGGTCGCCGAAGTCACCGGGCTGGACGGCTACGACCTCAAGCGCATCATGCGCACCGGAACGGTGGCGACCATCGACAACCGGAACTGGGAGCTGCGCGACCAGAGCGGTCCGGTGCATCGCCTGTCGCAGTCACGCGCCATCGCGCTCGATATGGAATCGGCCACCATCGCCGCCAACGGCTTCCGGTTCCGCGTTCCGTACGGCACGCTGCTGTGCGTCTCGGACAAGCCGCTGCACGGTGAACTGAAGCTGCCGGGCATGGCGACGGATTTCTACCGGACGCAGGTCAACCAGCATCTGAAGATCGGCATCCTCGCGCTCGAGAAGCTTGCGGCGATGCCCCCCGAGCGGCTGCATTCGCGCAAACTGCGCAGCTTCTTCGAGCCCGCCTTTCAGTAGAATCAGGCCTCGGCCGGCTCCGCTTCGCGGTTCTTCGGATCGAGCCGGAGCACCTTGTCGGAGCGCCAGGCGGTGGCGACCAGGATTAATGCGACCGCAAAGGCGCCAAGTCCGATCATGAAGGGAAGATCGCGGTTTTCCGCCATGGTCAGCCCGCCGACCAGTGAAATCGATCCCGATCCCAGTGTGAAAAGCGCGATCGACACGCCCATGACCCAGCCCTGCTGCGTCTCGTCGACGGTTTCCGAAAACATCAGCAGCAGGGTCGGATAGGTGATCGCGAAGGCGGCGAGGATCGGCAGCACCAGCAGGAAGGACAGATCCGGGAACGGATTGACCATGAACAGCGCCAGGAACACGGCCATGATGATCACGGTCACCGCAATGGTCCTGATCTGACTGAAACGGGCAAGGACAGGCGCCAACAGAAAGGTGCTGCTGAAGGCCATCGCACCGCCGGCCGCGACGATGATCGCACTTGACGAGAAGGTCCCGAAACTGAACTTCGCGACCACGTAGTTGTCGAGGAAAATGAAGAAGCAGTTGAGGCCGAGGACCGCGAAAAAGAAGACACCGCCGACCCGGGCAACGACCGGATGTTTGGCGACCCGCCACAAGGTCAGGAACACCTCGGAGAGGCCGAAATCGACCTTGCGCCGCTTTTTGAGCGTCTCCTTGAAGAAAAACTGGATCAGCAAAAGATTCACAAGCACGATGAACGCGGCAAAGTAGGTCGGAAGCTCCAGCGAGGCGAAGTCACCGAGCACCTCTTTGCTGCCCAGCACGCCGACGATGATCGGCCCGCCCATCAGGCCGGCGGCAGCGGCGGCGGCGATGTAGCCCATAAACCGGTTCTTTTCATCCGTGTCCTTCGCCATGTCGATAAGCGCGGCCTGGGCGATCGGCTGGTTGCCCGCCGTGAAGCCGGCGACAATGCGGCCGGCGACGAGGAGGATGAAGCTGGACGTCATCAACGCCAGGATGGTCAGCACGTAGCCGGTCAGCATTCCGGTCAGGCAGATAAGCATCCCGTACTTGCGGCCGATATAGTCGGACAGCTTGGAGATGAAAGCCGCGCCGAAAAACCAGGAGATGAAGAACAGCCCGATGACTATGCCGTAGCGCACTTCGCGCGCCGCCTCCGGCATGTCGTGCGGGAGAAACTCCCGACTGGTGCTGAACAGGATCGCGGTGATCAGGGGGTACATCAGGCCCTGCCCCATGATGTCGATGAACACCACCATCAGGAGCGCGAAGCGCGATATACCCATATTGTCCTCCGAATCCGGCCGCAACGGTTCCGCATCAAAGCAGTTTACCGGCCGGATTACGAGCACATTTCTCGCGCTATACAACCACCGCGCCTTGAGAGCGCGAAAGCGGACCCGCGGCTACATGTTCGGATAGACCGGACCCTCGCCGCCCTGCGGCGGCACCCAGTTGATGTTCTGGTTCGGATCCTTGATATCGCAGGTCTTGCAGTGCACGCAGTTCTGCGCGTTGATGACGAATTGCGGCTCGCGGCCGTCCTCCGCCACCCATTCGTATACGCCGGCCGGACAATAGCGCGTCGACGGACCTGCATAGACATCGTATTCCGAGCTCCTCTGGAGCGGGGCGTCCTGCAGTTGAAGATGGACGGGCTCGTCTTCCTCGTGATTGGTGTTCGACAGGAAAACCGACGAGAGCCGGTCGAATGTCAGTTTGCCGTCCGGCTTTGGATAGTCGATCTTCTTGTGTTTCGATGCCGGCTCGAGCGATGCGTAGTCGGGCTTGCCATGCTTCATCGTGCCGAAGATGGAAAAGCCGAACAAAGTGTTGCACCACATGTCGAAACCACCCAGCATGACGCCGCCGGCGGTGCCAAGGCGCGACCACAGCGGCTTGACATTGCGGACCTTTTTCAGGTCCTTGCCGATTTCGCTGTTGCGCCAGCCTTCGTCATAACCGCTGAGTTCGTCGCCGGAGCGTCCCGCGGCGATGGCTGACGCTACCTGTTCCGCAGCCTGCATGCCGGACAGCATCGCATTGTGGGAGCCCTTGATACGCGGCACGTTCACAAATCCGGCCGAGCAGCCGATCAGCGCGCCGCCAGGGAAAGTCAGCTTTGGAACGGACTGGTATCCGCCCTCGGTGATTGCACGCGCACCATAGGCGATGCGCTTTCCGCCCTCGAAAGTCGGGGCGATGGCCGGGTGGGTCTTGAAGCGCTGGAATTCCTCGAAGGGAGACAGATACGGGTTCTTGTAGTTGAGGTGCAGGACGAAGCCGACAGCGACCTGGTTGTCCTCGAGATGATAGAGGAACGATCCCCCGCCGGTCTTTCCGTCGAGCGGCCAGCCGAAGGAGTGCTGCACAAGGCCCTGCTTGTGCTTCGACGGATCGACTTCCCACAGCTCCTTGATGCCGATGCCGAATTTCTGCGGCTCGCTGTCCTTGTCCAGTGCGAAATGCGCGATGAGCTGCTTGGCGAGCGATCCGCGGACACCCTCGCCGATCAGAACGTATTTGCCCATGAGCTCCATGCCCCGCGCAAAGTTAGGCCCGGGCTTGCCGTCGCGACCGACGCCCATATCGCCCGTCGCCACGCCGATCACCGCTCCGTCATCATTGTAGAGCACTTCCGTCGCCGCAAATCCCGGATAGATCTCGACCCCGAGTTCCTCCGCCTTGGCGGCCAGCCAGCGGCACACATTGCCGAGCGACACGATGTAGTTGCCGTGGTTGTTCATCAGCGGCGGCATCATGAAATTCGGCAGGGTCAGCGAGCCTGACGGACCGAGAACCAGGAAATGGTCCTGGGTGACCGGCGTCTTGAACGGATGCTCGGGATCGTCGCGCCAGTCGGGCAGCAGCTGATCGACGCCGACCGGATCGACCACCGCGCCGGACAGGATATGCGCGCCGACCTCGGCGCCTTTTTCCAGCACGACGACTGAAAGCTCCTCATTGAGCTGCTTGAGGCGGATGGCCGCCGCGAGCCCCGCCGGACCTGCTCCGACGATGACCACATCGAATTCCATGCCCTCGCGCTCAGGCAATTCGAGTTCGTCGCTCATACTTCATTTCCTCCGCAGTATCGGGTTGCCCAGAGGCCGTTCCGACACTGGCCAATAGCGTTTCGGGTACCGCAGTGCAATCATTTAGAATCATTCTGCCGGGATTTCCATGATTTACTTTGACGTAAACGTCAATAGTAATCGGTGTTGCGCGCAATTTGTCGCGGCAGACCCGGAGCCGCAGGGGATATCCACCGCCGGCGCTTCAATTCACTGTCGCGACGCCTTACAATCCGTCCATGACAGGCGGAGACGAAAAATCGGCACGGGCGCCGACGGCCGACGAACTGGCGGCCCTTTTGCATTTTTATGCCGAAGCGGGCGTTGACAGTGCGGTCGAGGAAAGCACAGTCGACCGTTTCGAGGAATCCCGTGCCCGAACTGCAGCGGCCGCCAAAAAGCCCTCCAACCAGGAAGCCCGGCGGCCGCCAGCGGCCAGTGCCACCGAGAAGCCGGTGCCGGCACAGCCCCCCTCGCCGCAACAGCCCGAGGCGACCGTTCCGGACGAAGCCGCGATCACCGATGCCCGGGAAACCGCCCGCAACGCCCAGTCGATCGACGCCCTGCGCGAGGCCCTGGCATCGTTCAACGGCTGCAATCTCAGGTTCGGCGCGCGCAGCACCGTCTTCGCCGACGGCAACCCGCAATCGGACGTCATGTTCATCGGCGAAGCACCGGGTCGCGACGAGGATCGCCAGGGCCTGCCGTTCGTCGGCAGGGCCGGCCAACTGCTGGACAAGATGCTCAAGGCAATCGAACTGGACCGGACCCGCTGCTACATCACAAACATGATCCCCTGGCGCCCACCGGGCAACCGGTCGCCGACGCCGCTTGAGATCGAACTGTGCCGCCCCTTCATCGAGCGTCACGTCGAACTGGTCGGTCCCAAGGTCGTCGTGTTCCTCGGCAATGTCTCGACCAAGGCGCTGCTCGGCACCACGCGCGGTATCCTGTCGCTGCGCGGAACCTGGTCTGAATATCATCCTAATAGCGACACGGCGATCCCGGCCCTGCCAACGCTGCATCCGGCCTATCTGTTGCGCAACCCGGCGGCGAAGAAACTGTCCTGGCAGGATTTCCTGTCCGTGCGCGATCGTTTGGACCGGTTTTCCGGCTAATCGCGTGTCTGCCCCAGCGCTTTTGCGGCAGGCGGCCTGACGGCAATCCAACATGATTTTCCGGGTGTTCGGCCTTGCCGTGCGGCCCATTGCTTTTTGAGATCCATGTCGCGAATAAGGGCGCGTTTTTCGCAACTTTCCGGCAGATTTCGAGGAATGGGTGGCGCATTTCCGACACGGACAGCCCGATCGGGCATTTGAGCGCTTCCTGACCAAGACCGCGTACGGGAAAGTTGATGTTATGACGAGCAGCATTGTTCCGATTGCAAGCCTTCTCCTGTCGGCATTCTTCATGCTGCTCGGCGTCGGGCTCTCCGGTTACCTCATACCATTGAGGGCCGTGCAGGAGGGCTGGTCGACTTTCGAAATCTCAATGATCGCAACCGGTTATGCCATCGCGTTCACGGCAGGCTGCCTGGCGGTGCCGCGCCTCGTGCTGCGTGTCGGCCATGTCCGGGTCTTTGCCGTTCTGGCAGCGCTGATGTCGATTTCGCTGCTCATGCACGCGCTCATCGTCCACCCGGCCGCCTGGATCCTCTTCCGCGGCCTGACGGGCTTTTCCATCGCCGGCGGCTACATGGTGATCGAGAGCTGGCTCAATGAACGGGTCACCAACGAGACGCGCGGCACGGTGTTTTCGGTCTACATGGTCATTGCGATGATCGCCGTAATGCTGGGACAGTTCATGGTGCCGCTGGGCAACCCGCTGACGGCGTCGCTGTTCATGGTCTGCGCCATCGTCTTCGCACTCGCACTGATGCCGACGGGGCTGTCCAACGCCCAGTCGCCGCAGCCGTTGACGCAGGTTTCCGTCAACATCTTCGCGCTCTATCGAAAATCGCCGGCGGCCGTCGTCGGCGCCGCACTGGCGGGCGTGATCACCGGCGCGTGGAACAACCTCGCTCCGGTCTTCGCGCAGCTCAACGGGCTCTCGACCGCGACCGGCGCGACAATGCTGGCGGTCGCGATGATCGGCGGCGCGCTGTTCCAGTTCCCGCTCGGCCGCATGTCGGACCGCATCGACCGGCGCTATGTGATGGCCCTGGCCGGCGTCATCGGCGTGGCGGCTTGTGTGCTCAACCTGCTGGTCGGAACGTCCAATATCTACCTGTTCCTGGTCTTCGTCCTGCTGCTGGGCGCGGTGATGTATCCGATCTATTCACTCGTCGTCGCCCACGCCAATGACTATGCGCAAGCCGACGAATTCGTCTCGACGTCAAGCGGCCTGCTGATCGTCTATGGCGGCGGCACGATGTTCGGACCGCCGATCTCGGGCCTGCTGATGGACAATTTCGGCAACCAGGCGCTGTTTACCGTGATGGGAGCATCCTTCGCGCTTTATGGCGGCTACGCCTATTTCCGCAGCTTCCGCCGCCCGCAGGCATCGGAAGAGGAGCGCGTCGAGTTCCAGGCGATCCCGCTGGACCGCGCCCAGACGCCGCAGACCTACGAGCTCGATCCGCGTGTCGAACTGGGCGATGAGACGGAAACGGCCGCCGAATAAGCATATGAAACCAGGTCAGCCCTGCGGCGTGGTGAACCGGCGCGCCGCCTTCTGTTCGACGCCCAGCCGGTGTTCGCGCACGATGATGTACAGCCCTGCCGCGATGACGATCGCAGTTCCGATGATCATCGACCATTGCGGCACGTTGCCGAACAGGAAATAGCCGGCGACGATGCCGAAAACGATGGATGTGTATTCGAACGGCGCGATGGTCGAGACGTCCGCATGGCGGTAGCTTTGCGTCAGGAAAATCTGGCCGAGGCCGCCAAGTACCCCCGCGCTTACCAGCAAGATAAGCGCCGGCGTATCCAGCGGCACCCACCCGAAGGGTATGGTCGCCAGTGAGAGCACGGTCGCCGAAAGCGAGAAATAAAGAACGATGGTGGGCGTCTTTTCGGTGGTGATCAGGCGCCGCACGAGGATCATTGCAAAAGCCACGAGGAACGCGGAGGTGAGCACGGCGACAACGCCGCGCGTCTGGCCGCTCTGCCAGAACCCGCCGTCGAAAAGCGTCAGCAACGGCCATGAGATGACGAGGACGCCGACCAGGCCGACCGCGACGGCCGACCACCGGTAGACCCGGATCGTTTCACCGAGCACCAGCGACGCCAGCACCACCATCAGCAGCGGCCGCGCATAGCCGAGCGCGATCGCATCGGGAAGCGGCAATTGCGTGAGGCCGTAAAAGCCGCAAGCCATCGCGGAGACGCCGACAAGACCGCGCCACAGATGACCCATCGGATTCCTGGTGCGGAATGCGGTGTGAAGCTGCCGGCGCCAGGCGAGATACAGGAACACCGGGATCATCGCCATCGACGAGCGGAAGAAGACAATCTGCCCGGCCGGGACACCGTCTCCGGCCGCCTTGATGCATGTCGCCATGGCAACGAAGAAAACGACCGATGTCAGCTTGAGCACGATGCCGGTCAGCGCGCTCGTCTGTCCGTCGTCCAGCGATGCTTCGCCCATGGTTCTTTCTTTGTCGGAACGCACGGCGCTCACGCGCCCTTTGCCTCCTGGATCGCCGACCAGATGCGGTGCGGGGTCGTCGGCATTTCGATGTGGCGTATGCCGTAGGCGCGGTCGAGCGCATCGATCACGGAATTAAGCACCGCCGGGCAGGCGCCGATCGTGGCGGCCTCGCCGGCACCCTTGATACCCATGGCATTGGTCGTCGACGGCACATTGCGCGTTTCGAAGCTGAAGGACGGCATGTTGTCGGCGCGCGGCATGGCATAGTCCATGAAACTCGCCGTCAGCAACTGCCCGTCGTCGCTGTATTCCGCTCCTTCGAGAAGGCACTGGCCGATGCCCTGGACGGCGCCGCCGTGGATCTGCCCCATCAGCAGGACCGGGTTCACCACCACGCCGAAATCGTCGACGATATTGTAGGCAACGATCTCCGCCTTTCCCGTATCCGGGTCGATCTCGATCTCGCAGATGTGTGTGCCGTTGGGATAGGTCGCCTCGTCCTGCTTGATGTCTGCGACCGCCTTCAACTGCTCCTTGTCTTCGGCGGCCTCGGCGAGCCCCTCGTAGCTGATCTTCTGGTCCGTCCCGACGACGCGCGCCTCTCCATTCACCAGTTCGATGTCCTCGACCGCCGCTTCAAGCTGGTCGGACGCGATCTGCCGCATCTGCCTGGCGAGCATTTCGCCCGCGCGGTCGACCGACACACCGCCGAGCGGCACCGAGCGCGAGCCGCCCGTTCCACCGCCTTTCGACAGATCGTTGGTGTCGCCCTGTCTGACGATGATCTTGTCGAAGTCGATGCCGATACGGTCGGCGATGAACTGGCTGTAGGCGGTCGCATGGCCCTGCCCGTTCGTCTGGGTGCCGATGAAAAGTGTGACCGTCCCGTCGTCGTTGAGCTGCAGATGTGCCGGCTCGGATCCGGTGAAGGCGCAGGCCTCGATATAGACGGAAAGACCCAGACCGCGGATCTTGCCGCGCTTGCGCGCCTCCTCTGCGCGTGCCTCGAAATCCGCGTACCCGGCCCGTTCAAGGGCCATGTCCAGGTGTCCCTGGTATTCGCCGACATCGTATTTGCGGCCGGAAACGGTGGTGTAAGGAAACTGCTCGGGCCGGATGAAATTGCGACGGCGCAATTCGGCCGGATCGATGCCGGTCTCGCGCGCGCAGGCATCGACGAGCCGCTCCAGCAGCAGCGCCGCTTCCGGACGGCCGGCGCCGCGATAGGCGTCCACGGGCGTCGTGTTCGTATAGACGCCCTGGATGCGCATGTGGTGCTTGCGAATATCGTAGACACCGGTGGCCATCATGGCGCCGAACAGCGGGATGCTCGGCCCGAAACCGCTGAGATAGGCGCCCATATTGGCCCTTACATCGATGCTGAGCGCCAGGAAACGGCCGTCTTCATCCAGGGCCATCTTCGCATTGACGAGATTGTCGCGCCCGTGCGCATCCGCCATGAAATGCTCGGACCGGTCGGCCAGCGTCTTGACCGGGCGGTCCAGCCGGCGCGCGGCCTCCATGACGAGCGGATATTCGCGGTAGTTGTGAACGCGCGTTCCGAAGCCGCCGCCCACATCGCCGGAAATCACCCGGATCTTCTCCTGGTCCATGTCGAAGACATGGTTTGCGAGCGTGTTGCGAATGCCGTGGACGCCTTGCGATCCCATGATCAGCTCGAAGCTTTCGTCCTGCGGGTTCCACTCGGCCAGCGCCGCGCGCGGCTCCATGAAGTTGGACACAAGCCGGTTGTTGACGAAGGAGATTTCCGTAACGTGATGGGCTTTCTCGAAAGCCGCGGCCGTTTCGCCTTCGTCGCCCTGCTCGTAGAGATAGACCCGGTTGGATCCGAGTTCCGGCCAAAGCAGCGGTGCGTCGTCGCCGAGCGCCGCCTCCATGTCAGCAACGGCTTCGACATCGTCCCATTCGATTTCGATCAGTTCGGCGGCGTCCTGCGCCTGTTTCGTGCTCTCGGCGACGACAAAGGCGACCGCGTCGCCGACATAACGGACCTGGCCGTCGCACAGGATCGGCGTCTCGCGCAGCTCGCATTTGGTTCCGTCGGGCTGCTTTACGGGCGTGAAACAGTGGATGCTGCCGAGGTGCGAGACATCCCTGGCGGTCATGACCAGGTGCACGCCCTCCGAGGCCGCGGCGTCCGCGACCGATGCGATCTTGAAATTTGCCGCCGCGTAGGGGGAACGCAGCACGTAGCCGTATAGCTGGTCCGGCCTGTTGAAATCGTCTGAAAAACGGCCCTTGCCTCGGACCAGGGCATCATCTTCTTTTCGAAGCGCGGAGGCCCCGACGCCGAATTTCGGAGTCACAATATTCATCGACAAACCTGTGCGTTGGAGAACCGGAATGGAACAGGAACCGCGTCCTGATCCCTTTATAGGGCGTGGCCGGCGCATTGTCACCACAAGCACCGATTTCAATCGTCGCTTGCCCTTCGGGATTGTGTTGACGGCACAACCCGTTGGAGACTACAGCAACGAGCACGCCCAGCGGAACGGAACAGGGATTATGACCAGAACCGGACAGGAAGTTCGTCTCGAAGACTACAAACCGACGGATTTCGAGATCGAGACCGTCGACCTGACGTTCCGGCTCGATGCGTCAAGGACGGTGGTCACCAGCCGTATCGCGCTGCGGAGGCGCTCCGGCGGCGATGCGCCGCTCGTCCTCGACGGCGACGAACTGACATTCGTGGATCTCAAGATCGACGGGCGGACCGCCGACAGCGGCAGGTTCGATGCCTCGCCATCCAGGCTCGAGATCCGGGACCTTCCGGCAACGGAGTTCTTTACGCTGGAGATCGTCACGGAGGTCGCGCCGGCGGAAAACACCAAGCTGATGGGCCTTTACCGGTCCAACGGCGTCTATTGCACCCAGTGCGAGGCTGAGGGCTTTCGCCGCATCACCTATTTCCTCGACCGGCCGGACGTGCTGGCGACCTACACGACGCGGATCGAGGCACCGAAGAAAGACGCGCCGCTGCTCCTGTCCAACGGCAACCCGAAGGAAAGCGGCGCGCTTGGCGAAGGATGGCACTATGCCGTCTGGCAGGATCCGCATCCCAAGCCGAGCTATCTTTTTGCACTGGTCGCCGGCGACCTGGCCGTGGTCCGGGACGACTTCACCACCGCGTCGGGCAAGCCGGTCAAACTGGAAATCTATGTCGAGCACGGTAAGGAAGACCGTGCAGCCTACGCAATGGACGCGCTCAAGCGCGCCATGACATGGGACGAGGAACGGTTCGGCCGGGAATACGATCTCAGTGTCTTCATGATCGTCGCCGTGTCCGACTTCAACATGGGCGCCATGGAGAACAAGGGCCTCAACATCTTCAACGATAAATACGTGCTGGCCGACGCGGACACGGCGACCGATACGGACTACGCCAATATCGAAGCGATCATCGCGCACGAGTATTTTCACAACTGGACCGGAAACCGCATCACCTGCCGCGACTGGTTCCAGCTCTGTCTCAAGGAAGGCCTGACGGTCTATCGCGACCACGAGTTCTCGGCGGACATGCGGTCTCGGCCGGTCAAACGCATCGCCGAGGTCCGCCTGCTGAAGGCACATCAGTTTCCGGAGGACAGCGGCCCCCTCGCCCACCCGGTGCGGCCGGTGCGATACAGCGAGATCAACAATTTCTATACGGCGACGGTCTATGAAAAAGGCTCCGAGGTGGTGCGCATGCTGGCCACCATCCTCGGTGCCGAAGACTTCAAACGGGGGCTTGATCTCTATTTCACCCGCCACGACGGGGATGCGGCGACGATCGAGGATTTCCTGGCCTGTTTCGAGGATGCCAACGGAACCGATCTTTCCCAGTTTTCCGTCTGGTACCACCAGGCCGGAACGCCCGTTTTATCCATTGCGTCGCGCTTCGACGCATCGGCCAAGAAGCTCACCGTCGATATCGAACAATCGGTTCCGCCGACGCCCGGTGAGGACGGGAAAAAACAAATGCATATCCCGCTGCGTTTCGGGCTTTTCGATCCGGACGGCAAGGAGATCGCGGCGCACAGCGTCGCCGGCATCGATGTCAGCGGCGATGTTATGCACGTCAGGGAACGCAGCCACTGCGTTGTCTTCGAGGATATCGGCGCGCGGCCATCGCTCTCCCTGAACCGGAGCTTCTCGGCCCCGATCAACATCCGGTACGAGCAATCGTCATCGGATCTCGCGCATCTCGCCCGGTTCGAGACCGATCCGTACTCGCGATGGCAGGCGCTCAGCGAACTGGCGATGCGGGAACTGATCGCAGCGACCGGCGCGATACGCGACGGCCAGTCCGTCGGCTGCGGCGATGCCCTGATCGACAGCCTGTTGTCCACGGCAAATGACGATGCCCTTGAGCCTGCGCTGCGCGGCCAGGCGATCAGCCTTCCGGGCGAGGCCGACATTGCCCGTGAAATCGGCACCGGAATCGATCCCGATGCGATCTTTGCGGCGCGCAAATCCGTCATCGACGGCATCGCATCGCGCGGCCGCGAGACATTCGAGGGCATCATCGAGAACATCATGCCCGGCGGCCGCTACAGCCCGGATGCGGACAACGCCGGTCGGCGTGCCCTCTATCTCGCCGGCCTCGGCTACCTGACACATGTGGCTCTGCCGCCCGACGCGCTGTTGCCGATCATCCGCTCTGCCGACAACATGACGATCATGAGCGGCGTTCTCGGCATCCTGGTTCACCGCTTCCCCGGATCGGCGGGCGCCGAGACAGCGCTGGCGGAATTCGAACTGCGCTTCCGCGACAATCCGCTCGTCATCGACAAGTGGCTGATGATCCAGGCGACGATCCCCGGCCCCGACACCCTCGAGCGCGTCATGCGGCTGATGGGCACCCGGCACTTTTCGATCGAGAACCCGAACCGAGTCCGGGCGTTGATCGGCAGTTTCGCCGCGGGCAACCCGACGGGTTTCAATCTGCCCGACGGCGCCGCATACGAGTTCCTCGCCGAACAGATCATCGATCTCGATCAGCGCAATCCACAGGTCGCGGCGCGTATCCTGACGGCCATGCGTTCCTGGAAATCGCTCGAACCGGTGCGCCAGGAAAAAGCCCGGGCTGCGCTTGCCACGATCGCGCAGCAATCGTCCCTTTCCCCCGATGTGCGGGACATCACCGACAGGACGCTCGGTCAATAAGCCGGAAAATCAATCGGGTGATTTGCTTTCCTGACGCGGTTCTTTCGCATTGCAAAACGGCGGAAGCGCCCGCAACAATCAAAATTATGCTGCGTTTTTAAAGAGTTAAAAAAGAATTAACAACAGGGCTGGACAAGGCGAATCACCTTTGATTCATTAGGGCAGGTTCGGACATGCGGCGGCCGAATCACTTAAAAATTATAAGGTGGGACACATGGCAGAAGCGCGGCGTGCGGGCGCTACTGACGGGGAGAGTCTATCCAGTCTACGGGACGGCCCGGACTGGCGTTCGGAACTGGCCGGGCATGCGAAACTGTTTGCAAAGCCGGCCTACAGCAGGCTCGTCAAGGCGGAACCGGTCCTCAAGCGCTCGATACCGGTCCTTATCGTTTTATTCCTGATCGTCATCGCCGCGGCGCGCATGACGGATCTGCTCAACGAGCGCGGCCAGCTCGAGAGCAACGCGAAGCAGGCAACCGCGCTGACGGCCCTTGCCGGTGCGGCGGCGCTCGCGGCCGAGACTGAATCCTTCAAATCCATGCACCGCTGGAACGTCGAGCTGACAATCAGCGATGCGGTGCCGGCCACGCTGATCACGGACGGCCGGTTTTTGATGATGTCGAACGCGGACGGCCGCATCTTTGCGGCGACATCCAGCGGAAACCGCTTTGTCGGACAGAGCCTGGAGCAGGTTTTACCGTCGTCATCGCCGTTGCGCCTGTTCGGCGTGCGGGCCGGCGTCCACAAGATCAGATACGGGAAACGGACCTATTACGCCGCGCAGGCAAACCTGCCGGGCGGCGTCGGCGCGGTGACCGCACTGACGCCGGCGGCGCGCATCCTGGAGCCCTGGAAACAGGAAGTCTCGCTCAACGTGACCCTGTTCGCCGCGACATCGAGCATCCTGCTCGTCATCCTCTATGCCTATTTCACCCAGGCCTCGCGCGCCCGTGATGCCGACGCGATCTATCTCGAGGCGCACCACCGGGTCGACACGGCCCTGTCGCGCGGCCGCTGCGGGCTCTGGGACTGGGACCTGGATCTGGGCCGTCTCTACTGGTCGCGCTCGATGTACGAAATCCTCGGCCGGGCGCCGCGCGACTGCGTGCTTTCCTACCGGGACGTGACGCAGTTGATGCATCCGGACGACAAGAGCCTTTACGAGGTGGCCCGGTCCATCGCGCGCGGACAGGTCACCCAGATCGACCACACGTTCCGCATGCGCCACGCGGACGGCCACTACATCCTCCTAAGAGCGCGCGGCCAGATCACACACAACGCGGACGAGCCGATGCACCTGATCGGCATCGCCATGGATGTCACGGAACAGCAGCGGCTTGCCCAGCGTTCGGTGGAAGCCGACCAGAGACTGTTCGACGCCGTGGAAAGCACGTCGGAATCCTTTGTCCTGTGGGATCGCGACGACCGTCTTGTCATGTGCAACTCGAAATACCAGCGCATCTACGGACTTCCCGACGACGCCGTGCGCCCGGGCACCGCCAAGTCCGAGGTGCTTGCGGCGACGAGACGGCCGGTCGTCAAAAAGTCCGTTGCGGCTTCCGACGGCTACAGCGACGCAAAGAGCCTGGAGGTGCAGCTTGCGGACGGGCGATGGCTGCAGATCAATGAGCGCGCCACCCGCGAGGGCGGTTCGGTTTCGGTCGGTACCGACATCACGCAGCTCAAGCGCCACCAGGACCGGCTGCGCGACTCTGAGCGAAGGCTCATGGCAAGCATCGGCGACCTGTCGGCCTCGCAGGGCCGGCTCGAGGAAAAGGCCGTCGAACTCAGCGAGCTGAATGCCAAGTTCCTGGCTGAAAAGGACCGCGCGGAGGCCGCCAACAAGGCCAAATCCGAGTTTCTGGCAAACATGTCGCATGAACTACGCACGCCGCTGAACGCCATTATCGGGTTTTCGGAAATCCTCCAGAACCGCATGTTCGGACCGCTCGGCTCGGAGAAGTACGAGGAATATGCCAACGACATCAACAACAGCGGCAAACACCTGCTCGGCCTCATCAACGACATTCTCGACATGTCCAAGATCGAAGCGGGACGGCTGCAACTGGCGTGCGAGCGGATCGACATCGCGCCGCTGATCGAAGAGACGCTGCGCCTCGTCGCGGTTCAGGCGAAAGCCAAGTCCATTTCGCTGGATTCGAAGATATCCGCCGGCCTGACGCTGCATGCGGACCGGCGGGCGATCAAGCAGGTACTCTTGAACCTTCTGTCCAATGCGACGAAATTCACCGAGGACGGCGGGCACATCTCGGTGCGCGCCCGCAAGTATTCCGACGCCGTGACACTGACCATCGAGGACACGGGGATCGGCATTCCGAAGAAATCGCTCAAGCGGATCGGCCAGCCCTTCGAACAGGTCCAGAACCAGTTCTCCAAGAGCCGCGGCGGATCCGGGCTGGGGCTGGCGATCTCCAAGGCGCTGGTCGCTCTGCACGGCGGCGCCATGAAGATCCGCTCGACGCCGGATGTCGGAACGATCGTATCCCTGCGCCTGCCGTTCAACCCGCACAGGAAGTTCCGCTAATCTAGAGCAGTTGCCTGTGGCAGATGGTCTTCTCGAAGATCGCCCGCACGTCTCCCGACGTTTCCTTCAGATGCGCCTCGAGCATGCCGATATCGGGAAAGTCGACGCCGCGCAGCATCAGTTCGCGAAAGGCAAGCGGCGCGCTCTCCGGATCGAAGCGCTCTTCGAGGCAAAGGCGAATGACCTGGGATATCTGGGTGTACAGCTTCAGCGCATCCATCAGAGTCGCCGCCGAATCCTCGCCGATCATCGACGGCGCCAGGTTTTCCAGAAGCGATTTGGTGCGCGTCCCGGGCGACGGACCGTCCCGCTCCAGACGCGCGGCATGCAGGCGCAGGAACTGGGCGATGAACTCGATATCGATCAGCCCGCCGGGAATGAGCTTCAGGTCCCAGATATTCTTGGCGGGTTTCTCGTCTTCGATGCGCTTGCGCATCTCCTCGATGTCCGCGGCGGTTTTCTCAATGTCGCGAGAGCGGGACAGGACGTCGGCGAAAACGGCCTCTGCATCGGCGGCGATATCAGGGTCGCCGGCAACGATGCGGGCGCGGGTCAGCGCCATGTGCTCCCACGTCCACGCTTCCTCGCGCTGATACTTGCGGAACGCCCTGATATGCGTTGCCACGGGCCCCTTGTTTCCGGAGGGCCGCAGCCGCAGATCCACCTCGTAAAGGACGCCTTCCGCTGTCGGTGCGGACAGCGCGGCGACGAGCCGCTGCGTGAACCGGGTGTAGTAGCGGACCGGATCGATCGGCTTCTTGCCGTCCGATTCCATGCATTCGGGATCGTGCGAATAAAGCAGGATCATGTCGATGTCGGATTCGGCCGTCATTTCCAGGCTGCCGAGCTTTCCGAGGCCGACCACGGCCAGCGTGCCGCCATCGACCCGGCCGTGGGCGGCCTCCATCTCGGTGCGGACCGCGGCAATCGCGGCCTTCAGCGTCAGATCCGCCAGGTGCGAGAACGCGCGCCCGGCGCGTTCGCCATTGATCGCGCCGGTCAGGAGCCGCACGCCGATCAGGAACTTCTGTTCGGCGGCGAAAATGCGCAGCCGGTCCAGAACCTCCTCATAGACGAAATCGCCGTCCAGGAACGCTTCAAGGCGTTCGGAAAGGACTTCCCGTGTCGGCAGTTCGGCAAGCAGTGTCGGATCCAGCATGCCGTCGAAAACATGCGGTTTGCGGCTGATCACGGAAGCGAGTTTCGGCGCGGAGCCGAGGATGCTGACGAGCAGCGACATCAACCCGGAATTGGTTCCGAGCAGCGAAAACAGCTGGATGCCGGCTGGCAGGCCGGACAGGAAGGCGTCGAATTTCAACAGGGTTTCGTCGGGGCGCCCCGTGTCGGCGAAAATCTGCAACAGTTCCGGCATCAGGTCGGTGAGGCGCTTGCGGGCGGCGGCGGTCTGGGTGGCGCGGTAGCGGCCGTAGTGCCAGGTGCGGATGACGCGGGACATGTCGGAGGGCCGCTGAAAGCCCATGCGGGAGAGCGTTTCGATGGTTCCGGGGTCATCGTCGTCACCCGTGAAGACCAGGTTGCCGTTGCCGGCCGTCAGGCCCTTTTCGTGTTCGAAGAGCCTGGCGTAGTGCTTCTCGACGAGTTTCAGGGTCGCCCGCAGCTGCGCGGCGAAGCCGTCCGTGTCGTCAAAGCCCATCATGAGCGCGATCGGCTCCAGCTCTTCATCATTGTCGGGCAGGACGTGGCTTTGCTCGTCGCGGCGCATCTGGATCCGGTGCTCGACGTCGCGCAGGAACCAGTAGGCATCCCTCAGCGACGCCTCCGTCTCGCGGTCGATCCATCCCGCTTCGGCCAGCGCCGCAAGCGTCGCCTCGGTCGGCCTGGTGCGCAGCGCCGGCATGCGCCCGCCGGCAATCAGTTGCTGGGTCTGCACGAAGAACTCGATCTCGCGGATGCCGCCACGGCCGAGTTTGACATTGTGGCCATAGACGGAGATTTCGCCGAAGCCCTTGTGGGCGTGGATCTGCCGCTTGATCGAGTGGATGTCGGCAATGGCGACGTAATCCAGGTATTTGCGAAAGATGAACGGCGTCAGGTCGCGGCAAAAGGCGCTTCCGGTCTGCAAGTCGCCGGCCGCGACGTCGGCCTTGATATAGGCCGCGCGCTCCCAGTTCTGGCCCCTGCCCTCGTAGTAATGCAGCGCCGCCTCGTAGGGCAGCGCCAGCGGGGTCGAGCCCGGATCCGGGCGCAGGCGCAGGTCGGTGCGGAAGACATAGCCGTCGCCCGTCCGCTCCTGCAATATGTGGATCAGTCGCCGCACCAGGCGCGAAAAGACATCGGTTGCCTCGTTGCGGTCATTGACGATGGCGGCCTGCGGATCGTAGATCACCACCAGGTCGATATCCGACGAGTAGTTCAGTTCGCTTGAGCCGAGTTTGCCCATGCCGATGACCGCGAGACCGGATCCGCGGCTGGGATTGTCCGCATCCTTCAGAACGAGCTTGCCGGCGTCATGCGCCGTGTGCAGCAGATGGTTGACCGTTGCGGACACGCTGGCGCGGGCAAAGGCGCTGAGCCAGGCGGTGATTGTGCGTGTTTCCAGCATGCGGCCGAGATCGTAGAGCGCCAGTGAAAAGGCCAGCCGCCGCTTCAGATCGCGCAACCGGCGCATCAGATCGGCTTCCGCCGAGTTCTCGCGCCACGCGTTCATGGCGCTTTCCACCAGTCCGTCGAGCAGGACCTCCGGCTTGGTGACGAAGGTCGGCAGGATGCATTCGGGGTGGGCCAGCGCGATATCGCGCAGATAGGGTGACAGGGCTGCCGCACCGAGGAGAAGCTCCCTCTGTGGCGACTGCGTGTCCAAAAATTCTTCTAAATCAGCCTGATCCGCCGCCAAATTGCGAAGGTCAATCAAGAATTCCTGGGAAGCTTCTGGCGATACGGCCTTTATCGGCCGGCCGTATTCGGCAACGGTCGCGGCATCCGCCGCTCCTGTGCTGATCAAATCCTAACTCCGCCTGTCAAACACCATCCGGGCGCACAATCCACATTGCTCGCTCCGATCGCAATTGACAAGCTCCAGGCGGCCGCCATGCAGCCCCATGATCGCTTCGACGAGGCTGAGGCCAAGTCCGGTGCCGGGTTTCGTGCGGCTTTCGTCGAGCCGTACAAACCGCTTCACGACGTCGTCGCGCATGTTTTCCGGTATGCCCGGCCCGTTGTCGAGCACGGAAAGGACGACGGTTTCGTCCTCGCGGCCAAGCCGCAGTTCCACCTCGGGCGGGCCCTTGCCGTCCGTGCAGTATTTGATCGCGTTGTCGATCAGGTTGGTGAGCGCCTGGCCGATCAGCTCACGGTTGCCGGTTACCTTTATGCCGTCCCCGATTTCGGTGACCAGGCGAACGCCCGCCTCCTCGGCGACCGGCTCGTAGAGTTCTTCTGCATCGTGTGCGATCTGGGTGAGATCCACCTCGCTCAGCTCGGCCACCGCGGCGCCGGCTTCCACGCGGGAGATCATGAGCAAGGCATTGAACGTGCGGATCAGCTGATCCGATTCCTCGATCATTTCCTCCATCGCCGCGCGGTATGCGTCCGCGTCCTCCTTGCCGGCCAGCGCGGCCTCGGCCCTGTTGCGGAGCCGGGTGAGCGGGGTCTTGAGGTCGTGCGCGATGTTGTCGGATACCTGGCGCAGCCCGACGTTCAGCTTGTCGATGCGGCCGAGCATGGCATTGAGCGCTTCGGACAGCCGATCGAACTCGTCATGCGATCCACTCACCGGAAGCCGCTGGCTCAGATCGCCGGCCATGATCTTCTGGCTGGCCTGGGAGACCCGGTCGATGCGCTGCAGGGCGCCGCGGCCGATAACAAACCAGATGATCAGGGCGCCGATCACCATGATGCCGAGCGCCATGGCGAGCGACCTTTGCACCATCGAGCGGAATTTCGTCGGCTCGCCCAGATCCCGGCCGACCAGCACCCGCATGCCGTTGGGCAGGAAGATCACCTCGGCCAGGGCCGCATGGCCGGGCGTGCCCTCCGGTTGGTAGAAGCGGCGGTAGGAAAACGGTCGCTCGGTCCAGCCCTCGATCTCGAGGACGCCGGTCTGCAGGCTCTCGACATTGCCGGCGAGGATCTCGCCGTTCGGCGCGGCGATGGTGTAGAGATTGGCGCCCGGCTCCCGCGAGCGCCGGTCGATATGGCCGATCAGCATGGAGACGCCGCCGCGCCTGTAGAAATTGCCGAGGACCTTCAGCTCGTCCTGAACGACCTGCTTCGTCTGGTAGGTGAGCAGGTTCGAGGTCAGGTCGGTGACATAAAAGACGAGCGCCACGGCGCAAATGGCGAAAAGGCCCAGATAGAGCGCGGACATGCGCACCGCCGTGGTTCGTAACAGGGCTCTGAAACGGCTCATGGCCGGCCTAACCGTCGGCTTTGAGGATGTAACCCGCACCCCGGACCGTTCTCAGCAACGCCTTGTCGAACCCCTTTTCGATCTTGGATCTCAGGCGGGAGATGTGAACGTCGATGACGTTGGTCTGGGGATCGAAGTGGTAATCCCAGACATTCTCGAGCAGCATGGTGCGTGTCACCACCTGCCCGGCGTGCTTCATCAGGTATTCGAGCAGCCTGAACTCGCGCGGCTGCAGGTTGATCTTCTGTCCGGCGCGGTGCACCTCGTGGGCAAGCCGGTCGAGCTCGAGATCGCCGACCCGGTAAACGGTGTCGTTGTCGCGCATGCCCTTGCGCCGTCCAAGCACTTCGACGCGCGCCAGCAGCTCCGAAAAGGAATAGGGTTTGGGCAGATAATCGTCGCCGCCGGCACGAAGGCCGGTCACCCGGTCGTCCACCTGGCCGAGCGCCGACAGGATCAGCACCGGCGTGTCGATCGATTTTTCCCGGAGCTCGCTGACGATCGACAGTCCGTCGCGCTTGGGCAGCATGCGGTCGATCACCATGACGTCGTAGTTGTTTTCCGTCGCCAGGTAATAACCGAGGTCGCCGTCGCTGGCATGATCGGTGACGATGCCGGCCTCGTTGAAAGCCTTCACCAGGTAAGCCGCGGCTTCAAGGTCATCTTCAATAACCAGAATCTTCATATCCGGTATATTAGGCGAATATTCTGGGGAAAAACAAACCATAAGACATCAGTTCTGGTTGGCTTCAGTTCTCTCAAGCATCGTCAAATAAAAGGACAGCGGGTCGATGGGAGACCCGCTGTCCACAGAATCGGGCGGTTGGCCGGGGGCGACATTAATGACCGCCCACCCGATCTGTTCAACCGACAGACACCGGCAAAGCTACAAACCGGCTGCTGTCCTGGTTGCTCAGCTGAAACAGAACCGCCTTGCGACCGGCCTCGGTGGCAGCGTCCACTGCCTTGGCCACGTCATCGGCGGACTGAACATCCGTATTGTTGACGGCGACAATGATGTCGCCCTCGCGCATTCCGCGGTCGGCGGCAGTGCTGCCCGGCTCGACCTTGGTGATCATCAGACCGTTGCCATCATCGGCCGGCTTTACGGTCAAACCGAACTCCTCAAGGGATTCACCGGTGTCGTTCTGCTGCGGGCCGGCAAGGGCCGCTGCCCTCTTGGGCTCCTTGAGGGTGCCGATCTCGACCTTCAGCGTGCGTGTGTCGCCTTCGCGCCAGACGGTGATTTCGGCATCTTCGCCGGGCGAGATACCGGCAATCTTGCGGGCAAGATCGCGCGGGCTTTCGACCAGTTCACCGTCGACCGCCGTAACCACATCACCGGATTTCAGGCCGGCTTCCAGTGCCGGCGAGTCCGGTTGCGGTTCCGTGACCAGGGCGCCCTTCGCCTCACTCAGACCGAGCGATTCGGCGATGTCGGCCGAAACCGGCTGGATCTGCACGCCAAGCCAGCCGCGCTCGACCGTGCCCTTGTCCATCAGGTCGGCAACGACCTCGCTTGCCAGCGATGCGGGGATCGCGAAAGCAATGCCGACATTGCCGCCGGAGGGCGAGAAAATGGCCGTATTGACGCCGATGACCTCGCCTTCGAGGTTGAAGGTCGGCCCACCCGAGTTGCCGCGGTTCACCGCCGCGTCGACCTGGATGAAATCATCATAGGGCCCGGCGCCGATGTCGCGGCCACGTGCCGATACGATGCCGGCCGTGACGGTGCCGCCGAGACCGAACGGGTTGCCGACGGCAACCACCCAGTCACCGATGCGCGTCTTGTCGTCATCATCGAAGCTGACATAGGTGAAGGTCTGATCGCTGTCGACCTTGAGCACAGCCAGATCGGTGCGGGCGTCCTTGCCGATCAGCTCGGCATCGAGCTCGGTGCCGTCATGCATGACGACGGCAAACTCTGACCCATTGTCGACCACGTGGGCGTTGGTGACCACGAATCCGTCGTCGGAAATGAAGAAACCGGACCCCTGCGATACCGGGCGGGCGCGCGGCATGCGCTGCTCGGGACGATCCTGGTCGCCACGCTCGCCGAAACGGTCACCGAACGGGCTGCCCTGGCCGAATTCGCGGAAGAACCGGCGCATGGGATGGTCCTCGGGCAGGTTTTCCATGCCCGGCGCGCCGAAGTTGAAGCTGTTGGATGAAACGGGTTTGATGTCGGACTTGACCCGAACGGATACGACCGCCGGGGTGACGGCCTCGACCACATCTGCGAAGCCGGGCTCATCGGGAGCCTGCACTCTTACGGCATCGGCGTATGCCGACTGAACTCTAGCCGGAATGCCGCTTGCCATCATCGCCGCGGCCAGGCCGAGAACGGCTGTTGTGGTCAGCAAACCGTGGCGGGAGGTCACGCGGTAAATTCTCTTAGACATAAAAAGGTCCTTTGACTGACGGTTCAGTCCCCTCTCTATGAAAAGAGATAGTGAGGCGTACCTTACGGTCGCCTATCCAAAATATGACAAATTTGTAATCTTCGGAATTCTCCCGCGCGAAGGGCGGATTGTATCCTGATTTGCCGCCTAAGCGTCATTCACCGAAACGCTCGTCACCACCTTTGAAGATGCCTCCAAAGTCCTGTGAACCGGGCATTTGTCGGCTATTTCCTCGATCTTCTCGCGCAGTTCGTCGGCGACGGCGCCGTCGATGGTGATCGCCCGCTCGAACCGGTCGATGCGGCCGCCCTTTTGCTGCTCTTCCGAGGTACATTCCATGCAGTCATTGGCGTGAATCTTGGCGTGCGAGACATCGACGGTGATTCGCCCGAGATCGGCCTTCTTGTGATTGGCGTACATGCGCAGCGTCATCGACGTGCATGCGCCGAGCGCGGCAGACAGGAAATCGTAGGGCGAAGGTCCCGAATCGAGCCCGCCGACGCTGACCGGCTCATCGGTAAAGAGCCGGTGCCTGCCGGCGTGAACGGTGTTCTGGAACTTCCCCTCGCCCGTCTCCGAGACACGCACCGCCTCGACCTCGGTCAGTCCCTGCGGCTCGTCTTCCTCGAGATAGCGCGAGGCCCAGGTTGCAATGATCGAGGCGGCGTAGGATGCATCCTGCGCACGGCTGACAAGATGGTCGGCATTGTCGAGCGACACGAAGCTCTTGGGGTGTTTCGCGGCTGTGAATATGGTCGCCGCGTTCTCGATCCCGACCGTCTGATCGATGGGCGAATGCAGCACCATCAGGGCCTTGCGCATGGACGCGATGCGCTCGGTCAGAACGTTCTGGCGGACATCGTCGAGGAACTGCTTCTGGATCGTGAACGGCCGGCCGGCCAGTTGCACGGTTGCCTCGCCCTGGCTTTCGATCTCCTCGATCTTGGTTCCGAAATTGTGGACGACATGGGCCACGTCGGCCGGCGCGCCGATCGTCGCCACCGCCTTGGCTTCCGGAACGTCGCCGGCCACGGCCAGCACAGCGGCGCCGCCGAGCGAGTGGCCGATCAGAATGGACGGCGCCTCGAATTTGTCGCGCATGTAATCGACCGCCGAAAGCAGGTCGGCGACATTCGACGAGAAATTCGTCGACGCGAACTCGCCTTCACTCGATCCGAGACCGGTGAAGTCGAAGCGCATAACCGCTATCCCGGCGCGCGAAAGCTCCGCGGCAATGCGCTTGGCCGCCAGAATATCCTTTGTGCAGGTAAAGCAGTGAGCGAAGAGCGCATAGGCGCGTACGTGACCCGCCGGAATGTCGATGCGCGCCGCGAGCGTCGCGCCGGAATGGCCGCTGAACTCTGATTTGATCGATGTCGCCGTCATGTCCCTGCTCCCGGTCAATGCGCTGAAATCCGGGCGCGAGACTATCAGCTATCGTGATCACGCGAACTTAAAACTTTCCGGAGATCGGCTTGTTCGGCTTCCGTCAGGGGCACGGCATCCGAGACCGGCCTGCGCCGGCGCGCGCTGACCACAAGATACAAAAGCCCGCCCAGGAGTATGACGGCCGGGGTCGCCCACAGGACGAGCGTCCGCGCCGAGAAACGGGGCTTCAGCAGAACGAACTCGCCGTAACGCGACACCACGTAGCCGACAACTTCCTGGTCGCTGTCGCCCTCCATAAGCCGCTGCCGCACCAGGACCCGGAGATCCTTGGCGAGATCCGCGTCGGAATCGTCGATCGACTGGTTCTGGCAAACAAGGCAGCGCAGACCGGCGGAGATGTCGCGGGCGCGCTGTTCCAGCACCGGGTCGTCGAGCACCTCGTCCGGCGTCACAGCGCCGGATGGCAGCACGAGGGCCGGTATCGCAAGCAGAACAGCGAGAATGAGGACGGCCGGGTGCTTCATGTCGCCTGCCCCGCGGTGGCGGCGCGCGCCTTGCTCGCCGCCGGCGCACCCACCCTGAGGCGGCGGTCAAGAAGCGACACAATCCCGCCGACGGACATGAACACGGTCCCGAACCAGATGAAAGTCACCCACGGCTTCCACCAGATCCGCACCACCGTGCCGTCCGGCGTTTCGTCGCCGAGCGCCACGTAAAGCTGGCTTGGCCCGATCGTCAGGATTCCGGCCTCCGTCGTCGGCATGCGCCGCGCCGTGTAGACGCGCTTTGCGGCGGTGATCGTTGCAAATTGCGCGCCGTCGCGGGACACGGCGAAGCGGCCCTGCAGTTCGGTGTAGTTGGGGCCGGTGTTGGGACGCAGCCCCTCGAACTCCAGCGCAAACGGCCCGCTGACCGCCTGCTCGCCCGGTTTCAAGGTCATCACCTGTTCAGTCGAGAAGGCAGTGACGGCGACGATCCCGATGACGGAAACGCCCAGTCCGAAATGGGCAAGCGCCGTGCCGAATGCCGAACGCGGCAGTCCCTTCAAACGCTGCCACATGACCGGCAGGCCGGCACGGCCGGCGCCGGCGCGGTAGGCGAGATCCGTCAGGCTGCCGCAGATGAGCCAGGCGCCGATGGCGATGCCGAGGGCCGCCATCACCGGTGCGCCGGTCGAGAAATAGACCACCGCCAGCGCCACCAGCAGCGATATGCCGGCGGCCGCATAGAGCCGCTGGCACACGGCAAGAAGGTCGCCGCGCTTCCAGGCAAGCAGCGGCCCGAAGGGAACCGCCAGCAGCAGCGGCACCATCAAAGGGCCGAAGGTCAGGTTGAAGAACGGCGGACCGACCGAGATCTTGGAGCCGGTCAGCGCTTCGAGGACGAGCGGATAGAGCGTCCCGACCAGGACCGTCAGCGTCGCCGTCGTCAGGAACAGGTTGTTGAGGACGAGCGCGCCCTCGCGCGAAACCGGAGCAAAGAGCCCTCCGTGCTTGAGCGACTGCGCGCGCAATGCAAACAGTGTGAACGCGCCGCCGATGAAAATCACCAGGATGCCGAGGATGAATACGCCGCGGGTCGGGTCGGTGGCGAAGGCGTGGACCGAGGTCAGAACGCCGGAGCGCACCAGGAACGTACCGAGCAGTGACAGCGAGAAGGTGATGATGGCGAGAAGCACAGTCCAGATTTTCAGCGCCTCGCGCTTTTCCATAACGAGCGCGGAGTGCAGCAGCGCGGTGCCGGCAAGCCAGGGCATGAATGAGGCATTCTCGACCGGGTCCCAGAACCACCAGCCGCCCCAGCCCAGCTCGTAGTAGGCCCAGTAGGAGCCCATGGCTATTCCGGCCGTCAGCGCCGTCCAAGCAGCCAGCGTCCAGGGCCGCACCCAGCGGGCCCAGGCCGCGTCGATGCGCCCGTCTATCAGCGCCGCCACCGCGAATGAGAAGCAGATGGAGAAGCCGACATAGCCGAGATAGAGCAACGGCGGATGGATGGCGAGCCCGACGTCCTGAAGGATCGGGTTAAGGTCCCGTCCCTCGATCGGCGCCGGGGTGAGACGCTGGAACGGATTCGACGTCAGAAGCACGAACAGCAGAAAGGCCGAGGTGATCCACGCCTGCACGGCCAGGGCATTGGCTTTCAGTGCGGCCGGGAGATTGCCGCCGAAAAAGGCAACGAGCGCGCTGAAGAAGACCAGGATCAGGATCCACAGCAGCATTGAGCCCTCGTGGTTCCCCCACACGCCGGAGATCTTGTAGATCATCGGCTTCAGCGAATGCGAGTTTTCCCAGACATTCTGCACCGAGAAATCGGACGTGACATAGGAAGCCGTCAGCGCGGCAAAAGCCAATAGCACCAGAAAGAAAGAGGTGACGGCGGCCGCAGGCGCCATCGCCATCAGCCCGGCATCCTGGCGGACCGAACCGATGACGGGCAGCACCGATTGCAGCAGCGCGACGGCGAGTGCCATGACAAGCGCGTAGTGGCCGAGTTCGACGATCATCGTGCGGTCCTACTCCCCATCGCCCTGCCAGACACCCTGCTCCTTCAGGCTGTCGGCGACTTCCTTCGGCATATAGGTTTCGTCGTGCTTGGCGAGGACGGTATCTGCGACGAACCGGGTATTGCCGGGCTGGAACGCACCCTCGACGACGACCCCCTGCCCCTCCCGGAAAAGGTCCGGCAGGATGCCGTTATAGGTGATATTGACAGTGTTTGCCGTGTCGGTCACGGCGAACGCAACTTCCGTTCCCTGGCCGCGCGTCACCGAGTTTTCGGCGACAAGACCGCCGAGCCGGATGCGGGTGCCGGGGCTGACCTGTTTTTCGGCGATGTCGGTCGGCGAGTGAAAATAGACGATCTGCTCCTGCAGGGCGAAAAGCACCAGCAGAACGGCGACGCCTATGACGCCGACGCCGCCGGCGATGACCGCCAGCCGTTTTTGTTTGCGAGTCATTGTTCCACCTTCTGCGGTATCAACCCGAACTGCTCGGCCGCCCTGGTAAGTGCCAGCCGGCCCGCGCTGCCGTCCTCGAAATTCTCCAGCGCCCGGCCGAGCGCATCGCCGGCCTTTTCCGGCTCTCCAAGCACCATGTAGGAGCGAACCAGCCGCAGCCATCCGTCAAGATCATCGGGATTGTCCCGCAGGCGCGCATCGAGGCCGGCGACCATGCCGCCGATCATTTCCGAGCGCTCCTCGGAGCTCATCTCCATGGCCGCCGCCACGTCCTCTTCATCCGGACCGGGAGCCGCCTCGCCCGCGACCGCCAGGTTCGCGTCGATGCCCTGCAGATGCGCCCTCACCTGCGGCATCCAGGGCGCGTCGGGCGGGGAATTGGCGGCAAGCCTTTCGAAAGCCAGCTTGGCTTCGGCAAATCTGCCTTCCTGCGCAAGACCGAGCGCCAGGAAGAATGAGGACAACGGGTTGCCGGGCTCCAGTTCCTCGGCGGCCTGGAACGCGGCCTGGGCCTCGGCCGTCACGATGCCGCCGCTCTGCGTAATCAGCGCCCGTCCCAGACCGGCCTGGCGGGGCGCGGTCGAACCAAGCAGGCGGATCGCGTTCCGGTAGGCCGTCTCGGCGTCCGCAACACGCCCGAGGTTGAGATAGATGGGGGCCAGGACGTCCCAGCCGCGGCCATCTTCCGGGTTGCTGGCGAGATGGGTTTCAGCCTGCGCCACCAGGGTGGTGATGTCGTTGCCGTCGTCGGGCTCCGCCTCGATACGCCCTGCGAGCGGCTGCGCCGGCATACCGGGCTTGCCGACGGCAAGGTAACCGACCACCGCCATCAGCGGCAGGAAGATGATCACAACGTAGCGTGCGGCCGTTGAAAGAGGCGAGCGGGCCCGCGATTGCCGTGAGTCCGTTTTGGAGGCCTTGAGCAGCCGCCGCCCGACTTCGGCGCGGGCATACTCTGCTTCCTCCTGGGCAATCAGTCCGGATTCGATATCGCGATCGATCTCGCGCAGCTGGTCGTAATAGACCTCCGCGTCATGCTCATTTGTCCCGTCCTGCCGGCTCGCGCTGCGTGCCAGCGGCACCAGCAGGCTAATGGTGGCGGCCACCGTCAGGATGGCGGCCAAGACCCAAAACATCATGATTGCTCAGGCGTCAGACCCTGTTCAAATGCCCCGAACCGGACGATTTTCCGGCTGCCGGGTGTTCAACCTTTAATTATTGTAATTATGGGCTTCAAACAAGCGGCGTCCAGTTGCCGTCCTCGGAGCGGCAGGCCGTTCCGCGCGCGGTCGTGGTCACACCGTCCTGCACCACCTTGTGCACGTATTGCCGGCAGTTCTGGGACCCCACTTCATAGGGCTGCGCGGCGAAAACCTCGCCGGAAACGCCGCTTTGCGCGCCTTGCCATGCGACGATCTGTCCGCTCGGAGCAATTTCCAGCGCACGATATTCGGCCTCGAGGGCCTTCATGCGGTCCTCCGAGCTCAGCTGTGCCGAAACGGACGGGTCAATAATGCCGCCGTTCAGCGCATCGATCACGGAAGATTTACCGGTCGATTGCGGGACGAACGAGTTGAGAAAACTCGACTGCCCGCCCGTGTTCGAGCAGCCGGCAACCGCCAGCGCCAGCACAAACGACGATATCAGGTAGCCGAATCTCATGGTCCCGCCTTTATCCGTGTACCTAGATTTGAAGTCGACATAGGGCGTCATTGTGGCAGTGTTTTGGCTGACATGATGGGACGCAAAGATTAACGAACCGCAACCGGCAAATAAACCGTCACGCTCAGGCCGCCAAGATCGCTGCGGCCGAGTTCGACCGACCCCTTGTACTCCTCCGAAATCTCCTTGATGATCGAAAGTCCCAGTCCCGTTCCGGGTTTGCTCTCATCCATCCGGCGTCCGCGTTTCATCGCCTCGGCGAGCTGGTCGTCCGGCATGCCGGGCCCGTCATCCTCGACCGTAACAGCGAGCGCCACGCGCGTTTCCGACCCCGCCGCGGCGGGCACCGGTTCTTCCGATTCGACCCGGATGCGAACGCGCCCGGTGGCCCATTTGCCGGCATTTTCAAGCATGTTTCCGAGGATCTCCTCGACGTCGTGCTGCTCCATGGCGAGATCGGGCGGATCGTCCGGCATGATCAGCTCGAATTCCATGTCCGGGTTGAGCCGCTCCATCACCCGCATCAGGCGCTGCATTGTCTTTTGCGTGTCCGTTCGCACCAGAACCGAATTCTGCTGGGCAGCGATACGCGCGCGATCGAGATAGTGCTGGACCTGGTTCTGCATCGCCGTCGCCTGCTCGTGGACGAGCCGCGCCTGATCCGGTTCCATCGCGCGGCTTTCATTGAGCAGAACGGCGATCGGGGTCTTCAGCGAGTGGGCCAGGTTGCCGACCTGCATGCGCGCCCGCTCGATGATTCGCCTGTTGTTCTCGATCAGCGCGTTGACCTCGCCTGTCAGCGGGGCGATCTCGCGCGGGAAACTGCCCTCGAGCGATTCGGTCTTGCCGGCACGGATCTCCTCGAGGGACCGGCGAATCCGGTCGAGCGGGCGCAAGCCGAACAGAATGGCAATGGCGTTCACCAACAGGCTGCCGAGGCCGAAAACGACGAGAAAGAGAATGAGCTGCCGCGAGAAGGCGGACACATCGGCGTTGAGGTCGGCCATGGCTCCGGCGACGCGAAAGCGCGCGATTTCACCGTTGTCGCCGAGGAGCACCTCGGTCTCGGCCACCAGTTCCTCCTGTCCGGTGCTGTCGAGCGCTGCATAGATGCGTTCGTAACGCTCGTTGAAGGGCGCGGATTCAGGGCTGGCGATCGCGATGGTGCGGTCACCGAGGGAGACCGAGGCAAGCTTGTCCGGGGGGTTGTCGCCGACAATATCGACGATCCAGTACCAGCCGCTGCCCGGCTGGCTGAAGCGCAGGTCGCCCAGTTGCGGCGTTCCCTCGAGCCGCCCGTTCTCGCCGAGCGAAACCGAATTGATGACATTGTAAAGCTGGGCGCGCAACAGGTCTCGGAACCCGCGTTCTGTGCCGTTGCGGTAGAGCGTCAGGATGAGGATGCCGATTACGATGAGCGCGATGACCGCCCAGCCTGTTGCGATAACAAGAACACGCGCCGCGAGCGAACGCGGCTGCCGTTTTTCAGCTGCCATCGCCTGGAGCCTGAATCCGGTATCCAAGCCCGCGCACGGTTTCGATCATATCGGTGCCAAGCTTCTTGCGCAGCCGCCCGACAAACACCTCGATCGTGTTGGAATCGCGATCGAAGTCCTGGTCGTACATGTGCTCGACGAGCTCGGTGCGCGACACCACCTTGCCCTCGTGATGCACCAGGTAGGACAGCAGGCGGAATTCGTGGGACGTCAGCTTGAGTGCCTTGCCGTCAACGGTCGCCTTGGCGCCGCGCGTGTCGAGGCGCAGCGGTCCGCAAGCGATCTCGGATGATGAATGCCCGGCGGCGCGGCGGATAAGCGCCCGCACCCGGGCGAGCACCTCTTCAACGTGGAAAGGCTTGGCGACATAATCATCGGCGCCGGCGTCTATTCCGGCCACCTTGTCGCTCCAGCGGTCGCGCGCCGTGAGGATGAGCACCGGCATGGACCGGCCGGCCGCACGCCATTCCTCGAGCACCGTTATCCCGTCCATTTCCGGAAGCCCGATATCGAGTATGACCGTATCGTAGGGCTCGGTATCGCCGAGAAAGTGGCCTTCCGAACCGTCGAAGGCCTTGTCGACCACGTATCCGGCCTCTTCCAGCGCCTCGCTGAGCTGGCGGTTGAGATCCCGGTCATCCTCGACAACAAGTATTCGCATGCTCTGCCCGCCTCCGATTCACCCTGGCCGGCTACGGCCTGGCATTGACGGTCATCTTGCGCCGTCTCTTGCCGCTCGCATCGGGGGCAAGCACGGTGATCTTGCAGACGGGCTGTCCGCCGTTCTTGGCGACCTTGACCGACAGCAACTGACCGTTGGTCTGTGCCAGCACGCGCTGGACCGCGGCCGAACAGTCGGCGCTCTGAGCGGCGGCATCGCCTGCTTCCAGCGCCGCAAACGGCAGGGCCATCAGCGTGACCAGCAGTATCTTCTTATAACCGTTCATCTTCGACCTTCAAGACGGCCGCTTGGCCGTTAACCCCTGGAATGACCGGAAAAACCCGGCACACCTTATATGCGGCCCCGCCTTTTCGTCCATGGCGCGGGCCAACTGATTAAACTTGTCGTTAATGTGTACAGGACCGTGTCTGAACTAAAAATGAACGGACGGTTCATGTTCGTTGCCGGCGCCCATGGGCGCCGTGTCAGCCGTCCACCGGCTCGAACGGCCAGTCGACGATGTGTTCCTCGAAGTCCTCCGCCTCCATGCCGGCTTCCGGGACCGTGCGCCCGCGCACCGAAACGCCGGCAATATGAACCGTTTCCGGGTCGCCAGAGACAAGCGGATGCCACCAGTAGAGATCCCTGCCCTCGGCGATCAGCTTGTAGCCGCAGGTCGGCGGCAGCCAGGTGAGCGCCCGTACCGATTTCGGCGTGAGGCTGATGCACTCGGGCACCTTGTCCTGGCGGTTCTCGTAGTCCGTGCAGCGGCACGAATCGGCGTCGAGCAGCTTGCAGGCGACATTGGTCCAGGCGATTTCGCCGGTGTCCCAGTCTTCAAGCTTGTTGAGACAACAGCGTCCACAGCCGTCGCACAGGCTTTCCCACTGCTCGTCGGACATTTCCTCGAGGCTGGTCGTTTTCCAGAAAGGATCGCGCGTCATCGGCACTCCGTTCTTTAGCGCGACGGTAACAATGTCTGTTACTTTTTGCTGCACCCCTTGCCCACATGTTCTAATATAGGCACAAGACAAGAGGGTGCGCGGCCAGTAAGGACCTTGGGCGGACCGGTGCGTTGTGAACGTCGCCGCACCGCCAGTCAACAGACGGGATAACCAAGTTGCAGGACCCTTTCAGCCAGGATCAGCGACCGAGGAAACGCCGGCATCTCTTCCTGCGGCTCGATTCATGGATCGATTCGGTGCTCTGGTCGGCCGGCTCCGGGCTCGGCGAGAAGTGGGAAGACATCAACATCTTCTTCCGCCGGTACCACGCAAAAGGCTACAAAAGGTGGTTTTTCGAGGTGCTCGGGGAGTCGATGACGCTGGGAACGGCCGGCGCCGTGCTGCTGCTGGCGCTGGCGCTGCCCGCCTTCGAGGAAACCTACGGCAACTGGCGCGAACAGGACGATTTCGCCGTCACTTTCCTCGACCGTTACGGCAACGAGATCGGCCACAGGGGCATCATCCATGAGGATTCGGTGCCGATCGACGCGCTGCCGGACCATCTGATCAAATCGGTGCTGGCGACGGAAGACCGCCGATTCTTCGAGCATTTCGGCATTGATCTCTTTGGCCTGACGCGCGCCATGACGGAAAACGTGCGGGCCAATTCGGTCGTCCAGGGCGGTTCGACCATCACCCAGCAACTGGCGAAAAACCTGTTTTTGACCAACGAGCGCACCATCGAGCGCAAGATCAAGGAGGCCTTCCTTGCCCTGTGGCTGGAGGCCAATCTGTCGAAGAACGAGATCCTGCGGCTCTACCTGGACAGGGCCTATATGGGCGGCGGCACCTTCGGCATCGCGGCCGCCGCACAGTTCTATTTCGGCAAGGAAATCACCGACGTGACGCTGGCGGAGTCGGCCATGCTGGCCGGGCTGTTCAAGGCGCCCGCCCGTTACGCGCCGCACATCAACCTGCCGGCGGCGCGCGGACGCGCCAACGAAGTGCTTACAAACCTCGTCCAGGGCGGGCTGATGACCGAGGGACAGGTCATCGGCGCGCGGCGCAAGCCGGCCGACATTGTCGACCGTGGAGACAGGGAATCGCCGGACTATTTCCTTGACTGGGCCTTCGAGGAAGTCAGGCGCATCGCAGCGCGCTATCACGATCATTCGCTGATCGTGCGCACGACCATCGACGAGAACCTGCAACGGGCGGCCGAGGAAGCGCTCGAGGCGGGGCTGCGCCAATACGGCAAGCGCTACGATGTCGACCAGGGCGCCATCATCCTGATCGAGAACGGCGGTGCCGTACGGGCCATGGTCGGCGGGCGGGACTACGGCGAAAGCCAGTTCAACCGGGCGACCAAGGCGCTGCGGCAGCCGGGGTCATCGTTCAAGGTATTCGTCTATACGACAGCCATGGAAAACGGCTTCACGCCGGAAACGACCATCCGCGACGCACCCATCACCTGGCGGGGATGGTCGCCGCGCAACTACGGCCGCGGATACAAGGGCCGGATCGACCTGACGACTGCGCTGGTCAAGTCCGTGAACACGATACCGGTCCGCCTTGCGCGCGATCATCTCGGCACCGAGAAGATCGCCGAAATGGCCAAACGGCTGGGCGTGGAAAGCAACGTCGCGCTGGACAAGACCATGCCGCTCGGAACATCCGAAGTGACGGTCCTCGATCAGGCGACGGCCTATTCGGTGTTTGCGGCGGGCGGCATGGCGCCGAACCGTCACGGCATCACGCAGATCATGAACTATTCCGGGAAGGTTCTTTTCGACCAGCGGCGCGATGTGCCGGAGCGCAAGCGGCTGCTCGATGAAGAGACGATCCGCTCGATGAACACGATTCTCACCCAGATTCCCGAGTGGGGAACGGGCCGCCGGGCCAAGCTCGAGGGAATCAAGACCGGCGGCAAGACCGGCACCACGCAGGCCTACCGCGATGGCTGGTTCGTGGGTTTCACCGGCAACTTCACCGCGGCTGTCTGGTTCGGCAAGGACAATTTTCAGCCGACGGCGCGCATGACCGGCGGGTCGCTGCCGGCCATGACCTTCAAGCAGTTCATGACATATGCCCATCAAGGCATTGAACTGAAACCGATACCCGGCATCGAGGACCCGGAGCTTGAGGAAGACGGAAGCGAGAAGCTGGCAACGCGGAGCGAGCTCACCGACGACAGCGGAGAGCCGATCATCCGGCCCCGTGTCCTGTCCAAGCAAGCCACGTCGCTGCTGCGCGAACTGGCCGAGGATTTTGCGAACGCACCGCCGGTGAACACGCAATCGCAGCGTTCCGTGGCCTTCAAACCGGACGAGCAGCCAGCCGCGGTCGAGTAGGCTTCAATTCCGGTTTGGCGAATTCCGCGGGCAACTGCTATGTCAGGGGAACCGTTCATTCGACCTTGAGGCCAAACGTCGTTGTTCCGCGTCCCCGCCACCATCGCTGCCATTTTCATCATTGCCTTCGGCGGCGCCATGATCAGCGCGGTCTACGCGCTCAAGGCGACGATCGGTTTCGGTTCGATCGCGATCGGACCGTGGACCGCCTGGCCCCTGGCGCAGACCGAGCAGGCCGATCCCTATGCCAAGGCCCACCGCGCCCGCGCCGGCCAGCTGCTCCTCGGCGATGCCGAAGGCCTGGTGTTTTTTGCCGGCAACGACAGCAGCGGCGCGCGGCTGGTCGTCGAGTGTGACTACGTGATCGCCGGCCAGACGCCGCCTGCTCGGTTCTGGACCCTCCACGCGACCGACGCCAACGATGCGCTGCTGGAGGTCGACCCCGCCTTTCCTTCGGCGTTTCACTCGCAAAATGTGGCAAAGAACCAGAACGGCGCCTTTGCCATCAATGTCAGTGGCAACCCAAAGACCGGCAACTGGATTTCCACGGGTCGCCGATACCAACCCTTCAAACTGGTTCTGACACTGTTCGATACGCCGACTGCCGGCAGTTCGCGTCTTATCGATCTGCAGATGCCCGAAATCATCCGCGGAACGTGCCGCGATGGGTAGGCTGGCTTACATATTGCTTTCCGGCATCGCCGGCGCTGCACTCCTGCACATCGTCATCATCCTGGCGATCCCCGCCTATGCGGAGCGCGACGCGTGGACGAAAATCAACGCCCTCGGCCCGACGGAATTCTTCCACATACTGCCGATCGACAAACCCGGCGGGCTGACCTCGGCGAACCCGTTCGTCCGCACCGCGGTGTGCCGTTTCGACATTACGGAAAAACCGGCACGGATCACCGCTTCGGGTTTTTCATACTACTGGTCTCTTGCCATCTTCGATCCGGGCGCAAACGAGATCTACAGCATGAACGACCGCACGGCGATGGACAAGAAACTGGACATCGCCATCGTCACGCCTCTGCAGATGATCGGCTATCGCAAGAGCCTGCCGGAGACGCTGGCGGAATCCGTGCTCATAGAGTTTCCCGGCACGACGGGCTACCTGGTGCTTCGAACCGTCACGCCCGACTCGAGCTGGGAACTGATTATCCGGGAGTTTTTGAGCAGCGCCGTGTGCCAGAGCGCCGACGCGGCCTAGGTATGTCCGAACGGGCTCGCCGGGGATTGTGCGGCCGGATCAGGCCTTTCCGCCGCGCTTGCGGTCGGCAACGATTTGTTTCCTGCCGTGTTTTTGTTCGTACCGCACGCCCGTAAACATCAGGACCGTTGCGCCCTCACGGCGGGCATTATTCGGCAATCGGCGCGGCCGTCGTGCCGTGGATCGCGAACTGAGTTGGATAATGTCAGCCATCGGTTTCACCGTTTCCCTCGACGGGAACGGTGCGTTGCGCACTTAGCCGTCCCCTCTCCTAACAATGGACACCTTGCACAACTCCATACTGATATCTGCGCATTACAAGCGCGCCGGGTATGCCGCATCTAGCGGAAGAACACCCGATTGCGAACACTTGGATTAGAAACCGCTGATAGTTAATAGTCTGCTAATTATTTGGCTTTACTTTTAGTTTATATGAAGTCTTGCGTAGCGTGGGTGGAGTATCTTGGATCGTTTTCGCGACCTGGAAAGAGCCGGCAGAGCCGGTCGTAAGGACGCAGCACTGCTTGCGGCCATTTCCGGATTCGAGGCGCTGAAACACCCGACGTCGCAGGACCTGCGGCAATTCTCCAACCTGTTTGCCGGATTGTTCGAGCTGACGCGCGAGGATACCCGCCGAACGGCCGCGGCCGCCCTGTCAAAGATCCGGCACCTGCCGCAGGACGTCGTTCTCAAGGTCGCGGACCAGCCGATCCGGATCTCGGCGCCCTTCCTGGCCATCAGTCCCTGTCTCAACGATCAGCTGCTGTTGCAGATCCTGGCCCGCAACGACATTGTCCATGCGCGCGCCATTTCACGCCGGGAGACCCTGTCGCCGCTGCTGATCTCGGCGCTGTCATCCCTCGACGATGCTGCGGTGTCACGATCGCTGCGCCTGCGGCATGCGGCCAAGGACGGCGCGGCCACCGGCCTCATGGCATCGCGGGAAGCTGCAAGGCGATACAACGAGGATGTGCTGCGCAACCGCATCAAGGACCTTGCGCTGAGGCGGATCAACACCGGGCAGCAGCATTCCGGCGCAGAAATCCAGACGGGCCGTCCGGACCTGCGCAAATTGATCCAGGCCGCCGAGGCTTGTCTGCCGGTCCGATTCTCGCAAATGCTGTCGCGCGCGCTCTGCGCACAGCCCTCGCTGGCGGAGCGGATCATGCTCGACCTGTCGGGACGGCAATTGGCGATGGCACTACGCGCGCTCAACATGGCCGATGAAGACATCAGGCGTGTGCTGGTGGCCATATTTCCGCAGCTCCGGCGCGAAGTTGACGGCACCCAGCAGGCCTCGCTTCTCGTCGAGGCGACGGACCGCAAGGACAGTATGGAGCGTGTCATGGCGTGGGTGCGCGCAAATCCTCTGGCCGCATCGGAACAGCGGGTGCACTATCAGCCCCAGACACAATCGCGCGAAGAGCGCCCGGCATCCAACGATCGCGGCGTCCCACAGCCGGCCGCCGAGACAAAGGACGTCAAGCGGGCATGACTGAAAGGTAGCGCTCGGGGTCGTCGGTTTCGATCTCCACCACCCACAGATCCGGATCGAAATTCCGTTCACGCTCCAGCACCGCGTCGACCGCGTCGCCGTCGCAGGCCGCCAGGCGTATCTCGAATGTCCGGTCCGACGGCTTTGCCGTGTCGAACAGGCTCTGGGGCGCGGGAGAGAGCAGTGACTGGTCCCCTTCCCTGCCGCGAACGCGAATGAAAATCGCGCCGGCCTCGGCCGAGCCGGTCCGTTCGACCGCGGCGAAGCCGCCGTCGCCGAAGACCCTGCGCAACAGGGCTTTTACCCACATTTCCGTCGTCAGGCGCATTTTCCGGAGCCATCCGCAGTCAATTCAAGCCGTTCCTGGGGTATTTGCGGCACCTACCACGCCCGGATCAAGACCGGACGACAATCAGAGCGCGCCGATCTCGCGCAGTTTCTGGAGCACCAGCTTGTCCGGCTGACCCGTGACGGGCAGCCTGTAGTGGCGCTGAAAATCGGCGATCGCAGTCGTCGTCTGCTTGCCGATCACGCCGTCAACCTGGACATCCGCATAGGCGATGTTGCTCAGCCCTCTCTGGATATCCCTGATGAGGTCGGCAACCTGGTCCTCCCCGGCCGCACGCGGCGCCGGTGCGGGCGCGGGCGAAGCGGCGTCTGCCGCGGGAGCCTTGCCGCCCGGTTTCGGTTGCGGCACAGCCACCGGATCCTCACCGGCCAGCCGTACATGAACAAGCAGCACGTCCGAAACCGTTCCGGTCGGCTCCAGGCCGGCGCTGATCTGGTAGGCAAGGATCGCGTCCTGCGTCTGCGGACCGTAAACGCCGTCGACCGCCCCGCCATAGAACCCGCCACGGCGCATGGCGAGCTGAAGGTCGTAGACGATGGCCTGCGGCTGCACGGTCTGCCTCGGCGGAATGCTGGCCGTGCTTTGCGGATCGCTGTGCTCGATGCGGAACGTGGTGACCCGGCTCGAAGGGACCGGCACCTTCTTCATGTCCAGCGGGTACGGTTTATGGGTGACGCCGCGCGTATCGTAGAGCGGCGCCGGATGCTTGCCGGGCTGATAGATCAGCGCATTGACGGAAACAAAGGTGAACGCGACCGCGAATACGGTAATACCGCCGGCGATCGACGGATGCCGGCCGATCAGATCGCCGAAGGATCGCACCAGGCCTGAAAGAGCCCGGAAGCGCCGTTTCGCCTCAGGCCGTTTTCGCCTGGTCATGCATAGTCTCCATTGTCTTGTTCTCACTGCCTGTCAGACGCGGCGGGAATTCAACGGCGTTGTCCTGGGTCGCGCCGTCCGGGCGCTCAGGTCCGCCAACGGGAAGCTTGACCGTCACGGTGGTGCCGGTGTCGACAACACTGTCGATCGCGAATTGTCCGCCATGCAGGGCGACAAGGCCTTTCACCAGGCTGAGGCCGAGACCCGTGCCTTCATACTGGCGGTCGTAGTGGTTCTCGACCTGAACGAACGGCGCGCCGATCCTGTGCAGGTCTTCCTGCGCGATGCCGATTCCGGTGTCGGACACCGACAATTCCACCCAGCCTTCCTTTTCGGAGGCATCAACGGTGACCACGCCCCCCTGGTCGGTGAACTTGATGGCATTGGCCATCAGGTTGATCAGGATCTGCTGCAGTGCCCGGCGGCACGCGGTGATCTTGCGGCGGCCCTTGGCGACACGCGCGTTCAGGACGACACCCTTTTCCTGCGCCTGCTGTGCAAGCATCGCCTCGCAGGTATCGACGGCCTCCTTGACGTTGAACGTCTCGAGATTCAGCTCGTACCGGCCGGCCTCGATCTTGCTCAGGTCGAGCATCGAATTGATGACGGACAGCAAATGCTTTCCGGATTCGCTGATCAGGCCGACATATTCGCGCTGTTCGTTGCTCAGGCTGTCGCCCAGATATTCACCCGAAAGAAAATCGGAAAATCCCAAGATCGCGTTGAGCGGCGTGCGAAGCTCATGACTGACTGCAGCGAGAAAACGGGTCTTTGCCTCGTTTGCCGCTTCGGCTTCCTCTGCCTTCCTGGCGTAGGCCCGCTGCAGCCTGAAATGTTCGCTGATGTCGGAAGCCTGGGCGAGAAATCCCTGGAAGCTTCCGTCCCTGTGATCCGCAACGAGCTGCATCGACAGGTGCAGGAACTGGTCCTGCTTCGAATTGTCGGCGCCCTTGCGCAGGCGAACCGTGATGGATTTCACCGCACACCCGGTGCGCAGATCATCCACCGCCTGCAGGAACCTTATGCGGTCGGAGACGTGCATATGCTCGATCAGGCCGCGGCCGATGACATCGCCGACCTGCTCCAGCATCTCAGCCGCACCGGCTCCGGCAACCGACACCACATCTCCACGTGTGTTGTGAAGTGTGACAAGACCGGGAAGCCTGCGGAGCAGGTCGTCACGGTCCTTGCCGCCCGTATCCACCGGCTTCGAGACGCCCGCCCGACGACGCCTCAACCCGTAGGCGAACAGCAGACCGTAGATGCCAAGCGCCACGACCACCGCGACCGAAGCGATATCGGCCCCGCTGTCTCGCGGCGATCCGGCAAGAGGAAGGAAGACCTGTGCTGCAGCGATGGCGACCAGCACCGCGGCACCGGCGCCAAATCCAGCCTGCAGGGAACTGCGGTCCTGCCGTATGCGGTATGCCTCGGCGGGAAAAAGCAGCACCAGCGGCAACACGGCCGAGGCGAATCCGCCAGTCGCGACGGCGACGGCCGTCAGGGCCGTCGCACCGAGCGCCAGGGTGACAATCTCGATGCCCTGCCGGCGACCGGTCTGCATAAGCATTCCGGACAATGCCAGGGAAGCCGCCGAAAGAGCCAGAACGGGCGCGGCGATCGCGCGGGCACCGAACGAGGGAATGAGCGTGAACGGGAATACGGACGCCAGGATGATGCCGGATATCAGCAGCAGGGCAATCAGCCGCGACTGGATGTGCCGCTCGCCTTCATCGACGATATCGCGGTGCACCCAATTGGCCACCCGGCGGTTGCCGGCCGTTCCGAGTCCCGATGATAAAAAATGCTTCACCCTGATGGCCACTTTTGTACTCAATACGCTTGTTGTTCTGGCAGGCTCAAAATGACAAATGCTGCTTAAGGAATGGATAAAACGGACGGGCGAACGCGCCAAAACAAAGGAATTTCCGGTCACTTGGCGTCTGGGGGACCCACCTTTGATGATTGTGGTTAACGCCCCGTAACCGGCCGCTGAAACACAATCTTCATCAATATGGGTTCAGATGTCGCAATGCGGCGGCCGGTTCGAGGATCGCGGCGGGAGGATCCGGCAGAGCGATCCGGGGTTTCGAATGCGGTTTATGGTCAAAACTCTGTTCTGGTTCGGCGTCGTGCTGCTGTTTCTGCCGGGCAACGCAAGCGACAATGCGGTTCCGGTCGGCGATCGCTCGGCGCGGTCCGCCGCCGAACTGCGCGAACTCGCGGCCAAAATCCAGCGGATATGCCAACGCGATCCCGAACTGTGCAGGGCCGGCGCGGAAGAACTGCTGGCCGCCAGGTTCGAAGACGACGAAATAGCCCAGTTGCTGCGCAGCGAAGCGGCCCTTATCGCGGCTGCGCGCGACTAGAGCAACATACTGTCGGGATCGGCCGGCAGGTTCTTTTTTCGTGCTTTGTCCCGCCAATTTGCCTATATGCGAAGTTGAATTCGCCGCGCGGCCCGAACGGCGGCGGATTCACGGTACGCGGTTTGACGAGACGGATTGAATCAGCACATGGCTTCGTTGCAGCAGATCATCGACGATTTCGAGTTCCTCGACGATTGGGAGGACCGCTATCGCTATGTGATCGAACTCGGCCGGACGCTCGAACACATGCCGGAATCGGACAAGACCGAAGCCAGCAAGGTACAGGGCTGCGTCAGCCAGGTGTGGCTGGTCTACAGGATCGACGCCTCGGATCCGCAGGATCCCGTGCTGTTCTTTATCGGTGATTCGGATGCGCATATCGTTCGCGGTCTCGTGGCGATCATGCTCGCGGCCTGCTCGGGAAAAAAGGCGTCCGAGATCATCGCATTCGACGAAGGCGCCCTGTTTTCGAAACTCGGACTCATCGAGCACCTGACGCCGCAGCGCGCAAACGGCCTGAGGTCCCTGGTCGCGCGAATCAAGAGCGAAGCCAAGGCATCGCTGGAGCGCTCCGCGGTCCCGTAACGCCGCCGTACCAGTCCAACCGACTGAAGTTTCCCCTATATCGGCGGTCACGGCCCGGATTGTACTTCAATTAACAATTGTGTTAATTGAAGGCCGTTCTAGAAACAATACGGGGAATCAATGTCATGGAAGAGATCGCAGGCAACGTAAACTGGATTGCCGTTGTCATCGGCGCGGTCGTATCGTTTCTGCTCGGCTGGCTGTGGTATTCGCCAATGCTCTTCGGACCGAAATGGGCCGAAGGCGTCGGCGTCGAAATGGGCACGGCGAGTGAAATGCCCGTCGGCGCCATGGTGAGCCAGATCGTGGGACTGCTCCTGCTGAGTTGGTTCGTCGGCGTCACCGCTGCCGCCAATGCGCTGTTCACCGTCCTTCTCGGCACCATCGCGTTCGCCGTCCTGGCCTATTCGGGCGGCATGTTCCGAAAGAACAGCGCCTATGCGCGCCTGACCGATGGCGGGTACCTGATCGGCAGCGTTATCGTGATGATCATTATCCAGGGTATTCTGTAGTCTAGAGCGAGTTGGCGCCGTTCAAGAGCGGCCCCGGAATCCAAAACGGGCACTGCACCCCAGTGCCCGTTTTTTGTTCTGCCCTACAGGTAACGCCGGGCCTCGAAACGGTCCTGTCGCCTATTCGCTGTTCTTGCGTTTCTGGCCGAGGCCCATTTCCTTCGCCAATCGGGAGCGCGCTTCGGCATAGGCCGGCGCCACCATGGGGTAATCGGCAGGCAGGCCCCATTTCTCCCGGTACTCTTCCGGCGTCAAACCGTGATAGGTCATCAGATGCCGCTTCAGCGACTTGAACTTCATCCCGTCCTCAAGGCAGATGATGTAGTCGTGCTGAACGGATTTGCGGATGGGGACAGCGGGCTTGGGTTTTTCCGCGGGAGCCGCTTCTGCGGCGGTCGTTGATCCCAGAGCGGAGTGTACATTTGCGATCAGTCCCGGAAGATCGCTGGTCTGGACCACATTGTTGCTGACATATGCTGCAACAACTTCTGCAGTCAGTTCGGCAAGCAAGTCGTCTCTGGTATTTTCGATTGCTTCACTCATTTTTCGCGCCTCAAATGATTTCAAGTTGTCATCGTACCAAAATCCCATCCTGTTTTGGTGTTGCCTGTAGGCGTCTATTCGACACTCTTTTTTTTGTCACCCGAAGCGCTGATATCATTAATCAATTACATTTTAAACTAAAAAGTTTGAGTAATTAGACCCTTTTTTCCTTTCGGTTGCTTTTTGCCTACTAAAACTCACGAAAAACAAGTCTAACCCGGCAGTTTACGCTGCCTGTTGAATTTGTGCAGTATTACCGGGACTCACTATTCGCGCCGTCTCCGGACTTCGGCATTTCGTCGACCACGGACTGGTCACTCAAAGGATAGCCGACGGCGTAGGAGGCCTTCGCGAGAAGGTGCGCGGAGATCGGCGCCGTCAGGAGGAAGAAGCAAACGCCCGCCAGCGCACGCGTCAGCGTGCCGGTGTCGCCGGCCTCGATGCCGAGGGCGATGAGGACGACGCCGGATCCAAGCGTTCCGGCTTTCGAGGCTGCGTGCATGCGCGTGTAGACATCGGGAAACCGCAGAAGTCCCAAGGCAGCCACCAGGGTGAAGCCGGATCCGATGACGATCATCAACGCAATCAGTATCGCGACAAAACTACTCATTGGCGCTGTTCCCTTCCCGGGCGGTCTCCACACCGCCGTCGTCCCCCTGCACGGGCCCGCGCGCCAGGATGAACCGCGAAAACGCGACCGTCGCCAGAAAGCCGACGAGCCCCAGGGCAATCGCGATGTCGACATAAAGCGTGTAGCCGGTCTTGATGCCGATCACGGCGATAAACCCGATGGCGGTGGCCACCAGCATATCCAGCGCCAGGATGCGATCCGGAAGGGTCGGGCCGCGGATTACGCGATAGACGGTAACCGCAAAGGAAAGACACAGCAGGGCAAGGGAAAGCTGCACGGCCCAGTCAACGAGTGTCGCTGCGTCCGTCATCGGAATGCCTCCAGGATCCTGCGCTCGAAGCCGTCCGCGATCCCCTTTCGGGTCGCGTCCGGGTCAGAGCAGTCAATCGCGTGAACGTAAAGAAACTTCTTGTCGTCGGAAACGTCCACCGAGAGCGTACCGGGCGTGAGGGTGATCATGTTCGCAAGCAGCGTGATCTCGAAATCCCGGTCGACCTTGAGCCGGTAGGCGAAGATCCCCGGCTTGATGTTCATGTTCGGGCTCAGGACGGTGATCGCCACGCGGATTGCCGACATGACGAGCTCGTAGAGGAACAGGAGAATCAGCCTGACGATGCGCCCGGCACGCGAGAAATAGCCGACGGAACCGACCTGCTCTCGGATGAGATAAAGCACGGCCGCGCCGAGCAGGAAACCGAAGGCAAGATTGAGGAAGCTGTAAAATCCGGTGACCGCCGCCCAGACCAGCGCCAGCAGCACGTTGATCAAAAACAATCTCATTGCTCGCCTCCCGACGGAAATACCGAACGGATATAGTCGATTGGATTCAGCAGTTGCTCTGTTCCGGTCTGCGACAGTTCAAGGACCTGCTGCGGGAACACGCCGAGCGCGACGACAATGGCGGTCAGCAATACGAGCGGCGCGTAGTCGATGAGCGGGTTGAGATTTTCCGCGTCCTGCTCATCCCCTGTCCCGGCCGGTGCGGGGCGCCAATAGGACAGGACCCAGACCCGTCCGACGGCAATCGTCGTCAGGAAACCGGACAGCAACACCGCCCCGGCTAGCCACCAGGCACCGACATCCAGCGACGCCTTCACCAGGATCACTTTCGGCCACAGGCCGGAAAACGGCGGAAGGCCGGAAACCGCGAAGAACAGGATCAGCGTCACGGCCGCCAGGAACGGGTGCGTCGTGTAGATGCCACCGGAGCCGGCAATTGAAAATCCGCCGCTGGCCCGGGCGGCAAGTCCCGAAGCAAGATAAAGCGCGGTCATGACGATCATCGAATGCACCGCGTAGAATATGGTTGCGGAGACGCCGTCGGGACTGGCGAGCGCGATGCCCGCGAACATGATGCCGATCCCCGAAATAACAAGATAGCCGAGAAGCCTCCTGAAATCCGTCTGTGCAAGCGCGCCCATGGCGCCAAGGATCATTGTCACGGCGGCGATCGAGGCGATGACCCAGCCGAGGATGTCCCGCTCGGCCGGAAACAGCACGAATGCAACGCGCATGAATGCATAGACACCGACCTTGGTCAGAAGGCCGGCAAACAGCGCCGATACCACGACCCGCGGCGTGTGATAGGAGGCCGGCAGCCAGAAATTGACCGGGAAGGCCGCGGCCTTCATGCCGAACGCCAGGAAGTAAAGGCTGAGCAGCGTTACCAGCGGCGCCTTCTCCTCCATGGTTTTTGCCTTGATGGCGATATCGGCCATGTTGAGGGTGCCGAATATTCCGTAGAGGTAACCGGTGGCGATCAGAAAGAAGGTGGTCGCGACCAGGTTGAGAAAGGCGTATTTGGTTGCGCCGTCGATCTGACCGCGTTCCGAACCGAGGATCAGAAGCCCGAACGAGGCAATGAGAAGCACCTCGAACCAGACGTAGAGATTGAAGATGTCGCCAGTCAGGAAGGCGCCGCTGACGCCGACCATCATCAGAAAAAGGAACGGATAAAAACCGTATCGCCGGCCGCTGTTGTTGACATCGCCGGCACCGTAAATCCCGCCGGCGAGCGCCGCAATTGCGGCTGTGAGCGTCAGCAGCGCTCCGAGGATGTCGACCGTGAACGAAATGCCGAAGGGCGGCAGCCAGCGCCCCATTGTCATGGTCACCGGCCCGCTGATGACGACATGCGCGAGCAGGGCCGCTGCGATGACCACCAGCACGACAAGCCCCGGTATCGCGATGTAGGGCTGCAGGCGCGTGTCCTTGCGCACCATCAGCAGCAGTGAGCCGACGATCATGCCGAACACCAGCGGCGCAATGACCAGCCAATCGGCCAGCGGCGCGGGATCGGTGACCATGGCCACGGACAAATCGACGGGTTCTTTGTCGGACGTTGCCATTCTTGTCAGTATCCCAGCGGCGGAAGCTTCTGCTCTTCAGGCTCGGCGAACCGCATTTCCTCGGTGTCGTCCGTATCAAGTTCCTGATAGGCGCGGTAAGCGAGCACCAGCAGAAATGCGAAAAACGAAAAGGCGATGACGATCGCCGTCAGGATCAGCGCCTGCGGCAGCGGATTGGCGGTCAGGACGCCTTCCACAGGGCCGTCGGCGGACAAAATCGGCGGGATCTCGCGGGTCAGCCGTCCCGACGTGAATATCAGCAGGTTGACGGCATTGCTCAAAATGGCGGCGCCCAGCAGAATCCGGATGATGTGCTTCGACAGAAACAGGTAGATCGACACAGCAAAAAAGATGGCCACCAGAAAGGCCATGGGAACTTCCATCAATCCCCCTCCCTTTCTTCCAGCGCAAGCGCGATGGAGGTTATGGCGCCGACCACCACAAAATAGACACCGACGTCGAAGAGCAGCACCGTCGACAGGGCCAGCTCCTCCCTGAAGATCGGCACGTAAAGCCACAGGCCGGTCATGAACGGCACGCCGGAAAAGACCGAGAGCAGGCCGGCGACGGACGCCATCAGAAGTCCGGCGCCTGAAATCCCCATCGGGTGGAAATAGAGTGCACGCCGCACCGGGGACACCCCGCAGGCAATGCCGTATATGGCAAAGGCCGAGGCGGCGATCAGCCCGCCTATGAAGCCGCCGCCGGGTTCATTGTGGCCGCGCAACAGGACAAATACCGAAAACAACACCATGAGGCTGCTCAGATAGGGTGCGACGGTCCGGAAAATCAGTGTGCGCATGACTACCGCCGCTCCTCTTCTGTCGGGTCGTTGGCTGCGATCCTTGCCGACGATCGCACGCTGATGCGGATCAGCGACAGAATTGCCAGGCCCGCAACCATGACAACGGCGATCTCGCCCCAGGTGTCCGTTCCGCGGAAATCGACAAGGATGACATTGACGATGTTCCTGCCGTGGGCGATCGACAGCGAGTACTGGGTGAAGAATTCGGGAAGCGTCAGGTCGAAGGGCAGCTGGATCACCTTGAGCAGCAGCAGCAGGAAAGCGCCTGCACCGGCTATCGAGATGGCCATGTCGCCGACAAGTTTGCCGACCGGGCGGTGGTCCGTCGGCGTCAGCCGCAGCCTGGTCATCGCCAGCGCCAGGATCACGACGGACAGCGTCTCGACCATGAACTGGGTGAACGACAGGTCCGGCGCCCCGAAGAGCATGAAGAGAAGCGCCACGGCGAAGCCCTGGATGCCCAGCGAAACGATCGCCGTCAGGCGGTCCCTGGCATAGAGGACGGCGATCAGCCCGACAGCGGCGATCGCCATGATGCTCGCCTCGTACAAGGAGATATCCTGCGGCCAGCGCGGCATGGCCGGCAGTTCGTCGAAGAGCACCATCGGCACGAGAATGGCGACGATCAGCAACAGGAACGTCACCTTCATGTAGAATTCCATGCGCCCGGTCTGGATGACCCGGGTCACGGCAAACGACAGCCGGACCGTGCCACGGATGAACTGGTCAAAGCCCCTGTCGGGACCCCACCCGATTGCGGCAAGCGCCGCCGCCATCGCGGCCCGCATGCGCTCCAGATTGCGATAGGCGACGATGCCGAAAGCGATGGTGATGCCGGACAGCAGCAGCGGCATGCCGATATGCGGAATGAGCGAGATATAGACCGAGACCGGTTCGCCCTCGACGGCCGTTGCCATCGGGATCGAGATCAGCCGGTGTGTCAGGCCGGAGAACAGCGCGGTCAACAGGCTTGCAACGGCCAGTACCGCCGGCCCGAGCCACAGCAGCACGGGCCCGTCATGCGCATCGCGGAGCCCTTGCGGCTTCTCGCCGAGGAACGGCTTCAGCGCGACGGCAAATCCGATGACGAACATCAGTCCGTTGCCGACAATGGCAACCAGGGTGAGGAACAGCGGCCACGCCCCCGGCTGCCACAGCCCGGCATAGATCTCCTCCTTGGCAAGGAACCCGAAGAACGGCGGCAGCCCGGCCATGGAAAATGCCGATGCGAAAGCGGCCGCAAAGGTGATGGGCATCGCCGACATCAGGCCGCCGAGCCTGGTGATGTCGCGCGAGCCGGCCTCGTGATCGATGCCGCCGGCGACCATGAAGAGCGCGCCCTTGAACATGGAGTGTGCCACCAGATACAGCACCGCCGCCTCGACCGCCTTTTCATTGCCGAACCCGGTCAGCATCACGAGCAGGCCGAGCGACGAAACGGTCGTATAGGCGAGCATCAGCTTCAGATCGGTCTGCCGGACCGCGAGCAGCGTTCCGACGATCAGCGTCGCACCGCCAAAGATCGGCAATACGGTCTCCCAGGCGGCGGTTCCGCCAAGCACGGGGTTAAGCCGCATCAGCAGGTAGACGCCGGCTTTGACCATGGTGGCCGAATGCAGGTACGCCGATACCGGCGTCGGCGCCTCCATGGCGTTCGGCAGCCAGAAATGCAGCGGAAACTGGGCCGATTTGGTGAACGCGCCGCCGAGGACGAGGATGAATATGGCCACGTAGAACGGGCTGTCCGCGAGGACTCCGTGCGAACGCAACAGCAGCGACATTTCGGATATGCCGGTTACGTTCCAGATCAGAAGCAGCCCCGCCAGCAGGAACAGCCCGCCGCCGCCGGTGACCACCAGGGCCTGGAGCGCAGCGCGGCGCGAGGCCTCCCGCTTGTGGTCGAAGCCGATCAGCAGGAAGGAGGTGATCGAGGTCAGTTCCCAGAACACGAAGAACATCAGGAAGCTGTCCGACATGACCAGGCCGAGCATCGAGCCCATGAACATCAGGATGAAGGAAAAGAACCGACCGAGATGTTCGTGTCCCTTCAGGTAGCCGCCGCTGTAGAGCACGATGAGGATGCCGATGCCGCTGATGAGAAGCGCGAATGTCAGTGAAAGGCCGTCGACCAGCCAGGAAAAATTGACCCGGAATGCCGGTATCCACTGATAGCCGCCGGTGACGACCTCGCCGTTCGAAACTTCCGGAAGGAAGGTGGCGAAATGCCAGAATATGACGACCGGCACGATGGCAAGCAGCCATGCCGCATTGTGCCTGAATAGCCGGGTAAGCGCGGGAGCGAATAGAGCCGCAATGAACGGTAACAGCAGGACAAACAGTGTCGTGCTGGGCATGTAGGCGTCCATTCTCTCTCCCGGATGGAGTTTCCCTGCAAGAATTTGCCCGAATTTAATGATGCACTGCATCAACGGCAAGATCACAAAGGCCGATTTCCACCCGAATCGGCCCCGCACGCGGGATTTACCGCGATTTGAACGGCCGATTGTTGCGAAGCCGGCACAGCGACACTACACAAAGGCTGAAAGGAGGTACCGACATGTCCGACACGAAAAAGAAAACGGTCGAAAAATCAGACGCGGAATGGCGGGCCCAATTGTCGCCGGAGCAGTACCATGTCACCCGCAAGGGCGGCACCGAACGCGCCTTCACCGGTCCCTACTGGGACAGCAAGGACACCGGTGTTTATCACTGTGTGTGCTGCGAGCGGCCGCTGTTTCACTCCGACACCAAGTTCGATTCCGGCACCGGTTGGCCGAGCTACCATTCGCCCGTCGACCAGGACGCGGTGACCGAACACTCGGATCGTTCGTGGTTCATGACGCGCACGGAGATACGCTGCGCCGATTGCGACGCCCATCTTGGGCACGTCTTCAACGACGGGCCGCAACCGACGGGCCTTCGTTACTGCATGAACGGGACGGCGCTCACCTTCAAGGAGGAAAGCGCCGACGAATGACGCGGTCTATTGCGGCCGGATGTAGCGGCCGTAGACCCAGCCGGTCTGCCAGTCGCCGGTGTTCGACGGATCGTGCCAGACCTCGCACCAGGTGTAACGGACCATCTGGGCCTGCACGTCATTCGGCAGGGTGGTGATGTCCTTGAGGTCGACCCCGTTCATGCACCGGCCGGTCATCGACAACGGCGTTCCGTTCGGATAACCGGCGCGGATCGCCGAATTCGAGGACGGCCAGGCCCTGACGTTGAGGACGTCATCCCAGTCGACGTTGGCGACTTCCCAGGCCGCGAAGGTCGATGCGTGGGCCGCCGGTGCGCAAAGCGTGGCGGCAACGACGATCGATGCGAAGAATGTGCGTGCAATGGTCATGATCCGATCCCCTCAAGGCGGCGGTTGCGTTTCGATGGCTGCACATTCGCACGGCGACCGTGAACGGCTTCTGACGCGGAAATTCATGTGCCGTTCATACGCATCTTGAAGTGGCCACGCCGGCCCTTTATCTGCGTGATAAGACCAGATATTCGGAACAGAAGGAAGCTCCATGTTCAAGGATCTGCCGCCCGCCCCGGTCGCGGAAAAGCGCCCCGCCACGGATACCCGCCACGGTGTCTCGCGCACGGATGACTATGCCTGGCTGCGGGCGGACAACTGGCAGCAGGTCTTTCAGGATCCCTCCGTGCTCGACGCGGGAATAAGGGCCTACCTGGAAGCCGAGAACGCCTACCAGAAACAGGCGATGGCCGACACGGAGGGCCTCCAGAAGACGCTGTTTTCGGAAATGCGCGGACGCATCAAGGAGGACGATTCCTCGGTCCCTTCTCCGGACGGGCCGTTCGCCTACGGCATGTCCTTCGTCACCGGCGGCGAACAGCCGCGCTTCTTCCGGGTGCCGCGCGGCGGCGGCGACCAGGAACTGCTCCTCGACGGTGACGTGGAGGCCGCCGACAAAGCCTATTTCAGGATTTCCGCCGCCAATCACTCACCCGATCACACGCGCATGATCTGGGGGTATGACGACAAGGGTTCGGAGTTCTTCACGCTCAAGGTCCGCGATGTCGACGCCGCCGGCGACCTCGACGACAGGCTGGAAAACACCGGGGGCGGCGGCGCCTGGTCGCCCGGTTCGGACGGATTCTTCTACACGCTGCTTGACGAGAACCATCGGCCCTCAAAGGTCTATTACCACGGCATCGGCGACACCCAGGCCAAAGACCGCCTCGTGTATGAGGAAACGGACCCGGGCTTCTTCGTCAGTGTCGGCGGCAGCAAGCTGAACGATTTCATTTTCATCAATATCCACGATCACCAGACCTCGGAGTACCGCATCCTGCCGGCAAGCGACCCGCAGGCGACGCCCGCCATCGTGGCGCCTCGGCAGCCCGGGGTCGAATACGACATGCATGAAGGCGGCGACGTCTTCTTCATCCTAACCAATGCAGACGGGGCCAAGGACTTCAAAATCGTCGAGACACCCGTCGACGCGCCCGGACGGGAGAACTGGCGCGACGTGGTCGGCCACCAGCCGGGCCGGCTGATCCTCAGCCACATGGTGTTTGCCAACCACCTGGTGTGGCTGGAACGCGAGAACGGGCTTCCGAGGATCGTCATCCGCGCGCGCGACAGCGGCGACGAGCACGCCATCGCATTCGACGAGGAAGCCTATTCGCTGGGCCTGCAGGGATCCTACGAATATGACACTGAAGTCATCCGCTTCTCCTATTCGTCGATGACCACGCCGTCGCAGCAGTTCGACTACAACATGCGCACCCGCGAGCGCGTGCTCCTGAAAACCCAGGAGGTGCCTTCCGGACACGATGCGGACGACTATGTCACGCGGCGGGTGATGGCGCCGTCGCATGACGGAACAGGGGTGCCGGTGAGCCTGCTTTACCGCAAGGACACGGCCCTCGACGGATCGGCGCCCTGCCTGCTTTACGGCTACGGATCCTACGGCGCGACGATCCCCGCCTCGTTCAACACCAATTGCCTGTCGCTGGTCGATCGCGGCTTTGTCTATGCGATTGCCCATGTGCGCGGCGGCAAGGACAAGGGATTTGCCTGGTACGAGGACGGCAAGCATCTGAAGAAGACCAACACCTTCCGCGATTTCATCGCGGCGGCGGAGTTCCTTGCTGCGGAGAAATTCACCTCCGCCGACCGGATCGTCGCCGAAGGCGGCTCGGCGGGCGGCATGCTGATGGGTGCCGTCGCCAACATGGCGCCGGACCGGTTCGGTGCGATCATCGCCGCCGTGCCGTTTGTCGACGTGCTGACCACCATGCTCGACGACACGTTGCCGCTGACACCGCCCGAGTGGCCGGAATGGGGCAATCCGATCGCCTCGAAGGAGGATTACGACACCATTGCGTCCTACTCGCCCTACGACAATGTTCGCGTGCAGGATTACCCGCCCATCCTGGCGCTGGCCGGGCTGACCGACCCGCGCGTGACCTACTGGGAGCCGGCCAAATGGGTGGCGCGGCTGCGTGCGGTCAAGACCGGCGATGCGCCGGTTCTTCTGAAGACAAACATGGATGCCGGTCATGCCGGCGCGTCCGGCCGTTTCCGACGGCTCGAGGAGGTCGCTTTCGAGTACGCCTTCGCCCTGAAGGTAACGGACCGGGCCTAGCGATGGCCAGCGCGGGAAGCGCGAATGGAACCGACGTCTGGACGGAGCCGAGGTCAACGCTATAATATGACTTGAATAATCATCTTTTCGAAACAAAACCGGATTTGAAATCCGAAACGGGGATACAGAACCATTGAAGAAAACGGATAACCCGCGTCGAAAAACGCGCCTCCTCCACGTCGCCCGCTCCGTGCGGATGACGCCGAACATGCAAAGGGTCACGCTTGGCGGCAGTGACCTTGCCGACTTTCCGGGCGAACAGGAGAGCGCGCATATCAAGCTCTTCCTTCCGGAGGCCGGTCAGTCCTCCGAGGAATTCGGCCGGCAGGTCCAAAGCGGCTCGAAGGCCATCACCCGGCGCACCTATACGGTCCGCCACCATCGCCCGGATGCCCTGGAACTCGACATCGATTTCGTTGTCCACGAGGGCGGCGGACCGGCCTGCGACTGGGCATTGCGCGCCGGGCCCGGCGACATCATCGGTGTTGCCGGACCCGGCCCCATCAAGGCACCGGATCGCGAATCGGACTGGTTTCTGTTCGGCGCCGACATGGCCGCCATTCCCGCTGCGGCGGCGGCGCTCGAAGCGCTGCCGCAGGACGCGGTCGGCCACGCGGTATTCGAGATCACCAGCGACGACGATATCCAGCCGGTCAGCGCGCCGCCCGGCATCATGATCCACTGGCTCGTGCATGAGGATCCGCATGTCAGCAGCGCGCAGCAGCTGGAGTTTTTCAGGACACTCGACTGGCCGACAGGACAGCCGGGGGTGTTCGTTGCCGGCGAATCCGGTGCCGTTGCGGGACTGCGCAGCTACCTGATCAAGGAACGGGGCCTCGACAAGCGCAAGATGTATATCAGCGCCTACTGGAAGATCGGGCTGATCGAGGACCAGCACCAGATAGAGAAAAACGCCGAGGCGGCGTAAAGCCGCGCTGCCGGGGGCACCGTTCCGCCAATCGGACGTCGAACCCGGATCAACAGAGCGGCTACCGCGGCGGCTGGCTAGCCGCCGTTTGCCGCATGTGCGTTTGTGCGGGACAATGTCCGGAAAGCGGACTCCATTCAATAACAAGTGTCCCCTGCCAACGGCAGCCCCGATTTCTCAAAGTTTTCTCAAGGAACCACCTGCCTGCCCCGCTTAATATGCCACTCAAGAAATCTTCCTGTTTCGATACGGAGGCTTATCTATGCTGGCACACTTGGTGAATGATCATGCATTGGCGTGCGAAACCGGAAGCGGTGTCGCAAATACTGCCGCCTGAGGCTCCGGCGGCACTCCCGATCGGCTGAGTCCGTCTGCCATCACGGTTCAACGCCGATTCCCAAATCACATGATGAAATTGACAAGGACAAGCGCGGCCATAGTCGCGGTTGGGTGTTTGCTTGCGGCCATTCCACGACCGAATGCACTGGCTGCAAGCTGCGCCGTCGTGTCGGAACTCGCAGCCTTTGTTTCGAAGGAAACGGGCTATCGGGGACCCGCAGCGTGCCCGCCCGTGCAGGTAACGACAACAGCCGTGCTGAGGTCGATGTTTGCAAAAGCCTACGCACATGGCGAAGAGCCGCTTGCCGCGTATCTGCCGGACAGCGGGCAGATACTGCTCAGCCCAACAATCGACCTCACCACCGCTCTCGGCCGTAGTTACCTGGTTCATGAAATTGTCCACGCCGCACAGGCTGCCAATGATCGGCCGGCCTCAACGTCATGTTCCGGATTGCTGGAGAGCGAAGCCTACTGGGTCCAGGCGCGCTACCTGCGCGCCCATGGTTTGGCCGAGGCGGCACGGCGATTTGAGCTGTTGAGCATTATGCATGGCGCCTGTCCTCAACCCTACTGACGGATGCGATTGACCGCCCGGTTCGTTCCTGGCCGAAGTCCGGACGCAAGCAGCCTCCATCACGGCGGAAGACCGCAATCGGCAAGCATCTCCGCAAATTCCTCGATCCTCTCCTTTGACCGATATGGCCAGATGTTTGACAGGGCACTGCAGCGAAGGTCCGGATCAAGGGCGAGAACGGCGGTTGCTTCCCTTTTGGCGCCATCAAACTCGCCGAGTTTGGCAAGGGCCGCCGCATGCAGCAGTCTGAGACCGCGATGCCTGGCGTCACGCCGAATGCCCTCCACCGCCGCCTTGCGTGCACCGGAATAGTCCTTGTTGTTGAAGCAGGCGTGGCCGAGTGCCGAGTAGTAGATTCGATTGGCCCGAAGCGGATTGTGCCGCAGTGCAAGGCGTGATTGCTTCAGTGCCTTGTCGACCTCTCCATTCATCGAGAGACAATAGGCGTAAACCATCCTGGAGTCGGCATGGCTGGGGTCGCATTCCACCGCCTTGAAGCCGGATGAGACGGAGTCTCGGTGCTGGCGGCGCCACAACTGGATATCACCCATGACCGAGTGGGCCCTGGCCAATCTCCGATCCAGCGTCAGCGCCTTGCGCGCCGTCTCGAACGCTTCCCCGATTGCCGTTTCCCGATCTTCCGACCAACCCTGGTTTCCCTCGTGGTTCTGCGCCCAGGCAAGTCCCGCATAGGCGGGTGCAAAAGTCTGATCGAGCCCGATCGCCCTTTGATACATTGTAATCGCCCGATTGTTCCCGTCTCGGGTCATTCGGGCATGGTGATAGTCTCCGCGAAGAACGTATTCATAGGCCTGCAACTGATCCTCGGGCAGGCGCAGCGCGCGTTGGCGCTCGATTTGCGGAAGCTCCGCCGACAATCTTTGAACAATCTTGAAAACGGTCGAATCGAGGAATTCGAACAAATCGCGAAGCAATCCCTGAAACCGCTCAGCCCAAACAAGGCGCAGATCAATCGCATCGTGAAGCTGGAGGTTGAGCCTGATCTGCTGATTGATTTTTGCAACATATCCCCTGAGCACATAACGAACGCCGAGCAATCCGGCCATGGTGCGCACTTCGACCTGTTGTCCGATCACACCAGCCGTCGCAGCCGGCGCAATGACGAACATGCTCCCATTCCTCGCCAACTCGGTCGCGACCTCGGCCGCCAAACCGGCTGCCAGGTAGTGCAAATCGGCGTCGCCGGCGCTGGGTTCGAATGAAAGAACCGCAACAGAGGCGATACCCGGGGGTTCGGACGCGCGGTCAACAATCTGATCGGCCTGGAGGCGGTGAATACGATCCGCCGGACCACCCGCGGTCTTAAACTCGTCGGCGGAAACCGGCTCGACGGGTCCGACGAAGCGAAATCCCCGCTTGCGGATGGTCCTTATCAGCCGCTGCTCGCGGCCGTTGTCACCGATGGCCGAGCGGGCCGCACTTATGCGGCTGAGAACGGTGGCATCTGAAACGATGCGACCGTTCCACACGACATCGAGGAGTTCGTCCACGCTGACAATGCGGTCACGATTGGCAACAAGATGGACGATCAGGTGGAAAACCTGCGGTTCAACCGAGCAAGGCTCCCCTGCCCTCAGAAGTTCGCCGCGATGCAAGTCGATTTCGACGTCATGGAACCGAAAAGCGGTCTGTGTCATCGCATTGGCCTTCATTCAATAATGGCAACAATCATAATCGACGGCCGGGCCGATTTCTGCAGGTTTTCTCAAGGAACAACCTGTCATCCGCAGTTAAAATCGCCGCTCATCAGGACAACTTCCCCGATATTTCGGCACGGAGGCTCAACTATGTTGACACATTCCGCAATAATTGCGGCATTTACTGCAATTTTCACGTTAGGTGCTTGCGCGGCGGTTGCTCAAACCGTCCAATCCGTCGAGTTCTCCAGCGCGAGCGCGCCGCCCACTGCCTTCCAGCTCAAACGCGCAAAGGCGCAGGGCAAGACCGCCAAAACGATACCGGGCGATCCGCTGAACGGGTACCTGCGCATGCCGGAAGGTGCCGGACCTTTTCCTGCTGTTGTGCTGCTGCATGGCTGTGAGGGCGTAAAGGCGTTTCACAACGACTGGGCGGCGTTTCTCACCGAGAACGGCTTTGCGACACTTCTTGTCGACAGCTTCTCCCCGCGCGGCCAGGACATTCCGATTTGCGATCGAATAAGCAACGAAAGACGCTCCAAACTCGTATCGGGACGTGTTTTCGATGCGTTCGGAGCTCTGCAATTCCTGTCGGAGCAGCCGAACATCGACACAGATCAGATTGCCGCTCTTGCCTGGACCCGCGAAACCGGAATCAGTCTGGTCAATCAGGACAGCGCTTCGCGGCTCTTTGAAGAGCGCTTTGCCGCAACCGTCCAGTTCTATCCGGAGTGCTTTTCAACCAGTGCCGGCGGCAATTTCTTCGCGCCTTTGCTGATGCTCTATCCGGGCAAAAATGACTGGTCGGTGAAGAAGGATTGCGCGGCGCTCGCCGCAAAATCGACCGGCATCAATCCGGAACTGAGGATTTACGAAGGCGCCTATCACGGATTTGACGATCCCGATTTTGCCGGCGGGACCAGCAAGGACGATTGGCAAAACATCTACAAGACGCCACCGAAAAGCGTGACCGTCCGCTACGACCCGCAACTCGCGGATCGTGCACGCCGTGAGATTCTGGAATTCCTGGGTCAGTCGCTCGGCAGGTAAGTCGCGCCCTTCCCGGCCAGACCCGCTCATACACGGCATTTCCGCGAATTGACATGATCGCGAGGGAAAATCATGAACCGTACATCTCCATCCACACCGGATTTCGATGCTATCAAATCAAAGCAGAATGCTTCCTGGGCTTCGGGCGATTATGCCCTGGTGGGATCAACGATCCAGATCATGGCGGAAAAACTGGCCGAGACCATGAACCTCGCGCCGCCGGCGAAGGTCCTCGACGTGGCCGCGGGCAGCGGCAATGCGTCGATCGCGTTCGCCAGGCGTTGGCACGACGTGACTTCGACCGACTATGTTGAATCCCTGTTGGCCAAAGGAAAGGCGCGTGCCGGTGTCTTCGGATACCGGATCAATTTTGAAACCGCGGACGCAGAAGCCTTGCCCTTCGATAGCGATGCCTTCGATGCGGTTGTCTCGACCGTTGGCGTGATGTTCGCCCCCAATCAGGAGCAGGCGGCAGCGGAGCTGACGCGCGTATGCAAGCCGCACGGGCTTATCGGACTTACAAATTGGACCGGCTCGGGATTTATCGGGCAGCTCCTCAAGACGATCGGGCAGCATGTTCCCCCTCCGCCCGGCGTGAACCCGCCCGCGGTCTGGGGTGACGAAGCCTGGCTCAAGGACACCTTTGCAGGGACGGTGCAAGATATTCGCTGCAGCAAACGGGACTATACATTCCGATATAAAGACGCCGGCCACTTCGTTGAGGTCTTCCGCACCTATTACGGCCCTGTTCACAAGGCTTTCCTGGCACTTGATGAGCCGCGGCAGCAAGCCCTGGCAGACGAGATCACGGCCCTGATAGCCCGGTTCAACAGGGCAACGGATGGCTCGATGGACGTTCCGGCCGAATATACGGAAGTTGTCATGGTGCGATGAGCGCCCGGCCGCGCAGGTGCTAAGCGAGCGGCTCGAAAGACGTCATCCGGCGAACCTGCCTGCTGCAACCGTAAAGTGATTTCGAATGGATTGCGCCAGCAGCGGACGAGAACAATTGCCACGCGGCATGCTATAACGATGCCGATGCCTGTTTTCCATTCGAAGCGGGAGCGCCGATACTGGCTTTATGCGCTGGCCGTTGTGGCAGCGATCTACGCAACGCTTGGCGTTTCACCGAAAATCGCCGGATTCCTGCGTGAGCACGGTCTCCTTGAGCCCGCCTTCGCCATGGGCATGATCCTCGTCGTGGCCTCTATCGTCACGAACGGGATGAAAGCGCGACCGGGCGGCGCAGAGATAACGGTCATTCTGGGCATCGCAGCCGTGTACATGTTGTTGTTCGTCCGGCTGGAGGCGTCGCTTGAGGAGCGTACCCATCTTATTGAATACGGCGTTGTCGGCGTATTCGTTTATGAAGCGCTCTCTGAGCGGGCGCGGAATGGCCATTCGATGATGACGCCGGCGGTGCCGGCCATTGCAGTGACCGCCGCCATTGGCGTGCTTGACGAATGTATCCAGGCCATACTGCCCAATCGCGTCTTTGACCCACAGGACATTCTTTTCAATGTTTTGGCGGGCACGATGGCTGTTGTTGCATGCACAGTACTGGCATGGGTGCGAAAAACCTGGGGCTGATGAAAACGAGACTGTACAAATGGCATCAAGTGCCTCCCGGGAAACGTTGCAACTTTCCGTTTTAGCCGGTTATTCTTCGACATAACTGATACGAAGTGTAAGTGGCGCTGAAGCAGGTCTGACAGCCGGGCGCCGGATTTGGATACGCCATGTGGTCTCGCCTGCTCGCTGTCACCTGCGCCGTGCTTCTGCTCACCACGCAGAGCCTGGCCGGTGCCAAAGAGGAAATCGCCGCACTCGCACCGTCGGGGCTGGTGCTTGTTCTTGACGAACAGGGCAACGAGCTGGTGGCTCACAACGCCGACAAATCCTTTGGCCCAGCGTCCGTCGCCAAGATCGTCACTGCCTGGCTCGCGATGGAGGTATTGGGGGGCGACTACCGGTTCAAAACCCGGTTCTACCTCGACGACGACAGGGTCCTTTATGTGCGCGGGAGCGGCGACCCGTTTTTGGTCTCGGAAGAGCTGGCGCTGCTGGCGTCCAGATTGATCAAGCTGGTCGGCGACAAGCCCTTTGGCGGCATCGTGCTCGACACGAGCTACTACCCCGCCGGCCTTCGCATCCCGGGCATCGAGGACGACAATGAGGCCTACAATGCGCCAAACGCCGCCTTCGCGGCGAACTTCAACACGATCCATGCCGTGCGACGCGGCAAAACGGTCAAATCAGCTGAAAAGCAGACGCCGATCACGCCGCTGGCGATCGCCCAGTTCCGCGCCCGGGGCCCTGCCGGTAGGGGCCGTATCAGCCTTCCCCAGAACGATCCTGCCGTGGGTGCCCGCTATGCCGGCGAACTGCTCGCGGCATTTATCGCAAAGGAAGGCGGCAGCGTCGAGGGAGAGATCTCGGTTGGCCTGGTGGCCGATGGCCTTGTGCCGGTTTACGTGCACCGGCAGTCCCGCGATCTTGCCGAAATACTGACCCAGATGCTGATCGGATCGAACAACTATATCGCAAACCAGATATTCCTGGAGATCGGCGCACACCGGTTGGGGGGCCCTGTCAGCCTTGAAAAATCGCTACAGGTCGCTGGAGATCTGCTCGCCGAACACGGCCTTGAAGACGCAGTCGTACTCGAGGAAGGCTCCGGCATCAGCCGTGGGAACCGGTTTACCGCGCACGGCCTCGCCAAGCTGCTCCATCACTTCGCGCCCCACGCCGATTTGCTGCGCAAGAGCCGCGCAGGATCCCGGTACAAGACGGGCACCATTCCCGGTGTGCGGACGCTGGCGGGCTACGCCGCCACTTCAAACCACGGGCTCGTGAGATTTGTCATCTCCCTGGGCGGCAAAACGGGCAAGACTCGTTTCCGGCTGTTGCGGGCAATCGAGCGCGGATTGTGACCGCGGAAGCCGGCTTGTACTAATTGCTCCTCGCCGGATAGCCGTTGGGGCGGCCGGGGATGGCTTTCAGGTATGCCGCAATCGCCTCGCGGTCGGAAGCCGGCAGCTTCGCCATGTTCTCCTGCACCGACACCATGGAGCCGCCGGCAGTGTCGAAATCCGGCGTGAAGCCGCTCTCCAGATAATAGGCGATGTCGCCGGCGCTCCAGCTCTTGATGCTGCCGTCCGGCGTGATGTTGGGGATGATGCCCTCGCCGTCGGGATTCGTCGCCCCGGCCAGCCATTCACCAAGCTCAAGGCCGCCGATCAGAGAACGCGGCGTGTGGCACTCGCCGCAATGACCCGGCCCCTCGACGAGATACTGGCCCCGGCTGACCGCCTCGTCGGGCGAAGCGAAGTCGATCACTGCGCCGTTGCGCAGGTACAGCAGGTTCCACAGGCCGACGGCGCGGCGGATATTGAAGGGAAAACCCAGCGCATGGTCGGGGGCGACATTGTCGCTCGCCGGCAAGGTCTGGAGATAGCCCCACATGTCGTTGAGGTCCGACATCGCGATGCGGGTATAGGAGGTGTAGGGAAAGGACGGATAAAGATGCGTTCCCTCCGGCGACGTGCCCTTTTTCATGGCTTCGGCGAACTGCCGAAACGTCCAGTCGCCGATGCCAGCCTGCGTATCGGGGGAAATGTTCGGCGCGTAGAATGTGCCGAAGTCGCTCTTGATCGCCAGGCCGCCGGAGAGCGTCAGCTTGTCGTCGCCCTTGGCGCCGGGCGCGGCATGGCAGGAGGCACAGCCGCCGGCCCAGAACATCTCCTCACCGCGTGCAAGGTCGGCCGTGCCGAGATCCGCGAACGCCGCCTCGTCGAGCCTGCCGGGCGCCGACAGGAACCAGAGCGCCACGGCCACAACGACCGCGAGTATGACCAGAAACCCGATAAGCCTGCGCATTGCCGCTCCACCGATCGTCGTTCAGAAGGGACCGCCCGCCCGAAGGCTGGCGGCCCACTCTAGCAGAGAAATTACGCAGTCCCTATTTCTTGGAGACGCGGTAAGTCTCGTGGCAGGTCTTGCAGTTCTGCGCCACCTTGCCGAATTCCGCGCGGAAGGCTGCAATGTCATGCGGCGCAGCTATCACTGCGTTCGCCGTGTCCGTGTCGAACTTTTTGACAGCCTCTTCGAAGCCGGCACGATCGCTCCAGATATTGGGGCTCGCCTCGGTTTCATGGCCCGTTTCCGTCCCCTCAGGGAACTGGTCGATGAAATTGACAGCAGCGGTGTTCATCGCCGCGAAGGCCTCTATCACCGCCGTCGCATCGTAGTCGATCTCGCCCTTGGCCGTCTTGGCGAGTGTGCCCATGGCCTGTCCGACGCTCTTCATCGATTGCTGGCGCTCCACCTGCGGCTCGGCGGCCACGGCCGCATTGCCGGATAAAAACAACGCCGCAATGGCGATGGCGAGAGCGTTTTTCATGAGGGTCTCCGTGTTTGGAACTGGAACAGTCCCGGCAATAGACAGGAAAATTGTGAATAGAAAAAGAACGGCTTTAGCCGGCTGACAAAAAAAGCCCCGGCGCGGCCGGGGCTTGGAGACTCGAATATTGTTCGTGCTTAGGCGGCTTCATAGAGCTCAAGCACATAATCCCAGTTGATCAGGCTGTCGACAAAGGCCTCGAGATATTTCGGGCGCTCATTGCGATAGTCGATATAGTAGGAGTGTTCCCAGACATCGACGCCGAGGATCGGGGTCGCGCCGTGGACCAGCGGGTTTTCGCCGTTCGGCGTTTTCATGATTTCCAGCTTGCCGTCCTTGACCGCGATCCAGGCCCAGCCGGAACCGAACTGCGTCATGCCGGCATTGATGAAATCGGCGCGGAACTTGTCGTATCCGCCAAGGTCGGAATCGACGGCGGACGCAAGCTTTCCGGGCAAGGCGGTGCCGCCGCCGCCCTTTTTCATCCACTGCCAGAAATGCACATGGTTGTAGTGCTGGGCGGCGTTGTTGAAGAGACCGGCATTGCTGCCGAAGGACTGGCGCACGACGTCCTCGAGCGGAAGGCCGTCCATGCCCGCCTCGGCGGCCAGCTTGTTGCCGTTGTCGACATAGGCCTTGTGGTGCTTGTCGTGGTGATATTCCAGCGTCTCGCGCGACATATAAGGCGCCAGCGCTTCGTAGTCGTAGGGAAGATCCGGAAGTTCAAAAGCCATGTCGCTCTCCTTTTCAGGCCATCGGCCGGTTGTTGGTTTGGCGTGGAACATATGTCCGGCGGGCGTGTACGGCAAGGCAATGCCGGCGAAATTTCCGGCCGGGCGGACGATTCATATCTTCGGGCCGGCGTGCGCCCAGTCCCAGTAGAGCTCCCGCGCCCGACGGGCCACGGGCCCGGCCTGCAGTTCGCGGTCCTCGATGCGGATGATCGGCACGACCTTGGAATGGTTACCGGTCGAAAAGATTTCGTCCGCGTCCATGAAATCGTCCACATGCAGGCGGCTCTCGACCACCTCGTGGCCATCTTCCTTCAGCAGCTTCATGATGCGCTGGCGGGTGATCCCGGCAAGGAACGTCCCGTTCGGAACGGGTGTGAAAACGACGCCGTCCTTGACGAGAAAGACGTTGGAGGTGCCCGTCTCTGCGACATTGCCGAGCATGTCGAGCACCAGCGCGTTGTCGAAGCCGCGGGACTTGGCCTCGAGGATCGCCCGGCCGTTGTTGGGATAGAGGCAGCCGCTCTTCGCGTTGGTCGGCATGGTCTCCAGGGAGGGCCGGCGGAAAGGCGAGACGGTGACGGAAAAGCCGTTCGATGGGATCATCGGCGCCTCGTAGAGGCACAGGCAGAACCGCGTCGAATCGGGATCGGCGGGCACAGACATGTAGCCGCCGTGTTCGGCCCAGTACATCGGTCGTATGTAGACGGCCGTGTCGCCGCCGAACTTCTTCAGCCCGTCCTGCGACAGGCCGTGGATTTCCTCGGCCGACATGGTCGCGTTCAGACCAAGCGCCCGCGCCGAATCGTTGACGCGCGCGCTGTGCAGGTCGAGGTCCGGCGCGACGTTCTCGAACCAGCGCGCGCCGTCAAACACAGAGGTTCCCAGCCACATGGCGTGCGATCGCGGACCCACCAGCGGCACGTTTCCCTGATGCCAGTCGCCGTCGACATAGGTCCATGTCTCCGATTGAACGCTTGAAACGACTGTCATGGAAAACCCTCCGGCTGCTCGGCACCAAAACCTCCGGCCCACTGAAATCGATCGCGACCGCGAGGTCAATATCAGTCGATCGCCCGTGCGCTCTTGACGAACCGGACAAGCAGGCACATGCTGCAGCGCAAAATGAAAGGACGACTGCAATGCCTCCCGCAAACGGATATGCGGCTTATGTTTTCGACGCTTACGGCACTTTGTTCGACGTGCACGCTGCCGTGCGCCGCCATGCGGCCGATGTCGGCCCCGAGGGCCAGCTGCTCTCCGAGATCTGGCGCAACAAGCAGCTGGAATACTCCTGGGTGCGAGCCCTTATGGGAGCCTATGCCGATTTCTGGCAGTTGACGGAACAGGCGCTCGACTTCGCGCTGGCCCGGGTTCCGACGGTCGATCCGAAACACCGCGATGTGCTTCTCGAGGCCTATTGGAAGCTCGACTGCTACGAAGAGGTGCCATCGGTCCTCAAGGCGCTGAAGGACCGCGGGGCAAAGCTGGCTATCCTGTCGAACGGCTCGCCCGAAATGCTGGATTCCGCGGTGCGGAACGCGGCGCTCGATTCGGTGCTGGACGATGTCTTTTCCGTCGACGAACTGAAGACATTCAAGGCGACGCCCGCCGTTTACGAGATGGTGACGACCGCCTACCGGCTCTACCCGGACGCGGTCTCCTTCCAGTCATCCAACCGCTGGGACATTGCCGGCGCCAAGAAATTCGGCTTCCGAACCGTGTGGATCAACCGCGCCTCCAATCCCGACGAATACCGGGACTATTCGCCGGATGTCGTGCTGCCGAACCTGCAGCAGCTCTGACACAAAGCGCCGCCCTGTCCCGAAGCGCGGAGAATCAGATAAGGATTATCCGCAGGATTCGGGATGACGGATTTGGCGGGGAACAACAAACGAATATCCGGGCTGTCACGCCGCTCTTTTCTCATGGCGGCGTCATTGGCGCTCGCCGGATGCGTCGACCGCATGTCGCCGGAGGGCTTCGGCCAGGAAACCGCCCCTTCCCGGCAGCTCAACTATCCGATCGAACCCTACGACATCATGTACGGCGACGTGCGGGACGGGGAATACAAGGTCCGCCCGGTCCCCTACCGGCGGCTCAATCCCGACGATCTGAGACAGATCGTCCACGACCGCACGCTGGAGCCGGTCGGCACTGTCGTCATCGATACGCGGCACCGCTTTCTCTATGTGATCCTGGACGACCGGAAGGCAGTGCGCTACGGCATCGCAACCGGGCCCGGTTTCTCGGGCACGCGGGAAACGCTGATCGTCAATGGACGGGAAAGCTGGCCGGTCTCGCAGGACGTCCGCAAGACCGGATCGAAACCGGAGAAGACGGCCGGTCCGAACAGCCTTTACGGCGCGCGGGCGCTCTATCTCGGCAACGGCGTCGTCATCCACGGCACGTCCCATTGGCGGGAAATCGGCACGTCGGCCGAGGCCGGCGGCATCGCCATGCTCAATCAGGACGTGATGGACCTGGACCGGCGCGTCAAGCCCGGCGCACGCGTGGTTATCCTATAGACCCTTCTTCAGGCTTCCGAGGATACCGCGCACCAGGGCGCGGCCAAGCGAACTCGCCACGGAGCGGGCGGCGGATTTCATGGCCGCCTCGGCGACCGACTGGCGACGGCTGCCCGAGCGGCGGCGACGCGGGCGCTTCCTCCTCGACGAACGCTTGCGCCCGCGGTCATCGTAATCGTCGTCGTCATCGTCGTCCGGATCGCCGAAGCCGGGCAAGGTCCAGCGGCGGCTCTCCTGCAGTTCCTCGTCGTCCTCCTCCTCACGCCGGCGCCGTTCCTCCTCGGCCTTGGCGGCATCCTCGGCACGCTTGCGCAGGATCTCGAAGGCCGAATTGCGGTCGAGATCCTCGTCATAGACGCCCGCAACGGGACTCAGATCCATCGTGTTGCGGCGCTCGCCGTCCTTCAGCGGGCCGAGCCGCGAGGATGGCGGACGGATCAGCGTCCGCTGCACGATCGAGGGGACGCCCTTCGATTCAAGTGTCGAAACCAGCGCCTCGCCGACGCCCAGCTTCGTAATCGCCTCGAAACAGTCGAAATCGGGGTTGGGCCGGAAGGTCTCGGCGGCCGTCTTCACGGCCTTCTGCTCGCGCGGCGTATAGGCGCGCAGCGCGTGCTGGATGCGGTTGCCGAGCTGCGACAGCACCGATTCCGGCACGTCGAGCGGGTTCTGCGTGACAAAATAGACGCCGACCCCCTTCGAGCGGATCAGCCGGACCACCTGCTCAACGCGCTCGACCAGCACCTTCGGCGCCTCGTCGAACAGCAAATGCGCCTCGTCGAAGAAGAAGACCAGCCGCGGCTTGTCCGGATCGCCCACCTCGGGCAGTTCCTCGAACAATTCGGACAGCAGCCAAAGAAGGAATGTGCCGTAGAGGCGCGGGTTCATCATCAGCTTGTCGGCGGCCAGGACGCTGATGGCACCGCGCCCGTCGGGGGTGGTGCGCATCATGTCGCTGATCTTGAGCGCCGGCTCGCCGAAGAACTTCTCGGCGCCCTGCTGCTCGAGCACCAGCAGATCGCGCTGGATGGCGCCGATCGACTGTTTCGAGACATTGCCGTACGTGCTGGACAGTTCCTTGCTGTGTTCGCCCATATAGGAGAGCATCGCCTGCAGGTCCTTCAGATCGAGTAGCGTCAGACCACCCTCGTCGGCGATCTTGAAGGCGATGTTCAGAACGCCTTCCTGCGCATCGGTCATGTCCATCAGCCGGGCGAGCAACAGCGGTCCCATCTCGGTGAGCGTCGTGCGGACGCGGTGCCCCTTATCGCCGAAGAGGTCCCAGAAGATGACCGGAAACTCCTGGAATTCATAAGGATCGAGGCCGATTGTGGTTGCCCGCTTTTCCAGAAAGTCCTTGTATTCGCCCATGGCGGCTATGCCGGAGAGATCGCCCTTCACATCGGCGCAGAAAACCGGGACGCCGGCATTCGAGAAGCCTTCCGCGAGGATCTGCAGGGTCACGGTCTTTCCCGTGCCGGTCGCCCCGGTGATCAGCCCGTGCCGGTTGGCAAAACCGAGATCGAGATATTCGCCCTTGTCAACCGAATCGTCCGGTTTGCGGCTGGTTCCGATATAGAGTTTGCCATCCTCAAGCATGTCGCTGCCCCGTCCCTCATGTTCAAACCGTCTATTTATAGGAGGGCCGCGAACCGGGGACAATTGCGCAATTGATACACGAGCGCGATAATCGGCCGGCATACATGAAGCGTGTGGCAGGCTCCGCAAACCGGGGGGCCGTCCAAGGCCAGTATCAGGGAGAACGATCGATGGAAAAGGTGGTTGGTATTGGCGGTCTCTTTTTCCGGTCAAGGGACCCGAAGGCGCTCGCGGTGTGGTACGCGCAGCACCTGGGGGTCGACGAGGTACCGGGCAGCTACGATGAGGAATGCTGGCAACAGGAAGCCGGCGCAACGGTGTTCGCACCGTTCAAAGAGGACACCGAGTATTTCGGCCGTCCCGAGCAGCAGTGGATGATCAATTTCCGCGTCAGGAACCTTGATGCAATGGTCGACCAGCTGCGCGGTTCCGGCATCGCGGTGGAGGTGGACGGCGAAACCTATCCGAACGGCCGCTTCGCGCGGCTCCATGATCCGGATGGCAATCCAATCGAGCTTTGGGAGCCGGCCGACGCCAGCCTGCCGTGAAGGTGCTAGCGCAGACCTTCCAGCAGCGCCGGCAAATCGGCGACGGTGTCAATGATGTGATCGGCACCGGCGTCCTTGAGTCGGCGTGAAGCAACGGCCCGCAGTGTCGCCACCTCGTCCTGATCCAGCGCCGCCAGTTCCTCGACGGTCTTGCCGACATAGTTTCCCGACATCGCGACGCCCACGGTCAGGCATCCGGCGGCAACACCCTCGGCAATGCCGGGCTCCGTATCGTCGACCTTGACGATCTGTTTCGCGTCGGCGATGCCGAGATCCAGGCAGCATTTGTAGATGCCCATCGGCGTCGGCCGGCCGAAGGGAAGATCGTCCGAGCAGACGAGATTGTCGGGGCTGTAACCCTGTTGCGCGGCGACCGGCAGCACATGTTGCATGATGGAGCGTGTGTAGCCCGTGGTCGATCCGATCTTCAGGCCCCTGGCGCGCAGCACCGCCACCGCCTCGCCCGCGCCCGGCACCAGCGTGGCATAGCGCGCCGCGACCCGTTCGTTCATCGGCAGAAATTCGCGGTACAGGGCGTCGATTTCACCCTCCCCGGCCGGTCTTCCGTGAGCCTCACGCCAGGCCCCGGCAATGCGCGGGTTGTCCAGCATCGCCTTGATGTGATCGCGCTTGGGCAGGCCCATCGGCGCCCGCGCCTCATCGATGCTGACCTCCAAGCCATTGGCGGCGAACAATTCGGCAAATACGCCCATCGGCGCAAAGGAGCCGAAGTCCACCATCGTCCCCGCCCAGTCGAACACCGCTGCCTTGTAGTCCGCGCCCAAGGTTTCCTCCGGGAGATTGTCCATGGTCTGTTTACACTCCAACGGTAGGCTGCGCGATAGGCCCAGACGACCGCAATGCGCAGGACATCATGAAAACCACCCGTCGCTTCCTGCTGAAAGGTGCCGCAACGGCGCTGCTCGCATCGCCGGCGACGGCGCGCGCCCAGCTCACGGACAATCTGTTCGCCGAGCTGCGCGGTTCGCTCGACGCGGTCGATCTCGGCATGCGTCCGGGTGTTTCGGACGATCAGAGCAAGATGCTGGAGGCCATCCTCAAGGAGGCTTCGGCGGAGCGGAAGCCGGTATTTCTTCCCGCCGGAACCTATACGGTCTCGAACCTCAACCTTCCCGACTTCGTCAACCTGACCGGCGTTGCCGGGGCGACGCGGCTTGTCTATGGCGGCGGCGGGCACTTGCTTTCGGCGGAGAATGCGGAGCGCATACAGCTTACGGGGCTGACCATCGACGGCGACAATCGCTGGCTCGCCGACTATGCCGAGGCGATCGTGCAGATCGGCGGCACGGATGAGGTCGTCATCAGCGACTGCGCCATCGCCGGCAGCCGCAAGCACGCCATCGCGCTCACCGGGTGCGGCGGTTCGGTCACGCGATCGACGATCTCGGGCGCGGCGCTCGCGGCAATCTATTGCCTTGAGAGCAAAGGAATGAGATTTGCCGACAACGACATCCTCGACTGCGCCAACGGCGGAATCCTCGTACACCGCTGGAAGGCCGCCTATGACGGCAGCATCGTCACCGGCAACCGCATTGCCCGCATCTCGGCGCAGGCCGGCGGTACCGGGCAGTATGGCAACGGCATCAACGTTTTCCGGGCCGGAAACGTCCTGATCGCCAACAATTCGCTGAGCGACTGCGCATTCTCGGCCATCCGCTCCAACAGCGGCTCGGACGTCCAGATCATCGGCAACCAGTGCCACAACAGCGGCGAGACGGCCGTCTATTCGGAATTCTCGTTCCAGGGCGCGGTGGTCGCCAACAACCTGATCGACGGGGCCGCCAACGGCATCTCGATCGCCAATTTCAACGAGGGCGGCCGGCTGGCCACCGTCAGCGGCAATATCATTCGCAATCTCAGCACCGAGGGACCTTACATTCCGGACGGTTTCGGCTTCGGCTGGGGCATCGGCGTCGAGGCCGACATCGCGGTGACCGGCAATGTCATAGACAACGCACCGCGCGCCGGCATGCTGATCGGCTGGGGGCCCTATCTCCGCGGGGTCGCGGCCACGGGCAACGTCATCCGCGACAGCGCCATCGGCATCGCTGTCTCGGTCGTCGAAGGCGCAGCGGCCACGCAAATCAGCAACAATATCTTCCAGAACACGCCCCGCGGCGCCGTCATCGGCTACCGCTGGCAGGATGCGGTCACCAGGGATCTGACGCAATCGGGCGCCCGGGAATTCGCGCACTTGACAGTGTCCGGCAACTCGGTCCTTTAAGCCCACTTCCGACGTGTTCTAGACGCCCGCCACGCGGATCGTCGCCACCTCGATGCCATTCCAGTTCTTCAGCGTCCTGTTGGCCTGGGCCATCAAGGCGGCACGGGTTTCCCCGTCGGTATCAAGATAGCGTGCGATCAGTGCCGCGACCGTTGCGTCGACCGCGCGCTTCGTGCCGTCCTCGCATTTGACGGCAATGGAGATGCCCTCCTGCGGCAACACGGCGCAAAAGACGCCTTCCGCACCGGTCTTTGCGAAAATCCGTCCCGGCAGTGTTTTCATGAGCCGAGTGCAGGTCCGTTTGGTGCCGGCGACGAAAAACGGCTCGGCCATGCAGGCATCGATCAGCCGCGTGGCCGCCTTGGCGCGCAACGGCTCCAGCCCTTTTCCGGACGCCATTTTCGCAAATCCGCCCGCCAGGGCGGTCAGCGGAATGGCATAGGTCGGGATCGAGCAGCCGTCGGTGCCGCAATTGTCGACGCCGAAATGCGCGCCGGTGAGGTCCGCCATGACGTCCCGGATCATGCCCTGGATGGCATGGTCGTAATTGATGTAGCCGGCGTGATCGATGCCGAGATGGCAGGCCGCGCAAATGAAACCGGCGTGCTTTCCCGAACAGTTGTTGTGGAGCTGGCTGGGCTCCGCCCCGGTCTTTGCCAGCGCGATCATGGCATTCTGGTCCATGGGCCAGTGGCATCCGCACTCGAGCGCCGGTTCGCCCCTGTCCGCCGCCGCGAGCATCGACGCCGCCAGATCGGCGTGCTCGGGTTCGCCCGAATGGGAGGCGCAGGCGAGCGCCAGTTCCTTGTCGCCGAAACCGAACGCGTCGGCCGCACCGCTCTCGACCAGCGGCAGCGCCTGCATCGCCTTCACGGCGGAACGCGGAAACACCGGGGCGTCGACGTTGCCAAGCGAAAGCAAGGTCTTGCCATCGCTGTCAACGAACACCGCCGATCCGCGGTGCCTGCTTTCCACGCGCCCGCCCCGGGTGACTTCAACGATCACGGGATTTGTCATCAAATCGCCTCAAAGTCTGCATCCTGTTTTCAATAGCGGTTGTGGGACTCGCTGACAATCGCCCAATTGCCGGTGCTTGAACCACCGTCACAATCGGGCGCTACACCGGTATGCCGCATAAGGGCGATGCGCTGCGACCGGAGCAGAATACGCGTTGGCCGCGACCGATCCGGTGTGTGGACATCGCATGGCAATTGAAGTGTATTGTTAGACGGAAACTCAACCTGGAGGAAATACGCATGTACAGACTAACCGCCCTCGTCGGCGCTGTATTCCTTGCCTTTAGCCCCGGACTTGCCCAGGCCCAGCAGCCCGTGCCGGCGGCACCGGCGCCGTCCTATGAATATGTCCAGCAGGCAAGCTCGCTGCAGTTCGACGGCACCACGCTGACCCTCCAGGGCGTATCGCCCTCAACGGTCTTTTTCACCGACCGGCCCTACCGCCTAACCGGACTGGTCTCGACCGGGCAGTTCGCCGAACTGTGGAACGCGCCGGACGGCCCGTTCGCCTCCAATCCGCCCAATGCCGCAGTGTCCGTGCTCGGCAATATCAAGGACGCACCGGCGATCGTCGAACTGACCAGCGCCGAGATGGACGGCGTGCAAGTCAAATACGGCGTCAAGGTGCTGTCCGGCGAATTGCCGGAATCGGCCGATAATGTCGCGCTGTTCGTCGACCACGGTCCGAACCCGCACCGGCAACCGGTGTCCGGTCGTCACGTCGGCTACTATCCGTATCACCCGATCCCCGGCCCCTATTGCTATCACGCACCGCAGGATCCGGAGTGCCACTACCACCCCTACCATCCCTATCCGCCCTACCCGCCCTATCCGTACCACCCGTACTACTATCCGGGCGCGGCCTTTGCGGCAGGCGCGGCAGTGGGTGCAGCCGCGGCAAGCCAGCCGCAGGCAACCTATATCTACCCGATTCCGGCAGGTCCGATCCCGGCGCATTGCTACATCAACAGCGCCCACACCCGGATGATCTGCTCGGTGCCGATCAATTAGCGGCAACCACAGGAACGCAGGAACAGGGCCCGCGCGAGCGGGCCCTTTCATTTTCGGCTAGGTGTTGCGGCGGCTCAGCGCCTCTTCCCATTTAAGGGCATGGGTCACGATCTTCTCAAGATCGTCGTAACGCGGTGTCCAGGCGAGGCTTTCCCGGATGCGGTCGGCATTGGCGACAATGGTCACCGCATCGCCGGCACGGCGATCCGCCATGCGCACCTCGAAGTCCGAACCGCTGACGCGCTTGACCACGTCCACCACCTCAAGCACGGAATGGCCGTGGCCGTAGCCGCAATTGGCGACCAGGTTGTCGCCGCCCGAACGCAGATGCTGCAGGGCCAGATAATGGGCCTCCACCAGGTCGGTCACGTGGATGTAGTCGCGGATACATGTGCCGTCCGGCGTCGGATAGTCGGCGCCGAAGACCTGCATAAAGGGGCGCTTTGAGAGCGCCGCCTGCGTCGCAACCTTGATCAGATGGGTCGCGTCGCGGGTCGATTGCCCGGTGCGCCCCGCAGGGTCGGCGCCCGCAACATTGAAATAGCGCAGGCAGGCATAGGTGAGCGGGTGCGCGGAGGCCGCGTCGCGCAGCATCGTCTCCGTCATCAGCTTGGACGTGCCATAGGGTGACTCGGGATGCAGCGCGGCATCCTCCGACACGGTTTCCGCGGTTTCGGGTGTTCCGTAGACCGCAGCGGTGGAGGAGAAGATGAAATGCGGGACGCCCGCATCGACGCAGGCCTCGATGAGGGCGCGCGATTTGACCGTGTTGTTGAGGTAGTAGCCGAGCGGGTCGGTCACGGATTCCGGCACGACGATGGAGCCGGCGAAATGAAACACCGACTGCACGGCGTGTTCGCGCAGCACCGCGCCGACCGTATCCGGATCGCCGATATCGCCAACCACCAGATTGGCCTCCGAGGGCACAGCCCAGTCAAACCCGGTGGAGAGCCGGTCGATAACCACGACTTTCTCGCCGGCGTCGAGCAGGCGCCAGACCATATGGCTGCCGATATAGCCGGCGCCCCCGGTTACGAGCACGGACATGCATTCACCTCATCGCAGACAATTTCGAATCGTCGCGGCTACTGGTTAGCACAGGCAGCCGCCGGGCCGCGAGAGGCGTGGTCGAAGATCGGGTGCGCTAGCGCACCCGTTCCATGATGGAGACATAGTTGGCGACCGCGGCGCCGCCCATGTTGAATATGCCGCCGAGGGTCGCGCCGTCGACCTGGATGTCGCCGGCCTCGCCGCACAGCTGCATCGCGGTGAGCGCATGCATGGAAACGCCGGTGGCGCCAATCGGGTGTCCCTTGGACTTGAGGCCGCCGGACGGGTTGACCGGCAGGCGGCCGTCCTTGGCGGTCTCGCCCGACATTGCAACCGCCCCGCCCTCGCCGCGCTTGGCAAGGCCCATCGCCTCGTATTCGATCAGCTCGGCGATGGTGAAGCAGTCGTGGGTCTCGACGAAGGACAGGTCATCCAGGGACACGCCGCTGGTCTTGAAGGCGCGCTTCCAGCCCTCCTCGCAGCCGTCGAAAAGCAGGATGTCGCGCTTCGACATGGGCAGGAAATCCTGGACATGCTCGGCCGCGCGGAACATGACGGCGCGCGGCGCTTGCATCGCAGTCTCGAGTTCGGTCAGCACGATCGCCGCGGCGCCGTCGGAGACGAGCGAGCAGTCCGTGCGCTTCAGGGGGCCGGCGACGAATGGGTTCTTTTCGCTCTCGTTGCGACAGAAGTCGTAGCCGAGGTCCTTGCGCATCTGCGCATAGGGATTACCAACGCCGTTCTTGTGGTTCTTGGCGGCAAGCATCGCCAGCGCGTCGGACTGGTCGCCGTGGCGCTGGAAATAGGCGTGGGCGATCTTTCCGAACACGCCGGCAAATCCCGCCGGGATCTCGCCGTCTTCGGGAAGATACGAAGCCTTCTTCAGGTTCTCGCCGATTTGCGGACCCGGCGTCGTGGTCATCTGCTCGACGCCAACGACGAGGACATTACGGGCGCCGCCCGCCTTGATGGATTTCATGCCCTGATGAATGGCCGCCGAACCAGTGGCGCAGGCGTTTTCGACACGCGTTGCCGGCTTGAAGCGTAGCCTGTCATCGGCCTGCAGCACGAGGCTCGCGGTGAAATCCTGCTGGCTGAAACCGGCATTGAAATGGCCGAGCACGATCTCGTCGATGTCCTGCGCCTCAAGGCCGGCGTGCTCGATGGCGTTGGACGCGACGCCGACGATCAGGCTTTCAACCGTCTCGCCCTCCAGTTTTCCGAACTTCGAGTGCGCCCATCCGGTGATGCAAGCTGTCATGTCGCCGTCTCCGCCTGATGCCCGGGTTTGGTGTCCGGGCCGTTGATCCTGTCCGCCCATCATGATCCATACGGGCGGCCGCTTCAAACACAATAGGCCGTTCAAGGTCCTACCGGCCTATATTGTTCAAGGCTTAAAAATATCAAGGGGCGTTTGCAACCGAAATGTTGCAGCGCACACAGCGGTGACCTCGGGTTTGTCACTTTGGTTCGCAACCGATACCGTTTTTGTCCCGGTCCAGACCGTAGATATCCTTGCCGATGACCCTGACCGGCCCTTTGACATAAGCCGGACCGTTGCCGTTGCCGTCAGCGCAATCGACATCCGATGCTATCGGGACACAGGGCGTGTAGTTGGGATCGCACTCGTCAGTTTGAGCCGTTGCCGAGTTCGCAAGCAAGGTGAAGGCTACGATGCAAAATCGCGAAAACACTTATACAACCTCAGGTGCCGCAGTATGACGCCCTGAGGTTGTTGCGTAAAGCGATGCACCCGTCGAGGGTTAAGCAAACCTTCGCGAAATGCAAAGAATCAGCGGCTCAGTAGCCGCTGATCGCCTTCACTTCGAGGAAGTCTTCGAGGCCCCAGCGGCCGCCCTCACGGCCGTTGCCGGACTGCTTGTAGCCGCCGAATGGGCTGCCGGCGGGACGCTGGGCTCCATTGATCTGCACCATGCCGGCCCGCAACTGTTTCGCAACCCGCCTCGCCTTGGCCTGATCGGCCGTCTGCACATAGGCGGCAAGGCCGTAGGGCGTATCGTTGGCGATCGCGATCGCCTCTTCCTCGGTGTCGAACGGGATCATGGCAAGGACCGGGCCGAACACCTCTTCGCGTGCGATCGTCATGCCGTTGTCGACGTCGGCAAACACGGTCGGCCTGACAAAATAGCCTCTGTTGAGGCCATCGGGGCGGCCGGGTCCGCCGGCAACCAGGCGCGCGCCCTCGTCGATGGCCGTGTTGATGAGACCCTGCACCTTGTTGAACTGCGCTTCCGAGACCAGCGGGCCGATATGCCGGCCTTCCTGCGTCGGATCGCCGACCTCGACCTTGCCCGCATATTCGCCCGCCAGCCTGACGGCATCATTGTAGACGGAACGCTGAACCAGCATGCGGGTCGGCGCGTTGCAGGACTGGCCGGTGTTCTCCATGCAGCCGAATACGCCCTTCTTGATGGCGGTCTCGAGATCGGCGTCCTCGAAGACGATGTTCGGCGACTTGCCGCCGAGTTCGAGGGTCACGCGCTTCACCGTTTCGGCGGCGGCGCGCGACACGGCGGCGCCGGCTCTGGTCGAGCCGGTGAAGGACATCATGTCGATGTCCGGGTGGCGGGACATCGCCTCCCCGACCACAACGCCCTCGCCATTGACCAGATTGAAGACACCTTTGGGAAAACCGGCAGCGTCGATCATCTCGGCAAAGACGATGGCCGACAGCGGCGCGATCTCGCTCGGCTTCAACACGCATGTGCATCCAACGGCCAAGGCCGGCACGACCTTGAGCGCGATCTGGTTGACGGGCCAGTTCCACGGGGTGATCAGTCCGCACACGCCGATCGGCTCATGGACGATATGTTCGCCCTGGCTGTCGAGGTCTTCCTCGAAATGGTACTGCGACAGCGCCTGCAGGAAGCCCTCGACATGGAAGGGGCCGGAACCCGCCTGCCCGCCGCGCGCCAGCTTGATCGGCGCGCCCATCTCCACCGACACCGCCTGGGCCATCTCCTCGTTGCGCTCGTGCATGATCTCAAGCAGCCTCTCGATCAGCCTGATGCGTTCCTCGAGAGTTGTTTTGCTGAAGCTTTCGAACGCACGCCTGGCCGCGGCGACGGCGCGGTTGACGTCCTCTTCCGACCCGAGTGAGATCACCGCACAGGCCTCCTCGGTCGCGGGATTGATCACCTCGCAATCGTTCGGCCGGGCCGGCGCCACCCATTCACCGTCGATGTAGAATTCCGTTTTCCTCATCATGGCTCGCTTCTCCTGCGCTCCTCAATTTTCTGCGCCAAGGCTTAGCGCCTCCGCCACCAAAATCAATCAAATAAACAGCACCCATTTTCCGGTTGACCGAATTTTTTTTGATTCTCAGCCCGGATTATCCCGATATTGTCTCATGCTTGCACGAGCAGCCAAACCGGGAGAGCCTACCCGGACTGCAAATCTTCAGGCGGACGCCAGATTTTTATTGAATGAACGACCAATTAAAAATAAATACTGACCTTGCAGGGACACCACCAAGGCCGCGGATTGAAACGTCCGCCGGCACCGGGCTCCGGAATGCGCCGCAGAAATCCGGCGCGGCAACGGCGGAACTTCCGGACGCCGCCTAATAGGGGATCGAAATGCGCGACAGTCCAAACATTTTGATCATCATGGTCGATCAGCTCAACGGCACGCTGTTTCCGGACGGCCCTGCCGAATGGCTGCACACACCGCATCTTGACGCGCTGGCGGCGCGCTCGGCGCGCTTCGCCAACAACTACACCGCCTCTCCGCTTTGCGCGCCGGGACGTGCGTCCTTCATGTCCGGGCAACTGCCGAGCCGCACGCGGGTCTATGACAATGCGGCTGAATTTTCGTCAGACATCCCCACTTTTGCGCATCACCTGCGCCGCAACGGCTATCAAACCTGCCTGTCCGGCAAGATGCACTTCGTCGGACCGGATCAGTTGCACGGTTTCGAGGAGCGCCTGACGACGGACATCTACCCGGCCGATTTCGGCTGGACACCGGACTACCGCAAGCCCGGCGAGCGCATCGACTGGTGGTACCACAATCTGGGATCGGTGACCGGCGCCGGGATCGCCGAGATCAGCAACCAGATGGAATATGACGACGAGGTCGCCTTTCACGGCGTGCAAAAGCTCTACCAGCTGGCCCGGACCTCGGACGATCCCGCGGCGCGGCCCTGGTGCCTGACCGTCTCGTTCACGCATCCGCACGATCCCTATGTCGCACGCCGCAAATACTGGGACCTTTACGAGGACTGCCCGCACCTGGAACCCGCGGTCGCCCCGATCCCGTTCGACGCGCAGGACCCGCATTCCAAGCGCCTTTATCTCGCCAACGACTACAAGAATTTCGACATCACGCCGGAGGATGTGCGGCGGTCGCGGCGCGGCTATTTTGCCAATATCTCCTATCTGGACGACAAGGTCGGCGAACTGATCGGCGTGCTCGAGGCGACGCGCATGCTTGAGAACACGATCGTCATGTTCTGTTCCGATCACGGCGACATGCTGGGCGAGCGCGGGCTGTGGTTCAAGATGAGCTTCCTCGAGGGCGCATCGCGGGTGCCGCTGATGATCGCCGGCCCCGGCATCGATCCCGTCCTTGTTAAGGACCCGGTATCGAATCTCGATGTCGTTCCGACCCTCGCCGATCTTGCCGGGGCGGATCTCGAAGCGGTTCAGCCGTGGACCGACGGCGTGAGCCTCCTGCCGATACTCTCGGGGAAATCCCGCGGCGCGCCGGTTCTGATGGAATATGCGGCCGAGGGCTCCTACGCGCCGCTAGTCTGCATGCGGGACGGCCGCTTCAAATTCGTCCATTGCGAGCTCGATCCGCCACAGCTCTTTGACCTCGATGCCGATCCGAACGAACTGAACAACTTGGCCTCCGATCCGGAGCACGCGAGCGTTCTGGACGACTTCAAGTCCCGGGCCATGGCCCGCTGGAACATGGAGCGGTTCGACGCGGCGGTGCGCGAAAGCCAGGCACGGCGCTGGGTGGTCTACGAGGCGCTGCGCAACGGCGCCTACTATCCGTGGGACTACCAGCCGCTGCAGAAGGCCTCGGAACGGTACATGCGCAACCACATGGATCTCAACGACCTGGAGGAAAGCCAGCGCTTTCCCCGCGGCGAATAGAGCGAGCAGGCAATCATGAAAGCACAACCGGAAGCATCGCATTTCATCAACGGCGCCTTCGTGGAAGACACGGACGGCGCGGTCATCGAATGCATCTACCCGGCAACCGGCGAGGTCATCGCGCGGCTGCATTCGGCAACGCCGGCGATCATCGAGCAGGCCGTCAGCGCAGCGGTCGAGGGACAGAAGGTCTGGGCCAAGATGACCGGAACAGAACGCGGCCGCGTCCTGCGCCGCGCCGCCGACATCATCCGCGAACGCAACCAGGCGCTTTCGGAACTCGAGACCCACGACACCGGCAAGCCGCTGCAGGAAACGCTCGTGGTCGATGCCACGTCCGGTGCAGATGCGCTTGAATATTTCGGCGGGCTGGCTGCGGCCATCAACGGCGAATATATCGATCTCGGTGGCGATTTCGTCTACACGCGGCGCGAGCCGCTCGGCGTGTGCGTCGGGCTTGGCGCCTGGAACTATCCGACCCAGATCGCCTGCTGGAAAGGCGCCCCGGCCCTCGCCTGCGGCAACGCCATGATTTTCAAGCCGTCCGAGACGACGCCCCTGTGCGCCCTCGAAATTGCCGAGATCCTGCATGAGGCGGGCCTGCCGGCCGGCGTCTACAACGTCGTTCAGGGCTATGGCGACGTCGGCGCGGCGCTCACCACGCACCCGAATGTCGACAAGGTGTCGCTGACCGGGTCGGTTCCGACGGGCGAAAAGGTCATGGCCGCCGCAGCCGCAGGAATCCGGCATGTGACCATGGAACTCGGCGGCAAGTCGCCACTGATCGTCTTCGACGACGCCAATATGGACGATGCCGTCGGTGGCGCTCTGCTCGGCAATTTCTATTCGAGCGGCCAGGTGTGCTCCAACGGCACCCGCGTCTTCGTGCAGCGCGGCTGCATGGACGCGTTCATGGACAAGCTGATCACCCGCACCGAAGCAATCAGGATCGGCGATCCCCAGGACGAGGCGACACAGATGGGGCCGCTGGTCAGCGCCGCGCAGCGCGACAAGGTGATGGACTATATCGAGATCGGCAAGGCCGAGGGCGCGCGCCTGGCGACCGGCGGCAACCGGCTGACGCTGCAGGGCATGGAGAACGGTTTCTTTGTCGAGCCGACCGTTTTCGCCGACGTGACGGACGATATGCGCATCGCGCGCGAGGAGATCTTCGGACCGGTGATGAGCGTGCTCGCCTTCGACGAGGAAGACGAGGTCATCGCCCGCGCCAACGACACGGAATTCGGTCTTTCGGCGGGTGTTTTCACAAGCGACCTGTCGCGCGGCCACCGGGTGATCGCCGACATCAAGGCCGGAAGCTGCTGGATCAACACCTACAACCTGGCGCCGGTGGAGGCGCCCTTCGGCGGCTACAAGCGCTCCGGCGTGGGGCGCGAGAATTCGCGCGCGGCCATCGAATATTACAGTCAGATCAAGAGCGTCTACGTGGCCTCAGGGCCGGTCGACAGCCCCTACTGAAGACGTCGGGAAAGACACTGAGAATGCAAGCGGACTTTGTCATCGTCGGTTCGGGATCAGCGGGTTCGGCCATGGCCAGCCGGCTGTCGGAGGGCGGCCGGAACTCCGTCATCGTCATCGAATATGGCGGCTCCGACGTGGGGCCGTTTATCCAGATGCCGGCGGCGCTTTCCTATCCCATGAACATGGGGCTCTACGACTGGGGCTATCAGACAGAGCCGGAACCGCATCTCGGCGGTCGGCGGCTGGCAGCGCCCCGCGGCAAGGTGGTGGGCGGCTCGTCGTCCATCAACGGCATGGTCTATGTGCGCGGGCATGCGGAGGATTTCGACTCCTGGGAAGCCGAGGGCGCCGACGGCTGGTCCTATGCCGACGTCCTGCCCTATTTCCAGAAAATGGAGACGTCGCATGGCGGCCAAAATGGCTGGCGCGGCCATTCCGGGCCGCTGCACGTCCAGCGTGGCGAACGGCTCAACCCGCTGTTCCAGGCCTTTATCGAGGCCGGCGCGCAGGCCGGCTTCGAGCTCACCGACGACTACAACGGCGAGAAGCAGGAGGGCTTCGGCCCGATGGAGCAGACGATCTATCGCGGCAAGCGGTGGTCGGCGGCCAACGCCTATCTGAAGCCGGCGCTCAAACGTCCCAACCTGCAGCTCATCAGAGCCCTGGCGCGACGGATCGTCATCGAGGACGGTGTCGCGACCGGCGTTGAAATCCAGCGCGGCGGCAAACGCGAGACAATCCAGGCGTCCCGCGAGGTCATCGTCGCCGCATCGGCGTTCAACTCGCCGAAACTGCTGATGCTCTCCGGGATCGGCCCCGGCGTGCAGTTGCAGGAATTGGGCATCGACGTTGTCGCCGACCGGCCCGGCGTCGGCACCAACCTTCAGGACCACCTGGAACTCTACGTGCAGCAGGAATGCACCCAGCCGATCACGCTCTATTCGAAGATGAACCTGATCTCCAAGGGACTGATCGGGGCGGAGTGGCTGTTCTTCAAATCGGGCATCGGCGCGTCCAACCATTTCGAGGCGGCGGCGTTTCTAAGGTCCCGCCCGGGCGTCAAATATCCCGATATCCAGTACCATTTCCTGCCCGTGGCCATCCGTTACGACGGCACGGCACCTGCCAGGGCCCACGGCTTTCAGGCCCATGTCGGGCCGATGCGGTCAAAATCGCGCGGCCATGTCGCGCTGCGTTCGGCCGACCCGGCTGAGGCACCCGTCATCCGTTTCAACTATATGAGCGATCCTTCGGACTGGGAGGATTTCCGCCACTGCATCCGGCTCACCCGCGAGATTTTCAGGCAACCCGCCTTCGACGGCTATCGCGGCCGCGAGATCTCGCCCGGGGTCGACGTGCAGTCGGACGCGGAACTCGACGCCCACATCGCCGAACATGTCGAGAGTGCCTACCATCCGTGCGGCACCTGCCGGATGGGCCGGGCCGACGATCCGATGAGCGTCGTCGACCCGCAATGCCGGGTGATCGGCGTCGACCGGCTGCGTGTCGCCGATTCATCGATCTTCCCGACGATCACGAACGGCAATCTGAACGCACCGTCGATCATGGTCGGCGAAAAGGCCTCCGACCATATTCTCGACGTCCAGCCCCTGCCCCGTTCGAACCTGCAGCCGTGGATCAACCCGAACTGGGAGATTTCTGACCGGTAGGGAGCATCGCCCGCACGCCGGCAAGAAAGCCTTAACCATATTGGGGCAACTGTCGCTGCAGTGTGGTCGGCAACCTGCCGCATCGGGCGGCGAAAACCGGCAAGTGGCGGGATATCGATGACGATCGCGCATCACCAGCAGCACGCGGTGCCCGATGCCGCGCAGATCGACGGCATCAAGCGCACGGCCGCGAACGTGATCGCTTTCGCCGCGTTCTGCCTTCTGATGCTTTCGCTGCGGCCGTTTTTTTCCGTCAGCCAGATCCATCTCGTTCGGCAAGACGGCGACTCGCTCAACCAGATCGGCTTTCTGATCGCCGGTTTCGTGGCCGTGGCTGCGCTGCTCACGCTCGTCAATCGCCGTCTGTTGACGATCTTCGCCGCACCCGGCTGGATCGGCATCCTTTCGGTGCTGGCCATCTCGGTCGTCGTCGCACCGTTTCCGGAGGTGGCGCTGCGTTCCGTGCTTCTCACGCTCATCGGCATCATCATCGCCTCCAGCATTGTCCTTTTGCCGCCGGACGAACGCTCCTTCCAGCGCGTGTGCGCCGCCGCGATCCTGACGGTGCTTGCAGTCAGCTACCTCGGCGTCCTCCTCGCACCCGAGCTCGGTGTGCATGAGGCCGGCGGCGACGAGAGCCAGCATGCCGGCCTGTGGCGCGGTCACTTCACCCACAAGAACATTGCTGGTCCCGTCATGTCGGTGTTCGCCATGTTCGGCATCTATCTGTGGCGGTCCGGCTATCGTTTCCTCGGGCCGGCCATCACGCTGCTTGCGGTGTTCTTTGTCATCCAGACCGGGTCGAAGACCACCAACGGGTTGCTCCCGGTCTCGGTTTTCGTCGTGCTGGCGGGCCGCGCCTTCGGGCTGCCGCTGCTTACGATCTTGCTCTGGGCGGTCTCGGCGCTTTTCATCGCCCTGATCACCGTGGGGACGGTCTATTCTCCGATACTGGCGGAAATCATGAAGACATTCCTCGCCGATCCGAGCTACACCGGCCGGGTGACCCTGTGGGAGTACGGCATCGAGAACGTCACGAACAGTCCCCTGTTCGGCACGGGGTTCGACAGCTTCTGGGGCACGCCGGCGGTTACCGGGATCGAAAAGCCTTTCGAGCGGGGCTGGGATTTCCGCGGCATCGTCCACGGTCACAACAATTATATCGACATGGCCCTGACCACAGGGCTGGCCGGTTTCGCCGTTCTCATGTGGGCCCTTTACATCGCGCCGGCGGTGAATTTCGTGAAATCCTACAGGCTGCCGGGCAACCGCAACCTGGCCGACCTGTTCATGATGATCATCGTCTTCATGACCCTGCTCTCCTTCCTGGAGACATTTTTCCTGCGGCGCGTCGACCCGATCTGGCTAACCTGGGTAGTCGCAATCGTCGGCCTGCAGCTGACTTCGCGCTACCGGGCCACCTGAGCAACTCCGGGCCGGGGGTCCTCGTGTTTGAGCATGGTGAGGACGGCGGTTAAAATAACACGCCAGACGCTTGAATTTCCCACCGGAGATGTTAAGTGCAAGGCCCGGTCGCGACGACGCTTCGCGGCCCCGCTGGGGCGTAGCCAAGTGGTAAGGCAGCGGTTTTTGGTACCGCCATGCGCTGGTTCGAATCCAGCCGCCCCAGCCAGTTTTCCTCACTTCAGGACAGGATGTCCGTCGCACGCCTGCGACAGGCAATGATAAGGCTACCGTCCCCTGATCCTGGGATCGAGCGCGTCGCGCAGGCCGTCGCCGATATAGTTGACGCTCAGCACGGTCAGCGAAATCGCCAGGCCCGGCCACAGCACACGCTCGGGATATTGCTGCAGGTAATCGGTCGAATCGAACAACAGACGCCCCCAGGTCGGGAAGTCCGACGGAAAGCCGAGCCCGAGGAACGACAGCGCCGATTCCGTGATGATCGCGTTGGCGATGCCGAGGGTTGCGGAGACCGTGATCGGCGACAGGACATTCGGCAGGATGTGGCGCAGGATCATGCGGCGCGAGGGTGTGCCGATGGACCGCGAGGCGATGACGAACTCACGCTCTTTCAGCGCCAGCACGTCCCCGCGCACGATGCGCGCCGTCTGCATCCAGGAGGTGATGCCGATGACGAAGACAATCAGCATGAAGATGCCGGTCTCCGGGCCGAAGGCCGCGCGCAAGGTATCGCGGAACAGCATGATGATGACGAGGAGCAGCGGCAGCAGCGGCAATGCCAGGAACAGGTCCGTCAGGCGCATCAGCGGCCCGTCCAGGCGCTTGAAATAGCCGGCGACAACGCCGATCGCGGCGCCGAGGACGAGCGCCAGCAGCATGGCGGTGATGCCCACCGCCATCGACACCTGCCCGCCCTCCAGGACGCGGGCCAGCGTATCGCGGCCGAGCTGGTCGGTGCCGAGTGGATGGGCAAGGGTTGGTCCCGAGTTGCGCGCCCTGATGTCGATGTACTGGGCGTCGATCGTCCAGATATAGGGTCCGAGGGTGACCGCCAGCACCACGAAGATGAAGAATCCCATGCCCCAGACAGCGCCGCGGTGGGTCTTGAACTGGTCCCAGACGTTTCGCCACTGCGACTGGGGCGGCCGTGCCGCGGCAAGTGAATCGGGTGTCACGTCAGTCATAGCGGATCCTCGGGTCCAAGATGCCGTAGAGCACGTCGGCGACCAGATTGAAGACGATGATGAGCACGGCGAAGATGAAGGTCAGTGTCTGGACCGTCGGCAGATCGCCGCCCTGGATGGAGATGATCAGCAGCTGGCCGAGACCGTTCACCTTGAAGACCTGCTCGGTGATGATGGCGCCGCCGAAGATCTGCGGCACGCCGAGCGCAATCACGGTGACGACGGGGATCAGCGAGTTGCGCAATACGTGGATCATGACGACCGTGCGTTCGCGCAGACCCTTGGCGCGCGCCGTGCGCACATAGTCCTGGTTGAGATTGTCGAGCATCGAGGCGCGCATGAAACGGCTGATCTGCGCCGCGTTGAACAGCGCCAGAACGGCGACCGGCATGATCATCTGGCGGACCTGGAAGAGGAAGCTCTCCCAATCCGTCACCTGGTGGGTGGTGTCGTATATGGAGGGGAACCAACCGAGCCAGACGGAAAAGATGACGATCACCAGGACGCCGGTGAAGAAGGTCGGCACCGAAAACCCGACCATGGAGACGAAGGTACCGATCTGGTCGAACCAGCTGTACTGGCGATAGGCGGAAATAATGCCTATGGGCAGCGCGATCAGCACGCCGACGACATAGGACATGCCGACGACCCAAAGGGTCTGCGGCATGCGCTCGACGATGAGGTCCACGACCGGGGAGCGCGTCTGCCAGCTGAGCACGCGCAGGCGGTCGCCCGAACCCCAGCCGAACCACTGCTCGAGTATGTTGAGCGGCTCGTTGACGAAGAACTGCTTGCACCACAGGAGATAGCGGATGTAGATGGGATCGCCCAATCCCAGGGACTGCCGGATCTTCTCACGTACTTCCGGCGGGATCGTCAGCGGCAGGTTGGCTGTCGGATCGCTCGGCGCCAGGTCAAGCAACAGGAAAATAATAAGGCTGATCGCGATCAGCGTCGGTATCGCCAGCAGCAGCCGGCGAATGGAGTAGTTCAGCATCGCATTCGATTCTCAGTTCAAGGGCCGAAAGCCGCCCCGGCAGTGCCGAGGCGGCGTATGACCGTTACTGGGTCTTGGTGCGATACCAATCAGCAACATTCCAGAGCTCGGAGTCCCAGACATTCAGAACCACGCCTCCAAGCGTGTTAGAATGGGCCGAGACACGGCCGCGGTCGACGAGCGGAAGCATGATGTATTCCTGCATCAGCTTGTCGTTCATGGCCTTGGCGAGTTCGGCGCGCTCCTCGAGCTTGCCGGTCTGTGCCATCTTGGCCACCAGGGCATCGTATTCCTCGCTGCAATAGCGCGGCATGTTGTTGCCCTGCCACTGGGTTTCAGGCGTCGGTGCCTGTTTGCACTCCCAGTTCGCCATGTAGGCTTCGGGGTCGGTTCCGTCGAAGTTGTTGGCGTACATCTCAACATCCGCAAAAAACTTCTGGAACGTATCGGGGCTTCCCGGGTCGCCGCCGAAGAAGACCGACGCGTCGATGTTGCGCAGCTCGGTCTCGACACCGATCTCGGACCACCACTGCTTGATCAGCGCCTGGAAGTCCTGGCGCACGGCGTTGGTCGAGGTCTGGTAGAGGATCGACAGGCGGACACCGTCCTTGGCACGGATGCCATCGCCACCGGGCACCCAGCCGGCATCGTCGAGCAGCTTCTTGGCGCCCTCGATATCCTGGACGAGGCAGCCGTCATTGGCCGTCGACTTATAGATCGCCGGTGCCGGAAGCACGTTACAGCTCGGCTTGCCGGCAGCGCCGTATCCGATCTCGACGAGCAGCGCCCGGTCAATCGCCATGGACAGGGCCTGGCGGACGGCCGGATCCGATAGGAACGGATGCGGATGTGCCTTGGTGGACCGCGCGTCGCCGAGTGCCGGGCTCGGATCGGTCAGGTTGATCATGATGCGTTCGACCAGCGTGCCGAATGCGGAAACGACCGTGCCTTTGCCGGCGGCTTCCATGGCGCCGAGCACATCCGGCGCCAGCTGCATGTTCCAGGCGTAGTCGAACTCGCCGGTTTCAAGCACCGAGCGGCCGGCCGAGGCCGTGTCGCCGCCGCCCTTGAACGTGACCGTCGCAAAGGCCGGCTTGTCCGGATCGCGGTAATTCGGATTGGCTTCGAACGAAATCACGTCGTTCGGACGAAATTCGGTGACCCGGAACGGGCCGGTGCCCATCGGTCCGAAATTGGCGTCGGTGCATTCCGGCGCCTTGGCGCCGAGGCAGTCGGCGAACTGCGCGGCCTGGATGATCGGAGCCTGCGCACCGACGAACGGGCCGTAGGGGAACGGTTTCGGCACGCCGAACGTCACCGTCACGGTGAGGTCGTCGACCGCCTTGACGTCGGTCACGTCATTGTACTTCTCGCTCTGGGCGCAACCGCCAGCCGGGTCCGCGCAGTATTTCCAGGTGAAGACAACATCAGCCGACGTGACCGGGCTGCCGTCGGACCAGAGCAGGCCCTCCTTCAATTTCCAGTTGATGGTCGTGAGGTCCGCCGAGACGCCGCCATTGTCGACCGTCGGCACGGATTCAGCCAGCCACGGCACCATATTGCCGTCCTGGTCGTAGCGGGCCAGCGGCTCGACGACCAGCGATGCGGCCTCGAGTTCCTTGGTGCCGCCCGAAAGATAGGGATTCATCGTCGAGGGCGCCTGCCAGTAAATGATCTTCACCTCGCCGTCTGACCCGCGTTCGGCGAGCGCGGCGGGCGCGATCGCCACCGCGGCGGCCGCCCCAAGCAATAATGTTCTTACTCTCATTTTTCTTCCCCTTACACTCATGGTTTAACTGTTTCGCCGACGGTTGGTTCCGCGGTCTTTATCGCTGTATCTCCGACAAAGTGGCAGGCCGTATAGCGGCCCTTGTCCACCTGCCGGAATTCCGGTTCGATTTCATGGCAGATCTGCTCGGCCCTTGGGCAGCGCGTGCAGAAATTGCAGCCGACGGGCGCGTTGGACGGCGACGGAACATCGCCGGTCAGGATAATGTGCTTGCGCTGGCTCTCGCGCACCGGATCGGGTTCCGGAACGGCTGAAAGCAGGGCCTGCGTATAGGGATGCAGCGGCGCACCGTAGAGTTCGTCGCGCGGCGCCAGCTCGACGATCTTGCCGAGATACATCACCGCCACGCGATCGGCGATGTGGCGCACCATCGACAAGTCGTGGCTGATGAAGAGATAGGTCAGCCCGAACTGTTCCTGCAGGTCCTCCAGCAGGTTGACCACCTGTGCCTGGATGGAAACGTCGAGCGCGGCGATCGGTTCGTCGCAGACGATGAATTTGGGGTGCAGCGCGAGCGCCCGCGCAATGCCGATGCGCTGACGCTGGCCGCCGGAAAACTCATGCGGATACCGGTTTGCGAAACTGCGGTTGAGGCCGACCGCATCCATCAGTTCGTAGACGCGCTCGAGCCGCTCGGCACGCGAAAGGGACATATGCTCGACCAGCGGCTCGCCGATGATGCCGGCAACCGTCATGCGCGGGTTGAGGCTGGCCTGGGGGTCCTGGAAGATCATCTGCATCTTGGGCCGCAGGTGACGCAGTTTCTCCTTGTCGATGTCGCTGATGTCGGTGCCGTCAACAGTGATCGATCCGCCGGTGATGTCGTAGAGGCGAAGCACCGCGCGGCCTGCCGTCGACTTGCCGCAGCCGGACTCGCCGACGAGCCCAAGCGTCTCGCTTTCCCTGATATCGAGGGAGATGTCGTCGACGGCCTTGATGTCGCCGACGTGGCGGCGGAAGATCCCGGCATAGATCGGGAAATGCATTTTTAGGCCGCGGACCTGGACCAGCGGCGAAGCGCCCGCATCGCTCATCGCGGCTCTCCCGTTTCCGGATCCCAGAAACACGCGACGTCGTGACCGTCACCGACGCTGATCCGCGCGGGATCGGCGGCGAGGCAGCGGTCGAAAGCGTGGTTGCAGCGGGCGCTGTAGGAACAGCGTTGCGGCGGCGAAAACAGGATCGGCGGCTGTCCCTGGATGACCCGCAACCGTTCGGCCCGGCTGCCGCGAACGCTCGGCACCGTCTGCAGCAGCGCGCGCGTATAGGGATGCTGCGGGTTCTTGAACAATTCGATAACGGGGGCCAACTCGACGATCTGGCCGCCATACATCACCATGACCCGGTCGGCGATGCCGGCGATCACCCCGAGGTCGTGGGTGATCCAGACGATGGCCATGCCGAGCTTGTGGCGCAATTCCTTCATCAACTCGAGAATCTGCGCCTGAATGGTCACGTCCAGCGCCGTTGTCGGCTCGTCGGCGATCAACACCTTCGGATCGCACGAAAGCGCCATGGCGATCATAACACGCTGGCGCATGCCGCCCGAGAACTGATGCGGATAGTCCGAGAGCCTTTTTTCGGCGTCGGCGATGCCGACGAGCTCAAGCAATTCGACGGCGCGCTGGCGGGCTTCCCTTGTCGTCATGCCCATATGGTTGCGCAGCGGCTCCATCAGCTGGAAGCCCACCGTGAAAACCGGATTGAGCGAGGTCATCGGGTCCTGGAAGACAAAGCCGATGCCGGCGCCGCGCACCGCCCGCAATTCGTCCTCGGTGACGCGGAGCAGATCCATGCCGTCGAAATTGACATGGGCCCCGTCGACCGTTGCGGCCGTCGTTCCCAGAAGGCCGATCAGCGACATCATCGTGACGGATTTGCCGGAACCGCTCTCGCCAACGACGCCGAGAAGCTCGCCCGGCCTGAGATCAAAACTAACGGAGTTTACAGCGTGGATGGCGCCCTGGGCTGTTTCAAAAACGGTCCTCAAATCCTTGACATCAAGAACTGCCGCTCCGTCTTCAGACATCCGGTGCTCCGTACGCGCCGCCACCCATGCTCAACCCCTCACAGAACCGATAGTGAAGCAGAATGGCAATTTGAAACGACAAATGCAAATTGAAGTTGCGCCCTGCGCAACACTTTTTTCCGGCGGGGAAATCGAGCCGGCTTGTGCCGGTTATGCGATTCAATACAGCGCCTTGCCGTGGCGGATTGATGTGGACTCTAAACGGTGCGTCCGGCCGGGTTTTCCGCCGGCCGCGCCCTTCCCGCCCATTCATCGCCAGCCCCGGATCAACACTCCCAGTAAGGCGGCCTTCCGTATTTCGACAGAAGAAAATCGACAAGCACGGCGATTTTCGGCGGCGTGGCCGGGGCCGGCGGATAGACGGCCCAGAAATTGCCGGTCCGGGCGACCGGATAGTCTTCCATGACCGACACCAGCCGCCCCTCGCGCAGGTCCTCCCAGACATGCGCAACGGATTTTATGGACAGGCCGAGACCGCACATCGCCGCGTCATAGGCGAAGTCGCCGCTGTCGCCCGTTATCGCCGGTGAGATCGTGCAGGCGACCTCCCCGTTCGGCCCGTCGAAATACCAGATCGGCAGGGCGCTCATGCCGATGCAGGCATGATTCGCAAGGTCGGCCGGCGTCGCCGGAGCCCCGTGTCGCGTGATGTAGTCGGGCGACGCGCACAAAACCCGACGGTTGCCGCCCAGCTTGCGCGCCATGAGGCTCGAATCCGGGAGCGGCGCGCCACGGAACGCCAGGTCGAACCCCTCCCCGACAATGTCGACAATCCTGTCGGTGAAACTCATCTCGATGCGAATGTCGGGATACTGCTCCATGAATTCATTCAGATAAGGCAGGATGTGCTTGCGCCCGAAAAACGTGTTGCTCGATATGCGCAGCTGGCCGCGCGGCCGCGAGGCGCCGGCGTCGAGCAGATCGAAGGCGGTGTCGAGTTCGTCCAGGGCCGCCTTGCCGTGTGAAAGCAACAGGCGGCCGGGTTCGGTCAGCGACAGCTGCCGCGTCGTGCGCGCCATCAGTTGCGCGCCGGCCGCCTTTTCAAGCGCCGCCAGCCGGGCGCTCGCCGCCGAGGGCGAAAGGCCGAATTCGCGGCCGGCTTCGGAAAGGCTGCCAAGATCGGCAGCGCGAACGAAGAAGCGAAGATCGTCAAATCTCATTTTCCAAAAACTTCGAATAGTCTTGTTTAAATTATCCCAATTATACAATTATTCCGCAAATGCGATAGTCCGTCCGAACAATGAAAGGACAGACCATGCTGCACACCGGAGACAAATACGAAATCCGCGCGCGTCACGAGCGCAAGGAAGCGGTCGCAACGGCATTCAGGACACTGCGTCGTTGGATCAAGCATCAATCCGGACTGCGGTTCTGACGCGGTTCGGGCCCTGTGGAACGGGCGGCGCCGTGGCGATGGCAGCTGTCCGGTCCGCCGCTCTTTTGACACAGGCGGACCCCGGACGTAGTCTAACTAACAACTGTTAGTCATCGACACACGGGCCGCCCGCATTCACTCCGAATTTCGGCGGTCCGCCAATACGGACACGCCATGCCACAGACCACAAATCTTGCCGAACATAATCCCGCTGCGCCTCGAACCGGCCCGTTCCGGGAGGAGCACCGGATGCTGCGCGATCAGGTGCGACGCTTCGTCGAAGAGGAGATCAAGCCCCATGCCGATGCCTGGGAAGAGGACGGCATGGTGCCCCGCGCGGTGCTGCGCAAGATGGGCGAACTTGGCTTCTTCGGCATCCGTTACCCGATGGCCCATGGCGGTTCGGAAATGGACACGCTGGCCACCGTCGTGCTCGCCGAGGAACTCGGAAAATCCACCTATTCGGGGGTCGCGATCACCGCTCTCGTGCACACCGACATGGCCTCGGTGCACATCTATAATGGCGGATCGGACGAACAGAAGGCAGCGTATCTTCCGGGCGTCATTTCGGGCCAACTCATCACCGCCGTCGGCGTCACCGAGCCTGACGCCGGTTCCGACGTGAAGGGAATCCGCACGACCGCGCGCCGTGATGGCAACGAATACGTGCTCAACGGGTCGAAGATGTTCATCACCAACGGCGTGCATGCCGATCTCTACTGCATCGCCGCCAAGACCGGCGAAGACGAGCGACCGAGCCGCAACGTGACCATGTTCCTGGTACCGAAGGGGACGCCCGGCTTTTCCGTCGCCCGCGCGCTCGACAAGCACGGCTGGCGCTCATCCGATACGGCGGAGCTTTTGCTCGAGGACTGCCGGGTGCCGGCGGAAAACGTGCTCGGCGAGGAAGGCCATGGCTTCTACGCCATCATGCGGAACTTCCAGAACGAGCGCCTCGTCATCGGCGCCATGGCCGTCGGCGAATCCCAGGCGGCCCTCGACCTGACACTGGATTATGTGCGCACGAGAAAGGCCTTCGGCCGCGCCCTCTGGGACAAGCAGGCCATCCGGCAGCGTTTGTCGATGCTCGCGGCGCGGGTCGAGGCGGCAAGGCAGCTTGTCTATGCGACGGCGGAACGCGATGCCGCCGGCGAAGACGTGATCCGCGAGGTGTCGATGGTCAAGGCCCTGTGCGGGGAACTCGTCAACGATGTCATGTATGACTGCCTGCAGTTCCACGGCGGCACCGGCTATATGCGCGGCACGGCCATCGAGCGCATGGCCCGCGACGCAAGGGTCCAGACGATCGGCGGCGGCGCCACGGAAGTCATGCTGGAGGAAATCGCCAAACGCCTGTAAGGAGACGCCAGGAACCAGGCGGGGGAAAGCATGACGCAGCCGAAGATCTCAGACCGACAACCGACCGGAGGCGCAGAACGGCGCGGGTCCGCCTCGCGCCGCGAAATCCTCGACGCGGCAGCCCGGCTCTTTCAAAAGAACGGATACGGCAACACATCTTTGCGGGAACTCGCCAACGAGGTCGGTATGAAGGCCGGCAGCCTCTATTATCACTTTGCCTCCAAGGAACAGCTGGCGATCGAAGTGCTCGGCGCCGGGGTCAAGGGCGTCGCGCAAACCGTTTCGGCGCGGCTTGCCGAGGCCGGCGCGGACGCATCCGCATCGCAGCGTGTCTCGATCGCCATTCGCGCCCATCTCGACGCCATCCTGAACGACAGCGGCTACACATCCGCGCATATCAGGTGTTTTCCCTATACGCCCGCCGCCGTTCAGACGCAGCTCCGCAACGTGCGGCGAACTTATGAGGATATCTGGACCGGCCTGATCGACGATCTCCTCGGGCCGCAGCGCGACGAGCCGGATGCGCGCTATTTGAGACTTGCCGTGCTCGGCGCCCTCAACTGGTCGCTCGAATGGTTCGATCCGGCGCGCGACAGCGCCGAAGGCTTTGCCGAAATGGTCGAGAGAATGATCCTTGGGGCAACCCGGTCAGACGAGCATCACTGACCGAGTTCATCCTTCCACGGCGGGTTGGCGCCGGCGCGCGACACGGTCACGGCGGCGACCGAGACGGCGAGATTAAGCGCCGATTCGAGGTCCTCCTTGCCGATCGACCGCAACGCCTGCTTGGTCAGACAGCCCGCATCTTTGAGGCCGGCAAGCAGGCCCGCGTCGAAGCTGTCGCCGGCACCCACGGTGTCGACGACTGTGACCGGCCTTGCGGCGACCCGGACGGTGCCGGACGGGGTCGTTGCTTCGGCACCTTTCGCGCCCATGGTTTCCACGACAATGGAAACGCCGCCGGAGAGCCAGTCGGCCTTGACCGCGTCCGCCGCCCTTTCCGGCTCCAGCCAGGCGAGATCCTCGTCGGAAACCTTGACGATGTCGCTTTCGGCGATCATGCGCCTGATGCGGCGCCGGTGCGCATCGGCATCGGGGATGAAATTTGCCCGGATGTTGGGATCGAGCGAGATGACGCGCCGGTCGGCCTCGCGCGCGAGCAGCGCCTCGTAGGAGGACCCGCAGGGTTCGGGGATCAGGCTGATGGCGCCGAAATGCAGCGCTTCCACCCGGTCATCCAGTTCCGGCAGGGTGTCCGGCGTCAACATGCGGCCCGCCGTCTGTTCGTCATAGAAAGTGTATTGCGCATGGCCATCCGTCAGTTCGACAAAGGCGAGCGTCGTCGGCCGCGCGGAGCGCACGCAAAACGAGAAGTCGACACCGGATTTCTCCAGCGTCTCCTCGAGCTGGCGGCCGAACATGTCGGTCGAAAGACCCGAAAAGAAACCGGCATCCGCACCGAGCCGCCCGAGCGCGATCGCCGTGTTGAACACCGCGCCGCCGGCGACCGGCAGGAGTGCGCCCTCGCCGTCCGGCAGTTGGCGCGGCAGCATGTCGATGAGCGCCTCGCCGCAGCAGATAATCATGCGTTTCCCCTTGTCCGTCAGCCCCGCCCGGTAGACCCCGCCGCATCCCGTTCACGGCCGGGCAAAGCCGGCGGCACCATAGCCCAATTTAAATCGATTACAACCGCCGTATGATGCCAAATACCGGCTTGCGGGAACAATCGCGTCGATGCCCGCTACGAGCGAAATCCGCCAGTCGCGCGCGGTGGATTATTCCCTTGACGGCGGCGGGATTCCGGATTACCTACAGCCCGCATTGGCGGCGGCAAGCCGCTGCAAGTCGGAGTGTAGCGCAGCCTGGTAGCGCACCTCGTTCGGGACGAGGGGGTCGGAGGTTCAAATCCTCTCACTCCGACCAGTTTTCTCCAGCCAATCCCGCAGATCCGATGCAACCGGCGTTGTCCGCGGTTCTGCGCCTCCCTGCCCGTTACACTTTGCGACAAATTCCGCTTCCGCCGGCACACTTGTGGTGCATCTTGCTTCTATTGTCACACGCAACGCATTGACAGTGGGGCACCGATGCTGAGCCGAATACTGAACTCCCGTACCTTCTTCTGGGCGATCCTCGCGCTGCCGGGCACACCGATGGTCCTGGCGTTGGCGAGCGGCGAGGCTGCGCCGGACGGGCGGCCGGTGACGGAGATGCTCCTGCATCCGACGGGAGAATTCGCCGCGCGCTTCATGATCATCGCCATGCTGATCACGCCCTTGCGCATGCTGTTTCCAAAAGCCCGGTTCCTGACCTGGCTGGCACGCAGGCGCCGCTATCTCGGTGTCGCCGCCTTCTGCTACGCGCTGTTTCACACGGTGCTGTACATTGCCGACTTGGGATCGCTGCGGCTCATCCTGGCCGAATTCACGGCGCTCGGCATCTGGACCGGCTGGGCGGCGTTCGCGCTCTTCATCGTCCTTGCCGCCACCAGCAACGACGCCTCGCAGCGCGCCTTGATGCTGTGGTGGAAGCGCCTGCAGCGCCTGGTCTATCCCGCTGCGGTGCTGACGCTCGTTCACTGGATCTTCGTGCACAACAATCTCGGTCCGGCGCTCGTGCATTTCGTTCCGCTCGCGCTGCTGGAATCCTATCGCATCGTGCGAACAATCAAACCGCCCCGGCAGGCACTGGCTGCCGGACAGGCGCCGACCAAATAGGAAAGGACGACCCATGCAGAAATCAGCTTTTGCCGCGCTGGCGGCACTCGTCTCACTGGCCGCGGAACCGTCCTTCGCCACGGGCCTCTACACCTGTGAATCGGGTGACCAGTCCGGGTGGAAGACCGTAAGCGAACTGGAAGAAAAGATGGTATCGGAAGGTTGGCAGGTCCGCCGCATCAAGGAAGACGGCGGCTGTTACGAAGCCTACGGCACGACGCCCGATGGCGAACGCGTGGAAGCCTATTTCGACCCGGTGACGCTTGAGATGCTGCTCGTTGCCCGTCGCGGGGAGATTCTCTACCAGAAGCAGGACTGACCGCCGCGGTCCCTCCCCCGCGCGGAGCCATGCGCTGGACGGGTACGAGCCATTCGCAATGAGCGGTTCTCAACCCGGCCCTGTCGACTACATTTCTTCTTGCAAAAGGAGAAACGACGTGGCCCATCGCTCTTTCAGACCTGCCCGCGCCATATTCGACATATTCGGCGACATCCGCTCGGCCTCGCGGATCGCGCATGCCATCGAGACCGGCCGCCAGCCCGACCGGCGCGATCTCGAAAATCTCGGCATCGAGGATATTTTCGCACAGAAAAGCTGGGACGTGCAGAACCTGCGGTTCTGATTGTAAACCCCGCCAGACGGATCGTCCTGCGGCGCAGATATATATTTTCCAATGACCGGCGAAGCTGTCATTCGCCGGCACACACCTTGCATATCCGGATCGGGCCAACGGCCCTCCCCTGATGACCGGCACTGGTGGTACTTGTAAGTTCTTGTGTTTCGGATTTGTACTTTTTTGTACAAAATAAATAATAGTTTGCAATATCGCACGAAAACAAAGATCAAATATTTCAGGTTCGGCAAATCCGCCGACCCTTTCCGATGATCTGCAGAAGCAATATCTCTCTATATATCTGTTATCACTTCTAAAAATTCGAACTATGTGCGCTTGGAGCCCTTTCGAAGGCGCTTAACAATCCAACTATAGATTGCATAATCATACTTGGATTGCATACTATCGGTGCAGAATTCGAACGCCTCTGATGGCTGAAATACAGAATCGAGTCCGTTTTAACGAATTGGAAACCATGACTCGGGAAATATACATCCCGGTTGCTTGGATTTACTGATCCAATAGCATGACGCTCGGCAACCGTGTCGGCTTCAGCCCAACATGTTTCACTTTATTATCGATGGCTTTCGCCGTGGCGAAGGTGCACACCGAACCGGGCTGATTGCGCGCAGCCTCCGGGCGATCGCGTTCGCTCCGGGCTTGCCAAATGACACCCGGTGCTGAATGGAGCGATTGGATGGCAATGATATCGGGCAACGACCGTACGGGCCGCAAGGGCGGCAAATCAATCAGCGTCGGCACGAAAATCTACGCGATCGTCGGACTTTGCCTCGTGCTCATGTTCGCCGTCGCCGGAACCGGCATCTGGCAGATGCGCATGGTCGGCAAGGAGATCGAAGCGATCGCCGAGCGCGACACCGCAATGATTGCGAGCCTGACGAAACTGACCGTTCATCAGCTCGAACAGGCCATCGATTTCGAGCGTGGCATGCGGCTGGCCGAGGAACTCGACCGGCATCCCGAAATCCGGGGCGAGCTGGACGGCACCATCGAGCACTTCCGCAAATATGCCGCCCTCGTCGACAAGGAGTTTGTCGACACCATCGCCCTTGCCAAATACGCAACCGAGACATCGACGACTGCTGCGGAACGGAAGATCTTCGAGCACATAGCCGAAGACCTGACTGCACTGGCCGAGCTCCACAAGACGTTCGACACCGATGCGCTGAAAACACTCGAACTGGCCTCTAACGGTCAGTTGGAAGACGCGTTCGTGCTGATCGAAGGTGTCGAGGTACAGCAGACCAAACTCGACCACGATCTGGAAAACCTGCTTTTCGAGATCGAGGAATTCACCGTCGAGGCCGCGCTCACGGCCGAGGAGCACGAGAAATTCGCACAGCAGCTCATGACGTGGATCACAGTCATTGCGATGCTGGTTGCCGTCATCCTGTCCGTGCTGCTGGTGCGCCGCAGCGTCACCGGCCCGCTTCGGCAAATCGTCAGCGGGCTCGACGCGCTCAACAGGGACGACCTTTCCGTCGATGTGCGCGTTGCCAGCAATGACGAGATGGGCACAATCGCCGATTCCTACAGCGCCTTTAAGGACAACCTGATGCGGGCCCGCGAACTCGAGGCAGAGCAGAAGGCGCTGGAACAGCGGCAACGCGAGGAAGAGGAACGGGAAAGGCAGAAGAACGAGGAACGGGCCCGCGAGCAGAGCCAGGTGACGGAGTCCTTCAGCAATGCGATGACCAGCCTCGCCGCCAACGATCTGAGCTTCCGCATCGGCGGCGAATTTCCGCCTGCCTTCCAGTCGCTCAAGGACGATTTCAACAACGCGATGGATAAACTCTCCACCACGATGGAGGAAATCGGGTCTGCGTCGGAGCAGATGCTGTCGGGCTCCCGGGAGATCCATACCGCGGTCGACAGCCTGGCGCGCCGCAATGAGCAGCAGGCGGCGTCGGTCGAAGAGACCGCGGCCGCGGTCAGCGAGACAACGACGGCCATGAAATCGGCGAGCGAGCGGGCCGTAGAAGCAAGCGGCCTGGCCTCGGAGGCGCGGGACAATGCCGAAAAGTCCGGCCTTGTCGTACAGGACGCGATCAACGCGATGAAGAAGATCGAGGAATCCGCGGAGAAGATCACCAACATTATCGCCGTGATCGACGAGATCTCGTTCCAGACCAACCTATTGGCGCTCAATGCCGGGGTCGAGGCGGCGCGGGCCGGTGAAGCCGGCAAAGGTTTTGCCGTGGTCGCCCAAGAGGTTCGCGAACTGGCGCAGCGTTCCAGCGACGCAGCCAAGGAAATCAAGACGCTGATCGACTCCTCCGGCGAAGACGTCAAGGCCGGCGTGACGCTGGTCAACAAGACCGGCTCGGTGCTCGAAACGATTGTCTCGCAGGTCAAGGAAATCGATCTTCACGTGCAGTCGATCTCGGGTTCGGCCAAGGAACAGGCCGTCGGGCTCCAGGAAATCAACGGCGCGGTCAACAACATCGATGAGGGCACGCAACAAAATGCCGCCGTCTCGGAAGAGGCCTCGGCGGCAAGCCAGATGCTTGCCGAGGAAGTCGGCCGGGTGAACGTAATGCTGAGCGCATTCGACACCGGCAAAATGTCAGGGCTGGTCAAGCAAAAAACCGAAGAATCGGCCCTGAACGGCGCTGAGGGCAAATCGCCGCCACCGGTTCGTCTCGCAACGGGTTTCGACGGCAATGCGGCCATTGCTGCCGACAACGAGAACTGGGACGAATTCTGAAGCGGCTCGCCTTGAAGCCCGAAGCCGGCCCCCGTGGCCGGCTTTTTTGTTGGCATTTCCGTCCGCATCCGGCGAACATGACAGTGCCGCAGTGCGTTGCTGGTTTCAGCCGGCTGAAGAAGGAAGAATACCATGTCCGCAGATCTGATCTTCTACACCAACCCGATGTCGCGCGGGCGCATCGTGCGGTGGATGCTCGAGGAGACCGGCGCGCCCTACGAAACGCGGATCGTCGACTACGGCGCGGAGATGAAGGCGCCGGACTACCTGGCGGTCAATCCGATGGGAAAGGTGCCGACGGTGGTCCATGGCGATACCGTGGTCAGCGAATGCGCGGCGATCTGCGCCTACCTGGCCGATGCATTTCCCGACGCCCGGCTGGCGCCGCCGGTGGATCGTCGCGGCGCCTATTACCGTTGGCTGTTTTTTGCGGCCGGCCCCCTGGAAGCGGCGACCGTCAACCGCGCCTTGGGGTTCGAGGTACCGAGCGAACGGGAACGCACAGTCGGATACGGAAATTTCGCCCGGGTGATGGACACACTCGAAACGGCCGTGTCAGCATCGCGGTACATAGCCGGCGAAACATTCTCGGCGGCCGATGTCTATGTCGGCGTCCATGTCAGCTGGGGCCTGCAGTTCGAGACGATCGAAAACCGGCCGGCCTTCCGGGATTACCGTGGCCGGGTTACCGATCGGCCGGCCTTCCGCCGCGCCGCCGAACTGGACGACGCGGCAATGCCGAAGGCACAGGATTGATCAGGTCCTGCGGATTCCGATCCGCTTTCCGGGCCCGGTGGGACGCCCGGTTCCGTCCAGTGCGGACCACCGTCCAATCGCGACAGACCGCCGCAAGCGTTGCCGCGGGCGCTTAATCCACAGATGTTCCAACGGGTTTCGGTGCCGGCCTAAGCCCCCAATTTCAGCAATCGTTTCGCATCCGGCCTGAAATAACCACTGAATTATCCACAGGTGACTAGTTGGCGGAACAAATGGAGTTCAAAAGCGCCAGCGTCTGCTTCTCTGCTTCGTCCTGGGACACCAGAAACGACCGCAGAGGTGACATATTAGCCGGCAAATAAACTGGTCCTCGCCCGCTGCAAATATCAAATGAACGGCATTCTTCCAGGATGCCTGTGGCCAGTTCGGGAGCCTCCGATCCCGTCATCGCGCTGAGCGTCAGGCGATTGAGGCAGCCGACCGTTTCCTGGATCGCGGCTGAATCGATTCCCGGCGGAACGGCGTTGGCGTCGGTCGACGGCTGCGCGGCCGCGTCGTTCCTGGCCGCGGCCGCCGAAGCCTCAAGGCCGGCAATCGCAATTGCCATGTTCGAGGCCGCGGTCAGGATCCGTTCCTCGAGGACAAGCTGTTCTGACGGCTCCATGACCTTGGCGCGGGTCAGCGCGGTCAACAGATCGTCGCGGATGGTCCGAAACCCCTTCGCCGCGCCTTCGAGAGCCTGTTCGATCTGTTCCGTGTCGCCCTCGATCAACGCGAAATCGGAGAGCAATGAAACGGCGCCGAACAGCCCGTTCACCTCCGTCTCGCTCGCCTGCCACCGGACATCCGGAACAGCGCCGGCGGTGCCTTCCTCCAGCGCCTCCTGCGCCTGCCTCAGAACATCCATCGCCTCGCCGCCGTAGAGCGTCATATCCGCGGACAGCACGTCCAGCGGGTGCCTGGCCTGGCTTCCGGCCCGCTCGTAAATGTGCAACAGCTCGGATATGCGCAGGCCGATCGCCCCGAGGCGGTAGCGGTCCGCCACCAGCCGGTCGCTGTAGCCGCAATACTCCGCTTCATTCAATTTCGAAGCGCAGGACTGCGGGCACTGGGACACCTTCTGCGCAATCTGCTCGGCGCGCACGAACTGGCGTTCGGTTGCGGCTTCCAGCTCCGCGGCAGTGGTGGCGCCCGTACCGGCGTCGCAGAACGCTCCGGCTTTCATCGTCACGATCGCGGCGGGCCGTTGTCCGAGCCTGGCCAATATGTCGTCAAAGACGGCGGATCCGCCGGCCGGCCTCATCGTCTCGAAACGGTCACAGGCACCGCACTCGGCAGCCGCAAGCGGCGTGTGAAACAAGATTGCGGCCAACAAGGCGCCAATGCCGGCAATGTACATGCGCATGACAGTTCCCCCGATGTTTGTTCTATTAGGGCCCATCCGAAGCCGGATGTCGAACATTATTCGGCTCCGTGCCGGCCACCGCGCCCGATGCACCCCCGGGGCCGAGACGTCTTGCGCCTATTTGCCAATTTCGGCAACGAAGTCGACGAACAATGCCCTCAGCGTATTGGTGCCGGGATTGTCGGGCCAGACGGCATAGATGCCGAATGTCGGCACGGACCAGTCCGGCAGCACTTCGACAAGGCGGCCGGCCTCCAGCGGTGCGCGGGCGAGGAAATCCGGCAGCACGGTGATACCGCATCCCTCCTCGGCAAGACGCATCGCCGCGAATCCCGAATCGACCACCAGCCGGTTGTGCATGCGCAATTGGCGCCGTTCCCGGCCACCGCCTCCGCCGGTCAACGCGATCGTATAGGAGCGTCCGGTAAAGCCGATCATTTCAAGGCCCTCGAGTTCATCGGGGCCTTTTGGCACGTGCCGGCGCTTCAGATAGGCCAGCGAAGCGCAGAGGAACTGTTGCCCGTCAACGAGCTTGCGCGCCTTGAGGGACGAATCCCGCAGCGGCCCGATGCGGAAGGCCAGGTCGAACCCATCCTCCACAAGGTTGCGCCAGCGATCCGAAAAGTTGACGGAGATCTCGACCCTCGGGTGCAGTTTCATGAATTCGGCAACGCGCTTGACGAACAGCGCGTACTGGAAAACGGCGGGCGCGGTTATCTTCAGGCCGCCAGACGGGCTCCCGGCCTCCTGGCCAACGGCCTGATAGCCCTCCTCCGCGGCGCGCACCATCGCGTCGGCCGAACGCGCAAGGCGCCTGCCGGCTTCTGTCAGGCTGAGCCTGCGGGTCGAACGGTAGATCAGCGGCGTGTCGAGATGTCGCTCAAGCGCGGTCACGTGATGGCTGACAACCGAGGGCGAGATGCCGAGCCGTGTCGCGGCGGCACGGAACGATCCCGCTTCGGCGACCGCGGAAAACACGGCCATGGCCCTGAGATGATCGAGCATATCGATTCCATCAGATTATCGAACAATGAAATCCAATTAAATCATCTTATGCACATCCGGGCAACGCACCATATTGGCGGGCATCCGGCGCTGTGCCGGCCAACAAGGAAACAGACAGATGATTATTCGCACGCTCGCAGCATCCGCCCTGGCGCTTGTCCTGGCCTCGACCGCCGCCCCGGCCGCGGATACCGGGGAAATCGTCACCGGTGCCATGACCGAACTGATGGTCAACAAGAATGTCGGCGCGATCGACACCTATTTCGCCGAACCCTATGTCCAGCACAATCAGCAGGTTCCCACCGGGTTAGACGCGCTCAAGGGCCTGGCCGGCCAGGTCATTGCCGGCAATCCGGACTTCGAATACACGCTGATCCGATCCTTCGCCGATGGTGATACCGGCTTCGTCCACGGCATCTACACGGGCTTCGGGCCGGAGCCGCTTGTCGCCTTCGATGTCTTCCGCGTCGACGGCGGCAAAATCGTCGAACACTGGGACAATCTGCAGCCGGTCGCCGCACCGAATCCGTCCGGCCGCTCGCAGACGGACGGCCCGACCGATGCCACCGACCGGGACAAGACCGATGCCAACCGCGCGCTTGTCACGGAATTCATCAATGAGGTGCTGGTCGGCGGCGCCTATGACAGGATGCCGGCCTATTTCGACGGCGACAACTACATCCAGCACAATGCGAATATCGGCGACGGTCTGAGCGGCCTGGGGTCGGCGCTCGAGGAGATGGCCAAGGCCGGCATGAGCATGCGGTTCACGCGGAACCACCGGGTTCTTGCGGACGGCAATTTTGTCCTGGCGATGTCCGAGGGGGTTATCGGCGAAAAGCCGATGGCTTTCTACGATCTGTTCCGCGTCGAAAACGGCAAGATCGCCGAGCACTGGGACGTGATCGCACCGATCCTGCCGGCATCGGAAGCGGCAAATACGAACGGCAAGTTCTAGCAGTTTTCAGTTGGAGCCGGCGGCGATGGTTTCGCCGGCTCACAACTTCAGGTGCGCGAGCTCGTCGAGCAGATCAAGCAGCCTGTACATTTTTTTCGCACCGAACGATTTTTCCAGCTCGGCGTAGATGCGGTTGCTGGCAGGCGCTTTCTCGTCGATCAGCTGCCGGCCCTTGTCGGTAATCTGCACGAGGTGGCGGCGCCCGTCCGTCTCATGACGCTTGCGCGTCACCAGGCCGTTTTCCTCCAGGAACTTCAGAATACGCGTCAGGCTCGGCAGGAGCAGGCAGGACTTTTCGGCAATGTCCGTCGGGTCCATCCCGCCATCCTCGGCCAGGACGCGCAGCACCCGCCACTGCTGCTCCGTCACGCCGGCATCGGCGAGCATGGGCCGGATCTGACCCATCACCGTCTCGCGCGCCCGCAACAGCGCGATCGGCAATGCCCTTGATGTCGCGCGCAGCTTTTTGTCACTCATTTCACTGTCCCGGTGCTCGGCTTGATTGCCCCTTCACCATCACCGATCGTCATTCGCTTCGCAAGACTGTAGGCTTCGCATATCCACTTGACATCGTCGATCCAATATGATTAACATGTTAATTAATATCCAGGGAGGTTCAATCCGCAATGCCGCATCTATCGATCGAATATTCGGCAAATCTGGAATCGGAGATCGACATGGCCGCCTTTTGCGACCGCCTGCGTGAGGCGGCGATCGAGACGGGCGCTTTTGCGAAGGCGGGCATTCGCGTGCGCGCCATTCGCTGCGAGCACTACGCGATCGCCGACGGCAGCCCTGGGCACGGCTTCATCGACATGTCGGTGCGCCTGCGCGGCGGCCGCACCCTCGATGTGCGCAAGGCGGCAACCGAGGCGATTTTCGCAGCGGCGCGGGACCATCTGGCCGATCTCATCAAGACGCGGCCGATCGCCCTGTCGCTGGAAATGCGCGACATCGATCCGGAACTGAGCCCGAAACTGAATACGATCCGCGACCATATCGACGGCGCGTGAAGCTAGAGGAGCCAAGCGATGACCAACAATCAGCCCGGCCTCGACCAAAATCTGACGAAGCTCGAGGGCTATCTCGCCCGATTCCGGCAGGACGGCATTCGCAATCACATCGGCGGCACGAGCGTTGCGGCTTCCTCCGGTGAAACATTCGAGACCCGCTCGCCGGTCGACGACAGCCTGATCTGTGCCGTCGCCAAGGGCGGCGCGAAGGACATCGACGCGGCGGCAAAGGCAGCGAAGGACGCCTTTCCCGCCTGGCGCGACATGAAGGCGACGGAACGCAAGGCGATCCTCAACCGGATCGCCGACGCCATCGTCGAGCGGGCCGAGGAAATCGCCCTTTGCGAGTGCTGGGACACGGGCCAGGCGCTGCGCTTCATGTCGAAGGCGGCGTTGCGCGGGGCCGAGAATTTCCGCTTCTTCGCCGGGAAGGCGACGGCCGCGCGCGACGGTCAGGCCCTGCCCTCGGCAACGCTGATGAACATCACCACCCGCGTTCCGATCGGGCCGGTGGGCGTGATCACGCCTTGGAACACACCGTTCATGCTGTCGACATGGAAGATCGCACCGGCGCTCGCCGCCGGCTGCACGGTGGTGCACAAGCCGGCGGAATTCTCGCCGCTGACGGCGCGCATCCTGATGGAGATCGCCGACGAGGCCGGCCTGCCCAAGGGCGTGTGGAATCTCGTCAACGGTTTCGGCGAGGACGCCGGCAAGGCGCTGACCGAACATCCCGACATCAAGGCCATCGCCTTTGTCGGCGAAAGCCGCACCGGCTCGATGATCATGAAACAGGGGGCCGACACGCTGAAGCGCGTGCATTTCGAGCTTGGCGGCAAGAACCCCGTCGTCGTCTTCGACGATGCCGACCTCGACCGGGCGCTGGATGCCGCGGTCTTCATGATCTATTCGCTCAACGGCGAGCGCTGTACGTCGTCCAGCCGGCTGCTCGTGCAAAGCAGCATCGCGGATGAATTCCAGACCAGGCTCGTCGAACGGGTGAACAATATCCGCGTCGGCCATCCTTTGGATCCGGCCACCGAGATCGGACCGCTGATCCACAAGGTGCATTTCGACAAGGTCACGTCCTATTTCGACATCGCCCGCGAGGACGGCGCGACCATTGCCGCAGGCGGCACGGCGCCGGAGGGCAACGGCCACTTTGTGCGGCCGACCCTCTTCACCGATGCACGGCCCGACATGCGCATCGCCCAGGAGGAAATATTCGGCCCGGTGCTGACGGCAATTCCCTTCGACACCGAAGAGGAAGCGCTGGAAATCGCCAACGGTGTCGCCTACGGCCTCACCGGCTATGTGTGGACCAACGACATCACCCGGGCGCTGCGCTTCACCGAGAAGCTCGAGGCCGGAATGATCTGGGTGAATTCGGAGAATGTGCGCCACCTGCCGACGCCTTTCGGCGGCGTCAAGGCCAGCGGCATCGGCCGCGACGGCGGCGACTGGTCCTTCGAATTCTACATGGAGCAAAAGCATATCGGACTTGCTCTGGGTCAACACGCCATCCCGAAGCTCGGCGCAAGCTAGCCCTTTCGAGAAACCCAGGGAGGAGCAAATGGGAGAGATCGTCCTTTCCGCCAAGATCACCCACGTGCCGACCATGATCATGTCGGAGCAGCCGGGCCGCCTGCACGGCTGCCGCCAGCAGGCGATCGACGGCCACAAGGAAATCGCCCGCCGCGCCAGGGCGCTCGGCGCCGACACGATCGTCGTGCTGGACACGCACTGGTGCGTCAATGCCGGCTACCACATCAACGCCAACCACAGGTTCGAGGGCATTTTCACCAGCCACGAATTCCCGCAGTTCATCCAGGGCCTCGAATACGCCTATGAGGGCAACGCGGCGCTCGGCGACCTGATCGCGGAAAAGGCTTCCGCCAGGGGCGCCTTTACCCTGTCGCACCAGATCGACAGCCTCGACCTCGAATACGGCACGCTGGTGCCGATGCGCTACATGGCCAGCGAGGGCGATTTCAAGGTCGTGTCGGTGGCCGCCTGGTGCACGGTGCACAGTTACGAATCCTCGCGCAAGCTCGGCGAGGCAATCCGAGAGGCGGTCGAGGAAAGCGACTCCAAGGTGCTGCTCCTGGCGTCCGGATCGCTCAGCCACAAGATCTGGGGCAATGACGAATACGAGGCCAATAACGGCACCTTCACCATCTCGTCGGAGTTCAACCGCCAGGTGGACCTGCATGTCCTTGATCTGTGGCAGCAGGGCGAGATCGCGACATTCCTCAAAATGCTGCCGGAATATGCGGATTACTGCTGCGGCGAAGGCAGCATGCATGACACGGTCATGCTGTTCGCGGCGCTCGGCTGGGATCAGTATGCCGGCAAGGGCGAACTGATCGGCGAATATTTCCCGAGCTCCGGCACCGGCCAGGCCAACGTCGTCTTTCCGGTCCAGTAAGGCAAATCAGGAGACCAAACCATGCCAGTCCCCTCACCCGTCCTTTATCCGCCCTTCAACATCGTGCGCCTGAGCCATGTCGAATACGCGGTGACCGACCTTGACGCCTCGAAGGCCTTCTACGCCGACCTGCTCGGCCTGCAGGTGACCCACGAAGGCAATGACCGGGTTTATCTGCGCGCGCTGGAAGAACGCGGCCATCATTGCATCGCGCTGGTGAAATCGCAGACCCCGGCCGTCAACGTGCTCGGCTTCAAGCTTTTCGACGAGCCGGACCTCGACAAGGCGGCGGCCTTTTTCGAAGGCAGGAACCTGCCGGTTGAATGGGTGGAGAGGCCGTTCATGGGTCGCACGCTGCGCACGCGAGATCCGTGGGGCATCCCGATGGAGTTCTACGTAAAAATGGACCGGCTCGAGCCGATCCACCAGCACTACAAGCTCTATCACGGGGTGCGGCCGCTGCGCATCGACCATTTCAACATGTTCTCATCGAACGTCGATGAAGCCGTCGCATTTTATAACGAGATGGGGTTCCGCACGACGGAATACACGGACGACAAGGAAACCGGACGCATCTGGGCCGCGTGGATGCACCGCAAGGGCGGCGTCCACGATGTCGCCTTTACCAACGGGCTGGGACCGCGCCTGCACCACACGGCATTTTGGGTGCCGAACCCGCTCAACATCATCGATCTGCTCGATATCATGTCGACGACGGGCTATCTCGACAATATCGAGCGCGGCCCCGGCCGCCACGGCATATCCAACGCCTTCTTCCTCTATGTGCTCGACCCCGACGGCAACCGGATCGAGATCTACAATTCCGACTACCAGACGGTGGATCCGGATCTCGAGCCGATCCGCTGGGATCTCAAAGACCCGCAGCGCCAGACGCTGTGGGGCGCGCCGGCGCCCCGGTCGTGGTTCGAGGAAGGCAGCCTCTTTGACGGGGCGACCCCGGTCGAGAGCGACCTGAAATCCCAACCCATCATCGCGCCGTAGCGGCCGACAGCAAAGGGACGAATCTGAGATGACCGGCAAACTGGCCAGCTATTCGGTTGATGGCACGCGCTACTACGGCGCGGTCGAGGATGGCGGCATGGTCGCCCTGTCGCCTGATTTCCCGCAATGGCCGGACCTGCGCGCCGCGATCGAGGCGGACGGGCTGGACCGGCTGCTGGAGGCGGCGCAAGGCCGGTCGGTCACGCACAAGACCGGCACATTCGCCTTTGAAATCCCGCTTCCGAACCCGGAGAAGATCATCTGCGTCGGCGTCAACTTCCCCGACCGCAACGCCGAATACAAGGACGGCAAGGACCAGCCGGAGAACATGTCCCTGTTCATCCGTTTCCCGCGCTCCTTCACCGGCCACGACCGGCCGCTCATCCGGCCGAAGGCTTCCGACAAGCTGGACTATGAGGGCGAGATCGCCATCGTCATCGGCAAGGGCGGCCGGCATATTCCCCAGGCTAAGGCCTATGACCACATCGCGGCGATAAGCCTTTGCAACGAGGGAACGCTGCGCGACTGGGTCCGCCATGCCAAGTTCAACGTGACGCAGGGCAAGAATTTCGACCGGTCGGGCGCCCTCGGCCCATGGCTCGTGCCCTTCCGCGACCGCGCGCAGCTCGAGGATGTCCGCATTACCACGCGTGTGAATGGCGCGGTCCGCCAGGACGACCGCACCGGCCGGATGATCTTTCCGATACCGCGCCAGATCGCCTATATTTCGACATTCACGACGCTGGTGCCCGGCGATATCATCATCACCGGAACGCCGACCGGCGCAGGCGCACGGCTCGATCCGCCGCAGTTCCTGAAGCCGGGCGACGTGATCGAGGTGGAAGGCGAAGGCATCGGCATCCTGCGCAATACGGTCGAGGACGAGGAATGAGCCTGTCGAAGGACGAGATCGCGGCTGCCGCAGCCGACCTGTTCCAAGCCGAGAAAAGCGGCGCTCAGATCGGGCTTTTGTCACGGCGCCATCCCGACATGACGATGGACGATGCCTATGCGGTCCAGGCGGCGCTCGTGGAACGCAAGCGGCAAGCCGGCAGATCGATCGTCGGCTGGAAGATCGGCCTGACGTCCAAGGCAATGCAGGACGTACTGAAGATCGACATCCCCGACAGCGGCATCCTGTTCGACGATATGCTGTTCGAGGACGGCGGGACCGTCCCTCCCGGCCGCTTCATCCGGCCGCGCATCGAAGCCGAAATCGCATTCGCCATGAAGGCGCCGCTCTCGGGCACTTCCATCACCCGAGACGCGGTCCTCGCAGCAACGGACTATGTGGCCCCTTCCCTCGAAATCCTCGACACGCGCATCCTGCGGAGCGATCCCGAGACCGGCCAGCCGCGCTCGATCGTCGACACGATCGCCGACAACGCCGCCAATGCCGGCGTCGTGCTCGGAACACAGCGCCACGATCCGGCGGCTTTCGACCTGCGCTGGACCGGCGCCATCCTGATGCGCAACGGAGAGGTGGAGGAAACGGGCCTCGGTGCCGGCGTACTGAACGATCCTGTCGCCGGCATCGTCTGGCTGGTGGAGCGGCTTGCCGCCTACGACCAGTCTATCCGCGCCGGGGATGTGGTGCTATCAGGATCGTTCATACGTCCCGTCGAGGCCCGGCCCGGAGATCATTTCCACGCCGATTTCGGCCCGTTCGGCACCGTTACGCAGACTTTCGCTTGAAGAACAGGAACACTCGATGCCCGCACCCATAAATCCGTTTAAGGCCGCGCTGAAGAACGGCGAGTTGCAAATCGGCTGCTGGCTGTCGATGGCGAACCACTACGCGGCCGAGATTTCCGCAACGGCCGGATTCGACTGGCTGCTGATCGACAATGAACATGCGACCAACGATCTGCGTTCGACTCGCGATCAGCTCACCCTGATTGATGCCTCGGCGTCACACCCGGCGGTTCGTGTGCCGGTCGGCGAGGCGTGGATCATCAAGCAGATGCTCGATGCCGGCGCACAGACAATATTGGTGCCGATGGTGGAATCCGGCGAGCAGGCCGAGCAACTTGTGCGGGCCGTGCGTTACCCGCCGACAGGCATGCGCGGTGTCGGACCGACCACGGCGCGTGCTTCGAAGTTCGGCATGATCAAGGACTATATTCCGACGGCGGATGAGCAGATCTGTCTGCTTGTCCAGGTGGAAAACCGTGCCGGCCTCGCGGCGCTCGACGACATCCTCTCCGTCGACGGCGTTGACGGTGTCTTCATCGGGCCGGCCGATCTTGCTGCCGATCTTGGCCACCTCGGCAATCCGGGCGCACCAGATGTCCAAGCGGCCATCAAGGACACATTCGAACGTATCGCGCAGAGCGACAAGGCCTCCGGAACGCTGGCCACGGACCCGGCTTTCGCGAAGCATTGCATCGACCTCGGCGCCACCTTCGTGGCGACCGCCATGGATGTCACCCTGTTTGCGAATGCGATTCGCGGCGCAGCCGCGGAAGCGGAAAAGCTGCGCGGCTGACCGGTCTGCCCTAAACCGTCCGGATCCTATAAGACGCGCTGGCGCCAGCGGCCCTTGTCGGGGGTAACGTGGATCGGAATGGCGTTGGGCAGCGGAACCAGGTCCGGCTCCATGGCGACAAATTCGCTCGCCGCCTTCCACAGCCCGCCATGTGCGACGATCAGCGTGTTCGGGCCAAGCGCCACGGTGCGCTGCAGGGCATTCCACACGCGTTCGCAAAACGTGCGGTAGGTCTCGCCGTTCGGCGGATCGTATCGGCCGGCCCAGTACTGCGCCAGCCACGGCCCGTGCGGCTCGCCCTGGTGGTCGCCGAGATGGCACTCCATCAAATGGTCATCGAACGACAATTCCACGTCATGGTGGACGGCAACGGCCTCCGCCGTGTGACGCGCCCGCGACAGCGGACTGGCCACAATGCGCTCGATCGGCTCTTCCTTGAGCAATTCGGCCGCGTGCCAGGCCTGCGCGCGGCCTGTTTCGTTCAATTTTGAGTCATATTGCCCCTGCGTCCTATGCGTGCGGTTCCATTCCGTTTCACCGTGGCGTAGAAAGTAGAACGGATACTCAAAGGCCATTTGGCGTTCCTTCAAAAAATCATCGGGCGGGGCCGGGAAACACGGCCCCTCCCAATTCAAACCGTTTTCGGAGAGGACTGCACGCCGCATGCCGACCAACAAATCGATACCCCGCGACCGCGCGGCCTACACATTCTGGACGCCCGTCTCCATACGCTTCTCAGATCAGGACCCGATGGAGCATGTCAACAATGTCGCCATCACGGCTTTCCTGGAATCGGGCCGCGTGGGGCTTTTCGGACACATATTCGCCGACACCCGGCTTCCTTCGAAGGGGATCGTGCTCGCCCGGCTGACGGTCGACTATCTCCACGAGATCACCTTTCCCGGCTCCGTCGAGGTCGGCGGCATGCTCGCCGCTGCGGGCGATCGTTCGATGACCACGCATTACGCCATATTTCAGGGGGACACATGCTGCGTCGTGTCCGAATCGGTCAATGTGTTCTTCGATCCGGTGACCCGGCGGTCGACAGCACCGTCAGCGGAGATACGGGCCGTGTTGGAGCAAACCTTGTCGGGCCATTCCCGGTGACGCATGGCGTCACCGGGTAGGTTTCAGTGAGAGAGTGCCGTCAGCCACCTTTGCAGCCGGTCCCTTTCTGCGCGCAGTTCATCGATTTTCTCGAGGTTGCGCGCGCGGTCCACATCGGAATCGACACGGCCGTGCCGGCGGTCGATCTCGTCCTGAATCATTTGAAGCCTGGCTTCCAGGCCGGTGATTTCCTGCTGGGTTGTCATGGGTTTCCTCCTTTCGTCAGATAGGTTGAGACAACCAACGCGTTGAAAGCTCTCAGCTTTTGACAACGCAGGAGCATGCCCGGCACGTAGTGATCGATTGTGTCCACGCCAGATCCTGGCGATCACGTTTTCGCGAATAGCGTCGCGCGATTTAGGGATGTACGGCCTTGCGGCCGGCGTGACGCCGGACGAGCGCCGCACCCGTCGCAACAAGCGCAACACTCGCAAGGACGAGCGAGGATGAGAAACTGCCCGTCACCGCGTGGATCGCCCCGGCGAAGACCGGGCCGATCATCTGGCCGCCGGCAAAGGCGACCGTCAAAACACCGATATGGCGCATCACGTCATCGGCATGGGCGATGCGGTGCGCCTCCTTCATGCCCATCATGGTGATGATCATGAAGGTGCCTCCGACGCAGATACCGGCGATCATGATGGTGACGAGGTCGGGAAGAAGAACGGGAACCAGCAGACCAGCGGCCATGACGAACTGGCCGGCGGCCCAGATCTGCCGGTTGGAGAAGCGCGCCTGCAGGCGCGCCGCGAGCAGCGTCGAGAAAAACGCCGCCAGACCGAACACCGGCCAGGCAAGCCCGAACAGGAAGGGCGACGACACGATCTCGCGCGCCATGACCGGAAGATAGGTCGCCGGAATAATGTAGCCCATGCCGGCCGCGCCGTAGGCGACGACTGCAACCCAGTCGATCGGGCTGCGCCGCTCGGCGGCCTTCCCCGGACTGACCGGAGCCTTCGCGACCTCGGCGCCGACATTGGCGCTGACGGCCACGGCGGCGACCAGCGAAACCGCGCCGAACAGGATCCAGCCATCGGCGCTGCCAATGCCTGCGGCCATCAGGGCGAGCGCTCCGAGGCCGGCCAGGGCAATGCCCGCGCCGACACCGGAAAACACCCAGCCCTGGCCTTGCGCCCTGCCCGCCGCCGCCAGATGCTTCACATAGAAATTGCTGACGAGGACGAGCGTGAAGGCGCTGAGCACACCGCACAGGAAACGCAGGACCGACCACAGAATAAAATTGTCGGTGAACCCCGTCGCCAGCGTGCACAAGGCAATGAAGATCAGCGATAACCGGAGCGTCGTTTTTGGCGGAACCGGAAGGTAGGCCGCGCCGGCGGCACCGGCCAGGTAACCGACGAAATGGACCGATGCGAGAACGCCGCCACCGGAGATGTCGACAAGCCCGTCGGCCTGCATCATCGGCAACAGCGGCGTGAAGGCGAACCGGCCGATGCCCATGGCGATGGCCAGCGATGCCATGCCTATCGCAATGATACGGACCGTCGAATGGGTCATCGGGAACACCGCCATCATCGTTGAAACCGTGGGACTTGCACTAAAGGTAACAACGGCGATACATTTAGAAAAACGAATTAAAACGAATTCTGATTTCTCATTTGGAGATAGCAATGCAGGGTCTCGACCTGCGCGCGCTCGAAATATTCCGGACGGTGGCGGCCGAAGGCAGCATCTCTAAAGCGGCGGCCAGGCTGAACCGGGTCCAGTCGAACGTCAGCACCCGCATCAAGCAGCTGGAGGAGCAGTTGCAGAAAACGCTGTTCCTGCGCCGCAATCGCGGTCTGACACTGACTCCGGACGGCGAGTTGCTGCTTGCCTATGCCGAGCGGTTCCAGCAACTGACCATCGAGACCACCGAGGCGCTGAGGGACGGCCGCCCGAGCGGCGTGTTCCGGATCGGCGCCATGGAAAGCACCGCCGCCGCCCGCCTGCCTGAAATCCTGTCGCGCTACAACGCGCTGTATGCGGATGTCGACATAGAGCTCAAGACCGACACCGCGGGCGGTCTGGTCGAGCGCCTGCGCAACCACGACGTCGAAATCGCCTTTATCGCCGAGCCGGCTTCATTCGAGTGGGCCGAGGTACGACCGGTCTTTCAGGAAAAGCTCATCCTGGTCGCTCCGCATGATTTCCCACCGCTAGAAAACACGCGCGAAATCAGTGGCCGGACGGTCATCGCCTTCGAGGCCGGCTGCGCCTACCGCCGCTACCTGGAGCAGTGGCTGCTGGACAGCGGCATTGTCCCGGGCTCGATCATCGCGGTGAGTTCCTATCTCGCGATCCTCGCCGGTGTCGCGGCGGGCACCGGTTTCGCGGTCGTGCCGGAATCGGTCCTCGACATGGTCGCGACGGACGGGCGGTTCCGCCGCTACCCCCTGCCCGGCAAGCTTGCCGCGATCAGGACCTTGCTCACATGGCGATCGGACTATTCCTCCCGCAAGCTGGATGCCCTGACTGAGCTTCTACCTGCCGTATAGCTCTGGTCTCACCGGCATCGGAATATTCCGTACATAGGTGTACAAGATCGCACCGCATTTGGCCGCGGTGCAATCCCGAAACATCTATCGCTTGGCTTTGTTCGCCGCCTTGGCCAGCCTCTTCGCAAGGGCGCGGAAGCGGTTCATTTCGGTTGCCGTGGGGTCCTGCCCGGTAAAGCTGCGCACATAAGCCTCGGAATAGGACAGGCGCACGTCGAGGGGCTCCCGGACCCCGAGTGCGTAGTAGCCGATCTGCATGAAATAGATGACGCGGGCACGCACAAAGGACTCGGGCTCCTCGTATCCGTGCCTGGCGAACATGTCGGTGATCGCCGCGACACGGTCACTGTCCGCCCGGTCGACCAGTTCGCGGACCTTGGGCGAACGCCGTGCCCATTCCCGCACTGCGAAATCAAGGCCCGGATCGTAGACCGTCTCGTCGACCCAGCATTCGAACAGGTTGAAAACGGCCTCGACAATCGAGTGGGACGGCCGCCGCGCGCGTTCCACGATGCTGGTCGTGTTCTTGTATTCCCAGTGGTGCAGGAGCTGGTCGAGCAGATCGCGCCGGCTCTTGAAGAACCAGTAGAAACTGGAGCGGGAAACATCCAGCCTCTGCGCCAGCACCATCACCTTGATGCTGCCGACCCCCTCGTTGACGAGGATGTCCTTGGCGAGTTCCAGCCAGTCCTCGCGCGTCGTGCGCTTGCCGGTCTCGGTTTCCGTTCCGTCGATTTCAACGACGCTGCCGTTCGTCATGCGTCTCGATTCCATTTCTGTACATAGGTGTCTAGTACATTTTTCGGAATTAAGCTACAGTGACGAGTCTGGCAGGTCCATCGGGAGGCAAACATGGATCATTATCGTGTCGTTGTGATCGGCGGCGGCGTCGTCGGAGCTTCGGTCCTTTATCACCTGGCGAAATTCGGTTGGGATGACATCTGCCTCATCGAACGCTCGGTGCTCACGGCCGGTTCGTCCTGGCACGCGGCCGGCGGCGTTCACGCGCTGAACGCGGATCCGAACATGGCCGCACTGCAGGCCTACACGATCGACCTGTTGTCCGAGATCGAAAGGGAATCCGGCCAGTCCATCGGCATGCATATGACCGGCGGCATCACCGTCGCGTCGGTGCCGGACCGCTGGGAATGGCTGCAGTCGGCCTACCGGATCTTCCAGACGATCGGCATCGAGGACTGCCACCTGATGACGCCGGCGGAGATCAAGGAACGGTGTCCCATCATGGACACGACCGGCGTGATCGGCGGCCTGTGGGCCGACCGCGAGGGCTATGTCGACACCACCGGAACCGTCCAGGCCTATGCCGGCGCGGCCAAAAAACACGGCGCCAAGGTGATCGAGCACAATCGGGTCCTCGAACTGCACCAACGCCCCGATCACAGTTGGGACGTGGTGACGGAAAAGGGCACCCTGCACGCCGAGCACGTGGTCAATGCCGGCGGCCTGTGGGCCAAGCAGCTCGGCCGCATGGTGGGGCTGGAACTGCCGGTATCGCCGCTCGAACACCATTACCTGCTCACCGAGACCGTGCCGGAGATCGAGGCGCTCGACTTCGAACTGCCGATGATGGTGGATCTCGAGGGCTTTACTTATATGCGCCAGGACCAGAACGGTATGCTGGTCGGTATCTACGAGACCAATCCGCAGCACTGGAGCGTCGACGGCGCGCCCTGGGAATACGGGATCGAGCTTCTGCAGGAAAACACCGACCGGATCGCCGACGAGCTGGTCATGGCCTTCCAGCGCTACCCGGTGCTGGAGAGCGTCGGCGTCAAGAACTGGGTCAACGGCGCCTTCACCTTCTCGCCGGACGGCAACCCGCTGGTCGGCCCGGTGCGCGGGGTCAGGAACTACTGGCTCGCCTGCGGCGTCATGGCCGGCTTCCTGCAGGGCGGCGGCGTCGGCAAGACGCTGGCCGAATGGATGATCCACGGCGAACCGGAGGCCGATGCGTGGCCGATGGACATCGCCCGCTACGGCGATTTCGCCTCCAACCGGGAGTATATCAAGCAGACGACCGGCCAGTTCTATGCCCGCCGTTTCGTCATGACCTATCCGAACGAGCAGCTTCCTGCCGGGCGGCCGCTGAAGAAGGCGCCGGCCCATGACGCGATGGCCGCAAAGGGTGCGGTCTGGGGCTGCAGCTGGGGCCTCGAAGTGCCGCTCGTGTTCGCGCCGCAAGGCTTTGAAGAGACGCCGACGCTGCGGCGGTCCAATGCCTTCGATATCGTCGGCGAGGAATGCCGCGCGGTGCGCGACGGCGTCGGCCTCATCGATATCACCGGATTTTCCCGCTACGCGGTGACAGGCGAAGGGGTGGAGGCCTGGCTGAACCGGGTCATGGCCGGCCGCCTCCCCGACCCCGGCCGGGCCCGGCTCGCACCGATGCTCGGGCACGACGGGCGCCTCAAAGGCGACCTCACCATCTTCAACTGGGGTGACGGCACGTGGTGGATCATGGGATCCTACTATCTGCGCGAATGGCACATGCGCTGGTTCCACGGGCATATCGAGGCCGGCGAGGACGTTCGCGTGCGCGATATTTCGGACGACATGGTCGGCTTCGCGCTTTGCGGTCCGAAATCGCGCGATGTGCTGGCCGCCCTCACCCATGAGGATGTCGGCCACAAGGCGTTGCCCTTCATGGGCTGCAGGACGCTCGATGTCGGCCTCATCCGGGCGAAGGTCGGGCGGCTTTCGGTGACCGGCGAACTCGGTTTCGAGATCAACTGCCAGGCGAGTGAACACATTACCCTGCGCGAGACGCTTCTGGCCGCCGGTGCGGAACACGACATGCACGAGTTCGGCTACTACGCGCTCAATTCGCTGCGGCTCGAAAAGAGCTTCGGCATCTGGTCGGCGGAATTCACCCAGGCCTATACCCCGGGCATGACCGGCATGGACCGCTGGATCGATTTCGACAAGGGCGATTTCATCGGGCGCGACGGAGCGCTGAAGGAAAAGCAGCAGAACACGGCGCCGCAGAAGCTGGTGACGCTGGAAATCGACGCGGACGATGCCGACACCTCCGGATACGAGCCGGTGTGGAACGGCGACAGGCGCGTCGGGTTCGTGACCTCGGGCGGCTTTGGCCATTGCATTCAAAAGAGCCTCGCCATGGCGCTCATTGACCCGCAGGCGGCGGAGGTCGGCTCGGAACTGACGGTCCACGTGGTCGGCCGCGAGCGCGGGGCGCGGGTCGTCGCGCCGAGCCCGTTCGATCCGCACGGTGAAAGGATGCGCCTGTGACCGCCGCACAAGAGGCCCAGAGCCGTCGTCGCGGCCGGCGGCGGCATCAGCAGGACGCCGGCAAGGGCGACGAGAACGGCGCCTATTACAGCCACATCCGCAACACGCTGCCGCGGGTGGAGGTTCTGTCCGCGGACGAGGTCGAGGCCATCCACCGCACGTCATTGCGGGTCCTGCAGGAACTCGGCATGCGCGTCCTCAACGACGAGGCGCGCCAGATCCTGGCCAAGGCCGGCTGCGACGTCCGCGACGACATGATGGTGCATTTTCCGGGTGACCTCGTCACCGAGTTTGTGGCGAAGGCGCCCCGCTCGATGGCCTGGAACGGCGGCGACGGCAACAGGATCGACATCAACAAGGAATCGCTGCATTTCGGACCCGGAGCCGGCTGTCCCAATGTCACCGACACCGAGCGCGGCCGCCGGGCCGGCACGCTGCAGGACTATGTCGACTTCACCCGGCTGCAGCAGCATTTCGACATCATTCCCTTCCTCGCGCCGTCGATCGAACCGCAGGACGTGCCGATCCACGAGCGTCATCTCATTGCCGGCAAGGTGCAGCTTGAGAATTCGAACAAGGTGCCGTGGGTCTATGCGCGCGGCAGCGGACAGGTGCTCGATTCCTTCGAGATGATCCGCATTGCCCGCGGGCTGACCGAGGCGGCCTTCAGGGAACGCATCTGGACCTACACGGTCATCAATACGAACTCGCCGCGCCAGATCGACATTCCCATGGCGCAGGGCATCATCGATTTCGCCCGCTGGGGGCAGCCGTCGGTCATCACGCCGTTTTGCCTCTCCGGCGCCATGGCGCCGATCACCGAGGCCGGCTCGCTGACGCTGAGCCATGCCGAGGCGATGGCCGGCATCGTGCTGGCGCAGGCGGTCAACCCCGGCGCGCCGGTGATCTACGGTGCGTTCTCGTCGAACGTGAACATGAAATCGGGGGCGCCTGTTTTCGGCACGCCCGAGCATATCCGCACCAATTTCGGCGCCGGCCAGCTGGCGCGCCATGTCGGCATTCCGTGGCGGTCGGCGACGGGCACCGCCGGCAACGCGCCGGATGTGCAGAGCGCCGCCGAAACGCAGCTTGGCCTTTGGGGCGCCAATCTCGTCTTCCACTCGGCCGGCTGGCTGGAGGGCGGCCTGACGATTTCCTATGAGAAGTTCATCATGGACCTCGAGGTCTGTCAGACCATCGCCCAGGCGATGAAACCCGTCGAGGCGACCGCGGACGCGATCGGCTTCGACGCCATCGCAGAGGTCAAGCCGGGCGGGCACTTCTTCGAGGCGCAGCAGACCATGGCGCGCTATTCCAGCCAGTTCTACGAGCCGCTGATCCGCGACTGGACGAATTTCGGCCAGTGGGAGGAAGCCGGCGGCCTGCAGACGGTCGAGCAGGCGCACGCCATGTGGAAGAAGGCGCTGGCGGAGTTCGCGCCCTCGCCGCTGGCGGCGGACCGTAGCGAAGCGATTTCGGAATTCGTCGAGCGGCGCATCCGCGAGGGCGGCGCACCGCCCGTCGACTAGATTTAGGAGGTAATTGATGGTCCAGACAACCGATGCCGTCATCATCGGCGCAGGCATCATCGGCGCGGCGACCGCGCTGGAACTCAACCGCAAGGGCATCCGCACCGTCTCGGTCGACAAGAACCCGGCCGCCGGTTACGGCTCGACCAGCGGCTCCTGCGCCATCATCCGCGTCCACTATTCGACGCTCGAGGGGACGGCCTTCGCCTACGAGGGCTACCACTACTGGCGCGACTGGGCCGACTACCTGGCGGCCGAGGACGAGCGCGGCCTCGCCGAGTTCCGCGAGACGGGCTGCCTTGTCATGTGCACCGAGCAGAACGGTAACATGCGCAAACACACCGAGCTGTGCGAACAGCTCGATATCCCCTTCGAGCGCTGGAACGCCGCGAAGATCCTCGAACGGCTGCCGATCTACGATCTCACGAGCTATTTCCCGGCAAAGCGCCTGGACAATCCGGATTTCGGCAAGCCGGGCACCGGCACCGTCGAGGAGGCAGTGCATTTCCCCACCGCCGGCTACATCACCGACCCGCAACTGGCGACGCACAACCTTCAGCGCGCCGCGGAGGCGGCCGGCGGCACGTTCCTGTTCAACCGCGCCGTCACTGAAATTACGCAATCGGGCGGGCGCGTCAGCGGCGTGACGCTCGACGACGGCACCGAGATCCACGCCCCGGTGGTCATCAATGTCGCCGGGCCACATTCGGCCAAGGTCAATGCCATGGCCGGCGCGCTGGACGACATGACGATCGCCACCAATGCGCTGAGACAGGAGGTCGTCCACGTTCCGGCGCCGGAGGGCTTCGACTTCTTCGGCAGCGCGTTCGTCACCTCCGACAGCGACATCGCCTGCTACTGCCGGCCCGAAAAGGGCAATTTCATCCTGATCGGCAGCGAGGACCCCGAGTGCGACCCGCGCGAATGGGTCGATCCGGACGACTACGACAGGAATTTCACCGACCAGTGGACGGTCCAGGCGCAGCGCTACGCGCAGCGGGTGCCGAGCCTCGGCATTCCGGGCCGGACCAGGGGCGTCGTCGATCTCTACGACGTCTCCGACGACTGGATCCCCATCTACGACAGGTCGCAGATCCCCGGCTACTACATGGCCATCGGCTCGAGCGGCAACCAGTTCAAGAACGCCCCCATCGCAGGCAAGATGATGGCGGCGCTCGTCGAATACTGCGAGGCGGGCAACGACCACGATGCAAACCCCCTGCAGTTCGACCTGCCCTACATCGGCCGCACCGTCGATGTCGGCTTTTATTCGCGCAAGCGCGAGATCAACAGGGAAAGCAGTTTCTCGGTGCTGGGGTAGTGGGTGACGGCGTCGGCCTCACCAAGCGCCAAGATTTGTGGAAATTGTCAAATACCCATGGTTGTGGGTAAGCTTCGCCGCCACAGGAAAATGGGGATGGACGTGGGCGAAGGCAAGAAATACTCGGTCGCTTGGGACACATTCAAAACGCTGCGCCCACTCCTCGCGGTGGTGGTATTTATAATCGGCTTGATCGGCATCGAAGTCTGGAATTGGGTGTTTGAAGATGGTGTGCCATCTGACCCCGAAATCCGTTCTGCAATGGTAAGAAATTTCGCCTTGATTGGACTGGGATTTATCGGATTGCCGTTGGCCGTGTGGCGAACGTACACCGCGCACCGACAGGCCGCGGAAGCCGCGCGACAAGGTGAGCGCACCGAGCGACAATTGGCACTCACTTCTGAACAGTTGAAGGTAACAGCGGAGAGCAATCACGCGGAGTTGCTTCAGCGTTCTGCCGATCTTCTTGATATGAAAGACAAAGAAAGAAACAATACCGCCGTCGCCTTTCTCATAGCTTTGGCAGAGGACGAAGCAAGCAGCTATTCGACAGTGGCACTTTCCCTGCTTAAGTCGATTGTTAACGAGCATGAATACGAGATTGGAAGCCCAAGCCACCTTTGGAAGGCTCTGGAGTGGTTGGATGAAACCGCACGCCGTAGCGATACTCAGTTTCGAACGCTTAAAGTGACAATAAATAACAATCCAGAGTACGGAATATTCTTTAAGAACATATTTGGCATAAGATATGTCGGAGGCTTGTATTGGGGATGTCCCGTTCTCTGTTGAAAAAGGAACGGGCAGCGTTGCGGTTTCATGATTAGGCGGCCTGCGCCATGTCGTCAACCTGGTTGCTGTCGCCCGATCCTGCGCCATGTCTGTGGAGA
>NZ_SPNT01000039.1 GCF_004959855.1 Nitratireductor sp. XY-223 | reverse complement strand
AGGAAAACAGTCACTGTGTCATTCAGGCAACAGATCCGACGCGCAACAGCAACGCGGCCCTTCAAGACCCGCAAGTCCCGCCCGGCAAACGAACCCTGCCGGCAGCATGATCCCGACGCCCGTTGCGATGCGACATGCGGCCCGACCTGGTTCGGCGAGCACGTCATGCGTCCGCTCTAAGGGTTGGACTCAGGCATTCTTGCGGCATCCGAATCGCTGAAGTGGGACGGCCAGGCGCAACCCCACACTTGGAGCTGGGGCGGAGGCGTGTTCGGCAGCCTTCGCAATATCGGGCATCCGCACGAAGTCCTTCAGCCTATCCGCCGGATGACCACCGAAACGGGGCTTCAGGGGCGCGCAACGTCCATGCCGGCCCATGCCGAGAGCTCATCCGTGTGGCGCGACCGCGTTGCAAGCGATCCATGGTATGCGGAAAATAACGTCTATGACAAAATGGAAGCGTCGGCACCGTATGGGCATCCTTCCTATGGAGTTTACCGCTTCGATATCATGGCGGCGTTTTCAAAGATTGACGGTGCTTCGGATGCAAGCATTGTCGACAAGCTGCCCGACTATGCGGCCGAGATCGAGAACTCGGCAAAGGTGGCCGGTTAAAGGATCGCCAAGCAAGTCAATCGGGGATGCGGTTGCCGCCGCGTCCTCAGCCTACGGGAGCGGTCTTTCGCAGAAATGACATCACTCCTGACGCAATAATCCAGGACGGTTTCGAGCCTTGCGACAAAGCGCCAGAAGGATCGCTGGTTCGTCATTGCCATGCTGTCGCCCTACCTGGCGCTGCTCCTGTTCTTCGGCGTGGCGCCGGTCGTTTATGCGCTGTGCACCAATCCCGGCATCACCGTCGTCATTGACGGCCCCGATGCGGACGCCTTCCAGACCGTCGCCGAAGCGGCGCCGCGTGCGGCCGGCGAGCAAAACGATGCTCACCGATGGCATTGCATACGCCTATCGAAAGGGCACGACGCGGATTGCCGAGGGCACCGGGGTCAGATAGATCATCGGCATGTCTTGTTACACGCGGCCTGCCGCCCAGTATCCATTCACCGCGTCCGGAGATCGCCGTCAGTGGGGCCGCCGCGCTCCCGGCATTCGACGGCGATGAAAACCATTGCGAACGCATCCCCGATATCCGGCCCGAAACAGGACCGCACGGGCAGTTGCGAACCGTGCCGAACACAGCTGTCGATATGCTTGCGCAAGGCCGCACGGCCGCTGCGGACCGCACGCCGCGGCGTGCCGCCCGTGCCGATGCATTGCGGCACATCGGGAAAGGATACTCGGAAGCGCCTGTCCTCAAGGCGATGGATCAAGGCGACATGTTCAAAACGCACAAAGGACCTCCCGGTACGCGCGGCGCACCCTCCCGTACGGCAATCCAGTCACATGCCAGCTTGACGGCCACATAACGGCACCGCAAGAACAAGCCAGGCCGCAACACGAAAAAAGAGATCCAGAAGCACAAGGGCTCCCGGACCACGATACAACGGATCATGCATCAAAAGAAGTACACACAGGTTCAGTGCTGATATTTGCGATAGGGCAAAACCCCAAGGAGAGTGAAACTGCTTCCAATCCGCGTCCGCATTCGCATCATGGCACGGGCCGCGAACAATCGGGACTATCGTTTCCATCGGGCCGGAAAGGGGCTGCGCCGCCCTGGAACCGGCGTGTTCCTGCGGCTCACCGCCGCAAGCAGCCCGCCGCTCGGCGCATAGTGAGGGGCATTCCCGTGGCGCCAGTCAGGTTATTCGTTCGGGTTTTTGCCGCCATTGAGTCATTCAGAGAGCCTGAGGGCAGCTAGAGCAGCCTCCCGGTCCTCATGCGTCAAAATGATGCGATCAAAGCCTGAAAGCCGGAACACTTCCGCAACCGGCCCGCTCAGTCCGCAGACCAGGAAAGACCTGTCGGCTTGCGAGAGCCGCTTGGCAATCACCAGGACAGCGCGCAAGCCCGCGCTGCTGATATAGGGCACAGCCCCCAGGTCGCAAACCACGGAGCCGCCATGTCCGACAAGAGCCCCGGAGAACTTTTCCTCAAAATCGCTCGCCGACGCACCATCAAGCCGCCCGCTCACGGCCGCGACCAGCGCATTTTCGATCTTCTGGGTCTCGACTTTCATTCCTCGATCCTTCCTTGGCTCATTCCACTTCAAAGTCTGCCTATCCCGAACCGGCAGCCAGCCATGACGACCCGCCTTTCCGCAGGCTGGCGTTCAGTACGGCCGCATCGTCATCGCCCGGGCAAGCTCGATCTCGATGTCGAAGACGGACCCGTTAACGGTTCGGGCAATCAGTTCCAGCTTGCGTATCGCGTCGATACGCGCCCGCGCTCTTTCGCGTTCCGGCCGTGCAAGCAGTCGCGCGAATATGCCGCAAGTATCCGCAAGCCCCATAATGGCGATATCGCGCGGCGCAGGTATTTCGTCGCTGAAAAGCAGCGACATCATGCGCAACTTGACCTCCTTACGCTCGCTCGACCCGTCGCGCGCAGAGGGATACCGGCGCGACCTGAAAACCCAGAGAAAGAGATCTTCATGCACATTGAGGATGCCATTGTCGCACAGACGCTCGAGCGCCCTTTCGCGAATGTCTTTGGCGTCCCGACCGACTTCGACGATCCAGTAGCTGCAGTCATGCTGTTCTTTCGAGCCGCAGATCCTGCCGAGCACCGGGTCGAGCAGATCATCGTCCACGGGTTCGCGGTCCGTGACGAAAAGACGCTTCGGATCGGTATCGATTCTGCCCAGAAACGCAAGCTCCATCAGGACGGCGCCCGAAAGCGCGTAGCGGATGCAATGCTCCGGAACATGTATGAACTTTCCACTCTTGTCTTCAAGCGTGAGAAGAATTATTTCTTCAACAAGTGTCAGCATTTGCCGCGTTCTCCCTTTCTCCTTGACCGATTGATCTGCGTCCGGAATGCCCCAGCGTTCCGGCTGTCGCCCGCTTGGCCCGGCAGTCGTCAAGCGCAACAATGCCGCGCTCAGCCCGCAACCCCATCCCGTGTCTCTTCCAGCACAGCGTCCACAACGCGGCGCAGTGCCCGGTCGTGGCTGTCGCCGCCGAGCCGGCAAAGGCGATAGAGATCAAGCTGCCGGTCCGCGCCGGTTCCGTCGCGTACGATGGCAAGTGTATGCCGCAACTCGGCTTCGCAGCCGAGTTCAACCGCATCCGCGGCAAGGTCCTCGACAAGGCCGGCGAGACAGTCGCCGATATCAGTGCGCCCGCACCCGAAACCTCCAAAATGGGAGAACACGCCGTAGCGCTGCGCAATCCAGCGATCCTCCGCAATGATCTCGGCAGGCGGCTCGTCGGTTATGACACCGTCCTTCTCCAATCGGACGAGAAACCGTATCAGGCATATGTAGAGTGCCGCTATGGCAAGCGCGTCCTCGAGTCGCGTGCAGACATCGCAGACACGCATTTCCAATGTCGGATAGGCATGTGACGGCCGCATATCCCACCAAAGTTCGCTACCGTCCCTGATGAAATCACGCTGCCGGTATTGTGTAACTATGCGCTCGAACTGCGCGTAATTGTCGAGCACAGGCGGCATTCCGGTCCTCGGCAGGCCCCCCATCAGCGTCAAACGCCACGACTTAAAACCTGTCTCGCGCCCCTCGGCAAAGGGTGAAGAGCCCGACAGGGCATGAAATAGCGGCAGATACCGGCGCATCGCCGTCATAATCCGCACACGCGTGTCCGCATCGGCAAAGCCCGCGTGTATATGCATGCCGCTTAACGCGGAGCGGCGGACCGTGTCCTGAAACGTCTGCTCGAACTGCTCATAACGTACTCTTTGCGTTATCTCCTGTTTTTGCCACGCCGCAAATGGATGCATCGAAGCCGCCATAACCGCGGCACCATATAGCTCGGCGCCCTCAATGACGGTCCGGCGCGTTTCCAGCAGCGCTTTTCTCAGTCCGGAAACCGACGTGGAGACATGCGTTCCGGTTTCGATTTGCGAGCGAAGAAACTCCCGCGTAACCCCGTGCGGACCGCAATTGCCGGCGCAGAATTCGAAAATTCTGGGATCGGGGTCCGCAAAAAGATCGCGACTCTCCGGATCGACCAGAAAGAATTCTTCTTCAACACCCAACGCGACTGGCAGTTTGTTCGGCCTTGAATGTTTTTCCATCGGTTTCATCTATGAATAATGACTGAAATTTTCCGTTACCATGACCACGATTAAAACCCGGGTAAGGTCGCGATCGTGCGATGTCCGTTGGACCGGCCGGGCCACCGGCCGATCCGGGGCCAGGCTAGTGCGGAGCGGGCAGGGCTACCCACCACCGGAATAGATCGCGTGAGCGGCTGAGAAGCCAATCAGCGACATCTTTATCGTTACCGTGGACCCGTCCACCGTATCCATCACGATCCTGAGGCTCGTTCCGCGCTTCAGCGCCGTCAGCAGTTCCGGTGACAGCCGGGTTCTCGCGTAAACGCCCTGCCGATAGCTTCGGGTAATGGGCAGGATGATCTCCCCGCCATCGTCGACAGCCAGGCGCGCACCCTGGTCAAGTCTGAGTCCGTGCGGCATTTCCAGTCTCAAGATCTCATGATCGCTTCCTGCCAGGCGCTCAATGCTCAAACGCAAAAGACGCCGCCCGCTTTGATTGTCGGGAACCCGCTGGAACAGCGTGCAATGCATCACAGGGACTGCGCCGCTGCCGGTGCAATTGACCTGCCAGGCGCTGCCATCCGGCGCCGGCGCCGCGGCCTCCTGTGCCTGCGCCGCTCCGGCCACATCGGGCACCGGCACGGATAGCGATGCCTGCGCATACTGTCGCGGCACCGTGCCCATCGAGGAAGAGGAAGCCAGCAGCGGCAAAGCCACAGCACCGGCCAACACAAGGCCGCTAACGCAGACTGTCATGTATATGTTCTTCATCAAAAACCCCCAAGCCGCTCTCATGTGCAGCGTCCCCTGTCATCGTCATTGTGCGGCGCTTGTCCAACACGCCGCCATTTCTGCCGGTCCGTCGGTCCTGCCGGCGTCTTTTCGCGCGTTACACGATTCCGGGCCCCGCCAGCCCCGGAAGACGGCGACGGCGGCACATTCGCGTCACGGGAAGTGTTACCCCCCCCCCACGAAGAATGTGGCTATGGAATGAATAGGCCAACGCGCCGGAGCGGACCGCCATGCCCGACACGCGGGTCGATCGCAGGACCGTCCGCCGGGCGCAATCCGCCGGAACACCGCAGACACCCCCGCCTCGACCCGCCGGCACGGCCGGCCAGACCCGGGCCGGATCCGCGAACGGGCGAAACGAAACCATAGGTAAACGCCGCAAACGCCCCGAAACAGACACCCCACCCGACAGGAAAACAAACACTGTGTCATTCAGGCAACAGATCCGCCGCGCCAAAGGCACGCGGCAGACGGCGGGCCATCGGCCAGCGGGCCGGCAAACAGGGGCGCCCGGGTCAAATTGTGATCGTGGTTTCGCAACATTCGCCTCAACGGAGCGTGATGTTCGGTTTGCTCCATGCGCTGAGGCCACACTGTACACAGGTGTATTGTGTGTCGAATGCCGATCTTCTTTGTTTTGCGCGCACTATGAACGCGATTTATTGCGTGCCGGATATTTGGATCGCACAGTAGTCGTCCATCTCGGCCCGCGGACCGTGGTACCATAATGGATGATGGTCGTGGACTGGCCATGACAGGACGAGTCCATCCGTTCTCGTCGTCGAGGCCGCAGTATCCGAGGTGCACATATTCGGCACTGTCTGGGTCGGTTTCTTTCGGTCTGAGGTGCGCAATAGTGCTTCTTGGTACTTCATTTTTATGTCCGTGCTAGCTTAGTCTAACTTTAGACCTGTGTGCGGGTTGAGGGTTCGCGATGAAAATGGCGTTATGATGCAGGGGATTGGTTTTTTTGCGTGAGGGAGCTGTGCGCGAGCCATTTTGATCCCTGAAAGGATGGTTTCACGAGGGGCTGAGGTTGTAGGCGATTGCGGTGAAGCGGGTTTGCAGACGGGCTTTTGCGATGCCTCGCCATCGCATGCGGCGGAAACCATAGGAGCGTTTCCAGGTTCCGAAGATCTTCTCGATCCGGCATCGAATGGCATGAATGGCCGCGTTCCGATCCGCCATCTTCTTTTCCGCCTGCGCCTGTGCCACGGGATCGTCTTTCGTCCAAACGCCGGTTTGGACCACAAGGGCACACCACCGCGCAGTGTCACGGCGTCCGCAAAGACCTGCCCCCGATAGGCACTGTCGGCATACACATCGCCAGGATCGTCGGGAAGCGCATGTTCGCCATTCCTCCCGTCGTGGGCATTGCCCGGCGTGACCGCCAGTTCCTCAACCAGCGACGTGTCCGCATCCGCGCCGACCAGGGCGGCGCTGCCCCTTTCCGGCCCGATGGAAACGATAGTCCCGATTGTTTGCGGCGCGTGCCATGATGCGAATGCGGACGCGGATTGGAAGCAGTTTCACTCGCCTTGGGGCTTTGCCCTGTTGCGAATATCAGCACTGAACCTGTGTGTACTTCTTTTGATGCATGATCCGTTGTATCGTGGTCCGGGAGCCCTTGTGCTCCTGGATCTCTTTTTTCGTGTTGCGGCCTGGCTTGTTCTTGCGGTGCCGTTATGTGGCCGTCAAGCTGGCATGTGACTGGATTGCCGTACGGGAGGGTGCGCCGCGCGTACCGGGAGGTCCT
>NZ_SPNT01000038.1 GCF_004959855.1 Nitratireductor sp. XY-223 | reverse complement strand
TGCAGCATCTCTGCACCGTCTTTGAAACGTCAAATCAGGAGGAGGAGATAGAATCGGAATGACAAACGGCAAACTTCAGGCCCAAATCAAACGGTCGGAAAAAGATGTGTGCATACGGTAGACCTCACGCCCGCCCCGGTGGGTCCACAGATGCCGTAATGGGGTTTGGCGCGAATCGCCGCCGTTATGGTTTTTTGAGACGATGATGATTAAGTGCCGTTGCCCCTGACACATAAAGCGTGTCTACGGAGTCTTGCCGTAAGGCGCGCTCCAATTCCGAAGAATAGAGGGACAACGACATGAATGTTTTTATAGGAATGGACGTATCTCTGGCAAGCACCGCGATCTGCGTGCTCGGCGAAAGGGGCAGGATCGTGAAGGAGGCGGAAGTGGCCAGCGAGCCGGAAGCGCTTGTAGCGTTCCTGCGCGGGTTGGATCACGAGACCGCCGTGGTCGGCCTGGAAGCCGGACCTTTGTCGCAATGGCTGCACAAGGAACTGAGCGATGCAGGCTTTACGGTTATGCTGATGGAAACGCGGCAGGTGAAAGGCGCCCTGAAGGTGATGCCGATCAAGACGGACCGCCGGGATGTTTTCGAGGCCCGGGTGCGGGAACTGGCCGAAGGCAATGCCATGCTCGAGGCCGCCGTCGCGCCGATCCTGAGGGCCCGGACGGCACTGCGCACCGAACTTGCGCAACTGGAGAAACTGGTGCGCGATCTGGCCGCAAAGGATCCCGCCTGTCAGTTGATGATGACCATGCCGGGTGTCGGCGCCGTCATCGCTTGACGGCGCGGGCCGCCATCGACGATCCCGAACGGTTCCGCGCTTCCAGGGACATCGGTCCATGGGTCGGGCTGACGCCGAAGCGCAACCAGTCGGGTGAAAGCGACATCGTCGGCGCGATCACCCGGGCGGGGGACGTTGGCTTGCGTACCGCGCTTTACCAGGCGGCCAAGGTGATGCTGGAAAAGGGGGCGAAGAACTGGTTATCGGCCTGGGCGCTGCGGGTGGCGCAGCGGCGCGGCAAGAAGCGTGCGACAGTGGCGCTAGCCCGCCGTATCGGCGTCGTGCTGCACCGCATGTGTGACGACACGCAATTCCGCTTCACCAAAGAAACTGCCATGCCCGCCGCATCGGCGTAGGCGCGGGTAGCCGCAAAACAGAGCTTCCAGCCGAGGAGGGTTCGGCCGCGCCAGAGGCGCCGGCTTGCGAAGTCCCGACCGGGACGTGGTCCCCGATGATGCCGGCGAAGTCCCAGTGCCGAACAGTCGTTGTTCGAGCACGTTTCACAGATAGGCACGCGGGAACCACTATTGGACCTGGCATAAAGTGGCGGCCTTCGCGCCGACTACGGACGGAAGCGTCATCCCGGTTCGGGACCACGGATCGAAACCAGCGCATACCTTGAAGCGACTGAAAATCTCGAAAGCCAAAAGCACGCCACGCCGGGACCGAGAAAACAAGAGCTGGTCTGGCGAGGCGCTTCCAACATGGACTTATCGTGGGATATTCGATGTCCCGCGCTATATAGTTACTGCCGTTTCGAGCTTGACAGCAACCGCCCCATTACGGAAGGACTAGTCTAGTCTTCTTCGGATGGAGCATGAAAATGGATTACGGCCAAATTCTCGGCATAACTGCCAACTGGGCTGCAATATTAACGGCCGTCGTGGCAACTACAGCCTATGGACGTTACCTTTGCAATCAGATTGCGCAAAGACACGCGCTCGAGAACTACCTTCGCAGCGAAAAGGCTGCGGGAGGAAATTCTGGGCAAAGAACGGTTCTGCACCTGATGGCAAAATTATCACTGACGGAATCAGAAGTGCTTAGTTCGGCATTTCGAAGTAAAGAAGTCAGTCCCGCAGTAGGTACCGATGAAAGAGGTCGAGCTGACACTCTCATGTTCGAATACACAGGATCTGACCTATCACTTCCGACGAAATTCTAACTGCAACCCGGCTCAGTTCGTCGTATCAAGGCCTGCAGCATTGCAGCTTCCCGTAAAGGGACAACCACGCGACTATTTCGTTTAGGAACAAGAAAGACCTTCAAGATGGCCGACAAAGTGGGAACCGACCCGGAATTTTCAAAGATCGCAGATACCGTCCTGAAGATCGCGGCTCTTGTTGGTGTTGCCGCAGCAATTGCTTCATTCGGCTACAATTTCGCGCAATGCGCCCCGAACAACTTTGTTGTTGCTATATCGATCCCGACATTCCTCCTAGCCCTCTTCGTATTCAGCATTGCACTTGGGCTCACAGACAAGACGTTCGGCAACTTTCGCGATATGGATTTTTCGGCTGGTATATTTATTGTCAAAGCATCGAGTCTCGTCTTGTACTTACTGGGATACTTGATGGAGGTGTCGTTGTTCGTCGTCGCATTTTACGCCTTTCGCGTAGCCGGTAACCTCCCGAACTGCCTACCTTAACGTCCTCGACCCTAACCTGCCGTTGATCAGGTCACCGCTATGCCGCGGGGCGGCCCGTCATTGCGGCCATTCGGCGCATCTACGAAGTCCCCGTCTCTTGTCTTGTAGGGTCTGACCCTTTCGAGGCGACCGGGATTACACATTCCCTTGTTGGAAGTGTAAGAGCCTGACTCTAAAATTTTACGTTGCATTGCAGTGCCTTGCCAGTCTGCGTGTCACCAGGCGGATGCTTGCAATGTGCGCCCAGGCGGTTGAGCTTTCGACGGTGTTCTCCCAGTCTTTGGCCAACCGGCGGCACCTTCCCAACCATGCAAAAGTGCGCTCGACCACCCAACGCATGGGCAGCAGAACGAAACCCTTTACCGCGCCTGGTCGCTTGACGATCTCTAGGGTCCAATTGTTGCCCATGGTTTGTCGGAGCTTGTCACCTGCATACCCGCCGTCGGCGAAAATATGGCGCAGCCAAGGAAACTTTTTGCCGACAGCCTTGAGCACATCGGGCGCGCCATCACGGTCCTGGATGCTGGCGGCATGAAAGATGATCACCAGCAGAAGCCCAAGGACGTCCGTCACGATATGACGCTTGCGCCCCTTGGTCTTTTTGCCGGCGTCATAGCCGCAAACACCGCCACTTTCTGTCGTTTTTACGCTTTGGCTGTCGATCACGCCAGCCGTCGGCTGAGCATCGCGCCCTTCCAATTCACGCGCAGCAGTGACCAGCAGATCGTTCATTGCCTCCAGAATACCGGTATTGCGCCAGGCGTAGAAATATACAGCACTGTCGTCATGGGCGGGAAGTCACTTGGCAGCGCACGCCACTGACAGCCTGTCGATCCGATGTAGAAAATCGCGTTGATCACTTCGCGCATGTCTGCGGTCCGGGGGCGTCCTCCGGGGCGTGCTGGTGGAAACAAAGGTTGTCGGGTAGCAGGCCGGTGTTGCCAACGGCCCGCCCCCTCAGAACCGTGCGTGCAAGTTTCCCCGCACAAGGCTCAAGCAAGTCCCTGATGAGACGCGCGGCGACATTCGGCATGGACAAGCACAAGGTTCCGATAGGAGCCGTTCGACTTGTCCCCATCACGATAGGACATACGGATGGTTTCGCCATTGTAGATGGATTGGCGGCAGGTCGGGCAACGATGCCCTTGCCGCCGCGCCACCTTTTGCCAACTACGCGTGAGGGCAGTCTCACCCGTCCGGCGTGCCCATCTTTGCCAGTAGCTATCCAGCGACGGATCGTCAGGCGAGTGGCGGTGTTTCACCATCGTCCAGCGCTCGATCTTGATCGAGGCAGGGTGGATCATGAATGCACCAGACTGCTTGTCCATGAAGGTGTAGCCGAAGTTCGGGCAGTTATAGTGCCGCCCGAAGTACTTCCGCATCCATCAGTGTTTCAGCTTCCTCGGGTGAGAGCGATGGCTCCACCGACGCTGACGCACATGGACGTAGTGCTCAATATCCGCAAAGACCTTGGCTGCAACGCTGTGGCGATAGTAATTGCACCACCCGCGTATCACCGGGTTGGCAGCTGCGATCAGCTGCCCCTGATCCACACCGACATGGGCGCGAAACAGTTCCCTCAGCTTCCGCCGGAATGCCTTGATGGCATCCTTCGACGGTTTGATTAAGGTCTTCATGCCAGCAGCGCGGTCCGGCACCCGGTAGGAACGAATATTGAAGCCGAGAAAGTCAAAGCCTTCCGTAATATGCCGGATACCAGTCTTTTCCTCGGAGAGGTAAAGCCCGCGTTCGGCGAGGAAGGCAGCGACCCGCCTCTTGGCCTCAAGCGCGTCGTCTTTTGTGTGGCAGATGACGACGAAGTCGTCAGCATAGCGCACGAAGACGGGGCAGTGAGGTTTTATCGTAGTGGCGCTAATGCCTCCGCGATACTCAATGCCCAGCGCATTTTCCATTCCGTGCAGGGCGATATTTGCAAGCAGGGGGGCTAATGACCCCGCCCTGCGGCGTGCCCTGTCCGGTTGCGTAGAACACACCATCTTCCACATAACCTGCTTTCAGCCAGCAGCGGATCAATCCCATCGCGGGGAAGTTGCCGATGGCATCCATCAGGGCATCATGGTCGATGGTGTCGAAGCAGCCTTTGATATCCGCATCGAGAACCCAGACCCGTTTGGACCCGGATTTCGTTGCCAGATGTATCCGCTCGATGGCGTCGTGGACGCATCGACCGGGCCGGAACCCATAACTCGTCCCTTCGAATTGCGCTTCCCAGCAGGGTTCCAGTGCGTTGAGCACCATCGCCTGCTGGCAGCGGTCGATGAGCGAGGGAATTCCGAGCGGCCGCTTCTTGCCGCCTGCTTTCGGGATATACACCCTCCGGGCTGGAAGTGGCTCCCATGTCTTGAGATTTGCCAGTTGATTGGCGAGATTTGCCCGCTCAGTCGGTGTCAGCGCCGAAATGATGTCGGTCGGATCCATATCGGGGTTGGTGCAGAAGAATGCCTGTGGTTCCCGTTTCCCATCCGGGTCGCGGACCAACACCCATCGGATAGGGGTTGGCGGAGTGCCGCGCCGGTACCAAAGGGCGGTCTCGGAGATAATTTCAAGCGACGTTGCCTTGGAACCATACCAGTGCGATGGCGTGATTGTTGTCCAGCGGTCGTCCGGTGCGGTCAGATGGCTTTGGGGTTTGGGCAGCGCTTTCCCTTTCACGCGGGGCCGCCCGAGTTTTTGCGATTTTGGGGGTGGCGCGAAGAGGTTTGCATCAAGTCTCAACCTGCTGACAAGGGTCGCTTATGGGCTGATACAGTTGGCCAGTTCATGTGTTCCAAAGCTGCTGTCACCCACGAAGATGATCAGACGGTCGGGAAGCCAGCGAATGATTTGGAGCATGCCTTGCCTGGCCCAGTCCGTGAGTTTCTTGTGCTGCAAGCCTTGTTTTTTGGCATAGCGTTCGGACGGGGCAAGAAGCGTTAGAAACGGGAGAGCCTTGATGCCCGGCATCCACGGCACAGGGGTGAGCAGCATGAAACCGAGCCAGCGCAGACCACTGGTTTTGACAAAGTGACCACGACTGGAGCGCACCGGGTCGCGATAAATACCGCGCGCGGAGATCCGTTTACCCCATCGGCGTTCGATGGTGTCGTCAAGGCCAATGATGATCGGTCCGTTTCCGGACAGGCCTGCCACGAGAAGGTGGAGAAGTCGTTTTGCCAGATCCTTCGGCCACCACCGGGCACGATTGAGAACCTGGTGGAAGGAACTGAAGGTTGCGCATCCGGCGTAGCCTGTAATGCGCAGGCAAGACGACACGGTTCTCTTGCCCGGTGACAGCACAGCACCCATCACAAGAATGAGTACGAGGCTCCAGGTGCGGGCCGTGAAGGCTGTGCGGAAGGGATCGAGCCTGTCGATGAGAAATTGCGGAACGGGGTCGCCGGTTTCAGCCGAGAGATCAACATGGTGTTTCATGATGATGTTGGAATCAAGAAGCTTGCGGCTGACAACAGTCGAGGCTGCGACCAATTGACTCGCCTTCGCAATCACGACAGTCGGAAATTGCTCTGCTATCACACCGCCATGGCAAAACCTGATCCATATCTTGCACGTATCGAAGCGTTCAACACGATACGGGGGGGTGGTGTGACAATCACCAGGATACGGAACGGCTACAATCTCCACCTCACGGACACAGAGGCACCGATCGCACGACTTCAGCCAACCGGTTCTGGTGACGAAATGAGGATAATGTTCTGGTCCTACCGAGGGCGGTGGCAAGATGTTGGAGACTTCGGAGGGATCATTTTGCCCCTCGATCAAGCGCTGGAAGAAATCTCAACAAACGAAATCTTCTGGACATGGACGTGACTGGTTTTTGTACAAAGTCGAGCTCAGGACCGGCAGCCCTATGACTAGAAGGCGCTTTTGAAAAGTGGGTTTTCGCTTGTCGGAGAATGGTCGCTCGATGGCGATCATATCTCGCTGCCCGGTGATTTGCCTTCCGAGGCAGGCGTGTATGCGTTCGTTCTGGGTGACGAAGTTGTCTATGTCGGGCTTACCCAAAATGCCCTGAAAACCCGAATGGGACACTATCGGATCGGGCATAGCCGTCAGAAGACCAGCGCACGTGTAAAGGGTTTGATCAAGGAAGCTTTGACAGACGGCAAGAGAGTGCAGGTGCTCATGTGCACACCGGAAAACTCTGAATGGAATGGCTTGCCTGTTCACATGGGACCAGATCTCGAAGCTACCGTATGCACACATCTTTTTCCGACCGTTTGATTTGGGCCTGAAGTTTGCCGTTTGTCATTCCGATTCTATCTCCTCCTCCTGATTTGACGTTTCAAAGACGGTGCAGAGATGCTGC
>NZ_SPNT01000037.1:0-2500 GCF_004959855.1 Nitratireductor sp. XY-223 | reverse complement strand
TCACCGCCTTACTGATCCTAACCAAACTGCGAATACCGAAGAGTACTGCTCGGCAGACACACGGCGGGTGCTAACGTCCGTCGTGGAGAGGGCAACAACCCTGACCTCCAGCTAAGGTCCCCAAGTTATGGCTAAGTGGGAAAGGATGTGAGGATCCCAAAACAACCAGGATGTTGGCTTAGAAGCAGCCATCATTTAAAGAAAGCGTAACAGCTCACTGGTCTAAATAAGGGTCTTTGCGCCGAAAATGTACCGGGGCTCAAGCCATACACCGAAGCTGAGGGCTTGCTTTTGCAAGCGGTAGCGGAGCGTTCCGTAGGTCCGTGAAGGGATACCCGTGAGGGGTCCTGGAGATATCGGAAGTGCGAATGCTGACATGAGTAACGATAAAGGGAGTGAGAGACTCCCTCGCCGAAAGACCAAGGGTTCCTGCTTAAAGTTAATCTGAGCAGGGTTAGCCGGCCCCTAAGGCGAGGCCGAAAGGCGTAGTCGATGGGAACGACGTTAATATTCGTCGGCCTGGCGGTAGTGACGGATCGCGTGTGTTGTCAGTCCTTATTGGATTGGTCTGGCAGCGAAGCGGTCCCGGGAAATAGCTCCGCCATATAGACCGTACCCGAAACCGACACAGGTGGTCAGGTAGAGCATACCAAGGCGCTTGAGAGAACTGCGTTGAAGGAACTCGGCAAATTGCACGCGTAACTTCGGAAGAAGCGTGACCTTCATGCGGGCAACCGTATGGGGGTGGCACAGACCAGGGGGTAGCGACTGTTTATCAAAAACACAGGGCTCTGCGAAGTCGCAAGACGACGTATAGGGTCTGACGCCTGCCCGGTGCCGGAAGGTTAAAAGGAGCGGTGCAAGCTGCGAATTGAAGCCCCGGTAAACGGCGGCCGTAACTATAACGGTCCTAAGGTAGCGAAATTCCTTGTCGGGTAAGTTCCGACCTGCACGAATGGCGTAACGACTTCCCCGCTGTCTCCAACGCAGACTCAGTGAAATTGAACTCCCCGTGAAGATGCGGGGTTCCTGCGGTCAGACGGAAAGACCCCGTGCACCTTTACTATAGCTTTACACTGGCATTCGTGTCGGCATGTGTAGGATAGGTGGTAGGCTTTGAAGCAGGAGCGCCAGCTCTTGTGGAGCCACCCTTGAAATACCACCCTTATCGTCATGGATGTCTAACCGCGATCCGTCATCCGGGTCCGGGACAGTGTATGGTGGGTAGTTTGACTGGGGCGGTCGCCTCCCAAAGAGTAACGGAGGCGCGCGATGGTAGGCTCAGACCGGTCGGAAATCGGTCGTCGAGTGCAATGGCATAAGCCTGCCTGACTGCGAGACTGACAAGTCGAGCAGAGACGAAAGTCGGTCATAGTGATCCGGTGGTCCCGCGTGGAAGGGCCATCGCTCAACGGATAAAAGGTACGCCGGGGATAACAGGCTGATGACCCCCAAGAGTCCATATCGACGGGGTTGTTTGGCACCTCGATGTCGGCTCATCGCATCCTGGGGCTGGAGCAGGTCCCAAGGGTTTGGCTGTTCGCCAATTAAAGCGGTACGTGAGCTGGGTTCAGAACGTCGTGAGACAGTTCGGTCCCTATCTGCCGTGGGTGTAGGAATGTTGACAGGAGCTGCCCCTAGTACGAGAGGACCGGGGTGGACACATCTCTGGTGGACCTGTTGTCGCGCCAGCGGCATAGCAGGGTAGCTATATGTGGAATGGATAACCGCTGAAGGCATCTAAGCGGGAAACCAACCTGAAAACCAGCAGTCCCCATAGAGCCGTGGAAGACGACCACGTTGATAGGCTGGATGTGGAAGTGCGGTAACGCATGAAGCTGACCAGTACTAATCGCTCAAACGACTTGATCGTTCCCATTACCAATGCCCATTTTTACCTGACCATGCAGCTTGTCCAAAAAGTCGAACAACTTTTTGGGCGCATGGTCTGCAAGCGCATAGCGCTTGAAAACTGTTCTCGCTCACGCGCGTACGCCCTGCGGGCTGCGCTGCGCGGGCGCGCCAAACGATTGGCGGCGCACACTTGTGCGCGTTGATTATTCTATGTCCTCACGGTTGAACGCGGCTGCGCCGCTAACCTGCGGACAGCGCGGCCAATACCGGCGGGTTCCCCGCCGTGGCCGACGCGCAGTCGCGCTTGCGAAGCCTTCGGCTTCGAATTCTTGTCCCATGTAAAACCATCAAGGGAAAAGAATACGGTGCAACGCACCGCAAGGCCGACCGGCCGTCGCCGCCCGTGCGGCGCGCCCGCGCAGGCCAGCTGCGTAAGCGGCGATGCGGCCGTGAGCGCATAAATACAAAGCCGGACAGCCGGCAAAAACCAGCTTCTCAACTTTGCTCTTTGCCGACCTGGTGGTTATGGCGGGGTGCCTGCACCCGTTCCCATCCCGAACACGGCCGTGAAACACCCCTGCGCCAATGGTACTTCGTCTCAAGACGCGGGAGAGTAGGGCGCCGCCAGGTCCGCAAATAGCAAAAC
>NZ_SPNT01000036.1 GCF_004959855.1 Nitratireductor sp. XY-223 | reverse complement strand
CAGGTGCCAGCTGACACCAGGCATCCCGAGACAGCGCGGTTTCTGGGCCCATCCGGAATTCTGACTGCAAATCATATTTCGATCCAAATCCTATTGCGAAGCGCGGTTGGCGCCCTGATCCGCCGGATTGCGCGCAGCGACCGGCCGGGAGGTCCGCAAAATCCCGGGCGACCTTGCTTTATCGATTTTCACGCAGATTTCGGGGGAGTGTTTCCTTGTCCCTTTTTCCAGTTTCCAGACTGCCCGCAAGGCGGGTGCTCTTCTGCACCACGGCGCTGTTCCTGGCCCAGGCGGCGATAGCGGCCGACGTCACCGTTTCCACCGGAACGACCGAAACCACCACGCAGACAATCGACGAGGACGGCGACACGCTGACGGTGGAGGAAGGCGGCACCATCGATACAACCGCCGCCGGCACCCAAGGTGTACGGGCGACAGGGGACAATCAAACGGTGATCAACCGCGGCACGATCAAAGGTGGCAAGCACATCGGTCTTGATGAGGATGACGGCATTGAAATCGAAGGCAGCAGCGGTTCCACGATCAACAACACCGACACCGGCACGGTTTGGGGAGAGGAATTTGGCATTCATGTCGACGAGAGCGACAACATCACGGTCAACAACGCCGGCACGATCGAGGGGGCGACTGAAGACGGCATCCGTCTCGACTTGAGCGACAACATCACGATCACCAACACTGGATCGATCATTGGCGGATCGAACGACGACGGCATCCGTATCGACGAGAGCCTCGAAGTCACGGTCATCAACGACGGATCGATCGATGCGTACGATGACGGTATCGATATGGGCGACAGCCACGACGCCACGATCATCAACAACGGATCGATCATCGTCACCAACGATAACGGCATCGATTTCGACGACAGCCACAGAGTCACGATCGTTAACAATGGAAGGATCGAAGCGAACGGCGATGGCATCGATTTCGATGTTAGCAACGACGCCACTATCATCAACAACGGCACGATAATAGCGCGTGAGCATGGCGTCGATGTCTCCGACTACAGCTTGAGAGCCAAGGTCGTCAACAACGGATGGATCGAGTCAACCCGTTGGCACGGCATCCATGTCTCGCTTAACAGCAGCAACACTGAGATCATCAACAACGGCACGATTAAAGGGGGGAACTGGGACCACGGCATTAGTATCGAAGGCAGCTTCGATACCGAGATCGTCAACAATGGCACGGTGACCGGAAACATTAACGGAATCGCAGTCACCGAAGACGAAAACGGAACAGCCAGCGACGGTGTCAAGATCACCAATCGCGGCACGATTGCCGGGGGCACTTATGCAATCTACATAGACAGCACGAGCACCGACATCACTTTGAACCTTCTGCCCGGCTCGGTGATCGACGGCGCTCTCGGCTTCTTCGGTACCGGCCTGATGCTCAACATCGGTGAGGGGCTGAATCTCTATTTCTCATATGCCGGAACCATCGAAACGCCGAACTTCGATATTCCCCATGTGCACGACGAAACGAACGGTGTCATCTACACCGTCGATCCATCCGGCTTCGCGCTGTCGCAGGCCTTCATCCAGACGACGGCCGATGCGGTGCACGAGGCGGTGCGCGACGGCGCCGGCCGCGGCAATGCGTTCGGCGGCGGCTTTTCCGGCAACAGCACCTTTGCCTACGGCACCGGCGATCCTGGCTTCGACACCGCCGGCCCGCGCGGCTGGGTGAGCGGCTTCGGCGGCTACCAGCAGCAGAACGGCACCGGCAACACAACCGGCGGCGACCAGGCCTATGGCGGCCTCGTCTCCGGTGGCGGCCTTGCCCTTGAGGATCGCATCTACGGCGCCTTCCTCGGCGGGTCCTATGCGCGGCTTGAGACCGATTACGATACGCAAAAGATCGAGGCCGCCTCCTTCTATGGCGGGCTCTATGGCGGAGCCCGCTCCGGGCCCTACTGGATCAGCGGTGCGCTGCTGGCCGGCTATAGCGAATTCTCCTCCGACCGGACCGTTGCCAACAACACGGTCGCGGGCGGGCTCGAGACGGCGTCGGCCGACTACGGCGGATATTTCATCTCGCCGTCGGTGACGGTCGGGCGGTCCATCGGCGAGCGCACCGAGATCAGCGTCGGCGGGCACTATGCCGGTCTCTTCCTCGACGGCTACACGGAAAGCGGCTCGTCCGCCAACCTGACGGTGGCAAGCCGGGCGGCCCATGTGGCGGCGGTCCGGGCAAAGGCCACCTATCTTGCCGGGCAGCAGCAGATGTGGAACGGCCTCGTCTCGGTCGAGACCTGGGCGGGCATCGACGGGGTCTTCAATTTCGGCGACAACGTGGAGGCCAGCGTCGCGGCGGGGGCGTTCGATGCCTTTTCGGCAAGCTTCGCCGAGGCCGCCGCCATCGGCTTTGCCGGCATCGGCCTCAACCACAGGCCGGACAGCGGCAACTGGTCGATCAACACCTCGCTTGAGGGCCGCTACGGCACCGATGCCTTTACCGAAATCCGCGCCTCGGCCACGGCGGCCGTCACGTTCTAGGCGCGTTCTTCGCAGCTATTGCCGGCCAGTCAGGCCGGCTATCTCCAACAGCGTTCCGCAAACGGGCGGTCTTCGCCCGAAATCCAAGGCCTTCACGGTCGGCACAAGGACAGGAAATACGTGTGGTAATGGCTCCACACATCTGCGCCGCAGTCAAAGGGAGCCGGCTGCCGGTGCCGCACGCGCGCCTCATTGCGGTATTCGCCCGGTGACATCCCGAATTCCCGGTGAAAGGATCTTGCAAAGACCTGCCGGCATGAGAAACCCAGATCGTAGGCCAGCTTGCCGATATTCCGGCCCCGGCTCGAGCGGAGGGCACCGGCGGCTTTGCTCAGACGTATGTCCTGGATCAGCCGACGAGGCGTTTCATGGATGCCGCACGCCCGGTAGAGTGTCGACCTGGACATTCCGAGCTCTGCGGCGATCCGCTCCGCCGTCAGATCCCTGTCCAGGTAATGCTGCTCGATGTACTGCCGGACCGCGGCTTTCTTGGACTGGAAGCTGATCTCAACGCTACTCAGATCCTTGATCTCCTGGAGCCTGATGGCGTCGATCACGAGGCGCGTCAGGCTGTCGGTCAAAATGCTGACTTCCCCGGAGCCTGCACGTTTCAATTCCCGGAAAAATACGGGAAGCAGATCCTTGAGCATGTTGCAAATGGGATTGTTGTCCAAAATCAAACCGTGCAAATCCGCCCCGGGCGGCAATTCGCTCAGCAACTGCGTGCGATTCAAAACAAGCGTGTAGCCGTCACAGCCGCTGTTTTCGGTTGAAAAGGGGCGCAACAGGTCGATTGCCCGGATGTCATGATCTTTCATCGTCCGGGTGTCGCCGCCGAACGCTGCCGCTTCATTGCCGCCCGAGACCTGGTAGATGAACTGGATCAGGTTCAATTCCGCTCGTCCCAGAGACTTCTCCGTCGTGCTTGCCTTGCTTGCGGAGCGGACGGCAAACCGGTCAAGCACCAGCTTTTCAGTCTGCAGGCTCTGCCTTTTCAGATGGAACGGATCCTTGAACGGCTCATCCCGTGTAAATTCAACGCCCGTCAGCTCTGCCTTGCTTTCCCGCCAGAAAGCGAATTGGTCCTCGGCCGGAAGGACCGTCGTATCCAACTCGACAGAGGTGACAGCGTTACCTTGCACCATCGTTGCCTGTTCCCGACCGGCTGTCGCTGACAGCCCGAGCGCTGCTGAAACGACAAATAATCGATATTTTGCGAGGTGCCGTCAAATGTGTTTGCCTGGGGCCGGTTGGCCGGTTTGCGCGGTCTTGTACGAATTGTACGGAACCGCATGTCGGTTCCACGGCGGCTATCCCGCCCCTGGAGGTGCGGTCCATGGCCGGCTTACTCCTGCGGACCGGCCTTGCGATGCCAGTCGGCCGCATTCCAAAGCTCGCTGTCCCACACATTCAGGACAACACCGCCCAGCGTGTTCGAGTGGGCCGACACATGACCGCGGTGCAACAGCGGGATCATGCCGCCGCCTTCGATCATGATATCGTTCAGGCGCTTGACCAGCGCGGCGCGCGCGCTGGCGCCGGCTGTCTCCGCCAGTTTCCTGTGCAGCCTGTCGAATTCATTGTTGCAAAAGCGGCTGATGTTGACGCCCTGCCACTGGGTTTCGGGGCGCGGAGCCTTGTCGCAAAGACCGTTGCCCAGATAGGCCTGCGGGTCGGTGCCGTTGAAGGTGTTGGCGTACATTTCAACATCGGCATAAAACTTCTGGAACGTGTCGGGCGAACCCGGGTCACCGCCGAAGAAAACGCCGGCATCAATGTTGCGCAGCTCGGTTTCGATGCCGATGCGGAGCCACCATTGCTTGATCAGCGCCTGGAAATCTTGACGCACCGCATTGGTCGAGGTCTGAAACACGATCTTGAGCGGCACTCCGTCCCTCTCGCGCACGCCGTCGCCGTCGGTGTCGATGATGCCTGCATCATCCAGCAGTTTGTTCGCAGCATCGATGTCCTGCCTGTCGCAGGTGAAAGTCGATGAGTTGGCGGCCGCAGGCGCCGGCACCCAGTTGCATGTCGCCTGGCCGGCCTTGCCGTAGCCGATCTCAACCAGAAACGGACGGTCGATCGCCAGCGACATCGCCTTGTAGACCGCCGGATCGGTCAGGAACGGATGCGGATGCCGTGCGGTTGATCGCTCACCCTCGGGCAGATCCGGTGACGGGTTTGTTCGATTGAGCATGATGCGCTCCACGCCCGCGCCGAAGCCCGCTGCCAAAACGCCTTTGCCAGCAGCCTCCATCTGCGCGATCACGTCGGGCGCCAGTTGCAGGTTCCAGGCGTAGTCGAACTCACCGGTCTCCATCACCGCCCGGCCCGCCGCGGCTGCATCGCCGCCACCCTTCAAGGTCAGCGTCGAAAAGGCCGGTTTGGCCGGGTCCCGATAGTTGGGGTTGGCTGACATGGTGATCAGGTCGTTCGGCCTGAACTCATCCACCACGAACGGGCCGGTGCCGATCGGGCCGAAATTCTCGGCGGTGCATTCAGGGGCCCTGGCGCCCATGCAGTTTTCGAATTGGGCTTTCTGGAGAACCGGGCTCTCACCGCCCACAAATGGACCATAAGGAAACGGCGTCGGGGCGTCGAATGTCACCGTGACAGTCATGTCATCAACCGCCTCGACCGACGCCACGCCTTCGAACTTTGTCGACAGGGCACAGCCGCCATCGGGATGCATGCAGTAATCGGCGGTGAATTTCACATCATGCGCGGTGAAGTCCGAACCATCGGACCACCGGATGCCCGAGCTTATTTTCCAGGTGATCGAGGTCAGGTCCTCGCTGACACCGCCGTTTTCGACGGTTGGAATTTCAACGGCCAGATAGGGCACCATCTCGCCGTTTTCGTTGTATCGCGCCAACGGCTCGATCACCAGTGAGGCCGCCTGCACGTCCTTTATACTGCCTGAAAGGAATGGATTGAGGATCGACGGAGCCTGCCAATATATGATTTTGACATGGCCGTCGGATCCACGCTCCGCGAGGGCCATGGGGGACAGAGCCGTGCTGATGATCGCGCCGAACAAAAGGGTTTTGATTTTCATTGAACGGTCCTCGTCTGTGACGATCGTCAGGCATTTCCGATTATTCATATACCAAAACTACGTTATAACATATCAATAGTAATATCATGAAATGCGTTGATGGGGACACTGTTCTCTCCACGGCCATGAATTGAACGCCACAAATCGGTGTTCATTGCAGGTTTTCTGTCGTGAAGTTCAGCATTTGACAGACGCACCGCGAATCAATACCGACTTTTGCAGTGTCTGGTGCCGCACCAATGCCGCCTGAAAGCGGACATCCGAAACGTCATTCGTGCGGAGCTTCAAGAAATTGCAATGCGTCGCCCCCAAAGCGCGAAAATCATTTATTTTCCGCTCTTTTAGAAGTGCCGGAACGTAGCACTTCTTCCCTAATGCGTTGCGTTTTGTTGCAAGCGCACGATCCGTTCCTACCGTGTCGGCGCGATAACCAATTGAAGTGAGGTGGTTTGCAGCTTTATGGCGCGCGCTTGTCGGTTGAAGGAAGGCTGTTGTCTATTTTAGGTTGTAGAAATTCGCTTGCCAGAAGCACCAAAACTCTATCCGAATATGATGATTTCCGCGTCGGGGGACCAATGGTAGCGGGAGAGGGACTCGAACCCCCGACACGCGGATTATGATTCCCCGTGTTTATATCAGTTAAGTGATTGAAAACATTGAGTAATTAGACTCAGAAATTTCTGGTGTGCAAGCATTTGGGAGACACACTCGGCCTCCTCACCATCAGATAATCCACAGATATCGGATTCGCTCAAAATCAGTGACCAATCGAACAGTCTGCCTATACAGTTGCCTATACATTTCTAGAACTGCATAGGCTATGCAGCTTCGAGGACACGCTAACTCGCTGAATGTCCTCGATAAATGTCCCCCGGATTTGTCTTCGCATTCGCTCGACCCCCTACGCTCACCCTCGTAAAAACATCTGCTTTATAAAGACAGTGTTTTTTATTCTCGGGCGGCGCAGCAAACGCTCACCCTGGCTATCGCCGAGAGGGTGAGTGTCTGCCGCTTGGGTTTACGCCGCACAATCAACCGACAAGGCCTGTGCAGCTCCAACCTGAGCGTAGGGGGTCGAGCAACGACGAGCGGCCAGCAACAGTTCGCTATCACTCACCGCTGCTGCCCTTGCTCTGTCGGCTCAGACAAATCCGGGGGACAAGTTAAGGCCATAGGCCGGACTTCTTTGAGCAGACAAAGAAGTCAAAAAGCCAAAACGCAGGTTTTGGCCAGACAAACAAGCTCAGCATAGGCTGAGCCCTTAATGTCGAACCCGAGATCGGGTTCGTCCGATTTCCGCTCGTCCATGAAGATGGCCGGGCGGACTTGCTGACTTCAATGTCCTGTTGGACCTGAAACCTTGCTCGCACGGTTCTCCGCATTGTACCGAAAACACCGGCCGTCAAGGCACCCACCTCGTTCCCGGTGGTGCTGAACTTTCTTTTGGGTACCCCGCCTCTGACTGGCCGGCTGGTTTCCGGTCTACGCCTATAGAACCGTAGCTTGCTGCGGTTGGTCGAAATTTATCAACCAAAAGCCACCTCGCAAGAGGTGGGCAATTAACAAGTTAATTATAGCACATACTATGGGATTAGACATGTACCTTGTGGCTTCTCGATATGTCAGTCGGGATGACCGCAAAAAGACAGATTTGCAAATTGATGGTCAGCAAATCGAGGGGATGTCCCGTTCTCTGTTGAAAAAGGAACGGGCAGCGTTGCGGTTTCATGATTAGGCGGCCTGCGCCATGTCGTCAACCTGGTTGCTGTCGCCCGATCCTGCGCCATGTCTGTGG
>NZ_SPNT01000035.1 GCF_004959855.1 Nitratireductor sp. XY-223 | reverse complement strand
CACAGCGCGCAAGTTGCTCGCGATCATCTACGACACACTGAAAAACGGCTGGGTCTTCGATGACTTTCCGGCATTCAAAATCGCGGGACAGAACAATCCTGCTGGACAATCATCATAGGAGGTCTTCCATGTTTTCTCCTTCAAGTCCGGCCCTCCCGGTCGGGCAACCACCACGCCTGCGCACAATTTCACTCGGTGCCGGTGTTCAAAGCACGGCGCTTGCTTTGATGGCCGCCCACGGTGAGATCGGTCCAATGCCCGATTGCGCGATATTCGCCGATACCGGCCGGGAGCCGCGCGCCGTCTATGAGCATCTCCAATGGCTTCGGTCCGGCAACGTCCTTCCGTTTCCGGTTCATATCGTGTCGGCCGGCAACATCCGCGACGACATCCTGGACAGTTGCAGGCCGCAAGGGCGGCGGTTTACATCCGCCCCGTTCTTCAGCCGCGAGATTTTTCCGGCCGGGTCCGAGCGCCCGGTCTTCGATGAGGATGAATACGGTAATCGCGTTCAGGTCGGCACGCGCATTCTGACGCGCGACGAATTTCGGGACGGCATGGGTAAACGCCAATGCACGTATGATTTCAAGATCGCGCCGATCGCCAAGAAACAGCGCGAACTGCTCGGATATGCCCCCCGGCAACGGATTCCGGCCGGCGCGGTGGAGGTCTGGATCGGCATCTCGCTGGACGAGGCCATCCGCATGAAGCCCGCGCGCAATACATGGCAAATCAATCGCTGGCCGCTGATCGAGCAGCGTATCTCAAGGCAGGCCTGTCTCGCCTGGCTGCGGCATCACGGCTATCCCGAGCCAACAAAATCCGCCTGTATCGGATGCCCGTTCCATTCCGACGCGGTGTGGCGTGAGATGCGCGACAACGATCCGTAAAGCTGGGACGATGCCGTCTCGGTAGACCATGCCTTGCGGGCCACTGGTCCTTGTCGGGGTATGCGGGCACTGCAATTTATGCACCCCAGCCGCCAGCCCCTGGAGGAGGCCGATCTGGCAAGCGCGGAAGAGCGCGGGCAGCTCAATCTGTTTTTGAACGAGTGCGAAGGCATGTGCGGCGTTTAGGCATCTCGCTTTGCGGTCTCCACCAGATACGCGTGCCGGGATCAATCCTCCTTTTGAGCGGCCGCAAGAGGGAGAGAAGGGGACGGGAAGGGCAAGCCTTCCCGGGACCAGAGAGAGTTTCCGGGCGGGCGTCACGCCAACTTCCGGAGATTTTTCATGAACATTGCCGTTTCCCCTGCGCAGCCGCTGCGCTTTGCTGCATCCATCGTCGCGGCCGGCCGTCTGCTTTTGCCGTCCCTTGAATCCGGCCGGTCCGTTGATGCCTCATCGCTGCGGGCCGCCATGGAGGAGGCCTTTGATGCCTCCGATGCCGATGGTGCCTGGTCCTGGAAGGACGCCTATGAAGCCGCCGAATGTGCGCAGGTCCTGTTCGTGCTCAAATATGGTTCCGCCATGCGGCGCCAGTCGAAAGATGCGGCCGCGTTCCTTTCCATGCTGGAACGCCTGTCCGGGCTGGTTCCCTCGCATACCCGCCGCTCCGAAGAATCGCAGGACCTTCAGCAATTCTCAACACCGTTGCCGCTCGCTTTTGTTGCGGCACAGGCCGCCTCCATCCGTCCCTCGGACCTTGTCCTGGAGCCATCGGCCGGGACAGGCCTCCTGGCGTCTTTCGCGCGGATCGCCGGCGCTGACCTTGCGCTCAACGAATTTGCCGGAACGCGTGCCGAGATCCTCGCCGAGTTGTTTCAATGCGGATCCGTGACACGCCACGACGCCGCCAGCATCGATGACCGGCTGGATCGGTCGATCGAACCCACGCTTGTCCTGATCAACCCTCCATTCTCCGCTGCACCGAATGTCTCCGGACGGTTCAAGAGCGCGACGGCGCAGCACGTGCGCTCCGCCCTGGCGCGTCTGCCGGACAACGGCCGCCTGGTGCTGATCTCCGGATCGGGATTTTCGCCCGATGCGCCGCAGTGGCGCGGGTTTTTCGAGGACCTGCAGGAACGGGCCCGCGTCGTCTTCTCGGCCGCGATCGACGGCAAGGTCTATGCCCGCCATGGCACCACGACCGAGACCCGGCTGACCGTCATCGACAAAAAACCGGCCGGCGATGCCAACCCGTTTTCGGGTCTTCATGATAAGGTGGATACGACAAGGGCGCTCCTGGATCTCGTCGTCAACCACGTTCCGCCTCGAGCAGCTGTGACGGTAGCACCGGCGGCGAAGCCGACAAAAATTGCCGCCCTTCGGGACAAGGCGTTGGTCCGCGCCCGCGCGGCAGCGGCAGAGCGAGACCGGCATCCCTTCGAACGGATCGAACCGGTTGACGTGACCTATGTCGCGCGGGACTGGAGCGAAAGCACCAAAGCGCTGTCAGTCTCGCTTTATGAGCCCTACCAGGTTCAGTCGATCGAAATTGCCGGCGCCGGCGCCCATCCAACCACATTGGTGCAGTCGGCCGCGATGGCCTCGGTCGCGCCGCCATTGCCAACCTACAGGCCAAAGCTTGCACCCGCTCTGATCGCGGACGGGGTGTTGTCTGAAGCGCAGTTGGAAACGATTATCTATGCCGGCGAGGCACATTCGGGACATCTGCAGGGACGTTTTACGGCCGATGAAACATTCGACCGGCTTGATGTTGCAGCAGAAGATGCCGAGGGAGCATTCCGGCTGAGGCGCGGTTTCATGCTGGGTGACGGCACCGGCTGCGGCAAGGGCCGCCAGGTCGCCGGGGTCATCATGGACAACTGGTTCGCCGGCCGCCGGCGGGCGGTCTGGCTGTCGAAATCCGACAAACTGATCGAGGACGCGACGCGCGACTGGACGGCCCTTGGTGGCGAGGCCTCCGACATCGTTCCCCTGTCGCGTTTCAAGCAGGGCACCGAGATCCGGTTGGACCAGGGTATCCTGTTCGTCACCTATGCGACACTGCGATCGGCCGAGCGGCAAGGCAAGGCCAGCCGTCTTCAGCAGTTGATTGACTGGTTGGGCAACGATTTCGACGGCGTGATCGCCTTCGACGAATCCCATGCCATGGCGAATGCTGCGGGCTCCAAGGGCGAACGGGGCGATACCAAGCCTTCGCAGCAAGGACTCGCAGGCCTGCGGCTGCAGCACGCCGTGCCTGATGCGCGCGTCCTGTACGTCTCGGCCACCGGTGCAACGGTCGTCGCCAATCTCGCCTACGCGGTCCGGCTTGGTCTGTGGCAGACCGGCGATTTTCCTTTCAAAACGCGAACCGACTTCGTTTCGTCGATGGAGGAGGGCGGCATCGGCGCCATGGAGGTCATCTCCCGCGATCTGAAAGCCCTCGGCCTATACATCGCACGCTCCCTGTCGTTCGTCGGTGTCGAATACGACATGCTGGTTCATGAACTGACCGCCGGTCAGCGCGACATCTACGACGCCTATGCGAACGCTTATCAGATCATCCACAAGAACCTGGAAAAGGCCCTGGAGGCCTCGGGCATCAATTCGGAAGACAAGACGTTGAACGTCCAGGCGAAGAGTGCGGCGCGCAGCGCGTTCGAGAGTTCAAAACAGCGCTTCTTCGGTCACTTGTTGACGTCGATGAAATGTCCGTCCCTCATCAAGTCCATCGAAGCCGATCTTCAGGCCGGGCATGCGGCCGTCATCCAGGTCGTTTCGACCTCGGAAGCTTTGCTCGAGCGGCGTCTCGCCGAAATCCCGCCATCGGAATGGCACGATCTGCAGGTCGACGTCACGCCGCGCGAATACGTGCTCGACTATTTGAATCACTCATTTCCGACACAGCTGTTCGAACCCTATACCGACGAGAATGGCAACCTTCAATCCCGCCCGGCCCGGGACGACGATGGCAACGCCATTGAATGCCGGCAGGCGGCCGCGGCGCGTGACAGCTTGATTGAACATCTGTGCGCATTGCCGGCGGTTCAAGGCGCGCTTGATCAGATTATCTGGCGATTCGGTAAAGATCAGGTTGCTGAAGTGACCGGGCGATCACGGCGGATCGTGCGCACTAGGGACGACCGGCTGAAGGTCGAGAACCGGCCGGGATCGTCCAACCTCGCTGAGGCCGCGGCCTTCATGGACAATCAGAAGCGCGTGCTCGTGTTTTCGGACGCCGGCGGGACGGGCCGCTCGTACCATGCGGACCTCAATGCGGCGAACGACCGGTTGCGGGTTCATTACCTATTGGAGCCCGGCTGGCGCGCGGACAATGCCATACAGGGTCTTGGCCGGACGCATCGGACCAACCAGAAACAACCGCCCCTGTTCCGGCCGGTCGCCACCGATGTCAAAGGCGAAAAGCGGTTCCTCAGCACAATCGCGCGGCGTCTGGACACGCTCGGGGCGATCACCAAGGGGCAGAGGCAGACGGGCGGGCAGGGCATGTTCCGGTCCGAAGACAATCTGGAAAGCGTCTATGGTCGGGCTGCGCTGCGGCGGTTCTTTCTCGATATCGTCGGGGGACGCGCCAAGTGCTGCTCGCTGGACGAGTTCGTCGATCTGACCGGCCTGTCCCTGCTCGACTCGGACGGGACACTGCGCGAGCAGTTGCCGCCGATCTCGCAGTTCCTGAACCGGGTCCTGGCCCTGACGATCGACATGCAGAACAGCATTTTCGATTGCTTCACCGAAATCCTCGATGGCCTTGTCGAGGATGCGATGGCCGCCGGCACATACGATGTCGGTCTTGAGACGCTGCGGGCAGAGCGGTTCGAAATCAGTGGCCGCAAGGTGATCTATGAGCATCCGGGGACCGGCGCCGAGACCGTCGCCCTGACGATCGAGCGGACAGACCGCAACCGGCCGCTCGACCTGGAGGGTGTACGCGAGCTCGTCGAAGGCTATCCGGACGCCCGTTTTATGATCAACCGGAAATCCCGCCGCGCGGCGATCTGTATACCGACAACCAGTCTGACCGAGGAAGACGGAACCACGCATCGCCGCTTTCGTCTTCGGCGGCCCATGGCGACGGAGAAACTGCTCGAGGTTCAACTCGAGGCCTCGAGATGGGAAATGGTCGACGATACCGCGTTCGAAGTCGCATGGGAGGCGGAGCTCAAATCGATCCCCGAGTTCACCACCTCGACATTCACCATCATCTCGGGCCTGTTGTTGCCGATCTGGTCGCACCTGCCCTCGGACAACATGCGTGTCTACCGTCTGCAGACAGACGAGGGCGAGCGCGTCATCGGCAGGCTGGTCACGCAGGAGCAATTGATGCGGCTTTGCGGCGATCTCGGCGTCGACAGCGACATCGAAATGTCCGCTGCCGATGTCAGTCAGGCGGTCATGCTCAGGGGCACCAGGCTTCATCTCGCCGGCGGCCTTTCGTTGTGCCGCTCGCGCGTGATGGGGACCAATCGCCTGGAACTGACCGGGTTCGGGCCGTCCAGCCTGCCGGCGCTGAAGGCGATCGGCTGCTTTACCGAGATCATTTCGTGGAAGACCCGTGCGTTCGTGCCGACCGACAATGAAGAGGTTCTGCAAAAGCTCCTGCAGGACCACCGCGTCGTGACAACGCGGGAGGCAGCATAATGTCCGCCGCACGCGAGATTGTCGAGCAATTGGCCGCCCGGACGGAGGCCTTTTGCCGGGCCTGGTTCCCGAACGGGCGCCGGGTCGGGAATTACTGGAAGATGGGTGACACCACCGGCGCCGCCGGCCGCAGCCTCGCCATTCGCCTCAGACCGGCTGGTGGCAGGGCCGCAGGGCGTTGGTCTGATTATGCGACCGACGAATTCGGGGACTTGATCGATCTCATCGAGATGCACAAGAACTGCAGCAAGCGTGAGGCCTTCAACGAAGCCCGGCGTTTCCTGGGCCGGCCGGATCCGGAACCGGATCGCCCTTCAATGCTCGATGGGGTGGTGTCCGGCCGGTCCAGCGACAAAACCGAGGCCGGCCGGCGGCTCTTTTCGATTGGACGACCGGTCGGAAAAACACCGGCCGAGCGCTATCTGCGTGGCCGAAACATCAGCCGCTTCGGATCGGCGCTCGCTTACCATTCGCGTGTGTATTTCCGGGATGCGGATGACCAAACCCGGCAGCTTCCGGCGCTGCTGGCCGCCATCACAGATAATGACGGTGCGATCACCGGATGCGCCCGGACGTTTCTTGATGTCCGGAACGATGCGCTCGCGCCGATCGAGGAGCCCAAGCGCGTTTTGGGACGGCTTTATGGCAACGCCATTCGCTTTGCCGGTAGACCGGGCAGTGAGGACCTGGTCGCCGGCGAAGGCCTCGAGACTGTCCTGTCCGTCGGATCGGCTTTTCCGTTGCTCAGCCTGGCCGCCTGTCTGACGGCGAACCATCTGGGACTGTTCGATCCGCCGCCGCAAATCAGACGTTTGTGGATTGCGAGAGACAATGGCACGGCCGGCGAGAACGCCGCAGCAAGACTCCGGGCGCGAGTCGAGCCGATGGGAATGACCGTCTACGAACTGGCGCCGGAGCGCGATGACTTCAACAGTGACCTGCAGGAAGATGGGCTTATGGCATTGCGTGTTCGGTTAACGGCAGCCATGCGCGATTGCGGCATCGATCCGCCGGAGGTTCTTCAGAGGTGACGGTTCGGGGGCGGCCGTGCCGTCCCCTTGTCCGACCTGTCCGAATTGGCTGTCTTTGCGATTTACCAGCCCGGGTCGGACGCAGAGGCGTCCTCGCCCGGACCGCGACAATTGCGGCCGGGAAATTTCCCCGGCCCCAAGGGGCCTCCTCGCGCAGCAAATTTCCCGTCCTTCATTGTTCTCCGCTTCGCTTTGACCCTTCGGGCGCAATCCGGCCGCCGGGCTGATCCATCGCGCCATCCAAAACGGACAGACGAAAGGAACAGTCTCATGGCAACCGAACACTTCGAACACCTCTCCAGCCCCACCGCAGCCATCCTAGAACGCTTAGCCGCCATGAATGGCTTCAAACGCCCCGCCGATGAGCCCGATCCTCGCCCCTTGCCCGAAACCGGATCCGTCGAAGCCGCGATGGGGGCCATGGTCGAGGCATCCATGACATTACTTGCCGACACGGCCCTCGAGGATGAGCTGGACGAAGTGCTCTGGTCAATCGTCAACATCTTTCACCGCAGGGTGACCCACATCGACAAGCTGCTCGGCGACAATGAGAGCGAACAACGCGAACAGCAACGCGCACAGGACGGATCGGAGGTCAAGAGCGTCGAACTCGAGCGCCTCTTTCAGAAGGGCCAGAACCTGACCGAGAAACGCGATGCGTTCGAGGAAATCCGGGACTGTGCCGGCGAGCACTACCGCGCACAGATCGGTTCGGCCTGGCTGCCGCGCACGGGCTCGAAAGTGTCCCACAAAGCCCTGACCGCTGCCGTCATCGAAAGCCGGGATTTCCTCTCGGCCAAACGGCGTCGGGAAAACGAAGTCCATTGTCCGGATGGCACACGGATCGCCTTCGCCGGCGGACCGGAGGTGCAGGACCACAATGCCATTTGGGCAGTGCTGGATCAGACCCGGGAAAAATATCCGATATGATCCTTCTTCATGGGGCTAACCCTACCGGAGCCGAATTGATTGCGGCCAAGTGGGCGGAAAACCGCGACGTCACACAGGTCCCGTTCAAGCCCGACTGGAAGACGCACAGGAAAGCCGCTCCGTTCAAGCGCAACGACCTGCTGCTCGACACGATGCCCAAGGGCCTGATTGCCTGTCCTGGAAATGGCATTACTGAAAATCTGGTCGACAAGGCGAAAAAACTGGGTATTCCAATCAAAAGGATCGGGGCCTGAGGCCCCTTCGGGGTGCGCAGTCATACGATTGCGCATTCCATCGGCAGATACTGCGCCGGTCAAACATCATCTTTAGAGCGATGAACCAGGCAAGAACGCGATAGAGTTTTGACATTGTGCAACAATTGATGACTAATAAACTCAAGGTTGTAGTGCGTGCGGAGACAGGCCGATGATACTCGATGCGAATTTGCTTCAGGCGGTAGAAGAGCAAATCGTCCTCGATGCAAGGGTGACCGTGGAACGATTGCGGCGCGCTACGCGGCGAACCGGTGATGATCAACTCGACAAGGATGTCGCGGATGTGTTCGAGCCTGTCGAACCGATGCCCGGCAGGGTTCTGAGCGACGGGGAAATCAGCCGTCTCGGTATTTCCGTCCGGGGATGGCATTTGTTCGCCGAACGAGGATCCGAACTCGTCGGCGCCACGCGGATCCACACGCCCCTCGACCATCCGGATTTTCGGCTGCATGTCAGCGCTTGCGCCCGGAAGCTGTCGCGCACCTGTTTGGGTACGGAGGCCGGGACCGATTGCTGCATCTTCGCGGCCGAGCACTACAACCGGCGTTTGCTGAGCCGGCATCCGGTTTCGCAGTTCATCGAATGGCCGGTTCGGTGACCCGTAACATCTTCGGGGATGATGACAGGAAATGCGCTGACCTGGCGGTCGTGTGGCGTCCGAAGATCGCGGATGCGTTCGAAGTCTATGTCACCCTTGTCCAAGTCATCGTTTCCGCTGGACTTCGCGCATGAGTGGCTCTTTTACCTGGAGTGCAATCGTTCGCATCGGCAGCATCAACGCGTATAAGAAAGCGACGACCATAACCGTTGTGCACGAATATGCGACCAGGGATGATCGCGGTTCATGGAAGACCGTGCCCGTGTGGAACACTGTGGTGTGCTTCAAGCCGCCCCTGCGCAAACTGCTTGAATCGAAGCTTGCCGAAGGGGACCTGGTGCACCTGACCGGAACCGTTGGGGATGTCCCGTTCTCTGTTGAAAAAGAACTGAGGATTGGGTGGCGTTGCTTCCCCTGAGCATTAAGCTCAGGGCATTGAACCTGAAAGGAAGCAACACCATGAAGACGATTAGCAC
>NZ_SPNT01000034.1 GCF_004959855.1 Nitratireductor sp. XY-223 | reverse complement strand
GATGTGCTAATCGTCTTCATGGTGTTGCTTCCTTTCAGGTTCAATGCCCTGAGCTTAATGCTCAGGGGAAGCAACGCCACCCAATCCTCAGTTCTTTTTCAACAGAGAACGGGACATCCCCTAGGCTTGTCGACGAGGCACTATGAAAAAACAGCTGAAGGATTGCCAATAAGATCACGGGAACCACTTCAGGTATCCATCCCGCCCTCATTTCCGTTGCGCGAACCAAAGGTGTGGTCTAGCCACAAGCGATTTGCGGGATATCCGCATGTCCAGTGGGCACGCTATTTGTGTTTGTACCTAGCGCCTGACATAGAATGGGTGCCATCAGACGGTATGTACGGCTTTGTGGATCGGCTAAACAGCTGGTTCGCTGCCGCTGCCAAAGGCGAACTCGATCCCATAGACGGCCCCCTACATCCTCCTGTCGTATACAAAAACAGTAACGTCCAGATAGTAATTCGTGCCGACACTCCAGAGTTCGAACAGGATGCTTCCCATTGGATTGGAACCGCTGAGCTCAGCGCTGTCCATGAAACCCGATTTGACCTGGTGAGCTGGAAGAAATTAGACGAGAAGCCGGCAGATGAGCTGACACCTGCAGCTGCCATATTGCTTAGTCAACCCTTCCCGATTGAATATCCAAAAAACGTCAATGGGATAGTGGGTGAGCTTGAAAAGAACGGTATCGACGTTGGAACGCTCTACCTTCTCATGAGATACCACACGTCTTTACTGCAGCGCGACCAAAAGTTGTACATTGTCTTGGGCACTCCAATGCGTAGGCGTGACCCTAACGGACCAATTCTTCAGCATCTTGCCGTATGGCGGATCGACGATGAAGCGACCAATGCGCTCAGAAAAATTATTGCAGAAACCGAGGACAAAGACGCCGCGATTGGAGCGTTTGCCAAATGGAGTCTGACTGCTGAAGTAGAGTGGTGCCGGATCGACGAAGCCCGACAACAGGTAACACATCCAAGAGATGGTAACAGTGTCGCTGCCTGGGTTAAGGACAAACGCGTGCTCCTTTTGGGATGCGGAGCTTTGGGTTCCTATACGGCGGATTTTCTTGCTCGAGGTGGGGCACGCCAGATCAAATTGGTTGACAAAGATTCTGTGTCCAGTGGCGTTATCTCAAGACAACAATTCACAGATTCAGATATCGGGAAACTCAAATCAAATGTCTTGAAGGATCGCCTCAAAGCAATTTCTCCAAACTGTGAGGTGACAGCTGAATTCAATAATCTAACTAACCGTGTCCTGCCGAATGATATCGGGGATATTGACCTTATAATCGACACGACTGCATCTAGGTCTGTTGGATATGTCCTGGAGCGCGAACTCCAGGTGGCACCAAACTCTCCTCCAATAATCGGAATGTCCATAAGCGCCAAGGCGGAATATGGACAGGTGATATACAGACCGCCCAGCTTCCCAGGAGGTCCGAGGAGCCTGTCCAGAAACGCCAAGCTAACCGCATATAGAAATCCAAAATATAAAGACTTGGCGAAAACCTTTTGGCCGAAGCCAGGCGACATAGAACTTTTCCAACCTGAACCCGGTTGCTCAGAACCAACCTTTGAAGGTTCAGCCGCCGATATAGCCTTTCACGCGTCAGGTCTTTTGAACATGGGCCTTTGCGAGCTTGTAAAAGACAATCGTACAGTAGGCTCGTGTAGCTATCAGGCACTGCCTTTGGTGGAAGATAATGGGTCAATAGGCAGAATCAGATTTGGATTTGAATCACCTACTCAAAACACTGAACGCAACCACAGCTATTTGGCACTAACCGCTACTGCGGCAAGAAAGACCATCGAGAGTGAGATCGAGCGCAGCGCCCGTGTTAATGGTGAATGCATCGAGACGGGTGGACTGCTTTTCGGCGAAATTGATGATTATCTTGAGAGGATCTCGGTTGACCAGGCCTCTGGCCCGCCGCCTGATTCCAAACTGACCGAAAAACTGTTTGTATGCGGAACTGATGGCACCCAAGAACTCAGTAAACAACACAAGAAAATAAGCGGCGGATCTTCCGGCTTTATCGGCATTTGGCATACACACCCAGTGTCACCCCCTGACCCCAGCAATATAGACCTCGGTGCAATGCAGAGCATTCTGCACCTCAATGACAAACCACCCCGACACATTGTCATGCTTATCATTGGACAGGCGTCTACCAACCCGCAATGGGCATATTACCTTTTTAGGAGAAACGAACTTAGGTGGGAGCAACAGGTGTGGAGAGTAATAAGAATAGTCGCACATGCCTAAAGACCTAAAAATCGGATTGGCCCTTTCAGGAGGTGGGTCAAGGGCCATAGCGTTTCACCTGGGTTGCCTGAGAGCATTACATGATCGGGACATCTTATCCCGCATTAAGGTCATATCTTCTGTATCTGGCGGCAGCGTGATTGCAGCGCTATGGGCATATTCGGATGATTCCTTCGGGAATTTTGAGAAACGTGTCACAGCCCTCTTGCGTGAAGGTCTGACCCGGGGAATTGCACGCTACACATTATGCTCTTTGGAAACTCCAAAAATTGCAGCCGCAGTGGCAACATCAGGTGTATTGGCCGCAGCAGGCAGAATGGCATCTATCGGCGCCAATTTACCAGGTCTTTTTGGTGTGAGTTGGCCCTGCTTGACAGAATTCGGAGCTTCACTTGAAGCACCACTCCCAAGGTTTGCTAGTCGTAGTACTGCATTCGAACGCTATCTGCACCACGGTCTTTTCAAAGACAAAAGAATGGCTGATGTTCAACGAGAATCTTTGGGTATCGTCATAAACGCAGCCGAGCTGAGGACCGGCACTGCTTTTCGCTACGGATCAAAAGAGACAGGATCTTGGCGGTTTGGCACGTTGAATGGTGCTTCACCGTTAGTGTCCCAAGCAGTTGCTGCGTCAGCTGCGTATCCCGTACTTCTGCCGGCATTCGACCAAAGGCTTGAGTTTTCAAAAAATGGGAAATCGGACAGGCACCGGGTAATCATCTCAGACGGCGGTGTATACGATAACCTTGGAACTTCATGTCTTATCCCGGGAAGATCGACAAAGTACTCGACTAACGTTTACGACATTGATTTTATAATCAGCTGCGATGCTGGGCATGGCCTGCCGGAGGGTGACGTAATTCCATATACCTGGGGTACCCGGATGCAGGCGACAGTTAGCTCTATCTTTAGGCGATCTGCTTCACAAAGCTACGGCCAACTGCACGATTTGGCGAAAACTGGACAATTGAAAGGCTTTCTCCTTCCATATCTCGGTCAACAAGACCACAAACTACCGTTCAAACCGTCGGACCTGATTCCAAGAGAAGATGTAATCACCTATCCAACTGATTTTGCGGCCATGACAGATGATAATTTAAAGCGACTTTCACTGCGTGGTGAGCAGCTAACAAGGTTGTTGATCGACCACTATCAGCCGGGGTTGTAGAACTGATGAGCATACGCTCAAAGAAGGCTACTATGGCCAACCAGTCCTGGCGCTCATGATCTCAAGACCCCAAGGCGTCACGTTCGAAAATAGATCAGGAAACTTTGCCAGGAAGTTGCTGACTTGCGTGTTGAGAATTCCAGTTTAAGGATCGAGGCTGGCAAGCAATAGAACGATAGTTTTCAGTTGTTCTGGAAGCAAAAAACCACCGGCTTGTGCCGGTGGCTTTCACTTATATAACAGGGTCAACCGGTGCAGAGACAGCGGTTGAATGGCCAGTCCTACCTGGCTATTCGAGGACAGGTTTCTTAAGGTCAGTCCGAGTGTTGCCGCGCTGCGTGAGAAGCTGACCGCACAATAGCTGCTGATGGCTGCCAAGGTTGGGTTACATCAGGCCGGGCGTTGTAACAATTGTAATAGAATATATCTGAAGCTCGTTTGTATCTTCCGCTTTTCCCGCTATCAGTGCCGGCGTAGATAGCGATGCTTGGAAGCGCTCCACTGTGTTCGGACGACTGGCTCTTCGACGTTCCGATCACATTCCGGTTGATTGTTAGGTAACCGGAAAACCCGCCATAAGGGGCGCAATCGCTGGCATTTGCTGTCTGCTTCCCGAGAGTGGGTGATGCCCATCCCCACTCCGACTCAGCCGGCGGTACCTTTCTGGTACCGCCGGTAATTCGAATTTTCGGCTTATCCGTTTGCATTGCTACATTTCACGGTTTAATTGAATTGAAATCTTTATTTCCCACCTTATTTCCCATAAGGTGATTCTACACGACGATTCACGAAAGTCTGACCTATGCCCCACACCGACCCTTTTACAGGCCCGGCACCCAAAAGGATTCCTCTACCACATGCACCTCTTTCCGGTGTTCTCGCACAAGCACGATTTGAAGAGGTGTTTTCGATTACGAAAAAGGAATTCGTAGCAGATTTTCAGGATTGCCTTCGAAAAGACTACCCAATTCATAAGGAGGATCAGAACAAGATTCTAGCTGTATCCGGTAGTAGCATTGAGCAGCGCGATGCTCGAAATTGGCGTTTTTTTGACGCTCATCGCCAGTGGCGAGTGAGCTTGACGACGACGTTTATATCCATAGAAACACGCGCTTATACCTCACGAGATGATTTCATCGATCGGTTTGGAAAAATTCTGAAAGCCTTGCAAGACACGATCGGGCCTAATTACCAGCAACGTATTGGAGTACGATACGTAGACCGGATTTCCGGTGAGCCTTTCAAAAAACTCGGGGACCTCGTTCGACCAGAATTAGCTGGCTTTGCATCATCACCACTTCGAAAATATGTTCTTCAAAGTCTGCACGAATCTCAGTGTGAAGTTGAAGAAGGCACACTCATCGCTAGGTGGGGCATGCTTCCAGATGGCGGGACGCATGACCCGGATTTAATGCCGCCTATCAATGAACCAAGCTGGATGCTTGATATTGACGTGTTTCGTGATTCTAAACAGGGTGCGGAACCATTTGACGCCGACGTTATCCGTGATGAAGCCTATAGTTGCGCGACACGGGTCTACTCTTTTTTCAGGTGGGCGGTAACAGAGGAGTTCTTGAAGGAATATGGAGGAAAGGTATGAGTGAAACAGTCACTGCCTCAACAAGACCTGCTCAAATTGTCTTTCCTCACTTCGGTACGGATCAGAGGAACACCTGGGACTGGTCACCACAGAGTTCATATCAACTGCGTGGATTTACAGCGACCATAACAGCTGCGAATGCACCCGGATCGATCACCAAACTTGAATTGCTCGCACTACTGGGTGATTCATCGGCGGCCTATTTAGAGACAATCTCACCCGGTATTGTGAAATGTTTGCTGCACGAAATCGACATCAATCAGTACGCTGAAAGTGCATACGATCTTGAAGCTAAGGATGCGCTGTTCGAAATTCGTCGACTCACCGGTTACCCTTGGGAAGAGATCGCCAAACTGATCGGTGTAGATAGGAGAACCCTACACAATTGGGTAAAGGGTGGTCATATCCGACGCAACAATGACAAGACATTGAAAAAAGTGCTTATGGTGTTGCGTTCAATCGATCCCGGTGATGATGGTGTTTTGCGAAAACTACTCGCCCGCCAGAACGCTGCAGGCGAAAGCGCTTTTGAGCTTATCGCACGTGGTCAGTATGAAACGGCGCGAAAAATGTCGGGAGTAAGCCAAATTTCACCGCGAAAATCCTGGGCCTCCGTTGATCCTGAAGTCTCACTTCATTTTGGCCCCGACGAGCTTCTTGTTCCGCAGGATGGTGAGATAGAGACTGTGCCAACTAATGAAAAATCCTCACCACAACCTCGCCGTCGTCGTGCGAAGCGTATCTAATGGCGAGAGGCAGTGAACGAAGCGAAGACAGATATAGCGGAAGTGCTTCAAACCTGGCGCCAGGGCGACTACGCTATGAATGTCGGCGGGTTTCTGTATGCACACAACTGTGATGAGGAGAGCGACACAGACGACCGATATCGTCCTGTCGAAGATATTGATACATCTAATGTAGTCGGCCTCCTCGTTGTCTCCCAAACATGTGACGTCGTTCGTACCGGAGGCAATGTCAGTGTGTGTGCCCTGGTAAATCTGCCAGAAGCTGACAGCAAGGCAATCGCAAAAGGTCTTCGGCCATCCATTTTGGCACTGGAAAAACAGCCCGAAGATAGTGTTTTCGCTGACTTGTCAAAAATCATGTCTGTCTCGAAAGAACTGCTGGCGACTTGGGAGAGGCGTGAGGGATTTCACACCCAAGCGGGGCAGCGCCGGCTCGCCTTGGCTCTCGAACGCAAATTCGGCCGTTTTGCCTTTCCAGAGGAAATTGTGGCTGCTCTTGATCCTCTTAAGCGGCGGGCATCCAGTAAGCATGATAAACAATCACCACCAGGCGAGCTATTCCGCTCACTTCGTCAAATTCGTGTTCGTGCAACCCCCAGCTGGGAGGCGGAAACTGTTGAGCTCACCTTGTTCGTCATCACCCACTCAGGTGACCGGAAACTTGTCGAAACTGATGCAATAGGCAAAGAGTTTAATGAACTCGTCAAAAAAATGTCTATGCCAGACGGCTACCGTTGGTCCGAGCCAGCATTCGAGATCCGCACTGCCACACAATTCAGCGCCGAGGATATTTTCACAAGTCAGGCTCTCGATTTTGAATACTTGTCCGTTTGAAGGTATTTTTGAGAAGCGGACTCCTATTTTCTATACGAATTTGATCAGGTAATTGTTGACCAGCAACCGGTTTGAGATTCGAACGAATGGATTAGCCAAACTCTACTTTTTAGCTCTTTTGATTTTTGATGGTTTGGGCTGTTGTCGTACGGCAGCTCGAGCGGGATTTTCGTCAAACCACTTTTTCACTTCGTTTAGCCAAGTCTTGAATTCCTCCTCCGTCCAGGTGAGGGCGTCGGGGGTGAGCTTGGGCGGTGGTGGGCCGGCTTTCTTGGCGGTCTTAGCGGATTTTTTTGTCTTGGCCTCCTTAGCGGCCTCGGCTTTCAGGTTGGCAATGAGCTCATCCAGCAGTTTGTGGGGATCTATTCCTAAAGCAGCTGTGAAGGCGATGAAATCGCTGACGTCAAGCCGCAGGTGACCGCGCTCAAATTTGGAGATGTAGGCCTGGGTACGCCCGGTGCCGTCGGCTAGCTGCCTTTGGGTAATGCCAGCTTTCTTTCTGGCCTCATACAAGAGGGTCGAGAGCTTCTGGTTTAGGGGTGAATAGATATCGTACCGCATAAGCTATGCCCATCTCTTAGCTACAGCGGATTGCTATATTCCTATTGTCATATATTCCGAATGGTTGTATTCCATATGGAATATTTAATGCCTGTGATGGAGTAATTCAGCCCTCCTCACCGACATTTGATTTGGCGCGAATGAATTGCAAACAGACTTGATTGGAGACACTGGCATGAAGCAATTTCTCATCCCCTCATTCCTGGCGGTCGCGGCCGTAGCGGCGGTCGCGGCGGTAGCTTTCTGGCCAAACGCCGCCTCAGCCGGCTGCTCCATCAAACTTCAGAATCTGGCAGTGCCGCCGGCCGCTCGGGCGACCATTCCGTACAAAGTAACAATGCCATTTGAGGAGGAGGGTGCGCCGGAGTTAATTGAGGGATTATTTTGGTGGGATAAGGAAGGGCCGTTTAACGTCATTATCTTCAAGCGTGAAACGATCGAAGCCCAACTATTTACGGGAAATGCCAGCAGCTACACGCTAACGGCTCAGGTCACTTATAGCTGCGGTGGCAAGGTCAAGCGGAGCAACAAGGTGAGCAACAGGCTCATCGTTAATGCAAACCGCGACGCTGGATACTGAACGGGACGGCCACGTTTTCCTACCTGCTCAGCTATGTGAATCTGGCTCAAGGGTAGGGCCTGTCCAAACACAAAAAAAACCCGCCGAAAGGCGGGTTTTAAGTAGCTCTAGTCTCTTCGATCACGCTTGTTGTATCGACCCCTGCGGGATCCGGTTCCTTTGCCAGTCGGCTCGGCCGGACGCTGGCGGTGATCTATATCAACGGTGACGATCTTGGTCAGACGTTGGTCGACGAGGATTTGGCCCGCCCCTGGCGCGGCAAGCGCGAGCCGTGGTGCAGATGAAAGCGCATTGCTCCACAGATCATCCACCGTGACCCTTATCCCAGAAAAGTTCTCGATCACCAGTAAGGGCCTCGACAAGATCATCTATAGCATTGGCAACCGCCCTTGCGGCCTTTGCCTCGGGACTTGAGAAACGTTCGCCGCCGGATACCTTGATGGCACCTTTGCGGCCTGTCTCAAGCATCTTGAGGGCTTCATCTTTTACGTAATAGGCGCGACGGGGTTTGGTTCTGGACATGGCGAATCTCCTGAATGGTTGACACCGCACATGTCTGTTCGTTCCATAGACCGGATTTTTGTCACTGTGAAGGGATCAGGGGATGTGTGGCCGCTTCATTACCACCGGCACGTGGGCCGAATATCGGAAGTACCTCACTATCCTGCCGGCAGAAGTCGACAGGAGAAATGGACCCGAACCAAACTACAACACAGCACCGACCACAACGCTGGAAATCATCACAAATCGAGATGGAGAAATTGGCATTGAGCCGGTGGTGTGGGGATTTGTGCCGTTCTGGGCCAAAGACGCGAAGTTCAAACCGATCAATGCAACGATCGAGAAGCTTGCTGAAGGGAGCGGATTCTTCAAGGCGGGTTTCGAGCATCACCGCTGCCTGATCCCGGCTACGGGATTCTATGAATGGACCGGCAAGAAGGGCGACAAGCAGCCCTGGCTCATTCATCTACCCGGTGAAGCGCCTTTGTTTGAGCCGTATGGATTTGCCGGGATCATGGCCCACAACAAGCAGCTCGACATGACGACATTTGCCATCATCACCATGCCACCGACAGACAACATCGCGCACATCCACAATCGAATGCCGGTGATCCTAAAACCTGACGTGCTGGAGGATTGGATGGACAAGGGAACCAGCAAGGAAGATGCGCTCGGCCTGCTGCAACAAAACCGCGGTGCCGATCTGGATTTCTATCCGGTATCAAAAGACGTTGGGAGCGTAAAAAACAAAGGGTCGGAATTAATTGAGCCGGTCGCATAGCATGGAAACGAATAACCCGTGCCGAGAGTGTGGAACCGCCATTCCCACCAACGCAAATAGTGGAGCGGGTTGACGGGTGAGGGTGGTCAGTACAATGGAGGGACGTGGCGGCTGCAACGTCGATTTTGTCCCATTGTTTCGACCCTGATCCAAACACAAAAAAACCCGCCTCGAAGGCGGGTTTCTCTGAAGCCTAGTCTTTTCGACCACGCTTGTTGTATCGACCCCTGCGGGATCCAGTCCCTTTGCCGAATTCCCGACCGAATTCAACGCCGCGCTTGTAGCTGGCGTAATTTTCTGAAATCACAAAGTCGATGAATTCACCGGCTGAGGCGCCATCGTTGATTACTGCGTCAAGATCGTCTTTTAGACGGCGACGCAAGTTAGACTGATAGCCCTTGCCGGAGTTGAGTGAAATTTCCTCGGACATAAGCGAAATTGCTTAGCAGCTTGTAAAAGGTTCGACCGCGACAAGCTAATAAGCCAGCTCGTCTGTCATTGGCGAACCGGCCTTAATGCGAAAAAGTCAACGCCCGCAGCGAATGCGAAGCGGCTTTACTTTTTCGGATGGCCGGTAAAATGAAAGGACGTGCTGGCGGTAGCTCAAGTTATCTGGGAGATCGAAGAGATTTGCACATTCCTATTAGCCATCAAGAAAGCAAAGACGGTGCAGGAAAACACCAAAAAACCCGCCGTGATAGGCGGGTCTTTGGTCTGGTCAATTGGCTACCACCACGAACTATAGTAGTAATCCAGCTCTGGCTTGGCCAAAGCCTCCTCTAGAATGGACTTGGTAAGCTTTAAATCCTCGACGTACCACTTATCGTAGTCCGTCGAACCGAAAAAGAAACCTTCGGCCGTTGGCAGCAGCTCCTTCGCTAGGGTTGGGTCGGCAATCACTTTGCCTTTCTCGTATTGAGGCACCCATTTATCACCCTGGAGAACCTCGCCGTTTTTAACCCGGCCATTCACCAATCGACTGGCGTTCAGGACGGCATTGACGGTCCGCAACAGTTTTTCGAGTTGCGTCCGACCGACTGGATACTCACGACCATCGTCCTGACCATTCTGCACGTGTTCAACAAACCAGCGATGGACGGCATTGGCTTTTCGCCAATAACCAGCGCTAAATCGTAGTTCGATTAAATCTCCGATCTCACACCAGGCGTTCTCTTTATCGGCGTTGCTGATAACGTCGATTTGGGGGATGTCCCGTTCTCTGTTGAAAAAGAACTGAGGATTGGGTGGCGTTGCTTCCCCTGAGCATTAAGCTCAGGGCATTGAACCTGAAAGGAAGCAACACCATGAAGACGATTAGCACAT
>NZ_SPNT01000033.1 GCF_004959855.1 Nitratireductor sp. XY-223 | reverse complement strand
TCAATGCTCGCAAGCAACTGCCGATCCTCAAAGCCGCTCTCCACAGACATGGCGCAGGATCGGGCGACAGCAACCAGGTTGACGACATGGCGCAGGCCGCCTAATCATGAAACCGCAACGCCACCCAATCCTCAGTTCTTTTTCAACAGAGAACGGGACATCCCCCTTCCAAACGGCGCAGCAAAGACCGCGGCACCGAGAAACATGCACAATACAGCACATATCAATAGTTTGGGAATTAAAGACAATAGTGACCCGGATAACAAATTCGCCAGGCTATCGGTACGTGCCGGGATTGAAGGTCCCACAGTGAAAATGTGTGCCTTCGCAGGTTTTTTCATTTCTTCGTAGGTGTGATCGTCATCCATTCGATGGTCCATAAGGCGCTTTACGGGCGAATTCCACGCCGATGCCACCTACTTGGAAAGGCGCTAGTCTCTCACCCATCATGCGCCTCACACCAGAACAAAAGCGCACCGCAGACGGAAGGACGTTTTCATTGGTTTTCAACTTCCGTTTGCGGAGATCGAAGAAAGACGGGTGCGACCGAAGTCCTTAGTCGTCCCGGTCGATAATGGCAACGACAGCCCTGTCAGCGGCGAAGGTTGTATTTTCAAGCGCTTAAGCGCTACGTCCCGGACCGGCGAGGTGTCGCCCTTACCCTGGATTGCGCTCTTTACCCGCCTCGCCGGCGACCATCTTCGCCACCGCAAGCGCCGTGTCGGCAGCCTTCTTTTCCGCATCGCAATTCTCCGAGAGCTCCGCCGCATGCATCAAAAGCATCGCCACCTTGTCGGCCCGAGTCATCGTACTCGTGCTTATCAGCGTGCTTGAGCTGTTGCTGGCGGTAACGCCGAGCGACAGCAGCGCCATGCAACACAGCAGGGCGAGCCTTGCGCGACCAGTCGGTGGCGACCAGTCAGTAACCGTTGTTTTCGTGTATGATCCGTCACCGTAATGCCTTTTTTTGCCGCCGGGGTTGGAGAATGCCGGTAAGCGGCGCTTTCATATCACGGCAAGGATACCCTCCCGCCCGGGGGAATTTGGCTATGGAAAGAATAGGCAAATGCGTCGGACCGGACCGCTGGGCCCGACACGCGGGCCATCTGCGGGACCGCCCGCCGGGCGTAACCCGCCAACAGACCGGACAACAGATCGGCTGGTGCACCGCAAGCCTCACCCGGCAAACGAACCCTGCCGCAGCATGATCCCGACGCCCTATGCGGTCCCGCTCACCAAAGCACAAACGGGCACACCGACCCGTGTCAAACCGACCGCGATGCCGCCGTCATCCGCGGGCCGCAGAGGACCTGAGGCGGATGAAGAAAACCCCGCAGGCGAAAATCATCCGCAGGGCGTTGAGCGGCGTCGGGAATATGCCTCGAAATTGCAACAATCGTGATGCACGCTGTGCCTGTGACGCGATTTCCGCGGCATGACCGCGCGGCATCGACGGGTACGGGGCCGTTCCGGCAACGGGCCGGCAACGGGTTTGTGAAGGCAGAAGGAAACGGGGCGATGGCACTGACCGGCACGACGATGGTCTTCAACGGCGCAAGGGACGGCTTCGTATACGTCCCGGCCCGCAAAGGCGCGGCAAAGAGGTGCGCAACATGTAACTGAGCCGAGCCAGCGCAGGCCGCCGGTTTTGACAAAGTGACCATGACTGGAGTGCACCAGGTCATCCTTGGCTCTGAGGAAACATTCTTCGATCGTCCAGCGCAGCCCGGCAGCGGCGGCGAGGTCAGCCGGTGCGGCGCACCACTTATTAGCACGTATTAACCGCTCCACAGGTTAGAGATTGGTACGGCTGCGAGCTTTTCTGCGAACGGAACGACCTCTTTGCCGTCATATAGTATCGCTCCGAATGAAAACCGATCACCGCTTGCCTCAGCTAACGTCTTCAACCCGCTGAGGTCAGACGTGCGGACGGTGGCAGACGCCTTGACTTCGATGCCAGCAATCAATCCGTCGTCTCTTTCCAATACGATGTCCACCTCACGCATCTCCTGGTCACGGTAGTGATAGGGACTGAGACGCATTTCTGTCCCGGTCGTAAGCTTCAGAACTTCCGAGAAAACGAAGCTCTCCAACAGGGCTCCTACCAAATCCCGGTTGTTGCGAACCCTCTCAAAGGTCAGGCCGCGGGTTGCGGCAAGAAGCCCACTATCCAAGAAGTGCAGCTTCGCCGTTTTGGTAATCCGTTTGATGGCGTTGGTGTACCATGGCGGCAGTGTGGAAATGAGGAAGACTTGCTCGAGAAGTCCCACATAGCGCTGGCTCGTTTTATGGCTCACATTGATGCTCGATCCGAATTCGGAATAGTTCACCAACTGGCCTGAATGCTCGGCAAGGAACCGAACAAACCTGGGCAGCTCTGTCAGCTTTTCAACGTTTGCAATATCCCTCAAGTCTCGGGTCAGAACGGAGGTCAGATAAGAACGTGCCCAATCCTGGCGACGTCGCTCAATATCGCGCGACAGGGCTTCCGGGAAACCTCCTTGGAGAACGATGTCCATGAGATCATCTCCCAGGACTGCGTCCTTGATCGATTGAAACTTACCTTCGAAAAGCTGTTTCAAGAATGCGGGGGTCACGTCCAAAAGCTCTGAACGTGAGAGTGGCAGCATGTGCAACGTCTCGATGCGTCCTGCGAGACTGTCTGCAACCTTTGGCAGAGTCATCACATTAGCGGAACCGGTGAGGAGAAACCGACCAGGTTGATAATCCTCGTCGATGGACTTCTTGATCGCAAGCAGGAGTTCGGGTGCCCTTTGCACCTCATCGATGGTGGCTGTGTCCAGACCTCGGATAAACCCGGCAGGGTCCGCGAGGGCTGCATCCAGGATCGTCTGGTCATCAAGGGTGACGTAGGTTCGATCTTCGCGCCCCACGGTTTGCACGAGCGTGGTTTTTCCGGCACGGCGTGGCCCCACAACAAGGACAACCGGTGTATCGGTCAGTGCCTCACGCAAGCGCGGATCGATAAGTCGTTTGTACATTGTCCGTTGCGACCGGCAGATTGAAAGTGTGAACACTGTTAATTGGGAATCAACTACCTGTCAATTGGAAGTACGAAGCCCGGTGATTGGAGGTCACGCGCCATCGGTAATTCCATCTACAAGCTTTTGGAGAGTACCGCAAAGCATGGGGCAGTTGCTATTTTTCTGTGATGATGGCGAGAATGGCCCATGATGATGAATGAGGCGCATGAAATAGTTCAGTTGAAGGTCAGGCTTTTGGGGATCAGCCCGATGATCTGGCGTCGTGTCAAGGTGCCCGCCGACATGACTCTGCGAGAACTGCATGGTGTTTGTCAGGTGGCTATGGGCTGGGAAAGTCTGCACCTTTACGCCTTTGATATTCGCGGGTCACAGTATGGATCCTTTGAGTTGTGTATGGGCGATCCTCGCACGCCGCTGAGCCGGTTTGGTTTTAGCGAAAACGACAAGTTCGAATACATCTATGATATGAGTGATCGCTGGGAGCATGAGATCCGCGTCGAGAGGTTTGGAATCGCCAAGCCGAACACGACCTATCCTGTGTGCATGGGTGGGGCGAGCACCTGTCCCCCGGAAGAGTGCGGCGGACCCCGTGGATATCTTGAGCGGAGGGATGAGGCAGAAGGCTATGAGGCGTATATGGACATGGATGTCATGGCTGGTTTTCTTGAGGATGTTGCTGCCGCAGACGCTCCTGATCGACCTGTATCTGATTTCATGTCTGAGGAAGTTGAGGACGCGATGGAACGGATCGCCGCGCGCAAGCCGTTCATGGAGGGCAAGTTCTCAAAAGGCGCTGTGAACAAGCGGTTTCGGGCTGGCGATCATCGCGACCTGATGCATCAGCAGTGGTAGGGGTGTCCAGGCCCGGAGGCTACGTCCAGAATATAGCTTGACGCGGTATTGGTCATGGGTGACCTTGTGGACATCGATTTTGGAACAGATCGCCCTCTCGCATGCCCCGAACCTTCGCCTACGCCAGAGTCTCGACGCTCGACCAGGACCCGGACAACCAGTTGGGCGAGATCGCCGCGGCCGGCTTTCAGGTCGCGCCACATCGGGTTATCACCGAGACGGTCTCAGGGTCCATGTCGATTTTACAGCGCAAGGGCTTTGCGCGGCTTCTGGACAAGATGGAACAGGGGGATGTGCTGGTGGTCACCAAGCTGGATCGACTGGGCCGTGACGCCATCGATGTCAGCACCACGGTGGCCCGACTTGAGAAGATGGGCATACGCGTTCATTGTCTGGCCCTTGGCGGCGTCGACCTGACCAGTTCTGCAGGCAAGTTGACCATGGGGGTGATCAATACCGTTGCCCAGTTCGAACGCGACCTGTTGATCGAACGCACCCAATCGGGTCTGGCCCGGGCCAGGGCGCAGGGGAAACGGCCTGGGCGGCCGGCGGTGCTGACCGCGGATCAACAAGCACAGGTGCGTGATCGGATCGCCCAAGGTGAAACACTCTCGGCCATTGCCCGTGACATGGGCACGAGCCGACAGACCATCATGCGAGCGAGAGATGCAGAACGGACATAGAAACAAGGACGTTGGGAGACTATGGATATTGAGATCAAGGTGATGATCACCGCGCCGGACGGAACGGTTCACACGGAAGACATTGCCAGGCTCACCAAGGCGGCCGAGACCATTGGCGACATCGGCCTGTCTATCGCCGAAAGCAAAGAGCTGCTTCTGAAACTGCAGCAGGAAATCGTGTCGGCGCAAGGCGCCGCGTTCTGCACAAAGCGCGCCCACTGCCCAAACTGCGGGCGTAAGTTACGCTGCAAGGCGCGCGGTCAGATCCGGTATCGCACGGTGTTCGGTGATGTCTCTGTGCCGAGCCCGCGGTTCTACAAGTGCCAATGCCAGGACAGCCCGTCCAAGACCTTCAGCCCGCTGACCGAACTCTTGCCCGACCACGTCGCGCCCGAGTTGCTTTGGCTCGAGACAAAATGGGCTTCGCTGGCCTCGTACGGCATCACGGCTGATATTCTGAAGGACATCTTGCCGATCGATGCGCGTCTCAGCCCGGATACGATCCGCCGACATCTGGGCCGTGTGGCGTCCCGGATGGAAGCTGAATTGGCGGATGAGCAATGGAGTTTCATAGAGACCAGCGCTTATCAGCGCCAACACCTGCCCAATCCAGAGGGGCCGATCACCGTCGGTATAGACGGCGGCTATGTCCGGTCCCGCGATGAAAGCCAGTCCCATTTCGAGGTCACCGTAGGCAAGTCGCTCCCCACCGATCGGCCAAGCCGGTATCTTGGCCTCGTCCAAAGCCATGACGCCAAGCCGAAACGGCGGCTGCACGAGGTGCTGAAAGATCAGGGCTGGCAGGAAAACCAGCCCGTGACCTTCATGACGGATGGCGGTGATACTGTGATCAATATGGCGCTCTACATGGCACCGGCCTCGGAACACATTCTCGACTGGTTCCACATCACCATGCGCCTCACTGTCATGCAGCAATACGTGAAAGGTCTGGCGCAGCACAATGAAGAGGAAGCCGAAAAGCTGGCGCGGCTCCTGCGGCAAATCAAGGGCTTCCTTTGGAACGGCAATATCCATGACGGCCAGATGATCATTGAAGATCTCGTCATGGACCTGGACGAGATCGAAACCAGCTACGCCAGCATCAAGGCCTTGCGCAAAGCGGCAAGCGAGTTCGAAACCTATATCACCAACAACCGAGCCATGATCCCAAACTATGCGGAGCGCCGCCGCTATGGCGAACGCGTCTCAACCGGCTTCGTTGAGAGCACCGTCAACACGGTTGTTGGCAAGCGCTTTGGCAAACGGCAGCAGATGCGCTGGTCAAAGCAAGGCGCTCACCTAATGCTTCAAACCCGAACACGCACTCTCGACGGAACCCTCCGCGCCAAGTTCGAGCAATGGTATCCGGGCATGAAATCAGGCGAGAACGACAAATTGGCGGCATAATTGCCCCACGCTTTGCGGTACTCTCATGACGTTACCTTCCATTGCCGCGACGGGCGCGACATGACGGGGCTCGGGCCCTTCGATCTGGTGACCTCATTCTGGTACGGCTACGTCCACCAGGAGAGCCTCGACGCGGTGTTCGCCCTGCTGGAGGCGATGGCCGGTTCGCTCGCCGCGGGGGGCGACCTCGTCATCGGCCTGTGCAATCCGCTGGGCCTTTTCGACGATGTGCCGCTTCATGCGCCGGCGGTCTATGGCGCGCGGATATCGGCGCAGGCGCTCGTGTGGCGTTTCACGGAAGCCGACGGAACGCACTTCGAGCAGAACATCGCGCCGCATCCGGACCTGATCGCCGAACGGCTCGCGCCGGGCTCCGAGGCAGCCCCGCACTGGCCGCGCCGCGCGCTGCATCTTCGCGGCCGCCGCGGGCGTCCCGCCGCAACGGCGTATCGGGCGGCGTTCCCGGTATGCGAAGCGGAAACGCTGGCCCTAGACGCCGCCCATGAGGCGCAGGATCGCGATCATGATGGCGTTGAGGACGGCAAAGCCGCCGAGCAGGCGCCACGTCAGGTCGAACTTCGCTTTCTCGATCTTCGCGTCCATATCGGCCCGCAGGAGATCGATATCGGCCCTGAGACCGGTTTCAACCTTCTCCAGGTCGGCCTTGAGACCGGTTTCAACCTTCTCCAGGTCGGCCTTGAGACCGGTTTCAACCTTCTCCAGGTCGGCCTTCGTCGCGACGCCGCCGGTGACGCCGGCGTGGATCGACAGGGTGATGGCCTCGGCCTGCTCCTGTGGCAGTCCGGCGTCGCGCAGGCGCTGGATCTCGGCGATGGTGTTGAAGGCCGTTTCGGCCATGTCGCGTCCTCTTGTCTTTCCTCGCCCGAACATAGGCCATCGGGCGTTTTGTTTCCAGTGGTGCTTGCGGCGGCGAACCGGGCGGCGTTCGCTATATCCGGCGCACCGCTATATGGCGGTCAGCACGACCAGCGCCGCGATCAGCAGTGTGTTGAGGATGGCGACGCCGGCGATGATGCGCACGGTCAGGACGGACATCGCCTTCCGGGCCGCGTCCTTGGCCGCGGCGGCGCAACGCTGCGTTTCGGCGATGCGGGCCTCTTCGTCCTTGTGCATGGTGAAGCGCATGAGGTCGAGCTCGGAGCGCAGCGTGTCATCGATGCGCTCGATATCGGAGCGCATGAGGGCGACGTCGGATTTGGTGGCGACGGCGGCGCGGATGCAAAGCGCAAGGGCCTCGGCCTGTGTCCCGGCGAGGCCGGCTTCTTTGAGGCTCTGGATTTCGGCGGCATCGTCAAGGCAGGGCCCGTCGATGCGGGCCGCCTCGACGCAAGGCTCCCCGATGGCGGTCTCTTCCCGTACGGGTTCGGCGCGGTCGGCTTCGGCGCGGGCGGGTTTCGTCATGGCGAATCGCTTTCAGTTTCGAGCCGCAAGCATAAGTCACATGGACGCCTGTTTCCAGTGGCGCTGCTTGCCGTGTTGCTGCTTGCCGGCGCGGCCCATGCGGCGGGGCGTGCTTTCGTGCGCCTTGCCGGCGCGGCGACACGCCGGGCGCTGCTTGCCCTGGCGCTGGCGTCCTTCGGGGCGCCCGCGGCGGCGCAGGAGGGCGATCCCCTCGCGCCCGTTTCCCAGCGACCCGCGGCCGCACCGATCCTGCCGCCCGCGCCGGGGGACGATCCGCTGTCCGGACCCGCGCCGGAAACGGCCGCATCGCCTCCGGCCCCGTACTTTTCATCCTCTGCGGACGACCTGCTGAAGCGGGCCTGGGCATCGGTCGTCGACGAGACGGCGCTGGAGACCTTCGCGGTGGAAGAGGAGGTGCTGCGGCTGCGCGGCGAGCGGCAGGCGCTGATCAACCGGATCCTTCGGCAGGAGCGTGAACTGACGAAGCTGCTCGAACCGCTCGGGCCGCCGCAACCGCCGCCGCCCGTGGAGACGCCCGCGCCTTCCCGGACGGTTTCGGCCGGCGCGACGGCCGTGCCCCCGGCGGCCGCCGATGACGGGGCCGGCGACGGGGCGGAAAAAGACCCGGGGAATGCGGCGAACGGCGCATTGTCATCGGCGTTCGGTGACGCTATATAAAATGGAAAAATTGTCGTCCCAGACGTTGTTCGGAGCATTCCAAACGCAATATAAGCTTATACGGAACTCGGGTTTGACTAAGAAACGGGACGCGGACCATGGCAGTGAAAGAACAGCTTCCCCGCCAGTTGAAAACTCTTGTCGTTGCGCGCGACATCGGTATTCGCCGCGGTGGGCGCTGGATCATCCGTCATGTCAACCTTACAGTGAGACGAAACGAAATCATCTATCTGATCGGTGCCAACGGAGCGGGCAAGACGACCTGCGCGAAAGCGCTCCTGGGATTGACCGATCCGGATGAGGGAACGGTGGAGCGACCCCGTTCGCTCGAGGTGGGCTATGTGCCCCAACGGCTGGCGATGGCTCCCACGCTGCCGCTCACCCTGCGTCGGCTGATGACACTGACCGGACGTTTTGACCAACAGGAGATCGACGATGCCCTGGTTTCCGTCGGCCTGGAGAACCTTGGCAACCCGCAGGTAGCGACGCTTTCGGGCGGAGAATTGCAACGGTTGCTTCTGGCCAGAGCGCTGATACACCGCCCCGACTTGCTGGTTCTGGACGAACCGGTCCAGGGTGTGGACATTGCCGGAACGGATGCGCTCCACAAGCTTGTCGCAGGCATCACCCGGGATCTCGGATGTGGTGTGCTGCTGATTTCCCACGACATCCAGAAGGCAATGGAGACCGGCAGCGACGTTGTCGTACTGGTGCCGCACGAACATGATGAGAAAACCGGAGCCGGAAACCTTTCCCGGGTCACTGGCCGCCGGTCCAGCGGGTTTTCAGGGGGACTGACCGGTGCTTGATGATTTTTTCACCCGGGCCATGCTGGCCGGAATCGGAATAGCTCTCGTCACGGGGCCAACCGGTTGCTTCATTGTCTGGAGGAGGCTGGCCTATTTCGGGGAAACCATCGCCCACTCCGCCGTTTTGGGTGTTACGTTGGCGATCCTGATCGAGATTCATCCGGTGGTTGGTGTTTTCATCATCGCATCGCTGATCGTGCTGGTGATGTTCCATCTGGAGCGGCGCGATTCACTGCCGAGCGACACTCTGCTGGGTCTGCTCTCACATGGCAGCCTAGCCCTCGGCCTCGTCATCATCTCCTTCATTCCCAACATGCGGATGGACTTGCGGGCGCTTCTGTTCGGAGACATCCTTGCAGTAAGCCGTCTGGATCTGGCGATCATCTGGGGGTGTGGGGCTATTGTCCTGGGAATACTCGCGTGCCTCTGGCGCCCGCTGCTTGTAGCCACGGTCAGTCCCGATCTGGCAAACGTCGCGAAACTCCGGCCAGAGCTTGCCCGGCTGGCTTTCGGCATCCTCTTGGCCGTGGTGATCGCTGCCGCCATCAGGTTCGTCGGCGTCCTGCTGATCGTCTCGTTGCTGATCATCCCGGCCGCAACGGTTCGCCGTTTCGCTTCCAGCCCTGAGCGGATGGCCGGTTTCGCAGCAGCCATGGGTGTTGTATCTGTCGCCGCCGGGCTGATGGCATCGGCAAGATTCGATACGCCGTCGGGACCTACAATCGTTGTGGCCGCCCTGGCTTTTTTCGCATTTACCCGGGCGTTTCGAAAAAAGTCGATCAACGGGGCGCGGGGGCTGTAATAAGTCCGCCCACAGGACTCACGGCATAAAGCCCTCCATTTCAGGGCCTGAAAGCGCCCGCTTTGGGCACGTTCGTCGCCACGCCTCAAGAGCCTTTTCCTGATCATGCAATATCCACCGTCGGAGTATGTCGAACCCGGTCCGGAACCATGACTTGGAACGCCGCTTATGGGCTTTTTTGCGGACGCCCTTTCGACCCATTGCCTGACTTGCGCATCGGTATGCCCAGGTCATGGCCAGAGCAACGACCGCCAGTAGAGTGGCGAGTTTGGCAGGGTCGGTGATGTGGGTGTCTTCGATGTTGAAGCCTCGGGTTTTGGCATCGGCGAAGAGGCACTCGATACCCCATCTCTTGCGGTAGAGGCGCAGCGCACTTTTGGGTGCCGGGATATTTGTGGCGACCAGAAGCAATTCGCCACCCTTGATCGCTTTTCCCTCAAAGCGCAGGAGATTTTCGGGTGTGCGGGCCATGCCGGGGAGCCAGCCCTTCCACTGGCCCTTGCATCGTTTGCGCAGCAGTGAGCGCAGTTGAAACACCCGACCACCCTCGGTTTCGATGCGCATGTTTTCGCGCAAGCGAATGACAAACGGCACATTGTTCTCAATGAGATATGCCATCCAATCAACGCCAACGAACTCCCGGTCAGCCAGCAGCGCTTCGATTGATGACGCTGCGAATACGCGAAGATACCGTTCCATCAGATCAATGCGCTGTGGCGTCGAACTGTTGCCGCGATGGCTCAGCTCGACTTTGTACAAAAACCAGTCACGTCCATGTCCAGAAGATTTCGTTTGTTGAGATTTCTTCCAGCGCTTGGTCGAGGGGCAAAATGATCCCTGCGAAGTCTCCAACATCTTGCCACCGCCCTCGGTAGGACCAGAACATTATCCTCATTTCGTCACCAGAACCGGTTGGCTGAAGTCGGGCGATCGGTGCCTCTGTGTCCGTGAGGTGGAGATTGTAGCCGTTCCGTATCCTGGTGATTGT
>NZ_SPNT01000032.1 GCF_004959855.1 Nitratireductor sp. XY-223 | reverse complement strand
ATAGAGTGGGGACCACCCCAGCAGCTCCAACTGATATGAGAACTGGACCCGATGATTCTCAGATTAAAGTGCCAAAGGTCTTCACAACAACTGCATTCTCACATTTAAGTGCTAAGTGACAGCCATTTGGCGCGTCGAAAAAGCCTTTCTTGGGGTGCCACACCGGAGGAAATCGAAGACGCTAAGAAAGCCGAACGTGAAAGCGACTTCTATTCGAACATCGCACCTCAAGAGCGGCGCATGCATGTTGCATGGGGTAATGTTGAGGATTGGATGCTGGAATTGTCCGAATCCACTTCAACCGAACGGCGAGCATGTGTATTTCAAGGGCCGGTGTTTACTGAGGAGGATCCGGAAGTCACCATAACGGATGGATACGATCCGATAAAAGTTCCGGCTGGTTACTGGAAAATCATGGCCATTCGGCGAGGGTCAAAACTTAGAGCTGCGGGGTTTCTCATTTGGCAGAGTGACTATGCAAATCCCGATCCACTTAAATTCTCGCCTGTTCTTGAACAGGTTCGGCTGACGACAATTGAGGTACTGAGCGGATTGTCATTTCCTACTCTACGCAATTCTGATGCAATTATATATGCGATAGAGGAGGGAAGATTAGCAGAAATTACGACAATGGCGCGTCGTGAGCCGACGGACTTTCTGGGACGAATGCGTGACACAGCGATGATCTCGATTCCAAACTGGACAAAATCAGTTTTTACTTCCCCTCAAAAGCCGCGTCCAACAGCCATCAATGGCCCACAAGACATTATCATCTAAGGTTTTTCGGTGGCGGCGAATGGTGATGGCTTGCCAACCGCCCACAAGCGGGCTGCGGATAAGCTACTGCATCATTTCTGTTATGCGCTGACCAACACGCAGTGCATTGGCTTGGATGGTGAGTGTTGGATTCACGCCTGATCCCGTCGGCATAAATGATCCGTCTGTGACAAAAAGATTATCCAGGCCATGCACTCGACAGTCGCGATCAAGTACGGATGTCTTGGGGTCATTTCCAAACCGGCACCCGCCCGAACCGTGGAACATCCGTCGCGCTGTCACATCTTTCGACAAAAACTTCTTAAGTTCAGGAGGAGCTTCGTCATGCGTTGTCCCTCCCGCAATCTTCAAGATTTCCGTGGCTTTTTCACCTGCATATACACCAGCGTTGATATCGAAGGGATGCGGTCGATAATGAACGATTGTACCCGGCATTCCATATCTGTCGGCTGTACCGGTATTCAACTCGATCCGGTTGTGGGCGGTTGGCAAGCCCTCTCCGATATAGCTCAGATCCATTTTGTACGGATAGATTTCATTTAAATATTGTATTGCATCGGCTCCCCAGTTTCGCCAAACGGCTTGCAAGGGCCCGCCGAGAGCAGACACAAGAAAGATCCCTGTCTTTATGAACGGTGTGCTGTCATTTGAATGATCATTATAGAAATGATCGATAAACCCCGTGTGCGGTGCGTTCTGCCAAGCTTTGGTTGGTATCGGAGCCAGACTTCGTGCCCCTCCGGTGACGTGGAACATGACATAACGACCAAGAACGTCAGGGTTGCCAATCCCTGATGCCGCTAACAGCCGGCAGGATTCCAGAGCCTCGCATGCGACGATGATGATCGGTGCGGTAAGTTTTTCAATCTCCGCCTGACCACCTTCGGGATCACCAACCACCACCTCAAGGCTTTCGGCAACTGAGCCTTTGATGTGGATCTTGCGGACAAAAGAAAGCGGCTGGATCGTAAGCCGGCCCGTTTTCTCCGCCTCACGCAGCAACGTCACTCGCATGTCAGATTTTGCTTCGAATCTACAGGCATAATCCTGGCAAAGCCCGCTGTGATGACAAGCTTCGCGGCCCATATGCTTGCCGCTGTTGATTGCCATGGGCGTAGGCTTCAGCTCTATTTCGCTGTTCGCAACCTCAAGCGCCGTTTTGATATGCTTCTCGGCTGCACTCAATCGTAATGGTTTTAGACCTGAACCGGGGCCGGCCGCGATCCCCACAAGACGCTCCGCTTCAGAAAACCAAGGTTCAAATTCTGCAAATGAAACCGGCCAGTCATGAAGGTCGGCGGAGTGTTCAGCTCCCAGGTCGGCATAATTAGTTTGTTCCAGATCTTTTGCCTGCGTCGCAAATCGGGACTGCATTTCAAAATCAACAGGCTCCATCCGAAAAGACGCTCCGCCATAGTGAACCGTACCCCCACCGACAAGTTGCGACATCCATCCGCGTTTCGTTGGCCTGGGATCCGGAGCGCTCTGGCCATATTCATGATATGACAGCCAACGCAGCTCTTTTGGAACGTTCTGCTGTAGAAGTCTTTGTCTCGAGTACTTCAGCTCATCACCACGTCCCCAGCTTGAAAAACCTCCTGGCATCCCGTAGGCGCCGCCCTCCAGGAAGTCGTCGAGTTTGAGCCAGGGGCCTTTTTCAATCGCTAGCACACGCATCCCTGCATTGACCAACTGGTACGCAGCACAAGCTCCACCGGCGCCTGTGCCGATGACGATCGCATCAAAGTTTTCTTTTTCTGACAATGGCTTAATCCTCAATCACCATGAAGTTGCTGTAGTACCAACCCAGACCATTGAAGTTTCCACCGTAGCCCGGTTCAGCGAACAGGCCCTCTGCGACTCCTTCTCGGATTTGATTGAATGCGCGTCTCTGATCAACTTTCGAATTCCAGTCAGTATCTGAGTACTTTCGATCTTCGAGCATTGAGAGAGCCTCTTTTTGCTGCGCCTCAGTGAGCAAAGGAAATATCGAGCCGAAATGCAGATCGCAGACGCTGGAAAAGAGGCGCAACGCGGTGTGAATATCTTTGCCCCAATCCGGCTGCCACGTTGCTCTAAAGAGGATATAGCGATGCACCATAGCGTCCGAAGCGACTATGGTATGGTCCGCGCCTTTTAAACTCTTGACTGTGTTGGGGGGAAACAAAGTGTCTGCGATGGCGTCTATCAAACCAATGAAAGGCATGCTGAAAAGGTACCGCATGTCGTCTTCCTGAGATGGAACATCTATCCCGCGCGGGTTCGCAAGTTCCCGGTGAAATGATTTCTTGGGAGGTGGAGTGTGCTCGACTAAATGGGAGGTTGATGAAGACATCGAAAATACTCTCATAATGCAAATTCTGGAAGCGACTTGGGTTCAAAGCACGGAATTGGTAGACGCGTTCTGCCAATCAAAAATCGATTACAACTTCAACGGGGGCATGATCGCTGTCGCGTTTCTTTCCATCTCGTTTGATGTTCACTAAGTCGCTGCGAACCTTGCCTGAGTTCCTGACAATTTTTGGTTTTTCGCGGCCATAGTAAATGTCTTTGGGGTGCACAATGTGATCCAGCTGAATGCTTCCGTCCGCGAAAGACGATGTAGGCTCGCCCTTTCCGTCGGAGAGATCGATTGCGCTGTAGTGGATGTTTTCTGGATCAAGGACGCTGCCAAGAAGCGTCTCAATCCCGCTGCTATAAATTTGCTTCTCGTAGCGATCGTATTTGGGACCGTCATTAAGGTCACCAATGATCAAGTATCGGTTGTTAGGTTCGCCGCCTTCGGCGCGCTTCGCCATAAGCTCACGAATACGTAGACTTTCGGCTACGATGCGTTTTCGATTGCGGATGGCCTCCTTGTACTTGGCTTCGCCTTTCAGTCCCTTTTTGGGCTTCTTCGACTTGAAGTGAATCACAACGACAGTCAATTTGGTACCGGCCGCAACATGCTCAAGTTCAACGACCAGCGGCGCTCGCGCAAACTTGTAAAACCTTTCCGACCGGTCATCCCCGATCTTGGCCCTCCAGCGGTCAGTATTGATGCGGACCTTTTTTGCCTTGAAGATAGACTTTTTGTAAAGCAGCCCAAGATTGAAGTTCCTGTTGTCTCCGTTGGTCATCAATCCATCATATTGAGGACATTTCTCATCTCTGAAAAATTTCAGTTCTGCCGGGGACATGCACTCTTGAATACCAAGCACATCGGCATCCATTTCATTGATAATGCGACCAACATTCTTGGCACGTCTGCTTTCGGACGGTGTGATCCGATAGGAGCCTGATCGCATTTCAACCATGGTCCAAGAATAAAAGATGTTCCAGGTTGCGATAGTTTGTTTTGGCATAACATATCCCCTCATCCTCTTTTTATTGATTGTTATACTGTATTGAGAACAATTCAAAACCTAGGATTGAAATCTTAACTGGAAACTCTGTCTTTCACATCCTTGATACGGCTGAGAAGTTCCAAATGGTTGGATTTCATCAAATTGAAATTTTCCGCACTGATCCCATCCTCATCAACTTCACCTTCTTCTTCAGGGTCTACAACTGGATCATCTCCACTTGTCGAATTAGGTGCCGCACGCACAGCGTTCCGCAGTTGCGTCTTCAGGGCATTGACGACCGGATGCTTGCCTGTCTGATTTTCAAAAATGGGCTTCAAGGCACGATCCTCAAAATAGCGGACCTTCTGGGCGCGGACCGGGTCGGAGTCCTGGATCAACAGCACACAGTCTTCCGCCGACAGGCTGCGAAGGTCTTCCGGGCGCAAGAGCCTGGCGCCCTCTTCGCGCTCCTGAATGTTGCTCTTGCCAATCTGCCCCATCATCCAGGATTTGGATCGTGCCTTGCGGGTGAAATTGCCAATCGCCTTGGAGACGTAATCCGGGGTTTCGCTGTCCGCCGGCGCCATAAACAATTGCAGGCGGCAATTGGCCAAAAAGTTCTGCGCGCCATCATTGCCATAGGCGCCCCTGAGCTGGGCAAGCGACTGAGCAACAATCATCATGCGACCACCATAAGATCTGATGGTTGAGACCGCTTGGCTCAGCGCCGCCATACGGCCGAGCTGAGGAAATTCATCCAGCAAGAACAGAACCGGATAGGCTTCATCCTCTCTTGGCTCGGTGGCTTGTAGGATGGCGACGGCCTGTTGGAAAAGAAGCCTCACGACAGGGGCCAGGACGGCAAGATCGTTGGGTGCGACGACGATATAGATTGTTGCCGGATTGCGTCTCAGCGCCGAGATATCAAAATCGGATGTCTCTGTGGCAGCCCTTACCAACCCATCCCGCCAAAGACCAAGACCGCCATCAAAGAGCACCGACATGTAGGCGGAAAGCGTCCGGTCGGCGATCCCCTCCATACGACCATAGATCGATTTGGCCTCAGGGATATTGGTTTCGCTGGCGAGCTTTTCGAAAAGCTCGTTGAAATCTCCACCCTGGCTTAAGAGGTCGTAGATCGCGGAGATGGTCGGTGTCCTGCGCTCGATGACGACCAGAACACTGGCTGCAAATATCTCCTTGGCGCTGATGAGGAAGCCTTGAACATTATCACCTGGCATGACGATGAAGCTCTCGGCAATGCGCTTGGCCTCGGTAAAGCGCCGTTCGGGCGGAAGCTTGGTAACCCCCTCGAGCGGATTAAACCGGTGCGACTTGTTGTTCTCATCGAGCGGTGAGAACCTGTAAATCTTGTCGCCGAGCGAGGCGCGCGCCCGCGCTGTCTTGTCGAAATTCTCGCCCTTAACATCCAGACAGATCACCGAGCCGCCATAGGTAAGAAGTGTCGGGATTACGATGCCGACACCTTTGCCCGATCCTGTGGGGGCGCAGATGAAGCTGTGCGGGATCTCGCTCGAGGTGATGTATTCGCCGCGGCTGCGTGGAGAACCGAGTTTGGCATAAATCGGCCCCGCCAATTCTTTCATTCTGACGGCAAGCCGTGCCTTCTTAAGCTCGTCCTTGGTGGCCCATCTGGCCGACCCATGGCTATTGAGCTGCGGCCGATACGAGATGGCGATAAAGCCGATCATCCCAATGAGCGCCGCAGCCCCTATGATTAAGGCGCCGGTTTCAAACGGCTCCTGCAGACGTCCCACCACCCAGGGCGCGTAGTCGAGAATTTCAAACCCTTCGACATCGTTGAACTTGCCGCCCTGTTTGACGACTGCGTAAGCACTCGCGATAACAATGCCGACGACACTTCCAGCCATCAAACCCACAAAGCCAAAGATCAGTGCGTCCTGCAGTATTTTTTTCATGGACGCCCGCATTACAGATCAAGTCCACGGTTTTTGTTATTGCGGGCTTGCTCGGCTGCACGTTGTGCTGCGAGGTCCGCATCGCGATCGATCTTGGCGAGGGCGGTATTCAGTTGCAGTTTCCGCGCGCCATCGGCGTCTTGCAGCTCGGCTTCAAGATAGCGGCGGCTGAGCGCCCGTTGGTGATCGACATCCTTGGCCACATGCCGGAAGACCTTCGAGTGGCCGGCCTCCAGTTCTCTCAGCTCTGAAGACGTCAGCGTCTCTTTGACGGTTCTGCGGAGGCCTTCTTCCTGGGCCTGGTCAAGCCTGCGACCGTCACGGATCAACTTTGCGATGCGGTAGAGCTCTCTTTTCCTGTTGCTATGGGCTTCAAGCTCCCGTTCCGCCTTGCGATAGGTTTGAAGCGCATTGCGGTGCAATTCGTCATAGGCCGCCTGGGTCAGCTCCTCGACCTTCGATTTTGGCGTTTCGGGCTGGTAGGTCAGGTTCTTCTGAATGTCTTCCAGCTCATCCTTTCGCCAGCTATCCGCAAGCCCAATGGACGCCGCAGCCGATCGGTCGTATCGGCTGACCAATCTTTCGGGATCGATGCCCGCGGATTTGGCGAGGGCAGCGACTTGTGCGTCCGCCCTTTCCTTGACGGTGTTCTCAATCCCATCTCGCGCCTCGATGCCTTTATAGAGGCCATCTGGGTTTTCCCGGGAGTGAATGATCAGGTCCGCGACGTCTGTGAGATGTTGTGCCGCCTCCGCCTTGATCCGCGAGGCATCCCGTTCAAGCATCGATCGCTCCTTGCCAATGGGGATCGAGGCAATCTCGGCATCAATCTCTTTGATGTCGGCTAGGATTTCACTTCGTCTGGACATGATGAACTCGCTTGCGTGTTTCGCCTCTTCAAGACTGGTTTTGGTTGGATTGGATAGACCGGAATTGAGCTCCCGGCCCGACAACAGGGTCGCGGCCATCTCGCGCAGAGATTTTGAGAGCTCCGGGAACTGCTCTCGCAGGAGCTTTGCATCGGTTGAATATTGGCCTGCATAAAGAGCGATGCTGGCGGCCGCTCTCATGGCGGTCACCCTGGTATGGGAGGGAGCCTCGGGCTTCCTCCCTTCCCTTTCGGCCTTGCGTATCTCCGCATCTGGTATGGTTCGGTCAGAGAGACCCCGCGCGTATCGCGGTGAGGTATCTAAATGGATGCCCTCGCGGGCCGCGACCTCAACCTGCACCGCTCTGAATTCGTCATAGTTGAATGCGCTGGCTCGTGAGATTTTAAGCCAGTCGCCGTTTTCCATGCCCCTTCGATTGATCACGACATGGATGTGGGGATGGGCGCGGTCAGTATGGAACGCTGTGTAATAATCGTAGACATCGCCATACTTGCCGGAAGCAAACATTTCCTCGGCCCATGCCCGGCCGGCCCTATAGGCGGCACCATGATCGGTATCAATTGGGAAGCTGACGACGATGTGGGTGGTCTTATCCGATTGGGTCTTTGTTTCGCCTGATAAGCCCCAAGAGTTTATGAGTCGCTCCTGTGAGGTCTCATCCAGCTCGATGCCAAAATAGCGTTCGGACCGCTCGAGCTTCGCGTCGCCATCCTTGGACAGGTAAGACATCTGATCACGCATGCCGCGGGCATTGGTCGTCCCTCCCTTTTTGATGACTTTGACCATGGCGCTGTTGCCGCCCTGGAAGGCCGACAGAGGAAATCGAAGTCGTGTTCCAGAGGAACCCGGTCCGCCCCTAGCAGATGGGCCTTGCTGTTTGTTCAGAGCCGCATACAGGAGCGACAGACGCATGGGATTGCCGAGATTGAGCTCGGCCCAAGGATCTCCCATGACTATGTCTACAGGTGAGATACGTTGCTTTTTGACCGCGTCTTTAAGCAAAATTTGAGGGACATGAACGGTCATGCGCCAGCCCCCTCGCCCTTCGCCAATACGGCCTCCAACTTCCTCAAACCATCGGACCGCCGTTTTCCGACATTGACGATTTCCCGGATGATGTCCTCGAGCTCGGCGAGTTGAGCGCCAAGCTCCTTGCGATCCTCCATGAAGGCATTGAAGTCTGGACTGAGCGTCCTGTTTCCGGCCTTGGCGATCTGATTGATGTTGGTGGAGACACCGCTGATCTGACGTGTGATCGTTACAAGGTGCTGGAGCGCTTCATCTGAGATTTCGAGGAACCCGCCGCATTGCCGCACGAAGATGCGAACCGCTTTATTGGGTGTCACGCCATGTTTTGAGCACGCCTGTTTGAAGGCTTCCTTCTCTTCCGGCCGGACCTTCGTGCTCAGATGCACGAAGCCGACACCGCCATCATCATCCTCGGCGGTGGACGTCTTCCACTCCCCACGACGCCTGTCAGCCGTGGGAGATTTGCCCTTCCACGGCTCGGTGTTTCTCTCAGAACGCCGTCTGTTCTTCGTGCCGGGTTTGCTCAAAACCCCCGCTCCTTCGTCTCATGGCTTCAATTAGCCCTCGGGCGGCCACCTTCAGGTGGCGGGGGTACGTGGCGCAAAGGTGTTACCTTTGCATATATCCTGCCACGTACCCTCCATCTAAACTTAGCGCCTCAAGACGAGAGGGTGTTACTTACTAATACTAATCACGAATAAGCATTTCATGCTGCCGACAAGGAGGAAGAACAGGCTAATGGACATATCGACAGACTGACTTACCGACCATTGGCTCTTTCGACTTATGACCTTTTCGACCTATCGACTTCCCAACAAATCGACCTACAGACTCACCAACATTTCGACTTCTCAACATTTCGTCAGGTCGACATCTCGACGTCCCGACAGGTGGGCGCGATGAAGCAGATCACATTTGCTTCCTTCAAAGGCGGAGCGGGAAAAACGACTGCAGCGATGGCGGTCACCTCCGCTCTTTCCCAAAAGGGAGAGCGTATTGCTCTCATCGACACGGATGAAAACATGCCGTTGATCGAGTGGCGCAACAACGCCCTCAAAGCGGGAACATGGTCAGATCAGATCGGGGTCTTTGAAGCTGATGATCTCAGGTCGTTTGAAAAGGCCTTTGAAGATTCCGAGAAACAGAAGTTCGACTACGCCGTCATAGACACACGCGGCGGCGGTTCGGAATTGAACAATGCCTGTGTGATCAACACGCACCTGGTCATCATACCGTCGGCCTTAACCCAGCTCGACATGACCCAGGCATTGACGACCTTCGAGCACACAATCGGGCTTCATCAACAAATGGGCATGCAAATTCCGACCGCGCTTCTGATTCAGCGTGTACCGGTTCAAAAGCTCACCGTTTCTCAAAGGCAAGACCTGGCAGCCTTGTCAGAACTGCCCTGCTTCGAGACGCATTTGCACGCCCGCGATGCCTTTGCATCCCTCGGCAAGCGCGGTCTGTTGCACCTCGTCCATGAACAGATGAGGTCGGATCCCATGAGGCGCATCAGTGCCAGTCACTTGGCCGTTGCCATGGACGAGGTCCAAGCACTTGCAAATGACTTTCTGGAAGCATTGGAGGACGCATAGTGGGGATCAAGACACCGCCAGCATACAAACATCCCGCCAAGCGCGATCCGCAGCGTCCGGGAATTGAACTCAAACAGAACGTCCAGGCGAAACGACCGGAAGACCCAAAAAAGGAAAAAGAGGCGAAGGGACGCGGTCGTCAGAGCGATAATGAAAGAAACAGCCCAACTTCAGAAATGGTGCGTGTGCGGGTGGTCGCGTTCGAACCTTTGCCCGGTGAAATAACAATCTACGACGACATGGTCGAGAGCGGCATCTCTAAGAAAGAAGCGCTTTTGGGACTGCTCAGAAACGCCAAAGGTAAGATTGACGATCTCACAGCAAGTCAGTCCAAGGCGACCACGCAGCTGAGTTATGCGCACGGCAAGGAGTGTGTCGAAACCAACTGGTCATTGCCCAAGGAAAAAATTAGCCGACTGAAGTCCCGGCTTGATCCGTTCAACATCCTCACACCGCGATCACTTGGCGCAAGAATTGGGGCTGCTCTCATCGCCCTCTATGAGAGGGACCGCACCCATGAGTGAGACCTCACGATACGAGATTGACCTGTCAAAGCTGGTCGGGAAGCTGAATGATCTTCAATCGAAAGCCGATGGTGACATTGCGCGTGTGATCGAACTTCTACTGCTCGAAAACCACCTTCTCTCAATCGGGCAATCTTCTGGGTTTGAAAGAGGTCGGAAATGGGACTTTTCCCAAGTCCCAAGATTCCTGAAGATGGAGGAAGATGCGGATGCTCCAAGCGGTTGATCTGGCTCAGAGAGCCAGATCTGCATTGTACGCCTCGTAGTAGCGGTGCCGGGCGATTGACGCTTCGACATTGAGCTGTTCGAGGATTTCAGGATGTTCGTCGGCTTCGAAAGCTTCGAGGAATTTTTCATAAGCGATGTCAGCTTCGAGTTCGGCAAGATCTAGTGATTGCTGGTAGGTCATGGATCGGTCCTTCGTTTGTGTTTTTCTGAGGGAGGAGTGGCGGCCAGCTGGCCGCCACCTGGTTCCGATCACTCCGCGTCTTTGGCGAATGAGAGGACGTCGAAGTCCTGGGCAACGAGGTTGGTCTGGTAGACCCGCTTGCCGTCTTTCTCATAGGAGTTCGACTGAATGCTCCCTTGAAAGATGACCTGGTTGCCTTTCCGGCCGACTTTCTCATTGGCAAGGCGCTTGCGAAGGGCTTCGGTGAAAACGGTGACGTCGTTCCAGCTTGCTTCAGTGCTCCAGTTGCCGTCCTTGTCTTTGACCTGGCGGTCTGATGCGACCGAGATGCGGGTGACTTTCTCGCCAGCGTTGATTTTCCCGATGCGACCGATGATTTGGAATGTTGCGTTGTTGATCATGTCTGTCTCCTATGATGATTGTCCAGCAGGATTGTTCTGTCCCGCGATTTTGAATGCCGGAAAGTCATCGAAGACCCAGCCGTTTTTCAGTGTGTCGTAGATGATCGCGAGCAACTTGCGCGCTGTG
>NZ_SPNT01000031.1 GCF_004959855.1 Nitratireductor sp. XY-223 | reverse complement strand
ATGTGCTAATCGTCTTCATGGTGTTGCTTCCTTTCAGGTTCAATGCCCTGAGCTTAATGCTCAGGGGAAGCAACGCCACCCAATCCTCAGTTCTTTTTCAACAGAGAACGGGACATCCCCAACACGCAACAAGATTGTACTTGGCGGACTGGTGATCAAAGCCGGCGCCGGCGATCTGCCGCCAGATGAACTGGTCGCGCTGCTGTCAGACTACATGAAGCGGCGGACGCAAATCCCTGCCGGCCACACGGATGATACGCCGCAGAGGCCTGCCGATTGATAAAGGGGATATGCCGATGTGCGATGCAACCGGGTTTCGCGAACAGGTGCACCGAATCATCGACGACCCGGCGACAAGTGAACCGTTGCACGCATATGCAGCGCGGGCCGTTGATCGCGATCCTGTAGACGTATTGACAGAACTGGACGTGTTGCACGCCCTATTTGCGGAGCATGTAAATGCGCTGCTCAACACGTCCAACGCCGAGTACTAATCAGTTCTCAGAAAACGAGTTCCGACACGCCAGCGCTAATCCAGCCGTGAGACGGTTTTCGTTCTCTTGAAATTAGCGATCCAAAGCTTGAGCACTTTTTGAAAGAACGGCTTGCCGAATTTGCCGATTTTCGCGTCCGGTTCCAGTACATGAGAGTGTGGTATGATGTCGAAATTGATTTCGTCTATGATGATCCAAAGGCGCAAATCCGAATCCAATCCTGCACGCCTTTTTTCAATTTCAGGAATCTCCACACCGAGTGCACTTCCCAGTGGCGACCTGCTGGTAATCGGCATGAGATAGACAGCGCTATGGTCTTTCCGTTCAACCCTGTAGGCGACCGCAGTCGGTCGGGGCTTGCGTCCTTCGGTTTCACCGCGATCTGCTTCTCGGCTCCAAAGAAACTGGTATTCAACAACTGTCCCGGTTCTGATTTCGTCGTAGCTCATTCGACAGGTTCGCTTTCGCCCAGATATTCCTCGATGCCGGCTACCAATTCATCGTGCATTTCGTCGGGCAGGTCTTTGGACAGGAACGCTTGTCTCGGTCCATCTGTTTTCGTCAGTTGGTCGTAGTGCTCTTTGGTCATGAGGACATATCGCGACTGTTTATGCTTGGTGATCGTGATCGGTGCGCGAGCGGCGGCCATCAGGACTTCGGTGTGATTTCGGCCCAGCTCAGTGGATGAAAAATTGCGACGTGGCATGATGTGAGGCTCTTCAACTACAAAATACACATTTTTCGCATTTTACGAAAAACACGTAAAAATGTCAACGCGAAACATCTATGCTCAATTCCTGCTATTTGTCGCAACCGCTGGTCTGCACACTGGCCCGAAACGCTGTCCGGGCCAATGCTGCTTTTTTGTGACTTCGCTACTGTTTCAGTTTCGCCATTTCTTCCGCGAGCGTGAACAGGGCGCGATTGAGTTTGACATTCTGGTCGATGCCTTTCACCTCCTTTGTGACGTTGCGGCGGATGCGGCCATATCTGTCCTTGCTGCGGGTGCGCAGATTGCCCTTGACCAGATTTTCCTGAACGCGGTTGAAGGTTGACCAAAGATCGTTGCCGCTGTCGCTCCTGCGGCGGCAATAATTCACCTGATCGACCGTGACCGGCGCGTCGGCGGCGCTCTCGACATTGAAGCGCAACGGGATCGCCGCGCGGGCGAACACCTCTTGCTCCTCCCGGTCAAGCCTGACCGATTTCATCCGGTCGACGGCTTCGGCGCTTTCATCGAATTGGTCCACAACGGTGAAGGTTCCTTCGATCACATTGTCCAGAACGTCGCCCGTGTGTTTGACGCGCACATCCTGCCAGCCATTGCCGAGTATGATGCCGTTGGCGCAGGCAAAGCGAATGAGACCGGCGATGAGACGAAACGCGCTGGAACCGTCATGCGAGTTGATAAGCACAAGTTCCGGCGCTTCCTTGGCGTCGGCGTTGTCTTCCTTGCGCAGGCGAATCAGGTGTTTCTGAAACCCGTTCCGGCTGCGGTTGCGCACGGCGGCTTCGGTCACGCCATGGATGTTGAATCCCTCCTGCATCAGACCGGCCAGTATGTCGCGGGTCGGGACATAGCAGTAAATGTCGGACCGGCTTTCGTGCTGATCGGCTGCCAGAATGCTGGGTGCTAACCGTGCCGCTTCGTCCAGGGTGATGGGTGTTCTTGAGTAATACATTTGTCTGGCTCCGGGTCGTATTCAGTTGATGGGCTGGAAATCTTCACAGCCGCACATCGTGCAGGCTTCGGGCGGCTGTTCGCGGTTCACCACGCGGTCGCAGTTCTGGCACTGGTAGTTGCAATAGCGGCGCGGCTCGTCTCCGAATGGCACATCATCGGCAGCGTTTGCGGTCTCGGCCGGACGCACGGCCTGAACCAGATCGGCCCTGCCCCGCGCATCCAGGATTGAGACAGCGCCGGGATTGCTTGCGACCATTTCCTCGAACGTCGCGACCGCTTCATACGGCTCCGGATTTTCCTCTGGCATGACATCGCCGTTTTCGTCATAGCCGCCGAAAATGCATGTCGGCTGTTCGGCTGCCCACCCGATGGCGCGCTCAAGCATTTCAATGGAACGGAACGCGAGCCGTCGGGCCGCCCTGTCGGCGGCGTGGTGCGTCGGAATGTGTGTTGTGACCAATTCGCTGTGATCTGCTGACATCGTTTTTTCCCTTCTCGAAAATCGGATCGGGGGCAGGACCCCGTCCTGCTTCCGAGCTCGTGCGGAACAGCGGGTGAGAGGGGGGCAAGGTGAAAATCGGGAGGGGTATCGCCCACCCGCAGCGAAGCGCAGGGCAGCGCAGCCGTGATTTTTTCGGACAGGTTTCCTGGCCGCAAAAATTATGGGGAGACCCGATTTTCACCTTGCCGGGGAGAGAGGGCAGCGCCCTCTTTCCCCGCTTCACAAACAATGCAACCGCCAAAGGCGGTTCCTGAAACTCATCTGCCTGAAGGATCGATACCGCATGGCGACGACGACGCGATGACGCCTGCGGTTCTCGGGACAAAGCGCTCATCGAGACGTTTTGGCCTTGGAACAAGTTGGCAAGCATCGCCATCGGCTTCGCTCGGCGCAGCCGACCGGGAGCCTGGCCCGGCTTGGCGGATACGCCCGAACAACGAGTATTACGGGAAATCCGTGAGCTGGCAGACGAGAGATGGTCTCCCGATACGTCTACCAGAATGCGGAATTGGTGCTCAGCAGCACCCTCACCAGAGCTGTCTGGCTTCTTACGCCGGTCTTGTCGAACATGCGCTGCAGGTGGGTACGGGCGGTGTTGATGCTGACGTCGAGAATGGTGGCCGCCTGCGCCAGGTCATGCCCTTCGATGATGAGTTTCGCGAGACGTGTCTGCGCCGGAGACAGGCTGTAGATAGTCTCTGCAGCTGCAAGCCGGCGTTCCGTCATGTGTTTGTCGTGGAAGCTTATGAGGATTATGCCGCCGTCGACGATGACCCAGCAGATCTGCAGATTAACGTCCTGGTCGTCGCACACAACGACCGGCACTGCACCGCACATTGATAAACCTGTTGCCGGCACCGTGTTGTTCTGGTGGAAAACCCTATAGTACCTTTCCGAGATGTGCGACGCCCAGCGGATGGCTCCGCGGAGGGCTTTGTCGCTGGTCCTGTTCCGCGCACGCAACCGACCGCCGCTGATTAACAAACCCTGTTGGCCCGGAAAATATTTCTCCGCCGCGCCGTTCATCCAAAGCAGGGTTGCGTCGGCATCGACCTGAAGCAGTGGGCCGGGCGCATAGTCGATACGGCGCTGCATGACGATGGCACAGGAAATCTTCCATCCTCCGTTTTCCCTCTCCAGGATCCGCATCTGGTGCTGTACGCCCGGATTGTCCAACGCATCACCGGTTTTCGGTGCATGCTGGTCGAATGTGGCCCAAGCCAAATTCGATCCAATCCGGATATCGATGCGCTCGCGCCGGACCCTGGCAATGGCAGAGGCTTCGGGCTCGGGAAATTGCTCCATGCTGTGTTTCATCTTGGCACCGATCTGGTCCCAACCTTCGTCCATGGCGGTGCTGCCATCGCCCAGATGGGACCATTTGCGGATATGAGGAGCGTGCAGCCAGCACCGTTTCCAAGATTCATAATCCTTGCTGAAATAGGCTACCGTCTCCGCCTCGATCACTTCGAGAATGGCAATCCGGTCTTCGCAATCGGGTGCGCTCATCCTGGTATGAACTCCATCATCGGCACTAAAAGACAATCAGCGCAACACTTCAATAATGACGGCGAGCAGGCCGACCACGGCTGCGAATGCCACAAGCGGTTTCATGCCCTCACCATTCGGCGCATCGAAGCGGCAATAATAACGATCTTCTGCGGCAGCATCCAAACGGACCGGCGATGGAGATTCCTGAAGATGAGGAATGATCAACAAATTGATGTCCACGAAGTACCCCTCGCAATTCGCAAAGAGAAAATCATAGCTCATGGCGGCAATCCGGATTGTCATGCGGATGCACGACAAGGTGTGATCTCGGCACCCATTTCATGTTCATCATTGCCCGGCTCATGCGGTTGCAGGACGGGCGATCGGAAACTACCGCGGAGCAACTGCGCAGAGGATCGAAACCGGATGGCGAAGACGACGGGATGGGCGCCTGAGGTTCCCGGAACAAGTTGGCAAGCATCGCCATCGGCTTCGCTCGGCGCAGCCGACCGGGAGCCTGGTCCGGCTTGGCGGACACGCCCGGACCAATCGTACCGGAGCCTTTATGGCGACAACAGCGGCATCCCTTCGCCCTTTATCGCTTCAGTTTTTCGCTTCGATATAGGGGAGCGACCTTTTCCTACTTTGCAAATGCAGCGGCCCTCTGTAGTAGAAACGTTAACGCCAGATACAGCAATAAGAGGACCCATAGATGGCTCGAAGACCACGCACGCTAGCGGAAATCGACACAGAGATCGAAGCGCTCAAGCAGCAACGCCAGAAGGCATTGGATCAACGCTCTGCCCTTATCGGAAAGCTTGCGGCAAAGGCCGGACTGGTCGAGCTGGATGTGCCGGATGCAGAGCTGTTGAAAGAGTTCGGAGCAATCGCAGACCGGCTTCGAAATCGCTCAGGCCCAAACGCCAAAACCGCCACCGCCGCCAAATCTGCAGGCAATGGTTCTCCGTCAGCGGCCAACCCCTCTTCCGGATCATAGGGGCCGAAGCCGAAATGCGCACTGGATCTAGGCGGACCCCATGATCCGCAAGCCCGGGCAGCTTTCCCGTAGAATGATGTTCGTTGCGATCGCAGGCTTCACAGCCGCAGCCGCGGCGACCTACTGGTACTTCATCGTCTTGCGCTCCTATACCGGCATGGACGGCCGGCCGTTTCCGCTCTTGCGGGTCTACGTCCAGGCCTGCGTCAATCCGTTCGACCAGGCCTATTGCCAACAGATCATGGGCGCGATGCGGCCGGTGGACGCGAACATCTTCAAACAGGGCACCCTGCTTGCGGCCGGCTTCGCGTTTCTCGCCATCGCCGCACTGCTTTACCTCATATGGGACCGGGGCCTGCGTGTGCGACCCATCATCATCAAGGCCGGCTTTACCGTCGCCGGCATGAAAGAGCTCCTGGAGGCCACGAAGAACGAGATCAGGATGTCGCGGAAAGGCATCCGCTGGTTCGGCGATTTTCACCTGAGCCGTCTGCGCGAGGTCAATCATGTCCTCGTCTTCGGCGCGATCGGCGGCGGCAAGACCCAGACCATCATGCCGCTGCTTCGAAACGTCATGGCGCGCGGCGACAAATGCGTGATCTTCGATTTCAAGGGCGACTACACATCGATGGCCTATTCCAGGCCGCCGGGGACAAAGGACACGCGCCCTCCCACTATCCTGGCGCCGCACGATGCTCGCTCCGTCATATGGGATATCGCCAGAGACCTGCTGGTCGAGGAAGATGCGATCGAGGTCGCCAACCGCATCATCCCGGAGAGCCGGGATCGCTTCTTTTCCGATTCAGCACGTACGGTCCTGGCGCTGTGCATCATCTATCTGATGAAGACCAAACCCGGCCGCTGGACCTGGTGGGAGTTGATGGAAGCGACGCAACTGCCGCTGGAGACCCTGCAGAAATACGCCCAGACCTATCACCGGGACGCTCTCACGTTCCTCAATGCGGATTACCGCCAGGTCGCGGCGACGATCTCAACCATGGCCGCCGGCCTTGGTCCTGTCCGGATGCTTGCCTATGGCTGGCGCGACAATGACGACAACCACGCCTTCTGCCTTCGCCAATGGCTGTTGGACGATGACACGAAGAACCGGACCCTCGTCCTGCAGCGGTCCGGTCGCTTTCAGGACCAGTCCGAGGGCTGGATCTCCGCGTTCCTGACCGTCATGTCGGCCAACGTCTCCGATGTGTCTTTCGGGGAAAGCACCCAGCGCCGCGTATGGCTGTTCCTGGACGAATTCGCCCAGTTGCCGAAGGTCCACCGGTTCGAGGCGATGCTGGAGACGGGCCGGTCGAAGGGCCTCGCATGTGTGCTCGGAATCCAGGGCCTGGAACAACTGGTCACCAAATACAGCCAGCAGATGGCCGATCAGGTCGAGTCCCTCGTCGGCACGAAAGTGGTGGCCAAGATCAATATCGGCCAGACGGCGCGAAAGCTCGAGGAACAGTTCGGCGAAACGCTCTTCATATCCCATCGGCAGGACACCATCGGCACCGGCCGGCTGAAATGGATTCGCGAGGAGAAAAGGGAACCGGTGATGCATCGCTCCGAGTTCCAGACGAAACTGGGGCCGATGCTGACGAAGAAGGGAATTTATGTGCTGGTCAGCGGGCTCGGCGAGCATCTCTACCGGGTCGTTGTCCCCTACTCGACGATCAAGCAGCTGCGCGATCCGGAACAGCCGGCCAAGTGGACCACGCAATTGCGGAAGATATTCTCCGATCCGCAGGCGCGGAAGGTTCAGGAAGCCATGACCGCACAGGAAGCCAGACGCTTCGACAGATCGGGAATGGATATGTCGTCCGAACGCAACGCGCGCGGACAAGACAAATCAGACGGTCGTTCTTTCACGGATGAATCCTGACCGCACGTTCCTCAGCGGGCTAAGGCGTGCGGGGCTACCGCCCCCCGGGATGAGGGGCGGTTTTACGCAGGTTCAATCGATAAATCCGAAAATCAGAGCAGACTCCGCACGTTGCAAAGCGAAGTCCCGAAGCCGGTGGAAATGCTCGGCGAAGTCTTCGCCTTCAAGCGTGCATGAAAAATGTCCCAATGCCATGAGCGTGACCGCCACGCCAGCGGAATCGGCGCTCATTTTGCCCTCGAAATAGTTGCCTTCCCACGTCATGAGGAATTCCTGGGACTGGTCCGGGCACATATAAAACCCGCCATTCGAAAGCTCGAAAAAAGTCCAGAAGCCGCCCTGGCATTGCCTGCTGGCGCGGTCCATCAGGGCGTACACGCAGGTTTCAAATCGCAGGTAATTCTTGCCTGCGTATTTTGGCAGAAACTCCATACGCTGCTTCTCGTCGAGGACAGCTTCCGCGCTGATTGTTTCGTCGGTCATTTCAGTTCTCCTTTGAGCCGCTTTCTTCAGACGCGGGAAAAGACAGCCGGCCGGATAAGCCGGCAGATCCGGACCCAACACGGCCGCCGCCCGGCGGCGGGCGGAGCGGGCGGGTCTTGATCTGCCGGCGCGGGCGGCTGGAAGCGTGAGACTTGAAGAAACCGGTTCAAAGGGGATGAGGAAGACACACGGGAAAGCGATGCCGCTGCTCAAACCGGGCGCAACCGATTGCTTATGGCAAATCCTGGAAAATCAGACCACCGCGTTGCCAATCGCCAGGCAATTGCGCCGCTTCGGTCGTTGAGGCGCCGAAGGCCGGAAATCACTTTTCCTGGTCGCGCTCGATGCCGAGCGATTTTAGCGAACCCCTGGAACCGGTTGCGTCACCCTGCCTGCCGATCGCTTGCGCCTTACCGAGATCCGGCGGCTGGACCGGCGTGCGGCCCTCAAAACTCACATGCTTGCCGATGACAGCCGATGCGGGAAGATCATCGGAATTGCCGACCAGAACTTTCGTCGATGTCCCGACCATGTAGTGCCGGCTGTTCTTGCCAAGAAGGGTCCCGTCGACGCGGTCCTGCGGCCGGACAACATCGAACACCCGCTCGTGGTTGTCCGCCCTCTGCAGATACACCGATCTCGCCTGCTCGACCACCGCGGCCTCAACCCTGGTCAATCCGCGGTTGAAGCCGGCGGGGTCGATGACCGCATCCGGGCTTATGTCGGGCTCAGTGGCAAGACCTGAGTGATGCGCGAGTTGATCAAACCGTCCTGCAAGTCCGATGGTCCGCACCGGATCAAGTACGATGTCGTACGCCGTGCTGCGACCGCCCTGTTCTGTCCGCCGCAACACGCCTTTGTCTGCAAGATCATTCAGATCCCGCGTCGCCGTCGCCGAGGAGGCGCCTGTTATCCGCTGATACGGCTTGGAGGACAGTCCCTGCGCCAGCCGCTCCGGTCTTTCCTGGAAAACCCGCCTTAGGGCCTTTTCCTGCCGCTCGTTCAAAAGACCGGCGTGCCTCTCGAAAAACTGGTTGCGGCTGTTGATGTATCGCGCCTCCTGTGCGGCGAGTTCAATCCCCCGTTCCATGGCTTGTCCAAACCACGATATGAACGGTGTGACATCGAGCGCACCCTCGCGCGGAACCGTTGTTTGGGCTGCTTGCAGGGCGCTGTAATAAGCGTCCTTGTCTTCCTGAATGGCACGCGACAGGCTGAAGGGCGCTTGCCTGAAGACCGTTTCCCGGGCCGCGATGTAATCCGCGACCGCCCGGCCGATGCGGCCATTGCCGTCGGAGTACGGATGTATGGTCTCGAACCATAGATGGCCGATCGCGGCGCGCGCCGGCGTGGCGTAGGCCTCGGCGTCCGGCCCATCAGGCCCGGTCCGGCCGATCCAGTCGACAAGTCTTTCCATCTCCGTCTGCAAACGCTCGGGCAGCGGCGCTTGGAAGTGAATTTCTCTGACCTCTCCCTGCTTCACCGTCACAACCTGCATGTCCTGTCGGCGAAGCCGGCCGACCTCCTTCATGAACCGTTCGTTGCGAAACAGCTGTGCATGCCAGTCATTCAGGCGTGCCACCGTGAGCGGCCGTGCGGCCTCGCGCACATCGAGCATGACCTCGGCGACCCCACAATAGTTTCCGGCCGCCGCCTTGCCGTCGCGATCCCGCAGGGACGCGATCAGCGACTGCGTCATCTCCTCCGGATCCAGAACCTCGCCTTCGATCGCAAAGGAATTGACGCTTTCTGCCGAGACCTCCCGAACGAAGGTGTCGAACTGTTCTGATTCGGACAGGCTTTCGCGCAGGCCTGCCAGCTCACCGGCCTTGCCCGTGACCTGCTCAAAGACACGCTGCAGAGCTCTGGCGTCATAGGTCATATTGGGCCAGGCATCGGTTTCCCAGATATAGGCCATACTGTTCTCCTGATCGGAATATATGGCATATTCTCATCAAGAGAAAAGCGCTTTTGATTAGATTAAAAGGAATAATCTCATCAGCGAGTGTCCATCGCCGGGATCGCACGAGCGCCGCGGGCAAGCTCGACGATCATCACATCGCGTTCCGGCCACACTGTCCATGCGCTGCCGATCTCATGCCAATTCGATCCTGTTTCCGGTGGTCTGTTTCCGGTGGTCTGGCCCCCGTGTTCAGAACTGAAAATGGTTTTTCCTGCGCCGCGCCTTGATCGGCTTTCCATCGGCCCCGATGCGCACCGCAACCTTTGGCGACACACCGTAGGCGCCGTTGCCGTTCAGGCGGACGAGCAAATCCGCGTCGGCAAACTTCGTGCGCCAGCGTGCGATGGTTGTAACATGGATTTCCAGGCGCCGGGCGCTGTCTTCGACCGAGCCGATTCGACCCTCGTCGCCAATGTCCTGACAGCAATCGGCAAGGATCCGGTAGGCGCTGTTGTGCCGGATCCGCTTGAAGTGCAGTTTCAATTGATTGAAGACCCGGATATTGACGCCGACCTGGTTGGGCTTCAGGACCGCCGGATCCGGAGTCGACTCGAAAAAAACGACATGGCTTGTGTCGAATTCCTGGGCCGCCTCCTCTATCATTCCCAAATTGCCCAATGATCCCTCCCGCAACATCCGGGTAGCCGTTTGTCTTCCGCGCTGCCTGAATGCGTGTCCGCAAGACTACAGTGCGGACCCGTTCCTGTCACGCCAGGAGATTTTCTGGAGTTGCCTGATGCGCACCGTGTTCGCCGTTTGCGCGGTACCGGAAGAAATCGCTCCGGAAGGGATCGGACAGCCCGGGTTGCCGCTTTCCGGTTTGAGCCTGCTTTGGCAGAACGATCACGATAGGGAAAATGGCGGGCACTTGCCCGCCATTCGTCTCGGGATCAGGCTGCCTCGGCAGCCGGTTCGCGGGCTGACCAGAGCATCAGATGCGTCACGTCATCGTCGCCGACCTCATCAAGGGCGACAATGTTTGCGTAAATCGCGAACGAACCCAGCTCTGGCGCCGCCAGCCTGACCGACAGGTAGGCATTGCCGGTGTTCCCGGAAACGCGCTTCCAGGCCGCGCCAAGCTCGTAGCCGCTGTTGGTGGTGATCCGCCAGTCCGGCTGGTTCCCGTCGCCGGCTCGCCCATTGGGTACGACCCTGATCTGCCTGCGCAGCGCCATGGTGGTGAGTGTACCGACATAATTGCCGTTGTCATCGAGGGTGAGCGTTGCAAGTCTGGTGGACATGATGATATTCCTCTTTTGCTGTCAGGAACCATTTCCTGATGGCCATCCGTCGGCATGGCGATCGTGACAGGAGGCAATGAGAAACGTACGAGTGGCGCGGCTCGCAGCCCGTCAGGGCGAGAACACGGTCGTGCTTTTCGACATTGCGTCGTGGAGCAGCCATGCAAGGTTTGCTCATCAGGAAAAGGGCTCTGCCGGCATCGATCGGGTGAGGAATGCGTCATGTCCACGAGCGAAGGCCAACGACACCCGCTGCGATTGGCACCCGCTCAGGAACGCGCTGACAAAGCGAACGACAAACAGCCAGGGACACCGTCCCGACCGACGGTACAGAAGGGAAAACATCGGCTGCTTGATGACCCGTTCCGGAAGGAGCGCGGGACGCAGACGATGCATCCGAACGACGATACCGCCACAGCACGAGGGCATGTGCAGCGGTTCTCAGGACCGCTTCACCGTCGCAACGTTACGTCGCCGAGGACCGCCGATCCGCTCGCACTGTTTGCCGGATCAACCCTCGTCCGGACCGCGAAGGTGCTTTTGCAACAGATCGAATGAGGACACGACCAGATCGACCGTCCGCCACGTTTCTTCGTGCTGGTCTTCCAAAGTTTTGGTGCGAACGGTTCCGGGGATGTCCCGTTCTCTGTTGAAAAAGGAACGGGCAGCGTTGCGGTTTCATGATTAGGCGGCCTGCGCCATGTCGTCAACCTGGTTGCTGTCGCCCGATCCTGCGCCATGTCTGTGGAG
>NZ_SPNT01000030.1 GCF_004959855.1 Nitratireductor sp. XY-223 | reverse complement strand
CGACATGGGCCGTCGAAATGGTGATGCCGCGGGCCTTTTCTTCCGGCGCGCCGTCAATCTCGTCATACGCCTTGAAGTCGCCAAAGTACTTCGTGATCGCTGCCGTCAAAGACGTCTTGCCATGGTCAACGTGACCAATCGTGCCGATGTTCACATGCGGCTTCGTTCTCTCAAATTTGCCTTTCGCCATTTTCGGCTCTCCGTTTTCTGGCCCCTCAGAGGGACAATTTGATCTGTGTTCTATTCAATCCGCGGTCAGGCGTATTTTTCCTGAATTTCCTGCGCCACATTGGACGGCACCGGCGCGTAGTGGTCGAACTGCATCGAGTACTGGGCACGGCCTTGTGACATCGAACGCAGGTTGTCCACGTATTTGAACATGTTGGCCAGCGGCACATGGGCGTTGATGACGACCGCGATGCCGCGGACTTCTTGGCCCTGGATCTGGCCGCGACGCGAGTTCAGGTCGCCGATAACGTCACCGACATATTCCTCGGGCGTGACGACCTCGACCTTCATGATCGGCTCGAGCAGCTGGGCTCCGGCTTTCTGCGCACCCTCGCGGAAGGCCGCGCGGGAAGCGATCTCGAACGCCAGGACCGAGGAGTCGACGTCGTGGTAGGCGCCGTCGATGAGGGTCGCCTTGACGCCGAGCATCGGGAAGCCGGCCAGCGGACCGGACGAAAGTACACTTTCGATACCCTTCTGGACGCCCGGGATGTATTCCTTCGGAACGGCACCGCCGACGATCTTCGATACGAATTCGAACTCTTCGCCCTCGGGGTTCGGTTCGAAAATGATCTTGACGCGGGCGAACTGGCCCGAACCGCCGGACTGTTTCTTGTGGGTGTAGTCCACTTCGGCTTCGCGGGTGATGGTCTCGCGGTAGGCGACCTGCGGGGCGCCGACATTGGCCTCGACCTTGAATTCGCGCTTCATGCGGTCGACGAGAATGTCGAGATGAAGCTCGCCCATTCCGGCGATGATGGTCTGCCCCGATTCCTCGTCCGACTTGACGCGGAAGGACGGGTCCTCGGCCGCCAAGCGGTTGAGCGCAATGCCCATTTTCTCCTGGTCGCCCTTGGTCTTCGGCTCGATGGCGATCTGGATGACCGGCTCGGGGAATTCCATGCGATCGAGGATAACCGGCTTCAGCGGATCGCAGAGCGTGTCACCCGTGGTGGTTTCCTTCAGGCCGGCAAGCGCGACGATATCGCCGGCATAGGCAACGTCGATGTCCTCGCGGCTGTTGGAGTGCATCTGCAGCATGCGGCCGATGCGCTCGCGTTTCTCCTTGACCGTATTCATGACCGACGAGCCTTTTTCGATGGTGCCGGAATAGATACGGGCGAAGGTGAGCGAGCCGACGAACGGGTCGTTCATGACCTTGAAGGCAAGCATGGAAAGCGGCTCGCCATCGGAGGCCTTGCGGCTGATTTCCTCGTCGGTCTTGACGTCGATGCCCTTGATGGCCGGGATATCGACCGGGCTCGGCAGGTAGTCGACAACCGCGTCGAGAAGCGGCTGGACGCCCTTGTTCTTGAAGGCACTGCCGCAGAACATCGGGTAGAAGTCGACATTGATGGTGCCCTGCCGTACGAGCGCGCGGATCTCGTCGTTGGAGGGCATGTTGCCTTCCAGGTACGATTCCATCGCCGCTTCGTCGATCTCGACGACCGTCTCGATCAGCTTTTCGCGGTATTCCTCGGCCTGGTCCTTCAGGTCGTCCGGGATCTCAACGACATCCCACTGGGCGCCGAGCGACTCGTCGCGCCAGACAAGCGCGTTCATCTCGATCAGATCGACGACACCCTTGAAGTCGCTTTCGGCGCCGATCGGAAGCTGCATGACCACCGGCGTCGCACCGAGGCGCGAGCCGACCATCTCGACCGAACGGAAGAAGTCGGCGCCGATCTTGTCCATCTTGTTGCAGAAGATCATGCGCGGAACGTTGTACTTGTCGGCCTGGCGCCAGACCGTCTCGGTCTGCGGCTCGACGCCGGCATTGGCATCGAGCAGCGCCACGGCACCGTCAAGCACGCGGAGCGAACGCTCGACCTCGATGGTGAAGTCGACGTGTCCGGGCGTGTCGATGATGTTGAAGCGGCGCATGTTGCCGTCACGGCCCTTCCAGAACGTGGTGGTCGCGGCCGAGGTGATCGTGATGCCACGCTCCTGCTCCTGCTCCATCCAGTCCATGGTGGCCGCACCGTCGTGCACTTCGCCGATCTTGTGCGACTTTCCGGTATAATACAGGATGCGCTCGGTCGTCGTCGTCTTACCGGCGTCGATATGCGCCATGATGCCGAAGTTTCGGTAGTCTTCGATTGCGTATTCGCGGGCCATTTCAGTGCCTTTCAGTGCAAATGTCGTGTGCGACCGGTTACCAGCGATAATGCGAGAAGGCGCGGTTCGCGTCGGCCATCTTGTGCGTGTCCTCACGCTTTTTGACCGCGCTGCCGCGATTGTTGGCCGCATCCATGAGTTCGCCGGACAGGCGCTCGATCATGGTCGACTCGTTGCGGCTGCGTGCAGCGCTGATCAGCCAGCGGATGGCCAGGGCCTGACGGCGCTCCGGGCGGACATCGACCGGCACCTGGTAGGTGGCGCCGCCGACGCGGCGGGAGCGGACCTCGACCTGCGGCGCGACATTGTCGAGCGCGGAGTGGAAGGTGCCGACCGGCTCCTGCTTGGTCTTTTCTTCGATCACGTCGAACGCGCCATAGACAATGCTCTCCGCGACGGACTTCTTGCCGTCCAGCATGATGGCGTTCATGAATTTGGTGATCACCAGGTCGCCGAATTTGGGATCCGGGTTGATCTCGCGTTTTTCTGCTCTGTGACGTCGGGACATGCTCTAGTCTCTCAACTGCCGTCGGATGCGAGACGCCCCTGCGCCACGATCCGAACTGTTTGCTTACTTCGGACGTTTGGCGCCGTATTTCGAGCGACGCTGTTTGCGGTCCTTGACGCCCTGCGTATCGAGAACGCCGCGAATAATGTGATAGCGCACACCCGGAAGGTCCTTCACGCGACCGCCGCGGATCATCACCACGGAGTGTTCCTGAAGGTTGTGGCCCTCACCGGGAATGTAGCCGATGACCTCAAAGCCGTTGGTCAGGCGAATCTTTGCGACCTTCCGCAGAGCCGAGTTCGGCTTCTTCGGGGTCGTCGTGTAGACGCGGGTACACACGCCGCGTTTTTGCGGGTTGGCCTCGAGAGCCGGAACCTTGTTTCGCTTAACCGGCGCCTGGCGCGGCTTGCGGATCAGCTGGTTTACGGTAGGCATTCAACCTTCCTTTTAAACAAAACCTTGCATATGCCCTCGCGGGCGCTCCCTGCACGTAATATCCATGCGCAAATGGGCAAACCCGCCATTGGCGGCTTGCCCCAAAATCGCAGAGGACACGCTGTCATCGTGTCGTGCATGCAGCATTTTTATCAACGTGCAGTAAGAACCGTGTCTGGAGCGAACTTCAGGACGAGTCATCCCGAACCAGCCAGCCCCACATCGGCTCTGGTGGCCGCTAGATACTTATTTGCCGGGGGGTCGTCAAGTGGTTCCGGGAAATATTGTGGGCCTGAGAGTATATAGGACGGCGTTTTGGCAAAATGAGGGCCGGTCGGCCCGTCTGCGCACCGATTTTCCTTGCCCATCGCGCGCTGCGGGTACACAAGAGGGCGACAGCCCCTGCCCGGTCTACGCCAACGGGAATCGGGGAATCAGTTGACCCGTTCGCGAAAGGCAATTCCCACATGACTCCCACGGACCAAGAGGCCGATGAAGACCGGAGTGTCTTCGTCATCATCGGGCGCGTGTTTGAACAGAAGGACGGCGAGCCGATCGACGTTCACATTCTGCTCACCGCGCCTGACGACGATACGGCGGTGCGCACCGCGCTCAATGCGCTGGCGGAGGAAGGCTACGAGGAAGCCGAGCTCGATCAGATCGGGGTCATGGACGGCATGCCGGACGAGGAACCGCATGCCTCCGCGTTCCAGGGCGCCCTGGAGGGTGAGATCGCCATCATCCAGCTTTGAACCGGCGAACACAGACAAAATAAAACCCGGCCACTGGCCGGGTTTTTTGTTCACATGCCGTAGGCGTTACTCGCCTGCCGGTGCCTTTTCGGCCTCGGCGGAAAGATCGGCGAGCATCGGACCTGCCTCCTCGGCGGCGCTTTTCTTGCGCTCTTCCAGGATGAGGTCGTCGCGCGACGTGGCGATGCGGCGAATCTGGTTCATCGCGCCGCCCGTGCCCGCCGGGATCAGCCGGCCGACGATGACGTTTTCCTTCAGGCCCTGGAGCGCATCCATCTTGCCTGCGACCGCAGCTTCCGTCAGCACCTTGGTGGTTTCCTGGAAGGAAGCCGCCGAGATGAAGGACGGGGTCTGCAGCGATGCCTTGGTGATGCCGAGCAGGACCGGATCGCCGACGGCCGGCTTCTTGCCTTCCTCGGCCAGGCGCTCGTTGGCGATATCGAGCTCGATGCGGTCGACATTGTCGCCGACGATATAGGCCGAGTCGCCGGAGTCGGTGATTTCCACCTTCTGCAGCATCTGGCGGACGATCACCTCGATATGCTTGTCGTTGATGACAACGCCCTGCAGACGGTAGACCTCCTGGATCTCGTTGACGAGATAGGATGCCAGTGCCTCGACGCCCTTGATGGCAAGGATGTCGTGGGGTGCCGGATTGCCGTCGAGGATGTAGTCACCCTTCTCGATTGCGTCGCCATCCTGAAGGTGGAAGGGCTTGCCTTTCGGGATCAGGTACTCGACCGGCTCGGCGCCGTCCTCATGCGGCTCGATGACGATGCGGCGCTTGTTCTTGTAGTCGCGGCCGAAGCGGATCGTGCCGTCGATCTCGGCGATGATCGCGTGGTCCTTCGGACGACGCGCCTCGAACAGCTCGGCAACGCGCGGCAGACCGCCGGTGATGTCCTTGGTCTTCGCGCTCTCCATCGGGACACGCGCAAGCACGTCGCCCTCAGAGACCTTCGAACCCGGCTCGACGGACAGGATGGCGTCCACCGACAGCATGAAACGGGCCTCCCCGCCCCTGCCGAGCTTGGCGACCTTGCCGTCCTTGCCCTTGATGACAATGGCGGGTTTCAGATCCGTGCCGCGCGGCGTCGAACGCCAGTCGATGACCTGGCGCTTGGTGATGCCGGTCGTCTCGTCGGTCGATTCAGAGACCGAGACGCCGTCGACGACATCCTCGAACTCCACCGTGCCGGACACTTCGGTCATCATCGGGCGGGTATAGGGATCCCATTCGGCAAGGCGCTGGCCGCGCTTCACCTTGTCGCCATCGTCGACGAAGATGCGCGAACCGTAGGCAACGCGCTGCGACGAACGCTCAACGCCCTGGGCGTCGAGGATCTGGATCGACATGGAACGGCCCATGGCGACGAGATTGCCCTCGGAGTTGCGCAGGATGTTGCGGTTCTTGATCTTGACCTTGCCCTCATAGGAGGCTTCCAGGAACGACTGGTCGACCACGGTGGCGGTGCCGCCGAGGTGGAAGGTGCGCATGGTTAGCTGCGTACCCGGCTCGCCGATCGACTGAGCGGCGATGACACCGACGGCCTCACCGATATTGACCGGCGTTCCGCGGGCAAGATCGCGACCGTAGCAGGTGCCGCAGATGCCGCTCTGGACTTCGCAGGTCAGAGCCGAACGGATCTTGATGGACTGGACGTTGGCAGCCTCGATGGCGGCAATGTCCGCTTCCTCGATCATCTTGCCGGCGGCAACGAGCACGTCGCCCGTTTGCGGATGGGTAACGTCTTCAAGCGCCGTGCGGCCCAGCACGCGCTGGCCGAGCGACGCGACAACCTGGCCGGCATCGACGATGGCGGTCATCGTCAGTCCGTTCTCGGTGCCGCAGTCGGCCTGAGTGACGATACAGTCCTGTGCGACGTCGACGAGGCGACGGGTCAGATAGCCGGAGTTCGCGGTCTTCAGCGCGGTGTCGGCCAGGCCCTTGCGGGCGCCGTGAGTCGAGTTGAAGTACTCGTTCACGGTCAGGCCTTCCTTGAAGTTCGAGGTAATCGGCGTTTCGATGATCTCGCCGGACGGCTTGGCCATCAGGCCGCGCATACCGCCGAGCTGGCGCATCTGGTTGGGCGATCCGCGGGCACCGGAGTGGCTCATCATGTAGATCGAGTTCATCGGCTTCTGGCGACCGTCGTCGTCGAACTCGACCGCCTTGATGCGGCCCATCATTTCATCGGCGACCTTCTCGGTCGCTTTGCCCCAGGCGTCAACGACCTTGTTGTACTTCTCGCCCTGGGTGATGAGACCGTCATTGTACTGCTGCTCGTATTCCTTCACGAGCATCTCGGTCTCGCTGACGATCTTGGACTTGGTGGCCGGGATCACCATGTCGTCCTTGCCGAACGAGATGCCGGCGCGGCAGGCATGGCCGAAGCCGAGCTGCATGATGCGGTCGCAGAAGATGACCGTCTCTTTCTGACCGCAGTGACGGTAGACCGTGTCGATCATCTTGGAGATGTTCTTCTTGGTCATTTCCTGGTTGCAGATGTCGAACGGGACATTGGCGTTGCGCGGCAGCAATTCGCCGATGATCATGCGGCCGGGGGTCGTGTCGTGGATGAGGGACACTTCGTTGCCCTCTTCGTCCACCGTCTTGAAGCGGCCCTTGATCTTGGCGTGCAGCGTGACGACCTTGTTTTCGAGCGCGTGGTGCAACTCGCCCATATCGGCGAAGATCATGCCCTCGCCCGGCTCGTTCTCGTTCATGATCGAGAGATAATAGAGACCCAGGACCATGTCCTGCGACGGCACGATGATCGGCGCGCCGTTGGCCGGGTGCAGGATGTTGTTCGTGGACATCATCAGCACGCGCGCCTCGAGCTGGGCTTCCAGCGACAGCGGCACGTGGACCGCCATCTGGTCGCCGTCGAAGTCGGCGTTGAAGGCGGTGCAGACCAGCGGGTGAAGCTGGATGGCCTTGCCCTCGACGAGGGTCGGCTCGAATGCCTGGATGCCGAGGCGGTGCAGCGTCGGCGCACGGTTCAGCAGCACCGGGTGCTCGCGGATCACCTCGTCGAGGATATCCCAGACCTCCGGCTTTTCCTTTTCGACCAGCTTCTTGGCCTGCTTGACGGTCGACGAGTAGCCCTTGGCGTCGAGCCGCGCGTAGATGAATGGCTTGAACAGCTCAAGTGCCATCTTTTTCGGCAGGCCGCACTGGTGCAGCTTCAGTTCCGGACCGGTCACGATGACTGAACGGCCCGAATAGTCAACGCGCTTGCCAAGCAGGTTCTGACGGAAACGTCCCTGCTTGCCCTTCAGCATGTCGGACAGGGATTTCAGCGGCCGCTTGTTGGCGCCCGTGATAACCCGGCCGCGACGGCCGTTGTCGAACAGCGCATCGACCGATTCCTGCAGCATGCGCTTTTCGTTGCGGATGATGATACCGGGCGCACGCAACTCGATCAGCCGCTTCAGACGGTTGTTCCGGTTGATGACGCGGCGGTAAAGGTCATTGAGGTCGGAGGTCGCGAAACGGCCGCCGTCAAGCGGCACCAGCGGACGCAGGTCCGGCGGGATGACCGGGACGACCTTGAGGATCATCCATTCCGGGCGGTTGCCGGATTCAATGAAGTTCTCGACCAGCTTCAGCCGCTTCATCAGCTTCTTGGTCTTCAGCTCCGAGGACGTCGCGGCGAGTTCGTCACGCAGGTCAACGGCGATCTTTTCGAGATCCATCGCAGCGAGCAGCTCGAAGATCGCCTCGGCGCCGATCATGGCGGTGAAGGCGTCCTCGCCGAACTCGTCGACGGCGAGCATGTAGTCTTCCTCGGAAAGAAGCTGGTTCTCCTTCAGCGAGGTCAGGCCGGGTTCCGTGACGATGTAGTTCTCGAAGTAAAGAACCCGCTCGATGTCCTTCAGCGTCATGTCGAGCAACGTTCCGATGCGGCTCGGCAGCGACTTCAGGAACCAGATATGGGCCACCGGCGCAGCGAGCTCGATGTGGCCCATGCGCTCGCGGCGCACCCGCGAAAGTGTAACTTCGACGCCGCATTTTTCGCAGATAATGCCCTTGTACTTCATGCGCTTGTACTTGCCGCAAAGACATTCGTAGTCCTTTATCGGGCCGAAGATACGCGCGCAGAAGAGGCCGTCACGCTCGGGCTTGAACGTACGGTAGTTGATTGTTTCCGGCTTTTTGATCTCGCCGTAGGACCAGGAGAGGATCTTCTCCGGAGACGCTATCGAAATCCGGATGGAATCGAAGGTCTGCACCGGAGTCTGCGGGTTGAAAAGGTTCATGACCTCTTGGTTCATGCCTGTCTCCTTCGTGGGGCTGGGCCCCTTTGCAGACGGTTGTGCGGCCTTGCCTGCTTTGCCACACACCGTCCAAATCGTTCCGCCGCCTTTGTTGGTTCAGCGCAAACGGCAATCGCGCTGAGTGCGGCGCGCCGTTTCCGGCACGCCGCGCCGTGTTATTCGGCTGCGTCGGGCAGCTGCTCCGAATCCTGATCCATTTCCGGATCGACCCGGGTATTCTCCAACTCGACATTGAGACCGAGCGAACGCATTTCCTTGACGAGAACGTTGAAGCTCTCCGGAATGCCGGCCTCGAACGTGTCGTCGCCGCGCACAATCGCCTCGTAGACCTTGGTGCGGCCGGCCACGTCGTCGGACTTGACGGTCAGCATCTCCTGCAAGGTGTAGGCGGCGCCGTAGGCCTCGAGCGCCCAGACCTCCATCTCACCGAAACGCTGTCCGCCGAACTGCGCCTTACCGCCCAGCGGCTGCTGGGTGACGAGCGAGTACGGACCGATCGAACGGGCGTGGATCTTGTCGTCGACCAGGTGGTTCAGCTTCAGCATATAGATGTAGCCGACCGTGACCTGGCGGTCGAACGGTTCGCCCGTGCGTCCGTCGTAGAGCGTCGATTGGCCGGACTCGTTCAGTCCCGCCTTGGTCAGCATCTCGTTGACGTCGGCTTCCACGGCGCCGTCGAAGACGGGCGTTGCGATGGACACGCCGCGCTTGGTCTGCTCGGCAAGGCGGACAATCGAGTCATCGTCATATTTGGAGATCGGCTCGCCCTTCGGACCCGATCCGATGACATCGTCGATGGTCTTGCGCAGCTTCTTGATGTCGCCGCCGTCCTTGTAGGCGTCGAGCATGTCGCCGATGCGCTGTCCCATGCCGGCGCAGGCCCAACCCAGATGGGTCTCCAGGATCTGGCCGACATTCATGCGGGACGGAACGCCAAGCGGGTTGAGCACGATGTCCACATGGGTACCGTCATCGAGGAACGGCATGTCCTCGATCGGCACGATGCGGGAGATCACGCCCTTGTTGCCGTGGCGGCCGGCCATCTTGTCGCCGGGCTGCACCTTGCGCTTAACGGCGACAAAGACCTTGACCATCTTCATGACGCCGGGCGGCATCTCGTCGCCGCGCTGGACCTTCTCGACCTTGTCCATGAAACGCTGCTCGAGCCGCTTCTTGGATTCGTCGTACTGGGCGCGCAGCGCCTCGATCTCGCCCTGGAGCTTCTCGCTCTCGACAGCGAACATCCACCACTGCGAGCGGGGATATTCCTGCATCAGATCGGCGGTGAGCTTTGTGCCCTTCTTGAAGCCCTTGGGGCCGGCCACGGCCTTTTTGCCCGACAGCATGTCGGAAAGACGGCCGTAGACGTTGCGGTCGAGGATCGCCTGTTCGTCGTCACGGTCCTTGGCAAGACGCTCGATCTCCTCGCGTTCGATCGCCATGGCACGTTCGTCCTTCTCGACGCCGTGGCGGTTGAACACGCGGACCTCGACGACCGTGCCGAAGGTGCCGGGCGGCATGCGCATGGACGTATCGCGTACATCCGACGCCTTCTCGCCGAAGATGGCGCGCAGGAGTTTTTCCTCCGGCGTCATCGGGCTCTCGCCCTTCGGCGTGATCTTGCCGACGAGGATATCGCCCGGGGCGACCTCTGCGCCGATATAGACAATGCCGGCCTCGTCGAGGTTCTTCAGCGCCTCTTCCGAGACGTTCGGAATATCGCGGGTGATTTCCTCCGGTCCGAGCTTGGTGTCGCGCGCCATGACCTCGAATTCGTCGATATGGATCGAGGTGAAGACGTCGTCGCGGACGATGCGCTCGGAAAGGAGGATCGAATCCTCGTAGTTGTAGCCGTTCCAGGGCATGAACGCGACGAGCACGTTGCGGCCGAGCGCCAGGTCACCGAGATCCGTGGACGGACCGTCGGCGATGATGTCGCCCTTCTGGATCTGGTCGCCGACATTCACCAGCGGGCGCTGGTTGATGCAGGTGTTCTGGTTGGAACGCTGGAACTTCTGCAGCGTGTAGATGTCGACGCCGGACTTCGACGGATCGAGTTCCTCGGTGGCGCGGATGACGATACGCGTCGCGTCCACCTGGTCGACGACACCGGTCCTGTGCGCGGCGATCGCGGCGCCGGAATCACGGGCCACGACCGGCTCCATGCCGGTGCCGACATAGGGTGCCTCGGCGCGCACGAGCGGCACCGCCTGACGCTGCATGTTGGAGCCCATCAGGGCGCGGTTCGCGTCGTCGTTCTCCAGGAACGGAATAAGCGCCGCAGCGACCGAGACGAGCTGCTTCGGCGAGACGTCCATCAGGTCGATGGAATCGCGCGGGGCAAGCATCACGTCACCGGCGTGACGGCAGACGACGAACTCGTCGGCGAAGGAGCCGTCCTTGTTCAGGATCGCGTTGGCCTGCGCCACGTGGTACTTGGCTTCCTCCATGGCCGACAGGTACATCACCTCGTTGGTGACCTTGCCGTCGACGATGCGCCGGTACGGGCTTTCGATGAAGCCGTACTTGTTGACGCGGGCGAAGGTCGCCAGCGAGTTGATCAGCCCGATATTCGGGCCTTCCGGCGTCTCGATCGGACAGATGCGGCCGTAATGGGTCGGGTGCACGTCGCGCACCTCGAAGCCGGCGCGCTCACGCGTCAGGCCGCCCGGCCCGAGCGCCGAAAGACGCCGCTTGTGGGTGATCTCCGACAGCGGATTGACCTGGTCCATGAACTGCGACAGCTGCGACGAGCCGAAGAATTCGCGCACGGCGGCGGCCGCCGGCTTGGCGTTGATCAGGTCCTGCGGCATGACGGTGTCGATCTCGATGGACGACATGCGCTCCTTGATGGCGCGCTCCATGCGCAGCAGACCCAGGCGGTACTGGTTTTCCATCAGCTCGCCGACCGAGCGGACGCGTCGGTTGCCGAGGTTGTCGATGTCGTCGATCTCGCCCTTGCCGTCGCGCAGTTCGACCAGCGTCTTGACGACCGCAAGGATGTCCTCCTTGCGCAGGACGCGGACGGTATCTTCCGCATCGAGATCGAGACGCATGTTCATCTTGACGCGGCCGACGGACGAAAGGTCGTAGCGCTCCGGATCGAAGAACAGCGAATTGAACATCGCCTCGGCCGATTCCATGGTCGGCGGCTCGCCTGGGCGCATGACCCGGTAGATGTCGAAAAGCGCGTCCTGGCGGCTCTCGTTCTTGTCCGCGGACAGCGTGTTGCGAATGTAGCCGCCGACATTGACATGGTCGATGTCGAGGATCGGGATTTCCTTGAACCCGGCCTCGATCAGAATCGGCAGCGTCTTCTCGTCCAGTTCGTCGCCGGCTTCGAGATAGATCTCGCCGGTTTCCATGTTGACCATGTCGCGGGCCAGATAGGTGCCGTAAAGGTCCTCGTCGGTGCACTTCAGTGCCTTGACGCCCTTATCGCCGAGTTGCTTGAGGAAGCGCGGCGTCAGCTTCTTGCCGGCCTCGGCAATGACCTTGCCCGTGTCGGCATTGATCAGGTCCGTAACCGCCTTGGTGCCCTTAAGGACGTCCGGCTGGAACGGAATGCGCCAGCCGTCGCCCTTTCGCGTATAGGTCGAATGGCTGTAGAAGGTGTCGAGGATCTCCTCGCCGTCCATGCCCAGCGCCATGAGCAGCGAGGTCACGGGGATCTTGCGGCGGCGGTCGATGCGCGCATGGACGATGTCCTTGGCGTCGAACTCGATGTCGAGCCAGGAACCGCGGTAGGGAATGACGCGCGCGGCAAACAGTAGCTTGCCGGAAGAATGGCTCTTGCCCTTGTCGTGATCGAAGAACACGCCGGGCGAACGGTGCATCTGCGAGACGATGACGCGCTCGGTGCCGTTGACGATGAACGTGCCGTTGTCCGTCATCAGTGGCATGTCGCCCATATAGACGTTCTGCTCCTTGATGTCCTTGATGGACTTGGCGCCGGTATCCTCGTCGATATCGAAGACGATCAGACGCAGGGTCACCTTCAGCGGCGCCGCGTAGGTCAGGTCACGCTGCCGGCACTCCTCGACGTCGAACTTCGGCGGTTCGAACTCGTAGGAGACGAATTCCAGCATCGATGCGCCGGAAAAATCGGAAATCGGGAAGACGGACTTGAAGACCGCCTGCAGCCCCTCGTCGGGACGCCCGCCTTCCGGTTCGTCTATCATCAAGAACTGGTCATAGGATGCCTTTTGAACCTCAATCAGGTTCGGCATCTCTGCAACCTCGGGTATTTTTCCAAAAAACTTGCGTACGCGCCTGCGACCGTTAAACGAAAGGGTCTGAGCCATCGTCGCTCCTTGTGCTTGCATCCGGGCCTGCAAATGACGAAGCCTCTGGCCAGGGGGCTTCGAATATCGGGTTTTTGAGAACCCATTACCCAAGAGCCGTTTTCAGGCTCTTGGGTAATCGGTCCGGCATTCAGAATCGCCGAAGGCGGAGCCGCAATACGGCCCCGCCCCGTAACGGTAAAACCGTTTATTTGAGCTCGACGCTTGCGCCTGCTTCCTCGAGCTTGGTCTTGATTTCCTCGGCCTCGGCCTTGGCAACACCTTCCTTGACAGCTTTCGGTGCGCTTTCGACGAGGTCCTTGGCTTCCTTGAGGCCAAGGCCCGTGATGCCGCGGACTTCCTTGATGACGTTGATCTTCTTGTCGCCTGCGGCGGCAAGAATGACGTCAAACTCGTCCTTTTCCTCGGCAGCAGCGGCATCGCCACCACCGGCTGCGGCTGCTGCAACGGCAACCGGTGCCGCGGCAGAAACGCCCCAGTGTTCTTCGAGCATCTTGGACAGCTCAGCGGCTTCCAGGACAGTCAGGTTTGAAAGGTCTTCAACGATCTTAGCAAGATCAGCCATAGTTTGGTTTCCTTACACGTTCGGTTCGAACTGGTTCTGAACAGCGAAGTTCCGCCTAAGCGGCTTCGTCCTTCTGGGCATAAGCATTGACGACGCGGGCAAGCTGACCTGCCGGTGCGCCTACAACCTGAGCTATGCGCGTTGCCGGCGTGTTGATCATGCCGACAATCTTCGCACGCAGCTCATCGATGGACGGCAGCGAGGCAAGCGCCTTCACACCGTCTGCATCGAGCTCGGTCGCACCCATCGCTCCGCCAAGGACCACGAGGTTTTCGTTGATCTTGGAGAACTCGACTGCGACCTTCGGAGCGGTGACAGGATCATCGCTGTAGGCGATGACGGTCTGTCCCTGGAAGAGACTTGAGATCCCTTCCGACTCCGTGCCCTGAAGAGCAATTTTGGCCAGGCGGTTCTTCGCGACTTTGACCGTGCCTCCGGCTTCACGCATACGCGAGCGAAGATCGCTCATCTGCGCAACCGAAAGACCAGCATAGTGGGCCACGACAATAGAGCCCGAGGACTTGAAGACCTCGCTCAGTGCCGCGACGAATTCGCGTTTTTCCGCTCTTTCCACTGCCACTCTCCAGTTGACAGGTCCCTTGCGGACACCTGTCGGGTTTTGCCTTGCCACCCAGGGCCATTTGCGACCCGCAAGCGACGCTTGAGGATCCTGTCCCCTCGAGCCGGCAGCTTGCCGACGCAAGGCAAAGAAGGTTCGAACCGAACTGCATTGCGCGAGGCGCATGAATTTCGGATCTTACCCGTCTCATGCGGGCCAAGTGATTAAGGAAAACCACCCGCAATCTCGGACAGGAGTTCCGGGTTTTAAGGCCCGGATTTTCCGGCCCGAAGGCCGAAAAACTGTTTGGACCGGCGCTCTGCCGGTCTTTTTCGACAGCTAGGCCGAAGCCAGGCTCGCCGGATCAATCTTCACGCCGGCGCCCATGGTCGACGAAATGGCAACGCGCTTGACGTAGTTGCCCTTGGCGCCGCTGGGCTTTGCCTTCATGACCGCATCGGTAAAGGCGCGGATATTCTCTTCAATGGCTTTCGGCTCGAACGAAGCCTTGCCCACGCCGGCATGGACGATGCCGGCCTTTTCGACGCGAAACTCAACCGCACCGCCCTTCGAGGCGTTGACGGCCGCGGTAATGTCTGCAGTCACCGTTCCGACCTTGGGGTTCGGCATCATGCCGCGCGGACCGAGCACCTTGCCGAGGCGGCCGACGAGCGGCATCATGTCCGGCGTCGCGATGCAACGGTCGAAGTCGATCTGACCGCCCTGCACCTTTTCCACCAGTTCCTCCGCGCCGACGATATCGGCGCCAGCAGCCTTGGCCTCATCCGCCTTGGCATCGCGGGCGAACACGGCGACGCGAACCGAGCGACCGGTTCCGTTCGGCAGATTCACGACGCCGCGGACCATCTGGTCGGCGTGGCGCGGATCGACGCCGAGGTTCATGGCGACTTCAATCGTCTCGTCGAACTTGGCAGTCGCGCGCTCCTTGACGAGCGACACGGCCTCGGTCAGGTCGTAGAGTTTCGTCGGCTCAAGGCCGTCACGGATCTTCTGAACACGTTTTGCGATCTTGCCCATCGTTCTACTCCGTCACTTCCAGACCCATGGAGCGGGCGGAGCCCTCGACCATTCTCATTGCACCTTCGACATCGGCCGCGTTGAGGTCCTGCATCTTCGCTTCCGCGATGGTGCGGACCTGCGCCTTGCTGACGGAACCGGCTACCGTGCGGCCTGGCTCGGTGGAACCCGATTTCAGCTTGGCTTCCTTCTTCAGGTAGTAGCTGACAGGCGGCTGCTTCATCGTGAAGGTGAAGGACTTGTCCTGGTAGTAGGTGATGAGGCACGGAATGGGCGCATTGCGTTCCATTTCCTGCGTGGCCGCATTGAAGGCCTTGCAGAATTCCATGATGTTGATGCCACGCTGACCAAGTGCGGGACCGATCGGCGGCGACGGATTGGCGGCGCCTGCCGGGACCTGCAGCTTGAGCTGACCTGCAACTTTCTTAGCCATTTCTCTCTCTGCCCTTACATACTGGGACCGCCAAGGCGGCCCGGCTCATGTTTGCGGCCCGGATCGTTGTCAAACGTCACGCGGACCGTTGCCGGAATTCCGGCGGCTGCGGTTGCGTGGTCCGGTATCCGAGGCCGGCTTTGCCTCGTACACCTCCCACGCGGGGTGCAGGTTTCCCTGCCAGCGGTCAGACCTTTTCGACCTGACCGTATTCCAGTTCGACCGGTGTGGCGCGTCCGAAGATGGACACCTCCACCTTGAGGCGCGAGCGCTCCTCGTCCACTTCCTGCACGGTGCCGGAGAACGAGGCGAACGGCCCGTCGGACACCCGGATCTGCTCGCCGATCTCGAAGGAGATGGACGGCTTCGGCCGGTCGACCCCCTCCTGGATCTGCGTGAGGATCGCCTCGGCTTCCGAATCGGGGATCGGGACCGGCTTGTTGTCCGAACCCAGAAAGCCGGTGACCTTGGGCGTGTTCTTGATCAGGTGATAGGCCTCGTCGGTCAGATCGGCCCGCACCATCACATAGCCCGGAAAGAACTTGCGCTCGGAATCGACCTTGCGGCCGCGGCGCACCTCGACCACTTTCTCCGTCGGCACAAGAATTTTCTCAAAGAGGTGATCCAGCCCCTTGGCGCGCGCCTGCTCCTCGATGGATTCGGCGACCTTCTTTTCAAAATTCGAGTATGCGTGGACAATGTACCAACGCGCTGCCATTAAATTCTCCTGCCCGCACTAGCTGCCAACATTCAGGACCAGCCCAACAAGCCAGCCCAGAAGCTGATCGGCCGCAAAGAAAAACGTTGCTGCCAGGACAACCATGACAAGCACCATCAGCGTGGAGATCATCGTCTCCCGCCGCGAAGGCCATGTCACTTTCGACGTTTCAGCGCGCACTTGCTGCAGAAACGTAAATGGATTGGTTTTTGATGCCATGAGCCGCTCACGCATTTACGGCGCGTAAACAGGGCCGGTCAGCCCCACGCGCCGCGTGTCTGTTTTTTCCCTTATTAATCGGCGATTCCCAAAATCACAAGGGGTTTGTGTGGAATTATTTCAATAATTGGTGAGCCATTGCGGCCAAATCAAGACCGGCCGAGCCCCGCCGTTTTGCTCACCAATCCCGTCCGCCGGATTTGCGAGGGCAACAGGAGAGCATTTCCTTCACCAGTTTCCGTCTCGGATCCGCTGACGAAAACCGCCCGATCCGACGCCTGGACCTTCCGGAAATGGCAGGGGCAGAGAGGCTCGAACTCCCGACCTACGGTTTTGGAGACCGTCGCTCTACCAACTGAGCTATACCCCTAAAAGGCCGTGTCGCGGTTTATCCGCATTTCCGATCCGGTTCAAGCGGCAAGTGAAGCTTGGCTGAACAATATTCAACCGCGGCAACAGAAAGCCCGAACCTTACCGCAAATAAGAATGCGCCGGTTCCCCGGCGCATCCCAAAGTTTGAAATTAGAGGCCTTCGGCTTGGCGCCGCATCACTCCGTGATGCTTGCGACGATGCCGGCGCCGTGGCAAAGCGCGCCTGCGCCCCCATTGCCCATTTTAAGTGCGTCGGCAGCTTTCGGCTTCGCGCCGCATCACTCCGTGATGCTTGCGACGATGCCGGCGCCGCGGCAAAGCGCGCTTGCGCGTCCTTTGCCCACTTTAAGTGCGTCGGCAGCTTTCGGCATCGCGCCGCATCACTCCGTGATGCTAGCGACGATGCCAGCGCCGACGGTGCGGCCGCCTTCGCGGATGGCGAAGCGAAGCTTCTCTTCCATCGCGATCGGCACGATCAGCTCGACGTCAACCGTCACATTGTCGCCCGGCATCACCATCTCGGTGCCTTCCGGAAGCGTCACAACACCCGTCACGTCCGTCGTGCGGAAATAGAACTGCGGACGGTAGTTGGTGAAGAACGGCGTGTGACGGCCGCCCTCTTCCTTCGTCAGGATGTAGGCCTCGGCCTTGAACTTCGTGTGCGGCGTAACAGAACCCGGCTTGCAAAGAACCTGGCCGCGCTCCACACCGTCACGGTCGACACCGCGAAGCAGCG
>NZ_SPNT01000002.1:734519-1058888 GCF_004959855.1 Nitratireductor sp. XY-223 | reverse complement strand
AATCAAACGCACAAAGCGCAAAATCAAGAGAACAACAAGAGCAAACAAATCCGCCGCCAGCGGACAACCGCCCTCGTTGGTGTGCAGCTTATAAGGCCTATAATCAAAATCAGTCAACAGCGAAAATTCAAAATATGTCATTTTTTTTGCACCACCCGACACGCCCGTCGGGTCCGCCCGCTGCGGAATCGCAATCGCCGCCCGGACGGGCTTTTGGCAGTGCCCGCTCACCAACCGTGAAAATGGCGAAATATTTCTGAAATTACGGCACTTTGCCCTAATTCGGGCACAGTTGCGATGTCAACAATGGAGACCATGTCGTGCAAGGGGACAGCGGCATACCGCCTGACAGTAACGATTTTGCGCGAAATGTGCCCGTTTGCGGCCCGTGGTGATTGACTCACCGTGTGCGGCAGGGCAGATGAATAGCCGGGGAAGCGGCAAAGACGGAAAACAGAGGTGGGGCAATAAGATAAGCAATGCCGTCGCATACTGATCTCAGCAGGCAGATGGGTGAGGAAGAACCGCTTTTGGCCGACGGCCGGAAGGCGCCCGATCGCCGCGAGGTCTCCATTCGATGGCTGTCCGGCACATTCCTCACAGGCATTACCTCCAGCGCTCTGATGGGCATCGCGCTTTTCGCCGCGCTCGACGGCCGCGAGCAGCTTGCCATTCCGGGCGAGGCCTATGCCGCCACCGATATCGAGACACCGCTTGAAGGCGCCGAAAAGGGCAGCCGTCTCGTCAGCACCACCATCGCCGCGAAACCGTCGGACAAGACGATCGTCGAAATATCCACGATGATCAACGAGGGCGAGCGTAGCGTCATCCGCAGCCGGCCCTTCGCCCACGTCAAGATGGCGCTTGCGGCCAACCACGCCGCCAAGGGTGAATATCCGAAATTCGATCCGCTGAAGATCTTCTCGTCGGGCAAGGCCGAGACGGAGTCGACGACCGGCGTGATCTACGGTGCGGAGGTAGAATCGGAAATCCGCCTGAAGACGGTCGATTTCCCGGTCAGCCGCGCTCCTTATGATTATGCCGCATCGATGGGCGCGGACGAGGCCGAGGAGGACGTCAGGACCAACGGTTCGATCCTGACCGACGAGACCTTCCAGGTCGCTATGCTGCATTACGTCAATCCGCAGCGGTTTTCCGGCGCCAATTCGCCGTTTGATTTCAGCACCAATCTCAACGCCCGCATCGTCGCGGAGAACGTCTCCGTGGCCGCCGCGCTGACACCGGAGGACGGCGCCGTCGAGTTTATCGACGATGTCATCGCCATCCGCGAAGAAAAGACGATGGTCGAGGCGCTCACCGAAGCGGGCTATGCCAAGGGTGAGGCGAAATATGTGGCCGAAGTCCTCGCCAGCGAGGCCGGCTCCGCCGATCTTTCGGAAGGTGATGTGTTCCGCATCGGCCTGGAACAGCGCGGTCGCGATACCCGCATCGTGCGCGCCAGCATCTACGACGGCAACGACCATGTGGCGTCGGTCGCCGTCAACGATTTCGAGATCCTGGTCGCCGCAGCCGAGCCGCCGCAGTCGCCGGCCGTTCTGTCGGCCTTCGATGAGACGCCGGTCGCCGTTCTGGCGGGCCGCGATCTTCCGCGCGCCTATGACGGCATCTACAAGGCGGCGCTGTCCTACGGCATGAGCGGCGAGATGACGGAGAAGGTCATCCGGCTGCTGGCCAGCAATGTCGACTACCAGGCGCGGCTCAAGCCGAGCGATACGATGGAAGCCGTCTTTTCCGTCAACGAGGAGACCAACGAGGCCTCGGAAGAATCCGAGCTGCTCTATCTGGCGGCCACCTTCGGCAACAATTCCGTGTCGCTCTACCGGTTCCGCAATCCCGAGGACGGCTCGATCGACTACTACGATTCCGAGGGCCGCAGCGCCCGCCAGTTCCTCATCCGCAATCCGCTGCCCAACGGCCGCTTCCGGTCCGGTTTCGGCATGCGGCGCCACCCGATCCTCGGCTATCGGCGCATGCATACCGGTGTTGACTGGAGTGCGCCGCGCGGAACACCGATCATCGCCGCCGGCAACGGCGTCGTCGAAAAGGCCGGCTGGAACAAGGGCGGCTACGGCAAGCAGACGCTGATCCGTCACCCCAATGGGTATGTCAGCTCCTATTCGCACCAGACGAAGATCGCCAAGGGCATCGTTCCGGGCGCCCGGGTCAAGCAGGGTCAGGTCATCGGCTATGTCGGCTCGACCGGGCTTTCCACCGGTCCGCACCTTCACTACGAACTGATCGTTAACGGCCGCAAGGTCGACCCGATGCGCGTGCGCCTGCCGGACGGCAAATCGCTAAACGGCGACACGCTGACGGCGTTCCACGTCGAACGCGAGCGCATCGACCGGCTGGTTAACCGCGGCGAAGACCCGAAACGCCTGGCGGCGCTCAACTAGAGCAATTCCGAGTTGGAAAAAAAGCCCGGCAGAGCCGGGCTTTTCTATTATGCGGCTTCTGCTTTCTTGCCGCTTTTGCCTTTGTTCGATCCGGTAATCAGCAACCGGTCCGAGGCCGCCGCGATCGAGACGGTCTGGCCGTCCGTGATGTCGCCGGCCAGTATCTTCTCCGCCAGCGGATCCTGGACGAATTTCTGGATCACGCGCTTGAGCGGACGCGCGCCATAGGCCGGGTCGTAACCCTTGTCGGCCAGCCAGTCCCGGGCGTCCTCGCCGAGTTCGATGGTGATCTTGCGCTCGGCAACCAGATCCGACAGCCGGGCCATCTGGATATCGACGATCGCACCCATATCCTCACGCCGCAGCCTGTGAAACAGGATCGTCTCGTCCACCCGGTTGAGGAACTCGGGCCGGAAGGAGGCCTTGACCACGTCCATGACCTGGTCGCGCACCGCATCGACATCCTGGCCCTCGGCAAGGTTTGTCAGATACTCGGCGCCCAGGTTCGACGTCATGATCACCAGTGTGTTGCGGAAGTCGACCGTGCGGCCCTGCCCGTCGGTCAACCGGCCGTCATCGAGCACCTGCAGGAGCACGTTGAAGACATCCGGATGCGCCTTCTCGATCTCGTCGAAAAGGATGACCTGGTAGGGCCGGCGGCGCACCGCCTCGGTCAGCGCTCCGCCCTCGTCATAGCCGACATAGCCGGGCGGCGCGCCGATCAGGCGGGCGACGGAGTGTTTCTCCATGAACTCCGACATGTCCATGCGGACCATGGCGGTCTCGTCGTCGAAGAGGAAATTCGCCAGCGCCTTGGTCAGCTCCGTCTTGCCGACACCGGTCGGCCCGAGGAAGATGAACGAGCCGATGGGCCGGTTCGGATCCTGCAGACCGGCGCGCGCCCTGCGCACGGCCTTGGACACGGCCTGAACGGCCTCGCCCTGCCCGACGACACGCTTCGACAGCTCGTCCTCCATGCGCAGAAGTTTTTCCTTCTCGCCTTCCAGCATCTTGTCGACCGGAATGCCTGTCCAGCGCGAAACCACATGGGCAATGTGGTCGGGTGTGACCGTCTCCTCGACCATGGCCGAACCGTCGCCGCCGCTGCTCTCGGCTTCCTCGAGCTTGCGTTCAAGGTCGGGGATTTCGCCGTAGGCAAGTTCCCCGGCACGCTGGAATTCACCGTTGCGCTGGGCGATCGCCAGCGCATTGCGGGCATCGTCCAGCTGTTTCTTCAGCTCGGCCGCCAGACCGAGTTTCTGCTTCTCCGACTGCCACATTGCCGTCAGCGAATCGGCCTTTTCCTCGAGCGCGGCCAGATCGATCTCGAGCTTTTCGAGCCGGTCCTTGGAAGCCGTATCCGTTTCCTTCAGCAGCGCCTCGCGCTCGATCTTCAACTGGATGATCCGCCGGTCGAGCTCATCGAGCTCCTCGGGTTTCGAATCCACCTGCATGCGCAGCCGCGACGCCGATTCGTCGACGAGGTCGATGGCCTTGTCCGGCAGGAACCGGTCGGTGATGTAGCGGTTGGACAGCGTCGATGCCGACACCAGCGCCGAATCGGAGATCCGGACCTTGTGGTGCTGCTCGTATTTCTCCTTGATGCCGCGCAGGATGGAGATCGTGTCCTCCACCGTCGGCTCCTCGATGAATACCGGCTGGAACCGGCGCGCCAGAGCTGCGTCCTTTTCCACGTGCTTGCGGTATTCGTCGAGCGTGGTCGCGCCGACGCAGTGAAGCTCGCCGCGGGCCAGCGCCGGCTTCAGAAGGTTGGAGGCGTCCATCGCCCCGTCGGCCTTTCCGGCGCCCACCAGCGTGTGCATCTCGTCGATAAAGAGGATGATGTTGCCGGCCGCCGCCTGCACTTCGGAAAGCACCGACTTCAGGCGCTCCTCGAACTCGCCGCGGTATTTCGCGCCGGCGATCAGCGCGCCCATGTCGAGGGCGAGCAATTGCTTGTCCTTGAGCGATTCGGGAATGTCGCCATTGACGATGCGAAGCGCCAGGCCTTCGGCGATGGCCGTCTTGCCCACGCCCGGCTCGCCGATCAGCACCGGGTTGTTCTTGGTGCGCCGCGACAGGACCTGGATGGTGCGGCGGATCTCGTCGTCACGGCCGATCACCGGGTCGAGCTTGCCCTCGCGCGCCTCCTCGGTCAGGTCGCGCGCATATTTCTTGAGCGCGTCGTAGCCTTCCTCGGCACTTGCCGAATCGGCCGTCCGGCCTTTGCGGATCTCGTTGATCGCCTGGTTGAGTCCCTGGGCGGTGACCCCGGCCTTTTCCAGGATCTTGGCGGCCTCGGATGATTTCTCGATGACCAGCGCCAGCAGCAGCCGCTCGACGGTGACGAAACTGTCGCCGGCTTTCTTGGCAGCCTCTTCGGCCGTGGAAAAGACCTTGGCAAGCGGCTGAGCGAGATAAATCTGGCCGTTTCCGCCGCTGACCTTGGGCATTTTGGCAAGCGCCGCGTCAACCGCGATGCGCGCGTCGTCCGGACGCCCGCCGGCGCGTTCGATCAGCGATGCGGCCATGCCTTCCGGGTCGTCCAGAAGGACTTTCAGGACATGTTCCGGCGTGAATTGCTGGTGCCCTTCGCCCAGCGCATATGTCTGCGCGGACTGCAGGAATCCACGCACCCTCTCACTGTATTTTTCCATATTCATATGGCGTATCTCCTTGTCATGCTCCGCCCGTTTTCGGCACGGAGCGATGGATCCGGATTGGCCCCCTGAACGGCAGGCCATGGTCCAGTTTAATATGGGAATTGGGGCGGGGGGCGTTCAACCCCGGATTCTTTTTTTGATTCAGGCGCCAGGCGGCCATCTTGTCGCAGCCGCACGCGCAAAAGCAAACGCCCGGCAAGCCGGGCGCTGGATTTCATCAAAGTGAACGGGGCCTTTAGGCGTCGCGCGCTGCCGCGGCGACTTCCGGCGGATTTTCCTGGCTTTCGCTGGAGGCCGGTGCGGCCTCCGAGGCCTGCGGCGTTTCGTTCTCTGCGCCGCTGCCGTTGACCGCTTGCTCTTCACTCTGCCGCGGAGCCTCGTCCGCCTGGCGGTTCCGGCGCGGCCGGCCCGGTGCGCGCCGCCGCAGCGGAGAACGCCGCGTCGGCTGCTGCTGTGCATCTTCGCCTATGGCGACCTCAGCGGGCGTTCCGGAAATGACCGGCTGCGGCCCGGTGCCGTCGACGGCTACCTCGGCCGTATCCTTTTCCGCTGTCTCCGGTGCGGATTCCGTGCTTTCGCCCTGCGGCTGTTCGCGTTCCTGGCTGTCGCGCTCATCGCGCTGGTAGCGTTCCTGCATCTGCGCCTGGGCGGCTGCTATGATGCGATTGTAGTGCTCGGCGTGCTGCAGGTAATTCTCAGCCATCACCGTGTCGCCGGCGCCAAGCGCGTCACGCGCCATGGCGGCGTATTTGTCGGCAACATGTTGTGCGGTACCGCGGATCTTTACGTCAGGACCGGTGCTGTCGTAGGTGCGCGAGAGCGGATTGCCGTTTTTTCTTCCGTTATTGTTATTGCGACCGCGACCGCGTTTGTTCTGCTGTCCTGACCTCATACGTCACTCACCTGAAATTTTCCCATTATGGATTGCTCGTTCTGCACCGGCTGTTGAAATCACTATTCGGCTGTCATGCTGCAGGCCGCATAAAGATGTGCGCTTGCGCTCTTTCCGCTTCACATTCATACAAGGGCAGATTCAGTTGCCGATGGTCAATCAAATCACCGAAGCGAAACACGAACCAATCCTGATGGATCGAATCTTTGGTGATGACCATATGTTCAGCAATGACCGGAAATTAGCGTGCTTTGCTTACGATTCCAAGCCTTTTCTTTATCTAATGCAATTTGGCCGATCTGCAAGTGCGCACCGCTGTAAAAGCGCGGCCGCCTGATGACCGGCAAGTGACAACGCGGCGGCCCGTCGGCACTGCGCGGCCGGTCGGACGGATCGCTCCGCACAACCCATTACGACGGCAGTTTTCATCCCGGTTTCGCAAATATCAGCACCCTGTCGTTCCCCGCCAGGTCCTTGACCCCGTCGATACATGGGAAGCGATTTGCTTCGAAAATACCGGTGACGGCGGCGTGCTGGCTGAAGCCGGTTTCGACCGCCACACGTCCGCCCGGGGCCAGATGCACATCCGCGCCGACGGCAATCGCCCTGTACGCGTCCAGCCCGTCCGCGCCGCCGTCGAGCGCGATGACCGGATCGAAATCGCGCACTTCCGGCTCGAGGCCCGCTATGTCCCCCGAAGGAATATAGGGCGGGTTGGAAACGATGAGGTCGAACACGCCCTCGACCCCGGCGAACCACGCGGCCTCGCAAGTATCGAACCGTTCCGACAGACCGGCCCTGCGGGCATTGTCCCGCGCCGTGCCGAGGGCTTCGCGGGAGATATCCGTTCCGGTTCCCGTCGCCGATCCGACTTCCGCAAGCAGGGCAAGGCAGACCGCGCCGCTGCCCGTGCCGATGTCGAGCACCCGGCAGCGGCCCCTTTCGACGGCCAGCGCGCGCACGAAGGGCAGGACCGCGCTGACGAGCGTCTCGGTATCGGGGCGTGGCTCCAGCGTTTCCGGTGACAGTTCCAGATCGAGGCCGAAGAACGATCTGCTGCCGAGGATCCGGTGAACCGGTTCGCGCCTCAACCGTCGCGCCGCGGCGGATCGCACGCGCTCCGTCTGGGCCGGATTCAACGGCTCTCCGCGATCGAGCACAAGGTCGGTGAGGCTGATATTCAGCAGGCCGCACACAAGGGTGCGGGCGTCGTCATTCGGCTGCGGCAACCCGGCGGCCTCGAATTGGCACGACAGCTCTGCGACAAGCGCCTTCTTCGTTGCCGCCGTCGCTGCGGCGGCGTCAGGCATCAGGCGCCGCTCCGAGGGACGCCAGGAGATCGGCCTGGTGATCGGCGATCAGCGCATCCACCACCTCGTCGATCTCGCCCATCATCATGCGGTCGAGCTTATAGAGGGTCAGATTGATGCGGTGATCGGTGATCCGTCCTTGCGGGAAATTGTAGGTGCGGATGCGTTCGGACCGGTCGCCTGAGCCAACCTGGCTCTTGCGCTCCGCCGAGCGCTCGCTTTCGGCCTTCTGCCGCTCGAGATCAAAGAGCCGCGCCCGCAGGATCTGCATGGCGCGCGCCCGGTTCTGATGCTGAGACTTTTCCGCCTGCGTGACGACGATACCGGATGGGATGTGGGTTATGCGCACCGCCGAATCGGTCGTGTTCACGTGCTGCCCGCCCGCGCCGGAGGCGCGCATCGTGTCGATGCGGATATCCTCGTTGCGTATTTCGATATCGATGTCCTCGGCTTCCGGCAGAACGGCGACGGTGGCCGCGGATGTATGGATCCGCCCGCCCGACTCCGTCTCGGGAACACGCTGGACCCGGTGCACGCCCGATTCGAACTTGAGCCGCGCGAAGACACCGCGCCCGGTGATCGCCGCGACGATCTCCTTGTAACCGCCCACTTCGCCCTCGCTGGCGCTCATCACCTCGACCTTCCAGCCGCGCGATGCGGCATAGCGCTCATACATGCGGAAGAGATCGCCGGCGAACAACGCCGCCTCCGACCCCCCGGTTCCGGCACGGATCTCCAGGATGGCGCTTTTGTCATCGGCCGCGTCCTTCGGCAGCAGCATGACCTGCATGTCCTGCTCGAGTTTTTCGCGCTGCTCTTCGAGTTTGGGAAGTTCGAGTTCGGCCAGCGCCCGCATCTCGGGATCGGTCTCGTCATCCTCCAGAAGAGAATTCAGGTCGGCAATCTCGCTGACGGCCTTGCTGTGACTGCGGATCGTCGCAACGACAGGCTCCAGTTCGGCATATTCCGATGCGAGTTTCACATAGACATCAGCCTCGGGGCCCTGGGCCATGCGGGCCTCGATCTCGCCGAAGCGGTTTTCAAGCTCGCGCATTTTTTCAAGCGGTAGTTTTGCCATCAGCAGTCCCCGGCGCGATCAGAGCGGAATGCCGTTGGTATCGGCAAAGTCGGAAAGCAGTTCGCGTACCGTGTTTTCCGGATCAACCTCGTCAAGGGCGGGCAGCAGAACCTCCTCCAGCTTTCCGACGTCGAGCGACAGAAGCATGGATTTGACGGGGCCGACTGCCGCCGGTGCCATTGAGATGGACCGAAAGCCGAGGCCGATCAGCGCCATTGCGGTCAGTGTCCGCCCGGCCATCTCGCCGCACAGTGTCAGCGGGGTTCCGCGGGCGTCGGCGGCGACGACGATCTGCCGCAGCATGCGCAAAAAAGTGCGTCCCAGCGGGTCGAACCGGTTGCTCACGCGCGCGTTGCCCCGGTCCGAGGCCATGGTGAACTGGAAAAGGTCGTTCGAGCCGACCGATACGAAATCGGCCTCCCGCATCAGCTCATCGAGCTGCCACATGAGGCTCGGCACCTCCAGCATGGCGCCGAGCTCGACCTTGCGCGGAAGATCATAGCCGAAGCGGGAAAGGTGCCCGACTTCCTTGTTGACAAGCTCGCGGGCTGTCCGGAATTCGTTTATTTCGGTGACCATCGGGAACATCAGCTTGAGTTCGTGCCCCGCCGTTGCCCGCAACAGAGCCCGCAGCTGCAGGCGCAGGATGCCCGGGCGGTCAAGCGCCAGGCGCATGGCGCGCCACCCGAGGGCCGGGTTTTCCTCATGGGCGTTGCGGAAATAGGGTATGACCTTGTCGCCGCCGATATCCAGCGCACGGAACGTGACCGGCCTGCCGTCCGCCTGCCTGATGGCATTTCTGTAAAACTGTTCCTGTTCCTCGACCTTCGGCATTGTCGAGGCGATCATGAACTGCAGCTCGGTCCGGAACAGGCCGACGCCGCTGGCACCCGACTCTTCAAGCTGCGGAAGGTCCACGAGCAGGCCGGCATTCATGTGCAGCGTGATCGCGACGCCGTCGCTGGTGACCGGTTCGACCGCGCGCAGCGCCCTGAACTGCTCCTGGCGGCGGGCGCTGAAACGGACCTTTTCCGCATAGGCGCTTTCAAGATCCGCCATCGGCCGCAGATGTACCTTGCCGTCATCGCCGTCGATGATGATCGGATCCCCGTTCTCGGTCATAGAGACGATGCCTGAGGCCTGTCCGACAACCGGTATGCCCATGGCCCTTGCGACGATCACCACGTGGCTTGTCACCGATCCCTCTTCCAGGACCAGTCCCCTGATCTTCGATCGCTCGTAATCCAGCAGTTCCGCTGCGCCCATCGCCCGGGCGACGATGACCGCCGAATCGGGAAACTCGTCCTGGTGCGCCTTGACGTTGAAGCCGGTCAGCTGGCGCAGCAGCCGGTTGGCCAGATCGTCGAAGTCATGCAGCCGCTCCCGCAGGTACGGATCGGTCATGTGGATCATGCGGGCCCGCATGTCGCTCTGCACCTTCTCGACGGCCGCTTCCGCCGTCAGGCCGTTGCGGATCGCTTCCTCCAGCTTGCGGACCCAGCCGCGGTCATGGGCGAACATGCGATAGGCCTCAAGGACTGCGCGGTGTTCGCCTTCCATCGGAACGTCCCGGCGCGACAGCATGTCGTCAATGGAAATGCGCAGCGATCCGAGGGCGTCCTCGAGCCGTGCGAGCTCGCTGTCGATGTCCTCGTTGAGCAGTTCCGTTACCACGATGCGCGGTTCGTGCAGCACCGCATGGCCGAGGCCGATGCCGTCCGAATAGGCATCGCCTTCGATCGTCACCGGACGGCTGAGATCAAGCTCGAGCCCGGGCCGGGTGACCTTCTTCAGATCCCCCGTCGCAATCATTTCCGCGAGCACCATCGCCGTGGTCTCGAGCGCCTCCAGCTCGTCCTCGCTGTAATTGCGCATGGCCTTGTTCTGGATGACGAGAACCCCGAGCGTGCGCCCGGCGCGCAAAATCGGAACACCGAGGAAGGAATGATAGATTTCTTCGCCCGTCTCCGGCAGGTAGGTAAAGGCCGGATGGGCCTGTGCGTCGGACAGGTTCAAGGGGCGCGCCCCGGCGGCGATCGTGCCGACGAGACCCTGGCCCATCTTCAACTGCGCCAGGTGAACCGCACCGGGATTGAGGCCCTCGGTGGCGTAGAGCTCGAGCACGCCGTCGGCGCGCAGGACGTAGAACGAGCAGACCTCGGCGACCATGTTCTGCGCGATCTGGCGCACGATCCGGTCCAGGCGGTCCTGCGGCTCCAGCGGCTCCGCCATCAGTTCGCGTAAACGCTTCAGCATGACGCGTGGACCTGCCGAAGGGTCTCTCATCGCGCTTCGCTCCCAGTTTATTCCCTTCCGGACGGTGCCGGAATCACGGGTTGTATAATTTACGTTTTATCGAGGCCGTAGACCGAATGCAAAGTCCGCACGGCCAGTTCCCCATAGGGTCCGTCTATCAGGATCGAAATCTTGATTTCCGATGTGGTTATCGCCTTGATATTGATGCCTTTTTCAGCCAAAGCCTTGAACGCCGTCGCAGCCACGCCGGCGTGGCTGCGCATGCCGATGCCGATCACCGAGACCTTGACGAGGCCGGGCTCGCTCTGCACCGCGTCGAAGCCGATTTTTTCACGCGATTTCTCCAGCACGGCCAGTGACTTTTCCATGTCGCCGGACGGGATCGTAAAAGTCATGTCCGTCGAACTTCCGTCTTCTGAAATGTTCTGGACAATCATGTCGACATTGATATGTGCCTCAGCCAGCGGGCCGAATATCGCGGCCGATACACCCGGCCGGTCGGCCACGCGGCGAAGTGAGATCTGGGCCTCATCCTTGGTATAGGCAATGCCGGTTACGACTTCCTGTTCCACGATTTCATCCTCATCACAAATCAATGTACCCGGAGGGTTGTCAAAATCGCCCATGCCGGGAGCATCGGGCTCCGAGAAACTCGAGCGCACGAAGGTGCGGACCTTGTGGACCATGGCGAGTTCGACCGAGCGCACCTGCAGCACTTTCGCGCCGAGCGAGGCCATTTCCAGCATTTCCTCGAAGGCGATCTTCTTCAACCGGTGCGCCGCCGGTTCGATCCGCGGATCGGTCGTGTAGACGCCGTCGACATCGGTATAGATGTCGCATCGGTCGGCCTTCACGGCGGCCGCGATCGCCACCGCGCTGGTATCGGAACCGCCGCGGCCGAGCGTTGCGATCCTGTTGTCAGGGCCAATGCCCTGGAAACCGGATACGACAGCCACCTGTCCCTCGCCGAACCGGCGGATCAGGTCGCTCCCGTCGATCTCAAGTATGCGCGCCGCGCCATGGGCATTGTCGGTCTTGATGGGAATCTGCCAACCCTGCCAGGAGCGCGCATTCACGCCCATCGCCTGGAGCGTGATGGCCAACAGACCGGACGTGACCTGCTCGCCGGAAGCGACGACGGCATCGTATTCGCGCGCATCATGAAGGGCCGACGCAGCCCGTGTCCATTCGACGAGCTCGTTGGTCTTCCCGGCCATCGCCGAAACCACCACCGCAACCTCGTGCCCGGACTCGACCTCCCGTTTCACGTGACGCGCAACATTGCGGATGCGATCCAGGTCGGCCACGGAGGTGCCGCCGAATTTCATGACTATGCGGGCCATCGGTCAGACCGGTACTCCCAGAAAAGCAGTTAGTGCAAGATGCGCATAAATCAAACCGCCCGACGGAGCGAGCGGCAGCGTCGCTCTCATACCCAAAAAGCCCTGCGGCTGCAAGGAGCCAGCATCGCGCGGTGCGTCCAATCACCGCCCTTGACATTGCCGCCCGATCGTCCGACTTCATTCGGTATATACGCCGGGAGACTGCAATGAGTGACGCCGCGCAATCAACGATAGACCAGGCGGAAGTCGACCGATTTTCGGCGATGGCCTCCGAGTGGTGGGATCCGACGGGGAAATTCCGCCCGCTGCACAAGTTCAATCCGGTGCGCCTGGCCTATATCCGCGACCGGGTTTGCGCCCACTACAGCCGCGATCCGAAATCCGCCCGCCCGCTGGATGGGCTCCGGGTCCTCGATATCGGCTGCGGCGGCGGCCTTTTGTCAGAGCCGCTCGCCCGGCTGGGCGCGAGCGTGGTCGGCGCCGACGCGTCAGAGACCAATATCGAGATTGCCCGCATCCATGCGGCGCAAAGCGGCCTTGAGATCGATTACAGGGCGGTGACGGCCGAAGAACTCGCCGCTGATGGCGAGATGTTCGACATCGTCCTCAACATGGAAGTCGTCGAACATGTCGCCGATGTCGACTTTTTCCTGGCGTCGTGCGCCGGAATGGTCAAGCCGGGCGGACTGATGTTCGTCGCGACGATCAACCGGACGCTGAAGGCGCTGGCGCTGGCGATCGTCGGCGCCGAATACGTGCTTCGCTGGCTGCCGCGCGGCACGCACCAATATGAAAAGCTCGTGCGGCCCGAGGAAATCGAAAATCCGCTTGGCTCGTCCGGCATGAACGTCATCGACCGCACTGGCGTCTTCTACAGTCCCCTGTCGGACAGCTGGAATCTTTCGCGCGACATGGACGTCAACTACATGCTGCTGGCCGCGCGGCCGCGCGGCGACTGAAAACCCACGATCAGTTCTTTTCTTCCGGAAGGTCCGGAAGCGGCGCGACATTGACGCCTTCGTCGACGAGCGATTTGACCTCGTCCGGACTTGCCTGACCGATAATGCCACGCTCCTCGCTCTCCCCGTAGTGGATTTTCCGCGCCTCCTCCGGAAACCGCTCGCCCACATCCTCGGAATTTTCGCGAATGGCCTTCACGGCCTTGCGCAACTGGTCCATGGCCGCCTTCTGGCCGGTGTTCATTGCGAGCTGCATCGAGGCTTCCTTCTTGCGCGCTGTCGAAACCGAGGGCGCCATCAGGGCCTTGTCGACCTCTGCCGAGCCGCAATGGGGGCACGAGACCAGCCCGGCATCCCGCTGCGAATCGAAATCCGCGTTGCTGGCGAACCAGGCTTCGAACGTGTGCTGCTCGTCGCATATCAGGTCGAACTTAATCATGCGGTTGCTCGGGCGGTCTCCGGGACCTCTATTGTCTCAAGATCGAATGTCCGGTCGTTCTTGAGATTCGGGATTTTCGCGCGCGCTGCGACACTGGCGGCCGGGTCGATATCGGCGACAATGACGGCCGGTTCGTTGTGGTCCGCCTCTGCAATGATGCGGCCCCAGGGGTCAACAATCAGTGAATGGCCGTAGGTTTCCCGTCCGTCCTCATGTGTCCCGCCCTGTGCGGCGGAGATGAGGAACGCGCCATTCTCGATGGCCCGGGCCCGCTGCAGCACGTGCCAATGCGCCTCGCCGGTCTGGCGGGTAAATGCGGCCGGCGCCGTCAGCATATTGGCGCCCGCACGGGCCAGTTTCTGGAACAGATCGGGAAAGCGCACGTCGTAGCAAATGCCAAGGCCCGTCGTGATGAAGGGAAATGCGACCACGGTCGCATGCTTGCCGGGCTCATAGGTCGCGCTTTCGCGCCAGCTCTCGCCGTTGTCGAGATCGACGTCGAACATGTGGATCTTGTCGTACCGGGCGACGATTTTTCCATGGGGATCGAAAACAAGGGCACGGTTCGCGACCTTGTCACCGGCCACTGCGACGGCGGTGGAGCCGATATGCAGGTAGATGCGGTGCTTTTGGGCAAGTCCGGAGGCCGCGTGGACAACCGGGTCGTCGGCCTCGCTGCGCAGTATGGCCATGAGCGATTTGCGATCGCCGATCAGCGCGCCGGTCATTTCCGGCGTCTGGACATATTCGGCTCCCGACGATGCGGCTTCGGCCACGCGCTCGGCAAGGTCGGAAATGTTGCGCTGCGGATCCACACCTGAACGCATCTGTACCGCGGCTGCCCGAAATGTCCGTGTCGCCATTGCCGTTTCCTCAGGCCGCCGAATGCAGCAGGGCATCCAGCTTTCCACCCCGTTCCAGGGCATGCAGTTCGTCGCAGCCGCCGACATGCCGCGCGCCGATGAAGATCTGCGGGAAAGTCGCCCGGCCGCCGGCGCGCTGGATCATCTCCGCCCGCAAGTCGCTGGAGAATGTTGCATCGTGCTCCGCATAGGCGACGCCCTTGTTATCGAGAAGGCGTTTCGCCGCGGTGCAGAACCCGCAGAACTTGCGTGTGTAGATGGTCACATCGGCCATGAAGGTCTCCAGATTGTCCGTTCGGCTTACCAGTTGTCCCATATAGGGTTTACAGCGGGCCCGGGGCAACCCTGGCAAAGGTCAGCACATACACCGCGCCCGCTCCCGCCTGCAACAATGCGCGCGTTGCCGATTTGACCGTCGCGCCCGTGGTGTAGACGTCGTCCACCAGAAGCAGCGATTGTCCGGCAACCTGGGAGCGCCTCGCTTCCGGAACGGTGAAAGCGCCGCGCACATTGCCGGCGCGCGCCTTTGTCCCGAGACCCACCTGCTGGCGTGTGGCCCGTGTGCGAAGCAGTGCAGCGGGCAGATAGGTCAGGCCGGTGCGCCGCGAAAGTGCGCGGGCAAGCTCGGCCGACTGGTTGTAGCGCCGCCTCAGCAGGCGCCGGCGGTGAAGCGGCACGGGCAGGATGGCGTCGGCAGCACCGATCGCATCGCCGCCGGCCCGCGCCATCCACCGGGCCATCACGGCGGCAAGGTCGGATCGGTCGCTGTATTTCAGCCGGTGCACGATTGAACGCGCGACGTCATCGTAGATCACCGCCGATCGGGCCTTGGCAAAGGGCGGCGGGTCGGCGATGGCGTCGGCGCAAAGCACGCCCTCGCCCGCATCGTACGGGAAGGGCGTTCCGAGGACATCGCAAACCGGTTTCTCGATGGCCTTGAGCCGGGACCAGCAATCGCCGCAGAGCCCGCCGTGGGTTCCCGTTATTTCGCCGCAGCCCAGGCATACGGGCGGATAGACGATATCGCTGATCGTTCCCATCGCCTGCCGTATAGAGGCGGCGATTGACATCCGGGTGGATTTGAACGAACTGGAAGCCATATGAGTGACAATACTATGGATTCAGGCACGCACAATGGATGCTGAGGGGCTGTTCGACACCGCACTGGTTCGGCGCAACCGGCTCCGCGCCCTGACCGGTGCGCCCGACGGCAGCGATTTTCTCCTGAAACTGGTTAATCAGGAGTTGTCCGATCGCCTGGCCACAGTCGAACGCCGCTTCGAAACGGCCGTCGCTCTGCATGCCCATGACCCGCAGCTGGCGGCGCTTGTCGCTGCAACCGGCAAGGCCGACCGGGTGATACGGATCGAGCAGCACCGCGACATGCTGGGCGATGATGCGGCCGGCGGCATTGCCTGTGAACTCGAACTGTTTCCGATGGGCGAGGAAACAACGGGCCTCGTTGTCTCGCCCCTTTCGATGCACCTCGTGAACGATTTGCCCGGACTACTCGTGCAGATCCGTCAGGCGCTTCTACCGGACGGGCTCCTGCTCGCCGCCCTGCCGGGAACTGGCACGCTTGCCGAGCTGCGCGATTGCCTGCTTACCGCGGAGACCGAGCTGTCGGGCGGTGCCAGCCCGCGTGTCATCCCTTTCGCGGATGTCCGCGACTGCGGCGCATTGCTGCAAAGGGCGGGTTTTGCGCTGCCGGTCGCCGATGTGGAGACCTACACGGCCCGCTACGACACGATGTTCGCGCTGATGCGCGACCTGCGGCACATGGGCATGGCCAATCCGCTGCGCGCGCGCAGCCGAAAGCCGGCGACGCGCAGCCTGTTTTTGCGGGCGGCGCAGATTTATGCCGACCGCTACAGCGATCCCGACGGGCGCATCAGGGCCAGTTTCTGTGTGCTTTATCTTTCGGGCTGGAAGCCGCATGAAAGCCAGCAAAAGCCACTCTCACCCGGTTCCGCAAAGATACCGCTTGCAGCGGCACTGGGAACGCGCGAACGCAAGCTCTAGGTCGCGGTCGGCGCTCAGAGGTCGAAGCCGTCGGCGACGTTGTTGAACGAGTTTCCGACACCGTTTCCGATCGCCGTCGCGCCAAAAATGATCGACAGCGAAATAAGCGCCGCGATAAAAGCGTATTCAATGGCGGTGACGCCGCTCTCGCAGTCAAGGAACCGCTTTGCAAGTCCAGGCATATCGTGCTCCATCGAACTCGAATTTCTTTCCGAAATACTAATTCGGCATCCCTTGCAATTAACCTAACAAAGGCGGTTACCGCCGCTTGAAGGATTTCAGCGGCATTTTAAGCTGTTCGGTTAAGATCGCGGTTTGTTTGGTCAGGACCGGTGGAATTTGTTTACGATGTTCGCAGGAACAAACGTCTCAATCAGCAATCGCCGGATCTGCGGCCATCGGAATTGATGATGCAAACCGCGCCGGGCCGGGACTGCAGAACACTGCGGTGGACCGTGTATTCACGCTTCCTGCGGATGGTCGCGGTTGTCGTGTAATCAATGCCTTGGCCGTTGCCGATCAGCCGCCAATCGCCGTGCGGAACGTCAATCATGGGCGGAATGATGAGGGCAAGCGCCATGGCGGCCGAGCCGAACAGCAAAGCCAGGCGCAGGACGCTGAACCGTCCGGAGCGTTTCGTATCCGTTGTTCCCGAATAGACGGAAGACCAAAATTCATCACTGCTCATCATTGAGCCCCCACACGCATACCGTCCGTGCAAGTATCTGGTATTATATTGAATAATTGATTAACGGGTGCCGCAGCCCGCCACTTTTCCGGAGGCAGGGCGGGGCGGTGCTAGATCAGATCGATCAAAAACGGCACGAGGGGCTCGTCGGCGGGCGGCATCGGATAGTCGCGCAGTTTGCCCGGTCGGACCCATTTGAGCGCCTGCCCTTCCTGCGCCTGCGGAATGCCCCAGTAACGGCGGCAGACGAACAGCGGCATCAGCAGATGGAAATCCTCATAGCTGTGGCTGGCAAATGTCAGCGGCGCGAGGCAGGCAAGCTTGGTGGTGATCCCGAGCTCTTCCTGCAGCTCCCTGATCACGGTCTCCTCCGGCGTCTCCCCGTTCTCGACCTTGCCGCCGGGAAATTCCCAAAGACCTGCCATGGACTTGCCTTCCGGTCGGCGGGCGATAAGAACCCGGCCGTCGGCATCGACGAGCGCGCAGGCCGCGACCACGATGGTCTTGCCGTTATTCATGCGCCGCAAGCTCCGGTGCCTGCCGGTAGTCGTAGCGGTAGATGTCCTCGAAGCCGAAGCCCTCGTAGAGACTGACCGCCGCCTTGTTGTCCGCCTCGACCTGCAACCACGCATTTTCCGCGCCGCGCATCCGGGCCCAGCGCAGCGCGGTCGCGACGACCTCGCGGGCATGCCCGAGGCGCTGCCGGTCGGTCCGGGTGGCCAGTTCGAAAATCCCGGCCATGTCGTTGTCGTGGACGCAAAGCGCCGTCGCCACCGGGCCGGTGCCCGGTTCCTCGAGGACGAAGAATCCGGCTTCCGGCCGTATCGAACTGAGCACTTCGGTCAAGCCGGGCTTGAGGACCGGATCGCGCCCGTGCACCTGAATGGAGGCATCGACGTAGCGGCCAATCTCGCGGATCGGCAGGTGATCGAGCACGTCTTCGAGATCGAGCCGGTCGATCGCGGTCATCATCACCCTCGTCTCGTCGAAGCGGCGCCAGCCATGGGCATCGAAATAGGCGTCGAGTTGCGGCGGCGCCAGCGGCGACTGTCGAAACACCAGCGGCCGGCCGTAGGCGCGAAACCGCTGCGCCGCCCGTTCGACCCGCTTCTCGATATCCCGGTGATCGGACGGATCGAGCGGGTTGACGGAATTCAGCCGCTTCGAGGGGTGTCCGGCCGTCAGCCTGATTTGCCAACTGCCGTCATACTGGATCGATGCGGCCGGCCAGGCCCGGAAGCCGACGGCTTCCAATCTACGAACACTGGCTAGATGCTGCATCGAGATCGTCGCTCTCTGTTTCCTGCCCGACATCGCACAGGGTCAGCTGCGGTAGTCGCCATTGATGGCGACATAGTCCTTTGTCAGGTCGCAGGTCCAGACCGTCGCCTGGCCGTCGCCGACACCGACATCGACGGATATGTCGATCTTGTCCCGCTTCATGACCGCCGCAGCCGCCTCCTCGCTGTAGCCAGGATCGCGCTCGCCATCGACGGCAACCCGGATGTCGCCGAACCAGATCTTGAGCCGGTCCCGGTGCGCCTCCTGTCCCGCCTTGCCGACAGCCATGACGACGCGGCCCCAGTTGGCGTCCTCGCCGGCCACCGCGGTCTTGACCAGCGGCGAATTCGCGATCGACAGCGCAATTGTCTTGGCGGCGCCGTCGCTGGCGGCGCCCCTGACGGTGATTTCGACCATTTTGCGCGCGCCCTCGCCGTCGCGCACGATTTGCTGGGCAAGGTCTATTAGCAGTTCGAACAGCGCCGATCTGAATTCCGCGAGGCGCGGATCGCCGGGGTCGGAGACATGCGGCGCGCCTCGCGCGGCGGCATTGCCGGTAGCGAAGAGCATAAGCGTATCGGAAGTGGACGTATCGCTGTCGACGGTGATGGAATTGAAGGAGCCCGCGACGCCCTCGTCGAGGAGCGCCTGCAGCGCGCCGCTCGCGATATCAGCATCCGTGACGACGAAGGACAGCATCGTCGCCATATCGGGCGCGATCATCCCGGCGCCCTTGGCAATGCCGTTGATGCGCACCTCGACCCCGCCTATGGAGGCGGTTCGTGTCGCGAGCTTCGGATATGTGTCCGTCGTCATGATGGCACGCGCCGCGTCCGTCCAGCTGTCCGGATCGGCCGTACCGGCAAGCGCCGCGAGCTTGTCGGCAAACGCGCCGGCATCCATCGGCTCACCGATGACACCCGTGGAGGCGAGGAACACCTCGCCGGTGGCGCAGCCGACCGCGTCGGATGCCGTTTCGGCGGTGATGCGCGCCGCATCGACGCCCTTCTGACCGGTAAAGGCGTTGGCATTGCCGGAATTGACCACCAGTGCCCGCGCCGCGCCCCCGGGCAGGTTGGCGCGGCAGAAATCCACCGGCGCCGAGGCGCACAGTGACTGGGTGAAGACCCCGGCTACTGCCGCCGGCTTGTCGAAAACCATCAGCATCAGGTCCGTGCGGCCAGCGTATTTGATGCCCGCCGCGGCTGTTGCGATGCGCACGCCCTCCAGCGCCGGCAACTCGGCGATCTGTTCCGGGGCCAGTGGGGATACCTTTTCAGTCATGTCGCGTCAGATCCGGGCGATCTCAAACTCAGTTGTTTCCCTGCGGATTGACCGCATTGAGTAGATCCTGCAGGTCCTTGTCGGTGACCTCCACCTTCACGGCGTCGCGCGCCTCCTGCAGAAGCGCCAGATACTCTTCCTGCAACAGAACACGCCGGATCTGGTCGGCAACCTGCTCGAAACTCGGCGGCGGCGTGTCGCGCTTGTCCTCGACCTTGATGATGTGCCAGCCGAACTGCGTCTTGACGGGTTCCTTCGTATAGGCCCCGGTCTCGAGGGCAAAGGCTGCCTCCTCGAATTCCGGAACCATACGGCCCCGCGTGAAATAGCCGAGATCGCCGCCTTGCGGCCCGCTCGGACCGGTCGACTTCTCTTTGGCCAACTCGATGAAATCCTTGCCGCCGTCCAGCTCGACAATGACCGCCTTGGCCTGTTCCTCGCTGTCGACGAGAATATGGCGGGCTTTAACCTCCTGCTCCGGCGGCGTGGCCGCGACCTCCTTGTCGTAACGCTCCCGGACCGCTTCGTCCGTCAAGCCGTCGACGACCCGGGTCTTGAAAAACTCGTTGTGAAGGGCCCGGTCCCTGAGGAAGTCGAGACGCCTCTGGAAGGCCTCGTCCTTGCCGAGACCGGAATTTTCGGCCTGCTGGGCCATCAGCTTGATGTCGAGAAGCGCCGAAAGCGCCGCCGCGGTCCGTTGTTCAGCCGGAAGGCGCGAGAACTGCGGATCAAGGTCGGTTTCCGCGAAGGTCAGCTCCGACTGATACACCGGCTTGCCGCCGACGGTCGCGATCACCTTGTCTTCACCTTCCTGGGCCGCGGCGCCGGCGCTCAGGCAGACGGCAAGCGCCACCAAACCGGCACGCCATGGCTGTGTTCTTTGCATGATCAACAAACCTTTTCTGGTTATGCGGCCCGAGACCACAATATTCCTTCAATAGCCGATTTCCGACGCGTCACAAGCGGGAATCGGGCCGCCCACCTCAATCTGCCAAATCCGGCGCCCCCACAGCGGCGTTGACATCGATCACCCCCCCTCTTATCTGTCACGCAATCTCGCGTCCAGTTCAGTTTCGGGCGGATCAGCTTCAAAACCGCGTCATCGGGCCGCGCCTTGCCGGTTCGTCACGATTTGATGTCCGCCCGTACAGCAAGAAAGGACCATGTGAATGGTCAACTTCGGCGGCATCGCCAAAAAGCTGTTTGGTTCTTCGAATGAGCGCCTTATCCGCTCATACCGGCCGCGCGTCGATGCCATCAATGCCCTGGAGGCGGAGATGCAGGCGCTCAGCGACGAGGAACTGGCGGCCCGCACCGAGATCTTCCGCAAGGAACTGGCCGACGGAAAGTCGCTCGAGGACATCCTGGTGCCGGCCTTTGCCACCGTCCGGGAAGCGGCCCGGCGGGTGATCGGGCTGCGGCCGTTCGACGTGCAGCTCATCGGCGGCATGATCCTCCACGAGAACTCCATCGCCGAGATGAAAACCGGTGAGGGAAAGACGCTTGTCGCCACCCTGCCGGTATACCTGAACGCGCTGACCGGCAAGGGCGTCCACGTGGTGACGGTCAACGACTACCTGGCCACGCGCGACGCCGAGTGGATGGGCAAGGTCTACAGCTTCCTCGGCATGACGACGGCGACGATCGTCCACGGCATGGATGACGAGCAGCGCCGCGCCGCCTATGCCTGCGACGTGACCTACGCGACCAACAACGAGCTGGGTTTCGATTACCTGCGCGACAACATGAAATACGAGCGCGGCCAGATGGTCCAGCGCGGCCACAACTACGCCATTGTCGACGAGGTTGACTCCATCCTGATCGACGAGGCCCGCACGCCGCTGATCATATCCGGGCCGCTGGACGACCGCTCCGACCTCTACAACACCATTGACGCGTTTATACCGCTGCTCGAGGAACGCGATTTCGAGATCGACGAAAAGCAGCGCTCCGCGACTTTCACCGAGGAAGGCACCGAAAAGCTCGAAGGCATGCTCAAGGAGGCGGAGCTGCTCAAGGGCGAGTCGCTCTATGACGTGGAAAACGTGGCCATCGTCCACCACGTCAACAACGCCCTGAAGGCGCACAAGCTCTTTACCCGCGACAAGGACTACATCGTCCGCAACGGCGAGATCGTCATCATCGACGAGTTCACCGGCCGCATGATGCCCGGCCGCCGCTACTCGGAAGGCCAGCACCAGGCACTCGAGGCGAAGGAAAAGGTTGCGATCCAGCCGGAGAACCAGACGCTGGCCTCGATCACCTTCCAGAACTATTTCCGCATGTACGGCAAGCTTGCCGGCATGACCGGCACGGCATCGACCGAGGCCGAGGAGTTCGGCAACATCTACGGGCTGACCGTCGTCGAGGTGCCGACCAACCTGCCGATCAAGCGCGCCGACGAGGACGACGAGGTCTACCGGACGGCCGAGGAGAAATACACGGCAATCGTCGAGGAAATCCGCCAGGCGAGCGATCGCGGCCAGCCGGTTCTCGTCGGCACCACGTCGATCGAGAAGTCCGAATTCCTTGCCGACCTGCTGAAGAAAGCGGGCATCAAGGAGTTCCAGGTCCTCAACGCGCGCTATCACGAGCAGGAGGCGTTCATCATCGCCCAGGCCGGCGTTCCGGGCGCCATCACCATCGCCACGAACATGGCCGGACGCGGAACCGACATCCAGCTCGGCGGCAATGTCGACATGCGCATTTCCCAGGAACTCGCCGACGTCGAGGACGAGGCGCAACGCAGCTCGAAGGAAGAAAAGATCCGCCAGGAGGTCCAGGCGCTGAAGGACAAAGCGCTGGCCGCCGGCGGTCTTTATGTCCTGGCAACAGAACGGCACGAAAGCCGTCGCATCGACAACCAGTTGCGCGGCCGGTCGGGCCGGCAGGGCGATCCCGGCCGCTCCAAGTTCTACCTGTCGCTGCAGGACGACCTGATGCGCATCTTCGGCTCCGACCGCATGGACGGCATGCTGAAGAAGCTCGGGCTGCAGGAGGGCGAGGCGATCGTCCACCCCTGGATCAACAAGGCACTCGAGCGCGCTCAGAAGAAGGTCGAGGCACGCAACTTCGACATCCGCAAGAACCTGCTGAAGTTCGACGACGTGATGAACGACCAGCGCAAGGTCATTTTCGAACAGCGTCTCGAGTTGATGGATGCGGAGGACATCGGCGAGACGACCGCGGACATGCGTCACGAGGTCGTCGACGACCTTGTTGCCCGCAACATTCCCGAAAGGGCCTATGCCGAGCAGTGGAACCTGCAGGGCCTGAAAGAGGAAACACAGAAATTCCTCAATCTCGAGGTGCCCATCGACGAGTGGGCCTCTGAAGAGGGCATCGCCGAGGACGACATCCGCGAACGCCTCACGACCGAGGTCGAAAAGGCGGCCGCCGACCGGGCCGAGCGCTTCGGACCGGAGGTCATGACCTATGTCGAAAAATCCATCGTTCTGCAGACGCTCGACCACCTGTGGCGCGAACACCTGGTTAATCTGGATCATCTGCGTTCGGTGATCGGCTTCCGCGGCCTTGCCCAACGCGATCCCTTGCAGGAGTACAAGGCCGAGGCCTTCGAGCTGTTCCAGAGCCTGCTCGGCAATCTGCGCGAGACGGTAACGGCGCAGCTGATGCGCGTCGAACTGGTTCGCGAGGCGGCCGACGCGCCGGAGCTTGAGCCGCCGCAGGAGATGGAAGGCCATCACCTTGACCCGACCACCGGTGAGGACGAGTTCGTCGAACCGGAAGACGAACCGGGCGGCCTCGCCCTTGCGCCGGTCCAGCATCGCACGGTGCCGGCGGAGGAGCGCGATCCGAACGATCCGTCGACCTGGGGCAAGGTCGGCCGCAACGAAGCCTGCCCCTGCGGATCGGGCAAGAAATACAAGCACTGCCACGGCGCCTTCAGCTGATCGGACCAGGGCCGGTCCGCCGTCGCGTTCAGACAAATTTGAACGCGCGCAAAGCCGCGCCTGAGGCTGTCCTGCCGGCGTGATTCACGCGCTGACAGGCAAAATCCCAAAAAAATACCGAATCCAACCGTTTTTTAACGGCCCTTGCGCATAGTGGGCCGAGTTTCGAGTTTGGTTTGGTCAATTCCGTGCGTATTACGGCCGAAAACGCTGCCAATGACACGCTCGCGCCGCAATCCGGCGCGCGGCGCAGGGCCACGGGCTTCCTGCACCGGCTGCTCGGCCTGAAAGGCGGGCAGGACGGGCATGGCGAAACCCGTCGCATGTCGCTGATTGCCTTCGTCATCCGCGTGATCAGCGCCGGAATCGCCTTCCTGGCGCAGATCTTTCTGGCGCGCCTCATGGGTCAGTTCGAGTACGGCATCTTCGTTTTCGTCTGGGTGATGGCGATCATCGTCGGCAATTTCGCCTGTTTCGGCTTTCACACCGCCCTTATACGCTTCGTGCCGCAATACCGCGCGCACGGCGAAATCGCCAAGATCCGCGGCATAACGCTCACCGCAAGGCTGTTTGCGCTCACCAGCGCCAGCCTCGTGGCGCTGCTGGGGATTGCCGCGGTCTACGGGTTCGGCGACGCGCTTCCGCCCTACTATCTCACCCCGCTCGTGCTCGGCGCATTCATGCTGCCGATGATCGCTCTCGGCGACATCATGGACGGCACCGCCCGCGCCAACAGCTGGATCGTGCAGGCTCTCACGCCGACCTATCTGGCCCGTCCGGCCCTGATTCCGGTCGCGATGCTCGTCGCTGTCCTGCTGGGCTACGAGGCGAGCGCCAAAACGGCGCTGATCGCCGCGCTGATCGCCACATACGTTACCACGCTCGGTCAGTTGACGATCCTCGGATGGCGCCTGCGCAGGCGGTTCGAGGCCGGGCCGAAGGAAATCGAGTTCGGCTACTGGATCAAGATCGCGATGCCCATTTTCCTTGTTGAGGGGTTCTACTACCTCCTCACAAATGCGGACGTGGTCATGGTCGGCTTTTTCCTGCCTCCCGACCAGGTGGCGACCTATTACGCAGCCGCCAAGACCATGGCGCTGGTCCATTTCGTGTTTTTCGCGGTGAAGGCCGGCATGGCGCCGCGTTTTTCGGCGCTGGTCGCGGAAAAGAGCAGCGGCGAACTGGCGCGTGTCGCCGCCACGGCCGCCTACTGGACATTCTGGCCAACCATTGCGGTGGGCGGCATGGTGCTGGCGCTCGGGTCCTTCCTTCTGTCGCTGTTCGGGCCGGATTTCCAGGCCGGCTATCCGGTCATGTTCATTCTTTTTGCCGGTGTCGCGGCAAAGGCACTGATCGGCCCCGGAGAAGCGCTGCTCACCATGGCCGGTCAGCAGAAAATCTGCGCGCTGATCTATTTCGCCGTTCTGCTCGTCAACATTGCCGGCAACATCGTCTTGATTCCGGTCTTCGGCATCAACGGCGCGGCCGCCGCCACCATGGTGGCCATGTTCGCCGAAACGGCGCTCCTGTTCGCGGTTATCCGCAGCCGTCTCGACATCAATATGTCCGTTTTCAGCAGGCCCGCCGCCGCGGCCGAAAGGGAGACGCGCTGACATGTCCTCCAATCCATTCCTGCAGGGTGAACCCGGCGGCGCCGGCGGAACGGCGGTCACGAAGATCGCCGGACTCGAGATCGAGCGCCCGGCCGCCGAGACCTCGGTGGAAACGGGTCGCCCGTCGCGGCATCTTTGCGTTTATCCGGCACGGGCCGGATACGACCTTCGACGCGAACTGGATTACCTGACGCACCGGGCGCTCGAGCCGAATGTGTTCTTCTCGGCGCGGTTCATGGCGCCGGCCATGCCGCGGCTCGAGGACAAGCAGATCAGGCTGATGATCATGCGCGACGAGGACGAGCACCGCAGCCGCCTGCGTTTCCTGATGCCGTTCTCCGTCGAGCGCCCGGGCTTCTCGATCGGCGCTCCCATCATCCGTTCCTGGGCCAATGACTACGGACCGCTCGGCACACCCCTGCTCGACCAGGAAGCGGCGGCCGAGACGCTGGACGACCTGCTGGAGACACTGGCCGGCGGCGCGCTCGACCTGCCCGGCGTGCTGGTAATCCCGAACGCCCGTCTGGAAGGGCCTTTCGTGCAGCTTCTGCGGGCCGTCGCCGTCAGCCGCGGCCTGCCGATCGCCGAAACCGAGGTCTTTGAACGGGCCATGCTGCAGAGCAACCTTGACGGTCCAGCCTATCTCAAGCAGTCGCTCTCGACGAAACACCTGCGCGAGCGCCGCCGCCAGCGCCGGCTGCTTTGCGAGCGCGGCGAACTGACCTATGACGTGGCGCGCCAGCCGCGGCAGGTCCGCGAGCGGATGGAGGAGTTCCTTGCCCTCGAGGCCGGCGGCTGGAAGGGCCGCCGAAGGACGGCGATGGTGGTCGACCGCTACCGGGCAGCCTTCGCACGCGAGGCGATCACCGATCTGGCCGAGACGGACAATGTCCGCATTCACACCCTCAATATCGACGGCGAGGCAATCGCCTCGATGATTGTCTTTGTGATGAGCGGCACGGCCTATACCTGGAAGACCGCCTACAACGAGGAATTCAGCGCCTTCTCGCCGGGGCAGTTGCTCATGGACAATCTGACGGCGATCCACCTTGAGGATCCGAACATTGCGGTTACCGATTCCTGCGCTGCGCCGGACCACCCGGTCATGAACCGGCTTTGGCGGGAACGCTGCAGGATGGGCACGCTGATTGTCGGCCTCGAACCGTCGCGGGACCGGGACGTGCGGCAGGTGGAGACCCAGCTGCATCTCTACAGCGAGACGCGCAACATCGCCCGCAAGGTCCGCGACCGCATAAGGGGCATGGCAAAGGGCCGCTAGGGTGCTCAGCCGTAGCCGCGCGCTTCACGCACGGCCCTGTCGCGCAGCTCCCTGCGGATGACCTTCCCGGTCGTCGTCAGGGGCATTGAGTCCACGAACTCCACCTCACGCGGATATTCGTGCGCCGAAAGCCGCACCTTGACCCAGTCCTGGATTTCCCCGGCCAGCGCGTGGCTGGGGTCATGGTCCTGCTTGAGGACGATATAGGCCTTGACGATTTCGGTGCGCAGGGGATCGGGCTTGCCGACGGCCGCCGCCAGCGCCACCGCCGGATGGGCAGTCAGGCAGTCCTCGATCTCGCCTGGGCCGATGCGATAGCCGGCGGATGTGATGACGTCGTCGTCGCGGCCGAAGAACTCGATATAGCCGTCGGCATGTCGGATGCCCTGGTCGCCGGTCACCATCCAGTCGCCGATGAATTTCGCGCGTGTCGCCGCCTCGTTGTTCCAGTAGCGAAGGAACATCACCGGGTCCGGCCGGCGCACCGCGATCTGCCCCGGCGTACCGGGTGCGACCTCCGCACCGTTGCCGTCGATGACCGCCACCGTGTGGCCGGGCACCGCAAGGCCGATGGCGCCGGCCCGGGTAACGCCGATACGGCTGCACGAGGAGATCACCAGATTGCACTCGGTCTGCCCGTAGAATTCGTTGATGGTGATCCCGAGTTCCCGTTTCGCCCATTCATAGGTTTCCTTGCCGAGCGACTCGCCGCCTGATCCGATGGTGCGCAGCTTGAGGGCGTACCGCTCCGACGGCCGGTCGACGGTGCGCAGCATCTTGAGCGCGGTCGGCGGGATGAACGCGTTGCGCACCCCGGTCCCCTCCATGATGCGAAAGGCGGTTTCCGGATCGAATTTCTGCGCCGCCGACGAGACCACGGGCACACCGAAATAGAGCGCCGGCAGAAGGACGTTGAGAAGCCCGCCGGCCCAGGCCCAGTCCGCCGGCGTCCAGAAAAGGTCGTCCGGCTGCGGCAGGAATTCGTGCGGGAACTGGATGCCCGGCAGATGCCCGAGCAGCACCCGGTGGGCATGCAATGCGCCCTTGGGCGGACCGGTTGTGCCGGAGGTGAAGATCATCAGCGCCGGATCATCGACGCCCGTGTCGGCGGTGTCGTGCCGGCCGGCAAAGTCGCCGAGGAGTTTGCTGAAGTCCTCGCATCCCGGTGTCCCGTCGACGCTGACCACGCAGGACAGCTGATCGAGCTTGTCGGCGATCTCGGCCACCTTGGCGGCACCGGACGCGTTGCTGATCATGCATTTCGCGCCGGACGATCGCAGTCGGTAGTCAAGCGCGTCGACGCCGAAAAGCAGGGCAAGCGGCACGGCAATCGCGCCGAGCTTGTAGATGGCGATATGGGAAATCGCCGCCTCGAACCCTTGCGGCAGCAGGAGAGCGACCCGGTCCCCCGGCGCAATGCCGAGCGAAGAGAGCCCATTGGCCAGAGCATCCGCTTTCTGCCGCAGGGCGTCGTAGGTCAGTTCGTCCGGATCGCGGTCGGGCCGGTAATGCATCAGGCAGACACGATCCGGTTCCCGTTCCGCCCAGTCGTCGCAGACGGCTTTCGCGATGTTGAAGCGATCGGGAAGTTGCCATTCAAAATCCCGTATCAGGTCTTCATAGGTATCGCGCACCGGAAGCATGCCTGTCTCCTTGAACCGGCGCGCATGCGAAATGCCGCCGCCGCATCTGCTGCAATGCGGTGGTTTATAGGCTTTGCCGGATTCGATTGGAAGATGGCCGGCCGCGCCTTGCGGCTGGATTGGTGAGACTTGCTGTTGGTTGCTCCGCCCGAAAGTCATCCGTTACGCGATGCTTTGATGTTCCGGGCAGGATGCGTAAAATCATCCGAAGATGCTCATGGCCGAAAAGCCGGTCCTCTAACCTGCCGAATGGCGGAGCAACGATAAAATTATAGGGCCCCGGCACCTGCGAATCAATTGTTGCCGAGGTGTCACACAGCGTCCGCGGCCAGGATATCGACCATTTCCCGTAGCAGCGCCGGAACCGGACGGTCTGCGGCCCAGGACAGCCAATAGCCCGCATCCATCGTCACCGACGGTTCGGAAAGCAATGCGAGACGCCCCTCGCCAATCGCGGCTTGCGAAAGCGGAATGGATGCCAATATCGCCCCATGGCCCTCTATGGCGGCGGTCAGGGCGAGGTCGTAGGAGTCGAAACGCATGCCGGTGCGATAGGGCGGGGGCGAGCCTGTGGCCGCCGCCCAGGCCTGCCAGCCCGAACGGGGACCGCTCAGCGCAAGGGCCGGAAGCGCGCGCCAATCGCCGCCCTGCTTGAGGTGCTGCGGCGCAACAGCCGGCGCCAGCCGCTCCCGGTGCAAAAGTTGCGCCCGCCTTCCCGGCCAGGTGCCGTTTCCATAGCGCAGGTGAAAGTCCGCCGCGATATTATCGAAGTCATGCTGCCTGAATGCGGAGACGAAGGTCACGCGCAACTGCGGGCGATCCGCCAGCAGAGCCTTCAGACGCGGCAGGATCAGCAATTCGATATGCGACGGCATGGCACAGATCGTGATCTCGCTGATATCGGGCGAAAAGAGATCCGCGGTGCTGCGCGACAGCGCGGAAAGCGCCGCCTGAACATGCGGCAGGTAGGCCTCGCCGTCGAGCGTCAGCGCGACACCCCGCGGCTTGCGGACAAACAGTTCCTTTCCCAGCCGGTGTTCGAGATTGCGGATCCTCTGACTGATCGCCGCCTGCGTCAGGCCGAGTTCCCCGGCCGCGGCGGTGAAACTGCCGCAACGGCCGGCGGCCTCGAAAACGCGCAACCATTCCAGCGGCGGAAGGGTCCTTTCGGTGTGTGCATCTGCCAAAATGAAATCGATGCCTTGATCTAAATATCCATTTCTTGTGCTTATATCACGGGCAGCGATATGGTCCAGCAAGCGACCCGTTGCACACAGTCGGCACAGACCGGCCGGGAACGGGATCAAAAAATATTGGAGGGTGCAATGACTTCGATTGAGTCGGTGTCGGTATTGGACGGCGGCGCCGCTATTCAGCTTTCCCTCGCGGATGGCTCGAGCACGCGCTTTCACGCATTATGGCTGCGCGACAATGCACTGGACGGCGAAACCCGCTCCGCCGGAAACGGCCAGCGCCTTATCACGCTGACCGACATTCCGGAGGAAACCAGTATCGGGAGCGCGCGGTCCGATGGCCGGGTCCTGTCGGTCACCTTCCTGCCTGAGGAAAAGACCGTTGAATTCCCGGCCGAATGGCTTCGTGCCAATGCTTACGATCGACAATCGGACGAGCCGGCGGGTTGGCTGTCTCAGGCGATCGAGACCTGGGATCGCGAATCCCTTGCCACGATCCCGACAGGAGATTTCGCGGCAAATGCAACCGACGGATCGGCTCTTCGTGACTGGCTTTATGCAATCCGCAAATTCGGCTTCGCGCACCTGACCAACGGTCCGGTGGAAAGCGGTGCGCTGATTGAGGTCGTGCGGCCGTTCGGATTTGTGCGTGAAACCAATTACGGGCGCTGGTTCGAAGTCCGCACCGAGGTCAATCCGACAAACCTGGCCTATACCGGCCTCGGCCTCCAGGCCCATACGGACAATCCGTACCGCGACCCGGTTCCCACGCTCCAGGTTCTTTATTGCCTGGAGAATTCAGCCGAGGGCGGCGATTCCATTGTCGTTGACGGCTTCCGTGCAGCCCAGCGGCTGCGGGACGAGAACCCGGACGGTTTCTCGCTTCTGGCCAGGCATTGCGCGCGTTTCGAATATGCCGGCTCGGACGGCATCTGCCTGCGCTCGCGCCGACCGATGATAGAACTTGCGCCCGACGGAGAGCTCATCGCCATACGGTTCAACAACCGCTCGGCCGCGCCGATCACGGACGTGCCGTTCGAGAAGATGGCGGCCTATTATCATGCTTACAGGCACTTCGCCGCAATCATGGACGACCCGGCCATGGGGGTCTCCTTCAAGCTCGAGCCCGGTGAAAGCTTCATCGTCGACAACACGCGTGTGCTGCACGCCCGCACCGGCTATTCAGGGGCCGGCTCCCGTTGGCTTCAAGGCTGCTACGCCGACAAGGACGGGCTGCTTTCCACCCTTGCGGCGCTGGAGAACACTTTGATGGAGGCAGCACAATGAGCCGTCCCGACCCGACCAGTCTGTATTCCGGCAACATTGTCGAATTCATCGGCGAGATATTCGAGCGGCGCGGTGCCGATTCCTACCTGGGCGAACAGGTTACGATGTCGGAGCATATGCTCCAGGGCGCCAAGCTCGCGGAGGATGCGGGTGCTGATGATCACATGATCGCGGCGGCGCTTCTGCACGATATCGGACACTATACCAACGAGTTTCCCGAAGATGCCCTGGAGAAGGGAATCAACAACCATCACGATGAGGCGGGCGCCGCTGTCCTGGCGCCGTTCTTTCCGCAAGTCGTGACCGATTGCGTCAAGCACCATGTCGCCGCCAAGCGCTACCTTTGCGCCACCGATCCCTCCTATTTCGACCGCCTTTCACCGGCTTCGGTCCACACGCTCAATCTGCAGGGCGGTCCGATGAGCGCGGAAGAAGCGAGAGCCTTTGCGGACAATCCCAATCTCGACGCCATCATCCAGGTCCGGATCTGGGACGAGGAAGGAAAAGTGCCGGGAATGCAAACGCCGTCGTTTTCCCATTATGCGCCGGTTTTGCAGCGGGTGGTTGACGCGCATGTAAGGGCCACCGGCTGAGACCGATGTCTGTCGCGACCGGGTGCGGACATCCATGAGCCGCAAAACTGCACTCATCATACTCGATGGAGTCGGCTACGAGACCGCGGTGACTCAGTGCGGCTATCTGCAGGCATGCCATGAGGCAGGCCGTGCCAAACGCTGGAAGATGCGATCCTGCATTCCCACCATATCGCTGGTCATGTACGAGACGATCCACACGGGCCTTGCGCCCGTGGAGCACGGCATATTGTCAAACAACGCGCTGGGGCCGTCGCAAAAGCCCAACATATTCTCCGCCCTTCGATCGGCCGGGAAATCCGCAGCGGTTGTCGGGCATGCATATTTTCACACCCTCTATGGCGGCAGCGCGTTCGATCCCTTCCGGCACTGCGAGATCGACGATCCGGAGGCGCCGATAGCCCACGCGCGTTACTACTCCATGGAAGGATACGGAAAGCGCAACGCCTGCGCGCCGGCGGAGATCGACCTGTGCGCACAGGCTACGATGCTGTTGCGAAAGCACAATCCCGATTACCTGCTGCTCCACACCAGCAGCGCCGACACCATCGGCCACACATTCGGCGGCGCATCGCCCGAATACCGGCGGCAGGTCGCGGTGATCGACGACGCGCTTTCAAGGACCGTTCCGCAATGGCTTGAGGCCGGCTATGACGTATTTGTCGCGGCGGACCACGGCATGAACCCGGACGGCGCCCACGGCGGTGACGAGCCGTCCATGCGCGACACCGCATTCTACTATTTCGGAGAGGCGGAAGGTCCGGCGGCCGAAACCGTCCTTGACCAGCGTGCCATTGCACCAACGATACTGTCACGAATCGGCGTGGATATTCCCGGCTCCATGACGCAACTGCCAATTGTCAGCTGAATTCCGATTCCAATTGTTCGAGTGCCGGCAATCGGGCGTTGCAAATCGGCCACAGGTGCACAAATTCCCGGCCCATGCGCGCCGCCGGGCGGCGGCAGTATCGCGGCCGGCCAATTGCTGTGAACGCAAGGACAAGCCGCCCGTTCGCCGGACTTCACCTTCGACAAGACTTCCGGTCAACTTGATCGCCGCACCACTCTTCGAAGTAGAAGTTAACGTCGGTTTCCATCCTCGGTAATATTTGCCGGCATATCGTGAGTTGACAGCGTCCCGGCACTGCGGATGTATAGCGCTGAACAAGTATTAGCATGCTGAATTTCGGCGAAATATGAGGATTTTTCATATAGATGCTCCAATGCGTCCGGCTGCCTGACGCGACTGGCCGCACAACTGTTGCAACGAGGAGGTCCTCCCCAGGACTCGGGCCAATCTCCGCGTCCTGACCCGCCCCGGGCACGCCCGTGCCTGGGGCGTTTCTCTTCCCTCGCCGGACGGACGCCAATGATGCCTCATTTCAACCGAAAACGAGACGAGGATCCGGCACGCCGGACAGCGAGCCGGTATGCGCGAACCAGGGTTCGGACGGCCTGCATCCGCGTATTCGCGCTCATCGATAGGAAAAGATCAGGTGGTGCGGGTGGTCGGACTCGAACCGACACGTCCAAAGGACACCAGATTTTGAGTCTGGCGCGTCTACCAATTCCGCCACACCCGCACGAAAGGCCCTGCGCGGCGGCGCAGGGCAGCAGCCGGAATATACGGTGCGCAAGCAGTGCGTCAACCGGCATTTTGCGCACCTTCCGGCTTATTGCCGCTCTCCCGGTCGGCCGTTCCGCCGGCAACGGGTGCGACGGCCCGGCCATCATCCGGCGCGCGGCGTAGGCCGGGCGTTCGCGCTTAGTCGACGCCGGTAACGCCTGGTCAACAAGCTTCTGCTAGCGTTCACGCCCAGTTGTACAAAATCCGGTTTACGCCAATGTCGATTCTGCCTAAAAGCGAGCGCGCCAACAGGGACATCTTCATGCTCAGACGCCTCTACGACTGGACCATGTCGCTCGCCGCGACGCGCCATGCCAGGGCCGGTCTTGCCGGCGTCTCGTTTGTCGAAAGTTCGTTCTTTCCGATACCACCCGATGTGCTGCTGATCCCGATGGTGCTCGCCGACCGGGCCAACTGGTGGAAGAACGCCTTGATCTGCACCATCGCGTCCGTCGCCGGCGCCCTGCTCGGCTACGCGATCGGCGCGTTCCTGTTCGACGCCGTCGGCCGTCCGATCCTTGAGTTTTACGGCAAGGAAGCGTCCTTCTCCCGCATCAGCGAATGGTACAACACCTATGGCGGCTGGGGCGTCCTCTTTGCGGCGATAACGCCCTTTCCCTACAAGGTGCTGACGATCTTCTCCGGCGCCACCGGCCTCAACCTGGTCACCTTCGTCGTCGTCAGCATTATCGGCAGAAGCTTCCGCTTCTTCCTGGTCGCCTATCTGCTGTATCTTTTCGGCGAGCCGATCCGCACCTTCATCGAGAAGTACCTGGGTATTCTTTTCGCCATATTCATGGTGCTATTGATCGGCGGATTCTATGCGCTGAGATTCGTGTTCTAACGGGGTCATGATGACGACACAGGCTGTAAATCCGGGCACCGGCAAAGCGCTGCAGGCGCTGGTCCTCGCCGTCGCCATGGCTGCCGTCGTCGGGGCCGCGCTGGGATTTGAACATATCGGCGGCTATATCCCATGCGCGCTCTGCCTGGAGCAGCGCACGCCCTACTATATCGGCGTGCCCGTCATGGTCGCGGCGGCCGTCTCGGCGGCGCTGAAGGCACCGTCCCTCATCACCCGGACGCTGTTTGCAGCCGGCGGCGGCCTGATGCTCTACGGCGCCGGCCTCGGCGTCTATCATTCCGGCGTCGAATGGGGCTGGTGGCCGGGGCCGGCCGACTGCGCCGGGGCTGCCGGCCTGACGACGGACGCCGGCAACCTGCTGGCCGATCTCAACGCGATCAAGCCGCCGGCCTGCAACGAGACGGCATTGCGGGTGCTCGGCCTGTCCTTCGCGGGCTGGAACGTTATCGCAAGCGTCATCCTCGCGGCGGCCTGCCTGCGCGTCGCATTTGCCGGTCGGGCACGGTGATCAGACGGCCTTACGGCTCCAGTTCGACATCCCAGTAGAGATAGTCCATCCAGCTTTCGTGCAGGTAGTTCGGCGGGAACATGCGGCCGTTATTGTGCAGGTCGTGCACCGTCGGATGATACGGCTTTTGGGACGGATACATGCGCGCTTCCTTCGGCATCTTGCCGCCCTTCTTCAGGTTGCAGGACGAGCAGGCCGCGACGATGTTCTCCCATGTCGTCTCGCCGCCATAGCGCCGCGGAATGACGTGGTCGAAGGTCAGGTCCTTGTCGACGCCGCAATACTGGCACTTGAACCGGTCGCGCAGGAAGACGTTGAACCGCGTGAAGGCGGGGTGGCGGCTCGGCTTGACGTAGGTCTTGAGGCAGACAACGCTGGGCAGCGCCATCGACATGCTCGGAGACGATACGCGATGTTCGTATTCGGCGAGGATATTGACGCGATCGAGGAACACCGCCTTTATCGCGTCCTGCCAGGACCAGAGCGACAAAGGATAGTAGCTGAGCGGCCGGTAATCGGCATTCAGCACCAGCGCCGGAAGCGCGTCGGGTGAAACAGCTATCGTCAACTCACTCTCCTGAGTGATTCGCCAGATACAATGATATATTAGGCCGGTTGTTACAGGATTGTGAAGTAATCTCAGGAAATTGACGGGGTCAGGGAAAGCGCCGGTGGCCGATGCGCAACACCGGCTCAGCCCGTCGGCGTCACATCCCCGCGGCGCATTTCCGTTGCATAATAGGCCCATAACAGACGCGCCGCGACGCCGCGCCAGGGCTGCCAGCGCGCGGCGATATCACGCAGCTTTTTCTGGTCCGGACGGGTATCGATTCCAAGTGCGTGGGCGGCGGCCGCCTGCAGCGCCACGTCGCCGGCGGGAAAGATGTCTCCGTGGCCGGCACAGAACAAAAGATAGACCTCGGCGGTCCATGCGCCGATGCCTTTCAGGGCGGTCATCGCCGCAATCGATTCGTCCGCCGGCATCGCGCACAGCGCGCGCGGGTTGATCCGGCCGCTCATGACAGCCTCAGCCGCGCCTCTCAGCGTCTGCTCCTTGGCCCGCGACAATCCGATGCGGCGGCACTGCGCATCGCTGAGCGCCGCGATCTGATGCGGCGCGCATCCGCCGGCCTCGGCGGCAAGCCTGCTCCAGATCGCCGCCGCGGACGCCTTGGAGACCATCTGCGCCACGATGATCTCGGCAAGGCCCTGAAAACCCGGCGCCTGTCGGCGCAGCGGCACCGCGCCGGCCTTCCGCACCACCGGCACGAGCCGCGGATCAATCTGCACCAGGGCTTCGAGCCCGTCCGCGATGTCGTCCAGAGTGTCGATCGTTCTCACGCGCATTGTTCCTCGCCGCCGGCCCGTCCGCGCATTGCCTGCGATGCGCTTTCCTTCACGCCGGGATCGATCTATTACCACCAAACGGACGGTTTCGGGAGGCACGAGGGCCGGGATTCCGGGAGAGTGACAGGACACGGACAATGACGCAGAAGAACCGGGTCTTCCGATTTGCCCCGAGCCCCAACGGCCTGCTGCACCTCGGCCATGCCTATTCCGCCCTTCGCAACAGGGAAAGGGCACTGGAGTGCGGCGGTGAGATGCTGTTGCGCATGGAAGACATCGACACTGCCCGCTGCACGCCGCAATTCGAGCGGCAGATCGTCGAGGACCTCAATTGGCTTGGCATCAAGTGGCAGGGTCCCGTGCGCCGGCAGAGCGAGCATTTCGGGGACTATGGCGAGGCACTCGGCAAGCTGCGCGAGATGGCGCTCGTCTATCCGGCCTTTTTGACCCGCGCCCAGATCCGCGACCGTGTCGCCGAAGCCGAACGGCACGGCCCCGCCTGGCCGCGCGATCCGGACGGCGCCCCCCTCTACCCGGGAGGCGAGCGTGCCTTGTCCGGCAAAGAAGCCGCGGCGGGGATGGATTCGGGCAGGCCGTTTGCATGGCGCCTCGACATCGACAAGGCCTGCGCGCTGGCGGGGCCGGATATCACCTGGGCGGAAACGGGGCACGACCCGTCCGGGCAAACCGGAACGATCGCCGCCGATCCGCGCGCCTGGGGAGACGTCATCCTGGCGCGCAAGGACACGCCGACCAGCTACCACCTTTCGGTGGTCGTCGACGACGCGCTGCAGGGCATAACGGACATTGTCCGCGGCCATGACCTGTTTCATGCGACATCCGTCCACCGGCTTCTGCAGAACCTGCTCGCATTGCCGGAGCCCCGCTACCATCACCACGCGCTGCTGGTGGACGGCGACGGACGCAAGCTGTCGAAAAGCGATGGCGATACCGCGGTCGCGGCGCTGCGGCGCAGCGGCGCTACCGCAAAAGAGGTCATCCAGATGTGCGAAACCGGCGCCAGGATCTGACGCCGGTTACACCTGCACTCACGTATGTGACCTGTCCTAAGTCCTCAGGAACAGGTGCTTGAACAATGCCAGGATCAACAAGGATCCAAACGCGCCGACCAATGAGGCGCCGACGATGACTTCCATCCTGTTCAGCGGCATTCCTGCCAGTTCGGAAACGAACAGTCCGAGAGCCATACCGGTTCCCAGGATGATCATGTTGCCGAACACGCCGAAGCCGACGGGGCCCATTACGCCGTCCATGGCATGGCCCACAAAGAAGCAGATTACCACGCAGGCAATCAGCAGGCCGTATGTCATTTCCGGCGACAGGTATACAAACATGTCCTTGCTCCGTCATTTGCAGACGCAGAGTCCCCGAGCCGCCCTTCGTCGAAGGATTTGCTCCGCGTGACAATTCATTTGTCCGGCCAAGATCATACCCCAAAATCCACTGGTTTTGGCCGAATCCGAAAATCGCGGTTAATGCTCAGTAGACGAATTTTAGTGCATTTAAGACTATTTTTTGGTTAACGCCCCCGGGCGCCCGCTGCCGGCTATTCCCGCTCGGCAAGTATGGAGGCGTTCAGCTCCGCGCCCAGAATAAAGATCGCCGCGACAATGTAGAGAAAAATCAATGCGATCATGATCGACGCCAGCCCTGCATAAGTCGCCACATAGGTGGAAAAGCTCTGCAGGTAGGCGGAAAAAAGAAGCGCGCCGGCCATCCAGAAGATCATGGTAACCATAACGCCAGGTACGATGGAGCGGAACGTGCGATACCCGGCCGGCAGCCAGCGATGACACACCATCAGCCCGACAAACAGCACGACCACGGCCACGATGACCCGCCAGTTGTCGAGATGCGAAATCAGCTCATCCGACCATGGAAGCCACTTGCGCATGAACGCGGTCAGCAGCGGCGCCAGCACCAGGAGAAAGCTGATGGCCAGAAGGATCAGCGCGGCGATGATCACGAAACCGAGGCTTTGCGCCCGGTTAAAGAGAATCGAGCGCTTTTCGCTGACCCGGTAGGCGCGGTTGAGCGACACCCTTAGTGCCTCGACCCCGTTCGACGCGAAAAACGCCGCGGCGATGACGGAAACCGTCAGCACGCCGCCGCGATTGACCGTCAGCACTTCAAGGACCTGCTGCGAGATGGGTTCCGCGATGGATTTCGGCCACGTATCGAAGATGATGTGGACAGCCGTGTCGGCGAAGGCGTCGGCCCCCACATAGCTCGCAAGCGCCGTGGCGAAGATCAGGAAGGGAAACACGGCAAGCAGTGTCGACAGGGCCACATGGCTCGCCATCGCCCAGCCATCGTCCTGGTTGAAGTGAACGATGGCGCCGGAAACCACTTTCCAAAGCTGCCGTCCTGTCATCAATCGCCTCCGCTCGTCGCGACCGGTCCCCGCCCGTTATCCGCAACCCACGCACCATTAGCAAACGTGCCCTTGGTTAAGAACCGGTTTTCGACGCCCTTGACCAGCCCCCGCTTGTCAAACCGGATTGGTTAGGGATAGAGCGGTGCGACGCGACAGCAGTTTCCGGTCCCTGAACGGGGCACCGGCACCGGAGTGGTTCATGAAACAGCACAAGACGATCATTGTCACCGGTTGCTCCTCGGGCATCGGTGCCCACTGCGCACGCGCTCTTGAGCGCGACGGGTGGCGCGTATTCGCCACAGCCCGCAAGCCGCACGATCTTGAAGCGCTCGAGAAGGACGGGCTCGAGGCCCTGTACCTGGATTATCGCGAACCGGAGAGTATCGCGGCGCTGGCCGACACGGTCCTCGAGCGGACCGGCGGCACGCTCGACGCGCTCTTCAACAACGGCGCATACAGCCAGGCCGGCGCCGTCGAGGACCTCGGCACCGAAGCGCTGCGCGAACAGTTCGAGGCGAATTTCTTCGGCTGGCACGAACTGACGCGGCGCATCATTCCCGTCATGCGCGCGCAAGCTCACGGGCGCATCGTTCAGTGCTCGTCGATCCTCGGCCTCGTTCCCATGCGCTGGCGCGGCGCCTACAATGCGTCGAAATTCGCGCTTGAGGGCCTGTCCGTGACCATGCGCATGGAGCTTGCGGGCACCGGCATCCATGTCAGTCTGATCGAGCCCGGCCCGATCGAATCGAAAATCGCCGTCAATGCCCTGCACTACATTGAAAAGAACATCGACATCGAGGGCTCGGTGCACCGCGCTGACTATGAACGCGAACTGCAGCGCATGCGTCAGGGCGGCGTGAAATCGAAGCACAAGCTCGGCCCCGACGCGGTCTATGATGTGCTCAGGCACGCGCTTGAAAACGCGAAGCCGAAGCCGCATTACGTACTGACGCGCCCGGCGAAGATCGGCACGGCGCTCAAGCGGCTGCTTCCTGCCGACATGCTTTACCGGATACTGGAAAAGAGATAGGCCAAGATGTCGCATGGCCGGAAGGTGGCAGCGGCGGCCCCGTTGCAATAAACGCGGCCACAAACAACGAGCGGGCAGGGATATCGATGGCCCCTTTCCTCTACTATCTCATCATGGTGGTGATGGCCGCCGTGGTCTTCGTCCTGATCCGCGGGCTCTTCAACATGATGCGCGGCGGCTCCGGCAACCTGTCCAACAAGCTCATGCAGCTGCGTATCGCCCTGCAGCTCATTGCGGTTGTCCTGATTGTGGTTGTATTGTGGATCACGGGCGGCGGACGCTGACGCGAGGCAGGCTTTGGTCAGACTGAACAAGATCTATACGCGCACGGGAGACGACGGCACGACGGCGCTCGGTTCGGGCGAACGCCGCGCCAAGCATGACCTGCGCGTCGAGGCCTACGGGACCGTGGACGAGGCCAATGCAGCGATCGGCATGGCCCGCCTGCATACGGCCGGACACGCCGGCCTTGATGCCATCCTGGCGCGCATGCAGAACGACTTCTTCGACCTCGGCGCCGATCTGGCAACGCCCGACACCGGCAAGAAGGCCGAGCACCCGCCGCTGCGCGTGACCGAGAGCCAGGTCGAGCGTATCGAGGCCGAGATCGACAGCCTCAACGCGGACCTTGAGCCGTTGCGCTCCTTTGTCCTGCCCGGCGGGACTGCCGCCGCGGCCAATCTTCATCTGGCGCGAACCGTCGCGCGAAGGGCCGAACGTCTGATGGTCGCGCTGGCCGACACCGGCGAGGCGGTCAACCCGGCCGCGATGCGCTACATCAACCGGGTGTCGGACCTTCTGTTCGTGGCCGCGCGCTGCGCCAACGGGAACGGCTCGAAAGACGTCCTCTGGAAACCCGGTGAACACCGTTAGAGCAAGATGGGGCCGGCCCGTTGTTCATCCCGCTGCATGACCGAAACGATCTCGATCATATCGACCGTCAATATGTGACGCTGGCCATCATCGGCATCAACGTTCTGGTGTGGCTGGCGACGGCGATGAGCGGCGAGGGCGGAGCCCTGACGGAAGCCGCCGTGCTCGGGCTCGGGTTCATTCCGGCGGTCGCCTACGGAAGCGCCGAGCTCGCACCACACCTTTCGATCGTTCCGGAACCCGCGACTTACGTCACCTACGCATTCCTGCATGCCAATTTCATGCACCTGGCCACCAACATGCTGTTCCTGTGGGTCTTCGGCGACAATATCGAGGACGCGCTCGGTCACTTCCGCTTCCTGGTCTTCTATCTCGTCTGCGCCGCGGCCGGCGCGCTCTTGCACGGCCTGCTCGATCCCGGCTCGCAGGCGCCGCTGATCGGGGCGTCCGGCGCGGTGGCGGGCGTGGTGGCCGCCTATCTCGTGTTGCATCCGCGGGTGCGGGTCTGGGTCCTGGCGCTCGGCCGTATCCCGCTTCCCCTGCCCGCCTGGATCCCGCTGACCCTATGGGTGGTTTACCAGTTCGTCATGATCGTCATCGACGAGGAGGGCGGCGTGTCCTGGGCGGCCCATATCGGCGGCATCATTGCCGGTGCCGTCCTCGTCGTGGTGATGAAGCGGCGCGAGGTGCCGCTCTTCGACCGCCGTATCGTCTCGCCGCGCGCCGTGGTTCACAAGGGAACCTCCGTCCCCAACGTTCCCCGTCGCTGGGGGCGCTGAAGACCGCCATTGCGGGCGCGCCTGGGTCGAAATGACGCAACGGACTCACAATCACGATTGACGTAAACGGTGCCTTGCAGATATGTGACTGCCCGAGGCTCGAAATATCAAATGGTCCGGACAATTGTTGGCCAGAATTGAACATGCAGATGTCGCCTTCCAGCCATCATTCAGCACTCCGGATGTGCACATTCGTGCGCACGATTTGAGAAAGGTAAGCGAATGAAAATTCTGGTCCCCGTAAAAAGGGTCGTTGATTACAACGTCAAGATCCGCGTCAGACCGGACGGCTCGGGTGTTGAGCTGGCGAACGTCAAGATGTCCATGAACCCGTTTGACGAAATCTCGGTCGAGGAAGCGATCCGCCTGAAGGAGGCCGGCAAGGCCGAGGAGATCGTCGCCGTTTCCATCGGGCCGGCAAAGGCCGAGGAAACCATCCGCACGGCCCTGGCCATGGGCGCCGACCGCGGCATCCTGGTCCAGACGGACGATCTGGTCGAACCGCTCGCTGTCGCCAAGATCCTCAAGGCCGTGGTCGAGGAAGAAAACCCCGGACTTGTCATCGTCGGCAAGCAGGCGATCGACGACGACGCCAACCAGACCGGCCAGATGCTTTCGGCACTGCTCGGCTGGTCGCAGGGCACATTCGCATCGGACGTCGAGATCGGCGACGGTGTCGCAACGGTCACCCGCGAGGTCGACGGCGGCCTGCAGACCATCGAGATCAAGCTGCCGGCCGTGGTCACCACGGACCTGCGCCTCAACGAGCCGCGCTATGCGTCGCTGCCCAACATCATGAAGGCCAAGAAGAAGCCGCTCGACAAGAAGACCACGGCCGACTACGGCGTCGATACGAGCCCGCGCCTCAAGGTCCTGACCACCGAGGAACCCGAGGGCCGCAAGGCCGGCGTCAAGGTCGAGAGCGTCGCCGAACTCGTCGACAAGCTCAAGAATGAAGCCGGCGTGCTTTAAGGAAGGGAGATAAGATCATGACAATTCTTCTTCTTGCGGAACATGACAACGCGTCCCTTTCGGACCAGACCGCCAAGGCGCTTTCCGCCGCCGCGCAGATCGGCGGCGACATCCACGTCCTCGTCGCCGGCAAGGACGCCCAGGCCGCGGCCGATGCAGCCGCGAAGCTCGACGGCGTTTCCAAGGTCCTGCTGGCAGAATCGGACGATCTGGCGAACAACCTTGCCGAGCCCACCGCAGCGCTGATCGTTTCGCTCGCCGAAGGCTATGACACGCTCGTTGCCGCCGCGACGACGAACGGCAAGAACATCATGCCGCGAGTCGCCGCCCTGCTCGACGTGATGCAGGTCTCGGACATCACGGACGTCGTCAGCGCTGATACCTTCAAGCGCCCGATCTATGCCGGCAACGCCATCCAGACGGTGCAGGCGACGGACGCGAAAAAGGTCATCACCGTTCGTACCGCCGGTTTCAGCGCCGCCGGCAAAGGCGGTTCGGCATCGGTCGAGACGGTCTCGGCCGCGGGCGATCCGGGCCTTTCCAGCTTTGTCGAGAACAAGCTCTCGGAAAGCGACCGCCCCGAGCTCACCTCCGCCAAGATCATCATTTCCGGCGGCCGCGCGCTCGGCTCCGAGGAAAAGTTCAAGGAAGTCATCCTGCCGGTTGCCGACAAGCTCGGCGCAGCGGTCGGCGCATCGCGCGCAGCGGTCGATGCCGGTTACGCGCCGAACGACTGGCAGGTCGGCCAGACCGGCAAGGTTGTCGCCCCGGAGCTCTACATCGCCTGCGGCATTTCCGGTGCTATCCAGCACCTCGCTGGCATGAAGGACTCCAAGGTCATCGTCGCCATCAACAAGGACGACGAGGCGCCGATCTTCCAGGTCGCCGACTACGGCCTGGTCGCCGATCTCTTCGACGTCCTGCCGGAGTTGGAGAAGTCGCTTTAGCCCAAGGGCTTAGCCGTTCGCGGCAGCGCCCGTGCGGCGCTGTGTCCCGTCAACGGTAAATTGATTGCGCTATTTTTATGGCCGGGCTGGACGTCGTCAGCCCGGCCATTTAGTTTGTCCGCAAAACAGCCGCGCGGGCGTGGCTTTACCCCGAAAAGAACGGAACAATCATGGCCAACGCGATCAAATCAGTTGGGATAATCGGAGCAGGACAGATGGGGAACGGCATCGCGCATGTCTGCGCCGTCGCCGGTTATGACGTCCATCTGCACGATGTCTCCGAGGAACGTATCGAAGAAGCTCTGGCGACCATCAACGGCAACATGGCAAGGCAGGTCTCTTCCGGCTCCTTGAGCGAGGAGGACCGCAACAAGGCGCTGGCGCGCATCGCCGCCGCGCCGCGCATCGATGACCTTGCCTCGCTCGACCTGGTGATCGAGGCGGCGACCGAGGACGAGACCGTCAAGCGCAAGATCTACGCCAATCTTTGCCCGGTGCTGAACCCGGAAGCAATCCTCGCCACCAACACCTCGTCTCTGTCGATCACCCGCCTTGCATCGGCCACCGACAGGCCGGAGCGTTTCATCGGCATTCATTTCATGAACCCGGTTCCCGTCATGGGCCTGGTCGAGCTTGTCCGCGGCATCGCCACCGAGGACATGACATTCGAGGCTGCCAAGGACTTCGTCGGTTCGCTGGAAAAGACCGTAACCGTGGCGGAAGACTTTCCGGCCTTCATCGTCAACCGCATCCTGCTGCCGATGATCAACGAAGCGATCTACACGCTTTACGAGGGCGTCGGTACCGTCGAGGCGATCGACACGTCGATGCGCCTGGGCGCCAACCATCCGATCGGGCCGCTGCAGCTCGCCGACTTCATCGGCCTCGATACCTGCCTTGCCATCATGCAGGTGCTCTATGACGGCCTTGCCGATTCCAAGTACCGCCCCTGCCCGCTGCTGGTGAAATATGTTGAAGCCGGCTGGCTCGGCCGCAAGACCGGGCGCGGCTTCTACGATTACCGGGGCGACGAGCCCGTACCGACGCGATAGGAGGCGCCCCGTGTCCTATCAACCCGTTGCGATCATTGTCGGCGGCGGTAGCGGCATGGGTGCCGGCGGCGCCCGCAAGCTTGCCGAAGACGGCTTCCAGGTCGCCATCCTCTCCTCGTCCGGCAAGGGCATCGAACTCGCCGAGGCGCTCGGCGGGCTCGGCCGCAGCGGATCGAACAGGAGCAGCGACGACCTCCAGGCGATCGTCGATGCGGCGATGGAGAAGTGGGGACGCGTCGACGCGGTGGTCAACAGCGCCGGTCACGGCCCGAAGGGCCCGATCCTGGAACTCAGCGACGAGGACTGGCACGAGGGCATGGAATTCTACCTGCTCAACGCCGTGCGCATGGCCCGCATCGTCACGCCGATCATGCTGGCGCAGAAATCGGGCTCCATCGTCAACATCTCCACCTATGCGGCCTTCGAGCCGGAGGAGCTGTTCCCGACATCGGGTGTGTTCCGTTCCGGCCTCGCCGCCTTCACCAAGCTCTTCACCGACAAATATGCCGCCGACAATGTGCGCATGAACAACGTGCTGCCCGGCTTCATCGACAGCCTGCCGGAAAAAGAGGACCGGCGCACGCGCATCCCGATGGGTCGCTACGGAACGGTGGAAGAGGTTTCCGAACTGATCGCCTTCCTCGCCTCGCCGAAATCCAGCTACATCACCGGCCAGAACATCCGCATCGACGGCGGGATTACACGGTCGGTGTAGGCCTGAAGGCCGAAGACAGACCCTAAACAATCTGGCGCTTGGCAGCGGTGTCGGGATCACCCGTATTGGGCGTGCCCGTGGGCTCGATCAGGAGCAGGTGCGCTTCTTCACGCGCAATCGGCCGATGTTCGACGCCCCGGGGCACGATGAACATTTCACCGGCGCTCAGGGTGACGGTCCGGTCACGCAGTTCGATGTCGATCTGGCCTTTCAGCACGAGAAAAAAATCGTCGGTATCGGGATGCGCATGCCAGTTGAATTCACCCTCGACCTTGACCACCATCACATCGTGCCCGTTGAATTCCGCAACGGTTCGCGGCGACCAGTGTTCCTCGAAAAGCGCGAGCTTCTCGGCGAGATTGACGGAATCCTCCATCGCTGAACCCCCGGAATCGGTCAATTGCGTTTATGACGAGCCGCTCGCCCTGGCAGCGGATCCGCCGCTCTCCAGCGCCTTGCCGATATAGGTCTTCGCGTCGTCGCTCGACCAGTGCGCCGGGCCGTTCATATTGGCGATCAGGCAGCCTTGCGCGTCGACGAGCAGCGTCACCGGCAGGCCGAAGGCGAGACCCTGTCTTTTCAGTTCATTAAAGACGCCCATCGTGTTGTCGCGGTAGAAGCCGAGGCTTTCAACGCCGATCTCGTTGAGGAAGCTCTTCGGCTTGCTGTCGTCGCCGGTATCGATATTGATCGCCACGACCTCGAATTCGTCACTGCCCATCGCCGCCTGCAATTCGTCGAGCGCGGGCATTTCCTCGCGGCACGGCCCGCACCACGTGGCCCACAGGTTGATCAGCACGGTCTTGCCCGAAAGATCGGCCAGCGACATGGCCTCACCGTCCGGGCTGTTGAAGGCGAGCGACGTCAGAGTTCTCGGATCGCTCACCGATGCCATGGCAGCCACATGTCCGCGCGCGAAGGGCTGGATCGCCTCGGCAATGGCAACCGACGCCGCACAGGCGCCACCGTTTGCGGCAGCCGTCTGATTGCCCGGCGCCGCACCGGACATGTTGCCAGAACCGGTTCCGTTAACGTATACCGCAGCAAGGGCGCCCAGAATGATCAGGACGACGACGGCACCCGCGATCCTGACCGTTCCGCGGCTCGCATTCTTTTGTTCAGACATTCACGTCATCTCCGGAGTTGACTGAGACATGACCGGCAAATCCTCCAATCAGATGTGGGGCGGACGTTTCGCCTCCGGCCCCGACGCGATCATGGAAGAAATCAATGCTTCGATCGATTTCGACCGGAAACTCCACGCCCAGGATATCGCCGGGTCGCTCGCCCATGCCGATATGCTGGCGGACACCGGCATAATTAGCGCGGACGACCGTGACAAGATAGTGGAGGGGCTGAACACGATTTTGTCAGAAATCGAGGCCGGCGACTTCGAATTCTCGCGGCGTCTGGAAGACATCCACATGAATATCGAGGCGCGGCTCGGCGAGCTGATCGGCGCGGCCGCCGGCCGGCTGCACACGGCGCGCTCGCGCAACGACCAGGTGGCGCTCGATTTCCGCCTGTGGGTCTCGGCCCAGCTCGAGGCCACCGAAACGGCGCTGACAAAATTGATCAGCGTGCTGCTCGACCGGGCCGAGGAGCATGCCGGAACGGTGATGCCGGGCTTCACCCATCTGCAGACCGCGCAGCCCGTCACCTTCGGGCACCATTGCATGGCCTATGTGGAGATGTTCGGTCGCGACCGCTCGCGGGCGCGCGACGCCCTCGAGCGCCTCGATGAGTGCCCGCTCGGCGCGGCGGCCCTCGCCGGCACCGGTTTTGCCATCGATCGCCAGCAGACCGCCGAGGCGCTGGGATTCTCGACCCCCACGCGCAATTCCATCGACACCGTATCGGACCGCGATTTCGCCATCGAGTTCCTCGGGGTCGCGGCGATCTGCGCCACGCATCTGTCGCGGCTGGCCGAGGAGATCGTCGTCTGGTCGACGCCGCAATTCGGCTTCGTGCGCCTGTCGGACGCGTTCTCGACCGGCTCGTCGATCATGCCGCAGAAGAAGAACCCGGACGCCGCCGAGCTCGTCCGGGCCAAGACCGGCCGCATCAACGGCGCATTGATCGCACTGCTGACGGTGATGAAGGGCCTGCCGCTTGCCTATTCGAAGGACATGCAGGAGGACAAGGAGCAGGTCTTCGACGCCGCCGAGACCCTTGAGCTGGCATTGGCCGCGATGACCGGCATGGTCGCGGACATCGAGGTCTCCGAAGAGGCCATGAAATCCGCCGCCGGCTCCGGCTATTCGACCGCCACGGACCTTGCCGACTGGCTTGTGCGGGAGGCGGGGCTGCCCTTCCGCGAGGCCCACCACGTGACCGGCAAGGCCGTTGCTCTGGCCGAGGAAAAGGGCTGCGCGCTCTCTGATTTGCCGCTGGCCGAACTCCAGAAGATCAACGGCGCCATCACGGAGGACGTCTTCAGCGTCCTCAGCGTCGAGGCTTCCGTCGCCAGCCGCACAAGCTTCGGCGGAACGGCGCCCGACAACGTGCGCGCCCAGATCAACTGGTGGCGCGAGCGGCTTTGATTTGTGAGGCGACAATTGGACAAACAGGGTGCACATTCATGCTGAAACCCGCTAAAAGGGCTGCACCTGCAATACCGGATGAACGCGAGCCCGTCATGACCGCAAAGACCGCTGCAAAACTCGCAACCCTGGCTGCCTTGACCGCGCTGGCCGTTTCCGGCTGCGGCCGCAAGGGTGATCTGGAGATTCCGCGGTCCGAGCCCGTTGTCGAGAATCCCGACGGGACGGAGGAGCCGGAGCGCAAGGACCGCCGTTTCATTCTCGATCCGCTGATCCAGTAGGCCGCCCGTGAATCATTTCGAATACAGAGATGGCGTCCTGTTTGCCGAGGACGTCAGCATACCCGACATCGCGCGATCCGTCGGCACGCCGTTCTATTGCTATTCCACGGCGACGCTGACGCGTCACTACAACGTCTTCGCGAAAGCCTTTTCCGGCGTCGATTCGCTTATCTGCTACGCGATGAAGGCCAATTCCAACCAGGCCGTGCTGGCGACGCTGGCAAGGCTCGGCGCCGGCGCCGACGTGGTGTCGGAAGGCGAGCTGAGACGCGCCCTCGCCGCTGGCATTCCGGCCGACAAGATCGTCTTTTCCGGCGTCGGCAAGACCGTGCGCGAGATCGATTTCGCCCTTGATGCTGCGATCCTGTGCTTCAACATCGAATCGGAGGCCGAGCTCGACCTCGTGAATGCGAGAGCCGAGGCAAAGGGCGTGAGGGCGCCGGTTTCCTTCCGCATCAACCCGGATGTCGACGCCAAGACCCACGCCAAGATCTCGACCGGCAAGAAGGAAGACAAGTTCGGCATATCCTGGCAGCGCGCCGAGGACGTCTACGCGCGCGCCGCGGACCTGCCTGGGATCGAGGTCACCGGCATCGATATGCATATCGGCAGCCAGATCACCGACCTGCAGCCCTATGACGATGCCTTCAAGCTGCTGCACACGCTCGTCGCGCGGCTGCGCGAGGCGGGACACCGTATCGACCACGTCGACGTCGGTGGCGGCCTGGGCATTCCCTACCGTGACGACAACGACCCGCCGCCCGACCCGGAAGCCTACGCGGACGTGGTGCTCGAACACGTCAGGTCACTCAACTGCCAGGTGATCTTCGAACCGGGCCGGATGATCGCCGGCAATGCCGGTATCCTTGTCAGCGAAGTCGTCCACGTGAAGGACACCGGGTCGAAGACATTCCTGATCGTCGACGCGGCGATGAACGATCTGATCCGCCCGACCCTCTACGAGGCCTGGCATGATATCCGGCCGGTTGTCGTGCCCGCCGCCGACACGCCGCGCGTGACCGCGGATGTGGTCGGACCGGTGTGCGAAAGCGGCGATTTCCTGGCCAGAGACAGGGAGATGCCGGCGCTGCGCGCGGGCGACCTCATTGCCATCAGCACGGCCGGCGCCTATGGCGCGGTGCAGTCGTCCACCTACAATTCGCGGCTCCTCGTTCCGGAAGTCATGGTCAGCGATGAGCGCTATCACGTGGTGCGGCCGAGAGGCACCTACGAGGAACTGATCGCGCTGGATTCGGTTCCCGACTGGCTCAGATAACCGCAAAAATACCTGTTCGGACGCCCGTTTCCAGACAGGCTCACCCACTCACTTTTTGGTGCATCGTCTCGCCTTTGCCGCAAACAATGCTATCCTTCTGCTGGAAAACAGAGGGAATCGTCGCCGATGACGAATGCGAGGCAGCGGAACAGACTCAGCCTGAACACGCTCCTTCGTCGGATCAATATCCGCATAAGGGCAACACAGCTCATACTTTTTGCCGAGCGCCTCTGGCCGCGGCTGCTGCCCCTGGTTTGCGTTTTCGGATTGTTCGCGGCGCTCTCCTGGTTCGGCTATTTCCGCTTGGTTCCCGAATGGCTGCGGCTTGCCACGACCGTTCTCTTCGGCGCGGGCGCGCTTGCCGCCCTGTATCCGCTGACGGGCCTGCGCTGGCCGGGCCGGCAGTTGGCGCTCGATCGCCTGGAGAAGGACAACCGGATCGTTCACCAGGCGCTGGCGGTTCAGTCGGACAGGCTGGTTTCCGATGACAACGCGTTTGCCCGCTCGCTGTGGGAAGCGCACAAGCGCCGCATGGCAGAACGGATCGAGGCGATCCACCTGGCGGCGCCGCGCCCGGATACGCCGCGGGTCGACCCCCTGGGGCTGCGGGCCGTCGTCGCGCTCCTGTTCGTCGTCGGGTTTGCCTATTCCTATTCCAGCCAGTCAGGCCTTCTGAGTGACGCTTTCCATGGCCATCAGCCGGCTCAGACCGTCGCCGGGATCCGCGTCGACGCGTGGGTCACACCGCCGGACTACACCGGCAAGGCACCGATTTTCCTCACCGGCAGCACCAAGGGGCTTCCCGATACGATCGCCATACCGCAGGGCAGCGAAATGCTGGTCCGCATCGTCGGCGGCAACGGTTCGGAGAGCGTCGTCTATGAGGCAGGCGGCGAAGCGGTAACCATCCCGGTCGAGCAGGATGACGCACCCGGCACGGGACCCGCGAACGGCGCGCACACCGCGAGCGATTATCGCTTCGAAGCGCCCGGCGACGGTGTTCTGATGATAAAGCGGGGCACGCAACTGGCCGAGAGCTGGCGCTTTGAGCTCATCGCCGACACGCCGCCGCAAATCGCCTTTGACGGTGAGCCGGGACGCGCGGCCAACGGCGCACTGGAAATCGGCTTCAAGCTTGGCGACGACTACGGCGTGCAGCGGGCCTATGCCGAGATCGTGCCCGCCGAGCCGCAATCGCCGAATGCGCGTCCCCTCTATGATCCGCCGGACTATCCGCTGACCCTGCCGCGAAAGACGGCGCGCGAGCGCAAGGGCCGCGAGAGCCGCAATCTGACGGAACATCCCATGGCCGGCATGCCGGTGAAGATCACGCTGGTCGCCGAGGACTTTATCGGCCAGACCGGACGCAGCGAGACCCGTGAAATGGTCCTGCCCGGACGTTTCTTCCACAATCTGCTTGCCGGTTCCGTCGCCGAGCAGCGCCAGGTGCTGGCGCTCGACACCAACCGGATCGACCGGGTTTTCGATCTCAACGACGCCATCACGCTGGCGCCGGAAGAAACCATCGACAACACCACCCACTACCTGCTCATCAAGTCGGCACGCGCCCGCATCAAGCAGGCCTGGGACGACGATATGCTGCGCGATGCGGCCGACTACATGTGGGACATTGCGCTCGGCATCGAGGACGGCAACCTCTCCTTCGCCGAACGGCGCCTGCGTGACGCCCAGAGGGCGCTTTCCGAGGCGCTGCAGAACGGTGCGTCGGACGAGGAAATCCAGGCGCTGATGGATGAGCTGCGCGAAGCCATGCAGGAGTTCCTGCAGGCCCTCGCCCAGCAGATGCAGCAGAACCAGAGCGCCATGCAGCAGGTTCCGCCGGAAGCGCTGCAGAACATCCTGCGCCAGCAGGATCTCGAACGCATGCTCGACCAGATCGAGAATCTCGCCCAATCGGGCGCCCGCGACCAGGCCCAGCAGCTGCTTTCCGAATTGCAGCGCATGATGAACAACCTACAGATGGGGCAGCACCAGCAGGTCCAGGGCGACAATCCCATGCGTCAGCAGATGGACAAGCTCGGCGAGCTCATGCAGCGCCAGCAGGAACTGATGGAGCAGACCTTCGACCTGGAACAGGCGCTCAGGGACCGCCGCCAGCGCGAGTTCTTCCAGGACAACCAGCGCCAGCAGGACGGCCAGCAAAATCAGCAGGGCGACATGCAGCAAATGACCGAGGAGGAACTGCGCCAGGCGCTTCGCGACCTGCAGGAGATGCAGGAGGAGCTTCAGCAGCAGCTCGGCGAGTTGCAGGAGAAGCTCGAACAGTTCGGCCTCGGCGAAAATGAAGGTTTCGACGAGGCCGGCGAGGCCATGGGCGAGGCCGGCGAGGCACTCGGCGAGGCCGAGGGCGGCACGGCGGTCGACGAACAGGGCCGCGCGCTGCAGGCGCTTCGCCAGGGCGCCCAGCAGATGATGAACCAGATGCGCCAGTCGATGGGACAGAATCCGGGAACGCAACCGGGGTCCGCACGCCGCGATCCGCTCGGCACCGATCCGCTCGGCCGGCCGCGGGCCAACAGCGGTCCGGATTTCGGCGAAGATGTGAAGGTGCCCGAAGAAGCCGACATCCAGCGCGCGCGCCGCATTCTAGAAGCCATCAGGGAAAGGCTGGGAGACGCATTCCGGCCCGAGATGGAGCGCTTCTATCTCGAGCGGCTGCTGGACAGCCGCTAGGAAGGCTGGAAGTCTAAGCCGTCAGCGCGTCGGCCACTGCGCCGCGGATATCGGGCAGCGTGAATGGCTTGGAGACGACGTCAACGACAACGTCGGAAAGCGATTCGGCGCGCTCGCGCTGCTCGGCATAGCCCGTCATCAGCAGGATCTTCAGCTCCGGAAATTCCGCCGCCGCCAGATGCGCCAGCTCGATGCCGTCCATGACCGGCATGCGGATATCGGACAACAGGAGATCGTAGGATTTTTCCAGGCGAAGCTGGTCCAGGCCGTTGGCACCGTCTGCCGCCTCGTCCACCTCGTGCCCGTCCATCTTCAGCGCCCGGCTGACAAAGCGGCGAAGCGATTCCTCGTCCTCGGCAATAAGGATTTTTGCCATGTTTTCCCGTCCGACTCTGTTTGAACCCGGACCGCACGCCGGCCGCCCGGAGCTCCCCCTGTAATCATGCGCGGGTAGTTACCGCGCCCCGACCGCAGCAAATCACTCAATTCTTTTCGGGCGGTAAATGGCCGCGATTTCGCCGGTCATTTCGACCCGCGTGCACGGCTTTCGGCAAATCATGCTTAACAGAGTGTTGGCCCGGCCGTCCGACACGACCCTATTCGGCATCGCCCGTGACGACCCCCACGAAGGGCAGTTCGCGAAAGGCGTAGGCGACATCCATGCCGTATCCGACGACGAAATAGTCGGGGCACTCGAAGCCGACAAAATCCGCGTTCAGCGTTCCTTCGCGGCGGCTTCGCTTGTCCAGGAGCACGGCGATCGACACATCCTTGGCGCCGCGCTCGTACATGAGGTCGCGCGCGAAGCGCAGCGTGTTTCCCGATTCGAGGATATCGTCGATCAGCAGGATATCGCGTCCGGTGACCTCGCTGTCGATGTCCTTGATGATCTTGACGCCCTGGCTCTTCGTGCCCTTTCCGTAGCTTGAAAGCGTTATGAACTCGACTTCCGGCGCCAGTCCGACCGCATGCAGCGCGCGCAAGAGGTCGGCGGCGAAGATGAACGATCCCTTCAGGATCGAGATCACCAGCAGATCGGTTTTGGGTTCCGCGGCAATCTGTGCGGCGAGACCGAGATTGCGCTCGGCGATCTGTTCCGGCGAAAACAGGATGTCGATGTTTTTTCCGCGGACAACGGCCATGGCGGCTTCCAGACTTGTCGGGCCGCGCGAAAGCGATTCTTACTTGCTGCCGCGCGGGTTTTGCTTTCGCCGCCCGGTGTAGTCCATGAACCCGTAAAGGAAAAGCCAAACAGCGACGTTTTCACCGGATTCGGACTGAATTGTCGGAAATTCGGATCAGCGTGCGGTTCCCGCACCTGCCAGCGATACGGTTAACTGTTCGTAATCGCGTATCGCGCTTGGAACGCGGACCGTGAAGCGCGTGCTCTCGCCTGCCGCCAGTTGCTGTTTTCCCGCACGGGCATAGAGCGGGACCTGCCCCTCGGGTGCCCCGGCCGATTCGATGGCCAGAAGTGGAACGGTGCGAGCGTCCGACGACTCGTTGCTGATCACGCCGTGCAGCACGAAATAGGATTCATCCTGGACACGCAGCGGGTCGACCGAGATCCTGGACAGGGTCAGCCCGCGATCGGCTGATGCGCCGGCAAACAAGGCGTGGCCGCCCGCCAGCCAGAACCCGACGGCGCACAGCAAGGCCACCAGTGCCGCGAAACCCGCCACGGGACGCTGCTGAACCCGCCTTTTCCGGGGTTGTGTCTTGGAAAACAGGTTCATGTGCGGTGGCGCGCCGGTTGCCGCCCGGCCGAATGCCTCCGCCGGAACCTCCACCTGTGGCGCGGTCTGACGCTGCCGCGGAACGGCGGGTCTGACCGCATCGTCCACATGCTCGAATTCGGCGTCTATGATGTCCGTATCGGGCGGTCCGCCGGGAAAGGTCGCGCCACTGCGAAATGTTTTTTCGGTTCGGATGCGCGAAGACTGTTTCGAAAAATGATTTCGCGTACTATAGCCGAATCTGTGCTTGCCGCTGCCACTTTGCATAAGCTGTTGAATGTACCCCTGGTCCGGCTCTTGCGGGAATTCTTTAGCAGACGTAAACGCATTTGGTTAACAAACAGAAAACCCGGTCGGTCGGACGTGCGGCACAGGAATGAAATTAACAGCTCGTTAACCGTGTCGGCGGCCGGCGCCGGTTTTCGAATTGCACCGACGAGGCGCGCGTGATCGACTTTGACAACGTTGGACTGCGTTACGGCATGGGGCCGGAAGTGCTGCGCGATTTGACGTTCGAGGTGCCCAGGCGTTCCTTCCAGTTTCTGACCGGCCCGTCGGGCGCCGGGAAGACCACACTGCTGCGGCTGATGTTTATGTCGCTGCAGCCGACGCGCGGTTTCGTGCGCGTTTTCGGCCAGGACATCACCACCATCCCGCAGCAGGAACTGCCGAAGCTGCGCCGCCGCATCGGCATCGTCTTCCAGGATTTCAGGCTGCTCGATCACCTGACGACCTACGAGAACGTCGCCCTGCCGCTGCGGGTCCGCGGCAAGGAGGAGACGAGTTACCGGACCGACGTGATGGAACTCCTGAAATGGGTCGGCCTCGGGGACCGCATGAACGTCCTGCCGCCGATCCTGTCGGGCGGCGAGAAGCAGCGCGCGGCCATCGCGCGCGCGCTGATCGATCAACCGGAAATATTGCTGGCGGACGAGCCGACGGGTAATGTCGATGCGCCGCTGGCGCGGCGGCTGCTGCGGCTTTTCCTTGAGTTGAACAAGCTCGGAACGGCCGTCATCATTGCAACCCACGATCTGTCGCTGATGGATCAGATTGACGCGCGGCGCATGATTTTATCGGGCGGACGGCTTGAAATCTATGAATGACGTGACCGACGGCGAAAAGGGATTGAAGGAAAATCCGCGCGAGATCGTTCTGCGCCCCATGGCGCCGATCGTGCCGGCGACCAACATCGCCGGCAACTCGCTGATGTTCGTCATCTCCATCATGTCGTTCCTCGCCTGCCTCACCCTCGGCGCGGTGATCATGGTCCAGGACACGGCAAGCAGCTGGCAGAGCCAGATCTCGCGGGAGATTACCATCCAGATCAAGCCTGAACCCGGCATGGACGTGGATGCCGAACTCGTCAAGGCTCGCGACATCGCCCTGACCTTCTCCGGCACCACCGGCGCGACCATCGTCGACACGGACGCGACGGCACGCCTGCTGGAGCCGTGGCTCGGCGAGGGCCTTGATATGGAGGAGCTTCCGGTTCCGCGGCTTGTCATCATCACGATTGACGAGACCTCGCCTCCCGATTTCACCGGCATGCGCGCAGCGCTCAACGAATCGGTCAAGAACGCCTTCCTGGACGATCACCGGACCTGGGTCGGCCGGCTGGTGGCTATGGCGAACACCACGGTCATCATCGGCCTTTGCGTGCTGGCCCTGGTGTTCATCGCCACCGTCCTGACGGTCATCTTCGCCACCCGCGGCGCGCTCTCCGGCAACCATCACATCGTCGAAGTGCTGCATTTCGTCGGCGCGGAGGCAAGCTTTGTCGCGTCCAAGTTCCAGAAACACTTCTTCATGATCGCGCTGAAGGGCGCCCTTGCCGGCGGCCTTGCGGCGACGATCGCGTTTGCGATCGCGGGGCTGTGGGCCAATATCCGCATCGCCACCCCGGAAAGCGATCAGGCGATGGCTCTTTTCGGCGGATTTTCCATGAGTGCGGGCGGCTATATCGGTGCGCTCGCGATTGTCGTCATCACCGCAGTGCTCACCGCGCTGACGACGCGTATTACCGTGATCCGCACGATCATGGAGATCGATCTCATCCGCTCAGATCCGACCCGGTCGATCTGAGCGCTGCCTCCTGATCCACAATCCAATCAGCAAGATGCGCTCTGGCGCTTGCCACAAAGGCGCTGTATGGAGGGGTATGAACACCGATCCGACCGGCGAATCGGCTGTGGCCGAATCGCCGAAAAAGCACAGCGGGGGCGCGCGCTGGCTTGGACGGCTGGCAGGGATTTTCCTGCTCGTCCTGGCATTGGCGGTGGGGCTTTTTGCCGGCAGTTTCCTGCGTTTCTCACGCGATGTGATCGAACTGGTGCCGCCACGGAAACTGGCGGAAGCCGACGGCATCGTTGTCCTGACCGGCGGCCGCCAGCGCATCGAGCGCGCCCTCGACCTGCTTGACGGCGGAACCGCCGGGCGTCTCCTGATCTCGGGCGTCAATCCCGCCACCACCAGCCGCCAGATACAGACACTGACGGATTCGGAACCGGCCCTTTTCGAGTGCTGCGTGGATATCGGCCATGATGCGATCGACACCATCGGCAATGCCAACGAGGCGGCGCTGTGGGTGCGCGAGCACGGCTACAGCAACATCATCGTCGTCACCAGCAACTACCACATGCCGCGCAGCCTGATGGAACTGCGGCGGGTCGACCCCGATACGAACTTCATTCCTTATCCCGTTGTCACCACGGACCTGCGCAATCTGCAATGGCTGCAGAAGCCGGCGGCGCTGCGCATGCTTGCTGCCGAATATGTCAAGTATCTCGCCGCGCGTTACCGGTTGCGGCCGGGTTCCGGCGTCCGCAACGGGCTGCGCTCGAGCGCGGTGGAACAGATCGCCGAAAAACCGGCCGCCACCCAAGTCAGCCGCAGCGATTGACAGCCGGCCGGGGATGCTCACAGTAATCCCGACAAAGAATACCGGCCCGGATCCATCGATGCTTTACCTGCGTTCCGCCCTCTTCAACGCGGCCTTCTACATCAACCTCATCGTCCAGATGATCGTGTTCTCGTTGCCGTATTTCCTGATGCCGCGGAAGGCCGCCTGGGTCATTCCGAAATTCTGGGTGCGATCCAACCACTGGCTGCTCGCCAGGATCGCCGGCACGACGCACACCCTGGAAGGCCTCGAAAACATTCCCGGCGGCGGCTATATCATCGCGCCGAAGCACCAGTCCTTCTGGGATGCCTACGGTCTCCTGCCCTACCTGGACGATCCGTTCTATATCCTCAAGCGCGAGCTCACCTGGATTCCGCTGTTCGGGTGGTATGTCATCAAGATGCGGATGGTGCCGATCAACCGCGGCAGCCGTGAAAAGGTCATGCCGGCGGTGCTTGAGCGGACCAGGCGCCAGATGGCGGACGGTCGCCAGCTCATCATCTATCCCGAGGGAACCCGTCGTCCGGTGGGCGCCGAACCCGCCTACCGATTCGGCATCGCGCGCCTCTACTCGGAGCTTAACGTTCCCGTCATGCCGGTGGCGGTGGTTGCCGGCCTGTTCTGGCCGCGCCGCAAGTTCCTGCGCTATCCCGGCAATATCAGGGTCCGCTTCCTGCCGCCCATCCAGCCGGGATTGCCGCAGGAGGAGTTCATGGAAAAACTGATATCCGTTACCGAGGCGGCGGTCGACGAATTGCTTGTCGATGCGGTTCGGGAGAACCCGGATCTGCCGCTGCCGGATCAGGCGCGCAAACGCTACGAGGAACTGACGGCGAAGGAGACCGTCACAGCCGCGGCGGGCCAATGAGCCGCGCAACATCCTCCAGCCAGTGATCGCGGATTTTCATTTCCTTCAGGTGATCCACCGTGCTTGCGACATAGTCGACATTGTGCCCCGAGCGGCCCTCGGAAACGGCGACGCGCCGCGCCGCATCCTCCGCGGTCAGATGACCGGCGAACTGCTCGTGATGCTGATCGGCGACAAAGCAGACGGCGGTAATCCGCCGCCCGTCCGACAGGTGCACCGGCGAGGTGCGTTCCAGATAGACATTGGTGACCAGCTCACGCTCGCGCAGATAGCCCATCACCCGGTCCCGGTTGATGCCGTCGACCCGGAAGACCATGCCGGTGCATGATCCGCCACGGTCGAGACCGAGGACGAGGCCCGGCTTGTCGCGTGTTCCGCGATGCACCCAGGAATAGATGCACAGCGCCCTGCGATAGCCGAACAGGCGGCCTCTCGCCGCCTCGACGAAATCGAATCCCGGTCGCCACATCAGCGACCCATAGCCAAACACCCAAAAATCATCCATATCGTTGATCAATGTTCCGAATTCAAAGCGCGACGACGCGGGAGAGGCCCGGTGGCCGCACAATTGGAGAACCGAATGGCAAGGTCAAGTGGCAAAAAGCCGGTATATTCGTCCCGCAGGTTCCTGTGGCTGGCGATCTTCATCGTCGCCGCGATCGCTGCCTATACGGGATTGTGGTATTACCTCGCCGGTCAACTCGAGAGCCGCAGCCAGTTTCTGCTCAGCGATCTGCGCAACCAGAATGTCACCGCCGATTGCCGCGACATGGATGTACGCGGCTACCCGTTCCGCCTCGGCCTGTTCTGCTCGTCGGTTCATGCCCAGGACAACATCGCCGACACGATCGTAACCGCCGGAAGTTTCCGTTCCGCCGCGCAGGTCTACAAACCGAACCACATCGTCTCGGAACTGGACGGTCCGGTGACCGTCGAGGCCGCCATCGGGCTTCTCGCCGATCTCGACTGGGAAATCCTGCGATCGAGCACGGTGTTCAATCTGAGTGGGCTCGACCGCGCGTCGCTGGAAACGCGTGACCTCAGGGCGACCGTCACCCTGCCGGGCGAAACGGATCCCGTAGAGGTCTCGGCCGTTTCGTCCGAGGTGCATGCGCGCCAGAACAGCGCCGATCTCGACGCCGTGCTGCGCCTGAGCGATGCGAGCCTCGTCTACGGCGGCATGCTGGACGGCGCGACGTCCTTCGACCTGCAGGCCGACGTGACGCTCGGCGACCGTGCCTGGCTGCTGTCGGGCGGCGGTGCTTCGCAGCAGCCCTGGCGCAATCTCAGCGCTTCGCTGAACAACCTCAATGCCGATCTGGACAATGGCGCCGGACTGAGCATCGAGGGCCCGTTCTCGATCAATCAGGACGGTTATCTCAGCGGCAAATTCAATCTCGAGATCCGCAATATGCAGGCATGGCAGGACTTTGTCGGCCAGGTCTTTCCGCAGATGTCGGACGATATCGCCAACGCGGCGGGCATCGCCGCCAGCGTCAACGGCGGCGGGGCCAACCTTTCGCTGCCGATCAATGTCGACAACGGAACCGTCCGGATCGGCTTCATCCAGCTCGGCAGGATCCCGCCGCTCTAATACGGTCAGTTCTCGGGCTGGCCTTCCGAAACGGCGACATGGCGCCCGAAATCCGGAACGTCCACATCCTGGCCGGCCTCGATGATGGACTTGCGGATATGGCGCGTACGGCTGAACAGATCGAAGAGCTTGTCGCCGTCGCCCCAGCGTATGGCCCGCTGCAGCGAGGCGAGATCCTCCGAGAACCGCGCCAGCATCTCGAGGATCGCATCGCGGTTGTTGAGGCATACATCGCGCCACATGGTCGGATCGGATGCCGCCAGGCGCGTGAAGTCGCGGAAACCGGAGGCCGAATATTTGATGACCTGAGACTTTGTCACAGTCTCTAAATCATCGGCGGTGCCGACGATATTGTACGCGATGAGTTGCGGCAGATGCGAAACGATCGCCAGAACCCTGTCGTGGTGCTCCGGGTCCATGCGGTCGACCATCGACCCGCAGGCCTGCCAGAACCCGGACAGCGTTTCAACGGCTGCCTCGTCCGTGCCGGGCGGCGGCGTCAGGATGCACCAGCGTCCCTGGAACAGTTGTGCAAACCCGGCGTCGGGTCCGGAATGCTCGGTGCCGGCAATCGGGTGGCCGGGTATGAAATGGACATTGTCCGGCAAAACCGGAGCCATCTGTTCGATGACCGATTTCTTGGTCGAACCGACATCGGTGACGATGGCGCCCGGCTTCAGCTCGGCGGCCATGTCGCGCGCCACCTTCCCTGATGCCCCGACCGGCACGCTGACGATCACGAGATCGGCGTCGCGCACGGCTTCCGCCGATGACGTCGTATAGGTGTCGCCCAGCTCCAGCGCGTGGGCGCGCTCCAGCGTTTCCGACGTTCGCGTGGACACCGCGATGGTTCCGGCCAGTTGCTTTTCCCGGATAACGCGGGCAAGCGACGAGCCGATGAGGCCGATGCCGACCAGGGCGATCTTCTTGAATTGAACCGTGCTCATGCTTTACCCAAAAACTCCTTCAGCGCGGCAAGCACGCCCTCATTGGCTTCCTCGGTGCCCACCGACATGCGCAGCGCGTTGTCAAATCCGTAGGCCTTGACCCGGCGCAGGACGAAGCCGCGGCGCGTCAGGAAATCATCGGCTTCAGCGGCGGTTTTCGCAGCGCCGTCGAAATGGATCAGCAGGAAATTGCCGACCGCCGGCGTCACGGCAAGACCGAGTGCCTCGAATCCCTCGCTTAAACGCGGAAGCCAGACCTGGTTGTGCGCGACGGCGCGCTCGACATGCTCGCGGTCGCGAATGGCCGCCGCGCCCGCGACAATGGCGGCCGCATTGACGTTGAACGGCCCGCGGATGCGGTTGAGCGCATCGACGACCGCCGCCGGCCCGTAAAGCCAGCCGATGCGCAGCGCCGCCAGCCCGTATATCTTGGAAAATGTACGGGTCATGACGACATTCTCGTTGGCCGACACCAGCTCGATGCCCGATTCATAGTCGTTGCGCCGCACATATTCCGCATAGGCCGCATCAAGCACCAGCAGCACATCGCCGGGCAGGCCCGCATGCAGGCGGCGCACCTCGTCGACCGGAAGATAGGTGCCGGTCGGGTTGTTCGGATTGGCGATGAACACGATTTTCGTGCGTTCCGTGACGGCGGCGAGGATCGCGTCCACGTCGGCCGTGCAGTCGGTCTCCGGCACGGTGACCGGGGTCGCCCCGGCGCCGGAGATCTGGATCCTGTAGACCAGGAACCCGTGTTCCGTGATGATGCCTTCGTCGCCGGGCGACAGGTAAGCCTGGCACAGGAGGGTGAGCAGGTCGTCGGAACCGTTGCCGCACAGGATGTTCGCGGCATTGAGCCCGTGCACTTCGGCAATCGCGTCACGCAGATGATGCGCCGCGCCGTCCGGATAGATCTCGAGGTGGTCGCTGATGCCCGCAAGGGCCTCGACCGCCTTGCGGCTCGCGCCCAACGGCGATTCGTTGGCGGACAGCTTGTAGACCCGCTCGACGCCGGGCGCGGTTTCCCGGCCCGGCACATAGGCGGCGATATCCATGACGCCCTTTTTGGGCACCGGTTTTACTCTGGCACTGCTCATGTGTCCGTTTCCCTGCTACTACCGTCGGCGCATCGCGACCGGCGGCAGGTCATGACCTGCGGGGCATAGCCGTCCGGAGCGCGAATGTCGAGTGTTTAGGCACCTTCTCTGACCCGTGACGGCTGCTTTCGGGTCGCACACAGGCTCGTCTTTTGCCCCTGCCCCTTGTCGGACATGCCGACCGCGTGCTGCAATGGAGCGCCCGTGCCGGAAAGCAGCCGGCCGCAATCAATCTGGAGTCGCCCATGCTCGATCTGCTGATCACAAACGCCAACCTTCCCGACGGCCGCAGCGGGGTCGATATCGCCATTTCCGGCGATCGGTTCGACGCCGTGGCACCGAGCCTGGACGCGCAGGCACGAAGGACGATCGACGCGCGCGGAAGGCTCGTGACCCCGCCTTTCATCGATCCGCATTTCCACATGGACGCCACCCTGTCGCTCGGACAACCGAGGCTCAACCGGTCCGGAACGCTGCTTGAAGGCATTGCCCTTTGGGGCGAGTTGAAGCCGCTCCTGACCCACGAGGCAGTTGTCGAGCGTGCGCTGCGCTATTGCGATCTCGCCGTCGCGCGCGGGCTTTTGTCCATTCGCAGCCATGTCGATGTGTGCGACGACCGCCTTCTGGCCGTCGACGCGCTGCTCGAGGTTCGCGAGAAGATCAAACCGCATATCGATCTGCAGCTTGTGGCCTTTCCCCAAGACGGCCTGTTCCGTGCGCCGGGCGCCGAACGCAACCTGCTGCGGGCGCTCGACAAGGGTGTCGACATTGTCGGCGGCATTCCGCATTTCGAGCGCACGATGGCGGACGGCGCGGCTTCCGTGCGAAGGCTGTGCGAGATAGCCGCCGAACGCGGCCTTCGGGTCGACATGCATTGCGACGAGACCGACGATCCGGCCTCGCGTCATATCGAGACGCTGGCCGCCGAAACGGTCAGGCTCGGCCTTGAGGGGCGGGTCGCCGGCTCGCATCTGACCTCCATGCATTCCATGGACAATTACTACGTTTCCAAGCTGATTCCGCTGATCGCGGAGGCGCAGGTCCACGCGATACCCAATCCGCTGATCAACATCACCCTGCAGGGACGGCACGACACCTATCCGAAGCGGCGCGGCATGACCCGGGTGCCCGAGCTCATGGCCGCCGGCGTCAACGTCGCGCTCGGCCAGGATTGCTGCATGGATCCGTGGTACTCGCTCGGCAGCGCCGACATGCTGGAAGTCGCCCACATGGCGGTCCATGTCGGCCAGATGACGTCGATTGATGCCATGAAACAGGCCTTCGACGCCGTCACCGTGAATTCGGCGAGGGCTTTCGGACTGGACGACTACGGCATCGAAAAGGGCAGGCCGGCGAATTGTGTCGTTCTCGACGCGCGCGATCCGGTCGAGGCCATCAGGCTGAAGGCGACGCGTCTTGCGGTGATCCGCAGCGGGGCGGTCCTTGCCGAGACCGAACCGAATATCACGCGGCTTAATCTCGAAGGCCGGCCGGAAACGCTCAATCCGGCCGACTACGCGCCGGTCGAGGCCTCCGGCTGACAGGCAACGAAGGCGGGCAATGCAATGACACCGACCGAAGCCGCCAGTACGGCACCCCCGGCAGATGCCACGGCCCTTGCGGAAGCCGTGCGCCACGGTGAAACATCGGCGCTCGCCCTGATGCAGGCAAGCATTGCGCGGGCGAAATCCGACCCGTTCGGTGCGCTCCGCCATATCGACGAAGCGATGGGCCTGGAGGCTGCCGAAGCGTTCGACAAACGCCTGGCGGACAAGGACCAGCATGCCCTCAATGCCCCGTTTGCCGGCGTTCCCTTCCTTGCCAAGGACCTTGGCAATGTGGCAAGGGGGCTTCCGGCCCATGCCGGCGCGCCGGCCCTTGCGGCGCGGTTGCCGCTGCCCGAGGCGGACAGCCTCGTCTTCGAACGCTTTCGCCATTGCGGATTGCTCCCCTTCGGCGTGACCACCACGCCGGAATTCGGCCTGGCGCTGACAAGCGAGCCGCCGGGCGGCCCCATTGCCAGGAACCCGTGGAACCCGGACTATTCGCCGGGCGGCTCCTCCGGCGGCGCCGCCAGCGCCGTTGCGTCCGGCATCGTGGCAATCGCCCATGCCACCGATGCGGCCGGCTCGATCCGCGTTCCCGCGGCCTGCTGCGGCCTGGTCGGGCTGAAACCCTCGCGCGGGCTGGTCCCCAACGCCCCCGATTTCGACAATCACCTGATGGGTGTCACGGGCGAACTGGTGCTGGCGCGCTCGGTGCGCGACATCCGCGCGGCGCTGGTCGCGGTGTCGGGCCATACACAGGGCCCCTATGGCGAGGTGACGCTCTCGGGTGTGCCCGTGAAGGGCATGACGATCGGCCTTGTCGACACCGCGCCCGCCGGGCTTGGAGACGAGGAGGCCGAGGCGCTGCGCACGCTTGCGCCGCTCCTTGAGGCGCAAGGAAACACCATCATCGAAATCGATGTCGCCGCTCTCGATCGGCTGGCCGCCGAGGCAGCGGCATGCGACCGCGCCTGCCTTTCGGTTTCTCAGGCCGCGTGGCTCGATGCGCTACACATTCCCGACGAAGAGGTGAGCCCGGTCATCGCCGCCGCAGCCGCCGAGGGACGCGCCATGTCGGCCGCCCGCTTCTTTGCCAACGACACACAGATGGCACGGATCGCCCACGGCTGCTGGCGGCTCTTCGACGGGATCGACGCCATCGTCATGCCCATGCTGGCGGGCGGCCCGCCGAAAATCGGCGCAATGCCGCCGGACCGGACGGATCTCGACGCGGCGTGGCGGCAGATGGCGGAAATCGCGCCACGCGCGCCGCTTGCGAATGTCGCAGGCATTCCCGCAATCAGCCTGCCGCGCGGCCTGTCGCGCGCCGGCCTGCCGCTGTCGGTCCAGTTGATCGGACCGATCGGGGCTGATCTGCTGTTGCTCGACATCGCCCAGCACATCGAGGCCGAGGCGCCCTGGACCTATCCGGCGGAGCTCGCCACTGCCTGATCAGCCCCTCCGGCGCCGCATCAGGTAGATGAACGGCAGGGCGACGAAATACATCGTTATGCCGTAGACGCCCGATGGCAGGCTGAAGGGCGGCAGTCCGGTGGCGGCCTCGACGATCAGGCTACCGACGGTGATGCCCAATGTGCTGTTTTGAACGCCGGTCTCGATGGCGATGGCCACGCCGTCCGCGTGGTCGAGCCCCATGGCCTTTGCGATGCCGAGACCGAGCAACAGGAGCACGATGTTCAGAACAACGAGCAGCGGCCCGAGCAGGACGAGGTTGGTGATGAACAGGCTCCAGTTCGCGGCAAGCGCGCCGATGACGATGACCACGAAGAGAACGAGCGCGATGCGCGAGACCGCCGCCTCGATCCGGTCGGCCAGTCCTTCGGCGAAATGACGCAGCGCGACGCCGATCGCCACCGGCACGGCGGTGATCGCGAACATGGCGAGCGCCAGCGCCGTGACGTCGATATCCGGCGCCGCCTGGCCCATGAAATGGTTGGCCGCCCAGGCGACGAGCAATGGCACGGTGACCACCGACAACAGGCTGACGACGCCGGTCAGGGTCACCGAGAGGGCGACCGCCCCGCCGGCGAGTTTTGTGATGATGTTGGACGTCACGCCGCCCGGGCAGAACGACAGGATCATCACGCCGACGGCCAGTTCCGGCGGCAGGCGGAAAAGCTGCAGCAGCAGGAACGCGACGACCGGCAGCACGACGATCTGCGATACCGCGCCGGCGAAGAACGCCTTCGGCCGCGCCACGACCCTGGCGAAGTCCGCGACGGTCAGGCCAAGGCCGAGAGAAAACATGATGAAGGCCAGCGAAAGCGGCAGGAAAACGCTCAGTAGGATGCCCAAGATACCCCTCCGTTTTTTGCCCGATTATAGGCAGCAGGAATGGATTGGATAGGGCCCGGCGCGGTTGTGGATAATTGCACCCGGTACTGAAATATTTGGAATTGACCCGTCCGACGAGCGCCCCGCCCGGCGGCGTGGCAAAGAGATTTTGCGCGAACGCCGGACCGCCACGTTTTCGCCGGAAATAAGTTCCTTATCGAACGTGCGGCGAAGTCAGTGTTGCGTTCACAAAGACACAAGAAGCGGGGCCGCATTTCGGGCCGCGCGCAATCAGGGAACAGAATTCATGAAACCAACCGTGATTATGGTAGGCGCAGACAAGGGCGGCGTCGGCAAGACAACGACCTCCCGTGCGCTGTTGGACTATCTCGCCCGGAAAAACATGCCGGCCCGCGCCTTCGACACCGAGAACCCGCGCGGAACGCTCAAGCGGTTCTATCCCGACATTACCGAGATCATCGATCTGAATTCGGTCGCCGATCAGATGAAGATACTGGACACGCTCGATTCCGCGGCCGTGAAGGTCACCATCGTCGACCTGAAGGCCGGCAACCTGTCGTCTTCGCTCGACACGTTCGACCGCATCGGCGTCCTGGAGGCTGCCCGCCATGGCCAGTTCGATCTCGGGCTGATCCATGTTGTCGGGCCGTCCGTGGCCTCCCTCGACGAGATCAACGAGATCTCCGACTACATCAAAGGCATCAATTACGTCATTGCCCGGAATTTCATCAACGAAACCAACTTCTTCGAGTGGGACGAGAAAACCTTCAAGAAGTATTTCGCCGATCTGCCCGACGCGACGGAAATCGACATTCCGAAACTCAACGAGATGGCCTATGAGCAGGTCGATCTGGCCGGCGCGACATTCTCCGGTTTTGTCGAGAACAAGGACGCGCGCGGCAGCGACGCCAATTTCTCGTTCGTGCTGCGCGGCTATGTCCGCAAGTGGATTTCAGACCTGGACGGCGAGTTCAGCCATCTCAGCCTTCTGCAGAATCTCGGCCGTGCCAGCCGCGAAACCGCGGCCAAGCCCAAGGCCGAACCGCAGCGGGCGGCAAAGAAGTAAAACCTGTTAAGATACGGGGTTAGAGTGACCCCGTATCATTTGCACCCGGTTTTGAAGCACCGGGGCAAGCAGGAGTCCTGCCATCGGCGCCAATATTCACATCATCTGCTCCGACGAGGCCCGCAACGGCAAGACCATCTTTGCGCGGCTTTACGCGGAGCTGCTGCGCCTGGGAACGGACAGCCTGCCCCGGGTGATCGACACCGATTTTCCGCACGGAACCATCAAGGGTTATTTCCCCAAGGAAAGCGACATCATTGACCTGTCGAGCACGGACGGGCAGATGCGCCTGTTCGACAGCATTCTGGACCACCCGGAACGCGACTACGTGATCGACCTTGAGGCCCACCATCTCGAGCGGTTCTTCTCGATCTTCGAGGATATCGGCTACGACAAGGCCGCCACTGAGGCGGGCATGGGCGTCGCGGTCTTCTTCTTTCTCGACCGCACGCTCGCCTCGATCCAGGCGGCCGTCACCCTGCGCGGACGGCTGACCTCGAGCCAGTTCGTTCTTGTTCGCAACGATGCGATCGGCGCCTTTCGCGCCCCGGTCTACGGCGAGTACGAGCTTGTGAAGATCGGCATGGACCGGCAGATACGGCTTCCCGCCCTGTCCGCCGATGCGCTCGACTTCGTCGAGGATCCATCGTTCAACTTTACCGACTTCATCATGCAGCGGCGCCAGGGCCTGCCCGAGTGGCTGAGCGACGAGCTGTGGCGTTTCCTGGAGACGATCTACCAGCAGCAGCCGATCGGAACGGCGGAAAGCCTGTTTTCCGCCTGATCGGACCGCATGTCGCGGAACAAGGCCGGCCTCAGATGAACGGCAATTTACTGAGCGCCGCGGGAATAGCCCAACCGTCCTTGTGGACCACCACCTCTGCGCCCGGCTTTACCCGCGTCGAGACGAGCGCGAAGCCAATATTGCGCTTCAGCCGGTAGGACCACACGCAATTGGTCAGGTCGCCGACCTTCTCGCCGTCGACGAGAATGTCGTACCAGTGTGCCGGCAGCGCCGTCGGTTCGTCGTTTTCGAGGACTGCGCCGAGCTGGTGCCGCTTCGGCCCCTCCGCCTTTATGGCCCTCAGCGCCTTTATGCCGACGACGTCGTCCGCGACGTCCAGGTCGACGAAGGGCCCGAGGCGCACCTCGTAGGGATTGGTGGCATCGTCCGTATCACCGCCCCAGGACAACAGGCCGCTCTCGATGCGCTCGCAGGCGTTCGGATTGCCGGGGCCGATATCAAAGGGCTTGCCGGCCTCCTTGACGCGGTCCCAGAGCCCCGCGCCCTTTGATCCGTCCATGAGGTAGATCTCAAAACCACCCTGCTTCGACCAGCCGGAGCGGGCGACGGCAACCGGGATGCCGTCGATCTCGGTTTCGGAAAACCAGAAATACTTGAGATCGCGCACCCAGTCGCCGAACAGCGAGGCGACGACGTCCTCCGCCTTCGGCCCCTGCACGGCGAGTGGCGACACATCGGCTTCACTCACCGCGACATCAAGCCCGCGCTCGCTGGCGACGGCCCTTGCCCAGAACAAGATGTTGGAATCGGCGATGGACAGCCAGTAGCGGTCCTCGGCGAGCTTCAACAGGATCGGATCGTTGATCAGCGTTCCCGCGTGGTTGCACAGCGCCACGTATTTGCCCTGGCCTTCGACACATTTGCCGAGGTCGCGCGGCGACAGGATCTGCGCCAGCCGGCCGGCATCGGGGCCGTGCAGCTCGATCTGCCGCTCAACGGCGACGTCCCACATGGAAACGCCGTTGATCAGCCGCCAATACTCGCCCTCCGGATCGCCGTATCCCGTCGGCATCAGCATGTTGTTGTAGGTCGTGAAGCTCTGCACCCCTTCTGCAACGGTGGATTCGTAGAAGGGCGAGGGGCGCAGCCGCGCCGAAGGTGTGATTCCGAACATCGGGCGTTTCCTGTGGGTCGTTAGACGGCGATTAGACGTCGCAATCGGCCGCCGGTCAAACAAACGATTCGCCGGCAAAGGCAAAATTACCTTGTGCGCCGGCACCGCCGGCGCTGCCCGATTTCCCTTGATGTTCGTCCGGTTTATAGTATGGATATCGGCGATTCACGCGCTTCGCCGTCATTCGCGCGATCACGCGGTCCCGTAGCTCAGCAGGATAGAGCATCAGATTCCTAATCTGAGGGTCGCAGGTTCGAATCCTGCCGGGATCGCCAGAATCTCATGGGTCCATTCTTGTTACATGGCTTACATTTCATTCCGGTGACATGGTTTACACATGCTGCGGGGCGAAAGGGTTCGACGCGGCCCAACTGCATGTCGTCAATTCTGGCCGCGAAAGAACACCCGATTTGCAGTGGCCACTATGTCTCGTTCAATGAACCTGTTTTCAAATGTAACCTCTATTTCCTGCCCGGATGGTGTTCGATACATCACTGTACAACTGCGCGGACTCTTGACAGAAAACCAAACAGATTGCTTGTCGTCGAACTGAACTGGTTTCACTGCGGCATCGTAAATTCGAGCCAAATTGCCGTTGATCAGGCTTTCCAGGTTGTTGAAAGCAATATCTGACTCAAACCCCATTCCACTGCCAGTGTAGGTGACGGGGATGGTTACAAACTCTCCCTGCTTGATAACTCGTTCGACACTATTAACGGAGGCAATCTTTCCAATAACCTTTGTTTCGCTTGTGTTTTTGGGATCAGCAACACCTCCGGGTTCTTCTCCGATATAAGATAAAGACCCCGTGAGATCGCATTTGACGTGACCAAATAGAACGATGGGAAACTTCTCGTTGTTGTGAAATTCAATCTCATTTTTCATAAGCTCACCGTTGGCGATTGCTACTAAGACGCCTCGCGGTACGAATCGATCCGAGATTGAGAAAAAGGTCGTGACTATACTTAGGAGTGCAACCAGCAAAGCAAGTGACGTGCTGGAAAATGCAAAATACATTCTCCAGTTTTGCCACGAGTCGCATTCAACGCATTTTTGTTGATTTGGCTTCAAGCCTCCCCTGCAAGCCCAGCAAACAGGCTCGATTTCATCATCGTCCCGGCTACTCTGGATTGTCATAACACTACCTCGTCCTCACACATCTGCCAGCCTAAACCGAAGCACGCGTCGATTGCTGACTTTCTCTTCGCGAGCAGAGGGCCCAGAACTATCCCTGCCTTCTATGTACTTAAGCATTGGCCCGGATTGACTGCTTAGCGCCTTGTTTCGCTCACCATTTGTATCGCCGGGATTTATCATCCAATCCAATTCGAGCTGAACCGCATCTAACCAGAGTTCACGAAGTTGTTTTGTGATCTCAGGATCAAACAAGGACAGCAATCGACGCCAAGCGTTCGCCAAAGTCGGCAGGACTGACAGGTCGGCTTTCCGTCTCGCGTCTATGCGGCCAGTGCCAATTACACTCTCAACGACTTGCTGAATTCAGCGAGTGACGCCAATGCTGCGTTCGGTGCTTTAACGGCCTGAAGGAATGCTTTCGATGTGGCAAGAGTATCCCTGACTTTCTTGGGCTCGCCACTGGTCGCATAACATCGAGCAGCTGCTCTTAGTTGCCGTGAGACTTTTAGATGAGATTGGGATTCTGCGACTCCAACGCTACGCTTGGCTAAGTTGGCGCTTAGTGCCTTGATAAGACCGTCAGCCGCGACTTTTCTATCGGCCTCATAGACTTTTCCTGCAGAGACGCATTTGAAGACTCGAGTGTTTCGCAACGCGTTTACCCGTTCGATTTGATGGGCCAGAGCACTCTTGGGTATGCGTTCCCTGACGGTTTCAAGGAGGTCGGCAGCCCCGGTCAGGCGCTGTGCTCGGGACCCCTCGACCCCGAGGTAGGTCCCGGTCTCCACGCCAAAGAAATCGGCGGCCAGTTTGTCGCTGCTTTCGTCAGGCCGCAGCACCCGCATCTTTCTGACTTCTGAACGAAGTCGGCGACCATCTGGCGAATTGTAGATTGCCTGAACTTCATAAGTCCCGGGTTCATCGACGTACCAGTGCCGACGGCCGAACGACAGGTTGAGCTCCTGGTACACTGCCTCTCCGGGAGCAAGTACTCGCCGCGCCATCGGCATGCAGCTATCAGCGAAATGGCGGTAAACCTTCGGAAAACGGTCTCCGGGGCGGCGGATCAGTATTTCCAGAGCCCCGCCAGACGGACGCAGGCTTGGCGCAATTTCCACCGGCGCTGTGGAATCGTTGCGCACCCTGACATCGCCTTCGACCTGCTCCATGAATTCCACCGACTGCGGCAGCCACAGTTTAAAGGAGATATCGTGCGCGGCAGCCTCTCGCTCGAATGCCCGTTCCTCAAGGTGTCCGGCGAATCCGAAGCTGCGTCCCCCCATGATTACTTCAAGGGCGTCATTGTGGCGTAGGTGCGAAATTTCATGCCGGTCAAAGTCATACCGGAACTGTGTCCAAAACGGCCCAGACCCGTCCCAGTTATCCGGATAGGCATATCCGAATGGAAAGAGATCCGGATAATTCATCCAACTCAGGGAACCAGGTCTCGGCATCATCCCGTGGGTTTCGAAAATCCCTTTCTGGAACGAGTGGAGGAAATTGAAAGCATGACCCAACTCGTGAACTATGGTGAACAGATACTCTCTCTCGCGCTCTAGTTCAGGGGCGTTTGCTATCGACGGATGTTCCGCGAACACCGCCGCCCCTTGTCGCGGGAAATCGTCGCCGCTATCGAACATGATGCCGAGCACGCCGGGCTCAACATATTTGGTTGCGAGCAGCAGATAGAGCCTCCACTGCGCTACATCGGCATGCGCAGCAAAATTATCGACCATGGCTGCATGAAGTTCTTCATCGGTCCAGAGGGCATCCTCGCCAGCCGCTTCGACGGCGACATCCTCCCCTCCGAGAGTAACTGCAAGTTCAATCCCCGCCTGCCTATATGCGCCGTCAAGCGTAAGTGGTCGCGAAGGCAAGTCGGGCGGCGTATCGGGATGCTGGGAAGGATCGAACGCGCCTGGCAGCGGCACACCTTTTACTTGATCTATTTCCAACTCGACGCGGCGGAAAAAACTGGACGTTTTTGTGAGCGGAAACAGCAGTGTAACCACGGTCTGCCGCCCAAAATTGGTCAGTCGGTAAAACGTGTATGTTGCAACCAGTTCGCCGTCCTCCGGTATTCGAAGATCTATACGTGCGATGTCGTGTGTATCTTGCCGATGCACCTTCACGGGCCCACGCAGCAACTGGGTACCACCGTCCGGTTCTTCCAGAACCAGGCCCGTCGTTTGAAAGGAGTGGTGAAATTCGAATTCGCCTGCACCGTCGGCAAAATACAAATCGCCGCTGATGATACCCATCGAATCGTCAGAGCCGACATCTGCACGCAATATCAATCGAGAGTCTTCTCGGGTGCCCTCATACGAACCCGCGACTTGGGACCTACGAAGTTTCAGCATGATCGAACCTCCTCACGTTGGTGTCTGCGGCTGGATCTCACTTCCTGAAGGTAAGTCTCGCACACCGACGAGACTCCGCCGCCGCATGGCCCGCCGTCGGGCGTTGAACCGCCACAGGCACTATCCGAGCGCCGAGACGATGGACCCGAATGCCTTCAGCAGATTAGCCGCGTTGTTCAGATGCGCGATGGTCCTGCGCGCCTTTTTGTGTACGTCCGAAAGGTCCTTCGCAGCGGCGCGCAGCGTCGGTGTAATCGGCCGGTAGCGTTCGCCTTCCCTGTTCAAAATCTCCTGAGCGACAGCCCGGAGCTCATCCATTACGGCATCCATCATCCGTCCAATACGCGCACGCTCGCGATCCGAATTGGATCTGCGCGCCAGCTCCGCAAGCGCGGAATGCGTCGCCGCCAGCGCCTTGGAAGCCTCTTGAAGGGACAATTGTGACCCACCCCTTGGGCGCGCTTCGGCAAACGCCGTCGCCGCGCCGCTGACGCCTTCGGGAACGCGCCGCCTGATCTGTCTGTTGTTGTTTCGAATGGTCCGCGCCAGTTCGTTGGTGTTCATGTTATCCTCCACTCACTGTCCTTACTGCCTTGATCAGCTCCGCGAGTTCCGCGGACGCGGCTGCGAAATCGGCCACAAGAGCCGCAGCATCGGGCGACCCGTCGGCAAGGGCTTTGTGTGCTTTTCCGAGTTTGTTGAAGATGCCGCTCGATTTGCGGATGCTGATAGCCTGTTGCTGCATTACGACCACATCGTTGCGGGCAACCAGGTATTCTTTGTACAGCTGCAGGCGGTCGACCTTTTTGTCCCTGCGGATCGCATTCAGGAGGTTCTGTCTCTCGAATTCATAGCGATTGACTTCTTCCTGAATTACAAGCGCTATTGGATCGAGGCTTTTGGGCATGTTGGTAGCGATCACCTGCACTGTTGGATCGGTCGCCCGGATGACTGACTGGATTTCAGCAGCGTAGGCGTTGCCTAGCCCGAGACCCAAAAGACGCCCCGTCAGTTTGAATGCCGGTCCGACAATCGGCGCCGCGGTCGGAACCGCTGCCGCTCCGAGCGAAGCCGCCGCTGTTCCCAGATTCACCGACGCTGTTTCCAGATCGTCGATCACGCCCTTGTCGGCAGCCTTGACCAGTGCCTTGGCGTAAGCATCCAGGGCGGAAAGCACCGCGACTTGATCATCTGCCTTTAAGAGGTTGCTCTCCTCTTCGGCAGTCATAACCAAGCGGTAAGCCTTGCCGGTGACATAGGCTTTCGCCTCCCGCTCGGTGCTTTTACGCACAGCGACAAGCCTGTCGGCGTTGAGGGCGTTCTTCATCGCGCTTGACGATGAAGCGGCGGCATCGCCGAACGACTTGACCTTTTCGGTGGTCGGCAACGCGGCGCAGGCCGCGGCCGCGACACTCAACACCGTCACAACCAGTGTCTTGCGCAATAACTGCATTGTCCTCTCCCTGATACGGTCGTGGCTTTCATTCGGCGGCTGCCGATGCACCGTCGGATGGCCGGAGTTGAGCAACTTCTACGTGAATCAAGCGTGAAAAATGTGCCGGCCGGCCGAATTCAACCGCCGCGTACATTCACGAGCCATGACAGCACGGTGGTCTTCGCAAGTGGTCGGCCATTCCCGGACGGTGAACTGCGGATGCCACGCGCTGACGGATTTGCAGACTCCCGAAAAAAACCACAGGTATGATCTGTAAACCGGCGGCATCGGATCACAGGTACGAAATAGGCCGCAATCGGTAGATTCACCCTCCGCCACGCATGCAATTGGTTCCTGCCAAGCCACCTTTCAGCCGAATTCTGGGCATAGATTCGTCAAAGCGATTCGTTTGGGGTGGATTATGCGATCGGTAGCATCGAATTTCCTTCGCCCGCTAGCGCTTCTGGGCGGCTTTGCCGTGTGCCATCCGGCCCACAGTGCCGGCGCGGTTCCCCAGATGCCGGTAGCGACGGACAGTTATCGCTGCGACGGCGGCAAGACGCTGACCGCGGCTTATTTCGACGGCGCGGTGAAACCGCCGGCGAGGCAGGGTCAGCCGCCGACGCCGGGCGGATCCGTCGAACTGACCCTCGGTGACGGTCGGACCATAACGCTGCCGCAGACCCTTTCGGGAAGCGGCGTTCGCTATGCCAATAGGGATGAGTCCGTTGTCTTCTGGAGTGTCGGAAAGGGCGCGCTGCTCGTGGAATCCGGCGCGGCGACCTACGATCATTGCATGATGGAAAAGAAAGCGGCGGAATGAGCGCCCTTTGTGCCGGATGACCTTCCTACGACCTGCCACCCAAAAAAATGGCCCCTGCTAAGAGGGGCCTTCAAATCGCGCCTGGTAAAAGGTTAGGGGTAAGGCGCACAACCAAAATCCACCATGAAAATGCAGCAAAGTATCATCAAGGAGGTCTTTACCGGTCCCCATTGGACCCCAATGCGAGGTATAATGGGAATAGAATTCCGCTAGTGCTGCCATGCCGATATTTTAACGCTGGCCTCAGGCGCTCGCCGCCTCGACGGATTTGCCGGCATCGGCCGTTGTGTATTCGGGCAGTGTCTGCGGGCACGGATAGAGTTCGTCCATGGCGACCGAGCGGCCGTTGTCCTGCACGATGCGGACATGCATGCGACGCAGGAGCCGCGGCCGGCGCACGCCGCAGGAATGGGCGATCACCTCCACTTCGTGGATCATGTTGGTGCAATAGCCGGCGACACGCACGGCCTTGCTTTCCGGATTGAGGCCCCGCTGCAGCCGCTTGTTGTGGGTGGTGATGCCGGTCGGGCAGGTATTGCGGTTGCACTTGAGCGCCTGGATGCAGCCGAGCGAGAACATGAAGCCGCGGGCTGAGGTGACGAAATCCGCTCCGGCGGCGATCGCCCAGGCGACTTCCGAAGGCGTGATCAGCTTGCCCGACGCGATGACGCGGATGCGTTCGCGCAGCCCGTATTTGCAGAGGATGTCGACAACCAGCGGCAGCGCCTCCTTGACCGGCAGGCCGACATTGTCCATCAGCGGCATGGGCGCCGCGCCCGTGCCGCCGTCGCCGCTGTCGACCGTGATGAAGTCCGGCGCGCTCTCGATGCCGCGCTTGTGGATTTCCCGGCACATCGTCTCGAGCCAGCCGAAGGCGCCGACCACCGCCTTGAAACCGGTCGGCTTGCCGGTCGCGTCGCGGATGCGCCCGATCATGTCCAGCATCTCCGCCGCGTTGTCGATTTCCGGATGCCGGTTGGGCGAAATCGAGTCCTTGCCCGCCGGAATACCGCGGATGGCCGCGATTTCGGGTGTTACCTTGATCCCCGGCAGGATGCCGCCCTTGCCCGGCTTGGCGCCCTGGCTCATCTTCAACTCGAACATCTTGACTTCCGGGTGTGCCGCCACCTCCCGCAGCTTCTCGTCGCTGAGTTCGCCATTCTCGTTGCGGACGCCGTATTTCGCCGTTCCGATCTGGAAAACGATGTCGCAGCCGCCTTCCAGATGATGCGGCGACAGGCCGCCCTCGCCGGTGTTCAGCCAGCAGCCGGCCATGCGCGCACCGTTCGACAGCGCCCGCACCGCCGGCGTCGACAATGCGCCGTAGCTCATGCCCGAGATGTTGAACAGGGACGGGGCCTGGAAAGGCTCGCGGCAATAGGGCCCGATCTCCAGCGGCTGCACCTCGGACGCATCTTCCGACAGCGTCGGGAACGGGCAGTTGACGAAGATGGCCGTGCCTGGCGGCGTCAGGCTCTTGCTCGAGCCGAAGGCGACCGTGTTGTCCTTGTTCTTGGCGGCCCGGTCGACCCACTCGCGCTCCGCCCGGTTGAACGGCATTTCCTCGCGGTCCATGGCGAAGAAATACTGCCGGAAGAATTCGCCGAGCATCGAAAACAGGTATCGGAAGCGTCCGAGCACCGGAAAATTGCGGCGCACCGCGTCGCCCGTCTGGCTGACGTCGAGTATGAAAAGGACGACAACGACGAGGACCGCCAATCCGATGGCGAAGACGAACAGGGTCGACAGGAACTGCAGCGTTCCCATCACGAACAGGGTCGACAGGCTGTCCATGGCATGGCCCCTCTGGCTCAGAAATTAAGGCATGCACGGTGGCGGTAAGTCAGGATGTTTCGTCCCGCCCGGCACAGGGTCAAACCTTAATGCGGCAATTGGCCAATCAAGGGCAATACATATTCCGGTGAGAAAACCGTGATCGGCGCCGGCTCAGTCCGGCGCCGCCTCCAGCCGCCGGTAAAGGTCCATCATGATCGCGTCGCGGTTGACGTCGTAGGCCTCGCGCATCAGGTGGCGGCCCTCCGGGTGCTTCCAGTAGAGATCATCATCGAGCACCGGCGAGCGCACGAGCATGGTCGGCACCCATTCGGGATCGAACAGCCAGGCGATGTCGATCAGGTCCCACAACACCCAGCTGCGCTCCTCCGGATCGGTGATCGCAAACAATTCGTGCAGAGGATTGTGGGTGAAGAGATGGTGCAGGTAGGAGGCGATCGCACTCTTGCCGTGGACGAAACGATCCATCTCCGGAAGCGACATCTTAAGCTGGGCACCGACAAAATAACCGGGCAGATAGACGTGCGGCACGCCGCAATCGAAGATCAGGCTCGAGGCCAGTGGATCCTGAACCAGATTGAGCGATGGAGCGTTGCAGTGCGGCGAGTGGCTTGGATAGGCAGAGGTCCAGATGACAACGACATTGCGGATGATGTCCGGCGCCATCAGGAAAGCCGAAGCGATATTCGTGACCGCGCCCATGGCGCAGATGTAGAGCAGCTCGTCCGGCTTGGCCCGTGCACGTTCGATGATGAAATCTGCGGATGGCGAGGCGATCGGTTCGTCGAGCGATGTCAGATAGCCGGGCGATCCGCGGAACACCTTGCCTTCCGGCGAAACCCGGCATTCTTCATAGACCCTCAGGATTTCCTCATAGGAAAGCTCGGCACCCTCGTCGGGAGCGACGAACTTGATATCCTCGGCATCGCGGCCGGCGGCGATCACCCGTTCCGCCCAGCCGCGCAGGCTGCCGACCTTGTCGTCGCTTGCCGAACGCCCTTCCCGCAAATGGTTCACGCTCTCGATGATCGCATCGCGGTGGTGCTGGAAAGAAAACGGCACCGCAGTCACGCCTTCGAGATGCAGTCTGTCGGGCGACAGCAGCGCCCAGGCAATGGCGAACTGATCGTCGATTTCGTTCGCGGCATCGGTATCGATGATCACGCGGACCGGCTTGCCTGGGTGTTCCAGCCGTGCCTGCATCTCTTCGTCGCTGAGCTTGGGAAAACGTTCAAGGATATAATCGGGTGTCTTCATGGTCCCAGCCTTTCTGCCGGTTGGTCCGCCGGGTCACGGATTGTTCAGAGTTAATTTCCAAAGCCCTTGCCGAATGCCTCTTCCTTGATGAAGCGCTCCGAGATGATCAGCAAAATGATGCCCGGAAGCGACACGATCAGCGTGATCCCGGCCGCTGAGGCATCGAGTGTTCCGCCGGAGATCTTGGAAAACAGCAGTGTCGGCAAGGTGATGATCTTGCCCTGGCCCAGGAAGAAGGTGAGCAGGAAGATGTTGCTCGAGACCAGGAAGGTGAACAGCGCACCGGCCACGACGCCGGGCATCAGCATCGGCAGGGTCACCATGCGCAGGATCTGCCAGCGCGTCGCACCGAGGATCATCGCCTGTTCCTCGAATTCGCGCCCGAGCCCCTGATAGACCGCCGTCAGCATGCGTACCATGTAGGGGATGGTCGGAATCAGATGGGCGATGATGATGCCGAAATAGCTGCCGGCGAGCCCGAGATTGATGAAGATCATCAACAGCGCGATACCGATCGCCGCTTCCGGCACGATCAGCGGCAGCGACAGGAAGAACTCGAAGCTGCTTTTACCCCTGAAGCTCTCGCGCGCCAGCACCCGCGCTGCCGGCAGGCAGATCGCCAGGCAGATGACCGTCACCGCGAGGCCGATCACCATGGTGTTGAACGTCGCCTCATAGACCCGCGAATAGGGCGAAAGCACATAGTCCCAGGCAAGCGGGATCGGCGAGCGCTCGCGCTGTTCCATCCACCAGACCGTCGGCAGCAGATTGGGCCAGGCCCAGCGGAAGGCGAGGCTCTGGATGATCAGCGGAATGAAGGGGCCGACGATCAGCCCGGCAACCGCAATAAGATAAAAGCGCTGGAACGGCGACAGATGCGTGAAGGTGTTGGTGGCCTTGCGTGCCATGTCAGGCCCTCCCGCGCATGCGCTCATAGCGCCGGTAGACGGCCAGATACGCAAACAGGATGACGCCCGCAACAATGCCGATGGAAACCACCGTCGCCATGCCCTGGAGCTGGAAGGCGTAATTGGCGTCGTTGAAATAGCGCCAGGCAACAACCGGGAGCGTGTCGGGATATCCGCCGCCGAGAATGAAGGGCGCCTCGAACGCGCCGACGTTGAAGGCGAAGCAGATCAGGGTCGACGAGACGATCCCGGGCAGGATCTGCGGCAGCGTCACCGAAAAGAAGATCTGCCGCCGGGTCGCGCCGAGGATCGCCGCCGCTTCCTCCGTCTCGCGGCCGATGCCGAGCAGCACCGCGTAGATCGCCAGCGTCATGAACGGCACCTGTTTCCACACATAGACCGCCATGATGCCCCAGCCGTAGTGGGTCTTGAGGATCTGCGGGAAGTCGCCGGGATTGTCGATCATGCCGACGAGGGCCAGGAGGCGCGACAGGATGCCGCCGTTGCCGAGCATCAAGACGGCGAGCGCGATGCCCACCGTGTAAGGGATCATCAGCGGCAGCTTGTAGAGATATTTATAGAGTATCTTGCCGCGGAACGGCTTGATCAGCGCGAGGCTGAGCACGATCGCCATGATGAGGGCGATGATGGTCGATACGAAGCCGTAATAGAGCGTCAGGCCAAGCGACACCCAGAAGGCGGAGGATCCCCAAAGGGCGCCGAAATAGGAAAAGTCCGGGAAGGTGTTGATGCCGAACCAGGGCGCGAATCCGAGGCTCTGCAGCAGTGCCAGCACCAGGGCGCCGCCAAACAGCACGAAAAGAACGATGACGATGGGCGCGAGTTCGGCAATGCGCATCAAAAGCGCGTTGCGCTGCGCGGCCGATCGGCGCTCCGATCGAATTTCGAGGGCTGTGTCCTGGGTTGCCATGGGTCCGTACGGGTGCTTGTGAGCCGGGCCGCCAATAGCGGCGGCCAGTAAGGATCGCAGGGCGCCGCCGGCGAACCGGCGGCGCGGCGATGGGCTATTGCGCCATCTGCTTGACCATCGTGTCGACGATCTCCTCGATCGAAGACGAAGACCCGCGCTCGATATATTCGAGCCACGTGGCCTCGATCACGTCGACAAGGCTGGCATTGGTGTCCGGCGCGACATTGGCGTCGAGCTCGGCCTGGGTCACGCCATAGAGCGGCGGCGCGGCGTCCTTGACCTTCGCCGCATCATCGGCGGACAGCTTCCAGACATCGATGCCGACCGGCATACCGGCGTTCTGCAGCTTCGAGGCCTGCGAGTCGACGGATGCCATGTAGTTCGCCAGCAGAAGCGCACTCGCCGGATTCGGGCTGTTCGCCGGGATGGCGAGATAGTTCTTGTTGGCAATCATCACGCCCTTCGGGAAGATGAACGCTTCGGCCTTTTCAGGATAAGCACCCGTCTGCAGGCCGGTGTGCACGGCATACAGGCCGAACTTGCAGTTGAAGTAGACCTCGCCGTTCAGGAACATGCCGTCCAGCGCAGCGATATCTTCCGGATAGCGCGGCTTGCCGCCATCGGCGTCGAGCAACAGGGGTTCGATCGACTTCAGATATTCCATGCCCGGCTTGATCAGGCGGGCAAGCTCGGCCGCGCCGAGATCGTCGATCGACTGCTGGAACGGGACGCCGCCATTGCCGTCCGGGTTAAAGGAATACATGACGGACTGCACGAAGGTGTTGCCGACCCAGTGCGGCGGCTTCACATAGGTGAACTTGCCGGGGTTCTTTTCCAGATACGCCTTCATTTCCTCAAAGGTCGAGGGCGTATCGGCGGCATCGACATACTGCCGGTTCACCGCGCAGACATATTGCTGCCCGGACCACGGAATCTCCTGGCTGTCCGTCGTGACGCCGAAATCGCGCAGGTTGAGCAGCGAACGCGGATCGTCAGGATTCCAGTCGAAATTGGCCGAATTCGGCACGCTCTCGGCAAAGGAGCCGAACAGCGCTTCCTGCTGTTTCAGCGTGTAGAAATTCTCGCCGTTCACCCAAACCGCATCGACGCTGCCTTCGCCAACGCCTTTGCCTGAGTTCTTTTCGGCAAGCACCAGGTCGATCGCATCCTTGGTCGAGGTTATGCGAACCGGGTTGAGCGTGACGCCGAGTTCCTTCATGGCCGGCGCGGCGACGCTGTCGATCCACACATTGATGGTGTCGCTGCCGCCCCAGTAGTAGAAATTGACCTTGCCTTCTTCGGCGGCCCGCTTCGAGACGTCTTCCCAGCTCAGCTTGCCGCCCAGAAAGTCGGTGCGGAACTGTTCCGCAGCCTCGTCACCGTGTGCCAGTGCCGTCGTCAAAACCAGCGCGCCCGCCGTCATGAGACCCTTGCGCAACGCGGTCTTCGATAATCCAGTCATGCTACTCCTCCCAGTTTTGGCGGCGTTCCCGCCACCGGTTCGCCTAGTTGGCCCGTTTCGGAAACAGCCAGATCCGGTCGCCCGGAAGCTGCAGGAAGACCCTGCTTCCCGGATCCAGCTTTTCCGTCGAATGCTCGTCGACATTGAGTTGATGGTCGCCCACCTGCACGGTGTAGGAAACGGTCGCACCGAAAAAGTCCGACGTACGGATCTCGCCCTCGACCTGGTTGGCGGCGCCGTCCTGCGGCTGTTTCAACAGCCGGATCGCTTCGCTGCGCACCATCACGTCGACCTGCTCCCCGGCATCGAACTGCTGGGTGCCCGTCACGGCAAGGTCTGCAAAGCCGGCTTTGACCACGCCGTCGCCGATTGTGCCCTGAAAGATGTTGGATGCGCCCATGAATTTCGCAACGCTGATCTTGTCCGGCCGGTGATAGATGGCGTCAGGCGTATCGAACTGCTCCAGGCGTCCGTCGAAAAGCACCGCGACCCGGTCGGACAGCTCCATCGCCTCGACCTGGTCGTGGGTGACGAATATCGTCGTGATGTTGAACCGCTGCTGCAGATCGCGGATGAAGCGCCGCATCTCGCCGCGCAGGTTCGTGTCCAGATTGGCAAGCGGCTCATCCATCATCAGCACCGAGGGCTTGGTGATCAGCGTGCGGGCGATGGCGACCCGCTGCATTTGCCCGCCCGAGAGCTGCGCCGGGAACCGGTGGCGGAACTGGGTCAGTTGCACGATGTCGAGGATTTCCTCGAGACGCGCCTCAACTTCCTCGGCCGGGATATTGCGCACGCGCAGGCCGAAAGTGATGTTCTTTTCGACATTCATGTGCGGGAAAAGCGCGTAGCGCTGGAACACCATGCCGACGTTGCGGTCGCGCACAGGAACGTCCGAAACGTCCTTGCCGTCGAACAGGATCTCGCCGTCGGTCGGATTGTCGAGACCCGAAATCATGCGCAGTGTCGTGGTCTTGCCGCAGCCGGACGGGCCGAGCAGTGCGACAAGCTCGCCCGAGGCGATGTTCAGATCGATATGCTCGAGCGCGACGAAGGAGCCGAACTCCTTTCTGACGGCTCGAAGTTGAACCTGCGTCACCGGATCAGCGCCGCTTCGGGCGGCGATCGTCCATGCGCCGTTTCGGTTCGAATTCTGACTTCACCAGGTCCTCCCACCCAAAATTTGATATAACAAAATGAGTAATATCAATTTGCATTGATGTCAACAAATTCGTTCCATCCAAACCCGCCGTCACGACATCCCGAGCCGGGCGCCCGACAGCGATCCGATTCACCCTCGCAGCGGTTGCAAAACCCCCGCGAATCCAATCATTTGCCGCATTTGGTTTCCGTCCCTCGAAGGCTGCTCCACCAGCCGTTCAGGGGGCTCTGTACACGTGCTTCCGTGCCGTCAGCCGCTCGAGCGGTCGAAGACCCGCCCAGGCGGCAAATTCCGCAAGCACCGTATGATGGTGCCCCGGGACGAGGACGAAATGATGTTCGATCCCGTGCCCCATGACCGTCGAGATCACGTCGTCGAGCGAGGCCGCTTGCGCGTCGATTGAAAAGTCGCGCAGCCAGCCCCGGCAGCCGGTGAAGCCGGTCGGGGTGCGCCCGGCTACCCGGGCTTCCATTTCAAACAGTGTCGTCGCGTCGTCGGCAATACGAAAAGCGGTGACCGGCCCGTCCCTGAACACGAGCTCGCTGATGGTGCCGTAGCAGGCCCCGGCCTCGGTCCCGCGCCCGATCATCGGATGGTTGATCCAGGCGGCGCCGTTGTCGTCGGCCAGATAGAGCGGGCCGCCGCCGCCGTGCCACATCAGGAGATCGCCCTGTTCGAGGTCGGGCTCGGTCATGTCGAGAAGGTAGCCGACCTTGCCGGTCATGGATTTGGCGGCAAGCTGTGTGATGGCGCCGAGAAGATCGCCCTCGGATGCGACCGCCACGCCGTCGACCTCTTCAAGCCAGGTAAAGGCGGCACCCGGGTGGATTCCGGGATCCACCTGCAGCGCCGGCCAGTCGGAAACGGCCAGCGCCGCATAGTCCCCTTCATCGCAGATGTCGCGCAGCGCCAGCGCCGCCCGTGCGTTCAGCGTCAACTGCTCGTCGCTGACATCGCGAACCGTCGCCGCCGCCGTCATCTTCTCCACTTCCGCCACGGCGCGCGCCGCGTCGATCGCCGCCATGCGTCCCGTCAATTCGGTGATTTCGTGGGCGTCGACATCGATGCTGAATCGCCTTTTGAGGGTGTTGGCGGTGACCTCCATATTGTAGAAGGTCGGCGCCAGTCCGCCGATCATCGCCAGGCGACTGTGGGTGATGCTCTTGACCATGGCGAGTGCCCGCAGCGTTATTTTCAGCCGTTGCTGCAGTTCCGGGCTGCCCGGCGCGCCGAAATACCACTGGATCGGATTTGCCTTGAGGTCGCGCACCCCCTTGGCGATCGACATCGTCATGTTGAGCGACACGAAATTGTTCAGCTGTATGTCGCCCTCGAGGGTCGGTTCCGGCGTCGCCCAGGCGCCCATCGGCACGGGGACCGTCGCCAGTGTCTGCGCCACGTCCCCCATGGTGAAACCGCCGTGAATGAGCAGCAGGAAGTCGGCGCCCTCGGCGAGGCAGAAATCGGCGGCCCGGCGCGCTTCCGATCCGTTCATCGGCCGCTCGGGCGCGTTGACCATGCGCGCGCCCTCTGCCGCGCAAAGCTCTTCCAGAACCCGGCCGCAATTTTCGAAGACATTGTGCTCGTCCGGAAAATAGCTCGGCAGCGAAGCATGAATGACGCCGATCGTGACCGCTTCCTGCATCCTATCACTCCTGACTAGCGTGCCTGCCGCGAGGCCCCGGTGAGATTGAAACTGACCTTGCCGATGCGATAGACCTGCTCGTAGAACACGACGCCGCCGTCCTCGTCGAACGCGGTACAGGCCTGCACCAGAAGCGGGCGCCCCGGTTCGATGTGCAGGTATTTGGCGACATCCGCCGGCGCCCCGGCCGGGCTGATGTCCTCGCAGGCGGCGTTCCATTCAAGGCCGAAACGCTGCCGCAATATGCGCAGGATCGACTGTTCGTGACCGGTATTGGGGAAATCGTCCGCCGTCGCGTTCGAAAGCAGCCGTGCCGGAACCCAGGTCCGCACCAGCATCTGCGGTACGTCGTCGACGAGCCGCAGGCGCTCGATGCAGGTCAGCCGCTCGTCCTGCAGTTCGCCGATCAGTTCCTCGCCATGGGCGCCAGCCTCCAACGTCGAGATGCGGATCAACCGGGACGACGGTTCACGGCCGGCCCGCAGCATGGCATCGGTAAAGGACGAAAGGCACATGGACGAGGGCGGCGACAGCGAGATGACCGTGTAGCCGCTGCCCTGCCGGCGCTCCAGGAAACCTTCATTGACCAGCATGTCGAGCGAGCGGCGGATGGTGACCCGGCTGATGTCGAACGTCTTCGCCAGTTCGTCCTCGGTCGGCAGCCGCCCGCCGATCGGATAGCGCCCCGACACCAGGCGGCTCAGCAACGCGCCATAAGCGACTTTGTATTTCGGTTCCGCACGCGCTTCCAAGGATCAGGCCTCCCTCATTCGTTGCATACCAATTTGTATGACCGAATGCGGCATGTCAAACCACCCAGACGCTTTTGGTCTGTGAATAGAGGGCGATGGCGTCGGCGCCCATTTCGCGGCCGTAGCCGCTCTGCTTCATTCCGCCGAAAGGCGAGGCGGCGTCCGTCTCGCCCCAGCAATTGATCCAGATCGTGCCGGCTTTCAGCCGCTCGGCGAGCGTCCGCGCCCGGGTGACGTCCTGGGTCCACAGGCCCGCCGCCAGCCCGTATTCGGTATCGTTGGCGCGCCCGATCACCTCGGCCTCATCGTCGAAGGGCAGAACGCACAGCACCGGGCCGAAGATCTCTTCGCGGGCAACCCGCATGTCGTCGGTGACGCCGGTGAGGATCGTCGGCGCGACGAAATAGCCGGTGTCGCCGAGCCGGCCGCCGCCGGCAACGCATTCGGCGCCCTCCGAGACGCCGCTGTCGATATAGCCGGTGACGGTCCGCATCTGCCGCTCGCTGATGACCGGCCCGAGATCGTGGGCGGTCTCGGCCATGCCGGGCCCGACCGATACCTGTGATGCGAGCGCGACAAGCCCTTCCAGCACCTGCTCGAAGACGGGGCGCTGCACGTAGAGCCGCGCACCGGCCGTGCAGGACTGGCCGTTATTGCCGAACAGCGCCCAGAAGGCACCGGGCACCGCCTTTTCCAGATCGGCGTCGGCGAAGAGAATATTCGCGGCCTTGCCGCCGAGTTCGAGCGACACTTTCTTCAGGTTACCCATCGAGGCTTCGACGATGCGCCGCCCGGTCGCCGTGCTTCCGGTGAAGCCGATCTTGCCGACGCCCGGATGAGCGGCAAGGGCCGCGCCGGCCTCGGTCCCGATACCGGGAATGACGTTGAGGACGCCTTCGGGGAAGCCCGCCTCGAGCGCCAGGTCGGCAAGGTAGAGCGCACTGAGCGGCGTCTGCTCCGCCGGCTTCATGACGATCGCGTTGCCGGCGGCAAGCGCCGGTGCGATTTTCCAGACCGCCATCAGCAACGGATAGTTCCACGGCGCAATCAGGCCGCAGACGCCGACCGGCTCGATCCGCGTGTAGTTGAACCGGTCCGGCACCGACACGGGGATCGTCGCGCCCTCTATCTTGCTCGGCCAGCCGGCGAAGTAGCGCAGGTGCCGCGCCGAATAGGCGGCATCGACATCGCGCGCGACGGCGAAGGGTTTGCCATTGTCGAGGGCGTCGAGCTGACCGAAGATGCCGGCCCGTTCGTCGACAAGTTCGGCCAGCCGCCAGATGCATTGCGAGCGCTCATCCGGCGTCATCGCGGACCATGGTCCCTCATAGGCCGCGCGTGCGGCCGTAACGGCAAGGTCGACCTCCCGCGCACCGGCCCCGGCAACATTGCACAAAGGTGATCCGAAGGACGGATCGATGACCTCGATTGTGCCGTCCGTGTCGACCGTACCGCCGCCGATACGCAGCGACAGGGGGCCCTTCAGAAAGGCCTCGACTTCCGGCAGGAGGGGCATGAGGTCCGTCATAACGCCGCCTTCAACCGCTGGAGCCGTCGCCGGCCCTCGCCCATCAGCCACTCGGTCAGCCGCCTATGGCCGCCCTTGCCGAACTCGGTCACCGCGTCCGACCAGATGGCCCGCCCGCACATGAACCCGGCAGCATCGACACCCGCCTCGCGCGCCAGCTTCAGGGACTGTTCGAACCAGTCGAACGAAACGCCCGCGCTCAGATAAACGAGCGAGATCGGACCGGCTGCGTCCGCGGCCTCGCGGAACCGCTCGAGCGCCCAGCCGCGATCGAATTCACCGCTGCCGTATCCGTCCACGAATGCAAGATTGACCGGGATTTCGACCTTCAGTACGTCGACTCCGAAATCCGGATCGGCATAGACGGCGGTCGCCTCGCGCACGAGGTCCGGTTTCAGGCGGGCGAACGCCAGCGACGCGGAATCGGTCACCTCTTCGTCGTAGACGATCGGCTCGAACAGGAACTCGATGCCGTGATCGGCGCATTGCCGGCCGATATCGCGGACGAGCGCATGTTTCTTTTCGTTGGTTTCAGCCGAGCCGCGCGGCGCGTAGTAGAGGAAGAACTTCAGCCGTCGCACGCCAAGTTCCGCGTAGTCGGCAACGCTCAGGTTGTCGGGGAGAACGGTGATGCGCTCGCTTGTCACGATGCGGTAGACGTCCGCCTCGTAGGCGAGCAGCTTTTCGCAGGCCGGATCGTAGTGCGGCAGCAACCGGCGGCCATATTCCGCATCGACCAATAGGACGGAAGCCTCAGGGCTCAGGCATTCGACGACCGCCTTCTTGAAATCGAACAGGTCGGTGTCGCGCGCGTCCGGCCCGCGCGCCTCGGCGATGGCTGCTTGCAGGCCGCTGCCCTGGTCGACAGCGACGCCATACATGGGCGATTGCGGTGCCGGTTTTTGCTGACCCATGACGCGCCCCGCTTAGTCCCGTTTGATCGCCGGAAAATGCGGCGTGTCTGAAGGCGCGCACCAGAGCCGCAGCATCTCGGCGGTCGGCGTCAGCAGCGAGATCGAGAACCCGCCCATTTCCTGCGTCGTCACATAGGTGCCGACCATCGGCGCCACCGCTGATAGTCCGCGTGCCTTCAGCGCCGTTTCGGTCTCGCGGTATACGGTCAGCAGTTCCATGAGCGTTGTTCCGCCCATGCCGTTGACGATGACCGCGACCGCATCACCCGCCGGCACCGGCCTGTCGTCCAGCAGCGCCTCGACCATGGTTTCGACGAGGCCCGAGACCGGGCCGTATTTGGCCTTGCCGATCCCCGGCTCGCCATGAACGCCCATGCCGAGATAGATCTCGTCGTCGGGCAGCGAGAACATCGCCTTTCCGGTGAGCGGCGATATTCCGGGGCTCACCGCCGCCGCCAGCGTGCGCGTATTGTCCCGCACCGCCTCGCCCAGTTCGAAGAGCGGCCCCAGCGCCATGCCCTCTTCCGCTGCCGCCCCGAGGATCTTGTAGATGAACATGGTTCCGGGCGCGCCGCGCCGCTCTGTTTCCTCGCCCTTGGGGGCCGAGGAAATGTCGTCATACATGAACAGCGGCCTGACCGTGTGTCCGGCCTCTTCGGCCAGCATCGCCGCAGCGCCGCCATTGATCACGTCGCCGGAATGCTGCGAGATGAGCAGGATCGAGCCGGCGGCGCCGCAAACCTCCGCGATGCCGTCGAGGATCAGGTCCGCGGACGGTGCCGCGAAGACATCGCCGACGACATTGGCGTCGAGCAGCCCCTCGCCGACGAAACCCATGGCGATCGGCTCGTGGCCGGAACCGTTGCCGATGAGCAGTGTCACCTTGGCGTCGCTGTCCTTGGGCTGCCTGCGCACGACGATGCGGCTGTCGTTTTCGCCGCGCTTGACCTGCGGGTAGACGGCGACAAATCCGTCTATCATGTCGTCGACCATGCGCTCCTGGCTGTTGAAGAGTTTCTTCACCGCTGCTCCTCCTCGCCGGCCAGCACACCGAGGATCAGGCAGACCGAGGCCGCGCCCGGATCCACGTGCCCCCTGCCCGCGTCTTCGACATAGCGGGCGCGACCGCGCCGCGCCGCCAGGTCGCGGGTCGCTTCGCGGCCCGCAGTGGCGGCGGCAACAGCGGCGCCGATGCCCCGCCCGGCATCGAGCGCCGACACGGCCGGCTCCAGCGAGTCGACCATGCTCTTGTCTCCTTGAGCGACCTTCCCGAGCTCCTTGATGCGCTCGAGGCTGCGCCGCAGATGCGCGGCCAGCGACCGCTCGCTGCCCGAAAGATGAAGCTCGATCTCGTGCAGGATCAGGCCGAACAGCGTTCCCGACGCCCCGCCCGATGCGCGCATGAACGCCTTCGCCTGTAGCCCGTCCCCGGCCTTGGCGGCGGCCGTCAGGCCGCGCAGCATGGTGCTGCCGTGATCGCCGTCGCCGATCGCCGCGTCGAGATCGTTGAGGCGTTCCTGCTCGTCTGTGTACAGGGCCTCCAGTTTTTCGAAAAACCGCCGCGCCGTCATTGGAACGTCGCCTTCATGAACTGCAGCGCCTGCCGGGCCGCCTCGGTGGGATCCGGCTCCAGGGCACGCCAGATGTTCAGATCCGCACTGGTCGGATGGCCGGGCACCACGAACATTTCGGCGGTGACCCAGCCGTCATAGCCGATGTCGCGCAGCGCGCCGGCGGCGCCGGAAAAATCGAAGTGCCCGTTGCCGGGCGTTCCCCGGTCATTGTCGGAGACATGGAAGTGCACAAGCCGCTTGCCGGCCGCGCGAATGGAAGCCGGCGGGTCCTTGTCCTCGATATTGAGGTGGAACGTGTCGAGCAGCAGGCCGATCCGGGGCGAACCGACGGCATCGACATAGGCGATGCCCTCCTGCGCGGTGTTGATGAGGTCGGTCTCGAAACGGTTTATGACCTCGACGCCGAACACCACGCCCTCCTCGGACAACAGAGGGTCGATGCCGCCCAGCAGCGCCGCCGACCGTTCCGCCCGGCCCGCCTTGTCGCCGGGATCGAATACGCCCCAGGGCGCGGCGATAACGCCGGCAAGCTGTCTCGCACCGAGTGCCGCGGTGATCCTGACCGCATTTTTCAGCGCCGCCTGCGCCGCCTTGCGCATTTCGGGATCCGGGGATGTCGGGTCCTCATGCGCCCCGAGCCCCGTGGAGCAGGTGATTTCAAGCCCGCGGTCGCGGGCCGCCGCGTTCAGTGAGGCCGCCCGGTCGAGGGTAATTCCGAGCAATGAAATCTCGATGCCGTCGAACCCGAGCTCCGCGACTGTCGACATGATCGGCTCGATCTCGTCGGTCCAGCGGGTCATCCAGAGCCCGGAATGAATGCCGAATTTCATGTGCTCCACCCAATTTGTAAATACAGATTAGTACAATCAAATATCGCCGTCAACCGGCTTCCGCGGCCCTGAGCGCCTTGCGGTTGATCTTCCCGGAGGAAGTCATTTCGAAGCTGTCGACGAAGGCGATCTCGCGCGGTGCCTTGTAGGGCGCGAGCCGGTTGCGCACGTGCTCGGTCAGTTCCTTCTCGAGCCCAGGCTGTGCGGCATAGTCCCTGGCCAGCCGGATGAAGGCTTTGACGATCGCGCCGCGCTCCTTGTCGGGCTTGCCGATGACCGCCGCTTCCGCAACGGCGGGGTGGGCGATGAGGCACTCCTCGATTTCGGCCGGGCCGATGCGGAAACCGGACGATTTGATGAGATCGTCGGACCGGCCCTTGTACCAGAAATAGCCGTCGTCATCGCGCACCGCGAGATCGTGGGTGCGCATATAGGGGCCGAGGCGCAGCTCCGCTTCCTTGTCCGGATTGTTGAGATAGCCGAGATAACGCGTCGGTGCGTCGTCCGTTGTGACAATTTCGCCGATCTCGCCCGGCGCGACCGCCTGACCGTCCTGATCGACGAGGAGCACTTTGTGCCCGGGATAGGCGAGCCCCATCGATCCGGCCCGGCGCGGATAGATCCGGGCGCAGTTGCCGATCAGGTGATTGACCTCGGTCAGCCCGTAGAACTCGTTGCAGACGACGCGGAGGCTGTTTTCCGCCCATTCGAGGATCTCCGCCGCCAGCGCCTCACCGCCGGTGCAGATGACCCGCATCGAAAGATCGTGGTCCCTGTGCGGATCGGCGGTCTGCGCCAGCCGGCGGATCGCGCTCGGCGCAAGGAACGTGTGCGTCACCTTGTGGCGGGCCATGAAGGCGAAGGCCCAGTCGGCCTTGAAGCGTGCCTCGGAGGTGACCACCTGCCGTCCCGCTAGCCAGGCCGGGAACAGCATGTCGAGGAGGCCGCCGACCCAGGCCCAGTCCGACGGCGACCAGAACACTGCGTCTTCGTCGCGTAGCGACAGGTTGAAGAACAGGTTGATCGACGGGCGGTAGGCGGCAAGGACCCGGTGGCCGTGCAGGATGCCCTTGGGCATGCCGGTCGATCCGGAGGTGTACATCAGGAGCGCCGGGTCGTCGGCACCGGTGAGTTCCGGCTCGAAGTCCGCCGGCGGCGGCGACCGAAGGACGGATGAAAGATCCTCTTCCGGCCCGAGGCTGGAGGAGACGAGGACATGCTTGAGATGCGGAAACAGGTCCTGCGCCTGTCCGCGCAGCGGTGCCCAGCCGGCTTCGGTCGTCAACAGGACTTCCGCCCGGCAGTCGTTCAGCGCATGGGCCAGCGTGTCCGGCCCGTAGAGCTGCGACAGCGTCACCGCCACCGCGCCGATCTTGCAGATGGCCATATGGGCGATTGCGGTTTCCGGGCGCATGCCGCAATGCAGCCCGACATAATCGCCGCGCCCGCAGCCAAGCGCGCGCAGCCGCGCAGCGAGCGCTGTCGCGGCGGCGTCCACCTCGGCAAAGGTGTAGTGGCTCATCGCGCCGTCCGGTTCCTCGATGCTGATCGCCCGCCGGTCGCGGTCAGCGGGGCCGAGATATCGCCCGACCGTCATCGAATAGATGTTGCTGTCCGGCGCAATGGCGATCCGCAGCTTGCCATCGGCTTGCTCGAGCCCGATTTCGGCAAGCGCGTCCGCGGACCATTCAGTCAATGGTTTCAATGGTTTCTCCCCGAATTTCTATGGTTATGGCAGGACGGTATTCGCCGGTGGCGCGCAACACGGCAGCTGTGCCCTCCCGACCGGGATTGTCGATGCGGCACACCGCCAGATTGTCGGCGCCGTCAAACCGCGCCAGCGCGAAGCCGCCGCCGAGACCGTAGGTGCGGTGGATGACGCTCGCACGCCCGGTGAGGGTCTTCCATCCGTACGTGGCGGGAAGATTGTCCTTGGTCTGGCAAGTGCAAACCCGTTCCGGCGGAAAAGTCACCCGGTCGCAGCGCCGGCATTGCCGTGCAAGCGCCGTGCCCTCGGACAGCCCCTCCAGATAGGGGCCGAGCGCGCCCTCGCCGAGATGATAGTCGAGTACGAGCTGGTATTTCATTGAGGCGCCTCCGTGAAGACCGTCACGGCGCAGACCGTGGCGACGCCGCCATGGGTATCGGCGATCGCGACACGCGGCGGATCGCGCAATTGCAGTCCCGAATGATACGTCCCTTCGATCTGCCGTACGCAGGTCACCGCCTGGGCGATACCCGTCGCACCGACCGGCGCGCCCTGCCCCATGAGCCCGCCCGACAGGTTGACCGGCAGTCGGCCGGACTGGGTAAAGCCGCCGGAGCGGAACTCGTCCATGAAATCCTGCGAAAGGCCGAGCGCTTCGATGGCCTGGAGCTGCGCGCCGGAATAGGCATCGTAGACTTCGGCCAGATCGATCTCCGTCTCCGGCCGGGCGATGCCGGCCATTTCGTAAGCGCGTTTTGCGGCAATCTGCTTACCGGCGAAATATCCGGGGTCGGCACGGTCGCCGAGCCGAACCCGGTCGCTGCCGGCGCCGATACCGGCAATGCGCGCGCATTGCCTGCGGCTCTGGGGCGCAGCATCTGGATGGCTCAGGATGAGTGCCGCCGCGCCGTCGCTCAACGGCGAACAGTCGAGGCGGGTATACGGGTCCGAGATCATCGGCGATTCGGCGACGTCGTCCAGCGTGATTTCCAGCGGCAGGTGGGCCAGCGGATTGTCGCAGGCATAGGTCCGGTTCAGCACCGCGATCGCGGCGAAATCCTCGAATGTCGCGCCGCATCGCGCCATGAAGGCCTTCGCCGAAAGGGCATAGAGCGCCGTTGCCGACACACCGGACATGCCGTCGGTCCAGGCATCGAACGAATAGCCGTAGAGTTCGGAGACGGCCGTGCCGCTGAGGTAGGAGGCGGATGGCTCGAAGCCGACCACCGCGACCCGGCGCGCGACGCCCGAACGGATGAGCGCGACGCCCGCGTGAACCGCGACCTGGCCGGACGCACCGCCGCCCTCGGCGCGCTGGCAGGCAACCCCGGCCAGCCCGAAATCATCGGCCAGCACCGAAGCCGGGTTGAGCTGCATGGAGAAATAGTCGCTCTCGCTGGCGACCACCAGCGCATCGATATCGCCGCGGCCGATCTGCGCCGCGACCAGCGCTTCTTCAAAGGCTTCCGAGGCCCAGTCGCGGAACCCGCTGCCGTCCTTGCGGCGGTTGAATGCGGTCATGCCTGTTCCGGCGACCAAGACCATAGCTCACTCCCTGTCGGAGTGAGCAAACGCGAGACGGTTCAATTTGTCAATACAAATTACTTAAGATGACCTGTCAAATCCGGTGCAACCGTCCACCTTCAATAGGGCAACCCCACGTAATTCTCGGCCAGGGCCGTCGAAGCGGCGTTCGAGTGCACGAGCTGGTAGAACTCCGCCTGCTGGATACGCCGGTCGAACGGGCTCATGTCCGGGAAGCGGTGCATGACGCTGGTCATCCACCAGGAAAACCGCTCGGCGTTCCAGATACGGTGCAGCGCCTTTTGCGAATAGACATCCAGCCCGGCGTTGGAATTGTCCAGATAGTGCTCGCGCAGGCCCTCGAAGAGATAGTGCACGTCGCTCGCCGCCAGATTGAGCCCCTTGGCGCCGGTCGGCGGCACGATGTGGGCGGCGTCGCCGGCCAGGAACAGCCGGCCGAAACGCATCGGCTCGGAGACGACGGACCGAAGCGGCGCAATGGACATTTCAAGCGCCGGACCGGTGATCACCTTCTGCGCCGTTTCATCGGGCAGCCGCCGCCGCAATTCGTCCCAGAACATGTCGGCGGTCCAGTCCTCGACATTCTCGCTGACGGCGCATTGCACGTAATACCGGCTGCGGGTCTCGGAGCGCTGCGAGCAGAGGGCGAAGCCGCGGCTGTGATTGACGTAGATAAGCTCGTGGTGCACCGGCGGCACGTCGGACAGCAGGCCCAGCCAGCCGAAGGGATAGACCTTCTCGAACGTTTTCATCGGGCCGTCCGACAGCACCTTGCGGCTGATGCCGTGGAAGCCGTCGCACCCGGCGATGTAGTCGCAATCGATGCGCTGGCTCGTCCCGTCCTTGTCGAAGGTCACATAGGGCTTGCCGCCGTCGAAATCGTGCGGGTGAACGTTTTGCGCCTCGTATATGGTCTGCAGGCCCTCGGCCTGCCGCGCGTCCATCAGGTCATGGGTCATCTCAGTCTGGCCGTAGACATGGACACGCTTGCCGCCCGAGAGGTTGAACAGGTCGATCCGGTGCACCTCGTCGTCGAACACCATGTCGAAACCGTCATGCAGCAGGTTCTCGCGCTTCATGCGGTCGCCGACGCCGGCCTTCTCCATCAGCCAGGCGGTGCCTTCCTCAAGCACGCCGGCGCGGATGCGGCCCAGTATGTGCTCCCGGCTGACCCGGTCGAGAATGATGTTGTCGATTCCCGCCTTGTAGAGGAGTTGACCGAGCAGCAAGCCCGACGGTCCCGACCCGATGATGACGACCTGTGTGCGCATGGTTAGACCTCCCTGACCGGTTGTTTTCTGCCGTATCGGACGGCAACCGCCGCCAGCATGACGACCGCCAGCGCGAACATCAGCGTCGCCATTCCGACCGCATTGTCATTGCCGAAGATGACGAGGACGGAGACCAGCAATGCGCCGCCGAGCTGGCTGACGAAACCGAACAGCGAAGCGGCGAATCCGGCGCGCTCGTGGTGCGGATCGAGCACCAGGCTCGTGGCGTTTGAGTAGAAGACGAGATAGGCGCCGTTCGGAATCGCGAACAGGATCGGCAGCAGGAAGACGACCAGCAGATCGCCGACGGCCAGCGCCAGGTAAAGCCCGGACATGACCGCCATCACCGCGCTCGAGACGACGACGGCGCCGATGACTCCCATGGAGTTGATCAGCCGCCGGTTGATGAACTGGCCGCATATGATCCCGACACCGTGGATGGCGAAAAGGCCGGCAAAGGCCAGGCCGGTGATGCCGAACTCGGTTTCGTAGACCGCCGGCGCGCCCGTCAGGATGAGCAGCATGAACGCCATCGCCAGCGTCGACACGATGAGGAAGAAACACGACTGGGGATGCGAGAAAAGCGCCGCCATGTTCGACCGGATCCGCGCCGGGCGCAGGGCGTGCACGTTCGGTTCCGCCAGGGTCTCCCGGAAGAAGGCCAGCATCACGATGAGCACCGCGGTGAGGCATGCCAGTCCGACGAAGATGTACCGCCATCCCACGAGATCGATAATGACGGCGCCGAGCAGCGGCGCCAGCATCGGGCCGACTGCGAAGACGGCGGAAGCCATTGCCATGTTGCGCGCCAGCTCGCGGCCCGAAAACAGGTCCCGCAGGATCGCCCGGCAGATGACGATCGCCGAGGCGGCGCCGAGCCCCTGCAGCACGCGGGCAAGAAGAAGCAGTTCGATATTCGGCGCGAAGACCGCGAGGAACTGGCCGACAAGAAGGCCGGACAGACCGAAGGCGAGGGTGATCTTGCGGCCGTATCGGTCCGAGACCGACCCCCAGACGAGCTGTCCGCATCCGGCCGCGAAGATATAGGCCGTGACGGTCCATTGAACCTGCGCGAAACCGGTCGAAAATTGCGCCATCATTGCCGGAAAGGCCGGCAGGGTGATGTCGACGGAAAACGCTGAAATGGACATCAGCAGCCCGCAATAGACGACGATCAGGCGCTGGCTCATCATCGGCCGTCACCGCCGCTGCCGGCATCGCCGAAGGCCTCGATACCGTCGCACACACGGCGCGCATTGGTGAGCGCAGCGCCCGCCGCAACAGCCATCTGCGGCAACAGCATCCACTCGAGCGTCCAGGCGCTGCCGGAGCGCTCGTACTCGTGAACGAGGGCCGAATGCATACCCGAGACGAGCGTCGCATTGAAGGCGGCGAGCGTTACCAGCGCTTCGGCGGCGACCGGGTTGTTCTTGTGCGCCATGGCGGAAGAGCCGCCGCCGCCGGCCAGCACTACGGCGCCGACTTCGTTCTGCGCCAGCAGGGTCACGTCCCTGCCGATCTTTCCGAGAGCGCCGGTCAGCTGCGAGAGCCAGCCCGCGAGCTCCACCAATGCCTGCCGGTCCGTGTGCCAGCAGCCGTCGGAAGCAAGGCCGAGTTCGGCCGCCATGCGGTCCGCCACCGCCTGTTTTTTCTCGCCCAGGCTTTCGAGCGTGCCGACGGGGCCGCCGAGCTGCAGGCGCAGGACCCTTGCGCCGATGGGATCGATCTCCGCCCGCAGCGCCGTAAGCGGCCGGCGCCAGGCGGCGATCTTGTCCGCAACTCGCACCGGCAACGCCTGCTGCATGCGTGTATGCGCCATCAGCCGGTTCCCGCCGAACCGGTCGGCAAGACCGGCCAAGAGGCCGTCGAGCGCATCGAGACGTTCCGACAGGATGGAGATCACCTGCTGCAGCCGCAGGACCAGGGCGGTGTCGATCACATCCTGGCTGGTCGCTCCGAAATGAACATGGGCGGCATGTTCCGGATCCAGCGCGGCGCGCAACTGCCGTATCAGTTCCGGGACGCACACCCCGTCTTTCGTCGCCGCTTGCTTCAGCAGGCCGATGTCGGGGCTGAGCCCTTCGCAGGCCTTGCCGATCGCCTCGGCCGCGGCCTGCGGAATGACACCCTCACCGGCCTCCGCGGAAGAAAGCGCCGCTTCAAAGCGCAGCATGGCAGTGATTTCAGCGGAAACGGAAAACTGCGCCGCGATCTTGTCGTTGCCCAGAAGCCCGGAAAGCACGGGATGCTCAAAGACCGAGATGCTCATCGATGCTCCCCTTTCCTCGCAGTGAACGGCGCAACGTTCAGTGCGCCGTCGGATTGTCCTTCGGCAGCGTGTCGACGAACGCCCGGATAACGTCGGTCAGCGTCACCGGCTGCTCGATGCATGGCAGGTGGCCGGCATCCGGAATGACCTGGTAGCGCGCGTCCGGAATGAGCCTGGCCATCTCCCCGACGAGTTCGGGCGGCGTCGCGCCGTCCTGGTCGCCGACGATGCATATGCTGGGCACGGCAATGCGCTTGGCCTGCTCAGTGAAATCGGTGTCGCGGATGGCGGCGGCCGTTCCGGTGTAGCCGGCGACCGGCGTGCGGCACAGCATGTTGCGGTATCCGGCCAGCCCTTCCGGCTCTTCGGTGCGGTATCTGTGCGTGAACCAGCGTTCGAGGATGGCGTCCGAGATCGCCTCGATCCCGTCCTGCTCGATGGCCGCGATCCGCCCGTTCCAGAGTTCGTCCGTCCCGATCTTGTGGCCGGTGTCGCAAAGGATGAGCGCACACACTAGATCCGGGCGGCTGGCACAAAGGCCCTGCGCGATCAGTCCACCCACGGAGAGGCCGCAGATGATGGCATCCTTGACGTTGAGGAGATCGAGCAGTCCGGCGAGATCCGCGACATGATCGTCCATCCGGTAGGGCGCCGACCCGCTGTCGGACAGGCCGTGGCCGCGCTTGTCGTAGGTGACGATGGCGAAATCGCCGGCCAGCCGCACGATCACGTCGCGCCAGATCCTGAAGTCGGTTCCGAGCGAGTTGGAAAAGACGAGAACGGGCTTGCCCTCGGGCGCGCCGATCAGCTGGTAGTGCAGCGTGATGCCGTTGATATTCGCGAATTGCACCGGTATTTCCTCCGTTGAGGCATGAAAGCAGATTGAAATGGATAGGTAAAATCAAAAAACCCGGCATTTCCATACCGGGTTTGTTATGTTTTTGACAGACTTCCCCGCATTCAGGTGACTGCGCTCTTGACCATGAATTTGTCCTGACGCCACACCTCCGTCTCCAGGATTTCCCGCAGGTGCTCGACCGCGTCGTGCACGTCGACGAAGCGCACATAGAGCGGCGCGAAGCCGAACCGCAAGATATCCGGCGCCCTGAAATCGCCGACCACGCCGCGCGCGATGAGCGCCTGCATGATGGGGAAGGCATCCGGATGGGCGAAACACACCTGGCTGCCGCGGCGCGAAGCGTCACGCGGACTGGCAAGGGACAATCCGTACGTTCCGCAGCGCGCTTCGACCCGTTCGATGAACATTTCGCACAGCTTGACCGATTTCTCGCGCACCGCATCCATCGAGACCCGGCTCCAGATATCGAGCGCCGCATCGAGCGCCACCAGCGACAGGACAGGGGGTGTTCCGGTGAGGAACCGGTGGATCGTCGTCGCCGCCTCGAAGGTCGGCTTCATCTCGAACGGCGCCCGGTGGCCGAACCAGCCGGAAAGCGGCTGTGTCACATCGGCCTGCAGCCGCGGCGCCACATAGACGAATGCCGGCGCGCCGGGGCCGCCGTTGAGATATTTGTAGCCGCAGCCGATGGCAAAATCGGCATCGGCCGCGGCAAGGTCAACCGACAACGCGCCCGCCGAATGGGCAAGGTCCCACACCATGACGGCACCGGCCGCATGCGCCTTGCGGGTCACGTCCGCCATGTCGTGAACCTCTCCGGTGCGGTAATTCACATGCGTCAGCATGACCGCGGCGACATCCGCGTCGATCGCGGCATCGAGCTCATCGGCCGAATCGATCAGCCGCAGTTCATGCCCCTTGCCGGCAAAGGCGGCGAGCCCTTCGGCGATATAGAGATCGGTCGGGAAATTGCTGCGCTCCGAGACGATGACCCGGCGGTCCGGCCGCATCGAAACCGCTGCCGCCAGCACCTTGAACAGGTTGACCGACGTGGAGTCCGTCACCGCGACATCGTCCGCGCCGGCGCCGATCAGCGGCGCGATCTTCGCCCCGACGGTCTGCGGCAGACGGTACCAGTCCGCCGTGTTCCAGGAGGCGATGAGGTCCTGCGCCCACTCCGTTTCAAGACACCGCCGCACGCGGTCCGCGACACAGGTCTGCATCGGCCCCAGCGAATTGCCGTCCAGATAGATGAGGCCGTCGCGCAGCGTGAACTCTGCGCGCAGGGGCGCAAGCGGATCCTGCCGGTCAAGATTCAAGGCATCGTTGCGGTCCGTCACATTCGGTCTCCCGCTGAAGTTGAACAATATATTTTAAGTTTAAAATAAATCGGCCCCGGTTGGCAATCAAGAAATTGCCGATACGAAATAATTCCGCCTGTCAACATTGACGCGACACCATGCATCTGGTTTCTCAGCGGGGAAAGAAGATCGAAAAGCGCCCTATGACGGAACGATCATCATCTGCCCCGCGCCGTGTCAGCATATTCGGATCGACCGGGTCGATCGGCTGCAACACCCTCGCCGTCATCGAACACCTGGGCGGGCGCGACGCTTTCCGGATTTGCGCACTCAGCGGCAAGGGAAACACCGACCTGCTGGCCCGCCAGGCGATCGCCTTCGGGGCTGAAATCGCCGTCACCGCCGACGAAAACCGCTATACGGCCCTGAAGGCCGCCCTTGCCGGCAGTAGTGTCGAGGCCGCCGCCGGACCGGCGGCGCTGATTGAGGCCGCCGAGCGCGACGCCGACTGGTGCATGGCGGGCATCGTCGGCATGGCCGGGCTGGCGCCGACGCTCGCCGCGGCCCGCCGCGGTGCCGACATCGCGCTCGCCAACAAGGAGTGCCTGGTTTCGGCCGGCGAACTCTTCCACCGGGAAATCGAAACCGGCGGCGGCAGGCTGCTTCCGGTCGACAGCGAGCACAACGCGATCCACCAGGTATTCGAGCAGGATCAGCGCCACAGCATCGAACGCATCATCCTTACCGCTTCGGGCGGGCCGTTCCGCGCGCTGGATGCAGCGAAAATGGCCTCCGTCACGCCGGATATGGCCGCCGCGCATCCCAACTGGTCGATGGGCATCAAGATCTCCATCGACAGCGCCTCGATGTTCAACAAGGCGCTCGAGATGATCGAGGCGATGCATCTGTTCGCCATGCGTCCCGACCAGATCGAGGTGGTCATCCATCCGCAGTCGGTGATCCACTCCATGGTCGGCTACAGCGACGGTTCGGTGCTCGCCCAGCTCGGCGCGCCCGACATGCGCACGGCCATCGGCTACAGCCTGACCTATCCGCGAAGGCCGGCACTGCCGGTCGAGCGGCTGGATTTTGCCAGCCTTGCCCGGCTCGATTTCGAGGCGCCGGACGACGAGCGCTTCCCCTCCCTGCGGCTGGCCCGCCGGGCGATGGAATCGGGCGGCCTTTCCGGGGCCGTGCTCAACGGCGCCAAGGAAGTCGCGCTGGAGGCCTTTATCGACGGCCAGATCGGCTTCCTGGAAATGGCCGATATCGTCGGAACAGTCATGGAGCGGCTGGGCACCGGTGGCGGCGCCGTGTCGATCGAGGCGGTCTACGAGGCCGACCGCACGGCCCGCATCATTGCCCGTGAGCTGGTTGCCGGCCGCTCGGCCCGGTCCATCGCCACCTGAGCGGCGCATTCAGCCGGACAACTGGGCCACAGATGTTCACCGATTACTGATGCAATCGTGATTGGCGGCGCGGCGGGTTGCGACCGCATAATCGGCCGACCCGTGCGTCCGGGAATGAACAGGCACGCGAAAGGCTCTTTTATGGCATCGGCAATTGGTTATCGATCCCGCATCCTCCTCGTTGCCGCGTTTGCGGTGCTTTCCCTCTTATGGTCCGAGTTTTCGCAGGCGCAGGAAAAGGCGCCGCTGCCGGATTACGTGATCGAGAAATTCGGCACACCCCCGGCCATACCGGAAGGTCCGCTTTCGGAGGCGTTGCAGTCCGCCGTTCAGACGGCCTTTGTCGACAGCATGAAGCAGTCGACCTGGGGAAGGGACCAGGCCCTGGCCCTCGTCGGGATCGCCGAATCGAACGATCCCCGCATTGCCTGGATCATCAGCGATCTGATGCGCTTCGTCACGAACCGGGAATTGCAGGCGGCACTCGCCGTCTCCGCCTACAAACTGCTGGGCAAGGAGCCGCAGAACCAAAATCACTGGGGGGTTATCACCGATCACCTCATGGCGTGGGATATTCCCGCGCCCCCCGATTACCTGCGGTTCAAGCGGGCCATCTTTACCGGTCTCCTGCCCGGCTGGGACAGGATCTTCGTCGAGGGCGACATCGACTGGCGGCACGTCTCCTGGGGCGGCGTGCTGATCGACGATCGCGGCTACGACACGACGGACGAGGTGTGCAATTGCATTCCGGCGGCCGACAATCCGGAAGTGACCAGTGCGCAAGAGGCCACGTGGCTCGACGACGACGACATCGTGTTCGGCATTGAGGTGAACGGCGAATACCGGGCCTATCCGCGTCAAATCATGGAAGTCCGCGAGATGGTCAACGACACCCTGGGCGGCAGGGATCTCGGGATTCCCTATTGCACCCTGTGCGGCGCGGCGCAGGCCTATTTCACCGATGAACTGCCCGACGGGATCGAACGGCCCATCCTGCGCACGTCCGGACTGCTCATTCGCTCCAACAAGGTGATGTACGACATCAACACCTACTCGGTGTTCGATACGTTCAAGGGCAACGCGGTGACGGGACCCCTTGCGGAAAGGAACCTGCAGCTCAAGCAGGCCGGTGTCGTCACCACCGACTGGGGCACCTGGAAGAAGGCGCATCCCGAGACGACGGTGCTGGCCGAAAGACTGGCGCTCGGCCGCGACCCGGATTTCCGCAATACGCGCGATGCCGACGGCCCGATCTTTCCGGTCGGCGACGTCGATCCGCGCCTGCCGGTTCACGAGGACGTCATCGGCGTGATCACGGCGTCCGGCAAGCCCGTTGCGTTCCAGCGGAGCGCGGCGTTGGTGGCGTTGAAACAGGGTGATGAGATCGCCTACGAGAATGTCCGCCTGCAACTGGATGCCGGCGGAATCAGGGCCGTCGATGCCGACGGTTCCGATCTCGGCAGCCACGAGGCGTTCTGGTTCGCCTGGTCGCAGTTCCATCCCGGGACCGCGCTCTGGCCCGGGTGAAGGCATTGCATTTTGTTCGCACAAGCTTTTACGAGCGGATCGCGCGGCTGATTTCCGCGCCGGTGCGGGCCGCCTTGTATCTGGCCCTGACGGGTCTGTCCGAGGTCACCACGTCACGCTGAAGCCAATTGTGCGTTTCCAAGAGCTTCAACGACTGGGAAAGCGCCCGGTCGGTGATCGGGCGCAACCGGGACTTGATCTCGCCGAAATAGCGCGGCTCCCGGGCCGCGCTCAGAACGGGCAGTGTCCAGGCGCGCCGCAGGAGATCCTTTTCCGAAGGTTGTTCCGCCAGGGACTCAACCCTGTTTGCAATCCCGGCGATTCGCGTACCTTCGGCCGTCAAGCGGAATTCGGGCCGCAGCGGGTGGCCGTGCCCGGGGTTGCGCTCCATCAACTTCAATTCGATCAGGTGATAGAGGCTCTGCCTGAATGCCGTCCGCCCGACGCCGATTGCCGAGATGAGGACCGCCTGCCGCCCGGGTGTGCCGCGATCCATTTGCGCCAGGATACTCAGGGACCATGCCCTTGAGGTCAGCTTGACAAGCATCTCAATGTCCATAAAGTATAGTATATATATTTTGTGACAGGAGGATAGTCCGTGCCAATCGTTTCACTGGAAAACACCATCACGATCGCGATCTCCGTGCGGGATCGCCATCTCAGCGCAAAATGGTATGCCGAAAAGCTGGGATTCGAGCTTCTCTACCACGCCGACGAAGCAGGCTGGAGCGAGGTGAAGACCATGACCGACGGCGTGACCATTGGCCTGGGCGAGCAGACCGAACCGGTCCCGGGCAATGCGGTTCCGGTCTTCGGAGTTGCGGACATTGCTTCCGCGCGAAAGGCCCTCGAGGCCGCCGGTGTCCGGTTCGACGGTGAAACCGACACCGTCGAGGGCATGGTCAGCACGGCGACGTTCTACGATCCGGACGGCAATGCGCTGATGCTGGCTGAGGACCTCACCGGCTGAGTAAGATAATCTCGCGCCACAACTCGAACGGCCGGAAGCCGTGGATCGTCACGGCGCAACGGAAGCGCCAAGCGTTCGCTTCGTCAGGCGCTCCAAAAAGATGCTCCGCCGATGAGCAAAAGGTTAATCCCCGCGACCGCCAGCAAGCCATGGGCAAGAGCGGTAAACGTCGCTTGAGGTACGCGCCTGTGCAGGGCAAAGCCAAGCCCGACACCTGCGAACAAACAGGGCAACATCAGTGCGGATGCCACAACACTTTCGACGGTAAAGAGGCCCAGCGCAGAGTAGCCGGCCGCCTTGGCGAGGTTCAGCAGAAAGAAGAAAAACGCGTTCGTTCCGACAAAGGCCGACTTGTCGAGACCTGCCCTCAGCAAGGTACCCTTGATCGGCGGACCTCCGGCATGGGCCACGAAGCCTGCAAAGCCGGACACGGCGCTGGCGACAAGGATCGCAGGCCATGAAGCGCGCGGTTTCGTGTTCGGGCTTCTCGCCAAGGCGAAGCGCAGGACAAAGCCGAGCGCCATGGTGCCGATGGCAATGCGCAACACATCAGGATCAATCCTCGAGAACCCCATCATTCCCAGGCCGATCCCGAGGGCCGCTCCCGGCAACAGCGCGACGATCATGCGGACTTGCCATGCGCGCCGGTATCGCCAGACCGAGAGAACGTCGATGCCGATCAGGATGGGTAGCAGAAGCACAGCCGCTGCCTGCGGTGACATCGTCAGCGCCACGAGCGGCACGCCGAGGATTCCCAGCCCGCCCGCGAAACCGCTTTTTGAGATACCGGTGAGGACAACCGCGAGTGCGGTGACAAGGTAGGCTTCGAGCGTCATGTCCGTCCAATAGCGCCAATCTATAAATCAGAAAAACGATTTCTTACGATTGTTAAAATCTGATAATATGATTTTATGTCCCTGGATCTCAAACTTGTCGAGAGCTTTGTCACCGTGGCGGAAACGCTGAACTTTTCGGTCGCGGCAGAACGATCGAATACCGTTCAATCCGCCATAAGCGCCCATATCAGGCAGCTGGAAATCCAGGTTAACCGGCCACTGGTCGAGCGCGGACGCGGCAAACGCGTCGCGCTGACAAAGGAAGGCACGGCGTTTCTCGTGCAGGCGCGCCGTTTGCTTGCATTTGCCGATGAAATCGCCCTCAGCCCTGGCAGGGCCGTCGACACGCCGCCATTGCGCCTGGGCACAAGCGTGACATTCGCGCTCTCGGTCGTTCCGGGAGCTTTGGCGGCCTTTTCGAAGGAGGACGGGGCGGCGCCTGTCACCGTTCGAACCGCCCGCAGCCACCAACTGATGGAACTGCTGGACAACGACGAGATTGACGTCGCGATGGTGTACGATCAGGGCGTGCATGCCGCGCGCCGCTGGACAATCGAAACCGAGTTGTCCTGGGTTGCCACCGAAAATCTCGCGAAAACCATCGGGGGCGTGTTGCCCTTGGCGTTTCTTGAGGATGCGCGGGACCTTCGACGGCATGCCTTTGCCGCGCTCGATCAATCAGGCAAATTCAACACGTCGCTGACGACACACCACGACCCTATCGGGATGCGGGCCGTCGTGACCGCCGGGCTGGCGGTCACCGTTTTGCCCGGCATCGCTGTCGTCACGCCCTTGTTCGATGTCGGACGGCAATTCGGCTTGCCGCAACTGGCGACCTTGCCGATATCCATCTACGCCGCGCCGGGAAACGCTGAAGAACGGAAGAAGGCGCTATCCGATTGCCTCAGATCGGCGCTGGAGTCCCGTCGCTGAACGGCATAATCCCTGAAGAACCCAACCCTTGCAGCGCGCTGGACGAATGACCGATTTCGGCCGGTACCGCACGCGTTGCGGCATGAAATGGTCGAAACTTCCGCGGTGATCAACCTGTTCCGTTTTCCGCCTCGAAGCGCTTGCGCCATTGGTGGCTTTCGGCATCGGCAAGCTTGGCTGTTGGCGTTTCGACCGTTCGGGCAATCAGCGGGTCAAGACCGAGAGACGAGAGGACCTCGGCCAGGACCGTTTGAGGGTCATCTGACAATGCTTCGTATCGGATGCGGACAGGCTGCAGAGCCTCCCGCTCGAACCACCGTTCCCAGGCCTCGTCAAGTTCGGAAAGCGCAACCATGTGACGGGCAATCGCATCGGCGTCATAGCGCGCCTCCTGCGACGGCGCCGTCCGCTCAAGCTCCGTCCCGTCGGCCCAGCGGTGCCACAGGCCTGTCTGTTCGGCCCGCAGGCGCGAGATCGCCTGATCCAGGCGGTCGGGGCGGGAAAGGTGGAGAAAGAGCGTCGGACCGAATTCGGCCTCTATCCGGTCCACATCTCTCATGCGGCCCGGCAGCAGCACCTCCAATTGCTGCATGAAATGGTTGAAACTTCCGCGCTGCATCCGCAAACCGAAGACATCCGTATCGCCTCTGCCAAGCGCACAAGCTGCATCGAAGACCGCGCGAAGGGCATCCCGCCGCGATGTGAAATCGACCTCGTTCAGATCGTAGGCGGCCAGCCACCCGTCCAGCGACGGGTCATGAAAGTGCGATCCCGGCCTGCCGGCGACGTTTGTCGCGGCAAGCATTTTGCACAGCAGCGTACTGCCGCTGCGGGGCGCGGTGCAGATCATGTAGGACCGAAAGGCGCGGCTCGGCATAAATGGCTAGTCCCCTTTGTCCGGCACAGCTGTAGCAGCCATTTGCCCCGAATGCAGCGTCTGTAGCGCCTGCCCGCAGCCGCCACCGGCGAGATCTCGACGGTTGGATGTATTCGGACAACTGTCCGCGCTATCGCGGGTGCCGTTCATTTTGCGTTCATCGCGGGTCGATTATGGCTTTTCCGTCCGGCCCTGGGCCGGGATCGCGGGACCCATTTGCAACAGCCGGTTTCATTTCGCCGGAAAAAAGCCGCAAGGTGATGCAAGCGGTGTCGAATTATGTAATGTGCAAACGACTTTCCTGCGGTGGGGAAGCAATCGGAGGCTTTAGGATGAAGAAAATTATCGCGCTTTCAATCGTCGGACTGGGCATCGCCGCCTGTACGCCGACCCAGCAGGGAGCGACCATCGGCGCCGGCGCCGGTGCGGCGATCGGAGCCGTGGCGACGGGAACGGCGGAAGGCGCATTGGTCGGAGCCGCCATCGGCGGCGTTGCCGGCGCGCTGATCGGCCGTGTCGCCGAGAATTCCGACGATTGCTACTATCGCGACCGTTACGGGCGCCGCTATACCGCCAGGTGCCCCGACGGCTACTGATATCGAAAAGGCGCGCCAATAAGGCGCGCCTTTTGTCAATTCAGCGAACGGCGATCCGCTAGAACACGTCGGTCCCGAGCTGTCTTTCGACCGCGGCGAGCCCGCGGTTGAGTTCCGAAAAACTCTCTTCCCCCAGCATATCCTTCAATCCCGCCTCGAACGCGCGGGCTAGCTCCGCCAGCTTGCGGTAGTTGCGTTCGCCCTCGCGCGTCAGTTCCAGGTGCTCGATCCGCCGGTCGTTTTCGTCGGTGCTGCGCCTCAGCCACTTGCGCTCTTCCAGCGACTGGACGGCGCGGCTGACTTTGGTCTTGTGCATCGATGAATGGGCGCCGATCAGCGTCGCCGTCAGCGTGCCGTACTGGCCGAGCGTCGCAAGCGTGCGCCATTCGGGGCGCGTCAGCCCGGCGTGGTCCTTGTAGATCGTCGCGAAACGGCGGCTGACCAGTTCGGCGGCGCGGCTGAGCGTGTAGGGAAGGAAGGCCTCGAGCGCCAGAGGTGTCTTGTCGGTCTTGTCCACGAACGACTCCATTTGATAGTTACATTTTTGATTGTTACATATGAAACAAATTTAGAAAAGCAAATATGAGGGATAAGATGTCTGAGGCCTATATGCCGGGCTTCGGCAATGATTTCGAGACGGAATCGCTGCCGAACGCATTGCCCCAGGGGCAGAACAGCCCCCAGAAATGCAACTATGGACTTTACGCGGAGCAGCTCTCGGGTTCGCCCTTCACCGCCCCGCGCGGCACCAACGAGCGCTCCTGGCTCTACCGCATCCGGCCGAGCGTGCGGCACACCGCCCGCTTCTCGGTCCATGAACGCGACCACTGGAAAACAGGGCCGCATATCTGCGACGACGTCATGCCGATCGGTCAGCTGCGCTGGGATCCGCTGCCTATGGCGAGCGGCAGCGTAAACTTCATCGACGGCGTTCGCACCATGACCACCGCCGGAGACGTGCACACGCAGGTCGGCATGGCAAGCCATGCCTATGTGTGCAATGCGCCGATGGTCGACGACTATTTCTTCAACGCCGATGCCGAACTGCTCGTCGTTCCGCAGACCGGGACGCTCGAGGTCTTCACAGAGATGGGAAAGATCACCGTCGCGCCGACGGAAATCTGCATCATCCCGCGGGGCATGATCTTCAAGGCAAGCCCGGTGGACCGCGAAGCCCGCGGCTATATCTGCGAGAACTACGGCGCCAAGTTCACCTTGCCCGACCGCGGCCCGATCGGCGCCAACTGTCTCGCCAACCCGCGCGACTTCAAGACACCGGTGGCCGCGTGGGAGGACAAGGACACCGACTGCCGCGTCCACGTCAAATGGTGCGGCAATTTCTACGTCACCGAGATCGGCCACTCGCCGCTCGACGTCATCGCCTGGCACGGCAACTACGCGCCCTACAAATACGACCTGAAGACCTTCTCGCCGGTGGGCGCGATCCTCTTCGACCATCCCGACCCGTCGATCTTCACGGTGCTGACGGCCCCCAGCGGCGAGGAAGGCACCGCCAATATCGACTTCGTCATCTTTCCGCCGCGCTGGATGGTCGCGGAACACACCTTCCGCCCGCCCTGGTATCACCGCAACATCATGTCGGAATTCATGGGGCTGATCCACGGGCAGTACGACGCCAAGGAAGAGGGCTTCGTGCCCGGCGGCATGAGCCTGCACAACATGATGCTGCCGCACGGCCCGGATACGATGGGCTTTGAAAAGGCCTCCGAATCCGAACTGGCTCCGGTCAAGCTCGACGAAACGATGGCCTTCATGTTCGAGACACGTTTCCCGCAGCACGTGACCCAGTTCGCCATGCAGCTCGAAACGCTGCAGGACGACTATATCGATTGCTGGAAGGGCCTGAAGAAGCGCTTCGACGGCACCATTGAGGGAAACTGGGACTGATATGAAACTCGCCACACTCAAAGACGGCACCCGCGACGGGAAACTGGCGGTCGTGTCGAAGGATCTTGCGCAATGCACGGTCGTCAACCACATCGCGCCGACCCTTCAGGCGGCGCTTGACGACTGGGCCAATGTCGCGCCGCGCCTGGAGCGCGCCGCCGAGGCCCTGGAGACCGGCGCGCAGCCGGTGGAGCGCTTTCACGAGCACGATGCCCATTCGCCGCTGCCGCGTGCCTATCAGTGGGCGGACGGCTCGGCCTATGTCAATCACGTGGAACTCGTGCGCAAGGCGCGCAACGCCGAGATGCCGCCGAGTTTCTGGACCGACCCGCTGATGTATCAGGGCGGCTCCGACGCCTTCCTCGCACCCCGCGATCCGATCCTCATGGCCGACGAGGCCTGGGGCATCGACATGGAGGGCGAGGTCGCCGTCATTGTCGACGACGTGCCGATGGGCGCCGGCATCGACGAGGCACGCGACGCCATCCGGCTGATCATGCTGGTCAACGACGTGTCGCTGCGCGGCCTGATCCCGGCCGAACTCGGCAAGGGCTTCGGTTTCTTCCAGTCCAAGCCGTCCTCGGCCTTCTCGCCGGTCGCGGTCACGCCGGACGAGCTGGGCGACGCCTGGGACGGCGGCAGGGTGCATCTGCCGCTCAATGTCGACTACAACGGCGCCCCGTTCGGCCGTGCCAATGCCGGCATCGACATGACCTTCGATTTCCCGCAGCTCATCGCCCATGCGGCAAAGAGCAGGCCACTTTCGGCGGGCGCTATCATCGGCTCCGGCACGGTGTCCAACAAGATGGAGGACGGCAGTCCCGGCAGGCCCGTCGCCGAGGGCGGCGTCGGTTATTCCTGCATCGCCGAAATCCGCATGATCGAGACCATCAACGACGGCAAGCCGACGACCGCATTCATGAAATTCGGCGACACGGTCCGCATCGAGATGAAGGATGCCGAGGGGCGTTCCATCTTCGGCGCCATCGAGCAGACCGTCGAACAGTACAAGAGGAAAGCCTGACTATGGCCAAGGAATTCGCGTCCCGCGGGGACATGACCGACAAGACCATCACCTTTTCCGAGATCGGCCGCGATCTGTGGGCGTTCACGGCCGAGGGCGACCCCAACACCGGCGTCATCATCGGCGACGACAGCGTGATGATCGTCGACGCGCAGGCGACGCCGCGCCTCGCCAATATGGTAGTGGAGAAGATCCGCTCGGTCACCGACAAGCCGATCAAATATGTGGTGCTGTCGCATTATCACGCCGTGCGCGTCCTCGGCGCGTCGGCCTACGACGCCGAACAGATCATCGCCTCGGAAAAATGCCGCTCGATGGTTGCCGAGCGCGGTCAGGAGGACTGGGATTCGGAATTCGAGCGCTTCCCGCGCCTCTTCCAGGGCCACGAGAGCATTCCGGGCCTCACCTGGCCGACCATGACCTTCACGAAGAAGATGACCGTCTATCTCGGCAAGCGCCGCGTCGATCTCATGCATCTCGGCCGCGCCCACACCGCCGGCGACATCGTTGCCTGGGTGCCGGACGAGGGCGTCATGTTCACCGGCGACATCGTCGAATACCATTCCGCCTGCTATTGCGGCGACGGCCATTTCGGTGACTGGGGCGCAACGCTTGACGCCATACGGGCGTTCCAGCCGCGGGCCATCGCACCGGGGCGCGGCGACGCGCTTGTCGGCGACGAGATGGTGAACGCGGCGATCGAGAACACCCGCGATTTCGTCGCCAGCACCTACCGGCCCGCAGCGGCCGTTGCCGCCCGGGGCGGCTCGCTCAAGGAGGCCTGGGACGCGGTGCGCGCCGAATGCGATCCGAAATTTTCCGAATACGCGATCTACGAGCACTGCCTGCCATTCAACGTCGCGCGCGCCTATGACGAGGCGCTGGGCATGGACACGCCGCGCATCTGGACCGCCGAGCGCGACAAGGAAATGTGGGCCGCCCTTCAGGGCTGAACGACGCGTACCAGTAACGGGAGGTCAATTTGAGCAAGATTTTCGAAACGCCGCTCTATCCCTATCAAAGATCGGCCGACCAGGATGCGCCGGCGCCGGCACGCCACCCGGTGATCGTTATCGGCGCCGGCCCCATCGGCCTCGCCGCCGCCATCGACCTGGCGCAGCATGACATTCCGGTCATTGTTCTCGACGACAATGACAAGGTGAGCTGGGGATCGCGCGCCATCTGCTACGCCAAGCGGCCGCTGGAAATCCTCGACCGGCTCGGCTGCGGCGACGAATTCGTCGACAAGGGCGTTGTCTGGAACCTCGGCAAGGTCTTTTTCGACGAGCGCAAGATCTACGAATTCGACCTCCTGCCGGAGGAGGGCCACAAGCGGCCGGCCTTCGTCAACCTGCAGCAATACCACTTCGAGGAATATCTCATGCACCGGGTGGTGGCGCTGCAAGAGGAGGGCAAGAAGCTGGAAGTGCGCGGCATGAACCGCGTCGCCGGCATCGAGGAGCAAGGCGAAACGGTCCTCGTGACCATCGACACGCCCGAGGGTTCCTACAGGCTCGAATGCGACTGGCTGATCGCCTGCGACGGCGCCACCTCCCCGGCTCGCAAGATGCTCAACATGGATTTCATCGGCCGCGTTTTCGAGGACAATTTCCTCATCGCCGACGTGATCATGGAGGCGGATTTTCCGACCGAGCGCTGGTTCTGGTTCGATCCGCCCTTCAACCGCAACCAGTCGGCGCTCCTGCACAAGCAACCGGACCATGTCTGGCGCATCGATCTGCAGCTCGGCTGGAACATCGACAAGGACGAGGAGAAGAAGCCGGAAAACGTCATCCCGCGCCTCAAGGCAATGCTCGGCGAGGACGCCAAGTTCGAGCTCGAATGGGTTTCGATCTACACGTTCCAGTGCCGGCGCATGGAAAAGTTCCGCCACGGCCGCGTGCTGTTCGCCGGCGATTCCGCCCACCAGGTCTCGCCCTTCGGCGCCCGCGGCGCCAATTCCGGCCTGCAGGACACCGACAACCTGATCTGGAAGCTGAAGCTTGTCATTGACGGCGTCGCGCCCGAGGGCCTGCTCGACAGCTACGATTACGAGCGCATCCTGGGCGCCGACGAGAACATCATGAACTCGTCCCGCTCGACCGACTTCATCACCCCGAAATCGGACGTCAGCCGCACCTTCCGCAACGCGGTCCTGGACCTGGCGGAGCGCTTCGAGTTCGCCCGTCCGCTGGTCAATTCCGGCCGGCTCTCGATTCCGAGCGTCTATGACGGCTCGCCCCTCAACGGCGCCGACGATGACGACCTGCCGCCGCGCACCCGGCCGGGGGCGCCCATCGTCGACGCGCCGGTCGGCGACACGTGGCTGACCGACCTCATCGGCAACCGTTTCCAGCTTGTCGGCATCAACACGGAGGTGCCCGCAAGCCTTGACGTCGACGGCGTCAGGGTCGAGGGCATGCGCATCAGTTCGGCGGAAGACTCCGACGGTCACTTGCAGAAGCGCTATCTCGGCGCCGAGGACCAGGCCGTCTATCTCTTCCGGCCCGACCAGCATGTTGCCGCGCGCTGGATCGACTACAGCGAAAACGCGGTGCGCGCGGCGCTCGACACCGCCACCGGCCGGGCCTGAGGAGATCGCAAATGACCAAGCTCAACACGAAGACGAACATCAGCAGCCCGGATGATTTCTACGCCGACCTGATTGCCGCCCACGAGGGATTGAGCAAGGCGGAGAGCGACGCCTACAACGCCCGGCTGATACTGCTCCTCGCCAATCATATCGGCGAGCGCAAGATCCTTGCCGAGGCGCTGGAGGCGGCCAGGGCACACCCCTAGAGGCAGACAGACTGCGCAGGCAAAGGCCTTCACGGCACTGGATAGTTACAAACGCAACTATTATTGTGCGGGCAACCGAACATCGGAGACAAGACCATGAAGATCGAACAGATTCACCACGTCGCCTATCGCTGCAAGGACGCCAAGGAGACGGTCGACTGGTACACCAAGATGCTGAACATGGATTTTGTCCTGGCGATCGCCGAGGACAAGGTGCCGTCGACCCATGAGCCGGACCCCTACATGCACCTGTTTCTGGATGCCGGCAACGGCAATATCCTGGCCTTTTTCGAGCTGCCGACCAAGCCGGAGATGGGCCGCGACGAGAACACGCCGGTCTGGGTGCAGCACATCGCCTTCAAGGTGAAGGACCGCGACACGCTGCTGCAGTACAAGGACCACTTGGAGAAGAACGGCGTCGAGGTGCTCGGCGTGACCGACCACTCCATCTTCCATTCCATCTATTTCTTCGATCCGAACGGCCACCGGGTCGAGCTGGCCTGCCCGGACCCGGAAGAGGAAGCCATGCTCGAGCGGCTCGACGCGGTCAAATGGGACATGCTGGAAGAATGGTCGAAGACCAAGCGGGCGCCGAAACACGCGGACTGGCTGCATGCCAGGGAACTCGGTAAATAGGACGGGACCTGCAATTCCGGACCGCCTCGGCGGTCACGGTTCCCACGGGAGGAAACGCATGAAGCCCGTCCTTTACGACTACTGGCGCTCCTCGGCGAGCTATCGGGTGCGCATCGCGCTCAACCTGCTCGGCATTGCATACGAGGCGGTGTCCGTCGACCTGCTGAAGAAGGAGCAGCTCGGCGAGGCGCACCTGTCCCGCAACCCGCAAGGCCTCGTGCCGGCGCTGGAGATCGACGGGCAGATGCTGACCCAGTCCCTGGCGATCATCGAATATCTGAACGAGACGCGCTCGGGATCGCTGATGCCGGGCGGCGCGCTCGAGCGGGCCCGGGTGCACGCGCTCGCCTACATCATCGCCATGGAGATCCACCCGGTGTGCAACCTGTCCATCGTCGCCGACGTGATGGAGCGCACAGGCGGCGGCGACGCCGTGCGCAGCGACTGGATGCAGAAATACATCCGCAAGGGCCTCGTCGCCTTCGAGGCGCGGCTCGGCGATGGTCAAAGCGGCGAATTCTGCCACGGCGACACGCCGACCATGGCCGACATCTGCCTCGTTCCGCAGCTCTACAACGCCAACCGCTGGGGTGCCGAGACCGCCGATCTCGCGCGCATCAACGCGATCGCCGGAAACTGCGCGGCGCTGGAGCCCTTCGCCGCCGCCCATCCGGACCGGGTCGGCCCGTCGGGTTGATCAAGACATTCAGATAATTCGCCACATATCTCGCGGCTGGTCAAAACGCGATAATGGACCGTATGCCCTTGCCCGACCTCATGGCGTCAAACCCGTCGTTGACTTCCTCCAAAGTGATGCGTTCAGAAATCCAGTCGTCCAAATGCAGGCGGTCCTGGAGATAGAGTTCTATAAGGCGTGGCATGTCGGTCCGGAAGCTGCCGCCACCCATCATTGAGCCCTGCAGGCGGCGCTCGAAAAGCAGATCGAAGCCGTGCACTTCGATGTTCAAGCCGTAAGGGACCATGCCAACAATCGTCGCCGTTCCGCCCCGTGCCGTCATCCGAAACGCCTGTTCGGCGGTTTCCTTTAGGCCAAGGCATTCGATTGCATGATGAACACCGCCACCGGTCATTTCACGCACACGTTCTATTGGATCGCCATCCGCCGGGTTCAAGATATCGGTCGCGCCGAGCTTGGTTGCGAGTTGGAGTTTCGCGGCATTGGTGTCGATGGCTATGATACGCCCGGCACCGGCGATCCAGGCGCCGTTTACCGCCGCCATGCCCACGCCCCCGCAACCGATGATCGCGACTGTCTCTCCCGGCATGACACCTGCTGTTGTCGCAACGGCGCCAAACCCGGTTAGAACACCACATCCAATCAACGCCGCACGATCAAGCGGCATGTCATCACGGATTTTTACCAGCGCGTTCTCGTGCACCAGCATCTGTTCAGCAAAAGAAGACAGATTCATGAAGCTGTGGAGCTGATCGGATTTCTCCCACTCAAGCCGCTGCGCTTTACCGGGCGGGAGCTTCACCTCTGTATTCGAGCAAATCCCGGGCCTCCCGGACAGGCACATTTCGCAGGTTCCGCAAAACACCGCGAGGCAGGAAATGACATGGTCTCCCGGTTTGACATAGGTGACATCAGGGCCAACGGCCTCGACGATGCCGGCCGCTTCGTGGCCAAGGACAGCCGGCAACGGGTGGGGATACAGACCTTCGATAAAGTGCAGGTCCGAGTGGCAAAGGCCGGCGAAGGCGGTTTTAACGAGAACTTCGCGGGAAGCGGGTTTGCGGGTCGAGATTTCTTCCACGACCAGCGGAGTATTCGGCTCGTATAGGACGGCAGCTTTCATGAAATCGTCTCCCTGCTGCGTCAGAATTTTCCCTCAATACGAGTATTTTATCAGAATTGTGATTGCTCGTCTTTTCACAACAACTATACGGATACAAATGAATTTTACTTCCCTTGCAGCAAGCACGGGTGAATTTTCGGTTTGTACCGATGGCACTCGGTCGTATCTGTGATTAACAGGGCACAGCAGGAACCCATCGCCTCCGCCGATCGGCCAGTCAGGTTCGGCGGTCTTGACAAGTTAGGGCTTACGCTTCGCCGCGCCGGTCGCTGACCGGGTCCAGGACCAGAAGCAGGCGTGTTTTGCCGGTGCCTTCGATCGGCGGAGAGCGATGCACCAGGCGTGACGAGCCGCTTCCCGGCCAGCGCGTTCCGCGCATGAGAAACGGCGAACAGGCGGGAACGCTGCAGATCTCGGCCGGCGCCGCGTGCTCGGCCGCCATGCCGTATTGCGTGCCCGGTCCCCGATAGGTGCACACCAGCCTGGCGGTCACAGCGTCGATATGGAACTTCCGGCAGGCATCGCTCGACACCACGTCGAGCCGCAGCCGCAGATAGGGTGTTTCCATGAGATGGCTGAAAATTTCAGATAGCGCGGCGACGTCATCGATGAACCGATTGCGCTCGGGACAATCCGGCGTCCCGGCGCTGTCGCAGGCCTGCATCACCGCGTACCGGGCATTGTCGGGGCGCAAAATCACCCGCGCGGCCGGCAGTCGGGCCGGGTCGAGGCTTTCCATCCAGTCCTGAAAACTCGGCAGAGGCTGGCGCAACCATATCACGGCTTTGAGATCGGGCTCGCCGATGGCGTTCAACGCAGCAGCGTCGTGCGCAAATCCGACGCCGAAATCCACGTCGCGCAGGACATGCGAATGCACGGTCATGCCGCAGCCTCTCCCCGGTCCCATTTCAGAAACGGATCGGGCAGATTGCGAAGCGCCTCCGGTGAAGACGCGAGCGTCTCGGGAACAAGCGCGGCGTCAAGACGCTGTTTCAGGGCAGGCCAATCGATCCCGGCGCCGATGAAGACGATCTCCTGCCGCCGGTCGCCCCACGGCTCGACCCAACGTTCCTCCAGCGCGGTGCGTGCGCCCTCGTCGTCGGGCCAGTGCTCACGCGGCACCGACGCCCACCAGCTTCCCAGCGGTCGCACGCTCGACAGGGCACCCGCCAGTGAGAATTCGGCCACCCAGCCCGGACGTGTCGCGATCCAGAAATGCCCCTTTGCGCGGATCACGCCGGGCAAAGGGCCATTCAGCAGTTCGTAGATTGCCTCCGGCACAAAGGGGCGCCGTGCCCGGTAGACAAAGGAGGCAACGCCATACTCCTCCGTTTCCGGCACGTGATCGGCAAAACCGTAGAGTTCCTTCACCCAGGTCGGATGCGTGTGGGCCTTCTCGAAGTCGAACAGTCCCGTATCGAGCACGTCTGAGGCGGGCACGTCGCAATGGTTCGTCTCGATGATCCGGGCATCGGCATTGAGGCTGCGGATGACCTTGCGGGCGGCGTCAACCAGTTCCGGTTCGGCGTCCGCGACCTTGTTCAGGATCACCACATCCGCAAACTCGATCTGATCGGTCAAAAGGTGCACCAGCGTGCGATCGTCTTCCTCGCCCAGCGTTTCGCCGCGGTCGCTCAGAAAATCATGGCTGGAATAGTCCTTGAGCAGGTTCACAGCGTCGACGACCGTGACCATCGTATCCAGCCTGGCAACGTCGGACAGGCTCACGCCCCCTTCGTCGCGGAATTCGAATGTCGCGGCAACCGGCAGCGGCTCAGATATGCCGGTGGATTCGATCAGGAGGTAATCGAACCGCCCGTCATCGGCGAGCCGGCGGACTTCCGCAAGCAGGTCGTCGCGCAGGGTGCAGCAGATGCAGCCATTGGACATTTCGACAAGCGTCTCTTCCGTCCGCGACAACTCGGTATCGGCGCGCACCAGGTCGGCATCGATATTGACCTCCGACATGTCATTGACAATGACCGCGACACGGCGCCCCTCTCGGTTGTTGAGTACACGGTTCAGCAGTGTCGTCTTCCCGGCACCGAGAAATCCGGACAGCACGGTAACGGGGAGTTTTTCTTGCTGGTTCATGGCGGTTGTTCTCCTTGCCCACGTCTGCGCGCGGCGGGTTTGCTTGCTGTTTCGTTAACTGGTCGCGATCATCGCGGCGTGGAACCCGCCTCGACACGCTGGCTTTCGCTTGGAATAACGTGCTTGCCTGTCTGCTCTTGTGCGGGCGCACATTCCTCGCAAACCGGACGCGCCGGTTCCTCCCCGGGACAGGCGCAGGAAAGGTGATTGTCCGCTGCTTCGTTGGGGCACGCATGCGCGCTCAACTGCAAAGAACCGGCGGCTGGAACCTTGGTCTCCGGTTCATTCGTCAGCGCCGCCTCACGCCCGGCGCGGCCGGCGTTTTGTCTGTCCGATCGGCGCCACAGGTCCATAACACCCGCGGTGTGCCCTGCCCCAGTCTTCGCCATACGCTTCTCCGTGTTTGCGTTTGGTTATGTTATAACGTTAGGAACGTCAAGTATTCTGCTATCCACCCTATCTGCAGCCTGTCCGCCGTCGCTGATGCCCTGAAGCACAACGGCGGCAGCGCCGTGCGGAGCGATTTTATTGGGAAGTTATCGCCAGGGGGTCGCGTTGCCTTTCAGGCGCCGCGGCGAAGGCAACAGCGCCGCATGAACCTTCGCCTCCACCCGTCCGGATCGTTTCGATTCGTCGGTCAGGCGCCGTCGCAATTCGGCTGGGTGATCAGAACTTGAGGACCCAGAACTGAATATCCCCTGTCGGATTGTTGTTGCCATGCAATTTCCGGACTGACCGTCTGATAAATGGTGGCCAACGCTTTGTCTTGGCAAAGCAGAAGTGGGTTGGCAAATCCGTATACAGCGACTTCGGAGCGTTGTGGTTGTGTTTGAGCGCTTCGCCGGATTCCGGCGTATGAAAATAGATCGTTCTGCATCCGAGTTCTTTAACGAGTATTTTCAGTGCGACCAGCATTGTGGCGCGCGGCCAGTCGCGGGCGTATCGATCTTCGATCTCCCTGAGGTACTGACGGTAGATTTGCAGTGCATACGATTCCGGCTGGTATTTGGCCAGCCGTTGCACACGTTTCTTCGCAATGCGAAGCCAATCTGACTGTATCTCCTCTATCAATGCCGTTCGGCTTTTGGCATCGATATCCAAACGCGCCCAGGCCAAGGTCGGGTTCCCCTCAACCCTGATCGGATGTTCCTCAAACTCAAAGCGTTCACGCGCGTTGTCTTGTCGTAGTTTTCCCAGATAAGCGCTGTGATCCGATGAGAATGACAGCTGCATCACCACATTGACACCCGGGCGGCTTACCTGAGCAAACGGATCCGACTCTCCATCCCAAATATCGAAGCTGATCCTGAAGTCGTGCCAAGGGTTGTCATAGGAACTTTCGAGGACGGCGGCTTGGGATCTGCTCCAACCGCCCTCCGGCACGCCCGTGTCCGGCTCTGCAGCAGGCAGCAGGTCCTCGGCAGATATTTTGCCGTCGCCTTTTATGGAGATGCACTCTTTAATCAGCGGCCTTTGAAGCAGTTTTCCGTAGCGTGTCTTTCGAAGGTCGGAGATATTCCGGGAACCGTCGATCAACTGCAGCAGCAGCCAAGCGGCTTCCCGATCTCGAAAGTAAAAGAACTTGAGGTCCTTTGGCAGCCGCTCGATCAGCGAATATGCCTCTTCGCGCTTCAAGGACAGACCATCGCAGACCGGGCGCAGGCATCACGTTTTGTAAGTGAAGCAAGTGATACCGTTTCAGGTGTCCTGGAGAGCGCCAGCATGTTGATCAGCCCCGTGTCGCCTGTGATGTTCCAGCATCTCAGCAGTCTGTAAGGTAAATCCCCATGCCTGAAATTTCCAATCAGCTGCCAATACAGAAGTCAGCTCAGAGCTCAACGCAGACTTCCGGCAAGATGCCGAGGCCAGCCCGTATCGGCTCAGCAATACCGCTCCGGGCCGATCCATTGGACATCCGAATAGCGGTCGCCGTGGGCCCAGCCGACGGGCAGGACCGCCTCGATCCGTTCCAGATCTGCTTGTGAGAGCGCCAGTTCGGCACCCGAAACGCATTCCCGCAGATGATCCACCGACCGTGTCCCCGGAATCGGGATGACGTGGTCTCCCCGCGCCAGAAGCCAGGCGTTTGCAAGCCCCGCGGCCGACGCCCCCATCGCTGCGGCGAGGCGCCGGAACCCTTCGGTGAGCCTCAGGTTCACGGAAAGGTTCGGTTCCATGAAACGCGGGTTTCGGGCAAGGAAAGGCACATCCGCGATCCGCTCGGGCGTGATCGGACTGTCCGTCAGCAGCGAACGCCCGACGGGCGAGAAGGCGACAAACGCAACCCCGAGCTCTGCGCAGGCCTGCACCAGTCCAAGGTCGGGAAAACGGGTTGAAAGCGAATATTCGGATTGAACGGCGGCGATCGGATGAACCTTCATCGCGCGCCGCAAGGTCGAGGGCGCAATCTCGGAAAGCCCGATCGCCCGGGTCTTGCCTTTCTCGACAAGCAGGCCGAGGTTGGCGGCCGTTTCCTCGGGCGTGAAACGCGGATCGCGACGGTGGGCATAGAAAAGGTCCACGCAATCCACGCCCAGCCGCTGCAGCGACGCATCCAGCTCCGCTTCAAGGTGCTCCGCGGAATTGTCGAATGCGCGGTTTCCCTCCGCATCGCTGGTAATGGTTGCCTTGGTGGCGATCACGAATTCGTCGCGCGCGCCGGGATGGGCCTTCAGATAGGTCCCGATGGCGTTTTCCGACTTGCCCATGCCGTAGACATTCGCCGTGTCCAGATGGGTGACGCCGAGGTCGCGGCATGCGTCCAGGATCGCATGGCTCTCCGCCTCGTTCGTCGGCCCGTACATGTCGGAAAAGGACATGGCACCATAACCGATCGCCGCGACTTCCGGCCCATTGATACCCAATCTGCGCTTTATCATGCTCGCCCCGAATTCGTTTCTGCCGCGACCCGCAATGTGCGCAGCCGACGATACCAACGGCAGTCGTATCGTCTCGGCCGCTGTTGGTCAAAGACCCTGCTCCGGCTCCGTATCGATATTCTCCGCGTCGAATTCCTTGCTCATCACGTCCGCCTGGATCATGCCCGGCTGGGCCATGCCGATAACGCCGGATGGCACGACCTCGCCGGTTTCCGCCGGCGCTTCGCTGGTGATCCGCCGCGCCAGTGCGATCGCCGCGATGACAATGCCGAGCGCCGCCAGCGAGAGCTGCAGCCCGCGGCCATCGGCGAGGAAGATCATGTTCGGAACAACAAGGATGCCGAAGAACTGTCCGAGCTGCAGCAGGAACGCCATCGTTCCGCTGGCCGGAACGACCTGGCCGGGCTTGAGCTGGTCATTCGCATGGGCGGCGAGGATGGAATAGACCGGCAGCGTCGCAGCGCCGATCACCGCGAAGCCGATCACGATGCGTGACGGCGCCGTGTCGACCGCCATCCAAATGGCCGCCGCCGTGCACACGACCGCGAGGCCGATCACCACGTAGCGCCGGTCCGTGCGGTCGGAAATCCAGCCGACGGGATACTGCACCACCGCCGCCGCGACCATCGCCACGACCAGCGCGCCCGAGGCCTGCGCGTCGGTGAACCCGAGGCTGATCGCATAGAGCGGCAGGGCAATGAACCAGCCGGCAACGCCGGCGCCCATGCAGAAGATGCCGAGCACCGTCAGCGGCGAAACGCGATAGAGCTTGCGCACCGGCATGTTTTCCGGCGCGCTGTATTCCGGTGCCCGGTTGGCCGACAAGAGCAGCGGCACGATCGCCGTCGACATCAGGATCGAGGTCACCCCGAAAAGCATGCTGCCCGACGGATCGGGCACCGCCACCATCGCCGTTCCGAGCGCCGGGCCGGCCGTCTGGATGATGAAGTAGATCGACAGGACCTGGGCGCGGATCTGGTTGCTCGTCTTGGCGTTGAGCCAGCTCTCGGTGATGACGTAGAGGCCGGGGAAACAGGCGCCGGCGAGCAGGCGCATCGCCGCCCAGCTGACCGGGTCGCTGGTCAAGAGATGCACGATCGCCGCCACGGACACCATCGACGCGAGCGCCGAGAACACGCGGATATGGCCGACGCGCTCGATCAGCATCGGGGTCGCAATGGTGCCCAGCAGCGCGCCCAGCGGATAGCAGGCCTGCATGACCGAGATCGTGAAATCGGAAAAGCCGATCGTGGCGCCGCGGATCGTCAGCAGCGTCACCAGCAGGCCGTTGGCGATCATGAGCATGAGCATGCCCAGGAACAGGGCCCAGTTCTCTTTCAGGGCGCGCCACATAAGCGGCTCTCCAGTTGTCGGGTTGCCGATTTAGGGATCGGCCGGCCGGGTCGAAATATGACCCTCTGGAATCGCCATTATCACAAGGCGCGCCGCAACGCGACGGGAAAAATTGGGACGGTCGTATCGATTGGACGACCATCCGATCATGACGCAAGACGACTTTCAGCAGACAGCTATGATGCGATCGCCCGGCTATTGGGATGATTTTTTCGCTGCCCCGCTGATCACCGGCTTCCAGGCGTCGAAGCCGCTTCAGTCGGCAAGTTTGCGGGCCACGTAAAACCCGTAGCTCACGAAAGCCGCGTGGCGCTCGTAGAGATCGATTTCGGACTGCTCCGCCTCGACCAGCGACTTTGCCGCCGGCGCATGATCGTGTTTTTCAAGAAAAGCCCCGAAACGCTCCTGCAGCGGGCGATAGTAATTGTCCAGCCAGCAATATTCGGGCAGGGCGAAATAGCCCAGCGGCACGTAGCCGTGGGTCTCCAGCAGCGCCATTTTTGCCGATGCCGTGTCGACTTCCGGATAGGCGCCGGACCAGTGGTGATCCAGCTCGTCGGGCCGCTCGCTTGTCAGCCATGTCATTTCGGAAACCGCCAGGATTCCGCCAGGCTTGAGAAACCGCCGCCATTCCCGGATGCCGTTCTCGAAACCGACATTGTAAATCGCGCCCTCCGACCACATCGCGTCGAACGAGGAAGGTTCGAATGTCAGGGCGTCCATGGAAGCCGAAACGGCGGTGATCTTCTCGGAAACGCCCCCGGCCTTCGCGCGGCGTTCAAGCTCCTCCAGGAAAGCGGGGAAGAGGTCCACTGCGGTTATGTGCGCGTCAAGGGACTTCGCAAGGGTGATGGCCGACGCCCCCGTCCCGCAGCCGATATCGGCGATCTTGAGACTTTGCCGTCCGCCCAATCCGGACAGGGTGATCGCCAGCCGGGTTTCTGCCTCGCCGCCGGGCCCCAGCCTGCTGGCGTTGCTGTGCAGGTCTACCAGGAGTTCGACATCGTCCACGATTGAGCGCACCTATGATCAAAAATTCCGCCCGGCGACGTTAACACGGCCCTTCGCAATTGTCCGCCATGGACCTGAGGCGTTGCCCCGTCACCGAAAGAAAAACCCCGCCGCGGAAGCCGGGGCAGGGTTTTGATTTCGAACGGCTTCGCTGCGTTACTCGGCGGCATCCACATCGAGCACGCCGCGGCGGATCTGGTCTTCCTCGATCGATTCGAAGAGCGCCCGGAAGTTGCCTTCGCCGAAGCCCTCGTCGCCCTTGCGCTGGATGAACTCGAAGAAGATCGGGCCGATCACCGTCTTGGAGAATATCTGCAGGAGGATCTTGGTCATGCCGCCGTCGACGACGCCTTCGCCGTCGATCAGGATGCCGTGCCTGGCCATCCTCTCGAGCGGCTCGTCATGGCCGTTCACGCGCTCGTAGGACTTCTCGTAATAGGTCTGCGGCGGGCCGGGCATGAATTTCAGCCCGTTGTCGGCCAGTGCGTCCGTCGCCTCGTAGATGTTGTCCGTCCCGACGGCGATGTGCTGGATGCCCTCGCCCCGGTACTTCTTCAGGTATTCCTCGATCTGGCTCTTGTCGTCGGTCGATTCATTGAGCGGAATGCGGATCTTGCCACAGGGGCTGGTGATCGCCCGCGATACGAGGCCGGTGAGCTTGCCTTCGATGTCGAAGAAATGGATCTGCTTGAAGCCGAACATCTCGCGGTAGAAATCCCACCACTTGTCCATATTGCCGCGGAAGACATTGTGAGTCAGGTGGTCGAGATAGTAAAAGCCGACGCCGGTCGGTTGCGGATCGCGCACGCCGAGCCATTCGAATTCGGCGTCGTAGGGCGAACCCTTCTTGCCATAGGTGTCGATGAAATAGAGCAGCGAACCGCCGATGCCGACGATCGCCGGCGCGTCGAGCACCTTGTCGTCACCCTCATAGGGCGTCGCGCCCCTCGCGACGGCGTGGTCGAATGCGTGTTTCGCGTCCACGACGCGCCACGCCATCGACGGCGCGCAAGGTCCGTGCAGGTCGATGAAGCGGTCCGCGAAGGAGCCCTTTTCGGCGTTCAGGATGTAGTTGACGTCGCCCTGGCGCCACACGGTGATGTTCTTGCTCTTGTGGCGGGCGACAGGCGCATAGCCCATGCGCCTGAACAGCTCTTCAAGCTTTTCGGGTTCGGGATGGGCGAATTCGACGAATTCGAAACCATCTGTGCCTGCGGGATTCTCATTGCTGATTTTTGCCGGTGGGGCATCGTGCGGAAACGGACCCATGGGAGCACTCCTCGGTTGATTTGATTTTATGCCATTATTGCGCAATATTTTCGCACAGAGCTTGCAATCTAAGCTGAATTTGAAGAATATTTGCGCAAACTATGCATAAAATCGAGAATAGGTGCATGAACTATGCTTGATCAATTCGACCGCCGGATCCTCGAGGAACTGCAGAAGGACGCGCGGCTGACCAATGGCGACCTGTCGGAGCGCGTCAATCTCTCGCCGTCACAGTGCTCGCGCCGGCGCATCCGGCTTGAGGACGACGGCTATATCAGGGGTTATTTCGCCGGCCTCGACCGGACCCGGCTCGGCCTCGGTATCGTCAATATCATCACCGTCACGCTCGACACCCACAACCGCGACAATGCGCGGCGCTTTGCGGAACTGATCGATCGCCTGCCGGAGGTGCTTGAGGCGCACACGCTGACCGGCGAGATGGATTACATGCTCAAGGTGGTGACCGTCGACCTGAAGGCCCTGTCCGGGTTCGTCAACGACATCCTGCTGCCCCACAAATCGGTCCGGCACGTCAAATCGGCCATCGTGCTGGAAACCCTCAAGGACACCCACGCCCTGCCGCTGGATTGATTGAAGAACAAACCGGGCTCCGGAACTTCGCTGATCGTTGCGCGCGCTCTAGACAGTTACAAAATAAAACCGTTGCATGCGCCCGCGTCGAACGACGGAAATTCGACAAAAGGAAAAAGGAACAGGGATACATTGGGCGCAACGACGCCGCTGCCGATCCTGTGCTGCGGAACCGCGGCCGCGGATCAATCATATCGATATCGATATGCGTTTGGCGGTTTTTTTCATTTTACCTTCCCATTTCAAACTGCTTTCATGGCCACGTTGCGATGGACGATGCGGCAGGCAAAGGTGACCCGGTAAGTGAAAATGTCCGCGCCGATCAACGGGCCGAATGCCGGCAGCGAAGCCGCGGCGCCGGGCCGGGTCCGGTTCAATTCGAAATAGAGGTTGAAGGATACCGCTTCGGACAATGTCCGGCGGCACCGCCAGGATAAACAACGTTTCTCGGATCTCAGGGAGGATACTGATGAAGAAACGCACTTTGATGAAATCGCTCGCCGCAGCCGCGGTCATGGCCGCCGGTCTTGGCGCAGGCACCTTGCCGTCGCTTGCCCAGGAAGTCACGCTGCGCCTGCACCAGTTCCTGCCGCCGCAGGCCAATGTGCCGAAGAACGTGCTGATGCCGTGGGCGGAAGACGTCGAGAAGGCGTCGGACGGCCGCATAAAGGTCGAAGTCTTCAGCGCCATGGCGCTCGGCGGAACGCCACCCCAGCTCATCGACCAGGCCCGCGACGGTGTCGTCGACATTGTCTGGACGCTTCCCGGCTATACGCCCGGCCGCTTCCCGCGCGCCGAGGTGTTCGAGCTTCCCTTCATGATGACCAACGCCGAAGCCGCTTCCCGCGCCTACTGGGAACTGTTCGAATCGGACATGAAGGACAACGACTTCAAGGACCTCAAGATCCTCGGCACCTGGGTGCACGGGCCCGGCATGTTCCATGTCCAGGGCGACGGCATCGCCAAGCTCGAGGACATGCAGGGCAAGAAGCTGCGCGGACCGACACGCGTCATCAACGGCCTGCTTTCGGAAATGGGCGCGACCCCGGTCGGCATGCCGGTTCCGGCCATTCCCGAGGCGCTGTCGAAGGGCGTCATCGACGGCACGGTCATTCCGTGGGAAGTCACGCCGGCCCTGAAAATTCCGGAGCTCGTCAACACCCATACGGAATTCTCCGGTGACAAGGCGCTCTACACCGCCGTCTTCGTGCTTGCGATGAACAAGGCGAAATATGACAGCCTGCCGGACGATCTGAAGAAGATCCTCGACGACAATTCCGGCCTGGAATTCTCGGCTTTCGCCGGACGCACCATGCAGGAATTCGACGCGCCGGGCCGCGCCGCGGCAGAAAAGACGGACAACAAGATCATTGTCCTCGATGCCGCCGAAGTCGCCCGCTGGAAAGAGGCGTCGAAGCCGGTCATCGAGAACTGGATCGCCGAGATGGATGCCAAGGGCATTGACGGCCGCGATCTTTACCAGCGCGCCCAGGCGGCGATCGAGAAGAACACCAACTAGGATTGCCATTGACGGGGGCGCGTGAACGTCGCACGCCCCCGCCGACAATCGCCGCAAGAGCACGGCATACGGGATTTCAACAGCGCGACTTTCCATGACGCAACCGGCGCAATATGCTGCAGCCGGTACCGCAAATCTGCGGCAATCGGCATTCGGAACGCGCGCGCGTGCCGCCGCACGGTAAGGGGGCGTAAGGGATAAAAATGTCGGAGCGTATTGAACGCTGGGTCGAGGCACTGGCCCGCCTGACCGCCCTTGCGGGGGGCCTCGTCCTCACCGCGCTTGTCGTCATAACCGTCATATCGGTCACCGGCCGGGCGCTCGTCTTTGCCGGGCTTGCGCCGGTCCCCGGCGATTTCGAGCTCGTCGAGGCAGGCACGGCCTTCGCCGTCTTCGCCTTCCTGCCCTGGTGCCACCTGAAGCGCGGCAATGCCGTTGTCGAGGTGCTGACCATGCATTTTAGCGACACCGCCAACCGCTTTATCGAGGTTGTTTCCAATCTGATGATGCTGGTGCTTGCGCTGCTGATCTGCTGGCGCCACTGGCTCGGAACGCTCGACAAACAGAGCTACCAGGAAACCACCTTCATCCTGCAGTTCCCCATCTGGTGGGCCTATGCTGCCGGTCTCTTCGGAGCCGTTGTCTTTGTTATCGTGTCGGTCTGGTGTTTCTGGCGCAGCATCGTCGAATACCGGTCCGGCTCGAACGTGCCGATCAGCGGGGAACTGTCGTGAACAATCTCGAAATCGGCATCTGGTCGTTTCCCGTTCTCCTGATCCTGATCTTCCTGCGCATTCCCATCGGCCTCGCGATGCTGGCCGTCGGCGTGCTCGGCAGCTACATGATCAACGGTTCCTTCCTGATGATTTTCGGGCAGTTGAAGAACCAGACCTACGGCACCTTCTCCAGCTATTCGCTGTCGATCGTGCCCCTGTTCCTGCTGATGGGCCAGTTCGCCCGGCTCGGCGGCATGTCGACGGCGCTGTTCCACGCGGCCGAGACCTGGCTCGGACACCGGCGCGGCGGCGTTGCCATGGCCGCGGTCGGCGCCTGCGCCGGTTTCGGCTCCATCTGCGGATCGTCGCTCGCCACCGCAGCCACCATGGGCCAGGTCGCGCTGCCGGAACTCAAGCGCTACGGCTTTTCCGGCCCGCTCGCCACCGGAACGCTGGCGGCCGGCGGCACATTGGGCATCCTGATCCCGCCTTCCGTGGTGCTGGTCATCTACGCGATCCTCACCGAGCAGAACATCGCCAAGCTCTTCGTCGCAGCCGTTGTTCCGGGCGTACTCGCCGCCGTCGGCTACATGCTGGCCATATCGCTCTATGTGCGCATCCGCCCGAATTCCGCCGGCACGCGCGAGCGCGTGCCCTATGGGGAACGCTTCCGCGCATTGCTCTCGGTGTGGCCGGTGCTTGTCGTCTTCCTGCTGGTGGTGGGCGGCATCTACATGGGCATCTTCACCCCGACCGAGGCCGCCGCGGTCGGCGCCGCCGGCACCGGGCTGATCGCCCTCTTCAATCGCGGCCTGACCTGGTCGACGCTCAAATCGTCGATCCTCGACACCGCCAATTCGACGGGCATGATCTTCCTGATCATTCTCGGCGCCGCGATCTACAACGGCTTCCTTGCACTTTCGCAGCTGCCGCAGGAAGCGGCGCTTTACGTTACCGAGCAGGGCTTTTCGCCCTGGCTGGTGCTGTCGATCATCCTGCTCTTGTACCTGGTCTTCGGCTGCGTGATGGATTCCCTGTCGATGATCCTGCTGACAGTTCCGATCTTCTTTCCGATCGCCATCGGCCTCGACTTCGGCCTGCCGCCGGAGGAGTTCGCGCTGTGGTTCGGCATCCTCGTCCTGATTGTCGTCGAAGTCGGCCTGATCACGCCGCCGGTCGGCATGAATCTTTTCGTCATCAACTCGATGGCGCCGGACATTCCGCTCGGCCAGACCTATCGCGGCGTCTTCCCCTTCGTTGCGACCGATCTCATCCGCGTGGTCATCCTGGCGCTGTTCCCGTTCATCACGCTGGGGCTGGTGCGCTGGCTGTATTGAGGCGGCCCATACTCGATCGGTTAGGAATTCACCGGGGCTCCCTGATCCACCCGTCGGCGAACGCGATCCGGTCGCAGCCGCTAAAGCGCCGCACCCGCTCAAGCTCGGCCTCGAGCCGGCCGAAGCGGCCGCGCCCGAGCCGCACCTTCGGCTCCAGCCACAGCGCCGTGACATCCAGCACCCCGGCGTCGCGCCGGCACTTCATGTCGATGCGCCCGATCAGCCGGTCCCCTTCCAGTAGCGGGAAGACGTAGTAGCCGTATTTGCGCTTGTGCGCCGGCACGAAGACCTCGATCCGGTAGTTGAAGCCGAAGAGCCGCTCGGCGCGGTTGCGGTCGCGGATCATCGGATCGAACGGGCTAAGCACGCGGATGCGGCGCGGCGGCTCGCCGGCCGCTTCCGCCTGTTCGTCAAGGTCCGGACGGGCAAAGACTTTATGGGACCGGCCATCCGCCGTCTCGAGCATGACGGGAACAAGGTCCTTGCCGAGCCTGCGCGCGCACCAGGCCTTTGCCTCGGCCGGCGTGACGCCGTCCCAGAAGGCGGCCAGTTCGCCAGAGGTCGCGAAGCCGAGCCGGTCGAGGGCGCTGGCGCAGGCCCAGTCGACGGACTCGGCTTCGTCAGGCCGGTGTTGGCGGTGTTCTTCGGCAATCACCCGCTCGGCAAGATCGTAGACCTTCTGGAAGCCTTCGCGCCGGCAAACCGCGAGCCGTCCCGTGCGCCACAGATATTCCAGCGCCGTCTTCGACGGATGCCAGTCCCACCAGCCGCCAATCGATTTCTTCTCGCCGTCCCCCATCTCGCGCGACATGGCCGGGCCGTTTTCTCCGATATGGGCGAGCACGTCGTCGAACTTTTCCTCAAATCCGTCGCGGCGCCACTTTCGCCATTGCTCCTTGAGCTGCGCCTCGTGGCGCGCGAAACGCATGTTCCAGTGCGGGTAGAAGCGCGTCGGTATGACCGCCGCGTCATGGGTCCAGTGCTCGAACAGCGAGCGCTCCTCCTCCAGCAGCGATTTGAGCTGGGCCGGACGATAGCACTGGCGGCGCGAGAACAGGATCAGATCATGCGCCCGCGCCACCGTGTTGATGCTGTCCACCTGGACAAAGCCGAGCCGTTCGATCAGCGCCTGCAACTCCGCCAGCGCCAAGCGCTTCGACGGATCCTCTGCAAGGCCGTGGCGATCGAGGAACAGGCGCCGGGCGGCGGCGTTCGAAAGGCGCATTGGGGTGTTGGTCGTGATCGCTGGCATCGGGGCGGTTCCTGACTGAAACAAAACAGGAACAAACGATAGTACGAGTCGCACGCCAGGGGAAGTGCCCGGATGCCGTGTTGCATAAATTTATTGTCCCGCTAGGCTGCCCCGACATTTCCTGCAAATCACCTGGCGGGTCGGGAGAAATCAGCCTTGCACAATCTTCTGCTGCGCCAGAACCGCAATTACCGCCTGCTTTTCACGGGAAGCGCCCTGTCCAATCTTGGCGACGGCATTGCCGCGCTGGCCTTCCCGTGGCTTGCCACGATGATCAGCAGCAATCCGATCCACATCGCGATCGTCGCTTTCGCGACACGGCTGCCCTGGTTCCTGCTCGCCCTGCCGGCCGGCGTCATCACGGACCGGGCCGACCGGCAGCGCCTGATGGTTGGCGCTGACATCATCCGCCTGCTCCTCAGTCTCGGCGTGGTCGGCATCATCCTCGGTTCACCGGCCCTGCCCCTCGCGGAAGAAAGCGGCCTCAGGCTGCCGCTGATCCTTGCCCTCGCCAGCGTCGCGTTTTTCCTCGGCACGGCGGAAGTGTTTCGCGACAACACGGCGCAGACTGTCCTGCCGATGATCGTCGAACCGAAGGACCTGGAAAGCGCCAACGGCCAGATCTGGAGCATCGAGCAGGTCATGGGCTCCTTTGTCGGCCCGCCGGTCGCGGGCCTGTTGATTGCCCTGGCGGTCCCGGCCCCGTTCGGCTTCGACGCGGTCATGTTCGCCCTGTCGGCCTGGTGCCTGTGGCTCATCGCTTTCCCGCTGCGCAAGGAAATCCGCGCCCGCGCCGGTTTCCTCGCCGAATTCAAGGACGGGTTGCGCTGGATCGCCCGCCACGCGCTCATCTTGAGGCTCGCCGTCATGCTTGGCGTCCTCAATGCATTGCACACCATGACGCTCACCATCCTGGTCCTCTACGCGCAGGAAGTCCTGTTGACCTCGGCATTCGGCTACGGGCTGTTGCTGACCGCCGGCGCAGCCGGCGGCGTCCTCGGCGGTCTTGTCTGCCCGGCCATTGCGCGGCGGATCGGCAACGGCGCGAGCCTGTTCGTGGCGTTGAGCATCTTTCCGCTGCCCTATCTGGTGATCGCCGCAACCTCGTCCGCCTATCTTGTTGCCGTTGCGCTGTTTGTCGAAATGCTGGCGGCACTGCTTTGGAACGTCGTGACGGTTTCATACCGCCAACGCACCATACCCAATGCGCTGCTGGGCCGCGTCAACGGCATCTACCGCTTTCTCGGCTGGGGCATGATGCCCCTCGGTGCCCTCGCGGCGGGCCTGATCGTTTCCGGTGCCGAACCCGGAATCGGCCGCGAAGCGGCGCTGCGATTGCCGTTCCTGTGCGCGTCGCTGGGATGCGGGATTCTGCTCGCCTATGCCGCCTTCAGGCTGCGGTTTCCCCGGCAGGACGCGGACTGATCCCGCCTGAGGAGCCAGCCGGCCAAATCGCAAAAAACCCGTTTCTGTGAGTTTTCACACATACAGGCACAATTTCGCCATGCAGCATCAATTGCCGCTGAAGTCCTCTCAAGGTGAAATTATGAAGTTCCTGGCCGAAGAAGAAATCAACGTCGAAATTCTGCGCAACGCCTACACGGCATGGCACGAAACGGGAGGCGACACCGCGGTGTGGGCCGACGTGTTCGCCGACCGGGTCGACTGGGGATCGTCCGCCGAGGCCGTACCGGAACTGGTTTTCACCCGCCAGCGCGCACCGAAGCAGGAGGTCATCGATTACTACGAGGGCCTGGCAAACGACTGGTCGATGGAATTTTACCGGGTCAACGAATTCATCGCCCGCGGCAGTCGCGTGATTGCCTTCGGCGAATGCTCATTCACGCACCGGCGCACCGGCCGCAACGTCACCGGTCCGAAGATCGACCTGTGGCTGTTCGAGGACGGCAAGGCGACGGAATTCATGGAATACTGAGCCTTCAGTCCAGCCAAACGGGACTGCCTCGTACAGTATTCTCGATGCGGCATATGGCGATTGCAGGAGCAGACCTTGATGACGACTTTCAGTTCGGTAACAAGTCAAAGCAGCCTGACCGACGTCCTGAAGGCGTTTCCAAAAAACTCCGAAAAACTGATGCGTTTGGCCCATGACGTGATGGCCGAACCGGGAGCGCTTTCAAGAGGCGAACGTGAGGCCATCGCGGCCCTCGTTTCGGGGCTGAATGGCGTGGGATACTGCGCTTTCTATCACGCTATCTTTTCCGAAGTCTTTTCCGGACCGGACAGGGACACCGGCCAAAGGCTTGCGCCTTTGATGACCTATGCACGGCATCTGTGCCAGGGTACCGGCGACGAGGTTGACGCAGCATTTCAAGCCGCGCTCGATTCGGGCTGGAGCGAACAGGCCATATATGAAGTTGTCGAGGTGTGCGGCCTGTTCAATTACATCAACTGCATTGTACGCGCCGCAAAGCTGCCGGCCCCGCAAGCGCGACCGAAACATTTGCCGACCCCAGACGAACTGGCCGGTTCCTACACAACGTGGGCGGACATGGTCGGTCAGAAATAGCCCACCGGGGATCAGCGAATTTGCAGCGCGACACTAAAGAAGTGTCTCGACGCCGCGATCGTCGGCGTTATCAGGGTCTTGCGGTGCTCATCAGTGCGGGCGAGCAGGTACCCTTGGCCCGCAAGTTCGACCCCAATTCGACAGATTGGATGCGACGCAATTCCGAGCTACTTGCCGTCCTTTGTCGGGAATTTGAACCCGACATAGGTTCCCGAACTCAATCCCATCAACCCCAGCAGGGTTGCCGAGAATTCGGGCATGCTCAGTTTGTCCACAACGGAAGCGACGAACACCAATATCAGGGCCAGCGTCCATCCGACCATCTGGAACCTGGCCAGGGATAACTCACCACCCGAACTGACAATATCGCGAAAGAAATTTTGGCTGGCACGGACCGGCGCGTCGCTGGTAGTGGCTGCAAGGTAGTCTATCTTCTTGCTCAATTCCGTTTCTTTTTCTTCGCGTTTCATTTAAAGTCTGGCCGACTTTGCTGGATCATTTTTGACATCGTCCGACGCCAGCATTTGGTTCAACTTCGAGATTTCTTCTTGCAGCAATTGTCTCTGTTTGATCAGTTCGGAGCGATTGGCGGCCTCCGATGTCTGTTTCGAAACGGTGATCGCAGCGGCGAATACCCCCGTTGCACTGCTTATTCCGATAAGACCGAGGACACCTGGTGTGAGCAGGTCAATCCTGTCGGTAACCAGCCAAAGGTACAAAAAGGCGGCAAAAATTGGGAAAAACCATGCCGCCATTTGCGTCTTCCCAAGGCTGTAGGGCCGCTTGCCCAAATCCGGCAAGGGACCTGGATCACGCAGAAGATCAGTTTTGGCGGTAAGAATTACGAACAGTAGAAAGACACCCGCGAACAATATCGCGGCCACGGTTGTATGCACTATCGACGCGGCTCTGATTCCGATTTCCCCACTGCCATATTCCCGTCCGCTGGTCTCGAGCACCACCGCCATCTCTTTTTTCTGGGAATCGTAGAGCCTCGTGCGCGGCAGAACGGATAGCCACGAGGCAAAATTTTCCTGTTTTGCCGGATCCCGTTCCAGGTTGAATTTCAGCCTTTTCCCATCTGGAGAGACACGGGCATAGTTGCCGAAGAGCAGATGGCCGTCGAGCGACAGTATCAGTTTTTCAGCAATATGCTCCCGGCTGTTTTCTGCTTCCCAGGAAACGAGATCGCCTCCTACAACGTCGACCGTAACCTCGTCCCCGATCTGACATACTTTCTGATTCTCTATGCCCCTAATCGTTGTTGTGCGCACCTCGTCACCTGACAGCAAACATCTGAAATTGCCAAATTTCAGCTCCTGCGCTGACCCTGAAACACTGAATACCAGGCAAAGTGCAACGGCGATCATCAAACAGATCGGCATACGCCATATACTGGACATTTCAGAAATCCCTCCCAGTCGAAACTCAATATCGGGAGGCCGCGCCTCGGACCGCGCGGCCCCAATCGTACATGCGACTACTGCTCAGAAGCGCCGACATCGACCTCTAGAATGACCGGAACATGATCGGATGCTTTCGGGCTGTCCTCGCCAACGTCATCGAATCGTTCGACCTCGACCTCCTCCGCACGCCAGGGCAGACCGTTCAGAACACGGTCGGGTACCGGATTGCCCGAGTTGTCGTCGAGCACCCCGGACATCAGCATGTAGTCGAGTTGGCGGTAACGACCCTTTCTTGCCCAGTAGTGTGTCCATCGATCGGACTCAGGCAGACGCGCCATCGGATCGACCAGGCCGTTATGATCAAGCAGCGCCCCGAGCGCGGTGCTGGTGCCGTCCTCTTCCTGCGGATAGTCGTTCAAATCGCCAAGGACAATGATGTTGCCATCCAGCTCCGGCCCGTAGTCGGCTTCGATAATGTTTTGGACACCCTCTGCCTGTTCCAGCCTGCGGTTGCGTGTCGCATTTCGCCCGCCCATCATCGATTTGAAGTGGTTTCCGTAAAGGCTCAGTATTTCCCCGCCGATTTCGAAATCCACCCGCATGCAGTCTCGCGAGAAGAGCCACCACGAGTTGGCTGAATTTCTCTCGTGCCGTGAAGACCGCATGAATTTGACGGGCATGCGCGACAGGAAGGCAACGTCGATCGCCCGCGGATCGTTCCCGTCAACCAGTGTTTTGTAGCGGTAACGCCTTGACGAACTCCAGCCCAGAAATTCGGAGTTGAACTTCTCAAGCACCGGAAGACTTTCCACTTCCTGCAGGCAGATAATGTCAGCGTCCGCTGCCTTTATCGCCTGCGCCGTGATGCGTTTTGAGCGCGTACTCAGAATATCAAAACTGATTTCGTTGATTGTAAATCCGTGGCGTGGCGCAATTCCTTCATTGAACTTGTACCGCGCAAACAGGTTCTCGCAGTTAAAAGTCGCAATTCTGACCGTGGTCATGCTGTCCCTCCCTGTTGTTCCGCGCATAACGTTTGGATTCAGTCCAAACGCCGATCGAACCAATGCTGTCAGCAGCGATGTATTGTGTCCCGGGCGCTGCGATTGCTCTGTGGTCTAGCTCACACTACTGAAACAAATGCGTGTAGAGGCAGTTGAGATTCGCCAATCGCGGGAAAGTCCGCGTACGGAATGGGATTGTTGGCTGTAAATGGACCGGACGGTGTTCGGATTGTTTGGGAGGGATTTCAGACCTGGACTTCAGCCATTGATTCAAAGGCGGTGATTGCGGGTCTGCCGCAAGTGAACATTCATGATATCGAACGCCGTAACCTGTGTTTGGTCACGACCCCGCCTGACTCATGATCCTTGAAGAATCGTGAAGACGCCAGACTTCCTGCTCGTCGAAGCCCCTGATCTGACGCTTGCCGAGGCTGTCCAGTTCGAACTGCTCGCGCAGCACCACCGCCATGTCGTCCTGCACGCTGATCTGCATGGGCTCGGAGAACTCCTGCAGCCTGGATGCGAGATTCACCGCCGGGCCGAAAATGTCGTAAACGTATTTCTGGATGCCGACCACCGATCCGACTACCGCGCCGGTTGCAAGTCCGATCCGGCACCGCCACTGGTTCGGATGGCTGCTGTTGCGCCGCTCCAGGTAGCGGATGAAACGGATCGCCGCGTTGGCGGCGGCCTTGGCATGGTCCGGCGTCGGATCCGGCAGGCCCGCAACCGTGATATAGGCGTCGCCGATGGTCTTGATCCGCTCGCAGCCGAACTGTTCGCCGATGCGGTCGAAGGCGCTGTAGATGTCGTTGAGCTCGGTGACCGTGACGCTCGGATCGGCGGAGGCGACCATGTCGGTAAATCCGACAAAATCGAGCATCAGCACCGAGACCGGATCGTAGAGCTGCGGGGTGACGACACCGAAGGTCTTGAATTCCTCATAGACCGCGCGCGGCATGATGTTGAGAAGCAGTTTCTCGACCTGCTCCTTCTCGCGCTTGATTTCGCGGTTGTTGCGCTCGACCATCATCGAATAGGAATCGATCATCGATTCCAGCTCGCGGATGCGGGTGATGTTCTGACACACCAGAACGGCGATTTCCTGCTCGCCCTCGAGGGTCGGCGTGAAATCGACCGCGACCACCATCGTCCGGCGCTTTTTCTTGAACCGCGTCTCGGCCGTGTAGCGCCTGTTCTCCCGCAATCCGGTCCTGAGGGCGTCAATGTCGAGTTCCGTCAGGACGTCGTTGAGCTTCGCACCTTCCTCGGGCGCTCCGAACCACTCCTCGAACGTGTCGTTGTGGAAGTGGAACGAGAAGCTCTTGACGTCGAGAAGGGCAACGCCCACGCCGATGGCGCGCAAAAGCTGTTCATTGATGGCTTCGATGGACATAGACCTAATCCACGATCAGTTTTCGTCTGTTTTCGAATTCCTGCAGCACCGCACCGATATCCTCGGTATCGAAACCGTGATCTTCCAGCGTTTCACCCAGCACGACCTTCAGCTCGTCGAAATGGCTGTGCTCGATCGGCAGATGAGAATGCAGTTGCCGGAGCTGGTTGTCCGAATAGGACGCCGGACCGCCGAGCAGGGAGGCCATGAACTTGGTCTGGTGGTCGACCATCCGCGACATGTCGATATCGTCGAAAAACGGCCCGATATCGTCGCTGTCCAGCAGCGTGTCGTAAAACGCCAGGACAACCCGGCTAATCTTGGAGAAACCGCCGTATTTTTCAAAGAGTGTCTGCTCGCTCATCGATCCATGCCCCCTGTGGCATAATTGATCTGCTTTTTACTTGCATTTCAACCGTATCGGTACTTCCCGATCATCTTCGCCGAATATGGTGACTGCTGAAACCAAGTATAGGTTGCGGCGACGGCGGTACGCCCCGGCAGCGACCGTGCCGGGGCGCGGCGATCACGCTTTCTCGATGATGACCTCGGCATAATCGGAAGGCACGAACATGGATCCGTCCGCGGCCTCGTTGTAGCCGTCGATCAACGCCAGAAGATCGTCCGTCAGTGCCTTTTCGCCTTCCACGCCGACGGCGCCGAATGCCTTGTTCATCGGGCCGTAATAGGTGCGGAAGAAAGCGATGAACTGCTGCGGCGAAGCATATCGGAAGTTGAATTGCTTGATCGTCGTCGATATCGACCCGGCGGCGTGCTCGAATGTCTCGCCGATCCAGCGGCGGTCGCCCCACAGCGCCGGCGATTTGGTACCGGGCGGTGGCGGCACATGTTTGCCCATCGTCCGGAACATCGCGCCGATGAAGCCCTCCGAAGTCCAGTTTGCCATGGCGATCTTGCCGCCATTGCGGCAAACGCGGACCATCTCGGAGGCGGCAAGCTTCTGGTTGGGCGTGAACATCACGCCGAACGTCGATACAACACCGTCGAATTCGCCGTCTTTGAACGGCAGGTCCTCGGCGTCGGCGACGCGGAAATCCGCGGTCAGGCATTCCGCATTGGCACGCCGGCGCCCGCCCTCGAGCAGGGCGGCGACATAGTCGGTAGAGGTCACATCGCACCAGCGGCGGGCGAAGGCCAGTGTCGCGTTGCCGTTGCCGGCCGCGACGTCCAGAACCCTGGAACCCGCGGCAAGGTTTGCCGCCTCGGCAAGCTCCTCGCCTGTGATCTGCAGGGTGACGCCGATCTTCTTGTAGTCTCCGGAAGACCAGGCGGCGTTCTGCTTGCTTTTGATCGCCGTAAAGTCGGGCGAATTCGATACCGATGTCATGACGTTCATGTCCGTTCTCCTTTTCGGGGTTTCAATTCAGGCAGCGGAACGCTGCGGCCAGTAGCAGTTGGCAGCCGGCCGTTCGGCGCCCGCAACGTGTTCGAAGATCCTCGGGTTGACCCATTCGGGTTCGAAAACCGGCGCCATGTGGCCGAGCCCGGGAAGCATCGCCAGGCGGGCATGATCGACGGTCTCTGCGATACGCATGGCGACGTGCTGCGCGACGGCGGGTGAGTCCATGCCCATGAGCACCAGCGTCGGACAATGAATCCGCCGCAGGTCGTGAAGTTGCCAGCGCTCGGCCAGGCCGTGGGCGAAATCGCTCAGGATAACCGGCGCCATGGCGGCGAATTTCCGGCGGGTGTTTTCGCCGAAACGGTCGAACGAACCCGAACCGTTCCAGAAGTCTATGAAGGTGCGCATGCCGGCATCCGGCGTGTTATCGGCAACACCCCTGGCCACCGCCGCGCGAACCGTGGCGATGTCCCGGAACCTTGCCCGGTCCTCCGGATCGCCTGTTCTCAGGAAGTGGAATGTGGCGGGCTCGTAGATGGTCAGGCTCTTGACCAGTTCGGGCCGCGTCAGCGCGATCTTCAGGGCCACGCCGGCGCCGTGGGAATGGCCGACGAGGTGCACGGCGGTGCCGTAGCCCGCCATGTGGTCGATGATCGGTTCCGCGACCGGCGCGACGCCGGACGACGAGGCGCACCCCAGGCGGGCCGTGCCGCCATATCCCGGCAGGTTCGGCGCGCTGACATCGAAACGTCCCGCCAGTTGGTCGGCGAGGCTGTTCCACTGCTGACCGGTCGATGCCGAGGAGTGCAGGGCAACGACGGGGGCGTTTTCATGGGTGGCGGTAAAAACATGTGCGGTCATCGGACTGTTCCTGTCGCGTTTTCGTTTGACCGCTATTTGAGCCGCAAAAGTTTCGTTTGATTTTCAGATCAAGCGAGATTGTGTTTCATTTGTTGTCTCGGCGTCCGATTCCGGGAGTTGTTCGCATGGCAAAAAATTCAAGGGCTTACGGCGCCGGGAGCCGCGGACTTTGCCAAACGCTGAAACAATTGAAACATTAGGCCCGTGATCTGAAAATCGACTGAAACACTGGCCGGATAGGAAATTTGCCATGTCCAGGCACGCGACAACCGAAACTGACAGCGCTCTCGAGCAGAGTGCCGCCTTCGTGCGCTTTGATTCCGACGGTCGGCTGCAGGAAGCCAACGGCGAGTTTCTGACGCTGGCGGGCGTCGTGTCGGGTTCGTGCGGGCCGCATGAGGTGCTGAGCGAGTATCTCGAGCGGGTGGCGACGATCAATCAGAATGAAATCGGCGACAGCGCTGACGACAGGAGCCGGATTGTCGAAATGTGGAAAAGACCGGACGGCGTGCCGCTCGAAGCGCGCACCCGTGACGGCAAGTGGCGGCTGCTGTCGGCTTCGCCGGCCGGCGATGGCGGCACGCTCTTTCTCAGCATCGACTTCGGCGCCCGGCGGCGCGGTCAGAGGCTGGCCGAACTTCTGGCGGAGAACATCCCGCTTCCGATGTGGGTCAACCGCATCGATACGGGCGAGGTTCTCTACTCGAACCCCGCGTCGAACCGCCTCTACGAGGTCCCGCCGGACTCCCAGGAAAACCGCTCCATCGCCGAGTTCTTTCCCGACCGCGAGGACAGCATGGAAATGCTGCGGCGGCTGGAGCTCAAGGGCAGGATCGAAAACTACCCGGTCAGGACCAAGTCGGAATCAGGCAAGGAGATCCTGGTCCGCGGTTGCGCCAGCGTATTCGAACATGAGGGGCAGAAACTCGTCGTCAACGCGGTCCAGGACCTGACCGACCGCGCCGAGCTCGACGAGGACACGCTCAAGGCGCGCGATATGCTGCGCGACGCCATCGAGTCCCTTTCCGAAGGCTTCGCGCTTTACGACGAGGACGGCCGCCTCGTCATGTTCAACACGCGTTACCGGGAAATGAACCACGCCGTCGAGGACATCCTGGAGCCAGGCCTCGACTGGGAAATCCTGATGCGCGAGACGGCGCGGCGCGGGGTTTACGCCGAAGCTGTCGGGCATGAGGAAGAGTGGGTTTCCGCCCGCATCGAGAACGGCATCGAGTATATCCAGGACTATGAGCTCACGCACACCGACGGCACGCACTACGCGGTTTCCGTGCATCCGACGAAGCTCGGCGGTTTCGTCGTCACACGCACCGATATCACCGCCCGCAAGCACGCGGAGACCGCGGAGCGCGACGGCGATCTGCTGATCCGCCAGGTGCTCGAGGCAAGTCCGGCGCCGGTTGTCATGGCAAGGGTCGGCGACGGCGAGATCCTCTACCGCAATCCCGCCGCCATCGAACTGTTCGGAAAGCGTAAGGACGCGACGGAACACTACCGCAGCATCGACGACCGCGCCGACTATATCACCACGCTGCTCGCCGACGGCCGCGTCGACGACTACAAGATCACGCTGATCAACGGCGAGGGTAAGGAATTCCCGGCCACGGCCTATGGCCGGATCGCCGACTACAAGGGCGAGGAAGTCGTCGTCACGACGACCATCGACCTGACCGGTCAGAACGAGGCCGAAGCGCTGATCCGCAAGGTCCTCGAGGCCTGCCCGGTGCCCGTCCAGATGACTAATGCCGAGACCGGCAAGCTGCTGTTCAGGAGTCCGGAGACGACGGCGCTCTTCGGGCCGGTCGAGATGGCCAAGGAGTACTATGTCAATCCGCGGGACCGGGTCGAATATCTCGACATCCTGCGCGAGGCCGGCTCGATCTACGAACACAAGTTGAAACTGTTGAACGCGAAGGGCGAACCGTTCTGGGGGTCGATCTCTGCCCGTTTGATCGAATTCAAGGGCGAGCAGGTCGTTGTCTCCAACACCCGCGACCTGACCGACGAGCTGGCGCTCCAAGAGGAGCTGACGAGCCAGCGCGAATTGCTGTTCCAGAACGAGAAGATGTCGGCGCTCGGCGAGTTGCTGGCCGGTGTCGCGCATGAGTTGAACAACCCGCTGTCCATCGTGGTCGGCCATTCGCTGATGCTGCGCGAGGAGGCCCATGAGCCGGAGACCATCAAGCGCATCGAGAAGATCAGCAGCGCCGCCGAACGCTGCGCCAAGATCGTCAAGACTTTCCTGGCCATGGCACGCCAACAGCCGACGAAGATGGAAAACACCGATGTCAACGCGGTGATCACCACCGCCGTCGACGTCGCGGGTTACGGCAAGAAGGATGAAGGCCTGGAGATCGTCTGCGACCTTGCCGGGCGCGTTCCCGAGATCATTGCCGACGCCGATCAGATCACCCAGGTGATCATCAATCTCATCATCAATGCCGAACAGGCAATACTGGCCGCCGGCGAGGGCAACCGGATCACTGTCGCGACCGGCACCGGCAAGGCGGGCGATACGGTCGAGATCACGGTGACCGACAACGGCCCGGGCATCCCGAAGAACATCATCGCGCGCATTTTCGAGCCCTTCTTCACGACCAAGGATGTCGGCGACGGCACCGGCATAGGGCTCGCGTTCTGCCACCGCATCATCCATTCGCACGGCGGCCACATCTGGGCCGATCCCGACTATCGCGGCGGCAGCCGCTTCGTCATCTCGCTTCCGGCCGGCGGCAAGAACGCCGAGGATGAAACTGAATCAATCGAGGATGCGCGCAGCCGATCCGGCGTGCGGGCGCTTGTCGTTGACGACGAGGTCGAGGTCGCCGAACTGATCGCCGAGATCCTCAGGAAGGAAGGCTTCCAGGTCACGCTGGCGCATTCGGGCGACGATGCGGTCAAGCGCCTGAATGAACAGCGTTACGACCTGCTCTTGAGCGACCTCAACATGCCGTCGCTGGACGGTCGCGGCCTCTACGAGACGATCCGCGACAACCATCCGCACATTCTCGACAAAACGGCATTTATCACCGGCGATACGATGGGTGCGGCCTCCCAGCGGCTGTTGCAGGAATCACAGCGCCCGTATCTCGAGAAACCGGTGTCGCCGGCCGAGTTGCGCGAACTTGTTTATGGTATTTTGAACAACGAAAAAGAAGACGGATAAATGGAAAACAACCAGTACCACCTGCTGATCTGCGACGACGAACTCGAAGTCCGCGAAATGGTGCACGAATACCTGTGCAAGCGCGGCTTCCAGGTCTCGAAGGCCTCGAGCAGCGACGAACTGCGGGCGGTGATGGCCAGCGACCGGATCGACCTGATAATCCTCGACATAAACATGCCGCGCGAGGACGGGCTGACGACATTGCGGTCGCTGCGCATCGAGGACCAGACGCCCGTGGTGATGCTGACGGCCGCCGGCGAGGTGGTGGACCGGATCATCGGCCTGGAGATGGGCGCCGACGACTATCTCGGCAAGCCGGTCGATCTGCGCGAGCTGGAGGCGCGCGTCAAGGCAGTGCTGCGACGCAAGTCCGCAGACGGCGCCGGCAAGGAGGAAAAGCCCGGTACGGCACGTTTCGGCGACTATGTGCTCGACATCGAGGCGGCGAAAATGCGCGATGCCGACGGCGAAGAGATTCCGCTCACCGCCATGGAATTCAACCTTTTGAAGGCGTTCGCGGAAAACAAGGGCCGCGTTCTCAACCGCGACCAGATTCTCGAAAAGGCCCACGACCGCAGCTGGGACCCGTTCGACCGGTCCATCGACATCCGCATCTCGCGCCTGCGCCGCAAGATCGAGCGCAACCCCGAAAAACCGTCCGTCATCAAGACCGTCCGCGGCATCGGCTACGTCTACGACCCGGAAGGGTAAGCCGCCACGTCATCGCCAGACCGGGTTGCACCAGGCCCGCTTGCCGTCGCGGTCAACGATCGTCACCCGCAGCCAGGGCGAATCCGTGAACCGGATCAACGACACCTGCGTCCTGGTCATGGCGTCGCCATGCACGGCGACGGCCGCCGAACCCTGCCCCTGGACAATCACCGAGGAGACGGCGCTGCTTTCCACATCCACGGTCTTGTCGCTCCAGGAAATACCGACGAAGTCCGGACCCTGGCTCGAATAGTAGTGGCCGGCCTTGAGCGCTTCCAGAAGGCTCTCGGGGCGGTTTTCCTGCGCCTTGACCATGACCCAGCCGCCGAAATGGTCCGGTTCGGTGAAATGGGCATCGTCGGTTGCGCAAAGGTCGAGCCTGCGGCCCTCCGAAAGGAGCAGTTCGAGCGTATGAAAGCCGTCGGCCCGGTCGGCGCCGACTCCGCAGCCGTGATTGTAGACCTCAACCGCATGCGCCGCATCGATGGTCCGCGCATCCTCCATGGTCAGCGCCGACCATTGCGGATGGGCGATCGCCACATAGGCGCCAGCCTCGCGCGCCCTGCGGGCGATCTCGGCGCCGCTTTCCTGGTCCTCGACCGGCTTGAAATGCGGCGCGTTCGGCACTTCGAAATCCAGTGGCAGCCCGACGGCAAGGATGTGCCACAGCTCGCCGTTGGCCATGGCGCCCGAATGGAGTTCCGCGCCCAGGATAGTGGTGAACTGATTGTCACGGTAGGGTCTCGTGTCGGTAATCGGATAGCCGTAGGTTCCGACAAAATGGTCGGTCAGCGCCAGGAAATCATAGCCTTCCGTCTTGTATCGGCGGCACACCTCCTCGGCCTCGAGGGCACCGTCGGAACGGTTGCTGTGGGTGTGCAGGTTGCCCCGAAAGAACCGGCCGGGGGCTTGGAACATGCTGTCTGTCATGGACGCCTCGCATGGATTTTATCCTCCATGCCCGCGATTTGTGAAAAATACATGACAGTCAGTACGCCGGCTTTCGGCCTGCGACAAGCGGCGTGCCGAACCCGCAGCGCAACCGCCAATTCAGCAAGATTTGCGGATTGCCTTTGGGGCATGGTGACGCCGGAATGAATCGGGAGTGACCGGTGTCGACCGACTACGACAAGCGCATCATGCGCGTCTTGAAATATATTCATGACAATCCCGCCGGCGACCTGTCGCTGGACGCGCTTGCGGATGTGGCGGCCATGTCCAGGTTTCACTGGCACCGGGTGTTCCACGCCATGACCGGCGAGACCTGCGCCCAGGCCGTTCGCCGTCTTCGGCTCTACAGGGCCGCCTTGTGGCTCATCGGCAAGGACTGGCCGGTCGCCGCCATTGCGGCGAAAGTAGGCTATCCCAATGTGAACAGCTTCTCGCGCGCCTTCCAGGATCAATATGGCGTTTCTCCCCGATCGTTCCGCATGGAGGGCTTTCCGGCCCCTACCGTCAACGCACTTTCGAAAGGAGACAGCAAAATGTTCGATGTTGAAATCAGGAAAACCGAAATCCAGCGCCTCGCCGCACTGCACCATCAGGGCCCCTACGCGGGGATCGGCCCGTGCTTCCGGAAATTGTGGACCTTCGCACCGGAGCTTGGATCGAACATACGCGGCATTGCCGCCGTCCACTACGATGATCCGAATGTGGTTGCGGAAGCCGATCTGAAAAGTTGTGCGGGCTTCATCGTGTCAGACGACACAATGCTGCCGAAGGGCCTTGACGACGTGATCCTTGACGGCGGCGACTGCGCGGTCCTGACCTATAAGGGCCCCTATGGGGACATCCGGGTCGCCTACGATCATCTGTTCGGCCACTGGCTACCGGGCTCGGGCCGAGAGCCGGCGGACGCTCCCTGCTACGAGGTTTATCTCAACGATCCGGCCGACACCAAGCCTGAGGACCTTTTGACCGAGATCCGTCTGCCGCTTGCCGCCTGAGCGCGGTATTCAGGTCCCGATCGCCTCGATGTCGGCCAGCAGTCCAGGATCGACAGGAATGCCGTTGGCAATGAGTTCGGCACGCAGCGCCTGCCGCCGGCGGCCCGGCAGCCGGGCGCCCTCGGTCTCCGCGATCATTCCGGCCATGATCCCGAATCGCGCCCGCGCGTCCTTGCCGAAAAGACCCGGGTCCATGGCTATGAGCGTCTGCCCCGCGCCCGGCGGTCCGCCCTCGGCATTCAGGAACGAGGTCTGCTCATAGCTGTAATTGGCGCCGGTCAGACCGGCACACAGCAGTTCGACCATCAACGCCAGGACCGTCCCCTTGGCATCGCCCAGCGGCGCCATCGTTCCGGCGAGCGCCGCCGTCGCGTCGGTCGTCGGCGCGCCGTCGGCATCGAACGCCCATCCTTCGGGGATGGGATCGCCGCTCTGGTTGGCCGCCATGATCTTGCCGCGTGCCACACGCGACAGGGAAATATCGACGGTGATCGGATCGCCGTCGGCGAGCGGTGCCGAGAACGCGATCGGGTTCGTTCCGTAAAGGGCGCGCTTACCGCCCCAGGGCGCCATCGCCGCCGGCGTGTTGGCAAAGAGCATGGCAACAAGCCCGCGCTCGGCCAGCTTTTCCACGATGACGCCGGCAACGCCGCAATGGTGCGAGCGGGTGATTCCGGCCACGGCAATGCCCTGCACCGGACAGGTTTCCGCCAGCCAGTCGTCTGCAAGCGCAATGGCGGGATAGGCGAAACCGTTCGCGGCATCGACAAGCGCGGCGCCGGGCCTGTGCTGTTCGAGGCTCGGATCGGCGTGGCCGTCGACCTTGCCGGCGGCTGCCTGTGCCGCGTAGGTCGGAACCCGGCGCAGTCCGTGGCCCCTTTGCCCGGCAAGTTCCGCCGCAAGCAGCGCATCGGCGACGCGCGCGGCATTCCTCTGTGATGTGTTGCTCCGCTTCAGCGCGCCGCTGATCAGCGTGTGCACCGCATCGGTGCTGAGCCGTTCGCCCGTCTGCGCCATCAGGACCCCGCCCCTGCGAGATGGTTGAGGACGTTCTGCGCGGTCAACGCGCTGACGCGGATGTTCGATTCCTTGGTCACGCCTGCGATATGCGGCGTCAGGACGATGTTTTTCAGGCCGCTGAATTTCATCGCGGCCTCCGCGGTCAGCGGCTCGGTATCGAAGACGTCCAGCGCCGCGCCGCCGATCCGGCCGTGGGCCAGCGCCGAGGCCAGCGCCTCCTCGTCGATCACGCCGCCGCGCGCGGCATTGATGATGATCGCATCCGCTTTCATCTTGTTGAGCGCGTCCGCATCGATCATGTGCCGTGTCGCATCGTTGAGCGGCGTGTGCAGGCTGATGACGTCGGCCAGTTCCAGAAGACCGTCCAGCGACACGTTGCGGGCGATCTGCCAGCCCGGATCGTCGGCCATCAGGTGCGGATCGTGCGCCACGATGTCCATGCCGAGCACGCCGGCGCGCACCGCCACCTCGCGGGCGATCGCGCCGAATCCGACCAGTCCCAATGTGTGGCCCGCGAGCTCGCGGCCCATCAGATCCTGGCGCGGCCAGTCGCCGCGAAGCATTGCCTCGGTTGACTGATAGGCACCGCGCAAAAGCAGCATGGCGTTGGCGATGACATATTCGGCAACGCTCGCATTGTTAGCACCCGTCGCCGGATAGACGGCGACACCGCGTTCCTTGCAGGCATCCAGGTCGATATTGTCGAGGCCGACTCCCAGCCGCCCGACGCATTTGAGACCCGGCGCCGCGTCGAGCAGCCCGGCATTCACCTGCGTGCGGTTGCGCACGATGAGAGCGGCGGCATCCGCGGCGAGCGCAACGATCTCCTCCCGGCGGTCCGCAAGCCCCTGGTCGTAATGGGTTTCGTGACGCTGCGCCAGCGCAGCCACAGCCGCGTCATCCATGAATTCGGTGATAACGATTTTGGCCATCGGGTTTTCCAGCAAGTCGACACCGGCGCGGCGCGACTGTCTCACGGATCAGGCGCTTCGGTAAAGCTTGGTCATCACGAATTCGCGGTGGCCCAGCGCCTCGGCAGCCGTGTTGCGCCCGTTGGCCGTGCGCGCGATCATGTCGATCAGCGCATCGCCGGCCTGGTCGATGGTCATGTCGCGCCGCAGGACACCCGTCACGTCGACATCGATGTGCTCGCTCATCGTACGCAAGGTCCGCGGATTGCCGGAGATCTTGATAACCGGCACGATCGGGTTGCCGACGACATTGCCCTGCCCCGTCGGGAAGGTATGGATGACATAACCGGCGGCCGCCATCAGCGTCACGCATTCGGCAGCGGCGGACGATGTGTCCATGAAGTAGAGCCCGTTGCCCATCTGCGGCTTTTCCGCAGGCCCGAGCGCGTCGATATAGCGTGACGTGCGGCCGATCTTCTCGAGGTTTCCGAGCGCCTTTTCCTCGATCGTCGTCAGCCCGCCGAGGATATTGCCCTTGGTCGGCTGGCTGTCGGAAAGGTCCGACGTCTTGTGCGCCTCGATCACGTCGTCCTGGTACGCCTGCCAGATCCGCATGAACTTCTCGCCGGCCTCCGGATTGGCGGCACGCTCGGCGCAAAGATGCTCGGCGCCGGTGATTTCCGAGGTCTCGCCGAAGCAGCCGTAGATCCCTTCCGGCAACAGCTTGTCGTACATGTTGCCGACCGTCGGGCATGAGGACAGGCCCGTGGTGGTGTCGCTCTCGCCGCATTTGGTCGAGATCCACAATTCGGAGATGTCGCATGCCTCGCGCTGCAGCTCGGTCGCCCAGTGCACATAGTCCTTGGCAATGCGCGAGGCCGCCGCAACGGTTGCGATATCGCCGTTCTGCTCGATGGAAAGGCCGGTCACCGGCTTTCCGGTCTCGGCGATGCCGTCGACAACAACCTTCGTCCATTCCGGCTCGATGCCGATAACGACGACCGCCGCCACATTGGGATTGGCCCCGGTGCCGATCATCGTGCGGAAATGCAGGTCGAGATCCTCGCCGAACTGCAGCCGGCCGTAGGAATGCGGCAGCGCCATCGTACCCTTGATGTTGTTCGCAACCGCCTCGCAGGCCGCGTTCGAGATATCGTCGAGCGGCAGGATGACAACGTGATTGCGCACACCGACCCGGCCGTTTTCACGCCGGTACGCCATGATCGTTCGCGACATGTTCAGCCTCCTACCAGCGCTTGGTTTTCAGGTTGTGGGTGTGGACATGGCCGCCTTTCTTGACGGCCGCGACGACCTTGCCGATGTCTTCGCCATATTTGATGATCGTGTCGCCGACGGAAAAATCCTGGAGCGCCACCTTGTGGCCGATGGGAACGTCATCGTTGCATGTCAGTTCAAAATCCGAATCGTCCTCGGTCACGACACAGGTCATGTTCGTGCCGGCGGTCAGATTTTCCACAACGACAACACCGACATTGTCCTTGCGGTCGTGCACCAGCAGTTGCGGGATACTCACGCTTGCCTCCAAAATAGCCAGAAATCTCGGCGCTCTCGCGCCAAGTCTTATATATTATATAAGATACAACATGCTGGCGTTGTCAACCGGATCGGGCTAAACAAAGACACGCAAATCAAGGGGCCGCCATTGCAGGATACCGACACGAATATCGGCTTCAAGCCGCTCTACGCACAGGTCAAGGACCAGCTCATCCGCCGCCTTGTGGACGGCACATGGCAACCGGGCACGAACATCCCGAGCGAACAGGACCTCGCCCGCGAATTGAAAGTGAGCCAGGGCACTGTCCGCAAGGCGCTCGACGCGATGACGGCCGAGAGCCTGCTCGTGCGCCAGCAGGGCCGCGGCACCTTCGTCGCGGAGCCGGAGGACGCGCGCATCCTGTTCCAGTTTTTCCGGCTGACGTCGGACGACAAGCGCGATGAAGACAGCTTTCCCGATTCGCGCCTTTTGTGTTCGTCGCAGGAACCGGCCAGCCGCGAGGAAGCCGAGGCGCTGGCGATCGCTCCGAACGATCCGGTCTGGCGCATCGAGCGGGTGCGCCTGATGGCCGGCAGTTCGGTGATCGCCGAGACGATCACCATTCCCTCGGCCATCTACCCCGGATTTGGACAATTGTCGGAGATTCCGAACAACATCTACCGGCTGTACTCCACCCGCTGGGGGATCACCATCGCCAAGGCCGATGAGAAACTCAAGGCGATCCTGTGCGACGAGCGCGATTCGGCCGCGCTCGGCTGCGGGGTCGGCGAACCGCTGCTGCTGATCACCCGCATAGCCCGCGACCTCGAGGGCAAGGCGGTGGAGTTGCGCACATCGCGCTGCCTGACCGGCGCCATGCACTATACCGTCAGCCTGCCGTGACAATTTTCTAGAGCGTCACCGGCATTCCCGTTTTCGCGGATTCTTCCGCCGCCGCGCCGATCTCGACCGCCCGCGCGCCGTCATCCATCGAAACTTCCGGCAAACCGCCTTCACGGACGATCCGTGCGAATCTCTCGTGCTGGTAGAAGGTGGAACCATGGTGGTCGCCGGCGGACAGGATCGCCTCGTCCGTCACGATGTCCTCGCTGACGGGCGCCTTCGTGTCGCGCGGTGAGATCACCAGCCTGGCGTGGCGTTCGCGCCCGTCAGTGGAGAAACGGGCCGGTCCCGGAACATGGGCGTCGATGCGCGCCTTGTCTCCGGTCACGCTGACAGTTTCCTGCCAGTAGGCGCCCTCCGCGAACATGCACAGATCCAGCATTGCGCGCATGCCGTTTTCGAAATCGACGATCACGAATGCATTGTCGAGAATGTCAGCCTTGCGGCCGCCGAAGGTCTCGTCGCGGAAATTGACGTCCATGCCACCGGACGCATAGACCCGGACGGCCTCGGAGCCGGAGACGAGTCGCATCAGGTCGAAGAAGTGGCAGCATTTTTCGATCATCGTGCCGCCGGTCTGGTCCTGGAAGCGGTTCCAGTCACCGACCTTGCTCAGGAACGGAAACCGGTGTTCGCGAATGGCGATCATTCTCGGAACCCCGGCCGATCCCTTGCGCACTTCGTCGAGCAGCCGGGCGATCGGCGGCATGTAGCGGTATTCCATCGCCACCCAAACCGGTGCGCGCCGCCCGTTCGCGGTCGCCATGATTTCACGGCATTGCGGCCCGTCGAGGCCGAGCGGCTTTTCGACAAGCAGCGGAACATCCACCTTCAGGACATCGTCGAGGATCGGCCGATGCAAATGGTTGGGCGCGGCGACGACCAGCGCGTCGAAGCCGCCCGCCGCGAGCAGCGCGCCGTGATGATCGAACGCCGCGCAGCCGGGTCCGGCCAGTTCCGCCGCCCGCCGGCGCATCTCGCTGTTCGGATCGGCGACGGCGCTGACCTGCGTACCGTCGATGAGGGCGAGGTTCCTGATATGCTCCTGCCCCATCATGCCCGAGCCGATTATTGCGTAGCGTATAGTGCTCATCTGTTCGTTGCTCTCAAAGTCGGATGACGGGCAGATCGAGTGCCGAGGCCACATCAAGAAGTGTTTCGCCGTGGTCGCCATAGGCCAGCGCCATGTGGTGCTCGAGGCCTGCGTCCATGATATCCGGAAGGACTTCCTTAACCGGCCGGTCGAAACGAACGACACCCGATGTCCCGGTAAAGGCCATCGGCTGATCGAGCACCTCGCCGGCGGCGACAATCATCGCCTGGCCACCGCGTGCCTGGCTCAGTCGCATGAAAGTGACGCGCCCGGGTTTCAGCTTGAACTGGTAGAGCAGCGGCATCTTGCGGTTGGTGTGGATCGTCGCCTCCGGCCTTTTCGCGGGATCCGCCATCGACACCGGTGCCTGGCCGCAGTGCCAGACAACGCCGGTGTCGCCGATCGGGTCCATATCGACGAGATCCACCAGGAAAACAGGTGCGTCGGCCACCGTCTGAAGCAGCATTTGCGTGACCGCGCCGTAGACATCCGCCTCGCAGGCGCAGGGAACGCGCACCTCGCCCATCATCGAAACCGGCCCGCACACAGCGCCGCCATACTCGGTGAAGGTTTCGGGCCAGCAGCGGATCGCGAAGGCATCGTATTTGCCCCGGCCCCGGAGCACCTCGATCGCCGCCTTCAGGCGCAGCGACCGGTCGAGCTCCTGTTGATCGACATCGTCGAGACCCTCAAGGTCCGATTCCGCCGCTTCGCGAATACCGGCAAGTTCCGCATCCGGCACCTTTTTCGCGGCATCGAACAGGTCCTGCAGCGTCAGTTCGTCGACCTCGATGCCGAGATTGCGCAGCCGATCGGCATCGTAACGGCAGGTATCGAAACCATCCGGATGGGCACCAATGCGGCCGATGCGCTTGCCGCCGAGTCCGGCCGCGATCTGCCGCCCGGCCTCGCTGCCGCCACTGGGCGGGGTTTCGGGAAGGGGCTTCGTCTGCCGCGTGCCGTCAAACAGTGTTTCAAGTTCCGAGCCGATATGTTCGCTGTCCGGATTCGCATAAATCCAGGAGAACGCCCGCTGCGCGCGTCCGAGCGCATGGGATGCGAGATTGAGGCCGCAAAACGCGTTGAGCCGCAGGCGTCCGCCAAGCCGCGGTTCGGGCACCGCCCAGATGGCGATCGGCGTGTCGAAGACCCCGGCGATACGCATCGTTGCGACCGCGTCGGTGAAGGTGACCTGCAGGATCAGGACGGCATCCGGCGCGGCCGCCGCCATGCTGTCGATCGCCGCCTCCGTCTCGTTGCTGTCCATCAGCAGTTTGCGCGGGCCAATCAGTGACTTGCCCGTTGCGGCAAGAGCGTTCAACATGGCGGCGAGTTTCTCTTCGGCAAAGGCGACATCGAATGTCGGCCGACCGAGCGGCAGCACACCTATTGTCTGTACCTCTTTCATTTGCCGATTAAACTCCTAGTATATTCGGTATCGGAGCCGCTGTATGAAACGACGTCCCTCTGCCTTTGCCGCCCTTGTAGTTGTTCTGTTCTCATTTGTTGCGTCCAAGGCGGGTTCAACGGAGGCGGCTTGGGCAAGACTTGCCACCGGCGGCTACACGATCCTCTTGACCCACGCGCTGGCTCCGGGTGTCGGCGACCCGCCGTTTTTCGAGCTTGACGACTGCACCACGCAGCGCAACCTTTCCGACCGAGGGCGCCAGCAGGCGCGCAGGCGCGGCGTCCGCTTTGCCGCTCGCGCGGTGTCGATATCGCGGATCTATTCCAGCCAGTGGTGCCGCACGCTGGAAACCGCCGCCAACGCCTTTCGCGATGTCGAGGCCGAGCCCATTGAAGCGCTCGACCTGGTCGAGGACGACCCGGACCTGCTTGCGCGCAGGAACGACGAGGTCATCGAGATCATCCGCCAGTTTCGCGGACCCGGAAACCAGGTCATGGTCACCCATCCCGAAAATGTCGAGGCGCTGACGGGCATCGCACCGCGGCAGGGAGAAGCGGTCATTGTCGCGCCGGCGCGCAACAGCGGGTCCGAAGGACCGGCGCTGGATGTGGTCGCCCGCCTGCTGCTGGACTAGTTCCGGAGACCATCCCGTCATCGGGCGATATCCCCGTAGGCGTGCCGGAAACCGGCGTCATTCGGGGCGAACCGCGCGCCGCCCTCACCAAAGGCCGGATGCGCGTGCCACGGCGCCGCCTCGCTGTCCGTCAGGGCATTCAAATCTTTCATATAGTCGACTGACTCACCAGTGAGGCCGTCGCGTATAAGATCCCAGTCGGGAAACTCGGAAAACGCGTCGAGCCAGATCGCCCGCCCGGCAAGATAGCCGGATGCACCGGCCCGGTAGGCATGGCTCAGGATGTTTCGGAACTGCGGCTTGCCGGCGCCCGCCGACAGCATCACCCACGGCCGGCCGGCCAATCGTCCCATGTCGTCATAGACGGACTGCACCGCCTCCCAGCCATCATTGCCGACGCCGGGGACATCGCCAGCATTGACGGGGCTTTCCAGCTTGAAGACATCGACGCCGTAGTCCGGCTTGGCGAACTCCGCCACCGAGGCCAGGACGTCGTCGGCCTTCTTGCCCTGCATTTCGACATAGTCCTTCGTCTGGTGGGCATCGCTCGACAGCGGATAGACCAGCAGTTCGAACAGGAACGGGATGTCGAAACGGGCGCAGGCCTCGCCGATCCGCTTGACGAAATCCTGCTGATGCCCGTTGACGGACGCCGACGCGTCCGGCCGGTACCAGGCCAGCACCTTGACCGCGTCGCCCCCCATGCGCTTGATCTTGCCCACCGACCAGTCGTCGATGTCGGACGACAGCCGGCCGTCCGGAGTCTCCTGGAACAGGGAGTCCTCGAGGGTGACGATCAGCCCTTTGGTCGGGGACAGGTATTCAATGCCGCGCGGAACGGCGTAGTGGGGATCGAGCAGCATCGCCGAGGACTGGCCCTGCAGCGTCTCTATCAACAGTGCCTTGAAGCGCGCGACATCGTCATAGGGGGCTTCGTCGCCGCCGTAGTGCGCGGCGATCGGGTTCTTGATCGGCGGGCGCTGGTCGACCGCCGTCATCTTGAAGCGCCCGGCATCGTCCGCCATGCGCCGCAGGCCCCAGAGCTTTCCCGCCGTCAGTTGCATAAGCTGTTCTCCATGAGGAATGAGTTCACCTCTTCAGCGCCGGGCGTTCCCGAACGGCCGCCGAAACGGGTGCATTTCAGCGCCGCGGCGGCACCGGCATAACGCATGGCCTCCTCCTCGCCGGCGCCTTCGGCAAGTTTCAGGGTGAAGGCGCCGTGCCAGACATCGCCGGCCCCGAGCGTGTCGACCACGTCGACCGCGAAAGCCGGCATGTGCCGCAGCGCCCCGTCCTCGAGCCAGTGCACCCCGCCTTCGCCGACGGTCACGCAGACAAAGGCCCCGGTTTCGCCGGCCGCCCGTTTCAGTCCGTCTTCCAGGTCGTCGCTGCCGGCATAGTGGCTGAGCCCGGGCTGCGAGAAGGCAACGTGGCTCGCCAGCTTGAGCGCCGCGTCGGAATCGCCGAGCGGCGCTTCGCCGTCCATGACGCCGGGCACCCCGCGCTGGCGCGCGGTCCGCATCATGACGCAGGCGCCCTCGGGCCAGCGCGTGTCGGCGAGCGCCGCCTCAAAAGGCGGCAGCTCCAGTTGTTCCACCCAGGGATCGCCGGCATCGATACCGTTGTCGCGATAGCCGATGATGCAGCGCTCCCCGGTCTGATCGACCAGCACCGAGGCATAGGACGAGCGCCGGCCGGCAAACCGCTTGACCAGCGAATGGTCGACCCCTTCCTCGTCGAGGCCGGACAGGATCATGTCGCCGATCATGTCGTCCCCGAGCCGCGCCGACAGGACGGCCTTGCCGCCGAGCCGGGCAATCGCGACGGCCGCATTGGCCGCACATCCGCCGCCGACAATGGCGGCTTCCCGCGCCCGGTGCTTCTCCGTCCAGGACGGTGGTTCATCGAGGTGGAAAATAAAATCGATCACGGCTGAACCGGCTACGAGAACGGTTTTCATGGCGGCGAGGCTGGCCTCCTTTGGGCTGCAATCTATCAAGTCTTATATAAGATACAAGACTGGATTTTCCGTGAAATGCAGTTCCCAGTTCGGCACCGGCAACGGGCTCAGTCAACCGGCAATCCGCTCGGCACCTCATCCGGCCGGCCAAGTCTTCCCTTAACGCTCTCCGCGCCTGTCAGGGAATGGATGAATGCGATCAGCTGCCGCACCTCGTCGTCGCCGAGCGAAACCGGCTCGATGTCGACAACCGACCGCACACGCAACCGCTCGCGCCTGTCCGCAAGAGGTGCAAAATCCGCTTCCGCCAGATGCTCGGCCGCCGGCAGCGCCACCTCCTTGCGGCTCCAGCGGTCGAACGCCGTCTGCGGATCGAGGTGATGGCGAATGATGCCTTCCAGCGTCGCGTATGCGCCGTTGTGACCATAGGGCGCGGTCAGTGCGCTGTTGCGCAGCGACGGCGTGCGGAAGCGGTAGGCATCCTCCAGGCGGTCCGTTTCCACCATGCGCCCAACGTCGCGCTGCATCAGGTCGAACATCCGCGTGCGCCCCGGCCCGAACTGCGGAAGCGCCAGCGCGTGGAAATCCTGATCGGTCAGCAGCGCGCCGCCGTGACAGGCCGCGCAGCCGCCGCGGCCGTAAAAAACGTCCATCCCCGCCTGAGCATCGCTGCTCAACGCAGCGCGGTCGCCGGCAAGGTACCGGTCGAAGGGGCTGTCATAGGAGCGCCATTCCGAATTGACGAAATCGCCGATAGCATTGCCGATATGCACGATCGTGATATCCGCCGGGCTTTCGATATCGTCGAAAGCGTCCGCAAACAACGGTCCGTAGGCGGGAACCGCACTGACCCGCCGGGCAATCAGCCGCCAGGCGTGATCGATCCGGTCGTTGCGCGCGCCGGCGATGGCGTTTTCTTCCGAATGGCCGGCCATTTCCGTCTCGGACGTCATCGGAAACAGCGACTGGGCCGCCGCGAGGCTGCTCAGCCCTTGCGGCAGGTATTCCTCGGCCGGCGAATTGAAACCGTTTCCGTAAAGGTTGTCGATGCTCAACCGGCCGTCGTGGAACAGGTGGCGGATGTCCTTGTGGCCGATGTTGAACAGGGCCGGCGCATTGCGCGGGACCCTGCGGTCGATCCTGTCGCGGCCGGTGCCCGTTGTCCTTTTCTCTCCGATGCCGTCGCCGCCCTCGCCGACCCCCAGCGCCAGCCCGTCGGCGCCGGCCAGGGTGTGATGGTGGCAGGTGCCGCAAGAGATATTGCGGTTGCCGGACAGGACCGGATCGTAGAACAGCAGACGCCCGAGCGCCGCCCGCTTCTCGTCGAAGGGCAGGAAGTCCGCTTCCGACAGCATCGGCGGCAGCTTTGCGCCCTCCACGTCGCCGGCCACGGCAACCGGTGGAATAAACAGGACAAAGAGAGCGCCGACGGCGGCAGAGAGCTTGCCCGTGCCCCGGCGCTTGCTATGCTTCGTATTCAACACGGCGGCCCCGCCGGGGCTGGTTGCAAGGGAGATTGAGGGCATATGGGCAAATCGGTCAGTTTCATCGCGGCGCTGGTTTTCGCGGGTGCTGTTTCCGCAGCGCCGGCGCATGCGGACATAGAGTCTGCCCGCGACCTGATGGAGGAAAGCCGCTTCGAGGAGGCGATGAAGGAACTGCTTCCGGCCGCCCGGTCGGGAAACGCCGACGCTGAGGAACTGATTGGCATCATGTACGCCATGGGCCTTGGCGTTCCGCGCGACGACGTGCGCGCCTTCGAATGGTATCTGCGCTCGGCGATGAAGGGGCACCCCGGCGCGCAGTCGGGCGTCGGCTGGTATTACGAGATCGGACGCGGCATGCCGCAGCCCGACCTGGTGCGCGCCTACATGTGGTACGTGCTCTCGGCGATCGGCGGCGACCCGGATGCGGCGATCAGCCTCGAGGAAGTGGTCAAGAAAATGACGCCCGATCAGATTGAGCACGCGCAGATCCTCATCAATGATTACAAACCCTGGATGTACCCCTTCCGCTGAAGGTTATCATCCGGTCCGTACGCAAAAGGCCGCACGGTGTGTGCGGCCTTTGTGTTCGTCCGTCAGGTTCGGGCAGTGCCCGAAACCGTTCGGGTCCGCCTATTTGATGTCCATATCGGCATTGCCGTCGATTTTCGCCTCGGCACCCGAGGCGGCCTCGGTCAGCGCGACGAATGCGGCCTCGCCGTTGTCGATATTGGCCTTGAACCATTCATAGACCGGCGCCGCGGCCTCCTTGAAGGCAGCCTTTTCCTCAGGCGACGGCACATAGAGGTCTCCGCCTTCTGCGACAAAATCGGAATAGGCCTGGATGGACTTGCGCTTGGGCGAGGCGAAGGTTGCCTGCTGCAATGCTGCAAATCCGTCGACCACGACGCGGCGCATATCTTCAGGCATCGACATGAAGGTGTCGTTGCTCATCCACCACAACGCGCCCATATAGGCGTGGCCGTCGAGGGTCACGTATTTCAGGCCGGCATCCGGGAACTTCATGCCCATGATGTCGGTAATGCCGTTCTTCGAACCTTCCACGACCCCGGTCTGGAAGGACGTGAACAGCTCCGGCCACGGGATCGGCGTCGGCGACGCGCCGAGCGCCTTCACCAGTTCCTGCGGCAGGTCGGCGACCACCGTGCGAATCTTCAGGCCTTCCATGTCGCCCGGTGACTGCACCCGCCGCTTGGTGTTGGCGAAGTTGCGCCAGCCGCCGGTGTTGCCGATGGTCATCAGGCGGATCGTTCCACCCGAATCGTCAAGCGCCAGATCGCGCAGTGCGCGCGTGAAGCTGCCTTCGCTCAGCACCTCTTCGGCGATCCGGTCGTCACGCAGCAGATAGGGCAGATCGAGCACCTGCACGTAAGGGAAGATGCCCGACGCACCGCCGGAGGTGGAGATATAGATATCGATGGTGCCGTCGGAGATGCCCTGCAGGCACTCCGCGCCGTTGGAGCAAAGCTGCGTCCCGATGAACAGCTCGACTTCGATGGCGCCGTTGGATGCCTTTTCGACATAGTCCTTGAAAACGATCAGACCGTCATAGTCTTCGTCGTTTTCGTTCGAGTTGGCGGTCGCGCGCAGCTTGAAATCGGCGGCTCCGGCGGTTGTGATCGCTCCGTCCATTACGGTGGACATGGCGGTCATCGACAGGCCGAGCGCCAATGCGCCCAAGAATTTTGCAGTCCCTTTCGCGATCATTTGGATCCTCCCGAAGTCAATCGCAGGCAGTCCTATATAAGTAAGTCTTATATAAGATATAAGATTAAAGACTGACCGTCGCTTGTCAAGCGCACAGGCTCTGCTGCACGCCCTGCGGCCCATATTCGTGGTTTCCCGTTCCCTGTTTCCCGGCCCCGTTACTTGATGAAGCCGAAGAACTCCGGCACCGCCATGGATATCGGCGGGAAGTAGGTGATGAGGAAAATCACCAGGATCTCGACCGCCAGGAACGGCAGGATCGTCTTGGCGATCGTCTCCACCTTCACCCCCGAGACGCTCGACGCCACGAACAACACCAGCCCCATGGGCGGCGTGGCCAGACCGACGGTCAGGTTAACGCTCATGATGATGGCGAAATGCACGGAATGCACACCGAGGTCCGTGAAGATCGGCGCCAGGATGGGGCCGAGGATGATGATCGCCGGGCCGGCATCCAGGAACATGCCGACGATGAACAGCAGCACGTTGATGAGGAACAGCAGCAGATACGGGTTTTCCGTCAGGCTCAGGATGAACCCGGCAAGGATTTCCGGCGCGTGACTGAGGCTGACCACGGTCTTGAACGCCATCGCCGCACCGACCAGCAGCAGCACGACCGACGTCGTCAGCGACGCCTTGATCAGCACCCGCGGCAGATCGGCCCAGACCATCGTCCGCAGGATGAACATGGAGACGATGAAGGCGTAGACGGCGGCAACCGCGGCAGCCTCGGTCGGCGTGAAGACACCGGCCAGAATGCCGCCGAGAATGATTACCGGCGTCATCAGCGGGAAGAACGCCCGGTTGAAGGCAAGCCCGCGTTCGCGGTAACTGGCGCGCGGCGCCGCTGCCGGGAAATCATTGGATTTCGCCAGATAGGCGGTCATCAGCATCAGGCCGACGCCGACCAGGACACCGGGGACGATGCCGGCGAGGAAGAGAGCCGCCACGGATTCGCCCATGACATAGGCGTAGATGATCATGATGCCGGACGGCGGAATGATCGGACCGATCACCGAAGACGCGGCGGTTATGGCTGCTGCAAACCTGCGGGTATAGCCGTTTTTCTCCATCGCCGGGATCAGCATCGAGCCCAGCGCCGACGTGTCGGCCACCGCGGAGCCGGACAGGCCCGCAAACAGCATCGAAGACAGGATATTCACATGCGCGAGCCCGCCGCGCAGGTGCCCCATCAGCGACTGGCTGAACTCGACGATGCGCAGCGTGATGCCGCCACGGTTCATCAGCTCGCCGGCCAGCATGAAGAACGGAATGGCCATCAGCGGAAACGAGTTCATGCCGTTGTAGACGTTCTTGTAGAGCAGCGCGAAGTCGCGCGGCTGATCGGCCAGCCAAAGCAGGATTCCCGGCGCAGCGAGCAGGGCGAAGAACACCGGCAGGCCGACCATCAGGAAGACGAGGAACAGCGGAAGGAAGAAAAACAGCATCGGGCCTACTCCGCTGTGATGACCAGGTGATCCTGGTCCGCCGGCACTTCACGGGTGGGATCGATGATCCCGGCGAGTGTTTTGAGGCAAAGCTCGATATTCACGATCGTCAGCAAGATGACGCCCACGAACACGGACATGTACATCCAGGCCTGCTTGACGCGGACGATTCCCCATCCCATGGAACTCAGATCGAGCTTGAGCGTTTGCGAAGCGAACAGCCATCCGGAATTGACGTGGTTGTAGCCGAGCTGAATAGCGACAACGAGCACCATCAGGCTGATCAGCAGCAGGATCAGCGCCAGGATGCTGCCGACACGTTTCGGCAGCATGTCATGGACAAGATCGATCGAAACGAAGCCGCCCCAACGATAGGCGCTGGGCGCGATCAGTGCCGTCATCCACAGCATCAGGAAGCGCGCCGCCTCCTCGGACCACGACAATGCGTCGTTCAGCACGTAGCGGAAGACGACCTGCAAAACGATGATCAGCACCATCAGCCCCATCGCCACCCAGGCGATATTGCGTCCGATGCGCAGCAGCATCGTGTTGATCCATGCCAGCGGTCTTATGATGGCGATAATCGCGGCCATGATCCTCCCCCGCAAATACGTCCGCGGGCCGCGCAGATGTCGCATCCTCCCAAACGGGACATCGCCGCCGCAGAGTCTTATATAATATATATTAATGGGCCTTACTCTGACGCGCCTGTCAAGCTGCAGGCCGGCGCGATCACCCGCGGCGCTGCACCGCGGACAAACTTAAGCATCTGCAATTGTTGCGTTTTACCGGCCTACTCGCGGGAAAAAATATAGTCCGTTTCCTGCAGCAAGCGCGTCCCCGGCCGCAACACCGCGCTCGGAAATTGCGGATGATTGGGGGAATCGGGCCACACCTGGCTCTCCATGCAGAAGCCGCCGCAGGATCCGTAACGGCGCCCGTCCAGCCCCGGCACGGGAACGTTGAGCTTCAGTCCCGTATAGAATTGCAGGCCGGGTTCGCCCGTCCACACTTCCATGGCGATGCCGGAGCACAGGCTGCGGACCAGCGCCACGGCACGCTTCGGTCCGCGTGCATCCGAGAGGCAGAAATTGTGGTCGTAGCCGAACGGCGTCTCGCGCCCGCCCAACCGGATCGGCCGCATCTCGGTGAAGTCGAATTCCGTACCGGCAACAGCGCAGATCTCGCCGGTCGGGATCAGTTCGCCGTCGACCGGCAGGTAGTGATCCGCCGCGATCATCGCCTCGTGGTCGAGAATGGTGTCGCCACCATCGAGATTGAAATAGCTGTGGTGGGCGAGATTGCACAGGGTCGGCCGGTCGGTTTCGGCCTCGAGCACCACCGACAGCACACCGCCCGGTTTCAGGCGATAGGTGCATGAAATGCCGCAATTGCCGGGATAGCCCATATGGCCGTCGGGATCGGCGATCTCGAAACGGCAGAAATCCGCGCCATGTTCTGCGATCGACCAGACCCGCCTGCCGATGCCGCGCGTACCGCCATGCAGGTGGTTGGCGCCCTTTTCATTGCGGTCGAGCTGATGGCCGGTGCCGTCGATCGTGAAGCGGCCATGCGCGATGCGGTTTGCGTAGCGGCCCGCTGTCACGCCGAAATAGGGCGAATGGACCGGATAATGTTCGAATTCCTCGAAGCCGAGCACCAGCGGCGCATCGTGCCCGTCCATGCGCAGGTCCCGAATGCCGGCGCCCCAGCTCATCAGGTCGACCGTCAGCCCGCCGCCGGTGATCTTTAGGCTGTGAACCGGCTCCCCGTCATGCGTCCTGCCGAAAAGCACCGGTTCAGCCGCCATCGCCCGCCCCTATCGCGACAATTCGCGGGTGGCCGCTTCCAGCCCCGCCAGCGTCAGCGGGTACATGTGCTCGGAAAAGATCTCCCGGATCAGCCCGATGGAATGAGTGTACCCCCAGTGCTTCTCGAGCGTCGGATTGATCCACACGACCTTGTTGAAATGGTCGAGCACGCGGCGAAGCCAGACTTCGCCGGCCTCCTCGTTCCAGTGTTCCACCGCGCCGCCCGGATATACGATCTCGTAGGGGCTCATCGAGGCATCGCCGACGAAGATGACCCGATAATCCGAACCGTAGGTGCGCAACACCTCGTAGGTCGGCAGCACCTCGCTGTGGCGGCGGCGGTTGTCCTTCCACACACCCTCGTAGAGGCAGTTGTGGAAATAGTAGTATTCCATGTGCTTGAACTCGGAGCGCACCGCCGAGAACAGCTCCTCGACGACCCGCACGTGGCCGTCCATCGAGCCGCCGACATCGAAGAACATCAAGAGCTTTATGGCGTTGTGCCGTTCCGGCCGGGTCTGGACGTCCAGATAGCCGTGCTCAGCGGTCGAGCGGATCGTGCCGTTGAGGTCGAATTCTTCCTGGGCGCCGGCCCGGATCCAGCGCCGCAGGCGCTTCAGCGCCACCTTGATGTTGCGGGTGCCGAGCTCCACCGAATCGTCGAAATTGCGGAACTCACGCTTGTCCCAAACCTTGACCGCGCTCCTGTTGCGGCTGCTGTCCTGGCCGATGCGGATGCCTTCCGGATTGTAGCCGTAGGCGCCGAAGGGCGAGGTGCCGGCGGTGCCGATCCACTTGCTGCCGCCCTGGTGCCGCCCCTTTTGCTCCTCCAGGCGTTTCTTCAGCGTTTCCATCAGCTTGTCGAAACCGCCGAGGCTTTCGATCAGCGCTTTTTCCTCTTCGCTCAGATGCTTCTCGGCGAGCTTGCGCAGCCACTCCTCCGGCAGTTCGACCGCTTCCGGGCCGGCTTCGCCGGAAACCGCCTCAACGCCGCGGAAGACCTGCGAGAAGATCCGGTCGAAGCGGTCGATATAGCGCTCGTCCTTGATCATCGCCGAGCGCGCCAAATAGTAGAAACCCTCGACGTCGTACGGCACGAGGCGCGCGTCCATGCCTTCCAGAAGCGTCAGGTATTCACGCAGCGACACCGGGACCTTCGCGGCCTTCAATTCCAGGAAGAAGGGTATGAACATGCGCGTTTCCCTTTCTTGCTGCTACTTCCGATCCGCCCCGATCAGGGACATGTCATACGGCGTCGACTGGTAGAGCGCGTTGATCCAGTTCCCGAACAAAAGGTGCGCGTGGCTGCGCCAGCGGTTCTGCGGCTCGCTTTCAGGGTCGTCATCCGGGAAATAGTTATGCGGAATATGGATCGGCTTTCCCTGCGACACATCGCGCTGATACTCCTCGGCAAGCGAGAAGGAATCATATTCGATATGATTGAAGATGTAGAGGCGGTTGCAGAAGGCCTCATGCACCAGGCACACGCCCGTTTCATCGGATTTCATCAGCACTTCCAGCCCCGATTCCGGGTCGATGTCGCTGTCGCGGACCTCCGTCCAGCGTGACACCGGGATCTGGAAATCGTCGGAAAAGCCGTTGAGATAGGGCGAAGCCGGATTGAGGTTGTGGTGCCGGTAGACGCCGAAGGCCTTCTCGTTCAGGGAATACTTCGGCACCCCGTGGAAATGGTGGATCGCCGCCATCGCCCCCCAGCACACATTCATGCTGGAATGCACATTGTGCACGGTCCAGTCCAGAATGCGGGTCATCTCGTCCCAGTAGGCGACCTCCTCGAATTCGAGCAGCTCGATCGGCGCACCGGTGATGATGAAGCCGTCGAACTTGCGGTGCTTGACCTCGTCCCACGTGTGATAGAACGCCAGCAGGTGATCCTCCGGCGTGTTCTTGGCCTTGTGTCGGCCGATGCGCACGAGGGTGAGTTCCACCTGCAGCGGCGTCGCGCCGAGCAGCCGCGCCATCTGCACCTCGGTGCGGATCTTGTTGGGCATCAGGTTCAAGAGCCCGATCTGCAGCGGCCGGATGTCCTGCCGGATCGCGGCGGTCTCGGTCATGACCGTCACGCCTTCGTTTTCAAGCGTTTTTCGCGCAGGCAGCTGGTCTGGAATCTTGATGGGCATGGAACTGTCGATCTGATGGCATGGATTTCATGGAAAACGAAGTACGTTTTTATCAGGCGCCGTCGCGCCGTGCCATGAATGCCAGGCGTTCGAACAGGTGGACATCCTGTTCATTCTTCAGCAATGCACCATGCAATCGGGGAAGTGCATTCTTGGCGCTGCCGCGCAGGTCGGCGGGCGCGACATCGTCGGAAACAAGAAGCCGGATCCAGTCCAGCGCCTCGGACGTCGACGGCTTCTTCTTCAGGCCCGGCACGTCGCGGATCTCGTAGAACTGGGTCAGCGCCGCGCTCACCAGTTCCTGCTTGATGCCGGGATAATGCACATCGACGATTTTCTGCAGCGTCGTCGCATCGGGGAACTTGATGTAGTGGAAGAAGCAGCGGCGCAGGAAGGCGTCCGGCAGCTCCTTCTCGTTGTTGGAGGTGATGATGACGACCGGCCTCTGCACCGCCTGCACCGTTTCCCCGGTCTCGTAAACGAAGAACTCCATCTTATCGAGTTCCTGCAACAGGTCGTTCGGAAACTCGATATCGGCCTTGTCGATCTCGTCGATCAGGAGAACCACTTTCTCCTGCGAGGCAAAGGCGTCCCAGAGCTTGCCGCGCTTGATGTAGTTGCGCACGTCATTGACCCGGTCGTCGCCGAGCTGGCTGTCACGCAGCCGCGAAACGGCGTCATACTCGTAAAGGCCCTGCTGCGCCTTGGTCGTCGACTTGATGTGCCACTCGATCAGTTCGAGACCGAGCGCCGAGGCAACCTGCTTTGCGAGCTCCGTCTTGCCCGTCCCCGGTTCGCCCTTTACCAGGAGCGGCCGTTCCAGGGTGATCGCCGCGTTGACCGCGACCTTCAGGTCCATTTCCGCGATATAGGCGCTTGTGCCTTCAAACTGCATGTTTTTCACTCTCGCATCTTTTTCGCCGGGACATTAGGCGGGTTTTGTTCAAATGGGAACAGTTTTGCGCTCCGGCGCAACGAAACACCCTCATGAAGCGTCTTTTTCAAGGTCTTCGCGCAGCATTTCCAGTTCCAGCCATTCTTCCTCCATGGCCGCGATCCTGGCGCGCAGTTCCGACAGTTCGTCCGCCAGGCTGTTGAAACCGTCCGGATCGCGCGCAAACAGGCCGGGATCCGCCATCCGGCCTTCCAGTTCCGCCGCCCTTGCCTCGGCGTCGCGCAGTTTCCCCGGCAGCGTCTCCAGCGCGAATTTCTGCTTGTAGGAGAGCTTGCCCCTGGCCGGCGCCGGCTTTGCATCCTTCGCCACCGCCGCTTTCTCACGTTTGCGCCTTCCGGGAAACGCCGGGCCCGACTGTCCCTTTTGCGCGATCATGTCGCTGTAGCCGCCCGCATATAAAAGCCAGCGCCCGTCGGGTGCATCGGCATTCGCCGGCGCGATGGTCGAGGTGACCGTGCGGTCCAGGAAATCGCGGTCGTGGCTGACGAGTATGACCGTTCCGGGAAATCCCGAAACGATCTCCTGCAGCAGATCGAGCGTTTCCATGTCGAGATCGTTCGTCGGCTCGTCGAGGATGATCATATTGGCGGGTCGTGCAAGATTGCGGGCAAGGATCAGCCGCGCCCGTTCGCCGCCCGACAGCTCGCGGATGGGCGTGCGCGCCTGTTCGGGCTGGAACAGGAAATCCTTCATGTAGCCGGTCACGTGGCGCTGCCGGCCGTCGACGACGAGCGAGCTGCCGCGCCCGTCGGTCAGGAAATGCTCCAGCGTCTCGTCCGGATCGAGCGCCGCCCGCCGCTGGTCAAGCGTTGTGATTTCGAGATTGGCGCCCAGCCGCACCGTCCCCGCATCCGGTGCGAGTTCGCCCGTCAGCAGCTTCAGAAGCGTCGTCTTGCCGACGCCGTTGGGCCCGACCAGGCCGATCCGGTCGCCGCGTTGGACGCGGATCGAGAAATCCGCGACGATCTTCCGCTCGCCGAAGGACTTGCCGACGGACCGTGCCTCGATCACCAGCTTGCCGGAATCGCGCGCCGCGGCTGCCGACGCTGCGATGGTGCCTTCCGGCCCGCGATGGCCGCGGAACCGGGCGCGCATTTCCTTGAGTTCGGAGAGCCGCCGCACATTGCGCTTGCGCCGCGCCGTGACGCCGTAGCGCAGCCAGTGTTCCTCGCGAACGATCGCCCGGCCGAGCTTGTGCTGCTCGCGCTCTTCTTCGTCGAGGACGCCGTCGCGCCAGGTCTCGAATGCCGCAAAGCCCTGTTCAAGACGCCGGGTGACGCCGCGGTCGAGCCACACGGTGGCGCGCGACGTGTTTTCAAGGAAGCGCCGGTCGTGGGATATGATCACCAGCGCGCTCCGGCTGCGGGCGAGCTCTTCCTCCAGCCATTCGATTGCCGGCAGATCGAGGTGGTTGGTCGGCTCGTCGAGCAGCAGGACGTCCGGTTGCGGCGCCAGCGCCCGGACAAGCGCCGCGCGGCGCGCCTCGCCGCCCGAAAGGCGTTCGGGATCGGCGTCGCCGGCGAGCCCCAGATGCTCCAGGAGATAGCTGACCCGGTGCGGATCGTCGCCGGGACCGAGACCGGCCTCGGCATAGGCGCGAACCGTCAGGAAGCTGCCGAAATCGGGATCCTGCTCGAGATAGCGCACGGTCGTCGCCGGATGGGTGAACACGGTCCCCGACTGCGGCTCGACAATGCCCGCGGCGATTTTCATGAGCGTCGACTTGCCCGATCCGTTGCGTCCCACCAGGCAGATACGGTCCCCCGCCTGTATCTGCAGGTCGGCGCCGGTGAGCAAGGACGTTCCGCCGAAGGTCAGGTGGATATCGTCGAGCTTGAGGATCGGCGGCGCCATCGTTTACTCGCCCGACAAATCGAAGGGCCGCGCCAAAAGCAGCGCGGTTCCCGAACCGAGCGTCACGGTGACGGGCCCCTCGGCGACATTGGAGATCGTCCGCGACGAGCCGAAATCGAGATCGTGGTCCTCAAGCCCGTAGCGCGCACCGGCGATGCTGAGCGCCGACACGTCGCTGAAATTGAGGATGGAGAACATCGATGCCGCCGGCAGGTCGATCGTGCACGATCCGGTGCCCAGCGCCCAGCCTTCTTCAAGCCCGGAGGTCAGCAGCACGTCGATGTCGCGCGCTTTCAGCGCGCAGGCGAGCGCCATGTGAAAAAAGGCGTGGTCGCTGCGCTCGCCGCCGAGTGCACCGGCCAGGACGATCCGCTGCGCGCCAAGCGCCAGCGCCTCCTCGACGGCAATCTCGCCGTCGGTCAGGTTCTTGGCCGCCGGATAGGGCTTGCGCGGCGTGCGCGACCACCGTTGCTGCAGGTCGGGCGGCGAGGAATCGAAATCGCCGACCCACACTTCGGGCTTCAATTTCAGGTCATGGGCGTGGAACATCCCGCCGTCCGCGGCGATCACCCGCGCGTCCGCGATCTGCTCCCGCAGCCGCGCCGTTTTTTCCAGATTCCCGCCGAGCAGGATCAAAAATGTGGTCTTTTGGTCCATCGATCGAAGCACATAGCAGCTTTTTGCCCACTTGCCAGCGCCGAACGGCCGCACTAAGACGGTTGTTGCTCTAACGGGGTGCCAGCGTGGCGACGCTGGCTGAGAGGCTTTGCCAACCCGAAGAACCTGATCCGGCTCGTACCGGCGGAGGGATTAGACGCATGTCAAAGCGCCTTTTTCCCGAAGAAACCAGATGAAGGAGGCGCTCATGCCTGCCAGGACAACCCTTTTTTCCGCTGCCTTCGCAGCATTTGCCAGCATTGCTTCAGCGACCGGCGCCGTTGCCGACGACCGCGAACTGACGGTCTACACCTATGACAGCTTCGTTGCCGAATGGGGCCCCGGCCCGGTCGTCAAGGAGGCATTCGAGGCACAGTGCGACTGCACCCTCAACTGGGTCGGCATCGCCGATGGCGTCGCCCTGTTGAACCGGCTCAAGCTCGAAGGCGAAACGACGAAGGCCGATATCGTGCTCGGCCTCGACACCAACCTGGTCACCGAGGCGAAGAAAACCGGCCTGTTCGAGCCGAGCGGCATCGATCAATCGAATGTCGACGTACCCGGCAACTGGAGCGACGATGTTTTCGTTCCCTATGACTACGGCTATTTCGCCGTCGTCTACGATACGGACGCCCTGGACAACTCGCCGGCGAGCCTGAAGGCGCTCGTCGAGGGCGATCCGAACCAGAAGATCGCCATCCAGGATCCGCGCACCTCGACGCCCGGCCTCGGCCTGCTTCTGTGGGTCAAGGCCGTCTATGGCGACGCCGCACCGCAGGCCTGGGAGAAACTGAAGCAGCGGGTCCTGACCGTGACGCCGGGCTGGTCGGAGGCCTATGGCCTATTCACCGCCGGCGAGGTGCCGATGGTTCTGTCCTATACCACCTCTCCGGCCTATCACATGATCGCCGAAGACACCGACCGCTACCGGGCCGCGGCGTTCGAGGAGGGCCACTACATGCAGATCGAAGTGGCTGGGCTGGTGAAGTCCTCGACGAACAAGGAGCTTGCCCGCCAGTTCCTCGAATTCATGACCGGACCGGATTTCCAGAATGCGATCCCGACGACCAACTGGATGTTCCCCGCCGGCAAGATGTCGGAACCGCTGCCGGCCGCGTTTGGAGAGCTCGTCCATCCGGACAAGACGCTGTTGTTCAGCGCCGACGAAGTATCAAAAAACCGCAAGGCCTGGGTCGATGAGTGGCTGGCGGTCATGAGCGATTGATGATCGAACGGCGCCGGATCAAGGCCAACATTGGTGCAGGGCTCTTTGTGCTCTGTGCCATGGCGGCGGTGATCGGCGCCGCCGTCGTCGCGCTCCTGACGACCGCCGTGGGCGCTGCCGATGACGGCAGTCCGCTGTTCACCAGCTATATCTGGAAAGTCACGCGCTTTACGCTGCTGCAGGCGTTCCTGTCGACGCTGCTTTCCGTTGCCTTCGCAATCCCGCTCGCAAGGGCGCTGGCACGCCGGCAGGCGTTCATCGGCCGCAGTTGGCTTATTCGCCTGCTTGCCGTTCCGATCGGCCTGCCGCCCATCGTTGCCGCGCTCGGTCTGATCGAGATCTGGGGCCGCCAGGGGATTTTCAACTCGGTGCTTCTCGCCGCCGGCCTCGAACAGCCGGTCTCCATCTACGGCCTGACCGGCATCCTGCTCGCCCATGTCTTCTTCAACCTGCCGCTTTCGGCCCGTCTCCTTCTTGCGCAGCTCGAGCGGGTTCCGCCCGAGCAGTGGCGCAACGCCGCGCAGATCGGCCTCGACCCCTGGACCGTGTTCCGGCTGATCGAATGGCCGTTCATCCGCAGCCACCTGGCCCCGGTCTGCGGCCTCGTATTCATGCTGTGCGTCACCAGTTTCACGCTGGTGCTTCTGCTCGGCGGCGGCCCAGGCGCCACCACCATCGAGGTGGCGATCTACCAGGCGCTGCGCTTCGACTTCGATCCGCAGCGCGCCGTCATTCTGGCGCTTCTGCAATTGGGTTTGACGTCGCTCCTTCTCATCCTGCTGACATGGCTCGGCGGCGCGCCCGAGGAGGGCGCCACCATCGGGCACCGGGTCCGGCGCCATCCCGGGAAAAGCCCAGCCGCGGTCGCCGCGGATTTCGGGCTGATCGGTATTGCCGCGCTGTTTTTGGTCTCGCCGCTCGTTTCCATTGCCGTTGCCGGCCTGCTCGCCGACTTCGGCCGCCTGCTTGGAGAGCCGATCGTCTGGCGGGCGGTGACTACCAGCCTGCTGATCGCCGTTGTTGCCGCGCTCCTGTCCGTATCGATGGCAATGACCCTGGTGCGCGCCCGCCACGCTGCCCTGCCGCTTGCGCCGCGGCACGGCTGGGCACGGGGCTTTCGCGCCGCCGCAGCGGCAGCGTCCAGCCTCGTGCTGCTGGTGCCGCCCATTGTTCTTGGCGCCGGCTGGTTCGTGCTGTTGCGCGGCCACGTCGATGTCTTTGCCATTGCCCCGCTGATCGTCGTGGCCGTCAACGCGTTGATGGCGCTCCCCTTCGTCATCCGCGTTCTCGAACCCGCCCATACCACCCATATGGCCCGCACGGCACGGCTTACGGCGTCGCTTGGCATTTCCGGGCTGAACCGCCTCGTCCTTGTCGACTGGCCGGGTCTTCGCCGCGCCTTCCTGCTGGCGACCGCTTTCGCCATGGCGTTGTCGCTCGGCGATCTCGGCGCGATTGCGCTGTTCGGCAGCCAGGACGTCGTCACGCTGCCCTATCTGCTGCTGCAGCGCATGGGCAGCTACAGGACGAACGATGCCGCCGGTCTGGCGCTTCTTCTGGGGCTTGTTTGCCTTGTGCTGATGGTCATTGCCGACAGGGGCCGGGTTTCATCGGGGGCGCAATTGTGATCGGCAAGACGGTGGATCTGAACGCGGTCACCCTGAGCCGCGACGATTTCGAATTCAGCTTCGACACACACGTCGCCGCCGGAACCATCGCCGCGGTGATCGGCCCGTCCGGTGCCGGCAAGTCGACGCTGCTCGATCTTATAGCCGGCTTTGAAACGCCCCGTGAGGGGCGGCTTTTTATCGGCGAAACCGATGTTACAAACGACGATCCGTCCGACCGGCCGGTGACCATGGTGTTCCAGGAGAACAACCTTTTTTCGCACCTCGACGTCGCCACCAATATCTGTCTGGGGATACGGCCGCGCATAACCGCGGACCCGGCTGATCGGGCGCGTGTCGCCGAAGCGCTCGAGCGCGTCGGACTTGCCGGATTCGAAAGCCGCATGCCGGGCAGCCTTTCCGGCGGCGAACGCCAGCGCGTCGCCATAGCACGGGCGCTCGTGCGCCGCAGGCCGGTCTTGCTGCTTGACGAGCCATTTGCAGCGCTAGGGCCTCGATTACGCCGCGATATGCTGCTATTGGTCCGTGAATTGCAGGTCGAGACAGGAATGACCGTTTTGATCGTTACTCACCAGCCCGACGAGGCTGCGGCGATTGCAGACAGCATTGTTTTCCTGGACAAGGGCAGGATTGTCGCCACCGGCCCGTCCGAAGGTTTTTTTAGGCGCGGCGACATTGAAGGTCTTGCCGATTACCTCGGTCAGGGTGAAAAATAGGCCGCATCCGCCGAATCGCACTGTTCAACTGGGACAGGCGACGACAATCACTTGAGCCCGCTCCTATCAACGCGAACCGACAAGGCGCCGATTCCATCACACATTCGCCCGAAACAGACGGATACCGCGGCATGACGCCAGGGCCACGCACGCCGCGCAAGTCGGCGGCGAGAGCCTTGTGCGCCGCGATCCTTTGCCTCGGGCTGGTCGGTTGCCAGACGCTGCTCAACGAGACCTATTCGCCGAATGTGGGTCCGTCGGACAATCCGCAGACCGTCGGGCGGCTCGAGAAGAACGACCCGCGCGCCCGTCTCGGCGCCCAGGAACATCCGCGCATCGTCGCCAGCTATGGCGGCGAATACAGCGATCCGAAGGTCGAGCGCCTGCTGGCGCGGATCGTGGGCGCCCTCACGCTGGTGTCGGAAAACCCCAAGCAAACCTACCGCATCACCATCCTCAACTCACCGGCCGTCAATGCGTTCGCGCTGCCGGGCGGCTATCTCTATGTGACGCGTGGACTGCTTGCCCTGGCCAACGATTCCTCCGAGGTCGCCGCGGTCATCGCCCACGAGATGGCCCATGTTACCGCCAATCACGGCCTGCAGCGCAAGCGCGCCGAGGAGGCCGAGGTCCTGGCGAGCCGCGTTGCCGCCGAGGTCCTCTCCAACGAGATAGACGGGCAGCAGGTGATCGCGCGCAGCAAGCTGCGCCTGGCGGCCTTCTCGCGCCAACAGGAGCTGGAGGCCGATGTGATCGGCGTGCGCATGCTGGGCCAGGCCGGTTTCGATCCCTACGCCGCCGCCCGCTTCCTGCGCTCGATGGAGGCCTACAGCCGCTTCCGCGCCGGCGACGCCGGTGCCGACCAGAGCCTCGATTTTCTCTCCAGCCATCCGGACGCGCCGAAGCGGCTGCAGCTGGCCGAGCGTCATGCCCGTGCCTTCGGTCCACCCGGCACCGGCATCCGCGACCGCGACATGTATCTGAAGGGCATCAACGGACTGCTTTATGGCGACAGCCCCAACGAGGGCTATGTGCGCGGACTGACGTTCCTGCATCCCAATCTCGGCATCCGCTTCAGCGTCCCGAAAGGGTTCCAGATCGACAACACCGCTCAGGCGGTTCTGGCAACCGGTCCGGGCGACATTGCGATCCGCTTCGACGGGGTGACCGACAATCGGCGCAAGTCCCTGACCAATTACATCGCCAGCGGCTGGGTCAGCGGTCTCCAGCCGGCAACGATCCGCTCGCTAAGGGTCAACGGACTTGATGCGGCGACAGCACGGGCTTCCGCCGAGAAATGGGATTTCGACGTAACGGTCATCCGCGTGAAGAACCGGATTTACAGGCTTCTGACAGCGGCACCGAAAGGCAGTCCGGCCCTGGAGCCCACCGCGCAAAGTGTCCGCAATTCGTTCCGCAAGATGTCATCGTCGGAGGTCGCCTCCCTGAAACCGCTCAGGGTTCGCCTTCACACGGTCAGGGCCGGCGAAACCGTGGCCGGCCTGGCCGGCCGCATGCGCGGCACCAATCGCCGTCTCGAGCTTTTCCAGCTGCTCAACGCGCTGTCGCCCGGTGCCAGCCTTTCTGCGGGACAGGAAATCAAGATCGTCACCGATCGCTGATGCGTGTTGCGCTCACAGCGCGATCGTGACGTCCCAGGGCAGATCGCAACGGTCGCGATGGTAGGGCAGCCGCGCCCTCGCCCTGGCGACGCGATCCAATTCGAGCCGCGCGGAAATCAACCCCTCACCGCCGCCGGCGCGCGCCAGGTCCTTTCCGTCCGGGGCAACGATGCAGCTGCGCCCCAGATATTCGAGACCGCGCTCCGTACCGGCGTGGTTCGCATAGCAGACGAACTGGCCGTTCTCGAAGGCGCGCGTCGGGATCACCCGGTCGGCGACCACGCCCCACTCGGCGGCGAGCGCCGTCGGCACCAGCACCAGATCGGCCGCGCCAACGCGCCGGAACGCTTCCGGGAATTCGGCGTCGTAGCAGATCAGCAGCGCTACGGTGAAGGCGCCGATCATGAAGGTGGAGCAGCCGGCGCCGCGATCGAAATGGTCGCTTTCGAATCCCGGCGGCAGGAGCAGCTTGCGGTGCGTGCCGATGACGGTTCCGTCCTTCGCGATGCAGGCAGCCGAATTGTAGATCCGGTCCGATTCCTTTTCCGCATAGCCGAAGGCAATCGCGGTCCGGCAGTCCCGGGCAAGCCGGCCGATCCGGCGCAATGCCGGCCCGTCCTGGCTTTCAGCCCAACCGGCGATCGCGTCTCCGACATTGTACCCACACACGAATAGCTCAGGCAGCACCAGCAGGTCGACCGACCGGTCGATTAGGCCCGCGACGGTCTCTTCCAGCCACGCCAGGCGCTCGTCCGGACCGTGCAGGTCGGCGGGACTCTGGGCGACGGCGACATTCAGAGCGTCCTGCATTCTAACCGTCGCTCAGAAGGATCGTGCGGGGATATTCGGTGATGTAGTCGCTGCCGCCATCGGTCACGACGACCGAGTCGCCGATCCGCCCGGCGGTCACGCCGTCGACCGAGATCCCGCCGTCGACGGCGAATGTCATGCCCGGCTGCAGCACCGTTTTGTCGCCGGCCTTCAGTTCCGGCGCCTCAAGATAGGCAACGCCGATGGATCGCCCGGTGCGGTACCCGGTCTCGTAGCCGCGATCGCGGTAGACAGCATTGGCCGCCGCCGCCACGTCCTCCGCGATCGCGCCCGGACGGATCGCCGCGATCGCGGCCTGCTGCGCGGCGATCGCCACCTCCTGGACGCGGGCCGCCTCGTCGGTCACGCCGCCGATATGAAACATGCGGTCGAAACCGAGCTTGTACTGTTTGAACTGCGCCATATTGCAGAAGCAGAAATAGACCGGGTCGAATTTCGCATAGGCCCTGACACTTGCGCGCCGGTGAACCATGGAGGTGTCCGAGCCGCTCTGCAGGATCTGCAGATTGTGGATCATCGGCGAGACGAAACGGTCCCAGCCCCGGTCGGTCAGGAATTCGGCGGCGGCGCGAGAGCCCGCGTCGATGACCGCAATGGCCGATTCATATTCATGCGCCCCTTCCGCCAGGGAGGCATGGGCGGCCGCCATCATCGCGCCCGCGATCGCACCCGCCTGCCGCATGATTTCAATCTCGAAATCGGACTTAATCATCCGCATTTCGCCGAGGACGGGCGAGATGTCGCGCAACGCGGCGTCGGCATAAGCCTCGTCAAGATAGTTGCGCACGATTGCCGGGATGTGGTCGCGCTCGATCCACAATTGCCCCGGATCGTCCCCGACGGCCTCGCCGAGAGCGCGGCTCCAGCTGCGCTGCCCGGCGTCCTCCCATACCCGGATGTCCTCGACCCAGGTCATTTCGCCGACCATTTCGGATTCCATCAGCGGCGTGATGACGACCGGTGCGCTGTCGGCATCGACCACCAGTATGGTCGGCCGTCCGAATTCGATGCCGAGATAGCCCCAGAAACCGGCGAGATAGGCGATGGAACTCTCGTCCGTGAATATCGCCTTGCGAATACCGTGCGCGCGCATCCTCGCCTGCAGGTTCTCGGTTCTCATGCGGGCCTGGTCCAGCATCACCGTCACTCCGTTTTCGGCGCAGCTTTCGTTCTATCCTCACGCCAACGCTTAGCTATGTACAGCTAAGCTGTCAATCTGTATAATTATGCGATTAGAAGACTAGTGGCGATCTATTTGTGTACAGCAATGGGGCATTGAATGGAGATCTTCGACGACGGACAACACCCCCGCGCCAAGCTGGGTTTCGTGCTCCTGGCGACCGAACAGACCATCGAGGAGAACATGTTCCGCCTGGGCCCCGACGGCGTCGGACTGCATTTCACGCGCGCCGCCATTCCCGACAGCATCACGATCGAGAGCCTGTCGGCCCAGGCTGGCGACCTGGCCGGGGCCGCGTCCACGTTGTTGCCCGACGGGAGCCTCGACGTCATCGCCTATGCCTGCACCTCCGGCAGCCTCGTCATAGGCGAGGACCGGGTTTTTGAACAGCTGAAGAAGGGCGCGCCGGCAGCGGAACCGACGTCGCTGATCACCTCGGTGATGAGGGCGCTGCGCCATGTCGGTGCGCGCAAGATCGCCGTCGCAACGCCCTATCTCGACGAAATCAACCGCCGCGAGTGCGACTACCTGGCAAATCGCGGTTTTGAGGTCACCGCGATCGCGGGCCTCAATCTTGAAAAGGACAGCGACATGATCCGCGTCCGGCCGGATTACATCGCGGAATTTGCCGCCGGCCTCGACACGCCCGATACGGACGCGCTGTTCATCAGTTGCGGCGCATTGCGCAGCCTCGATATTGTCGACGCCCTGGAGCGGCGAATCGGCAAACCGGTGATCTGTTCGAACCAGGCGCTGATGTGGGACATGCTGCGGCTGGCCGGTATCGATGACAAAATCGGGGGATACGGTGGTCTATTGGCCAACTGATCGGGGAACGCCGGAGGAAAGGCCGGTATAAGCATGGATATGCCGGAACACGACGAAAGACGCCAGGGCGCGGCCGACCTGCAGGACATCATCCTGGAACGCATCTGCTTTCTGCAGTACCAGCCGGGCGACCAGCTGCGCGAGGCCGGCCTTGCAGCCGAGTTCGGCGTCAGCCGCACGCCGGTTCGGGACGCCCTGAGCCGCATCAGCCACCTCGGGCTGATTGAATCGCGCAACGGCGTCGGCACGGTGGTGGTCAAGCTTTCGGACCGGCAGATCGCCCAGGTCTACGAGATGCGCCTGCAGCTCGCCCCGCTTATCGGCGCGGTTAGCCCGGCCGATGTCCTGGATTCGCATATCGAACGCGCCGAAATCATGCTCGAAGAGGCGAAGCAGCTGGTCGGCGATTTCGACGAAAGGCAATATGTCGTCATCAATCACCGGCTCAACCAGCTGATCACCGATTTGATCGGCAATGCCGTCCTGCGGTCCTTCTGGCGCCAGACCTACTACCAGGCCGCAAGCACCTGGTACAAGGTCGCCGAGAAAGTCGGTCCCGAGGTCGCGCATGCGCTTGTCGAAGAGCTCGCGGATCTTGTCACCGCGCTCCGCCGGCGCGACCTGACCGCCGTCGGGCACATCCAGCGCATCCACATCGGCTATGGATATGCCAGGATAAAAACGTACCTGTTCAACTGAAACGGCCCCCGCCGCAGAGCGGCAGGGGCCTGATTGCTGAATTGACCGCTTATCGCGGTGCCGGTCAGAGGTTGGTGATGGCCGGCGCGTCTTTTTCGAGCGCGACCTTCAGTTTCTCCAGCGCCCTGTTTTCGATCTGGCGCACCCGTTCCTTGGAGATGCCGAGGCTGGTACCAAGCGCTTCCAGCGTCGCGCCGTTCTCGCTCAGCCGCCGCTCCTGGATGATCTTCATCTCGCGCGGATTGAGCTTGTCGAGCGCCGACCTGATCCACTCGGAGCGGCGTTCCTGGTCGATGATGATGCCGACCTGCTCGTCTGGCAGCGGATCGTCGCTCTTAAGGAATTCGATCCGGTCTGAACCCGGTGCCTCCGAATCGGAGACCGGCGCATTGAGCGACGTGTCGGAACCCGAGAGCCGCGCGTCCATGACGGCGACATCCTTGACATTGACGCCCACCGCCAGCGCGATTTCCTGGTGAATGGCGCTTTCACCCATGTTCTCGTTGCTGCGCCACAATTTCGCGCGCAGCCGCCGCAGGTTGAAGAACAGTGCCTTCTGCGCCGAACTCGTGCCGCCGCGCACAATAGACCAGTTGCGCAAGATGTAGTCCTGGATCGAGGCGCGGATCCACCATGTGGCGTAGGTCGAGAAACGCACGTCGCGATCCGGCTCGAACCGCGCGGCCGCCTCCAGAAGGCCGACATGGCCTTCCTGGATGAGGTCGTTCATCGGCAGGCCGAAATTGCGGAATTTCGCTGCCATGGAGATGACAAGCCGCATATGGGCCGTCGCGATCTTGTGCAGGGCCTCCTGATCCTTCTTCTCTTTCCAAAGGACCGCAAGCTCATGCTCTTCTTCGCGGTCGAGATAAGGCGCCGCCATGGCAGCCTTGATCATGTCATTTCCAGCACGAACTCCGCTCATATCGCACTCCTGATTGAATGTTTTCGAAAAACGCTCAACTCGTCTCTTCCGATGGGCCGGAGATATGCGGACCCGCTACGCCCCAATACTACGGGCAAACGCTCTATCCCTACGTAACAATCGTGTGTGCGGATCACCGCAATTACAAGGAAACGCTGTGTTCACGATTTGGAACCAATCGTTTCCGAATCAGAAAAACCTGAGTAAAATACGCAAAAAACCCGGTCATTGACCGGGTCTTCGCATCAATTTGCCGGATTCAGCGTCGCACAGACGCCGCGTTCACTTTCCGGTGAACCCCGGCCGACCGGTCGATCAGGCGGCTGCTTCCTGGGTTTCACCGTCATTGGCGCCGTCGTCGCTGGCCGCCTTGCCGCGCTTCGGACCCTTGTTGAGATTGGTCTCGATCAGCCGCACCGCTTCGGTTTCCGAAAGCTTGTTGACCGCCGCGATCTCGCGCGCCATCCGGTCGAGAGCCGCCTCGTAAAGCTGACGCTCGGAATAGGACTGCTCCGGCTGGTTGTCCGCGCGATAAAGGTCGCGCACGACCTCGGCGATGGAGATGAGGTCGCCGGAGTTGATTTTCGCATCATATTCCTGCGCCCTGCGGGACCACATGGTGCGCTTGATCCGCGCCCGTCCCTGCACAACTTTGAGCGAACGGTCGACAAAGTCCGTCTCGGCGAGCTTGCGCATGCCGATCGAGGACGCCTTGGCAACCGGAACCTTGAGCCGCATCTTGTCTTTTTCGAAATCGATAACAAAAAGCTCCAGCTTGTGGCCGGCGACTTCCTGCTCTTCAATAGCCACGATCTGGCCGACACCATGGGCCGGATAGACAATATACTCGTTGGTCTTGAAACCCTGACGCTGAGAAGACTTTTTCTGCTGGGTTGTCATACGTTTTTTATACTCCCTATTACAGTCCCGGAGACCGCCGGGTTGGGTACTGTTGGACTGACGTCAAGGTCGGACCTTTAACTGCGGTCCGTCCGCCTCGAATGATCGGGGCCGATGGCACATCCGGACAATCAACATCCGTCCATAACTGACAGCCGGACAATCAAGCTGCTGCCAAAAGAACGTCGGTTCGCGGGGATGTTTTTCTTCCGTGATTGTGGCAATCCCGACAGGCTCATAGAACCTGCCTATGGTCAGTTCTATATAAGTACCACAAATTACAGCGCGAATCAATGTTTTGCCGCACTTGCACAATAGCGCTGCAAGCACCAATCACAATATTGGTTAATTCATGAACATTTTCAAGGTGACCCCGCCGGACCGGCCGAAACCGGGCACGAAAGGGACATGAATCCGCTCAGTCGCCCTCGCCGGGCTCGGCCGAGAAATACTTCTCGAATTTGCCTTCCATGCCGTCATATTTCTCGGCATCGGCGGGCGCATCCTTCTTGATCGTGATGTTCGGCCATTTCTCCGCGAACTCGGTGTTGATTTCGAGCCACTTCTCAAGACCCGGTTCGGTGTCCGGCTTGATCGCCTCGACCGGGCATTCCGGCTCGCAAACCCCGCAATCGATGCACTCGTCCGGATGAATGACGAGCATGTTCTCGCCTTCGTAGAAACAGTCGACCGGACAGACCTCCACACAGTCCGTGTATTTGCATTTGATGCAGTTGTCGTTGACGATATATGTCATGGACGGCTCCGGGTGGGTCTTCGTCTGTTGTTGGTCCGACGTTCAGGTAGCGGCTTTGTTTTGCCTTGGCAAGACTGCCGCTTATACAGCACGGTGTCGCATGGCACCGCGCCTTTCTTCCAGAAACGACGTTCTAATTTTTCTGCCGCCCGTGAGCAAATCACTGTCGTCAAAGCGGCGGAGCGCGGACGATCTTGCGTCTGTTACAAATTGTCGCACCCGGCGCGCGACAGTCGCTAGTCGCCGGCAGATTTCCACTTGTCCAGCTGCCGCCGTTCCCGTTTGGTCGGCCGGCCGCTGCCGGCTTCCCGGTAGGGAGGCAGAGCCGCCAGCCCCCTCTCACGGGCCGCCGGCGGCGGGCTTTGGTCCTCGTAAAGCAGCCGCGCCTCGGCATAGGGCCTGCGCCGCGTGCCGGGTTGCAGGACCTTCAGCACCAGAACCTTGCGGTCAAGCGCTATGGTCAGCACGTCGTCGGGCACGACCATCCGGCTCGGTTGATCGATTTTATCGCCATTGATGCGCACACGGCCCGCCTGTGCCAGCTTTGCGGCAAGGGAGCGCGATTTGACGATCCGCGCGAAAAACAGCCACTTGTCGATGCGTTGCCGGCTCTCGGTCATCGCGATCACTTGTTGAGCTGCTCCTTCAATGCAGCCAGTTTCGCGAACGGTGAATCCGGATCGACGGGCTTGTCGCGGCGCGGCGGACGCGACGAAAAGCCGCCGTTCTTGCCGGATTTGTTCGGCTTTCCCTTGAAACCGGCCTTGCCCTTGTACCCGCCGCGTTCGCCGTCGCGCTGATGGCCGCGGTTCTTTCCGCGCCCGGCGCCCTGCTTGTGCTGCTGTTGTCGGCCGCGTCCGCGATTGCCGTCGGTACGGCCGGCCGGGCGCCACAGGAGAACCGGTTTCGGGGGTTCGGCAGCCTCTTCGTCCTTCTTTTCGGAATCGGACGGCGCCTCATTGCTTTCGGCGGCATCGGCAGATCCGGCGGTGCTGGTGGATTCGGCGGCTTCAACAGCGTCGGCGGTTTCAGTGGTTCCGGCTGCTTCGGCACCGCCCGCAGCCTCGGCAGCACCGGCGGCATCGGCAGCGCCGGCGGCATCGGCAGCGCCGGTGGCATCGGCAGCAGATTCCGCCACTGCCTTGTCGTCCGCTTCGGCGGGCTTGTCGTCCTGTTTGGCCTCGGCAGGCTCACTCGCGTCGGCCTTTGGCTCTTCGACCTTTACCGGTTCGCTCTCGCCGGATTTCTCCGGTTCGGCGTCCGGCGCCTTCGGCGCATCCTCGCCGGCCTTGCCGGCACTTTCGGCAACCTTCGCATCAAGCTCGGCGCAATGGGCGGCGACCTCCTCGGCGCTGGCCTCGTCGGCCCGGTAACCGAGGCCCTTGAGGATTTCCTCGATGTCGTCGGGTGTGGCACCGAGAATCGACAGCATGGCCGGTGTCGTCACGAAACGGCGCCCGTCATAGGCCCCGTCAGGACGCGGCCCCGTGTCCGGCTTCCACTGCAGCAGCGGCCGGATGATGTCGGCGAGCCTTTCCAATATGTCGATACGCACGGCGCGCTTGCCGAGGAAGCGGAAACCGGCGAGCCGGTAGAACTCCCGCTCGAAGGACGGGTCGGTGACGATGGAGGTGCGGCCCGCCGCGAGCGCGCCGGTGATCTCGCCGTATCCGGGCTTTTCGAAGCCGTCATTGCGCAGCGACCAGAGCAGCGTGATCAGCTCGGCCGGCGCCGGCTTCAAGAGCGCCGGCATGAAGACATGATAGGCGCCGAAGCGCACCCCGTAGCGGCGAAGCGAGCCGCGCGCATCCTGATCCAGGGCTTTCACGTCGGCGGAAACGTCGCGGCGGAAAAGGATGCCGAAAGCTTCGACCAGGCGGAAGGCGAGCCCCTTGGCCAGGCCTTCGAGGTCCTCGGCCGCGGCGAGATCCTCCAGCGGTTTGAGGATCGAGCTGATCTGGAACCCGACAAAGCGTTCGACGCGGGCGGTTACGACATCGCGCGCCTGCTGCGACAGTTGCTCGTCGGCAAGCAGCACGATACGCGGCTTCAGCGCCTCGTCGCTTTCCGTCAGGCGTGCGACCGGATCGCCCATCCAGCGCACGAAGCCGTCGGACCCGAGCGCGAAATCGCCGTTGCCCGATGCGTGCAGACGTGCGGCGCGCGCCTCGAATTCCAGCGACAGCGATTTCTGCGCTGCCGCCAGCACGGCCTTCGCGTCCGGCCCCTCGGCGCTCGCGTCGGGCGTGAAACGGAACCCGTTCAATTGCCCCACGTGATGCCCCTCGACAAAGACATCGCCGTCAACACCAATTTCAGCTTCAAGCATCGCGTTCTCTCTCAACCGCTTCATGAGCACTGATGTCCTGCGGTCAACGAAGCGTTTCGTCAACCTTTCATGCAACGCATCCGACAGTCGATCCTCGATTTCGCGCGTCTTTTCTTGCCAGTGTGACGGATTCGCCAGCCATCCCGGCCTGTGCGACGCATAAGTCCACGTTCTTATTTGCGATATTCGTGCCGAAAGTGTGTCGATTTCGCCATCGGTCCGGTCGGCCCTGCGCACCTGCTCGGCGACATAGTCCTCGCGCACGGAACCGTGCCGAACGATGTCGCTGTAGATTGTGGCGATCAGGTCGGCATGCTGGGCCGGCGTGATCTTGCGGTAATCGGGCAGCGCGCACACATCCCAGAGCCGTTCGACGGCCAGCGGACCGGTCGCCAGCCCGGCGATGTCGGCATCGCGTGCAAGGTGATCGAGCGCCTGCCGGTCAACCGCCGGCAGCGCCCGGCTGAGGCCGGCGAGTGTCGGCGCTTCATCGAGGCTGGCGCACAGCGACCGCACGGAGCTGAAATCGAGCTGCTTGCTGCGCCATTGCAGCACCTTCAGCGGCTCGAACTCGTGCCCCTCGACGCGCTCCACCAGTTCGTCGGTGAAGGGGTCGACGCGGCCGGTTACGCCGAATGTCCCGTCATGCATGTGCCGGCCCGCCCGGCCGGCGATCTGGCCTACCTCCGCCGCATTGAGGCTGCGGAACTGGTAGCCGTCGAATTTGCGGTCCTGCGCAAAGGCGACGTGGTCGACGTCGAGGTTGAGCCCCATACCGATGGCGTCGGTCGCAACCAGGTATTCCACATCGCCCTGCTGGTAGAGCGCCACCTGGGCATTGCGGGTGCGTGGACTCAGCGCCCCGAGGACCACGGCCGCACCGCCGCGCTGGCGGCGGATCAGCTCGGCGATCGCATAGACCTCGTCAGCCGAAAACGCCACGATGGCCGAACGCCGGGGAAGCCTCGTGATCTTCTTGGCGCCCGCATAGGCGAGGTGCGACAGCCGCGGCCGGGAGACGACGGTCAGTCCCGGCAGCAGTTTCTCCAGGATGCCCCTGACGGTGGCGGCGCCCAGCAACAGGGTCTCCTCGCGGCCGCGCAGGTTGAGGATGCGGTCGGTGAACACGTGGCCGCGCTCGAGATCGCCGGCCAGCTGAACCTCGTCGATGGCGACGAATTCGGCATCCGTCTCCTTCGGCATCGCCTCGACCGTGCACACCGTGTAGCGCGCGTCCTTCGGGCCGATTTTCTCTTCGCCGGTGACGAGCGCGACATTGGCCGAACCGGCCTTGACGCAGATCCGTTCATAGACCTCGCGCGCAAGCAACCGCAGCGGCAGGCCGATTACCCCGCTCCTGTGCGCCACCATGCGTTCGATCGCATAGTGGGTCTTGCCGGTATTTGTCGGCCCGAGCACCGCCGTCACGCCGCGGCCACTGAAGACAAAGGGCTGGTTGGATTGGGAGGGGTTCTGCTGCATCTATTGGGAAACATCTGTGAACTGAACGGTGCTGCCTTAGCACATCAAATGGGTCGGAACACTGCAATTTTCATGGCCGATTTTAAGATTTGGAACAGGGACGGAACGAATCGGCGACGAATCGCTGACTCAAGCCGATTCAGGTTTTGTTCACGGCAAAATATTCCGTTCCGCGGCCCGCAAGCCACAATATGCTGAATCCCGTCGTCCCGGTCCGCTGCCCGCGGCACGCAATAACCGGTCGGCCCGTTAACGAATTCCCGGCCGCCTGGGCCAGAGCGCGGGCGTTATGGTTAACCGATTGTAAACACGGATATATTCTTAACAATCGCTTAATCGGCGCGTCGCGAAAAATCGCCGGGTCCGTTAGGAATACGACCAAAAGCGGAACGAATCGGCGACGAATCGCTGACCTGCAAAGGTTCCGGATCTGTTCTCACAAGATATGGGGGCTGATTTGCACGCGCGCCACTAGTTAGCCGGTGAACTGGATACGGTTTGAAAGCATGGAGAGGCTCAGCGTGTTAACGTTTCGGGCAAATCGCCTGTCATCGGTCCGTTGCCCCGTTCCCGGAACGGCCAGGCGCCCGCGAATCACAAAACAAAAACGGCGCCCGCCGGGCGCCGTTTCGCAACATCGGTTGAACCCGGATCAGACGAAATACTGCCCGCCATTGGCGGAGATGGTCGAGCCGGTTATGAAACCGGCATCGTCCGATGCCAGGAAGACGACGCAGCGCGCGATCTCCTCCGGCTCGCCCAGGCGTCCCACTGGGATCAGCGGCAGGATGCGCTCGTTGAGCACCTTTTCGGGAACGGCGCGGACCATCTCGGTTCCGATATAACCCGGGCAGATGGCGTTGACGGTGATGCCCTTTGCCGCGCCTTCCTGCGCCAGCGACTTGGTAAAGCCGATGTCACCGGCCTTGGCGGCGGAATAGTTGGCCTGGCCCATCTGGCCCTTCTGGCCGTTGATCGAGGAAATGTTGATCACCCGGCCGAAACCGCGGTCGCGCATGCCCGGCCAGACCGGGTGGGTCATGTTGAACAGGCCCGTCAGGTTGGTGTTGATCACGTCGTTCCAGTTTTCCGGTGTCATCTTGTGGAACATCGTGTCCCTGGTGATGCCGGCATTGTTGACCAGGACCTCAACCGGCCCGAGGTCGGCCTCGACCTTGGCGATACCGTCGACACAGGACTGATAATCCGAAACGTCCCACTTGTAGACGGGGATACCGGTTTCCTCCTTGAAGGCGTTGGCCTTCTCGTCGTTGCCGGCATAGTTGGCGGCGACGGAATATCCGGCATCCTTCAGGCCGACCGATATGGCGGCTCCGATACCGCGGGTCCCGCCGGTTACGATTGCGACTTTACTCATGACATCTCCCCAGTGCTAAGGAACAAAGGCGGCCCGCCGGCCGCCCTGCTGATTTCGTTCAAGGCCGCTCGACGCACATGGCAACGCCCATGCCGCCGCCGATGCACAACGTGGCGAGGCCCTTCTTGACGTCGCGGCGCTGCATTTCGAAGAGCAGCGTGTTGAGGACGCGCGCGCCGGAAGCGCCGATCGGATGGCCGATGGCGATGGCGCCGCCGTTGACATTGACGATCTCGGAATTCCAGCCGAGGTCCTTGTTGACCGCGCAGGCCTGCGCCGCGAAAGCCTCGTTGGCCTCGACGAGTTCCAGGTCGGAAACCGACCAGCCGGCTTTCTCCAGCGCCTTCTTCGATGCCGGTATGGGGCCTGTGCCCATCACCTGCGGATCGACGCCGGCGGTCGCCCAGGAGACAATCTTCGCCATCGGGGTGATGCCGCGCTTGCTGGCTTCCTCCTCGCTCATCAGCACGACCGCCGCAGCGCCGTCGTTGATGCCCGAGGCGTTGGCCGCGGTGACCGTGCCTTCCTTGGAGAAGGCCGGGCGAAGCTTCGCCATCTGGTCGATCGAGGCGCCGTGGCGGATATACTCGTCCTGATCGACGACGATGTCGCCTTTGCGCGTCTTCACCGTGAAGGGAACGATCTCGTCCTTGAACCGGCCGGCCTTCTGGGCGGCTTCGGCCTTGTTCTGCGAGGCCACGGCGAATTCGTCCTGCTCTTCCCGGGTGAGCTGCCAGCGCTGGGCGATGTTCTCGGCCGTGTTGCCCATGTGGTAGCCGTAGAAGGCGTCGGTCAGGCCGTCCTTGATCATCGTGTCGATCATTTTCAGATCGCCCATCTTCTGGCCTGCGCGCAGGTTCGCGCAATGCGGCGCCATCGACATGGATTCCTGTCCGCCCGCAACGATGATCGACGCGTCGCCCGTGGCGATCTGCTGCATGCCGACCGCGACCGCGCGCAGCCCCGAGCCGCACAGCTGGTTGAGGCCCCAGGCCGTCGCCTCCTGCGGAACGCCCGCAGACATGGCTGCCTGGCGAGCCGGATTCTGCCCTTCGCCGGCCTGAAGGATCTGGCCCATGATCACCTCGTCGACATCGGCTGGATCGACCCCGGCGCGTTCGAGAGCGCCGGAGATTGCCGTTGCGCCGAGTTCGTGTGCCGGGACGGTTGCAAAGGCCCCGTTGAACGAGCCGACGGCCGTGCGGGCCGCGCTGGCTATAACGATTGCTGGATTTGTCATAGGTCTTCCCTGAAGGTTGGATGTGATCCGGGATCGTGTCATCAATGAAATTGAAGCAGGTTGCCGCGGAAGTCAAACGCACCTGCAGCATAAGCGCAATTCCTTGTCCTGCGCGGCTCAGCCGGCTTTGGGCCGCCGCGCTCGCCGCATTGCACAAAGCACTTGAAATAATGCTATACTTTTGCCTGCACTCATGATCATCTTGTTGCGCGTACCGGAATTTACAGGCTTTTCTTGACGTCGGCTCCGGGACAAAAAATACAGTTCTTCCCGTCAGGGATCCTCAGCCGGGGGTTCCGAAAGGGGCGTCAACGCGGCATATGCCGGCAGGGAGGTAGCATGCATGGCCAAGGCTGATGGGCAAATCGTCATCAAGAAATACGCCAATCGTCGGCTCTACAACACGGGCACCAGCACCTATGTGACGCTCGATGACCTGGCGGTCATGGTCAAGAACGGCGACGATTTTGTCGTCCTCGACGCCAAGTCCGGCGATGACATCACGCATTCGGTTCTGACGCAGATCATTTTCGAGCAGGAATCGAAGACCGGCAACACGCTGCTGCCGGTGTCGTTTCTGCGCCAGCTGATTTCCTACTACGGCGATCAGATGCAGATGCTCCTGCCTTCCTATCTGGAACACTCGATGAGCGCCTTCACCGCCCAGCAGGATCAGATGCGCGAGCAGATCACCAAGGCATTCGGTGAAACGCCGATGGCCCGCAACATGCAGATGCCGATGCAGATGATGGAAGAGCAGGTGCGCCGCAACACCGAGCTCTTTCAGCAGGCGATGAAGATGTTCTCGCCCTTCGCGGCAACGGATGCCAAGCCCGCCGAGGACGAAAAGCCGAAGGCCGAGAGCAAGGACCTGAAGGAACTGAAGGACCAGCTTCGGGCGTTGCAGGACAAGCTCGACTCCATGGACGGCTAAGGCCGGGATCTATGAACCGCTGATTCCGGTTCGGCTGGTGCGCGACGCGCCCTGCGGCGCGAGCACCGGCACGAAGACGCGGCGCGACGCCCGTTCGGCCACCGGCAGCCCCTGATAGAGGCGCTTCTGCGCCTCGACGATCACCAGCCCGCTGAAGAAGGGCCAATAGCGCCTGCCGAGCCGCTCGGTCGTGCGCGCCATGCTCTGGATCGCCTTGTGCCGCGACGGCGGAAAGAAAAGCGCCTCGGCAAATGCGCCCGGGGTGAAACTGGCCTCGCGCAGCAGTTCGGTGATCTGGTTGCGGGAATAGGGCGTTCCCGAACCGAAGGGCGTATGCTCCAGCCGCGCCCACACGCCTCGCCGGTTCGGCACCGCGATCACCAGCCGCCCGCCCGGCGCCAGCACCCGCCAGGCTTCCTTCAGTGTTTCGCGCGGGTTCTCCGCATATTCCAGCGAATGGATCATCAGGATGCGGTCGATCGAGGCGTCCGGCAGCGGCAGTTCCTCGTCGAAGACCAGCGCCGTGGCGGAGGCTTCCAGGGTCGGCCAGTTGATGGCGCCCTGGCCGGCGGGCATGAAAGCGAATGTGCGCTCGGCATCGCCCCGGAACCGGTCGAGATAGGGCGCGGCGTACCCGAGACCCATGAGGCGCTCGCCGGGCAGTTCGGCCCACAGCGACGAAAGCGCCATTCCAATGGCCTCCTGCGCAAGCTTTCCGAGCCGCGTATGGTAAAACTGCCGTAAATCGACGATATCGGTGTGCATGGGGCAAACCTAGTGCGTCGGGCGCGCGATTTGAAGCGTTGTATGGCTGTTATCGCGCTTCGTTCGAATTGGCGTTAACAGGCCGGCAGGCTTTGTTTATACAACGGCTGAAGCAAGAGACCGGGAGGAAAGATTGGCTGAGATCAAGATCGAGCAGTTTCCGTGCCGCCAGGACAATTTCGGCGTACTCGTCCATGATGCGAAGACCGGCGTGACGGCATCGATCGACGCGCCGGAGGAAGCGCCCATCGTCGAGGCACTGGAACGCATGGGCTGGGGATTGAATCACATATTCATCACCCACCATCACCTCGATCACGTCGAGGCCGTTCCGGCTTTGAAGGAGCGCTACGGCGCAAATGTCTTCGGGCCGGCCTCCGAGGCCGCAAAGATACCCGGGATCGACGAGACCGTGTCCGACGGTGACCGCTTCCAATTCGGCAGCCTCGCGGTCGATGTGATCGAAACGCCCGGCCACACGCTCGGCCATGTCTGCTACTACATGCCGGAGGCAGGGGTGCTTTTCGCCGCCGACACGCTGTTTGCGCTCGGCTGCGGCCGTATCTTCGAAGGCACGCCCGAACAGATGCACACCGCGCTGCAGCGCCTCGCCGCCCTGCCGGACGAGACGATCGTCTATTGCGGCCACGAATACACGGCTGCGAACGCGGCCTTCGCCGTTACGGTCGACCCGAAGAACGCGGCGCTGGCAAGCCGGGCCGAGGAGATTGCCCGGCTGCGCAACGCCGGCATGGCGACGCTGCCGACAACGATCGGTCTCGAAAAGGCGACCAACCCGTTCCTGCGCCCGTCCGATCCGGATATCCGGGCACAACTCGCCATGACGGACGCCTCCGACGCCGACGTGTTTGCCGAAATCCGCCGCCGCAAGGACAGTTTCTGAATGAGCTGATCATTCCCTGCAGCGAAGGCCCGGCAAAGGCCAATCAGGACGCATGGACCGGTTTCTTGACCCGCAACATACGGATCAGATCGTCTGGCAGCATGGCGGGCGCAAAGGCATAGCCTTGCAGAATACTGCAACCCAAATCGCGCAGGATGCTTGCGTGCTCCATCGTTTCGACGCCCTCCGCGACCACTTCGATGTTGAAGGAACGGCCGATATCGATGATTGAAGCGACCAGATTCTGCTGCGCGCTCGAACTGACGATCGGAGCAACGAATTGCCTGTCGATCTTCAGCCGGCGCGGTTTCAACTGCAGCAGACTAACGATCGAAGCATGACCGGTTCCGAAATCATCGACCTCGATGTCGATGCCCAGTTCCTTGATCTGATCGATGTTCGATTTCACAACGTCATTGCAATCGTCGAGAAAAATGGATTCCACCAGCTCGAACGACACGGTTCCCGGTTCGAATTCGATGCCCTTGATTTCCTCTATTAGTCCCTCGTCATGCAAGCGCTTTGACGACACGTTGACCGAGACCTTCGGCAGCGTCATGCCGGCGACCTTCCACATATTGAACAGCCGGGTCGATTGCAGCAGTACAGATCTGTCGATCTGAGAAATGACATGCAGTTCCTCGGCGATTTTCATGAAATAATCCGGCGCCAGAACACCTTCGGTTGGGTGGTGCCAGCGCACCAGAGCCTCCACGCCGACCAGATCGAGAGACTGCGCGTCGAACTGCGGCTGGAAATAGGCAACGAACTCGTTGCGCTCGATACCGTACAGGATTTCATCTGCTATGCGTTTGTTTCGGATTGTCTCTATCTGCAGTAACGGCGTGAAGACTTCATAGCGGTTGCGGCCGAGATTTTTGGCCCGGTATAAGGCGATGTCGGCGTTGATCAGGAGCTGGTGCGGGGTAAAGAGATTTTCTTCGTTGCGCGCGACACCAACGCTGACCCCGACCCGGCACTGGTGCCCGTCATGGGAAATAGGGCGCTTCATCTCGTCGATTATCCGCTCGGCCAGTTCTATCGGGTATTCCTTGTTTTCAGCCGTGCGACAGAAGATGACAAATTCGTCTCCGCCGATCCGGGCGACGAAATCGGATTCCGTAATGTTCGATGTCAGAACCTTCGAGGCATGGACGAGGACTGCGTCTCCGGCGCTGTGCCCGTGCGTGTCGTTGATTTGTTTGAAGCGGTCGAGATCGATATGCAACATCGCCGAATTGGAGGAATACGCGCCGCCGACCCTGCTTAATTCGTTGTCCAGGTAACGCCGGTTCGGAAGGTTGGTCAGCGGATCATGCAGGGAATTGTACTCGATATGAGCCTTGGCCGCCTCCAGTTCGGCATTGCGGGCGTCCGACAGTTTCTTGGCCCTGCGAAGGTCCTCGTTTAGGGCGACGTCAGCGGTCACGTCCCAGTTGACGCCGACAATCCGGGACGAACCGTCGGACTCTTCATAGACCGCGCCGATGGCGCGGATATTGCGGATGTCGCCGCCGGGATGCCTGACGCGGAAATTGGAGTAATATCGTCCCTTGACGTCGATTGCCTTTCGGAACTCCTGCTCTGCCTTGGCCACATCATCGGGATGCAGGGCGTCGCGCCAGTGCTTATATGTGCGTTCCCCGTCATCGTTCGGATAACCATAAAGCTCGTTCATCCTGGCATCCCAGACGAGTTTGCCGGTTACAAGATCAAGTTCCCAAACACCGACCTTGGAGGCATCGAGCGCCAGTTCCAATCGCCGTGAAAGGCGCATCAGCTGGGCTTTACGTCTGCGCGCCTCGGAGGCATGGCGCTGTCGTTCCTCTATCAGCCTGCCGGTGACCAGGATTGGAACCAGAATAAGGATGCCCGCAATCAGAATTGCCAGACGCATCCACCAGATTTCCGCGGCTGGCGCGGCCCACCCGCCTTTTGGCGCGGCCATCAGCATCCAAGAACCCCAGGGCAAGGAAATTTCGACGTTGACCGGATCGGACATTCTGACGTCGGGACCGTAAAACTGTTGGCCGTCCGGACCGAGTCCATCCTTGCCGAAAAGGGCGATGTCAATCGGCAGATTCACGTCCAGAAGTCCGCTGTCGCGGTAGAGCCTCTCAACATCCACGACGGCGGACACGATGCCCCAGAATGTCCTTGTGCCGTCCGGGCCATCGACGAAAACGGGCAAACGCCCGATAAACCCCTGACCGCCCTGCACCAGATTTACAGGTCCGGCAAGGATCAATTCATTGAGATCCCGTGCTTTCAGGGCAGCGTCGCGCTGCGCCTGATTGCGTCGATAGTCGAGACCGATCGCCCTTTCATTCCCCTCCAGGGGATACATGAGCGATATGATGAGATTTGGGGCGCCGGCAATATTGCGCAGCTGGGAGCGGTTTTTCAGAAGTGACCCGACGAGTTCGGCAAATCGATCCTGCGTCATGTCAGGCTCGGTTGCGATGGTCGAAACCAGACCGCGCACCAGTTGGATGTTGCCGTTGATATTTCCCTCGAGCCTTGTCCGTATGAGGTTCGCCTCGCTCATCACTTCGGTGCGCCGGTGACGCTCAATCGCACGCTGATTGAGCATATCGGCGAAGTATCCGCATATCACGATGACCACCAAAGCAATCGCCGTGGAAATACGTGTCGGCTTCAGAATGGAAGCGATGGCACGTTGCCGGGTTGCTGGAGGGACACGCATAACAATACTCGGAACTCAGTAATCGGTCACAACACTGAGAACATCATTAAGCGAATTTACTTAAGATAATGCGACCGACCGGATGGCAGTTGGCCGTCGATGCCGACATATTCACCGAAATCCGCCGCCGCAAGGACGGTTTCTAGGCCGGTTGCAGCACGCTCAGCGTGATCAGAACCTGGGCGAAGTAATAGCTGACCCAAACGAAGCGCGCCCGCAGATGCGGCGCGTCTTCCGGCGGCAGCAGGAATTTCTGCGCCGCAAGCACCGTGTCCGACGCCATGAAAAGCAGCGCGCCCGCGACGACGCCCCAGCCGGGCATCAGCAGCGCCGAAAGCCCCATGGCGACGATAACCGCGATATAGGCGGCGACGGCGGGTCCGAGCTGTCCGGCTGCCGGTATCAGCCGCCGCGCCGCGGCCATGGCGAACAGCACCACCGCCGCACCGATGACGATGCGCAGCGGCTGTTGCACGACGGTTTCGTTGGAACCGAGGCCGAGGAAAAGGACGATATAGAGAACGTGTCCGATGAGAAACGCGGCGAGCCCGGCCAGGAACGCCCGTTCGTCGTCCTGGGCAAGGAAGGCATCGCCCGCCGCGCAAAACAGCAGTGCCGCCGTCAGCAGCCACGGGCCCGAGACGACGACCGACAGCACCGCGAGCAGGGCCACCGCCAGTGTCTTGGCGCCGGTCCGTCGGGCCGATGGCGGCTTTTCGACCATGAAGAAGTAGAGAAACGCGGCCACCGCTGAAAAAATGAGACTGCCGAGTTGCGGCGAATCGATCGCGTATTCGAAGATCGGCATCTACGCTTCCGTTCGGCTTCGCGGCGCGCGCGCAAAGAGCAGGTCCTTGGCCGCCAGCGCCGCACCGCCGGTGATCAGGAGACAGGCGGCGGCGATGCGCCAGTCCAGCCGTCCGGCACCGGCGGCGATCAGGATCAGCGTCGATAAAAGCGGCGCCGCATAGCTTGCCGCACCGAGAACCTGGATGTTGCCGCGCTTGACGCCGTGGTCCCAGGCATAAAAGGCCGCGCCGACCGGCAGGAGCCCGAGGCCCGCCACCGCCAGCCATTGCGCTGCGCCGACCGGCCACACGGTCTCCTCCAGGAAAAGGTGGCAAACCAGTGAAAGCACCGCGGTCATTGCGCAGAAGCCCGTGACCACATCGGTGGGCACGGAACCGAAGCGGCGCGACAGCAGTGAATAGCCCGACCAGGTAAAGGCGCAGAGCAGGGCCGCGCCGTAACCGAAGGCAAACCGGTCGTCGAAGGAAAGCCCGTTGCGCGACACGATCAGGATGGTCCCGACAAGACCGGCAAGCGCCCCGGCAATGTGCTGCCAGCCGAGCCGCTCGCCGGGCAGCATCGCCGATCCGACCACGATGAACAGCGGCCACAGGTAGGCGATCAGACCGGCCTCGACCGCCGGCGCGTTGCGCAGGGCCGTGAAATAGAGGAAATGATAGCCGAACAGGCCGCCGACGCCGAGCAGCCACACCGGCAGCGGCTGGCGCAGGGCGCGGAGGCCGGACGGCCGAGCGGCAAGCACGGCAACGCCGATGGCCGTCCCGATCGAAAAGCACATGGCGGCAAGCTGGAAGGGCGGCACATTGCCCGATGAAGCGGTCAGCAACGCCAGCAGCGACCACATGATGACGGCGCTAAATCCGATCAGCGTTGCCTGCATGAAATCCGTCTTTCGCGTCTTGATGCACAGGGCCCGCCCCGGGGCGCCGGATTATCTAACGTATTCGCCGCGCACGCGCCAGCTTTGACTTGACGCACGCTCCGGCGGAGACTATAGAACCGCGACTTTCCAATGACAGGCAAGGACACTGCGGCCGGGGCACGGCACCGGTGACGCATTTCCGAGGCCCAATAAACACGAAGGTGAAACCCATGTCCCGCAGTTGCGAATTGACAGGCAAGGCTGTCCAGTCGGGCAACAATGTGAGCCACGCGAACAACAAGACGCGCCGCAAGTTCCTGCCGAACCTGCACCCCGTAACGCTGATCTCCGACGTGCTCGGCCAGCGTTTCCGCCTGCGCGTTTCTGCGGCGGCCCTGCGCACGGTGGAGCACCGCGGCGGCCTCGACGCGTTCCTGCTCAAGGCCGACGAGAAGGAACTTTCGATGCGCGCGCGCCTGCTGAAGCGCCAGGTCGCCAAGAAGGTTGCCGAGACGGCCGCCTGAGCGGCGGTCGATTTTGTGAATTAATTGCGGGCCGCCCTATCGGCCCGTATTCTTGTGGCCGGCCGGCCTCCGGTTCGGACCTCGCTGGTGGCATCACCCAGGATAAAAAAATGCTCGTTCAACACGCACGCTCTGTTTTTGACGCCGTTTCCCGCGTCTACCCCTACATGCTCGCCATGACCGCCGTGGTAATCGCGTCGAACTATCTTGTCCAGTTTCCGGTCATGTACACTCTCGGGCCGTTCATACTGGAAGACCTCCTGACCTGGGGCGCCTTTACCTATCCGATCGCGTTTCTGGTCACGGACCTGTCGAACCGGCATTTCGGTCCGGCCAGGGCGCGCCTTGTGGTCACGGCCGGGTTCATCCTCGCCGTCGGTATCTCGGTCTATGTCGCGACGCCGCGCATCGCCATCGCCTCGGGCACCGCGTTCCTCGTCGCGCAGCTGATGGATGTGTCGATTTTCGATCGCCTCCGCCACTCTCACTGGTGGCATGCGCCGCTGGCCTCCTCCGTGCTCGGCTCGATCCTCGATACGGTCCTGTTCTTCTCGCTCGCCTTCTCGGCCAGATTCGTGATGCTCGGCGCCAATGACGGCTTCGCCATCGAGGCGGCGCCGCTGGTCGGCTTCTTTGCCATGGAAGTGCCGCGCTGGATGTCCTGGGCGCTTGGCGACCTCACCGTCAAGCTGCTGGTCTCGCTGGTCATGCTGGCGCCGTACCGGGTGTTGCTGGCTATCTTCCGGCCGCAGAAGTCTGCCGAAGAGATTTTCAGTTAGTCGGCTGCTTCGGCAGCGCGAACCCGAGAACGGTATTGCGCTGCAACAGGGAGTGGTTGTCGGTACGCGTCGATGGCGGCTAATGATTGCTGTTGCATCAACTGCGATAGCAGCTACCTTCTCAGCGTCGCGCGGGCTGAATGAAGGTTGATGGCATGCTCTGTAAAATCGGCGATGTCGAGGTTTGGAGAATCCTCGAAATAAACGCCCCGTTCATGATGCCTGAAGAGCTTTTTCCGACGGCAGGGCCGGATGTCACAAAGATCATCGAGACACACGTAAAGGGCGGCATTTGTTTGCAGTCTGGACGGCTGATCCTGCCGGTCCAGGGATTTCTCCTGAAAACCCCCTCACACAATATCCTGGTGGATAGTTGCGTGGGCAACGACAAAACCATCCCCGCCATGGCCGATTGGAACAAACGCTCAGATACGCGGTTCATGGCGGCGCTGACGGCCGCCGGGATGAGCACCGAAGACATTGACTATGTCCTGTGCACGCACCTGCACCCGGATCATGTCGGATGGAATACACGTCTCGAAGACGGGCGTTGGGTGCCGACATTCCCGAATGCCCGCTATCTGATGCCTGCGGCGGACGAGGAGGTTCAGCGTTCGCGCAACGCAGACCTCTACGTCGAAAGCGTTTTACCTGTGATTGAAGCGGGGCAAGTCGAACTGGTCGAGGCAGGACACATGTTGGGTGATCATGTGACGTTGCTGCCGACACCGGGACACACGCAAGGCCATGTTTCTGTCAAAGTGAAAAGCGGCGAATATGAAGCCCTGATCACCGGCGACACGATGCATTCTACCGTGCAGTGTTGGTATCCGGATTGGCACTTCATATACGATGCCGATGCAGAGATGGCCGTTGCTTCACGCAAGCGATTGCTGGAAGAGGCTTCCGAGACGGGCTGCGTTGTGCTGGGAAGCCATTTCGCGCTGCCCTCATTGGGGCACGTAAGTTCCGACAAGGGATCATTTCGCTGGGAAGATTAGGTTTGGCGCTCAACCTGATTTCGCGCTGCACCGGTCAATAGTGGCGCGGATCCGCGCGGCCGGCTCAGCCCAATCGGAAACACGCGCGTCGGTCACTCGACCAGCGCGAACTCAAGGATGAGGTTGCGCTGCAGAAGCGAATGGTTGTCGTCAGACGCCAGCAGGATGCGCGTGCCGCCGTCTGCGGACTCGTAGATGTCGAGGCTTTCCATATTGTCGATCTGTTCGCCGAAATCGGCCTCGATCAGCACCGGCCCATCGACGGTCCTGCCGGGTGCGATGTCTTCGGCGGCGATGCGCCGGATGCGCATGCCGACTCCTTCGGCGATCGAGAAGCGCCGCTCCAGAAGCAGCAGGTCGCCATTGGGCAGGAAATCCCCGTCCGTGACATCGAAGGGCGGGTATCGGCGGACGAAGAATACACCCTTGCTCGGTCCGGTGACGATCGCTGCGAAGATGTCGCCCTTCTTGTTGAGGCTCTTTTCGCTGACCGTGACCAGCGCGCCGTCGAGCGGTGAGCCCCGCGGGGCAATCGACAACGCCTCCATGCCGCGATTGTTCCGAAATTCATAAGCCGGGATCGGCTGGGCGATATCGGCGACCGGGCGCGCCTGCGGCAATTCGTCGAGGCGGTGGCGCTCGATCCTGTGGCGCCGCTCGAAACTGACGAACACATCGTCCCCTTCCACCGCCAGCCCCTCGGCATCCACCAGCCAGCGGGCGTCGACCACCTGGCCGGCCTTGTCGCGCATCGCAGCGACACGTAGGTCGGCAATCCCGGACAGTCGCCCCGCATCGTCGCGCTCGAGGCGGCCGGTAATCCAGTGGCCGGTATCAAGAACGCCAATGAATCGGGTCCGGTCCTCCAGAAGCCGAAGTGCCGAAAGGCCACCGAAAACGCGATCCGGGGAGGACAGCTCGATGCCCCCGAGATATTCGAGATCGCCGAACCGTGTCCGGTCCGAACGCACCTTGAAATTCGGGATCTGCATCGCCTCGACCGCAACGTCCTGCAAGCCGCCGTCACGGGCGACGGCGGAAGCCGGAACGACCGACACGAGCGCGGCAAGAACCAATGCAGTCCGTTTAATCATGTAATAATACCTAGCCGGCCCTGCGCATCATCGCAGCGCCGGATTCCTCCTCGAACAGCGATGCCAGCTGTTCCGTCATCGCCCCGGCCAGTTCCTCGGCATCGACGATGGTCACCGCGCGGCGATAGTAGCGCGTCACATCGTGGCCGATGCCGATCGCCAGGAGCTCGATCGGCGATTTCGTCTCGATCTCCTCGATCACGGCCCGCAGGTGCCGTTCGAGATAATTGCCGGGATTGACCGACAGGGTCGAATCGTCGACCGGCGCGCCATCGGAGATCATCATCAGGATGCGGCGCTGTTCGGGACGGCCCAGCAGCCTGTTGTGCGCCCAGATCAGCGCCTCGCCGTCAATGTTTTCCTTGAGCAGTCCCTCACGCATCATCAGGCCGAGATTGCGCCGGGCGCGCCGCCAGGGCGCATCGGCGGATTTGTAGACGATGTGGCGCAGGTCGTTGAGCCGTCCCGGATTGGCCGGCTTGCCGTCACCGAGCCATTTCTCGCGCGCCTGGCCGCCTTTCCAGGCTTTCGTCGTGAAACCGAGGATCTCCACCTTGACGCCGCAACGCTCCAGCGTGCGCGCAAGGATATCGGCGCAGGTGGCGGCGACGGTGATCGGCCGGCCGCGCATCGACCCCGAATTGTCGATCAGCAGCGTCACGACCGTGTCCCGGAAATTCGTGTCGCGCTCCATCTTGAAGGACAGCGGCTGCATCGGATCGATAACGAGACGCACCAGACGCGCCGAATCGAGATAGCCTTCCTCAAGATCGAATTCCCAGGCCCGGTTCTGCTGCGCCATCAGCCGGCGCTGCAGGCGGTTGGCGAGTCGCCCGACGACGCCCTGCAGATGCGAAAGCTGCTTGTCGAGGAAGGCGCGCAGCCGGTCGAGCTCGGCCTCCTCGCACAAATCCTCGGCGGCCACCGTCTCGTCGTACTGGTCGGTGAAGACGCCGTAGTCGACCTTCTGGCCGAGATCGTCGAACGGCATGTTGGGCCGGCGCGTCTCGCCGGGTGTCTCGGCGTCGTCATTGTCGTCGTCGAGCATGTCCTCGTCGGATATCTCGGCGCCGTCCATCTCGCCGTCTTCCATCTGCTCGTCGGCGGACTCGTTCTCCTCGGCAGGGGCGGCTTCGGAACCCGCCTCGTCTTCCGAGGCCTGATCGTTCTCCTCGTCGGATCGCGGCTGGTCCTCGTCCTCCGAATTGTCCTGCTGGTCCTGTTGGTCCGGATCCTCGCCAAATTCCTCGGCGACATCCATGTGCGCAAGCATGTCGCGCACCAGCCGGGCGAATTTCTGCTGGTCCTCCAGCACCTCGCCCAAATGGGTCATGTCCTCGCCGGCCTTTTCCTCGATGAAGTCGCGCCACAGATCCAGCACCGGACCCGCGGAATCGGGCGGCGCCTGGCCGGTCAGCTTCTCGCGCACCATCAGCGAAAGCGCATCGTGCAGCGGCGCCTGGGCGCGATCGGTGATGTTGCGGTAACCCGCCTTGGCGCACCGGTCCGAGAGCACCGCCGTCAGGTTCTCGGCGACACCGGCCATGCGATTGGAGCCAATCGCCTCGACCCGCGCCTGCTCGACGGCATCGAAGATCGCCCGCGCGTCCTCGCCCTGCGGCGCCATGGCGGTGTGGATCGCGTTGTCGTGGCAGGCCTTGCGCAGGGCCATGGAGTCGCCGAAGCCGCGGGTGATGTCGATATCACCGCGCGTCGGCCGTTTCGGAAGGTCCGGTATGCGCACCCGTTCGCCGGCGACACCCGCGCGGTCATTGGCAAAGACGACGTCCAGCTCGTGATCGTTGGCGATCGATCGCACGCAACCGGTCAGGGCGCGCTTGAACGGCTCGGAATCGACCGGCGGACGGGAGGTCGCCCTCGAATTGTCACCGCGTCCCGACATCGGATCTTACGAATCCAGGACGATGTTCGCTGCGCTGTCCTTGAGCTCCTCGCCGAAGGCGCGCTGATACTGTTCGGCCACGAGTGCCCGCTCCAGCTCATCGCACTTGTTCAGGAAGGTGAGCTGGAATGCGAAGGCCAGATCGCCGAAGATATCGGCATTCTCGGCCCAGGTGATGACCGTGCGCGGGCTCATGACCGTCGACAGGTCGCCATTGATGAACGCGGCGCGCGTCATGTCGGCCACCCGCACCATCTTGGAAACCCTGTCACGGCCTTCCTCGGTGTCGAAGCTCTTGACCTTGGCGAGCACGATGTTGACCTCGTTGTCGTGCGGCAGGTAGTTGAGCGTCGTGACGATGGACCAGCGATCCATCTGCGCCTGGTTGATCTGCTGGGTGCCGTGGTAGAGGCCGGTCGTGTCGCCGAGGCCGACGGTGTTGGCCGTCGCGAACAGGCGGAAAGCCGGATGCGGGCGGATGACGCGGCTCTGGTCGAGCAGCGTCAGGCGTCCCGACGATTCCAGGACTCGCTGGATCACGAACATGACGTCCGGCCGGCCGGCATCGTATTCGTCGAAGACGAGCGCAACATTGTGCTGGTACGCCCAGGGCAGGATTCCGTCGCGAAACTCGGTGACCTGCTGGCCTTCCTTGAGCACGATGGCGTCCTTGCCGACCAGATCGATGCGGCTGACATGGCTGTCGAGATTGACGCGCACGCACGGCCAGTTGAGCCGCGCGGCGACCTGCTCGATATGGGTCGATTTGCCGGTGCCGTGATAGCCGGAGACCATCACCCGCCGGTTGTGCGCGAACCCGGCGAGGATCGCCAGCGTCGTGTCGCGGTCGAAGAGGTAGTCCGGATCGAGATCCGGCACGTAGGCATCGGCCTGCGAATAGGCGGGTACCGTCAGATCGGTATCGATATCGAACGCTTCCCGCACCTGGACGGTCGTGTCCGGCAGATCGGAAATATCGAGGTCAATCTTGTTCATCATGTCTCCAACACGGCCTTTCCGTTCGGCCGTTTTACGCCCTTCGGCGTCTGGTTTGTCCGTGAGCTGTTTATCCGCAGGCATGATCCGGAGCAAGGAAAGCTTGTTTATGATCCGTTGACCGCGGCGAATTCGGCTGCTGACACGGCGAGCCGATGCGAGGTGTAACCCCATAGATGGCCGACGTCAACGCGGGCTGGTGTTCGAATCCGGGCATCGGCCGCTCTAGCAGAAACCGGACTGTTTGAGCAATTGATAGGCCTGAATCACCTCGCGAAACCGGTCTTCGGATCCCCTGTCGCCCCCGTTTGCGTCGGGATGATGCTGCTTCACCAGCTCCTTGTAGCGGGTCTTGATGTCGTTTGATGTCGCGTTTGCGGCAAGTCCCATAGTGTCGAAGGCCTTTGCCTCGAGCGTCTTGAGCTTGCGCTTGCGCGGCTGCGGCCGGCCTGACTGGCGTTCCTCGAACAGCCGGAACGGGTCGCGCATGTTGGCGTAGGAAGCGGCGCTGCCGGAGCGCGCCTGCGATTGCTGCGGATTGGGCCGTGCCGTCGATGACCGGTTGACGCCGACGGTCCATGTCGGCCGGTGGCCGGTCAGCGCTTCCTTCTGGTAGCGGGCGATCTCGCTGTCGGAAAGCCCCGAGAAATAATTGTAGCCCTTGTTGTACTCGCGCACGTGCTCGGCGCAGAACATGAAATATTTTCCCTCGGCGTCACGTCCGACGGGCGCGCGGAATTCGCCCTTCTTCTCGCAGCCGTCCCACTGGCAGACGGGCGTCTCCTCCTTCGCCTTGGCGCCGGCCTTGCCCTTGCCCTTGCGCTTGGACGAGCGAATACTGTCAAAATATTTCGAATCCAGTTTCATGTGCTCAATTATGATGTGTGCCGGCAACACGAACAAGAATTGACTTGTCGCAAATTGCCCTATTATCGGGATCGGACCGAGTCGCCCGGGATCGCTTTCGACCCGCCTCTGTCCGGGGCGCAGTAGCATAGCAGGAAAGAGCTGTCATGACAGGACAAAACGGTGCAATTGAGTTACGCATGACAAAAAAACTTCGTGATGCATTTGAGCCGCAGCGGCTCGAGGTCATCAACGAAAGCCACCTGCACGCCGGCCACCAGGAAAGCTTCGACGGCACCGGCGAAACCCATTTCAGGATCCGTATCGTCTCATCCAGATTCGCCGGCATGCCACGTATAGCAAGGCACCGCGCCATCAACGAATTGCTCGGCGAGGAACTGCGCGAGGGCGTCCACGCCCTTGCGATCGAGCCGGCCGCGCCCGACGAGAAAGTCCGCTGGTAGCGCTCAGCCCCCGCTTTCGGACGCAAGCGGCCGGATGCGCAGCTTGGTGATTCGGTTCTTGACGCGTTTCAGCACGATGAACCGCATGCCGTGATAGGTGAACGCCTGGCGCTCCTCAGGGATAATCTGCGATTCGTGGATCACCAGGCCGGCGACCGTCGTCGCCTCCTCGTCCGGCAGGTCCCAGTCGAGCGCCCGGTTGAGATCGCGGATCGGCACGCTGCCATCGACCACCACCGATCCGTCGGCCTCCTGGTTGACGCCGCGGATATCCAGATCGTGCTCGTCCGCGATGTCGCCGACGATCTCCTCGAGAATGTCCTCGAGCGTCACCAGCCCCTCGACCTCGCCATATTCGTCGACGACGACGGCGAAATGCGCCTTGTGCCGCAGGAACGCGTTGAGCTGGTCCTTCAGATTGGTGGTGTCGGGTACGAACCACGGCTTCTGCGCCGTCTTGACGATGTCGACCGTCTGCCGGTCGCCGCCGGCGCCGGCCAGCGCCCGCAACACATCCTTCGCATGGATGACGCCGATGATGTTTTCGGTCTCGTCGCGCCATACCGGCATGCGTGTATAGGGACTCTCGAGGATCTGGCGCACCGCGGTCTCCGGATCCTCGTCGGCGTTGATCATGCGCATCGCGGTGCGGTGGACCATGATGTCGGACACTTCCAGTTCGCCGAGGTCGAGCACGCCGCCGAGCCGGTCGCGGTCGGCCTTGATCACCGAGCCCTCGCGGTGCAGCAGCGCGACGGCGCCGCGCAGCTCCTCCTGTGCGGAAAGCATGGAGGTCTCTGTCGACAGCGTCACCCCGAGCAGGCTGAGCAGCCGGCGTACGATGGCGTTGACCGCAATCGAGAGCGGGCCGGCGACGGCGACGAACACGCGCACCGCCGGAGCCACCGTCATTGCGAAGCGGTCGGTCGACGAAATCGCCCAGCTCTTCGGCAGAACCTCCGAGAAGATGACCAGCAGCACGGTCATGGCGATGGTCGCATAGGCGACACCAGCCTCACCGAACAGGCTGAGGAAAAGGCTCGTGGCAAGCGCCGAGGCCAGGATGTTGACAAGGTTGTTACCGATCAGAAGCGCGCCGATCAGCCGGTCGCGGCGCTCGATCAGCCGCGCCACGATGCCGGCCCTCTTCTGCCCGTTCGCCTCGAGCTGGTGCATGCGCGCGCGCGACGCCGCGGTCAGCGCCGTCTCGGACCCGGAAAAGAAGCCGGACAAGACGATCAGGGCGAGAATGACGAGGATTGTCAGCCAGTATTCGGCGATCATTGTGGGTGTTTTTCCTTCAAGAAACCGAGAACCTCGGAAGGCGGCACGTCATCGGCGATGAACGACTGCCCGATCCCCCGCGTCAGGACGAATGTCAGTTTCCCCCGCTTGACCTTTTTGTCCTGCGCAATGTGATGCATCAATATATCGGGTGCCGGCAGCGCACCGTCAATGTCGCCAAGGCCGGTCGGCAGGCCGACGGCCCTGAAATGCGCGGCCACCCGCCGAGCATCATCCGGGCTCGCCAGGTTCATGCGCGCCGAGAACTCATGCGCGAGCACGACGCCGATCGCGACCGCCTCACCGTGCACCAGGCGGCGCCCGTCATAGCCGACCGCCGCTTCGAGCGCGTGGCCGAACGTGTGGCCGAGATTGAGCAGCGCGCGCCGGCCGCTCTCCTGCTCGTCGGCGGCAACGACATCGGCCTTGGCCTGGCAGCTCGTCGCGATGGCGTTGATGCGCGCCGCGCCGCCGGCGAACACCTGTTGCCAGTTGCCCTCCAGCCAGGCGAAGAATTCGGGTCGGTCGATAAGGCCGTATTTGGCGACTTCCGCGTAGCCGGCCCGGAACTCGCGGTCGGACAGCGTGTCGAGCACCTCCGTGTCGGCCAGCACCAGGGCCGGCTGATGGAAGGCGCCGATCAGGTTCTTGCCGTGGCCGGTATTGATGCCCGTCTTGCCGCCGACGGACGAATCCACCTGCGCCAGAAGCGACGTGGGGATCTGCACGAACCGCATGCCGCGGCGCACGACGCTGGCCACGAAACCCGCGAGATCGCCGATCACGCCGCCGCCGAGCGCCACGACCGCATCGCCGCGCTCGAGCTTTGCCTCGAGGACGCCGTGGGACGCTTCGATCAGATGCTCGAAGCTCTTGGTCTTCTCGCCGGCCGGCAGCACGATATCGGTGCTGGCGATTCCGGCGGCGCCGAGGCTTTCCTTCAGCGCCGGCAGATAAAGCGCGGCGACGGTTTCATCGGTGATGATTGCGACATTTACGTCCGCCAGCCGCGCCGCGATCTGCGCGCCCGCATCGGCGATCAGCCCGGGTCCGATCAGGATGTCGTAGGATCGCGGCCCCAGTTCGACCCGCACGCAGGCCTGTTCCGGTTCCGCAGCGGCATTGTTCATCCGATTTAATCCTTCGCGTCTTTCACAATGGCTTCCAACACTTCACCGACAATCGTCTCCTTGGCGACATCCCTCGACTGCACGATAAGGTCGGCCTCCGCATAGGTCGGATAGCGCTCGTCGAGCAGCGCCGCCAGCGTTGCCTTCGGGTCCGCCGTCTTCAGCAACGGCCGGTGACCGCGCCGCCGAACCCGTTCCCAAAGCACCTCGAGATCGGCCTTCAGCCACACGGAAAGGCCGCGCCGCTTGATATTGGCGCGCACCCGCTCCTGCATGAACGCGCCGCCGCCGGTCGAAAGGACCATCGGTCCGTCGCGCAGCAGCCGTCGGATGACCCGCGCCTCGAGCGCGCGGAATTCCTCCTCGCCGTAACTGGCGAACAGATCGGCGATCGACATACGCGAAACCCGCTCGATCTCCTGATCCGAATCGGTGAAGGGAATCTGCATCGCCTGCGCCGTGAGCTTGCCGATCACCGATTTGCCGGCCCCCATGAGCCCGACGAAAACGACGGTGCGTTTGCCGAGGCTGGCGCGCGCTTCATCCGCCCTTTTGCGTGCAGGATCCGCTTGCCGGGTGTTCATGCGGCCGCTTCCATCTTCATGCAACCGGTATCAACAAATGTTTTCGCCCCGTCAAGCAGCACCCGTTAAGCCTCTTATCAACATGGTCTTAATCCAGCCTTGCAACGGTCCTGTGCCTCGCCCATAAAGGGCTGACGAATTCGAACCATTGGAATGATGCATGCCGTCCCTGATCCGGTTTATTGTGTTCTGCGCGGTGATAGCCGGTCTGGTGTACGGCGCCATGTTCGCCCTGACCATTTATGTCGATCCGAAGCCGCGGGAAATCACCATCCGCGTGCCGACGGAAAAGGTCAATCCGAACTGATTCCTTTGGTTACCGACCAAACGGCGGAACGCCATGGCTGATCTGAGCCTCGCGCATCTGGAGGCCTTCCTCGAAATGATGAGCGCCGAACGGGGCGCCGCCTCCAACACGCTGACTTCCTACCGCAACGATCTGGAGGACGCACATGCGTTTTTGCAGGGCGCCGGTGCCAGCCTTGCCAGCGCCGACAGCGAGGCGCTGCGCAAGTACCTCCAGGACGTTGCCGGCCGGGGCTTCGCCGCAAGTTCGCAGGCCAGGCGGCTTTCGGCATTGCGCCAGTTCTATCGGTTCCTGTACAGCGAGGGCATGCGCGGCGACGACCCGACCGGCGTTCTCGATTCTCCGAAAAAGCCGCTCTCCCTGCCCAAATCGCTCACCCTGGAGAGCGTCGGCAGGCTGATCGGCCGTGCCAGAAGCGAAGCCGACGAAACCGGCAACGAAGACGACGAACGGATCGGCCGGCTGCGCCTGCTGGCGCTGATCGAGCTGCTCTATGCCACCGGCATGCGCGTTTCCGAGCTGGTCAGCCTGCCTGCCTCGGTTGCGACCCAGGACGACAAGCGCTTCCTGATCGTCCGGGGCAAGGGAAACAAGGAGCGCCTCGTGCCACTGTCATCGACCGCACGCGATGCATTGTCGCGCTATGCGTTGATGCGCGACCGGCAGCCCGGCGCCGAAGATTCGCCGTTTCTGTTTCCGGCGCGCGGGGCGAGCGGACACCTGTCCCGGCAGGTCTTTGCAAGGGAGCTCAAGGGGCTCGCTGCCCGTTGCGGAATATCCGCAAAGGCCCTGTCGCCGCACGTGCTGCGCCATGCCTTTGCCAGCCACCTGCTGCAGAACGGGGCCGATCTGCGCGTCGTCCAGGAACTTCTGGGGCACTCCGACATTTCGACGACGCAGATTTACACGCATATCCTCGAAGAACGGCTGCATCGGCTTGTCAGCGACAAGCACCCACTTGCAATTGCCGCCAAAAACAGCACATAGAGCGCCGATCTGGCGTTTTTGCTTGCTTTGCGAAGCAATGGCTCTTAGCCAGTGAACCTACGCGCCCAATAAACAGCCCGAGATCGAAAAATAGATGCTCAACTATCTCGACTTCGAAAAACCGCTCTCTGACATCGAAGGCAAAATCCACGAGCTGAAAAAACTGGCCGGCGAGGACGAGATCATCGACACCGCCGCCGAAATCGAGAAACTGGAGGCCCGCGCGCGGGACACCCTTGCCGATCTCTATTCGAAGCTGACCCCGTGGCAGAAGACGCAGGTCGCGCGCCATCCGGCGCGGCCGCATTTCCGCGACTATGCCGATGCGCTGTTCGACGAGTTCACGCCGCTTGCCGGCGACCGCAAGTTCTCCAACGACGAAGCCATCCAGGCCGGCCTTGGCCGTTTCCGCGGCGAGGCGGTCGCGATTATCGGCCAGGAGAAGGGCAACGATACCAAGTCGCGCATCCGCCACAATTTCGGCAGCGCCAGGCCGGAAGGCTACCGCAAGGCGGTGCGCATCCTGGAAATGGCGGACCGTTTCAAACTGCCGGTCATCACCCTGATCGACACCTCGGGCGCCTATCCCGGGGTCGGCGCCGAGGAGCGCGGCCAGGCCGAGGCCATCGCCCGTTCGACCGAGATGTGCCTCAATGTCCGGGTTCCGATCATTTCCGTGATCATCGGCGAGGGCGGCTCCGGCGGGGCCATCGCCATTGCCACCGGCAACCGCATCTACATGCTGGAACACGCGATCTACAGCGTCATTTCGCCCGAAGGCGCGGCATCGATCCTGTGGCGCGACGCGACGCGGGCCAAGGATGCGGCCGCCAATATGAAAATCACCGCCCAGGACCTGAAGCAGCTCGGTGTCATTGACGATATCGTCGAAGAACCGGTCGGCGGCGCCCATCGCGATCCCGCGGCGGTCATCGCGGCCACCGGGGACGCAATCGCCGGCGGGCTTTCGGAACTCAGCATGCTGGACGGCGACATGCTGCGCCGGAACCGCAGGCAGAAATTCCTCGACATGGGCCGCGACCTCTAGCGGCAACAACGGCGTTTACAAATTTGTGAAGTCGCGCACATTCGTCAATGTGGTAAAGATTCCGGAAACATATCGGTCATATTTTGGGCGACTTAGGGTGTTTGTGTTTGCCGCGGACTGCGGCCTATGACCGGTATGCGGTCCGTCGGTGGACTTGAACAGACGGTTTCGAATGCGCCGCGCGGATGGGAAAGGGGCACTGTGGGTCTGATCAGCTGGAAATCGGCAATCGCGGTATCGGCTCTGTCGCTGGCGCTGACCGGCTGCCAGGACGTCCTTGAATCCGTCGACAACAAGGCCGAATACGAGCTTCCCAGGAAACTGGTCAACAAGATGAAGGCGCAGGATCAGCGCGTGCGCGCGCCGATCATGATGCGCATCTTCAAGGAAGAGGGCGTGCTGGAGGTCTGGAAGTCCAAGGCGTCGGGCCGCTATGCGCTGGTCAAGGAATACGAGATCTGCAAATGGTCCGGCGAGCTGGGGCCGAAGTTCAAGGAGGGCGACCGCCAGGCGCCTGAGGGCTTCTATCACATCGGGGCCCACCAGATGAATCCCAGATCCAGCTACTACCTCTCCTTCAACATGGGCTATCCCAACGCCTATGACCGTGCCCATGACCGCACCGGCGCCCACCTCATGGTCCACGGCGCCTGCTCGTCGGCTGGCTGCTATTCCATGACCGACGAGTTGATGATCGAAATCTACGCCTTTGCCCGGGAAGCACACCGTGGCGGCCAGAAGGCCTTCCAGGTGCAGGCTTATCCGTTCCGCATGACGGCGGAAAACATGGCGCGGCATCGCGACAACCGGCACTACGAATACTGGAAGATGATCAAGGTCGGCTATGACCATTTCGAACTGACGAAGCAGCCGCCCAAGATCGATGTTTGCGAAGGCAGGTATGTCTTCAACCAGGTGCCCGACGAAGAGGGCGACAAGTTCCATGCCGAGGAGGCCTGCCCGCCGTCGCAGGCGCCGCAGTCCCTGCAGCTCGCCTATGCGGCGCATCAAAAGCAGTTCGACAAGGACTTCGCCGAGGCGGTCAATGAGCTGGAAAAGCAGAAAATGACTCCGGCCATCGCCACGCTGCTGGGCAAAAAGGCGCCGAAGAACCAGAGCGACATCGAAAAGCCGGCAGCGCTTCCGCAGCCGGCGACCGCGCCGGCTGCGACGAGGGTGCTGCCGCAGCCGCCGGCGTCCCAGGCCGACAGCGTTGCATCCGCTCCGGTCCCGGCTCCGGCCGATTCCGCAGGTTCCAAGAAATCCCGTGTCAAAAGGTCCTGGTGGCGGGTCTGGTAGCAGAAATGGCCGAGCCGGAAATCGCCGCGCGTTACGATCTGCGCGGCCTCAAATGCCCGCTTCCAGTCCTGAAAACCCGCAAGCGCATGGCGTCGCTCGATCCGGGCGCCCTCGTCTGGGTGGAAACCAGCGATCCGCTGGCTGTTGTCGACATCCCGCATTTCTGCAGCGAGTACGGCCACCGACTGCTCGAAACCCGGACCGTCGAAGGCGGCCACCAATTCCTGATCGAGAAGGGTTCTTAAGGTTTGTAACCGGGAATGGATAGCGGGCTGTCCTGCAGCGCCTGCCGGTCCGGCGTGTCGATTTGCGGCCGCCCTGCGAACGCGTCGAACAGTTTGGAAACATAGGATTCGTCGAGATCGCGTGTGATCAGGACCAGCCGGGTTCTGCGGTCATCGTCCGGCCAGCCTTGAAGCCGCGCCGGCGGATGGAATATCGACTGCACGCCGTGGATGACAACAGGCCGGTCCGGATCGTCCGCCAGCGCGACAATGCCCTTCATGCGCAGCAGCCGCTCGCCCTGGCTGGAGCGCAGGAGATCGATGAACATCTCGAGCGCCTCCGGATCGATCGGCTTTTCATGCATCAGCGTGAACGCCCGGATCCGCGCGTCGTGCCGGTTCACATCGTGCGCGTGGTGGTGATGGGAATGGTAGGCCTCGTCCCGCAGCCAGAGGGCGACGTCGGCGGTCTTCGTGGCCGGATCGTAGAGCCCGCAATCGAACAGCTTGGCGACGATTTCATCCTCGTCGTGCGACGAGATCTGCGGCGCGCCGGGGTTGAGCCGCATCAGCCGCGCTGTGAACAGGGCGAATTCCTTGGACGCCGGATCGATCAGGTCGGTCTTTGTAAGAACAATCCTGTCGGCCACCGCAACCTGTTTGACCGCCTCCTCGTGGTGGTCGAGCGTGCTCTCGCCATTGACCGCGTCGACGGCGGTGATCACGCCGTCAAGCCGGTAGTTCTGCATCAGCACGGGATGCGCCATGACCGCGTGCAGAACCGGCGCGGGATCGGCGAGCCCGGTGGTTTCGATCACCACGCGCGCCAGCGATTTGATGCGTCCCGTCTGCAACCGGTCGACGAGATCCGCCAGTGTGTCGACCAGCTCGCCGCGAACCGTGCAGCAAAGACAGCCGTCGGACAGTTCGATGACCCCGTCGCTTGATTGTTCGACCAGCAGGTGATCGATACCGACATCCCCGAACTCGTTGATGATCACGGCGGTATCGCGCAGCGCCGAATCCTTCAGCAGCCGGTTAAGCAGCGTCGTCTTGCCGGATCCCAGAAATCCGGTCAGCACCGATACGGGAATGGGACTTATTGCACGCATTTCAAGTCAGAGGCTTGGACGCTTCCTCGGCACCGGGACATTGGAAGCCGGCTTGGCGCCAACGGTGGCCACCGGACCTTCGCCGTCGCCGACGCCGACCGGCCTGGGTTTGGGGACCGGGATCCGGCCGGATGCCAGTGACGCCGGGATCTTTCCGCTCAAACGCACGCGGACCGCACGCGCCTGCCGGCCGAGCGGCGAGATATAGGCCGACTGTATGGTCATGCCCTCGACGCCACGTCCATCATTTCTGGCCCTGCGGGCTTCCTGGGAACAGACGAGCGGCCGCATGTTGACCGTTTGCAGCCGGTTCTGGCCATAGGGCCGCATGGTGTAGAGCGATGGCTTTGCAAGGCCGGGCGTGGTCAGTCCCTTGTGCAGCAGCCGCGCCGATTCGACCGCGCGTTCCTCCTGGTCTTTGGCGCCGAGGACGACCGCCACCACGCTCCGGCCCCTGCGCGTCGCCGAGGAAACCTGGTTGAACCCGGAGGCGCAGATAAAGCCGGTCTTCATGCCGTTGGCGCCGGTAAAGCGCCCGATCAGGATATTGTAGTTTGTGTAGGTCCTCTTGCCGGTTGTGATGGCCTCGAGCGAGAAATAGTGGCTGAATTGCGGGAATTCCCGCTTCAGCGCGACACCGAGGATAGCCATGTCGCGGGCGGTGGTGCGCTGCCCCTTGCCCGGCAGGCCGTTCGCGTTGATGAAGCGCGTGTCGGACATCCCGAGGCGGGCGGCCTCCTCGTTCATCATGGCGACGAAGAAATCATGGCTTCCGGCGATCGTCTCGGCGATCGCCACGGACACATCATTGGCCGACTTGACCATGATGATCTTGAGCGCGTGGTCGAGTGTCAGCTGCGACCCCGGCTTGAAATACATCTTGCTCGGCGGCGCCTTGGCGGCGTTGTTGCTGATTGTAACCGGCGAATTCACGGTGATCGCGCCCGACTTGACCTGCCGGAAGACCACATAGGCTGTCATCAGCTTGGTCAGCGAGGCCGGATACCAGCGCTGGAAGGCGTCCTTGTGCTCGAGTACCTTTCCGGTTTCGACATCGACGACCATGGTCGGGCCGGCTTTTGAATGGGTCGTGGACAGAACCACGCAGAGGAGAATTGCAAATATCGTCGCAGGCACACTCGTCACACGGCGCATGGCAGAATTCGAGCTCCAGAGGAGAAACGGGACACAAATTGTATGTACCCGAAAGCTGCCTTATATGCCATACATCTGACAAGTCCATCAGTAAGAATGAGGGTATACTTAATGCCGATACTGAACCGCGCTGCCGAACTGCAGGCTGAAGTCGCCGAATGGCGCCGACATCTCCACTCCCGGCCGGAACTGCTTTTCGACGTCCACGAGACGGCGGCCTTCGTCGAGGAAAAGCTTAAAACCTTCGGTTGCGACGAGGTGGTGACCGGCATCGGGCGCACGGGTGTGGTCGCGCTCATCAAGGGCCGCGACCGCGGATCCGGAAGGGTCATCGGACTGCGCGCCGACATGGACGCCCTGCCGATCAAGGAGACCACGGGCAAGCCCTGGTCGTCGACGGTCGACGGCAAGATGCACGCCTGCGGCCATGACGGTCACACCGCCATGCTTCTGGGCGCCGCCAAGTATCTGTCCGAAACCCGCAATTTCGACGGCACGGTCGCGGTTATCTTCCAGCCGGCCGAAGAGGGCGGCGGCGGCGGCGACGAGATGGTCAAGGACGGCATGATGGAACGCTTCGAGATCGACGAGGTGTTCGGCATGCACAACATGCCCGGCCTGCCGGCCGGCGAGTTCGCGACCCGGACCGGCGCGATCATGGCGGCAACGGACGAGTTCACCATCACCGTGCGCGGACGCGGCGGCCACGCCGCAATGCCTTACCAGACCGTCGACCCGATCACCATCGCAGCCCAGGTGGTCTCCGGCCTGCAGCTCATCGCGTCGCGCAATGCCAATCCGCTGGAATCGATTGTCGTCTCGGTCACCAAGTTCAACGCCGGCAGCGCCTATAACGTCATCCCGGAGGAAGCCGAGCTCGCCGGCACGGTCCGCACGCTGAATGCCGACCTGCGGGCGATGGCCGAACAGAGGATCGATCAGATCGTCCACAACATCGCCGACGCCCACAATGCCGAGGCGACGGTGAAGTACAAGCGCGGCTATCCCGTCACCTACAACCATGCCGATCAGACGGATTTTTCGGTCGGGGTGGCCGGCGAGATCGCCGGATCGGAAAAGGTCAATGCGACGGCAACGCCGACCATGGGCGGCGAGGATTTCTCCTTCATGCTGGAGGCAAGGCCGGGATCGTTCATTTTCATCGGCAATGGCGATACCGCCGCGCTTCATCATCCGGACTTCGACTTCAACGACGAGATCATCCCCTACGGGATCTCCTACTGGGTGAAGCTGGCCGAAACGGCACTCACGAAAAACTGATCATATCGGGCCGGGCCGGCCGTTCCCCCGGCCCGCAAAGGCCGGCGGTCGGCCTCACAGGCCGATCGACACGTCGCGCCCCGCGGACTTGATCGACACGGAGAACCCGGCGATCAGGTCGATGAAGGCGATCACGGTCAGGATGAAGAAGACATTGTTCGCCGCTTCCCGGACCAGCAGGAACTCGACCACAAACGCCACGAAGACGACTGCCGACAACACGTGGTTGGCGACGGACCATCCGCCGCTTCGCGTCGCCTTGAGGATTTCCACAAAAAGCAGAACCAACGCGACGACGATGATCAGGTCCGAATTCTGCATGACCCAGCGCGTGCCCGAGATCATGTTGACGCTCAGCACCTGCGCGGAAAGCCAGGCCGTGCCGGCCGCGTCGAACGGTCCGAAAACCATCGCGTTGTAGATGATCAGCGGAATGATCATCAAGGGTATCGCCGCTATCATGGATTCGCCCCGCCCCCGGTTCGAAAGATCTGCAAGGATCTGTGGTCAATCAGCTCTATCACAGATCTTAAACCCGCGTGCAGCTGTCGTGAACGAATAGGTAAAACATGGTTACCGGCAAAATCATGGCGGCGGCCGGCGGCAAAAAAACAGGGCCGGCTTGCAAGCCGGCCCCATGCATTCGATCTAGTCGCCGAATTCAGGCGTTGTCTTTGTTGGTCAGCACCTGGCGACCGCGGTACATGCCGGTCTTGAGATCGATGTGGTGCGGACGGCGCAGTTCGCCGGAATTCTTGTCCTCGACATAGGTGGGTGCCTTGAGCGCATCGGTTGCGCGGCGCATGCCGCGCTTCGAGCGGGTCACCTTACTCTTGGGTACAGCCATTTTTCTTCTCCACTCGCGGGCAATACGCGCCCATCGGCCGGAACGGGGCCGAAACGGACACGTGTCAATCTCGGAAATTGCGCGGGCTTATACATGGCTATCGGTCGTTTGACCAGCACCCGGGCACATTTTTTTGGCCGAATCCGCCCGTTTTCAGACCTCGTCCTCTTCGACGATCCAGCTTTCGGCCCTGCCGGCCGCTTCCCATTCCTTCCACGCCGGCAGCGACTTGATGTGGTCCATATAGGAAAGCGCCGCCGGATCCTCGCTCAGGCGATAGATGTCGAAACGGTTCACGACCGGCGCGAACATGGCATCGGCCGCCGTGAGCTGGCCGAACAGGAACGGTCCCCCGTGGCGCTCGAGGCATTCGCGCCAGATGTCCTCGATCCGCCGCACATCCCGCTTCGCCGCCTCGGAAACATCGAGCGGCGCCGGTTCGCGCCGCATGTTCATCGGGCACTCGGATTGCAGCGCGGAAAATCCGCTCAGCATCTCGCAGCTGATGGCCCGCGCATGGGCGCGGTTGTCGTGCTCGTGGGGCCACACATGCTTGGTGTAGAACAGGTCGTTGAGATACTCCATGATGGCCAGCGATTCCCACACCCGCAGGTGACCGTGTTCCAGCACCGGCACCTTGTTGGTCGGCGAGAATTCCGCAAACGCGGGATTTCCCGCTGCCATGTCGAACGGGACCAGCTTTTCGGTGAACTCGATCTCCAGCGCCCGCAGCGCGAACCAGGGGCGGAACGACCAGGACGAATAGTTCTTGTTGCCGATGTAAAGGACCAGTTCGCTCATCGCCGTTTCTCCTTCGTGGTGGGGTTCGCCGTGCCGTTGGCCTTACGCCGAATTTAGCGGCCGGCGCCGCCGAATTCCAACCAATAGGATCGATTCAATCATAAAGGCATTTGATATATGCGCCCGACTGCTGCGATCGTCGCTCGACAAGGGCCGCCAGGCGCACCATGCCGCGCGACGGCTTGCGCGGGTGACGCAGATACGGGTTGGGGAGCGTGACCGCCAGGTAGGCGGCCTGCCTGCGGGTCAGCCGCGCGGCGGAGACGTTGTAGTAATATTGCGCCGCCGCCTCGATCCCATAGACGCCGGGCGCCCATTCGGCGACGTTGAGATAGATCTCCATCAGGCGGCGCTTTGACCAGATGGCGTCGGCCGCAATCGCCAGCGGCACCTCCAGCACCTTGCGCACATAGGACCGGCTGGACCACAGGAAGAGGTTCTTGACCGTCTGCATGGGGATTGTGCTGGCGCCGCGCGGCCGCTCACCTTCGAGCGCCTCATCGATCACCAGGTTGATCGCACTCCAGTCGACACCGTGGTGAAAACAGAATTTCCCGTCCTCCGACATGAGCACCGACTGCACGAGCGCCGGCGCAATCGCGTCAAATTCGACCCATTGCCGCTGGTAGCCGCGCAACAGAACAAGATCGCGCAGCATGACCGTCGAGACCGGATGCACGAAGGGGGGCTTGTACAAGAGCATCAGAGCCAGGGGCGCCAGCACAATCACCAGCAGCGCACGGATGGCCAGACGCCTCCAATACGGGGAGCGGGCACCCTTTCTGCGTTTACGTTTTTTCTTAGCCAAGAAACCCCCGCTGCGTGTTCGCCCAAATCTCAATAAAGCAGGCTTGCCGCGATTTGAACCGCTAGAGCGAGTTGTAATCAGATTGAAGCATTTGATGGCGGAAAATCGGTCCACTCGGCTAGGCGCGTCGCGCAGCGCGATGTGGGGCATCGGGCAAGCGGCGCAACAACGCCGATGGATCGATTTTCCCCACCCTTGAAAAGAAAGAGATTTTTGAACCGAAGGGTGAACGGGCCGGGCGATTTTGGGCCCCTGGCGTCGTTGGCTCGCGCTTGTGGTGGGTGGGCACCACGGCGCGCAATCCGCCTAGCCAGAAACCAAAATCGCCGCGGTCAAATAATTCAATCTGATCACAACTCGCTCTAGTTTCACAGGGGCGTATCGGTTGCCGTCTTGTCCGCATCGTGCGATGACGGCGCCATGACGGTCGAAACATCGGAATTCACACAGCGGCTTGCGGAACGCGCCGCCGAGGTCGAGGCGGCGCTCGAGACGATCCTCGACCGGCGCCCCCTGGACGGCGAGATTGCGCGGCCGGCCCATCTGCTGGCCGCCATGCGCCACGGCGTGCTCAACGGCGGCAAGCGCCTGCGTCCGTTCCTGGTGCTGGAGACGGCGGCGCTGACCGGTGCCGACACCGGCGCGGCCCTGCGGGTCGCCGCGGCCCTGGAATGCGTGCACTGCTACTCGCTCATCCACGACGACCTTCCGGCGATGGACAATGACGACCTGCGCCGCGGCATGCCGACCGTCCATGTCGCCTTCGACGACGCCACCGCGATCCTGGCCGGCGACACGCTTTTGACCCTGGCGTTCGAAATCATCGCCGCGCCGCAGACGCGGACCGATGACGGCCGCAAGGCCGCGCTGGTGTTTTCGCTGGCCCGCGCCGCGGGCATCGGCGGCATGGCCGGCGGCCAGGCGCTCGATCTTGCCGCCGAGAGAACACCGCCCGACGAGGCCGGCATCATCACCCTGCAGGCCATGAAGACCGGTGCGCTGATCCGATTCGCGTGCGAGGCCGGGGCGATCCTCGGCAGCGCCTCCGGCAAGGAGCGCGAGAGCCTTGTCCGGTTTGGCGAGGCGATCGGGCTGGCCTTCCAGCTGGCCGACGATCTGCTCGATGTCACGTCGGACAGCGCGCATATGGGAAAGGCGACCGGCAAGGACGCCGAGCAGGGCAAGGCAACGCTGGTGGGCCTGCACGGGCAGCAATGGGCAAGGCGGCAGCTCGCCGGCCTTGTCGACGAGGCGACGGGGCTGCTCGAGGGTTTCGGCGACCGTGGGAAGACATTGTGTGCCGCCGCGCGCTTCATTGCCGAGCGCGACCGCTGATCGGCCGGAAACCGGCTTAACGCCCGGTAAATTTTTAGGCTTAAGGGCACGTTAACGGTTCCCTGAAAAAATGCCCGCGCAATCATGACGATATGCCTGCATCCACCTGCGCGCATTACGGGTTTCGTCGCCGCCGCGCATAGCCTGCCGATGCTAAGGATGCGGATATATGCCGGATATTACCGTACGGCGGCTGCATACTTAATCGATTGACGGGTACGTGCATGGGCGAGTTGGGTGACAATCCGAAAGGGCGGAAGGGGATATCGATATTCCTGCGCGTCTGCTATGTCACGACCATCCTGCTCATCGGCGGCATCTGCATACTCTTCTACAGCGAGCAACAGGCGCAGAACCGGGCCATCAGCCACTACGGGTTGATGGTCAAGTGCATCGGTGAACTTGACGACGCGCTGGCGCAACTGGCCGGACGGGCCGCGCAGGTCGAGATGCTGCCGGACGACGCCGGTGTCGAATCGGTCAAAAAGGGCCTGATCTACCGGCAAAACGCCGTGAAGACGGAGTTCGAGCGTTTCCGCGAACTCTGGCTGTCGCCCGAGACGCCCGAAGCGCTGCGCCAGAGCGTTTACGCCGCCGACCGCTACATGCGTGCGGACGACCCGTTCAAGCAGTACCGGCAGATCACGGACACGGCGGATGTCGAAAGCGCCGAAACGGTCGACGATCTGCGCTGGGCCGGCAAGGTCCTTTTTTCGATCTATGACAGCTTCCTCAACCAGACCGGCGCGAAAATCACGCAGACCATCCTTGAATCGCTCAAGGAGACGACCATCACGCAGGGCCGTCGCGTGCAGACCTTTTTGCTGACCACGATCGCCGTTCTGCTGGCGCTTGGCCTTTTCGTGTTCGTTCCGTTCGATCTGCTTTTGTGGCGCACCATCGGCCGGCTTGACCTTGCCATTGCCCAGGCCCGGCAGCAGACCCGCAAGGCGAAGGCGGCGGAAAAAACCAAGTCTGAATTTCTTGCCAACATGAGCCACGAAATCCGCACGCCCATGAACGGCGTGCTGGGCATGGCGGAACTGCTGGCGCGCACGGATCTTTCCAACAAGCAGCGCACCTTCACCGACATCATCGTCAAGTCCGGCCAGGCGCTGCTCACCATCATCAACGACATTCTGGACTTCTCCAAGATCGACGCCCGGCAGATGCAGCTCAGTCCGGCACCCTTCAGCCTGCGCGAGGCGATCGAGGACATCGCCACCCTGCTGGCGGGCAGCGTCGCGGAAAAGGACCTCGAGATGGTGATGCGGTACGACCCGGACCTGCCCGACGCCTTTGTCGGCGATGTCGGGCGCATTCGCCAGGTCCTCACCAACATCATCGGCAACGCGGTCAAATTCACCGATCGCGGCCAGATCATGGTGAACATCCAGGGCACGGCCTCGGACAACACCGCCGACATCCGCATAACGGTTCAGGACACCGGGCCGGGCATCCCGGCCGACAAGCTCGGAATCATCTTCGACAAGTTCAGCCAAGTGGACGCGTCCTCGACGCGCAAGTTCGAGGGAACCGGCCTCGGGCTCGCCATCGCAGCCGGCCTCGTCGAACTGATGGGCGGGCGCATCGGCGTTGAAAGCACCGTCGGCAAAGGCTCCAAGTTCTGGCTGGAGCTGAAGCTGCCGGTCAGCCGCACCGTCGAGCACGCGATACCGGAGGCTCCGATCGACATCAACGGCGCGCGGATCATTCTCATCGATGCCAACAAGATGAGCCAGGACGTCGCCCGCGAGCAACTGCGCAGCTGGTCGTTCGACTGCGCGGCTGTCGAATCGATACCTCTCGCCATCGGACTTGCCTGCAAATCCGCGGAACTCGGCCTGCCTGCGGATCTCATCATACTGGACACACCGATGCCGGAGGACGCGGCAAGGCAGCTGCGCTCGGCGCTGGCCTCAACGCCGTTGACCGCCGGCATCCCGATCCTTCTCATGACATCGGTTGATCACGTCGGCACCAACGATTTGTGCGAACGTCTCGACATCACCGGAAACCTGACCAAACCCGTGCGGGCCTCTTTGCTGCTCGAGACGATCACGGCAATATTGACGAAAAACGCGGGCGGACCGTGCCAATCATCGGGCAATGGCGCAACGGCCGGCGGCGAGACCAACGCAACCCGTCAACCGGCTCCGCCGGCGGCTGAATTCGCAGCAGCCGAGCCGGTCGCATCGCCGGACGGACGGCAGTCCATCGACATCCTCGTTGCCGAGGACAACGAGGTCAATCAGATGGTGTTCGATCACATGCTGGGGGAAACCGGCTATTCCTTCCGCATCGCAAATGACGGGCAGGAAGCCGTCGAGCTGTGGAGCAAGCTCGCGCCGCGCCTGATCCTGATGGATGTTTCCATGCCGCGCATGAACGGCTACCAGGCAACCGCCCATATCCGCAAGCACGAAGCCAGGATGGATACGCACACGCCCATCATCGGCGTGACCGCCCACGCGCTCAAGGACGACCGGTCCCGCTGCCTCGAGGCCGGCATGGACGATTACATGCCGAAGCCGATTTCACCGGAGAAGCTGGCCCAGAAGATCGAGGCATGGCTCGCTGAAGCCGGCGATCGGCAGGACACGCGCGATACGGCCTGAATGCCGCAGCGTCACGCCGCGTCCGGGTCCTCGGCCTGCGTGCCCCCGAAGCGGTTGCGGATATAGTCGCCCACCATAGCCTCGAATTCCCCGGCGATATTGTCGCCGCGCAGGGTGCGGACCTTCTTGCCGTCGACGAAGACCGGCGCCGCCGGGCTTTCGCCCGTGCCGGGCAGCGAGATGCCGATATCGGCATGCTTGGACTCGCCCGGACCGTTGACGATGCAGCCCATGACCGCGACATTGAGGGTTTCGACACCCGGATATTTGTCCCGCCACACGGGCATGTTGCGGCGCAGATCGTCCTCGATCCGGCGCGCCAGTTCCTGGAACACGGTGGATGTGGTGCGTCCGCAACCCGGACAGGCTGCGACCACCGGCACGAACTGGCGGAACCCCATGACCTGCAGCAGTTCCTGCGCCACCTGCACCTCACGCGTGCGGTCGCCGCCGGGTTCCGGCGTCAGCGAAATGCGGATCGTATCGCCGATCCCCTGCTGCATGACGATTGAGAGCGCCGCCGCCGATGCGACGATGCCCTTGCTGCCCATGCCGGCCTCCGTCAGCCCCAGATGCAGCGCATGATCTGACCGGCGCGCCAGTTCCGTGTAGACGGCGATCAGGTCCTGCACCTGGCTGACCTTGGCCGACAGGATGATGCGGTCGCGGGCAAGCCCGATCTCCTCGGCGAGTTCAGCCGACAAAAGGGCCGACTGCACAATGGCTTCGCGCGTCACTTCCTGGGCGCTCATCGGCCCGCCTTTTTCATGGTTTTCGTCCATCAGCCGGGTCAGCAGCATCTGGTCGAGCGAACCCCAGTTTACGCCGATGCGCACTGGTTTGTCGTAGCGGATCGCGGTCTCGACGATCTGCGCGAACTGCTTGTCCTTCTTGTCCTTGAAGCCGACATTGCCGGGATTGATGCGGTATTTCGCCAGCGCCTCGGCGCAGGCCGGATGATCGGCAAGTAGCTTGTGGCCGATATAGTGGAAATCGCCGACGATCGGCACATCGAGGCCGAGCCTTTCCAGCCTTTCGCGGATTTTCGGCACGGCCGCGGCGCTCTCGTCCCGGTCGACGGTGATGCGCACGATCTCCGAGCCGGCATTGTGGAGCGCGGCGACCTGCGCGACGGTGGCGTCGACATCGGCCGTATCCGTGTTGGTCATCGATTGAACGACGATCGCATGATCGCCCCCGACCTTGACGCCGCCGACATCGACGGCAACGGAACGGCGCCTGTCGAATACCTCTGAATAATAGCTGCTCATCGGAACCCCTGGCCGCAGTGCTTTGTGGCGCCAAAAATCCTTGTCTGGGTGTGAGGTGGTACAACCAGCCCACAATGTCAACATGATGACGGTCGGCGGAATCGTCGACAAATGCGGTGGGTCAGAAGGAACCCGCCGTGCAGGCGGGTTCTTTGTCAGCTTATGTTGTCGACAGGGCGGCCAACGCGCCGTCCCGGCGGTCCGCGGTATCCACCCCGAGTTCCGAAAGCGCAGCCGCCACCGCAACACCCGCTTCCGTGTGCGGCACACGCGCGATCAGTGCCTTGAGCTTGCTGCCATCGAGGCTGTGCGGGGTGCGCCAGAGATAGGACATCTCGCAAACCTCGCGCAGCATCGGAGAAAACACGCCGGCGGCACGCAGAAGTGGCCAGGGCATGCCGGCCCTTTTCAATGGTCGACCGGCAGCATGCTCGCACAGGGTTTTCAGTTGCGACCCGGTTAAAGTGTGGCCGGTGAAATGGAAGGTCTGGAATGGCTGCAGCGCGTCACAATGGTCGGCAAGTCTCACAAATGTTCCCGCCAGATCCGGGAGGTAGGCCCAGCCGTGCGGCAGGTCCATCGGCCCGGGATAGGTGAATATCCCCCTGCCGATCTTCTCTGCGATGGCGAGATCGAACCAAGTGCCCCTTATCGAACCGCCGAAGAAATCACCGGCACGCAAGATGGCCGTCCGCACATTGCCAAGACCGGCTTCGCGTTCGAAATGCTGCTCCAGCGCGATACGGATCCGGCCCTTGCGCGTCTCGGCCCGCTGCGGGTGTCCCACGTGCGTGTTTTCGCCGATGTCCCGCCCGAAATTATAGACGTTCCCCGGGAACAGATGGAACGCGCCGTGGCTCCGGGCCGCTGCCATGACATTCTCCCCCATTGGCAGGACATATTTGCCCCAGTCCGTGTAAGCCGGATTGAGGCCGTTGAACAATATGTCCGCACCCGACGTTGCGCTGATCAGCGCCTGCCGGTCCATGGCATCCGCCGCCCTCTGTTCAATCTCGGCTGGAAGCCCCTTGGCCTTGCCGGAGCGGGTTACCGCCACGACACGATAACCGGCCGCGTGAAATGCCCTGGCAACCGGGTTGGACAGGCGCCCGTTGGCGCCGAGGACTGCGATCGTCTGCATTGCGTCATCTCCTTTGGATGGAACTATACGATGCATCGACAATATGAATTCAAGATTGTATTTTATATAGACTAAACTGCATAACATCTATTCAACAATGTATCGTTGCCATGGACTGGAACCTAATCCGCAGTTTTCTGGCCGTCGCCGAACAGGGGACCCTGGCCGGCGCCGCCGATCATCTCGGTGTCAGCCAGCCGACGCTCGGGCGCCACATCGATGCGCTTGAATCGGCGCTGGGACTGACCCTGTTCACCCGCGGCCGGCACGGCATGTCGCTGACGGAGGCGGGCCTGTCCATCGTCGAGGACGCCAAGGCGATGGCCGCCGAGGCCGACCGGCTTACGCTGAAGGCCGCCGGCCGGGCGCTAACGGTCAGCGGCACCGTCCGCATCACCGCCAGCGAGGTGGTCTCCGCCTACGTCCTGCCGCCCATTCTGGCTGCCCTCAGCGTCGCCGAACCGGACATTCAGATCGAACTCGTGCCGAGCAACACGGTGGAGAACCTCCTGAGCCGCGACGCCGACATCGCCGTGCGCATGGTCCGTCCGGTCCAGAACGACGTCATTGCCCGCAAGACAAATGATTTCGGGATGGGAACCTATGCTCACGAGGATTATCTCGCCCGCCACGGCACGCCGGCCACGGTTGAGGAATTCTTCGAACACCGGCTCGTCGGCATGGACCGCTCCGGCCTCATCATCGACGGAATGGCGAATCTCGGCATCCGCGCACAGCGCGATTTTTTCGCGGTCCGCACCGATCACCAGATCGCCTATTTCGAGCTCGTCAAGGCCGGTTCTGGAATCGGTTTCGTCGCCCATTTCCTTGCCGCCGGACACCCGGGCTTGCGCCGCATACTGCCGGACGTTGCCATTCCCGCCCTGCCGATCTGGCTTGCTTCGCACCGGGAGTTGCGCACCAGCCAGCGCATCCGGCGCGTCATGGATTTCCTCTATGAACGCATCGGCGCACTGCCGCTCAACGACGCGTGAAGAACAGAGCATTGGTGTTGCAATATTTGCATTGGCGGGCGACACTGCGGCCGATTTGCACAGGGCGCCGGCGAGCGGAAGGGAGGCGATTCGATGCATCTGATTGACTTCCCGATCACCGGCTACGACTACCTGACCTTCCTGTTCCTGGTCGTCCTCATCGTTGTATTCTTCTATGTCCTTATTCAGCTCGGCAGTTTGCCGGGAAAGATCGCGGAGCGGCGCAACCACCCGCACGCCGAGGCCGTCAAGATTGTTGGCTGGATCGGCCTGTTCACGATCTTCCCGTGGATTCACGCGATCATCTGGGCGCTGCATGAAGCGACGCTCGTCGACGTGCGTTCCATGCCCGACACAAACGCCGATCTCGAAGGCCAGCGCGCCACCGTCTACGGCGTGCCGCTGCCGGGCGGGCCGGTAAAGAAGGTTGACGTTGCCGAGGTGCAGCCTGCCCGGCAGGCCGAAAGTGATGCCGCTCAGCCGGGATCGGCGGATGCAGCAGAAAAAGACGATCCGGAAAAACCGGCATAGCGGGGTGGGTGGATGTTAATAGCCGTCGGCATCGTCGTTACCTACATCGTCTTCGTGTGGCTGGTCTTTTTCCGTTTCCGGCTTCTCAAGTTCAACATCGTGTGGGGCATCGTCGGCTTCTGGGTCGGCGTCCATATGCTGCTGATCTTCCTGATCGCGCTGCGCTTCTTCCAGCCGTTCTCCATGGACGGGCATGTCATCCGCCCGACGATCCAGCTCGTACCGCGCCTGCCGCAGCCCACCATCCTCAAGGAGGTGCTGGTGACGGCCAACCAGCAGGTCAAGGCCGGCGACGTGATGTACCAGTTCGACAAGACGATCTACGAGGCCAATCTGGCGACCAACCAGGCCAACCTCGTGCAGGCGCAGCAGAACGCCAAGATGTTGGATGTCGACGTCGAACAGGCCAAGGATGCCCTTTTGGAGGCGCAGGCGAACCGCACCTTCGCGCAGGAAGACGTCAATCGCTACACGGACCTCGTACCCAAGGGCGGCGCCCGTCAGGAGACGCTGGACAAGTGGACGCAGCAGCTTGCCGCCGCCGACGCGCAGGTCTCCGAGGCGCAGGCCAATATCACCAAGGCCGAGCTTGCCCGCGACGCCAAGATCGACGGCATCAACGCGCAGGTCTACGGCGCGCAGGCCGAGGTTGCAAAATCCCAGTATTATCTGGACCAGACCACCATCCGGGCGCCGGAGGACGGCGTCATCATAACCCAGCAGGCGCGGCCCGGCCTTGTCGTCGGCAATCGCCGCATCGCATCCCTCGCCGTGCTCGTGGCCGACGCCGACCCCTATTTGCTGGCGACCTTCTATCAGGAGCATCTCAAATTCGTCGAACCCGGCCAGGAGGTGGAGATCGCGCTCGACATCTTCCCGGGACAGATATTCAAGGGCAGCGTAGAGGCGGTCTGGTGGGGCACGGGACAGGGCCAGATCAAGCCGAGCGGCAACGTGCCGACATTCCGCTTCCCCAAAGTTCAGGGCCGCATTGCCGTGCAGATCAAGGTGGACGATCCGGCGCTGAAGCGGTTTCCTGCCGGCGTGCACGGCGCTGTCGCCATCTACACCGGCCTCGGCAAGGGATTCGAGCCGCTGCGGCGCATCAACATCCGGCTCTACTCCTGGGCCAATCTCCTGTTCCCACTGAATCTGTGACCGAGGCGGGCAAGATGAGCGGACTGACCCGATACGCAAGGCATCTCAGCAGACTTCCCACCCTTGCGGCGACCGCCCTTGTCCTTGCCGGCTGCATGGTCGGGCCGGATTTCGAGCGTCCGGAAGCGCCCTATCTCGGAAGCTGGAGCAAGGGCGCCGGCCTTCCCGTCGACGCCAAGACCGGTTTCACGACCCGCAGCGCCGCCGTCAACAACTGGTGGACGCTGTTCAAGGACCCGACCCTGACGGCGCTGATCAACGAGGCGTACCGGCAGAACGTCCTGCTCGAGGCCGCCGGCGCCCGAGTCTATCAGGCGCGCGCCCAACTCGGCGTCGCCGAGGGCGAGCTGTTTCCGCAGCAGCAGCAGGCCAAGGCCGGCGTCGAGAAGGTTCAGCTCAGCGAGAACGAGCCGCTGGTGCGCGATGTCCGCCAGTTCATCCCCCTGGATCCGAATTTCACCCGCTACAGCACCGGCTTCGATGCCGGCTGGGAGATCGATCTGTGGGGCAAGATCCGCCGCGATATCCAGTCGGCCCGGGCCAACCTGCTCTACCAGATCGCCAGCTATGACGATGCGCTGGTCACTTTGACCGGCGACATCGCCGCCACCTATGTGACGATCCGCGAACTGCAGGGCCTGATCGCCATCACCCGCCGGAACCTGGCCCTGCAGAAAAAGAGCCTCGACATCGCCAAGGTCAAGCTCGAGGGCGGCACAACCACGCGCCTCGACGTCGACGAGGCCACCGCGGCCTATAACAGCACGCTCGCCACCCTGCCCGGCTACCAGGCCGATCTGGCGCAGACGATGAACGCCCTGAGCGTGCTCCTGAGCGAGCCGCCGGGCGATGTGGCGCCGCGGCTGAAGAAATACGCCCGCCTGCCGCGCGTGCCGGCGACGGTGGCCGTTGGCGTGCCCGCCGACATGCTGCGCCGCCGCCCCGACATCCGTGCCGCCGAGTATCTTGCCGCCGCACAGTCGGCGCAGATCGGCGTCGCCAAGGCGGACCTTTATCCCGCCTTTACGATATCCGGCGCCATCGGCCTCAAGGCCAGCGACTTCAAGGGCCTGTTCAACACGCGCAGTTTCGAGGGTTTCATCAACCCGTCCTTTTCCTGGAACGTGCTCAACTACGGGCGCATTCAGAACAATGTGCGGGTTCAGGATGCCGAGTTCCAGGAAACGATCGAGCAGTACAAGAACACCGTGCTCAACGCCTATTCCGAGGTCGAGACCGCGCTCGTCGCCTTTGTCCGCTCGAAACAGCAGGTGGTTTATCTGTCCCGCGCCGTCGCCGCATCGAAGCGCGCCGAGGGGGAGGTACTGGTCCAGTACCAGGACGGCACCGCCAGCTACGACCGGGTGATCGACGCGCAACGGGCGCTGCTGGATTCGGAGGCCCGCCTGCTCGTCGCCCGCGCCGATGTGCTGACCAACCTGATTTCCGTCTACAAGGGGCTCGCCGGCGGCTGGGTGCCGCCCAACGTCAAGGGATTCATCAACGCCCAGACACGCGAGCAGATGGAAGACCGCACCAATTGGGGCCAGCTGCTCGAGAAGCCGATCGAGCCGGATCCCATCCAGACGCAGTAGCTTTGACTATGAACGAGCCCCGCGGGCGCATGGCAGCACCCGCACCATGAGAGCATTCGTTGTCATAAATCCGCTCGCCGGAAGCGGCCGAACCGGCCGCCGCTGGCCGGGCATTGCCAACGCCCTGTCAGACAGGATCGGATCGTTCGAGCACGCTTTCACAAGCGGCCCGGGCGATGCCACGAAGCGTGTGCGACAGGCCGTCGAGGCGGGCGCGGAACTTGTGATCGCCGTCGGCGGGGACGGAACGATCAGCGAGGCGGTGAACGGATTTGCGGGTGACGACGGAAGCATCCGGCGCGGATGCGCCTTCGCCGTCATCAGTGCTGGCACCGGTGCGGATTTTGCCCGCAGCCTGGGTCCCTCGGCAGACCCCCTCAGGGACATCGCATCGGGAAAGCAGCGCCGGATCGATCTCGGCCGCGTTAGCTATACGGATGACAACGGGAATCCCGCATCCCGCCTGTTCATAAACATTGCCGGCATGGGCCTTTCCGGCGAGGTCGACCGCGCGGTCAATGGCGAGCGCATGACGGGTCTCCTGCCGGGAAAGGCCGCCTATTACATCGCCACGCTCGGGGCGCTGCTGCGCCACCGCAGCCGCACCGTGCGCCTGACCATTGACGACCGCGAGGAACTGACCGTCGATCTCACCATGGCAGCGATCGCCAACGGCCGGTACTTCGGCGGCGGCATGCATGTCGCGCCGAATGCGCGGCTTGACAGCGGCGAGTTCGAAATCGTCATTCTTCGGGGCGGATCGAAGCTGACACTGGCAAAGGATCTGCGCCAGGTCTATCGCGGCGCCCATATGAATCACCGGATGATCGTCGCACGCACGGGACGCCGCATCGTTGCGGAAACCGTGGGGCAGCCGGGGTCCGGGGTGCCGCTCGATATCGACGGCGAATCGCCGGGCTGCCTGAAGGCAACGTTCGAGATCCTTCCCGGCGCGCTGCTGCTGGGCCAGTAGCGGCAATCACCCTCCGGTGAATGGCGTCTCGGCCGCTTCGCTGAGATCGGCGTGGCGCGCCACCGACGACAGCCCGAATACGACGACGAACAGCGCGGCGAGCCCCATGAAGGCTGCCGAAAAGCCCTGGAACTCGGCGACGAAGCCGATCAGCGCCGGCGCCATCAGGATGCCCGAATAGCCCATCGACGTGGCGATGCTGATGCCGACGCCGGGCGGCAGGCCCGGCAGGTTGCCCGCCGCCGACAGCGCCACGGGCACCAGGTTGGCGATGCCGATGCCGGACAGCGCGAACCCGGCGATCGCCATCGCCGGGCCGGTCGCCGTCGCGGCGAGGAGCAGCCCGGCGGCGGCTACAACCGCCGAATAGCGCATGGTGGTCACGGCGCCGAACCGTTGCCGCACCGCATCGCCGGCAAAGCGCATGATGGCCATGGTGGCCGCGACGGCGCCGAAGGCGAGCCCGGAATAGGTGACATCGGCGCCGAGATCCTGGCGCAGGTAAAGCGCGCCCCAGTCGAGGATCGCGCCCTCCGGCACCATGGAAAACAGCGCGACGAGCCCGACGACGTAGGGCATCGGCGCGAGCGTCAGCCGGAATTTCGGCTTGGCGTCTTCAGCCAGGGGCAGGTCCGGCGCCAGCCGCGAAACGAAGGACAGGGCGACGATGGCGGCAAGAACGCAGACCAGCGCCACCTGGACGCTGCTCCCGAAACGGTCGATCAGCACGCCGCCCGACGCCGCGCCAATGAGTCCGCCGAGGCTCCAGAAACCGTGGCAGGAGGACATGATCGCCTTCTTCAGCCGCCGCTCGACGACCACAGCGTTGGCGTTCATAGCGATGTCCATGGAGCCGATGATGCCGCCGAAGACGAAGAGCACGCCGACCAGCACCGGCACGGACGGCGCCAGCGCGACGGGCAGAAGCGCAAACGCGCATAAAAGGCACGTCACGCGCAGCACTGGCAGCGCGCCGATGCGGGCGATCAGCGCCCCGGAGATGGGCATGATGAGGATCGAGCCGAAGCCCAGCGTCAGGATCAACAGCCCCAGCGCCGATTCCGACAGCCCGTGCCGTTCGGCGAGCTCGGGGACCAGCGGCGCCCAGCTGCCGACGACAAAGCCGTTCATCAGGAACATCGCGGATACCGCTGCGCGCATGCCCGTAGCCCCCAGAGCAGTCAATGACCGGATTGCTCGATGCCCGCCGACCGGCGGATATGGTTGAATTACGCGTAGACGACCAGGAGGTCTTTCGCGTCGATCTGATCGCCGGCTTTTACCAGCACCTCGGCGATCACGCCATCCCTTTCGGCATGAATTGCCGTTTCCATCTTCATGGCCTCGATGGACAGCAGCACGTCGCCGGCCTGGACCTCCTGGCCGGCGGCGACCGCGACCGTGGAGACGACACCCGGCATCGGTGCCCCGACCTCGGCATCGTTGCCGGCATCGGCCTTGCGCCGCTGCGCCGCCGCCGATGCGCCGTGCGCGCGGTCCGGAACCTTGATGCGGCGCGGCTGGCCGTTGAGCTCGAAGAACACGGTGACCATGCCCTTCTCATTGGGTTCGCCCACCGCCAGGTTACGGATCACCAGCGTCTTGCCCTTCTCCAGGTCGACGAACAGCTCGTTGCCCGCCGGCAGGCCGTAGAAATAGGCGGGCGTCGGCAGGGCCGACACGGGACCGTAGGTCTTGCGCGCCAGCGCATAGTCCGTGAAGACCTTCGGGTACATCAGGTACGAAGCCAGCTCAAAGTCGTCGACCGACCGGTCTATTTGCTTCTCGATCTCGGTTTTTTCGGCGTCCAGGTCCGCATCCTCCAGAAGCGAGCCGGGGCGGTCGGTAAAGGCCTTATCGCCCTTCAGGACCTTCTTCTGCAGCGCCTGCGGCCAGCCGCCCGGCGACTGGCCGAGATCGCCGCGCATCATCGAGACGACCGAATCGGGAAAGGACACATCGCGGTCGGGATCCTCGACGTCGGCAACCGACAGGTCCTGCGAGACCATCATCAGCGCCATATCGCCGACCACCTTCGACGATGGCGTCACCTTGACGATGTCGCCGAACATCTGGTTGGCGTCGGCGTAGGCTTGCGCCACCTCGTGCCAGCGGGTCTCAAGCCCCAGCGACCGTGCCTGTTCCTTGAGATTGGTGAACTGGCCGCCCGGCATTTCGTGCAAGTAGACCTCCGAGGCCGGTCCCTTGAGGTCGCTCTCGAAAGCCACGTACTGGGCGCGCACGGCTTCCCAGTAGAAGGAAATGCGGCGGATCCACTCGGGATCGAGACCCGGGTCCCGCTCGCCGCCGCGCAGTGCCTCCACGATCGAGCCGAGGCAGGGCTGCGAAGTGTTGCCGGAAAGCGCGTCCATTGCCGCGTCAACGGCATCGACGCCGGCGTCCACGGCCGCCAGAACGGTGGCGGCGGCGATGCCCGAGGTGTCATGCGTGTGGAAATGGATGGGAAGGTCGGTCGCCTCGCGCATCGCCTTGAACAGCTCCGTCGCCGCCGCCGGTTTCAGAAGCCCCGCCATGTCCTTGAGCGCGATGATGTGGGCGCCGGCATCGGTCAGCTCGCGGGTCAGGTCCGTATAGTATTTGAGATCGTATTTCGGCCGCGCCGAGTTCAAAATGTCGCCCGTGTAGCAGATCGTCGCCTCGCAGAGCCTGTTCTCCTCGCACACGGCATCCATTGCGACGCGCATGTTCTCCACCCAGTTGAGGCAGTCGAAGACGCGAAAGAGGTCAATGCCGCCGCGTGCCGCCTGGTGCACGAAATGCCTGACCACATTGTCGGGATAGTTCTTGTAGCCGACGCCGTTGGCGCCGCGCAGCAGCATCTGCAACAGGATGTTGGGGGCGCCTTCGCGGATCTGCGCCAGCCGCTCCCACGGGTCCTCCGTCAAAAAGCGCATGGCGACGTCGAAGGTCGCGCCGCCCCAGCATTCCAGCGACAGCAGTTCCGGCAGCGCCCGCGCATAGGTGCCGGCGATACCGGCGATGTCGTGCGTGCGCATGCGCGTCGCCAGCAGCGACTGATGCCCGTCGCGCATGGTCGTGTCGGTCATCAGCACGCGTTTTTCGGCGCGCATCCACGCCGCGAACTTCTCCGGCCCCAGCGCGTCGAGCTTCTGCTTGCTGCCGTCGGGGGCGTCGCCGCCGACAAACGGCACGATCGGCGCGCTGACCTCCTCGTCCGGTCTGATCCGGCCGCGCGTTTCGGGATGCCCGTTGACCGTGACGTCGGCGAGATAGGTCAAAAGCCGCGTCGCGCGGTCCTTGCGCCGGACCTGCTCGAACAGTTCCGGCGTATTGTCGATGAATTTCGTCGTATAGCTGTTGTCGCGGAAATTCGGGTGGCCGATGATTGCTTCAAGGAAGGTCAGATTGGTGGCGACGCCGCGGATGCGGAACTCGCGCAGCGCCCGGTCCATCCGGTTGATGGCCTCTTCGGGCGTCGGCGCCCAGGCCGTCACCTTCTCGAGCAGCGGATCGTAGTAACGGGTGATCACCGCGCCGGAATAGGCGGTTCCGCCGTCCAGCCGGATGCCGAAGCCGGTGGCGCCGCGGTAAGCGGTGATGCGCCCGTAATCGGGAATGAAGTTCTGCTCCGGATCCTCCGTCGTGATGCGGCACTGCAAGGCGTGGCCGTTGAGGCGGATGTCCTTCTGCGCCGGTACGCCCGACCCGGCGGTTCCGATGGCGTGCCCCTCGAGAATGTGGATCTGCGCCTTGACGATATCGATACCGGTCACTTCCTCGGTCACCGTGTGCTCGACCTGGATGCGCGGATTGACCTCGATGAAATAGAAGGCGCCGCTGTCGGCATCCATCAGGAACTCGACGGTGCCGGCGCCGATATAGTCGGTCGCTTCGCCGATCTTGATGGCGTAGGAGGCAAGCTCGGCCCGCCGCGCGTCGTCGAGATAGGGCGCCGGCGCCCGCTCGACGACCTTCTGGTTGCGCCGCTGGATGGAGCAGTCGCGCTCGAAGAGGTGCACGACATTGCCGTGCTTGTCGCCGAGCATCTGGACCTCCACGTGACGGGCCCGCTCGACCAGCTTTTCAAGGTAGACCTCGTCCTTGCCGAAGGCGGCGCGGGCCTCACGCTTGGCTTCCGTCACCTCGCGTTCCAGATCGTCCTCGGAGCGGATGACGCGCATGCCGCGCCCGCCGCCGCCCCAGGACGCTTTCAGCATCACCGGATAGCCGATCTCCCGCGCCATTTTGGCGGTCTCTTCCATGTCGTCCGGCAGCGGCTCGGTGGCCGGCACGACCGGCACGCCGACCTCCACCGCAAGATTGCGCGCCGCCACCTTGTTGCCGAGCCGGCGCATGGTCTCCGGCTTCGGGCCGATGAAAACAATGCCGCTGTCAGCACAGGCTTCCGCGAATTCGGGGCTCTCCGACAACAGCCCGTATCCCGGGTGGATGGCGTCGGCGCCGGAAAGCTTGGCGACCCGGATCATCTCGTCGATCGACAGATAGCTCTCGATCGGACCGAGATCCTGCGCCAGATGCGGGCCGCGGCCGACCTGGTAGGATTCGTCCGCCTTGAACCGGTGCAGCGCCAGCTTGTCCTCTTCCGCCCACACGGCGACCGTCTTCAGGCCGAGCTCGTTGGCGGCGCGGAAAACGCGGATGGCAATTTCGGAACGGTTTGCGACCAGGATCTTGGAAATCGGCAAGGCGAGAGTCTCCGTCATTGTGCGGCGCGGTATAATTCGGCCGCAGTCGCACTCTCTTAGAGCATGTGACGGCTAATTTGAAGCGTTTGATGGCCGGGGCTGTGAGCCGGAGCCGGAGCCGGAGCCTGTGTGCATTGCACCATACCGCGCCGGTCTCAGGAGATCAGTCCCAGCCGGAAGGCAATCGCCACCGCGTGGTGGCGGTTCTTTGCCTTGAGCTTGATCTGCAGGGCGTTCATGTACCAGTCCACCGTATGGTTGGAGAGCTTGAGCACCGATGCGATCTCGTTTGAGGTCATGCCATCGGCCAGGTAACTCAGCGCCTCCATTTCACGGCGGGTCAGCTGGACGTCGACCGCCGACGACAGCTCCTCGTTGATCAGCGGATCGGTCAGTTCGAGCAGCCGCCAGAACACGGTTTTCGCCAGGGCGTCGAACAGGGTCATCTGCGTCTGGTTCAGCTCGACGGCCTTGCCCCCCACCGAGAGGTTGCCCATCAGGCCGCGGCGGCCGTGGATCGGAAAGATATAGCCGCCCTCCAGGCCGAATTTCATCGCGTCCACCATCATGCGCTGCATGCGGCGGCGATGCGGGTCCGACTGGAACGCCGGAATGGCCTCGGCCCAGCTGAAGCCCTTGCGGGCATGCCCCAGATAGCGGATCGTCGGATCGATCAGCACGTATTTCTTTTCCATGTAGCGGGCCGGCCAGCCTTCGGGCCACCGCCCCGCCAGCACGAGGCTGAGCGGATCCTCAGACGCCTTGGGCTGGCGTATGACGCCGTAATAGTCGAAGCCGAAGCGGTCCAGTACGGATTCCAGCGCGTCGATGATCTCCGACTGGGTTTCCAGTTCGTGCACTGATTCGAGGAACTCGGTAATTGCGTCCGTATTCACAAAGACACCTATCTTTCCAAATATTCGTTCGCCGGCAATGTTTCGGGCCGATTGCCCGCATTGCGGCCCGAAAAACAGCCAACGCCACCCGGCGCTGGCGCCCGGTGCCGTTTTCCCCATCAAAATCCTATTTCCACCCAATGCGATCTTAACCACTGTTGTGAACTGAGAAAAGTGATCGATGAAATGTTGTAGCGCTGGGACATTTAGCCGGCGGGACCGTTTCGCCCGGCTGGCTGCTTGCCTGCCACATCGTTCTTGCTATGCTCCGCCCATGACGGCCATCAAAAGCTCCTTGCGGATCGTTCTGACGCTTGCGGCGACGCTGGTTTTGCCGTGGGCCGTTTCCTGTGCGGGCGCCAAGCCGACCTTCAAGAATTATGTCGATTCGCTCTATCCCGATGCGGCCGCGGCCGGCGTGACCTGGGAGACATTCGAGGCCGCGACAACGGGACTGCAGCCCAACAACAAGATCCTGAAATTCACCAAGAGCCAGCCGGAATTCAATCGTTCGATCGGTCAGTATGTCGGCAAGCGGGTAACGTCGGGGCAGATCAAGTCGGGCCAGGCGAAGGCCAAGAAGCTCAACCGCACACTCTCGGCCATCGAGAAGAAATACGGCGTCGACCGCCACGTCCTGCTGGCTATCTGGGGCATGGAAACGAACTATGGCGGCTATATCGGCAAAAGCGACATCCTCCGGTCGCTGGCCACGCTCGCCCATTCCGGCTACCGCGGCGATTTTTTCCAGAAGGAATTCATCAATGCGCTGCTGGTCATCCAGCAGGAAAACCTCAATCCCCGCCAGCTGCGCGGCTCCTGGGCCGGCGCGGTCGGCCATACCCAGTTCATGCCGTCGAGTTTCCTCAAATACGCGGTCGACCATACCGGCGACGGCAAGCGCGACCTGTGGGGCAGCCCCTCGGACGCGCTGGCCTCGGCAGCCAACTACCTGAAGGGAAACGGGTGGCAGAGCGGCGTCCCGTGGGGTTTTCAGGTCAACCTGCCCAGGAACATCGACCTGACGAAGGCAACCGACAGCTACCGCAACTGGGTCCGGCGCGGCGTTGTGCGCATGGACGGCGGCAGCCTGCCCGACCACGGCTCGGCGACGCTGCTCTTCCCCAGCGGCATAGAGGGTCTCGCCTTCCTCGTCACCGACAATTACATGGTCCTGAAATCCTACAATTTCTCCGACGCATACGCCTTGTCCGTCGGGCACCTTGCCGACCGCATTGCCAACCGGCACGCGCCGCTGGCGGGCAAATGGAATGTCGAGCGGCCCCTCAGCAAGGCAGAGCGCATCGCCCTTCAGGAAAAGCTCAAGGCCATGGGCTATGCGGTGCCCGGCACCGACGGGCGGATCAGCCTCGAAATGCGCGACGTCATCCGCAGCTATCAGATCCGCAACGGCATGACGCCGGACGGCCACGCGGATGTGCCGGTTTATGAATCGGTCATGAAGAAATAGAGCAATTCTGAATTACTCGACGACCACCTCCACACCGGTGCTGCGCCCGGCCGCGTCGATGACGGAAAGGCGTGCGCTGCCGGGTCCGTCCGGTACCCATTGCCAGTCGCGCCGGCGCACGGGTGCGGCCGCCGGCCGGCCGTTCGCCAGCCACCGGAATGGCGGACGACCACCCTGCAGCTTGATGACCAGCGGACGGAAGCTGCCGTCGGCGGAACGGCTGAGCGCAACATGCGCGCCGCTCGGCGGATAGGCGATCTGCGGCGCGGCCTCGCCGCTTGGCGCCTGCTGCAGCCGTTCCTCGAAGCTGCGGAACCGGCGCATCGGCTCCGGCAACGATCCGCGGGCAAGGCGCACCGCCCCGGGCGGCGGCGGCCGGAACGGCACGATGGCCGTGCCGGACCGGGCAAAGGCCTCGAACAGGACCGGGGCGGCGGCATTGAGGCCGGTGAGACCGGGCACCGCGCTGTTGTCGGGCCGCCCGATCCACACGCCGATGACATGGCGGCCGTCAAAGCCGACGGACCAGGCATCGCGGTATCCATAGCTGGTGCCGGTCTTGTATGCGATGCCGATCTGCTGCGAGCCGGCCGGCGGCGCGACACCGCTCAGGATATCGCGGACATGCCAGCGCGCCACGCCGCTGAGCGGCGCGTTCGACGATTCGGGAGGTGACACGGGATCGACCCCGTTGGAAAGCCCGACCGGCCGGCCGTCGGGCGCTGCGAGCACACCGTAGAGCTGCACCAGGTCGACAAGGCTCGTCCCGATCCCGCCGAGCCCGATGGAAAGCCCGGGCCGGTCCGCCGCCCTCGGCAGCGCGTAGCGTATGCCGCTCCTGCGCAACAGGGCCGACAGGCGCGCCGGCCCCACCGCGACCAGCAGCCGGACAGCCGGAACGTTCAGCGACAACTGCAGCGCCCGGCGCACGCTGACGTCACCCTGGAACTGCATGTCGAAATTGCGCGGCCGGTAGCCGGCGAAATTGGCCGGCCGGTCCGAGATCAGGGTTTCGGGAACCACCAGCCCCTCGTCGAAAGCGAGGCCGTAGATGAAGGGCTTAAGCGTCGAACCCGGCGAGCGCGCCGCGCGGCTCATGTCGACCCAGCCGGCGCGACCGCCGTCGAAATATCCGGCCGAGCCGACCTGTGCCAGGATGCTGCCGGTACGGCTGTCGGCCATGACAATGGCGACGGAGAGGCGTCCGCCCAGCCGTTCGGCGGCATCCTTGGCCACCGTCTCGAGGTTTCGCTGTGCCGCGCGCGACAGGAGCGTAGCGTATACTCTGCCCGGGCCGGCGGCGCGGGCCCGTTCCGCGAGATGCGCCGCCAGCGAAGGCAACGGCCTGCGGCGGGCGGAAAATTCCAGGCCGGCGACCCGGGCCACCTCGCCATTGTCGATCAGGCCCTTGACCGCCGCCCGCTCGAGCACCCGCAAGCTGGCGTTGCGCGCCGCGTCCGCGTGACGGTCGGGCCGGCGGCTCTCGGGCGACTGCGGAAGAGCGACCAGCAACGCCGCCTGCTGGAGGCTGAGCCCATCGGGTTCCTTGCCGAAATAGGCGAGGCTGGCCGCCCGCACGCCTTCCAGGTTTCCGCCATAGGGCGCCAGCGTCAGGTACCAGCCGAGAATCTCGTGCTTGCTCAGCCGCCGCTCGAGCTGGATCGCGCGCGCCATCTGCCTCAGCTTGGCGCCGAGGGTCCGCGCCGGACGCGGTTCAAGCAGCCGCGCCAATTGCATGGTGAGGGTCGATCCGCCGGAGACGATGCGGCCGTTTGCGACCATTTGCGCGAAGGCCCGGGCCATCGCCAGCGGATCGACACCGCGGTGCGACCAGAAGCGCTTGTCCTCATAGGCCACCAGCAGCGCCGTGAATGTCGGATCGAGCGCGGCAAGGTCGGACTTCAGGCGCCAGCGACCTTCATCGTTGGCAAACACCCGCAAGAGGGCACCGTCGCGGTCGGTGACCTCCACCGAAAGCGAACGCGGATCGGGCAGCGGCGGCGGATAGGCCCGGTCCAGCACACTGCCGACGACCGCAAGCAGGGCGAAAAGGCCCGCCGCGGCCGCCGCCGCGAGGGTCAGCAGCCGACGTCGCCTCGTCATTGATCCGCGCCGCGCACCGTCATCCAGCGGGCAGCGGTGCGGGCCGAATACTCGGGCCGGTACATGTCCTCGACCTGCGCGCCCGGAAGCGCGTAGGAACCGGGAACCACGGCGCGCACCACGTAGGCCACGCGGATCGGGCCGTCATTGCCGCCGTTCGTCTCGAACGCCGCGACAAAACGGTCGTCTCGAAACTCAGTATGGGCCGGTGCGGTGTCGCCGAGCCATGCGAAACCCGACAGCACGGCGCTTTGCACGATCCTCGGATTGTCGATTTCAAGACCCGCCGGCAGCAGATCGGTGAGGACAATGTTTGCCGGAAGCCGGTTGGTCTGCTCGACGGTAAGGACGACGACGAAGCGCTGGTTCTGCGCCACCGAATCGATGGTCACCTCGTTCCCGTCGAGATCGTGGTAGCTGCGGGCGATGGTGAAGCCGTCGCCGCCGGCGCGCGGCGCCTGCAGCGGCGCGGCCACCGTCGTGACGACGGCCCGCACCGGCTCGTCGCCGTCATTGCGCACCCGGATCGGCTGCGCGACGATCTCGTCGCCACTGACGGTGCGACCGAAACGCCCGCTCACCGGCTCACCGTCCACCGTCAGTTTCGAGGCCTGTTCAGCTGCCTGCACCGAACGCGCCGCGAGCAGCATCCAGGCCTGTTCCTGCGTCGTGCGTGCCGGCCTCTGCGACTGGCGACTCGAGACGAGTTGCACCATGTCGCCGAGCAGCGGCGAGACCGGGCGGCTTTCGCCGGCAAGCGCGAGCATCGCCGCATCGTCGCGAAGCACCGAGCCGTAGTCGGTGCGCCGCAGATTGGCGGCCGCGTCGGTGTTGGCGAGCCGGTAGGCAGAACCGAAGGCCCGCTGCGCCCGCTCGTTGTCGCCATAGAGCGCCAGGCTGGCGGCGATCTGCGCCCGCGCCAGCGGTGTCGCGAAGGCGTCCAGCCGCGCATCCGCGTAATAGCGCAGGTCACCGGCAGACGCCCGCTTGTTGCGCGCCAGCACGTAGAGCGCATAGGCGATGCCGTCGCCGTTGTCGGCAACGCTGTCGGTGTAGGAAAGGACGTTCTGCAGGTTGTCGAGCGCCAGGCGCATCGACTGGGTGGGAACCGAGTAGTCCTTTTCGCGCGCCCGGGTCAGAAAGTCCGTCACATAGGCATCGAGCCACAGATCGCCGCCGCCCGGTCCCCACAGGCCGAAACTGCCGCCCGCCGACTGGTAGGACAGAACCCGCGCGATCGCCTTTTGGACCCGTTCCCGAAGATCCGGATCCTCCAGCAGTGCCGCCGGCGCGTCGAGCTCGCTGAGGTAAAGCAGCGGCAAGGCGCGGCTCGTCGTCTGCTCGGCACAGCCATAGGGATAGCGATCCAGCGCCAGAAGCAGACCCGGCACGTCGAAATCCGATCGCGACACGTCGATGCTGACGCTGGCCCCGTCGAGATAATAGGCCGCGAGCAGCTCTTCATCGATGACCGCCGTTCCGCCGGCGGCTGCCAGCGGCAGTTCCAGGCGCGTCGTCACCGGCAGCGTCGCCGGGCGGATGTTCAGGGTCTGCGTGTTCTCGACACTGACACCGTCCGGACCGTCGAGGCGCAGCGTGACTTCAGCCGCATCCGGCCGATCCGCGGTGACTCCGACAATGAAGGCCGTCGCACCGCCCTCGTCCAGTTGGATCGTGTCGGGCACGCCGGAAATCTCGGCCCGCAATGCGGCGCCGGTCTCTAGGGTCAGCCGGTAGTCGCCGGCCGGCCCGTCCGTGTTGGCGATATCGAAGCGGATCTGCGAATAGTCCTCCGGCGCCAGGAACTTCGGCAGGCTCGAAGTGACAACGACGGGATCGCGGACGATGAGTTCTTCCTCGGCCTGGCCGACTCCGTCGGGCGTCCAGGCCACGGCCATCAGCCGCAGCGTTCCGTTGAACTGGGGCACGTCGAAGGAAACGACCGTCTTACCGTCCGCGTCCAGCCGCACGATGCCGGAATAGAGCGCCACGAGCTTTTCGCGCGGCGGGCTGCCCTTGGCCGCCATGCCCGGCCCGTCGCCGCCCGTGCGCAGGCGCCCGGTCGCGCCCTGCGCGCCGTCGATAAGGCGGCTGTAGAGATCGCGGATCTCGACCCCCAGGCGGCGCTGGCCGAAATACCAGTTGCGCGGATTCGGCGTCTCGAACGCGGTCAGGTTCAAGATCCCGACATCCACCGCGGCAAGCGTTATGTGCGCTTCCTCGCCGACCCCGGCGCCGGAAACGGCGACCGGGATATCGAGCCGCGTATTCGGCTGGATTTTCTCCGGCACATCGAGCGCGACATCCAGCGCCCGGCCTCCCGGATCGATCGACAGCCACTTGATGCCGACGGCACGCGACGGCATCCGGTTGTCCGCGTCGCCACCGGGCCGGATCAGGGTCGCGGTCACATAGGCGCCGGCGCCCCAGTCGGCTTCGACGGGAATGTCGATCTCAGCGCCGCCGTCCGGCACGGTCGCGGTGAACACGTCATAGAGGCGGTCGCTGGAGACCGTGATCAGCGCCTCGCCGGCAAAGCGCGGCGAGATGAGCAGCTTTGCCGTATCGCCGGCCCGGTAGCGGTCGCGGTCAAGAGCGATCTCGAGCCCGTCCGGCGTTTCCGTTGACGCGGCACTGACATACCAACCGGCATCGAATTCGACGCTGGTTGCCGGGCCCCCGGCATCATTCGATTCGACCGTCAGCCGGTAGCGGCCCCAGTCGACTGTCACGGCGATCTGCGCGGGCGCGCTTTCGCCGACTTCGATCGTGCCGTTTTCAACCTGGGCGGTGTATTCGACCGGCTCGTAACGCCAGCTATTGCCCTCGCGGTACCACTGGTAGTCGCGCTCGATGCGCAACAGCGACCAGCTTAAGCCATCCTGCGAAACGCGCTCGCCTTCCGGATCGACGACGATCACATCGAAGCGTGCGGTGCTGCCTTCTCCGACCTGGCCTCCCTCGAATTCGGGCCGCACGCCGATCATGGCGCCTTCCGGCTGGAACGGCTCTGATACGGTCTTTTCCACCGCCCGACCGCCATGCTCCTGCAGGCGGACGGTCAAATCGACCACCAGCGGACGGGTCGTAGCGGGCGGAGTTTGTGGCCGCGCCCACGTGACGTACCCGCCACCATCGGCGTCGAGGGTAGGCGTTAAATCCATCTCCAACTGCGTGTTGATCGGCGCTTCATCGTCAAGGCCAAAGACATAGCCGGGGACATCGGCCCGCTCACGCACCGACTTGACATTCACCTCCGCATCGAGCGCGAGACCCGACGCGGGTGCACCATAGAGATACCGTCCCTCAACTAGGAACCCGCCGCCTCCTTCGGGTGGATCCCACGAAAGCCAGTCGTTCACATCAAACTCGATTCGGTCCGGCCTGAAGTCCTCGACCAGGAATCGCGTCTCGTTCAGCGTCGGTCCGTCGACATCGGCAAAGGCCCGCACCGACCAGACGCCGTGCATGGCGTTGACCGGCAGGTTGAGATCGACACCGTAGCCGCCGGCCGGGCCGCCGGTGCGCACCACGCGCCGTTCTTCCTTGCCGTCCGGGCGGCTCACCACGAAGGTCAGCGGCAGGTCGGCAACGGCCAGTGCCGCGTCATCGCGGACGAGCGCGGCCATGTGCACGGTCTCCCCAGCGCGGTAGATGCCGCGGTCGAGCCATGCGAACATGTCGAGCGGGCCGGGCGCCGCCCTGCCCGTCACGCCCCGGTCGGAAAGATCGAAACCCGCGCGTGAAAGATCCAGGAACACGAAGTCCCCGTCGCCGCCATCGGCCGTGACGACGGCCGGTGCGCGGCCATCCTTGCCGCGCGTCAGGCCGGCGGCGAAATGCGCCCGCCCGTCAGCGTCGCTCTCAGCCTCGCCCAGCACCTCGTTGTTGCGCGCCAGCAGCGTGAGCTTCACGCCCTCGATCGGCATCGCCGTGTCCAGCGAGCGGGCAAAGACATGCAAGCCGTCGCTTCCCGAGAAGGACGAAAGGCCGATATCGGAGATCACCAGCCATTGTGTGGCGCGGCTTTCCCAGTTGTCGAGCAGCACGCCGTCGACGGTTGCCATCATCACGTAAACGCCGGGCTCGCGTTGCGGCAGCGCTTCGTCCACCGGAAAGCTGGTCACCGTCTCGCGGTTCAGGTCTCCGCCAGTCTCCAGCGTTCCCTGCCAGACGCGCTCGCCGAGCGCGCTGCGGATATTGTCGGCGTCGTAGGCATCGAGTTGCCGCAGGAACTGCGAGCGCGAGAGGACCGGCGCCAGCGAGCGGCTGCCGATCCGGTAAAGGGAGACCTCGACCGCGTCGGCGTTGACGCTGACCACGGGAATGCCGTGTCGCCCGACGCCCGGAAGGACAAAACGGTCGCCGTCAAACCGCACCGTCGGCGCGCGGTCGCGGACATAGGCGTTGATGGTCATCGGCGCTTCGAGCACCTCACCGATCTCGGCCGGCAGGCCGGCCCGCAGGGTCAACCGGTAGGTCTTGCCGTGGTCGAGCCCGTCTGCGCAGATTTCCCGGTCCTTTGCCGAAATGGACTGCGCCGGCTGCCCGTCGATGCGCACAAACGAGGAATAGTCGGTGCCAGACGGCACCAGCGGGTCGGAAAAGCGCACGCAAAGCCGCGCCGACGCGCTGTCCGCATCGACCGTGTGTTCGACGACACGAAAGCCCTTGCGCGCCTTCAGATCCTGAAAATCGGCGCGCACACGCGGCGAATCGACGAGCGAAAGGCTGGCCTTGTAGGCCTCCAGCGCCGGACGGTACTGCTGGCGCACCTCCAGCCCCTTGGCCAGCAGGTCGAGCGCCTGGGCGCGCGTATCCGCGTCACGGGAAAGCTCATAGGCATTGAACGCCGCGGCCGTTGCCGCGCGCTGCGTCCTGTAGTTGTTGCGGTTTCCCGTATAAAGGGCGTTCAGCGCCGCATGGGACAGGCTCAGCCAGAGCTTCGGATCGTTTGAATCAATCGCGAGTGCCCGGCCGAAATAGTCGATCGCCGTATTCGCATCGCCCGCCGCAATCGCATCGCGGGCCGCTGCCTCCGTTGCCGCCAGGCCGAGGGTGGAATCGTGCCAATCGGGCGCCTCGGTTTTCAGCCCGGCCGCCTCCGAACGAAGACCCTGCGACAGGAAGGTCAGATCCGGCGCGGCGCCGATATCAGGCCCGCCCGCCGCTGAAACGACCCTTCCCGAGACCGCGCCTTCGAACCGGTCCATGCGGTTGAAATCGGATTTGAGGAAACACCTTTGCGCCTTGGTATTGTAAGTGAAGGCGCGGCAGGCCTTGTCGGCGAGACAGTCGGACTTGCACTGCTCGAGCGTCACATCCTGTTCCGCCCGCAGATCGAAGCCGTAGAAATCAGCATTATCGAAAGTCTCGAGCCGTTTTGTTTCGGCGTGGGAACTCTGCGCCGCAATCGTCAAAATGGCTGTCAGGGCCGCTGCAAATCTAAAATGCCTGAACATCGTTTCCTCCCATCAAGGAATTCATCGAATTTACTGCGCCCACTGCCCCTAACGCAGCAGGAAAGTGCGAAGATTTCAAGACACTTGGGCGACAATGCCCGCCTTCCTTGACATTGTCGCCCGGTTGGGATGGATTGCCCGGCACCGGGGTGCCCGAATTCGGGCTGAGATCACACCCGTCGAACCTGATCTGGATAATGCCGGCGAAGGGAGTTGTGCGCATCATGGCGATACCCAACATTTTGACGATCGCGGGGTCCGACCCGTCCGGCGGCGCGGGCATCCAGGCCGACCTGAAGACCATTGCCGCGAACGGTGCCTACGGCATGGCCGTAATCACCGCGCTCACGGTCCAGAACACAAGGGGGGTCAGCGGCATCCACACGGTTCCCGCCGGCTTTGTCCGCGACCAGATCCTCGCGATCTTCGACGATATCCGTGTCGATGCCATAAAGGTCGGCATGCTTGCCGATACCGGGACGGTGCAGGCCGTGGCCGATTGTTTGCGCCTTGTCGACGCCATTCCCGTCGTTGTCGATCCGGTGTGCGTGGCGACGAGCGGCGCGCGCCTGCTTGCGCACGACGCGCTTGACGCAATGAAGGAGACGCTGATCCCGCGGGCGAGCCTGCTGACGCCGAACCTGCCGGAAGCGGCTGAACTGCTGGGCCGGGCCGAACCGGTCCGGCGACAGGACATGGCCCCGGCGGCGGATGCTCTGCTGCGGCTCGGCGCCGAGGCAGTGCTCTTGAAGGGCGGACACCTTGCTGGTCGCACCTCGTGCGATTTGCTGGTGGGGACGGGAACGCGCTCGTGGCTGGAAGCGGCACGCGTCGAAACCAAAAACACGCACGGCACCGGCTGCACCCTTTCCGCGGCGATCGCGTCACAGATTCCCCGGCACGGTTCGCTGCTGGAGGCCGTTGCGGCGGCAAAGGACTACGTCCACGGCGCGATCGTCCACAGCGGCCGGTTATCGGTCGGCCACGGCCACGGCCCGGTCAATCATGCGTGGAAGACGACTGGACCTGCGCCGGCCGTGCATCGGTATCGGCAATGAGCCGTCGCACCACGTCCTTCGGCAGCGGGTTGCGGACCGCGACGCGGAAGATCGACAGCGAGACGGCCACGATAAGGACCGAATCCGTGTAGACGGGAATAACGCCGAGCCCGCCGCCGAAATTGCCGAGCCACGAAACCAATGCCAGCACTGCGTAATAGGCGACGAGCCAGCCCGAGTGCGCGATGTATAGGGGCATCGGCTCCTTCCGGAAGCCGTTGTAAACCACGAAGCAGGTGAAACCGGCCAATGCGATCAGCAGGATTTTCCAGTTGGTCTCCCATCCGGACCAGTAGACGATGAAACCGACAAATATGAACGCGAGGGCCGAAAAGGCGTTTGCAAACGGAACCTTGAACGGCCGCTCGTAGTTCGCTGCCTGTTGCCGCAGAACCACCAGCGCGACCGGACCGATGGCAAGCGACAGCACTGCCGCGGAGGATATGAAACCGGCGAGCTGCGGCCATCCCGGCAACGGCGCGAGGATGAGAATGCCGATCGCCGAATTGACGATCATGCTCCAGGCCGGCACCCGATTGCGGTTGAGGCGCGAAAACAGCTTCGGGAACAGGCCGGTCTGCGCCATCGAGTAGTTGATCCGGCCGGAGGAGCCGACATAGGCGAGCGCCGTGCCGCCCGGTGAAATGATCGCATCGGCGAAAATCAGCAGCGCCGCCCATTGCAGCCCGAGGATCAGCGCCAGGCCCGCGAACGGACCGGCCGCGAAGTTCTCGACCACGCCGGCCCAGCCATCCGCCAGGTGCTCGGCCGGTATCGCGCCGATCAGCGCCACCTGCAGGAGGACATAGATCACGAGGCAGATGACGACCGAGCCCACCAGCGCCAGCGGCACGTTGCGCGCCGGATTGCGGGCTTCGCCGGCAAGGTCGATCACCGACCGGAACCCGACGAAGGAGAAGATGATGCCGCCGCTCGAAACCGCCCCCAGTATGCCGTTGATTCCGTAGGGTGCGAAGCCGCCGTAGGCGGTGAAGTTTTCCGCCTGGAAGCCAACCACGATCAGCACGACCGGCACCAGGACGGGCACGGCGAGCTTCCAGATGGTGATTGTTATGTTGGAGCGGATCATCCATCGGACGCCGGCGATGTTGATGGCCGTGAAGGCAGCAATGAGAACCGCCGCCACCGCGATGCCGCCGCCCGTCAGGATCCGGTCTTCGTCGACGGTCTCGGTCAGCCAGGGAACATAGTTGCCGGCATAGTCCAGCACGGCGGTGACCTCGATCGATACCATGGCGACATAGGCGATCCAGCACAGCCAGCCGCTCAAGAACCCGCCGAGCGGGCCGAGCGCCACGAACGGGATGCGCGCCAGGGCGCCGGCGGCGGGGATGAGCGCGCCGAGCTCGGCGTAGATGAATGCGAGGGTCAGCGCCAGCACACATCCGATCAGCCAGGAAATGACGGCCGCCGGTCCGGCGATCTGGACGGCGTAGAGCGAGGCGAACAGCCAGCCCGAGCCGATGATGCCGGTCAGTCCCGTCAGCAACATGCCCCAGGCGCCGATATGGCGCTCGAGGCCCTGCCCTCCGGTCCCTGCCGCATTCGCCGCCGCTTCTCTCATGGACAACCCTCCTGGCCCCCGAATCGCGCGGACTATGGACGAGCCGTCGGGGCGGTTCAATCCGCGTTGCGCAAACGGCAGGAGCAAGCTGTGCCGAACGGAGCGCGCAGACCGGCGGATCTACTTGCGGCACGTCACAGCCTGCAAATAGAAAAACGGCGGTTCCGCCGGCCGGCAAGATGAGTCAACGCAAAAATCGCTCGACTATTCAATCGCACCCCAGCATAAAGGCCCGTGGGGCACTGTGCACGACATTATACAACGCAATTGAGCGGCCGCAGCGCAGTATTCGCGGCTGGCTTTTCACGGCGACAGGAAAATTGACGATGGGAAACACAATGACCGGTCCGATGCGCGGAATGGAGCGTATCTCCCGCAAGATCAGCGCAAAAATGGGTGCCTTGATCACCGGCAAGGACTATATCGGCGTTGCCGGCAACCGGTCAGAGAGCGACGATCGCGGCGTTTATGTCCCGATCGTCAGGGCGGCGCTCAACAAGCCCAGGCTGTTCCACAGTTTCCGGCGCCATCCGCACTATGTGAAGATCCTGGAACATGTCACCGAGGAGGAAGGCGCGAAATACCTGGCTTGGCTTCGCGAGCACGCGCCGGCGCTTGTCGAACGCATCGACGATTTCAAGATAAACGACCGGGTCGGCAGCCCCGTGGTCTTCGATTATCCCGGCATCGGCACGACCAGCCCGACGACGCTTCGGTACATCAAGGTTCTGGCCGACCTTCAGCATCTGTTCGCCGGCAATATCGGGAACAGGATTGCCGAAATCGGCTGCGGCTACGGCGGTCAGCTGCTGGTCATCGACGCCGTGCTTGACTTTGACGAATACCACCTGTTCGACCTGCCCCCGGTGCTTGATCTGATCTCCCGGTATCTTGAGTGCTTCACGCTGAACGGCTCCTACCAGACATTGACCCTCAACCGGCATCCGGGTCACACGGACTACGATCTCGTCATCAGCAACTACGCCTTTTCCGAACTTCCGTCCGACCTGCAGCGCAAGTACATCTCCAAGGTGCTGTCGCGCTCGAAGCGCGGCTATCTGACGATGAACAGCGGTCTTCCGACGAGCTCGTTCACCAACGACAAGCTGTCCCAGGCCGAACTGCTCGAGCTGCTGCCCGGCGCCCAGATCATCGCCGAGGAGCCCAATGCGGCCCGCGACAACTACATTCTCGTCTGGGGACACGAGACGCAGGCCTAGACCGGCACGCCCGTCCGGCCCGATCCGGGCTGAGGTTCTGACTAATCCGCCGCAACCAATTGACCGGGAATGCAGGCCTCCACCCGGCGCATCCTGCCCGGAGAAACGCCGAACATGCGCTTGAATGCCCGGCTGAAGGCGGCCTCGGACCGGTATCCGAGCTGCTGCGCCAGCACACCGGGCGGCACGGCCTCCTCGAGGATCTGCGAACGGGCAAGCTGCATGCGCCACTGGGTGATGTAGCGCATGGCCGGCTGGCCGACGAGTTCGGTGAAGCGCGCCGAAAAGGCCGAGCGCGACATGCCCACTTCCCGCGCCAGGCTCTCGACGCTCCAGTCGCGATCCGGCGTCCTGTGGATCATCGCCAGCGCCCGTCCGATCTGCCCGTCCCGCAACGCCGCCAGCCAGCCCTGGTCCGCGGCCGGCGCCGTTGCCAGCCAGGACCGGATGGCCTGGATGACGAGAATGTCGGAAAGATGCGTAATCACCGTCTCGCCGCCGGGCCTCAGTTCCTTCGCCTCGCGCGCGATGAACCGCAGCGTGCTCTGCAGCCAGCTCTCGGCATCCGTGTCCCAGGCATCCACCTGAACCACCTTGGGAAGCAGCGCGACGAGCCGTTCCGCCGCCACATGATCGAAGCGGACGACCACGCAGATCGAATGGGTGTACTCGCCGCCGCCGCCATGGCGCATGACCTCGTAGCGGTCGCTGATCCTGTCGACAGGAATGTCGAACAACGGTTCGGCCCGGCTGTCCGGGCTGCTGCGAATGATGTGCCCGGCACCGTGCGGCACGAGCGTGAGGCTGCCGGTCTCGAGCAGGACCGGATCCTCGCCCTCGACCTCCAGCCATCCCCGCCCGGCGGTCACGATGTGGAACATCATGCATCCCTCGATGGGCGGCAGGTCGATGCCCCACGGCGCGGTCAGTTCCGACCGGCAATAGAGCGTTCCGTTGAGCTTGAGCATGTGAAGCGTCTCGCCGAGCGGATCGGCGTAGGACGGCAATTGCGGTTTGGCGTCTGTCATTCCCGATACTTGCCATATCCAAGTTCATTCGTCCAGATTTTCTGGACGATCTGCAAAAAATCACAGACGAAACAGCATTGATAATCTGAGCATCCGTGATGATTTTGGATCATGTGAACAACCCAAGGAGCAGATCCATGCACACGTCACCCATTCTCGTCATCGGCGCCACCGGCAAGACCGGCCGGCGCATTGCGCAAAAACTGGAAGACGCCGGCCACACGGTGCGGCACGGCTCCAGGAACGCCGCCATTCCCTTCGACTGGGAAGACCCCGCCGGATGGCCGGCGGCCCTGGAGGGCGTTTCCGCCGCCTATGTCTCCTATTTTCCCGACCTTGCGGTGCCGCAGGCGCCGGCGGCGATCACGCAGCTGACCGCCATCGCGAAAGAAGCCGGCGTCACGCGCCTGGTGCTCCTGTCCGGCCGCGGCGAGGCCAACGCCCGGCGCTGCGAGGAGATCGTCCGTGACAGCGGCATCGACTTTACGCTGGTTCGCGCGAGCTGGTTCTTCCAGAATTTCGACGAAGGCCAGCTGCTCGGATCCGTCCTCGGCGGAACCATCGCCATGCCGGCCGGCAACATACGCGAACCCTTCATCGATATCGAAGACATCGCCGATGTCGCGGTCGCCGCGCTGACCGAGGCGCGTCACGGCGGTCAGCTCTACGAGGTAACCGGCCCGCGGCTCCTGAGCTTCGCCGATGTCGCGGCTGAAATCTCGAAGGCCTCCGGCAGGACAGTGAACTACCTGCCGGTGACCCTGGAGCAATTTCACGCGGCCTTGAGTGACGAGGCCGGACCCCAGATGGCCGACATGCTCACCGCTCTTTGCCGCGAGGTGTTCGACGGGCGCAACGAGTCCCTCTCCGACGGCGTCCGGCGGGCCCTTGGCCGTGAACCGCACGATTTTTCCGTGTTCTGCCGCGACGCCGCCGCAACCGGCGTCTGGAACCCGCCGGCCGAGGCGAGAACCGCCTAGCCGCGTCACATCGGTTGCGGCCCGTCCTCGGGCCGCACTTTCAAGGAGAAACCACCATGCTTATGACCCGAACTGTAAAAGCGGTCTTGATCGTTGCCGGGCTCGTCGCCTCGGCGATCGGCGCCGCCATCCTTCTGGCACCCCACGCGTTCTACGGAACCTACGGGATCGCCCTCGGCACCAATGCCAGCCAGCTTTCCGAGATCAGGGCGCAGGGCGGCGCGCTGCTTGCCGGCGGCCTGTTGATCGGCAGCGGTGCATTTGTATCCCGTCTGGCGTTCAGCTCGGCGCTTGTGGCAAGCCTTCTTTATCTTTCTTACGGCACGTCCCGCCTGATCAGCATGGGGCTGGACGGCGTTCCCGTGTCCGGGCTGGTACAGGCAACGGTTCTTGAATTCGTCATCGGACTGCTGAGTCTCTTCGCCCTGACAAGGCTGGTCGCCGGCAGGCCTGAAGCCCATTGACGCTGAGGCGCTTCGGGTTGCGGCCATTGACCGGGAACGCTTCGGAATCCAGATTGGCGGAAAGCCAGCCGGTGCATGACGTCAAGGACCCGGGAAACGGACGGAATGAAGATCACGCATATCGTTTCCCATTTCGGCAAGAACGGCGTCACCAGCAGTTGCCGCGCGCTGATCACGGCGCAGATGCGCCGCGGTCACGAGATCCTGCTGGTCGGCCGGCCCGGGTCATGGCTCTCTTCCCAGGCGTTTCCAGCACCCTTTGCCAGCATGGAAACCGGCCTTGCTACGCGGCCGGCCGAAATACGCCGGGTCGGCTATGAAATCCGCGACTGGGGATCCGACATCATCCATTGCCACGGCAGCCGCGCCAACAAATACGGCATGGTTTTCCGGATCGCCGCCAATGCTGCCGTCGTCACGACCGCCCACAGCCGCCATGTCCAGATCCCCTTCGCCTTCTTCAAGGCGGTCATCGCGCCGAGCCGGCAGACCGCCGATTTCCACCGACGCTACAATCTGGTGCGCCGCTCAAGGCTTCACGTTATTCCGCACTTTGTTCCGCTCGCCGAAGCGGCGGCCGGCGACGCCGCACCGGTCCGCGCCGAATTCGGCCTTCCCGAGGACGCTTTCGTGATTGGCATGGTCGGCAGTATCTGCCGGCGCAAGAACCAGGCCGATGGCCTGCGCATTCTGCGTTCCCTTTCCAAGCGTCACAACAATGTCCGTCTGCTGGTCGTCGGCTCGCTTGAGCATGCCGGCGAGATGCCCGGATGGGGCAAGCTGCTGGACGATCCGCTGATTGCAGGCCGCACGGTCCTGGCAGGTCATCGCGACGACGCCGAAAGGCTGATGCGCGCGTGCAATGTGTTGCTCAGCACCTCGAAACAGGAGGAGGGGCCGATCGCGGTTCTGGAGGCAATGGCTGCGGCTGTGCCAGTCGTTGCCTACCGGACCGGCCAGGCCGTCGTACTTATTCGCAACGGGATCGACGGCTATGCCGTTGGCATGATGGACAGGAACGCGGCCTTGCAGGCACTCGCGACCCTGATCGAGGACCCGGACGGAGCAAGGCGGATCGGCCTGCAGGGACAACGCCGTGTGCGGGAACTGTGCAGCGAGGATGCGATCGTGGCGCAGGTCGAGAAGGTCTACGAGACGGTGGCGGACGGCCGGTAATTTCAGCAAGATTTGCAAATTCACGATGTGGCAGGCTTGCTGGGTCAAACCGGCAGAGCGTAGAGACTTTACGGCGATGGACGCAAGAAACAGCTACGAAGAGCGCGTATTGCGGGTGATCACCTACATCCACGACAATGCCGATGTCGATCTTAGTCTCGACACCCTGGCCGATGTCGCCTGCATGTCCCGGTTTCACTGGCATCGCGTGTTTCGCGCCGTGACCGGAGAGACCATCGCCGAGGCTGTGCGGCGCATCCGGCTCCACAAGGCATCGCTGCAGCTCGTCGCAACGGACGATCCGGTTCATGTGATCGCCGGCCGGTTTGGCTACCCGAACGTCGCGAGTTTCACCCGCGCCTTTACCGCCGAAAAGGGCATGCCTCCCGGCGCCTTTCGCGAGCGGCGGGAAACACGGCGGCTGGAACTCGTGCAAGCCAGAGGAGCCGACAACATGTTTCCTGTTAGAATTGAAACCTGCCCTGAATTGACGGTCGCCGCCGTCGCGCATTCAGGGCCATATCAGCAAATCGCCGTCGCCTTCGAGCGCGCCATCCGGCTCTTTGTCGACCGCCGACTACTGGACCACTGGGCGGGCATGGTGGCCCTCTACCACGACGATCCCGACACGGTGCCGGCCGGCGACCTTCGCTCCCACGCAGGCGTCGTGCTGGCGCACCCCGGCAACTTTCCGCGCGACATTGACGGGCTCGAGATACTGCCCGTCAAAGCCGGCAGATACGCTATTGTCGAGCATAAAGGCCCCTATCTGACGCTGCCCGACGCGTATCAGTGGTTCTTCGGGACATGGCTGCGAGGCGCGGATGTGGAGCTCAGGGACTCCCCGCTGGTGGAGTTTTATGTCAACAACCCCCGTGAGGTCGCAGCGGAAGAACTTCGCACGGATGTGCGTGTGCCGATCGTCTAGACCGGGGCGCCGGCCTTGGTTTGTGGAACAGTTCGCTTGGAGGAAATGGCGGAGAGGAAGGGATTCGAACCCCCGATACGGTTGCCCGTATGCCGCATTTCGAGTGCGGTGCTTTCAACCACTCAGCCACCTCTCCGCGTCGTGGTGCGCATCAATATGCGGGCGCTGTCTTAACCATTCAAGGGCGCCGAGACAAGGGCGTTTTCGAACCGCCGGCGCGATATCCGGCGCGTCGGCCGGCAAACTGTCGGGAATGCGCCCGATCGGCGCCTGAAAATGGCTTGCTCCGCCTTGACTTGCGCACCGCTTTCCCGTATTTCCCGACTGTCCATGGCGTGAGGCGACTTGCGCCATCTGTTTTTGTGGGGCCGAGCCCCGTCAACAACGGCTCCGGGAAAATTCGCCGCTTGGCGCTGAAGGGCCTGAAAAGGGCCGTCGGCACAATCCGGCGATCATTCGTAACCGACTGAATAAAAAGACGGCTGTGCGGGCAACCGCGACAAGCCGGACCGAACATGGAAAGGCAAGAAAGTGTTCGCAGTCATCAAAACGGGCGGAAAGCAGTACACCGTTGCTGCCGACGACGTCCTCAAGGTCGAAAGACTGGCCGGCGATGCCGGCGACATTGTTGAGTTCAACGAAGTTCTGATGGTCGGCGAAGGTGCCGATGCGGCCATCGGCAAGCCGTTTGTCGACGGCGCGCTCGTCACCGCCGAGGTTGTCGAGCAGGGCCGTGCCCGCAAGGTCATCGCGTTCAAGAAGCGCCGCCGCCAGAACTCCAAGCGGACCCGCGGTCATCGTCAGCACGAGACGACGATCCGGATCTCGGAAATTCTGACGGGTGGCGCCAAACCGAAGAAAAAGGCCGCCGCACCGAAGAAGGCCGAAGCCAAGAAGAGCGAGGAGGCTCCGAAGGCAAAGGCAACGGAAAAGGCCAAGCCTGCCGAGAAGCCGAAGGCTGCGGAAAAGCCCAAGGCTACGGAAAATGCAAAGGCCGCTGAGAAACCCAAGGCCGCACCCAAGGCGAAAGCCGCCGAGGATGCACCGGCCGCAATTTTCTCGGCCCCGAAGGGCGAAGCCGATGATCTGAAGAAGATCTCCGGCGTCGGCCCGGTCCTGGAGAAGAAGCTGCATGCGTTCGGCGTCACCCAGTACGCGCAGATCGCTGCCTTCACCAAGGACGACATCGCCAAGCTCGACGAGGCCCTGAACTTCAAGGGCCGCATCGAGCGCGACGACTGGATCGGTCAGGCCAAGGCCCTGGCCGACGAAGCGAAGTAATCGGGATCGAGGTAAAGGAGTAGACCAATGGCACACAAAAAAGCTGGCGGTTCGTCGCGCAACGGACGCGATTCAGAATCCAAGCGCCTCGGCGTGAAGAAGTTCGGCGGCGAAGCCGTGATTCCGGGCAACATTATCGTGCGCCAGCGCGGCACCAAGTGGCACCCGGGCCAGGGCGTCGGCCTCGGCAAGGATCACACGATTTTTGCGACCGTGGAGGGCAATGTGTCCTTCCGCACCAAGGCAAACGGTCGCTGCTACGTGTCCGTAATGCCGCGTGCGCAAGCAGCGGAATAGCCGGTGGGGACAGCCGGCGTCTCATCGACCCGGCTGACATAGATCAGGCCAAAAGTTGCAAGGGGAGATGGGACACCGTCTCCCCTTTTCATTTGCAACTGGAGGACTGAAAATGGAAACGGAAAGTCAGGACGAAGACAGCCATCACGAGCGAGGGGGATGCCCTGTTCTTGTTACCGAGCGGTTGGTCTTGCGGGCCCCGCACATCGAGGACACGGACGCAATTGCCTATCTCGCCAACAACGCCCGGGTCGCAACGATGGTGTCGCGCATGCCGCATCCCTATACCCGCAAGGACGCGACGGATTTTATCCGCCGCTCCCGGACCGGCGCGATCGGCAAATGCGTCTACGCGGTGACCAATGCGGAGGACGGCCGGTTCCTCGGCTGCTGCGGGATCGAGCCGCAGGACGATCCCGTCACGCTCGAGCTCGGCTACTGGATCGGCGAGCCGTTCTGGGACAACGGCTACGCCACGGAGGCCGCCCACGCGGTGATCGACATGGCGTTCCGCACCCGCAACATCGAGTGCATCGACGTGCGCTGCCGCGTCACCAATCTCGGCTCGCGCCGGGTGATCCACAAATGCGGGTTCCAGTTCCAGGGAACCGGCATGGTCAACTCGCTGGCGCTCGGCAGTGCCGTGCCCGTCGAGTGGTACCGCCTCGACCGCAAGACCTGGATTTCCTTGCGCAGCTGGGCAGCCGCATGAACACCGGCCCGTGGCGAAAGCCGCGGGCCGTTGTTTTGAAAGGGACCCTGGTATGAAACAACACGAGGCCGGATCGTTGATTGTCACCGGCAAATGTCGATTGCCTTTGACCTTCACACATGCGGGCATTATCCGTATGGCTGGCCGCAAACAGAGATAGCAGGCAGATGAAATTTCTCGATCAGGCGAAGGTCTATATCCGCTCGGGCGATGGCGGCGCCGGCTGCGTGTCGTTCCACCGCGAGAAATATATCGAGTTCGGCGGCCCCGACGGCGGCGACGGCGGCCGCGGCGGCGACGTGTGGGTCGAGGCTGTCCAGGGCCTCAATACGCTGATCGACTATCGCTACCAGCAGCACTACAAGGCCAAGACAGGCATACACGGCATGGGCCGCAACCGCACCGGCGGGGCGGGCGCCGACAAGGTGCTCAAGGTTCCGGTCGGGACCCAGATCTTCGAGGAAGACAACGAGACGCTGATCTGCGACCTGACCGAGGAGGGCCAGCGTTTCCGCCTGGCCGCCGGCGGCAATGGCGGCTTCGGCAACGCCCATTTCAAATCCTCCACCAACCAGGCGCCGCGCCGCGCCAATCCGGGGCTGCCTGGATCGGAAATGACCGTCTGGCTGCGGCTGAAGCTGATCGCCGATGCAGGCCTTGTCGGCCTGCCCAATGCCGGCAAGTCCACGTTCCTTGCCGCCGTCACGCGGGCGCGGCCCAAAATCGCCGATTATCCCTTCACCACGCTGCATCCCAATCTGGGCGTCGCGAGCACCGACGGACGCGAATTCGTCATTGCCGATATCCCGGGCCTAATCGAGGGCGCCCACGAGGGCGCCGGCATCGGCGACCGCTTCCTGGGCCATGTCGAGCGCACCCGGGTCCTGCTGCACCTCGTTTCCGCACAGGAGGATGTAGGCGAGGCCTATCGCACGATACGCGGCGAGCTGGAAGCTTACGGCCATGGCCTTGGCGACAAGCCGGAGATCGTTGCCCTGTCGCAGGCCGATCTGCTTGACGACGAATTGCGCGCCGCGCTTTCCGCAGAACTTGAGACCGCCTGCGGCAGCAAGCCCCTGGTCCTGTCGGCCGTGTCCGGCTACGGCATGAAGGAGGCCTTGCGCACGCTTGCCCGAAACATTGACGCGGACAAGCAGGCCGAAGACCTGCAAGACGCTTCGGCGGGCGGCCGGGATTAGCGCCATGACCCAGAGCCCGGCCCGCCTCAAGGATTACCGCCGCATCGCCGTGAAAGTCGGCTCGGCCCTGCTGGTCGACCGCAAGGACGGGCTGCGCCGCCGCTGGGTTGAGACCCTGTGCCGCGATATCGCCGCCCTGCGCGGCAACGGCTCGGACGTCATGATCGTCTCCTCCGGCTCGATCGCACTAGGACGCACCGTGATGCGCGGCACCAGCCTCGGTCACGAGCGTGGCCTGAAACTTGAGGAAAGTCAGGCGGTTGCGTCCATTGGCCAGATCGCGCTGGCCCACGCGTGGTCGGAGGCCTTGTCCGAAAAAGGCCTTGTCGCCGGCCAGATTCTGCTGACGCTCGACGACACCAAGGACCGGCGCCGCTATCTCAACGCCCGTGCGACAATCCAGCAATTGCTGGAGGCGGGTGCCGTACCGGTGATCAACGAGAACGACAGTGTCGCCACCAACGAGATCCGCTACGGCGACAACGACCGCCTGGCGGCCCGCGTCGCCTCCATGGCCGGCGCCGATCTTCTGGTGCTGCTGTCGGACGTCGATGGTCTCTACTCCGCGCCGCCGGATAAGAACCCGGATGCCGAGTTCCTGCCCCGCATCGCCGAAATCACCCCCGAGATCGACGCCATGGCCGGCGACGCGGGTTCGGAGCTGTCACGCGGCGGCATGAAGACCAAGATCGAGGCGGGCCGTATCGCCACCAAGGCCGGCTGCGCCATGATCATCGCCTCGGGCAAGCGCGACCATCCGCTGCGCGCCATCGAAGAGGGCGCCCGGCACAGCCTGTTCGAGGCCGATGCGTCGCCCGTGACGGCCCGCAAGAAATGGATCGCCGGCCAGCTTGACCCGGCCGGGCGGTTCTTCGTTGACACCGGTGCGCTTGAGGCGCTCAAATCCGGCAGGAGCCTTCTGCCCGCGGGGGTGCGCAAGGTCACCGGCAGCTTCGCGCGCGGCGACACCGTCGCCATTTGCGACCTGGCCGGCTACGAGTTCGCCCGCGGCCTTGCCGCCTATGGCGCCGAGGAGGCCCTGCAGATAGCCGGCCGCAAATCCTCGGAAATCGCCGAAATACTCGGCTATTCGGGGCGCGCGGCGATGGTCCACCGGGACGACATGGTGTTGACAGGGGCGCAGATTGCCCTGAATGAGGACGAGTAACGGCAACAGGAACGGTACGATGCTTGACGAAGTTGCGGAGAAGGCAAACGTGGGTGAACTGATGGCGGCGATGGGCGAGAATGCCCGGGCCGCGAGCGCACCGCTGGCCGTCGCCACCGAAGAGCAGAAGAACGCGGCACTGCTGGCCATGGCCGATGCCATCCTGGCCGACACGGACGCCATCCTGGAGGCGAATGCCGTCGACATGCAGAACGCTGCGGAATCCGACATGGCGGCCTCCTTCCTCGACCGACTTAAGCTCGACAGGGACCGCGTCGCGGCTATGGCCGAGGGCGTGCGCGCCATTGCCGGGCTGAAGGATCCGGTCGGCGACGTCATCGCCAGATGGACGCGTCCCAACGGCCTCGCAATTGAGCGCGTGCGCACGCCGCTTGGCGTCATCGGCGTCATTTACGAGAGCCGGCCGAACGTGACGGCGGATGCCGGCGCACTGTGCCTCAAGGCCGGCAACGCGGTGATCCTGCGCGGCGGTTCGGATTCGCACAACTCGTCGGCCGCCATACACCGCTGCCTGGTCAAGGGACTTGAGGCGGCGGACCTTCCCGCGCACGCCATCCAGCGTGTGCCCGTGACCGACCGCCAGGCCGTCGGCGAAATGCTCAAGGGCCTGTCCGGCGCCATCGACGTGATCGTGCCGAGGGGCGGTAAGAACCTCGTGGCCCGGGTGCAAAGCGAGGCACGTGTTCCCGTCTTTGCCCATCTGGAGGGCATTTGCCACATCTATGTCGACAAGTCCGCCGAACCCGACATGGCGAAGGCGATAACGGTCAACGCCAAGATGCGCCGCACAGGCATTTGCGGCGCAGCGGAAACGCTGCTGGTGGACAAGGAGGCGGCGCAATCCCACCTCGTTCCCCTGCTCGAGGCCCTGACGGCGGCCGGATGCGAGATTCGCGGCTCGACCGCGGTCTGCAAGGCCTATCCGCAGGCCGTGGCGGCCAGCGAATCGGATTGGTCGACCGAATATCTGGCGCCGGTCATTTCCGTGGCGCTCGTCGACGGGATTGGCGGCGCGATCGCCCATATCGGTAAATATTCGTCGAATCACACCGAGGCGGTCATTGCCGAGGATGCGGCGGTCGTCGAGCGCTTCATGAACGAGATCGATTCGGCGATTCTCCTGCACAATGCGTCGACCCAGTTCGCAGACGGCGGCGAGTTCGGCATGGGCGCCGAGATCGGCATTGCCACGGGCAAGATGCACGCGCGCGGACCCGTCGGCGTCGAGCAGCTCACCTCGTTCAAGTACCGGGTGCGCGGCAGCGGCCAGACACGGCCCTGACGGCCGATCGGGTGAACGAATTGCACGAAATCCCGGCTTCGCTCCTGCGCATGCCCCATGTCGAACCCGGTATGGCCGTCGGCCTGTTCGGCGGCTCGTTCAATCCGCCTCACGAGGGGCATGTCCTGGTGGCCGACACGGCCCTGCGCAGGCTGCGGCTCGACCAGTTGTGGTGGATCGTGACACCTGGCAACCCGTTGAAAGACAACAGCAATCTGGCAGACTTGGCAACCCGCATACGATGGTGCCAGGAGATCGCCGCCGATCCGCGCGTCAAGTTCACCGCCTTCGAGGCGGCGCACGGCCTGCGCTACACGGCCGAGACGCTGCAATTCGTGACCGAACGCAATCGCGGCGTCGATTTCGCCTGGGTGATGGGCGCCGACAATCTCGCCGGCTTCCACCGCTGGCAGGATTGGCAATATATCGCCAACACGATGCCGATCGCCGTCGTCGACCGGCCCGGCTCGACGCTGTCCTATCTGTCCTCGATCATGGCCAAGACGTTCGACTATGCGCGCGTTGACGAGGCCCAGGCCGGGGCGCTGGCGCGCATGCGCCCACCCGCCTGGACGTTCATTCACGGTCCGCGCTCGCCATTGTCGTCGACCGCCATCCGCAACAGCCAGCAATTGCCGGTCGGCAAATCGTGAATGGGGTTGTCTTGAAACCTTAAGGTTTCCATGCCTATCTTTAGGTGTATTTGCTGCGACGCGTGCCGTCTGAGTCGTTTTTTGCTACTCGGACTGCAGTTGAGGCGAAGAAACATCGGCAATGGGGCCGGAAGGTCTTCGCGCACAGGCAGATACACAGCTTGTTCTGTCACGGAAAGGAAAGACACTGAGAACAGCACACAGCAAGGGAAATGTTGAAAACATTTCCTCATCCGCACTGGAAAGCGGCAATGCTGCATTTCATGCGTTGAAACTGGTCCTCGCCAGCCTCGAGGAATCCAAGGCCGAAGACGTTGTCTCCATAGACATTACCGGAAAGTCGGCACTGGGCGATCACATGGTGGTCTCGTCCGGCCGATCGAACCGTCATGTCACGGCGATCTGCGACCATCTTTTGCGCGACCTGAAAGACGCCGGCTTCGGTACGGCGAAAGTTGAGGGTCTGAGCAACGGTGACTGGGTCCTGATCGACGCGGGCGACATCATCATTCACGTGTTCCGCCCGGAAGTCAGGGAATTCTACAACATCGAGAAGATGTGGATGACCCCGGAGATCGACGAGGACACGATCCACTAGCGTCCGCAAGCCGGACCCCCGGTCCGCGATCGCCCGCGGACAGCCGTTCCGGTTCCTTGCAGGCACGTTGGTGACTTATTGATTGAGTGTGGTATCGGATCCGCACGCGGCCTTAATGTGCGAATCCGCCCGGCCACACGATGCGCCGGTTGCCGGTCCGGTCCGGACCGGGCGACCATGCGAGGCGAAATGCGCGTATCGATTTATGCCGTGGGCCGGTTGAAGGCCGGCCCCGAAAGAGAACTTGCAGCGCGCTATCTCAATCGATTCTCCAAAACCGGTGCCGCCTGCGGCCTGACCTTCAGCCGCGTCGTCGAGCTGCCGGAGAGCCGGGCCGCAAACGCCGACACCCGAAAAAGCGATGAATACGATGCCCTTGCCAGGCAATTGCCGGCCGATGCACTGATCATTGCCCTGGACGAGCGCGGCAAGGCCATCGATTCGAACGCCTTCGCGCGCATGCTGCAGGACTGGTCCGATGCTGGGCGCCGGGATCTCGTCATTGTGATCGGCGGCGCGGACGGCCTCGACCGGCAACTCACGGAGCGGGCCGATGCGGTGCTTTGCTTTGGAAAGCTGACCTGGCCGCACCAGATCGTCAGGATCCTGCTTGCCGAGCAGCTTTACAGGGTTTCGACCATATTGACCGGTCATCCCTATCACCGAAGCTAGTGCGCGTTGCGATGAGCCCGATAACCCGGATCCTGCCATATCCCGGCCACTCTTGGCTGGCAGACAGGTCCGACGGCCGTGAATCGCGATATGCGGTGCCTTCGACGCGCGATCACGGGCATGGAGGACAAAATCGGCCATACGGCAATTCCCGCCCCGGGAGGATATTGCATTGGCTTGCGAGGAGCGGCGATAATGATCGCATGGTGCAAAGACGGGGACTGATGATTCGCACGGGGAAATACACGGCAGGTCTGCCCGGCCGCTTGCGGGCGCGCCCCCTGCACACAGCGTTCCCTTTGTTGCGCAACAGTGCGGTCGGACTGGTTTGCGCCGCGTCCGTCCTGGCGGCGGCAATGGCGCCCGCCCAGTCGCAGAGTGTCCGGACATCGCAGGCCCTGAAGTCCGGCCGGCCCGGCGAGGCCACGGTCGAGCGGCTGGACGAGCAGCGGCGCAAGGGGCTGGGCGAACTCGAGAAGATCACCGCCGATATCGAGCTCTCGCGGGAACGCCGCGTGGCGCTCGAATCGAGCATCGACGCGCTCAAAAAGGATCAGGCGACGATCCGGACCGAACTCATTCAGAGCGCCAAGACGCAGAAGAAATTGAGTGAGGAGGTTGCCGAAAGCGAGTTGCGCCTAGCCAGTCTCAGCGGCCGCCACACCGCGTTGCGCGATTCGCTCAACGCCCGCCGCGGCGTTCTCGCCGAGGTGCTTGCCGCCCTGCAGCGCATGGGGCGCAATCCGCCGCCGGCCCTGCTTGTCAGCCCCGAAGACGCGCTCTCATCGGTGCGCAGCGCCATTTTGCTTGGCGCAGTGGTCCCGGAGATCCGCGAACAGACCGAAAAGCTGGTGGCCGACCTGAAGGAACTGACGGATGTGCGCGCCTCGATCTCCAACGAGCGCGAGCGCCTGATCGCAACGCTGCAGGAGCAGGCGGAGGAGGAGGAGAAGCTGACGCTGCTCCTTGCCGAGAAACGCAAGCTTGCCGAACAGAACCGCGAAAAGCTGGAACAGGAGGCCGCGGCGTCCCAGCGGCTCGCGGCACGTGCCCGCAGCCTTGAGGATTTGATCTCATCGCTGGGCGACGAGATCGAATCGGTGCGCCGCGCCGCCGAGGAAGCCGAGCGCGCGGAAAAGCAACGCGCCGAGCAGTCGCAGAAGCAAAGGGAAAAAGCCCGCGAAACAGCTCGCAAGGCGCCGCCGGATGCCGATCGCATCGCCCCGGCATTTGCCTTCTCGCGCCTGAAGAAGAAACTGGAACTGCCCGTCGCCGGGAACCGGAAGTTCGGATTCGGCGAGGATGACGGGACCGGCCGGCCGCTGAAGGGCATGATGGTTTCAACGGTGCCTGACGCAATTGTGACAGCACCGGCAGACGGTTGGGTGGTATACTCCGGCCCGTTCCGTTCCTATGGCGAGTTGATTATACTCAATGCCGGGGACGGCTATCATCTGGTGCTTGCAGGCATGGGCAGCACCAACGCCGATATCGGTCAGTTTGTCGTCGCCGGCGAGCCAATTGGGCGCATGAACACGACAAAAGTGGTATCGGCATCGGTTTTGGCTCTGGCTACGGCGGAGCCAACGCTTTACATTGAATTCAGAAAGAACGGTAAACCCGTTGATCCGGCTCCGTGGTGGGCCAGCAAACCTTCCGGAAGGGTAAGCAATGATTCGTAAGGTAATTATTCTGGCCGCCGGCGTCTTCATAGGCGCGGTCTCCGTTAGCGCACTGCAATCGGCGGGCACATCGGCCGTTGCCGCAAATTCCGAGACCTACAAGCAGCTTTCCATATTCGGTGACGTGTTCGAGCGCGTGCGGGCGCAATATGTGACACCCCCGGAGGAAAGCGAGCTGATCGAAAGCGCCATCAACGGCATGCTGACTTCGCTCGACCCGCATTCGAGCTACCTGAACGCCAAGGATGCGGACGACATGCGGACGCAGACGCGCGGCGAGTTCGGCGGTCTCGGCATTGAGGTGACGCTCGATCAGGACAGCGAGCTGGTGAAGGTCATCACGCCGATCGACGATACGCCCGCATCGCGGGCCGGCGTCCTTTCCGGCGACCTGATCTCCGAGATCGATGGCGAGCCGGTGCGCGGTCTCACCCTCTCGCAGGCGGTCGAGAAAATGCGCGGTCCGGTCGGATCCGACATCAACCTGACGATCCTGCGCGAAGGCGCCGACGCACCGATTGATATCGCGATCACCCGCGCGATCATCAAGATCAAGGCCGTCAAGCACCGGGTCGAAGGCAATGTCGGCTATATCCGGCTGATTTCCTTTACCGAGAAGACCTATAACGATCTTGCCGATGCCATCGACTCCATCGAGGAGAAGATTCCGGCCGACAAGCTGCAGGGATACGTTCTCGATCTGCGGCTCAACCCGGGCGGCCTGCTCGATCAGGCGATCAATGTTTCCGACGCCTTCCTGGATCGCGGCGAAATCGTCTCGACCCGCGGCCGCAACGCCGAGGAAACCAGGCGCTACAATTCGCGGCCGGGCGACCTGACCGGCGGCAAGCCGATCATCGTGCTTGTCAACGGCGGATCCGCAAGTGCCTCGGAGATTGTCGCCGGCGCCCTCCAAGATCACAAGCGGGCAACCATCGTCGGCACCCGCTCCTTCGGCAAGGGGTCGGTGCAGACCATCATCCCGCTCGGTGAGAACGGTGCGCTGCGCCTGACCACGGCGCTGTATTACACGCCGTCCGGCAAGTCCATCCAGGGCACCGGCATCAAGCCCGACATCATCGTCCAGCAGCCGCTGCCCGAGGAACTCCAGGGCCGCGTCCGCGAGACCGGTGAATCGGAGCTGCGCGGACATATCCAGGGACAGGACGAGACCGACGAGGCATCGGGCTCGATCGCCTATGTCCCGCCGGAGCCGGAAGACGACGAGCAACTCGGCCACGCGCTCGAGCTGATGCGCGGCGAAATCACCGATCCGGCCTATCCGCCCAATGCCGACAAGACGGCAAAGGCGGCCGAGGATGTTGACAACGCCGACAGCAAGACCGAATAAGCGTAACGGTGCCGCGCGCCGAATCGGGCGGCACCGAGCTGAAACGAGGTTGAGCCGGCGGCTGTGGACACAGGTTCCGAACTAGACAAACCGCTCGGTCAGGATCGCCGGAACAAACGGCCGGGGTCGCGACCGCGCGGTTCCCTGCGTCTTTGGTTAGCGTCGATCGCCGGCGTCGTCGTCATCGCCGGTGCCGGATTTGTCGCCCTGCAGCAGGCGCCGCTCAGACAGCAGGAACCGCAGATGCAGGCCGAGGCCCAATCCGGGAGCCAGCCGGCATCGGCCGAAGCCCTTCCGGTCGTCATTGAAGGCGGCGAAGTCGCCGACAAGCGCCTTTCCGGCGATTCCGGCGCGAACGTGCAACGCACGCTGACCAATGAAGGCCAGGTCGTCACCACCATCTCGCCCGCCGATCGTGGCAATGACGGCCCGATCATCATTTCAGGCGCGGAAACGGTCGGACAGGACCCGCGCGTCGCCCATCTTCCGGTTCCAGAACTGCTGGAGAAGACGGAATTCGGCAGGCTGCCCGTTAAGGGCGCCGACGGCTACCGCCCGTTCGATGCCTATGCCCGCCCCTGGTCGGGCGCGCGCGGCACGCGGCTGGCTATCGTTGTCGGCGGCCTCGGCCTCAGCCAGACGGGCACGCAATACGCGATTGCCACGCTTCCGGAGGAAATCACCCTGGCATTTGCCGCCACCGGCAACAGTCTGCAGCGCTGGCTGCAGGAATCGCGGCGGGCCGGTCACGAAGTGCTTTTGCAGGTGCCGTTCGAGCCGTTCAACTATCCGCAGACCGATCCGGGCCCGCACACGCTGCTTGTCGAGGACGGGCCGCAGCAGAACCTTGCCGATCTCCACTGGGCCATGGGGCGCATCACCAATTACACCGGCATCATGAACTTCATGGGCGCGCGTTTCCTTTCCGACCAGAAGGCGACGGAGACGGTCATGCGCGAACTGGCAAAGCGCGGGGTGCTCTTTCTCGACGACGGCACATCCGCGCGCACCGTCACCGAGCCGATCGCCGGCGCCGTGGGCGTTCCCCATGCGCAGGCCGACATCATCGTCGATGCCAAGGTCGGCCGCACGGATATCATGAAGAAGCTGGACGATGCGGAACGCATTGCCCGGCGCAACGGTTCGGCGATCGCCGTCGCCTCGGCCTTCGAAGAGAGCGTCGACGCCATCGCCGCATGGGCCAACGAGGCCAAGGCGCGCGGGGTCGAGATCGTCTCGGTATCGGCGCTCGCCGACGATCCGGAAGATCCCTGAAAATGGCCAGGAGCCGTCCAAAAGCCGAGGACCTGCCCTACCGCCCCTGCGTCGGGATCGTCGTCGTCAACGACGCAGGCCTGGTGTGGACCGGACGGCGCATCTACGAGGATAAGGGCGAGTTTTCCGCCTCGGATCACGTCTGGCAGATGCCGCAGGGCGGTATCGACAAGGGCGAAGCGCCTTTCGATGCCGCAAAACGCGAACTTTACGAAGAAACCGGCATCTCCAGCATCTCCCTGCTCGCCGAGGCGCCAGACTGGATCGACTACGACCTGCCGCAGCACCTGATCGGCGTCGCGCTCAAGGGCAAGTATCGCGGCCAGACCCAGCGCTGGTTCGCCTTTCGCTTCGAGGGCGATGAGAGCGAAATCACCATCAACCCGCCGCCCGACGGCCACAAGGCCGAGTTCGACGCCTGGCAGTGGCGCCGGCTCTCCGAGGTCCCCGATCTCATCATTCCCTTCAAGCGCGCGGTCTACGACAAAGTGGCCGCTGCCTTCGCCCACGTCACGGCATGAATGCGATGCGTTTGATCGGCCTGATCGGCGGCATGAGCTGGGAATCGACGGCGCTCTATTACCGCCTGATGAACGAAGAGGTGAAGCGCCGCCTCGGCGGCCTGCGTTCGGCCCGCATCCTCATGCACTCGGTCGATTTTCACGAGATCGAGCAGCGCCAGCATTCGGGCGACTGGGCCGGCACCGCCGAAATTCTGGCCGGTGCGGCAAGCGGGCTGAAATCGGCGGGCGCCGAATTCCTCGTCATCGCCACCAACACGATGCACAAGGTCGCCGACGAGGTCGAGGCCGCTTCCGGGCTGGAGGTCCTGCACATTGCCGATGCGACCGGTGACGCCCTTGCCTCGGACCGGAGAAAACGCGTCGGTCTTCTCGGCACCCGTTTTACCATGGAAGAGGACTTCTATGCCGAGCGCCTGCGTTCCAGGTTCGGCCTCGACGTCGTTGTTCCCGAAAAGCCGTCCCGCGATGCGATCCACCGGGTGATCTACGAGGAACTGTGCCTCGGCGAGGTGAAGGCCGGCGCGCGCGACCTGTTTCGCGCGGTCATTGACGACCTGCGCGGCGGCGGTTGCGATTCCGTCATTCTCGGCTGCACGGAGATAACGATGGCGGTCGACGAGACGAACAGTGCGCTGCCGATCTATGACACCACGGCCCTGCACGCCGTCGCCGCGGTGGACCGGGCGCTGCAATAGAAAACGGGCCTTTCGGCCCGCTCAGGATCCCGGCAATGCTGCGAGGTGCTCAGACCGCGCTTTGCAGTGTCGTCAGGTGGTCCAGGCGCTCTGAGAAACGCGCCTTGTCGGCATCCGTCGTCGCGTCCTGAAGGTCTTCTTTCGTGTCCTGGATGCGCTGCGCCAGCGCCTCGTGATCGATGTCGTCGACATGGACGGCCGATTCGGCCAGAAGCGTGCAGCCCTCGGGCAGGATATCGGCAAAGCCGCCGAAGACGACGTACCGGTTGGAGGCGCCGTCAGCCGCCCGCACCTCGACGATGCCCGGCTTGATGGTGGTCATGACCGGCGCGTGCTGGGCCATCACCGTCATCTCGCCGTCGGCGCCCGGCAGGATAACCTCGTTGACCGCTTCCGAAAGCAGCAGGCGTTCCGGGGACACGAGTTCGAAATTGAAACTGTCGGCCATGGCTTGTCACCCTGTCATCTTTGTCGACGCCGGGCGGCCCTTTCGCGGCCGCCCCGATCCGTCAGGTCATCAGGCGGCTTCGGCAGCCAGTTTCTGTGCCTTCTCGATCGCCTGATCGATACCGCCGACCATGTAGAAGGCGGCTTCCGGCAGGTGGTCGTATTCACCTTCGACAAGACCCTTGAAGCTCTTGATCGTGTCGTCGAGATCGACGAGCTGGCCGGGCGAGCCGGTGAAGACCTCGGCGACGAAGAAGGGCTGCGACAGGAAGCGCTCGATCTTGCGGGCGCGGGCAACCGTCATCTTGTCCTCTTCGGAGAGTTCGTCCATGCCGAGGATGGCGATGATGTCCTGGAGCGATTTGTAGCGCTGCAGGATCGACTGCACCTGGCGGGCGACATCGTAGTGCTCCTGTCCGACGATCATCGGGTCGAGCATGCGCGACGTGGAATCGAGCGGATCCACCGCCGGATAGATGCCCTTTTCCGAAATCGCGCGGTTGAGAACCGTCGTCGCGTCAAGGTGCGCGAACGAGGTCGCCGGCGCCGGGTCGGTCAGGTCGTCCGCCGGGACGTAAACGGCCTGCACGGACGTGATCGAGCCCTTGTTGGTGGTGGTGATGCGCTCCTGCATGGTGCCCATGTCGGTCGCCAGCGTCGGCTGGTAGCCCACCGCCGAAGGAATACGGCCGAGAAGCGCCGACACTTCCGAACCCGCCTGGGTGAAGCGGAAGATGTTGTCGATGAAGAACAGCACGTCCTGGCCTTCGTCGCGGAACTGCTCGGCGATCGTCAGACCCGTCAGCGCGACGCGGGCGCGGGCTCCGGGCGGCTCGTTCATCTGGCCGAAGACGAGCGCGCATTTCGAACCCTCGGTCGAGCCCTTGTGTTCCTGCGGGTCCTTGTTCACGCCCGATTCGATCATTTCCCAGTAGAGGTCGTTGCCCTCGCGCGTACGTTCGCCGACGCCGGCAAAGACGGAGTAGCCGCCATGCGCCTTGGCAACGTTGTTGATCAGCTCCTGGATGAGAACGGTCTTGCCGACGCCTGCGCCGCCGAACAGGCCGATCTTTCCGCCGCGGGCGTAAGGTGCGAGCAGGTCGACAACCTTGATGCCGGTGACGAGGATTTCGGCTTCCGTCGACTGGTCGACATATTCCGGCGCGTCCTGGTGGATGGCGCGGGTCGCCGTGGCCTTGACGGGGCCGGCCTCGTCGATCGGCTCGCCGATGACGTTCATGATGCGGCCGAGCGTCTCGTCGCCGACCGGCACCGAGATCGGGCCGCCCGTATCGGTGACTTCCTGGCCGCGCACAAGGCCCTCTGTGGAGTCCATGGCGATCGTGCGCACGGTGTTTTCACCGAGGTGCTGCGCCACTTCCAGGACCAGGCGGTTGCCGAGGTTGTCGGTCTCCAGGGCATTGAGGATTGGCGGCAGATGGTCCTCGAAGGCGACGTCGACGACGGCGCCGATGATCTGTGTGACCGTGCCTTTGGCGCCTGCCGGCTTTGTTTCCGCTCCAGCGGTCTTTGTTTTGGTAGCTGCCTTAGCCATGTCTTCTAACCCTTCTCCAGAGCCTCTAGAGCGCTTCCGCGCCCGAAATAATTTCAATCAGTTCTTTGGTGATCTGCGCCTGCCGCTGACGGTTGTAGTTGAGCGTCAGCTTGTCGATCATGTCGCCGGCATTGCGCGTCGCGTTGTCCATGGCCGTCATGCGCGCGCCCTGTTCGGACGCGGCGTTTTCCAGCAAAGCGCGGAAAATCTGCACGGCGATGTTGCGCGGGATCAGGTCGTCGAGGATTGCCGATGCATCCGGCTCGTATTCGTAGACCGCATCGGTCCCGTTGCCCTCGGTTTCAGCCTCGCCGGTGCTGGCGGGAATGATCTTCTGCGCCGTCGGCACCTGGGTGATGACCGACTGGAACTCCGAGTAGAACAGGGTGCACACGTCGAAGGCGCCCTCGTCGAACAGGCCGATGACCTGGCGGGCGATCTCGTCGGCATTGGCGAAACCGATGCGCTTGACCTCCCTGAGGTCGACGCGGTCGATGATCAGGTCGCCATATTGCCGCTTGAGGATGTCGTAGCCCTTCTTGCCGACGCACAGGATCTTCACATCCTTGCCTTCTCCAAGAAGGGTGCCGACATGCTCGCGCGCCAGGCGCGAGATCTGCGCGTTGAAGCCGCCGCAAAGGCCGCGTTCCGCCGTGCACACGACGAGAAGATGGGTCTGGTCGGAGCCGGTCCCGGTCATCAGCCGCGGCGTGTCGTCGCCCTCGCTGACCGCATTGGCGATGTTGCCGAGCACGGCGCTCATGCGCTGCGAATAGGGCCGCGCTGCCTCGACCGCCTCCTGGGCGCGCCGCAGCTTCGCCGCGGCGACCATCTGCATCGCCTTGGTGATCTTCTGCGTCGCCTTGACCGAGGCGATCCGGTTTCTCAGATCCTTAAGGGAAGGCATCCGTTATCCGTCCGTTGCTAGGGTTGCGTCCGCAGCCGCTCAGGCGAAGGACTTGGCAAAGGCATCAATGGCAGCGGTGAGCTTGTCCTTGATGTCGTCGCTGATCGCCTTTTCGACGCGGATGGCTTCCAGCACATCCTTGCCGTCGCTGCGCATATGCGCCAGCAGACCCTGCTCGAACTTGCCGACATCGTCGACATCGAGATTGTCGAGATAGCCGTTGACGCCGGCGAAGATGACGGCAACCTGCTCTTCCGTCTTCAGCGGCGAGAACTGCGGCTGCTTGAGCAGTTCCGTCAGCCGCGATCCGCGGTTGAGCAGCCGCTGCGTGGCGGCATCGAGATCCGAGCCGAACTGGGCGAACGCCGCCATCTCGCGATACTGGGCAAGCTCGCCCTTGATCGAGCCGGCGACCTGTTTCATCGCCTTGACCTGGGCGGAGGAGCCGACGCGCGAAACCGAAAGGCCGACATTCACCGCCGGGCGGATGCCCTGGTAGAACAGGTCCGTTTCGAGGAAGATCTGGCCGTCGGTGATCGAGATCACGTTGGTCGGAATAAAGGCCGAAACGTCGTTGCCCTGCGTTTCGATGACCGGCAGGGCCGTCAGCGAGCCGGCGCCGTTGTCCTCGTTGAGCTTGGCGGCGCGCTCCAGCAGGCGCGAGTGCAGGTAGAAGACGTCGCCCGGATAGGCTTCGCGGCCCGGCGGACGGCGCAGCAGCAGCGACATCTGGCGGTAGGCGACGGCCTGTTTCGAAAGGTCGTCATAGCCGATCAGGGCGTGCATGCCGTTGTCGCGGAAATATTCGCCGATGGCGCATCCGGCAAACGGCGCCAGGAACTGCATCGGTGCCGGGTCGGACGCCGTTGCGGCGACAATGATCGAATATTCGAGCGCGCCGCGCTCTTCCAGAACCTTCACGAACTGCGCGACGGTCGAGCGCTTCTGGCCGACTGCAACATAGACGCAATAAAGCTTGTCTTCCTCGGCGCCGGATTCGTGGATCGGCTTCTGGTTGAGGAACGTGTCGAGCAGGATGGCGGTCTTGCCGGTCTGGCGGTCGCCGATGACCAGCTCGCGCTGGCCGCGGCCGATCGGGATCAGCGCGTCGATGGCCTTGAGGCCTGTCGACATCGGCTCGTGCACCGATTTGCGCGGGATGATGCCGGGCGCCTTGACGTCGACGCGGCGGCGTTCCTTGGCCTGGATCGGGCCCTTGCCGTCGATCGGGTTTCCGAGCGCATCGACGACGCGTCCGAGCAGTTCCTTGCCCACCGGCACGTCAACGATGGCGCCGGTCCGCTTGACGGTGTCGCCTTCCTTGATGTCGCGGTCGGAACCGAAGATGACGACGCCGACATTGTCCGATTCAAGGTTCAGCGCCATGCCGCGGATGCCGCCGGGAAACTCGACCATCTCACCGGCCTGCACATTGTCCAGGCCGTAGACGCGGGCGATACCGTCGCCGACCGACAGCACCTGACCGACCTCGGAGACTTCAGCCTCCTTGCCGAAATTTTTGATTTGTTCTTTTAGGATTGCGGAGATTTCCGCGGCACGGATGTCCATCAGCCGACCTCTTTCAGTGCAAGCTTAAGGGTAGAAAGTTTTGAACGAAGCGATGTGTCGATTTGACGCGAGCCGACCTTGACGATCAGCCCGCCCATGATCGACGGGTCGACGTTGACATGCATTGCCACGTCTTTGCCGGTGACGCTCTTGAGCGCCGCCTTCAATTCGTTTTCCTGCTCGGCGCTCAGCGCATGCGCGGAAGTGACTTCCGCCGACACCTCGCCGCGGTGCCTGGCTGCGATAAGCCGGTAGGCGCGGATGATGCCGGGCACGGCGAACAGCCGCCGGTTCTTCGCCACCACGCGCAGGAAATTGCCCACAAGGCCGGTCAGGCCCGCCTTGTCGGCGATGGCGCCGATAGCCTTGAACTGGTCCTCGGCGGAAAACACCGGGCTGACGATCAGACGCTTGAGATCGTCGCTTTCTTCAATCAGGGATTCGAGCCGGGTGAGTTCTTCGGCAACCGCTGCTTCGGAACCGGCCTCGAGCGCCAATTCGAAAAGGGATGACGCGTACCGTTCTGCAACACCGGAAATGAGCGAAGATGTGTCTGCCACGGGCACAAATTTCTCTGAACTGAATTCAGGGATTCGGAACCGGAGGCTTATGTCCCCGCAAACCCTTGAATTTGTTTCGATTTTTCTTCAGCCGCAACACCATTCAAATGTGCGGCGGCCAAAAATTCGTGGTTCGTCTAGCACACGTGTCTTGGACTCGCAACACGCTTTGCCCCCTGCTTTCGGATGAGTCCGGACATTCTTTCGCGCGAAACGAAAAAAATCGGCTTTCAGGAAGCGAACTTGCCGCGAAAACGCAAATCGGAATGTTGGAATTCCAGTCGGTTCGGTAACGCGTTCCGGCTTGCTTACAGCAGTCGGTCGTTGCCCGGAACGGCCTGCGTTGTCACAGATATCCGAACACGAAGCCGAGCGGCAGCAGTGCCAACACGGCCTCGAAGACAAGCGATGCCCAGTTGAACGGCGTTCCGGCCCGGTCGAACAGGATGGAGACAAGCCTGCCGAGCGCCGTGAAGGCCCAGGAAAGGCCGAGTGCCAAGTAGAGCAGCGGCTGTGCCAGCAGCAGGCAGCTCAGGCCGCAACCGAGATAAAAGCCGGCCAGGGTGGCGCGACCCTCGGCGATCGCATCCGGGCGTTCATCCAGCGGCTTCAGGCGCAGGATGCGAAACGACAGTCGCGGCATCAGGAACAGCAGCAGTCCGAAGCCGACGGTGACCGCCGCCACGATGAAAGCCAGCCATTCCCCGGTGCTGCCCGGCCAGTAAAACGCGATCATTGGTGCTCCCCCGTGACGTCACATGAAACTCTGCGGGTCGATATCGATCTGCACGCGCACGGACCCCCGCGGATTCGGTCCGTTCTCGATCATCTTCGCGACAAAGGCCTGGAGGTCCGACTGCCGGCCACCGTGGACAAGCAGCCGGTAGCGATAGCGCCCGCGGATCAGCGCCATCGGCGCCTCCGCTGGCCCCAGCACCTGGATATCGTGCGCCGCGGGCGCGGCGCGCCGCAGGCCGCGCGCATGCGCTTCCGCTTCCGGCCGGTCGGCCGCCGAGACGATCAGCGCCGCCATGCGCCCGAACGGCGGCAGCTTTGCCCGTTCGCGCTCGTCGATCTCGCGCGCGTAGAACGACTCAGCGTCGCCGGAGACAATCGCCTGGATAACCGGATGCTGCGGCTGGTAGGTCTGCAGGAGGCCGCGGCTGCGGCGCCCCGACCGCCCGGCACGCCCGGTCACCTGCGACAGCAGTTGGAATGTGCGTTCCGCGGCGCGCGGGTCGCCATTGGCGAGCCCGAGATCGGCGTCGACGATGCCGACAAGCGTCATCATCGGAAAATTGTGCCCCTTTGCGACGAGCTGCGTGCCGATGACGATATCAACCTCGCCCTTGGCGATGGCTTCCAGTTCCAGCCGCAGGCGGCGCACGCCGCCGGTCATGTCGGAGGAAAGCACGATCGTGCGCGCGCCGGGAAAATGCCGGTCGACCTCCTCGGCGATGCGCTCGACGCCGGGGCCGCAGGCGACGAGATGGTCGAGCGTACCGCATTCCGGGCACGCCTCCGGCGTCGGTTCCGCGTGGCCGCAATGATGGCACTGCAGCTGGCGCCGGAACCGGTGCTCGACCAGCCAGGCCGAACAGTCTGGGCACTGGAAACGGTGGCCGCACACCCGGCACAGCGTCAGCGGGGCGTAGCCGCGCCGGTTGAGGAAAAGCAGCGCCTGTTCGCCGCCTTCGATGGTTTTGCCGACGGCCTCAATCAGTTTCGGAGAGAGGAAACCGCCGCGCGCCGGCGGATCGCGCCGCATGTCGATCAGCTTGAGGTCCGGCAGGGCTGCGCCGCCGAAGCGCTCCGGCAGGTGAATGCGCCGGTATTTGCCGCTGTCGGCATTGACCCGGCTTTCGATGGACGGCGTGGCCGATGCGAGTATGGCGGGAAACCGCCCGATATGGGCGCGCACCACGGCCATGTCCCGGGCGTTGTAGAACACCCGGTCTTCCTGCTTGTAGGCGCTGTCGTGCTCCTCGTCGACGACGATCAGGCCGAGATTGTCGAACGGCAGGAACAGCGCAGAGCGGGCCCCGGCGACAACCCGGATGTCGCCGGTCGCGGCTTGCCGCCACACCCGTTCGCGCATGCGCGGTGGGACATCGGAGTGCCACTCGGCCGGCCGGCAGCCGAAGCGGCGCTCGAACCGGTCGAGGAAGGCCGAGGTCAGCGCGATCTCCGGCAGCAGGATGAGCACCTGCCTTCCGGCAAGGATCGCCTCGGCAACGGCCTCGAAATAGACCTCGGTCTTGCCGGATCCGGTGACGCCGTCGATGAGGAAGACCGGCGCGGCACTGTCCTGCGGCGCGGTCAGAAGATCGGCGGCCTCTCGCTGGTCGGGGCTCAGCTCCGGCAGCCGGAACGCCGGGTCCGGATAGGGCACGACCGGTTGCGGCGGAATCTGGATCGTCTCGAACACATGCTGTTTCAAAAGCCCGTCGACGACGCTTACCGAAACGCCTGCGGCGCGGGCCAGGCCGGTCCGTGTCCAGCCGAATCCGTCCGCGGCAAGCGACAGCACCCGTTCGCGCGCCGACGTCATGCGCTCCGGGCGCCGTTCGGTCAGCCGTACGCCTTCCGTCGGCGCCTCAGGCTCGAAGGCGGCCGGCGCGCGCAGCGCCATGCGGGCCACCAGTCCGGGCGGCGACAAAGTGTAGGCTGCGACCCAGTCGAGAAAGCGGCGCATGTCACCGGCAATCGGCGGGCAGTCGAAGGCAAGCGTTATGGGGCGCAGTTTTTCCGGATCGACATCATCGGTCTTGCCGTCCCAGACGATCCCCGCCACCTGCCGCGGTCCGAGCGGCACCTGCACGACCGATCCCGGCCGCACGGCGACGTCGTCCGGCACGGCATAGGAATAGGCCTGCATCGTCGGCAGCGGCAACAGCACCGGCACGATTGCAACCGGCTGGTCGGTCAGCGGCAGGAGCGGCGAATCTTTCATCTTGAGGGTGACCTTGCCCCGCGTTTCATCTAAAGAAAACCCGCGACCGCCAATTAACCGCTCATGAGAGACGAGACACACAATGAAATTTTTTGTCGATACGGCAGATGTCAGCGAAATCCAGGAATTGAATGCGCTTGGCCTGCTCGATGGCGTGACCACCAACCCGTCGCTGGTCATGAAGGCCGGACGGGACATCATGGACGTGACGAAGGAAATCTGCTCGATCGTTGACGGCCCGGTTTCGGCCGAGGTCACGGCAACCGATTTCGACGGCATGATGACCGAGGCCGCGGTCCTCTCGAAGATCGCCGACAACATCTGCATCAAGGTGCCGCTGACCTTCGACGGGCTGAAGGCCTGCAAGGCGCTGACCACGGCCGGTCAGCAGGTCAATGTGACCCTGTGCTTCTCGGCCAACCAGGCGCTGCTGGCCGCCAAGGCCGGCGCGACCTTCATCTCGCCCTTCATCGGCCGCCTGGACGATACGGCGATCGACGGCATGGAGATCATCGCCGATATCCGAAGGATCTATGACAATTACGAGTTCGAGACCGAGATTCTCGCGGCTTCGATCCGCACCGTGAACCATGTCAAGGAAGCCGCCCTGATCGGCGCCGATGTCGCCACCGTCCCTCCGGCGACGCTGCGCGCGCTCGTCAAACATCCGCTGACCGACAAGGGCCTGGAGGCCTTCCTCGCCGACTGGGCCAAGACCGGCCAGTCGATCGGCTGATCCGCCGATCGAGCATATGCGGGCGGTCACCGGATCGGCCGCCGTGGTGAGGGCGACAGGACATCGCCTTCACTGCCTTGTCCGGTTAAGCCTTCGCCAACAGCTTTTCGCTGATCTCCCAGAGCCGCTCGGCGGATTCGTCGCTGCAGGCGTGCGGATCGACGCCCATATACCGGGCATAGGGGCTATCCGGATCGGTGATCGCGGCAATGTCGCAATCCTCGCAATAAACGCCCGGTTTTCCTTCAAGCTTCGTCGAGGTTGCCGCCCACAGGGTGGTGGATGCGCCCTGCTCCGGGTTCTTGAATCCCTGCTTGGCGGGTTCCGACGGCTCGCCGCTTTCGTCCAGCCAGCCGAGCGCGATCATCTCTTCCTGCGGCAGGTGTCGCTGCAGGGGCGTGAAGATCCCGCCCGGGTGGACCGAGAACGCCAGGCCCCCGCTGTCCGCCAAGCGCCGCGACAACCCGTTGGCAAACAGGGCGTTGGCGGTCTTTGCCTGGCCGTATGCCTGCCATTTGTCATAGTCGGTCCTGTCGTACTGTATGTCGTCCCAGCGCATGTCGGTCAGTTTGTGGGCCGTTGACGAGAGTGCGACAACCCTTGCCCCGGATGTCTTCTTCAGAAGGTCGAGCAAGGCCGTAGTCAGGGCGAAATGGCCCATGTGGTTGACGCCGAACTGGGACTCCCAACCGGGACCGACCCGGGCCTCCGGGCAGGCCATGATGCCGGCATTGTTGATCAGAAGGTCGAGGCGCGGACTGAATTCCAGGATCGAATCCGCGAATTTCCGGATCGATGCGAGATCGGCGAGGTCCATCGGCGCGGTCTTCACATCGCCCTGCATATCGGCGAGGTTCTCCTTTGCCTTGTCGGGCGAGCGAACCGGCACGATGACCGAGGCCCCGTTGCGCGCCAGACAGCGCGCCGCTTCCAGTCCGATCCCGCTGTAGCCGCCGGTCACGATCACGGTCTTTCCGGTCAGATCAATGCCGGAAAGAACCTCGGAACCGGTGCTTTTTGCATGGAAGCCGGAATTCGTCGGAATCTGGTCGGTGGTTGCCATTTTGTGCTCCCGGTCATGTGTTCGCCCTGGCGCCCGGCGGCAAGGGCACGCCGCACGGCACCGGCCAAGGTGTCCGACGGGGTGAAACTGCCACCGAGCTTAGCACGTTATCGCTGAGGGCCGGCGACAATCCGTGGGTCAGCGGATGACATGCACCGCACACTGGGCATGGCGCACCACCCTGGCGGCGGTCGAGCCGAGGAAATAGTCTTCGATGCCCGGCCTGTGCGAGGCGATGATGATGCAGTCGACACCGTGCTCTTCGGCATAATCGACGATGAATCGCCCGGCATGGCCGACCGCGAGATGCGTCGACGCCCCCGGCAGGGCGGCGGCGGACTTGATCAGGGCCTTCTCGGCGTGGTCACGCGATCTGTCGAGGGCATCCTTCGGCAATTGCGTTGCCACGAAGCTCGGGATCGCCTCCATGACGTGCAGCACGGTGAAATTGGCGCCTTCATCCGCGAGCGTGCGGGCTGCGAGAAAGGATGGCTGCGTATCGTGATCTTCGCCGATAAGGACTGGAACAAGGATGTTTTTATACATGGGTGTTATCTCCAACCGGCAGGTGCCATGCACCTGCCGGTCGGCTTGTCGCACATTGTGACGCGCTCCGCATTGACATGGCTCAATCGTCTGCCGACGCGCCCGTCAATTACGGCCCCGGCGATCCGGGACGGACGCCGGCCGACCGGATTGTGCCGGTTCCTAGAGCACCGCCAGTATGACCAGGATCACCATCGCGATGTTGAAGATCCAAGAGGCCACGTAGATGAACGACCGCACGCTCTGCGCCGGCTGTCCGATCTTCTGCAGGTAGACGATCGAGTATGCCAGACGTGCGACGACGGTCGCCCACACCAGGACGGCGACCCAGGTGACCGAGGCCCCCAGGAGCATGGCAAACAGCGTCGGTATGGCGAACTGGGCATAGTTCTCGACCGCGTTCACATGGCATCGGTGCAGCCGATAGATGGCGTCGTCGTAGTTCCTGTCCGGCTCCGATCCCGGCGTGATCGCCGCGCTGGCCTTTCTGGCAGCAACGGCGGGTCCGAGGGCCAGGATGATGATCCCGGTGATCATCAGGCCGATAATGCTGCCGCCATAGGGTATGAGTGCTTCAACCATCTTCTTCCTCCTTTTTGCCGGAAAAACCTTCCAATCCGGCAAGTCCCAAGCAGATTGGCTGATGTCGACGGTACGCCCAGCCGGCTTTTCGGGCAAGTTCGCCCGCCATCCCGGCCGTTCAGTCTTCCTCGTCGTCCATCGCCCCGGTCAGCGTCATGCCCTCGATCCAGGTGGCGCCGTCCTGGCGGATGACGGTTTTCGGGCGCACGCCGCAGCGCTCGCCGAGCGCATCCGCGAGCGCCCCGGAATGGGTGACAACCCAGACCTGGCTGTCCGCCGAGGCACTGGCGATCATGCCGGCAAGCGCCGGCAGCATGTCCGGATGCAGGCTGGCCTCCGGCTCGTTGAGAGCGATGAAGGGCGGCCGGCGATAGGACATCAGCGCCGCCGCCAGTGCGAGGAAGCGGATCTGCCCGTCGGACAGTTCGCGCGGCTGGAAGATGCGTTGCGGAAAATCCGGGAAAACCAGCCCGAAACTGGCATATTCCTCGGGCACCGGAACGGAAAGCGCTGCGCCGGAAAACGCGTCGTAGACGGCGCGGTCGAGATCGATCGTGTCCTGCCGCGTATGGGCGATCGTTGCGAACACCGCGGCGATATTGGCCCCGTCCTCCTCGAGCATCGGCGCGGTGATCGCCAGGCACGGCTGACGCAGGGGAGATCCGGCATCGGAACGGAACCCGTGATAGAACCGCCATTGCCCGATGATGTGCCGCAGGGTGCTGATTTCGGGATAGCGGCCCGCATCGCCGAGCATGAACAGCGCTGTCTCCGAGGTCAGGGCCTGCTCGGGATAGTCCTCCATCCTGCCGGATTCGCCGCGCGCGGAGATATGCGAGCCCTCGCGCCGCATGGTCACCACCGGCCGCCTGCCCGTATCGACAGTCAGCTCCTCTTTCTTGATCTGCGCTTCGTGGGAAAAACCCGCCGACGGCTCGGCCGGCTTGAAGCCGGCTTCGATGCTGTACCGGTAGACGATGCCCGTCTGCTCGTCGACGATCTCCGCCGCAAGGGTGATGCGCGCCTTTTCGTGCTTGCGCGTTCCACCGCTCCAGAAGGCCGAATAGATGCCGCCCTCCTCGGCGATCAGATGGGAAAGACGCCCGTCGGCGGAAGCCTTGATGAGTTGCAGCGCACGGTAGAGATTTGATTTGCCGACGCCATTGGCGCCGACAAAGAGGTTCACGGATCCAAGGTCCATGCGGATCGAACGCAGGGACCGGTAGTTCCCGGCGGACATTGAGCGCAAATACATGCGCCGAAGCTAAGCCGAGTCGGCGCGCCCCACAAGCCGCGCCAACGCGTGCGGACTACGCGGCAGATTCCTGCTGATAGACCAGCTCGTCCTCAAACGCATCAGCCGGCTCGGCCTCGTCCTGCGCGGCGATCCCCGTTGCCGGGGCCTCGCCCAGCTCGAACCGGGCGATCTGGTTCGAAAGACCATCGAGTTCGGCCGCCAGCGCGTGGGTCGACGCGGTGGTCTCCTCGACCATTGCGGCATTCTGCTGGGTGAACTGGTCCATCTGGCTGACCGCCACGTTGATCTGCTGCAGACCGGCGGACTGCTCGCGCGAGGAACTGGCGATGGCGTCGATATGGCGGTCGATATCGACGACCTTGCCGGCGATGGAGTTGAGCACCGCACCGGTCTTGTTGACGAGTTCGACGCTCGACGTGACGTGCCCGTCGCTGGCCTCGATCAGCGTGGTGATCTCCTTGGCCGCGTTCGAGGCGCGCTGCGCCAGCTCGCGCACCTCCTGCGCCACGACCGCGAAACCCTTGCCGGCCTCGCCGGCCCGCGCCGCCTCGACCCCGGCATTGAGCGCCAGGAGGTTGGTCTGGAAGGCGATGTCCTCGATCACCCCGATGATCTGGCCGATCTTCTTGGAGGAGCCCTCCATCTCGTCCATCGCCTTGATGACCTTCTCGACGATCTCCCCGGACTCGTCCGCGTCGACCTTGGCCTCGGACACCATCTTGCGCGCCTCGTCGGCCCGTTCAACGGCGTTCTGGACCGTTGTCGTGATCTCGCCGAGCGCTGCGGCCGTTTCCTCGAGCGAGGCGGCCTGCTGTTCGGTGCGGCGCGACAGATCGTCGGTCGCGTTGCGGATTTCGGCAGAGCCGGCATTGATGTTGCCTGCGCTTGAATTGACCTCCCGCAGCGCCGACTGGAGCTGTTCAATGGCCCGGTTGAAGTCTGTGCGCACCTGATCGAGTTCGCCGGAGAAGGCGGCATCGATGCCGCGGGAGAAGTCCCGGTCGGCAAGGCGACCGAGCCCGGCGGCGATCTGCTCTATGGCGGTGCGCTGTTCCCGCGCCGCCTCTTCCTTTTCGGCATCGCGCTGGGCCCGCTCCTCATCCGTCTGCTGGTGCAGTTCCTCCGCCTTGGCGGATTCGGCGGCCAACGCCTCCTGCGCGGCCTGAGCCTCGCCCGTTGCCGATTCGGCGGCGATCAGCGACCGCTCGACCGACCAGGACATGATCAGGAGCACACCGCTCTGCAGGACGAGGACAACGGCGTGCAGCGCCACCCTTGCGAGATCCGATTCGCCGGGGAAAACGGCCATCGGAAGCACGAAATAGAGGATGAGGTGGTGCAGGGCTGTCGCGCCGGAAAAGGCGACGATTGAGCGCCAGTCGATCCATGCGGCGCTGACCGCCAGCGAGGCGAAGAAATACATGTGCATGTCGATCTGCAGCGGCGATCCGGTGAAGCCGTAGACCAGCAGCGACACAAGAGCGAACTGCGCGATCGAGGTGACGATGCGCGTCGCCGGCCCGGTGCGGTCGAAGTACCAGGTTCCGGTTGCGGCGGCAGCGATCGCGAAACCCCCGCCCAGCAGCACCGGCAGCGACGCCTCGGTCCCGAAAACGGCCCGGGCGACCAGGAGGGCGAAATTGACCCACAGCAGTGCAACCACCCCGATCGACACCTTGGAGCGTAAAGCTTCCAGAGCATTCATGTTGAATTCCTCCTGAGGCACCCGGCCGCCAGCGCGTGGTCGATGACCAAAAGCGCACCGCGCTTCATGAGCCGGGATGCAAATTCCGATTGATTTGAATGGGCGATGGCGATCCAGTCAAAACGGCCGTTTTCGACGATCGTTCCGTCCGCTTCGGCGATGATCCGCAAGACTGGGCTGTCGCTGTGCCATGGCGGCGCCACCACGATGAGGTAGGGGCTGCGCGGCACGGCAAGGGCCATCAGCAGCACAACGGCGGCCAAAGCCGCATTGGCCGCTATCACGAGCCAGCCTTTTTTTGTGACGGACAATCGCACACCAACGCATGAGGCCGGGCGAAATGGCACGGCCTTGCTGAAACGCATCGCTCCGGATGAGCTTGTTCGGCGGCGGCTTCATGCCTCTAGAAACGCGAAGGCGCGGTTTTGCAATCATGTCACCGCACTGCGCCGCAAGCGCCGGGCACCACTTTAGGGCGCAATGCTTTCGGCATGGTAAACGGTTTGTTGAATGAACCGCGCCGGCGTTTTCCGGCGGCGCTCAGCCGCCGTTGACGAATTCCCGGTCCGGATCGTCGGCAAGCTCGTGAACGCAATGATGTTCCAGCGACTTGGTGATCGTGGCGACATCGCCATCCAGCCGCTCCGGCGGGATCAGGTGCCCGATATTGAACTCGAAGGTCTTGCGCTTCTTGTTGAGCACCTCGTGGAACACGGTCATGTCGCGCAGTTCCGTCGAATATTTAGACAGCCAGTAGAAGAGACCCGAGTTGCGGGCCGACATATGCACCGGCAGGACCGGAAGATTGTAGCGCCGCGCCAGGCCGACGGCGGACTGTTTCCACGGCCGTTCGTTGAGCTTGCCATTGGCCCAGTAGGCGATGCGGCCCGACGGGAACAGCACGGTCGCCTTGCCTTCCTCGACCGCCCGGTTGGTCAGCCGCAGCGTCTCGCGCGCCTTCAGGTTGCTCTTGTACTCCTCGCGCCACTCGACCGGAATGAGCATCTCGACATAGCGCGGGTTGACCCTTAGCGCGTCCCGGTTGGCGAAAATCATCATATCCGGCCGCCGGTCCTTCAAAAGATCGAACACGGCAACACCGTCCGCGATACCGGTCGGATGGTTGCAGACCAGCACGAATCCGCCGCTTTCCGGAATGCGGTCCTTGTTGCGGACGTGCAGCTCGAGATTAAGCAAATTGCTCGCATACTCCATCGCATCGTAACCGGGCAGGTTGGCAATGGCGTCGGCGAACGCGATCGCCTGCCGGTAGTGCAGCACCGTGTGCAGCAGCGGCCGCATGATCGGCCACAGCGGGTTCTTGACGATCTTCTGGCCGCGCTCAGCGATCAGCTCATCGACGACATGACCGGGCTGCCCGTAGGACACGAGCGCGATGCGGTCAGCGAGATCGTCGAAATTCATCAGCTGAAAGCGTTTCTGGGCCATATACTATCCCCGCAACGATGTAGAGTCTCTATTGCAGTCAAATGTGTACTCACCATGACAGGAGCCGCCCCGCATCCATTCACCTGCTGAGTTAACAGTAGCATAACCGAGGTGCGCGACAATGCCACTGCTATCAACTGGTGGTCACGTAATGCTTTTGGTTACCACCTTCAAGCGGCGATTGCATGTCCGCGCCGGCACCTTGCCGGCCGTGCACAAAATATGGTTCACGACGGGTCATGAAGGACGAACAATTTTTGATTGCCGCGCGGCCGGATCTGGCCGAGCAACTGCAGGCCTGGGCGGCAAACCTCAGGCAGGAGCGGCGCCTTTCGGCGCACACGCTGGACGCCTATCTGCGTGATGTCCGCCAGTTCCTGACCTTTCTGACCGGACATCTGGCCGGCGCACCGGGGCTCGCGGATATCGGCGATCTCCGGCCCGCTGACATGCGTGCTTTTCTGGCCCATCGCCGCCGCGACGGCGCCGGGGCCCGCACCCTTGGCCGAAGTCTTGCCGGAATCCGCTCTTTCCTGCGGTTTCTGGAAAGGCGCGGCCTCGCCAATGCCGCCGGAATCCAGGCGATGCGGGCACCAAGGCAACCGAAATCCCTGCCGAAGCCGCTGACCGACAATCAGGCGGTCGCGGTGACGAAAAGCGGCGAACAGTTGGCCGAGGAGCCATGGGTCGCTGCCCGCAACGCCGCGGTCCTGTCGCTGCTCTACGGCTGCGGTCTGCGCATATCGGAAGCGCTGGCGCTTAACCCACAGGATTTCAACGGAAATCCGGCATCTTTGTACATTGCCGGCAAGGGCGGCAAGACCCGCATGGTGCCGCTCATTCCCGCCGCCACGGCGGCCGTCCGGCAGTATCAAGACCTCTGCCCATGGGATCTGGAAGCGGGCGAACCCCTGTTTCGCGGCGTGCGCGGGGGCCGGCTTCAGCCGGCGATCATCCAGAAGGAAATGCGCAGGCTGCGCTCGGCGCTCGGCCTTCCCGACACCGCGACGCCGCATGCGCTGCGGCATTCCTTTGCGACCCATCTCCTGGCCGGCGGCGGCGACCTGCGCTCCATCCAGGAACTGCTCGGCCATGCCAGCCTGTCGACCACCCAGATCTATACCGGCGTTGACACGGCGCGCCTGCTCGAAGCCTACCAGAAGTCCCATCCGAGGGTTTGAACGGCTTTCTCCGCGTCCGGCCGCGGAATATAGTGGTCTCCTAGGATTCGCGCCCGCACCCGGAGCCGCGCTGCTGCACCATGGGAGGACAAAGCCATGTCGCAAAATACCACACCCGCCGTAGACCTCGCCGAGGCCGAAGCTGAAGTCGACCTGCCCGAGATCGGGTCGCGCGAGCGCTACGACGCGATGATGCAGGTGATGCGAAACCGGGTCACGGTGCGCAAATTCGATACTTCGTTCACCGTTCCCGAAGACCATTACGACCTGATCCTGGAGGCCGCCCGGCACGCGCCGTCCGGCGCCAATGCGCAGCCCTGGCACTATGTGATCGTGCGCGACCAGGCCGTCAAGGACGAGATCACCGACTATTTCGTTTCCGAGCAGCGCTTTCGGGCCAAGGCGAAAATGAAGTTTCCGACGCCGGATTATCGCGGCCTGGCGACGGCGCCCGGCTTCATCGTGGTGTGCTCCGACATGCGATGGGTCAACGCCTTTCCGGTGCTGAACGACGACAGCGAACTCGACCGCATGTACAAGGAGAACGCCGAACGCATCCTCCTGCAATCGGTCGCGGCATCGACCATGTCGGCCCATCTGGCCGCCGCGGCGCTCGGCTACAATGTCTGGTGGGTCACCGCGATCGGCCAGGAAAACGCGCAAAAGGCCATGAAGCCGCTCTTGGGAATACCCGAACAGCTCTCGGTGCTCGACATCTTCCTGTTCGGCCCGCCGGCGCAAAAACCCTACAAGCGCTGGCGAAAGCCGCTCGACGAGATCGCCAACCGCGACCGTTTCGATCCGCGCCACTTCATGACCGACGAGGAACTCGACGACTGGATCCGCAACCGCCGCCACCGGGTCATGTACAAGGACGCCTCGAAAATCGATTGACTAGACCGGTCGTCTAGCGCCCGTGCCACGCCCTCAGCGGGTCTTTAACGACCGCCTTGGAGGGCGGAGATACACGGCGCCAAGGATTTGTTAACCCAATGCCGCCAATCGGCGAGGCTGAAAGGCCCCGTTAACCGTTTGGCACGCAATGCGCGGCTAATGTGGCGGCAACCCTGTCTTCGCGTGGAAACGGCCATGACATTCATCTCACCGCCGCTGGTCCGTATGCCGGCGGTCCGCTTCAACTGGGCCCTCGCGGCGGCCATCGCGCTGCATCTTTTGCTCGTGCTGTCCTTTGTCGCCGCCCTTCTGGCGGCCACCGGCCGCGCCGAGGCGCAGGAAATCGCCTGCCGGGGAGACAACCTGGTGGAGGCCCTGGCCCGCGACAATCCGGAGCTTCTTGCCGGAATTCGCGAAAAGGCGGCGGAAATTCCCAATGGAAACAGCCTCCTGTGGCGCATCGAGCGCGACGGGAGCGCACCGTCATGGCTGTTCGGAACCATGCACGCCACCGATCCCCGGGTGCTTGAGATGTCCGAGGCGGCGCGCGCGGCATTCGACAGCGCCGGCACCGTGGTCGTCGAATCGTCGGAGATCACCGATCTCGAGGGTGCCATGGCATCGCTGATGACGGATCCGAGCCTGACCATGCTCGATGCCGGAACGACGCTTCAGAGCCTTCTCGAGGAAGCGGATCTCGCCGAGGTGGAGGCTGTGCTCAAGGAGCGCGGCGTTCCGATCACCTTTGTGTCGCGCATGCAGCCCTGGATGGTCTTCAGCCTCATATCGGTGCCCGAATGCGAACTGGCCCGCCGGGCACAAGGCGTGTCCTTCCTCGACAAGCAACTGGCGGACGACGCGCTGCACGGCGGCAAGACGCTCGCCGGCCTGGAAACGCTGAAGGAACAGCTCTCCGTGCTGTCGGAGCTTCCGCTCGACGTCCAGGCGCAATTGCTGGCCGACACGGCGACGCTGGGCGACCTGCTGGAGGACGTGACGGCGACCATGACGGAACTTTATCTCGACGGCCAGATCGGCATGATCATGCCGCTCGTCGAGGCGACCACCATAGAGTCGGGCGCGGCCGAGACCGGCGCCTACGCGGAATTCGAAAAGAATCTCGTCCTGAAGCGCAACCACACCATGGCCGAACGCGTGCTGCCCATGCTTGAGGAAGGCAACGCGTTCGTCGCCGTGGGAGCGCTGCACCTTCCCGGCGACGAGGGCCTGGTCAAACTGCTGCGCGAGCGCGGATACACCGTCACCGCCGTCCGCTGACGCCGGCGTCCCTACATGTGAATGGGCTTGTCGAAGGCGGCGAGCGCCGCCTCCTTGACCGCTTCCGACATTGTCGGGTGGGCATGGCAGGTGCGGCCGAGATCCTCGGCGCTGCCGCCGAACTCCATCAGGACGGCCGCCTCGTGGATCATCTCGCCGGCGCCGAAGCCGAGGATATGCACGCCGAGCACCCGGTCGTTCGCCTTGTCGGAAAGCACCTTGACGAAACCGTTCGGCTGCAGCATGGCGCGGGCGCGGCCGTTGGCCGAGAACGGGAACTTGCCGACCTTGTAAGCAACGCCCTCCGCCTTGAGCTCCTCTTCCGTCTTGCCGACCGAGGCGACCTCTGGCTGCGTGTAGACGACGCCCGGAATAACGCCGTAGTTCACGTGCCCCGCCTGTCCGGCCATGATCTCGGCGACCGCGACGCCCTCGTCCTCGGCTTTGTGGGCAAGCATCGGCCCTGCGACGACGTCGCCGATAGCGTAGATTCCCGAGATATTGGTGCGGAAATGCTCGTCGATGATCACCCGCCCCGCCTCGTCGACGATCACGCCAGCCCTTTCCAGGCCGAGGCCTTCGGTATAGGGCTTGCGGCCCGTCGCCACCAGCACGACATCGGCGCTGACGGTCTCGGCGTCGCCGCCCTTCACCGGCTCGAACGTCACCTTGGCCGAGCGGCTGGTCGCCTTGACGTCGGTCACCTTGCAGCCGAGCTTGAAGGTCAGCCCCTGCTTGCCGAGCATGCGCTGGAACTGCTTGGAGACCTCGCCGTCCATCGAGCCGAGAATCTTGTCGAGGAACTCGATGACCGTGACTTCCGAGCCGAGCCGGGCCCAGACCGAACCGAGTTCAAGCCCGATGACCCCGCCGCCGACGACAACCAGGTGTTTCGGGACCTTCGGCAATTCCAGCGCACCGGTGGATGAGACGATGATCTTCTCGTCGAATTTCACATCCACGCCGGGTATGCCCGCGACGTCCGACCCCGTGGCGATGACGATGTTCTTCGTGTCGAGTTCGACGCTGTCGCCCTTGCTGTCGGTGACCGAGACCTTGCCCTTGCCGACGATCTTGCCGGTTCCCGTATAGACGTCGATCTTGTTCTTCTTCATCAGGAAAGCGACGCCGTCGACATTCGACTTCACTGTCGCGTCCTTGTGCGCCATCATCTTTTCCAGATTGAGCTTCGGTTTTCCCGTATCGATGCCGAGCTCGGGAAAGGCATGACCGGCCTCCGAGAACATCTCAGAGGCGTGAAGCATTGCCTTGGACGGGATGCAGCCGATATTTAGGCAGGTGCCCCCGAGCGTATCGCGTTTTTCGACGACGGCCGTCTTCAGGCCCAGTTGCGCCGCCTTGATCGCGCACACATAGCCCCCCGGACCGGTCCCGACCACGATGACATCGTATGGTTCAGCCATCAGACTTTCCTTTTCATCCCCGTTTGCCGCCTATTCGAGGCAGGCCAGTAGCGTTAGTTTCTCGATCTCGTCGGCCGGCAACCCGGCCGTCAGGTCCGGCGTCCATTCGTTGAGCGCCGCAGAAAGGCCGTCGAGCTGCAGATAGCCCGCGGCCGGCTGGTCCGCAGCCGGTAGGTCGCCGGTATTGCCGTCCACGTCGACGGTCCGGACCGGGCCTTGCCATATCGTGCAGGCATCGAGTTCGGCGCCGGTTACGTCGCCCTCGGGACAATCGTCAAGGATGACGCCGGCCATGCCGCCTTCTTCCTCCGCCGGATAGACAAACCCGTTGAACCGCCCGTCCCTGCCCTCGACGACCACGCTGAAGCTCAGATCGGCCGATCCGGAAAACTCCAACAGCATGCGCTGGTCCGTCGTCCCGTAACCCGCAAGCGCCTGCGGACAGGTGCGTCCGCTTGTCCCCTCCGTCCAGCCCGGGGCAGCGGTCAGCACGACCGCCGCCAGGACCATCGGTTGGAGGAGAAGGTGGTTCATCTTGCTCTAGAGGTCCAGGACAAGCCGTTCCGGATCCTCCAGGCTTTCCTTGACCCGCACGAGGAACGTCACCGCCTCCTTGCCGTCGACGATCCGGTGATCATAGGAAAGCGCGAGATACATCATCGGCCGGATAACCACCTGGCCGCCGAGCGCGACCGGCCTTTCCTGGATCTTGTGCATGCCCAGGATGCCCGATTGCGGCGCGTTGAGGATCGGCGACGACATCAGCGATCCGTAGACGCCGCCGTTGGAGATGGTGAAGGTGCCGCCCTGCATGTCGGCCATGTTGAGCTCGCCGTTGCGGGCCGCAAGGCCCAGCCGCCCGATTTCCTGTTCGATCCCGGCGATCGACCGCCGGTCCGCGTCGCGCACGACCGGAACCACCAGCCCCTTGTCGGTGCCGACCGCGACGCCGACATGGCAGAAGTTCTTGTAGATGATCTCGGTGCCGTCGATCTCGGCATTGACGGCGGGGATTTCCTTCAGCGCGTGGCACACGGCCTTGGTGAAGAAACCCATGAAACCGAGCTTGACGCCGTGCTTCTTCTCGAACAGTTCCTTGTATTTCTTGCGCAGCTCCATCACCGCGGTCATGTCCACCTCGTTATAGGTGGTCAGCATCGCGGCCGTGTTCTGCGCGTCTTTGAGCCGGCGGGCGATCGTCTGGCGCAGCCGGGTCATCTTGACCCGCTCCTCGCGCGCCTCGTCCTCGCTGCTCGACGGCGCCCGTGCGCTCGCCGGTGCCGGCTCGGCGATCCCCTTGGCCAGGGCGTCGATGACATCGCCCTTCAGAACCTGGCCGCGCTTGCCGCTTCCCGCGACCTGATCGACGGAAATGCTTTTCTCCGCCATCATCTTGGCAGCTGAGGGCGCCGGCGGCATGTCGGTGTCCTTCGGCGCGGCGGGAGCCGGTGCGGGTTCGGCCGGCGTGGCGTTTGCGGCCGGTGCGGCCGCGGCAGCTTCCGCCGGCGCGGCGCTGGCTGCGGGCGCCGCCGCGCCTTCGCCCTCGGCGATCTGACCGAGCAGCGCATCCACTTCGACCGTGTCGCCCTCGTTGGCGACGATTTCCGAAAGCGTGCCGGCGGCGGGCGCCGGCACCTCGATCGTCACCTTGTCGGTTTCCAGTTCGACCAGCGGCTCGTCCGTGGCGATTGCATCGCCGACCTTCTTGAACCAGGTTCCGATCGTCGCCTCGGTAACGGATTCCCCGAGGGTGGGAACGCGAATTTCTGTGGCCATTTTATTCAGTTTCCATTTGTCGTTTCAGGACAGGATTCGAGAGCATTCATCAGCCGAGCGCGTCTTCAAGGAAGGCGTCAAGCTGTGCCTTGTGTTTCGACTGGAGGCCCGTCGCGGGCGACGCGGCGGCCGGCCGGCCGGTGTAGCGCACGCGCTGGTACTTGGCGTCGATATGCGCCAGAACCCATTCCAGATACGGGTCGATGAAGCCCCAGGCACCCATATTTTTGGGCTCTTCCTGGCACCACACCATCTCGGCGTCGCGGAAGCGCGACAATTCGTTGATCAGCGCCTTGGCCGGGAACGGGTAGAGCTGCTCGAGCCGCAGCAGGTAGACGTCGTCCGTGCCGCGCTGCTCCCGCTCCTCGTAAAGATCGTAGTAGACCTTGCCGCTGCACATCACGACGCGCCGGATCTTGTTGTCCTTCTGCAGCTTGATGGCCTGGTCCTTGCGCACCTCGGCATCGTCCCACAAGAGTCGGTGGAAGGAGCTGTCGCCGGCCATTTCGGATAGCTGCGAGATCGCCCGCTTGTGGCGCAGCAGCGATTTCGGGGTCATCAGGATCAGCGGTTTCCTGAAATTGCGCTTCATCTGCCGGCGCAGGATGTGGAAGTAGTTCGCCGGCGTCGTGCAATTCGCCACCTGCATGTTGTCTTCCGCGCACAGCTGCAGGAAACGCTCCAGACGGGCGGAGGAATGCTCGGGCCCCTGGCCCTCGTATCCGTGGGGAAGCAGGCATACGAGGCCCGACATGCGCAGCCATTTGCGCTCGCCCGAGGAGATGAACTGGTCGAAGACCACCTGCGCTCCGTTGGCGAAATCGCCGAACTGCGCCTCCCAGAGCGTCAGCGCGTTCGGTTCGGAAAGCGAATAGCCGTATTCGAACCCGAGCACCGCCTCTTCCGAGAGCATCGAGTTGATCACCTCGTAGAGCGCCTGGCCCTTGCCGAGATTGTTGAGCGGAATGTAGCGCTCCTCGTCCGTCTGGCTGTAAAGCACCGAGTGACGCTGCGAGAAGGTTCCGCGCTCGCAGTCCTGTCCGGACAGGCGCACCGAATGGCCCTCGAGCAGCAGCGAGCCGAAGGCCAGCGCCTCGCCGGTGGCCCAGTCGATGCCGTCGCCGGTATCGATCATCTTGGACCGGTGATCCATGAAGCGCTGGACCGTGCGATGCACGGCAAATCCTTCCGGGACGGTCGACAGCTTGCGCCCCATCTCCTTGAGGTTCTTCACCGTCAGGGCGGTCTTGCCGCGCCGCTGTTCGTCCTGGTTGTCAGCGACCCGCATACCCGACCACACACCGTCCAGCCAGTCGGCCTTGTTGGGCTTGTAGGAATTGCCGGCCTCGAACTCCTGCTCCAGGAAGGCGCGCCAGTCGGCTTTCATCTTTTCGACGTCGCCAAGGCCGAGCAGGCCCTCATTGACCAGCTTCTGCCCGTAGATCTGCAGGGTTGTCTCGTGCGAGCGGATCTTCTTGTACATGATCGGCTGCGTGAACGCCGGCTCGTCGCCCTCGTTGTGGCCGAAGCGGCGGTAGCAGAACATGTCGAGCACCACCGGCTTGTGGAAGGTCATGCGGAATTCGGTGGCCACCTTGGCGGCATAGACCACGGCCTCCGGATCGTCGCCGTTGACGTGGAAGATCGGCGCCTCGATCATCTTGGCGACATCGGACGGGTAGGGCGACGAACGTGAGAAGCGCGGATTGGTGGTGAAGCCGATCTGGTTGTTGACGATGACATGCACCGTGCCGGCGACCCGGTGGCCGCGCAGTCCGGAAAGGCCCAGACATTCGGCAACCACCCCTTGCCCGGCAAAGGCCGCGTCGCCGTGCAGCAGCAGCGGCAGAACCCGCACCCGCTCGCTCAGCGGCACGATCTCTCCGCGCGGATGGCCGGCCAGCAGATCCTGCTTGGCGCGCGCCTTGCCCATGACCACCGGATTGACGATCTCGAGATGCGACGGGTTCGCCGTCAGCGACAGGTGCACCATATTGCCGTCGAATTCGCGGTCCGACGACGTGCCCAGATGGTATTTGACGTCACCGGATCCCTCGACGTCGTCGGGCGTGAAGGAGCCGCCCTTGAACTCGTTGAAGATCGCCCGGTGGGATTTTCCCATGACCTGCGAAAGCACGTTCAGGCGGCCCCGGTGCGACATGCCCAGGACGATTTCCTTGAGGCCCATCTGGCCACCGCGCTTGATGATCTGCTCGAGCGCCGGGATCAGCGACTCGCCGCCGTCGAGGCCGAACCGTTTCGTGCCTTTGTACTTGACGTCGATGAACTGCTCGAAGCCCTCCGCCTCGACCAGTTTCTGCAGGATCGCGATCTTGCCGCGCGGCGTGAACTCGACACCCTTGTCGGGGCCCTCGATGCGTTTCTGGATCCACCCTTTCTCTTCGGGGTTGGAGATATGCATGAACTCCACGCCGATCGTCGAGCAGTAGGTCCGCTTGAGGATGTCAAGCATCTCGTTGATGGTCGCGTATTTGAGGCCGAGCACGTTGTCGAGGAAGATGCGCCGGTCGAAATCGGCTTCCGTGAAGCCGTAATTCTCCGGCGACAGCTCGTTGTAGTCCTCCTTTTCCTCGGCAATGCCGAGCGGATCGAGCTTGGCGTGCAGATGGCCGCGCATGCGGTAGGCGCGGATCATCATGATGGCGCGCACCGAGTCGCGCGTGGCCTGCTGCACCTCGTCATGGGAAAGGACCGTGGCGCCGTTGGCGGATTCGTCCTTTATCCGGGATTCGAAGTGTTGCTCGACGGCACCCCAGTCGCCGTCGAGTGCCGACACCAGCTCGCCGTTCTCTGTGACCGGCCAGTTGTCGCGCTTCCAGGACGCGCCCTGCGCCGCCTTGCGCACATCGTCGGCATCGTCCTTGAGGGCGGCGAAGAAGCTCTGCCACTCTGGCGGCACGGACGATGGATCGTCCTCATACCGCGCGTAGAGTTCCTCGATGTAGGATGCGTTGCTGCCGTAAAGAAATGAAGTTGCCTGGAAGGTTTCGTTGGCTTCCTGTCTTGCCATCTGCCCTTTGCGAGGTATCCCCGCCTCCTTGGTACGTTGCGGCACTGCCGCCCGGCGTTGTGTACCCGTTACGGGTACGGCACGTTTCCACCCAAAGATCAAATATGCAGTGTGGGCCTTTGACTGTGTAGTCCCGCCTTGCATATTCGCCGGCTCCCGCCGCCATTGCGGTTCGGGAACACCGGAATTGCGCCGCTTTCGGCGCTTCGTTAGCCGGACACTTTTGTGTGTTCCGGGCCGTTGAAGGGCGGCACCGCGATGCCGCCCTTCGTCAATCTCAACCGTTCAGCAATCCGACCAGAGTCTTGCCGAGCTGGGCCGGCGATGGCGACACGCGGATGCCCGCCTCCTCCATCGCGGCGATCTTGTCCTCCGCACCGCCCTTGCCGCCGGAAATCACCGCGCCGGCATGGCCCATGGTGCGTCCGGGCGGCGCCGTGCGTCCGGCGATGAAACCGACCGTCGGCTTGGAGCGCCCTTTCTTCGCCTCGTCGGCGAGGAACTGTGCCGCCTCCTCTTCCGCCGAGCCGCCGATTTCGCCGATCATGATGATCGACTTGGTTTCCTCGTCGGCAAGGAACATCTCCAGGACGTCGATGAACTCGGTTCCCTTGACCGGATCGCCGCCGATGCCGACGGCGGTGGTCTGGCCGAGACCCTCGTTCGTGGTCTGGAACACCGCCTCGTAGGTAAGCGTTCCCGACCGGGACACGACGCCCACCGAGCCCTTCTTGAAGATATTGCCCGGCATGATGCCGATCTTGCATTCTTCCGGTGTCAAAACGCCGGGGCAGTTTGGGCCGAGCAGCCGCGAAGAGGATTTCTCCAGCCGCCGCTTGACCTTGACCATGTCGGAGACCGGAATGCCCTCGGTGATGCAGACGATCAGCGGGATCTCCGCGTCGATCGCCTCGATGATCGCCGCCCCGGCGCCGGCCGGCGGAACATAGACCACCGACGCGTCGGCGCCGGTGCGCTCCTTGCCTTCGGCGACGGAGGCGAAGATCGGCAGGTCGACGGTGCCGTCGCCGACGTTGCCGGTCCAGACCTGGCCGCCCTTCTTCGGGTGAATGCCGCCGACCATCTTGGTGCCGTAATAGGCCAGCGCCTGCTCGGTATGGAAGGTGCCGGTCTTTCCGGTCAGGCCCTGGACAAGGACCTTGGTGTCTTTGTTGACGAGAATCGACATGGATCAGGCCCCCTTCACCGCTTTGACGATTTTCTGGGCGGCGTCGTCCAGATCGTCCGCGGCAATGACGTTGAGGCCGCTTTCATTGATGATCCTCTTGCCCTTCTCCACGTTGGTGCCCTCCAGGCGCACCACCAGCGGCACCTTGAGGCCCACTTCCTTGACCGCCGCGACGACGCCCTCGGCGATCGTGTCGCAGCGCATGATGCCGCCGAAGATGTTGACGAGGATGCCCTCGACCGCCGGATCGGCGGTGATGATCTTGAAGGCCGCGGTGACCTTTTCCTTGGAGGCGCCGCCGCCGACATCGAGGAAGTTCGCCGGTTCGGCGCCGTAGAGCTTGATGATGTCCATCGTTGCCATGGCAAGACCGGCGCCGTTGACCATGCAGCCGATATTGCCGTCGAGCGCCACATAGGCGAGATCGAACTTGGAGGCCTCGATTTCCTTCGCATCCTCCTCGGTCGTATCGCGCAGCGCGATGATGTCATCGTGGCGGAAAAGCGCGTTGCCGTCGAAGGAGACCTTGGCGTCGAGAACCCGCAGCCGGCCGTTTTTCATGACGATCAGCGGATTGACCTCGAGAAGGCTCATGTCCTTTTCGACAAAGGCCTTGTAGAGGACCGGAAACAGCGCCATGCCGTCGGTGCGCGCCTCGCCGGAAAGCTCCAGCGCGTCGCAAAGCCGCGCCGCGTCGGCCTCGGTGACGCCCGTATCCGGGTCGATCGGCAGGGTCAGGATCTTGTCCGGCGTCTCTTCCGCAACCGCCTCGATATCGACGCCGCCTTCCGTGGAGACGACGAAGGCCGGGCGGCCGACCGTCCGGTCGACGAGAATGGAGAGATAAAGTTCGCGGTCGATGTCCGCGCCGTCCTCGATATAGAGCCGGTTGACCTGCTTGCCCTGCGCGCCGGTCTGCTTGGTGACCAGCGTGTTGCCGAGCATCTCGGAAGCATGGGAAACGACCTCGTCGGCCGAGCGGGCGAGCCGCACGCCGCCCTGGGCATCGGCCGGCAGTTCCTTGAACTTGCCCTTGCCGCGGCCGCCGGCATGGATCTGGGTCTTGACCACGTAGAGCGGTCCGGGGAGCTTGGCCGCTGCATTTGCCGCCTCGTCGGCGGAGAAGATCGGCACGCCCTCGGCGACCGGTGCGCCAAAGCTCTTCAACAGGGCCTTGGCCTGGTATTCATGAATGTTCATGGATGGAAATCCCGTATTTCCGGCTATTTCAGGTTGGGCGCGATGGCGATGCAGGCCTCGCACAGTCCGGCAACGGCACCGACGGATTTGTCGAATGCATCCTTCTCGGACTTGTTGAGGTCGATCTCGATGACGCGCTCGACGCCGCCGGCGCCGATCACGGTCGGCACGCCCACATACATGTCCTTGACGCCGTACTGGCCGGACAGGTACGCGGCGCAGGGCAGCACCCGCTTCTTGTCCTTCAGGAACGCTTCGGCCATCGAGATCGCCGAAGCCGCCGGCGCGTAGTAGGCCGAGCCGGATTTCAGCAGGCCGACAATCTCGGCGCCGCCGTCGCGCGTGCGCTGGATGATTTCCTCAAGCCGTCCCTTCGACACCCAGCCCATCTTGACGAGGTCGGGCAGCGGTATGCCGGCAACCGTCGAGTAGCGGGCCAGGGGCACCATCGAGTCGCCATGGCCGCCGAGAACGAAGGCGGTGACGTCCTCGACCGAGACATCGAACTCGTCGGCCAGGAAGTGGCGGAAGCGCGAACTGTCGAGGACCCCGGCCATGCCGACGACCATGTTCTTCGGCAGACCGGAGAATTTCTGCAGCGCCCAGACCATCGCGTCGAGCGGGTTGGTGATGCAGATGACGAAGGCGTTCGGCGCGTATTTCTTGATGCCGGCGCCAACCTGTTCCATCACTTTCAGGTTGATGCCGAGGAGGTCGTCGCGGCTCATGCCCGGCTTGCGCGGCACACCGGCGGTCACGATGCAGACATTGGCGCCCTCGATCGCGGCGTAGTCATTGGCGCCCGTCAGTTCGGCGTCGAAGCCGTCCACCGGCCCGGATTGGGCGATATCGAGGCCCTTGCCCTGTGGTATGCCCTCTGCGATATCGAACAGGACGACATCGCCCAGTTCCTTCAACGCCGCCAGATGGGCGAGCGTGCCGCCGATCATGCCTGAGCCGATTAATGCGATTTTGTTTCGCGCCATAAAATGACACCTCCGAGATCCGTTTGTCCCCGCGGCAGGCTGCGTCAGCATGCCGCAAACCGGAAAGTTGATTAGACTCCCAGATCGATTTTGGCAACTCAAACTTTCGATATAAGAAAATTCAAACGGTTAGATGCACAAACTCTTACGTAAACGTAAGAGTTTTCGAGGTGCTTTCACATCTGGTTGAGCAAAGTCAGGCGCTTTCGGCGACGTCGGTGACCGCCCGGCTGGCGGCAAGATAGTCGGCGCTCTGCATTTCGAAGAGCCGGGACGCCGTCCTGGCGAACTCGAAACTCTCGGCCCCGCGCTTGCCGACGTACAGATCCTCCGGCGCGGCGGCGGCGGAAACGATCAGCCTCGTGCCCGCATCGTAGAGCATGTCGACGAGATTGATGAAGCGCTTGGCCTCGTTTCGCCGGTCCTCGTCCATGATCGGGACATTTTCCAGAAACACCGTGTGATAGCGATGCGCGATGATGTGGTAGTCGCTCGCCGCGAGCGGCCGCGCGCACAGCTCGTCGAAGGTGAAACGGGCAATACCGCCGGCCTCCAGCGGCACCTCGATCTCGCGGCCCTTGACGCTGATCGTGTGCGGATGAGCGATGTGGCCGACGGTCATTTCGCGCCACGCCTTGGCCATTTCAATCTTCGTCGCGTCGTTGATCGGCGTCAGGTAAACCGGCAGCTGCTTCAGCTTCTCCAGCCGGTAGTCGGTCCGCGCATCGAGGTTGAAGACGTCGACCCGCGACTTCAGGAGATCGATGAAAGGCAGGAAGAGCTGCCGGTTCAATCCGTTGTGGTAGAGGTCGTCCGGCTCCACATTGGAGGTCGCAACAAGGACGCAGCCGCGCTGGAAGAGCTGTTCGAAGAGCCGCGACAGGATCATCGCGTCGGCGATGTCGGTGACCGAGAACTCGTCGAAACACAGGACCCACGCCTCGGCGATAAGCTGGGACGCCACCGGCGGAATCGGATCCTCCTGCTTCGTCTCGCCGCGCTTGAGCGCCTGGCGGTGCGCGTAGATCCGCTCATGCACATCGGCCATGAAATCGTGGAAGTGCACCCGCCTTTTCCGCTGCGCGACGATCAGCTCGTAGAAAAGGTCCATGAGCATCGTCTTGCCGCGACCGACGGCGCCGTGGATGTAAAGTCCCCGGATGGGGGGAAGCTTCTTGTGCCGCCGCGCGAAAAGCCAGCCGAGATGGCTGGACTTGCTGGTCAGCCGCCGCTCGCCGATTTCCGAAAGCACCCGGTCAAGGGCCTTTGCCAGCGACTCCTGCGCAACGTCGCTCTCGATTTCACCGCTGTCGACCAGCGCGCCATAGCGCTCGGAGACGGTGATCCGGTCGGCGATGCTCATAGGGAAGTGTCCACGCGCACGGTGCGGTTTTCGCAGCTTACCTGTTGAGGCTGATCGGCTGGCCTGCCGCCGTCGTTCCGTCAAACCGCTGTTCGCCGGACTTGTAGAGTGCCGCGAACTGGTTGCCGGACGAGTCGTTGAGGATCACCTGCTTGCCCTGCACGTCCCAGGCCGAGATCAGGGCCGCCTGGTCGTTGCAGCCGCGTGAGGCGGCGCGATAGCCGCCGGTCCACTTGGTCAGCGCCAGGAAGACATCGCAGCTGTTGCCGCCGGTCGAGATCGTCCAGCGGCCGACCATCGAATCGCGGGTCACCTCCGGTGCATTCGCGGCAACGGCCTGCAGTTCCTGCTCGCTCGGACCCTGCGTTGTCGGCGCGTCCGGGAAATCGCTTTGCCCGGCCGGTGGCAGCTGCCCGCTCTGGATATCGCCGACCGGAGCCGGAGACAGGGGCGACGGCTGCCCGAACCCGCCGCCGAAACCGGTTCTTTGGCATCCCGCCACAGCGACCGTCGCACACAGCGCGATCACGACTATTCCATTCCGCATCAATTCATCCCCACATGCAAAACCCGGGAATCACCCTTGCCCCATATGTCAACACCTATATCGGGTTGACGGGATTCAATACACAAAGATGGCAAAATTTGTATTAAATTTGCACAAATCTTCCTACGCCGCAAAACCGGCAACGGATCATCGCGCCGATTCCGGGCCGGTTTCTCGCGGGGCCGGCCCGTTGCAACCCACCGCAATTCGGCCCGGCCGATGGCCATCCCGGGCGGTGCAGCCCACACATTAAGAAATGTTAACTTGTCATGGCCGGGCCGCGGTCCGCATGCTTGTGTTTCCTGGATCAACACCACGCCCTGGGGGAAAGCCATGCCGGAAGCAAGCAGTATGCGACGGGCCTTGCGGGGCAGCCTTTCGAACTCCGCGACCGCTGCCGTCTTTCTGGCCGGGGGCCAGGCAGCGCTTTTGGCCGGGGGCCTTCATGCCGCGTCCGCGCATGACCTGCCGCTGGGCGATGACAAGATCACGGACGCGCCGAGGGCCGGCTACGTCTTTTCCTGCCAGCAACGCTTCAACAAGAACACGCCGGGCGCCCATTCATCGGGCGACTGGCTCGGCGCATCCACGTGGAACCCGGAGAAAAAGCCCCATGTCGAGGGATCCGTCACATGGCCGGCGCGGATATCGATTGAACTGGAGGGGGACAGGCGCGTGGTCCGCGCCAACAATCTGCCCACCCATCCGACCGGCGTCTTTCCGATCCGGCGCAGCGATCCGGCCTACCGCTACGACAGGAACAACGGGCGCATCACCGAGCAGGATATCCTGCTGGAACTGCCGGCCGTTCCCGCCGTCGCGGCCGCGCCGAGCTGTGTTCCCATGGGCATGATCGGCTTCTCGCTCACCAACGCGGCACAGTACAACGCGCTCGACGGACGCGGCGACGACGCACCGGCACATGAGATGCAGGACAGCTGCGGCGGCCATCCGCAGGAGAGGGGTCAGTATCACTATCACAACATGACGCCGTGTATCGACGACACGCGGTCCCAGCCCGGCGGCCATTCGGATCTCGTCGGCTATGCCATCGACGGGTTCGGCATGTTCGGAAAGTACGGGCAGGACGGCAAGACGCTGACCAATGCCGACCTGGACGCCTGTCACGGCCACGCGCACGTCATTGACTGGGACGGCCAGCAGCGCAGCCTCTACCACTACCACATGACCGACGAGTATCCCTATTCGATCGGCTGTTTCATGGGAACGCCCGTCAATGTGCCCGGGTCGGTAAGCGGCGCGCCGCAGCGGCCCCGGGAGGGTGCGGGACGGCGACCGCCCGAAAGAAGGGGCGGTCCGGGCGGGCGCGAACAGGTGCTGTCGAAAGCGGCTGCAGAGCTTGGCGTGTCAACCGAAACGCTGCGCAAAGCAGTAGGACCGCCGCCGCCGGACTTCCAGCAGGCATCGCGCCTGCTCGGTATCCCCGCGAACGAAATCAGGCGGGCCCTTGACGCGGCGCGCGGCAGGTAACCCGGTTATTTGGCGATGCCGCTGTGGGCTTCCTCGCCCCACAGGGACTCGATGCGCGCGTCGCGCCGGCATCCGAGCCGGTAAATGCGGTACCGCACCGGGTTCTTCAGATAATAGTCCTGGTGATACTGCTCGGCCGGGTAGAACATCTCGGCCGGGACGATCAGCGTCGCGATTGTCTTTCCGAGCGCCTTCATGGCCTCGGCGCTGGCCGTTTCCGCCTGCATCTTCTGCTGTTCGTCGAGGGTGAATATCGCCGTTGAATAGCTCTCGCCGCGGTCACAGAACTGGCCGTCCGGATCGGTCGGGTCGACGCTGCGGAAGAACACGTCGAGAAGCTGCTGATAGCTGACCTTTTTCGGATCGTAAGTGATCTTGACCGCCTCACGATGCCCGGTCGTCTCCGAGACGACGTCCCGGTAGGAGGGATTGTCCAGATGGCCGCCCGTATAGCCCGAGATCGTCTCGATGACCCCCGGAACATGGTCGAAGTCCGACTCAACGCACCAGAAGCAGCCGCCGGCGAAGATCGCCACTTCGACATCCTCCGGGCGTTCGCCCTGCGCCTGAACCGGTGTCATCGGCGCATAGCCCGCCACCGCCGCGACGGCGGCACCGGCGGCAAGAGCGGCAACGATCAGGACTTTACGCATGGTTTTTTCGCTCCGGTCTGTTCGAATTCCGTTTCCGGCCGCCATAGGCGCAGAAGCCGCGACGGCGCACAAGTCAATCCCGGTCACGAGCACGTGACATTGCAGCGCTGCGTCGCCGCGACCGCCGTGCGCAAAGGATTGTTAGCCGAAAAACATGCCCCCTGTCCAAGCGCCGCAATTGAATGCATAGTCACCGCACAACGCACGGCGGGGAACGGAAATACATGCAGCAACCCAGTCTCAAGCGGGAAATCGGCCCCTTCGGCCTCATCGCCCTGGCCGTCAGTGGGATCATCGGCTCAGGCTGGCTGTTTGCACCCATGCTGTCGGCGCAGCTCGCCGGACCGGCCGCAATCGTCGCCTGGATCATCGGCTCCTTTTCCATGCTGCTTCTCGCCCTGACATTTGCCGAGATTTCGGCCATGTTCCCGCTTCCGGGCGGCATCGCCAGCATCCCGCAGGTCACCCACGGTAACGTCGTCTCCATCGCCATGGGATGGACGGCCTGGCTCGGCTACCTGCTGACCGCGCCGGTGGAGGTGGAGGCGACGCTCCGCTACCTCGGCCGTTACGCGCCGTTCATGTTCGAGGGAACAAGCTACGAAAGCCTGTCCTTTTCCGGATCGGTGGCAACACTGGTGCTGATGGCAATTTTTGTCGTGCTCAACGCTTTCGGCGTCAAGCTCTTCACAGCCATCAACAACGCGGTCACCTGGGTTAAGGTGATCGTGCCCATGGTCATCGCCATCATGTTCATCGCATCCGCTTTCGAGCCGGCCAATTTCACCGCCGCCGGCGGCTTTGCCCCCGATGGCGCCCGCGGGGTTCTGTCGGCCGTGTCATCCGGCGGCGTCATCCTGTCCATGATCGGCTTCCGCCACGCGATCGACATGGCCGGCGAGGTGCGCAATCCCGGCCGCAACGTGCCGCTGTCCCTGATCGTCGCCATGCTGATCTGCCTGATCATCTATTTCGGATTGCAGGTCGCCTTCATCGGCGCGCTGCAGCCCTCAGACCTGTCAGACGGTTGGAAAGGACTGCATTTCAACCACCCGGGCGGACCGCTCGCCTCGATCGCAACCGCCCTCGGCCTGTTGTGGCTTGTCAGCCTGATGAACGCGACGGCGGTCATTTCGCCCTTCGGTTCTGCCCTTGTCGCAGTCGGCGCCAATGCGCGCCTGGTCATGGCGCTCACGGGGTCCGGCTTCATGCCGGCGGTGTTCGCCAAACTGTCCCGCTTCGGGGTTCCGTTCAATGCCCTGTTGCTCAATCTGGCGGTTGGCTGGGTGGCGGTCCTCTTCCTCGATTTCACCGAGCTTGTCGCCGCCCACAGCTCGCTGGTGGTGCTGTCTTTCATCGTCGGTCCGGTCGCCGTCGTGGCGCTGCGTTCGCTTGCCTCCGACTACCGGCGCCCGTTCAGGCTGCCGGCGGTCAAGGCCGTCGGCTACGCGACCTTCATACTAGCGACATTGATCGTCTACTGGAGCGGCTGGCAGACCATCAGGGTTCTCGGCATCGCCATGCTGGTCGGCGCGGTGCTGTTCGCCGTCCGCGCGCGAACCCTGGACCGGGATGAGCTCGACCTGCGCCAGGCGGCCTGGCTCCTGCCCTATTGTCTGGGCATCGGCATCATCTCATGGCTGGGCAGCTTCGGCGGTCTCGGCGTGATACCGGAAGGCTACGACATCCTTGTCTGTGCGGCCTTTTGCGCGGTGATGTACAGGATTGCCCTGCGCTCGGCGTTGACCCAGTACCAGTTCGACGAGCAGGCCGATACGATCCTTGCACGCATCGGCTACGACAAGGCCGTGCTGCGCGACCTGGAAGTGTGACTGCCCGCCGTCAGACGCGGCGCTCGACCATCATCTTCTTGATTTCCGCGATCGCCAGCGCCGGGTTGAGCCCCTTCGGACAGGTCTGCGCGCAGTTCATGATCGTGTGGCAGCGGTAGAGCCGAAACGGGTCTTCCAGTTCGTCGAGCCGCTCGCCGGTCGCCTCGTCGCGGCTGTCGATCAGCCAGCGGTAGGCCTGAAGCAGCACCGCCGGGCCCAGATAACGGTCGCCGTTCCACCAGTAGCTCGGGCACGAGGTCGAGCAGCAGGCGCACAGGATGCATTCGTAGAGCCCGTCCAGCTTGAGGCGATCCTCATGCGACTGCAGCCATTCGGTCTCCGGCGCCGGCGTGGTGGTCTTCAGCCACGGCTCGATGGACCGGTGCTGGGCGTAGAAATTGTTGAGGTCCGGCACCAGGTCCTTGACGACCGGCAGGTGCGGCAGCGGGTAGATCTTCACCGTCCCGTCGATCTCGTCCATGCCCTTCGTGCAGGCGAGCGTGTTCGTGCCGTCGATGTTCATGGCGCAGGAGCCGCAGATCCCCTCCCGGCAGGAACGGCGCAGGGTCAGTGTCGGATCGACCTTGTTCTTGATCCACAAGAGGCCGTCGAGGACCATCGGGCCGCAGTCGTCGAGATCGACATGGTAGGTGTCGATGGACGGGTTCTTGCCGTCGTCCGGCGACCAGCGGTAGATGCGGAATTCGCGCAGGTTGGTCGCACCCTCCGGCTTCGGCCAGGTCTTGCCGCCGGTAATCTGGGAGTTCTTTGGAAGTGTGAATTCAACCATCTTGCAAGAATCTCCTCAGTAGACGCGCTTCTTCGGCGCGATCCGGGCAAGCGCGATGCCGCCTTCTTCTTCGCTGGTCAGTGTCTCGGTATGCACCGGCCGGTATTCGAGCCGGACCTTGCCCTTTCCGTCGATCCAGCCGAGCGTATGGACACGCCATTTCTTGTCGTCCCGGTCCGGGAAGTCCTCATGCGCGTGGGCGCCGCGGCTTTCCTTGCGCGCCTCGGCGCCGTGGACGGTCAGCAGTGCGCAGTCAGCCAGATTGTCGAGCTCCAGGGTCTCGACCAGGTCCGAGTTCCAGATCATCGACCGGTCGGTTACGTGCACGTCGCCGAGCTGCTTGTAGATCTCGTCGAGGCGCCGGCAGCCCTGTTTCAGTGTTTCCTCGGTCCGGAAGACTGCGGCATCCTCCTGCATGGCATGTTGCATCCGGTCGCGCAGCTCGGCGGTGGGGATCGAACCGTTGGCGTGCCGGCGCCCGTCGAAGCGGTCCATGATCCTGTCGAGGCAGGCCTGCGGAACGGGCGGGATCTCCTCGTCCCTGTCGACCACTTCGCCGGCCTTGATCGCTGCCGCCCTGCCGAACACGACGAGGTCGATCAGCGAATTGGAGCCGAGCCGGTTGGCGCCGTGAACGGAAGCACAGCCGGCCTCGCCGACGGCCATCAGACCGGGCTGGATCCGGTCGGGATCGTCCTTTGTCGGGTTCAGCGCCTCGCCGTGATAATTGGTCGGTATGCCGCCCATGTTGTAGTGGACCGTCGGCAGCACCGGAATGGGATCGCGGGTCACGTCGACGCCGGCGAAGATCTTGGCCGATTCGGAAATGCCCGGCAGCCGCTCGGCGAGAACGGCGGGATCGAGATGATCCAGATGCAGGAAGATGTGATCCTTCTTCTTGCCGACGCCGCGTCCCTCGCGGATCTCCATCGTCATGCAGCGCGAGACGACATCGCGGGAAGCCAGGTCCTTGGCCGACGGTGCATAGCGCTCCATGAAGCGCTCGCCCTCGGAATTGACCAGATAGCCGCCCTCGCCACGCGCACCCTCGGTGATCAGCGTGCCGGCGCCGTAGATGCCGGTCGGGTGAAACTGCACGAACTCCATGTCCTGCAGAGGCAGCCCGGCGCGGATGACCATGCCGTTGCCGTCGCCCGTGCAGGTATGCGCCGACGTTGCGGAGAAATAGGCGCGGCCGTAGCCGCCGGTCGCCAGCACCACCATCTTGGCGCGGAATACGTGGATGACGCCGTCGTCGAGGTTCCAGGCGACGACACCCGTGCACACGCCATCGTCGCTCATCAAAAGGTCAATGGCGAAATACTCGATAAAGAACTGGGCGTGATGGCGCAGCGACTGGCCGTAGAGTGTGTGCAGGATCGCATGGCCGGTGCGGTCCGCGGCGGCGCAGGTGCGCTGAACGGGCGGGCCCTCGCCGAATTCCTGCATGTGGCCGCCGAACGGGCGCTGGTAGATCTTGCCTTCCTCGGTGCGCGAGAACGGCACGCCGTAGTGCTCAAGCTCGTAGACCGCGGCCGGTGCCTGGCGGGCCAGATATTCCATGGCGTCGTTGTCGCCGAGCCAGTCCGAGCCCTTGATGGTGTCGTACATGTGCCACTGCCAGTGGTCGGGCGTCATGTTCTGAAGGCTGGCCGCGATGCCGCCCTGTGCCGCCACCGTGTGCGAGCGCGTCGGAAAAACCTTGGTTATGCAGGCTGTGCGAAGGCCCTGCTCCGCCATGCCGAGCGTGGCGCGCAGGCCGGCACCGCCGGCGCCGACGACGACGACATCGAAGCTGTGTTCGGTGAACTGGTAGGCCGGTTGCGTGTTGTTCGCCATCGCGGGGTCAGCCTCCAAATCCGAGTTTCAGGACCGCGAACAGCGACAACGCGCCGACGACGATCGTAAAAAAGCTGTTGAGCATCAATAGGACGATCTTGGCGCCCTCGCCGTGCACGTAGTCCTCGATGATGACCTGCATGCCGAGGCGCATGTGGATGAGGCACGACAGGACCGCCAGCCCCATCAGCACCGCGATCAGCGGATTGCCCAGCGCGCCGGCGACGGTCTCGTAGGACTCGCCCTGATAGACGAGGATGAAGAAGATGAAGAAGACGATCAGCGGGATATTGGCGACCGAGGTCAGGCGCTGTCGCCAGAAATGATCGGTACCCTCTTTTGCCGAGCCCAGCCCGCGAACCCTGGAGAGCGGTGTGCGCAAATCCATGACAAGGCTTCCTTTATGCGATGATGAGGGCGATCGCCCACAGAATGATCGTCAGCGACACCGAAAGAACCAGCGTCGCCCAGGCCATCCTGGTCGTGACATGCTTGTCCAGCGCGCGCCCCGTGTCCCAGATCAGATGGCGGATGCCGCCCAGCATGTGATGCACCAGCGCCCAGGTATATCCGAACAGGATGAGGCGCCCGATGATCGATCCGAAGATGGCGTTGGTGAACTCGAAATAGGACGGTCCGGCGGCGGCCGCGATCAGCCACCAGGCGACCAGGATCGTGCCGAAATAGAGCGCCGCGCCGGTGATGCGGTGAACGATCGACATCACCATGGTCGGGATCGGACGATAGATGCTCAGATGCGGGGAAAGCGGTCTGTTCTGTGAGGCGTTGGCCATGGGGCCTCCGAATTGAAATCAGTATCTAGAGCAACCTTGCGGCCGAAAGGCCGCGCCAATTCTGGATGTTAATAGTGTCTTTGCGGCGGTGCGTCAAAGCGTGCCCGCGGCCGCCGCATGACCCAGACTCCGGCTAAGTTGTTTTAGAACGCTTCCAAATCGATTGAAAGCAGTCAATAGTCTAAAATCCGCCGTCCTGAGGGTGCCGCAAAATTATTTTGCGTTGCGGCAATGAACGCGCTTTTCAGCGCTCGAAATGAATGACGAAAGCGGCCCAGTCTCCGGTCGCGGCCAGGCTCTCATAGAGCTTTTTTCCCTCGTCGGGCTGGCGCGGCGCATTGAGGACAAGCTTGCTCCAGCCGCGCGATTCGCCGTCTTCGGAGAGCACGTCGATCATCGCCTTGGCGATGCCCTTGCGGCGCTGCTCGTGGTGCACGTAAAGGTGATCCACCTGGCCGAACCGCCTGCCGGTGACCGGGTCCGGCAGGTCGTAGAACACGATGAAACCGACGAGTTCGCCGTCGAGCCGCGCACCCAGAAGCTGCGCCACGCGATCCTGCAGCAGCGTTTCGGCATAGAATTCATCCGGTCTCCTGGGCGCCCCGCGCTTGAGCGACTGCGCGTAGGCGGCAATCAGCGGCGCCAGCTCACGCGCATCCTTCAGGCGCAGCAGATCGATCTCGATTTTCGGTTCGCCGGTCATGGTGCCTATTCTTCCTTCGCATGCAATGTCGGTCGCCGACTCTTGTAGCCGGGATCACCGCGCGCGTCACCCGCCCGTCCCGCTCCGGCCCTCGCGTTAACCTTAACAAAATGTTTATTTGCGGCTTTATGGTAAACGGAACACGAAATCTCTAGATTAAACAGCAGGATATCCGCGGCCGGTCGAATGAATCGACAGGGCGGGCGATCCTGATTCGTTAACGAAGCGAGCACAGTTATGCCAAACCGTGTAATTAAGTACCTGGCAATCGCCGCCGCAATGACTGCGCCGGTATTGGCCGCAGCACCCGCACTTTCCGACGACGGTCTGCCGACCCGCATCAAGGGCCTCGGCACCTACTCCGGCGCCATCTCGGCGCGTCAGTTCAAGGGCAACGGCATCTATTTCTACGTCGACAACGGCCGGCAGTATTATGCCCCGCCGGAGCCGAAGAAGAAGGCGCTGCCGCGTCCCGGCGCCAAGATCATCGATGTCGGTGAAGCGCAGTCCGCGATGGACTGCGACGAGAAGACGAAGATCTGCATCATCCGGCCGTGAGGCGCATTCGCCGGGCGGTCTAGCCCGACGATCGCGCGCTGAAGCTGATGCCCGACAGTTCGGCGGAATCTCCGACGGAACGCACGCAGTTCCTGCCCTCGCGCTTGGCCCTGTACAGGGCCTTGTCGGCGCGCATGTAAGCGGCCTCGACCGGTTCGTCGCCGCCAATCTGCGTGACGCCGAAACTGGCCGTAAAACGAATGTTCGCGTCGAGCTCGGGATAGCTCGTCGATGAAAACGCCACCCGTAGCCATTCGGCGAAGAGGCGCGCCGCACGGGCGTCGGAATTGTGCAGGTAAACGCAGAACTCCTCGCCGCCGACCCGGCCGCAAATATCCCCGTCCCGCGCTCCCGCCCGCACCAGCCTGCCGAAGGCGGCGATCACGCGGTCGCCGACATAGTGGCCGTGCTGGTCGTTGATCGATTTGAAACGGTCCAGATCGCAAATGATCAGCGAGGCCGGCGCAACGCTTTCCGAGAGCTTGCGCGCGCGGTTGACGGCGGCCTGGAACCCGTTTCGATTGAACAGGCCGGACAGGCCGTCGGTTTCCGATTGCCCCTTCATGTCTTTCAGGAGCCGCGTCGCCAGGCGCAGCATCAAGAGGTTCGCAAGGCCGATCATCACCAGCGTGTTGTTCACCTGCACGGCAACGGCACCGCCGCCCGGCGCAAAAGCCTCGATCAGCGGACGCGACGCGAAATTCAGCGTGGCGAGCACAAGAACGGTGGCGAAGACGCGGTCGCGCCTGCCGCGTTTGCTGCTCAGCAGAATGTAGATCCCGACCGCCTGCGCGCCCGCCAGAAGCAGCGCCGTTGTCGACGAGGCGAGGACGGTGCCGGCAAACGTCGTGCCGACGACGAAATTGACGACCATCGTTGCGACGAGGACGGCATCGATCAGCCGCCACGGCACCCGGCTGCCGAAATAGGCGGCAATGCCGACATTCAGGCAACTGATCGCCATGGCGCTGAGGGCGAAGGGAATGAAACCGGAGACAGGCTGTGCAAAGGCCAGCGGAGCGGCGACCGAGGCGACGCCGTGCAGCATCAGGGCAACAAAGGTGAGCATCCACCAGAAGGCAGCCTTGAGGCTCCGATCGTAGAGGTATTCCGCCGCAATTCCGCAAATGACCGCGGCGGCAAGCCCGATATTGACTGCATGAATGTAAGACACGCGTGCCCAGTCCCCCTTAGACTACGGAGTAACAGACAGGACCTAATTTGAAGTAAACAGCTGAATACGCACGCGATACGTGTAGGGGCGAAAACCGTTGAAAAACGGGCGAAACAAAGATTCGCCCGCTAATTGTTCGGTTGGTGGTTTACGAATGGTTACCAGTCGCGAATATCGACGAACCGACCCGCCACGGCGGCGGCGGCGGCCATCGCCGGCGACACCAGATGGGTCCTGCCCCGGTATCCCTGCCGGCCCTCGAAATTGCGGTTCGAGGTCGATGCACAGCGTTCGCCCGGCTTCAGCCGGTCATCGTTCATCGCCAGGCACATCGAACAGCCCGGCTCGCGCCACTCGAAACCGGCATCGATGAAGACCTTGTGGAGGCCCTCTTGTTCCGCCTGGGTTTTGACCAGGCCGGAACCCGGCACCACCATGGCATTGACGCGTTCGCTGACCCGGTGGCCGCGCAGGATGGCCGCGGCGGCGCGCAGGTCCTCGATGCGCCCGTTGGTGCACGATCCGATGAAGACGCGGTCGATCTCGATATCGGTTATCTTCGTTCCCGCATCGAGGCCCATATAGTCGAGCGCCCGCCACTTGGAGGCGCGCTTGGTCTCGTCCTCGATCTCGTCGGGGTTCGGCACATGGCCGGTGACCGAGACGACATCTTCCGGCGACGAGCCCCAGGACACGATGGGCGGCAGGTGCTGCGCATCGAGCACGACCGTACGGTCGAACTGCGCCCCCTCGTCCGTCTGCAGCGTGCGCCAGTGCTCCACCGCCTTTTCCCAGTGGTCGCCTTTCGGCGCCATCGGACGGTTTTTCAGGTAGTCGAAGGCCTTGTCGTCCGGCGCGATCAGGCCGGCGCGCGCACCGCCCTCGATGGTCATGTTGCAGACCGTCATGCGCCCTTCCATGGAAAGGTCGGTGATCGCCTGGCCGCCATATTCGATGACGTGGCCGGTGCCGCCCGCCGTGCCGATCTCGCCGATGATGGCGAGGATGATGTCCTTGGCGGTGACGCCTTCGGGTGCCGCATTGTCGACGCGCACCAGCATGTTCCTGGCCTTCTTCTGGATCAGCGTCTGCGTGGCGAGCACGTGCTCCACCTCGGAGGTTCCGATGCCGTGGGCAAGCGCCCCGAAGGCGCCGTGCGTGGAGGTGTGGCTGTCGCCGCACACAATGGTCGTGCCCGGCAACGTGAATCCCTGTTCCGGCCCGACGATATGCACGATGCCCTGGCGCACATCGGCTTCGTGGAAATACTCGACGCCGAATTCGGCGGCATTCCTGGCCAGCGCCTCGACCTGGATGCGGCTTTCCTCGTTCTTGATGCCTTCCTTGCGGTCCGGCGTCGTCGGCACGTTGTGGTCGACCACGGCAAGGGTGCGCTGCGGATGGCGCACGCTGCGGCCGGCGTCGCGCAGTCCCTCGAAGGCCTGCGGGCTGGTAACCTCGTGGACGAGGTGGCGGTCGATATAGAGCAGGCAGGTTCCGTCCTCCTGCTCGTTGACGACATGCTCGTCCCATATCTTGTCGTAAAGTGTTCTTGGCTCAGTCATGAATCTTGTCCGAATGAAACGGTTGTGTTGTGCGGCGGGCGAGGGCGGGCAGTCAGAGGCAGCCGTCGGAGTGCCGCAGGCGCGCAAAGAACCGTCCCGGCAGCCGCTTGTGATCGTGCACCGGCAGATAGGCCGTCGACGTCCGGTGGCGGACGCGGCCGAGATAATTCATGCCGGCGATGATCATGTTTTCCGTCATTGGAACCGTTCTTATCAAGCTTTTTGCCGTGCGGCAATCAGGCTGGCTCATCAACATTTCCGGCCTGCCGCAGACGCCGCTCCAGCGCCCGCAATGCCAGCGAAAGCCCCACCGTCAGAAGCAGGTACAGGTAGGCGACGATGGAATAGGTCTCGAAGAAGCGGAACGAGCCGGACGCGTAGACCTTGCCCATCTGCGTGAGATCGGCGACGCCGAGCACCGAGACGAGCGAGGAGTCCTTGACCATGGCGACGAAATCGTTGCCGAGCGGCGGCAATATGGTGCGCAGCGCCTGCGGCATGATGATCAGCCGGAAACGCTGCCAGCGGCTCAATCCAAGCGCCTGAGCCGCCTCGATCTGGCCCTCGTCGACCGCCAGGATCCCGGCGCGGAAGACCTCCGCTATGAAGGCCGAGTAGCCGATCGTCAGCGAAATGATCGCCCGCCACATCAACGAGATGTCGCGCACCTTCAGCTCCGATATCAGGCCTGCCTCCTGCAGCGGCGTCGTCAGGAAGTTCCAGGCATGGACAAAGCCCGGCGCGCCGACGAAGGCGATGTAGAAAAGCAGCACAAGGATCGGCACGCCGCGGATGATCTCGACATAGAATCGCGCCACCTGCCGAAGCACGATGGACTGGGACAGGCCCATGACGGCGATCAGCAGGCCGAGCGCCGAGGCCAGCGCAAAGCCCACCAGCGTCACGAAGATGGTGATCCACACGCCCTTCGAAACGATCCTGAGGACTTCGGAATAAAGGTCGTTCGTGACGATGACGACCGCGATGATGACGGCGATCGTCCCCGCGGCAACGAGCCAGTAGGGAAAATCCTTGTCGCTGGAGGTCCTGCCTGTCGCCATGGGTGCCGGTCAGTTAACGGGCGGGTCCGTTGCCCCGCCCGTTGGAGTGGTCGGAATTTGCGGGCTTACTTGCCAAGCTCGTATTCGAGGAACCACTTGGTGTTCAGGGCGTCGATCGTGCCGTCGGATTTCATATCGGCGATCGCCGCGTTGATCGGTCCGACAAGGTCCGAGCCCTTCGGGAAGATGAAGCCGAAATCCTCGGTGCCAAGCGGATCGCCCACCAGTTTCAGCGCGCCGTCGGAGGCCTTGACGTAACCCTTTCCGGCCGTCCCGTCCGTCAGCACCAGATCGACATCGCCGGCCCGCAGCGCCTGGACCTGTGCGCCGAAAGTCTCGAACAGCTTGATGCGCGGGTTCTGCTCGTTGCCGTCCAGCACGTCATAGACCGCGACGTAAAACGGCGTGGTTCCCGATTGCGCGCCGACGAGACCCTCCTCGAACGCGGCAAAACTCTTCGCGTCGCTGAACCGTTCCTCGTCGCCGCGCACCAGCATGAACATCTCGGAGCGCATGTAAGGCTCGGAAAAATCGACCTTCTCCTTGCGCTCTTCCTTGATCGTAATACCGGTCATGCCGACATCGTACTGGGCGTCGGAGACCGCCTGGATCATCGCGTCCCAGCTGGTGTTCTGGTATTCCACCTTCATGTTGAGCCGCTTGGCGATCTCGTCCATGGCGTCATATTCCCAGCCGATCTGGTTGCCGTTTTTCGGATCGATGAACTGCAATGGCGGATAGGCGTTTTCGGTGACGACAGTGACGGATTTGCCGCCGAGGTCGGGCAGATCGGCCGCGGTTGCGGCAAAGGGTGCGATCGAGACCGCGAGCGCCGCGGCAATAACCGATTTGACTAGTGACATGAAAAGCTCCCTGTGTTCGCCCGGCTTGGTTATGGCTGCGCCGGCGGAATGGGAGAATGTCACAGTTGAACCGGCCAAGACAAGACGCGCCGTTGCGGTTGCGGCCGTTTCGCGGCAACCGCTATGGTGGCCGCAGGGACAACAATTCGGGGGTTTTCATGCTGACTGCGTACAGGTTCGAAGACGGGCAGATCACCACATCCGCGGACATGGCGACAGCGGCGGCCGGCGGCGGGCCGTTCTGGATCGACCTTTGCGACCCCGATGCCGGGGAGCGTACCCTGGCCGAAACGGCCACGGGCCTCGAGATCCCGACGCGCGAGGAAATGATCGAGATCGAATCCTCGAGCCGCCTGTACCAGGAGGGCGACACGCTGTTCATGACGGCGACCCTGCCCTACGCCGGTTCGAAAGCCACGCCGGAGGCGACCGCCGTCACATTTGCCATCAATGCACGGCAGATGATCACCGTGCGTCATGGCGAGCCACTGTCCATCGAACTCTTCCGGCAGCGGCTTTTGAAGGACACCGCCATCGGCACATCGCCCGCGCATGCGCTCATGGCATTGCTCGATGTCATCGTCGACCGCCTGGCGGACCTCATCGAGCACGCTGCCGGCGAGGTGGACAGGATGTCGACGACCATCTTCCACGAGGGCATCAGCGCCCGCAAGAGCGGCGACTACAAGAACGCCATCAAGAAGGTGGGCAGCACCGGCATCATGATCGCCAAGGTCCACGAGAGCATCGCGACGCTGTCCCGGCTCGTCTATTTCCTGAGCCAGGGCGCGGCGGTCGCGGGGCTGAGCAAGGAGCAGCGCGCCCAGCTGAAGGGCCTCGGCCGGGACCTGCGGTCGATCCGCGAGCACGGCGCCGCGCTCGACAACAAACTGAATTTCCTGCTCGATGCGACGGTGGGCCTGGTCAATCTCGAGCAGAACCAGATCATCAAGATCTTTTCCGTCGTCGCGGTCGTCTTCATGCCGCCCACCCTGATCGCCTCTGTCTACGGCATGAACTTCGCCGACATGCCGGAGCTTGGCTGGACGCTGGGCTACGAGTTCTCCGTCGTGCTGATGCTCGCCTCGGCGCTCGCCACCTGGGGCTTCTTCCGCATCAAGAAGCTGCTTTAGTGGCGATCAGCCGTCGGCCCATTCCCGGTCGAGCCAGTGGTCGAAGTTCTTGCGCCACACCGGCGCGACCAGCGGGTGCCGCGCAACGCGCTCGGTAAGGGCGATGCAGCGCGGAAATTCATCCCGCTTCCGGTGCCACGAAAAGAGCATCGCGCAGTAGATGTCGACCGGCGACATCCGGTCGCCGCAGATAAATTGCGTCTCCGACAACAGGTCCTCGATGAGCTTGAAGGCATCGCCGATGCGGGCGCTCGCCGCCTTGCGCAGGGCCGAGACATCGGCCGACCCGGCGCCGAGATAGCGCTCCGGGTAGACCATGCGCAAAAAGCCCTCATAGACATTCACCGACAGGAACACGGCCCAGCGGTAGAAGGCGGCGCTGTCTTCGACGTAAAGGTTGGGACCTTCGCGCAGGCTGCCGTGCTTCTCGGCCAGGTAGAACAGGATCGCCGCTGTCTCGGTCACGACCGCGCCGTCCGGGCACTCAAGGACCGGTATCTGTCGCCACGGATTCATCGCCGCGGCCCCGTCGGGCAGGTGGGAGCCCGGAGCCGACTCGATCAGTTCGAGCCGGTAGGGGATTTCGGCGAGTTCCAGCACGGCCTCGATGGCAAAGCCGCCGGAACCCAGCCGGTTGTGCAGAACATAAGTCATCATTCGATCCCGTGCTTTGCCGCCGGCAACAATTGTGCTGGCAAGCCGGCTCCAACAAAAAACGCGCGCCGTCGGGGCGCGCGTTTATCAATCTATCCGATGACTTTCAGCGTCAAGCTATTCGGCTTTGTCCTCTGCCGGCGCTTCCGTTGCTTCGGCGGCCTCGGCAGCGGCCTTTGCCGCCGCTTCTTCCGCAGCCTTCTCGGCAGCCAGTGCCTCGGCAGCGGCGACCTTCTCGGCCTCGATGCGGGCCTTTTCGGCGGCCAGTGCCTGACGCTCTGCTTCGTTCAGCTTGCGGGCGCGTACATTGGTGTTCTCGGTGATACGGGCCGACTTGCCGCGGCGATCGCGCAGGTAATAGAGCTTGGCGCGGCGCACCTTGCCCCGGCGCACGACCTCGACAGCCTCGACCATCGGCGAATAGAGCGGGAAGACGCGCTCGACGCCTTCGCCGTAGGAGATCTTGCGGACGGTGAAATTCTCGTTGATGCCGCCGCCCGAGCGGGCGATGCAGACGCCTTCATAGGCCTGCACGCGGGTGCGGCTGCCTTCCGTGACGCGCACCATGACGCGCACCGTGTCGCCCGGCGAGAATTCGGGCAGCTTGCGCTTGGCTTCGATTTTCGCGGCCTGTTCGGCCTCAAGTTCACGGATGATATCCATGGTTCTCGAACCTTTCTTTGTTCTTAAACGGTCAGAGCGCTTGAGGGCCCTTCGGTCACTGCCTCGGAAGCCTGCCGTTTCGGCGCAGCGTATTCACCATTCTTTGCTTGGCGGTGTCGGATAAACCGGCTGGCGGGGCACATACACCAACAGCGCCCGATTGTCATCCCTGCGGCGGCTTTTTTTTGGCGGGCATTAGGTCCGGTCGCCGCTCCTTTGTCAGTTTTTCAGATTCGGCGCGCCGCCAGGCCTCGATTTTGGCGTGATTGCCCGATGTCAGCACATCCGGGATGGCTCGCTCCTCCCAGACCTGCGGCCTGGTGTAGTGGGGGTGCTCGAGGAGGCCGGATTCAAAACTCTCCAGGTTGCCCGATGCCTCGTTGCCCATGACGCCCGGAAGAAGCCGGACGACGGCATCGAGCAGTGTCAGCGCCGCCGGCTCGCCTCCGGATAGGACATAATCGCCGACCGAAACCTCCTCGAGGCCCCGTGCCTCGATCACCCGCTGGTCGACGCCCTCGAAGCGCCCGCACACGAGCACGACGCCGGGCCCGGCCGCCAGTTCGCGCACGCGGTCCTGCGTGAGCGCCGCGCCGCGCGGGCTCATCAACAGGCGCGGGCGTGCATCGTCCGGCGGACTTGCGTGGTCGATGGCATCGGCAAGGACGTCGGGACGCAGCACCATGCCGGCGCCGCCGCCGGCCGGCGTGTCGTCGACGCTACGGTGCCGGTCGCGGGCGAAATCGCGGATCTGGATCGCCTCGAGCGTCCAGTCGCCGCGCTCCATCGCCCGTCCGGCCAGGGATTCGCCGAGATGGCCGGGAAACATCTGCGGATAGAGCGTCAGGACGCTGGCCCGAAACGTCATCGCTTTTCCCTTTCCGCTTTCCCGGCACCCTTGCCGGCGGGGCGGCGACGGCGGCTGCCCGGCCCCTTCTTCTCGCCTGGATCGTCGAGGCCGGCAGCCGCCGGATCGACGGTCAGCAGGCCGGAATCGACATCGATGGCCGGCACCGCCGCTTCCGAAAACGGGATCATCACGGCCGGCCCCTCTTGCGGCTTGATTTCCAGAATGTCACCGGCGCCGAAATTATGCATCGCCGCCACGGTCCCATAGGCCGTTCCACCGGCATCGCGAACCGAAAGGCCGATCAGGTCGCTTTGGAAGAACTCTTCTTCTTCGAGCGATCCGTCCGGCAGGCGGCTGCGCGGGATATGTAGCGCCAGTCCTTTCAGCGCCTCGGCGGCTTCGCGGCTGTCGATGCCTTCGATCCGCATGATGACGACGTTCTTGGCCGGCCGCACCGAGAGCACGGTATAGGACCGGCCGTTCCGGTCGACCAGCGGCCCGTATTCGGTGACCGCCATCGGATCGTCCGTATAGGCTTTGGCCCGCAATTCGCCGCGCACGCCATGCGGCGCGCCGATCTCGGCCATCACTATGAGGTCGTCAGCCTGTGCCATAACCGCCTGCAAACAAAAACGGGCAGCATAATGCCGCCCGCTTAACATAACGCAGCATTCCGCCTATCCAGCGGTTTCTTTTACTTCTTCTTCCGCAGGGGCTTCCTCGGCGGGTGCTTCCTCGGCAGACGCTTCCTCGGCGGATGCTTCGGCAGCCGGTGCCTCTTCAGCAGGCGCTTCCACGGCGGGCGCCTCTTCTGCGGGCGCTTCCTCAGCGGGCGCCTCAGCTGCTGCGGCTTCGGCGTCGGCGGCTTCGGCCGCTGCTTCCTCTTCCTTCGCCTTCAGCTCGTCGAGGCGCTCCTGAGCCTTCTTGCCGAGCTTCGCCTTGATCGGGTTGTTGCGGGCCGGGCGCTTGGCAATGCCTGCCGCATCGAGGAAGCGCAGCACGCGGTCCGTCGGCTGGGCGCCCTGCTCGAGCCAGTGCTTGATGCGCTCTTCATTGAGCTCGACGCGGATGGCGTCCTTGGCCAGCATCGGGTTCCACATGCCGACCCTTTCGATGAAGCGGCCGTCGCGCGGCGCGCGCACATCGGCGATGACGACGTGGTAATAGGGGCGTTTCTTCGACCCGCCGCGGGCCAGACGAATTTTCAGTGCCATTTCGTTTTCCTTTAAAGTCCTGTTTTGTTTCGGGTTCGCCTCAAGGGCTCATTCGGCGCCGGTGCGGTGCCGGATGGCCTCGTGGTGGCGAATGACTTCCTTGATGATGAAGTTGAGGACGGCCTCTGCGAAATCGGAATCGAGATCGGCCTCCTCGGCGAGTTTGCGCAGGCGTTCGACCTGCCGCTGTTCCCGCGCCGGATCGGCGGGCGGCATGTCGAATTCGGCCTTGAGCTTGCCGACAGCCTGCGTGCAGCGGAAGCGTTCAGCCAGAATATGGATCAGCGCGGCATCGAAATTGTCGATCGAGCGGCGCAGTTCATTGAGGCGTTCTTGCGGATCGGTGGTCATGATCGTCACTTTTTCTTGGGCAGGCCGGGAAGGCCGCCGGGAAGTTTCGGACCGCCGAGACCGGGCAGGGCAGGGCCGCCGCCAAGGTCGGGCAGGCCGCCGGGTTTGCCGAGGCCCGCGGCATCCGCCTGTTTCTTCAGCGCCTCGAGCTGCTTGGGGTCGGGCATGCCGCCCATTCCGCCCATGCCGCCGGCCAGGCCGCCCATCATCTTGCCGAGCATGCCGGCCTTCTTGCCCTTGCCGCCCATCGCTTTCATCACGTCCGCCATCTGCCGGTGCATTTTCAAGAGCCTGTTGATCTCGGCCGCGTTGGTGCCGGAGCCGGCGGCGATACGCTTCTTGCGGGAATGTTTGAGGATATCGGGATTGGCCCGCTCCTTCTTCGTCATCGACGAGATGATGGCGAGCTGGCGGCGGAACACCGTGTCGTCGAGGCCGGCGGCGGCGATCTGGTCCTTCATCTTGCCCATGCCGGGCATCAGGCCCATGAAGCCGGACATGCCGCCCATCTTCTGCATCTGCCTGAGCTGGTCGGCGAGATCGTTGAGGTCGAACTTGCCGGCCTTCATGCGGTCGGCCATGACCTGCGCCTTTTCGGCGTCGATGGTCTCGGCCGCCTTCTCGACCAGCGAAACGATATCGCCCATGCCGAGGATACGGTCGGCGATGCGCCGCGGATGGAACTCCTCCAGCGCATCCATCTTCTCGCCGGTGCCGATCAGCTTGATCGGCTTGCCGGTCACGGCGCGCATGGAGAGCGCCGCACCGCCGCGGCCGTCGCCGTCCATGCGGGTGAGCACCAGGCCGGTAATGCCGACGCGCTCGTCGAAATTGCGGGCCAGGTTGACGGCATCCTGGCCGGTCAGCGCATCGGCGACGAGCAGGATTTCGTGTGGGCTCGACTTGGCCTTGATGTCGGCCATCTCGACCATCAGCGGCTCGTCGATATGGGTGCGGCCGGCGGTGTCGAGGATGACGACGTCATGGCCGCCGAGCTTCGCCGCCTGGACGGAGCGTTCGGCGATCTGCGTCGGCGACTGGCCGGCGACGATGGGCAGCGTGTCGATCCCCGTCTGCTCGCCGAGCTGGCGCAACTGCTCCTGGGCTGCGGGCCGGCGCGTGTCGAGCGACGCCATCAGCACTTTCTTCTTGTCGCGCGCGGAAAGCCGCGCGGCGATCTTGCCGGTGGTCGTCGTCTTGCCCGAACCCTGCAGGCCGACCATCATGACGACGACGGGCGCCGGTGCGTTGAGATCGATCGCAACGCCTTCCTCGCCGAGCATGGCGACGAGCTCGTCGTGGACGATCTTGACGACCATCTGGCCGGGCTTGATGGATTTCAGCACTTCCGCGCCGACCGCCTTCTCGCGCACCTTGTCGGTGAAGTCGCGCACCACCTCCAGCGCCACATCGGCCTCGAGTAGCGCCCGGCGCACTTCGCGCAGCGCCGCCGAGACATCCTTTTCGGACAGCGCGCCGCGGCCGGTCAGCCCGTTGAGGATTGAACCCAGGCGATCTTGAAGGCTTTCAAACATCCATCATTCCCTTGCTTCCGGAGACCATCTCCGGAAGATCGTCATCCCTCGCACGAATGACAAGCCCAAAGCACGAAAGCACCCGGGGGCGCATCGCGCTGCCGGGTGTTGGCTTCCGGGATCTCTTTATACCTTCGCGGGTCCCGGTCAGCGGCTCGGAGTTGTCAACTCGTCGCGGAATGCCGCGGATAAACAGCAATGGCCGGAAAAAGTCAAGCCGCATGTGCCGTGGACAGCGGCGGCAAACACCGGATACCCTTGCCCGACAGGAACAGGCCAAGGGGTATGAATATCGGGCCCGGGATGCGCCGATCTGGAAATTAGGGGGTTCAATGTCATCGGAAACGCAATCGGGTCCTGTCGGCGGCCACACGGTGCTGGGCATTGTCACGCTGATGATCACGGCCTTCACGATCGGCACCGATTTTACCGGTGCGCTGCTTCTGGTGCCCTCCATCGAAGCCGACCTGTCCGCCGACATCACCACCACCCAGTGGGTGCTCAACATCTACGCCCTGACCTTTGCCATGTTCATGGTGACCGGCGGGCGGCTGGGCGACACCCATGACCGGCGGCGGGTGCTGCTCATCGGTCTCGCGCTCTTCGTCGCCGCCTCCATCGGCTGCCTCCTGGCACCGGATATCGGATTTCTTATCGCCGCCCGCGCCGTCCAGGGGCTGGGTGCCGGGCTTGTCTGGCCGAGCATCATTGCCCTCGGCGCAACCAACGCGACCGAAGACCAGCGCGGCCTCGTCATGGGGCTGATTCTGGCCGGCGTGACCACCGGCAACGTGATCGGCCCGCTCATCGGCGGCGTCGCTTCCTATTTCGGCGACTGGCGGCTGTTTTTCCTTGCCAATGCCCTGTTCGGCACCGCCGCTGCCGTGCTCGTCTGGCGCCTGCTTTCCAGGCAGCGGCCGCAGGCCGACAACGAGCCGGTCGATTTTGCCGGCATCGCCATTCTGTCGGGGGCCATCCTGGCACTTCTTTTCGCGCTCGACGTCGGCGCCGACTGGGGTTGGGGATCGCTTTCCGTGATCGCACTGCTGTGCGCCAGCGTTGTGCTGTTCCTGGTGTTCCCGTTCGTGGAAGGCCGCGTTGCCGATCCGCTGCTGCCGCCGCAGATGCTCCGCAACCGCGAATTCGTGCTCACGCTGTGGCTCAACGCGCTCATGGTGCCGGCGTTCTTCGTCGCTTTCCTTTACTTCCCGCAGTTCATGCAGAAAACGCTCGGCTGGTCGGTCCTGACGGCCTCGTTCGGCATGATCCCCCTGATGTTGCCGCTGGCGGTGGGATCGATCGTCGCCGGGAACTTCTACAAGCCGTTCGGTCCAAAACGCCTGTTGTTCATCGGCTATGCCCTGGTCTCCCTCGGCTGTGCGACCGTCATTGTCCTGCCAGCCTCATGGGGCTACTACGCGATCCTGCCGGCCATGCTGCTGATCGGCTTCGGCGCCCCGCTCGGGGTCGGCACGTCGGGCACCGCGGTCGTCAGTGCGGTCAAGGCATCGCGCGCCGGTCTGGCCGGCGGCCTGTCCTTCATGCTGCACCTTGCCTATGGCGCGATCGGCGTGGCGGTGGCGACGGCAATCATGTACGGGTCCGGCCTGGCGCGGGTCGAGGCGGCGCTGAAACAGGCCGGCATATCGCTGTCCGCAGCGGATCTTTCGGTGCTGAATGCCGGTTCGGCCAGCGCCGCCGCCGCCAACAACATTTTCGCCCGCTACAGCACGGAGAACGCGGACAAGATCAGGTCGATCCTGAGCGAATCCTTCGCCGCCGGCATGAGTCTCGCCTACTGGCCCGTGCTGTTGTCGGCGGTCATCGGCCTGTTCGTGATTGCCGCCATCGACGAGAGCAAACTGCACGCCATCGACGAATAGCTATCAGGTCGCCAGACGCGAGTTACAGGACCCTGCGCATGATCGGTCGCGTCGGCGAGCGGCGGGCGACCTCGGAAAAGCCGGCCCTTCGAAAGGCGCCGGCGAAACCGGTCCACGCATAGACCGGCGGGTAGCGCGTCTTCGGCGTGTCGATCGGATAGCCCTCGAGGATTTGCGCGCCGCGCTCGCGGGCGAGGTCGCAGGCCCCCAGAAGCAGCCGGGCCGACAGGCCCTTGCGGCGATGGCGCTTGTCGATCAGGAAACAGGCGACGCTCCAGACGGGCTTGTCATCGACCGGTTTCAGCACCCTGGAAGAGGCAAGCCGCGTGAAGGCGGACCGGTCGTCCAGATGAATCCAGCCGACGGGATTGTCCTCAACAAACGCTATCAGTCCGGATATTTGACCTGATTCGAACAGCGCCTTCATCGCCAGCCGGTTGTCCTCGCCCATCTGCGCGTCCATCTGCTTCTTCGGCAGCCGCCACAGCATGCACCAGCACCCGCCGCAGCCGCCCTTGTCGCCCATGACGGCACGGAAACTCTCCCAGTCGGCGGGTCTGATGTCGAAATCCATGGCCGCGATTGTCGGGAAATCGGTGCCGCGTGGCAAGTGACACGTTTGCGCGCGTGACAGGTCTCGAGGGCGGGTACCTCGAGACCCGGATTCAGTCTTCGGCGACGCGGAAGGTGGACAGGTCGAGATCGCCGCTCCAGCGCCAAGCGCCGAGGAACGGCTCGTCCAGGGTGCGCCGCCCATGGAGCACCCAGGACGGATGGTGGATGAGCGCGCCGGGCGCATGGGCGGCGTAATCACCGCCGCCAACGGACCATTCCGCCGTGCCGGCAATGACAAGATAGGTTTCCTCGCCCGCATGGCTGGAGATCGGGTAGTCGGTCCACGCCTCCGAGGCCAGCAGGCCGATCCGCACGCTCTCGGCGGCGACATGTCCGTCCGGTCCAACGAGCTCGGTCGTATAAAGCCGCGCCGACACCGACCGCTCCAGCCCGGTGCCTTCCCAGGATATCCAGTCGAGCAGGTGCCGGCAGGCAAGGACGGACGCGCCGAGCGGCAGCGCGCCGCTGAGGCCGCAGGCCACATCCAGGACCGGGCCGGGATCGGCGCCCGAGACGGTGCGCCGGTAGGGCAGGGCGGGCGCGGCCCGCAAAGCCTTTGCAGCCATGTCGCCGCCCGGCCGTCCTTCCTCGGCAAACGCATCCGCCAGCAGGCTCGTCAGCCGGTCGAAAGCCGCGCGTTCTTCGGGTTCTTTCATCTTGCGCCACACGGTTCAAATCACACGCGTGGCCATCATGGCCGGCAAACCGGCGCCCGGGCAAGTGCCCCCCTGGGCAGTGCCTACTCGGCGGCTTCCGCCGGACGCGCGGCGGCCTCGGCGGCCTGCCGGTTCAGGCTCTCGAAATCCGCATCCGGCCAGAAGCCGGCCATCCAGGTCACGTAATCCTTGATCTTCGCGGGATCGAGATGGAGCGACGGCTTGATGAGGTCGATCTCCGCCTGCTCCTCGATCGGCACGCCGAGGCTGTCGGTCAGCCGGTTGATCATGTTGAACATGGCGCACACCATGCTGATCTCGATGATCTCGCCGTCGGAGAAATGTTCCTTCAGTTCGGCAAAGAGCGCATCGTCCCTGCCCGCCGTGTTGCGCGTCATGGCCTCGGCCCAGCGGATGGCCGCCTTCTCCGCGTCCGACAGGGTCTTTGAATCCAGATAATCGTCCGAACTCATTTCGATGACCTCGTCGTGGGTGATGCCGGCGGCGGCGCCGAGGGCCGTGTTGTGGGCATAGCAATAGTCGCAGCCATTGACGTGGCTGGTCTTGATGACGACGAGTTCCTTGACGCGCCCGGAGATGCGGGTGCCCGGCCACTGACGCTGCGCGGTGGCGTTGATCGGCAGGAAACACATGGCAAGCCACGGCGCACTGGCGATCGTGCGGTAGAACCGGGGCACGCGGCCAAGGAGCGCGGTGACGGAATCGTAGAAAACCTCCAGGTCTCCCGATATGTTCTCCCGTTCGATCATCGGCATGCGCTGCATCGTCTCACCTCCCGTTTCTTGATTGATCGGCCGGACGGCCGGATTCCCGGCAGTCTAAGCGAGAGGCAGAGCGGCAGAAAATCGCATTTGATGATTTCGCTCATCAGTGCCGATGATGACGGCGCGGCGAGGCCATCAAGCCGACCGGTCTAATTCGCGCACCCGTCGAGAAAGGAGCGCTTTACATAATCCGCCGCCTCCCCGGACGTAGCCGCACCGGCGTCGACCAGCATCCAGCCGGCGGTGAGCGTGCTGTCGAAGAACGCCGTCAGCCATTCCGCCGGCATGTCCGTCTCGAACTCGCCGTCCGTCATCGCCTGCCGAAACAGGGCCAGCATCTCGCCGCGCATCCGCGCTTCGATCCGCGCCACCTCCGCGTCGCCCTCGACAAGAGACCAGAGGCTGACAAGGAACCTGAAGCGGTCCGCCATCGGCATCAGCACATCGATGATCTTCTCGACGGCCGCCCGTCCGGACAGGTTCTCATTGGGTTCGAGGGCGGTCTCCGTTTCTTCCAGGCAAACCAGCGCCAGTTTGCGGACGAGGGCCTCGCGGGATTCGAAATGCCGGTAGAGCGTCGCCCGGCCGATGCCGGCCGCATCGGCGATTTCGGACATGCCCGCGGACGGGTTTCGTAAAAGCGCGGCAATCCCGGCCTCGATGATCGCCTCTTGCGAGCGGACGAACCGCCGGTCGTTTTTCTGAGACATGTCTGTTCCACATCTTGAAATAAGTTACGAGACACATATGTCTCATAAATTGGCATTGATGGCCGCTTTCTTCAACCCTCGCGATCGGGATCCGGAAAAATGCTCAAGGACCAACCGCTCACGGTCGGAACGCTGATCCGCAAATTCCTCCGGCCGATCAGCCTGACCTGGCTTCTCACCCTATGCGAGACCAGCCTGACGGCGCTGATACCGCTGTTCATGGGCTTCGCGATCGATGGCCTGCTCAAGGGCGATACGGATCCGCTGATCCGGCTGGCGGCGGTGCTCGCCGGGCTGATCGCGATCGGCGTGACAAGGCGCGTCTATGACACCCGCGCCTACGGCACCATCCGCGTTGCCCTTGGAACCGAGTTGATCGGACGCTCCGGCGGCATGCCGGTCTCCCGTCAGAACGCCCGTCTCGGAATGGGCCGCGAACTGGTGGATTTTCTCGAAACCGAGGTGCCGGCGGTGATGAATTCCGTCGTCCAGCTGGTCATTTCACTGGTCATCCTGTTTACCTTCCACCCGTTCCTGTCCTACGCCGCGATGGCCAGCGCGACGCTGATGATCGCCATCTACTTCGCGTTCCACGGACGCTTCTTCCGTTTGAACGGCGAGCACAACCAGCAGACGGAGCAGCAGGTCCGGATCCTCGAGCAGCGCGCGCCCTCGGCCATCCTTTCGCATCTGGACAGGCTGCGCCGGATCGAGATCAGGCTCTCCGACACGGAAGCCTATGTGTACGGCGCCATCTTCCTCGTGCTTCTCGCATTCATCGTCTTTAACCTGTGGTTCGCGGCGACGAACCTTGCGACCAGCGTCGGCACGATCTTCTCGATCATCAGCTATTCGTGGGAGTTCGTCGAATCCGCCCTCGTCCTGCCGGTGACCCTGCAGGGATGGTCGCGTCTGACGGAGATCATGCAGCGCATCAACGCGCCGCAGAAGGCCGCGTGAAGGCCAATGCGCTCACGTGCTCTTTACCGGCGCAGGCTTGGATGGCGCTGTGTCCGCAAGCTATAGTCCCGCCCGGATCAGGTTTCATCGGATGGTTTGCAGGGGGACAGGATGACGGACAGCCAATCATTCCCGCAGGCACAGGCGCACGGCGATCTCGTCGAGGTCTTTCCGGGCATCCACTTCGTCACCGGCACGGTTGCCATCAGCGGGCCGGTGCCGGCGCGGTTCAGCCGCAACATGACGGTCCTCGTTGAGGACGGCGACGTGACGCTGGTCAACACGATCCGGCTGGGCGAGGCCGGCCTCAAGGCGCTCGAAGGCCTCGGCCGGGTCAAGCATGTCCTCCGGCTCGCCGGATTTCACGGCATGGACGATCCCTTCTACAAGGACCGCTACCAGGCAAAGGTCTGGTCGGTCGACGCGCCCTATATCGCCGGTTTCGACGGCAAGGGCGAAGCCTATTTTTCGCCGGACGTCGTCCTTGATGACGATACCGCCCTGCCCGTGAAGGACGCCCGGCTCGCCCTGTTCAAGTCCGCCAGCACCGGCGAGGGCCTGCTGCTGATCGAGCGCGAGGGCGGCATTGTCGTTTCCGGCGACTGCCTGCAGAACTGGGCAAGGACCAACCGTTACTTCAACCTGCCGGCGCGCCTGCTGATGCGGCTGATGGGCTTTATCAAGCCGCACAATATCGGCCCCGGCTGGTTGAAGGCGGCAAAGCCCGATCCGGCGGAGGTCCGCAGGATCCTGTCCGAGCTCGATTTCGAGCACGTCCTGCCGGCCCACGGCGACCCGGTGACCGGCAATGCCAAGCAGCTCTACGCGCCCGTTATCGCAAAGCTGTAGCCGCCATTCGATGTCAAACTGCGCCCTTCGTTGACGGCCGCTGCCGGCAACGGAACGCCGGTTTCTAACTGCCCTCCAGCAGCGACCGCAGCCGGGTATCGAGCAGCACGTCCCAGCCCTCCTCGTGACGGTCACGCAAAGCGTCCTTTCCGTCCCGCCAGCCGGAATGAACAAGGTCGCAGCGCGTTTCCCGTGCCACCTCGATCAGCTCGATCTCGAGCAGGGTCTCGGTATAGGGCTCGTCGATCACCCAGGTATAGGCAAGCCGGGCGCGGCCTTTTTCGGGCGGCTGCAGCTCCATGACCTCGCAGCGCACCGGCGCTCCCGAGCCGATGCCCGGCGGGCAGTCCATGGTGAATGCATGGCCGGGCTTGGCAACGAAGGTGTTGGGCATCAGCCACTGGGCGATCTTGTCGCTTTCGGTGAGATAGGCCCAGACATCGTCGATCAGCGCGGCGATGGTGATGCTGCGATGGATATGCGCCATCAGCTCTTCCGTTTCCTGGCTTTGACGTCGGCCTCGACGGCCTGTTTGAGGTTTTCAAGGCGCTCGTCCCAGAAGCGGCCGTATTTCTGCACCCAGTCGTGGACCTCGCGCAGCGGCGCCGCATTCAACCGGTGCACGCGGGTGCGGCCGACATTGGTGATCGTGACCAGCCCGCTTTCCTCCAGGATGCGCAGGTGCTTGGCGACGGCCGGGCGGGAAATGTCGAACCGGCTGGCAAGCTCGCCCGCCGTCCTTTCGCCCTCTGCGAGGCAGTCGATCAGCGCCCGCCGACGGTCATCGGCAATGACGGAGTAGATGTTTTGCAGGCGATAGGTCATCGGCATCCCGGTCCGTGTGGTCCGGATTGGTTCTAGACCGCATTGACCAGGATGAACACCACGCAAATCAGCATCGAGGCAGCCGTCAGCAGCGCGCCCGCGCCCCGCGCGACCTTGTTCTCGTCCTTGGCGGCGATGCCGAACGGATGGGCGATGCGCCCCACCAGCAGGGTTCCGCCGATGACGTTGAGCAACAGGACGGACGCGCCCGATGCCTCGACGATCGCCATCAGGATCAGCCCCATCGGCGCGTTCTCGGTGAAATTGCCGTGCCGGCGGATCCATTCTGCAAGCTGGACGTTCTCGCCATGCAGCATTGGAATGTCCGTTTGTGCCCGCAGGATGCTGACCCGGGTGCTTAGAAAGATCATCACGATCGCCAGCAGGCTGGCATAGATGCCGGTGATTTCGAAGGGCATGGGTGCGTTCCCTGTTCGATGGGTTCCTTGGACTTACGGGGCGAGGTTGCGGCGAAAGCCGTCCCAGTAGAGCGTGTTCCAGTGGGTGTTGACGATCGAACTCAGCGGGCCGACTTCCTCGGTCTGGTCGGGATTGGGTATGCGTACCTTGAAATCCGGCACATTGACCTGAACGAGCTCAATCTGCGCACCGCGCAGCGTGTCCCTGAAAGTCAGCACCAGCGTCGAATCGGGCGCCCCGCGCCCCTCGACGGTCATATCCGCCGGATCGACCGCCGATACCCAGCCGAAATTCCACCACGCCATGGTTATGGAGTGGACGCCCTCGGCATTGGATATGTCGAGGACCCGGGCCTTCAGCGCGCACATGTCGGGCTGGAAACAGAACGCGTCGAGCGTTCCGCCCGCCTGTGCCCGCTCGCTCTCGGCACCGTCCGGCGCCCGGTAGCTGGCCGGAAGTCCGGTCACCGCCTTGTGGCCGTCGCTGGTCGCATAAAGCTCGTACAGCGCGTCCGCGCTGGCGCCCGGAAAATGGATCGTCTGGCTGAGCGTCGCCGCGCCGGCGCCGTGGCCGAGCAGCAGCAGTCCGGATATCGCGATTGCGGTTCTGAGCATGGTCGATCTCCCGGTTTGAGAAAAGCTGGCTGTATTTATGTAACCTACAGATTACATGTCAAGGAGTTTCTGACCGCCTTCGCCCCGGAAAGGCTGCCGCAATACGCGCGGGCCCAGAACATGTTTGTCACACATGTGCACTACTAATTTTCGTGGGCGAAGTTGTACTTTTGATAATGAAGTTATAGTCTTCGGCGGTCTGGGCGGTGGATCGAGGATTATTGCGTAGAGGACGGGGACCTGGATGAGTAGCAATGCCGCGCGCGCCTTTTATGGCCAGGGCAGATCGGGGGATGCCGCGCATCCCAAGCTTCACAACACACTGACCGGAATCAGCTCCTTCGAGGCACCGGCGACCGGAGAGCGTTTTGTCGTGGTGCGCGAAGCCGAGTTCAACGCCATGCACGAGGCACTGATCCTCGCCGAATCGATGGCGGCGCAGTCGATCTTCGAAGCGACCGTCGATCCGGCCACCCACGAGGTCGTGCGCAGCAAGGGTCACAACGGCAGCGCCGTCACGCAAGCGCGCGAGTTTCGCCGCATCAGCCTGCGTCAGCTCGCTGCCCGGACCGGCCTCGACGAAACCTATATTGCCGGCATCGAGGACGGGTCCAGGCGGCCGACCCTGACGGCGATCTGCAAGATCGCCAAGGTGCTGAACGTCACCGTGGACGAACTGGTCACGGACTGAGGGCGGTTCCTTTGGCCGACATCAAACGCTTCAAGGACATGGTCGCCGAGGCCAACGAAATCGTTGATCGGGTGACCGCCGAGAAAGCCGTGTCGCTCCATGGTGACGCGGACGTGCTGTTCGTTGATCTGCGCGATGTGCGCGAATTGCAGCGCGACGGCCTCATTCCCGGTGCCTTTCACTGCCCCCGCGGCATGCTTGAATTCTGGATCGACCCTGAAAGCCCCTACGCCAAGGAAGAGTTCCAGTCGGGAAAGCGCTTCGTGTTCTACTGCGCATCCGGCTGGCGGTCGGCTCTTTCGGCCAGGACGGCGGTGGAAATGGGCCTCTCCGGCGTCAGTCACATCGAATCCGGTTTTACCGGGTGGAAAGACGCCGGCGGCCCGATCGAAGACAAAAACAAGTAAACCCTGCAGGGAATATTCGGCTTACATTTCGCGCAATGGTTTCAAATCTTCGATGAGCCACCGTAAAATCTGATGAATTAACTGCCGTTTAACGCTGTTAGGCAAAAATTTTCTTGCCGGAATATCCAGGTACCACGCCTAGAAATGCATGATGCGCGATTTCGGACGGCCCACGGGCATGTGGAAGTCATACTCCGAAAGAAAAGCGCTCCATAATGCTGATTTCACGCAAGCTGCCGCTTGCAGCTGCACTGCTGACCATCGTCGCCATCGGTGCCTCCAGTGTCGCTGCACTTGTCATAAGCTCCAATACGCTGGAGCGGAAAGCCTATGAAAAGCTGGAGGCCGTCGCCGACGGCCGCCGCAACCAGGTCGAGACCTACCTGAAGACGGTTGAGAAGGACCTGAACACGCTCGTCAGGGACCCGGAGGTCAGCAACGCCTTCAGCGCCTTCAAGTTCGGCTGGAACTATATGGAAGGCGACGCCGTTACCGAGCTTCAGAAACGCTATATCGACGACAATCCGCATCCGGTCGGTCAGAAACACCTTCTCGATACGGCCGATGTCGACGGTTATGACAGCATCCACAAGAAGTACCACGACAAGCTGCGCCAGTTCATCCTCGACAACGGCTACTACGACCTGTTCCTCATCGATGAAAAGGGCAATGTCGTCTACACGGTATTCAAGGAGCGCGACTACGCGACCAACCTGGTGAACGGCCAGTGGAAGGACACCGATCTCGCCAATGTTTACAGGGAGGTGATGGAAGCCGGACCCACCGATCAGTTCGTGCTCAAGGATTTCATGCCCTACGGCCCGTCCAACGACGCGCCGGCGGCGTTCATCGGAATGCCTGTCACCGTCGGCAAGGATGTTGCCGGAGTCGTTGTGCTGCAGATGCCGAACGACATCATCGCCAACATCATGAACAACACCACCGGCCTCGGTGCATCCGGCGAAACGATCCTGATCCGCAATGACGGATTCCTGATCTCCGATTCTACAAAGACGGAAGAGAATGAAGCGCTCGCCACACGGATCGATACGCCCATGATCGCCTCCGCAACACGCGACAAAATGGAGACCGGGACCATATCCGGCTATCGCGGCATCGATGCCATCGCGGCCTTCGCGCCGGTCGATTTCGGCGGATCCGGCTGGGTGGTCGGTGCCGTCATCGACCGCTCGGAAGCGCTTGCGGGCGTTACATCGCTGCGCAACATCGTGCTGCTCATTGCACTTGCCCTGCTGGGCGCAGCGATGGCGGCGGCTATTTTGTTCTCCCGTTCCATCACGCGGCCCATATCGGATGTGGTCAACAACATGTCCGAACTCGCCAATGGCAACACGGACCTTGAGCTGAAAGGCGAGGCCCGCAAGGACGAGATCGGCGAGATGGTGCGTTCCGTTGCCGTGTTCCGGGACGCCGCTATCGAGAAGGAGAACCTCGAGCGCGAAGCGGAGGAAAACCGTTCGCTGAGCGACCGCGAACGCGCCGAGCGCGAGGCGGCCAAGGCCGAGGAAGCCCGCCGGATGCAGGAGGCGGTCGATGCCCTCGCAAGCGGCCTGACGCGCCTGTCGGAAGGCGATCTGACGGTCAGCCTCGACACGCCGTTCATGGAGGCATTGGAGCGCCTGAGGATCGATTTCAACGCCTCCGTTGAAAAACTCAACGGAACGCTTTGCGATATCCGCGAAAGCACCGGCTCCATAGACAACAACTCCATGGAGATCCGCTCGGCGGCCGACGATCTGTCGCGGCGCACGGAGCAGCAGGCCGCCTCTCTCGAGGAATCCTCCGCCGCGCTTGAAGAGATCACGTCGGCGGTGAAGGGAACGTCCGAGCGGGCCGGGGAGGCGGCCCAGATGGCCGGAGCCGCGCAGACCGACGCCGAAAAGTCGAGCGCCGTCGTCGCCGAGGCGGTCTCGGCCATGGAAGGCATCGAATCCGCCTCCGGCGAAATCTCCAACATCATCAACGTGATCGACGAGATCGCCTTCCAGACCAACCTCCTGGCCCTGAATGCGGGCGTCGAGGCGGCACGGGCCGGTGAGGCCGGAAAGGGCTTTGCCGTCGTTGCCCAGGAGGTGCGCGAACTCGCGCAGCGGGCCGCCACCGCCGCGCAGGAGATCAAGGAACTGATCACCAAATCGGGCGAGCAGGTCGGCAACGGCGTGAAGATGGTCAAGGCGACCGGCGACGCGCTGACGCAGATCTCCGAGCATGTCACCAATGTCAACAACGCCATCAGCGCCATTGCAACGGCGGCGAACGAGCAGCTCACCGGCATCGAGGAGGTCAATGCCGCCGTCACGCAGATGGACCAGATGACCCAGCAGAACGCGGCGATGGTCGAGGAAACAACCGCCGTTACCCATCAGCTGGCCGAGGACGTCGGCGGGCTTTCCAGCCGCATCGGCGAATTCCGCCTTTCCGGAGAACCGCCCGCCGCGCCGTTGAAGGAGGCGGATGAGACGTCCGGGCATGTCCCCTCGCCGGCCCGCAGGATGGTGAAAGCCGTCAGCAGCGCGCTCGGTTTCGACGGCAACGCGGCCACATCCCCAGATGACGACGAGAACTGGGACGAATTCTAGCGAAAGTCAGGTGCCGGTCCGCGTCCTCTCCGTTGAAACCGGAGGGGGCGCACCGGCACCCGTTTCCCCGCCGTCGGAGGTGTGGCCGGCGGTTGAAAGGGTCAGCACCGCTATTTCCTGCGGCTCCGCAACGCCTTCGAGCATGTCGGTCCGGACTTCCGCCACAAGGTCGCCGATGTAACCCTTCTCCAGCGCTTCGCGATAGGTATGGGCGGACGCGATCATCCGCGATCCCAGCACCTTGTTGTGTTTTTCCAGCTTCGCCGAGTGGTTGACGGCCGAGCCGATAACGGTGATCTCCAGCCGGTTTTCCTGGCCGACCGCTCCGAACGCCACCGGGCCGGAGGCGACGCCGATTCCGATGCCGTTCTCGCTGATGGCCTTGAGCGCCGGTTCTTCTTTTGGCCACCGCTCCGCATCGCGCAGGATCATTTCGGCCGCTTCCATGGCCCGTTTCGAGGCCGCGGCCCGGTCGCCGTCGAAACTGAAGGTCGCCATGATGCCGTCGCCCATGAACTTGTCGATCACGCCGCCGCATTGCTGAACGATGGGGACGACCCGGCCGTGGTAGCGCGACAGGGTCAGCATCACGTCCGAGGCATTCATGCCCGCAGCTATGCGCGTGAAACCGCGAATGTCGACGAACAGGATCGCCGCTTCACGGTTCTCGCCCTTTCCGGCTTCCAGGCGGTCGGCGCTCTGGCGGATGCCGCTTGCGATGCTGGTGTCGAAAAAGCGCGACAGGTCGCTGGCGGCCTGCTCCTCGGTCACGGCGCTGACCAGCAGGTTCTTCGATGCGTTGACCACCAGCGTCAGGACGCCCGTCACGAACAGGATCGACAGGATCTTGTCGATCTCGGCGCCGATGAGGATTGAATTCGACGTCAGGTATTCCACGTAGGAGCGGGTCAGCATGTTGTCGCCGGAATCGATGCGCGTCACGTAAACGATCATCGCTGCCCAGCCGGCCGCGGCGACGAAACCGGCCGCAATTACGAAACGGGCTTCGAAGCGAAGCGCGCGGATGGCGATGAATATGAAAACGTAGAGCAGCGTCGGCGCCTTCAGGATGAACGATGCCGGCTGCATGTACTGGATATGGAAGCTGACCATCAGGCTGTAGAGCAGTCCGAAGTCGAACAGGATCGAGCCGTAGACCGACCAGTGCGGCAGCTTCTGGCGAATGGACCAGATCAAGCCGATCACGCTGACGACCAGATAGGCGCCAAGCACGTACGGAACCGGCGAAAACGCCTCGTCGGGGCTGGTCTTCGGGCTGATGAAGTAGATCGCGGAGAACATGAGCACGATCGTCAACTGGATGAGGCGCGCCATGATCTCGTTGGCGCGTTCGCGTTCATCCAGCGCCACGCGAACGCGTTCGGGCAGCTGATCGAGCCGCGTTCCGCGGCGAAACTGTCTGGTGACCAATTCTAATGCAGCCAATGCGCATCTCCACTGGAGCGGTGACAATGTGCCTTTGAAGACACACTGTTAAGAAAAGCCAAGTAAATAATAACAGTTAAGGCACCCGCAATGGATCAATTCACTTGAACCCGACGTGATCGCCGGTTGATACTTTGCGAAACCTGCGACGGACCGGGAAAAGGCCCATGAAAATTAATGACTATGAAAATCAGCCGCTGGAGGAATGGCAGCCGGGCGTGACCACAAGAATGCGGTGTTCGCTTCTGACCGGCTGCAGGCAGTTGTGCATATTCGATCAGTGGTGCCTTCCGGGAAAGGGAGCGCCCACCCATGTCCATGCCGTCGAGAAGGTTATCAGCGTCGTCGAGGGCACCGCTGAAATCTGGGTCGGTGACGAGACCGAGACGGTCCCGGCGGGACGATCGGTCGTCATACCGGCCGGCACCAAGCACGGCTTCGCCAATCGCGGAACCGGTACGCTCTATCTCCAGCTGGCGCTCGCCGCGCCGATCTACGAGGCGACCTACGAGGACGACGCGGAACTCGGCTGGCGTTGGGCGCCGCGTTAGAGCAATTCCGGGGCAGGCCCGGTCAGCCTGCCAGCGCCAATGCGCCCTTTGAGGCCTTGTTGAAGGCCTGCTTGAGATCCTCGATAAGATCGTCCGCGTGTTCCAGCCCCACCGACAGCCTGATAAGCCCTTCCGTGACGCCGGCCGAATCCCGCGCCTCGAGCGGCACACCTGAATGGGTTGTCGATGCCGGGTGACAGACCAGCGATTCCGTTCCCCCAAGACTGACGGCCAGTTTGAATAGCCGCAACTCGTTGAGAATGCGGAAGGCCATGGCGCGGTCGTCATCGATGACGAAAGAGAAGGTCGAGCCCGGGCCGGTGCACTGGTTTTCATAGACCGATCGTTCCTTCTGGCTGGCCGAGTAGAGCGGGTGCAGGACCGTGCAGGGAATGATCGTGTTGCCGGCCAGCCATTCAGCGACACGTGTCGCCGAATCGGCCGCCCTTTCCATTCTCAGCGTCAGGGTTTCCATCGATCGTGCAAGCATCCACGATGAATGCGGGTCGAGCTGGAAACCGTAGGCGCTCCGCGTCAGTCGGATCGCGTTCAGCAGCGTCCTGGTACCGGTGATGCCGCCGGCGATCAGGTCGCTGTGCCCGCCGACATATTTTGTCAGTGAATAGACGCACAGGTCGATCCCGAGGTCGATCGGCTTCTGGAACACCGGGCCGAGCATGGTGTTGTCGCAGACGATGACCGGCTTGTGTCCGGAAATCTGCGACCACCGGTCAACGACCCGCCGCGCCATGGCAAGATCGATCATGGCATTTGTCGGGTTTGCCGGCGTCTCCAGATAAAGGATCTTCACCGGTCCGTGCCGTGCCGCCTTTTCGAGCGTGTAGATGAGCGCCCCTTCCGAAAGACCGTCGACAAACGGGATCGGCTTGATCCCCCAGCCCGGCAGCAACTTTCCGATCAGCGACTCGGTTCCGCCGTAAAGCGGTGTGTAGTGGGCGATGGAGTCGCCGGGACGAAGCAGCGTCAAAAAGACAGCGCTGATCGCCGCCATGCCGGACGATGTCAGAAGCGCTGCCTCGGCGCCGTCGAACAGCGCCAGTCGGTCTTCCACGATTTCGGTATTGGGGTGATTGAAGCGGCTGTAGACAAGGCCGCCCGCGCCGCCATCGTCGGGCGCCGGTTTCCGTCCGGCCACCACATCGAAGAACGCCGCGCCCTCCTCCGCCGACTGGAAGGCAAAAGTCGAGGTCAGGAAAACCGGCGGCTTGACCGCCCCTTCGGACATGGACGGCTCGTAGCCGAAGGACATCATCTGCGTTGACGGGTGAAGCATGTGGCCGCCGAGATGGGTGCGGCGGAAGGATTTTGATCCGGGCATGGCGACATCTCCTCTTGGTGAGAAGTTTACGCTGTTCGCATTGGCCAAATCTCTCCTATTTTGCTACCATACAGCACAAAATTAGAGGTTTTCAGCTAAAATGCTCGACAAAACGGATAAAATGATTATCGCCACGCTGACCGAGGACGGGCGGGCCAGCGTCGAATCGGTCGCCCAGGCGGTCGGCCTTTCGCCGACACCGACGCGCCGCCGTATAAGGCAACTGGAGGAAGCCGGGATCATTCGCGGCATCCGGGCCGAGATCGACGCGGACAAATGCGGGCTGGAACTGGCGATCTACGTCTTTATCAAGCTGCTCAACCGCGACCGGGCGACGATCTCGCAATTCGAAGCGCGGATCATGAGCCTGCCGGAAATCCAGCGCTGCGACCTGATCACGGGGCCGCACGACTATATCCTTACGCTGCGCCTTGCAGGCATGAAGGATTACAACCGCTATCTGCGCGATGTGCTTGCCGAGCTGCCGGGCATCTCCGGCATCGAGACCTCCATCGTCATCGGCAAGGTCAAGGACCGCCCGCACCTGCCGCTGGACGCCGTCTGACAGCCGGCGTCAAGCTCCGCGAGGCCCGACTTGAAACTCGCCCTCGGCCGCTTATCTCAGGATAATGGAGCAGAAGAACGAACAATTGCCATCGCCTCGCGCCTCGCGCGGCGACAGCAAGAACCGCGTCAATAAATACTATTCAGGCCCCGTTTCGGACCATTTCGACGGCACTTTTTTCTTCAATCCCGGCGGCAGGCCGCCCAACGGGCTGCGCGATCTTCTCAAGTGGCAGTTCGGCGAAAAACGCAACCGTTGGCCGGCCCGTTTCGACAGCCCGTTTTCCGGCGCGGCGCCGGTTTCCGGCGTCGATGGCGACGACCTGCGGGTCACCATGGTCGGCCATGCCACCATGCTGATCCAGGTCGCGGGCCTGAACATCCTGACCGATCCGGTGTGGGCGCAGCGCGTTTCCCCGCTTTCCTTCGTCGGGCCGAAACGCGTCAACGCGCCCGGCATCGCCTTCGACCGGTTGCCGGATATCGATCTGGTATTGCTGACCCATAACCACTACGACCATCTCGATATCGAAACCCTCAAACGGCTGCACAAACACCACAAGCCGCTCGTGGTCACGCCACTCGGGAATGACAAAATCGTGCACGAGGCCGTGAAGGGCATGCAGATAAGGACCGGCGACTGGGGCGACAGTTTCGAGGTTGCCGGCGGGGTGCGGATTCACATCGAACCGTGCCATCACTGGTCGGCGCGCGGCAGCCGCGACCGGCGCATGGCCCTCTGGGGCGCCTTCATCCTCGAAACGCCGGCAGGCCGCATCTACCACGTCGGAGACACCGGCTTTCACGGCGGCGTCAACTACCGGGCGGCTTTCCGGAAATTCGGCGGCTTTCGTCTCGCCATATTGCCGATCGGTGCCTTCGAGCCGCGCTGGTTCATGAAGGACCATCATCAGAACCCGCGGGAAGCCGTCGAGGGCTTCGAGATCTGCGCAGCCGACCACGCGGTCGGACATCACTGGGGAACCTTCCCGCTGACCAACGAGGCGATCGACGAGCCGCTCGCTGCGCTGAAGGAGGCGCTGCGGCAGAAAAGCATCGATCCGGCCCGCTTCCGGCCGCTGCGGCCCGGCGAGAGCTGGGACGTGCCGGCAGACGCGGAACAGTCGGCAGGCGCTGGTGAAAACGCCGCATCTGGTAATTTATAGGAACTTCGGCCATATACGCTTTTTAGGAAAGTAGGCCGATGGCGGACATGGTTCCATTTGCGAAGATGAACGGGCTGGGTAATCAGATCCTGGTGGTCGACATGCGCGGCCGCCCGGACGCCGTCACGCCCGCGGCCGCCATTGCCCTGGCCGCCGATCAACGCACCGCTTTCGACCAGATCATGGCGATCCACGATCCGCGCGTCCACAACACGGACAACTATATCGACATTCTCAATTCCGACGGCTCGAAGGCTCAGGCCTGCGGCAATGGCACCCGCTGCGTCGTCCAGGCGCTCAGCGCCGAGACCGGCAGGAAGGCCTTCACCTTCCAGACGGTGGCCGGCATCCTGAACGCCCGCGAGAACGACGATGAATCGATCACCGTCGACATGGGAAAGCCGGAGTTCCACTGGGAGAAGATTCCGCTCGGCGAAGAATTCCGCGACACCCGCATGATCGAACTGCAGGTCGGCCCGATCGACGCGCCGGTGCTGCACTCGCCGTCCGCCGTCTCCATGGGCAACCCGCACGTCGTCTTCTGGGTGGACGACGATGTCTGGTCCTATGACCTCGACCGTTTCGGGCCGCTTCTGGAGAACCATCCGATTTTCCCCGAGCGCGCCAATATCTCGATCGCACGCGTCCGCACCAGGACCGAGCTTGACCTGCGCACCTGGGAGCGCGGCGCCGGCCTGACGCAGGCCTGCGGCTCGGCGGCCTGCGCCGCCGCGGTTTCCGCCGCCCGCACAAGGCGAACGGAGCGCCAGGTGACGGTCAACGTGCCGGGCGGCCCGCTGCTGATCGACTGGAGCGAGGAAACGAACCGCGTCACCATGACCGGCCCCGCCGAATGGGAATTCTCCGGCACCCTCGACCCGCAGACCGGCGCCTGGCTGCCGGATGCGAAAAACGGCACACCGGAGAGGGAGAGCGTCTCGTGAGCGGCGTCGACCTGATCACGTTCGGCTGCCGGCTGAACACCTATGAATCGGAGGTGATGCGGCGCGAGGCCGGCAAGGCCGGACTGAACAATGCGGTCATCGTCAACACCTGCGCTGTAACCGGCGAAGCGGTGCGTCAGGCCAAGCAGGCGATCCGCCGCGCCCGGCGCGAGAACCCCCATGCCCGCATCATCGTCACCGGCTGCGCGGCGCAGACCGAGGCCGCGACCTTCGCCGCGATGGACGAGGTCGACGCGGTGCTCGGCAACGAGGAAAAGCTGAAGAGCGCGAGCTACCGCCGCCTGCCCGATTTCGGCGTTTCGGCCGAAGAAAAGATCCGCGTCAACGACATCATGAGCGTCAAGGCAACGGCGCCGCAGATGGTCGACGCCATCGAGGGTCGCGCCCGCGCCTTCGTCCAGGTCCAGAACGGCTGCGACCACCGGTGCACCTTCTGCATTATCCCCTATGGCCGCGGCAACTCCCGCTCGGTGCCCATGGGCGCCGTCGTCGAACAGGTCAAGCGGCTCGTCGGCAACGGCTACCGTGAGGTTGTCATTACCGGCGTCGATGCCACAAGCTACGGCGCCGATCTGCCCGGCCGGCCTACGCTGGGGCTGCTTGCCCGCAACATCCTCGATCAGGTGCCCGATCTCGAGCGCCTGCGCCTGTCCTCGATCGACTCCATCGAGGCGGACGAACACCTCATGCGGCTCATCGCCGAGGAACGGCGTTTCATGCCCTATCTGCATCTTTCGCTGCAGCACGGCGACGACATGATCCTGAAGCGCATGAAGCGGCGGCACCTGCGCGACCAGGCGGTCGGCTTCTGCGAGGACGCGCGGCGTCTGCGGCCGGACATCGCGCTGGGCGCCGATCTCATCGCCGGTTTCCCGACCGAGACCGACGCAATGTTCGACAACGCCCTGTCGCTGATCGATGATTGCGGCCTCGCGTTCCTGCATGTCTTTCCGTTCTCGCCGCGCGAGGGAACGCCGGCGGCCCGCATGCCGCAGCTCGACCGCGGCCTCGTCAAGCAGCGCGCGGCGCGCTTGCGTGAAAAGGGCCGCCAAGCCTATACCGCACACCTGGAAAGACTGGTCGGCACCGGCCAGCGCGTCCTGATCGAGCGCGAGGGGCTGGGCCGGACGGAGAATTTCACGCTTGTCGCAGCGGTGACGGGAGCGCCCGGCACCATCGTCCCGGCAACCATCACAGGCCACGACGGCGACCGGCTCACCGCCGGCGCGGCGGGCGATCAACCCTCATCCCGGGCGGCGGCCTGAGAGCGAAACAGAGCGGCGGCATATGGCACTCGGCTTCATCAAGAAGGTCTTTTCCTTCGGCAAGAAAAAAACCGTCGTGACGACGGAAGACGGCGAGGCCGAGGTCCAGGTTGCCGAAGCGGAGGCCGTTGAGGCGCCGGTTGAGACCGCTGCCGAACCGGCCGTGGAAATCGAGAAGCAACAGGCGGCTGAACCGGTAGCACAGGCACCT
>NZ_SPNT01000002.1:0-734422 GCF_004959855.1 Nitratireductor sp. XY-223 | reverse complement strand
CCTGAGCCTGAGCCTGAGCCTGAGCCTGAGCCTGAGCCTGAGCCTGAGCCTGAGCCTGAGCCTGAGCCTGAGCCTGAGCCTGAGCCTGAGCCTGAGCCTGAGCCTGAGCCTGAGCCTGAGCCTGAGCCTCGAAAGGCTGAATCCCCTGCCGCTGAAATCAACCCCGGCGACGGCCAATCCACAGATGCTGTTCCACGTGAATCCTCCGGCTCTGGCAAAGTGGCGATATCGGCGGGCGTCACACCGCCGGAAGCACCCGCGCCGGAACCGTCGCCCGACGAACAGCCTCGGCCGACATGGTTCCGCAGGCTGCGACAGGGCCTGTCGCGCACCTCGGCGCAGCTCACCGACCAGATCAGCGGCATCTTCACCCGCCGCAAGCTCGACGAGGACACGCTGCAGGACCTGGAGGACGTGCTCATCCAGTCCGACCTCGGTGTCGAGACGGCGCTGCGCATCACCGACACGCTGGCCGCCGGCCGCTACGGCAAGGACATCTCCCCCGACGAGGTGCAGGACATCATGGCGAGCGAGATCGAGAAGGTTCTCGAGCCGGTCGCCCTGCCGCTGGAACTCGACCTTACCCACAAGCCACACGTCATCCTGGTGGTCGGCGTCAACGGCACCGGCAAGACGACGACCATCGGCAAGCTCGCCGCCAAACTCGCCGATGGCGGCCTGAAGGTCATGCTCGCCGCCGGCGACACGTTCCGCGCCGCGGCCATCGAACAGCTGAAGATCTGGGGCGAGCGCACCAATTCGCCGGTGGTCTCGTCAAAGCTCGGCGCCGATGCCGCGGGCCTCGCCTTCGACGCCTTCGAAAAGGCCCGCGAGGCCGGCACCGACGTCTTGATCATCGACACCGCCGGCCGGCTACAGAACAAGGCCGAACTGATGGACGAACTGGAGAAGATCGTCCGCGTTCTCGGCAAGCAGGACCCCGAGGCGCCACACACCGTGCTGCAGACGCTTGATGCGACGACCGGCCAGAACGCGCTCAACCAGGTGGAGATCTTCCGCAACGTCGCCGGCGTCAACGGCCTTGTCATGACCAAGCTCGACGGCACTGCCCGCGGCGGCATCCTCGTGGCGATATCCGCCAAACACAAGCTGCCTATCTATTTCATCGGTGTCGGCGAGAGCGTCGACGACCTGGAGCCCTTCGAGGCGGGCGATTTCGCCAACGCCATCGCCGGCCGCGCGCCGGCCGAAACGTGAGGAGATTGGCCCGCATGAGCCAGCCCGTATTCGAACGCGACCCGTCCGATCCGGACCGCCAGGAGATTAACCCGGTGCTCAAGCTAGCGCTGGAACTGGGCCCGCTGCTGGTCTTCTTCTTCGCCAATGCGCGAGGCGAGTGGCTGGTCGAAAAGTTCCCGCCGCTCGCCGCCTTCGGCGGTCCGATTTTCCTGGCGACGGGCCTGTTCATGATCGCCACGGCCATCGCGCTGACAACCTCCTGGCTCTTGACCCGTACCTTGCCGATCATGCCGCTGGTCTCCGGCATCGTCGTCTTCGTTTTCGGCGCGCTGACGCTGTGGCTGCACAACGACACCTTCATCAAGATGAAGCCGACCATCGTCAACGGCCTGTTCGCCAGCGTCCTTCTCGGCGGCCTCGTCTTCGGCAAATCGCTGCTCGGCTACGTCTTCGACAGCGCCTTCAGGCTCGATGCCGACGGCTGGCGCAAGCTGACCCTGCGCTGGGGCCTGTTCTTCGTGTTCCTCGCCATCGTCAACGAGATCGTGTGGCGCAATTTCTCCACCGATTTCTGGGTCGCCTTCAAGGTGTGGGGCATCATGCCGATCACCATCGCGTTCACGATGAGCCAGATGCCGATGATCATGCGCCACACCATTCCGGACGAGGATGAAAAGGCCTAGGACGCGCTTTCGGCGATCAGGAAACGCGGGCCGTCCGCTTCTCCGAGCACCACGGCCGTCAGCCGCCCGGTAAAGAATGCGCCGGTATCGATGCCGATGCGGTTGGGCCGGATATCCGGCTCGGCGACCGGCGTATGGCCATGGACGACCAGCCGGCCATGGTCCCGGTCGCTGTCGAGGAAACGGTCGCGGATCCACAAGAGGTCCTGCTCCGCTTGCTCCTCAATCGGCCGGCCGGGAACAATGCCGGCATGCACGAACAGATAGTCCGGCGTCGCATGATAGAGCGGCAAACGCCTGAGCCAGGCAAGCCGCTCCAGACCCACGGCACCGATCAGGCTCCCGGACTGTCCGCTGCTGTTCGCATCGAGGCCGAATGAGCGAAGGGTCGCCTCGCCGCCATTGCCCATCCAGTGCAGCCAGGTGCGCGGATCGTCGGCATCGACGCAGGCAAGCAGCATCGCCTCGTGATTGCCCTTCAGGCAGACCAGTTCGAAACCGTCAAGGCCGCGCATCAGCCGGTCGATGACGGCGGCGCTGTCCGGGCCGCGGTCGACATAGTCGCCGACCAGGACCACCGTGGCCGGCCGGTCCGCATGCCGCCGGCCCCGGTCGGAAACGATACGCGCCAGCATCGCCTCCAGGAGATCGTCCCGGCCATGCACGTCGCCGATGGCGTAATGGATCCTGTTCATCGATCATCCGATCGCCGGTTCCGGCGGGATCGCCTAGGACTGTTTGGCGGGCACCGACAGGGCCTTTTCGATCGCCGGCATCAGCCGGTCGCGCACCGCATCCGGGGTAAACGGCCCGATCTGCTTGAAGACGATCGTGCCGTTGCTGTCGAGCAGGAAGGTCTCCGGAATGCCGTAGACACCCCAGTCGATGGCCGCGACCCCCCTCGGATCGATCCCGACCGCCGTGTACGGATTTCCGAGTTCGCCGAGGAAACGCAGTGCGTTGGACGTCTGGTCCTTGTAGTTGATGCCGACGAGGTTGATGCGGCCGTCTTCGGCAAGCGCCATGAGCAGCGGATGCTCCTGCCGGCACGGGAGGCACCAGCTTGCCCAGATATTGACGAGCGTGACCTTGCCCTCGACCTGGGCATCGGTCAGCGCCGGTATCTGGGCGCCGTCGCTTTTCAGGCCTTCGAGCGGCGGCAGGTCGAGCGCTGGCGCCGCGGTGCCGATCAGCACGGACGGCACCTCCGAGACATCGCGTCCCGACGTAAGCTGGCTGTAGAAGATGACCGCCAGCACCGCGAAGGAGATCAGCGGAACGAAGGCGATGAAGCGGCGCTGGCTGCGCCTCGCCGGCGATGCGCCGTTGTTGCCGGTTTCACTGGACATGGCCACCCCCGGCATTTTCCGCGGAACGGCGGCGCACGCCCCGCGCCTCGAGTTCGGCCAGTTCCTGCCGCCGCCCGCGCTGGTCGATAAGAACCCATAAGATGAGCGCCGCAATCGTCAGCGCGGTCGCGCCGTACGCGATCAGGACAAAGGCGAGATGGCTCATGATGCCTGCACCGAACGCGCCGCCTGCCGGCGCAGCGAGGCGACCCGCCGCCGCCAGATTTCATTGCGCATCGCCATCAGGTGCAATGTGAAGAACAGCATCGTAAAGGCGAGCACCATGACAAGCAGCGGATAGAGCATAGTCGGATGGATCGTCGACCCGTCCAGCCGGATGACGCTGGCGGGCTGATGCAGCGTGTTCCACCAGTCGACGGAAAACTTGATGATCGGGATGTTGATCGAGCCGACGAGGATGAGGACGGCGGCGACCCGCGCGGCGCGCGCCGGATCGTCCATGGCCCGGTAGAACGCGATCAGCCCGAGATACATCAAAAACAGCACGAAGACCGAGGTCAGCCGCGCGTCCCAGACCCACCAGGTGCCCCACATGGGCTTGCCCCACAGCGACCCGGTCAGCAGTGCGAGGAAGGTGAAGGCGGCGCCGATCGGCGCGGCCGCCTTGGCCGAGACATCGGCCAGCGGATGCCGCCACACCAGCGTCCCGATCGCCGAGACGGCCATCACAGCGTAGCAGAACATGGCGATATAGGCCGACGGCACATGGATGAACATGATGCGCACCGTCATGCCCTGCTGGTAGTCCTCGGGCGCCTGGAAGCTCATGACGAGCCCGACGGCAAAGAGCACGCCGGTGATGCCCGCCATCCACGGCAGCACGCGCGCCACGGCGTTCAAAAAACGCGTGGGATTGGCGAGGCCCGAGACGAAATTGGCGGCGCTGGTGATCATCGTGGTCATTGTTTACCGTTTGGAAAGGTTCCAGACAATGCTGCAGGCGGCGCAAAATAGGCAATTTGCCGTGATCGCGCGAGGCGCCAATTGCCGCAGCGAATTCAAGCTGCACGCCGTGCCGGCGCCGGCTCGAGGCACACCGGCAGGGCGCTGACGCCGCGTATGCCGAGCCGCTCGATCCATGGCAGGCGATCCGGTTCCTCGATGCGAAGGTCCGGGAACCGCGTATAGAGCTTCAGCAGCGCGCTCTGCGCCTCGACCCGCGCCAGCTGCATGCCGAGGCAGAAATGGATGCCGGAGGAAAACACCAGGTGCGGGTTGGGGAACCGGTCGAGCCGCAGCGTATCGGGCGCCTCGAATTCCGCCGGATCGCAATTGGCCGCTCCGATGAGACCCATGATCAGCTCGCCGCGCTTGAGCGGCTGGTCGAAGAACACCGTGTCCTCGGCCACATAGCGCGCCTTGGTGCCCTGCACCGGCGATGTGAAGCGCGCCAGTTCCTCGACCGCCCGCTCCATGCGCGGGCCGGGATCGGCCAGAAGAAAAGCCTTTTGCCGCGGGTTTTGTTCCAGCGCGATGACGCTGTCGGCGATCAGGTGCGTCGTCGTCTCGAATCCGGCGACGAGCAGCAGGAACACCATCGAGATAAGCTCCTCTTCGTCCAGCTTGTCGCCGTCCTCCTCGGCCAGCACCAGTTCGGAGATGAGGCCCTTGCGCGGTGCCCTGCGACAGTCCTCGATCTGTTCGCGCACGTAACCGACCATCTTCCGGATCGGCCCCAGCGCCCTGAGGAGGCCGGCAATGCCGGTGATCGAGGCGGATGTGCTCATCCATTGGGAGAATTTGTGCCGGTCGCTGTCCGGCAGTCCGAGCAGGTCGCAAATGACCTCGAGCGGCAGCCGCCGGGAAAATTCGTTGAGCAGATCGACTTGCGCCGGCCCGGCGAGTTCATCGAGGATGCCGTCCGCCAGCGCCTCGATATCGCCGCGCATGGCCTGCACGTCGCGGCGCTGGAAGGCGCGGTCGACCAGCTTGCGCAGCCGCCGGTGGTCGGGCTCGTCCTTCAGGAGCATGTTGTTGGCCAGAAGCCGCATCGTCCGCGGCATCCACCACTGCATGCCGGCAACGCCTCTCTTTCCGGCATGGCGGCCCTCCTGCACGAAACGCCGGTTGTCCTTGACCATCGCAATCGTCGCAGCGTGGCTTGTCGTCACCCAGGCCCGCCCGATGAACGGCAGTTTGATCGGAATGACCGGTCCGGCCTCCCGCATCGCCGCGAAGGTCGGGAACGGATCGCTCTTGAAGGCGGCACTCTGAATGTCGAATGCCAGCGGTCTGGAGAGCCGGTATGAAGTCATCGCTGCCTCCGTCTCGGCGCATGGGCCTTTCCAATATATGGTGATTTGCCGGCTCGCCGCCAAACCGGGCGCAGATTTCGGTTGCCCAGCGGGCCGCCGGCCACGTATGAGCCCATCCGGGAATAAACGCCATCGGACCGAACGCCCGAACGCCATGAACGAGACGCAACCGTCAGAACAGTCCCATGCCCCGCTCGGCCTGATGATCGTCGTCGCGGCGACGGTCGCCATCAGCTTTTCCAACGTGCTGACGCCGATGGTCTACGCACTCGGGGTCAACACCGAGACGCTGCTCCTGCTGCGCCTCGCCTGTTTCCTGGTGCTTTGCGGCGCCTGGATTCGCTTTCAGGGCATCTCGCTTCGCATCGGCCGGCAAAACGTCCTGCACTGCATCGGCTCAGGCGTTGCCTATACGATCGGCTCCGGGTCCCTGATCGCGGGATTCTTCTTCATGCCCGTCAGCCTGGTGATCCTGATCTTCTATACATTCCCGCTGCTGATCCGGCTGAGCGAGAGCCTGCTTGACCGCCGGCCACCGGCATTGATGGAGATTGCCTGCCTGCTCAGCGCGTTCCTCGGCCTTGCGATCTGTCTCGGAATCGGGCTCGAGCGCCTCAACGGTCCGGGCCTGTTCTTCTCGATCCTGGCGGCGCTGGCGGTCACCGTGTCATTCCTGTGGAACGGGCGTAAGCTCAAGTCCGTTCCCTCGACCGTTTCGACCTTCTACATGGCCGTTACCGGTTTTGTGCTGGTCCTGGCTTTCGCACCACTGGCCCGCGGCTGGGCGTTGCCGCCGACGGAAGGGTTCGCTTTCTTCATCGTCGCGGCCACCATGCTGACCTTTGCCGGCGCCTTTCTCGGCATGTATGCCGGCGTGCGCCTGATCGGACCGTCGCGCACCGGCCTGATCATGAATCTCGAGCCGGTGCTGACCATTGCGCTGGCTGTCATGCTTCTCGGTGAACAGATGTCGCCGAACCAGTTCCTCGGTGCCGCCCTTGTCGTTGCTGCCATATACACAGCGCAACGCCTGCCGGCCCGCAGCCGGCCCGGTGATTGACGAACCGTCTTAGGGTTCGAGATCGTAGATGTAGCGGTTAAGGGCGGGAATGGCGCTGACAAGCTTGTTGGCCACGAGGAAGGTCGCGAACCGCGCGAAGGCCTGTTGGTCGACCGCTCCCGGATCGGTTGAAAACAGCGGCACCGTCGCATCCCAGGACAGCCTGTTGAGCTCGTTGTCGAGCTTGGGATCGTATTTGATGAACGTCTCCCACCCCGCCTCAGGGTCGTCGACAATGGCCTTCACGCCGCGTTCGACACCGGCCAGGAACATTTCGACAATGTCCGGCTCGATCAGCGCGTCATTCACGATGTAGACCAGTTCGCTGTAGGTCGGCATGGTGCCCGATTCGACGTCGAACACAATCGGCGTTTCGCCGGCAAGCTGCAACTGCAGCGGCTCGAAGTTGCGGTAGACATCCGTCAGCACGTCGACCTTGCCGTCGAGCAGCGCCGGGACCATCGCGAACTCGACATCGACCAACGTGATGTCCTGGCTGGTAATGCCGTGCGCGGCAAGCGCGATCATCAGCAGATCGCGTTCCGTTTTTTCGCTGTCGGCGTATCCGACCCGCTTGCCGCGTATATCCTCGATGGTCTTGATCGGTCCGCCCTCGACCGCGAGCACCACGTTGAGCGGCACCGGAATGAGTGTTCCAACAACCGAGAGCGGGCTGCCGTTGGCGACCTCGATCTGGGTGCGCGGCTGGTCCGACAGGCCGATCGCGACATGGCCGTCGAGCACCATGGTGACATTGTCGATCGTTTCTTCCGGCGTCCGCAGCGTGACATCGAGACCGGCATCGGCGAAATAGCCGCGCTCCAGCGCGACAACCAGCGGACCGTGGTTCGGATTGATGAACCAGTCGACGCCGATATTGACCTTCATCAGATCGCTCGCGGCCGCGAGCGCCGGCAAGACGAGCAGGCTGAAAAAGGCGATCGCCAGGGCGTGGCAGCAGCGACGGATCATGCGGTCCTCCGGGAAAGGGATGTACCGCGCCATGCTAGAGCGTTCCGCCATTGAAATGAAGCGCGTAATTTCCGTACGGATAACATCTCGTTTCACCGCGAAACCGGCAATTGCGGGCGGATGTAAGGCAGAGCGGAACACCCTCCAAACTAACGTCCGTTCACGGGCGGCGTGCCGAGGATCCTTCGGGCATCGAACGGCAGGTCGCCGAGTTCGGTGGCCGTCATGGCCTGAATGTCGGGATGGGAAAGCGGATCGCGGCGCCAGCGCATATGGCGTTCGGTTTCGGCGCGATTCCGGTCGGTGACCGAAGCCGCATCGCTTCCGACGGACACCGTCAGGTGGAATATCTCACGTATCAGAATGTTTAGCATTTCTGTATACTATCACCGGAACAGTACCTGGCTGATCGACTATTTCTTCAATCTGATATAGTTTTTCTATATGAGAAACCTGAACCGCTTGAACCTGACGGGATTGCGTGCCCTGGAGGCGGTGGGCCGGCTGGGAAGCCTTGCCGCCGCGGCCGAGGAACTAGCCGTCACCGTCGGCGCTGTCAGCCAGCAGGTGCAGAAGGCGGAGCGCCAGCTTGGCCGCACGCTGTTCGAGCGCCGGCCGCGCGGTTTGCACAAGACACCACTCGGAGTCGAGGTTACCCGCCGTCTCGGCGTCGCCATGGCCGAGCTGTCGGCGGCGGTGGCGCTGGCCGAAGCCGACCGGCAGGGCACGCTGACCGTTTCCGTTCCGCCGGTGCTGGCCGAGAAATGGCTGGTCAAGCGGCTGAGCCGTTTTCACCGGGCATTCCCGGACATCCGTGTACGTCTCGACGCTTCGCTCGCATTCGTTGATCCGGGAAAGTCCGATGTCGACATCTGCATCCGGTTCGGAAAGGGTGGTTGGCCGGGCGTACGCGCCGAGAAACTGCTGGACCAGAAAGTCTTTCCGCTTTGCTGCCCGGCAATCGCCGAGGATCTCAAGCGGCCCGAACAGATCGCCGAATACCCGATTATCCGCGACCCGGACGCGATGTTCGAATGGGATGTCTGGCTCACGCCGAACGGCCTGACACCGGACATCCTGAAGGAGGGTCCGGACCTTTCCAATGCATCCTTGTGCGTTGACGGCGCGATTGCGGGGCTCGGCGTTTTTCTCGGCTGGGAGCCGATGGCCACCGACGCTATCGGTGCCGGCCAGCTGGTCGCGCCCTTTCCCGACCGGTACCCGACAGGCCTGTCCTACTGGCTCATCGAGGCCGAGGACGGAATCGGCAGCACCGGTGCCCGCGCCTTCAAACGCTGGCTGAAATCGGAAATGTCCTGAACGGCTACTTGTCGCCTTCGGCCTGCTTTTCGAGCACACCGCAGGCCGCGACCATGTGATCGCCGGAGGCGACCTGAACGCAGTATTCCATGGTGCTCGGCGTCAGCATCGTCGCGCTCTTGTAGCCGTCGTCATCGGCCATCAGCAGCGATTTGCCGTCCGCCCGGACGACGCCGACGACATATTCCCGCTCCTCATGATTGCCCATGACGCCGTGAAAGGACCGGTCGTCCTGGCCGACGATCGTCATGGTGATCTCGAGCAGCGGATTGAGCGCGTTGTAGTAGGTCGGGCTCGGATCGTCCGGCAAAACGCGCGCGCCGTTGTCGAGTTTTCCCTTCCAAACGCCCACCAGCTCGGGGCGGTACTGCGCGGCGGCCGGGGCGACAAAGACGGCAAGCGCCAGCGCCGCGGCCATGCAAACAACGGATGGTCTCAATGTCATTTTCCTGCTCCTGAATGCCTCCGGGGCGAAGAGGGTCGGCGCGACCCGGCGGCAACTTTTGCGACGCACTATACCCATGGCGGGGGCATTGAGGCCGCATTTTGACCCGTCGGATCACAAATTCGGTATTTCTGTATCGCCGAGACAGCCGATCGACGAACAAACATTCAAAGTCCGTAGAGCGCGCCGAACTTGGCCTCCAGATAATCCAGAAGCGGCTGTGCGGACGGTGCCTCGCCGGTTGCCTCCGCGATGAGTTGCGGCGCCGGCAGCAGGCGGCCGCGCTTGTGGATCTTTTCGCGCATCCAGTCGAGGATCGGCCCTGTTTCGGCGGCCTGCACCATGGCGTCGCGGCCGGGCAGGTCCCGGCGCATCGCCTTGTCGAGACAGGCGGCATAGATGTTGCCGAGACTGTAGGTCGGGAAATAGCCGAACAGGCCGATCGACCAGTGCACGTCCTGCAGGACGCCGAGGCTCGGATCCGGCACCGTTTCGCCGAAGTCACGGGCAAAACGGCTGTTCCACGCCTCTTCCAGGTCCTCGGCCTCCAGGGTGCCGGCGATCAGTTCGCGCTCCAACTCGAAGCGCAGCAGGATGTGCAGATTGTAGTGCACCTCGTCTGCCTCGGTGCGGATGAAGCCGGAATGCACAGTGTTCACCGCCGCATAAAGCCCATCCGGGCCGTCGAGCGAGAGACTGCCGAAGGCCTCCTGCATGGCCGGATAGAGCCAGTCCATGAACGGACGCGAGCGGCCGATCTGGTTTTCCCAGAAACGCGACTGGCTCTCATGGACGCCCATGGAGCAGTAGTCGGCGGCCGGAAGATACGGGTCCGGCGCACCTTGCGCATAGAGCGCGTGGCCGACCTCGTGGATGGTCGAATAAAGGCAGTTGAGCGGATCGGCCTCGTCGGTCCGGGTCGTGATGCGCACGTCGCCGCCATTGCCGGAACAGAAGGGATGCACCACCGTGTCGATCCGGCCGGCGTCGAAATCATAGCCGATGCGTGTCGCGACCTTCCTGGCAAGCGTCAGCTGGGCATCGGCCGGGAAGCGGCCGGTCAGCGGCCGCGGCGCTTCTTTGCCGGCGATCTTTTCGCGTAGCGCCACCAGGCCCGGCCGCAGGCTCTCGAGCAGCGGCAGCAATTCGGCCGATTTTGCGCCCGGCTCGAATTCGTCGAGCAGGCAGTCGTAAAGGTCTTCGCCCGGCGCGGCCAGGCACGATGCCGCCTCGCGCTTCAGCGCGACATTGCGCTTCAGCGCCGGCGCGAACATGGAAAAGTCCTTCTCGGCGCGCGCCTGCGCCCAGATGCGCTGGCCCTCGGAGGCGGCCTTGGCGCTCTCCTCGGCCAGGCGCGTCGGGATTTTCGTCGCCCTGTCGTAGCTGCGTTGCGCCTCCTCGATATTCCGCAGATCGAATGCCGTCAGGGACGTCCGGTCGATCCCGGCAATCCATTCGGGCACCCGCGGATCGGCGGTGAGGCCGTGGATCACTGAGGCGAGCGCGCCGGTCTGCTCAGCGCGCTGTCCGGCGCCTTCCTTCGGCATCATCGCCTCCTGGTCCCAGGCAATGAGCCCGGCGACTTGGCTGAGCGCTGCGGTTTTCTTCAGGTGATCGAGAAGCTGGGGAAGGGGCATCGGCGGACCTTGCTGATTGAAAGCGTTCGTAACCGCGAGATAGGTTGAAATCGTGTCAAAAGCAACCGCACCCGCCGACGGGCCGGGAGGATCGTCCTCAGCCGTCCGGTCCGATCGCGTCGCAGGCGAATCTGGCCGCCGCCCGGCAGATCTCGTTTTCAAGGTCCACGTTGTCGATGGTGCGCGCCAGCACCATGGCGCCGACGCATGTGGCCGACAGCGCCAGCGCCTGCTCGCGCGGCGAAAGACCGTCGCGCGCCTGAAGGTTCATCTCGAAGAACGACACCATGGTTTCCAGCACCGCCTCATAGGCGGCGCGGGCGCCGGCGCCTGCGTGGGCGACGTCGGACGGCAGGGCCATCAGCGGGCAGCTTGCGTCGAGATCGTCGAGATGGGCGCGCGACACATAGCGGTTGACCATTAGGCGCGCCGTCTCGGAGCCGCATTCCGGCAGGCCCGAATTGTCGTCCTCGCGCCGCTGCGCATAGGCCGACAGCGTTTCGGCGTAAAGATCCTCCTTGGCGCGGAAATGATTGTAGAAACCGCCGCGCGTCAGTCCGGCGCGGGCCATGATCTCGTCGATCGACACGTCCGCGAAACCGCGGCGGTTGAACAGCTGGTGGGCGCTTTCGACGATGCGCCTGCGCGTTTCCTGCTTGTGTTTCGCCGTATAGGGCATGGGCGCTCCTCCGGATTTGTTTGCCCATCATAATGGCGGATTTAATATGTTCTTGAACATATTTAATTCGTGGATCAAGCTGCCGGCAGGCCCCCTATTCCGGAGGAGACAGCGATGAAGCTCTACTATTCCGAGACACCCAATCCCCGAAAACCCTGCGCCGTGGCGAAACATGTGAACGCGCCCGTCGAATTCGTCCGCGTCGAACTCGCCAAGGGCGAGCACAAGACGCCGGCCTACCTGGCGGTCAACCCGAACGGCAAGACCCCGGCGCTGGCGGATGGCGACGTGCATCTGTGGGAGGCGCACGCCATCATGGCTTATCTCGCCCTGAAGAGCGGATCCGATCTGTGGCCGGACAACCCGGTCCTGCAGATCGAGGTCATGAAATGGCTCAACTGGGACACGGCGCATTTTTCAAGGCACGCGGGCCGACTGTGGTTCCAGCGCTTCCTGAAGGGCGCCATCGGCGCCGGCGACCCCGATGCCGCGGAGATCGAGGAGGCCACCGGCTTTTTCAAGCAGTTCGCCGGGATACTCGACGACCACCTGAAGGGCCGCGACCACATCCTCGGCAACCGGCTGACCATCGCCGATTTCGGCGTCGCCACCTTCATCCCGCTCGCCGACCAGGCCGAGCTTCCGCTCGAGCCCTTCGCGGAGCTGCGCCGCTGGGCCGACGGCATGATGGCGATCGATGCCTGGCGCGATCCGTGGCCGTCAGAATATTCAACGCTCGGCTGAAGGTCAGGCGGCCCGGCGGATGCGCCGGGTCATCCTCAGCCCGTCGCGGATATTCAGACCCATCATCGCGATATTGGCGGCGCCGGCGACCAGCTCCAGTGCCTGGATCCCGTAGAACCAGGCGTCGAACAGACCGGCTTCCGCCCGGCCCGCCAGGAAAAACGCCGACGGCACCAGTACGAGAAGGCCGTTCGCCGCGATCAGCGGCATGCGGGTCTTCTTCGCCCTCGTGAGCCGGTCGCGCCGTTTGCGTCCGAGCGACATGCCCGTGGCGCCGACGATCGCCATGGCTGGGACGAGAATGATCATGCCCCTCAATATGGCCGATTTGACGGACGCGACGGCTTCGTGCGAACCGAACAGCTCAACACCCACGGTCGATGTCCAGAAGATGAGGATCGTCAGCAGCGCGACGGCGCCCGCCGCCGCATGGGTCTTCGTTTTCATGGTCGGTCTCGGGTAAACCACATGCGTTGCATGAGGCCGTCTTTCTTGAGGAAATGGTGGTAAAGCGCGGCGCCCGTGTGCAGGACGAAGAGCGCGATCATCAGCCGGGCGCCGAAACCGTGCGCCCGCCGCGGCGGATAGAGGTCGAAATCCGGCAGGTTCGCGGCCGTGCCTTCGAAGATCAGCGGCGCCGCGCCCGAAAGGAACAGCATGCCGATGCCGCTCGCTGTCATGCCGAGGATCACGACGTAGAAGAGGACATGCACCGCGCCTGAAAGCCGGCTCTGCCAGCGCGGAGCCGGAACAGATGTCGGCTTGTTGTCTGCGAACAGCCACCAGGCAATTCGGGCGAGCGTCAGCACCAGGACCGTCAGGCCGAGAGCGATGTGTATCCGAAGCGGGATGATCCTGGCGGCTGCATCCGCCGCGCCATCCGCCCTCAGACCGGAGCCGATCAGCAACACGATAATGAGAGCGCTGATCCAGTGGATGGAAACCGCAACAGAACCGTAGCGCCGCGATGTGCTTTTAAGCGACATGATGCCCTCCGATGTTCGTGTCGCTGACGTCAGGCGACGCAGTGATTGGCCACCGCCAGCTTCCTGAACAGGTGCGGGCGGGCGACGGCGCTCGGCGGATAGTCGGCGATGCGGCGCTGAAACTCCGGATCGGTGAACGCGTTGCGGAAGCTCGCCACATCCTGCCACACGGCGTAATTGACGAAGGTTGAACTGCCGCCGATGCCGCGATGCAGCTGCGTCGAGATGTAACCGGGCCGCGCCTTCATGAAATCGGCATCATGCGCCCAGGCGGCAAGCAGCGCATCCTCGTCCGCCAGATCGACGGTAAAGACGTTGATCAGCACGACCGGGCCTTCATCGGACCGCATCTGCTCGGCGAGGCTGACCACCGCATCGAGTTCTTCAAAACCGGCCATTTCCGTTTCCCTTTCCGAATTTCATTTACATAGCAAGCTATATAATATTGCATAGCATGCTATTCAAGTGAAAATATGCGGCATGCGGTTCGATAAGGAAAAATCGGCGGGTTATCTTGCCAACCACATGGCGCGGCTCTTCGCCCAGGGCCTGCAGGAGCGCATCGCTCCGCTGGGCATCGTGCCGGGACAGTTCCCGGCCCTACTGGCGCTCTGGGAGAAGGACGGCATCACCCAGAAGGAACTGGTGGCAAGGCTCGACATCGAACAGGCGACCATGGCCAACACGCTGACCCGCATGGAGCGGGACGGCCTGATCCGGCGCTCCAAACACCCGTCGGATGCCCGCGCCCAGCAGATCTGGCTCACAGTGAAGGCAAAGCGTATTCGCGACCGTGCCTATGACGCCGCCGATGCGGTGAACGCCCGGGCGCTCTCCGGCCTTGCCGAGGAGGAACGCGCCCTGTTCGTCGGCTTCATGCGCCGGGTGATCGCGGCGCTGCAGAAACCGGACTGATCAGTCCGACGACGCCTTCAGCGCCGCCGCGGCGGCGAGAGGGCCGAGCACGGAAAAGAACAGCGTGAGCGCGCACAGGATGAGGAACGGCGGCAGGAACGGCGCCGGGTCCTGGATCGCCCCGTTCACCGCGCTCACCCCGAAGATCAGCACCGGAATGGCGAGCGGCAGCACCAGCACCGAGACCAGGACGCCGCCGCGCGGCAGCGCCACTGAGACCGCCGCGCCCACGGCGCCGATGAACGTGATCGCCGGTGTCCCGACCAGCAGGGTCGCAGCGACCGCCAGCATGGCCGGCCCGCTGACATTCATGAAAAGGCCGAGCACCGGCGAGGCGATGATCAGCGGCAGGCCGGCCGCGGTCCAGTGCGCCAGGCATTTAACGAGCACCGTTAAAAACATCGGCGTTTCCTGCATCAGCATGATGTCGAGCGAGCCGTCCTCGCGGTCGAGCTGGAACAACCGGTCGAGCCCGAGCAGCGCCGCGAGCAGCGCCCCGATCCACAGCACCGCCGGCCCGATGCGCGACAAGAGGTTGAGATCCGGTCCGACGCCGAAGGGGATGACGGCCACCACCGCCAGGAAGAACAGCACGCCGATCAGCGCGCCGCCGCCGGCGCGCACCGCGAGCCGCAGGTCACGCAGGAAAAGCGCCGGCATCAGGCCGTGGCCTCCGCCGAATATGATCCGCCGGCACTGAGCGCCGCCTCGGCACCCGGCTGGAATACAAGGCTGCGGACATTGCTCAGGCCGAGCGCATGGTGCGTCGCCGCGACCACCAGGCCGCCGCTGTGGAGATGGCTGTCGACAAGGCCCGCGAACATCGCCTGCGACTGTCCGTCGAGAGCAGCGGTCGGCTCGTCGAGGATCCATAGCGGCCGATACGAGACCAGCAATCGCGCCATCGCGATGCGCCGCTGCTGCCCGGCAGAAAGGTAACCGAAGGGCAGGTAATCGACACCGTCCAGTCCGACGGCCGCGATCGCCTCCAGGACAGTCAGCGGCCCGGATGGCCGGCCGGTTTCCGGCTGCCTTGTGAAATCGCGCCAGAATTCCAGGTTCTCGCGCACCGTCAGTTCGCGCTTCATGCCGTTCCGGTGGCCGAGATAGTGGGCGCCTTCCGCAACGGTCTCGCAGTCTGCGCCTTCAAGCCGCACGGAGCCTTCCGCGTCCGGCAGCAGACCGGCCAGCACCCGCAGGAACGTCGATTTGCCGACCCCGTTCGGCCCCGAGACCACCAGGGCCTCGCCCGCGGATAGGGAAAAACTGATACCGGAAAAGAAGACCTGGCCGCTGCGCGCGACGCACAGATTGTCGGCGACGAGCCGCATTAGTCGCCTGCTTTCCGGCCGAAATTGTGCATCACGGAAAAAACTCCAGATTCGACTTAATACGGTCTAGAACCGTTCTATAAAATTATCTATAAGGCCTGCAACCACGCCAGCGGTCGGCGTGAACACCATATTTGCGCCGAACATGGTTGAGGGTCAATCGGACCAGCCACGGACGGACAGCGGAAATGGCCGCACCCGCAGGCTTCTACGTGCGTCTCGCACGTCTTAAGGCGTTCGTTCGGTAGTATTCGGTGAACCAACGAAGATGAGAGCCGCCTGTGACGAAATCACTCGACAGCTTCAACTGCCGCAGCACGCTTAAAGTAGGCGATGCGGAATACACTTATTTCAGCCTGACGGAGGCCGAGAAGAACGGCCTTGACGGCATTTCGGCGCTGCCGTTTTCCATGAAGGTGCTTCTGGAGAACCTCTTGCGCAACGAGGACGGCCGCTCCGTCACCAAGGAAGACATCGAAAATGTCGCCGCATGGCTGAACGACAAGGGCGCCGCCGGCAAGGAAATCGCCTACCGCCCGGCGCGCGTGCTCATGCAGGATTTTACCGGCGTGCCCGCGGTGGTCGATCTCGCCGCCATGCGTGACGCCATGAAGAGCCTCGGCGGCGATCCGGAGAAGATCAACCCTCTGGTTCCGGTGGACCTTGTGATCGACCATTCGGTCATTGTCGACGAGTTCGGTACGCCCACCGCCTTTGCCCGCAATGTCGAGCTGGAATACAAGCGTAACGGCGAACGCTACCGCTTCCTCAAATGGGGCCAGCAGGCGTTCCAGAACTTCCGCGTCGTGCCGCCCGGCACCGGCATCTGCCACCAGGTGAACCTGGAATATCTCGGCCAGACCGTCTGGACGAAGGACGAGGGCGGCGAGACGGTCGCCTATCCCGACACCTGCGTCGGCACCGATTCGCACACCACCATGATCAACGGCCTCGGCGTTCTCGGCTGGGGCGTCGGCGGCATCGAGGCCGAGGCCGCCATGCTCGGCCAGCCGATCTCCATGCTGCTGCCGGAAGTCATCGGCTTCCGCCTGACCGGCAAGCCGAAGGAAGGCATCACTGCCACCGACATCGTGCTGACCGTCGTCCAGATGCTGCGCCAGAAGGGCGTTGTCGGCAAGTTCGTCGAGTTCTTCGGCCCCGGCCTTGAGAACATGACGCTCGCCGACCGCGCGACCATCGCCAATATGGGCCCTGAATACGGCGCCACCTGCGGCTTCTTCCCGGTCGACAGCGAGACCATCAACTACCTGACGATGACCGGCCGCGCCGTGGACCGGCTGGCGCTTGTCGAAGCCTACAGCAAGGCGCAGGGCATGTGGCGCGAGGAAGGTTCCGCCGATCCAGTCTTCACCGACACGCTCGCGCTTGATCTCGGCGACGTCATTCCGGCGATGGCCGGCCCCAAGCGCCCTGAGGGACACACGCCGCTCGAGCAGATTGCGTCTCGTTTCGCGAAGGAACTGGCAGACGAATACAAGAAGACCGTCAATGCCGACAAGCGCTACCCGGTCGAGGGCGAAGACTACGATCTCGGCCATGGCGACGTCGCCATCGCCGCCATCACCTCGTGTACCAACACCTCGAACCCGTCCGTGCTGATCGGCGCGGGCCTGCTTGCCCGCAACGCGGTCGCCAGGGGCCTGAAGACCAAGCCCTGGGTCAAGACCTCGCTGGCGCCCGGCTCCCAGGTTGTCGCCGAATATCTCGACAAGTCCGGCCTGCAGACGGAGCTCGACAAGCTCGGCTTCAACCTCGTCGGCTTCGGCTGCACCACCTGCATCGGCAATTCCGGTCCGCTGCCGGCGCCGATCTCCAAGACCATCAACGACAAGGGCCTGATTGCCGCCGGCGTGCTGTCCGGCAACCGCAACTTCGAGGGCCGCATCTCGCCTGATGTGCAGGCGAACTACCTCGCCTCGCCGCCGCTGGTCGTCGCCTATGCGCTGGCCGGCACCGTCACCAAGGACCTGACCACCGAGCCGATCGGCGACGATAAGGACGGCAACCCGGTCTACTTGAAGGATATCTGGCCTTCCGCGCAGGAGATCCAGAAATTCATTGCCGAGAACGTCACCCGCGAACTGTTCGAAACCAAGTATGCGGATGTCTTCAAGGGCGACGAGAACTGGCAGAATGTCGAGGCGCCGTCCGGCCAGACCTATGCCTGGGACAGCGGTTCGACCTATGTCCAGAACCCGCCCTACTTCGTTGGCATGGGCAAGCAGCCCGGCGGCATCAAGGATATCAACGGCGCCCGTGTGCTCGGCCTCTTCGGCGACAAGATCACCACCGACCACATCTCGCCGGCCGGCTCCATCAAGGCACAGTCCCCGGCGGGCGAATACCTCATGGACCACCACGTCGCTGTCGCCGACTTCAACCAGTACGGTACTCGGCGCGGCAACCACGAGGTGATGATGCGCGGCACCTTCGGCAATATCCGTATCCGCAACCACATGCTCGGGCCGAACGGCAAGGAAGGCGGCTACACGATCCACTATCCTTCGAAGGAAGAGATGTCGATCTACGACGCCGCCATGCTCTACAAGCAGGAAGGCGTGCCGCTGGTTATCTTCGCCGGCGTCGAATACGGCAACGGCTCGTCCCGCGACTGGGCAGCCAAGGGTACGAACCTGCTTGGCGTGCGCGCCGTCATCGCCCAGTCCTTTGAGCGCATCCACCGCTCCAACCTCGTCGGCATGGGCGTCATTCCGTTCGTTCTCGAAGACGGCACGAGCTGGGAGAGCCTTGATCTCAAGGGCGACGAGCGTGTGACCATCGAGGGGCTTGAGCACATCAAGCCGCGCGAGACGAAGGTTGCGAAAGTCACCTATGGCGACGGCACGGTCAGGGAGGTGCCGATCATCTGCCGCATCGACACGCTCGACGAGGTCGACTACGTCAACAATGGCGGCATCCTGCAGACGGTGCTGCGCGACCTCGCCGCCTAGCCGGTACCGCAGAATAAAGAAGGGCCGCTGGATGGGGCGAACATCCGGCGGCCCTCTTTTTTCCCGATTTGATCAGGAGGCGGGAAACGGGTGGCCCGGCCGATCCCTGCGGTTCTCGCGCCTCTGAGACCGCAAGGATCGGCAGAGGTCGTCAGACCTCACCGGCATATTCGCCGCGGGCCGGGTAGTTCTTCTCGATGGCGAAATCGAGCGCGCCGACCAGTTCCGAGAAATGCGGCCGCACGAACGGCATCGTCTGGACGGAGCCGTAATAGAGCGTCTGCTCGGGCGTCACCAGGAAGAGACCCGGCTCCGAGAACAGCGCCGGCTCCTCGATGCCGATCGAGGTCTTGCCGCGCGATGTCGAGATGTAAAGGCCCCATTCGCGCGCCTTGGAGAGGCTGAGGTCGTAACCGAAGCGCAGGTTCTTGGCCTCGATCTTGTCGGCCATGGCCTGGGCGCGCTCCTGGCCGTCGGAACTGATCGCGATCGTCGTCACCCCGCGTTCGGCGAAGGCCGGCGTCTGCTTTTCGAGTTCCTTCAGGTAGTTGGCGCAGATCGGGCAGTGCAGTCCGCGGTAGAAGCAGACCACGACCCCGCGCTCCGACTTTTCCCGGCTGAGGTCGAATTGTTCTCCGGACAGGGTGGGCACCGCAAGGTCCGGCGTTTTCTGGCGTGGCATCAACATGGCGTTCTCATTTTTTGCGTTTGCTTGATCTTGTTCTAGCAGAAGCCATGGTCTAGAAAATCCGAATAATATGATCGAAACACCCAAATTGAGCCGAGGTGAGCCATGAGCAGATTCGACCGCCTGTCCGCCCTGATGCGGCATTTCCAGATGTCGGTCGAGATGGTGGAGCCCGGCGAAGGCAACCTGATCGTCTTCGGGTCGGCGGCAACAGACAGCCCCTGCGGCGTCGAGTTCTGGCCGCGGCACGTCAGGTCCGAGAGCGCCATTGCGCCGCACAAGCGGCTGGTGGAGGCGCGGGCCGACTGGGACGGACGCAGCAATCCCCTGGTCGCCGCCCTGCCGGAAAGCGTGATGATGGAGACACAGGACGACGACGGAACGCAATTGCTGCTGCAGATGGTGATCGCCGAGGCGGCGGACAATCGCTGCGGATCCGCGTCGGCGCTCAACCGTCTGTGCGAGGTTCTGCTGATCCGTCTGCTTCGCCGGCAGATCGAACTGGGCGCGACGACACCCGGCCTGCTGTCCGGTCTCGCCCATGCAAGGCTCAGCCGTGCGCTGGTCGCGTTGCACGACGATCCGGGCCGCAACTGGCGCAATGTCGACCTCGCCGAGGTCGCCGGCATGTCGCTCAGCCGTTTTTCGGAACAGTTCACAGCCCAGGTCGGCGAGACGCCGCAGGCCTACCTGCGGCGCTGGCGCATGATCCTGGCGCGCCAGTCGATCGCCTCGGGCGAGCGTGTGCAGTCGGTCGCCCGGCGCCTGGGATACGGCAGCTCCGAGGCGCTCAGCCGCGCCTTCAACAAGCACTACGGGCAGGCGCCGGTATCGATCCGAAGGGAAGGCCGCGGCCTGTTGGCCGCCGAGTAATCCGCGCTTCAGGCTGAATCCGGCACGGCCTCGGGCGTCTTGCTGCGCCGCCACAAGCCGCCGAACAACATGAAATAGGCTCCCGGCACGAAGAACAGGCTGAGCACCGACGCGATCGCCAGGCCGCCGATCATCAGCGTCGCCATCGGCTCGAACAGCGCCCCGCCGTTGATCGCCATCGGCATCAGGCCGAATATCGTTGTCAGCGATGTCAGGAGGATCGGCGTCACCCGCTTCTTGGCCGCCTCGATGATCGCCTCCTTGAGCGCCATCGTCTCGCGCTCGATATCGATCTGGTCGATCAGCACGATCGCGTTGTTGATGATGATGCCGGCCAGCGAGATGAGGCCCAGTATGGCAAAGAAGGACAACGGCCGTCCGGTTGCAAGTAGCGCCAGCGGCGCGCCGATGATGATCAGCGGCACGGTCATGAACGTCAGCAGCACCCGCCGGATGGAGTTGAACTGGAACATCAGCGCCACCAGCATGACCATCAGCGCGAGCGGCATGCCGGCGCTGAGCTTTTCGTTGACCTCCGCGCTGTTTTCCGTCTCGCCGGCGATCTCCAGCTTGTAGCCGCCGTCCAGATTGAGCTGGTTGAGCGTCGGCCTGATCAGGTCAAGGACGCGATTCGCGGCGAGCGTTTCGCTCTTGCCGGATATCTTGATCAGCCGGACCTGGTTCTCCCGCCGCATCTGCGAGAACTCGAGCTGCGGATCGAAGGTGGCCACCTGGTCGAGCGAAATCAGCTGGCCCTCCGCCGGTATGGCGAGACCCGCGAGTTCCTCAAGGCTGCTCCTGAAACGTTCCTCGGCGCGCACGGCGATGGGGATCGACTGGTCGCCTTCCCGGTAGGTCGACACGTTGGTGCCCGAATAGAACGTGTCCATCAGATCGGAGATTTCCTGCGAGGACACGCCCAGCTCGCGCGCCTTGCTCTGGTCGACGTCGATGACGATCTTGAGCGTCTTGTTGCCCCAGTCGTTTTCGTTCTGGGAGATGCCCGGCACCGCGTCGAAAGCGACCTCCACCTCGTCGGCAAGCATTAGCAGCCGCTCGGCGCCCGGTCCCGAGATCTTGATCTCGACAATGCCGGATTCGCCGCCGCCCATCGACAGCCGCTTGACCTTGAAGCGTCCCGAGGGGTGGTTTTCCACCAGGTACCGCCAGGCCCGGTCCGCCGCCGTGACGGCCCCTTCGAAGTTCTGCGTGTTGACCAGGATGAACGCCGCGGACGGGTCGGTATCGGCCGGGTTCAGCGCCAGGTAAAAGCGCGGACCGCCGTCGCCGACGAACACCGTCGTGTTGACTACCTCGGGATTGGCCTCCTTGTCGAGAAGCCACTCCTCGACCGCCAGCGCCTCGGCGCGCGTCGCCGAGATCGCCGTGCCCTTCGGCATGTTCAGATAGATCATGTATTCGGCGCGCTCCGACAGCGGGAACATCTCGTTCTTGAGGCTGGAGAAAAGGCTGACGGCGCCGAAGACGGCGGCATAGCAGGCAATGATGATAATCGGCCCGAATGCGAGCGTTTTTCCGATGATCGCGCCATAGGTGCGCACGACGACATTGGGCTGCGGGTCCTTGTCGCCCGCCGCCTTGCGGCGCGCAAACCACACGCACAGGGTCGGCAGTATGTAGAGCGCCGTGAACCAGGAGCCGGCAAGCATGATGCCGACGACCGCGCCGAGCGAGAACGCGAATTCGCCCTCGGTTCCCTCGAGCGTCAGCATCGGAATGAACGCCGAAACGGTGGTGATCGACGCCACGGCCAATGGAATGAAGAACTGCCGGCCGGCGCCGAGCGCCGCCTCTTCCGGAGACAGGCCGCGCTTGATGCGCCCCTCGATGTCCTCGACGACGACAAGCCCGTTGTCGACAAGAAGGCCGAGCGAGATGATCACCGCGGCGATGGAAATCTGCTGCAGGTCGATTTCCATCAGGTTCATGCCGATCAGCGCGAAGGTCACGGTGAACGGCACGATGCAGGCGATGATCAGCGCGCCGCGGAATCCGAGGAAGATCATCATCACGACGAGCACCACCGCGAAGGTCTGCGCCACGTTCGTCAGCGCGCTGTTGATCGAGGTGGTGACGTTGGTCTCCTGGAAGGTGGAGAAATTGTAGGTGATGCCGATCGGCTGCGTCAGCTCGAACTGGCCGACCGCTTCCTGCAGGGCCGCGCCGATCTTCTGGATATCTTCGGTGTCGGTCATTTCGACACTGACGATGACCGCCTGCTGGCGGTTGAAATAGACCGGCTTGTTGACCGGATCCTGATAGCCGCGCCGCACGTTCATCAGGTCCTTGAGGCGGATGAATCCGGACAGCCCCTGGACCTTGGTCAGCACGTCCTCGATTTCCTCGACCGAGCGCAGGTCGCCATTCGCCTCGAGGATGAGATTGACGCCGTCGGCGTCGATCTCGCCGGCAGGCAGGATAACGTTCTGCGCCTGCAGGTCGCTGATCACCTGGTTGAGCTGGATGCCGACCGCCGCAAGTTTGCGGCTGTCGATTTCCAGCCAGATGCGCTCCTCCTGGACGCCGAAGAGCGATACCTTCGATATGCCGTCGATCTCGTAGAGATATTCGCGCAGGTCATCGGCCGAATCGCGCAGTTCCGCGTTGCTGAAGCCCTCGCCGGTCACGGCGATCGTGGCGATGGCGACGTCGCCGTAATCGGTGTTGACGAACGGTCCCTCGGTGCCGTCCGGCAGGCTCGGCTTCAAATCGTCCATCTTGTTGCGGATGTCCTCGAAGACCGTGTTGAGCTCAGCTTTCGGCACGTGATCGTAAATCGAAACCGTGACCAGCGTGCTGCCCGTCGAGATCAGCGCATTGATGTCCTCGACCTCGCCGATCTCCCGCGCCTTGCGCTCGATCGGCTTGACGATCAGGTTCTCCATGCGCTCCGGCGACATGCCCGGGAACTGGGCGCTGATCTGAGCGCTGCGGATGGTGATCGCCGGGTTCTCGCGCTTCGGCATGGTGCCGTAGGACAACAGCCCCTGCAGGACGAGCGCGATCATAACCAGCAGCGTCAGGCGTGACTTGGAAATGCCGAAGCGGGTCAGAAATTCCATTTTCCGACCCCTAGGTTTCTTCGGTCAGCGGCTTGACCTCCATGCCGTCCCGCAGGAACGACACGCCGGCGCAGGCGACGAGTTCGCCCGGCTGCAGGCCGTCGACGACGATGAGCTGGTTGTCGCGCAGACCGCCGACGAGCACCTCGCGCAGCTTCACCGTGCCGCTCGCCTCGTCATAGACGAAAAGCTCCAGCGAGCCCGGTTGCTGCGGATCGTCGGGCACTTCGAAATTTCCCTGCATCGGCATGACGGTCAGCGGCAATGTGTAGCCGGCGCCGCGCGGCACCGCGAATTCCAGCGTGATTTCGACAGCCATGCCGGCCTTCAGGAGCGCGTTGGTTTCGTCGAGCGAGACGACGACCGGGAAGGCCGAGACGCTGTCGGCGCGGGAGCCGAGTTCGCTGACATGGCCCGGCAGGATGATCGAGGGATCGTCCGCGAGGCGGATGACGGCCTGCTTGCCGACGGCAAGCTGGTTGACGATGTCGAAGCTGACCGTGAAAGAGGATTCGAACGAGTCGTCGGCGTAGATGGTCGCAACCGGCGAACCGGCGGTCACGTTGGTGAACGATTCGACGTCCACCGAGCTGACGATACCGTCGAAGGGCGCCCTGAGGACCGCCTTTCCCAGGTCCTCCTCGGCGGTCTCGAGCTGCTTGCGCGCCTGAACGAGTTGCGCCTGGCTGGTCTCCATATCCGTTCGCGACTGGTTCGCGTCGGCTTGGGTCACCACACCCCGCTCCACGAGCTGCGACTTGCGCTGGAAGTCCTCCTCGGCGTTGCGGGCGGTCGATTCAGCCTGTTGAACCGCTGCCCGCGCATTGGCAACCTGCAGTTCCAGTGATGTCGGATCGATCTCCGCAATCACGTCCCCGGCGCCGACGCTCTGGCCGACAGCCAGATTGACCTGCATGAGCCGGCCGCTGACCTCGAAGGACAATGTGGTTGTCGATGCCGGCTGCAGAACACTTGGATAGTGCCGCACCGTGGTTTCTTCGACATCCTCGACGAGGCAGGTCTTCAGACCCCTGACGACAGGCTCGATTGCACCCGTGCGGCTGTCATCCTCGCCGCAGCCCGCCAGTGCGACAAGCATCAGACCCGGCATCATCAGTTTACGCATGCAATGTCCCCCAGGAAGGCCGCTGCTGTTTTGGCGCATTTGACCATATCGAAACCGCAGGTCAATGACCGCGTTGACAATTCGCCGGCGCGCGGGCCGGCAGAAGGATCGCCGGTAGCGATACTTTCACCGGAACGTGACTTTATCTTGAACATCTGCACAGGTACAAGATTGCTGGGATAACGGTACATTGTGCGGCGTTGACCCGGCGTTGCGCGACGTGCCCCGGGGGGATATGCGTTGCGTTCGGCAAGCAGGCAATGACATGGCAAAGACCCTTATGAAATTCGCAAAACTGGCAATCGCAATCGGTGCGCTGACCGCGTTGCCCGCGACACTCGCGACAGCCGGAGACAAGGCGCCGGTGGGCGTTGTCGAGCTGTTCACCAGCCAGGGATGTTCCTCGTGTCCGCCGGCCGATGCGGTTCTCGGCGAACTTGTCGGCCAGGGCAATGTGGTCGCGCTCAGCTATCACGTGGACTACTGGAACTATCTCGGATGGGAAGACACGCTCAGCTCCAAGCAGAGCACCGACCGCCAGTATGACTATGCAAGGTCACTCGGGCGCAAAAGCGTCTACACGCCGCAGGTCGTGGTCAATGGCCGCGATCACCTGAACGGCGCCGACAAGCGCGGAATCAACCGCAAGGTGGACGCCTTCGCGGGCGGCGGTCGCGGACTGAGCGTGCCGATCGAGGCAAGCCTCGACGGCGACAAGATGAAGATCAACATCGGCGCCGGACAGGGCAAGGCCAATGTGATCCTCGTCTATTTCGACCGCGAGAACACCATTGACATCCGGCGCGGCGAGAACCGCGGCAGGAACCTTACCTACTGGAATTCGGTGCGCGACATCCAGACGGTCGCCATGTGGGAAGGCGAGGCCGTGGAGCTCGATCTTCCGGTCTCCGTCATCAGCGGCGACGGTTACGACGGCTGCGCCATTTTGCTCCAGACCATGAAATCCAAGGGCGTGCCCGGCGCCATCATCGGCGCGGGCGTGATCATGGACGGCGGCAGCTCCTGATCCCGCATTGCGGGCCCGGGGGTTCCCGGGCTTGCAATTCCTCCCGCATTTGGCAAACTGACACCGTTCTGTCACAGAACCATTGCCGTTAATGCGGAAACAAAGGATCAAACATGGATGGAAATCCGGGAGAGCCAGAGAGTGTGTCAGCGTCTGTTCTGGTCGATCTTAAAGAGTTCCGAAGAAACAAAGAGCAGCTTCCCATAACATTTCAGCGCCGAGAGCTCGACGCCATTTTGCGCCTTTATTCGCGCATGGTGGCGGAGGGGGAATGGCGTGATTACGCCCTGGATCACCTGAAGGACAAGGCTGTCTTCTCGGTATTCAGGCGTGCCAGCGAGGTGCCGATGTTCCGCATCGAGAAGGATCCCAAGCTTGCCCGCAAGCAGGGTGCCTTTTCGGTGATCGCCGCCAGCGGCCTGATCGTCAAGCGCGGTCATGACGTCGCGCAGGTGCTGAAAGTGTTCGACAAGTCGCCGAAACTGGTGCGGGGTTAGCCGCTAGAAAAGTGTGCCCGGGTAGCGCGATGCGTCCGGGTCCGTCTCCTGCCCGTCACCGAGCGCAAGCTGCATGATGACGGTGTCGAGCCAGCGGCCGTGTTTGAAGCCGGTGGCATGCAGGGTCCCGGCATGCTCGAATCCGAGCGCCTTGTGCAGCGCCACTGAAGCCGGGTGCCCGCCGCCGATTATTCCGATCATCCGACGGAAACCGAGCCCGGTGCAGCGCTCGATAAGTTCGCCGAGAAGCGCCCGGCCGATGCCGCGCCCGCGTGAAGCCTCCGGCAAATAGATCGAATCCTCCACCGTCCAGCGATAGGCCGGCCGTGTCCGGTATGCGCCCGCATAGGCGTAGCCGAGCAAGGCGTTGTCCTCTTCGGCAATGATATAGGGATAGCCCTGATCCTTGAGGGCCGTGAAGCGACGGGTCATTTCCGCAAGGTCCGGCGGGTTGAGCTCGTACGAGGCAACGCCGTTTTCCACCGACTCGCGGTAGATCTCGGTAATCGCCTCCAGATCGGAGGGTTCGGCATCGCGCAGCGTGTAGGTCATTCGAATCCTATGAATCGGCCGGGCGCCGAATTCAACAAAAAAGGCGGCCCGTGGGCCGCCTTTTCATCTCGTCTTGTAACTGTGCCTATTCGCGGTTGCCCAGGAACTGGAGCAGGAACAGGAACAGGTTGATGAAGTCCAGATACAGCCGAAGGGCGCCCATGATGGCCTTGCGGCCGGCAACCTCGGAACCGTCGCCTTCATAGTACATTTCCTTGATCTGCTGGGTGTCGTAGGCCGTCAGGCCCGCAAACACCAGCACGCCGATCGCGGAGATCGCGAACTGCAGCGCCGACGACGCCAGGAAGATGTTGACGATCATGGCGATGATGATGCCGATCAGGCCCATGAACAGGAACGAGCCCATGCCCGAAAGATCGCGCTTGGTCGTATAACCCCAGAGCGACAACGCGCCGAAAGACGCGGCGGTGATGAAGAACACCTGTACGACGCTCTGGCCGGTAAAGACCAGGAAGATCGAAGACAGCGAAAGTCCCATCAGGGCCGAATAGACCCAGAATGTCGTCTGTGCTGCACTGACGCTCATCTTGTTGATGCGGAAGCTGAGGAAAAACACCAGCGCCAGCGGCGCAAGCATGACGACCCAGCGCAGCGGGCTTGCATACAGGATCTGGGCAAAGGCCTGGTTACTGGCGGCCATCACATACGTTCCGTAAGCGGCCACACCGGTAATCGCCAGGCCCATCGCCATCAGGTTGTAAACCCGCAGCATGTAGGACCGCAGGCCCTCATCAATCGCAGCACCGGCCTGCGTGCCAACCTGCTGGCCGCGTGCCTGGTAATCACGAAGATCTGCCATATTTACCTCTCAAATAGCCTCGTTTCGTGCGAAATCGTACCCGATTCTCGCCGAAACGGGCACAGTTGACCTGAATATGATGAATCAATCGGGCCACGACAAGACCCGAAAGCACGAATTTCTAGCTCTTTCGTCGTAAAAACAACGTTGCGTTAACACGCCGGCGATGCGCTTCACCTAAAGGTTCCGCAGGATCGGTGCCGCTTTTTGGCCGAGCACCCGCCAGGTACCCGCCAGGCCGACGCCGACCGTGAACACCAGTGCTGCTATGACGGTCATAACGGCAATATCCGGCAGGAAATGTGACGGAAGCGTCATGATGCGCGACACGACAAACCAGGCGGCAACGCCGCCTGCGAACAGCGCGAAGACCGCCGTGGCAAAGCCGAGGATCATGTATTCGTAGGAAAAGGCGCGTATCAGGGTCCGGCGCGTCGCACCGAGCGTCTTGAGCACCACCGCGTCGTGCGCCCGCGCGCGGTTCCCGGCCGCCAGCGCACCTGCAAGCACAAGAACCGAGGCCACCAGCGCCACCGCCGCCGCGGCGCGAATGGCGGTCGCAAGCTGGCCGACGATGCGGTTGACGAGATCGATGGCATCCTTGACGCGCACGCTCGTCACCGTCGGAAATGCGTTGGTCACCGCCCGCAACACTTCGCCCTCTGCGGCGGGATCCGCGTCGGGATCGCTGAGCGTCGCAAGCCACGCGTGCGGTGCGCCGGCAAATGTGTTGGGCGAGAACACCATAACGAAGTTGATCGACATGGATTCCCACTCCACCTCGCGGAAGCTTGCGATGCGGGCCGTCACATTGCGGCCGAGCACGTTGACGGTCACAAGGTCTCCGAGTTTCAGGCCGAGTTCCCTGGCCTCTTCGTCGGAGAACGATACCAGCGGCTCGCCGGTATAGTCGCTGGGCCACCATTCGCCCTCGGTCAGCTGCGAGTTTTCGGGCTGGTTCTTGGTGTAGGTGACGCCGCGGTCGCCGCGCAACACCCACTGGCCGGACGGCGGCACCTCGATCTCGCGGACGTCGACACCGTTGAATTCGGTGATCCGGCCGCGCAGCATGGGAACGCTGACGATCTTTCCGTTCGGCGATTGCTCCCGAATGAGGTCCGTAAACGCATCGATTTCACTGCTCTGCACGTCGACGAAAAAGAAGTTCGGTGCCCGCTCCGGCAGACTGCCGCTGATTTCGCGCCGCAGGTTGCCGTCGATCAGCGCCAGCGTCACCAGCAGCGCCAGGCCCAGTCCCAGCGACAGAACCACTGAAGGCGTCAGCGATCCGGGACGATGGATGTTGCCGATGGCCAGTCTGAGCGGCGTCGAGTTCACTGCCGGTGCGCGCCGAGCCAGATACTCGATGAGCGTCGAGACAAGGCGCAGGATGACGAACGCAAATGCGATGGACCCGATGAATATCGAAGCGATGAAACGGTCATAGGAGGTGAAAACCGCCATCGCGGCAAGAACCGCGACCATCAGCGCGGCGCTGACGAGGTACCGGGTGCGCGGCAGGCCAATGGCGTCGAACCCCTGCTCGCGGAACAGCGCGGTCGCCGGCACGTCGCGGGACCGGCCGAGCGGCAGGATGGCAAAGGCAAGCGCCGTCAGATATCCGAAGACGGCGGCGAATGCCAGAGCACCCGGATAAAGCGCCAATTCCGATGAAACCGGAAGCACTTCCGCCAGCGCGACCGCCGCCAGGATCGGCATGAGCGCGCCGAGCACCAGGCCGAGCGCGATTCCGATGGTCGTGATGATCATGATCTGGATCAGATAGACGGCGAATACGAACCCGCCGGAAGCGCCGAGGCACTTGAACGTCGCAATCACACTGCGTTTCGAATCAAGATAGGCCCGCACCGCGTTGGCCACCCCCACCCCGCCGACAATCAGCGCGGTCAGGCCCACAAGTGTCAGGAACTGCGAGAAACGCACGATGTTGGCGCTGAGTGCCGGCGCCGCGTTGCTGCGACTGCGGACCGACCAGCCAGCCGCCGGAAATTCGCTTTCGGCAGCCGTCCGCAATTGCTGGATGTTTGCGTCACTGGTGCCCGGCGGCAGCCTTAACTTGTAGGCATATTCGACGAGGCTGCCGACCTGGATCAGCCCGGAGGCGGCCAGGCCGTCCCGCGAAAATATCAGGCGCGGCGCAAATCCGAATCCGTCGGAAAGCGCATCCGGTTCGCTGACGATCACGGCGCGGATTTCGAACTCGGCGTTGCCGAGGAGCACTTTGTCTCCCAGCGCCACGCCGAGCCTGTCCAGAAGCAGAGGGGCGACCGCCACGCCATAGACGCCGTCCTTTGCGCTGAACAGCGCATCGAAACCGAGGGACGGTTCCGTTTGCAGGGAGCCGTATAGCGGGTAGCGCGGATCGACCGCCTTGGCCTCGACCAGCGTCTGGTCCGACCCGTCAGGCAGACGGGTCATCGACCTGAGGCCGACCGTCTGCGTCATCTCGCCCTGGCTGTCGAGAAATGAAAGCTCGTCCTCGCTGGCGGCCCGGTTCTGCAATTCGAAGCGGATGTCGGCGCCAAGGATCACCTGGCCTTCTTCGGTAATTGCCGTGGTGATCGAGCGGGACACGGAATTCACACCCGCAATCGCCGCTGTTCCGAGCGCGATACAGGCAAGAAAAATATAAAATCCGGAAAGGCCGCCGCGCATTTCCCGAAGGGCAAGCCGCCAGGCAAGTTTCAGGTCGGCCCCGTTCGAGTTCGTATTGGTCGAGGTGCCGGTCACGCCACTGCCGCCGCTTTGTCGTCGGTGTTTTCCTCTTTGAGGATTTCTCCCGAGCGCACCCGTACCTGCCGTTGGCACCGCGCAGCCAGCTTGTGGTCATGGGTGACCAAGAGCAGCGTCATGCCGCGGTCGGCCTGCTCCTTGAAAAGCAGATCCGCAATCTGCTTGCCGGTCTCGGTGTCGAGATTGCCCGTCGGCTCGTCGGCGATCAGCATGGCGGGATGCGGTGCAAGCGCACGTGCAATGGCGACACGCTGCTGCTCGCCGCCCGACAGTTCGCCGGGATAATGCGTCAGCCGCTCTGCAAGACCCACCGCCGCAAGTTCGTCGCGGGCAACGGCAAAGGCATCGGACCGCCCTGCAAGTTCCAGCGGCACGGCAACGTTTTCAAGGGCGGTCATGTTCGGGATCAGGTGAAACGACTGAAAGACAATGCCGACATTGCGGCCGCGAAAATCCGCGACCTGATCCTCGCTCATCGCGTGGATGGGATTGCCGTCTATGTGGATTTCGCCCGAATCGACCCGCTCGAGGCCGGCGAGCACCATCAAAAGTGTCGACTTGCCGGAACCCGAGGGCCCGACGATACCGACCGACTCGCCACGCTGCACGATCAGGTCCATGCCCTTGAGCACATGCACCGACGATGCCCCGTCGCCCAGCGTCAAATCGGCCTTCTTTAATTCGATGATGGGTTTTGTCAAAGCATCCGCTCGCTATATGTGTAAAAGGAAGCCGGTCCGCCCCGGATGTTCAAAGGAAATAGGAAGCATCCTATGACAATTAAAGCGGCAATTCGAATTTTCGCCATATTTTGCGGACTTGCCGTGTTCGCCGCTCCCGCCGCGCGGGCCGACACGGTCAATATCGTCGGGCTCGGCGACAGCCTGATGGCCGGATACGAGCTCGACCCGTCGGACGCGTTTCCGTCACGGCTCGAGGCCGCGCTCCGCGACAAGGGTTACGACGTGACGATCGCCAATGCAGGCGTATCCGGCGACACGTCGAGCGGCGGGCTGGCGCGGCTCGACTGGTCGGTGCCCGACGGCACCGATGCGGTGCTGCTGGAACTGGGGGCCAACGACGCCCTGCGCGGCATCAGCCCGGAACAGACCCGCGCCAATATCGACGCGATCATCGGCAAGCTGAAGCAGCGCGACATTGATGTGCTTCTGGTCGGCATGCTGTCGCCGCCGAATATGGGCGACGACTATGCCGATCAATTTAACCGGATTTACCCGGAACTGTCCGAAGAACACGGCGTCGGGCTCTATCCGTTCTTTCTCGACGGCGTCGCTGCGCAGCCGGGCCTCGATATCGGCGACGGCATGCACCCCAATCCGAAGGGCGTGGAAGTCATGGTTTCACGGTTTTTGCCATTCGTGGAGGAGTTGATTGTTAATATGTCTGTTATAAACAGCGACTAAGGAACGAACGATCACGACGAAATCACGAATGATTCGGGTTACTTACACCAAATACCGGGCGAAACTCCAAATTATGCGATAACGGGACTTGCTCAAACGGGGCACTCGTGATTCGCTGGATGTGTACATACGAATCGGGGAGGCTGCCATGCCGCGTTTGTTTGTTGCCCTCGAGATTCCGCGCGAAGCCGCACTCAGCTTGTCGCTCCTGCGTGGAGGTCTACACGGCGCCCGATGGATCGATGTCGAAAACTATCACCTGACATTGCGCTTTATCGGTGACGTCGACGCACCCACCGCCGATGAACTGCTGCACGCGCTCGACCGGGTGCGGCGCCACGAATTCTCGCTTTCGCTGATCGGCATGGGCTCGTTCGGGTCGAAAAAACCGCACTCGATCTGGGCCGGCGTATCGGCGTCTGCCGATCTGATCGCCCTGCAGGCGGAAATCGAGCGCATCTGCCAGAGGCTGCGGCTGAAGCCCGATCCGCGCAAATTCACACCGCACGTCACGCTTGCACGCTTGCGCGGTGCCCGCGTCGAGGATGTCGTCGCCTATCTCTCGGCACGCAGCAACTTCTATGCCGACACGTTCACCGTCTCCCGCTTCGTCGTGCTTTCCTCGCGCGAATCGGTGGGCGGCGGTCCCTATGTGACCGAGGAGATCTACCCGCTCATGGGCGGCTTCGCGCCGCAGACGGCGCTGCACGAAGCATCAAGCACATCCGGCCGGATTCGCCAGCCATAGGCACCATCGATTGTCCGGAGTTTCGCCATGATCACGCGTATCGCAGCCCTTGCCGCCTCCATTGCGGTCCTTGGGCTGATTCCTGCCTCCCACGGCAAGGAGGCCACGCAGGACTACCAGCGCGTCGTGCCGCTGCTCAATGACACCACGACCGTTCTCGATCAGCCGCTCGCCTACCCGCAGGATGGCGACGCCAAGATACAGTCGGCCATCGTCACCATGCTGCCGGGCGAGGAAACCGGCGTGCACTCGCACCCCTATCCGACCTATGGCTACATCCTGAGCGGCGAACTCACCGTCACCTACCCGGGCGGCGTCAGGAAGGTCTACAAACAGGGCGAAGCGGTCATGGAAGCGGTGAACACGCTGCACAACGGCCGCAACGACGGTGCCGAACCGGTGCGCATCCTCGTGGTGTTCATGGGCGTCGACGGCGAGGCCAACACGCTCTTTCCCAAAAAGGACTGAAGACGGTTACGTGCCCGTCTTCCGCCGCTGGTCGGAAAGACCCCGCTCCAGATGGTCGGTGAGCGCGGCTGCCGGATGATCGGGCGATGCCTGCCGGGCCGAGAGCGTGACGCTGAACTCGGGCAGATCGGGCAGTTCCGCCGCCTTTTCCACGGCAGTCAGGCGATCCGGCATCGCGGTTTCAAGAAAGGTCCCGACGGCAAGGTCCATGCGCATCATCGCGATGGTCGCTTCGAGATTGTCGCTTTCGTAGACGCACTTCCAGCCCCGGCCCGACCGGTCCAGCGATTCGATCACGTGACGGCGGAACGCGCAGGACTGGCTGACCAGGGAAAGGGGCAGCGGATCCGCGAACGGCGCACGACCGCCCTCGGCGCCGGCCCACACGAGCCGGTCGCGGTAGAGCGTGTTTCCGAACGGCCGGTCCCCGAACTCCTCGAGCACGACGACATCGATTGCGCCGAGCTCGAAATGCGTGCGCAGCCGGGGCGAGGTTCCGCACCTCAGATTGATTTCGATGTCCGGATAGGCGCGGGCGAACAGTCTCAGCACCGAGGGCAGGCGTCCCGAGATGAGATCGATCGGTACGCCGAGCGTCACGCGGCCGGCAAATTGCGGCGTCGTCATGTCGACCCACATCTCGTCGTTGAGCTGCAGCATCCGCAGCGCCTTGCCCGACAGCCGTTCGCCCGTTTCGGTGAGGGCGAGCCCGCCGCGCTGCCGGTGGAACAGCGCCTTTCCGAACTGGGTCTCGAGGCGTTTGATGTGCTGGCTGACGGCGCCCTGGGTCAGGTTGAGAACCCGGGCGGTGCGGGTCATGCTTCCGGTCTCGGCAACCGTCGCAAATGTCCTCAGGAGCTGCGTATCGACGTTTCTCATATATTACAGTTCTTAATGATGCAGATAATAACTATTAGTTATCATAATTTTGTGGATACCGCTACCTTGGCTCCCCGCAAAGGAGACCGGCCATGGACAAGATCAATCTGGAACAGAAGTTTGCGCAGATACCGGATTACTGGAAGCCGCGCGTTGCCGCCGAATCAAACGGCCAGCACGTGCGCCTCGCCAAGCTGAAGGGCGAGTTTGTCTGGCACAGCCATGATGACGAGGATGAGCTCTTTATCGTGGTCAAGGGCCGCTTGAGGGTCCGTTTCCGTGATCAGGACGTCGAGGTTTGCGAAGGCGAGATGCTGGTCATCCCGCGCGGCGTGGAGCACATGCCCGTGGCCGATGAGGAGGTGCATCTCATCAATATCACCAGGGCCGAGACCACCATGACCGGTAATGTCGATTCGGATCGTGCGATACCGATATCGCAGTTGCAGAAGGTCTAGATCCGATCAAGGATCGCGGAACTCCCGCGTTCGAGCATCCGGTAGACGGTCTCGAATCCGTCGGAATCGCCGTAATAGGGATCGGGAACGTCGGACGGATCGTCGAGCGCGAATTCCATGAACCGGAAAAGTCCGGCGTGCGGCCGGTCCGGCGACTTTGTTCTCAGGGTTTCGAGATTGGCGCGATCCATCGCCAGGATCAGGTCGAAGCGCTCGAAATCGGCCGCCGCGAACTGCCGGGCACGCTGACCCGATATGTCGACGCCGTGTTCCGCCGCCTTGGATATGGCGCGTGAATCGGGCGGATCGCCGACATGCCAGGCGCCGGTGCCGGCGGAATCGATCGTCAGGTACCGGCCCAGGTCCCTTTCCCGCACCAGCGACCGGAACACGCCCTCGGCCAGCGGCGAGCGGCAGATATTGCCGAGACAGACGAACAGGATGGACGAAGGCTTGCCGTCGGGGGTCGCTGCAGCCATAATTTCCTCCTGGAGATTGTGCAGATGACAGCTATAGAGATCGGTGAGGCCGAGGCAAGAGAGCGCCTCAAGGAACTGGGCGAAGGCTGGCTGCTGCGGGAAGACGGCAAGGCACTGGAGCGCAAGTTCAAGTTCCGCAACTTCAACGAGGCCTTCGGCTTCATGGCGCGCAGCGCACTGTCGGCGGAAAAGCTCAATCACCATCCCGACTGGTTCAATTGCTGGAACCGGGTGAATGTCGTGCTGACGACCCACGACAAGGGCGGGCTGACCGAGCTGGATTTCCGTCTCGCCAAGGCAATGAACCGCGCGGCGGCAGGGCTTTAGGGCGATTCAGGCGCCCCGGTGAAAGGGCCGGCTAACTTGAAGAACAGGGCCGGAACGACCATATCCGTGTATTGACAGTCGCATCTGGAGGAGCGGACGATGGACGACGTCAAAATCGGCGAAATTCTTGAACCGGGCGACGAGGACACCCGGCAAAGGCGCGAGCGCCGGGTTCGCGACAAATTCTGGAACACGGCCCGCCGCGCAGCGCGCCAGGTCCCGTTCATGGAAGACGTGGTCGCCGCCTATTACTGCGCCTTCGATCTCAACACCCCGCACCGCGTCCGCGGCGTTCTGCTGGCGGCCCTGGCCTATTTCGTCCTGCCCATGGACGCCTTGCCCGATTTCCTCGCCTTTGTCGGATTCTCCGATGACGTCGCCGTCCTGGCGGCGGTCCTTGCCGCGATCCGCGCCCACATAACGCCCGCGCACTACGCCGCGGCGAGGGCAGCCCTTGCCGAGGACGGCCCCGAGAGCACGTCTGACGGCTGATTTCCGGCGCCGCGATCGGAATTTTCATCTGTGCGACTATTGTCGTATATATCGGGCAGCATGGCAGGAAGCCGTTCAATTCAGCCCCGCACCTTGCAAAACTGGGCGTTTCGGGAATATTCGGTTCCTGCGTTGACGGTTTGGTAACCCAAATTTGCGCAAATTGAGTCAAATTGTTGCCAAACCAGCGTGTTCAAGGCATGGCCTTCTTTGAAGGCAATGGAGACAACCGGTAGGTCTATTATGGTTTTGAAGAAATTCGTGCCCGCACTCGTTCTGTCGATCGCGATGGCCGGTGTTGCCATGGCACAGTCGCCGACCCGCATCAGCCAGTTCAATGCCTGGGGTGCCTACTCTTACAACGCTCCGAACGGCAAGGTCTGCTACATCCTGTCATTGCCGACCCGCAAGGAGCCGAGCAACGTGAATCACGGAGACATCTTCTTCCTGATTTCGCAGCGCCCCGGCCAGAACATCAGCTATGAGCCGCAGGCAATGATGGGCTATCCCCTGAAGGAGCAGTCGAAGGTCACCGTCAGCGTCGACGGCAAGAACTATGTGCTGTTCACGAAGGGCGATTCCGCCTGGGTTGAAAACGCCGCTGAGGAACCGGCGCTGGTAGCCGCCATGCGCGCCGGATCGACAATGACGGTCAAGGCGACGTCGCGCCGCGGCACCAACACGACATACACGTTCTCGCTCTCCGGCGTCACCGCGGCGCTCAACGAGATCCAGAACTGCCAGTAGTCCTGTTCACGCGTTTCGTGCGAAAGGCCGGCTTTGCGCCGGCCTTTTGCCGTTGTAGGCTGGCGAAAACAGGGTGACGCGCCGGGCGTTAGGTGATAGGAGCAGCGCGCCCTAACCGCACAAGAGCCTGATATGCCGCTGACCATCGATCTCAAGGACACCGATACCCGCGACGCGCTTGCAGCGCGTGCCGCATCCGGCGCGTCCGGCGAAAAGCCGTCCCTGATCGGCATGAGCCGTGAGGAGATGGGCGATGCACTGCGCGAGATCGGCGTCAAGGACCGGCAGATCAAGATGCGCGTCCAGCAGCTCTGGCACTGGCTCTATGTCCGCGGCGTCTCGGACTTCGCCGACATGCTGAATGTATCGAAGGATCTGCGCGCGGCGCTCGACGAACGCTATTCCATCGCCCGTCCCGAAATCGTCGACGAGCAGATTTCCGCAGACGGCACGCGCAAATGGCTGCTTCGGTTCCCGCCGCGCGGCGCCGGCAAACCGGTGGATATCGAGACCGTCTACATTCCCGAAGAAGGCCGCGGCACGCTGTGCATCTCCAGCCAGGTGGGCTGCACCCTGACCTGTACCTTCTGCCACACGGGCACCCAGAAACTGGTGCGCAACCTCACCGCCGAGGAGATCCTCTCGCAGCTCCTGCTTGCCCGCGACCGGCTCGGCGACTTTCCGGACAAGGACACGCCGCAGGGGGCCATCGTGCCGAGCGAAGGCCGCAAGGTGTCCAACATCGTGATGATGGGCATGGGCGAGCCGCTCTACAATTTCGACAACGTCAAGAAGGCGCTGCTCATCGCCTCCGACAATGAAGGCCTGTCGCTGTCCCGGCGGCGGATCACCCTGTCGACGTCCGGCGTCGTTCCCGAAATCTATCGCACCGGCGAGGAGATCGGCGTCATGCTGGCCATTTCGCTTCATGCCGTGCGGGATGATCTGCGCGATGAGCTGGTACCGATCAACAAAAAGTTCCCGATTGAGCAGCTCATGCAGGCCTGCCGCGATTACCCGGGCCTTTCCAACGCAAGACGCATCACGTTCGAGTATGTCATGCTCAAGGGCGTCAATGACAGCCTCGAGGACGCCCGCGACCTGGTGCGCCTGCTGAAGGGCGTGCCGGCCAAGATCAATCTCATTCCGTTCAATCCCTGGCCGGGAAGCAATTATGAATGCTCCGATTGGGAGCAGATCGAGGTCTTCGCCAACTTCATCAACCAGGCCGGCTATGCCTCACCGATCAGGACGCCGCGCGGCCGCGACATTCTCGCCGCCTGCGGCCAGCTCAAATCGGAATCGGAACGGTTGCGCAAATCGGAGCGCCTGGCCCTCGAAGCGATGATGATCGCCGGCCACGGCGAGGCCTGAGCCTTGGACCGCTATGTGACGTTTCTCGTCCGGCTTTGTGTGATCACCGCCGGCTTCATTGTTGCAGCCACTGTCGCCGGAACGTCGCTTGCCCTGTTGACCCGCCTCCTCACTTTAAAGGAGGCCGCACAGATATCCGACGCCGGTCTCGGCGCCGGCCTGGTGGTGGCGGTAATCGCCTTCGCCAGCCTGGCCGGCTACGCGGCCTTCATCCCCTCGGTGGTCGTCATACTCTACAGCGAATTCGCGAGGCGGCGCGACTGGCTCTTCTACGCGCTTTGCGGCGGCGCCATTGCCGCGATCGCGCCGCTGGTCGTCGCCCTGGCGGGCAGCGGCGCGCGCACCGGCGGGTACGAGTTCCTTTTCATGAGCCTGGCCGCCGGGATGCTCGGCGGCATCGCCTATTGGCTTGTCGCCGGCCGCAAGGCCGGCAACTGGCTGCCCGACCAGCGCACGTCTTAACGCCGCACATACCAGTCATCCATCGCGGAAATCTCGCGGAATTTCCTTGTGTATCCCTTTGACGACAGGAGCGCGAGGATCTTGTCCCTTTGCGGCGTGAAATTGTGCTCGCAGGTGATGACGCGGATATCGTAGCGGTCAAAATCGAAAGCGTTCAGTATCTCGAACTCACTGCCCTCCGTGTCGATCGACAGGTAGTCGATGCGCCGGGGTGCCTTGTGCTGCGCAAGCAGGTCATCCAGCGAAACCGTCTCGACCTGGTAACGCACGGCATTTTTCCGGTCGGCCGCATTTTTGTCCGCATCCTGGAATTGCGAAATCGTGGAAATCTCGCCGTTGTCCGCCTCGCTGAACTCGAGCTCCTGACCCGAGGTGTGCCACAGGCAGCGAAGGTCGATGCTGCATTTGCGGTTCTCCGGCAGGGCGTCATGCCAGCATCGCGCCGGCTCCGCGACGAGCCCGTTCCAGCCATACTGCGTCTCGAGAAGATAGGTATTGCTGTTCACGATACCGTCGGCTGCGCCGAATTCGACAAAATATCCGCCGCGCATCATGTCCAGCTCGGTGAGGACAAAAAGGTCCTGAAGGTTCTGGGAGCTGGAACTGCCGAGCTCGCGGAACGCCTCGGAGATGTGCCGATCGAAAATCCTGGCGGCAATCGCGCGCTGGACAACCGAGTGTCGCTTCAGCTCATTGTGAATGTATCTCGCGCTGCCGAAGCTGACACGCATATCGTCGATCGCGCGGCGCAGTGCCCTGATTTTTACGCTCAAACGGCTCAATTCAGCGATTCCGGTTGACAGTTTGCCGCCGCTATTTTCCCTCGGTCAACAGGATCCGCACGGCGAAGACGGAGAACACTCCGGCAAAGATATAATCCAGCGACCGCATGATGCGCCGATTGCCCCTCAGCCAGCCGGAGAGCCTGTCCGCCGTCAAGACCATCACGATCAGGATCGGAAACGAGATGGCATTGAAGAAGAGGCCGAGGAAGATCAGCTTGCCGCGGATACCCGGATCGTCCGCCGATACGAATTGCGGCAGGAATGTCATGAAGAAGATGATGACCTTCGGGTTCAGCAGATTGACCGCCAGCCCGTGGCTCCAGCTCGCGACCAGTGAACGCCGCCGCGGCGCCGTCTCGTCAAGCCGGAACGTGGCACCGTGCCTCAACGCCTGCAAGGCAAGCCAGAACAGATAGGCGGCGCCCCCGGTCTTCAGGAGCGTAAAGGCCGTGGGCGAGGCGACGACGAGGGCCGAAACGCCGAAGGCGACGAGCAGGGTATGCACCACGACACCGGTCATCGTGCCGGCGACAACGGCAATCGCCGCGGCCCGGCCTTCCGACAGCGCGCGCCCCAGAAACAGCGTCATATCCGGCCCGGGTGTGATGGCGAGCACCAGGCCGGCAACCGAAAAGGCGAGGAGTACGGGAATGTCGGGAATGAACTGCATGGGGCGTCGTCGGATTTCGGGTCAGTTGATTGCGCCCGGTACACGCTGTAAAGAGGCGCTGGCGGGCCGCGCGATCATAGCGGAACGGCACGCCGTTTCCAGCATCAATTCCAACGGGACGGGCAAAGAACCCGTCTTCAAGACACGACGGACAGAAACATGAGCGCTCCGAATGATGTGAAAAAGGTCGTCCTCGCCTATTCCGGCGGACTGGACACGTCAATCATCCTCAAATGGCTGCAGACTGAGCTGAACGCGGAGGTCGTCACCTTTACCGCCGATCTCGGCCAGGGCGACGAGCTGGAGCCGGCGCGAAAGAAGGCGGAGATGCTGGGTATCCGAGAGATCTACATCGAGGACCTGCGCGAGGAGTTCATTGCCGATTTCGTCTTTCCGATGTTCCGGGCGAACACGGTCTATGAGGGCGTCTACCTGCTCGGCACGTCCATAGCCCGGCCGCTGATCTCGAAGCGTCTGATCGAGATCGCCAGGGAAACGGGTGCCGATGCGATTGCCCACGGGGCCACCGGCAAGGGCAATGACCAGGTGCGTTTCGAACTCGCCGCCTACGCCCTCAACCCGGATATCAAGATCATTGCGCCGTGGCGCGACTGGACGCTCAAATCGCGCACGGAACTGATCGATTTCGCCGAAAAGCACCAGATCCCGATCCCCAAGGACAAACGCGGCGAGGCGCCCTTCTCGGTGGACGCCAACATGCTGCACTCCTCTTCGGAGGGCAAGGTGCTGGAGGACCCGTGGGAGGAGCCGCCGGCCTATGTCTACCAGCGCACGATCTCTCCGGAGGAGGCGCCCGACGAGCCGACCAGCATCGAGATCGAGTTCGAGAGGGGCGACGCCGTCGCGCTGAACGGCGAGCGCCTGTCGCCGGCAACCCTTTTTGAGAAGCTCAACGACTACGGCCGCGACAACGGCATCGGCCGCCTCGACCTCGTCGAGAACCGCTTTGTCGGCATGAAGTCGCGCGGCGTCTACGAGACCCCCGGCGGCACCGTCCTCTTGACCGCGCACCGGGCCATGGAATCGATCACGCTCGATCGCGGCGCCGCGCATCTGAAGGACGAGCTGATGCCGCGCTATGCGGAACTGATCTACAACGGGTTCTGGTTCTCGCCGGAGCGCGAGATGCTGCAGGCGGCGATCGATCAGAGCCAGAAGGACGTCGAGGGCAAGGTACGCCTCAAGCTTTACAAGGGCAACGTGATCGTCACCGGCCGTGAATCCGAAAAATCGCTCTACTCCGACCAGCTCGTCACCTTCGAGGACGACCAGGGCGCCTACGACCAGAAGGATGCCGCCGGCTTCATCAAGCTCAATGCCCTGCGCCTGCGGACGCTGGCGGCGCGCGGGATATAGCGGGCCGCTACCGCCTCGGCGTCCGGTAAGCCGTCGACATGCAAACCGGCCGGGCCCTTGTATCGGGCCGGGCCGCCGCCTACATGCGTTGGCACTGTCAGAATAGGGGGCCGTTGTGATGGGCGAAATCAACGCGCGTGTCTTCGATTGGGACGGACCTCTGGGTCTGCCCGAATTCGCCGGCATCGCGGATGACGATCTGGCGGAGGCATTCGAAGAGGCGCTCGGGCGCCACAAGGCGGAAATCGACGCGATCGCCGAAAATCCCGAGCCTGCCGACTATTCGAACACAATCGTTGCGCTGGAGACCTCCGGCCGCGCGCTCGAGCGCGTTTCGGCGCTGTTCTGGAACCGGGCGGGTGCCGACAGCAACGAGGCGATTCAGGCGCTCGAACGCGATATCGCGCCGAAGCTTGCCCGCCATTATTCGGCCATCGCCATGAACGCGCGGCTTTTTGCCCGCATCGATGCCCTGTGGCAGTCGCGGGATGATGGCAATCACAATCCCGAGGCGGCGCGCGTCCTCGAAAAGCACTGGAAGAATTTTGTCCGCGCCGGCGCACGGCTGAACGATGTCGATCAGACCCGTCTTGCCGCCATCAACGAGGAACTGGCGGGGCTTGGCGCCCGTTTCAGCCAGAATGTCCTTGCCGACGAAAAATCCTGGTTCCTGGGCTTGTCGACAGAAGAGGACCTGGACGGCCTTCCGGGTTTCCTGCGTGACGCGATGGCGGCCGCGGCCGCCGAACGCAAGATCGCCGAACCCTACGCCGTGACCTTGTCGCGCTCGATCATCGAACCGTTCCTGACCTTTTCGGAACGGCGCGACCTTCGGGAACAGGCATTTGCGGCCTGGACCTCGCGCGGTGACAATGGCGGCGAGACCGACAACGCCACCACCGTCGCGCGCACCCTTGCCCTCAGGAACGAGAAGGCCGGGCTGCTCGGCTATGGCAGCTTTGCCGAGTTGAAGCTCGACGACACCATGGCCAAGACACCCGACGCGGTCACCGGCCTCTTGATGAAGGTCTGGGACCGCGCCCTGGTTCGCGCCCGCAAGGAAGAGGACGACATCGCCGCGCTGATCGCGGAAGAAGGCCGCAACCACCCGGTCGCGCCGTGGGACTGGCGGCACTACGCCGAAAAGCTGCGCGCCACGAAATACGCGTTCTCGGAAGCCGAGTTGAAGCCCTATCTGCAGCTCGAGAAGATCGTCGAGGCCAGCTTCGCCGTCGCCAACCGGCTCTTCGGCGTGAGCGCTGTTGAACGTGCGGATCTCCAAGCCTATCACCCGGACGTGCGTATTTTCGAGATCCACGACGCCGACGGCTATCTGAAGGGCCTGTTCCTGGGCGACTATTTTGCCCGGCCGAGCAAGCGCTCCGGCGCCTGGATGAGCGGTTTCCAGTCGCAGCACCGCCTCGATGGCGGGCAGACGCCGATCGTCTACAACGTCATGAACTTCGCCAAGCCGCCCGCCGGCAAGCCGGCGCTGCTGTCCCTGGACGATGCCCGCACCCTGTTCCACGAGTTCGGCCACGCACTGCACGGCCTTTTGTCGGATGTCGACCATCCGTCGGTGTCCGGAACCTCCGTGTCGCGCGATTTCGTCGAACTGCCCTCGCAGCTCTACGAGCACTGGCTGACAGTCCCGGAAATCCTGCGCAGCTACGCCGTTCACCACGAGACCGGCGCGCCGATTCCCCAGGACCTACTGGACAAGGTCCTCGCGGCGCGCAATTTCAACAGCGGATTTGCGGCCATCGAGTACACCGCGTCGGCACTGGTCGACATGGCCTTCCATACCGCCGGCCGGATCGACGATCCGCTCGATTTCGAGGCTCAGACACTGACCGATCTCGGCATGCCGAAGGCCATCGTCATGCGCCACCGCACCCCGCATTTCCTGCATGTCTTTTCAGGGGACGGGTACTCGGCCGGCTACTATTCCTACATGTGGTCGGAGGTTCTCGATGCCGACGCTTTCAGCGCCTTCGAGGAAACCGGCGATCTATTCCATGACGGCACCGCCGAGCGGCTTCACCGGCATATCTATGCCGCCGGCGGCAGCGTCGATCCGGAGGACGCCTACATGGCCTTCCGCGGAAAGATGCCGGATGCCGGCCCGATGCTGAAAAAGAAGGGGCTGGCGGCGGCCTAGCGCGCCGAACGCCCCTTTCGCACGCACACAAAACCCTGTATGAGCGCAGCAAACGAATGAAATCGGCCGCGCCCATACGACTGTATGTCCGCGGCGAACCTCCGGGTAAATCAAATGTCACTGCGCAATATTGCGATCATCGCCCATGTCGACCATGGGAAAACGACGCTCGTCGACGAACTGCTCAAGCAGTCCGGCGCGTTCCGTGAAAACCAGCGTGTTGCCGAGCGCATCATGGACTCCAACGAACTGGAGAAGGAGCGCGGCATCACCATCCTGGCGAAGGCGACATCCGTCGTCTGGAACGATGTGCGCATCAACATCGTCGACACGCCGGGCCACGCCGACTTCGGCGGCGAGGTCGAGCGCATTCTCAACATGGTCGACGGTGCGATCGTGCTCGTCGATGCCGCCGAGGGGCCCATGCCGCAGACGAAATTCGTTGTCGGCAAGGCGCTGAAAGTGGGCTTGAGGCCGATCGTCGCCGTCAACAAGATCGACCGGCCCGACGCCCGCGCCGAGGAGGTGGTCAACGAGGTGTTCGACCTGTTCGCGGCGCTCGATGCGGACGATGACCAGCTCGATTTCCCGATCCTCTACGGCTCCGGCCGCGACGGCTGGATGAATGTCGATCCGCAAGGTCCAAGTGACACCGGCCTTGCGCCGCTGTTCGACCTTGTCCTCAGTCACGTGCCCGAGCCTGGCGTCGGCGAAGGCCCTTTCCGCATGATCGGCACCATTCTCGAGGCAAACCCGTTTCTCGGCCGCATCATCACTGGCCGCATCCATTCCGGCGCCATAAAGCCGAACCAGGCGATCAAGGTCATCGACCGCGACGGCGCACTGCTGGAACAGGGGCGCGTCTCCAAGATCCTCGCCTTTCGCGGCATCGAACGCCAGCCGATCGACGAGGGCCGCGCCGGCGACATCGTCGCCATTGCCGGCCTGTCTAAGGGGACGGTCGCCGACACGTTCTGCGTCCCCGAGGTTGAGACGCCGCTGGAGGCACAGCCGATCGATCCGCCGACGGTCACGATGTCCTTTATCGTCAACGATTCGCCGCTCGCCGGCACCGAGGGCGACAAGGTCACCAGCCGGGTGATCCGCGAGCGGCTGCTGAAGGAGGCCGAGGGCAACGTGGCCCTGAAGATCGAGGAATCGGACGACAAGGATTCCTTTTATGTCTCCGGCCGTGGTGAGCTGCAGCTCGCGGTTCTGATCGAGACCATGCGCCGCGAGGGCTTCGAACTTGCCGTCTCGCGGCCGCGCGTCGTCATGCGCAAGGACGGGGACGGCACGCTGCTGGAACCCGTCGAGGAAGTGGTTATCGATGTCGATGACGAGCATTCCGGCGTCGTCGTGCAGAAAATGTCGGAGCGCAAGGCCGAGATGGTCGAGCTGCGCCCCTCCGGCGGCAGCCGCGTCCGGCTGGTGTTCCATGCGCCGACGCGCGGCCTGATCGGCTACCAGTCGGAACTGCTGACCGACACGCGCGGCACCGCCGTCATGAACCGTCTGTTCCACGACTACCAGCCCTACAAGGGCGAAATCGGCGGCCGCACCAACGGCGTGCTGCTGGCCAACGAGGCCGGCGAGGCCGTAGCCTATGCGCTTTTCAACCTCGAGGACCGCGGCCCGATGGTCATCGATGCGGGCGAGAAGGTCTATGAGGGCATGATTATCGGCATCCACACCCGCGACAACGATCTTGAGGTCAATGTGCTGAAAGGCAAGAAACTGACCAATATGCGCGCCGCCGGCAAGGATGAGGCGGTCAAGCTGACTCCGCCCGTTAAAATGACGCTCGAGCGCGCCCTTTCCTGGATCCAGGACGACGAACTCGTTGAAGTTACGCCGAAATCCATCCGCCTTAGAAAACTCTATCTCGACCCCCACGAACGCAAGCGTTTCGAAAAAACCAGGGCGAATGTTGCCTAGAAGCCATCATCGCCTCCGGACAGTTCACCGTGACTGATCAAGCGCTCTTGCCCGAGGGATTAACAATCCGTTAATCTGCCTGTGTACCCGCGGCTTTTACCTGTGGGTATGGGGCCGGCATGAGGCACGCGCCTCTTCGCGTATCTTGCCGGAACGGTTAGGATTTCAGTCATGACGACGCTGGTGGTGGATGTTAGACGTGCGGAACCGGATGACGCGGTAGCGATATCCGAGACCCATCGCGCCGCCTGGCAGCATGCCTACGCCGGACTGATCCCGTTCCGCACCTTGATGGCCATGGTGGAGCGGCGCGGCCACAGCTGGTGGCGGCGTGCCATTCGCGGCTCGACCAGCATCCTCGTTCTCGAGGTGGACGGCGCGGTTGCCGGCTACGCGACGCTCGGCCTCAACCGCGCGCGCTCGCTGCCGCAGGAGGGCGAGATATACGAACTTTACCTGCGCCCCGAATACCAGGGCATAGGCCTTGGCAGCCGGCTGTTCCGCGAGGCACGGCGCCTGCTCGCCTCACTCGGCTGCAGGGGCATGGTTGTCTGGACGCTTGAAGAGAACGACCGGGCAATCAATTTCTACCAGGCGCTTGGCGGAATCGACATCGCCGAAGGTTCCGAGACCTTCGACCGGCGCCCGCTGAAGAAAATCGCATTCGTCTGGCCGTAGCACCGGGGACCGAACGCACGGCCGCACTTGAGGGGGGCAGTCGGTCGATGAGCATGTTGAAAAGCCCTGGCGACCTTGTGGGTGGGCTTCTGCTGGTGATTTACACCGCAACGATCTGCGCCGTCGCGCTGGTCTATCCGCTCGCCAATTGGGACATGATCGCCTATGTCGCATCCGTTCTGGAGGGCGACGGGCTGCTCGGTCACAGCATGCATGCGCAAACCTACGCTCTCGTCCAGAACAAGATCAGCGAAGGCGAATTCCTGGTGCTGACCGCGGACCGGCCTTACCGCATCGCCCAGCACACGGACCCCGACGCCTTCATCTCCATGCTCGGTTTTTATCGGGTCAAGCTGCTTTACGTGGAGTTCGGGCAGTTCTTGACCAACGCGACGGATGCGGTCACGGCCCTGCGCTGGGTCTCGGCGATTTCGGCCGGGCTGTTCGGTCTCATGACGCTGTCGTGGCTGGGCGGCCAGCGCTGCCTTGCCGTTGCACCGCTTGCCATCGTCGCGATGATCGCGACCGGGTTCGGCGACCTTGCGCGCGTTACCACGCCGGATCTGTTTTCCGCGGTCTTCCTGGTCGCCGGCGTCCTGCTCTATGTGCAGGAACGCGGCCTGAGCGCCGGAATAGCGTTTGTCCTGGCGGTGCTTGCCCGCCCGGATCATCTGGCGCTGGTCGGCGTGTTCGCCGTCATGTCGATGGTGATCCGCCCGGTCAGCAAGGGCGTGATCCTCGGCTTCATCGCCGGTCTCGCAGCATACATCGCCATATCGCGCATGAGCGGCCATCCGGGCTGGTGGGTCCAAATGTGGTTCACCAATGTCGAATATGTGCCGACGCTGGAGGGCTTCGATCCGCAGTTCTCGCTGCTGGTCTATCTGAAGATCGTCGTGCAGACCGTCGTCCGTTCGCTGGTCGAGCAGCAATGGCCGGCCGTGCTTGTCGCGGAGATATTCCTGCTTGCCCTGATGCTGCGCAACAATTTTGCCTTCACACGGCGTGAAACGGTCGCCATAACGTCGCTGCTCGTATCGATACCGGCCAAGTTCATTGTCTTTCCGCTTTACGATTCGCGCTTCTTTTTCGCCAACCTGATCGCGCTCGCGCTCATCCTGATCGCCATATACGGCCGGCAGGGATCGCCCGTTTTCTTCTCCGCACCGCCGCCCGTGCCGCAGGAGGACTGAACCCGGAAGCGCAGCGCCCGCGCCACCTCGGTTGCGGGCGCCGCATCCCATCGTGTTGGACCAAAGACATGTTGCGCTGCAGCGCACAAAAGGCTATTTCCGCCGCAGACAATCGAACACAGGATGAATTATGCGCATAGACGCAATCACCATCGGCGACAATCCGCCGGATGACGTCAATGTCATCATCGAGGTTCCGGTTGGCGGGCAGCCCATCAAGTATGAGATGGACAAGGACGCCGGCACGCTTGTCGTCGACCGCTTCCTCTACACGCCCATGGCCTATCCCGGCAATTACGGCTTCGTCCCGCACACGCTGTCGGAGGACGGTGATCCGATCGACGTCCTGGTGTGCAACACCCGCCCGCTGGTGCCGGGCTGCGTGATCAACGCCCGGCCGATCGGGGTGCTGATCATGGAAGACAATGCGGGGCAGGACGAGAAGATCATCGCTGTCCCTTCCTCCCGCCTGACCAAGCGGTACGACAAGGTCGGCGATTTCGACGACATGCCGGAAATCACGCTGCAGCAGATCGAACACTTCTTCGAACACTACAAGGACCTGGAGCCCGGCAAGTGGGTCAAGATCGGCGACTGGCAGGGTGTCGACGTCGCCAAGCGGCTGATTGTCGAGGCGATCGAGCGCGCCAAGTAGACCTGCTAACGCCCCGACATTTTCAGGAACGGCCAGACCGAAGCCGGATCAATGCGCTCGGACCCTCTGTAGACCTCGACATGGACATGCGGCCCGGTGGACTGGCCGGTACTGCCCACGAGACCGAAGAACGCACCCTCTTCCAGCCTGTCTCCCGGCTCGACCCAATAGCTGTGGAGATGGGTGAACCAGCCGATCAGGCCATCGTCGAACTGCAGGACCACGGCCTTGCCCCACCTTGGTTCCGAGCGGAACAGGTCGGTCGCCTGCAGGACCACCGCACCGGCCGGCGCGGCGATCGGCGTCCTCAGCTCAGCCGCAACATCGACGCCCGTGTGGATCCTGAGGTTCTTGCGGGCCACGCCGAAGGGTGACGTGACGTGGCCGCCGGGAATGAAGCGATCAAGTGTGTCAACGGTACCGGGCGTTGTCGCCAGCGCAACCGAACTGCCGACGGCGACCAGGGACCAGGCCAGGCATTGTGCGAGCAGGCCGGTGGCGCTGCGACGGGAGTTTCTGAAATCCTTCAATATGGCACCGATGCGCATTTTGTCTTTCCTTATGCTGCGTGACGATAGAAAGAATGAAACGGGTGCCGGGGTGCTTGCCGATGCGATCCGCATAGCTTCGACAAGCGTTCGGGCGTAGAGCGCGCGCTTTGGCGGCGACGCGCCTCTCAAGGCTTCCGAATCGGCCCGTAACTCGCTCGCAATGTGCCAGCGTTCCACGAAATCCCGCAAAAAGGGATTGAACCAGAAAAGCGCCTTGGCCACCGAGAGCAAAACCGCAACCAAAGGATCGCGGTGACGCAGATGCGCCTCCTCATGGGCGATCACCAGTGCCAACCGGGCCTTCGGCCAGTCGTGCGCCATCTCATCCGGAATCACGATCTTCGCACGGCGTCCACCAACCGCGAACGGCGCAGTCCGGCCATGCGTGACCCAGACCGGCCAGGCCGCGCCGTGCCCTTCAAGCGGTCGTGCCTTTGCCAGCTCGGAACGCAGAACGACGAACCCGCGGCCCATGGCTGCAAAATGAACGGCTGCTCCGGCCAAATAGATCAGGGCAACGACGTCACCCCATCGCAATCCGGACCGTTCCGTATGAGACATGATCCGGTCAACGGATTGAACAATATCCCGGACACGATGCTTGGCCGCGCTTTCGACAAATACGGCGTCGCTCGCACCGGGCACCGGCAATGACCACCCGGTAAGCAGCAGCGCGCTCGGCAGGACAATCGCGGATATAGCCGCCACAAGGACGATCGGATTCCACAATACCGAAGCGCCGCCTCTTGCTGGGAATGCCACGGCAAGCCAGACGGCCATGCCCCAGGCGAGACTGAACAGAACCATCTGAACGAGCATTATTTGCCGCCCTCCTCGTCGAGGAACTTTTCGAGTTCTTCGAGCTCGCTTTCCGACAGGATCCGGCTGCCGGTGAAGGAGGACGCCGGCATCGGGCCCTCGATTTCCAGCACCGACCGGACGAACTGACTGGTCAGCGCCGCAAGCGTCGAGATCTTGTCGACACCGGCGCTGTAGACCCTGACGCCGTGCTGATCGGTGACCTTCACCAGACCCTTCTCGATCATCCGGTCGAGCGTCTTTCGGGTCGAGGACAGCGACCAGCCGAGCTCGTCGCGGACCAGTTCGTGCAATTCGCGTGCGCTGAGCGACCTGTTCGACCACAGGGCTTTCAGCAACGGCAATTCACTTGGGGAAGGGTGCATGGGTTCGTCTCTCGCGGCAACTGTCACAAGTACGCGACAAATGTCGCACGAAGTCAACCCGGCATCGGACACCAATTTTGTCCGCTGGTTACATTGTCTCTATTTCGCTGTTTTTATTGAATATTCTGTTTCAAGACAGAAACGGTGAAGCGGCAGAGTTCGTTCGGGTCGCCTGCAATGAGCAGGCACTTGAGACGCGCGGTCTCACCCGCGGCAATGCTGACCGTGCTTTTCGGCACGCCGAAATGTTTGGCGACGAGCGCGATCAGCGCCCTGTTGGCCCCGCCTTTTTCGGGCACGGCGCGCACCCGGGCCTTGAGATAGATGCGCCCGTCGGCGCGCTGCTCGGTGCCCTCGACGCAATCCCTACCGGCGCCCGGCGTCAGGCGCACGAAGAGTTGCAGGCCGTCCGGAACTTTCCGGAACCAGCCGATCAGCTCAGCAGCGGGAAGATGCTGTTCCACATGAAGACGCGAATGAAATAAATGATCAAAAGCAGGATAATCGGGGAAATGTCCAGGCCGCCCAGATCCGGCAAGATGCGGCGGATCGGCCTGAGCGCCGGGTCCGTGGCCTTGAAGAGAAACTCTCCCACCATGCCAACGAACCTGTTTCCGGTGTTGATGACGTTGAAGGCATAGAGCCAGGAAAAAATGGCGCTGCCGATGATGATCCACATGTAGATCCTCAACGCCAGATCAATCGTCGAAAAGAGGGCAAACATTCCAGTCTCCAGTCAGTGCCTTCCGCTATGTAGCCATTGCATCGCGTCCCGACAAGCCCGCGGCGTGTCAAACGGCTGCAAATGCGGGCTATGCAATTTTTGTTAACACCTTATAAAGACGCCATGCACCTTCAGCCCCATTGCGACTGCCATGCGGCATGACGAATCAGAGGCCGCCGGACGCTTCGCCGCGTTCCGGCATCGCTCATTCAAACGCTACTGGATCGCGCGTTTCCTGTCCGCCTTCGGCATGCAGGTCATCAGTGTCGCGGTCGGCTGGCAGATCTACGACCTGACCCGCAATCCGTTCGATCTCGGACTGATCGGGCTCGTCCAGTTCCTTCCGTCCCTGGTCCTGATCCTTGTGACCGGGGCAGCGGCAGACCGCTACGGCCGGCGCATGATCATGGGCATCTGCGAACTGGTTGCCCTGGGCGCCGCCGCGGCGCTGGTAATCCTGACCCTGCGCGGCCTCACCTCGCCGCTGCCGGTTTTTGCCGTGCTCCTGGTGATGGGCATCGCCCGCGCCTTCTTTGCCCCGGCCTCCACATCGCTGGCGCCGAACCTGGTGCCCGAGGAAGACCTCGCAAATGCGATCGCCTGGAACTCGATGTCCTGGCAGAGCGCCACGATCCTGGGGCCGGTGGCCGGCGGCCTGCTATACGGTCTCGGGGCTTCCGTGCCCTATTGGACGAGCGTCGTCCTCTTCCTCGTCGGCTCGGTCCTCATCTTCTCCATCCCCAGGCCCGAACGGCAGCGCGGCGTACACAACCAGAGCTGGGAGACGCTGTCCGCCGGTTTTCGCTATATCTGGCGCGAGAAGATCGTTCTCGGCGCCATTTCGCTCGACATGTTCGCGGTGCTGCTCGGCGGCGCGGTGGCGCTGATGCCGGTCTTCGCGCGCGACATACTCGAACTCGGCCCCTGGGGCCTTGGCCTTTTGCGCGCGGCGCCCGGTGTCGGCGCGGTGGCGATGGCGCTCTACCTGGCCGCCCACCCGTTCCGCAGCCGCGCCGGCGCCACGATGTTCATCGCCGTCGGGATCTTCGGGGCGGCGACAACCGTGTTCGGCATGTCGACCATCGCCTGGGTGTCGATTGTGGCGTTGGCCGTCATGGGCGCGGCGGACATGATTTCGGTTTACGTGCGCCAGACGCTGATACAGCTCTGGACGCCGGACGCGCTGCGCGGCCGGGTCAGCGCCGTCAACATGGTCTTTATCGGCGCCTCGAACGAACTCGGCGAGTTCCGCGCCGGCGGCATGGCGGCGCTGATCGGTGCCGTGCCTGCGGTCATTGTCGGTGGCGTCGGCGCAATGGGCGTCGCCGGACTATGGGCGGTTCTTTTCCCGGCCCTGCGCAACATCCAGCGGCTGCGCAAGGTGGATCACGAATCACAAACCGCTTAGTGCCGCGACTTCGGGCCGGCTCGTCTCGCCCGGAATCTCCCGTCCGAAGACCAGCTCAAGGAAACCGGCCAGCCAGTATCGCAGCCTCGTGTCGTGGACGAGGCGCCCCTGCAGGTGATCGCGTCCCGTCTGCGCGCCGGGCAGCACGAAACGGTGGGCGCCGCGCACCACCCATCTCTGCATCATCACCTGTGTCAGCTCGGCGTGGAACTGGATGCCCCAGGCGTTTTCGCCGTAGCGGAACGCCTGGTTCTCGTAATGATCGGCTGTCGCCAGCCGTTCGGCGCCTTGCGGCAGGCTGAAGCCCTCGCGATGAAAATGGTAGACCACGTCCGGCCACGCCATCAGCGCTGAACCGGCCGGTGTCGGCCGCAGCGGATACCAGCCGATTTCCGTCAATCCGTCCGGATGACCCCCGACAGTACCGCCGAGATGGCGCACCAGCATCTGGGCACCGAGGCAAATGCCCAGATAGGGCTTGTTCTCGGCCAGCGGAACCGCATGCCAGTCGATCTCGTTGCGCACGAAATCGTCCTCGTCATTGGCGCTCATGGGTCCGCCGAACACCACCGCACCGGCATGTTCGGCCAGGGTTTCCGGCAAGGGCTCGCCAAGCGCATGACGGCGGATGTCCAGCTCGAACCCGGCCATTTGCAGCATCTGTCCGACCCGGCCGGGGCTCGATCCCTCCTGATGCAGGACAATGAGTATGCGGTTCGGGCCTTTTTCCTTGGTTCCCGGGTCGTACAGCATCAGGCGTCGTCCCCGGAGCCGAGACGTGCGGCGACCCGTTGGCGCATCAGGACGCGGTCGCGGTCCGAAACGCCCAGCAATTCGGCGACACGCCACACCACATTGTCCTCGAGCTCGTGGCGCACGCCGTCCGCATAGACGAGCTCCCACAACAGTTCGATGAAATCGACCCGCTGCTCGGCATCGAGCGAACGCTTCAGGACGCTGGTGAAGGCATAGAAATCGACCGACTCGTCCTCGGCCTGCTTGCCTGCGTCGACCAGTTTCTGCAGCTCGTCCTTGTGCACGCCGTATTGCTGCTCGAGGAGCTGCCGCAGCTTCTCCCGCTCGACCGGTTCGGAAACGCCGTCGGCATCGATGACATGGAAGAACAGCGCCGCCGCGGCGACGCGCGGGTCGTCGCGCGCCAGCTCGGGCCGGTCCTCGCCGCCGAGTGACTGAATGAATTTCTGCAGCTGGTCAAACATGCCTTGGTCCTGCTTACGCGGCTAATGTAGATAGCGGCCGCCGCCTTGCAAGCAAATACCATTGCTGCGGTTCGCATGCAAAATGTCCGCTGCAATCGGGTTTTCGCATTTGTGCGGCTTGATCAGAACAGGCGGAAACGGGATTTCGGCTCCTCTTCCGCGGCATCCTCCTTGACACCGGGATCGTCCGGCGGCTTGGCGAGGAATGCCGCCTCGCGGGCCTTGTCCTTGTCCATGCCGACGGCATCCGTGACGATATGGGTTTCGCCCTTGCTTGCCGCCTTTTCGACGGCCGCTTCCTTTTTGACGCTTTCGATTTCCTCGCCCCTGCCGTTTGTCTCGGCGGCGGGCTGCGGCGCCGGTTCCGGCTCGTCCTTAGGCGCTTCCGGTTCGGAAGGCTCGTCCGCAATGTCCGGCGATTTAGCCTCCGTCGTCTCGATCACCTCCGCGTCGATGATTTCAGGTTCGGCTTTCTTCGGCTCTTCCTGAGTATCGGCTGCCGGTTCCTGGGCGGGCGGTTCCGGCGTCTCCGACACCTCGCGGACTTGCGTCCCGCCAACGTCCTTCGCCGGCTCCTCTTGTGACGCCGGCGCCGGTTCGACATCGATGACCGGCTCCGCCACGGCCGGCTCGTCCGGCTGTTCCTTCACGTGTACGGCGACGGGCGGCAGCGACTTCAGCGCCTGCTCCGCATCGTTACGCGACGCATCGCCATCCTCCACCGGGCCGGCGATCTGCTCGACCGGCACCTTCCACTCGAATGCGTCCAGCCTTCCGGTGACCGGCGAGACCGGCGCCCAATGTTCGGCGACGAAGCCGTCCGCGGTCCACGCCGCATCGCGCGGCGCCCGGACTGCCTGGGCGAGCCAGTGGCGCACCCGTCCCTGGTCGCCGGTATCGGCTTCCTCGATATCGGCGAGCAGCAGGAAGATGCCCTCGCTGGCGCGCACCCGCACCGCGGCTTCCGCCTTTTCCCGCGCCAGTTTGAATTCCTGCGCGTCGAGCGCCGCCCGCGCCACCGCATAGAGCGACTCGACGTGATTGCGCTTGAGGCTTTCCAGCTTCTGCGCCCGTTTCAGGCGGTCATGCGTGGAATCGCCCGGCCGCGCCCGGATATAGGTCTCCGCGACATCGGGGTGCGGATCGTTCCGCCAGATCTTCTCAAGGATACGCGAGCCCTTGCGCAGGCTGTTTTCCCGGTAGAGCGCCTGTGCGGCGATGAGGGCCGCGGGCACCAGGTCGGGCGCCAGCCGGTTGGCTTCAACGCCGTCGGTCCGCGCGCCGGCGACATCGCCCTGTTCGAGCTTGTCCATCGCCCTGGCGGTCAGCAGCACCGCCTTTTTCCGGTCGGCGCCGGCCTTGTCGAGGACACGGGCGACCCTCTGTTTCTCCAGAAGCCGGATGGCATCGTCCCAGGCGCCCTCCGCGGAACGGAATCCCAGCGCCGCCTCCGCAGCCCAGGGCAGGTGCGGCGCCTTCTCCGCCGCTTCTTCGGCGTAGTGGCGGGCCGCCTCGTTCGCGCCCAGCCGGCGTGCCTCGAGATAGAGGCCGCGCAGACCGTACTCACGGGTTTCCGGGTCCTCGACCATCGCCTCGAATTTGGTGCGCGCCGCGTCGTTCTTGCCTTCGATCAGCGCCGTCTGCGCGTCGAGGACATGGATGAGCGGTTCCTGGTCGGAACTCAGCAGCCCCATCGTCCGCTGGGTCATCTTGCGGGCCGTCGCCGCGTCGCCGGCGCCGGCGGCGATCAGCCCCGTCGAAAGCGCCTGGTAGCCGCGGTCGCGCTTGCGGGCGCGGAAGTAGCGCGAAACCAGGTGCGGCGACGCGATGATGCTGCGCAGCAGCCACCAGCCGATCATGATGACCGCTACCAGGACGACGATCGCCGTCACCGCGACCATCAGGGACATCTCGATGCGCTGGCCCTGCCAGGTGATGACCAGGTCGCCGGGACGGTCGGCGAGCCACGCGAAGCCGAAGCCGAGCACCAGGACAATGGCGATGTAGATGAACAGGCGGATCATTCGGATTGGCCCCCGGACTGTGTCGCATCGGTGGAATCAGAGGCCGGCGCCGCCGATTCGGTCGGCAGCGCCGCATTCACCGTGCCGGATACAATTTTTTCGACGAGGATGCGCGCCTCGAGGTCTTTCTCATAAGCCGCCGATGCCTGCTGTGATGCCTCCGGCAGCGTCTTCCACTCATCGACCGCTCCCTGCAGGTCGCCGTTGTTGAGCTTGGTTTCCATACGCGCGACGATGGCCTCGACGCTGTCTCCGGTGACATCGCCGACCGGGCGCACGCTGACGATCGACGTGGCGCTGTGCATCAGCCGGTCGACCCAGCCGCTGTCCGAATCGGCCCCCGAGGCGGTGTTGATGATCGTGTTGGCGACCGACGGAAATTCATTCTGCAGCGTTGCGCGCGAGGGGATGCCGCGCGCCGCGAAGGTGCGCAGCTGTTCGATCGCCGGGCTGTCGCCGTCGACGCTGGCAAAAGCCTCGAGCTCGGCCATGAACGAACCGCCTCGGTCGATCGCCGCCTTCAAGTTGGCGGCCGCCAGCGCCCGCGCCACCTTGATGTCCTCGCGTGGCGCGGAGAGCGATTTCTCGATCGATGCCAACCGCGTGTCGAGCGCCTGCATTGCTTCGTTCTGCTTTGCTTCGTCCGAACTGATCCTGCCGGTCAGGCCGGTCAGCGACTGCTGCAGGGTCTGCAGGCCGGTCTGCTGCTGCGACTGAGCGCTTTCGATCGACGCCAACTTCTGCGCGACCTCGGACTGGGCTCCGTCCTGGCCGCCGAGCGATTCGATTTTCGAGGCGAGCGACGAGACCTGCGTCTCCAGCGCCTTCACCGCCGAGCCGTCGCCGCCGCCGGAACCGGACTCCAGCGCGCTGATCCGGTCTTCGATGTCCTTGCCGAGCGACCCGGTGCCGTCCGCGGCCTGTTTTTCCAGCGCCGCGACGGAGGATTTGAGGGCCTCGATCTCACCGGAAAGGCCACTGCCCGACGATCCGCCTCCGCCAGGCGCAGGCAGGATGCCGCCCCATTGCAGACCTGCATAGAGCGCTATGGCAACCACACCGCCTGCAAGGCCGGCGGCAACGGTGCGAAATCCGCCGCCCGCCGATGCCTTCGCCTCTTCCTTGCGTTGTCCGGCGGCTGCTCCGGCCGGCTTGGCCCCCGCGGTCGGCTTCTTGGCCGGTTCCTTCGATGCGTCTGCCTTCTTTGCCGCCTTGGCGGGTTCGGCCTTGGCCGCCTTGCCGGCTGACGCCGTGGCGCCCGACATGGCCTTCGCCGCCCTTTCGGCCTGGGCGGTTACCTTTTCGGCCCTGCCGAATTCGGGGGTCGGCTCGTCCGTCGTCTTTTCGCCTGCGGTCTTGGCGGTCTTCGCGCCGGTCTTCGGTACGGCCCCGGACTTCTTCGCCGCCGCTGACTTGCTTGCGGCCGAAGTTTTCTTGTCGTCGGTCGCCGCGGCATCCTCCTTTTTGACGGCCTCGGGCTCAAGATCGATGGTGACCGGTTTGCGGGTGCTGCGCGAATGACGTGGCTTGCTGCCCTGTGCCATGAAAAAGCCTCTCAGGAAGTCTGACTGTGCGGTTGATGGGACGACGGGCTGTCGCTTCAGAACTTAGTTGCGGTGCATAATGGATGGAAGGGACGCACCGGCGATTTTTTACAACTGAATGTCGCAATCATCGAACAGAGCCATCAGATGCGCCTCGTCCGGCACCGCAGCGACAGCGGCCCTTTCCTCAAATTCAACGGGTATTTCCTCGGCAACATTTTTGCTGAGGCAGAAAAAAGTGCAATTATTCAATACATTAAGATTTAAGGTGGTGTTCAGTACATGAAAGAAACGTCCTGCCGCGACCGCGGAGTAGAACAAAACCACGCGCGGCGGATCGTCCTGGAAAAGCGCCTCAATAAAGTCAGTTGAATAACTTATTTGCACGATTTCATAGGTCTCGACCGTTCTCAACGGTACGCTTTCGCGATCGAGCACGGATTCGAACTGCCCGTGGCGCAGCTTGCCGGCCACGTAGACGAGCGGCGCCCGCTCGGTCACAGACAAGGCCCCGTTTCCGATATCGGACAGGATCTTTTCGGCGAGTTGCGCGCCGTCGCCGTCGCCGGTCCGCACATCCTTGAATCCGGCCTGCGCCGCCATGGCGCCCGTGCGTTCACCCACCGCGTAGACCGGATGGCCGAGACTGTCCTCGTCGATGCCGAGTGACTGCCATGCCCGCACGGCATTGGCGCTGGTCACCGCATAGGCAGCGGACCGTGCGGCCGAGAGGTCGGATTTGCCCGGTGTCAGTTCGACGGTACGGGTCAGCGGCATCAGCATCGGTTCGAGGCCGCGGGCGCGCAGCACGTCCGCCGTATTCGAAGCGCCCGGCTCCGGCCTGGTGACGAGCACGCGCATGGATCAGGACCAGCTTTCGAAAAAGTCCGGCCCGGCATCGGCGCGCACCGCTTCACCGGCATCCCGGCCGAGGTCGGCCGCTTCGGCCGGCGTGCCATTTCGGGAGACCGAAAAACTCGCTGTCCCGTCCGGCGACAGGATCATCCCGGAAAAGGCCAGCGTATCGCCGGTGACCGTCGCCAGCCCGGCGATCGGTGTGCGGCATGACCCGTCCAGCGCCGCAAGGAACGCCCGCTCGCAGTGAAGTGCCGTTCGTGTCGCATCGTCATTGACCGGTGCGAGCAGCCGGTCGGTTTCGGTATCGTCCGTGCGGCTTTCAACGCAGATCGCACCCTGTCCGAGCGCCGGCAAAAAATCGTCCACTGCCATGACGTCGGTCGCATTGTCTTGCAGTCCGAGCCGCTTGAGGCCGGCCATCGCCAGCAGCGTACCGTCGACGATGCCTTCCTCGAGTTTACGCATGCGCGTTTGCACGTTGCCGCGAAACGGCACGACGTTGAGATCGGGCCGCGCCCGGCGCACCAGCGCCTGCCGCCGCAGCGACGACGTGCCCACCGTGGCGCCCTGCGGCAGATCGGCGATCCTGCGCGCTTCGCGGCCGATAAAGGCGTCGCGAACGTCTTCGCGCGGCAGGAAGGCCGAAAGATAAAGGCCCTTCGGAAGCACGGTCGGCATGTCCTTGGAGGAATGCACGGCGATATCGATGCGCCCGTCCGAAAGCTGCGCCTCGATTTCCTCGGTAAAGAGGCCCTTGCCGCCGATTTCGGCAAGCGGCCGGTCGGTGATACGGTCGCCCTTCGTCGAGATCACCGCGATCTCGAAGGCCTCGGGCGGCAACCCGTGCGCTTTGATCAGGCGGTCGCGCGTTTCTTCAGCCTGCGCCAGCGCCAGCGGGCTTCCGCGCGTGCCGATACGGAAAGGTTTTGTTTGCATCCGACGGGTTCCGTTATTACCAGAGGCACAGGTAAACAGGATTTTCGCGTTCCGCAATCACCGATAGGGCCATGGACACTGCAACCTGTATTCTCGGTATCGAGACAAGCTGCGACGAAACCGCCGCGGCCGTGGTGCGCCGCCATGGCGACGGCAGCGGCGAAATCCTGTCGGACATCGTCTTCAGCCAGCTCGACGAACACGCGGCCTATGGCGGCGTGGTTCCGGAAATCGCGGCCCGTGCCCATGTCGAGCGGCTCGACGGCCTTGTCGAAAAGGCGCTGGGCGACGCCGGCGTCGAACTCGGCGACCTTGACGCCATTGCCGCAACCGCCGGCCCCGGGCTGATCGGCGGCCTGATCGTCGGACTGATGACCGCAAAGGCGCTCGCCGCGGCGGGTGCGAAACCGCTTTACGCCATCAACCATCTGGAGGGTCATGCCCTGACCGCACGGCTGACGGACGGGTTGGAGTTTCCATACCTGCTTTTGCTCGTTTCCGGCGGCCACACCCAGATGATCCTCGTGCGCGGCGTCGGCGACTACCAGCGCTGGGGAACGACCATCGACGACGCGCTCGGCGAGGCCTTCGACAAGACGGCGAAACTGCTCGGCCTTCCCTATCCGGGCGGACCGGAAGTGGAACGAGCGGCGGCGCGGGGCGATGCGACCCGGTTTGACCTTCCGACACCGCTGCGCGGCGAGAAGCGCCTGGATTTTTCCTTTTCCGGGCTGAAAACGGCCGTGCGCCAGGCCGCGCAGGAAATCGCGCCGTTGAGCGATAAGGACATCGCCGATATCTGCGCGTCCTTCCAGGGTGCCATCACCGCCACATTGCGGGAACGCGTCGGGCGCAGCCTCGACCGCTTCGCCGGCATCTACGGCGGCGAACGCGCCGACCCGCCGCTTGTCGTCGCCGGCGGCGTCGCCGCCAACAGCGCCATCCGTGCCTGCCTGAAGGATCTGTGCGGCGAACGCGGTTTCCGTTTCGTCGCACCGCCGTTGCAGCTGTGCACCGACAACGGTGCGATGATCGCCTGGGCCGGTGCCGAACGCATGGCGCGGGGGATCGGCGGCGACCGGCTGGATGTCGCGCCGCGTTCGCGCTGGCCGCTCGATGAGAACGCGGTTGCCCGGGTCGGCCACGGCAAGCGGGGGGCCAAGGCATGAGCGACAATATCAAAACCGCCGTCCTCGGCGCCGGCGCATTCGGAACGGCGCTCGCCACGGTCGTCGCCCGGCGCGGCGAGCCGGTTGTCCTTTTCGGCCGCGATCGCGATCGCATGCTGGAGGCGCAGAGCCGGCGGATCAACGCGCCGTCGCTTCCCGGCGTGACACTGCCCGACGGCCTTGTCGCCACCGCCGACGAGGCGCGGCTGAAGACGGCCGATGTCATTCTCATGGCCGTGCCGGCGCAGGCACTGCGGACCGCCGCCAGGACCTATCGCGACAGCATCCCGGAAAGGGCGCATCTCATCATCTGCGCCAAGGGGATCGAGCGCGAGAGCGGCGCCTTCCTTGCCGACGTTCTTGGCGAGGAAACACCGGAAAACCCGGTCGCGGTCCTGTCCGGACCGGGTTTTGCCGCCGATATCGCCAATGCGCTGCCGACGGCCATGACCCTTGCCAGTGCCCGCAAGGCAACCGCCGAGGCCCTGGTGCGGCGGTTGTCCGGCAATATGTTCCGGCTCTATGCCTCCGACGATCTATTCGGCGTGCAGACCGGCGGCGCGCTGAAGAACGTCCTGGCGATTGCCTGCGGCATCGTCGAGGGCAGGGGGCTTGGCGACTCGGCCCGTGCGGCGCTGATCGCCCGCGGCCTTGCGGAACTCATGCGGTTCTCGGCGGCCCATGGCGGCCGTGCCCGCACCGTCTCCGGTCTTTCCGGCCTTGGCGACCTGGTGCTCACGGCGACAAGTCACCAGTCGCGCAACCTGCGCTTCGGTATCGCGCTCGGCAAGGGCCGCCGGGCCGATGAACTGATGGCGCCGGGCGCGCCGCTCTCGGAAGGCGCCTACACGGCCACGGTGGCTGCCGGGATCAGCAGCGAAAGACAGATCGACATGCCGATAACACAGGAGGTCGCCGCCATTTTGCGCGGCGAGATCGGCATCGATGAAGCGGTCGGGAACCTGATGACCCGGCCGTTGAAATCGGAATGAGGACCAGACGCGACAAAGGACCGCCCATGCTTTTTGCACTCATCTGCACAGACAAACCGGACAGCCTCGATCTCAGGATGGAGATCCGGCCCGACCATGTCAGCTATCTGAACGCTTTGAACGAAAGCGGCGTTTTGAAACTCGCCGGCCCCTTTCTCGACGAAAACGAAAAACCCAATGGAAGCCTTGTGGTCGTCGAGGCCGATACGCGGGAAGAGGCGCACAGGATCGCCGCGGACGACCCCTATTCCAAGGCGGGCCTGTTTGCGGCTGTCGACATCCGGCCCTACAACTGGGTCTTCAACAAACCTGGAGCATGAAGCATGGCGTATTGGCTGTTTAAATCGGAGCCCGATAGCTGGTCGTGGGAACAGCAGAAGGCCAAGGGCGAGGCCGGCGAGGAGTGGGACGGAATCCGCAACTACCAGGCCCGCAACAACATGCGTGCCATGAAACTCGGCGACAAGGGCTTCTTCTACCATTCCAACGAGGGAAAGGCCGTCGTCGGCATCGTCGAGGTCTGCAAGGAGATCCACCCCGATTCGACCACCGACGACGAGCGCTGGGAATGCGTCGACGTCAAGGCGGTCTGCGACATGCCGAACCCGGTGACCCTGCAGGATGCTAAGGCCAATCCGGCGCTTTCCAAGATGGTGCTCGTGGTCAACACGCGGCTGTCCGTGCAGCCGGTGGCCGAGGACGAATATCTTGAAATCTGCCGCATGGGGGGCCTCGACAAGCCGCCCCGCTGACCCGGCCGCGTACCGCCGTTCCGATCGATGAAATCCGAAGCACAGGTCTTCATTGCGCAGAACACCAGCCTGACAGTGCCGCCGCACGTGCCTGAACTGAAGCTGCGGCTGGCGACGGAGGCCCATGAGCTCTGGCAAAAGACCGAGGAAGACCTGGAGGCGATCGGCCTGCCGCCGCCCTACTGGGCCTTCGCCTGGGCCGGCGGCCAGGGCCTTGCGCGCCACGTGCTCGACCATCCGCGGCTCGTTGCCGGCAAGTCCGTGCTCGATTTCGCCTGCGGCTCCGGCCTCGTGGCGATCGCGGCCCGCCTGGCCGGCGCCGGCGCGGTGATGGCCTGCGATATCGATCCCTGGTCGGCCATGGCGACCGCCATGAACGCCGCGCACAATGGCGTTCAGATCGCCGCCAGGAGCGACGACATCATCGGCACCGACGACGGCTGGCAGGTGGTGCTCGCCGGCGACGTCTTCTACGACCGCGACCTGGCGGAGGCGGTGACACCCTGGTTTGAAATGCTTGCCCGGCGCGGCGCCGATGTGCTGATCGGCGACCCGGGCCGTGCCTACTGTCCCCGCGACCGGCTGGAGGAACTGGCCGTATACGCGGTTCCGGTCACCCGTGCGCTCGAGGATTCGGAAGTGAAGCGGACAACCGTCTGGCGGTTCGCGCCAGAAAATGACTAGACTGCGCGGACTGATTGTACGGGAGGAGCACAGATGGATTTCGGGGGAATAAGTTACATTGGCGTGCTGGTCGCAACCGTCGCCGCTTTCGTCATCGGCGCTGTCTACTACGGCGCGCTCGGCAAACCCTGGATGAAGGCGGCGCGGATAGATCCGGAAGACGCGAAAATGTCGCCGATGCTGTTCGTCAACTCGGTGATTTGCGAACTGATCATGGCGTTCATTCTCGCCGGCCTGATCGGCCACCTGGGCACCGGCCAGATCACCCCTTACAACGGTCTTGTCTCCGGTTTCTTCGTCTGGCTGGGATTTATCGCGACGACCCTTGCCGTCAATCACCGCTACCAGGATTTCGGCTGGGACCTCACCCTGATCGACGGCCTGCACTGGCTGCTCGTGCTTCTGGCCATGGGCGCCATCATCGGCTGGTTCGGGCCCTAGAGCACCTCGACGACTGTTCTGCGGCTCAGCCTCGGCAGCAGCCACAGCATGGCGCGCCGGTCGACGGCGATACAGCCCTCGGTGGTTCGCCCGGCATGCAGATGCAGGAAGATGGCGCTGCCCCGGTGGCGCCTGCGCTCGCTGATGTTCCAGTCAAGAACCAGGCAGATGTCGTAGAGGCCGTCGCTTCGCATCATCTTTTCATGGGAGCGTGCGAAGGGCAGCCGCACGGGGCGGTTGTAGGCGCCATGCCCCGGGTCGTCGCACCAGCCGTCGTCGGAGCGAATCGCCGTCATGGTGAGGCGCGTCTGCGGCAGCCTCAGCCTGTCGGACCGGTAGAAACCGCCGAGCACCCGCATGCGCGCGCGCGGCGTGGCCCCGTCGCCTTCCCGCTTGAGGAGCCTGCGGCCGGAACGGCCCAGGAATGCTGGAAAAACAACGTTTCCCGCGCTGACCAGCGCCGCGTTTTCGGAACGCGGATGCCGCCTGACAATTACTGACTTCAGTGCTCGGATTTTGACGCAATCCTTATTTACCCTGTTAATCACGAAATGATCTTTGGGATCACAGCTGAGTGTGCTTTGCGTGTACAACACTTTTACATTTAGGCGAACAGGACTATTTAAGGCGCGATGAGCACATTCTCACTTGGAGGGATTGCATGACAGCCAGAACCATCCTTCTCGTCGATGATGACGATGATCTTCGGGAAACCCTCGTCGAGCAGCTCTCGCTCTACGAAGAGTTCTCGATTCTCGAGGAATCGTCCGCGACAAAAGGCATTCAGGCTGCCCGGGGCAACCATATCGACCTTTTGATCATGGATGTGGGTCTGCCGGACATGGATGGCCGCGAGGCCGTGAAACTGCTCCGCAAAGGCGGGTTCAAGGCGCCGATCATCATGCTGACCGGCCACGACACCGATTCCGACACCATTTTGGGGCTGGAGGCGGGCGCCAACGACTACGTGACCAAGCCGTTCCGCTTCGCAGTGCTGCTCGCCCGCGTGCGCGCCCAGCTGCGCCAGCACGAGCAGAGCGAGGACGCAACCTTCACGGTGGGTCCCTACACCTTCAAGCCCAGCCAGAAGCTCCTGGTCGACGAGAAGGGCAGCAAGATCAGGCTGACGGAAAAGGAATCGGCCATCATCCGCTACCTTTACCGCGCCGACGAGAAGGTGGTCACCCGCGACGTGCTGCTCGAGGAGGTCTGGGGCTACAATTCGGGCGTCACGACGCACACGCTCGAAACCCACGTATACCGGCTTCGCCAGAAGATCGAACGCGACCCGTCCAACGCCGAAATCCTGGTCACGGAAAGCGGCGGCTACAAGATCATTCCCTAGAGCAAGTTGAGGCCACCCGCGCCATGGCACTGACCGACGATATAACGCTTTTGTCGAAAGTCCCGCTGTTCAGCGGCTTCAGCGATGAAATGCTGCGCCTGATCGCCTTCGGCGCCGAGCGGAAATCCGTCGCACGGAACCGGCCCCTCTTCCATGAGGGATCGTCCGCCGATTGCGCCTTCGTCATCCTGTCGGGCCGGTTCAAGCTGCTGCAGCGCAACCGCAAGGGCAAGCCGGAGCAGATCGGCGAGGCGGATGCCGGCGATCTCCTCGGCGAACTCGCCATTGTGTCGACGGCCAATCGCAAGATGACGGTCGTGGCGCTCGAGGACAGCGAGGTCATGCGGATTCATCGGCCCATGTTCCGACGCATGATGGAGGAATATCCCGAAATCGCCTCGCTGCTTCAGGAACGCATCAGGCGCAACCTGTCCGCCATGCTCAATGACATCGACCAGCTTGCCTGGCGGTTCGAGGAGGCGGTGGACAAATAGCCGGACCGCCGGCGGCGGGATTCAGAACCTGAAATGGGCAAATACCGGCACGTGGTCCGACGGCCGCTCCCAGCCGCGGGCTTCACGCAGCACGGTGACGTCGCGCAGCGCCGGCGACAGGTCGGCGGATGACCAGATGTGGTCCAGCCTGCGGCCCTTGTCCGCCAGGTCCCAGTCACGGGCGCGGTAGCTCCACCAGGTGAAGAGCTTCTCTTCGGGCGGGACATGCTGGCGCACAAGATCCACCCACGCGCCTCTTTCCTGGACCTCGTTCAGGCCCTCGGTCTCGACCGGCGTGTGGCTGACCACCCTTAAAAGCTGCTTGTGCGACCAGACATCGGTCTCCAGCGGGGCGATATTGAGATCGCCCACCAGGATCGATGATACGCCGTCTTTCCTCTCGGCCTCCGCATGCAGGGCCTTCATTTCATCGAGGAACCCGAGCTTGTGGGCGAATTTCGGATTGACCGCCGGATCGGGCTCGTCGCCGCCGGCCGGAACATAGAAATTGTGGAGCCGGATCGACCGGCCGCCCGAATTCACCACGGCGGAGATGTGGCGCGTATCGCCCTTTTCGCAGAAATCCTTCCGCTGCACGTCCGAAAGCGGCAGTTTGGAGATAATGGCGACGCCGTGATAGCCCTTCTGCCCGTGGATCTCGATGTGGCCGTAGCCGCGCTTGCGCAATTCGGAGCCCGGAAACGATCCGTTCGGGCATTTGGTCTCCTGAAGGCACAGGACGTCCGGCCGGTAGGCCTCCAGGAGATCCAGCACCAGCGGCAGGCGCAGGCGCACCGAGTTGATATTCCACGTCGCAACAGTGAATTCCGTCACCGGCACCCCCGGGATGATTTCGAATGGATCCCGGGACAATAATGCGTCGGCGCGCAATGTCAGCCGACAATCGCGGTGCCGGCTGTAAACACCACAACTATTTGCCGGGACGGGCCGACAGAACGACCTGGAAAACTACCGGTCGTTGCCGCGGTTGCGATGCACCTGGTAATAGGGAATTTCGAAAACGTTATCGGCGAACCGCACATCCGTGCGGACGTTGAAGATCATCACCGTGGTGCCCTTGCCCTGCGCATCGGTAATCGTCCACTGCCGCAGTTCATAGGTCTTGGAATCGAACATCATGGTGATGGTCGAATCGCCGAAGATGGATTTGTTGCCAAGCACAATGGTTGTCAGGTCCGGCTCGACGGTAACGGACTTGACGGTGCTGCCGCCCAGGTTGATGCGCTCGGCAAGGAGCAGCTTCAACGGCGTCTTGCCGAGGGGATAGATATCCCAGGTCTGCAGTTTCCGGTTGCCGATCACGACGGACTTGCCGTCGGCGATCACCCGCACCGGAGACGGGTCCTCGTAGTTGAACCGCAGTTTGCCCGGCCGCTCGATGAAGAACTTGCCGCCGATCTGCTGGCCGCTCGGCCCGAACTGGACAAATTCACCGGTCATGGTTTTGACGGATGAAAAATGATCGGCGATCTTCTGCGCGGTCGGGTCGATCGCATGCGCCTGCGGAGCGCCGAAGCTGACAAGGACGCTGGCAGCCGCTGCGGCGCAGATGCCGCGCAGCACGGAGCGCCTCGTTTTCCGTCCGGTTCCAGCCGGCATTTTCGTCTGGTTCATTTGCATCTCCTGATGACCAGAAACCTATTGTCTGTAACTGCGGCACGAGTGTGGTAAAGCAACCAGAACGGACAAATAAACCGGGCTCTTACCGTTACTTGACAGATACTAAAGCACGTCTTCTTCGGTCGGAACGAGGATTTCCCGCTTGCCGGCATGGTTGGCCGGGCCGATGACCCCCTCTTCCTCCATGCGTTCGATCAGCGAAGCGGCACGATTATAACCGATTCCCAGCCGCCGCTGAATATAGGAGGTCGATGCCTTGCCGTCGCGCAGCACCACGGCGACGGCCTGGTCGTACGGATCGGCCGAATCCGAGAGGTTGCCGGATCCGCCGCCGCCTTCGTCGCCGTCTTCATCATCATCCTCGGTGATGGCGTCGAGATATTCCGGCACACCCTGGGCCTTGAGGAAGGCGACGATCTCCTCGACTTCATTGTCGGCGACGAACGGGCCGTGCACGCGCTGGATACGGCCGCCGCCGGCCATGTAGAGCATGTCGCCCATGCCGAGCAGCTGCTCGGCGCCTTGTTCGCCGAGGATGGTGCGTGAATCGATCTTCGACGTGACCTGGAACGAGATGCGCGTCGGGAAATTCGCCTTGATCGTGCCGGTAATGACATCGACCGACGGGCGCTGTGTGGCCATGATCACGTGGATGCCGGCGGCACGGGCCATCTGCGCGAGTCGCTGGACCGCGCCCTCGATGTCCTTGCCGGCGACCATCATGAGGTCGGCCATCTCGTCGATGATGACGATGATATAGGGCATCGGGCTGAGATCGAATTCCTCGGTCTCGTAGACCGCTTCGCCGGTTTCGCGATCGAATCCGGTCTGCACCGTCCGGGTGATCGCCTCGCCCTTCTTGCGCGCCTGTTCGACGCGGTTGTTGAAGCCGTCGATATTGCGCACGCCGATTTTCGACATCTTCTTGTAGCGGTCTTCCATCTCGCGCACGGTCCATTTGAGCGCGACCACCGCCTTTTTGGGATCCGTCACCACCGGTGTCAGCAGATGCGGAATGCCGTCATAGACCGACAGTTCCAGCATCTTCGGATCGATCATGATCAGCCGGCATTTTTCCGGTGGCAGTCGGTAGACGACCGACAGGATCATCGTGTTGATGGCAACCGACTTACCCGAGCCGGTGGTGCCCGCCACCAGGAGGTGAGGCATCTTCGCGAGGTCCGCGATGACCGATTCGCCGCCGATCGTCTTGCCGAGCGACAGCGCCAGCTTGGCCTTGCTCGATTCGAAATCGCGGCTCGACAGCAGTTCTTTGAGATAGACCGTTTCGCGGCCCTGGTTCGGCAGCTCGATGCCGATGGCATTGCGGCCCGGAACGACGGCGACGCGCGCGGCGATGGCACTCATAGAGCGCGCGATATCGTCGGCAAGGCCGATGACACGGGACGATTTGATGCCCGGAGCCGGCTCGAGCTCGTAGAGCGTGACCACAGGGCCCGGCCGTACCTGGATGATCTCGCCGCGCACGCCGAAATCCTCCAGCACCCCTTCGAGCATGCGGGCGTTCTGCTCCAGTGCCTCCGGCGACAGGCTCGGATCCTTGGCGACGTTCTTCGCGTCGGACAGAAGGTGCAGCGGCGGCAGTTCGAAACCGCTGTTCTTGATCATCGACGTCTGCGCCTCGCGCTGCGCCCGGTTGCCCGGCGCCGGGCGCTTGGCCCGCGGCACCACGCGCTGCTGCATGGCCGCTTCCTCCGCGGTGTGCGCCGGTGCTGCTTGCGGCGCCCAGTCGTCGGCCGGATCGCGCGCCGGATCGTCGTCGATGTCGAAGGGCGGAACGTCATCCTCGAGATCGCGGCGGGCGCTGCCGGCCGGCGCATTGCCGGCGCTGTCGAATTGCGGCTCCACGCGCTCGCCGTTCAGCCCTGCGAATTCGTCCTCGTTGAAATCGTAGGGCTGGTGCGGCTGCGACGACCAGTGCTCCGTCCCCTTGCCCGCGAGGCGGCGGTAATGCGCCCGGATCGTCAGGATCATGTGGGTCAGCGCGCCAAGGATCAGGGCGCCGGCGAAACTGCGCTCGGTTTCCTCGTCCTCGTCATCCTCCTCGACCGTGACGGCCCTACGCACCCTTGCCTTGCCCGCCTTGGTCGGCGCATTGGCATCCGGTGTCGCAATCAGCAGCGCACCGAACAGCATGAGCCAGGTCGCCGGGATCGCCAGCGCGAGGCCGAGTACCGCCGCCAGGATGCCGGACGGATAGTCGCCGGTGAGCATAGCCGGCATTCTCAGGATCATGTCGCCGAATACGCCGCCAATTCCGGTCGGCAGCGGCCAGCGGTCGGGCGCCGGCACACAGGAAAAGACCGATGCGAAAAGCACAGCGCCGCCGAACCAGGCAGCAAGGCGCGTGAATACGCGATCGACCGGGCGGTTGCGGATCAGGAACAGACCCCAGGCGATCATCGGCAGCAGGGCGACAATGCCGGAAAGCCCGAAAAACTGCATGGTAAGGTCCGCAAAGGCCGACCCCGCGAAGCCGAGCACATTGACCGGCTGCTTGCCGGTCGCATAGCTGAAGCTTGGGTCGTGCACGTTCCAGGTCGCCAGCGCGGCGACCGCCAGGAACAGGCCGGCAAGCACCGAGAGGCCCAAAAGCAGCTTGAGCGGCCTTCGCAAAAACCCCGGTACATTCACATTGGGAAGGAACTGGCCGCCAAACGCCAAAGGACCACTCGACTGCATTGCAACGCTCCAACTCGCATACGCATACGGCGGAAGAATCCGCTGAACTCACGGCGATTGTACGGGAAGCGGAGTTAATGGCGCATTAACCATGCGCGGCAATCGAAAAAAGGCGTGAAACTGCCGAACCGCCGCCAACGGGCGGCGGCTCGGCTTGTCCCGTCGTCCGTCAGCGGATCTCCGCTTCCGGATTGGCACCGATCTTGTGGATCGAAAGGTCCGCGCCGCGCATTTCCTCTTCCTCGGCGAGGCGCAGGCCCACGGTCCGGTCCAGCAGGCCGTAGACGATGAAGCCGCCGACCAACGCGTAGATGGCACCGGCGACCGATCCGACGATCTGCGCCAGGAACGAGACGCCGCCGAGCCCGCCGAGCGCCTCGAGGCCGAATATGCCGCAGGCAATGCCGCCCCAAAGGCCGCACAGCCCGTGCAGCGGCCACACGCCGAGCACATCGTCGATGCGCAGCTTTTCCTGGCACCAGGTAAATCCCTTGACGAACAGGAAGCCGGCCGCGCCACCGACAATCAGCGCGCCGATCGGGTGGAACACGTCGGAACCCGCGCAGACAGCGACGAGACCGGCCAGCGCGCCGTTGTGCACGAAGCCAGGGTCGTTGCGGCCGGCAATGAGCGCCATGACGATGCCGCCGACCATGGCCATCAGCGAGTTGATGGCGACAAGGCCGGTGGCGCCGCCGACCGACTGGGCGCTCATCACGTTGAAGCCGAACCAGCCGATGCAAAGCAGCCAGGAGCCGAGCGCCAGCCACGGAATGGAGGAGGGCGGGAAGGGATGCGATCCGCCGGATTTGGTGTAGCGGCCGAGCCGCGCGCCGAGCACGATGACCGCCGGCAGGGCGATCCAGCCGCCGACGGCGTGAACGACGATCGATCCGGCGAAATCGTGGAACGGTGCTCCGAAGGCGTTCTCGAACAGCCCTTGGATCCCGTAATTACCGTTCCAGACCATGCCCTCGAAGAAGGGATAGACCAGCGCGACGATGGCCACGGTCGCGAAGCACTGCGGCTGGAACTTCATACGCTCGGCGATACCGCCGGAGATGATCGCCGGGATCGCCGCCGCGAACGTGGTCAGGAAGAAGAATTTGACCAGGGTGAAGCCCTGCGGCAGGAAAATCTCGCCGCCCTCGGCGCCCGAAAGAACCGTGGCGTTGACGAAGAAGGTCACGCCGTAGGAGATGGCGAAACCGACAAAGAAGTAGGAAATGGTCGAGAGCGCGAAATCGGCCAGGATTTTGACCAGCGCATTCACCTGGCTCTTGTGCCGGACCGTGCCGACCTCGAGAAAGGCGAACCCCCCATGCATGGCGAACACCAGGATCGCGCCCAGAAGCACGAAAAAGACGTCGCCACCGATTTGTGACTGATCCATTGAAATTGACTCCGTCTAGAGTTGAATGACCGTTGATCCAACCCTAGAGGAGTCAATTTTCGTGCCAGTCCGGGCAATTCTGCCAATTTCATGGGCAGGGCCGGTCAAATCGCGTGCATTTGCCTAATATTGAAACAGGGCGGGCGGCAAATGATTAAATATTAGGCAAATCGGCCGACAGGCTACAAACTGTGCGCAGACGCCGATACGCGCGGCAACAAAAAAGGGGCCCGCGAACGGGCCCCAATTCAGCGGATGGGGATCCGCATCGTCCGCGGACGATCAGATCTTGGTGAACTCCGGATAGGCCTCGATGCCGATCTCGGCCTTGTCGAGCCCGATGAGTTCCTCGTCATCGCTGACCCTGAGGCCCATGATGGCGTTGAGAATCACCCAGACCACGCTGGACGTGACCACCATGAATACGCCGACGATGATGATCGAGGCGACCTGCCCGTAGATCGTCGCTTCGGCGTTGGTGAAGATCACCGCGAAGGTGCCCCAGATCCCAGCGAGCAGATGCACGGGGATGGCGCCGACGACATCGTCGATCTTCAGCTTGTCGAGCATCGGCACGGCAAACACGACGATCACGCCGCCGACGGCGCCGATCAGCGTCGCAGCGCCAAGCGTCGGCGTCAGCGGCTCGGCGGTGACCGACACCAGGCCGGCCAGCGCGCCGTTGAGGATCATCGTGATATCGACCTTCTTGTAGATCAGCTGCGTGAGCAGCAGCGCCGCAACCGCCCCGCCGGCGGCGCCGGCATTGGTGTTGGCGAAGATGCGCGACACGTCTGCGACGTCGCCGACCGAACCCATGGCGAGCTGCGAGCCGCCGTTGAAGCCGAACCAGCCGAGCCACAGGATGAACGTGCCGAGCGTTGCCAGCGGCATGTTCGAGCCGGGGATCGGGTGGACCTCGCCATTGGAGCCGTATTTGCCCTTGCGCGCGCCGAGGATGATGGCGCCGGTGAGCGCCGCCCAGCCGCCGACGGAATGCACGACCGTCGAGCCGGCGAAGTCAAGGAAACCGAGTTCGGTGTCGAGGAAGCCGCCGCCCCACTTCCAGGAGGCCTGGATCGGATACAGGATGCCGGTGAGGATGACGGTGAAGACCAGGAACGGCCACAGCTTCATGCGCTCGGCGAGCGTTCCCGACACGATCGACGCGGTCGTTGCGCAGAACATCAGCTGGAAGAAGAAGTCCGATCCGACGGAGGCGTAGGACAGATCGCCCACGGCGTCGGCGGCAACGCCCACCGGTTCCATGACCGCGACCCCGAAGGCGCCGAGGATGCCGGTGATCGACCAGTTGTCGGCCGGGTACATCAGGTTGTAGCCGATCAGGTAGTACATGATCGCCGCGATCGAAAACAGCGAGATGTTCTTGGTCAGCTGCATCGACGTGTTCTTGGAACGCACCAGGCCGGCTTCCAGCATGGCGAAACCGGCCGCCATCCACATGACGAGGAAGCCGGAAACGACGAAGAGCAGCGAATTGAGGATGAAGACCGTGTGGGTGGACACGGCGACCGGTCCTTCCGCGGCCGCCGTTTCCTGCGCCACGGCCGGCAGCGTCATGGCGCCGGCGATTGCCAGGGCCGCGCCCGGCTTCAGTAGTGAAGAGAATTTCATTGCAAATGACTCCTTAGATACTCAAAGCGCGTCGCCGCCGGATTCGCCCGTACGAATGCGCATGACCTGCTCCAGATCGCAGACAAAGATTTTTCCGTCGCCGATCTGGCCGGTCTTGGCGGCGTTGGCGATGGCCTCGATGGCGCGGTCGGCCACATCCGCCGCGACGGCGATTTCGAGTTTGAGTTTCGGCAGAAACGCCACGGCATATTCCGTACCGCGGTAGATTTCCGTGTGCCCCTTCTGGCGGCCGTATCCCTTGACCTCGGTAACGGTCAGCCCTTGGATACCGACCTCGGTCAGGGCTTCGCGCACCTCGTCCAGTTTGAACGGCTTGATGATTGCCATTATGAATTTCATCCGGGTTCCATCCTTTTCTCGGCGGCGGCGGGCGGCTGAAAACGCTGCTGCCCGTCACCGGTTCCGGCTTGTCTGCCGCGCGGCTTCTGCACGAGGCGGTAGCCGGTTCGGCCGAGCACCGACCATTGATCAACGGTCATTCGCTCTGACCGCTGCGATTCAAGGATCGTGCCAGTTTGATGGATTGCCTGATAAGTAATTGACTTAATTATAAATATTCAAACACCCCACGACCCGGACTTGTCCGGAGAAATGCGGAATGCTTAAAATCTATGCAGTTATTCTGCGCTGCCTAATCGTTGGGCTTTCTGCGCTGGCGGATGAGGCCTTCCTGGGCAACCGAGGCGATCAGCACGCCGTCGCGGGTATAAAGGCCGCCCCTGTTGAGGCCCCGCGCGCCGCTGGCGTTGGGGCTGTCCTGGGCATAAAGGAGCCAGTCGTCCAGCGGGCAGCTGCGATGGAACCACATGGAATGGTCGAGGCTGGCTGCCTGGATCTTGCCGCTGAACACGGAAATGCCGTGCGCGAAGAGCGATGTGTCGAGCAACGTCATGTCGGAAAGATAGGCCAGCACCGCCGCCTGGATGCGCCGGTCGTCCGGCACCGTGCCGTTGGCCCGCACCCAGATGTTCTGAACCGGCTCCAGCTTTTCGCGCGAGATGTAATGGGTCAGCGACACCGGCCGCATTTCGATCGGCCGCTCGCGTTCCCAGTAGCGCCGCACGTTTTCGGGGGCGTTCTGCAGGAACTTTTCCCTCAGGTCAGCCTCGCCGATCAGCGATTCCGGGCTGGCAACGTCTGGCATGTCGATCTGGTGATCGTAGCCCGGTTCTTCGCGCTGGAACGATGCGGAAAGCGAGAAGATCGCCTTGCCGTGCTGGATCGCGACCACCCGCCGGGTGTTGAAACTCGAGCCGTCGCGGATGCGGTCCACCTCGTAGATGATCGGAACCGCGGGATCGCCCGGCCGCAGGAAATAGCAGTGCAGGGAGTGCACGAAACGGTCGTCCTCCACCGTTCGCTGTGCCGCCACCAGCGCCTGCGCGATGACCTGGCCGCCGAAGACGCGCTGCCAGCCGGCCTTGGGGCTGTTGCCGCGGAAGAGATCGAGCTCGAGGCGCTCGAGGTCCAGAATGGCCAGAAGGCTTTCCATGGCACGCGACATTTTGAAACTCCGATTGGTCTTTTTGTCGGCTCATCGGACCTGTATGATCCGCTGCGGCCGGTGCTGCCCCGTCTTACAGGGATGGTCCGGCAGACCGCAAGAGCGAAGCAGGAACGGGTCGTGCAAAGGATCGGATCGTGACAGACGAACCACTCGATATTGTCGTCGCCGGTGGCGGCTATGTGGGTATTGCCGCTGCCGTTGCCGTGAAATCGGCGGCGCTGCATCTGAAGGTACGCGTCATCGATGCCGCGCCGCCTGACGTGTGGCGCAAGGACCAGCGCGCCTCGGCGATCGCGGCCGGAGCCGGCCGCATGCTGACCACGATGGGCGTCTGGTCGCAGATATTGCAAGAAGCGCAGCCGATCACCGACATGATCGTCACCGATTCGCGCACGAGCGATCCGGTGCGCCCGGTCTTCCTGACCTTTGACGGCGAGGTGGCGCCGGGCGAGCCCTTCGCCCACATGGTTCCGAATCCAGTTCTCGTCGGCGCCCTGCGCGAAAAGGCGGAAGAGCTGGACATTGTGATCGAGCAGGGTGTCACCGTCGAAGGGTTCGAGACCGGCGACGCCGCCACACGGGTGACGCTCGGCGACGGCCGTGTCCTGACGGCGCGCCTGCTGATCGCCGCCGACGGCGTGCGCTCGCGCCTGCGCGATATGGCCGGCATCAGGACGGTGCACTGGTCCTACGGCCAGTCCGGCATCGTCACCACCGTCAGGCACGAGCGGCCGCACAATGGCCGCGCCGAGGAGCATTTCCTGCCCGCCGGGCCCTTCGCCATCCTGCCGTTGCCCGACAACCGGTCGTCGCTGGTTTGGACCGAACGCACCGAGGACGCCGAGCGCCTCGTCAAGGAAGACGATCTGGTATTCGAGGCGGAACTCGAGCGCCGCTTCGGCCACAAGCTCGGCACGCTGGAGCTGGCCGGCGACCGCCGCGCCTTTCCGCTGGGGTTGACACTCGCCCGCGAATTTGTCCGCCCGCGCATCGCTCTGGCCGGCGACGCGGCGCACGGCATTCACCCGATCGCCGGCCAGGGGCTCAATCTCGGCTTTCGCGATGTTGCGGCGCTTGCCGAGACGGTCGTCGAGGCCGACCGGCTGGGGCTCGATATCGGCTCGCTCTCCGTGCTTGAGCGCTACCAGGTCTGGCGCCGCTTCGACACGTTCCAGATGGGCGTCACCTGCGACGTGCTGAACCGGCTTTTCTCCAACGACATCACGCCGGTCCGCGCAATGCGCGACTTCGGCCTCGGCCTGGTCGACCGCATGCCGACGCTCAAGGGCTTCTTCATCCGCCAAGCATCCGGCCTGCCCGGCCGGCAGGGCCCGCGCCTTCTGCGCGGCGAGGCGATCTGATCGCACACCGACGCGCACGGGACAAAGGAAAGAGCGGCGGGTAATCCATGGACAGGCGGGCCGTACTCTCTCTTCTTGGCGCCGGCATTGCCGCAGGCTTCGTGCCATGGACCCGCGCCGGTGCCGGCGAGCGGCAACTGCGCGGCTACATGCGCACCAACTGGAGCCGCGATCCGTATTCCCTCGGGTCCTATTCATACGTCGCAAAGGGCGGGCGACAAAGGGATCGCCGCCGCATGGAGGAGCCGGTGAATGACCGCATCTTCTTTGCCGGCGAAGCCGTCCACCCGGATTACAACAGCACCGTGCACGCGGCCTACGAATCGGGCCGCCGGACAGCCGGTTTCGTTCTGGATCGAAATTTGCGGCGTGTCGCGGTCGTCGGCGCCGGCATGAGTGGCCTTGCCGCCGCGCACCGCCTTGCCGCCGCCGGCGTCGATGCAACGGTGTTCGAGGCACGCGACCGTATCGGCGGACGCGTGTGGACCGACCGGCGCCTCGGCATGCCGCTGGATCTCGGCGCAAGCTGGATCCACGGAACGACCGACAACCCGCTGACCGGGCTTGCCGACACGCTCGACCTGAAGCGGGTCGAGACCCATGACGACGGGATCATCCGCGGCCATGGCGGCAGGGCCATCAGCGAATGGAACGCGCCGGGCTGGCTCGAGGAGGTCGTGGAGGTGCAGCACGAAGCCGGCGCCGACAAGGACCAGATCAACGTCTCCGCCTATCTGCTCCAGGACGATTATGATGGCGCCGAGGTCATCTTCCCGGATGGCTATCTGGCTATCTTCAAGGCTCTGGACGGAAACTATGGGCTGACGCTGAATACACCCGTTTCGGAGATCAGGCAGGCGGCATCGGGCGTCTCGATTGTCGCGGGCGGCGGCGATCAGATGGATTTTGACGCCGTGATCGTGACGCTGCCGCTCGGCGTTTTGAAAAGAAACTCGGTCCGCTTCGAACCGTCGCTGCCGCCGCGGAAGCGCCGGGCCATCGAGCGGCTCGGCATGGGCACGCTCGACAAGGTGTACCTGCTTTTTGACGAACCGTTCTGGGACACCGACGTTACCTGGATCGCGACGCCCGAAAACGGCCTGCCGCAGGGCCAGTTCAACAGTTGGTTCAATTTCCACATATACACCCGTCAGCCGCTCATTATGGCCTTCAATGGCGGCCCGCCGGCGCTCGATCTCGCTGGCCTGCCCGACGAGGAGGTGGTCGAGCGCGGCCTTCGCACCCTGCGGGGCGCCTATCCGGACCAATAGACCGGCAAAAACGCTCCTTGGTCGTGAATTCACGCGGGCTTTGGATCCCTTCGGAACAGCACCACAACAGCAAGCCGCTGAATACGCTTGCTTTTCTACACACTTGACTCGCGATGCGAATAACCCATATTAGTAAATGACCAGTCATTTACTAAGGACAAGCCCATGGAAGCCGCCGACACGAAGCCGAAATGGCGCCGGCGCGCCGAGGACAGGCCCGACGAGGTGCTCGACGCGGCGTTGAAAATGTTCGCCCGGAACGGATTCGCGGCAACGAAGGTCGAGGACATCGCAAAAGAGGCCGGCCTGTCAAAGGGCGCCATCTACCGCTATTTTCCGAGCAAGGAAGACATCTTCGAATCCCTGGTGAACCGCGCGATCGCACCGGTCGCCGAACGCTCCGAGGAACTTGCCAGGACCTCCCACGAGAATCCGGTGGTGCTGTTGAGGGCGGTCCTGTCCGTGATCGGCGTCAAGCTGTCGGATCCGGACACGCTGGCGCTGCCGCGCATCGTCCTGCAGGAAGCCGGACGGTTTCCGGAACTCGCCGAGACCTACCGGCGGCAGGTTATCGACAAGGGCATCGGCGCCCTCGAATTGATCATCCAGAAGGGCATCGCGGCCGGCCAGTTCCGCCCGGTCGACGTGCACCTCGCCATCCGCAACGTCATGGGGCCGCTGCTCGCGCATCTGATCCTCAGCCAGATTTTCAGGATCGACGAGGACACGCATATCGCGCCGCAGGACTTCATCGAAAGCCATTTCGACATCCTCATGAACGGCCTGCTCAAAGAGCGGGCGGGAGACTGAAATGAACACTATCTACGCCTGGATCATCGCCCTTTACACCGCCGTCTGGCCCGGCGCGGCCGACCCGCCGGACAACCGGTACTTCGGCTATGTCGAGGGCGAATATGTCTATGTCGCGCCGAAGGAAAGCGGCATCCTGGAAACGCTCGACGTCAGCCGCGGCGACACGGTGGAAGCCGGCCAGCTGCTGTATTCGCTCGATGTCGATCAGCACCTGATCGCGCTCGGCCAGGCCGAGGCGAACCTGATGAGCGCCCGCGCCAAGCTGATCGATGAGAGCACCGGCAAGCGACCGGCGGAAATCGCCGTTATCGAGGAACAATTGCGCAATGCGGAGGCGAGCCTCGACCTCGCCCAGGCGGATTACCGCCGCTACAAGGAACTTTCGGTCAACGATTTCATCTCGCCGAGCCAGCTCGACCAGGCAGCCGCCACGCTCGACCAGGCCGCCGCGAATGTGGGCGAGCAGCGCGCCAATCTCGAGGTCGCGCGCCTGCCGGCGCGCAGCGCGCAGCTCGACGAGGCGCGCCAGTCGGTCAAGTCCTCCGAGCTCGCCGTCGACAATGCCCGCATCAAGCTTGAGGACCGCGCACCGGTCGCGCCCGCGGGCGGCTATGTGCAGCAGACCTACTACCTGCCCGGCGAATACGTCCAGGCGGGCATGCCGGTGGTCTCGATCCTGCCGCCGGGCGAGATCAAGTTCCGCTTCTATGTGGGCGAGCCGGACCGGGCGGGCCTTTCCGTCGGCACGAGGGTGCTGATCGGCTGCGACAATTGCGATGCGCCGATCGCCGCGCGGATCACCTATATCTCCTCTTCGGCGGAGTACACGCCGCCGGTCATCTACAGTCTCGAGGAGCGGTCCAAGCTCGTCTTCATGGCCGAAGCGCTTGCCGACGAACCCACGACCCTGCTGCCCGGCCAGCCCATCGACGTGACGGTGGCGAAATGAGCGGCAACGGCACAGCGCCGGTCATCGACGTTACCGGTCTTGTCAAGAAATTCGGCGACAAGACCGTCGTCGACCATTTCGACATATCGGTCCCGAAAGGCGCGATATACGGCTTCCTCGGGCCGAACGGCAGCGGCAAGACGACGACGATCCGCATGCTGTGCGGTCTCCTGACGCCCGACGCCGGCTCGGGTACCTGCCTCGGCTACGACATCTTGCGACAATCCGACAACATCAAGGAGCATGTCGGCTACATGACGCAGAGATTCTCGCTCTACGAGGATCTGACGATCCGCGAGAACCTCGACTTCATGGCCCGCATGTACCGCGTGAAGGACCGCAAGCGGAAGGTGGACGCGGCGCTCGAGGACCTCGGCCTCGCCAACCGCTCGCACCAGCAGGCCGGCGAACTCTCCGGCGGCTGGAAACAGCGCCTGGCGCTCGCCGCCTGCCTTCTGCACAACCCGGACCTGCTGCTGCTCGACGAGCCGACCGCCGGCGTCGATCCCAAGGCGCGGCGCGACTTCTGGGACGAGATCCGCCGCCTCGCCGACGCCGGCGTCACGGTGCTCGTCTCGACCCATTACATGGACGAAGCGATCCAGTGCGACAACATCGCCTATATCGCCTACGGCAAGAAGCTGATCGACGGGCCGGCACGCGAGATCCCCGAGATGGTGGGCCTTGCCACCTGGCGGGTCGAGGGCCCCGACCTTGCCGAACTGTCCGCCGCGCTGGACGGCAAGGAAGGCATCGAGCAGGTGGCGCGCTTCGGCTCGGCGCTGCATGTCTCCGGCATGGATGCGGGCAAGCTCGAAGCGGCGGTCAAGCCGTTCCTGAAAGACAAGCGCTACACGTGGAAGCACCAGCCGGCCGGTCTCGAAGAGGTGTTCATCCACCTCATGAGCGGCTCAACGGATAATTTCGGCGGACAGGAGGCCGCCTGAGATGGCCCTGTCGACCAGCCGTTTCCTGGCGATCCTGATGAAGGAATTCATCCAGATGCGGCGCGACCGCATGACCTTCGCCATGATGATCGTCATCCCGATCGTCCAGCTGATGCTGTTCGGCTTTGCCATCAATTCCGACCCGCGCCACCTGCCGACCCTGGTCGAGGTGCACGACACCGGCCCGTTCACCCGCGGGTTCCTCGCCGCCATGCAGACCTCTACCTATTTCGACATCCGCGGCACCGTCGCCAGCAGCCAGGAGGTCGACCGGGCGCTGAAAACGGGCGAGGCGGCCTTCGTCGTCACAATCCCCGAGAATTTCGAGCGCGATATCGTGCGCGGCGACAAGCCGGCGCTCCTGGTCGCGGCCGACGCATCGGACCCGGCGACCTCCGGCTCGGCGTCGGCGGCGCTTTCGGTGCTTGCCGCAAACACCATCGACACGCTGGCCATCGGGCCGCTGTCCTATCTCGCCGGCTCGCAAGAGGCCTTCTCGGTGATTGCCCACCAGCGCTACAACCCGGCCGCCAGGACCAGCTACAACATTGTCCCGGGGCTGCTGGCGATCATCATCTCCATGACCATGGTGATGATCACGGCCATCGCCATTGTCCGCGAGAGCGAGCGCGGCACCATGGAAACGCTGTTATCGACCCCGGCGCGGGCGCCGGAAGTCATGCTCGGCAAGATCATCCCCTACGTGCTGATCGGCTACGTCCAGACCTGCGTCTTCTTCATCCTGGCCTTCTGGGTGTTCTCCGTTCCCTTTGCCGGACCGGTGGCGCCGTTCCTGCTCGGCCTCAACATCTTCATAATCGTTAACCTGGCGCTCGGCTTCCTGTTCTCCACCATCGCCAGGAACCAGATGCAGGCGATGCAGATGTCGTTCTTCTACCTGCTTCCGTCCATCCTGCTGTCGGGCTTCATGTTTCCCTTCGCCGCCATGCCCGGATGGGCGCAGGTCCTCGGCACGCTTTTGCCCAGCACCCACTTCATGCGCGTCATCAGAAAGATTATGCTCAAGGGCGCGGACCTTTCCGACATCGTGCCGGACCTGCGCGCCCTCCTGATTATCCTCGTCGCCGTTTCCGTGCTGGCCATGCTGCGCTACAAGCGCACGCTCGACTGACGTCTCAGCAGCACTCACCGAGATCGCAACAGGCAACGACAAGCGGGTGCCTGCCGCAGCAGTCGGTGAGAAGGAAGGACACCAGGGCACCGAGCGCCTCGTAGTTGGCGCGGTATACGATCTTCCGCGACTGCCGCTCGGACGTTACGATACCCGCCTGTTCGAGCGCCGCGAGATGGAACGAGGCGCGCGAGGAAATGGCGCCCACCGTCTTTCCGATGTCGCCCGCCGATGCACCCTCCGTGCCGCATTCGACGAGATAGCGCACGATGCGCAGCCGGGTTTCCTGGGAGAGTGCCGCGAACATTTTGAGGGCCGCAGTTTCGATCATATTTCAATATCTCTTGAATTGTTGAAACATTGAGAGTATATCGCCACTAAGCGCGGGCGATCAAGTCCGCCGGCCAAACGATGAGGACCGAAGATGAAGATTGTCAGTTTCAAGATCTGCCCGTTCGTGCAGAGGGTCACGGCGCTGCTTGCGGCAAAGAACATCGAGTACGAGCTCGAATATATCAGCCTCAGCGACAAGCCGCAGTGGTTTCTCGACATATCGCCGAACGGTCAGGTTCCGGTGCTGATCACCGACGACGGCACGGCACTGTTCGAATCCGACGCCATCGTCGAATATCTGGAAGAAGCCTATCCGGCGCTGCAGCCGGATATATCGCTGGAGGAAAAGGCGACCAACCGGGCCTGGAGCTATCTCGCCGCCAAGAACTATCTCGTCCAGTGCGGCGCGCAGCGCAGTCCCGACGCGGATACGCTCAGCCAGCGCTCCGGCAAGCTGGCGGTTGCCTTCGACCGGGTTGAGAAAAAGCTCGGCGACACGCCCTTCTTTGGCGGCGATGCGATCGGCATGGTGGACATCGCCTGGCTCGTGCTGCTCCACCGGGCCGACATTATCGAGCGGCGCTCCGGCTACGATTTCCTGGCTGGCCGTCCGAAGCTCAAGAACTGGCAGAAACGGATCCTGGAAACGGACATCGCAAAACGCTCGGTCGCGGCCGATTTCGAGGACGCTTTTTCCGCATTCTACCTGTCGGACGAAACCTTTCTCGGGCGCGGCGGCGAGGTTGCCGACAAGCGCTTCGCCGGCGCCACGGATTCCTGCTGCTGAACGCTGACCAACGGTGAATATGAGCGGGTGCACGGTCTTCGGGCACCCGGCATCCGCCAACTTTCATCGTGCGACGGTGTAACACTTGATATTATATCGCGCGCGATATAAATACGTCGCATGCAAACGGACCCTGCAAAGACGAATTCGGCAATCGGCGACAAGATGAAGCTCAGCGCCCAGCTTTGCTTCGCCGTCTATTCGACGATGCACGGGGTCAGCAAGGTGTATCGCGGGCTGCTGAAGGATCTCGGCCTGACCTATCCGCAATACCTGGTCATGCTGGTGCTCTGGGAGCACGACCGTATCAACGTTTCCGAGATCTGCAACGCGCTCGGCCTTGAGACCACCACGCTGACGCCGCTGCTCAAGCGCATGGAAAAGCGCGGCCTCATCCGCCGGCAGCGCTCGGCCGAGGACGAGCGCCAGGTGATTGTCAGCCTGACGGACGAGGGCCTAGCCATGCGTGAAAAGGCGCGGGACATCCCGGACTGCATGGCCGCGGCAACGGGCCAGTCGGAAACGGAAATCGCCGAACTGCGGCAACAGCTCAACGGAATTCGGGCGAGCCTTAACAGGCTCGGCTGATGCGGCTTGCGGGTATGTCCGCAGGTCATGTGTTCAACCCAAAATATCGTGCACGATATTAATATGCACGATACTGATTGAAACCAAGGAGAATGCCATGTCCATCGAAAAAGTCCTTTATCGCGCATCGGCAACGGCCACCGGCGGCCGCGACGGCCGCGGGCGGTCCGATGACGGCCGGCTTGATCTCACCCTGGCGACACCCGGGGAACTCGGCGGCGCCGGCGGTGACGGCACCAATCCCGAACAGCTCTTCGCGGTCGGCTACAGCGCCTGCTTCCTCGGCGCCATGAAATTCGTTGCCGCCCGCGACAAGCTGCCGATTCCGGACGACGCCGGCGTGACCGGCACCGTTGGCATTGGACCGATCCCGACCGGTTTCGGCATCGAGGTCGATCTGAAAATCAGCCTGCCGGGAATGGACCGGGCGGATGCCGAGAATCTCATCGAGCGCGCCCACATCGTCTGCCCCTATTCCAACGCCACCCGGGGCAACATCGATGTCCGCCTGTCGCTCGTATAGCGGCGGCGACCGTCCGGCAGGCGGCCACTACGCCTGAATGAGTCGCTGCTCGGCGCGGCGGAAGCTCTCGGCCAGCACCGTCGCGTCGCCCAGCGCATGGGCCAGCGAAATGCCGCCCTGCCATTCGACGACGATCTCCCGCGCCTTGGCGAGCGCGACGGAGGGGCGCGAACCCGTGCGCTGCAGCTCGCGCCCGATGAAGCCGGTCAGCAGTTCGAAGGATTCGGCCGCCCGCGACGAGGCTTTCGGCGCTTCGGACCGGAAGTCGCGCACCGCAAGGGCGATCGGGCAGCCATGGGCGACGCGGCTCTTGCTCGACTGGGACAGCCGGCGCAAGAGGCTCAGCACCCGGCGCCGCGGATCGGCTTCCGCCTCGGCGACCTCATCGAGCATTGCCTGCGTCTCCGCGACGAAGATATCGGCAACGCCCCCGGCGATGTCCTGCTTGGTGCGGAAATAATAGTAGACATTGCCGAGCGGCACTCCGGCATCCTTGGCGATGTCGGCAAGGCTGGTGCTTCCGTAGCCGTAGCGCCAGAACCGGTTGGCCGCGGCCGCCAGCAATTGCTGCCGTTTCTGTTCGCCGCGCCTGGCCAAGGCTTCAGCGTCCCGCCTTGGAAGCCGCCTTCTCGTCGTCGTCGAGCGGCCGCGCTTCCGACGGAAGCATGATCGGAATGCCGTCGCGGATCGGATAGGCAAGCCCGGCGGACCGGGAGACAAGTTCGTTCTTGTCCTCGTCCAGCTCCAGCCGGCCCTTGGTCAGCGGGCACACGAGCAGTTCGAGCAGCTTCCGGTCGATCGTGGCGGATGGGCGGATATCGGGCATGGCAGGATCACCGGCAATACGAATCTATTGCAGCACCGTATCATAGTCGTCGCTGTCGCGCGCCAGCGCGATCTCGGTGATCGCGATCAGCGTCTCGGCGCGCGTCTTCAGGTCCGGCGCCTCCAGCAGCGCCTGTTTCTCCGCCGGACCGTAGGGCGCCATCATCGACATGGTGTTGACGAGCGTCGCGTTGCTCGCCTGGCCGACGCTTTCCCAGTCGGCCTCGAGCTGGTTGGCCTCGAGATAGGCGCGGAAACTCTCCAAGAGCGCCTCCCGGTTGACGCTGTCCTCGCCGTTGTCGGCGGAAAGGTCGTTGAGGAACGGCGCGATGCGGCACTGGCGGTAGCCCTTCTTGATCGGCAGTTCCTCGAGTAGCCGGAAACGGCAGATACCGACCAGCGAGATGATGTAGCGCCCGTCGCCGGTTTCCGACAGCGACGTGATGCGGCCCAGCGTTCCGACCGAGCACAGCGGCGGATTGTCGCCGCTTTCCACATTGCCGGCGAGATCGAAGCGCGGCTGGATGATGGCGACGATGCGCTTCGCCGCCGCCATGACGTCGTCGATCATCGCAAGATAGCGCGGCTCGAAAATGTTGAGCGGCATCTGCCCGCAGGGCAGAAGAAGGGCGCCGGACAGTGGAAACAGGGCAACGTTCGCCGGAACATCCTTTTCGGTCCGGTAATGTACATTTCCTGCTTGCAACGTCACTGACCTTGGTTTTCGCCCGATACTCTAGAGGAATTGGGGCTGGTCGCGCAATTCTCAAGGCCTGTCGTGCCGATATCCGACCGCTAATTTAAGAGAACATTAACGACGAAAGCTTGCGCCGCGCGGCGACGGTAGCCGGATCGGTCGGCCCCCAGGCCTCGAAGAATGTCAGCAACTGCTTGCGCGCGCCGTCGTCCTGCCATTCCCGGTCGGCCTTCATGATCTGCAGGAGGTGCTCGGCCGCCTCCTCGCGCGCACCCTGGACATTGAGGATCTTCGCCATGTCGAAGCGCGCCTCGTGATCGTCCGGATCGGCGGCAAGCCGCGCTCGGAGCTGCTCCGGATCGCCGAGGCTGGCGACCTCTTCCTGAAGCTGGAAGCGGGCCAGGATGCTGGCCACTTCCGGCACCTTCTTCTGTTCTTCGTCGAGGCCATCGATCAGCTCCTTGGCGCGGTCCTCCTGGCCGGCGGCGATCATGCATTCGGCCATGCCGGCCATCGCCTTGGCATTGTCCGGCTGTTCCTGCAGGATCGAGCCGAAGATCTGTGCCGCCAGGTTGACGTCGCCGCCGTCGAGCGCGGCGCGGCCCTCGGCGAGGATCGCCTCGATATCGGGCGCGCCGTTTTCCTTCACCAGCTTTTCGATAAACTGCTTGATCTGGCTTTCCGGCACCGCGCCCATGAAGGCGTCGACCGGCTTACCGTCGGCAAACGCGACCACGGCGGGAATCGACTGGATGCCCATCTGCCCGGGGATCGCGGGGTGTTCGTCGATGTTCAGCTTGACCAGCTTGACGCGGCCGCCCTGCTCGTTGACCACCTTCTCGATGATCGGGCCGAGCTGCTTGCACGGCCCGCACCAGGGCGCCCAGAAATCGACCAGCACCGGCTGGTTGCGCGATTCGTTGATGACGTCGGCGGTGAACGCCGCCGTGGACGTGTCCTTGATCAGCGGTCCGCCCGCCTGCCCGGCCGGCTGGCCGGCATCCGATGGCTGGCCGTCGCCGAAGCTCACGGTTCCGCCCATCTGGTTCCCAAAGGAGCCGCCATAGGGATTGTCGCCGTCCTGCATCAGATCTCTCCGGTGTCTTTTCGGCCCTGCGGCCGCTTCGTCTTTGCTGCCCCCTGAAAATCGGCCAGGGGGCGTCTCATTTCAAGATGCGCGTCAGTCGCGCGCGCTCAGCGCCACTATTAGCGGCTTATGGCCTGTCGCTTCAAGGAAACGTATGAGATCGTCGCGGCCGACGGACGTCGTCGCATCGTTGCGCAGCGGGTGCGCGTTGATGATCTCGTGCTCCAGCAGCGCCGCGTCCAGCACCATCTGGACACGGCCTTGCGTGTCGTTGATCACCCCGAAGGCCGTCACCGCGCCGGGGATGACGCCGAGCAGTTCCATCAGCCTGTCGGGCTTGCCGAAGGAGACGCGGCTCCTGGCGCCGATCAGCGTGTGGATCGCCTTCAGGTCGATCTCGGCATCCTCCTCGACCGTGACCAGGAAGAAATTGTCCTTCTTGTCTTTAAGGAACAGGTTCTTCGTGTGGCCACCGGGGATCTCGTCGCGCAGCGACTGCGATTCGGTGACCGTGAAGACCGCCGGGTGGGTCTTCGTCTTGTGCGTGATGCCCATTTTATCGAGCGCCGCGAACAGCTCCTCGTCGGTTTTCGGCGGCGCCGCCGCGGTACCCTCGCTCATCGTTGTTTCCTGCTTTGAAAAGGCTTTTCGTCGCGGCATGTGATAGGGCGCGCGGCCCGAAATCGCAATCGAAAACCGGGCGGCCGCATCGATTCATTTTCCTGTTGCATTTGTCGCCGGCTTGCGCCATATAGCGCCGGACGCGGGGCGTGCCCCGCTTCGATACCCCGGCCGGATCGTTGCATGACCGGCAAAGCCGAGCGGGCGTAGCTCAGGGGTAGAGCACAACCTTGCCAAGGTTGGGGTCGTGAGTTCGAATCTCATCGCCCGCTCCAGTTTTCTCGTAAAATTTTGAGACTTGTGGAGATTGTTGGCGCCGCATGCACATCGCCTGTGCGGCGAAATAGTCACCATGTAGGCACGGCAGTGGAATTTTTGTGCCTGCGGAGCTTTCCTTTTAGGTGCCGGGCATCATCAAATACCGGGATCGCGATGTGACACGGCTCCATAGCCGGATGAAGGGCAATTCTGATTATCAATTTCACGCGTTGCGTCGAAAGCACGATTTGGGTGACTTCTTTAGCCCGAGAGACCATCGGCAACGCGCTTTGATGTCGACGTACCGCATGGCATATACGGACCATGCATCTGTTTGGTTCGCTTGCCATTCTCTATGCGGGCTTCACTTCGAGCTACTGGGCCCATAGCTTCCTGGCGCGCAGTCTGAATCTCGACCATTTCGGCGACGTGATGGTCGGGATGGGCGTGGCCGCGATCCTGGCCAGCCTGTTGCTGGCGGGAGGGCAGGCGGCCGCCCGCAAGTTTTTGCCGGTCTATCTGCGCGACCGGGAATTTGCACTGATGAACGGCTTTCTGGCCTTCTATTGCGGTGTCAGCCTTTTGGCCGCCGGCCTCACAGCCGGTCTGGTCTTTGCCATCACGGAATTGGCTTTTCCCGACCATCGGACACAAGCCCTGTTCGTCGTCACCATGGCGCCGATGATTGCTGTTTCAACCCTGCTGGGTGCCGGCCTGCAATCGATCGACCGCCCGATCGGTGCGATTTTTCCCTACCAGATCGTTCGTCCGCTGCTGCTGCTGGTGGGCGTCCTGCTGTGGATCGAACTGGCCCCTTTCGAGGGGACACGCAACGCGTTCATGGTCTACGCTCCGGCTTTCGCACTATTGTTGGTGATACAGTTCGCCTGGTACCTGAACGCTCTGCCATTCGCCTGGCGGCGGCAGCAACCGTTGCTGGACTGGGCCTCGTGGAGGGCGGCTGGCCTGCCGCTTCTCCTCAGCGGACTGCTCAACAGCATTCTGATCCGGATCGACATCCTGGCGCTGCATCTGTTCGACGACCAGCCCAAGGCCGTCGGCACGTTCACGCTTCTGGTGCTGGCTGCTTCACTCATCTGGGTGAACTACAACGCCGTCAGCAACATCATCGGTCAGCGCATCTCGCCCCTGGAGGGTGATCGCGCCGCACTGGAGCGCCTGTTGCGGCGCTCCGGTCTCGTCCTCCTGGTCTTCAATGCGGCGACGGCCGCGATCCTGATCATCTTTGCACGGCCCATCCTGGCGACGATCCATCCGGAACTCGAGGTCTACTGGCTCTGGTTCGCCTTTCTGTGCGTCGGGGCGACCATCAATGCCACGCTTGAACTGGCTTCTCCCTTCGTGCGGTTCGGCGGCCTGCATGCGCAGGCGGCCCGGTTGGCCACGCCGCTCCTCGGTATCAACGCCGCGGTCACCACCCTGGCGGTGATTCTGGCCGGGCTGGAAGGCGCCCTTGTTTCCCTGGTGGCGATGCGGTTCGCGCGCGGCCTGATCAATGCGCGCCTGCTGGTCAGGGATCTCGGTTTGCGCCCCTGGCAGGTTTCCGGATCGGCCGGGACGGCGCCGGAACGAGGCTAGTACCAAATAGCGGAAATGGATCGAGCGAACAGCATCTCGCCCGCGGTCCTTGTCAGAAGAAACTGTGGCCGAAACCGAATGCGCCGTCGAAAACGACAGTTCTGTATGAGTGCGAAGTAGCCCGCTGATTTTCACTCTACCCAACAGTCGATGCGCGCTGGTTCACAGATATCAACACCTTTGGGTGGTTGCAAATAGCCAATCAAGCCAAAAGTGTGCTCATCACAACGCAAGCGACGCAATTGTACAAACGCGTTTGATTGCAATACCCTCCAAACTCAACCTACGATCGGCTAAATGTACCAGGGCAGAGAGTCCATATTTGCGATCATCGGGCGCAACTGTCAGTAGGTCGCTCTTGGGAGGTGGATGCTTTAGGGGCGAATAGGCTCGTCGAGCTCAACGCGAACGACCACGCACTTGCAGATCCTTTCTGCCACTGTGCGTGCTACGTCAGCCCCTGCGAGGGCATGTACTGAATTCTACGCTTACTGCTGCATTGATGTATTTGAGGGGTGAGGTATGGCAGATATCATTGACGTATTGCTGGCGAAATACGACCAAGAAAAATCACAAGCGCGGAAACACGAGTTACTTCGTTCCACCAGCACCAACTACATTATCGCCATTTCAGCCGGCATGCTGGCCTTCGCGTCAAAATCAGATCCCATGGTCCAGACCGTGATCGGATTATTCCTGGTCATACTCGGAGTATTTGGGGCGCTTTTATCGCAAAAGCACTATGAGCGTTTCCACTACCACACTCGATTTGCAAAAGCGTATGACGAAAAACTTGCCGAATGGAATGGCTTTAGCAATATCGATGATTATGCGAAAAGGAGGGAGGACCAAAAGAAAAGGTTTCCGTTCCTCCATGATCAGCCGTTGAACTGGCTATGGACCGCAATCCACCTGTTTGTCTCAGTGATTGGCATCTTGCTGTTGCTCTTTGCAGTAGTGCAGTCCTGTCGAGGCGGATTGCTGGAATGATGGACAACAGGAACACCAAGAAACAAGGCGAGGAAACAAAACGACCTCTGAGGCGCGTTATCTGTCCTTGGTGTCCCCGCAAGTGATCACATGGCCCTTGCTGATCAGCCAGTCCTTGAGAATTCTGCAGATTGCCTCAGGCCAATTGCCCAAATGCAGGATGCCACATCGACCCTAATCCAGATTATGATGACTTGAGCCTTCGCAAAGTGTTGCGCTCGATCCATGTCCGCCCCGATGAGAGCAGTTCTTGCAACCGACGTTTTGCTCGGTAAAGTGCGTTAAATCCAATTGACAACCTTGCCAAGATTCGGGTCGTGATCGCTGCTCCGGTTTTCAATAATTTAGCGATGGTATCGGACCACAGCGTGAGTCTGGTCGCTTGTCGCGTCGATTCCGCTAACTGTATGCAAGACACCAGCCGGGCGCGCGAAGCCAGCACTGTTCGGCGGGCACGTCGCCGGTTCTGTACAATCTCTTCACCTGCCTGCAATCTCCGCCGTCAAAGGCGGCGGCCAGCGCCTTTTCCGATTCCGTGTCCCGCATGCCCTCGCAGGGAAAGATCGCGACCGGCGATATCCACCGGGCGCCGAGCTCGGCCCCGTCCCGCTCGATCAGGAACACGGCGCCGCGCAGATGCATGTTGCCCCAGTCGGCATCGGTAAACCCCTTGTCCGTGGTCAGCGGCAGGACCAGCCGCCCGCCGTCTTTCAGCCCGTCCAGCCATGAATCCGCCGGACGCGTGGCGCCGGCATTCACATAAACGACGTCGGCGGGTACGAAGGGCACGACGCTGCCGTCTCCCTGCACGATCGAGACATTGGCATAACCGCTCAGATTGGCTTTCGCCCGTTCGGCAAGTTCGGCGTCGAACTCGATCGCTGTCACCCTACCGGAACGACCGACGAGTTGCGCCATGATCGCCGAGTAGTAACCGACGCCGGCACCGATATGCACAATGTGCTCGCCTTCGCGCGGACTGGCGCGGGAAAGCAGGTATGCATGTAAAGACGGCTGGCCGTTGTTGATGTGGCGTTCCGGCAGGATCCCGACCAGGTCGTCCGTGTAGAGGTAAACGGCATCGTCGTCTGGTGTCGGAACATAACCGCGTCCGAACCGGAAAATCTGCCATGGACCGGAGCCCAGAAACGCTTCCCGGCTTATCTCGGCAAAGGCATCTTCAATACGTGTGTCGGTCACACCGAAAGCGGCGGAGACCTGCTTCGCGTAGGCACGCCGCACAATCCTGAGGTCTTCTTCCGAGGTCATCTTCTGCCGTCCTAGCAAATATCGGGGATGTCGTTTCGACCCGGCACAACTACTGCAAGTGATCGAGAACCGTTTTGGCCTCGGTCCGGCAGGCACCGCTCAGACGGTTGGTCCACCCGTAAAGGCACGCCAGGATCCGGTCCTGACCCGGCTTCACGTCGGCACAATGCGACTTGATGTCCGGGGCACAGGTCTTTCTGAGGGCTTCCTCGTAGGCCGTGTCGTTCTTGCTGCGAACCTCGTGCGGAATCATGCGCTCGAACATGCGGCTGGTCGTCACCTTCGACAGCTCGGGTTGGCACATGGGAGACACCTTGTTGCTGTGGGCGTAAAGACAGGCTGAAATCCTGCCGCGCCCTTCGCGAACGCCCTTGCAGTTGGAGTCGATGTCAGCCTTGCAGGCCTCCATGAGCCCGGCCGCCGGAACGGTGTGCGTCGTGCCCACAATCATGAGAATCATTGAAGCAACGGCAAGCAATGCGATTCTGGAGAAGCTGATCATCGGTATCCACCATCCGGATGCGGAATTCTCACAAACTCAAAAACGACATTATTTTCGCGACAGCCTGCTGACAATCTCCGATGTTCCGGGGGAACCCAAATTCCTGCGCTGTTCCCAAGATAAGTCGACTCAGCTACCATCCGCGCACAATTTCTGCGCGCATAGGGACTTTCATCCGCCCACGCATCGAACCGAGGAGGCACTTCGATGGAAATCAACGTCGTCACCATCCAGCCGCTGATCGCACTGATCGCCGGCATTCTCATCCTGATCATGCCGCGGCTGCTGAACTACGTGATCGCGCTTTACCTTATCCTGTTCGGCATTCTCGGCCTGTGGCCGAACCTTTTTTCCGGCGGCGCGGGTTAGCCTTACACGCTACGCCGATCCGACCGGCTCGCGGTTGGGACCGATATCGTCGGGGCGTTCATCGAGATAGGAAACGAGCCGCTTGCGCGTTTCGCGCGCCGCGGGATCGTCGAAGATATTGTTCATCTCGCCCGGATCGTTGACGAGGTCGTACATCTCGCCGGCGCCGGACCGCAGGTCCATGGTCAGCTTGTGGGTCTTCGTGCGCACGGTGCGCAATGACAGCGCGACGCCGACCCGCGCCGGCAGCAGCTCCCACTCGTTGAGCGCGAAATCGCGCGGCGCGTCCCTGCCTTCCATGAGCGCCCGCAGGCTCTCGCCGTGCTGCGCAAGAAGCGGCTTGGCGCCCGACAGGTCGAACAGGGTCGGCGCGATGTCGAGGGTCGACACCGGCTCGTCGACGACCGCGCCCGCCGCGACACCCGGCCCGCGCACGATCATCGGGACCCGCAGCAGCCCCTCGTAGTGCATCGGGCCCTTGAGCACGAGGCCGTGGTCGCCGAGCCAGTCGCCATGGTCCGAGATGTAGATGACATAGGTGTTGTCATCGAGCCCGGCGTCGGTGAGCGCATTCATCAGCCGGCCGACATTGTCGTCGATGAAGGAGAGCTGGCCGAACGTGTTGGCGATGATCTCGCGCAGCTGTTCGTCGCTCTGTTCCTGGATGCGGCTGTAGGCCTTGCGCATCTTGACGTTCTCGACATCGCCCACCGGCTCGTTCTCCACCGCCGCTTCGTGCCACCAGGGGCGGTTCTCGAAATCGCGGGTGCGGTGCTCGGGCAGGGCAATCTCGGCGGGATCGTGCAGCCGCGACCAGGGCTCCGGGCAGTCGAACGGGTGGTGCGGGTCGGGAAAACTGACCCAGGCGCAGAAGGGCCGGTCCTTCCCGCGGCCGGATTTCAGCCACTCGATCGCCCGGTCCGCCGTCCAGGGCGTGTTGTGGAAGGCGAGCGGTAGCTGCGAGTGCCAGGTCTGCGCCGCGCCTTTCGTGTCGCCGCCGTTCTTCCAGTAGAGCTCCTGCAATTCATCGCCGCGCCCGCCGCGGTGGAAGAAACGCTCGAAATGCTGGCCGCGCGGCGGCTTTTCCGGCGCGAACCAGTTGTGGCCGACGAGCATCAGCTCGACATGCTCGAAACCCATATAGGGGCCGCACCAGTCGTCGCCGAAATCCTCGGAAGACAGAACGCTCTCGGGCGAGCCGGTCTTGTGGCGCGCGTGATAGGTGGCGAAATGCGCCTTGCCGAAAAACGCGGTCTGGTAGCCGTTTGCCGCCAGCGCCCCGGCGAAGCCCTTCTCACCGGTCGCCGGATCGAGGTCGATACCATTGTCGTGCACGCCGTGGGTGCGGCAGAGCTGCCCGGTCAGGATCGACGCCCGCGCCGGCTGGCACACCGCGCAGGACGTGATGCAGGCCGAGAACCGCGTGCCCTCGGCGCAAAGGCGGTCGAGGTTGGGTGTCTTGACGCCGCGGCCCTCGACGCCGATGCAGTCGCCGCGCTGCTGGTCCGCCGATATGATGAGGAAATTCGGTCTGGTCATCTTGGTCGCACCCGGGTTGCCTAGTGGGAAATGAGGATCGGCAGTTTCGCGTTTTCCAGGACGAACCGCGTGACGCCGCCGAGAAGCTCCTCGCGGAACATGCTGTGCTCATAGGCGCCCATCACCAGAAGGCCGGCGCCCTCTTCGTCGCAGAAATCGAGGATCGCCTGCCCGACGCTTTTCTTGCCGAGCGGCGGTTCGGCCATCTCGACGTCGATGCCGTGACGGGCGAGCGCCGTGGCAACGTCGATGCCTTCCAGCGCCCGGCCGCGTTCGCCATCGTCGATGCTCAGCACGGTCACCTTCTGCTTGGTTTCGAGAATCTGCATCGCGTCGTTCATGGCGCGGGTGGCGGTGCGGTGACCGTCCCAGGCGAGCACCGCGTGCTCGTGGATCCGCTCCGGCCGGTAGTCGCGCGGCACGACGAGCACCGGGCGGCCGCTGCGCATGGCGATCCGGTCGGGATGCAGTTCCAGGCGCCTGCTGCCCTGCAGAACGTCGCGGCGGCCGACAATGGTGAGATCGTACATGCGCGCGTAATCGGCGACGGTGGCATCGGATTCGCCGCCGCTTTCGATCCAGTGCAGCCTGTCTTCCGGCACTCGCCCCGCGATGGCCGCGGTGAACCGTTCGCCGATACCCGCATGGGCATCGGCCTCGAGCTCGTCCAGCGTCTGTCGCACGGTATCGGGAACCCAGGTGTAGCGACCCAGCCGCGAGGTGGCGCTGGCATGGGCGAAGAGACCGGTGACATGCGCCCCGTATTTGTCGTGCGCGAGCACCGCGGAATGCACCGCCGCATCGGAGGATTCGGAACCGTTATAGGCAACGAGAATGTTCTTGATGGCCATCGTTCCCCCTCAGGTCGAGGCCCGCGCGGCGCGGGCCCGGTTGTTGCGCGCCGTCAGCAGGATCACGCCGACCGACAGCGCCATGAAGACGGCCGCGATCGGATGGGTGAACAGGAACCAGGGGTCGCCGCCGGTCGAGGCGAACGCCTGCCGGGCGCTTTCTTCCAGCTTGCCGCCGAGGATGAAGGCGATGACGAAGGGCAGCGGCGAGATGGCGACAACGCGCATGGCATAGCCGAGCAGGCCGAACCCGAGAGTGAACCAGATCGCGTCCATGCGGGTTTCCTGCACATAGATGGCCGTCAGTGTCAGCAAAAGCACAGTCGGCAGCAGCACCTGTTTGGGAATGCGCGTCATGACGCCCATGGAACGCATGAAGACGCCGCCGATCGTCCAGTTGAGGACATTGGCAACGACCATGGCGGTGAAAAGACCGAAGGCGATGACGAGCTCGGTATTGACGGCGTCCGCCGTGAACCGGAACACGGAGGGGCCGGGGTTGAAGCCGCCGATGCTGTCGGCGGCGAGGATGAGGAAGACGGCGGCGGCGTTGCCGGGGATGCCGAGCGACAGGACCGGGATGAGATTGGCGCCGGAGACCGACGAATTGGCGGCTTCCGTTGCCGCGATGCCTTCCGGCGCGCCCTTGCCGAATTCGGGTTCCTCGGGCGATTTGGTGCGCTGGTAGCGCGCCTTGCCCACCGTATAGCCGATGGTGGCGGCGAGCGTCGAGCCGATGCCGGGCAGTGCGCCGATGGCGGTGCCGATCACCGCGGAACGCCCGATATGGGGCATGAGCCGGCGGATCTCCGCCATGTGCAGGCGCTGGTCGCCGCTGTCCTTGACGGTGCCGACAAGGGCGCCGCTTTCTCGCTTCTCGCGCCACAGGTCGGTCAGTTCCTTGAACACCGCGCCGACGATCAGCACGCCGAGGATGGCGGTCGCCAGCGGAAAGCCCTGCGCCAGCACCTTGCTGTCGAGCGACAGGCGCGGATAGAAGTCCTCGCCCGTTGCCACATAGGCAAAGAGCAGGCCGAGGCCGGTCGATATCAGGCCCTTGGCGGGCGAGCCGCCGATCACGGCGGCGATGAAGGAGAGCGACAGGATAAGAAGCGCGGTCTTTTCCGGCAGGTCCAGGTAACCCTCGACGAGCAGCGCCAGGAACGGCGCGCAGATGAAGAGGACCATGTCGGAAAAGGTGTCGCCGCTGACCGACGACAGATGGGCGACCCGCAGGGCCTTTTTCGCCTGGCCCTTTCGGGTCATCGGGTATCCGTCCAGCGTCGTCATGTAGGCATCGGGCGTGCCCGGCGTGTTGAACAGGATTGCCGGCACCGCGCCGCCGATGGTCGCGCCTTTCATGACGCCGATCAGGAACCCCATCACCGGCAGGAGTGCGTCCGGTGTGTAGCCGAAAATGGAAATCAGGATCGGCAGCGCGATCGCCATGGCGATCGGTCCGGCAAGGCCCGGCGTCGCACCGACGGCAATGCCCAGAAGGAAGCCGGCAAAAATCATCACGATGGTGACCGGCACCGGCACGCCGAAAATCGAAAACAGCTCCGGCCCGAGGAAGACGGCGAGAACGCCTGCCCAGATATAGTCGAGCGTGCCCATTACACGTCACCGTTCGGCGGCAGCAGAAGATCGTCGAAGGGCAGATCGTAGACCGCGATCATCGCCAGCACGGCGATGACGCCGATCAGCACAGCACGCGGCGTGACGCGGCCCTCGACAAGGCTGATCAGCCCGCCGATCATCAAGGTGCCGCCGAAAAAGAACCCGGTGAACTTCCACGGCGCGCTGTCGCGCAAAAGCCGGTACTCGAGCGGCGTCTCGCGCGTCAGATTGACCAGCGCCACCAGGGCCGGCCCGCCATAGCGCATGACGAGGAAACTCGCCGCCAGAAGCACGAACACCACCGCCATGAAGCCGAGATTGACCGGATCGATTTCCGGCTGGTCCGCCGCCTTGCGCTCGAAGACGATCAGGATGAGGCCGCCGATCAGCAGGAAGATGCCCGCCACCGTCGGCGCCAGTGCGTCGCCGATGGTTACCTGGCGCCGCACCTTCTCGATCAGCCCGGTATCGGTGTCGAGCGGGATCCAGACGAAGATCAGCAGCAGAGCAAAGACGGCAAAGAAGATGCCCAGGACGAGGTTGGATCGGGATTCATTCGACATGGTCTCTTCTCCCGGGCGAGGCGGACGGGCCTGCCCTTTGGCAGGCCCGCGGGAGGACGCTATTCGGATGCCGCGTCCAGCAGCTTTCCGGCGCTCTCGTAGCCGTTCTGCATCAGCACCGTGAGATCATCGCCGGTGACGACCGTCGCACCGCCGAAATTGTTCTTGATAAGGCCGCCGGCCTTGGTGTTTTCGTCGGAAACGACATCGGCGATGGCCTTGGCAAGCGCGTCGCGGGCCTCGGCCGGCATCTCCGCTGGGCCGACAAAGACGAACTGTCCGTCGGAATCGAATTCAACGCCGAGATCGGCGAAGGTCGGCGCCTGCGGCGTCTGCACGAGAGGTGTCGAAAGCGCCGAGGCAAGATTGACCAGGTCGCCGGCCGCAACGCCCTTCGCCTGGATGCCCGCCATGAAACCGAGATCGAGGTCGCCGGCATTGACGCCGTCCATGACGGCCTTTCCGCCCTTGACGGAAACGATGTTGAATTCGACGCCCTGCGCCTTGCCGAGCAGATAGGCAAGATCCGCCAGCCGCGGGCTCATGGCGCCGAAACGCAGCTCCTCGCCGCCCTTGGCGGCCGCCACCACGTCGTCGAACGATTTCCAGCCCTTCGAGGTCAGGGCGACCACGCCCATCTGGAACCCGGCAGTTGTCGAAAGACCGGTGAAGTCGGCGGGCGTCATGCCGGATTTCGGCGCCGCCGCCATGTTGTATCCGAAGGTTTCGGTCACGGCCATGCCGATGACGGTCCCGTCATTGGGCATGTCCTTCAACGCGGCCGCCATGTTCATGCCGCCCTTGCCGGTGACCTGCTCGGGGATGAATTTCCATCCGAGGCGGTTTTCGAGTTCCTCGGCGATCAGCCGGGCCTGGGTATCGGCGCCGCCGCCGGCGCGGAAGGCGATCAGCAGCTTGATCGGCCCGGGCGGCGTCCACTCGGCCGCCAAGGCGCCGGTCGCCGTCGCGGCGGCGACGAGCGTTGCGATCCCTAGTCGAATTAGTCTTTTCATTTGCTCCTCCCATTCAACTGTGCAAAGGCTCTCACAATTTAGTTGATAGGTCAACTAAAAAGTTGACAAGTCAACCAATAGGCCTATGATCGACGCAGAAAAGAGGACCGCATGAGCACCGCGATATACCCACCGGAATTCGGCGAACAAACACCGCTACAGGACGTTCTGACCTGGCGCATCCACCAGGTGCATTCGAGACTCAACGTGCATGCGGCAAAGTTCCTCGAGAAGACGTCGGGAATCGCGCTCGCCCATTGGCGGGTCATGTTGTCGATCGGCGCGGAGGGCGACACGACACACTCGGAAATCCGCCGCAAGATCGCCATGGACAAGGGGCAGCTGAGCCGCTGCCTCAGGGGCATGATCGCGGAAGGCCTGGTTATGGCAACCGGTGACGAGACCGACCAGCGCCAGCAGCGCCTGTCGCTGACGAAAAAGGGCAAACGGATCTTCAAGAAGACGCTGCCCGAGATGCGCAAGCGGCAGTCCTACCTGGTCGGCAGTCTCTCCAAGACCGAGAGCAAGGCCATCTTCTCCGCCCTCGACAAGCTGGAGATGGCGGCGCAGAACCACGAGTTCCTGTGATGCAGGCGCCCAATTGCCTCATCCTGATGTCGGACGAGCACCAGGCCCGCGCCATGGGCTGCGCCGGGCATCCGTTGGTCCGCACGCCGCATCTCGACGCGCTGGCGGCAAGGGGCACGCGCTTTGCAGATGCCTACACGCCGAGTTCCATCTGCGTTCCGGCCCGCGCCAGCTTCGCCACCGGCCGCTACGTGCACCAGACGCGCATGTGGGACAACGCCACGCCCTATGACGGCTCGATTCCCGGATGGGGCCATGCCTTGCAGGACAAGGGCGTTCCGGTGGAGTCCATCGGCAAGCTTCACTACCGCTCGCAGGAGGATCCGGCCGGTTTCGACGTCGAACACATTCCGATGATGGTGGCAGGCGGCGTCGGTATGGTCTGGGCCTCGATCCGCAAGGAGGACGAACGCATCAGCGCCTCCGGCCGCATGCTCGGCGACTATATCGGCCCCGGCGACAGCAAGTACACCGACTACGATGCCGCCGTGACAAGGCGCACGGTCGAATGGCTGGAGGACCGCGCCGAAGCGGCCGACAGGCACCCCTGGTGCCTTTATGTCGGCCTGGTCGCGCCGCATTTTCCGCTCGTCGTACCGCAGGCATTCTATGATCTTTATCCGCTCGATCGTTTGCCGGATGCGAAACTGCATCCGCGCGACGGCCATCCGCGCCACCCCTGGGTGGAAAAGCAGAACGGCCTGAACGATTCCGAGGCAAAGTTCGAGGACGAGGAAGAGCGCCTGCGCGCGATAGCCGCCTATTACGGGCTTTGCACCTGGCTCGACCACAATGTCGGCGAGATCCTCGGCGCCCTGGACGCAACGGGTCAGGCGGAAAACACGGTGGTCGTCTACACCTCCGACCACGGCGACAATGTCGGGGCGCGGGGCCTTTGGGGCAAGTCAAACCTCTATCTTGAGAGCGTTGCCGTGCCGATGATCATGGCCGGCCCCGGCGTTCCGGCCGGAATTTGCCGCACGCCTGTCAGCCTTGTCGATCTCTCGGCGACGATACCCGCCCTGTTCGGCGCCGAAATCGACGGGGCCGGCGGCATCCGGCCGCTCGACGCAATCGCCCGCGAACGGGATGATCCGGAGCGCATCGTTTTCAGCGAGTACCATGCCGCCGGCGCCGTTTCCGGCGCCTTCATGCTGAAAAAGGGGCGCTGGAAATATCATTACTACGTCGGCTTTTCCCCCGAACTGTTCGATCTGGAAACGGACCCTGAAGAAACACGCGATCTTGCGGCAGATCCGGCCTTCCGCGACATCGTCGCAATGATGGATGCCGAACTCCGCAGGATCTGCGACCCCGAGGCAACCGACGCCCGGGCCTTTGCCGACCAGGCCGCCCTGATCGAGCGCATGGGCGGGCGCGAGGCCGCCCTCGGCCTCGGCGCGCCGGGCGCGACACCACCACCGGAGACGACGCCATGAAACTGACAATCCTCGGATCCGGCTCGCCCGAGGCCTATGCCCGCCGGGCCTCGAGCGGCTATCTGCTGGAGATCGGCGACGACCGCATCCTCTTCGACTGCGGCGGCGGTGTGTTCGACAACCTGGTCCGGTCCGGCCGGCTGCCTTCGCACATCACGCACCTTTTCTTCTCGCATCTGCATACCGACCACATGATGGACTATGCCCGGCTCGTGCACGCCGCATGGGACGAGGGCGCCCCGCCGCTGAAGGTCTGGGGCCCGTCTCCGATCGCCAGGATCACCGAAGGCTATTTCGGACGCGACGGTGTCCTGTCGGCGGATCTCTACGCGCGCACCGAGCTGAAACCCAGCCAGGAGGTCTGGCTGTCACGCGGCGGCACCCTGCCGCGCCCGTGGCCGGCGCCCGAAGTTGTTGAAATCAGCCCGGGCTTCTCCTTCGAGGGGAACGGCTGGACGCTCAATTCCTGCGAGGTGCCGCATGCCCAGCCGGCCTTCGACTGCATGGCCTTTTCAGTTGAAAGCGGCGGCAAGAAGTTCGTTTATTCGGGCGATGCGGCGATCTGCGACGACCTCGAACATCTCAGCGCCGGCGCCGACCTGCTGCTGCACTGGTGCTACCGCCTGAGCGGCGAGGAGGTCCACCCGGCGCTGTCCGGAATGAGCCCGACCCCGGCGGACATTGCGAAAATGGCGGCCCGCGCCGATGCCGTGCGCCTGCTGATCAGCCACTTCCGCATCCACATGGACACCGAGGCGGGTCACGAGGGCGCCCGGGCGGATCTGCGCACGCATTTCAGCGGGCCATCCGAGATCGTCGAGGACCTGAACGAATATTCGATCTGATCGGGCACGGTGCCGTCCGCCGGTCGGCCGGCGCGGACCCTAGAGCGTGTCTGGTTTAGTTTGAAGCATTTGATGGCGGAATATCGGTCCAGTCGGCTAGGCGCGTCGCACAGCGCGATGTGGGGCATCGGGCAAGCGGCGCAACAACGCCGATGGACCGATTTTCCCCACCCCGGAAAGGGAGGTGGATATCGAAAACCAACTTCTGAATGGGCCGGGCGATTTTGGCCCCTGGCGTCGTTGGCTCGCGCTTGCGGTGGGGTGGCACCACGGCGCGCAATCCGCCTAGCCAGCGACCAAAATCGCCACGGTCAAATGATTCAAACTAAGCCAGACACGCTCTAGGACAGCCGATTGGTCAATCTGCCAATCAATGCCGCCAGTTCCGGCTGGCGCCGGGTTCCGGTTTTCATGAAAGCGGACTTCACCTGCCTGCGGATCGTGTGCACCGAGACCCGCCGCACGGCGGCGATTTGCGCCGGCGCCACACCGCGGGCGATATCGAGGCAGACCTCCGCCTCGCTTCGCGTCATTCCGAACACGTTCTGCAGAACGTCGGCTTCGATATACGCCTCCTCGTCCGGGTCGACGATGATCATCAAAAGCCTGGCCCGCCGCAGGATGTCGTTCATGGCGCCGTAGACCGGAAAGATCCGAGCCACCAGCGGCCGGCTGTCCTGGCGCATCAGCGTTATGGCCTGAGACTCGGAAAGCGGCACCTGCGACGTCCAAAGGGCGCGCAGGGCACGGTTGCATTCCGCCTTGAAGCGGTCCCGCGCACCCGGATGCTTTGGGACAAGGCGGCCGTCCATCGTCTCGAACGCGTCCCTGACATGACGTTCGCCGGCGGCGTTTGCACGGACCGTTCTTCCCCAGTTGTCGATCAGGAGGGCACCGCAGGACATTTGATCGACAATGTCTCCGGCACCGGCATCCCGCGCCTCCGAGATGCGCTTTCCGATATAGGCCGCGTTCCGCATCGCCGGGATGATCTTCCGGAACTGGGCGACATCCTTTTCGCCGAACGGTCCCTGGGCAATGGTCCTTCCGCAATCGAAACTGATGATCCCGTCGTCGCTGTTGATGATTGTCGCGAGCGAGCCGCAAAACCCGTTCTTCAGCGTCCAGTCATTGTAGACCTCCAGCCGGTTCAGCTCCTCGCGGCTGAACAGCAGCCACTCTGTGACCGCATCCTTGTTCAGCCTTTTGCGCATGATCCGCTGCGGCCACGGATTCCGGTTCACCCAGTTGTGTGAAAAGAACTCCTCCATCATCGCCTTCATGCGGGGCGAGCTGTAATAGCTGCCGCCTTCCGGCGCATGATTGATGATGATTGCGCCCTCGGCGTGCAGGATCTCACTGGCCGATTGCAGAACGCGGGACCACTCGTCCGGCTGCGCCGCCGCGTCCCAGAACCCGGCGACGATATCCGGCAGTTCGGTATCGTTGATCCATTTCATCGTGATCTGGCCCGACTACACGTGGAACCGGCCGGCAGCAAAATGCCGCCGACCGAGCCTACATGAGTGTCGAGAACGTCACAACTTTATCGATAATCCCCAAGGGGCCTCCCCGGTCCGCAACCGGAGGAACCGCTCGCAAAGGCCGGCGTCTTCAGCCGGCCAGCCGGTGATCCTCGACGTCGGTCTCGTGATCCGGAACCGGACCGGTCGCAGCGGCGTCCCCGGCGAGCCGGAACTCGGCCACCGCTTCAGACAGACCGCCGGCGTCGTCGGCGAGCTTGTGGATCACCGCATTGGTCTCCTCGACCATGGCGGCGTTCTGCTGCGTCATGCGGTCCATCTGCGTAACGGCCGAATTGACCTCCTGGATGCCCGTCAGCTGCTCCTTTGCCGCCGACGCGATCGTCGTTATGCGCCCGTTGATGTCGGCGACATGATGAGAGATCTGACCGAGCGCTTCGCCCGTCGCCTTGACGAGGCTGACACCGTTGCTGACTTCGGCGCCGGACTTGGTGATCAGCTCCTTGATCTCGGTCGCCGCGCCCGCCGCCCGCTGGGCAAGCTCCCGCACTTCCAGGGCAACGACGGCAAAGCCCTTGCCGGCGTCGCCGGCCCGCGCCGCCTCGACGCCTGCATTGAGGGCCAGGAGATTGGTCTGGAAGGCGATCTCGTCGATCACGTTGATGATGTTGGAAATTTCCCGCGACGCTTTCTCGATGCCCTCCATCGCCGAAACGGCGTCGGCGACAACGCCGCTCGACCGGTCGGCATCGTCCTTCGCCGCGTTAGCCATCTGCTCCGCCTCGGCCGCGCGCTCCGACGTCTCGCGAACTGTCGAGGTGATTTCCTCAAGTGCCGCGGATGTCTCTTCCAGCGATGCCGCCTGTTGCTCGGTGCGCCGCGAAAGATCGTCCGCCGATGCGCGCATTTCCCTGGCATTGCCGTCGATCGACCCGGAATTGCCCTGGATACGGTTGAGGGTCGAATTGAGCTTTTCGACCGTCGCGTTGAAATCGACACGCAGCCGGTCGAGGCTGTCCATGAACGGCTCGTCCAGCCGCACCGACAGATCGCCCTCCGAGAGGCGCGTCAGGCCGCCGGCCAGCGCCTCGACGGCGGCCTGCATCCGGCCGGTCTCCTCGGCCTTAGCCGCCGACCGTTCCGCGGCCTCGCGCTCCGAGGTTTCGCGTGTCTCTTCGGCTTCGTGTTCGAGCCGTTCCTTCTCGATGGTCGCTTCCTTGAAGACAGCGACCGAACGCACCATGTCGCCGATCTCGTCCCTGCGCTCCGTGTCCCCGATGTCGAAATCCGTCCGGCCTTCGCTGAGCTGGCGCATGTTACTGACCAGCGCATTGATCGGGCGGGTCAGGTTGCGCGAGAACAGGAGCGCGCCGCCGAGCGCCACCGCCAGAAGCACCAGCGAAACGACGATGACAATCTGCCGCATGGAAGCGACCGCCTGCCCGGCTTCGCGGCTGTCGACCAGCGCCGCAACGACCCAGCCGGAATCGAGGAAATCGACCCGTGCAAAGGCGACCGTCGCGTTCATGTCGCGATAGTTGTCGGTCTGCCCGGTCAGGATTTCCCGCGCCTCCAGCGCACGGAACTGCCCTGGATCAAGCTGCGCCTGCGCGACATCGTTGGTCTCAGTCAGCGGCGAGTCGGTGAGCAGAAATCCGTCGGACCGGAGGAGCACGGTTTCGCCCGTCTCGCCCAGTCCCGTCCTGTTGGACATGATGGCTTCGATCTTGCCGGTCGGCAGCGCAACGATGAAGGCGCCCTTGACTTCGTTGGCGACGATCACCGGTTTGGCGACGAAAGCGGTCAGCGGCCGGCTGCCCGTCGCATAGGGGCGATAGTCGAGGAAGGTCACGCCCTCGGCATCGCCCATGGCCAGCGCCTTTTCGAAGATCTGCGCCAGGGCGGTGTCCTTCCACGCTTCGTCATTGATGTTGATGTTGAAATCGGTGTTTTTCAGCAGCGTGTAGACGACGCGCCCGTCGGCATTGATGAGGAAGATATCCTCGAAATCGTTTTCCTGCGAAATCTTCTCGAAGACCGGACCGAACTTGCCCTCATGGTTCAGATAGACGCGCGCGCCGCTCGGCGTGCTTTGGTCCATCTTCTCCTGGAAGCTGAGATCCTGGTCGGTGACCAGCGACAGGAATTCGTCCTCCCTGCCCTCCTTCACCATCGTCAAGGCGATGCCGAACAGGTTCAGTGCCGCGGCAACATTCGGTGTGACCGCGATTTCCTCGATATCCTTCTTCGTCGCCTCGAGATAGGTCTCGATCTGGTTACGCCGTCCGTCGGCGATCGCCGACAGTTTCTCATCGTACTCGCGTGTAAGGGCATTGGAACTGATCATCAGACCGCCAATGCTGGAGGCGGCGATCGAGACAACGGTCAAAACGGCGGCTGCCAGGGGCAGTTTCCTAGAGATGAGCATGAAAACGCGTCCGAAAATGAAACAAAGAAAAATGCCGGAGGGGCGATCCGGTCGGAGGCATCATGCGTGTTCGCGTTGAAGGCGCGAATGACCAGGCAGGGTCAAATTATGGCGCAAATGCAAAGGATCGATTAACAACGCAAGATTGTCGTGCGACCGGGCCTGTGCACCCGGCGGGCGTCTTCCGTTCGCATCGAATTGATCAACAATTGCGCGCTTTTAGTGCAGATTGCGCTATGATGGGGCATGGCCGACGACGTTGACCGCAAGATGTGGCCGAAACAGGACATCGATCCCGGCGTCCTGGGAGCGCTCGCACATTTATACCGTGGTGAGGTCTATCGCAGCACCCATTGGCGCAACCGGCTCGACAATACGACAAATTGGGCGGTGGTAACGACCGGGATCGCCCTTTCGGCCACGTTCAGCAATGTCAACGCCTCGCCCCTGCCGTTGATCCTTGTCGGGTTCCTGGTCACCTTCTTCCTGGCGTTCGAGGCGCGGCGCTACCGCTACTACAATCTGTTCCGGGCGCGGGCGCGCCTGCTGGAATCCGATTTTTATGCCCCCATCCTGAACGGCGAGAAGGTCCGGCTTGACAGCGACTGGGGCGCGATGCTTGCCGACGATTACCGCACGCCCCACTATCATATCAGTTTCATCCGCGCCGCCGGGCGGCGACTGCGCAACAATTATTCCTGGATACTGGCGATCCAGGCCGTCGCCTATTACGGAAAGCTCGCCATCCACCCGGTTCCGCTGTCCAGCGTTTCCGATTTCATCGAGCGCGCCGCGATCGGACCCATTCCCGGGCAATATGTGATCGCCGCGGGAGTCCTTTTCCACGGGAGCTGGTTCGTATTCGCCTTTGTCACGCTGCGGCTCGACCAGCTGTACCGCCGCCGGCGCCAGTCGCCAATGGAACATTAGCCGGCTATACGAAAACCGCCGTCCACCGGTCCGGACAGACACGCATGCGGCAAATTGTGCGTCGGCCGTGGCGATCCGTAAGCAACTGTCACAACTTATAAAAATCTGTTATAGTTGCCGCCTAGGGTCAATAATTGCAAGATTATGATATTGAGCGGAGAGCAGTCTCCGTTTCGCGCGAATTCCGGAATCCCCGACTACCGCACGCGTATTTTCGGGAAGCATCCGAGATTGTGCTTGTGTGAAATGCCGGGGCGGGGGCGTAGGCATTGCATTTGATGGCGTATCCAGAACGCAGCGTCGTCACGGTTTTGGTCGTAGACGCTGTCAGCTCAACGAGCCGCATCGCCTCAGTCGATCCCGATGATGCACAACTCATGGTAGACGATGTGCTGTCGCACATCCGCCAATGCGTCGAACGCGCCGGTGGCCTCCTCGTGAGTTTTGCCGGGGACGGCGGCGTTGCCGTTTTTGGCTGGCCCGACTCCCTGGAAGACCACGCCGACCGCGCCTGCGAGGCCGCCTGGAATATCCAGAATTTCACCGGCAAGGACACACCGATACTCGATCCGGAGAAAAACGAGGTCCTGTTCCGGGTCGGTATCCATTCCGGCCTGGTCGGATTGCGCCATCTGGAACTGGAGCGCGGCTCGCAGATCGATCTCGTCGGTGGCACCGTTCATTTGGCGGCGCGCCTGGAAAAGAGCGCACAGCCCGGCGAGATACTGCTCAGCGCGGAAACACTTGAACTTTGCCGGCTTGATTTCGAATGTCATCCGCGGCCCGATCTGCCGATCCTCGAGGAAATCAATTCAAGTGTTTTTATGCTCAATGCGCCACCCGAACGGCGCAACGCGAACGAGGCACTGCAGAAATACGACTTTCCGATTGTCGGGCGCGACATGGAAAGGGCCATATTGCGGAAATCGATTGCCCGCCGGACCCCCGAGAAAGCGGCCCTGGCCCTCATTGGCGAACCCGGCATCGGCAAGAGCCGCCTTGCCGCAGCCGCCATCGACGAAGCCCTGGCCGGGGACGCGATCGACCATTTGCTGGTCTACCGGGGCGACATACAAAAGCGGACGACGCCGTTCGCAGTCTTTCGGAGCCTGATCCTGGACGCGCTGAAACTGGACGAGCAGGCAGCACAGCCGCAGATCGAAGCTGCGTTTTATGAAGCCGGCTTTGAAACCGGCAGCGCCGGCGCGCTCGACGCGATTCTCATGACCGGCGGACACGGAAAATCGGCGCGGGCCGGTCAGCAGCTTTCCTTGAAACAGACCGCGCAGGGACTTGTCGAGATATTCGGGCGGCTGGCGCTGAAGGACCGTACATTGCTGCTTCTGGAAGATCTGCACCTCGTCGATCCTGAAAGCCAGCTGTGCCTTGAACTGCTGTGCAACAACAACGACGGCCGGCGGCTGTTCGTCCTTTTGACCGGACGTCCGGAGGCGGCTTTCGATGCACAGCAGATTGCCGACACCGTGTTGCGTCTTGAACCGATGTCGCGGGACAAGATGCGGCTGCTTGCCGAGCGCCTGTGGACAAAGAACATTCCCGATCAATTGAACATCGAAAAGGCACTGGACCAGGCCGACGGGATCCCGTTCGTTCTCGAGCAGCTGGTTTGTTCGCTGGATACCGATGAGGCCGAATCACTGCAGTCGATGCCGCAGGGCGTACAGTCCATGATCCACGCCCGGCTCAACCGGCTGCCGCGCGCCGCCAAGCACTGCGCCCAGTCGCTCAGTATTCTGGGCGAAGAGGTGGAGCTTGAATTCGCCCGCAAGGTGCTCGGCATCGGCACCGAAGAGCTGATGACGATACTCGCCCAGCTCAATCACCTTGCCATTACCCGGGTGATACCCGGCCGGTCCGTGCGCTTCTTCCACGCCATCATCGCCGAAGCCTGCCAGAACACGGTTCCGCGCGAGCGGCGCCGGGACATTCACCGGACCGCCATAGACGTGATCTCCGCGACCTATGCCGATCTCGGCGGCCAGTATGAACGGCTGGCTTTTCACGCCGAGGCCGCCGGCGACGACCTTCTGGCACTGGACTATCTTTCGAAGGCCGCTGAGCGAGCCATGAGAAACTACGCCGGCAAATCGCTCCAGCTTCTGTTCGACCGGGCACTCGAATGCATCGATCGAATCGGCGAGCCCGCCGAAGAGGCTTTCGTCGATCTGACGATCATGGTCTGCACGACCATGCTGCAGCTCGGCGAATTCTCCAAGATGCACAGCCATCTGCCGAGGGTCCACGCCCTGGCGGAGAAGCAGAACCGGACCAGCCAGATCTGTGCGGCCAAATGCAACCTCGGCATGGTCGACTGGTTCGAAGGGCGCTACCAGCACGGCGTCGCAATCGTCGGGGAAGCGCTCGAGATGGCGCGTTCGATGGACTCTCTGCCCCACATTTTCGCCGCCCAGCACCTGCTTTCGGTCCTCAACCACGCAATGGGGAACCTGGATACGGCGCTTCGCCTTTCGCGCGACCTGTGCGACCAGCTCTCCGGGGATCTTCAGACCAAGCGGCTCGGAGCGGCGGGCATTCCGGGTGCTATTTCACGCGCCTTTCTGGGCTGGTTCCTCACCGACAAGGGCGACTACGAGGAGAGCCTGAAATACGCCCAGTTGGCACTTGATATCTCGCGTTCGTGCGACGACCCGTACACCGAGGTCATCGCGCTTAACGCACTTGGCCGGAACCTGATCATGATGGGCCGGGCCGATGAGGCGGTCACCTGTCTGGAAACAACGACGGCGTTGATCGAGGCGCATGGCTACGACGCCCCCAAACCGCATATCACCGGTCTCCTCGCGACCGCACTGGCGCGCAGCGGCCGCGCCGACGAGGCGATCGAACTCGTCGATGACTGTTTCGGCCAGGCGCTGCATCTGCGGACCGGAAGGCTAGAAATCTACTATCTTTATGCCGGCTACGCCGAGGCGCTCTTCCGGTCCGGCGCAGTCGAGAGATGCCTTCCCGCCATCGACCAGGCGATCGAGATCGGACGCAGCATCAGCAATCCCGGCCTGATAGCCCAGGGCCTCGCCATCAGGGCCGAGCTCGGCATGGCGATCAAGGCCGACAGCCCGCTGATCCAGCAGGATGTCGAGGAGCACCGGAGCCTGTGCGCGAAGCACGGGTTCAAGGCGCTGGTCTAGACCGTTTCATGGCTAGATTGAATCATTTGACCGTGGCGATTTTGGTCTCTGACTAGGCGGGTTGCGCGCCGTGGTGCCATTCCACCACAAGCGCGAGCCAACGCAGTCAGGGGCCAAAATCGCCCGGCACATTCTACATTTGTTTTCAACATCATCTTCCTTTTCCAGGGTGGCGGCAAATCGGCCCATCGGCGTTGTTGCGCCGCTTGCCCGATGCCCCACATCGCGCTGCGCGACGCGCCTAGCCGACTGGACCGATTTTCCGCCATCAAATGCTTCAAGCTAACCATGAAACGGTCTAGTTCAGGCCAGAACCCTTCCGGCGCGGTCCTATTGCGGCAACAACCGGTTGAAGCGGCTCGACAGGCCGACCGCCGCCTTGGCGATTTCCTGCATCTCGCCGGCCTCTCCCGCGACTTTCCGAAGCCCGTCCAGCCGTCCGGCCGCAAGCAGGCAGCGCTCGAGTATGTAAAGCGCAATCGCATCGCGGCCCCAGCAGTGACGCGCATTGACCCGCCCGTCGACGCCCGTGCCTGTGTTCGCGACGGAACCGAACAGGAGATAGCGGTCGAGCTCGCGGACGGGATGGTCCTGGATGAACGGGTAGAGCGAGAACCGGTAGGGATCGTCGAAGACCGATCCGTCAAGATTGGCGGCGGGAATCAGCGCGGCGACCCATTCGCCGGCATCCACACGCGCACCGCTCTCCAATTGGGTTTCCTCGACGCAGCGACGCATGAGCAGCTTGAAATTGGGCTTCAGCCGCTCCGCCTCGTAGATGAGCTGCGTCGCCAGCGAATATCCGCACTTGTCGGCGCTGTCCGGCTCGAGACCCTGCTTCCTGATCAGCGCGAATAGGCTCGGAAGGCTGATCCTGAATGTCAGCAAGGTGTCCATGATATTGCCGAAGGTCGAGGGTATGGCCGCCATCGTCGACGCGATGAGCTCAAACAGGATCGCCGCCACGTCCGCGTGATACTGCGCCCGCGTGTATCCCTTGTTTTCGCGCAATATTTTGTCCTCGATGGCGATGAAGGCGTCGAGCAGCGTATGCGTCTTGGCGGGCCTGACGGACCAGGCGTCGCTGATCAGCCGGTTGAGATGGTTGAGCAGCTCGGCGCCCGCCTGCTCCGACAGGTTCATCAGTGTCTTGTAGGACAGGACGTTTCCGAAGACGTCGCCGAGCGTCAGGATCGACCAGATCTGCATGGTGGCCTGGCCCGGATTTTGCGGCATCTTGCCCTTCGAGACGCTCAGCCAGTCCGGATGCAGGTGGCCGACATGCTGCCGCGCGAACGGCAGCGAAATACCGAGCTCGGTGATCCAGGCCGGGCCCGGCGTTCCGAAAAGCTCCGACATGACCGCGTAGGACACGTCGCTCGCCAGGTCACGGACCAGGTCGATCCGGTGACTGTCGCCTGTGCGTGCCAATGCCGTCTCGATGTGAGTGGACACGATATCGCCGAGGCGGCCGCGAACGCCGTATTGCGCATGCTCGGTCCTGTGGGCCGCATCGAGCGTCTTCCAGGCATCCATGAGGATCGAATAGAGCAGCGTCCGTCGGTCTTTGCTGGCCGGCGGAAACTGCGCCGTTCCAATCAGCATGTCGTCGCCCCGCAGGACGCGGCGGCCGGCCAGGCTGTAATGGTCAACCGAAAACCGCTCGTTGCCCTCTTTGTCGGCCAGCCGCAGCACGTCGCCGACATCGCGGTGCCTGCCCACGAAACAGACCGGGCTTTCCAGGCCCTCTGGCTCGTGCAGGCTGGCGCCGTCATTATAGGGAGACGTGTCGGGAATATCCGGCAGCTTGGCCCGGATCAGCGACACATTCTTGTTTTTCAGGAAGTGGCCGACAAATCCGCGGATGCGCGTCTCGGTGAACAGTCCCGGCGTTTCCGGATCGCTCATACTGTGGCCCTGGGAAAGCAGGCTGGATGCATCGACGGCGAACCGGTCGTGCCCGGCCATGGCCGCCAGCGCTTCATCGCTGGGCGCGAAGAAATAGTCGCCGCCGCGGGTGATCACGAAGGGCGGGATCCGGGTGATCGGCGCCGCCGCGTCGGACTCGTGGAAGCGGTCTTCGAGATCGCCGGAATTGGCGCCGGCGATCGGACAGCGCCCGAGGCCCGCCTGCCCGAGGAATTCGCCGCTGTTCATCCAGTCGGCCTGAATGACCTCGAACTGGAGATCGATACGGGCGTTGGCCGCAATAAACAGAAGTCCGCGCTTTTTGCCGTCTCCGCGCGAACCGTCCGGCAGAAGCGGTCCGCCATAGCCGATGCCGCGTCTGAGGATCCGGTGGCGGCGCACATCGTTGCGCCCGCTGATATCGCGCGGATTGGTGCGGCGGACATGCGAGCCGAGCGGGCATCTGGCCCCGTCCGGATCGTCCCGGACGAAGAGAAAATCGTTGATCTTGCGATCGCTCTCCGGCCCGATCGAGCGCGGGCTGTCGGGAGACAGGACAAGCGGCGTGCCGTTCGGCCAGCGTCCCATGAACTGCGCCGCCAGCTTCTGCTGGGCACGTGAATCGTCCGGTCGCTGCTTTTCGAGAAAGTCCCGGAACCCGCCGACATCCTGTTCGAGCTTTCTGAAGACCACGAAGGTCGCCCCGTCGCGCAACAGTTTGTTAGCCGGCTGCTGGGCGCAATTTCCGTCCTCATCCGGGTATCCGAGAAAGATCTCTCCGGGTGCGACCGGCGTCCATGTCCCGTTGCGGCCCGGGGTCGCGCCGCCGGGCATCGGCTTGCCCAGCTTCATGTCGACGAAGGGCTGGCTGATGCCGTCCCTGAATCCGAAATGCTCTTTGCGGTATCCCTCGGTCACGGCTTTTCCGTTCTCGACCGAATAGGGATCCTGGCCGAGTTCGATATGCACGATCTCCATGCCGAGAAAACGGAAGAGGCCGCCCAGCATGGTACGCAGCGCCTTTCCGCGATCGCCGTTGTGCCGGTTGAAATCGTCTATGTCCTGACGCAGATTTTCCCAGCTTTCCTCCGGGCCCATGTCCCATTTTCCGCCGCCAATGACATCGCCGACCTGGAATCCGCCGGTGAAATAGCCGTGAACCGTGCCAAGACCCAGCTCGCCGTCCCAGTTTTCGGGCGCGCTCGGACCGGTGTCGCCGAGGCGTTTTGCACGCGCCGCCATGCCCTGCTTGAACACGTCCGGGAACGAGCGAAGCGTGTTCGCATCGACATCCAATTTTTCCAGACCGGGAAACGTGAAAGCGATGTTGACCGGCACCGGATCGTAGCTCTGTTTCTGACCGTCCTTGCCCGATCCGCCCGACACGGCATCCGCCTGGGCACGCTCGTTGCGCACCGGCGACTCTTTGCCGGCCTCTTTCGCCGATTCGCGCGCCAGCTTCGCCTGCCGCAGCAGCTCATAGGCGCAAAGGGCGACAAGCCGATGCGAGACAACGTTGACTCCCGCTTCGCCGGCTTCGCCTCCGAAGGCGCTCAGGTCGAAAATCCGGGCGACGAACCTGCGGATCTGGGGATTTCCAGCCTTCAGCAGGATCGCGAGTGCCAGTATCAGGGCAACGAGGTCTTGCTCGTTTCCGAGGCCGCGGCCGAATTTCTTTTGCGCCAGTTCGATGGCGCCGTATATGCCATTGCCCTTTTTCAGGGCCGCTTCCAGCGCCTTGACCAGTTTCAGGACCTTGGGGCCGGGGGATTTACGGGGATCGATCTGAAGGAAACCGTCCAGCTGTTCCTTGAGGGCGCTGTGATCGCCCGTCGACAGGAGCTTCAGCCAGGCTCTGAATTCGTCGCAGGCCAGATTCTCCGCCAGCGGATTGACCGGTTTCGCATCCTCCGGTGCCGCGTCCGCGTCCGAAGTCGGGCTCCTGGCAATCGGCGGCGACGCGAGCTCGGCCGCGTAGTCCATTGCGCCGCCCGAATTGCGTTTCGGCGGGTTCGCAGACAACACCTCTTTTGCCAGCTTTGCAAACAGCCGGCGAGAGGTCTGCATTTCCGTTTTGCTCAGGATCCTGAAAAAGACGAACAGCGACCAGTTCCGGGTCTTGCCGTTGGCGAATTTCGAAGGCTGGCCGAGATGCGCCTGGATTCCAGCGGCGGCGTCCGTTGCGGCGGTTTCGTGGTTGCGCGTGACTGTGTCGGACATCTTCAGACCCCCTTGCCGCTTTTCATGCGATACGTCCCGCCGGGCGTCGGGAATGCCGAAGCATATTGTGCGGTTTCGCGCAGAAACTCATCGAAGAGCTCTTCCATGTTTTCCACTTTCCGGCCCGTTGGCGAACGCACTTTCTCGACAAAGGCGTCGAAGCACCGTTTGAAGTCCTCGAGCTGCTTGATTTGCACGACCGTAAGGTCGGGATAGGCGCACAGGAAAAGGTCGACCGGAACCTGGTAGCGGCGGATCCAGTGCCAGAACTTCTCGAAGTCCCGCGTCGACGGGAAATCGACACAATTGACAAAGACTTCGTCAAAATCCCGGGCGAGGAACTGTGCGATATCCCTGAAATAGACTTTCAGGTCCCCGTCGAACGAAACGATCGTCAGCAGCCAGGAATGGAAACCGGGTGTCTCGGAATGGGCGGCGTTGCTGCCCGCATGCGTCTCGATCGTCCCGCCGTCGGCGCCATGGACGGTGATCTCGAACTCATCCAGCGGCTTCGGAACACTGAAGTCCCCTTGCGGTCCGCCGGATGTTTCGCCGGATTTGAAGTAATCGACACCCGCCACATTCGAATTTGTCAGGTATTGCTCCGGGCGGATGATCATCATGCGCCCGAAATGAATGCTGGTGATCGTATTGAGCTGGTGCGGAATGCCGCGGTCTGCGCGGGTTTGGATCGAATCGATGACGCGCCGCAATTTTTCTTCGTAGGTCAAGCGTTCGCCGGGCGCGCGCCCGCGGATGATCGGCGCCAAGACGGCGATCTCGGTGACGCCGCCCGAAGTCGCGGACATCGACCAGTTCAAGAGCTCGCGTTGCATAATATTTCCCCACAAATTGAATTAACCGCCCGGTAAACAACCTCTCATTTTAATAATATCCGTCCGGGACATCCCGCAATATCGCGGCCGTTATTCGTTTGAAATACTCTGAAAATTCTCGGTCAGGGCCGCAAGCGCCGGATCGCCCGACAACCTGACCGCCTGCCGCAAAGCGCCGGACACGGCGATCCGCCGACCATTGCCCTGGCCGTTTGCGCCGCTCCACTGCGCCCGGATGTGGGCAAGCCGTAAGGCCAGGTTGGCGATTTCCGCACCGTATCGCGCCCAATCGAAGGTTTCGTCGCTGGGCTTCAACCGGGTCGCCTCGAGGACGAGGCGCTGAACATCCCCGTTTTCGCCCTCGGGATCCCCGTTGTCTTGCGCCGCGACCGGAATATCCGCCGGATCGAGCCGCAAAAGCGCCTCGGCGTCGATGATGCCCGCACCCATGTGGCTGGCGTTCCATCCCTTGGGAACCCTCGCCGTGTGGCACGCGGCTGCTCGGAACAGGTCCTGGAGCGGCACACCGCGCCTGTTTGCCTCCGCAATGAGATTGTCCCTTCCGTGCCGGTTCAGCCACAGGGCGGCTATTCCCGAAACCAGCGCTGCCGAATAGGACGTGCCCTGTCCCTCGGCGATGACAGGCCGGCCGCCATCGCGGACCTCGTGCTTGGCGCGCCAGACCATTTCCGCCGGTGCCGCGAGGTCGACCGTCGGGCCGGCGCAGCTGCCGCGCCACTTGCGGTCGTTGACATTCGTTCCGGCGACGGCGATGACCGCGCTGTATCGGGCGGGATAGACGGCGAGGCCGATGCAGTTGCCGGCTGCCGCGACGACGATGAGATTCGCGTCGACGGCTTTCTGGACCGCCGTCCGCAAGGCCTCGCTTCCCAGTCCGCCAAGGCTCATCGAGATGACGTGACACCCCGACAGCCGCGCGTGGTTCACGGCCCGGGCGATGGGGGCCGGATTGACGACGCGCACATCATGCACGCAGCGGATGGGAACGAGATGCGCGCCGGGTGCCGCGCCGCTTATCTCGCCGCTTCTGCGGCCGACGGCAACACTTGCCGTGCCGCTGCCGTGGCCGGGACAGGCGGTCTCGGGATCGAGGGGATCGGTCGGATCGCTGCCGCCCTCCAGAATGTCGGCTGCGAGATCGAGCCGCAGGCTGTCGGATTCGATCTCGTCGTGCTGCGCTATTCCGGTATCCGGCTGTGCGATGAAAATTCCCTTTCCCAGATCCGGCGAAAGGTTCCAGGCGGACATCACGCGGGTGTTTTCCAGCGCCCACTTCTTGTCCGCCGGAGCGGGCCCGTTGACCCAGCACAGGCTTCCCGCGACCGCGGTCTTGTCGGAGCGGCTCTCTGGCGGCTCCGGAACGCTCATGATGTGCTCGCCGATACAGGGCTCGCACGAAACCAGTTCCAGCTTGTCGCGCAGCTCGTAGGCGATGGCGAACAACGCGTCCGATGCCCGTCCCGTCGGTATGCCGGGAAACCGCAGAACCACGAAATGGGCCAGTTCGTCTGCGCTGCGCGGAAAGAGCGGTTCGAGTGAAAAGTCGAGCGTGTCGAGGATCGCTGCCAATTGCCTGCGTGCCGTGCTGATATCCGGCTGCACTGCATATTGAAGCACGAAACCCAGTTCATCGGCCGGCAGCGCGTTGCGGCCAGGATCTGCAATCTCGATATTGCGGCTGACCTCTGGTCTGACGAGCAGATGATTGAGGGTCCTGATCGGCATCATCGCATGCTTCCGGCTGTCACGTTGCTCATGTTCCTGTCGGTTCGCCCACATTCCGGTCGGTCCCCTGGACGGACCTCACCCTGGCGACCTATTGCACAACGGGCCCGGCTCAAATGTGAGATAACTCACATTGATGCGGATCGGATCCGGTGCGTGGCGTCTGCGCAACGTGCAGAAAAACTTGCTGCAAGCCCTAGGCAATGACGCTACTCTTTGTTTCGGCGGTATGCCCAAGGGTGGGATTGATGAAATCGGGCGCAAGAAATCTGTTGTATCTCGTCGATTTGCTGGCTGATCTTGATATCGGTCAGTTGAACGAAATCGGTGAAACCTGCGAGTGGATCCGGGTTTCGAAGGGCCAGGAGGTGATCAGTCAGAACCAGCTGACCACCGACGTCTATTTCATTGTCGAGGGCAGTGTCGCCGCCAAGGGCTACTCGGTCGACGGCAAGGAGGTCACCTATGCGGAGATTTCGGCCGGCCAGGTGTTCGGCGAATTCTCGGCGATCGATGAGCGGCCCCGGTCCGCCGCCGTTGAGGCCCTGGAGGACAGTTATCTGGCACGCATGGACTCAACCCAGTTTCGCGCACTGATCGCCGACTATCCGGTGATCGGATTGAAACTGGCCGAGCTCCTGGTGCGCAAGAACCGCAGCCTGACGGACCGGATGTTCGAATACAGCACGATGGCGGTCCATCAGCGCATCTGCACCGAGCTGCTGCGCATGGTCGATTCGAGCGATGCCGAGGACAAGCACCTGATCGAGCCGGCACCGTCCCACTACCAGATCGCAACGAAATTGAGCACACATCGCGAGGCGGTCAGCAAGGAACTGGCGCGCCTTTCGAAGCTGGGCATCGTCAATTCCGGCCGCCGCAAGATCGAGGTCCTGGATGTGGAGCGTTTGCGGCAGCTCGCCCAGTCAGGAATTTACTAGGCCGTTTCATATCATTGAGTGACCGCGGTATACGCGGTTATGCACCGGAATCTCGGCGGTTTGTGAGAATTCCCACATCCTGCCGGTCCGCGATCGGCCAATCTCCACAGGCATCGTGATGGGGGGACTTCGGACCGTGGTTTCAGCTTTTCTTGTGGGCCCAAACGCAAGACGGCGCAAACCGGTCTGAGGGCCAGTGTCCGTGCCGGGTTCAGTCGATCTGAACCCGGCCGGCGACCCCGCCTTAGTCGACTCCCAAGCTCCTCTGTCCGCACGATACTCCAGTCTCGTGCGGACCGGGGGCCGCTTGGCGCGCCGGCAACAGCTGATCCGGTGCGCCAAGCGAACCAGGCCGGACAAAGTGCGCCCTTTGAATCCTGCCAAACAATGGTCTAGAGACCCAGCCCGCCGCCGACGATCAGAACCTGGCCGGAGACGTAGTTCGATTCCGGCGCGCAAAAGAGGTAGACGCCGTCCGCGGCCTCTTCCACGGTCCCCGCGCGACCCATCGGTATCATCGCCTTGAAGCCGCTCGCCACCTTTGTCGGAATGCCGATGGCGACCTCATTGCCCTCCACCGTGATGGTCTTTTTCTCATCGGTGGATTCGGTCAGCCGGGTTTCGATATAGCCGAACGCGACACAGTTGACATTGACCTTCGAGCGGCCCCATTCCTTGGCCAGCGTCTTGGTCAGTCCGATGATTCCGGCCTTGGCCGAGGAATAGTTCGCCTGCCCGGCATTGCCGCCTGTTCCGGCGACGGAGGAGATGTTGACGACCTTGCGAAACACCTCCTGGCCCGCCTCGGCCTCGCGCTTTGCCTCGATGCGAATGAATTCGCTGGCGGCACGCAGGATCTGAAACGGCGCCTTGAGGTGCACGTCGATCATCGCGTCGAACTGCTCGTCGCTCATCTTGCCGATCATCGAATCCCACGTATAGCCGGCATTGTTGACGATGATGTCGACGCCGCCGAACGTGTCGATGCCGGTGCCGACAAAACGTTCAGCGAAACCGTCGGCGGTGACGCTGCCGGCGACGGCGACCGCCTCGCCGCCACCAGCCCTGATCTCCTCGACGACGGCATCGGCGGGTGCCTGGTCGAGATCGTTGACCACGACATGAGCGCCCTCGCGCGCCAGTTTGAGCGCCACGGCGCGGCCGATGCCGCGGCCCGATCCGCTCACATAGGCCGTCTTATCCTGCAGTTTTCCCATGCCAGATTCCCTGTAATTCTAAGGCAGCGCGACAACCGCTTCGCCGGCCAGCTTGACTTCGCCGGCTTCGTTGGCGGCCTCGACGGCGAGCCGCACCCTCTTTTCGCCGTCCTCCTCGTATTTTTGCGCCACCGTTCCCGTGCAGACGATGCGCTCGCGCAACTGCGTGATGGCGACGAACCGCGTGTCGAAGCGCCGCAGCGCCGTCTGCGGCACCCATCCGGTCAGGAGCCGGCCGAGATAGGCCATGGACAGCATGCCGTGGGCAAAGACATCCTCCATGCCGGCCGACCTGGCGAAATCGATATCGATGTGGATCGGGTTATGGTCCCCCGATGCGCCGGCGAACAGCGCGAGGGTTGTGCGCGAGATCGGCGCGGTGCGCAGCACCGGCAGCTTGTCGCCGACATTCACGGCTTCGAAACGCAGCCCGTTCATCTTCTCAGTTCCTCACCACGACAACCTGCTGCAGCTCCGCCACGAGCGCGCCCGCCTCGTTTGTGACATCCGTTTTCTGGACAATGAATTCAAGCGCGCCGTCCTTCTTGTCGTAGATGTCGGTGACCGTCGATTTCAGCGTTACCACGTCACCGGCGCAGACCGGCTTGTGGTAGACGAAGGATTGCTCGCCATGCAGCACTCGGGCAAGGTCCACGTCCATGACATGGAGCAGCTCGAACGGGTCGGGCTTTTCGAAACCCAGCGAGAAGAGAAATGTCGGCGGCGCCGGCAGCGACGGGTAGCCGGCTGCCCGTGCCGCCGCCTCATCCGTGTAGACGGGATCGTCCTGCCCGGTCGCCTTGGCGAAGAACCGAAGCCGCCCCTTCTCGACGGTGACCGTCAGCGGCTCGAGGCTGAGCCCGATATGTTTCCTGTCGATCATCGCGGCCGTCACGCCGCCTGCTGGTACATGGTCACGACGCAGGCGCCGCCGAGCCCGAGATTGTGCTGCAATGCCGTTCGTGCACCCTCCACCTGCCGCTCGCCGGCGGTGCCGCGCAACTGGTTGGTGAGTTCAAAACACTGCGCGAGGCCGGTCGCGCCGAGCGGATGGCCTTTCGACAGGAGCCCTCCGGACGGGTTTGTGACCACCTTGCCGCCATAGGTGTTGTCCCCGTCGGCGATGAACCGCTGCGCGGTGCCTTCGGCGCACAGGCCCAGCCCCTCATAGGTGATCAGTTCGTTGTGGGCGAAACAGTCATGTAGCTCGACGACATCGACATCCTCCGGGCCGATGCCGGTCGCCTCGTAGACCGCGGCGCTGGCTGCTGCCGTCATGTCGTAACCGACAAGCCGCATCATGTCGCCGGAGTCGAATGTGCTCGGCGTATCGGTGGTCATCGCCTGGCCGGCGATCGCCACATCCGCGCGCAGGCCGTTCTTGCGGGCGAACGCTTCCGAGACAAGTATGGCCGCGGCGCCGCCGCAGGTCGGCGGGCAGGCCATCAGCCGCGTCATCACGCCCGGCCACATCACCGGCGACTGCAGCACGTCGCCCGGCGTCACCTCGTTTCGGAAAAGCGCCCGCGGGTTGGTCTTCGCGTGACGGCTGGCCTTGGCGCGCACCTTTGCGAAATCCTCGAGCGTCGTGCCGTGCCGCTCCATGTGATGCAGGCCCGCACCGCCGAAATAGCGCAGCGCCAGCGGGATTTCGCCGTGTCCGACAAGCGCGTCGCATTGCGCGTCGAACGGATCGAAAGGGCTGGGCCGGTCCTCGAACACACTGGTCAGCGCACCCGGCCGCATCTGCTCGAAACCGAGGGCCAGGACGCAATCGGCCGCACCGCTTTCGACCGCCTGCCGGGCAAGATAGAGCGCGGTCGAGCCGGTGGAACAGTTGTTGTTGACATTGATCACCGGGATCCCGGTCATGCCGACATCGTAGATGACCCGCTGGCCGCAGGTGCTGTCGCCATAGACATAGCCGGCATAGGCCTGCTCCACGGCGTCATAAGAAAGGCCCGCATCGGCCAGCGCGTCGCGAACCGCCGCGGCGCCCATCTGCGGATAGTCCTCATTGTCCCCGGGCTTGACGAACCGTGTCATGCCCACGCCGGCGACCAGTGCCTTGTTCATATCGTGCTCCCTGCCAAATGGCGGCGCTGCTGATTGACCCGCCGCCTGTCGTTCGCATGCCCCGGGGCGCAGGCCCCTTTGACATTTACACTCATCAGTTACATATTCCACTGCCAAGTTACGGTCAACAGCGGTCGGGTGATTTTCGCCGCGACCGCCGCGCCGTGCCATCTGGCGCCGGCGTCAGAATCGGCTATGAAGGAAGCCATGGAAAGAGCGCTCTGGAACAATGCGGTTACAAGCCGGGACGAGCAGCGCCGGCAAAAACGCCTTGCCGTGCTCGGCACCGGCGCGCGCCTGTTCAACGAGCGCGGTTTCGACCGCACGACGCTCGACGATATCGCCGGCGCCCTCAACGTGTCGAAACGCACGCTCTACTACTATATCGGCAGCAAGGAGGAGATTCTCTTCGAGTGCAGCCGGCTCGGCCTCGAATTCATGCAGGACGTGCTAGCGCGCTGCCGCGATGAGAGCCTTCCGCCCATCGACCGCATCGGTCTCCTGCTGCGCGGTTACGCGGCGCTGCTTGCCGACGACATGGGCGCCTGCCTGGTGCTGTCGAAGGACATTCCCTTGTCGGAACCCAATCGCGACGTCCTGCGCGAGGGCCGCCGTTCGCTGGACAGGCTGCTGCGCGACCTCATCCAGGCCGGCATCGACGATGCCTCGATCGCGCCGAACGATCCGAAGCTGACCGCCGCCGCGATATTCGGCGCCTTCAACTGGATCCCGCACTGGAACCGCAACGACAATCCCGTTTCCCACGACGCGCTTGCGGACCGGTATATCGACCTGTTTATCGAAGGCCTTCGCAGGCGGTGATCTCGACGGCCGGCAATCGGAAGAACTCAAGTATAAAGCCTGTACCGGGCAAATAATAAATCAGCATAAAAGTAACAACGCGCCATAATTGCGCTATAGTCTCTCCAAATGGTGTCGAACGAGGCCCTTTTTCAAGGAGAGTATCGATGAATCGCGTCACCGGATCTTCCTTCCTGCGCATTGCCTTGGCGTCTCTCATGTCCTTCAGCTGGACCGCACACGGCTTTGCCCAATCGGCCTCCGCCGGCAATCAGCAAGAACAGGCACAGCCGGCGCCCGAATGGCCGCGCAGCTTCGAGTCGCCCGACGGCGCGACAATCACCCTGCACCAGCCGCAGGTGAGCGCGTGGAAAGGCTTCTCCGAGCTCACCGCGCTCATCGCCAGCGAATACAGTCCCAAGGGCAGCGACGATCCGGCCTATGGCGTCATCGAGGTCACCGCCGACACGGCGGCGGACCGGGAGACCGACGAGGTGACCCTGTCCAACATCGAGGTCGCCAACATCAACTTCTCGACCCTGGGGCGCGACCAGCTCGCCGACGCGTCGCTTGAGATCGGCAAGGTGCTGCCGACGGCACCGATCACGGTCTCCATGACCCGCCTGACCGCGAGCCTCGACAATTACGAGCGATTGCAGGACGCGTCGGGCTTCGGCGGCGACGCGCCGGCGATCTTCGTCTCGGAACAACCCGCCATCCTGTTGCAGACCAACGGCAAGCCGACCACGGCGCCGGTCAAGGGCGCCGACGGCCTTGAATTCGTCGTCAACACGAACTGGGACCTGCTCGCGACCGGCGATCCGCTGACCTACTACCTGCGCATCGACGATTCCTGGGTGTCTTCCGCCAAGGTCGACGGGCCGTGGACCCCGGTCAGCGAATTGCCGACCATTTTCGGCAAGCTACCGGACGACGACAACTGGAAGGAAGCGCGCGCCGCCATGCCGCCGCAGGCCTTCAAGGACGGGGCGCCCGCCGTCTATTACAGCGACAAGCCGGCCGAGCTCGTCGTCATTGACGGGCAGCCGCAACTGCAGCCGGTCGCAAACACCAGCCTGCGGTGGGTCTCCAACGCCAATTCCGACCTGTTCTTCGACCAGGCGAACAGCACCTGGTATTTCCTCGCGTCGGGCCGCTGGTTCAGCGCCTCGGATCTCAAGGGCCCGTGGGCCTTTGCCTCGGAGAACCTACCGGCCGATTTCCGCAACATCCCGGATGGCGAACCCTATTCGATCGTCCGCGCCTCGGTTCCGGGAACCTCCGAGAGCGAAGAGGCGCGGCTGCTGGCCTCCATCCCGACAACGGCGCGTGTAAACCGCTCGGAAGTCACCGTCGACGTCACCTATTTCGGCGATCCGAAATTCGAGCGCATCGTCGGCACCGATATGGCCTATGCGGTCAACACCAATTTCACCGTCATCCGCGTCGGCGACAAGTATTTCGTGCTCCATAACGGCGTTTGGTTTGTCGGCGATACGCCCACCGGGCCTTTTGTCGTCGCCGATACCGTCCCCGACGACATCTACGCCATTCCCCCGTCCTCGCCGGTCTACAACGTGACCTATGTGCGGGTCTATGAAACGACCCCCGAATATGTCGTCTACGGCTACACATCCGGCTATCTTTGGGCGTTCCTGGCCTGGGGCACACTGATCTACGGCACCGGATGGTATTATCCGCCCTACTGGGTGTACCGTCCGGGCTACCCGCCGATCTACCGCCCGTGGCGGGTCACCTACGGCTCGGGCACCTACTACCTGCCGGGGCGCGGGACGTTCACCGCGCATTACGGACGCGCCTACGGTCCCTATGGCGGCATCGCCGCCGGCGGTATCTACAACCAGAACACCGGCGGCTATATCCGCGGCGGCCGGGCCTGGGGGCCCTACAACCAGGCCGGTTACATTGCCGTGCGCGGTCCGGCGGGCAATCGCTACTGGGTCGCCGACATCAACGGCAACATCTACAAATCCTGGGACCGGGGCGTCACGACCAACAGCAAATGGTCGCGTGACAACGTCAAGACCGACGCGCAGAACCGCTGGCAGAAACGCGACACAGGCGCCGTTTCCAGGGAGCGGAAAAACGACCTCATCGCCAATCGCGACGGCAACGTGTTCCGCAAGGAAAACGGCGAATGGAAGCAGCATACCAAGGGCGAGTGGAAGAACATCCGCCCGCGCGAGGGCGGCACCGGCAGCACGCAGCGCGTCGAGGAACTGCGGCAGTCGCTCGACCGGCAGCGGGCTTCGCGCGAACGCGGCATCCAGCGCATCGAGCAGCGCCGCCAGATCGAAAGGGGCGGCCGCAGCGAACTGCAGCGTCCGACGACCCGGCGATTCCAGCGCCGGCGGTGATTGCAAATCCGGCGGACGACCCGCGGGCCGTTCGCCGGATATTTATGCAAGGGACGCACCAATTAGCCCCGCAATCCCCGTTATCCACAGGCCTGCCGCACTTTGTGCACTGTCGATGCTATCTTAGTTTCGAATCACTCGCACTTGCACAGACGTCAAGGAGGTCCTCGCCATGACGGATTACCAGGTTGCGATCATCGGCGGCGGACCGGCGGGTCTGACAGCCGCATTGACATTGTCGCGGTCGATGATGCGCACCATTGTCTTTGATTCGCCCATTCCTGCACGGAACGCGGCGTCCCCACATGTTGGCGCCTATCCGACCATGGACATGGCAACGCCTGACGAGGTGCGCGAGAGCATCGCCGCCAATATCCGCACCTATGGCTATGCGGACCTGAAATCGGCCGAGATTGCAGAGGTTCACGAGGAAGAGGACGGTTTTGTGCTGTCCACGCAGGGCGGATCCTCCTTCCGTGCCAGGCGGCTGCTGATGACCACCGGAATGGTCGACAAATATCCCAGCATCGAAGACCTGAAGGACTATTGGGGCACGTCCATCATCAACTGCCCCTTCTGCCAGGGATACGAGGTCAGGAACCAGTCCTGGGGCGTCTATGTCCACCGCCCGGAAATCCTCGCCGCCGCGGAAATCTACCGCAACTGGACCGACGATCTCGTCATGTTCGTCGAGCCGGGTATCGATGTTCCTCCGGAGCGCGCCGAAGCCATCGAGGCGCTGGGTATCCGGCTCATTCCGGGGCGGATCGAGGCCGTCGAGGGCAGCGGCGAAAAGCTGACTCATGTCGTCCTGCGTTCCGGCCGCCGCGTTCCGCGCGATATCCTCCTTGTCTGGCCGCACCAGACCCAGAGCGAACTGGTGAAATCGCTCGACCTGCCGCTGAGCGACGACGGATATGTCAAGATCGACGAATGCTACCGGACCGGGCGCCGCGGCATTTTCGCCGCCGGCGACCTGACCTATGGCGGGCACCAGAACACCAACACCGCGATCCACATGGGCAACATGGCGGCCGCCTGGCTGGTGTTCGACCTGTGCCAGTCACGGGCGCGGGAAGAAATTTACCCCGAAGACCGGATCGTAGCGGCGCAGTAGCCGCGATCCACCTCACTTTTCAGCGCGATCAGCCCATCTGGCTCGGCAGATAGAGCGCCAGCGCCGGTATGCCGACCAGCAGCGCCAGCCGGAAGATGTCGGCCACCCAGAACGGCGTGACGCCCCGGAAGATGGTGCTTGTCGGAACGTCCCCGACGACCCCCTTGAGGACGAACACATTCATCCCCACCGGCGGCGTGATCAGGCTGATCTCGGTCACCACCACGACGACGACGCCGAACCAGACCGGGTCGAACCCGAGGTCGCGCACCAGCGGAAAGAAGATCGGCACGGTGAGAAGCAGCATCGACAGGCTCTCGAAGATGCAGCCGAGGCCGATATAGATCAGCAGGATGAAGACCATCACCACCCAGGGCGATACTGAATAGGCGGTGACGGCGCCGAGCAGCGCTTCCGGCAGCCCGGCGATGTTGACGAAATTGGAGAAGATCCACGCGCCGATCAGCACGCTGAACAGCGAAGCGGTGGTGAAGGCGGTTTCCCTCAGCACCTCGAGCGTGTCGCGGACGCTCAGATTGCGGCGCGACAGCGCGATGAGGAAGGCGCCGGCCGCCCCCATGCCGGCGGCCTCGGTCGGCGAGAAGGCAATGTGGATCGGCCAGAAATCGAGCGCGCCGTAGAGCCCGCCGATCACCAGGAAGAACAGGAACAGCACCGCCCACACGCCCTTGAGCGCCGCCAGCCGGTCGCGCCACACGGTGCGCTGGCCGGCGGGCCCGGCGTCCGGGTTGCGGGTCACCGTATAGGCCACCGCGCACAGGTAGAAGATTATGCCGAGCATGCCCGGGATGATGCCGGCGATGAACAGCTTGCCGATCGACGTCTCCGTCAGCAGCCCGTAGATGACCAGGATCACCGATGGCGGGATCAGGATACCGAGCGTCCCGCCGGCCGCGATCGAGGCGGTCGAAAGGCTGTCGGCATAGCCGTATTTGCGCATCTGCGGCATGGCCACCTTGGACATGGTCGCGGCCGTCGCCAGCGACGAGCCGCACACCGCGGCGAAACCGCCGCAGGCGACGATCGTCGCCATGGCCAGCCCGCCGCGCAGGTGCCCGAGAAAGGCGTAGGAAACCTGGTAGAGCTCGCGGCTGATGCCGCCCTTGTTGACGAACAGCCCCATCAGGATGAACAGCGGCACGACGCTGAGGCCGTAGTCCTGGCTCGCATCGATGATCAGCCGGGCAACCATGGAGATGGCGCCGCGGTAGCTCGTCTCCATCATGTAGCCGATCATCCCGACCAGCCCCATGGCGAAGGCGATGGGAATACGCAGCAGCACCAGCACCAGGACGGCGGCAAATCCGATTCCCGCCTCAAGCATCGCTGTCTTCCAGGAGCCTGGGCGCGAACAGCGTCAGCGCGCCGCGCGCAATGAGCACAAAGGCGGTCAGATAGGTCATGATCGCGATGAACCAGCCGATATAGAACTGCGGAATGTTGAGATACTCGGTGAGATCGCCGTAGGACCGCGCCCTTTCGGCGAGCACCAGCACCCGTTCGGCGGGCAGGATCAGCATGGCGCCGCAGGCAAGCGAAATCACGGCATCGCGGAGGCGTTCCACGAGGGCGCTGCGGTAGAACGGGTCCATCAGGTCGACGACGATATGGCCCTCGCGAACGGAAAGCACCGGCAGCACCGAGAACACCACGATCGCCATCAGCATGCGCGTCAGTTCCGTCGCTGCCTCGATGGGGGCGTTGAAGACCGACCGCAGGATGACATCCGCGAAGGTCATCGCCATCAGTATGAAGAGGGCCGCGCTTGCCAACAGCACCGGCAGGTGCGTGAAACGCCTTGCCCAGCGCACGGTAATGCTCATGCTAGAATCCCCGAACGGCCCCTGGCTGATCCTGACCGGCGCGACCGCTGGCCGCGCCGACAATCACCCTCGAAGGTTATTAGCCGGCGAACCGACTTACTCGGCCGACATTTCCTTCTGGATCATCTCATGGGCGGCCTTGGCGTCGACCCCCTTGTCGGAAAGCTCGGTAAGAACGCTCGCCGTCACCTTGTCGATGATCGGTTGATAGGCGGCGACATCCGCATCCGACGCGATCTGGATGGAGTTGTCATCGGCCGCCTTGGTGACCGCGATCCCCTCGCTGTCGATCTGATCCCAGGCAGCGCCGAGCATGCGGCTGGCCACCTCGCCGAAGACTTCGCTCTCAAGCGCCGCCTTGACGTCGTCCGGAAGCTTGTCGAACGCCTCCTCGTTCATGATCACGGCGAAGGAGCCGCGATAAAAACCACCGGGCATCTCGTAGACATTCTTGGCGACCTCGGTCAGCTTGAAGCCCTTGCGCGATTCCATCGGCATGGCGACCGCGTCCGCGGCGCCGGACGCCAGGGTTTCGTAGACCTTCGGCGCGGGAACGCGAATACCGACCAGGCCCAGTTCAGTGCCGACGTCACCGGCAACGCCGCCGCCGATGCGCGTCTTCAGGCCGTCGAGATCGGAGAGCGATCCGACATTCGAATTGGTGTGCATCTGGCCCGGCCCGTGTGTGTGCAGTGCCAGCAGCTTGACGCCCTTGTGTTCGTCGAGCGCTTCAAGGTGTTTCTCGTGGACCCGCCAGTAGGCGACCGAAGCCTGCTCGGCATTGCCTTCATATCCGGGCAGCTCGATCAGCTTGGTGCCGACGAAACGTCCGGGCTGATATCCGTGAAAGATGACGGCCATGTCGGCGGCACCGTCTATGATGAGGTCCATCAGCGCGGGCGGCGGCGCCAGCCCGTACTTGATTTCGGCGGTGACCTGACCGTCGGAGGCTTCCTCCATCATCTTGATCATGTTCGGCCACATGATCGAGTTCAGCCCGTGTGTCGGCGGCGCCCAGCCGGCGATGGTGAAATTGTAGTCCGCGGCCATTGCGCCGGCCGTTGCGCTGACGAAAATTGCCGCGGATGCAGCAAGCTTGAAGAGTCTGTTCACGTGTATCCTCCCTTAAGCGGACCCCGGCACCTCCTGCCTGCCGGTCCGCGCAGAACGCCCTCTTTTCGAGGACCTTGTTGTTACGCTAAACCATAAAAAGCCCCAAGAACAGCCACCATTGCTAACTGCCGTCGCCGGTCGGTGGCAAAGGCCAAACCGGGATTGTCCGCTATGCGGACAGGTTCGCATTGGCCGGGCGCATTGGTGCGTTCCGTTCCCGCCAGTTGTCAATCGGATGGCCTTGATGCGACCTATCGAATTTTTCGATGGACTGTTTGCGTCCGCGATTAACCTGGTAAACCGGTTTTTATTTGACCGGACTTTTCGTCGCGCTCGCAGTGTGCCAATAGTTTCTGCCAGCGGTGTCGGCAATTAGGGGACCGGGCCGGATGACAAGGAAAACAAACAAATGAGCGGCATCGTCGGCTCGATGGCAACCACCCGCATTCGACCGGGAATCGTATGACGGGCGAAATCTCCGGCATACAGCGCAGGGCAATTTCCGGATTCGGCCTGGACTATCCGGGCCTCCTCGCAGTGCGGTGGCCGATCCTGTCCGCCATCTTCCTTTGTATCGTCGTCGCCGTCACATTCGCCTCGATGAATTACATTCGCTTCGACGACGACATCGAGCGCAGCATGTCCTCGGACAGCATTCATGCCAACAATTACAGGCAGTTCGAACGCACGATGGGCGCCAGGACGACGGATTTCATTGTCCTGGTTTCGACCGACACGGACTTTACGCCACAGGACCTGGATCAACTGCGCGAGATGACCCTGGAACTGGCGCTGATGGACGACGTGCTGACCGTGCTGTCGCCCTTTTCGGCGCGGTTTTCGAGAAATCACCCGCAATATCCGGGCGAGCCGGTCTTTCCCGACGAGATTACCTCCAACACGCTGACGGACCGCCTGCAGGCCTACCGCCAGGGCGCGGCCAATCAGCCCTCGATGATCGGCGACGACAATCGGACCATCCTCGTTTCCGTATCGGTGGATCCGGCGGTCGACCGCGACGGCCAGCGGCGGATCTACGCCGATATCCGCGATGTGGTCGACACCTATGTCGATGACCGGTTCACCCGTGCCGTTACCGGCGAGGATGCGATCGCTTTCGAAATCGTTGGCGGAATGAGAAGCGATCTCGTCACGCTGAATGCGATCGGGTGCCTGTTCGCGCTTGTCATCGCGTTCCTGGTTTTCGGCAATCTGGTCACGGCGATGACCGCCATCGTACCGGCGGTGCTGGGGGCGATGTCGTCAATCGCGCTGTTTCCGTTGCTCGGTCTTCCGGTGACGGTGATGAGCAACACCATTCCCGTCCTTGTCCTGGTTCTCGGGCTGGCGGACAGCATCCATCTGGTGATGCACTACCTGAAAACGTCGAACGAGCTGCCGGTCAAGGAGCGGACGGCGATCAGCGTGCGCGATATCGGCCCGGCCTGCGGTCTGACGGCAGTGACTACGGCGATCGCCTTTGCCGCCGTCGCCGCGGTCGACAACGTGCCGCTGCGCGAATTCGCGCTGATTGGCGCCCTGGGTGTCATGGTTTCCTATGTCATCGTCATCATGACATTCGCGGTGCTGGCTCCGGTGGCCATCGGGCACAAAACCCGCAACGGCAGATCCGAATGGCTCAGGGTCCCCCCGGTCTTCCGCCGGCTGGTCTTTTCCCGGGGCCGCATGGTCGTGGCATTGAGCGCGATTATCGCCGTCGCCAGCATCTGGGGGTTCTGGCGCACCGAGCCGTGGTATCACTTCGACGGCTATTTGCCGGCGGACAGCGAAATCCGGCAGGCCAACGCGCATATCAACCGGACCTTCGGAGGCTTTTTCCCGATCTGGCACGAATTGACGCTGGAGGGCGATGAAGAGGAGCAGAACGACTGGGCGCGCCTGACCGCGCTCAACGACGCGGTCGCAAGTGCGGCGCCGGATTACGCGGTTGTCTCGCTTGTTACGATAGCAAGATGGATCGGCGAACCGGAAACCATGCCGCAACGCGACCAGCTTACCGAGCTTCCCGAGAACGTGCTGACCCAGCTTCTGTCACCCGACGGCAGGACGGCGCGGGTCGTCACATTTGCGCCCGAGCCGATGGCGAGCCGCCAGACACTTGAAACCCACGACCGCATCGAGCGCACCGCGCGCGAGGCAGGCGCCGCCCGCACCGTCGGCTTTCCGGTCATTTTGCGCCATGAGCCGGTTGTCGTTATCGGCCAGCTCGGCCTCAGCCTCGTCGCCGCCTGCATCATCGCGATCCTGGTGGTCGCGGCCGCCTTCCGCTGGCCGGCGCTGTTTCTCGTTCTGATCATTCCCAACACGCTTCCGCTGTTCGTGACGGCGTCCGCCCTGCATATTCTCACCGGCGGACTGCTCAATCCGACGGCCATGATGGCGCTGACCATTGCCTTCGGCATCGCCATTGACGACTGTATTCACTTCATCAACCGGTACCGGCTGGAGCGCTCGGACGGACATTCCGTCGATGAGGCGCTGCGTTTCGCCATCGACCGCACGGGACGGGTGATGATCGCCACAACGCTGCTGATTTCCGGCGGATTGCTGGTCACGCTTTTGAGTCCCTTCATCATGGTGCGTTTGTTTGGCATTATGCTGATCCTGACTTTTGTTACGGCGCTATTGGCCGACTTGCTCCTGCTGCCGGTCCTCATGCGCCTGAAATGGGTACGTTCATGAGGTTGCCGATCATCGTGGTGCTTGCTTGCCTGATGCCGCTAACGCCGGCCCGGGCGGTCGATTCGCTTGAGGCGCTGGCCGGCAAGTGGACAGGCTCCGGCTGGGCGCGCGAGGCCGCCGGCTCCGAACGGGAGTCCGTGCGCTGCAAGGTGACCGGCACCTACCGCAAGGACATCGAGCGGCTGACGCTGACGGGGAAATGCGCCTCGCCGGGCAGGACCGGCCGCATCGACGGCTTTGTCGAGCCGCTGGAAAAAGCGGGCCGGTACACGGGTCGCTGGTCCAATCCGTTCGGCGCCGGCAGCACGATGGTCAATGGCGTCAGCCGCGACAACACGATCACCTTCCGCTACCGCGTCCGCGATCCCAAGACAGAGGAAACATCCGACGGCATCATGTTGTGGACCATTTCACCGGATCGCTTCGCCATTGCGTCTGCGGACGCCAATTCGCGCACGCCGGTAACACTCAGCGAGATCGAATTCAGCCGCTAGAGCAACCTGACATCTCCACGGGGCGCCGGGTGCCGGATCTAGACCGTTTCATGGCTAGCTTGAAGCATTTGATGGCGGAAAATCGGTCCAGTCGGCTAGGCGCGTTGCGCAGCGCGATGTGGGGCATCGGGCAAGCGGCGCAACGACGCCGATGGGCCGATTTGCCGCCACCCCTGATAGGATCATCGTGTTGAAACTCTGGGCTGAATGGGCCCGGCGATTTTGCCCCCTGACTGCGTTGGCTTGCGCTTGTGGTGGGGGTGCACCACGGCGCGCAATCCGCCTAGCCAGCGATCAAAATCGCCGCGGTCAAATGATTCAATCTAGCCATGAAACGGTCTAGTGCTGCACGGCCAGGCCATCGGTGGCCGCCTCGGCAACCAGCTCGCGGACCCATTTCTGCATGGCCGAGCGATGGGTGCGCATCGTCCAGAACATGTCGACCTCGAGCGCCACCTTGAAGGGCAGCGCGCGGCGCACGACGCGGTCGGAAAATTTTTCGGCAAGCCGGTTCGGCACGGTGGCAACCAGGTCGGTGCCGGCAACGCAGCTCTCCAGGTCGCCGTATTCGGAAAGTTCGATCACCTTGTCGATCGATCCGCCACGCGCCTCCAGGGCATCGAGGTAAAACGGCCTCCAGTTGCCCATGTAGGTGACGACCGCATGTTTGGCCGACTGGTAGGCCTTGAAGTCGAATGTCCGGGCCGCGAAAGGATTGTCCCGGTCCATGATGCACACATAATGGTCCATGCTGATCTTGCGCTTGTAGAGTTGTTCGCCCGAGATCTGCACCGGGCCCAGCAGGATGTCGCATTCGCCCCGTTTGAGCTGTTCCTCGCCGACCGCCGAGGAGCTGAGCACCCGCAGCTGGATACCCGGCGCCAGATGCCGCATGCGTCCGATCAGCTGCGGCAGGATGATGACCCGTTCCCAGTGGTTGCATGAAACGGTGACCGAACCGGCGGCCGTCGCCGGATCGAAGGTCCGCCGCCGCGCGACGCCCTGGAACTCCTCAAGGAACCGTGCCGCGTGCTCGACGATGACGCGGCACCGGTCGGTCGCCGCCACACCGTTGCCCTCGCGCACGAAGAGCGGATCATCGAACACCTTGCGCAGCCGGGCGATGGTGTAGCTGACCGTCGACTGGTTCTGCCCCAGCCGATGCGCGGCCTTCGAGAAGGATCCGAAATCATGAACATATTGCAGCGTCCTGAGCGCCGCAAAGTCGACCTTGAGGACGTCCTGACCATCCATTGTGTGAAGCCCGTGACACTAGTTATCGAATTTTTCGATAGATTAGATCAGGGTCATTTGATTGACAAGTAACCCACCGCGCACATGCTAGAGCGATTATTGCAGGAGGCATTCATGGCCACGCCCGTCCCAGTCATGGACGACATCTCGATCGCCGCGCTGACGGCCGACCCCTATCCGAGCTTCCGCCGCATGCGCGAGGCGGCCTCCGCGGTCTGGGTGAGCGATGCGCGCATCAACCTCGTCACCCGTTTCGACGACATCATGACGGTCGAGCGCGATCACGGCCGGTTTGCCTCGACCAATCCCGGCTCCCTGATGAACAAGGTCATGGGCCATTCGCTGATGCGCAAGGACGACGAGGCGCACCAGGTCGAGCGCAAGGCCATCGAGCCGTCGTTCCGCCCGGGCGTGGTGAAGAACCACTGGACGCCGGTTTTCGATGCCATCGCGGACCGGCTCATCGATGCCTTTGTCGAAAGCGGCGAGACAGACCTGTTCGGCAGCTTCGCCGCCCCCATGGCCTCGCTGTGCCTGAATGAAATGATCGGTTTCAGGAATGTCGCCTGGCAGGATCTTGCCGCCTGGTCGCAGGCGCTGATGGACGGTGTCAGCAATTACGGCACCGTTCCGGAGACCGCGACGAGGGCCGCCGCGGCCTCGGACGCGATCGACGCCGCCATCGATGCCGTGCTCGACCGGTACCGGGACAGGCCCGATGCCACGATCCTGTCGTCGATGCTGCATGCCGAACACGCCCATTCCATCGAGCAGATCCGCGCCAACATCAAGGTGATCATCGGCGGCGGCCTCAACGAGCCGCGCGATTCGATCCTCACCACGGTCTACGGGCTGCTGCTCAATCCCGACCAGCGGGCCCGCGTCGAGGCCGATCCCAAACTCTACCGGCCCGCCTTCGAGGAAGCGGTGCGCTGGGTCTCGCCGATCGGCATGTATCCGCGGCGCGTCACACGCGACACGGTGCTCGGCGACACCGCGCTGAAGGAAGGCGACCAGCTCGGAATCTGCGTCGGTGCGGCCAATCGCGACCAAAGCCGGTTTTCCGATCCCGATGCCTACGATGTCTTCCGCGACCGCGGCCAGCATCTCGGTTTCGGGGCCGGGCCGCATTTCTGCGCCGGCACCTGGGTCGCGCGCCAGATGGTTGGCGAGATCGCGGTTCCCAAACTGTTCGACCGCCTGCCGAACATGCAACTGGATGACGACAAGCCGGCTCGATTGAGCGGCTGGGTGTTTCGCGGCCCCGTCTCCCTGCCGGTGCGCTGGGAGGTCTGAAATTGGTCAGGATCACGTTCATTCAGCCCGACGGCAGCCGTCGGGAGATCGAGGCTGAGCCGGGCGATTCGGTGATGCAGGCGGCGCTCGCCCACAATGTCGAGGGCATCACCGCGGAATGCAACGGGTCGGCCGCCTGCGCCACCTGCCACGCCTATTTCCAGGAGGACCGTCTCGGCGGCCTCGATGCGATGGCCGAGCATGAGAACGACATGCTCGATTTCGCCGCCTGCGAGCGCAGGTCCGGAAGCCGGCTGAGCTGCCAGGTCAAGGTCACCGATGCGCTGGACGGCATGACCGTAACTCTTCCCGAAATGCAATAGCGCCACCGCGCCAGGCTCTCCGCCCCGGGCGACACAGGCCCGAACGTCTCTGCGGTACTTGCCGGGGCGCGCCGGATTGCTGTTGAATATAATTAACATGTTATCTATATTTGTGTCGCCTGTGGGGAGAATTGCCGCAGGCCATGCAAGCCTATGGATTTGAATCCCCTTTTGCCTATAGGCTCGCCCGGTCCTCAACAGGAACAGATCGATGGACAAATCCGAATTTCGCAAATGGTCGCACAAAGCCAGCGACTGGTCGGCCGATTATCTCGAAACGCTGTCGCAAAGACCGGTGCGCGCGCAGGTGCGGCCCGGCGACATAGGCAGGATGATCGAAGACAGCCCGCCAGACACAGCTGATTCGATGGAGGCGATCTTTGCCGATTTCGAGCGCATCATTCCGCACGGCATGACCCATTGGCAGCACCCGCGGTTCTTCGCCTATTTTCCGAGCAATGCCGCGCCCGCGGCGGTGATTGCCGAACAGCTCGCAACAGCCATCGGCGCCCAGTGCATGCTGTGGCAGACATCGCCGGCGGCGACGGAGCTCGAGGTCCGGATGGTCGACTGGCTGCGCCAGGCGCTCGGCCTGCCCGAGGACTTCAAGGGCACGTTCCAGGACACCGCCTCCTCGGCAACGCTATGCGCCGTCTTGACGATGCGCGAACGGGCGCTCGACTGGACCGGCAACAGGGCCGGCCTGTTCGGCCAGAAACCGTTGCGCGTCTATGCATCCAAGGGAACCCACAGCTCGGTGGACAAGGCGATGTGGGTGTCCGGCATGGGTCAGGACAACCTGGTCCACATTCCCGTCGATAAAAACGGCGCCATGGATATCGGCCTCCTGAAGGCCGCCATCAAGTCCGACCGTGAGGCCGGCTTCCAGCCGGCGGGCCTCGTGGTGTGCGTCGGCGGGACCTCGACCGGGGCGACGGACGACGTCGCCGCCGCCTGCGCCGTCGGGCGCGAGGAAGGACTTTACATCCACGTCGACGCGGCCTGGGCGGGATCTGCGATGATCTGCCCGGAATTCCGCCATCTTTGGGAAGGGGTCGAACAGGCCGACAGCATCGTCTTCAACCCGCACAAATGGCTCGGCGCGCCGATGGAGTGCTCGGCCCATTTCGTGCGCGATCCCGAAACGCTCGTCAAAACGCTCGCCATCCAGCCCGAATATCTCAAGACCTACGGCAAGGAAGGGCTGGTCAATTTCAGCGAATGGTCGGTGCAGCTCGGCCGCCGCTTCCGGGCGCTGAAGATCTGGTTCCTGCTGCGCGCCTACGGCCTCGGCGGCCTGCGCACCATGATCCGCAACCATGTCGCCTGGTCGCAGTCGCTCGCCGAGCGGCTCGGCGGCGAGCCGGATTTCGAGATCACCACGGAGCCGGTCCTGTCGCTGTTTTCCTTCCGCTACGTGCCTGAAGGCCACCGCGGCGATCTCGACGACCTCAACCGCCGCCTGGTCAATGCCATCAACGATGACGGCCGCATTTACCTCACCCAGACGCTGCATGGCGCAAGGCAGGTGATCCGCTTCACCGCCGGGCCGTTCGAGATGGAGGAGCAGGACGCGCAAATCGCCTTCGAGACCATATGCGACATCGCCCGCGGCCTTGACGCCAGGGCCAGCTGAGATGCTCAAACGCAACCGGCTGCATCGCTATTTGTGGCTCGCCGCCGGTTGCGTCAGCCTGGCACTCGGCATCATCGGCATCCCGCTTCCGCTTCTGCCGACAACGCCCTTCCTGCTCCTGGCGGCGTTCTGCTTTGCCCGCGGCTCGGAAAGGCTGCATTCCTGGCTGGTCAACCACCCGCGCCTCGGCCCCCCGATCCGTGACTGGGAGACCCATCGCGCCATCTCGCGGCGCGGCAAGACCATGGCAATGATCGCCATCGCCGCGGTGTTCGCCGCCAGCATCCTTTTCAACGCGCCGATGCGCGTGATCATCATCCAGGTCGTCGTTCTGTCCGCCGTCAGCGTCTTCATCCTGACACGCCCGCGCCCGCCGCATGAGAAGCCATAATTCTGTCCTCACGCCGTACGCGCCTTCGGCGCTGGCGGTTTGTTTTCGCTCACGGCCGCACCGCCGCTGCGCGGCTGGCCTGCGAGGGCGCGCCGCATAAGCGGCGACGGCCGGTCGGCCTTGCGAAGCACTACGTGCTTCGAGTTGATGTGTCCATGACAGGTGGCACCAAACGCACGCGACCGCGTGCCGCCGACCGTTCGGCGCCCCGTCCGGAGGTTAGCGGCGAAGCCGCGCTCAACCGTGAGGACATAATCAGTGAAAATTCCGCCCGCCCGGCAGCACCTTGCGGGTGGAGGAATAATGCTGGTGCCCGCCGGTGCGCATCTGCGGCACCTGCTCGAAGAGGTTCCGAAGCCGCATCGCCGGCCTGCTGCGGTCGCGCTCGCGCGGGTCGGTCGGCTCGCGCTTCACCTCGTCGGCGCGCGCCAGGCCGTCGATCGGCCCCTCCGCGTCGCAAAGCCCGGCCAGCAGCGGAGTCAGGTCGTAGAGCTCGCGGGCAACCACATGGATCACCCCGTCCTCGGACTGCAGCGGCCCGCGCACGCCGATGAAGCGGCTGCCGATCACGATGGTGCGGTAGCGCTCGAACACCTTTGGCCAGACGATCGCATTGGCGACCCCGGTCTCGTCCTCCAGCGTCTCGAACACCACGCCCTTGGCCGAGCCCGGCCGCTGGCGCACCAGCACAAGCCCGGCGACCGACACGAAGCGGCCGGCTCGCAGGTCCGGCAGCCGCGCCGCCGGCACATAGCCGTCGCGGGCAAGCTTGTGGCGCACGAAGGAGACCGGATGCGCCTTCAGCGAGAAGGTCAGGCTGCGATAGTCGTTGATCACCTGTTCGCCGAGCGGCATGGGCGGCAGCACGACATCCGGCTCGCGCTGCAGGTCGCGGCTGCCGGCCGCCGCGAAAAGCGGCAGGCGTTCGGCGGCGCCCAGCGGGTCGAGCGCCCGCACCGCCCAGATCGCGTCGCGGCGTGAAAGCCCGATGGAGGAAAAGGCGTCCGCCTCGGCGAGCTTTTCCATCGCCCGGCGCGACAGGCCCGAACGCATCCACAGGTCGCGCACGCTGTCATAGCCTTCGCCGCGATGCGCAAGGATCAGTTCCGCATCCTCCTCGCCGATACCCTTGATGCGGTGGAAGCCGAGCCGCACCGCATGGGCGTTCCGCATCACCGGCGCCATCTCGGCATGGCGCGCCGCGATTGCCTGCTTGCCGGCATCGGTTGCCTCCAGCGTCGACAGCCATTCGGAATGGTTGATGTCGACCGGCCGCACCTCGACGCCGTGCTCGCGCGCGTCGCGCACCAGCTGCGCCGGCGCATAAAAACCCATCGGCTGCGAATTGAGGATCGCCGCGCAGAAGACGTCCGGATAATAGCATTTGAGCCAGCAGGACACGTAGACGAGCAGCGCGAAGCTGGCCGCGTGGCTCTCGGGGAAGCCGTAATCGCCGAACCCCTCGATCTGGCTGAAGCAGTGCTCGGCGAAGTCCCGCTCGTAGCCGTTGGCGACCATGCCCTCGACCATCTTGATGCGGAAATTGTGGATCGTGCCCACCCGCCGGAAGGTGGCCATTGCCCGGCGCAGCTTGTCGGCCTCGCCGGGTTCGAAATTCGCCGCCACGATGGCGATGTTCATCGCCTGCTCCTGGAACAGCGGCACGCCGAGTGTCTTGGCGAGCACGTCCTTCAGCTCCTGCTTGGGATAGGAGACCGGCTCCTTTCCCTGCCGGCGCCTGAGATAGGGATGCACCATGTCGCCCTGGATCGGCCCCGGCCGCACGATCGCCACCTCGATGACGAGGTCATAATAGCAGCGCGGCTTCAGCCGCGGCAGCATCGACATCTGTGCCCTGCTCTCGATCTGGAAGACACCGATCGTGTCGGCCCGGCAGATCATGTCATAGACATTGCCGTCGCCGTCGGGCAGCGACGACAGGGTTTCGCTGCGGCCGTAATGGGTCTGCAGGAATTCGAACGCCTTGCGGATGCAACTCAGCATGCCAAGGCCGAGCACGTCGATCTTCAGCATGCCGAGACTTTCCAGGTCGTCCTTGTCCCATTCGACGACGGTGCGGTCCTCCATCGCCGCGTTCTCGATCGGGATCACCGAGCTCAGCCGGTCGCGCGTGATCACGAAGCCGCCGACATGCTGCGAGAGATGGCGCGGAAAGCCGATGATCTGGCTCGCCATGTCGAGGATCTGCATGAGGTGCTTGTCGTCCGGGTCGAGCCCGGCGCGGCGGGCGTCCTCCGCGTCGAGCTTCGAGGAAGACGAGCCCCAGCGCGTGCCCGATACGGCGGTGATGACGTCGTCGGAAAGCTCGAATACCTTGCCGACCTCGCGCAGCGCCGAACGGCCGCGATAGGTGATCACCGTGGCGGCGAGCCCGGCGCGGTCGCGGCCGTATTTCCCGTAGATATACTGAATCACTTCCTCGCGCCGCTCGTGCTCGAAATCGACATCGATATCGGGCGGCTCGTTGCGCTCCTCGGAAATGAAGCGTTCGAAAAGCAGGTCGACCTTTTCCGGATCCACTTCCGTTATGCCCAGGCAGTAGCAGACGGCGGAGTTGGCCGCCGACCCGCGCCCCTGGCACAGGATCTTCTCGCTGCGGGCAAAGCGTACGATATCGTAGACGGTCAGGAAATAGGGCGCGTAGTCGAGCTTTCTGATCAGCGCCAGCTCATGCTCGAGCGCCGCCAGCACCTTTTGCGGGGCGCCGTCCGGATAGCGCTCCTGCAGCCCTTCGGCGGTCAGTCGCTCCAGGGTTTCCTGCGGCGGCGTCGCGCTTCCGGTCGGCTCCTCCGGATAGAGGTACCGGAGTTCGTCGAGCGAGAAAGAAAGCCGGCTAAAAAGCCTTTCCGTTTCGGCGACGGCCTGTTCGTAGCCCTTGAAGAGGCGCAGCATCTCCGCCGCGCCGCGCAGGTGCCGCTCGGCATTGGGCTCGAGCTGCCTTCCCGCCTCGCGCAGGCTCAGGTGCTCGCGGATGCAGGTCACCACATCCTGCAGGAAACGCCGCTCGGGCGCGTGGTAGAGCACATCCCCCACCGCCAGCAACGGCAGGCCAGCCTGCCGGGCAAGGCCGGCGACCGCGGCGAGCAGGCGCTGGTCGGCGGCGCCGTAGCGCCAGGCGGCGGCGAGATAGACGGCGCCGGAAAAGCGCTGCCCGAGCGTCTTAAGACAGGCGGGCATGGCAAGCGGCAGGGTCGCTGCCGGCACCACAGCCATGATCAGCCCGTCGCCGTGTTCAACGAGGTCGGCAAGGCCGAGATGGCACTCGCCCTTCGGCGCCCGGCGCTTGCCGAGCGTCAGCAGTTCGCACAGCCGCCCATAGGCGGCCCGGTCCTGCGGCCAGACCAGGATATCGGGCGTGCCGTCGCAAAACACCAGCCGGCAGCCCGGCGCGAAGGCGAGCCTGGCCTCCTTGGCGGCCATATGCGCCCGCACCACGCCGGCCAGCGAATTGCGGTCGGCAACGCTCAGCCCCGCAAGGCCGAGGCGGGCGGCCTCAACAACCAGTTCCTCGGGATGCGACGCCCCGCGCAGGAAAGAAAAATTGCTGGTGGCGGCAAGCTCCACATAGCCGGGGGAAGGTACCGTCATGCGAACAGCCCGTGCATGAACCAGGCGGGCTCGCGCGTCTCGCGCTCGAACAACCCCTGCCGGAAGATCCAGAACCGGAGCCCCGCATCGTCCTCGACGCGGAAATAGTCGCGGCTCTGCCCGCCGCGCCCGTCGCGCCACCATTCGCAGGCAATGCGTTCGGGGCCTTCCGAGCGCACGACGCTGTAGAGTGTCCTGCGCCACCGGAAGCGGATCGGCGGGCCGTCGGGCACCTCCGCGACGGCTTCGACCGGCTCGGGCCGGTCGAACAGGAGCACCGGCCGGGTCAGCACGGCGGCGCCGCCCTGTCCGCCCGCGACCGGCCCGTCCGCGTTCCAAGAATACGTGCCGGCGCTGCCGGCGGCCTGCGCCACAAGGCCGAAGCTGCGTTCGGGAATATGTGTGTCGGCGGCGACGAAGCGCTGCACCCGGTCCGTGCCGAGGCGCGCGCCGAGCTTGTCGACGAGGCCGATGAACGCCTCGCCCCGCGACTGCCCGCCGCCGAGATCGGCCTGCGCCACGGGCCGTTCCTCGCTCTCGGTGACATTGAGGCGGATGAGGTCGAAGCCGAAGCCGGCATCCATATCCTCGTGGAAACCGGCAATGCGCTCGCGGAACAGCATCATGATGCGCTCCGGCTGGTAGACGGGGCTGGCCGCGCGCACGGCGATCGGCGTGACGTGTCCGTCGACACGGAAAAGCTTCAGCTCCAGCGTGCGCGCACCCAGCTGACGCGCATCGAGCCGGGATTTAAGGTTGCCGGCGAGCTGCAGGGCGGTGCGCTCGATGTCCTCCACCAGGGCGATCGGCTCGGCAAAGATGCGTTCCGCCGACAGCTCCGGCACCGGCAGGCGCGGCGAGATCGCCTCCTCCTCGCGCCCCAGCGCCTGGTCGAGCCGCAAAAGCAGGCTGTTGCCGAAGCGGGCGGCGAGCGGCGCCCGCGGCAGGGCGGCAATGCAGCCGACGGTGCGAAGGCCCAGCTTGCGCAGCATGTCGAGCATTTCCGTTTCGAGACGCAGGCCCGCGAGCGGCAGGTCGAGCAGTTCCTTGCTGTGCCGGCCCGGCGCGACGGCCGCGCGGTCGCTGTAGCGGGCAAAGGCCCAGGCGGCGCCGGGCGTGTCGGCGATGGCGGCATGCGCGCGGATGCCCGCGGCGCGCAGCCGGGCGACAAGATCGCCGCGCATCGCCTCCTCGCCGCCGAAGAGATGGGCACAGCCGGAAATGTCCAAGAACAGGCCGGGCGCGCTCCCCGAAACGGTTGCCGCAAGCGTCTCCACCGCCACCAGCGGCGTGTAGCGGTCGCACCAGGCGGCAATCGCCTCAAGCAGCGCCGCATCGGCGTCCGGGTCGTCATCGAAGACATCCAGATCGGGAAACAGCGCCCGCGCATCGCTCAGCGTCTGCCCGACGCGCAGCCCGGCGCGATAGCCGTGGCCGTCCACGGCGACGAGGCGCATGGCGTTCTTGACCTTGGCGGTCGCGGCAAGGGGCGGGGCGTCAGGACGCCCGTTCAAACGCCATGACCTGCCCCATTTGCGGCGCGCTGTCCGGTCGGTGGGGAGTCGCGGCAGGGCAATCGACATAATCCGCTGGGACATGTTCAAAACCGTGTTCGTGCTGGTTCCATGCAACGGTCCACTGCCCCGTCTGACCGTTGCGGTTGCGTTCAAGGACAAGGCCCAGCCGCAAAAGCCCGATGCCCTTTTCAAGATGCGGGTCGGCCGCCGAAGCGCGTGCGCTGACGCACCACCTGGTTGCCGCCGCGTTGGCCTCCTCCTCGCCGCCCTGCCGCAGGATGGAGACGAAGAGCCCGTTCTGCTGCGCCTTCAGCATCAGCCGCCGGCTCGCCGTCATGTCGAAGCGCGGCGGATTGCCTTTCACCTGGAAGACGACGCCCGCCAGTTCCGTGCACTTCGCCGCCTCGTCGCTCGCCCACAGCGCCGATTTCAGGTCCGCCGGGCGCACCATGAGAAGCCGCGCCGGGTCGAGCCCGAACATGGCAAGCCCTGCCGGGAACAGCTGACCGCCGTCGAGCCGGCAGGCCGGATCGCAAACCCAGACGATCCGCCCCGTCCGGTTTTTCATGCAGCCGGCGATCAGCCCGGCGAGAAAGCCGATGGCGGCGCCAATGTCGCGGCTGAGGCCGCAGCGTACCTCGTGCAGCGCAAAGACCGGGAACCCGTCCTCGAAGACCGCGTCGACCGCATCGATGCCGAAGCGGACAAAACCGTTCTTTTCGCGCAGGCGGGCATGGCGCGCGAAGGAGGCGTGACGCCGGTCGACCTTGGCGACGGCGTCCTGCAATGCCTCCATCCTCTGCCGCACATCGGTGCCCTGCATTGTCCTTTGCTTCCCATATGTTCTTGCTTTGTTCTAATATAGATTCCAAAAAATCTCGCCGGAGTCAAGCAAGCCCGCGGCAAGATTCTTCTGTCATTTGTTGTGTTCGCGACGCGCCGCCAACTAAAGTTGTAAGACCAAAGCAGCCGGCTTTTTGCCCCAATCTGGCCCCAAAGCGCGCACAATAGGGCGCGCCGGGGACACCATGCTGAGGGACTGTTGAGCACAGGAACAAAAACATGACGGATACCCCCTCCCAGACAAGCCGAGGCTTAATCGCCGCGATCGAGCGCACCGGCAACCGGCTGCCCGACCCGGTCTTCATCTTCTTCTGGCTGATCGCGATCCTGATGATTGTCAGCGTCTTCGCCTCGTTCATCGGCCTGTCGGCCGTTCATCCGGTCACTGACGAGCCGGTCAGGGCGATGAGTCTTCTGTCGGCGGAGAACCTGCGCCGCCTCGTCACCGACATGCCGTCCACCTTCACCCACTTCCACCCGCTCGGCTATGTGCTGGTCGTCATGCTCGGCGCCGGCGTCGCCGAGCGCACCGGTTTCCTGGGCGCCGCCATGCGCGCCGGCGTCAGCAATGCGCCGACGGCGCTGCTCACGCCGATCGTCGTCGCCGTCGGCATGATCGGCAACCTTGCCGCCGACGCCGCCTACGTTGTGCTGATTCCGCTCGCCGGCGTCATCTTCGCCGCCGCCGGCCGTCATCCGGTCGCCGGCATCGCCGCCGCGTTCGCCGGCGTCTCCGGCGGATTCTCGGCCAATCTCTTCCCCGGCCAGCTCGACGCGCTGCTCTTCGGCATCACCGAGGCCGGCGCCGAGATCCTCGATCCGGCCTGGAATGCCAACATCGCCGGCAACTGGTATCTGATCATGGCGCTGTTCTTCATCTACCTGCCGGTCATCTGGTACATCACCGACCGCCAGGTGGAGCCGCGCCTCGGAAGATGGAGCGGCGGCACCGTGGCCGACACGGACGAGCCGATTTCCGGGCCGCTGACCGCCGACGAGCGCCGCGGCCTCAAATGGGGTGCGCTGACCATCCTCGGCGTCATCGCCGTGTGGGTCGTGCTCACCGTCGGCCCCGGAACGCCGTTGATCGACCAGGACGCGAGGCCGGAAGCCCGCCTCACCCCGTTCTACCAGTCCCTGGTCGCCGGCTTCTTCTTCCTGTTCCTGCTGAGCGGCTGGGTCTACGGCCACGTCACCGGCGTCATCAAGAACCACCGCGACCTGGTCGAACTGATGTCCAAGTCGATGGCCGAGATGGGCTACTACCTGGTGCTCGCCTTCGCCGCCGCCCATTTCGTCATCATGTTCGTCTGGTCCAATCTCGGGCTGATCCTGGCGATCGACGGCGCCGAGTTCCTGCGCTGGACCAACCTGCCCGGGCCGCTGCTGCTCGCGGGCCTGCTCATCCTGTCCGGTTTCATCAATCTTTTCGTCGGCTCGGCCTCGGCGAAATGGGCCCTCCTGGCACCCATCCTGGTGCCGATGCTGATGCTGCTCGGCATCAGCCCGGAAACCGCGACGGCGGCCTACCGCATCGGTGATTCGGCGACCAATATCATCACCCCGCTGATGGTCTATTTCCCGCTCATCCTGATCTTCTGCCAGCGCTGGGACAAGAATTTCGGCATCGGCAGCCTGATGGCGGTGATGATCCCCTATTCGGTCTGGCTGATGATCACCGGCGTCGTCATCATCGTCGTGTGGACCGGCTTCAACATCCCGCTCGGCCCCGGCGCGGTGGTCGATTTCAGTCTCGGCGGCGGTTAGGGACGACCGCCCCGCCCGTCGCGGCGGCAGAATTGGCCGGTCGTGGATCTCGCCGTTCGGCGTCTTCCCGAGGTCCACACCGGCCCCCTCAGGACGAAATCCGGCCGCGCCGCAGCCGGATTTCCTTAGGCCAGCCGCCCCGGCAACAGAGCCATCGCCGCCAATCAATCAACCCGGCGAAACCGACCCGAAACTGAAATTTAGCTGTTGAATACTTAATCATTTTTGGTTGATTTGCTTAAGTATATTGCTATTCTAGGTTTTGGTCGCAAAAGATCACAAAAAATAAGAATATCTTACGAAATTTTACCATCGCGGCCTTGGGGAGGGATGTCGTGGTCCTAGGCGCTCGTCCAACTGCCGGAAAGCCATCCGGCGCAAGCATTTTTCAAGGAAAAGCCGGAGCAGCCATAGCCGCAATCGCCATCGCGCTGGTCGCGACGGCTTGCAGCCCGTCGGTCCAGACCGGCCCCCCGCGCCTCTACACCGTCGACAATGAATTGACCGCGCTGAGAACCACCTACGGCGTGGCCATGGTCGAAAGATACAACAACGCGGCAACACCGGCGCAAAAGCTGGGATACCGGAATTCAATTATTCTGGGACGCATGTATGCCATTGATCTGGCCTACGGACGCTACGAGGCCCGCCTCACGCAGGAACGCCAGCAGGTCCCGTTTGTCGCCACCGTGACGAGCATCGCACTCAGCGGCACCGGCGTCCTGATCGCTGACACGACCACCAAGAGCGTGCTGGCCGCGATCGATACCGGTCTCAAAGGTTCGGTTGAAGCCTACGAGAAGGACATTCTCGTCCAGAAAACGATCGATATTCTGCAGACGGCCATGCAGACGAACCGGGCGAGAATACGTTCGGATATCATCTCCCGGCTCGATCTGAGTGTCGCCCAGTATCCCCTCGAACTCGGCCTGTCGGATGTGGAGCGCTATTACCGGGCCGGAACGCTCACCGGCGGCTTTTTGACGGTTACCGAGGCCTCGGCTTCCGAACTGAAGGCTGCGAAGGAAAACGAACTGTCCACGATCGACCGTTTCGGCGCCGACAACGCGACGACGAAAATCAGGAACTACCTTAGGGCGAACGGGGCCGACGGCAGAACAAAGGTCCGGCTCTGGCTCAAGGCTAAAGGCGTGAACGCCACGACAACCGCCCTGCTGAACAAACAGCAATATGCCACGCTGCGCGCCGAACTGGTTCGCGATTTCGGCCTGTAGACGTTTCAACAACAGGGAGTTCGGATATGCCTATAGGAACCGACAAGATCGAGTGCATTCCCGATGACCAGCTTGATGTCGTCCTGGAAGACATCGCGTTTGAGGGACTGAAGGTCATATCCAAGTTCAAGGCCGATTGCGGCTGGACCGTTGTCTACACGACGCAACCCGGCGCGACACCGCCGGCGGACAACGAGGAAGGCGACACGAACAACACGCCAAGCCCGGGCCCGGCCCCTGGCCCAGGCCCCAGTCCAGGCCCCGTTCCCGGTCCGACCAACGGACTTGTGAGAGTGGTGATCACACCGTCCGATTTCGACGCTCTTTGCCGTGTCGCGCAAAGCGAAGTGGGGCATTTCGGCAAGCACGGCCAGTCGCAACTGGAAGGCGGACTGGCTGCAGTGGTTGACACGGTTATCAACCGGGTCGCCCACAAGGGCTTTCCCGACGCGGTTCAGGAGGTGGTTGATCAACCGTTCCAGTTTTCGGCGATCAACAGCCTGGGAAGCTGGACCGGATTGCCGGCCGCCCGACAGGATGTCACGAAGATCATCGCCGATCACGTGCAGCACCGCATTTCGGGCGGACCCTGCTCGGTAAAGGGCGCAACCCATTTTCTCAACCCGCATCTGTCCTCGCAGAACGCCCTTGCAACCTGGGGAAACCATGTGGTGGCAAACCCGGTTGCGATATTCGGCAATAACGCCAAGAAGGATGTCCATTTTCACGGTTTTGCGCCGGGGACGGTGCTGCCTCGCAACTACATTCTCGAACACGGCAACCAGAAAGCGAAGTTCGCCGGCAACGGTGTAACGCTCGGCAGTTCAGCCACAGGCGCCTCGCTCGCAGACAAAATTGTATCGATCTGCCTTGAGGAATGGGAGTTCTTCGAAAAGGGCACCAGAAAGGAAGCCGACGATCCTCAATTCCTGCGGATCGGTGACTACTGGAGCGGGCTTGGAATCGCCCATAACGGGCGCACCCAGATCGTCAACCAGGCTACCGGTAAATCGCACAACCCGCCCTGGTCGTCCGCGTTCATAAGCCATGTGCTTAAAAAAGCCGGTGCGGGCAGCGGATTTCTATACAGCCAGGCCCACTGTCACTATGTGCAGGACTTTATCTCCGGGCGGGTGAACGCGGTCTATGAAGCGATGCATCCGGAAAGTTATGCGCCGCAGCGCGGTGACATCGTGCACTTCGGGCGGGGCGGGGCAAAGCAGCACGATTTCAGTGCCGCGCGGGGGGATTATCTCGCCGACAGCTTCTATCCGTCCCACTCGGATATTGTCGTGTCGGTGGATGCGGGAGCCAAGAAGATTACGGCGATCGGCGGTAATGTCAGCAATTCCGTCAAGGACAAGAAACTTAAGATCGACGCCAACGGCTTACTGCTTCCAAGACCCGAGGGCGCAAGCACCTTTCCGTGGATTGCGGTGTTGAGGCTGGTGAAATAGTCCACCGGCCGCATCGGCATCGTTGACCCGTCGGAAATGATCAGCCCGCCAGCACGCTGAAGACGGCCCCGTAGTTCAGGATCAGGTAGGGCAGGATCGCCAGGTTGGCAAAAATCAGCACTGGCAGTGCCCAAAGCAGCATGACAAGTAGAGAGCCCTCGACCAGGTAGATCACGGCGAGCGACAGGAAGACGCTGATGTAGAGGTCGAGGCCGATCTGTAGCCCCCACCAGAGCCGGTTCACCTTGGCGACGGAACGGAAGAAGACCTCTTTGCGATGGGCCTGGACCGAATAGGCGAGGAAGGCAAGGAAGATCAGCCAGATTGCCGCTTTGCCTGCCGCGCCCGGCCCGGAAAAGTCGAGCGCGCCCTCGCGCGCGCCGAAGATCGCGGCCAATGTCAGGAATACGATGTAGGCGCCCCACAGCGCGTGACGCTTGATAAATCGCTTCATTCAGTGTCCCGCGCAGTCGCTGTGCGGTCCTTTCCGTTCCCGTTTCCCGGGCTTAGGGAGCAGTCACCGTTATGCCACGCGATCCGGACGGATGAAAGCGGCCTCGCTCCCCGGTTCCGGCGCCTTGGACGCAATACCGAACATAAAAAGGCCGCGCTGCCGTTCTGGCAACGCGGCCCTTCCGTTCCCGGATCGACCGGTCTAATCCGTTGGCTCTTCCGGCTTGTCGGTCTTCAGCGAATTCAGCTTGGCGAAAACGGCATCGGCGTCGATCTCGTCCTCTTCCTTCTTCTTCGGCGGCACGATCGGCTCCTCCAGGGAGAACCCTTCCGTTTCCTGTGCCGGAAGCAACGTCTCGTCCTCGCGCACCACGACCTCCGACGGGCGGTCCTTGGCTGCCTTTTCCACTTCCATGTCGAGGTCGATCTGCGTGCACAGGCCAAGGGTCACCGGATCGAGCGGGGTCAGGTTCGCCGAGTTCCAGTGGGTGCGTTCGCGGATCTGCTCGATGGTCGACTTGGTTGTGCCGACAAGGCGCGAGATCTGCGCATCGCGCAGTTCAGGGTGGTTGCGCACCAGCCACAAGATGGCGTTCGGCCGGTCCTGCCGCTTCGACACGGGCGTGTAGCGCGGGCCCTTCCGCTTCAGTTCGGGCACATGCACCTTCGGGCTCGACAGCTTCAGCTTGTGCGCCGGATCCGCCTCCGCCTTGGCGATTTCATCGCGCGACAGCTGGCCGGTCTGGATCGGGTCGAGGCCCTTGATGCCCTGCGCCGATTCCCCGTCGGCGATGGCTTTGACCTCCAGCGTGTGCAGCTTGCAGAACTGGGCGATCTGATCGAAGGTCAGGGCCGTGTTGTCGACCAGCCACACGGCTGTGGCCTTGGGCATGAGCAATTGTTGAGCCATGGATAAAATTCTCCTGTCCGCCCGCTCCGGGGGCGGGCCGTGGTATCACCACAATTTCCGGGAAGTGGGCGCCTCTATAACGCCAATCGCGACGAAATGCAATCAAAGCGGCGGTCACCAAAGCCTTCGGCCCATAAGTCTAATTGCTTGAACGAAAACAACTGCTATGAAGAACACCACCATCGGGTGCGGACCCGCCTGGCCGGGCGGGAGCCGGCCGCCGGTTCGCGTGTAAAGGAGGAGTGCATGACCGAGAAGACCCACAAGGTGCTGAAGGCCGCCAGGAAACGCGCCCTGATCGACAATGACACCTATCTTGACTGGTACCGCCAGAGCACGAAGAACCCCGAGAAGTTCTGGAAGAAGCACGGCAAGCGGATCGACTGGTTCAAGCCCTACACGAAGGTCAAAAACACCTCGTTCTCCGGCAAGGTCTCGATCAAGTGGTTCGAGGACGGCGTCACCAACGTCTCCTATAACTGCATCGACCGCCACCTGAAGAAGCGCGGCAGCCAGGTGGCGATCATCTGGGAGGGGGACAACCCCTACGACGACAAGAAGGTCACCTACAACGAGCTTTACGAGCGGGTCTGCCGCCTCGCCAATGTGCTGAAGAGCAACGGCGTCAAGAAGGGCGACCGGGTCACCATTTACATGCCGATGATCGTCGAGGCCGCCTACGCGATGCTCGCCTGCGCCCGCGTCGGCGCCATCCACTCGATCGTCTTCGGCGGCTTTTCGCCCGACGCGCTGGCCGGCCGGATCGTCGATTGCGATTCCAGCTTCGTCATCACCGCCGACGAGGGCCTTCGAGGCGGCAGGGCGATCCCGCTGAAGGAAAACACGGACAAGGCCGTCGACATCGCAAAAAAGAACGGCGTCACGGTCAAGAATGTGCTGGTCGTGCGTCGCACCGGCGGCGATGTTGGCTGGGTCGAGGGGCGCGATATCGACTACCAGAAGGCCGTCGAGGCCGCCAAGCCGGACTGTCCGCCCGCCAAGATGAAGGCGGAGGATCCGCTCTTCATCCTCTATACGTCCGGTTCGACCGGCAAGCCGAAAGGGGTCCTGCACACGACGGGCGGCTATCTCGTCTACGCCTCGATGACCCATCAATATGTCTTCGACTACCATGACGGCGACATCTACTGGTGCACGGCCGATGTCGGCTGGGTCACCGGCCACTCCTACATCGTCTACGGGCCGCTCGCCAACGGGGCGACGACGCTGATGTTCGAGGGCGTTCCGAATTATCCGGATGCCGGCCGTTTCTGGGATGTCGTCGACAAGCACCAGGTCAACATATTCTACACCGCGCCGACGGCGATCCGCGCCCTGATGGGAGCCGGCGACGATTTCGTCAAGCGCGCGTCGCGAAAGTCCCTGCGCACGCTTGGCACGGTCGGCGAGCCGATCAACCCGGAAGCCTGGGAATGGTATTACAACGTCGTCGGCGACCGGCAGTGTCCGATCGTCGACACCTGGTGGCAGACCGAGACGGGCGGCATCATGATCACGCCGCTGCCCGGCGCCACCGACCTCAAGGCCGGATCGGCGACACGTCCGTTCTTCGGCATCCAGCCGCAACTCGTCGACGGCGACGGCAATGTCCTGGACGGTGCGACGGAGGGCAATCTTTGCATTGTCGATTCATGGCCGGGCCAGATGCGCACGGTTTATGGCGACCACGAGCGCTTCATCCAGACCTATTTCTCCACTTACAAGGGCAAGTATTTCACCGGGGACGGCTGCCGCCGCGACGAGGACGGTTATTACTGGATCACCGGCCGCGTTGACGATGTCATCAACGTTTCCGGCCACCGCATGGGCACCGCCGAGGTTGAATCCGCGCTCGTGGCGCATGACAAGGTGTCCGAGGCCGCCGTCGTCGGCTATCCGCACGACATCAAGGGCCAGGGGATCTACTGCTACGTCACGCTGATGGCCGGCGAAAAGGGCAGCGAGACGCTGCGCAAGGACCTGGTCAAGCATGTGCGCCAGGAGATCGGCCCGATCGCCTCGCCGGACAAGATCCAGTTCGCGCCGGGTCTTCCCAAGACCCGGTCGGGCAAGATCATGCGCCGCATCCTGCGCAAGATCGCCGAGGACGATTTCGGCACGCTTGGCGACACGTCGACCCTTGCCGAGCCGGCGGTGGTGGACGATCTGATCGAAAACCGCCAGAACAAGAAGTAGCACCGTTGGAAAAGGGGGCGTGCAGCCCCCTTTTTCATGCCGGTCTGTAAAGGTCCGCCCGTGTCGGGGGCAGGCCGCTCGGACCGCGGCGCTTGTGCGATGCCAGGGTCTGGTAGAGCCGCATGCCGTTGCGTTCGAAGGTGATCGAGCAGCCGCCGAGATAAACCAGCCAGAGCCGCGTCTTGACTTCGCCCACTTCCGCGACCGCCGCGTCGTAGTTCGCCAGCAGCCGGTCGTGCCAGCGGCGGCATGTGCGCTGATAATGTTCCCGCCAGTCCTCGACGTCGTGGACCTCGAACCCGTTTCGCTCGAGGTTGGTCACGGTGTTGCCGATATGGTCCAGCTCGCCGCCCGGAAATATGTATTTGGTGATCAGCTTCGTCTCTTCGTTCTTCTTCTTGAAGGCCTTGTCGTCCTTGCGTGCCTGACGCGTTATCGCATGGTGCAGGAACAGCCCATCCGGCTTCAGCACGCGGCGCACCGTTCCATAGTAGGTGGCGTGGTTGGCGATGCCGATGTGCTCCTGGATCCCGATGGCCGCCACCTTGTCGAACTGGCCCTTGACCGTGGCGTAGTCGGCCAGGTCGAACTTCACGCGATCGGACAATCCCAGCCGCTCCGCTTTCGCCTTGGCATATTCGATCTGCTGCGTTGCCAGCGAAACGCCCAGCGTGGTCACGCCGTAATTCTGTGCCGCATGGAATGACAGCGCCCCCCAGCCGCAGCCGATATCGAGCATCGTCTCGCCGGGTTTGAGCCGCAGCTTGCGGCAGATCATCTCCAGCTTGTCGATCTGCATCCGGTCGATGTCGTTGTCCCAGTCGGTGCAGTAGCCGCAGGTGTAGACCATCTCCTCATCCAGCCACAGGGCGTAGAAGGCGTTCGAGACATCGTAGTGGTACTGGATGTTCTTTTCGTTCTCCTCGCGGCTGCCGTCGCTGGGTTTTTCGTCGGACTGGTCCTGCAGCGGCCAGGGCCCGCCGCGCCCGACGAAGAGGAACTTGCGGAGCGCGTTGAAGGCCGTCCACTTGCTGAGTTTGCTGCGGATTTCACGGGTCCGCACCTTCGGCTTCTGCGCCGTCAGGTCGAATATGTCGCCGTTGACGAGATCGATGCGCTTCGACACCCAAAGGTTCAGCAAGGTCTCCATGTTGGGCCTGCGCAACAGGGCCGCGACGATGCCTTCATCGGCGAGCTTGATGGCGAATGCGTCATCCGCCAGCTCTTCCGGCACCGTCGATCCGTCCCAAAGGATGAATCCGACATCGATTTGCATCAGGTCGCGCGCATGCGCGAGAAGTTTGCGAAGGGATTTCAGCCTGCCCCTGGCACCCATGTCCACCGCTCCGGTCCTGTTGAAACCGGGCGAACCTAGAGCGTATCGTCTTCAAATGGAAGCGTGTGATGGCTGAAAACCGGCAGGCGGTCTCCGACGGGCCGAACCGTTCCCCTCAATTCGGACGATAAAGGTCCGCCCGCGTCGGCGGCAGGCCGCTGGGGCCCCGTCTCTTGTGCGTTGCGACCGTCTGGAAGAGCCGCGCCGTGTTGCGCTCGAAAGCGATCGAGCAGCCGCCGAGATAGACCAGCCACATGCGCGTCTTGACCTCACCGACCTCGGCGACGGCGGCATCGTAATTCGCCAGCAGCCGGTCGTGCCACAGCCGGCAGGTGCGCTGGTAATGCTCGCGCCAGGCCTCCACATCGTGCACTTCGAAACCGTACTGTTCCAGCATGAGCTCGGTGTTGCCGATATTGTCGAGTTCGCCGCCGGGAAAGATGAACTTGGTCAGCAGTTGGAAGGCCTGGGTCTTCTTTTTGTAGTCCTTCGGATCAAGCTTCGCCGGCCGCGTGATGGCATGGTGCAGGAACAGCCCGTCCGGTTTGAGGACCCGTTTGACCGTCCTGTAATAGGTCGGGTAGTTGGCGACGCCGATATGTTCCTGGATACCGATCGCCGCGACCTTGTCGTACCGGCCCTCGACGGTCGCGTAGTCGGCCAGCTCGAACGTCACCCGGTCGGACAGTCCGAGGCGTTCGGCCTTCTCCCTGGCGTATTCGACCTGCTGCTTTGACAGGGTGACGCCATGTGCGGTGACGCCGTAGTGTTGCGCGGCGTAGAGCGAAAGGGCACCCCAGCCGCAACCGATATCGAGCATCGTCTCGCCGGGCTTCAGCCGCAGCTTGCGGCAGATCATTTCCAGCTTGTCGATCTGCATCTGGTCGATGTCATTGTCCCAGTCCGTGCAGTAGCCGCAGGTGTAAACCATCTCCTTGTCGAGCCACAATGCATAGAAGGCATTGGACACGTCATAGTGGTATTGGATGTTTCTTTCGTTCGCCTCTCGGCTGCCGTCGCTGGGCTTGTCCTGCTCCTGGTCCTCGAGCGGCCAGGGGCCGCCGCGGTCGACGAGCCAGAACTTCCGGGCGGTGTTGAATGCCAGCCATTTGCTGATCCTCCTGCGCAGCTCGCGCGAGCGAATCTTCGGCTTCTGCGCGACCAGATCGAACATGTCGCCATTGTGCAGGTCGATGCGCCGGGAGACCCAGATATTGAGCAGCGTCTCCATTTTCGGCTTTTTAATCAACGCCGCAACAACGCCCTCGTCGGCAATGCTGACGGCAAAGGCGCTGTCCGAAAGATCTTCCGGGACGGTTGACCCGTCCCACAGCCGGATGCCGACGTCGACCTGCGCGAGTTCGCGTGCATGGGAGAGAAGTTCACGAAGGGAATTCAGCCTAGCTTTGGCGCCCATATCCAATGCTCCGGTTCACCTAGACAAACCGAGGAAAAATTAATGTTACGGCCAAATGCGGTCAACCGCAGCGGGAATGGCATCGAAACAAAAAAGGGCCGATCGCCATCATGGCGACCGGCCCACAGGCCCCGCGATGACGAAACTACTGGATCAGTCGCAGGCTCTGGATCGTGCGTGCGATGTTCTCGTATGTTTCCTTCAGCTCCTCGCCGGTTTCCGGCTCGTAGTGATAGGTGACTTCGCCATCGTCCGGCGTCGCGCAATCCTTGAGCATGGCAAGCGCCGTGGAATCGTAGAGCTGAAAACCGATGGTGAAGATCTTGATCTGGTCGCCCTTGACGTTGTCGCACAGATTTTCCGTATGGGTGCGCGACTTCGATCCCTGGCTGCCGGCGGACCAGTTCTTTTTCTTCACGTCCGCATAGGCCGTGTTGAACTCGCCGTCGGTCATAAGGATCACATATTTCTGCAGATCGTCATCGACGGCCGGGTCGCCCGGTTTCGAACCCGAAGGCATATAGTCGTACCAGTCGTGCGACAGGGTGTACCAGGCCCACTGCAGGCCGATATGCCCGGCGGTCCAGCCGCTTGCATTGAGGCTGTTGATCCGCGTCTTGAGTGCCGATTCGTTGCTGCTGAGCGGCATCAGCGCCGCGCTCGGGCACCAGTCCGTGTGCAGCCGTGAATCGCGCGGCAGCATGCCGTAGGACGGATTGGCATCGGAGTACTGGTAGGACGTGCCGCTGTTCGGCGCCTTCCGGTCCGTCGCGCAATCGTCGATCGGCGTGCCGTCGTCATTGGCATACATGTCATCCATGTTGCCGGTTTCCTGGAAAGCGTCGATGTCATAGCCGACACCGGTGTCGTCGAAGAGCTCGTTGCTGTAGAACGGCGCGTCGCTCTTCTTTTCCTTGAAGTCCGCATAGACATACTGCGCCAACGGTCCGGTATTGACCGCGTAGCTGTAGGGAATGAGGCTGATGCGGACCTTGACGTCGGTCGGCGTGTTGACGCTGAGCAGTTCCTCGACGCCGATTTCCGCGGCGTCTTTCAGCGCCGTGATCTTCGAACCGCCCATGGAACCGGTCGTATCGAGCACCATCGCCACTTCGATATCCGAAATGCCGTAGGTTGCGGCCGAGTTGCTGCCGACCTCCTGATGGTCGACCGCGGCGCCGATGCTGATGAATTTCAGGTCCTGGTCGTAGACGGCCCTGGCGGAAACGGTCTTGTCCACCGGATTGATGGTGATGTTCTCGATGGCGAAATCGCTCGAGCCCAGATCATCGACACCGAGGTTGGCGATGAACACCGCTTCGAGGTAGTCATCGGCCTGATCCTCGGTGATCTCGCCGATCGACAGCGCGCGCGCCGTTGCCAGCGTCGCCGCGTCCAGCGAGTTCGTGACCCGGGTCTTCATGTTGATTGAATGCGAGAATTCGACGGCCAGGCCGACTGTCAGAAATATCGCTGCCGTTGCGAAGGCGAATATCATCATGAAATTGCCGCCTTCGTCGCGCCGGAAATTCGCGAAGAGCGTGTTCAGTTTACCCGTACCCATCACATCTTCCCATCAGATTGATCGTTGTCACATCACACGGCCGGCCGCGCGAACCAGGGCGCACCTCACCGCTATTATCTCACTATTTTTAAGGGTGCAGGATTGAAGTGAACTTAATTTTATTGCCTGCATTTTATTCAAATCGTCAACGCGCTGATCCGAAACGGATTTAAATTTGAATATTGCGGGGATATTCTTGGGGTGCTCTGTAGATATCGGCAAACCGGCGTAATTTCGATTTGGATATTGCTTATTGATACAAACATATAAAGACGGGGCGCCTGCAATTATTTGCGGGCGCCCCGTCGATTCCGGCAAGACCTCCGGTTCTTACTGGGTCAGGCGCAGCGTCCTGATCAGATTGGCGATCTTCTGATAGGTCTCGCGAAGATCTTCCGCCGTTTCCGGCTCGTAGTGGTAGACCAGGGTACCTTCCGTCGGCGAGGCGCAGGCCTGCAGCATTGTGTCGGCGCTGCTCGGCGTCTCGTAGCCGATGGTGAAGATCTTGATGCCCTGGTTCTTGATCTTCGTGCACAGCTGTTTCGCACGGTTTTCGGATTTCGTGGACTGGCTGGTGACATTGCTGGAACTGTTGTTGCCGGCATAGGCGGTATTGAAGATACCGTCGGTCATCAGGATGATGTATTTGGCAAGATCGTCGTCGGTCGCCATGTCGCCGGGATCGGAAGCCGTCCCGTCGAAATAGTCGGCCCACTCATACGAGATCGTGTACCAGGCCCACATCAGGCCGATCTGGCCGGCCGTGTATCCGCCGCTGTTGAGGTTTTCGATGGCCGTATCGAGATCGGACTCGGAACTGGTCAACAGAACAAGGGGTGAAGCGGGGCAGGTTGCGATGCGCGAATCGCGGCTGATCATCCCCTTGCTGGGGTTGGCGCTGGAATACTGGTAGTTCGTTCCGCCGCTGTAGGGCGCCTTCCGGTCGGTCGCGCAATTGTCGACATTGGAGAAATCGTCTTCGATTTCAAAGTCCGACGGAAGATTGTCAACCGACGTATCGGTCGGGCACCAGTAGTCGTCGATATCGGATGCCTTGATCTTGATCCGTACCTTGGCCTTGTTGTTCTTCAGCTTGTAGCAGACATCATAGTCCTTGATGTAGGACGCGACATCAAAACCAAGCCCGTAGCCGCCGGGATCCTGCGTGGCATCGTACTCTGCCGAATCGCTGTCCATCTTCGCGTCGTAGATCGGCGCGTCGCTCTTGCTGTAGCGGTAGTCCGGATAGACATATTTGGCGAGCTGGGAGCCGACATTGACCCCGTAGTTGTACGGCACGAGGCTGATGCGGATGTTCTCATCGGTCGCCGTGTTGGCGGCCAGCAGCTCGGCGACGCCGATTTGCGCGGCATCCTTCAGGTTCTCGAGCTTGCTGTTGTTTCCGGAGCCCATGGAGCCGGTGACGTCGAGCACCATCGCGACCTCGACCGATCCGATGCCGAAACTTGCCGCGGAATAGCTGGCAATCTTCTGTTCGGTCGTTCCGGTTCCCACGCGCAGCAGTTTCAGCGGCTGCTTGATGCTGACCCGGCCCGATACGGTCTGGTTGCTTGTATTCACATCGAACGATTCGAGGGTGTAGGCGGTGGCGTCGAACGAGTCGTCGCCCATATTGGCCGCAAAGATCGCCTTGAAGTAGTTCTCGGCGGCATCACCCGTTTTGCTGATCTCACCGATCGAAAGGGCCCGTCCGGTCGCCAGGGTCGCAGCATCGAGCGCATTGTTGATGCGCGTCTTGTAAAGCAGCGACTGCGAATACTCGACGGCCAGTCCGGCAGCCACGAACAGAACGCCCACGGAGAGGCCGAACATCATCATGAAGTTGCCACTGCGGTCGTTCACGAGCCGACGACAATCGCGGCGAAGTTTGCGGTAAAACATGCTTGCTACCCCCAATAAGGCCGACCGTCGCCCGACGGCTCGGATGCACCGGTCGAAACCGGCCAGAAGCAGCGGCCTTAACCGGTCGTATCCGCTTTGGTGATGCCGGAATTCGGATTGTGCGTCGCCTTGAACTTCGCGGCACCGCAACCTGAATACCGAACCGTCACCAAACGGCCGCCAATGTCGTCCCGCATGAACGCAAGCGGCCGCAGATACCTGCCTCTTTCGCAACAGCGCACGGCCGCTCATCGACCGCGCAACATCTGCACGAGCAAGCATTTTCGCGTTGAAGATTGCACAATGGTTAAATCGCCGGCCAACGGGTCGGTTGGCCGGCAATCTTTGAGCCGTATGCTGAACATAGGCTTTATGGATACACGTAATAGTTGTTATTTTTGGATTGCAACCATTGGGGGTCGGTTGCGATCCGGTTACGTGTATCGGTCGGAAGCGGCAACTTGCGGGACGCCGCGTTCCGAATTCGGGTCGGCCCTAGTGCGTGAGCCGCAGGCTTTGGATCGTGCTGGCGATCTCCTGGAACGTATCCTCCAATTCGTCCGCGCCATCGACGTCGTAAAAATACTGGACGGTGCTGGTGTCGTCCGTCGCGCAGCTGTCAAGGGCGTCCAGCGCATCTGAATCATTAAGCTCGAACCCGATTGTGAAAATCGTGATCTCGTCATTCTTGATGGCCGTGCAAAGTGCCGCGAAATGTGTATAGGAATCATCGTCCTGATCCCCGTAGTCGAAATCTTCATATTCGACATCCGCAAAGGCGGTATTGAAAATACCGTCGGTCATCATGATGATGTACTTGGCGATTTCCTCGTCGGGATCCGTATGGTCGGCCGGTTCCGACCCGGTCGGCATGTAGCCCGCCCAGTCATGGGAAATCGTGTACCAACCCCACTGCAGCCCGATATGTCCGGCCGTGTAGCCGCTCGCGGAAAAGTCGCGGATGGCGGTTGTCAGCGTGCTCTCGCTGCTGGTCAGGGTGATGATCTCGGAATCGGGACAATCGTCCTCTTCGAGCCGGGCGTCGCGGCTGATCATGCCGTTTGACGGGTTGGCGTCGCTGTACTGGTAGGAGGTACCGCCGCTGGCCGGCTCCTTCCGGTCGGAGGCGCAATAGTCGGAGTTTGTGCCGTCGCTTTCGGTGACGAAGTCCCAGGTGTCGTCGTCGTCGTCGCTGCCGCCGCCGCCTCCACCGCCGCCTCCGCCGCCGCCGCCTCCACCGCCGTGGTGTGCCTTGAAGACACGGGCGCCGCCGAAGGTGTAGCCGTCATAGCCGTAGCTGCTTCCAAGTCCGGCAGCGGCGCCGAACAGGAAGCCGCCGGCATACTGGACGGGGAAATCGTTGTTAAGAAATGTCGAACCGCTGTCACAGGACCCGTTATTGTCCTGGAAATCCTCCCAGTCGTAGCCGACGCCGGTGCTTGAGTAGAGTGTCGCGTTGTAAACGGGGGCATCGCTGGTCTCGCAATAGGCATCCGCATAGACGTACCGAACGAGATCCGGGCCGACATTGACGCCGATGGCATAGGGCACAAGGCTGATGCGCACATAGTCCTTGGCGTCGGTGTTTATGCTGAGCAGGTCCTTGACCGCCAGTTCGGCAGCGTCTTCGAGCGCGGTCAGCTTTGAGCCGCGCATCGAGCCGGTCACGTCCAGAACCATTGCCACCTCGATGTCGGAAACCCCGTAACTGACCGCCGAGGAACTGGACACCGTGATCGTGTCCTCGCTGGTGGCGACCTGCAGCAGGTTGAAATCCTGTTCGATGCTTGCCGATGCCGCGACCGACTGATTGGTGGTATTGATGGTAATGCTGTCGAGCGAATAGTCGCTGGTCGTCAGGTCGTCGACGCCGAGATTGGCCATGAAGATGGCCTCCAGGTAGTCCTCGGCCTCGTCCGTAACGGTAGGATCGACCTCACCGGAGGCGATGGCCCGGGCGGTTGCCAGGGTTGCGGCGTCAAGCGCGTTGTTGACCCGCGTCTTGTTCAGGAGTGCCAGCGAATAGTCCACAGCCATGCCGGCGGCCAGGAATATCACGGCAACGCCGAGACCGAACATCGTGGCGAAGTTGCCGCGTCTGTCGCCTGTCAACCGGCGACATTTGCGCATAGCGGATTCAATGTTCATCTTCAGCTAACTCCTTAGCTCTGAAGAACATTCGCCCCGATGCATCCGTCGGACGGCGGCCGCCCGCGGCTGCCACGTCCTGCTGGATACATTTGCTCTTGTGATTGACGGCCGCGATGGGCCTTGAACCGCGGCACCGGTTCCCATCCAACCAGCGGCGATCTGCATCTCACTAAAACTGTATCTGTATGATTTCTAGGCTAGAATATTTTCGCCTGACCGGACCTCAACATCTGTTTCCAAAAGACCTTTAAAAATGCGCAGGCTGCAAGAACCCGCAATTATCGGTACGCAAATATTCGATTGCATCGTGTCTATCGGAGCGATGTTGCCCAAAGGTTAATCAAGGGGCATCAAAGGCGCGGAAGCGGCGAACGCCGCGGCGCTGTCTGCCCGTATGGCTAACGCCGGGTTAACCGGCTGTCGCCGGCACCGGTTTTCAGAAATCGATGGCGCGTCCGTCGATTTCCCAGTCGCCGTAGCGCGCCGGATCCTTGCCGCCGCGCCCGCCGATTTCCTTCGGCGGCTTTTTCTCGCCGCCGCGCGCCTTGCGGCGCGCCTCGGCCTCCGCCAGCGCGCGCTGCGCCGCCGGCGGCAGATCCCGAAGGTGCCCGCCGGGCGCCGGATCGGTATCGATCGCCTCTTTTTCCGATTGTGATTGTGGTTTTTCACCCATGGCGTTACCGGATCGATTGCGCATTGAACTATTGATTGCCACTCCCAACATATAGGGAGTAATGACCGGTATCCCACCGGCCCGGACAATGGAGTACATGGCATGAATGTGGTGCGGACAGCAATGCTGCTGGCCTTTATGACGGCGCTGTTCATGGCGATCGGGTTTCTGATCGGCGGCACCGGCGGCATGCTCATTGCGCTTGCCATCGCCGCGGCCATGAACCTGTTTTCCTACTGGAACGCCGACAAGATGGTCCTGCGCATGCACCACGCCGTCGAGGTCGACGAACGCTCGGCGCCCGAGTTCTACGGCATTGTGCGCCAGCTGGCCGAGCGCGCTGACCTGCCCATGCCCAAGGTCTATCTGATCAAGAACGACCAGCCGAATGCCTTTGCCACCGGCCGCAATCCGGAAAACGCCGCTGTTGCCGCGACCGCGGGCTTGCTGCACCGGCTTTCGCACGAGGAAGTCGCCGGTGTCATGGCGCACGAACTGGCCCATGTGAAGCATCGCGACACGCTGACCATGACGATCACGGCCACGCTGGCCGGTGCCATATCGATGCTCGGAAACTTCGCCTTCTTCTTCCGCGGCGCACGCAACAATCCGCTCGGCATAATCGGCCTGCTCGCAGCCATGATCCTGGCGCCCCTCGCCGCCGCGGTCGTCCAGATGGCCGTCAGCCGGACGCGCGAATACTCCGCCGACCGCGGCGGCGCGGAAATCTGCGGCCACCCGATGTGGCTCGCCTCGGCGCTCGGCAAGATTGCCGGCAGCGCGCCGCGCATCGTCAACGAGGACGCGGAGCGCAATCCTGCCACGGCCCACATGTTCATCATCAATCCGCTGTCGGGCCAGCGCATGGACGGCCTGTTCTCCACACACCCGGCGACGGAGAACCGGATCGCGGCGCTGCGCAAGATGGAAGCCGAGTTCCGCGGCCAGGGCGATGGCCCGGCCATGCCGAGGTCGGACCCGCCCGGCCGGCAGTCGGCAACCCATGGCGGCCCGTGGGGCCGGAACGGCGGCAACCGGGAAATCAAGGGTCCCTGGTCGTGAATCAGGCGAAAGCCGCCGGCGCGAAGGGCGGCCGGGCCGACAAGCCGGGACTTGCGCCGCGCCGGGCTGCCGCAAAGCTGCTCGCCGCGGTCATCGACAGGAAGACGCCGTTGGACGGGCTGCTCGATCCCGCAGGCGGCAATCCCGCCTTCCGCAATCTCGAGGCCGCCGACCAGGCGCTGGTGCGCGCCATTCTGCTCTCGGCCCTGCGCCACCTTCCCGTCATCGAGGCGGCGTTGGCGCACCTGGTCGACCGTCCGCTGCCGGGCGGCGCGCGCGCTCTCTCGCACGTGCTGACGATTGCCGCGGCACAGATCCTCTATCTCGACACGCCCGACCACGCGGCCGTCGATCTTGCGGTCGAGCAGGCGAACCTTGATCCGCGAAACCGCCGCTATGCCGCGCTGGTGAATGCGGTCCTTCGCCGTCTGATCCGCGAGAAGGCGCGGCTTCTGCCGGAAATCGAGGCAAAGACGATCAATGCGCCGCCATGGTTCTACGAGCGGCTGAAGGCCGCCTACGGCCCGGACGCTGAGAGGATTCTCTCAGCCCATGCGGCGTTGCCCCCCATTGACCTGACCGTCAAGAGCGAGCCGCAGGCCTGGGCGGACCGGCTGGGCGGCATTGTTCTGCCGACCGCAACGGTGCGATTGAAGCCGTTTGAGGGATCGGTCACCCAACTGCCCGGCTTTGCAGAAGGCGCGTGGTGGGTGCAGGACGCCGCTGCCGCGATCCCCGCCAGGCTGTTCGGCGACGTCGATGGCGCACGCATCGCCGATCTTTGCGCAGCGCCCGGCGGCAAGACCGCGCAGCTGATCGCCGACGGCGCCCGGGTAACCGCAGTCGACCTTTCGCGCAACCGCCTCAGGCGACTGACGGAGAACCTTGACCGTTTGAAACTGCAGGCCGAGATCGTGCAGGCGGATCTGCTCGAATGGCGGCCGGACACACCCTTCGATGCCGTGCTGCTCGACGCGCCCTGTTCCTCAACGGGAACGGTGCGCCGCCATCCGGATGTTCCGTGGACGAAAGGCCCCGCCGACATCGATAAACTGTCCGCCCTGCAGGAGCGTATGCTGCGGCACGCGCTGACACTCGTGAGACCGGGCGGCACGGTTGTGTTTTCCAACTGCTCCCTCGATCCGCAGGAGGGTGAGGACCTGGTCGAGCGCGTGCTGGAATCGCTGCCGGACATCTCGCGCAGGCCCGTCGAGACGACCGGTCTACCGGGTCTCGAGACGGCCGTAACCGCGCGCGGCGATGTCCGCACCCATCCGGCCATGCTCGAACGCGAAACGCCGCAACTATCGGGAATGGACGGGTTTTTTGCCTCCGTGCTGATCCGCAAGGGATGATTGTTAACTCCCCAATTTTATGTCTGCGGTCATCTGGGTCTTATGTTATAGTCTCGCCAAGGGGCCTCAGTAATGGGGTGTACGGGGACTAGAATTGGCAGCAGTATTGTTGCATTTCCGGCAGTTTTTGCCACTGTATTTCCGTGAAAGCTGGCGCCGGGTTTCCCGCCAGGTTGCTGTCGGTCGCGCCAGTCCCTGGCGTTTTTGGGGCTCGTCACCAGACCGACTGGTCGTCGCGCCGACGGATCTGCGGATCGCCGATCCCTATATCGCCCACGAAATCCACCAGGGTCGTTATCCACTCGCCGGCAGGGTGCTGGAGACCGACAACGACTCGCCTTTCCTGTACACCGGCCCGTCCCTCGGTTTCGACGAAATGCTGCACAGTTTTCGCTGGCTCCGGCACCTGCGCGCGGCAAACACCGAAGAGTCATTTGCCGACGCCCGCACGCTGACAGAGGACTGGATCAACCTTTGGGGACGCCGCTATTCGGGTATCGGCTGGGATGCCAATGTCACCGCGCAGCGGGTCATTGCCTGGCTCTCGCATTCGCCGATTATCCTGAAGAAACAGGACCGCGGATTTTACCGCCGCTTCATCAGGAGCCTGGCGCTGCAGATCCGCTACCTGCGGAAAATCGCGCCGGCCATGCGCGACGGGGAGAAACGCTTCCGCGTGCGCATCGCTCTGGCCATGGCAACGCTCGCCCTTCCGGCAACGCCGGCGGCGATCCGCCATGCCGCCCGGTTTCTCGACCAGGAGATCGACAAGCAGATCCTGCCGGACGGCGGACACATATCGCGCAACCCCCAGGTGGCGATGACGCTTCTTGCCGATCTGCTGCCGTTGCGCCAGACCTATCTCAATCTCGGTCACACCCCGCCGAAGGGGCTGGTCTCCAGCATCGACAGGATGTTCCAGGCGCTGCGGTTCTTCCGTCATGTGGACGGCACGCTTGCCCTGTTCAACGGCTGCACCGCGCAGCCGGCCGACCGTCTCCTGTCGGTGTTGCGCTACGATGAATCGACCGGCGAGCCGCCGCGGTCGACACCGCAGATGAACTATCAGCGCCTTTCCAACCACAATACGGTCATCATCGCCGACACGGGCCCCTATCCGGCCGGCGAACTGTCGGCGACCGCGCATGCCGGATGCCTTTCATTCGAACTGTCGTCCGGCCATCACCGCTTCATCGTCAACGCCGGATCGCCGGCCTTCTACCACGCCGAATACCGCCGGCTCGCCCGCGCCACGGCGGCCCATTCGACGCTGATCATCGACGATACGTCCTCGGCCACCATCTCGGGTTCGAGCTTCCTCGGTCCGATCATGACGAACGGACCACAAAAGGTCGACCTGGAACGCCGCGACGAGGCCGACGGCCGGCAGGGATTCATCGCCCGCCATGACGGCTATGCCGAGCTTTTCGGCCTGATCCACGAACGTTCCATCCAGTTGAGCGCCGACGGCAACATGGTGACCGGCCGCGACCGCATCGCAAAATCCGCAAGCCACAAACTGCTGATCGACGGAGAAACGCCGGGCGTTATCCGCTTTCACATCCACCCGAAGATCGCCATCTCCCGTGACAACAACAACGACATCGTGCTGACCGCACCCGACAGTGAAATCTGGACGTTTTTCTCGCCCGACGCGGCGGCCGAGATCGAGGATGACATATTTTTCGCCGATCTGGCAGGTCCGCGCCGCTCCCAGCAGATTTGCCTGCATTTCATCATCGCCCAGCAGTCCGAGGTAAGCTGGAGCATGGTCCGCACCGTGCCGAAGGCCAAGAAGGGCTAAGGCGCGCTAAGGTCCAAGCACCTGCCGGCCGTGCACGGGTATTAGACGTCGATCACGACATTTCCCCTCTTGCGGCCCGTGTCGACATAGCAGTGCGCCTCGACAATCTGGTCCAGCGTGTAGGTCCTGTCTATGACCGCCCGGAACCGTCCCGATTCCATCAGTTCATTGATTTTGTGTAAGTCTTCAGTGCGGGATTTGAGCATGCCATCATCGACCGACAGGTATTTGCCACTGCGGGTCAGCGCCTTGCGGCAGCTGACTTTCAATTTTGAGCTTTTGTCCTTGCCCACCGCGTCGAATACAAAATCATAACGCTCGCCGGTGTCGATACGATCTTCCCTCGTATAATCGATCACCATATCGGCACCCAGTGATTCGACCAGATCGAGGTTCGCGGTGCTGCATACTCCGGTAACCTCCGCTCCGGTTTGCTTGGCAAGTTGAACAGCGGCTGTTCCGATAGCACCCGAAGCACCATAGATCAGCACTTTCTTCCGCCTGTGAATTTCGCCTTTTTCCAGACAGTAGCCGGCTAAGAGGCCGCCATAGGTAACGGCCGCTGCTTCCTCATAGCTCATGAAAGAAGGTTTCTTTACCAGACAGGCGTTTTCCGGCAGGCATTTGAATTCGGCATAGGTTCCGAAATCCGCACCGGTCATGCCGTAGACCTGATCTCCCGGTTTGAATTTCGTAACGTCCTCGCCGACTGATTCGACTTCACCGGCCAACACGAGACCCAGAATGGGCCGTCTCGGCCCGGTAACGCCGATAATCAGTCTGAACATCAGGATCATCGGGTGCCACATGGGAAACCTGAAGGCACGCACCCTGCAGTCGCTGGCGGTAACCGCCGTTGCGACGATTTTAACGCATACCTGCCCCTTCCCCGGGGCCGGTTTTTCAAGCTCCGCCAGGCTGAGAACCTCCGGCGGCCCGTATTTCCTGCAAACGACCGCCTTCATTGGTCGGCCCGCGATTCTGGTGTGTTTGGTATCCGCATCTGCATTCCTGTCATTATCCTTCTTGATGCCCGTTCCGTCCGGAACCATTGATTTGTGGAAATTTCCGCTTCCACTCAATATTTTACCATCAGATAGCCGGCCATGATCGTTCGTCGCACGAACATGACCGAACGTAACAGGAAACGGATTTGGTTCAGCCGACGGTTTCAGCCGGCCTTGTCGCCGGCCTCATGGCATTTGCCGCGCGCAACGGTGCGGATCCCGCGACCCTTGCCATGCGCGCGGACATCGATCCCGGCGCGCTGCACGACCCCGACAAAAGGCTGCCGCTGCAGCGCTATGTCGGCCTCATGCGGGCAGCCCAGTCCCTGACCGGCGATCCCGCCCTGGCGTTGCACTTCGCCGAACAGGTCGGCATGGCGCAGGTCTCCATCGTCGGGCTCATCATGGAAGCATCCGCCACGATGGGCGAAGCGTTCCTGCAGCTGCAGCGCTACGGGCGCCTGGCGGCGGAAGTCGAGAATGTCGCCGACGGGCCCCGGTTTGAACTCGTGAACAGGGGCGGCAGGCTGTACATGGTCGACCGGCGACGGGATCCCGATACCGTCCCGGAGCTCACGGAAGCGGCTTTCGTCAGCCTGGTCTGCGGGCCGCGGCGTTTTTTGCCGCGACCCCATGTGCTCTCCGTGTATGTAACCCACCCGCGCCCGGCCTATGGGGCGGAATACGAGCGCATATTTCAGTGCCCGGTCCACTTCGGCGCCGAATGGAACGCCCTCGAACTCCATCCCCAAATCGCCGATTGGAAGGTTGCCCAGAACCCGCGCTATGTCTTCGGCCTGCTGACCCGGCACGCCGATGCGCTGCTGCGGGAACTGGACGCCACACGCGACCTCAAGGGGCAGATAGAAAGCCTGCTGCTGCCGGTGCTGCATCGCGGCGAAGTCAACGCCGATGCGATCGCCGCCGAACTGGGCTTCAGCCGTCAGACGCTCTTCCGCAGGCTGAAGGAGGAAGGAACCTCCTTTTCGCAGGTGCTCGACGATCTACGCCAGCGGATCGCAAGACTCTATCTCGAGGGACAGTCGGCCTCCGTCAACGAGACCGCCTATCTGGTCGGTTTTTCCGAGCCTTCCGCTTTTTCCCGTGCGTTCAAGCGCTGGACCGGCCAGTCTCCCAACCAGTACCGCCGGATGTACAAGCAGGGCAAAGCGCTTTCGTGACGCCCATTCGGCGCTTCGCTGTTTTATCTTCAGCGCCGTTGTGCTAGGCGGACGGCAGTTTCCGCACCCCACGACAGGACGCCCGCCCGACGGTGCGCACTGTCGCGTATTTCCGACTGCCCAGGAGCCCGCAATGGCCGTTGCCTCCAAGAAAATCCCCGCGCCCGAACTGGTCACGCCGAAACGTGCTTTGTTGTCGGTCTCCGACAAAACCGGCCTTGTCGAATTCGCCGCGGCACTGGCGGCGCGCGGCATCGAGCTGATCTCGACCGGCGGGACGGCAGCCGCCATAGCGCAGGCCGGGATTGCGGTGCGCGACGTTTCGGAACTCACCGGCTTTCCGGAAATCATGGACGGGCGCGTCAAGACGCTGCACCCGTCGGTGCATGGCGGCCTGCTGGCCATCCGCGACGATGACGACCACGCCGCGGCGATGCGGGAAAACGCCATCGCTGCGATCGATATCGCCGTCATCAACCTCTATCCGTTCGAGGCGGTCCGGGCGGCCGGCGGCGATTACCCGACAACGGTCGAGAATATCGACATCGGCGGCCCGGCCATGATCCGCGCGGCGGCCAAGAACCATGCCTATGTCACGGTGATCACCGACCCGGCGGACTATGACGGGCTGGTCGGTGAACTCGAAGCGCGGAACGGCGCCGTATCCTATGCGTTCCGCCAGCAGCAGGCCGCAAGAGCCTACGCCCGCACCGCCGCTTACGATGCGGCGATCTCGAACTGGTTTGCCGACGAACTATCCGTTGAGCATCCGCGCCACCGCGCCGTCGCGGGCGCCCTCGGGGACGTCATGCGCTACGGCGAGAACCCGCACCAGACGGCGGGTTTCTACGTGACCGGCGAAAACCGGCCGGGTGTCGCCACCGCCACGCTGCACCAGGGCAAGCAGCTCTCCTATAACAACATCAACGACACGGACGCCGCCTTCGAGCTCGTCGCCGAGTTCGCCCCGGACAGGGGCGCCGCCTGCGCCATCATCAAACATGCCAATCCCTGCGGTGTCGGCATCGGCGACGACCTCTCCGGCGCCTATCGGAAGGCGCTCGCCTGCGATCCGGTGTCGGCCTTCGGCGGCATCGTCGCCTTCAACGGCATGCTCGACGCGGCTGCGGCGCATGAGGTCGTCAAGGTTTTCACCGAGGTCATCATCGCGCCGGATGTCACCGACGAGGCGAAGGCGATCATCGGAGCGAAGAAGAACCTGCGGCTTCTGACCACCGGCGGCCTGCCGGACCCGCGCGCCGCGGGGCTGTCGGCCAAGACGGTTTCCGGCGGCCTGCTGGTGCAGTCGCGCGACAACGGCGTCGTCGACGATCTCGACCTGAAGGTGGTGACCGAACGGGCGCCGTCGGCGTCCGAGCTGGATGACCTTAAATTCGCGTTCCGCGTCGCCAAGCACGTCAAGTCAAACGCCATCGTCTATGTCAGGGACGGCGCCACCGTCGGCATCGGCGCCGGCCAGATGAGCCGGGTGGATTCGGCCCGCATCGCCGCCCGCAAGGCGCAGGATGCCGCCGATGCGCAAGGGCTTTCAGAGCCGCTGACAAAAGGCTCCGCCGTCGCGTCCGACGCCTTCTTTCCCTTCGCCGACGGCCTGATGTCGGCGATCGAGGCGGGCGCGACTTCCGTCATCCAGCCGGGCGGCTCGATGCGCGACGACGAGGTCATCAAGGCCGCCAACGAGGCCGGCATCGCCATGGTCCTGACCGGCATGCGCCATTTCAGGCACTAGTGCCGGCGCCGCTGCTCAGTCCAGCCGGAAGCCGAGCTTGACGCCGACCTGGTAGTGCCTGACCTTGCCGTTTTCGATATGGCCGCGAATGTCGACGACCTCGAACCAGCTGATATTCTTGACCGTTTCCGCCGCCTTGGCGACGGCGCCCTCGATCGCGCCCTCGACGCTCTGCGTGGAGGTCCCGACGATGTTGATGTGCTTGTAGACCGCGTCGTCCATGCTGCTCTCCCTTCGATTGGAAGAACAGTCTACGCCCGATTGCCGCGAATGGCACGAAGCGGCGGGCCGGCCCTGTCTAGGCGGGCTTCGAATGCGCGCTGCGCACGAAGGGCAGCAGGACGATACCGGCCACGAACAATGCGATCACCGGTGTCACACCGATACGCTGGCTGTCGAACAGTCCGGTGGCCTGTGCGATCAGCAGCGGACCGACGAAAGTCGTCGCCTTTCCGGACAACGCATAGAGCCCGAACGCTTCGGTCACCCGGTCCGGTTCGACCTGGTCGACAAGGAGCGTCCTCGACGCAGCCTGAAGCGCCGCACCGGCGGCACCGATCAGGCAACCCGCGACGTAAAAGACGATGGTTGGCAGTGATGAGGGAACATCGGTGTCGCCAACGGGTATAAAGAACACCTCGGTCTTGGACGTCGAGACGATCACCAGGCAGCAAAGGGTCAGGATGACAATTCCGGTGGAGACCACCGCCTTGGGCCCGTAGCGGTCATCGGCCTTGCCGCCGAGCCAGCCGCCGAAAACCCCGGTCGCCGCTGCAAGGATGCCGAAGACGCCGATCTGGATGATCGACCAGCCGAGAACCCCCGCCGCATAGATGCCGCCGAAGGCATACAGCGCGTTCAGCCCGTCACGGTAGAGCATGCTGGAAACAAGGTAACTGAAGTAACTCTTCTGCGCCGGCAGCTTGCGTAGCGTATCGCCAAGCTCGCGCAGACCGCGCATGACGGCGCCGCTGTGGGACATTCTGCGGTGGGCGTCCGGCGTGAACAGGAACATCGGCAGGACGAATATCACGTACCACAGCGAGGTCAGCGGCCCGGACGCGCGGTCCCCCTGATAGGTGGCCGGGTCGAGCCCCAAAATGGGTGTCAGGCCGAACAGCGTCATTCCGCTTTCAGGCGTGGCGGACATGAAACCGAGGACCAGGACAAGCGATATTATTCCTCCGATGTAACCCAGCGCCCAGGCCGAACCGGACAGCCGGCCGAGATGCGAGCGCGGCACCAGGTCGGGCATCATCGCGTTGTTGAAGACGGCCGCGAATTCCATGCCGATCAGGCCCAGGACCACGCCGATGACGGCAATCGTCACGGCGTCGGTTTCCGGCACCGCGTACCACAACAGCCAGCAGCCGACGACGCCGACGATCGAGAAGAACACGATCCACGGTTTTCGCGGTCCGGTGCTGTCGGCGATGGCGCCGAGAACCGGTGCCAGCAATGCAATGGCCAGTCCGCCGAGACCGGTGGCGTAGCCCCAGATTTCCTGCCCCTTCACGGGTGTCGATGCGACATGCGAAGTAAAATACGGCGCGAACACGAAGGTGATGATCAGCGTGTGGAAGGGCTGGGTGGCCCAGTCGAACATCATCCAGCCGTAAATGCCCTTGCGGTCGGTTTGTGCCGTCGGCTGCGCAGCCTCGCTCATATCCGCTCCTGTCCGGGACCCCCGGGTGTCAGTTCCTGCCCCGCGCGATGTCGCCCAGCATGCCGGCGGCGACCGTCAGCCGCGCGATGTTGATCTCGCCGCCCTCTATCATCTCGCCGATCCGCGCGTGGCCGCGGTCGATGCGGGTCTGGTCCGCCGCGTGCCAGGCGGCCACCGGCTCCTTGTCCTTGCCGAATTTCTCCAGCGCCGTCGTCGTGATCAGGCGCCGCGCCGCCGAGATCTCGTCGAGGCTGCGGGCGATTGCCAGCGCCTCGTAGTGATCGGAGACGGTCGCCTGGTGGGCCGCCAGGTCCATCCGGCCGATGCGGAACAGTTCGGTGACATCGAAGAAGGTCTTGGCCGTCTTTTTCAGGTCCGCCTTGGCGGCCGACGCGATCTTCATGATTTCCGGGATCAGCGCCAGGCTCGGCATCTGCGACAGTTGCCGGGCGAGTTTCTTCGGCACGCCGTGGCTGACGGCCCGCTCGTACCAGCGCTCCGTTTCCTCCCGCATATTACCGGGCACCAGCGACGGCAGCACGTCTTCGAGCGCCTCGGCGGCGGCCCGCATCGCCTTGATGGTCGGCGCCAGCGGTTCGGAATTGATCCCCGTCTTCAGGGCCCAGCGGGAAACCATCTGGATGACATGGCCGACCCCGGCGTAGAGCTCGTTCTGGATTTCTCCGGGGACCTTGTTGTCCAGCCCGTCGATCGCGTCGTAGAGCGCCGGGAGGTTGAGACCGTCGCGCACCATCACGTAGCATTTGACAATGTCGGAGGGCAGCATGCCCGTCGCATCCACCAGACGGTTGATGAATACCGGGCTGCCGCGGTTGATGGCGTCATTGGCCAGCACCGTGCCGATGATTTCGCGCCGCAGCCGGTGCTCGCGGATGTCGCCGGCATGGGCCTTGTGCATGCGTTCGGGGAAATAGCCGAGCAGTTCGGAATCGAAATAGGGATCGTCCAGCAGGAGGCTCTTTGTCAGATCCTCAAAGAGCACGATCTTCGCGTAGGAAAGCAGCACCCCGATTTCGGCCCGCGTCAGCGGCTTTCCGGCGGCCACGCGCTCGGCCAGCGTCTGGTTGTCGGGCAGCGTCTCCACGTGCCTGTCCAGTTGACCCTCGCTCTCCAGCTTGTTCATCAGCCGCACCAGGTCTCCGGTTGCCCGGGCACTGCGCCGCTCGACGAGGGAAATGGCCAGTGTCTGCAGGTAGTTGTTGCGCAGCACAAGCGACGCCACTTCGTCGGTCATCGAAATCAGCAGCTTGTTGCGATTGGCCAGTGACAACCGCTGCGCGCGCATCGCGGCCGACAGCGCGATCTTGATGTTGACCTCGAGGTCGGAGGAGTTCACGCCGGCCGAATTGTCGATGGCGTCCGAATTGCAGCGCCCGCCATTGAGGTTGAACTCGATGCGGCCGCGCTGCGTCACGCCGAGATTGGCGCCTTCGCCGATGACCTTGGCGCCCACCTCGCTGGCAACGATGCGCACCGGGTCGTTCGTGCGGTCGCCGACTTCCGCATCGCTCTCGCCGGCGGCCTTCACATAGGTTCCGATGCCGCCGAACCAGAGCAGGTCGACATCGGCTTTCAGGATCGCGGTGATGATCTCGAACGGCGTGGCGACGGTGGCTGACAGGCCGATCGCGGCCGCTGCCTGTTTGCTGAGTTTGACCGATTTCTCGGTGCGCGAGATGATCATGCCGCCGGCCGACAGGATCGACTTGTCGTAGTCCTGCCAGCTCGAGCGGCCGAGGGCAAAGAGACGCTTGCGCTCGGCGAAGGATGTTTTGCTGTCAGGGTTCGGATCAATGAAGATGTCGCGGTGGTCGAAGGCCGCAACGAGGCGGATGACCGGCGACAAGAGCATGCCGTTGCCGAAGACGTCGCCCGACATGTCGCCGACGCCGACGACTGTGAACTCGGTCTTCTGGATATCGATATCCATCTCGCGGAAATGCCGCTCCACCGCCTCCCAGGCGCCGCGCGCGGTGATGCCCATCTTCTTGTGGTCGTAGCCGTCGGAGCCGCCGGAGGCGAAGGCGTCGTCGAGCCAGAAATGGTGCTCCTGGCTGATCGCGTTCGCCGTGTCGGAAAAGGTCGCGGTCCCCTTGTCGGCGGCGACCACGAAATAGGGGTCGTCTCCGTCATGGCAAAGCGTGTTTTTCGGCGACACGACCTTGCCGTCGACGATATTGTCGGTCACCGACAGGAGCGTCGAGATGAAGATCTTGTACGCCTCGCGGCCGGCGTTGAAGATGTCGTCGCGTGTGCCGCTGGTCGGCAGGTTCTTCGGATAAAAGCCGCCCTTGGAGCCCACCGGCACGATAACGGCGTTCTTGACCTGCTGCGCCTTAACCAGCCCGAGCACCTCCGTGCGGTAGTCCTGCGCCCGGTCGGACCAGCGCAGGCCGCCGCGGGCGATGGGACCGAAGCGCAGGTGAACGCCTTCCACATCCGAGCCGTAGACGAAGATCTCCCGGTAAGGCCGCGGATCGGGAATGCCGTCGAGTGCCCGCGGATCCAGCTTGAAGGCCAGCGCGTCGTGAACGCCGCCGTCGCGGGTCTTCTGGTAGTAGTTGGTGCGCAGGGTCGACGCGATGACGTTGATGAACCGGCGGAAGATCCGGTCGTCGTCGAGGCTCGGCACCCGCGCCAGCGCGGTTTCGATGCGGTCGATGATCGCCTCGAATTCCTTGGCGGCAGCACGGGCCTTGAGGGAGGGATCGAAACGGGTCCGGAACAGGCCGAAAATCTCGGCGGCGATCTCCGGGTAGCGGTTGAGCGTGCCGGCGATATAGCCCTGCGAATAAGTGATGCCCGCCTGTCGCAGATAGCGCGCATAGGCGCGCAGCACCTTCACCTCGCGCGCCGTCAGCCCCGCATTGATCACCAGCCGGTTGAAACTGTCATTGTCGATGCGTCCGAACCAGGTCGCCAGGAACGCCTCGTCGAGCAGATCGACTAGCCGGGCGAGGTCGACCGGCATGGCGTCGCGATGGACGAGCTCCATATTGTGCAGCACGACCTTGCGCGTCTGCGTCACGTCGACACCGACGGCGACCTCGAATGTCTGTTCGCTGATCACGTTGAAGCCGAGATTCTCCAGGAGCGGCACCCGGCGCGACAGCGCCACCGGCGCGTCCAGGTGAAATATCTTTAGCGACAGGTTTTCGCTGGCCTCGCCGTCGCGCTGATAGAAATCGATGCAGATCGGGATGTCTTCGTCGCATTGCAGGAAGCTCGGCAGGTCCTCGACCGCCTCTTCCGGCGTGAAGTTGTCGCGATAGGCGTCGGATGTGTGCAGCGCCAGCGCATCGACGCCGGCCAGCGTCGAGAACTGGTCTTCCCAGCGCGTGACGATGCGGCGCACGGTATTTTCAAGCACTTCCTGCGACACGCGCGGCGTACGCCCGCCCGAGCGGCCGAGCACGAAATGCACGCGCGCCACCCCGCCTTCGGGAAAGGCGGGGTAGTAGGCCGAAAGCCGGGCGTCGAACACGTCCTTGAGATAGGCGCCGATGCGCCCGCGCGCGTCGGTGTCGTACTGATCCCGCGGAACGTAGACGAGCACGGACACGAACCGGTCGAAACGGTCGATGCGCGGCAGCACGCGCACCCGCGGCCGGTCGCTGAGCTCGATGATCTGTTCGCAAAAGCCGGCAAGCATCGGCACGTCGATCTGGAACAGCTCGTCGCGCGGATAGCTCTCGAGCGCATTGAGCAACACCTTGCCCGAGTGGCTTTCCGAATCGAAACCGAAGCTCTCCACCACGGCGTAGGCCTTGGAGCGCAGCAGCGGGATGCGCTGCACCGATCGCGTATAGGCGGTGGAGGTGAAAAGGCCGACGATGCGCAGTTCGCCGGTCACCCGTCCGCTCTCGTCGTAACGCTTTACGCCGACATAATCCATATAGGTGCGGCGGTGCACGAGCGAGCGCACATTGGCCTTGGTTACGATCAGCGCGTCGGGACCCTGGAGGAACGCGAGCAGTTCGGGCGTCGTGGTCACCGGGTCCCTGCCGCGCCGCAGCACCCGTACATTCGGATCGGACAGAATGCCTAGCCCCGTCGCCTCCGCCCGTTCGACAGTCGCGTCGCGTCCGGTTCCACGGAAATGGTATTCGCGCATGCCGAGGAAGGTGAAATTGTCGTCGCGCAGCCATTCGAGAAAGGCCAGCGCCTCCTCGCGCTCCGCCAGGTGCTGACTGCCGCCGGCGTTCTGCAACTCGACGACGATCTTGTCGAGCCTCTCGAGCATCGATGCCCAATCGGCCACTGCCCGGTGCACCTGGTCGAACACCTTGAGGAGATTGGCCTTTAAAAGCTTGATCGCTTCGGCGGAGAGGCGCGGCAGATGGATCTGCACGACGCTGATTTTCTGCCAGTCATCCTCGGCAGTCCCGCCCGCCGCCGGCGCGATTTCCCTGATCGCGCCGTCCGGAGCCCGCTTGAGCTTCAGGATCGGGTGGGCGGCGAGGCAGATATCGCGGTGCGCGTGCGAAACCTCACCCATGACGGAATCGAATATGAACGGCATGTTCTTGTCGATGAGCGTGATGACGGTGAGGGACCTGCCGGCCAGGTCCACCCCCTCGACTGGACCGACATCGATGCGCGTGTCCTTGCCGTTCCACTCGTCGAGCTGTTTTCGGGCATGCACGCAGGCGGCGGCAAGGGATTCCGGCCGATACAAAAGCACATCGTCGGCGCTGACATGGCCGAACAGGTAGTCGGGCTCGATGTAGTCTTGTTTTTTCTGGCTGAGGATCTCGGCAATTCTTGCGATCTGCTTGTCACGCTTCGGGTGCCGGCGCGTACCCATGTCTTACTCCCCCTATACCCCGCCGGGGCCTCGACCCCCGGCGGCGATGAATGCTAACAAAACAGTTACCGGATAAGCGGCAAAACTGCACCACCAAAAATGAACAGACCGGAGTCTTCGTATGACCAGCAAAGAAAGCCCGATAACCGCTCTCGAAACGGGGCCGATGGCCGAATTGAGCCCGGAGACCAGGGCCTATTTCGACAAGTGCCAGGAAAAGCTGGGCATGATCCCCAACGTGCTTCTCGCCTATGCGTTCGACGAGGCCAAGCTGCAGGCCTTCAGCATGCTCTACAACGACCTGATGCTCGGCGATTCCGGCCTGTCGAAGCTGGAACGGGAAATGATCGCCGTCGCGGTATCCTCGGTAAACCATTGCTATTACTGCCTCAGCGCCCACGGCGCGGCGGTGCGGCAGCTTTCCGGCAATCCGGCCCTCGGCGAGCAGATCGCCATGAATTACCGCGCCGCCGATCTCGATGCGCGCCAGACGGCGATGCTGGACTTCTCTGTCAAGCTGACCGAGCAGCCGGACAAGATCATCGAGGCGGACCGCCAGGCACTGCGCGTTGCCGGCTTCACGGACCGCGACATATGGGACATCGCGGCGACCGCGTCCTTCTTCAATATGTCCAACCGCATGGCATCGGCGACCGACATGCGGCCGAACGACGATTATCACGCCATGGCGCGGTAAAAATTTAGCCGGTTGAATTACAGTTCGACAACACGATCCGGAAGCTCGTTCCGGTCGTCCGGGCCGGGCGGAAAATGCTCGGCCAGAAGCGCGCCGGCATCGCTCACCGCCGCCGTCAGCGCATCCGCGAGTTTGCTGCTTGCGGCACCCTCGGTCACCGTGCGGACAATGGCGTTCCAGCGCTCCTGGTCGACCTTCTCGGATATGCCGCTGTCGGCGATGATTTCGGCGTAGTGCTCGTCGAGCGACACGAAGATCAGGACGCCGGTGCGCCCGTCGGTCGCGTGGATATTGTGGGCGAGGAACTGCTGCACGGCATGGGCGTGCGCCCGGCGGTAGCGCACGGACTTGGTGACGAAACGCAGGCGCAGCGCCGGCACCTGCCATATCAGGACCATGGCAAGCAGCCAGGCGCAAAGCAGCGCCGTGGCGTATGTCGCCGTGCCGACCTCGATCCACAGCCAGTGGAATATCCAGGCGAGCGCCGCCCCGAGCACCAGCGCAGCGGATGACAGGACGAACGCCGCGGCCATGAAATATGGATCCGACCGGCCGCAAACGACACAGTGGATCTCGCCGCTGGTCTTTGCCTCGGCGGCCGTGATCGCCGCCGAGATCCGTTCGTGTTCTGCTTTGCTCAGCATCACCAACTCCCCGATGCGCCGCCGCCACCGGACGAGCCGCCGCCGCCCGAAAAGCCCCCGGAGCTCGAACTGCTCCAGCCGGACGATCTGCTGCCCGATGACCCGCCGGAGCTGCTCACGGAAACCTGCACGCCCAACCATTTGTAGCGGCCGGGCGCGATCTTCTTGCCGAAGATCGTGGCAAGGATCGAAAAGATGATCATGCCCCCGAAAAACAGCCCGAACAGGCTGAAAAACCCGATGGCGATGAGGTCGTCGGGTTCGATCCAGCGTTCGTTGCGCTCGGCGCGCGCCTGCATCTCCGCCGCGTCGCCCTCCAGAACGGCGATGATGTTGTCGACGCCGGCCTGGATACCCGCCGGGAAGTCGCCGGCGCGGAATTCCGGCACGATGGTCTCGTCGATGATCAGTTTCGAAAGCGCGTCGGTCAGGGTGCCTTCGAGACCGTACCCGACCTCGATGCGCAGCTTCCGGTCGTTGACGGCGACCAGCAGCAGGACGCCGTTGTTTTCTTCCGCCTGGCCAAGCCCCCAGCGCCGGAACATCAGGTTGGCGTAGTGCTCGATCGTCCAGTCTCCGGTCGTCGGGATGGTCGCAACGACCAGCTGGTCGGACGATTTGTCCTCAAAGGCGGCAAGCTGCGCGATCAGCCGCGATTTGACCCCGTCCGGCAGGATTCCGGCCGTGTCCATGACCCGTTCCGTGAGCCGGGGAATGTCTTGCGCGCGGGCCCCCGAAAGAGGCGCGGCCGCCAGCAGCAGGGCCAGCAGCAGGCACAGCAGATTGCCGTAGAGGAGTGGAAACCGAGCCATCATCACCGCGGCCTCAATCGAAGTTGACCTTGGGAACCTCGCGGCTCTGCGCGTCGATGGTGAAGGTCTGCATCGGCTTGGCCTCCGGGTAGAACCAGGATGCCCACCAGCGGCCCGGAATGGTTTTCAGCTCGGTGTTATACTTTCGCACCGCCTCGATATAGTCGCGCCGGGCAACGGCAATGCGGTTCTCGGTTCCCTCGAGCTGCGACTGCAGGGCCAGGAAATTCTGGTTGGACTTGAGGTCCGGATAGGCTTCAGAGACGGCCAGAAGCCGGGTGAGCGCCGATGTCAGCGCCGACTGGTTCTGCTGGAAGGTCTCGAAAGCCTGCGGATTGGTTAAAACGTCCGACGGGATCTGTACCGATGTCGCCTTGGCGCGCGCATCGACCACCGAGGTCAGCACGTCCTTTTCCTGAGCCGCATAACCTTTGACGGTTTCGATGAGATTCGGGATGAGATCGGCACGGCGCTGATACTGGTTGAGCACCTGGCTCCAGGCCGCCTTGGCCTGTTCCTCATAGGTCGGAATGGCGTTGATGCCGCAACCGGAGAGTGTCAGGACCGCAAGCAGAAGTGCAACGATGGCGCCCGGCCTGACGGGTTTGGAAAAAATCTCAACGGCAGTCATGAACGGATCCCCTCGAATGATCGGGGCCACCATATCCGAACCGGCCATGGTGCGAAACCGCAATCAGGCCGCGAAATCTATGAAACCGGCTGCCGGCAAAGTTCGTAGGCGGCAAAGTCGATCGCATCGACGGTCTGCGCGATGTCCTCATCGCTCAGCGCCAGCGACGGGTAGAGCTTGCCGGGCGATTTGAAGATTCCCTTGGCCCGCAGCGCCGCGTTGAAGCGGGCATTGAGCCCGGCATCGGCGGCGAAGACGTCCCGGTAGTCGCGTACGTCCCTGGCGGTAAAGACCACGTCGAACAGGGTCGGATCGCCGACGATCCGGTGATCGACCCCGGCCTTTGTCAACGCCCCGGTCATGGCGGTCATCAGCGTCTCGCCACTCCGGCGCAGCCTGTCATAGGCACCGGGACGCCTGAGGATTTCCATCGTCTTCAGGCCGGCGACGGCGGCGACCGGGTTGCCGCTCAGCGTTCCGAGCTGCATCAGGAAACCTTCTTCGCCAACCCTCGACTTGTCGAAATGGGCCATGATGTCGGCATTGCCGGCGATCGCCGCCAGCGGAAAGCCGCCGCCGATCACCTTGCCGAGCGTGCACACGTCCGGCACCACGCCGTAAAGCGCCTGCGCGCCGCCATAGGCAAAGCGGAATCCGGTGACGATCTCGTCGAAGATGAGGACGATGCCATGCCGCGTGCACTCGTCCCTGAGCGCCTCCAGGAAGCCGGGCTGCGGGGGAATGATGCGCTGCAGCGGCTCGACGATGATCGCCGCGATTTCCCCTTCATGTTCCGCGATCAGCGAGCGCACGAAGTCGATGTCGTTGAATGGCGCGATCAGCATCGCGTCGCGCACGCTTGCAGGTATTCCGGCGGAATCGGGCACCGCGGTCGGAAAATTCGCGAGCCGCGTCGGCGCCAGGCTCATCTGCGCCTCCGCCGACATGCCGTGATAGCCGCCCTCGAACTTGATGATCCTGTCACGCCCCGTGAAGGCGCGGGCGAGGCGCATGGCATACATGTCCGCCTCGCCGCCGGACGATACGTAGCGCACCATTTCGGAACACGCCACGGCGCGGCAGATTTCCTCGGCGAGTTCAATGCCGCGCGCGTTGTTGGCGAAGAACGTCATGCCCTTGCCGAGCTGTTCCTCGACCGCGGCCAGCACCTCCGGGTGCCCGTGGCCGAGCAGCATCGGTCCCGAACCGATCAGGTAGTCGACATATTCATTGCCGTCCTCGTCCCAGACACGCGAACCCTTTCCTTCGCGGATAACGATGCCGGGATCGAAATTGCCGAAACCGCCGGCCGGGAGCACCGCCTCCGCGCGTTCGATCCATTCCTGCTGGGAAGTGCTCATGGGCCTTTCCTTTCTAGTCGTATTGCGCGGCGGGTGGGCCGAGCCGGTCCGGATCGGGTGCAACGCCGAGACCCGGACCCTCAGGGGGCGCGATGCGGCCCTCTCGCCGTTCCGGCCCGTCCGGCGCGAGGCGCGGCGCCACATAGCCGGAGAGATCGCAGACATTCATCACCGCCCGCGGGTCGGTCGCTGCGCCGAGGTGAAGCAGGGCTGCGGTCGCAATGTCCGATCCCCAGGTATCCTCAATGCACATCTGCGCGCCGAGGTGCAGGCAGAGATCGCGGGCGCGGCGGCTGGCGCCGATGCCGCCCATCTTGGAAAGCTTGATCGCCACCGCGTCCATGCATTGCAGGCGAGATGCCTTCAAGAGCGATTCCGTGTCATGCGCGCATTCGTCGATCTTCATCGGCAAGCCGGTCGCGGATTTGACCGCCGCACATTCTTCCAGCGTTGCGCAGGGCTGTTCGAGCATGATGTCGAGGTGCGATACGGCCCGCCCGACGCGGATGGCATCGAGCCGGCTGGCGCCGCAGTTCCAGTCTCCGTAGACGAGCGGACCGTCGCCGACGGCGGCGCGCACTTTGGAAAGGCGTTCGACATCCGCCTGCCAGTCGGCGTCGGCACCGAGCTTGACCTGGAACTGCCGGATGCCCTGCGCGTGGACATCCTGTGCGATCCGCGCCATTTCGTCGGGCGCGACACACGTGATCGAATGATAGAGCGGCAGGTCGCGCACCCGCCGGCCGCCGAGCAGCGCGTGAAGCGGCAGGCCGGCAGCTTTTCCGGTAATGTCCCATAGTGCGATATCGATCGGCGATTTGGCGTAAGGGTGACCGATCAGATGCGCGTCGAGCCGATCCATCACCGCTTCCGGTCCGACGGGGTCGCTGCCGATCAGGACGGGAGCCATGTTCTCGATGGCCGGCGCAATGCCGCCCGCATAGGCGGGCAGGTAGTGCGGGATCGGGCAGGCCTCGCCCCAGCCGTCGATGCCGGCATCGGTTTCGACCCGCACGACGACGGTCTCGACCGTTTCGCATTTCTTGCCTGCGGCCATGTTGTAGGCCGTGTGGCTTTCAAGTGGCACGCGCCAGATATTGATCCGGGTAATCCTCACCGCTGCACCTCGTATACGGCAACGGGATCTCCCAGAATCGCTTCGTCCGGATCGCAGCCTAGGCCCGGCGCGTCGCCGATGGTCATCATCCCGTCGATGCAGCGACAGCCCCGGTCCGGCGCAACATCGACCGTGAGCATGTCCTGGCAGGCCCAGCATGCTCGTATGAATTCCTGCGGGATGGATTGGGCGAGGTGCGCCGCCTCGGTGTCCGCGAGGACCGAACCGCCGGTCGCCATGACGAATATCTGAATGCCGTGGGCCAGGGCGACGTCGCGGATGCGCCGCGCCTTGGTCAGCCCGCCGACCCGGTTGAGCTTGATGCCGAAGACATCGGCAATGCCCTCGCGGGCGATTCTGCATGCGTCCTGCAGCGTCACCAGCGTTTCATCGACGCTGATCGGCGCCGTGGTCACCCTCCGGATCGCGGCGATGTCGTCGAGCGTTTCCCCCGGCTGCTCGAAGGTCACGCCGAGTTCAGCGACCGCGTTCATGACGATGGCGGCCTCCCGGCGGGTCCAGGCCCGGTTGACGTCGTAGAGAATGATTTCCTTGGGGCGGCGGCGTTCCTCAAGATACCGAATGCGCTCGATATCCCTTTCCGTATCGCTGCCGCCGACCTTGGCGGAGTGGGCGACATATCCCATCGCGCGGTAGCGCTCGATGATGCCCATCATGGTGTCGGGATCGCCGGAGGAGACCGAGGACGCCGCCGGCGTGCCGGTCTCGCGCCTGCCGCCCAGGAGATCGGCAATCGGCAGGCCGAAGGCCTTGCCCATGATATCCCAGCAGGCAAGGTCGATCGGCGCCTTGGCATAAAGGTGACCGGGAAGGCACAGATCCATGGCCCGCTCGACCAGTTCCACCTTGCGCGGATCGAGCCCGAGCACAGCCTTCGCCATGGTCTCGATGCCGGCGCGGATGCCCGGACCATGGGCCGGTACATAGGTGTGGCCCCACGGCGTGCCTTCACCCCAACCCGTCAGGCCCGCATCGGTTTCCAGTTTGACGAAGGTCGCGTCAAGCACCTCGAATTTCAGCCGTCCGCCGGACAGCCAGTAGGGATCGGCCAGTGGAAGGTCCTTCTGATAGACCGAGATGCGGGTGATCTTCATTGGTTAGTCAATCCATCGTCACGACGATGTTGCCGATGTGTTTCTTGTCGATGAAGGCCTGTTGGGCCTCATGCAGCCTTTCCAGCGGGAACGCTTCCGCGAGCACCGGCTTGACCTCGCCGCGCTCAATATAGCCGACCAGATCGCCAAAGGTGCCGGGCGGAACGACGGTCGCGCCGGTGAATGTCAGGTCGTGCAGGTAGAGCGTGCGCAGGTCGAGATCGACGATCGGGCCGGCGATCGCGCCCGAGCAGGTGTAGCGGCCGCCCCGTTCCAGCGCGTCGATCAGCGTCGGGAAATAGTCGCCGCCGACCACATCAGCGACGACGCTGACCGAGTCGCTGCCGATGACCCGCTTCAATTCGGATTTCAGGTTATCCGGTGCTCGGTCGAGGACAGCAGCGGGGCCAAGCGCCGCCACCTGGTCGTGCTTGGCCTTGCCGGCCATCGCGATCGTCCTTGCGCCGCGGCGGTTGGCAAGCTGGATGAGTGCCGATCCGACACCGCCGGAGGCACCGGGGATGAGAACCGTGTCGCCGGACACGACATTGGCGCGGTTGAGCATGTTTTCCGCCGTCACCCAGGAGGTCGCGAAGGTGGCCAGTTCAGCGTCACTCAAGGCGCAGTCGACCGGAAAGACGGCGCGCTCGACGATTCTAAGATAGTCGGCGAAACCGCCATCCATCTCAGATCCGAGATAGCGGCACTTGTTCATGTCGAGCGGATCGTCGGGATCGCGGATCCAGGTCTCCACCAAGACCCGCCTGCCAATCAGCGAAGCGTCCGCCCCGTCGCCGGCCGCGACCACCGTGCCGGCGACATCGGCGCCCTGGATGCGCGGAAAGACGATGGGCGATCCGCCCCAGGACGGGTCTTCCTCGCCCACTTCATCGAACCCGCCGCCGGTCGTCGCTTCGGTGACCGCTTTCGAGTACCAGCCGGTACGGGTGTTGACGTCGGTGTTGTTGAGGCCGCAGGCATGCACCTTGATCAGCACTTCGCCTGGTCGCGGCTGCGGCACCGGCCAGTCGGTGCGGTATTCGAGCTTGTCCATGTCGCCATGGCCCGTGAGGACAACGGCGCGCATGGTTTCGGGAATCGTCGTCATTCGGCCGCCTCCTCGACGGGTTTGTCGGTTGTGGGGAGCAGGTTCTGCGGATCATAAGCCGGCTCATCAAGCACAGTCGCGTCCCGTGGACTCCCGGCAATCAACACGCTCAACCGGGTGCCCGGCCTTGCGGCGTGGGGTTTGATATAGGCAAAGGCGAGGATCGTTCCGGTCGTGTGCCCATAGGCCACCGACGCGGTCGATCCGACGACGGCACCGTCAAGCAGAACCGCCTCGCCGCCGTGCCCGTCCTCGACGCCGTCCGGTTCGATCGAAAGATAGGCGCAGATCCAGGGCAGTTCGCCGTTCAGGCTCGCTTCCGTCTCCTCTTTGCCGACAAAGGATCCCTTGTCCAGCTTGACGAAGCGCATCACGTCGGCTTCCGGCAGCGTCACCTCGTTGGTGAGTTCGCCGGCGCCCTTGAACATTTTCTCCATCCGCATGGCATTCATCGCGAAGGAGCCGTAATCGGCGATGCCGTAAGCCTCACCCGCCGCCCAGAGCGCATCATAGACGTCGAGCATCGATTCGCGCGGGCCGTGGATTTCCCAACCGAGCTCGCCGCAATAGGACATGCGGAACGCCCACATGGCATGCCCGGCAATGGTGATCTGCCGGCCCGAAAGCCAGCGGAAACCGGCATTGTCGAGGGCCGCATCCGTATTGGCGGAAAGCACCGCCCGCGATTGCGGTCCCTGCAGGGCGATCGCCGCCCAGTCGTCAGAGCGTTTGGTGATGGTGACCGACTCGTTCTCGCGGTGCCGGTCCAGGTGATCGAGAAGCCGCTGCTCGAAAAACGCGGCGCAGACGAGATAGTAGCGATCCTGTTCCAGCCGGACGACCGTCAGCTCGATCTCGATACGGCCCCGCCGGTTGAGTAGGTGCGTCAGGGCAATGCTCCCGACCTTCTGCGGCAGCCGGTTGGCGACCAGGCGGTCGAGAAGGCTTTCCGCATCGGGGCCGCTGACCTCCACCTTCGTGAAGGCGGATATGTCCATGATGCCGACATGATTGCGCACCGCCCGCACCTCGGCGCCGACCATGTCGTGAACGACGTTGCGGCGGAAGGAATAGTGGTCCTCCCGCGCCACGCCGTCTTTCGCGAACCAGCGCGGGCGCTCGTGGCCGTAGACCTCCTCGAATACGGCGCCCTTCTGTTTCAGCCGTTCATAGAGCGGGCTCGGCTTCACCGGGCGCCCGGCCAGCCGGTTGAAATGCGGGAACGGGATTTCGTGGCGCAGGCAGTAATCCTCCCGTGCCTTGACGATCTGCCAGTCCTTGTCGGCATAGGCGCCGAACCGCCGCGGATCGTATTCGCGCATCGATATATCGGCGGCGCCGTGCACCATCCAGCGCGCCAGCTCCCGCGTCAGCCCCGGTCCCCAGCCGATGCCGATCTGCGTGCCGCAGCAGCACCAGTAATTCTTGACGCCGGGCGCCGGCCCGATCAGCGGGTTGCCGTCCGGCGGATGCGAGATCGCCCCGTGCACGACGCGCTTGATGCCGAGCTCCGCAAAGACCGGCATGCGGACCATGGCATTCTCCAGCCATGGCATGATGCGCTCGTAATCGGCATCGAACAGCTCGTTTTCCGCCTCCCAGGGACAATGATCCTCCCAGACCGTGTTGGGATTTGCCTTCTCGTAGATCCCGATCAGCCCGGATTTCTGCTCCATGCGGATATAGCCGGAGACCAGTGCGTCGTCCCTTATCACCGGCAATTCATGGCCGAGGTCTTTGAATTCAGGTACCGTTTCGGTTACGAAATAATGGTGCGTCATGGAAGTCGTCGGTATTTGCAGCTCGCTCCACGCGCCCATCTGGCGCGCATAGGTGCCGCCGGCATTGACCACGTGCTCGCAGGTGATGTCGCCGCGCTCCGTCGAAACCTTCCATTCGCCCGTCGGCAATTGCTTGATGTCGGTCGCCCGGCAGCGGCGGATGATGCGTGCGCCGAGTTGCCGCGCGCCGGCCGCCAGCGCCTGGGTGATGCCGGACGGATCGGCATGGCCGTCATCGGGCGTGTGCAGTGCGCCGATGACGCCGTCGAGATTGTAGAACGGGTGCAGTTCGGCCACGCGGTCCCTGCCGACGATCTCGATATTGAAGCCGAGCGACCGGCCGACGCTCAGCGTGTGGCGCAGCCAGTCCATCTCGTCTTGCGAATAGGCGAGCCGGAACGAGCCGCAGCCGTGCCAGGTGACCGACTGCCCGGTCTCCGCCTCCAGCCCGCCGGAATAAAGGCCGATATTGTAGTCGACGCATTTACCGAGCCCGAAACTCGACGTCGAGTGGGTGATCTGGCCCGCCGCGTGCCACGTCGAGCCGGAGGTCAGCTCGGATTTTTCCAGAAGCACCACATCCGTCCAGCCCTCATGGGCAAGATGATAGGCCAGGCCGCAGCCCATGATGCCGCCGCCGACAATGACGACACGCGCCGCAGACGGCACAGATCCCTTGTTTTCCTCGGTCACCGTATTTTCCCATGCATGGCGAACAAATGTGTGGACAGGCTAATCGTACAAATGTACTTTCGTCAACCATGAATAACATGATTGTACCAAACTGTGCCGTAACGGCGCCCCAGGACGTTCTTGAGGCGCTCGCCGAAACACTCGGCGACATGACGCCGGAGGTCCGCAAGGCGGCGTCCTATGTGCTTGAAAACCCGAACGATGTAAGCGTTTCATCGATCCGCGAGATCGCCGATGCCGCGCGCGTCAAGCCCAACACATTCGTGCGCATGGCCCGGACGGTCGGCTTCGACGGTTACGAAGATTTCCGCGAGCCTTTCCGCCAGGAAATCCGGCGCGGCGGCATCAGCTTTCCGGACCGCGCCCGCTGGCTGCAGTCCCTGGCAAGGGGCGGCAAGCTGTCGAAGCTCTATGCGGACATGGCTTCGAGCGCCATCCGCAACATCGAGGAGACCTTTGCCGCGACAAGTGACGAGGCCATGAAGGCCGCGGCGGATGCCATCGTCGCGGCGCGCCGGACCTTCGTTCTCGGTGTCGGCGTCAACAGCTCGAACGCCCGCAACTTCACCTATCTCGCCGACATGGCGGTTGACACGATCGAGGCGATACCGCGCCCCGGAAGCGTCGCGATCGATGACCTTGCACGCGCCGCTTCCGGCGACGTGCTGATCGCAATTACCTGCAAACCCTACCGCTCGGAGGTGGTCGAGGCCGTGGAACTTGCCCGCGAGCAGGGATTGACCATCATCGCCATCTCCGACAGCCCGGCCTCGCCGATCGTCATAGCGAGCGATCACGCGTTTATCGTCACCGCCGACACGCCGCAGTTCTTTCCGTCCTCCGTATCGACCATCGCATTGCTCGAAGCGCTGATGGCCTTCGTCATCGCCGATGCGGAGCCGGACGTGATTTCCAACATCGAACGGTTCCACGAGCGCCGTCACGCGCTCGGGATATACGCCGCAGAGGAATGAGGGAACGCCGATGACCGCGCCCGTAGACCTGGTCCGCTCGCTGGACGCCCGCTTCTACACCGATCCGGAGATATTCCGGATCGAGCAAAACGGCCTGATCGCGCGGACATGGCAATTTGCCGGCCATGTCGCGCAGCTCAAGGAACCGGGCGCCTATTTCACCTTCGAGATCGCCGGCCAGAGCCTGTTCTGCATCCGCGATAAGGCGGGCGAGATTCGCGCCTTCTATAATGTGTGCCAGCACCGGGCGCACGAACTGGTCAGCGGAACCGGCCATGCCGGGCTGATCGTCTGCCCATACCATGCCTGGACCTATGAGCTGACCGGCAAGCTGCGCTCCGGCCCCAATATCAAGGCGGTTCCCGGTTTCGACAGGAACGCGATATGCCTGACATCCGTCCGGGTCGAGGAGTTCTGCGGCTTTCTCTTCGTCAATCTCGATCCGGACGCGGAGCCGATGGACGTATGGTTTCCGGGCGTCAGGCAGGAATTGGCGGCCTTTGTTCCGGACCATGCGGACCTGGAGCCACTGCAGTGGGTCGAGATTCCGGAGAACTGCAACTGGAAGGTCTCCGTCGAGAACTACTCGGAGTGCTACCACTGCAAGATCAATCACCCGACATTCGCGACCGGGATCATCAAGCCGGAGACCTACGACATCCAGCCGCAGGGCTACTGCCTGCGCCACACCACGGAATGCCAGAACCTGGAAAGCATGAGCTATCCCGTCGACCTCGACGCCAATGCGCACGCCGGCGACTATTCATCCTGGTACCTGTGGCCGATGTTTTCCTTCCAGGTCTATCCCGGGAATGTCCTCAACACCTATCACTGGCGCGCCGTTGACGCAGATCATGTGGTTGTATGGCGGGGCTGGTACAGCATCGGCGGCCTCGACAACGATATTGTCAGCAGGCTTGCCGCCCAGGATCGCGGAACCACCGTCGAGGAGGACATTCATCTCGTCGAATCGGTGCAGCGGGGCATGAAGAGCCGCGGCTATCGCCCGGGGCCGCTCGTGCTCGATCCAACCTGCGGCGTCAATTCCGAGCACTCGGTGCATGTGCTGCAGCAATGGATGAGAGAAGCGGTCGATGGTTGAAGTAGCGCCCTATTGGCAGAACTATATTGACGGGAGCTTTGCAGACGGCGGTGCCGGGCGCCTTGCGGTCGACGATCCGGGCACCGGTGAGGCGCTGGCGGAACAGGCGCTGGCCGACGCGGGCGACGTCGATCGCGCCGTCGCAGCGGCAAGGCGGTGCCACGAGAGCGGCGCGCTGCGCGATCTGCGGCCGGTTGAACGCGGCCGACTGGTTCGGGCAATGGGCGACTACCTCCTTGAAAAAATAGACGAAATTGCGCCGATCCTGACGCTTGAATCCGGCAAGCCCCTGTGGGAAGCTCGGATCGAGATCGAGGGCGCGGCACGCTATTTCGAATATTACGGCAACCAGGCCGAGACGCTTGAAGGCCGGTCGATCCCGCTTGGCGCCGGTTATTTCGACTTCACGGTGCTGGAGCCCTATGGCGTTTCCGCGCAGATCATCCCGTGGAACTATCCGCTGGAAATGACCGCGCGCTCGCTGTCGGCGGCGCTTGCTACCGGCAATGCCTGCGTGATCAAGACGCCGGAGCTCGACCCTCTGACCAACCGCTATTTCGCTTTGGCCGCCGAGGCGGCCGGGCTGCCGCGCGGCGCGGTCAACATCCTTTGCGGCCACGGTCACGAGGCCGGCGCCGCCCTTTCGGCCCATCCCGGCGTCAACCAGATCGTCTTTACCGGATCCGTGCCGACCGGCACCGCGATTGCCGGGGCGGCGGCGAAAAACGTGGTGCCCTGCGTTTTGGAACTCGGCGGCAAATCGGCGGCCATCGTCCATGACGATGCCGATATCGACACCTTCATGGGCGATGTGCGCTGGGGCATCTATTTCAATGCCGGCCAGGTCTGTTCGGCAATGTCCCGCGTCATCGTCCACGAGAGCATCCACGACCGCGTCGTCGAGGGTATCGTCTCGCTGGCAAGGGATCTTTCCGTCGGGCCCGGCATCGAGCGGCCCGACTTCGGCGCCAATATGGGCGCTATGGTCTCCGAACGCCAGCGCGACCGCGCCGCCGAAATGTGCTCTGCCGCGCAGCGCGAGGGCGCCGTCACTGCGACGGGTGGCCGTCCGCTGAACCGGCCCGGCTGGTTCCTCGAGCCGACGGTGCTGACGAATGTGACACCCGACATGGCGATCGCCAATGACGAGGTTTTCGGCCCGGTCCTTTCCGTGTTGAAGTTCTCCCGCGACGACGAGGCGATCGCCATCGCCAATGGCACGCCATACGGGCTGGTCGGCGGCGTCTTTACCGGCGATCTCGACCGAGCGACGCGCGCCGCAAAGCAAATCCGCGCCGGGCAGGTCTTCGTCAACGAATGGTATGCTGGCGGCGTCGAGACCCCTTTCGGCGGCTACGGCAGGTCCGGTTACGGGCGCGAAAAGGGGCGCGAGGCGCTGTTGAACTACGTGCAGACAAAGAATGTCGCGATCAGGCTGGGAGCGAATTAGGCAATGGACAAGGACCGCTTTGAAAGGGGACTGGCGCAGCGCAAGGCAACGCTCGGCCCAGAATATGTGGAGAAGAACCTGGCGGCCGCCGACGATTTCACCCGCCCCTTTCAGGAGGCGATGACCGAATGGTGCTGGGGCTTCGGCTGGGGAGACGAGGTCATCGACCTGAAGACGCGGTCGATGATGAACCTGGCGATGATCGGCGCGCTCGGCAAGATGCAGGAATGGGAGACCCATTGCCGCGGCGCCCGCAACAACGGCGTTTCCGTCGAGGAAATCCGCGCCATCATCCATGTCGTCGGCATCTATTGCGGCGTGCCGCAGGCGCTGGAGTGCTTCCGCGTGGCGCGCAAGGTCCTGGAAGAAGAAGGCGCGCTTTGATCGCCGTGCTTTGCCCGTTTCAATTCCGGCGCTGTTGCTTTGGTGCGTTTCATGGCTAGATTGACCCGGAATAAGGGTTGAGACCATGCCGGACCACGATGACCAGAAGGCCCGCGACGCAAAGCGCGACCTGGACAGGCTGCGCGAAGAAGGCGGCCTTTTGAACGCGCCGAAGATGAAGCCGAAATCCAAGACGGTCAAAGGACATTTCATGGCCGAAGATGTCGACCAGTCGGATCGCATCGAGGTCTGGGGAAGCCGCATCGGTCGCATTCTTTCCTTGATCGCCGTATTCATTCTGATTATCTGGTTGGTGAATTTCCTGCAGCGCAACTGAGAGATCCCATGTCCGACAGTCAATTGCAGACGCCGGACCGTCAGGCTGTTCTGGTGATCTCCAGCCACGTCGTGCGCGGTTCGGTGGGCAACAGGGCGGTGGTTTTCGCGCTGGAAACCCTGGGTCATCCGGTTTGGGCACTGCCGACGATTGTTCTGCCCTGGCACCCCGGGCACGGGCCGGCGACCCGCTCGACGCTGCCGGCGGAGGCGTTTTCCGCGATCATCGACGATCTTTGCCGCGCGCCGTGGCTGGCGGAGGTGGGCGCCGTGCTTTCCGGCTATCTCGGCGACGCCGCACAGGCGGCAGGTATCGCCCGGCTGGTCGCCGCCGTCCGGGAAAAGAACCCCGAAGCGCTCTATCTTTGCGATCCGGTCATCGGCGACAAGGGCGGATTGTACGTGCCCGAGGAAACAGCCCGGGCCGTGCGGGACGAACTCATCCCGGCCGCTTCTGTGGCAACGCCAAACCGTCACGAACTGGAATGGATGGCCGGCACCGCCCTGTCAGACAATGCGGACATAATCAATGCGGCCCGTTCGCTCGGACCGGAGCGGGTCCTCGTCACCACCGCCGTTCCCATGATGGCGAACAGCACCGGTAACCTCCTGGTCACGAACGCAGACGCCCTTTTGGCCGAGCACCAGGAGATCCCCGATCCGCCGAACGGGCCGGGCGATCTTCTGTCGGCGCTGTTCCTTTCCCGTCTCATGGACGGCAGCGGCGACGAGCGGGCGCTTCAGAAGGCGACAGCCTCCGTGTTCGAGATGCTGGCGCGCACGGCGAAACACGGCGCCGACGAACTGACGCTCGAGCGCGAGGCTGCCAGCCTGGTTCGGCCGTTCGCGCTGGTGCAGATGCGCCACCTGGCGAGACCGCCGGGCCGGCCGGAGACAAAGAACAAGGAAAAGACCTAGATGAGCGCGTTTCCCGACCGGCTGCTCGCCGGTTATGACCGATTCATGAACGGCCGGTACGACGAGGAGCGCGAGCGCTACCGCGAACTGGCGGAAAAGGGCCAGAAGCCACAAACGCTGGTGATTGCCTGTTGCGATTCGCGCGCCGCGCCGGAAACGATCTTCAACAGCGGCCCGGGCGAGCTGTTTGTCGTCCGCAATGTCGCCAATCTCGTTCCGCCCTATGCGCCGGACGGTGAGTTCCACTCGACCTCCGCGGCGCTCGAATTCGCCGTCCAGTCCCTGCGCGTCCGCGATATCGTCGTCATGGGACACGGCCGCTGCGGCGGCATATCGGCGGCGCTCGACCCGAATGCCGAACCACTCTCGCCGGGCGACTTCATCGGCCGCTGGATGAGCCTGCTGACGCCCGTCAGCTCCGAAATCCAGCAAAACACGCTTTTGACCCCCGGCGAGCGTCAGACCGCGCTGGAGCGGATTTCCATCCGCAACTCCATCGCAAATCTGCGCACTTTCCCTTGTGTGAAGATTCTCGAAGACAAGGGAAAGCTCAACCTGCACGGCGCCTGGTTCGACATCTCCACGGGCGAATTGTGGGTGATGAATGACGCCACCGGGGACTTTTCCCGACCCGGCCGGTAGCGTCCTGATCCACTTCAAGACCGCTCGAGGATCGTGTCGATCGCCGCCACCTGGTCGGCCGAAAGCGGGCCGAATTCGATCGCGCCGAGGTTCTCCCGCGCCTGCTCTTCGTTGCGGATTCCGGGGATCGGAATCACGCGATCGCCCTGTGCCCAGATCCATGCAAGCGCTCCCTGGACCAGAGTCCGGCCGTCGCTCCTGAGGATCTCCCGGATGGATTCGAGGCGGTCCGTCCAGGTCCGATTCGCACCTCCACTCTTCAGAAAATAGCGCTGCCAGTCCGGCCCGGCCGAGCGGATATCGTTCTCCGGAAGACGGCTTTCAGGTGTGTATTTTCCACTCAGCAGACCCATCGCAAGGGGCAATCTGATGAGCGCCGCGAAGCGGTTTTCACGACAGATTTCGAGCATCTCCGGCGCCGGCTGAAAGACGTTCATATTGAACTGCGCGACGGTTGCGCCGCCATAACCGCTCCAGCTCCCGGCGCGGTCCGGATCGTCGGTGCTCCATCCGAAGGAGCGTATCTTGCCTTCCTCGCGCAGCAATTCCAGGACCTCCGCGACACCCTGTGCGGCGTCGATTTCAAGGTCGGATATATGCAACTGATAGAGGTCTATCACATCGGTTTGCAACCGGCGTAGCGAGGCCTCGCAGGCATCCCTGATGAAGCGCTCGGACCATTGTTGACCAATCAGTTCCTTACGGTCCTCGTCGATGACATTGCCGAATTTCGTCGCCAGGAAAACCCGGTCGCGGCGACCCTTGATCGCCCGCCCGATGACCCTCTCGCAGTGGCCCGCACCGTAGGCATCGGCCGTGTCGATCAGCTTTGCACCGCATTCCATGGCGCAGTGTATGGCGCGAATCGAGACCGAATCCTCGGCATTTCCGTATCCGATGGGCGTTCCCTTCGGGAGCACCCATTTTTCACCACTGAAAAATGGACCGCCGAGCGCCCAGGTTCCGATTCCCATGGTTCCGACCATGGAGTTGCCAATCCCTATCTGTTTGTTTTTTAACGTATTCATGGTATATGCTCCGAAATAGGGTTCAATAAGTCGTATATCGCTATGAGAAATAATCGATATTCTTCCGTCGAAAAACACCCAAGATTGAAAGACGTTTTTCATGAATGAAAGGTGGAAATGGGAGGATCTGAGACTGTTCATCGCTGTTGCCAGGGGCGGCGGATTGTCGGCGGCGGCCCACGCGACGCAGGTCAGCCCGCCGACTCTCGGACGCCGCGTGCTGGCGCTCGAGCGGGCGCTCGGCCTGGAGCTCTTCCACCGCAGCAAGGACGGCTATTCACTGACCACGGCGGGCGTCGAACTGCTCGAATATGCGGAGGGTCTTGAGGCGGAGGCGGCCCGAATCGACCGCTGGCGCGACAAGGCCGAACGCACCCACAAGGTTCGCATCGCGGTCGGATTCTGGACCGGGCTTTTCCTCGCCCACAAGATCTCGGAACTGCGTCCGCAGGACGAGCATGTCGACCTCGCGCTGATCACCGGCGTCGAGGACATCGACCTGCAAAGACGCCAGGCCAATATCGGACTGCGCAACCGCCGGCCGGAAAATCTCGGCCTCGCCGGCCAGCGTCTGAACCGGGTCGAGTTCGCCATCTATGGCGACACGGATTACGTCGCCGGTCATCCCGCGGCAAAGACGCGGCGACGCTACTGGGATTGCGACTGGATCACCATGGTCCACGCCGGCACCAAGCCGCCATCGTCGGCCTGGCTCGAGCGTCACCTGGAACGGGACGCCGTCCTTGCCTGCAACTCGCCGGCGGCGCTGATGGCGGCGGTGACGACCGGGACCGGCCTTGCCGTCCTCCCCTGTTTCATCGGCGACGCCTCGCCGCGGCTCGTGCGCTGCGACGATCCGGTATCGGAACTGTCGCACGACCAGTGGCTGGTCAGCCACGACGACGACCGCCATGAGCCGCACATCGCCAAGGTGATCGAAAACACCGCCCAGCTGATCCGCCGGCACCGGCGTCTTTTCGAGGGACAGGCCGTCACGGGGTAGACCGCAATTCAGATACAGGCAATGTTCGGCCGTTTGTCACGCGACCGAACGCAATTTGTGGTCACACGGCGGACTGCCCCGCGCCTGGCGCCGGTCACCGTGCACCTGCAGCGCCGGACCGCCGCCCGCGGCAGCGCTAGGTGGGGGATGACGGATATTCGCCACCCGGCAGCAGAAACGGACGGAAGGGCTACGCAGTGCCGATTTCAGCATGCGAAAGGGCTCTGAGGCGCCCAAAGCCCGGCCAGACGGCCGCAAACACGGCCGTTGAGACCGATACGGAGCGCGAAAATGCGTGATAAGGGCCTAGCTGTCGATCTGCAGCGCGATGATCGCGATTGCCTGCTGGTAGACGCTGGCGGCGTTCCAGGCCTGAATGGCGCGGAAATTGGACTGGCCCGGCTGATAGCCGCGCCCGCGCTTCCAGCCTTTGGCGCGCAGGTAATTGGCGGTCGACGCAAGCGCGTCCGTGCGCGAGCCCACGAGGTCGCGCCGGCCGTTTCCGTCGCCGTCGACCGCATAGCGGATATAGCTCGTCGGCAGGAACTGCGTATGACCGAGCTCACCGTGGCCTGCGCCGCGCATCTGGCTGCGCGAAAGCTGTCCCTGCTGGATGATGGTCATTGCCGCATAGAGCTCGTTTGTGAAGAATTTCGAGCGTCGGCAGTCGTATGCAAGCGTCGCCAGCGCCGAAATCGTGTCCTGGCTGCCCATATAGCCGCCGAAACCCGTTTCCATGCCCCAGATGGCCAGTATGACGCCTGGCGGCACGCCGTAGCGGCGTTCGAGCGAGTCAAACAGCCGTTTGTGCCGCTTTTTCAGCTGCTTGCCGCGGCTCACAATGGCGTTTGCGCCGCGTTTGCGCATGAACTGGTTCAGCGAGAGCTTGAAACTTGTCTGATTTCGGTCGAGCCGGATGGTTTTCGTCGCGTAGCGGACATTGCCGAGCGTCGCGTTGATGGTGCGCTGGCTGAATCCCTTGCGCGCCGCCTCTTTCTTGGTCGCCTCGACCCATTGGGCGAACCCGGCGGACGTGTTGCCGCACTTCGCGGCCCAGGCGGACGGCACAGCAACCGCCAACGCAATCAGGGCCAGCAAGACACCAATCACGGCATTCACCAAGCGCTGCATCACCAATCGGTCCCCCGTTTCAAATTGATGGTCAGTACCAAAGATCCGTATATTGCCTGTTTTCAGACTATCCAAAGAATAGAACATCTTTGCACAGGTTTGAACTTGTATTTTTCCGGCAGTATCCGATTTTGCCGGCTTCCTGCGAAATTACTCCCCGAAAATACTGGAACATCATCGACGCAAAGTCGTTTCGCTAGCGAAACATGAATAATTGTCACGTTTTGGCACCGGGGCCGCGAACAATGCCTTTTTGAGCAAACGCTATATGAATAGTCGGCTTAGTTACGGAATACACCTAAAAACAAGGGATGATAACGGGTGCGAAACGAAATTTGACTGGCGATGTTTCGGACTCGATCCGATAAATCGGCGCTACAGGGACAGTGGAATTCCGCTATGTGAGACGATTGGAACTCCCCGTTGAAGCAGAATAGGCGCAAGAAAATTGTCCTGGCATAGGGCGTTGATCGCGGGGAATGGAGGGCTGGAACCGGGCACGGCGAATGACGACAGGCCGGAAATCCGGCCTGTCGTGCAGCGTGTTACGGGTTCGGAACGGTCAGGCAGCCTGGCTTTTCGCCTGGATCAGCCCGCGCGCGATCAGCAGTTCGGCGATCTGGATGGCGTTGAGTGCCGCACCCTTCCTCAGATTGTCCGAAACCACCCAGATGTTGAGGCCGTGTTCCACCGTCGCATCCTCGCGGATGCGCGAAATATAGGTGGCGTCCTCGCCGGCGCATTCGTGCGGCGTCACATAACCGCCGTCCTCGGTCTTGTCGACGACGAGGCAACCCGGCGCCTCGCGCAGGATGTCGCGGGCCTGGTCCGCGGTGATTTCCCGCTCGAACTCGATATTGACCGCTTCGGAGTGACCGATGAAGACCGGCACCCGCACAGCCGTGCAGGTCACCTTGATCTTCGGATCGATCATCTTCTTCGTCTCGGCAAGCACCTTCCATTCTTCCTTGGTGTAGCCGTCCTCCATGAAGACGTCGCAATGCGGAATGACATTGAAGGCGATGCGCTTGGTGTAGACGCTTTTCTCCACCGGGTCGTTGACAAAGACGGCGCGCGTCTGGTTGAACAGCTCGTCCATGCCGTCCTTGCCGCTGCCGGAGACCGACTGATAGGTGGAAACCACGATCCGCTTGATGCCGGCGGCATCATGCAGCGGCTTCAGCGCGACGACCAGCTGTGCCGTCGAGCAGTTCGGGTTGGCGATGATGTTCTTCTTGGTGAAATCGGCGACCGCGTCGGCATTGACCTCCGGCACGATCAGCGGAACGTCCGCGTGGTAGCGCCAGGCCGACGAGTTGTCGATGACGACGCAGCCCTGCTCGCCGATTTTCGGCGACCACTTTTCGGAAACGGATCCGCCCGCCGACATCAGGCAGATATCCGTGGTCGAAAAATCGTGGTTCTCCAGGTTCTTCACCGTCAGCGTCCGGTCGCCGTAGGACACTTCCTTGCCCACGGACCGGCTGGATGCGAGCGGAATGATCTCGTCGGCGGGAAAGTCCCGTTCCGACAGGATCTCCAGCATTTCCCGGCCCACATTCCCGGTGGCGCCGGCGATAGCTACACGAAATCCCATTGCGATAGTTCTCCTGTCTCTCTTCCTGTCTGCAACCCGCCGGCCGGTGCGGGTCCTCTCCCCGGCTGGACCGGGAAGAGCGCGGACAAGCCAGAGACGTCAGACCGTTTTGGTCGTCTTCGTGGCCGTGAATTTGGCAAAACGGATGCGCGCGCAAAGGCCGCCGGCAGGGTCTGCCGCGGATATGCCGGTGCGCCGATGGTTCATTGCGTTGTGCATGTTTCTTTCCGTTTCGCTGGGCGTTTTACATTGCCTGCGCGTCAAGTCAATCATCCGCCGCGACAAACGGCACGATTTCATGGCGTGGCCGTCACCGCCGCAGCAGGAACTTCTGCAGCTCGTAGCCCTTGCGGCGCGCCGGAAGACCGTTTTCGTCGATCGTGAATATGAAGCCGTAGCCGGCGAAGAACAGCGCCGTGAAATAGGCATACCACGCACCGAAGGCGAGCCCGGCGACCACGTCGCTCGGATAATGCGCGCCGACCAGGACACGGGTGAAGCCGAGCCAGATGGCCAGCACCAGCGCCGGAAACCGCAGTGCCGGGAAAAAGATGGCGATGGCCGCGAAAAAGGCGCCCGACGTCGTTGAGTGGCCGGACGGGAAACTGGCAAAGCTGGCATTCGAAAAGGGCTGGAAATAGAAGGCGCCAAGCTCCTCGAAATGGACCGGCCGGGCCCGGCCGATCAGCCGTTTCGCGATGGCGACGATGAGGCCCGACATGCCGACGGCGATGAAGACATAGGCGCTCGCCGCCACCCATTTCGCCATTGTCAGCCGTGTCCGCGCGCCGAAGCGGCGCCAGTCCAGGAAGAACCCGGCCAGGACCAAACCGCCGGTCGGAACGAGGATCCAGCCGGATTTGCCGATATCGGTCAGCCGGTGGGCCCATTTGAGCACGTCGGCCGGCCACTGGTTGCGATAGGCGCCGACCGGGTTGTCGAGCACCACGGCGACGAGGAAGACCACCATGACGGTCAAAAAGAAGTAGCGGTAGCCGTGCACCGGCATGCCGCTGCCGTGGCCGGCGCGCCGGCTCTTCAGGAACGCCCGGCTCGCCGCGACATTGGACCGGAACCGGCCCATGAGCTGCCGCCCGGTGCGCCGGATGATCTCGGTCCTGTCGACGGGTTCTTCAGCGTTCATATCGTGTTCCGTCGCCCGGCATGCCCGCACCGAGGGCCGTACGGCGTCAGGCGGTCAGCGCCCTGAACTGTTCGAGCACGGCATCGCCCATTTCCGATGTGGTAACGGTGGGCAGGTGCGGCGCGGCGATATCGGCCGTGCGCTTGCCGCTGTCGAGCACGTTGGCGATCGCCTTTTCCAACAGATCCGCTTCCTCGACCATGTTGAAGGAATAGCGCAGGCACATGGCGAAGGAGGCGATCTTGGCGATCGGATTGGCAAGCCCCTTGCCGGCAATGTCCGGCGCCGAACCGTGGACCGGCTCGTAGAGCGCCTTGCGCACGCCGGTCTTTTCGTCCGGAGCGCCCAGCGAGGCGGAAGGCAGCATGCCGAGCGAACCGGTCAGCATCGCCGCAACATCGGAAAGCATGTCGCCGAAGAGGTTGTCGCACACGATGACATCGAACTGTTTCGGCCAGCGCACCAGCTGCATGCCGCCGGCATCCGCGAGCATGTGATCGAGTTGGACATCCTTGTATTTTGCCTCATGGGTCGCGGTCACCACCTCGTTCCACAGCACGCCGGACTTCATCACGTTGCGCTTTTCCATCGACGTGACCTTGTTGCTGCGGGTGCGCGCCAGCTCGAAAGCGACGCCGGAAATGCGCTCGATTTCGTAAGTGTCGTAGATTTGTGTATCGATGCCGCGTTTCTGGCCGTTCCCGAGGTCGATGATCTCCTTCGGCTCGCCGAAATAGACGCCGCCCGTCAGCTCCCTCACGATGAGGATATCGAGACCCTCGATCACGTCCTTTTTCAGCGACGAGGAGTCGGCGAGGGCCGGATAGCAGATGGCCGGACGCAGATTGGCGAACAGCTCCATTTCCTTGCGCAGGCGCAGCAGCCCGGCTTCCGGGCGCACATCGTAGGGCACGTTGTCCCATTTCGGGCCGCCGACCGCACCGAAGAGCACTGCATCGGCGTCGTGCGCAAGCCGCATGTCGCCGTCCGAGATCGCCTTTCCGTGGGCATCATGCGCCGCGCCGCCCACCAGGCCCTCTTCGATCTCGAAGCCGGCCTGCAGATTGTCGTTCATATAGGCGAGCAGTTTGCGCACCTCCACCATGATCTCGGTTCCGATGCCGTCGCCGGGAAGAAGAAGAAGCTTACGCACTGCCATTTCGCATTCCTTACCTTGGGTTTTTACGCGGCGCCTGTCCGGGCGCTTAGCTGGATCTGAGGGCCGTCGCCTCGATCTCGATACGCATTTCCGGACGGATCAGCCCGGTGACCAGCATGGTCGCCGCCGGCCTGATGTCGGCGAAGAACTCGCCGACCACCGGAAACACCCGTCCGGCATCGGCGGCATCGCAGATGAAATATTGCACCCGCACGATGTCGGATACGGAGAAACCGGCTTCTTCCAGCGTGCGCGCGATGGTCGACAGCGCATTGCGCGTCTGGTCCTCGACGCTGTCTGGCATTTCCATGGTCTCATAATCATAGCCGGTCGTTCCGGCTACGAAACAGAAATCGCCCTGAATGACCGCCCGGGAATACCCGGCCGCCTTTTCCATGGGCGAGCCGGTAGAGATCAGTTTGCGCATTTCGCTCTCCGAAAGTGACCGTTCGTGCGAGGATCAGTGCCACGGACGGTGGTTGGAGATGTGGTCCTCGTGGCGGTCGATGTGATGATCGTTCTCCATGGTCAGGCCGATATCATCGAGACCGTTGAGCAGGCAGTGCTTCTTGAAGGGATCGATGTCGAACTTGATGACACCACCGTCGGGACCGTGGATCTCCTGGGTGACGAGATCGACCGTCAGCGTCGCGTTTGCGCCGCGCGACGCATCGTCCATGAGAAGATCCAGCTCCTCCTGGGTGACGACGATCGGCAGGAGGCCGTTCTTGAAGCTGTTGTTGTAGAAAATGTCGGCGAAACTCGTCGAAATCACGCACTGGATGCCGAAATCCATCAGCGCCCAGGGTGCGTGCTCGCGCGACGAGCCGCAGCCGAAATTGTCGCCCGCGACGAGGATCTGGGCGTTTTGATAGGCCGGCTTGTTGAGCACGAAGTCCTCATTGACCGATCCGTCCTCGTGAAAGCGCATCTCGGCGAAAAGGCCCTTGCCGAGGCCGGTGCGCTTGATGGTCTTGAGGTAATCCTTCGGGATGATCATGTCGGTATCGACATTGACGATCGGCAGGGGCGCCGCAACGCCGCTCAGTCTGGAAAACTTCTTCATCGCGAAAACCTCTGAATTCCGGTGCCGGTGCGGCCGCTCGGGCGCGGGCACGCACCGTCAGCCGCTGGCAAAGCAAACTTTGCCAAGCGTTTATCAAAGCTGACGCGGAAAAAGAAGGGTCTAGCGACGAGAATCGCCGATCACATATCGATAATGGTGCCGTGGCCGTCGTTCCAGACGCGCGGGCCGTGGCGCTTGTCGTGCCGGTTGACGCGGCTGCGCTGGCTGATCTTTGCCGCAATGAGGCCGATGACGCCGGCGACAACGGCAAATCCGATGACCGCCAGTCCGACGGTGGCCATGACAACGATCATCAGGGCTGCGATGCCCAGTCCGACGACGGTAACGATGATTGCGCGAAGATTTTCCATTGTCTCATCCCCCGCTTGTTGAATGCGGACCGGATAACAGCCGGCCGCGAAACAGCGCCCGATGGGGATCGGGCCATGCATCTCAGTTGGTCATTGCTCCCGCCGATTTCAAGCGGCCGAACCTTACAAATCGGACATGTGGCGGGAACGGCTGCCCGGAGCGGGCCGTCCCTCTTGCCTGAATGCAATCCGGCAGGCAAAAAGAGCCCATGGTGAAATCCGAGAACAACAACGGAGCCGGCAACCGCCCGATAAGGGCGCGGCGCTCCGTGCTTTATGTGCCGGCCAACAACAAACGCGCCCTTGAAAAGGCGGCGGATCTGGCCTGCGACAGCGTGATCTTCGATCTCGAGGACGCCGTCGGCCCCGACGACAAGGAACCGGCGCGGCAAGCCCTGCGGGACTGGTTTGCGCAGGCCCGAAGCACCGACAAGGAATATGTGATCCGCGTCAACGCCCTGTCCGGCGCCTGGGGCCGGGACGATATCGGGGCGGCCTGCGCCTGCGAACCCGCCGCCATCCTCCTGCCGAAGGTCTATGGAGCCGGCGATATCGTGGCGGCACAGGCACTCTTGAAAGAACGGAACGCTTCCCCTGACCTGCGCCTTTGGGCCATGATGGAAACCCCGCGCGCCATTGCCGACGCCCTCGCCATCGCCGATACGGGTCTGGGGCCGGAGGCCCGGCTCGACTGCCTCGTTGCCGGGACCAACGACCTTGCCAAGGAGACCGGCGTCGCCGTTCCGGACGGCCGGCGCTTCATGACCTCCTGGCTGATGCAGATCGTGCTCGCGGCGCGCGCCGCCGGCCTTGACGCACTGGACGGCGTCTACAACAATTTCCGCGACACCGAGGGCTTCCGCGCCGAGTGCGACGAGGCAAGGCAGATGGGCTTCGACGGCAAGACACTGATCCATCCGTCGCAAATCGATCCCGCCAATACGGCATTCGGTGTCTCGCCGCGGCTCGTCGAGGACGCGAAGCAAATTGCCGATGCCTTTGCAAGGCCCGAGAACAAGGGCAAGGGCGTCATAAGCCTGAACGGGCGGATGGTGGAAAGGCTGCACCTGGAACAGGCACAAAGGCTGCTGAAAAAGGCAGCCATGCAGCGCAATGAAGGAACCGGACGATGAAACTCTACAGGCTTTTGACCGGCCCCGACGATGCCAGCTTTTGCCACAAGGTCAGCGAGGCGCTTTCCAACGGCTGGGAGCTGCACGGCGATCCGGCCTATGGCTACAACAACGAGACCGGGCACATGCGGTGCGCCCAGGCCGTTATCAAGCACGTGTCGGGCAAGACCTACAGCCCGGACATGAAACTCTCCGAGCAATAGCGTCGAACAGGCTCTCAGGCCCTGCGGCCGCGGCGCGATCGCCGGCGCGGCGGCGGCACCGCGCCGTCGGCCGTTATGGCCTGGCGCAGATAGTCGCAGAACCGCTCCACCTCTGGATTGTCCTCGCTTCCGGCATCGGCGTGGCGCAGCGCATAGCGGGCGGCCCGGCCAATGCCTGCCGCTTCGGGAAGATTGAGCATCCAGTAGATGAGCGCCTGTTCGGCCGAAAGGGGCTCGTAGCGCCGGCCCTTGCGGAAGGCCACCACATTCGTCTCGTCCGGCCTGCCGATGCGCCGCAGGAGCTGTCCCAGATCGCTGTTGTCCTGAATGGGATGCATGGCTAGTTCCCCGCCGGCATCCGGCTGCGGATCGTGCGGCTGGCGCCGGCCTGAACGGTATCGTGGATGGTCATTGTGTCTCTCCTTCAAAGGCAGAGACGGGGCTTGAGAAAGTGCAGTGACCGATCCGGGACCGGTGACGCCGCTCTTCCGGGGCACCCCGCCCGGGTTGCAGTATCCGTGAAGGCAGGTCTCCTGGCTTGCGGGTCGCTGTCCTCTCCCGCCTTCCCGGTCCATGACCAGTGGCGATCGGGAGGGACTCACCGCTTACAGTTGCGGGGGCAGCGCCGGACTTGCACCGGCTTCCCTCTTGGCTTTGCGCGCTCGCTGCGTGCGAATCACGGCAAAGAACCTTCACGCATTCAAAATAACCCATCGTGCGGCCGCATGGGAACACGCATGCGACGTGCCGCGTCGCACTAGCGGTAGAAACGCCGCAGCAAGATGGGCGTCAGGAACATCGGCACCTGGTAGCAGCCGATAAAAAGCAGCAGCGGCTCCATGACACCGGCCGGGAGCGCCGCCAGGAACAGCGCGATATTGCGGTTGCCGGCGGAAACGGCAATGCCGGTGCTCTGTTGCGGAAGCGGACGCTTGAGCACAAGGTACGTTACTGCCTGCAGGCCGAAATTCGCCGCAAAGGCCGCGGCCAAGTTGATTGCCAGACCAACGGGATTTTCGGTGATCGCCGGCCGGATTGCAGACATCAGGCCGACGACAATGACCGCCAGCATCAGCGCCGCGATGCCCTCGATCGCGCCGAGGCCCGCCGGACCCGGATTCTTGAAAACCAGCCCGCGCACCAGGAAGGCCAGACCCGCCGCGATGCCGATCAGTGCGATCAGACGCAGCGTTGCGCCGAATACGCCTTCGCCAGCCACCAGGTCCGGCAGCAGCCAGAACACCGGTATGCTGGTCAATGGCAACAGGGCGGTGCCGGCGATCAGCAGGCGCAGCGACGGCGCGCCGTCCTTGCCGAGCAGGATCGTCAGGCTCGGGCTGCCGGAAACCGGCGATGCCGTCAGCATGAGCGCGAGACCGAATGCCAGCGGGCTCTGCCAGCCGGTCGCGATCAGCATCGCGGCAAAGAGCAGCGGGCAGACAAGCTGCAGCACCAGCACGAAATAGAGCGAGTGGCCGAGATCGCCCGCAGCTCCCACCGCCTGCCGCGGGCCAACGCGAAGCGCCGAGAAGAACAGAAGCAGCGCCACCGCGACGGGCAATTGCCGTTCGATGAACGCCGCCAGGCCCGGAAGCGCCACACCGGCGACCAGCCCGAGCACCAGCAGCCACCGGCCATGCCGCGCCGCGAACAGGAAGGGTGCGAGGAGGGCGTTCATTGTAGAAGCCCCCTGACAACAAGCAGCAGGCCGGCGACGCCGGCGACCGACAGCAGCCAGGGCCGGTACCATCGGGCAAAGCGGAGCCGCAAATGCCGGGAGAGCCAAAGGCCCAGCAGCATCGGCGGCAGCATGGCGACCGCCAGCGCCAGGTCGCGCATCCCGGCCCATCCGGCCGCATAGAGCCCGATCAGCGATCCGGCGCAGCCGATCATGAAGAATGCCGCAAGCGTTGCCCGGGCGGTAGCCGCACCCCTGCCGTGATAGATCAGTGCCAGCGGCGGGGCGCCGACCGAGGTGATCGTGCCCATGGTTCCCGAAACGAACCCCATGACGGCTAGGGACCCGTTATTGAACGCGATGGCGCGGCCGGCGACCGACAACAGGACGGCCGTCAGCACCATGATGCCGAACAGGAGGCTGAAGCCGGCCTCGTCCGACACGAAGAAAAGCAGCAGCAGCCCGGCGGCGACGCCCGTGAAACGGCCCGCCGATCCGATGGCGACCTCGTTCCAGCGAATGAGCGCGCGGTCGCCATAGGCGCCCCAAGCGGCGGTGAACATGCCGAGAAAAAGGGTCGGCGCCGGCACCAGGGCCGGATCGAGCAGCGCAAGCAGCGGCGCGACCATCAATCCGAAGCCCATGCCGAGGCCCGACTGCACGATCGAACCGAGCACGACGATGATCGCGACTGCGGCGATCATCCACGGTGCAAGCTGAAGCGTGAATTCCTGTGCACCCAAGGCGCGCGCCTTCTGACTGATTGACCAGACCACCGCCCTTATCGCCGGAAGCGCGGCAGCGCAAGCCCGCCTGTCAGTCGATCAGCACCTCGGCTTCGATTTCGACAGCGATGCCGTTGCCGAAGGGCAGTGCCGCCATGCCAACGGCGGAGCGCGCGTGCCGGCCGACTTCCGGTCCGAAAACTTCGTAGATGAGGTCCGAGAAACCGTTGATGACCGCCGGCTGCTGTGTGAATTCCGGCGTCGAGTTGACCATCCCGAAAACCCGGCACCATGCCTGGATGCGGTCCAGGTCCATCAGTTCCCGCTTCAGGCTGGCCAGCATCGAAAGCGCCGTCTTGCGGGCAAGCGCGTATCCTTCCTCGACGGTCACGTCCTTGCCCAGATGGCCGAAGGGCCCGCTGATCGAGCCGTCATCGTCCTGCGGACCGTGCCCGGATACAAAGACCCGCCGGTCGCGGACATTCACCAGGGAAAACGGAAGCCGCACGTCAGGCGGCAGTTTCGCCGGTGCCGGCAGGACCAGGCCGAGTTCCGCGAGCTTTGCTTCGATATGCGCCATGATCAGCCTCCCGTTGTCGGTTTGCGGCGATCATAGCACCCGCTCGCCGCGACGCTAGGCGTACCGGCTGCCGTCCGCCGGGGCCCCGTCGCGCTCCATGCGCCTGTAGTAGTCGGCCAGCGTGCGGCCGCGCTCGGGCCGGAACCCTTCGCCGGTCTCGCGGATCTCGTCCATGCGGTCGAGCCGGAACGTCCTGAAATCGGTGCGCAGCTCGCACCAGGCGGCCAGCGTCCAAACCTTGCCCCAGAACCAGAGCCCCAGAGGCCGGATCCTGCGGGCCGTCGCCGCGCCCTCCGCATCGCGATAGGCGATCTCGAGGACCTGCCGCCGGTCCGCCGCCAGTTCGAGCAGATCGAACCGGTGCCGGTCCTCGTCCCGCATCATGAAATCAGGCGCATGGATCCCCGTCTGTTTGATGCGGCCGCGCTCGCCGTCGGGCAGCACCGCCTCGATCTTGATCAATGCTTCCTCGGCGGCGCGCGCCACGGTGGCGCCGCCCCAGGCCCGCGCCAGGCGTGCACCGGTGACCAGCGCGACGATTTCGTCGCGTGAAAACATCAGCGGCGGCAGGTCGAAGCCTTCGCGCATGATGTAGCCGACACCCGCCTCCCCGTCGATGGGAACGCCCGTCGACTGCAGGTCGGCGATGTCGCGATAGATGGTGCGTTCGGATACTTCCAGGCGTTCGGCCAGCGAAGCGGCGGTCACCAGCCGGCCGCCTCTCAGATACTGGACAATCTGGAACAGTCGGTCGGCGCGGCGCATGGTCAGGACTCCGTATCGCTGACAGGGCCGGACGGACGGTACGGCCACATTGTCAGGAGTGCGCCCCGGACCGACAGGCCCGGAGCGCGTTTCATCCCGTTATAGGGCGACATGGTCAGTTGAACAGCCCGATGCTGTTTCCGTCCGGGTCGAGGCAGTAGACGAAACGGCCTGCGGGAATGCTGATAATATCGGAAACCACCTTGCCGCCGTTCTCGACGACACGGTCCATGGCCGATTCGAGCTTTTCGGGAACGGCCAGGTGAATGGTGCTTCCCTTGCCCGCATCTCCGGCATTTCCGCTATACAGATGCCCGGCGACGCCGCTCTGCGGATCCTTGTTGGGAAAGATGCCGACGACGTTCGGACCCATCTCGGTCTCGACGAGCTCGGTCTGCAGCACGGCATTGTAGAAGGCCATTCCGGACTTCAGGTCGCTGACCGGGATTTCAAACCAGACAGCGGCATTCTCGGGTGTAAAAGAGGACATTTGGTCATCTCCGTAATTTCGTTTACGGGATGCTTATCGCACAGCCCTCCTGACAACCTTCTGTCAGGAGCCTGTCAGGGGTCGACCGGAACGGTGTAGTTGAGCGGCAGCCGCCCGCCGTCGGCATAGACGGTCTGGCCGGTCATGTAGCTCGCATCGTCGGACGCGAGGAAAGCCACCACACCGGCGATTTCGGCGGGATCACCGATCCGGCCGAGCGGCGTGCGCGCCAGGATCTTCTCGCGCGCGTCGCGGTCGTTCACCACCGATTTCAGCATGTCGGTCATGATCGAGCCGGGCCCCACCGCATTGACCCGCACACCGTAAGGCGCCAGCGACAGCGCCATGACCCGTGTCAGCTGCGCCACGCCGCCCTTGGACACCGTGTAGGGAACCTGGTCGGTCAGCGCCACGACGGCGTTGATGGACGAAACATTGACGATGCAGCCCGGATCGCCGCCCTTCTCGACCTTCTCGACCATATGCCGAGCCACCGACTGGCCACACAGGAAGACGCCCTTCAGATTGACGCCGAGCACGCGGTCGAAATCCGATTCCTTCAGATCGAGAAACGAGGCCCTGTGGGTTATGCCGGCATTGTTGACGAGGATGTCGATATCGCCGAAGGCATCCAGCGCATTGGCCACCAGGTTGCGCACATCGAGACGCTCGGCGACATTGGCGGCGACAAACCGGACATCGCCGAGATCCGAAAGTTCGTCACGCGCGGCCTCACCGGCCTTCTCGTCGATGTCGGCTATGAGCACGCGGGCGCCGTCGCTCAAAAAGCGTTTGACGATCGCGTAGCCGATGCCATGCGCTCCGCCGGTTACGATGGCGTTTTTACCGTCCATGGCGATCGTCACCCCGCACTGCCTGACCCCTGGGGCCAGACAGTGAACCGAACGGCAGGCCCGGTCAACGGCGAATGCCGCCTGGCCTGGCCGGCAATGGCCGGCGGCCGGGCACTTTAACGAAAAGTGAAGGCGCCGGCGCGGTCAGGCGCGGATGACACCGCGCGCAGAAAGGGCCTCGCCGATCTCGTCAAGGATGGCCGGATCGTCGATGGTGGCCGGCATTTTCCAGCTTTCCCCGTCGGCGATTTTCTGCATGGTGCCGCGCAGGATCTTGCCGGAGCGGGTCTTGGGCAGCCGCGGCACGGTGAGCGCCAGCTTGAAGGCGGCGACCGGGCCGATCTGCTCGCGCACCAGCTTGACGACCTCGCGCTCGACCTCCTCCTCGCTGCGCTCGACGCCGGAATTCAGCACCAGGAAACCCGCCGGGATCTGTCCCTTGAGATCGTCGGCAATGCCGATGACAGCGCATTCGGCGACGTCCGGATGATAGGCGATGGCCTCTTCCATGGCGCCCGTCGACAAACGGTGCCCGGCGACATTGATGATGTCGTCGGTGCGCGCCATGATGAAGAGATAGCCCTCATCGTCCATGTAGCCCGCATCGGCCGTTTTGTAGTAGCCCGGGAACTCCGCCAGGTAGGCATCCTGGAACCGCTGCTCGGCATTCCACAGGGTCGGCAGGCAGCCCGGCGGCATCGGCAGCTTGACGACGATATTGCCAAGTTCGCCGCGTTCGACCGGGTGGCCTTCATCGTCCAGAACCTGGATGTCGTAGCCGGGCATCGCGACGGTGGGCGAGCCGAGCTTGACCGGCAGGATGCCGAGCCCGATCGGGTTGCCGGCGATCGTCCAGCCGGTCTCCGTCTGCCACCAGTGGTCGATCACCGGAACACCGAGTTTGTCGCGCGCCCATTCGATCGTGTCCGGATCGGCGCGTTCGCCGGCGAGGAACAGCGTCTTGAAGCCGGACATGTCATAGCGGCCGATGAATTCGCCTTGCGGATCTTCCTTCTTGATCGCCCGGAAGGCCGTCGGCGCGGTGAACAGCGCCGCCACATTGTGTTCCGAAATTACCCGCCAGAACGTGCCGGCATCGGGCGTGCCCACCGGCTTGCCCTCGAACACGATGGTCGTGTTGCCGTGCAGCAGCGGCGCATAGACGATGTAGGAATGGCCGACGACCCAGCCGACGTCGGACGCCGCCCAGAACACCTCTCCGGGTTCCACCCCGTAGATCGCGTTCATCGACCAGTTGAGCGCCACCATGTGTCCGCCATTGTCGCGCACGACGCCTTTCGGCTGACCGGTCGTTCCGGATGTGTAAAGAATGTAGAGCGGATCGGTTGCCGCCACCGGCGTACAGGGCACGTCGCGTGCTTCCGCGCGCGCCGCTTCCATTGCCGCGCCCAGATCGACATCGCGCCCCTCGGTCAGCTCCGCCGGATGTTGCAGGCGCTGCAGGATCAAGCATTTTTCCGGCTTGTGGGCCGCCTCCGCGATGGCCTCGTCGAGCATCGGCATGTAGGGCACGATGCGGTTCGGTTCGATGCCGCAGGACGCGGCGATGATCAGCTTCGGTTTCGCGTCATCGATGCGCGTCGCCAGTTCGTGGCCGGCAAAGCCGCCGAAAACAACCGAATGGACGGCGCCGAGACGGGCGCAGGCGAGCATTGCCATCGCGGCTTCGGCGATCATCGGCATGTAGATGATGACCCGGTCACCCTTTTCAACGCCGTTGTCCTGAAGCACGGCGGAAAGGGCCTTCACCTCGTCCAGCAGCGCGCCATAGGTGAAGGTGCGCTTCGATCCGGTGATGGGGCTGTCGTAAATGATCGCCGTCTGGTCTGCCCGGCCGCCTTCTACATGCCGGTCGAGACAGTTGTGGCACGTGTTGGTCGTTGCCCCGGCAAACCAGCGCCCGTACGGCCCCTGGCCGGCATCGAAGACCGTTTCGCTCGGCGTGTACCAGTCGATTGCCTGCGCGGCCTTCGCCCAGAAGGCCTCCGGATCGGTCTTCCAGCCGTCATAGACCGCGTGATAGGTGCTGCCCATTCTCAATCCTCCCGTGAACGGATTGCGGCTGCGACCAGCACGAGTGATCGTCTCCAGCAGCATCCGCCAGTCCCGGCGCCCGCCCGGCGCCTCAAGCTCCCGCATGCCCGATTAAATACGAAAATCGGCGCCCGGCAATACGGGGCGGCCCGTTCGGCATGCACCGTCACTCATACAAAAGGTCGGTGCAGCCGGTAAATCCGACGTTAGAGTCATGCGACAATTTGGACAATTGCCCTAAACCGGTGCTTTGCTGCGCGGCCCGAAGATCGCCGAACCAACCCTGATAGACGTCGCACCGAAGGAAATGGCGGATTCGAAATCGGCGGACATGCCCATCGAAAGGCCGGTGACGCCGGCCTCGCGCGCCAGCTTTTCAAGCAGCGCGAAATGCGGCCCGGGGTTTTCATCGATCGGCGGTATGCACATCAGCCCCTCGATGGTCAGCCCGTGGTCGGTCCGGCACGCGTCCACGAAGCGGACCACTTCGGTCGGCTCGATACCCGCCTTTTGCGGCTCCGAACCGGTATTGACCTGCACGTAGAGCCGCGGCCGGCGCTGTTGTTTTTCCATCTCGGCTGCGAGCACCCGGGCGATCTTGTCCCGGTCCACTGTCTCGATGACGTCAAACAGGGCGACGGCGTCGCCCGCCTTGTTGGACTGCAGCGGCCCGATCAGGTGCAGTTCGACATCCGGCGTCCTTTCGCGCAGCGCCGGCCACTTGGCCTGCGCCTCCTGGACCCGATTCTCGCCGAATATCCGCTGGCCCGCATCGATCACAGGGGCGATCGCTTCGGCACCGAATGTCTTGGACACCGCGACAACCGTCACCGAACCCGGCTCCCGTCCGGCATCCTTTTCGGCCCGGGCAACGTCATCCAGCACCTGGTTCAGTCGATCCGTCGCTTTCATTTCAACTCCGCCAATCGGTTCCGGGCGCTCGCCCGCTGGTCAGCCTCATGGCACTTTTTGCCCGCCGTTACAACGTCCGGCAAATTCGCTGCGGCGCCCTTTTGCCGCGATTCGGTGCCGCGACGGTTGACGCTTGCCGGGTTTCGTGTTGAAGCTCCGCGCAAACAACGCATGGAATGACGGACCACTTTTGATGGCCATTGAACGCTACAACCCGCGCGAGGAAGAACCGCGCTGGCGCCGGATCTGGGACGACAAGAAGCTGTTCGAGACGGACAATGACGATCCGAGGCCGAAATACTATGTCCTGGAGATGTTTCCCTATCCGTCCGGGCGCATTCATATCGGCCATGTCCGCAACTACGCCATGGGCGACGTGATCGCCCGCTACAAGCGGGCACGCGGCTTCAATGTCCTGCATCCCATGGGCTGGGATGCCTTCGGCATGCCGGCCGAGAACGCCGCCATGCAGAACAAGGTCCACCCCCGGGACTGGACCTACCAGAATATCGACATGATGCGCGCTCAGCTCAAGTCGATGGGCCTGTCGCTGGACTGGTCGCGGGAATTCGCCACCTGCGACGTCGAATATTATCACCGCCAGCAGCACCTCTTCCTGGATTTCCTCGAACACGGCCTTGCCTACCGCAAGCAGTCCAAGGTCAACTGGGACCCGGTTGACCAGACGGTGCTCGCCAACGAGCAGGTTGTCGACGGGCGCGGCTGGCGCTCCGGCGCGCTGGTCGAGCAGCGCGAACTGACCCAGTGGTTCTTCAAGATCACCGATTTCAGCCAGGAGTTGCTCGAGGCCCTGGACGATCTCGACCAGTGGCCGGAAAAGGTCCGCCTGATGCAGAAGAACTGGATCGGGCGCTCCGAGGGCCTGCACATGGGCTGGCAGATCGCACCGGGCACGGCACCGGCCGGCGAAACCCTGCTGGAGGTCTACACCACCCGTCCGGACACCGTCTTCGGCGCCTCCTTCATGGCCATCGCGCCTGATCATCCGCTGGCGGTCTCCGCCGCCGGGAACGATGCCGAACTGGCCGCGTTCTGCGACAAGTGCCGCCGCATGGGAACCTCCGTCGCGGCATTGGAAACGGCCGAGAAAGAAGGTTACGACACCGGTATCAAGGTGCGCCATCCCTTTGATCCCGAATGGCTTTTACCTGTCTATGTCGCCAATTTCGTGCTCATGGATTACGGAACCGGCGCGATTTTCGGCTGCCCGTCCGGCGACCAGCGCGACCTGGATTTCGCCAACAAATACGGTTTGCCGGTGACCGCCGTCGTGATGCCCGAGGGGGCCGATGCGGCGACCTTCCAGGTGACCGAGGAAGCCTATGTCGACGACGGCATCATGATCAATTCCAGCTTCCTCGACGGCATGACACCGAAACAGGCATTCGACGAAGTCGCCCGCAGGCTCGAGGCAGAGGCGATCGACGGACGGCCGCAGGCGCGCCGCGAGGTCAATTACCGTCTGCGCGACTGGGGCGTTTCGCGCCAGCGTTACTGGGGCTGCCCGATTCCGGTCGTGCATTGCGACAAGTGCGGCGTCGTGCCCTTGCCGAAATCGGAATTGCCGGTTGAGCTGCCGGACGATATCGACTTCGAGAAACCGGGCAATCCGCTCGACCGGCACCCGACCTGGCGCAATGTCGCCTGTCCGCAATGCGGCGGCGACGCGTTGCGCGAGACCGACACGATGGACACCTTCGTTGATTCGTCCTGGTATTTCGCCCGCTTCACGGCGCCTCGCGAAGACGCGCCGACCGATCCGCAGGCCGCCGACGGCTGGCTGCCCGTCGATCAGTATATCGGCGGCATCGAACACGCGATCCTGCACCTGCTTTATTCGCGCTTTTTCACCCGCGCCATGCGCATATCCGGCCATCTCGACCTGAATGAGCCATTCAAGGGCCTTTTCACGCAAGGCATGGTGGTCCACGAGACCTATCGCGGCAAGGACGGGTGGCTGATGCCCGCCGAGGTGCGCGTCGACGAGAAGGACGGCCGCCGCCGCGCCTTTAGCCTCGACACCGGCGAGGAGGTCGAGATCGGCTCCATCGAGAAGATGTCGAAGTCAAAGAAGAACGTCGTCGATCCGGACGACATCATCGAGACCTGCGGCGCCGACACTGCGCGGTTCTTCATGCTCTCCGATTCGCCCCCCGAGCGCGACGTCATCTGGACCGAGGCCGGGGTGGACGGCGCCCACCGCTTCGTGCAGCGGGTCTGGCGCCTGCTGGGCGAGGCGGCGCCGGCGCTGCGCGAGGCAACGCCGGAACCGGCCGTTGACGGTCCGGCAGCGGATATTTCTAGGGCCGCGCACAAGACGCTGAAAGCCGTCGGCGAGGATCTCGACAAGCTCGCCTTCAACAAGGCGATCGCCCGCATGCACGAGCTGGTCAATACGCTGTCCGCGCCGCTGTCGGCAGCCGCGAGCGGTAAGGCCGACGCGGCGACACTGGCGGCTTTGAAGGACGCGGTGAACATATTGATCAGCGTCATGGCGCCGATGACGCCGCACCTCAGCGAGGCCTGCAACGAGGTCGTCGGCGGGACGGCGCTCGTCGCCGAGGCGCCCTGGCCGGACTATGACAACGCGCTGGTCACGGACGAATCGATCACCCTGCCGGTGCAGATCAACGGCAAGAAGCGAGGTGAATTGACAATTGCCCGCGATGCCGATCAAGGTACGGTTGAAAAGGCGGTGCTGGAACTCGCCGTCGTTCAGGCCGCGCTGGGCGGCAATCAGCCGCGCAAGATCATTGTCGTGCCGCAGAGGATTGTGAATGTTGTCGTTTGACCGGAAGGGGCCCATGAGACAGATCCTGCCGACCGCGCTGATTGCACTCGCACTGCTGACCGTGCAGGGCTGCCAGGTCAGGCCGCTCTATTCGAGCCAGACGGGAACCCAGGCGTATCTTGCCTCCGTCGGCATCAAGCCGGCCGATGACCGCGTTGAGCAGGAATTGCGTAACCGGTTGATTTTCCTTTATTCCGGCGGCCAAGGCGAACCCTCGAATCCTGAATACACGCTCGACATGAGCTTCAAGGGAACACCCAGCCGGGCGCTGCGCGAGGAACTCACGGACGGCATTACGGCGCAGCGCTACACGGCACAGGTCACCTACACCCTGCGCGACAACAAGACCAAGGAAGTGATCGGCAGCGGCAAGCGAACCGTCGTCACTTTTTATGACCAGACGACGCAGGAATTCGCCAATATCCGCGCCCTGCGCGATGCCGAGAACCGGGCCGCGCACCAGCTGGCCGAGATTATCCGCGCGGACACGGCTTCGATCCTGACCCGATAACCCTTTCGAAACCTGCGGACATGGCACACCGGAAGGCCCACGAAGTCGAGAATTTTGTCCGGAAGCCGGACCCGCAATACCGCGCATTTCTGATCTACGGCCCGGATCGCGGGCTGGTCTCCGAACGGGCAGCGGCGCTGTCGAAGAAGGTCAATGTCGATCTCGCCGACGATTTCAACGTCGTCAGGCTCGATGCCGCCGATGTCAAGGAGGACCCGGCGCGGCTGCTCGATGAGATCAACGCCATCGCCCTGTTCGGCGGCGACCGCCTGGTCTGGCTGCGCGGGGCCGGCAACGAAAAGGCGGTCGTCGACGCGGTCAAGGCGGTTTCGGAAGACCCTCCGCAAAACACGGTCCTGATCATCGAGGCGGGCGATCTCAAGAAAAGCTCGGCGCTGCGCAAGGCGGCCGAAACGGGCGGCTCCGCCATGGCGCTGCCGTGCTATGGCGACGACAGCCGCGGCATCCACGCGCTCATCGACGAGGAACTTCAGGGCGCCGGGCTCAAGATCACGCCCGGTGCCAGGCGGATCCTGGCCGAGAATCTCGGCGGCGACCGCCTTGCAAGCCGCGGCGAACTGAAAAAACTGGCGCTCTTCTGTCACGGCGAAGGACAGGTGACCGAAGACGACGTTCTCGCCATTTCCGGCGATGCCTCGGCGCTGTCGGTCGACGAGGCGGTCGATTGCATCCTGACCGGCGACCTGTCCGGCCTTGACCAGGCATTGACGCGCATCATTGCATCGAAAATCCAGGTTTTCCTGGTGATGCAGGCCTGTCTCAGGCAATTCCACCTGATCGATCTGATGCGCGGCCAGATCGAAACCGGCGAGAAATCCGTTTCACAGACGGTCTCGGAATACGGCCGCAGAATACACTTCCGGCGCAAACCGGCCCTCGAAAAGGCGGTGCGCGGCTGGAACGGGCGCGCGGTTCGCGACGTTCAGGCGCACTTGCAGAACGCGATCCTGGAATCGCGCCGGCAACCGGCTCTTGGCGACAGCATCGCCCGCCAAGCGCTTCTGGCCGTCGCTCTGCGCTCGTCCCGCCTGTCCAGGCAATAAATATTTAGTCGGTTAATTATATAACAAGCCGGATGATGATCAATGTCCGGCCTGTAGCAGCCTGCACAGCTCGTCAAGCTGCTCCAAGGAGCTGTAATCCACCCGGACCTGGCCGCCGGAGGCCTTGTGGCTGATGGTGACCTTCAGCCCGAGATTGTCGCTGAGCATCTTCTCAAGCGCCAGCGTATCGGCATCCTTTTGCCGCGCCGTCCTGTGTGCCGGCCGTTCCGGCGCATTCTCCTTCTGCGCGATACGCTCGGCGTCGCGGACCGAAAGGCCCTTGGCCGCGATCTGGCGGGCATGCCTGACCGGATCGGCGGTCGACGCGATGGCGCGGGCATGTCCGGCCGTCAGTTCACCCGTGGCAAGCATGTCGCGCACCGGCTCGGGAAGTTTCAAAAGCCGCAGGCTGTTGGCCACGTGGCTGCGGCTCTTGCCGATAATGTCGCCGAGGTCGTTCTGCGTATAGCCGTGTTCGGCGATCAGCTGCTCGTAGCCGAGCGCCTCCTCAAGCGGATTGAGATCGGAACGCTGGACGTTCTCGACAATGGCGATTTCCAGCGCTGTGCGGTCGTCGACATCGCGGATCAGGACCGGGATTTCGACCAGTCCGGCCCGCTGCGCTGCCCGCCAGCGGCGTTCGCCGGCGATGATCTCGTAATGGCCCTGCCCCATCGGCCGCACGACGATCGGCTGGACGATGCCGTGCTGGTTGATCGAGCGCGCCAGGTCCTCAAGATCGGATTCGTCGAACTGCCGCCGCGGATTGTTGGCGTTGCGCCCGACGAACTCGATGGGCACGAACTGGTCCGCCGCCGTGGCTGGCGTTTCCGTCGCCGTCCGCACGTCGTAGGGCTGGTCCATTTCGCCGATCAGCGCCGCCAGCCCCCGCCCCAGCCTCTTCTTGGAATTGTCTTCGCTCATGCCGTTACCGCTATCTGTTTGAATTTACAGACTTTCTTCTAAGCCGCCTTGCGCTCACGCTCGCGCTGGATCACCTCGGATGCGAGCTTCAGATAGGCCTGACTGCCGGAGCAGCGCAGGTCGTACAAAATAGCCGGCTTACCGTAGGACGGCGCTTCCGAGACGCGCACATTGCGCGGGATCAGCGTGCGATACACCTTGTCGCCGAGATAGGAGCGCACATCGTCGACGACCTGCTGCGCCAGATTGTTGCGCGAATCGAACATCGTCATCACGATGCCCTGGATGTCGAGATTCGGGTTGAGGGTCGCGCGCACCTGCCCGACGGTCTCCAGAAGCTGGCTGAGACCCTCGAGCGCAAAGAACTCGCACTGCAGCGGGACCAGCACCGAATGGGCCGCCGCCATGGCGTTGATGGTCAGGAGATTCAGCGAGGGCGGACAGTCGATCAGGATGTAGTCATACGTCCCCGTCCCGAATTCGGCGATCGCCTTCTTCAGCTTGAAAACCCGGTCCTTCTGGTCGGAGATTTCCATCTCGACGCCGAGCAGGTCCATCGTCGAAGGGACGATCGACAGATGCGGCACGTCCGTTTCCATGGCCGCCTCGGCGATGCCCGCCTCGCCGACCATGAGGTGATAGGACGACAAGACCCGTTCGTTCCGCTCGATCCCGAGCCCGGTGCTCGCGTTGCCCTGCGGGTCGAAATCGATGATCAGCACCCGCTCCCCGATCGCCGCAAGCGCGGTCGCCAGATTGATCGCCGTCGTCGTCTTGCCGACGCCGCCCTTCTGGTTGGCGACGGTGATGATTCTGTTTCCCTTGCCCAACATCTGTCAGCGCCCCGTTTGTTTGCGTTTCAGCAGCAAATCCACCAACAATGAGATCATCCGCCGCGTTTCTGCAGATTATAGATCTGCAATATGACGGAATCCGCATCAACCATGCTTTGATGTTCTAACAGATCGAATGACCAGCTTCTACGGGCTTCATCGATCTCGCGCCGGTAATCCCGGCCTTTATGAAAGTAACCGGTTGCGCCCGCCCTCATCCACGGCGCCGCGTAGTCCAGCAGCCCGTTGAGATCGGCGAGGGCCCGGGCGCTAATCGCGGTCTGGCCCTTCAATTGCCGGGCGGCATCCTCGATGCGCAGGGCGTGAACCCGACCGCGGGCGCCCGTTTCCGCGATGGCGCGCTGCAGGAAGGCCGCCTTCTTGCGGTTGCTCTCGACCAGGTCGACAAATCCGCCTTCGCTCTCCAGAAGCAATATCGCCATGACGATGCCCGGAAAACCGCCGCCGCTGCCGAGATCGAGCCAGTTCTGCGGTTTCGGATCGAGCGCGTAAAGCTGGGCACTGTCAAGAACGTGGCGCTCCCAGACCTGCGCCAGGGTCGACGGCGCCACAAGATTGATCGCACCCGACCATTTCCGGAACAGGGCGACGAATCGTTCCAGCCGATCCACTGTTTCACGTGAAACAACGGCCAGTTCCGTTAGACGCTCAATCTCATTTGCCGACAAATCGCACTCCGGGCCGGCCGCGATGCCGGCAAGGCCTAGGATACATGAGCCAGGCCGCCGCGCGGACTGTCATCGGATTTGCGCAGGTGGGCGAGGATCAGCGTGATCGCCGCCGGTGTCATGCCCTCGATCTTCGCGGCGTGGGCGATGGTGCGCGGCCGCGCCGCCTCGAGCTTCTGGCGCAGCTCGTTGGAAAGACCGGCAAGGGTGCCGTAGTCGAACGTTTCGGGTATGAATCGTTGCTCTTCCTTCCGCTGGGCGGCGATATCGCGCATCTGCCGCTCCAGATAGACGGCATAGGCCGATTCCGTTTCGACCGGTTCGCTGACCCTGCGATCGACCCCGGCGAGCTCCGGCCAGATCGCCGCCAGGCGCGCAATGTTGTTTTCCGTGTAGGCGAGCAGGGCATAGGCGGACCGTCTCTGCCCGTCCTGATTGACCTTCAGGCCGTGCCTTTTCGCCTCGGCTGGGGTGACGTGCAATTGCTGCAGCCGCGAGCGGAACCGGTCGACCTCTGCCTTCCAGGCCTCGAATCTCCGGCGCCGGGCGCTGCCGACCAGACCCCGGCGGATCCCCTCCGGCGTCAGGCGCAGGTCCGCATTGTCGGCCCGCAATGTCAGCCGGTACTCGGCCCTGGAGGTAAACATCCGGTAGGGCTCGGTCACGCCGCGGCTGGTCAGGTCGTCGATCATCACGCCGATATAGGAATCCGTCCGGCTGAAGATCCACGGATCGTTTCCGCCCGCCGCCAGCGCGGCATTGCATCCTGCCACCAGGCCCTGGGCTCCCGCTTCCTCATAGCCGGTCGTGCCGTTGATCTGCCCGGCGAGGTACAGCCCGCCGATCCGCTTCGTCTCGAGGCTCGCATGCAGCTCGCGCGGATCGATATGGTCATATTCGATGGCATAGCCCGGCTGCAGTACGGAGACGTTTTCCAGACCGGGTATCGTGCGCACGAACTGCGCCTGAATGTCTTCCGGCAACGACGTGGAAATGCCGTTCGGATAGACCGTGTGATCGTCGAGACCCTCGGGCTCCAGGAACACCTGGTGGTGTTCGCGATCGGCGAAACGCACGACCTTGTCCTCGATCGAAGGGCAGTAGCGCGGGCCGGTGCCTTCGATGCGGCCCGAATACATGGCCGATTGACCGATATTGTCCTCAATGATCCGGTGCGTATCGGGGGTCGTGCGGGTAATGCCGCAATCGACCTGCGGCACATCGATCCGATCCGTCATGAAGGAGAACGGGACCGGATCCGAATCGGCCATTTGCCTGCCGACTGAATCCCAGTCGATCGTGCGCGTGTCGAGCCGGGCAGGGGTGCCGGTCTTCAGCCGCCCGAGGGCAAATCCCGAACGCATCAGGGTCTCAGACAGGCCCGACGCCGGCTTTTCGCCCATGCGCCCGGCCGGGATCTGCTTCTTGCCGATATGGATCAGCCCCCGCAGGAACGTGCCCGTGGTGAGGACCGCCGCCGAACAGTGGATGATTCGGCCGTCGGCCAGGATCACCCCGCCGATGGTCCCTTTGTTGATCTTGAAATCGTCGGCTTCGCCCTCAATGACGGTCAGGCCTTCGACCTGCTCGATCGCATCCAGCATGGCGAGCCGGTAGAGCTTCCGGTCGGCCTGCGTGCGCGGTCCGCGCACCGCCGGGCCCTTGCTGCGGTTGAGCAGCCTGAACTGGATGCCGGACCGGTCGGCGACGCGGCCCATCAGCCCGTCGAGCGCGTCGATCTCGCGCACCAGGTGGCCCTTGCCCAGGCCGCCGATTGCCGGGTTGCAGGACATGGTGCCGATGGTATCGCGGCGATGGGTGACCAGGGCCGTAGCTGCACCCAGACGCGCCGCGGCCGCGGCGGCCTCGCAGCCGGCGTGCCCGCCGCCGATGACGACGACGTCGTATCTCAATTGTTCGCGAGCGCTCATGGCCGGTTCCTGTGTCGTGGTTCAGATCGGCTTCTATGGCCGTTTTGTCAAGGCCGGTGTTTCACGTGAAACAAGCGTTCGATCCGGCGCGGTAATTTTGTCTCACCTGAATCACCACCCGTATTTGGCGCGGCCGCGCTATTTGCCGATACAGAATTCACCGAAGATCAGGTCGAGCAGATCCTCGACATCGATCCGTCCGGTCAATCGCCCGAGCGCATCGCCCGCCTGCCGCAGCCGTTCCGACCGCAATTCTAACGGCTCCGAATCGTTTTCCAGCGCCGCCTGGATCGCCATGAGACAGTCCGACAGGTATTCCCGGTGCCGTTGCCGGTTGGGCAAGGTCGAAACCGTGCCGCCGGCTGCGGCTGTCACCCGATGCTCCAGCAGGTCGATCAGCCCGGCCATCCCGTCGTCCCGCTTGACCGAGATAGCGGTGTCATAGCCGTCCGCGTCCCGTGCCCCGACAAGATCCGCCTTGGTGCCGATCTTCAGGACCGGCACCTCGCCTGCCGGCGGCGCGGCGGCATGACCGCGATCGTTGAGGTCCTCCAGGAGGAGGATGAGATCGGCGCCCTCCGCGGCAGACAGCGCCCGGCGTATGCCCTCGCTCTCCACTGTGCCCGCGTCCTGACGCAGACCGGCGGTGTCGTTGAGGATCACCGGATACCCGGCGACATCGAGATGCACCTCCAGAAGGTCCCGGGTGGTGCCGACTTCATCGGAGACGATGGCGATGTCGCGCTTGGCAAGGGCGTTGAGCAGGCTCGACTTGCCGGCATTCGGCGCCCCGAGAATGACGACCCGGTAGCCGTCCCGTATGATTTCGCCGGCCCGCGCGCCCGCAAGGTGCTGTTCGATTTCCCCTGCCAGCGCTTCCAGCTCCGGCCAGATCTGCTCCGTGACGGATCCAGGCACGTCTTCCTCGTCGGAAAAATCGAATTCCGCCTCGATCATCGCCCGGGCGCGGACGAGCCTGTCCCGCCAGCCCTCATAGCGCTCCGACAGCGCGCCGGAAGACTGCTGCAGCGCCATGCGCCGCTGCACCTCCGTTTCCGCTGCGATCAGGTCTGCCAGCCCCTCCACCGCGGTCAGGTCCATCTTGCCGTTCTCGAATGCCCGCCGGGTGAACTCGCCCGGCTCGGCGCTGCGCAACCCGGCGATTTCCGACAGGCTTCGCAGCACGGCTTCCGTCACCGCCCGGCCGCCATGGATGTGGAATTCCGCGCAATCCTCGCCGGTGAAAGAGTGCGGCGCCGGAAAAAAGAGCACCAGCCCGCGATCGAGTGCCGTGCCGTCCGCGCCGCGGATCGCACGATAGGTCGCGACACGCGGCTCCGGCACGCCGCCGGTCATCGTCGCCAGGGCATCGCGCACCGAGGGGCCGGACATGCGGATCACGGCGACGCCGGCCACGCCCGCGCCACTCGACAAGGCGAAAATAGTGTCCCTATAGTGGTCGCGCTCTACCACGAAAAACTCCTGCGCCGGTGCATCATGACCCCATCGCAATTGACCAACGTGCTCAGCCGGTCGGCGAGCCCCTATCTGCAGCAGCACAAGGACAACCCCGTCCACTGGCAGATATGGGGTGAGGCTGCCTTAAATGAGGCGAAACGCTCCGGCAAGCCCATATTGCTTTCGATCGGTTACGCGGCGTGCCACTGGTGCCATGTCATGGCGCATGAGAGCTTCGAGGATCCGGACACCGCGGCGGTGATGAACGAGCTCTATGTGAACATCAAGGTCGACCGCGAGGAGCGCAGCGATATCGACCAGATCTACATGGCGGCGCTCCATGCCATGGGCGAGCAGGGCGGCTGGCCGTTAACCATATTCCTGAACCCCGAGGGAGAGCCCTTCTGGGGAGGGACCTATTTCCCGAAGACGGCGAGCCACGGCCGGCCCGACTTCGTGACCGTGCTCAAGAGCCTGTCGAAGATCTACCACGAAGAGCCCGACAAGATCGCCCGCAACACCCAGTCCATTCGCGCCCACCTGGCGCAGACACTGGCGGATGCGGGCATCGCCGCCGAACCCGAGGAGGACGTCCTCGGCCGCCATGCCACCGGCATCCTGTCGATCGTCGACCGCAAGAACGGCGGCATCGGCCACGCGCCGAAATTTCCCAGCGCCTCGATGCTGGAGGTGCTCTGGCGGCACTGGCGCAACACCGGATCGCAACGCTCCGGCGACACGGCGATGCAGTGGATCACCGCGCTTATCACCGGCGGCATCTACGACCATCTCGGCGGCGGCCTGGCGCGCTACTGCGTCGATGCGATCTGGCTCGTGCCGCATTTCGAAAAGATGCTCTACGACAACGCCCAGTTGGTCCGTGCGCTTCTATGGGCCCATGGCGAGACCAATCATCCGCTGTTCCGCACCCGGATCGAGGAGACCGCCGGATGGCTGGAAGCCGAGATGCTGATGCCTGGCGGCGGCTTCGCCTCCAGCCTCGACGCCGACAGCGAAGGGGAGGAGGGCCGTTTTTACATCTGGGACAAGGCCGAGATCGATGCGGCGCTAGGCAATGATGCGGACATTTTCTGCCGCCACTACGACGTCAGCGAGGGCGGAAACTGGGAAGGCCGGAATATCCTCAACCGGCTGCGCGCACCGCAGGCCGACGACGAGACGGAGGCGCGCCTCGCCGAAGCGCGCGGGAAACTCCTGGCACTGCGCAACGGTCGCGAGCGTCCCGGCCGCGATGACAAGATCCTTGCCGACTGGAACGGTCTTATGATCCGGGCGCTGGCCGAGGCCGGCGCCAGTCTCGGGCGCGACGACTGGATCGCCATGGCGCAGAAGGCCTTCGCCTTTGTCACCGGATCGATGATGACCGGCGACCGCCTGGCCCATGCCTGGTGCGACGGCGTCACCACCTATCCGGCACTCGCCTCCGATTACGGCGCGATGATCAATGCCGCGGTGGCGCTCTACGAGGCAACGTTGAACGAAACCTACCGCGATACGGCGATGCGGTGGATGGCGGTGCTCGACGAACATTATGCCGACGGGCAGGGCGGCTATTACTACACCGCGGACGACAGCAGCGATGTCCTGCTGCGCACCCGGCACGAGCATGACGATGCCGCGCCGTCGGCCTCGGCACAGATCCTCGAGGCGATCGGCCGGCTGTCGATGATCGCAACGGATTTCGACCTGCCGGCGAAGGCGGCAGCGTTCTCCGCCTCGCTCTGGGGCCGCGTCCGGCAGGTCCCGATGGCCGCCAGCGGCGCGGTCAATGCCATCGACACCGTTCGCCAGTCGAAGAAGCTGGTCCTGGTGAATCCGGCTAAGGATATGATCGAAGCCATCCGCTCCATGCCCGACCCGTCACGGCTGGACCTGATCGCCCGCAACGCAAAAGAGGCACAGGCGCTGCTCCCTGGTTCCGCCGATTACGACTCCGGCAAAACAAAGGGGCCGGCGGCTTATTTGTGCCGCGGCCCCGTCTGTCTCCCGCCGGTCTTCGACGCCGATAGCCTCTCGGGGCTCCTGCGCCAACCGGCCGATTAGGCGTTCATCGAATCGAAGAAATCGGCGTTGTTCTTCGTCTGCTTGAGCTTGTCAATCAGGAACTCGATCGCGTCCGTCGTTCCCATCGGTGCCAGGATCCGGCGCAGTACGAAGATCTTCTGCAGGTCCTGCTTCGGTATGAGCAGGTCTTCCTTGCGGGTACCTGATTTGAGGATGTCCATCGACGGATAGATACGCTTGTCGGCGACCTTGCGGTCGAGCACGATTTCCGAGTTGCCGGTTCCCTTGAACTCCTCGAAGATCACCTCGTCCATGCGGCTGCCCGTATCTATCAGCGCCGTCGCGATGATGGTCAGCGATCCGCCTTCCTCGATATTGCGGGCCGCACCGAAGAAGCGCTTCGGCCGCTGCAGTGCATTGGCGTCGACACCGCCGGTCAGCACCTTGCCGGAGGACGGCACGACCGTGTTGTAGGCGCGCCCGAGCCGGGTGATGGAATCGAGCAGGATGACCACGTCGCGCCCGTGCTCGACGAGCCGCTTGGCCTTCTCGATCACCATCTCGGCCACCTGGACGTGGCGTGCGGCCGGCTCGTCAAAGGTCGATGAAACCACCTCGCCGTTCACCGAGCGCTGCATGTCCGTGACTTCCTCCGGACGCTCGTCGATAAGGAGAACGATGAGATAGCATTCGGGATGATTGGCGGTGATCGAATGGGCGATGTTCTGCAACAGCACCGTCTTACCGGTGCGCGGCGGCGCCACGATCAGTCCGCGCTGACCCTTGCCGAGCGGTGCGACGAGATCGATCACCCGCGCCGAAAGATCCTTCGACGTCGGGTCGTCGAACTCCATGTTGAACCGCTCGTCCGGGTAGAGCGGCGTCAGATTGTCGAAGTGGGTCTTGTGACGAATCTTCTCCGGATCATCGAAATTGATCGTGTTGACCTTGAGCAGAGCGAAATAGCGCTCGCCTTCCTTCGGCCCCCGGATCGGCCCCTCGACCGTGTCGCCGGTTTTCAGCGAAAAGCGCCGGATCTGCGACGGCGAGATATAGATATCGTCCGGACCCGGCAGATAGTTCGCATTGGCCGACCTGAGGAACCCGAAACCGTCCTGCAGGATTTCGACGACACCTTCGCCGATGATCTCGATTTCCTGCGCCGCCAGCTTCTTCAGAATGGCGAACATCAGCTCCTGCTTGCGCATGGTGCTGGCATTCTCCACTTCCAGCGTCTCGGCGAATTCGAGCAGCTCGGTCGGCGTCTTGTTCTTAAGCTCTTGAAGCTTCATTTCCTGCATTGGGTTTCCAGATTTTATTCGGAGGCTTTGATTGTAGTCGATCTTGGGGAAATTCTTTGACAGTCGTCGGACTGTCCACCGCATGCCAGGGAGGGAGTTTCGGCCGGGCGATTCACGTGAAACGCTTCGATATGCATCCGGTGTTCCGCCTGTCGCATATTTTGCGGCAAACGGCAAGTCTCAAAACGGTTTGACGATCACCATAACGACGATGAAGATCATCAGGACCGTCGGGACCTCGTTGATCAGGCGCCAGTGCCGCGTGTCGCGATCGCGATGATCGTCGGCGAACCTGCGCACCGCCCTGCCCAGATAGTCATGCACACCGGAAAGTGCAAGGACCGCGGCGATTTTCAGCCACAGCCACACGGCATTGAAGCCGAAACCGTCCCAGGCAAGCCACAGGCCGAGCACCCAGGCGATCGCCATGGCCGGCGTCATGATCACCCTGTAGAGCCGCGCCTCCATGATCTTGAAGGTCTCCGACTGCTCGGACCCGACCTCGCTGTCGCTGTGATAGACAAAGAGCCGCGGCAGGTAGAGCATGCCGGCCATCCACGAAATGATGGCGATGACATGAACGGCCTTGATCCAGTTATAGAGTTCCGGCGGGTTCCAGACCATCAGCGCGACCACGGCGGCGATAACGACGGCCAGCGCGATGCGCGAGCGCGTAACCGCCTTCTTCCCCGTCCCGGTCCCCGTGCTGCCGTTCATTGCCAAAGTGAGCGCCCCCCGTTCGCCTTTCCCAATCTAGGCGTCCCGCACCCGTTTCACCAGATGCGCGACATGATCCGGATCCGCCTGCGGGGTGATCCCGTGGCCGAGATTGAAGATCAGCGGTCCTTTTCCGAGCGTCTCCAATATCGCGTCGATTCCGTCATCCAGCGCCCGACCTCCGGCAACGACCCGCATCGGATCGAGATTGCCCTGCACCGGCCCGCCGCCCTGCAGTTCCCGGGCGAAACCAAGGGGAACAGACCAGTCGAGGCCGATCGCTTCGGCACCCGTCTTTTCCCGGTACTCGGCAAGCAGGGTTCCGGCACCCTTGGCAAAGGCGATGACAGGCGCCTGGGGATGGCGCTGCCGGACGCGATCGATGATCTTGCGCACCGGCTTGACGCAGAAGCGCTCGAACTCTGTTTCGCCGAGAACACCGGCCCAGGAATCAAATATCTGCACAGCGTCGGCACCGGCCGAGATCTGTGCGCTAAGATAGTCGGCGGAGAGCTCGGCCAGGAGATCGAGCAGCGCCTCGAAGGCCTCCGGCTCGCGATAGGCGAAGAGCCGCGCCGGCGCCTGGTCGGGCGTTCCGTGCCCGGCGATCATGTAGGTCGCGACCGTCCACGGCGCGCCGCAGAAACCGAGCAGCGTCGTTTCCGCCGCAAGTTCACTCCGCAGCCGTGTGACCGTCTCCAGCACGGGAGCCAGGTGGTCGAGCATCTTCGAACCGTCGAGCCGCGCGATACCCGCCGCATCGATCGGTGTCATCAGCGGACCGCGTCCTTCCTCGAAGCGCACATCGCGATCGAGCGCGTCGGGGATCACCAGAATGTCCGAGAACAGGATCGCCGCATCAAAGCCGTATCGGCGGATCGGCTGCAACGTCACTTCCGTGGCCAGCTCAGGCGAATAGCAAAGATCGAGAAAGCTCCCGGCCTGTTTCCTGGTCTCCCGATATTCGGGCAGGTACCGGCCGGCCTGCCGCATCAGCCAGACGGGCGGAGGAAACACCGTCTCGCCCTTCAATACCCTCATGACCTTGCGGTTGTCCGCCATGCGTCGATCCTTCTTACATTAAAAAAGAAAGGAAATTTAAGAGTCTTCTATTTCTTAGAGTCGGTGGGTTTCAAGGATTAAAGATCCTTCCTGAGAACTCCACAGATTGGGTTTGCGGAACAATCCCGCATCCCGCATGCGTCCGCAGCGGACAATATCGGGATAAATTCTAAAAAGCCATTGAAAATCATTACTTTGGCGATTGTGCGTCCTTATGTCCTCCTGTGCATGGCCTGTGGGCGAAGCTGGATAGCCTGTTGATGGCTGCCTATCCACAGGCCCGCCGGAAATTCCTCCCGTTCCATCGCCTGTGTGGACAAACAGGCCCCCTTTCCCTTACCTGTTTTGCAGATGCGCGCACCGGCCCCGCTCGTGCACAGCTATCAACAGAAGCGGACGAATTTTGTGGATCGACCGAAAAACTATTTCCACCTGCATCTCATATCCGATTCGACCGGCGAGACGCTGATCACGGTCGGCCGCGCCGCCGCCGCGCAGTTCACGGGGACGCGAGCGCTCGAACATGTCTACCCGCTGATCCGCAGCATCAAACAGCTCGAACCGGTGCTCGACACGATCGACGGCGCCCCCGGTATCGTGCTCTATACGGTTGTCGATACCGAGCTTTCGCAGATGATCAGCGACCGCTGCCGGGAAATGAACATTCCTTGCGTATCGGTGCTCGATCCGGTGATCTCCACCTTCCAGTCCTATCTCGGTCCGCGGGCAGAGCACCGCGTCGGCGCGCAGCATTCGCTGAATGCGGAATATTTTCGGCGCATGGAGGCGCTGAACTTCACCATGGAGCACGACGACGGCCAGTTGCCCGCCGATATCGAGGAAGCAGACATCGTGCTCGTCGGCATCAGCCGGACATCGAAGACGCCGACCAGCATCTATCTTGCCAACCGCGGCTACAAGACCGCCAACATCCCCATTGTTTTCAATGTTCCGTTGCCGGCCGTTCTCGAGACCGCCGAGCACCCGCTGATCGTCGGCCTCGTCGCGACGGCGGACCGGATCTCGCAGGTGCGCAAGAACCGCGTCCTCGGCACAATGCAGGGCTATACGGGCGACGACTATGTCGACCGCGTGGCCATTGCCGAGGAGCTCAAATACGCGCGCAACCTGTGCGAACGCCACAACTGGCCGACCATCGACGTCAGCCGAAGGTCGATTGAGGAAACCGCTGCCGCGATTCTTGCGCTTGGCGTCAAGGCGCGTTAGGCCGAGGGACCGATTGCCGAAAAGGATTTGCCGATGCGGTCAAAACTGGTCCTGGCCTCCGCCAGCCCATTTCGCAGAGCGTTGCTGAAAAACGCCGGGATCGATTTCGAGGCGCAGGCGGCGGACATAGACGAGCGCGCGGTGGAGGCGCCGCTGCTGAAAAGCGGTGTCAGCCCCGAGGACGCGGCCCTGGTGCTGGCGCTCGCCAAGGCAACGGATGTCGGCGGTGAGAGACCGGGCGCGCTTGTCATCGGCTCCGACCAGACCCTTTCGCTGGGAGACGAGATCTTTCACAAGCCCGCCGACATGGAGGGCGCGCGCCGGCATCTCTTAAAGCTCTCGGGCAAGACCCACCAGCTCAACAGCGCCGTCGTCATCGTGCGTGACGGCGAGACGCTCTGGCAGCATGTGGGCATTGCAAGCCTCACGATGCGGCCGCTGGAGCCCGGTTATATCGGCCGCTACCTTTCGCGGGTCGGCGATGCGGCGCTGACGAGCGTCGGCGCCTACCAGCTGGAAGGCATCGGCGTGCAGCTCTTCGACAAGATCGACGGCGACTATTTCACCATCATCGGCCTGCCGATGCTTCCCCTGCTTGCCGCCCTGCGCGACCTTGGAGCGATCGATGGCTGAAACGATCCGCGCCTTTGTGACCGGCCACCCGATCGGGCACTCGCGCTCACCGATGATCCATGGCCACTGGCTGCGTGAGGCCGGTATCGACGGCAGCTACGAAGCGGTCGATGTGGCCCCGCAGGACTTCGCCGATTTCCTGAAATCCGTTGCCGACGGCAGCAGCGGCTTTACCGGCGGCAATGTCACCATCCCGCACAAGCGCGCCGCCTTTGAGCTTGCCGATCATGCCGATGCCATTGCTACAGAGCTTGGCGCCGCCAATACGCTCTGGCGCGAGGACGGTCGGCTGATGGCGACCAACACCGACGGTTACGGCTTTTGCGCCAATCTCGATCAATGGTCGCCCGGCTGGGTCGATGCCGACACGGCCGTCATCCTCGGCGCCGGCGGCGCCAGCCGCGCGATCATCCAGACCGTCCGCGACCGCGGCGTCAGCAACATACACATCGTCAACCGGACGGTCGAACGGGCCGTCGAACTGGCGGACCGCTTCGGCGCCGGCATCCGCGCGCATGGGCTGGGTGCCCTGAACGAGGTCACGGCCGGGGCCGGTCTTTTCGTCAATACGAGCGCGCTCGGCATGGAGGGCACCCAGGTCCCCGAGATCGACTTCTCCGGAATGTCGAAGGGTGCGGTGGTGACCGATATCGTCTACACGCCGCTTGTCACGCCGATCCTGCGGATGGCCCGGTCGCAAGGCCTGCAGGTGGTGGACGGCCTCGGCATGCTACTGCATCAGGCGGTGCCTGGCTTCGAAAAGTGGTTCGGCGTGCGCCCGCAGGTCACCGGCGAATTGCGGGACCTCGTCGTGCGGGATCTGGAGGATGGCGAATGATTGTCCTTGGCCTGACGGGATCGATCGGAATGGGAAAATCGACAGCCGGCGAAATGTTTTCCGATCGCGGTATTCCGGTCATCAGCGCCGACGAGATTGTGCACGCGCTATACGCCGGCCGGGCCGCGCCGCTGATCGAAGGCGCGTTTCCGGGCACGGTTGTCGACGGCGTTGTCGACCGGGACCGGTTGTCGGGGGCTGTGTTGGGCGATGAGGAGGCCTTCCGCAGGCTGGAGGCCATTGTCCATCCGCTTGTCGAAGAGGAGCGAAAACAGTTTGTCGAGACCCAGCGGCAGGCCGGAATGCCAGCCGTCGTTTTGGACATACCGCTGCTTTTCGAGAGCGGCGGAGAAAAGTCGGTCGACAAGGTCGTCGTCGTCTCCTGTTCGCCGGAATTGCAGAAGGAGCGCGTCCTGCGACGTCCCGGAATGACGGAGGAGAAATTCGAGGCCATACTGGCACGACAGGTGCCTGATTCGGAAAAGCGCGCCCGCGCCGATTTCGTTATCGATACGTCAGGCACCTTTGAAGAGACCAGGCACCAGATCGACGCGCTCGTCGACGCGCTGATCAAAGAGGATAGCGGCCATGCGTGAAATCGTGTTCGATACCGAAACGACGGGGCTGGACAATCAGTCAGACCGGGTCATCGAGATCGGCGGTGTCGAGCTCTCCAACAAGTTTCCGACCGGGCGCACATTCCACGTCTATATCAACGCGCAGGGACAGAAGGTCCATCCCGAGGCGCTGGCGGTCCACGGCATCACCGACGAGTTCCTGCAGGACAAGCCGGTGTTTGCAGAGATCATCGGGGACATGAGCGCGCTATTCGACGGCGCCAAGCTGGTTGCCCACAACGCGAATTTCGATATCGGCTTCATCAACGCCGAATATGCCCGCCTCGGACTGCCGCCCATTGACCCGGGCCGCGTCGTCGACACCCTGGCCCTTGCACGCCGGCGCCATCCGATGGGACCGAACTCGCTGGACGCGCTGTGCAAGCGCTACGGCATCGACAATTCACACCGCACCAAGCACGGTGCGCTGCTCGATGCCGAGCTCCTGGCCGAAGTCTATATCGAGATGAATGGCGGCCGGCAGGCTGCACTCGGCCTCACCGAGGCCGATGCGGGGGCGTCTGTGCAGAGCCGGCGCAACGTCACGGAAAGCACCGGTCCGCGCCCGTCGCCCCTGGCGCCAAGACTGAGCGATGCGGAAATTGTTGCCCACCGCAAACTGAAAGAGGGCCTCGGTGACAAGGCCCTCTGGAACCGGTATGCCGGGTAGAATAACCGTCAGTTGGTGACGGGCGGCGCCTAGACCTTTGCCTTGGCCTGCTCCTCGGCCATGCGCTGCGCGAACATCTGGGCAAAATCGATCGGATCGATCATCAGCGGCGGGAAGCCTCCGTTGCGGGTCGCGTCGGCAACGATCTGCCGCGCGAAGGGGAACAGCAAGCGCGGGCATTCGATGAACAGCAGCGGCAGCATGTGTTCCTGCGGGAAGCCCTGGATGCGGAAGACCCCGCCGTAGATCAGCTCCACATTGAAGACCACCTTTTCGCCGTCCTTGGCTTCGGCGTTGAGCGTGAGGACCACATCGTAGTCGGTCTGTGACAGCGGGTTGGCATTGACGTTGACATTTATGTTGATGGCCGGGCCTTTTTCGCGCTGCGTCAGCGACTGCGGCGCATTCGGATTCTCGAAGGAAAGATCCTTGATGTATTGCGCCAGCACATTCAGTGTCGGCGCCGTGCCGTTGCCGGCTTCCGCCCCTTCCGGAGACGCGCCTTCGGGGATATTCGGATCGGGCTGCTTGGCCATAAAACTGTCCTTGATTACTGCAATGTCGGCCGACCGGCCTTGTGTCGGCCACTGGCTAGCATTTCGGTCCTGCGCTTACAACCAAAATCCTCCGACGGTTCGGCGGGGAGCTGCCTGCTTTCCGCTGCCGCAAACGGCGCCCGCGGGACAGGTCATTCCTTGTTCCAGGGCGAGTCGGAATTCGGATCGCGCGAGAATTCCTCGTCGTCGAGGTCGATGGTGGGCGATCCGTCCTGCCGGGTGTTGTTTCCGAAGCCGCCGCGGGCGAAACCGCGGTCGGATACGATCGTGATGCGGTTCCTGATCAGTGCCCAGCCTGCGTCTCTGATCGCCGGAACGAACAGCAGGAAGCCGATGGCATCGGTGATGAAACCGGGCGTCAGCAGCAGCACGCCGGCAATCAGGATCATCACGCCGTGCACGAGCTCGCGTCCCGGTACCCGGCCGGCCTCCGTCTCCTGCCTGATGCGGTTGATGAGCCCGAAGCCCTGGATACGCAAAAGGATCGAGCCGACAACGGCGGTGGCGAATACCATGGCCAGCGTCCAGAAGACGCCGATCTCCCGGCCGATAATGATGAACGCACCGATTTCCGCCAGCGGGACGATGAGGAGCAGCAGGGGAACGAGGGTAAATGGCATTTGGGCGGCATCCCTTTGACGGCAATCTGAAGCACGAGCATCGCACGGTACGGCGTTGAATACGACCGTTCGAAAACGACGTGTTACGCCCTATATAGTGTCCCGTTAAGCCTGTTTGACGAAAATCAATCGCCGGTGCCCGAGAAGGCCTAGAATTCCCCGCATCGTCCGGTTGCATCGGCCTCGAAACAGGATTTGAATGATCGGTGGCAACAGACTATATGGAAGGTGTTGGGGCGGGTGCTCCAGGACCAGATCTCGTACCGGTACCAGGCAATATGGGCTCCTTTGATTTTGTAACCGTCTTTTTCTTCGTGGCCGCGGTCATTATTTTCCTGCAGCTGCGCAATGTGCTGGGGCGCCGCACCGGCAATGAAAGGCCGCCGTTCGATCCCTATAGCGCCCGCGAGGGCGATCAGGCGGCCGGCGACGGGGACGACAGCAAGGTCATCACACTGCCGCGGCGCGACGGCGACAAACCGTCCGACGAGCGATTTGCGGCGGCCGACGCCTATTGCGAGCCGGGTTCCGATCTGAACAAGGCGCTGCGCACCGTCATACAGTCCGATGCCGGCTTCGATCCCGAGGAGTTCGTCGGCGGCGCCAAGATGGCCTATGAGATGATCGTCAACGCCTATGCGGACGGCGACAAGAAGACCTTGCGCTCGCTGCTTTCGAAGGAGGTCTATGACGGGTTCGTTTCGGCCATCAAGGAGCGCGACGCGCGGTCGGAAACCATCAAGTCTTCCTTTGTCGGTATCGGCAAGGCCGATATCATCCAGGCCGAGATGAAGGGCACCGAAGCCAATATCACGATGCGCATCGCCAGCCAGCTGATCACCGCCACCTATGACAAGGACGGCAATGTCGTCGACGGCGACCCGGACAGTGTCGGCGAGGTCAACGACGTTTGGACCTTTGCGCGCGACACACGCTCGCGCGACCCGAACTGGAAGCTGATCGCGACCGAATCGGAAGACTGATCGGAATTCCGCATGGCCGCCCGTCTCATCCCGGTGTCGTTCGATGACCTGCCGGGCTGGAATTACGACAATCCGTCAGAAATTTTGATCGGCCTTGACGAATGCGTCCGCCACGCTGAAGCGGTCAAACCCTACAAGAGCGGAACCCTTGGTCTGCACTGGCGGGACTTCGCACCCCCGGTCGCGGCGCTGCGGGCCGATCCGCCGGCAAACGCGCAGGATGCCCGCCGATTCTTTGAGGACCATTTCGTGCCGCTGCGGATCCGGCCCGCCGAGGGCGAGTCCGGCTTCGTGACGGCCTATTACGAGCCGGAGATCGATGTCTCCGCTGTCCGCACCGAACGGTTCCGCCACCCCTTCCACGCCCGGCCGGACGATCTCGTCGCCGTCGATGACACCAACCGTCCGCCCGGCATGGACCGCGGGTTCGCCTTCGGGCGCCACGACGCGGGCACCATCGGCGAATATCCGGACCGCCGGCAGATCGAGTGCGGATATCTTGACGGGCGCAGCCTCGAGATCGCCTGGGCGGAAAGCCGCATCGACGTGTTCTTCGCCCATATCCAGGGCGCGGCGCGGCTGCGTCATGCGGACGGCACCGTTGAGCGTATCACCTACGCGGCAAAGTCCGGGCACCCCTTCACGGCGATCGGCCGCGTCCTTGTCGCGCTGGGCGAACAGGATCCGCAAACCGTCTCCATGCAGAGCCTTCGCAAATGGCTGGCCGATCATCCGGCACGGATCGACGAGATTTTGTGGCAGAACCGCTCCTACATCTTCTTCCGGAGGGCCGCAGTCTCCGATCCGCAAAGGGGCCAGATCGCCGCCGCGAAAGTGCCGCTGATACCCGGACGATCGCTGGCCGTCGACCGGTTCATCCACACCTACGGCACGCCCATTCACGTCTGCGCACAAAGCCTGGTCCATCTGGATGACGGCCCGTTCCAGCGGCTGATGATTGCCCAGGACACCGGTTCGGCGATCCTCGGCCCGGCGCGCGGCGATATTTTTGTCGGCACCGGGGCCGAGGCCGGTGAAAAGGCCGGAACGGTCAAGAACCCGGCGGTCTTTCATGTCCTTGCGCCGAAGCAGGCGGCCCGGAGGCTGATCGCGTGAGCGGCCCGAAGAAAAGCCTGTCGAAGGAAGACCGCATATTGTGGGGCCAGGTCGCAAGGACCGTCGATGCCTATCCCGGCCGTCTCGAATCCCTGCAAGCGGAAGAGCCGGAACCCGTTGAAAAAAAGGGAAAAAACACAAAGGACTCGACTGTCCAGTCTAAAACCGGTACGGCGCAGCGGAGTTTGGGCCCCGCATCGAAACCGGGCGGCGGCCAATCCCTCAATCCGATAGACCGTTCGGTCTATCGGAAAATCGCCAAGGGCCGGTTGCCGCTGGAGGCCCGGATCGACCTGCACGGCCTGAAACAGGATGAGGCGCACGACCTGCTGCTCGGTTTCTTGCGCCGCGCCCATGCACGCGGCCTGCGCCACGTCCTGGTCATCACCGGCAAGGGCACGGCGCGCGGCGGCCAGGGCGTGCTGCGCAGCGCGGTGCCGAGATGGCTCGCATTCGCGGCCTTCAGGGAACTCGCCTCCGGCGTCGAGCCGGCGGCCCGCGGCCATGGCGGCGACGGCGCGCTCTATGTCCGGTTGAAACGAAAGGCACGAGAGAAATGACCCCCTTCGGCGAAGAAATCCGAAGGCTGCGCGCCGAGCGCGGTATCACCCAGAAACAGATGGCGCAGGCCATCGGCGTATCTCCCGCCTACCTGTCGGCGCTTGAGCACGGCCATCGCGGCCAGCCGAGCTGGGAAATGCTGCAACGCATAATCGGCTTTTTCAATGTCATCTGGGACGACGCCGAGGAACTGCAGCGCCTGGCGGCGCTCTCACATCCGCGTGTCACGATCGACACAGCCGGCCTTTCCGCAGAGGCGACGGAGTTCGCCAACAGCCTGTCCATGTGGATCGGAAAACTGAAACGCGGGGATATCAGGCAGCTTCAGGAAACGCTGGACAGCGCGACGAAGGACCGCAAGCGGTAGCCGCCGTCGGGGTCCGGCAGCCGAAATTCGCTTAAAAGAGCTCCTTGAGCTCTTCGAGCTTGTCGTTGACCAGCCAGCCGTAATAGTTCTCCTGCGGATAGCGGGGCCGCAGGCCCTTTGCCTTGCGGCTGCGATTGGTCCGCGCCAGCGCCTTGGCGCGGACGTCCGGACTGCCGACATTGTAGAGCGTCGCGGTGATGCCCGGGTTCTCCGAGATGTCGAAGCCGGCGATATCGCCGTAGACGTCGATCGAATTGCGCAGCGCCGCCGCGACATAGGCGAGCGTGATGTCCGGGTTCATGATCGCCTTGTAGACGTCGTCGCCGCGCTGATGCGACAGTTTCTTGTAGCCTGAGACCTCGTTGACGAGATCCGTCAGCTTGAGCGCGGTCAGCGGGTTGAGCTGGCCGAGGCCGAAAGTCTGCCCGGCATAATAGGGCTGGAAGAAGACGGCGCTGAACCGGTCGTCGGGGAACCGCTTGCCGTCGACGGTCCGGTTGCGGAAGGTCTCGTTCCACACGGCCTCGCGGCAGGACCACACTTCGAAGGAGCCGGTCAGTTCGGCGCACTCGGAAAACGCCTCGCGCTGGATGAATTCGTCGACGTCCTCGCCGTCGTAGCGGAAGTCGATGCCGCCTGCGGCATAGGAGACGGCCTTGACGTAATAGGCCTGCAGTCGGTCATAGGCGTCAACGTTGTAGGTGTGCTCGCCGACCAGCGCGCCAACGATATGCAGCGGATCGATCCCATAGGTCTCGGCGACGGCGACGATCTTGCCGCGCAGCTTCTCATCCCGCTTCAGAAGGTCCCGGATTTTCTCGTATTTGCGGTCGAAGGTCGATTTGGTCTGCTTGGTCCGCTTGACCGAGGCGCCCGGTATTTTCGGTTGAACCTTGTTGCGGTTGCCCTCCGGAACCATCAGCGGCTTGGCGCTGGCCGGCGACTCGGCGAGGAGCGTGAGGCTGAGCGCAACGCTGACTGCATATAACAGATGGCGACGCACCATCCAGACGGCTCCCCCGGCAATTTTTGATTGCTCGAACTCTAGAAAAAATACCTGAAATGTCGAGTAATTCTTGCCGCCGCCGGGGACTTATTGGATCGATTGTTGGCTTTCCTTAGTCACCGATGCGCAAAAGTCACAGAATGTAACGTGACAGATCTGCATCCTTGGCGAGGTCGCCGACATGCTTTCGCACATAATCCGCATCGATGACGAATTCGGTGCCTGACTTGTCGGGCGCCTCGTAGGAGATGTCGTCGAGCACCCGTTCCATGACCGTCTGCAGCCGCCGCGCGCCGATGTTTTCGACGCTGCTGTTGAGCTCGACGGCCACGTCCGCCAGCGCGTCGATGGCGTCCTCCGTGTAGCTCAGGGTCACCTCCTCGGTGGCCATCAGCGCCACGTACTGTTTGATCAGGCTTGCCTCGGTTTCGGTCAGGATGCGTCTGAAATCCTCCTTGTTCAGCGCCCTGAGCTCGACCCGGATCGGCAGGCGGCCCTGCAGTTCGGGCAACAGGTCGGAGGGTTTCGAGACGTGGAAGGCACCTGAGGCGATGAACAGGATGTGGTCGGTCTTCACCGGTCCGTATTTGGTCGCGACCGTTGTGCCCTCGACGAGGGGAAGCAAGTCGCGCTGCACGCCCTCGCGCGACACGCCGGCGCCCATGCCGCCGTCCCGCGCCGCGATCTTGTCGATCTCGTCGAGGAAGACGATCCCGTCATTTTGGGCGATGCGCATGGCTTCCTGCGTGATCTGGTCCTGGTCGAGCAGCTTCTCCGATTCGTCGTTGATCAGCTGCGCATAGGAATCCTTGACGGTCGTCCGGATCTTCTTCTGCGGCTGGCCCATTGCCTTGCCCAGCATGTCCGAAAGGTTGAGCACGCCGATATTGGCGCCCGGCATGCCCGGGATTTCGAAATTGGGCATGCCCGATCCCGTGTCGGCCACCTCGATCTCGATCTCCTTGTCATCGAGCTGGCCGTCGCGCAGCTTGGTGCGGAAGGATTCGCGGGTCGACGGCGAAGCGGTCGAGCCGACCAGTGCGTCGAGAACCCGTTCCTCGGCGTTCAGATGCGCCTTGGCCTTGACTTCCTCGCGCTTCTTGTCCTTGACCAGCGCGATGCCGACCTCGACAAGATCGCGGACGATCTGCTCGACGTCGCGGCCGACATAGCCGACCTCGGTGAACTTGGTCGCTTCCACCTTGATGAAGGGGGCGCCCGCCAGCTTGGCGAGCCGGCGCGAGATTTCGGTCTTGCCCACCCCGGTCGGCCCGATCATCAGGATGTTCTTCGGCATGACCTCGTCGCGCAGGTTGCCCTCGAGCTGTTGCCGGCGCCAGCGATTGCGAAGGGCGATGGCGACGGCGCGCTTCGCGTCCTTCTGGCCGATGATGTAGCGGTCGAGTTCGGAAACGATCTCGCGCGGTGAGTAGTTGGTCATGGTCTGGAACCTGTCTTGAACGGGTGGAGCGCCGGGCGCTCCCAAATAGGCATATCGGGTGCCTGCGCGCTATTGCAAGCCCTACGAGCCTTCGGCCTCAAGCGTTTCGATGACGATACTGTCATTGGTGTAGACGCAGATTTCGCCGGCGATTTCCATGGCGCGGCGGGCGATCTCCTCGGCGCTCTTGTCGCTGTCCATCAAGGCCCGCGCCGCCGCGTAGGCGTAGTTGCCGCCCGAGCCGATGGCGATGGCGCCGAATTCCGGCTCCAGAACGTCGCCGGTCCCCGTCAGCGCCAGGGTGGTTGTCGCATCGGCCACCAGCATCATGGCTTCCAACCGGCGCAGATAGCGGTCCGTGCGCCAGTCCTTGGCCAGTTCCACACAGGCGCGCATCAACTGACCCGGATACTGTTCGAGCTTGGCCTCCAGCCGTTCCATGAGCGTGAAGGCATCGGCCGTGGCACCGGCAAATCCGGCGATCACCTCGCCGCCGCCCGATTTTGCCGAGCTGATGCGCCGGACTTTCCGCGCATTGCCCTTCATGATCGTCTGTCCGAGACTGACCTGGCCGTCGCCCGCCATCACCACCTGGTTGCCCTTGCGCACGGTGATAATGGTTGTGGCATGCATGGTGCCCTGGGGATCATGTTCACTCATCGGGTACTTCCTTCGATATTTCGACGGCCGCTCGGGCCGGTCAGGCACTCCTATGTAAGACGCTTGCGCCGCATTGCAAATCCCCCGAACGCCCTGCAGGCTTTTCTGGATATTTTGCCGCCGCCCTGTTATGCAGCCCCCAACTGCAGTCCTTGGAGTATGCCGTATGGCTGACAACCGGCAAAACCGCGTGGCCGAAGTGGCCCGCAAGACGAATGAGACGGATATTTCGGTGAAGATCGACATCGACGGCACGGGCACGTCGAAAATCGACACCGGGATCGGCTTTTTCGACCATATGCTGGAGCAGCTTTCCCGCCATTCGCTGATCGACATGGATATTTCGGCGAAGGGCGACCTTCATATCGACGACCACCACACCGTCGAGGATACCGGCATCGCCATCGGCCTTGCCATTGCCAAGGCACTGGGTGAGCGCCGCGGCATCGTGCGCTACGCGTCGCTGGACCTGGCGATGGACGAGACCTTGACGACGGCCGCGATCGATGTGTCCGGCCGGCCGTACCTGGTCTGGGACGCGGAGTTCGATTCGGCGAAGATCGGCACGTTCGACACCGAGCTTTGCCGGGAGTTCTTCCAGGCGCTGGCGCAGAATGCCGGCATCACGCTGCACGTGACGAACCTTTATGGCGCAAACAACCACCATATCGCGGAGACCTGTTTCAAGGCGGTCGCAAGGGTGCTGCGCACGGCCACCGAGATCGATCCGCGCCAGGCCGGTCGCATTCCGTCGACAAAGGGGACGCTGGCCTGAGGCGCGCTATCCATGGCTAGTTATGTGGTACTCACGCCGCCCGAAAGCGGAGAAATGGATGACCGCGCTGTGCTCATCCGCGACGGCTTTTCGCTGTTCGCGCTGATCGTTCCCGTCATCTGGCTGCTGTGGAACCGGCTGTGGTTTGCCGCGGCGATGCTGTTGCTTATTTCAGTGGGGATCGCGGTTGCCATCGGACAAATGCCGGCCTGGTCGACGGTCCTTACGGTGTCGTCGGTCATGATTTCGCTGTTTGTCGCGCTTGAGGGCAACAACTGGCGCATCGCGAAAAAGGAACGCCAGGGCTGGGAAATGCGTGCCGTCATCGAGGCGCCGGACCACGCCACCGCCGAGGAGATCTATTTCTCCGCCGATGCGCCGGCGCCGCAAGAAACGTCGAGGCCTGCGCCGGTTTTCGGCAAGGCTGCGGCAACCGGATCGGCTTCGGCCGCAACGGGGCCCGCTCTCGGCCTGCTGGACTACGACAACAAGGGTTGAACCTGCATGAAAGTCGCCATTATCGACTACGGGTCCGGCAATCTGCGCTCGGCCACCAAGGCCTTTGAGCGCGCCGCGCGGGAAAGCGGCTTGGATGCCGAGATTATCCTGACCGATGCGCCGCAGATCGTTGCCGATGCGGATCGTGTCGTCCTGCCGGGCGTCGGCGCATTTGCCGACTGCCGCAGCGGCCTTATGGCCGTCGACGGCATGGAGGAGGCGCTCTTCGAGGCGGTCGAGAAAAAGGCACGCCCGTTTCTCGGCATCTGCGTCGGCATGCAGCTGATGGCGACGCGCGGGCTGGAAAAGGTCGAAACGCCCGGCTTCGGCTGGATCCGCGGCGACGTCCGGATCATGGAACCCGAGGATCCGAGCCTCAAGATACCGCAGATCGGCTGGAACACGCTGGACCTGCAGCGCAAGCACCCGCTGTTCGACGGCATCGCCACCGGCCCCGGCGGCTTGCACGCCTATTTCGTGCATTCCTACTATCTGGATACCGAGGACGCGTCGGACGCCGTCGCGGTCACGGACTATGGCGGTCCCGTCACCGCGGCCGTTGCGCACGAAAACCGGGCAGGCACTCAGTTTCACCCCGAAAAGAGCCAGAAGCTCGGCCTCGCGCTGATCGCCAACTTCCTGAAGTGGACCCCATGATACTGTTCCCGGCCATTGATCTTAAAGACGGCGAATGCGTGCGCCTCAAGCTCGGCGAAATGGATTCGGCGACGGTCTACAACGCCGATCCGGCTGCGCAGGCGGCCGCCTTCGAGGCACAGGGTTTCGACTGGCTTCACGTGGTCGACCTGAACGGCGCGTTCGCCGGACGGAGCGTCAACGGCGACGCTGTCGACGCGATCCTGAAAGCGACCGGCAATCCGGTGCAGCTCGGCGGCGGCATCCGCTCGCTGGAGCATATCGAGGCCTGGCTCGCGAAGGGCCTCGCCCGCGTCATATTAGGAACGGTCGCGGTGCGCGATCCGGATCTCGTCCGGGAGGCCTGCCGACGGTTTCCCGGCAGGATCGCGGTCGGCATCGATGCGCGCGGCGGCAAGGTGGCGGTCGAGGGCTGGGCCGAAGCATCCGAGCTCGAGGCCGCGGAGCTGGCCGGACGTTTCGAAGGTGCCGGCGTCGCGGCGATCATCTATACCGATATCGACCGGGACGGGGTTCTGACCGGCATCAACTGGGAATCGACCCTGGCGCTCGCCGACGCGGTGACCATCCCGGTGATCGCCTCCGGCGGCCTTGCTTCCATGGCCGACATCGTGCGCATGACCATGCCCGATGCGGCGCGGCTTGAAGGTGCGATTTCGGGCCGCGCACTCTATGATGGCCGCATCGACCCTGAAGAGGCGCTGGAACTGCTGTCGAAAGCGCGGGAAAACGGCAAATGACCCTGAAGGCGCGCATTATCCCCTGCCTGGACGTCAAGGACGGCCGTGTCGTCAAGGGCGTGAACTTCGTCGACCTGATCGATGCGGGCGATCCGGTCGAGGCGGCGCGGATCTACGATGCGGCGGGCGCCGACGAGCTTTGCTTCCTCGACATCACCGCTTCGTCGGACAACCGCGACACCATTTTCGATGTGGTCGCGCGCACCGCCGAACAGTGCTTCATGCCGCTGACGGTGGGCGGCGGGGTGCGCACGATCGCCGACATACGCAAGCTGCTGCTTGCCGGCGCCGACAAGGTCTCGATCAACACGACCGCGGTCAAGAACCCCGAGTTCGTCGGCGAGGCGGCCGACAAGTTCGGCAATCAGTGCATCGTCGTTTCGATCGATGCCAAGACGGTCTCGCAGCCGGGCGAGCCGGGCCGCTGGGAGATATTCACCCACGGCGGCCGGGTGCCGACCGGCATCGACGCGGTCGATTTCGCCCGCAAGGTCGTCGAACTCGGCGCCGGCGAGATCATGCTCACCTCGATGGACCGCGACGGCACCAAGCTCGGCTACAACATTCCCCTGACGCGCGCCGTGGCGGACGCGGTCAGCGTGCCGGTCATCGCTTCGGGCGGCGTCGGAACGCTCGATCACCTGGTCGAAGGGGTGCGGGACGGCCATGCCACCGCGGTTCTGGCGGCCTCGATTTTTCATTTCGGCACCTATACGATTGAGGAAGCCAAGAAACATATGGCCGGTGCCGGTATTGCCATGCGGCTGGACTGAGCCATTTGAGACAATGCGGAGCTGTTTATGAGCGCATTCACGCTTGCCGATCTGGAAACTGTCATCGCCGCCCGCGCGGGCGCGCCGGTGGATGAGTCCTGGACGGCAAGGCTCGTCGCGAAGGGACAGAACAAGGCGGCGCAGAAACTCGGCGAGGAAGCGGTCGAGGCGGCGATCGCCGCTGTAACCGGCGATCGGGAGGGTCTGACCGGCGAAGCGGCGGACGTTCTCTACCATCTGCTTGTCGTACTCAATATCGCCGGCATTTCCCTCGATGATGTCATGGCCGAGCTTGAAAGCCGCACCGCCCGTTCGGGGCTTGAGGAGAAAGCGAGCCGCGCAGGATCATGAACGACGACGTCAGGGACTGGCCGCAGGAAGAGCTCAATCATTTCGAGCCGGGCGATTATTCGCCCTACCGATTCTTCACGGCCGAGCGCTGGGCGGAGTTCCGCGACGACACGCCGATGACCCTGACGGGGGACGAGGTCGAGCGTCTGCGTTCGCTGAACGACCCGGTGGATCTTGAGGAGGTGCGGCGCATCTATCTGTCGCTGTCGCGGCTGCTCTATGCCCATGTCGAGGCGTCCAAACTGCTGTTTGACCAGCGCCGCAACTTCCTGTCGCTGCCGAATGTCACCAAGACACCGTACATTATTGGCATCGCCGGCTCCGTCGCCGTCGGCAAGTCGACGACGGCGCGTATCCTGAAGGAGCTCCTGACCCGCTGGTCCGGCAGCCCCAAGGTCGATCTGGTGACGACCGACGGGTTCCTGTTGCCCAACGAGGTGCTGCGCCGCGAGAACCTGATGGACCGCAAGGGGTTTCCCGAGAGCTACGACGTCAGCTCGGTTCTGAAGTTCCTGTCCGATATCAAGGCCGGGCGCCCCAACGTCAAGGCGCCCTGCTATTCGCACCTGACCTATGACGTCATGCCGGGCGAGTTCGTCGTCATCGACCGCCCCGATATCCTGATCTTCGAGGGCATCAATGTCCTGCAGGTCCGCGACCTTCCCGAGGACGGCAAGATCATACCCTTCGTGTCGGATTTCTTCGACTTCTCGATCTATATCGACGCCCAGGAGGAGCGCATCCACAATTGGTACGTGGAGCGCTTCATGCGGCTGCGCGAGACGGCGTTCAAGAACCCGCAATCTTTCTTCCACCGCTATTCCACCATCTCGGAGGACGCGGCGCTGGCCATCGCCAACGGCCTTTGGGAGAACATCAACCTGAGGAACCTGCGCGAGAACATCCTGCCCACGCGGCCCCGCGCCGACCTCATCCTGCACAAGGGCGATGACCACCTGGTCGAGCAGGTGGCGCTGCGCAAGCTCTAACAATTCAACGTTAGCCGGCTAAAGAACACCGATTTTGCCGCACACGCAGCGTCCGGCACAGCCGCCGGCAGGTTTCTTCGTTCATTTCAAACAATATTTAGGGATTTGCTCCAAGCTGCGGCGCACGGAGACCCGAAACATGAACGTATTGATGCTCGCCTCGACGCTGCCCCGCCACAAGGGGGACCAGCAGCCCGCCTTTGTTCTGGAACAGGCGCAGGCGCTGCAGCAAAGCACCCGCAGCGATGTCTGCATCATTGCGCCCCATGACAAGGGTTCGCGCACCGCCGAGAACCTCGACGGCGTGGAGGTGCGGCGCTACCGGTATTTCTTCCCAGCCTCCGCCCAGGCGCTGGCCTATCCGGCGATTTTGCCCAATCTGAGGAAAAATCCGCTCCTCGCGGTCCAGATCCCGACGCTGCTGCTGTGCCAGTTGACGGCCGTCCTCAAGCGCATGCGCAAACAACCGCCGGACATGATCTACGCCCACTGGATCATGCCGCAGGGCATTATCGCCGCCGTGATACACGCCATTCGAAAGACGCCCTACGTCATTCACAACCACTCGTCTGACCTGACGGTGTTTTCAAAACTCGGAGCGCCGGGACGGATGGTCGCGCGGCATATCATTCGCAATGCCGAATGCATGTTCTGCGTCAACCGAGATCAGAAGGAATACGCGCTCGGCCTGTTCGATGCGACGGAAAGAAATGAGATCGGGGAGCGAATCCATGTTCTGCCGATGGGCGTCAGCCCCAGCCTGTCCGGCGTCGATGAAACCGGAGCAAATGCCGGGGACGCGCGCTTCGACCTCGCCATGATCTGCCGGCTGTCGCGCAAGAAGGGCGTCGACCTGTTCCTGCGCGCGGCGAATGGCTTGTCGTTCGCCGACAGGCCGGTCAGGGTCGGGATCGCCGGCGACGGTGAATTGCGCCAATCGCTCCAGGACATGCCCTTTGACGGAGACCTCGTCTTTACCGGTTTCCTGGCGGGCGAGGAAAAGCGGCAATTTCTCGATTCGGCGCGGTTCATGGTGTTCTCCTCCGTCGCGGATGCCGGGGATGTCGAGGGTTTGCCGGTTGCGCTCCTTGAAGCGCTCTGCCTTGGGAAAATCGTTGCCGTGAGCCGGGACACCAATATCGAGTTGCTGCCGGAATGGCAGACGATCAGGGAAGACGTCTTTTTCATTGAGGATCCGCGCGACACGGCGGCATTCAGGACCATTTTGAACGAGATGCTGGCCCTGACGCCCGACGAAATCGAGGCCCGGTCGCAGCGGTTGAAGAACACAATGAAGCGCTATGCCTGGCCGAAGCTGATCGGCGAATATGTCGCCGCGCTCGGCTGGTCCGGTTGAGCCGGTCCGTCAGCGCCGCCGGAGGCGCTGCGCCAGTTCGGCGATCATCTGGTCGTACTGGGATTGCAGCGCGGGAGCGGCAGCCCTGACGCGCGACCAGAACGGCTCCGGGTCCGACTGAAGGGCCTGCACCTTCTGAACGACGGTCGGTACGTCAAAGCTGCGTGCATCGTGAACGTAGTCCTGCAGTCCGAGGTCCTCATAGGCGCCCCAGCCTTTCCGCTCATAGGCAAGGTGTATGGCCGGGCGACCGGACAGCAATGCGCCGATTGCCCCGTGCAGTCGCACGGAAACCACGGTGTCGGCGGTTCGGGCCTCGGTCAATTGCGCCAGTGTGCCCGCATCGGAAAGACCCAGCGTGCGGTAGAAGTGCCGGTCACTGCGGGGGCCGGAGACATCCGCCTGCACCGCCCACCGGCTTCCTGGCAGCTGTTGGTGCAGGGCCAGCAGCCTGTCTTCGTAGTCGCCTGCATTCGGCAATTCCCGCCCGACAAGGATGATCCCGCCGCCCTGGTCGGCGAATTCGATCGACGACAGTTCCCGCGCCAGCTTCAGGATGGCAAGATCCGAGCAGCGCGCGACGTTGGGAAAATCCAGTTCCGCAAGGCTTTGATTGTCCCGCACATAGACCCTGTCGATGCGTTTCAGCGCTGACCGTGTCCAATGCCCGACGACCCCTTCCAGGGGACCGATACTTTGCGGCAGATAGACCGTCGGCAATGCGCACCGGGCAGCCGCCCGCAACTGGAGAAGGTGATTGAACATGACGCCGAACTTCCGCGTCGTGGAATCGGCCACCAGGTAGCCGCCGCCGACCGAAATTATGCCTTCCGCCCGTTCGAACAACCGGGCGACGGATCCAAAACCGTGCTTTCTTCCAAGCATCGCGGCTGCCGCATCGGACAACAGCTCGACTGCCGGCCGCAGAAGTCTGAAGCTGGGCCGGCCGCGCGCCTCTCCGGGCGCCTGATAGACCCGTTGCAGATCGCTGAAGGACGGCGCGTCGAGCGCCAGGAGCGCGCATTCGTCCCCTTCGATCCCCGCATCGGCCAGCGCCTCGTAGGTCAGGTCGACAAGCAGGCCGTCTCCCGCGTTTTGCCGGCTGAATGCATGGGTGATCAGAAACATGTCCTTGACGGTCTCCCGCGTTTGTCACCGACCTATGCCCGGATAAGATTAACGACCTGTTTAACAATCTCGCGGAAAGTCAAAGGCGCCAACAGCGACAGGACGACTGGTCGTCGCCTGTCCGGTATTTTCTCACCCGTTCTCCTGGTTACGGAAGCGCGTAGGAAACGGAATAGATGCACTTGTCGACGAACGCGTCGGTGGCCGCGTTGAGGGAACTCCAGCGCGGCGTCGCCGGCCTGACGGAAAAGCTAGCTCAACCGAGGTCCCGCGCGATCATTTTTGCCGGTGCCGCGCTGGTATTCCTGGCGGGTTTGGTCGTGGCGGTGCGCGCCAGGCCCGATGTGTGGTCCGATCTGACGGCCTGGCCCATCGTCTTGAGCCTGGCGCTCGCGATTCCGGCGACAATTCTGGCGAACGCGCTTGAATTCTGGCTGTCGGTACGCCTGCTGGGTCACAGCGTCGCTTTCTCCAAGGCGCTGGAGATCACGATCGCCGGCAGTGCCGCCAACATGCTACCGCTTCCCGGTGCCGTCATGGTGCGTATGGCGGCGCTCAAATCCATGGGATCGAGCTACCTTCACGGCGCCTCGGCAACCGCATATTCCTTTTCGATCTGGCTGTCGGCATCGGCGGTCTTCGCCGGCGGGGCGCTTTATCTGCTGCAAAGCGGGCTGATCGGGCCGGTCATGGTGGCGATGGGATCCGTCGGACTGGCATTCACACTGTATGCCGCGGCCCGCCAGTTCGGCAGGCTGCGCTACGCCATCGGGATGGCCTTGGCGAAAACGCTGATGCTGCTGCTGGATGCGGTGCGGATCTGGCTCTGTTTTGCGGCGATTGGAGAAGCCACACAATTCCTGCAGGCCTCCGTCTTGACCATATCGGCGGTTGTCGGCTCGGCGGTCGCCATCGTTCCGGCGGGACTGGGAATCCGCGAACTTGTCTCGGCCGCCATTGCGCCGATCGTCGCCCTGGCGCCGGCCGCTACGTTGCTGGCCATGTCGCTCAGCCGAATCCTGGGTTTTGTCGTGGTTATTCCCCTGTCGCTGGTCCTGGCCGGAAAGAACGTCACTGCCGCGAGAAAGGGCCGCGCGTAGCCTCAGAACACCGGATAAAGGTCACCGTCAGGCGCTTCTTCGTCCGGCCGATATAGACTGTTGCCCCATCGCAAAACCATGTCGGTCTGGCTTTCGGCCCTCACGCGGTGGCGGCCGCGTGTCAGCAGCACGGTGTCGCCCGCATTCAAGATCCGGTCGTCGATGATCACCGGACCGTCGGCTTCAACCGTGTAGTCGCCGGGTATGCGTATGGTGATGGCCTGTTCCGCCCTGTCCGCCGTCAGCGACCGGCCCGCCACCCAGACGGGGCCCCAGTGGCGGACGTAGTTCAGCTGCAGGGTCTCGGCATCGGGTGGCAACAGCGAGTAGCCGCCCGCATCCAACCGGCCCTTGCCGGGATTGAGCGCCGCATCCAGCGCCGGCCCGTTGGCGATGACCAGCGGCACCACGTCCCGGTGCAGCAGGTCGGGAAACAGCGGATTGCCGTTTTCGAGGTAGCTGCGCATCCCCCAGCTCGACATGAAGAAGCCGCGCTTCTGAAATTTCGCGACCATGGAATTGCGGTCGATATAGGAAACGCCCTGCGGAAACATCCGGTGCACCGTTTCAAGGACGCGGGACTGGTCGTCCTGCCCGTATGGGAGGCGCTTGACCAGCGTATGGGCAAAGGTCGCCATCATCAGCACGGCCAGCGCCATTTTGATGAGCGGCGTGAATTTGACCCTGTCGATAGCGAGGGCCACCAGGACCATGGCCGGCGGAAAAATGAAGGCCATGAAATAGGGATAGGCGTTACGGTAGACAAGAAGGCTCGCGAGCGGACTGGCCAGCAGCAGGAACAGGACGACGTCGCGCCGGTCGCGGTCTTTTTTAAACAGGGCGGCGACCGCCGCCGCGAAACCGCAGCAAAACAGCAGGGTCTGGATCGGCGCGGCAATGATGCCGTTCAAAACGAACGCGCCGGTCGGAAACAGGCCGGCGGAAAGCATCGTCGACTGGTACGCGCCATGCATGGTTGACTGCGCGGCCGACAGGGTGGCTCCGCCGATGGCGTTGGAATGCAACTGGTAGAGTATCGCGGCGATCAGCAGCGCGCCCAGTGCTGTTGCGGTCAGTTTCGCCAGCAGCTTCAGGGGCCGATGGCTCGCCGACACCCGCCATAGCCCGGCACCGGCCAGGGCGGGGGCGAAAAAGGCCACCTTGACCGTTACCAGGAGGGCGATGGACAGGGTGAGCGAAACCACCAGCAACTCGGCGGTCCGCAACGTGCTGCGGATGATGAGCGCCAGTGCCGTCATGACCAGGAAGACGGCGATCGGGTCGGTTCTGAAACTCGTGCCGTGCAGCAGCACGAAACCGGCCGAGATATAGGCGAAGACAGCCATGATCGACGCAAGACGGGAAAAGAACCCGCGGGCAATCCAGTAGATCAGGCCCAGCGTTCCCATCTCCAGCACCCACATCACGACGCGGGCGGCCCTGACCTCAAAGACCTCGCTGGAGAAGGTGTTCGCCAGCCAGCCAAACAGATGGACATGCAGCGTCTGCAGCGGCCGCGTCAGCGCACCCCGCTGGTATTCATAGATCTGCGACAGGTAAAAGAACTCGTCCCAGTTGATCTGCTGGACGAACTGCAGCCAGAGCTGCAACAGCGCGCAAAGGGCGGTGAAGGCGAGCACCGTTGTTTCGGCAGCGCAGAACCGCTGCCCCCGCACCAGGCGCCATGACCTGTTGCCGTCCTTGTCCGGTGCACTGTCCGGAATGTCGATGGTGCTCATGGCTCAAGTCCCGGCAATTCAGCCGTGCGTGCCGTCCAGGGCGGGACCGGTTGTTTCACTGTCGCTCGCGCGCTGTCCGACCGTTTCGCTTTCAGCCGCGTTCTGGTCCTCGAGCCGATGCAGGCGTTCCAGCACGGATTCGAGCAGTTGCCGGTTGCGGCCGATCAGGTCCGCCACCACCCCGAACATGATGGCAATGACGCCCAGCGTCAGCAGGGATCCGCCGACCACCAGGGACTGGATGTGACCGCTGCCGTCACCGGTGAAATAGAGGAAAAGGAACCGCACAATCGGCAGCAGCCCCGTTATTGCGGCCAGCAGGCCGAGCGCAACGAAAACACGCAGCGGGTTGTACATCGCGTAGGCGCGCAGGATCGTCACGCCGGAATTCATGATGAATTGCGGAATGCTCTTGAACAGCCGCGACGGCCGGCTGACCGCGTTGGTGCGAATGGGCACCGATACGACGGCAAGGCGTTTGCGCCCGGCCTGGATGAGCATCTCGGTAGTATAGGAGAAACTCGACACGATATAGGTGCGTTGCGCGGCCTGGCGGCTGATGGCGCGAAATCCGCTGACGGCGTCCGTCACCGGTGTGCTGGAAAGTTTGCGCACCAGCGCGCTGCCGATCACCTGCAGTTTTCGCTTGATCGGCCCGAAATGACGGTTGTCACCGACCTGGCGGTCCCCCACCACGATATCGGCGCGCCCTTCGAGGATGGGCTGTACCAGCAGGGGAATGTCCTGCGCTTCATATTGCCCGTCGGCGTCCGTGTTCACGATGATATCCGCGCCGGCGGACAAAGCCGCATTGATGCCGGTCTGAAATGCGGCGGCCAGCCCCCTGTTCCGGCGGTGCCGGATGATGTGGTGAACGCCGTAACGCCTTGCGACGCCGGACGTGTCATCGGAACTTCCGTCGTCGATGACGAGGTATTCGATGACGTCGATGCCGGGAATGTCCCGCGGCAGAGACAACAGGGTTTTCGGCAGGCTCTCTGCTTCGTTGAAGCACGGAATCTGTATGATCAGTTTCATCGGAGCGCATCCTGAACCAAGCAACGCAATACAAAACGCACGGCCCACCGGTCCTGCGCGACAGGATCATAACCGCACAAGCGTTAAGGATTTGGGTAGTTGAGAGCCCTTACCGCCCGGCCGTGGTCTCCCGCCGCACTGCGCCGGCGTGCGCGTCGGAAGGTTTTCGGGTGGGAAAGACTGGTCTGACCGCGGGCAGATACCGCACCGCGTAGTAGATCACCAGCGTGACCGCGATCGAAGCATATCCGTCGATGGCGTAGTGCCAGGCGAGATAGACGGAGCTGAAGACGATGAAGGCCGTATAGGCAAAGAACGCCCATCCGAGCCGACGGCTGAATTCATAGACGAAGAGCGCATTCAGCATTGTCAGCGCCACATGGACGCTCGGAAACGCTGAAATCCCCGAACCCAGCCCCGTGACGTCGTTTTCGTGAAGGAGCCACAGGTAATTCTGATAGTTGACGGCGGCGTTGAAATGCCCCTCGTTGCGGGCCAGAAGCGCCAATTGCTCGCCGAACCGGGCGAAATCGCCCGTGACGTGGCCGTAATAGACGGGGCCTGCGGAGATATAGGCGCTGGCCAGGAGATTGCCCACGACGATCCACACAAGCATGAAGGACACGATGTAGCGGACCCGGAAACCGCCGGTATTCGGTGAAACGGCCACCCAGTACAGGATGCCGAAGCAAAGCACGAACCAGACGACCATGTAGTTGACCTCTACGATGTAGAGGAACGCCCGGCTGTCCGTCAGCCAGAAGAGCAACTGCCATGGATCGGTGTTGAAGTGTATCAACTTGTCGATGTCCGCCTGCACCCTGTCGTATAGGAACCCGTTGATCGAAAGCGCGTTTTTGATCGACGTGAACGTTGCCTGGAACGGCCAGAGCGCGAATATGAGCAACGTCCCGGCAAAGAAATGCGCCATGCGCCTGGCGGAAAACATGTGGCGGAAGGCCAGCGTCCGCCGTTGATCGAGCCGCAGGACGATGCGCACGGCGCCGGCGCCGAACAGGGCGATCGGAAAAATCAGCAGGTAGTTCTTCAGCCACAGGCTGCCATAGACCTGGTACGCGTCCAGTGAAAACCCGGTCCGGCTTGAGACATAGGCGCCGCCGAGAACCGCATAGATCGCGACGAGTGCGTAGAGCAGCCTGTCCTGGCGGACGGTCGCGAAAAATTCTCCGGCTAGGTCCTTGCGGTAGGCGCGTGTGACGACCATGGCCTGTTCCCCGTTGGTGCCGGGAATATAGGCCGGGAATGATTAAGAAAGCCGTTACGCGGATCGCGGCATTTTCGCTTGTTCACCAGCCGTTGCGGCGCGAATTTCGGCGTAAATCCGGACTACTCGATCCGCTTCCAGACAAGCGTCGTTTCGGATTCCGCCAGAAGGTCGTAGCGCGACATGAAGGCATTGAACGCGGGATTCGACCGCATCAACCCGTTCCACGAGCTCGATTTCAGTTCGAGGATCACATCCGGATTTCCCGACCGTAGCTCCGCCATCTTGATCGGAACGTAGTCGGCGAGATGCTTTTCCAGCCGCTGCCGCTCCCCGTCGCCGAGGCGTCCCCTTTCCGTCTGCAGCCGGTATAGCGCATGGGCGCCGATCCAGTCGCAATTATACACCGATTGCCAGTCTCCGTTGACGAGCCGGGTGAACGGGAAGCCAAGGGCGATGTCCCCGCCGACGCCGGCGACCCGCGGATTTGGGTGATGATCGTGAACGGCGCTGACGAGATCCCGGTCGATCCCCCTGTAGGCATGAAAGTCATTGCCCAGGAGAACGAGAACCAGCACGGCCCATACCGAGGCCATCGGATAAAGCGTGCCCCGCGGTGCTCCGGAACGCAGAGCCGCTTCGAAGGCGACAATCGAGGCGATCAGAAAGGCGGCAATCGCGGGATAGAGGTGATAGATCCAGCCCTTGCCGAGATAAACCATCGCGATCAGGAAGCCGAGGCCGGCGGCCGCGGCGATGTCCGCCAGTTCGGGAACCTTGTTGCGGCTGCGCAGCAACACCCACAGGAAGACGGGCAGCGCGCATTTGGCCAGAAAGAACGGCCATTGGCCGGAAGCGTTGCGGATCGGCAGGTAAAGCAGCTTGAGCATCGGATAGGTGGTGCTCAGGAACTCGGGATAGACAACAAGCACCGATGCCAGGTAACCGACGGCCATCAGGCCGATCACCCAGTATTCAAGCCGGAAAATCTGGCGCAAGGAGCGTCTTTTCCATGCGACGTATAGGGCCGGCAGCAGCACAGCCAGCGCCCAGTGCGGCTTGATCAGCACGATGACCGATCCGGCGAGCCCGGCGATCAGCGCCACAGCGGCCGGAACGGGGTTTTGCGGATTTTCAACGAGCCGCCATGCCTGAAGCGAAAGCAGCGGAAGGAACAGCATCAGGCCGATATGTTCCCGTTGGGCGATCGCGTATCCCGGCAGCACGAAGAAGATGACGGCGATGGCCGGCCACAGCCACCATCCCGTCTGCCGGTCGACCAGCCCGCCGCGTTGCAGGATGAAATGGGAGATTCCGAGCGATGCCAGCCCGACGCCGTAGGTAAAGACGAGGATGGCCGTCTCCGGCGCGATACCGACTGCCTTTGCGAATGTCACGGCCGGGTAATAGAGCCAGATGGTGAAGGGTGGATTGGTTTCCACGACCTCGCCGTAAAGGCTCTGGCCCTCCAGCATGCGCTCGATCACGGTGATCAGCCAGGATACGTCTGTGACAAGGTTGACCCGCAGGTTCAGCACGATCGACAAGAGGGCGACCGCCGCGACGCCGCAGACGGCCAGCGGGTTGAAGCGACGGGCCGGGGCCTGGCGGTCGAAGGTCTGAATTCCGGCGCTCGTCACGTTCGATCTACCCCGACACAGCGCTTCGCTCGCCGAAGACCCAGCGGTCCAGCACGATGTAATTCATGATCGGAATGGCGATCGTGACAACCGTTGCCGTCACGAACATCGGCAGGTTCATCCATGTGCCGGTCACAAACGGCAGACCGAAGGACAGGGTCGCGCCGACGGCGGTCAGAACGACAAACCGCGGTATTTCAAGGCTGTATGCGCTGTCCGATTCGAAAGTGAAAATCCGGTGCGCGCTGTAGGAGAACACGGCTGCCGGACCGTAGGCCAGCAGCGAGAGAAAGCTCTGGCCGAAATGCGCGCCGAACAGGTGTTCCAGGCCGATGGCCGCGGCCACGTAAATGAACGTGGAGACGCATCCGACGAGCGCAAATCTGGTTATCTGAAATCGAACCACATCCATGACCGGCTGTTTCTGGCTATCAGAATCCAATCTTCGACTGGACGATGAAAAGCGGCCGCCGGCGCACCTCGGATGAGATACGCCCGACATATTCGCCAAGGATCCCCAGCGACAGCAGGTTGAGACCGCCCAGGAACAGCATCACGGTGATCAGGGACGCGTAACCGGGTGTATCGACGCCGAAGATCAAAGTCTTGATCACGATATAGGCGGCATAGGCGAAGGACAGCAGCGCGAAAAACCCGCCGACATAGGTCCAGATCCGCAAGGGAACGGTCGTCGATGCCGTAAAGCCGTCGATCGCCAGGTTCCACAGCGACCAGTACTTCCACTTGCCGGTGCCGGCGCTGCGCGCCTCGCGCCTGAATTCCACCGTGTCGGAGGAAAAGCCCACCCAGGAAAACAGGTCCTTGCTGACCCGCGAGCATTCCGGAAATTCATTCAGCGTGTCGACGACTTCGCGGTCCAGCAAACGAAAATCGCCGACATTTTCGGGGATCGGAATTTCGGCGAACCGGTTATAGAGGCGATAGAACCAGCTGGCCGTCGAGCGTTTCAGCCAGTGGTCTGCCGAGCGGTCGTTGCGCACGCCGTTGACCACCTGGGCGCCCGCTAACCATTTGCTAACCATTTCCGGAATGATTTCGGGAGGGTCCTGCAGGTCGGCATCGATCGGGATGACGCAGTCTCCGTTCGCATGCTGGAGGCCGGCGGCAAGCGCCGCTTCCTTTCCGAAGTTGCGTGACAGGTTGATCAGCTTGACCCTGTTGTCGCGCTCCGCGATTGCCGCGACGAGTGATGCGGTGGCGTCCTGGCTGCCGTCGTTGACAAAGACGATTTCATAGTCCGCATCGTCGCCCAGCAGGCATGCCGTCTGCTCCAGAACCGGCTGGACGCGGTTCAAAAAGCGTCCGATGGCCTTTTCCTCGTTGTAGACCGGAACGACGAGTGAAATGGCTTTTGGTTTGGCTTTCAGCATGACGGGCATCCCGGGCAAGACACGTTGTGGCCGTTGCCTCAGCGGTAAACATATTTAGATAAGATCGGGTTAATCGGACCGCCGGTCGACGGGTGGTCGCGTTCACAATTTCCGGCTGTGTTAACAGGCCGTTAGCGGATCTGACACCGTCTATTTTCCGGCAGAGGACACCCGCCTGAGCGTCAGGTTGATGCGTCCGCCATCCTTGAGCAGGGTCGAAGTTCCCGGATAGATCCTGTCGACCCCGTGGAAGCACAGCCGCGCCGCGCCGCCGAGGACGATGACGTCACCGCTGCGCAAACGGATCGACCGGGTCGGCCCGCCCCGCGTCGTTCCGCCGATCCGGAACAGGCAATCGTCGCCGAGGGACACGGACACCACCGGCGCGGAAAACTCCTCCTCGTCGCGGTCCTGGTGAAGGCCCATTTTCGCGGTGTCGCCGTAGAAGTTGATCAGGCAGGCCTCCGGCGGGGCGCCGAACGAGGCGACGTCTTCCCACAACTGCAAGAGCGCGGGCGGGATCGGCGGCCAGTTGCGCCCGGTCTGCGGATGGGTCGGCTGGTACCGATAGCCGTTGTCCTTGTCGGTGACCCAGCCGAGGCTGCCGCAATTGCTCATGCGCACATGCATCGGTTTGCCGGTCCGCGGCATCGTCGGCACGAACAGCGGCGCCGCGCGCACCACGTTACGGACCGCCTCGACCAGCGCCTCCTGCGCCGGGCGGTCGAAATGGTCCGGGTAATGGACGATTCCTTCCGGCAGTCCGGTCATTCGCGCTCCACCGTGCCGCGCAGCTTCTTGATTCCCGATCGCGCCGCCTTCGCCTTCAGCCTGCGTTCGATGGAGCCCTTTGTCGGCCTGGTCTTCCTGCGTTTCGGCGGCGGCGGGGCCGCGGCCTTCTCGATCAGCGCCTTCAGCCGCTCGCGCGCATCGGCGCGGTTGCGCTCCTGCGTGCGGAACCGGTCCGCCTCGATGACGATGACGCCGTCCTTGTTCATGCGCCGACCGGCAAGCGATTCAAGGTTCCGCTTGACCCGGTCGGGAAGCGACGGCGAGGAACGCGCGTCGAACCGAAGCTGCACGGATGTGGCAACCTTGTTGACGTTCTGGCCGCCCGGCCCCGATGCACGGATGAACTGCTCGACCAGTTCCCAGCCGGCCACCGTGATCGTCGCGTTGATGTATAGGGGCTCGCTTGCCATGCTTGCCGGTCCGTTGAATTCGGCGGCATCCTACCCTGCCCTATCGGCACAAAAAACCCGCGGATTGCTCCGCGGGCTGTTCCTCCTCCAGGAAACGTCGAATGTTATTCGGCCGCCTGCGCCATACCCGGTGCCGCGCCCCGGACATCGGTGCCGACATGGTCTTCGAACTTGGCGAAATTGTCGACGAACATGTCGACCAGGCGCCGGGCCTGCGCGTCGTAGGCTTCCGGATCGGCCCAGGTCGAGCGCGGATCGAGAATGGCGCTGTCGACCCCGTCGACCGCGACCGGTACGGCAATGCCAAAATGCGGATCGGTGCGGAAGGCTGCATTGGCGAGCGAACCGTCGAGTGCCGCCGAAAGAAGCGCCCGGGTTGCCTTGATCGGCATGCGGCTGCCGGTCCCGTATGCGCCGCCCGTCCAGCCCGTGTTGACCAGCCAGCAATCGACCCCGTGGCGGGCGATCAGGTCGCGCAAAAGATTGCCGTATTCGGACGGATGGCGCGGCATGAAGGGTGCGCCGAAACAGGTGGAAAATGTCGCCTGCGGCTCGGTAACGCCCTTTTCGGTGCCGGCTACCTTGGCCGTGTAGCCGGAGAGAAAATGATACATGGCCTGTGCCGGCGTCAGCTTGGCGATCGGCGGCAGCACGCCAAAAGCGTCGGCCGTCAGCATGATGATGTTGCGCGGCTGGCCGGCCCGTCCGGTGGCGCTGGCATTGGGGATGAAGTGCAGCGGATAGGCGCAGCGGGTGTTTTCCGTCAGCGAGCCGTCGTCGAAATCCGGCTGCCGCTCGTCGTCGAGGACGACGTTTTCCAGCACTGTGCCGAAACGCTGCGTCGTGGCGTGGATTTCAGGCTCCGCCTCCTTGGACAGCCGAATGGTCTTGGCGTAGCAGCCGCCCTCGAAATTGAAGACGCCGTCCTCGCCCCAGCCGTGCTCGTCGTCGCCGATCAGCGTGCGGTTGGGATCGGCAGAAAGCGTCGTCTTGCCGGTTCCCGACAGGCCGAAGAAGATCGCCGTGTCGCCGTCCGGTCCCAGGTTCGCCGAGCAATGCATCGGCATGACGCCGCGCTCCGGCAGCAGGTAGTTGAGGGCGGTGAAGACCGACTTCTTCATCTCGCCGGCATAGGAGGTGCCGGCGATCAAAACCAGCCGGCGTTCCAGGTCGACGGCGATCACCGTCTCGCTGATGCAGCCGTGGCGCTCGGGGTCGGCCTTGAAGCCGGGGAAGTCGATGATGGTCAGCTCCGCCTCGAAAGCGTCCAGCGACTGGCGCTCCGGGCGGATGAGAAGGTTACGGATGAACAGCGAGTGCCAGGCATATTCCGTCACCACGCGCGAGGCCAGCGCGTGGTTTTCGTCGGCGCCGCCGATCAGGTCCTGTACAAAAAGCTCCTTGCCCTTCGCGTATTCCTGGAAGTCGGCAAGCAGCGTCGCGAAATGCTCCGGCGAGAGCGCCTTGTTATTGTCCCACCAAATCAGCGGCCGGGTCTTGTCGTCGCGGACGACGAACTTGTCCTGAGCGGAACGCCCGGTGTGCTGCCCGGTCAGCGCCCTGAGCGCGCCCTGGGCGGTGAGGACGGCCTCGCCTCGGCACAGCGACTGCTCGTACAGCTCGGCTTCGTTGAGATTGTAATAGACATGCTTCAGGTCGCTCAGTCCGATGGCGTCGATACCGTTGGAAAGATTGCGTTTTCCGGTTTCACGTGCCTGTGCATGCATGGATTTTGCCACCTTCGTTTCGCGGTTGCCCGAATGAAAAGTTTCCGGACCATAGGGGCGAAATTTAAAATCTGCAACAGGAGATGGTTAAAAAGATTAATGATTTCAAGATATTAATCGATTTAAAAAAATCCGTGAATTTTTAAATCGTTTAAAACACGGGACAATAAGGCCTGTCGCAAATCGCGCGACTCACGAAACCGCTCCGTTGTAATGACGTCGAAAGCGGTCTATGCCACAATTTGTTCCACCTTTGGCCTCATGACACGCCAGACTAGCAAAGGGTGCCGGCCCGGCGGTTCGCCCCGGTATCGCTGACGGAGAATATGCACATGCAGACAATCGCGCTCGTCGACGACGACCGCAATATCCTGACTTCCGTTTCCATTGCCCTGGAATCGGAGGGATATCGTGTCGAAACCTATACCGATGGCGCTTCCGCGCTCGAGGGGCTCGTGGCGCGCCCGCCGCAACTGGCCATACTCGATATCAAGATGCCGCGCATGGACGGTATGGAACTGCTGCGCCGCCTGCGCCAGAAACTCGACATTCCGGTCATATTCCTGACCTCCAAGGACGAGGAGATCGATGAGCTGTTCGGGCTCAAGATGGGTGCCGACGATTTCATCACCAAGCCGTTTTCGCAGCGGCTTCTGGTCGAGCGCGTCAAGGCGATCCTGCGCCGCGCCGCCGGCCGTGACGCCACCGCCCCGGCCAAGCCCGGCGCCATGGAAAGCGCCAGCCTGGAGCGCGGGCAACTGGTGATGGACCAGGAACGCCACACCTGCACCTGGAAAGGCCAGCCGGTGACGCTGACCGTCACCGAGTTCCTGATCCTGCATTCGCTGGCCCAGCGGCCGGGTGTCGTCAAGAGCCGCGATTCGCTCATGGATGCGGCCTATGACGAACAGGTTTACGTCGATGACCGCACGATCGACAGCCACATCAAGCGCTTGCGCAAGAAATTCAAGATGGTCGACAATGATTTTGATATGATCGAGACGCTCTACGGGGTCGGTTACCGGTTCCGGGAAGACTGACCGTGAACTGATCCGGGCTCATGACGGCGAATTTTGATCACAGCGAGGTACCGCAGGAGCGCACCGCCGAGGAAGCCGAGGCCAAGACGCAAAGGGCCGTCGAGTCGCGTCCGTGGACCTATCCGTTCGCTCTGATCAGCCGGGCGCTCAGCCGCATCATCTTCTCCAGCCTGACGCGGCGCATCCTGTTCTTGAACCTCGCGGCCCTGCTCGTTCTGCTTTCCGGTATCCTTTATCTTAATCAGTTCCGCGAGGGCCTGATCGACGCCCGCGTCGAAAGCCTGCTGACCCAGGGCGAGATCATCGCCGCCGCGATCGCAGGCTCCGCCAGCGTGGAAACCGACTCCATCACCATCGATCCGGAAAAACTGCTTGAGCTGCAGGCTGGTGAGAGCATTTCCCCGGGCGGCGAAATCGAGGATCTGGAATTCCCGATCAACCCGGAGCGTGTCGCGCCGGTTCTGCGCCGGCTGATTTCGCCGACGCGGACCCGGGCGCGTATCTACGACCGCGACGCCAGCCTCATTCTCGATTCGCAGCACCTTTATTCCGCCGGACAGATCCTGCGATACGATCTGCCGCCGCTCGACGAGGAGATCCTGCCCTTCGCCGAGCGCCTGCTCGATTCCCTCAACCGGCTCATCCAGAGGGCCGACCTGCCGACCTATCAGGAACAGCCGGGCGGCGACGGCACGCTCTACGAGGAAGTCCTCACCGCGCTGACCGGAGGCCGCAGCGCCGTCGTGCGGGCGACGGACAAGGGCGAACTCATCGTCTCAGTGGCCGTGCCGGTCCAGCGTTTCAGGGCGGTGCTCGGCGTGCTGCTTCTGTCGACGCAGGCCGGCGACATCGACAAGATCGTCCGCGCCGAGCGCCTGGCGATCGTGCGCGTCTTCATCGTTGCCGCTGCCGTGACCATCCTTTTGTCGCTGCTGCTCGCCGGAACCATCGCCAATCCGCTGCACCGTCTGGCCGATGCCGCCCAGCGTGTGCGCCGCGGCGTGCGCATCCGCGAGGAGATCCCGGATTTTTCGGCCCGGCAGGACGAGATCGGCAACCTGTCGGTGGCCGTGCGCGACATGACCAATGCGCTCTATGACCGCATCGATGCGATCGAGAGTTTCGCCGCCGATGTCAGCCACGAACTGAAGAACCCGCTGACCTCGCTGCGCAGCGCGGTCGAGACGCTGCCGCTGGCGCGCAACGACGATTCGCGCCGCCGCCTGCTCGACGTGATCCTGCACGATGTCAGCCGCCTCGATCGTCTGATCAGCGATATCTCGGACGCTTCGCGTCTCGACGCGGAACTCGCCCGCCAGGACGCGGAACCGGTCAACCTGCGGCGCTTGCTCGAGGACCTCGTCAGCATTTCCAGCCAGATCCGCAAGGGCGCGAAACTCGTCAGGATCGATTTCGAGATCGACCGGGAAACGGCGCAGAAGACCCGGTACGTCGTGACCGGCCACGATCTGCGCATCGGCCAGGTGGTCACCAACCTGATCGAGAATGCCCGCTCCTTCGTGCCCGATATCGGCGGGCGCATCAGGATCCGCCTGACCAGCACGCGCAACAGCTGCCTCATCCTGGTGGAGGACAACGGACCGGGCATCAGCGCCGAGAACATCGACCACATTTTCCGGCGTTTCTACACCGACCGTCCGGAAGGCGAGGCCTTCGGCCAGAATTCCGGCCTCGGCCTGTCGATCAGCCGCCAGATCATCGAGGCGCACGGCGGCACGCTCACCGCGGAAAACATGGTCGATGAAAAAACCGGCCAGCGCCGCGGCGCGCGGTTCATCGTTCACTTGCCGCTCAAGCGGTCCTGAGCACGGCGTGCCGAAGGCTAATCAAAAGAAGCTTCCGAATATTCATGCGACAGCGCTTGTCGTCGGCGAAACCGGCGTGCTTGTCGTCGGACCGCCGGGCGCCGGCAAGAGCCGCCTCGCCGAGGAGTTCATTCAATCGGCTTTGCTGCGCGGCCGCTTTGCGGCCCTCATCGCCGATGATCAGGTGTTTTTGCGCGCCGCCGGCGGCCGTATTGTCGCCATCGCGCCGGAGCCGATACGCGGCCTGATGGAAATGCGGGGCACCGGCATTGTCCGCACGAAGAGCCTCAGGCAGGCGGTCATGCACATCGCCGTCTCGGTCGAATTCACCGGTGCCGGCGACCGGCTGCCGGACCCGGCGACGCGGCGCGAGTTCCTGCCCGGCCTCTCCCTGCCACTGGTTTATATGCAGCCCGGACGCCTGAGCGACCCGTTTGCGCTCTTTCAGGCCCGGTTGGATGACGGGCTGCTTGTTTAAATAGCCCCTAAACCTGTTGAAATGACGCCTGCACGCAATTAAGCCTTAACGATTGACGCATCAGGACGCGCGGCATTCCACTGGTAATCGCCCCCTGCAGGGTGCAGTATGGCGCGGGTTCTGACCGGTCAAGACCGCAGGAGCAGTTGCAGATGATTGGATTAGTGCTTGTCACCCATGGCAAGCTCGCCGAAGAATTCCGGAACGCGCTGGAGCACGTTGTCGGGCCGCAGAAACTGCTGGAGACGGTTTCGATCGGTCCGGAGGATGACATGGACCAGCGGCGGATGGACATCATAGAAGCTGTCTCCAAGGCCGAAGAGGGAGAAGGTGTCATCATCCTGACCGACATGTTCGGCGGCACCCCGTCCAATCTTTCCATTTCGGTCATGGACGGCGGACGCACCGAAGTCGTCGCCGGCGTCAACCTTCCGATGCTGATCAAGCTGGCAAGTGTTCGAACCGAGAACGACATGGAGAAGGCGCTTGCCGAGGCACAGGAGGCCGGCCGCAAATACATCAATGTCGCGAGCCGCGTCCTGAGTGGAAAATAGCGTATGGATGGAGCGGCGACCGGACAGCATGTCCGCAAATTCGACATCGTCAACAAGCGTGGCCTGCATGCCCGGGCATCGGCGAAATTCGTCCAGCTGGCGGAAAGCTTCAATGCCGAGATCCGCGTCACCAAGGACGGGATGAGCGTCGGCGGCACCTCGATCATGGGCCTGATGATGCTGGCGGCCAGCCCCGGTTGCAGCATCAGCGTGACCGCGTCGGGACCGGAGGCTGAAAAGGCGCTGGACGCGCTCGACGAACTCATCGCCAACCGTTTCGGCGAGGAATGCTGAACGTCGGGCGTTCAAATCACATAAAGACTTCTTTATATCTTGTTGCCCTTTTGGGTCCAGCCTGCTAAAGGCGGCGTGAACGGGACGGCCCGGAGACGGCAATCCGCATTTCGGCCGGCCCCCACCCATTCGGAGAACAAGATGAGCACTGGTACGGATTATATTGTCGCCGACATCGCCCTCGCGGATTTCGGCCGCACGGAAATAGAGATCGCCGAGACGGAAATGCCCGGGCTGATGGCCTGCCGCGAGGAATTCGGCGCCAGCCAACCGCTCAAGGGTGCGCGGATCTCCGGTTCGCTCCATATGACGATCCAGACCGCGGTCCTGATCGAAACGCTTCAGGCCCTCGGCGCCGAGGTCCGTTGGGCGTCGTGCAACATCTTCTCCACCCAGGATCACGCCGCCGCAGCCATTGCAAAGACCGGCACCCCCGTGTTCGCGGTCAAGGGCGAAACGCTTGAGGAATACTGGTCCTACACGGACCAGATCTTCCAGTGGGCCGACGGCGGTGTGTCGAACATGATCCTCGACGATGGCGGCGACGCCACGATGTATATCTTGATCGGTGCCCGCGCCGAAGCCGGCGAGGACGTTTTGAGCGATCCGGGTTCCGAGGAGGAAGAGGTCCTGTTCGCGCAGATCCGCAAGCGCCTGGAGCAGTCCCCCGGCTTCTTCACCAGGCAGCGCGATGCCATCAAGGGCGTGACCGAGGAAACGACGACCGGCGTCAACCGTCTTTACCAGCTTCAGCAGAAGGGCCTGCTGCCGTTCCCGGCCATCAACGTCAACGATTCGGTCACCAAGTCGAAATTCGACAACAAGTACGGCTGCCGCGAGTCGCTGGTCGACGGCATTCGGCGCGGCACCGATGTGATGATGGCCGGCAAGGTGGCCGTCGTCTGCGGTTACGGCGATGTCGGCAAGGGCTCGGCCGCCTCGCTGCGCGGCGCCGGCGCGCGCGTGCAGGTCACCGAGATCGATCCGATCTGCGCCCTGCAGGCGGCGATGGACGGTTTCGAGGTGGTCACGCTCGAGGACGCTGTCGGTTCGGCCGACATCTTCATCACCACCACCGGCAACAAGGATGTCATCCGCATCGATCACATGCGCGAAATGAAGGACATGGCGATCGTCGGCAACATCGGCCATTTCGACAACGAGATCCAGGTCCAGGCGCTGCGCAATTTCAAATGGCACAACGTCAAGCCGCAGGTGGACATGGTGGAGTTTCCCGACGGCAAGCGCATGATCCTGCTGTCCGAGGGGCGGCTCCTCAATCTCGGCAACGCCACCGGCCACCCGTCATTCGTCATGTCGGCCTCCTTCACCAACCAGGTGCTCGCGCAGATGGAACTGTACGGCAAGGGCGAGAATTACGGCAACGAGGTTTACGTGTTGCCGAAGGCGCTCGACGAGAAAGTCGCCAAGCTCCATCTGGACAAGCTCGGTGCGAATCTGAGCGAACTTTCCGAAGAACAGGCCGACTATATCGGCGTCACCCAGCAGGGGCCGTTCAAGCCGGAACACTACAGGTACTGATTTTCTCAGCCTTACCCACAATATATAGTAGTCGCGCCCTTGACACAGGGCGCGATTTCTTTTTTGGGGCCGCATCTTCAACATGATTCGGTAACAAGTTACTATAAAGACACAATGATTCGCGCACTTGCCGGCGACACGGCCGGTGTGTTCGCAGGGCTGTCTTGGCTTAGATGCGGCTAGAAGGAACAAGACATGCCGGGGACTGAATCGTCTTCGACGACGGGCGTCTGCAACTGGACGTACGGGGAAGGCATGACAACTTTGATTCGGCGGATCGGAACGCGCCTTTCCGGTCTCGGACTGTTGACGACCACCTGTCTGAGCTGGCCCGCGCTTGCCCAGACTGCGGCCGATCCGTCGGGATTTGCCGGGCACGGCAGCCGCGTATTCGTGAATTCCTTCGAAGTGATGAATTTCGCGCTGGTCATCGGCGCCGTGTCGGCGGCGATGATATCGGCGATCTGGGTGATCCGCGAGCGCGGCAAGATCGCGATGGACAATGCGCGGCTGCAGACCGCGCTCAGCGAAGCCAACACGGAACTGGCCCGCTTTCAGACGCTGGTCGTGGAAAAGGACCGCTGCTACGTCATCTGGGACGGCCAGTCGCCGGCCCAGTTTCTCGGCAGTCTGCCGCTGCATACGGGTGCGCCGCCCGCGAATGCGGATCTGCTGGCCTTCGGCCGCTGGCTCGAACCGGTCAGCGCGGCACGCATCGACCACGCGATCGATTCGCTCAGGGCCCATGCAAACAGTTTCGATATCGAAGTCGAAACCCAGCGCGGCCATTTGCTGGAAGCGCAGGGCCGCACCTCCGGCGGGCGCGCCTTCGTGCGCGTCGCACCGCTCTCCAACACCCGGGCCGAGCTGGCCGGCCTGAAAATCGAGCGGGACCGGCTCGTCGGCGCGATCGAGACGCTGCAGGGCCTGCTCGACACGATCGACATGCCCGTCTGGCTGCGCGACATCGACGGGCGACTGAACTGGGCCAACCAGGCCTACGGCAATGCCGTCGAGGCCGTCAGCGGCGCCGATGCGGTTGAACGCGGTCTCGAACTGCTCGGCACCCAGGCAAGGGCGCGCATCAAGTCCGAGCGGCTGACCGACCGGCCCTTCATCGATCGCGTCTCGACAGTGGTGCGCGGCAACCGGACCTTCTTCGAGATCACCGACGCCGCCAGCGCGGCGGGATCCGCGGGCCTGGCGCAGGACGTGACCGAGATCGAGACGGTGCGCGAGGAGTTGAAGCGCACCATCGCCAGCCATTCCGAGACGCTCGATCATCTGGCGACTCCGGTGGCCATCTTCGACGGCGCACAACGGCTGCAGTTCTACAACCAGGCCTTCCAGAGCCTGTGGGACCTCGATACGCCCTATCTCGAATCGAAACCCACCAATGGCGAGTTTCTCGAGAAACTGCGGGCTGAAGGCCGCCTGCCGGAACCCGGCTCCTGGCGCGACTGGAAGGAATCGACGCTGGCGGTCTATCAGTCGGTCGATCCGCAGCCCGATCTGTGGCATCTGCCGGACGGCCAGACGCTCAACGTCTTTGCCAATGTGCATCCGCGCGGCGGCGTCACCTGGGTGTTCGAGAACCTGACCGAGAAATACGACCTGGAGACCCGCTACAACACGCTGGTGAAGGTCCAGGGCGAAACCATCGACCATCTCGCCGAGGGCGTCTGCGTGTTCGGGGCCGATGGCCGGCTGCGCCTTTCGAATCCGGCGTTCCGGGCGCTTTGGGCGGTGCCGGAAAAGGCCGCCGCCACCGGCGCCCACATCAACGAGATCAAGGAAATCTGCACGCCGTCCTATGACCGCCCCGACGGCTGGGAGCATTTTTCGTCCGTCATTACCGGGTTCGACGAGGAGCGCCGCACCCACGAGGGCCGGCTGGAACTGAACAGCGGCATTGTTCTCGACTATGCGATCGTGCCGCTGCCCAACGCGCAGGTCATGCTGACCTTCGTGAACGTGACCGACGGCGCCAGGGTCGAAAAGGCCCTGAAAGAAAAGAACGAGGCGCTGCGCAAGGCCGATGTGCTGAAGAACGATTTCGTCCAGCACGTCTCCTACGAGTTGCGCTCGCCATTGACCAACATCATCGGCTTTACCGACCTCTTGAAAACGCCGCAGATCGGCGAGCTGAACCCGCAGCAGGCCGAATATGTGGATCACATTTCCACGTCCTCGGCCCTGCTTCTGACAATCGTCAACGATATCCTGGACCTGGCAACGGTCGATGCCGGCATCATGCAGCTCGACATGCGTCGCCTCGACATGCGTGAACTGGCCGACGAGGTGATCGATCTCATCGATGCGCGGCTGAAGGAAAACGATATCTCCCTTGAGGTCGGGATCGGCAAGGGCGCCGAGGCGATCACCGCCGATGCCCAGCGCCTCAAACAGATCCTGTTCAAGCTTCTCAGCAATGCGGCCAACTACGCACCGGAGGGCAGCGTGATCCGCCTGTCGTGCGAGCGCGACGGCGACGAGATCGTCCTGGCGGTCAGCGACGACGGCCCCGGCATTCCGGGCGATGTCCTGAAAACCGTCTTCAACCGCTTCGAGGCCCATAACGGCACCGGACGCAGAAGCGGCGCGGGCCTTGGCCTGTCCATAGTTGACAGCTTCGTAAGCCTGCATAACGGTACGGTGACCGTCAGCAGCGACGAGGGCAGCGGAACCCGGGTCGTGTGCCGACTGCCGGAAAGCCCGCAGCTGCCTTCGCAGGCCGCGGAGTAGCAGGAAGTTTAGCCGATTGGCTGGTTTGCCGATTGAAATCACACTGAGCGACGAACGGGCCACAGAGAGGCTCGGTCAGGATCTCGCGCTGGCCATCAGACCGGGCGATTGTCTTGCGCTGCGGGGCGATCTCGGCGCCGGCAAATCGACGCTGGCCCGGGCGCTGATCCGCTGCGTTGCGGGCGATCCGGAGCTGGAGGTTCCGAGCCCGACATTTACGCTCGTCCAGAGTTACGATCTGCGCGTCTCCATCGCCCATTTCGATCTTTACCGCATTGCCGACGCGGATGAGCTCGTTGAACTCGGCCTCGACGAGGCGCTCGAGGCCGGTGCCGTCCTGGTCGAGTGGCCGGAAAACGCAGCCGGTGCCTTGCCGCCCGATGCGGTCCGTGTCGAAATCGCGGAAGTGGCAGGCAATGCCCGGCGGATCCGCATCGACGGGCCGGATCCGGCACTGGAGCGCATCGGCCGGTCGCTGGACGTGCGTGCTTTCCTGGAAGCCGCCGGCCATGGCGACGGCAACCGGCAATTTCTTCAGGGCGACGCCTCGACACGGACCTACGAGACGGTGACGACGCCCGGCGGCGGGCACTTTATCCTGATGGATTGGCCGGAGCGGCTGATCGGGCCGGTGTTGCGCGACGGCAAGCGTTACGCCCAGATCGCCCATTCGGCGGAAAATGTCCGCCCGTTTGTCGCGATCGATTTTCTGCTGCGAAGCAACGGTTTCAGGGCGCCGGAAATACTGGCACAGGACCTCGACGCCGGCTTCCTGTTGCTCGAAGATCTCGGCCAGGAAGGCATTCTCGACAAGAATGGCCGGCCCGTCGTTGCGCGATGGGAAGCCGCGATCGATGTCCTTGTCGCCCTGCACCGCACGGCAATCCCGCAGCGCATCACGACGCCGGGAGGGATCGCCCACAACATTCCGCCGTTCGACCGCGAGGCGATGCTGATCGAGGTCGAGCTTTATTTGAGCTGGTATCTTCCGCACAAGCTCGGCGCCGAGCCGTCCGAGGAGCTGAAAGCACGGTTTCATGCGGGCTGGAACGGGCTGATCGACACGGTGGCCGAGGTGCCTTCAAGCCTCGTCTTGCGCGATTTCCATTCGCCGAACATTCTCTGGCAGGTGGGCCGCCGGGGGATCGAAAGGGTCGGCCTCATCGATTTTCAGGACGCCATGATCGGCCCCGCCGCCTATGACGTCGCCTCGCTGGTCCAGGACGCCCGCGTGACGGTCGAGCCGGCGCTGCACGACCGCCTTGTCGCGCGCTACGAGCGGGCGCGCAGCGAGGATCCGGATTTCGACCCGGCCCTCTTCCGCGAGGCGCTGGCGATCATGGAGTGCCAGCGCGCGACCAAGATCCTCGGCCTTTTCGTGCGGCTGAGACAACGGGACGGAAAACCCGGATATATGCGCCATTTGCCCCGTATCGAGACCTATTTGCGGCGCACGCTCGAACATCCGGTTCTCCATCCCTTGCATGACTGCTACACAGAGGCTGGAATTGCACCGAGCGAATCATGAGTGCGGAGCCGCGAGGCTGCCGCGAAATGGACGATCGACATGCCCGAAACAGCCATGATCCTCGCCGCCGGTCTCGGCATGAGGATGCGCCCGATCACCGAAACGGTTCCCAAGCCGCTTGTCACGGTCGCCGGCCGGCCGATGATCGATTACGTCCTCGACAGCCTTCATGCGGCCGGTGTCCGCCGGATCGTCGTCAATGCCCACCATCTCGCCGATCAGCTTGTCGCGCATCTGTCTTCTCGCGCCGGCGATGCCGTCGAGATTTCGGACGAGCGCGACCGGCTGCTTGAATCCGGGGGCGCTGTGGTCAAGGCGCTGCCCGTTCTCGGACCCGATCCGTTCTACATTTTGAACGCCGACACCTTCTGGCTGGAACAGCCGGGCGCTGAATTGCACCTCAAGAAACTTGCTGCGGCCTGGTCTCCCGGCCGCATGGACATGCTATTGACGGCGGCGCCCATGGACCGGGTGGTGGGCTATGGCGGGCGCGGCGATTTTCTCCTGGACGGGGCGGGACGGATAGCGCGCTATGACGGAACGTCGCCAAATCCTTACGTGAACATGGGCGCCGCCATTGCCAGCCCTTCGATCTTCGCCGATGCGCCCGAGGAACCCTTTTCCCTCAACTGGTGCTATGACCGCGCGATATCGGCCGGGCGGCTCCACGGCCTGGTCGGGGAAGGCCTGTGGCTGACCATCGGCACGCCGGAGGCAATCGGTGAGGCGGAACGCGCAATGAAGGCGTTCCCGGCGCAGGCGCAGCCGGCCCTGTCGCCATGAGCGCCGGGCGGCTGTTCACCATAGCGCCCGGCGAGCCTTTCCTGCGCTGCCTGGCGCGGTCCCTTTGTGATGGCGTGCTGATCGGGGGTTTCGGCTACCGGCCGGACGATCCGCTCAGCCTGTCCGGGGCGACGGTCTATGTGCCGACACGGCGTGCGGCGCGCGCCCTTCGCTCCGAATTTGTCGACGTCATCGGCCGCGGCGCGGCCATACTTCCGACCATCCGCACGCTCGGCGAAAACGACGAGGACGGCGGCTTTCTGGATGAGAACCAACCGGCGCTGCTTGACCTTGCGCCGCCGGTCGGCACCACCGAAAGGCTGCTGGAGCTCGCCCAGCTCATCATGGCGTGGAAGCGCAACCTGCCGAAGGCGGTTTCCGATTTTCACCGTGAAAACCGGCTGATCGCACCGGCGAATCCGGCGGATGCCGTGTGGCTGGCGCGCGATCTGGCCGGGCTGCTGGAAGCCATGGAGACGGAAGGCCGGCCATGGGAGGCGCTCGACGACCTGGTCGGAGCCGACTACGCCGTGTGGTGGCAGCTGACGCTGGAATTCCTCAAGATAGCCACCCGTTTCTGGCCCGAGCGGCTGCGGGAGCTGGGTTGTGCCGATCCGGCCGCGCATCGCAACGCGGTGCTCCTGGCGGAGGCCGGGCGGCTCGGCCAGGACCCTCCCCCCGGTCCCGTCATCATCGCCGGCTCGACCGGATCGATCCCGGCGACGGCGGCGCTGATGAAGACGGTCGCCGGGCTCGACAGCGGCGCTATCGTCCTTCCCGGACTCGATCTGCAACTCGACGCACAAGCCTGGGCAATGCTTGGCGGTCCGCCCGGCGATGCGCCTTTCGATCCGGCGATCTGCGCCCATCCGCAATACGGTCTCTTCATGTTGCTGCACGGCCTCGGCGCGACGCGCGAGGACATCGCCGAACTCGGCGCGCCGTCCGGGACCGTTGCCCTTCGCAACGCGCTGGTCTCGAACGCCATGATGCCCGCGCAGGCGACGGATCGATGGGCCGCGCAAACGGATGCCACTGCCGCGATCGACCGGGCATTTGAAAGGGTGGAACTGATCGAGGCGCCGACCGAGCGCGAGGAGGCCCTGGCGATCGCCGTTGCCATGCGCCTTGCGGCGGACGGGTCGCCGGACGGCGCGAATGACGCAGCCGAACCGGCACCGAGACAGGTCGCCCTCGTCACGCCCGACCGCACGCTGGCCCGGCGCGTGACCGCCGAGCTCAGGCGCTTTGGCATCGATGCCGACGATTCCGGCGGCGCCTTTCTTACGCAGAGCCGGCAGGGCACGCTGCTGCAACTCCTCCTGCAGTGTGCCTTCGGGCCGGAAAAGACCGTTGCGCTGGTCGGCCTGATGAAACATCCGCTGGCGCTGCTGGGCGGTGAGGCCGGCGCGGTCCGCAACGCGGCGCGGATTTTCGAGCGGATCGCACTGCGCGGCGGTTCCGGCGACGTCGCCATGGACGCTCTGACGGAACTTTTCGACGCCCGGCTGCGTGAGCGGCGGGAGAATGCCAGGCATGCGCCGCACTGGTTCCGGCGGCTGTCGGAGGCCGATTTCGAACGCGCCCGCGATTTCGCCGCGCGGCTCGAGGATGCCCTTTCGCCGATCGTGCGCACAACGCAGGCGGCTGTCGGCGACTGGGCCGGACTGACCGGGCACCTGTTGGAGGCCGTCGCGCGGGATGTGCACGGTAATCTCGGCGCCCTTTGGGGCGATGAGGCGGGGGAACGCCTTGCCGATCTTCTGGCCGCCGTCATGGAAGACCGGTCGGGTTTCTCCTGCACGGCGTCCGAGTGGATGGAGACCGTTCCGGCATTGCTGGCCGGTGAACTGGTCAAGCCCCGCGCCGGCGGCCATCCGCACATCTTCATCTGGGGCGCGCTGGAGGCACGGCTGCAGCATGTCGATACGCTGATCCTGGCCGGGCTCAACGAGGGCACCTGGCCCGGCAATCCGGGCGGCGATCCGTTCCTGTCTCGCGGCATGAAGGCGGCGGTCGGCCTGGAGCCGCCCGAGCGGCGGATCGGCCTTGCCGCGCATGACTTCCAGATGGGCCTCGGCGCGCCGCACGTGATCCTCAGCCGTTCGACCCGCTCGGCCAATGCGCCGACGATCGCCTCGCGCTGGCTTCAGCGCCTTTCGGCGGTTTTGGGCGGCGACGAGACGGACCGTCTGCGCGCCCGCGGCGCGCAATACCTGCAATGGTCCGACGCACTCGACCGGCGTGACGACGCGCCGCTTGCCAGCCGGCCGGCGCCGAAACCGCCGGCGGACCGGCAGCCGAAACGCTATTCCTTCAGCGAGATCCGCACCCTGCGGCGCGACCCCTACACCGTCTACGCCAAAAGGATCCTCGATCTCGACCCGCCCGACGAGCTGATCAGCGAACCGGGCCCCGCGGAAAGAGGCACGCTCTACCACAGGATCTTTGAGTGCTTCGTCTCCGAAGCAGACCGTCCGGCCGGGGCGGATGCCCTTAGCCGGCTGAAAGCTATTGCGGAAAGGGAATTCAGCCGGCAACAGCTTCCCGATCACGTCGATCTTCTGTGGCGCGCGCATTTCGACAGGATCGCCGAAGCCTATGTCGACTGGGAGCGCGGCCGCGAGACGGGTGTCACCGCGCGTTTCACCGAATGCCGTGCCGCAATGCCGCTCGAGGCGTGTGGCATTACCCTGTCCGGGATTGCCGACCGCATCGATATCCTCAGCGACGGATTTGCCGAAATCTTCGACTACAAGACCGGATCCTCGCCGAGCCGCAAGCAGGCCTGGACACTGCTCGACCCGCAGCTTCCGCTTGAGGCCGCGGCGCTGAGGGCCGGTGCCTTCCAGGACGTCGGGCAGCGCCAGGCGGCGAGCCTCGCCTATGTGCGTCTCAAGCCCGGTCCGATCCTCAAGGTCGAGCGCATCGAGGGCGGAACGCAGGGCAGCGAACAGGAGAAGTCACCACAAGACCTGGCGGAGGAATCCGTCGAGCGGCTGAGCGATCTCGTTACGGCCCTCTCGACCGGCAGGATCGGTTTTGTCTCGCAGGCCATCCCGGAAAGCGCCACCAGTTACGGCCATGATTTCGATCATCTCGCGCGGGTTCGCGAATGGTCGTCGGCGGATGCCGAAGAACCGGGCGCGGGCGAGGGCTGATGGCAAATCCCGCACCGCCCCCTCCCGGTGAATTTGTCGAACGCGATCTTGACTGGACGACGCGCCAGCAGGCACTCGCCTCCGATCCGGTGCGCTCGGCCTGGGTCTCGGCCAATGCCGGATCCGGCAAGACCCATGTCCTGTCGCAGCGCGTCATCCGCCTGCTGCTTTCGGGCTGCCGCCCGTCCGCCATCCTGTGCCTGACCTATACGCGAGCCGCGGCGTCTGAGATGTCCAACCGGGTCTTCGAGCGGCTCGCCGAATGGACCGTCCTTAGCGATGCGGAACTCGGACAACGGCTGTTCGAGCTCGAGGGCCGGCGGCCGGACGCGGAACGTCTCGCCTTCGCCCGCAGGCTGTTCGCCCGCGCGCTGGAAACGCCGGGCGGGCTGAAGATCCAGACGATCCACGCCTTCTGCGAGGCCGTGCTGCACCAGTTTCCGCTTGAGGCCAACGTCGCCGGCCATTTCGAGGTGATGGACGAGGCGGCGTCGGCGCGGCTTCTGTCCGAGGCCCGCAGGACGCTCTCATCAGCGGTCAAAAGCGGTGAAGACGCGGCGCTGACCGCCGCCTTCAACACCGTCCTTGAGCTTGGCGGCGATCGCGGGCTTGAGGATCTGCTGGGTGAATTCGTCCACAGGCGTCAGCCTGTGCGGCAGTTCCTTGCGGCGGCGCAGCGTGCCGGCGGCGTGGATACGGTCCTGCGCCGGGCGCTGCAGCTCGCTCCCGGGGAGACGGAGCCCGATATCTGGTCGCGGGCCTGGCCCCTGCCCTCGCTGTCGCCCGGCGATCTCGACGCCTATCGCACGGCGGCGCTGGGCCAGTCGGCGAAGGTGCCGCGATCGTTTTCCGGCAAGCTCGAACATGCGGTCGCCGAACCGGACGCGGAACGCCGGTTTTTCAACATGGCCGACGTGTTTCTGACGAAGGAGAACATCCCCAGGAAACTGAAGAATGTCGTTTCAACCGCCGTCGCGAACGCGGTTCCGGAGATAGAGGAGAAACTGCACGCCGCCGCTGCGCATCTGGGCGCCCTCGTCGACCGTCTCAAGACGCTGCGCATGGTCCGCGGAACCTGCGCGGCGCTGGAACTCGCGCGGCGCCTCGATCGCGACTACGAGGCGCTCAAGCGCCGCAGCGGCCTGCTCGATTTCGAGGATCTCGTCACCCGCACCGCCGGCCTGCTGCAGCGCGACGGGGCGGGCCCGTGGGTGCATTACAAGCTCGACCGGGGCATCGATCACATCCTTGTCGACGAGGCGCAGGATACCAGCCCCGATCAGTGGGCCGTCATAACCAAGCTGGCGGAGGAGTTCTTTGCCGGCTTATCGTCCCGTGAAGGCATCCGAACCCTGTTCGCCGTCGGCGACGAAAAACAGTCAATCTACTCCTTCCAGGGCGCCCGGCCGGAACTGTTCCGCGAGACCGGGCGGGTGATCGAAAAGCGGGCCTTCGCCGCGGAAAGGCGGTTCGACCCGCTCAACCTTTATCTTTCCTTCCGGTCGACCGCCGATGTGCTGCTGGCCGTCGACACGGTCTTTGGCGACGATGGCAACCGCCGGGGCCTGTCGGCTGCGGACGAGGGTGTCGCGCATGCCGCCTACCGCGCCCGCGAGCCCGGCGCCGTCGATATCTGGTCTTTGATCGGAAAGGCGGCGGCGGACGACCATGATGACTGGAAGGCGCCCTTCGATGCGACGCCCGAGTCGTCTCCGCCCGCGATCCTGGCACGCCGCGTCGCCGGCACCATCCGCGACTGGCTCGATTCCGGCCGCACACGGGTCGAAAAGGGCAGTCAGCGCGCGCTGACAGCCGGCGATATCCTGGTTCTCGTGCGCAAGCGCGACGGGTTCGTGCCCGCCCTCATGCGGGAGCTGAAGCGCCGTCACATACCCGTCGCCGGGGCCGACCGGTTGCGGCTTGTCGAGCACATTGCCGTCGAGGACCTGATGGCGCTGGGCCGCACGGTGCTGCTGCCGGGGGACGACCTGTCCCTGTGCGCGCTTCTGAAAAGCCCGCTTTTCGATTTTTCCGAGGACGACATCTATCGGCTTGCCGCGTTGCGGGCGGAAGGCGAGAGCGTTTTTGCACGGCTTGCGGCCCTTGCCGAGACCGATGGCGGCCGCTGGGACGCGGCGCACGGCTATCTGACCGGTCTCATGGCGCTGGCCGACCGTGTGCCGGTCTTCGACTTCTACGCCCGCGTCCTCGGCCGCGACGGCGGTCGTGCCAGGTTCCTTGCCCGTCTTGGAACCGAGGCCAGCGACGTGCTCGACGAGTTTCTCAATTTCGCCCTGGAGCAGGAAACTGCTGCGTTGCCGGGCCTCCAGGCCTTTCTCGCGACCCTTGAAGCCAACTCGCCGGAAATCAAGCGCGAACTCGAGCAGGGCCGCGACGAGGTCCGTATCATGACCGTGCACGCTTCCAAGGGCCTCGAAGCGCCGGTCGTCTTTCTGGTCGATTCCGGCGGCAGGCCGGCGGAAAACACCCATGTTCCGAAGCTCCGCGAGCTGCCCCTCGAGCAATCCGTCGGCCCGCTGCCGCCGGCTGTTCTGTGGGTGCCCGGAAAGTCGGTCTCGAGCGCCGCGACGGATGCCCTGAAGGACAGGGTCCTTCAGGCAACGGAAGACGAGTATCGGCGGCTTTTGTATGTCGGCATGACGCGTGCCGCCGATCATCTGGTCGTCTGCGGCTATCACGGCCTTCGCATACCCAATTACCGGCACTGGCACAGGATGGTTGCCGAAGCGCTTGAAGGCCATGCGGCCTGCCGGCCGGTGACCTATTCGGCGGCCGGACAGGAATGGGAGGGCGTGCATTTCTCGGTTTCCAAAGGCGGGCGGGAACCCGCCGCCGCGAAACCGGATCCCGTGCCCGAAGCCGCGGCGTCCGTTCCCGACCGGCTGAAGCTGCCGCTGCCGGCGGCCGAGCGCCTGCCGCGGCCGCTGTCCCCGTCGGCCGCCGGCGCCGTGATCGACCCGGACGCGCCCTCGTCCCTGGGCGGCTCGCCGCTCTTTGACCGGACGGGAGCCGACGCCCGGCCGCTGGAGCGGGGCCGCATCGTCCACCGGCTTCTTCAGCTTTTGCCGGATACCGCGCCCGAGACCCGCGCGGCGGCGGCGGAGCGCTATCTGCAGCGGGCGGCCGGGGAGTGGCCTCAGGAGGAACGGTCGCGAATCCGAGAGACGGTTCTCGGTATTTTGGCGGACGAGCGCTTCGCGCCCTGCTTCGCGCCCGGCAGCCAGGCCGAGGTATCGCTCATGGGAACGCTGCGGATCGGCGGTTCGGACCGCGCGGTCTCCGCCCGCCTCGACCGTGTTGCCGTGACCGGCGATCGTGTCCTGATCGTTGATTACAAGACCAACCGCCCGCCGGCGCTGCGGCCGGAGGACGTGCCGCACAATCACCTGCTTCAGATGGCGCTTTACTGTGCGCTGATGCGGCCGCTTTACCCGAACCGGACCGTCGAGGCCGCGTTGCTCTACACGGAAGCGCCGCTATTGGTGCCACTGCCGGCCGAGAGGCTCGGCGAGGCCCTCGCGGGTTTGGAAGCAAAATCGCGGAATTGAGTGTCTTTTGGAAAGAAGTTTGCGTTGATTGACAACAAAGTGACATGCCGGTCCTTGAAATCGGCAGTCGCCTACAAGATATTAGCAATAACTAAAATGTTTGCGCCAGGCCGCGGACAAACCGAATACAAAGGAGCTACAACGATGGCCACCGTCAAGGTCGACACATCAAACTTCAAATCGGAGGTACTCGATTCCTCGGAACCGGTCGTGGTCGATTTCTGGGCTGAATGGTGCGGACCCTGTAAGATGATTGCCCCCAGCCTCGAGGAAATCTCGTCGGAGATGGAAGGCAAGGTGAAGGTCGCCAAGGTCAATATCGACGAAAACCCGGACATCGCGGCGCAATACGGCGTACGCTCCATTCCGACGCTTGCCATGTTCAAGGGCGGCGAGGTGGCCGATATCAAGGTCGGCGCGTCGCCGAAATCGGCCCTGTCGAGTTGGATCAGCGGCTCCGTCTGATCGCGCAGGTTACAAGCGAATTCAAACCGCATCGCCGGACTGGCGGTGCGGTTTTGCCGTTTGAGAGCACACCCTAGGTCGGAACGATGCCGTTGTCGGCGAACACCTCGCCGACGAGATAGAGCGATCCGCCGATCAGGATCCGTGGCGGGGCTTCCATGTCCCCGAAATCCTCGCGCATCAGTTCCAGCGCCTGGCGCACATCGGCCGCCGGCTGCGCCGACAGGCCGCCACTCGCCGCGTCCTCCGCCAGTACGACCGGATCGACACCGGCATCGGAACTGGTGACCGGCACCGTGTAAACATGGCGCGCCATGCCGGAAAAGGCGGCGAAATAGCCGACAGGATCCTTGGTGTTGATCATGCCGCTGATCAGGAACAGCGGCCGCGACTGCTTTTCCTCCAGTTCCGCGATCATCTCCGCGATGGCATGACCGGCGGCCGGATTGTGGCCGCCGTCAATCCAGATCTCGGCGCCGTCCGCGGCCTGCGCGACGATCGGACCGCCGGTGATGCGCTGCATGCGCCCCAGCCACCGCGCGGCCTGCAGCCCGTCCTCGATCGCCCGGTCGGAAACGGAGAATCCCGCAGCCTTCAGGGCCCGGATCGCGGCGGCGGCGTTGGCCAGCTGGTGCCGGCCGGAAAGTTGCGGCAGCGAAAGGTCGGCCAAGCCGGTCTCGTCCTGATAGACGAGGCGACCGTGCTCCTCATGGGCGTGATAGTCCTGGCCGTAGACGCTGATCGCGCAGCCGAGCCGGTCGGCGGTCGACACGATCGTGTCGCGGGCCGCATCCTCCTGCTGGAATCCGACGACCACCGGCACGCCCGGCTTGATGATGCCGGCCTTTTCGGCGGCAATCAGTTCCACCCGGTCGCCCAGGAAGGCCTGATGATCGAGCGAGATCGGCATGATCAGGCTGGCTGCCGGTTCTTTGATCACATTGGTCGCGTCGAAACGCCCGCCGAGCCCCACCTCGATGACGGCAGCATCGGCCGGATGTTCGCTGAAAAGCAGGAACGTGACCGCCGTCAGGATCTCGAACACCGTTATCTGCTCGCCATTGTTGGCGCGCGCCACCCGGCGGATCGCGTCGGCGAGAACGGCATCGTCGACGAGCTGGCCGGGTCGGCCCTTCTCGCCGATCCGGAACCGCTCGTGCCAGTGGACGAGGTGCGGCGAGGTATGGACGTGAACGGCCAGACCCTCGGCCTCGAGGATGGCGCGGCAGAAACTGCCGGCCGAACCCTTGCCGTTGGTGCCGGCGATATGGATCACCGGCGGCAGCCGGTCCTGGGGATTGCCGAGTTTTTCGAGCAGTTGTTCGATGCGGCCCAGCGAAAGGTCGTAACCCTTCGGATGAAGGCCCATCAGGTGATCGATTTCGTCAGCCGCGGTTGTCTGCGTCACGGTTTTCCGTTCCATCGGCGGCAGCCGCCTCGGCCGCCTCGAGGGCCGGTTCGGGTGCGGTTTCGCTTTCGCCCTCGGGCGCGGTCTCGACGGGCGCTGCGGCCTCTTCGGGCGGCGGGGCGGCCTGCGCCGGCGCTGCCGGCTCCTTCATCATGATCTTCAGGAGCCGCGCCAGCGTATCGGGCAGTTCGTGGCGCGTCACCACCATGTCGACCATGCCGTGCTCCATCAAATATTCCGATGTCTGGAAGCCTTCGGGCAGTTTTTCGTGGATCGTCTGCTCGATGACACGCTTGCCGGCGAAACAGATTTCCGCGCCGGGTTCGGCGATGTGAATGTCGCCGAGCATGGCATAGGAGGCCGAGACGCCGCCGGTTGTCGGGTTGGTCAGCACCACGATATAGGGCAGCCCCGCCTCCTTCAGCATCTCGACGGCGACCGTCGTTCGCGGCAGCTGCATCAGCGACAGGATGCCTTCCTGCATGCGTGCGCCGCCGGACGCGGCGAACATGACGAGCGGGCATTTCTGCTCGGTTGCGACCTCGAATGCGTGAATGATCGCTTCGCCCGCAGCGACCCCGAGCGATCCGCCGATAAACGAGAAATCGTGCGCCACCGCGACGGCGCGCACGCCCTTGATCATGCCGATGCCGGCGATGATGGAATCGTCAAGCCCGGTTTTCGCGCGCACATCGCGCAGCCGGTCGGTGTATTTCTTCGAGTCGCGGAACTTCAGCGGGTCCTGAACCGCCTTCGGCCGTTCGATTTCCTCGAACTTCCCGTCATCGAACAGGTAGGTCAGCCGTGCCCCGGCGGAGATCTTCATGTGATAGCCCGAATTGGGCACGACCCACATGTTCTCTTCCAAATCGGTGTGAAAGACCATTTCCCCGGTCTCGGGGCACTTGATCCAAAGATTTTCCGGAACGTCCCGGCGTCCAAGCATCGAATTGATCTTCGGACGCACAAAGCTGGTAATCCAGTTCACGGCGCAATACTCCAGGTCTTAGACAGCACGAACCTACAATGTGGGTGTTTTATTCCGCCGCGGCAAGACGGGCCGAGCGCACGCCGGTGGAAAGCGACCGGACGAGCTCCGCCACCCGTTCGGGGGTCGCCTCCGTTGCCGCGCCGTTTTCGTCGAGCGATCCGGCGATCGCATTGACGATCGCGGTTCCCACGACGACGCCGTCGGCGGACGCGCCGATGGCCTGTGCGTGTTCCTTCGTCTTGACGCCGAAGCCGACGCACACGGGCAGATCCGTGTGGCTCTTGATGCGCGCCACCGCGGCGCCGACCTTGTCGGTGTCCGGCAGCGCCGCGCCGGTAATTCCCGTCATCGACACGTAGTAGACGAAGCCGGACGTGTTGTTGAGGACCGTCGGAAGCCGTTTGTCGTCGGTCGTCGGCGTCGCAAGGCGGATGAAGTTGATGCCCTTCTTGAGAGCCGGAATGCACAGCTCGTCGTCCATCTCCGGCGGCAGGTCGACGATGATCAGCCCGTCGATTCCCGCCGCAAGGGCATCGTCGAGGAACCGGTCGACGCCGTAAATATAGATGGGGTTGTAGTAACCCATCAGCACGATGGGCGTTTCCTCATCGCCGTCGCGGAATTCGCGTGCCATGCGGATCGTCTTGGCCAGCGTCTGTCCGCCTTTCAGCGCGCGCAGTCCCGCCGCCTGGATCGATGGGCCGTCGGCCATCGGATCGGAAAACGGCATGCCGAGTTCGATAACGTCGGCGCCGGCCTCCGGCAGCGCCCGCATGATGGCGAGCGACGTGTCGTAGTCCGGATCGCCGCTCATGAAATAGGTCACCAGGGCGGGGCGCCCTTCCTGCGCCAGAGACGCGAAACGTGCATCCATGCGGGCGGTCATCGTTACAGCTCCACTCCGAGATGTTTGGCTGCGGTAAAGACGTCCTTGTCGCCCCGGCCGCACAGATTCATGACGATAATCTTGTCCTTGCCCATTTGCGGCGCGCGCTTGATCACCTCGGCCAGCGCGTGCGAGGGCTCGAGCGCCGGAATGATCCCTTCAACGCGCGTCAGGCGCTGAAACGCCTCCAGCGCCTCGCCGTCCATGATCGGCACATATTCGACCCGGCCGCTGTCCTTCAGCCACGAGTGCTCCGGCCCGATGCCCGGATAGTCGAGACCGGCGGAAATCGAGTGTCCTTCCTCGATCTGTCCGTCGCCGTCCTGCAGCAGATAGGTGCGGTTGCCGTGCAGCACGCCGGGGCTGCCGGCGGTCAGCGAGGCGCAGTGTTCCTTGCTGTCGAGCCCCTTGCCGCCGGCTTCGACGCCGACGATCTGCACCGATTCATCATCGAGGAAGGGATGGAAAAGCCCGATCGCGTTGGAGCCGCCGCCGACCGCCGCGACGATCATGTCGGGCAGCCGTCCCTCGCGCTCCATCAGCTGTTCCTTGGCTTCCTGGCCGATCACCGACTGGAAGTCGCGGACCATTTCCGGATAGGGATGCGGGCCCGCGGCCGTGCCGATCAGGTAATAGGTGCTTTCGACATTCGTCACCCAGTCGCGCAGCGCCTCGTTCATGGCGTCCTTGAGCGTTCCATTGCCGGCGCTGACGGGTATAACCTCCGCGCCCAGCAGTTTCATGCGGAAGACGTTCGGCGCCTGACGCTCGACATCTGTCGCGCCCATATAGACGACGCAGGGCAGGCCGAACCGCGCGGCGACGGTCGCCGCTGCGACACCGTGCTGCCCGGCGCCCGTTTCGGCGATGATGCGCGTCTTGCCCATGCGCCGCGCCAGCAGGATCTGCCCGAGGCAATTGTTGATCTTGTGGGAGCCCGTGTGGTTGAGCTCGTCGCGCTTGAAGTAGATCTTCGCACCGCCCAGTTCCTCGGTCAGCCGCTCGGCGAAATAGAGCGGGCTCGGGCGGCCGGTATAGTGGGTGTTGAGGCTCTCCAGTTCGGCCTGGTATTCCGGATCGTCCTTGGCCTTCTCCCAGGCGTCCTGCAGGTCGAGGATCAGCGGCATCAGCGTTTCGGCAACGAACCGGCCGCCGAAAATGCCGAAGCGTCCCTCTTCATCGGGTCCGGCGCGGAAGGAATTGGGTTTGACTGGCTGGTTCACGGCATGCTCCTCAGGCGGCGGACTCTTGTTCGGCGGCCCGTACCGCTTCGAAAAATTCTGCAATCAGTTTGGTGTCCTTCTGTCCCGGCGCGCTTTCGACGCCCGATGACAGATCGATGGCTTTGGCCCCGGTCTCGAGGAGCGCATCGCGGACGTTTTCGGCCCTAAGCCCACCGGACAGCATATAGTCGATACCGGGATCGAGATTCGCGAGGATCGTCCAGTCGAACGGCACGCCGTTGCCGCCGGGAAGTTCCGATCCCGCCGGCGGTTCGGCCTCGAACAGAAACCTGTCGGCAACGCCGCGATAGGGCTCGATCAGGCGCAGGTCCCCCTGTTCTTTCAGGGCGACGGCCTTCATGACCGGCAGGCCGTAGCGTGCCTTGACCGCCGCGACCCGCTCCGGGCTTTCGCGTCCGTGCAGCTGCAGCATATCCGGCCGGACGGCGGATACGATCCCGTCCAGCGTGTCGTCATCGGCATTGACCGTGACAGCGACGCTGACGGCGCGCCCCAGCGCCCTTTCGGCAAGCGGTCCGGCAGCCTCCGGCGCGATGTTGCGCGGGCTCTTTTCAAAAAAAATGAAGCCGACATGGGAGGCCCCGCCACCGATGGCTGCCTCCAATGTTTCTTGCGTTTTCAACCCGCAGATTTTCACAGAAACGCTCATGCGGTGCTCGTCGCATGAAATTGTGTCCGAGTCGAGTGCGTAGCGCGTCGATTTGTTCCGATTTTGGATAGGTTCGGCGCTGAATCAGGACCCCGGCTTTCGCGGGCCTCCGGGCCGTTGCGTTCCCCGCCTAGGGCTTGAATTCAATGGCGTGCAGGGCCGATCCGTGCCGCTTCAACCAGCGTTTGGCCTCGTCGGTGCGCGCGCACAACTGCCGGCACAGCGCCCAGAAGCGCGGTCCGTGGTTCATTTCCTTCAAGTGCGCGACCTCGTGCGCGGCCAGGTAGTCGATGACATAGTCGGGCGCCATGACGATGCGCCAGGAAAAGGACAGGTTGCCCCTGGAACTGCATGAACCCCAGCGGCTCTTCGTGTCCTTCAGGCTGATGCCGGCGGCGCTTTGCCCCAGTGCCGCCGTGTGGCGGGCGACGGCCGTTTCCAGATCCGCCCGGGCCTGTTTCTTAAGGAAATCGACGATCCGGCGACCGAGGTGCTCCGGCGCGCCGCCGACCCGCAGCACGGGCTCGCCGTCCATCTCGCCTGTTTCCGTGATGCCGCGGAACTTTCCCGTCCGGGCGATGCGGTGGGCGACGCCGCGGATCGGGATGGAGCTGCCCTCTTCGACGCCGCTTGCCTTGGGCAGTTTGGCGAGCCGGCTCTGCAGCCAGCCGTGATGGCGGTGCAGGAAGCGGTCGATCTCCCGGTCTTCGATGCCGACCGGTACCGACAGCTTCAGTGCCCTGCCGCCCGGTTCGATGCGTAGCGTCAGGCGCGTGGCGCGCTCGTGTTCGCGGATCGTCAGCGGCAGGCGTCGTCCGGCGACCGCGATGTCGCGGCTGCGCTGCGGCCGTTTGCGGGATGTTCCCGAACGCTTCTTCAGTCCGAACATGCGTTTCTGTTTAGGTGATTCTGTGCAGAACGCAAAAAGGGCGCCCCGTCGGGGCGCCAGGTACATGAGGCTAGGACTTGGAGGTCAGTCCGGATCGCTGTCTGCCGGCCAGTCTTTTTTTCGTTTGGCCATGAAGCGATCAAACTCTTCCTGGTCCTTGGCCCGCCGCAATTCGCGCAGATAGGTGTCGAACTCTTCCCGTGCCTCGTCAAGCTTGCGCCGCTCCTCTTCAAGACGCGTAAGCTCTTTCTCGCGCCACTCGTCGAAGGCGACGTTACCGGTACGCGAATGATAGCTCCGGTGGCTGTGACGGCGGGCACGCTTGCAGCCGGCGAACATGTCGTCCGTCGCCTTGTTGACGTCCCGTTTGAAACCGTCGAGCCGGTCACCCCAGATGATGTAGGCAAGCATTGCAAGGCCCAGAGGCCAGAATACGACAAAGCCAAGAACCATCAGAGCGATGGTCAGAGGGGTCCAGGCAGGACGCAGCATTGTGGTATTGGTCATCGATAAGCCCTTTTGGTAGGAAGCAGCAGACATTGCCGCTTACCGTTTTGATGTGGGGGCAATCGGACGGGATTCAAGAAATTGAAATTGATATAAATTCCAACATATTGAAATATCGCTATAAATCAGGAAAATTTTTACCGGAAAGGCAAACTTCGGTGTTGCATCCGGCGCGCATATTTGCGGGCAGGTTCCAACATTTGGAACGAGGAAATTACTTGCCGGCCACGGCGGCCAGGACGCGTTTCCTGCGGCGGGCCGGGGCCTTCTTAGCGACCGCCTTGTCGGTGTCGTGCGTACGCATGAAATCGAGGATGCGCGGCGCGATCTCGGCGCGGAAGCGCGAGCCGTTGAAGACGCCGTAGTGGCCGACCTTGGGCTGCATGTAGTGCTGGCGCATGTTCTCCGGGATATTGACACACAGGTCGTGCGCCGCGCGGGTCTGCCCGAGACCGGAAATGTCGTCGTTCTCCCCTTCCACCGTCAGCAGCGCGACCGACTTGACGGCCGACGGCTCGACCAGTTCGTCGCGGTGCATGAAACTGCCTTTCGGCAGCGCGTGATCGATGAAGACCGTCTTCACGGTCTGCAGGTAGAACTCGGCGGTCAGGTCCATGACCGCCAGATACTCGTCGTAGAAATCGCGGTGTTTTTCCGCCGAGTCGCCGTCGCCCTCGACCAGATGCTGGAAGAAATCCTTCTGGGCGATCATGTGCTTGTCGAGGTTCATCGACATGAAGCCGGACAGCTGCAGGAAGCCGGGATAGACCTCGCGCATGAAGCCGGGCTGCGGCCACGGGACCCGCATGATGACGTTGTCGCGGAACCATTCGAGCGGCTTGGTTTCGGCGAGCGTATTGACCGCGGTCGGGTTGATGCGCGTGTCGATCGGCCCGCCCATCAGCGTCATCGAGCGCGGTGACAGCGGATCGCCGCGCTTCTCCATGACGGAAACGGCCGCGAGCACCGGCACCGACGGCTGGCAGACGGCCAGCACATGGGTGTCGCTGCCCAGGCAGTGGATCATCTCGATGATGTAGTCGATATAGTCGTCGAGATCGAAGAAGCCCTCGCTCACCGGCACCATGCGCGCATCGATCCAGTCGGTGATGTAGACATCGGCGCTCGGAAGCAGGGTTTCGACCGTGCCGCGCAGCAGCGTCGCATAATGGCCCGACATCGGCGCGACGATCAGGACCTTCGGCCCGCGCTTGGCTTCGGGCGGCAGCGCCCGGTGGAAATGGATGAGATTGCAGAACGGCTTCTTCCAGACGATGTCCTCATGCACCGGCACCTTCTGGAAATCGATGGTCGTCTCGTGAATGCCGAACTCCGGCTTGCCGTAGCGCCGCGTGGTGCGTTCGAAGACCTCAAGGCCTGCGGCCAATGTCCGCCCGGCCGGCGTCTGGGAGATCGGATTGAGGGGATTAGTATAGGCCAGCCGCATCGCATCGGCAGCCGCGCGCCAGGGCGACATGGCCGCATGGCTCAGTTCATAGAGCTGGTAAAACATCGATGCGTTCCCCTCTGGCCTTTACAGATCTGCTCCCCGGGTATCACCCCATATGGAATTGCAGCTTGTCCCCACAAGCCGATACATCATCACGAAATTGTGCAACGCAACGTGATGCGGCGACAGCCTAACAGCTTTTTGCTGCAGCGCAACGGTCCCGGCTATTGATTCAACCAAGGGTGCAATCAACTTACAAAACACCCTTAATGCATACATTAGATATCCAGATTCGCCACGTTCAGGGCGTTTTCCTGGATGAAATCGCGTCGCGGCTCGACCTCGTCGCCCATGAGCCGGGCAAACAATCCGTCGGCGTCGGTGGCGTCGTTGATCTTGACCTGGAGCAATGTCCGGGCATTGGGGTCGAGCGTCGTTTCCCAGAGCTGATCGGCATTCATTTCGCCGAGGCCCTTGTAGCGCTGCATGGTCAGGCCCTTGCGGCCGATGGCGAAAATCGTGTCGAGCAGCGTGCTCGGCCCGGTGATATCGGTCGCATCTTCCTTGCGGATCAGCCGCGCCGGTCCCGAGTAGATCTCCTGCAGTCCCTCGGTCATCTGGTCGATGCGCCGGGCATCGGCCGATGCGATTAGGTTTGCATCGATGAGATGCGATTCCTTGACGCCGCGCACCGTGCGCTCCAGCCGCAGGCCCCCATCCTCGGCGATGCTGCCGCTCCAGCCGCGCTCGGTTTCCTCGGAAATCCCGTCAAGCCGCTTGGCGACCGCCTCGGCCTTTTCCCCGGCACTGGTGCTGTCGTTCATCAGCTCCAGGTTGAGGGCGCCAACGATGGCCGCCTGCTCGATAATGGTCCGGTCGTAGCGCGAATGCAGGCCCTCGATGAGCTGCCTAAGCTTCAGCGCATCGCCGATGACGTTGCGCAGGTCCTCGCTGGTGCGCACCTCGCCATTGTCCAGTTCGAGTGCCGAATCCTCTAGGCCCACCCCGATCAGATACTCCTCGAAGGCCTTTTCGTCCTTCAGATACTGGGAGGATTTGCCGCGGGTGACCTTGTAGAGCGGCGGCTGTGCGATGAACAGGTGGCCGCGCTCGAGAAGTTCCGGCATCTGGCGGAAGAAAAAGGTCAGCAAAAGGGTACGGATATGGGCGCCGTCGACATCCGCATCCGTCATGATGATGATCTTGTGGTAGCGCAGCTTTTCCGGGTTGAACTCGTCCTTGCCGATGCCGGTGCCGAGCGCCGTGATCAGCGTGCCGATTTCCTGGCTGGACAGCATCTTGTCGAAGCGCGCGCGTTCGACGTTGAGGATCTTGCCGCGCAGCGGCAGGATCGCCTGGTTCTCGCGCGAACGGCCCTGCTTGGCCGAGCCGCCGGCCGAGTCGCCCTCGACCAGGAAAAGTTCCGATTTCGCCGGATCGCGTTCCGAACAGTCGGCGAGTTTGCCGGGCAGCGACGCGATATCGAGCGCGCCCTTGCGCCGCGTCAGTTCGCGCGCCTTGCGCGCCGCCTCGCGGGCGGCGGCCGCCTCGACGACCTTGCCGACGAGGATCTTGGCCTCCTGCGGATGCTCCTCCAGCCACTGGTTGAGCGCCGTGTTGACGAGGCTTTCGACCACCGGGCGGACCTCCGACGAAACAAGCTTGTCCTTGGTCTGCGACGAGAATTTCGGATCCGGCACCTTGACGGAAAGGACGGCGGTGAGGCCCTCGCGGCAGTCATCGCCGGTCAGCGAGACCTTTTCCTTCTTGGTCAGGCCCGAACTGTCGGCGTAGGAGACGATCTGCCGGGTCAGCGCCCCGCGGAAGCCGGCCATGTGCGTGCCGCCGTCGCGCTGCGGGATGTTGTTGGTGAAGGCCAGCACGTTCTCGTGGTAGCTGTCGTTCCACCACATGGCGACCTCGACGGTGATGCCCTCCTTTTCGCCGGCAATGGCGATGGGCTCGTCGACGAGTGGTTTCTTGTTGCGGTCCAGATACTTGACGAAGGCCTGGATGCCGCCGTCATAGACCATCTCGTCACGGCGAATGTCCGAATGCCGGCTGTCGGTCAGCGTGATGCGCACACCGGAATTGAGAAAAGCGAGCTCGCGCAGCCGGTGCTCAAGCGTGCCGTAGTCGAAATCCGTCATGGTGAAGGTATCGGTCGACGGCAGGAAAGTGACTTCCGTGCCGGTCTGATCGCCCGCATCGCCGGTCACCGTCAGCGGCCCGTCGGCGACACCGTGCGTGAAGCTCATTTCGTGGATCTTGCCCTTGCGGTGGATCTTCAGCTTCAGCGAAACCGAAAGGGCGTTGACCACCGATACGCCGACCCCGTGCAGTCCGCCGGACACCTTGTAGGAGTTCTGGTCGAATTTGCCGCCGGCATGCAGCTGCGTCATGATGACTTCGGCCGCCGACACGCCCTCCTCTGGGTGCATGTCTGTCGGAATGCCGCGGCCGTTGTCGGTAACGGTGCAGGAGCCGTCGGCATTGAGCGTGACGGTCACGTCGGTCGCGTGACCGGCGAGCGCCTCGTCGATGGCGTTGTCGACGACCTCGTAGACCATGTGGTGCAGGCCCGAGCCGTCGTCGGTGTCGCCGATATACATGCCTGGACGCTTGCGCACCGCATCCAGACCCTTCAGAACCTTGATCGATTCGGCGTCGTACTCGGGATTCGCCGATGTCTCGTTCTCGGGGCTGTCGCTCATATTGTGGTGGTCTTTCCTGGATGAATGCCTGCCGGGGCGAAGCGCCGCGAATCACCCGGCATATGTGACATAAATATAATGATTTTAACCGAAAAATCCAATTATTCGGTATAGCCGGCCATCCCCGTGAAGCAAGCGATTTCGCCGCGATTCGGGAGGAAAACCGCTTGGTTGGCGACCATTGGTGCCTATATCCTTGGCAGGAGAGCCTTGACACCATGGATGCTGCCGTTCAGCCCTTCATTCCGCCCGCCCCGCCGCCGAGGTCGAAACCGCCCGGCTGGCTGGAAGTGGTGCGCATCATCTACCGCAATCCGATCGAATTGTGGGGCGAGCCCGCCTACACGAAGCCGTGGATTTCGGCGGCCTTTTTCAACGAGCGCATGGTGCTCGCCAACGACCCCGGTTTCGTCAGGCACGTTCTTGTCGACAATGCCCGCAACTACAAGATGGCGCGGGTGCGCCAGCTTGTCCTGCGGCCGATCCTGCGCGACGGCCTGCTGACCGCGGAGGGCGAGGTCTGGAAGCGTTCGCGCAAGGCGGTGGCACCGGTCTTCACGCCACGCCACGCGCAGGGCTTCGCCGACGCGATGCTGCGCAGGGCCGAGGAATTCAGCGCCCGGTACCCCGGCGATGGCAGCGTCCACGAAATCTCCGGCGACATGACGGACCTGACCTATCAGATCCTCGCCGCGACATTGTTCTCCGACCAGATCTCGACGCCGGACGACGATTTCGGCTATCGCGTCGAACGGCTTTTGGAGACCATGGGCCGCGTCGATCCGCTGGATCTTCTGAAGGCGCCCGACTGGCTGCCGCGCATCACCCGCATACGTGGACGCAAGGTATTGGCCTTCTTCCGCAGCATCGTCGCCGATACCATGCGCGAACGCATGGAACTGCTCGAGCGCGATCCGGCGACCGCCCCGGAGGATTTCCTGACCCTGCTGCTGCGGCAGCACAGGCCCGGCGGTCTTACCCTAGACGAGGTCGAGGACAACATCATCACCTTCATCGGCGCCGGCCACGAGACGACGGCCCGTGCCCTCGGATGGACGCTCTATTGCCTCGCCAATGCGCCGCAGGAGCGCGATCGTGTCGAGGCCGAGATCGACCGGGTGCTTGCCGACGAGCCCAACCCGGTCAACTGGCTCGACGCGATGCCCCACACGCGCGCCGCCTTCGAGGAGGCCATGCGCCTTTATCCGCCGGCGCCCTCGATCAACCGCGCCGCGATCGCCGACGACCGCTGGCAGGACGCGGTCATCGAGGCAGGCACGACCGTCCTCGTCATGCCGTGGATCCTGCACAGGCACCGGCTGTTGTGGGACCAGCCCGACGCCTTTGTGCCCGCCCGTTTCCTGCCGGAAAACCGGGAATCGATCGGGCGCTTCCGGTATCTGCCTTTCGGCGTCGGGCCGCGCGTGTGCATCGGCGCGACCTTCGCGCTGCAGGAGGCGGTGATCGCGCTCGGCGTGCTGATGAGCCGCTTCCGGTTCGATTGCACGGAGGCGTCCGATCCCTGGCCGGTTCAAAAACTGACGGTGCAGCCCGAGGGCGGGCTGCCGATGCGGGTCACATCCCGGTCGTTTCCTTAAGAAAACTGCGCGCGGCGTGACATTTTGAGGTGGAAGAGGCCGCGAAATTGATCGTCTGGGCGGTATCGCCCGACAATTCCTTCACCACCGGAGCGGTGTTCGACCTGTCCGGAGGGCGCGCGACCTATTAGGTGCGGATGTTGAAACTAGCGGCTGACGGCGCCGGTGTTTTCAGCGGTGCAATTGTCGATGCCGTAGGCGGCATTGCATCCACTGTCGCGGCTCATTCCGGCCTGTGGCGCCAGGAATGCGGCAGCCACGATGACGGCGCCGGCGATGATGAACGTTGAAAATACGGCCCTGCCCATCATTTTCTGTTCTGTCATGGTACTGAATTACCCGTCTTATCCCCAATGACGGCCTTGGCCGACGGCTTGTCCCGCGCCGCAAAACAACACCTTCGCCGTGGCGGCGAAGCTGAATCTATCAGCCAATTCCTAATGATTTGCCACATGTAAGCGCAGTCTCATGAGGGTTCAATGGCGAAAATGTTAATTTCAGTAAAATATCCTCACGCCGCGATAAATCATGCCGATCGAGAGCAGGGTCAGGCAGATCCTGAAGGCCAGCCTGAAGCCGTTTTCCGGCATGCTGTGAAGGAGTTTCGAACCGGCGAGCGTGCCGCCGAAGCCGCTGACGATCATCAGCGCGATCAGCGGCAGCCAGGGCGCGAATGCAAACCCGACCGCGGCGAACCCGATCACCTTGAAACCGTGCTGGACGCTCATCAGCGCGGCAAGCGACCCGACAAGCTTCTGCCGCTCGGGAAAGCTGTTTGACAACAGCGCCGCGTTGATCGGCCCGGTTGCCCCGAGAAACATTCCAAGAAATGTCGTTATCGCGCCGATTGCAGCAAAACCGCGGGTCTTCATCGCCGCTATGTGCCGGATCGGGACCCAGGTCGTAACGATGATAAAGACGCCGAGCGCAATCAGGATGATGTCGCTCTGCAGCCGGACCGCGATCGCGGCGCCTATTCCGGCACCGACCAGCGCGCCGACGGAAAACGCGGCGATCCTGACCCAGTCGACATAATCGCGTAGGACTATCGTCCGGCCGCCGTTGGAGCCGAGCTGGACCGCGCCGTGGACCGGGATGAGGGCCGCGGACGGGACGAAATAGGACATCAGTGCGATCATCGTTGCGCCGCCGCCAATGCCGACGGACGCGGTGATGAAGGACGTTGCGAAACTTGCGGCGATGAGCAGGGCGGCAAAATGCGCCGGCACGTCGTCGGGAAGCAGCATGCCCGCCAGGGACGCCAATTCAGGCGATCAGGTCTTTGGTGAACTGCCCGGCCGGCCGGAAGCGCACGAGATAGGACGGCAGGATCGCTTCCAGCGTCGTCGCCTCGATGCCGAGGCCTGCAAGCGTCCGGCCCTCGGCTTCGGCGGCCGCCGAGACCACGTTGTCGGACCGCAAGAGAACAACCTGGTCCTTGGTCAGCACCGGATCGATGAGGGGAACCATCGACATCATCCGGCCCAGCAGCTTGGCCACCCACCAGCGGATCGAGATGAAGGCGCGCTTGCGCCCGATCATCTGCAGCATGAGCGTCAGGCACTGCCTGAAATCGAGAATTTCCGGGCCGCCGAGTTCCCAGGTCCTGCCCGGTTCGATATCGCCGTCGACGCTTTTGGCGATCGCTTCGGCGACATCGCCGACATAGACCGGTTGGAAATTGGTGACACCGCGACCGATCAGCGGCAGAAACGGGGAGAACCGCGCCATCTCCGCGAATTTGTTGAAGAAATCGTCTTCCGGACCGAACACGATGGACGGCCTGACGATCGTTGCGCCGGGAACCGCGCCGCGCACGGCCTCTTCGGCCTGGCCCTTGGTGCGGGCGTAGTCGGAGCGGCTGGCGCTGTCCGCCCCGATGGCCGAGACATGCGTGAGCCCGATGCCGGCGGCGGCACAGGCCTCGGCGACGGCGCGGGCGCCGGACTTCTGCACGTTGTCGAACGTGTTTCGGCCGCGTTCGAACAGGATGCCGACACAATTGACCACATGATCGGAGCCCTGCATGGCCCGGTCGACAGATTCGCGGTTCCGCAGATTGGCCTGGACGGCGGCGATCTGGCCGACATTGCCCATGGGCTGCAGGAAACCGGCGAGGTCGGGCCGGCGCACGGCGACGCGCACATTGTAGCCGCGCTTGGCGAGCGACCGCACTACATGGCGTCCGACAAACCCGGATCCGCCGAAAACCGTGACCAGCTTCGGTGCATTGCTCAGCGTCATGCCCGCCCGCTCCCTGCGTAAATTAGCCTATCAGGCTGTTTCATAGTCAAAACGGTGATGAAGGTGAAGTGCCAATAGGCCGCAGGCCGCAGAAACCTGGCCGCCCGTGACGTGCCTATCGGTTGCCGAGCGGGAACTGCATCAGCAGTCTGAGGTCCGGATCCGTGCCCGCCGGCACTTCGCCGTGGAAGCGCTCGCGCAGCGGTGCGGCTGCCTCACTAAGAGGCAATTCGTCGAATCCCTGATCGCGATAAAAGGGAGCGTTGAAGGCAACGTCCCGGAACGTCGACAGAACACACCGCTCTGCGCCGCGCGCCCCGCCTGCTTCCAGCGCTGATTTCACCAGCTGAGAACCGAGCCCGCGGCGGGTGTGATCGGGATGGACCGACAGCAGCCACACGTAAATGTCCCTTTCCAAGGCCTCAAACGCGATGAAGCCTACCGGTCGGTCGGCGTTGTCGCAGGCGACCTTGACTTCACTGGCCTCGAGGTGGCGCCTGAAATCCTCAAGCGGCGGGCCGCAACTCGTTGCAATCGCTGCTATTTCCGGGTTATCGACTGTTGCGAACAGTGCCGTCGACGCGGTGTCGATATCCAAAAGCAGCGGTGCGTCACCGGCCCGCATGGGCCGGATCGTGTAGCCGGCGGAGGCCGCCCGGTCAGGGTTCATGACCCTCGACCAGCAGCATCGTCGCTTCGGCGCAGCTCTGCCGGATTGCCTTGGCGGCCTGGTATTCCTCGGAGTTGTAGCAGTTCCGCGCATCCTCCATGGAGGCGAATTCGATGACCACGTTGCGTGCCCGCGGTTCGCCCTCGAGCACGTCGATGGCGCCGCCGCGTGCCAGGAAGTTCGCGCCGAAGCGTTCGAAGGCGGGCCTGGCGGTCGACACGTAGTCCTTGTAGCGCTCCGGGTCTTTGACCTCGACGCTGGCAATCCAATAGGCTTTCGCCATGGTTTCCTCCATCGGATTTTGACTTTTTGGTCTAATTATTATTAGAGCGCATTTTCCGTCATGGCGCCATCCATTTCGGAGAGGATCGCCCGGGCCGCCGCAACCGGGTCGGGTGCGGCGACGATCGGCCGGGCGACGACAAGATGGCTCGACCCGTTGCGCAGGGCGTCCGCCGGCGTGACGACCCGCTTCTGGTCGCCGTGGTCGGCGCCGGCGGGGCGGATTCCCGGAGTGACCACCGCCATGTCCGGCCCGACGATCCGGCGCACCGCGCCGGCCTCGGCCGCCGAGCAGACGATACCGCCCATGCCGGCCTCCGCCGCCTGTTGGGCTCGCTTGGCCACCAGCGCCTGCGGATCGTCTAAATAGCCAGCATCGTGCAGGTCCGCGGCGTCCATGGAGGTCAGAACGGTGACCCCGAGCAGGCACAGATCGGATCCCCGGGCAGCCTCGACAGCGGCGCGCATGGCTTTCGGATAGGCATGCAGCGTCAGCATGGAGACGTTCATTTTGACAATGTTTTCAACGCCTTTGGCAACCGTGTTGTCGATATCCAGCAGTTTCATGTCCAAAAACACGCGCTTGCCGTCGGCGATTAGCTCGCGTGCGAATTCCAGCCCCCCGGCAAAGGCGAGCTGGTATCCGATCTTGTAGAACTCGACCGTGTCGCCGAGCGCGGAAACGATTGTCGCAGCCCGCTGCGTCGTCGGCACGTCCAGGCCGACGATCAGGCGCGATCTGGCATCCTGCATTGCGGTACCTCGCTGATTTTGAGAATCGTTGCGGCCTTCGTTTAGGCTGCCGCGAATTGTCTGTCCAGTGCCGGCGTTCCTAACCCGCCCGCCCGTGCCGCTTGCAATGGTCGACCAGCGACCGGCAGGTTTTCTCCAGCATGCCGGCCGCGCGCTCGTCGGCGACCCTTCCGTCCTCGTCGAACGCCGAGGACGCCCCGCCGACCGCGCATTGCTCGGTGATGACCTGCGTGCCGACGGCCATCATGACCGCGCGCAGGTGATAGAGGCAGCGAATGCCGCTGAGCTTGCCGTTCGACGCCGCGCCGAGCGCCACGTATCGGCCGTTCCACGGCTTGAGCCGCCTGCCGCCGTCATCGGAAATGAGGCTGACCCAGTCGATGGTGTTTTTCAGCAGCGGCGGAATCGATGCGTTGTATTCCGGGCTGACGACAAAGAGCCCCTCATTCTCGGCAATCAGGCGTCCGAGGTTCATGGCGCCCATGGGAATGCCCTCGCGTGCCTTCAGGTCCTCGTTGACGATGGGCATGGGATAGTCGAGCAGTGAAATACGGGTGACGTCCGCGCCCATTTGCGCCAGCACGAGCTGTGCGGCATCGGCAAGTTTGGCATTGATCGAGTTGGACTTGGTCGATCCGGCGAAGACGAGGATGCGCGGTGTCATGGTCGTTTGCCCTCAGCCTGCTCCACGCCTAGCCCGCCCGCCGGTACATCCACATCTGCGCCGGCGGGATATTGCGGATCTCGATGCCGAAGCGTGTCACGCTGTAGTGGCCGTGGCCCGGCGGGATGGGTGACGACGGACCATAGGAGAATTGCAGGAACGGCCGGCCCCTCGGGATGCGGCTGAGGACGTCCTCGAGCAGGCGGACCCGCGATTCCACCGGGAAGTTGAGCAGCGGTATGCCGGAAATTACGCAATCGAAACGGGCGGTGCGCAACGCGCCGAGCGTATCGTCGAGCCGGAAGGCGTCGCCGCGTATCAGCCGGACGGCGGGCAGTTCGTCGCGCAGATGCCGGCAGAACTCGGGTGAGTACTCGACGGCGACTAGGTTTTCCGGCGCCACCCCGCGCCGCAGCAGGGCGCGGGTGACGACACCCGTACCCGGACCCAGCTCGAGGACCGGCAGTCCCGATTTCGGATTGGCGACGCTCGCCATGCGCCGCGCCATGTAGACCGAGGTCGGGACGATGGCGCCCACGGTTTTGGGCTGACTGACCAAGCCTTTGAAAAAGCGCAGTTTTCGGCTGAATTTGTCAGCGACATGCTGTTGCAGGTGCTGCCGCATTCACGCGTACTCCCTGATGGCTCTAGTCACTGAGCGTGTCGAAAAAGTGCCGCATCTTGGAGAAGAAGCCGGAGGACTCCGGATTGTTCTCCCGCGATGACAGGGACTCGAATTCCTCCAGCAGCTCCCGCTGCCGTTTGGTCAGCCTCTGCGGCGTTTCAATGGCGATCTGAATATAGAGGTCGCCGGATTGCGACGAACGCAGCACCGGCATGCCCTTCGATTTCAGACGGAACTGGCGGCCGGTCTGGGTGCCTTCCGGGACCTTGACGCGTGTCTTGGCGCCGTCCAGCGTCACCACGTCGAACTGGCCGCCGAGGGCGGCCGTGGTCATTGATATCGGCACGATGCAGTAGAGATCGGCGCCGTCGCGCTGAAAGAACTCGTGCGGTTTGACCGACAGGAAGATGTAAAGATCGCCGGATGGGCCGCTGCGCAGCCCGGCTTCGCCCTCGCCGGCGAGGCGGATGCGTGTTCCGTCCTCGATACCGGCCGGGATATTGACCGAAAGCGACCGCTCCTCGTTGACCCGGCCTTGGCCGGAGCATTTGGAGCAGGGGTCGCTGATCGTCTCGCCGCGCCCGTGGCAGGTCGGACAGGTGCGCTCGACGGAGAAGAAACCCTGCGATGCGCGCACCCGGCCGGACCCGTGACAGGTATTGCAGGTCACTGGCTGGCTGCCGGGCTTGGCGCCGGAGCCGGAGCACTCGTCGCACTGCACCGATGTCGGCACGCGGATCTGGGCCGTCTTGCCGGTGAAGGCCTCTTCGAGCGAGATTTCCATATTGTAGCGCAGGTCGGCGCCGCGTTCGCGGCCGCCCGCATTGCGGCGAGACCGTCCGCCGCCCATCATCTCGCCGAAAATATCTTCGAAAATATCCGAGAAGGCGTGCGCACCGCCGCCGAATCCGCCGCCGAACCCGCCAGGGCCGCCCTGCTCGAAGGCGGCGTGGCCGAACTGGTCGTAGGCCGCCCGCTTCTGCGGATCCTTCAGCGTCTCGTAGGCTTCGTTGATTTCCTTGAACCTGCGCTCGGCCTCGACATCGTCGGGATTCTTGTCCGGGTGGTATTTCATGGCCAGCCGACGGAAGGCGCTTTTCAGGTCCTTGTCGCTTGCACCCTTGGACACGCCGAGAGTTTCGTAGAAATCAGCCTTGGCCATCAGACCGCTTCATGGTTGGTTTGAATCATTTGACCGAGGCGATTTTGGTCGCTGACTAGACGGTTTGCGCGCCGTGGTGCCATCCCACCACAAGCGGGAACCAACGCAGTCAGAGGGCAAAATCGCTCGGCCCATTCAGCTCTGAGTTTCAAATCGATAGTCCTCTCCAGGGTGGCGGTAAATCGGACCATCGGCGTCGTTGCGCCGCTTGCCCGATGTTCCACATCGCGCTGCGCGACGCGCCTAGCCGAGTGAACCGATTTTCCGCCATCAAATGCTTCAACCCAACCATGAAACGGTCTTATATGCTCCGCAGAACGAAATTCACCCGCTCTCATTCGTTCGTTCCGGGCGATGGCTCACGGGAAACGCCCGCCGAATGATTGAATCGGTTTTCCCGGAAAGTCAAAATGCGATTGCAGGAAAACCGGAACGAGCGAACGGCCGGCGGGCGTCTGTCGCGTCCACCGGCCGTCCGGCTTAAGCCGATTTTTTCTCGTCGTCGTCGTTGATCTCTTCGAAATCGGCGTCGACGACGTCTTCGCCTTCCGCTGCGGCATCGGCCGCGGCGTCCGTTTCAGCGGTTTCGGCCTGCTGGGCCTCGTACATCGCCTGGCCGAGTTTCATCGAGGCTTCCGCGAGCGTTGCGGTCTTGGCCTTGATGTCTTCCCCGTCGGGCTCTTCCGCCTCGACGGCGGCCTTCAGGGCCTCGACGGCATCGGTGATGGCCTTGCGATCGTCCTCGCTGACCTTGTCGCCGTAGTCGGCCAGCGACTTTTCCGTCGAGTGAATGAGGCTTTCAGCCTGGTTCTTCGCTTCGACGGCATCGCGCCGGGCCTTGTCCGCCTCGGCATTGCTTTCGGCATCCTTGATCATCTGCTCGATATCGTCGTCGGACAGACCGCCGGAAGCCTGGATGCGGATCTGGTGCTCCTTGCCGGTCCCTTTGTCCTTCGCCGATACGTTGACGATGCCGTTGGCGTCGATGTCGAAGGTGACTTCGATCTGCGGCACGCCGCGCGGCGCCGGCGGGATACCGACCAGGTCGAACTGGCCGAGCATCTTGTTGTCGGCGGCCATTTCGCGCTCGCCCTGGGCAACGCGGATGGTCACGGCATTCTGGTTGTCCTCGGCCGTGGAGAAGATTTGCGACTTCTTGGTCGGGATCGTCGTGTTGCGGTCGATCAGGCGGGTGAAGACACCGCCGAGCGTCTCGATGCCGAGCGACAGCGGCGTGACATCCAGCAGCAGCACGTCCTTGACGTCGCCCTGCAGGACACCGGCCTGGATGGCGGCGCCCATGGCGACCACCTCATCCGGATTGACGCCCTTGTGCGGCTCCTTGCCGAAGAACTGCTTGACGACTTCCTGGACCTTCGGCATGCGGGTCATGCCGCCGACGAGGACGACCTCGTCGATTTCGCCCGGCTGGATGCCGGCATCTTTGATCGCCGCCTTGCACGGATCGACGGTGCGCTGGATCAGATCGTCGACCAGGCTCTCGAACTTGGCCCGCGACAGCTTCATCGTCAGGTGTTTCGGACCGCTCTGGTCGGCGGTGATGAACGGCAGGTTGATTTCGGTCTGCGCCGAGGACGACAGCTCGATCTTGGCCTTTTCAGCCGCTTCCTTGAGCCGCTGCAGCGCCAGCTTGTCGTTCTTCAGGTCGATGCCCTGGTCTTTCTTGAATTCCTTGGCGAGGTAGTCGACCAGGCGCATGTCGAAATCTTCACCGCCGAGGAAGGTATCGCCGTTGGTGGATTTGACCTCGAAGACGCCGTCGCCGATTTCAAGAACGGAAATATCGAAGGTGCCGCCGCCCAGGTCGTAGACGGCAATGGTCTTGCCTTCCTTCTTGTCGAGGCCGTAGGCGAGCGCGGCCGCGGTCGGCTCGTTGATGATGCGCAGCACTTCCATGCCGGCGATCTTGCCGGCGTCCTTGGTGGCCTGGCGCTGGGCGTCGTTGAAATAGGCCGGAACGGTGATGACGGCCTTTTCGACGGCCTCGCCGAGATAGGCTTCCGCCGTTTCCTTCATCTTCTGCAGGATCATGGCCGAAATCTGCGACGGGGAGTAGCTGCCGCCGCCGGCCTCTACCCAGGCGTCGCCATTGTCGGCCTTGACGATCTTGTAGGGAACGAGGCTCTTGTCCTTCTCGACCATCTTGTCGTCATAACGGCGACCGATCAGTCGCTTGACGGCAAATAGCGTGTTTTCGGGGTTGGTTACGGCCTGGCGTTTGGCCGGCTGTCCGGTGAGACGCTCGCCGTCGTCTGTAAACGCGACCATCGAAGGTGTGGTACGCGCGCCCTCCGCATTCTCAATGACCTTGGCGTCTTGTCCATCCATGACGGCGACGCAGGAATTGGTCGTTCCCAGGTCAATACCAATTACTTTTGCCATTTTACATTCTCCTTGAAGCGAACTGTCCGGACCCGTAGCGGCGTTCCATGTGACAGTCCCTAGCGGTATGATCCCCCAGCATCCGGCAGGATGCCGTAGTTGAGCCGTATATAAGAAAGCCGTTATGGGACTGCAAGGCAGGATTCGGATTCGATCTTCGCTCTTAGCGCGACCGCCGATAGCATTGCACAAGCCATTCTGAAAAGCCCTGAATCGCGACGGCCGGCGATTTTCCTGCAATTCACCATCATGGCGGGAAAATACCGTCGCGTTGCAACCGCCGGATGGGTCGCTCCGGTCGTGCCTAGAAGCGGTAACCCATGCGCCCGCCGACCGATTCAAGTCCTATGTTGAAATCCGTCAGGCTGGCGTTCGAATAGTGATTGTAGAACACTTCCACGAGTATGTCTTCGGTGATGTCGACGCCGACCGACGCCTGCAGGTGGAACAGCCAGTCGGACCCGAGATCCTTGGTGGCGCCCGACACCGGGTCGGTTGTCACCTGCGAGCTGTTCCACGAACCGCCGCCGGTGAACCCGATATAGAGCCACCTGGTCAGGTGCACCTGCCAGTTGAGGCCGGTATAGACCACATGGATCGGATTGTCGGAAATGGCGATGTCCGCGCCGATCACCGGGCGCGGCGAACCGAGGGCGGCAAGGATGTCTGGCGATGGCAACAGGATTTCGCCGTTGATCACGGCGCCGGAGAAATGATTGGGCGATGCCGGACCGGTGTCGTACGCTCCCCCACCGAAACGTACTTCCCAGTCCTTGGCATGCTTGCCGATTTCTACTCTGCTTAAGAACGCGTCATCCGAAGCGTACGCAACACCGAACACATACAGTTGCGCCGCAAAAAACGCGGCGACTCCTAACCGAAATCGCATTACAGAAAATGGCCCCCGCCACGTCGATGCGTTAACCAAACAAAACCGTGCCGGAGGGCAATTTGCAAGGCCGATAAATGCACCGGCGGACATAAGGCAGACGCTGTTGCATTTTCGCATCAGTCGGCGTCGTGCGCCCGGCTCCGCGTCAGCGGTCGAGGATGCGTTGCCACCAGCCTACGTCGTGCCACTCTCCGAATTTGAATCCGACCTCTTTGTAGATGCCGACCGGTTCAAATCCGACCGCCTCGTGCAGCCCAACACTTGCCGGATTGGGCAGGGCGATCCCGGCGAATGCAGCGTGAAATCCTCCCCTGGCTAGAACGCCAAGCAATTGCGTATAGAGCAACCGTCCCACGCCTTGGCCGCGCGCTGCTTCGGCGACATAGGCGGAGACGTCGGCGGACTTGCGATAGGCTGCCCGTTCCCGGTGCCTGCCGCCATAGGCATATCCGATAACCGCGCCATTGCGTTCGGCCACCAAAAAGGAATGGGTTCTGAGTGAGTCCTCGATGCGCCGCGCCATGTCCTCGACGCTCGGCACGGCCTCTTCGAAGGAGATGACCGTTTTTTCCACGATCGGCGCGTAGATGTCCCGAATTCCGGGTGCGTCGCCAGTCGTGGCGTTTCTGATCAAGATGTCTGCAGACTTCACAGCGTCAGTTTCCCAGCAGAATGTCGAGCAGCGTTGTCGTCTCGTCGCCGTTGCGCGTGTCGACATCCGCCGGCGGCGGCCGCCGCGATGTCGAGCCGGTGCGCTCCTGCGCTACGCCGCCCGGCCACGAATGTGCCGGCGCGTCGCCGATCGCGCCCGCGGGTCTGCGCACGACCCGTTCGTCCGGGCGGGTCATCGGAACCGCGACACGGCTCGGATCGCTCGGCACCGCGTACTGGCCGGGAAGCCGGGCGATCGACGAGCCGCTGTGGGCCGCCTGCATGAAGCTCTTCCAGGCGAGCGCCGGCATGGCGCCGCCGGTCACGTTGCGGGTCGGCTTGCTGTCGTCGTTGCCGAACCACACCCCGGTCGTCAGGTGCGCGGTGTAGCCGATGAACAGTGCATCGCGGAATGCCTGGCTGGTGCCGGTCTTTCCGGCCGCCTGATGGCTGGCGAGGCGGGCCTTGCGGCCTGTTCCGTCATTGACGGCCCTGACCAGCATGCCGTTCATCATGGCGATGATCTCCGGCCGCAGCACGCGGGGCGGATTGTCGTAGGTGTTCTCGTAAAGCACCTTGCCGTCCGTGGTGCGCACCCGCTTGATGATATGCGGGGTCGCCTTGTAGCCGCCGTTCATGAACGGCGCATAGGCGGCGGTCAGCTCGGTCAGGGTGACTTCCGAGGTGCCCAGCGCAATGGAGGCATTGGTCTGCAGTTTCGATTCGATACCCAGGCGTCGCGCCGTCTTGGCGACATTGTCGGCCCCGGCCTCCATGACCAGTTGCGCTGCGATGGTGTTAAGCGATTTCGACAGCGCCTCCGACAGCGTGACCGGCCCGCGATATTTCTCGTCATAGTTCGAAGGCGTCCACTTGCCGATCCGGATCGGCGCGTCGTTGCGCACGGATTCGGGCGTGCGGCCCATCTCCAGCGCCGCCGTGTAGACGAAGGGCTTGAACGCCGAACCCGGCTGCCGCTTCGCCTTCGTCGCCCGGTCGTACTGGCTGACCGAATAATCGTAACCGCCGACGAGGGCGCGGATGGCGCCCGATCCGTCGATCGAGACGAGCGCGCCCTGCGACACGTTGAGTTTCCGCCCGCTGTGGTCGATGGCGCCGCGGATGGTTTTCTCCGCCTGCTGCTGCAGCCGGAAATCGATGGTCGTGTCGACGATGAGGTCGCGGGTCACCTTGCCGCCGATGAGCGCCTCGATCCGGTCCATGACGAGATCGGCGCCGTAGTTTTCGGCACCGGTCCAGTAGCTCTTGGCACGGGTTGGCGCCTGCGTCATCGCCGTGGTGATCTCGCGGTCGGTAACGAAGCCCTCGTCGCGCATGGCTTCCAGGACGAGCTGGGCGCGTGCCTCGGCGGCGTCCGGATTGCGCGCCGGGGAAAGGCGCGACGGCGCCTTCAGAAGCCCGGCGAGCAATGCCGCCTGCGCCAGGTTGACGTCGCGCGCGGGTTTCTTGAAGTAACGCCTGGAGGCGGCTTCAACGCCATAGGAGCCTGACCCGAAATACACCCGGTTCAGGTACATTTCCAGGATCTGGTCCTTGGTGAAATTGTATTCGAGCCAGAAGGCAAGCAGCACTTCCTGGACCTTTCGCTCGACGGTGCGTTCCGGTGAAAGGAAAAGGTTCTTGGCCAGCTGCTGGGTCAGCGTCGAACCGCCCTGCTCCATGCGCCCGGCCATGACATTGTGGACCATGGCGCGTGCAAGGCCGATGGGGTCGAAGCCGAAATGCGAATAGAAGCGGCGATCCTCGATGGCCACCACCGCCTGGGGAATGTACGGCGACATGCGCGAAAGGGTCAACGCCTCGCCGCCGGTCGCGCCGCGATTGGCCAGCGTGCGCCCGTCGCTGGATACGATCTTGACGTTGGGCGGCCGCTCCGGAACCGTCCAGGTGGTCGCGCTCGGCATCTTGGCGCCGTAATAGGCGACCAGCCCGCCGACGCCGATGGCGAGCCAAAGGCCGATGACGAAGCACCAGTAGACCGATCGCTGCAGGAATCCGGTCAATCCGCGCCGCGCCGATCCGGACCGCGACTTGCGGCGTCCGGATGCGGATTTCCGTTTGCCCTTGCGTCCGCCGGATCCGTGGCCGCCGGCCACCCGGTCGCCGGCGCGCGCGCGCAGGCCGCCGCTGCCCCGGCGTGACATCGACGGTTCGATACGGGTCTGTTTTTTGCGTTTCTTGGCCATGCGTCCCGGTGCTTTCTGATGGATGCCGATTGGACTCTAAATGCGGCAATTTAAGGGGGCGTTAATCGTTTCGCCGAGCGTGGCCTTCGAGATCGCGGATGTTAACGCTTCGCTTGCCTCGTGCTGCTATTTTTCTGCGCAACCGCCAGTTCCAGCCCCTCACGGATCCCGCCATGGCCTATGTGGAAAAACAGTCCCCCGCAGTCGCTGCGGTTCGCGCGACACGCGACTATGTTCACCTGGAATCGGGCCGCGTCGTCTGGGTCGACTACCTGAAGGGGTTCTGTATCCTTCTGGTCGTCATGCTGCACGCCGTTGCCGGGGTCGAAAAGGCGGCCGGTGCCGACGGCTGGATGCACATCTTCATCGAAGTCAGCCAGCCGATGCGCATGCCGGCCTTCTTTCTGGCATCAGGCCTGTTCTTCATGCGCGGTGTGGACAAGCCCCTCGGCCGGTTCATCGACGGCAAGGTTCTCCACTTTGCCTATTTCTATGTCCTTTGGCTGACCATCCAGTTCGCCTTCAAGGCGCCGGGCATGGCCGCCGAGGGCGGCATCGCCGCGCCGGTCGCGAATTATCTGCTGGCATTCGTGCAGCCCTTCGGAACGCTCTGGTTCATCTATATATTGCCGGTCTTTTTCGTCGCCACGCGGCTGGTGCGCGGCCTGCCGGTTCTTCTTGTGCTGGCCGTTGCTGTGCTTCTTCAGGTCCTGCCGGTCCGCACGGGTGCCGTCGTGGTCGACGAGTTCACGTCCTATTTCGTCTGGTTTTTTGCCGGCTACGCATATTCCGGTAAGGTGTTCGCACTGGCCGACTTCGCCCGCCGGAACCCGTTCACGACGCTGACAGCCGCCGCGACCATCACCGTCGTCACCTATTTCGCCACTAGCTGGTCGGCCCCGGTCGCCCTCCTGCCCGAGTGGGCGTCCCGTTTCGCCGCCGCGCCGACGATCGCCTTTTCGATGCTGCCGGTGGTCTCGCTGGTCCTGGGGATCGGCGGAATTGTCGTGCTGGTGTCGCTGAGCGCCCTGCTTTCGGCTTTCGGGCAGGCCGGGTTCATCCGCTGGTGCGGCGCCCATTCGATCGTCATCTACCTCGCCTTCTTCTTGCCGATGGCGGTGACGCGCGTCGTCTTGCTGAAGCTTGGCATCGTGACGGATATCGGCACCGTTTCCCTCCTGGTCTGGATTGCCGCGATCTGCGGGCCTATCCTGTTGTTCTGGATAGTGCAGACCACTGGCTTCGGGCGCTTCCTGTTCGAACGGCCGCGATGGGCGCGGCTTGAACGGTAGGCGCACCCGGCCGGTGCGGACGGGGGGCCGGCTCGATGACAGCGTCCTTTACGATGAACTCCCATCTCGGCAAGCGGATCCTGGCGCTGGTGCGCGAGGGCAACTACGCCCATGCCGGCGAGGAAGAGGCGATCGAGCTGGCACTGGCGGATCTTCCGAGGGACGGTGAACGGGCCCTGCTGGACGCGGGGTGCGGCCGCGGCGGCACCGCGGACTATATGCAGAAAAACGGCTGGGGCCGGGTGACGGGCGTCGATATCGAGCCCGATTCCATCCGCGAGGCGGAGCGCGCCTATCCCGATATCCGGTTCGAGGCGGGCGACATCGCCGATCTCGGCCAGCGCTACGCCGGCTATTTCGATGCCGTGACCATGTTCAATGTCCTTTATGCGATACCGGACCACGCTCGGGCGCTGGCGGCGCTCGCCGAGGCGGCGCGTCCCGGCGCCACGCTGGTGATATTCGACTACGAGGATCCGGGCGGCTACGCCGACCATGCGATCATGGAAGGCGGCGCGGGTTTCCTGGCCAACCCGATGGTCGCCGGACGGATCGCGGACATTCTCGACCACACCGGCTGGTCGGTGACCGGTCGGTGCGACATTACCGACGCCTATGTCGGCTGGTACCGGCGGCTCGTCGACCGGATCAGGACACGGCGCGCCGACATCGAAGCCCTGGCGCAGGCCGAAGGCTATGAGCGCGTGCTCGGCCTTTATTCACAGCTTCTCGGCGTCCTGCGCGAAGGACGGTTGGGCGGCGCGATCATCCGTGCGGAGCGCCGCGCCTGACCCGCGGGTCAGCGCGCCAGCGCGTCGAGGATACGGACCCAGGAGCGCACGCCCTTGTGGAACGAGCGCAGATCGTACTTTTCGTTGGGCGAGTGGATGCGGTCGTCTTCCAGCGCGAAGCCGACCAGCAGCGAATTCATGCCGAGCTGCGACTGGAAATCGCCGACGATGGGGATCGAGCCGCCCATGCCGAGCAGCGCGGTGGGCTTGCCCCATTCCTCCTCGAGGGCGGAACCGGCCTTTGCCAGTTCCGGTGCGTCGTAGGACAGTTGAATAGCGCCGGACGTGCCGTGCTCGGCAAATTCCACCGAGCAGTCCGCCGGAATGCGGTCGCTGACGAACTTGCGGAAGTTCTCCCTGATTGCATGCGGGTCCTGGTCGCCCACCAGCCGGAACGAGACCTTGGCTGATGCCTGCGCCGGGATCACCGTCTTGAACCCCTCGCCGGTATAGCCGCCGGTGATGCCGTTGACCTCCGCCGTCGGGCGTGTCCAGCAGCGCTCGAGGATGCTGCGGTCCCGTTCGCCCGACGGGATGGAGAGCCCGATATCTTCCAGAAAGCCCTTCGGGGGTCCGAGTTCCTCCCACATCGCCATGATGTCTTGCGGCGTCTCGTGAACGCCGTCGTAAAAATGCGGGATGGTCACGCGTCCGTTCTCGTCATGCATGGCGCCGAGGATTGACGACAGTATGTGGATCGGATTGGCGGCATTGCCGCCGTAATGGCCCGAATGAAGGTCCCTGTCCGCGGCCTTGACGGTGACCTCTTCGCCGGTAAGGCCGCGCAAGGCGACCGAGATGGACGGCGTGTCGGCATCCCACATTCCCGTATCGCAGACCAGCGCAAGGTCCGCCTTCAGTTCGTCCGCGTTCTCGTCCAGAAAGGGCTGCAGCGATACGGACCCGGATTCCTCCTCGCCTTCGAACAGGATCGACACCCGGCATGGCAGCGCGCCCGTGGTCTCCTTGTAGGCCCGGCAGGCCTCGACGAAGGTCATGAGCTGCCCCTTGTCGTCGCTCGTTCCCCGGCCGGTGATCACCTTGCGGCCCGGCGTAAGCTCCGTCACCGCCGGCTCGAACGGGTCGCTGGTCCACAGTTCGATCGGATCGACCGGCTGCACGTCGTAATGGCCATAGAACAGCACATGCGGCGCCCCGTCGGGGCCGTCGTGGTGGGCGACGACCATCGGATGGCCGATGGTATCGCGAACGCTGGCGGAAAAGCCGATCTCGGCAAGCGCCTCGACCAGCCATTCGGCGGCCTTGCGGCAATCGGGGGCGTAGGCGGGATCCGTCGAAATCGACTTGATGCGCACAAGCTGCGAGAGTCGGTCGAGGCTGTCATCGAGATTGCTGTCGGCCCGTGACAGCGTGGCGGCGAGATCGGCCATGAAGTGCTCCTGAATACGGGAATCGCAAACGGGACATTAGAGCGAGTTGCGCCGCAAACACAACATCCGGTTTATCGGGCAGTGAGTCTGTGCGGCCGTGCCTGTGTTTGGGGCAAAAAGATGCCACCGTGGCTGGAGGGGAAAGTCACGGTGGCGTTGGGGATGTGAGCGGCGACCCGGAGAGGGGGGGATGAGGTCGCCGCTCATGTCCGGCGTGGCGGGGGACATGCCTCTCGCCAGACATCGGCATTTTTGCTTGCCGGTGACTGTGATTTGGGCTGATGAATGTGGCAATTCAAGGACACAACCGCGAGATTGCGGTCACGACTATGTTACAGTGGAAAAACCAGTTACCCACACCCCTCAAATCTTTGGGGAATCAGGCTGCCGCCGGCGGCTGCTGCGGTCCGCGGAAAGGACTGCTTCCGCGGCCCAGGACGCCGAACAGGTCGCGCGGGTCCTGCAAGTCGGCGATCAGATCAAGTTCCTCGAAGATTCCGTGGCTTAGGGCCTGTTCACGGACATAGTTGAGGGCCGAGAAATCCTCGATCGCGAAGCCGACGGAATCGAACAGCGTGATGTCCCGGGCAGACTGCCGCCCCGGTTGCGTTTCGGCAATCACCTGCCAAAGTTCGGTCACCGGATAATTTTCCGGCAGCTGCTGGATTTCACCCTCTATGCGTGTCTGCGCCGTAAATTCGACAAAGATCCCGGAGCGCAGGAGGATGTCCCGGTGCAGCTCGGTCTTGCCCGGGCAGTCGCCGCCGACGGCATTGATGTGAACGCCCTCGCCGACCATGTTGTCGGTCAGGATCGTGGCGTACTGCTTGTCGGCCGTGACGGTGGTGATGATGTCGGCGCCGGACACCGCATCCTGCGAGGTCGGGCAGATGGTGACATGGAGGCCGCGGCCGGCAAGATTGGCGGCGCATTTGCGGCTGGCGGCGCGGTCGATGTCGTTGAGCCGAATGCGCTCGATCCCCGCAATCGCGGCAAAGGCCAGCGCCTGGAATTCCGACTGCGCACCGTTGCCGATGATCGCCATGCAGCGTGAATCGGGACGGGCGAGGTGCTTGGCGGCCATGGCGGAAGTCGCCGCTGTGCGCAGCGCCGTCAGCAGTGTCATCTCACTGACGAGGATCGGATAACCCGTTGAAACATCGGATAGAACACCGAACGCGGTCACCGTCTGCAGGCCTTCCTTCATGTTCTTCGGATGGCCGTTGACATATTTGAAACCGTAGTGGTCGCCGTCGCTGGTCGGCATCAGCTCGATGACGCCTACGCTGGAGTGGCTGGCGATGCGCGGGGTCTTCTCGAAGTTCTGCCAGCGCTTGAAATCGCCCTCGATGGCGCCGCAGAGCCCTGTCAGGAAATTCTGGAGACCGGTCCGCTCGACCAGCTTGATCATCGCCTCCACGCCGACAAAATGGACCATGACCGATTCCTCCTTGTTCTCGCTCAATAGGACCGCGTCGGGCGGTCCATGACCCGCTTGCCGAACAGGCTGGCAACCAGGTCCACCATCAGTTTCGCGGTGCGGCCGCGCTCGTCCAGGAACGGGTTGAGCTCGACGACATCGAGCGATGTCACCAGGCCGCTGTCGTGCAGCATCTCCATGACGAGGTGGGCTTCGCGGAAAGTGGCGCCGCCCGGAACGGTTGTGCCCACCGCCGGCGCGATCGTCGGATCGAGAAAGTCGACATCGAGGCTGACATGCAACCGTCCGTCGGCGGCGCGCACCCGCTCCAGAAACGCGTTCAGAAGGCTCGGCACGCCATGTTCGTCGATCGACCGCATGTCGTGCACGCTCACGCCGTTGCGGGTCAGGTCCTCGCGCTCGTGCTCGTCGACGGAGCGGATGCCGAACAGGCACACATTGCGCGGATCGACGGTTGCGTGAAGCGGCGGGAAATGCGCCTCGAAACCCGGCTGGCCGGTCACATAGGCGACCGGGGTTCCGTGCAGGTTTCCGCTTTTCGTCGAATCGAGCGTGTGAAAGTCCGGATGGGCGTCCAGCCACAGCACGAACTGGGTGCGCCCCTGCTCGGCCGCATGGCGCGTGACGGCCGGAACGCTGCCCATGGAAATCGAATGGTCGCCGCCCAGAAACACGGGCAATTCGCCCTCCGCGGCGGAGCGGTAGCCCATCTCGCTGAGCGCCCGCGACCAGCCGATGGTTTCGCCGAGGTTGCGGATGGCCGGATTGGCGTGCGTCACGCCGTTTTCAGGCGCCGCGCGGGCGTTGCCCCGGTCCCGGACATGGTAGCCGAGGCCGGTCAGGACATCGCTGATTCCGGCTGTCCTGAGCGCGTCCGGCCCCATCAGGCAGCCGGGCTGGCTGGCTCCGGTCTCCACGGGTGCTCCGATCAGGCTGAGATGGGTCGTCATTTGTGTTGTCCGATTCGCATTTGGAGAATTATCCCTCTTACGATCGGCGGAAAAAACTTGGCAAATGATCCAATTTGAGCTATCGGATGCTCAAAATGGTATGAGAATTATCCGAAATGGACGGTACTGACCAGAAACTGATCTCGGCGCTGCGCCACAATGGCAGGGCCGCCATATCCGACCTCGCCGTCGAACTGGGCGTCTCGCGGGCGACGGTCCGCACCCGTCTGGAGAAACTGGTCCGGTCGGGCGAGATCCTCGGTTTCAGCGTCATATTGCGCTCCGACGCCTTCGAATTGCCGGTGCGCGGCATCATGCTTCTGTCGATCGAGGGGCGCGGCACCGACCGCATCGTGGCGAGGCTGCGCGGCATGCCCGAGATTACCGCGATCCACACCACCAACGGCAAGTGGGACCTCGTCGTGGAGCTGGGCACCGACACGCTGTCCTCGCTCGATGCCGTATTGCACAAGATCCGCCTCATCGAGGGCATATCGGCCAGCGAGACGAATCTCTATCTTGCGACCAAGCGCAGCGCCGAACGTCCGGCGATTTGACAGCAATGCGGCGTCAATTTGCCGTTGCGCCATGGACGCGGTGAAACGCCTGCGTTATCCCTTTCGCCATGAACAAGGACGATCATCTCTTTCTCGTTGACGGCTCGGGATACATATTCCGCGCCTACCACGCATTGCCGCCGCTGACCCGCAAGACCGACGGCCTTCCGGTTGGCGCCGTCTCCGGTTTCTGCAACATGCTGTGGAAGCTCCTGTCGGAGGCGCGCGACACGTCGGTCGGCGTGACGCCCACCCATCTGGCGGTCATTTTCGACCATTCCTCCCAGACCTTCCGCAAGGAGATGTATCCGGAATACAAGGCCAATCGCTCGGCGCCGCCGGAGGATCTCATTCCGCAGTTCGGGCTGATCCGCGCGGCGACGCGCGCCTTCAACCTGCCCTGCATCGAGATGGAGGGATTCGAGGCCGACGACCTGATCGCCACCTATGCGCGGCTCGCCGAGGAGGCCGGCGCCGACACAACCATCATCTCCTCCGACAAGGACCTCATGCAGCTGGTGACCGACCGGATCGTCATGTACGACACCATGAAGGACCGCCGCATCGAGGCCCCGGAAGTGGTCGAGAAATGGGGCGTTTCGCCGGAAAAGATGATCGACCTGCAGTCCCTGACGGGCGATTCGACCGACAATATTCCGGGAATTCCCGGCATCGGGCCGAAGACGGCGGCGCAGCTTCTTGAAACCTTCGGCGATCTCGACACGCTGCTCGAGCGGGCCGGCGAGATCAAGCAGAACAAGCGGCGCGAGAACATCATCGAGTTCGCCGACCAGGCGCGTCTTTCGCGCGAGCTGGTGACCTTGCGCAAGGATGCGCCGGTGGACGACACGCCCGCCGACTTCAGGCTCGAGCCGCAGGACGGCCCGAAGCTGATCGCGTTTTTGAAGGCCATGGGCTTCAACGCGCTGACGCGCCGCGTCGCCGAGGCGACCGAGACCGACGCCGCGGCGATCGAGGCGGCGGACGTGCCGGTGGAATGGGGCCCCGAGGCGCGCGGACCCGACCTCGACGCCGGTGACGCGCCCGAACCGAAGGCGGTGCCGCGCGCAGCGTCGGGCGGCGGCTGGAAGCCGGCGGATCTTGCCGCCGCGCGCGCCAGCGCGGCGGCCGACGCGAAGATCGACCATGAAAGCTATGCCTGCATCCGCGACGCGCAGACACTCTCCGGCTTCATCGCCGTGGCGCGCGAGACCGGCGTTGTCGCGTTCGATACGGAATCCACGTCGCTCGACGCCATGCAGGCCGAACTCGTCGGTTTCTCACTCGCCTATCAGCCGCAGGACGGTGCCTCGAACGCCGCCGGCCCGGTCAAGGCCTGCTATGTGCCGCTCAGCCACAGGAAGGGCCAGGACGATCTGCTCGGCGGCGGACTGGCAGACGACCAGATCCCCATCGACGACGCCCTGGCACAGCTCAAGGCGCTGCTCGAGGATCCGGCGGTCCTGAAGATCGCACAGAACCTCAAATATGACTGGCTGCTCATGAAGCGCTACGGCATCGAGGTGCGCGGCTTCGACGACACGATGCTGGTTTCCTACGCGCTCGATGCAGGCCGCGGCGGCCAGGGCATGGATGCGCTGTCCGACCGCTGGCTCGGCCACAAGCCGATCGCCTACAAGGAGGTGGCAGGCAGCGGCAAATCGGCCGTGACCTTCGATTTCGTCGAGATCGACAAGGCGACCGCCTATGCCGCCGAGGACGCCGATATCACACTGAGGCTCTGGCAGGTCCTCAAACCGCGCCTCGCCGCCGAGGGGCTTGCCTCCGTCTATGAGCGGCTCGAGCGGCCGATGGTGCCTGTGCTGGCAAAAATGGAATTGCGCGGCATCAGCGTCGACCGGCAGATCCTGTCGCGGCTGTCCGGCGATTTCGCGCAGGGCGCCGCCGCGCTCGAGGACGAGATTTACGAGCTCGCCGGTGCCAAGTTCAACATCGGCTCGCCCAAGCAGCTCGGCGAGATCCTGTTCGGAAACATGGGCCTGCCGGGCGGCTCCAAGACGAAGACCGGCCAGTGGTCGACCTCGGCGCAGGTGCTCGAGGACCTTGCGGCCGAAGGCCACGAACTACCGCGCAAGATCGTCGATTGGCGCCAGCTTACCAAGCTGAAATCCACCTACACGGACGCCCTGCCCGATTACATCAATCCGGAAACGAAACGCGTCCACACCTCCTACGCGCTGGCGGCGACGACGACCGGCCGGCTCTCGTCCTCCGACCCGAACCTGCAAAATATTCCCATACGCACGACCGAGGGCCGCAAGATCCGTACCGCCTTCGTGTGCGAGCCTGGCAACAAGCTGGTCTCGGCCGACTATTCGCAGATCGAATTGCGGGTGCTTGCCCATGTCGCCGACATCGACGCGCTCAAGCAGGCCTTCGCCGACGGCATGGACATCCACGCTATGACCGCCTCCGAGATGTTCGGCGTGCCGGTCAAGGACATGCCGTCCGAGGTTCGCCGCCGCGCCAAGGCGATCAATTTCGGCATCATCTACGGCATTTCCGCCTTCGGTCTCGCCAACCAGCTGGGCATCGAGCGCTCCGAGGCGAGTGACTATATCAAGACCTATTTCGAGCGCTTTCCGGGCATCAAGGACTATATGGACAACACCAAGGCCGCGGCGCGCGACAAGGGTTATGTCGAGACGATCTTCGGCCGCCGGGCGCACTACCCGGACATCGCCTCCGGCAATCCGCACATGCGCGCTTTCAACGAGCGCGCTGCCATCAATGCGCCGATCCAGGGCTCGGCCGCCGACATCATCCGCCGCGCCATGATCCGGATGGACCCGGCGCTGGAAGAGGCGGGGCTTGCCGCGCGCATGCTCCTGCAGGTGCATGACGAACTGATCTTCGAGGTGCCGCGGGACGAGGTCGACAAGACTATTCGTGTCGTGACCGACGTGATGGAAAATGCCGCGATGCCGGCCGTCGCGATGAAGGTGCCGCTGAAGGTCGATGCCCGCGCCGCCGACAACTGGGACGAGGCGCACTGACGCGCTGTTCAGCCGCCGCCCAGCAGCGCGACCAGGTCCTCGGGATAGACGGTGTCGGTGGTTTTCAGGATTTCGCCGCGTGTCCACCAGCGGTGCTCTTTCATCACCTGCGTTTCCAACACGGTCCAGCCGCTGCGTGACACAGTGGGCTGTTGCACCGCGATGCGGAAAAAGCGTTCGTCCGCTCTGACGATTTCACCGTCCGGAAGCTGCAGTTCGAATTGTCGCCGCGCGATTTCCGGTCCGACATCGCCGGCTTCGATCCCCGTTTCCTCTCTCAGCTCCCGCAGGGCCGCACGCCTGAAGGTTTCGCCCGCTTCAAGGCCGCCGCCGGGCGTTGCCCAGTAATCCCGGCCGGCGAGCGGTCCGCGCTCGAACACGAAGCGGAAGAGCAGCACCCGTCCACGCGGGTCGAGAACGATCAGCCTTGAGGCAGGGCGTGTGCGCATGGTCCGTCCGCCGATGTCCGGTGTGTGTTTCGAGGAGGCACATCGGATAACCGATTTGCGGCTTCTTGGACAGACCGCGCGGCGTTGCAACGGTTAACCTCTAACGATTATCGATAAAAGTATTGACCTTTGCCGAGGAAAACCCAAGCCTTGTGGCGCAATCGGGGTTGGGAGAAGAAACGATGAATTCCGACGTGGGCATGATCGGACTGGGCATCATGGGCTCGGCCATGGCCGGCAATCTCTTGAAAGCAGGGTATTCTGTAGCCGGCTATGATCCTGATAAAGCCGCCATGGCAGGGCACCGCGAAGCCGGCGGCCTTGCCGCCGGTTCCGCCGGCGAGGTCGCCGAAAGCGCCCCGGTGGTGCTGCTGTCCCTCCCGGGCAGCGCGGCCCTTGCGGCCGTGACCGCCGAGATCTGCGCCAGCGGTGCGGCGGGCCGCATCCTGGTCGAGTTGAGCACCCTGCCGATCGAGGACAAGACCGCCGCGCGCGACGCGCTGCAGGAAAAAGCCGTTGTGCTGCTCGACTGTCCGGTGAGCGGTACCGGCGCGCAGGCGGCGAAGGGCGACCTTGTCGTCCTTGCCAGCGGCGACGAGCAAGCGGTGGAGCGCTGCAGACCCGTCTTCGACGCGATCGCCCGCCAGACCCGCTATCTCGGCGCCTTCGGAAACGGCATGAAGATGAAATTCGTCGCCAACCTGCTGGTCGCCATCCACAACACGGCCGCCGCCGAGGCGCTGCTGCTGGCGCAGATGGCCGGGCTCGACCTTGAGGAGACCTACGCCGTGATCGGCGCCGGTGCCGGATCGTCGCGCATGTTCGAGCTGCGCGGCCCGATGATGGTGTCCGGCCGCTATACGCCGCCGACGATGAAGAACGACGTCTGGCGCAAGGATCTCGACCTGATCGCTGGCTTCGCGGCCAGTCTCGGCTGCCCGACGCCGCTGTTTTCAAAGTGCGACCGGCTCTATGCCGGAACGCTGACGCCGGACCGCGCCCAGGAGGATACCGCCGCAATCAAGCGTGTGCTCGACGACATGGCCGCGGAGCGTGCCGACGAGGAGAGCGGACCGGCCAGATGATCCAGGCCAAACTTGCGACGGTTGCAGGTAAGAATGCACGGGTGGGTCCCTGTCAGAATTGCCCTGGAAGACCCGCCTTACGCCACACGGGCCCGGCCGCAATCAGATTGAAAAAGAACCTGGATAAATGCGTGACAGCGCAATCAGCCACAAAACGAGCGTAATGACCGAAATCGCGGTCGTCAGCGATATCGTCTCGCCAGTTAGCTCCTCCGACAGATGGTATTGTTTCGCAAATATGTACTCGCTCTTGGATGTCGGCAGTGCGGCGGATACCACGACTGCAACGGCGACAAGCGGGTCAGCACCTATCACCAGAACAATCAAAAGAGCGAGAGCTGGCAGGATTATCAGCTTGGTCGAAGCAGCCACGAGAACGATCTTCCCGCTTTCGACAATCGAGGCTGGTTTGATTGACATGCCGACAGCAAAAAGGGCACACGGCGCCACCGCGGCACTCAGTATATCCATGTAGTTGACCACGATTTTCGGCAGAGTGAGCGGGCTTATTGCATAGGCAAGACCGACGATGGTCGATAACACCAGCGGATTCAGCACAGCCTTTTTCATGTGTTCGAGCTTTGAGCCCGAACCATCAGTCGTATCCGATCTGTCTAATTCAAGGAAAAAGATCTGGATGAGGAACAACGCGATGACAACGATGTTGGCCAGAGCGGCCAGTACGATCACCTTGTTGCCGAACAGGGAGTGCAGCAGTGGCAGGCCGATGATGCCCGTGTTGCAAGCAACGGAAATCATGGCCAGCATTGTTGCCGCAACTGGACGTGACTTGAGAACATATATTCCGAAAGCCAGCATAAGGAAGAACACAATCACCAAGGCGCCACCAAAGCCGATGATGAAGGGCCAGTTCAAAAGCGCCCATGTTTCCTCTTGCGCTATGACAACGAAAAGAAGTGCCGGGATGGCCACATAAAAAAGGAACTGGATCAGCGAATCCCCGACCGAGTCCGGAAGCAATTTCAGCCGGGAAAACAGGTATCCGGTGACGATCACCGCAAAAACCGGAAATATCAGTTCAACAACTTCCATGCGTCGCCCTCACAGAGTTATCGGTGAGTCATAAAGCATGTCTTGGCAACACTTGTGAAGATCGCTGCAAAGGCTGACCGCGCCCTTCCAGGCCAATCTCTAGGATACGGAACCACCGTCCGGCTTGTTGTCGAGGACATGCTGTTTCGCCGTTTCATGGGCAAGCGCGCCGTCGCCCGCGGCTATGGCCTCCACGATCGGCAGGTGGGATTCGGCGAGGTCGATGAGGTTGCGGCTGCTGCGCGCCACGTTGACCATGGTGCGCATCTTGACGTTGAGCGTTTCCCACATGTCAAGCAGCACCCGGTTTCCCGAGCCTTCGACGATGGCGCGGTGGAACGCCATGTTGTGATCCGCGAATGCCATTGAATCGCCCTTGCGCGCCGCCTTCCTCATTTTGGCGACACAAGCTTCCAGCCCGGCCTTGAGCGCAGCGCCGTTCCGGGCGGCCAGCTCGCTGGCATAGCCCTCGAGTTGCGCGCGTACATCGTAGATCTGGCGCAGTTCCTCGTCCGAAATGACCCGCACCCGCGCGCCCTTGTTGCGCAGTGTCTCGACCACCCCCATCGCCTCCAGCTCGCGCAGGGCTTCGCGCACCGGCGCCTGGCTGGTGGCCATCTCGCCGGCGATCTTCAGTTCGACCAGCCGGTCTCCGGGTTTCAGGGCGCCGGTCATGATCCGGCTAAGGAGGCGGTCTCGGATCTGCTGTGACAGGGATATTCGGGAAAGCGGCGGTGCAGTCGACATGGTTCTGAAGTTAACGGATTCCCTTGTTGCGGGACCTGTTTCGGGCGCGGTTTATGGCTTCACGATATAGACGATTGCCGCCAAATGCCAAGAGACAAGCCCTGTTTTCGTGGCGAAATTCACGATTTTTTCGATAATCTTTGACCGATTATCGATAATATTTGACTCATGATAGGCGCTGTGTATCATGATCTGAGAAATCGATTTTCGGGGATCGTACAGCCACGGTCCCTTCTCCAGACTGGATGCGTGAATGGCCAGCGAAAGCTCCGTGAAGATGTCGTCTGACATGCCGATACCCGAGACCATGAAAGCCTGGGTCCTCGGCGACCCGGACGAATTGCGGCTGACGGAAAAGCCGGTCCCGGTGCCCGGCAGGGCCGAGATCCTGGTTCGCATCGACGCCGTCGCGATCTGCGCGACGGATCTGGAGATCATCCACTACGGCACACCGGCACTGATCGGCGGCGGCCCGCCCTTCAACAAGAACTTCACGCCGGGCCACGAGTATATGGGCACCGTCGCCGCCCTCGGTCCGGGGGTCGACGAGTTCGAGATCGGCGACCGCGTGACGGTGGAGATCCACGCCGGCTGCGGCCAGTGCAAGCGCTGCCGCCAGGGCATGTATACCTCGTGTCACAATTACGGCCTCAACTACGGTGACCTCGACAAGGGTCACCGCGCCAACGGCTTCACCACCGACGGTGGCTTTGCCGAATACGCGGTCAACAACATCAACACGGTCATCAAGGTGCCGGACGGCATGTCCGACGAGGAGGCCACGCTGGTCGTCACCGCGGGCACGTCCATGTACGGCCTGACGGAACTCGGCGGTCTCGTCGCCGGCGAGAGCGTCGTCGTCACCGGCCCGGGTCCCATCGGCCTGCTCGCCGTCGCTGTCGCCAAGGCGCTCGGCGCGTCGCCGGTCATCCTGACCGGCACCCGCGATGCGCGGCTGGACATCGGCCGGAAGCTCGGCGCGGACCACGTGATCAACGTGCGCGAGACGGATGGCGTCGAGGCGGTCAAGGAGATCGTCGGCACGCGCGGCGCAGACTACGTTGTCGAATGCGCCGGCACCGAGGTCGCTATCAACGATGCGATCCACATGACCAATCGCGGCGGCAAGATCTGCCTTGCCGCCTTTCCGCACGATCCGGCGAAGGTCGACCTGCCGCACGTGGTCAAGAACAACATCTATCTTTACGGCATTCGCGGCGAGGGGCGCAGCGCCACCCATCGCGCCATGGCCTTCATGGCCGGGCGGCGTTTCGACGCCTCGCTGATCCATACCCACACCTTCGCGCTCGACGATCTGCCCGAGGCGTTGCGCTATGCGCGCGAACGGGTCGAGGACGCAATCAAGGTGGTGGTCAAGGCGCGCGGCGTGGGCGAGAAACTGCAGGTGGCGGAGTAGCACCATGAGCAAGGCCAACAGGGGTGTTTACGCTGCTTCTCTCACACCGGTCGGACCCGGCGGCGAGCCCGATGGCAGAAAACTCGCGGACTATTGCCGCTGGAACCTCGAACAGGGCCTTGACGGCGTGGCGCCGCTCGGCACGACGGGCGAGGGCAACTCGCTGCCGCTTTCGTTCCGCATGGAATTACCCGGCCTGTTCTCCGACGCCGGCTTCAAGTCCTCCGAGGTCATCTTCGGCACCGGTTCCTGCGCCGCCGGCGACGCGATCGCCGCGACCAAGGCCGCGGTCGACGCCGGATTTTTCAACGTCCTGGTCCTGCCGCCCTTCTATTTCAAGAATGTGTCCGACGAGGGTCTTTTTGCCTATTACGCGCGGCTGATCGAGGGCGTCGGCACCGACCGGCTCAGGGTCTATCTTTATCACTTCCCGCAGATGTCGATGACGCCCATCAGCATCGGCCTGATCCAGCGGCTGAAGCGCGAATTCGGACCGCTGATCGCCGGGTTGAAGGACAGTTCGGGCGATTTCGAGGGCACCCTCGGATTTGTCCGGGCAGCCGACGATATCGATGTGTTTCCGTCCAATGAGGGTGTGCTCCTGGAGGGGCTGGGCAAGGGCTGTGCCGGCGTGATTTCGGCGACGACAAATGCGTCGGCGGCCCTTGCCCGCGCAACCCTGTCGGCCGGTGGCGGCGAGGCGGCGGCGCTGCAGGAAACGCTGACGGCGGTCCGCGTCGCGATATCGCAGTATCCGCTTAGCGCCGCGCTGAAACAGATCGAGGCCTGGCGCACGGGCGACGATTCCTGGCTGCCGGTGTTTCCGCCGCAGGTCGCGCTGACGCCGGAGCAGAAACAACAGTTGAAACGTGATCTCGAGGCGCTGGAGCCGGCGAGTGGCATCCTGGGTCGCGGCCGCGCCGCCGCGTAACGGGGTCGAGCGAAGGAGAAGAAGATGGCTCAAACCAAGATCGTTGAGCAGCCGAGCACGGGCGACAACCCGCGGGCGCACTGGCCGCAGGAACTGCAGGACGAGTTCGAAAAACACGGCAACAACGGCGCCGTCGGCTCGGTTCTTGTCTCCGAGACCGACAAGGTCCGGGTCTGGCATCTGCATCTGCCGCCGGGCAAGCGCTGCCCTTTCCACCGTCATGTTCTGGACTATTTCTGGTCGGCCCATTCGCACGGCAAAGCGCGCGGCTGGTATGATGACGGCCGCATTCAGGATGTTGTGCATTATCCCGGCGAAACCCTGCATTTCAAGTTCGGGAAGGGCGAGGATTTCACCCACTCGGTCGCCAATATCGGCGACACGGACCTTTTGTTCACCACTGTCGAATTCAAGGACAGCGCCAACGCGCCGCTGCCCATTCCCGAAGAAGTGCGGCTGAAGGAGCCGGCTTGAGGCCCGGCGTGCCGGGCAAAAGCGAACCGACGGAAGGAGAATGCGACAACCGCCGCAGGCGGCAACCAGTTTCCAAGACCCGGGACCGGACGGATTTTGCCGGCCCATTTTGGAATAGAGGGAGGAAGACCATGAAATCGACTGCATTTGCAGCCGCCCTGACGGCGGCGATCGGTCTCGGCGCAGGCAGCGCCCTGGCCGAAAACATCAATCTGCGCATCGGCTCAGGCCACCCGCCGGGCGTTGTCTATGCCGGCCTCATGCAGAGCTACTTCCAGCCGGAGCTGAAGAAGCGCGTCGAGGAGCGGACCGACCACACGATCACCTTCGTCGAGGGGTATTCCGGCTCGATCGTCAAGGTGACCGAGGTTCTGGAAGGCGTTCAGGACGGCATCATCGACATCGGCGGCTTCTGTTTCTGCTTCGAGCCGTCCAACCTGCCGCTGCATGCCTTCCAGGTCATGCTGCCCTTCGGTACGATGGACCCGACGACCAGCCTGAAGACCGCGCAGGATGTCTACGCCAAGGTGCCCTACCTGCAGAGCGTGTTCGAGGACAAGTTCAACCAGAAACTGATCTCGCGCATTGCCGATGGCGGCTACAACCTGGGCACCAGCTTCCCGTGGGAAAAACTGGCCGACCTGAAGGGCGAGAAGATCGCCGGCGCCGGCCTCAATCTCAACTGGCTCGAATATGGCGGCGTGACGCCGGTCCAGAGTTCGCTGGCCACCGCCTATACGGAAATGAAGACCAATGTCTATGAAGGCTGGATCATGTTTCCGAGCGCCTGGGTCAACCTCAAGCTCTACGAGCCCGGCCCCTACTACACGCTGATCGGCTTCGGTTCGATCACCTGGCACGGCCTGACCATCAACACCGACACCTATAACGGCCTGCCGCCGGAGGTTCAGGAGATCCTGCTCGAGGTGGCCGCCGACTATGAGGAGCAGACGGGGATCGTCAACAAGGAACGCTACGCCAAGGATGTCGCGACCCTGCGCGATCTCATCACGGTGACGGAAATCGATCCGGCCGTGCGGGCGGACTGGGCCAATTCGCTGGCGACCTGGCCGCAGAAAATGGCGAGCGAGCTCGACGCACAGGGACTGCCGGCCTCCGAGGTTCTGAAGCTGACCATCGAGGCGGCCGAGAACAACGGCTATACCTGGCCGGTCCGCTACGACATCAAGTAGTCAGACAATCGTGCGGGGCCGCATCGGCCCCGCGCGCCATCCGCACCCGGAACGCTCCATGGCCCTCATTCGTCTCAATGACCGCATCACCAAGCTGCTGATGATCCTGGCGGCGTCCTGGGCCTTTGTCCTTTGCTTCATCGCCCTTGCCGACATCGTGTTCCGCGCCATGAACCTGCCCCTGCAGGGCACCAAGGAAATCGTCGCGAATTCCGTCGTCATGATCGTGTTCCTGCAGCTCGGTTTCGCCATCCGCAGCCGTTCCATGCTCAGTGCCGATTTTCTCATCCACGCGTTCGGGCCGCGGGCGCAGCGGGCGCTGGCGGCGTTCGGCTATCTCCTGGGCGCGGTGTTCTTCGCCATCCTGTTTCACGGCGGCATCGAGCTTGCGCTGCGCTCCTTCGCCAATGGCGAATTCGACGGCGAGGGCGCATTGCGGGTCCCGGTCTGGCCGGCCCGCTTCACGATACTGATCGGCAGCGCGCTGGCCGTCATCAACTATCTGCTTCTGGCAGCGATCGAACTGTTCGATCTGGATGTGGAGGAACTGACCCTTTGAACGCAACCCGTCCCGCCACCAACGCATCGGAGCTTTAGCGCGCCATGTTCGACGTCAACACGGTTGTCGTGATCATTGTCATGCTGCTCGGGCTGGTGCTGCTGGGCGTTCACGTCGCGGTCGCGCTGGGGATAACCAGCGTCGTCGGCATTTATCTGGTCACCGGCAAGTTCCAGATTGTCGAAAGGATGCTTGCGAGCACCGCCGCGGAGGCGCTGCGCGACTTCACATTCGCCGTCATACCGCTGTTCATGCTGATGGGTGAATTCATCGCCCGGTCTGGCGCGATCACCGACATTTACGCTGCCATCAATCGCGGCGTGCGGCGGCTGCCCGGGCGTCTGACGGTCGCCACCGTTATCGGCAACACCATCTTTTCCTTCGTCACCGGCGTTTCCATCGCGTCAGCCGCGGCCTTCTCCCGCATCGCTTATCCGGAGATGCGGGCGCTCGGCTATCACAAGGGCTTTGCCCTCGGCTCCATCGCCGGCTCGAGCTGCCTCGGCATGCTGATTCCGCCGAGCGTCCTGATGATCGTCTGGGGTATATTGACCGAGCAGTCCATAGGCAGGCTGTTCCTGGCCGGCATCCTGCCCGGCTTCCTGCTTGCCGTGCTGTTCCTGATCTATGTGGTCACCACCGCGATCCTGTGGCCCCAGGCGACGGGCGAGCATCGCCGCAAGGAAACGGCGGAGGACGGGGCAGCTGCACAGCCGCAGCCGCCGGAGGCGGACGGTCTCAAGGTGCTCGGCAGTTTTGCAGGCATAGGGTTCATCATCGTCGGCGTGCTTGGCGGTATCTGGTTCGGCATATTCACGCCGACCGAAGGTGCCGGCGCCGGCGCAGCGGTCGCGCTGCTTTTCGCCATCGTCAAGGGCATGCGCGGCCGCGAACTTCTGGCGGCGATCTTCTCGGTCGGCAAGACGGCGGCGCCGATCCTCATCCTCCTTTTGATGGCGGCGCTCTACTCGCGGACGCTGGCCATGACGGGCGTCACCTCGGCGATCCAGAACTTCTTTCTCGATTCGGGCCTTTCGCCCTACGTCATCCTGGCGCTGATGGTGGTCGTGTGGTTCCTGCTTGGCATGGTGATCGATTCCATTTCGATCATGCTGTTGACCGTTCCGATCTTCGAGCCGCTGGCGGCGGCGCTGGGATTTGACCGCATTTCATTCGCGGTGGTCGGCATATTGGCCATCGAGGCGGGGCTTCTGACACCGCCCTTCGGTCTGCTCGTCTACACGGTCAAGGCGGCGATCGCCGACCCGGATGTCGGGGTGCGCGAGATCTTCCGCTATTCGATCCCCTACTGGATCATCATGCTGATCGGCATGGTCTCGATCGTCGCCGTCCCCGGCATCGCCAATTACCTGCCCAACAAGCTCTTTTAAACGAGCGCAGCAAGGAGGAGCCGAACATGCCTGCCTATTGGGTCGCCCGTTCGAAGATCAACGATCCGGTCGCCTACAAGCGCTACACCGATGAGGTCCCGGCGATCATTGCGGCTTTCGGCGGCCGGGTCCTGGCGCGGGGCGGCGATTTCCGCATTCTCGAGGGGCCGGAGAAATTCCACCGTTTTGTCGTCATCGAGTTTCCTTCGCTGGACGATGCCGAGGCCTGCTGGCGTTCCGACGCCTACCGGTCCGCTTCCGCGCATCGCCGCGCCGGCGCCGGCGAGGTCGAGCTGATCCTCGTCGACGGCGGCGATGCGACGACATAAGCGGCAACCAACAATTCTGCGGAGAACAAGATGAAGACCACAGCAGTGATCATCAACGAACAGGGGCCGGCAGAGGTCATGCAGATCGTCGAGACCGAAGTCGGATCGCCGGGCCCCGGCGAGGTGCAGGTCGAACAGACGGCCATCGGGCTCAACTACATGGATGTCTATCAGCGCTCCGGACACTACCCGCTTGCGCTGCCCTCGGGGCTCGGACTGGAGGCGGCGGGCGTCGTGCTGCATGTCGGCGACGGCGTTTCCGATGTCGCGCCCGGCGACCGGGTGGTCTACGGCCCCGTGCTCGGCGCCTATGCCAGGCATCGCAATGTTCCGGCGGCAAGGCTGATCAGGATCCCCGACGGCATCGACGACGCCACCGCCGCGGCCGTGCTGATGAAAGGCATGACGGTCGAATATCTGATGTGCCGGGCCTATCCGGTGAAGGCCGGCGAGGATGTGCTCTTTTATGCCGCGTCCGGCGGAGTCGGCCACCTGGCAGGCCAGTGGGGAAGGCACATCGGTGCGCGCATGATCGGCGTCACCTCGGGACCGGACAACGTCCGCCGGGCGCTCGACAACGGCTACGCCGATGCGATCGACCGCAGGAGCGAGGACATTGCCGAGCGGGTGCGCGAACTGACCGACGGCAAGGGTGTCAGCGTGGTTTTCGACTCGGTCGGCAAGGCGACCTTCGAGGCGTCGATCGATTCGCTTGCCCCGCGCGGCTACTTCATGTCCTTTGGCTCGACAACGGGCGAGGCGCCGCCGGTGCCGCCGAGCCTGCTGCAGCACAAGGGATCGCTCTATTTCTGCCGGCCCACCCTCGCCAACTACGTGTCGGCGCGCGAGGATCTGGTTCATTCGGCGTCGAAAGTGTTCGAGCTGGTCGCTGCGGGTGCGCTCAATGTCTCGATAAGCCAGCGCCGCCCGCTCGCCGAGATCGTCGACGTGCACCGGGCTTTCGAGGCCGGCGAGACCACCGGATCGACCATTATCGTGCCGTGACTGCGGCGCACCGGGCGCCAGCGCCTGGCCTGCAAAGCACAGAAGGCCCTTCCGAAGAAGGACCTTCCATCGCGCCTGAGAATAATGTTCTCGTAATATATATAAAGTAGGCGCTGCTGAAATTTCGCTTCCTCGATCAGAGGCCGCCGCCCCCGAAGGCAATTTCCCAGAGCCTGTTTACAATTAAACTGTACAACATTGACCAACTCCACAACAACGGTTTTATACCGACTATGCCGATTTTTTAACGCAATGCGTAAAATTATCGATTCGGCGAACGCGGGCACGGCAACGCTTCGTTAACCAAACGCTTCAACCAAATCGCAGCAATCCGCTGCTAGGCTTCCCGCGTTTTTGCATTCGGCGACCGACAGGGTGGGGAACCTCGACGGTTGCGCAGCATGATCGCTGTGCACGAGATCCGGATCATGATTTGAGCTGAAGATTGGGCAAAGAGGAGAATCTTCATGGATTCGCCGCTTGAATGCCGTTTAACGGATATTGTCGAGAGCATCCCGGCCGGGTTTTTGATGTGCGATCCGGATGATCGCGTCGTGGCCTGCAATTCTCTGTACAAGCAATGGTTCTTCCCCGGTTGCGAGGAACGGCTTTCGCTGGGCATGACCTATCGCGAATTGCTTGATGCGTTCACCTCGCACAGCCCCTGTGCCACGAAGACAATGGACGCCGAGTGGACCGAGCGGCGCATGGCTCGGCGGCGCAATCCGGAAGCGCCGTTCGAGCATCGCCTCGCCGGCGGGCGGGTATTGCGCTCGTCCGAGATGCGCATGGCCGACGGCTCCACGATCAGCATCCATGTCGACATGACCGAACTGCATCGGCAGAAGGAAGAAGCCGACGCGAAATCCGACCAGCTCAAGGTGATCCTCGAAACGATCGACCAGGGCATCAGCATGTTCGACGGCGATCTCGAAGTCGTCGCCTTCAACGAGAGGTTCCTCGATCTTCTGGAATTTCCGGCCGATTTCGGAAAGACTGCCGGCAGGTTCCAGGACTTCATCCGCTTCAATGCCGAACGCGGAGAATACGGCGAAGGCAATATCGACGAGCTGGTCGAGGAACGCGTGGAACTTGCCAAACAGTTCCAGCCGCACCGGTTCGAGCGGGTGCGCCCCGACGGCACCGTTATGGAGATCCACGGAACGCCGATCCCCGGCGGCGGCATGGTGACCACCTATACAGACATCACGGAGCGCAAGAGCAGCGAGGACGCCCTGCTGAAGCGCGACGAGGAGCTGACCGAACAGAACCGGCGTTTCAACGCCGCGCTCGACAACATGTCGCAAGGCCTGTGCATGTTCGACAAGGACCGCCGGCTGCTGGTCTGCAACAAGCAGTTCCTCGAGCTCTATGACCTGCCGGAGCGTTTCGCGGAACCGGGCACGACCTTCGACGATCTCATCCGCTTCAGGATCGAGCGCGGCGACTATGCCGACATCGATCCGGACAAGCATCTAGAAAAATGGATCGAGATCATCGACTCGGGCGAACCGATGGTGAAGATCCAGACGCTGTCGAACAACCGGACGGTCGCCATCGCCCACCAGCCGATGACGGATGGCGGCTGGGTTTCGACTCACGAGGATACCACTGAACTGCAGCGCATCCAGGCACGGCTTGCGCATATGGCTCATCATGACGAGCTGACCAACCTGCCCAACCGGACGTTCCTGCGGGAGCGTGTCGAGACCTCGATAGCGGCGCTTGGACGGGACAAGAGCTTCGCGATCATGTGCCTCGATCTCGACCGGTTCAAGAATGTCAACGACACGATCGGACATCCCATGGGCGACAAGCTGCTGCAGGCCGTCGCCGAGCGGCTGCGCGGCTGCGTGCGGCAGTCCGATACGATTGCGCGCCTCGGCGGCGACGAGTTTGCCATACTCCAGGTCTCGGCGGACCAGCCGCAGGCGGCGACCGCGACGGCGGAGCGCATCTGCGAGGTTCTCGCCGAGCCGTTCGATCTCGACAATCATCAGGTGGTGATCGGTGCCAGTGTGGGCATTGCCGTCGCGCCGTCGGACGGCTGCGATGCCGACCATCTCATCAAGAATGCCGACATGGCGCTCTATCGCGCGAAAAACGACGGCCGCGGCATCTACCGTTTCTTCGAGGCCGAGATGGATGCGCGCATGCAGGCGCGGCGCAATCTCGAACTCGATCTGCGGCGTGCTTTCAAGAGCGGTGAATTCGATTTGCACTACCAGCCGCTGATCAATCTGGAATCGGACGAGGTGACCGGTTTCGAGGCGCTCCTGCGCTGGCATCACCCGGTGCGCGGCAATGTCTCGCCGGCGGAATTCATTCCCGTTGCCGAGGAGATCGGGTTGATCATTCCGCTCGGTGAATGGGTGGTGAACCAGGCCTGCATGGACGCCCGGCACTGGCCGTCGCACACCAAGGTCGCGGTCAACCTGTCGCCGGCGCAGTTCCGCAGTGAGAACCTGGTGAATTCCGTGTTCGGCGCGCTGGCCCGCTCGCGCATCGCCCCGCAGCGCCTGGAACTCGAGATTACCGAGCATGTGTTGCTACAGCACAATGATTCGACGCTGCATACACTGCACGCGCTGCGTGACATGGGCGTGCGCATCGCCATGGACGATTTCGGCACCGGTTATTCGTCGCTCAGCTACCTGCGCAGCTTCCCGTTTGACAAGATCAAGATCGACCGGTCCTTCATCAACGACCTGTCCAATCAGGACGAGGCCGATGTCATCGTCAAGGCGGTCGCCAGTCTCAGCCAGAATCTCGGCATGATGGCGACGGCGGAAGGTGTCGAGACGGAAACCCAGCGCGAGCAGGTCAAGGCCGCCGGCTATACCGAGATGCAGGGATTCCTTGTCAGCCCGGCCCGCCCGATCGCCGAGATCAATGCCGAGTTTTTCCCGGAGCTTGATCCGAAAAAGACCCGCGCCTGAGCGGCATCTTCATCACCTGCCGCCTTTCATTCGCCCCGCTGAATTCTTATATTTCCGCGTAGGCGCATATCGGTGGTCCTGTGCTTGAGCAGGGGGTGAAATCATGACCGCGACCGGTTCCAGGGTTGAACGTAAGCTGACGACGATCCTTGCCGCCGATGCGGCCGGCTACGCCAGCGCCATGGATGCCGATGAGGTCGGCACGCTTGCATCGCTGCGCGCGGCCCGCGAGATCTTCTCCAAATTCATCACCCGCCACAACGGCCGTATCGCCAATACCGCCGGCGACGGGCTGATCGCCGAGTTTCCATCCGTCGTCGAGGCCGTCCAGTGCGCCATCGAGGTGCAGCGTGAACTCGGCTCGAACGACCGTGAAGGCAGCCTGCGCTTCCGGATCGGCGTTCACCTCGGTGACGTGATGGTCGACGGAGAGGACCTGCTGGGCGAGGGGGTCAACCTGGCGGCCCGGCTGCAGGCCATGGCGGAACCCGGCGGCGTGCTCGTATCGCAACAGGTCTACGACCAGGTGCATTCGAAGCTGTCCGTGGGATTTCAGTATCTGGGCGAAAGGCGGCCCAAGAATTTTTCCGAGGATGTCCCGGTTTATTGCGTATCGTTTGCCGACGAAGAACAGCACGGCTGGTTTGGCCGGCACGGCCGCGGGACATCGCACAAGCCCACGCCGGAAACGCCGAAAATGCCGCACCGGGAAACGCCGCCCGCCGCCGATGCCGGTGAACTGCGCACACGCGTGATCCGGCATGCCAAGACGCTTGGCGCCGTCTGGATCGGTCTCCTGGCGATCAACCTGGCGACCGGTGGCAATTTCTGGGTCCAGTGGCCGGGTATCGTCATGCTGGCGACGATCGGCTTCGAGGCGGCGCCGTTGCTCGCGAGAGGTCGTTATGGCGTCTATGTGGCGCGGCTGGCGGTCGTGGTCGCCACGGCTGCCCTGGTCAATCTCTTCACCTGGTCGGGCACGCTCTGGGTTGTCTGGCCGGCGGGCGCGTTGGTCGTCGCCGAAGTCATTCGCCGCATCAATGCCCGCGCCTAGCCGGCGAACGCCCTCCGCAAAACTCCGATTTCAGGGGCCGCGCGCGCTTTTCACGCAGGCAATATGCCGATGTCGCCCCGTTGCCGACGGGGCCCGGTGACATATATTTCTCGTCAGTCCGAAATGTGTCGCTTCTCGCGCCGATTAACGTCGATTTTCGGAAATCACTGGATTTTCCCCGTCTGTAGGCTAGGCTGGCGGCAATAAAAACAACGAAGTCAAGATGAAACTCTACGGGAGACACTATGAGCAATCGAGATACCGATGCCCTTCTGGCACAGATTATTGAGGCAGCGCGCAGAAAACGCCTGAGCCGTCGCGGCTTTATGGAGGGCGCGTTGGCAACCGGTGCCACGGTTGCCGCAGCCTCGACGTTGTGGTCGACGCAGGTTGCTGCGCAGACGCCGAAGCGCGGCGGAACGTTCCGCGTGGGTGTCCATGACGGCAACACCGCCGACAGCCTGGATCCGGGCACGACGGAAAGTGTGTTCATGATCCAGCTGTCGCATGCCTGCCGCAGCTATCTGACTGAGATCACCAACACCAACGAGCTCGGCCCCGACATTGCCACCAGCTGGGAAGCAACGCCCGACGCGTCGGAGTGGCGCTTCAAGCTTGCGTCCGGCGTCACCTTCCACAGCGGCAAGGCAATGACCGCTCAGGACGTTGTCGACTCGCTCAATTTCCACCGCGGTGAAAACACCACCTCTGCTGCCAAGGCGCTGCTCTCCGACGTCACGGACATCACCGCCGAGGGCGACGACACCGTTGTCATCACCCTTTCCTCCGGCAATGCCGATCTGCCTTTCCTCGTTTCGGACTATCACCTCGTGATCCTTCCGTCCGACGGTAGTGGCGGCGTCGACTGGCAGAGCGGCGACGGCACCGGGCCGTACAAGATCGTCAACCATGAACCGGGCGTACGCACCGAGCTCGTCAAGCATGACGGCTGGCATCGCGAAGGCGCCTATTTCGACGCGGTCCACATGCTCGTCCTGAACGACGCCAACGCCCGTCAGACGGCGCTGATCACCGGCGATATCGACGCCATCACCGACGTCGATCTCAAGACGGTCGGCCTCCTGAAGCGTGCCCCCGGCATCGTCATCGACGACGTGCCCAGCGGCTCGCATGTGACGCTGCCGATGTTCTGCGACCAGGCGCCGTTCGACAATGTCGACGTCCGGCTGGCGCTGAAATACGCCATCAACCGCGAAGAGATCATCGAGAAGATCCTCTTCGGCTACGGCAGCATCGGCAACGACCATCCGATCGCACCGTCGCTGCCCTACTGGGCCGATCTGGAACAGCGTACCTACGATCCGGACAAGGCCAAGTTCCACATGGAGAAATCGGGCCTCGGCAACATCAATGTCAGCCTCTCCGCGGCAGACAGCGTGATGAGCGGCGCCGTCGACATGTGCGTGCTCTATGCCGAGCACGCCAAGGCGGCCGGCATCAACATCGATGTCGTGCGCGAGCCGAATGACGGCTACTGGTCCAATGTCTGGCTGGTGAAGCCCTTCGTCTTCGTTCAGTGGGGCGCGCGTCCGACGCCGGACGTGATGTTCTCGCTCGCCTACAAGGACGACGCAGCCTGGAACGAAAGCCACTGGCAGAACAAGCGGTTCAATGAGCTGCTGCTTCAGGCCAAGTCGGAACTCGACCAGAACAAGCGCGCGGACATGTACAAGGAGATGCAGCTCCTGTGCAAGGACGACGGCGGAACCATCGTGCCGTTCTTCCGCAACCGCACCATGGCGCGTCGCGACAATGTCATGCACGGCGAGTTCATCGCCTCCAATTGGGAGCTTGACGGCGCCCGCGGCTACCAGCGCTGGTGGTTCGGCTAGGACAAGAAGAAAGCCCCGGATCGGTGTGATCCGGGGCTTTTTACAATCCGCCAAAGATGAGCCTGACGGCCCGCCGGTCGTCAGGCTTTCTTTTGATGCGCCGCCTCGCCGATATTGTCGACGCCGCGGCTTTCCAGGAGATTGGTCAGCCAGTCCGGGTCCATCTCCGGAACCGACGACAGCAGCAGGTCGGTGTACTCGTGGTGCGGCGGCTTGAACATCTCGTCCTTCGGGCCCATTTCGACGACCTTGCCCTCCTTCATCACCACGACGACGTCGGCGATGGAGCGGACGGTGGCAAGGTCGTGCGTGATGAACATGTAGGCGAGGTTCAACTCCTTCTGCAGCCGGTCGAGCAGCCGCAAAATGCCCTCGGCCACCAGCTGATCGAGCGCGCTGGTGACCTCGTCGCAGATGATGAAGCTCGGTTCCGCCGCCAGCGACCGGGCGATGCCGACACGCTGTTTCTGGCCGCCCGACAGTTCCGAAGGCAGGCGATGATAGTAGAGCGACGGTTCGAGCTCGATCTGGTCGAGCAGCTGGTCGACCCGCTTCTTCAGGTCGGCCCCGCGAAGGCCGCCATAGAACTGCAGCGGCCGTCCGATAATCTCGCCGATGGTCTTTTTGGGATTAAGCGCCGTATCGGCCATCTGGTAGATCATCTGCGCCTGGCGCAACTGGTCCTTCGAGCGGTCCTGGTAGCGCGGCGGCATGGGGCTGCCATCATAGAGGATCTCCCCCTCGCTCGGCGGCAACAGCCCGGTGATGCAGCGGGCCGTGGTCGACTTGCCGGATCCCGATTCGCCGACCACCGCGACGGTCTGGCCCCGGTAGATGTCGAATGAAACGCCATCGAGAACCTTGACCGGCCCATAGGCGGCCGAGACATTCTTGACCGAAATCAGCGGGGTCTCGTTCGCCGCCGGCGGCGGCTTCTGCTCGCGCTTGAAGCTGCGCACCGCCCAGAGCGACTTGGTGTAGTCCTCTTCCGGGTCGGCCAGCATCTTGCGTGTCTCGGCCTCCTCCACTTCATCGCCCTTCAGGAGCACCTTGATGCGGTCGGCCATCTGGGCGACGACGGCGAGGTCGTGGGTAATGTACAGCGCCGCCGTATTGAACTGGTCGACGATATCGCGCACCGCCGCCAGCACCTCGATCTGGGTGGTCACGTCGAGCGCCGTGGTCGGCTCGTCGAAGATGATGAGATCGGGTCGGCAGCTCATTGCCATGGCCGTCATGGCCCTTTGCAACTGTCCGCCGGACACCTGGTGGGGATAGCGGAAGCCGATCTCCTCCGGGTTCGGCAGCCGCAGCCGCCGGTACAGCTCGATGGCGTCCTCTTCGCTCTCCGACTTGGTGTTGACCTTGTGCAGCAGCGCCGATTCCGTGTGCTGGTCGATCAGCTTGTGCGCCGGGTTGAACGACGCCGCCGCGGATTGCGCCACATAGGCGATGCGCGAGCCGCGCAGCGCCCTGCGTTCGGCCCGCGTCGCCGTTGTCAGGTCCATGCCGTCGAACAGCACCGTGCCGTTGGAAATCCGGCAGCCGTCGCGGGTAAAGCCCATGGCCGCAAGGCCGATTGTCGATTTGCCGGCGCCCGATTCGCCGATCAGGCCCATCACCTCGCCGCGATGCAGCGTGAGGTCGATGCCGTGAACGATCTCGATCCACTTCTCGTCCGAGTAGCCCTCGATCTTGAGGTCCTTGATTTCGAGCAGGACGCTCTTCTTTTCTTGATCGCTCATGGTCTACTCCTTCAAGCCGGAGGAAATGTGCAGCATCCAGTCCACCACGAAGTTGACCGCCACGGTCAGCAGCGCGATCGCGGCGGCCGGGATCAGCGGCGTGACTTCGCCGAACGAGATCAGCGTCGCGTTCTCGCGCACCATCGATCCCCAGTCCGCGGTCGGCGGCTGGATGCCGAGCCCCAGGAACGACAGGGCCGAGATGGCGAGAAAGACGAAGCAGAACCGCAGGCCGAACTCGGCGGCGAGCGGCGCCGTGATGTTCGGCAGCACTTCCTTGGTGATCAGGTACCAGGTGGATTCACCGCGCAGCCGTGCCGCCTCGATATAGTCCATCACCACGATATTGCCGGCGACGGCCCGGGCGAGCCGGAAGATCAGCGGCGAATAGAGCAGGGCGATGACCAGCGTCAGGTTGAGCACGCTGGTGCCGACGATGGTCAAAAGCAGCAGCGCGAAAATGAGCTGCGGGATGGCCATCAGCGTGTCGACGATACGGCCGAGCACCTGGTCGACCCAGCCGCCCATCTGCGCGGCGACGAGACCGGCGAGCGTGCCGACGATAAAGGCGATTGCCGTGGTCATCAGCGCGATGCCGACCGTGTTGCGCGCGCCGTAGATCAGCCGGCTGAAGAGGTCGCGTCCGAGCTGGTCCCCGCCGAGCAGCATCACGTCGTCCGGCGGCGCGAAGGAACCGCCGACGACTTCCGCCTCGCCGAAGGGGGCAATGAGCGGCGCGAAGACCGCGGCGATGACATAGGCGATGATCACCAGCAGTCCGAAGGACGCCGTCAGCGGCGCCGTGCGCATGAGCTTCGCGCCCTCGGGCGGCAGCACCTGGATCAGCGATTCCCGGAAACTGTAGGAAAGTCCGGCCGCCGCGGCGAGCAGCGCCACGCATATGGTGATGTTGACCAGGACCTCGGCACCGAACAGCAGGCCCGAGATCAGTGACACGCACAGCAGCGTGAACAGCAGCAGCAGCGCCGTGCGGTACTTGTAGTAGGCTGCGACACAGCAGGCGAGGATCAGAAACGCGTAGTAGATGATGACGAATGTAAGCATTTATCCGATCCTCACTTCGGGTGGCGCAAGCGCGGGTTGGACAGGATAGCGCCGACATCCGCGATCAGATTGAACAGGATGAACGTTGCGGCGAAGATCAGGCAGCAGGCCTGTACGACCGGAAAATCACGCTTGGTCACGCTGTCGACCAGCAGCTGGCCGACGCCGGGATAGACGAACACAACCTCGACCAGGACGACGCCCGTGATCAGGTAGGCCAGGTTGAGCGCCACCACATTGATGATCGGCGCCAGTGCGTTCGGCAGCGCGTGCCGGGTGATGACCTTGGAATTCGGAACGCCTTTCAGGCGCGCCATCTCGATATAGGGCGAGGCCAAAAGGTTGATGATGGCCGCGCGCGTCATGCGCATCATGTAGGCGGTGACGACGAGCGCCATGGTGATGGCCGGCAGCAGCGTGCGGTACAGCCGCTCGCCCATCTCCATGTCGGGCGTGACGTTGGAGATCGCCGGAAAGATCTGGTTCTGCACGGCGAAGAAGACGATGAGGATGTAGCCGAGGAAGAATTCCGGTGACGAGATCGACACCAGGCTGACGGCATTGGCGACACGGTCGAAGACCGAGTTGCGGTAAAGCGCGGCCAGCACGCCGAGGCCGATGGCCAGCGGCACCGATATGAGTGCCGCAAGCCCCGCGAGGAACAGCGTGTTGGCGAAACGCGGACCGAGTTGCTCGGCGACGGATCGCTGGTTGGCGAGCGAGGTGCCGAAGTCACCCTGAACGGCGCTGCCCAGCCACTCGAAATAGCGCACATAGGCCGGCCGGTTGAGGCCCAGTTCCTCGCGCAGTGCAGCGACGGTCTCCTCCGTCGCGGACTGGCCGAGGATCTGCTGGGCGATGTCGCCCGGAAGCAGTTCCACCGCCCCGAAAATGATTATGGAAACGACAAGCAGGGTCACCAGACCAAGCAACAACCGTTTGCCGATCAACGGCAATACGCCACCCATATTCCCCTCCTTATTAGGCCTCGCGCCGGGCGCAAGGCCAATGTTTATTGAGGGGATGTTCGCAATTGGCGCAGGAATAAGTCAACCTAAATCACACGACTTGTGAATAGGTGAGGGTGTTTGTGAAGCCGCTGGTGGCGACTTGGTGCGATGCTTGTCTGCAAGCGACAATGTGTGTCGCTGCCGGTGTCCCGGGTGGGCGCGCGGACCAGCGCCTGCGACCCCGTCAGGGCCCGAATTTGTAGGAAATGCCGAACAGGACGGCGTGCGTTTTCACGTCCACGTTCATCCCGACGGGCCCCCCGGTCGGCACTACGGCCCGTATCGCGCCCGCACCCCGCGATTGACGGTGATAATTGTCACAGTGCCCGGTGGTGCAAAGGGATAAACTGCCGGTTGAGCCTGTTGGCGATCTTAAATTGGGGGTGGCGATGTCGGACGAGCCGGTCTTCACATTGGGTCTTACCATGGCGGGCGCGGTCTCTGCAGGAGCCTACAGCGCCGGTGTCTTCGATTTCCTGGTGCAGGCGCTCGAGGAATGGGAAAAGGCGCGGGCCTCGGATGCGGCCTTGCCCGAGAACGAGCGCAGGGTTCCCAATCACCGGATCCTCATTCCGGTGATATCCGGTGCGTCCGCCGGCGGCGCGACCGCCGCGCTCGGAACATTCGCGCTGGCCGCGCCGACCCGTCTTCCCACGCCGCAAGAGGCGCCCGGCACGCGCTGTGTTGTGCCGGCGCTCTTCGAGACCTGGGTGGAAAGCGTCTCCTTTACCGCCGGTCGTGAAGGAACGCTGCTTGGGACTTCCGATCTTCAGGACGGCGGCCGGGTCGCCTCGCTGCTCGACGGCTCGGTGCTGCGCAATACCGCGGAAAGGATCATCGGGAAGACCGAGACCGGCGCCGCGCCGCGGCCCTATCTTGCTGAAAACCTGCATATTTTCATGACCGTGACGAATCTGCGCGGCGTGCCCTACGGAATCCGGTTTACCGCCTCCGACAAGGCGGACACCGCCGCCCATGTCATGGCGCTACACGCCGACCGTGTGCACTACCGGTTCAGCAAGGTCGGCAGCGGCAAGTTCGAAAGCGCGTGGCTGCGGGAATATGGCGATTCCGGAACGCCCATGGACGCAGACATGCTGAAGGCCTCCTATGGCGAAAAGCCGGACGGCGCGGACAAGGGCAGGCCCCACCAGTTTGTCGAATCGGCCCTGGCGACGGCGGCCTTCCCGATCGGTCTGCCGGCGCAGCAGATAAATTCCCACACCAGCGACTATGATGACAGGGCATGGCCCTATGCTTCGAAGGAGGGTATCGGTTCGATCCGGCCGGTCTGGCCGAAGAACAATGCCGGCGAGCGCTCCTATGACGTTCATTATGCCGGCGTCGACGGCGGCGTGATCAACAACGAGCCGTTCGAGATCGCCCGCTGGACGATCAAGAAAAAACCCCTGCACAAGCGCAACGAACCCGATGCCGTGTTGGCGGACAGGGCCGTTCTGCTCGTCGATCCGTTCCCGCAGTCGACGGAGTTCATTCCCGATCTCTCCGATGACGAGAGGCTGGCGCAGATCTGCCTGAAAGCGGTCGTCACGTCCCTGTTCCCCACCCTGAAGAACCAGGCGCGGGTCAAGGCGATCGATCTCGCCCGGTCGGGCAACGACAAGCTGGTGTTCAGCCGCTTTTTGATCGCGCCATCCCGTCAGATCGGGCAGGGTGACGACGAACGGGCGGCGGCCGACCCTCTGGCCACCGGTGTCCTTGGCGCCTTCGGCGGGTTCCTCAGCAGCCGGTTTCCGGAGCACGACTACCAGCTCGGCCGACGCAATTGCCAGCACTTCCTGCGTAGGCATTTCCGCGTTGCTGCTGGCAACGATATCACCAAGAGCTGGCCGGCAGGATGCGATCCGAAATACACGATCAAGGACAAGGGTGGCACAGCCTACCGCGTGCTCGTTCCGCTCTTCGCCTCGGCCGATATCGAGGTGACGCGGCCGCAGTGGCCGCGGGTCGGCGACGCGGAAATCGATGAATTCATCGATGCGGTGAAGCGGCGCAGCAACGCGCTGGTAAAGGCGATAGCAGCGACCGAGTTCGACAATTGGTATCTGCCCTGGATCGCGCGGGTCGCCTGGCGGATCAAGCGCGGCGCCGTACTGCGCTGGATCAGGAAAACGCTGACAGCCGATCTCGTGCGCCGCGACCAGCACGAACGCTACGCCGGTCTCTCCGGCGATCTTGAGCACAATGTGCTGGCCTGTCTGTTTGATCTCGATGCGGACGAATGCACGCCGTTAGGGATCGCCGATGCGGTCAACAAGCGCAACGGTGCGAAAACGCACGCGCGGCGAACCGACGAGCGGGAGGTCAGGAAAGTGCTGGACGGCGGGCTTGTGGACTATGTTGAGTCAGAGCGTAACAGCAAATACGCGCTGCGCCCGCCATACAGGCCTTCCGATACCGACACGGTTCTGGGAAGAATTTCCGGCTTCTTCGGCAGGAGGTGATCCGCCGGCGGTGCCTGGCCTGACGCGCCGGCCGATGCGGATACCGGCTGGTCCGCCAGCGTTGCCAGGCGTCACAAGAGATCTTTCGGCGTCCTGCCTGAAAAAAAAGCGTCGACATTGTCGAGCGCGCGAAAGCCCATCGCATCGCGTGTTTCCACCGTCGCGCTGCCGATATGCGGCAACATGAACACTTGCGGCAAGCCGGCAAAATCCGGATTTCCGCCGGGTTCCGACAAAAAACAGTCGAGGCCGGCAGCAGCGACATGACCGCTTTCGATCGCGGCCTTCAGGGCAGATTCGTCGATAAGCGCGCCGCGTGCCGTGTTCACGACGACTGCGCCCTTCGGCAGCAGAGACAGGCGGGTGCTGTTCATCAGCCCCGTGGTCTGCGGCGTTGCCGGGCAGTGCAGCGACAGGAAATCGGCCACCGGCAAAAGGCTTTCCGGACTGTCGTGGAATTGCGCGCCCTTTTCCTCTTCCGGGCCGAGGCGTTTGCGGTTGCAATAGTGGATTTCCATTTGGAAACCGCGCGCCCTTTCGGCCAGGACCCGGCCAACGCGCCCCATGCCGATGATGCCGAGCCTTGCGCCGGTCACCTGCTTGCCAACCATGAAGGACGGCGACCAGAAGTCCCACGCGCCGCCGCGGACCATCTGGTCACCTTCGATGGCCCGCCGTGCCGCGCCGAGCATCAACAGCATTGCGATCTCCGCTGTGGCATCGGAAAGCACATCAGGCGTGTTGGTGACAACGATGCCGCGAGCCTTGAGGGCGGGAAGATCGCAGTGATCGACGCCGACCGAATGGTTGGCGATGATCTTGAGGCGACTGTCCAGTTTCTCGGCGACATCGGCCGTGAAAAATTCGGAATGGCACGGCACGATCCCGTCCACCGAGGCGCTCATGGCGATGATTTCTTCGGCGCTGCTTTCCGTATCATCCCAGTTGATGACGCATTCATAGTCACGCTGTGCGCGTTCAAGTGCGGCGTTGCTCAGGCGGCGCGGAAACCACAGGCGGGGGCGGGCCATTCATTTGTCCTTTTTGACGGCTTCTTCCCAGAAATCGTAGATCGCCAGCGCGATGACGAAAATGACGATGACCATGAACGGAAGGCCACCCCAGAAGCCCGCGAATCCGGTTGAAATGGAATGCGACAGACCAATCACGAAAACCGCCATCAGCGCGGTTCCGATCGCTGCGACGATTATGGTGGCCAGGCGGGTCACAGGGCTCCTCCTTCAGATTGCCGGGCAAGTTCCGTTTGAAACCAGGATGCGGTGCGCAGCAGGCGGTCGTCTTCTTCCGGCCCGCCGACAAGCTGGACCCCGATCGGCAGGCCGGTCTCGCCGACAAGGATCGGCAGGGTGACCGCCGGCAGGCCTGCAAGCGTCCAGATCGTGCAGAACACCGGATCGCCGGTGCCCCCCGATGCGAGCGCCGGCGCCTCGCCGGTCGCGGCCGGCGCCAGTATGGCGTCGAAATCGTTGAAATGGCCGGAAAAGAACGTTTCGGCCGATTGTTTCACCGCCAGCGCGTCCTCATATTCGGCCCGGCTGATCGCCAGGCCGCGCGCCACGATGGGCTCCAGGGTCGGACTCAAACGTGCGCGATGCTCATCGATGATCTCCGCCAGGTGCTGGCAGAATTCATACTCGTGGATCTTGGCGTGGACATCGACAAGTGCCGCCAGCTGCGGGGCGGCACCAAACCGTTCCACCTGGCCGCCGAGGGCGTCAATCACGCTCTCCAGCCCCTCCGCGGCATCGCTGTCCAGCCGGTCGTGATGCGGCAGGTCGAACCAGGCGAAGACCGGCTCGACCGGAGGCTCGCTGCGGGCGCCGCCCAGCATGTCCGGCCGCGGGCGGGCAAAACTTTCGGGATCGTCCGGATCAAATCCGCCGAGCACGTTTGCAAGCACCGCAACGTCTTCGAGGCTGCGGCCGAAGGTGCCGACCTGATCCAGCGTCACGGAAGTCCGCAGGATACCCGTTCGCGAGATCACGCCCCGCGTCGGTTTGAACCCGTACACGCCGCAGAATGAAGCCGGGCGAATGACCGATCCGTTGGTTTGCGTTCCCATGGCAATCGGCACATGCCCGGCGGCGACGGCCGCCGCCGATCCGCTTGACGATCCGCCGGGCGTCCGCGCGGCGTCATGCGGATTGGCCGTGTCCGTCGGGTGCGCGAAGGCAAATTCGGTGGTTTTGGTCTTGCCGAGGATCACCGCACCGGCCTCGCGCAGCCGGTTGACGATCGCAGCGTCCGTTTCGGGCCGGCGTCCGGCACAGATCGGCGTTCCGAGCTCGGTCGGCATGTCGCGTGTGTCGACGATGTCCTTGAGGCCGACGGGAACGCCGTGCAGCGCGCCGGTGGCGCGGCCGGATTTCCGGATGCGGTCCGCTTCCCGCGCCTGCTCCAGCGCCAGGTCGGGATCGACATGCGCCCAGGCCCGGATCTGCGCATCGGTCTGCGCAATCCTTTCAAGGCATGCGGTGACCAGCGCTTCGGATGAAAGCCTGCCGGCCCTCATTTCGCTCACGGCATCCAGCGCCGTCAGGTTCGGAAGCGTCTCGGACATCACGGAATATATTCGCCGAAGAGGTAATCTGGGAACCAGAGCGCGATCTCGGGGAACTGGTACATCAGCACCATGCACAGGATCACGATGCCGAGATAGGGCATCAGGCCCGAGAAGATCTGCATCAGTTCTATTCGGTGTTTCAAGACGCCCTTTAAATAGTAGGCCGACATCGCCATGGGCGGAGTCAGGAACGACGTCTGCAGGTTCAGCGCCACCAGCATGGCGAAGAAATAGGGATTGACGCCGAACGTCTCGAGCATCGGCAGGAAGATCGGTACGAAAATGATCAGGATTTCGGACCATTCAAGCGGCCAGCCGAGCAGGAAGATGATCAGCTGCGCCAGGATCAGGAACTGCCACGGCGCCAGGTTCATGGCGACCACCCAGTCCTTGATGATGTCGTGCCCGCCCAGATAGGAAAATACGCTCGCAAAGGTCCACGAGCCGACAAACAGCCAGCACACCATCGCCGTGGCCTTGGCGGTCAGGAAGACGCTTTCCTTCACCTTTTTCCAGGTCAACGACCGATAGAGGAAAGCCAGCACGAGCCCGCCCAGTGCGCCCATGGCCGCTGCCTCGGCCGGCGTCGCCAGCCCGCCCAGGATGGAGCCCAGCACCAGCATGATCAGCACCGTCAGCGGCACAAAGGAGATGATGAGATTCTTGTAGATCTCCAGCGGCGGCGGAATGTCCTCGTCCCTGGGCTTGGGTGCCAGGGACGGATTGAGACCCACCCGGGTGATCACGTAGACAATGTAGAGCCCGGCGAGCAGCAGGCCGGGAAATACCGCCGCAGCGTAAAGCCGCAAGGGCGACAGCTCGGCAATCGCCGCATAGACGATAAGCATGATAGACGGAGGGATCAGAATGCCAAGGGTTCCGCCGGAGCAGATCACGCCCGCCGCGAAACTCTTGTTGTAACCCGCCTTGGCCATCGCCGGGTAGGCCAAAAGACCCATCAGGGTGACCACCGCGCCGACAATGCCCGAGGCGGTGGAAAACACCGCACAGGTCACCAGCGCGGCAATCGCCAGCGAGCCGGGAAGATGCCGTGCGGCCTGGTAGAGCGAAAAGAACAGCCGGTCGACGATATTGGCCCGCTCGACAACATAACCCATGAACAAAAACAGCGGGATAGCGACCAGCGTGTCGTTTTCCATCACCGAATAGGTGTTCTGGTTCAGAAGGTAAAAGATGTTGTTTTGAAACAGGTCGCCGATGCTTTCGGGGGCCTGGCTGTAATAGGCGTAGTAGCCGAAGGCGACGCCCATTGCGATCAGCGTGAACGCAATCGGAAAACCCAGCAGCACCAGGAATATGAACAGGCACAGCATGAGGATTGCAACTTGCGGGTCGGTCATGAAGCCACTCTTGTTGTTGTCCGTGCCACCATCAGCTGCGGCGCTCCGGATCGTCGTCCAGCAGCGCAGCCCCATCCTGTGTATGCATCAGCATGTCTTCGGTTTCGCGCACATCGTCGAGCCGCTCCAGCCACTGGCCCGAGCGCATGGCCAGCCAGCACCGCATGATCTCGGCAATGCCCTGCAGCATGAGCAGCGCCCCGGCCAGGGGAATCAGCGTCTTGAAAAAGTAAATCTGGATGCGCGCCGGGCTGTTCCAGCTGACTTCCTGGTAGCGCCAGCTGTCCGATGCGATTTCCCACCCGTACCAGAACAGCGCGAGCATGCCCGGAAAGAAGAAAATGATGTAGAGGACAAGGTCGATGCGTGCCTGCCAGCGCACCGGAAACAGGCGATAAATGACGTCGCCGCGCACATGGCTGTCCTGCGCGAGCGCATAGGGTCCGGCCATCAGGAACAGGGCGCCGTACATCTGCACCATCATGTCGAAGGCCCAGACCGTGGGCGCGTTGAGGACGTACCGGACAAAGACCTCGTAACTGACACTCAGCGTCAGGATCAGGATGCACCAGCCGAAGGCGCGGCCCACCCATTGGCTGAAACCCTCGATCGTATGGATGATGTTAACCAAGCGCGTTCTCTCAATCATTTGCCGGGGGCCAAGTCGTTGGCTCCCGGCAAGTCTTCGGTTTTGCGGCGATTATCAGCCGAAATAGTGCTTGTAGGCCAGCTTGTAGTCCGGCTGGTTCAGATTGAGATAGTTCATCACATCCTTCGCGTAGGCCTTCTGGCTTTCGACGACCTTGGCAAAGAACGGGTCCTCGGCGGAAATACGGCCGATAACCACATCCCAGGCTTCAAGCTGCTTGGCCATTACGCTGTCGGGTGTGCGGTACACGTTGACACCCTGCTCATCCGACAGCTTTACAAGGTCGTCCGCGTAACGCTTGGTGTTGTGCCAGTAGAAATTGGAGTTCTCGGCTTCCGAGGCATATTTCAGGATGGCCTTCAATTCGGCGGGCAGGGCCTCATATTTCTGCTTGTTGAAGGTGACCTCGAAGAACTCCTGTGACTGATGGAATGAGGCCAGGTGGTAGTGCTTGGAAACGTCCTGCATGCCGAAATCGCGGTCGGATGTCGGGTTGTTGAATTCGGCGGCGTCGATGAGCCCGGATTTCATGGCCGGCTGGATTTCACCGCCAGGAAGCTGGACAACCGACATTCCCATTTCCAGCAGAACGTCGGCGGCAAGGCCGACGGTGCGGTATTTCAGGCCTTCCATCTGGCCCGCATCGGTAATTTCTTCCTTGAACCAGCCAAGCGGCTGCGCCGGCATCGGCGAATTGAAGAACGAAACGACGTTCAGGCCGAGAGTGCCCATGAGTTCATCGAACAGTTCCTGCCCGCCGCCGTAGTTCACCCAGCCGAGCACCTCCTGTGACGACCAGCCGAAGCAGGGTCCGGTGCCGAAGAGCGAGGCGGTTTTCGATTTTGAATACCAGTACGCGGGCACATAGTGCGCGGCGTCGAGGACGCCCCTGTGGACCGCGTCCTGCATCTGGCTTGTCTTGACGACCGAATTGACAGGCAGCAGTTCGATTGTCAGCGCGCCGCCCGACATTTCATTCACGCGGTTTACATAGGACTGGGCGTTTTCTAGAAAGATGCCTCCGCCCCAGGCGGCCTGCATCTTCATGGTCATCGGTTTGCTCTGTGCAATGGCCGGACTGGCAACCGCGGCAGCGCCCACGAGTGCCGAACCGCGTAAAAAATTACGACGAGTTGTTGTCATGGTACTTCCTCCCTTGATCTTATTCCGCGCGTCAATACCGTGCGCAGCTTCACCTTGTGGGTGATGATCCCATGCTAAATCGAAAATCGTCGATTTTCCATTTTTTTGTTTCGAATAGGCGTTGGCGGTGCAGATTTTGCTTAACTTATTGAAATATAAGGATTTCAAATTTCCATTTTTTTTTGCAATTTCTGACTGTTAAACTAAAGTCGTAGAAAAGAGCGTTGTGACAATGCCCAGGCAGCAATTGTTGGATGACATCGGCAGAAAGACGGGCAAGGCATCCGAGGACGGCTCGGATGTCGTCGTCGCGCTGGACCGCGGTCTGGCCATTCTGGATCGGCTGGCCCGCGGCGGCGGCGCCACCTTGAGCGAGGTTTCCCGGGACACGAAAATCCCCGTCTCGACGACATTTCGCCTGCTTTCGACCATGCGCAAGCGCGGGTTTGTCGAATTCTCCGAAAGCGCGCAGGGCTGGTTCGTCGGAACACAGGCGTTCAGCGTCGGCAATGCCTATCTCAGCCGCATCAATGTGGTGGAGGTCGCGCACCCCTTCATGCGCGAACTGATGGAGCGGTCCGGGGAGACCGTAAATCTCGCCATAGAAAACAACGGCGAAGTGGTTTTCATCTGCCAGGTCGAGGCCAACAATCCCGTGCGCGTGCACTTCAAGTCCGGATCACGCGCCCCGATGCACGCCTCGGGTATCGGAAAAGTCCTTCTTGCCCATATGCCCGACGAATTCGTCAAGAACCTGATTGCCCGGCGCGGCCTTGAGGCCATGACCGAACACACGATCACCAGTCCGGAACAGCTTTTCGCCGAGCTGCGGCGCATTCGCGACAATGGCTGGGCGCTCGACGATGAAGAGCGCTTTGTCAGCATGCGCTGTATAGCGGCGCCCATATTCGATCCCATCGGCAATGTCGTGGCCGGTGTCTCGATTTCGGGCCTGGCAACGCGGCTGACACCGCGTGAACTGGACCGCTACCGCGATCTGGTTCTCGAGGCATCCAGAAAGATCGTCAAGGCGATCGACGACAAGTCCCACGAATAGGCCGGCAATCGCCGCGTGTGAGCGGCATCGGCCAGGCTCGCCAAACGCGGTCCGGCTTGTGCCTGAAATCTCGGGATTATCGGGAATGGTGCCCAGAAGAGGACTCGAACCTCCACGACCATGCGGTCACCAGCACCTGAAGCTGGCGCGTCTACCAATTCCGCCATCTGGGCAATCAAATCGTGCCGGCGTGATGTAAGGCGGCGGCCGGTCCCTGTCAATGTTTTATTTGACGCAATTGCGGCAGCCGCGTCCGGGTTTCAACCAGACGGTCGCACAGGCGGCGCGCGGCGCTAGAGCAGGAAGGGAAAGCCGCCTTCGTGCTTGAGCAGCCGGATCTTCGTCTCGACGCCGCCTTCGCCTGAAAAGCCGCCCATGCCGGTCGCCGACAGCACCCGGTGGCAGGGCACGATGATCGGGATCGAATTGGCGCCGCAGGCCTGGCCGACCGGCTGGCCGTAGGTGTCGAGCTCCTTCGCGATGTCGCCATAGGTGCGGGTCTCGCCAAAGGGAATGGCGAGCATCTTTTCCTGCACCTGCCGCTCGAACGGGCTGGATGAAAGCTCCAGCGGCAAATCGAAAGCCGTGCGTTCGCCGTCGAAATAGGCACCAATCTGCTGCGCCGCCTCCTTCAGCAGCGCTGTCTCTTGCGTCGGCGGATAATCCTCGGTCTCGCGGCCCCAGAAGAGCCGCGCGATCCGGCCGTTCCGCGCGATGATGACGACGATGCCGAGCGGCGTTTGCACGTGGGCGATCTGTTCGCCGGCCTCGGCGCTGCCCGCAATGTCGGTTGTGGCGGTTGGCGATGGATTCGTCATGGGCGAATCCTGCCTCCGGGCGGGGCGCCTGTCAATTCACAGGGCACCCTGCGGGCCGCGATGAATTGTGCAGCTATTTCCGCTGTTTAGACGGGCGGTCCACACAGGTGTGCACAGGCCTTCAACTTTGGTTAGTAACCCAAATATTTCAACAAGTTATATTAATCACGGTTACCCATAGTTTTGTCCAGAAATGATCCTGAACGGGCCATTTTTCCTCCCCTTTGAAACCACAAATCGGGACCAATGTCCTTCTCGTCCGGCGGGGCCGGGCGGACGGATCGCCTCCCAAGCAAGTTGATCCGTTCTGTAAAGTACAAGGAGAGTACCGATGAAGAAGCTTCTTTTGGCGATGGGTCTTGCGGCCTTCTCGACGGCCGCCTCGGCCGCGATGGTCGATTTCAACACCGCCGATGCAGACGGCAATGGCGCTGTCACGATGGAAGAAGCAAAGGCAGCACTGCCGGAAGTGTCACCCGACGCTGTAGCGGCGGCAGACAGCAACGGGGACGGGGTTCTCACCGTAGCCGAATACGAAGCGTTGGCCAGCCAGTAATTGGCGCTACCCCTCTCACATGTTCCCTACGGGCAATATTTGGAACATGTGTGCAACTGGCTGACCGGCGCTTTTGCCGGGACCCCCGCTATGGTTTCCATGGCGGGGGTTTCTCGTTTTCATGTCCTCACGGTTGAGCGCGGCTTCGCCGCTAACCTCCGGACGGGGTGCCGAACGGTCGGCGGCACGCGGTCGCGTGCGTTTGGTGAGTTATTTGGCGCTCACGCATGAGCGGGCCTTCGGCCCTATGCTCCGCGAGGGCGGCCAAAAGTGGCCGACGCGCGGTCGCGCTTGCGGTGCTGTGCACCGAGTTCTGTTTCCTTGGGAGGTTTTAAGGGAAAAGAGTTCGAAGCGCTGCGCGCTTCGCAAGGCCGACCGGCCGTCGCCGCTTATGCGGCGCGCCCGCGCAGGCCAGCCGCAAAGCGGCGGTGCGGCCGTGAGCGCAAACAAATGGCCTGCAGCCCTAGTCCTCCTTCATCTTCAGCGCCGCGATGAAGGCTTCCTGGGGGATATCCACCTTGCCGAACTGGCGCATGCGCTTCTTGCCGGCCTTCTGTTTCTCCAGGAGCTTGCGCTTGCGCGTCGCGTCGCCGCCGTAACATTTCGCCGTCACGTCCTTGCGCAGCGCCGAGATGGTCTCGCGCGCGATGATCGTGCCGCCGATGGCCGCCTGGATCGGGATCTTGAACATGTGGCGCGGGATCAGGTCCTTGAGTTTCTCGCACATTTCGCGGCCGCGCTTTTCCGCCGCCGCGCGGTGCACCATCATGGACAGCGCGTCGACCGGCTCGCCATTGACCAGGATCTGCATCTTAACGAGGTCGCCCGGCCTCAGCTCGGTGATCTGGTAGTCGAACGAGGCATAGCCCTTGGAGATCGATTTCAGCCGGTCGTAGAAATCGAACACCACCTCGTTGAGCGGCAAATCGTAGGTCAGCATCGCCCGTGTGCCGACATAGGTGAGCTCCACCTGGATGCCGCGCCGGTCCTGGCACAGTTTCAGGATCGGCCCGAGATATTCGTCCGGCGTCAGGATGGTGGCGCGGATCCACGGCTCGTGGATCTCGGCGATCTTGACCACATCGGGCATGTCGGCGGGATTGTGCAGCTCGCGTTTGCTACCGTCGGTCATCACCAGCTCGTAGACCACGGACGGCGCAGTGGCGATGAGGTCGAGATCGAACTCCCGCTCCAGCCGCTCCTGGATGATCTCCAGGTGCAGAAGGCCCAGGAACCCGCAGCGGAAGCCGAAACCGAGCGCCGCCGAAGTCTCCATCTCGAAGGAGAAGCTGGCATCGTTGAGCCGCAGCTTGCCCATGGCGCTTCGCAGGTCCTCGAAATCGGCCGCATCGACCGGAAAGAGGCCGCAGAAGACCACCGGCTGGGCCGGCTTGAAGCCCGGCAGGGCCGCTGCGGTCTGGCGCTTGTCCTCGGTGATGGTGTCGCCGACGCGGGTGTCGGCCACCTCCTTGATCGAGGCGGTGATGAAGCCGATCTCGCCCGGTCCCAGCCCCTCCACATTGGCCATTTTCGGCGTGATCACCCCGACCCGGTCTATGAGGTATTTGGCGTCCGTCCCCATCATGCGGATCGTCTGGCCCTTCTTCAGGACACCGTCGATGACCCGCACCAGAACGATGACGCCGAGATAGGCGTCGTACCAGCTGTCGACCAGCAGCGCCTTCAGCGGCGCGTCCGCATCGCCCTCGCGCGGCGGCGGCAGGCGGTGGACGATGGCCTCAAGCACGTCGGGAATGCCCTGGCCGGTCTTTGCCGAGATTTCGACGGCGTCGGAAGCGTCGAGCCCGATCACCTCCTCGATCTGCTCCTTGACCCGGTCCGGGTCGGCAGCCGGCAGGTCCACCTTGTTGAGCACCGTGACGATCTCGTGGTCGTTGTCGATTGCCTGGTAGACATTGGCGAGCGTCTGCGCCTCGACCCCCTGGCTGGCGTCGACGACCAGCAGCGAGCCCTCGCAGGCCGACAGGCTGCGCGAGACCTCGTAGGCGAAGTCCACGTGGCCGGGCGTGTCGATCAGGTTGAGGATATAGGTCTCGCCGTCCTCGGCCTTGTAATGCAGGCGCACGGTCTGCGCCTTGATGGTAATGCCGCGCTCGCGCTCGATATCCATGCTGTCGAGCAGTTGCTCCGACATCTCCCGGTCGGCCAGCCCGCCGGTCATCTGGATCAGCCGGTCGGCAAGGGTCGACTTGCCGTGGTCGATATGGGCGACAATCGAGAAATTGCGGATACGCGAAAGCGGAATACGGGATGAAGCGGTCATGCCACGCCCTATAGATCAAATCATGGGGCGGTGAAAAGCCATTTCGCACGTCTTTTGGACCCGTTTCCGCGGCCCCCCCGGCACGGGAGCGAGACGGGGTGGTCCGCACGGTCAGTCGCCGGCGACCGCTTTGCCGGCCGTGAGAGCAACGATCAGGACTTTGTGCATGATGCGCTCCGGCGCGAAGCTGAAGGCGCCGGCGATCAGAAGCGCGCCCACATAGGTCGACACCATGGTGAGGCGGTGACTGCGGATCATGCCGGCGCGCGCCAGCAGGACCGCGGCAAGAAGGCTTGCCAGCGTCAGGATCGACAGAATGTGGATCGGGCTCCAGCGCCCCCATAGGCGCAGCTCGTAAATTGCGAAGGAGGAAAGTGCGGCGATGGCCATCAGACCGACCCAGACGCGGCCGGCAAGCCTGTGGGCGGGCGAGCCCTTGGGCCGCAGGAATATGACCGCGCCGAGCAGCGCGGCGCCGATGGCCGACACAACGTGTATCTGTATGGCGGCGGATGCCGCGAGCAGGGGTTCCAGCATGAGATCGTCCGGGTCCGGGTGTGAAGCGTGCCGTGGTTGCCATCGCGACATGCCCGGCTACACTTCCCTTCGGAATCACCTTTTCGCGGAAGGCTGGATAAATTCGTGACCGACAGGACCCTGCAATTCACGCTTCGCGAGTGGCGGCGGCTGATCCTGGCGCCGCAGCTTGTCGTGGCGGTCACGGGCGCCGGCCTGGTGCTGGGTATTTCCGGTCCGTTCGGCACCTATGCCACGATGCCGCCCGTGCCGCGCATCCTTTACTGGCTGATCGTCGCGCACGTCACTTTCGGGATCGGGCTGCTTGACGCGCGGCTGATCGCCGAACACACGCCGGCGCGCCACCTCGGCGTTCTGCCGGCCTACGCGGTCGCCGGCGTCGTCGGCGGTGTTCCGATCACGGTGGCGGTCGAACTCATCAACTGGCTGGGCGCGATCGACACGATCGACGACTGGCAGGAAATCGGTGTCTCGCTGGCCTATTGCACGGCGATCAATTTCTGCATCTGCATGGCGGCGGCCTGGTACGATCCGGGTGAAATCGGCGACGAACCGCTAGCGGCTGCGGCGTCGATGCCCAGGCTCCTCAAGCGCCTGCCCATCGAGTTGCGCGGATCGCTGTCGCACCTGTCCATGCAGGACCACTACGTCGAAGTGGTGACGGAAAAGGGCAGCAAGCTGATCCTGATGCGCCTGGCTGACGCGATTTCCGAGACCGAGCCGGTTGCCGGCATTCAGGTCCACCGGTCCCACTGGGTGGCGCTCGGTGCCGTGGCCCGAACGCAGCGCGAAAAGGAGCGGTACTTTGTCGAGATGAAGAACGGCGCCGTTCTTCCGATCAGCCGTTCCTGCCTGCCGGCGGCCCGTGATGCCGGCCTGGTTGTGGCCGCCTGAACGCTACGACCCGTTTTCGGGTGCCGGCGGCGCCTTGCTTTCGTGCACGACAAGGTCCCGTTCCGCCACCGCTTCCTCGCCGTCGCCTGGTTCCCAGTTGAGCTGCTTGTAGTCGAAGCCGTGTTCCAGCGTCGGCTTGACGACACGGAAATAGGGCGACAGGTCGAAATCGCGCGGCGTGTAGAGCGAATGATGCCGGATATGCAGGATCTCGCGCTGTGAATAGCTCGATTGGGCGCTCACGTGCCCGGGCAGACGGCGGATCTCAGGCAGGATCGGATAGCGCACCGACTGGAAGGCCTGCGCCAGCAGCGACGAGCAGATCGCCCGCGTTGGATCGCCCGAGCCGAAGGAAAGCATGCGCCGCCGCCAGCGCACCGGTACCGGCGGTGTCGGCAGGAAATAGCGCAGCATGTCGAGGATGTTCTTCGTGTCGTATTTCAGGCCGATGCGCGAAATCATGTATTCAACGACCGCGCGCCGGTCGTCGCCGGTCAGCCCGACCGGCCGGCAGATGCGGGTGTTGTAGGTGGCGTATTTGCGTAAAGGAACGGCGATGCAGCCCTCGCCGAGCACCACTTCGACGAGCTGCAGCCGTTCGCTCCCCTCTTTCGGATCGCCGCACGCATCGCCGACGAACATCGCGGCGTGCGACCAGGTGGACTGGGTCAGGTATTTGATGGCGGTCGAGATTTTCTGGTTTCCCTCGACCAGCAGCACATCGCCCGGCTGCAGCGTCCGCTCCAGCGTTTCGGCATCGGACGGCGTATAGGGCTCGTAACCGGAGGTTTCGGTGCTTAGCCGCTCGGCAACGAACCGGCCGAGCCGGTCGAGCAGCGTGTCCTTGGCCGCCAGGATTTTTGCGTCGCTCTCCATGACCCCACTATTTGGCGCTATGCGCGCGATATCAAGTGCCTTGGAAGGCCGGTGCGACAACTCTTGTTGAGCCGGAAGGGCACACCGGTCACATGAAATTCAGATATGGCGCGTCGGACCTTGACCGTTTTGTGCAGCCCATTAAATTAGAATAATTCTAAAAAAGGTTGAACACCATACTGAGCCGCATCACCGGAGCCGGACGCCGTTCCTTCTCGTCCTTGAGCGAACAGGAAATCCTGGCGCTCGCCATATCATCGGAGGAAGACGACGGCCGCATCTATCTCGCCTATGCCGACGCCTTGCGCGACAACTACCCGGCATCGGCCGAGATCTTCGAGGAGATGGCCAGGGAAGAGAACGGCCACCGCCGCCGGCTGATCGACCTCTACCGCAAGCGTTTCGGCGAACGCATCACGTTGATCCGGCGCGAGCATGTGCGCGGGTATATGGAACGCCGCCCCTTGTGGCTGACGAAGAGCATGTCCGTCGAGAACATCCGCGACGAGGCAGAGCGCATGGAGCGCCAGGCCTGGCGGTTCTATCTCGAGGCGGCCCGCAAGGCAGAGGATGCGGCGACGCGCAAGCTGCTGGGCGATCTGGCCGAAGAAGAACGCGAGCACGGCTCCATGGCGCACCGCCTTGCCGAGGCGCACACGCCCGAGAATGTCCGCAAGCAGGAGGCCGGTGTCGAACGGCGGCAGATGATCCTGACCTATATCCAGCCGGGCCTTGCCGGCCTGATGGACGGTTCGGTATCGACGCTCGCGCCGATCTTCGCGGCCGCCTTCGCCACCGGCGACACGTGGCAGACCTTCCTCGTCGGCCTGGCCGCGTCCATCGGCGCCGGCATTTCGATGGGTTTCACCGAAGTTGCGTCCGATGACGGGGTCATCTCGGGCCGCGGCGCGCCGATCAAGCGCGGTCTTGCCACCGGCATCATGACGACAGTCGGAGGCCTCGGCCACGCCTTGCCCTATCTCATCCCACATTTCACGCTGGCGACGACGATCGCCATCGCACTGGTGTTCGTCGAGCTGTGGGCGATTTCCTGGATCCAGCACCGTTTCATGGAAACGCCCTGGTCGCGCGCCATTTTCCAGGTGGTGCTCGGCGGCGCCCTGGTGTTCGCCGCCGGCCTGCTGATCGGAACGGCCTAATCGGTTCCGTAGAGGTTTTCCAGCGCCTCGTGCCGCGCCCGGAACGTCGTGTGTGTGGTGCCGTCCTCGGAATCGGCGGCTTCTGCGTCGGGTGCCTCGATCGTGTTGCCGCCGGCCTTGGCCGCGGTCTCGACCCGCTCATCGGCGAGGATCATGATCCGCTCGCCGTCGCGCATCTCGCGGTCGGCCTGGGCAAGGCCGATGCTGACGCTGCTCCACGCAGCGCTGTCGTCCTGCGCCGCAGGATCGCTGCGGATTGCCCGCAGCAGCCGCGCGCAGGCGCGGGCCGCCGATTTTGCGTCCGTGTTCGGAAAGACGATGGCAAAACGGTCTTCCGCGGTCCGCCCGATGCTGTCATAGGCGCGTGTTTCCCGCACCAGCGTCTCGGCCAGCCATTGCAGCAGGCTGTCGCAGGCCGCGTCGCCCCGCGAGTCGCTGATCGCGGCATAGCGGTCCACCTTTATGACGGCCACCGAAAGCGGCATGTGAAAACGCCGGTACCGGTTGAACTCGGCATCGAGAATGTCGGTGAGGTGCTGCGAGTTGGGCACCCCGGTCAGGCCGTCGACCAGCGACTGCGAGACCAGCCGCCGGTGGGCGAATTCGAAGTCCCGGATGCTGAGCATCGCCTGGATCCTTTCACCCTTGACCACCGGCATGTGGCGGATCTTCTTCTCCACCATCAGTTCGTAGATGTCGTCCATCGGATCGTCGAGACCACAGGTAATCACGTCGGTCGTCATGATATCGGCGACGGATTTCTGGAAATAACCGTCCTGGAAACTGACGATGGAGCGCACCAGGTCGCGCTCCGAGATTATGCCGAGAATCTTGTCTCCGTGACCGACGACCGGCAGTGCGCCGATATTGTACGCGCACAGTATATGTGCCGCGTCGAACAGGCTTTGTGTCGACTGGATGGTCTGCAGTTCAAGTTGAAATTTCTGTGCAAGCAATTCTGAAATACGCATGATTATCCCCGCCCGGAACAGTGTTGCGGGACAATCGTGCGGATTTTTCATTAACAATGGGTGCATCGGCACCCCGATATCCTGCGGGTCCGGCGTCCTTTATTCGCCCGGGATCGAGCCGACCATCAGTTCGTCGCCATTTTCGATATCGACCCAGCGGCCGGCGTGGAAGGATGCCTGGCGCTTGAGATAGGTGTAAGGCGTTTCGGTCCACACCTTCACCTCGTCCTCGAGATTGTCGAGTACGAAATCGCCGTCGGCGGTGCGCAGGGTCAGCACCGCGTGGCCTTCGCCATTGGGCTTGCGCACAACGGTGATCAGAAGATCGGACTCGGAAAAGCCGCGCTCCATCAGCATGGCCCGCTTCAGAAGCACATAGTCCTCGCAATCGCCGACGACGTCGGGATAGGACCAGACTTCCTCGCGGCCGTGAATCTCGTAGTCGGTCATCGGCAGGACGGCGTAGTTCACCGATTCATTGACGTCGTGCACAACGGTCCAGCCGAATTCGGTGACGCGCGGCGGCGCGGTCCGCGTGCCGCTTCCGCGGCATTCCTCGCGGTTGCGCTTGCAGAATTCATAGTGGCCGATCGGCTGGGAAGTGATGTTCCCAACGACCATCGACGTGCCGATCGGTTGCGCCGCCATGACGATCGGCGTCGACGAAACCGCGACAAGACAGCCCGCAAGCATGGCTTTTAAAATCACGCCCTTCATAGACGGCCAGTCCCTGTTCACCCCTTGTTATCCTTAACAAACAGTTAACAGGTCAGAGGGGACTCAAGTCAACAAACAAACCGGCCGAGTTGGAAATATGGTTACCGGACCGGTGGACAAGTGTTGCATTTTAGTCAGTCGTGCAGCATCTGGGCGGCGGCGTTGAGCAGCAGACTGATGTCCTGCGGCCGCGAAAGCCGGTGATCGCCGTCGCGCACCAGCGTCAGCACCACGTCGTCGGCCGGCAGGTGTTCGATCAGCCGCAACGCGTGGGAATAGGGCACGTCCGGATCCTCCATGCCCTGTATGATGTGGACCGGGCAGCCGGTCTCGATCATGCCCGTCATCACCCGGTTGTTGCGCCCGTCCTCGAACAGGGCGCGCGTGAAGACGTTGGGGTCCGGCCCGTAAGGTGTCTCTTCCTCGTAGTAACCCTTCGTGTCCAGGTCCCGTTTCTGCGCCTCCGTCAGCAGCGGCTCGTGCAGGTCGCTGGTGAAATCGGGCGCCGGCGCCAGCAGGAGCAGCCCGCTGACCCTTTCGGCTTTGCCCGATTTCCTCAATTCCTGCAGCATGCGGATCGCGATCCACCCGCCCATGGACGATCCGACGAGGAGCTGCGGGCCGGCGGTGAAGCGATCGAAGACCGCAAGGCTCTCCTCCAGCCAGCGCGAGATGGTCCCCAGTTCGAAGTCGCCGCCGGATTCGCCGTGGCCAGAATAATCGAAGCGCGTGCAGGCATGGCGCTTTTCGTCCGCCCAGCGGTCGAGTTCCACGGCCTTGGTGCCAGCCATGTCGGACCGGTAGCCGCCGAGCCAGACGATGCCGGGCCTGTCCGGCGGTCCGGCGCGGTGGCGTACGGCAATGACGCGGGCCTCAGGCCCCGTGCCGACTTCAATTTGCGTTGCCGATTGTGTCATGTCGAATCCCCGTTGGCAGCCGTGCTTGCCGGTGATCCGGCCCCTGCCGATTTACCGTCCGCGGGTCCGATCGTAAACCGAAACAGGCGCCCGTGGGATGATCGGAGGCCGATCGCGGGTGATTTTTTTGGCAAGTCATGCTATTGACTTGACGGCGGCGATGGTGACATTGCCGCTTTGGCCGGCGCGTCTTTGGCGTGTACGGCCGATTTGCGTAGCCAGTGACGAAACAGCCAAGGAGACTACGGCCATTCGCAGACCATTCAGAGCGCCGCCACCCACCAACACGGGACCGCGCGCCAACGACGACATCCGGGTTGCCCGGGTGCAGCTGATCGATGACGAAGGAAACAACCGTGGCGAGGTTGCCATAGAAGAAGCCCTGAACATTGCACAGGACGCCGGGCTTGATCTCGTCGAAATCTCGCCGAACGCCACACCGCCGGTGTGCAAGGTTCTCGATCTCGGAAAACTCAAATACCAGACGCAGAAGAAAGCCGCCGAGGCCCGCAAGAAGCAAAAGACCGTCGAGGTCAAGGAAATCAAGATGCGGCCCAACATCGACACGCACGACTATGACGTGAAGATGAAGGCGATGAACCGCTTTTTCGACAGCGGTGACAAGGTCAAGGTGACCCTGCGTTTCCGCGGCCGCGAGATGGCCCACCAGCAGCTCGGCATGCAGTTGCTGCAGAAAGTCAAGGAAGACACCGTCGACATCGCCAAGGTCGAGGCCGAGCCCAAGCTCGAAGGCCGGCAGATGATGATGGTCCTCGCGCCCAAATAAAGCACCACGTTTCGACGCGGACCGGCCGGCAAACGGTTCACATGCCGCTTGCGCTCGCGCGCAATGGCCGCTATAAGGCCGCGTCCGAACCGTCCGGCAGGGCATGCCGTGGCGGTTTTGAATGCAAAACCACGACCCCGAACGACGACAAGGCCGGGTCCTGAAAAGGGCGGACGGTCGGCGTCGGCCAGATAACCCGCCGGCAACGTCCGTCGGGGCGGGGCGAACAACAAGCGGTTCGCCATGGCGGGCCAAATACGGAGAAGCAAAATGCCCAAGATGAAGACGAAATCGTCTTGCAAGAAGCGGTTCAAGATCACTGCTTCGGGCAAGGTCAAATCAGCCGCCGCCGGCAAACGCCACGGCATGATCAAAAGATCCAACAAGTTTATTCGCGATGCACGCGGCACCATGGTTCTTTCGGAGCCTGATACCCGCATCGTGAAGAAATTCATGCCCAACAGCCTCTAAGGCCAGCACAAGCATTCAAGGAGCTTAGATCATGGCACGCGTCAAACGGGGTGTGACCGCCCACGCAAAACACAAGAAGGTTCTGGCCCAGGCAAAGGGCTACTACGGCCGCCGCAAGAACACGATCCGCACGGCGAAGGCCGCCGTCGACCGGTCGAAACAGTATGCCTACCGCGACCGCAAGACCCGCAAGCGCAATTTCCGCGCCCTGTGGATCCAGCGCATCAACGCCGCGGTCCGCGAGCACGGCCTGACCTACGGCCGCTTCATCGACGGCCTGAACAAGGCCGGCATCGAAGTGGACCGCAAGGTTCTTTCCGATATGGCGATCAACCAGCCCGAGGCCTTCGGAGCGCTGGTTGCCAGCGCCAAGGCGTCGCTCGCCTACCTCAAAGACACCACACCGAATGCTTTTGAAAGCGCTGTCCGCTAAGCCAGCGTTTTCCCAAGGCATGACATGACGAGTTTGGGAAACCCGCGCTGGCAGGGCCGGCGCGGGTTTTTTCATGAGAAAGCGACAGATGCTGAACACCAACGGTTCAACAGGAACACAGACGATGAGTGATCTGGAAGAGCTCGAACGCTCCATACTGGCCGACATTGCCGCGTCCGACAGCGAGCAGGCGATCGAAACCGTGCGCGTGTCGGCGCTCGGCAAGAAGGGCAGCATTTCCGAAAAGCTCAAGACGCTTGGCAAGATGAGCGCCGATGAGCGCAAGGTCATGGGACCGGCGATCAACGGGCTGAAGGCGCGGGTGACCGACGCCATCGCCGAACGCAAGGGCGCGCTGCACGATCTGGCCATCGAGGCGCGGTTGGCCAGCGAGACGGTGGATGTCACGCTGCCCGTGCGCCGCTCGCCCGCCGAAGCCGGCCGCATACACCCGATCTCGCAGGTTGTCGACGAGATCACCGCGATCTTCTCCGACATGGGCTTCTCGATCGCCGAGGGCCCGGATATCGAGACCGACTACTATAACTTCACCGCGCTGAACTTCCCCGAGGGCCATCCGGCGCGTGAAATGCACGACACGTTCTTCTTCCGGCCGGATGCGGACGGCGAGCGTATGCTGCTGCGCACCCACACCTCGCCGGTGCAGATCCACACGATGGAGCGGCACAGTCCGCCGATCCGCATCGTCATTCCGGGAAAGACCTATCGCTGCGACAGCGACGCGACCCATTCGCCGATGTTCCACCAGCTCGAGGGCCTGGTGGTCGACAAGAGCGCCAATGTTGCCAACCTCAAATGGGTCCTGCAGGAATTCTGCAAGGCCTTCTTCGAGGTGCCGCATCTCAACATGCGTTTCCGGCCGTCCTATTTCCCGTTCACCGAGCCGAGCCTCGAGCTCGACATCCAGTGCGACCGCTCCGGCAACGAAGTCCGCTTCGGCGAGGGCACCGACTGGATGGAGATCCTCGGCTGCGGCATGGTCAATCCCAATGTGCTGCGCAATGTCGGGCTCGATCCGGACGAATACCAAGGATTTGCCTGGGGCATCGGCATCGACCGGCTGGCCATGCTGAAATACGGCATGCCGGACCTGCGCGCCTTTTTCGACGCGGACGTGCGCTGGCTGAACCATTACGGTTTCAGGCCGCTTGACGTGCCGACGCTTTTTGCCGGCCTGACCGGCTGATGGGCGGCCATCACACAAAGACAATGGCCGCCCGGCGGCACAATCGATCGAGACCACGGAAGAACCGATGAAATTCACACTCTCCTGGCTGAAGGAACATCTCGAGACCGAAGCGACGCTCGACGAGATCGTCGAGGCGCTGAACATGATCGGCCTCGAGGTCGAGGACGTCGACGACAAAGCGGCGCTCAGGCCATTCGTCATCGCACGGGTCCTGACCGCCGAGCAGCATCCCGACGCCGACCGCCTCAAGGTGCTGACCGTCGATGCCGGCAGCGGCGATCCGGTGCAGGTCGTCTGCGGTGCGCCCAATGCCCGCGCCGGCCTGATCGGCGCCTTCGCGCCGCCCGGAACCTACATTCCCGGGATCGATCTGATGCTGTCGGTCGGCAAGATCCGCGGTGTCGAGAGCCACGGCATGATGTGCTCCGAGCGCGAGTTGCAGATGTCGGACGAACACGAGGGCATAATCGACCTGCAGGAGGAGCTCGAGATCGGCACCAGCTTCGCCGCCTATGCCGGATTGGACGATCCGGTGATCGAGATCGGTCTGACGCCGAACCGGCCCGACTGCACCGGCGTTCGTGGCATCGCCCGCGATCTGGCCGCCTACGGCCTCGGCACGCTCAAGGACGGCACCACCCCGCCGGCCGGCGGCACGGAGCCGTGTCCCGTGGGCCTGTCTCTGGAATTCGGCGACACGCAGCCGCTTTGCCTCGGTTTTGCGCTGCGTATGGTCAAGGGCGTCAAGAACGGCCCGAGCCCGCAATGGATGCAGAAGCGGCTGACGGCCATCGGCCTGCGCCCGATCAACGCGCTGGTCGACATCACCAACTACGTCACCTTCGACCGCGGCCGCCCGCTGCACGTTTTCGATGCCGGCAAGGTGCACGGCGACCTTGTCGTGCGCCGCGGCCGCGACGGCGAGAAGGTGCTGGCGCTCGATGAACGCGAATACGAGGTCAACGACGGGATCTGCGTCATTGCCGACGATGAAGGCGTCGAGTCCCTCGCCGGCATCATGGGCGGCGAGCGCTCGGGCTGCGACGGGAACACCACCGATGTGCTGATCGAATCGGCGCTTTGGGACCCTTACAACATCGCCCGCACCGGCCGCGACCTCGGCATCATTACCGACGCCCGCTACCGCTTCGAGCGCGGCGTCGATCCGGCTTATATGGCCGAGGGCATGGAGTACGCGACCAGGCTGGTCCTGCAGCTGTGCGGCGGCGAGCCGACGCAGCCGGTCATCGCCGGGTATTCGGAACCGGAAAGGAAGATCGTGTCCTTCCCGGTGTCCGAGGTCGGGCGGCTCACCGGAACGGATGTGCCCCGAAAAGAGGCGCTTGCCATCCTTTCGCGCCTCGGTTTCGAGCCGGCGGGAGACGGCGATACCGTCAATGTGGCGGTTCCGACCTGGCGCCCCGATATCGACGGCAAGGCGGATCTCGTCGAGGAGGTCATGCGCATCTACGGCGTCAACCGTATCGATCCGCAGCCGCTGCCGCGCAACACCCACATCAACGAGCGCATCCTGACGACCCTGCAGATCCGCACCCGCTCGGTGCGCCGCGCGCTGGCGGCACGCGGCATGCTGGAGGCGGTGAACTGGTCCTTCATCGCGGCCGATCAGGCGGCGCTGTTCGGCGGTGGCGGCGAGGCACTGAAGCTTGCCAATCCGATTGCGGCGGACATGTCCGACATGCGGCCTTCGCTGTTGCCCGGGCTGCTCGCCGGCGCACAGCGCAATGCCGACCGCGGCCATGCCGACATCGCGCTCTTCGAGGTGTCCGACATCTACGAGGACGGGACCTATGCCGGCCAGCACCGGCAAGCCGCCGGCGTGCGCCGCGGCACGGCCCGGCTCGAGGGAAGCGGGCGGCACTGGGACGGTTCGGCCGCGCCCGTCGGCGTCTTCGATGCCAAGGCGGACGCGCTGGCCGCGCTCGAGGCCTGCGGCGCGCCGGTCGGCCGCGTGCAGATCGAGGCCGGCGCTCCGGACTGGTATCATCCCGGCCGCAGCGGCGTCATCAAGCTCGGGCCGAAGGTTGTTCTCGGCACGTTCGGTGAGTTCCACCCCAAGGCGCTGGACCGCATGGATGTGGACGGGCCGGTCTGCGGCTTCGAGATCCGGGTCGATGCGGTGCCGGAGCCGAAACGCAAGGCGACCCGCACCAAGACGCCGCTTGAAATCTCGCCGTTCCAGGCGCTCAAGCGCGACTTCGCGTTCGTGGTCGATGCCGATGTTGCCGCCGCGCAGATCATCAGCTCGGTCACCGGGGCCGACAAGAAGCTGATCGCCGACGTGCGCGTGTTCGACCTGTTCGAGGGGCCGTCCCTTGGCGCCGGCAAGAAATCCGTTGCCGTCGAGGTCGACATACAGCCGACCGACCGCACGCTGACGGATGCCGATCTGGAAGCGCTCGCCGGCCGTATTGTCGACAATGTCGGCAAAAAAACCGGTGGTGTTCTGCGCGGATAGGGTATGGTGGGGCCTGTTATGCTGACTGTGAGCATAAGTTGGCTCCATCTCCGGGCGAGGGCTGGATTATGAACATGATCCTGAATACCGACAGCTACAAGTATTCCCATTTCGCCCAGTATCCGCCGGAAACGGCGGCGATCTCCGCCTATATCGAAAGCCGGCCGGGCGGGCGGCACGACAACGTGCTGTTCTTCGGCCTGCAGATGTTCCTGAAGGAGTATCTCACCCGCCGCATATCGACGGCAGACATCGACGAGGCGGACGAACTGGTCACCGCCCACGGCCTGCCCTTCAACCGCGACGGATGGGAAACGCTGGTCAGCCGCCACGGCGGCAGCCTGCCGCTGTCCATCGAGGCCCTGCCGGAGGGCTCCGTGGTGCCGGCCGGAACGCCGCTCGTCCAGATCCGCAACACCGATCCGGATTTCTTCTGGCTGCCGACCTTCATCGAGACGGCGCTGCTGCGCGCCGTCTGGTACCCGTCGACCGTTGCGACGGTGTCCTATTATGTGCGTCAGATCATCACCGAGGCGCTGGAACGGTCCTGCGACGACTACACGGACGTGCTGCCGTTCCGGCTGCATGATTTCGGTGCCCGCGGCGCGACGTCTCTGGAACAAGCCGGCCTCGGCGGCGTTGCCCATCTCGTCAGTTTCATGGGCACCGACACTGTCTCGGGTATCGTCTACGCCCGCAAGTACTACGCCGAGCCCATGGCCGGTTTCTCCATACCCGCCGCCGAACACTCGACGATGACCGCCTGGGGTGAGGAGCGCGAGGCCGAAGCCTACGGCAACATGATCGAATCCTTCGGCGGCGACGGGAAGATGGTCGCCGTCGTGTCCGATTCCTACGATCTTTACCGCGCCGTTTCGGAAATCTGGGGCAAGGAGCTGCGCTCCAAGGTCGAGCAGATGGGCGGCACGCTGGTGGTGCGGCCCGATTCCGGCGATCCGGCGGTCGTGCCGATCGACACGGTCGACATGCTGGGCGCCATTTTCGGCTATACGACCAACGCCAAGGGATACAAGGTCCTCAACCCGGCCGTGCGGGTGATCCAGGGCGACGGCGTGACGCCCGATACGATCAAGATCATCCTCGACAGGCTGATGGGCCGCGGCTGGTCTGCGGAGAACATCGCCTTCGGAATGGGCGCCGGACTGCTGCAGAAGGTCAACCGCGACACGCTGCGTTTCGCCATGAAGGCCAATGCGCGGCTCGACACCGCCGGCAACTGGACCGGGATCCACAAGGATCCGAAGACCGACCCCGGCAAGGCGTCGAAACGCTATCGGCAGGCGGTGGTCATGCAGGACGGCGCGCCCGTGGCCGTGCCGCTGAAGGAGCTCGGCGCGCGCGAGAATCTCATGCAGCCGGTCTGGGAAGACGGCACTCTACTCAAGGATTGGACGCTGGCCGAGATCAGGCAGAGAGCGGCCGGAAAGGAATAATATGGCATTGTTCAGATGGGGCGTCCTTTCAACGGCGAATATCGCGCAGAACCAGCTGCTTCCGGCCATGCAGGATACCCGCAACGGTGTTGTCTCGGCTATCGCCAGCCGCGACGAGGCAAGGGCGCGGCAGCTCGCCGACCGGTTCGGGGCACCGCACGCCTTCGGGTCGTACGACGCATTGCTTGCCTCCGATACGGTTGACGGCGTTTACATCCCGCTGCCCACCAGCGATCACGTTGCCTGGAGCCTGAAGGCGGCCCAGGCCGGCAAGCATGTGCTTTGCGAAAAGCCGATTGCCCTGAAGGCGGACGAGATCGACGCACTCATCGCCGAGCGCGACCGCTCGGGCAGGATCATATCCGAGGCATTCATGGTGTTTTACCACCCGCAGTGGCACAAGGTCCGCGACCTGATCGCCGGCGGCGCGATCGGTCGGCTGCGCCACGTCAGCGGCGTCTTCACCTATTACAACACCGATCCCGAAAACATGCGCAACAAGCCGGAACTGGGCGGTGGCGGGCTTCCCGATATCGGCGTCTACCCGACCGTTTCGACGCGCATCAGCACCGGCCTGGAGCCGCAGCGCGTGCGCGCGGCCGTCGAACGCGATCCGCAGTTCGGAACCGACATCTATGCCGACGTGACGGCCGATTTCGGCGATTTCATCATGGATTTCTATTGCTCGACCCAGATGGCGCTGCGCCAGGAAATGCTCTTTCATGGTGAAAAGGGCGCCATCGAGGTCACCGCCCCGTTCAACGCCGGCGACTACGGCCACGCGGTCGTCAACCTCCACAACCAGGACCGTTCAGAGGCGCAGGTCTTTCGCTTTCAGGGGGTGCGCCAGTACCGCAACATGCTTGAGACCTTCGCCGACGTTGCGCTCGGTAACGGCGGTGAACTGTTTTCCCTGGAAAGTTCGAAGGCCAATCAGAAACTGATCGATGCGGTCTACCGCGCCGGTGAGAGCGACGGCTGGGAGACAGTCTGAAGCAGCCCGGCTTCTTGAATTTGACGCCCCGGCCGATCATCATCATCGCCTGTACCGCGTCGATTCGCCTTCATTGGGACCACAGAGGTTTTCTTGGATCACCTGCGCTATGCCGGCCTGCCTTTTGCGCGCCAGCGCGCCGTCCTCATCGACATCGTGCGCGATGAGCCGATCGTTCGCGATGCCCTCGTCGCGGCCCGTGAATTCGGTCTGCCGCAATGGCGCATCGTCGCCGGCGCCATCTACAACACCGTGTGGAATGTCTTGACGGACCGCCCGTCGGGCCACGGCATCAAGGACATCGACCTGTTCTACTACGAGCCGCACGACCTGTCCTGGGAGGCCGAGGACCGGGTGATCAAGCGCGGCCACGATGCTTTTTCCGGCGCCGCATTGCCGGTCGAGATCCGCAACCAGGCGCGCGTACATCTGTGGTTTCCCGAAAAGTTCGGCGAGGAATACGCGCCGCTGGAAAACGGCGACGAGTCGATTTCGCGGTTTTCCTCGAAAACCCACGCCGTCGGCATTCGCCTTGAAGAAGATGATAGCCTGGACGTATGCGCACCGTTCGGGCTCGACGACATCTTTTCCTTCAGGGTCGTCCCCAACCGGGTGCTGTACAATGAGCCCGGCTACACGGCAAAGGCGGAACGGGCGCTGCAGTGCTGGCCCGAACTGGACGTCGAGCCCTGGTAGCACCCGCGGCGCTGCGTTCAGGTGCCGGCCTGTTTGGCCTCATAATCGATCGGCCAATAGCCGAAACGTTCCATTTGCTCCCGGTGGTCGTCGACAATTCTCCTGAACTGCTGCGGAGACAGCACCTCGCGCCACTGATCGGTGCGGCCCTCACGGAAGAAGCGCTTGGCCTTTTTCGGCTTTTCCCTGAAGCCTTCCTTCTTCTCCTGCTCCTGCAGCTTCTCAAATGACGACATTTCAATGGCCGCGTCCAGCTGTTCGTCGGTCGGCCTGAGCAGCAAATGGCTCGCCAGTGCGCCGAAGGTCTTTCGCGGATCCGCCTTCATGTCCTCGTAGCGCATGATGTAGATCGCCCGGTGGTCGTTCCTGGTCCAGCTGTGGACGTGCTGGCTCCAGGACCCGTAGACCTCATAGACCGATTTCTCGGTGACCGGCGTCTCGACGTTGTCGCTGCCCATGGCGTCGATGGTGTCGTCAAGGGTCTTCGACATGTGATGAGAGTAGGAGACGGCGACATCCAGCGGGTTGCGGACAATGTAGATCGCCCCTGACGTCGCGGCGAAATTGATCGTCGGGAAACCACGATCCATGACCAGTGCGTTGTGGGTCTTGACGAAGGACAGGCCTTCGCAGTCATCGGCGATCTGCTCCTGGACCTTGAGCCGGGCTTCCGCAATCTCGCTTTGCTCGGCCTCCATGGGATGCTTGCCTATGATCTTTTCGTAGCGTTCGCTGCTCAGATCCCAGGTGGTGAACTCGTTCATGCTGTTGATGTCTTGCGCGGATCGTCCCGATCCCCGCATCAACTGAAGCAGGTTGTGCAGGAACGCCCGGGTCCAGGTGTTTCCCGACTTGGGATAGGACGCCAGCCAGACAATACCCCGCGGAACTTCGTTTGGGTCGTTTTCAGTCATGACGTCGGCGCTCGATCTGGTAAACCGCATTTGCGGCAAATGGACCCTCCAGACGGGAGTGCTCGCCGGTTGACCAACGGATTTCAATTTCGTCGATCTGCGTTTCGGGCCCGAGGCCGAAATGGGCCTCGATGGGGTCGAAGCTGTTGAAACCGCCGCCTAGCTGCAGTTCGCGCATTTGATTGTGTTTCTCCGGGCCACCGTATTTGATGGTGATTTTCGAGCCGACGCCAAAGCGATTGCCGATTTCGTCAACAATGCCGATCCGAACGGAATTCCGGTCCTGCGCATTGTTGATGTAAGCGACCATCGGTGCATTGATCGGAGCTGCGATCATGTCCAGATCGCCGTCATTGTCGATGTCGCCGGCCGCGGCCGCCGGCATGACGAAGTAATCTTCAAGGCCGAACTGCTCGGTAGCATCGATGAATTTCATTTCGCCGAGATTGCTGAAATAGACATTCGAGGGAGAGGCACCCTGTCTCGGCCACCAGCCATTGACCACGTATATGTCCTGCAGGCCGTCATTATCGAAGTCGGCTATCTTGTTGTCCCAGCTCCAACCGCCGAGTTCGAGTCCCGCCTCTTCTGTCCCGTCCCTGAAGCGTCCCTCGCCGTCGCGCTCGAGCAGCACGTTGCGGCCGGGTATTTGCGGAACATAGTCAGCTAAGGGAATGTCCTCAATTTCAGGCGAGGGCAGGAAGTGGACGGCGCAGAATTTTCGTGCCAGCGGCTGGTGCGGCTTTATGTAAAGGCAGATGTCCGGCCTATTGTTCTGAATGGCCAGATCTTTCACCATCATCGCCTTGCAGGCTTCGATGTCGTCACCGCTGAGTGACAGGCAATTGACCGCAAGGGACGGGTCGAGTTTCCGGCCAGGCCGATACCAGGTTCGGATGTCGACGTTTTTCTGGCACTCTCGACGGTCCGCATCCCGTTCTATCTCTGAGCAGTAAAGCGCGTTTTCCTGAAAATTGATCCGCTCGGACGCATCTTCGGCCTGACCTGCAATCTGGGCTGTGTAGATTTCTGGAACCAGGTCGTTGTTGAGATCCGCCGTTTTGATACTCATTGTCGTTCTTGTGGAGTTTTCGATAATGCCCTGTTCGGCGCCGATATTCTCGAATTCCCCATCTTCCCGTCCGACATAAAAGATATCCGGAATGGCAAAGTCATTGCCGACGATCAAATCGAGCTTTTCGTCGTTGATGTAATCGCTGAGCAGGATCGACAGGGTCTCGCCCGGCACGGCGGAGAGTTCGGAAAACCGTTCTCCGCTTAATGCTCCCTCGTTGAATACAATACGGTTGCGCGATTCTTCGCCCGGCAGGCGCCGGTACCAGCCCGATGCCCAGTTTCCGACGGCCAGATCCAGATCGCCGTCCTGATCGACATCGCCGAAGGAGACAGCCATGGCGACCCGGGCATCATCGCGGTTGCGCGTTTCGGTAATGCGGTCGTTGTCGAACTTGCCGTTTTGGCTCCAGACCACGCGGTTGCCGTCGGCATAGGTTGCCAGGAAGAGGTCGAGCCAGCCGTCATTGTCAAGATCGACCGGCACGGCATTGACCACTTTGAGTTCATCAATGGCGGGCAGGTCGAGTTCGACCGGTTGAAACCGACCGGAGCCGTCATTGGAAAAGATCCTCAGGCCTCCATCCGTCCTCGCCAGGACGAAATCGAGGTCGCCATCCCGGTCGAGATCGGCGAGCGACACGCTGCCGTTGGTCGTCCAGAAGGGCGCCCACATGTCCTCGAAGGCGAACTCGATGGGCCGGTCAATGCCGATATGGTGCGCTTCGATCCGGCGGAACGGCGTCTTTCCCTCAGCCGAAGAAGGGGCGAAGGCGCGCAGTTTCGTTATCGTGACCGGGCTCTCTCCGCCGGCATCCTCCGACAGGCCGGCAGCGCTGGCTGTGCCGACGAAACCGATGCCGGTATCGGAAAGCAGCAGATCCAGCGCCTTTCCGGTCTGCCATTCGTGATACCGTTCAACGATCAGCCCGCCGGCCAACGAGACGACGAAGATCGCTGCCGCGAGCATCGCGGCAAAGCGGAAAGAGACCATGCGCCAGACAATGAAATACGCGTAAATACTGAAAATACCGAGTGAAAACAGCATGACCGAGACGAATGCGACCGGCAGCCCGGCCGCCATCAGCGCGGAAACGAGAACGACGTCGAATGCGATGGGCACCGGCAGAAAGAGGCTGAACAGCGCGACGGCCGCAAGATGAAACAGGCTCACATTCAGATCGTTCAGATAATCGTAGGGCAGCAGGTGCGCGGCCGCCGCGCCGAGGGCCCCGGCCAGCACCATCAGCGGCACGGTCATGCGAATGATGTACCAGAGATTTTCGAGGAACAGCCTGATCGTGTCGGCGAAATCCGTCCAAAGACCGCCTCCCCCCTTCACCGGGATATCGATGGGACACGCCACGGCATTCTGCTCCGTTGCCTGCCCTTCGAGGTTTGAAGAATGGCGGCCCGATACCGCCATCGGGACGACAATGAAGATGACGACAAGGGACAACGCGATTTTCGAGACGACGAGGTAGACGGGAAGCAAGGAGAACATCATCGTCAGGACGATGATGTTGAAGGTCGGAGATGCGAGCATAGCGGCCAGCGACGTCTCCAGGCGCGCACCTCCCTTGTAGATTCCCTGCGCGATGGGCGCAGCGCAATTGACGCACACGCCGAGCGGTGCACCCATGCCGAATCCCAGTAGCGTGTTCAGATATTTCGATCTGAAGGCACGCCGCCGCAGCTGGCCGAGAAGGGTCAGGAACGCCGCACCGAAAAGGACGCCGAAAACCATTCCCTGCAGGTTTGTCTTTATCCAGTTGACGGTGGACAGAAGGATCTTCTTGGCAAGGGGATCGCTTTGTTCAACGGGGAAAAGCGCTTCGAAACTCAACGGATCTTCGAGCTGAATGGCGCCTCCCATCAGCGCCTTGTCTCCAAGGGACGGATAACGGGAGGTTGTCCAGAAGGTCAGCAGGATTGCGGCCATGATGGCGCCGGCGATCAGCACGCGCCTTGTTCCGACGCCTGCTTCCAGACGCATGCGAATTTCGCCTCTTGTATCCTCACGGTTTGACAACGGGAGTACCCTTGGTCGCGGATCTATGGATTGAACTGGCTACCACTCCGTTTGCACGATTGCCACGTCCAATTGTTGCAAAGCGACAACATATACAAAAAATTGCCCTGCTCTCCGATTTTTTGTGCCTCGCCTTGTTGAAGCGTGAATCAGAATGGGGTTTTGTGATCAAGGGATTGCTATCTTTTTGCAGTTCGCTCAATGCGAATGAGGGGTCACCAAAATGGCAGCTGGCAAGCGTAGAACGCGGCGCGCATTCAGGGTGGTGTTGCTGTCGACGGTTTCGGCCGTCGCTCTGGTGGCTCTGGTCGAGGGCGATACGGTTGCTCAGGAACGGATATCGTCCTGGTGGCTGGAATTCGGCGGCATGTACGATTTCTGGGATGCCTCCGACGCCAATCAGTATTTCATCCTGCCAGGCAATACGGTCAAACCCGGCGACGGGTTCCATATCAGCGGCGAGGTCGGCGCCTATATCGGCGACACACCATGGTATGCCACGCTGGGTGGAAAGTGGGGCAAAAGCCAGGATGAGACGGCGTCGTTCTATTCCGGTGCCTTTACCACCGGCGGCTCGGTGGAAAGCAGTGAGGAACACGCGGTTGTCGATTTCCAGGTCGGCCGCGATGTGGGTCTCGGCATTCTCGGCCTTCCGGAGGGCGCCTTGAAGGCGAATGCCGGTGTCCGTTACACCTATTTCAAGGGTTCTGAGTCAGGCATTGGCACTTACAGCGGCTTTGGCACAGGGCCAATCGGCAACACACGCAAATTCAGCGGGCTGGGGCCGCGTATAGGCATCGAGGGTTCCGTACCGTTGCAGGACAGCAAGTTTGCTGTCGATTTCAGCGCAGGCGGCGCGATCCTGTTCGGCAAGCAGAAGACATCGATCAATAGCGACGTGTCGTTTGCTACATACGCATTCACACGCCGGGATACCAAGGCCGTGCCCAATGTCGACGCGTTTTTGGGCATCTCCTTCAATGACGCGAATTTCTCGGTGAGCGCCGGATACAGCGTCGATGCCTATTTCGGCATGGTCGATGCGGGCTACTTCACCAATGTGGACAGCGACCGGATTTTTCACGGCCCCTCCGTGAAGCTGAAAGTCAAGTTCGACTAGTTTTTATTCCGCCGGCGTGGGAATTTCCTCCATGAGGGACCAGGTTCGACGCGCCGCCGGGTGAGCCGCAAAGAAGCCGGCTATTCTTCAGGCAAATCTGGTGTGATCACTGTATGTTGCATTGTGACAACACCTGCAAAATATCAGTAAATATTCATTTTTTTTGCCTGTGAGTTTATTGAATCCAAAGGCGGAATCAGATTGTGTCAAATGGCGCGGGCGGCGCGACAATTTGATTAGCCATTGTATTTGTTGATTGTGAGAGGGGCCCAAGATGAATCCTGGCGAGCGCAGATCCCGGCGCGAATTGCGGATAGCGTTGCTGACGACTGTCTCAGCGGTTGCACTGGTCATCCTGGTTGAGGGCGACACTGTCGCCCAGGACCGCAAGACATCCTGGTGGCTGGAAGTTGGCGGGATGTACGATTTCTGGGATGCTTCGGAATCCAATCAGTATTATTTCTCGCCTGGCCATATGATCAAACCCAGGGACGGTTTCCATATAAGCGGCGAGATCGGGGCCTATTTCGGCGACACGCCGTGGTATGCTTCGCTGGGTGGAAAGTGGGGTAAGACCCGAGAGCAGTCGGCGTCCTACAGTTATAGCTCCTTTATCACCACCACCGCCGCCGTGGAAAGCCGGGAAGAACACGCGGTGATCGATTTTGAGGTCGGGCGCGACGTGGGTCTCGGCATACTCGGCATACCCGAGGGAACGCTGAAAGCCAAAGCCGGCATCCGCTACACCAATTTCAAGGGCACCGAAGACGGCACGTTCAGCGGATTCACATCCGGAACGATCCGCAATACCCGGAAATTCGAAGGCTTTGGACCGCGCATCGGCCTTGAGGGTTCGGTACCGGTCAGGGACAGCAAATTCTCGGTGGATTTCAGCGCCGGCGGCGCCATCCTGTTCGGCAAGCAAAAGACGACCCTGACCAACATATACCCCACCTATGCTACGAGCATCGCCCGCAGCGAAAACAAGACCGTGCCGAATGTCGACGCGTTTCTGGGAATCTCGTTCAACGACGCAAATTATTCCTTGAGCGCCGGCTACAGCGTGGACGCCTATTTCGGCATGGTCGATTCGGGCTACACCACAGGTATGAACAGCGATCGGATTTTCCACGGTCCCACCGTGAAGCTGAAGTTCAGGTTCGACTAGATCCGGTTCCGCCGGCCATTTCGGCCGGTGGGGTTACCACCACCCATGATCGACCGGACCTACCGCCCGAAGACCAGCTTGGCGTAGCCCGTGTAGGAAAAGATGGTCGCGGTGGCCGATCCGATGGTCAGCGCGATGACCGGGCGCAGGTCCGGGACAAACACGATCAGCCCGGAATAGACGAGATAGTTCAACAGGCTCGTGGCGATCCCCACGCCGCCGTAGCGCATGCCCTCGACGGCCGCATGGCTGCTGCTCTTGCCGAACGTGAAGTTCCGGTTGAGCAGCCAGGTGACCTGCAGCGCAACGGCAATGGCGATGAGTCGTGCAGTAAAGGGGTCGAGCGCCGAGAAGCGCAACAACCCCATCAAAATTACCGCATCCGTCACAAATCCAATTCCGCCGACAACGACGAAACTAAAGAGACGTTTTATCATGCAGCGATTGGTTTCCTTGCCTTGCCGCCTGATGGGCGCTGATCATCTCCGACCGGGCGCGGCTCGCCGCGTGTCGTCGGGAGACCCATATACAGCATCCTTTTGTGTTCTGCACGGCTTCGGGCCAAAGAATCCAAAATAACGCCCGCGACAAAAAACAGCATGGAAATCATCAAGAGCGCGATCGCCGCGATCCATGTCGGAACCCGGCTCACGGTCCCGGTTTCGAAATATTCGGCAAGCACCGGTGCCATGAAGGCAAGGCTGGCGACGAGCAGGGCGCCGCTGATGCTCGAGAAGAACAGGAACGGCCGGGTCTCCTTGACGAGCAGCATCAGCATCCAGAGGATCTTGAAGCCGTCCTTGAAGGTTGAAAGCTTGCTGTCAGAGCCCTCCGGGCGGCGCCCGTAGTCGAGCGTGAGCTCCGAAACGGGCATGCGCAGCATCGACGCGTGCACCGACATTTCGGTTTCGATCTCGAACCCGCCGGACAGCGCCGGAAAGCTCTTGGCGAAACGCCTGTTGAAGACCCGGTATCCGGAAAAGATGTCGGTGAAATCACTTCCGAACAGCGCCGTGTAAATAAAATTGAACAGCCGGTTGCCGAAGGCATGGCCGGAGCGGCCGGCATCCGCGGTCACGCCGCGGCGCGTGCCGACGACCATGTCGCTGCGCTCGGTCACCAGCGTGCGCACCAGATCAGGCGCATCCTCGGGTGCATAGGTGCCGTCGCCGTCGGCCATGACATAGATGTCGGCATCGATATCGGCGAACATGCGCCGCACCACGTGGCCCTTGCCCTGACGCGGCTCGCGCACCACGGTGGCGCCGGCGCGGGCGGCCAGAATTGCCGTCCGGTCGCTGGAATTGTTGTCGTAGACGAAGACATGAGCGTTCGGCAGTTCGCGCCGGAACCCCGTAACGACATCGCCGATGGTTGCCTCTTCGTTGTAGCAGGGCAGCAGAACGGCGATCTGCAGGTCGTCGAAAATCAAATCTGACATCATGGCCTCGTCTTGTCGATTGCAGGCAATGGGCCCGGACGCGCTCGCGCGCGCCTTTACTATTTCTTGGGAAGGTTAAGGCTAGGTTGCGCCGTGGCAATTAAATCGGATGTCTGGGGAGACACGGACTTGACGAGCGTCGGCGAATCCAATCCGGGAACGGCATCGGGCGGCGAAGACCGCATTTTCCTGCCGGTTCTGCTGACAGCGCTGCTGACGGCGTTGTTCCTGGCGGGCATGCATTTTCTCTATGGCACCGACTATGTCGGGGACGACAATGACGACGTGATGCGTCTCGTGCAGATCCGCGATCTCATGGCCGGTCAGGGCTGGTTCGATCTCACCCAGTACCGCCTCGGTCTGGAGGGCGGCACCCAGATGCACTGGTCGCGTCTGATCGATGTGCCGCTCGCCAATCTCATCGGCTTCTTCTCCCTGTTCATGGACATGCGCGACGCGGAGGCCGCGGCGCTGTTCGTGTGGCCGCTCATCCTTCTTGTCCCGCTGTTCATCGGCATCGCCGCCGCGGGCCGCAATCTCGGCGGCCGCTCCGGCATGCTCGTCGCCCTGTTTCTCGGCGCATTCTTCGTCATCGCGCAGAACCGCTTCCGGCCAGGCGCCATCGACCATCACAATGCACAACTGGCACTGATCATCCTGATGCTGGCGGGATTGACCGATCCGAGGCTGAACCGCGTCTGGTCGGCCGTTGCCGGGGTCGCCGCGGCGCTGGCCATCGTGATCGGCGCGGAGACGATGCCGCTTGTTGCCGCCGGATGCGCCGCGATGGCCGTGCTCTGGGCCTGGATGGGCCGGCCCGCCATGCAGGCCGCCAGCGCCTTCGGCCTGTGCTTCGCGGCAACGCTCGCCGGCTGTTTTTATCTGCTGACGCCGCCGAACGCCTACGGTGCGGTCGTGTGCGACGCGTTTTCGGGCGGGTTCTATTTTCTCGGCACCGCCGGCGGCGCCGTGCTGTTCTTCCTGGCCGCGCTGACCAGCGACCGCAGCCGCGCGGCCCGGTTCGCGGCCCTGGCCGGTGCTGGTGTCGCCGTTGCCGTCGCGGCCCTTCTCATCGTCCCGGAGTGCCTGCGCAGCCCGCTTGCCGATCTCGACCCGGTGCTGCGTACCATGTGGCTTGACCGGGTGGCCGAAGCGCGGTCCGTCGTCAGCCAGCTGAAATTCAGCCCGGAAAACCTGACCGGCTTCTATGCCGTTCCCCTCATCGCGCTGATCGCCTGTGTCTGGCAGGTCCGCCGCGGCGTGCGGCCCCGGCAGAACCTGTGCTTTGCCGCGGCAATCGTCGTCGCCTTCCTGATCTCGCTGGTGCAGGTGCGCGGTTCGGTCTTTGCCAACCTCCTGGCCGTCGTTCCGCTCTCGGCCATCATCGCCGAGAAACAGCAGCTGTACCGCGCCCAAAACAGGCTCGGACTTGCGGCCGCGCAATACATCCTCCTGGCGGTGATCTCCATCCAGTTCGTCTGGATGATCGGCGGGGCCGTGGCTGTCGACGGCGTGGACTCCGTCAAGACCCATTCCACCGAGGCCGAAGAGAAACTGGCCATGTGCGACGCGCCGCGGAACATGGCGGCACTCGCCGCCGAACCGCCGGGCGTTGTCTCGGCCGTGTCCAATCTCGGCTCCGACATCCTGCGTTTCACGCCGCACCGCGTGCTCTCGGCGCCCTATCACCGCAACCAGGGCGGAATGCTGACGCAGCTTCAGATCGCCATGGGCACCGTCGACGATGCCGAGGCTTTCATCCGCGGGTCCGGCGTGACGCTGGTTGCCTTCTGCCCGTCGGACCCGGAAGCCCGCGATATTGCCAGCAAGTATCCGGAGAGTTTCTATGCCGGGCTGGCGGAAGACCGGATACCGGCCTTCCTCGAGCCGGTCGCGATCGCCTCGGACAATCCGATCCGCCTCTACCGGGTGATTGAATAGAGATTGCGCATAAATTGGCGTAGTATGGCGCCGTGCGATTTGGTCTGCCAGGAGCCTTTCCGATGATGGTACGCATTGCGCATGCGAAGTTGCTGAGCGGCCTGCTGTCCGTGCTGATGGTTGTTTTCAGTCTCGGGCAGGCCTCGGCAAACGACAAGACACCGGCAAAGCAGCTCTTCGGCGGCAAGAGGCTGCCGGCCGTCATGCCGGCCCAGGCGCACGGGTTCTATTCCAAGGGCTGCCTGTCCGGCGGCATCGCGATCGCCACTGACGGACCCTACTGGCAGGCGATGCGCCTGTCGCGCAATCGCCGCTGGGGGCATCCCGCACTGATCAAGACGATCGAGAAACTGTCGAACGATGCCGCGCTGAAGGACGGCTGGCCGGGATTGCTCGTCGGCGATCTGTCGCAGCCGCGCGGCGGACCGATGCTGACCGGGCATGCATCGCACCAGATCGGACTTGACGCCGACATCTGGCTGACGCCGATGCCGAACCGCCGCTATTCGGCCGATGAGCGGGAAGCGACCAGCGCCATTTCGGTCCTCAAGGCCAAGTCGGTCGTTGTCGATCCGAACGTGTGGACCGACGCCCACGGGCGCCTCATCATGCGCGCCGCAGGCTACCCCGAGGTCCAGCGCGTCCTCGTGCATCCGGGGATCAAGAAGAAGCTGTGCGAGACCTGGAAGGGCAACCGCAGGCACCTGAACAAGGTCCGGCCCTACTACGGCCATCACTACCACATGCATATAAGGCTGCGCTGCCCCAAGGGCTCGAGGGGCTGCAAGGCGCAAAACGCGGTACCCGCCAGTGCCGGGTGCGGCAAGGAACTGGACTGGTGGTTCAATGTGGCTCTGAAGCCGAAGAAGCCGCCGAAGAAGACCACCAAACCGACCAAGCCGAAAAAGCCCAAGCACATCATGCTGTCGGACCTGCCGACGGCCTGCGCGGTCGTCCTGAATTCGGCCGGACCCGCGTCAGAGGCGGCGGTGACCTCCAGGGCCGGGGGCAGCGCGCAGACGGCCTACGCGCCGGTCAAGCCGGTCCAGTCGCCCTTTGCCTTGCCGGCCCTGGTTCCGGTGCCCAAAGAGCGTCCGTTCGTGCAATAAGACTGCAACATTTCCCGATTAAAGCGGCTTTGAAGTAAAATAAGCACCGCAGCTGCTTTCAATTGCCTTTGCAATTCCCTATAGGGAGAATTCAAATCGATTTAATGCGGCGGATTTAAGCTTTGGCGATGCCCCGGCAGGGCGCGCCGACGTGTCTGATTTCGGAGACCTACGGAACATGCCCAATATCATGGACCAGGAAGCAATCATTCATTTCCCGATCCTGATCGGCGACATCGGCGGAACCAATGCGCGTTTCGCCATTCTCGTGGATGCCTATGCGCAGCCGAAGGAATTTCCGATTCTTGCGACAGCCGATTTCGAGTCCATAGAAGAAGCCATTCAGACCTGTGTGCTCGACAAGACCTCGGTGCAGCCCCGTTCGGCGATTTTTGCCATTGCCGGACCGGTCGACGGCGATGAAACCCGCCTGACGAACTGCCCCTGGATTGTCCGCCCCAAACAGATGATGCGCGACTTCTTCCTGGAGGATGTAATCGTTCTCAATGATTTCGAGGCGCAGGCCCTGGCGGCCGCGTCGCTGGACGAGGAGCATCGGCACAAAATCGGCGGCGGAGAGATCGATTCCAACGCCTCGCGCGTCGTCCTGGGCCCTGGAACCGGTCTTGGCGTTGCCGGGCTGGTCTATTCCAACCACAACTGGATACCGGTCCCGGGAGAAGGCGGCCACATCGATCTGGGCCCGCGGACGGAGCGCGATTTCGCCGTTTTTCCGCACCTTGAACGTATCGAGGGCCGCGTTTCGGCCGAACAGATCCTGTGCGGCAGCGGCATGGTCAATCTCTACCGGGCGATCTGCAAGGCGGACGAAATCAAGCCGGTCTTCAAGGCGCCTCACGAGATCACCGCGGCCGGACTGGAGGCCGATGATCCCGTGGCGACGGAGACCCTGTCCCTGTTTGCCACCTATCTCGGCCGGGTCGCCGGCGATCTGGCACTGATCTTCATGGCGCGGGGCGGTGTTTTTCTGTCCGGCGGAATCGCCCAGAAGATCGTCCCGGTCCTTGAAAAACAGGAGTTCAGGGCCGCGTTCGAGGACAAGGCGCCGCACAGCGCACTGCTGCGGTCCATCCCGACAAGCGTGATCACGCATCCGCTCGCCGCGCTCTTCGGTCTCGCATCCTTCGCACGCACGCCGGTCCGCTTCGGTGTTGCGACGGAAGGGCGCCGTTGGAGGGCATAGGCAAAGCCCCTCGAAGCGTATATAGAGCCGCTGTACAGAACAGATCGGGACATAAGCAGTGGCACAATCAGACGAAAAGCGGATCGATCCCTACACGATCATCGGCATGCTCAGACGCATCCTGTCTGAGAATGTGCGCGATTACGTCGGGACCTACGCATTCGCTATCATGTGTCTTGTCGCCGTTTCTATGTCCACGGCATTCATGGCCTGGATCCTGCGCGATATCGTCAACGAAGCCTTCGCCAAGCAGCGCATCGAGGTCATCTGGACGATAACCGGTGCGATCTTCATCGCCTTTGTCGTGCGGGGCCTTGGCACCTACGGCCAGGCGGTGGCGTTGGCAAAGATCGGCAACAACATCGTCGCCCGCTATCAGCGCCGGCTGTTCTCGCACCTGATGGAGCTGGGCGTCGGCTATCTGGGAGAAACCCGTTCGGCGCAACTGGCCGCCCGGATCGGCCAGAACGCCAGCGGCATCCGTGATGTGCTCAACCTGACAATCACGTCGCTGGCAAAGGACCTGCTGACGCTCGTCGCCCTTGTCGGCGTCATGTTCTATCAGGACTGGCAGTTGACCCTCGCCGTGTTCCTGGTCGGACCGCCCGTGGTGCTTGCCCTGCGCTACATCGCCAAACGCCTGCGCAGCGTCACGCGCGAGGCCGTGCTGGTCAACAGCCGCGTCTACGGCGTCATGCAGGAAACGATGCAGGGCATCGCCATCGTCAAGGCCTTCACGATGGAGGACCAGCTTCGCGGCAAGGTGGACGAGCTGGTCGCCGATGCCGAGGCAAGGTCGAACCGCATCGTGCGGCTGACGGAACGCACCGGCCCGCTGACGGATTCGCTGGCCGGTCTGGCCGTTGCCGGCATCCTTGCCTATGCGGCCGTGCAGACGGTCAATGCACAGGAACTGCCGGGTGCCTTGGTCTCATTCATAGGCGCGCTGCTTTTCGCCTATGATCCGGCGCGCCGGCTGGCGCGCCTCCAGGTGAACATGGAAAGGGCGATCGTCAACGCCCGGATGATCTACGAGGTGCTCGACATCGATCCGCACCAGCCCGATGCGCCGAATGCCACGGAACTGCAGATTTCAAAAGGCGAGATCCGCTTCGAGGACGTCGAATTCGGCTACGCCCTGGCAAGCCCCGTATTGCATGGTGTCAGCTTCACCGCCGAGGCGGGCAAGACGACCGCGCTTGTCGGTCCGTCCGGCGCCGGCAAGACGACGATCGTCAATCTTCTGCCGCGTTTCTACGACCTCGGCAGCGGCCGCATCTTCATCGACGGTCAGGACATCGCCAATGTGACCAAGCACTCGCTGCGGGCCGGCATCGCCTATGTCTCGCAGCATCCTTATCTGTTCGAGGGCTCGATCCGCGACAACATCCGCTACGGCCGCCCCGATGCCACCGACGAGGAAGTCGAGCAGGCCGCAAGGCTGGCCTATGCCCACGACTTCATCCTCGAGCAGCCGCAGGGCTACGACACGCCTGTCGGCGAGGGCGGCTCGACGCTGTCCGGCGGACAGCGCCAGCGGATTTCGATCGCCCGGGCGGTGATCCGCAACGCGCCGATCCTGCTTCTCGACGAGGCGACTTCGGCGCTCGACACCGAATCGGAAGTGCTGGTGCAAAAGGCGCTCGACGATGCGATGAGCGGGCGCACCGTCCTGGTCATTGCCCACAGGCTTTCGACCATCGCCCGCGCCGACAAGATCATCGTCATGCTGAAGGGCCGGATATCCGAACAGGGCAGCCACGCGGAGCTGGCGGCGCTCGAAGACGGAATCTACGCCAAATTCCTGAAACTCCAGGCACTGGGCCTTGACGGAAACGAGGATCTGGGAATTCAGATGACACCGGCAAAAAGCGAGGTCGAACATGGCTGATATGCGACTGGCCGTCGTTGGTGCAGCCGGCCGCATGGGCCAGGCTCTCATCCGGGCGATCGACGCGGTCGACGGCGCCGTGCTCGCGGCTGCGGTCGAGCGCGACGGCGCCGATGCGCTCGGGCGCGATGCCGGGGAACTCGCCGGTATCGGCCAAGCGGGCGTTGCCGTCACCGATGATCCGGCAGCCGCCTTTGCGGTTGCCGATGGCGTTCTCGACTTTACGGCGCCAGCCGTGTCGGTGAATTTTGCCGGCCTCGCGGCCGATGCAAACATCGCGCATGTGATCGGCACGACCGGCCTCACCCCCGAGCACGAGGACGAGATCCGCGCCGCCGCGGCGCGCACGCCGATCGTCAAATCCGGCAATATGAGCCTCGGCGTCAACCTCTTGAGCGTCCTCGTGCGCCAGGCTGCAAGGGCCCTGGACGCCGCCGACTGGGATATCGAGGTGGTCGAGATGCACCACAAGCACAAGGTCGACGCACCGTCCGGAACTGCCTACCTGCTCGGCGAGGCGGCTGCTGAGGGCCGCGGCATCGATCTGGCGGACAACAGCGTGCGGGTGCGCGACGGTCAGACCGGTCCGCGCCCGCAGGGCACGATCGGCTTCGCAACGCTCAGGGGCGGCTCCGTCGTCGGCGAGCATTCCGTAATGCTTGCCGGTGAAGGCGAGGTCGTGGAACTCACCCATCGTGCCCTCGACCGCTCGATCTTCGCGCGCGGCGCCGTCAAGGCCGCGCTTTGGGCCCGGGGACGCGATCCCGGGCTCTACTCCATGCTCGATGTCCTTGGAATTTCCTGAACCCTGAAAGGCGGAAACTCATGTCCGGAACCCTCGTCCTCGTTCGCCACGGCCAAAGCGAATGGAACCTGAAGAACCTGTTCACCGGGTGGAAGAATCCTGACCTGACCGAACAGGGTCTGGAGGAAGCCGAGACCGGTGCAAAGGCCCTCAAGGATTACGGGATCCGCTTCGACATCGCGTTCACATCGGTGCTGGTGCGCGCCGAGCGGACCTGCCAGATCATCCTGGACGGCGTCGGTCAGCCGGACCTTGAGACCATTCATGACCAGGCGTTGAACGAGCGCGACTACGGTGATCTCGCGGGGCTGAACAAGGACGATGCACGGGCCAAGTGGGGCGAGGAGCAGGTGCATGTCTGGCGCCGCTCCTATGACGTTCCGCCGCCGGGCGGCGAGAGCCTGAAGGACACCGGCGCCCGGGTCTGGCCCTATTACATGACCGAGATCCTGCCGCGTGTCCTGGCCGGCCAGAACGTGCTCGTTGCCGCGCACGGCAACTCGCTGCGGGCGCTGGTCATGGTTCTCGATCGCCTCAGCCGGGACGAGGTCACGGGCCTGAACCTGGCGACCGGTGTGCCGATGGTCTACAAGCTCAAGGCCGATTCCACCGTTTCCTCCAAGGAAGTCCTGGGGGACATGTCCAAGGCGCATTGAACCCCCATGACTGAGATCACGGTTCGTCCGGCGCGGCGGGAGGAGGCCGAAAGCCTGTCGGCGCTGTGCCACCGATCGAAGGCCCACTGGGGCTATGACAAGCGTTTCATGGAATTCAGTCGTGACGCACTGACGGTCGATCCCGAGCGCATTGCCGGGGGTTGGGTGCTGGTTGCGGAGCTCGATGGGGTGCCGGCCGGCGTCGCGGCGATCGGACCGGACGGCGACGGATTCGAGATCGACCAGTTCTTTACCGATCCGGATATGATGGGCAAGGGCGTCGGTGCACGCCTCTTTGTCGCATTGCTCGATCTGGCGCGTGCGCGGGGCATCGAGCGGCTGTCGATCCTTTCCGACCCCAATGCCGCCGGCTTTTACGAACGCATGGGTGCCCGCCATGTCGGCAGCGCCCCGTCCGACGCGGTGCCGGGCCGCACGCTACCGCTGCTGGAAATCGTTGTCCCGCCATCAAATGCTTCTATTTAGGGCCAAGACTGTCTAGGGTCTGCCGGCAAGCGGCAACCAAAATCGAACCTGCAGCGGGGCACGGCGTGAAAACGAAATTGTTTCAATTTTCGACACTGGCCGCATTGGCCATGTTGATTTCCGGCTGTGTGTCGGAGGTCGGATACGAGGCGGGCACCAGTTCCTATGCGCAGTGCAGGGCGGCAGCCTGGGAGCGATATCCTCCGAAGCCGGTTCTGAACCAGGAGCCCGGCTATATCGGCGACAGATGGGTCCCCTGCGGCGACGGAAGCAGCAGGCTCTGTCCGCCCGCCAGCGCGTCGTACTACGCTGATCAGGGAACCTACTGGGACTACAACAGGACGCCTCGACAGCTCTTCCTTCGGCGGTGCTTATCCGGCTAACATAATACGAAACAGCTCAGGCGGCGAGATCCGCAACGACGGCGTCCAGCACCAGCATGCCGGCCGGCGTGCAGCGCAGCCGCGAGTTGCCGAGCCGCTCGAGCAGCCCGTGCGACACGAGAAAGCTCTCCTTGTCCGGATCGACCGAGCGCCCCGAAAGATCGCGCCAGCGTGACAGGTCGAATCCCTCGCGCAGGCGCAGGCCCATAAGCATCAGCTCGTCGGCCTGGGCCTCGGTGTCCAGCCGCTCCTCCGACTCCATGCCGTGACCCAGCGATTCCACCTGTTCGAGCCAGTGCTCCGGCAGCCGCCGGTTGACGGTCCCGGTCTTGCCGCCCGAATGCGACAGGCGGCCATGGGCACCGGCGCCCAGCCCCACATAGTCGCCGTAACGCCAATAAGTGAGGTTGTGACGGCTTTCCGCTCCCGGAACCGCGTGGTTGGAGACCTCGTAGGCCGGCAGGCCGCTGGCAGCCGTGAGCGCCTGTGTCGCATCGTACAGATCGGCGCAATGGTCGCCGTCGGGAACCTTGAGGCGGCCGCTTTTGTAGAGTCCGTAGAACGGTGTTCCCTGTTCGATGGTCAGTTGGTAGAGCGACAGGTGATCGGCCGCGTGCCCGATGGCCTGGTCAAGCTCTTTCTCCCAGGCCCCAACGCTTTGGCCCGGACGTGCATAGATCAGGTCGAATGACAGCCGCGGAAATATCGCACGCGCCAGTTCGATTGCCGAAAGCGCGTCGGCGACACTGTGCAGGCGGCCGAGAAACTTGAGATCGTCATCATTGAGCGCCTGGACCCCGAGCGAGACGCGGTTGACGCCCGCGGCCCGGTAGCCCCGGAACCGGTCGGCCTCGACACTCGATGGATTAGCTTCGAGGGTGATTTCGGCATCGACGTCGACATCCCATGCCCTGCCGATCGCCGACAGGATCTCGTCGACCGTTTGCGGTTCCATCAATGACGGCGTTCCGCCGCCGAAAAAGATGCTGGTAACGGAGCGCGGGCCCGTCTTTGCGCGCATCTGCTGGATTTCGCGTTGAAAGGCGGCAACGTAGCGCGGCTGGTCGACCGGATTGTGGCGCACATGGCTGTTGAAGTCGCAATAGGGGCACTTGGCCGCGCAAAACGGCCAGTGCACATAGATCCCGAATCCCGGATCGAGATAACTCAGCGTCGCCCCACCCATCGTTTTCAGCCTTCAAGGCACTCTTCGGCAAACCGTTTGAATGCTCTTGCCCTGTGCGACAGCGCCTCATCCTGGCCATGTCTCCAGCCGTGCTTCTGATCCGCGCTCATTTCGCCGAATGTGATGTCGTGCCCATCCGGCTGGAAGATCGGATCGTAGCCGAAACCCCGGTCGCCGCGGGGAGGCCAGACGATGGTGCCTTCAACTTCGCCGCGGAAATATTCCACATGACCGTCCGGCCATGCAAGACAAATTACCGATACAAACCGCGCCTGTGGATTGTAGGGAGACCTGGACTGCAACTCGGCATGAACTCGCTCCATGGCCATCGGGAAATCCCTGTCGGGCCCCGCCCAGCGGGCCGAATAGATGCCGGGTGCGCCGTCGAGCCCGTCGACGGCGAGGCCCGAATCGTCCGCAAGCGCCGGCAATCCGGCGGCCGTCGCCGCCGCCACCGCCTTCAACCGGGCGTTCGCCTCGAATGTAAGGCCTGTTTCCTCGGGCTCCGGCAGGTCAAGTTCGCTTGCCGTCGCCAGCGTGTAGCCGAGCGGATCCAGGAGCGCCTTCAGCTCGTCGATTTTGCCCTGGTTGTGGCTGGCGATAACCAGCTTCTTCTCGGTAAGTCGCCTCAAATCAATCATCCGTTTCTGTGCCGAAACCCCAGATGCGGGGTTCGGCGAATTCGATGCTGTTTCCAGCCGGATCGCGTATATAGATGGAGCGGCCGCCGCCCGGCCATTCGAAATCCGCCTCGATGGCGATGTCCGCGTCAAGCAGCGCCTTTTCGATCGATCGAAGTTCGTCGGCGGTTGCGCCGAAACAGATGTGGCCCTCGCCGCGGGTGCCGTGAACCGGCACGGGCATCGCCGGGTTGTGCGGCGGCTTGACCGATTCGTCGGGATTGAAGATCAGCACCATGCCCTGGCCGCAGCGGAAGAAGACGTGCCGGTCGCCCATGCGGGTGACCTTCTCAAGGCCGAGCAGCCCGCCGTAGAACCGTTCGGCCGCGTCGAGGTCGTCCGCGTAAAGCGCCGTTTCGAGAACGTGACCGGGCGCCTTCATCGCATGGACCGTCACTGGGCCGCCGTGGCCTGCTGCTGCAGCTCCACAAGCGCGGCGATTCCGTTCTTGGCAAGACCGAGCATTGCGTCGAAATCCGCTTCGCTGAACGGCGCGCCCTCGGCTGTGCCCTGGATTTCCACGATGCCGCCGGAACCGGTCAGCACGAAGTTCGCATCGGTCTCCGCGGATGAATCCTCCGTGTAGTCGAGATCGAGCACGGGCTGGCCGAGGAAAATACCGCAGGAGATTGCCGCGATGTGGTCCTTGAGGACTTTTTCGGTCGACACCATACCCTGCGCCTCCATCCATTTGAGGCAGTCATGCAGCGCCACCCAGGCGCCGGTAATCGACGCGGTCCTTGTGCCGCCATCGGCCTGGATGACATCGCAGTCGATGGAAATCTGCCGCTCGCCCAGGGCTTCGAGATCCACGACGGCACGCAGCGAACGGCCAATAAGTCTTTGAATTTCCTGCGTTCTACCGCTCTGCTTCCCGGCCGAGGCCTCGCGGCGCATGCGCTCGCCCGTGGCCCGCGGCAGCATGCCGTATTCGGCCGTCACCCAGCCTCTTCCGGCGTTGCGCAGCCACGGCGGCACCCGTTCTTCGAGGCTGGCCGTGCACAGGACATGGGTGTCGCCGAACTTCACGAGGCACGATCCCTCGGCGTGTTTGGAATAGCCGCGTTCGAAGGAAACCGCCCGCATTTCGTCGGTTCTTCTGCCTGATGGGCGCATAAGGGGACTCCCGATTTGTTCTCCGATAGGTCCTAGCGCCCCTTTGCGGCGCTTGCAAAGAAAATGCACTATATAGGCAGTATGCGATTTGATTTTTTTGCGGCAACGGGGAAACTAGGGCCGATAGTCGTGCAGCTACAGCGAGACCGTCTGTATGAGTGAGGAAACGCGATTGGGATCGGCACAGCCCGCACCGCTCGACGAACGGACGCGGGAGATCTTTCGCAGCATTGTGGAACTCTACCTCGATTCCGGCGATCCGGTTGGATCCCGGAACCTGTCGCGAGTCTTGCCGATGGCGCTTTCACCCGCCTCGGTGCGCAACGTGATGAGCGATCTCGAGGAGCTCGGCCTGATTTACGCGCCCCATATCAGCGCCGGCCGCCTGCCGACGCAGCAGGGTCTGCGCTTCTTCGTCGACGCCTTCATGGAGACAGGCAACCTTTCCACCGAAGAGCGCGACATGATCGAACGGCAGGTCAGCAGCATCGAGCGTGACCAGTCGGTCGAAACGCTGCTGACGGAGGCCAGCCAGATGCTGTCCGGCCTGTCGCGGGGCGCCGGCCTTGTCATCGCCAACAAGAGCGATGCGGTCATCAAGCATATCGAGTTCGTCCGGCTGGAGCCGACACGCGCCCTCGTCGTGCTTGTCGGCGGCAACGAACAGGTCGAGAACCGCATTATCGACTTACCTGCCGGTGTCACCGCCGCGCAATTGACCGAGGCCGCGAATTTCCTCAACGCCCACCTGGCCGGACACACGCTGGCCGAATTGCGCGGCGAACTGAAGCGGTTGAAGAACGAGGTCAGCCGCGAGCTGGATGCCCTGTCCCAGACGCTTGTTGAGCGCGGCGTCGCGGTATGGTCGGGCAGTGCCGAGGGACAGCCGGCACGCCTCATCGTGCGCGGCCGTGCCAATCTTCTCGACACCATATCCGATATGGAGGAGGTCGAAAGGCTGCGGCTTCTGTTCGACGATCTCGAGAAGAAGGACGGTCTGATCGAGCTTCTCGACCTGGCCGAGGAAGGCTCGGGCGTGCGCATCTTCATCGGTTCGGAAAACAAGCTGTTTTCGCTGTCCGGCTCGTCGCTGATCGTCGCGCCCTACCGCGACAGCGACGACCGCGTGGTCGGTGCCGTCGGCGTCATCGGCCCGACACGCCTCAATTATGCCCGCATCGTGCCGATGGTTGACTACACGGCCCAGATGGTCTCGCGAATGATCCGTTGAAATATGCGTTTGCGGCCTGTTGAGACGGAGCAATCCCTTGATTTTTTCCGTCGAAACCTCGATATGCGGTGCAACAAATCAAAACAGCGTGAAGGAAATGTCGCATCATGTCCGATGAGACAAGAAAAACGGGTTGGGGTGAGCAGCCCGGAGCGCAGCCCGCGGATCAGGCCGCAGCGGACGCGGCGGAGAAAGCTCAGGTCGATGGCACCGAAGCCCCGGACGACGCTGCCGCGGCGGCGGCGGAGCCTTCTCCCCTGGATCTGATCGCCGCGGAACGGGACGAGCTGAAGGACAAGTATCTGCGGCTCGCCGCCGAAATGGACAATCTGCGCCGCCGCACCGCGCGCGACGTCAAGGATGCGCGTTCCTATTCGGTATCCAATTTCGCCCGCGACATGCTTGCGGTCTCCGACGATCTCCGCCGCGCCCTGGACGCCATTCCCGCCGAGGCGCGCGAAACCGGCGATGCCGGGCTCAAGGCATTGATTGAGGGTGTCGAGTTGACCGAACGTTCGATGCTTTCGGCGCTTGAGCGTCACGGCGTCAAGCGGTTGTCGCCGCACGGGCAGAAATTCGATCCGAATTTCCATCAGGCGATGTTCGAGGTGCCCAATCCCGAGGTCCCCAACAACACGGTGGTCGAGGTCGTCCAGGACGGCTATGTCATCGGCGACCGTGTGCTGCGCCCCGCCATGGTGGGTGTCGCAAAGGGCGGCCCGAAGCAGGCGGCCGAAGCGCCGGCCGAAGAGGCCTCCGAAGACGCCGAATAGGCTTGCCGTCAGCCGCGCCGGCGATATGCTTGCGTTGTGACGATTCTGACTTTTCTCGACTATACCGGTGTCGCGGTCTTTGCCGCGACCGGTGCGCTCGCCGCCTCGCGCAAGCAGCTCGACATTATCGGTTTCCTGTTCTTTGCCTGCGCCACGGGCGTCGGCGGCGGCACGCTTCGCGACCTGGTTCTCGGCCTGACGCCGGTCTTCTGGGTGCGCGAGCATCTCTATCTTTTGATCTGCGTGGTCGTGGCGGTGCTGATCTTCTTCACCGCCCACCGGCTCGAATCGCGCTACCGCTGGCTCCTGTGGCTGGATGCGGCGGGCCTGGCGGTCTTTTCGGTCATGGGCGCCGTCATCGGCTTGTCGGCGACAGGTTCGCCCGTTGTCGCGGTTGTGACCGGCGTGCTCACGGCCACGTTCGGCGGCGTGCTGCGCGATCTCGTCTCCGGCGAGCCGACCGTGCTGATGCGCCGGGAAATCTACGTGACGGCCGCGCTACTCGGGGCGCTGGTCTTCGTGCTGGCCGTGCGCATCGGCCTTTCCGGCCCGCTGGGGTCGGTTCCGGCCTTCTTGGCCGCCTTCATCCTGCGCGGCGGCGCCATCCGCTACGGCTGGACGCTGCCGTCCTACCGCCATTCCCCCGGCAGGCCGCCGGACGAGATCTCCTGAAAGAAAATCGGTCTAACCCGCTAGTTCCGCCGCGATCAGACCGCTGTCGATGCCGGCCTGCTTCAGCGAGCGGTGCGGGCGCGGCCCGATCTGCTGGATGACGAGGCCTGCGGCAAGGCTGCCGAGATGGGCGCAGTCCTCCAGCGACCGACCGGTCGTGTAGCCGTGCAGGAAACCCGAGGCGTAAAGGTCTCCGGCGCCTGTCGTATCGACCAGTTCGGCGATCTCGATAGCGTTGACGGAGATCCGCTCGCCCTTGCGCGCGACGGTCGAACCGTGCTCGCTGCGTGTGACGATGGCGAGCTTGCAGTCGGCCTCCATGGCGTCGAGCGCCGTCTCCAGCGAGGCGGTCTGGTAAAGCGACATCGCCTCGTGCTCGTTGGAAAAGACGATATCGACCGTGCCGGAGCGCATCAGGTCGAGGAACTCGTCGCGGTAGCGGTCGACGCAGAACGGGTCCGACAGCGTCATCGACACCTCGCGGCCGTGGGCGTGGGCGATCTTCGCGCACTGGCGGATCGCCTCCTTGGCGCGCGGCGGATCCCACAGGTAACCCTCGAAATAGGTGACCTTCGAGGCCGCGACGATCTCCTCGTCGACATCCTCCGGGCCGAGTTCCACGCAGGCGCCGAGATAGGTGTTCATCGACCGTTCGCCGTCGGGCGTCACGAAAATCATCGAACGCGCCGTCGGCGGCGGGCCTTCAAGCCGCGAGGTGCGGAAGACGACGCCCTGCGCGGCGATGTCGTGCTCGTAGATATCGCCCAGCGCATCGCGCGCCACCTTGCCGAAGAACGCCGATCTGCCGCCGAAACTGGCGATCCCGGCCGCCGTGTTGCCGGCGCTGCCGCCGGATGCCTCCACCGCCGGGCCCATGCGGGAATAGAGCAGTTCGGCGCGCTCCGCGTCGATCAGGTTCATCGCCCCCTTGGTGATCTGGTTTTCGATGAGAAAGTCGTCCTCGCATCGCGCGATGATGTCGACAATGGCATTGCCGACGCAAAGAACGTCGAGTTCTTCCATGAGGCGTAAGGCTCCGGTGCGGTTCGTCCGCCGACCGTCCTAGACGGTTTCGGCGCCGATGAGAAGCGCCGGACGGTGGAAAAGGCTCACAGCAAAGGTTTTTCGACCGATGTTGCATGGAATTAATCCGATGGACTATTCGGTGACTTGACCACGCAAACGGCTGCGTTGGACTGAACTATTCAGACGCGGTGGCACGGTCCCATATCGCTTCAAATTCTCCTGCCGAAATTTCTGCCGCCAGGAATTCATCATCTGCATTAATTTCTTCGATCGACGGAAACGCCGATTCAGGCATGACATCGCGCCAGTTCGGACTTGCGAAACTGTACGCAAGCAGCCTTCCATCCCGGAATCGGCGGACACATCTTATCGACCACCTCGCCTTATCGAGCTCATCATAATAATCGCAGGGATCGTCGCCCGATGCAGTTTTCCAGACGACATGGCAATAGCTGGCAGGGACTCCTCTACCCATTTCAGACAGCAGCCGGCGTTCCTGTTCGTAATCAAATTCGCTCATTGCAGGCTGGCTCCCAGATCCAGGTCTCTATTGATCGTTCTGCGGCAGCCCGTCGGCGATTGCGTAGTAGTCGCCCTTGTCGGCCACGAAGATGTGCCGCTCCAGCGTTGTTCCCGTCGGGGTGTCGAAGGCGCCCATGGCGATCGCGGTCCAGTTATGCTTGTCGCGGTCGAGCGGGTCCCAGAAGAGCGACGAGCCGCAGACCTTGCAGAACCCCCGCCGCGCCTTGGTCGAGGAATACCAGGTGACGTATTCTTCACCGCGCACGGTGACGGCGTCGCGCGGAACATCGGTCGAGGCCTCGAAATGCCCCGAGTGCTTGCGGCATTGCCCGCAGTGGCAGGCACTCGGCCGCGGCAGGTCGCAATCGACCTCGAATGTCACTTTGCCGCACAGGCATGATCCCTTGTGCATGGTTGTTGGTCCCTTTCTCGGTATCCTTGCTTGTTCCCGCGACTGGTTTGCTCAGAAAACGCGTCAGCCACACGTATTGGTCGCATTTTCTACTCTTCAAACCGCTGATTTTAATGTCATTTTAACAAATCGCTTATTGTATCTAAACAACGTCAAACGCCTTCTTTAGCCGACTGAGGTGCCGATTTGTTTTTTGCCAGTAAGAGGATGCCAAATTACCGGCACTCGGAAGGTACGCGAGGTCAGTATTTCAGACGGCTGTGGGAGCTGATGCGCCACATCCGCGCCATGTCGTTGTATCACACCTACAGCCTGCTTTGGGACCGCAAGTTCGAGGGCATGGAGCAGATAGCGACCCGGGGAACAGTCTTTCCGGATCAGCTGTCTCCGGTCAACAGCGCCCACGCGAACCTCACTTATGAATACGGCCCGTCCCCAAGGCCGGTGGTGGAATGGCTGCTCAAGGCGCTCAAGGTCGATTTCAGCCAGTATTCCTTCGTGGATATCGGCTCAGGCCGCGGCCGCGTTCTTCTAACGGCGGCGACCAAGCCGTTCAAGCAAGTGCACGGTGTCGAGTTCTGCAGCGTCCTGCATGAACAGGCTTCAAGGAACATCGCCGGCTATCCCGGCGAGCGCCTGCAATGCCGGGACGTGCAGTCCATTTTGTGCGATGCCCTCGACTATGAAGTGCCCGAAGGCAATTGCGTCCTCTATTTCTTCAATCCCTTTGATGTCCAGCTGGTCGAGCGCGTGGTCACGAAGTTCCTCGACAGCGCCGCGCGGAACGGCAACCGCGTCATCGTCATCTACTACAATTCGAAAGTGCCCGAACTTCTTTCCGGGGACCGCCGGCTGGCTTTCCGGCCGTTGTCGAAATTGTGCCGGTTGCGGCTGAAGCTGTTCAGCCCGCATCCGGTTCAGGTCTACGAACGCGTCGTCGGCGAGGCCTGACGCTCACGCCGAACGACATTCAATCCTGTTGGGAATTGCCCTTTCGCGGGCCGATGATCTCAGCGACCGTTCCGTCGGGAAGCCGAAAGTGCTGCCAGGCGTTGCGTTCGTTCTGCTGGATTTCCGTCAGGAACTCTATTCCCTTTTCGACGAGCGCGGCGCGGCAGGCATCGAAATCCTCGACTTCGAATCCGATCACCGGCCCGGTGTCGAAGAACCGGTGAAAGTCATCGTCCGTACCGTAGATTTCGACGGCCGTCCCGTCGGCTGCAACGAATGAAACGGAAGCCTCCGACGCGTCTTCTTGCGATGCGCCGAGACAATCCCGAAAAACCGCCGCCACCTCATCGAGGCGGCTGGTCCTGATGCCGACAAATCCGATTTTCCTGATCATTGCAATGCGATTTCCCCGAGCGCCCGTGCCATGGCTGCGCTGGCATCTCCACTAAGGCACTCTGCAACAACAATATCGTGAAAGGCCTCGGAACCGGCGGAACGGCCCTCTCGTATATCCACCGCGATCGCCGCAACGATCGCATTGCCGAGGCGCAGCAACTCCGGGCGGATGACCTCCACGAGATCGGCGCCTTGCGCCGGGCGCGCTTCGCCGGACGACCAGCGTCCGATCCAGCAGGCCTGGATATGCTTCGCGGCATCGATCTGCGCCTGGAAGAAGGCGCGCGTCGTTTCCGGCACCAGCCCATGCTCGGCGGCGGCCTTCACCACCGCGTCGAGCACCACCGCCTCGCGCGCCAGATCCTCGACCGGAATGTCACGCTCCGCCTTGTAGATGGCGACGTCCTTCATCAGCGACAGGCGCTCGGCGATCAGCGGCGGCGCCGTCGCATCGGCGGCCGCGATGCCGGGAAGCAACAGGAAAAAAAGGAACGGGATAGCAGCCGGCCGTAGCATCATTTCATCCTTTCGGCACCATCGTGGAATGTTATCGCCTGCCGGCACTGAAGGAGCGGTCCGGCGTGCCCTTGAGGCACGCGATCGCCCAGGGAAACGCATCGATGACATAGTAGCCGTAGGACCCGTTCACGGTCATGCCGTTGCATTCGTCGAGATCGCCCTCGCCGGTGAACTCGTAGTCGGCGCGGTAGAGCCCGTCATAGGCGCCGCCCGGATTTCCGGCCCCGGAGGGGCGTTCGCCGCTGCGCAGGGCATATCCGGAAACCGCCTTGCGCACGGTCCCGTCCGCATCCTTGAAATAGGACCCGTAGACGGGAAACCCGTCGGCGGCAAAGCCGATCAGCGGCGAGCCGTCCGGTCCGGGATCGTCGTCGAACAGGGCCATCGGATTGCCGTGATAGTGATACCGCCCGTCGGGCTGGGTGTGGCCGTGGTGGTCGTCCTCGGCAAAGGTTGCCAGCGGCGACATGGGATCGATGAGCCAGGGATCGTTTGCCGCGCAGCCGGCCAGCACATTGCCGTTCCTGTCGGCGCGCCGACCGTCCGGGTTGTAGCAGCCGGCGGACAGGATATCGATGACGACGCCGTTTAACAGGATGGCTTCGTAGCGGCCGTGCGAAAGCGCGGTCGGGGCGCCCGCGGCCTTCGGCGAACGGGGGATATCGAAGCGCTTGCCGATGGCGGCAATGGGCGTCGCGAAGGGCCGCTTCGAGCCGCCGCCGAAGCTGTGGTTGGGAATGCCGTTGGAGGTGACGGTGCAGGCACCGTCTTCAACGGAAACGATGACCGCACCGGTAAAGGTGCGGTTCTGCTGAAGATCGTTCGCCTCCGAAATCGACGATTGCGCGTAATCGGCGCAATCCGGCGACGTGCCGGTCAGGATCACATCGGTCATGTCGACGCTGTCCGGGTCGCTCTCGACCGCTCTAAGGATTTCCTCGGCGTCCTGGGCAAGGCTCGCAGACGCCGAAAACAGGAAGACTGCGGCGGCTGTTGCAACGGCCATTGGCGTGGAATAACGCGGCATGTTCAATCGTCCCATTCTCATGATGCGTGAATTTCGAAGTATCTTTCACCCGATGGTTTAAATGTCACCCAACAAATTGCTTCAAATTCGAGACTGTCGACCCGGCGGGGTCCCGAAGGAGTGGCCTAGAGCCTTTTTTCAAGCGCCAGCATGTGGTCGACGAATTCGGTGCACATGGTCAGGATCCGGCCGTCGCGGTCATAGAACGCATTGGTCTGCCCGCAGGATTCGACCCGCACGACAACCGGGTTGCTGAGCGTGTAGTTGGCATTGAAATCCGCGACTTCGTCGGCAACGATTGCGTTGAGCACATCGGCATGGCGGCCCGATCCCGGAACAAAGACAAGCGTGTCCTTCTGCGCGCGGGACGACATTTCATCGAGAACCGATCCCCAGGCATCGGAAGCCTGTTCGTATTCCGTCGGGCACCAGTCGGCGCGTTCCGGCGGCAGGCCCAGGTCCTCGGCCAATGCGGCGCGGCGTTCCGGAGCGGCGCCGTAAAAGATGCAGACGTGGTTGTAGAAGCGTTGCTCGTCCGGCCCGTGCGTATCCCAATAGACAATTTCACTCATGCCCTGCGGATCATTCAGATAGCCGAGCGCTGCGTCGAAGGCGATCGCCTGCGCGTCCTCTTCCAGGAATGTCTCGTGGATCAGAAGTGCCGACAGGACATCGGCGGCATCCTCCTCCTGGCCGAAGATCGGCACATCTTCGGTATGGATGATCGCATGGCCCATCTCATGGTAGAACACGCCGATCATGTTGGCCTGGACGAAATCGAATTGGCCATCCGACATTTCCGAACGGGCCGGTCCGACAGCGAGTACGGACACGCAACAGAGGGCACCCAAAGTCAGCATTCGCATCCGGCGGCTTCCCGTATGACGGTGGAGCATTGGTGTTCGACTGACATAAGGGCGCCCCGGTGCAAATGCAATCGAATGTAAGACAATCCCGTGTGCATTGAACACGCCGTGCCAATGCCTATCTGAAAGCCATGCTCCACCGGAACACCGCCCATGATTGTTGAAGCCGCGCGTCTTGCCGGGCGCAACCTTTTTGCGCCGGAGACCCGATCCGCCTTCTGGAAGATCCTCGGCATCACCGTTTTGCTGCTGATCGGGCTGTGGACGGCCCTGCGCGGCCTGTTCGTCACCTACGCGATGCCCTGGCTGGACCAGCTCGTTCCCGGCATTCCCGAGTGGGCCGGCTGGCTGGGCATCGTCTTCGGTATCATCGCCAGCCTCGGTCTTGCCGTCGGCCTTGCGCTGCTGATCGCGCCGGTGACGGCGGTCGTCGCCGGCTTTTTCCTCGACGGGGTCGCCGAGATCATCGAGAACCGCGACTATCCCGCCGATCCGCCGGGCGAGTCCGTGCCGATCGGCCGCGCCATCGTCTACACGGCCAAGTTTCTGGGCGTCGTCATCGCCGGCAACATCGTCGCCGTGATCCTCTTGTTCGTTCCGGGCATCAACATCATCGCGTTCCTCCTGGTCAACGGCTACCTTTTCGGCCGCGAGTTCTTCGAATTCGCCGCCATGCGCTTCCGCAGCGAGGAGGAGGTGAGGCGCATGCGCTCCAGATATCGCGGGACGATCTTCGCCGCCGGCCTCGTCATCGCCGCGTTTTTGTCGATCCCGCTGGTCAACCTGCTGACGCCGCTCTTCGCCGCCGGCTTGATGGTGCACCTGCACAAGATGCTGGCCGCGAGGGATCCGGAATTCGCGCTGCGCTGACAAAAAACAAAAGGGAGGTTTCAGACATGCCTCTGCCCCACGAACGCCCGACCGACAGCGCCGTCGCGAAAGGGATCGCCGGGCAACTGGCTGCCGTCGTTCCGGTCATCGAAACGGAGCGGCTGCGGCTCAGGGCGCCTGCGATCGGCGATTTCCAGGCCTACGCGGAAATCGTCGAATCGGCCGCCGGCCGGTTCCTGCTCGACGAACCCGACCGCGAGGGTGCCTGGCACGACTTCGCGCAGATGACCGCCACGTGGATGCTGCAGGGCCATGGCGTGTGGACAGTCGAAAACAAGCGCACGGAGGAGCTCCTCGGTTTTGTGCTGATCGGCATGGAGCCGGGCGACCACGAGCCGGAACTCGGCTACATGTTCCGCGAAGGCGCGCAGGGCAGGGGCTTTGCGACGGAGGCGGCCCGCGCCGCGAAGGCTTACGCGTTCGAAACACTGCAACTGGAAACGCTGGTGAGCACGATCGACAAGGAAAACGCCCGCTCCTGCGCTCTGGCCGAGCGCCTCGGCGGCGTGCGCGACAAAAAGGCCGAGGCCGCCCACGGGAATGCGATCCTGGTCTACCGCTACCGGCATGAAACCGGTTAAATGGTCAACGCCGTATCGACGACGCGAAACCCCGAAATCCGCAGGAGAGAATCGATGGAGTGGCAGGCATATCTTGATCGTGAGCAAGACCGGTTTGTCGACGAGCTGATCGAACTGGTCCGGATACCGTCGATCTCCGCCAAGCCGGATCACGCGGCCGATGTCGTCGCGGCGGCCGAATGGGTCGCCGGCAAGCTGAAGAGCATCGGCATCGAGAACGTGTCGGTGATGCCGACCGACGGCCATCCGGTCGTCTACGGCGACTGGCTGCATGCACCCGAAGGCGCGCCGACGGTGATGATCTACGGCCATTTCGACGTCCAGCCCGCGGAGCCGCTCGATTTGTGGGAGAAGCCGCCCTTCGAGCCGGAAATCCGCGACGGCCTGATGTACGGGCGCGGTGCGTCGGACGACAAGGGCGGAATGATGGTGCCGATCGTCGCGGTCGAGGCGCTGCTTGCGACCACGGGCCGCCTGCCGGTCAACCTGAAGTTCTTCTTCGAGGGCCAGGAGGAGATTGCTTCGCCCGACCTTCCGCCTTTTGTGGAAGCGAACCGTGAGCGCCTCGCCGCGGATATGATCTTTTCCGCCGACGGGCTGCAATGGGACGAGAACACGCCGCAGCTGATCATGGGCCTGAAAGGCATCGTCTCGCTGGAAATCGTCGTCACCGGGCCCGACGCCGATCAGCATTCCGGCCTGCGCGGCGCCGGCATCGGTAATCCGGCCATGGGGCTCGCGCAAGTGCTGGCGACGCTGAAATCGCCCGACGGACGCGTCACCGTCGACGGCTTCTACGACGATGTCGTGCCGTTGTCGGAGGAGGACCGCCAGGCCATCGCCCGGGTTCCGTTCGATGAGGCAAAGTTCCTCGCCGAAACGGGCGCGCCGGCGGCGGTCGGCGAGCCCGGCTATTCGACGCCCGAAAGGCTCTGGGCTCGCCCGACGCTCGATGTGAACGGGCTGACGAGCGGATGGCAGGGCGCCGGCACCAAGACCATCGTTCCGGCAGAGGCCAGCGCCAAGGTCACCTGTCGCCTCGTCGCCGACCAGTCGCCGGAGCGCATCTTCGATCTGATCCGCGACCATGTGGAACGCGTCCTGCCGGACGGCCTGCGCGCCGAGGTGAGAAAGCTTCCGGGCCGCGGCGATCCGCTGCTCGTCCCCCACGGACACAACGCCACCGCCGCGGCTGCCGCCATTTTGGAGGAAGTTTACGGCAAGACGCCCTACCGGACCCGTGTCGGCGGCTCGATCCCGGTCATGAACACCCTCCTGGAGGTGCTCGGCGTACATCCGGTCATGTTCGGCTTCCAGCATGACGACGAGAGGATGCACTCGCCGAACGAGTTCTTCCGCCTGTCCGCCTTCCGGCGCGGCCAGACCGCCTATGCGCGGTTGCTGGAATCGCTCGCCGGCTGACGGCGTAACCCTATCCGAACGGCACCAGCGCCGCCGGCACGTCGCAGGTCTTTTCCTTCGATTTGCACAGGTCCGCGACGACGCAGGCCGGGCAGTCCGGCTTGCGCGCCTTGCACACATAGCGTCCGTGCAGGATCAGCCAGTGGTGGCCGTGCTGCAGATAGGGTTCGGGAATGGTGCGCAAGAGATTCTGCTCCACATCGTCGACGGTCTTGCCCGGCGCCAGCCGCATGCGGTTGGCGATCCTGAAAATGTGGGTGTCGACCGCCATGGTCGGCTGGCCGAAGGCCATGTTGAGCACCACATTGGCGGTCTTGCGGCCGACGCCCGGCAGTTTGGTGAGCGCGTCGCGGTCGGCCGGCACTTCGCCGTCATAATCCTCGATCAGCGCTTTCGACAGCGCGATGACGTTCTTTGCCTTGTTGCGGAAAAGACCGATCGTTCGGATATGCTCGCGGACCCTGTCCTCGCCGAGATCCAGCATCTTCTGCGGCGTGTCGGCGATGGCGAAGAGCGGCCGCGTCGCCTTGTTGACGCCGGCGTCCGTCGCCTGCGCCGAGAGCACCACCGCGACAAGCAGCGTATAGGGATTGACGTGCTCCAGCTCGCCCTTCGGTTCGGGCCGCTGGACCGAGAAACGACGGAAGATCTCGGCGATTTCATCCCTTGTATAGGCGCTTTTCGGCAGGCGCTTGCGCTTCGCGCCGGCCTTTTTCTTCGTACCGTTTCGTGATGTCGGGGCTGGGGAATTCGTTTTGGCCTTTTCCATGAACCCTCTATATTCTGTGGTCATGAGGGAACGCAATGCCATGCGTGGCGAGGGGCCGGAAAACGAGGAAAACGACAAGGCGGCCCGCACCAATGAAGCGCCGGTTTTCGAGGCGCTGCTGACGCCCCACCGCTCGCTCGGGCGTATCGGATTCGTCGTGCTGATGTGCATCATGACGGTTGCGACGATCGTCCACGGCATCGTCTTCGCGATCGCCGGCGCGTGGCCGATATTCGTCTTCCTTGTCCTGGACCTCATTCTTGTCTTCGGCGCCTTCTGGCTGAATTACCGCGCCGGGCGTGCCCGCGAGATCGTCAGCGTCTCGCGCACCGATCTCTCGGTCTCCAAGATCGCCCCGTCCGGACGCACCCGCAATTACCGATTCAACCCGTTCTGGGCACGGTTCCACGTCGCGCGCCACGACGAGGCCGGCATCACCGGCATGCGCATCACCGGGGAGGGCCGCTCGACCGATATCGGCTCGTTCCTGAACCCGGACGACCGCGAGTCCTTCGCCGAGGCGTTTTCGCTGGCGCTTGCGTCGGTTCAGAGGCGATAGACATTCGCACACGATCGGCGCAAGAAACGGGTGGCGCGAGCCCCTCCGGCGTGCTTGTCTGGGCCGAAGCAACAACGACGCACCCGCTCATGAATATCGACCAGACCCGCGAAATCAAAGAGGCCCGGACCGATCCCGACTACGAGACCGTCCGCCATGCACTGGAGCTGATCGCCACGCGCTACCGCAGCCAGCCCTCGCTGGAGGAGGTCGCCGGCGCACTCGGCCAGTCCCCGACGCAGCTGCAGAAGACCTTCACCCGGTGGTCGGGCCTCAGCCCCAAGAGCTTCCTGCAGGCCGTCACGCTCGACCGCGCCAAGAAACTCCTGTCGCAGGAGGGCCTGCCGCTGCTCGATGCCAGCTACGAGCTGGGCCTTTCAGGCCCCGGACGCCTGCACGACCTGTTCGTCACCCACGAGGCCGTGTCACCGGGCATCTGGAAGGCCAAGGGAGAGGGTCTGGTCATCCGCTACGGTTTCCACCCCTGCCCCTTCGGCATTGCACTGATCATGGCGACCGACCGCGGCCTTGCTGGTATCGCCTTTTGCGATCCTGGCGGCGAGCGCGACGCGCTGGACGACATGTGCGCCCGCTGGCCCCGCGCCCGCTATGTCAGCGAGCCGTCGGCCACGGGCCCGCTCGCCGAGCGGTGCTTCGATCCGGCGCGCTGGAATGCCTCGCAGCCGCTGCGCGTCGTGCTGATCGGCACCGATTTCCAGATCCGCGTCTGGGAAGCGCTATTGGAAATTCCGCTGGGTGCGGCGATGACCTACGCGTCGATCGCCGGAAGAATCGGAAAACCGTCGGCGCCGCGGGCGGTCGGCGCGGCTGTCGGGCGCAACCCGATTTCCTTCGTCGTGCCCTGCCATCGCGCGCTCGGAAGCACCGGCGCGCTCACCGGCTACCATTGGGGCGTCACCCGAAAGCGGGCCATGCTCGGCTGGGAGGCCGGGCACCTGGTCTAGACTTCACCGTGCTTTATATGGATCAGAATTGCGCCGGCTCGAAGCCGCCACCGAAGCTCTGCGGTGCCGGATCGACGACAATCGCCTCGCCTTCCTGGATCTGGTAGACCGCAAGCCCGCGCTGCGTCTCGCCGTCATTCATGAAGCGGAAGATGCCGGTGACGCCGCGGAAGCCGGCCGGCCGTTCAAGGTTCTGCCGCGACAGGGCCGCCGGATTGCCGGTCGAAATCAGGTCGGCGACCAGCGTCACCGCATCGTAGCCAAGGCCGGCATTGACCGACGGCTCCGCCTGGAAGCGTTCCTTGTATTGCACTTTGAAGGCCTCGAAGCCGGTCTGGTCCATATCGGCGAAGATGGCGCCCTGCAGATAGGCCGACGACAGCTTCGACGAGCGCCACTGGCCGGTGCCGATCAGCCGCTTGTCGCGCAGCTTGACGCCCTCGGCCTGCAGCACACGGGCGATCGCGGCCGGCGAGGTGCCGCCGTCCGGGATGAAGATCGCGTCGGACTGCTCCACCGCCGGCAACACCTGCTGCACCGCGGCAACGACCGATTCATTGTTGTACTCGTAGCGCGACACCCCGTTGAGAACGCCGCCGCGCTGCTGCAGCGTGGCGCGCAACTGCCGTTCCACCAGCGTGCCATAGGCGCCCTGCGGCAGGATCGCCGTGAAGGATGTCAGGCCGATGCCGGTGGCATAGGCCACCGTCCGGTCGACCACCTGGTTGGGCAGGAAGGACATCAGGAAGACACCGCCCGAGGCCGCCGACGGGTCGGACGAGAAGGCGATCATGATGCGGTTCTGCGGTCGTGCGACCGAGGCGGCCGAGGTCACGCTGCCGGAAAACACCGGGCCGAGGATGATGGCCGATCCCTCGCGCACCGCTTCTTCGGTGCGCGCTATGGCGCCGGCCGCCGTGCCGCCGGTGTCCTTGATGACCAGCTCCATCGCCTGCTGGCCGCGTGCTTCAATGGCAAGCTCGGCGGCGTTTCGGTACTCGGCGGCGATGGCCGCGCCGTTCCCGGGCGCGGTCTTGGGCAGAAGCAATGCCACCCGCACCGTTCCGGTTCCCAGCACCTCGCCGACGGCCGGGCCGGTCTTGATGGGCAGGCTTTCCGGGACCGCGGGCTCAACCGCCGTGTTGCCCCCGCGCGAAAATCCGTAGTCGACCGCCTGGCAGCCGGAAAGGACAAGGCCCGCGGAGAAAAGCGCCAGCATGGCCGGTCGGCGAATGAGTGAGCGCAGAGTGTTTTTCATTTGTGGTCCCGGCCGCGTGTGTGGCATTTGCCCGTGGGGCAAGATGCGTACATATTGCCTAAACACCCGCAGGTAAAGATCAAGGCGAAGGCGGTGCATCTCACAGGATAATCGGAATCCGATCCGTTTACCTAGAGCAAATCTGATCCGGTTTTTGCTCTGACGCGCGTTCGGATAAACGGGGTTTTATGCAGGGATCATTTCAAATCGGCGCACATGCGATACCGGCCGGGCCTCTGGAGCCGGCGCTCTATCTGGTGGCGACGCCGATCGGCAATCTCGCCGACATCACGCTGCGTGCCCTGCAGGTTCTCGCCTCCGCCGACATCCTGGCCTGCGAGGACACGCGGGTCACGAGGACGCTGCTGTCGCGCTATGCGATCGCGAACCGACCGGTCGCATACCATGAACACAATGCGGCGCGCGCCGGCCCGAAACTTGTCGCCGCCCTGAAGGAGGGCAAAAGCGTCGCGCTGGTCTCCGATGCCGGAACGCCGCTTGTCTCCGACCCGGGCTACCGGCTCGTCGAGCTGGCGCTTGAAGACGGGATAACGGTCATCCCCGTTCCGGGTGCTTCGGCGCCGCTGGCGGCGCTCGTGGCATCGGGGCTGCCGAGCGACAGTTTCCATTTCGCCGGTTTCCTGCCCGCCAGGGACAAGGCGCGCCGCGACCGTCTCGATTCGCTGAAGGACGTGCCGGCAACGCTCGTCCTTTTCGAATCGCCGCGCCGCCTGGCCGCGGCGCTCGCGGCTGCCGCCGACGTGCTGGGCGCCGGGCGCTCCGCCGCCGTCTGCCGTGAACTCACCAAGGCTTTCGAGGAGATCCGCCGCGCGCCGCTCGGCGAACTGGCGCGGCACTATGCGCAGGCCGATACGGTCAAGGGCGAGATCGTGCTTGTCATCGGCCCGCCCGCCGATGAGCCCGCCAGCCCGGAGGATGCGGACGCGCTGCTTCTGGAGTTGCTGAAATCGCATGCGCCCGGCAAGGCCGCGACGGAAGCCGCCCAGCGCACCGGCCTGCCGCGCAAGGCACTTTACCAGCGCCTCCTGAGCATGAAGGACGCAGCACCTTGACCCGCGGCCCGCTTCACGGCGGCGCTGAGCGTCGGCGCGCCTATCGCCGCGGCCACATCGCCGAATGGCTCGCCGCGGTTGCACTGATGGCCAAGGGCTACCGCATCGTCGCGCGCCGCTTCAGGACCCGGGCCGGGGAGGTGGACCTGATTGCCCGCAAGGGCGACCTCGTGGCCCTTGTCGAGGTCAAGGCCCGCGCCAGCGAGCAGGCGGCCATCGACGCGGTGACAGGAACCGCAGCAAGGCGTATCGCCGCGGCCGGAGACATCTGGCTGTCGCGCCAGCGCGATGCCGCAAGGCTCTCCGTCCGCCGTGACATCATCGCCGTTCTTCCGCGCCGCTGGCCGAGACATTTTCCGGACGCGTTCTAGATCCGCCTGGCCCAATACTCCGCGTCATGGCCTGACGGACGGTCCGGTGACCTGTTTTCAGAATCATCCTTACATCTTACGCGGTGAGCGTATAGACGCGCCAATTTCAAGTGTTTGACAGGCGCTTTGTATTTGTTGAAATACCAAGTATTGAAAAACACAAGCAGAACTGGCTAAAATACTGGAAGAAAGCACAGGGAGAGAGGAGCTTCTGCTTGAGAGGCAACGTTTAGCCTCGGCGCAGAGCTGGAGAGTGGGGGATTTAACCTGCAGACCGGTCAACCTGATCTGTTGAGGCCGTTCCCCGAGTAAAGAAGTATCAATGTCTCATAGTTTGTTGGTGAAATCGCCGGGCGCGACGGCGCGCCGTGCCGCCGGGCCGCAAGAGCCGAAGAAAAGGGCCCTGAAGGTCTATCTGATCAACCTCGATCGAAGCGCCGACCGCCTGCGTTGGTTTGTCGGTGCGACACGCAGGCTCGATTTCGATCTTGTCCGGATTCCGGCCGTTGACGGATCCCTATTGCCGGAATCGAAGGTCGCCGAGTACGCCGGCAGGGCCAGCGGGGAATTCGGACTGACGAGGGGCGACATCGGCTGCTTCCTCAGCCACCGCAATGCCTGGAGACTGATCGCCGAAGCGCCGGATCGCTGGGCGTTCGTCGCAGAGGACGATGCGCATTTCTCGGACGATAGCGCTCGGTTTTTTCAAAGCGACGACTGGCTGCCGGACGATGCCGATATCGTGAAAGCCGAAACCGTGTTCCAGAATGTCCGTTTGTCCGGTCAAAGGAGGCGGGTGTACGAGCATTATTTGTCGCGCATGCGTTCCAGTCACGTCGGCACCGGCGGTTACTTCATCAGCCGCGACTGCGCCCGCTATCTTCTGGACAGGACCGACGGCCTGATGGAACCGGTGGACCAGCTCTTGTTCAATCCGCGACTGGACCTGTTCAAAACGCTGCGGATCTATCAGATCGAACCGGCGCTCTGCGTCCAGGATTTCAATCTGCGCGACGGGCGGAAGGTCGGTTTCGAGACGACCATAATGGACTGGAGCCGGCACACGTGGACGAATCCAAAGCGGCGCGGCATTGCAAAAATCAGGCACGAGGCCTGTCGCCCGTTTGTACGCCTCTTTCGTTTTAGCATGCGTGTTGCAGGTTTTCATCGCGTCGGGGTGGTCGAATTCGGCTTCGATGACCGGAAAACAGTGCGTGTGGAGGCCGTTCGTCCGCGCCGCGCTCAGCAACACGCCGCGGTATGATCGCCGCGGCGGCGCGACGCGCATTGCGCCGGATTCCATCCATGCCTGCATAAAAAAACCGCCGGACGGGCTGTCCGGCGGTTTCGAATGTTGTCGGCTTGATGGAGCCGGTCAGTACGGGCAGTTCTCGTCGGACGTATAGTCGTGGACGGAGATCTTGCCGGCAATGATGTCGGCCTTTGCCTGCTCGACCGCGTCGCGCATGTCCTGATCGACGAGCTTGGCGTTGTTGTCGTCCATGGCGTAGTCGACGCCGTTCTCGGCAAGGCCGAGGACATTGAAGCCGTAGGTGAATTTACCTTCCTTGGCATCGTCGAACGCGTTGTAGACGGCAACGTCGACGCGCTTGAGCATCGAGGTCAGGACCGCGCCCGGCTGCAGGCCGTTCTGGTTGGAGTCGACGCCGATGCCGAGCTTGCCTTCGTCGGCAGCCGCCTGCAGGACGCCGATGCCGGTGCCGCCGGCGGCAGCGTAGACGACGTCCGAACCCTGGGCGATCTGCGACTTGGCGATTTCGCCGCCCTTGACCGGGTCGTTCCAGGCGTCCGGCGTGGTGCCGGTCATCGCCTCAAGAACCGTCGCATCCGGGTTTGTCGCCTTGACGCCACCTGCATAGCCGCACGCGAACTTGCGGATCAGCGGAATGTCCATGCCGCCGATAAAGCTCACCGTGCCCGATTCCGAGGCCTTTGCGGCCATCACGCCGACCAGATAGGAGCCTTCCTGCTCCTTGTAGACAATCGAACGCACATTCGGCAGGTCAACGACCATGTCGATGATGGCGAAATCGGTGTCGGGATGTTCGGCCGCAACCTTCTCAAGCGCTGCAGCCCAGGAGAAACCGGCCATGACAATCGGGTTGTTGCCGTCACGGGCGAATTTACGCAGCGCCTGCTCGCGCTGGGCGTCGTTCTGGATCTCGAAGTCGCGGTATTCGATGCCGGTATCGGCCTTGAACTTCTCCGCGCCGTTATAGGCCGACTCGTTGAAGGATTTGTCGAACTTGCCCCCCAGATCGTAGATGATCGCCGGTTTGATATCCGCAGCCAGCGCGGTTGCCGACATCGCAGCCATAGCGAGAATGCTGAGTAGTGTACGCTTCATATTCACCAACCCTGTGTTTTGTTTCGTTTTTTTCCTTTTCGCCGCGTCCAGGATGCGGCTTCCTCAAAGCCTCTTGAGCCGGTTTCCGGCAAGGCTTGCGCATATCCTTACATGGCTTCCTGTAAAGATCACGCGAAAAATGAACCGTTTGATCAACAATTTCAATGGATTTGTCGGCTTATGCTTTACGGCGCGAGCCGGTGCGGAACCTAGGGTGCGGAGCAGGCCACGCCCGTGCCCCGGACGCCGCAATAGCCGTTCGGGTTCTTGGCCAGATATTGCTGGTGATAGTCCTCGGCGAAGTAGAATGGTCCCGCCGGCGCGATTTCCGTGGTGATCGACCGGTCGAAACCGGCGTCGCGCAGCGATTTCTGGTACTGCCGGCGGCTTTCTTCGGCATGTGCGGCCTGCGTCTCGCCGACCGTGTAGATCGCCGAGCGGTAGGTGGTGCCGACATCGTTGCCCTGGCGCATACCCTGTGTCGGGTCGTGTCCCTCCCAGAAGATTTTCAGCAGGTCGTCATAGCTGACCTTTTGCGGATCGTAGACGACGAGCACCGTCTCTGCGTGGCCGGTCATGCCGGTGACCGTTTCCTCGTAGGTCGGGTTCGGCGTCTGGCCGCCCGCATAGCCGGCGGCGGTCACATAGACGCCGTCGCGCTGCCAGAAGAGCCGCTCGACGCCCCAGAAGCAGCCCATGGCGAAATAGGCGGTTTCCATGCCCTCCGGATAGGGTTCCTTGAGCGGATGGCCGTTGACGAAATGATGGCTTGCCGTCTCCAGCGGCGCCTCCCGGCCGGGCAGCGCCTCGGCCGCGGACGGCATCTGGGTCTTCTTGGAAAACGGATTGAGGCTGATCATGGCAGAACTCCGCGTTATCGCTCTAACGGGCCGCGAACCGGCCGGCGGGCCGCGGCTTTCGCCAGGCGATGAGGTAGAAGAACAAGGCCAGGACAATAAACACCGCCCAGGTCGGCTGCAACAGGATCCACTGCACCACCGGGTCCCAGATATAGGGGTGCAGATTGCGCTGGATCACCGCCTGGGCGAGATTGAGCGTATCCGGGCTGATCGAATACCACGAGGCGCCCAGCGGCGTGATCACCACCTCGGAGGCGGCAACGGAACGGATCGTGTCGACGACGGCGCTGATAACGGCGACGATCAGCGCCAGGAGGCTGATGGCGCGAAGAAGAAAACGCATTTCTGCTTTGACTCCTATCCCCTTCTTTTTCTTTTTAAGGACCCCCGGAATGCCGGAGCGCCACCGGCCCTTACCCCCATGAATAGCGCATGAAATGCTCACGGGGAAATCAACTGCTTGAAATAATGATTGAGGCTCTGGAAAACTTTGCCTGGCCGATTGGCCTTTGGGCCGGCAAACCGGTATTTTTTCTGCGTTTATCTGTCACGCAAGCGTCAGATTCCGGTTGATCCTTGAGGCGTCTTGACTATAGTGCGCGCCGGTTCGCCCGTCTGCATCGCGCTGGCGGTCGGATCCTTTCGCGGAGAGGTGGCCGAGTGGTCGAAGGCGCACGCCTGGAAAGTGTGTAGGCGGTGATACCGTCTCGAGGGTTCGAATCCCTCTCTCTCCGCCATTCTCATGCTTGCAAAAATGATGCATCACCCGTGAACGGGCGCGAGCCGGCTTGAACCCTGACGGACCTTTCGGCCCTGCCGGATCCTCGAGGACTTCGAGAATTGTGAATTTGGAACGGCGACCTATGGACATGGCGAATCTCCTAAATGGTGACACCGCACAGGTCAGAAAGTTCCATAGCCTCGATCGAATGGTGCAAAATGCAATCCAGCCGTGTATCGTCCGGCGAGCATTTCGAGTTTTCGAATTAACGGATTTTCTGATGAAGCGATTTTCGACACTTGCGGCAGTTGCCGCACTTTCGGCAGGATGCGTACAAACGCCGGAATCTATAGCGCCTGCCTATGTCTCATTGACCGAGTACCGGGACCTGTCGTGCTCTGAGCTGCGGCGCGAGTCGAGACACCTGGACCAGGCGTTGGCCGAAGCAACGCCGCGGCAGAAAACCGCCGCCAGCAACGATGTTGCCGCCCTGATCATTATCGGCGCGCCGATCTCAAAGGCGTCAGGCAAGGACCTCAGCGAGCAGATCGCCGATATCAAGGGCCGGCAGAAAACCTTGAAGCAAACGCAAATCCAGAAGGGCTGTTGAACAGCGTCCGGGGTTCTCGGCGTGGCAACGATTTGGCGCCGGTATTCGGTCATGTGACAGTCTCAGTCGGTGTACGCAAATTGCTGCCACGGCGGTCGACTGAAAGACAAAAAGAAAGAAATGAAGATCTATTGATAAAAGAAAGCTCTTAAAAAACAAAATATTATGCGAATTCAGCGGTTTCCTCTCGCCGCCATTTCTTTGCTATCAGCGTATAAAATCTCAGCTTTTTTTTGGAGTTTCAGGCTCCCTGGCTTGGTACATTTCACTTGTGCGTCCGCTTCTCGCTGCCCGAAGCGGGTCGCAAGGTTACAGATTCTTCACGGTCGGCTATTTTGACAATGCAAACAGGAAACTGAATCATGAACCAATCCGACCTGCCGTCCCATATTCGGACCCTGCCGATCTGGCAGGGTAAGATAACGGTCAAAGAGCTGGCAGGGGGGATTACCAATGTGAATTACCTGGTGGAGGACGCCGCCGGCAAATATGTGGTGCGCGTCGGCCGTGACATTCCATTGCACCACGTGATGCGCTTCAACGAACTGGCCGCCGCGCGCGCCGCCCATGCGGCGGGACTTTCCCCTGCCGTGGTCCACGCCTCGGACAATCTGATCGTGCTGGAGTTCGTCGAAAGCCGCACGCTGAGTGAAGAGGACATCCGCGATCCGGATATGCTGGTCCGTGTGCTCGACCTTGTGAAGGCCTACCACAGGGAGATGCCGAAGAATTTGCGTGGACCCGCCCTGGCATTCTGGGTGTTCCATGTTATCCGGGACTACGGCGCGACCCTGGAGATACTGGGCTCGGACCACGCCGCGCTCATACCCGAATTCGTTCAGGCTGCAGACATGCTGGAACGGGCGGCCGGACCCTTTGACATCGTCTTCGGCCACAATGATCTGCTCAGCGGCAATTTCCTTGACGACGGGCGGCGGCTGTGGCTGATCGATTTCGACTATGCCGGCTTCAATAGCCCGCTGTTCGACCTGGGTGGCTTTGCCTCCAACAACGGCCTCAGTGCAGCTCAGGAAAACTGGATGCTCGAGACCTATTTCGAAGCGCCGGTCACCGATGAATTGCGGCACCGTTACAGCGCGATGAAATGCGCTTCGCTGCTGCGCGAGACGATGTGGAGCATGGTCTCCGAGATGACGTCCGATATCGATTTCGATTATGCGGCCTACACATCGGAAAACCTCGCGCGATATCGCGCAGCCCATGAAGAATTCCTGCTGAGCTGAGCGCCGACATGACCAAAATTCCATCGACCGCGAAGGCTGTAATCATCGGTGGCGGCATCGTCGGATGCTCAACCGCCTATCACCTGGCAAAGCTTGGCCTGACCGATACGGTGCTGCTGGAACGCAAGAAACTGACCTCGGGCACGACCTTCCACGCGGCGGGCCTGGTCGGGCAGTTGCGCGCCAACGCAAACATCACGCAACTGTTGGGATATTCCGTGGATCTCTACAATAGAATAGAGGAGGAAACGGGTCTCGGAACCGGCTGGAAGATGAATGGCGGCCTGCGGCTGGCCTGCAGCGAGGAGCGCTGGATCGAGGTGAAACGCCAAGCGACCACCGGGCACAGCTTCGGTCTGGAAATGGAATTGCTGACGCCCAAGGAGGCTCAAGAGCTGTGGCCGCTCATGGATGTCTCCGATGTGATTGGCGCCGCCTTTCTGCCAACCGACGGGCAGGCAAACCCTTCGGATATCACCCAGGCACTGGCCAGGGGCGCGCGTATGGCCGGCGCCAAAATCTTCGAAGACACAAAGGTCACGGATATCGAGATCGACGATGGCAGGATCCGCGCCGTCATCACCGAACACGGCCGCATCGAATGCGAAAAGGTGATCTGTTGCGCCGGCCAGTGGACGCGCGACTTTGCCAAACGGTTCGGTGTGAACGTGCCGCTGGTGTCCCTGGAGCACCAGTACATGGTGACCGAGCCGATCGACGGCGTCTTGCCGAACCTTCCGACCCTGCGCGACCCGGACCGGTTGACCTACTACAAGGAGGAAGTCGGCGGCCTCGTCATGGGCGGCTATGAGCCAAACCCGGTCCCCTGGGCTGTCGATGGCATTCCGCAAGGCTTCCACCACACGCTGCTGGACAGCAATTTCGACCATTTCGAGCAGCTGATGGAGTTGGCTCTCGGCCGTGTTCCGGCTCTGGAGAATGCGGGCATAAAGACGCTGACCAACGGCCCGGAGAGTTTCACGCCGGACGGCAATTTCATTATCGGCGAGGCACCGGAGCTCGACAACTTCTTCATCGGCGCGGGCTTCAACGCCTTCGGCATCGCGGCAGGCGGCGGAGCGGGAATGGCCCTGGCGGAATGGGTGCACAAGGGCGAGCCGCCCTTCGATCTTTGGGCTGCGGATATACGCCGTTTCGGCCGCCCGCATTTCGACACCGATTGGGTTCGCAAGCGAACCGTCGAGGCGTATGGCAAGCACTACACCATCGCCTGGCCGCATGGGGAACATGATTCCGGCCGTCCCCTCCGTAAATCGCCGCTTTACGACACGCTGGCCGCGCAAGGGGCCTGTTTTGGCGAAAAACTGGGATGGGAGCGCCCGAACTGGTTCGCGGACGCGTCCGGCGGAGAGGTGCCGAAGGACGAGTACAGCTTCGATCGACAGAACTGGTTCGAGGCCGTGGGACGCGAGCACAGTGCGGCCCGGGAAGCCGCGGTGTTGTTCGATCAGACCTCCTTCGCCAAATTTGCATTGAAGGGGCCGGACGCGGCAGCGGCGATGAACTGGATTTGCGCCAATGATGTCGACAGGCCGACCGGCACGCTGGTGTACACGCAAATGCTGAATGACAGGGGCGGCATTGAATGCGATCTTACGGTCGGCCGCGTCGCACGCAACGAGTTCTACATCGTTACCGGAACCGGATTTGCAACGCGCGACTTCGGCTGGATCAGCGGCAACCTGCCGGACGGTGCAAATTGCCAGCTCCATGACATCACGTCTTCCCGCGCGGTGTTGTCGCTGATGGGCCCCAGGGCGCGGGCAATCCTGGAGAAGGTTACGCGCGACGACGTTTCAAACGAAGGGTTCGGGTTCGGCACCATTCGCACCATCGCAATAGCAGGGTGCCCGGTCCGGGCACTGCGGGTGACCTATGTGGGCGAATTGGGATGGGAACTGCATCTGCCGGTCGAATACGCGCAAACCGTCTACAGCGCGTTGATGGAGGCCGGTGCCGGTCACGGGCTGATAAACGCGGGCTATCGCGCCATTGAATCCTTGCGGCTGGAAAAAGGCTATCTGGCCTGGGGTGCCGATATCGGGCCGGATCATACGCCGCTCGAAGCCGGACTGGGCTGGGCCGTGAAGCTGAACAGGAATATCGACTTCAAGGGACGTACCGCGGCGGAAGCGCAGAGGGCCAATGGCGTCAAGAAACTGCTCGCCTGTTTCACCGTCGATCCGGCGATCGTGCTTTTGGGCCGCGAAACGATCTATCGCGACGGCGAGCGCGTCGGCTGGCTGAGCTCCGGCGGCTATGGATATACAGTCGGAAAGTCGATCGGCTACGGCTATGTGCGAAACCCCGAAGGCGTCGATGCAAACTATGTGAACGCCGGTACCTATGAACTGGAGGTCGCGACTCAGCGCGTGCCGTGCGAGGTAACACTTCTTCCGCTGTACGATCCGAAGGCGGAGAGGGTGAAAGCATAGACTCGCAATCCCGATCCCGAAGGCCGCTCCCGCAGCTCAGTCCGGATCGCTTCCCCGCAGGAGCCGGGTCATTTGGTAGAGGGCGACCGGAATGGATGCGTGCTTGAACATCGAGACCGCCTTTCTCATGCGCAGCAACCGTATCCTTGCATCGCGGATATCCATCTCGATGAAAAGCGGCGTAAGCCGCGGTGCCTCGCCGGTCGGCGCTGAGACCACTGAGAACGACCGGTGGATCGCGATCGACTGGCGCCTGCCGGGGAGGTCGGGTGCGACGGCGCGGAACTCGACACCGGCCGGCATGGAAAACAGCCGCCGGACATCATCAGCCGTTTTGCGCGGCTCGACACAGAAATCAATGAGACTGCTTTTTCGGTAACTGCCGGAGCCCTCGACCTGGGGGACGGCCTCAAGCGCACCTTGAAGGTAGGACTGCAGCTCCGCTCTCGCGATTTCGGCGGCGGCCAGGGCGAGCCGGTAGATCCAGACGTTGAAATTCTCCCCCGGCGCCATCGGCAGCTTGCGCTGGGCGATGATGTCGCCCGTATCGATCCCGCTGTCGAGGCGGTGGACGGTGATGCCGCCATAATTGTTCACCTCGCCGTCGACCAGCAGGCTGAAGGTCGGCTTCGGCCCCTTGTAGAAAGGCAGCAGGGCGGGATGCACATTGACCGCCCGTTTGCCGAATTGGTCGAGCATCCAGTCCGGAACGATCTGATGGGTCATCAGCGTGATCAGGGTGTCCGCGCCTGTCGCCGACAGCAGATCGCTCGTTTCCGGCCGGTTCTTCAACGGCCCGTTGCGGACCACAGGAATGGCGTGGCGCCTGATCTGCTCCTCGAGGGTGGGCACGGCGCTTGCCAGGGAAAGGAGCTTCTGGGAGGAATCCGAAGCGAGCGATTTCTCGTCCTTTGTCCAGAACGCCGCGATCGTGTTCCCGCATGCGAGCCAGGCGTCGACGAATGCGGAACTGATGAGGTTGTTTTCCGCGATGATCAAGGCATGGAACCTGTCCGGTGCATCAGCCAATTTCGTCTCCAGCGCAGTCCGCGGGTCGCACCATGGATGGCCGGCAAAGGGTGCGTCGCTCGCGATATATTACGTGCGAAAACCGCGGTTTGAATTCTCTGGCAAACAAAAATGCAGGAACCTTCGCGCATGGTCCATTCCGTAACGCGTCGCGGGGTCAACACGCCATCAACCATCCGCTGGACCGGTTCAACCTGACTGGAGATTTGCCGTGAAACTGACTGCGCCAACGAACCTCGTCTTCCTGATATCCCTCATCATCGCCGTACTCGGCATCCTTTCGGGCATAGGCGCCGTCTCGCTGATCTCGATTTCGGCCTTCTGGATGGTCACCATCGGCTACGCCATCCTCGCCGTCGGCTGCCTTCTGAGGGGGCTGTAGGCGGAACGCGCAGTACTGGATCCGAAAAGCGGTCGCTATTTTTCCGTAAACCGGTAGACGCCGTTCCATTCCTCGGGCGGCGCGGCGGCAAAGGCCGCCAGACGGTCGAGATAGGTCTTGTAGAGCCCGCTCAGCACCGGCGGCGCGACTTCCTTCAGCGACCGTGCCTGCTCGTAGGCCGCCTCGAAGTCGCCGGCGCGATAGGTCTCCAGAAACGCCGATTGCGCACCTGTCAGCACCTTCGGGCTGAGCCCGTTGAGCTGGTTCTCGTCGAACACCGTGTGCAGAACCAGCGGCTCCTCCCGGCCGACAACCTGGACGCTGTCCACCTCGAGGACCACCTGCGGTCCCGGCGCAGGCGCGTCTTCCAGCACGGAATCGGCGAGCAGCACCGAGAGGCGGTAGGCCTTGGTGATGCTTTCGATCCGCGCGGCCACGTTCACCGCGTCGCCGATGGCCGAATAGTTGAAACGCTGCATGGAGCCAAGGTTGCCGACACAGCAGGCGCCCGAATTCAGCCCGATGCCGATCCTGATGTCGAAGCCCTTTTCCGCGTTCAGCAGTTCGAGCCGCCTGGTCATGCCGAGGGCCGCCTTCTGGGCGGCGGCCCGGTGGTGCGGAACCGTCAGGGGCGCGTTCCAGAACGCCATGATGGCATCGCCCATATATTTGTCGATCGTCGCGCCGGTCTTCAGCAATTCGTCGGTCATCGGCGTCAGGAATTCGTTGAGGAGCCGCGTCAGGCCCTCCGGATCCAGGTTCTCCGACAGGGAGGTGAAGCCGCGTATGTCGCAGAAGAGCAGCGTCACGTCGCGCAGTTCGCCGCCGAGCTTGAGCGAATGCGGGTCGGTCGACAGCTGGTTGACCATGGCCGGCGAAAGGTAGCGGCCGAAGGCGCCGCGAATGAAGCGCTTTTCCCGTTCGCTGCTGAGATATTGCGCGATGGTGACCGAGACGAAGACCAGCACCACGGCCAGCGACGGCAGCAGCGGGTCGAGCAGCACCTGGCGCGTCGAGAAAAGGTACCAGGACACCGCCAGGATCAACGCAAGCAGCACCAGCGCCGATGTCGTGCCCATGAAGGGCCGCCCGGGCCGAACCGTGAAGATCAGCACCGCGGCGACGAAGATCGCCAGGAAATACTCGACCCCGGGCATATAGTCGGGACGGTTCAGGAAGGTGCCGGAGAGGATTTGATCGATCAGTTCGGCATGGATCGCGACCCCCGGAACCCCGGAGCTCAGGGGCGTTGCCCTGAGATCGTGCAATCCGACGGAACTCGTCCCGATCAACACGATATGTCCGGCGACGCGCGGCTCCAGCGGTCCGGGATCGAACGGCTCGGCCAGCAGCGCCCGGGCCGGCATGCTGCTGTCCGACATTTTGCCGGAATAGTAGACCCACAGATTGCCTTCGCCGTCGGTCGGTGCCTCGAAGGCCCCGATGCGCACACCGACGATCGCCGGCGCGCCGGCTTCGACCTCGCCGCTCGCACCGGTGCTCATCACGACGAAGTTCGAAGCCTGCTGGGCGACGCGAAGCGCCTCGATGCCGAAAGACGGATAGAGCGTGTCGTTGGCGTGGGCCACAAGCGGAACTTTCCGCACGACACCGTCAAGGGTCGGCAGATAATTGATGAACCCGAGCCCTGCGGCCGCCTCGTCGAAGGCGGGGAGACTGAGCACCCCGCCGCTGTACGGCAGGAGGATTTCCTTCGGATCGCGGCCGCCAAAGGCGAAACCGGCCTTCGGATTCGGCAGGTCGGACGAAAAGTCATGCGTCAGCGCGAAACTGGTGATCGTCGGATTGCGGTTGAGGATCTTGGTGAAGATGACATCGTTGTCGAGTTCGGGAATCCCGTTGGGGAACGACACCTCGGCACCGGCTTCGCGCAGGCTCTCCAGCGTCCGGCTGAGCGAGGTGCGGTCCTTCTCGGGAAATGTCACATCGAAGGCGATTGCCGCGGCGCCCAGTTGGCCGAGCCGGTCGACAAGCAGGGCCAGTTGCGAGCGTGGCCATGGCCATTGACCGATTTCGCTGATCGACTGTTCGTCAATGTCGACGATCAGGATCGGTGCGCCGGCCGGTTCGCGCGGCTTGAATCGCTGGTACTCATCGAATATTTGTGTCGTCAGCCGTTCGAACTGACCCTCTCCAAGCGATGCGGCAATGAAAAGCAGCGCCAGGGAAAGAAGACCGGCATAAAATGCCATGAGTTGCGGGGAACGGCTTTTCCAGAAATACAAGTCATTTCCTCTTTTTATTGTTGCCGCAACGGATTCTAACTGACTGAAACACGTGTTTGATTTACAAATGCTCTGAAATCGTCCTACTATATTTCGACGAGGGGCGCATGTTGAGTGGGGACATGCTGAAATTATTGAAGAAAACGGCTTTGTCTACGTTTTTTTCGTTGGCGGTGGTCGTCGCTGCCGGCGCGCAGGATGTCACCTATCAGGACATTCTGGACAATCCCGACGATCTTGAACTCAACTATCTGTACGCCCAGCAGCAGGTTATCAAGGGAGACCTGGAGCAGGCGGCCGCCGCGCTCGAGCGTGTTTTGCTGCTCCAGCCCAACTGGGACAATGCTCGTCTGTTTTACGCGCTTGTGCTCTACCGGCTCGACGATATGGCCGGCGCCAAGCGGGAACTGACGATACTTTCGGACCGGCCCCTGAGCGCCGGCCAGTCCAAGGAAGTCAGAAAATACCTGGCGCTGGCCAGCGCCAAATCAAAGAGCACCCGCCTGACCGGCCGGATCGCGGCCGGGTTTCGGGTCGACAGCAATCCGGATCTGACAACCAGCTCAACGGTCGATCTCAACGGAAACCCGCTCGATACGGATGCCCGGGTCGACGGTGCCTTCACCGCCGGCTCGATGTTGCGCCTCGAGAGCGATTTGCCCGGCGGCACCGGCAGCTACGGTTTCGTCCAGCTCAACACCAACCTCAACGAGCAGTTCAGCGTCAGCGAGGCGGATTACATCACCGGACGCGTCCGCGCGGGCGCCAGCCTGTTTTATGACGACCTTCAGATCACCCCCTATGGCGTAACGCAGCTCCTTGTCCTGGACGGTCAGGTGTACCGGACGGACTACGGCGGCGGCGGCCGTGTGAACTACAGCATCACCCCGCAGGTATCGGTCTTTGCCGCCGGGGAAGGCGTGTTCCAGAACTATGAGGCTGTTTCCACCGATTCGGTCGGCAGCGCCCGCAACGGGTGGCTGGCCAAGGCGACCGGCGGATTCACGGTTCGCCCGACGGAGCGGAACCGGATCACGGCGCGGGTGACGGGCTACTTCAAGGACGCCCGCAACGACAGCTACAGCTACGATGCCATAGAGATCGCGGCGAGCAGTCTTTGGCTGCTCGGTCAGGGCCAGTACATCCTGGCGTCGGCGTCCTATCGCTGGCAGGACTACGATCAGCCCGATCCGACCTATTCGGCCACCGTGACGCGTGAGGACGAGCTGTTCAAAACCCGGCTCGCCTACGGCGTTCCGCTCGACGTCATGCTCGAGAAAATCAATGTGCCGACGGCGGAGGTCACGTCGAATGTCAATTTCCAGGTCGGTGTCAACTACTTGAACCAGGATTCAAACATCCCCAACTTCGTAGCTGACAGCGTTTCGGCCGACATCATGCTGATCAAGCGATTTGCGAATTGAATTTGGCGGGGCGCAGGGAGAGACGGAGAGATGTCATGACCGCCCTATCGAGCCGTTATCTTGCAGTGGCCGTTTTCGCGGTCGCCTCGATCCTTGTCCCGGTGCAGGCCTACGCGGCGGCGAAGATCGGCGTCAGCGCGGCGGTGCGCGGCAAGGTCTTCGTGAAAAGCGGCGAGACCAGCGATCAGCGGCGCGCCAAGGTCGATGAGAGCATCCTGCTGCAGGACGAGGTGCTGACCAAGCAGGAAAGTGCCCTGCAGATCCTGCTGCTCGATCAGTCGGTATTCACCATCGGCGAGAATTGCGAGATGATCATCGACCGCTTCGTCTACGATCCCGACCGGAAGGCCGGGGAGATGAGCGGCACCGTGCTCAAGGGCGCCTTCCGCTTCATGAGCGGCCGCATCGGCAAGGCCAATCCGACGAAAGCCAACATCAACACGCCCGCCGCGACCATCGGCATTCGCGGCACGATGTTCGAGGGCGTGGTCGGTCCGGACGCGATCAAGCTTGCCCAGCTGCTCGGCCTTGCGACCCAGGGCGCCGATCAGCAACGGGCCGTCCTGGTGATCCTGCGCGGACCCGGCCGCAACACCAATTCGCTGTCCAACAACGGCATTATCAGGGTCGGAAACAGCGCCGGCCAGAAGACCATTTCGTCGCCTAACTACGCGGTTTTCGTGCCGGGTCCCGGCCAGCCGCCCATCGGTCCAATCAAGGTGACGCAGGAAGTGCTCGACTATTTCGACTTCTACCTGCGTTCGCTCCCCAACGGCCCGACCTTCGGCAACGACGATAACACCGGAGAAGGACAGTCCGGGCAGGATGCGTTCAACGTTCCGGGCGGCGATTTTCCGCCCCTCAACGACCTTTTCATCGACGAGCTGTTCGACAATCAGTTCGAGGAGCCGGATATCCCCGATTGTAAAGTCAGGGACTGCGACGACTACTACGACATCGAGGGTTAGAGGCCGGCCTTCTCAATCGCACAAGACCATGTCGGTTTTGGGCGCTGATTGCGGCCGCATTTCGTGTTTCGTGTCTCGTTCGGAGACTGCGTTACATGGAGAGATGCGGTGCGGGACTACTCATCATTCGGGCAACTCCTGGCCCATTTGGCGCGACTGTATGAGGGCGAGGGCAGGGCTGGTGGAGACCAGGCCGCCGCGGCCTTGAATGCGGCGGTCTCCAACCTCCCAAAAAACCTCCCGGAACCCTACAATTATCTCCCGGGAATGGCGGAACGGGCGCTTGAACGCGACCCGCACCCGGACGCGCCGATCGTTGCCGCCGCCCTGCCGCTGATCCGCTGGTTCCATGTTTCCGACAGCCTCGGTTCGATCGGAGCGGAGATGGGCGGCCGCATGATGGTCTGCGAATTGCTGGGCCCGAACGGCATGATCTTCAATGACAGGGTGCGCGTCGGCCTGTTCGTGCAGTGCCCGCATCTCGACTATGTCACCCGCAGCCACAGCGCCGAGGAAACCTATATCATTCTGGGCGGAGAGGCGTTCTGGAGCAGCGGCGGGGCGGAACCCGAATTGAAGACGGCCGGCGACATCGTCTTCCATCCCTCCGGCATACCGCACTACAGCGTCACCCGCGAGCAGCCGACCATTGCCGCCTGGCGCTGGTCCGGCGACATCAGTTACGAGGCCTACGCCTGCACCGGCTGATTGTCTTGGATAGGGGTGACCGGAACATTGTCGATCAGCCTGACATCTCCGAGCCATGCAGCTGCGAGCAGCCGCGCCGGCCGATCGAGGCGGTCAAGCGGGCAAAGTCCGTCGTCAGAGCGCAATTCCAGATACTCAACTTCGCGGAAACCGGCATCAAGGAGGGCCTTTCTGCCCGATTCCAGGGTCTCGGCAACCGGTCCACCGACGGACAGCCGCTCTGCAACGGTGTGCAGAACATCGGATTTCGCGGGAGCGGTAAAGCGTTGCGATGCCGATAGCCGAAGATTTCGTGATGACATGGCGAGCCCGTCATCCTCTCGCACCGTCGGGCAGGCGACGATCTCGACGGGTATGTCGAGGTCGCGCACCAGGCGCCGGACAACCTGAAGCTGCTGGTAGTCCTTTTCCCCAAAATAGGCGTGATCCGCACCGGTCTGCAGAAGGAGCTTGGTGACGATGGTGGCGACGCCGTCGAAATGCCCGGGTCGCTGCGTGCCGCACAACCCCTCACTAACCCCGCCCACCGAAATATTGGTGGCGAAACCGTCCGGATAGATCTCCCCGACATGGGGCGCGTAGAGAATATCCACCCCCAGGGGGCGGAGCTTTTCGGCATCCTCTTCCTCGGTTCGCGGATAGTTGGTCAGGTCGTCTGCGTTGTTGAACTGTTTCGGATTCACGAACAATGTGACGATAACACGGTCTGCCTGAGAACGGGCGATGCGTACGAGGCTGAGGTGGCCGTCATGAAAGGCGCCCATTGTCGGCACGACGGCAACGGTTTCACCGTTGCGACGCCACCCGTTAACGACCGCGCGCAAATCGGCGACGGTCCGGATTGTGGCGATACTCATGCCGCGTCTCCCTGATGCACCGGTTGGGCGCGGTCGCCGTAAACATGCTCGGCTGCCGGAAATCGCCCTTCGCGCACTTCTTGCGCATAGCTGGCGATCGCATCGGCGGCGGCTGTGCCGAGTTCTGCGAACGCCTTCACGAATTTCGGACGGAATTCGGCAAACATGCCCAATGCATCCTCCGTCACAAGTATTTGCCCGTCGCAGGCAGGCGATGCCCCGATACCGATTGTCGGTATGGAAATGTCCTTGGTGATCCGGCGCGCCAATGGCTCCGGGACCTTTTCCAGCACGACAGCGAACGCGCCCGCCTCGGCAACCGATGCAGCGTCGTTGCGGACACTGTCTCCGTCTTCGCCGCGTCCCTGCACCCCATAGCCGCCAATGGCGTGCACCGCTTGCGGTGTCAGACCGATATGGGCCACGACCGGGATTCCGCGTGCGGTCAGAAACGCAATGGTCTCGGCCATGGTCTTGCCGCCCTCCAGCTTGATAGCGGCGCAGCCGGTCTCGCGCATGATCCGGGCAGCATTGCAAAATGCCTGTTGCGGTCCTTCTTCATAGGTGCCGAAAGGCATGTCGACGACCATCAATGCGCGTTCCAAACCGCGCCGCACTGCCCTTCCATGCATGATTATCATCTCGAGATCCACGCCAAGCGTCGAAGGCAGGCCATGCAGGACCATTCCGACGCTGTCCCCGACAAGCACCATATCGCAATGGGAATCGACCAGCCTTGCCATTGGCGTCGTATAGGCTGTCAGACACACGAGCGGTGTCGTGCCCTTCTGTTCGCTGAACTGCGGTGGTGTTAACGATCCGGCCCTGACTACAACACTCATCGCGATCCTCCCCAAAGCGTAATCAAAGTGTATGTTGCATTGCACACGCACATTGTGCGGCTGCGAACACTAGTTGCCGGATGTTAGAGTGTCAAATTGGTACGCTCAGCGCAGGGATCGGTTTGGAAACTTGCCCCCGTGGCGGGCGCAGCTATGCCGCTGAAGGCGCCCCGCTCGCACCGCTGTCACGCGATGCACCACGGCGTTCCAGTATGGGATAGGCAACGGAAGTCAGCAGGCTGTTGATCTGCAGCAGGTCGCGGATCATATCGAGGTGGATCTCACTGCTTTCGATGCTTTTGACCGTTCCCTTGCGCAACCGCTCCATGTGCCGGTTGAGGCTCGCCTGTTCAAGCTGACGTACATTCCGTTTTTCCTCCGTCAGCGCGCGTGCCGAGCTGACATCGGCGGATGCCAGAACGTTCAACGCAAGCTGCAGGTTGTCGGCGACACGTGCATGCAGGTCGCGCAACTCGTGCCACCCGTGTTTGGAAAAGGCCAGCTTCCGGGCGCGTTTCTTCTCGGCAAGCGGCAGGAGGTTTTTTACCGTGATGTCGCCGATCTGCTCGAGCCGGATGCAAAACCACATGAGCTCATTGCAGCGCTGCTTCTCCTCCTCGGACAGGTCGTGGCGGCCGACCTCGGTAAGGTAGCGCTTGATATTTGCGTGCAGTTGATCGACCTCGTCGTCGAGCCCTGCGATCTGCTCGATGGTCTTGCGGTCACCGTCGGAAAAGGCCTCAAAGGCCTCCTGCAGCATGATCGTCACGGTGTCGCTCATTCTCAGGATTTCGCGCAGGGCTCCCGTGATGGCTTGCTTCGGTTGAAGCATGTTTCGCGGATCGAGCGAGGTCGTTTGGTTGATGTCCGATGACTCACCCTCGCGATCGGACTGCCCGGCCGCCGGCCGCAAGGTCTCGATCAGACGGATAACGGGCCCGACCAGGGGCAGTCCGACGACAACCACTGCGGCGTTGACCGCGATATGCGCGCCGACGACAACCGCTGCCGGCGAAGTCCCGGAAAAAATGGCATCGGCGTCGATCCACCGCAGCGCGATCACACCGGCCACCGCCAGCGCAGCGCGCAGTACGAAGTTGGCGACCGGGACGGTGGATGCCGGAGGTTCCAGTGTTCGGGTCAGCAGCGTGGCAATGATGCCGCTCCCCAGATTGATCCCCAGAAGCAGGACCAGTGCCAGACCGATCGGCACGATATCGGCGGCGCACAGCGATGCAAGCAGCAGCACGGCCGCGACACCCGAATGCATGAGCCAGGTCAGCAGCGCGGCCAGCAGAAAGGCTGTAATCGGGTCCTCCCTGAGAAAATCGATGACCAGCGGCAGCAGCCGGCTTTCCTTCAGCGGCTGGGACGCTTCTCCAAGGAGGCGCAGGGCGAGCAGCATCAGCGCGATGCCGATGACGATCCGCCCCGCCTGCCGCACGCTGCGGCGTTCCCCGGTCAGGAACGTCGTGACACCGGCTACGAGCAGAACGGGAACGAGGAGCGACAGGTCGAGCGACAGGATGCGCACGACCAGCGCCGACCCCAGATCCGCACCGAGCAGGATCGACAGGCCGACCGGCGCCGTCATCAGACCGCTGGTCAGCGCGCCGGTGACGAGCAGCGCTACGGCAGTGGAGCCCTGCAGGCCGACCGCGAGGACCATTCCGGATCCGGCTGCGCCCAGCCGTGTCGCCGCTGCGTGTTCAAGGAACTGGCGCAACCGCGCACCGTGCGCGCGGTCGACGCCGGTGCGCACCATTCTGGCCGCCCAAAGCAGCAGAGCCACCGCACCGGCGATATTCAAGAGTGTAACTGAGCCTGACATTTGGATACTCACAGATCTGCACACGTGCAGATGTTGCCTTTCAACATGGTCTCAAACGACGAGATTTTCGGAAGTTACAGTCAGGTAGTGCACACAGTGCGCTTTTTTGCAACAAAAAAGACCTGCGCCACCCGAATAATCGGAGGAATTATAACAATAAAAATAAATAGCCGGCTTTATAGCTAGATTTTATAGTGTAATGGCGGTGGTTTGGCGGGTCCGGGCGGATTACGGACTGCTTGCGCTATCGCGATTCAGCCTCGGAAAAGCACGAAAGTGCCTGTTTGGCCGCCCGGACAGCGTTGCCATCGGCCGCGATGAGCGATTCGCTCGCCGAAAATCCGAGGGCGGGTATGGCCGGATCGAACTGCCGCGTGGCGCGGCTGAAGGAGCCGTGGATATCGCGTACGCCCGTCTGTTCGACGATTTTCGCGACATTGCCGGCATTGATGCCGCCGCCCGCCATGATCGACAGCCGGCTATCAGCGTACTCGACACAGCGGCGGATTTCCTCGATCCCGGCAGGCGCGGAATGGGCGCCGCCCGAGGTCAGTATGCGTTCGATCCCGAGATCAGCCGCAATGTCGATGGCAAGCACCCTGTCGTCAACCAGATCGAAGACGCGGTGCAAGGTGACGAAGAGACCGTCGGCGGCATCGACGAGCGCCTCGACGGATGTCTCGTCAAGCCGGCCGCCGGCTCCCGCTCCGATGACGATACCGGCAAGACCCACCTCGCGGCAGGCCTGTACATCGTCGATCATCTGATCGACTTCGCCTCGGCTGTAGTCGAAATCTCCGGCGCGCGGCCGGATCAGGGCATGAACGGGCACAGAGACATCCGCCGCCGCCATCATGAAGCCGGCACAGGGTGTCAGTCCTCCAAGCTCCAGCGCCGAGCACAGTTCAATCCGGTCTGCGCCCGCGTCGGCCGCCGTGCGCAGGGACTCCAGATTGTCGACGCAGACTTCAAGGCTGATCGTGCTCATTCGGTCCCCCCGCTTCCCTCAGAAGCTGTGCATAGATGCCCCAAAGGCCGCCGTTCTGGCCAGTCTGTCCCTTGACGACCAGCGGCTCGGGCCTTGGCTGCAGGATTTTGCGCTGCACTTCACCGTTTATAACTGACAGAAGGGCAGGTGCATTGGACAAGCCGCCGCCGACCGGCACGATACGCGCGCCCGTGATATTGAGGGTCAGCGCCAGCGCGTCGCTCAGCAGCGAAACATAGGAGGCGACGGTCGCGGCACAGCCGGTGTCGCCGTCGGCCCAGCCGTCGATGATGGCCTTGCTGTCGCGCATCGGGTTTCCGGCGGCCGCATGCATGGCCTCGAGACCGCGTGCGCCGCCGATTGTGTTGATGCAGCCCTTTTGCCCGCAGGCGCAGGCGAATTGCGGCACGAACCCCGGCAAGGACGGGTCTTGTTTCTGGATGAACGGTCCATGGCCCCACTCGCCGGCGGTGCCGCCGAATCCGCGAAGCAGCGCGCCGCGATAGACCTGCGCGCCGCCGACGCCGGTGCCGAGAATGATCGCGAAGACATTGTCGAAGGCGCGCCCCGCGCCGAATGTGGCTTCGGCCATGGCGAAGCAGTCGGCATCGTTTTCGACGCGAATTGCCTGTCCCATCGGCCCGCCGAGCCGCGCCTTCAGCGCTGCCGCGAGGTCGGAGGCGAAGTCGACGCTTGCCAGGAACGGCAGTTGCGCCGCGTGGACGGAGCCGTTGTCGGCGTCGATGCTGCCGGCAATGGAGACACCGAGGCGATCCTGCGGTGCGAAGCCGTTTGTCTCCAGGAACGCGGCGGTTCGGTCCACGAACGCACCGTATTCCGGGGGCGTTGCGATCGTGCCGACCTCTTCAAGGCCGTCGCCGTTGCCGGTTCCCAGCTTGATGAACGATCCGCCGATATCGAGGCAGTAAATCTTTTTCATCTGGATTGGAACCTAGCCCGGCATGCCGCCGACATTGGACAACAGTTCGGCGACATTCGATGCGCCCAGCTTCTTCAGCAGCCGGGCCCGGTAGGCTTCCACCGTGCGCGGCGAGATTTCGAGGATCCGGGCAATATCCTTGCTCGTGCGTCCTTCGCCGAGATGCATGACGATCTGGCGTTCACGCATGGTCAGCGCGATCACCGGTCGTTCGTGCGACAGGTCCGCCATGCTCCAGACGGCGTGGGCGAGGGGCTCGTCGCGGGTCAGCGAGTTGCCCCGCACCCGGCACCAGAAGAGCGATCCGTCGCGGCGCGCCATGATGCGCTCGTCCGAATAGCGACCGGTATCGCGCAGTGGCTGCAGGCCGATATTGCCGATCTTCACGAACTCGTCGAGCGACGGGTAGAGGATCGCGAACGACTGGTCGCGCAGTTCGTCGCCCTCGTATCCGAACATCGCGGCAAAGGCCTTGTTGTAGAACCGGATAATCCGGTGCTGGGTCATCACGATGCCGACCGGCGCTTCGTTGAAGGCCATTTCGAGCATGGCCTGCGGTTCCATCGGGGAGTGCGGCGGTATCATGGGACAGTCGCTGTACTACGGTTTTCCTTGAGGTCTGGCTATTCGGTTACCGACCGGTCGGGTTTTGTTGGCGGATATATTGTGTTTTCAGCATGTGTCTCGATCAGTTTCGGGTCGAAAAACTTGAGGAGAAACAAAAACTTGCACGCGGACTGCCGAATTGCGGCACCGTTTGGATCAAGGCGTATATTCCATCGCGATTCAACCCCTGACGGTAGCGTATTTCTACCATCTTGATCGCCGAGCGCCAAACACGGGATAATGGGCCATCCATCGCACAGAAGGTCCGGCGATACACGAACCCCGTTCACGCAAGAACCGGGGACGACGGCGTATTGTTGCCGGTCCGGGAGGAGGAGAAGCATGAAGAAACTGGTTTCCACCCTGGCCGTGGCCACGGCGCTGTCGCTTGCAGGCATCGCATCCGCCGCGGACGGTCCCGTCAAGATCGCGCTTGTCCACGGTCTGTCGGGCTCAACGTTCGAGGCCTTTTCGAAACAGAGCCACACGGGTTTCAAACTCGGCCTCGAATACGCAACCGGCGGCACGATGAAGATCAACGGCCACGACATCGAAATCATCGAGAAGGACACGCAGTTCAAGCCCGATGTGGCGCGCGCCGTGCTCGCCGAGGCCTATGGCGACGATGACGTGCTGATCGCCGTCGGCGGGACCTCGTCGGGCGTCACCAAGGGCATGCTGCCGATCGCCGAGGAGTATGAGCGCATCCTCCTCGTCGAGCCGGCGGTCGCTGATTCGCTGACCGGGCCGGATTCCAACCGCTACGTCTTCAAGACGTCGCGCAATTCGTCCATGGATATGCAGGCCCAGGCGCTGGCGCTGAAGCCCGGACCCGACCTGCACGTGGCGACGCTGGCCGAGGACTACGCCTTCGGCAAAGACGGCATCGCCGCCTTCAAGAAGGCCCTGGAAGGCTCCGGTGCGACCATCGTCGCCGAGGAATATGTGCCGCTGAAGACGACGGACTTCACCGCCGCCGCCGAGCGCATGTTCGCCGCGCTCAAGGACAAGGACGGCCGCAAGGTCATCCTGATCTACGTTGCCGGCGGCGGCGATCCGATGGGCAAGATCAAGGCGATGCAGCCCGAGCGCTACGACATCGAGATTTCGACCGGCGGTCATATCCTTCCGGTCCTGCCGACCTACAAGCGCGTCCCCGGCATGGAAGGAGCGATCTACTACTATTTCGAGAACCCGGACAATCCGATCAACGACTGGCTCGTCGAGGAGCACAACAAGCGCTTCGGCTCGCCTCCGGACTTCTTTACCGCCGGTGGCATGGCGGCCGGCCTTGCCGTCGCCAAGGCGCTGCAGAGCACCGACGACTGGGACACCGAAAGCCTGATCGAGACCATGGAAGGCATGTCCTGGGACACGCCCAAGGGTCAGATGACCTTCCGTCCGGAAGATCACCAGGCGCTGCAATCCATGTACCATTTCAAGATCAAGGTCGATGACGCTGTCGACTGGGCCATTCCGGAGCTCGTCCGCGAGATCAAGGCGGGCGAGATGGAGATCCCGGTCGGCCGCAACAACCAGGAATAGGGTCTCGCGCCCGGAGCCTTTCCGCTGCCGCCCGCGCGGGGTGGGAAGGTTCCGGACACGCCCTGTCCGCTGCGCCGGAACGGGGCCCGCGGGCCTGACTCTGTTATCCTGACATCTGCTATCCTGCACATGAGTGAGACAACGGTAGACGCCATGACCTCCGTATCATTGCGCACAGAGGACCTGACCATCCGTTTTGGCGGCCATGCCGCGGTCAATGGGGTGACCTGCGCATTCACGGCCGGTGAGCTGACGGTCATCGTCGGCCCCAACGGCGCCGGCAAGACAACCTATTTCAACCTGATTTCCGGGCAGTTGCGCCCGTCCGCAGGCCGCATCGTAAAGGGCGACCGCGACATCACTGCGCTCAGCGCCTCGGCGCGCGCCAAGTCGGGCATCGGCCGCGCCTTTCAGCTCACCAACCTGTTTCCCCAGCTTTCGGTCCTGGAGAACGTGCGCCTCGCGGTGCAGGCACAGCACGGGCTCGGACCGGTCATCCTGCGCAGCGCGCGGTCCTTCTCGAACCTGCGCGACGAGGCCTATTCCTATCTGGAGGCAACCCGCCTGCAGGCCGCCGCCGGGCTTCCCGTGACGGCGTTGCCCCATGGTGACCAGCGCAAGCTGGAGATCGCGCTGCTGCTGGCGCTCAAGCCCGACATCTTCATGTTCGACGAGCCGACCGCCGGCATGTCCGTCGACGAGGCGCCGGTCATTCTCGAACTGATCGAGGAGATCAGGAAGGACACCGAAAAGACCGTCCTTTTGGTCGAGCACAAGATGGACGTCGTTCGGTCCCTCGCCGACCGCATCATCGTCCTGCACAACGGCGAGCTGGTCGCGGACGGCAATCCCGACGAGGTCATCGCGCTGCCCCTGGTGCGCGACATCTATCTCGGCATGCCGGCGGAGGATGCGGTATGACCGACCCGATCCTGGAACTTGCGGGCGTCAGCACCGATATCGCCCAGTATCACATCCTGCACGACGTTTCGCTGAGCGTGCCGGAGGGCGGCGTTCACGTGCTCCTGGGCCGCAATGGCGCCGGCAAGACGACCACGCTGCGCACCATCATGGGCCTGTGGCAGGCGCGGGCCGGCGCGATCCGCTTCCGCGGCGACGACATTGCCGCGCTGCACACCAGCGATATCGCCCGCAAGGGCATCGCCTTCGTGCCCGAGAACATGGGCATTTTCGGCGGCCTGACGGTGGAGGAGAACATGCGCCTCGCCACCCATGACGGCAGTTTCGACCGCGACAGGCTCGGCCGCATCTACGCCCTGTTTCCGGCGCTCGAGACATTCTGGACGAAATCCGCCTGGTCGCTCTCCGGCGGCCAGAAGCAGATGCTGGCGATCGCCCGGGCGATCATCGAAAAGCGCGACCTCATCCTCATTGATGAGCCGACCAAAGGTCTCGCGCCGGCGATCATCCTCTCCATGGTCGATGCCTTTCGCGAGATCGCCAGGGAAACGACGATCCTGCTCGTCGAGCAGAATTTCCTCTTTGCCAAATCGCTGGGCCAGACGGTGGCCGTCATCGACGACGGGCGCATCGCCCACACCGGAACGATGGCCGAACTCGTAGAGGACGCGGCGTTGCAGACACGGCTGCTCAGCCTGTCGCTCGATGCGCATCAGTAAGGGACTGTTATGGAATCCTTCAATTCGGTATTCGAACGCTTCGGAGGCATCAATCTTCTGCCCGCCATCCTCGCGCTGATCGCGTTCGTGCTGATCGGCTCGCCCTCCACCTGGGTCACATTGACGGTGGCGGGGCTCGCCATGGGTATGATGATCTTCCTGATGGCCTCCGGGCTGAGCCTCGTCTTCGGGCTCATGGATGTGCTCAATTTCGGCCACTCGGCCTTCGTCTCCTTCGGCGCCTTCATCGCCGCATCCGTCCTGGCGGCACTCGCCGCCTGGGTTGCCGCCGACAGCGTCATTCTCAATCTCGCTGCCCTTTTCCTTGCCATCGCCGCGGCGGCGCTGTTCGGGCTGATCGCCGGATGGGCCTTCGAGAAGGTCATCATCAAGCCGGTCTACCGCGATCACCTGCGCCAGATCCTGATCACCATGGGCGCGCTGATCGTTGCCGAGCAGATCATCCTGGCGATCTGGGGCGGTTCGCCGATCTCGGTGCCGCGGCCGCATTTCCTGTCCGGCTCGCTGATCATCGGCGATGTCTCCATAGAGCTCTACCGGCTGTTCGCGTTCGCGCTCGGGCTCGTCGCCTATGTCGCGCTCTACGTGATCCTCAACCGCACGCGTGTCGGCCTGCTGGTGCGCGCCGGCGTTGAAAACCGCGAAATGGTCGAGGCGCTCGGGTTTCGCATCGACCGGCTGTTTGTCGGCGTCTTCGTGCTCGGCTCGGCACTGGCCGCGATCGGCGGCGCCATGTGGGCCGGTTACGAGACGCTGATCACCGCCGCCATCGGCTCGGAAATGATGATCATCGTGTTCATCGTCATCATCATCGGCGGGTTGGGCTCCATCGAGGGATCGCTGCTCGGCGCGCTGATGGTCGGGCTGATGGGCAACTACGTGGCGTTCCTGGCGCCGAAAATGGCGCTGGCCTCCAACATGATCCTGATGATGGCGATCCTGTTGTGGCGGCCCTACGGCTTGCGGCCGGCGGTCAAATAGGGGCGGACCATGAGCGACATTGCCATCGACACAACCACAGACGCCGCCCGCGGCCGCACCGGAAGGCTGATCGTCTACGCCATCATCGGCGTCATCGGCATCTGCCTGTTCCTCGCGCCCTTCCTGTTTCCGGATGTGCGCAGCCAGGAGGTTGCAGCGCGCATCTGCATCTTCATCGTGCTCGTTGCCAGCTACGATCTGCTGATCGGCTATACCGGCATCGTCTCCTTCGCCCACACCATGTTCTTCGGTCTCGGCGCCTATGGCACGGCCATCGCGCTGAAACTGATGGGTCCCGGCTGGGACGCGATCCTCCTCGGCGGCGCGCTCGGCCTCATCGTCTCCCTCATCCTGGCGGCGCTGGTCGGGCTTTTGTCCCTGCGCGTCAAGGCGATCTTCTTCGCCATGGTCACGCTCGCGGCCGCCTCCGTGATGGCGGTGATGGCGAGCCAGTTTTCCGATTTCACCGGCGGCGAGGACGGCATCATCTACAAGGTGCCGAAGCTCTTCTCGCCGGCGACCAAGCTCCTGACCGACGAGGACGGCAAGGTGCTGCGCATCTTCGGCGCCAAGGCCAACGGCAAGATGGCGGCCTACTACTTCGTCTTCTTCGGATCGCTCGTTCTTTACCTGATCATGCTGCGCATCGTCGCCTCGCCGCTGGGCACGGTCCTCGAGGCCATTCGCGAGAACGAGATGCGGGCCGAGGCGCTCGGCTACCGCGTGGTGCTGTACCGCACGGCCATCTTCTGCATCGCCGCGCTGATCGCCGCCGCCGCCGGTATTTTGAGGGCTGTCTGGCTGAAATACACGGGCCCGGAAACCTCGCTCTCCTTCGCCATCATGATCGATATCCTGCTCATGGTGGTCATCGGCGGCATGGGCACCATGACCGGCGCCATCATCGGCGCCACGCTCATGAGCCTGGCCCAGTTCTACCTGAAGGACCTGATGGAGGTGGCGTCCGAGGCGACGGCGGGCATTCCGCTGCTGCCGGATCTGCTGGCCCCCGACCGCTGGCTGCTGTGGCTCGGCGTCCTCTTCATCCTGCTGGTCTATTTCTTCCCGGCCGGCATCGTCGGAACACTCAACAAAAAGGGCGGGCACCCATGACTGAGCGGCGTTCAGTGTATATCGAGGCCGGCGGTCACGAACTGCATGTCAGCGAGTGGGGGGACCCGGAAAGGCCCTTCGTCATGATGTGGCACGGTCTTGCCCGCAACGGCCGCGATTTCGACGAGGTCGCCGCCGTGCTTTCGAAGGACTATTTCGTCGTCTGCCCCGATACGATCGGCCGCGGCCTTTCGAGCTGGTCTAAAAACGGCGGCGCCGACTACAGCCTTCCGGTCTATGGCCGGAACGCCGTCGCGATCCTCGACCATTACGGCGCCGACCGCTTGCGCTGGGTCGGCACCTCCATGGGCGCGCTGATCGGCATCCGCCTGGCCGCCGAGGCCCTGCGGGGCCGCATGAGCCATCTTGTCATCAACGACATCGGCCCCGACATTCCGCTGGAGGCGCGCCGGCGCATCGCCGACTATGTGGGCAGGCCGCCGGTCTTCGATACCGTGGTCGAGATGGAGGACTGGCTGCGCACCAGCTACGTGCCGTTCGGCGAAAACCCGGATTCCTTCTGGCGCCGGCTGATCGACGCTTCCGTGCGCCGCAACGATGCCGGCCGCATGACCGTGCACTACGATCCGCTGATTGCTTCGCAATTCACCACCCACAAATCCGACCTGGATGTCTGGCCGCAATATGATGCGATCGAGGCGAAGACCCTGCTGGTCCGCGGCGCCGTCTCGGACGTGCTGCCGAAGCCGGTTGCCGACGACATGCGCGCCCGCGGCCCCCGGCCGGACTATTTCGAGATCCCCGGCGTCGGCCACGCGCCGACCTTCGTCGACGTCGAACAGCAGCGGATCCTGATGGCGTTCCTGGAGAGCTGATCAGGCCGGTTTCGCGGTTTCAGGCCCCGAGTGCGCTTCGGCGGTTGCCGAAAGACCGGTCAGGAATTGCCCGATCGCACGGTTGACCTCTTGCGGCGTCTCGATTGTCGATGAATGGCCCGCGCCTGCGATCCGCACAAGGCTTGATCCCGCGATAGCCCGGTGCATCTTCTCGGAGTGCTCCGGCACCGTCGCGACGTCTTCCTCCCCGACGATGATGAGGACGGGCATGTCGATCCGGCCGATCTCCTCGGCAACACCGGCGCGGTCGACGACGCCTTTGACCGCCCTTGTAATGCCGATACGGTCGTTGGCGGCCAGGCGCTCGCGCCAAAGCGCTTTATCTTGCCTCCGGTCCGGATCGTTCAGGAAAGTCTGTCCGAACATGATCGGCATGACTTGTCCAACGACCAGTCTCAGGCCGAACCACCGTGCGATGAAGTTGAGTAGCCGGTAACGCGGCACGTTCGACTTATCCTCCGGCTCAGCCGACGTTTCGATGAGGGTGAGGGAACGCAGCAGTTCCGGACGCCGCGCCGCGAGACGCATCCCGACGAACCCGCCCATGGACAGGCCGACAAAGTGGCAGGGCGCGACGCCGAGGGATTCAATCAGGCCGGCCGCGTCCTCGGCCAGCGTTTCCATGTCGTAGCCGCTTTCGGTCACGGCGCTTTTGCCTTGCCCCCTGTGGTCGAACGCGATGCAGCGGTAGCTGCCTTTCAGCGCTTCGATTTGCGCGGCGAACATATCCGCGCTCATAAGCAGCCCGTGCGAGAAAACCACCGTCTCGGCGCCGGCCCCTTCGTCCAGATAGTGAATATTCGCGCCGTTGATTTGCGCATAGGGCATGACCCACCTCCAACGCGAGCATAGCACGGCCGGCGAAAGCGGCGTAACGGTTGCTTTCGAACGCGTTTGACAGCCGAAAGCCGCACCTGTTTGATGGCACTGTCGAGCGAGCTTGGATAGCGATGTCCCTCTACAGCCGTTTTATTCTGCCGCGGATGATCAATGCATCATGTTCAACCAAACCGGTCATGAAGCAGCGGGAGAAGATCGTTCCGCTCGCAAAGGGCCGCGTGCTGGAGATCGGCGTCGGGGGCGGACTGAACTTTCCTTACCTCGACCGTGACCGGGTCGATTGCGTGTTCGGCCTCGATTCCTCTGCCGCAATGATGGATGGCGCCATAAGGAATTCGGCAAAGACGGGCATTGAGTTCAAGCCGCTGGTTCTGGACGCGGCGCAAATTCCGTTGGACACGGATGATGTGGACACCGTCCTCGTCACCTACACCCTGTGCAGCATCGACGCGCTGGGTTCCGCGCTCACAGAAATGCGCAGGGTGCTCAAGCCGACCGGTCGGCTGCTGTTTTGCGAACACGGCGCTGCGCCGGACAGAAACGTGAAAACCTGGCAGAAACGGCTGACGCCGCTGTGGCGGCGCATCGGCGGCGGCTGCCGCCTCGACCGCGATCTGCCCGCCGAAATCCGCAATGCCGGATTTCGCATAACGTCGCTGGAGCAGATGTATCTTCCCGGAACGGCGCGCATCTTCGGCTACAACAGCTGGGGCGTGGCCACGCTCTAGCTGCCGTCAGCTGTCGGTCAGCGAGGCGACAAGCATGAGCGCCGCGTCCTTGGACGCGCGCCTCAGTTCGCCCATGCCGCCGAGCATCGTCAGCGAATCGACGTTGAAATAGATGCCCGTCACGCCCGTCGCCACCGCCGAGACCCTGTCTGGCGCGGCGCCGGGATAAGCCTCCTGCAGTACGGACGCGATGGCGGCGATGAAATCCGCGATCCAGCCTTTCATCCGTCCGGCAAGCACCGGCCGGTCCGCCGCCGCGGCAATCAGCGCCTCGGCGACCAGCACATGCGTGTCGTTGCTGTGCCTTATGTCGAACAGGATATCGACCAGTGCGCGGGCCCGGCCGCTGTCCGGCAGCGCGGGGACGAGATCGCGGATCCGCTGTTCGGACACGTCGAAGAACCGTTCCACAAGGGCATCGAACAGGTCGTCGCGGTTTCCGACATTGTGGCGGATCAGCGCCCGGGCAAGTCCCGCCTGCTTTGCCACCCGCTCGAGCGTCGCGCCATCGATGCCGAAGCGTGCGACGCATTGCTCATAGGCATCGAGGATTTCCGCCGTCCGCTCCGCCTTGATGCTCGGTCTTCCCATTTCCGCTCCATATTAATTGTCGATCTTGACAATAAAAAATTAGCGCTTAATTGTAAATTATCAATGCTGACAATAAAGGGCATGATATGGCCGAAATCAGAGATATGAAACCCTTGACCATCCTGGCCATCGTCGTCCTGGCCGTTTCGACGGCGATGGGCTGGTTGTGGGTGTGGGGGCTGCTTTACATCTACTGGGCCCTGGCGGGCCCGATGACCGGCAGCGCCTTTGTCCTCGAAACCGTCCAGCGCAGCGCGAATCCGGTGCTGTTCTGGATCATCAGCGCCGCCTGGTGTGCGGCCGGTGTCTGGACCCTCACGCACGGGCTCGGCCTCGTCTGACAAGGTGACCGCCATGGCTGAAACACCGATGCTCCACCGCCTTCCCGTCGCCGCCTACACGTCCCGGGATTGGTACGACCGGGAACAGGAGATGATCTTCTCGCGCACCTGGCGCTATGCCGGTTTCGCGGAGGATATCGCCGAGCCGGGCCAGTACATGGCCGTTCAGGCCGGGCTCAACAACATCTTCATCGTTATGGGCCGCGACCGGCGCCTGCGTGCCTTTCACAACATCTGCCGTCACCGCGGAACGCAGCTCATCCGCGCCGTCGGCAAAGCGCAAAAGGCGCTGACCTGCCCCTATCACGACTGGACTTACGATCTGGAAGGCAACCTGATCTCCATCCCGGACGAGGACCGCGAATACGGATCCGTCGACAAGTCCTGCCTCGGTCTGAAGCCCGCATCCGTCGATTTGTGGCGCGGTATGCTGTTCGTCCATCCGGACCCCGGGGCCGGTTCGATCGCCGAATGGTTCGGCGATATCGAACCGATGCTCGGGCCGCACCGGGTCGAGGAGCTGGTCGAATATCCCGATGCCCGCAATTCCTACGAGATCCGGGCCAACTGGAAGATCGTCGTTGAGAACTTCATCGACGTCTACCACCTGTCGCACCTGCATTCAGGCACCCTCGGCATGTACGACCACGCCAGGGCCGAATACGGCTTTGTCGGGCCGCATTACGCGTTCTGGGAACCGCCTTCCGCCGACTACGGCGCGGATATCGGGAAGAACGCGCCCTATCCGCTGGTCATCCCGGCCGAACAGGCCGGAACCTGGGTCCCAATGCTGTTTCCAGGCATCGGGCTGGCCGAAAGCGAGAGCGACTGGACCACCTTCATCGTCACGCCTCTGGCGCCCGATTTGACGCGCGTCGAAAACCGTTCGCGCGTCGCCAATGTCTCTGATTGGGAATTCGGCAGGCAGGCGAGCCGCTCGGCCGGGTTCTGGCGCGGCCGGGTCCGCGGCAAATATTCGTCTGAGGACGCCGCCGGCGAGGACGATCCCATGGCCGACGGCGACTTCACCGCCGAGGACATCTATGCCTGCGAGCAGCAGCAGAAGTCGCTGCAGAGCCCGCATTTCGAGGTCGGCCCGGCGGCGAAGGGCGAGAGCCCCGTTCTGGGGCACCAGGAGGTGGTGCGCGACTATGTCGAGGGCCGGCGCTGATGCGCGGTTTTCACAATTTGCGCGTGTCCGCCGCGCGCCGGGAGATCGACGGCCGGGCGAAGTCGGTGACATTCGACGTGCCGGCGGCGCTTGCGGAGACCTTTTTCTGGCGGCCGGGCCAGCACATCACGCTGCGCCTTCGCCTCGATGGCGAGGAGGTCCGCCGGTCCTATTCGGTCTCCGCCTCGCCCTTTTCGGGTGAGCCGTTGCGGATCACCGTCAAGCGCGTCGGGAACGGCCTCGTGTCCAACCACATCAATGACCACGTGAAGACAGGCGATGTCCTCGAAGTCATGCCGCCCTTCGGCGGTTTTTGCCTCGATCCCGGTGCGAAGCTGCGGCGCACCCACTATTTCTTCGCCGGCGGCAGCGGCATTACCCCGCTCTACGCGATGCTGCGCTCGGTCCTGTGCGCCGAGCCGCATTCCTTCACGCACCTCGTCTACGGCAACCGCGACGCCGGCTCTGTCATCTTCCGGCAGAAGCTCGATGCGCTGCTTGAAGAATACCCGGAGCGGCTGACCGTCTCGCATGTGCTTTCAAAGCCGTCCCTCTTCTCGTCCTTCGGCTACTGGCGGCGCGGCCGCATCGACCGGGCGGCGCTCGATGCACATTTCGGCGAGAACCCGCCCTACGCGCAGGACGCGCAGTATTATATCTGCGGCCCCGGCGCGATGAACGGCGCCGTTCGTGCCGGCCTCAGGGACCTCGACGTTCCGGCGGACCGCATTCACATGGAGAGCTTCGGCGGCGAGGCTGCGGTCGACGACAGCGTCAGCGGTATCGCCTCGAGCGCCACCGTGCGGCTGAACGGAGCCGCGCACCAGGTGACGGTCGCTGCGGGCCGGACACTGCTTGATGCGATGCGCGAGAGCGGCCTCGAGCCGCCTTTCTCCTGCCAGTCCGGCGTCTGTGGCGCCTGCGTCGCAAGGCTCACCGGCGGCAAGGTCCACATGCGCGCCCGCATGGCGCTGGAGGACGCCGACGTGGCGAAGGGCAAAATCCTGACCTGCCAGTCACTGCCGGTGACCCGGGAATTGGATGTCCGGTTCGAGTAACCGCTGCCTGTGCTAGCGGACCGATTTGAGCCAGCGTCGAAAAACATCGACATCCGGATTGTTCATTGCGCCCGCTTCATAGGCGAGAAAATAGCCATAGTCTGAGAGCTCGAAGGTGCTCAGCCGCTTCAGCCGACCGGCCTCGATCTCCGGATCGACTAGCGCGTCGTTGAGCGCGACGCCTTGACCGTCCATCACCGCCTGGACGCGCACATTGGGATCGGGGATGATCAGCGTGTCCGCCCGCCCGTTGTGGGGAAGCCCCGCAACGGCATACCATCGCGACCAGGCGTCGCTGTCTTCCCGGTCGCGCAGCAGGGTGAACGCATCGAAGGCCGCTTCAAGCCCGTCCCGTTCCACGCGTTCCAGCGCTCCCCGGTTTCCCGTAGGCCAGGCCGGGCACGGAAACAGGTCTTCAATGACGACGTCGTCCCAATCGCCGTTGCCCCATCGGACCGCGAGGTCGATGCCCTCGCCGCGCAGGTCCATGAGGTCGATCATCGGCTGGATGCGCAGGCGGATATCGGGATGGGCGCGCATGAAATCCATCAGCCGCGGCGACAGCCAGCGCGAGGCGAAATAGGTGGTAACGCCGATCGTCAGTGTGCGGCTGTCGGAATGCCGCATTTCGGCAATCCTCTGCTCGACGGTCTCGAAGGCCGAGTGCACGGTGGCCAGCAGTTCCTGTCCCTTCGACGTCAGTGAAATGCCGCGGGCGTGCCGCTTGAAAACCGCAAATCCCAACTCGGCCTCGAGCTGGCGCATCTGATGGCTTACGGCGCCCTTGGTCAGCAGAAGCTCGTCGGCTGCGGAGGCGAAACTGCCGTGCCGCGCGACGATGGTGAACACCCTCAAATTGTCATAGTGCCGGAATCGCATATCAAGAGACTAATTTCATTAGTCGCTCAGTGCAAAATTTTTCGATTTTTTTCGTCTCTTGTTTGTCGGAGGATGGATTAGGGCGGTCAGATGCCGTTTGCGCTAGTCATTTGGAGTAATTGGATTGAACGTGGATATAGCCAGGAATCCGCTTGCTTCAACTCCCCGGCGGCGCGGGCGTCGCTCCGGCCGCCCGTTGGACGTGCCGAGGCGCACCACGCAAACCCGAACGATTCCTGCCTATGGCCTGCTCAGCGAGCGGGCGCTCGTTGAGATCGAAAAACAGGCCGACTGGATTCTTGAAAAAGTGGGTGTGGAGTTTCGCGGCGACGAAGTTGCGCGTGACTTGCTGCGCGATGCCGGCGCATCTGTCGACGGCGACCGTGTGCGCTTTGAAGCGGGCCTTGCGCGCGCGCTCTGCGCCACCGCGCCCGAGCGTTTTTTGCTGCACGCGCGCAATCCTCTTCGGACCGTTACCCTGGGCGGCGACCATATCGTCCTGATGCCGGGTTACGGCTCGCCCTTCGTCACCGATCTCGATCGCGGCCGCCGCTATGCGTCGATCGAGGATTTCCGCAATTTTGTCCGGCTGACCTTTATGTCGCCGGCGCTGCATCATTCGGGCGGCACGGTGTGCGAACCGGTCGATATCCCCGTGAACAAGCGGCACCTCGATATGGTCTACGCGCATCTGCGCCTTTCGGACAAGCCCTTCATGGGCGCCGTGACCGCGCCGGAAAGGGCGCGCGATTCCATTGATATGGCGCGCATCGTGTTCGGCCGGGAGATCATGGAATCCCATGCCGTCATTCAGGCCAACATCAACGTCAATTCGCCGCTCGTCTTCGACGAGACCATGTCGGGTTCGCTGCGCGTTTATGCCGAGGCCGGCCAGTGCGTGTGCGTTTCGCCTGCCATCTTCGGCGGGGCGATGGGACCGGTCACGCCGGCCGCGACAGCGGCGCAGACCCTTGCGGAAGCGATGGCCGGCATTGCCCTTGCGCAGTGCGTCCGGCCGGGCTGTCCGGTGGTTTTCGGCAGCTTCCACTCGACCATGGACCTTCGCAGCGGCGCACTCACCTTCGGAACGCCCGAGGCCGGTCACGTGACCATGGCGCTGTCGCAGCTCGGCCGGCGGCTCGGCGTGCCGGTTCGCTCCGGCGGCGGCCAGATCACCGCCGCCAATGCGCCGGACGGTCAGGCGATGCTCGACAGCGCCAATGCGCTCTGGGCGACAATGATTTCGGGTGCCCACCAGGTCTGGCACGCGGCCGGATGGCTCGAGGGCGGACTGACCATGTCCTATGAGAAGTTCGTCATGGACGTCGACAATTGCGGCGCCATGCTGCGCTTGCTGGAAGGCATGGCAGTGGATGACGATGCGTTCGCCCGCGCGTCCTACCAGGAAGCCGGACCGGGCGAGAATTTCCTGTCGACGGCGCACACACTTCGTCATTGCGCGATCGCGAACTACCAGTCGGTTCTGCCGCAGGCAGGCCCTTTCGAGACCTGGCGCGAACGCGGCAGCCAGAGCGCCGCCGAACGCGCCAACACGGTCTGGAAGTCGGTGCTTGCTGCCTATCAGCCGCCCGAGATCGACCCGCATATCGACAAGGCGCTGCAGGACTTCATGGCCGAACGCAAATCGGCCATGCCCGATGAATGGTACTGAACGACCCGGAGGATTTTCGTGACTGAAGAACGCACCCGCACATCGGCGCTCGCCTCGCGCCACACCGCCCTCGGTTCCGGCCTGGAAGACTGGAACGGCATGGGCACGGCCTGGACCTACGATACCGATCCCGACGACGAGCATGACGCGGTCCGCGAGGCCGCCGGCATGTTCGACATGTCGCCGCTCAAGAAGATCATCGTTTCCGGTCCGGATGCGGCAGCGGTCCTCAATCATCTGGTGACGCGCGACATCAGGAAAATTGCGCCGGGCACATCCGCCTATCTGTCTGTATTGACCGACAGGGGCACCATGGCGGACGATGCGATCCTCTACAACAACGGAGAGGGCCAGTGGATGATCGTCCACGGCTCGGGCGACACGATGGCGTTGCTCCGGGCTTCCGCCAGGGGCAGGACCGTGTCGATCGAATTCGACGACGACCTGCACGACCTGTCGGTCCAAGGCCCAGACTCTCTCGCGATCCTCAACGAACATTGCAACGTCAATCTGGGCGCACTGGCCTATTTCCGGCACGCGCCCATGACGCTTTTCGGCCATCCCTGCCATGTATCCCGCACCGGCTATTCCGGCGAGCGCGGTTACGAGATCTTTGCCGGAAGTTCGGCGATCTGCGCCATCTGGGACGGGCTGGTGGAGGCCGGCGTCATGCCCTGCTCTTTCACGGCCCTGGACAAGCTGCGCATCGAGGCCGGGCTGCTGTTCTACGGGTATGACATGACGGCCGATCACACGCCCTACGAGGTGGGCCTCGGATTTACCGTGAACACCACGAAAGGCGACTTCCGCGGCCGCGGGGCGCTGTTGGCCTCGAGGGGTCGGGAGAAGATTGCCAATGTCTGCCTCGATATCGATCACAACGACATGGTCGCCGGCGGCGAGGAGCTATCGGTGAACGGCGAAGCCATCGGCATCGTCAATAGCCCCTGCCATTCCCGCAGGCTCGGCAAGTCGCTGGCGCTGGCGCACGTGGCCCCGTCGGCCGCCGTGCCTGGCACGCGGCTTAAGCTCAATGGCGCAGACATCGACACGACCGCCACAGTCGTTTCGATGCCGATCTACGACCCGGAGAAGCTCCGCACGCACCAGGCGTGAGGAGACCGCTTCGCTGACTTACCTCAAGCCGCCTGGGTCTTGAGCCAGCTAAGCACACGCTCGGCCTTGGCTCCGTGCGGCCGGTTTTCCGGCCACACGACATAGTGGCCCTGGCCGACATTGTAGTCGCCGATATCCAGCCGCTCGAGCAGGCCCTGGTCCACCAGGACCTCGACGATATGGTCCCATCCATGGGCGATGCCCTCGCCGGCGATGGCCGCCTGGATGACCAGCGCATAGTCGTTGAACAGCAAGCCCCCGCCGGTGTCGACATAGTCCAGCCCCTGCGCCGCGAACCAGTCCCGCCATCCGGCGCGCGGCCGGAACGGCTCTTCCAGGTGGACGAGCGCATGCGACAGGAGATCGGCGGCGTTTTCCGGCCGGCCGGCCGTTTCGAGATAAGCCGGGCTGCACACCGGATAGATGATTTCCGGCCCCAGCCGCAGCACATTGTAGCCCGGCCACTGGCCGGAGCCGAGCCGCACGCCGAAGGAGAGCCCCTCGCGCGCCACGTCGATATCCTTGTCGGTCGTCTGCAGCCTGATGTCGATATCCGGGTTGTCGCGCCGGAACGTCGCCAGCCGCGGCAGCATCCAGTAATGGGCGAAGGCGGTGGAGCAGGACAGGGAAACGTGGTCCTCGGGATGGCCGGCGACCGCATCGGCCGAATTCAGGATGTGCATTAGCCCAAATGATACGTCGGCATAGAAACGCTCGCCCGCCTCGGTCAGGCTGATGCTGCGGTGTCCGCGCTCGAAGAGCCGCGTTCCGAGCGCCTGTTCGAGTTTCTTGACCGACAGGCTGACCGCCGGCTGGGAAACATTGAGTTCGCCCGCGGCCTCGGTAAAGGACAGATGCCTCGCTGCGGCCTCGAAGGCGAAGAGGGAAGCTGGAGACTGGATGCGCTGGTACAGTTTTCGCATTACTGCAGTTTATGCGATGACAAAGATTTTTCAATCGTCACAACACATGAAATTGCGTCTAGGTTCGGCGACGATCCATTTGCGATAGGATGTCGATGGCAACCGCGTCCGACCGGTCAATTTGGGATAGGGTGCACATGAGGACAGCATCGAGACGGGCCCGCAGAACCGAGCGCCCCGCGCCGGCAATGCCGGCATTCATCACACGCAAGCTTCCCTTCGTCGAATACATGCGCGAAGAGGGTCTCGTGCGCATCGAGGAGCAGGCCGACAGGCTGATCGAGGAAATCGGCATCGAGTTCCGTGACGATCTCAAGGCGCTGCGCATCTGGAAGGAAGCCGGGGCGGACATCAAGGGGACCCGGGTGCGCCTGCCGCGCGGCATGGCGCGCGAGCTGCTTAAAACCGCCCCGACAAAATTCACCCAGCATGCGCGCAATGCCGCCCGCACCGTCGAAATCGGCGAGACGAGCACGGTATTTGCGCCGATCTATGGCGCCCCCTTCACCCGCTGTCTCGAAAAGGGCCGGCGCTACGGAAGCTTCGAGGATTTCGACAAGCTCTCGAAACTCGTTTCCATGCTGCCGTCGCTGCATCACATGGGGCTCGTCATCTGCGAGCCTTGCGATCTGCCGGTCAACAAGCGGCATCTCGACATGCTGCTCGCGCACATGCGCAATTCCGACAAGCCGTTCCTCGGCGCGATCACCGAAAAGAGCCGCGCCGAGGACAGTGTCGAAATGGCGCGCATCCTCTTCGGCGAGACCTTCATGCGGGACAACTGCGTGATCATGGGCAATGTCAACACCAACTCGCCGCTGCATGTCGACAAGGTGGTGACCGAGGCGATCCAGGTCTATTGCGGCGCCGGCCAGGGCATTGTCGTCGCGCCCTTTATTCTCGGCGGCGCCATGGGGCCGGTCACGACGGCCGCCTCGATCGCCCAGGCCCTGGCCGAGGCCATGGTCTGCGGCGCCTTCAGCCAGCTCGTCAAGCCCGGCGCGCCCTTCGTGCTCGGCAATTTCCTGTCATCGATGAGCCTGAAGAGCGGCGCGCCGACCTTCGGCATGCCCGAGCCCGTCGCCTCCAACTACATCATCGGCCAGCTCGCCCGCCGCCTCGGCGTGCCGCTGCGCTGCGGGGGATCGCTCACCGCCTCCAAGCTGCCGGACGCGCAGGCCGCGGCCGAGAGCGCCGACAGCATGCATTCGACTGCCATGGGCGGGGCCAATTTCGTCCTGCATTCCGCCGGCTGGATGGAGGGCGGCCTCGTCACCGGTTTCGAGAAGCTGGTGATCGATGCCGACCGCCTCGGCGCTTACCAGAAGCTGCTCGGCGGCATCGACACGGACGACAACGCGTTGGGCACCAACGCCTATGAGGATGTCGAGCCGGCCGGCCACTTCCTCGGCTCGGCCCACACCATGCGCAACTACGAGACCGCCTATTACGATGCGGTGCTGTCGGATTCCGAAAGCTTCGAGCAATGGACGGAGCGCGGCGGCAAGGACACCGCGCAGCGCGCCTTCGAGCGCTGGAACAGGATGCTCGACGAACATCAGGCACCGCCGCTCGATGATGCGATCGACGGGGCGCTCGCCGACTACGTCGAAAAGAAAAAACGGGACATGCCCGACGCCTGGTACTGAACGGCGCGGCCCACGGAGTCTTTAAAAATGCAATCACATGCAAAAGTGGTCATCATCGGCGGTGGCGTTGTCGGCTGCTCGATCCTGTTTCACCTTGCCAAGTTCGGCTGGCGCGACGTCGTGCTCCTGGAGCGCAACGAACTGACGTCCGGCTCAAGCTGGCACGCCGCCGGCCAGATCCACACCATCAGTTCCGATCCGAACATCTCGCGCCTGCAGGGCTACACGATCAACCTCTATCGTGAGATCGAGGAGCTCTCCGGCCAGTCCTGCGGCATGCATTCGACCGGCGGATTCTATCTTGCCTCCAACCAGGACTGGTACGACTATCTCAAGCGCGAGCGCTCCAAGGCGCGCTACATGGGCCTCGACCAGGAATTCATCTCCGTCGAGGAGGCGGCGCGCCGCCACCCGCTCATCGATCCGAGCCGCTATGTCGCCGCGCTCTGGGATCCGCTCGACGGCGATATCGACCCGTCCGGCGTTACCTACGCCTACGCCAAGGCGGCGCGCCATTATGGCGGCACCTACCACACCCACACGCCGGTGATCGAAACCAGCCAGAAGCCGGACGGCTCCTGGGACGTGGTGACCCCGAACGGAACGATCAATGCCGAATACATCGTCAATGCCGGCGGCCTGTGGGCGCGCGAGGTCGGTCATCTGTCGGGCGTCGATCTGCCCGTACAGCCGATGGAGCACCACTATCTCATCACCGAGGCGATCCCAGAGATCGTCGAGCGCGATCCGGAGGACCGGCTGCCCGCCGGCATCGACTACGAGGGCAACATCTATTTCCGCCAGGAGCGCCAGGGTATGCTGCTGGGCACCTACGAGCCGCGCTCGACACCCTGGAAGGTCGGGGGCACGCCGCAGGATTTCGGCCACGAATTGCTGGCGCCGGATCTCGACCGCATCGCCGACCGGCTGGAACTCGGCTTCGAGCGCATTCCGGCGCTTGGCCGCGCCGGCATCAAGGACATGATCAACGGCCCCTTCACCTTCGGTCCCGACGGCAATCCGATGATCGGGCCGGTGCCCGGCATGCGGAACTACTGGGTCGCCGTCGGCGTCATGGCGGGTTTCTGCCAGGGCGGCGGGGTCGGCCTGTGCATGGCCGAATGGATGATCGACGGCGAGCCGTCCATCGACGTGTGGGCGATGGACGTCGCCCGCTTCGGCGAGTTCGCGACGCCCGAATACGGCACCATCAAGTCGTCGGAGAATTACGAGCGCCGTTTCGTCATGACCTTCCCGAACGAGACGCTGCCGAAGGGCCGCCGCCAGAAGACGACGGCACTCTACGACCGGCTGATCGCCAGGGGCGCGGTGATGGATGCGAGCTTCGGCCTCGAACACGTGCTGTGGTTCGCGAACGGTGCCGACGACGCCCACGAGGAGCCGACCTTCAAGCGCTCGCGCGCCCACGACTACGTGGCCGACGAGGTCAAGGCAGTGCGCGAGACCGTCGGCATGATCGAGATCGCCAATTTCGCCAAGCACGCGGTGTCCGGTCCGGGCGCGCGGGCCTTCCTCGGCCGGCTCTGCGCCGGGCGGGTGCCGAAGCCGGGTCGCCTGTCGCTGACGCCGCTTCTTACCGAGGCCGGCCGGCTCTACGGCGATCTCACGGTCGCCTGTCTCGACGAGGAGCGCTTCATCCTGTTCGGTTCCGGCCCGGCGCAGGAGATGCACCGCCGCTGGTTCGAGAAATACCTGCCCGATGAGGGCGTTTCCTACCGCAACGCCTCGGATGACTGGCACGGCATCGCCATTTCCGGTCCGAATTCGCGCGAGTTGCTGCAGCGCCTGTGCCGCGACGACGTGTCGGGCGAAAGCCTGAAATTCCGCGATATCCGCCGCACCTACGTGGCGGGGGTCCCGGTGCTGCTGGCGCGGGTCTCCTTCTCCGGCGAGCTCGGCTACGAGATCTATTGCGCGCCGCAATATCTCATCAAGCTTCATGAGCGCCTGGAAGAGGAGGGCGCCGATCTCGGTTTGAAACCCTATGGAAACCGGGCGCTCATGTCGCTGCGGCTGGAAAAGAACTGGGGCGCCTGGACGCTCGATTTCCGGCCCGATTTCACCCCCGCCCAGTCCGGCCTTGACGCCTTCATCGACTGGGACAAGGATTTCATCGGCAAGGAGGCAGCGCTCGCCGAACGCAAGACCGGCCCCGACCGCAGGCTTGTCGTCATGACCGTCGAGACCGGCGATATCGACGTCAGCAATGACGAGGCGATCATGAAGGACGGCGCCTGCGTCGGCTATGTCAGCTCCGGCGGCTATGCCCACCATGTCGGCAAATCCATGGCCTTCGGCTACGTGCCGCCGGAACTCGCGGCGGACGGAACCGCGTTGGAAGTGGAAATTCTCGGAAACCGTTACCCGGCAAGGGTTACGGCGAAACCGCTCTACGATCCCGAAGGGACTAGGATGCGGGGGTGATTGGAGGTCGGATGTTCGCGCTCAAGGGCCATACGGCAATCGTCACGGGCGGCGCCAGCGGCATCGGTCTCGCGACAGCCCGGATGCTGGCGGCTCTGGATGCCAGCGTCGTTATTGCCGATCTGAACGAAGAGGCCGGGCACGGCGCCGTTGCCGAACTGACGGCCGATGGGCGCAAAGCAATCTTTGTGCGCGCGGATGTGGCCGATGCCGACGACGTGAACGCGCTGGTCGCCGCCACGCTGGAGAAATTCGGATCGCTCGAGATCCTTATGCATTTCGCCGGGATCGGCATGGAGCAAGGCGCGCTGGACACGACGCGCGAGAACTGGGACCGGATCACCGGCGTCAATCTCACCGGCAGCTTCCTGATGATGCAGGCGGCGGGCCGCGTGATGGTCGAAAATGGTTACGGCCGCATTGTCGCCATGTCATCCATGGCCGGCATCCGCGGCGGCACGGGCCGCACCGCCTATGCCGCCTCGAAGGGCGGCGTCGCGGCGATGATGCGGGTGATGTCGGTGGAATGGGCGAAAAGCGGCGTGACCGTCAATGCCCTGGCGCCGGGCGCCATCGAAACCGCGCTGGTCAAGAAGATGCACGACGCGGAAACCCGCCGCGCCTATCTCGCCGGCATCCCGATGGACCGCTACGGCACGCCTGAGGAGGTCGCCGCCGCCGCCGTCTATCTCGCCCTGCCGCAATCGGGCTATATCACCGGCGTCACATTGCCGGTCGACGGCGGCTTCGACGCCAGCGGCGTCATCAAGGACGGGTGACATTCATCGCCAACCAGCTTTGCAATTCGGATGGCCGCTGCCTGGTCGCCTGCCGCGTGGCAGCCTATTTCCTGTTGTGGAAGATGAAACCGATGAAGTTGAGCAGAAGTTGCGCCGCAAGGATCTGTGTGCTTTCCGTCGGGTCATAGGCGGGTGCGACTTCCACAAGGTCCAAGCCGACCACATTGCCGCGTCTGCTCAGCCCCTGCACGATTTCCAGTACGTCATAATAGTTGAAGCCGCCATGGCTGGGCGTGCCTGTCCCCGGTGCGATCGAAGGGCAGAACGCGTCGATGTCGATAGTCACGTAGTAACGCGCACCGCTTGGAATGCGGGCCAGGATCCCTTCGGCCCCCAAAGCGCGGACCTGACGGACCGACAATATGTCGGAGCCGCGCGCGCGGGCCTCGTCATAGCCCTCCCTGGCGGTTGACGACACGTTGCGGATGCCCAGTTGTGTCATGCCGCAGACGTAGTCTTTTTCGATAGCGCGGCGCATCGGGTTTCCGTGACCGAAGGTAACGCCGTGGCGCTCGTCGACGAAATCCAGATGGGCGTCGATCTGCACAATGTGGATCGGCCCGTGCTGGGCGCAGCTGTCGGAAAAGGCATCAACGCAGGGGATATTCACGGAATGATCCCCACCGATCACAACTGGCAGCGCGCCGGCCTGGAGAATTTTCCGCACGCCATATTCGATATTGGCGTGACTTTCCCGGGTCCTGGTGTGGATGATATCAGCGTCGCCGATATCGACCATGCGCACATTGCCGCCAAGGTAGGTAACATCGTCTTCGTGATCATAGGCGCCCGCGTGCCCAAAGCTGAATAAGGTGGAAGCATCGCGTACTGCTCGCGGCCCAAACCGGGCTCCGGAACGCCACTGGGTCCCGAAATCGAACGGCGCGCCGAGGATGGCGACATCGGCATCGATCCGGTCCCAATCCCGGACATATTCAGATTTTCCGAAGGTCGAGATGCCGACAAAGGGCAGGTTCAAACGACCGGCTTCGTATCCATGGCCTGGCATAATCATATCTCCGGGTTAACGATAGGCCAGTTCCGGCAGGAACAGGGCGATCGGAGGGAAGGCAATCAACAACCCGGTGACCAAGAGCAGAATCACCAGGAAAGGTGGCACGCCGCGCACCACGTCAACAAAGGGCCGCCGGAAAACGGCTATCGCCGTAAACAGGTTGCAGCCGAAAGGCGGTGTTGCCGCGCCGATTGCTACCTGCAGGGTGATCAAGACGCCGACCAGAACGGGATCGAGCCCCGTTGTCTTGATCATCGGTGCGAAGATCGGAACGAGGATCAGGATTACGACAATCGAATCGACAAACATGCAGCCGATAAAAAAGGCCAGGTTGATGGCCAGAAGGACCATCAGCGGCCCGGCATCGTTCAGTCCCAGCGCCTGAATAATCGTCTGCGGTACCTGTGCGAACGATAGCGTCCACGAAAAGGCCGCGCCCGCCGCAATCAGGATGAACACGACGGAAGTAATGGCCCCGGTTGACAGGGCTATGCCCGGAAGGTCGCGCATCCGGATCGAACGGAAAACCAGCGCTTCGAGAATGACCGCGTAGAGCACGCAGATCGCTGCTGCTTCGGTTGGCGAGAAGACACCCCCATAGATGCCGCCAACGATGATGAGCGGGAAACCCATCGGCCAGACGGCGCGTCGCGTCGCCAGCAGCCGTGACTTCCAGTTGGCCCGCGGCAGTACGGGAATGTCGTGTCGATAGGCGTACCACATGCAGTAGGCAGAAAAGAGAGCGACAATCAGCAGACCGGGCAGGATTCCAGCAATGAAGAGCTTGGAAATCGAGGTTCCCGAAACAACGCCATAGATGATCATGCCGATCGACGGCGGGATCAGATAGGCAAGATCGGCAGCGTTGACGATCAGTCCGATGGCGAAACTGTCATTGTATCCTGATTTCAGCATTCTGGGACGCATTGCGCCGCCGACCGCGACAACGGTCGCCTGGGTCGACCCGCATACGGCGCCGAACAGAGCGCAGGCACTGGTCACAGAAATCGCCAGTCCGCCCTTTATGTGACCCATGAAGCTCATCACAACGTCGATCAGGCGATTGGCTGAATGACCGCGCGTGATGATGTCTGCGGCGAGAATGAACATCGGTACCGCCACCAGCGCCGCCGGTTTCACGCCTCCGATCATCTGCTGAATCAGGATTTGCAGGCTCATATTCGGGAAGTAGACAAGAAAACCGAGGACCGCCGCAGAAATCAGCGGCATTTTCATCGGGAACCCGGCAAGCAGGAGGACGATCATCACCGCCAGCATCAATTCGGTCATTTGGAGACCTCCTGCTCGTCTGCATCGTGGCGGCTGAGCGCGGCGACGGTTTCGGGGTCTTCGTAACTGTCGACCTCGACGTAGGACACGTAGATCTCGTTTTCTGAAAAGTTGAGATTGCGGATCGCGGTCAGCAGATATTGCACGGCGGTCAGGGCCAGCCCGGCGACCACCCAGATATATGTGAGATAGAGTGGAACCTGCAGTGCGGGCGTTATGCGCCCGCGGTTCGCGACCTTCTGCACATATTCGATCGCATACCAGGTCAGAACCGCCATCATGACCGCCGTGGTGAGCGCGATCACGATCATCAGCGCCTTGCGCAGCCGTTGTGGCAAGGCGTCGTAGACCGCCGACATGCGGATATGGATTCCCTTTCGCGTGGCGTATCCAAGTCCCATGAACGTAATCATGACCATCAGGAACTCGTTCAGTTCCTCGGAGAAGTAAATTGACTGAAGGAATACGTAGCGACCCAGAACGTTGGCGATGGTGTTCGTCGCCATCAGGATAATACCCCAGCTCAGGATGAGCATCTCGACCCTGCAGACCGCCGCATCCAAATTGCCGAGGAACCTGAGGGGAGCCGGCTTGCCGTCCTGCATTTTCTCCTCCCGGGCGATGGCCCCTGCGCGATCCGGCGCGGGGGCCAGGCCGGTGCTGTTAGTTGGAGGCGGCGATTTCCGCCTGTAGGGCATCGAGCAGCGCTTGGCCGCGATCGCCCGCAGCGTCAACATAGGCCCTGGCGGTGTCACCGCTGCGCGCGCGGAATACGTCGCGCTCTTCCTCATTCAGCACGACGAGTTTGATCTCGGGCTTGGCTGCGGTGATGATATCCAGGCGTTTCTTGTTGAAGTCGGTTACGACACCGTCAATGAAACCGGTCATGCCTGCCATGGTTTCGCGCACCAGCTGTTGCCGCTCGGGCGACAGGGTTTCGAACCAGTCGGAACCGGCGACAACCGTGGTGACAAGCTCCTGCTCACCGGCCCATATGAGGTGACTGGTCACTTCATAGAATTTCATTTCCTCAATGGTCGGGATAGGGTTCACCTGTCCGTCGACGGCCCCGAGTTGCAGCGCTCCGAACACTTCGCCGAAAGGCAGCGGTGTCGGACTTGCGCCAATATTTTTATATGTTTCCAGCAGGATCGGCGACACCATCACCCGCATCTTGAAATTCGAAAAATCTTCCGGCGTGCGGATTTCCCGGTTTGTGGTCCAGACCTGAGGGCCTTCCGAGTACATGGTCAGAACTTCGAGGCCGCGCTTCCGGAAATCCTCATTCAGGTCGCTGTAAATTGTTTTCGAACCGCTCAGGATGCCGGAGATTTCGGTCGGATCGGAGGGCAGGAGATAGGGCAACAGAAAAACCTGGCTTTCCGGTACGATCGTACCGAGATTGCCGATGGAAACATTGGTGAACTGGATGATTCCGTCGGAAGCCTGTTCAACAGTTTCGGTCGGGGTGCCAAGCGTGCCCATCGGATAGACGGTCACCGTCACGTCGCCATTGGTCGCGGCCTCTATGCGGGATTTGAATTCCTGCGCATAGGCATCCATGATGGATCCGGGGATCTCCTCAATGGCGAATTTCCAGTCCTCCGCCATGGCACCGACCGGTGTCGCGGCGAGCACAATCGCGATGGCGATTGTTTTCAGTTTCGCGAATGAAAAGCTCATCTTGTCTGTCCTCCCAGAGGTTTCAGTCCGTCGCTGATCCGGGAAGAAAGACCATATCCTATTACATGAAACAATATCGAATATTATATACTTACATTCTCAGAATTCATGTAATATCGCGTAGCGGCACCGGTTCGGGAGAAGGCGATTGAAACTGATGCAAAACAACCTGCTGGAAACATTCGTCACCGTGGTCGAATGCGGCGGATTTTCGGACGCACAATACGCACTGGGCATCACGCAATCGGCGATAAGCTGCAGGATACGCGACCTTGAGCTGGCGCTTGGCTACCGGGTCTGTCAACGCGGGCGGAGCGGCTTCTGCCTCACGGAGCGCGGCCAGATCGCCTATGAAAAGGCATGCGCCATGCTTCGCCGCGTGCGTGATTTCGATGCCGAGTTGACAGAGTTGCGGGACACGATCACCGGTGAATTGCGCATTGGCGTCGTCGACGCGGTGACTAGCCTTCCGGGGTTTCCGCTGGTCGCTGCGCTTCAGCGTTTTCTCGGTCGCAAAAACGACGTTCGGCTCGAGATCGTCGTGGCTTCGCCAACCGATCTTACCCAGGGTCTAATCACCGGGAGCGTGCATGTTGCCATTGCGCCGTTCAAAAACAAGGTGGCCGAGCTCAGCTACACCGAAGTCTGTACCGAGGGACACAGCCTTTATTGCGGCCGCCAGCATCCGTTGTTCGACGCCTCGGCAGACGCGATCACCCCGGAAATCCTGAACCGGTTTCCAGTCTGCCAACGCTCCTACGACACGGCGGCGGGGCCGGCTTTCGGTTCGGCCTTTCCGAAGGCCGTCGTCGCCAATATGGAGGCGATGGCCATGTTGATCCTCAGCGGACGCTACCTCGGCGCGTTGCCCGATCACTATGCGCAAGGATGGGTGGCCTCCGGAGATCTCAGAACGCTCGACCATCCGGAACTTTCGTGGAAATCGGAATTCCATCTCGCAGTGCGCCAATCGCAGGCGCAACGTCGTGCAGTTGAACTGTTGGTCAAAGATGTCCTGAGCAGCGCTGGGATCTGAAAGAAGCGGTATGCGGGAAAAGGAAGAATAACCTTCCCGGTCAGGATCATCGCCGCACGGCCTATGCCGCCTCGAAGGGCGGCGTCGCGGCAATGATAGGGCGCGTCATCAAGGACGGGTGACACTCCGTCCCGCTATCAAACCGGCACCGTATCCCGCCGCGCCCGCATTGTCTCGGCCGATCGGCGGACAACCTCGGCGATCTGCCGCAACTGGCCGGCCAGCGGGCTGGTCTTGCGCCACACCATGCCGATGGTCCGCGACGGCTGCGGGTTCCGGAACGCGGCGACGGAAACCGATGCCGAGCGCGTTTCCACCGCCACCGCCATCTCGGGAATGAGGGTGACGCCGATCCCGGCGCTGACCATCTGCACCAGCGTCGACAGGGAGCTTCCGTCGAGGAGTTCCCGCGGCCGCGTCGCATGCATGTCGCAGAAGGACAGCGCCTGGTCGCGGAAACAGTGTCCCTCCTCCAATAAAAGCAGCCGCATCTCGCGCAGCATTTCGCGGCTCGGCACCGGCTTGCCGGCATCCTCGCCCGGACGCACCAGGACGAAATTCTCGCTAAAGAGCGCGACCTCCGTCAGCGACGGTTCGGAGACCGGCAGGGCCAGGATGGCGGTGTCCAGCCGGCCTTCGGCCAGTTCCTGGATAAGCTTCGGGGTCACGGTTTCGCGCACATGAATGTCCAGCCCGTCGTGCAGGTCCGAAAGATCGCCGATGATCGTCGGCAGAAGGTAGGGCGCGATTGTCGGGATCACCCCGATCCGCAGCCGGCCGACCAGCCGGTCGCGCGCGGCGCGCGCAAGGTCCGTCAGCTCGTTGACCGAGCGCAGGATGTCGCGGGCGCGGGCCGCGAACTCCTCGCCGAAATGGGTGAGGCGCACCTGGCGCGCGCCCCGCTCGAAGAGCTCGGTGCCCAGCGTTTCCTCCAGTTCCTTGATCTGCATGGAAAGGGCCGGCTGGGAAATCGCGCATGAATCCGCGGCCCGCCCGAAATGACCATGCCGGGCCAGCGCGTCGAAATAGCGGAGCTGTTTGAAGGTCAGATTATTCATAAGAACATCTTATCGCCGCAATCAAATAATTCAACTTAGACTAATTATAATGTTCTGCTATATGTGAGGAAGCGAATCCGGAAATCGGCCCTTGCCCATCAATTGCCTCATGGCGGCGCGCGACGGGGTTGGAGCGGATTTTCGACCATCCGGAATACCGGGTTCTTCATCCGATTTGAGCCAGGTCATATTCGCCTGCTGCATTGTCGCTAATCTGGATGATCGGAAATCCGGTTGATTGCGGCCTACCGGCCGTGGTTCCGGATCGCATTTCGGAAGATCAAGCCTATGCGTTCTATGAACGGTTCAATTCAAAGAGTCTTTACGGGAGAGAATGATGGACGGAAGCAATCCTGAAACTTCGGGCGGATGCCCTGTCATGCACGGCGCCACGTCGCTCGGAATGCTGTCGAACCGGGACTGGTGGCCCAACCAGCTCAACATCGCCATCCTGCGCCAGAACTCGTCGCTTTCCGATCCGATGGGCGAGGGTTTCGACTACGCCAAGGAGTTCGAGAGCCTCGATCTCGACGCGCTCAAGCAGGACCTTAATGCGCTGATGACGGATTCGCAGGAGTGGTGGCCGGCCGATTTCGGCCACTATGGCCCGCTCTTCATCCGCATGGCCTGGCACAGCGCCGGCACCTACCGCACGGCCGACGGGCGCGGCGGCGCCGGGGCCGGCCAGCAGCGCTTCGCGCCGCTCAACAGCTGGCCGGACAACGTCAATCTCGACAAGGCCCGCCGGCTGCTGTGGCCCATCAAGCAGAAATACGGCCGCAAGATCTCCTGGGCCGACCTGATGATCCTTGCCGGCAACTGCGCATTGGAATCCATGGGCTTCAAGACCTTCGGCTTCGCCGGCGGCCGCGCCGATGTCTGGGAGCCTGAGGAAGACGTCTACTGGGGCAAGGAGACCGAGTGGCTCGGCGACAAGCGATACAGCGGCGACCGCGAGCTCGAGAATCCGCTGGCGGCGGTGCAGATGGGTCTCATCTATGTGAACCCGGAAGGGCCGAACGGCAATCCCGATCCCCTGGCCGCGGCCAAGGATATTCGCGAGACCTTCGCCCGCATGGCCATGAATGACGAGGAGACCGTCGCGCTGATCGCCGGCGGGCACACCTTCGGCAAGACCCACGGCGCCGGCGATGCCGCGCTGGTCGGGCCCGACCCGGAAGCCGCGGGCATCGAGGAGCAGGGCCTCGGCTGGAAGAGCAGCTTCGGCAGCGGCAAGGGCGGCGACCAGATCGGCAGCGGCCTCGAGGTTATCTGGACAACGACGCCGACCAAGTGGAGCAACAATTTCTTCTGGAACCTGTTCGGCTATGAATGGGAACTGACCAAGAGCCCGGCCGGCGCCCAACAGTGGCGCCCGAAGGGCGGCATGGGCGCCGAGACCGTGCCGGATCCCGCCGATCCGAACAAGCGGCACGCACCCTCCATGCTGACGACGGACCTGTCGCTGCGTTTCGATCCGGAATACGAGAAGATCTCGCGGCGCTTCTATGAGGACCCGGATGCGTTCGCCGACGCCTTCGCCCGCGCCTGGTACAAGCTGACCCACCGCGACATGGGCCCGCGCGCCCGCTATCTCGGCAAGGAAGTGCCGCAAGAGGAACTGCTTTGGCAGGATCCGATTCCCGCCGTCGACCATGAGCTGATCGACGACAAGGACATCGCCGACCTGAAGGCCAGGATCCTAGCAGCGGGCCTTTCGATCCCGGAACTCGTCGGCACGGCATGGGCCTCGGCCTCGACCTTCCGCGGCTCCGACAAGCGCGGCGGCGCCAACGGCGCACGCATCCGCCTTGCGCCGCAGAAGGACTGGGACGTCAACCAGCCGGTGCAGCTCGCCAAGGTGCTGGAAGCCCTCGAGGGCGTCCAGTCGGCCTTTAACGGTGCGCAGTCCGGCGGCAAGAAGGTGTCGCTCGCCGACCTGATCGTCCTCGGCGGCTGTGCCGCCGTCGAACAGGCCGCCAAGGCCGCCGGCCACGATGTGACCGTGCCCTTCACGCCCGGCCGCATGGATGCCGCGCAGGATGAGACGGACGTCGAATCCTTCGCCGTTCTCGAGCCGGTCGCCGACGGCTTCCGCAACTACCTGAAGACCAAGTTCGCCATTTCGACGGAGGAACTGCTGGTCGACAAGGCGCAGCTCCTGACGCTGACGGCGCCGGAGATGACGGTCCTCGTCGGCGGCATGCGGGCGCTCAACGCCAATGCGGGCGGCTTGCAGCACGGCGTCCTCACCGACCGCTCGGAGCAGCTCACCAACGACTTCTTCGTCAACCTGCTCGACATGGGCACGGAATGGAAGGCGACCTCGGACGAGGAAGAGGAGTTCGAGGGACGCGACCGCGACAGTGGTGAGGTCAAATGGACAGCAACGCGCGCCGATCTCATTTTCGGCTCCAACTCCGAATTGCGGGCGGTGGCCGAGGTCTACGGCAGCGGCGACGCGAACGGCAAATTCGTCGCCGATTTCGTTGCCGCCTGGGACAAGGTGATGAATCTCGACCGCTTCGACGTGAAGTGATCCCGTCCCGCTGAACGATCAGGGCGCGGCCGCAACCCGGCCGCGCCCTTTCTTTTTGTGCTTTATCAATCGGACGGTTCGGTGCTGGCGATCACCCGGATCTCGACCACCGCGCCCTCCCGGCGCAGGCCCGCCACCTCGACCGCGGTCCAGGCGGGATAGGGCGCATCCACATAATCGAGGCGCACGGAATCGAACAGGTCGAAATGCTCGCGCAGGCCCACATGGTAGGTCGTCATCTCGACGATCGCCTCGAAACCGAGCCCGGCCTCCCGCAGGATGAACCCGATCTTGTCGAAGGCGTTGCGCATCTGCGCCTCCGGGTCATCCGGCATGACCCCGTCCGCATCGCCGCCGGTCGAGCCGGTCAGGAAGAGATGATTGCCGGAAAGCACCGCCGGCGACATTTTCAATTGCTCCGCCGCCTCCCGGAGCGCCGGCGGCACGATGGCCCTTTTGGTCATGGGAGTTCCTCGCCCTGGATTTGATGGCGCATTCCTAGTCAAGCCGGCACGACTTCACAATGTCGTCGGCGGCCGAAATCGTTAACACCTTGTTAACCATTGGGGCGCAAACTGGACAGATTAAGTTGTTCCGGAGTTACTGCATGAACCATGAATGTACTGGTTCAGCTACCAAGTGCGTCTGACGCATGTAAATGAATATACCTCTCGTCAGACAAGCTTTATTGGCTGCGAAAGGTATGAAGATGCGGAAATTAAGACTTAAGAATCCAGGAAAGTTACTGGGTATTACATTGGCATCGGCGGTTGTATGCTTGTCGACACAGGCGCCGGCCGCCGGATTGGCTTGTGGCGACCGGACTTCTCTGTTGAAAGCCCTTGCTGACAAGTACAAGGAAGCGCCGCGCGCGCTCGGGCTTGCCTCGTCCGGCAAGGCCGTATTCGAGGTCTACACGTCGAAAACCGGCACTTGGACGATCCTCATGACGACGACGACGGGCATGACCTGCATCATGGCCGCCGGCCATTCCTGGGAAGAGGCCGTCGAAATGGCGGAAGGTCCGCAGGCCTAAGGCCCGCGATCAGGACACTGCCGCCAGTGCGGGCGGCAGTTCCGCTTCGAATATGTCAAGTGCCTCGTCGGGCCCGACACTGATCCTGATGCAGCGGTTGAGAGGGGCGACGCCCGGCATGCGCACGAAGACGCCGCGCGCGACCAGGGCGTTGAGCAGCGCCGTCGCGAATTCGGCATCCCGGCCGCAGTCGATGGCAACGAAATTCGTTGCCGATTGAAGCGTCTCCAGCCCGTTGGCACGGGCAATCTCATCGATCCGCTGCCGCGCCGCATCGATCCGCCCGCAGGCGCTTTCAAGATAATTCTGGTCCTTCAGAGCGGCGAGCGCCGCGATCTGCGCCATCTTGTTGACCCCGAAATGGTTGCGCACCTTGTTGAAGGAGGCGATGGTTCCGGCCGTGCCGAAGGCGTAGCCGCAGCGCAGGCCCGCGAGCCCGTAGCCCTTGGAAAAGGTCCGCATGCGTATGACGTTCGGCCGGTCGATGAGCGCCGCGACCGGCGGCAGGGCGTCTGGCGGCGCCATTTCCCCGTAGGCCTCGTCGAGGATGAGCATCGTCTGTTCGGGCAGCGCCTCGGCAAAGGCCGCGACGGCATCGCCGGCATGCCAGGTGCCCATCGGATTGTCCGGATTGGCGAGAAAGACGAGCGGCGCGCCCTCGCGCCTCACCGCGTCAAGCAGGCCGTCCAAATCCTCATGGTCGTCGCGGTAGGGGACGGTGACAAGCCGCCCGCCGAACCCGGCGACATGGTAGTTGAAGGTCGGATAGGCGCCGAGCGAGGTGACGACCGGCGTATCATGGCCGACGATCTGGCGCACCACGAGCCCGAGCAGCCCGTCAATGCCCTCGCCGATGACAATCCGGTCCGCCGCGATGCCGAGATGCGCCGCCAGCGCAGTGCGCAGGTCGTGGTTTTCCGGATCGCCGTATTTCCAGACCTCATCTGCGCCGGCGCGCATGGCTTCCCTGACCGACGGCGCCGGGCCGAAGCCGCTCTCATTGGCGCCGATGCGGGCGCGGAACGGCTTTCCGGCGGCGCGTTCCTGGGTTTCCGGTCCGACAAACGGAACCGTGGCCGGCAGCGACTGGACGAGCGGGGTGAAACGGGAGAATTCGGTCATCGGTGGCGGTTATCCGGTTGTTCGCTTCAATAATGCGGTGGCTTGGTGTCCGGCGGCGCCTCTCCGGACGTCTCCTCGAGGGCCAGCAGCCGGTCGACCAGCTTTTGCTGTTGCGCCTTGAGGAGGTCGATCAGCTTCCATTGCTTCTCGACCTGCTCCGAAAGCTCGTCGATCGTATGGGCCTGATGGGCGATATGTTCCTCGAGCCTGGCGATCTGCCGGGCCTGCGTTTCCCCGGTCATAGAAGCGCGCCCTCCAGCGTTTCGCGCCAGTGCGCGTCGAGCGGCTTCGGCCGGCGCGTCCCGCGGTCGACATAGACATGGACGAAGCGGCCCTGGGCGGCCGCCGTCGCGTCCTCGTCGCGGAACAGCGCGATCCGGTAGATCACCGAGGACGAGCCGATGCGCTCGACGCCGATGCCGGCGTCGATGCGGTCCGGAAAGGCGAGCTCGGCGAAGTAATGGCACCCGGTCTCGACGACGAGGCCGATGGTTTCGCCTCTCTTGAGGTCGAGCAATTCCTTCTCGACCAGCCATCCGTTGATCGCCGTGTCGAACAGCGCGTAGTGCACGACATTGTTCATGTGGCCGTAGATGTCGTTGTCGGCCCAGCGGGACTGCAACTGGCGGAAGACGCGGAAACTCTCGCGCCCGAGCGGGGCAGGGCGGTTCATGGCGTCACCACGCGGCGCGGTAGATGGCGAGCGCGTCGGCCTCATCGACGTGGCGCGGATTGTTGACGAGCAGCCGGGTCTGCTTCATGGCGTCGCTGGCCATTTTCGGCAGCGCCTCCTCGCCGATGCCGACATCGCGCAGCCGCTGCGGCAGGCCGATATTGGCCGAAAGCGCCGCGAGCCGTTCGATGAAGGCCGCGCAGTCCTCCTGCGCCCCGCCGCCGGCTTCGAAATCGGCGAAGGCATGGGGGCCGAGTTCCGCGTAGAGCCGGTACGAGCCGTTCTCGGCCTCGGCCGCGTTGAAGCGCAGCACCTGCGGCAGCACCAGTGCGTTGGAGAGCCCGTGCGGGATATGGAACGTGCCGCCGATCGGGTAGGCCAGCGCATGCACGGCCGCGACCGGCGAGTTGGCGAAGGCCATGCCGGCGAGCGTCGAGCCGAGCAGCATGGCGCCGCGCGCCTCCAGGTTGTCCGGCGTGAAAACCGCCGCCTCGATATGGGTGCCGAGAAGTTTCAGCGCCTCGGTGGCAAGCATACGCGAAACCGGGTTGTTGTTGGCGTTCTTCGATGCGTAGGCCTCGATCGCGTGCACCATGGCGTCGATGCCCGTTGCAGCCGTCGCCGGCGCCGGCAGGCTGACGGTGAGTTCGGCGTCGAGAATCGCAGTGTCCGGCAGGATGACCGGCGAGGATACGCCGCGCTTTTCCTCGCCGCCGACGGTGATGATCGAAACGGGCGTGACCTCCGAGCCGGTGCCCGCGGTGGTCGGGATCAGCACCAGCGGCAGGCGCGGGCCTTTCGCGTTGCCGACGCCCCAGGCCGCGTCGATGTCCTCTCCCGAGCCGGCCAGCAGGGCCGTCAGCTTCGCCACGTCGAGCGACGAACCGCCACCCAGCGCCACCACCCCGGTGGCACCGCAACCCCGCGCCGCCTCCACGGAATTCATCAGCGTATCGAGGCTCGGATCGGCCTCGACGGCGTCGAAGACGGTCACCGAATGCCCGGCATCTTCCAGTGAGCGAATGGCGGATTGGTCGAGGCCGACATTGCGGATGCCACTGTCGGTCACGAACAGGACCGATCGCCCGAGCTTTTTGCCGGCGATCTCGGCAATGCCGCCGGACGCGCCCGGGCGCACGATGATCTGCGCGGTCGTATGAAACGCGAATGCCGACATGGTTCCTCCACTCAATCAAATCCAGTTCACACATTAGGCCGCTTCCGCTTTAAAGGAAATCGTGCAACTGTTTAGGTCGGAACTGGGAAAAAAAGCCGGGTTTCGGGCTGGCATCGCCTAGGGCAGGTGAATATGGTGGTCAATTATACCAATTGATAAAAAAACGGAAGGCGCATGAGCGATCTTGCTATCGAATTGAGGGGCATCGACAAGAGTTTCGGTCCGGTTCATGCCAACAAGAACATCAATCTGAGCGTCCACAAGGGAACGATACACGGGATCATCGGCGAAAACGGCGCCGGCAAATCCACACTGATGTCGATCCTCTACGGCTTCTACCAGGCCGATGCGGGCAAGATCTTCGTCAATGGCGACGAGATCACCATCCGTGACCCGAATGTCGCCATCGCCGCCGGCATCGGCATGGTTCACCAGCATTTCATGCTGGTCGACAATTTCACAGTCCTGGAGAATGTCATGCTCGGCGCCGAGGAAAACGCCATCCTCAACCGCGGCATTGTCAATGCGCGGGCAGAGCTGAAGCACCTGGAGGACGAATACGCGCTGGAAGTCGATCCCGATGCGGTCATCGAGGAACTTCCGGTCGGACTGCAGCAGCGGGTCGAGATTCTCAAGGCGCTCTATCGCGGCGCGGATATCCTGATCCTGGACGAGCCCACCGGCGTGCTGACGCCGGCCGAGGCCGATCACCTTTTCCGCATTCTGGAACAGCTGCGCGACCAGGGTAAGACCATCATCCTCATCACCCACAAGCTGCGCGAGATCATGGCCATCACCGACGAGGTCTCGGTGATGCGCCGCGGCGAGATGGTGGCCACCCGCAAGACGTCGGAAACCAATGTCGAGGAGCTGGCCGAACTGATGGTCGGCCGCCGCGTGCTCCTGCGCGTCGAGAAGGGGCCCGCGGATGTCAAGGACGTCAAGCTTTCGGTTGACGGGCTGACGGTGCGCGACAATCGCGGTGTTGTCATGGTCGACAATGTCTCCTTCGAGGTACGGGCCGGCGAAATCGTGGGCATTGCCGGCGTCGCCGGCAACGGCCAGTCGGAACTGCTGCAGGCGATCACCGGCATACGCCGCGCCGAGAGCGGGACCGTGCTGCTCAGTGACAAGCCGATAGATGTCACCGGCGACGCCGATCCGCAGGACTTGCGCAAGCGCGGGCTCGCCCATGTGCCGGAGGACCGGCACCATATGGGCCTCGTCCTCACCTTCGAGGAAAACGAGAACGCAATTCTGGGCTACCATTACGATGACGAATATCTGAACGGCCCGATGCTCAAACTCGATGCGATCCGCAGCCACGCCGCCTCCAGCGCCGAGAAATACGATATCAGGCCGCCCGATGTGCGCCTGAAAACGTCGAACTTTTCCGGCGGCAACCAGCAGAAGATTGTCCTGGCGCGTGAAATGGAGCGCGATCCGGCGGTGCTGGTCATCGGCCAGCCCACACGCGGCGTCGATGTCGGCGCCATTGAATTCATCCACAAGCGCATCATCGAGATGCGCGACGCCGGCAAGGCCGTGCTCCTCGTCTCGGTCGAACTCGACGAGATCCGTTCGTTGTCCGACCGGATCCTGGTCATGTTTGCGGGCCGCGTCGTCGGCGAGCGGACGCCGGAAGCAACGGAAGGGGAATTGGGACTGCTGATGGCCGGTGTCGAAGAAGAGCAGGAGGCGGCCCAATGAGTGTTCCATACGCAAAATTGCCGCTTTGGGTCGAATACGGCCTGATCCCGCTGATCAATCTCGTCGTCGCGTTCCTGGTGGCCGGCCTTGTCGTGCTGCTGGTCGGCGAAAGCCCGATTCGCGCCGCGACGTTGCTGGTCCAGGGCGCCTTCGGCTATGGCGAGGGCCTTGGCTTCACGCTCTATTACGCAACCAACTTCATCTTCACCGGCCTTGCCGTCGCGGTGGCCTTCCATTGCGGCCTGTTCAACATCGGCGGCGAGGGTCAGGCCTATATCGGCGGCCTCGGGGTTGCCATCGTCGCGCTGGCGCTTGACGGGATATTCCCCTGGTTCCTGACGCTGCCCTTCGCGATCCTGGCCGGCGCGCTCTTTGGCGCCGCATGGGCCTTCATACCGGGCTATCTCCAGGCAAAACGCGGCAGTCACGTGGTCATCACCACCATCATGTTCAACTTCATCGCCTCCAGTGTGATGGTTTACATGCTCGTCGAGGTGCTCAAGCCCATCGGATCGATGGCGCCGCAGACCGAGACGTTCCTGCCTGGCGCCCACATACCGACGCTTGACTGGCTGCTCGGCATTTTCGGCCTCGATATCGGCGGCGCTCCATTCAACCTGACCTTTGTGATCGCCCTGGTCGCGGCGTTCCTCGTCTGGTTGCTGATCTGGCGCACCCGCCTCGGCTTCGAGATCCGAACCATGGGCGCCAGCCCCACGGCGGCGCGCTATGCCGGCATCAAGGAAGTCCGCATCATCATCATAACCATGCTGATATCGGGCGGGCTTGCCGGAATGATGGCGCTGAACCCGATCATGGGCGACCAGGACCGGCTGCAGCTCGACTTCGTCGCCGGCGCCGGATTCGTCGGCATCGCCGTCGCCCTCATGGGCCGCTCCCATCCCGTCGGCATCATCCCGGCGGCGATCCTGTTCGGCATGCTCTACCAGGGCGGCGCGGAGATCGCCTTCGAGATGCCGGAGATCTCGCGCGACATGATCACCATCATCCAGGGTCTTGTGATCCTCTTCGCCGGTGCGCTCGAGAACATGTTCAGACCGGCGATCACGACATTCTTTGCAACGCTCAGCGGCGCCGGAAGACGGTCCGAAGCGACGGCGGCCGGGGAGTAGGGCGATGGATTATTTTCAGATTATTCTGGTCACGCTCGAAGCCACCATCCGGCTTTCCGTCCCGCTCATCTTCGCGGCGCTCGCCGGGCTTTATTCCGAACGTTCCGGCGTCTTCGATATCGGCCTTGAGGGCAAGATGCTGGCGGCGGCCTTTGCCGGCGGCGCGGCCGCGGCGGTCTACGGGTCGGCCTTTATCGGCCTCGCCGCAGCCATCCTCATTTCCGTGGCGCTGGCGATGGTGCATGCCTTTGCTTCCATTACCCAGCGCGGCAACCAGATCGTCTCGGGCGTTGCGATCAACTTCATAGCGCTCGGCTCCACGGTGATCCTCGGCCAGGCCTGGTTCCAGCAGGGCGGGCGCACGCCGCAACTCGGCGAGGGCAGCCGGTTCGAGGCGATCCGCCTGCCGCTGACCGACACGCTCGAGGACGTTCCGGTCATCGGGCCGATTTACGAGAACCTGATTTCCGAGCACTTCCTGCTGACCTATCTGGCCTTCGCCCTGGTGCCCTTCACCTGGTGGGTGCTTTACCGCACCCGTTTCGGTCTGCGGCTGCGCGCCGTCGGCGAGAATCCCGGCGCGGTCGACACGGCCGGTATTTCGGTCACCCAGATGCGCTATCTCGGCGTGCTGTGCTGCGGCATTCTGTGCGGCTTTGCCGGCGCCTATCTTTCGATGGCCGTCGCCGCCGGCTTCGTCAAGGGCATGACGGCGGGCAAGGGCTTTATCGCGCTCGCCGCGCTGATCTTTGCCAAGTGGAAGCCGGTCAACGTGATGCTTGCCTGTCTGCTTTTCGGCTTCCTCGACGCGCTGGCGATCCTGCTGCAGGGCCAGGAACTGCCGGTGGTCGGCGAGGTTCCGGTCCAGTTCATGCAGGCGCTGCCCTATGTGCTGACGGTCATCCTGCTGGCCGGCTTCATCGGCAAGGCGATTCCGCCGAAGGCCGGCGGGCAGCCCTATGTGAAGGAACGCTAGTAGCGTATTGGAGCGTTCGATGTCTGACGACCTGTTTGTTGCGGCCCGCGATGCGATGAGCCGCTGCCACGCACCCTATTCCGAATTTCCGGTCGGCGCCGCGCTGCGGGCCGATGACGGGAATATCTACACCGGCGCCAATGTCGAGGTGGCCTCCTATCCGGAAGGCTGGTGCGCGGAAACGACGGCGATCGGCCACATGATCATGGCCGGTGGCCTCGAGATCACCGAGGTGGCTGTTATCGCCGAGAAAATGGACGCTTGCACGCCCTGCGGCGGCTGCCGCCAGCGTCTGGCGGAGTTTGCCGGCCCGGATACGAAAATCCACCTGTGCGACGCCAACGGGATCGTCAAGACGGTCACGCTTGGCGAACTGCTTCCCTATGCCTTCGACGCGGATGCCCTGAAATGAACATCGCCCTGTCTGTGCTTGTCAAAAAACTGAACGGGCTTATGCCCGAAACCGCGATCGTGCTCGGCTCCGGTCTCGGGTCGCTCGCCGGCGAGGTGCGCGATCCTGTCCGCGTGCCTTACGAGGACCTTGAGGGCTTTCCGCACAGCGGCGTGTCCGGCCACGCGGCGGAGGTGGTCGCCGGCCATCTGGGCGAAACGCCGGTGATCATGCTGTCGGGCCGTGCGCACTACTACGAGAAGGGCGATGCGTCGGTCATGCGCGCGCCGCTCGAGACCCTGCACGGTCTCGGCGTCAAGCGGCTGATCCTGACCAATGCGGCCGGCTCGCTGCGCGAGGACATGCCGCCGGGATCGGTCATGCAGATCACCGACCACATCAATTTCTCCGGTTCCAACCCGCTGATCGGCGAGCCGAGCGACCGGCGTTTTGTCGGCCTGACCAATGCCTATGACGCGGACATGGCGCAGGAAATGCGCGATGCGGCGAAGGCCACCGGCACGGACCTTCACCAGGGCGTCTACATGTGGTTCTCGGGGCCCAGTTTCGAAACCCCGGCCGAAATCAGGATGGCGCGGACTTTCGGCGCCGACGCCGTCGGCATGTCGACCGTGCCGGAAGTCATACTGGCGCGCTTCCTCGGCCTGCGCGTTGCTGCGGCATCGGTGGTCACCAATCTCGCCGCGGGAATGAGCGGCACCGAGATTTCCCATGACGAGACGAAAGAGATGGCACCGCTGGGCGGCCAGCGGCTGGCAACGATCCTGAAGGCGATGCTGACGCGCTGATCGCCGCCCGGACAACGGAGACGGGAACATGAGCTTTCTACCGCAGGAAGTCATCCGCAGGAAACGCGACGGCAAAGAGCTCGAAACGGGTGAGATCGCCGATTTTGTCCGCGGGATCACCGATCACTCGGTCTCCGAGGGCCAGATCGCGGCCCTGGCCATGGCGGTGTATTTCAATGGAATGACGAGAGACGAGGCGGTCGCGCTGACAACGGCGATGCGCGATTCCGGGGACGTGCTGGCGTGGCCGGAAATAGACCGGCCGGTCGCCGACAAGCATTCCACCGGCGGTGTCGGCGACAATGTCTCGCTGATGCTGGCGCCGATCGTAGCGGCCTGCGGCGCTGCCGTTCCAATGATATCGGGGCGCGGCCTCGGTCACACCGGCGGCACGCTCGACAAGATGGAATCGATACCGGGCTACCAGGTCGTGCCGTCGAACGCGTTGTTCCGCAAGACGGTCGCGGATGTCGGCTGCGCCATCATCGGGCAGACCGGCTCACTCGCGCCGGCCGACAAGCGGTTCTACGGCATCCGCGACGTCACCGCGACGGTTGAATCGGTGCCGCTGATCACCGCGTCCATCCTGTCCAAGAAGCTGGCCGCCGGGCTGCAGGCGCTGGTGCTCGACGTCAAGACGGGCAATGGCGCCTTCATGGCCGATCCCGAGGCGGCCATCGAGCTGGCAAGAAGCCTCGTTTCCGTGGCCACCGGCGCCGGGCTGGCCACCTCGGCGATCATCACCGACATGAACGAGCCGCTGGCCAGCGCCGCGGGCAATGCCGTGGAGGTGCGCAACGCCGTGGAATTCCTCACCGGGCATCACCGGGACGCGAGGCTCGAGGCGGTGACCATCGAAATCGCCAGGCAAATGCTGTTCGACAGCGGTCTGTCCGACAGTCTCGAGGCGGCGGCCCAGGCGGCGCGCGACGCGCTCGATTCTGGCCGGGCCGCGGAGAAATTTGCCGCCATGGTCAGCGCCCTTGGCGGGCCGGCCGATTTCGTCGACGCCTATGAGACCCATCTGCCGAAGGCTCCGATCGTCCGCGACGTGACGATCGACGGGACGGGCTATGTGAGCGCCATCGACGCCCGCGGCATCGGACTTGCAGTTGTCGCGCTCGGCGGCGGCCGCACCCGGCCCCAGGACGATGTCGACCCGTCCGTGGGCCTCACCGACCTGGTCGCGCACGGCACCAGGCTGCAGCCCGGCGACTGCGTTGCGCGCGTGCACGCGGCCAGCGAGGCCGCCGCCGACGCCGCGGCGAGAAATGTCGTGCAAAGCTACCGATTGTCCGACAGCAGACCGGCTGCCGCGGAGGTCATCCTGACGCGGATCGAGGGCGCTAGCGGGTAAGCACCAGTTTTCCGTCGCGGGCCTGGTAGGACGAAAGACGGTTCAGGAAACTCATGCCGATCAACGTACCGGCCAGCGAATCGTCGTCGAGCACGAAAGCCTCGACATTGCGGATGCGGATGGACTTGAGCGCCACGGAATCCAGTTCGACACGGGCGGCCTTGACGGTCCCGTTGGCCGTCGTCACGCGGTATGTGAACATTGCCGGACTGAGGAACACACCGACCTGCCGGGCCGTCGAGCGGTTGATCGCGACGGCGGTCGCCCCGGTATCGACCAGCCCGGTCACCGTCCGGCCGTTGATCCGGAAATCGCCGCGGAAATGACCCCTCGGATCGGCGGTCAGCACCACGTCCCGGCCCCCGACATAGGAAGTGGCGACAGGCTCCGGCGCGATGACTTTGACGGTTTCCTGTTTCTCGGGCTTTTCAAGCGTCAATTGGCCGTCGACGATCTTGGGAACCGCGATCGCGATCCCGGAGACCATGCCCGCGAGGAGGACAATCCGCATCATGATTAACGCCCTTGTGCTTGTTTGCACGCAGTACAGCAGGAGATTCCTAACGGACCGTAATCCCGGTCCTGCACACCGACAGTGTGTGCGGCACTGGTTAGGGAAGCGTTAACTTATGGAGGCAGTTTACACTGATTCGCGGAGCGAGGCTGACGTCGGGCTTACTTCGTTCCGTACATCCTGTCGCCGGCATCGCCGAGACCGGGAACGATGTAGCCCTTGTCGTTCAGGTGACTGTCGATGGACGCAGTGAAGATCGGCACGTCCGGATGCGCCTTGCCGAAGGCCTCGACACCCTCCGGCGCGGCAAGCAGGCACAGGAAACGCAGATTGTGCGCGCCGCGTTCCTTGAGCTTCTCGACGGCGGCGATCGACGAATTGGCGGTCGCGAGCATCGGGTCGACGACGATGACCAGGCGGTCGCTGATGTCCTCCGGCGCCTTGAAGTAATATTCGACCGCCTGCAGGGTCTCGTGGTCGCGGTAAAGGCCGATATGGGCGACGCGTGCCGACGGCACCAGGTCGAGCATGCCTTCAAGCAGGCCGTTTCCGGCCCTCAGGATTGAAGCGAAAACGAGTTTCTTTCCGGCAAGCACCGGCGCGTCCATGGCGGTGAGCGGCGTTTCGATCGCCTCGTGCGTCAGGTCCAGTTCGCGCGTGACCTCATAGCAAAGCAGGGTCGATATCTCGCGCAGAAGCCGCCTGAACCCGGCGGTCGACGTGTCCTTCTTGCGCATGATCGTAAGCTTGTGCTGAACCAGGGGATGGTCGATGACAGTGACGCCGCCCATGTTTTGTTATCCTTCTTTTGCGTGCCCGGCATTGTGCATCCCCGGCAGCCGTGCGGCAAGGTGTGGCAACGCCCAAATGCCTTGCGGCCGATGGTTTGTCACAGTTTTGCGAGAAGCGCCGCGCGCGTCTCCTCGTCGACGAATGCGGCCTCGAGCGCCGTCCTTGTCGTGGCCAGGAGATCGTCGTCGGAAAGGCCGAATTCGGTTTGCGCGATGGCGTATTCCGCACCGAGGCTGGTGGCGAAATAGGGCGGATCGTCGGCGTTGAGCGTCACGCGCACGCCGGCGTCCCTGAGCGCCCGAAACGGGTGGTCGTCGAAGCCGGAAAAGACCGAAAGCGAGACGTTCGACCCGGGGCAGACCTCGAGCACGATCTCCTCCCTTGCGAGCTGTTCGACGAGCGCCGGATCCTCGATCGCCCGCACGCCGTGTCCGAGGCGCGTCGGTCGCACATGGTCCAGCGCGTCGCGGATACTGTCCGGACCGGCAATTTCCCCCGCATGGGTGGTGATGCCGAGGCCCGCGTCGCGGGCGATGTCGAAGGCGCGGGCAAAGTCGGCGTGCGAGCCGATGCGTTCGTCGCCGCCCATGCCGAAGCCGGTCACAAACGCGTGCGGCTGCGAGGCCGCGAACCGTGCCACATCGATGGCCGCCCCGGCATCGAAATGGCGCACGCAGGTGATGATCAGGCGACCTTCGATGCCGTGCGACTCGCGCGCCCGGCGGATGCCCTCGCCAAGCCCGTCGACATAGGCCTGTGGGCTGAGGCCGGCGCGGGTCGCGTGATCCGGCGAGATGAACACCTCGCTGTAGATAGCGCCTTCCTCCGCGATGGATACCAGGTAGCTCTGCGCCAGCAGCGCGTAGTCCTCCTCGGTCCTGAACAGCGCCGCCGCCGCGTCATAGGCGGTGAGGAAACTGGTGAAGTCGTTCCAGACGAAGCGTTGACCGTCGATCAGGTGCTCCATGTCGACGCCGTATTTCTGCGCCTGCCGGCGCACCAGGTCCGTCGATGCCGCACCCTCGATGTGGCAGTGAAGCTCGGCCTTGGGAATATGACGGGTCAAATGAAGCTCCTTCCATGTCGCCCGGGCGCGAGGCTCAGATGAGCGGCGACGCTTTCGCCGATATCGGCAAAGGTTTCCCTGATCCCGGCCGAGCCGGCGGTGACGGCGGATCCGAAGCACAGGATCGGCACGCGCTCGCGGGTGTGGTCATTGCCCCGCCAGGTCGGATCGCAGCCGTGGTCCGCCGTGATCACGACGAGGTCGTTGCGTCTCAGCTTGCGCGCGATCTCCGGCAGGCGCGCATCGAACCGTTCGAGGGCAGCCGCGTAACCGGGGACGTCCCGGCGGTGACCGTAAAGCATGTCGAAATCGACGAAATTCGTGAAAACGATATCGCCGTCGTCGGCGTCGTCCATCGCCGCCAACGTGGTGTTGAACAGCGCGTCGTTGCCGTCGGCCTTGCGCATCTCGCTGATGCCCTGGTGGGCGAAGATATCGCTGATTTTCCCGACGGCGATGACAAGGCGGCCGGCATCGCGGGCGCGATCGAGCAGCGTCGGTTCCGGCGGGGGAACGGAATAGTCGCGTCGGTTTCCGGTTCGGTGGAAATCCGCCGGCGTTTCGCCGACAAAAGGCCGCGCTATCACCCGCCCGATATTGAGCGGATCGACCAGCCTGCGGACCGTTTCGCACAGGCGATAGAGGCGATCGAGGCCGAAATGGGTTTCATGGGCGGCGATCTGGAAGACGCTGTCGGCGGATGTGTAGAAGATCGGCTGGCCCGAGCGGATGTGTTCCGCGCCATGGGCGTTGATAACTTCGGTTCCGGAGGCATGGCAGTTCGCGAGACTGCCGGAAAGCTCGCATTCTTCGTAGATCCGTTCCAGCAGTTCGGCCGGGAATGTCTCATCGCCCTCGGGGAAGTAGCCCCACTCGAACCGAACCGGCACGCCGGCGATCTCCCAGTGGCCGGACGGCGTGTCCTTGCCCAGCGAGACTTCGTTGGCGCAAGCGTAGCGCCCGATCGGCCGGACGGAATCGTCCATTTCCGCCGGGACGCGGCCGGTCGACAGCACGGCCGCCTGAACGAGGCCGAGCGATGTCAGGTTCGGCAGCAGGAGCGGTCCCTGTCTCAGTCCCTGCCGGTCGCCGAGACCGATGGCGCACTGCTCCGCGATATGTCCGAGGGTGTCCGACCCCGCATCGCCGAACCGGTCGGCATCCGGCGCTCCGCCAATGCCGAAGGAATCGAGAACAAGGATGATCGCGCGGGCCATGGATGTCCTTTTGGTTATTATTATTCAATGCGCCTAGAGCGATTTGTGATTAGCTTGATACATTTGATGGCGGAAAATCGGTCCATTCGGCTAGGCGCGCCGCGCAACGGTTCGATGACGCGGCGCGCCTCAAACTATTACGCGACACGGCGGTCGACAATAGCGATTTTTCTTGAATGGAATTGCGGCGGGCCTGTTGAACGGCGCGGGCGCGCCGTTCTTCTCACACGGGCGAACCGGGATCAGGTATTGCAGTCGCTGCAGGTGATCGATGTGCCAAGGCGCGGCCGCATGAAATAGGTCTCGTTGAGATTGAGCGAGCTCATCGCCGACCCGGTGAACGGTATCGAGGTGATGAAGTCATGAACATTGGTGATCTCGCCGCGGATATAGAAGGCATCCGCGATCATCAGGCTCGTCGGAATTTCAGCCGTTATGTCGTCGCCAACCGACGGCGGCGTGGTGCCGGTGCTGCCCCAGGACCAGGAGACCGTCGCCTCGTCGCCGGCGCCGTTTATGGTCACCGCCGTATAGACGAGATCGACATCGTCACTGGCATAGGGCGCGAGAATGCTGCCGGCCACGTCTTCCATGTCCTCGAGTTCGTCCTTGGACGTCGTCGTTCCCTGGGTGATCAGGTCGAGGGTGATATTGCCGGCCCGGGAGACCTTGGTATCAACGGACAGCGCGACGGTCATCTCGACGGCGCCGATGTAAAGGACAACCAGGATCGGTGCGACAAAGGCGAACTCGACCGCGCCGACGCCTTTCTTGTCGCGAATCAGGGAACGGGCGCAATCGAGCAGGCGCGTCATTGATGTGCGGTCCTGGTTGGCATTCGGGATCATTTGAGCGTCTCCGCAATCGGTTCGTCGGCCGCCGTCATTCGTCATAGGCTTCGTTGCGATAGGCCGTGGTGGCCACGATCAGGTAGTAATTCGCCTGGGATTCCCCGTCCGCAGTGATGTTTGCGATATAGGGGCGGAACAGGTCGACGGTGACCCTCCAGGTGTAGTAGGCGCGCAGGACGTTGATCGTCGATGCGCCGCCCGGATCGAAAGCGAATGCGCTGTCGTCGAGCTGGCCGCCGGAAATCGGAACATCCGTCGGAATCGAGGCGAAGTCCCCGTAGTTCTGCAGGTCGACATAGAGCCTGTCATCGACATCGGTGCCGCAGGTGAACATGATCGACACTTCGCTGCACAGCCTGGCGCGGAACTCGTCTTCGGTGACGTCCGTCGACTCGCCGGTGGCGAATGTCATCTGCCCGGTCCGCATCTCGCGGCCCAGCTTGTCAACGGCGTAGTTGAGCGTCTGCTCCGCGGCAAAGGCAATGCAGGTCTCGATAATGGCGAAGATGAGCAGGAAAAACGGGATCGCCAGCAGCGCGAATTCAATCGCCGCACCGCCGTTTTCGTCTCGCTTCAGCCGGAACCAGGAATGTTTCAGCCGCTTCTTGCGCACAGATCCGCTGTGCGCTCTGCTAAATAGGACCCGCATGACAACTCCGCTACATGGACCTGCCGGCAAATCCTAAGGCAAAGGAGTTTACAATCCGTATCCGAATTCGGTCGCATTCGACAAAGTATCTTTGCCGGTTGTTAACCGCATCCGGACTTCGAAATGGAATGACCTATTCCAGGTCCAGCTCCTCGCAAGAAGGCGTGCAGGACAGAACCTTCCGCTCCGTCTCGCGATAGACCTGCATCGTGTTGTGCGCTTCGAGCGAGACGAGGACGCGCTCGTCGACGATCGCATTGCCGTCATCGTCCAGAATGACCAGGTTGGTCGTGCCGAAGCTCTTTCCCGTCAGGATAATGGTCTGCGAATCGCTGACCGTGGCATCCGCGATATCCGCATTGCCGACGATCACCCGGCTGACGGGACGGTCGAGCTTGATCACCCGCGCATAGTCGAGTTCGACCCGGATCGTGTTTTCCGCCTTCGACGGAACGACGGCAAGTGCCAGGGCCGCTGCGCACAGCGTCAGCGCGAGGGTCTGTCTTCCCTTCGAACGGATATCTAACAGTTTGAACATGAAATGCTCCTCGAGCAGCGCCTAATGATGAAACTGCCCCAAAATGTCGCCCGGAATGGTGAATGAACGCTTAACGCGGGTCCCGTGCGGAACAAAAATGTGAACCGGGCATCAAAAGGGCAGGGCCGCGGCGGCCGGCCGTGTCGCGGCTGACGGCGGCTGTCTCGTGTGCCACTCATTATATTATATATCGCGAGAGGCGGCTGATTCTTCACAATTCCGGGGGCAGGGATTTTGCCCGGTCCGTTCGGTCGCAGTCGCATTAATCATGCATTCACCACACCGCCGCTCCGTTGCGGTGAACGATTCGGTAACCACGTTTTTTAAGAGGTTTTCAAATCCTGTTCGCTAGTTTGCTCGCATCCGATCAGCGGAAATAAGTTGACGGAAGTGCTGAACAAGTGGAGCAAGGAGTATTCCAAATGACTAAGGTTTTTGCACGTTTCATGAAAGACGAGTCCGGCGCGACCGCCATCGAATATGGCCTTATCGCTGCCCTGATCGCTGTTGCTGCCATCACCGCCATGGGTCTGGTCGGTAACGGTCTTAAGAACACGTTTGACGAAGTTCAGACCGAGCTCAACAGCTAAGTCTGACTGATGGTGACAATCGTCCTCATCGGCGATCACCAGTAAAAATTTGCACCGCCGGGGTTTTTCGATCCCGGCGGTCAATTTTTCTTAAGGCATGTACGCTCATATTCTCACGACCGCGATATACCGGGCCAGCCCGGGACGGGTCCCCGTTTAGGAGAATGAGATGATCAATGCGGCAATAATGGTGATATTCCCGTTGTGTCTCGCCTTTGCGGCGTTGATGGACATGCTGACGATGACGATACCGAACCGGGTGTCGCTGATTCTCCTCGCATCGTTTGCTGTTCTGGCGCCCATGACCGGCATGGACTGGGCGACATACGGGGAGCATTTTGCCGCCGGGCTCATCGTCTTCGCAGTCTGTTTCGTGCTTTTCGGATTCGGTGCCATGGGCGGCGGCGACGCCAAGCTCCTGACCGCAACGGCGGTGTGGTTCGGGTTGAACATGCTGCTTCTGCAGTATCTGATCTATGTGGCCCTGTTCGGCGGACTGCTGACCGTTGCCCTGGTGGTGGCGCGATCCGACCGGTTTGTTGCCTTCCGCTTTGGTCCGGTGGATCATCTGCTGAATTCGAATGTCGGCATTCCGTACGGTGTCGCCATCGGCGCGGCGGCACTGATGTGCTACCCGTCCACGGAACTGGCCCGGTACGCACTGGCGGGCGGAGGCTGACCGGCAATCCGCCGAGGCTGCCCGCTGAATCCGCTGCTGATTCCTTTTGTAATTTCCGGTTGCAGAAGCAACAACAAAAGACTGGAAATTGCAGCCCCCAGGACCCTCCTGCCCGGTACGGCGCATTAATTTGCCGTTAAGTAAGATTGGTAGCGCCGCATTAACCATAAGTACACGATTCATCCCGCATTGTTCCGCCAACGATTGGAACTGTGTCTCGGGGAAACGGTATGAAGCCCGCACGTTTAATAGTCTTGGCCGTCGCTCTGGTTGCCGCTGTCGCAGCCGGATATCTGATTTTGAACATTACCGGCAATCGCGATGACCAGCCGGTCCGCCAGGTCGTCAAGAAGGTGCAGACCGACGAGGTCCTTGTCGCATCGAGCAGCCTGCCGATCGGTTCTCGCCTCAGCAAGAAGAACCTGGACTGGCAGGACTGGCCGGAGGATGCGGTCAAGGACGGCTTCATCACCCGCTCGACGCGTCCGGATGCCGTCACCGAGCTGACCGGCTCGATTGTCAGGCTGCCGGTGTTCGAGGGCGAGCCGCTCCGCACGGAGAAGGTTGTCGATGCGGGCACCAGCATCATGTCGTCCATCCTGCCCTCCGGCAAGCGCGCGGTTTCAACCGGCATCTCGGTTGTAACGAGTGCCGGCGGATTCATCCTGCCGAACGACCGGGTGGACGTGATCATGGTCCGCAATTCGGATGAGGCCGGTTTCCTCACCGAGACGATCCTGGAGAACATCCGGGTTCTGGCGATCGACCAGCGCATCCAGGAAGACGAGGACGGCAAGAAGACGGCCGTTGGATCCACCGCCACGCTGGAACTTACGCCCGAGCAGGCGAAGATCATTGCCGTAGCGCAGCAGATGGCCGCGCGCCTGACGCTGGCTCTGCGCAGTGTCGCGGATGTTCAGGATCCGGACACCGGCGGTGCCGAGTACCTCCTGAGCGGAGAAGAGGGCGGCACCATCCAGGTGATCAAGTCGGGCACGATAACCAATGTCGGCGCAGCAAATTAGACCGGGGACAAAACAGTGCGTAGATCAAAAATTTCAGCTCTTGCATCAACCTTTGGTCGCCAGACTCTGTATGTCGGTGCGGCTGTCGCCCTAACCGCGGTCATGACCGGCGAGCCGTTCGTCGCCGCCGCCCAGGCCAACGAGGCGTCCATCAAGGTCCGCAAGTCCGGCGCCGGAAACGTCAAGGAAGTCAAGCTGGGACTGAACAAGGCGGTCGTCGTCGACCTGCCGGCCGATGCCCAGGACATCCTGGTGGCCGATCCGACGGTCGCCGACGCGGTCACCCGCACGTCGCGGCGCATCTACATCTTCGGCAAGGCGGTCGGCCAGACCAACATTTTCGTGTTCGGTCAGAACGGCAAGCAGATCGTCAGCCTCGATCTCGCGGTCGAACGCGACATAACCGGCCTGCAGCGGCAGCTCGCGCGCTTCATCCCGGATTCCGATATCCATGTCGAAATCATCAGCGACAACATCGTCCTGACAGGAACGGTGCGCACGCCGCAGGACGCATCGCGCGCCAGCCAGCTGGCCGAGATCTTCCTGAAAGGCGGTGAGGCGACGACCCGCAACATCACCGCGGTCGGCGATGGCGGCGATGCGGCGATCTTCGCGGAACAACGCCAGGTTTCCCAGATCATCAACCTGATCGACATCGAGGGCGAGGACCAGGTCACGCTCAAGGTCACGGTTGCCGAGGTCAGCAGGCAGATCCTCAAGCAGCTCGGCTTCAACACCTATTTCACCGGCTCGAGCGGCGGAACGGCCTTCTCGTCGATCAACCCTGTCGGGCTCGGCAAGGCGTTGAGCAACACCTCCGGCCTGTCGCAATTCAATCTCGGTGATTATTCGATCCAGGCCTATGTCCGGGCCATGGAACAGGCCGGCGTGATGAAGACGCTTGCCGAGCCGACATTGACGGCCATCTCCGGCGAGCGGGCGACCTTCTTTGTCGGCGGTGAGTTCCAGCTGGTCACCGGCCAGTCGGTCGATTCCAACACCGGGACCATCACCTACAGCTACGAAGCGAAGGAATGGGGCATCAGTCTTGCATTCACGCCGGTCGTCCTGTCGGCCGGCCGGATAAGCCTGCGGGTCCTGACCACGGTTTCCGAGCCGACCTTCGAGGGCAGCGTGTCGTTGAGTGGCGCCAACGGCCTCGGCGGTGTCACCGTCAACGGCGTTCGCCGCCGCGAGGCCGACACGGCCGTTGAACTTCCCTCCGGCGGTTCCATCGTGATCGCCGGCCTGGTTCGCGACGATCTGCGCCAGGTCATGGGCGGTTTCCCGGGCCTTTCCAAGGTGCCGGTGCTGGGAACGCTCTTCCGCAGCCGCGATTTCGTACGCAACGAGACCGAGCTGGTCATTATCGCCACGCCCTATCTCGTCCGCCCGGTTGCCCGCAACAAGCTTGCCCGGCCGGATGACAATCTCAACGCGACCAGCGATGGAGCCGCGAACTTCCTCGGCCGTGTGAACCGGGTCTACGGGCAGATGGAAACCGATCTGCCTCCGGGCCGCTACCACGGCGTGGTCGGATTTATTTACAAGTGTTGAGGGGTTGGAGTCACATCATGACGCATATGGACACTGTCTCGATGAAACGGCTAGCGCACCACCCCCGGGGTCATGGATCACTGATTTCGGTCAAGGCGGCGATGGTCATGGCGGCTGCGCTTCTGGCCGGCTGTGCCAATGTTCACGACATTGAGGTCGGTGCGGTGCCGGACGATTACCGCACCAATCATCCGATCATGATCGCCGAAAAGGCGCACACGATCGACGTTCCCATCGCCCGCGGCGAACGCAAGCTCAATTACGGCAGGGTCGCCTCCGTTCGCGGCTTCGCCTCCGAATACCGCGAAATGGCGTCCGGATCCGTGCAGATCATGACGCCGGTCGGATCGCCCAATGCCGGCGCCGCCTCGCGCATCGCCAAGCAGGTTCGCGGGATCCTGGTGGAGGAGGGCATACCGGCCCGCCGCATTGCCTATACATCCTACCAGGCGGCGGCGCAGAACGATGCCGCGCCGATCCGCCTGAGCTTTGTCGCCATCAGCGCCCACACCAACCAGTGTGGCAAGTGGCCGGAGGATCTGGTTACCAACACGATGGAGAACAAGCACTACGACAATTTCGGATGCGCGACGCAAAACAACCTGGCGGCCCAGATCGCCAATCCGTCGGATCTGATCGCACCGCGCGGCATGACTCCGATCGATGCACAGCGTCGCGACGTCGTCATTGAGAACTATCGGAAAAACGGTTCCTACGCCACGCCCAGTGAATAGCTGAGGTCTTGAGGGCATTTGGAGAACGCAAGGCAGGATGACCAAATGAGTGAGGTTGCTGAAAATCCCGGTGTAGATCAAAGCCTGATCGATGTGGGCGAGGATAACAGCGCGATGGACAATCTTCGTCCCTTGCCGCGTATATCGATACAGGCCTTTTGCGAATCGGACAGCCTGATGCAGACCATCAGTGCCCTGGCCGAGGACCGGCGGCTGGCGCGGGTGCATATGCGCACGATCAGCGGCGGCCTGGAAAAGGCCTGCACGATGTACGCCTCTTCGCCGACTCCGAACCTGATCATTCTGGAGAATTCGCTGAGCGGCGACGAACTGCTGAACCAGTTGGCCGAACTTGCCGACGTGTGCGACCCGACGACCAAGGTCATCGTCATCGGCTACGACAATGACGTGTTCCTCTATCGCGAGCTGATCCGCAGGGGGATCTCGGAATATCTGGTCGGGCCGGTCTCCATCGCCGATGTCATCCATGTCGTGTCGACAATCTTCGTCGATCCCGATGCCGAGCCGCTTGGTCGGACCATGGCCTTTATCGGCGCCAAGGGCGGCGTCGGATCCTCGACGGTGGCCCACAATTGCGCCTGGGGTATCTCCAGCCTGTTCGAGACGGAAGTCATCCTGGCGGATCTCGACCTGGCGTTCGGAACGGCAAACATCAATTTTGACCAGGATCCGCCCCAGGGCATCGCTGAAGCGGTGTTCGCGCCCGAACGGCTCGACGACGTCTTCCTCGAGCGGCTGCTGTCGAAATGCGCTTCGCATCTGTCGATGCTGGCGGCGCCGTCGATGCTTGACCGGACCTACGATTTCGGCGGCTCGACCTTCGAGCCGGTGCTCGAGATCGTCCAGCGTACCGCGCCGGTCGCGGTCCTCGACGTGCCGCATATGTGGACCAACTGGACCAAGGCCGTGCTTGGCGAGGTGGACGACGTCGTCGTCGTCGCAACGCCGGACCTGCCGAACCTGCGCAACACGAAGAACCTCATCGACACCTTGAGCAAGCTGCGGCCGAATGACCGTGCGCCGCGCCTGGTTCTCAATCAGGTCGGCGTTCCCAAGCGGCCGGAGATTTCGGTCGCCGATTTCTGCGAGCCGCTCGAAATCGACGCCACGGCGATCATACCGTTCGACGCCCAGCTGTTCGGAACGGCATCCAACAGCGGTCAGATGATAGCCGAAACCGATGCCAAGGCGCCGACCGCCGAGACCTTCTCGCAACTCGCCCACGTGCTGACGGGCCGTGCGGAGGTCAAAGCCCAGAAAAAATCCGGGCTGACGGGCCTGCGGTCCCTGCTGGCACGCAGATAATCCGACCGAGGGTTCCAAGTTTCAGGGGTAATACATGTTTGGCAAACGCGGAAAAGACGGATTTGGAAAGGTCGAGGAGACAGTTGTCGCCACGCCTCCCCTCGCGCCGGAGCTGGAGATGGAAAAGGAGCCTGAAGAGGCTCCTCCGCCCGCCGAATCGGCGCCCATGTCAAGCAACACCCCGATCGCGCCCGGCGGCAGCCGTCCTGAGAAGAAGAAGCGCACGTCCAAGAAGTCGGAAAACTACTACACGACCAAATCCCAGGTCTTCTCGGCGCTGATCGACACGATCGACCTGTCCCAGCTGTCCAAGCTGGACAACGAGAGCGCGCGCGAGGAAATCCGGGATATCGTCAACGATATCATCACCATCAAGAACTTCGCGATGTCGATCTCCGAGCAGGAGGAGCTGCTCGAGGATATCTGCAACGACGTTCTCGGCTACGGTCCGCTCGAGCCGCTGCTCGCCCGCGACGAGATCGCCGACATCATGATCAACGGCTCGGGCATCAGCTATATCGAGGTCAACGGCAAGGTCGAGGAAACCGATGTGCGTTTCCGCGACGAGAGCCAGCTGCTTTCGATCTGTCAGCGCATCGTCAGCCAGGTCGGCCGGCGCGTCGATGAATCGAGCCCGATATGCGACGCCCGCTTGCCCGACGGCTCGCGTGTCAACGTCATTGCGCCGCCGCTGGCCATCGATGGCACGGCATTGACGATTCGTAAGTTCAAGAAGGACAAGCTCACCCTCGATCAGCTCGTCAATTTCGGCTCGATCACCCCGGCCGGCTCGACAATTCTCCAGATCATCGGCCGTGTCCGCTGCAACGTCGTCATCTCCGGCGGAACGGGCTCCGGCAAGACGACCTTGCTGAACTGTCTGACCCGCTACATCGACGAAACCGAACGTGTCATCACCTGCGAGGACTCGGCGGAGCTTCAGCTTCAGCAGCCGCATGTCGTGCGCCTTGAGACACGGCCGCCCAATATCGAGGGCGAAGGCGAGGTCACCATGCGCGACCTGGTCAAGAACTGCCTGCGCATGCGTCCGGAACGCATCATCGTCGGCGAGGTCCGCGGGCCTGAGGTGTTCGACCTTCTGCAGGCGATGAATACCGGTCACGACGGCTCGATGGGAACGATCCACTCCAACTCGCCGCGTGAATGTCTGAGCCGTATCGAGTCGATGATCGCCATGGGCGGCTACTCGCTGCCGGCGAAGACCGTGCGCGAGATCATCGCCGGCTCGGTCGACGTCATCATACAGGCCGCCCGCCTGCGCGACGGTTCGCGGCGCATTACCCACATTACCGAGGTCACCGGGATGGAGGGTGACGTCATCATCACGCAGGATCTGATGACCTTCGATATCGATGGCGAGGATGCCAACGGCAACATTGTCGGCCGTCACATGTCGACCGGCATCGGCCGGCCGCATTTCTGGGAACGGGCCCGCTATTTCGGCGAGGAACGCCGTCTCGCCGAGGCAATCGACAGCCTGGAACAGGCCAATGAGTAGGCACCCGGCAGACCGGGACGTAAAAGTGGGAAAGGGCAGTCGATATGTTCGGAATTGAGATGCCGGTCCTGTTGATTATCCTGCTGGTGGCGATCGCCGCCGGCGGCCTTGCGTTTACGGTCCTGTTTCCGTCGATCGAGACCCAGAACAAGTCGGACCAACGCTACAAGCAGGTCAAGCGCGCGGAAACGGACATCAAGGCCATAAAGATGGCGCGCGAGAACATCAACAAGGAGGCCAAGCGGCGCAGGTCCGTACAGGAATCGCTCAAGGACCTTGAGGAAAAGCAGAAAAAGAAGGTCAACTACTCGTCGCCGCCACTGAAGATCGCGCTCTACCAGACAGGCTGGGGCATCAATGTCGCCCAGTTCTACATCGCCAGCCTGCTTTGCGGCCTTGCATTGGCTGCCGCCGCATTGATCATCGGAACACCGCTGTTCGTCGTGGCCGGGATGGCTGTTGTCGGTGGCCTGGGCGTGCCGCGCTGGATCGTTTCGTTCAAGCGGGCGCGTCGCTTCAAGGCATTTCTCGACGAATTCCCGAACGCCCTCGACGTCATCGTGCGCTCGATCCGCTCGGGCCTGCCGATCAATGACGCGCTCCGGATGATCGCCACCGAGGCGCAGGAGCCGCTGCGCACCGAGTTCAAGCGCATCGTCGAGGCCCAGCAGCTGGGCATGACCGTGCCGCAGGCCTGCGAACGGCTGCACGAAAACATCCCGATGCCGGAAACCAGTTTCTTCTCGATCGTCATCACGATCCAGGCGCAGGCGGGCGGCAACCTATCGGAAGCGCTTGCAAACCTGTCGCGCGTCATTCGCGACCGCAAGAAGATGAAGGCAAAGGTCAACGCGCTGTCGATGGAAGCCAAGGCTTCCGCCGTCATTATCGGTTCACTGCCGTTCTTCATCATGGCCTCGGTCTACATGACGTCGCCGGGCTACATCATGCCGCTTTTCACCGACCCGCGCGGACACCTGATCCTGGGTGCGTCCGCCATCTGGATGGTGATGGGTGTGCTGGTAATGCGCAACATGATCAATTTCGACATATGAGGCTTGAGCCGAAGCCGGTGATTCAAAGAGTAACCCTGTCATGATCAAGACGCTCACAGATCCAACATTCGTTGCGGCAGTTCTTGTCGGAATCGCTATTTTCGCCACGATGGTTACGGTCATCATGCCGTTCTTCGAGCGCGGCGACCTGAAGGCGCGCATGAAATCGGTTGCCCTCGAGCGTGACGAGATCAGGGCACGCGAGCGGGTGCGTCTGAATGCCGAGGCCAATTCACGCGGCTCGCTTCGGCATGACAACAACACCTCCATCCGCCAGTTTGTTGAAAAGCTGAACCTTCGGGAGGCGCTGGTCGACAGCACCACCGTCAAGAAAATGCGGATTGCCGGTTTTCGGACGCAGAACGCCCTGAACATATTCCTGTTCGCGCGGTTTACGCTTCCGTTCGTCTTCCTGGTGGCCGCGGTGTTCTACGTTTTCTGGCTGGACGGTTTTGCGGATCAGCCGACCGCCATACGGGTTCTAATCTGCATTGGTGCGGCGTATCTGGGGTTCTACGCCCCCAACATCTACGTTTCCAACAAGACCGCGAAACGGCAGAAATCGATCCGCATCGCCTGGCCCGATGCGCTCGACCTGATGCTGATCTGTGTCGAATCGGGCGTATCGATCGAGTCCGCGTTCCGGCGTGTTGCCGACGAGGTCGCCAACCAGTCGGCGCCGCTCGCCGAGGAACTCGTGCTGACCACCGCCGAGCTCTCCTATCTCGACGAACGCCGCAAGGGTTTCGAAAACCTCGGCGACCGCACCGGGCTCGAGCCGGTGAAATCGGTCTGCCAGGCGCTGATTCAGGCGGAACGGTACGGAACGCCGGTTGCACAGGCACTGCGTGTCCTGGCCCAGGAAAGCCGCGACATGCGCATGACCGAGGCTGAGAAGAAAGCGGCCGCCCTGCCGCCGAAGCTGACGGTGCCGATGATCCTGTTCTTCCTGCCGGTTATCTTCGGCGTGATCCTCGGGCCGGCGCTGATGAGCGTCTTCGACACGGTCGGATTCTGATAGAGCGGCACCCACTGCCCAATAAAAAACCCGGCCGTAACGGCCGGGTTTTTGTTTGCCTGCTTGGCGCCGGGGCGCGTTAGCTTTTCTTGTCTTTCAGTTTTGCCCAGGCGTTCTGCTGGGCCATCATCGAGCGCAGGTAGGCGACATTGGCCTGTGCCTGCTCGCGGGAGAGTTCCGCCTTGGCGATTTGCTCCGCTTCCTGGAAGCGGCCCTGCAGGCCGACGACGAGCGCCAGGTTCTGGCGCACGCGGCTGTCGGCACCGGGTTTTGCAACTGCCTTTTTCAGATAGGTCTCGGAAGTCGGCAGATCGCCGGAGAGCAGATAGGACATGCCGAGATTGGACAGAACCGAAGGTTCGTCCGGCATGATGTCGAGCGCCTTGCGGTAGAGCCGCCGCGCCTCGTTGGACTTTCCGAGCTGATCGAGTATCGCGCCTTCAGCGGAAAACAGTCTCCAGTCCGGCTGGTCCGGCGTCTGCGCGCGCTTGATCGTGTCGAGCGCCGCCTCAAGCTGTCCGGCCGAGGCCTGGGCCTTTCCGTAGCTCGCCAGCACGTCGCGGTCGGCAGGATGGTGTATGGCGACCTGCTGCATGACGGCTAGCGCCTGGTCGTCCCGCCCAGTCATGCGCAGCAGCGTGGCATAGTTGATCCCGACGGCCTTGTCCTTCGGATTGGCCTTGTAGGCCGATGCGTATTTCCCCTCGACCCGCGAAAGCTCCGAACTGTTCATCTGCGAAATCGGCTTGCTGCCGGCCGAGATCGAGCCGGTTTTCATCTTGCTGACATTGGCACAGCCGGCGAGGGCGGCTGTCAGGGCGATGGCGCATACCGTTCTTGCGAGTTGTGACCGGCGTATTGTTCTGGAATTCCCCATTCGACGACCCCGTTTCCGTCTGTTTTGCACGGTTGCCGGGGCAGTTCAGCGACTGCGAACAATCTTGCGGCCCGGTGATTCCACTTTGCCGCGGAATGCTTTAGCTTCGGATGATCTGCCCTCCGTTCAATAAATATTCTGTTAACCCTAATGGATGGTTAACAACGCCAGCCGAGGTAACCCATGACGACCGATTGTTTTGTCGATGCCGATGAAGCCAGCCTTCCGGTGTTCCTGATCAGCAAGGAAGACATCGAGCAGAAAAGACCGGATCCGGCCGTGCAGTCGTGGATCGACCAGACGGGTTTCGGAGCATCGGAAGGTGAGTTCCAGCTGCTGCCCGGCGAGGACCGCACCGTATCGGGGGCCCTGTTCGGAATCGGCGGCGGCGTTGACGACAGGCCATTCGCCGCCGGCGCGCTGGCCCGGAAGCTGCCGGCGGGCAACTGGCGGCTGGAGAATGCCGGCGGCGCCGCCTCGCTGATGGCGCTGGGTTTCGGCCTCGGAAGCTACCGTTTCGACCGTTACAGGAAGCGCGATACAAAAGCCGTCAGGCTTGTTTGCGCAAGCCGCGAGGAACGGGTGTCTCTGGAGCGAATATTGCGCGGCTGCTGCCTCGCCCGCGATCTCGTCAACACGCCCGTGAACGACATGGGGCCGGACGAACTTGAAAAGAGCCTGCGCGACCTGGCATCGCAGCATTCGGCAAAGGTGGCGAGCACCGCCGGCGACGCGCTGCTGGACGAGAATTTTCCGATGATCCACGCGGTGGGCCGGGCGAGCAGATCGGCGCCGCGTCTGCTCGATCTGACCTGGGGACGCGAGGACGCGCCCAAGGTCACGCTCGTCGGCAAGGGCGTTTGCTTCGATACCGGCGGCCTTGATATCAAGCCCGCCGCGGGCATGCTTTTAATGAAGAAGGACATGGGCGGCGCCGCGAATGTGCTGGGCCTCGCATCGATGATCATGGATGCCGGTCTTCCCGTGCGCCTGCGCGTCTTGATACCGGCGGTCGAGAACGCCATTGCCGGCAATGCTTTCCGGCCCGGTGACATACTGACCAGCCGGAAGGGCCTGACCGTGGAGATCGGCAACACCGACGCCGAGGGGCGGCTGGTGCTTGCCGATGCGCTGTCGCTCGCCGACGAGGAGGCGCCGCAGCTGATGATCGACATGGCAACGCTCACCGGTGCGGCGCGGGTGGCGTTGGGGCCGGATCTGCCGCCCTACTATTGCCGGGGCGATGCTTTCGCGGCGGCACTCGATGCCGCTGCCGTGGAGGTCCGCGATCCGGTCTGGCGCATGCCGCTGTTCGATCCCTACGACCGCAACCTGTCCTCGCCGATCGCCGATCTCAACAATGCGCCGCCCGGCGGCATGGCCGGATCGATCATCGCCGCGCTGTTTCTCGCCCGGTTCGTCGAAAAGGCGCAGGAATGGGCGCATTTCGACATCTATGCATGGAACCCGAAGCAGAAACCGCACGCGCCCGTCGGCGGGGAGGCCCAGGCCATACGCGCCCTGTTCCATCTTCTGTGCACCCGTCATCCGGCATGAACGGGTACGCTGCCCGCCTGGTTTTGACGGCAACGGCCGAGAATGATACGGTAGCGAAACAATCACCGGTTTCAGGGGTCGGACAGCAAAATGAGCCTGGCACTCAGCCCATCGCAGGCGCTGCATCTCTGGCACAGCGCGTCGCTCAGGCTGGTGCAGTCGGATGCGCATGACCTGACGCTGCGCCAGCTCAGCATATTGCTCCACATCTACCTCGTGCCGCCGCCGCACACGGTGCGCGGCCTTGCGGCAACGCTCGGCGTGACCAAACCGGTCATTACCCGGGCGCTGGATTCCATGGGAGCGCTGGGCCTGGTGCGTCGCACGCGCGACGAGAAGGACAAGCGCAACGTCATCATCCAGCGCACGGTCGACGGCGCGCTCTATCTTGAGAGGCTCGGCGACATCATCATTGACGAGGGACGGGAGTTGACCCCTTGAGCGGCGGTCTCGACAGTCGGCTCAATGCCTATCGCTCCGATCTCGCAGACATCGCGCTGAAGGACCGGGTCAGCGCCACGAATTATGTAGCCGGGGAACGACGGATCGTCACCAAGCCCGTCCTTAATATGCGCGACCTTCCGGACGACGGATCAAGCATTGGCACGCAGGCGCTGATGGGCGAAGCCGTCACCCTCTTCGAGGAGCGCGACGGCCGGGGCTGGGTGCAGTTGGAGACCGATGGCTATGTCGGCTACGTCGATACCGGAGGGCTTGGCCCGCCCGGCGCCGAGCCGACCCACATTGTCACGGTTCCGAGGACCTTTCTCTACCGGGCCGCCGATCTGCGCAGTCCGGTTCGGACCGTATGCTCCATCGGCAACCGGCTCGCGGTAACAGGCAGCGAAACGACGCGCGGCACTGAATACCTGCTGCTTGACGGCGGCGGTGCCGTGATCGCCGCGCATGTCGCACCGTTGCCCTATCGGGCCGATGACTATGTCGGCATTGCCGCGATGTTTCTGAACACCCCGTATCTCTGGGGCGGACGTTCGGGTTTCGGGGTCGACTGCTCCGGTCTGGTGCAGCTCGCGATGGCGATGTGCGGCACGTCGGCGCCGCGCGATACCGACATGCAGGAAGCGGGTCTGGGCGAACCCGTCGATGCCGGTACGGACTATGCGGGCCTCAGGCGCGGCGATCTCGTCTTCTGGAAGGGGCACGTGGCGGTCGTCGAGGGCGGGGGGACCGTGCTTCATGCCAGCGGCCACGCCATGCAGGTGGTACGCGAGCCGCTGACGCAGGCCATCGACCGGATCGGCCGGCTGTTCGGGCCGCCGACGACGACGCGCCGGCCCTGATCTATTCGATCCGGTCATCGGACCGCGGATCCTTGTAGCGGTTGAGGTCCAGCAGCCCTGCCTGCAGCGGGTTTTCGGAATTCATCGCCGCCTGCACCCGGTCCACGCTGGCCCAGAATCCGGGGCTCGCGCGGCGCACGCCGTATTGCCCGACAAAGCGCATGTAACCGTCCTGGTCGGCAACCGAAACCAGGTCGGCCAGGAAGGCGGGCAGCTCCGTCTCGGTGATCCTGAAGTAAAAATTCGGATAGCTCGCAAACTGTCCCGGCACGATGGTCAGCCGGTCGTCCTGCGGTTCGCGGCGATAGGCTTCGCGGAACAGGAACGCGACATTGCTGTGCGCCTTGTCGTGCGCCAGCGTGAAGATCAACGGTGTGTCCGGCGTCTCGACCACAAGCACCGCAATGTCCGGCAGATATTTGACCCATGCGCCCTTTCGGCTGGCAATCGCCCGCAGCCGGCCCGGCGGCGTGTCCGGATCGGCGCATTGCGCGCCGGAGCAGCGGTTGATGGGATCGGCCGTCGGCCACAGCCGCGGCCCCCTGGTCAACAGCGACAGGAGAAACTCCGTCTTCGGATCGTCCGTCTTAAAGTCGATGGCCGTCGGCGTACTGGTATCGACAGGCTGTTCCTTCCAGCGGTCGACCAGCTCGGCGAGCGGGCCGCGATACCAGCTGTCGTGCAGCGGCGCGCGCACCTCCGGCGGCAGGAAGGAAAGGAAGATCGTTTCGCCCTCGCGGCGCAGATTGTCCATGTAGAACCGGGTGGTCAGCTGGTGCTCGATACTGCCGAACACGTCGAAACCGGCGACGAGGTCGTAATAGATGCGCTCGAACAGCGGATAGTCGATCACCCAGGCGGTCTCCGGGACCGCTCCAACGAAACCGGTAACGACAGAGGCGTTGTCGAAGTTCCTGAATACGGTCAGGTGTGCGTCGGGATTGCTGCCGTCGCCGTCCCAGATGTCGGAATAGGCCGGTCCCTCGGCATAGGAAGGCGCCGCCCGGTAGCGCCGGTCCCTGAACCGCAGATATTCCACCGGCCCCGAGGCAAGAAAACCGGCCAGCCGGTCCTCGAGGCCGCCCTCCGCATGCGCGACCGGCAGTTCCAGAAGCGGCGCGGCCTCACGCAGATAGGAGGGCTCGGTCACCGACAGGTCGGCCGAAGGATCGAGGAAGGACACCCAGAACCGGTCCTCGATCACATCCACAGCCACCTGGCCGTAGCAGACTGGGCCGCGGATGAAGCTGCGCACGAAGAAGAGCGCATCGTCGAGCAGGAACCGGTAGCGTCCCTCCGCCGGCATCGCGGAGAAGGTCGAAAACGGATCGCCGCCGGCCGCCGCCGAATAGGGCGGCAGGGCCTCGACGTCCCAGTCGCCGGACAGAAACAGCGACCGGTAGCGCCCGATCCGTTCGGGTCCGATCTCGTAGACCACGTGTTCCTTGTGCAGGATCGTTCCGTCGATCGGAACGATCCGGTAGTAGAACGGTTTTTCGCCCGGATCGTCGAACGGCCGTCTCGTGGCGATTTCGTCCGCCGCGGTCCCCGGCGGCGTGCGCGACCGGATCAGCCGGAAGAACCGGTCCGGGGTATCGTTTTCGATATGCAGATGGGCAAGGAACAGGTGCTCGTAGATGTAGCGCGCCACCAGCCTGCTGCGGTTGTCCTCGCCGTTCAGGAATGTCTCGACCGCGTCGACGCGAAGGCTGACCTCCTCCGGCACATCGGTTTTTGCGCTCGGCAGCGGCGCGCCTGATGTCGCCCAATCCGACAAAAGGCGGTACTCGCTGTCGCTCAGGGGCGCCGTGCCGTAGGGCATGCCGCCATGCGGATGGCCCGCGGCATAACCGTCCAGTTCATCGGGTGCCGGGCAGCTCAGCTTGCGGTGAAGGTCGAGGCTGACATCGTCCGGAAGCGCCTCGTTCGCCGGTGGCGGGTTGGCCCGTCCGAGATCGAGGAGACCGGAGATGATCGACGGATAGGCCTCCGGCGCCGCGGCGTTCTTCATCACCGGATAGAATCCCAGCTTTTGCCAGCCGGCCTGTGTCGTGGCATCGATGCCGAGCCGTGTCAGCGGCGCGTCGTTCAGGCGAGACGGATCGTACACCCGTTCCTTGCTGGCACCGCGCAGCAGCCCGTCGGCGGAGGAAAGCTTCAGTTGGCAGGGCGCATCGTAGCAGCCGTGGCACACGACGCAGCGCTTTTCGACGACATCGAAAACGCCCGACCATTTCCGGTCCGAAGCCATGCGCTGCGCCGTGTCGAGAACCGGAATCGGGGGATATTCGCTTGTATCTGCCGCAGGCTCGTCATTGCCGCATGCCGCCAGTGCCGAGAGCGCGACGACGGACAGCAATGTCCTGAGCGGCCAGGCACGAAGCCGGTTTTTTCTCGCACGGCGAACCATGCGGCGAGTTTAGCCGTGCTTTTATATTCGCTGTCAACGGCCTTGCCGCACGCGCAGGCGCCGGTAAATCACGCAGGAACGCCGGCTGCCTCGAGCCTCGACCGCAACAGCGCGCGATCCTCGTCCCTCCGGAAGGGATAATTGTCGACGATCGTAAGGTCGATGCCGAGACGCTCGACCATCTCCTTGAATTCGCGTGTGTCCGTGATTTCAGGCTTGTCCGCCGCAGACGCGGCGTAGACCATGCCGCAATTGGAGATGAACGGCGCGCGCTCGTGGCCCTCGCGGGCATACTGGAAGGCCGTTTCGCTCTCGCCTGCCAGCACATAGGCAAGCCCGATGGAAAACAGCAGCACGGGGAACACCATGCTCTCCGACATCATATCGAGATTGTCGATCAGGTATTTGGCGCCCTTTTGCGCGTTGCCCTCGAAAACCTCCACCAGTCCCTGGGCCGCCTGAAGTTCCTGATAGCCGGGATTGATCTGCAGCGCCCGGTCGATATCCGACCTTGCGCCGTCATAGTCGCCGTGCAGCCACAGGCGGCCGAAAGCCCTGGCCATGAAGACGACGTCCGACTGGGGGCCCAGGCTGACGGCCCTGTTGGCAAGATCCATGACCCGCGGCGGATCGACCTCAGAGCGGCGGCCGTATCCGGCAAAGAGCGGGCTCAGCAGCGACATCGCAAGCATGGCCAGTGCCATCGGGTTGTCCGGCGACTTGGAAAGCGCCTTTTCGAGCGCCGCCTGCGCACCCTCGGCGCCTTCGCGGCTCCAGCGGGCATTGAGGAAGGCCGCCTTCGAAAGCAGTTCCTGAACCGACAATTCCGCGTTCGGCCGTTCTGCGTGTTCCGCGCCGTCCTGTGTCGTGGTGAAGCTGCGCACCATCACGGAAATGCGCCGCGCGACCCGTTCGATGAATTCGTCCCGGTCGTCCGCATCGCTTTGGAAACGCTCCGTCCGGATGGTTTCGCCGCCCTTGCCGCCGGAAAGCGTCATGTCGAAGCGCACCTTCGAGCCGGAGACGCGGCAGCGGCCACCGACGACATATTTGGGCTCGATCTGGTCATTGCGTTCCGAGACGACCTTGATGCCGGTGCGGCGCGACATGAGCAGCAGGAGCTCGTAGCGGATTTCCTCAGCCATGTCCGCCGCTTCCTCCTCGGAACCGGATACATGCAACTCCTCGATCAGCACGACCGGAACGTGGTTCGCGGCTGCTTCCTCGGAAGACTCGGACAGAAGCGACTCGCCCTTGGCCGTTTCGGGCGCCCATCCGTAGACGGCCGTATCCACCGTGATGTTCTTCAGCCGCTGGATGCCCAGTTCCTCGAACTCGGTGCCGGTTTTCCGGTCGATCAGCTTGTAGACGTCGCCCGACACGATGACGGCGCCGGGTGCGGCGATTTGCTGTAGCCGGGCGGCGATATTGACGCCGTCGCCGAATATGTCCTCGTTTTCATGGATGATGTCGCCGACATGGATGCCGATGCGGATCTCGACGGCGCCGTCCTGGCTCAGGCGTTCCTGGATCGCCGTCGCGCAATTCACCGCACCGACGATAGAGTCGAACTCCGCCAGCCAGCCGTCGCCCATGTTCTTGATGATGGAGCCGGCATGCTCGGACACCGACGGCTCGAGCAGTTCGCCGCGAAAGGCCCGCAGACTGGCCAGTGTGGCTTGCTCGTCTTCGGCCATGAGCCGCGAATAGTCGACAATGTCTGCGGCCATGATCGCCGCGAGCTTGCGAGACTGCTCCTTGGACATGGATTCCACCTATCCTCGTCTGCGCCGGGTCGTGCGAAGGGGCCACGACCGGTTCTGCGCCATCCCGTTGGGGTCCGTCAGTCCTGAATCTGTGGTTCGCGACCGTCAATTGCAACCGCAAAACGCTCGCCGGTCAGTTCCTCGGTGAGCGCCCACAGCCTTTTCGCGTCATTTTCGCTGCGCGCCTGGGAGCGCATGCGGGCGAGACCGGGCGGACCGCGCATTTCCATGATGCCTTTCGGGCCGAAGTACTGCCCGCCCTCGACGTCCGCGCCGAGCGCGGCAACGAGTGTCGGCTGTGCGCCTTGCGCCGGCGGGTGGGTGAAGAACGGCATGAGCGTGACACGCAGCAGGGCGTAGAGGACGGGGTTCATGTGCCGCGGGAGTTCCGTGCCCGAGACGCCGGGATGGGCGGCGACCGACAGTGTCTTCCTTCCGGCGCGCCGGAGCCGGCGGTCAAGCTCAAGCGCGAACATGAGGCACGCCAGCTTGCTCTGGCCGTAGGCCCGCGCTCCGGTCGGGCCGGACCCCGATCGGAGACCTTCGAAATCGATCTGTGCGTTCTTGTGGGCGATGCTGGCAAGCGAGACGACCCGGCTTTCCGCCGTGTCGGGCATCAGGTCGATCAGCCGCGCCGTCAGCACGAAATGTCCGAAATAGTTGGCCGCCATCTGGATTTCGAACCCGTCCTCGCTGACCGCGTGCGGCGGGATCATGACGCCGGCATTGTTGATCAGCAGGTCGAGACTGGAATGGGTCTCGCGAAATCGGTCGGCGAATTCCCGGACCGATGCCAGGCTGGAGAGATCGATTGCCATGACCTCGATATCGCCGCCCGGCGCGACGCGCAGGATGTCCTGCCGCGCCGCCTCGGCGCGTTGCGGGCTGCGGCAGGCCATGACAACCTTCATCCCGGTCCGGGCGAGCCCGATCGCGGTTTCCTTTCCGAGGCCCGCATTCGCACCGGTGACGACGGCTAGACGACCGGTCTGATTCGGGATTTCGCTCAAATCGAGGTTCATCGGTTCTGTCCCCGCGGCACGATGTCGGAAAACGACTGGACTTCATATGGACATATTGACACTGTTTGTCAATATGTTAAAAAGGCGGGCCATGAAGGGCAGATGTGCTAGTCGCTCACCACACCCGACGTCGTGGCCACCAGCTCGAATGCCGCCGCCATCAGCGCCTTGGTGTAGTCGGTCTGCGGTTCGTCGAAGATCTGGTGGGCCGGACCCTGCTCGACCACCTTGCCGAACCGCATGACGATGACGTTGTTGGCAAGCGCCCGCACCACCTTCAGGTCGTGGCTGATGAAGAGATAGGCGAGGTTGTGGTCGCGCTGCAGCTTGCGCAGCAGGTCGACGACCTGCGCCTGCACGCTCATGTCGAGCGCCGAGGTCGGCTCGTCCAGCATGACGAAGCGCGGATTGAGCACCATGGCCCGCGCGATGGCGATGCGCTGGCGCTGCCCGCCGGAGAATTCATGCGGATAGCGCCACCGGGTCGACGGATCGAGCCCGACCTCCTCGAGCGCCGCCGCGACGCGCCGGTCACGCTCGTCGCGGCTGAGGCCCGGTTCGTGGATGCGCAGGCCCTCGGAGACGATCTCGGCAATCGACATGCGCGGCGACAGCGATCCGTAGGGATCCTGGAACACCACCTGCATCTGGCTGCGCAGCGGTTTCATCGCCGAAAAGGAGTAACTCTCGATATTCTTGCCGACGAAGGCGATCTGGCCCTTCGACGAGATCAGCCGTGTCAGCGCCAGGCCAAGCGTCGTCTTGCCCGAGCCGGATTCGCCGACGATGCCGAGCGTCTGGCCGGCCCTGAGCGTCAGGTCGATGCCATCGACCGCCTTGATATAGTCGGCCGTGCGCCTGAGAAACCCCTTCTTGATCGGGAACCAGACCTTGACCTGCTTTCCTTCGATGACGATCGGCGCGCTGTCGTCGGATTTCGGCGGCTCGCCCCGCGGCTCGGCCGCCAGCAGGTGCTTGGTATAGTCGTGCTGCGGGTTCTCGAAGATTTCCCGTGTCGGGCCGGCCTCGACGATCTTTCCCTGCGTCATGACGCACACGCGGTCGGAGATCTTGCGCACGATGCCGAGATCGTGGGTGATGAACAGCATCGACATCTTGTGGTCGGTCTTGAGCCGGTTGAGCAGTTCGAGGATCTGCGCCTGCACCGTAACATCCAGCGCCGTGGTCGGCTCGTCGGCGATCAGCAGCTCCGGGCGGTTGGCCAGCGACATGGCGATCATGACCCGCTGCCGCTGCCCGCCGGAAAGCTCGTGCGGATAGGATCCGAGACGCTTTTCCGGGTCGCGGATACCGACCTGGTTGAGAAGCTCCAGCGTGCGCGTTCGGGCCGCCTCGTCGTAGAGCCCCTGGTGCAGTCCGAGGATCTCGCCGATCTGCCGCTCGATCGTGTGCAGCGGGTTGAGCGAGGTCATCGGCTCCTGGAAGATCATCGTCACGTCGTTGCCGCGCACGTCGCGCAGCTTGGTGTCGTCCGCCTTAAGCAGGTCATCGCCCTTGAACAGGACCGAACCGGACGGGTGGCTGGCCGCCGGATAGGGCAGGAGCTTCAGGACCGAGAGCGCCGTGACGGACTTGCCGGAACCCGATTCGCCCACCAGTGCCACGGTCTCGCCCCGGCCGATGTCGAAGGACACCCGGTCGACGGCGAGGGTCCGGTCCTCGCCCTGGCGGAACTCGACCGAAAGATCGCGTATGGAAACAAGCGGTCCGGTCATTGGAATGTCTTTCTCGGATCGAAGGCGTCGCGCGTTGCCTCGCCGACGAAGATCAGCAGCGACAGCATGATGGAGATGACGAAGAAGGCCGTCAGCCCGAGCCACGGCGCCTGCAGGTTGTTCTTGCCCTGGGCGATCAGCTCGCCGAGCGACGGCGAACCCGGCGGCATGCCGAAGCCGAGGAAGTCGAGCGAGGTCAGCGTCGTGATCGACCCGGACAGGATGAACGGCAGGAAGGTGAGCGTCGCCACCATGGCATTGGGCAGAAGGTGCCGGAAGATGATCGTCGTGTTGCCGACGCCGAGCGCCCGCGCCGCGTTGACATATTCGAAATTGCGGGCGCGCAGGAACTCGGCCCGCACCACGCCGACAAAGGCCACCCAGGAAAACAGCAGCATGATGCCGAGCAGGATCCAGAATCCGGGCGGCAGGATGGCCGCCATGATGAGCAGGATGTAGAGCACCGGCATCGACGACCAGATCTCGATGAAGCGCTGCAACAACAGATCCGTCCAGCCGCCGAAATAGCCCTGCACCGCTCCTGCCGACACGCCGATAATCGCCGAAAGGCTCGTCAGCGCCAGTCCGAACAGCACCGAGATACGGAAGCCGTAGATCATGCGCGCAAACACGTCACGGGCCTGGTCGTCGGTGCCGAGCCAGTTCATGTTGCCGATGATGCAGTCCGGGTCATCGACCCCCAGCGGATAGGCAGAGCACCGCTCCTCCTTGCTCATCAGCCAGAAGGGCCGCGTCGGCGCCGAGCTGGGGATATAGGAATTGGCTGTCCGGTATGAATAGCGGACCGGCGGCCACAGCATCCATCCGTTGGCCTCGATCTCGTCGCGGATGAACGGGTCGCGATAATCGGTTCGCGCCAGGAATCCGCCGAACTTCTCCTCCGGGTAGTCGACAAGCACCGGCACCAGCAGCTCGCCCTTGTAGGAAGCGAGGATCGGCCTGTCGTTGGCGATCAGCTCGGCGCCGAGGCTGAGTACGAAAATGACGAGGAATATCCAGAACGACCAGTAGCCGCGGCGGTTGGCCTTGAAGTTGCGCCAGCGCCGTTTCGCCGTCGGCGAGAAAAAGCCGGACGGCGGCCCGGTCGGCACTTCCACGGTCTGTCTGACGCTCTGGTCCATGTCAGACGTCTCGCCGTTCGAAGTCGATGCGCGGATCGACCCAGGTGTAGATGAGGTCGGATATGAGACCGACGACGAGGCCCATCAGCGAGAAGATGAAGAGCGTGCCGAAGACCACCGGATAGTCGCGGTTCAGCACCGACTGGTAACCGAGGCGGCCGAGGCCGTCGAGCGAGAAAATGGTCTCGATCAGCAGCGATCCGGTAAAGAACGCGGTGATGAAGGCCGCGGGGAAGCCGGCGATGATGATCAGCATGGCGTTGCGGAAGACATGGCCGTAAAGCACCTGCCGCTCCGTCAGGCCCTTGGCGCGCGCCGTCGTGACGTACTGCTTGCGGATCTCGTCGATGAAGGAATTCTTGGTCAGCAGCGTCGTCGTGGCGAAGGCGGCGAGCGAAAGCGAAATCAGCGGCAGTGTCAGGTGCCAGAAATAGTCGATGATCTTTTCCCACCAGGAAAGCTCGGCGAAATTGTCGGAGACGAGGCCGCGCAGCGGGAACCAGTCGAAGAACGATCCGCCGGCGAACAGGATGATCAGCAGGATGCCAAACAGGAAGCCGGGAACCGCGTAGGCGACAATGATCACGCCGGAGGTCCAGATGTCGAAGCGCGAGCCGTCCGCCACCGCCTTGCGCACGCCGAGCGGAATGGAAATGATGTAGGATATCAGCAGGATCCACACGCCCAGCGAGATCGAGACGGGCATTTTCTCGATGATCAGGTCGATCACCGTCACGTCGCGGAAGTAACTCTCGCCGAAATCGAAGCGGATATAGTTCCACATCATGGTCAGGAACCGCTCGAGCGGCGGCTTGTCGAAACCGAACTGCTTCTCGAGCTTGGCGATGAATTCTGGATCGAGGCCCTGGGCACCGCGGTATTTGGAGGAGAAGTCGTCGCCGCTGGCCGTCGGCTGGGTCTGGAAGTCGCCGCTGCCGGAAATGCGGTCGAGCGCCGAATTGCCCTGGCCGGTCAGCTCGGCGATCACCTGTTCGACCGGGCCGCCGGGTGCGAACTGGATCACAAGGAAGGTAATGCCCATGATCCCGATGATGGTCGGGATCATCAAAAGCAGCCGCCTGATGATATAGGCGCCCATTAGTCTTTATTCCCCTGCTTGTTCTTATTGTTGTTTGTATCAGGCCTTGCCAATCTTAATTGCCTTTTCCTGATCGAGCCACCAGAGCCGTTCCACCGGCCATTCGTAGTCGGGCTTGGGATCCTTGAAGCCGAACATGTCCCAATAGGCAACCCTGTGGTTGGCCGAATACCAGTTGGGTATCCAGTCCTGGCGCGCCCGGTTGACCCGGTCGATGACCCGCATCGCCGTAATCAGCTCCGCCCTGTTCTCCGCGGCCTCGACGTAGTCCAGCAATTGTTCGTAGACCGGGTCATCGACGCCCGGAAGGTTCATGGAGCCGGGCCGGTTGGCGGTCTGCGGCGCGAACATTGTCCGTAAGGATTCGGCGGTCGGTGTGGCCTCGAACGACACGGAATATCCGACCATGTCGAAATCGAACTCGTCGAGGCGCAGCTGGAACTGCGCCGGATCGACCAGCCGGATCGACGCGTCGATGCCGATGCGGCGCATGTTCTCGACAAATCCGGAAAGCAGCCGCTCGAAGACCGGTGACCGGATCATCACCTCGACGGTCAACGGTGCGCCATCCTTCTGAAGCACCGTGCCCTGGCGGCTCCAACCGGCATCGTTGAGCAGTTTCACGGCCCGGCGGAGCAATTGGCGGTCGCGTCCCGAGCCGTCGGAAACCGGCTGCAGCACCGCCTCGCCGAAGGTCGCGGGCGGCACCCGGCCGCGGATCGGCTCGAGCAGTGCGAGTTCCGCCTCGTCGGGCAGGCCGGAGGCGACGAATTCCGAACGCTGGAACAGCGACTGCGACCGCGTATAGGCGCCGTAGAAGATCTTGTCGTTGGTCCATTCGTAGTCGAAACACAGATTGATTGCCTCGCGCACGCGGATGTCCGCGAATTTGGGGCGCCGCTGGTTGACCGCCCAGGCCTGCATGATCGGACGTTTTTCGGACGGGAATGTCGTCTTGACCACCCGGCCGTCTGTAATGGCGGGAAAATTGTACTCAAGCGCCCAGGTCTTGGAGGTGAATTCCTCGCGGTAGACGATGTCGCCCTTCTTGAAGGCTTCGAAACCGGCCTGCCGCTCGGCGAAGAATTCAAGCCGCAGCGCGTCGAAATTGTCGAGACCGCGCGCGGTCGGAAGATCGCGCGCCCAATAGTCTTCCACCCGTTCGAAATCGATGAACTTGCCCGGCTCGAACCGGCCGGGCCTGTAGGGGCCAGACGACAGCGGCACGTCGAGCGAGCCGCTGGTGAAGTCGTGGGTGTCGTAATAGACGGCCGACAGCACCCGGATATTCGCCGCCGACAGGATCGATTGCGCCGATTGATCGCCGGAGAACCGGATTTCGACGGTTCTCTCGTCGAGAGCCACCGCGTCGGTCAGGTCGCGCAGCGTTGTCGAGATGGTCGGATGTCCGTCTTCCTTCAGCGTCAGGAAGCTGAAGACGGCATCCCTGGACGTTACCGGCGTGCCGTCGTGGAACCGCGCTTGCGGGCGGATGCCGAAACGCCAGGTATTGCGGTCTTCCGAGCTCTCAACCCATTCGGCCAGGTGGCAGTAGAGCGCGTCCGGCTCGTCGATGGCCCGCACCATCAGTTCGTCAAAGCACAGCTCCATGCGCGGCGGCGCATCGCCGCGCAGAATGAAAGTGTTGAGCGTGTTGAAGGTCTGGTAGTTCTGGTTGTAGTACCAGTTGGGCGGCAGGAACGAAAAGGTTCCGCCTTTCGGCGCGTCCGGGTTTACAAAGTTGAAATGTTTGAAATCCGGTTGGTAGCCGAGTTCGCCGAAGGCGGAAATGCCGTGCAGTTTCTCACCCGCCGGGTTCTTCGCGAAGGCGAGGCGCGCCGGGATCGCCAGGCTGGCGGCCGCGGCGCCCGAGGCGGCAAGGAACCCGCGACGGGTGAGGGGTCTTTTCAGTCGGTCGGCCGGGTAGGTCATGGTTTATTGCGCCGCGTCCTTCGACCACCAGATCGTCGGAAATCCGACCGAATAGGTGGGCAGCGGATCGGGATGCGCCAGCCGGTCCGAATAGGCGATGCGCGCCACCCGGCTGGTGTAGCTCGGAATGATATACTGATGCGCCAGCAGCACCCGGTCGAGGGCCTGCGTCGCCGCGATCAGCTCCTCCCGGTCGGCGGCGAAGACCACCATCTTGATAAGTTCGTCGACGCCTTCGTCGGCAATGCCGGCATAGTTCGCGGAACCCTGCCGGTCCGCCGCCGCCGAACCCCAGTATTCGAACTGTTCGTTGCCCGGCGACAGCGACTGCCCCCAGGCATTGTAGATGATGTCGAAGTCGCGGCTGCGCTCGCGGTTTGCATATTGCGCCGCATCGACCGAGCGGACCGTGGCGTCGACGCCAATCTTTTTCAGGTTCTCCACATAGGGAAGCGCCACGCGCTCGATGATCGGGCCGTTGAGCATGATTTCAAAGGTGAAGGGCTCGCCCGTCTCGGCATTGACCATCTTGCCGCCGCGGATCTCGTAGCCGGCCTCACGGAACAGTCGCACCGCCTCACGCAAGTTGTTGCGCTGTTTTTGCGGGTCGCCGCCGACCGGGTTCTCATAGGCCGTTGAAAAGACCTCCGCCGGCACCTTGTCGCGTACGGACTCCAGGATCTCCAGCACCCGGCCCTCCGGTTTTCCGCTGCCGGAGAGCTCCGTTCCGTAGAAGAAGCTGTCGATGCGCTGATACTGGTCGAAAAAGATCGTGCGGTTGAGGTCTTCGAAGTCGAATGCGTGGTTCAGCGCCTTGCGGACCAGCGGGTCCTTGAACTTGTCGCGCCGCAGGTTGGGAATGAAGCCGACCATGACGCCCGAGGACCGGTAGGGATTTTCCAGCTCCTCGCGCACGATGCGCCCGTCCCGTGCGGCCGGGAAGTTGTACTCGTTGGCCCAGCGCTTGGCGGCGTTCTCGACCCAGAAATCGATCGTGCCGGCCTTGAATGCCTCGAATTCGACATTGCGGTCGGCGAAATAGGTATAGTTGATCTCGCCGTAATTGTTGCCGCCGACATTGACCGGCAGGTCCTTGCCCCAGTAGTCGTCGACCTGTTCGAAGAGCACGGTCGAGCCCGGCGACAGCCGGGCAATCCGGTAGGGGCCGGACCCGACCGGCGGCTCCAGCGTCGTCGCCTCGATCGAGCGTTGCCTGCCCGCCGCGTCCGTTCCTTCCCACCAGTGTTTCGGCAGGACGAGCAGCTGGCCGATGATCTGCGGCAGCTCGCGGTTGTTCTTCTCGTCGAAGGTGAAGGTCACCTCGTTCTCGCCGGTTTTCTCGGCGCCGGTCACGTGCTGGTAGTAGAACTGGCGCTGCGGATCGAGTTCGACGGCTTTCTCGAAGCTCCAGATGACATCCTCGACGGTTACCGGCTCGCCATCGTGCCAGCGCGCCTCCGGCCGCAGCCGGTAGCTTACGGAGGAATAATCGTCCGGATAGCTGACGGCCTCGGCGATCAGGCCGTACTCGGTCGAGATTTCATCCATGGCCGGCGCCATCAGGGTCTCGTAGACGAGGCCCATGCCCTGCGCCAATTCCCCTTTTGCCAGGATCGGGTTCAGCGTGTCGAAAGTCCCGCCGGCCGACACATTGACCCGGCCGCCCTTCGGCGCATCCGGATTGACATAGTCGAACCGTTTGAAGTCCGGCGGATATTTCGGTTCGCTGATCAGCGAAGCGCCGTGACGCCAGACCCGGTCGTCGGCGAGCGTCGCGCAGGGATCGATTGTCGTGAAAAGTCCGGTCAAAAGTAATGCGGCGATCGCCGCTGCGGGCGCTTTGCGTTTGAACAGCAAATAAACCGTCAAAACAGTCTCCTGATTGTCCGACCACATCCTGCGATATTGCCGGAAGGGCGGACCATGTTCAATGCGTCGCCCGCGTCTGACAATAGGGCAAATTGTGACAAAGAACAGGCATGAATGACGGCGCGCTGCCGATAGCAACAAAAAAGCCGGGCTGGGCCCGGCCTTTCCGCTACACAATTGTGTGAAACTATTCGGTCGCCGACGGTTCCGGCTTTTCCTCTTCGGTCGCCGAGGATTCTTCCGTCATGGCCGGCTTCTCGCCGTCCTCGGCTGCAGAACCTTCCGTCATCTCGGGCTTGTCGGCATCGCTCGCGGCGGCGTCGTCGGCCGGAGCCGTATCCGAAACCGCGGCCTCTTCGGCGGCCGGTTCAGTCTCCTCGGAAGCCGGCGCCATGTCCTCTTCGCTCGGCAGCGGCGCCGGTGAATCGCTCAGCGAGCGCATATAGGCGATGAGGTCGGCGCGCTCGTCGGCTTTTTTCACGCCGGCAAATCCCATGGCCGTGCCGCGCATGTAGCGGCGCGGCGCCTCGAGAAAGGCGTTGAGGTTCTCATAGTGCCACTTCTTCTCGCCGCCCTCGGAATAGTCCTGCATCGCCGTCGAATAGCCGAAGCCCGCGGCGGCAGCCACGGGACGGTCGACAACGTCCCAAAGGTTGGGTCCGACACGGTTGGCGCCGCCTTCATCGACCGTGTGGCAGGCGGCGCATTTGCGGAAGGCCCTTTGACCGCCTTCGATGCTGGCGCTGGCGAGCAGCGGGGAAATCGGCTCAAGCGTATCTTCCTCACCCGCCGAAGCGGTGGCCGTGGCACCTTCGCTGGCCTCGAGCGCAAAACCTTCCGCTTCCGGTTCGCTGGAATGGAAGATCGCGTCGGATGCGATGGAAACGGTCATTACAACGAAAGCGACGGCGAGAAAGGCACCGGCCGCGGCGTTGAGAAATGAGGAGTTCATTCGCACGGGCTCCTTGTCAAACCGGTTCATCCCCGAAACCGGCACAGTCTTGATTTCGCGCGGAACCTATGTCTTTTGCTTGGCGGTTGCAACACTGTTTATAACGAGTCCAATAAGTCATTGATCTCAGGGGCTCACTTTTGGAATCACCGATGGCGTCCCAATCGAATCTCGTCCTTATTCCGGCCCGCCTGGGCTCCAGCCGACTGCCCGGAAAAGTACTCGCTGATATCGCCGGCGAGCCGATGATCGTGCATGTCGCGAAGCGGGCGCGCGAGGCCGGTATCGGGCCGGTGATCGTCGCCACCGACAGCCCTGAGGTCGAGGCGGCGGTCACGGCTGCCGGGTTTGACGCGGTAATGACCCGGTCGGACCACGCCTCGGGCTCGGACCGGATCCATGAGGCGCTTCAAACCGTTGATACTGAAAAGAAATTTGACGTTGTCATCAATATCCAGGGCGATCTGCCGACGATCGAGCCGCATGTGATCCGGGCGGCGTTGACGCCGCTGGAGAACCCGCAGACCGACATCGGCACGCTTGCGGTGGTGATCACCGACGAGGAAGAAAAAACCAACCCCAACGTGACCAAGGCCGTCGGCTCGCCGATTTCCGACAACCTTATGCGGGCACTTTACTTCACCCGCGCGACGGCGCCCTTCGGCGAAGGTCCGCTCTATCATCACATCGGCCTTTACGCCTATCGCCGCGACGCTTTGTCTCGCTTTGTGGCGCTGCCGCCCTCGGCGCTGGAAAAGCGCGAGAAGCTGGAGCAGTTGCGCGCCCTCGAAGCCGGCATGCGCATCGATGTCGCAATCGTTGACTCGGTTCCGCTCGGTGTCGATACTCCCGCCGATCTGGAGCGGGCAAGGCATTTAATGAGCCGCTGACAGCATTCCCATCTCAATCATCAACGGATCCGCAAATGGCTGAAATGAAGAAGAAGATCGCCTTCCAGGGCGAAATCGGCGCCAATTCCGACATGGCCTGCCGCGACATGTTTCCGGACATGGAGCCGATCCCCTGCCGCACCTTCGAGGATGCCTTCAATGCGGTGACGAGCGGCGAGGCGGAACTGGCGATGATCCCGATCGAGAACACGATCGCCGGCCGGGTTGCCGACATTCATTACCTGCTTCCCGAATCCAACCTCCACATTGTCGGCGAGTATTTCATGCCGATCCATTTCCAGCTCATGGTCGTTCCCGGCGCGTCGATGGAGGGGATCAGCACCGTGCACAGCCATATCCATGCGCTCGGCCAGTGCCGCAACATCGTGCGCCGGAACGGCTGGCAGCCGGTGGTCGCGGGCGACACGGCCGGCGCCGCGCGGCTGATTGCCGAGACCGGCGATCCGTCGATGGCGGCATTCGCCCCGCGTCTGGCGGCCGAGCTTTATGACCTTGAGATCCTGCAGGAGGATGTCGAGGACACCGACACCAATGTGACGCGCTTCGTCGTGCTTTCGCGCGACGACCAGTGGGCCCGCCGCGAACGCCCCGACGATCTCATCGTCACGACCTTCGTTTTCAATGTGCGCAACATGCCGGCGGCGCTTTACAAGGCGATGGGCGGCTTTGCCACCAACGGCGTCAACATGACGAAACTGGAGAGCTACCAGCTTGAGGGCAAGTTCACGGCGACCCAGTTCTACGCCGACATCGAGGGACATCCGGAGGACAAGGGCGTTGCGCTGGCGCTCGAGGAATTGCGCTTCTTCTCCACCAAGGTGCGTATTCTCGGCGCCTACAAGGCCCATCCCTTCCGCACCGCGCAGGCGCGCGGAGAGTAAGCCGCCGGCCGCATGGTGGGAGCGTCAGTACCGGGCCGCCAGGAGGTGCGCCTGACAGTTGCGGCAGTCGCTGCTGCCGAAGCCTTTCACGGGGACCGTGTAGCGGCCCGTCGCGATGAGGCGGCCGACCAGGTCGCATTCAACGCCGTGCGGCACCGCGAGCGCCGCCACCCTGGCGGCGCGCGGGGTCAGCCGGTCGATGTGCCAGTGGATTGCCTTTTCCCTGCGCAAGTGGCGCGCCACTCGCGCGCCGATACCGCCGCCGCCCCGTGCGCATCCGGCATAAAGGTACCAGCCCGGGCGGAACCGGTAGTCGGCGCCCCGGATTTCCACCGCTAGAGGGTCTTCAAGACACAACGCCAGGACATATGCGCCTTTGAGCGGGGCCGCGTCTGGCGGGTTTTCGCCGGTCATCCATCGGCCGCGCAGGGCCAGAAGGTCGTCGGCGAGCCGGCCCGGAACCGGTATTGCGTCAGTGCCGTACATCGATCGATGGTCCGCTGGTTTTCTTCGCAGTTCCGCGAAATGTTACCGCGGCCACCAGAGTTCGGCCACAATCGATTGCCGGAATGGCCTCACCGCTGCGAACGCACATTGCAGGAGACCGAAATGCGCACGAGATCCTACTTCCTCAGCATAGCCTCCATCGCCGTGGCCGGTTTATTCGCCGGCCCTGCGGCGGCAGACGACACCCTTGTCGAGGTGCCGAGCCCGCATTCCGTTTCGCAGACGATGGACCGTCTGGAACAGGCGGTCGAGGCCGCCGGCGCCACGGTTTTCGCGCGGATCGATCATCAAAAGGGCGGCCGCACCGTTGGTATGGATATTCCCGACAACGAATTGCTGATCTTCGGCAACCCGCGCCTCGGCACGCCGGTGATCCGCGATGCGCAGGCCGCCGGGCTGGACCTGCCGATCCGCGTGATCGCCGTCGAGACGCCGGACGGAACGGTCCTGATCTACCGGGCGCCGGCGGCGATCGGCGAAAAGCACGGGCTTGCCCCGGACCATCCGAGCATTGCGCTGATGACCGGGGCGCTGAAGAACCTGACGGCGAAGGCGGCCGAGCAGTAGCCGGTCAGGCCGCTTCGTCGAAGGTAAAGACATTGACGGGGTTGCTGCGCCCGCGCACCGGCGTCGCCGCGACTTCGCGGAACGCGAACTCGCTTCCGGCCGCATCGGCCGTTGCCTGCAGGAACATGGCCCTCGTCCCGTGTTCCTTGTTGAGCGCTTCGAGGCGCTGGGCAAGGTTCACCGTGTCGCCGTAGACCGTATAGGCCTGTCGCCGCCCGCCGCCGACGCATCCGGCCGCAACCGGCCCGGTCGCGATCCCGATGCGGATGCGGATGGTCTCGCCCTCGAATTCGCGCGTCGCGCATGTATCGAGCAGCGCGCGTGCCGTCCTGACCGCCTGCCGGGCGTGTTCCTCGACAGGCAGCGGCGCGTTGAAGGCGGCGACCACCGCGTCGCCGACGAAGCTGATCACCACGCCGCCCTGGTCGGACACGATATCGGTGACGGCGTCGAAATAGGTGTTGAGCAGCGCGATTACGCTTTCCGGCGACTTGTTTTCCGACAATCGCGTGAAGCCCTCGATGTCGGCGAACAGCACACTCGCCGTCCGGCTTTCGGGAAGCAGCGAGGTCTCGGATTCCAGAAGTCGCTGCGCGATCTGCGGCGGTACGTACTGCCCGAAGACCTCAAGGGCACGGGCGCGCTGCCGGTCGGCCGTCGCACGGGCCCGAACGACGCCGCGGGCCCGATGCACAACGAGGGCGATCACGGCCGTGCAGGACAGGATGAAGAAGCTTTCGACGAACCGGGTCTGGCTGCCGACGAAATCGGGATTGAGGAACAGGTTGATGAATTCCTCGCGGCTCGGTCCGACCGGCAGATCGTCCCACGAAAGTGTGCGCTCCATACCGCTGACAATCCAAAAGTAGGTCGCCCACAAGGAGGCGGTGATCAGCGCACCGACCCACAGCACCAGCCCCGGCGTCAACGAAAGGGCGGCAAGGGCCACCAGGGCGAACGTGTATTCCACGCCGAAGGTCCGGAAAACGAATATCTGCGGAATTTCACTGCTTCCAAGGCTGAGGGGCATGAAAGTGAGCAGTGCCGCGATCGCCAGAATATCAACAGAGAAAAAGGCGTAGCGGTGCCACCAGCGTTCGGCTTTGGTCCCGACCATTCGATGCTGGACGAGGCCGCTGATAAGGAAAAGCGCCATGACGCCCGCGCCGATCAGGTTGGTGGGATAGTTGGCGGCGGATATTGTGATTGCCATCATCAGCGCCAGCACGACCGTGCGCGCCTTGAGCATCAGCTTGAGGCCCGCCTGTTCGGCTGCGGCGAGATCCTGTTCCACGTCGGCGTGGGCGATCGTATTCATCGGCTATACATAGTCAGCGGCCGGCTGCATTCAAAGGCCGGACGTCATGCGGTCCGTGTGCGGCTGTGCGATTTGAGGAATATCATCGCCATGATGGCGATGTTCAACACGTTCCACAAGATGCCGTTGATGAAGGCCATCTGGTAAGACCCGGTCTGGTCGTAGATCCAGCCGGACATCCAGCCGCCGATCGCCATGCCGAATATGGTTGCCATCAGGACGGTGCCGACCCGGGTTCCCGCTTCCCGGGCGGGCAGGTATTCCCGCACGATCAGCGCGTAGCTCGGAACGATCCCGCCCTGCGAGAGGCCGAACACCAGGCTGACCGCGTAGAGCGAGGCAAGCCCGTCGAAGGGCAGGTAGAAGAACAAGGCGATGCATTGCAGCGTCGAGCCGATCAACAGGGTCAGAACGCCGCCAAGGCGGTCGGCGATTAGGCCGAAGGCGATGCGGGAGACGACACCGCCCAGAAGCATGAGCGACAGCATCTCGGCGCCGGCGACCGGGCCGTAGCCGAGATCGACGCACAGCGACACGAGATGCACCTGCGGCATCGCCATGGCGACGCAGCAGCCGAGGCCGGCGACGACCAGCAGCAATTGCAGGCTGCGCGCCGAGAACTGCACGGACCGGGCATTGGCCGCGGCGAGGTTGTCGGCCCTCTGCGTCGCTTCGAAAGGAATGCGGCGGCGCAGCAGGAACGACAGGGGCACGATAATGGCGACCATGCAGACCGCGAGGATCACGTAGACGGCCTGCCAGCCCGATCCGCTCAGGACCGGACTGAGGAGGGTCGGCCAGATGGCCCCGGACAGGTAGTTGCCGCTGGCCACGATGGCGACCGCGATGCCGCGGCGGCGCAGGAACCAGTGCGAGATGTCGGCGATCAGCGGTCCGAACCCGACAGCGGCGCCGAAGCCGATGAGCAATTGATAGGCCGACAGGCTGTAGATGGAGCCGCTCTGTGCCGCCAGCAGGTAGCCGGCCGTCATGCAGAGCGCCGCACCGTTGAGCGAGCCGAAGACGCCGATGCGGTCCACCATGCGGCCGATGAAGACGCTGCCGAACGCGAAGCCGACCATGGTCACCGAATAGGGCAGGGACGTATCGGCCCGGTCGATGCCGAAGGTCTGCTGCACCGCCGGCATGATCACGACGATCGCCCACATGCCGACATTGGCCGTCGCCGCAATCGCCAGCGTGACGGCCAGCCGTCTCCAGGAATAGGCACTGTCGAGCTCTGTGGGATTGGTCATGCGCGGACACTATTGCCACCGTTATCGCTTGTCTAATGGTTTGATGCGCAGACATCCGGCGAAATTTCTCGTGCGTCAGGTCCGATTGCGTTGCAGCCGCTTTTCGACCTGGCGCTTTTCCCAATCGACCCCGAACAGGGACAACACCTCGAATACCGAAAACCCGTGTGAAAGCACCCCGAGACCCCAGCCGAGTGTCGGCCAGAGAAACCAGGGATAGTGTGTTCCGACGAAGAGATTGGCCACGGCCATTGCGATCACCGCGATCACATAGATGGCCAGGTGACTGTAAAACCCCTTGATATCACGCACATATTCGATGGCTTCGCGCTCCGTTTCCGTCATTTCCGCTGTCTTGTACATCTCCATCTCCTTGGACAGTGTGGCAATGTCCGTATCGAAGGCCGCGGCCAAGGCGCCAAGCGATTCAAGGCTGGCCGGTTTGCCGCGTTCGATGCGCTGGATGGTGCGCACGCTCAATCCGCTCAGTTCCGCCAGCGTTTCCTGCGGCCAGCCTCTTTCGATCCGCAATTTTCGAATGAACATCGCTATTCTCCCGAGTTACGCCCGGTCGGGCGCTCCACCATTCAACGAAAATTATACACAGACGCCATGCCAGCGCCCCGACACCAACGCGACACGGCGCCTCGTTTGCTTCCGATTTGTTTATAAAACCGGCCTATCCTCGCGCTATGTCTAACTCGAAAACGCGTGAAACCGATCTTTACGATCCGGTCAAGTGCCTGCTCGAAGCCCAGGGCTACGTGGTCAAGGGCGAGGTCGGCGCAGCCGACATCGTCGCCTTGCGCGGCGATGAAGACCCCGTCATCGTTGAATTGAAGACGGGATTTTCCCTTTCGCTCATGCACCAGGCGATCGATCGCCAGCGCGTGACCGACGCGGTCTACGTGGCCGTTCCGCGGGGCACGGGCAGGGCGTTCGCGGTGTCGCTTCGCAAGAACCTGAAACTGTGCCGCTGCCTGGGGCTCGGCATGATCATTGTGCGGCTGAAGGATGCAACAGCGGAGGTAGTGCTCGATCCGGCGCCCTACAGGCCGCGCAAGGCGCCCCGGCGCAAGGCGCGGCTGCTGCGCGAATTCGCACGGCTTGACGGCGATCCGAATACAGGCGGGTCGACAAGGAGGGGGATCATCACCGCCTACCGTCAGGACGCGCTGCGGTGCCTTTCCTTCCTTGAGCGCAACGGTCCGACCAAGGCGGCCCGGGTGGCCGCAGGCGCCGGGGTGGAAAAGGCCCGGCGGCTGATGGCCGACAATCATTACGGCTGGTTCGACCGGGTCGACACCGGCATCTACGCGCTCAGTCCCAACGGCTGCCGCGCGATGGGCGACTACGCCGACGAGATTGCGCGGATTTCCGCTCCCTAGGCGCTGACAAGCCCGCCGCTCCCTGTGCCGGCATGCCGCCTTTGCCACAAGTGCCATCCCCGTGTTGCGGGATATGGTATGGTTGGAAAAAACACAGGGAGACCGACCATGACACCGACACCCTATCTGTTTTTCAACGGCCAGTGCGCCGAGGCGATTGCCGCCTATGCGGAGATTTTCGGCGGCGAGATCATGGAACAGATGCCGGCATCCGGCATGCCGGCCGAATTCCAGGTTCCCGAGGAGCGCCAGGGATGGATCATGCATTCGCGCGTGCGCATCGGCGATGGCGACCTGATGGCCTCCGACAACATCATGGGCGAGAGCGCCGGGATGGAGGGCTCCTCCGTGATGCTGAGTTTTCCCACAGCGGACGAAGGCAAGACGGTCTTCGACAGGCTGGCGGAAGGCGGCGAAATCCAGATGGCATGGGCCCCCACCTTCTGGGCCGCCGGGTTCGGAACGCTGACCGACCGTTTCGGCGTCAAATGGATGATCGGTTGCGACGAGCCGCCACAGGGCTGAGCCGCATGCAGGTGGTCTTTCCGGACCGGAACATCGCTGGAGGCGCCGCATGATCCTGTGCTCCTGCTGCGTTATTCGCCAGGATGAGTTGCGCGCGGCCGTGCGGGCCCTTATCACTGAAAATCCGAAGGCGCCGGTGACGCTCAACCGCGTTTACCGGCATCTCGGCCGCAAGCCGGACTGCATGGATTGTTCGCCGCTGCTGACGCGGCGGATCAGCATGATTTCGGCCGACATCATCGTGCGGGAAGACATCTTGCGCGGTCAGGACATACCAAGGAGATTGAAATGAAAGGCAATAAGAAGGTTCTTGATTACCTCAACAAGGCCCTCAAGCACGAACTGACCGCATCCAGCCAGTTTTGGCTGCATTACCGCCTGATGGACGACTGGGGTTTCGGAAAGCTGGCCTCCAAGTGGCGCGAGGAGGCGATCGAGGAAATGGAGCACGCGGACAAGCTCATCGTGCGCATCATCTTCCTGGAGGGCCATCCCAACCTGCAGACGCTCAATCCGCTGGTCATCGGCGAGACCGTCCGCGAGGTGCTCGATGCGGATCTTCGGGCCGAATACGAGGCGCGCGGCCTCTACAAGGAGGCGCGCGAAGCGTGCCGGGACGAGGGCGACTATGTCACCATGGGCCTTTTCGAGGAGCTGATGTCCGACGAGGAAGGCCATATCGACTTCCTCGAGACCCAGATCGATCTCTACGACACGATCGGCGACAAGCAGTACGGCCTGCTCAACGCCTCGCCGGCGAATGACGGCGACTAGGGCATGTAATCATAAACGGTCGAACCTTTGTGACGGCTTTCGGACAATGTACCGCGATTGATCAATCGACTGTGCACGTCGGCAATATGGACAAAGCGGACCTTTGACGACTTGCGCAACACCCAAGGTCCGTTAAATCTGGCGTGACGAAGCCACGGTGGTGTGTTCACTATCCGGCAGCCCTGTTTCATTGGGAGTTTCAGATGCCAAATGGCTCTTTACCTCCAGTCTTGCTTTTGACCGGCACCAACGCTGCGGCTTGGACGATGGATAATGTCCGTATGTCCTTCGAGGCTTCCGGTTATGTCTGCCACAGCCTCACCTACCGGCATCATGACCTGCCGCCCGGACCGGAACGCGACGCCAAGCTCGTCGGGCTAAGCATCGCGGATTTCATGGACGATGCCCGGCAAGCGATTGGAGAGATTGGCGAGAGTCCGGTTGTTGCAGGCCATTCTCTTGGTGGGGTTGTCGCGCAGCTCCTGGCGGCCGAGGGAGCCTTGAGAGCGGGCGTCCTCCTCAACAGCAGCATTGTGAACGGCATTTTGCCGACGACGGACGGGGAGCGTGAACTGGGAAAGCTGTTCATTTCGGCAGGCGCTTTCTGGGAGCAGGCGCTGGGGCAAGATCTCGAACTTCTGACGAAGTATGGGCTGAACACGCTGCCGACCGATATGCAACGTGACATCCATGCGCGTCTCGGCACCGAATCCGGTCGGGTGCTTTTCGAGTTTGTCTTCTGGATGTATGACGTTCACCAAACCACGCTTGTTGACCACAACAAGGTTTCCTGCCCCCTGCTCTTCATTTCAGGAACCGAGGACAAGGCCGTGGCGACGAGCACCGCGCGATTGATGGCCGAGCGCTACGAAACGGCGGACTTCCTCGCGGTCGACGGGGCATGCCATTACATCCAGTTTGACGACCAATGGCCAGAGACAGCCGCCAAGGCGCTTGACTGGCTGAGCCGAAAACTCTGAGAGGACTGCCCGTTCCGCGGACGCCCTCATTTTGCACCCGGAGTTGACTGAATCCCGTCTGCCTTCGTAAGGTCCTGTCTGTCGTCAGGGCGACATTCGGTCCGCGAAAAGGGTTGAACCCACCTTCAGCTTGCAGTCACAGAAGCTTTTTTCCTGCCCGCCGGCGCGGACACCGGGCTTTGAGGAAAGAAGGATTCTGATGACCGGCACACTTCCAGAAAACGCGAATATCGAGTGGCTCAAAAAGTCGGCGAAACAGTTGCTGCGCGAGTGGCGCGCGCAAGGCCGGGACGCCAGGCTGGCCGACGCGCAGTTCCAGCTTGCCCGCAGCTACGGTTTCACCAGCTGGCGAGCCATGAGACAGGCGATCGACCGTCTGCGCGATCAAGGCCATGAAGGAGCCGAAGGCTCCGAAAGCAACGCGGCCGATCGCTTCCTGAAGCAGGTCGGATCCGGGGACATGACCGCCATCAAGGCGGCGCTCCGGCTGCGGCCCGGCCTTGTCAACGCGGTCGGCGCCCATCCGTTCTGGGGCGGCCGCCCGCAGCCGCTTCATGTGGCCGTCGAAACGAAACGGCTGGCCGTTTTCGAATATCTGCTCGATGCCGGTGCCGACCCGGCGGGAATAAATGCGGGTTACGACAACTGGTCGCCACTGATGCTGGCATTGTCCCGCAGGCTGGACGCCATGAGCAAGATCCTTGTCGACAAGGGCGCGCCTGTCGGTGTTTGCGAAGCCCTGCTGATGGCCGATGACGCCAGGCTCGAACAATGCCTGGCGCAGGGCCCGGCCGTTCTTGAACAAAATGTGCCCTCTGGATCGCTCTTGTCCCTGGCGAGGACGGAAGCGGCCATCGCGCGGCTGATGGAACTCAATGTGTCGCCGGATACTAGGGATCGCTGGGGCGCCGATGCCATGGAAGCGCTCAGCAGGCTCGGCAAACGGGGGCGGGTGCTGGTCCGGGCGATGGCGCGTTACGGAAAGGAGATCAAGCCGGAGGAACTCGCGCGGCTCGGAGACCGCGATGCACTGGTGGCGTTGTCGCGCTCAGAGCCCGACGCCGCCTGGTCCGATGCGGCCCTTGTGGCGGCGGTCGATTTCGGCCATCACGAGATCGTCGAATGGATGCTCGCGAACGGCGCGAACCCAAATGCCCAGGCGACATTCGGCGCGCGGCGAGCGGCGCTGCATTCGGCGGCCTGGAACGGCGACCTGCAAATAGTGAAGATCCTCGTCCGTGCAGGCGCCGATACGAGCGCGCTGGACGAGGAACACCAGAACACGCCGCTCGGCTGGTCCAGGGTTGCTCGGCAGGTCACCAACAATCCGGACTGCGAGGAAGTCGAGGCCTATCTGACCGGGCTTGAAAAGATCTAGCGCGTGAAGGGATCGGAACCGCGCCCGCTCAGCCCGGCAGCCGGGAAAATCAGCGCGGTTGCTGGATGGCGGGCGCCTGGTGCGGACCGAAAGTCTCCGTGTGGATGCGGTCTGATTCAATGCCCCGCCGGACCAGCCCGTCGGTGACGTCCGCCAGAAAACCCATCGGCCCGCAAATCAGGTATTGGGCGGCCCGCGCATCCGTCAGCGCGGCCAGCATCCCGGCGTCGATGTGGCCTTCGTCGTCGTAGTCGCGTCCGGCAAGGTCTTTGTCCCTCGGTCGGCTGTAGACGACGCGCACGCTGACGTTCGGATGCTTCGAGGCAAGCGCCCGCACCTCTTCGGCAAACGGATGATGCGCGCCGTCGCGTGCGCCATGGACGAAATGGACCGGTCGGTCTCCAGCATGCTCCGCCAGCGCGTGCAGCATGCTGACCATCGGCGTCACGCCGACACCGGCGCTCACCAGCACAAGCGGCTCCGCTCCCTTCGGCAAGGTGAAATCGCCACCGGGTGCTTCGGCTTCAATGATTGCGCCGGTTTCCAGGCTGTCGTGCAGGAAGCGCGAGACGAGCCCCTTTGCCTCCCGTTTGACGCTGATGCGGTACCTTTGCGTGCCCGGCGCGCCGGACAGGGAATAGGTGCGCGTCACCTTGCTGTCGGTGCCGGGTATCGAAAGCTCGATGGGCAAGTGCTGCCCTGCTACAAATTCCGGCAGTGGCCCGCCGTCCCGCGCTTCGAAGACGAAGGATGTGACGTCGGCGCTTTCGGGCGTCTTTTCGATGAGGCGGAGCGAGCGGACCATGCCCGCATCCGTGTCCCAGTGCAGCGGCAGGGCGTGCGGCAGCGCGACGACCTCCTCGATCTCGAGCGTCACGGCGCGCCCCGTTTCCGGTGTATTCTCCGTTTGCGCCGCGTTCCATTCGACAAAGGCGCGGCCGGTCAGTTGAAGCATGCTGCCGGTCGCGAAATCGACGAACAGGAGACCAGCCCGCGGATCGAGGGTGATGTTGCCGATCGAATTGTAGCGGTTGTTGCCGGCGTAGTCGGGGAAGCGGATCCGCTTGCCGTCGATCACCTCGACGAACCCGGCTTCGCCGCCCCGGTGCGACGCATCCATGCCGTATGCCGGGTTGTCGCCGAGCCCGCGATAGCCGCTGGCAATGAACAGAGTGTCGGCGGTGGCAATGAAGGCCATTTGCCGGTCGGTCAGCGTTCGTCCCCGCCTGGGAGCGCCGGCACGGTGGCCGTCAACGTACTGTGGGCCGCGGGCGTGAATATATTGCGGGCAGTTGCCGAATGTCTGTTCGACATCGATTTCCAGGCCCGTCGCTGTTGATGTCGCGAGCCTGCCATTGATGCGGTTGCGCCGCCGCGTGGTGAATTCGATGCCGAGGATCCCGATATCGTCGCCGTCCTTGAAGGCATGTTCGAGCGCATCGCCCGATGGCGGTCTTGCGTCGATCGCCAATCGGCGGGGATCGGGCGAGCGGACAAATCCGTCCCGCCCGGTGAGCACCGTGGCCCAGGGCCGGCCCTGCGCATCGCGGGCGGCGACCACGAGATGGGGCAGCGCGGCATAGAAGGACCGGTGCTGCTCGGGCATGTGATCGCGGATCGCGTGGCGGGCCCAGGTTTCGATGCCGCGCGCGCCCAGCCGCTCCTGCACGGCCTGTTCGCCGTCATGAAACGGGGAAAGGTCTTCGTTGAGTGCCGGATTGTTCAGCATGGTGCATCTCCGTGTGGAAGAGGCCGGGCGCGCCGCGGCCCGGTGTTTGGTTGATCAGGCGGCGAGCCCGGCAGGCGTCGCCGCCATGGCGACGAATCCAGGCAGGTTCTCGATGCGTTTGAGGTGCGCGCGGATGTTCGGGTAGCCCTCAAGCGAGACATTCCCCTCCGGCGCATGCGCCGTGTAGCTGTAGATCGCGACATCCGCGATGCTCGGCCGCGTGCCGACCAGCCAATCGCGCCCTTCGAGATGGGCTTCCAGCCGGTCGAAGGCCTGTGCTGCAACGGCCGCGGCGTGGTCGGCGTCGAGATCGGCTCTGAAAACGGTGATGAGCCGCGCGGCGGCGGGACCGTTGGCGATGGGACCGGCGGCGAAGGAAAGAAACCTCTGGACCTGCGCCTCGAGGGCAAAATCTGTCGGCAACCAGTCGGGCGCATATTTGCGTGCGAGATAGACAAGAATGGCGTTGGAATCGGCGATAACAGTCTCGCCGTCCTCGATCACCGGCACCTGCCCAAACGGGTTGAGGGACTGAAATGCCGGCTGCTTGTGCTCCCCGGCAAGCAGATCGACATCGACCAGCGTATGGCCGATGCCCGCGAGATTGGCGAAAAGCACGACCCGGTGGGAATGGCCGGACAGCGGGTGATGGTGAATGCGAATGGCGTTTGACATGTTCTTTCATCCTGTGGGTTCGATTCGAACCGGCGCCGATTGCCCGGCCGCCGATGAAAGAAGGATAATTATCTACCAATGCGAAGATAACCGTATATATTTTTCATTAATTATGTAAAATTTTGACATAATAATGGGCACACCAAGAGACGGGCTTCTGACAATGGACCAGATTGAGGCCATGCGGGCATTTGTGGCGGTCGCGAAGGAAAACTCCTTCACCGGCGCGGCGGGACGGCTCGGCAAATCGACGAAGCTCGTGAGCAATCATGTCGCTGCGCTGGAGCGCCGCCTTGCGGCGCAGCTTTTTCACCGCACCACCCGCAGCGTGACCCTCACCGACCTGGGGACGGCCTATCTGGAGCGCTGCCGGCCCCTTCTCGATCAGTTCGACGAGCTGGACGATCTGGTGCAGGACCGGCACCGGGCCCTGTCTGGTCCGATACGCATCACCGCCCCCACCGGCTTCGGTTCAGCCTGGCTCGTGCAGGCGCTCGCGCCGTTTCAGACCGAGCATCCGGCTATCGAGATCGACCTGCACCTGACCGACAAGCGGGTCGCGCTGGTCGAGGAGGGTTTCGATCTCGGCGTGCGCATCGGCATACTGCGCGATTCGACCCTGCGGGTCCGCAAGCTGGCGGACATGCCGCTCGTCGTGTGCGCGGCGCCGTCCTATCTCGAAACGCATGGACGGCCGGCACACCCGCAATCGCTGGCCTCGCACAATTGTCTGATCAACGGCGACCGGCAGGGCCCCGAGACATGGCACTTTATGCGCGAGGGCGAGGCGCTTTCCGTTCGGGTGACCGGCAATTTCACCGCAAACATGCCCGCCGCCGTTGCCGCGATGGCAATCGGCGGGCTCGGGATCGCCTGCTCGCCGCGCTATGCGGTGGAGCCGGCACTGGCTGACGGCCGGCTCGAAGCGCTGTTCGAGGACAGCAACGCAATGGATTTCGGGGTCTATGCGCTTTATCCGCCGAACCGCCATCTCACGGCCCGCATGCGCGCGCTGATCGACCACCTCGCCGCCTATTTCGGGTCAAGGTCGAGCGCCTGGGAGCGCCGGCAATCTTGAAACTACAGCGTCGTGCGTGATCTCAGCGCCGCCGTCAGCGTGCCTTCGTCGAGATAGTCCAGTTCGCCGCCCACCGGAACGCCGTGGGCGAGGCGGGTGATGGTGACGTCCAGCCCGTCGAGCTGGTCGGTGATGTAATGGGCCGTCGTCTGGCCCTCGACCGTGGCATTGACCGCGATGATGATCTCCTTCGCCCCGTCGCCGGCCGAGATCCGCTCCACCAGCGGCTTGATATTGAGGTCGTCGGGACCGATGCCGTCGAGCGGCGAAAGCGTGCCGCCGAGCACGTGGTAGCGGCAGTTCATCGCCGCCGCCCGTTCCAGCGCCCACAGGTCCGACACATCCTCCACGACGATGATGGTTCCGTGGTCGCGCCGCGGATCGGTGCAGATGGTGCAGGGATCGCGCGTGTCGACATTGCCACAGGTCGTGCACACGGTCACGCTGTCGCGCGCCGCCGCCAGGGCCTCGGCCAGCGGTGCCAGCACCTGCTCTTTCTTCTTGATGAGATGCAGGGCCGCCCGGCGTGCCGAACGGGGCCCGAGCCCCGGCACCCGAGCCAGGAGCTGGATCAGCTTTTCGATTTCCGGTCCGGCGACGCTTTTTGCCATAAGCCCTATTTAGCGCGATTCGCGGGGAAAGGCAGGCCCCGGCAACGGGCGGCAATTGCGTCGGGGCCGTTGCATTTGCGGACAACGGCTTTATGTGTGTGGGGCATCAATTGCAGGACGGGAACCGGGCATGGCGCAAAGTCTGAAAGTAGCGGTCCAGATGGACCATGTTTCGACCATTCAGATCGAAGGCGATTCCACCTTCGCCATGTGTCTTGAGGCGCAAAACCGCGGCCACCGCATGTTCCACTACACGCCGTCGCAGCTCTCGCTGCGTGACGGCACCGTCTATGCCCAAATGGAGCCGATGACCCTCCGCGACGAAGTCGGCGATCACTATACGCTTGGGGAGGGGGTGCGCACCGACCTGTCGGAGATGGACGTGGTGCTGCTGCGCCAGGACCCGCCCTTCGACATGTCCTACATCACCTCGACGCACCTGCTGGAGCGCATTCACCCGCAAACGCTGGTGGTCAACGATCCGGCATGGGTCCGCAACTCACCGGAAAAGATCTTCGTCACCGAGTTTCCCGATCTCATGCCCGAGACCCTGATCACCAGCGATCCGGACGAGATCGCCGCCTTCCGCCGCGACATCGGCGACATCATCATCAAGCCGCTCTACGGCAATGGCGGCGCGGGCGTTTTCCACCTGCGCAAGGAGGACCGCAATCTCTCCTCGCTGCTGGAGATGTTCGAGCAGCTCTACCGCGAGCCGCTGATCGCGCAGCGCTACCTGCCGGACGTGCGCGCCGGCGACAAGCGCATCATCCTCGTCGACGGCGATCCCGTCGGTGCCATCAACCGGGTGCCGGCGGAGACCGACGCGCGCTCCAACATGCATGTCGGCGGGCGGGCCGAGCCCGTCGGCCTGACCGAACGCGAGCGCGAGATCTGCGCCCGCATCGCCCCGTCGCTGAAAGAACGCGGATTCCTGTTTGTCGGTATCGACGTCATCGGCGACGTGATGACCGAGATCAACGTCACCTCGCCGACCGGCATCCGCGAGGTCAAGAAGTTCGGCGGCGCCGATATCGCGGCGCTGTTGTGGGACGCGATCGAGGCCAGAAGGGCGGGCTGAACCGGAATACCGTTCAGCCTTTGTGCACCAGCCAGTCGCGGATGAGGTGATGGGCGATCGCCCCCGGCGGCGGCGAGGTGAGGTCCTCGGCACCGGTCTGTTGGCTGAGTAGGGAAGCTGCCTCCTCGCGGTTGAACCACCGGCAGTCTTCGATCTCCCGCGCGTCGATCTCGATTTTGGTGGAGACCGCCTCCCTTTAGCAGCCGATCATCAGCGTGTGCGGCATCGGCCAGGGCTGGCTCGCGTGATAGCGCACGCGCCCGATCCGGATGCCCGATTCCTCCTGGGTTTCCCGGCGCACCGCGTCCTCGATCGTCTCGCCCGGCTCCAAAAAGCCGGCGAGGCAGGAATACATGCCGGGCGGAAAATGCGGGCTGCGGCCGAGCAGGCAGCGGTCGCTTTCGGTGTCGACCGCCAGCATGATCACCACCGGGTCGGTGCGCGGAAACAGCAGATGGCCGCAGTTGGAGCATTCCCGTCGGTAACCGCCGGCCTTTGAACGGGTCTCGCCGCCGCAGCGGCCGCAATGGCCGTGCGAGCGCGCCCAGGCGACAAGGCTCGCCGCCTGCGCCATCTGGCCGAGTTCGTCCCCCTTCACCAGGCCCTGGATGTAGATCGAGCGGTTGTCGATGGCCTTGACCGTGTCGGGCAATTGCTCCGGATCGAGCCGCACATGGGCCGCAATACGCGGCGCATCGCCTTCGGCGAAGCCGAGAAGCACCGCGTTGTCCATGTCGGGATCGAAAGGCTGGATCTCTTCAAGGCTGTGCAGGGCGTTGAAACCGTCGCCAACCTTTCTCAGGAAGGCGCGGCCGTCGCCGATCGCGAAAATGCGTGCCCTGGGCGAGGCCAGTGCCTGCTCGAGGCAATCGTCATCGCGGTGTTCGGATCTGCGGTCGAGGCTGTTTCCCGCAAAGGCGACATGGCTGCTCGGCTCGCTGCCGTCACCGGGCGCATCGAAAATGGACAATTGTGCCGGTTCCTAAAGTTCCTTGACGATCGCTTCAATCAGCGCGTTGGCGCTATTGGTATCATAAGGCTCGGCTTTTCCAACCCCCCATACCGGTCCCGGCCAGGCGGTGTCGCCCGGGCTGCGCGCGATGACATGCAGGTGAAGCTGGCGGACCTTGTTGCCGAGCGAACCGATATTGATCTTGTCGCATTCCGTGACGCGCTTGAGCGCCCGCGCCGTCTCGCCCGCTTCGAAGGTCAGCAGTGTCTGGTCCAGCGGCGTCAGGTGGTATATTTCCTCCGCCTCGATGCGCTGCGGAACGAGCAGGAACCACGGCCAGCGCCTGTCGTTCATCAGCCGCAGCTGGCAAAGACCCAATATGGACACGAGGCGGCTGTCCGCCTCAAGCTGCGCATCCAGTATGAAACCGCGCATGCCCGTTCATCCCGTCGCTACTTTGCGCCCGTTGCTACTTTGCGAAAGACTAGCAGCTTTTTTTCCGCTTGGCCCGCATTTGATGCCCGTATTGACCGCAATCGAATCTGCGACCAGTCTTGTCACACCCTGTTCACGCTACGATTCTCAAGGACCGCACAATGAAAATCTCCGGGACGTTTGACGTAAAACTCGAACCGCTGGACGCCGCGACAGCCGGCGAGAACGGCATCGCCTTCGGCCGCATGTCGATCGACAAGACCTATCAGGGTGCACTGGAAGGGCGCTCGCGCGGCGAAATGCTGACCGTCATGACACAGGTCCAGGGATCGGCCGGCTATGTGGCGGCCGAACAGGTCACCGGGTCCCTGTCGGGGAAACGGGGGAGTTTCGTTCTGCAGCACTACGGCAACATGAAGGGCGGCGGGGAGTTCCTCATGCTGCAGGTCGTTCCGGATTCGGCCACCGGTGAACTTGTCGGCCTCACCGGAAAAATGGACATCCGCATCGAGGACGGCCAGCACTTCTACGATTTCGACTACAACCTGCCGGATTAGGGCGGCCTTCCGAGACCGCGCTAGTTGATCCAAAGGGTCAGCGCCAGGGGCACCACGACGATCGTCAATAGCGTCGAGATCAGGATGAAGCCGGCCACCTCGTGGGCGATTTCCGCCATGTGGCGCTCGACGAAGAGATAGGTGGACGCGGCCGCCGGCATCAGACAGCACAAAATCATCACGCCGCGCTCGGTGCCGGTAAAGCCGAACGCATGCACCAGGCCGAAAGCGACAACCGCGGCCATGGCGATGTGAAAGAGGCTGAGATAGACGGCCCGCCAGACGGTTTCCGGCCTCAGCGTTGCCAGCGTGTGACCGAGCGTCAGCAGCATCAGCGGGATGGAAAGGCCGCCGAGGATCGTGAACGCACCGCCGAGTGGCTTGGGCAGTTGCGTGTCCGTGCCCAGCAGCACCAGCGCGATCAGCACGGCGTATATGATCGGCGATCTGGCCAGGTCGCGCAGCGAGAATGTTCCCGAAGGCACCCACACGCCGACCGTGAAGATGCTGACCAGGATGACGATGACAAAGCCCATGGCATAGGCCATGCCTTCATTGCCGAAGGCGAGCAGCGCCACCGGCAGGCCGATATTGCCGACATTGTTGTGCATCATTGGCGACAGGAATGCGCGCACCGACAGGCCCATAAGCTTCAGGAATACGAAGCCGATGATGCCGAAGCAGGCAACGGAACAGGCTGCGGCGAATGCCATTATGAGGAAGCGGTCGAGCTCGATATGGCCGGCCGACAGATGCGAGATGATCAGCGTCGGATAGCCGACATTGGTGATCACCGTCATGATGGTCTTGTTGTCGAACGGCGCCTTGAAGAGCGCCAGGCCATAGCCGACGCCGGCGCAGATCAGCACCGGCACGATGACATTCAACACGTTCAGGAATAGCGCTTCCAACCGGCAAGTCCTTCCATAGAGCCAGCGGGAGCATAGCCGCGCGACGGGCCGGATTAAACGGGTTTGCCGCTCATCAACAAAACAATTGCAAGGGTGCGCAAAATTGGGGTCCTGACAGTTTTTTGCAGCCGGCACTTGCATTTGCCGCGCCGATTGTCGATATGGAGCGCGGGAGGTTGGTGGTGGACGAGCCACTCGCCAACCGGGTCAGGTCCGGAAGGAAGCAGCCCTAACGAGCCACGGCACGGGTCACCGTGCCAGCCTCCCACCCCCAATGCCGTCGACGGGTGGAACGCCGTGCTATTGACGCGGCCGTACCGCCGGGGCGACACTCCGTCAGGCAACACGGTATATGCCGGGACTGAACACCTAGATGAACGACGGCAAGACACCAGACGAAAACGGCTACCGGGTCCTCGCCCGCAAGTACCGCCCGCGGGATTTCGGCGATCTGATCGGCCAGGAGCCGATGGTCCGCACCCTCACCAACGCCTTCGAGACGGAGCGCATCGCCCAGGCCTACATGCTGACCGGCGTGCGCGGCGTCGGCAAGACGACGACGGCGCGCATTCTGGCGCGCGCCCTCAACTACCGCACGGACAGTGTCGACAAGCCAACCATCGATCTCGCCACGCCCGGCGAGCACTGCGAGGCGATCATGGCCGGCAGCCATGTCGACGTCATCGAGATGGACGCCGCCTCCCATACCGGCATCGACGACATCCGCGAGATCATCGAGCAGGTGCGCTACCGCCCGGTAACCGCCCGCTACAAGGTCTACATCATCGACGAGGTGCACATGCTGTCGACACAGGCCTTCAACGGCCTGCTGAAGACGCTCGAGGAGCCGCCTGCCCACGTCAAGTTCATCTTCGCAACCACCGAGATCCGCAAGGTCCCGGTGACGGTCCTCTCCCGGTGCCAGCGCTTCGACCTGCGCCGTATCGAGGCGGCCGCGCTGATCGCCCATTTCCGCGCCATTGCCGAAAAGGAAGGCGTTGCGATTGACGACGAATCCCTGGCGATGATCGCCCGCGCGGCCGAAGGCTCGGCGCGCGACGGCCTCTCGCTCATGGACCAGGCGATCGCCCATGGCGGCGGCACGGTCGAGTCGGCGGCGGTGCGCGACATGCTCGGCGTTGCCGATCGCAGCCAGGTCGTCGAACTCTTCCACCAGGTCGCGAAGGGCGATGTGACGGCGGCCCTGGCGACATTCCGCGCGCTCTATGACGGCGGCGCCAACCCGACCGTCATACTCACCGACCTCGCCGATTTCACCCATCTGGTGACACGGCTGAAATTCGTCGCCGATGCGGCGGCCGATCCCGCCCTGAGCGAGGCCGAGCGCACCCGCGGCAATGAGTTTGCCGACGAGCTGTCGGTGCCTGTGCTGTCGCGCCTGTGGCAGATGCTGCTGAAGGGCATTCCCGAGACCGAGCAGTCCAGCCGGCCGGTGAGCGCCTGTGAGATGGTGCTGATCCGCCTGACCCACGCCGCCAACCTGCCGTCGCCGGGCGAGGCTGTGAAGCAGTTTACCGAGGCGCTCTCGCGCGAACCGTCGCCACCCGCAGACCGTCCCTCCAACGGCGGCCGCCCTGCCTCGGACGACGCGCCGCAATCCGCCTCCGCGGCCTTCGACAATGGCGGTCCCCCGCCGGGACCTTCCGGGTCAGGACCGGTGGCCATGCTGCGCCCCGTCGAGGACGGCATGCCGCAGGCGCAGGAAACCGCGCGCCCGCAGCCGATCGTCGCCACCATCGCCGATCTGGCCGAGCTTGCCGGCGACAACCGCGACGCCAAGCTGAAGGCGATGATCCGCAAATATCTGCGCCCGGTGAAGATCGAGGCCGGACGGCTGGAGGTCGGTCTTGCCGAAGACGCGCCGAAATCGCTGATCGGCGAACTGGACGGCAAGCTGAAACAATGGACCGGCATGCGCTGGATCATCGCCATCAGCCGGGAACGCGGCGGCCACACCATCGAGGAGATGGAAAAGGCCCATCGTGCCGAACTCGTCAGCGATGCCGGCAACGACCCCGATGTCGCCGCAATCCTGAACCAGTTTCCGGGTGCCCGCATCACCGATGTGCGCATCAGGGCCGAGGACATGGAGCCGCCCGCTTCGCAACAGAGCGAAGACGGCGACATTCTTCCCGACGACACAGACAGTTGAAAAAAGCGGCCGCCGGCGGCGCCGCGCAGGAAACGGAGACGTAAGATGCGTGACCTCATGGGCATGATGGGCAAGGTCAAGGAAATGCAGGAGAAGATGGCCAGCCTGCAGCAGGAGGTCGAACAGCTCGAGCTCGAGGGCACATCGGGCGGCGGTCTCGTCACCGTGAAGCTCAACGGCAAGGGCAACATGCTGTCCATGTCCGTCGATCCCTCGCTGATCAAGGAGGACGAGGCCGAGATCCTCGAGGACCTCATTGTCGCCGCCCACAATGACGCCAAGTCCAAGGTCGAGGCGGCCGTCCAGGCCAAGACCCAGGAACTGACCGCCGGCCTTCCCATTCCGCCCGGCATGAAACTGCCGTTTTGAGCGGCAAGGGGCGCATTGCCAACCGTCCAGAATTGAACAAGTATGGGGCCCCGAATTACGCCGGCGCACCGCCGGGATTCCCAGACAGGACCCCATGCCCTTTGCACCCATTGCACCGATCCGCTCCATTGCCGACATAAGGCGGCTTGAGGAGGTGCCGCTCGCCGAGGCGGTCACGGTAAAAAGCACCTACGAGATCTTCGCCGAATCGGCGCGCGCTTTCGAAGACAAGACCGCGCTCACCTTCCTGCGCACCGGCGATCCTCGGGATCCGCCGATCCGCTGGAGCTACCGGCAGCTATTCGAGGGCATCAACCGCACGGCCAATCTCCTTCACGGCCTTGGGCTCGGGCCGGACGACGCGGTGGCCGCGCTGCTGCCGGGCTGTCTCGAATACCACCTGGTTCTGTGGGGCGGCGAGGCGGCCGGCATTGTCCAGCCGCTCAATCCGCTCCTGTCGCTCGAAAAGCTTGCTGAACTGATCCGCGCCGCCGGCGCGAAGATCCTTGTCGCCTACGGCGCCGAGGAGGATGCCGGCTACTGGTCGAAGGCCATGGCCCTGCGCGAAGCCGTCGACGGGCTGACGGTGCTGCGGGTCGCGCCGCATGACGAGGAAACCCCGCCGGGCCACGGCGGCGACGTCGACTTCCAGGCGCTGCTTGAAGACCAGCCGTCGGACCGGCTCGTCAGCGGCCGCGAAATCGCCGCCGACGACATCGCCGCCTATTTCCACACCGGCGGCACCACCGGCGCCCCGAAGCTCGCCATGCACAGCCACGGCAACCAGGTCTTTACCGCCTGGGCCAGCGTCCAGCTTCAGGGCATGACCCCCAATGACGTCAGCATCAACGGCTATCCGCTGTTTCATGTCGCCGGCGTCCTGCCGGGTTCGCTCACCGCGCTGTCGGCCGGCGTCGAGACCATCATTCCGACGACGACGCTGTTTCGCAACCCGGACATACGCGCCAATTACTGGCGCCTCGTTGAGAAATACCGCTCGACATCGCTCTCGGCCGTGCCGACGGTGCTGGCGGCGCTCGCCAATGTGCCGGTGGGCGGTGCCGACATCTCCTCGATCCGCTATTGCCGCACCGGCGCCGCGATCCTGCCGCCGGAGCTCGCCGAGCGCTTCGAGGCGCTTTACGGGCTGCACGTGCACGAGGCCCTCGGCATGACCGAGATGGCCGGCATCAGTTCGATCCGGCCGCCCGGCGTGCGCGGACCCGCCGGCTGCGTCGGCTTTCCCATTCCCTATTCGCAAACGCGCATCGTCGCGCTTGACGCCGATGGCGGCCCGTCCGAACGCGACTTGCCGGTCGGCGAGCACGGCATGATCCTCTTCAGGGCGCCGAACGTCTTTCCCGGCTTCCTGGATCCCAAAGCGACGAAGAAAGCGTTCACCGGGGACGGCTGGCTGGCGACCGGCGATGTCGGCTGGCTGGACGACGATGGCCGCCTCAACCTCACCGGGCGCTCCAAGGACCTGATCATCCGCAGCGGCCACAATATCGATCCGAAGGTGATCGAGGACGCGCTGGGTTCGCACCCGGCCGTACAGCTCTGCGCCGCCGTCGGCGCGCCGGACGCCTATGCCGGCGAGCTGCCCGTTGCCTTCGCCGTGCTGATGCCGGATGCCGAGGCAAATGAGGCGGAACTGCTCGACTGGACCAACGCCCGCGTCGACGAGCCGCCGGCGCGGCCGAAATCCGTGTCGGTGATCCCGGCGATGCCGATGACCAATGTCGGCAAGATCTTCAAGCCGGAACTGCGCCGGCTGGCGGCGGAGGGCACGGTGCTGGAGGTCTTGAGCGAGGAGGGTGTGGAAGGCGCTGCAGCGGAAGCAGCCCTGTCGCCCGACGGCAGGCTGTTGGTGGCAGTTACGCTACCGGCCGGGATGGATGCTGAGAAGAACGACGCGATCGCCGCGCGGTTGGAACCGCTGCCGGTCGCGATCACAATGACTTAGCCGGCTATTTTGATTGCAGAGCCTCGGCCAGGCCTGTGACGGAATCCGTTACGATGTCCCAGTCCTCGCTCGCCTCAAAATCCGCCGATTGGTCGACGCCGTATTCGTAGGGTCGGTATAAATAGGCAGTACGCATGCCGTGCGCGCGGGCCGCCGTCAGATCGTCATTATGGGCGGCCGTCATCATCACTTCGCCGGGTTTCAGGCCGAGCAGCGCTATGGCGCCCAGATAGACTTCCGGATCGGGTTTGTAGGCCTTGAAGAGATTGGACGAGAAGACGAAATCCCACGGTATACCGGCGCGTTTCGACATGCTCGACAAAAGAACGAGGCTTCCGTTTGACAGCGGGCCGATCAGATAGTCTGCCTTAAGCCGGATAAGTCCAGGCAGGCAGTCCGGCCAAGGGTCGAGACGGTGCCAGAAAAGGTTCATATCGGCCTTTTCCGCATCGCTCAGCGCGTCCGAGATTTCAAATTCCCCGAGGATTTCATCAAGCCGTTCGCGGTGAATGTCGTCGAGCGCCATCCATGGACGTTCGCCGCTGCGGACCTTCGCCATGCCGGGCACGTAACCGGCCCGCCATGCCCTGGCGAAGGCATCCCAGTCGACGCCCTCGATGCCTTTGTTTTGTGCCAACTGCGCGCCCAGGCGGGCAATGGAGCCGCGCCAGTCGACAATTGTACCGAACGTGTCGAACAGGATCGCCTTGACGCTTTCGGCCATCTTCAAACGCCTCCGTTGCGGATTTCTAGCCCGCCAGCGCCGCTTTCATCTCCTGGCGGCCGCGGTGCAGGATCGGCTCGGTGTAGCCGTTCGGCTGCGCGCGGCTCTTGAGCACCAGTTCGAGCGCCGCATCCATCATGCCTTCTTATCGGAGCAGTTCGACGATTTCGGCATAGCCGTGCTCTTCGGCCAGTTGCAACGGGGTTTTGCCCTGTCGATCGCCTATGGATTTGTCGGCGCCGGCGTCTACGAGCGCCTTCACGATACGAACGTGATCGGGACCGCCATCCCCAAGCACGACCGCTTCAATGAGGGCGGTCCAGTCCAGATTGTTGACATGATCAAGCGGTGCGCCTGCATCGATGAGAATTTGCACGACTTCGACATGACCGAGATGTGACGCCCAAATAAGGGCGGTGCCGTCATATCTGCTGGTCACGTTGCCGGCGCTGGCGCCAAGTTCGAGCGCCAGTGCCAGGAATTCCGGATCGTCTGCGACCGCGGCGATCGTGACGATGTGAAACAGTTGTTGGTCAAGCGCGTTGAGGTCGGCGCCGGCATCGGCCAGTTCCCTGAGCACCGCCTCGTTTGAAGCGAATGCGGCAATGTGGGCGGGTGTGCGGCCCCTCGCATCGCGCATATCCGCGTCCGCACCCGCGGCCAGGAGTTCACGGACGTTTTCGATATCTCCGTCGTGAGCAGCCTTGAGCAGCCCGTCGTAGGCAGCGACTTCCGCCGGACCGGGCGGAACCTGCGCATGGGTTTTGGTGGCGAGCAGGCTTACGCCAACCGCGAACACGAGAAGTGAAAATAGTCTGCTCAATATGCATCTCCTTCGAGATGCTACCTTACGGGTCAAATCCCGCCATTTTGCGGCGATGGCAGGTTTTTCTCCCCCGGGGAACAAGCAGAAAGTCGGACAAGCGGATCTGTTCTGCGCGCGAACCTTGTCAGTGTCCCAAAAGCCCGCACGCCTGTCCTTGAGGTCAAACGACCCCAAGGTCCGCATCTGCAGTTTAGGCGCTTGACGCCGCCATCCAACAGCCGGCTAACCAGCCAGCGCCGCCTTCATCTCCTGGCGGCGGCGGTGCAGGATCGGCTCGGTGTAGCCGCTCGGCTGCGCGCGGCCCTCGAGCACCAGTTCGAGCGCCGCCTGGAACTCGATGGAGCTGTCGAAGTTGCCGGCCATGTTGCGATAGGCCGGATCGCCCTCGTTCTGCTTGTCGACGACGGAGGCCATACGCTTCATCGTCTCGACGATCTGGTCTTCCGCGACGATGCCGTTATGCATCCAGTTCGCCATGTGCTGGGCCGAGATGCGCAGCGTCGCCCGGTCTTCCATCAGGCCGACATTGTTGATGTCGGGCACCTTCGAGCAGCCGACGCCCTGGCCGACCCAGCGCACCACGTAGCCGAGGATGCCTTGCGCGTTGTTGTCCAGTTCGCGCTGGATGTCCTCGTCCGTCCAGTTGGGGCGTTCGGTGACAGGCACCGAAAGGATATCGTCGAGCTTGGCGCGGGAGCGGGTTTTCAGGTTGGCCTGCACCTCGGCCACGTTGACCTTGTGGTAGTGCGTCGCGTGCAGCGTCGCAGCGGTCGGGGAGGGCACCCAGGCGGTGTTGGCGCCGGCCTTCGGGTGGCCGATCTTCTGTTCCAGCATCGCCGCCATCAGGTCCGGCATCGCCCACATGCCCTTGCCGATCTGCGCATGGCCGGAAAGCCCGCATTCAAGGCCGATATCGACGTTCCAGTCCTCATAGGCGGCGATCCACGGCGCCTGCTTCATGTCGCCCTTGCGGATCATCGGGCCGGCCTCCATCGAGGTGTGGATCTCGTCGCCTGTGCGGTCGAGGAAACCGGTATTGATGAAAACGACCCGGTCCTTTGCCGCGCGGATGCATTCTTTCAGGTTGACGGTGGTGCGACGCTCCTCGTCCATGATGCCCATCTTCATGGTGTTGCGGGCCATGCCGAGCGCGTCCTCGACGCGGGCAAAGGATTCCGAGGCGAAGGCGACCTCCTCGGGGCCGTGCATCTTCGGCTTGACCACGTAGATCGAACCCTCGCGCGAGTTGTTGTGGCGCCCGTCCGGGCCGATATCGTGCAGGGCGATCAGGCCTGTGATCATGGCGTCCATCAGCCCTTCGGGCGCCTCGTTCCCGTCGCGGTCGAGGATCGCCGGGTTGGTCATCAGGTGGCCGACATTGCGGATCAGCATCAGCGCCCGACCGGGCAGTGCGAAAGCCTCACCGTCGGGATCCTTGTATTCCCGGTCGGCGTTGAGGCGACGTGTGAACGAGCTGCGCCCCTTGGAGACCTCCTCGGTCAGGTCGCCCTTCATAAGGCCGAGCCAGTTGCGGTAGACAAGGGTTTTGTCCTCCGCATCCACTGCAGCGACGGAATCCTCGCAGTCGACGATGGTTGTCAGCGCCGATTCAAGGATCACGTCCGATATGCCGGCCGCATCCTCGCGACCCACGGCGCTTTCCGGATAGACGATAATTTCGAGGTGCAATCCGTTCTTCTTCAGCAGAATTGTGTGCGGCGCTGCGGCATCGCCGTTGTAGCCGGCAAACTGCGCCGGGTTTTTCAGGCCGCGTGCACTGCCGTCCTGCAGCGTGATCACCAGCTCCCCGTTGTCGACCGCGAGCGCGCTGACCTCGGACCAGCTTCCCTCTATGGGCACCGATTCGTCCAGGAAGGAGCGGGCCCAGGCGATGACCTTGCCGCCGCGGACCCCGTTGTAGCTGCTACCCCGTTCCGCGCCGCCCTCGTCCGGGATCGCGTCGGTGCCGTAGAGCGCGTCGTAGAGCGAGCCCCAGCGGGCATTGGCGGCGTTGAGCGCGTAGCGCGCATTCATCACCGGGACCACGAGTTGCGGTCCGGCAATGCTGGCGATCTCCGGGTCGACATTGTCGGTCTCGATGCCGAACGCGCCGCCCTCCGGCTGCAGATAGCCGATCTCGCGCAGGAAGGCCTTGTAGGATTCGAGATCGGTTGGCGCGCCGTTCTCGCGATACCAGGCATCGATCTGTTCCTGCATGGCCTCGCGGATCGCAAGCAGTTCGCGGTTTCGCGGCGCAAGGTCGTTGATGAGGTCAGACAGCCCCTTGAAGAACGCATCGGCGTCGACGCCGGTACCCGGAAGTGCCTCTTCGGTGAGAAAATCGTGCAGTCCCTGATCGATCGACAGGCCGTGTGCGGTGACCATTGCCATGAGGCGCTCCTTGAAAAGCAGTGACTTAAAACTCGCGCCTGCATCCCATATCCGGCGATTTGATGTCAATTTAACAAAGCTGAGAAAGATTTGTTCCAATTTGGAAAAAATGAGAGGCCCGTCGCCAGGAATGAACCCGCGCAAGCCTATCGATTTGCCCGGCAATTAACGGGAAGCCGCACATCGGCTGATCTCCTAGGAAAGCGGCATTCGCAACAGGAGATCGAACAATGAACAGACTGGAAGGAAAAACCGCCATCGTCACCGGCGCGAGCTCGGGGATCGGCCGAGCCACCGCGCGACTGTTTGCCGACGAGGGCGCCAATGTTGTCATCGCGGCCAGGCGCGGGCGTGAGCTCGACGAACTCTCGGCGGAGATAGCCGCCAGGGGCGGAAACGCCGTTGCGCTCGCCGGTGATGTCCGGGACGCCGCCTATGCGCAGGCCCTTGTGCAACTGGCAACCGAGAACTTCGGCGGCCTCGACATCGCGTTCAACAATGCCGGCACGCTCGGCGCCATGGGGCCTGTCCGCGACGTGTCGCTGGAAGGGTGGCGCGAGACGCTGGACACCAACCTGACAAGCGCCTTCCTGGGCGCCAAGTATCAGGTGCCGGCAATGCGCGCGCGCGGAGGCGGCTCGCTCATCTTTACGTCGACATTTGTCGGGCACGCGATCGGATTTCCCGGCATGGCGGCCTACGCGGCGAGCAAGGCGGGACTGATCGGCCTCGTGCAGGTTCTGGCGGCCGAACACGGTGTCGAGAATATCCGTGCCAACGCCATTCTGCCGGGCGGCACAGACACGCCGATGGGAGCGGCCGTGGCCGACACGCCGGAATCACGGTCCCTCGTTGAAGGCATGCACGCACTCAAGCGCATTGCCGCCCCCGAGGAGATCGCATGGTCGGTGCTGCATCTCGCATCCGATGAGTCAAGTTTTGTAACCGGTGCGGCAATCAGCGTGGACGGCGGTATCTCGATCAGTCGAACCTGATCGGGCAAAGGAAGGATCCGGTCACGGGGCGCTCACGCTTGCGTGACCGGTCGGCAATGGAATTATTGCGATTTATACGTTAAATTCGTGTCATGAGGGGATTTGTATTTGTTTTTGTGCTGTGTACGCTAGTTTTGGCCCAACTGGCCGCTGCGTTGACACCGGCGTCAGCCGCCCGTGCGACGGTCTCCGCCATGGTGCAGACCGATGACGCCAGCAAGCCGGTCGTCCTGACGGAACCGCGGGACACGTGCTGTTTCTACACATTGATGAAGCGCATGAAACGGGCCGGATCCTGCGGCGCCGATTGCACTTATCTGCCAGTCCAGACCGACATCCGTTTCGTCAAGCCCGTTGCCGTTTACGCCGGGAGCGAACCGCATCCAGCGGCGTTGCCCGGCAACCACAAGCTGTTGCGCCCGCCCATTTCATGACTTGCCAGCCGGAGCGAAGAACAACGCTCCACCCCTGTCCAATGTCAATGAAACGGGATGAGACCCATGATCAGCAGACGAAATCTATTGCTTGCTTCGGTGGCTTTTCTGGTGGCCCAGAGAGCAGGGACCGCTGCCGCCCACCATTCCAAGAGATACAGGAACTTCAAGGTTCACCCGCGCTACAAGCCCCAGATGGTACGTTTCAAGGGATACGAGGCCGGCACCATTGTCGTCGATCCGCGAAATCACTTTCTCTATCTGGTCGTCTCGCCGCAAAGGGCGCGCCGCTATGGCGTCGGCGTCGGCAAGGCGGGCTTGCGGTTCAAGGGCGTGGCCTCCATCCAGCGCAAGGCCAAATGGCCAAGCTGGCGGCCGACCGATAATATGATCCGGCGCGAGCCGCGAAAATATGCCCGCTATGCAAAGGGCGTTCCGGGCGGCCCCAACAATCCGCTCGGCGCCCGCGCGCTCTACCTCTACCGGGGCGGGCGCGACACCTATTACCGCATCCACGGCACCACCCAGCCCGACACGATCGGCCGCTCGGTGTCCAATGGCTGCATCCGCATGGTCAACGACCATGTCATCGATCTTTATGAGCGCGTGCCGCTGGGGACGAAGGTCGTCGTGATCTAGCCGGTGTCATGAAAGCGACAGCCGCATGACGCGGCGCCATTTTCCGGCTCGTCCCACATGCCTGAAGCCGGCCTTTTCAAAGGCCGGCACACGTCCCATGAACCCGTAGCTCGGTGAGTCCTTCTCGACAGGATAGGCTTCGATGGTGCCGGCGCCGCGCTGGCGGGCCTCCGCGATCGCGGCGCCGATCAGGCCTTCCGTCATGCCCTGTCCCCGAAACTCGCGTTTGACGAAGAAGCAGGCGATCGACCAGACCGACCCGTCACCCTCGTGATCGCCCGGCCCGCCAAGTTTTCGGTAGGACGGGCGCGGTGCGACGGAACACCAGGCCACCGGTTGTTTTTCCGCATAGGCGATGATGCCGATCGGCGTCCCTTCGCTCACCTGCGCCCGCAGCGCGGCTTTGAGCGATGCCTTGCCCTTGTCCGCCGGTTTGCGGCGCCAGGCCATGCACCAGCAGTAATGCGGGCCGCCGCGCGCTTCGAAGAGAGCTTCGAGATCCGTCCAGCGCGTGTTGTCGACCGCCAGATATTCAACCTGATTGCAGGTCATGATCCGGTTTACAATTCCTTTGCGTGCACGATCACTGTTTTATCGCACGATCCGCGGTCGCCCGTCGGCCGTGGCGATGACCCGCGCCTCGACCAGGCTGCGGATTCCCTCGATCTCGGGCGCCTTGACGATTTCCCTCAAGCTCACGACCGGCTCGTCCGCGCCGGCAGCGAGGGCCTCATCGTGGGCCGCGGTCTCGGCGATTGCGCGCGCACGGTCCATCGCCTCGTCCTCGTTGAGGAACCGCTCGCTCAGCCCCGCGCCGTTGACCGCGAAGACATCCTCCTGCGGCGTGGTGACGAACACGATCACCGTCGAGCGGACATGGCCGACCACGGCGCCGATGGCATTGGCGACGTCGGCATCGTCGGGGATGGCGCTGTCGCTGGAGAGCATCGCCGCGATATCCGGATAATAGCTGGCCGCCGACGCGCCGAGGCCGACAAGCGGCCGGTCGAGCGTCAGGTGGAAGCGGACAATGCCGTGGACGCGCTCGAGTGCCCGGTCGACCGAGCGCGAGTTTGCGGCATCGATCCGCGTTTCTCCCTCCTCGGCAAGGCAGGCCGAAAGGATCACCTCGCAGGACTGCCGCGTCAGCCGGTCGACCGTCATCTGCGCCAGTTCCTCGGCGCTTTCGGCGACCGGCTTCCCGGCGCCGCTCTTGCGCCGCGCCAGGAGCCGTGCGCCGAGCACCGCGGCGTCGCCGTTCCAATTGCTTTGGCGTTTCAGCACATGCATGGCATCGGAGGGCGTGAAACCGGCGACATGCACGAGGCCGCGCGCCACGAGCCTGTCGAGCGTCGCCTTTTGCGACGCCGAACTCAAAAGTCTGTCGAGCGGTATGAGTGCTTCAGTGAGCCGGTCGAACAGCGCCCGCTCCTGGGGCTGAAGCCCGGTCGCGAACCGTTCGGGAACGCCGGTCCGGCAGGCAAATCGCCCGTCAAGGCGCCCGGCGTGGCCGGTATCCAGCTGCCGCTCGAGCGCGGCGATCACCGCCGCAGCGTCGATATGGGCGGCCAGGCTGAGTGGCATCAGCCGGCGCGGGCCGAGCTCCAGCCGCGTCTCCAGCCCGGTCTCGCTGACATGCACCTCCGAATCGCCGCCGAGGCCGAACGTGTGCATCGCCACGGCCTGGACCATGGTGCGGAAGCCGCCGACCACGGCGCCGTCCGGGTCAAGCCGCGGCAGGCCGTCCTCGAGGATGGCCACGTCCGTTGTCGTGCCGCCGATGTCGGAGACCACCGCATCGCTCATGCCGGTCAGGTGCCTTGCCCCGACGAGGCTCGCCGCCGGGCCGGACAGGATCGTCTCGATCGGGCGCTGGCGGGCGATGGTGGCCGCGATCAGCGCGCCGTCGCCGCGCACCACCATCAGCGGTGCCGTGATGCCGCACCTTGAAAGATGCCCCTCCGTCGCGTCGATCAGCCGGTCGATCATGGCGACGAGCCGTGCATTGAGAAGCGTTGTCAGCGCCCGGCGCGGGCCGCCGAGCTTGGAGGATAACTCGTGGCTGCAGGTCACCGGAAGACCGGTGCGGGCGCGGATGAAATCGCGCACCGCGATCTCGTGCGCCGGGTTGCGCACGGCGAAATAGCCGGCGACGGAAAAGGCGGCCACCTCCTCTTTCAGCGTGTCGATCTGCGCTTCCAGCGGGCCCATATCCAGCGGGGTTTCCCTGCCGTGCACATTGTGGCCGCCGGGCAGGAAGGCGACCGGATCGCCGCCGAGCGCTTCGGCAAGCCCGTCGCGTTTGAGATCCTCTTCCTGGAATCCGATCATGACGAGCGCGACGCGCCCGCCCTGTCCCTCGACGAGCGCGTTTGTCGCAAGCGTCGTCGAAAGGGAGACGAGCTCGACATCCTCGACCGCCGTGTCGCCTGCCGCAAGGACCCCGGAGACCGCCTCGCCGATCCCCACGGCAAGGTCGTGGCGGCTGGTCAGCGCCTTGGCCTTGGCGAGAACGCCGTTTTCGCGGCTGTAGAGCACGGCGTCGGTATAGGTGCCCCCGGTGTCGATCCCCAGAAACATCAGATATCTCCTAGGGCCAGAAATAAAGGCCGATCAGGCCGGCCGTTCCGACCACGATGCGCCACCAGGCAAAGAGCGCGAACCCGTAGCGGGATACGAAGTCGAGCAGCGAGCGCACGACGATCACGGCGGTGATAAACGCCGCGACAAAGCCAACCGCGATCACCGTCACGTCGTCGGCCGAGAGCTGATTGTAGTTCCTGTAAAGGTCATAGGTGAAGGCGCCGGCCATGGTCGGCATGGCCAGAAAGAACGAGAACTCCGCCGCCGAGCGCTTGTCGGTGCCGAGCAGCAGCGCGCCGGCGATGGTGGCGCCCGACCGCGAGGTACCGGGGATCATCGCCAGACACTGGATGAGGCCGATCTTGAAGGCGAGCGCCAGCGGAAAGTCCATCACGTCCGTGTAGCGCGCCGGCCTCTTGATGCGGTCCACCGCCATCAGCACGAAACCGCCGATGATCAGCACGATGCAGATCAGCAGCGGCGTTTCGAAGAGCACCGTTTTGATGAAACTGTAGGCGATGACGCCGATCACGGCCGCCGGCAGGAAGGCGAGCACGATCGCGAAGACGAACCGCCGTGCCCGGCGGTCGGTCGGGAAGGCCAGAAGAAGCTGCCAGAGCCGTGTGAAATAGACAGAAAGGATCGCCAGGATCGCGCCGAGCTGGATCAGCACCTCGAACGTCTTGCCGGTCGATTCGAAGCCCAGGAAATGGCCCGCGAGCAGCAGGTGGCCGGTGGAGGAAACGGGCAGGAATTCGGTCAGGCCCTCGATCAGGCCGAGCAAGAGAGCGCCGATGATCGTCTGTTCAGCCATCCATACCCCTGTGCTCAGCCCCGATTTTGCGATGAAACCGCGCCGGACCGGCGCCGTGCGACTCTCCGCTGCGCATCTTGTTCAAACGCTTTCATTTGAACAAGATGCGCTCTATAGCTTTTTCGCCCGTTTTTGCCAGATATTTTTAGCGAATCAGCTTTGCAGACGAGATTGAGAAGGCATGCCGACCCTTTATCACCACCCGATGTCCGCCGCATCCCGATTCGTCAGGCTGGTGCTCAGCGAATATGATCTTGAGGCCGACCTGGTCGAGGAGCGCCCCTGGGAGCAGCGGCCGGATTTCCTGGCCCTCAATCCGGCGGCGACATTGCCCGTCTATGTCGACGATTCGCTGCAGGCGGTCTGCGGCGCCACGGTCATTTCCGAGTTCATCGACGAGGTTTTCGGGGTCTTCAAGCGCGACCGGCGGCTCCTTCCGGACGAACCGTTCCGGCGCGCCGAGGTGCGCCGCCTGACCGAGTGGTTCCTCGTCAAGATGGAGCAGGACGTCACCCGCTACCTGGTGCGCGAGCGCGTCTTCAAGCTGCTCATGCCGAAGGAGAACGGCGGCGGCGCGCCCGATTCCAAGGCACTGCGCGCCGCACGCGCCAACATACACCAGCATATGCGCTATCTCGACTGGCTGACCGCCAGCCGCGACTGGCTCGCCGGAAACACGATGAGCTACGCCGATTTCGCCGCCGCCGGCGCGCTTTCCGCGCTCGACTATCTCGGCGAGATCAAGTGGGGCGAGACCGCCAATGCCAAGGAGTGGTACCAGCGCATGAAGTCGCGCCCCTGCATGCGCCCGCTGCTGGCCGATCGCGTTTCCAGGATCGCCCCGGTTTCGCAATATGCGGATCTGGATTTTTGAACAATGTCGGCGCATCCCCAAACCCCGTCAAAGGCGGAAAGGCTGAAGGCCTTTCTGGTCGGGGAAGCGCGCGCCGCCGGCTTTGATATCGCCCGTATCGTCGCGCCGGATGCCATCGGGGACTTCGCACCTTCCGGCCTCGATGCCTATCTGGAGGCCGGCCGCCACGGCACCATGACGTGGATGGAGGAGACGCGGGACCGGCGCTGCGATCCGCGGGTCCTGTGGCCGCATACCCGTTCCATCCTGATGCTCGGCATGAATTACGGGCCCGATCGCGATCCGCTGGAGGTGCTGGCGCGGCGCGACAGGGCGGCGATTTCGGTCTATGCGCAGAACCGCGACTATCACGACCTGATCAAGGGCAGGCTGAAGGGCATTGCCGGCCGCTTTGCGGCGCGTGCCGGGGCCGACGTCAAGGTGTTCGTCGATACCGCGCCGGTGATGGAAAAGCCGCTTGCCGAGAAGGCCGGTGTCGGCTGGCAGGGCAAGCACAGCAACCTCGTCAGCCGCGACTTCGGGTCCTGGCTCTTCCTCGGCTCCATATTCACCACAAAGGTACTGCCGCCCGATCCGCCTGAGAGCGACCATTGCGGGTCCTGCCGCGCATGCCTCGATATCTGCCCGACGGACGCCTTCCCGGCGCCCTATCAGCTCGATGCGCGGCGCTGCATCTCGTATCTGACAATCGAGCACAAGGGGCCGATCCCGCATGAATTCCGCGCCGCCATGGGCAACCGCATCTTCGGCTGTGACGACTGTCTTGCCGTGTGCCCCTGGAACAAGTTCGCCAGCGACGCGCGCGAGGCCAAGCTGCGGGCGCGCGACGATCTGAAGGCGCCGCGGCTTGCCGACCTCGCCGGGCTTGACGATGCCGCATTCCGTGCGCTGTTTTCCGGCTCGCCGGTCAAGCGTATCGGACGTAACCGGTTCATCCGCAATGTGCTGATCGCCTGTGGAAACTCCGCCGACCCGTCGCTGGCGGACATCTGTCGCCGAAACCTCGACGACGACAGCCCCGAGGTGCGCGGTGCCGCGGTCTGGGCGCTTTCGCGCCTTCTCGGCCCCGATGCTCTTGCGTCCCTGAGAGCCCGTGCGGCCGATGAATCGGATGACACGGTGCGCGACGAATGGCATAGAGCCCTGGCAATGTAACAGGAAGTCGAGGCGATGCGTCTTTTCATCTTCGGCGCCGGCTATTCCGGCCGGGCGATTGCAAAGGAACTGGCCGGCCGGGCCGAATGGACGGGCGGGACCAGCCGCAGTGCGGACAATTTTCCCGCACTCGACGCAATCGGCATCGACCCGTTCCTGTTTGATGGAAAGGACCTGGCCAAAGACCTTGAGACCGCGCTTGCCGGCGTCACCCACCTGATCCAGTCCATCGCGCCGGACGAGGACGGTGATCCGCTGCTGCGGCTGGCCGGATCCGGTCTGCGGCGGCTGATGCCGGAACTCGAATGGGCGGGCTATTTGTCGACGGTCGGCGTCTACGGCGATCACGGCGGGGCCTGGGTTGACGAGCAAACCGACTGCAAGCCGGTGTCGCGCCGCTCTCTCGACCGTCTCGACGCCGAAAGGGCATGGCAATCCGCACTGCGCGAAACCGGCGTTCCGGCGGCTGTCCTGCGGCTCTCCGGGATTTACGGCCCGGGCCGCAACGCCTTCGTCAATATAGACCGTGGAAAGGCCCGCCGCCTGGTCAAGCCCGGCCAGGTCTTCAACCGCATCCACGTCGCCGACATTGCCGGCGCGACCGCGCATCTGATCGATCAGCGCGCCGGCGGCATCTGGAACGTCACCGATGATCTGCCGGCCCCGCCGCAGGACGTGGTCGTTTATGCCTGCCGGAAAATGGGCGTCGAACCGCCGCCCGAAATCGATTTCGAGACCGCCGATCTGTCGCCGATGGCGCGGTCCTTCTATGGCGAATGCAAGAGGGTCTCCAACCGCAAGGTGAAAGGCAGCGGTTATGGCCTGCGCTATGCAGACTACCGCGCGGCCCTGGATGCGCTCTGGCGGGACGGCAACTGGGCCGGGTCGAGCGAGTCGTGATGTTCTCTTGGCCGGGCGGGTGCTTTGTGCGACCATCGCCGCAAAGCCGTTGGGAAATCATGAATTGGGGAGGATCCGCGATGCTTGGATGGCTGAGACACCTTGCGACCGTTTTTGCTGCAGTGCTCCTGGTGGCGGTTGCGTACGGCACCGTGCACGCCGCCGAAAAGACCATACTTTTCCGGGTTGACGGCAAGTCGGTCGTCGGAACCCTCGAAACGCCGGACAATGCGACCGGACCGGCTCCTGTCGTCCTGATGCTGCACGGCTTTACCGGCTCGCGCGACGAGCTTCCCGTCAAGGACACCGATGAGGGTGTGTTTGCGCGCACGGCCCGCCAGTTGGCGGAAAACGGCTATGCCAGCCTGCGTATCGATTTCCGCGGCTCGGGCGAGAGCCAGGGCGCCTGGGAAGACACCACATTCTCCGGCCAGATTGCCGACGCCGTGGCGGCGATCGACTGGCTGAAGAACAGCCGGGATGTGGACGGCGACAACATCTCGATCCTCGGCTGGAGCCAGGGCGGGCTGATCGCCGCGCACGCCGCGGCCGAGCGGCCTGAAGTCAAATCGGTCGTCCTTTGGGCGCCGGTGACCAATCCGCTCGCCACCTATACGGGCCTGCTCGGCAGCGACACCGTGATGAAGGCCATTGCCGGGGAGCCCGAGACGCCGCATACCGTGAAGCTGCCCTGGGGCGTCGACACGACGCTCAAGGGTGCCTTCTACCAGGAGCTGCCGGTCACCAGCCCGGCGGCCGCCATCTCGGCCTATGAAGGCCCCCTGATGGTCATCGTCGGCACGAAGGACACGCTGGTCGTGCCGCAGCCGGCGGCCGGTCAGGTCCTGTTGAACTATCATCCCGGCAAGCAGCAGCTCGTCGTCTTCGAGACCGACCATGTCTGGGACGCCTTTTCCGGCCCGGTGACGCTCGACGGCCAGATGATACCGACGACGCTGAAATGGCTCGAGGAAAACCGCTAGACCGCGGCCCGCTCTAAACGGGCGCACCGCCCAGATGCGCCAGCAGCTCGGTCACGTTGCTGGCGTTGAACTTCTTCAACAGCCGTGAGCGGTAATATTCGACGGTGCGCGGCGATATGCCGATGAGGCGGGCGATCTCCTTGCTCGTCTTGCCGCCCAACAGGTGCGTGACGATCTGTCGCTCGCGCGCCGACAACTCCAGCAAGGGCCTGTGTTCCGAGATATCGGCATAGCTCAAAATCGCCCTTTGCAGCGGCTCGTCCGGGGTAAGACTGTGGGCCCTGAAGCGGCACCAGAACAGGCTGCCGTCCTTGCGCGGCATGATCCGCTCGTCGGTGTACTGGCCGCCGACCTTCAGGGTCTGCAGGCCGATATCGCGGATCTGCTCGAAGTCGTCATTGGACGCGTATAGCACCCGGAAGGACTGGCCGATCAGCTCGTCCTTCTCGTAGCCGAAAATGTCGGCGAAGGTCCGGTTGCAGGCGCGGATGATACGGTTTTCCGTCAACACGAGCCCGATCGGCGCGTTGTCGAACGCCAGGTCGCACAAGGTGCGGTAATCGGGGTCATCCGGTTTCGGACTGTTCGGCACTTCGTAATCCTACGGTATTGCGGCAACCGGCATCTGCCGGAAATATTTGTTTCTTGTACTGAAATTCAACGGGTTTGCGTAGGGGTACGATGTCATGAGCGAGGCCGGTGTGGCGGTGGCAGCCTTTACGGATGAGATCACGGCGCGTCGCGACGAGCTGATCGCGCTGACCCAGGACCTCATCCGCATTCCCACGCTCAATCCGCCCGGCGAGGCCTATCTCGAAATCTGCGAGTATCTTGCCGCCCGCCTGCGGGCGCGCCGCTTCGAGATCGAGATGGTCAGGGCCTTCGGTACGCCCGGCGACAGCGACAAGTATCCGCGCTGGAACGTCGTCGCCCGCCGCGAGGGCCGGATGCCGGGTGCCTGCGTGCATTTCAACTCGCACATCGATGTCGTCGAGGTCGGCCACGGCTGGACCACCGATCCCTTCGGCGGCGAGCTGATCGACGGCAAGATCTACGGGCGCGGCTCCTGCGACATGAAGGGCGGGCTTGCCGCATCGATCATTGCCGCCGAGGTGTTCATCGACACCCATCCGGATTTTGCCGGCGCCGTCGAGATCTCCGGCACCGCAGACGAGGAAACCGGCGGTTACGGCGGTGTCGCCTATCTCGCGGAAAAGGGTTTCTTCGACCCGGAACGGGTCCAGCACGTCATCATCCCGGAGCCGCTCAACAAGGACCGTGTCTGCCTCGGTCACCGCGGTGTGTGGTGGGCGGAAATCGAGACCAAGGGCCACATCGCCCACGGCTCCATGCCGTTCCTCGGCGATTGCGCGGTGCGTCACATGGGCGCCGTTCTTCAGGAGTTCGAGACCAGCCTCTATCCGGCGCTGGCCCAGAAGCGCACCGCCATGCCCGTGGTCCCGGAAGGGGCGCGGCAGTCGACGATGAACATCAACTCGATGCATGGCGGACAGGCCGAGCCGGAACCCGACTTTACCGGATATCCCTCGGCCTGCGTCCCCGATTCCTGCCGCATGATCATCGACCGGCGCTATATCATCGAGGAGAACTCCGACGAGGTCCGCCAGGAGATGATTGATCTTCTGGACAAGGTCAGCGCCGAGCGCGAAGGATTTTCCTACGATTTGCGGGAATTGTGGCATGTCAGCCCGACCATGACCGACGAGAATGCGCCGGTTGTCCGCTCGGTATCCAAATCAATCGAGAAGGTGCTCGACAAGAGCCCCGAATACGTCGTTTCACCGGGAACCTACGATCAAAAACACATCGATCGCATCGGCCGGCTGAAGGATTGCATCGCCTACGGGCCGGGAATTCTGGATCTGGCGCACCAGCCGGACGAATATGTCGGCGTCGACGATATGATCGATTCGGCCAAGGTCATGGCCTTGTCGTTGAAGGACCTGCTCGGCGCTTGATGTGCCGCAGTGCAAAAACTATGGTCGCGGTGAATAACAGGGAACCGTAACTGGAGGAAAAACGATGACATCAGCTTTTAAGGCGCTGGCTTTCGCGGGAGCACTCGCGGTCTCGACCGCGCTTTCGCCGGCCGCTTTCGCGGCCAAGACGGACATCACGGTCGGCGCCCAGCTCGAGCCGCCGAATCTCGATCCGACATCCGGCGCGGCGGGAGCGATCGACACGGTCACCTATTCCAACATCTTCGAAGGCCTGACCCGATTCGGCCCCGACGGCAGCATCAATCCGGGGCTTGCCGAATCCTGGACGATTTCCGACGACGGCAAGGTCTACACATTCAACCTGCGCAAGGGCGTTAAGTTCCATGACGGGTCGGACATGACCGCCGACGACGTCAAATTCTCACTTGAGCGCATCGGCGCGGAAGAATCGACCAATGCGCAAAAGGCGCTCTATGCCGATATTGAATCGGTGGAAGTCGTCGATCCGCACACCGTCAAGGTGACGCTGTCCAAGCCGAACGGCAGCATGCTCTTCAACCTGGCCTGGGGCGATGCCGTGGTCGTCGCGCCCGAGACCATCGCCAACAACGCCACCAACCCGGTCGGGACCGGCGCCTTCGTCTTCAAGGACTGGGTCCAGGGCGACCGCGTCGAACTGGAGCGCAATCCCGATTACTGGGGCGAGCCGGCGAAGCTTGAAAAGGTGACGTTCAAGTTCATTTCCGACCCGAACGCGGCCTTCGCCGCCGTCATGGCCGGCGATGTCGATGCCTTCATGCCGTTCCCGGCGCCCGAGAACCTGCCGCAATTTGCAGCCGATCCCCGCTTCCGGGTGATCGCCGGTTCGACGGAAGGCGAGACCATCCTGTCGACCAACAACAAGATGCCGCCGCTGGACAATCCCAAGGTGCGCGAGGCCATCGCCCACGCGATCGACCGCCAGGCGATCATCGACGGAGCCATGTTCGGATACGGGACGCCGATCGGCACCCATTTCGCGCCGCACCACCCGTCCTATCTCGACCTGACGGCGCAGTCGAACTACGACCCGGAAAAGGCCAAGGCACTGCTCGCCGAGGCCGGCCATCCGGACGGCTTCAAGACGACGCTGAAGCTGCCGCCGCCGTCCTATGCGCGCCGTGGCGGCGAGATCATCGCCTCGCAGCTGCGCGATATCGGCATCGAGACCGAGATCAGCAACCTGGAATGGGCGCAGTGGCTTGAGCAGGTGTTCAAGGGCAAGGACTACGGGCTGACAATCGTCTCCCACACCGAGCCTTTCGACATCGGCATCTACGCCCGTCCGGAATACTACTTCCAGTATGACAGCCCGGAGTTCCAGAAGATCATCGAGGATCTCAACAACACGGCCGACCCGGAAGAGCGCGACCGGCTGGTCAAGGAAGCCCAGAAGAAGATCGCCGACGACTATGTCAACGGCTACCTCTTCCAGCTTGCCAATACCGGCGTCGTCAACGCCAAGCTGCAAGGCGTCTGGGAAAATGCCCCGACCCAGGCAGCCGACATGACCTCGGTCTACTGGGAAGACTGATCCGCAACAGACCGGGAGCCGCGCTGCGGCTCCCGTCGCCATCGTGACGAATTCGAACCGGTTCCATGCTTCCCTACACGATCAAACGGCTGGTCTCGCTGACCATCAGTCTCATGGCTGCGAGCCTGGTGATCTTTTTCGTCATAGAGGTGGTGCCGGGCGACCCGGCATCCTTCATGCTCGGGCTCAACGCGTCGCCGGAAACGGTCGCGGCGCTTCGTGACAGCCTCGGACTGAACGCGCCGGCGCCGGTCCGCTACTGGCAATGGATCACCGGCCTCGTGCAGGGCGAGTTCGGCATCAGCTACACCTACAAGGTGCCGGTAAGCGAACTGATTGCCGACCGGTTCTGGGTGTCGATGCCACTGGCCATCTATGCGCTGGTCCTGTCGACGGCGATTGCCTTCCCGGTGGGCGTTATTGCCGCCGCCAAGCGCAATTCACCGACCGATGTCTCGATCATGGGCGTGACCCAGCTCGGCGTTGCGGTCCCGAACTTCTGGTTCGCGATGCTTCTCGTCCTCTTGTTCGCGATTTCGCTGCGCTGGTTTTCCGCAGGCGGCTTTCCGGGGTGGGAGGCCGGATTCCTCGCCTGCATGAAGGCGCTGACCCTGCCGGCTATCGCGCTCGCCCTGCCGCAGGCGTCGATCCTTGCCCGCGTCATGCGCTCCTCGCTGCTCGACACGCTCGGCGAGGATTTCGTCCGCACCGCAAGGGCCAAGGGGCTGACCCGGCGCCAGGCGCTCTGGCGCCACGCGCTCAGGAACGCGCTGATCCCGGTCCTGACCATCATCGGGCTGCAGTTTTCCTTCCTGCTCGCCGGCGCGATCATCATCGAGAACGTATTCTTCCTGCCCGGGCTCGGCCGGCTGGTGTTCCAGAGCATCACCCAGCGTGATCTCATCGTCGTCAAGAGCGTCATCTTCCTTCTCGTCTTCGCGGTCATCCTCGTCACCTTCATCGTCGACGTCACCTACGCCATCGTCGATCCGAGGCTGCGGAGGGCGCGCACGTGAGCGATCTCAAAGTCGAGCCCTCGCTGCGCATGGGCATGGTGCTTGCCGCGTTGCGCACCCCGAGCTTCCTGATCGGGCTGGCGCTGACGCTCGTCTTCCTGTCCGCCGCGCTGCTTTCCTTCGTCTGGACGCCCTATGACGTCACCGACCTCGAAATCGCCAACAAGCTGAAGACGCCTTCGGCAACCCACTGGTTCGGAACCGACGCCTTCGGCCGCGATATCTTCTCCATGGTCATGATCGGCGCGCGGACCTCCATTGCCGTCGCCCTGATCGCCGTCGGCATCGGCATCGTGATCGGCGTGCCGCTCGGCCTGCTGGCGGCGGCCCGGCACGGCGCGCTGATCGACGAGGTCGTCATGCGCGCCAACGATCTCGTCTTCGCCTTCCCGGCGCTTCTGATGGCGATCATGATCACCGCCGTGTTCGGCCCGAGCGCCGTCAACGCGATCATCGCCATCGGGATTTTCAACATTCCCGTCTTCGCCAGGCTGTCGCGCGGCGCCGCCCTGTCGCTCTGGCAGCGTGACTATGTGCTCGCCGCCCGTGTTTCCGGCAAGGGCCGCACGCTCATCTCCGCCGAGCACATCCTGCCCAACATCACCAATCTCCTGATCGTCCAGGGCACGATCCAGTTCTCCCTCGGCATCCTCGCCGAGGCGGGCCTTGCCTATGTCGGCCTCGGCACGCAGCCGCCACTGCCGAGCTGGGGCCGCATGCTCTCCGAAGCGCAGACGATGATCTATATCGCGCCGCACCTGGCGATCTTTCCGGGCCTTGCCATTGTCTTCACCGTTCTCGGGCTCAACCTGATGGGCGACGGGCTGCGCGATATCTTCGATCCAAAGCTCAGGCGGGCGCGCTGATGGCCTTGCTGGAAATCGAAAAGCTGAATCTTTCGATCAAGGGCACACCTATTTTGCGTGACGTCGGCCTCGGCGTTGATTCGGGTGAGGTGCTGGGCGTCGTCGGCGAATCGGGATCGGGCAAGTCGATGACCGCCATGGCGATCATGCAGCTGCTTCCGGTCGGCACCGAATGGAGCGGCGCCATCCGCCTCGGCGGAAAGGCGCTGGAGACCTTCGGCGAGAAGGACATGTGCGCTTTGCGCGGCAACGATATCGGCATGGTCTTCCAGGAACCGATGACGGCGCTCAACCCGGTGCAGACCATCGGCGACCAGGTGGCCGAGACGATCCTGGTGCATTCCGGCAAGTCGCGGCGCGAGGCCCGGCGCATCGCCCGTGAAGCGCTCAACCGAGTCGGTCTTCCCGAGGACCGGTTCCCGCTCAGCCGCTACCCGCACGACCTTTCGGGCGGCCAGCGCCAGCGCGTGGTCATCGCCATGGCCATAGCCCTGCGGCCCAAGCTGCTGATCGCCGACGAGCCGACGACGGCGCTGGATGTGACGACGCAGGCGCAGATACTCAAGCTCTTGAAGAAGCTGGTCGACGAGGACGGCATGGGGCTTATCCTGATTACCCATGATCTGGCGGTCGTGGCCGACATGGCGGACCACATCGCCATCATGAAGGACGGCGAGGTGGTCGAGGCCGGAGACACGCTGACCCTGTTCCGCAAGATGAGCCACCCTTACACAAAATCGCTGTTCGAGGCATCGAGCCACGTTCCCTCGCGCAGCCCGGTGCATGTGCCGGGGCGCGGCAAGCCGGTCATCGAGGTTTCCGGCGTCGTGCGCGACTATCCGCTGCCGCGCCGTTCGCTGTTCGCCGCGCCCGGCCATTTTCGCGCGGTCGACCATGTCTCGCTGGCCATCCGGCGGGGCGAGAATGTCGGTCTGGTCGGCGAGAGCGGCTGCGGGAAGTCGACTCTGACGCGCGCCATCCTGGCACTGGACCCGGTCCAGTCCGGAGAGATCAGGCTGAACGGCGGTGTCTTCTCGACCCATGGACACGGGCCGGATCGCGATATGCGCCGCCGGGTCCAGGTGGTTTTCCAGGATCCCTACAGCTCGTTCAATCCGCGCCACCGGGTCGACCGGCTGATCACCGAGCCGTTCTTCCTGCTCGACGAGCAGCCGGATCCGCCGGAACGGCGCCGCCGCATCAACGAGGCCCTCGTCAATGTCGGGCTCCAGCCATCCGATTCGCAAAAATACATCCATGAGTTCTCCGGCGGCCAGCGCCAGCGCATCGCGATCGCCCGCGCCTTGATCATCGAGCCGTCATTGATCGTCCTCGACGAGGCCGTTTCGGCGCTCGATGTATCGATCAGGGCGCAGATCCTGGATCTTCTGGCCGATCTGTCCGACCGCCTCGCTATTTCCTATCTTTTCATATCGCATGACCTGTCGGTGGTGCGCGCCATCACCGACCGGGTTTTGGTCATGAAATCGGGTAAGGTGGTCGAGGAGGGCCTGACGGAGGACGTGTTCCGCAATCCGCGGCATCCCTACACCCAGGAACTGCTGGCGGCGACGCCGGTGCTCGACGAGGCGCTGAAGGCCCGCGAGGCGCGCGCTGCGGCAAACGGATCGGGAGCATCCTCATGAATTTGCGCGAAAGGCTGGGTTTCGATCCGGCCAGTGTCTTTATCGCAGGCGAATGGGCCGCGCCGGCCGGCGGACGCACGCTGGCGCTGGAAAATCCGTCCACCGGCGAAACCGTCGGTGAAATCGCCCGCGGCGAAGCCGCCGACATCGACCGGGCGGTCGGTGCGGCGCAAGCCGCCCTCAACGGTGAGTGGGGCGCGCTGACCGCGCTGGAGCGCGGCCGCATCCTGACCCGCATGGGCCAGCTTGTCCTTGAGAATGTCGAGCTTTTGACCGAGCTTGAGGCCGCGGACGTCGGCAAGCCGCTTTCCCAGGCCCGCAATGACGCGATCGCTCTGGCCCGTTACCTGGAGTTCTACGGCGGCGCGGCCGACAAGGTGCACGGACAGACGATCCCCTATCTCGACGGCTACACGGTCTACACGCTGCGCGAGCCGCATGGCGTCACCGGGCACATCGTGCCGTGGAACTACCCGATGCAGATCATCGGCCGCTCTGTGGGCGGGGCGCTCGCCATGGGCAATGCCGCCGTTCTCAAGCCGGCCGAGGAGGCCTGCCTGACGGCGCTCGCCTTCGCCCAGATCGCAAACGAGGCCGGATTGCCGAAGGGCGCGCTCAACGTCGTGCCCGGGCTGGGCGAGGAGGCCGGCGCGGCTCTGACGGCCCATGCGGGCGTCAACCACATCTCGTTTACCGGATCGGTCGGCGTCGGATCGCTGGTCCAGGCCGCCGCTGCGGCGAATGTGGTTCCCGTCACGCTCGAGCTCGGCGGCAAGTCGCCGCAGCTTGTCTTCGACGATGCCGATATCGACAAGGCGCTGCCGTTTCTCGTCAATGCCGGCATCCAGAACGCCGGCCAGACCTGCTCGGCGTCGTCGCGTATTCTCGTGCAGCGGGGCGTCTACGACGACGTTGTCGCGCGCATGGCCGAACGCTATGCCGGCCTGCGTGTCGGGCCGGCCGCCGGGGACCTGGATGTCGGGCCGCTGATCTCCGCCCGCCAGAAGGAGATCGTCACCGGTTTTCTGGACCTCGCCCGGCAGGACGGCCTGACGATCGCTGCGCGCGGCAGCCTGGCCGGTGACGCGCCCGCCGGAGGGCATTATGTCGAGCCGACGCTGGTCGCCGGTGTTTCGCCCGGTCACCGGCTTGCCCGGGATGAGATCTTCGGCCCGGTTCAGGTGGTCATTCCGTTTGACGACGAGGACGAGGCCGTTGCCATTGCAAACGGCACCGACTACGGCCTTGTCGCGGGCGTTTGGACGTGCGACGGCGGCCGCCAGATGCGCCTTGCCAGGAAAATCCATGCCGGACAGGTGTTCATCAACAATTACGGTGCCGGCGGCGGCGTCGAGCTGCCTTTCGGCGGCATGGCGAAATCCGGCCACGGCCGGGAAAAGGGATTCGAGGCGCTGTACGGGTTTTCCGTCTTGAAGACCGTCGCCGCCCATCACGGATAGGAAGTTCGCGGAGGAAACGACATGAGACTGGACGGCAAGACCGCCATTGTGACCGGCGGTGCCTCGGGGTTCGGTGCCGGCATCGCCAGCAAGTTCATTGCCGAAGGCGCCCGCGTCATGGTTGCCGACATCAATGGTGAAGCAGCGGACAGCTTTGCCGGGGAACTGGGCGGCGGTGCCGTCGCCCAGGCCGTCGACGTCTCGGATTCGATCAGCGTCGAAGCGATGGCGGATGCGGCACTCGCAGCCTTCGGCCACGTCGACATTCTGGTCAACAATGCCGGCATCACCCATCTTCCGACGCCGCTCGAAGAGGTCACCGAAGAGGAATTCGACCGCGTGCTCGCCGTCAACGTCAAATCCGTCTACCTGACGGCCCGGTCCATCGTGCCGCAAATGAAGCAGCGCGGCAGTGGCGCCATATTGAACGTGGCATCGACGGCCGGTGTGAGCCCGCGCCCGAAGCTCAACTGGTACAACGCCTCGAAGGGCTGGATGATCACCGCCTCCAAGACCATGGCGGTCGAACTCGCGCCGCACGGCATCCGCGTCAACGCAATCTGTCCGGTTGCCGGCGAGACGCCGCTGCTGAAGAGCTTTCTCGGCGAGGACACGCCCGAGATGCGGGCGAAATTCCTGTCGACCATTCCCATCGGCCGCTTCTCGACCCCCGAGGATATGGGCAATGCCGCCTGTTACCTGTGTTCGGACGAAGCATCCATGGTCACCGGCGTTGCGATGGAAGTCGACGGCGGCCGCTGCATCTGACGGACGGGCGCCGGTCGGCTGACCGGCGTCCTTTAGCCTTTAGTCCAATAGACGACTGTTCGGTCACCTTTTTCGAGCCGGCTATCCTGTTCAGGCTTGACACAATGTGGCTGTGCTGGCTCCATTGAATTAGACGAATTCAAAATTGGTGCCGCGGGATCCCCGCGCGTGCCCAATGATTGCATACCGGTCCGGTGCACACGGCTCTTGTCAAACGGCCGCACCGCCGTAAATGCAAATCCAACGGCATAAGATCCATGCCGAAGCGTATCTGGGAGGAGTTAGATGGCAAGCATATCGATGACTGTGAACGGTCGCGAGGTCAGCGGCGATGCCGAGGACCGAACGCTACTGGTTGAGTTTCTGCGGAACAATCTTGGTCTGACCGGAACGCATGTCGGATGCGACACGTCGCAATGCGGCGCCTGCGTCGTTCATGTCGACGGCGAGGCGGTCAAGTCGTGCACGATGCTGGCCGCCCAGGCCGCGGGATCGGCAGTCACTACAATCGAGGGTCTTGCGGCCGGCGGTGAACTGCACCCGGTTCAAAAGGCGTTCCATGAGAATCACGGCCTGCAATGCGGTTTCTGCACGCCGGGAATGATCATGGCGGCGACGGACATGATCCGCCGTCACGGCGCGTCCCTTGACGAAAAGACCGTGCGCGAAGAGCTCGAGGGCAATATCTGCCGCTGCACCGGTTACCACAATATCGTCAAGTCCATCCTGGCCGCCGCCAACGAAATGGGCGGCGCGCAGCAGGCTGCCGAATAAGGTCAATTTACGCGGAGCGGCCGGCCGGTCTTCAGGGTAGACCCCTGGAAATGCGCGGGGGAGCGCGCATCGCCCGGATCCGGCAACGCCCGCCGAACGGAGGAATTTTCCAATGGGTGCTGAAGGAATTGGCGCAAGGATTGCGCGCAAGGAAGACAAGCGTTTCATCACCGGCAAGGGCCGCTATACGGACGACATGGTGGTTCCGGGCATGAAGCACGCGATGTTCGTGCGCAGCCCGCACGCGCATGCGAAGATCAACGGCATCGACAAGAGTGCGGCGCTTGCCGTGCCCGGTGTCATCGACGTCCTGGACGGACAACAGCTGACGGAAGACGGCATCGGCAGCCTCATCTGCGGTTGGGCGATCACTTCCAAGGACGGCTCGCCGATGAATATGGGCGACTGGCGTCCGCTGGCAACCGGCAAGGTCCGTTACGTCGGCGATGCCGTCGCGATCGTCGTTGCCGACACACGGGCCCAGGCCCGCGAGGGCGCCGAAAAGGTGGAAGTGGACTACGAAGAGCTGCCGTCGGTCACCGATTCCACGGCGGCGATTGCCGAGGGCGCACCGCAGATCCATGAAAACGCGCCCGGAAACCAGATCTTTGACTGGGAACTCGGTGACAGCACGACGGTGGATGCTGCACTTGCCAGTGCGGCGCATATCACCGAGATGGACGTCGTCAACAACCGGCTGATCCCCAACGCCATGGAGCCGCGTGCGGCGCTCGGCCACTACAATTCGGCCGAAGATCACTACACCTGCTGGACGACATCGCAGAACCCGCATGTCGCCCGCCTTGTGATGAGCGCCTTCTACAACGTCGCGCCGGAAAACAAGCTGCGGGTGATCGCGCCGGATGTGGGCGGCGGCTTTGGTTCCAAGATCTACATCTATCCCGAGGAAATCGTCTGTCTCTGGGCGTCCAAGCGCACCGATGTGCCGGTCAAATGGGTGGCAGACCGGACCGAATCCTTCATGTGCGATGCCCACGGCCGCGACCACGTGTCGAACATCAAGATCGCCTTTGATTCGGAAAACCGCATCACGGCCATCAAGGTCGATACGCTGGCCAATATCGGCGCTTATATGTCGCTGTTTTCATCGGCCACGCCAACCTATCTGTACGCGACCCTGTTGTCGGGCCAGTACAACGTTGCGAACATTCATGCGAATGTCCGAACGGTCTACACCAACACCGCACCGGTCGATGCCTATCGCGGCGCGGGACGTCCTGAAGCCTGTTATCTGATCGAGCGGGCGATGGAGACGGCGGCGCGCGAACTTGGCGTCGACCCGGCGGAACTGCGGCGCAAGAACTTCATCACGGAGTTTCCGCACCAGACCCCGGTCATCATGGCCTATGACGCCGGCGATTTCGGAGCCTCTCTCGATGCCGCGATGCAGGCGGCCGATTACAGCGGCTTTGCCGCCCGCAAGGCGGAAGCGGCGGGACGCGGCAAGCTGCGCGGCATCGGCTTGAGTTGCTATATCGAGGCTTGCGGCATCGCACCGTCCCAGGCGGTCGGATCGCTGGGCGCCGGCGTCGGCCTGTGGGAATCGGCCGAGGTCCGGGTCAACGCGGTCGGCACGATCGAGGTGCTGACCGGCTCGCACAGCCACGGCCAGGGCCATGAGACAACCTTCGCACAGCTTGTCGCGGACCGGCTCGGTGTGGGCATCGACACGGTCTCCATTGTCCATGGCGACACCGACAAGGTGCAGATGGGCATGGGAACCTACGGCTCCCGTTCCGGCGCCGTGGGCATGTCCGCGATCTCGGTCGCGCTCGACAGGGTCGAGGCGAAGGCCAAGAAGATCGCCGCACATCTTCTCGAGGCCGATGAGGCGGATATCGTCATTGAGGGCGGTGAACTGAAAGTGGCGGGAACCGACAAGACCCTGCCCTGGTTCCAGATGGCGCTTGCCGCCTACACGGCGCACAATCTGCCCGAAGGAATGGAACCCGGACTGAAGGAGACGGCGTTTTTCGACCCGGCCAACTTCACGTTCCCGGCCGGCTGTTACATCTGCGAGGTGGAGGTCGACCCCGACACCGGCGTGACGGACGTCATCCAGTTCGTCGCCGCGGATGATTTCGGCACCATCATCAATCCGATGATTGTCGAAGGGCAGGTGCATGGCGGCGTGGCCCAGGGTATCGGCCAGGCGCTGCTCGAGGGCTGCGCTTACGATCCGCAGTCCGGGCAGTTGCTGACCGCCAGCTACATGGACTACACCATGCCACGGGCCGACGACCTTCCGTCCATTGACGTATCGACCACCAAGACCGAGAGCCCGTCGAACCCGCTGGGCATGAAAGGTTGCGGCGAGGCCGGAGCCATCGGTTCTCCGCCGGCGGTGATCAACGCCATCACGGATGCGATCGGCAACAACGATCTGACCATGCCCGCGACGCCGCAGGCGGTGTGGGCGGCGATCAACGGCTGAGTTCGCAGAGGAAAGGACACTGACATGTACAAGACAAATTACCATCGTGCTTCCTCTGTCGAAGAAGCCGCAAGCCTGATCGCCGGCGCCGACGACGGCAAGCTTCTTGCTGGCGGCCAGACGCTCATCCCCACGATGAAGCAGCGCCTTGCGGCGCCCAGCGACGTCGTGGACCTGCGCCACATCGCCGACCTGAAGGGCATCTCGGTTGCAGGCAGTCAGGTGACCATCGGCGCGGGCACCACCCACGCGGATGTCGCCAACTCGGCGGAAATCCGCAGCGCCTGTCCGGCGCTCGCCGACCTTGCTTCGCATATCGGCGATCCGCATGTCCGCAACATGGGAACCATCGGCGGCTCCATCGCCAACAACGATCCGGCGGCGGACTATCCGGCGGCCATGGTTGCGCTTGGCGCCACCATCCACACCAATAGCCGCGAAATCAGTGCCGACGATTTCTTTGTCGGCATGTTCGAGACGGCGCTGAACGACGGCGAAATCATCACGGCCGTGAGCTTCAATGCTCCGGAAAAGGCGGCCTACCAGAAGTTCCCGAATCCGGCTTCCCGCTACGCGATGACCGGTGTTTTCGTGGCTAAGGGGGCCGGCGGTGTCCGGGTCGGCGTCACCGGTGCCGGCAGCGACGGGGTCTTCCGCGCTACCGATATGGAAGCGGCGCTGGGCGCCAATTTCTCGGGCGGCGCGCTCGATGCAACGTCGGTCGATTCTTCCGGTATGCTGTCGGATCTGCACGGCTCGTCCGACTACCGTGCCAATCTGGTCAAGGTCATGGCGCGCCGCGCCGTGGAAGCGGCGGGCTGACCGGACAAACCGCAAACGAAAACCGCCCGGATCGTCCGGGCGGTTTTTTCATGCCGGAAAGGCCGCGGCCTACTGGATGACGACGACCTTGGAGTCCTTGCCGGGCTTTACCCGTGAATAAAGGTCGATGACATCCTGGTTCATCAGCCGGATGCAACCGGACGAAGCCGCCGTGCCGATCGACTTCCATTCCGGCGAGCCGTGCAGGCGGTACAGCGTATCCTTGCCGTTGTTGTCGAACAGGTAGAGCGCCCGTGCACCCAGTGGATTTCTCAGACCCGGCGCCTGCCCGCCATCGGCGTATTTCTTCAGCCGCGGCTCGCGGGCGATCATTTCCTTTGGCGGATGCCAGCGCGGCCAGGGCTGCTTCCATTTGATGTAGGCCTCGCCCTCCCAGGCAAAACCGGCGCGGCCGACGCCGATTCCGTAACGCACCGCCCGGTTGCCCGGCAGGATGAAGTAGAGGTGGCGCTGCTTGGTGTTGACGATGATGGTCCCCGGCTTTTCCTTGGAGAAATAGCTGACGATCTGGCGATGGTACTTTTTCGGCACCCTGTCGATCGGGACCGCCGGGATCGTGTAGCCGCCGTCCTGAACGGAACCGTATTCGCTGGTGTATATCTGTCGTGAGATTTCAGGCCCGCCGCTTACGCATCCGGAAAGAACGAGCAATGCCGCCACGCTCAGTCCTGAAATAGTCTTGCGAAATCTCATCGTTGCCCCTCTGCGATCTATTTCGCCGGAATGTGAACCGGACGATTTACAATTATGGTTTATTTTTTATTACACTCGTCAATTCAAGGTCTGCAGGCACGTAAATATTTCGTGAGCGCGCACTTGCCGGGCGATTATGGCATTCGTGCAACGGCCCGCCGGGCTTGCCAAGCAGCACGCGCCGTGCCAGCCTGCACCGTGAACATTGACAGAACATCCGCAAGGCCACCCGTAACATGCCGATCGTCTCACCCCATCCGGAACCGACCCTGGTCGACGGCCGCCAGTCGGAGCGCGCATTGCTCGTGCGCCGGGGCGTTCAGCGCCTGTTCGTCGAGCTGAGGCACGCCGTATTGCCGGAACTCGGTCTGGCAAGCGGCCGGCGCGCCGATTTGATCGCGCTGTCGGACAAGGGCGAGTTCTGGATTGTCGAGATCAAGTCGTCGGTCGAGGATCTGAGAGCCGACAGTAAATGGCCGGATTACCGCCGGCATTGCGACCGGCTTTTCTTTGCCACCCATCCGGGCGTCCCGCTGGACATCTTCCCGCAGGATTGCGGCATGATCCTGTCGGACGGTTACGGCGCCGAGATCGTCCGCGACGCGCCGCTGCACAAGCTCGCGCCGGCGACGCGCAAGGCGTTGACGCTGCGTTTCGCCAGGACCGGTGCCGACCGCCTGCTGATCGCCGAGCAAACGGCTTATCAACAGGCGGACGGCGCCGCCGATTAGCAGTCCTCAGACCGCAACGACCCGGGCGATCCGCCCAAGATAGTCATCGTCCCAGGTCACCGGCCGGTCGGCCAGCCGTTTGAGGTGGAAGAACGCCGCCGCTTCGAGCTTGCTCTCGCTGCCCGTGTCGCTCTTCTGGTGGTCGCCCTCACGCAACGCGCAAAGATAGTAGAAGATGTCGCACATGCGCTCGCCGACACCCTGTATCTTCAGCGTCTGCAGGTCGTGCGACGATGCCTTGAGGTCCGCCACCGATTCCCTGAGCTCGGCGAGCAGTGACTTCACCGTGCGCTTTTCCGCCGTAAGGCGCTCGGGCAGTTTCTCGACCTCTTCGCCAAGCACTGCGAAATAGGCCTCGTCATGGGCATATTTGTGGATGTCGCGCAGGACCTGCATGTAGAGCGTGTTGTGCGAACCTTCCCAGTTCTCGAGGATGACGCTCTCGCGGAACAGGCGCGGCAGGTGCGAAGTCGTCTCGATCGCGCCGTTGCCGCCCATCGTGTCGATGGCGTGGTGGGTGCAGTCGACGACGCGCCGCGAGATGACGCTCTTGCCGAGATTCGACATCAGCCGCACGAAGGCGGCGCGCGCCGGATCGGTCGTCTTGCCGAGATCGATGGCATCCTGCATAGCGATCAGCGCGTAGGTTCCGGCGAGATCGGCGACGATCTCGGCCTTGATCGTCGCTAGGTTTTCCCGGACAAGCGGGTAGTTGATGATCCGCTCGCCGAAGGCGTGGCGGGTGTCCGCATAGGCGCGGGCGATCTGGTAGGCGCGGTTGGCGAAGCCGAGCACCGCGGTCGCAAGCGCGATGCGCGAGTGGTGGATGACCATTTCCATCAGCCGGTTGAAACCGCGCTCCACCGGTCCCAGCGCGATGGCGTAGGCATCGTGGAAATCGATTTCCGACGAGGCGAGGGGCCGTGTGCCCATCTTCTCCTTCAGGCGGCGGAACGTGTAGTCGTTGCGGCTGCCGTCCGGCTTGCGCTCCGGCACCATGAAGACTGCAAGCCCCCGGGTTCCGGGCTGGTCCGTATCGTAGCGGGCGCTGATGACGAGCAGATCCGCATCGGCATTCGAGCAGAACCATTTCTCGCCGCGGATCCGCCAGTGGCCGTCCTCGTCCTGCCAGGCAAGCGTCGCGTTGGCGCCGACATCGGAGCCGCCCTGGACCTCGGTCAGGAACTGTGAGGCCGTCAGGTTCTCGTCGTAGCCCAGCGCCTCGAGCCCGGCGACATAGGCGTCCCGGCCGGGAAAGTCGTCGATCGCGCGCAGCAATCGGGCGGTCTCGAAATTGCAGATCACCGGGCAGTTGTGGCCAGCCTCGCCGGCATGGTTGGACAGGAAGTAGAAGCTCATGCCCTCGCGCAGTCCGCCGGTCCGGGCAAGACGAGCAACGAGGTCCGTGCCGTAGATGATGTTGCCGGAACGCGCGTAGCTCGGATGGTGGAGAACCTTGTCCTCCCGTTCGCCGATACCGTTGTAGTGCTGCAGGGTCGGATTGTTGAAACGGGCATCGTTTTCGGCGACCGCCGGCTCCAGCTCCGTCGGGATGCGCGCACCGAAGGCGCACAGGTCCTCGTGGACGGCGGCGTAGTCCATGCCGAGGTGATAGCGCACGGTGTGCTGAAAGTCCGTGTCGGCGAGATAGACGTTTTCGGCAATCCGCTCCATCCACAGGCGCATGTTGCCACGCCCGAAATCATGGCCGGGTTGCGTTTCCGACAGCGTTTGCTTCGGCTCCCCGGCCGGCTTTCCGCCACCCGGTGTCGGTCCGCTGTCAAACGCCTTGCGCGCGCTGCTGCTCATCATGTCTCCAATCCGGTTAAGATGGCTGTTGGACAATCCTCCCGCCGGACGCGCCTGCCCTCAATGGCCGCAACGGACAAAGCAATGGGCAAAACCGCCAGGCACGCCCCTTTGCAGCCGCGACTTGTCCGTGGATGGCTTGCCGTGCAAGATCGGTCCATGGACGCATCGGCGCCGGCCTGCGGGTCGGCATGAAGAAAATCGTTGTTTACGCGCCGCAGAACGCCGTCGGCATGAGCATCATGCTGATTGCGGAAATGTGCTGGTATGCGGCCCAGAAAGCTGGGGCATCCGGCGGCGGGTCCGCCAGCGTCGACGTGGTCAGCCCGGCGGGCGCGGACCTAGTCTGCGCCAACGCGATGCGACTGCCGGTTTCGGACGACCTGTCGATGCTGAGCAGCGCCGATGCGGTCTTTATTGCAGCGTTCTGGGGCGACGCGGCGGCGGCGGCAGGCGCCAATCGCGCGCTCACGCCTTTGCTCGAGGCTGCCGCGGACCATGAGGTGCCGATCGCGGCCGTCAGCACCGGCACGATCCTGCTCGCCGAATCCGGCCTTCTCGACGGCAAGGTCGCGACCACCTATCCGCCCTACCGGGATGTCTTCGAGAAGCGGTTTCCCGCCGTCCGTCTGCGGCCTCAGCGCGCCATGACCGATGCCGGCGGGCTTTACTGCGCCAACGGTATACCCGCAGGCTGCGACGTGACGATCTCGATCATCGAGCTGCTGTTCGGCCCGGATGTGGCCCGTGACACGGCACAGGCGTTCCTCACCGGCTTCAGCCGCAACTATTCGGTCGCCAATATCGCCTTCGACGGCCAGAAATATCACGGCGACCGGCAGGTGCTGACGGCGCAGCAATGGATGGAGCGCAATTACGGCGGGCCGGTGCGGCTGGAGGCCCTGGCCGCGGATGTCGGCATGAGCCCGCGCAACTTTACCCGCCGTTTTAAAAAGGCGACCGGCGAGAGCCCGCACGATTATCTTCGGAGAGTCCGCATCGAGGCGGCCAAGGACCTGTTCCGCGACCGCGACCTGTCGATCTCCGAGATTGCAGACCGGGTCGGCTACCGCGATCCCGGCTCGTTCCAGAAGGCCTTTCGCGCGCAGACCGGTCAGACACCCGGCGAATTCCGCGAGCGTCTGAAGCAAGCCGTCTAGCGCGGCGCTCGTTTGGCGAGGATCCGCTGCAGGGTGCGCCGATGCATGTTGAGCCGGCGCGCCGTTTCCGACACGTTGCGGTCGCACATCTCGTAAACCCGCTGGATGTGCTCCCAGCGCACGCGGTCGGCCGACATCGGGTTTTCCGGCGGCTCGACCTTCTCGCCCGGCTTGCGGGTCAGCGCCGCGAAAACCTCGTCGGCGTCGGCGGGCTTTGCAAGATAGTCTATGGCGCCCAGCTTCACGGCGTTGACGGCGGTCGCGATATTGCCGTAGCCGGTCAGCATGACGATGCGCGTGTCGTCTCGCGCCGCGCGGATCTCCTCGATCAGCTCCAGGCCGTTGCCGTCGCCCAGGCGCAGGTCCACGACCGCGAATTTCGGCGGCTGCGACTTGATCGCGGCGCGGCCGGCGGCGACCGATTCGGCAAGTTCCACCGCAAAACCCCGGCTCTCCATCGCGCGGCCGAGGCGGCGCAGGAACGGTCCGTCGTCATCGACGATCAGCAGCGTCGCATCCTCGCCGATCAGTTCATTGTCGTTGTTGTTCGGTTGCGTAGTCATGGCTGGAGCGATCCCTCAACTCAAATCACGCTACCACATAAGGCCCCCGGCAAAAAAAGCCAATATGGCCGCCCTCAGCCGGCGGGATGCTCCATGGCTGCGCGGGGCCAGGTCACGGTCACCGTCGCGCCTTTCCCGCTTTCGCGATTGGCGAAATTCAGCGTCGCACCGGAACGCTCCAGCAGCGTTTTTGCGATGAACAGCCCCAGTCCGAGACCGCCGGCGCTCGGCTCGCTCGAATGACCGCGCTGGCTGACATAGGGATCGCCGATACGCGACAGCACGTCCTGCGGAAAACCCGGCCCGTCGTCGCGAATCCGGATGACCACCCGTTCGGGGTCGCATTCGCTCTCGACTTCGACCGTGGTCCTGGCGAAATCGACGGCGTTTTCCAGAAGGTTCCCGAGGCCGTGGATGATCCCCGGATTGCGCTTTCCGACCGGTTCACCCTCGGATCCCACCTTGCGCGAGACCTTGATGTCGACGCCGAATTCGCGGTGCGGCGCGATCACTTCCTCGATCAGCGACGACAGCGGCAGTCGGCTCATATGCGCCTCGTCGGACGAGGAGAGTGTCGCGAGCCGGCGCATGATGTCGCGGCAGCGTTCGCTCTGGGAGCGTAGCAATTGCACGTCTTCGCCGAAGCGCTCGTCGCCGCCCAGTGCACGCTCCATCTCCCGGGCGACGACGGTGATCGTCGCCAGCGGCGTCCCGAGTTCATGTGCTGCAGCGGCCGCCAGCCCGTCGAGCGCCGACAGGTGCTGCTCGCGCTGCAAGGTGAACTCGGTCGCCATCAGCGCGTCGGCGAGTTCCTCGGCCTCCGCCGAGACCCGGTAGGCATAAAACGCCGCAAACGCCGCCGTCGAGACGATGGCGATCCAGTTGCCGGCGATCAGCACCAGCGGCGCCTCGAACCGCTCGCCCGGATACCAGGGCAGCGGCCGGTGGTAGAAGGCAAGCACGGTGACCGCCGCCACCGCGATGACGCCGAGCGCCACGATGTTGCGCACCGGCAGCGAGGCGGAGGCGACGATGACCGGAACGCAGATCAGCACCGAGAACGGGTTGGCAAGCCCGCCGGTGATGAACAGCAGGCCGAAGAGCTGCAGGATGTCGAGGCCGAGGATCACCGTCGACGTCGCCGGGCTGAGACGATGTGTCGCGGGATATCTTATGCGCAGGGCGATGTTGAGCAGCGCCAGGCAGGCGATCAGCAGAAAGCACGACGCCACCGGCAGCGGAAAGCCGAATCCGTAGGCGACGCCGAGAACGGTGACGCTCTGGCCGATGATCGCCAGCGTGCGCAGGCGGATGAGTGTGCGCATCCGCAGGTGGTTGGCGTGGCGGGTTTCCGCCGGATGGTCCGTGTAGCTCATGTTGGCCTGCATTCCGTGGTTTTCCTAGACCTTAGCGCTTGCGCGGATGATTGACACGGCGGGTCGCCTCGGCCGCAGCCGGGTCTTCCGGCCATGGGTGCTTCGGATAGCGGCCGCGCATCTCGGCGCGCACATCCGCCCAGGAGCCCTTCCAGAAGCCCGGAAGGTCGCGCGTCGTCTGGATCGGCCGTTGCGCCGGCGACAGCAGTTCAAGCACCAGGGGCACGTCGCCGCCGGCCAGCATGGGGTGCCGCGACTGTCCGAAAAGCTCCTGAACCCGGACGGCGAGCACCGGCTCGTCGCCGTCATAGCGGATCGGCAGATTCGAGCCCGCGGGTGTCTCGAAGTGGGTCGGCGCGAGCCTGTCGAGTTCCCGGTGCAGTTCGAACGGCACCAGCGCCATCAGGCCGTTGGACAGATTCGCCGCCTCGATCTGGGAAAACCCGGTGACACCGGCAAGGAACGGCGCGAACCAGGCGTCGGCGGTTTCAAGCAACGCCGCGTCCGACACGTCCGGCCATGGCGCGCCCTTCTGACGGTACAGCCAGCCAAGGCGGCTGCGCAGCTGTTGTGTCGCCCTGGACCAGGGAAGGGCGTCGATGCCGAGTGTCCGCAGCCCCGAGACAAGGGCTTCGCAGACCGCGGCCTGCGGCGGGTTCGCGAGGGGACGTTCCTCCAGCACGAGTTCGCCGAGCTTGCGCGAGCGTCGGGCTTTGACACGGCGCGTCTTGCGGTCGAATGAAACCGTGTCCGTTTCCGCGATGCGATCACCCAGCACGGCCTCGATGGTTTCCGCGTCGATCCGCGCCGCCGAGAGGATGCGCTGTGAAGCCGCCGGACCGGTCAGTTCCGGCACGACGATGTAACGCTCCCTTGCAAGGTTGGAATGGTCCTCCACAAAGGCGCCGCGGCCATTGGCAAGGCCGAAGCGTGCCCGTCCATCGGACGATCCCCGGCCGCGCGCCACGCGGTCGGCGAACCCGGCAAGCAGCAGCGGCCCGGCCTCCGGCGGCGGGCCGTCGGTGGATTTGCCGGGGTCGTCTCCGGTTGCCGCCCTGGCAATACGCCGTGCCAACGCCCGGGCGCTTTGCGCCCGCTTGCCGCGGTCGTCGCGCAATCGCCGCCAGCGCTCGTCGAGATCGATAGCGTTGCCGCCGAGGCCCTGCTCGCCCATCAGCACGGCGAGTTCGGCCGCGTCCGCGGACATGTTCCGTTCGGCGGCGGCAACCACCATGGCGGCGTCGCGCACCGGCAGACCGAGCCCGCGCATGGTCTCGCCGGTCTTGGTCAGCCGGCTGTCTCCGTCCAGCGCGCCGAGCGACTGCAGCAGCGCGCGCGCCTCGGCGACGGCTGGCGCGGGAGGCGGGTCGATAAAGCGCAGGCTCGCGGGGTCCGTCACGCCCCAGGCGGCACAGTCGAGGATCAGATTGCTGAGATCGCTGGCGAGGATCTGCGGCGGCGTGAAGGCCGGCAGTGCCGTCGTCTGCTCCGCCCGCCAAAGCCGAATGGCGACACCCGGCTCGGTCCGTCCGGCGCGGCCGGCCCTTTGGTCCGCGGAGGCGCGCGACACCCGCACGGTCTCGAGCCTGGTGATGCCGGTGGACGGCTCGAACACCGGCAGTCGCTGCCGGCCGCTGTCGATCACGATGCGCACCCCGTCGATGGTGATCGAGGTCTCGGCGATCGACGTCGCGAGAACCACTTTTCGGGTGCCGGGCTCCGGCGGGCGTATCGCCGCATCCTGCTCCTTGCCGCTGAGGTCTCCGAAGAGCGGCGCGATGACCGCATCCCCCGGACCGGCTTCCCGCAGCAGCTCCGCCGTGCGGCTTATTTCGCGCCGGCCCGGCAGGAAGGCGAGGATCGATCCACCTTCGCTTTCCAGCGATCCGATGATGGCGTCCCGCATCGCCTCTTCGATCCGCTCGCCCTGGCGGCGGTCGCGGTAACGGACATCCACGGGGTAGGCGCGGCCCTCGCTTCGGATGACTGGCGCGCCGCCCAACAGTTCACGCACGCGATCGACGTCCAGCGTCGCGGACATGACAAGGATGCGCAGATCCTCGCGCAGCGCCGACTGGACGTCGAGCGCCAGCGCGAGGCCGAGATCGGCGTCGACGGAGCGCTCGTGGAATTCGTCGAACAGCACCGCCGCGATGCCCGGCAGGTCCGGATCGGCGAGGATCATGCGGGTGAAGATGCCCTCGGTGACGACTTCGATGCGGGTCCTGCCTGAGATCCGCGTGTCGAGCCGCGTCCGGTAGCCGACGGTGGCGCCGACCTCCTCGCCGATCAGCCGCGCCATCTGGCGGGCGCTCGCTCTGGCGGCGAGACGCCGGGGCTCGAGGACAATGATCTTCCCGTCGCCCCGCCAGTCCGCCGACAAAAGGTGCAGCGGAACCAGCGTCGTCTTGCCGGCGCCCGGCGGCGCGGCGAGCACCGCCGACGCGTGTTTATCGAGCGCCGCCATCAACGCCGGCACGGCCTCGCTGACGGGAAGTTCGGGCAGGGTCCACTTCATCGGCCTGCTCTAGCAGCAGGACCGTCAACCGGCAATCGCGGTGCCACAATTCGGACCCGACCCTCGCTATCGCGCGCCTTGTGCGTTACATAGGAACCAAACTGCAATACCCCTCGGAGAAGACGATGAGCGAACAGCCCGGCCGCAAGACACTCGTCCTGACCGGCGCAAGCCGTGGCATCGGCCACGCGACCGTCAAACGGTTCTCGGCCGACGGCTGGCGCGTGATCACCTGCTCGCGGCAGGATTTTGCCGAGAACTGCCCCTGGCCCGCGGGCCCCGAGGATCACATCAAGATTGATCTCTCGGACCCCGAGGATGTCGGCAGCGCGGTCGCCGAGATCCGTCACCGGCTGGACCGGGAGGGCGGGCAGCTCCATGCGCTGGTCAACAATGCCGGCATCTCGCCGAAAACACCCGAAGGCGCGCGGCTCAATTCGATGGAAACGCCGATGCACACCTGGCGCGACGTGTTCCAGGTGAACTTCTTCGCGCCGATCCTGCTCGCGCGCGGCCTGTTCAAGGAACTCGCGGCGGCCAGGGGATCGGTCGTCAACGTCACCTCGATCGCCGGTTCGAGGGTGCACCCCTTCGCCGGCACCGCCTACGCGACCTCGAAGGCGGCGCTCGCCTCGCTGACGCGCGAAATGGCCGCCGATTTCGGCCCGCACGGCATCCGTGTCAACGCCATCGCGCCGGGCGAGATCGAAACGGCCATCCTGTCGCCCGGAACCGAGAAGATCGTCGAGAACATCCCGCTGCGCCGCCTGGGCTCCACCGACGAAGTGGCCGAAACCATCTTTTTCCTGTGTTCCGATGCCTCGTCCTACGTGTCGGGCAGCGAGATCCACATCAATGGCGGCCAGCACGTCTGACGCACGATGATCGACCAGACGACCCTCATAACCTATCTCGCCGTCCTGCTCGGCTTCGTCTTCATTCCGGGACCGGCGGTCCTGTTGACCCTGGCGCGCGCTTCGAGCGGCGGCACGCGGGTCGGCATCGCCACCGGCCTCGGCATCGCGGTCGGCGACATCATCCACACGGCGATGGTCGTTCTGGGTCTCTCGGCGGTGATCCTCGCCTCGGCGTTCCTGTTCAACCTCGTCAAGTATCTCGGCGCCGCCTACCTGATCTATCTTGGCATTCGCGCGATCCTTGAAAGGCCGCACGATCCGCACCTTTCCGCCGCGCCGCGCATGACGCCCGCCCGGGCGCTGCGCCAGGCGATCCTCGCCGAGGTGCTCAATCCGAAATCCGCGATGTTCTTCCTCGCCTTCCTGCCGCAATTCGTGAACCCCGCGAACGGTGCGGTTGCCCTGCAACTGACGATCCTCGGCGTGCTCTTCGTCGCCTTGGGGCTGTTGAGCACCGTCGTCGTTGCCGTCAGCGCCGGCAGCGTCGGTTCGTTCCTGCGCCGCAACCCCGGCATCTTCCGCTGGCAGGGCAAGTTCACCGGCACGATCTTCTGCGCCCTGGGCGTGCGGCTGGCGCTGCAGGAGAAGTAGCGCACAAAAGGTGCCGATTCAGAGCGGAGCTTTGATAGCGTGGGTGTTTCGGAAATTGATTTCACCGTCACAATGCGCAAGGGAAGCGCGATTGTAGGCCTTGTTGTCTCCCTGGCGTTGTCATGGTTTTCGTTTGCACAATGGGCTCCTGATTTAGGGCTGGGCGCGGTCTATTTGACGCTGGAGCCATCCGATCGGAAGTACGAGACTGCAAGATGGATAAGTTTGTTTGGCGCTCCTTTTTTTGTCTGGAGCATTTTGCACTATCTGATGAGAGCCTATAAGCCTTTCATTTATCTACATATATCCAAAGATGGAATTCGATTGCCAAAAGACTTCATCCCCTGGTCGGATTATGTTTCGCACAAAGTTGTCTACCGTGAGCGCCGCTTCTTAAGTAAAATGCCTGAATTCAACTGGGTAGGATTTGAAGTCAAAAATCCCTCCAATTACAGAAAACGGGATGGTGCATTCATCAGCAGGAAGTTGGCGAAGGACTACCCCGTCCATTTGATGCTTGCATGGCCCGATCGCACGGTATCTGAAATCGATTTTGCTATTTCTAGACTTCATCGACGGTTCAATGCCGAAACCTGACATTGTCGTATGGCGACCGCTATCCACTGGCTAATTCAGAGGCAGTATGCACGTCTGGCTGACAGCGGTTCTGGCTGGCGTTGCAGGAGAAGAAAAGTGCCGCAGGCACCGGCTAACGATTTTCGAAAAATATTCCATCCGATGTCACACGCGGCCCTGCTGTCTCGTCTATCTCCGCACAACCCGAAAATGGAGATTTTTGATGCAGGAACGATTTGACTATTTTAGAGCCGCGCCGGAGCCCATGAAGGCCATGGTGGCGTTTGAAAACGCGGTCAGCGGCAGCGGACTGGAGCGCAGCCTCATCGAACTGGTCAAGACCCGGGCGTCCCAGATCAACGGCTGCGCCTATTGCATTCACATGCACACCAAGGACGCGCGGGCAGACGGCGAGAGCGAGGAACGGCTCTATCTGCTGTCGGCCTGGCGGGAATCGTCCCTCTACACGTTGCGCGAGCGGGCGGCCCTCGAATGGACCGAAGCGCTCACGCTGATAGCCGAGACGGCGGCGCCCGATGACGTCTATGAGCGCCTGCGCGCGCAATTTGCCGAAGAGGAGACGGTGAAGCTGACGCTGCTGATTGGCGCGATCAACGTCTGGAACCGGATCGCCGTCGGCTTTCGCAGCCAGCATCCGGTCGTGTCCGATGCCGCCTGAGACCGATCCGCCGGATCGCGCCGCCGCCTTCGAGGCGGAGCGTGGCCGGCTGACCGGTCTTGCCTATCGCATGCTGGGCTCGATGACCGACGCGGAGGACGTCGTTCAGGATGCCTGGCTGCGCTGGGACGGGGCGACGCGGCAGGATATCAGCAAACCCGGCGCCTATCTTTCGAGGATCGTGACCCGGCTGTGTCTCGACCGGCTCAAGCAGGCCCGGCACCGCCGCGAGGTCTATGTCGGTCCCTGGTTGCCGGAGCCGGTCCTTTCCGATCCGGCTGCCGCCGGTGAACCGGACCTGATGGTCGAAAAGGACATTTCCTATGCGCTGATGTTGGCGCTCGAACGTTTGTCGCCGCTCGAGCGTGCCGCTTTCATCCTCTACGATATCTTCGACATGCCCTTTGGCGAGATCGCTACCGTGCTCGGCCGCGGTGAGCAGGCCTGCCGGCAACTGGCCAGCAGGGCGCGCGCCCATATCCGCAAGTCCCGCCCGCGCTTCAAGGTGCCGCCTGACGAGGCCGACAGCGTTGCCGCCGCCTTTTTCGCCGCGTCGAAGAGCGGTGACCTGAACGCGCTTGGCCGTCTGCTGGCGGAAAACGCGGAGCTGCATTCCGACGGCGGCGGCCGCAAGCTCGCCGCGCTGAACGTTATTTACGGTGCGCGAAAGGTGGCGCGCTTTTACGCCGGTCTGGCCCGCAAACCGGCCTACAGGCCTCCATTGTGGTCGCGGCGCATGCGCATCAACGGCCTGCCGGCGAACCTGACAATCGAGGCCGACGGCTCGCGGCAGGTGACCCTCGTCGAACTGGACGGTTCCACGGTGGTTTCCGTTTACCTGGTCTGCAATCCCGACAAGATCGAACCGCTTTGGCGGCAGCTGGGCGAGCCCGGAGCCGGCTAGACTAATGCGCGCCGCCGAAGCGGCCGATGCGCACCCCGTAATGCACGGCGATGCCGTAGTCGGGATCGTCGTCCGAATCGACCATCAACTGGCCGGCGCGGGCGAGCAGCATGTGGCAGTCGCGCGACAGGTGTTTCAGCTCCAGCCGGGTGCCGTGTTCCTGGTAGCGGGCCGCCAGCGCATCGATGGCCTGCAGAGCCGACTGGTCTACGATCCGCGATTCCATGAAATCGACGACGACGCGTTCCGGGTCCGTTTTCGGATCGAAAAGTTCGAGAAAGCCGGTGGCGGAGCCGAAGAACAGCGGGCCCTCGATGCGGTAGGTCTTGGTGTCGTCGGCAGTTTCCGTCTTGGCGCGGATGCGCGTCGCATTGTTCCAGGCATAGGCGAGGGCGGAAATGATCACGCCGGCAACGACAGCGATGGCAAGGTCGGTGGCGACCGTGATGATGGTGACCAGCACGATCACCGCAGCATCGGTGCGCGGCACCCGCGCGATGATGGTGAAGCTCTTCCAGGCGAAGGTGCCGATCACCACCATGAACATGACGCCGATGAGCGCTGCGAGCGGGATCTGCTCGATCAGCGACGAGGCGAACAGGATGAAGCTGAGCAGCAGGAGCGCCGCGGTGACGCCGGAAAGGCGCGTGCGTGCGCCGGAGCCGACATTGATCATCGACTGGCCGATCATGGCGCAGCCGCCCATGCCGCCGAAGAAGCCGGTGACGACATTGGCCGAGCCCTGCGCCATGCATTCCTGCGACGCGCCGCCGCGCGTGCCGGTTTTCTCGCCGACAAGGTTGAAGGTCAAAAGGCTCTCGATCAGGCCGATGGCGGCGAAGATCACGGCGTAGGGAAAGATGATCTTCAGCGTCTCCAGATTCATCGGCACGGCCGGTATCGAGAAGGTCGGCAGGCTGCCGCTGATCGATGCCATGTCGTCAACCCGCGGCACCGGAATGTCGAAGGCGATGACGAGGCCGGCGACCACGAGGATGGCGGCAAGCGGTGCCGGCACGATCTTCGTTACCTTCGGAACCACGTGGATAACCAGCATGGTCAGCGCGACAAGGCCGAGCATGTAGACGAGCGGCAGGCCGCCGATCCACTGCTTGACGCCGTCCGGGCCGGTCACCTTGAACTGCTCGAACTGCGCCAGGAAGATAACGATCGCCAGGCCGTTGACGAAGCCCAGCATGACCGGATGCGGCACCAGCCGGATGAACTTGCCGAGTTGGAGGATGCCGGCGGCGATCTGCAGGATGCCCATCAATACGACCGCGGCAAAGAGATATTCGACCCCGTGCGTGGCGACCAGCGACACCATGACGACGGCAAGCGCGCCGGTGGCGCCCGAGATCATACCGGGCCGGCCGCCGAACAGCGACGTGATCAGGCAGACGATGAAGGCGGCGTAAAGCCCGGTCAGCGGGTGGACGCCGGCAACGAAGGCGAAGGCCACCGCCTCCGGCACCAGCGCCAGCGCCACGGTCAGCCCCGAAAGGGTCTCGATGCGGATGCGGTCCGGCGTCATGGGCACGCGGAATTCGCTGGACGAGCGGACGAGGGGCAGCGCTTGGCTGAGCGCCGCGTAAGCGGGTTTGAACAAGGGATCGGGTCCGTTATTGGTGTTCGTATGGGCGAGTATCGAGTCTCTTATTGCACTGCACAATAGAAATGGCCAGCCCAAAAAGAGCCGCGCATGGCTGCCGTGCGCCGGGCGCTTAAATCGATTTAGGCCGATTGAGGCGCGGCGGCGGAGTTCAAGCCGGAAAAAAGCACGGCACAAGCCCCTTGACTCTAAGTGTGATCACACATATCACTTGCCCATGTCTGAAATTATCCCCATGGGCGAAACCGGAACCTCAGCCCCCGGTCTCCACGGCAATGCGATTGCCCGCAATCCCGGCCAGGCGCTCGAGCTCGACTGGGTCAACGAGATCCAGGTCAACCGCTCGGCGGTCGAGCGCCGCTGCACAACGCTCGGCGGGCGCCGCTCGGTCAAGAAGGACGCGCAGGCCGGCTGGCTGCTGAAAGCCATCACCTGCATGGATCTCACCACGCTGAACGGCGACGACACTGCGGCGCGGGTGCGACGGCTTTGCGCCAAGGCGCGGCAGCCGGTCAGGCCGGACCTGCTCGAGGCGCTCGGCGTTGCCGATCGCGGCATCACCACCGGTGCGGTCTGCGTCTATCACCGCTTCGTCGCCGAGGCCGTCGACGCGCTCGACGGCACCTTCATTCCCGTCGCCGCCGTATCGACCGGCTTTCCTGCCGGTCTCTCGCCGCACGACACCAAGCTGCGCGAGATCGAGGCATCGGTCGCCGACGGCGCCAGGGAGATCGACATTGTCGTCACCCGCGAACACGTGCTGACCGGCAACTGGCAGGCGCTTTACGACGAGATGCGCGATTTCCGCGCCGCCTGCGGCGAGGCCCATGTCAAGGCGATCCTCGCCACCGGCGACCTTCGCACCCTGCGCAATGTCGCCCGCGCGTCGATGGTCTGCATGATGGCCGGCGCCGATTTCATCAAGACCTCGACGGGCAAGGAAACCGCAAACGCGACCCTTCCCGTCAGCCTCGTCATGCTGCGCATGATCCGCCACTACCAGGAGCGCACTGGCCACCTGGTCGGCTTCAAGCCGGCCGGCGGCATATCGACGGCCAAGGACGTGCTTGCCTACCAGGTGCTGATGAAGGAGGAGCTGGGGCGGCGCTGGCTCGAGCCGGATCTGCTGCGCTTCGGCGCATCGTCCCTGCTTGCCGATATCGAGCGCCAGCTCGAACACCACGTGACCGGCCGCTACTCGGCCTATAACCGCCATCCGATGGCCTGATACGAGGCACGCGATATGTCTGTTGCGAACTATTTCGAATCCCTGGATTACGGCCCGGCGCCCGAGGCCGACACCAACGTCCGCGACTGGCTGAAGAGCCACGACGCGTCCTTCGGCCATTTCATCGACGGCGCGTTTCGTCCGTCGAAAGACGGAAAGACACTTTCCACCCATGAGCCGGCGACCGGCGACGAACTGGCGAAGATCGCTCAAGGGTCGGCGGAGGACGTCGATGACGCTGTTGCGGCCGCTGCAAAGGCGCAAGAGCCCTGGGAAGCGCTTGGCGGCAAGGGCCGCGCCCGCCATATCTACGCGCTGGCCCGCATGGTGCAGCGTCACGCCCGCCTCTTTGCCGTGCTCGAGGCGCTCGACAACGGCAAGCCGATCCGCGAGACCCGCGACCTCGACATTCCGCTGGTCGCCCGCCATTTTTACCACCATGCCGGCTGGGCCGAATTGCAGGATACCGAGCTTGCCGACCACAAGCCCATCGGGGTCGTCGGCCAGATCATCCCGTGGAACTTTCCGCTGCTGATGCTCGCCTGGAAGGTGGCGCCGGCGCTGGCGCTGGGCAACACGGTTGTCCTGAAGCCGGCCGAGGCGACGCCGCTGACGGCGCTGCTCTTCGCCGAGCTCGCTGCCCGTTCCGGCCTGCCTGCCGGCGTCCTCAACGTCATTACCGGCGACGGATCGACCGGTGCCGCCCTCGTCAAGCATGACGGCGTCGGCAAGATCGCCTTCACCGGCTCGACCGAGGTCGGCCGCATCATCCGTGCCGAGACCGCCGGCAGCGGCAAGTCGCTGACCCTGGAACTCGGCGGCAAGTCGCCCTTCATCGTCTTCGATGACGCCGACATGGAAAGCGCCGTCGAGGGGGTCGTCGACGCCATCTGGTTCAACCAGGGCCAGGTCTGCTGCGCCGGCTCGCGCCTTCTGGTCCATGAGGGCATCCACGACCGTTTCATCGCGCGCCTGAAGGAGCGCATGAATTCGTTGCGCGTCGGACACCCGCTCGACAAGGCGATCGACATGGGCGCGATCATCGAGCAGAGCCAGCTCGAGCGCATCAGCGCCCTCGTCGGCAAGGGTGTCGAGGAGGGCGCCGAAGCCTATGTGCCGGACATCGCGACGCCCGACAGGGGCTGCTTCTACCCGCCGACCCTTCTGACCGGCGTCGAGCCGGCGTCGACGGTGGCGACGGAGGAGATCTTCGGCCCGGTCATGGTGGCGATGTCCTTCCGCACGCCCGACGAGGCGGTGGAGCTCGCCAACAACACCCGCTACGGGCTGGCGGCCAGCGTCTGGAGCGAGAACATGAACCTGGCGCTCGACATCGCGCCGCAATTGAAGGCCGGTGTTGTGTGGGTCAATGCAACAAACCTCTTCGACGCCGGTGTCGGGTTCGGCGGCTACCGCGAATCCGGCTATGGCCGCGAGGGCGGTCTGGAGGGCGCCTATGAATACCTCAAGCCCAAGGCCTGGGCGGCGCGCAAGCCGCGCAAGCCGGCGCCGCCCGTGCCCGTGGTCGAGGCGACGGACAGTTTCGAGCCGATGGCCGTCGACCGCACCGCCAAGCTCTATGTCGGCGGCAAGCAGGTGCGGCCGGACGGCAACTATTCGCTGACCGTCATTTCGCCCAAGGGCAAGGTGATCGGCGAGATGGGCGAGGGCAACCGCAAGGATATCCGCAACGCCGTCCAGGCGGCCCGCAAGGCATCCGGCTGGGCCACGGCCTCGACACATCTGCGGGCGCAGATTCTTTATTATCTCGGCGAGAATCTCTCGGCCCGCACCGGCGAGTTCGTCGCCCGCCTGTCCGCCATGACCGGCGTCAAGAAAAGCGATGCCGAGCGGGAAGTCGAAACCGCGATCGACCGGTTCTTCACCTATGCCGCCTGGGCCGACAAGTTCGACGGCGCCGTCCACAGTCCGCCCCTGCGCGGCGTTGCGCTCGCCATGAACGAGCCGATCGGCGTTGCCGGCGTGATCTGCCCGGACGAGGCCCCGCTCCTGAGCTTCGTCAGTCTCGTCGCGCCATTGATGGCGATGGGCAACCGCGTCGTCGCCGTTCCGAGCGAGCGCTACGGCCTGATCGCCGCCGACTTCTACCAGGTGCTGGAGACCTCCGACGTGCCGGCCGGCGTCATCAACATCGTTACCGGCTACACGAAGGAGCTTGCCAAGACGCTCGCCGACCATGACGACGTCGACGCGATCTGGGCTTTCGGCGGTTCCGACGTCTCGGAGATGGCCGAGGCCCGGTCGGTCGGCAATATGAAGCGCACCTTCGTCGACAACGGCCTGGCCACCAACTGGTACGACCCGAAGGTTGCCGAAGGCCGGCTTTTCCTGCGCAACGCCGTCCAGGTCAAGAACATCTGGATTCCCTATGGCGAATAGGATGGAATGGCCGGCGCAATCCGGCAGTCTCGAGACGGTCGAACGCGCCACGCTGCAGGAGCAGATCTACCGGCAGCTTCGCGACCGCATCATGTCCGGCTTCTTCCAGCCGGGACAGGCCCTGAGCACTCGCTCGGTGGCGGAAGCCGTCGGGGTGTCTGTCATGCCCGTGCGCGACGCCCTGCGCCGGCTCGAGGTGGAGAACGCGCTGGTCGTCGGCCACAACCGCGCCCTGGAAATTCCCCGTCTCGATATCGCGACGCTGAGCGAGATCAGCGCCACGCGGATCGCACTGGAGGGACTCGCCGTCGAGCGCGCGCAGCCGGCGTTTGTGGCAGCCGATATCGGCGCACTCAAAGATCATTGCGAAACGATGAGCGGCAGCATCGACGCCGGCGACATCGACGGCTATCTCGGCGCCAACTGGGCGTTCCACAGCCACATATACCGCCGCGCCTCGGATGGCATACTTCTGTCATTCATCGAGAGCCTCTGGCTGCGCATGGGTCCCTATTTCCGCCTGACTGCCGGCGATCGGGAGCATCTGGACAATGCGATGATAATCCATCATGACATTGTCGGTGCACTGGAGAAGGGAGATGCGGCTTCCGCCCGTTCCGGAATTGTCGCCGATATCGAGGCGGCGACCGGCGACCTGACCGATTGGCTTGCCAAAGACACCGGCAGCGCGGCGGCCTCTTAGGAACCGATGATATCACGGGATGCGAACTGTTCATCCGGGCGGATGGCTGTCCGGCGTGCGGCTGTTGCAGCGGTTGCCGGCCTGTTGCTGGCGGTCCTGTCCGGCTGCAGCCTCACCGGCGACAATAGCGCCGAGGTGACGGATGTTCCGGTCAACCGCGGTGCGGCCCTCACCGAGATCAACGCCTACCGGTCGAGCAACGGACTGCCGCCCGTCGTGCTCGACCCGCAGCTCGACGCCCTGTCGCAGGACATGGCGCGCACCATCGCCCGCAACGACAGCATGAACACACGCCTGCACAGCGCCAGGGGACTGTCCGGCCGGCTCGATCGCGGCGGCTATCCGACCTATGCGGGCGCGGAAAACCTCGGTGCCGGATACCGGACCTTCGACGAGGCGATGGTCGGCTGGAAGGGGTCCGCCGATCACGACAAGAACCTTTTGAACAAATACGTCACCCGCATCGGTATCGCCCGGACCCAGCGGCCGGACGGCAAGTACCGCAATTTCTGGGTGTTGATCCTCGCCAGGCCCGTGGCAGACGGGCGTCCGGTTCTTTAGCTATCCGCCAATTGTGAACTTGGATCCGAATGGGCGTGACTCCCATCCGACAATCCGTTAGACGAACTGCGTCGAGAACGTATCGGTTGCCGTTTCATGCAAGAAATTTCAGAAGAAGAAGTGATCCCCATGCGCAAGCGCGTCTCCCGCGTCCTGAGGATCGTCCTCCCGCTTGCCATTCTCCTTTATTTCATCCCCGTCCTGACCATTTTATTCCTGGTTTGCGGGCTGCTCGATATCAGTCGGCACCGCCGCATCACCAAGCCGATCGCGAAGCTGTATTTCACCGGAAACGGCATTCCGACCTGGCTGTTGTCGCCGCTCAATCTGTTCTTCGACCTGATTTCCTGGCGCAACAAATATGTCTACAGCCTCGAGGACTTTCCGCCAGAGGAGCGGGCGGAAATCGAGAGCGTGCTGAACACGTTCAAGGACAAGAAGGAAGCGATTATCGCCGACGTCCGGCAGAGGATGGGCGACAAGAAGCGCGGCATGCTGTTTTACAAATGGTATGACAAGAACACCGATGACGCGGTGCCGGAATTCAACGAGGATTTCACCTATGTGAAAACCATCGGCCTTTCCGCATTCAGCGAAAAGGAATTCACGTCGCGCCATTTCGGTCCGTTGCGCCTGACCGTGCGGGTCCTCTACAACCTGTCTGCTTTCAAGAGCGACAAGGTCTATATCGAGGTCGACGGCAAGAAGCACTTCTGGCACGACGACCCGCTCTTTATCTTTGACGACACACTCGAACATTGCTCGATAAACGACGAGGACCGGGAGCGGTACTGCGTGTTTGTCGATGTCCTGCGCCCGTCCAGCTTCACCGGGCTGCAAAACGCGATGATGCGCGTCCTGCAGACGATCCTCATCAATTTCAACGGCATCTTCTACAAGAACTGGTCGTTCCTGAAATAGCTAGCCGGCCGCCGCAAGACCGGCATCGAGGCCCGCCAGAATGCGATCGACATCCTCGGCGCCGATAATCAGCGGCGGCGACATCAGGATGTTGTGGCCGGACACACGCACCATGACGCCGTTTTCATAGGCCGTCTGGGCAACGCTCGCCGCGATGGCCTTGTCGACCGGTTTCTTGCTCGCACGGTCGCCGACCAGCTCCACCGCCGTCATCAGCCCGTGGCCGCCGCGCACGTCGCCGACAAGCGCGTGTTTCTCCTTCAGCTTCAGAACGCCGGCAAACATCTGGTCGCCGCGTGCCGCGGCGTTTTCCGCGACATTGAGCCGCTTGGTCTCTGCAAGGCAGGCGATTGCCGCCGCGGCGCCGACCGGGTGGGCGGAATAGGTGTAGCCGTGGCCGATATTGGCGGTGCCGGTGGTGTCGTCCTCGAAGGTCTCCGCAATGGCCTCCGAGATCATCACCGCGCCGAACGGGAAGTAGCCGTTGGTGATTGCCTTGGCCAGGCACATCATGTCCGGCTTGACGCCCCAGTGGCGGGAACCCGACCAGTCGCCGGTGCGGCCGAAGCCGGTGATGACCTCGTCGGCGATCAGCAGGATGCCGTTTTTCGAGCAGATCTCGCGCACCCGCGGCATGAAGCTCTCATGCGGCGGGATGATGCCGCCTGCGCCGAGAACCGGCTCCATGATGAAAGCGGCGATGGTCTCCGGTCCCTGGAAGGCGATCTCGTCCTCCAGCGCCTGCGCGCACAGTTCGGCGAGCCGCGCCGGGTCGCTCTCGTTGAACGGGTTGCGATAGGTGTAGGGCGACGGGATGTGGAAACAACCCGGCAGCATCGGCTCATAGGCGGTGCGGAACCGCGCGTTGCCGTTCACCGATGCGCCGCCTGTATGGGTGCCGTGATAGCCCTTTTTCAGCGACAGGAACTTGGTGCGCCCCGCTTCGCCCCGGACCTTGTGATACTGGCGCGACAGGCGCAGCGCCGTTTCCACCGAGTCGGAGCCGCCCGAGGTGAAGAAGGCGCGGCCGAGGCCGTCGGCGCCGAACCACTCCTGCAGTTCCCAGGAAAGCTCGATGGCGGCGTTGTTGGAGGTGCCGGCGAAGGCCGAATAGTAGGGCAGCGCGTCGAGCTGGCCGGCAATCGCCTGTTTGACCGGCTCGCACGAATAGCCGAGATTGACGTTCCACAGGCCGCCGACCGCGTCGATGGTCTCGTGCCCGTCGATATCGGCGATGCGCACCCCCGACGCGCCGGTGATGATCTTCGGCGTCTTAGCCCTGAGCTGTCCCGGATGGCCCATCGGATGCCACAGGAACTTGGCATTGTTTTCCTTCAGGAAATTCGAGTCCTTCATGAGATCTCTCCGGTGATGTCGAGCAGGCCGAGCGCTTGTGCATAGCCGGCTGCGGGCTTCGATACGTCGAAATGAACTGTTTTCATGCCGACCGCCCTGGCGCCGGCAATGTTGCGGGCCTGGTCGTCGACGAAGACGCAGTTCTCGGCCGCCGTTTGCAACGCCGCGATGCAATCCTCATAGGCACGGCGGTCGGGCTTGAGGATGTGGGTGTAGGTGGCGTCGTGGATAACGTCGAACGTCTGCAGGAACGGCAGTTTCTTGCGGAAATCCGCGCCGTAGAACAGGTCGAGCTCGTTCGAGAGGATGGCGAGCGCGACACCCGCCCGATGGGCCGCATCGATGGCGGCGATCGCTTCGGGCCTGATGACCGCAAGGGGATCGGCGCCGCGTGCCGCGATGACGAACTGCGCCATATCGGTCCAGTCTTCACCCGCCAGTTCCGCCACTTCGCGCGTGCGCTGCTGCCAGTATTGCCGTTCGGTGATTTCATCGGCCTGCATCGACTTCCAGAGCGGGTCGCCGTCCGGGTCGAACGGGCCGCGCCAGGTCAGCGTTCCTTCCGCCAGGCCGAGCGCCTGTTCCGTCAGCCGGTGCGTTTCGAATAGCGTCCGGGTGACGACACCGCCGAAATCGAGAACCAGCGCCTTTTTCATGCCGCCGTCCCCGCGACCTGGCCCTCGGGCGCCACGCCGCCCCAGGCCCGGGTGATGTCGTTCGCCGCCTGCCGGATGATCGCGTGCGCCGTTTGCCGGAATGCAGCCGTCACCCGCGAACAGGGGGTCGCGATCCCGACCGCACCGGTCACACGGCCATCCGACGCGAACACCGGCGCCGCCATGCCGTAGACATCGTCCTCGAAGCCGCGGTCTATTTCCGCAATGCCGGTTTCGCGGATGTCGTCGAGACGCGAGAGGATTTCGGCGGGATCGGTAATGGTATGATCGGTATAACTCTTCAGCGCACCCGACAGCGCCCGTTCGGCATCCCTTGCCGGCATATGGGCGAGGCAGGCGAGGCCCGATGCCGAGGCGTGCAGCGGGATCCGCTCGCCGGCATCCATATAGACGCGCATCGCGTGCGCGCTGGTTTCGATGAAATCGATCGTTTCGAGATGATTCCTGCCGAGCAGCAGCAGGTGCACCGTCTCGCCGCTTTCCTGCGACATGCGTTCCAGGATCGGCCGGGCAGAGGCGCGCTGCGGAAGCGTCGCTTCCCTTATGTGCGCGAGCCGCAGCAACGCGGGACCGAGGCGGAAATCGCGGGTCTTCACATTTTGCTCAACGAAGCCGCGATCGGCCAGTGCCGTCATCAATCGCAGCACGGTCGCCTTGTCGTAACCGGCCATGCGCGCCAGATCGCTCAACCCGATCTCGGACTGCGACTCCGAGAAAAAATCCAATAAAGACAGTGCTTTATCAATCGTTCCCATGGTTTTGAGACTGCGCCTCCTCAAGCTTCGTCTGTTTTTTCTTGACAGATTAACGGATTCAATTCAAGCTAAAAATAAACCAGCGGTTCAAATATTAAACCGAACAACGAATGACAGGATGCTTTTCCAGGGAGGATGATATGCGCAGACTGATTTCGACCGCCGCGATCGCGGCACTCACTGTTACGGGCCTCGGGGTGACAACGGCGATGGCCGAATATCCGGAAAAGCCGGTGTCCTTTGTGGTGCCGTTCCCGCCGGGCGACCTCGAGGACGTCATCACGCGGATGATCGCCGAGGATTTCCAGGAGAAATACGGCGTCGCCGCGGCCGTCATAAACAAGCCGTCCGATGGCGGGCCGTTCCCCGGCGCCGCCGAAGTGGCGGTCGCGCCTGCCGACGGTTACACGATCGGCTCCTTCGTCGTCGGCATCCCGGTGGTCGGACCGCAGGTCGGCATTCCCGAACTCAACCCGGACCCGTTCGAGCCGCTCGGCATCTTTGTCACCTATCCCTTCGTCATGGCGTCGGCCAAGAACAGCGGCATCGACACCGTCGAGGACCTGAAGGGCACCGACGATAAGGTGCTCGGTCATTTCGGCTCCTTCCTCATTCCCACCCAGGTCTCCTTCGCACTTGCCAAGCAGATGGGATTCGAATGGGGCTCCGAGGCGGCCTTTGACGCGCTGGACTGCAACACGCTGGCATCCGGCGACGTCGATGTGATCAACACCACGCTGCAACTCATCCTGCCGTGCCTCGAGGACGTCAACGTCATTGCCTCGATCACCGGCGACCGCATCTCCAAGACGCCTGATACGCCGACTGTCGGCGAACTCGAGCCGAGCCTTGCAATCGCGCTCTGGAACGGCCTGTTCGTCCACAAGGACACGCCCCAGGATGTGCGCGACAAGATCATCGCCGTCGCCAGCGAGACCGTGATGTCCGACCGGGCCCAGGAGGTCGCCAAGAACACCGGCGCCCAGATCTACTGGCTCGGGGCCGATGAATCGGCGGCGCAGATCCAGAAGGATATCGCCACCACGGCTGCCATCGAAAAGATGCTGGCCAACTAAGTCCCGTGCGGCCGTTGCGCAAGCAGCGGCCGCCGCCCGGCTCAGTGGAGCGATTGCCATGACGGACCGGACGCCCGACGTCGACGACATTGCCGCCTCCGAACGGCTTGGCGGCGACCGCTACTTTGCCATTGCCATACTGGTGATTTCGGCCGGCCTGCTCGCCCTGATCGGCGACCAGACGCAGTGGAAGGCCGGCAAGGGCCTGTTGAATCAGCCTGCGTTCTGGCCCGGAATAGGCCTGATCGGCATGACCGCCTGCGCCGCGCTCTATTTGGCCCAGTCCCTGGCCGCCCGGCGCATAGCCGCCTGGGACAGGCGCGAGTTCTTCGTGTGGATCCGCTGTCTCGAATACCCGCTCTGGTTCATGGCCTATGTGTTCATCGTGCCGGTCGTCGGCTACCTGCCGACTACGGTCCTCTTCTGTCCGCTGCTGGCACGCCGCGCGGGCTACCGCTCGGCGCGGGCGCTTTTGTCCGCGGCGCTGATGGGTGCCGTCATCGTCGTCCTCTTCAAGGCGTTGCTGCAGGTTCGTGTTCCGGGCGGCGCGCTTTACGAGGTCCTGCCCGACGGGCTGCGCAATTTCATGATCCTTTACCTGTGAGCAACGGCCATGGACGTTATTCTTGACGGACTTTCGATCTTGGCCCGCTGGGATGTCGTCGCGGCGCTGCTGATCGGCTCGATCGGCGGTGTCATAATAGGCGCGATCCCGGGCGTGGGCGCAGCCGTTGCCATCGCGATACTGCTGCCCGCCACCTTCTCCTTCGATCCGATCGTCGGGCTGACGGTGCTGCTCGGCATCTATGGATCGTCCATGTATGGCGGCTCGATCCCGGCGGTCCTGATCAATACGCCGGGGACCGCGGTCAACGCGCTCACCACCTATGACGGCTATCCGATGACCAGGCGCGGAGAGGGGCGCCGCGCCCTCAGCCTCGCCTATTCGGCCTCGTTCTTCGGCGGCATCTTTTCGGTCCTGTGCCTCATCATTTTGTCGCCGCTGCTGGCGTCCATCGCCCCGCATTTCGGCTCGCGCGAGATATTCCTGGCGGCGCTTCTGGGCCTTGTCCTGGCCGTGGTCGTGCACCGCGGCCAGACGGTGATCGCCGCCTTTCTGGTGTTCTTCGGCATCTTCATCAACACCATCGGCCTGCATACGGCGACGCTCACGCGCCGCTTCACGTTCGACCTGAATTTCCTCGCCTCAGGCATCGACCTCATCGTCGTCGTCCTCGGCCTCTTTGCGCTCAGCCAGGCGTTCGTCCTGCTTGTCGGACGCGACGACAGCCCCAAGGCCGCGCCGGTCAGCGGCGGACTTTTCCAGGGATTGGGCGAACTGTTCAAATATCCGGGCACCGCCTCGGCATCGTCCGGCTTCGGCGTCGTGATGGGCATGATCCCCGGCGTCGGCGAATTCATGGCCCAGTTCCTTTCCTACACGTTCGCGCAGCGCCGCTCGAAGACGCCGGAGAAGTTCGGCGACGGCGCGCCCGAGGGACTGATTGCCTCAGAGGCCGCGAACAATGCCGTTCCGGGCGCGGCGATGATCCCGCTGCTGGCGCTCGGTGTTCCGGGCGAGGCGCTGACCGCGATGATGTTGTCCGTCTTCTACGTCCACAATGTCGTGCCCGGACCGCAGCTCTTCCAGAACCAGATGGACTTCGTCATGGCGCTCTATCTGGCGCTCTTGATCCTCAACGTGATGGTGCTGGTCTTCCTTCTGTTTTCCACCAACACGCTGCTGCAGGTCATTCGCATCCCGACACGGTTCCTCGGCGTCATGATCCTGACGCTCGCTTTCGTCGGCGTCTACTCGCTGCGCAACAGCGTCTGGGACTGCGCCATCGCGGCGGTGTTCGGGTTCATCGGCTTTGTTCTGAAGCGGCTGCAATTGCCCATCGTCCCGATCATCCTCGGCATGGTGCTCGGCCGCATCATGGAGGTGAAGCTGCGTGCCTCCATGGCACGGGTCAAGACACCGCTCGATTTCATCGACCGGCCGATCGCCTTCATCCTCTTCTGCGCCATCGTGATTATCATCGCCATGCATGTCCGCGGTCTGTTGAAGAACCGCAAACAGGAAAGAACCGAAAATGCTTGACCAGCAACGCATCGACGCCCTGCGTCAGGAACCCGTTGCCGCGCAGAAGCTGTTTATCGACGGCAAGTGGCAGGGCGGGAGCGGCGGTGCGCTCGAGGTGCTGAGCCCGATTGACGGCACGGTGCTGACCACGATCGAGCGCGCCACGGCCGATGACATGACGCGGGCGGTGGCCGCCGCGCGCAGCGCCTTCGATGACGGGCGCTGGTCGCGCCTGGCGCCGGCCGCCCGCAAGAAGGTGCTGCACCGGCTGGCCGATCTCATCGAGCGCGAGGCGCTCGCCCTGTCGGTGCTCGGCGTGCGCGACAACGGCACCGAAATCAACATGGCCTTCAAGGCCGAGAGCGGGTCGGCCGCCGGCACCTTCCGCTACTATGCCGAGGCCATCGACAAGGTCTACGGCGAGATCGCGCCGACGGATGAGAACATCCTGGCGCTGGTCCACAGGGAGCCGGTCGGCGTGGTCGGCGCCATCGTGCCGTGGAACTTCCCGCTGATGATCGGCGCCTGGAAGATCGCCCCGGCGCTGGCGGCCGGCAACAGCATTGTGCTGAAGCCGGCGGAAACCGCGTCGCTGTCGCTGCTGCGGCTGGCCGAGCTCGCCTCGGAGGCCGGCCTGCCCGATGGCGTTTTCAATGTCGTGACCGGCAAGGGCTCCGTCGTCGGCGAGGCGCTTGCCCTTTCCATGGATGTCGATGTCCTGGCCTTCACCGGCTCCGGCGCCACCGGCCGGCGCCTGCTCGAATACGCGGCGCGCTCGAACCTGAAGCGCTGCTATCTGGAACTCGGCGGCAAGTCGCCCAACATCGTCTTTGCCGATGCGCCGGATCTCGACAAGGCCGCCAATATCTCCGCCTCCGGCATCTTCCGCAATTCGGGCCAGGTCTGCGTTGCCGGTTCGCGCCTGCTGGTGCAGCGCGACATCCACGACGATTTCGTTGCGGCTCTTGCGCAAAGGGCCGAGGCCTTCAGGGTCGGCGACCCGCTCGACCTTCAAAGCGACATCGGTGCCGTCAACAGCCTTGCCCAGCTCGAGGGCGATCTCGAATTCGTCGCTACGGCCGAAAAGGAGGGTGCCCGCCGCGTCACCGGGGGCGACAGGATCCTGGAGGAAACGGGCGGATACTACATGCAGCCGACGATCCTCACCGGCGTCGGCCGCCGCGATACGATCGCCCAGGAGGAGGTGTTCGGTCCGGTGCTTGCGGTGATTCCCTTCGATACCGAGGAAGAGGCCGTCGCCATTGCCAATGACAGCAATTTCGGCCTGGCCGGCGCGGTCTGGACCTCCGACCTTTCCCGTGCCCACCGCATGGTGCGGTGCGTCAAGACGGGCGTCATTCACGTCAACACCTACGGCGGCGCCGACGCGACCGTTCCGCTCGGCGGCGTCAGGCAGTCGGGCAACGGGCATGACAAGTCGCTGCATGCGCTGGATAAATATATTGATCTCAAGACTGCCTGGATCCAGCTTTAGGGGGTTTCCCATGTCGGACAAGACGATCCTCATCATAGGAACCTATGACACCAAGGATGACGAGCTGAACTATGTGGCGTCCCGCATCAAGGCGCAGGGCGGCCAGGTTCTGACCATGGATGTCAGCGTGCTCGGCGATCCGTCGACGCCGACGGACTATTCCAAGCATGCGGTCGCCGAGGCCGGCGGATCGACGATCCAGGCAGCGATCGATTCCGGCGACGAGAACACCGCCATGCAGATCATGGCCGAGGGCTGCGCCGCCCTGTGCCTGAGGCTCTGGCACGATCGCATGTTCGACGGCCTGATCATGCTCGGCGGATCGATGGGCACGGACCTGGCGCTCGACGTGACCGCCGCCCTGCCGGTGGGTGTTCCGAAGTATATCGTCTCGACGGTCTCGTTCTCGCCGATGCTGCCGCCGGAACGCCTGGCTCCGGATGTGCAGATGATCCTGTGGGCCGGCGGCCTCTACGGGCTCAATGCCATTTGCAGATCCTCCCTTTCGCAGGCCGCTGGCGCTGTGCTCGGCGCCGCGCGTGCGGTCGAATATCCGCCGCGGGACCGCCCCCTTGTCGGCATGACAAGCCTTGGCTCGAGCGCGTTGCGCTACATGCTGCGCCTGAAGCCGGCGCTGGAGGAGCGCGGCTTCGATCTCGCCGTGTTCCACGCGACAGGCATGGGCGGGCGCGCCTTCGAGGGCCTTGCCGCCCAGGGCGCCTTCGCCTGCGTGATGGACTTCTGCACCCAGGAGGTCGGCAACCACATCCACGGCTCGAACATCTCCGCCGGCCCGGACCGACTGACGGCGGCCGGGCGCCGGGGCGTGCCGCAGATCGTCTCCGCCGGCTGTTACGACCTTGTCGATATCGTCGCCTGGCAGGGCGTGCCGGAAAAATGGTCCGGCCATCCGAGCCACACGCATAACCGGCTCATTAATTCGGTGGTGCTGAACGAGGAGGAGCGCCGCGCCGTTGCCCGCGCCCATTGCGAGCGCCTTGCCTCGGCGCAGGGTCCGACGGCCTTCGTGATGCCGAACAAGGGGTTCGGCGAATGGGACCGGGAAGGCGCCGACCTGCACGATCCGCAGGGGCTTGACGCCTTCCTGGCTGAAATGCGCAGCCAGGTGCCGTCAAATGTCGACTTCCGTGAACTGGACTGCCACATCAATGACGACGCATTCGCCGACACGGTCCTTGAGATATTCGACGGCTGGCGCGATGCGGGTGTCGTCGCGAATTCTTCAAACGGGGAAGGGCCGGCGCCCTAGTTCACCGCCTCGTCGTCGCACGGCCAGCTTTCCGGCCGCTTGAGACCATCCGGCAGGGTCGTTTCGGCATCGCCGCAGCTCAGTTCGAGCTGGGCATCGGAAAGACCCAGCGCGTCGCTCAGGTCCTGGCCTTCGAAGCGCGCCAGGAACAGATAGGCCGAATCGAAATTGATTCCGCTTCCCAGGTCGGCGTCGCGGAAATCCGCACGGGCCAGGATCGCAAAATCGAAATCGACATTTTCCAGACTTGCGCCGGCAAACTGAGCCCGGCCGAGTTCAGCCTTGGAGAAATTGACATTGGTCATGGTGGATCCCGAAAAATCCGCCCTTTGCATCTCGGCTTTCTCGAAATTGCTGTCGGTGAGGTTCGTCTTGTGGAAGCGCGTCCGGTATCCCAGCGCGCCGTTCAAATTGGTGCCGACAAGGCTGGCGCTGTCCAGATGCGATCGGACCAGGTTGGCCTTTGTCATATTCGCGCCATCGAGATTGGAGTCGCGCAGATCCGTGGTTGAAAGGTCGGTGCCGGTCATGTTCGCGCCGGACAGGTTGGTGCCGCGGAGAATGAGATTTTGTTTCCGGCAACCCGTCCAGTCGACGCCCGGGCCAGGATTGTCCGAACACCCGGCCACTGCCGGCGTGGAAATTCCCGTCAGCGCGGCAAGCGCCGCCGTGGCAACGAAAGTGGGGACGAGGCTGTGGCGTGAGACGGACATGGGATCGCTCCAAGGGGTCTGCGGCAAGTATACAGACCGGTTTGATGGCATCATAATGAAAGATATGTGTGCGGAGCCGGCTGTTGCAAGCCGGTTCCGCACACGGTCTTTCAGATAACTAGTATTTTTGCGTCCTTCGGCACCCGGCCGTAGAGATGAATGACGTCCTGATTCATCATCCGTACGCAGCCGCTCGACACCGCCTTGCCGATCGTCCAGAACTCCGGCGTGCCGTGGATGCGGTAGAGCGTGTCGACATTGCCCTGGAAGATGTAGAGCGCCCGTGCTCCCAGAGGGTTGTTGAGGCCCGGCGGCATGCCGCCGTTCCGGACGCTCCAGCGCTCGAGCTCCGGCTGGCGCCGGATCATGCTGTCCGGCGGGGTCCACTTCGGCCATGCCTGTTTCCAGGCGACGCGTGCCCGCCCGGACCATTCGAATCCGGCGCGCCCGAGCCCGACCCCGTAGCGTGTGGCGCGCCCGTTGCTTTCCACCAGGAAGAGGTAGAACGAACGCGTGTCGACGACGATGGTGCCCGGCGTTTCGGGCCCCCGATAGGCCACCTGCCGGCGGTAATACTGTTTGGGCACGCGGCTTATGTCGACCGCCGGAATGGGAAAGCGCTCGTCGCGGACCGGTCCGTACATCAGCGTATAGTTGCCGCTGGCGCGCGGCAGCACGACATCGCCGTCCGGCTCCGCCGTCGTTGTGCACCCGGCAAGGGCCAGCCCGCAAAGACTGGCCGAGCCCGCGAGGAACCGTCTGCGGCCGGGATCCGTTGCAGTGTTCATGGCCCTACTTCCCGACTTCGAGATAGACCTGCGGCGGTTTGCCCTGGTCGTGGCTGAATGAGTAGACCGTGTAGCGCGCCGACGGCTCGTCGCCCATCCCGGGCGAGCCGGCGGGCATGCCCGGGACCGAAATGCCGCGGACGGCCGGTCGCTCGCTCAGCAGCTTGTCGACCGCTGCCGGCGGTACGTGACCCTCGATGACATAGTCGCCCGCAACGGCCGTGTGGCAGCTCTGCAGCTGGTCGGCCACGCCGGCCTGTTTCTTGACCGGGTCGAGGTCCTCTACGTCGCGGACAGTCACGTCGAAACCTTCCGCGCGCATGATTTCGGTCCAGGCGTGGCAGCAGCCGCACCACGGCGTCTTGAAGACGGTCATCGGTGTCCTGTCGGAAGCCGCGGCAGCGCCGGTAAAGCCGATTGCGGCGGCGAGTATTGTGATCTGGATGGCTTTCATCGTATTTCCCTGACCGGCTTGAGCACCGGTCTGTTGTCTGGCGAGGAATACGCGAACCCGTTCAGCGGTGAGCGGATGCCCGTCCGGGTTGGTCCCGGAAGTGGGGCCGGTATTCTTCGGATTGCACTTGGGTGGAGCCGGCGGTGAGCCGGCCGATGACGGCGGATCAGATGATGGGAGGCCGTAGCTCCGCTTCCACCGCAAACCAGCGTGGGAAGGGCGTTTCGGCCCCGCCGTGACCCGGCCGGGGGGTCGGAATGTTTATGTCGCAGCTTGCAGGCAGGAAGGAGCAGTCGACCGAACACGGCATCGCGGCACCTGGCTTCGACGCCGTCTCGGGACAACAGGGCGCCGTGACCATGGCTTCCATGGCGCCGGCACTGACGAAGACGGCGTCCTGGACCGCCACGGACTTGGCCAGTGGCGGCATGGGCGGCGCATGCGCCGCCGAGGCGACGGTCGCCGAAAAGACCAGAAGCATGAGCGCGCAAAGCCACTTCATCATGGCTGGTTCTTAGCGCAGTGAACGTTCAAATGCCACCGCGTCAGGATCACGCAGTTGTGAAGACCGTCTGTGCCTGAACCGCTCCGGTGGAGCGGGGATGCGCCCTGTGCTACCTCTAAAACCTGGAACGCGGCGGTTGACCGACAGGAAAGACGGAAATCAGTGCCTTCATGGTTGTCACATGTGGAACCGCTTGTGCGCGAGTTTGGATTGCCCGGTCTTTTTGTCGACGTGATGCTGGAGGCGCTCGGCCTGCCGCTGCCCGGCGAGACGCTGATCATCGTCGCCTCAGGTCTTGCGGCGGTGGGCCAGATGAACATCTTCGCGGTCGCCGCGACGGCCTTTGCGGCCGCCGTGGTCGGCGACAATATCGGCTATCTGATCGGACGCAAGCTTGGCCGGCCGCTGATCGTGCGTCACGGAAGCCGCTTCGGCATTACCCATGAACGGCTGGCCGCTGCCGAGGACCTGATCCAGAAGCGCGGTCCGATCGTCGTAGCCTTCGCGCGCTTTTTTGTTCTTCTGCGGCAGTTGAACGGCATCGCCGCCGGCACCGCCGGGATGCACTGGCTGCGGTTCCTCGCCGCGAACATGGTCGGGGCGGCGCTGTGGGTCGGCCTGTGGTCGTCGCTCGCCTACCATTTCGGCAAGGACGCCTCGATCCTGCCGCGCCTGTGGCACCAGCTGTCAACGATCGCGATGTTCGCGGTGCCGGCCATCATCATTGCGCTCGCCGTCGCGGCGCTGTTTGTCTGGCGGCGAAAGGGCGGATCCGCATAGCCGTCCGCGGACGCGGTCTGTCATTTCGCTGCTTCATATTGAGGAAGGTCAAAAAGCGGTCGCCTTCGGCTGGTATGTTGAAAGCGGCCGGGAAGCCGGCCCGACATCAACGACAAGGCAGGGCGGAACTGATCATGGCACAGCACACACAGTCAACAAACCCGTTCGGATCGGGCTTCGACGGAATGATGAAGGCCAACGCGCACAATATGGAAAGCCTTGCGCAGTCATACGGAGCTTTCCTTCATAGGCTCGGCAGGCTGAATGCCGACACGATGAGCTTTTGCGCCGAAAGGTGGAAGGAGGATGTGGAGGTCTCTGCGAGGATCGCGCGCTCGAAGGCGCCCGAGGACGTCGCCGAGGTCTGCTCCGGCTTCTTTCTCAAAATGTTCACTGACTACAGCGAACAGGCGCAAAGGGTTATCGACACGATGGGCGAACTGGGTCCCGAGAAGGACGTGACCGTCGAATCGGACGCGCCGGCGGAACCATCCAACGCCGCCAGGAAGACCCGGTAAGTCAGACGGACCGGCCCGCCGGTCCCCTTGCGGCGCACTGCGATCCCCGCTGCCGCGCATCGCGGAAACGCGGGCGTGTCCTATTGCGCCGCACAATTTCATGCATATCTAACCCTCATGGTACTGAATTCCTTCAGACCCGCGCCGTCTCCGGAATCGCCTTTTTCGACAAGCTCTTCGACGATGCGCGCGATCCCGCGCCGTCCCGCCGCCTTGTCACGATCGAGGATGTCGGCAATATGGCGGTCGGCCTTGTCAGCGACGCCGCACGCAACGCGACCGGCAACACTTCTTATGTCGATGCCGGCTGTCACGTGATTGCCTGAACGGGAAACACACATGCAATACATCGAGAACCGGACATTTGAAGAGATCAGGGTCGGCGACAGCGCCGAACTGACCCGGGTGCTGCGCACGGAGGACATCGAGTTGTTCGCGGTCATGTCCGGCGACGTCAATCCCGCGCATGTGGATGCGGAATTTGCGAAGTCCGACCGCTTTCACCAGGTTATCGCGCACGGCATGTGGGGCGGCTCCCTGATCTCGGCGGTGCTCGGCACGGAACTGCCGGGCCCGGGAACGATCTACCTCAACCAGTCGCTGCATTTCAGCAAGCCCGTCGGTCTCGGCGATACCGTCACCGTGCGCGTGACGGTCAAGGAGAAGAACGAGCAGAACAAGCGCCTGAAGATCGACTGCCTGTGCCTCAATCAGGACGGAGAACCGGTGATCACGGGCGAGGCGGAGGTCATCGCGCCGACGGAAAAGGTGCGCCGGCCGCGGGTGGTGCTGCCGGAAGTGCATCTGCACGAGCGCGGCGCCCGCTACCAGGAACTGGTCAACGAAGCCCACGATCTCGAACCCATCCGCGTCGCCGTTGTGCACCCGTGTGACGAAAAATCCCTCACCGGCGCGCTGGAAGCGATGAACCAGGGCATGATCGAGCCTGTCCTCATCGGCCCGCAGGCAAAGATCGAGGCGGCCGCCGCCGGGATCGGGCGCGGTCTCGACGGCGTCGAGGTCATCGCCGTCCCGCACAGCCATGCCGCCGCCGAAACCGCTGTCGAGGTTGTCCGCAGCGGCAGGGCGGATGCCATCATGAAGGGCAAGCTGCACACCGACGAGCTGATCGAGCCGGTCCTCGACCGGCAAAAGGGGCTGCGCACGGAGCGGCGCCTCAGCCACATATTCGTGCTCGATGTCCCGCACTACCCGAAGCCCCTTTTTATCACCGATGCGGCCATCAACATCTACCCCGGCATCGAGGACAAGCGCGACATCATCCAGAACGCCATCGATCTGGCCGCCGCGCTGGGCGTCGAACAGCCGAAGGTCGCGATTCTCTCGGCGATCGAGACCGTTCATCCGAAGATATCGTCGACCGTGGACGCGGCGGCGCTGTGCAAGATGGCCGACCGCGGCCAGATCACCGGCGGCCGGCTCGACGGCCCGCTGGCGTTCGACAACGCGATTTCGGCGAGTGCCGCCGAAACCAAGGGGATTGTCTCCGAGGTGGCCGGCGATGCCGACATCCTGATGGCGCCCGACCTCGAAGCCGGCAATATGATCGCCAAGCAGCTGATCTATCTTGCCGGGGCTGAGTCGGCGGGGATTGTGCTCGGCGCGCGCGTGCCGATCATCCTGACGAGCAGGGCCGATGGAACCCTGTCGCGGATCGCTTCCTGCACCCTGGCGCAGCTCTATGTGCACAACAAACGGCGCTCGAACTGATGACCGACCTGATCCTGGTCCTGAATGCCGGCTCCTCCAGCATCAAGTTTGCGCTCCATCCGGCGTCACCCGAGGAGGGAGGCCCGACCCTTGCCGGCGAGATCGGCGGCATCGGCAGCGCGCCGGATTTCAGGGCGGCGGACGCCGGCGGCGCTCCGCTGGACGTGAACATCCTCGAAGGAATGGATGGCTCGGCCGATCACGGCGGGCTGGTCTCGCGCCTCCTGGACTGGCTGCTTGCCGGCGATTGGGGCGGCTGCATCGCGGCCGCCGGTCACCGTGTCGTTCATGGCGGCCGGCGGTTCGACCGGCCGGTCCTGATCGATGACACGGTCATGACATCGCTCGAGGAACTGGTACCGCTGGCGCCGCAGCACCAGCCACACAGCCTTGCCGCGATCCGCGCCGTTGCCGCGCGCTTGCCCGATCTTCGGCAGGTCGCCTGTTTCGACACCGCTATCCATCGCACCCAGCCGCGCCTCGCCCAGCTCTTCGCGCTGCCGCGTCATCTCAGCGACGCGGGAATCATCCGCTACGGCTTCCACGGCCTTTCCTATCGCTACATCGCAAAGGTCCTGCCCGACCACCTGGGTGACCGGGCCGATGGCCGGGTGATCGTCGCCCATCTCGGCAACGGCGCCAGTATGTGCGCCATGAAAGCGCGCCAAAGCGTTGCCACCAGCATGGGTTTCACGCCGCTCGACGGCCTGATGATGGGACGCCGCAGCGGTTCGATTGATCCGGGTGTGCTGTTTCACCTCCAGGAGAGCAACGGCATGGATGTCGCGGCCGTGCGGCAGATGCTGTACCGCGAATCCGGTCTCCTAGGGGTCTCCGGCATCAGCAACGACATGCGCGTTCTGGAAGCGAGCGACGACGCCAACGCGAAGGAGGCGATCGACCTCTTCTGCTACCGCGCCGCGCTGGAACTCGGTTCGCTCGTTGCCGCCCTGGGCGGGCTTGACGCGATCGTCTTCACCGCCGGTATCGGACAGCACTCGCAAACCGTGCGCCGGCTGATCTGCGATCGTCTCGGCTGGCTCGGGGTCGAGATCGATCAGGCCGCCAACGATGGCCACTCCGCAAGAATCAGCACGCCCGGTTCGAAGATCGACGTCCTCGTCATCCCGACGGACGAGGAAGCCGTCATTGCCGAGGCCGCGCGCACCCTGATTTGAGCCGGCTGCGATACGGCATGCTTGATGCCCGCAACGGCGGTCGCACAGGCGCCGGTTTCAACCGTCCGGGTCGGAGTTTTTCTGCCTGTCGGCATGAAACTTGTCCCGCCGGCTGTCTCCGAAGAGGTGGCGGTTCTCCAGGAATCCGCGCTGCTGCTTGTAGAATTCCAGGAGGAACTTCCATTCGTCGATCTGCGGGACCGGGTCGGTGTAACCGATCTTCTTGATGATCATGCGGGAGACTTCGCGGACGCGGTCGTATCCTTCTTGCGATTTCGGCGGCTCGCGCAGGATCGATTCCAGCACCTGGAGCTCGTATTGCCCGTAAATCTCGAGATGCTCCGGATTGAAGACGAACTGGCTGCTTTCGTTCTTCGGCGACTCCGAAAGGTCACGCAACAGAACCGCCTGCGGCATCTCAACCACCAGCGTGTCGGCGATCATGTCGCCGAAACGCTGGCGTTTCCTGTTGAAGAACGGAACCAGAAGAACAAGGATCATCCAGACTGCGATGGCAATGCCTACCCAGGTGTTCAGGTCCGCCGCGGCAAAAAGCGTGGTGATCGGCAGGAAGACCTCCACTTCCTTCATCAGGTTGCGTGCAACGATCTGATGCGGCGTGAGCCGGCGTCCGTCGGCGCTGATGACGCGGATCCGGACGATCCGCTTTCCGAGGGTCCGCCCGTTCCAGACCAGTTCGGCGAAGATGTAATAGGGAATGCGGATGAAGAAGGTCAGCAGCAGGTAAAGCGCCATCAGCGGCGCGAGGCCGAGAACCCCGCTCCACGCCAGAAGCAGGATGAAGGCCAGCGTGCCGCCGAAGGTGATGATAATGTCGAGCACCTGGGCACCCACGCGGGCGCCGCGCGATGCCAGAACAAAGGTGATGGGAACGCCTTCCGGCGGGATGAAGTTCTCAATTTGCCCGTTTCGGGCGACCGTCACGCCGTTCATCGCGCCGCCCCGGTCCTGCCGGCGAGGGTCAACCAGCCAAGCCACATCAGCCCCAGACCCCAACCGATGATCAGGCGCCATTCGGTCGCCTGGATGAGCTGCCGCAGGAAGCCTTCGACAAGTCCCGCGACGATCAGCATCAGTCCCGCAAGGATCAGGAGCTTGACGGCGTCCCGGCCATTGTCGCGCAGCGCTGCGCGGCGGCTTAGCCGCCCCGGCAGCAGCACGGCAAGGCCGAGGCGCGCTCCGCCCGCGCACGCGATGCAGATCGCTGCCAGCTCCGTCACGCCGTGGATCGACAGCCAGCCGAAGAGGTCGAACCCGAGACCGGCATTGACGAAAATCGCCACGAAGGGCCCGAGCAGCAGGCCGTTGTAGAATGTCAGTATGAAGCTAGGCAGCGCCGCAAAAATACCGAGCGCAAAGATCAGGATCGCGATCTGGGTGTTGTGCGAAAACAGAAACGACGCGAATACGCTCAGCGCCGCACCCGACCGGTTCGACGTATCGTAGAGCGTTTCCCGAAGATACGCCGCCGATGCTTCCGGGGTCCGGCCGGCGGCGAGTTCGGCCGGAACGAATGTAAAGAACCAGGACGGATCCCGTTGGAAGAGCGTATAGCCGAGCAGCGCACCGAGGCCCATCGCCAGGAAGCCGACGAGCAGTGCCACGCCCGAGCGGCGAACCGCCTGCGGAATGCCCTGCGCAAAAAGGCGCCAGACCGCATCGCCAATGCTCTCCTGGGGGGCGTAAACGACGAGATATGCGCGCGCGCACAGCCGGTCGAGATAGGTCAGGAGCGCCTTGTCGAGGGAAATCGCCCGTGCGGCGCTCAGCGAGTTCACGGCCTGGCGGTAAAGGCCGCTCAATTCCAGCGTTTCCCGATAGGTCAGACGGCGGATTCCGGACTTTTCGGCGACTGCGATGAGTTTTTCCAGCCGTTTCCATCCGGCTTCGCGCTCCTTGCGGAATCGGGCCGACCGCAGCGTCGCCGTTTCCGCGTCCCGGTCCTGTGGCAACGCGCTCATATCAACTCCTGCGCCTTGATATCCATGTAGCGGGAAACCAGCGTCGGGGTCAGCGCGCCGGGCTCGGTATCCAGGCACAGTATGCCCAGGCGCCGCAGCCGGTCGAAGACCTGCTGGCGCTCCCGCAGGATCTGCCGGGCCGAGACGGAGCGCGACACCGCGTCCAGCGAAATGGCGTCCGGATGGGTCAGCTCCTGGAGTGCGGGATCGCGGATGGCGACATAAAGGATCAGATGCTTGCGGGTCATCACCGCAAGGTTCTCGACGAGCAGCTCCGCCGTCACGCTGTCGACGAAGTCGGAGAAGATCACGATCAGCGAACGCCGCGCCAGTTTTGCGTTCAGATTGGACAGGCCGAGCGTGTGATTGGTCTCGGCGCTGTCGTGCCGCAGCGCGGCGCTGACCCCCTGAATGCGCGAGAACGCCATGCGCCCGGGACGTGGCGGTATGAACTGATGCGGCCGGCTGTTGAAACTGTAGAACCCGACAAGGTCGCCGCCGAGACCGCCGGCCCAGGCCAGCGCCAGCGCGGCATTGATCGACCGGTCAAGCTTCGAAAGGTTTCCCAGCCGCTCGCCCATCAGGTGACCGGTATCCAGGCACAGGACGATCTGATGATTGCGTTCGGCGCGCGTTTCGCGCGCTGTCAGCCGCAGCATGCGCGCAGACCGTTTCCAGTCGATGGTCCTCGGGTCCATGCCCGCCACGAAGTCGCGCAATTGATGAAACTCGGAGCCGTCGCCGCGGATCTGCATGTCCTTGGCGCCATCCAGCAATGGCAGCATCTGCGTCTGGATCGTGCCGTTCAGGATGGGAGCGATATTCGGCATTACAGAGATTTTCCGGTCCAGCGGCCAGTTTGCGATGATCTCGAACAGCCGCAGGCGGGACCGGTATCGCATCGCCAGTCCGGTGAGAGCCTTTTCGCCGCGGTCGCCCAGCATCATCGCGGTTTCAAGCCGGGTCGCGCTCGTGTTCCCTTCGAGCCGGATCGCCTCATCCCAGTCCGCATCCAGGCCGTCGTCCATGTTCAGCCGGATTTCAAACTGTTGCGGAAGGTGGCCACGACGCGCCGAAAGATCGACGACGAGGGGAACGTCCGTGCCGCAAAACCCGCTTTTGGGCAAGTCGATCAGGGCAGCGATGTTGCGGCGCGACGGGGTTACAAACAGATCGGCCACCGACAGCAGGACCAGCCCGCCCCAAAGGGTCGCCACGGCCGTTGTGACGTCGCGCCCGATCAAGACGAGCAGCACGGAAAGCCCGGTGAGCACCAGCACAAGTGCCAGGAATGGGCGCGACGGACGCATTTTATCTCGGCGCTTCCATGCGGTTGACGATGGCGTTCAGCACGTCGTCCGGGGTGCGGCCTTCGATCTCGGCCGTGGGGCCAAGCACGATGCGGTGGCGGAATGCCGGAACCACGAGCGCCTGGACGTCGTCGGGAATGGCATAGTCCCTGCCGTCGAGCGCCGCGTGGGCGCGCACGGCGGTGGCCAGAGCGTCCGCTGCGCGGGTGGACACGCCATGCAGTATTTCCCCGTCGTCGCGCGTGGCGCGTGCAAGGCTGACGATGTACTCGACAATCGAGCGGTCCAGGCGGATGCTGTCGACGATCCGGTGGCCCGCGTTGAGATCCTCGCGCGTCATCACCTGCTTGATGGTCGCCGGGCCGCGGCCGGATTGCAGCGGTTGGCTGGCATGCCGGGTGAGGATGTTGATCTCCGTGTCGCGATCGGGAAAGTCCACAAGGAGCTTGAACAGGAAACGGTCCAGTTGCGCTTCCGGGAGCGGGTAGGTTCCGTGCTGCTCGATCGGGTTCTGCGTGGCCACGACGAAGAATTCCTCGCCGAGCGGATAGCTGGTCCCGTCAATCGTCACCTCGCGTTCGTTCATTGCCTGAAGCAGGGCCGACTGCGTCTTCGGCGGGGCGCGGTTGATTTCGTCGGCAAGCAGGATGTCGGTAAAGACCGGCCCCTTCGTCAACCGGAATTCGTTGGTCTGGAAATTGAACAGGTTGACGCCGAGAACGTCCCCCGGCATCAGGTCGGGCGTGAACTGAATACGCCCGAATGCCAGGCTTGTCGCCTGTGTCAGGCAGCGCGCCAGCAGCGTTTTGGCGGTGCCGGGCGGCCCCTCGAGCAGGCAATGGCCGCGGGCAAACAGCGAAACCATCAGGAAATCGATCAACCGGTCCTGCCCTTGCACGACCGATCCGATTTCCTTGCGGACACTTTCAGCGAGTTTTTGGAATTCCTGGAGATCCATTGAGACGGGTTACCTTTTCCAGCAGGTTTCTGTAGCGTTCCAGACCTTTGGACAGTTCGGTCTGGGTCATTATGTCGGCGTGCAGGGTCAGCCTTTCCGAAATATCCCGGAACGCTGCCGCCAGTTCCGCATCCTTGCGCGACAAATGCTCAAAGAAGCGCTTCAGACCGGTGTCGCCCAGGTCGGGCCCGAGGGTCTGCGCTGTCAGCTCCGACAGCTGGTGCCGGACGAAATCGGACACCATCTCGCCGTCGCTTTCCGACAGGCGCAAAAGCCTCGCCTTGGTGGCAATGGCGACTGTTTTTGCCTGATTGATCGACGGGTCGTCCTCGCGCTCGAGCGGCCCGAACCGTATCGCGCCCCGCCAGAAAAGCACGGCGAGGACGATGAGCATGACGGCCCAGAGGATCGACAGGGGATAGGCAAAGAACCGTGCCAGATCGGATCCGGATCTCTTATAGTCCCGGCGCTGTTCCTCGACCGCCTCGTATCGTGTCAGCAATTGCGGGCTCGTATCGATATAGATCTGCTTGGTTGTTTCCGGTTTCAGTTGCGACAGGAAGGCGATGGCGTGGTCGGCGTTTTCACCGAGCGACAGCCCGTGATTGTTCAACAGGTCCGGGTCGGACACGAAATAGGTGGCGTGATCGTGCTCCTCGAATTCGCAGGCGATGACAAGCAGACCGCCGTCAAGTTCGAGATGGCGCGCGCAAAAATCGGGCAGGCTGTCCGGCGCGAAGGTCTGGGCGTGGAACAGCGTCACCTCATTCGCGCCGCCAGGTCCCGGACGGGCCGAAGTGAACGCCGCGCCGCGCCGCCGCAGCTGTAGCCCGTTCAGGCCCATCTGTGCGAAAAGGAGCGGGTAGCTGCCGACACCGATCAGCGTCCGCTCGTGGGCGATGCCGGTCTCGATGAAACCCGTCGTCCATTTCGGCAGCAGCACGACGGACGGCAATTCGAGAATCTTGCTGTTGAAATCCTCGACATCGATGTCGCTCTGCGTTTTCTGACCGATGAGGTCGGCGGAATTCTCCGGCTCGGCGGCCTCTCTGGAAAGGTCCACATCGTAAAGCGGCAGGACGCGCAGCGTGAATTCCTCCACATCCGGTGACAGGCGCGGGTGGGATTTCCTGGCGGCGACGCCGTTCTCCTCGAGCCATGCCGCCAGCCCGTTCATGCCGATGATCGAGTTGTCGAGGCGGCGGTCGCCGCCGCTGAGGAACAACAGGGCGATTGCCCCTGCGAACAACAGGACGACAACAATGATCAGTGGAACGTTATTGCGCATGACGCCCTGCCTCCTGCCTGATCAGCAAGAGGCGCCCCACTTGAAGGTTGCGGTCAAAAACCGCGTCGCTGACCGGCCGGCCGCCATAGTGCGCCAGCTCGGCGTCGTGGAGCAGCGCCTTGAGGGCGTCGTGGTATCTGAAGGCGGGCGGCAGGCGGGCGAATGCCTCGCGTTCGGTATCGGATCTTGCAAAGCGGGTATCGCAGTCCGTCCCGGCCGACAAAAGGCAGTGACGCAGGAGCCGCGCCAGCGCCTCGCGTCGGTCCTTCATGGCGGCCAGATGGCGCAGCAGCGTCGTGGCGTCCATGTCCGCCTCGTCCCCGGCGATGTTCCACATCTCCGGCGGTGCCTCGGCTTTCCTGCTTTCGCGCACCGGGCGCGAGAACAGGGTGCTGCTGCCGCCGAACTTGAGCCACAGGAACAACAGAGCGAGGATCGCCAGGACAGCGGCGGCGACACTCCACCCGCCATCCGCAATGGGGCCGGTGCTTATCCGCCGCATCTCCCTTCGCTCGCGAATGGCCCTTTCCCGGGTCACCGGTCCGGAGATCTCGTCGGCGTAGGTGGCATCGGAGGAAATGTTGCGCGGCCGCGCAACATTGTCATAGGCCTTCGATGCCTGTGTTCGGGGCGGGTCCACCGTCGAAATGACCAGCGGACCATCGGCCGTTTCCTGCGCCGCGGCCGGCAGGCCGCAACCTGGAAACAGCAGGACAAAGGCCGTTACGTAAAGCGCACCCGCCCGGCTGCGCCTCCTTCGCCTGGGATCAGGCGAATACATCCGCGGCGTGCCGCTCGACCAGCGGATCCGGGCCGTATTTGTTGTCGCCTTCCGTGCCCTTGATGACCGCGATCACGTAGGGCGCGAGCGTGGCCAGAAAGCCGACATAGGGAATGAACCCGCCGACAACGCAGCCAAGATACCACCATCCCGAGATATTGACGTCGTGAAAGCGGCGCACGACGACCGCGATGGATGGCAGGATAACCGCCAGCCAGTACAGAAAGAACAATACGCCGATGATCGCAATTCCGCCGGAAAACAGCGCATTCGTATCGCCGCTCACCAGGGAACCGAACCCGCCGAACACCAATACCAGGACAAAAAATGCGAGCATCACGAGCAAATTGAACAGCATGAAGTACCAAAATTCCGACCGCGGGGCGCGGCCCGAGAATGTGATGTACTTTTCACGCAGACAGACCCTTACCGCATCCTGGAATCCCATGAGAATTCTCCCTGCTTAGTTGATGGTCAATGTGTTAAGTGATCTGATTTGTATTGGCAACGTGACGCGCACTCAAAGTTGTAAAGGTCGGAACTTATTGGCAAATGTGCCTAATGCTTCGTTCACCCGGAGTGTCCGTGTGCAGGTATTTTGCAGGTTTTGACCAGGTTTCGAATCACAGCCGCGCGCTTGTCGCGGGAATATTGTGAAGTGCTGAAGCGTGAGCGCGCCGCAAACGGCAACAGCCGGTAGTGTTGAAAGGTGTGGATTTTGGTGGAGCCAAGGGGAACCATCTATTTCAGATAAGAATCGAAAATAAAACAAAAAAATGACTTCAAAAACTCATCAGTCTTTCAATATTTCATTTCAATGAAACGCCCTGGTGGCTCCTTTATAGCTGATCGTGGCCGGCCTCTAATTGATTTTGGCCAATCTAACCTACAAGAATTGTTCGATTCTTGGCTCAAAAAGCTCTAAGAGCAAACGCTCGAAAACGATTAGGGAAGAAGAGAAAACTGTAATGAATATTGCTAACGACAAGAGGGTTTTCAACCATCGCCGATACGCATCCATGACAGGATAGTTCAAACTCCTATTCTTGAATAGATATAGGATGTAGCCGACGAGCTTGACGTATCCCAACATAAGTGCTCCGGCGATAGTGTAAGCAAGGTTCCTGAAGATGCTTGTGGCAAACCTGTTATCTACACCAGTGAGTCTAAGAGGCAGCGTTAAAATGAACGGAAAAATCTTTTCCTCCGTTACATTGATCAGCGTCCAGTAGAAACGCCTATTGATTTCGTCGGTAAAAAACCAAGGCCATACAAGGAATGGATTGCCGGTATCCTTTAAGATGCGCTGATCGGCATCGGGCATAGATTCCCGGAGTTCCCCTCTTAGTTCGGTCGGGACGATTTCATCACATATTTTGAATAGGCGCGTCAGGAGGATCGATGGAACAGCTAATTTGCCGTACCAAACAGGTAAAGAGAAATTTGGAAAATATGGGGTGATTTTTGAAACGTAGCTTGCGAGTAACGTGCATAAAAAAACAAAATAATCCAATGGAATTAGAAATAAGTTAAGTAAAAGAATCGTCACATTTGATAGTAGGTCATATATAAAACTAGTTGCGCTCTTCAGCGGACCATAGGCGTCAAACCAAGGCAACAAGTCGGTAATATCGTATATAAAGTTGCTAACAATAATAACTGAAAATAGAATAGTGAATATTGCGATGGCATCATTGCGTGAGGCCAAGCAAACCTCACAGGTATCCCGTGGGAACACGGCGCAAAAATAGCCAGTTACTCGATAGTAATGTCGGATAAAACTCATTTAATGTTCCAGTCCAATTGTTGATGTATCAGATGATTGGGGAGAACACAGCGCGGTATCTGGGAAACTGTCGCTGCCCATAACTCAGAGGCAGTGCTGGGCAACGATGAGGCAAGCGAAGTGCTTGGAGCAAACCGGGCGGTGCAAATCCGCCTCGCTATCCGAATGATATCAGCACAGACGTGGTTTTATAGAGTTTTGTGAAGTGTTGGAGCTGCGCGGATCTACGAATTGATGTCAACAATCACAATATACTGAGTAATGTCGTAGGTATTTACTAATTTTCTAATAGATTTATCTGCATCTTCAACGCAATGAAATGCTTAGCCGGATTGTAATCTTTTCCATCCACAGTGACCGAAACCTTTTTGCGGAGGAACTCCTGAAATTTATGCATTCCCTCAACCGCCTTGCCAAGGTCGTGATACACCTCTCCGTAGATGTAGCAGAATTCAGACGTGTGTTTTCCCTCATGAGTGTCGAAGATCAATCCAGGCGATGAGCGTTTTCGAGAAACGTCGGTGAGCGCAGCCATATATTGAGTGTTGCCTTTTGCCCAGCCAACTGCACCCAGAAGCGGGCCCGAGTTTTCGTTTTCAATGTCCATGTTTATGTGCTGCAGCTGATTACGCGCATCCTTCAATTCACCCATTGTGGTGTTGAGCGCACGGCATTCCGCCGATTTCTGGCTGATGACTGGAAACGAGAAAACGATTTTCTGGTATCGGACTAGATGGTCTATCAAAGCGAACACGTAATTGAAGACGCTGAGAACATTAGTCAAATCCTGCCTATTCTCACCCATCGCGTTTTCGAATTTGTCTAGTGCTGTACCAGATGTCTGAATAAGATGGCGTGTCAGTTCGTATTGGCGATCAAGCAATACAAACGCTTCAACCACTTTTTCCTTCTGACCGCTGGGTATATCTGACGGCGGGGTTTCTGTTTCCATTTCGGAAAGATAGCCCGAAAAGGAAGTGTTCTCAAACTAATGGAAAACACCGTCACCTTCGTTCAGGTGGCATATTCTTACGGGCCCCATTTCATGACTGCTTGGTCATTTATCTCGCCTTGCGCTGGACTTGGCGTTTCAACCTGTGCTTGGTGCTTTAGGGGCGATTGCAGGGGGAGATTATGTTACTAAAAACAAAGTTTTTGGGTCCATCTGGTAACCCGGTCGAATTCGAATTGGATATAGACCAGGAGGAGGACGACGAGCAACTTATCGAGCGGCTGCTTCCCGCTCATGCTGAACACCAAAAGGGCTTTAGCCGGATACTTATTTTCGTCGCAACTCTAATATTCGTAACCCTTTTGGCCGACCCCGGCGACATTTTAACGGGCGAAGGAGCTAAGACCTTTAGTCTCCTTGGAGTGAATCTTCCTTACGAGAGGTATTTGATATGTTTCATTGTGTTGATGACATTTCTATCCGTACCCTATTCCTCAGCACGTTTGCGAACATCTGAAACATTCAACATGATAACCGGTTTGTCATTGCGTTTGGACAACGGCAAAAATCCGTTTCTCACGATTCCCATACCCAACAAAGAGGACAAAAAATTCAATCGGCACAATTTTGTGTCCGCTCTAATGCACGGCGGTTTTCACTCAGTAAAGGCGTTGAGCGATAACGTAGGAGAAATGGGAAGAGATGTGTCTAGGTGCATCAACACCTGGATATTTCACCTGGTTTTGTGCTTCCTTCCCGTGATCGGAATTGTAATTGCGACTGTTAAATTACTGTGTTCGCAAACTCGCGTCACCGAGCTTCATGGTTACCCTATTTGGTACGGGAACACTGGCACGGCTGGCACTGATGTTCCCTTACTGCAGTATCATTTCCAGACACTAGAGTGGTGGCAGTTGCTTCTACTGGGATTATTTATTGCAGGCTGCCTGATTCTATCCGGGTGGTACAGTCGGCACTCATTCGGGAGTATTCGAGCCGGAATTCGTTTGCACATTATGGTCGTCGATCCAACGGCTACCAATGAAGACGCCTGCTGGAGACTAATTCGACGGATTTCCGATCACATTAAACGAAAGTTCGGGCGCGACTAGGAAAAGGGTAGGTACGCGTTTTCGTAGTATGGACGGCTGTTTTTAGTGGCTCTGAAAAAGCGAAAACCCCAACTAGACGTGGCCGCATCCTTCTTCCATTAGCTATACGATAGGCCTCAATGACTCTTTCTTTCGACCCTTGGCTTTCCGCTTTTCAACGGCAGCGACTGTGAGGCGGTGACGCACTTTTGCCATTGTCCCCGTCAGTGTCTTCCAACAAAAATATGCCATTTGCTGAACGCTGTAAGGCCATGACACAGTAATGCCCGGAAAAATAAGGCAAACGCCAATTCTATGAATGGCGCTGAACGTCTATGAAAGAGAAATTTTGGTGGAGCCAAGGGGAGTCGAACCCCTGACCTCTTGCATGCCATGCAAGCGCTCTCCCAACTGAGCTATGGCCCCAACAGGTGCGGCTTTCTAATGCCGCTGGTCGCGCAGATCAAGATGAAAATGGATTCGCGCGCCGGAAATTTTTCCAGCCCCCGCGCCGCGCCCGCCCGGGCCGGGTGCGAGGGGCTGCCGGTCAGGTTTCCTCTTCGTCTTCGGAAACCGCGATGATGCCGCTGACATCGTCGTCATCGTCGTCGTCGGTTTCGAGGAAAGTGTCGTCGTCATCATCGCCGATATCGACGTCGTCGTCGTCCGAATCGATATCCGGAATGGTTTCACCCGTATCGGATGCCTCCTCGTCGGCATCTTCCAGGGAAACAATTTCGACGTTCGCGCTTTCCTTCTCCACTTCGGTGCTCTCGGCCTGAACATCCGCCTCCTCCGTTTCGGGTTCGGTCTCGCCACCCTCGAAATAGGACAGCGGATAACTTTGTCCGGTGTAGGGCGAAACGATCGGATCGCGATTGAGATCGTAGAATTTGCGGCCGGTTTCGGGACAGACGCGCTTGGTTCCGAGTTCAGGCTTTGTCACTTTGATGGCCTCTTGGTCTTCGATATCGCCGGTCCGGGACGGTCGCCGGAGCCGATTATGGTCCGCCGCGCTTCCTCGCGTAGCGGTCTTCCGTGTTCAGCCCATCAAACAAGCCGACCGCCGATGGCTGCCCGTTCTGGCGCCGTTGCGCAGCGTCGCCGGTATTTGATGTGCCGGACCCCATACCCATCTTGGCAGCGTCTGTCAAAGCCTATCTTGCGAAAAACGGCACACCGGCGGGCCATAGAGGATGACGGCGTTTTTTCGGTGTGCTAGACGGTGCGCGAATGACTGAAAAAGCCCGCCCGGGCCCGGTTTCGGTCCCCGGCATTCAAGGACAACACTATAATGACACACGGCGCTTCCCTGACACCCGCGGTCGCGCGCAAATCCGAAAGCCTCAACGGCACTGTCCGCATACCGGGCGACAAGTCGATCTCGCACCGCTCCTTCATGCTCGGCGGCCTGGCCAGCGGCCGCACCCGGATTACAGGTCTGCTCGAAGGCGAGGACGTGCTGGCCACCGGTCGGGCCATGCAGGCCATGGGTGCGCGCATCGTCAAGCAAGACGATACGTGGATCATCGACGGTGTCGGCAACGGCCTGTTGCTGGAACCCGAGGCGCCGCTCGACTTCGGCAACGCCGGCACCGGCGTTCGCCTGACCATGGGCCTGGTCGGGACCTACGCCTTCGAGGCGACCTTCATCGGCGACGAGTCGCTGTCGCGGCGGCCGATGGGCCGGGTGCTCGACCCGCTGCGCCAGATGGGCGTGCAGGTGAACGCCGCGGAGGGCGACCGCCTTCCGGTCACGCTGCGCGGCCCCGATCTTGCGGTTCCGATCCGCTATCGCGTGCCGATGGCCTCTGCCCAGGTCAAATCCGCCGTCCTCTTGGCCGGGCTCAACGCGCCGGGCACGACGACGGTGATCGAGCCGGTGATGACCCGCGACCACACTGAAAAGATGCTGGCCGGCTTCGGCGCCGAGCTTTCCGTCGACACCGGCGCGGGCGGCGTGCGCACCATCGTGCTGGCCGGTCAGGGCAAGCTCGCCGGCCAGGTGATCGACGTGCCGGGCGACCCGTCCTCGACCGCCTTTCCTCTGGTCGCGGCCCTGCTGGTGCCCGGGTCGCGCGTCACGATCGAGAATGTCCTGATGAACCCGACGCGCACCGGGCTCGTCACCACGCTTTTGGAAATGGGCGCCGATATCGGGATCGTCAATCAACGCTCCGCCGGCGGCGAGGATGTCGCCGACCTCGTGGTCGGCGCATCCGAACTCAAGGGCGTGCGCGTGCCGGCCGAGCGCGCACCGTCGATGATCGACGAGTACCCGGTTTTGGCGATTGCCGCATCCTTCGCCGAGGGCGAGACCGTCATGGAGGGTCTCGGGGAACTGCGCGTCAAGGAATCCGATCGCCTGTCCGCCGTTGCGGAAGGGCTGCGGCGCAACGGTGTCGATTGCGACGAGGGCAGGGACTCGTTGCGGGTGCGCGGCGTGCCCGGCGGCGCCGGGCTCGGCGCCGTCGCCGAGGATGCCGTCGTCACGACCCATCTCGATCACCGCATCGCCATGGCTTTCCTGGTCATGGGTCTGGCGGCCGAAAAGCCGGTTTCGGTCGACGACAGCGCCATCATCGCCACCAGCTTTCCCGAGTTCATGGACATGATGACCGGCCTCGGCGCCACGATAGAACCAGTCCGGAAGGCCGCCTGATGGCTGGCTTCACGGTCGCCATCGACGGCCCGGCCGCATCCGGCAAGGGAACGCTGGCCCGGCACATCGCAGATGAATACGGCTTCCACCATCTCGACACCGGGTTGACCTACCGGGCCGTCGCCAAGGCGCTGCTCGATGCCGGCGCCCCGCTGGATGACGAGAGCAGGGCCGCGGCGGTTGCAGCAGACCTCGACTTTTCCGGGCTCGACCGCGCGACACTGTCGGCACACGGCATCGGCGAGGCGGCCTCGCGCGTCGCGGTGATGCCTCAGGTGCGCGCAGCACTGGTTGAGGTGCAGCGGCGTTTCGCGGCCCGCCCGCCGGGCGCCGTGCTGGACGGCCGGGACATCGGCACCGTGGTATGCCCCGATGCGCCGGTGAAACTTTATGTGACGGCGACGCCCGAGGTGCGCGCCCGCCGCCGCTTTGCCGAGATCGAGGCCGCCGGAAACGGGCTTTCCTACGACGCGGTTCTCGAGGATCTGAAGAAACGCGACGCCCGGGACAGCGCCCGCGCCGACTCGCCCCTGCGCCCCGCCGAAGATGCCCACTTGCTAGATACGAGCGAAATGGATATAGAAGCGGCGTTCCGCGCCGCCAAACGGCTGATCGATGCCGCCAATACGGACGGAACCCGCAAATGAACCACCGCTTTTGATGCGGCCTCGCGCCGAACGGGCAGTCTCAGGGACTGCCGGCCTGCATCGAAAGTGAAAGCAACACCAACCGTCGGCGCATCCAGTCCGGCCGTCGAGGCACTCCGGTCCGGACCGTTCAGGAGTATTCATGTCTGCACAATCGTCTACGGAGGACTTTGCGTCCCTCCTCGAGGAATCTTTTGCCACCCAGGATCTCGCCGAAGGCTATGTCGCCAAGGGCATCATCACGGCCATCGAAAAAGACGTCGCCATCGTCGATGTCGGCCTCAAGGTCGAGGGCCGCGTTCCGCTGAAGGAATTCGGCGCCAAGTCGAAGGACGGTTCGCTGAAGCCGGGCGACGAGGTCGAGGTCTATGTCGAGCGCATCGAGAACGCGCTGGGCGAGGCGGTCCTGTCGCGCGAAAAGGCGCGCCGCGAGGAAAGCTGGGTTCGCCTCGAAGCCAAGTTCGAGGCCAATGAGCGGGTCGAGGGCATCATCTTCAACCAGGTCAAGGGCGGCTTCACCGTCGATCTCGACGGCGCCGTGGCGTTCCTGCCGCGCTCCCAGGTCGATATCCGGCCGATCCGCGACGTCACCCCGCTGATGCACAACCCGCAGCCCTTCGAAATCCTCAAGATGGACAAGCGCCGCGGCAACATCGTTGTCTCGCGCCGCACGGTGCTTGAGGAAAGCCGCGCCGAACAGCGCTCCGAGATCGTCCAGAACCTCGAGGAAGGCCAGGTGGTCGAGGGCGTCGTCAAGAACATCACCGATTACGGTGCGTTCGTCGACCTCGGCGGCATTGACGGCCTGCTGCACGTCACCGACATGGCCTGGCGCCGCGTCAACCATCCGACCGAGATCCTGTCGATCGGCCAGACCGTCAAGGTCCAGATCATCCGCATCAACCAGGAAACGCATCGCATTTCGCTCGGCATGAAGCAGCTCGAGGCCGATCCGTGGGACGGCATCGGCGTCAAGTATCCGGAAGGCAAGAAGATCAAGGGCACGGTCACGAACATCACCGACTACGGCGCGTTCGTCGAGCTGGAGCCGGGCATCGAGGGCCTCATCCACATCTCGGAAATGTCCTGGACCAAGAAGAACGTCCATCCGGGCAAGATCCTGTCGACCAGCCAGGAAGTCGAGGTCGTCGTCCTGGAAGTCGATCCGAGCAAGCGCCGCATCTCGCTCGGCCTCAAGCAGACGCTCGACAATCCGTGGGAAGTCTTCGCGCAGAACCACGCTGTCGGCTCCGAGGTCGAGGGCGAGGTCAAGAACAAGACCGAGTTCGGCCTGTTCATCGGCCTCGAAGGCGATGTCGACGGCATGGTGCACCTGTCCGACCTCGACTGGAACCGTCCCGGCGAGCAGGTCATCGAGGAATTCAACAAGGGCGACGTGGTGAAAGCCGTGGTCCTTGATGTGGACGTCGAGAAGGAGCGCATTTCGCTCGGCATCAAGCAGCTTGGCAAGGACGCGGTCGGCGAGGCCGCCGCTTCGGGCGAACTGCGCAAGAATGCCGTCGTTTCCGCCGAAGTCACCGGCATCACCGATGGCGGCATCGAGGTCAAACTGGTCGATCACCCGGATGTGTCGTCCTTTGTCCGCCGCTCCGACCTGTCGCGCGACCGCGACGAGCAGCGTCCCGAGCGCTTCTCGGTCGGCCAGACGATCGACGCGCGTGTCACCAACTTCTCCAAGAAGGACCGCAAGATCAGCCTGTCGATCAAGGCGCTGGAAATCGCCGAGGAAAAGGAAGCCGTCGCCCAGTTCGGATCGTCCGACAGCGGCGCATCGCTCGGCGACATCCTTGGCGCGGCCCTGAAAAAGCAGAACGGCGACGAGAAGTAAGCCGTCCTGCATTAACGAACAGCGACCCGCGGCGGAAACGCCGCGGGTTTTTTTGTTGCCCGCCGGTACGGGCGGTCGGTCAGGCCGAAAAGGCGTCCCTGATGGCCGCCGCCATCGCCCGGCGGGTTTCCGTTTCGGCGCCGCTGCCATATTCGATCACCAGATTCGATGGCGGAATGGCGCCGAGTTCCTCGACAGGTTCCAGCCGCCCCGTCATCGCAGACGCGCCGAGCACGCCGGCGGCGATGCCCGCTTCGAGCGCCGCCACGATGCCGATCGTGCTTTCGCTCGAATAGACGATGCGGTATGCGCGGCCGGAACTTTCAAGGGACCTGAGGGCGACATCGCGCCACCAGCAGGCGCGGTCGTAAAGCGCGATCGGCAACGGGCTGCCGGCATCATGTTCAAACATGCGCGAGGCCGCCCAGAACAGGGGCTCGCGGCGCAGCAGCGTCATGTCTGGGCGGACGGTGGCCACCTCATGCACCGCGATATCGAGCGTATCGGTGGCCAGCGATTTTGAGAAACCGCTCGAAAGCGCGCAGTGAACCGACAGTTCGACATTCGGATGCTGCTGCGAAAAGTCCGCGATGATCCGCGACAGGACATCGCGGCTGTGATCGTCCGGAATGCCGATACGCAGCGCGCCCGTGAGCCCGTCGTCCCGCAATTGGGCGAGCGTCGTGTCCATCAGCCGCACCGCCTGCCGCGCCGCCGGCTCAAGCGTCTCGCCGACCGGTGTCAGGCGAATGCCGCGCCCGTGGCGCTCGAAAACCGGCGCGCCGATCAGTTCTTCGAGCTTCTTGATCTGGATGCTGGCCGCCGACTGCGAGCGGTAGATGCGTGCCGCTCCGCCGACGAAGCTGCCGGCGTCGGCGATGGCCAGGAACGTGCGAAGCAGGTCGGTATCGAGGGTGTTCATCGTTCAATTTTTTCAATAGCTGCTGTTTATAATATTCGTTTTTCTAATTTCTCGCCAGCCCCATACTGCGCCCGATCAATCGGAGCCCGACATGTCTGATTTTGCCGCTGGACACAGACCAATCGTCTCCCGGAATGTGCTCCTGGCCCTGGCCGCCGTGGCATTGGCCACGGCGGCGCTTTTGCGGCCCGGCCAGACGCTCGACACCGCCCGTTTCGTCGCACTCAGCCTGGTCGAGGTCGCGCCGCTCATCATTCCCGGCATATTGCTTGCGGCCTGGGTCGCGGCAAGCGGCGCCGGCGACCGGGTCGCCGGCCTGTTCGGCCGCCGCATGCTGCCGGCCGTTGTTGCGGCGTCCGCCATCGGCGCCGTCACGCCCGTGTGCGGCGTCACCGTGCTGCCGCTCATGGCGGGTCTGCTGGCGGCCGGTGTTCCGCTGGCGCCGGTCATGGCCTTCTGGCTTTCTTCGCCCGTCACCGATCCCGCCATGCTCGCCGCCACCGCCGCAACGCTAGGCCTCTCCTTCGCGGTCGGAAAGACGCTGGCCGCATTCGGCCTCGGCATTCTCGGCGGATCGGCGACATGGCTCGTGGCGCGCCGCCCCTGGATCGAACGACCGCTGCGCAAAAACGCGATCGTCGGCAGCGCCGGGTCCGGTTGCTGTGACGACGGTGGCTTTGACTGGGCCGTCTGGACCGATCCGGCGCGGCGCCGGCGGTTCGGAAGCGAATGCCGCGCCACCGGGCGGCTGGTTCTGATCTGCCTCATTCCGGCCTTTGCCGCCGAACATGTTCTAAACGGCCTGCTGCATCCCGAAGCGCTGTCGGCCTATGTCGGCGAGGACAGCTGGTGGGCGGTGCCGTTGGCGGTCTTCGTCGGCGCGCCGGCCTATGTGGACGGTTATGCGGCGCTGCCACTGACGCGCGCCCTGATCGATCATGGAATGGCGCCCGGCGCCGCGATGGCCTTCCTGGTGTCCGGGAGCGCGGTCAGCATCTGGGGCGCCCTGGCAATTTTCCCGGTCCTCAAGGCAAAACCGTTTCTCCTGTTCGTCGCGCTGGCGGTCATCGGTTCGCTGGCGTCGGGCTGGCTGTTCCAGATTGCCGTTTGACAATCGGTAGAACCGGCGACAGATAGGTCTGGAAATTGTCCGGCGGCTGTGCCGGCGGGCAGGAAGCCGATCCGCAGACGGGATGACAGGGCATGGCCGTCAGGGCACCGATATTCTTCCGCAGGCGTCGCGGTCCGGAGACCGGCGCGGGCATCCTTGACGGGGAGCTCCTAGCGGAGATGGCGGCTTCCATCGGCCGCGCGGGCCGCGGGATGGAAAAGGCGCTTGCCGAGCTGCGCGATTTTGATGCGCAGGCACCCGGGACCGGGACCGACGAGCGGCGGCAGGAGCTTGTTCAGAATGCGGCCAACCGGGCCTGGGTGCTTTTCGTACAGTATGAAATGGCCGGCCTTTCCTCGCAGTCACAGCTTGTAAAGCGCTATGCAATCCCGGCGGAAGTACTTGTCCGCGTCGGTATTCGCTGATCGGCGCCGGCCGCGTTGCTTTAAAACAAATTGAAATTGCACGGATCGGTGTCCGTGTTACTCTTTCGGCAGTGCGGCGAAGCGAACACTCCCGGAGGGGTTATGGATTACTACGATCTCGGAACCTATCGCCGCGAGATTACCACCACGTCAAAAGACGCGCAGCGCTGGTTCAACCGCGGCCTGATATGGACCTATGCCTATAACCACGAAGAGGCGATCGCCTGTTTCAACAAGGCGCTTCAGCACGATCCCGGCTGCGCCATGGCCCATTGGGGTATCGCCTACGCCATCGGACCGAATTACAACAAGCCCTGGGAGGCCTTCGAGCCGGAGGAAAAGCCCGAGGCCATTGCCCTGGCGCAGTCGGCACTGGCGGCAGCCGCCGAGTTCGCACCGCAGGCGCTGCCCGCCGAGCGGGCGTTGATCAAGGCGCTGCGCGCGCGCTATCCCGAGACCGGTGATGTCGAGGATTTTTCACCCTTCAACGACGCCTATGCCGACGAGATGCGGCTCGTCAACGGCTCGTTCCCCGGCGATCTCGACCTGTCGGCCCTGTTTGCCGAGGCGATCATGAACCGCACGCCCTGGCAGCTCTGGGACCTTGAGACCGGCGCGCCGGCGAAGGGCGCCGACACCACGGAGGCGATCCGCGTGCTGGAAAACGCCTTCGACACGATCGACGGCGCGTGGGACCATCCGGGCCTGTTGCACATGTATATCCACCTGATGGAGATGTCGCCGCATCCGGAGCGGGCATTGCGGCAGGGCGACCGGCTGGTGACGCTCGTGCCGGATGCCGGTCACCTCATCCACATGCCGACGCATATCGACGTTTTGTGCGGCGACTACGAGAATGTCGTGGCGCGCAACTCGAGGGCCATCGAAGCCGACTACATGTTCCTGCAGGAGGCCGGCGCGGACAATTTCTACACGCTCTACCGCTGCCACAATTTCCATTTCAAGATTTACGGCGCGATGTTTCTCGGCCAGGCCGCGACGGCGCTGCGGACAGCCGACGAACTGGTCGGGAACCTGCCGGAATCGGTGGTCCGCCCGCTCGCCGATTGGTTCGAGGGATTCGTACCGATGAAGCAGCACGCGCTGGTGCGCTTCGGGCTTTGGGACGCAATCCTGGCGCAGCCGCTTCCGGACGATCGGGAGCTGTTCTGCGTGACCACTGCGATGCTGCATTACGCGAGAACCGTCGCCCTTTCCAACACCGACCAACTCAGTGCGGCCGATGCCGAGCGCGACCTGTTCTTCGCGGCGCGCGACAAGGTTCCCGAAACCCGCATGGTGTTCAACAACACCTGCGTCGACATCCTCAAGGTGGGCGAGCAGATGATGCTCGGCGAGCTGGAGTACCGCAAGGGCAATATCGACACCGCCTTCGAACATCTGGGCAAATCCATCGAGCTCGACGATACGCTGCCCTATGACGAGCCGTGGGGATGGATGCAGCCGACCCGTCACGCGCTCGGTGCGCTGCTCTTGGAGCAGGAACGGTACGAAGAGGCCGAGGCGGTCTACCGCGCCGATCTCGGGCTCGATTCGACGCTGTCCCGCGCCTGTCAGCACCCGGGCAACGTGTGGAGCCTGCATGGTCTCCACGAGTGCCTGGCGCACCGTGGCGAGGAGGCGGAGCGGCTGCACGTCAAGCTGCAGCTCGACAAGGCGCAGGCCCGAGCCGAGGTTCCGGTGCGCGCCTCCTGCTTCTGCCGGCGCAACGCCGCTTGAGGGCTACTTCTTGCCCGACGTGAACTCCTGGTGGAGCTCGTCGAGCACTCGCCGGGTGAAGGCGCCGATTTCGGCATATTCGGCCTCGGTCAGGTTGGCGAGCGAGACGCGCGCCGATGAATCGACCACCTCGAAACCCTTGCCGGGCAACAACACGACGCCGGTCTCGCGCGCCAGCCGGAACAGGAAATCGGTGCCGCGCTCGCCCGAGGCGAACCATTTGGCGAACTGTTTTCCATAGAGCTGTGCGCCAAGCTGCTGCAGGTCGATCAGCGTGTAGTAGTTGACACCGTTCGGGCCGATGCGCGGCTCGATGCCCATCTCCTGGCAGAGCGTGCGGTACCGGTGTCGGATCAGGTGTTTGGCCGCCGCCTTGTAGCTGCCGTCAAGGTCCATCAGCCCGTTGAGCGCCAGCAGTGTCATCTGCAATTGCTGGGGCGTGGAAAGACCCGCCGTGTGGTTGAGCGCCACGGCGCGGCTGTCGGCGACCAGCCGGTCGATGAAGCGCAGCCCCGCAACGTCCGTGGTCAGCGAGGAATAGCGCTGATCGAGCTTCTTCTTGACGGAGGCGGGCAGGCCGGCGAGGGCCTCGTCGAGCACGTTGTCCTCATGCAGCGCGATGACGCCGAGCCGCCAGCCGGTGGCGCCGAAATATTTCGAGAAGGAATAGACGCAAAGCGTGTTGTGCGGACAGGTGGCGAACAGCGACACGAAGTCGTCCGCGAAGGTGCCGTAAACATCGTCGGTCACGACGATCAGGTCGCGGCGCTTGGTGTTGATCAGGTCCGAGAGCTGCTTGAGGCAGGCGTCCGACAGCTTGTAGGAGGGCGGGTTGCTCGGATTGACGAGGCAGAACACCTTGATCGCCGGATCCTCGAGCTTGGCAATCTCTTCCTTCGGGAACTGCCAGTCATTGTCCTCGTCCATGCGGATATCGACGATGTCCATCGCGTATTCGGGCAGCGGCGGAATTTCCAGGTAGGGCGAGAAGATGGGCGTGCCCAGCGCCACCTTGTCGCCAGGGGCAATCAGGCCGTTGTTCTTCAGCGTCTGGAAAATATAGGTCATCGCGGCGGTGCCGCCTTCGGTGGCGAAAAGCGAATAGTCGCCGGACTTCGGAACATTGCCGAACATTTCCTGGCCGATATAGGCACCGACGATTTCCTCGGCATGCTCGAGCATGCGCGGCGGCACCGGGTAGACGCAGCCGAGGAAGGCCTGGACCATTTCGAAGATGAAGTCCTCGCGTTGCAGTTCCAGCTGGTCGCGCACGAAAGAGATCGAGGCGCGCAGGAAAGTAACGCCCGGATCGTCGGGGAACCGGCCGGCAAAGGATTCGAACCGCTCGATCATGCCGTCCTTTTCCGGAAGGCCGCCGAAGCCGCTGTTGAGATAGGAATAGGAGCGTTCCGCCTCGAGAACCGCGAACTCGCCGAGCCTGAGGAAGGCCCGGCGCGGCTGGGTTGCCAGGAAATTCGGATTGCCGCGCCCGGCGTTGAGCATCACCTTCTGCGACTCGGTCCTGGCGACGGCAATCAGCTTGTCCTTCAGTTCGAAGGGGCTGAGATCGGCGAATTCGCTGAAATCCTGGTCCTGCATGATGACCTCATCTCAAGTTAGGGCGAAGGGTTCTTGGCGATGATCCCGACAATCAGGGGACCCCAGATCGTCAGGAAGACATTGGCGACCGCATAGGTGACCGTGAACGTGACCACCGGCGTCGCATTGCCGGCCTTGGCCAGCAACGCGGCAAAGCCGGGATTGGCGCTGCGGCCGCCGACGACGCAGGCCAGCGCCTCGATCGGGTTGCGGATGCGCAGCACGTAGTAGGAGAAATAGAAAACCACAATCTGCGGGATGATGGTGACACCGACGCCGAGGAAAAACAGCGTCAGGCCGTATTGCTGCATCGTGGTCACCGCCTGCGGCCCGGCCGAGATGCCGACGATGGCGACAAAGACCGCGAGGCCGAAATCCCTCAGGAAGTTGGACGCGCCGGTGGGCAGCGCCGCGAACTGCGGATGCGTGCTGCGCAGCCATCCGAACAACAGCCCCGACAGCAGGCAGCCGCCGCCGGTTCCGATGGTCACCGGAATGCCGGCAACCCGGAACTCGATCATGCCGACGAGAATGCCGAGCGCCATGCCGATGCCGAAGAACACGAAATCGGTCACCGCCGCGGCGGTGATCTTGTAGCCGATCAGGCCTTGCACCCTGTCCAGATCCTTGGGCGCGCCGGTGAACAGCAGTTCGTCTCCCTTGTGCAGTTCGAGACCGTGCAGGTTCGGCAGGTCGCGGCCCATGCGCCGGGCGGCGACGAGATAGACGCCGTGCCGCGTCTGCACGCTGAGTTCGTCGTGCATTTCGCCGATCGTCTTGCCGATGAACTGCGGCTTGGTGACGATGACCTCGCGCTGCTCCTCGACCAGTTGATACTGGTCGGGCGCGGTGCGTTCGGGGCCGAAATAGTCCGACACGCCCTTCATGACCGTAACCACACCGGTGACGGCGATTTGATCGCCCGCCTGCACCACGGTGTCGTCGTTGACGGCTAGTTCCTCGCCGTTGCGCAAAACGGATTCGACCGCGGCGTCCGAAAGGTCCTGGTCGATGGCAAGGGCGGTCTTGCCGGCCGCCCTGCTGTCGGCCGATACTTCGTAAAGGCGGGTGTTGACCTGGCGTATGGCATTGAACTGGCCGGGTTCCAGTTCGGCCTTGCCGCCGGACAGTTCCCGGGCGAGCTTGACTGCTTCCTTGCGCACGTCCCAACCCATCACCATGGGCAGGAACCACGTCACCACGATGATCGGGCCGAGATTGCCGAAGATGTAGCAGACCGCGTAGCCGACGGCGACATTGGTCTGCATGATCTTGATCTGCTCCGCCGAGACGCCGAGCTTGGCGATGGCGTCGCCCGCCGTTCCGATGATCGCCGATTGCGTCAGTCCGCCCGCCGCAAGACCGGCAGCGGTGCCCCGGTCGAGGTCGAATGTCCAGGCGCTGACAAGCACGCAGATCAGGCCGACGAGACACATGACGAAGGCGGATACGAGCTGGTTCAGCGACCGCCGGTTGAGCGACCGGAAGAATTGCGGTCCGCCCTGATAGCCGACCGCGTAGATGAAAAGCGCGAAGAAGACCGACTTCATCGCCGTGTCCAGATGGATTCCCAGCTGGCCGATGATCACCCCGACGATCAGCGATCCGGCAATGCCGCCGAGAACGAACTGTCCGATTTTCAGTTTGCCGACCACATAGCCGAGGGAAATGGTGATGAACAGCGCCAAAAGGGGCGCTGCATCGAACAGCCGGTCGAGCATTTCAATCATGGACAGCTCCACGGTTCTGAGAAGCGGCGATGCACGGGCAATGTGCAACACGTTTGCCGGGAGATACAAGACGCAATTCGGGTGGCGCGCAACCTGGTCGGCGGCATGATTCCCGCGGTTTTCGGAATTGAATGCAGATAATGCCGGCTGATACGGTTCGGCGGTCAGTATGAATGTATTGCTATTAAGTCTGTTGCCAGTAAAAATCTGGATCAATCCGCCCAAGAGAAGTAACAATAGGCGCAGATGTTTCAGGTGTTGAGGGAAAGCAGCGACCCGGTGGACATTTTGTCTGCAGATCCCGGACTGAAAGACTGCTCGCGCGGGCTGCAGAGGGTTTGCGCGGCGGAAGACACACTGGCGCGCATATTGCCGCAGAAGCACCGGTTCGGCATCACCCGCATCGCCAATGTCACAGGCCTGGACCGGATCGGCCTGCCAGTCTTCCTGGCGACACGGCCCAATGCGCGGTCCGTTGCGGTTTCGCAGGGCAAGGGCATGCGCGATTCGGAAGCCCGCGCCTCGGCCCTGATGGAAGCCGTCGAAATCTGGCATGCCGAGCACTACGACCGGCCCATGCGCTTTTCCAGTGCCCGTGAACTCGCCTGTTCCCACCGGCTGATCGACGTCGGGCGGCTGCCGGCCATCGCCGACGGCCGTTTTAACGCCTCCTTGCGCATGCTTTGGGCCGAGGCCGTCGATCTGATGAGCGGCGACGCTTTGCTGGTGCCTTTCGAAATGGTCCACGCCGACTACACCCATCCGGTCCAGCCCGGCCACGGCTGCTTTCCGGCAAGCACCAACGGCCTTGCCTCCGGCAATCATCCGCTGGAAGCGATCTGCCACGGCATTTGCGAGGTGATCGAGCGCGACGCGCTTTCGATCTGGCACCACGCGCCGCCTGAGCAGCAGGCAGGGCGCGGGGTCGATCCCGAAAGCGTCGACGATCCCGACTGCAAAGCGGCGATCGGGAAGATAGCGGCAGCGGGTCTTGAAATGGGGGTCTGGGACATCACCACCGATATCGGCGTGGCGACGTTCCTTTGCGTCATCCGGGATGGCGCGGCGGAGCCCGGGCATATCGGCATCGGATCGGGAACCCATCTCAGCCAGGGTGTTGCGCTGCGCCGGTCGCTGACGGAGGCGGCCCAGACGCGGCTGAACTACATCAGCGGCTCGCGCGACGACCTGATGCTGTCCGAGTTCACAGCCCGCGGCCGCGGCGAGAAAGCCGGTGCGGTGGGCCGGATGCTCGCGGAAAACGGCCGGGCCCGAAGGTTCGCCGACGCGCCTTCGGCCGAGAACGACACATTGCAGGCCGACCTGGCCGACTTGCTGGACGGATTGCGGAAAGCAGGGATCGATGAGGTCGCTGCCGTGGATCTCAGCCGCTCCGAATTCGGCATTCCCGTCATGCGCATCATCATTCCGGGTCTCGAGGCACCCCATGACGATGTCACCTATGTCGCCGGCGACCGCGCGTTTCAGGGCCTCGATGCCGGGGAGGCGTTGCCGTGATCGTCGTGTTCGCCGGCCCGTCGCTCCACGGAGAGCCACTCGAACGCTATGACGGCATGGAGTTCCGGCCGCCCGTCAAGCAGGGCGATCTCTTCCGGGCGAGCCTGGACCGGCCGGACGCCATCGGCGTCATCGACGGTGTTTTCGACGGTGTGCCGTCCGTCTGGCACAAGGAAATCCTGTGGGCACTGACGCAGGGCATACCGGTCTTCGGCGCCGCCAGCATGGGCGCGCTGCGCGCCGCCGAACTCGATGCTTTCGGCATGACCGGCATCGGCCGCGTCTATGAAGCCTATCGCGATGGCGAACTGGAAGACGATGATGAGGTCGCCCTGCAGCACGGCCCGGCGGATGCGGGTTACGCGCCGCTGACGCTTGCCATGGTCAACATCCGCGCGACCCTCGATGAAGCGCTGCGAACGGGCCGGGCGAGCGCGGACCAGTGCCGGTCGCTCGCGGGGGTGGCGAAGGCCATCCATTTCAAGGCGCGGACCTGGGAGGCCTTGCTGCAGGCCATCGGGAACGACTGCGATACCGCCACTCGCGAATGCGGCGCGTGGATGCGCAAAAACCACTTCGACCAGAAGAAGCGCGACGCGCTGGCGCTGCTGCAGTGCCTGGAAGACAAGGGGTCCTGGCCGGACCGACCGGTCGGATTCCATTTCGAGCACACCGAATTATGGCGCCGGGGCGTCGAGGAATGGCGCGCGCGCCGCGATCCTTCGGAACGGGCGCGTGACGGTTCCCGTCGCCCCGTTGAGCCGGAGCGGCTGTTCCGGATTGTCGGCGGCGACGAGTGAACAAGGCCGATCCTGGAAGGGGAAGGACAGAAATGGAAGGGACCCGCTTCAGACTCTATCCGCAGCCGCGGTTTCTGGACGATTTCGAGGAACCCGAGACCGTCTACGTTTCCTCACCGGCCGGTTCGCTTTCGCCGGGGCCCGCCGATGACCGCATGTATACGATCTTCCCGGTCGGCAAGCCGTCGCCCTACGGCATCAGTCCCGATCCGGAGCAGGGCGACGATGCGCTGATGCCGCCCTGGACCGGCGACATCCATGATCCGGCATTGCCGGATGCACAGGGCCATTTCGACCATCTGGAACCCGGCACACCGCAGTTCGAGGCGGCGCACCTGTTCGGCACGGTGCGCTTCGTAATGGATATCTGGGAGGGCTATTTCGACCGACCCATTCCCTGGCACAGCCGCAAACATTACGACCGTCTCGAACTCACCATATTGCCGTCACTGGAAAACGCTTATTCCGGCTACGGCTTCCTGGAGATGGGCGGTGACCGCAAGCACGGTCGCTACAAGCCGTTCAGTCTCAATTTCGACGTGATCGCCCACGAGGTTGGGCACGCGATCATCTATTCCGAGGTCGGCGTTCCCGATCCGTCCGGCGCGACCGGCGAATATTACGGTTTCCACGAAAGCGCTGCCGACCTGGTCGCTCTGATCTCGTCGCTGCATTTCAATTCGCTCATCGATCGGCTGCTCGTCAACACCAGCGGCAATCTCTACCGCCTGAATTCGATTACCCGCATGGCGGAGCTGTCGGAAAACGCGCAGATCCGCATCGCAGCCAATGATGTGCGGCTGTCTGAGTTCGCGCGCGGCTGGATCAAGGAGCACAAGCTGTCGCAGCCCCTGACGGGCGCTTTCTTCGATATTCTTGTCGACCTGTTCCACGAGTGCCTGCTCGACTATGGCGCGATCGATCCGGACGTGGAGAATTTATCCGACGAACTTCTGGCCACACCCGATTATGAGCCGGTTATGCAAACGCTGTTCGACGGTGCATTCGCGGCCAATCCGGACGGTTTCAAGATGGCGCTGATCGATGCCCGCGACATACTCGGCACCTATCTTGCCGACACCTGGCAGCGGCTCGACCGCAACGACCTGAATTTCGTCGATGTGGCGCGGGCGTTCGAGAGGGTCGACAAGCAGCATACGGGCGGGCGTTTCCGCACCTTGATCAGGGGCAACTTCGAAATGCGCGATATCGGAAAGGTCCGGGTCGGGCCGCAGCTGGCCCCGCTGCAGAAGGATAGTCATGCAAATTCCGTGCGCACGCTGACGCCTATGGACTGACAATCGCATGTGGTTTAATAATATTTGGATGAAATAAGAAAAACCAAATAAAACGATAGAACATAACCAAGCGGTCACAAGGTTTAGGGGAAGCCAATGCCGGAAACACTGTTAAGCGCATCGAATGTTGTTTTGTTCGGACGTGTCGTTGAAGACCTGAATATTGTCACGCCGAAGGGAAACAAAGCGCATAGCCCGTCCATGGCCACCTCGAAGGGGAACTCGTCCGGACTGCAGCAACAGCTGACCCGCAGGGATTGGGGTGATTTTTCCGCCGGTTCGGGCGGTGGCCTTGCACGCTTTGCCCGCATTTACGGGTTCAGCTACGAAGGCGCCTATTTCGAGGTCGGTGTGCCGGTGCTGTTCCTGGTTCACGGCGAGGGCGCGCCGCTGTCGGCCATCAAGGTTCCCGGACCCGACAAGGACGACAAGAATTTCTTCGAGGATTTGCGCGCATGGGCCTATGACCGCGGCGACGACACCATGCGGCTCGACATCGATTCCGGCTCCTTCGAGGAAGTGCTGCTGTCGACGATCGGCGAAGGCGGTCCCGGCGTTTCGGGCGCCCGCGTGTCCGGTGCCCGTGTTTCCGGGGCGCGTGTCTCCGGAGCCCGCGTCTCGGGCGCGCGCGTTTCGGGCGCCCGTGTGTCCGGCGCTCGCATCAGCGGCGCCCGTGGTGACGCCGGCGACTGATCGAAACCTCTTGTAACGTCTTTAGAGACCGGCCCGCTTCAGACCCTCGACGAAACGGGCGACGTCCTCCTCGTATTTGTCCGGCTGCACCGCGGCCCAGCTTTCGACGCTGAAATTGGGGTGCGCCTCGAGCACCTTCCGCGCTTCGGCGCGGGCCTCGGCCTCGCGGCCGAGATGGGCGTAGCTGGCGGCCAGCAGGCGTCGTCCCTCGGTCGGGTTTTGCATGGTCTGGATGGTGCGCACGGCGTCCTCGTAGCGCTCCAGGTTGAAATAGGCGCCGCCCAGGTGCCAGATATACTGGTCAGGATAGAACGGGTTGAGCCGCATCGCTTTTTGAAGCATGTCGATGGCTTCCTCGGACCGGCCGCAATGGGCCAGCGCATCGGCCATGTCCGACATCAGGTCAGCATCATTGGGATTGAGCCGGAGCGCCCGTTCATAGGCGCTGATCGCCGCCTCGTGCTCCTTGCGGTAGAGGTGGGCGAAGCCGAGCTCGCCGAAGCCGCGGGCATCGGTGCCGTCGAACTCCACGGCCTTGCGCGCCAGGCTGAGCGCGTCGTCCAGGGCCCTGTCCGGATGCTCCGCCCAGTCATAGCGCCAGTCGATATTCAGGGTCCTTGATTTCGCCGCCAGCGCCCTGGCATAGCTCGGGTCGATCTTCAGGGCGCTGTCGTACAGCTCACGCGCCCGGCGGACATCGTCCTTCGTGTAGCGGAATATGTGGCCCTGTCCCTGGAGCACGTAACCATAGGCGGCTAAGTTGGTCGGCGGCTGCTGGCGCGACCGCTCCAGTTCCGACGCCTCGATCTGCGCCGCGGTGGCGGAGACGATCACCTGAGTGATCTCGTCCTGCAGCTCGAAAATGTCGTCGATCTCGCGGTTGTACTGCTCGCCCCAGATGGTGCGGTCGCGCTGCGCGTCGAGCAGCTGCAGCGCCACCCGGATTCGCGGACCCGCCTTGCGCACCGATCCGTCGACGACGTAGCGCACACCCAGTTCCCGTGCGACTTCCTTCGGCGCGATGGTCCGGTCGTTGTAGACATAGGCGGAGCCGCGGGCGATGACGAAAAAATCGTGGAAGCGCGACAGGTTCGTGGTCACGTCCTCGGCAAGTCCGTCGGCGAACCAGCTCTCGCTCGGATCGTTCCCCTGGAAGCCGAAGGGAAGGACGACGATGGATTGGTCCTTGGACTCGCTGCCACGGTCGTATTCCGATGCGCGCGCCGGCCGGCGCAGGCCGGTGGTCAGGGTTGCAGCCGCCGGGTCCTCGTGCACCTGGAAGACATCGACCAGTTCGCTGATGTTCTTGAATTCCTGGGCCCCGAGATACTCGTAACCGAATGCGAGCTTCTTGCTGACCTGGTCGTGCACGGCGCCGGAAATGCAGATTCTGCCGGGCTGCGCGAAGGCCTCGATCCGCGAGGCGATGTTGATGCTGTCGCCGTGCAGGTCGACATCGTCGATGATGATCTCGCCGACATTGATGCCGATGCGGAACAGTGTCTGCTTGTCTTCGCTGATGCCCTCGTTCTGGGCCTTTATCCTGTTCTGGATTTCCACGGCGAAGGAAACCGCGTCGACGGCGCTGTCGAAAATCAGGAAGACGCCGTCGCCATTGGTGCCCGTGACCTGGCCCGAGAAATCCGCGGCGAGCGCCGTGAACATCTCGATACAGGACTTGACCGCCATCGTGGTGGCGACCTCGTCGACCGCCATCATGCGGCTGTAGCCGACCATGTCGGCGAAAACGATCGCCGAAAGCCGCCGCCGCAACCGGCTGGAGGTTTGTTCCATCATGCCATGTCCGCCGTCACGCTTCGGTTCCCTCTAGCCTCAGTTGAACCCCCGAATTCGTTTTCAGGTCCGTCCGCAGCCTCTCGCATCCGTCGAGCCATTCGCTGCGCAGTATCCCCACCTGGACGACATCGTGGTGTTTCCCCCCGGCGAACCACGCCTGGCGGATGCGGCCTTCCTCGCGGAAACCGGCCTTGCCGACGACATTGGCCGTCGCGTCATGGTCGGCCCTGAAGAAGGTCGAGACCCGGTGAAGGCGCAATTGCCCGAAAGCAAGGTCGAGCAGGGTGATCGTCATGCCGGTCGCCAGGCCGTTGGTTCGCGCCGGACGGTCGACGAACATCGGCAGGACGGCATCGCCGTGAATGTAGTTGATCGCCTGCAGGCCGCCGATTCCCGCCGGATGTCCGTCCGCATCTTCGGCCACGAACCACAGGGATCGCGGCGGATCGGAATATTCGAGCGCCGGTCTCCAGCTTTCGCGCACAGCCTCCGGGCCGATCGGCACCGGCAGGTTCCGGTCGAAGAGGGCGATGTCCTCGAAATTTTCGAACCAGCGCGCAATGGTCGGAACATCGTCCAATCCCATGGGTCTCATGAAATATGCGACTTGCGCGGCACTATTCTTCATTGGCCGTTCCAGTAAATCACACCTTTAGTAAAACATATCATGCAATTAGATGCGGCGTAACAGTTTAGAGGTTGCGGAAAACCTTATAAACACTGAAAACCCGATCCGGCGCCGCCGCGTTTTTCTGTTCCGGCGCCCGATTGTCCACCCCGTCGGGCACTTGAAATTGCGGGGCACAGTTCATTTCTCTAAGAAACCAAGATTATTCAGGACCCGGGCGACGTATGAAGAACCAAGGCAATCCCGACACGGGTCACTCAGCGGCCGAAATGTCCTTCGCCGCCGAAGAGCTGGCGGCGCAGCGTTCGGCGCTGTCGGGGCGGGTCGTCGCGCTGCTGGTGATCGCGGCGCTTATTTCGGTGTTGACGCCGTGGCCCGGGCCGCTTTTCTACTACCCGCTGCTCGTTGTGTTCATGTTGCTCGGCTTCGGCGCCTATCTGGCGGAGGCACGCTGGCGCCGGGGCTGGCTCCGCTACGCTTTCGTGACCGCGGACTTTGCACTGCTGACATTCACGCTGCTCTATCCGAATCCGCTGGTACCCTACGATTTCCCCCCGCAATTCGCGCTGCGCTTCGGAACCTTCATCTACTTCTTCGTGCTGCTGGCGGGCCTTGCCTATGTCTACCGGCCGATGCTGGTCCTGTGGGGCGGCGTATCGGCGGCGGTAAGCTGGGCGATCGGCGTCGGCTGGCTTGCCAGCCTGCCCGAAACCGTCATTCAGCCGCCCACCGGTGAAAGCGGCGATCAGCTTCTTGGCGCACTGGTGTCCCCGTATTTTGTCGACCTCGGCATCAGGCTCCAGGAAATCATGGCGCTGCTGATCACGGCCGGGCTGCTGGCGCTTGCGGTCAACCGCGCCCGCGCCATTGCGCTGCGCCAGGCCGACCTCGCCAGCGAGAAGACCAACCTGTCGCGCTATTTCCCGCGCAAGACCGTCGAGTTGCTCGCCACGAAGACCAACCCGTTGTCGGAACCGCGCGAGCATAAGGCCGCAGTCCTGTTCGCCGATCTCGTTTCCTTCACGGGATGGGCGGAGAACCGTTCGCCCCGCGACACGATAGGGGTGCTGCGCGAGGTCCACGCAATGCTGGCCGAAACCGTCTTCCGGCACGACGGGACGCTGGACAAGTTCATCGGCGACGGCCTGATGGCGACCTTCGGAACGCCCGAACCGTCAGACCATGATGCCGTGAGCGCGCTGGCCGCCGCGGTCGAGATGGCGGATGCCTTCAGGAGCTGGAAACAGACGCGCGCGGGAAGCGAGGCAGGCGAGCTGGAGCTGGCGATCGGCGTCCACTACGGCCCGATCGTGCTTGGCGACATCGGCAACGACCGCCGCATGGAATTCGCGGTCCTCGGCGACACCGTCAACGTCGCAAGCCGGCTCGAGCAGGCGAACCGGGAGATCGGCTGCCGTTGCATCGTCAGCGTCGCCCTTGTGGATGCGGCCATGGCGGAGAACCCGACGGAGACGAAGATCGCGCTGGCGCGGCTGAAGAAGCACGGCCCGCTCAGCCTGCGCGGCCGAACCGCCAAGACGGACGTCCTGATGCTGCAGTGATGGCGTCCGGTTGCCGGCCGCATGGGCACGGCCGACGTGACGGTCGCTAGCAGACCGGTCGTCTGCACCGCAACCCTGTGCCCGGGGAACCCGCGGTCCGCATCGCCCGGTCACGCGCCGTGCGGGCAACAATTGAAACAATTTACGCCTTTTCCGCCGTTCGATTGAAACAGGTGCGCGCGATAGTTCAGCCGACCAGAATTGCTCTGGGGCCTGGAGGACGCGTCATGAACATCGCATTGAAAAAGGGCATCGCGCCGGATTACGAGAAATGGAACAGGCGGCTCAACGGCTCCTGGTCCTGCGCCGACTACGCGCGCTTCGGCGTCACCCTGCAGAAATCCGGCGAGGATCTGGCGGAGGCGGCCGATTTCACGCCCGGATCGCACATTCTCGACGTTGCGGCCGGCAACGGCAACGCCACGCTGGCGGTCGCCCGCCGCTTTTGCAGGGTGACTTCGACGGATTATGTCGAGTCGCTGCTCGATAGCGGCCGCCGGCGCGCCGAGGCGGAGGGCCTGGAAATCGATTTCGAGGTTGCGGACGCCCAGAACCTCCATTATCCGGACGACTCGTTCGACGGTGTGATTTCGACATTCGGCGTTATGTTCGCCCCCGACCAGCAGGCCGCCGCGAAGGAAATCGTCCGGGTCTGCAAGCCGGGCGGGAAGATCGCGCTGGCCAACTGGACGCCACGCGGCTTCATCGGCCGGATGTGCAGCATCATCGGCAGTCACATGTCGGCCTCGCCGGGCTTCAAGGCGCCGGCAAACTGGGGCCGCGAAGGCTGGATCAGGGATCACTTCGAGGACGCGGCAGCGTCGCTGTCGATCAGCCGCAGGACGTTCATCTACCGCTACCGTTCACCGCAACACTTTCTGGAATTTTTCAGGACCCACTACGGCCTGCTTCACAAGGCGTTCGAGAAGGCCGGACCGCGAGGCGAGAAGGCGCTCGCGGACGATATCCTGAATCTCGTCGACGCGTTCAACACGGCCGATGACGGCTCCATGCGTGTGCCGTCGAAATATACGCAAGTCGTGATGATCAAAGCCTAGAACCGCCAGATCGTCTGTTCGCCCGTAAAGCCCTTGAGCTCGGCGGAACCGGCATTATCGCACCGCCCCGGTGCGCGCGAGGCGATGTCGGAGGAGGCAACCTTGTCGCAGCCGAGCCCGGTGGCGGCCGAAAGCAGCCGTGCGGTGTAATTGACCGGCGGTCCGATCGCCGTGAAATCGAGCCGGTCGGCACCGCCGATATTGCCGTAATGGAAGGTGCCGCAATGCAGCGCCGCGCGGAATGAGACGCTGTCGCCGAGCGCATCCTTCGAAAGCGCCTCGGCGCCCTCGTCGACCGCGTCCATGGCCGCGGCCGCCATCTCGGCGAGGCCCTTCTCGTCGGAATACGGGAATATCGCGAAGAATCCGTCGCCCATGAACTTCAGAACCTCGCCGCCGCGGCTCGTCACCGATGGGACAAGGTGGTCGAACGTGTCGTTGAGCAGGCTGACGAGCTCGGAGCCGGCGATCTCGTTGGATAGCCGCGTGAAGTTCTTGAGGTCCACGAAGAGGATGACGGCGGTGATCTCCTCGCCGTCGCCGCGGTGCACCTTGCCGTCGCGGATCAGCGTGCCGCTGTTGCGCCCGACATAGGTGGACAGCAGCACCGCCGCATTGAGCCGCACCATGTATGTCTCGGTCAGCCGCGCCAGCGGCGCGTTGATCCGCTTCAATATGTCGAGGTCCCGGTCGCTGAAACCGCCTTCCTGCGCCGACGACCAGGTGCAGGCATGGGTCTCGCCGGTGGTAAAGATGAGCGGCAGGGCGATGTAGTCGGTAAAGCCCTGTTCGCGCAGCTCGCCGACGATGATGTAGTCGTCCGGGCAGTCCTCGCGCTCCAGGTGGCGGCGGATCGTCTCCTGCTGCTCGACCACCCGGGGTAGCGGATTGGACGTGTAGACCTCCTGGGAGAAGGTGCCCATCTTGGCGTGGGCGATGTCGACCCCTTCGCCCTTGATCCAGCGGAAGCGGCTTCCCTGCAGGTTCGGGTGCAGCGTGTAGATGAACAGCATGAAGCGGTCGACCGCGACGTCGAGACCGACCAGCCCATCGCAGATGCCGGTGACGATCTCGCGCGCGTCGGCGCTCGGGCGGGCGCCGTCGATCATCCAGTCGGTGAGTTCGGCAACTGTGGAAAAGCGCGGTTCCTGGGCTCCATCGGTACCAGTCATCGTCCCCTCGGCGCATCCGCATTGATCGTAGCCGGCAATATACGGCCCCGGCCGCCGGGTCGGCCAGTCAAAATTGCGTGCTGTCCTCGCCACCCGGCGTGCGAGTGGCTGGTTTTATGCTTGTGAAAGAAGGGCTTGCCCGAAAGTGGATTGGGACTTCCGTGGCAGCCGCCGCACCTCGCCCTAACCCGGCTTGCGGTACTTTCCGGCGATCTGTCCGGCCTTCGCCGCCACGGCCTTGAACTCCGCCGATGTCCATGCCTGGCGCGTCGATACGCTTGCCGCCGCACCTGAACCGCCCGCAACCATGGCCGCCGCAGCGACGGCCTCGAGACTGTCGGCTTCGATGATCATCAGCCAGTCCGTTTCTCCGCTGGTGAAGTAGTAGTCCTTCAAGGTCGCTCCGGCTTCCGCCAGGACGTCACTGACGGCCTGGAACCGGTCTTCCGGGTTCTCGATCAATCCCTGAAGCGTTTGCTCACTCATTCTGCCGGTTTGAATGTAGATAGGCATAAGCATCTCCCGTTTACTGCACGCCGATGTTATGGCCAATTCCGGGTTGCCGACATCCATCGGATGGACGGTCCCGCTGAGGCATGATGCGCCCATCTGTGGGTTCTGGCAACAGGTGCGCGCCGGCTCCATGTGGCAGCTGCGGAAGGCGTCGGCCGTGAGCTCTAGCTGTGCGCGAAGATGTCGGTGTCGTCCCAGCCGATCAGGTCGAGCTTGGCGCGCGTCGGCAGGAACCTGAAACAGGCCTCGGCGTGCTTTTCGCGCCCGTCGCGCTCCAGCCGTTCCTGCAGTTTTTCCCGCAGCGCATGCAGGTAAAGCACATCCGTTGCCGCATATTCGAGCTGCGCCTGGCTGAGCTCTTCCGCCGCCCAGTCCGAGGACTGCTGCTGCTTGGAGATGTCGATGTCCAGGAGTTCGCGCAGATTGTCCTTCAGGCCGTGCCGGTCGGTGTAGGTGCGCGTCAGCCGCGAGGCGATCTTGGTGCAGAAGACCGGCTCGCACGTGATGCCGAAATTGTGGAACAGGATGGCGATGTCGAAGCGGCCGAAATGGAAGATCTTGGTCTTCTTGCGGTCCTTGAGCAGCCGCGTCAGGTTGGGCGCCTTCTTCTGGCCCTTGGCGATCTGGATGACGTCGGCGGTGCCGTCGCCCGGCGAGAGCTGCACCACGCACAGCCTGTCGCGGTGCGGCTTGAGACCGAGCGTCTCGGTATCGATGGCGATATCCCCGTCGTAACGGGCCATGTCCCCTTCGCTGATATCGCCCTTGTGAAACCGGATCGTCATGGTTGGCACCTGCCCGTTCAGTATGGAAGTCGGCCGACCGCCCGCACAGGCGGGCGTGCAATGCACATACCGTCTCGGCGTTCGCGCGTCCAGCCGCTCGCGCGGTTTTCAACGGTCCGGGCCGTCACGCCATGTTCTATTTTTGTTCTTGTTGCTCGCGCGCCGATGGTGTATGGATGTATGTCGGGTTTTATGCAGCCGCAGCGTGCAGGCGGATGAGGTAGGCAGATGGTTTCGCGCGTCAGCACCGTTTCCTTTCAGGGCGTCAACGCCGTTCCGGTCGACGTCCAGGTCATGGTCGCGCCGGGCAAGATCGGCATGAATATCGTCGGCCTGCCGGACAAGGCGGTGGCCGAGAGCCGCGAGCGCGTGCAGGCGGCGCTGCACGCGTCGGGCCTTTCCCTGCCGGCCAAGAAGGTGACCGTCAATCTCGCCCCGGCCGACCTGCCGAAGGAAGGCAGCCATTTCGACCTGCCGATCGCGCTCGGGCTGATGGCGGCGCTCGGCGCCGTCCCGGCCGATGCGCTGTCGGGCTACGTGGTGCTCGGCGAATTGTCGCTCGACGGAACCATCGCGGCGGTCGCAGGCGCGCTGCCGGCGGCGATCGGCGCCAATAGCGAGGGCAAGGGGCTGATCTGCCCCGCCGCCTGCGGCCCGGAAGCCGCCTGGGCCAGTGCCGATCTCGACATCCTCGCGCCGCGCAGCCTCATTGCTATGGCCAACCATTTCAAGGGGACGCAGGTCCTGTCGCGTCCTCAGGCGGCGATCCGCGGCCCCTCGGACGGCCTGCCCGACCTTTCCGACATCAAGGGCCAGGAAACCGCCAAGCGGGCGCTCGAGGTGGCCGCGGCCGGCGGCCACAACCTGCTGATGTCCGGCCCGCCCGGCTCCGGCAAGTCGATGCTGGCCGCAAGGCTTCCCTCCATCCTTCCGCCGCTGTCGCCGGCCGAGCTCCTGGAAGTCTCCATGATCCATTCGATCGCCGGATTGCTGTCCGGCGGCGAACTGTCCGACCGTCGGCCCTATCGCGCGCCGCACCATTCGGCCTCCATGGCCGCGATGGTGGGCGGCGGCATGCGGGCGCGGCCGGGCGAGGTATCGCTCGCCCACAATGGCGTCCTGTTCCTTGACGAGTTTCCGGAGTTTTCGCCGCAGGTGCTCGATTCGCTGCGCCAGCCGCTGGAAAACGGCGAGTGCGTCATCGCCCGGGCCAATCACCATGTCAGCTATCCGGCCCGCATCCAGCTGGTCGCGGCAATGAACCCCTGCCGCTGCGGCATGGCCGGCGAGCCCGGGCACACTTGCGCCCGCGGCCCGCGCTGCCAGGCCGACTACCAGGCCCGCATATCCGGCCCGCTGCTCGACCGCATCGATCTCAGGATCACGGTGCCTGCCGTCACCGCGGCCGATCTGATCAAGCCCGGAACCAGCGAGCGGAGCGCCGATGTGGCGGAACGCGTGGCGCGGGCGCGGGAGCGCCAGAAGGAGCGCTTCGCCGGGATGCCGGGCGTCACCGCCAACGCGCTGTGCCCGACATCGCTCATCGAGACGGTTGCCGGCCCCGACGCCGCCGGAACGGCGCTGCTGCACGAGGCGGCCGAGCGGATGAAATTCTCGGCCCGCGCCTATCACCGGGTGCTCAAGGTCGCCCGCACGCTCGCCGATCTCGACGGCGCCGCCGAAGTCGGCCGCGTACACATCGCCGAGGCGATTTCCTATCGCCTGCCGGGCGAGGGCATGGCGGCCGCCGCCTGAAGTCTCGCGCGAATTGCGTGAAAATTCTATATCTGGTTGTATTTTCAGCGCGTTTGCGCTTACATGCTCGTGGTTGCCGCACGACCGCGACGCACAGGCGCCTTGGCTCCGGAATGTCGGCTTCACAGTGCTCAGGGCGCGTGAACGGTTGAAATAGCACGCGCCTGCAAGAAAGCGGGGATGCTAGACATGCTTGGCCGCCTGTTTCCCTTTATCGCGGCATTGTGCGCCCTTGTCGCGTTTCTGGCCGTACTGGCGATGATCCGCTGGCCGCCGCCGACACTCCAGGAATACCGCTATCTCCTGCCCGTGCTGATTGGCCTGGTCGCCTTTCCGATCCTGATCCTGTCGATCGTCTTCTGCGCCTGGGTCATGTCGAAACTGTCGATCGCCAACAGCACCCATGCCTTCGGCCTGCCGCAGGGTTCGATCCGCGCCGTCCTGGCCATAGCGTTCATCGTCCTCGTGCTGATCTTCGGCGTCTTCGTGCTGACCGAGGCGGGTGAGACCGGACGCATGCTCGTCGCGACCCAGAAAGTCGTCGGGCCGTTTCCCGGCCAGGCGATCCTGACCACCGTGTCGCAGGAGCTTGAGCGCTTGAAGGAGGCGTTCGGCCCGGAGCATATCTATGAGACAACAATAGACGGGACCGGCGACAAGGCGGTCGCCACGGTCAGTGTCTATACCGTTGTCGACAACAGCGCGGTCGTCCAACTGGCGCAGCAGATCCTGACCATGCTGGCGACGGCGCTGACGGCGATCGTCGGATTCTACTTCGGCAGCCGCTCGGCCGGCGCCGCGCAGGACACGGCCGACCAAAACCGGATAGTCAACGAGGCGGCGGAGAAGAAACTGGCCATCCAGGAGGCGATCACCCACACGGCCACGCTCCAAAAGACACTGCTCGACAAGCTCATGGAGCTTCGCGATGAGGCCGAAGAAGCCGACACGCGGGAAGAGGCGGACAAGCGCGAGAAAGCGGTCGACGCATTGATGGATCACGTCGAGGCCGAGGCGGGCAAGGTCGCGGACCAGTCCACCGCGCTGATGCTCAGCCACGAGGAAATCGACAATATCCGTACCGCCCACGCGTCCGCTCAGGCAGGACTCAAACGCCTCGCCGCCGTCGAGAACGCCGTGAAATCTGTCGTCGAAAGCGACCATTCGGACTGGAATGCAATAACCGGCTTCGAGATTCCGAAGTAAAGCCGTGGAGGTGCGATCCGCGGATCGGCGCGGGGTGCTGGCAAAACCGGTTCCGAGAGCAGCCGCAGCGCTCCGTTTCCGGGTTCGCCGAACCCGGCGCGAGCCGCGCGTTGTGCTTATATCTTCCTGTATTTAAATAAAAAAAATGTCCGGACAAAATAACTCTGTCAACCGGACACGAATAAGCCTGTGTCCTGTCACGAATTGTGTTGAGATAGGGCGCATCGGGAACCAACGTTCCATTGTGCAGGCCTGAACCCAGGGAGTTGTCCGGCATGAGCAAGAAGACGGAATCCATCGAGATTCGTGTTTCGCCCGAGCTGAAGGAACGCGTGAGCGTCGTGAGCGCGCGGCGCGGTCTGCCGACCAGCAGGCTCATCAGGCAACTCCTGGAAAGAGAGGTTTCAGCGCATGCGCAGTACGAAACGGACACGGGAGTTCCCCTCATGAAATCGATCAATCCGAACCGCGTGGCGACCTTTGGCGTCTCCGCCGCAGCGCTGCTGGCGCTTGCATTCGGCTGGAACATGGCCACCCAGAACAACGTTGCGGCGCAGGCCGACGTGCGCGTTGCCTTTGCCGAAATGGATGTCGACGGCGACGGCGTCATCAGCAGCGACGAGTTTTCCGAGTATCTCGGCATCGAGCAGGAAGACGATGTTACGGGCAGGGAAGACAAGGAGGTGTCCGAGGTCCGGGAGCCGGAAGACTGCGACGAGGAGCAAGACCTGTCGATGGACGGTCCCCTGCAGAATTTCGCAGCGTTCGATGGCGACGGCAACGGCAGGATCGACTACACGGAGTTGGAGAACGCCTTTGCATCGAGACATACCAAGACGTTCAAGGACTACGATACCGACAAGAGCGGCTACCTGATCCACACGGAGCTTGTGAAGGGTCTCGCCGCGGACGGCGTATTCGCAAGGCTCCAATGCGAGATAGCGCTTGATGCGCAAGCGGAAGAAGACGAGGAATTCGATGCGGAATACGAGGTCAAGGTGGCATTCGCGATCCTTGACGAGAACCGTGACAACAAGGTGTCGCTTCCCGAATACCTGAACAACCAGCCGCCGTTCGGAATCGAGTTCTGACACCCGCCGGACGGCGATCATTCGAACAGCTTCAGGAATTTATCTGGCCGGGCCACTCCCCGTGGCAACCCCTCGCTCGGGTTCGGCCGGATGGAGGCGGCGTGTGTGCGCCGCCTCCGTTGCTTGCGTTTATCGGTTGTTTGCCTGCGAGCGGACCCGTTTCAGGCCGAGTTGCGTGATCTGGTAGGGACCGCCACCTCTCGACGCGATGAGCCGTCGGCGTTTCAGCTTTCTGAACAGCTCCAGCGAGCAGCCGTTCCAGAACCAGCCGTCGCGCGTCACGCAGGAATTATCGACGATACGGCCGCGCTCGTCCTTGTCGACGAGGATGTGGCCGCCTTGAGCCAGCAGGTGCAGGACCCGCTGCTCGTGCCTAGAAATGTCCATTGATTATCCGGAATTTGATGCGTGTAACACAAGGCGTGCCGCAGCGGCACGGCCGGCGGCAGCGTTACGAATTTCGCCCGGTCTTCCCTGACCGGGCCTTACCGGGACTCTTTTCGTCCGCGCATCAAGACTCCGTTCGTTGACGGCGTTTAGTTAGGCAAGGCTGCGGCCGAATGCAAGGCCGCAGACTCTGCTTTGTGAACTTTCCGCAACGTTCAGGCGGCCAGCCCGTCGAACAGCGCCGTCGAAAGATACCGTTCCGCGAAGGACGGGATGATGACGACGATGGTCTTGCCTTCGTTTTCCGGACGCTGGCCGACCTTCACGGCGGCCGCCAGCGCTGCGCCGGAGGAGATGCCGACCGGCACGCCTTCCGTCCGCGCAACGAGCCGGGCGATCTCGAACGCCTCGTCGTTGGATACCGTGAGCACCTCGTCATAGATGCCGGTATCCAGGATGGCCGGCGCGAAGCCGGCACCGATCCCCTGGATCTTGTGTGGTCCGGGATCGCCGCCTGAAAGCACCGGCGAATCCGTCGGCTCGACCGCGACGATGGCCAGCTCCGGCTTGCGCGCCTTCAGCACCTGGCCGGCGCCGGTGATCGTGCCGCCCGTGCCGATGCCGGAAACGAAAATATCGATACCGCCATCGGTATCGTTCCAGATCTCCTCGGCCGTGGTTTCGCGGTGGATCTGCGGGTTCGCGGGATTCTCGAACTGTTGCGGGATGACGGCGTCCGGGATTTCGGCCGCCAGTTCCTCTGCCCGGGCGATCGCGCCTTTCATGCCTTTCGGCCCCTCCGTCAGCACGAGCTCGGCGCCGAGCAGGGCCAGCATCTTGCGCCGCTCGACCGACATGGTTTCCGGCATGGTCAGGATCAGCCGGTAGCCCTTCGCGGCCGCGGCGAATGCCAGCGCGATACCGGTGTTGCCGGAGGTCGGCTCGACGAGCACCGTCTTGCCGGGCGCGATCCGGCCGTCCTGTTCCATCGCCTCGATCATGGCGACGCCGATGCGGTCCTTGACGCTGGCGATCGGGTTGAAGAACTCCAGCTTGCCCAGCAGATGCGCCTTCACGCCGGTGGCCGCGGCAAGCTTGTCCAGCCGCACGATCGGCGTGTCGCCGATGGTTTCGGTAATCGAATTGAAGACGCGTCCGCGTCCGGGTTTACGGTCGGTCGGGTAAGACATGATCGGGCTCCAGTTGAATGCACGCCGAAAGGGGCGGCAGGTCGGGAAGATTAGCCGCGCCGGCAGCACTTCGCCAGCGGCGCGGCATCGAATTCGGGATATAATTTGGAATTCCGTTTCGCATTTGCAAGATGTGTAGGAAAATAGTCTAACAGAGACACCAAAAAACCCAGTCGGTTAGAAAAAATGCGCTGCCGCTAGTGGCCCGTGGAACCGAACCCGCCGCTGCCCCGCTCCGTCTCTTCGGCCAGGCTGCGCTCCTCGATCAGGGCCTGCGAGACCGGTGCGATCACCATCTGCGCAATGCGCATGCCGCGCTCGATGGTGAAGGCTTCCTCCCCATGGTTGATCAAGAGCACCTGCACCTCGCCGCGATAGTCGCTGTCGATCGTGCCGGGCGTGTTGAGGCAGGTCAGGCCGTGCTTGAAGGCGAGGCCCGAACGCGGCCGGATCTGCGCTTCGAACCCGTCCGGGATTTCGAAGATGAAACCGGTCGGCACGAGCACCCGTTCGCCCGGCGAAAGCACGATGGGCGCGCGGGCATCGTTGGCGGCGCGCAGGTCCATCCCGGCCGCGCCGTCGGTCTCGTAGGCGGGCAGGTCGAGACCGCCGCCGTGCGGCAGCCGCACGAGCCCGACAACGGGGGGCTGGATCTTGTGGTGCTGGTCGGCGGACATGCTGCACTCTTGCCGCCCCGTTCGGTTTTCGTCAATTGCAACGCTGCCGAACAGGCGCTAGAAGACGTCCAATTCAACAGGATTCTCACTTCCATGACCGACCACCTGGCCAAGGCCGTTGCCCGCCGGCGTACATTTGCCATCATCTCGCACCCGGATGCGGGCAAGACGACGCTGACAGAAAAGCTGTTGCTGTTCGGCGGTGCCATCCAGCTTGCCGGCGAGGTCAAGGCGAAGAAGGACCGCATGCAGACCCGCTCGGACTGGATGAAGATCGAACGCGAGCGCGGCATATCCGTCGTCACCTCGGTGATGACGTTCGAATATGGCGACCACGTCTTCAACCTCCTGGACACGCCCGGCCACGAGGATTTCGCCGACGACACATACCGCACGCTGACCGCCGTTGACGCCGCGATCATGGTCATCGACGCGGCCAAGGGCATCGAGCCGCGCACGCTCAAGCTCTTCGAGGTCTGCCGCCTGCGCGACATTCCCATCGTCACCTTCGTCAACAAGCTGGACCGGGAAAGCCGCGATCCGTTCGAGATCCTCGACGAGGTCGAGGAGAAGCTGGCGCTCGACACCGCACCGATGACCTGGCCGATCGGCCGGGGACGCACCTTTGCCGGCACCTATCACCTGGCCGACAACGCCGTGCGCCGCATGGACAGCGAGGAAGCGGTGACGAAGGTCAACGGCCCGGAGGCCGACAGCGCGGCCGGTCTTTTGCCAGAGAACGAGCATGACACCTTCATCGAAGAGACCAGCCTGGCGATCGAGGCGTGCCGCCCGTTCGATCTGGAGGCCTTCCGCGAGGGGCATCTGACGCCCGTCTATTTCGGCTCGGCCCTGCGGAATTACGGCGTGCGCGACCTCATCAACGCGCTTGGCAAATACGCCCCGCAGCCGCGCGCGCAAAAGGCCGGCGCCCGTCTCGTCAAGGCGACGGATCCGAAAATGACGGCCTTCGTCTTCAAGATCCAGGCCAACATGGACCCCAACCACCGCGACCGCATCGCCTTCGTGCGCGTCTGCTCGGGCCGCCTGCAGCGCGGCATGAAGGCGCGGCTGTCGCGCACCGGAAAGACGCTCGGCCTGTCGGCGCCGCAGTTCTTCTTCGCCCATCAGCGCCAGCTTGCAGACGATGCCTATGCCGGCGACGTGGTCGGCATACCGAACCACGGAACCTTGCGCATCGGCGACACGCTGACCGAGGGCGAGGACATCGTTTTCGAGGGCGTGCCGAACTTCGCGCCGGAAATCCTGCGCCGGCTGCGCCTGGAAGACGCCATGAAGGCCAAGAAGCTGAAGGAGGCGCTGCAGCAGATGGCGGAGGAGGGCGTCGTGCAGCTGTTCTCGCCCGAGGACGGTTCGCCCGCCATTGTCGGCGTCATCGGCGCGCTGCAGCTCGACGTGCTCAAGGAACGGCTGCGGGCCGAATACGGCCTGCCGGTCTCCTTCGAGGCGGCGCGGTTCAATGTCTGCCGCTGGATTTCGGCGGACAGCGAGGCCGATGTCGAAAAATTCATCAACGCCAAGCGCGGCGATATCGCCCGCGATCTCGACGGCGACGCGGTTTTCCTGGCTTCGGACGGCTTTTCGCTGAATTACGAAGCCGAGCGCTGGCCGGCGATCCGCTTCGCCCATGTCAAGGAATACCATCCGCAAAAGGCGGCCTGACAGCCGCAGCAAGGGAGGCGATCATGCAGCAGTTCCAGGTCCGCAAGGACGATCTGTCCGGGCACCGGCTGGCGGAGGCGGACACCCCGCAGCTCGGGGACGGTGAAGTGCTCGCGGCGATCGACCGCTTCGCATTGACCGCCAACAACGTCACCTATGGCGTGGTCGGCGAGAAGATCGGCTACTGGAATTTCTTTCCGCCCCTCGACAACGATGACGGCGGCTGGGGCATCATTCCGGTCTGGGGCTTTGCCGATGTTACCGCCTCGAACCATCCGGACGTGCCGGTCGGCGACCGCCTCTACGGCTATTTCCCGATGGCGAGCCATCTGGTGATGAAGCCGCAGAAGGTCGGCGGCACCAGGCTTTTCGACGGTGCCGGGCACCGCGCCGCGCTGCCGCCGGTCTATAACGCCTATGGCCGCGTGAACGGGCAGGCCGATTATGAGCCGGCTTATGATGATGCCCGCATGGTGCTTCACCCGCTCTACGCGACCTCGTTCTGCCTGCACGATTTCTTTTCCGACAATGCCTGGTTCGGGGCCGAGCAGGTCATCGTCGTCAGCGCTTCGAGCAAGACGGCCATCGGCGTTGCCTATGCCCTGGCGGATGACCAGAACGCCCCGGAGAGCATCGGCCTGACGTCGCCGCGCAACCTGGACGCGGTCCGGGCGCTCGGCCTCTACGGCGCGGTTCTCACCTATGACGAGATCGGCTCGGTCGACGCGGACCGGCCGACGGCCATCATCGACATGTCCGGTTCGGGCGCCGTGCTTTCGGCCCTGCACGCCCATCTCGGCGACAATATGCGCTACTGCTCGAATGTCGGCGTCACCCACTGGGACGACAACCAGATGGGGCCCGGCTTCATCCGCGAGCGTAGCGCCATGTTCTTCGCGCCCGGCCACATCCAGAAGCGGGCGTCCGATTGGGCGCCGGGTGTCTTTGAGGAAAAGGCATTCGCCTTCTGGCGCGCCGCTGCCGAAAAGAGCCGGTCCTGGCTGACCTACCGGACCGTCGAGGGGCTTTCCGGAGCCGGGGGCGTCTTCGACGATCTCGTCGCCGGCGCGGTCTCGCCGCACACCGGGCTTGTCTTCAAGCTCACCCCTTGATGAACGTGCCGGACTGCAGCTCGCGGATCGCCTGAGCCAGCTCCTCGCGCGTGTTCATGACGATGGGACCGTGCCAGGCGACCGGCTCCTCGATCGGTTTGCCGGCTACAAGAAGAAACCGGACGCCTTCCTCGCCCGCCTGCACGGTGACCTCGTCGCCGGTATCGAAGACCACCAGGGTCCTGTTGCCGGACTGGTCGCGCAGCAGGATCTCCTCGCCGCCGATCTCCTTCTCGGTCAGAACGCCATAGGGTTTCGACGCGCCCGAGAACTGTCCTGAGCCGGCAAAGATATAGGCGAAAGCCGACCGGTAGGTGTCGACCGGCAGGGTCTTGCGCTTGCCCGGTGGAACCGAGATATCGAGATAGAGCGGATCGGCCGACACGCCGTCGACCGGGCCGGACTTGCCCCAGAAATCGCCGCAGACGACGCGCACCACCGTGCCGTCATCGTCGATGACCTCCGGGATGTCGGCGCCCTTGATGTCCTGGTAGCGCGGATCGGTCATCTTCAGCGACGACGGCAGGTTGGCCCAGAGCTGGAAACCGTGCATGCGGCCGGCCGCGTCGCCCTTCGGCATTTCCTGGTGCATGATGCCGCTGCCGGCGGTCATCCACTGCACGTCTCCGGCGCCCAGCGTGCCGTGGTTGCCGAGGCTGTCGCCGTGGTCGACCGTGCCGGCCAGCACGTAGGTGATCGTTTCGATGCCCCGGTGCGGATGCCACGGAAAGCCGGCCAGATAGTCCTCGGGACGCTCATTGCGGAAATCGTCGAACAAGAGGAACGGGTCCGCGAGCGTCGGATCGGTGAAACCGAAGGCGCGATGCAGCTTGACGCCGGCGCCCTCCATGGTGGGAACGGCGGATGAGAGCTGCTTGACCGGGCGGATGGACATCGGTGTGTCTCCTGGAGCTGGACTGGTTGTTCCAGCATATAGCGATTGCCGCGGGCCGAATAAGCGGCACACGGAAGACGGACTGTTCAACGTATCCGCGACAATCGGTTCTGGTCGGTCACACAGTGCCGACAATCGGCAGTGCCGTCGTGTCCTTGATGTCCTCCATGACGAAGGAGGCGGTGACATCGGAGAGCGGCACTTTGGCGATCAGCCGCTGATAGAGCCGGTCATAGGATTTGACGTCCGCGACGCGGGCTTTCAGCACGTAGTCCAACTCGCCGCTGGTGCGGTGGACGCCGGTGATTTCCGGCAGGCTGACGACGGCCGTGCGGAACCGCTCCAGCCAGTCCGGATCGTGGTTTGCCGTGCGTATGAATATGAAGACCGACAGGCCGCAGCCGATCTGCTCGGGATCGACCAGCGCCACGCGGCCGGTGATCACGCCGCGTTCTTCCAGTGCCCGCAGCCGTCGCCAGCAGGCGTTGCGCGACAGGTGGACCTTGTCCGCCAGCGATTCGATGGAAAGACTGCCGTCCTGTTGCAGTTCTTCCAGAATCCTGCGATCGAATTCGTCAATTTTCTTCATATTTGGGACGTATATCCCAATATGAACCGAAAATACAGGAATTTCGGGAACATATCCCGCCATTTCCGCGATACGCTGCGTGAAAATTCAGAAGAACCTGCCCATAAGAACCTGCGAAGGGATATGACGATGACGACACGGGTCACAAGGCTGTTCACCGAACATCCGCAATCGGTCGACGAAACCTATTTCGAGCATCTGCGCTTTGCCGCGGGGTTCTCGGGGCGGCTCTTCCTGGCGGCTTGCGCGGCATGCGTGCACGCTATCCTGCCGTTCCTGTTCGAAAAGACGGCAAGCCGCATGATCGAGACGATGCACCATCGCATGCACAACCGGAATGGTTGAGGCTCCGCTGGAAAAAGGGGAGCATTTGATGGCGGATGACCCAAAGGTCGGCCCCGCGCGCCATTGGCGCAAACAAGGGCACAGGGCGGGCGCCGGGCTGACGAGCCGCCACCCGGGAGGACAACAAGAATTGACCACAAAATCCGAACGGGCCGGGCGCTTGCGCCGGTCGGCCGTGCCGGGCACAGGCGGTGGAGGGAGGAAGCCGCAACGCCCGATCCGCATGGTCGGTCAACGCATTCACACCGGTCAAATGTTCCCGTTTTTCCAGAAGGGCGGATGAAGCCATGTGCCGATGGGTTGCCTATCGCGGTCGCCGCCGTTTCCTCGAGGATCTGATCGCCTCACCCGCCCACTCCCTGATCGACCAGTCGCAATGCGCCACGGAGGCGAAGACGGCGACGAACGGCGACGGTTTCGGCATCGCCTGGTACGGCGAGCACAATGAGCCGGGTCATTACCGCGACATCCTGCCGGCCTGGTCGGACGACAATCTGCGCTCGCTCGCCCGGCAGATCGGCTCTTCGCTGTTTCTTGCCCATGTGCGCGCCTCCACGGCGGGCCGCACCACCAGGGACAATTGCCATCCCTTCGTGCACGGCCGCTGGTCGTTCATGCACAACGGTCAGCTCGGCGATTTCGACCGGCTGGAGCGGCGGCTCGAAACGCGGTTGGACGATGCGCTCTATGCGCAGCGAAAGGGTTCGACCGATTCGGAGCTGCTGTTTCTTCTGGCCCTGCAGTTCGGCCTCGAGGACGATCCGAAGGCGGCCCTGGAGGCGGCGCTCGGCTTCGTGCTTTGCGAAGCGATATCCCTCGGCCTGCGCCCGCTGATCCGCTTTACCGCCGCCCTCAGCGACGGTCAGGCGCTTCATTGCGTGCGCTATGCCACCGACCGCCACGCGCCGACGCTCTATTCCGGCACGATGTGTCCGCTGACCGGTGACGGGCATTGCCTGGTTTCAGAACCGTTCGACGAGGATACCGACCGCTGGTCCGAGATTCCGTCGGCCAGCTTCGTGACCGTGAGCGACGGTGGCGTGACGGTCGCACCGTTCGCGCCGTCGGGACAGGTTCAGGCCATCGCCGTCTGAAATCGAGCGGCGATCTCCTGCGCGAGACGCGCCGCGACCGACTGCTTGTCCATCTCCGGCCATTCTTCGACGCCCTTTGCCGAGACGATGCGCACGCGGTTCCTGTCGCCGCCCATGACACCCGTCTCTGGCGACACATCGTTGGCGACGATGAAGTCGGCGCCCTTGCGCTCCAGCTTGGCCCGCGCGTTGTCGATCAGGTTCTGGGTCTCGGCGGCGAACCCGACGACGAGTGACGGGCGCTTGCCGTAATGGCCGACCGTTTTCAGGATGTCCGGGTTTTCCGCCAGCTTCAGCGGCGGCGGTGCCTTGCCCGGCTTCTTCTTGATCTTCTCGCCCGATTCGCCTGCCGCGCGCCAGTCGGCGACGGCGGCGACCATGACGGCGATGTCGGCGGGCAGCAGCTGCTCGACCGCATCGAGCATCTCGCGGGCGCTTTCGACACGCACCGTCGACACGCCGTGCGGATCCGGAATGGTGACCGGGCCCGACACCAGCGTCACGCTGGCGCCGAGCGCCGCCAGTTCCGCGGCGATGGCGTGGCCCTGCTTGCCGGAGGAGCGGTTGGCGATATAGCGCACCGGATCGATCGGCTCATGGGTCGGGCCCGAGGTGACAATGGCGGTCTTGCCCGTCAGCGGTCTGGGCCGGTCGTCGAGCATGTGCGTGGCGGCAGCGACGATGTCGAGCGGCTCGGCCATGCGGCCAAGGCCCGCTTCACCGCTTTCGGCCATCTCGCCGCGCATCGGCCCGACGACCTGGACATCGTCCTCGCGCACCTGCCGCAGGTTGCGCTGCAGGGCCGGCGCGTTCCACATAACCGGGTTCATCGCCGGTGCGATCAGGATCGGCCGGTCGCTGGCAAGCACGATCGTCGAAGCCAGGTCGTCGGCATGGCCCTGCGCCATCTTGGCGATGAAATCGGCCGTCGCGGGCGCCACCAGCACGAGGTCGGCGCCGCGCGCCAGCCGGATATGGCCGACATCCTGCTCGTCCTCGCGCGAGAAGAGATCGGTGAAGACCCGGTCGGCGGCGAGCGCACCCGCCGCCAGCGGGGTGATGAACTCCATCGCGCCGCGCGTCATCACGGGCCGCACGGACGCGCCGCGCTCGCGCAGGCGGCGGATCAGGTCGAGCGATTTGTAGGCCGCGATCCCGCCGGTGATGATCAGCAGGATCTGCTTGCCGGCGAGCGCCGCGTCCCCGCCGCCTGGTTCCGGCCATGTCGGCTCGTCCACGGCCGCCGGTGCCGAGGTCTCGCGCAGCAGATGGCGCACTTCCTCTTCCATCGAGCGGCCGTTGCGCGCGGCGCGCTCGCGCAGCGACTGTTTGGTGGCATCGTCGAGATTGCGTATGGTGATGCTGGCCATGGCGGTCTCCCTCGCGGAAGAGCCTAGCAAATTGATTGCATTGAAATCAAATCACAATTGAAATGCAATGAAGATTGCAGTCAGTGCAATCACCCAAAGGGCGATGCGGCCCGATCGTGCGTAGCGCGCCTCCGCCTTGCCGATGGCCTCGGCCGTCTCCGGATCGAAACGCAGGCCCTTGCGGCCCATCGCGTCGATTTCCTGTGATAGGCGCTCCGCCCGCGCCGCCAGTTCCGGGGCCTGTTCGGCCAGCCGCACGGCGGCGCCGAGCCCGTCCTTGATGTCCGTGACCACGCGCGCCGGCCCGAGGTTGCGGGCGATCCAGTCGCCGACCACCGGTTCCGACGCCTTCCACATGTTGAAATGTGGGTTGAGCAGCCGCGCGACGCCCTCGACGACGACCATGGTCTTCTGCAGCATGATCAGTTCCGGCCGCGTCTGCATGTCGAACAGCTCCGTCACCTCGAACAGCAGCGTCAGCAGTTTCGCCATCGAGATGGTCTCGGCCGACTGGCCGTGGATCGGCTCGCCGATCGCCCGGATCGCCTGGGCGAAACTCGCCACGTCGTGATGCGCCGGAACATAGCCGGCCTCGAAATGCACCTCGGCGACCCGGCGGTAGTCGCGGCGGATGAACCCGTAGAGGATTTCGGCGAGGAACCTGCGCTCCTTTTTTCCGAGCCGTCCGACGATGCCCATGTCGACGGCGACGATGGTGCCGGTGGCGTCGACGAAAAGATTGCCCTGGTGCATGTCCGCGTGGAAGAAGCCGTCGCGCAGTGTGTGGCGCAGGAAGGACTGGATCAGGACTTCCGAAATCCGGTCGAGGTCGTGGCCGGCCGATTTGAGCGCCTCGATGTCGGCGATCTTGATGCCGTCGATCCACTCCATGGTAACGACGTCGCGCCCGGTGCGCTCCCAGTCGACGGCCGGCACCCGGAAGCCGGGATCGTCGCGCGTGTTTTCCGCCAGCTCCGACAGGGCGGCGGCCTCGAGGCGGAAGTCCATCTCGATCTTGGTTGTCTGCTCCAGGGTGCGCGCGACATCCACCGGCCGCAGCCGCCGCGATGCCGGCGACAGCCGCTCGGCCATGCGTGCGACGAGGAAGAAGGATTCGAGGTCGCGGTAGAACCGCTTGCGGATCCCCGGGCGCACCACCTTCACCGCGACCTTGCGCGTGCCGGCATCGTCGCTGATCTCGGCGGGATGCACCTGTGCGATGGAGGCGGCGGCGATCGGCTGTTCGAAGGTACTGTAGAGCTCGTCCACGGGCCGGCCGATGGATTCGACGATCCGCGCCTTGGCGGCGTCCATGGAAAACGTGTCCATGCGGTCCTGGAGCAGCGACAGGTCCTGCGCCAGCGACCGGCCGACGACATCCGGACGCGTCGCCAGGAACTGGCCGAGCTTGACATAGGATGGGCCGAGCCGCTCGACGGCGCGCGCCAGCCGCTCCGCCCGGTCGGCCTGCTGTGCCTTGCGCCGCGCCAGGAGCGTCGCCAGCCTGTAGGCAGCCAGCGCCGGTCCGTACAGCCCGTCGGACGGAAGCGAGGCGATCACCCCCTCGCGGGCCATCACCCAGCCGGCGCGCATCAGTCTGATATAGGCGATGAAACTGTTCATGATCGGCCGGCGTTCAGAGCGAGGAGCGGTTTGTGGTCTAGAGTTTCCAGGCGGAATGCAGCGCCGCGACGCCGCCGGTGTAGTTGGTCCACTTGACCCGGGAAAGCCCCGCCTGCGCGATCATCGCCGCAAAGTCGCTCTGGTTGGGGAATTTGCGGATCGATTCCACCAGGTAGCGGTAGGGCTCGCCGTCGCCGGTGATGGCCCGGCCGAATTGCGGGATCGCGTTGAAGGACCAGGCCTCGTAGGCCTTCTCGAACAGCGGCAGGTCGACATCGGAGAACTCCAGGCACAAAAAACGACCGCCGCGCCTGAGCACCCGCGCCGCTTCCCTCAGAGCCGCGTCGATGCGCGGCACGTTGCGGATACCGAAGGCGATCGTGTAGGCGTCGAAGCTGCCGTCATCGAAGGGCAGGTCCTCGGCATTGGCCTCGACAAAGGTCAGCTTGTCCGCAAGGTGGCGCTTGGCGGCCCGCTGGCGACCGACCTCCAGCATCGATCCGTTGATGTCGAGGATCGTCGCATGGGCGAGCCGGCGCGATTCCTCGATGATGCGAAACGCGATATCGCCGGTGCCGCCAGCGACATCGAGCACCCGATAGGCGCTGCTTTTTCTCGGGTTGAGGGCGCCGACCATGGCGTCCTTCCAGGCCCGGTGCATGCCGAGCGACATCACGTCATTCATGATGTCGTAGCGCCGCGCGACACCGTGGAATACATCGTTGACGAGGCCCTGCTTCTCGCCTTCGTCGACCTCCCTGAAGCCGTAGGAGGTTTCCATGCCGCCGGCTGCGGATGTACGCGTCTGAGACATCAAAATGAACTCCGGTACTCAATTCGGCGGGAACAATAGCCTAACGCACAAAGATGCGCTATCAGGCTCACTTGTATTGCGGTGCGGCAAAGTCGCGCCGCTTATAGGTGAAGTCGAAGCAAAAGCCAACGTGGCGGACACCCATGCCGGAATTGCCCGAAGTCGAAACCGTACGCCGCGGCCTGCTGCCGGCAATGGAGGGTGCGCTGGTGCGCCGCCTGGAGCAGCGCCGGCCGGATCTGCGCTTTCCGTTGCCGGAAAGGTTCGCTTCGCGGATCGAGGGCCGCCGGATCACCTCGCTGCAGCGGCGCGCCAAATATCTGCTGATCGGCTTTGACGACGGGTCCGTGCTGATTTCGCATCTCGGCATGTCCGGTTCCTATTATGTTGATCGCGGCGACCCGAAAGAAAGGCCGGGGCGTTTTCACCACGACCGCAGCAAGGATGAGAGGCACGACCATGTGGTTTTCCATTTGGAGGGGCCGCTGGGCTCCGCCCGTGTCGTTTACAACGACCCGCGGCGTTTCGGATTCATGCTGCTCACTGGCGATGGCGAACTGGACGGACATCCGCTGATCCGCGACCTCGGTGTCGAGCCGACGGGCAACGCGCTCAACGCGGAATACCTTGCGGGTCGTTTTGCCGGCAAGAAGGCACCGCTGAAGGCGGCCCTTCTGGACCAGCGCATCATAGCGGGCCTCGGCAATATCTATGTCTGCGAGGCGCTGTGGCTGGCGGGCCTTTCACCGCGCCGCGCCGCCGGCTCCCTTGTGGCGCGGTCGGGCGCGCCGGTGGCACGGCTCGAGCACCTGACCCGCGCGGTGCGCACCGTCATCGCCGCGGCGATCGACGCCGGTGGATCGTCCCTGCGCGACCATCGCCAGGCGGACGGCACGCTGGGCTATTTCCAGCACACGTTTAATACTTATGATCGAGAGAAAGAAGCTTGCCGGCGCGACGGTTGCGATGGAATGATCCGCCGCGTCGTGCAAAGCGGCCGCTCGACATTCTATTGCCCCGCCTGCCAGCGCTGAGCGGCCGGCATCAGATCACCAAAGGAAGGAATTCGAACATGGCATATGAGTGCATCAAGGTTGAAACCCGCGGCGGCGTCGGCCTCGTTACCCTCGACAGGCCGAAGGCGCTGAACGCGCTCAACGCGACGCTGATGGCCGAGCTGCTCGACGCGGTGCAGGCATTCGACGCGGATGCCAAGATCGGCGCCATGGTTATAACCGGATCGGAAAAGGCGTTCGCCGCCGGTGCCGATATCAAGGAAATGCAGAGCCTCGATTTCGTCGGCGCCTTTATGAGCGATTTCATCGGCGGCTGGGACAAGGTCGGCACCGTGCGCAAGCCGATGATCGCGGCGGTCGCCGGCTATGCGCTCGGCGGCGGATGCGAGCTTGCCATGATGTGCGATTTCATCATCGCCGCCGACACGGCGAAATTCGGCCAGCCGGAAATCACCCTCGGCACGATCCCCGGCATGGGCGGCACCCAGCGCCTGACGCGGGCGGTCGGCAAGGCCAAGGCCATGGACCTTTGCCTGACCGGACGCATGATGGACGCGGACGAGGCCGAACGGTCCGGACTTGTGGCGCGCGTGGTGCCGGCAACCGAGCTGATCGAGACGGCGATCAAGGCCGCCGAGAAGATCGCCGGTTTCTCGCAGCCGTCCGTGATCATGGCCAAGGAAAGCGTCAACCGGTCCTACGAGCTGACCCTTGCCGAGGGTATCCGCTTCGAGCGGTGCCTCTTCCATTCACTGTTCGCGACGGAAGACCAGAAGGAAGGCATGACCGCGTTTGCGGAGAAACGCCAGGCGCAGTTCAAGAACCGTTGACGGCACCGGACTTTCCGGCTATATGCCCGGCACGGATTTGGTGGCCCCGGTGGCCGCCGTAATTTTTTCTGCTCCTGTCGTTTCAATTGCGGGTTGGCAAACCTGGCGGTAGGATATGGGGCACGAACGTAGGCAAAGAGAGAACCAGATGGCCAATACAGTTTCGGCGAAAAAGGCGACCCGCAAGATCGCCCGGCGAACGGAAGTCAACAAGGCGCGCCGCTCGCGCATGCGCGGTTTTGTGCGCAAGGTCGAGGAGGCGATCGCGTCCGGAGACAAGGATGCGGCGGCCGAGGCGTTCAAGCAGGCACAGCCGGAATTGATGCGCGCTGCAACCAAAGGCGTTATTCATCGCAATTCCGCCTCCCGCAAAGTCTCCCGCCTGGCGCGGCGCGTGAAGGCAATCAGCGCCTAATTGCAAATATTTAGCGAGTATGCCCTTAGCCTGGCCGTCGGCCGGGCTTTCGCGATTCAATCAACTTGCTGTAACATGATTGTAATAATAGACCGGTCGTCTAGTAAAGGAAAAACAATTATTTACCAGAAAAAATAACGGCTTACGAGAGGATTAAAATTCTTTGGTAGACCGTTGGAAAACCCGCCGAACGATTTCCGAGTCAATAATTTTTTTTTGTTTTTTTGCAATCCTGCAACACCTGGCGGCCTTTCATCAACAAGCTGTTGATTCCAAATGCGTTACGGGAAGGCGCACAGGATGCACATTTGAGCCGTACCGCTCCCGCGGGCCAATCGCGCCGATTTCTCTCAAAAACCCGCCTTGACCTTCGCCTCTTAACGTTGCCTTAATGGGCTTGCATGGAGGTCGCAAACAGGTTGTTTTGAATTGTGAGACTACTGAACTCTTTGGCAGTTTTGATGTTTTCATCTTCAATGCAGTGCTCGCATTCTGCGGCACGATTCATCAAAATTTCCCGGTTGTGGTTCGGGCTTCAGCCCGGCCTTGGGGACGTTTGTGCGCTTAGCTCTGGGGGCGGCGCATGGTGCCGGGAAATGAATACGCATGGTGATCCGTAGCGCCGTGCGTATTCGGTCGGTCTGTCTGACGGAAACGAAAGGGGAAGCACTTCCAGTTGGGTTTGGGGTTTGTACGTAGAACAGTAAGTTCGGCCGCTCGGCCGACGCAATAATAACGATACAGGAGAAGGCCAGATGCAGGGACTATCAGGAGCGCAGGTGCGTACAAATGTGCGGCAAACACGGGATGATGCACCACCTCCTTCCGGCAAGGCCGATCCACCGACGGAGATGGGGAAATCAGGCATGGCGAATGACGTACTCTTCGGACGGGTTCAGACCCGGCTGAAGGCACAGGTCGGTCCCGACGTATTTTCTAGCTGGTTTGGCAGGCTAAAACTCGAATCCATTTCAAAGAGCATTGTTCGACTTTCGGTTCCCACGACTTTTCTGCGGTCGTGGATCAACAACAGGTATCTGGATCTTCTGACCCAGCTCTTTGCCGAGGAAAACGGCGACATCAACAAGGTCGAAATCGTTGTCCGCTCGGCCACGCGCGGCAACCGGCTCATCCAGTCCTCGGAGATTTCAGACGTCCAGCAGTCGACCGCATCGGGCGCACAGTCGGCGCGGCCCGCTGCGGTTCCGCACCCGGGATCCAAGTCCAAGAAGGCGCAGATGCGGCCGGTCGAAACCGGCTCGGTTTCCGGCTCGCCGCTCGACGGGCGCTACTCCTTCGCCTCCTTCGTCGAGGGGGCCTCCAATCGAGTCGCCCTGGCCGCGGCCAAGACCATTGCGGAAGCCGGCAGCAGTGCCGTGCGTTTCAATCCGCTCTTCATCCATTCCAATGTCGGTCTCGGCAAGACCCATCTTCTCCAGGCGATTGCCCTGGCGGCCAATGAGAGCGAGCGCAAACCGCGCGTCGTGTACCTCACGGCGGAGTATTTCATGTGGCGCTTTGCCACCGCGATCCGCGACAACGATGCGTTGTCCTTCAAGGAATCGCTGCGCAATATCGACCTGCTCGTCATTGATGACATGCAGTTCCTGCAGGGCAAGTCGATACAGCACGAGTTCTGCCATCTTCTCAACATGCTGCTGGATTCGGCCCGTCAGGTGGTCGTTGCGGCGGACCGTGCACCCTGGGAGCTGGAGTCGCTCGATGCGCGGGTCCGCTCCCGGTTGCAGGGCGGCGTCGCCATCGAGATCGAGGCGCCCGACTACGAGATGCGTCTCGAGATCCTCAAGCGCCGCCTTGCCGCCGCCCAGCAGGAAGACTACTCGCTGGACATTCCGACCGAGATTCTCGCCCACGTGGCGCGCCACGTGACGTCGAGCGGCCGCGAGCTGGAAGGCGCCTTCAACCAGCTGCTGTTCCGCCGGTCCTTCGAGCCGTCGCTGTCCATCGACCGGGTCGACGAGCTGCTCGGCCATCTCGTCAATGCGGGCGAGCCGAAGCGGGTGCGCATCGAGGACATCCAGCGCATCGTCTCGCGCCACTATAATGTCTCGCGTCAGGAGATGATCTCCAACCGGCGCACGCGCACCATCGTCAAGCCGCGCCAGATCGCCATGTTCCTGTCGAAGACCATGACGCCGCGGTCCTTCCCGGAAATCGGACGCCGCTTCGGCGGCCGCGATCACACGACCGTGCTGCACGCGGTCCGCAAGATCGAGGGCCTCCTGGAGGAAGACACCAAGCTGTCCCACGAGATCGAGCTCCTGCGCCGCCTGATCAGCGAGTGATCGGCAAGCACTCTTCGACGCATTTATCCGGAACGGGCTCCGCATTGTCGGGGCCCGAAACGCATGGGGCTTTGATATTTACTTTATCCCCAGAAAGCCGGTCCCTCTTGATCGCCATCCGTGCCATAAACTTGCCTAAGGGGCGGTGAATCTGTCATTTTGCTTGTCCCAGTGAAAAAGTCCCGCTATGGCCGGGCAGATCTTACGACGGGTGTTCCGGAAAGCCAGGCGCCGATCGCGGACCGGCGCATCGGATGACGGCGATCAGAACAACAGGATTTGGTGTACAGACCCATGCGTGTGACAATCGAGCGTTCGAACCTCCTGAAATCTCTGAACCACGTTCATCGGGTGGTTGAACGACGCAATACGATCCCGATCCTGTCCAACGTCCTTTTGAAGGCCGACGGCGCGACGCTCGACCTGAAGGCGACCGACCTTGATCTGGAGGTCACCGAAGCGACGGCGGCGAATGTCGAGCAGGCTGGCTCCACGACGGTCCCGGCGCATCTGCTTTACGATATTGTCCGCAAGCTGCCGGACGGCGCCGAGGTGCTGCTCGCGGTCGACCCGGAGGGCGGCAGCATGACCGTGGCTTCGGGCCGCTCGAAATTCTCGCTGCAATGCCTGCCGGAATCCGATTTCCCGGACCTGACGGCCGGCGACTTCAGCCACACTTTCCGGCTGCAGTCGACCGAACTGAAAATGCTGATCGACCGGACCCAGTTCGCCATTTCCACGGAAGAGACCCGCTATTATCTCAACGGCATCTTCATGCATACGATCGAGGAAGAGGGCGCCCTGAAACTGCGTGCCGTCGCCACCGACGGCCACCGTCTGGCGCGCGCCGACATCGAAGCGCCGTCCGGCTCTGAAGGCATGCCCGGCATCATCGTTCCGCGCAAAACAGTCGGCGAATTGCAGAAGCTGGTCGACGACCCCGATATCGCCGTCACGGTGGAAGTGTCCGAAGCCAAGATCCGCTTCACCATCGGCGGCGTGCTTTTGACTTCCAAGCTGATCGACGGAACCTTTCCGGACTACCAGCGGGTCATTCCCGCCGGCAACGACAAGGAGCTCAAGGTCGACTGCGTGCCCTTTGCCGCGGCCGTCGACCGGGTCTCGACGATTTCCTCGGAACGCGGACGTGCCGTGAAGCTGGCGCTCTCCGACGGGCTGCTGACACTGACCGTCAACAATCCCGATTCCGGCAGCGCCACGGAAGAGCTGGCGGTCGGCTACGAGAACGAGCCGCTCGAGATCGGCTTCAACGCCAAATACCTGCTCGATATCACCGGCCAGTTCAGCGGCACCGAAGCGATCTTCCTGTTCGCCGATCCAGGCTCGCCCACCCTGGTGCGTGACGTCGCCGAGGACAGCGCCCTTTACGTGCTGATGCCGATGCGCGTGTGAGGCAGGCGATATTGTGAACGCTGCCTATCTGACCCGTCTCAAACTGACGGATTTTCGGAACTACCGGCAGCTCGCACTCGATCTCGACAACCGCCACGTGGTCCTGACCGGCGAGAACGGTGCCGGCAAGACCAACCTCATGGAAGCCGTCTCGCTGCTGTCGCCGGGCCGCGGCCTGCGCCGCGCCGCCTACGCCGAAATCAGCCGGAAAGAATCGGAAACCGGATTTGCCGTCTTCGCGGTGCTCGAGGGCATGCAGGGGCCGGTCGAGATCGGCACCAGCGCCGGCGGTGACGCCGAGGCCGCGGGCGGCTCGGGCCGGCGGCTGCGGATCAACGCCACCAATGCGCGCAGCAACGACGAATTGCTTGAGCACCTTCGCATCGTCTGGCTGACCCCGGCAATGGACGGCCTGTTCACCGGTTCGGCTTCCGACCGGCGGCGTTTTCTCGACCGGCAGGTACTGGCCATCGATCCCGGCCACGGGCGGCGCGTGCTCGATTACGAGCGCGCCATGCGCAGCCGCAACAGGCTGCTTTCGGAAGGGCGCCTGGATCCCGCATGGCTGGAGGGCATCGAAACGCAGATGGCGGAACTCGGCGTCGCGATCGCGCTCGCGCGCCGCGAACTCATCGCCATGCTGACCAAGCTCATCGATGAGCGCCAGGACGAAGGGCCGTTCCCGCAGGCTGTCCTCCTGCTGGAGGATTTCCTCTCCGATATTGCCGGCGGCAATGCCGCGGAACTGGAAGAGGATTTCGCTATGCAGCTTGGCGCTTCCCGCGACCGCGACGCCGCCGCCGGCCGGACCCTGACCGGGCCGCACCGCTCGGATCTGAAAGTGCGCCATCGCGGCAAGGACATGGATGCGGCCCGCTGCTCCACCGGTGAGCAGAAGGCGCTGCTGGTGGGTCTGGTGCTCGCCCATGCCCGCCTGACGGGTGAGATTTGCGGGTGCGCTCCGCTCCTGCTGCTCGATGAAATCGCCGCCCATCTTGACGCCGGCCGTCGACAGGCGCTTTTTGATCTGGTGGACGCGCTCGGCGGGCAGGCCTTAATGACCGGAACCGATGCCGGCATGTTCTCCGCTCTCGGCGAGCGCGCCCGGTATCTGACGGTAAGTTCCGGCACCGTCGCCGACGCCGGTGCCGACTGAGGCGTTCAAAATGCCAGTGAGTGACCCATGACCGAAAATGCGCTGACATCGTCCGAACTGGAGCGTTACGCCCGCCACATCGTCCTGTCTGAAATCGGCGGCCCGGGGCAGCAGAAACTGAAGAGGGCACGGGTGCTGGTGATCGGCGCCGGCGGCCTCGGCTCGCCGCTGCTGCAGTACCTGGCCGCCGCCGGCGTCGGGGTGCTGGGCGTCGTCGATGACGATACGGTGTCGTTGTCCAACCTGCAGCGCCAGGTCCTGCACGACACGGCTGCGGTCGGTGTCCCCAAGACGGAAAGTGCCGGCGAGACCCTGCGGCGGATCAATCCGCATGTCGCCGTGGAGGCGCACGCCATGCGCATCGACGCGGCCAATGCGCCGGAGTTGATCGGCCGCTACGATATTGTCGCCGACGGCTCCGACAATTTTGCCACGCGCTATCTCGTCGCCGACCAGTGCGCCGCGCTGGAGCGTCCGCTGGTCACCGCCGCTGTCGGCCGTTTCGACGGATCGGTCACGGTGCTGGTCCCGTTCCGCAACGATGCCGACGGCCGCCCGAACCCGACCTATCGGGACCTTTTTCCCGCGCAGCCGCCCGACGGGTTGCTGCCGAGCTGCGCCGAGGCCGGCATCGTCGGCGCGCTGACCGGTGTTGTCGGCACGCTCCAGGCCATGGAAGTCATCAAGCTTATTACCGGCATCGGCGAGCCGCTGGTCGGCCGGCTGCTCTTATACGACGCCCTTGCCGCGCGCTTCGATACGATCAGCTACCGCTCGGCGGGCGGCCGATAGCAATGCTTGCAGATTGTCCCGATTAAAGTTGCCCGGGCAGGACGCGGTCCGGCGGCCGGTGTCCGTCGAACAGGGTTCGAATGTTGATGATCACCTTGTCGCCCATGTCGATCCGCCCCTCGATGGTGGCCGAACCCATATGCGGCAGGATCACCACTCGCCCGCTCTGCGCCAGCTTGACGAGCTTCGGATTGACGGCCGGCTCGTGTTCGAAGACGTCGAGACCGGCTCCGGCGATCTTGTCCTCCTGGAGGTTCTTGATCAGGGCGGCCTCGTCGATGATGCCGCCGCGCGCCGTGTTGACGATGTAGGCCTCGGGGCGCAGCAGGTCGAGCCTGCGTGCCGAAAGCAGGTGGAAGGTCGCTGGCGTCGACGGGCAATTGACCGAGACGATATCGACGCGCGCCAGCATCTGGTCGAGGCTTTCCCAGAAGGTCGCCTCCAGGTCTTCCTCGGTGACCGGATCGACCCGGTTGCGGTTGTGATAATGGATGGAAAGGCCGAAGGCCTTTGCCCGGCGGGCGACGGCGGTGCCGATGCGCCCCATGCCGACAATGCCCAGCCGCTTGCCCCAGATCCGGTGGCCGAGCATCCAGGTCGGCGACCAGCCGTTCCACACACCGTCGCCCATCAGCACGTTGGCGCCCTGGGCAAGGCGCCGGGGCACTGCCAGGATCAGCGCCATGGTCATATCGGCGGTGTCCTCGTTCAGCACATTCGGCGTGTTGGTGACGGTGATGCCTTTTCGGGCGGCCGCGTCGATGTCGATATTGTCGACGCCGTTGCCGAAATTGGCGATCAGCTTGAGGTTGTCCCCGGCCTGTTCGATCATCGCGGCATCGATGCGATCGGTGACCGTCGGCACCAGGACGTCGAAGGTTTTCATGGCCTCCACCAGCTCGTGCTGGGAACGGGCCGTATCCTCGATATTCAACTCCGTATCAAACAGCTCGCACATCCGGGTTTCCACAGATTCGGGCAGTTTGCGGGTGATGAACACCGTCGGTCGCTTTTTATTCGGCATTTCCTCGATCGGCCCCTTGTTGAGAGCTCTTTAACCATGGTGTGATAGTCCCGGTTAAGTCCGGCCACACGGGTCGTTTTTATCAGACGAAAGCGGGAAGACAAAGCAATCTCGCTCGGTGCCGGAATGAAAATTATCGATTGCGCCAACCGGCGTCAAAGTGGCAATGACAGCCGGCGGAGAACATCGATGGAGGTTGCAATGAATGCCGCTACCGTCTCGCGTAACCTGAGTGCCGTTCTTGCGGCGGCAATGCTGTTGGTGACGGCGCCGGCATACAGTCCTCCGGCCCAGGCACAGAGTGCGGCCAAGGGGGCCAGCGGCCTGCCTTTGCCCCGGTTCGTCAGTCTCAAGGCGCGGCGCGTCAATCTTCGCATCGGCCCGAGCCGCGACTATGCCGTCGAATGGCTCTACACCCGTTCCGGCATTCCCATGGAAATCATCCAGGAATACGACCACTGGCGGCGGGTGCGCGATCCGGACGGAACCGAAGGCTGGATCCACAAATCGCTGCTCACCGGCGAGCGGACCGCCATCGTCGCGCCGTGGAAGCGCGGCGAGGCGCGCGTCTATGTGCTGCTGCGGGCAAAGCCGCAAAAGGGTGCCGATCTGGTTGCCAAGCTGGAGCCCGGTGTCGTTGTCAGTATCGACGAATGCAACGGCAAATGGTGCCGCGGCGAGGTTAGGGGCACGAAAGGCTGGGTCGCGCAGGACGAAATCTGGGGCGCCTATCCGGGTGAGGCCTTCAAGTAGCATCCGGACTTTTCCGAACGGCGGACGTGCTTGGTCAGAGCTCCTTGCCGGCCCGCATCTCGCCCCACCGCATAGTGGCATTGGCGCCGATCGACGCGAACGGCTCCGGCGGCAGGCGCCTCGGTGCCGGAAGCGCCTGCATGGCCGCAAGTGACTCCGATGCGTGCCCGCAAATCTGTTCGGCGATCAGCTTGCCCGACAGCGTGCCGGCGGCGGTGCCAAGGCCGTTCTGGCAGCAGGCGCTGAAAAGGCCGGGTTCAAGCTCGCCGAAGGCTGGCGCCGTATTCAGGCTGAGGCACAGCAGCCCGCCCCACCGGTATTCCATGTCGGCACCGGTGAGCACCGGAAACCGCGCCGCGAACGAGCGGTCATGGACATGCGCTACCGAGCGCAGCCTTTGCGGCTCGACACTGCGTCCCGGCGCCCAGGTGAAACGGTTGCGCACGACGATGCGCGCGCCGCCGGTGCCGGAGATACGGCGGACGGTGGTTCCCAGCGGATCGGCCGGCGTGAAGCCCCATCGCTCCTGACCGCCCAGCGCCGCCGTTTCCTGCGCCGTCAGCCGGCGGGTCATGGACGCATAAAGGTAAATGTGCATCAGCCGGCGCTTGAAGAATCCGAAACTCTCCGCGTGGCCGTTGACGCACAGGACGACCGAACCGGTCGAGATCGCGCCGGCGGGTGTCGCCGCGCGCCACGTATTGCTTTGCCGGCTCAATGACGTGACCGGCGTGTTCTCGAACAGCGCGACGCCGGCGTCAGCTAGACCTTCGGCAATCCCGCGAACATAGAGCGCCGGCTGCAGCATGGCCGTGCCGGGCGTATAGAGACCGCCGCGATAGTAGTCACAGCCGCTGATGTCCCGCATGGCCTTCTCGTCCAGCAATTCGTGCGCTTCGCCCATCCGTTCGAGATGCGCCGCATAGTCGCGATTGTGGGCGGTGCCGCGTTCCGTTGCCGCAGCGTTGATCTTGCCGCTCGGACTGAAGGCCTCTTCCGGCATGCCGTATTCCCCGGCCGCCTCGGCCGCGAAGGCGATCGCTTCCCGGTTCAATGCCGTTTGCGAGCGGTCCCGCACCGCATCGCCGGCATAATCCTTAGACGCCAAATTATGCGGCAAATCGATCATGAAGCCCGAATTGCGGCCTGCCGGTCCCTCGGCGATGCGGCGCGCATCGACGAGCGCGATCGCCGCATCCGGCTCAAGCTGCTTCAGGCGTCTGGCCGCCGACAATCCGGCGAACCCGCCGCCGATAACCAGGAAATCCGCCTTGATATCCCGGTCCAGGGCGGGATGCGCCGTGGCGGCTGGCAGGATCTCGTTCCATGCCGCCGGTCCCGGGTCGAAGGGCTGTTTCGTCACCGTGATCATGGCCGGTCAGTATTCGTCGTTCAGCGCATCGACGGCCGGAATCTCACGCTCGCGCCGGGCGATGTAATCGCGCAGCGCCTCGTCGATGCCGGCGTCGAGCCGGGGCTCCTCGTAATTGTTTAGAAGGTTGCGGGTGTACTGGAGCGCCCGCTCCGTGATCTCATGGCTGCCCTCGGCCATCCACTGCTCAATCGAGTTGTTGTCGAACAGTTCGGGCATGAAAAAGGCGTCCTGGAACTTTGCCTGGGTGTGGGGGTGGCCGAGATAGTGCCCGCCGGGACCGATGTCGCGCACCGCTGCGAGGGCCTCGTCGAAATCGTCCCACTTGATCCCCTCGGTCATGCGGTATCCCATGGCGCATTGCTCGGCGTCGACGACGAACTTGGCCATGGAGCAGTGCATGCCCGCCTCGTTCCAGCCGGCCGAATGCCAGACATAGTTGGCGCCCGCCATCAGCGCCGCCATCATGGTCGAGGCGCTCTCGTAGCCGGCCTGGGCGTCGAAGGTCTTGGCGCCGCCGAGCGTGTTCGACGTACGCCAGGGAATGCGGTAATGCCGGGCCATCTGCCCGATCATGAAGTTCATCAGGCTGATTTCCGGCGTGCCGGCCATCGGCGCGCCGGATTTCATCGAGACGGTCGAGAGGTAATGGCCGTAGATCGCCGGGCAGCCCTTGCGCACGACCTGCGTATAGGCGAGCGCCGACAGCGCCTCGGCATTGAGCTGTGCCACCGCCGCGGCCGTCGATGCCGGCGTGTTGGCGCCGCCGAGCACGAAAGGCGAGCACAGCACCGGCTGGTTCCTGCGGCAGAAGGCGCGCATGGCGCCGAGCATCACCTCGTCCCACACCAGCGGCGAGTTGCCGTTGCAGTTGCCGGTGACCACCGGATGGTCTTCCATGAAGTCGGCGCCGAACAGGATGGCGCACATCTCCATCACGTCCTCTGCGTTCCTCGGGCTCGTCGTCATGCCCATGAACGTCTTGTCCGAGTGCTTCATTGACGAATAGGTGATGCGCAGATGCCGGTGTGCGACCACGTGGTCCATGGGTTCGACGATGTGATGCGCCGAGGAATGCAGCGCCGGCAGCATGTGCGCCAGCTTGTGGAAATTCGCCAGGTCCTCAAGCGTCGGCCCGCGGCGCTTGTCGTCGAGATCGCGCAGATAGGGCGCGCCGGTCATCGGCACGAAGATCGAATGATCCCCGCCGAAGGGCAGATTGTTAGCCGGATTACGGGCGTGATAGGTGAAGCTCTCCGGAATTGTCGCGATCAATGTGCGCACCAGGCCGCGGTCGAGATGCACCCGGTCGCCGTCGCGGATATCGGCGCCGGCGGCGCGCCAGTCGGCGATCGCCTGCGGATCGCGAAAGACGACGCCGACATCCTCCAAAATGGCCATCGAGGCATCGTCGATGCGGGCGATCTGTTCTGCGTCCATCGGTTCGACCAGCGGCAGCCTGCGCTCGAGCGCCGGCAGCATCTTCGTATCGATGGCGGTGCGGATTTCGCGCCGCGCGCCGCGGCCGCCCCGGCGTGACCGGGGTGCTTCATTGACTGCGTTCATCCGACATCATCCTGTGCGGCGGGATCGGAAAGATCGATCCAGATGGTCTTGATTTCCGTGTACTGGTCATAGGCGTGGAGGCCGTTGTCGCGCCCGCCGAAGCCCGATTGCTTGTAGCCGCCGAAGGGCGTCGTGATGTCGCCCTCGCCATAGCAGTTGACGGTCACGGTTCCCGCGCGCACGGCCCGCGCGGCGGAGAGTGCCTTGCGGCCGTTAGCCGTAAAAATACTGGCTGCCAGCCCGTATTCGGTGTCGTTGGCGATCTCCAGTGCCTCGTCCGCCGTTGCGACGGTGATGACGGACAGGATCGGCCCGAAGACCTCTTCGCGCGCCAGCCGGTGGTGGCGGTCTGTCTCCACCAGCGTCGGTTCGAGATAGGCGCCGGAAAGGCTGCCGCCGGCCAGCGCTTCAATGCCGTCCAGGTACGAGGCGACCTTCTGGCAGTGCTCGCCGTCGATCAGGGCGCCGAGATGGTTTTGCGGATCGAGCGGATCGCCCGTCTTCCAGTCGCGCAGCCGTGCCTGGATACGCTCCAACAGCGCATCCTTGACGCCGGCGTGGACGATCAGCCGCGAATTCGCGGAGCAGTTCTCGCCCATGTTCCAGAAGGCGGCATTGACCACGTGGCCGGCCACGAGATCGAGGTTCTCGGCATCGTCCAGCACGATGGCCGGGTTCTTGCCGCCGCATTCGAGCACCACTTTCTTCAGGTTCGAATCCGCCGCGTAGCGCAGGAACCGCCGCCCCGTTTCAGTGGAGCCGGTGAAGCTCACCATGTCGACGCCCATGTGCCGCCCGAGCGGCTCGCCGACACCCGGCCCGTCGCCGGGAAGCACCTGTAGAACGCCGCGCGGAAGGCCGGCCTCCATGGCAAGTTCCGCAACCCTGAGCGCCGTCAGCGAGGTCTGCTCCGCCGGCTTGACGATGACCGAGTTGCCGGCCGCCAGCGCCGGGCCGATCTTCCAGGCGAGCATCAGCAAGGGGAAGTTCCACGGCAGGACGGCAGCGACCACGCCGACCGGTTCGCGCACGATCATCGCCACCGCGTCCTCGCCGGAAGGTGCCGTCTGGTCGTAGATCTTGTCGGCGGCTTCCGCATGCCACTTGATCGTGTGGATGGTCTCCGGAATGTCGATCGTCACGCAGTCGCGGATCGGCTTTCCGGAATCGAGGCTCTCCATCACCGCCAGTTCCCGTGCATTGCGGGTGATCAGCTTGCACAGGCGAATGAGGATATCCTTGCGCTCGGCCGGATGCAGCTTCGACCAGCGGCCTTCCTCGAAGGCCTCGCGCGCCCTGGTTACGGCGAGGTCGACATCCTCGCCGCTGCAGGCCCCGATGGTGCAGATCGTCTCGCCCGTCGCCGGGTTCAAGGTGGCGAATTCGCCGCCGCCTCCCGAATGGAAGCGCCCGTCGATGAAAGGCGAGCGCGGAAAGTCGAGGCCGGCCGCGATCGCGGCGTATTCGTCCCGGGTCAGCAACTCGCTCATCTGCTTTCCTCCTCGATTTGTGCAATGGCGCGGTCCATGGTGCGGATCACCTCCGCCAGCGCCCGCTTGTCGTCCTTGTTGAGCGGCTGCAGCGGCCGGCGCGGCGGCCCGCAGTCGATGCCGCGCAGCGTCACGCCGTGCTTGATGCACTGGACGAACTTGCCACCCTGTTCGAGCACCCGCATCAGCGGCAGCATCGCCGACATGATGCGTCGGCCCCTGGTGAAATCGCCATCGACGGCGCAGGCGCGGTAAAGCGCGAGATGCGCTTCCGGCGCGAAGTTGGAGCCGGCGCAGACCCAGGACCTCGCGCCCCAGGCGAAGAATTCCAGCGCCTGGTCGTCCATGCCGCAGGACAGCTGGATATTGGGATAGTCGCGGGCCAGCATGTGCAGCCGGTTCGGATCGCCCGACGATTCCTTGATGGCGCAGAAATTCGGGCTGCGGCCGAGCCGGTCGAGGGTCTCCTCGTCCATATTGACGCTCATGCGTCCGGGATAATTGTAGAGCATGACCGGAAGGTTCGCCTCGCGGTCGATGGCAAGCGCGTGCAGCGCGATCTCGCGGCCGGTCGGATAGGCATAGGGCGGCGTCGCGACGAGTAGCGCATTTGCGCCGGCCTTCTTCGCTTCGCGCGCGAACAGGACGGAATCCTCGGTGCGGATGGCGCCGGTGCCGACGATCAGTGGCTGCCGGCCGCCGATGATCTCGGCGGCAAGTCCCATCAGCCGGATGCGTTCCTCGCTTGTCTGCGCGTAATATTCGCCGGTCGTGCCGGCAACGATCAGACCGTGGACACCGGCCGCGATCAGGTGCTCGATAACGGCGGCGAAGGCTGTCTCATCGATCGCGTGATCGCTGTCATAGGGTGTGACGACGGGCGTATAGATACCTTCGAACTTCATGACGGCCTCATCGCGCCCTGGCCACGTCGAGCGGAATGTCGAGGCCGGCCGGTGTGACATAGAGCTCGATCTGGTTGCGGGACAGTTCCCAGTGCTCGACGGCGAGCCGGCCCGCCGCTTCCGCGTCGCCTGCCTCGATGAAGGCGATGAACTGATCGTGCTGCTCGGCGGCAACTGTCAGGTTCTCGGCCATCCGCGCGGAACGCGGCTGGTAGAAGGTCATGCCGATGCGGGCGTGGTCGATCAGCAGCCGGGTAAGGCTCGGCTGCAGGTAGATGTTGTCGGCCATCTCGCCGATGATCGCGTGGAACCGCTCATTGTTCAGCGCCCGGCCTGCGACATCGCCGCTGGCGATTGCGGCGCGGAACTGCCGCTGCGTTTCCTTCAGCTTCTGGATCTGCAGGTCGGTCGCGTTCTGTGCCGCCAGTTGCGAGACCGCCGAGTAGATCATCGGCGCGGCGACGAAGAAATCGCGCAGCGTCTTGTGGTTCATCGCCGAGACCTTGGCGCCACGGTTTTCCACCAGCGCAACGTAGCCTTCGCCGGCGAGCTGACGCAGCACCTCGCGGAACGGCGGCCGCGAAATCTCGTAGGCCTGGCTGAGCGCGGCCTCGTCGATATCGCTGCCGGGCTCCATCGCCATGGTCAGGATCCTGCGTTTCAGATCCGCATAACAGCGCGCCTTTCGTGCCCTCGCTTCGTCCTTCATTCGGCTTTCCCTGGTTTCTTGGTTTCTGCACCAATTGTGCCGGTGAGGCGGTATTATAAAAAAATTCATATTGAATTCAATAATAATTTATGGTGCAATCCAAGCTGTGACTGGCGGCCTCGAGCCGCGACCGCAGAGGGTGACGGAATGACCGGTTTAGAAGGGAAATGCGCGCTTGTGACCGGCGCTGCCGGCGGCATCGGAAGGGCGGTGGTGCGGCAGTTGCGCGAAGCCGGCGCCAGCGTGGCCGCGGCGGATCGGGACCTCGCCGGACTGGACGCGGATGCCTGCCTGCCGGGCGATCTCACCGATCCCGCCTATGCCGACTATCTGCCGGCGGCGGCGGCCGGGGAGCTCGGCGGTCTCGATATCGTCGTCAACAATGCAGGCATCATTCGCCGCGGACCGGTGACAGGCTGCAGCGATGCCGATTTCACGCTTTCCATGGCCGTCAATGTCGAGGCGCCGTTCAGAATCTGCCGGTCGGCAATCCCTTTGATGGCGGGAGCCGGCGGCGGCGCGATCGTCAATGTCGCATCCTGCTGGGGTGTTCGTCCCGGGCCGGACCATGCCGTCTACTGCATGACCAAGGCAGCGCTCGCCTCGCTGACGCAGTGCATGGGCCGCGACCATGCCCGTGAAGGCGTGCGGGTCAATGCCGTCTGCCCCAACGAGGTGGACACGGCAATGCTGCGATCCGGCTTCGCGCGGCGCGGCTTCGATCCCGAAACCGCTGTAGCCGAGCTCGGTGAAACGGTTCCGCTCGGGCGGTTGGCGCAGCCTCACGACATTGCCGATGTCGTCCTTTTCCTCGCTTCCGACCGGGCACGCTATATGTGCGGCGCGCTGGTCGAAGTCAATGGCGGGAAGCCGGTCTCATGAAAAGGTTCGAGAACAGGGTCGCGCTTGTTACCGGCGGCGCCGGCGGCATCGGCCGGGCGGTGGCGGAGCGGCTGGCCGGGGAGGGCGCCCGGGTCTTCACCGCGCAGCGTACCGCGGACGAGGCCTTCGAACATGTCGTGGCGGATCTCGCGGATCCCGAAAGCCCGCAACGCATTGTTTCAGAAATCGTTGCAAGAGCGGGACGGCTCGATGCCCTGATCAACAATGCCGGCATGATGCGGCAGTCGCGGATCGAGGACCTTGCCCTCGATGACTGGAACCGCACCTTGGAGGTCAATCTCACTGCGCCCTTCCTGATGATCAAAGCCGCCCTGCCACACCTTCGCGCCGTCCGTGGTGCCATCGTCAATATCGGATCCATCGAGGGCCTCGGCTCCAACCCGATGCAGGCCGCCTACGGCGCCTCGAAGGCTGGGCTTCACGGCCTCACCCGCGCCGTCGCCGTCGATCACGGCGCCGACGGCATCCGCTGCAACGCGGTGGCGCCCGGCTGGATCGATACGGAACTCAACCGCGAATTCGTCGACAACATGGACGATCCGGCTGCCTTCCGCCGCGACATCGGCAAGATCCACCCGGTCGGGCGCACCGGCAGGCCCGAGGAGGTCGCCGCGCTGGTGGCGTTTCTTGCCGCCGAGGAAAACGGCTTCGTCACCGGGCAAGTCTACACGGTCGACGGCGGCCGGATGGCGCGTCTCAGTCTGCCCTGACCGGTTCATGGCCTCCGGTTGCCATTCCACGAATATGGACAACCTTGCCGCTGGACCGTAGCCTGAAGATGTGAAGCGGGAAGGCATCCTCGGCAAATCCGGCCGGAAGCACTGCGAAACCATGCTCACTGTTGTTCTCATAGCGATCTCTACAATCTGCACCGCGGCGGCGGGTATTGCCGGAATCGTGTTCGGCGGCCAGCGATATGCAAAGGCCTTCGCCGTCGTCGTTATCTGCATTTCGGCCGGCATAACGGTTATTCTCGCCGTTCAGAACGAGCGAACCACCCGGGCAGCGCTGCGGGCGCAGGAAAACATCGTCCGTTCCATTGAGTTGGGAGAAAGCGTCAAGGAAGCCGTCGCGCAAAAGGTTCACCGGATTGCCCGCCGGAACGGTTTTCTGATCGCGAGTGAATTCAGCTTCCCGGACCACACCATCATGGTCTTTCGCGACCGCGGCTTTACGACAACCGTGGGCTATTTTTCCGTTGGCGAGGACCTGGTCGCCCGGTTGTCGCTGATGGAAGACGGCCGTGCGGACCGCGAAATCGAACGGCTGCTGATTGCGAAATATGACGGGCGGTCGCTGGAAGAAAGCATCACCGAGATTCAGGAAGAGATTGATGGCCTGTTGCGGCTTGTGCTCTCCCAGGCCGACATTTCAAACGCCAGAATCGGCTTTGAATACGGACCCGACCAGGACTTCATCCGTGTCACGGTGGAGCCGTCGCAATCGACGGCGGATGCGGAAAAGAAGGCAGTCTTCGACAAGGCCCTGCTTACGCGGCTGATACGCGAAAGCGGGCCGGCGCGCGGAAAGATCATCCACGACACGCTGACCCAGGCCATGAACTGAAACTGCGGATACGCGCATCGGCTCGCGGAATGGCTTGTGTAAATATATGTGTTGTCATATTATGACTTAACATGTAAATTAGTTTGCAGATTTGAGAAGAGGTGGCATCCGGTCCATGACGAAGACATTGCTCGAGCTCGAAAAAATCCCTGCAAGCGCCAGCCTCATCGCCGTCGCGACCCATCGGCTGTCCAGATTGCTTCGCGCCCAGTTGGGCAAGGTACTGGCGCAATGCGGCGGCATGAGCATTGCGGAGTGGCGCATCCTGGCCGGGCTCGACCAGCAGGACGGGATCACCCAGAAGCACCTCATAGAATTCACCAAGATCGAACAGGGACAGCTCAGCCGGGCGCTGGCGGCCATGGAGGAGCGCAAGCTGATCAGCTCGACACGCAGCGACGAGGACCGGCGCGCCAGGATATTTTCAATGACCGACAAGGGCCGGATTTTCTTCGAACAGATCCTGCCCAGCGTGACCGCGCACAACCGGGCGCTGGATGCGGCCTTTTCCCGGGAGGAGAAGGCGTTGTTCCTGGAGATGGTCGCGCGGCTCGCCGAAACGTCGCAACAGTCGCTGGAGGAGCACGCCTACGCACTGCGCGAAACGTCATAAAGGCGGCCGGTCGGGAGCCGGCGCCGGAAACGAGGGACACATACCCACAACGACAGGGAGAAAGAAATGCTCAAGAAACTGACCGCGGTCGCAGCGTCCGCTGCCATATCCGTCATGGCGTCGTCCGCCATGGCGCAGATTTACAAGGGAGAGACTTCGGCGCCCGGCGGCGCGACGCACGCGGCGATGGTGGCGATCGCCAAAATCGCCAATGACGAGGCCGATATCGACATCCAGATCAATGACGGCCAGACGCTGACCAGCGCGGCGATCAAGAACGCCCAGGGCAGGATTGACTTCTCCATCGTCCCGCCGGCGGTCTACGTCTTCATGACCAAGGGCCAGGCGATGTACAAGAAGATGGGCCAGGACGCCATCGACGCATCGAAGAACCTGCGCTCGATCTTCGCCTTCACCGGCGGTGCGTTCCACCCGATGACCTACGCCGATTCCGGCATCATGTCGCTGGCCGATCTCGAGGGCAAGAAGGTCTTCACCGGCCCGCCTTCGGGGGCGGCGTCCAAGAATGTCGAAGAGGTCATCAAGATCGAGACCGGGCTTGAGGCCGGCAAGGACTACGAAGCCATTCACCTGAACTGGGGCGCCGGTACGCAGGCCATGATGGACGGCAAGCTCGATGCCATGTTCAACGCCACCACCGTCGGCAGCGCCAATGTCGAGCAGATCGGGCTGACCAACAAGATCCGTTTCCTCGGTATCGATCCGAAGCGGCTCGAATCGCCCGAATACCAGGAATATCTCAAGGTCCCGGGCCGGGCCTTCGGTGAAATTCCGGCCAATACCTATTCCGGCCAGGTCAACGACGGCGCGGTGACTGTGCCGATGTATGTCATGGTTGCCGCGACGCGCGCCGACCTCTCGGATGATCTTGTCTACAATATCACCAAGGCATTCTGGGAAAATCTCGATGCCGTTCACGACAGCTCCGCGCTGCTCAAGGCGATCAACAAGGAATCGGCCTTTAACGCCTTGAACATTCCCCTGCACAAGGGCGCCTACCGCTACTACGTCGAGGCCGGATTCGACGTTCCGGACGCGGTCAAGCCTGAGTGACGGCCGCCCGGCGGGCATGAAGGATACGGGCGCGGCCCGCCGCGTCCGTGCCACCGCCGACACCAGGCGCAACAGGGTAATCACAGGATTCGGGGAGGCGGCCGATGCAGGACGGTCCATCCACATCTGATGCGCTGCCGCGCTGGACAGTGGCGGCCGCCGGCCTGTGCGCCGCCTCCATGGCCGTCTTCGGGATTGCCAACGCTTTGCCCACCTGGGGTTTCCTGCCCCGGATCGGGCCGTTCCCGAGCGAACTCGTGCGCCCGATCATGTTCGGTCTGGCCATTGCGACGGTGATCCTGCTCAACCCGTTTGCGCGAAGTTTCTCCCGCTACGGCCGCAAGGGCATCGCAGCCGGCGCGACAATCGATGCCCTCCTTTTGATCGCGGCCGCCGTCCCGCTGGTGCTCTACTACACCGAAATCAAGGCGCTGAACGAGGGACTGTTCTTCTTTGACCCGTTTCACGCGGTCGCAGCCCTCGTTGCCGCATTCGTCATCATCGTTCTGTGCTGGCGCGAATGGGGCGCGCCGCTGTCGGTCTTCGGCCTCGTTTGCCTGTTCTATTTCTATACCGGGCAGTACTGGCCGGGCATTTTCGAGACGGCGCCGGTGGAACTGGTCGAATCGACGGCCAGCGATCTCTGGTTCAACCTCAATGACGGGATACTCGGCACCATCGCCGGCATCGTCATCTTTACGGTTCTGCCCTTCATTCTCCTGGGGAGCATGCTGGAGGGCAGCGGTGCCGGCCTGTCGCTGATCAAGCTCTCCTACAACGCCATGCGGCGGTTCCGCGGCGGTCCGGCGCATGCGGCAATCGTGGCGTCGGCCCTCTTCGGCACCATGTCCGGCGGCGCCGTCGCCAATGTCGTCGGAACCGGCGTATTGACCATACCGATGATCAGGAAACGCGGCTTCAGCCCGGCCTTTTCCGGCGGCGTCGAGGCGACGGCCTCGTCAGGCGGCCAGATCATGCCCCCGATCATGGGCGCGGCAGCGCTGGTGATGGCCGATTTCACCGGCATATCCTACCTTACGGTCATCGTTGCCGCGCTTGTTCCGGCGCTCGCCTACTACGCCAGCCTTTTTGCGACCGTCATCTTCGAAGCCCGCCGCCTCGGGGTCGAATCGGTGGAGGCCGACGGCATCGAGGCGGACATGGTCCTGGTGCCGCAGGACTACAGGAACATGATCCTGATTTTCGCGCCGGTGGTCACGGTGATCGCGGCGCTATTGAGCGGGCTTTCGCCGGCCGGCTCGGGCATCACGGCCCTGTTCCTGCTCGTTGCGTTGAGCTTCCTCAATCCACAGGTCCGCAGAAAGCCCTGGCGGCTGGTCGATTCGCTCATCAAGGGCGGGATCAACTTCGCCCGCGTCATCGTTGCCGTCGGCGTCATCGGCATCATCACCGCGGTCCTCGGCGCAACCGACCTCCCGGGGGACTTTGCACAGGTCATCGCCAAGGCGGCGGACCACTGGTTGCTCCTGACGCTGATCCTGGCGATGCTGTCGGCGCTGCTTCTGGGCATGGGCATGCCGACCCTGCCGGCCTACCTCACCATCATCCTGATCCTCGGCCCGTCCCTACAGCGCCTCGGCCTGGAAACGCTGGCGGCGCACATGTTCGTTTTCTACTACGGCGTGGCATCCAACATTACGCCGCCCGTTGCTCTGGCCGCGTTCGCGGCTGCGGCGATTGCCCAGGCATCGCCGCTCCAGACGGCGGTCAAGGCGATGCGCATCGGGGCGGTGATGTTCGTGATCCCCTTCGTCTTTGCCTATTACCCGGTTCTGCTCATTGTCGATGAAGCGGGTGCCGAGTTCTCGGCCGGTGCGTTCCTGTCCATTGTCTTGCGCATGGGCGTCATGATCTATCTGATGGCGAGTGCTGCCAGCGGCTTCGACAACAAGAGGATCGGCAAGGCCGAAACGGTCCTGCGCATTGCGCTGGCCATCGGTGTGCTCCATACCGATCCGCTCATTCACTGGCCGCTGACGGCTGCATCCGTGGCATTCGTGGCCTGGAGCCGCCGGAGACCGGACGAGGCACTTGCGCAAAGGAAACACGTGTGACGAAACGACCCAGTTTCATCTTCTTCATGACCGACCAGCACCGGGCGGACTGGCTGGGATGCTACGGACATCCCGTCGTCAGGACGCCGCATATCGACTCGCTTGCGGCCGGCGGGACGCGGTTCGAAAACTTCCATGTCGCTTCCCAGGTGTGCATGCCGAACCGCGGATCCTTCATGACCGGGCGATATCCGAGCCAGCACGGATTGCGGTACAACGGCTGCGTCCTGCCGGAACGCGCCAACACCTTCGTCGACGTGCTCGCTGCCGGCGGATATCACACGGCGGCCATTGGAAAGAGCCACCTGCAGCCGTTCATGGAGCCGCGGCCGGGCGTTCACGAACCGGACCCAGGTCCGTCGGACGAGGCGTGGAAGCGCGACGAGAGCGATTATCTTCAGGAACAGCCCGGCCGCTATCTGTCCGACGGCCGCTACGAATTCAGGACGCCCTATTACGGCTACCGGCATGTCGACATGGTGACGCTTCACGGCGACCGCTGTGGCGGGCACTACCAGCAATGGTTCCGCAGCCGTGCGAGCGACTGGCGTTCGCTGCAGGATGACCGCAATCAACTGCCGCACAATTATTCCTGCCCGCAGGCCTACCGCACACCCGTTCCCGAGGAGCTCTACCCGACCGCCTATATCCGCGACAGGGCGGTTGACTATCTTGAAAGCCGCAAGGGGAGCGACGCGCCGTTCTTCCTGTTTGTGTCGTTCCCCGATCCGCACCATCCGTTCAACCCGCCGGGGCGGTATTGGGACATGTACACGCCGGACGCCTTCGAGGTGGCGCTGCCCTACGAGGCGCATGTCAATCCGCCGCCGCCGATGCGGTACCTGCACGAGCGGTGGCAGAGCCGCGGCAGGCAGGCGACGCCGCAGGAAGCGATGATGCTGGATACGGACCATCTGCGCGAGGCCATGGCGCTGACCGCCGGGATGGTCTCGATGGTCGACGATGCCGTGGGTGCGGTGATGGACGGATTGCGGGCCAGCGGGCACTTTGACAACACCGTCGTGTGCTTCAACGCCGACCACGGCGACTATCTGGGCGACTTCAACATGCTGTTCAAGGGCGCCATGCCCTTCCGCGCGGTCACCCGCGTGCCGTTCATCTGGTCGGACCCGGCACGAAACACCGTCGCACGGTCCGACGCGCTGGGCTCGACGGTCGATCTGTCCGCCACGATCCTCGAGCGGGCCGGCCTTTCCCCCTACTTCGGCATGCAGGGCCGCAGTCTCCTGCCGTGCCTCGACGGTGAAGGTCGGCGCCGGGAGTTGCTGATGGAATACAATGACGCCGGCATTCGTCTCGGCTTCGAGGCGCCCGCCCGGGTGCGGACCCTCCTGACGGACCGCCATCGCTTCACGCTCTACCGCGACCAGGCGTGGGGCGAACTTTACGATCTGCAGGAGGACCCGAATGAAACAAACAACCGCTGGGACGATCCGGCCTATGCGGCCGTCAAGGCCGAGCTGTCATTGCGCCTCAACCACCATCTGACCGGCCTGATGGACGAAAGCCCCCGCGGTCAGCACCCCGCGTGACGGGGATTACAGCGCATCGTCCACATAGCCCTGCAGGACCTTGGCGAAGCGCTCGGTGATCGCCTCTTCATGTTCCGGCGACAGCGAATCGATGCCGACGACGCGGCGCAGCGTGTCGAAACCGGTCATGTGTGCAACGATCAGCGCGGCGCGCTGCTCCGCGTCCTTCCCGCCAAGCCAGCGGGCAAGCGGCAGCACCACCTGCCGGTGGATCGCCCGGCTCACCAGATCGCGGACATCCACGCTTCCGGCCGAGCGCACGAAGGCCAGCAGGGTCGGGCTGAGCTCCTCGCCCTCATGGGCGATCTTGGCGAAATGGGCGGCGGCGCGTTTGCCGAAGGTCGAACGCTCGCCGTCCAGAAGCACGTCGATGTTGAGCTCGGGAACGACCGCCTCCTCGAACAGGTTTTCCTTGGAGCCGAAATACCGGTTGACGAGGGCCGCGTTGACGCCCGCCGCCGCGGTGATCTCGCGCAGGCCGGCCGCGTCGAACCCCTTTTCCTTGAAGGCACGCCTGGCCGCGTCGAGGATGGCCTTGCGGGTCGTTGCCGCATTGCGTTTTTGTTCGTTGATCGCGGTCATCATGACTTCGGTCCAAAAGTGGTCGGCGCTTTATCCGGTAAACAGCATAACACAGCCTTGTACACAATCGGCCATGCTGCAACCGTAAGTCAAACGCTGGGTTTCACAGTTTTTTCATTCAGCGAATCCGGACGGGCAGGGCGTCGAGACAACGCATGTTGAAATTGGGCGTGTGCACCGGTTTGCCGCCGACGTGTTCGATGGCACCTGTTCGCTCGAGCAGCATTTCGAAGGCGATTTTCGCCTCGAAGCGTGCCAATTGGATTCCGGCGCACAGATGCGGGCCGGTGCCGAAGCTGAGCTGGTGCAAATGTTGGCGCGATACATCGGTCTCATCGGGCCGGTCGAAGACGGCCGGATCCCGGTTGGCTGCGGCCAGAACGGGAATGATCATGTCGCCCGCCGGAATTCGCGCGTCGCCGAGCGTGGTGTCTTGCGTGGCGATGCGGCCGATGAACTGGACGGGCCCTTCCAGGCGCAGGAATTCCTCGACGGCGTTCGGGATCAGCACCGGGTCGGCGCGCAGGGCGGCCATCTGATCGGGCGCCTGCAACAGCAGGCCGAGACCGTTGGCAAGCAGGCAGGTCGTCGTCTCGTTTCCCGCATTCAGCAACAACACGCAATTTGCGACAACCTCGTCATCGTCGAGCGCCTTCTCGCGGTCGGCGGCGACAACGAGCGAACTGATGAGGTCCGATCCGGGCGACCGCCGGGCTGCCGCCATCTTGTCCTTGAGATAGTCAGTGAACTCGGCGATCCGTGCGCTGCAATAATCCAGTTGCTCGTCGGTAACGTGGGTATAGAAGTTCAGTGCCACGGTCGAGAAGGCGTCGCACCAGATCTTGATCTGCTCCCGCTCCTCCGCCGGTATCCCGACGATTTCGGAAATCACCAGGATGGGAAGCGGCGCGGCGAACTCCGAGACGAATTCCATCTCTCCGCGTTCCAGGCCGGGTTCGAGAAGCGATTCGCAAAGCGCTCGAATGTTGTGTTCATAGGTCTCCACGGTCGTGCGCGTGAAGGCGTCGTGCACCAGGTCGCGCAGGACTTTGTGCCTCGGATCGTCGGTCTGCAGCATAATGTGCGAAAGCAGGTCAAAGACCGGCGCGTATTTGTCCTTGTAGCGGCGCCGGGCCTTTGTCACCCGGTCGGAGGAAAAGCGCCGGTCCTTCAGGACAGCACTCACATCCGCGTAACGCGTCAGGATCCAGCCATTGACCGACTTGTCGAAATAGACCGGGTCCGATTCGCGCAGCCGCGCATAGACCGGAAACGGATTTTCGAGCATGTCGGGCCCGAAGAGCCTGTTGTCGCCATTGCTTGAAGCCATGGATTCCTCCCGGATGGGCGCACGGTGGGATTACCGCACCGTAGCACGATTCCTGCCGGGAATGCTTCGAATTTTCTGCTCGGAATCAACACTTTGCGTGACCGAAATCGACCGGTCTACTATGGGGCGTCCTGTGTTGTCGCCCGGTCGGGCAGGAGAAATGCCCGCCGTGCCAGTTCGCAATTGAGCCGTTCGGGCGAATAAAAGCGAGAGAGCGCATCCCGTTCAAGAAGGTCGGGATTGGCATTGACAAAGGCGTCAAAACCCTCGTGGTTTCCGCAATGGATCCGCTCCGCGATCAGTGCCATGAAGGCAAAGGTAATCGTGGTGTTGAATTTCGTGTGCGCGCCGGCCCCGGTCGCAATTGTGCTGAGACACCTGGCATACTGCGCGGTCGCCTCCACGAAATCGAATTGCTGCAACAGGTGATAGGCGACCGCCACGTGGTCGCGGTGCCGGAACGTGCCCGCATCGATGTCGCAATTCAGGAAGTCCCGCGTCAGTCTTTCGTGGGAGGTTTCGGAGACAATCATTGTCCCGGCTCCGGTTCGCGCAGCCCGTGGCTGTCGGAGGCGTCCAGGTCAAGATCGTAAACCGCCTTGAGCTGTCCGATCTTTGTCAGCGTTTCATCGCCAAAGGGCGGTTTGTTCTCGAAGCAGTGAAGGGCCATGCCCTCCACCAGGTCCCCGACCGAAATGTCCAGATGCTCGGCAAGGCCCTTGAGCACCTTCAGCAGCCGTTTCTCGATCCGGATTCCTGTCTGCACGCGTTCCACTGTCTTGGTCATATGTTATATATGTACCAAGGTACAAAGGTTGTCAATGGACGCGAAGTCATGTCGCGCCAATACCGGCCGGTCGGTCGCTCTATTCCAGCGTTTCCAGTCTCGTCTGCGCCGCATCAAGGTCGCACCGCACGTTCATGACCAGGTCATTCGTGCGCCACGCGTCCGCCAGCTGCGTCGATGCGCGGGCCGCTCCGGCCTTGTAGGTTCCGATGTCGGAGACGATCTTGACGATAGCGTCGGCAAAGGCCTCGTCGCTCCCGGCGACGATCCCGGCATCGGCGCTCACGAACTCCATGAGCCCATTCACCGGAGCGCAGACAACCGGCACTCCGTTTATCACCGCGTCGATCACGATGCCGGAACCGATCACGAGCTCGTTTTTTTCCGTCTCATAGGGGAGTATAACGACATCGCAGCCGGCAATAAGGGCGGAAAATCCTTCCATGTCGACGACTTCGTCCACGAACCGGAAACGATCCGGCGAGACCCCCGGCACCGCAAGCAGTTCCTCCCGCAATGCCGAACTGGTGTCGTCCTTTTGCAGCTGGACGACAAACCATACTTTGTCCTGAAACGCGGTTCCGGCGATTTTTCGCTCGGTTCTGCCGACGATATCCGGTAGCCGATGGTAGCCCTTGTCCCTGCGCAGGCGCCCGCCGAGATAGCCGATGCTGATCTTGTCCGTGGCCGGTCGTTTCTCCGCGGCGGGCGGCTGAAGAATGGCGCTGCCGATCTCCTTGAAACCGAACCGCTCCGCCAAATGCCGGCGCAGGGTTTCCGTCTCGGTGTAGACCTTCAACCGCTCGAAACCGTCGGCGAAATTCGCCAGTCCCCGGAAGCCCGAATTGGCCAGTTCGCGGTCCGGCGGCGATGCGAACTCGAGCAGGCGCACGTGCATATGCGGCAGGTGCGCAGCCGGGCGCCGCGCGGCCGCCGTCAGCAGGGAGCAAAGCACATCCGCCCTGGCGGTCGGAAGAATCAGGTGATCCGAAGGGCCGTACATGTCGATCACGCGCAGCAGGTCCTGGACATAGCAGCTCCCGTCGAGCACATCGGCCGGCTTTCCGCTCAACAGGCGCACCGTTTGCGATACGCGCCATCGCGCGATGTTCGCCTTGCGCTTGGCGCGTTGAACGGTCAGCCGGTGTTGACCGGTGGCAAATTCGAACCGCACGTCGTCCAGCACATCCAGGACCTGCGGCGATGAATGACGCTCGATGAAGAAGGTCGTGCGATGCGGGTGGAGCGCCCTTTGCAGAAGCTCCAGGCTGGTCAAGTGGTGGCCGCCATTCTCCAGGTGCGTTGGATCGACGACTGCGATTCCTGCGGCCTTCGCCTGTCCTGCCGCGGTCATGACTTGCCCTTCGCCTGGTCGTATATCCAGCGATACGTGGCCTCGATTCCCTTGGCCAGATGGTCGTCCGGCGCCCAGCCCAGTCTCTCGCGGATTAGCCGGTTGTCCGAATTGCGGCCCCTGACGCCGAGCGGGCCGGGCACATGCCGGATTGCGAGCTTCTTGCCGGCGATTTCCATGATCAGCCGCGCCAGCTGATTGATCGTCACCATCTCCTCCGAGCCGATATTGACCGGCCCCTCGAAGTCTGAGTCCGCCAGGCGCAGCGTGCCCTCGATGCACTCGTCGATGTAGAGAAACGACCGCGTCTGTTCGCCATCGCCCCATATTTCTATCGTTCCGCCGTCCGGCGCTTCGGCGATCTTGCGGCAAAGGGCCGCCGGCGCCTTTTCGCGCCCCCCCTTCCAGGTGCCTTCGGGACCGAAGATATTGTGATAGCGGGCAATGCGGTTGTTCATGCCGGCGTTGCGGTTGAAGGCGAGGTACAGGCGCTCGCCGAAGAGTTTCTCCCATCCGTATTCGCTGTCCGGGGCCGCCGGATAGACGCTGTCCTCGCTGGTGACCGTGTTTTCCGGATCCAGTTGATTGTGTTCGGGGTAAACGCAGGCAGAGGAGGAATAGAAGATCCTGTCGATGCCGTGGCGCGTTGCCGATTCGAGCACGTTCAGATTGATCGATGCCGAGCTGTGCATGACATTTGCGTCATTGTCGCCGGTGAATATGTACCCGGCCCCGCCCATGTCCGCCGCCAGCTGAAAAACGCAATCGAAGTGCCGGTCAAAGACGCCGGCGCACTCATCCTGGCGGCTGAGATCGGCAATCCGGAAGTCATCCGCCGCGGTCACACTGAACTCGGGGCGTTTCAGGTCGACGCCGCGAACCCAGCTACCGTTCCGCTTGAGATGCCTGACGAGATGGGCGCCGATGAAACCGCCCGCACCGCATACCAGAACTTTCCTTGGTGCCATATACGCTGCCCCACACGGAACTTCGAAGAGTATCAACTGTTCCCGCAAGCACGGGCAGGCGATGTTGCCGGCCCGCCGATGCAAATTGCAAGTAGAAACGCGCCTTCAACAGGATGAAATTCGCTATTCCCGCTTCATCTATACTGAAATCAGAGCGATATCCAAAACACCGGGGCAACATAATGGCCCGGTAACTTGACCGGTGCGCCAGTGCGTGATTGTCGCGTGTTCGGTTATTCCAGCGGCCAGGCGCAGCTCTGTTCGCCGACATCCTTGCACGGCTCGTAGACGGCGACCGCGCTTTCGCTGCCGTCCTCCCAGACCACCTGGACAGCAATGGTCTGCGCGGTGCCGGCGGGAAGCTTGAGCGCGATGGCGTCGGGGCCGGCCTCAGGCGGCAGCGCCATCGGGTTCTGCGGGTTGCACGCGACGAGGTCGAACCGCTGGTCCAGCGCCTTGGAATTAATCGAGTAGCGGATTTCGGACAGCCGGCAATGCAGGGTCTGCAGCGCGGTGAAATAGATCCACTGCGCGCCGTCGAAATCGCGGAACTGCACCCATCCCGTCTGGCGGTTGGCGTCGAGCATCGTGCGGTAGAGCGACTGCGGCGGGACTCGCGATTCGTCCTGTGCCGCGGCCATCGAGGCGACAGCCGCCATTCCGGCCGCAATGGCCGTCCGCCAGAATTTTAACGAACCGGTCATGGTTTTCTCCGCGCGCTGTTTTCTCAGGCTATCGGCTGTCGCCGCCAAATGGAACCCATATCAAGGCCAAATGACATTGCGGTTAATGGCCGTCGAAAGACTGGAATATCAATGATTTGCGCACTCCAAGGTCGAAATCCGCCACCATCGGTTTAAACTCGGGCCGTCTTGCTGATTCGGGAACTGCCATGAGCCACGATCACACGCACCGGGCCAACAGGACCCGCGTTCTTTGGGCGCTGATCATAACCGCCGGTTTCATGGTGACGGAGGCGGTCGGCGGCCTGCTCGCCGGTTCGCTGGCGCTGCTGGCCGACGCCGGCCACATGCTGACCGACTGCGTGTCACTGGCGCTCGCATGGTTTGCCTTCAGGATCGCCGACCGCAAGCCCGACCTGCAGCGCTCCTATGGCTATGACCGCTTCCAGGTTCTGGCCGCCTTCGTCAACGGTCTGAGCCTCTTCGTCATCGCCATCTGGATCACCATCGAGGCCGTCGGGCGCATCCGCGAGCCGGTCCATGTCCTGGCGACGCCGATGCTGGTGATCGCCGTGCTCGGGCTCATCGCCAATATCGTGTCCTTCTGGATCCTGCAGTCGGGTGACCGGAAAAACCTCAATATCCGCGGTGCGGCGCTGCATGTGCTCGGCGACATGCTGGGTTCGCTCGCCGCCATCATCGCCGCCGTTGTCATCATGGCGACCGGCTGGATGCCGATCGATCCGATCCTTTCGATCGTAGTCGCCTTGCTGGTGCTGCGCGCTGCCTGGACCATCATCCGCAAGTCCGGTCATATCCTGCTCGAGGGAACACCCGAGAATGTCGATCCGAAACATCTTGTCGAAACGCTGCAAAGGGAGGTGCCCGGTGTGAAGGACATCCATCACGTCCACATCTGGTCGCTGACCGGCGACCGGCCGGTGCTGACCATGCATGCGGTCCTGGCGGACGGCGCGGACGGGGACACGGTGCTCAAAGAGCTTCAGGCGGCGCTTGCGAAGAACCACGGCATCGCCCATGCGACGATCCAGCTGGAATCGCAGCGCCTTGACTGAGCGGCGGTTAACGAACGGTTTGCCGGGTGTGTGGCGCGGCTTACCAGTCGCCCGTCACGGGAAAATTGTGCGGCGTGATGATCTGCACATCGCTGAACAGGGCGAGATCGGTCGGCGGAAGCAGGCCGTGCCGCGCTGAAAGGGCGCCAAAGGCGCGGCGCATGTCCAGCTTGAGGTCGTGGTGCAGCACGAAACCGATTGCCCCGGTCCGCAGCAGGTCGGTGTTTTCCGCGTCAAGATCGTGGGCAATGAAATGCCGGGGCGCCTTTCCCTCGGCTTCCAGAACGTCAAGGATCGCGCGATTGCCGCCGCCCATCGAGTAGACGGCGTCGACGGACGGCACGCCGGTGAGTTCGGCATTCAATAGCCGTATCGTGTCCCCCGGCAGCCCCGCGCCGCCGGCTATTTCAACGATCCGGTATTGCGGGCGCAGCGTCAGAAACAAGGCACGGAACTCCACGTAGCGTTCCTCCTCTCCCCGAAACGCCTCCTGGCTGCGCGAGGTCAGGATGGTGCCGCGCTCGCTCGCCAGAACGGTGTGCAGGAGATAGGCCGCCGTTCGCCCCGCCTTTTCGTTGTCGATGCCCACATAGGACGAACGGCTTGATCCGGGAATGTCCGTGACCAGCGTTATGACCGGGATGCCCGCCGCTTCAAGCATGTCCACCATGTCCCGGACCACGGGGATATCGCGCGCCTTCAGGAAAACGCCGTGGCTGCCGCGTTTCCTGATCCGCTTCAGGCAAGCCACGATTTCGTCTTCGGTCATGACTTCCTGAAGCATGAACCGCGGACGGAAAACGGCCTCGGACCGGGTGTGCAGGACCGCCTCGCATGCCGTTTTGATCTGCCGGCTGAACCGGCGGGGCGCTTCCACGACGACGTCCACGAACATGCGCCGCCCGCGCGCGGACAGTTGCTGTTCCTGCGCCTCGAGCTCTTCCAGCGCGGCAAGCACCCGCGCGCGGGTCTGCGGGCTGACATGGGCGCGGTTGTTCAGCACGCGGTCCACCGTGGCCGTGCCGAGTCCGGACTGCCTGGCGATTTCCTTGATTGGGAACCTGTGGGTCATTTGATGGTTTATTGATGTATTTTCGCCTGCAATCAAGCTCCGATTGCGGGTAGCGTGTCTGCTCGACGAAAGAGGAGACGGTGTCATGGACAATCCGGCGACGGAGCAGGACGGCTACTATGCGGCCGAGCGTTGCGATCTCAGCGAGTTCGCATCCCTTGTGGCAAGGCAATTGACCTCGGCCGAGGTGCCCCATGCCGACGCCATCGAGAAAAACATCCCGGTTTACAACGTGCCGGCCCTGGCGGACCGTCTTGCCGAGGCGAATGCCCGCCGGGCGCTTATGGCGGAATGGGCCAGGATCCTCAGCAGCGGCGCCGGTGTATTTGTCCTCAAGCAGGCGCTGCCGGATCACGGCGTCATCGACGAGGCGACAGCCGTCTACGAGCAGATCATCGCGCGGGAGTCGGCGGACGGGGCCGAGGGTGCCGATCATTTTGCCGCTGCGGGCAGCAACGACCGGATCTGGAATTCGCTTCAGAAACTGTGCATCGCCGCCCCCTACACCTTCATCCGGTATTTCGCTTCACCTGCCATCGACGCGGCCGCCGAAGCCTGGCTCGGCCCGAACTACCAGATAACGGCGCAGGTCAACCTGGTTCATCCTGGCGGCAAGGCGCAACAGGCCCACCGCGACTATCATCTCGGCTTTCAGACCGCCGAGGTCAGCGCCACATACCCCGCCCATGTGCATGACCTGTCGCCATTGATGACCCTTCAGGGGGGCATCGCCCATTGCGACATGCCGATAGAATCCGGCACGACGAAACTGCTTCCCTATTCCCAGCTCTATCGCCCGGGCTATGCGGCCTGGCGGCGCGAGGATTTCCGGGCCCATTTCGAGGCGTATTGCCTGCAATTGCCGCTGGACAAGGGAGACGCGATTTTTTTCAATCCGGCGCTCCTGCACGCCGCCGGGGAGAACCGCAGCGCCGACGTGCATCGCATGGTGAATCTGTTGCAGGTGTCCTCCGCATTCGGACGCGCGATGGAAAGTGTCGACCGCCTGAACATGTGCAAGGCGCTCTACCACCCGCTGCGCGCCGCCTGGAATGCCGGATGGCTTTCAGATGCGGAGCTCAATGCGGTGATTGCCGCCGCCGCCGAGGGCTATTCCTTCCCGACCAATCTCGACAGGGATCCGCCGACCGGCGGACTTGCGCCCGAAACCCAGGCCGCACTGCTGAAGGCGTCGGTGGTATCGCAGATATCCGAGGACGACCTGATCGTGCGTCTCGATGGGCAGGCGGCGCGAAGACGCCCCTAGCGCGAACGGGGCGGCGCCGTCGTTTAGGCCGCTTCCCCGGTCGCGGCCTGGTTCGAGCGGACCTTGTCGGCAAGCCCTTTCAGGTTGCCGTCCAGGACCTTGCCCATCATGCTTTTCATCATGGTCTGGCCCAGCAACCACCCGACGGGTCCGAACTTCACGCGATAGTCCATGGACCACGTCACCTTCGATCGGTCGTTGCCCACCGGTTCCACCGACAGTTCGGCAAGTGCTTCGTGCAGCGGCATCGGCTCCATTTCCGACAGGCGGACGCGGTAACCGCGATTGGGTTCCCACCTGATCACCTCTTCGACCAACGAGTTTCCGTTGTCGAAATGGCAGCGGCGTTTCGAGCCCATGCCGTCCTCGCCTTCCGTCAGCGCGTCCACCGATTTCACCTGCGGCGCGAAGTCGTCAATATGCATGAACCGCCCGATCACCGCCCAAACGGCGTCCGGCGTGGCTTCGAGTTCAAGGGTTCTTTCGTGGTGTATCATCTCATTTGTCCCGGATCGGTTTCGCAGTCACTCTAACAGACATCTCCTGACAACTGTCTGTCAGGAGTGCCCGCCATTCGATCGGCGTCGGCACGACCGCGCCGTGACATTCACCGCGTATCTGGATCGGAACATGCATGTGAGGCGTGTCGTTCCGGCGGGCCGGCCGGCGTTGCTTTGCTCGCCGCCCGATGCCAGATTGAGGCCGGGGGGAACCGTTCCGGCAGGGAAAGAGCATTGACGGTATTGAAGCGGATTCTTGATTGGTACGTCTACGTGCCGTCAGATTTGCCGGCCGGCGAGGCCCGCATTTTTGCCGGCGCCAAGATCGGCTACAGCGTCTGGATCGTCGTCCAGGGTGTAACGGCCTATATCTTCCTGCAGCTCGGGCAGAACGTCCTCGCCGCCTACACCGCGGCGGGCTCCGTTCTGACGTTATTCTGCTGTTACTGCCTGGTTTTCGGCCGGCCCGGCACCGGATTCCAGCTGGTGAACGGCCAGAACATCGTCGGCATCATCCTGGTCACGCTCTATATCGGGCTGAAGCCCGGCTTCTTTCTCTTCGGCCTGGTCGGCCTGGTCTATTGCCCCTTGAGCGAATGGGTCAGCCGCCGGACCCAGGCGGTCCTCATGGGCGCCAACGCAGCGGCGTTCCTCTGCGCGATCGCCGTCGGCCTGACGCTGCCGCCCATCGCCGAACTGCCGCCGGTGTGGAATTTGATCTTTGCCATGGTCAACGGCGCGTCTACGGCGGCATTGTTGCTGATGGTGGTGCTGACCTATCGCCATGCGGTGGATGTGGCGGAAGCGGCGCTGGCGACCGAATACCGGAAATCCGAGGGGCTTTTACACAACATCATGCCCCCCGCGGTCGCCGACCGGCTGAAACAGAACCCCAAGGTCATTGCCGACAGCCACAAGCAGGTGACGATCCTGTTTGCCGACATCGTCGGCTTTACCGAGATGGCCGGCCGGTCCTCGCCGGAAACACTGGTAACCCTGTTGAACCGGATATTCAGCCGGTTCGATTCCCTGGTCGATGCCCTCGATCTGGAAAAGATCAAGACGATCGGCGACGCCTATATGGTGGTGGCCGGTCTGCCGGCTGCACGGCCGGACCACGCACAGGCGATCGCCCGGCTCGCCCTGGAAATGATGGTCGCGACCGAGCAGGAAGCGCGGGAAACCGGCAAGGACCTTGAGATCCGCGTCGGCATTCACTCCGGGCCGGTCGTCGCCGGCGTGATCGGCCAGAAGAAGTTCGCCTACGACCTGTGGGGCGACACGGTCAATATCGCCGCGCGCATGGAAAGTCATGGCGAGGCCGGGAAAATCCAGATCAGTGACGACACCGCCGGATTGTTGGGCGACGGCTTTGAGCTGGAGCCGCGCGGCGCCATCGAAATCAAGGGCAAGGGCCAAATGGCGACCTATTTCCTGACGGGCGAGCGCGTGGCAACGAGGCGCGATACCCGAGGGCACGCGTGACACATTCGTTTCGCAAAAATTAGGACGCGCGGCCTAACCGCTACCGTTTCCGTCAAGCTTTGCCTTCAGCGCGTAGAGCGCCTCTAGCGCCTCGCGCGGGGTCATGTCGTCCGGGTTGATTTCCAGGAGCGCCGCTTCCGCCTCGGACGGGCCTTTTGCCTGTGCCGGTTCGCGCCGCACCTCCGCGGAAAACAGCGGCAGGTCGTCGATCAGCTGGTGCGCCGGGCTCTTGCGCTCGCCTTCTTCCAGTTGGCTCAGGACATCGCGGGCGCGGGCGACGACGGATTCCGGCAGGCCGGCGAGGCGCGCCACCTGGATGCCGTAGGAGCGATCGGCGGCGCCGGGCCCCACCTCGTGCAGGAAGATGACGTCACCCTCCCACTCCTTGACCCGCATCGTCGCATTGGCGAGCCGGTCGAGTTTCTCCGACAGCGCTGTCAGTTCGTGGAAATGGGTGGCAAAGAGCGCCCGGCAGCGATTGACCGCGTGCAGGTGCTCGACCGCCGCCCAGGCGATGGAAAGCCCGTCGAAGGTCGCCGTGCCGCGGCCGATCTCGTCGAGGATCACCAGCGAACGCTCGCTCGCCTGGTTGAGGATCGCCGCCGTTTCCACCATCTCGACCATGAAGGTCGAGCGGCCGCGGGCGAGGTCGTCCGAGGCGCCGACACGGCTGAACAGCCGGTCGACAACGCCGATACGGGCGCTGCCGGCGGGAACGAAGGACCCCATCTGCGCCATCACGGCGATCAGCGCGTTCTGCCGCAGGAAGGTGGATTTGCCGCCCATGTTCGGCCCGGTCAGCAGCCAGATGGCGCCGCCCTCAGCGTCTTCCCCCGGCGACAGGTCGCAGTCATTGGCGACGAACGGCCCCTCCGCCTGCCGCCGCAGCGCCTGTTCTACCACCGGATGGCGCCCCGCCACCACGTGAAACATCGTCGAACCATCGATAACCGGCCGGCAGTAGCCCTGTTCCTCGGCGAGAACCGCGAGCGCCGCCGACACATCGAGCACGGCCAGCGCCTGCGCCGCCGCGGAAATCGCCTCCGCTGCCGCCACCACGGCAGCGGTCAGCCGGTGTTGGATGTCGAACTCGATGGTCAGCGCCCGGTCGGCGGCGTTGGCGATGCGGCTTTCCAGATCGGCGAGTTCCGTCGTCGTGAACCGCATCGCATTGGCCATGGTCTGGCGGTGGATGAACCGCGCCTTTGCGTCGTCGCCCTCCGTCAGCGCCGCCGAATTGTTGGCCGTCACCTCGATGAAATAGCCGAGCACATTGTTGTGCTTGATCTTCAGCGACTTGACGCCGGTCTCATTGGCATATTGCGCCTGCAGGCCGGCGATCACCTTGCGCGACTGGTCGCGCAGCGCCCGCATCTCGTCCAGTTCTCCGTGATATCCGGCGCGCACGAAGCCGCCGTCGCGGCGCAGCAGCGGCAACTCGTCGGCCAGCGCAGCACCGAGCAGGTCGAAAAGGTCCGCGGGCAGATTGCGAAGGCTGTCCACCGCCGCCCCGATCTCTTCAGTCGGGTCGCCGCCGTCGAAGAGAGCGGCAATCCGGCCCGCTGTCTCGAGACCCTGGCGTATGGCGCCGAGATCCCGCGGCCCGCCGCGATTGAGCGCCAGCCGCGACAGGGCGCGCGGCATATCGGGCGCTTGCTTCAACACCTCGCGCAAATCCTCACGTCCGCGACCCTCGGCCAGGAACCAGGAGACGGCGTCGAGGCGTGTGCCGATGGCGTCCGGGTCGGTCAGCGGGGACATCAGCCGCTCTGCTAGCAGGCGCGCGCCGCCGCCGGTCACCGTGCGGTCGATTGCGGCCAGCAGGCCGCCCTTGCGATCGCCGGAAAGGGTGCGCAGCAGTTCCAGGTTGGTGCGCGTCGCCGGGTCGATGAAGAGATTGGCACCGTCCGCCTCACGCTGCGGGCGCTGCAGGGGCGGCCGCTCCGAAAGCTGGGTTTTCTCAACATAGGCGATTACCGCGGCTGCCGCGGCGTGTTCCGTGCGGGAATAGCTCCCGAACCCGTCGAGCGTGGCAACATCGAAGAAGCGCTTGATGCGCCCCTCGGCGCTGGAACTGTCGAATAACACCGATGGCTGCGGCGAGACGATTGCGCCGAGCAGGTCGAAGACCGGCCGCAGTTCCTCGTCGTGGAAGACGCGGTCCGAGACGATCAGTTCCTTCGGTTCGATCCGCATCACATCGGCGGCGAGGCGCGCGGCGGTCGTCTCGCCAAGCCGGAAAGCGCCGGTCGAAATATCCGCCCACGCGAGCGCGAAACCGCCCTGGCCGGCGCCTTTGACGCGGGCAAGGGCCATCAGATAGTTGGATTCGGACGGTGAAAGCAGTTTTTCTTCGGTCAGAGTGCCGGGCGTCACCAGTCGGATGACCTCGCGCCGGACCACCGCTTTCGAGCCGCGTTTCTTGGCCTCTGCCGGATCTTCCGTCTGCTCGCACACGGCGACGCGGTAGCCCTTGGCGATCAGCTTCTGCAGGTAGTCGTCCGCGGCGTGAACGGGAACCCCGCACATCGGGATGTCCTGGCCGAGATGCTGGCCGCGCTTGGTCAGCGTGATGCCCAGCGCCCGGGCGGCTTCCACCGCGTCGTCGAAGAACAGCTCGTAGAAATCGCCCATGCGGTAAAAGAGCAGCGCATCGGGATGCGACGCCTTGATCGCGATGAACTGTTCCATCATCGGCGTGGCAGCCGCCCGGCTTTCCGCCGAGGCAAGCTTTGCGGTGGTCAGCATCTTGTTCATTTCCGGCGGCCGTTCCGGCACGCGGATTGCCGGTTTTCGACCCTCATTCTCCCCGTTTTTGGCTCCGGTTGCAGGACGTTCCGCAGACGATCCTTTTCGCTTTTGTTGTTCCTCCGTCATAATGGCGGGCCGTTGCGAGGCGGCTTTTGCGGCGATTGGCTGTTGGCACTTTCAACCATTTCGCTAAGCTGCATCACCGCCGGCGAGCTTTACAGGCGGCCACCGGCACCCTAACGGTGCCGGTGTGGAAAAAACAACCGGGCAGGCGCCCAGAACGCGCTTCGCCCACAACAGGTTAGGAAATATGCCCGAGTCCGATAACGAGTCCCGGTCAATGTCGACCATCACCGAGCAGGAAGCCCTGGAGTTCCACGCGCGCGGCCGGCCGGGCAAGCTGGAGATCAACGCCACCAAACCGATGGCAACCCAGCGGGACCTGTCGCTGGCCTACTCGCCCGGCGTTGCCGTTCCGGTCAAGGCCATTGCCGATGACCCGTCCCGGGCCTTCGATTACACGGCCCGCGGTAACCTCGTTGGCGTCATCTCCAACGGGACCGCGATCCTCGGGCTCGGCAATCTCGGCGCGCTGGCGTCGAAACCGGTGATGGAGGGAAAGGCGGTCCTGTTCAAGCGCTTCGCCGATGTCGACTCGATCGATCTCGAGGTCGGCACCGACGATATCGACGAATTCGTCAATTGCGTGAAGCATCTCGGGCCGTCTTTCGGCGGCATCAACCTGGAAGACATCAAGGCGCCGGACTGCTTCATCATCGAGCAGCGCCTGCGCGAGGTGATGGACATTCCGGTGTTCCATGACGACCAGCACGGAACGGCGATCATCGCCGTTGCCGGGCTGATCAACGCACTGCACCTGACCGGCCGCGACATGAAGACGACGAAGCTGGTCTGCAACGGCGCGGGGGCCGCGGCCATTGCTTGCATCGAGCTGATCAAGTCGATGGGCTTCACCCCTGAGAACGTCACGCTTTGCGACACCAAGGGCGTGATCTATCAGGGCCGCGAAGAGGGCATGAACCAGTGGAAGTCCGCCCACGCGGTCAAGACGTCGGACCGCACGCTCGCCGAGGCCGTGGACGGCGCCGACGTCTTCTTCGGGCTGTCCGTGAAGGGTGCGCTGACCGACGACATGGTCCGCTCGATGGCGGACAATCCGATCATCTTCGCCATGGCCAATCCGGATCCGGAGATCACGCCGGAAGAGGTCGCCCGCATCCGCGACGATGCGATCATGGCGACGGGCCGCTCCGACTATCCCAACCAGGTCAACAACGTTCTCGGCTTTCCCTATATCTTCCGCGGCGCGCTCGACGTGCGCGCCTCGACGATCAACGACGCCATGAAGATCGCCGCCGCCGAATCGCTCGCCAATCTGGCGCGCGAGAACGTGCCGGACGAGGTGGCGGCCGCCTATCGCGGCAACCGTCCGCGTTTCGGCCCGCACTATATCATCCCCGTGCCTTTCGATCCGCGCCTGTTGTCCGATGTCCCCCGGGCCGTCGCCCGCGCGGCGATGGATTCCGGTGTCGCGCAGCGCCCGATCGTCGATCTCGAGGCCTATGGCCGCGAGCTTTCCGCGCGGCGCGATCCGATCGCCTCGACGCTGCAGCGCATCTATCAGCGCGTGCGGCGCCAGCCGCGCCGGGTGGTCTTCGCCGAGGGCGAGGAAGAGCACGTCATGCGCGCCGCCGTGTCCTATGCCAACCAGCAGCTCGGCACGGCGATCCTGCTGGGGCGCATCGAGCAGATGGAGGAGATGGCGACGCAGGCGGGCATCGATCTGGAAAAACCCGGTATCGAACTCGTCAATGCGCGCGTGTCGCGCCGCGTCGAGGCCTATACGGAGTATCTATACGCGCGCCTGCAGCGCAGCGGCTATCTCTACCGGGACTGTCAGCGGCTGATCAACACCGACCGCAACCACTTCGGCTCCTGCATGGTGGCGCTCGGCGACGCCGATGCCATGGTGACCGGCACGACCCGCAACTATTCGACCGCGCTCGAGGACGTGCGCCGTTGTGTCGACGTCAAGCCCGGTCACCGGGTGATCGGCGTCTCACTGGCGCTGTGCCGGGGCCGCACGGTCCTGGTCGCCGACACGGCGGTGATCGATATGCCCGATTCGGAGGAACTCGCGGACATCGCGGAAGAGGCGGCGGGCGTGGCGCGCCGGCTCGGTTACGAGCCGCGCGTGGCGATGCTTGCCTATTCGACCTTCGGGCATCCGCCCGGAGAGCGCGCGGAGCGGGTGCGCGAGGCGGTCAATATACTCGACAAGCGGCGGGTGGATTTCGAGTATGACGGCGAGATGGCGGCCGATGTGGCGCTGAATATCGATGTCATGCGGCAATATCCGTTCTGCCGCCTTTCGGGGCCCGCGAATGTGCTCGTCATGCCGGCGTTTCACTCGGCCTCGATTTCCACGAAGATGCTGCAGGAACTGGGCGGCTCGACCGTCATCGGTCCGTTGCTCGTCGGGCTCGACAAGTCGATCCAGATCGTGTCGATGGGCGCCCGCGATTCCGACATCGTCAACATGGCGGCCATCGCCGCCTACAATGTCGGCAGCTAGATCGATCTCGCCCGAAAGAAGAAGGGCGGACCTCGATGTCCGCCCTTTCCGGTTTTCGTTGAGCTGGGCCGGATCGGCTAGGAAGCGAACCGGCTGGCGTCGGCGCCGTAATAGTTGAGGTAACGGTCGCTGATCTTGGAGATCGGCAGCACCACCATCACGTCCGTGGTGCCGAACCCCCGGTCGATGACGGCGCCGTCGCCGATCATCGCGCCGAGGCGCAGATAGCCCTTCAGCAGCGGCGGCAGGGCGGAGATCGCGCTGCGCGTGTCGACCGCCTCCTTCGGCATCAGGTCCATGTTGTTGTAGAGTTCCGGCCGTGCGCTGACCGACCACGATCCGGTCGCCAGGCAGTTGTGATAGAGGAAGGACAACGGCAGGGCGTGCGCTTCGGGCTGTACGCCCGGCATCGATGCGCAGCCGAACATGGCGTCGATCCCGTGCTCCAGCGAATAGGCCCAGTTGCCCTGCCAAAGCAATTCAACGGTCCTGCGGGTGCGGTACTTGGGCAGGACGCAGGAACGCCCGAGTTCCAGGAACCGTTTCTCGGGGTGCCGTGCCAGCATGTCGGCAATGGCGAATTCCGACGTCGAGTAGAACCCGTTATTGGCGCGCGCGACCTCCTGGCGCAACAGGCGGTAGGTGCCGACGATCTGTTCCTCCGAACTTCCGACGATGGTCCGGTCGAACACCAGAAGGTGGTCGCAGACAGCATCGAATGCGTCCATGTCGCGGCCCATCTGCATCGATTCGGGCGGCAGCACGGCACCCATTTCCTTGACAAAAACCTCGAAACGGACGGCCTGGGCCGCTTCCACCTCGGCCTGCGTGCAGGCGAGACGCGTCTCCAGGTGGCCGATTCGGCCGAGTATCGCGGTTTCCTCGCCCATCGCTTCAAGCGCCGGATTCGATGCCGCGCGCTTGGCCGGCGGTGTTTGGCGCAAGTTCAGTGTCATGGCATTTCAATCCTGTGGTAATGTCTTGAAGCCCATTAAGCAGAACAATACGACAATGCGGTGACATCGCGTCACCGTCCTGCGACGTAGAGTTGTCCGCGCCCGTATAGTTCACCCTCGTGCAGCAATCACTTTTTCATGTCAACAACGACCCGGCCCCTGATCTTGCCGTCGATCAGCGCCGTCGCGGTGTCGATGATATCATCAAACCCGATGGTTTTCGATAGAGCGTGAAGCTTGCCGATGTCGAGGTCCTGGGTCAGCCGGCGCCAGGCCTCCTCGCGCCGTTGTTTCGGAGCCATGACGGAATCGACGCCCAGAAGCGCCACCCCGCGCAGGATAAACGGCATGACCGTCGCCGGCAGGTCCATGCCCTGGGCAAGGCCGCAGGCTGCCACAGCCCCGCCGTAGCGGGTCATCGACAACACATTGGCGAGCGTGTTGCTGCCGACGGAATCGATGCCGCCCGCCCAGCGTTCCTTGCCCAGCGGGCGTCCCGGCTCGGACAGTTCCGAACGGTCGATGATCTCGGTGGCGCCGAGAGACCTGAGGAAATCCGCCTCGTCCGGCCGGCCCGTCGAGGCAATGATCTCGTATCCGAGCTTCGAGAGGATCGAAATGGCCACCGTTCCGACACCGCCATTGGCGCCGGTCACGACGACCGGCCCGGAATCGGGCATGATCCCGTAGCGTTCCAGCGCCATGACGCACAGCATCGACGTATATCCGGCCGTGCCGACGGCCATGGCGTCGAGCGCGCTCATGCCGGACGGCCGGGAAATCAGCCAGTCGCCATTGAGCCGTACGTAGCGCGCATAGGCGCCCGTATGGGTCTCGCCGACGCCCCAGCCGTTGAGGATGACCTGGTCGCCCTCCTTGTAGCCGTCGTGGTCCGACTGAACGACGGTTCCGGCGCAGTCGATGCCGGGCACCATCGGCCACTGCCGCACCACCGGCGCCTTTCCGGTGATCGCAAGCCCGTCCTTGTAGTTGACCGTCGTCGCCTCGACCTCGACGACGACATCGCCATCCATCAGGTCGCCAAGGCCGATTTCGCGCGTTTCGACGCTCTGAACCTTGTTTTCATCGCGCGTGATTAGGATGGCCTTGAACGGTTCCTGCATGTCTGTTCCTCCGGTCGCTGGCGGTTCGCCGCCTGGTTTCAAGATTTTTCCGTTTTCGCGGGATCGCTTTTGTAGATCCATTTTCCGAACAGCTCGTCGATGATGATCGCCGCCGCGCCGACGGTGATGAAAGCATCCGCCAGGTTGAACACCGCGAAGTACCAGGTTTCGGTATGTACCAGAATGTAATCAATGACATAGCCGTTAACCGACCGGTCAATTAGATTGCCGATAGCGCCGGCGACGATGAACGCGAAACCCGTCTGGCTCATCCACCGCCCCGGACTGCTCTTCGCCCACAGCACGGCGACGAAGGCGATCACCAGCAGCATCAGGGCGATAAGCCATTTCTCGCCCACGAAGGAGAGCATGGAAAAGGCGATGCCCGGATTTTGCGTGTGGTACAGCGCCAGCACCGGCAGCACGTCCACCATCTCCTGGAGGGGCAGGTACTTCTCCACCGCCCATTTGGCGGTCTGGTCGACCGCCACCAGCACGGCGACGAGCCCCATAGCGAAGCGGGGGCGTGAAAAGAGCGACCGTACGGCTTTCATGTTCAGACCTCCAGCAGGTGTCGGCGGGCTTCAAACAGCATAACAGCCGTGGCCACCGCAAGGTTCAGCGAATCGGCGCGGCCGCTTTGCGGGATGCGCGCCAGCCGGTCGCAGCGTTCAGCCAGCGCCGGCGGCAGGCCGGCCTGCTCGTTACCCATCAGCAGAATGGCCGGCGACGCCGTATAGTCAATCATCCGATAGTCGACCGCTCCCTCCAGATGCGTGCCGACGAGCAGCGCGTCCTTGCCGTCGCGCCACTTCAGGAAACCCGCGATGTCCGATCGCGCCACCGGCACGGCGAAGATCGAGCCCATGGTCGCGCGGATCGTCTCCAGCGAAAAAGGGTCCGTGGAGTCGCCGATCAGGATCACGCCGCTGGCGCCCGCCGCGTCGGCCGTGCGGATGATCGTTCCAAGGTTTCCGGGATCGCGGACCCGGTCCAGCGCCACATAGGTCTCGCCCGCTTTCGGATGCAGGTCCTTCAGCGCCGCATAGCGCTGTTCGAACACGCCGCAGACCATTTGCGGATTGTCGCGGCGGGTGATGGCGCCCAGCACCTTTTGCGGCACTTCAAGAACCAGCCCGCCGGCCGCGACCGTGCGAGCCGCGACGCTGTCCACGTTGGCGCTGCCCTTGGCGTCCTTGGCGTAGACGAGCGTCTGGATCCGCCAGCCCTGGTCGAGCGCGTCGATAATCAGCTTCAGTCCCTCGGCCATGAAGCTTGAGGACCGGTCGCGGTTCTTCTTCTGGCCAAGCGCCCGGATGTCCTTGATCACCGGGTTGCTGAGGCTGGTGATTTCCTTGACCTGTCCGACGCGGCCGATCGTGCTTTGCGTCATGAGGCCACCCAGCGGCTGAACAGGGAAGTCGACAGCGCACGACCGGCCGATTGCTCGCGCAGGATCAGTTCGCCCGATTCGACGGTGCCGCCGGCGCCGCGCATGGTCTCGCGCATCAGCTCGTGGATCGAATAGAACGAGGCGCGGATCGAATAGGCGGTCAGCACGAGTGCGGCCGGGCGGTCGCTGAGGATCGAGCGGCAGATGTCGAGCATGGCAGGCAGGTGTTCGAAGAGCTGCCAGACCTCGCCATTCGGGCCGCGGCCGAATTTCGGCGGATCGGTCAGAATGATGTCGTAGCCCTTGCCGCGCCGTTCCTCGCGGGCGATGAACTTCATCGCGTCGTCGCAGATCCAGCGGACAGGCTTGTCCTCCAGCCCGGCCAGCGCCTGGCTCTCGCGCGCCCAGCCGATAGCCTTCTTCGATGCGTCGACATGGGTGACCTCGGCGCCGGCGGCGGCCGCAATCAGCGAGGCGACGCCGGTATAGCCGAAGAGGTTGAGAACCTTCATCGGCCGGCCGGCGGCGGCGATGGTGTCGCGCATCCAGCGCCAGTGGGCGATTTGCTCCGGGAACACCCCGACATGCCTGAACGAGGTGAAGCGCCCGTGGAAATCGATGTCCATCAGCCGCATCGGCCATGTCTCGCCCAGCGGGGCCGCCGGAAAACGCCAGCGCCCCATGCCGTCCTCGTCGGTATCGCCGGTGAAGATCGCGTCGGCCGACTGCCACGTCTCCTTTTGCAGCGCCCGTGGCCACAAGGCCTGCGATTCAGGCCGGATGATCCGGTAGGGCCCGTATTGCTCAAGCTTGGCGCCGTGGCCGCTGTCGATCAGGCTATAGCCGTCCGTGGCGGGGGTTTCCAGTATGACCGGGGCTTTCTCGGCGGGCCTTTCGCCCTTGCGCTGCGGGCGCTCCGGCGGCGATGCGGCCGGCGGCCCGCTGTCCCAGGGGTTGGTTTTTGCGGGACGGCCGGCACGCTCGCCTGCGCGCCGGGCCGGCGGCCGTCCGCCCGGCCGATCGGATTTTCCATCCGGTCGGCGTCGCTGCCGCGTGTTTCCGCGTTGTTTTTCCTTCAAGAAACCCGTCCGCCTCTATTCGGTGCACAAGCCTGCCAATGATTGCAAATAGCACTTGAACACCCCTTGGCAAAGGCGTTTTGTGACGCATAGTTTAAGCGTGGCAGTTTGTTTCAGCCCCGGCTTCCGGGAGGAAAGGACAAAAAATGGAAATGCAAGGCGAAGAACGGATCGCGGCTTCACGGGACGCGGTTTGGGCGGCGCTCAACGATCCGGAAATCCTCAAGCAGTGCATTCCCGGATGCCAGTCGCTGGAAATGACCGGCGACAACGAAATGACGGCGTCGGTGAAGCTGAAGATCGGGCCGGTTTCGGCCAACTTCAAAGGCGCCGTGACGCTGGAGAACATCAAGGCGCCGGAAAGCTACACCATCACCGGCGAAGGCAAGGGCGGGATCGCCGGGTTCGCCAAGGGCGGGGCCGATGTGGCGCTGCGCGAGGACGGCGCCGAAACGGTGCTGACCTACGACGTCAAGGCACAGGTCGGCGGCAAGCTTGCCCAGCTCGGGTCGCGACTGATCGATTCGACATCGAAGAAACTCGCCGGCCAGTTTTTCGAAAGCTTCGGGCAGATCGTCGGGGGCGAGGGGGCTTAGCCGCTCTGGCACCTTTGCCACACCAGGCAGCCGGCGGCAAAATCCTCCAGCGACGCCCCGGTCGACTTGAACAGGGTGATTTCGTCGGCGGCGGTCCGGCCGGGGTGTTCGTCCCGGCAAAGGCTCGCCAGTTCCGCCACCACGTCATCGCGGGTGATCAGGCCCGATTCCAGCGGCTGGACGAGATCGCCGCCTTCCTTCAAGGCGCCGCCGAACGTATCGGCGAAAAGTGTGGCGCGCCGCACCGCCTCGTCGTCGCTCTCACGCAGCGCCGGCGTGTATGCCCCGACCAGATCGACATGCGTGCCGGGTGAAAGCCAGGCGCCCTCGATCAGCGGCTCGGCAGTGATCGTTGCCGCCGAGACGATATCGGCATCCGCGATTGCAGCGGCCCGGTCGTCCGTCACCGAGACGTCGAATGCCTCGCCGGAGAGCTCCTGCGCCAGCCGCTCCGCGTTATCACGATTGCGGTTCCACAGGACGACCGTCCCGATCGGCCGCACCGAGGCGTGGGCGCGGATGAGATAGGGCGCCAGTTTTCCCGCCCCGATCATCACCAGTTTTTCGGCCTTCTCCGGTGCCAGGTAACCGGCGGCCAGCGCCGAGGCGGCCGCGGTTCGCCACAGGGTCAGCTTCTGCCCGTCGATCAGCGCCAGCGGCTCGCAGGTCGTGCCGTCGGAGAGCAGGTAGACGCCCATCACCGCGGGCAGTCCGACGGCGTTGTTGTCCGGACTGACGGAGACGATTTTCACGCCGGTATAACCGTTGCCCTCTATGTGGCCGGAGGCAAAGTCGCTCCATGCGGGCATGAGCAGCATGGTGCTGTCGCTGCCCTGCCTGCGCTCGATTGTGTGGTGATGGCGCACGGGCGCGTGCACCCCGCCGGTGAAGGCATCGCGCAGGGCCTCGATCAGCGCCGGGAAGTCCAGCAGACTGTCGACCTCTTGCGCGGAGACGATCTTCAAGATGGCAGTCCTTGCTCGTGTCAGGCGGAGGTGAGCGAATTGCCGCTGCCGGAAACGGCCTCGGCCCGTTCCCGCTGGCGGTCGGCCTCGGTGTGCCAGCGCACGGCCTCCTTGGCCTCCTGCCGGGCTTTCTTGCGGTACTTGCCCTGCTTGAACCAGGTCGCAGCCGAGCCGATGACCATGCCGATCATCAGGGCAAGGAACAGGAACACGAAGAACGGCGCGTTGACCGAAAGCACCGTGTCGCCGGGATCGAACGGATTGAGCGCCAGCGTGACGGCTCCCCGATTGGCGACCGACAGCACGATCAGAATAATCGCGACCGGTACGAGAATGACGATGTTGATCAGTTTTCTGGCCATGGCGTGCGAACCTGTCTAGAGCGTGTCTGGTCAGCCGGTACGGATTTGGGACTGGATGCAGCCGATGTCAATGATCGGACCGCGACCGGGTGCGGGCACGAATAACACCGCAATCGGCGGTGCGCCAGAGCGGGCCATCGATCAGTTGTCGGGATTGAGCCTTTCGCGCAGCTCCTTGCCGGTCTTGAAGAACGGCACCCACTTTTCCTCGACGAAGACCGCTTCTCCGGTGCGCGGGTTGCGGCCCGAGCGCGAAGGGCGGTTCTTGACGGAAAAGGCGCCGAATCCTCGCAGTTCCACCCGGTTTCCGTCCGCCAGCGCGTCGGTGATCTCGTCAAGGATCGCATTGACGATATTCTCCACGTCGCGATGGTAGAGATGCGGATTGCGGGCGGCAATTATATGCACTAACTCCGACTTGATCACGGCTGTTCCCCTCATCCGTGCTAATCTTCTGCCGGGCCAAATTGCCAAACGGAAACAAGGCCGTCAAGGAACAACTTGCGATCAATGAGTTGCTGAAACTGATCGGCAAACGGAATGGCGTCGCCCTGCCACGCGGTGAGCAGTCGGATGACGGCGTTGCCGAACAGGAGTTCGCCGCGCGATTTACGCCTTTCCCAATCGACGATCTTCAGTGATTCCGGCACGCCCTTGCCGCTCAGATAGTCGCGAATTTCGGTGTCGCCGCCGATGATATCGACAAGGCCGTTGTCGGCCGCCTGCCTGCCTGTGAAAATACTGCCGTCCGCGAGTTCGAGTGTGTCGGTCCGCGACAGTCCCCGGCACTCGGCCACGATGTCCACGAACCAGTCGTAGGAATCGTTGACCATGGAACGGATCATCGCTCTGGCCTGCGGGCTGGCCTGGTGGAATGGCGACGGCTCCGCCTTCAGCGGCGCCGATTTGATCTCCTGCACCGAGACCCCCACCTTTTCCAGCAGATCCGCGACCTGGGCATATTGGAAGATGACGCCGATCGAGCCGACGATCGAGGTATCGCCGGCGATGATGTAGTCGCTGCCGCAGGCGATCATGTACGCCGCCGAAGCCGCCAATGTGCGGATCTCCGCGACCACCGGCTTTTCGGCTGCGACGGCGCGGACCGCCTTGTAGAGCGTTTCGCCGCCATAGGACGTTCCGCCGGGGGACTGCAGCCGCACGATCAGCGCCTTTGCCCGGTCGCTCTGGCGAATGGTGTCCAGCCGCTCGATCAGTTCCGCGTTGTCGGTGATCACGCCCGAGATCGTCACCCGGGCCACATGCGCCGTCGATTTGCCGCCGATCGGGTCGGACGGGCCGGCGCTCATGACCAGCCAGACAACGCCGGCGATCACGACGGCGAAGGCGACGATGCGCCAGAAAGTCAGTTTGCGCCTCAGGCGGCGGCGGTCGGCGATCCCACTTTGATCCATGTCTATTCCGTTTTTTCGTGCAGGCACATCTTGATATTGGACCAATGAAATAGCAGATTGATGCTAATCGGCGTAACAACAATTTGCAGTTTGAAAAAAATCGTAATTTTAACGTTTCGGCTGCACATTAAGACCACATTGGGTCTATAAGCGCACAGAACCATGTGGTAAGTTTTGTCCGACGCTGATTTGGGCAATGTTGTGTGAGCGTTGGTCGGGAATCCGGCCGGGGGACTACGGGCTTTTATGGGCAATGTGAAGGCAAAACCGGATCGGCGTGATCGGGCCGCGAGCGACTATGCTGCAGCGATCCGGCATTCGCGCCGCGTCAAGATGCTGAAAGTGGCGTTTCCCGCCGCGACGCTTCTTGCGGTCGTGGCATTTGTCGGTTCGACCATGATTTCGCGCGCCCTGCCGGAAGGCGCCACCATCGACAAGGCCGCATTCTCCGGCGGCAAGATCATCATGAGCAATCCGGTCATGACCGGCCAGGTCGGCGAGAACCAGAGCTATTCGGTAGCCGCCAGCCGTGCGGTGCAGGACGTTTCCGCGCCGTCGGTCATCCGGCTCGAGGATATAGTCGCCGACTTTCCGTTCGGCGAATCGGAAACCGCCGTGCTCAGTGCCCTGAGCGGCATCTACAATCGCGACGAGGAAATGCTGACCTTCGATCAGCCTTTTTCGGTGACCACCGAATCGGGCGTGACGGCGGAACTCAACTCGGCCAACATCGATATCCGGGCAGACAGCCTGAAGTCGGACAAACAGGTCAAGATCGAGACGGAAGGGGCGTCGCTCGTTGCGCAGTCGCTGACAATGACCGATAAGGGAGCGACGATCATCTTTGACAATGGTGTTCAAATGACGATCAAACCTGGTGCCGTCCAGTCCGCCGCCGATGCAAGCGGCGGCTGATTCGCGCTATTGACGATGGTATCGCCGATGTGTCCAACGATCCGATCCGGATTGCTCAGCATGTTCCTCGCCGGTGTATTGGCCGCCGCGGCCGTCTCCGCCGTTCCGGCGCAGGACGCGGCAGGCAGCCGTCTTGAGGGGCTGGCCCTGTCGGGCGATCAGCCGATCCAGATCGAAAGCGACCAACTGAAGGTCCAGGACGAGAAGGGCACGGCCACATTCACCGGGAACGTCAAGGTGGTGCAGGGTCAGACCATGATGCAGTCCGGCCACATGACGGTCTACTACGCAAAGGACGGCGGCTCCCCGACGACGGGAACGTCCCGCATCGACCGCATCGATGTCGGCGGCAAGATCTACATCCGGTCCGAGAACCAGGAGGCCACGGCCGATCGCGGCACCTTCAACATGAAGACCGAGGTCGTCGAACTGACCGGCGATCGCGTCATTCTGTCGGAGGGCAACAACGTGTTCGTCGGATGCAAGCTGACGGTTTTCATGAAATCCGGCGAGGCGAAACTGGAAAGCTGCGGAAATCGCGTGCGGATCCAGCTGGACCCGAAATCGAGACAGCGGGGCCAATGAGGCGCGCGGCCCTCGCGCGAACGACATCGGCGAGGTTTTCAGCCTGGAAATCCGATGGTAAATGGATTGCCGTTGGGGATTGCGCTTCACGGCACCATTCCCCACGTTCCTTCTTCTAGGGCAACAGCTATTGGCTAATATTTCGGCGATGTTCAGAGGCAAGACCGACGATGCGGACGCCAAGGCCGGTGTGGCGAAACAAAGCCGGCAGGCGGCGGTCGATGACGACCGCTTTGAAGGCACGCTGATCGCCCGCAATCTGACCAAGACCTACAAGTCACGACGCGTTGTCAACGGCGTGTCCCTGGGCGTTCGCCGCGGCGAGGCGGTGGGGCTTCTCGGGCCGAACGGCGCGGGCAAGACCACCTGTTTCTACATGATCACGGGCCTGGTGCCGGTCGACGAGGGAACGATCCGCATCGACGGCAACGACGTGACCCATATGCCGATGTACCGCCGCGCCCGTCTCGGCGTCGGTTATCTGCCGCAGGAGGCGTCGATCTTTCGCGGCCTGAGCGTTGAAGCCAATATCCGGGCCGTGCTGGAGGTCGTCGAGCCGAAGAAGGACGAGCGGGAGAAGAAACTCGACGAACTGCTGAACGAATTCGGCATCGGGCATCTGCGCAAGGCGCCATCGATATCGCTGTCGGGCGGCGAACGCCGGCGGCTCGAGATCGCCCGCGCGCTCGCATCCGATCCCACATTCATGCTGCTTGACGAGCCGTTTGCCGGCGTCGACCCGATCGCCGTCGCCGATATTCAGGCGCTGGTGCGCCATTTGACCCAGCGCGGCATCGGCGTCCTGATCACCGATCACAACGTCCGCGAAACCCTCAAGCTCATCGATCGCGCCTATATTATCCACACCGGCAAGGTTCTCACCCACGGGCGGCCGAAGGACATCATCGAGAACGCCGACGTGCGCCGGCTGTATCTGGGCGAGGAGTTCAGTCTCTGATCCCGCAAACACGGATCCGGGCGGCCCGCAAATAAATACACCTTGACATTTCCGCGCAATAAGCAATTTTTGGGCCAGTTTTTTGGCCACGGTCACGAATGCGATAAATTTGGGTATTTAAGTCAAGGGTATTTCGGGTTTCATGGCGTTATCCGCTACGCTGCAAACGCGGCAAAATCAGTCGCTTGTCATGACACCGCAGCTCATGCAGTCGATCCGGCTGCTGCAGCTGACCCATTCCGAACTCATGCAGTATGTCGAGCGCGAGATCGAGAAGAACCCGCTGCTCGAGCGCGCCGGCAGCGACGATGCACCGGTCGCCGGTCCTGCGGAGAGCGAGCCGGCAGCGGAGCAGGCCGATGCCGACTGGTTTCGCTCCGAACTGGACGAAAATGGCGGCGAGATATCCGCCCGGCTGGATGCGTCCCAGGAGGACGTGTTCCCCGAGGACAGCGGCGCGGCGGCTCCGGATTCGCCCGAACTTGCCGCGCAATGGAAATCGATGCCGGGCGCGGCCGCGAACGGTACCGACCATTTTCACGACCTGGACGGATTTTCTGCCCGGCCGCCGACATTGCGCGAACATGTGAACGAACAGATTGTCTATTCCTTTCAGAGCGTTGCGGACAGACTGATCGCTGCCGACATCGCCGATCATCTCGACGCGGCGGGGTACGTGAATCTCGATCCCGCAGTCGTTTCCGAGCGGCTCGAAGTGGACATTGCCGCGATCGAAAGGGTCTTGTCGGCCCTTCAGGAGTTCGATCCGCCGGGGCTGTTCGCGCGCTCGCTGTCCGAATGCCTTGCCATCCAGCTGCGCCGCAGGAACCGGCTTGATCCGGCCATGCAGGCGCTGGTCGGTAATCTTGAATTGCTTGCGCGCCGCGACTTCAAGGCCCTGAAACCGCTGTGCGGCGTGGACGAGGCGGACCTTGTCGACATGCTTGCCGAGATCAGGGCGCTCGATCCGAAACCCGGCAACCGCTTCGATTCGGCCCATGTGCACACGATTGTCGCGGATGTGATCGTGCGGCCGTCGGGCGGCGACTGGTCCGTCGAACTCAATCCCGAAACGCTGCCGCGTGTTTTGATCGACCGGACCTATTTCACAAAGATCTCTTCCGATGCCGGCAACAGCGCCGTTGACCGCGACTATCTCAACGAGTGCATGAAAAATGCCAACTGGCTGGCCAGGAGCCTCGACCAGCGTGCCAAGACGATCCTCAAGGTGGCCGGCGAGATTGTATTGCGCCAGAGCGAGTTCCTCGCACGGGGCGTTGAATATCTGCGTCCTTTGACCCTGAAATCGGTTGCCGACGCAATAGGCATGCATGAATCGACGGTCAGCCGCGTAACATCCAACAAATATATGGCGACGCCGCGCGGGATATTCGAACTGAAGTTCTTTTTTACCGCCTCCATCGCCGCGTCCGGCGATGGTGCGGAACACTCCTCGGAGGCCGTGCGGCATCGCATACGACAGATGATCGACGGCGAAAAGCCCGAAAAGGTACTTTCGGACGACGTGATCGTCGGCCTTCTGAAGGGCGAAGGTGTTGATATCGCGCGCCGCACGGTCGCGAAATACCGCGAAGCGATGAATATCGCCTCGTCCGTGCAAAGGCGGCGCGAAAAGAAGGCGCTGGCGCGCGCGGGCCGGTAATTCAAACACCGCTCACCCGGCGTCCGGGTGACGCATTGTGTCGGTCTTGCCGGCATTTCCTGTCCGGCGGTGCATTGACATTTCGGTCGGCTGGCCTTAAAGCCGCCGCGTCCGCGGGCCAGAACAATCGCGGGGTCCGAGAGGTTTCGGACGTTTTGCACAGCCGCGTCCCACAAGCGTCAAATTGAACGCCGTCCGTCTTGGATGGTGTGGCAGACTCGCATAGACTGACAGCAACAGTTAAAAAATAGAAAAAGAAGGGTTGTAGAATGAGCGTACGCGTATCGGGCAAGCACATGGAAATCGGAGAGACTTTCCGTACGCGCATTGAGGACCGCATAGGGGATGCGGTTTCGAAATATTTCGACGGCGGCTACTCAAGCCAGGTGACTGTCGAAAAGTCCGGCTCGCGCTTTTCTACCGACTGTCTTGTGCATCTCGATACCGGCGCGTCGCTGCAGGCGACCGGGCAGGCACAGGAACCACAGGCAAGCTTCGATGCGGCCGCCGAGCGGGTCGAGAAAAGGTTGCGGCGCTACAAGCGCCGGCTGAAGGATCACCACGCGGGCAACCACGCCAACAGCGCCGAAGTGGCCTATCGGGTGATGGATGCGGGCCCGGGCGACGAAGATGAACTTCCTGAGGACTACGCACCGGCCATTGTCGCCGAGTCCTCGAAAGTCGTGAAGACCATGACGGTTGCCAGCGCCGTCATGGCGCTGGATATGACGGACAATCCGGTTCTGGTTTTTCGCAATGCCGGCAACAACGAGGTAAACGTTGTTTATCGTCGAAACGACGGCAATATCGGCTGGATCGATACTGCCGATATCAAGTCTTAGACCCAATTCAGGATTCCGGGCGGCCCGTCACGCCGCCTGCGGTAACGATTATTCGACACTCGAGGAACAGGCAATGTCACTTGCGGATTTGATTGTACAGGACGCAATTCTTCCCGCGCTCAAGATCAATTCGAAAAAACAGCTTCTCCAGGAATTGTCGGCCAAAGCGGCACAGGTGACCGGCCTTTCCGAACGTGAGGTGTTCGATGTGATCTTGCAGCGCGAGCGTCTCGGCTCGACCGGTGTCGGCAACGGCATAGCGATCCCGCACGGCAAGCTGACATCGATCAACAACATCGTTGGCGTTTTTGCGCGTCTGTCCGAGCCGGTGGATTTCGAGGCGCTTGACGATCAGCCGGTTGATCTTGTCTTCCTGCTGTTGGCGCCCGAGGGCGCCGGAGCAGATCATCTCAAGGCGCTGTCGCGCATCGCCCGCGTGCTGCGCGACGGCGACATGGTCACCAAGCTTCGCGAGACGGAATCGGCGGCGGCGATCTATGCCTTCCTGACCGATTCGCCTGCCTCCAACGCCGCCTGAAAAGCCGCGGAAATCCTGTCCGCGGCCCGATACAGTTCAATAATGGGATGGGGTGATGGCGCCCCGGTCAGTGGACGCTGACCGGGCTGATTTCGTCTTCCGCGGCCTTGATATAGGCCGTCGACTGATCGTCGCTTAAAAACAGCGGGGTGCCGTCGGCGCTGAACAGCGCCCAAAGGTCGATGCCGGATTCCATCTTGGGCACGCCCGGAAAGCGCTCCTGAACCTCGTCGGACGTCATTTTGCGGATATAGCCGACCTGGCCGGCGCCCAGATGCGCCAGTTCGTCCTTGCTGATTTGTATCTTGCTCTCAAATGTCATGATCGATTCCTCCTTCGGAAGATCACGCCCGCGCGGTTCGCCGCCGCGGGTGAAAAATAGGCGAAACGGATGTGCCGAACGGTCCGCTATTCGCTGACGGAGATGTTGATCCGCTTTGCCGCCCGCTCCGGTTCCGGCTTGACCAAGTCTATGGCCAGGAGGCCGTTCCTCAGATCGGCATTCAGAACGCGCATGCCGTCCGCTAGCATGAACGTGCGCTGGAACTGACGCGCCGCAATGCCCCGGTGCAGGTATTCGCGGTCTTCCGAATCGACCTGCCGGCCGCGGATGATCAGCTGGTTGTCCTGGACGGTCACCTCGAGATCGGCCTGCGAGAAACCGGCCACCGCGAGCGTTATGCGCAGCGTTTCGGCCTTTGAATCGTCGGCCGCTATGCGTTCGATATTGTAAGGTGGATATCCGTCACTGCCCTTGGCGATGCGCTCAAGGGTCTTTTCCATGGTATCGAAGCCGAGCAAAAGCGGGCTCGAAAAGGGGGTCATGCGCGACATTTTTCCATCCTGTCCTTGTTTTCAAGCGACATGCGGACGGGCCTGATAACCAGCGCCCGTCGCCGCTTTTATATGGGGTTTGAATTTGATTTCGCAACCATATTGCGGTTGCAGCGCACAGGGCGCATAGTTTTGAAATGGATAGGAAAATGGTCGACGACAGCGAAGAACCCATAAAAATTATTATCGATACCGACCCCGGACAGGACGACGCGGTCGCCATCCTGCTGGCGCTCGCCAGTGAACGGCTGGACGTTCTCGGCATAACGGCGGTGGCAGGAAACGTGCCACTCGACCTTACGGAAAAAAATGCACGCAAGATCTGCGAGCTTGCCAGGAAACCCGGCACCCGCGTTTACGCAGGCGCCAAGTCGCCCATGGAACGCCCGCTCGTGACGGCCGAATACGTCCACGGCAAGACCGGGCTTGACGGCCCCAGGCTGCCGGAGCCCGATATGCCCCTGCAGCCGCTGCACGGCGTCGATTTCCTCGTCGAGACGCTGGTCAACGAGCCGGCCGGCGAGATCACCCTTTGCACCCTCGGGCCGCTGACCAATATCGGACTGGCGCTTCAGCAGGCGCCGCAGATCGCCGACAGGATCAAGCAGATCGTCATGATGGGCGGCGGTTTCTTCGAGGGCGGCAACGTGACGCCGGCTGCGGAGTTTAACATTTTCGTGGATCCGGAGGCCGCGCGGGCGGTCTTTGCCTCCGGCATCCCGATCGTCATGATGCCGCTGGACGTCACCCACAAGGTGCTGACGACGCGCAGCCGCCTCGACCGTATCGCCACGATCGGCACCCCCGTCGCGCGGGCCGTCGTCGAGCTGCTCGAGTTCTTCGAGCGCTATGACGAACACAAATACGGCACCGATGGCGGGCCGTTGCACGATCCGACGGTGATCGCCTGGCTGCTCAGGCCCGAGCTGTTTACCGGCCGCTACTGCAATGTCGAGATCGAAACGGAATCACCGCTGACGGAGGGCATGACGGTCATCGACTGGTGGCAGGTGACCGACCGGCCACACAACGCCCTGGTGATCCACGAGGTCGATGCCAACGGCTTTTTCGACCTGCTGTTCGAGCACCTGCAGAAACTCTAAGGCACTCTAGCCGTTCAGGGCCGCCTCGACATCGGACCGGTGCGGAATCGCCGGCTGCGCGCCTGATTTCAGGCAGGCCAGGCTGCCGGCCACCGCGGCGTGCCGCAACGCTGTTTCGAACGGCTCGCCCCTGTCGAGACCGGCAGCCAGGTAACCGCAGAACGTGTCACCCGCCCCCACGGTATCCACCGGATCGACCGGCAGGCTGGCGGCCCGCACCAGCGCACCCTCGCGGGCGGCGATCACGCCGTCGGCGCCAAGCGTCACGATAATCGTCTGACGCGATTTGCGGTGCAGTTCCAGGAGCGCGTCCTCGCGCGCGGATTTGTCCATGCCCTGAGCGCCGGCAAGCCGCTCGAATTCTGTCTCGTTGGCAATGACGATGTCCGCGTCCGCCGCAAGGTCCACGGCGTCGTCCGTCAGCGGCGCGATGTTGAGCACCGAGGCAACGCCGCCTTCGCGGGCCGCCTTCAAAGCGGCTCTCGTTGCCTTTGACGGGATTTCGAGTTGCAGGAGGAGATGATCGCCCGCCGCCATCGCGCCGAGCGCGCGGGCGGCGTCCGTCTCCCCGATTTCGCCGTTGGCGCCAGGGACCACGGCGATCGCATTCTCGCCGCCGCTGTCGACGAGGATCAGCGCCGTGCCGGTCGGCCCCTCGACCGTGCGGACCGCGGAAAGATCGACGCCCGCCGCGGTGAGATGGGCAAGCGCCGGCTCGGCAAAGTGATCGCTGCCGACCGCGCCGACCATGCGCACCGTGCCGCCGCCCCGGCCGGCCGCAAGCGCCTGGTTGGCGCCCTTGCCGCCCGCAGCTGTTGCAAATGCATTTCCGGACACGGTTTCGCCGGGTGCCGGCAGGCGTTGGACGGTGGCGATCAGATCCATATTGATCGATCCAAGCACGGTGATCATGAAGCGGTTTCCTCGCGGCTATTTGCTGTGGTTCTTTCACGGAAAAAGCGCTACAGCAAGGCCATTGACATTCGCGGAACGCATGAACACCGGACCTGCATGACTTCCAAAGACCTGCAATTTGAGAGGATTCTCAATACAGCCGCCCTGCGCGACCGGTGTGATTCTATCGCCGCCACGAACACGGACGCGTCTTCGCAGGAGGCGCGCGGCAAGCTGTTTGCCCTGTTGAAGGAGACGGTGACGGAAGGCCGGCGCACCATTGCCGAAATGCTGCGCGAGGACGGCAGCGGTCTCGATTGCGCCCGCCGCCTTTCGCTGCTCCAGGACGAGGTCATCCGGGCGCTGTTCTCCTACGCCACCACCCACGCCTATCCGGTGCTCAATCCCTCGACTTCCGAGCATTTGGCCCTGGCGGCCGTCGGCGGCTATGGCCGCGGCACGCTGGCGCCGGGATCCGACATCGACCTGCTGATCATCCTGCCCTACAAGGCAACGCCGTGGACGGAGCAGGTGGTCGAATACGTGCTCTACATGCTCTGGGACATGGGCTTCAAGGTCGGCCACGCGACCCGCAACATCGACGAGTGCATCCGCCTTTCGCAAAGCGACATGACGATCCGCACCGCGCTACTGGACGCGCGTTTCATCTGCGGTGCCAAGCAGCTTTACGAGGGCATGGAAAAGCGCTACGACGCGGAGGTCGTGCGCAACAGCGCCCGCGCGTTCATCGCCGCCAAGCTGGCGGAACGCGACGTGCGTCACCAGAAGGCCGGCGATACGCGCTACCTGGTGGAGCCGAACGTCAAGGAAGGCAAGGGCGGGCTGCGTGACCTGCAGACTCTCTTCTGGCTGGTCAAATACTACTACCGCGTCCGAACGTCCCGCGATCTTGTCAAGCTCGGCGTGCTGTCGCGGCGCGAGGCCAAGCGCTTCGAGAAGTCCGCGGATTTTCTCTGGGCGGTCCGCTGCCACATGCACTTCCTGACCGGGAAGGCCGAGGAGCGGCTGTCGTTCGACATCCAGCGCGAGATCGCCGCCGATCTCGGCTATCACGATCACCCGGGCCTGTCCGCCGTCGAGCGCTTCATGAAGCACTATTTCCTCGTCGCCAAGGATGTCGGCGACCTGACCCGCATCCTGTGCGCCGCGCTGGAGGACGAGCAGGCCAAGGAGGCGCCCGGGTTTTCGCGTGTTTTCCGTCGGCTTGCCAACCGCCCGCGCAAGGTTCCCGGCACGCTGGAGTTCCTCCAGGATCACGGCCGCATCACCATCGTCGATCTCGATGTTTTCCGGCGCGATCCGGTCAACATCATCCGGCTCTTTCACCTGGCAGACATCCACGACCTGGAGTTTCACCCGGACGCGCTCAAGCTGGCGACGCGCTCGCTGTCGCTTATCAATGCCGAATTGCGCAGGAACGAGGAGGCGAACCGGCTGTTCCTGTCGATCCTGACATCGCGCCGCCGCCCGGCCCTGATCCTGCGCCGCATGAACGAGGCCGGCGTTCTCGGCCGCTTCATCCCCGAATTCGGCCGCATCGTGTCGATGATGCAGTTCAGCATGTACCATCACTACACGGTCGACGAGCATCTCCTGCGCGCCGTCGAGGTGCTGTCGCGCATCGAGCAGGGGCTGGAGGAAGAGGCGCATCCACTGGCCGTGAGCATTCTGCCCGACATCGAGGACCGCGAGGTGCTCTATGTCGCACTGCTCCTCCATGACATCGCCAAGGGCCGGCCCGAGGACCATTCGGTCGCCGGTGCCGAGGTGGCGCGCAAGCTGTGCCCGCGTTTCGGCTTCACGCCGGAGCAGACGGACACCGTCGCCTGGCTCGTCCGCGAGCATCTGGCAATGTCGATGATCGCCCAGTCGCGCGACCTCCACGACCGCAAGACCATTGAGGATTTCGCCGAGACGGTCCAGTCGCTCGACCGGTTGCGCCTGCTCCTTGTGCTGACCGTCTGCGACATCCGCGCCGTCGGACCGGGCGTGTGGAACGGTTGGAAGGGTCAGCTCCTGCGTACGCTCTATGGCGAAACCGAGCTGATGCTGTCGGGCGGATTTTCAGCCGTTTCCGGGCGGGAGCGGGCCGAGGAAGCGCGCGCGCTGCTCGGCGAGGCGCTTTCCGGCTGGCCGGACGACGAGCGCGAGGACTATCTCAAGCTCCACTACATTCCCTACCTCCTGACCGTCGAACTGGATGACCAGGTCCGCCACGCGGAGTTCATCTGTCGCACCAGCAAGGCAGGCAAGCCGCTCGCCACCATGGTGCGCACGCATTCGTTCCACGCCATCACGGAGATCACCGTCTTCGCGCCCGACCATCCGCGGTTGCTTTCGATCGTCACCGGCGCCTGCGCGGCCGCCGGCGCCAACATCGCCGACGCGCAGGTCTACACCACGGCCGACGGGCGGGCGCTCGATACGATTTTGATCAACCGCGCCTTTGACGAGGACGAGGATGAACTGCGCCGCGCCGAGCGGATCGGCGCCATGATCGAGGCGGTACTGGCCGGCCAGAAACACCTTCCCGAGGTCATTGCCCACCGCACCAAGACCCGCCGCAAATCCCGGCCCTTCACCGTTACGCCCAAGGTCAGCGTCAACAACAACCTGTCGAACTTCTTCACCGTGATCGAACTCGAGGGCCTCGACCGCACCGGCCTTTTGTCGGAAATCACCGAGGTCCTTTCGGATCTGTCGCTGGACATCGCGTCCGCCCATATCACGACGTTCGGCGAGAAGGTCATCGATACCTTCTATGTGACCGACCTTTTCGGCCACAAAATCACCAATGAAAACAGGCACGCCAACATTATTGCGCGGCTGAAGGCCGTGCTCGCGGGCATCGAGGAGGATGTGCGCCACAAGATGCCGCAGGGAATCATCGCCCCGCCGACGGAAAAGAGCAGGCGGGTCAGTCAGAAATGAGCCTGTTCAGGAAATTCGCCAGTGTCGGATCGGCGACCATGGCGAGCCGGGTGCTCGGTTTCGTCCGCGAGGCGCTGATCGCCTTCGCGCTCGGCGCGGGCCCCGTGTCCGATGCCTTCTACGCCGCCTTCCGCTTCCCGAACCTGTTCCGCAGGCTGTTCGCCGAGGGCGCATTCAACTCGGCCTTCATCCCGCTCTTTGCCAAGGAGCTGGAGGGCGGCGGCACGGCGGCGGCCGAGGAATTCGCCCGCCAGGTCCTTTCGGTGCTGCTCTTCATCCTCATCGCTTTGTCCGCCGTGGCGATGATTTTCATGCCGTTCCTGGTCGCCACGGTCATCGCGCGGGAATTCACGCTGATCCCGGAAAAATTCGAGCTGACCGTCTACCTGACGCGGATCATGTTCCCTTACCTCGCGGCCATGTCCCTGGTGGCGATGCTGTCGGGCATCTTGAACTCCTACCGCAAGTTCTTCCTGGCCGCGATCAGCCCGGTGCTGCTCAATATCGTTTTGGTCGGCGTGTTGCTTGTCGCGGTGGGTCGCGGCTTCGAGTCGCGGACGATCGGCATTGCAATGTCCGTCGGTGTCACGGTCTCCGGCCTGCTGCAGTTGGCGCTCCTCTTCTATGGCGTCCGCGCTACCGGCTTTCACATCCGCATCGGCCGCCCGCGCCTGTCGGCGCCGGTCCGGCGGCTTTTGTGGCTGGCGCTTCCGGCCGCCATTACCGGCGGCATCACACAGCTCAACCTGCTGGTCGGCCAGAACATCGTCTCCGGTGAGAACGGTGCCATTTCCATGGTCAACTTCGCCGACAGGATCATTCAGTTGCCGCTTGGCGTCATCGGCATTGCCGTCGGCGTGGTGCTGTTGCCGGAACTGGCGCGCGCGCTCAAGGACGACGACACGCAATCGGTCCACCACCTGCAGAACAGCAGCCTGGAATTCGGGCTCGGCCTGACCGTCCCGGCGGCCGTTGCCCTAGTGATCATCCCCGCCCCGATCGTGGCGCTCTTGTTCGAGCGCGGCGAGTTCACGCGCGAGACAACGCTGATCACGGCCGGCGTGCTTGCCGCCTTCGCCGTCGGCCTGCCGGCCTTCGTCCTCAACAAGATCTTCACGCCGTCCTTCTACGCCCGCGAGAACATGCGCGCGCCCATGTGGTTCGCCGGCGCCAACGCGGCGGTCAATGTCGCCGGCAGCCTGATCCTGTTCCCCCTGATCGGCGTCATGGGCGTTGCCGTCGCGACCTCGGTCGCCGGTTGGGTGAACGTGGCCCTGCTCGGCGGCGCATTGTTCCTTCAGGGGCAGTTCCGCATCGCCGCTATCACCGCCCGGCGCATCGCTCTCATCATTGCCGGCAGCGCGGTCATGGGCGTGGCCCTGCACCTGGCGATGCTGACGATCGGGCCGCTATTGATGGACGGAGGCCTGCTGCTGCGCGTCGCCTTGATGCTTGCCGTCGTCGTCGCCGGCGCCTTCATCTATTTCGCATTCGTGCTGTTCACCGGTGCGATGGACCGCCGGCAGTTGCTGTCGCTGGTTTCGCGCACCCAGAATACGGGAGGCTGAGATGCCGACGATCGCCAACGTCACCCTGCTTGTGCCGAGCTACGACGAGGGCCTCGCCTTCTATGTCGACGCGCTCGGCTTCGATCTGGTCGCGGACACCGATCTCGGTGACGGCAAGCGCTGGGTTCTCGTCCGTCCCGCGGGCGGCAGCGGTCCTGCGCTGCTCCTGGCCGAGCCGGCAAACGAGCGGCAGGCGGCCCGCATCGGCGACCAGACCGGCGGCCGGGTCGGGTTTTTCCTGTTCACCGAGGACTTTGCCGGCGACCACGCGAAGATGACGGACAGGGGCGTCGTCTTCCTCGAGGCGCCGCGCACCGAGAGCTACGGCACGGTCGCGGTGTTCATGGATCCGTTCGGCAACAAATGGGACCTGCTGCAGCCGGCCGGCTGAATTTCCTTGATAACGCGGCGGTGCCGGTGCATAACCCGCCGCGTCATCCAGACTTCGAACACGATTTTCAGGAAAACCCATGTCCGCGTTCAAGCCGCTCGTCTTTTCTGGGGTGCAGCCGACAGGCAATCTCCATCTCGGCAACTATCTGGGCGCCATCCGCAAATTCGTGGCGCTGCAGGAAAGCCACAACTGCATTTACTGCGTTGTCGACCTGCATGCGCTGACGGCACAGCTCGTGCACGACGATCTGGCCGGCCAGACACGCGCGATCACCGCCGCCTTCCTCGCCGCCGGCATCGACCCGAAGGCGCACATCGTCTTCAACCAGAGCCGCGTTCCCGGCCATGCGGAACTGGCCTGGATCTTCAACTGCGTTGCCCGCATCGGCTGGATGAACCGCATGACGCAGTTCAAGGACAAGGCCGGCAAGGACCGCGAGAACGCGTCGCTCGGCCTGCTCGCCTATCCGAGCCTGATGGCCGCCGATATCCTGCTTTACCGCGCCACCCACGTGCCGGTCGGCGACGACCAGAAACAGCATCTGGAACTCACCCGCGACATCGCCCAGAAGTTCAATATCGACTTCTCGGCCCGCATCGCGGAAACCGGCCTCGGCGTCGACATGCTGGTGGGCGAGGAGCGCGTCAACGGCTATTTCCCGCTGACCGAGCCGCTGATCGAGGGCCCCGCGCCGCGTGTCATGAGCCTGCGGGACGGGACCAAGAAAATGTCCAAATCCGACGTTTCGGACCTGTCGCGCATCAACCTGACTGACGACGCCGAAACGATCGCCAAGAAGATCCGCAAGGCGAAGACCGATCCGGAGCCTCTGCCCGGCGATATCGAGGGACTCGAGGGTCGGCCCGAGGCGGAGAACCTCGTCGGCATCTACGCCGCGCTTTCCGACACGACGCGCGAGGCGGTGATCGCCGAGTTCGGCGGCCAGCAGTTCTCGGCCTTCAAGCCGGCGCTGGCCGAGCTTGCCATCAGCGTCATGTCGCCGATCAACGAGGAGATGCGCCGCCTCATGGACGATCCGTCCTACATAGACAGCGTGCTTCAGGACGGCGGCGAACGGGCCGGTGCCATTGCCGACAAGACCATGAAAGAAGTCAAGGAAATCATCGGTCTGCTTGGCTGAATCGCCGAAACGGACGGCTGGGGAGCCCGGCAAAGTAACGCTTGCCCAGCCGCGAGGCGAATGGCAAACTCCGCACCATGGTATCGAAGCGACTGTCCAGGGAAGAAGGTCACCGCCGCAAGTTCTTGGCGGTGATCGACGATACGCCCGAATGCGAGCGCGCCGTGCACTACGCGGCCTCCCGGGCCAAGCGTACCAATGGCGTGCTGGTGCTGATCTTCGTTATCGAGCCCGGCGATTTCCAGCACTGGCTGGGCGTCGAGGAGATCATGAAGGCGGAGGCGCGCGAGGAAGCCGACGCGGCGCTGGAGCGTTTCGCGGCGCAGGTGCGTGAAACGGTCGGCATCGAGCCAGAGCTCAAGATCCGTTCCGGAAAGACGACGGACGAGATCCACGCCCTTATCGAGGAAGATCAGGACATCGCCATCCTGGTGCTGGCCTCCGGTTCGGCGAAGGAAGGGCCGGGTCCGCTGGTGTCGTCGATTGCCGGACGCGGCGCCGCCTTTCCGATTCCGGTAACGGTGATTCCCGACGCCCTGAGCGACCAGGATATCGAAGCGCTCAGCTGACGGGCGCCGACACTGGTGAACCGGCCAGAGCCCCGGCGCTTGAAGTCGCCCGTTATGTGCCTTATTTTCCAACCAGATTTCAGGCGGTTCGCACGCGTGGCCGCGCCGCCGCCAAGGAGCACTTTTCATGTTTATCCAGACCGAAGCCACACCCAATCCGGCGACCTTGAAATTCTTGCCTGGCAAGGTGGTTTTTGAAGGCGGATCCGCCGATTTCCGTGATGCGGAGAGCGCAGCCGAGGCCTCGCCGCTGGCCGAGAGGCTCTTCGCCATACAGGGCGTCACCGGCGTATTCTTCGGCTATGATTTCATCACCGTGACCAAGGACGGTGCCGAGTGGCAGCATTTGAAGCCGGCGATCCTCGGAACCATCATGGAACACTTCATGTCGGGCGCGCCGGTCATGAACAGCGCCGCCGCCGATTCGGGTTTCGATGATGAAGGCGAGTTCTATGACGAGGCCGACGAACCGATCGTTGCCACGATCAAGGAACTTCTGGATACCCGTGTCCGGCCGGCCGTCGCCCAGGACGGCGGCGACATCACGTTCAAGGGATACCGCGACGGCCGCGTGTTCCTGCACATGAAGGGCGCCTGTGCCGGTTGCCCCTCGTCCACGGCGACGCTCAAGCACGGCATCCAGAACCTGCTGCGCCATTTCATTCCGGAAGTTCAGGAAGTTGAGGCGGTCTGACGGTCCCGTCCCACGATGAATCCGGGCATGGATGATCCTGCAAACGACAACGGGCCGCGGCAGCTGACGCTGGACATTGGCGGCGAACGCATATTCGTTGCCGACAGCGGCGGCGATCTGCCGGCTATCCTGTTCGTTCACGGCACGATGATGGACGGAACCGTCTGGCACAAGCAGGTGGCGGAACTCAGCCGCCGTTACCGCTGTGTTTGCCCGGATCTGCGCGGCCACGGCCGCTCCACCGCAGCATCCCCCGATATCAGTTTCGAGGACCATTGCGACGACCTCGCCGAACTGGCCGACCGCCTCGCGCTCAAGGACGTAACGCTGGTCGGCTGGTCCATGGGCGGCTGCATCACGCAGGTCTTTGTCACCCGGTATCCGGGCAGGGCGGCGCGCCTCGTTCTCGTGGACACGATCCCGCAGCGGCTTTCCGACGACCGGTTTCCCTATGGCCAGGATGCCGAAAGCACTCCGAAAACCAGGCATGCCCTCGAAACGGACTTCGTCGCGACGGCGAGGGGCTTCGGCAAGCGCATCGCGCCGGAAGACGAAGCCGTGGCAGCCTATATCTCGGATCTCGCCTCCAAGGCGCGCCAGGATGTCACCATCAACGATTACGTCAGCACCGATGCCCGATCGCAGATCGATCTTCTGCCCGAAATAACGCTCCCGACGACGATTATCTGCGGTGAAAAAGACCTCGTCTGCAAACCGGGCGCCAGCACCTTCATGGCCGAGCATATTCCCGGCTGCACCGGCGGCGTATCCGTCATCGCGGGCGCCGGCCATGCGCCGTTCCTGACCCGTCCCGGAGAATTCAACGCCCTCTTGCGCGAAGCGATCGACGCCGATGATCACGCTGGCGATTGACACATCTGCGCGACTTTGCGCGGCCTGCGTCTACGACGCGGCGAATTCCGCTGTGCTCGGAAGGGCCGTCGAGGATATCGGCCGCGGCCACGCGGAACGCCTGTTTCCGGTCATCGGGGCGGCGCTGCACGAGGCCGGCGTTTCCTACCGCGATCTGCGGCGCCTCGGCGTTTCCGTCGGCCCCGGCTCCTTCACCGGTGTGCGGGTTGGCGTATCTGCGATGCGCGGACTGGCGCTTGCCCTTTCGTGTCCGATCGTGGGCATCACCGCTTTCGAGGCGCTGATCCTGGACGTACCGAAGGGGCGTCCGGTCCTGATCATTCAAGATGCCAGGCGCGGCGAGGTCTTCGTGCAGCTTTTCGATGACGAGGGACGGGCGGCAAACGCGCCGGCCGCCTTGTCTTTCGAGGCCGCCGCGGCCCTTGCACAATCGGCCGGGGCGGGCCTGTACGGCTCCGGCGCGCCGCTTGTCGCCGACACCGCCAACGGTGCCGACCTCGAGATTCTGGGTGACGTCGCGGCCGCCGATATCGCCAGCTACGCGCGATGCGCGGCCTCCAAGCCGCCTGCCGGTGAGGCGCCCAAGCCGCTTTATCTGAGAGCCGCCGATGCCAAGCCGCAGGCCGGATTCGCGTTGCCGCGCAAGGTGCCGGCGCCATGACCGCGGCTTCGCTGTTCCGCCGCAGTGGCGGTTTCGAGATCGTACAGATGACCGCGGCGGACTGCGCCGAGGCGGCGGCCCTGCACGGAACCGGCTTCTCGCGCGCCTGGACCGATGGCGAGATCGGCGCCCTTCTGGCGCAGGAGCCGGTTTTCGGCTTCATGGCGCGTCGGCCCGGCAAACGCGCGCGGCCCGGCGGTTTCGTCCTGGCGCGCCTTGTCGAGGGCGAAGCCGAAATCCTGACGATTGCCGTGCGGCCCAAGCATCGCCAGTCGGGGATCGGCTGGCGGCTGATGGGTGCGGTGCTGCGGCACCTGCGATCGGAGGGTGCGCAAAGACTCTTCCTTGAAGTTGACGAGGGCAACGACGCCGCCCTCGCCCTTTACCGGAAAATCGGATTTTCGAAAGTGGCCGAGCGGGCCGCCTACTACAACGATGGCGGTGGAGCGAAGTCCGCCGCGCTTGTCATGCGGCTCGATCTTGGGTAGGCCAGTCCGTAAAATGCGAACGGACGGCTGTGAGGTGGCGCGTGGCAGATGAAGTAAAGACCCTGGAGCAGCAATGCGTCGAGCGCGGCATGCGCATGACGGAGCAAAGACGCGTCATTGCCCGGGTGCTGGAAAGTTCCGCCGACCACCCGGATGTCGAGGAGCTCTATCGCCGTTCTGCCGAAGTTGATCCGAATATCTCGATCTCGACGGTCTATCGGACCGTGAAGCTGTTCGAGGATACGGGCATCATCGAGCGCCACGATTTCCGCGACGGCCGCTCGCGCTACGAGACGGTTCCCGATGAGCACCATGACCATCTCATCGATCTCAAGAGCGGCAGGGTGATCGAGTTCCAGTCGGAGGAAATCGAGGCGCTGCAGGAAAAAATCGCACGCAAATACGGTTTCCGGCTGGTCGATCACCGTCTCGAGCTTTACGGAATACCGCTCGACAAGACGAAAGACTGATCCGCAATGATGATTCGCTGCAACACCGGGTGCCGTGAGGGCCGCCGCCGCTGATGATCGCGTGGATCCGCATAGTCATTGTCCTGGTGCTTGTCGTCCTGTGGACGCTCCTTCTGTTGCCCGTCCAGTTGACATCCAACCGCTTCAACTGGCGGCTGTCCTGGTATCTCCCGCGCTGGTGGCACCGCGTTGCCGCACGGCTGATGGGTCTGCGTGTCATCACGCACGGCGAACTCGACACGCACCGCCCGCTGCTGATTGCCGCCAACCACAGCAGCTGGAAGGACATCGTGGTGCTTTCCTCCGTCGCGGACGTCGTCTTCATCGCCAAGTCCGAGGTCCGGGACTGGCCGATTTTCGGCTGGCTGGCCCGGTGGCAGCGCACCGTCTTCATAGAGCGGGAACGACGGCGTCAGACCGGGGAGCAGGTCAACGAGGTCGCCAGGCGCCTCGCCGATGGCGAGATCGTTGTGCTTTTCGCCGAGGGCACAACCTCGGACGGCAACCGGATACTGGAGTTCAAGAGTTCGCTCTTCGGTGCCGCCGCTTCGGCGCTTGAGGCTTCGCCGACCGGCAGCGTCTCGATCCAGCCGGTCGCGATTGCCTATACGCATGCCAACGGCGTGCCGCTCGGCCGCTACGGCCGGCCGCTGGCGGCCTGGCCGGGCGATACCGAGCTGTCGCCGCACCTGAAGGGCGTTCTCAAGGAGGGCGCCTTCGATGTTCAGGTGTGCTTTGGCGAGCCGGTGAAATACGGCGTGAACAGCAACCGCAAGCAGGTGACGCGCGAGATCGAGGGCCAGGTCCGCAGGATGCACCAGGAGCAGCTCTACGGGGGCGGGGCGGCGGCGAACTAGGCCGGGCTGCCGCGTCCACGGGTTCCGCCGATCGCTGATTCTAAGGCCCTCGCAACCGGTTTTGGCTTGACTCTGCATGAAACAGCCGCGATTGCGTGTCCGGAACACTATATATTTGGCTGGATCGCGCGTATGAAGCCCGATCGGACTCGGCCACCGGCATCGGCAAACGGATATTGAATGCAGATTGACGCACAGAAGGACGAATCGTCCGCCGCCTATGCGGATACGGCATCGAAAGCCCGCAAGGTCTTCGTCAAGACCTATGGCTGCCAGATGAACGTCTATGATTCGGAGCGCATGGCCGATGCGCTGGCCAGCGACGGCTACCGGGTGACCGACAATCCCGAGGACGCCGATCTGCTGCTTCTCAACACCTGCCATATCCGCGAAAAGGCTGCCGAAAAGGTGTATTCGGAACTCGGCCGTATCCGTCAGCTCAAGGAGGCGCGCGCCGCCAACGGCGAGGACCTGATGGTCGGTGTCGCCGGCTGCGTTGCCCAGGCGGAGGGTCAGGAGATCATCCGCCGTGCGCCGGTCGTCGACCTGGTCATCGGCCCGCAAACCTATCACCGTCTGCCCGAGGCGCTGGCAAGGGCGCGCGGCGGCGAGAAGGTGGTCGAGACGGACTATGCGATCGAGGATAAGTTCGAGCACCTGCCGAGGCCGGAAAAGGAGGTCATAGCCGCGCGCGGCGTGACCGCGTTTCTCACCGTCCAGGAGGGTTGCGACAAGTTCTGCACATTCTGTGTGGTGCCTTACACCCGTGGATCGGAAGTCTCGCGCCCGGTCGGGCAGATCGTCCGCGAGGCCGAGAACCTTGTTTCCGCAGGCGTCCGCGAGATCACGCTTCTGGGACAGAACGTCAATGCCTGGCACGGCGCCGGGCCGGACGGCCGTGAATGGGGGCTTGGAGAACTGCTCCGGCGTCTGTCCGATATCGATGGCCTGGAGCGCCTGCGCTACACGACGAGCCATCCGCGCGACATGGACGACGCCCTGATCGCGGCGCATCGCGATCTTGAAAAGCTGATGCCCTATCTGCACCTGCCCGTCCAGGCCGGTTCGGACAGCGTGCTCAAGGCCATGAACAGGCGGCACACGGCGCAGGATTATCTGCGCCTTGTCGACCGCATCCGCGCGGCCCGCCCCGATATCGCACTATCAGGCGACTTCATTGTCGGCTTTCCGGGTGAAAGCGACGCCGATTTCGAGGCAACGCTGCAGCTTGTGGAAAAAGTGCGTTACGCACAGGCTTTCTCTTTCAAGTATTCGCCGCGACCCGGCACGCCGGGCGCCGAACGGGACGACCAGGTGCCTGAGGATGTGAAATCGAAACGGCTCGATCGCCTGCAGGCACTGTTGCGCAAGCACCAGTCCGAGTTCGCCGATAGCTGTATCGGCACGGAAATCGACCTGCTGCTCGAAAAGCCGGGGCGCCTTGCCGGACAGCTGATCGGACGTTCGCCCTGGCTTCAGCCGGTGATAGTTGATGCAAATCCGTCGCAAATCGGTGAAATTATACGTGTGAGAATCACACGGGCTGGAGCGAACGCGCTTTTTGCCGATAAAATACAGGGCGAATCCGGGAGTTCGACCATTTGAGCAAAACCGCGGCGATCAAGAAGAAATCCGGCGCCAGCAAGTCCGGAGCCTCTGATACGACCCATATCGTCCTGACCTTTGAGAACAATCGCCTCGCCAGCGAACTGTTCGGCCAGTTTGACCAGAATCTCGCACTGATCGAGCAGAAGCTCGGGGTCGACGCGCGTGCGCGCGGCAACCAGGTGTCGATTCAGGGCGACGAAACGGCGATCAATCAGGCGCGCCGGGCCCTGGACTATCTCTATGACCGTCTGCAGGACGGCGAGGAGGTCCAGGCCTCCGACGTCGAGGGCGCCTTGCGCATGGCAGTCGCGGCGGACGATCAGTTGACGCTGCCGACCATGGAAAACAAAGGCAAGATGGCATTCGCCCAGGTTGCGACACGCAAGAAGACAATCACCGCCCGCACGCCCAATCAGGACGCCTATATCCGCGCCATGGACCGCGCCGAGCTGCTGTTCGGCATCGGACCGGCCGGAACCGGCAAGACCTATCTGGCGGTCGCCCATGCGGCACAGCTTCTCGAACGCGGCCTCATCGAGAAGATCATCCTTTCGCGCCCGGCCGTCGAAGCAGGCGAACGGCTCGGATACCTGCCGGGCGACATGAAGGAAAAGGTCGATCCGTATCTGCGCCCTCTCTACGACGCGCTCTACGACATGATCCCGGGCGAGAAGGTCGAGCGCGCCATCACCGCCGGTGTCATCGAGATCGCACCGCTGGCCTTCATGCGCGGCCGCACGCTCGCCAACGCCGCCGTCATCCTCGACGAGGCGCAGAATACCACCTCCATGCAGATGAAGATGTTCCTGACGCGGCTGGGCGAGAACGCTCGCATGATCGTCACCGGCGATCCGAGCCAGATCGATCTTCCGCGCGGCGTCAAGTCGGGCCTGGTCGAGGCGCTGCACATCCTGCGCGGTGTCGAGGGCGTCATCACCGTGCGGTTCCGCGATACCGATGTCGTGCGCCATCCGCTGGTCGCAAGGATCGTCGCCGCCTATGACGCTGAAAACGCCGTGATCGCCGACAGCGACCAGTCCGGGGCCGAGTGAACCGGACCATGCCGGCGGGCAGCACCATAGACATCCAGATTGCCGTCGAAGCGCCGGGCTGGCCGGACAAGGGCGAACTCGAGGCGCGGTGCGGGACCGTGATTTCGACGGCTGCCGGTTATCTGGCGCGCCATGCGGGCCAGCCCTTTCCCGATTCGGGATGTGAGCTGTCGCTGCTGTTTGCCGACGACCGGGCCGTCCGCGAAATCAACAATCAGTGGCGCGCGCAGGACAAGCCGACGAATGTCCTGTCCTTTCCGGCGACACCGCTGGAACCCGGGCAGATGCCGGGGCCGATGCTCGGCGACGTGCTGTTCGCGCGTGAAACTGTGGCCCGCGAGTCGCAGGCGATGGATATCCCTTTCGATAACCATCTGACACATTTGCTCGTGCATGGATTTTTGCATCTGTTAGGATATGATCACATCGACGATGACGATGCTGAGGCAATGGAAGCCCTTGAGACTCGCATTTTGGCGGCCCTCGACCTATCTGACCCCTATGAAAACACATTTCCAGCCTGACGAGAGATGAGCGAGCAAACCAGCAACGCCGCACCGGCCGACACGTCAGCCGGTTCGCAGGAATCCGACAGCGGCGAAGACCCCGGAAGTAGGCAGCTTCCGGTTGTCGTCCAGCCGCACGAGCGCAACGGCCACAGCTGGTGGTCGCGCATCCTTCGGCTTTTCAGAACCTCGGATGAGCACAGCCTGCGCGAGGATCTGACCGACGCGCTGTCGGCGGATGGCGTCTTCGGCGCTGCCTTTACCCCGGAAGAGCGGGCGATGCTGCACAACATCCTGCGGCTGCGCGAAGTGCGTGTCGAGGATGTCATGATACCGCGCGCCGAGATCACGGCCGTGGACTGCAATATCGCGCTCGATGAACTGATGGCCCTGTTCGAGGAGTCGGGCCACTCGCGCATGCCCGTTTACGGCGATACGCTCGACGACCCCCGGGGCATGGTCCACATTCGCGACCTTGTCGCCCACATCACTAGGCAGGCCCGCAACAAGCGGCGTTCCTCCCGAAACGGGGCGGCCGCGAAGGCCGCCAACGGCAATGGTCCGGCAAAGAAGGACAAATCCGCCAAGCCCGCCGAGTTCGACCTTACACGCGTCGACCTGGCCAGGACCGTCGAGGAGGCCGGCATCATCCGCAACGTCCTGTTCGTGCCGCCGTCCATGCTTGCCTCCGACCTGATGCAGCGGATGCAGGCCATGCGCACGCAGATGGCGCTGGTGATCGATGAATATGGCGGAACGGACGGCCTCGTGTCGCTCGAGGATATCGTCGAGATGGTGGTCGGCGACATCGAGGACGAACACGATGACGAGGCTGACATGATTACCCAGGTGTCGGAGGATGTGTTCGTCGCCGACGCCCGTGTCGAGCTCGAGGACATTGTCGAGATGATCGGCAGCGATTTCGACGTCGGGGACAAGGCGGAGGACGTCGACACGCTCGGCGGCCTCATCTTCTCCGCCATCGGCCGCATTCCGGCCCGGGGTGAAGTTGTTCGCGCATTGCCGCAATTCGAGTTCCACGTCCTGGATGCCGATCCCCGCCGCATCAAGCGGGTTCGCATCGTGCGCCGCCGCATGGTCGAGCGCCGCCGCAGGCCGCAGCGGACCGACTCGGAAAAACCCGTTGCTCAGAAACAAAAGGCAAAACCTGTCGAACCGGCCGGAACCGACGCCTCCTGACGGTTTCGCGCTGCCACGGGGCGGGTAACCGCTCGCTTACTCTGATATAAATTCGCTGTTGGCTGATTCGCCGGGCCGAACCCGTATGGCTGGCGGAACGGATCGGGAGCGACAATTCCCGACCTCATCTTGCTCTAGGGAGGGGACATGGAGCGCTTGGCCGGGAAAATCATGCTGCTTTGGGGGCCGAGGCGGTGGATTGTTTCCTTTTGCGCCGGCGGCCTGGGCGTCCTGTCCCTGCCGCCCTTCGATTTCTTTGCCGCCCTGTTCATCTCATTCACGGTGCTTGTCTGGCTGCTTGACGGCGCCAGCGGCGACCCGGAAGCCGGGGCGCTCGGCCGCCTGTCGCCGGCCTTCTGGACCGGCTGGTGGTTTGGATTCGGCTATTTCGTCGCCGGCCTCTGGTGGCTTGGAAGCGCGCTGTTGGTCGAGGCCGAGCAGTTTGCCTGGGCGCTGCCGCTCGCAGTGCTCGGATTGCCGGCCCTGCTGGCGGTTTTTTACGGCCTGGCCACGGCCTTTGCGCGGCTGTTGTGGTCGGACGGCCTTGGAAGGCTTTGCGCGCTGGCCTGCGGCTTCGGCCTCGCGGAGTGGCTGCGCAGCTTCCTGCTGACGGGTTTTCCCTGGAACGCCGTCGGTTACGGCCTGATGCCGGTTCCGGTCATGATGCAGGCCTCGGCGCTGGTCGGCATATTCGGCATGTCCGCCCTGGCCGTGTTCGTTTTTTCGGTGCCGGCTCTCGTCGCCACCCGGCGCGGCCTGGTTCCGGCATTGGCGATCGCCGTCTTGCTTCTCGTCGCCCAGGTGGGGTTCGGTGTGTGGCGGCTTGCCCAACCGGAACCCGCCGCCGAGGCGGAAATCGTTATCCGCATTGTCCAGCCGTCGGTGGACCAGTCGGAGAAATGGGAGGACGGCGAACGCCTCGAGATATTCGAAACGCTGTTGTCGCTGACCAGGAGCGAGAGCCAGTCCGGCAAAATGCCGACACACGTCGTGTGGCCCGAAACATCTGTCCCGTTTATCCTGACTAGCAATCCGGCGGCCCTGACGATGATCGGGGAGGCGCTTGAGGACGGTCAGACGCTGATCACCGGCGCGGTGCGCGAGGAACGCGATGCAAGCGGTGAAACGGCGCGCTACTACAACTCGATTTACGTTATTGACGACAACGGGCAGATCGTCGCGGCCGCCGACAAGATCCACCTGGTGCCGTTCGGGGAGTACCTGCCTTTTGCCGGCCTGCTGCAAAGCGCCGGCCTTCAGACGATTGCCCATACGCCGGGCGCGTTTTCCGCCGGCAGCCGCCGGCATTCGGTCGAGGTGCCGGGCGGGCGGCGGTTTCTGCCGCTTATCTGCTATGAAGTCATTTTTCCGGCGGAACTGGAGGTTGAAGGTCCGCCGGCGGACTTTATACTAAATGTAACCAACGATGCCTGGTATGGCCGCACACCCGGTCCGTATCAGCATTTCCGGCAGGCGCAACTGCGCGCGGTAGAGACAGGAATGCCGCTCGTGCGTGCCGCCAACAACGGGATCTCCGCGGTAACGGACGCAAAAGGACGTGTATTAGACGGAATGTCACAAAACGTGATTGGTGTTGTTGATATTGCGCTACCCGGGAATTTACACGCAAAAAGGGGCACTTGGTCTTCGAGCATAGCCTTCTGGTTGATTATCGCTTTGCTTTTGGTGGTTGCGCTAGTTTCTCGTTACAGTTTTGCAAGAACGGACAATTGACGTAAATCCACTAAAATTGCATAGATAGTATTTGTGAAAATAGAACCGCTGGTGTTGCAGCGTAGTACAGTCTTCCAATAGGGGTGGCGGAGGTCAATACTTCAAGGGCGCCGGTGTCATCAAACACGAGGCAGTTGTAATTGCAGCTGCAGGAAATATGACCATGACAACAATCGTAAATAAAAAGAAACCAAATCCCATCGACATACACGTTGGCAGCCGCATCAGGCTGCGCCGCACAATGCTCGGCATGAGCCAGGAGAAACTCGGCGAAAGCCTGGGCATTACGTTCCAGCAGATTCAGAAATACGAGAAGGGTACAAACCGTGTCGGCGCCAGCCGGCTGCAGAACATTTCATCGATACTGAATGTTCCGGTCTCCTTTTTCTTCGAGGATGCACCGGGCGATCCGTCAACCGGCCAGCCGGGCGCATCCGAATCGTCCAGCTCGAACTACGTCGTCGACTTTCTTTCGTCGTCGGAGGGACTGCAGCTGAACCGGGCATTCGTCAAGATTGACGATCCGAAGGTCCGCCGCAAGATCGTTGATCTTGTCAAGGCGCTGGCTGCTGATTCCGAATAGCGCATTGGTTCGGGAAAAGGCCAAATTCCATTTGGCCGCGCGCCTTTCCCGACACCGCGCCGTTATAATCCTCAGCTTTTCCTGACAGCCGTGATACTGCCGTAAATTCCTGCCTGCTGGCCTTCGACGGGTCATATCAAGATATATTTATATCGTTCTGCGCTTGTATTTGCCGCCTGTTTTGCATAACAAGTCGGCATTACGCAGCAGTTCTGAGAGGCGGGCATGGCGCGAAGCAACTATCTCTTCACAAGTGAATCGGTTTCGGAAGGACACCCGGACAAGGTGTGCGACCGCATCTCCGACGAGATCGTCGACCTGATTTACAAGGAAGCGCGCAAGACCGGCACCGATCCGTGGAGTGTGCGTGTCGCCGCCGAGACGCTGGCCACCACCAACCGCGTGGTGATCGCCGGCGAGGTCCGGGTTCCGCCGACGCTGATGAAAAGGGACAAGCACGGAAACGACGTGATCAATCCGTCCCGTTTCCGCTCCGCCGCACGGCGCGCCATCCGTGACATCGGTTACGAACAGGACGGCTTTCACTGGAAGAAGGCACGCGTGGACGTGCTGTTGCACTCCCAGTCTGCCGACATCGCGCAAGGAGTCGACAACGCCGCCGACCAGCAGGGCGACGAGGGGGCCGGCGACCAGGGCATCATGTTCGGTTACGCCTGTAACGAAACGCCCGATCTCATGCCCGCCCCGATCTATTACTCGCACCAGATCCTGCGCTTGCTTTCCGAGGCGCGAAAGAAGGGCGAGGGCGACGCCGCGCATCTCGGGCCGGACAGCAAGAGCCAGGTAACGGTCCGTTATGTCGACGGCCAGCCTCACGAGGTCACGCAGATCGTGCTTTCCACCCAGCACCTCAAGGATGACTGGGATTCGGACAAGGTCCGCCAGGTGGTCGAACCCTATATCCGCGAGGCGCTTGGCGACCTGCCGGTCGCTGACGACTGCAACTGGTACATCAATCCGACGGGCAAGTTCGTCATCGGCGGACCGGATGGCGATGCCGGCCTTACCGGCCGCAAGATCATCGTCGATACCTATGGCGGCGCCGCGCCCCACGGCGGCGGTGCCTTCTCGGGCAAGGACACGACCAAGGTCGATCGCTCGGCCGCCTACATGGCCCGCTATCTTGCCAAGAACATTGTCGCGGCCAAGCTGGCCGAGCGCTGCACGATTCAGCTTTCCTACGCGATCGGCGTTGCACAGCCGCTCTCGATCTATCTGAATTTTCACGAGACCGGAAAGGTCTCGGAGGAAATGGTCGAGGACATCCTGCCGCATCTGGTCGACCTTTCGCCGACCGGCATCCGCCGCCATCTCGACCTGAACAGGCCGATCTACGCCAAGACATCGGCCTATGGCCATTTTGGCCGCAAGAGCGCCCGCGACGGTTCCTTCTCCTGGGAGAAGACGGATCTGGTTAAGGCGCTGAAGCAGGCGGTCCGGACCAAGTCGACCAACGGAACGCGCGCCGCCGCGGCAGTGGTTTAGGCCCGCCGGCAAGCAGTTCCCATCAGGCGCGGTGAGCAATTATGGCGCGTGAGCATCCGAAGCGGGCGGCCGGGGCGTTTTTCGGCCGCCGCCGGGGAAAGGCGTTGCGCCCCGTTCAGGCCCGGGCGCTTGAGACCCTTTTGCCGGCGCTGCGTCTCGACACCGACGGCCCGCCCTTGCGGGACTTGGCGCAGGCCTTTGGCACCCGGTACGAAACCCATCGCCTCGAGATCGGATTTGGCGGCGGCGAGCATCTGCTGCACAGGGCACGCACAAATCCGCAGACCGGATTCATCGGCGTCGAGCCCTTCGTCAACGGGCTGGCCAAGTGTGTCGCGGCGCTCAAGGCGAACCCGCTGCCGAATATCCGCCTGTATGACGACGACGCCACCCGGCTGCTGGACTGGCTGCCCGCCGGCGGGCTCGATCAGGTGGACCTTCTCTATCCGGATCCCTGGCCGAAGAAGCGGCACTGGAAGCGCCGTTTCGTCTCGGATGCGAACCTCGACCGGATTGCCCGGGTATTGAAGCCCGGCGGACGGTTCTGCTTTGCCTCCGATATCGACAGCTATGTCAACTGGACATTGCTGCACTGCCGGCGGCATCCGGCCTTCTCCTGGGAGGCGGCCCGGGCCGACGACTGGCAAAACCCGTTCCCGGACTGGCCCGGAACCCGCTATGAGGCCAAGGCCTTGCGGGAGGGGCGCGTGGCTGCCTATCTGACATTCCGTCGCACGGGCGGCTGACTCGCGTCGTCATTGTGGCCGCGGTGCGCATATGGACCTTGCAATCGGCCGTCTTGGGGAGTATATCAGGCCGAAATCTTGATCATCTGAGCAAGAGTGGGCCGGCCGGACCCGCTCTTTTTTGTTAGATGGGCCCGAAAGGGCCCGCGCATGAGAGGCAGAACTTGTCGCAAGACGCGCTATCGCCAAGCAGCACCGAAGGCCGGTTGATCGCCGAGACGGGACTTGACGCCCGCATTGCGGCAATCGTGGAGCCGGTTCTGGAATCCATGGATTTTCGGCTCGTTCGCGTGCGCCTGTCCGGTCAGAACGGCATGACGCTGCAGATCATGGCCGAACGCAACGACGGCACCATGACCGTTGAGGACTGCGAAACCCTGTCTCGTTCCCTGTCGCCCTTGCTTGACGTTGAAGACCCGATCGACCGGGCGTATCATCTGGAGATCTCGTCGCCGGGAATTGACCGACCCATGGTGCGCAAATCGGATTTCGAGCGCTGGTCCGGTCATCTGATCAAATGCGAGACATCGGTGCCGGTCGCCGGCCGCAAACGCTTCCGCGGAACGATTTCCGAAGTCGACGCCGGCGGCTTTGTCGTCGAACGGGACCAGGCCAGTTACGGCGACGAACCGACCGTGCGCATACCCTTCGAGGCCCTGAGCGAGGCCAAACTGATTTTGACGGATGAGCTCATCCGTGACGCCCTGGAAGCCGACAAGGCCGCCCGCGCCGCCCGTGAAGGGCAGGCATCGGACGACAGCGGCGACAACAACTGAAATCCGCGGTCAAGGCCGCGCATGCCATCGTATGGAGAGCAATATGGCAGTTAGTGCAAACAGGCTCGAACTTCTTCAGATCGCGGACGCCGTGGCCCGCGAGAAGGCGATCGACCGGGAAATCGTCATAGAAGCGATGGCCGATGCCATCCAGAAGGCGGCCCGCTCGCGCTACGGTTCGGAGTCCAACATTCGCGCCGATATCAATCCGAAGACCGGTGAGATCAAGCTGCAGCGCCTCCTGGAGGTGGTTGAGGAGGTCGAGGACTATTCGACGCAGATCGCGCTGGAACTGGCGCGCGACCGCAACCCGGAAGCCCAGCTCGGCGACTTCATCGCTGAGCCGCTGCCGCCGATGGATTTCGGCCGCATCGCCGCCCAGTCCGCAAAGCAGGTCATCGTCCAGAAAGTCCGCGAGGCCGAACGCGACCGCCAGTACGAGGAGTTCAAGGACCGCGTCGGCGAGATCGTCAACGGCACCGTCAAGCGGGTCGAATATGGCAACGTCATCGTCGATCTCGGGCGCGGCGAGGCGATCATCCGACGCGACGAGCTGATCCCGCGCGAGAACTTCCGCTACGGCGACCGCGTCCGCGCCTTTGTCTACGACGTGCGCCGCGAGCAGCGCGGTCCGCAGATCTTCCTGTCCCGCACGCATCCGCAATTCATGGTCAAGCTGTTCACCATGGAAGTGCCGGAAATCTATGACGGCATCATCGAAATCCGCTCGGTTGCCCGCGATCCGGGATCGCGCGCCAAGATCGCGGTGATCTCGAACGACAGTTCGATCGATCCGGTCGGCGCCTGTGTCGGCATGCGCGGCAGCCGCGTTCAGGCGGTCGTCGGCGAACTGCAGGGCGAGAAGATCGACATCATCCCCTGGTCGATGGATCCGGCTTCCTTCATCGTCAACGCGCTGCAGCCGGCCGAGGTGGCCAAGGTGGTTCTCGACGAGGATGCCGAGCGCATCGAGGTGGTTGTTCCGGACGACCAGCTGTCGCTGGCGATCGGCCGCCGCGGGCAGAATGTGCGCCTTGCTTCGCAGCTCACCGGATGGGACATCGACATCCTGACGGAGCAGGAGGAATCGGAGCGCCGCCAGAAGGAATTCAACGAACGCACCGAACTCTTCATGAACGCGCTCAACGTCGACGAGATGGTCGGCCAGGTCCTGGCGTCGGAGGGCTTCTCGCAGGTCGAGGAAGTCGCCTATGTCGATCTGGAGGAGATTGCGGCCATCGAAGGATTTGACGAGGAGACGGCCGAAGAGATCCAGAGCCGCGCCCGCGAGTATCTGGAGGCGATCGAGGCCGAACTCGAGGCAAAACGGCTGGAACTTGGCGTGACCGATGAGTTGCGCGCCGTTCCCGGCATGACGACGGCGATGATGGTGGCGCTGGGAGAAGACGGCATCAAGACCATGGACGACTTCGCCGGATGCGCCGCCGACGACCTGGTCGGCTGGACCGAGCGCAAGGACGGCGAGACCGTCAAATACGAGGGTCTGTTCTCAAACCTCGACGTGTCGCGCGCCGACGCGGAGGAGATGGTCGTCGCGGCGCGGCTCGCGGCCGGCTGGATAACCGAGGAGGACCTGGCGGCGCAGGCAGCGGAGAACGAGGAAGGCGAGGCCGAGGAAGGCGAAGCCGAGGCGGCTGAAACCGCCGACGAGGTAGCGCAGGCCTGACCTGCCCGGGGCTCTGCTGATGGGGCTGGGGGCGGACATGAACGACCGGACCTGCATCGTCACGCGGCAAAGCGGGCCGGCGGACCGGATGATCCGCTTCGTCGCCGATCCGGACGGCGTCGTTGTCCCCGATCTGAAGGCGCGGTTGCCGGGCCGCGGATGCTGGGTGACGGCCGAACGGCGCCAGCTGCGCAAGGCGATGGAAAAGAACCTGTTCGCCCGTGCGCTGAAGGCCAAGGTAACGGTGCCCGAGACGCTGGACGAGACGGTCGATTCGCTGCTTGTTTCTGCGCTCACCGGAATGATCGCCATGGCCCGCAAGGCCGGGCAGGTCGTGACCGGTTCCGGCAAGGTTGAGGCGGCGATACGGTCCGGCCGGGCCATCGCCGTCATGCATGCGAGCGACGCCGCGCCCGACGGCGTCCGCAAGATGGACCAGGCGCGGCGCGCCGCGGCCGCTTCCGGGAGCACCGGCATCGGCTCCTTTCGCCTTCTTTCGGCCGACGAAATGGCGATTGTGATGGCCGGCGGCAATGTAATACACCTCGCGGTGCTTGCAGGGCAGGCCGGTGAGGGTGTAGTGAAACGCGCAAAGATGCTTGACCGATACCGCAATGGAGCGGAAAACGGTCATACAGCGGGGGTTCCCGCACAGGAAACGGAAACGGAATGAGCGAAACCAAGGACGACAAGACCATCAGTGTGTCGAGCAAGAAGACTCTGACGCTCAAGCGCTCCGGTGTGGAGCAGGGGACGGTGCGCCAGGATATGGGTCGTGGCCGGACCAAGGCGGTGGTTGTCGAAACGCGCAAGCGGCGGATATCGCGGCCGGAAGACGACAAGTCCGGATCGCTGGCCGGCGGCATCAAGCCGAAGCCAGCGGCCGGTGAAAGATCGGCGGCGAAGCCGAAGGCCGAGCCGGCACGTGAAGCCGCGAAATCGACGGTTCTGAAGGAACTGTCCGCCAGCGAGATGGATGCCCGCAAGCGCGCGCTGGAAAATGCCAAGATCCGCGACGCCGAAGAGCGCAAGCAGGCCGAAGAGGACGCCAAGCGCCGCGAGGCCGAAGAGGCGCAGCGCAAGGTCGAGGAAGAAGCGCGCCTGAAAGCGGAAGAGGAAGCGCGCGCAAAGGCCGAGGCAGAAGGCACCACGGCCGAAGCGGCGCCCGCCCAGGCGGAGCCGGAGCCGGCCGCGCCGGTCGAGCCGCCCGCCGTCGATCGCCCGTCGCGCGCAGCGCGCCATGAGGAGTCCGCCGACGATTCCCGCGCCAAGCCGGCGCAGCAGCGCGGCAAGCCGTCCCGTCCCGAAACGCCGCGTCCGTCGCGGCCGCGCGGCGACGATTCGCGCCGCCGCGGCAAACTCACGCTCAACACCGCCCTCAACGAGGACGGCAACCAGCGCGGCCGCTCCCTTTCGGCGATGCGCCGCCGCCAGGAGAAGATGAAGCGTGCCCTGGTCCAGGAGCCGCGCGAGAAGATCGCACGCGAGGTCACCCTGCCGGAAACCATCACCATCCAGGAGCTTTCGCAGCGCATGGCCGAGCGTTCGGTCGACGTCATCAAGTATCTGATGAAGGAAGGCCAGATGATGAAGCCCGGCGACGTGATCGACGCCGACCTGGCCGAGCTGATCGCTGGCGAGTTCGGCCACACGGTCAAGCGCGTTGCCGAATCCGACATCGAGGAAGGCATCTTCGACATCAAGGACGACGAGAGCACCCTCAAGCAGCGGCCCCCGGTGGTCACGATCATGGGCCATGTCGACCACGGCAAGACGTCGCTGCTCGATGCCATCCGCAACGCCAATGTGGTGGCCGGCGAAGCTGGCGGCATCACCCAGCATATCGGCGCCTATCAGGTTGAGCAGAACGGCCAGAAGATCACCTTTATCGACACGCCGGGCCACGCCGCCTTCACGGCGATGCGCGCCCGCGGCGCGCAGGCCACCGACATCGCGATCCTGGTCGTCGCCGCCGACGACAGCGTCATGCCGCAGACCATCGAGTCCATCAACCACGCCAAGGCGGCCGAGGTGCCGATCATCGTTGCCATCAACAAGATCGACAAGCCGGAAGCCGATGCGAACAAGGTGCGCACCGAGCTGCTCCAGCATGAGGTTTTCGTCGAATCCATGGGCGGCGAGGTCCTCGACGTCGAGGTGTCGGCGACCAAGGGCACCAATCTCGACAAGCTTCTCGAGGCGATCCTGCTGCAGGCGGAGATTCTCGACCTCAAGGCCAATCCGGACCGGACGGCCGAGGGCGCGGTGATCGAGGCGCAGCTCGATCGTGGACGCGGCTCCGTGGCCACGGTCCTCGTCGAAGCGGGAACGCTGCACACCGGCGACATTGTCGTGGCCGGCAACGAGTGGGGCCGCGTGCGCGCGCTCGTCGACGACCGCGGCAAGCAGGTCAAGGAAGCGGGGCCCGCCACGCCTGTCGAGGTTCTCGGCCTCCAGGGCACGCCGCAGGCCGGCGACCGGTTTGCCGTTGTCGAAAACGAGGCCCGGGCCCGTGAGATCTCTGAGTACCGCCAGCGGATCGCCCGCGAGAAGGCGGTTGCCCGCCAGGCCGGAACCCGCGGTTCGCTCGAACAGATGATGACGCAGCTCCAGGACAGCGGCGTCAAGGAGTTCCCGCTGGTCATCAAGGGCGACGTGCAGGGCTCGATCGAGGCGATCGCCGGCGCGCTGGAAAAACTCGGCACCGACGAAGTGCGCGCCCGCATCGTCCATTCGGGCGCCGGCGGGATCACCGAATCGGATATCTCGCTGGCCGAGGCCTCGGACGCAGCCATCATCGGCTTCAACGTCCGCGCCAACAGCCAGGCACGCGACGCGGCCGCGGCCGCCGGCATCGAGATCCGCTACTACAACATCATCTACGATCTCGTGGATGACGTGAAGGCGGCGATGTCCGGCATGCTGTCGCCCGAGCGCCGCGAGACCTTCCTCGGCAATGCCGAGATCCTCGAGGTGTTCAACATCACCAAGGTCGGCAAGGTCGCCGGGTGCCGCGTCACCGAAGGCAAGGTCGAGCGCGGTGTCGGCGTACGCCTGATCCGCGACAGCGTGGTCATCCACGAGGGCAGCCTGAAGACGCTCAAGCGCTTCAAGGACGAAGTCGCGGAAGTCAACGCCGGGCAGGAATGCGGCATGGCCTTCGAGAACTACGAAGACATCCGCGCCGGCGACGTCATCGAGTGCTTCCGCGTCGAGCACGTATCGCGCACGCTCTAGGAGCCGACAGGCGGTTATAATTCAGATCGGGCGCCGGAAACGGCGCCCGTAACCATATTTCATTCGCGTGCGGTCCTATCCCGCCGCAAATGGTTGAAAAGGTTTAATAAATGTCACGCTTTTCGTCCTCCGGGCCCTCGCAGCGGCAGCTGCGCGTCGGTGAACAGGTCCGTGCTGCCATCACCACGGTGCTGCAGCGCGGCGAGGTGCGCGATCCCCTGATTGAAAACACGGTGATCGCCGTTTCGGAAGTGCGCATGTCGCCGGATCTGAAAATCGCCACGGCCTATGTGACGCCGCTTGGCGAAGCCGATCACGATCCGGTCGTCGAGGCGCTCAACCGCAATGCCCGGTACATTCGCAAGCGCGTGACCCCGGCGCTGAGGCAGATGAAATACATGCCCGATATCAGGTTCCGCGACGATACGAGCTTCGACAACTATCAGAAGATCGACGACCTCCTGCGCTCCCCCGAGGTCCAGCGCGATCTCGATCACGACGACGAAGGCGGGGATCGCGGCTGATGGCGAGGCAACGCAAGAAGAAGGGGCGGGCGGTCTCCGGCTGGCTCATCCTCGACAAGCCGGTCGATTTCGGTTCGACCGAGGCGGTTTCGAAGATCCGCTGGCTGTTCAAGGCGCAAAAAGCCGGCCATGCGGGAACGCTCGATCCGCTCGCTTCGGGAATGCTGCCGATCGCGTTGGGAGAGGCCACGAAGACGGTTCCCTATGTGATGGACGGGCGCAAGGTCTACCGGTTCACGGTGCGCTGGGGCGAGGAACGCACCACAGACGACCTGGAAGGGGCGGTCGCCCGCTCCAGCGACGAGCGTCCGGCTGAAGACGATATCCGGGCTCTTCTGCCGCAATACACCGGCGTGATCGAACAGACGCCGCCGCAGTTTTCCGCCGTCAAGATCGAAGGCAACCGCGCCTATGACCTGGCACGCGAAGGCGAGGCTGTGGAAATTCCGCCGCGCGAGGTGGAGATCCACCGGCTTGACCTTGTGGCCTGCCCGGATGCGGACACCGCCGTGTTCGACGTCGAGTGCGGCAAGGGCACCTATGTGCGCGCCCTGGCGCGGGACATGGGCCGCGATCTCGGCTGCTTCGGCCATATCGCCGCGCTTCGCCGCACCTATGTCGCGCCTTTCGATGAAGACGAGATGGTGCCGCTCGACGATCTGGTGGCGCTGGAGGCCATCGAGGACGAAGGTGAACGCCTCGCCGCGCTCGACGAATACCTGATCGATACGGGCGAGGCGCTGGCCGTTCTTCCGACCTTTGCGGTCAGCGAGCAGCAGGCGCAGCGCCTGCGCTGCGGCAACCCGATCCTGCTGCGCGGACGCGACGCGCCGCTGCCGGCTGATGAAGCCTGCGCGACGCAGAACGGAAAGCTGGTCGCCATCGGCGAGATCGCGCAGGGCGAGTTTCGCCCGCGCCGGGTTTTCGGCGGTTGAAATAAAACTGGCATTTTGTGGATTTCTGACTTATATGCACCGCGATACGGCGCAAATGCAGCCGTTAAACGCGGCCCTGGCTGGACGACATCCCGGCCAAGGGCGTCTCATCCCTCCAAAGTGAAAGGAAGGCACGATGTCGATTACTGCTGAACGCAAAGCAGAACTGATGAATGAATACGCAACGAAGAAGGGCGACACCGGTTCCCCCGAGGTCCAGGTGGCCATTCTGACCGAGCGTATCAACAATCTTACGGAACATTTCAAGGGCCACAAGAAGGACAACCATTCCCGCCGTGGCCTGCTGAAGATGGTTTCAAGCCGCCGTTCGCTCCTCGACTATCTGAAGAGGAAGGACGAAGAGCGGTACAAAAAGCTTATCGCGAGTCTCGGTATTCGCCGTTAGGTTTTTCCGGCGGGAGCCTTGCGCGCCCGCCGGTTTTCGTTTCAGGGCGCCAACCGCGCCCGTTGGAACGGTCACGGGGCAGGATTGCAGGTTGCTTGATGCCCGCCGAGTACAAGCCACCCGTTGTCTTGCCCGTGACGATACCGACCGAACGGCCCGGTGTTCGGGCCATGTACGTTATCGAAGGGGCGCCGTGATATCCGATCACGCCGCCCGCACACGAAGGACAAGATATGTTCAATACCCACAAGGTAGAAATCGAATGGGGCGGACGTCCGCTCATTCTCGAAACGGGCAAGATCGCTCGCCAGGCCGACGGCGCCGTGATGGCGACCTACGGCGAGAGCGTCGTTCTGGCGACGGTCGTCTCCGAAAAACAGCCGACGCCGGGACGGGACTTCTTCCCGCTGACCGTCAACTACCAGGAAAAAACCTATGCTGCCGGCAAGATCCCCGGCGGTTACTTCAAGCGGGAAGGCCGCCCGAGCGAAAACGAAACGCTCACCTGCCGGCTCATCGACCGGCCGATCCGCCCGCTGTTTCCGAACGGCTACAAGAACGACACGCAGATCATCATCACCGTGATGCAGCACGACCTGGAGAACAATCCGGACGTCTTGGCGATGATCGCCACTTCCGCGGCGCTGACCCTGTCGGGCGTGCCCTTCATGGGCCCGATCGGCGGTGCGCGCGTCGGCTACATCAACGGCGAGTACATCCTCAACCCGCATATCGACGAGATGGACGAATCCAGCCTCGATCTGGTGGTCGCCGGCACGCAGGACGCGGTCCTGATGGTGGAATCCGAGGCCAGCGAGCTGCCGGAAGATGTCATGCTCGGCGCCGTCATGTTCGGCCACAAGGGCTTCCAGCCGGTCATCGATGCCATCATCAAGCTGGCGGAGGTTGCCGCGAAGGAGCCGCGCGAATTCGAGCCGGAAGACCTGTCCGCGCTTGAGGACGCCATGCTGAAAGTGGCGGAAACCGAACTGCGCGACGCTTACAAGATCACCGACAAGGCGGAGCGTTACGACGCCGTCGATGCCGTCAAGGCCAAGGTGGTGGCGCATTTCCTCCCCGAGGACGTGGAAGAGCCTGAATACACGGCCGAACAGATCGGCGCTGTCTTCAAGTCGCTGCAGGCCAAGATCGTGCGCTGGAACATCCTCGATACGAAAAGCCGCATCGACGGCCGCGAACTGGACACGGTCCGCGCCATTTCGGCCGAAGTCGGCGTTCTTCCGCGCACCCACGGTTCCTCCGTGTTTACCCGCGGCGAGACCCAGGCCATCGTCGTGGCGACGCTCGGCACCGGTGAGGACGAGCAGTATGTCGATCATCTGACCGGCATGTACAAAGAAAACTTCATGCTGCACTACAACTTCCCGCCCTTCTCGGTCGGCGAGACGGGCCGCATCGGTTCGCCCGGCCGCCGCGAGATCGGACACGGCAAGCTTGCCTGGCGGGCCATCCACCCGATGCTGCCGACCGGCGAGCAGTTCCCCTACACGCTGCGTGTCGTCTCGGAAATCACCGAGTCGAACGGTTCGTCCTCCATGGCAACCGTCTGCGGCACCTCGCTTGCGCTGATGGATGCCGGCGTGCCGCTGGCCAAGCCGGTTGCCGGTATCGCCATGGGCCTGATCAAGGAAGAGGAGCGCTTCGCCGTCCTTTCCGACATCCTCGGCGACGAGGACCATCTCGGCGACATGGACTTCAAGGTCGCCGGCACCAAGGACGGCATCACGTCGTTGCAGATGGATATCAAGATCACCGGCATCACCGAGGAGATCATGCAGATCGCCCTCGACCAGGCCAAGGGCGGCCGCATGCACATCCTCGGCGAGATGGGCAAGGCCATCAACGAGAGCCGCGAGGAACTCGGCGAGTACGCGCCGCGCATCGAAGTGATGAACATCCCGGTCGACAAGATCCGCGATGTCATCGGCTCCGGCGGCAAGGTGATCCGCGAGATCGTCGAGAAGACAGGCGCCAAGATCAATATCGACGACGACGGCACCATCAAGTTCGCCTCCTCCTCCGCCAAGGAGATCGAGGCGGCCAAGAAGTGGGTCCATTCGATCGTTGCCGAACCGGAAGTCGGCGTCATCTATCAGGGCACCGTCGTCAAGGTCGCCGATTTCGGCGCCTTCGTGAACTTCTTCGGGCCTCGCGATGGCCTCGTTCACATTTCCCAGCTCGCCAAGGAGCGCGTCGGCAAGACCTCGGACGTCGTCAAGGAAGGCGACAAGGTCTTCGTGAAGCTTCTCGGCTTCGACGACCGCGGCAAGGTTCGCCTTTCCATGAAGGTCGTCGACCAGGAGACCGGCCAGGAAATCCCGCGCGAGCCGGCCGACTGATCGCCGGACGCACAGACAACAAAAAACCCGCTGCGTTTGCAGCGGGTTTTTTTGTTTGCGCGGCTGTGTTCGCGGCTATTTGCCGTTCGACCACTGCGCCTTGAGTTCCTCGAGCACCGGCATCGACGTGATGTGGTAGCCCGAATCGACGAAATGGACCTCGCCGGTGACGCCCTTCGACAGGTGCGACAAAAGATAGACGGCCGATCCGCCGACATCGTCGATGGTGACGTTGCGGCGCATCGGCGAATTGCGCTGCTGGTAGTTGTACATCTCGCGCGCCCCCGATATGCCGGCGCCGGCGAGTGTCCGTACGGGCCCGGCCGAGATCGCGTTGACGCGGATGTTACGCGGACCGTAATCGGCCGCGAGATAGCGAACGCTGGCCTCGAGGCCCGCCTTGGCGACGCCCATCACGTTGTAATTGGGCATGACGCGGGTCGATCCCCCATAGGTCAGGGTGATCATCGACCCGCCGTCGGGCATCAGCGCCGCGGCGCGCTTGGCGATTTCGGTAAACGAGAAACACGAGATGATCATCGTGTGCGTGAAGTTCGCGCGCGTCGTGTCGGCGTAGAGGCCCCTCAGCTCATTGCGGTCGGAAAAGCCGATCGCGTGCACGACGAAATCAATGCTGCCCCACCGGTCGGCAAGTTCGCCGAACGCCGCATCGACGGTTTCGATGTCCTCGACATCGCACGGCATGATGAATTCCGAATCGACCGATTTGGCCAGCGGCTCTAGGCGCCGTCCGAATGCCTCGCCCTGGTATGTGAAGGCAAGTTCCGCGCCCTCGGCGTGCAGCGCCTGGGCAATGCCCCAGGCGATCGAGTGATCGTTGGCGACCCCCATGATAAGGCCGCGCTTCCCCTTCATCAGTTCACCCATCTGTACAACCTACCCCTCGTGGCGCCTGAATATCAGTGTTGCGTTGGTCCCGCCGAACCCGAAGGAATTGGACAGGACCGTGTCGATCTTTGCATTGTCGATCCGCTCGCGGACGATCGGCACGCCTTCGAACTCCGGATCGAGGGTCTGGATATGCGCGCTCTCGCCGATGAATCCCTCCTTCATCATCAAGAGCGAATAGATCGATTCCTGGACCCCGGTCGCACCGAGCGAATGCCCGGTCAGCGATTTCGTCGAGGCGATATGCGGTATCGTGTCGCCGAACACCTCGCGGATGGCGCCGATCTCGCGGCTGTCTCCAATCGGCGTCGAGGTACCGTGCGTATTGATGTAGTCGACCGTGCCGTCGATGGTCGAAAGCGCCAGCTTCATGCAGCGGATGGCACCCTCTCCGGACGGCTGCACCATGTCGTAGCCGTCCGAGGTCGCGCCGTAGCCGATGATTTCGCCGTAGATCTTCGCGCCCCTTGCCTTGGCGTGTTCGAGCTCTTCCAGGACAAGCACGCCGGCGCCGCCGGCAATCACGAAGCCGTCCCGGTCGGCGTCATAGGCACGCGACGCGGTTTCCGGGCCGTTGTCGTTGTACTTTGACGACATCGCGCCCATCGCGTCGAACAGGTTCGACATGGTCCAGTCGAGATCCTCGTGCCCGCCGGCAAAGACGATCGACTGCTTGCCCATCTGGATCAGCTCGTAGGCGTTTCCGATGCAGTGCGCCGATGTCGAGCAGGCGGACGAGATCGTGTAGTTGACGCCGTGGATCTTGAACCATGTGGCGAGCGTCGCGGATGCCGTCGACGACATCGCCTTGGGAACGGCGAAGGGTCCGATGCGTTTCGGGCTGCCGCGCTCGCGCGTGATGTCCGCGGCATCGACGATGGTGCGGGTCGACGGTCCGCCCGAACCCATGACGATGCCGGTGCGCTCGTTCGAGATATCGTCTTCCTCAAGCCCAGAGTCGGCGATCGCCTGCTGCATCGCAACGTGGTTCCACGCACCGCCCTTGCTGAGGAACCGCATGGCGCGCCTGTCCACCAGGTCCGTCGGATCGAGCGTCGGCGCGCCCCAGACCTGGCAGCGGAATCCGTGTTCTGCGAAATCCTCGGAGAATGTGATGCCGGACCTGGCCTCGCGTAGGGAATCTGTGACTTCCTGCGCGTTGTTGCCGATGGAGGACACGATCCCCATCCCGGTGACTACAACACGTTTCATACGGTTTCCTTTCCACAGAAACTGCGGTTTTGAGACACTGGCGACGAGTGCGCCGATATCGTCGGATGCGGTGCTACTTTTCCTGGAACAGCCCCACCCGGAGGTCGGTCGCCTTGTAGGACGGCTCACCGTCCGCCTTGGCCCAGCCGTCGCCGATGCCGAGCACCAGCCGGCCGCGCATGACGCGCTTGAAATCGACACCGAACTCGACGAGTTTCGTCTCGGGCGTCACCATTCCGGTCAGCTTGACCTCGCCGACGGAGATCGCACGGCCCTTGCCGGGCTCTCCAAGCCAGCCGAGGTAAAATCCGGTCATCTGCCACAGCGCGTCGAGTCCCAGGCATCCCGGCATCACCGGATCGCCCTCGAAGTGGCAGGCAAAAAACCAAAGGTCGGGCGTGACGTCGAATTCCGCGCGCATATAGCCCTTGCCGTATTCGCCGCCGGTTTCCGATATCTCGGTGATGCGGTGGAACATCAGCATGGGCGGCAGCGGGAGTTGCGCGTTGCCGGGCCCGAACATGGCGCCGTGTGCGCAGGTCAATATGTCATCATAGCTGAAGCTTGACGGCCGATCATTCATGTAAAAACCTTACTCCCGAATACAAGACGCCCCCGGACGCCGGTGCCCCGTGACCCTAACACAGCTTGTTTGCTGGCGAAAAGCATCGCAAGTCAATTATGGGGATCGGCCCCGACTTGCAACCGCAAACGCCCTTTTTCTGACCGCGCCGTGCGGCGCAAATCAAAAATGGACCTTCAAACTCCACTATTGAAAGATGTCCCGTCTGAAGTTATATAACGTCCAATTGCTCAAATGCGGGTTTCAGTCAAGATAAAGCGATGGAAAGCAAGCAGGAACACACACCTTGTCCGACACGTCTGGCCGGCGATCGTCTCCGGTCCGTGGGCTTGCGTCCGACGCGCCAGAGGATCGCGCTCGCCGGGCTCCTGTTCGCCAAGGGCGACCGTCACCTGACGGCCGAGGAGCTGCACGAGGAAGCCGTCAGCGCCGGTGTGCCGGTTTCGCTGGCAACGGTCTACAACACGCTGCACCAATTCACCGACGCGGGCATGCTGCGGGTATTGGCGGTGGAGTCTTCGAAGACCTATTTCGACACCAACACGTCCGATCACCAGCACTTCTTCATCGAGGGCGACAACGAGGTCATGGATATTCCGACGGGCGGAATCTCCATCGACGGACTGCCGGACGTGCCGGAGGGCATGGAAGTCGCCCATATCGACGTGATCGTGCGCCTGCGCCGCAAATCGTCCTGACCGGCACACGGGTCATCATTCACTGACGTGAAGTTTCAGCCGTCCCCCGTGATCCGGGACGGAGACCACTTTCGGCTTGTCCTTTTCCGCCGGTGCCTCGCCTTCCGCCTCGATCTCGAGCGCCTCGATCTTGGCGCCGCGCTTGGTGACCTTGTCCGCTGAGGTCAGGATCTGGTCGATATCGCGCTGCGCCTGTCCGAAATGTGTCTGCAGTTTGCGCACCCGCTCGTCGAGGCGCAGCACATCGTCCATCAGCCGCACGACCTCGCCCTGGATCAGGTGCGCCTGCTCGCGCATGCGCGCATCCTTTAAAACCGCCTGGACCACCTGCAGCGACAGCATCAGCAGCGATGGCGAGACGATGACGACGCGCGCCCGGTGCGCCTTCTGCACCAGCGCCTCGAAATTCTCATGGATCTCGGCGAAGATCGATTCCGACGGCACGAACATGAACGCCGTGTCCTGCGTTTCGCCCTTCAAGAGGTATTTGTCGGAAATGTCCTTGATATGCACCTCGACGTCGCGGCGGAACCGCTGCGTCGCCTGCTTCTGCGCCTCCGGCTCGCCCGCGTCGCGGATGGCGTTCCACGCCTCGAGCGGGAATTTCGCATCGATCACGAGGCCTGGGGCGTCGTTGGGCATGTGGACGATGCAGTCGGGGCGCACGCCGTTCGGGAGCGTCGGCTGGAAGGCATAGCCGTTCGAGGGCAGGGCGTCAGCGATGATGGTTTCCATGCGCGCCTGTCCGAAGGCGCCGCGGGTCTGCTTGTCCGACAGGATCGCCTGCAGGCCGACGACGTCCTTGGCCAGCGCCTGGATGTTGTTCTGCGCCGTGTCGATGACGGCGAGCCGCTCCTGCAGGCGGCTCAGGTTCTCGTGCGTTGCCTTTGTCTGCTGGCTGATCGTGTTGCCGAGCCGCTGGCTCATGCCGTCGAGCCGCTCGTTGATCGACTTGTTGATCTCGCTCTGGCGCGATCCGAAGACCTCGGCGATCGTCGCCATGCGGCCCTGCATCTCGGCCTGCGCGCCCATGATCTCGGCAAACCGCGCCTCCATTTCACGGGCGCGTTCGCCGGCCGCCGCTTCCGCCGCAACCCGCGCTTCCTCCTGCCGCCTGTGCGAACGGCGCCGGCTGGCAACGGCCGCGATCACGACGAGGCACGCCAGTGCGGCAAGGCCGATTGAAAGGCCGCCCAGTGTGACGATCGTATCGCCGATCTGCACGACCGGCGTCTCAAAGGAAAGTTGAACCGCATCCATGCGCCAAGCTTATACGATTCTTGAATTTATGCCAGATCAAAACAGGAACATGGACAAAGTGCCGAATTGACCTGCCGCCGCCGAATGCGTAGATGCATGCCATGACCATAAAACCGCTTGTCCTTCTTCCCGATCCGGTCCTGCGCGACAAATCCGAGCCGGTCGAACGTGTCGACGATGAGGTCCGCACGCTCGCCGACGACATGCTGGAAACCATGTATGACGCTCCCGGAATCGGGCTGGCGGCCATCCAGCTCGGCATTCCGCGCCGCCTTCTCGTGGTCGATTGCTCCAAGGAGGACGAGGAGAAGAACCCGATCGTGGTGATCAACCCGGAGATCGTCGCAAGTTCCGACGAGCGCTCCACCTACGAGGAAGGGTGCCTTTCGATCCCCGACTATTATGCCGAGGTCGAGCGGCCGGCGCAGGTGACCGTCGACTATGTCGACCGCGACGGCAAGAAGCAGCAGATCGAGGCGGACGGCCTGCTCGCGACCTGCCTGCAGCACGAGATCGACCACCTGAACGGGGTCCTCTTCATCGATCATATTTCCAAGCTGAAACGGGACATGGTGATCAGGAAATTCACCAAGCTGGCGAAGAGCCGCGGCGGCACGCGGCTCTGACCGCCGCATTGCGCGGCGGCAACACGCGGGAGACAGACCTTGCGTATCATCTTCATGGGAACGCCGGAATTCGCGGTGCCGACGCTGGCGGCGCTGGCCGGGTACGGCCATGAGATTGCCGCCGTCTACACCCAGCCGCCGCGCCCGGCCGGGCGCCGCGGCCTGGAAGTCGTCAAGTCGCCCGTCCACCGGCAGTCCGAGATCCTCGGCTTTCCGGTCCATACGCCTCAAAGCCTGAAGAATGAGGCCGAGCAGCAGGCGTTCCGCGATCTCGGCGCCGACGTCGCCGTCGTCGTTGCCTACGGCCAGTTGCTGCCGCCGGCGATCCTCGCCGGCACACGCCTCGGCTGCTACAACGGCCACGCTTCGCTGCTGCCGCGCTGGCGCGGCGCCGCGCCCATCCAGCGCGCCATCATGGCGGGCGACGAGGAAACCGGCGTCATGGTCATGAAGATGGACGAGGGGCTCGACACCGGTCCCGTCGCCATGGAAGAACGGGTCGCCATCGGCCCCGACATGACCGCCGGCGAACTGCACGACAAGCTGATGCTGATCGGCGGCGATCTCATGCAAAGGGCGATGGCCGCGCTGGAGCGTGACTCCTTGACCCTGACGCGGCAGCCGGATGCGGGCGTCACCTACGCCGCCAAGATCAGCAAGGACGAGACCCGCATCGATTTTTCGGGCGATGCCGTCACGGTGCACAACCACATACGCGGCCTGTCGCCCTTTCCCGGCGCCTGGTGCGAGATGCCGCTTGGCGGAAAGTCGGAGCGCGTGAAGATCCTGCGCTCGACGACAGCCGACGGGGAAGGCACGGCCGGAACGCTGCTCGATGACCGCCTCACCGTTGCCTGCGGCCGCGGAGCGGTCCGGCTGCTGAGGTTGCAGAAGGCGGGCGGCAAGGCGCTCAATGCCGACGACTTCCTGCGCGGCCACGACCTGCCGGCCGGAACGGTCCTTTCCTGATATGCGCTACAAGCTGACAATCGAATATGACGGCACGCCCTATGTCGGCTGGCAGCGCCAGAACAACGGCCCCTCCGTCCAGGGCGCCATCGAGGCCGCGGGGAAGAAGTTCTGCGGCCATGACCTCATCGTACGCGGCGCCGGGCGCACCGATGCCGGCGTTCATGCCATGGGGCAGGTGGCCCATGCGGATTTCGAGCGGGAGTGGCCCGCCGAGACGGTGCGCAACGCCATCAATTCCTATCTCGGCCAGGCGGGCGAGCGCATTGTCATACTTTCGGCCGAAGCGGTCGATGACGGCTTCGATGCGCGTTTCTCGGCCCTGCGGCGCCACTATTGCTACCGCATCATCAACCGCCGCGTTCCGCTGGCGCTTAAAAAAAACAGGGCGCTGTGGGTGCAGAAACCGCTCGATGCCGATGCCATGCGCGCGGCCGCCCAGCGCCTCGTCGGCCGGCACGATTTTACCACTTTCCGGTCGGTCCACTGCCAGGCGAAGAACCCGGTGCGCACGCTCGACCGGCTCGACGTGCGTCGCACCGGCGAACTGGTCGAAATATTCGCCACGGCGAAATCATTCCTGCACAACCAGATCCGCTCTTTCGCCGGAACCCTGCGCCTCGTTGGCGAGGGCGACTGGAGCGCCGACGATGTCGCTGCGGCGCTGGAAGCCAGGGACCGCGCCGCCTGCGGTCCGGTCGCCGGGCCCGAAGGGCTCTATTTCATGAATGTCGAATACGAAGAAGGCGAAGGTTGAGATGAAGGTCACGATCTACCACAATCCGAATTGCGGCACCTCGCGCAACACGCTGGCGATGATCCGCCAGGCGGGAATCGAACCCGAGGTCGTCGAATACCTGAAGTCCCCGCCCGGGCGTGAGAAACTGGTCGCGCTGATCGCCGCCATGGACATTCCGTTGCGCGACCTGCTGCGCCGCAAGGGAACGCCCTATGACGAGCTCGGCCTCGATGACGAAAAGTGGACCGACGACGAACTGATCGATTTCATGGTCGAACATCCGATCCTGATGAACCGGCCCGTCGTCGAGACCGAAGAGGGCACGGCGCTCTGCCGCCCGTCGGAGAAGGTGCTGGACCTGCTCGGCGACATCGAAATCGGGGCCTTCACCAAGGAAGACGGCGAGGTCGTAAAGGGCCGCTGAGCGGCAGATATTCCGTATCTTCTCGCGAAGACAGTCACGCGGAAGTGAAGATCCGCCCGTTCGAACCCATTGCAACGGTGGCCGCTGCTCCCCACATGGGCCGGCGTGCCCGGCTCGATGCCGGGTGCAATTGTTTTGACCGAAACTGCAATGGAAGAACTCGTAACCCTTTTCCAGGATCCGGTATCCTGGGCTGCACTGGCGACGCTGATCGTCATGGAAGTCGTACTCGGTATCGACAACCTGGTATTCGTCGCAATCCTCACCAACAGGCTGCCGAAGCGGCAAAGGCCGCGCGCCCGCCGGGTCGGAATCGGCCTGGCGCTGGTCTTCCGGCTGGTTCTGTTGACGATGATTGCCGCGATCGTGCGGCTGACGCAGCCGGTTTTCGAGATTGCCGGCAACGCGCTCTCCTGGCGGGATATCATCCTGATTTCCGGCGGATTGTTCCTGGTCTGGAAGGCAACCCGCGAGATCCATCATATCGTCGATCCCAACCCGGCGCCGAGTCTATACGGTGCGGTCGCAATGGGTTTTGCCGCGGCGATCGTCCAGATCCTCGCGCTGGACCTGGTGTTTTCGATCGACAGCATCATTACGGCCGTCGGCATGACGCCTCATATACCGATCATGATGGTCGCCGTCGTGGTGGCCGTCGGTGCCATGTTGCTGGCAGCCGATCCGCTGTCCGATTTCGTACAGCGCAATCCGACCGTGATCATGCTCGCGCTGGGTTTCCTGCTGCTGATCGGTACCGCGCTGATCGCCGATGGCTTCGGCGTCCACATTCCGCGCGGCTACATCTATGCCGCGATGGGCTTCTCGGCGCTGATCGAGATGCTCAACATGCTGGCGCGACGGGCAAGGCGCAACCGCGCGCGTTCATCCCTCTATGGCGAGGACGACTGACCGATACAGGCATAGGCGGCATCCACCAGCCCCTGTCCCCGCTCGTTGAGCAAAATGCCGCCGCCGAGCCGGTTCATCGTATAGCCGAAGGCAAGGCCGGCGTCCGGATCGGCGAAGCCGATGCTGCCGCCCATGCCGACATGCCCGAAGGCGCCGGGCCCGATGACCACGGAATTGCCGGACGGCAGGTCGCGATTGTCCATCGACAGCATGAATCCCTGGCTGAAGCGTGTCGGGATGAGCAGGGTCTCGTCGCGGTCGGTCTCGGCGGACGGCCGCGCCATGTCGGCTGTGCGTTCACGGGAGAGCAATGCCGGCCCGTTCGCGCCGCCCCGGGCGGCGAGCGGCCGGTACATCGCGGCGAGCGCCCTTGCATTGGCTATGCCGCCGGCGCCGCCGATCTCGGCCGCGTGGGCTTCGGGACTGTTGGCGTCGTGGCGGCCGTTGTTGAGATAGGCAAGGTGCGAGGTCGATTGCCTGTCGGTGATGAGGGCGGTTACGAAATCCGTCAGCACATCGTCCGGCTCCGGCCTGTAGGGGATCACCGGCGCGATCGCCGGTTTCGCATCCGCCGGCAGCCCGATCCAGAAATCGAGACCCAGTGGATCGGCGATCTCGTCCCGGAAGAAGGCGCCGAGCGATTTCCCGGACACCCGCCGGACCAGTTCGCCGACGGTCCAACCGAACGAGAACATGTGGTAGCCGGTCTTCGTGCCTGGCTTCCAGAACGGCGGTTCCGCAGCGAGACGACCGGTCACATAGTCCCAGTCGTTGAAGCCGCCGCGTTTGACCGGTTCGCGCAGCGCCGGCACACCGGCCGTGTGGTCCAGTGCCATGCGGACGGTGGCGTCCTCCTTGCCGGCGGCAGCGAATTCCGGCCAGTAATGCGACATTGTCCGGTCGAGATCGAGCGCGCCGCGGTCGATCAGGATGTGCGCGCAAAGCGCCGTCGCCGCCTTGGTGCAGGAATAGACGACGCTGACGGTGTCCCGGTCCCAGGTCTGCTTCTGCTCCTGGTCTTGAAAGCCGCCCCACAAATCGACGACGACGCGGCCTCCGGCATGCATGCACACACTGGCGCCGACTTCCCGGCGGCGCTCGAAATTCTCCGTGAACCGGTCGAGCACCGGCTCGAAACCGGGTTCGCAGTACCCTTCGATCCGTGTGGAACCTTCCAGGGATCGCGAGACATTCATTTGGCGGCCTGCAGTGTCGGGCGGGTTGCTTCGGCGACCGGCGTGAAAAGCACGTGCTGGCGGTCGACGCGCTTCATCTGCCGGCGGTACGAGCGGGCATCATGCGGGTAGAGGATCTCGATCCGCCCGTCGGGCTTGCGGTACCAGCTCTGGCAGCCGGAGGTCCACACGGTGTCCGGAAACGCCGCCTGGATCCGGCTGTTATAGGCCGCCGTCGCCTCCGGCGTGACGGACACCACCTTGTCGGCACCGGCCCTGCGGATGCATTTCATGATCCAGCCGATGCTCTGCTCGATCATGTAGACGACGGAGGCCGTGCCGACGCCCGTATTGGGACCGGTTGCCATGAAATAGTTGGGAAAGCCGGGCGCCATCACGCCGCGATAGGCTTGGGCGCCGTCGTTCCAGGCCCGTCTGAGCGTGATGCCGTTCTCTCCGGTGATGTCGATGCCGAAGAGATGGCCCTCCATGTCGAAACCGGTGGCGTAGACAATCGCGTCGAATGGCCGCTCGCCCCCGTCCGAGGAGATGATCCCCGTCTCGGTGATCTCCTCGATCGGCTGCGGCACCAGTTCGACATTATCCGCATTGAGCGCATCGAAGAAATCATCGGAGATCAGCATGCGCTTGCAGCCCATCTCGTAGTCCGGGACCATCGCCGCACGGACTTTGCGGCCGCGTGTCATCACCTTGATGTAGCGCCTGGCCTCCTCCATGCGTTTGGCCCGGTATTCGCCCCTGGTGATGATCGGATAAACGAACAATTCGAGGCGGTAGAAGATCATCAGCCGGTGCAGCCGGTTGAGCAACGGAAACCGTCTGAACAGGCGCTTCCAGCGGTCGGAATAGGCAAAATCGTTGCGCGGCAGGATGTAGTTGGGCGTGCGCTGGTAAAGGCTGATGGATTTCGCCCTGTCGGCGATTGCCGGCAGCACCTGGATGGCGCTCGCGGCGCTGCCGATAATGGCGATGTCCTTTCCCGTCGGATCGAAATCGCGGTCCCATTCGGCGGTATGCATGGTGATGCCGCGGAAGCGTTCGGCGCCCTTGAATTGCGGCGTGGAGGGCCTGTGGAGGCCGCCCGATCCGTTGATGACAAAGCGCGCATGCACCCGCTCGCCGTCGGTGAATTCGGCTTCCCAGGTGGCGGTTTCGTCGTCGTAGCGCAGGGCGCGGATCTCGCGGCCGAGGCTGAGGTGCGGTCGCAAGCCGTACTTGTCGGCGCAGCCCTCGATATAGGCCTGGATCTCGTCCTGCGGCGAATAGAGCCGCGACCAGTGCGGATTGGGTTCGAACGAGTAGCAGTAGAGATGCGAGGGGATATCGCAGGCCGCGCCCGGATAGACGTTGTTCCACCAGGTACCGCCGATGCCGTCGGCCTTGTCGTAGATGCGGAACCGTTCGATGCCCGCCTGCCTGAGCTTGATGCCGGCGCAGATGCCGGCAAAGCCCGCGCCGATGATCAGAACGTCAAGCATGGGTTTGTTGGCCATCGGGGTTCCCGTTGCGGATGGTTGAGGCGGAACGACGCACGGTCCGTACCGGCCCGCCGGTTACATAGCACAGGAGTTGCGCGGTTGCGTACGCGAATTATTGTCGCGACGGTTGCCCCGCCAGGCATGGTGACGGCGGGTGTGCGTGCTATAAAGCGGGGGCAACGGTCCGGGAGCGAACCATGAGCAGGAATCCGGAGGTCGATCGCTGGCTGGAGGCGTACGACAATCCCATGAAGCCGGTCGTCGCGGCGATGCGCGAACTGATCCTGGCGCATGACGCGCGCATTGACGAGGCGATCAAGTGGCAGGCGCCGACCTTCATCTACAAGGGCAATATTGCGAGTTTCTTCCCCAAGGCGAAGAAACACGCCAGCCTGATGTTCCACAAGGGCGCGGAGATTCCCGGCACATTTCCCAATCTTCAGGGCGACGGCAGGGAAACCCGCTCCTTCAAGGTGCACGACCTTGGAGATCTCGAGGAAAAGGCCGATGAACTGAAGTCCGTGTTCACCGCATGGTGCACGATGCGGGACGGGTAACAAGTTCTATCCCAGGGCAACCGTCGTCAGCACGAAGACAATCTGGGTCAGGACGAGAATCCCGAAGGCCAGCAGCCCGTCGCCGTCAAGCGCGACACGGTAGACGCGCCAGCTGATGACAAGAGCGGCAATGAAGACAATCACCAGGATAAACGAGCCGTCAAATCCGAAAAGACCAAGCGAAAACAGCGTGATGGCGGCCATCACATAGTTCAGCGGCAGCGAAAGCCAGTTGCCCGCAACGACCCACTGCACGAACCGGTCCGAGATGCCGATGGGCCGCGCGATGACCGCAACGGCAAGCAGCGCAGCGGCGATGCCGGCAAGGTCCGTCACGGCGGACCGGAGGAAGAATCCCACGCCAAGCTCCGCCTCCGGGTTTTCGGTCAGTTGCGCAAGCCGGTCGGTCGTCCAGAAGACCAGGTAGGCGGGCAGGGAGTAGACGATCGCCCAGAAGGACCGCCAGAAGCCTTCCGCCGACAGGTCGAGCAGTTGCAGACCCTCGGGTTCGTCCCGGATCATGCGCACGACCCCGGTCACATAGGCCGTGACCTCGTTGATCGAGGGAGGTGTCACGCCGCGAACCAGCGCTGCAGGAACGCCTCGTAGATGCCGGTCAGCGCCTCGAGATCGGCGAGCGCGGCGTGTTCGTCGACCATGTGCATCGTCTGTCCGACGAGGCCGAACTCGACGACCGGGCAGTAATCCTTGATGAAGCGGGCGTCAGACGTGCCGCCTGTGGTGGACAGTTCCGGTCGGCGCCCCGTGCACGATTCGACGGCGGCGGCGAGCGTCTCGATAAGTTTATCGTCGCGGGTCAAAAACACCGGCGAAGGCCGGTCGCGCCATGTGAGCTGGTAGTCGGCCTTGCCGCGCCCCGGCCGCAGGCGGTCGTCCTGCGCGGCCCGGTCGAGCCGGCGTTCGATTTCCGCCCGCAGGCTGTCGGGCGACCACGTGTCGTTGAAGCGGACATTGAAATTGGCGCTTGCCCTCGCCGGGATCACGTTGAGCGCGGGATTGCCGACATCGACCGTCGTGATTTCCAGGTTGGTCGGCGGGAAACGTTCCGTGCCGCCGTCGAACACCGGGTTGATCAGGCTCTCAAGCATGGGAATGAGCGCACGGACCGGGTTGTCGGCAAGGTGCGGATAGGCGGCGTGCCCCTGCACGCCGTTGACCGTGAGTGTCCCGCTCATCGATCCGCGCCGGCCGATCTTGATCATGTCGCCGAGCGCTTCCGGATTGGTCGGCTCGCCGACGACGCAGGCGTCCCAGCGCTCGCCCCTTTGCGCCGCCCATTCGACCAGCTTGACGGTTCCATTGACCGCCGGTCCCTCCTCATCGCCGGTGATCAGAAGGGAGACGGACCCCTTGGGCGGGCCGTCGACCTTGAGATGGCGGGCGAGGGCCGCCACGAAACAGGCGATTCCGCCCTTCATGTCGACGGCGCCGCGGCCGTAGAGCATGCCGTCGGCAATCTCCGCCGCGAAGGGCGGGTGGGTCCAGTCGGACGCGTTGCCGGCGGGCACCACATCGGTATGGCCGGCAAACATAAGGTGCGGCCCCTCTTTGCCGAGGCGCGCGTAGAGATTGTCGACCGGTTCTGTGCCATCGTCCTCGAAGGTCGCCCGGTCGACCGTAAATCCGAGCGGCTCCAGCATGGACGCCAGCACATCGAGCGCGCCCTCGTCCTTCGGCGTGACGGAGGCGCAGCGGATCAGGGCGGCGAGATTCTCAACGGGGTTGTCGGTCATGTTCGAGGCTTAGAGCAAGTGGGGCCGAGATGGAAGCGGTTGACGATGCAAATTGCATGTCGGGGAAGTTGCATACGTTATGACGCCGGACGGTTCTCATTCTTGCCGAACCGGTTCGGGCCGGCGCTCCCCGGCCACAGGCACATCACGAAAACCGCAACGATCGAAATCGCCGGAACGAACAGACACAGCGCGAGTGCTCCCGGCAGGATCATATCGTGCAGCCGCTTGACCGAAAGCGCCACCATGGCCCAGATCGAGGCAATGCCGAATACAAGCGAGACCAGGCTCCAGAACGCAAAGGCAGTGCTTTCCTCCGGGGTCGACGCCAGTCGACTGACGATGAGCCCGCTGACGGCAACCAGGAACAGAATTCCCAGAAGGTAGGGGAGGCGGCCGATCCTTCCGGACAGGCCGAGGAAGAACCAGCGCATCGTCGGCGCCGGTGTTCCTGGCTGTGCCGGTTGGGTGTCGGTCATTTTCCCTCGTAATTGTGCTAGTCGCGCAGCAGTTCGTTGATGCCGGTCTTCGCCCGCGTCCTTTCGTCGACGCGCTTGACGATCACGGCGCAATAAAGATGGAGTGCTGTATTGCTGTCCGCCATCGCCTTGCTGCCCGGCATCGAGCCGGCGACAACGACCGAATAGGGCGGCACTTCGCCATAGAAGACCTCACCGGTCGCGCGGTCGACGATCTTGGTGGACTGACCGATATAGACGCCCATGCCGAGCACCGATCCCTCGCGAACGATGCAGCCTTCGACGACCTCGGACCGCGCGCCGATGAAGCAATTGTCTTCAATGACCACGGGTCCGGCCTGCAGCGGCTCCAGTACGCCGCCGATCCCGACGCCGCCGGACAGGTGCACGTGCTTGCCGATCTGCGCACAGGAGCCGACGGTCGCCCAGGTGTCCACCATGGTGCCTTCGTCGACATAGGCGCCGAGATTGACGAAAGACGGCATCAGGACGACGTTCGGCGCAATATAGGCGGACCGGCGTACCGTGCAGTTCGGCACGGCGCGAAATCCGGCCTTTTCGAATTCATGGGTGCTCCAGCCGTCGAATTTCGACGGCACCTTGTCCCACCAGCTCGCTTCTCCCGGGCCGCCCCTGATCACGTCCATCGGATTCAGGCGGAACGAAAGCAGAACCGCCTTTTTTAACCATTGATTTACCTTCCAATTGCCGTCGTCGCCCTTTTCGGCCACCCTGACCTTGCCGTGATCGAGAAGGTTGAGGGCCTCATCGACTGCTTCGCGGATTTCGCCGCGTGTTCCGGTGCTGACGCTGTCGCGGTCGTCGAAAGCGGCGTCGATGGTGGTTTCCAGGGCGGCAAGGTCGGTCGTACTCATGGGTTTGTCCTTGGAGTTTTTCCTTAACGGTCACGCATTATTGTTGGCGGCAGCCATTGTTGGCCCCCGGCAATGTCATATTCTGTAGTACTGCGCCGAATTTGCTAGCGCATTTGCGGCGTGGCAGCGGTCCGGATAAGCCTTACGATTTATCCGGTCATGCTCTAAGCGAGTAAGGACGGGCCGTCAATCGGTCCGCGGCGCCGCATGAGGCGCCAAAACGAGTGAAAGTGAAGCAATGGGTGCAAAACGCAGCGATGAAGTCTGGGATCCCCTGTTCGACAACCGGACGGACCGCAGGCGGGCGGCGGAGGTTCCGCAAACGCCGCAGACGGAGGCCCCGGCCTATCGTCTGGCCTTTGCCGACGATGACTTTCTGTGCCGCGAGGAATTGCGCCCGGTCCGGCTCCAGCTCGAGCTCCTGAAACCGGAGATCCTGCTCAGCGAGCGCGGTATCCGCTCGACCGTCGTCATGTTCGGCGGAGCGCGGATTCCGGCGCCCGGCACGAAGGCCTGGGCGGCCAGGAACGAGACGCAGCAGCGCAACCTGACCGCCGCGTCGAAATACTACGAGGAAGCCCGCAAGTTCGCCCGGATCTGCTCGCGTCATTCGGCGGAGACCGGCAACCGCGAGTTCGTCATCGTCACCGGCGGCGGCCCCGGGGTGATGGAGGCCGGCAATCTCGGCGCGTCCGAGGAGGACGCTCCGTCGATCGGCCTGAACATCATATTGCCGCACGAGCAGGCGCCCAACGAACACGTGACGCCGGAGCTCTGCTTCAATTTCCACTATTTCGCCGTCCGCAAGATGCATTTTCTGATGCGGGCCAAGGCGATATCCGTCTTTCCGGGCGGTTTCGGCACGCTCGACGAGATGTTCGAGGCGCTGACGCTGATCCAGACAGGGCGCATGGAGCCGCTGCCGTTTATCCTGTTCGGCGCCGATTTCTGGCACAAGGTGATCGATTTCCAGGAACTGGCCGATTTCGGCACCATCTCCCCCGACGATCTGAAGCTCTTCAATTTCGTTGAAACCGCTGACGAGGCCTGGGACATCATCGCAAGCCATTACGGGCTCTGACGCGCCGCTGCTGCAATTTGTCCTTTGGCAAGCGCACTTCCTGCCGCTATACCGGACGCATGACCGGATCGCGCCGAATTGCCGTGATAAGCGCGCTGCGCACCGAACTGGCGACTTTCGCCGTTCTGTGCCTGATGATCCTCGCCCTGCCGACGATGCTGCCCCTGGCGCAGGCGCTGGCGGGTGAGCCGGGGCAGGTCATCTGCACACAGGAAGGTGCGGTCGAAGGCGCCGGCAGCGGAATGCCCGCCGGCATGCCGGGTGCCTGCCCCTGCATCGTATCCTGCATGGCGGGCGCGGCATGCGGCGCGTTCAAGGCTCTGCAGTCTGTAACGGTCGCGTTCATCGCCGAGCCCACCGGTCATGGCTGGCTCCTTGCCGACGGGCGCGAAGCAAATAACCCTCCGCCGGCCCTTGGCGGGCACGGCATTCGCGCGCCGCCGTCCACGGTCTGATCCGACAACGCCAGCGCCGCCCTGGCGGCGCATCCCATGATCTGACCTAACGGACAAGAACAATGAATTCAGTAAAGACCTTTTTTGCGGCTGCCGCATTCGGCGCAGCCGTGCTCGGCGCGCCATTCGCCGCCACCGAAAGCCACGCCACGGACAAGGCAAAGCCGGGCATGGTGATGGCCGGCGACCTCCACGTATCACAGCCATGGACGCGTGCCATGCTTCCCGGCCAGAAGGTCGGCGGCGGCTTCGTGATCATCGAAAACAAGGGCGCCGACGACGACCGGCTTTTGTCCGTGTCGTCGCCCGTCACCGACCGTGTCGAGGTGCACGAGATGGCCGTCGTCGACGATGTCATGCGCATGCGCCCGCTTCCAGACGGCCTCGCCATCCTCGCTGGCGCCACGGTGGAACTGAAGCCGGGCGGCTATCACCTGATGTTCATGGGGGTCGAGGATGCCTTCGAGGAAGGCGACATGGTGCCCGTCGTGCTGTCGTTCGAAAAGGCCGGAGACGTGGAGCTGATGCTTTCCGTCATGCCGGCCGGAACCAAGGCCATGGACCACGGCAAGATGGACCACGGCCACAAGACCAACTGACCGCCTTGCAAAACAGCCGCCGGCGGACCGTGTTCGCCGGCCGGCACCCTAGCGCGTGTCGAGATAGTGCTTCAGGAAGGCGGCGAGGTCGTCCGTCACGTAGTCGATATGCGCGCCGTCGTGGCCATCATGTTCCCACGTCTCGCCCATCGCTTCGTCGAAATTGTGCGGAACGATCAGCACGGTGCGCATGCCAAGCGTCTTCGGCACGGTCAGGTTGCGCGGCAGGTCCTCGAACATCACCGCATGGCTGCTGTCGATCTTGTGTCGCGACAGGAACCGGTCATAGGTCTCGGCCGCCGGCTTGGGCGTGAGGTCGGCGGCCAGGATGTCGAAAATCTCGTCGAAATGGTCGAGGATCCCGAGCGCCGTCGCGGTGCGCTCCGCATGGCCGACATCGCCATTGGTGAAGATATATTTGCGGCCGGGCAGGGCGCGGATCGCCTCGCCGAGTTCCGGATGCGGCTCGACCCAGGAATAGTCGATGTCGTGGACCTTCTCGAGAAAGTCGTTGGCATCGATCCCGTGACGGTTCATCAGCCCGTTCAGTGTCGTGCCGTAATCCCGGTAATACTCTTTCTGGACCTTGCGCGCTTCGTCGCGCGGCAGGCTGAGCAGCTTTGCCACATAGGACGTCATGTTCTTGTCGATCTGCGAGAACAGGTCCGTGTGGCGCGGATAGAGCGTGTTGTCGAGGTCGAAGACCCATTCACGGACGCTTTCGAACTCTTCGGCGATCGGCAGGTTGTTGCGCATGGCCGCCTTATTGCACGTTTGTCGCCGCTGCGCATCTGTAAACGCGTTGGACATTGGACCGCAGCGTGATAAATCGCGGCCATGGAATTGTGGATTCCCATCACCATTGCCGCGGCCTTCCTTCAAAATGTGCGTTCCGCAATGCAAAAACACCTCAAGGGTGTTATGGGCACGACCGGGGCGACCTTCGTGCGCTTCGGCTTCGGCTTTCCGTTCGCGCTCCTGTTCGTAGCCGTTTTGCACCTCGGTTTCGGCATGGCGCTGCCCGCCTGGCACGCCACCTTTTTATTCTGGGCGGTGGTGGGCGGCCTCGCGCAGATCGCCGGAACGCAACTGCTCGTCTACCTGTTTTCCTTCCGCAATTTCACCGTCGGCACCGCCTATTCGCGCACCGAACCCGCTCAGGCGGCCCTGTTCGGCCTCGTCTTCCTCGGCGAGACGGTCGGCATCGGCAGCCTGTTCGCCATCGCCATTTCGGTCGTCGGCGTGATGCTCCTTTCCGTCGCCCACAGCGCGGTGAACTGGAAGAACCTCTTTACCTCGGTCCTCAGCCGTACGGCGCTGATCGGGCTCGCCTCGGGCATGGCATTCGGTATCGCGGCCGTCGCATACCGGGCCGCGTCGCTGTCGCTCGGCGGGCCGAACTTCATGATGCAGGCGGCGGTCACGCTGGCCTTCGTCATCGTCCTGCAGACCGTCCTGATGCTGGTCTGGATGGTGCTGCGCGAACCCGCCGAACTGGCACGGGTCGCCGCTGCCTGGAAACCATCGCTCGTCGTTGGAATGGCCGGCGCGACCGCCTCGTTCGGCTGGTTCATGGCGATGACGCTGCAGCAGGCCGCCTATGTGAAGGTCCTGGCGCAGGTGGAAATCATCTTCACCATCGCCTCGTCGGTCTTCATCTTCCGCGAGACCGTCACGCGGCTGGAAATCACCGGAACCGCGCTGATCGTCGCCGGTGTGATCGTTCTCGTCCTGCTGACCTGAAAGCCGCCCATCGAAGGGCTTGACTCCGGTGCGGCATTTATTTAGTTAGGAAGACTAACTAAATGGTGTAAACCAATGAACCTCGCCAGATCGCTCGAAGACATCCATCGCCTCATCAATCGCCAGTGGGCGATCGACAGCGCCCGGCTCGGCATCAGCCACAGCGAATTCGAATACCTGAGGGCGGTCAGGGATCACGAGACGGACAGGGTGTGCCAGGACGAGCACAGCCAGCATCTGCAGGATATCGTTGAAGTCATGGGCATCAGGAAGGCATCGGCCAGCGCCATGATCGCCAAGCTTGAAAAGCGTGGCTTTGTGAAACGCGTTCCCTGCCGCCTTGACGCCCGCGCCCAGCACATCCTGCTGACCGGAAAGGGAAGCGAAGCGCTGCGGGCGGGTGAAGACGTCTACCGCGCGGCGGCGCGCGCGCTGCGGGCGCAGATCGGCGGCGAAAGCCTTTCGAGGCTGGAGGCAGCTCTCGATACGGAAAATGCAAACCGCTGATTTCGGTTTGCCCGAAATAGTTAGTCAACCGAACAAACATTATGGAGAAAATACATGTCCCTCGAACTCGTCATCATCGGTGTTTCGGTGCACCTCCTGATTTGGGAAAAACTGCCCGAGTGGGGCACCTGGTTCAACGCCCTCTTGAAAAGCCTGCCGCAGCCGCTTCAGACCCTCTACGAGCAGTGGCGCTGTCCCTATTGCGCCGGTTTCTGGATTGCGCTCGCACTGCACGGCATGACCGGATTCTGGACGCTGCCGGCACTCGCCGAGCTTCCTTCCTATTGGGGACCGCTCACGCCTTACATCGGCTGGTTCCTCGACGCGCTCGCATCGGCAGTGCTGATCGCTGTTGGAATCCTGATCGTCAACGGTCTGCGGCTTCCGGCGATGAAATCCTACCTGATGAAAGAGGACTTCATGAAATCCTTCGGCAAGGAGAAGCAGGACGAACAGGCGGCGGAAAGCCCGGCCGGCGCACAATAGGGCGCCGGCGCCGTCCCGGAATAACTAGGCGACCGACAGTTCGAAGACATCCGTCTCGTCATCGGACAGAGCCTTCGATTTGGCAAACCCCGCCTTCTCCAGGACCCGCGCCGAGGCTTGGTTTCCGTGTCCGACACCGCCGATCAGGCGCACCGGAAAGGGCTGGTCCGCGCACCAGCGGACCAGCGCCGAGACGAGTTCGGTGGCAAAACCCTTGCCCCAGCATTCGGCGGAAAAGAGGTATCCGATGTGGATCACGAGGTCTTCGCCCGCTTCTTCGAACGGCGCCAGGATCAGCAGGCCGAGCAGCCTGCCGGTCTGGGAGGAACGGACTGTCTGGACCTCGCTTTCGGCCCGCCGGTCGCTGATCCAGGCGGCGACCGCATCGGGCCCGTTACCGCATTGCAGCGGGGCCGGAAGGTGCTGCAGGACCTCGGGAACCAGGAGCGCGCGCAGGTCACGGGTCAATTGCGCGCGCAACGCCGTATCGCCCAGATCCCGGTCCCATGATGCGACGGTGAGACGCTGCGTTGAAAATCGGCAGTCGATGCGGTGCGCGCGCGAATTGCCCATCTTGCTCTAGCGCACGATGAGCGTGCCGGCGCCGTGCCTGGTGAAGATTTCGAGAAGCACCGCGTGGGCCGTCTTGCCGTTGAGAATGACGACGCCCTCGACACCCGCCTCGATGGCATGGATGCAGGTCTCGACCTTCGGGATCATGCCGCCGGAAATCGTGCCGTCGGCGATCATCGCCTTGGCCTCGGCCACCGAGAGCTGCTTGATCAGATTGCCGTCGCCGTCGAGCACGCCCGGAACGTCGGTGAGGAACAGGAGGCGGGTCGCGGAAAGCGCGCCCGCGATGGCGCCGGCGAAGGTGTCGGCGTTGATGTTGTAGGTATGGCCGTCGCGGCCCGGCGCAACCGGCGCGATCACCGGGATCATTTCCGACTTGGCGAGCAGGTCGAGCAGCGTCCGGTCGACCTCGACGATGTCGCCGACAAAACCAAGGTCCAGGATGCGCTCAATATTTGAATCGGGATCGACGACGGTCTTGTGCGCCTTCTCGGCGAAAACCATGTTGCCGTCCTTGCCGCACAGGCCGATGGCCCATTCGCCCTCGGCATTGATCATGGCGACGATTTCCTTGTTGATCGAACCTGCCAGCACCATTTCGACGATCTCGACAGTGCGCTCGTCGGTGACGCGCAATCCGCCCTCGAATTTCGATTCGATGCCGATCTCCGTCAGCATCCGGCCGATCTGCGGGCCGCCGCCATGCACGACGATCGGGTTGACGCCCGACTGTTTCAACAGGGCGATGTCCCGCGCGAAGGCCTGTCCAAGTTCCGGGTCGCCCATGGCGTTGCCGCCATATTTGACGACGATGGTGCAGTCCTCGTAGCGCTGCATGTAGGGCAGTGCCTGGGAAAGCAGTTTTGCCTGTTGCTGGCTGTCTTCTTTGGTGTCGTGATCTTTGTCGGCCATGGCTGCCTCTTTGAAATCGCAGACGTTCTAGCCCTAAAGGCAGGCGAGGGCAATTGTCGTTTGCCGGGGCTTTCAGCGGCACGGCAACGGTTGCCCCCGGAACCGTGGCAACCCGGTCGGTAGACCCTGAAGTTGCAGCATTTGTCATTAAACAAACTTGCAGGTGTGCGATTGCCGGGCCGTTTAAAAAGCTGTTTGATGAAGTTTATGCGGTAATTTCCGGCAGGCAATGGAACAGGAGACTGATCTATGGAAGTCGAGAGGCTCGACAGGAACACCATAATCGGGCTTTTCGCCATGGCCGTCGGCACCTTTGTCGTGGCCAATGATTTCACGGCCCTGTCCGTTGCCATTCCGGCGATCGAAAAATACTTCAATACCGATCTCACCACGGCGCAGTGGGTCATCAACAGCTACGCCATGGTCTTCGGCGTTGTCATCGTGACCGGCGGCAGGCTTGCCGACATCTTCGGAAGACGCCGCATATTCCTCATCGGTGCCGCCATATTTGCCGTCTCGTCCGTCATCGGCGGACTGGTGCCGGACGTTCGCATGCTGCTTGTCTGCCGCGGCATCATGGGTATCGGCGGTGCGCTGATGTGGCCGGCCGTGCTCGGCATGACCTACGAAATCGTGCCCGACAGCCGGGCCGGTCTGGCCGGCGGCCTCGTGGTCGGCGTCGCCGGCATCGGCAATGCGATGGGACCGCTGATCGGTGGCGCGCTGACCGATACGCTCGGCTGGCAATGGATCTTCTTCATCAACGGGCCCGTCGCCCTTTTGGGCATATCGACAGTGCTGCTGGTTGTGCCGCGGGACAAGCCGACCGGGCCGAACGAGCGCATCGACTACGGCGGTATCGCGATCCTGACGGTGGGGCTGCTCGCCTGGCTGCTGGCGCTTGACTGGGGCGTGGATCGCGGCTGGACGGACCCGGTGATCCTGTTCCTGTTTGCCCTAGGAGCCGTTTCAGTGATCGGCTTCGGCCTCTACGAGAACAGGATGGGCGACACGGCCCTGGTCCCCGATGCGGTGATCCGCAACCTGACATTCGCGGTAGCCACCATCACGACGCTGATGATCGCGGCCGTCTTTTTCGGGGCGCTTCTGTACCTGCCGCAATACATGACCAAGGCGCTCGGCTTCTCGGCCGCCGGCGCCGGCGCCGGCCTGTTGCCGATGATGCTGACCTTCGCGCTCGTCTCCTTCGTCGCCGGCCATGTCCACGAGTTGCTGGGCGCCAAGCTGATCGTCTCGGTCGGCGCGGCGTGCCTCGCCGGCGGCATGTTCCTGTTGTCGGCCGTGCATGCGGGCACCACCTATGGCGGGCTCGTTCCGGGCATGGTGGTCCTCGGCATCGGGATCGGGCTCTTCTATTCATCCGTGACGACGGCCGGCGTCACCGCGCTGGACCCGTCCCGCGCCAGCCTGGCGGGCGCCATCATCTACATGGTCAATGTCGCCGGCGGTGCCATCGGGCTTGGCCTGAACACGGCGATCGTCGCATCGTCCAGCACCCTCATCGAGGGCATCCGGACCGCCTTCATCGTCAACGGCTCGCTTGCCGTCGTAGGACTGGTGATCGCCGCGCTGTTCATCGGCGGACCGATCGACAAGGACCGTCTGCGGTCCCTGCGGCATCATCACCGGGCGCACAACTGACAGTAAAACGGAACATGGCAGTTCCGCGGGCATGCGGCGCTCGCGAAAAGTTCATGGGCAGTTCAACGCTGCAAACGCTATATTACCGGCGGAAATAGAGGGAATTCGTTATGAACCGCCGAACCTTTTTGCTGTCAGGAGCCGCGGTTGCAGCCATGGGCGGCCTGTACGCGCTCAAACCGTCCCCGACGCCGGCCGTTGCCGGAGAAGGCGAGTTCGAGGTCACCTACAGCGAGGCCGAATGGCGCAGTATGCTGACGCCCGACCAGTATGCCGTGTTGCGCCAGGAGGCGACGGAGCGGCCCTACACCAGCCCGCTTTTGTACGAAAAGCGGGAGGGGACCTTCAATTGCGCCGGTTGCGATCTGCCGCTCTACGCCTCGGAAACCAAGTATGACAGCGGAACCGGCTGGCCGAGCTTCTACGATTCGCTCCCTGACGCCGTCGGCACGAAGCGCGATTTCAAACTGGTCTTGCCGCGCACGGAGGTCCACTGCCGGCGCTGCGGCGGTCATCTCGGCCATGTCTTCAACGACGGCCCGCCGCCGACGGGCCTGCGCCACTGCATCAACGGTGTCGCATTGACCTTTGAGGCTCAGTCGGCCTGATCGCCGTCCGGCTCCGGCTGGAACGAGCGCCACAGCGACAGGCCGGCGAAATAGAGCGTCGCCAGCACCCACAGCCAGAAGATCAGCGACGAGGCCTTCTGCGCCGTCGTCACATCCGGCGGGATCAGCACGAGCCGCATTGTCGTCGCCGCCCACAGCACCGTCATCGGGATGGTCACGCCGCGCCAGTCGGTGACCCGGAACGGGTGCACATATTTGAGCGGAATGAAGGTCAGCACCGCGCAGATGGCGATGACCACCAGGTTGGTCCACGGACTGGTCTGCAAGATATAGAAATAGAGGACGACCACGTTCCAAAGCGCCGGGAAACCGGAGAAATAGTAGTCCGACGTCTTCATCCCCGTATTGGCGAATGTGTAGCAGGAAACGGCCATGATCGTCGCGGCGGTCACGGTCTCCCAGCCTTCCGGCACAAGGCCGAACCAGTAGACCATCATCGCCGGCACGGCGACATAATTGAAATAGTCGATGACGTTGTCGAGCGTTGTTCCGTCGAGATTGGGCGTGACCTCGCTGACGCGGATCTTGCGGGCGAGGGTTCCGTCGATGGCGTCCACGAACAGCGCCAGGCCCAGCCACATGAAGACGGCGGTCCTGTCATTGTCCAGTATGGCGACGAAGGCGAGGAAGCCGAGCACAATGCCCGATGCCGTGAAGGCATGAACGGCCCACGCCATGGCCACCTGCTGCCGTTCCGGTTTGTCGCCCATCCCGTGTCTTCCCTACGCAACGCTTGCCGGACAATAGCACAGATATTGTAAATGAAATCGAGCCTTACGCAGCAACGGCTTCGGCGATCGCCCACCGCAATTCGTCGATGCCCGAACCCTTCTCGGACGAGGTCGCGATGATCTGCGGGAAGGCGGCCGGGCGCCGCCGGATCTGTTCGTCGGTGCGATCGAGCAGGCGCGGCACGCCCGCCGCCTTGATCTTGTCGGTCTTGGTCAGCACGATCTGGTAGGAGACGGCCGCGACATCGAGCAGCTTGAGTACGTCCTCGTCATTGGCCTTGATGCCGTGGCGTGCGTCGATCAGCACATAGACGCGCTTCAGCGTCGACCGGCCGCGCAGATAGTCGAAGACGAGCTTTGTCCACTGGTCGACCTGCGCCTTCGGCGCCTTTGCGAAGCCGTAGCCCGGCATGTCGACAAGCGCCAGCGGCGGCAGATTGCCCTTTTCTCCCGAATAGCCGTCGGGAACGAAATAGTTGAGCTCCTGTGTGCGGCCGGGCGTGTTGGACGTGCGTGCCAGGCCCTTCTGTCCGACCAGGGCGTTGATCAGGGAAGATTTGCCCACATTGGAGCGCCCGGCAAAGGCGATCTCCGGCGGGCCTTCCGGCGGCAGGAACTTCATCGCCGGCACGCCGCGAATGAACACCCAGGGGCGTGCAAAAAGGGTCTTTGCGTCCGGCACGGGGCTCTGATCCGAAGACATTGCGGCGATAAGGCGGCTACTCGGCCGCCTTCGGTTTCTTCTTGATCAGGTTGACCAGGTTGTCCCACAGCTCGATCTTGACGCCCTGGCGCTTCATGATGACGCCCTGCTGGAGGATCGAAAGGAAGTTGTTCCACGCCCAGTAGATGACGAGGCCGGCCGGGAAGGTCGCCAGCATGAAGGTGAAGATCACCGGCATCCAGTTGAAGATCATCGCCTGTGTCGGATCGGGCGGCGTCGGGTTCATCCGCATCTGCAGGAACATGGTGATGCCCATCAGAAGCGGCCATACGCCGATCATCAGGAAGGTCGGCGGATCGAACGGGATCAGGCCGAACAGGTTGAACATGGACGTCGGATCCGGCGCCGAAAGGTCCTGGATCCAGCCGAAGAACGGCGCATGCCGCATTTCGATGGTGACGTAAAGCACCTTGTAGAGCGCGAAGAAGACGGGGATCTGCAAGAGGACCGGCCAGCAGCCCGCCACCGGATTGACCTTTTCCTTCTTGTACAGCTCCATCATCGCCTTTTGCATGGCCTGACGGTCCTCGCCGTGTTTCTGCTTGATCTCCTCCATCTTCGGCTGGACCTTCTTCATATTGGCCATCGACTTGTAGGACTTGTTGGCCAGCGGGAAGAAGAACAGCTTGAGAAGAACTGTGGTCGCCAGGATCGCCAGCCCGAAATTGCCCAAGATCCGGTAGAAGAAATCGAGCACGTAAAACATCGGCTTGGTGATGAAGTGGAACCAGCCCCAGTCGATCATCAAGTCGAACCGGTCGATGTTGAAGGCCTCTCCATAGGCATTGATGATCGGCACCTGCTTGGCGCCGGCGAAGAGATGCGTCTCCAGCGTCTGCGTCTGGCCCGCCTGCACCGTAATGGCATCGCTAAGAAAGTCCGTCTGATAGCGCGGACGACCATCGTCGAAATAGGAGAACCGCGCCTGGAAAGGCTGGTCGGGCGCCGGGATCAGGGCCGTTGCCCAATATTTGTCGGTGATGCCCATCCAGCCGTTGCTGGCCTTGGCCGGCGTGATCGTGCGGTCGTCCTCGACGTCGTCATAGTCGATCTCCTGCAGGCCGTCCTCGCCGAAGACGCCGAGCAGCCCCTCATGCAGGACGAAGATGCCGGTCAGCTGCGGCTTGTACAAACGGGTAATGCGGCCGTAGGGCGAGATGGAGACGGCGCTTTCGGAATTGTTCGTCACGGCATCGGCGATCTCGAACATGAAATGCTCGTCGACACTGACGGTGCGCTGGAAGGTCAGGCCCTTGTCATTGGTCCACGCAAGCACGACGGGCGAAGACGGCGTCAGCGTCGGTGTGCCGTCGACCGTCCAGACTGTATTGGGGCCCGGAACATCGCCGCTGATGTCGTTGCCGGCGAAACCGAATTCGGCGAAATAGCCTTCCTGCATGGAAGCCGGCGACAAGAGCTCGATGATCGGGCTCGAGGGGTTCACCGTCTCGTGGTAGTTCTTCAGTTTCAGGTCGTCGAAGCGCGCGCCCTTGAGGTTGATCGACCCCGTCAGCGCAGGCGTGTCGATGCTGATACGCTCCGACTGACCGAGCGATGCTTCGCGGCTGACACTCGTGGCGTCGCCGGATACCGAACCGGGAAGGCCCGTCGTGGCGGTTTCCGCCTGCGGCAGGTCGGAGGTCGCGGTCGGCGCGTTCGCCGCCGGTTCACCGCTCTGTCCGGCAAGCGGTGTCTGCTGCTGTGCCTGCTGTTGTTGGAAGGCTTCCTGGGCGGCGCGTTCGCGTTCGATCTTCGGATTGACGTACAGAAACTGCCAGGCGATCAGGATCAGCACCGATAGGCCAATGGCAATGAAATAGTTTTTGTTCTGTTCCATCATTCGGTCCTGTCTTTCGGCGTTGGGCCGCAACGCCTGCCGCGCTTTTTGTCCGCCGGCCCGCCGATGCGCCGGGCAAGTGAATCGCTCAGCTCCGCGAACGGTGCCTCAAGCGCATCGCGCCGGGCAACCACCACATAGTCATGGCCCGGCCTCATATCAAATGCGGCCTTCAGGCGGACGGCCTCCCTCAGCCGGCGCCTGATGCGGTTGCGCTCGACCGCGTTGCCCTGCCGTTTGGTGACCGTATAGCCGATGCGCGGTGCCTCGCCCGCCGAGCCGCGGTCGAGCACTTCGAGCACGAAAAAGGGACCCTTTCGCCGTTCACCCTTGCGAACGGCCAGAAAATCGGAGCGTTTCTTCAGCCTTCCGATAACCGGCGATTGCCTGATAGGCGGCATGGGTCCTGCTTTGTCTAAGAAGTCCGTCCTAAGCCGAAAGACGCTTGCGTCCGCGCGCCCGACGCGCGGCGATTACCCTGCGGCCACCCTTGGTTGCGGTGCGTGCGCGGAAGCCGTGCCGGCGCTTGCGCACGAGTTTTGACGGTTGATAGGTACGCTTGGTCATTTATTTAAACACCGCGGTGTGCGGCCCTTCTTCGGACTGTCGGAAAACAGTAGCGTTGCGATTGCCGTCAGGGTGGCGAACGCACAAAATAACATGCGCCGGACGGCCAAACCCGAACGTGCGCGGCTTATACGCAGAAAGGCCCCCGCAAGTCAATCGCGCGGCCCCGAACGTGATCGTTCCCCTTGAGCAATATGCAAACGCCGTTCGTGCGGCGTCGCCATCACCTTCAATCACATGGCGGTGAGATCGGCCGCCGGTCCATTGCCTGTCGGTGCCGGGGGCGCGATTTTGTTCGCACCGGCTTCTGGCCGGACGAGCCGAACTTCGATGGGAGAAGACAATGACCGCACTGACCCGACGCGCCCTGCTGACCGGAGCCACCACAATGGGCTTTGCGGCCATGATCCATGCGCGTCCGGTTCATGCCGCAAGCGCCATAACCGCCCTGAGGCCGCGCGGCGCCGGATCGGTCAACCATGGCGCCTTCAATGCCTTGCTCGGCGCCTATGTCGTCAGCGACGCCCAGGCCTATACCAGGATCGACTACCGCCGACTGAAGGCGAACGGCCATGGGGAACTGAAATCCTACCTCGTCGCCCTGCAGGCTGTGCGTCCCACAACGCTTTCGGTCGCCGAGGCCCATGCCTACTGGATCAACCTCTACAACGCCGCGACGCTGGACGTGGTGGCCGACCACTATCCGGTCACGTCGATCAAGAAGATCAGGCTGGGCGGCGGCGGTCTGTTCGGAGCCGGCCCCTGGTCCCGAAAACTCCTGACCGTCGAAGGAACGCAATTGTCGCTCGACGATATCGAGCACCGGATCGTCCGGCCGCTGTTTGCCGATCCGATGTCGCACTACGGACTGAACTGCGCCTCCTATTCGTGTCCCAATCTCGTCACCGAGGCCTATGCGGGCAGGAATGTCGACCGTCTGCTGGCCAGGAACGCGCGTGACTACGTCAATCACCCGCGCGGCGTGTCGGTGAAGTCCGGGCGCATCACCGCGTCCAAGATCTATTCCTGGTACGCCGGCGATTTCGGCGGCAAGTCGCGCCTCAAGCAGCACTGGAGCGCCTTTGCCGAACCGCAGCACAAGGCGGCGATCGGGGCTGCGTCCCTCGGCCGTTTCGTCTATGACTGGTCCCTGAACGACGTGAATCCGGGTTCGTAATCCGCGAGTTCGGGTTCACGGCATTGTGAGTGCCGCGGGGTCGAAGGTCACATACACTTTCGAAAATGGGAGTGGAATTCATTGGAAGGTTGCGTGCGCGTTGCTTAGGTTCGCAGCACCGGGATGTGCCTGAGGTGCGCCCGATTCGAGAGAACGAACCAGGAGCGCGCCATGACCTCTGACAGCAAATCCGTCGATCAGGACACGGCACAGGAGCTGGACCGGCAGTCGGCCATGGAAAAGAACGGCGCAGTCGAGAATGCGGGCACCGGCGCAAAGCTGAAACGTTTTGCTCCGATCGTCGTCATCGCCTGCGGTCTGGTCATCGGCTACCTGTTCGGTCTGCACGAATATCTGACGCTTGAATCGCTCATCGAGCACCGCGACACGCTCAAGGCCCACGTGATGGAAAACATCGTGATGGCGAGCGCCGTCTATTTTGCCGTCTATGTCCTTGCGGTCGCCTTTTCCTTCCCTGCCGCTTCCCTGCTCACCATCCTCGGCGGTTTCGTCTTCGGCTGGTTCCTGGCCGGAACGCTGACCGCGTTCGCGGCAACGATCGGCGCCTCCGTCATTTTCCTCGCCGCCCGTACGGCGCTTGGCGATTTTCTCGAAAGGATGGCGGGCCCCGGTGTCGCCAAGCTGGCCCACAGCTTTGAGCGGAACGCTTTCGGCTTTCTGCTGGTGCTGCGGCTGGCACCGGTCTTTCCGTTTTTCGTCATCAATATCGCGCCGGCCCTGTTCAATGTGCCGCTGCGCGTCTATGTGACTGCCACCTTCTTGGGCATCCTTCCGGGCACCTATGCCTATTCCTATCTGGGCCAGGGCCTGGACAGCGTCATCCAATCGGCCAAGGAGGCCGGCCGGGATGTGTCGCTGGCGGACCTCGTCACCGCTGAACTGACCATTGCCTTTGCGGTCCTGGCCGCTGTCGCCGCCATTCCCTTTATCATCAAAAAATTCCGCGCCGGACGCGAATTCTGATTATTCTGCCAGCGTCCCGCTGTTTTTCTGCGCCGCGCGGACGTGCGACGCGCACCGAAGATACTGTCCTTGGAGAACGTTCATGACCACCACGCTTCGCCCCGACATCTGCGTTATCGGCGCCGGGTCCGGCGGCCTCACGGTTGCCGCCGCGGCCGCCGCCTTCGGCGTCGACGTGGTGCTCATCGAAAAGGGCAAGATGGGAGGCGATTGCCTGAACTACGGCTGCGTGCCCTCGAAGGCGATCATCGCCGCCGGCAAGCATGCGCACGCCATTGCCGAGGCGCCGCATTTCGGGGTCAATGCCGGCGAGGTGAAGATCGACTACAAGAAGGTCCACGAACACATCCACTCGGTCATCGGTGCCATTGCGCCGAACGATTCAGTCGAGCGTTTCACGGCCCTCGGCGTCAAGGTGATCGAGGATACGGGCGCCTTTACCGATCCGGACACGGTGGTCGCCGGCGACTATGAGATCAAGGCGCGGCGCTACGTCGTGGCGACAGGCTCGTCGCCCTTCGTTCCGCCTATTCCAGGCCTCGACACGGTCGAATACCTCACCAATGAGACGCTGTTCGACCGCTCGCAAAGGGCGCGCCATCTGATCATCATCGGCGGCGGTCCGATTGGCATGGAAATGGCACAGGCGCACCGCAGGCTGGGGTCCGAGGTAACGGTCATCGAGGGCCTCAAGGCGCTCGGCAAGGACGACCCGGAACTCGCCGCCATCGTGCTCGACCGGATCCGCTCGGAAGGCGTAACGATCCTGGAAGGCACGACCGTGACCGCTGTCAAGAAATTCGGCCGCGCCGGCGTGCGTGTCACCGTTGAGTCGGAGGACGGCGAACGGACCGTCGACGGGTCGCACATCCTGGTCGCCACCGGCCGGGCCGCCAATGTCGAGGGCATCGGCCTGACCGAGGCGGGCATCGACTACGACCGCGGCGGCATCAAGGTACAGCCCAACCTGAAGACCACCAATCGGCGTGTCTTCGCCATCGGCGATGTCGCCGGCGGGCTGCAGTTCACCCATGTCGCCGGATATCACGCGGGTCTCGTCGTGCAGCAGATCCTCTTCCGGGCGCCGGCAAGGGAAAACAGCGGCATCGTGCCCTGGGCCACCTATACCGACCCGGAACTCGCCCATGTCGGGCTCGGCGAGGAGGATGCGCGCAAGCGGTTCGGCGATATTCACGTGCTTCGCTGGCCCTATGCGGAGAACGACCGGGCGCTTGCCGAGCGCAAGACCGACGGTCTGATCAAGCTCGTCACGGACAAGAAGGGCAGGGTGGTCGGCGTGTCGATCGCCGGCGCCGGTGCCGGCGAGATGATCAATATGTGGGCCTTGGCGATCGCCAACAAGATGCGGCTTTCCAACGTCCGCGGCTACGTCCCGCCCTATCCGACAATGGCCGAGATTGGAAAGCGGGCCGTGATTACCTATTATAGTCCGATGACACGCAAACCGTTCATCCGCCGCATCATCGGGCTCATGCGTCGATTTGGATAGGCAGGCCCTGCCCTTTGGTGTAGCAATGCCCGACGAAACAGCGGCAGATGAAGGGCTTGCTCCGATATGAGCAGGTCCTGGCGGTTAGGGATGATCCGGGAATTGTGATGGATTCGGGCGACGGCACGGACATACGCGAGACGCTAGGCGCGAACGGCAAGCAGAAGCCATGGCACAGCCTGTCGGGCAAGCTGCTTTTGCTGACGGTGCTGTTCGTCATGGCCGCGGAGGTGCTGATCTTCGTGCCGTCCGTTGCCAATATGCGCATGCGCTGGCTGGAGGACCGGCTGCGCACCGCCGCCGCGGCAAGCCTGGTCGTCGAGGGCTGGGAGGACATGGAACTGCCGCGTCCGATCCAGAACGACGCGCTCATGGCCACCGGCACCAAGTCGATTGCCCTGAAGACCGGCGACATGAGCCGGCTGATCGCCGCGTCCGACATGCCGCCGCAGGTCGACCGGCAATACGATCTTTCCTCCGTTTCGCCCTTTGCCGCGATCCGGGACGCCTTCGTGACGCTGTTTTCCGACGACCGGATCATCCGTGTCTACGGCCCGGTCGAGGGCAGTTCCATGATGATCGATATCGTCATGGAGGAAGATCCGCTGCGCAATGCGATGCTCGTCTACGGGCGCAACGTGTTCTTCCTTTCGGTGCTGATTTCGCTGTTCACCGCGGGACTGGTCTTCATTGCCATCAACGCCATGATGATACGCCCGATCCGCCGCATGACGACGAGCATGCAGGCATTCTCGCGTGATCCCGACGATCCGGCGCGGGTGATCGAGCCACGGGAGATCGATGACGAGATCGGTATCGCCGAGCGCCATCTGCAGGCCATGCAGCAGGAGCTTCAGGGAACGCTGAAGAAACAGCGGCACCTCGCCAATCTCGGCCTCGCCGTTTCCAAGATCAACCACGACATGCGCAACATCCTTGCCTCCGCGCAGCTCATGTCGGACCGGCTTTCAATGGTCGACGACCCGGTCGTCAAGCGCTTCGCGCCGAAGCTGATCCGCACCATGGACCGGGCGGTCGACTACACCCGCGAGGTGCTCGATTACGGCCGTGCCAACGAGGCCGAGCCGAACCGGCGACTGGTCGATTTCGCCGCCCTTGTGACCGATGTGCGCGACATGCTGATTGTCGACGCGGATCTGCGCTCGGACGGCGAGCCGGCGCCCGACGGGTCGCCCATCGATTTCGTCATCGACGTGCCGGAGGGCCTGGAGATCGAGGCGGACAGCGAGCAGCTCTTCCGCGTCATCCACAATCTGTGCCGCAATGCGATCCAGGCGCTGTCCGCCGACGGCGCCGACGACCTGGCGATCGTGCGGCGCATCACCGTTTCCGCCGCCGTCGCGGACGGGACCGCGACCATCGATATCGACGACACCGGCCCCGGCATGCCGCCGAAGGCGCGCGAGAACCTGTTTACCGCCTTTCGCGGCTCGGCCCGATCCGGCGGAACCGGCCTTGGCCTGGCGATCGCCAGCGAACTGGTGCGCGCCCATGGCGGGACGATCACGCTGGTCGACAAGCCGGGCACCGGGACCCGCTTCCGCATCACCCTGCCGAACCAGCCGGACGCACAGGCGTGCCGCGAGGCAGCCGCGCCGGTGCCGATCAAGGAGGTCGGCGAATAGGGCGGTGTCCGGTCAAAAATTTCGTCGCATGGCGCTTGCATTCCGGCGGCGAAAGGATTAGTTACACGCCTCGCGGACAGGCAACGCCGCCGCCGCGCGCTCGTAGCTCAGCTGGATAGAGCACCAGACTACGAATCTGGGGGTCGGGAGTTCGAATCTTCCCGAGCGCGCCATAAAATCAATAACTTAGAAAATTTGCTCGGAGGCGATTTTGAAATGGCGTCCAAATGGCGTCCAAATTGGGTTAATTTCTGTCCACAGGTTTTGCTCCAATTCATTTTGGTTTGACACCCGGATGCCGCCAATGGCTAGAAGCGGCCGAAATTGGCACAAAAGCCCTGCACTCCGAAGATAGAGGTCTCAGGTTCGAATCCTGATGGATGCGCCACCAAACCTGTGGTCAGCAACTGTGCCTGGACGCAGAATGGAAATGACGTCCAATTTGGGTGGTTTTCCGCCCACAGGAATTTGTGGTCTAGTTCATTTGACCTCTGTCGAACTGTAAGCTGCCGGTGGTTAGGGTTGGCAGTTATTGAAAAGCAGACCACCCTTCGAAGGTAAAGATCATAGGATCGAATCCTGTTGGGCGCATTGGGAGACCTGTCCACGAACCGCCTGTGAACACTGAGTGGGATTTGTTTCGTGCGGGGTTGAGTATGTTGAGGGTTGGTTTGAGGTTGTAGGCGATTGCGGTGAGATGGGTTTGCAGCAAGGCATTGGCGAGCCCCCGCCACCGCACGCGGCAAAAGCCATAGGAGCGTTTCCAGGTCGGAGCGGTTTTTGGCAGACGACTAGGCATTCTCCACCCGAGATCTAAGCGAGTATGAAATTGCCTGTCTGTTTGTTGATGGCATTGCCGAGCGCATCAGGCCGACCCAAAGATGCGAGCCGGTGCCTGCTGCCTGAGATTCTCACAGCACGGCAGAAAGATTCTGCTGCATCTCATGGCCGGATCGAAGGAAGACAGCGAAACGATCTCGGCATTCTTCCGGGAGGCCGCGGTCCTGGCGATCCGCTGCGCGTCGCCTTGGACGGTCGCCCTGTGGGGGGCTAACTCCATGAGCGCGGTGGAGCCGGTCGCAGGGTTGGAGCACGCCGATCGACGGTTCTTTGTTGATGAGAGCGAGGCGCCCACCACATGCCAGTGGTGCTGGTGCTCGACGACGGCACGATTCACGCCAGCAAGCTGACCCGAGCAGCACTCGCCGATTGCGCCCTTTGGCTCACGGTTGAGTGGCTGCCGAAATACGCCCGGGAACTCAACGACATCGTACCGTCCTGGAAAACGCTTAAACAGACCGAACTGGCACACCAGACTTTCGCCGACGCAGACGAACTCGAAAGAGCAATCTGCAAAGCCGTGCAGAAAACGGCGGTCCAGTGCGGCAATGCTCTATGGAAATGATGCTTCGACAGATGCGCACCCAGTGCCATGATCTGCTGGCGGTATTTTTGGACTGCGTGAAGGCGAGCCGGTGAAGAAGGGGATGGGATCGCGTATGCAATCGTCCGAGATCGCGCTGGTATGGTTTGCCTTGGTGCTGGCGCAATCGGCAAATGCTGAAACGCGGACATGTGAACCTCCGGGGAAAGAACACGTAATTGTACTTGAAGCCGACCATGAAGGCAGCTCCGGATTCGGCATTTGGAGATGAACTGATGCATGATGGAACAATCGTGATCGCACTGTATGCGGCGATCGCCTTGGCGGGATGCCAGGGAACGGGTTTGCGCACCGGATACGGGCAGCCGCAAACACAGTCACGACCGCCGTTCGGCGATACCCGGAGCGGGCAGTTGCCGCCGGCGGGGTAGAACGAGTTCCCAAAGGCGCCGACAATGCAGGGTCAGAGTGAGCATGAATTGCCTGTGCCCGCGGCAGATGCGCCACAGGTGACGCGCGAATCGATACTCGGGCGCTGGACGATCTCGACTGGCGGCGGCAGTTGCGACATCTTTTTGGCGCTGACGAAGTGGACCGGTGGTTACCGCGCCGCCTCGCGCGGCTGTAGCGGCCAGGCGGCGTTGATCTGGGCCTGGGACGTTGAGGGAAACCAGGTGATCCTCAACAATTCCTCCGGCAACCGATTCGCGTCGCTTTATCCGTCTGGTGAACAACGGTTCGACGGAGCGACGGCGATGGGCCAGCCGGTCCGCCTCTATAGGTACGCGCGCAAGCCGTGAGGCGCGCTGGGGCGCCCCTCCCGCGGACGGTCGAGATAACGCACAGGTCAGTCCGATTCTGGGCACATGCGCGATACCGGTTCTCCGGAGCGCGAAGAGGTTCTGCGGGCTGTGAAAATCGCGCGGCTGCCCGCGCGCTACGTTTGCGGCGGCAGAGGGGATCCGCCCACGTCTGTTGAATGGGAAACCGAACACAGGAAAGGATCCGCACAATGTCCGATGAATGGGACTCCGTGACCGTCAAGGGCCTGCCGCACGACGACAGCAAGTCGGCGAAGAAAATCGACTACCTGGCCGTCATCGCGAGCGACCGCGATGTGGCGCCTTTCTGCGCCTGCCGTTCGGGATTCGAGCGCGCCAGATGAGACGGTTACACGCTGACAGGCCTGCGCTACAGCGCGCGCGACGCCGAGGCCCCACCGGCCGTGCCGGTCGCGCCGGCGCACATCGTCCTGCACCGCGACGACTGCCTGCGAAAACCTGCGTCGATGATCTCCGCCACGGCGCTGTCGGCCGACACACTCAAGTCGCAGTGGCTGGACGGCTACCGCGCGGCAACACGCCCTGCGCGCCGCCCGGCGATCCGGATCGGGGCGAAGTTCCGCAATGAGGTCCTTCCCGATCCATAGGGACGCGGAGATGGAGTACTGCGGCGCCGGCAGCGGCTACGCGCGCATCGAGCGTGGCGCGGTGGTCGAGATCTACTACGACGATCCCGGTCCCGGCCGGCGGGCGCCGCCGCTCGACACCGGCGACCTGACCCGCGGACGATTTGCGGGATGGCATTTCATCCAGGACGATGGTTACTAGTCGCCCCCGCACGATGACCGCCATGCTGGGGAAATCCGCCACCCGCCGAAGCCGCAGGCCACGGTCATTCCGATGCGCAGAGAAACGCATGTTTAAATTGTTGTTGGTCTGAGCATCGCCTCAAGGGCAGCCGAAGACAGCAATCCTGAAGATGGAATCAATTTTGTAACGTTTTTGTCTTTGTCTCATGCGCGGCCTTGCCCAGCGGATGATATTCGCCTGCGGGGTTTGAGGTCTCTGTTCCTTGCGGATGACGTCGGGATCGCGGTCGGTTTGACACGGGTCGGTGTGCGGGGCCTCATAGGGGCGTCGGGATCAT
>NZ_SPNT01000029.1 GCF_004959855.1 Nitratireductor sp. XY-223 | reverse complement strand
AATCTCCTGTACAGGGTCGCAATGCCCTAAAAAGACATCCAGCCTGCAGCCTATCCGCCTATCCCGGCACTCTAGCCGAGTCGGGATGCATGACCGCTCACACCCCATTCATGCCATCTCCAGTGGTTGGTGTTTCGATGGGTCGTGTGAAGGCAGACGGTTCTTGGGCGGAACAATCACCGGAGGAGATACTGGCGCGGCCCGCAGCGAAGCGAGGACACGGGTATCGACGGAGCAGCGAAGCTGTTTAGTGATTTTTGCGACTAAGGTTCTCTGCCACGTCCCATCCAAGAAGAAACGCCACGCCTCTGGAGACGGCTTTGATCTGACGAGACAGTTCGCACCCTATGGGCGCATTTGTTCGACCTGGCCAGGTCCTGGGTCACTCAAAGAGTTCGTGCTCAGAACATCCCGATCAAACCGATGGCACCTATCAGTGAAATGAATCGCTGGGCCGTTTCTGATTCAAAGAACTTATTGGACGCCAGATTCCGCCAATGCGATGATTCTGCATGGAAAGCAGGTCATTACAGACAACAATATTCAGAATAGACCCATCAAGAAAGATGAACCGGTACTACACCCTGTCCGTCCAGCCCAATCTCTTTGGTGGCCATTCGTTGATAAGAAGCTGGGGACGTATCGGATCCGGTGGCCAGGTTAAGATCGACCTTCATGTAGACGAGGTATCGGCGAGAGGCGCCCTGGAACGCCTGCTAAAGTCCAAGCGCAATCGCGGGTATTCGACCAATCGTTGACGGAACCGGTAAGCTCGCGCCAGAAACATGCTGCATTTTTCGGACAAATCTCCGGTTCGGTTCACGACAGCCCATTCGCCCCTGCCGATGCGCCAAACTGCCCGTCACCAATTAAGGTCAAGGACGACGAAGATGTCATGGATCGGTGCGGTTTCGCCAAAATCCGTGCGAAAACCAAGATATCGGGTGACTTTTTTCCAAATCCGTCTATGATTCTCCTGAGCAGTGATTTGCATGGTATTTCGGGGCAGTTGGTGGCGCGAAGCGATCTCATTATAGATTTAGTAAAGGCCGGAGTATCCGGCGACGCTGATTCAGTACGCGTGACGGCCGAAGCGATCGCCGCGGATGAACGATCTAAGAAGCATACAGGCGTCGCCGATCGGATATCGAAAGCGCTGACTGTTCCACCGAAGCCTGGCGTTAACGGGCGGTCATCTCAGCCGGCCATGCGGCTTCGTGACGGTTCTGGTGGCATACAGCGTCGGGAACCTGATCGCCCAATGTCAGACCTGTTTCTGGACAAGAAGGTCCAGACGGCGTGCAGCGAACTCATTGAAGAGCAACATCGGGCCGATGTTCTCAGATCACACGGGCTGGAGCCACGGCACAGGTTGCTGCTTGTCGGGCCGCCAGGAAACGGTAAGACCTCTCTGGCTGAGAGCCTGGCTTATGAGTTGGCGCTGCCTCTGTTCGTTGTGCGCTACGACGCAATTATCACAAGTTACCTCGGCGACACTGCAACGCGCCTCAGACGAATGTTTGATTTCGTACGCACAGAGCCGTGCATTCTGTTCTTCGACGAATTTGATGCCTTGGGAAAGGAAAGAGGAGACCTTCATGAGACCGGAGAAATCAAACGCGTTGTGACGACGCTTTTGCTGCAGCTTGATGATCTGCCATCTTACTGCGTGCTTGTTGGCGCAACGAACCACCCCGAACTGCTTGACCGTGCCACATGGCGACGGTTTGAAATCAAGCTGGAGCTCGGGAAGCCAACAGACGATCAGATGACAGATTATTTTGCGCTCCGGATGAAGGAGTTCAACGATAATTTTGGGTATACCGCAAAGCGCCTGCGCGCTGCGATATGCCCCAAAAACTTTTCCGAGGCCGAGGACTTTTTTATGGATATTCACAGACGTCGTGCGCTCGCACAGGGCAACGTCACCTTCCGTACATTGGTCAAGGACCGCATCAGCGCTTGGGCCTCACAGCATGGAAGTGTGACCGGAGATGACAGATCGACCGATACTGCGGCTGCCTAATCCCACGACAGCGGATCGACTGAAGGCACGACAGGATAAGAGACGACGGCCAAAAGGCGTCGGACGTCAGGGTCAGGGCGCGCGACTTGGTGATCGTTTCACCCGATTGGAAGAGGCCTTTCGGGGCGAGAACCCGGATTTCCTGTTACGCCAGGATCCGGCCGGCATCGCTCCGGAACGCGCGCTGGTGTTCGAAACAATTCTTCCTATCCAGAATTTTCAGAGGGCGGCCGCGGCGATCGGCTTTGAGCTTCTGATCGAAGATCGCCTGGATGACGACTATGAAATTCCGGAAGAGCTCGTCGACGAAAACGTCGCCAATGCTCAGCCGACACTTTATGCCACAATGCCAACCGATGCGGACCTGCGCAATCTGGTGAGCATGTGGAACGCCTATCAGGCGGGTGAGAAAGCGCCACGCGGACGAGCGCCGTGGTGGAATCTCTTTGGAATGCTGGCGGAGATCAGGACCTGGGGACCTAAGGATCGACTAACCCCGGAAGCCCAAGCTGAGCTCATTCAGCGGCTGTCGGATGATGACGAGGCGCTCATTCGCCTGGAGCTAGAGATTTGGCCGACCGCCAACGCTGACCAACGCGTGCGTTGGCAGCGCGAGACACGGGCAAAAATAGAGGCATTTGGAGGTACGGTCATTGACGCCGGCTCGATCAGCGAGACCGGCTTCATCTACGAGGCGGTACTTGTGGAGATGTCATGCGGTCAGGTGCGGGACATGCTGCAAAATCCATTTGCACCTGGTGGTCTGGCATCACTCGAAGGTCTGCAATTCATCCTTCCGCAGACGATCGGCCAGTCTTTGCCGGATGTCAGTGATGGCGAACCGCAATTGCCATTTGGCGAGTTTACACCTTTTGATGACGAGGCGCCCATTCGCGCTGTGCTCCTCGATGGCACGCCGATCGCTGGTCATCCCGCGCTTGATGGCGGGGTCGTCATCGAGGATGTCCACGATCTCGTGCCACTGTCGCAGGTGGCCCACCGACGTCATGCAACATCGATGGCCTCGTTGATGCTGAGAGGCGATCTGATCGCAGATGGAGCCCCTCTTGAAGACGCCAGGATTCTGTCGATCCCTGTCCTTGTTGATCAGGCGCGCGATGCGGTCTCTCCCGACGATCGGCTCTTTGTCGACATTGTCCATGTGGCTCTGGCGCGTGCGTTTCTCGGAGAGGAGCCGCTTGCTCCGGATGCCTATCTGGTGAATTTCTCAATCGGCATCAAAGGAGCGCATTTTGCGGGGCGGGTCAGCTCGCTGGCGCGGCTCTTGGACTGGTGGGCCGATCACCATGGCATTTTGTTCAATGTGTCCGCGGGAAACGTGGCCCAGGATCTTGTCATTCCCAATATGGGAGCCACGGCCTTCGAAGACGCCGCAACAGAGGAACGTCAGCAACATATCGAGGCGGCGCAGCGCAACAACCGCCACCTTCGCACACTCATGGCGCCCGCAGAGGCCATGAATGTCATCACTGTCGGGGCATCCTCACAGGATGCGGTCGCGCCTGCAGCGGGTCCACCGGCTGGCGTTGTTCCCGTCGCGCAGGACGGAGAGTTGTTGCCGGCGCTTTCCTCCGCAATCGGGCTGGGCGCGTTCCGCTCCATAAAACCGGATTTCCTCATGCATGCGGGAGAGCACGAAGTGCGCGCCATGGCGGCGGGTGACCACCTTCGGCTTCGGGTCATGGATCAGACGCAGCGAACGGGCTTGAATGTGGCCACTGTGCAGCGGGGAAACCCGTCGACCTACCGAACACGCGGCACAAGTTGCGCCAACGCGCTGGCCTCCCGGGCGTCCCTTCAAGCCGCGACGGCGCTCTATGAAGAAGAGGGTCCCTTTGAAGGGCTGGACCTCAATCGTCGTGACCATGCCCTGATTACAAAAGCACTGAGCGTCAACGCGGCCCGTTGGCCAGAGACGGCAATCGCCAGATATGGCCGTGAGATGGTTCGATTGAATGGCAACCATAGTCAGGCAAGAGAGGAGGTCTGCCGTTATTTTGGCCATGGGGCGCTTCATGATGAGTTGATGCGGGAAGCGCCTGAACTCGGAGCGACAATGGTTGGGGTTGGCACGTTGCGAAAGGACAAGGCCGCTATTTTTGACGTGCCCATGCCCCCTTCGCTCGCCGGCGAACGCATTGGCAGAACCATGATTGTCACCATTGCCTGGTTTTCACCGGTATTGGCGACACGGGCGCGCTATCGATTGGCGCTGCTTGAGGCTGTTGCCCATAGCCATGATCTCCTGGGCGATCTGATTGAGGACGATGGCTGGGGCCTGGACATGCGGGTGGGAGACCTGAACAAGAACATCATCAAGCGCGGGACCGTATGGTCGCACAGGATGGTGAATGGCGGTCCTGTCGTGCCTAACTACGGCGGTGACAAGGTGCTGCCGATCCGGGTTCAGTGCCGGGACGGCTCAGGGGGCGGTCTGAGCCCGGATGAAGATATCCGGTTTGCATTGGCCGTCACGCTGGAAGTCGAAGCAGAAACCGCATTTGACGTTCATGCCGAAATCCGTGATCGCTTGCGCGTTGGGGTCATGGGCTAATCCGAGTAGTCACGGGTATTCGAACACTGTCCATGTTTCGGTCGGCACACTAATCAATTTGCAGAATCGGACGTTCACCGGTGAGTTGTTGGATAAAGTCGATGCGATCGCCGTTCCAGTGATACCTGAAATGATCACCCTGCTTGGGCGGGGTCACAACATCGGGGAAAAAGGCGGCGATGCATTCGCCTCCCCAGTGCCGCAGGCTTGGGTAGACGATTCCGTTTCCGTCTTTGGATTTCTGCTCGCGGGCAAATGCTTGAAGTGCCGGATAGCTTCCAATGTCGAGATCCAAGAGGTCATCATGTCCCGGCGGTCTGGGGTCAATGAGATCTGCATCGATCGAGCCGACCTCCTGAAAACTGATGCGGTAACAGTGCTTGTTGCCAGGAGAGACATCGTGCCTTTGCGATCCGCGAGAAACCTCCATGGATAAGTTCGTAAATTACTGCGCAACCGCCTGATAAATATCAAGGCCGCCTAGCCCACCTGGACGATCCGAAACAAAGCTCAACACACGACCGTCGTCGGTCGCGGACGGCATGTGTTCTTCATGCGGCGAGTTGATCATCGGTCCCAGGTTGACGGGTTTCGTCCACTTGGCCGGATCCGTTTCACTGGCATGGTTTGCAAAGCGCCACAAATCGCTTCCACCCTGACCACCCTCGGGATAGCCGGCCCAGATCAGGCCGTGGCGCGGATCGAAATGGGCGTCCATGAACTCCGTGCTCATATCCAGCACATCTGCCGGTCCGCCACTGCTTTTCGTGGCATCGAAGGGTGCCCGCTTGAAGTCGAGTGTCTCGGGATTCGGATTGGTTGACGACGTAAAATACACCATGCCATCTTTGAGAATGGGGCAAGAGTCAATTGCCGCTCCGTTCGGTCCGCCCTGGTCGGCGCAGCCAAGATTAATCGCCTGCTGCCAACCCTTGTCGTCATCGGTGTTTTCCCTGTAGCTGACATAGAGGTCGAGCTCACCGCACCCGCCCGGTCGGTCGCTGGCAAAGAACAGATAATGTCCGTCTTCAGATACATAGGCGCTGTGATCGACGCTCGGGCTATTGACCGTCTCTGGAAGCAATATGGCGTCACCCCACGGCTCTTCCGTCGAACTACGATGAGCCACATAGATGTCGTAGTGAGTCCAGCCTCCGGACTTGGCCAGCGCCCAATGATCTTCACGGTTTGCTTTACCCATACCACCGGGTCGGTTGGAGGCGAAATAGAGCGTGAGGCCGTCGCCGGTCATTGTAGCCCACCCGTCATGGTACTCAGAGTTAACGGACGCCCCGGCATTGGAAACAATCCATTCGGTGGCTTCATCGCCAGCATGTGCCGCCGAATGTGAAAGGCAGAATGACAAGACTGCCGATACGGCAATCGCGGATGCATGAAATCTGTCTCGTAGTGGCATGGTTCTTCTCCCGTCGGTCGGAATCGGATGTGGAGCAAGCGGTCAGACCAGCCGCCCCCAAAACGCGCTGGCTATTGCGCGGCGGCGGCAATTTGTTCTTCAGCAACTTCGACGATCTCATCGGAGAGCGTCGTGCCGGCGTCGTCGAAGTTCACAACCGCAGGTGCGGGTTTGTTGTTGAACATCAAACGGAACACGTCGGGGCGCGAATAATGTCCGGCCGGATCTGCGGCGGACTTAGCCGCGGCGATTGCCGCCAGGTCGATTTCAGCAATCTGCAGGCCCTCGACGGTTGTACCCATCGGCTCGCAAAGAGGGGCGCCATCGGGTCCGAAGATGTTGGCATGACCACCACCTTCCTGGAGGAATTGCTGCTTGGGCGGTGTATCGCAAAGGAAATCAATCATCTCCTTCGACACCGTTGCGCACGCTGCCAGCACAAAGCATTGCCCTTCCGCCGCGTACATTTGGCTGGCGGCCGTGTTCAATTCCGGACCGAGAGCATAGGCTGCTCCCAGATAAAGGCTGAAGCTGGGCCAGGATGCCACATGTATCTGCTCGTTCTGAGCATACATGGCGTATTTGTTTAGGGGCTGGAGGTGCTCCCAACAACACAGGGCGCCAACCCGGCCCAGCTCTGTGTCGAGAACGACCATGTCGCTCCCGTCACCCTCACCGAATACCGTGCGTTCCACATGGGTCGGTTTGAGTTTCCGGCGCCGTGAAATGACGTCACCGTTCGAATCATAATGCCATTGGCCCATGTAGAGAGAGCCGCCTATTTTTTCGGACACGCCCATGATGACCTGGATATCGTTGCGTCTTGCGGCATCGGCTAGCGTTTCGTCCTGAGGGCTCCCCGCCTGAATGGAGTTCATGGTGTAAGGCACAATATGTTGCATGCCCATCGCCGGTGCATCCAGCCAGATCCACCACGGATATCCGGGAATCCAGGTTTCAGGGAAGGCGATAATCTTGACGCCCTGCTGACCCGCCTCGTCGATCAACCTGACCGCCTTTTCCACGGTCGCATCAAGATCCATGAACACCGGCGCGGCCTGTACAGCCGCCACTTTGAACGGTCCGATCATGTCCGCCATATCAATCTCCTCCCACGGCTTCAGATTATGCGGGTGCTATTATCCGAAGTCGCTTGAGGCCTGCTTTTGCCATTGGGAACCAATTCGTTCGACTATGGGAAATTGCTTCCATTTTCGTCCCCAATTTCAATGGCAGGCGAGCGGCAAATGAGAGCACGGACTTGTCAGTTCTGCCGAAATGCCGGAAAATGCCACCATCTTCGACAAATTTTTCCAGACTGGATGAAAGGCCGGATGGTTTGGAAAACGCAGTGACTGTTTACAAGACCGGTGACGTCGACGGCGCTGAAAGGTTCTCCTACTGGCGCGAGGCTGTTTGCGATTCCTACGTGCACCTCGATTGCGAGACAGAGAAACCGAGGGCTTTTTCCGGTGAAATCAAACTATGGCGATTTCAGAACCTATCGACCTCGGTGGTGTCCGGCAGCCAGCAGGTCGTGCGGCGCCGTAAGCGGGACATAGGCCGGTCCGACGAAGCGTCATTTCTAATCAGCCTGCAGCTGGAAAAAAACGGTCTGGTTGAACAAGCCGGGCGCTGCGCCCTGCTCAACAAAGGAGACTTTGCGCTCTACAGTAGCATCGATCCATACAAGCTGACCATTCCGGAGGATTTTCGGCAACTGGTTATTCAAATTCCCCGGTATGAGCTTCTGAGGCGCCTGCCGGCAGCGGACATGCTGACTGGAATGCGGGTTTCGAGGGCCAGCGATTCCGGTTCATTTGCGAGCGACAACCTTGTCCGATTTGTCAAAGAGATTGCCAATTCAGGCGAGGTGGTACGGCAATACATGAAGGAGACCATTGTAGACCTTGTGGCAATGGGCCTGGCTTCAGTCGCAGAAGAAACCGTCTATCTCAGCAACTCCGATCAGCGGACAATCCTTCGGGCAAACACATTCATTCAATCCAATCTCGCCAATCCGGACCTGGACAGGTCAATGCTGGCGGAAAATGTCGGTCTGTCCGTGAGACGGCTTAATCAAATATATCAGTCCAGCGGCTCATCGATTTCCGTCGCTATACGGAACGCGCGGTTGGATCGCATAGCAGCGGATTTGCTGGACCGACGCTTTGCCTCGCAATCGATAACAGAGATTGCATTTCGCTGGGGTATAAATAACGTCCAGTATTTCTCCCAAATATTCAAAAAGCGGTATGGAATGTCCCCACGGGACTATCGTCAAAATTCGCCTACAGTTCTTTTGAACTAGTCTTGTGCCCGTCCAAAAAAGTTCGGATTTGAGGTTATTTTTCGCTGTTTTGAAGTCTTTGAAGGTGCGGTTGCGGGACCGTCCGTTGGGCTTTGATTTGTTTGAATGTCGAGTGGAAATACGGAATGGCCAACATCCCCAGTTCCGACATCACTTGGATAGCGCAGAGGCATGGTCAGGACTGGCGCGACGAAAAAATCCTAGCGGCCGCCGATTGGCTCGAGCAGTTGGTCCCTTCTGACACGTGGAGAGCTCGTGCCGACGCTGTGGAGGCGACGTTCCAAGCAGCAAAGGAAGAGTGGGCCCTCGGTAAGCGTGTCCCGCTTTTCGACCGGGCTGATGAGATCACGTGGTATCTGCACCAGGCCCGGCGTTATGCCGATCCCGAGCTTCGTCCCGATTTTTTCATGCCCCAAGGGTATCGGATTGTCACGCTGTTTAGACGGATCGGCCAAATGCTCCCAACGCTTTCTCAGATCGACGGCGCAGAGGAGCGGGCCGAGCGTTTGATGACAAAGAACCTATCGCAACCGGACGATGGGATCTTCGAACTCTTAGTGGCCGGCACCTACAAACGACGAGGATGGGAAAGTGTGTGCTTCGTCCCGGAAGCGCCAGGGTTAGGCAAGCGCAACGACCTATTCGTCGATCGTGGACGCTCACATTGGGCCGTAGAGTGCAAGCGCGCCGGGCGGTCGGGATACGCTCGCGAAGAGCGGCTGGCCGGGGAACGTATGGCGGCACGGGCGCATGCCAGGTCCTGGGACGCTGGTCGGCCACTCATCATGCTCGTTCGATTCAAGGATGAGCTTCATCGCCTGGGTGATGACTATCTGGTCGCTCGCGTTGAGTCATTCCTGGATGGCTATGAGCCGTTTGAATGGGCCGACGATGGAGCTACCGGTGTCGCACTTGATGTTAACTGGGTGCGTCTGCACAACGTCCTGAAACATGATGACATCTATTTTGGATCAAGTCGAATGGCTGAGTTGCTGATCGGAATCTACGAGCCGACAATGGACTTCACCATCAAGGGTGAATGGGAGCCGGCCGAGGGGCGGCCGCTTCACGCGACATGGGTCGACCACGTCAGCCTCGTTGCGTGGCGGTCCGACTCCGTCGAAGCCGCCCGTCGAAAGGCATCACACTTCCGAAGCCTCGTCGCACGTGCCTCTGATCAGCTCCCGGGCGATCGCCCCGGCGTCATCCATGTTGGATACGAGGCCGTCGGCGGTAACAGCGCCGACGGACTTCGTCACAAACTCAACCGCAACCAGATGCGAACCTTCGACCCGCGAACCACCAGACTTCGAATGGTGTACGGGAACTATTTTATGAACGAGCTCGTCACAGCGCGCAACGAGAGCGCCGCTGTTACTGAGACCATGGCCTGGTATCCGGTGGGATCGGCCAAAGGAAAGGGACCACTTCCCGACCATCTGCTCTTCGGCGATGACGACGGCCTTCCAGGCTCACATCTATAATGACTCAGTTGGATATCGAGCCGACCCCCTTACGAGCCGCGACTCCGCTCCCAGAAATCGGCACTGAAGTTGTTCAGATGGTCACTGTCCCCGGTCTTGACCTCAAACTCGTCGGGAATATCAGCCCCGTTGTGACCTGCGCGAAAGTAATCTCGGACTGACCAATGCGCCAACTTCTCGAAATGCTCCCACTCGCGGCGCAGGTCATTCTCACGGTCCTCTGCTAGTTTTCTGGCACTTGGCTTTCGCTTCGGCTTCGACTGCGAAAGCGCATAGCGGTCAACGCCAGGCCGAACCTTGTATTTGAAGAGAATGGAACCGGAGTTCCAATCTTCCTCAGCGCTCTGACGCCACCGATAGCTGACACGAACCCGCATATTCTCCGTTAGACTGAAGGGGTGCATTGATGGATCGAAAACATGAAACACATGGTGTCACTGTACCCCAGTTGATCAGATTCCGCAGATTGGACGCATTTTTGGCGATTTCTGTACCCTTAATTGCAATATATCCACTGTCCGCAACTGTGGGCAAAGATGGAAGGTTTGCCTTCTGGGACACGACGCTCTTTCCAACGGGCTGAACCAAACCCCATAACTATCCACAGAGACGACCGTCCTGCAGTTAAGGGTACAGTATTGCAAATACGGGACAGTATTAGAATTAAGGGTTCAAAAAGCCATTGATTTCAAAAGAGAATTTTAAGCTGGATTCTGATTAATTGGGGTACAGTGACAACGAGCTTCGGAGGCGATTGCTCAAGGACGGATTTGACGGTGTTATCTATCCGTCATTTATGTCGCGAGGTGGCACCTGTGTCGCCTTGTGGCATTGGAATCGCACCGGGGCACCGATGCTGAAGGTTACAGACCCGGAAGGCCGTTTGCCAAAGACAGGCGCATCGTGGATTTGAAACTGTTCACATCGATCAAAATGGCGATGATGCGCAATCAAAGATAGGTTAGTTTGATATCAATACGTACTGTTTGAAAATGTTCACTATATGTTCTATTGTGAGGATTCGTACCTATAGAAGAATGACAATCACCCCATGAAAGACACGCCACTATTGTCGGCAAGAAGGAATGCTGGTCCCTTCATTGACACGATCGACGCTGCACTGGAACTTGGCGCCTACGAGACGCTTTGGTGTGAACAAAATGCCAGCTTCAAATCGATAGCGGAGAAATTCGCGCTGAGAACCGACGCTAGGCCATCAAGCTTTGTACCGGAAGAAGAGGCCAGAAATGCAGGGCGGCGTGTCCTTGATACGTTACGACAACGGATAGCCGGATGGTTCAACCTTCGACTGCACGGTGAGTTGGACTACCCTGTTCGGCTCCGGGATGCGACCTATCCTGTTGAGCTGCTCTACTTCCAGGGCTGGTGGGATTTGATCGACACGCCATCTGTTGCGGTGGTTGGCACGCGTCAACCCAGCTCAGACGGCAAAAAAAGGGCTCAGAAACTTGTCAAGTCGCTCCTGAAAGATGATTTCACGATCATAAGCGGGCTTGCAGAGGGCATCGACACGGTTGCTCATGAGACGGCGATCGGTGAGGGCGGCCAGACGATTGCCGTAATCGGGACGCCGCTTGGGCATTATTACCCGAAATCAAACACAACCCTTCAAGACAGGATTGCCGAGGAGTTCCTGTTGATCAGCCAGATTCCGGTCGAGCGGTATGATGCGCAAAACCCGCGGACAAATCGCTACTTTTTTCCTGAGCGAAACAAGACAATGTCAGCCCTTGCTCAAGCAACCATCATCGTTGAAGCCGGGGAGACATCAGGGACATTGACGCAGGCCAGAGAGGCGCTGAAACAAGGACGGAAGCTCTTCATCCTCAACAACTGTTTTGAAAACCCGGATCTGACTTGGCCGGCAAAATACGAAGCGCTGGGAGCAATCCGGGTTCGCGAATATGACGACATCAGACGAGAGTTGGTCCAATAAGCTCCGTCAGATCGGAGACATTGAGCGACCGGATCATTATTACCTGACCGAGCAGCATGAATGTGTGTATTTTGGTGAGTACACGGCCCGAAAGGGTTGGTCACACAGCAAGACCAACGGTACGATCCACAATCTAAAAAAACATCCAGACACCCGTCACACAATGCAATGGCAGCATAAGCTGCGAACCATCAATTGGATTGGCAGGCTAATAAGGGCAAACCTGGATCCGGCGGCCTTGAGCCGCATCACCTTCGTTCCAGCCCCGCCCTCAAGACCGCCGACTGACGCTGCTTACGACGACCGGATGCTGCAGGTGTGCAAAGCCGTCGGCAATGACGTGGATGTTCGTGAACTTTTGGAGACCGCAGTTCACCGGCCTGCCGCCCATGAGAGCGAAGAACGGCCTGGCCCGGAGGGATTGGCCCAATGCATCCGCTTTCGCCAGGACCAAGCAAATCTTCGTCCGGTTGCCGACCAAATCATCATTGTCGATGACGTAATGGTGACAGGCGCGACCTTCGTGGCCTGCAGTCAGATTATAGTGGAACATCATCCAGGAGCTTCGATTTTCGGAATGTTCGTTGCCCGCAGGGTACCCGAACGCACACTGGCCATTGATGAATTTGATGTTTGGGATTTCTGACTGACACATAAGGGGTGATCTTCAATTGCAGCGTGTGTGGTTTGCAGGCAGATCGTCTGGGAATAGAGGGTACAGTCTTGCAATTAACGACACAATTCGGAATTTAACGGCACAGCCGCCGTCTGATTTTGCTTAGTTTTTTTGAAACAAGCGTCCGGGAATTAAGGACACCGTGACAAACGTAGAGGCGGAGAATTGTATGCGAAACATCGTCCAACTGCCCAATAAGCCCATTATTACACTATTGACTTTATTGCGTTTTTACCCTTCTGCTCGCCATTTCGAGCGGTTTTCATTGATTCCGAACGATTTCAGGACTACATTGATGAGAAAGAGGTAATCAAGGATTTCGCAATGACGGATCGATCAAAGCTCGTGGCAGCCCTGCGCCCCTTTCTCGAGGGGATGCAAGATGTGGCTAGGCGCTCCGATATAGAAGAGGCACTCGATCTTCTTGCCGATCTCGATATTGAGATTGTTCCAGCAGAAACTGCGAACAAGGGCGTGCCTAAAATTCGTAAGACGTCTCGTCAAGGCGTACCGTCCGTGATCGCCAATAGGGGTCGAATCAAATCCCTGAAAGAGGCTGATATCCTAATGTCAGTGGAAGACTTTTTTGGTTTCATAGGCTTGGCTTACGAAGGCGGTGGACGGCATGCGGTTACACGGCGGCCAGCCGGGGCAGTGCTCGCTCAATTGGAACCGACGGATCCGGCGCTTGCACATCTGCGTACCGCTCAGCGGAAAGCATCGCAAAGCGTCGGCGGGCGGCGGCGACTTTTCTAGACCGTGACACCCTATCTTCTGAGTTCGCAGAGCGCACTAGACATTGCAAAACGGCTAAACCTCCCCGCCGAACGCTGGCTGGAAGCTGCGGTAAGCCGCGGCCTTTATGAAGACGATATTTGTATTAGTGCTGTGGTACCTATGACGGTAATGCACACGATCGAAATGGAGATCGCGGCGGCGCGCTCGGAGAAAGACCCGACATTGGCCAGCCTCGGCAAGCTGAAGACGAACGCCCAACGTTTCCTTGCCGCTTTCCAACAGAGCGACCGAATCGTTGCGATGGATCAGCAGATCGCCTCGCGATGGGGCGACCTGCTGGACATGACCATTACATATGCCGACCCAAATGGTGTCGCGTATGAGATAGAAAGCGCAGAGAAAGTCGAGCTGGCAACAGCCTCGATTGGGCGCGATGGTCGCGGGTTTGTTTATGTGGAACGCCGTCAATCCGCCCATCGAACCATTCCTGATCTCGTCGTCGAATGCCCGTACGAGTTTACCGCCGCGCTTGATGCCAAATGACTACCACAGCGGCCCAAGCGACAAACGATAGGTACCAAATCCTTGCGCTGAGCGGAGGCGGCTATCGCGGTCTCTTCACTGCGGCCTATCTTTCCAACTGCGAGACAACCTTCAGATCGTCGTGTGCCGACAAGTTCGATCTTATCGCCGGCACTTCGATCGGCGCATTACTTGCTGCGGGGCTTGCAGTTGGGCTGCCTGCCGCAAATCTGAAGAAAGCAATGATGAAGCACGGCCCGGTCATTTTCAAACCAAAGAGGTTCGGCTTCCTGAAGCGGCTCGTGATAAGTGCCCCTTACGACACACGTATTCTCTGCTCCGCCATAAAGGACACGTTGGGAGCTGAGGTTGCCGACACACCTCTCAGCAGGATCGATGCTCCGTTGATGATAAGCGCGGTAAACTACACTCACGGAACAACCGAAATCTTCCGCAGCCGCGGCCTTGTCGGGGCGAAGGCATCAGATATCGCGCTAGCCGACGCCGTCCTGGCGAGTGCCGCCGCGCCGACTTTCTTTCCGCTCGTTAAAGCGGGCACAGATCAATTTGCCGATGGTGGCCTCGTAGCCAACGCGCCGGACATGGCAGCGATTCTGGAGACTCTCGGCGCGCAACGGGCTCCGTTGGAGACCCTCTACACGCTTTCGGTCGGCACTGCTGGGCGGCGGCATGGTGCCGCATTGCACGAAGCTCCGCTTAACCCTTCGATAGTTTCTTGGTTTTTCTATCGCGGCCTAATCCAGACAACGATGGCGGCCCAAGAAGATCTTGCTCTCAGACAGGCCGGCGCATTGCTTGGTACACACCACCTGCGCGTTGATGAGGAACCGGCCGAGATGCAAGTCCCAGCGATTTCCTCGCTCGACAAAGCTGATCAACGCGCCACCGATACGCTTTTGTCACTCGCTGACGCCGCCTTCTCGAGAACCAAAACAGACCGCAAATTGCGATCGTTCTTTTGATTCTCATGCCACCGCCATACTGAGCTTCAGCGCGTTCTTCTCCCAGGTAGTATAGCCGTTGGGGTTTTCCCAAAAAACCGACCAAGCTTCTTCGAGCCGTTCCGGCCAGGACGTCAGCGCTCCGGGTGTTGCCAACGTGACGCCCATTTCTTCGATTCCTTGTTGGACCTGCACGACGATCAAGTTCAGCAAATCGTCAGGATAGCAACGGAAGTATTCCGGGGGGCGATGCGCTTTCAAGGCATCGACCAAAACCTCCCATCGGACCGAAATATCTGCAGCCTGATTCGTGAAGCCACGCCGCTGCATCCCAATAAGAATTAACCTCAAACGCGCATCATCAGCGGGGTGGGTTCGCCGCCTGCCGATGGGCGTGTCAAAAATGTCGCCTGAGACTTTTGCGGTGAGATGATAATGCGCCCACCCGAAGGCAGGACCACAAGTCAGAGCGGCGAACGCGTCACAGAAGAGCTCCTCCAACCAATAATTGAGCCACAGCCATTCCCAAAGGTGTAAATATACCGTGACTTCGTCCGGCTCTCGCTCGCGCAAGGCCAAATGGCGTTGACCCTCAAAGTGGCGCTTTATCGCCTTAAGGCACTCAAGGAAGGCGTTGCGATAGGGATCGAGTACTGTCCGGTCTTCATTCTCTCCATCCAAAAAAGGATGCGCCAACTCATGGTAAAGATCGGGCAGGTGTAGCAGGAACCGGCCCTCCAAAAGAGGGGCCAGCATGAGATTGAAACCGGAATAGATACTCAAATAAGACGATGACATATTCGCCACAGTCGGAGGCACGAGCGGGTATTTCAGCTCGTCACACACGCGCCGCACGATCCGGGTCAAGTCCGATGAACCCTGACCAACATTGGCCAATGCCGTTGCACCGATGGTCTCAATCTCATTAAGTCGATCGGTCGCCCTGCGATACCGCCGGAGTCGCAACGGCGTCTGTAGCGCCTCGTCCACAATCGTTTCGTCTTGAAGTTCCCGGAGCGTACTCACGACACCTCGGAGACGCTCGCTGCAAATTGTTCGCAGGCCGTCATAGGCATTCGAATATGGCTGATCGATCACCGCGCTTAAGGCCCGGGAACGCTCGATCGACTGGGCGATTGCGCCGGCGAGGTAGCTCTCTGTCACTAGCGCCTCAATCGATGCGCGAGTGCGGCGCGCTCTTCTTCAAGAAGTGCAGACAGCCGGCCCAGCCGTTTCCGAACGGAGGAAATTGACGACGGGTTGGCCAGATTGCGGGCGAGATCGGCGAAATCATCAACCGGCTTGCCTGAGGGGCTCGCCAAGATGTTGGCAAATACCATCGCGCGAAGCGATGGTGACTTATCCGACGAGGTTGATGCTTCCTCCAACAACGCATGAAGCTCTTTCGCCGCGCTCCCGTCTGTTCGACTTACCTGAAGCTCTGCCAGCGCGTCATCCACGAGATCTGCAAAATCTTCGAAATTCGCATGAACTCGCGATAGTAATCCGAGATCGCTCATGCCGGTGACCGATCGCTGGCGAAGCCGGAAAAGGCCAACATGTCTTCATCATATTCTGCCGCATCTTCGAATAGCACCCGATCGCACAGTCTAATCGTGATTGGGACCCTGCTGCCATTGTCCGGTGATGACCAAGACAAGCAGGACAGATCGAAAACATCCTGAAGGCATTGCTGGATTGGCAGATCACCACGTCGCCTGACCGCATGTAGGGGTCGCGCCGTCCCCTGGCGACGAAATGGATGGCCGGTAGTACAAACGAAGCCTTCCTCACCCGAGAGCGTAAGCCAAACTCCAATCTTTGGATTGAAAACCCGTTCTCCTCCTCGCGAATAATCGGTGTCGAAGAATCTTGCGGTAACAGGACCGGTCTTCTTGATCTCCAGAATGGTCAAGCGCCAATCTGGCGATATCACGCCATCTTCAGCGAGCTTACCGCAAGCCTGTTCTAACCCTTCGATCTCGCTGTCGAACACGCGTCCGTCCCGGTGAACCACGATTTCTTCTGGCGTCGCAGGAAGGTGCGGACCTTCAAGAGATAGGAGCTCAACAAAGTAGGTTGCTACCTGGTCCGCCGTCAGCCGTTCACGCTGCCGCGAATTCCAAGTTTTACTATGAGCAACGCGGCCGCCGTCTCCAATCAGCGAGAAGGCTGCGGTGTTTGCTTTCACATCAATCCCGACAAACACGTCACCGCGCGTTTCGCTGGCCAGAACAAAAGGTATCTTGCCGCTCGTCAAGAGCACCTTACTGAGCGCTACATTTCGCAGATACGATGCGAGCGGCTTTTCCTGGCCTTCTGCAACTACGTAGTCCGGCTCATCGCCGTCATCAGTGAGGATGAGGGTTTCCCGTACCTTGTCGGTGTGAATCACAGATGCTTTTAACCCGATCGTCGGCAAATCCTTGACGATCATAGCTTCAAGTGGATCAGCAGTTCGTGCACCTTTTGCAATACGGTGGATCATTACCAAGGCGTGTGTGACTTAGCACTTAATGCTGATAACCTGATCTCCTTGATTTCAATAGGTTAGCAGTGCACTTAAATATGAGAATCGGCACTTAAATTGATAATAATGGCTGGACTTTAGCACTTAGAA
>NZ_SPNT01000028.1 GCF_004959855.1 Nitratireductor sp. XY-223 | reverse complement strand
CTCCTGTACAGGGTCGCAATGCCCTAAAAAGACATCCAGCCTGCAGCCTATCCGCCTATCCCGGCACTCTAGCCGAGTCGGGATGCATGACCGCTCACACCCCATTCATGCCATCTCCTGTGATGCGGGCGCACGAAGCTGCGCCGCCGGGAGACCCGGCAGCGCTTGCCAAGTGCGGATTTGAAAGAGGGGTTAGCGGGTGATCAGCGAGAACGAGATGTCGTTTTCGGTGAGCTGGATGCCGGGATGGGTGATCCCGAAGCTCCGGTTGAAGCTCGGAACCAGCAGATCGGCATCGATGAACCCGATGCCGTCATCGCCGCCGAAATGCCGGCGCTTGTAGTCCCACCAGTCGATATCGCCCTTCGGATGGCATTCGGTCGAATAGACGACGAGCGGTTTCTGGCCCTCGGCGAGCCTGCCATCGGAAATGATGTAGATGCCCTCGTCGCCAACGAGCCAGAAGCCGGGCTTCTCGCCCTCTCCCGGGCGGGTGCCGTAATGGGGATTGCGGAAGCCGCCATTGGCGGCCGCATCTTCCTCGCCGCGCGCGATGACCTTGCGCACCGCCATGATCGGAAAGGTGAACATGACGGACCTCACGCGGCTCGCGCGCACGGCAGGTGGCGAAAATGCACCGGCAGCTTTTCGGAGATCTGCTGATCGGTCAGACTCTCGAGCAACTGGAACCGCGTGCCCGACCGACCGTAGACGATGACTGTGCGCTTGCCGCGGTGTCCGGGCCGGAAGTCCGCGCCGGCATAGCCGCGATAATCGTCATGCGTGGCGCTCCAGATGTGTTCGATGCGCTCTTCGCGGGTCATTGCCTTGACCGGCCGGCGTTCGCGCTCGACGATGGCGTCGCGCATGTCATAGGGCGAGCGCGGATCGGACAGATCGCAATAGGCGTGGAAGTACCGGGCCACGCCATTGATGCGCAGCGTATAGAAGACGCTGGTGATGCTGCCGGTCAGGAATTCGCGCATGGCGAACATCTCGCCACGCATCCAGAGCGGCGGCAGGATTTCGAGCATATAGTCATGCTGGGCTTGCGCGATCTGGAACCACTCGCCGGCGTAAAGCGCGCTGTCATCGGTCTGCCAGCGGTCGGGCCGTTGCGCGTGGCGATCAAATAATCTGAACATCTGGTGGCGGTCGGCGATGCCGAAGAAGATTTTTCGGATAGGTGCAAGAGAGGTCATGGCGGGCTCCTACGAGGCCTGTCCCGGGCTGGAGCGCGGCGCACCCTGTCGGCATCACCATCTTCTTCAGCCCTTCCGGACCCCTTCTTGGCGCCGCCTCTCCGTCCGGCCGGGTCAAGGGCCGGCGTCAGCCGGGCGGAGCTTCACCCTTGACGCGGCCGGCGGGCATGCGGCAGCCGTCCCTCTTCTTTTCCTTTTCCTATTCCCTCTTGCTCAGACTGGCGCTCCAGTCATCGGCCGGTGGTCTGAGCCGCTGCCAGTTGCAGCCCTCCTCTTCAGCGAGGACCCGCAGGCGTTCGGCAAATGCCTCGCCCTGGTTGTTGGCGTCGGTGGCCGCGACCAGAAGGGCGTCCGGACGGGCGGCAAGCTTTCGAAGGGCAGCTTCGGTCGATGGCGACCAGCCCCCGCCGGTGCTGAGGTAGACCGTCCAGGGCGAGAAGCGTTCGCTCGCCGCGAGGCTCATGGCGTCTATCGCCGCCTCGGTGACGCAAAGCCGTAGCGCGTCGGCCGGACCGAGGCGGAAGAGGACCTTGGCGCCGCCGGTCGCGAAACCGCGCCACTCGGGGCCCCGTTCCTCCCAGCCGGTGACGCGACCGGCTTCATCGGTATGACCGGCCCACATGCTGCCGTGCGGGCCTTCACGCAGGAGATCGACGGCTATCGCTTGTCGCAAAACCGGTTCGGGGATCCCGCGCGCGCCACTGAGATAGCGCCAGGTTGCCGAGCCGCGCCACGGCTTGCGGCGGCTATGCCAGCGGTCGGGAACGGATAGATCCGGCGCCCTCTCCCTGGCCTGACGGGGCCAGGTCGGCTCGGACGGCGTGAAGCCGATGAGATCTGCGACGACATAAAGGGCGGCAGCGAACGGGAGCCCATCGAGGTGCTCGACAAGGCGGAACACGTCGCCCCTGGCGTCCGACAAGGGGTCAAACCAGCCCTTGCCGTCATGAATGACAATGATGATGTCGTCGCCGCGGCGGTACTTGACCGCCTTGCGTGTGCTTTCCTGTCTGTCGACGGCAAAGCCGTCGGTTTCCAGAACCGCCCCGCAGGCGACTTTTTCCTTCAGCTCTTCAAGTTCGGCTCTTTCCATTCACTCTCCGCGTTCCGCGCGGTCCTCTGTCCGGGTTTCCACTCCCTCGCTTTTCGGGGCGGGACCCGGAGGCCGCGAAGAGCAAGGCAGGACAAGGGCGCGCTTGGCAAGCCGGCAATTGTGCCGGGTCGCAGTTTCGGCGGCCAGAAGCGGCGAAGCCTCCCTTGCCGGCCGCAGCCCGCAAGCGGCATCAGGAACTTTCCGATTCCTTCTAATCCTCTCGGTAGCACCGCGCGTCAGGGATGGCAGCCCGAATGGGGGAAGACCGCTTGCGGGCTTCAGCTTTGCCAACAGCCCGGCCCTTGGGGCAACGCCAATCTGCTTCTCCCACACGGCTAAAACCGCATCCCGAAGCCGAGGTGAGACACGGCACAACGGCGCGCCTCTCAATTCGATTGGCCCGCTTTTCCGTCACGGCCCCGCTTTTTGCAGATCGTCCAGATACCCATCGCAGCCGGAGAAATAGCCGTCGAGTCCGTGCATGACGTCTGCCAGCCGGTGAAGGTCGATTTCCTGATGCGCAAGCAGGACCGGATTACTCTTCGTATCAACGGGATAGCGATAAGAGAATGATCTTGGATCCACCTTTGCAAACTCGAGGATAATCTCTTCAACGATTGTGTCGGTGCCTTCGGCATCGTCGTGGCCATAGCCTTCCAGGACTTTCAAGAACGTCTCCCAAAGGGATTTGAGGTCATGGGTGTTCCATTCGGCCTTGATGCCGACGGTATGACCGTAGGTGGAGATCAGGAACTTGAGCGACAATTCGATGAACTGCCGGTAGTTGAAGACGACCGGAAAGACGAGGACGTCGCCGTCGTGTCGGTCACGGGCGACCTGGGCGACCATGAGGTCGCCGGCCATCATCATGACGATGCGGCCGTGGCCAAACCGGTCGATATATGCGTTTTGCTCCCAGTTCTCCGATTGCGTGAACGGCGCGTCCCCTTCCGTCGGCCACCGGAAACCCGTGCGCAGAAGGGACTCGAAGTCCGGTTTTTCCGGAATGTCGTCAGCCATGGGTCTGGGCCTCCAAATTTGCCGCCATCAATGAGACCCGCCGTGCGGAGGCTCTTCGATATCGAGATTGTCGGAAGCGTCGAAGACGTCGCGCGACCGCCGCGGCAATGACGCGCCAAGCTCGCCGAAATCGAGATGGCGTTTGCGGAGCCGGAAGGTACCGTGTTGCTCCCGCATTTCATAAAACTTGACGGGCCGGCGGCGATCCTCGAGCGCCTTGAAGATCGTGTATTTCAAGGCTGAGGCGCATCTGATCCCGAAGATCACCTCCTCGAGTTCGAGCGGAGAATTCTGCACGCCGCGGGGGCTAATCAGCCGCCATTCCTGTTCATAGCGCCATGATCTGGCCTTGCGGAGCAGGACTGCATCATCGACCCGCCGCCGGACGGCAGGGTCATGTTCCATGCCGGCAACATCGCTTGCCTTGACGTTTCGGCTGCCGCCGTACTCGATCTTGTTCAGCCTGCTGGAGGCATCTTCGGGAACTGAATAGCCGGCGCAGATGCCGCGGTGCTGGTCGCCGTAATGGCTCCACATCAGGGGGCAGGTCGCTCGGGCGCCGAACGAAACGATGCCTCTGTCGTAGCGCCTCGGAAGCTCTTCCTCGAGATATTGGGTCAGGAGGAAATGCTCGGGGTCGTCCATCTCGTATGCCGGATTGCCGGCATTGTAGCGGATTTCGCTGAGCAGACTGTCGGCGCGTTTGCGGCTGTGGCGCGCGATGTGACCTATGGTCTTCGGGCCGCGATATTTGAGCGATTTCGCCGCTGTCGTCATTTCCGCCTTGATGCGCTGCTCGACGAGTCGGCCGAGGATCTGTTCCAACTCATGATCGGCAATATCGCCCTCGACATTGGGCCGGCTGTCGAGGGGATCGTTGAAGTCTGCCGGGTCGGAAAAATAGAGCTGATCGGCAACCAGCATATCGAGGACCCGACCGCTGAAAGCACGGTATTTGTGGATCCTCTTTGGTAATTGTCGCTGCAATATCGTCTCCATTAGAGTGATTTTTTATTCTGGTCGATCTGCCAACATTAGGCCAGGAATCGTAACTACCCAGCTACCCTATCAGGCTGGATTTGATCGACTGTATTGAGGTCACGGATAAGCTGAACGGGGCTTGTGCTCAAGGCTCTCAGAACATCCCAACCTTGCTTTCGCGCTGTTTCAACAACGGTGCGTAGAATGCAGTAGGCTTCAGCGCCTGTCTCAGTCCTGAAGCTTCCGGAGACCTTCTGCCGAACCTTTGTCATGCGCAGGTCACGTTCGGCTTCGTTGTTCGTGAAGGGGACATTCAGATCATCAAGAAAGAGCAGGATCGCGGCCTTATGTGTTTGCATCTGTCTCGCCAGATTATGTCCGGTCCGTCGTTTCGGACGACCGCGTTTCCTGGTCTTCGTCGGACGTGCAAGCGGTGGCAGGCCCTCATGGAATTTGATCGCCCGGTCGCAACAGGCATCAAATCTCTGATCGATCTGATGGGCATGTTCCGGACTGACCGCTGGCTTGCCTTGATCGCGTGCGATTTGTGTCAGCGTCAGGGCGTTGGACAAAAGGGCTTTCATATCCGTCGCCCAGGGTTCCCTGTCGTGATCGATGACGGCCTGCAACTCCCGGAGCAGATGCGCATTGCAAAGACCATGCTCCACGGCCTCCAGCGCCAAATAGGGTGGCCAGCAATCGTGAACGATCGTTCCTGCCAGTCCCGATGGGATATCACCTCGCCCGGTCCCCAGCCGAAGATGACTGAGGGATGTGGAACACAGCATATGCAGCCAGCGCGTCTTGCCGGCAATCCGCAAGCCGGTCTCATCCAGATGCTTCACGGCAACAGCTGTGCCGGACAGGATATCCCTCACCCTGTCCGCGAAAACGCGCATGCTGTCGGCCTTTTTGGCGATCAGACTGGCCAGCGTCGCCGGGGTGATCCTGATCTTGTAGAGGTCCGAGAAGATCCGCGCCAGGCGATCCTCGGGAATGCAGTGCTGTGTTTGCAAATAGGCCGCCAGGGCAGCGATTTCGTCACCATACTGGGCGGGGGCTTTCACGGTCTCGGGAAAATCAGCACGCACCAGCGTGCCGCATGCCCGACATAGACAGGCATGCGCTCTGTGTTCGGTGACAAAAAGAGGCGGAGGCGGCGCAAGGCCAAACACCTGGCGCGCGGCAAAACCTGTGGCGGCCTCAGGCGATAGCATCGCACTGCAGCGCGTGCACTGATGTGGATAGTGATGGACGAGCGCATCCGGTGTCGCGACCTGCTTCAGCGTTGTGCCCTTATGGCCATGTTGGCCACCAGACTTGCGGCCTGATTTGCCGCGCAAGCTCCTGGTGCGTTTTTCTCTGGCCGCTGGCTTCGCCAGCCCGTCACTGGACGGCGGTTTACTGCTGTTGGAACTGTTCAATCCGAGCCGTCGTTCAAGATCACAGACCCTCTGGACAAGAGAAGCGTTCTGCTCCCGCAACTGCCTGTTCTGTTTCTCAAGTTCATCGACCCGGGTCTGCAAAAGCGCATTTTGAGCGGCAAGCTCCATAACCAGATCAATGAGGTCCGGTTTTGACAGGGCGCTGAGGCGATCGCGGGTGAAACGAGCTTGCTTCATGATGCGCTCATGGAGTCAGAAACGGCCGCGTCAGGAAAGCCTATCAAACTGATTCAAATCGTCGCACACTCAAATTGCAAATCTGGTAGCTGGGTAGTTACCAGGAATCATTCACAACCTGGCCGCAGCGCTGCGCGGCATCGGTAGCAGTTCGATATCTACGTTCAGCTTCCCCCATCCATCTACTGACCAAAATTCGTATATAATCTTTGGTCATTAAACGAGGCTTCGAATGCCAGATCCGACGTCGGATACACTCAATCGCGTTTATGCGCGTATCACGGCAGGCGCTCCCGGCGGGGTCTGGTCGCGGGCCGATTTCCTGGACATCGCAAGCCCGAACGGGGTCGAGAAGGTCCTGCAGAGGCTTGCCAAGCGTGGCGACATCAGGCGTCCGTGCCGTGGCCTTTATGACAAACCGACCACAAGTAAACTGACCGGAAAGATGGTGTTCCCTCCCATCGCATCATTTGTCGATGCAATCGCACGGCGCGACAAGCTGCGAGTGCTCGTTGACGGAATGACCGCGGCCAATGATCTTGGACTGACAACGGCAGTGCCAGCCCGCAGCACGATTTACGCCGACACCTATCCAAGGACGATCGAGATTGTCGCCAATACCGGCGACCCGCACGCGAAAGAGCCGGTCGTCTACAAGCTCGACTTCAAGCGGATCTCTGCCAAGACAGCGTTCTGGGCCGGCCGGCCGGCAATGCGCGTCGTTCAGGCCCTGTCATGGTTTCGCGACGATCGCGCGAGCCTGGATGCGGCCGTCAACGGGATTGTCCGACGGCTCTCAAGCGCTCCGGAGCGCGACGCGATTATTCAAGACCTAAATCAGAATATCCAAGCTGTTCCCGCCTGGATGTATCCGGTAATCGAAAAAATCACGCGAACACTGTCGACCGACGAAAGCTCGGACGACGCATCGCGGTCATCTGATACGACGGGGCCACATGCAGAAAGCCTTCGCTGAAATCCTCGGCTCGGGTACTGATGAACGCCAGGCCCTCTATTCGGCGGTCGCGGCCAAACTGGAAACGCGCCCCGAAAATGTCGAGAAGGACCTTTATGTCTGCTGGGTTCTCGATTTCCTGTTCAACCGGCGCAAGGACGACCCGGTCCATCTCTATTTCAAGGGCGGAACCAGCCTGAGCAAGGCGTATGGTCTTATCAGACGGTTCTCAGAAGACATCGATATCGGAATATTCAAAACTGACCTCAATGCCCCGCTTGAGGCCGATATCGCCGCACGCCATCGATCACCAAACAGCAAAAAGCTCTCGCCGAGGAGGTCGACGAAGCGGCGCGAAAATACATCTCGGGAACGCTCCGTGAGCAGTTGCTGAAAGAGATCGCCGCGGTCGAGAAGCTGTCAGGCAGGAGTGGCCATTTCTCCGTTGGATTTGGCTTCGATCCCTATCGGAACAAGGATGCACTCGATGTCCTGGTGGTCGGCTACGACAGCGCATTCGGATCCGGAGACGGCTATGTCCAGGCTGCGGTACGTATAGAGGGTGGCGCCCGACCCGACCCAGTTCCCGTAGAGCCGCGTAGGATTGTCCCATACGTGGCAGATGAGCTTCCCAACGGCGCTGATCTCAAATTCGGTGGTGTGACGACGGTCAAGCCAGAGCGCACTTTCTGGGAAAAGGTGCTGATCCTGCACGCCATGACGGAAATGACGGAAAAACGCGCTGCGGATAATGATCCCGGCCGACCGGTTCCTGATCTCAATCGCTATTCCCGGCACTACTATGACGTCCACCAGATTTGGCGGCATGCAGGGTACGGCGAGAATGTAGCCTCGATGCGCGATCTGGCCGAAGCATGCCGACAGCACAAGCAGCTTATGTTCCGTGCGCCAGATCATAGATACGAACGGGAAGAACCGGGGACGTACCGCCTGAAGCCGACCGAGGAGATGCGGAAGAAACTGGAGGTCGACCATGGGCGGATGTCGGCCATGATATTTGGCATCCCGCCAGAGTTCGATGAAGTCATGGCCAGTATTGGACAACTGGAAGGCTTCATCAACCGCAATACGAACCGACCACACGTGCCGCGGGGCTTGGCAGGCAACGGAAGTCCGCTCGACAAAGAGTGATGAAGTTTGCCAACATAACGTCAGACGCGACCGGCACTCGGTGGAACCGTGCCTATCCGGTTGTCTCCCACATCCTCAACGGCGGCAACTGGCGCGGCGGCAACCCTAGCACCGGCACCGGCGCCGACACGCTGGAGGGCGGCAAGGGCAATGACGAGCTGTGGGGCGGCGGCGGTGCCGACTATTTCAACTTCGGCAGCGGGGACGGGACCGACACCATCAAAGACTTCGAGGACGGGAAGGACACCCTCGTCATCAAGGGCGGATTGCAGTTCTCCGACCTCGACATCAAGCAAAGCGGCCATGACACCGTGATCACCGGTTACGGGGAGAACGACAGCATCACGCTGGAAGGCGTGTCCGCGTCAACCCTTACCGATTCCGATTTCGACTTCATCGCCTGACCGGCCAGCTGGACCTTCGGGGAGGTTTTCGGGGGCCGGTGCCGTCAGCCCCCATGCGCTTCATTTTGCGGGTTGTCCGGCATTGCGGTTGGATAGTAAGCATCCGGCCAAGTCTTGGCCGGATGTGCTCGGCAATGCCGTCGACGAACAGATAGTCGACGTCATATTCGCACAGGTCGCGGCCGGCGAACTCCTGGTAATCCGCCCACAAGCGCTCGCCGATCTCTGACACCGCCGTTCTGGACAACAGCAGCCGGCCCTCTTCGTCCCTGAAGGCATCCTCCATGTCGCGCACCGAAAGGCCGCGCGCCAGCATCTCGACCGCCAGATCCTCCAACGCTTCCGAATGACCCTTCAGATGGTCGCGCAGCTCTGAGCGGAACGGCTCGGCCGTGCCGGCAACCTGCGGCGCCGAGTAATCGATCGCCCCTTCCGCCGTCTTCAGCCAGCCGCGCCGAACGCCATTGCGATAACCACCGCCCGGATCGGCGCCGTGCTCATAGTATTCCCGGCCCAGAGCAACTTTAGGACTTCACCATCGGCCTCGGCAAACCCACCTCAAAGGAAAAACCCTCAGGACAAATTTCCAGCACTTCTCGGACTTGACCGCCAGCCGGACCACAGGGATTTGGACGTTGAGGCCCGGAAATATTTGGTTCGAAGATAGCTGGCAATTGTTCGCCAACAAGATAAACTTCGCAAGAATAAACCCGGGAAAGTGCACGCAAATGAGATTTATAGCGATCTGTGTGGCGCTGGTAGTTTGTGGGGCAATCCCTGCGCAAGCGGGTTCAATCCACGTTGGCGGATATGCCGATAAGGGATGTTTCATCACGGTCAAGGTGTATGGCTCGGTCAACGGCAGTTCCCGGTTGCTCAGGATGAAAACCTTTTCAACCGACCACCGGGGGAAATGGGGTGGAAGAATTGGTATTAGCTCAAACGCGATCGGTGCTCATTGGGTGGTGCACTCGATGACGTGCCACAAGTGACAGAAAGAGGCGGCTCAGGTATGGGGTCAAGTACGATTGATGGGTAATACCATATGAAGGTGGCACGCAAATGAGGCAGCGCTTTGACTTGGGGCTGACTCCGACAATCTTGGCTGCATTGCTGGCCTTGGGAGGCGAGTGATGTCGGATTCAAATCTGACAGCCCTCCGGATGCGCTCGGAACTTGGAAGCCTGCGGGAGCGCGATATCGATCTCTTGCTTTGCATGGAACTGCATGCCGACGCAGAATTGGTCGAGTATTTTGCAGATCAAATGGGCTTACCAGCAAACAGTTTTAAACGTGCATGGGTCAGCGTTTACGACGGCGGTAAGGAAAGCGATCTGGTTGTCTCCTTCAGCACCACGCATGGGTGCAGTTTATTGCTTCTGGAAAACAAGATTGATGCGTCATTCACGCCAGATCAACCCAAGGGTTACGAAACACGGGCAAAAGGTTTGAGAAAAGAGAAGGGCGTTGAAATCGTACGCACAGCAATTCTGGCACCATCGGAGTATCTCAAAACCAAGCAGGACTTGCCTTTTGATCTAACATTTTATTACGAAGATCTCCTTGAAGTACTGGAACAGGCAAGTGATGGTCGATCAAATTTCCTTGCGTCTCAACTGCGGGATGGGATCAAAAAGAAACAGAGCGTCTCCCCGCCACATCATGGCGTTTCGCAAACGTGGTCGCTTATATACCGCCTGTGCCAGGAACATACGCCGTCATTGAATATGAAACCACCTGATAAAAAGCCAAGCGGTGCCAACTGGGTAGAGTTCAACAACAAAACTCACCCGGTTGATGGTATGGAAAGTTATTCAGGCAAGATTTTCATCGTTTGGAAAGCTGATAAAGAAGGTTATGCGGACTTGGCGTTCAGTTCCACCTCGCGAGAGCAACTTTTGTCGGCAGTGAAAGATTATCTTGAGCCAAAAATGAAGGTACACAAAGCCGGGAAGTCAGCGGTGATCCGAATAAAAGTGCCGACAGTTGATTTCGAACGATACGAAGACACTGACGAGGAGACGTTGATCGAATGCTTGCAAGTTTGTGAAAGGCTTCGCGGGTTTTTTGTCAAACATAAGTCTAGGCTCGGGAGCCTTTCCGATTTACCGGCCTGACGATAGTGCAACTACCGGGTCGGAAGAGATCAGTGAGCACATTTATTGCGTTAAGCCGCGTCAAAAGAACCTACGGAAGCGTTACCGCTTTCGTGAAGAAATGCGAGTAAGAGGAGAGCATGGCGGCGAATATACTGCTTTGACTGAATTGTCCTGAGGGCTTTCGTTTGGGCGATTCAAATTGTCACATGGCCAGATGGGTTTTGATCTGCATGACTCTGTGCATGTCGACCTTCGCAACCGTTTTGCTGACAGATGACGAGCGCGCCGCGCTTGAAGCGCTCTGCCGTCGTCGCAAGGTCGAAGCGCTGGTCTGGAAGCGCGCGCGGGCCTTTCTGCTTCTGGATGCAGGTTATGACCCCAGGATTGTTTGCGAGATATTGGACATCGGCCCATCAGTTCTGACGCAATGGCGTTTTGCCTGTAAAGCTGAAGGTCTCGCCTTTTTTGGCCTGAAGGATTACAGCCCTCGCGAGGGGCTCCTGTCGTTCACTCAGGAAGAGGCGGTGAAAGAGCGATTCAGCGAGCATCCGGCCCGCAGTGTTGATGAAGTCCGCGCCTATATTCAGGCCGAATTTGGTCAGAGCTACAGCGCTTCGGGGGCGGCCTAACTGATGCGGCGTTTGGGGTTCGAGTACAAGAAGCCCCTCGCGCTTTGCGCGCAAGCCGATCCAGAACAGCAGCAGGCATTTGTCGACTGGTACGATGCGCTGATGACCGTGCGCCACGACGGCGCGAAGAGGAGGATCTGATGGCGTAGCAGTACTCACTCTGAGCTCCTTGCTACACAGGAGATGAGGGAAGGCCCCTCGGGCTCGGATTGCAGGACCAGGGTCCAAACCGCCACAAGCTGCTCTGGCCCAATGGCCGGGGTGGTGAGCGTTGTGGAAAAGGCGGGGATTACCCATCAGGTGACTGATGTGTCCGATCGCCCGCTACCGGGCAAAGCGATCAAGGATCCGCACCCAGGACCGCGTTCCGTGCACAAAGCTCGACAGATCGTATTTCTCGTTCGGCGCGTGAACCCGGTTGTCGAAGCGCGCAAAACCTACCAGCAGTGGATCGAGGCCGAGCCGATTGCGGAACTCCGCCAGGATCGGGATCGAGCCGCCGGTACCGGCAATCGCCGCCTTGCCCCATTCGTCCCGAAGTGCATCCAGCGCCTTGTGCAGCATCGGGCCGTCCACCGGCATCGCGACGGGAGCGGCGCGGCCCAGGGCGGTAAACTCCACACTGCAATCGGCCGGCAGTTGGGCACGGATGTGATCCCGCAGGGCCGCGCGGACGGTTTCGGGGTCCTGGTCGGGGACCAGGCGATAACTGACCTTGGCGTGGGCCTTGCCGGGGATCACCGACTTGAACCCCTCGCCGCTGTAGCCACCCGAGAAGCCGTGCACTTCAAAACACGGCCGGGACCAGCATTGTTCCAGCACCGAACGGTCCGTCTCGCCCGCCGGCTGCGACAAGCCGACGCCGTCCAGAAATCCCTGATCGTCGAACGGCAGCGCGGTCCAGCTGGCGCGGACCTCCTCGGGCAGTTCGCGCACGTCGTCGTAGAAGCCCGCCACGGCCACCGAGCCGTCGGCGGCGCGGCAGCTTGCCAGCACATCCGCCATGACCTGTAGCGCATTGCGCGCGGCGCCGCCGAATATGCCGGCATGCAGGTCGCGATTGGCCGCGGTGATCGTGAACTCCTCTGCCATCAGCCCACGCATCATGGTGGTGATCGCCGGCGTGTCGTGGTCCCACATGTCGGTGTCGCAGACCACGGCCGCATCAGCGCGCAACTCGTCTGCCGTCGCTTCCAGGAAGGGGCCCAGCGAGGGACTGGCGATCTCCTCCTCGCCTTCCAGCAGTACGGTCACCCGACACGGCAGCGCGCCGGTCGCGGCCTTCCAGGCGCGGCACGCCTCGATGAAGGTCATGAAGGCGCCTTTGTCGTCCGAGGCGCCGCGCCCGGTGATCCAGGTCTCGCCATCCGGCTGCTTCACCAGCGCCGGCGCGAACGGATCGGCATCCCACAATTCCAGCGGATCGGCGGGCTGCACGTCGTAGTGTCCGTAAAACAGAACATGCGGTACGCCGTCGGGCGCGCTGTTGTCGTGGCCGACGACCATCGGATGGCCCTGGGTATCGCGCACCGAGGCGTCGAAACCCATCGACGTCAGCTCCGCCACCAGCCAGTCCGCCGCGCGCCGCACGTCGGGCGCATGAGCGGTCTCGGCCGAGATCGAGGGTATTGCCACCAGCTCCAACAGCCGGTCGAGGCCCGCGTCGAGGCTGGCATCCGCTGCGGCAAGCGCTGCGTCTAGCTTGGATGTTGCGTCACTCATCGCGTTCTTCCTTCCCATGTTATTCCTCGGCGGCGAGAAGCCTCATGCCGACGCCGCCTTTCGGTCGATCTCGGTCATTTCGGCGCGGAAGCGGGCCGCGACCTGTCCGGCGTCGCGAAGAACCTTCTTGCGGTCGAGCGTCAGAACGTCCCGATCCCGCATCAGCCACCGGCCGCCGACCAAAACGTCGCGCACGTCGTCGGGCATCACGGCGAAGACCAGGGTGGCGAATGGATCGTACACGGGTTGCAGGCGCGGCGCATCCAGCGAGATCCGCACGACGTCAGCGGCCTTGCCCAGTTCGAGCGAGCCGGTCAGGCGGTCGAGACCCAGCACGCGTGCACCCTCGATCGTGGCCATGTGAATGACATCGCTGGCGGGCATCGGTTTGCGGCTTTGACCCAGAAGTTTCTGGAACATCGAAACCGGCCCGAATTGAGAGAAGAGATCGAGCGTATTGCCACTCATCGGGCCGTCGGTGGCGATGCCCACCGGGATACCGGTGGCACGCATCGCCTCCACCGGTGCGATGCCGCGGCCGGCCTTGGCGTTGGACCGGGCATTGTGTGCGACGCGGACGCCCGTCTCGACCAGGCGGGCGATTTCGGCCTCATCCAGATAGAGGCAATGCGCGGCGATCAGCCCGTTGCGCAGAAGGCCGGCGCGGTCTACCACCTCCACCGGGCGGCAGCCATGCGTGCGGCTTGCCCAATCCATCTCGGATGCCATCTCGGCCAGGTGGATCTGCACCGGCACGTCCGGATGCGCGTCGGCCCAGTCAGCGATCCGCTCCAGGACGGGAATATCCGTGGAATAGGGTGCGTGGGGTGCAACCGAAGGCACGATCCTGGGGTGGCCGCGAAATTCCTCCGCGAGCGCCTCGACCAGGTCGAACCCCTCGTCCATCGTCGCGTGATCGGGCGGATCGAAGTCGGCAAGGGTCTGGCCGACCACGCCGCGCAAACCCGCGGTGTCGAGGACCCGACCCACCTCGGCCTCGAAGTAATACATGTCGGCAACCGCGGTGACGCCGGCGCGGATCGATTCCCAAGCGGCCAGTGCCGTGCCCGTGCGCACCATTTCCGGCGTGACGAACTTTCGCTCCATCGGCAGCACGTAGCGGAACAGGCGGTCGTCCACGTCTTCGCCGAGACCGCGAAACAGAGTCATGGGCAAATGGGCGTGCGGATTGACCATGCCGGGCATCACAATGTCGCCGCCCGCGTCGAGGATATCCGCAGCGTCGGGACCAGGCCCGGAACCGGCCGACACGATGACCCCGCCCGCAACCGAAACATGGCCGCGGTCGATGACAGGCATGCCGGGTGTGCAGGGCAGAAGCGTGGCGTTGCGGATTGTCAGGTCCGTCATGAAGCGCCCTCGTGATCTAGGATGCAGCATTGCTCGGGTTCGGCAACCAGGCAGACGGTCTCGCCACCGTCCCTTGGTTGGCCAAGCGTGCCGGAAGCGATGAGATGGCCCGCGGGCGTCTCGGCCTGGTAGTGGTACGCACGGCCCACATAGGTGCGCAGGCCCAGGCGAGCCGGGATACCGTGATCGCCGTTCGACACTCGTAGCCCGTCGGGGCGCGTGGCCAGAATGAACTGGTCGGGTATCGGACCGAGATCTTCCTCGGACAACGTCATGTCGATGCCACCCTCGCCCTCGGCGCTGATACGGCCGGCGTCTCGGGCGGTGACGGTCAGGGGGATCAGGTTCTCGAATCCCACGAAACGGGCAACAAAGGCGTTGGCCGGACGGCTGTACAGCGTCTCCGGGCGGTCGAACTGGCGGATTCGGCCGGCCTCCATGATCGCCACACGGTCGGAGATCGAGAACGCCTCCTCCTGGTCGTGGGTGACGAAGATTGCTGTCGTCCGGTTGGCACGCTGCAACTCGCGGATCTCGACCCGCATCTCGACGCGCAGCCTGGCGTCGAGGTTCGACAGCGGCTCGTCGAACATGAGAAGCGGCGGCTCGATCACCAGGGCGCGCGCCAGGGCGACCCGCTGCCGCTGACCGCCCGAAAGTGCGCCCGGCAGTCGTTCGGCGAGCGCGGACAGGCCAACACGGTCCAGCATTTCGCCGGCCTTGCGCGTCCGCTCGGCTCCGGCCAGCCCCCGCTGTTTCAGCCCGAAGGCCACGTTGTCGCGCACGGTCAGATGCGGGAACAGCGCATAGTTCTGAAACACCAGGCCTATGTTGCGCTTGTGCGCCTGCAGGCGGGTCAGGTCGGTTTCGCCAAGATGGATGGTGCCCGCGGTGGGCTGCAGGAAGCCCGCCACGAGGCGCAGGGTCGTGGTCTTGCCGCAACCCGAGGCACCCAGGAGCGACACCAGCTCTCCCGCACCGACGTCCAGCGACAGATCGTCGAGAACCTTGGTGGCGCCGTAATGCGCAGTGAGGTTGCAAAGGATCAGAGGAGTGGTCATTTGGCGAGGAACGTCAGGCCGAGGGTGCGTTCGACCACCGCCATGACGATGACGGTCAGCACCATCAGAAGGACCGACACCGATGCGATCACAGGGTCGAAGAACTGTTCGACATGGGCGAGGATCTGGATCGGCAGGGTGGAAATGCCCGGCCCGGTCAGAAACAGCGAGATCGACACATCGTTGATCGAAGTGATGAAGGCCAGGATGAAGGCCGCGATGACGCCCGCCCTTACATTGGGCAGGACGATGGTGAAGAAAGTCTTGATCGGCGGGCTGCCAAGACTAACCGCCGCTTCTTCGATGCTGAAGTCGAACGAGGCGAGGGAGGCCGAGATCACCCGCACCGCATAAGGCAGAACCAGCAGCGTATGGCCGATAATCAGCGTCGATACCACCGGCAGCCCGACGCCCACCTGGATCGAGCGCAACAGCGAGAAACCCAGCACGATTTCGGGGATCAGCACCGGCAGGACGAACAGCGTCGACAGCCAGCCGGGCAATTGCACGCGGTAGCGGTTCAGCGCGTAGGCCGTCGGAATGCCGATCAAAAGCGCACAGCAGGTCGAAACGGTCGCCACCTGGAAGCTCGTCACCATGGTGCGGCGAAAGGCCGACATCTCGAAGATGCGCTCGAACCAGTGCAGCGTCAGCCCCTGCGGCGGAAATGTCAGATAGCCCGTGTCCGATAGGGCGGCTCCGATCACGATCACGAGCGGCCCCATCAGGAAGAAATAGACAAGGACCGCAAAGGCGATCAGCGCGGGATGAAGACGGTCCGTCATGTGGTCATCGGGTTCAGCCGTTTGGCGATCCGCGTCATACCGATCACCACGGCCAGCGTTACCGCGACCATGATGGCCGAGACCGTCACCGCGCCATCCCAGTCAAAGGCGACCATGGCCCGCTGGTAGAGGAAAGTGCCCATCATCATCTGTTGATCGCCGCCCAGGAGCTGCGGTGTGGCAAAAGACGTGAACGACCCGGTGAATACCAGGACCGAGCCGACGATGAGACCGGGCACCGCGAGCGGAAAGATCACCTGCCGGAATGTCTGGACCGGCGTTGCGCCGAGCGATTGCGCGGCTTCGATCACGTCGTCGGGGATGTTTTCCAAAACGCCGACGATGGTCAGGATCATCAGCGGGACGAACAGGTAGACCATCGCGACGATGACCGAGCCCTGTGTGTAGACCATCGTAAAGGGCGCGCCGTCGACACCGATCCAAACCAGGAGATTGTTCATGATCCCGTTGCGCCCCAGGATGATGAGCCAGGCGAAGGACCGGACCACGACGCCCGTCAACAGCGGGAAGACCGCCAGGATGATCAGGGCCGATCGCCAGCGCGGTGGTGCGCGACTGACGACATAGGCTGTGAGGAAGCCGATCACCAGCGACAGCACCGTCGTAATCAGCGATATCTCCAGAGTCCGCCACAGGACGGTGCGGCGAAACCCGCTTGACAGGAAGGCGGCATAAAGGTCAAACGGACCGCCGCCCGCGTAGAAGGTGGCGGCGATGGTGGCCGATACGGGCAGCACAAGGCACAAAACGACCAGCGCCGTTGCCGGCGCTGCCATCATCCATCCCTTCAATCCGTGCACCATGCCCCGCGTTCCGAGTGTCGGCGGGGCGCCCCAAAGCGCCCCTGCAATAACTCAGTTGCCGAAGACCTCGTTCCAGCGGTCGATCCAGTCAGGCTTGGCGGCGTTCATCTTGGCGTTATCCATGCGCTTGAGTCCGTTGACCATCTCGGCCCCGTAAGTCCAGAGCTTCGCCGCGTCGGGCGTCAACTCGACCGAGGTCTGCACCGGCGCGTCGACGCCGTTCTCGCCCAAGGTTTTCTGCAGCTCTGGATCGAGGACGAAGTTGATGAACTCATGCGCCCGTTCGACGTTTGCGGCACCGGTCGGGATATTGATCGTGTTCATCGTGGCGATGTCTCCATCTTCGAGCTCGGCCCAGACGACCGTCGGCACGGCCTGCTGCAGGCGGCCGAGCGCGAAGTCCTGCGCGAGGCTTACGCTGATCTCGCCGGTCGAGAAGAGATTGATCATCTCCGATCCGGTGTTGTAGTTCTTCAACACGTTAGGCTTCAGCTTTTCGATCTCGGCGAAGGCCGCGTCGGGATCTTCGTAGGCGTTTACCCCGGCCTGTTCACCGGCGAGCACGACGACCATCGGCCCTGCGGTGGTGGTGATGCCGGGAAGGGAAATCTTGCCGGCCAGATCCTCGCGCCACAGATCGGCCCATGACGTGATGGGCTCGCTGACCTGCGCCGTATCGTAGACGATGCCGACCCGGCCCAGCGTGTAGGCGGGGCCAAAGTCGCCCATTGGCGCTTTGGCCATTTCGTAGACGCCGTCAAGATTCGGCAGTTTCGAGCGGTCGACCTTCTGAAACAGCCCCTTGTCGACCCCGAGTTGTGCGAAGCTGTCGGGCAGGTAGATCAGATCGACCCCCTTGCCGCCGCGGATCTCGACCTTGCTGATGCGGTCGGCGCTGTTGCCGGTTTCGAAGACGATCTCGCAGTTGCACTGCTCCTGGAACGGCTGGACGATATACTCGTTCAGCTTGTCGCCGTTAAAGCCCCACCAGGAGACGACCAGTGTTTCGGCCTGAACAGACACCGGCAGGGTCGCAAGCGTCAGCGCCGCGGCGACAGATGTCAGACTTCTCGTCATCATTGAAGGCTCCTTTCGGCGATGTTTGTGAAGGTGGTTTTGGCACTGTACCTTCGCAAAGTTAAGCGCAACGGATTGGATTTTGCAAGCGAACCCGGCCATTTCGGGCCTGTCATGGCAGGTTTCGAAATCCCAGGGCTATATGCCGAAATCGAAAAAGTTGTTGTAAAATAGCAGCATATCTGACTCTATGCAGTGAACATCAAGGTACAACGACGCTACTTGAAACGAGAGGCAAAAAGGATTCGAATTGAAGACTCTTTCCTTCACAAAAGGATCTTCAAGATGCTCAGCTTCCTCCTCGCCTCTCTGATGAGCACGCTACGCCCACATTTCGATCTGAGCAAGACGCGATTGGAGACGTTCGCAATCATGTTGGTCGGTCTTGCAAATGGTCGGACCGTGAACCTCGGTCATCTGGCGAGCCAGTTTCCCGACCAGACGCTGCATGCCTCCAGCTACAGCCGCCTTCAACGCTTTTTCCAACATATCCGCCTGGATGGGGATGCGGTTGCCAAACTGATTGTCCGCCTGCTCAAACTCAAAGGGCCACAGCTACTGGCCTTGGACAGAACTAACTGGAAACTCGGCAAGACAGATATCGATATTCTGGTTCTGGCCCTCGTGACACGCCGGTTCAAGGTGCCTGTGATGTGGTCGCTTCTGATCTCGACTTTGTACGTTAGGCAGGGAAACAAAGCGCGTATAGCATCCGCCTGAACGTGCGTGCCGTGATTTTGTAGCGTTCCCGGTCAGGCGGGGAGTGCGACAAAAAGATTTCGAAGCGGATAACGGCCAATGCGTCAGAGAACGAGAAGTTGGTCTTTTCGTACCATGCTGCGGCATAGGAAGCATGGTGAGTTTTCAGAACTTGCTCCGCCCATAGGCAAACCAAACTGTAGAGGCCGAGCAATATCGGCGGCGTTCGCGCGATTGCTTTGTCAGACCACTGGCGCTGGGTTTCAACACCGAGATGCGCGCGCTTCCTGGAACGTGACCTCAATTTGCCACCGCCTTGCGTAAATCGAAATGATGTCGGTCGGCTCCATATCGGGGTTGGTGCAGAAGAATGCCTGTGGCTCCCGTTTCCCGTCCGGGTCGCGGACCAACACCCATCGGATAGGGGTTGGCGGAGTGCCGCGCCGGTACCAAAGGGCGGTCTCGGAGATGATTTCAAGCGACGTTGCCTTGGAACCATACCAGTGCGATGGCGTGATTGTTGTCCAGCGGTCGTCCGGTGCGGTCAGATGGCTTTGGGGTTTGGGCAGCGCTTTCCCTTTCACGCGGGGCC
>NZ_SPNT01000027.1 GCF_004959855.1 Nitratireductor sp. XY-223 | reverse complement strand
TGTCCTCGGGCAAGCCCTGCGGGAACGGTTGACCCGGACGTTTGCGTGCTCCCCCGCAAGCACGGCAGTCGTGGAAACGCCGCGCCATGATGAGACAGGTACAAAGAGTCCGGATAATGCCAGCCTCTACGAAGCAGAATACGGAGAGAGGGAAACAATCATCGATCTGATCCCATATATGCTGGAAACGTTCATCGATTCAGATCGGAATTTCCGCCAACGAAATCCGCATGATGATAAGTCCGAGCGCTTCTTGAAGTCTTCAGCCACTGTTCCGACCAGAGCCACAAAATAGTCGGCTAAAGCTTCTTCAGAATATTGGCCGGGTTGATGCTGATCGCCCTGCAGATATCGACAAACTCAACGACATCAAGACGCCGTTCACCACGCTCGTATTTGGCAACGAACGATTGTGGTTTGCGCAGCGTTGTCGCCACCTGTTCCTGCGTGAATCCGCCCTTCTTTCGTGAGTCCACAAGTAGTTCCACGAATCTGTTGTAGCGAGCAGTGCCAAGTGAACCGGGCATAGGCGGGCCGATCAAATTGTTTGAACGACCCTTCCAATAATCCCAAAATCGGATTATCCCATTTTGGGATATTCCAATCTGGGATGGAAATATGTGCAATTCCGAATCAGCCGGATTTCGGAAAATCGCTCCAACCGACGAAGAAGTTACAGACTACGACCGTCGTTGCTTTAAGCTCTATCTAATGTTGCTTGAGGCGGACAATGCAGGCCAGCCGTGGGAAAGCGCATACAAGTCCGCGTTCGGAGCCGATCCCGCGACTGACAAAATCAGATGCAAGTTGCAGTTTGATACGCACCTCGGGAGGGCGCGATGGATGAGTTCTGGCGGGTATCGACAGCTGCTTTGAGGAACCTGAACGACTCTGGTCAATCCGCCCAATTGCTGCGCTGCGGCGCATGATCGAAACGGGGGACGAGGAGCGCCTTAGAGGGTTCCTCGGTCTGGCCGCTTCCGGCCGGACCTTCGCTCCCGCCGCAACCCGCAAAATGAAGCGCATGGGTCGGCGGCACCGGTGCCCGCAAACCTCCCGAAGGTCCAGCCGGCCGGTCAGGCGATGAAGTCGAAATCGGCATTGGTAAGGATTGACGCGGACACGCCTTCAAGCGTGATGCCGGCGTTGTCCCCGTAGCCGGTGATTACCGCATGGCCTTTCGCCTTGTCCGCGATGGTCAGGTCGGAGAACTTCAATCCGCCCTTGATGACGATTGTATCCGTCCCGTCCTCGAAGTCGTGGGTGGTGTCGGCACCCTCCCCGCTGCCGAAGTTGAAGTAGTCGGCACCGCCGCCGCCCCACAGGGCGTCATTGCCGTCCCCGCCATGAAGCGTGTCGTCGCCGCCCTTGTTGATGGTTTCCGGCTTTCCCTAATAGTAGTAACGGTCTCCGACACGCACTCCACGGGGGTGGTATGACTTTAGTTCAGGAACGTAATCGGAATAATTTTTCTTGTCGCCATCAAGGCTGTCGTTCCCGCCGGGTGCCTGCTGCTGCGTCTCGGGCAGCGCGAAGTCGTCCTCGCCGAGCGTTGCCGCCGTCACGCCCGCCAGCCGGATGGTGTCGCCGAAGCCACCGTAGCGGATGACGGCATCGTCGCCGTCCTGCTCGATGACCAGTTCCTTGAACCCGCCGCTCACCCCGTCGATGCGGATCGTGTCGCCCTTTCGGAAATCGGCATGGTGTCGCGCCCGTCTCCCGCCGCGAACGCGAAGGTGTCGGCGCCACCGTCGCCGGTGAGGTAGTCGTTGCCCCGGCCGCCGTGGAGCACGTCGTCGCCCTCGCCGGCCCACAGCGTGTCGGCGCCTTAGCCGCCATACAGCGTGTCGTTATCGTCGCCGCCCCAGAGCCTGTCGTTGCCGTCTTCGCCGGAAAGCCTGTCAGCGCCTTCAGTTACCCTGAGGATGTCCGCAGCATTACCACCAAGATCGTTTCGTCGCGTGCCATGTTTCCTCTCCCCAAGCGGTGGGTTAATCCCCGGCATGCCCCTTGTCTCCGGGGCAGTCTCGGTCTTCTCCACGGACTGGACAGCCTCCCGATTGCTATGGGATTTTGTGTTTATAAGATTCAACTTAAGGTCATCGACCTTCCCGGTCACGACCGTCTTTCCGTTCGTCGTCACGGTGTTCTTCTTCGCGCCGGGAACGATGGTGAACTCCCCGACCTTGTAGGTCGCCTGGCCGTCGTCATCGTAGGTGACCTTGACCTCCATCCCCGCAGCCTTCACGGCGGCGGCCGCCTTGTCCGTGGCGATCTTCGCCTGGGCCTGCGCCGTCTTCTGCGCCGCCTGCGCCGCCATGCGGGCCACCACAGCCGCCGTGCTCGTGGTCGCGGCGGCCGCCTTCGCCGATTCCGCCTTCGCCGTATTGTAGGCCGCCATCGCCGCGGCGGCCGCAGCCCTGGCCGCATCGGCATGCTTTTTCGCCATCGGGTCGCCGGTCTGCAGCAGGGCGAGACCCGTCAGCGTCGCCTCCGCCTTGTCCGCCTCCGTTGCGTGAGACCGCAAAGGATGCGCCAGCCATCCTGCCAGCCGCAACGATCGTGCGCGGTGACGCAAATCGTAGCATGCACCGATTGATCCGTGCGGCGATGAATGCCCTGCCTGCAGAGCCCACACAATTCTCGATGTGCGGTACAATGCTGCGTTGAGCCGCCCATTCGGGCGGCAAAAGCACCCGCCGCGCGCCCCGCAGGGCGATGCCTGCGGTCTTGTGCCAAATTGTAAGCGGGGTGCCCGGAAGAATTGTGTATGAAAACCATGCCTAAAATATTAATCGGAAAACTGTATAGAAGTTTTGAGTGGAGTTGATTCCCATATCTGGCGCATCATTTCGGTGGCAAATATGCGCGCTTATGACGATAGTATGAACGATTAAAGTCTGGAAGCTTCTGCTGTCCGGGCTAGACTGTTCAAATACTCTAGGGGGCGTCTATTCTGGACAGTTGTTATAGAGCCGTGCCGGACCCGGGCTTTTATAAACTCCATGTCAGCAAATCATGGGGCTATGCAGTCATCAAGAGCCCAGATTTTCCGTCTCGGATTGTCTTCAACTTCGAATACTTGTTCATTGCTCGAAGTGTTCGATCAATTGAGTAATTTATGGTAGAAGACTGGCACCGAGATTTACTGTCCAGATGCGTTTCTATTGATCTGGAGGTGGATCCCGGGACTGCCGGGATATTTGCATTCGCTGCTGTACGACACGATGAACGCCCGGCCCTCAACTCCAGAAGCGGTTTGCTTGAGCGCCACCTCGACTTGCTGGAAGTAGCCATCCAGGATGTCCGGCACCCGATCGGCCACAATTTCCTCCAGCACGATATGGAGCACCTGATTGCAGCCAGACCGCGGCTGTTACAGATCATGCAGGCACCGATTGACACGCTTTGGCTGAACCCGCTCGCCTTCCCTCGCAACCCATACCATCATCTTGTCAAGCATTATCAGGACGGCCGGCTCGCTGCGGGCCACGTCAATGACCCGGAGCTGGATGCCCGGCTTGTCTTCGAAGTGCTCGCCAATCAGCTCGATTCTTTCCGCGACCTCGCCAGGAGCGAACCGGATGCGGTCCTGTCCTATCACTACCTGACCACCCGGTTGGAGAGGTCAGCGGGCTTCGATGCCGTTTTCAGATATGTGCGCAATGCCGATTGTCCCTCGCAGGAGGAGACGCTCGACGCAATTTGCAGGATGCTGGAGCGACGAGCCTGCGGAAAACGGGTCGAACAAACTATGGAGCGCCTTGCCAGCCCTAAAAATGGCTGGCCCATGGCCTATGCACTGTCCTGGATCACCGTGGCCAGCGGGGACTCCGTCATGCCGCCGTGGGTCAGAGCGCAGTTCCGTGAAGCCTCCCTGATTGTCCGACATCTCAGGGATACATCGTGCAAGGATCCGAACTGCGAATGGTGTGCAGAGCAGAACGATCCGGTCCGCGCCCTCAACAAGTGGTTCGGCTTCGAGAGTTTCCGGCCGCAGCCTGTCGATTCCGACGGCCGCCCGCTGCAGGAACGTATCGTCGATGAGGCGATGTCCGGCAACAGTCTTCTGGGTATCCTGCCGACAGGTACCGGGAAATCCCTGTGCTACCAGATTCCCGCGCTCTCTCGCTTCGACAAGACCGGCGCCCTTACCGTGGTCATCTCCCCCCTCGTTGCGCTGATGGCTGATCAGGTGCAAGGCATGGAGCGGTCCGGCATTTCCTGTGCGGTGACCATCAATGGGATGATGTCCATGCCTGAGAGGCAGGATGCCCTCGAAAAGGTCCGCATGGGCGATGCCGGCATCCTCATCATCTCGCCCGAGCAGCTCAGGAGCACATCCATCAGGTCCGTCCTCGCACAGCGTGAGGTTGGCCTGTGGACAATCGACGAAGCCCACTGCGTTTCGAAATGGGGCCACGATTTCAGGCCGGACTACAGATATCTCGGCCGCTTCATCAAGGAATTCTCCGGAGATCAACCGCCGGCGCCGATCATCTGCCTCACGGCGACTGCCAAGCCCGAGGTGGTTGGAGATATCATGGAACACTTCCGGTCGCGCGCCGGGGTCGAGTTGCTGTCTCTCGATGGCGGAGCGTCGCGAACGAACCTGACATTCGATGTCAGACCAACGATAAAGAGCAGCAAGCTGTCCGATGTGCTGAATGTCATCGAAGAGTACCTTCCTCCTGACGGTCGATCGGGCGCAGTCGTCTACTGTGCGACACGCAAGGAATCGGAACGGGTCTCAGACTTTCTGAAATCGCAGGGTATGGCTGCGGAGCACTTCCACGCCGGGCTGGGTTCCGACGACAAGCAGGATGTCCAGGAACGATTCAGGGTGGGAGAACTGCGGGTCATTGCGGCGACCAACGCCTTTGGCATGGGGATCGACAAGCCGGACATTCGACTGGTCGTCCATGCCGACATTCCAGGATCTCTGGAGAACTACCTGCAGGATGCCGGTCGTGACAGGGAGGATGCCAATTGCGTGCTGCTGTTCGCCGCCGATGATGTGGAACGCCAGTTCCGGCTGACGGCCAGCTCACGTCTGGCCCGACACGAGATCGGCGCTATCTTGAAAGCGCTAAGACGGATCGACGAACGAACCGGGAAGACTGGCAAGATCGTCGCCACGTCTGGCGAGATCGTTCGCTCCGAGAAAGACCGGGAATTCGAGATAGACAGCGCAACAGACGACACGCGCGTCAAGACTGCCGTTTCCTGGCTTGAGGAGGCAATACTTGTCTCAAGGGAGGAGAACCGGGTACAGATCTTCCCCTCATCCCTGAAGGTTCGCACCCTTGATGAAACCCGAAAGCGGCTGGCGACAGCCGACATCACGGAAACTCACCGCAGGCAACTTCTCGCGATCGTGGAGCACCTGATCTCAGCGCCGGCTGACGAAGGCATATCCACGGACCAACTCTGCAGTGCTAGCGGGCTATCCCCGGGTGCCTTGCCCAAGGCGATGGCCAACCTCGAGACCCTGGGCATCGCCCGTAACGATGTCGCCATTACCGTGTTTGTGCATGTCGGGGTGGCGAATGCTTCCGCAGTTCGCTTGACGCAGGCTTCAAGCCTTGAAGCAGATCTTATCGAACTGATGCAGGAGATGGCGCCCGATGCCGACGGCGAAACGCCCAGCGTGTTGAACCTGGCCGAGACCTGCCAGCGTCTCAGGGACAAGGATCATCCCGACGTCCGGCCTGACGCAATCGACAAGCTGGTGCGCGGTATATCCCGGGATGGCAGAGGCCAGGATGGCGGCCGGGGTAATGTCAGGCTGCGCAAGGTCAGCCGGAACACAATGCTTGTCATGCGTGAACGATCCTGGAAGACGATATCTCAGACCGCAGAACTCAGGCGGCAGGCCTCGGGTTTGTTACTCGGTTACCTGACCGGTCGACTGGACAAGGGTGCACGCGGCAAAGACCTGCAAGTTGATACGACTGTCGGGAACCTGTTGGCTCAGCTTACCCAGGATGCAGTCTTGAAGGCGAGCGGGGTGCGCGACATGACCAGGCTCCTGGAGAGATCTCTCCTGTGGCTGCACGAACAGGGCGTCCTGACACTGGGCAAAGGGCTGACCGTTTTCCGCCCCGCCATGACGGTATTCCTCAATCCCAAGGGCGGCGAGTTCACCCAGGCCGACTTCCTCCCTCTTGATGAACATTATGAGGAGCAAACGCTGCAAACCCATGTGATGGCAACCTATGCCGAAGCCGGCCTGCAATCGATGCCGGATGCTGTACGCCTGTCTGAAGACTACTTTGTTCTGAACAAGGACCAGTTCATGAAGCGATGGATGCCAGGAAAAGCTCGCGAGGTAAAACGGCAGACCACCAGCAAATCCTGGAACGCGATCGTCGAGGACCTGGGCAACAAGGTTCAGCAAGACATCGTTGCCGATGATCGCAGTCGCACCAACGTTCTGGTTCTGGCCGGGCCCGGTTCCGGCAAGACCAGGGTCCTCGTCCATCGTATCGCCTATTTGCTGCGTGTGAAGCGGGAGGAACCGCGCGGCATCCTGGTGCTGGCCTATAATCGCCATGCTGCGGCCGAAATCCGTGTCAAGCTGCGGGCTCTGGTGGGAGATGATGCCGCGGGTGTCACGGTGTCGACGTGCCACGCCCTGGCCATGAAACTTGTCGGTGCCAGCTTTGCCGGTGTTCAGGCAGTTCCGGAAGATTTCGACAACATCATCTTGGAGGCGGTTCGCCAGCTCAACGCGGAAGGGTTGTCGAAGTCTGAAGCTGAAGCTCAGCGTGAAAGCCTGATTCAGGGGTATCGCTGGATCCTGGTCGATGAATACCAGGATGTCGGTTCTGAAGAGTATGCGCTCATATCCGCCGTGGCAGGCCGCTCACTGGAGGATGCCGATCATAAGTTGAGCCTCTTTGCCGTCGGCGATGATGACCAGAACATCTATGCCTTCAGCGGCGCGTCAATCGAATACATCCGCAGGTTCGAGGAAGATTACAAGGCCAAGCCGGCCTTCCTGATCGAGAATTACCGATCCACAGCCAACATTATCGAGGCTGCCAACCAGGTCATTTCCCAAGCTCCCGACCGTATGAAGGTTGGCCATGAGATCAGGATTAACGCGGACCGGACAACCCACCCTACGGGTGGGCGCCTGGAGAAAGCGGATACGGTTGCACAAGGGAGCGTGCAGCTTCTGGATGTCTCTTCCGGAGATATTCCACAAGCGGTCGCCACGATAGATGAACTCGTTCGTCTTTCCCGGCTGGACCCTGACTGGAACTGGGCCCGCACCGCGGTGATCTCCCGTGATTGGAAAGGGCTGAGGGCCGTTCGCGCGCAGGCCGAACAGAGGGGGCTCAAGGTCGAGATGGCAAATGAGAACCTCCCCAACATCTGGAGGCTTCGGGAAACTCAGAAACTCATTTCGGGGTTAGGTCTGAAACGGAGAGAACTGCTGGGCATCCAGGACATCCTGGCAGTCCTCAACGAGCAGCCTCGCAATACATGGTTGGATCTGCTGGTCGAGGGCATCGCCGAGCTGGAGCGGGAACTCAAAGACAAGACGATGTCTGTGCCTGAAATCATCGAGTGGATCGCGGAATGGTCCTGGGATACGCGAGGGGAGCAGCGAGGGCTTCTTCTATTGACAGCGCACCGCGCCAAGGGGCTGGAGTTCGATCATGTGGCCATCTTGAACGGCGGCTGGCATCGCGCCTCGCACAATGAAGATCGCGAAGCCCATCGGCGCCTTTTCTACGTTGCCATGACCCGGGCGCGCCAGAGCCTCACCGTACTGACCTGCGGAGAGCATCCTCTTCTGAAGACCGGTCTGAAATCCGTATTGCGCAGACGAGTGGTTCCTGATCTCTGTGAGAACATGCCGCCGCGCAACATTTACCAGATGCCGACCATGGATTATGTCGATCTGTCTTTTGCTGGCCGACAGCATGACAGCCACGAAGTCCATGCCGCAATACGCAGTGCCAAGGTCGGCGACAGTCTGTCTCTGGAATTGAGAAATCAATCCTGGGTGCTCCTGGATGCCCGTAAACGGATCCTGGGGCGCATGTCGAAAACCTGGCAACCTCCCATGGGTCATGTGTTTGTTTCTGGCCAGGTCAGGGCCATCATCAACTGGCGCAAGGCGGACAACGCGGAAGACTACATCCAGTATCTCAAGCGTGACAGCTGGGAAACCGTGCTGCCAGAGATGCTGTTCCAGCCGGACGGCATTGCGTTGTTGCAGACTCCGTCGTAGGCCCAATCAGCAACGCCGCCGCAGCTGACTCGAAGGCTAGAAGCCCGCGGAAACCGGCTCTATCTCAATGCCGAGGAACGGGCCGCCTTCCTGGCCGCGGCGCGCAAGCGGCTGGCACGCGACCGCACCTTGTGCGAGACCCTGCACTATACCGGCTGCCGACCGGCCGAGCTGATCGAGATCCCGCTGGCCTGGATCGATCTTTCCGCCGGCACCGTCACCATCCGGAACTTGAAGAAGCGGCCCGACAGCAGCGGGCGCCGAAGATCGTTTACAGGGCCGTTCCGGTCCCGGCCGAGTATCTGGACACGCTCAACACCGCCTTTGGCATCCGCGAGGCACGGAGGACGAAGAAACAGGCCTCCGTGCCGATATGGCCGATGACCAGGCAAAGGGTCTGGCAGATCGCCAAGGCCGTCATGATCACGCCGGGATACCCGACGCGCCGCACAGGACCCCGAAGGGATTGCGACACGGGTTCGGAGTCAATGCGATCCTTAAGAACGCGCCCTTGAACTTGTTGCAGAAATGGCTTGGCCATGCCGATCTGAAAACGACCGCGATCTATGCCGACGCGCTCGGCCAAGAGGAACAGCAGATCGCAGCAAGGATGTGGGATTAGGCCGAAGCAGGGCATGGTGTCGCGCTGTCTCGCCGCTCAGATGGCCAACGGTGCGGCCTTGCGGGCGCGAGCTCGACAAGAGAGGCCGTTAGCGGTCTACAATCGGCCTGAATTCACCTGAAATCCCGCCTTTGCCGTCGAAGACACGCAGGTCGGCGCGGTGATCGGGCAGCACAAGGGAGCCATATTGGCGACGCTCTCGGTCCCGGCCCCGCTGCTTCGCAGCGTCGCTATGTTGGTCCTTCTGCGGGAGCGTTGTTACTACCACTATGGCCTGGCACTCGGTCCCGCTACGGCGCCGGCGGCAGGTCCTTACCAAAGGACGCCGGCTTGCGCTCCTGCGGGTGCCCATTTTTGCCGGTCAAGGAAAGATGAGGCCGCCCAAGGGGCGGCCTGGATTGTCTGCCTGATGGGGAAAGACGTTCAGCCGTCTCTCCCCAGCAATGGAAAACCCGGTCTACCCGTCCTTCCGCACTCCCGACCGCTGGCGTCGCCGGCGATCGCTCGCTTGTGCAAGACCTGGCCCGCGCGGATCCGCGCGGGCCGTCCCTTCGGGCGGTCGATCCCCCTCCTGGTTTCCATTGCCCCCCCCCCTCTCTGTCCGGTCTGACTTGCGACGCCGCGGGAGCAGGAGCGGGGCTCCTGCTCCTTCGGGCAGAAGACCGCTTAGCGGAAAACCAGAACAGGAGACTAAACCGATGACAGAGACATCCCTTGTCCCTTTGAACAAGCTCGACTTGGACCCCAAGAACGCGCGCAAGACGTAACGCCATAATAGGAGAGATGGAGAGGATCCCGTATCCTTGGTGGTTCTTCAATCGCCCACTTTTCTGGCACGTTATGATGCCTCCGGAGAGAGCGCATCCTCTCCATCTCTCCCAATTCGCTCCATGGCACTCAATCGACCTGATGGCTGTCAGGAACATCGCTTTTTCCAGCGCCGCAAAAAAATATTTGTAGGGCTGCGGATCCTCGATCGGAGTGATGTTGTACTGGGCGTATGCGCGCACCAATATCCGGCTCTTGCCTTTCGGGCGGACAGTCACGGTCCATGCGCAACTGGTAGCCGTCGAGCTTGGTCGCGCTTACATTGCCCAGCACGTCATCGGCCTTGTCGACCACGAAGCCCAAGTCCTGAAGTGTCGCGATAACTGAACGCATGGTCCTCACCTTGTCCGGGGTGTGGAAGGCACGGGTCTGAATTGCTCGGAGCGCCACCTGGCTTTCACTTGAGGCCAGCACCTGGTCCCTGGAATTGGTTTGGCAACCGGCCAGCATCATTGCAGCGATCAGCGACAGCATCACGAAACGTATTCTGGGCATCTTTCTCCCCTTCAGACCTGCTGTGCTTCCAGAAACACAGCTTGTGATGCGGAATCTTGCGCATTTGACGACGATTCCTACAACACTTGACGGCGAATCCTGCGTACTTGACGGCGCTGGTCCGCACGAAGCGCGCTGTTTCTCCCGGAACTGATGCCTGGGCGCATTCTCCCTTCTGTTGATCCTGGCAGGCTGGCCTTTGGCCAGCCCGTGGCGAGCGTAAGCGAGCCCTTGTCGATTTTCAAGATACGGTTGCACGCGGCGGTTGGCCCTTCATCAGGCATGACCGCCGCGCATGTTCAGCGTCTGCATTGCGCGCCCGGCGTCGCAGGCGCCCCTGACGCCGGTCGACAGGCCGGCGCCTCCTCAAGTCCCGCTGCCGCCGAGCGGCGGCGGTGTGTGCCGCTTGCGCTGCGACTCGCCTGCAAGTTCGATGTGATAAGCATTATGAACAATGCGATCCAGTATCGAATCGGCGATTGTTGGCTCTCCCACAACAGCCGGCCAGTGGTCCATGGGGATCTGACTGGCAATCAGGATGGACTTGCGCCCGTAACGATGTTCAACGATTTCCAACAGATCCCGCCGACCCTCGGCGCAGAAGCCCTGCAGGCCCCAGTCGTCCAGAACCAGCAACGAGACCGTGGCGAGGCGACGCATCATGCGCGTGTGCTTCTCGTCGTCGTCCCGCGTATGATTGAGGGCCGAGATCAGTTCCGGAACGCGCCGGTACAACACGGACTGCTTCTGGCGGCATGTCTGATGCGCGAGGGCGCAGGAAAGGAAGGTTTTTCCGGATCCGGTCGGCCCTTCGACGATCAGATTGACGGCTTGCCGGATCCAGTCACCGGCGGCGAGTTGGGTCAGTGTGCTGCGGGCGATGCCGCGCCCGGCGCTGCAGTCGACATCCTGGATGTCGGCGCGAATGCGAAGCTGGGCCTGACGCAGATTGTTGAGGTAGCTCTTCTGGTCGCGGTGTGCGACTTCACGCTCAAGCATCATGGCAAGGCGGTCGTCGAAGCCGAGTTGCTCGATGTCGGCAATGTCACGCTGCTCTTCCAGAGCCTCGATCATTCCGGACAGTTTGAGTTGAAGCATACGCTCGATATTGGGTTGGCGTAAGGTCATGGTTTTTCTCCCTGGTTTTTTGCGTAGTAGGTTGGCCCGCGCAAATTGGCGTGGCTTGGGATGGTCTCTTGCGGCTCCGGGCGCACAACCGCCTTGCCGCCTTTCTTCAGGCGCTCCCGCAGGTAGCCCGAAGCGAGCCGGTTGAGGCTGAGGGCCTGTGCGCAAACCGCGTCGACACGCTTGTCGCCATGGGTTTCGGCGAGGCGGCTCATGCCCTGCACGGCGGTGTAGGCCTGTTCCGGAAAGTCCCGGGAGGCCATGCAGCGTTCGGCCCAGGCCAGCGCATTCGCTCCGATGCGGCGCGCCCGTGCCAGCAGGATATCGCCGTAGTCGGGACTGCGGATGTCGCGCACCGCCTTGAGCCGATCGGGCATGTGATCCGGGTGCGTCGCATATTGGTTGCGCCCGCTCTTGAGACGATGGACGGCGATGCGTTCCCCGCCCCGGTCAAGGAACACTTCGATCATGCGCTCGCCGACGCGCACTTCGACGTCACGCCCGATGTGGCCTTCGGGCACGGAATAATGGTTGCGATCAAACGCCACGTGACCATTCGGAGCCACTTTGCGGCTGTGCCAGGCACCCCACTCCCAGGGATGCGCCGGGAGCGGAACCAGAGTTGCGCGCTCGTGCGCTTCGAACACCGCGCGCCGGCTTTCCCCCTTTGCCATTGGTGTCGTGTTGAGTTGCTCAAGCTCGCGGCGGATGGCGGCGTTCATCGCGCCGATAGAGAAGAACGTCTCGTGGCGCAGCGGCAGCAGGATACGGCACTGAACCGCTTTCACGGCTGCCTCGGCTGGACCCTTGTCCGTCGGTTTTTTCGGTCGTGCCGGTAGAATTGCCAGGCCGTAATGTTTGGCGAATTCCCGGAAACTCGGGTTGAGATGCGGCTCCTCGCGGTCGGCCTTTGTCACCCCGGACTTCAGATTGTCGATGATCCAGCGCCCGGGGCTGGCGCCGAAATACTCCAGCGCACGTCGATGCGCCATCGTCCAATGACAGATCGTCTGGTCCGGCAACGCCTCGGCGTAGATCAGGGTCGAGTGGGGTAGCACTGCGACGAAGATCTCCACGTCCACCACGCCGGTGGCCGTGTGCACAGGCAGGGTTTTACCGGAAAAATCCGACATGCCGTAAAGCCCTGGCGCATAGTCGAAACGCATCTGCGTCGGCGCGTGCCGGCCAGCCAGTTGCCCCTTGAGCAACGCGCAGAACCGACTGTAGCTGTAGGCAGCGCCGCCCTGCGCCCGAACCTCGTCGCGGTACTCAATCCAGAGCTGACGCCGGGTGAGCCTGGCACGGCGCCGACCGCGGGGGGCCGTGTACGCTTCGATGAGCGCATCCCAGTCAGGCTGAACGGTCTCACTGTCGCGTTCGTTCCGCGGGTAAAGCTGTGCACGAAGCGCCTCATCATCGAGGTCGTCCGCAAGCGGCCAGCTGGATAGCCGCGCCGCCGCCGCCCGCTTAAGCACATTCGATACCGTGCCGGCGCTCACGCCAATCGCTGCGGCAATCTCGTCGCGCGACAAATCCAGTTCATAACGGTGACGCAGAATATCCTTTATGTTGATCATGTCGGTCCTCTTCATCAGGCCCATGCCTCCTCAATTCGATCTTTTGATCGATGAGGCAGTGCCGAGAGACAGACCGTGAGGTCGACACGCGTGTGAGTGACGTCACCGTGTGACGCGCGCGAAGGGCCGTGCGGATGACGGAACCGATCCCGTCAAGTACGCAGGATTCGCCGTCAAGTGTTGTAGGAATCGTCGTCAAATGCGGCAGGATTCGCCGTCAAGTGTTGTAGGATTTTGCAGCTTGTGACAACTTTTCGAAGAAGCCCTGGTAGATTTCAGGTCGTTCAGGCTTTCGATCTTGCTGATCCGGCCATCTGTATTTCGGACAATACGCTGAAAAATAACCCGCACCGCCGGTCGTCAAGTGGGCGCGTGATGACGGAGCCGCGGATCTTCTGGTCGGCGTCGATCGGGACATAAGCTCCGAAGAGAATAGCCATGGCGATGGCTCCGGCAACCTGAGCGGCTTCGGTCGCGTCGCGATCCTTGGTTCCGAGAAGGACACCGAGATCGGTTTCGGACTCCTCGAGCGTGAAGCCCAGATCCTGCAACACGGCGACCGAGGCATTGAGCAACTTTGGTTCATCTCCGGTCTGGAAATAACGGGTCTGGAGTTGGCGCTTCTCGACCGTGACCTGGCTGATGGCAAGCGCTTCGGGCGGTATGGTCTGATTTGCAGGCGGAAACGGCCAAGGATACGGTTACAACGGTAGCGGCGGGCAAAACACGCATACCCGATCCTCAGAAAGCCGACTGGCGGTAGGCGTAATCGCGTTGTCCAGATCACACCCTTCGATTCCGTTGCAGGACCTTCCAAGGCATGGTGGCGAGCGGCGCTTGAGAAGGTTCAGGAACAGGTCAAATCAGGTCTGGGTCTTGAAATTGCGCATGGGTGATCAGGCTGAGCAATCACTGCTTTGGTTTGGAGAGGGCGCGACAAAAGGCTTCGCGTCCCACTTTAACGGGTATGAGCAGTATCAGCGCAACAAAAGGTATGATGAGGCCTGCCTCTAACCCGATTTCAGAACCGATGAACACTGACGACTGCCGTCTGTGACTTGCTGCCTTGCTTGGATATCGTCTTGCGCAGGTGCCTTGTATTTGTCTTCTTGTCACCGCCACATATGAGCAGTGCCATTTCCGCCTTCAGGGCTTTCCAGTAGTCTTTCGGTCCGAAGGAGAAGCCGGAAGTTGTGGCAGCATCCACAAAATCCAGCTTCAAACCGTCCAAATCGCTGATTTCAGTTATCGGCTGGTATCCTTGATATACGGGTTCAAGCGTGTCGGGATGAAAAATAGAAAGGTCGATCTGGTCCATATTTTGCTTCCAATTCATTCATCAAAGCCAATTTTCAACCGTCAGGCCATCGACGCGTTGAAACTCTCGCACATTGGCCGTTACAAGTACCCATTCATCGGCCTGAGCGAGAGACACAACATGGGCTGCGATGAGAAGATCATTGCCGCCGATTGGGGTGCCCTTGGTTTCGAGATCAGCGCGAATGATGCCGTAGTGGCGATCAGCATCGCTGCCAACATCCAAAACATTCATGCGCGACAGGATGAGATCAACGCGATCACGCAATGCGTCCGACCCCTTCTTCTCTGCTCCAAACCGCAACTCTGATGCGACGATGATATTGGTCGCAATGTTGTCCTCACCGATCTCGGCAATGCGCCGCATGATAACCCCATCGGGGTTCTTGATCAGGTCTGAGATTATGTTGGTGTCGAGAAGGTAGGAGGTCACGAAAGATCAACATCTTCGGGCAATGCGTCATCGATATCGGGCATGTCTTCTTTCAACGGTTTGAGCGTTTTGAGAAGACCCAATAGGGAAGCGGTCGATGCCGGTTCGAGGATGAGCCGATCACCATCTTTGCGCAAAATTGCTTCATCACCGGGCAGTTCGAGATCCTTTGGAATCCGGACGGCTTGGTTGCGGTTGTTTCGGAACAATCGGACGGTGCGTGTTGCTGTATTCATTGTGCCTCGCTTGACATATACAAGTAACATATGTCAAGCTAGAGGAAAAATCAAGGACCATCAGAAAGGCAATCTAAGGCATGTGTTGGCGTTTCACGATCCAATATACTTGGGCGGAATATTACGAAGCGCTCAATCTCATCCCCGCTGATGCCAAAGGACGGAACGATCCGCCACGTTACAATGTCTGCCCAACGCAAACGGTCGGGATGGTACGTGCAGACAAAGACGCAATCGTGGTCAAGGATGCAAGATGGGGACTTGTGCCGCATTGGGCGAAGGACCTGAAGATCAAACCGATGATCAATGCGCGCTCGGAAACTGTCACCGAGAAACCGATTTTCAAAAGTTCATTTGCTTCCAGACGCTGTTTGATCCCCGCAAATTCATTTTACGAATGGGACCGAAAGTCCGATCCAGATACGCCTCTGCCTTACAACATCCATCTGAAAGACAATCGGCCCTTCTTTTTTGGGGGTATCTGGCGCTATCGCAAGCATCTTGATGTGACCTCCTGCGCGATCTTCACAATGGAACCACATGAAAACATCGCCCTTTGTCCATGACCGCATGCCGGTGATACTGAATCCTGATACCTGGGAAGCATGGATCGATCCGGACAACAATGCGCAAGAAGCCCTCCAACTCATCCCTAAAAATAGAGGCGCGGATCTGGTTGCCTATCGGGTGGGGACCGCCGTTTTAAAGAACACGGCACAGGGTTCAGAACTCATCGAACCACTTGCGGAGTAGGTCCAGACCAACCCGGCAATCAGCAAGGCGAGAAGTAAGTTTCGGCACCCCGCACTACTTCACCCGTTCGTATCTGGTCGCTAGGCGACGATACCCCGGGCGGTCTTATGGCTGGCCGCAAGGTTCCCGATCTTCCCGATCACGACCGTCTTGCCGTCCTCTGTCACGGTGGTCTTCGGCGCGTCCGCAACGATCGTCACGTCGCCGACCCTGTAGGTCGCCTTGCCGTCGTCGTCGTGGCTGACCTTCACCTCCAGCCCGACCGCCTACACCGCCGTCGTCAGCGTGGTCGCGGCCGCCACCTTGTCCGCCTCCGCTTGTCTACTGATGATGGTGCAGGATCTCAGAATAACCGGGAAGTGGCCAACTCCGACCGTCAACCAGTGTTTCCAGCATGTCTGCCACAATCCGGGCAGATTGCATGCATGGCCTGAGCTCATGGTGGGCGTACCAAGCCGACTGCCCGGGGTCATCATTCGGAAACGCCCCCAACAATTCGTCGAGTTTCCCGGTTTCCGACAGGAGCTGCTCAACGAGTTTCCGCTTCTCGTCGAACAACCGCGACTGAAACCCGGAGGCACATTCGACATCGGCATCTACAATGGCAACCGGAATAATCAGCGTCCGCAGTATCCGCAACAGCGCGCGTGCTTCAACATACAGTTCACTCGCATAGGCTTCCTGAAGGACGGCCTGACGCGCCGTCAGTTCATGCCTGTTGAAGATGCCGAGATCGCCAAACAGTTCGACATTCTTGTCCGCCGTTAGGGCTGTGTAGGCTTCCGGACTGCTCTTCAGATGGGTCAGACCGTGCTGCCGGGCATGCGCGTTCAGCGCCTCGCTGTAGCCGTCGCCGCTGAACAGCGCCCCTTTGTTCTCCTTGATGGTCTCGCGAATCACCAGGTCCGCGGGCTTTCCGGCGTCAATCTCGTCGCACATGTGCTTCAAACTATCCGCGAGAATCGCGTTCAACATCGCCAGCGGAAATGCTATGTGCTGGTTACCGCCGACCGCGCGGAATTCGAAACGGTTGCCGCACCACGGGAACGGGGCAGTGCGGTTACGGTCTTCGAGATTCGCCTTGATGTCCGCGACCGGAGCGACTACCTTGATCTCCTTCTCGTCCGTCTCGTATCCGCCGAAGCAGCCGCCGTCCGCCACAGCATTGACATGCGCTTCCAGACGTTCGCCCAGATTCAGGGTGATGATCGCGGGCGGCGCCTCCTGGGCGCCCAGCCGATGGTCGTTGCCGGCTGTCGAGACACCGCAGCGCAGCAGGTCGCCGTGCCTGTTGATCCCGCGCAATAGCGCGGCAATGAATGCGATGAAGCGTCTGTTGTCTTCGTCCGTTTTGCCCGGCACGAACAGATTGACGCCGCGGTCGGTGCTAAGACTCCAGTTGTTGTGCTTGCCGTTGCCGTTGATGCCGGCAAACGGCTTCTCGTGGAACAGCACGGCGAAGTCGTGGTCGAATGCGAGATCGCGAAGCACGTCCATGGCAAGCACGTTGGTATCGGCCACGAGATTAGCCAGTCCGAAGATCGGCGAAATCTCGTGCTGGGCCGGCGCCACCTCGTTGTGGGTGCAGTGTATGGATATTCCCAGTTCCCACATAATGTCCCGTGCTTCGGCGATGTAACGGCTCACCCTCGGCGACAACCTGGAAAAATAGTTGGCGTCCATTTCCTGACCGCGAAGCGGCGCGGCCCCCAACAGCGTGCGTCCCACAGCCAGGAGATCGGGCCGCGCCAGGTATTTCTCCCGGTCGATCAGGAAGAACTCCTGTTCCCAGCCCACATTGCAAACGACCTCTCTGGTCTCGTTGTCCCCGAGCAGTGACAGAAGCCGAACACCCAAATCGTTGACCGCCATGTTGGCGCGCAGCAGCGGGGTTTTCTGATCAAGCGCCTCCCCGTTCCATGAGACGAAAGTGGAGGGAATATAGAGTGTCTGGCGGTATACAAACGGCGGCGAGCCGGTGTCCCAGCCGATATAGGCCGCCGCTTCATGGGTCTTTCGCAGACCCCCGTTGGGAAACGACGAGCCATCGGTTTCCGTCTGGAACAGCTGCGTGCCCGACATTTCGACGATCAGCCTGTCAGTAGCGAAATCGACGCCGACGAATGTCTCCAGCTTCTCACCGTGAATCGCGCCACGCATCGGCGAAAACCAGTGCGAATAACCGATGCAGCCTTTCGATTGCGCCCACTCCCGAATGGACTTCGCCAATGCGTCTGCGAAGCCCCGATCCATCGGCACGCCCGTGGCTCGGCACTGCGCGAGCGCGTAGTAGACATCGGGGTCCACCAGTTTTTTCAGGATCGCATCGTCAAGAACATTGCTGTTGATCCCGGCCAGAGCCGAAGGTAGCGCGACTTCCTGTTTCGGCGCGTCGTGCGTGGAATGCGTGATAACCATATTGCATATACTCCCGAAATCGGGCCGGCAATCCGGCGGCAAGGACTTGCGGCGCAGTCCATTCATGTCGCCGGATTTGCCGGCTGTTCCTGCACTTGCGGACGCCGTGCAAGGTAGCGTCCAAGCTCGAAGAAGCCGCGAATCCATGCGGCGTGCACCGTCGACAAGGCCTGCATCTGCTTTATCCAGTGATCCGGCGCCGTCGCGCTGGACATCGCACGCATGAACATGATCCGCCCGCGGCGCCCCAACAACTCCGCATTGTGCAGGTCCCGCCCGCCGAAATCCGAAACGCCGGCTGTCTCCAGACCTGCCTCCCGAAGCAGATGGAGATAGGACGCACGGCTCTCGAGATCCGGCAGCGCCCAGACGCGGCAAAGCGGCCGTATATACGCCTCGCGCTCCGCCGGCGACGTCCTGTCCGTCATCAGCCAGTCGCTGGCCGCCAGCCGTCCGCCCGGCCGCAGGATACGCCGGACCTCGCTCAGGAATTGCGGCCGATGGGCGTATTGGCACGCGCTCTCGACGTTCACGACCACGTCGACAGCGCCGTCTGCGAAAGGCAGATGGATGCAGCAGTCCGCTTCCCTGAAGTCGACCATGCCCTCCAGGCCGGCATCCTGGGTCCGCTGCCTGGCGATATCCGGCTTAAGGTTGGAAATGCCCACCCCGGTGACGCGGCAGCCGTACCGGCCGGCCAGCCACCTTGCGGTCCCGCCCACGCCGCAGCCCGCATCCACCACATGCTCGCCCGCGCAAATCCGGGCGGGCTCCGTTATCTCATCGATCATTCGCACCAGCGCACGGGCAAGGTCGGCGTGCGGGTACTCGAAAGTCCGCCCGAAATCAATACAGTCTCTCCCGGGCTCGAACAGCCCGAAATGGATGTGGTCGGGGTTCCAGCAGGTCAAGAGCCAGTCGTCCGAGAGACGCCGGTCATAATCACTGACTGTCTGCCTTTGCGAAGACATGGCGCACGCCCCCAAAAAATCGCCCTTCCCCGGAGCATCCGCCGTCGACGAGGCCGTCCGGTGGGAGACACAGGAAGTTGCATGGTGGTGGCGTCACGCTCGACCACTGCCACCCGAAACGGTACAGTCCCGTTCTCAAGTGACCTGAAGTATCTGCTTATTGTCGGGCGCGGGGCTATTGTATCCATGCCGGTCCGGACGTTGGCAAATGCTGCTTCGTCGCCCCTCTGCTCGCGACATCCGGCGGCGGAATCACGTCGGCTCAAACAGCCACGCGCATCGGCAGTACGGACGCTCAAACCCGGCGCCATGCCGATAGCGTGCCTCGGCTCGGGAGCCTCCTCGCTGCTCCCGAGCCGCGATACGCCTATCGGTCGCCCGACGCGCCGCTGCTGTGGTGATAAAACCGGTCGCCGAGCCCGAAGAGCGGGGCACCGCGATCCGTTGCGTCACGTCATACCCAAGCGTATCCATCAAAGTGATTGGCACAGATCTCGCATCCGTTGGGGTATCGTTTTGATATGGCCGACGGCACGTACGCAGTGCATCCGATATATTCTTCGCCATGGCGGCGATACTCCGGCACACGATCCGAAACCGCTCAAAGGCCATGTCCGGCGACGCGCTCCTGCTGCTGTCCGATTGGCCTCAAACGGCGAACGGCGCCGAAAGAACGCCAGCGGTCAACGAAACAGATCGCGAAATGCCGTTGCCCCGGGGTGTACGGCCATGCCTGGCGATTTGCCGCCAAACTATATTACCCACTCAAACCTGCCGTTAACGCAAGCTGACATCAGCATGACTGATCCCTCCCCGAACATTGAGGCACCGATCGGTCGAATCAAGACAGCGTTCGCTTCTTGCAAGCTGACTAAATTCACTCCTATCAGCATCTGCACGACTGCAAATACAGCCAATATGAATTCCATGCTTTGCATCATTGAAACCTCAGCAACAATAGGGGGCACAGCCAGATTCCCGGACCTTTGCGACACGCGCCGCAACCCGCCGCCGGCAGAACGCTGTATTTGCCCTTGTCTCCGGCCGAGGCCGTGGCGGTGCCGTTCGCCGATCCGCATGCCGGCGCATTCAAAAGGGGTACCGCTTCTCCGAGGCCTTTTCCTGCGCACGCTGCTGCACGGTCAAACCCGTGTTGCGTCGCCAACCACAGCGCGATCTCGACCGGCCCTGCATGCGGACAGACCGGGTGATGCTATTGGGCAACCTGGCGGCTTGCTGCCCGCTTTGCCCGTGCCACTTTGAGCCTGCCGGCCGGCCCCGGTCCCGCGGTGTGTGTGCCTGGTGCGCTTGTCAGAACCGTCGCACGAAGCCGGTCTCCGCGAAGGTTCGGGCGTGGTTGTGCGGTCGAGCATCGGACCTGCGGTCTTCTCGC
>NZ_SPNT01000026.1 GCF_004959855.1 Nitratireductor sp. XY-223 | reverse complement strand
CTCCACAGACATGGCGCAGGATCGGGCGACAGCAACCAGGTTGACGACATGGCGCAGGCCGCCTAATCATGAAACCGCAACGCTGCCCGTTCCTTTTTCAACAGAGAACGGGACATCCCCCGGAAGAGGCCGCCGTCACTCAGACGCTTGCGCCGGGGTACCTGAATGAGTGGTTCGCAAGTAATCCGCTCGAGCAGCATCTCATGGACTACTGGAACAACTACGAGGGAATTCTACTGGCGCGTGAAGCCCATGAGATCTTTGGTGACAGCATCACAAACGATCAATTTGCAGACTATGTTGCGCAGCATGTGTGGAAATCACAGTCGGCCCCGCTGGGGAGCGGCCGTCTCATATTGGACGCAGAAATGGACCCGAGGACACATGATATTGCCGGATATGATGTCAGACGCTTGCCTCTTCATGGCGTGCGGCCGGAAATCGTGGAACAGACTTTCAAAGATTATTCCAAAGCGAAAACAGGACAAGTTCAAAAGAGGCCAACTCCACTTGCCAGTAACGGCGAGAAAACCGGGCGAGTGCAAAAGCTCGGGCTGGATCCCAACCTCCACCGTCTGCTCTCCGGCGATCTCTCTGCGCTCGATCCGAAGAACCGGCCGTTCTCGCCCAACCTCTTGCGCATGCTGATGGGTGGCAAGGTGCCGCGGGTCAAGGGCGCCACAAGGCTTCACGACATCGCGCGGCCACCGGCAACCAGGTTTGGCCGGTGAAAGCAAAAATCCAACCGAATAACCGATACGCATTTTTCTGGAAAAAACAATAATAATCAGGACTATATGGGCGCCTGGGCTGCATGGGCTTCGTGCAGCGGCTCAATGGGATCGCTGTCTGTCCGCAAATTCCCTATAAACGCAGACAACAAACGTAACATCGCATTCCTGCGCCCGCGCCGGACGCTTACACTGTCGGGCCGCCAGGGCGCTTTTACGCAAACAATTTAGCTGACATACGCCGCGCCGAACCGCGCGGTGTGGCGGCTGCTTCTCCGCACGGTTCAAGCCGTGCGGCTTTCGCGTTCGTTCGCGGTCCTCTCCGGGCCGCGGCAGCACACAACACAAGGAACATACTCATGACGATGTCTGAAGGGTCCGCCTCGGCGGGCAGCCTGGATGCTGGAAACGGTGAGGCCGCTGAAGGGTCGGCGGTTCTTGCCTCGGATCTTCTGTCCGGTCTCGATGGAGACAGCCGGAACTGGATCGACGCGAACGGGATCGGCGGCGAAACCCCGCAGGAGCTTCTTTCGGGGCTCGTCACCAAATCCCGCGAGATGGAAAGCCTCATCGGCCGTTCCGTCCGCCTGCCGGGCGAGGACGCTTCGGAAGAGGACGTGGCCGGATTCTACGACCGGGTGACCGAACGGCTGCGGCCGGACGATCCATCCGGCTATGAGTACGCGCTGCCCGAGGGGCTGCCCGAGGACATGCCCTACGATGCCGACTTCGTCGACGCCTGGCGGGACTTCTCTCACGAGATGAAACTGCCCGCGCAAGTCTCGGCGAAGGCCCATGACTGGTTCATGCAGAATGCCGCGCGGGCCGTCGAAGGCCGGCGGCAGGAGAGCCAGCAGTTCTATGAGGAGACGCTGCGCTCGGCCAGCAAGACCCTCGAGGAGAACTGGGGCCGTCCCGGCAGCGACGCCTTCAACGCCAACCAGGAGTATTTCAGCAAGGCGGTGAATGCGCTCGGCGGCGACGACCTCATGCACGAGCTGAAAGAAAGTGGGGTGATCGATCCGTTCGACCAGATCACCGCGCCCAATCTCGTGATCGCTCTCTCCAGGGTCGGCCGGGACTTCTTCACCGAAGACCACATGGTGACCGGCCAGGGCGGCGGCAAGAACCCCTTTGCCGACGACAGCAAGAACTGGGGGGAGCAGAACGCCATCATTCGCGATGACCCGCAACGCGCGCGCAACCTGATCCGGGCCGCGGGCAAGGACCCGCGCACCTACAAGCTCTGACGCTGAACCGGTCAGGCGCGCAGCCATCAAGGAAGAACGTAAATGGCAACGACCAAACAAACGGACATCATCACGCCGGAGGTTTACCTCGCGTATATGGAAGAGGAATTTCCGGAGCGGAACATCTTCGTGCGCTCCGGCATCCTGGAAAGCCCGCCGAAAGAGGTGCAATCGCAGCTCAACGCCGGCGGGCGGCTGATCAACATGCCGTTCTGGGATTATCTTTCCCGCAGCGCTCCGGACATCGTCTCCGACGACGACGCGGCGGAGATCACGCCGCGCAAGATCACGGCGAGCAAGGACCAGGCGGTCAAGCACTACTGGGCCAAGGCCTATTCGCACATGGACATCGCCGGCGTCATGGCGACGGGTAACCGCAAGGACCCGGAGGGCCATGTCCTGAAGCACCTCTCCGAGGACTGGATGGGCGCCGAGCAGACCATGCTGATCGCCGCCTGCCGCGGCGTCTTCGCCGACAACGCGGCGAATGACAGCTCCGACATGATCTACTCGGTCTACCAGGACATCGCTTCGCCGACGGCCGCCAACAAGTTCTCGCGCTCGGCCTTCGACCGGGCTTGCCAGACGATGGGCGACCGGCTGGGTGACGTGGTGGCGATAGCCATGCATTCCTCGGTGTTTTTGTCCGTGCAGGACAATGACGACATCGACTATGTGCAGGATTCGAAGCTGGAAAAGGAAATCCCTTACTACAAGGGGCGGCTGGTCATCGTCGACGACCAGATGCCGGTCACGGCCGGCACCAATGCCAGCAAATACACCTGCTTCCTCTTCGGCCGCGGCGCCTTCGGCTACGCCTCGGCGGCACTCGATGCCGACCAGGCGCTCGAATACGACCGCTCGCCGCTGAAGGGCAATGGCGGCGGCCAGACCAACATGGTCACGCGCCGCCACTGCATCCTGCACCCGCGCGGCGTCAAGTGGACCGATTCCTCCTGCGCCGGCATCTCGCCGACGGAGGCGGAACTCGCCACCGCCGCCAACTGGGACCGGGTCTACGACCGCAAGAACATCAAGCTCGCGCAGCTCGATGTGAATGCCGGCTGATCTGCCAACCAAACGGGGGCTTCGGCCCCCGGCTTTTCCGGAGACAGGATATGACCAGCAAGAAAGCCATCCTCGATGGCAATGATGTCGTGCGCCGCAATCACCTGAAGCGGCTGGCGGACGGACCCGAAGGGATTGCCCATCTGGTTCCGGCGGATGACGGCAAGGCCGAACAGCGCCGCAAGCTGAATGACGAGGTGGCCGAGATCGGCCGCCGGAACCAGGCCGCGGCAACGCGGGCCGCCAAACGCCGGACCAGGGCAGGGGGCAGCAAATGACCATCGATCCGTTCAAGAGTAAAAGCGGCGACGTGCGCTCGCCCTTCCGCACCGCGCATGCCGTGACGCTGGACACCGATTTCGACTTCACCAGCCGCGCCGTCTATGCCGGCGCCGCCGGGGACCTGTCGGTGGTTCTCGCCGACGGCGGCACCGCGACCTTCAAGGGCCTGGCTGCAGGCACCGCGCTTCCCGTTGCCGCGACGCGTGTCCTGTCAGCCAACACGACCATCGCCGCATCGAACCTTCTGGCGCTTCTGTAAGGAACCTCAATGACCTCAGCGATGACCGAAACGGGCGTCTGCAACATGGCGCTCGACATCCTGCACGAGGGGCCGATTTCCTCCATCGAGGACGACGAGCCGAACGCGCGCCGCTTCAAGCGCAATTTCGACGCGCTGCGCGACGCCTTCCTCGCCGCTCATCCGTGGAATTTCGCGGTGAGCCGGGTGAGCCTGCCGGCCAGTGCCGAGACGCCGTTTTTCGGCTGGGATTACAAGTACCTGTTGCCGGGCGACTGCCTGCGGCTGTTGCCGCTGAAGGAGGGCGGTCTCTTCGGCGGGGCGAACATCGCCCACGAGATCGAGAACGGTCATATCCTGACAGATGCGACGGCGCCCTTGAAAATCCGCTATGTGCGGCGCGTCGAGGAACTCGGCCTGTGGTCGCCGCTGGCGGTGACGGCCTTCGCGTCGTTCCTCGCCGCCAATCTCGCCCATGCGGTGACCGGCAAGGCCAGCTACGCGCAATTCGCCTCCGGCCGTTTCGACAGCGAGCTGAAGCGCGCCAGGCGCATCGATGGCCTGCAGGGTTCGCTCGAGCGCGCCGACACGAACGACGTGATCGCGGTGCGGGGATAACATGACCGTCTATCCGATCCAGGCGACCTTCAGCCGCGGCGAACTGGCGCCGGCACTGCACGGCCGCGTCGACATCGACCACTACCGCATGGGGCTCGCCAGGTGCGAGAATTTCTACGTGCTCAAACAGGGCGGCTTGCGCCGACGGTCCGGTTCGGTCTTCGTCGCCGAGGTCAAGGACAGCAACGACGCCTGCCGTCTGTTTCCGTTCGCTTTCAGCGAGACCCAGGCCTATGCGGTCGAGCATGGCGATCAGTATTGCCGTTTCTTCGCGCTTGACGGGCAGGTCGAGAGCGGCGGCAGCCCCTACGAGATCGCCTCGCCCTATGCGCTGGCCGATATCGGCGCCATCGACCACACGCAAAGCGCCGACGTGCTTTACATGGTGCACGGCTCCTATGCGCCGCAGGAACTGCGCAGGACCAGCGAAACGAACTGGTCGTTCGCCGCGTTCGGATTCCAGGACGGACCGTTTCTGGAAGAAAACACCACATCGACGACACTGACACCGGCCGAGACCGGCCACATCACGCCGCAGATGACGTCGAACACCGCGCCGGAGGGGACGGCGAGCGGGTCGGCGGGCACCAACTCGTACCTGTTGTTCAACCGGAACAAGATCTCGACCATCACGATCAGCAGCGGATCCGATGGCACCGTCCAGTACCAGTTCCCGAATGGCGAGCAAAAGATCGCGGACGCCTACTGGCTCACGGCATCAAAGAACACCGCGCAGCATGCCGACTACATCGCTCAATGGGAGTTTCAGGGTTCGAACGACGGCAGCAACTGGGTAACGCTCGACAGCCGCGACGGGGAAACCGGCTGGTCGGGATCGGAGACACGCTATTTCGAATTCGAGAACAACACGGCGTATGAATACTATCGCCTGAAATTTTCCGGCGGCGGCGGGGCAGACGGCACGAGTTCCGATATGGCGGAGCTGGCCATCCATCAGAAGGCAAGTGACCAGACGCCCTTTGACCTGACGGCCTCGTCGACGACGGGAATCAACAACGATACGGGCTTTCAATCGACCGATGTCGGCCGGCTGATCCGCCTTCTCGGCGGCGACGGGATATGGCGGTGGGCGGAAATCACGGCCGTCACCTCGACGACAGTGGTCAAGATCCGGCTGCATGGTCAGGCCCTGCCGGACACGTCGCCGATCGTGGTCTGGGCGCTGGGTGCATGGTCTGATCAGAGCGGCTGGCCGCACACGGTGGGTTTCTACCAGGAGCGCCTGGCCTTCGGCCGGACCGATACGCAGCCGCGAACGGTGTGGCTTTCCCAGTCCCTGCGCTTCGACAATTTCGGCGAGAGCACGCCGGCCGAAGCGTCAGACGGCATGTCGATCACCATGACGGGCGGGCGCCTCAATGCGATATCCTTTATCCGTGAAAGCGGCGATCTCGTCATCGGCACCAGCGGGTCGATGCGCACGCTCGGGCCGGCGTCGAGCGCCGAAGCGTTCTCGTCCACCAACATCCAGCAGCGCCAGCAGACGACGACGGGCGCAACCGCGGTGCAGCCGGTAACGATCGGCAACACGGTCGTCTATGGCGGTTTTCACAAATCGGCGCTGCATGAGTTTTCCTATTCCTACGACGTCAATGGCTATCTCTCGCCGGAACTGACCGTGCTGTCCGCGCATGCCTTCAAGCCGGGCATTTCCTTCATGGCCTACCAGGAATTTCCCGACAGCATGATCTGGTGCGGCTTGAAGGACGGCACATTGACCGCGACCACCTACGACAGGGCGCAGAAAGTCGTCGGCATTTCGAGGCACATAATCGCCGGCGGAAGTGCCTCGGAAACCGGGATTGTGGAGAGCGCGTGCATCGTTCCAGTCGAGAGCGGCGACCGCCTGTGGATGATCGTGCGGCGCACCATCAATGGGCAGAGCAGGCGATACGTGGAATATCTCGAAATGCCGTTTGACGGCGGTGCGATCTCGGACGGTGTTTTCCTGGATAGCGCGCTGACCGTGACCAACGGCAGCCCGGCAACGACCATAAGCGGCGCATCGCATCTTGAAGGTGCGACGGTCGGGGTCATTGCCGACGGTGTTGATATCGGCGATGCTACGGTCTCCGGTGGCGCCTTCACACTGCCCGGCGGAATCGCGGCAAACAAGGTCACATTTGGCCTGCGCTATGAAAGCGTTGCCGAGACGCTGCGCATGGCGCAGACCGGCAACCGGGACGGCGCGTCGATCGGCCGGCGCGCACGCGTCGTCTCCGTGGCGCTCGATCTTCTCGAGACCGCCTACATCAAGGCGGGGTCCGCACTGCGACAGTTCGAATACCTGTTTCGCGCAACCTCTGAAAACCTTGAAAGCGAGCGGGCGCTGTTTACCGGTGTGAAATCCGTCGCGGCCGAGGACAACTGGTCGAATGGCGGGGTCGTGGTTCTGCGCTCCGACCGCGCCTATCCGGCCACCATCCGCAGCATTATCGCATCCGTGGAAGGAGAACCCTGACATGTGCACACCTCTCATCGGCGGCGTTATCACCGGCATCGGCAGCCTGGTCAGCGCGCGCAACCAGGCCGCCGCGGCGCGCTCGCAGGCACAGTTTCATGAACGGCAGGCGGCCATGGAACGCCAGCGCGGCGCCTTCGAGGGCGCGCGGGCGACCGACAAGGCGCGCCGGCTTCACGGGCAACAAATCGCAAATTATGGAGCCTCTGGTGTCCAGCTAACCGGCAGTCCCGGCAACATCATCGAGGACTCGGCGGCCGAGGCGACACTCGACATCGGCGCGATCCGCTACGGCGCGGAAACGCGCGCTTCAAACGAACTGTTCCGCGCCCAGCAAAGCCGCGCGAACGCACGGTCGATCATGGCGGCAGCGCCTTTCGGCTTTATAGCGCCGATGATCGAGGGCGCAGCGAAGGTATAGAAAACAACCGGGTGACACATGCCACGCATACCGATCTATACGGCACAGCGAACGCTCGACACGGATCGTGGCGGGATGCCGCGCGTGCAGGCCAACGACCATCTCGGACGGGCCCTTCAGGGGCTGGGACGAACGATCGCATCGCTGCCGCTGGGCACGAACGAAAACGATCCCGATGGGGGCACACATCAGCAAAGGCACAAGGAACGCCAGCGCGCCCGAGAATCCTTCGGGAAAGTTCGCGCTGTCCTGGATGTGCAAACCGCTTTGAAGAAGGGTCTCATTGCGCGACGCGAGACCATCGAACCGGACGGCGCCGGCTTTTACCAGGCCTACAACAAGGAGGTCGTGGAGCCGGAAATCGACAAGGCGGTGGCGGCGTTTCCGCTGGAGGAGCAGCCGGCAGTCAGGGACATGATCCGCACCCGCGCCGAGCCGGTTTTGCAGCGGGCCGCGGAAACCGAGCGCAACCAGTCGATCGGTTTCTACGAAGCCGAAACGGTCCGCCTGGCGGCGGGAATCCTGGACGATGTCGACCTCTCCATGGAGAGCTTCGTCAACGCCCGGGAGCAGCTTGACGAACTGCTCGGCCTTTCCGTGCTGCCGATGGATGGCAGCCGGAAGTTGGCGATACAGTTCGGGAAGGAACTAGCCTGGACCGCCGCGTCGCGCATTGCCGGAACGGATCCGGAACGGCTCATGGACGGAATGCTTGGAACCAAATTCGTTGCTGACAACGCCGGATCCGGCGCCGGCGGGGAGGGCGGTCCGAACCCGCTCGCCCGGCCACGCGATATCGCGCGGTCACTGACTGGCGGCGATGATGCCGGGCGCGTTGTTGAACGGTTTGTGGTCAAGGCCTTTGGTCAGCCCGGTACGGCGACGGAGGCAGGCGACATGGCTCTGGCGACGGTGGCATACCTTACTCCGGGCCTGGCCTATCAATTGGGCGATTGGGCAACCGCCACCGCCAAGCCCCGGCGCGGCGACCTCGTCTTGCTGCCGGAAGGCGGCATCGGCCTGTTCGACCGGGCTGCCGACGGGGACCGTTCGCTTGTCCTAGCCGCCGGCGGGGAGAGCACACCCGCGCTTCAGTCTTACGACCGGCAAGAGCTGGAGTTTCGCCGCGTGCGCAAAATCCCTTCGGACGAGTTGGCCCAGATGGCCAAGGCGGCGCGCGCGGCCTTCCGATTGCGGGAGAGCGTGGTGATCACCGCGCCAGATCCGAGATTTGCCGCCCTGTCGCTTGCCGAACGTCTGACCTTGCTGGCTGAACTGGACGACCGCCTAAACGGATCGCTTGCCGCGGGTTCAAGTGTCGATGAACCGGATCGGAACGCAGGCGCTGCAGACGACGGCTGGAAAGACATCGAAAACGGCATGCGCATCCGGAGAAAAGACTAGTGCCCACATTCGAAATCGAAACGCCGGGCGGACGCTTCGAGGTTGAGGCGCCAGATGAGGCGAAAGCTGTGGCGGCGCTACGCAGCTATGAACCATCCCTATTCGAGCGCGTGGGCAATGCAACATATGACGCGTTGAACGCCCTGGGCCTGCCTGGCAGCAGGATGCGCCGTGACATCACCAATCTGGACAATGCTGTTCGCGGTGCGGCGGATACCCTGACCTTCGGCACATCGGACGAGATCGCCGCGCGTGTGGGTGCGCTGTTCGGCAAGAACTACGAAACGGAACTTGAACGCCAGCGGGCGATTGACGGAACCGGAGGCAGAGCGCGTCTGGCGGGTCAGATCGCGGGCGGAGTGCTAGGCGGAACTGGAATAGCCCGTTCCGGCCTATCGCTTACTGCGAATGCTGCGACAGCCGGCAAGGGATTCTTGCCAACTCTTGGCTACTCAGCGCTGGAGGGTGGTGCGGCCGGCGCTGCCTACGGTTACGGCTCTGGCGAAGGCGGTATAGCCAAAAGAGCGCGCGAGGCCGTGCGCGATGCCCCGATTGGTGCAGCGCTGGGCTTGGGAGCGGGTGCGGTTGGTTTTGGCGGAAAGTTTGTTGGGAGCGAAATTGGGTCGGATACTCTGTCAACAAGCCTGCAGGGATTTTCGAACCAAGGTAGATGGTTAGAGAGAATAGGGAACCAAAGATTTTATCGAGGTTCCGATGGTAGTGTAGATTTGGGTCACATGCCTCCCGGAGTGGATCGCGCATCGGACGGACGAGTACCGCAGGGTCCCGTCAGGATGGAGGTTGGTGAATCCGGCAAGGAGGGGTTCGGAGCGCTTCATATCACACCTGAGAAGCATCAGAGAGCACGCGAACTGGGCTATCGGATCGCATTTGATCTAGTTGAAGACGTGGCAAAAGGCCGAACGACCGTCATTGAACAGGCCAACGGTAGGGTCATGCTGGTCAAAGAACCCGGTAAGGGAGAGGCTAATAGGTACATTATTACCGAGTTTCAGCGTGGGTCATGGCTTGATCGTTTGCTTAGGCGTGATCAATACCATGGCGTAACAACCGGATTTCCAGAGAGCACAAAGCATGTAGGCAAACCGAACAGAACTATTCTACGGAGAACCCTAAACAAGACTGGCAGCAAAAAGATTTGGGAAGGTGAGCCCTAGGTGCACGCCTGACACCGACCGAAGTCCCTTTCGCGTACGGATTGGGTAGGGCCCTCAATCATATAGTAACAAAAGGCGAAACTATCAAACCGACTTCGCAATAAAAACGATGTGCCGATCCTTTAGGTGGGACGGGGCATAGCCCCTGCTGCATCACCGCTTTGAAAGCGGCACTTTAGCTTACGTCCAAACGAAGGTTAATCCGTTTCCCGACGGGGTGCTCGGCTAACCCATAGGGTGCACACCGTCCCGAGCACAACATAGGAATTGAAGAGCAGGCGGTCAATGCACTTAGAGCGTGTCTGGCTTAGATTGAAGCATTTGATGGCGGAAAATCGGTCCATTCGGCTAGGCGCGTCGCGCAGCGCGATGCTGAGCATCGGGCAAGTGGCGCAACGACGTCCGATGGGTCGATTTTCCCCACCCTAGTGAGGCCTGTCGTGTTGGAATTCAAAGATGATCGGGCCGGGCGATTTTGGCCTCTCGCGTCGTTGGCTCGCGCTTGTGGTGGGATGGCACCACGGCGCGCAATCCGCCTAGCCAGAGACCAAAATCGCCTCGGTCAAATGATCCAATCTAAGCCAGACACGCTCTAAAGATTGAATGAAGAAAATCAAATTCCAGTAGATTTGGGAAGGTGAGCCCCAGGTGCACGCCCGGCACCGACCGAAGTCCCTACCGCTGCGAATTTGGTAGGGTCCGCGAACATATAGTCACAGATTGAGAGGCAATCAAACTGACTTCGTGACGCAATTTAATGCGCTGGTTGTCCGCGAAGTAGGTGGGACGGAGGAAGAGCTAGGTTGCGTCGCCGTATAACGGCGCTTCAACGAACGTCCAAACAGATATTACTCCGTTTCCCGTATAGGTACTCACCGTCCCGCGATCAAAGTAGAGATTGCGCAGAAAAAGGTCAATGCACCAAAGGGTTGAGGTTCGGTTTCGGAATTTTGTTGATCTGGGAGAAAGATAAGCTCCGGGATGGTCAGCTATCCATCAGCAGAACCCGGGTGCTCTGCTCTCTTTACCAATCCGTACATTTGTCCCGGATACGAAAAGGCGTCGCTGGATTAAGCCGGAGCCAGCAGCACCTTAGATCCTCTTGTTGATCGGTTCCATGCCGAAAAAGGCCGCCCCGGTGAAAGCCAGGTGCATGAACACCTGGCAATCGACGCACCGCAGAACCCCCAATATGGGATTGCAGCGGTGGAAGCGGGTGGCCCCGGTGCGCCACGAGAATAGCCATTCCCCGTGGGCTACGCACCCTGACCCTCCGGTATAGGATGCCAGAGTGTGAGCGGCGCCGGGTGCAATTTAGCGGTGAAACGGGCGTTGAGAAATACGATTTTGGAGAGCGGCATGAGGTGCTGGCTGGTGCTGGCGGAAGCCCGCTTTGCACGTGTGCGGTCGTGAAGGGGAAAGTGCGCGAAGGCTGTTGCAAATTGCCGGTGGCCCGGTGAACCGCAGGAGTGGTGTGCCCCTGCGGCCTACGCACAAAAGCTTCCTTGTTCCAGAAGGCAGATGTGGGAGCGGGAAACTCCGGGATGGACGGCCTACCCACCAACAGACCCGGGTGCCTGTCCCTTGCTACCCTTCGCGTACATTTGATCCCGGATACGCGAAGAGCCGTGGCCGGATTAAGCCGGAGAATGAGATAACAAGTCCGAACGTGACTTGCGAACCCTTGTGACCTTCGGTGGACCGGCCGGCTTCGTTCCCGCGCCGGACCTACGCACACACGCCTCCCGATACTGCGCGTGCGTGGGAGCGAAGGTCAGCGGAGGTTTACTTCGTATCGTGCCGGGATTCAAATTATGCGAGTGTTGCGGTCCGATGCTCCGTCTCCGCGCACCATGCCGGGCGGCCGACAGGCGCGGTTTCCCGGAGCAGATTTATCCAGATGAGGGCTGCGTCTCACGGCAGCCCTCTTTCGTTCAACAGAGGTCAACATGACAATTTCAACGACGATCAACCGCGTCCGCGCTGCGGGCGACGGCAGCACGACGGTGTTTGCCTTTCCCTATTATTTCGAGGACGCGGGCCACCTTTCGGTCTATCTGACGACTGCGGGCGGGGCGGAAATGCTGCAGACCATTTCCACGCACTATACGGTTTCGGGTGCGGGGGACGGCGGCGGCGGATCGGTGACCTTCATTGCCGCGCCGGCGGCGACGGAGACCGTGACCGTTATCCGCAACGAGCCGCTGACGCAGGCAACCGATGCCGACGATGTCGGCACCTTCCGCGAGCAGGCCTTCGAAAGCCAGTTCGACCGCCACGCACGCCAGGCGCAGCGCCTGCAGGAGCAGCTTGACCGGGCGGTCAAGATGAAAAAATCGTCGGCGACGTCAGGCCCGGATTTTCCGGAGCCGGAGGCCGGAAAGCTGATCGGCTGGAACGATGCCGGCGACGGCCTGGACAACGCGCCCGACCTTTCGATCGGGACGGTGACCACCGGGGCGGCCGGATCGAGCGCCGGTGTTGCGAAGAACGCGGACGGCACCCTGGATTTCGAGATTCCGCGCGGCGATACCGGCGCGCAGGGGCCTCAGGGCGATACCGGCCCTCAGGGCGCAACCGGCGCCACGGGTGCGACAGGTCCGCAGGGGCTACAAGGAGACACCGGGCCGACCGGCGCGACCGGAGCACAGGGTCCGCAGGGGCTGCAAGGGGAGACCGGACCAACCGGGCCACAGGGCCCGCAGGGGCCGGCCGGCCCCGGAAGTGGCGACATGCTCGCGTCTGTCTATGACCCGACGGCAAAAAGCGGCGATGCGTTCGACATGGCGAACATGGCGGAGGCGGCAGGCGCCAAGGTGATGACCGCCGCCGAGCGGACGAAGCTTGCGGGGGTTGAGAGTGGTGCAGACGTGACGGACACGGCCAATGTGACGGCTGCCGGCGCGCTGATGGACAGCGAGGTTGATCCCGACATCAAGACATTGAGCCTGCCGGCCAACACGACGATCAGCACCTTTGGCGCATCGTTGATCGACGACACGGCGGCAAGCAATGCCAGGGCGACACTCGGCCTCGGCAGTGTCGACAATACGTCTGATGCCAACAAACCCGTGAGCACTGCGCAGCAGACGGCGCTGGATGCAAAGGTGCCGACGTCGCGGACGGTTTCCGCCGGCACGCTTCTGTCAGGCGGCGGCGCGCTTTCCGGCAATGTCACGATCAATGCGGATGTGGCCTCGCAGGCCGAAGCGGAGGCAGGCACCTCGTCGACAAAGGCGATGACGCCTCAGAGAACGAAGCAGGCGATTGAGGCGTTGGGAGGTGGTGGTGCGCCAAACGCCGTTATAGAAGATCAGAAAACCTCGGGTACGGATGGCGGCACAGCAACGTCCGGCTCTTGGGGAACGCGAGATCTCAACACCGAAGTCCGTGACCCTGATGGCCTCGTTTCAATAGCATCCAACGAATTCACTGTGACAGAAAATGGATGGGTTGAATGGACGTGCCCCTTTCAGGGCTGTGGATTTGTCCAAACGCGCCTTTACAACGTGACCGACAGCGTGGAGGTCGCAATGGGCGATATTCTAAGACTGGGCACAGCATTCGCCGATGGAGGGATTTGCGGCGGTGGGGCTGCTGTCGAGGCAAACCACACTTACAGAATTGAGTACCGATGTTCCGATACCAAGACCAATACGGGTCTTGGCGACGGGAACAACTATGGTACTGCGGTCTTTACACGCGTCAAATACTGGAAGGGTTAAGCGTAAGAGCAGGTGGTACAAACCAAAATTGGCACGATAACTATACCGGCGCCCACGTAGTCGATGATTTATGTGAGGCTGGAATATGGTTCCGGCCCCTGTCGTTGATAACCCCGAATGGATGGTGACCGAGAGGGAGTTTTCGTAGACTTCATAGATTATGGTGACGGCACGTTCAGCCACGTCCACCCCCAACGCCTGTTGCGACGGACTTTGTTCTTAACCTGGTGCTGTTCGAGGGGCGCAATTTCTCTCATTGGCATTACGCATAAGTGGATGGATATCAAAAATCGATCATCTCTACACGAAACGGCAGCGAGTGCATTTGCCCAAGCCACGGCGCGCAGGGCGACATCCTACCGCCGCGATGGCGAATTGTTTCTGCTGCTTTGGGTTAGCATTGAGCATATATACACAGCGTGGACACTGTCGAAGGATCTCCAATCGGCACCGGATGTGTCAGCCGGAGCCGAAGCCAATGTATTTTCTAAGGCGTTTTATGATGCGTTTTCCCTTTTCCGACTCTATGTCAGATTTGTGTTTTCTGATTTTTGCGATGTAGTTGTCTGGATGTACAACATCGAGTTGTCGCGTATCAGGGATAGGGAAATCTTTGGCGATATCGTCACGCACAAACAGCAGCAGATTCTGCTTCAACCAGAATGGGATAGATGCGTCATTCCACAACTGCGGACGCAGGGCATCCCAGCAAACATAACCGAGGCCATTGAGGTATCCGGCGTAGTAAGACTGCCACTGTTCGTTTATGTGATTACGCCCGCCTTGGAAAGGTATCGCAACCGACAACAGAATGAACTTCGCGCGTCCGGCGACAGCACTTAGCAAACGTTTTGCCGTTTCATCCGAAAGGTGCTCCAGCACCTCAATCGAAAGCGCTAGGTCGACATCGTCGATATCGGAAAAACTGTCCTTTTCGAAATCTACGGCCTGAAACTCAGCCGGAGCGATTATAAGGGAAGCCGCGTCAACCCAAGGGCCGTCAATGCCGGACACATTTTCTACTCCAAGTTCCCTGGCCGCAGCAAGCCATGCGCCGGAACCACAACCAAAATCGAATACCGAGTCCGGAGCCGCGATCTCAAACACAAGTGGCAGAATTTTGCGTGCGGCGTTCAACGAAAGTTTGGTTGTGCTTGAATAAAAAGCCTTGTCGTAAACACCCATACTGAACCTGCTTAATAGATATGCCTCTCCCCTACCGTCGGTAGCGTGTGTCGTCAACACAACTCGTCGCCAAATATCGCTTCATTCCGGAGGAAAACCCATGAACCGTGCAGCATTCTATGCGGCGCTGCGGCGTCGCTCGAGCGGCGTGTTCGGCACGTCCATATCCCGGCAGCGCGTAAGGGGGGTCGAGGGCATTCTCGACGCCTTCGCAACCCATGGCGACGGGCGGGCCAAGACGCTCGCCTATGCGCTGGCCACGGCCTATCACGAGACGGGCCGCAAGATGGTGCCCGTCCGCGAGGGCTTCAAGAAATCGGACGCCGAAGCGCGCCGCTATGTGCAGCGGAACTACGGGCACAAGGGCAAGGACTGGTACTGCTGGCCGCAGGGTCCGTATGGTCACGTTTACTACGGTCGCGGCCAGGTGCAGCTCACATGGCTGGACAACTATCGTCGCTCAAGCGCGGATGCAGGGGTCGATCTCGTCAAAGACCCCGACAAAGCGCTCGATCCGGTCATCGGGGCCCGCATCCTGATCCGTGGTCTGCTCGACGGCCGATGGAACGGCAAGGGCTTCGGCATCCGGCACTATCTGCCCGACGCAGGCGATGACGATCTGCGCAATGCACGGCGCACGGTCAACATCACGGACAAGTGGGATCTGATCGCCGGCTACTACCGATCGTTCCTGGCGGTAATCAAGGAGGCGGGCGGCGTGCCGAAAGGCCCGCTTGAGGACGTCCGGATTCCTGAACCAGAACCCAAGCCGAAATCAACTGAAGATGCAGAGGCTGTCTCTCCGACTTCGAGCAGCGGCGGGCTGGCGGCTCTAGTCAAGCGCCTCACATCCATCTTTGGAGGAAAGCGATGAACACCAAATACATCAAGCTGAAATCAGTGACATGGTGGACCGGTTTTGCGGCCATCGCCTGCGGGACCATCATCGCAGCCGGCGGTGAAATCCCCGCGGTCGCTCCGGCTGCCAACGTCCTTTCCCGCATGACAGAGGTGCCGCCCGCCGCCATGATCACCTTCGGCCTCGGCCTGATCGGCCTGCGCGGAAAGGACGGCTAGATGACCGGCCTCATCGCTAAGGCCGGCGGCGCGCTGCTCGGCTGGCTGACCGGCGGCACACTTGACCGGATCCTCGACAGTGTCGACCACAAGGTGGACAACGCGACTGAGCGCGAGCGCATCAAGGCCGCCATCATCAAGACCCACATGCAGGCGCAGGCGAACCTTCTCGTCAGCCGCACCTGGTGGTTTCAGCTCTTTTTCGTGATCCCGCTGGGGATCTGGTTCTCGGCCGTCGTGGCCGACAGCCTCTTTCATTTCACCTGGAACGTTGCGGCTTTGCCCGCGCCTCTCGATCAATGGGCGGGCTGGATCGTGTCTTCGTTGTTCCTGGTCGATGGGGGCAAGGTGCTGATCGGGAGGATTCTGAAATGATGCGAAATACCGGCAAGCTTCTATTGGTTGGCACTGTCCTGGCGGCGGCGCTCCAGGCGGTTCTGTTATCTGCAGATTCTGCGATTTCTCAGACCGGCAATCCACTCCTAACGGCGCCGATGCCGGTGTGCGGCGTGGCCGACGGATCGTTCGAGGGCCTGTTCCGCAAGCTCGGTCACCAAAGCGCGTGGCGCGGGCGGCACGAAAACGGCGAAGGCGAACTGGAACTGACCACCGGGCGGGACGGCGCCTGGGTCCTGTTTTACCACACGAAGGACCGCCAGGACCGCAGCCTCGTTTGCGTCATCGCCCGCGGAAATCACGCACGCGCCCGGTTCGGAAGGCCCGTCTGATGGCCGGTGGAAACGGGCCCGGGGGGCTGCCCTGGTCGGGCTTTCTGGGCATATGCACATTGGCGGCCAGTCTTATTGCCGGATACGCAACGCTGAAAAGCAATGTGGCGGCCAACGCGACGGACATCAGCGAAATCGAGACCAGCGTCGACCGGCTGGAGCAGCGCTCCGGAGATATCCGCGAGCGCCTCAAGGCGATCGAGATCATTCAGCAACAGCAGAACGACACGCTGAAGAGGATCTTGCGCGCCGTGGAGGGGTAGTCCGCCTAGGCGGCCATATCCGTGACCAGCCGGGTGAGATCGGCGATGGTGTCGAGACGCGACATGTCGAAATCGGGATCGGCGAGATCCAGATTGAAATCGGATTCAAGCATCATCATCACCTCGGTTGCAGCCAGCGAGTCGAGACGGCCGCTGATGAACAGCGAGTCGGTATCCGAAACCGGGCCGTCGATGCCGCGGGCGGCGAGAATAGCTTCGATCGCGCCCCGGATTGTGTTGTGGGCTGAATTGTCCATCGTCATACTCCAAAAAGCCGGAACAGGAAGGCGAAGCGCTCGCCAAGCGTTCCGACGCCGGTTATGTCGTCGAAGATCTTGAGCAGGCAGAAGAAGGCCATGACGCCAAGGCGGGGCCGCACGTGATAGGCGTAGAACCCGTCCTCAGGCTTCGGCCGGTGACCGCGCAGTTGCGATACGATCAGACCGGTCGCCAGCACCAGGCTGTAGAAGCCGGCGTTATAGAATTTCGGCAGGGTTTCAACATTCGGCGTGTACGCGAAGACATAAGTCTCGCGCATGAAGTGATAGAGGAAATTGCCGAAGCCGGCAGCGCACAGCGTGGCAAAGGCGATGCGCAGGCGCGGCTGTTTCTTGAAGAAGCGCAGAAACGCCGGATAGAAGAAGAAATCCACCAGCAACTCCTTGAAATAAAAGAAGTAACGGTTCCAGAATTCCGAGATGGACCGCGACGCCATGGGGTTCCAGGTGTTGCGCGGGATGCGGTAACCGACCATGCGCACCACCGCCACGATCGCGTGTCCCCACACGGAAATCAGCAGCAGGTCGAGGAAATAATTGGACAGGAGGCTGGTCCAGCGCACGCCGAGCGATGCCTCCTGTCCGCCGGCCTGCAAGAGGATTGCTTCCTGCAGCGTTGGGACCGCGGCGGCGCCGTGTATGACGTGTGCCGCCAGAAAATAGATGCCGTTGAGAATGCCAGCCCAGACAACCAGCTTCAGGGCTTTCAGGCGCGTCACCGCGAGCTCGCTGGGATCGTGCGCCTCGAATTTCGACAGGTATCCGAAATTCTTGCCGATGGGTGTCGCGCTGCCGCTCCAGAACGGGCGCATCATGCCGAGGCGCTGATAGTTGGCGCTGGGATCGCCGGTTTTCTGGTCAACCAGCGCGTAGGCGAAAAACCAGAAGCAGGACGCCCAGACGCCGATGAAGCTCCATAGCCCGGTGTGCGCGAGGCTGCCTTGCGAAAGCGTGGCGGCGGCGGCGACCGTGGCGAAGAACAGGACCAGCATCGCACGCACCGGGCGCTTGGCTATCCCCGTGTGCGCGAAGCGGCGTTGCGTTTCCAACGCTATCCAGGCAATCGCCAGAAACAGGGCGACCGCCGCCGACTGAAGTGCCACGGGCGGCAACGGAACGGCGGTGGCGAGGGATTCCACCGTTTGGCTCCACTCTTCGATGCGGAAGGGCCGGAGGGTCACATAGGCAAGGCCGGCACCGGCAATGACCAGTTTTCTGCGCGCCGGCCAAAGCGCGCACCCGGCCAGCGCCATGGCGGTCATTGCAAGCAATCCGGCACTGAGATCGAGGCTGACCGCAAGGGTCAGCAGGAACCCGGCATGGATGGCCAGGACACCGGCGGGCGTCGCCGCAAAGGCAATGGCACGGTCGTTCTTGTCCATCGCCAGCCAGGCCCGTCGCCATGCAAAGAACCGGGCGACCGGATGGCGAGTGGCCGAACCATAGGCGGTGTCGATGCTCATTGCGCGGCTTCTGCGGACGCCTCGGCTGCCTCCCGGTCAAGTTCGGCGACCAGGGCGCGGCGATCGATTTTGCCGTTGTTGTTCCGAGGCATGGCATCGGTGAACCGGACGGATGCGGGCACCATGTAACCGGGAAGATGCCGGGCCATGCGTTCCTGTATGCGCTTTTCGTCCAGTCCGGTCTCGACCGTGAATGCGACGAGGCCCTGCGCGGACCCGTCCTCGACCGGCCAGGCAACGACGGCGGAAAGCTCGCTGCCCGCAGCCTCGCGAAGATGCATCTCGACTTCTTCCAGTTCGACACGGTTGCCCTTGAGTTTGACCTGGTTATCCGTGCGGCCGAGGTGATGGAACCGGCCTTCGTCATCGAGGCGCCCGAGATCGCCGGTCAGGTACCAGCGGTCGCCGTCGATGACCCGGAAGCGGTCGGCGGCCTGTTCCGGCGCGTTGAAATAACCCTTGGCGAGTTGCGCGCCGCGAAGCGCGATTTCGCCGGCTTCGCCAGGCGGCAGTCGGTTCTGCCGGTCGTCGAAGATCGCGATTTCAAAGGAATCATAGGCTGTGCCGATGGCCAGGATGCCGCGCTCCTCGGTGACCGCCGGGGGCTCCGTCAGGGTCTGGCGCATGCAGACGACCGTCCCTTCAGTGGGCCCGTAGATATTCTCGACACTGCCGTTCGGCGAAGCCTCCGCCCATGCCCGAGCAGCGCTGAGGGGGAGGGGTTCGCCGCAGAATATGGAAATCCGAAGGCTCGGAAATATGCCGGGCTTCAGCGAGCCGGTGCGCCGCATCATGCCGATCAGGGTCGGCACCGACATCCAGGCCGTGATCCCGTTTCGCCTGATAAACCTTGCCGGCGCCATCATGTCGAGCGGCGACAGGACGTGCAGGGAAGCACCGGCCTCCCAGCACAGGAACATGTTGTGGACGGTCAGGTCGAACGTGATGTCGCAACTTTCGGCAATACGGTCCTCGGTGGAGTAGCGCGTCCACTTGCGGGTCTCCGCCAGATAGGTCGAAACGCCCAGATTGTGAATCACCACACCTTTCGGCATGCCCGTGGTACCGGAGGTGTAGAGGATGTAGGCGGTGTCGTCGGGTCCCCGCTGTACCGGCCTGTCCAGGAAAATGGCATCGATCGCGGAAAAAGACGCCGCCCGATCACCCAGTTCCGGGTAATCGGACAGCGCCGCGTCGGCGACGACGATGGTTGGCGGCGCGGCCGCGAGTACCGCCTCGCTCAAAAGGGCTGCGCCGTTGGCATCGACGATCAGCGCCTCAAGGTCGAGGAGGCGCAGGAGCTCGGCAATGCGTGCTTCCGGCCATTTCAGATTGAGCGGCACATAGGTCTTGCCCGCGCACAGCGTGGCGAGAATACCCGCATAGGCCTCGAAACTGTGCGTGCCGAGGATGCCCACACGGCCGGAACCGTCTTCCTGTGCCAAGCGGCCGGCGAGGCGCTTTGCCGTCTTTGCCAGTTCCCCGTAGGTCCAGTGCCCCTTGTCCGTATAAAGGACCGGCCTGCCGGGATGCTTCGATGCGGCGTTGAAAAACGGCAATGAAAGATTGTAGTCCGCACCCATAAGCTACCGACCCCCGTTGCTAGCGTGGTTTCGATCCGCAATTCAGCGGGCGTTTCATGTCCTCAAAGAAGGGTGGAAAAGCCTGCCAAGTCAAACAGATGCTTGACTTAGCGTTAACAGCCGAATGCCGGTCGAAAGCGCAAAACCGGCCCTTTGTCAGGACCGGTCACTTGCAATGGCAATTGGGTCTAGCCCGGCTGAAGTCGTTTCAAAGGCCGCGGAAACTCGGACTCGGTCTGCCGAAGAAGCAGCGCGGGTAGAACGGGTAGGTATTGGTTGCGAAATAGACGTACTTGCCGTTCAGCATACCGCCATTGCACTGATCAAGCGTGCCGGCGCCGCCGACATAGACCCAATCCTCAACGTAGCTGCCGTCGTATTTGCCGCCGGGGCCCGATGGCCGGCTTCCCTTCTTCAGCCGGTAGCCCGATTTCGCGCGCCCGCCGATATAGTGGATCTCGAACCCGTCTGCGGCATATCCGATCTGCGTGCCGCCCCTGGTCTTGAGGGCGCTGACCGGCCGTCCGTGATAGTGGTACGTCCCGCGATTGTCGACATGTGCGTTGGCGGAATCGATACCGAGCTGGCGGGCGGATCCCATACCTTCCAGGTTCCAGCCCGATCTGCGGTCGCGGCTGTGGCCGCGCGGTGAGCGGGGGTCCCAATAGTCCGCCGTTCCCGGGCGGATCAGCACGCCGTTAAGGGCGATGCCGATCGCGCCCGGGCCCGTACCGCGCGCCCGGTTGGTTTTCTTCGGATTGGCGTCCACGCACACATTGATGTTCTGTGCGCGGATCCTGTGCGGGTTGCCGCGGTTCGGGAACTGGCCGGTGGCATGGTTCGGGATGGAGTTGGACCGGATGCAGATCTGGTTGCCGCGTTGAGTGATTTCCACCCGGTTGCTTGCCGCCGTGGCATAACCGGCGGCGGCCACGGCACCAGCACCGGCCAATAAAAGTACGAGCCTCTTCGTCATAAATCCCTCTCCGAAACAGCGCGATACGCGCAATTGTCATCGAGGCCGTATTGTCATGGACGGTCCATGGCGTGCGCCTTACCGACCGATTAAATATGCGTAATGTTGGCAACTACCCGTGCGGAGCCGATCGGTTGAATTGCCGTAACAGCGCGTAATCTCGGTTCGGGCTCGGTTAGCGTGCCAGGATCATCGTCCAGAACGGGCGATTTCCGGAAGACGGGTCGCGGGCGACAGCGACGCCGGCGCGGCTGTAGTTGCCGAGCATGTTGCGCCGGTGACCGCGTGAATTTTGCCATGATGCGACAACGGAGGCCACATTGGATTGTCCCCTGGCAACATTCTCGGCCGCGGCGCCGGCAATGCCGTGTTTGCGCAGGCGCGCCCTGAAACGGTTGTGGTTCAGCCGCCCTGATTTCGCCATGGAAAGAGAGTGCTCCAATGCTGCCCGGCCGAGTGCGGCGTCGCTCCGGGGATGTCCCGTTCTCTGTTGAAAAAGAACTGAGGATTGGGTGGCGTTGCTTCCCCTGAGCATTAAGCTCAGGGCATTGAACCTGAAAGGAAGCAACACCATGAAGACGATTAGCACA
>NZ_SPNT01000025.1 GCF_004959855.1 Nitratireductor sp. XY-223 | reverse complement strand
ATGGCGGGGTGCCTGCACCCGTTCCCATCCCGAACACGGCCGTGAAACACCCCTGCGCCAATGGTACTTCGTCTCAAGACGCGGGAGAGTAGGGCGCCGCCAGGTCCGCAAATAGCAAAACTTCTCTGAAACAATGTCCGAACCAAGCCCAATCCAGCACCATTTCCGGTGCGCTTGTCCTTTCGGTACGAACGGTAGAACAGCACAATTTGACGCGGGGTGGAGCAGTCCGGTAGCTCGTCAGGCTCATAACCTGAAGGTCGCAGGTTCAAATCCTGCCCCCGCAACCAAATTTATCAAATACAATCAATAGTTTGAAGAAAGATATCCGAGCTGTTTTCTTGCCACACTTCGAGCAGGTAAGCAGTAGGTAAGCAGACAAAACCCGCGAGCACATGGCTGGCCGCCCCTCCAAGCGGGATCGTTGGTCTTGTCGCTGCTTGCTGCTGATGACAATGTTCTCAAAGGTGCCTTCGATATAGGCGACGAAATCGTAGATGCCGAGGCGGCCGTTGCGGCGGGCGACGTGTTCGATTCCGAGAAGGACCATAAACAGGCCGGTCTCGAACGCCGACCAGATACCGGATGATTTCATCGAGTGCTGCTGATGGTGCCTTCAAGTCTGTCTTGTGGCCCCTCTGCCCCAGCCTGAGTGATTGGAACTGCGTCTGAAACCGCTTCTGGAGAAGGTATACCGCTTCACCTTGCCAACAGAGGAAGAGTTTGTTGGGGAGGATGTCATGACCCTCAAAGAAGGCATAAATGTGCGCCATGGGGAGAGGGTTGGAAGATATTGTGCGCGGCTATCGCAGCTTTGTGGGTGAAATCTTTCAGGAGCAGCCCTGAGTTGCCTATCGTCCGACGCGCGGTTAGTGATTGAGCTTGTCGATGTCAGTGCTGTCTTCGGCTACCAGCGCGACATTTTCCAGCAGACGACGTGTCGCCTTGTCACTCAAATCAGCGTCAACTGTCTCGCAATTGATCGTCAGCGTTATATCGTCCACGATGATATCGACTTCGCCGCTGCCGCCTGATTCCAAATGTGCCTTCAGAAGCGTGTTGATGCGAATGTTGGTCGCCTGAGATGGCCCCGGCTTTCTGTAGTGCTGGAAACGGCGTCGCAATTCGGTTGTTTCGCCGATGTAGTGCCTGCTGCTGTCGCTGTCCATGTAGCGAAAACGATACAGACCCGGTGCGGTCGGCGCAGAAGGAAAGGCAATATCGCCATCTGCATTCCAGCCTCGAAGTCGGACACCAAAGGAATCTGCAACTCGGTCAGAGAGCGACCAAAACATGAACAGAGCTAACTTGTTGAACGGGGACAATCCAGGGAGTACGTCACCGGAATTCACGGGGCCGGGTCAATGGGCATCGGATTGAATGGCGCTGAATTTTTTTAGCGTCGTTCCGCGGGGCATCCAAGCTGTTCAATAATAATTGGTGTAAGGAGGCGCATTTTATCGCAGGAGACCTATTCGACCCATTGGATTCGCTATTGACTCAATACCTCATGAGTGGTCGCTACTATGATTAGGTGTGCTCGGAGGAAGTCTGGGGAAGCTTGATTTCTTTGGAAGATCGGGGGCTAGCTGAGTGTTTCGGCGCCCTGACGAGGGCGATGAAATCCTACTGAAGCATAATTCCAACTAGACAGGCCGCTAGTTCAATACACGACCCAAGGTGCTGATCGTGAGCGTTATTGCATTGATCAAAATGTTTTGTAAACAGCCAGCAGCCTTAGGCTTCTTTGTTGAAAAACATGATCGTCTTATGTGGTCCCGGGCAGCCGAGTGAGACAGAGTCGCCTAGACTGGCTGGGATAGATGTAGCCGATAGCTCAAGTCTAAGGCCTCGGATTTCATTAGTGGGAGAGCCGGAACTCTGGGAAATACGAGCGTGACGGGGATCAAATGGGAAGGAGAGTACAGTGGAGTGTCAGTCTGGCCGGAAAGATAGGCGACCTCTCCTGTCACTGGCAAACTTCGCGTGGGCAATAGACCCATAGCCTTAGATTGGAGGCTCATCGCAAGGTACATAAAATTTCCCAGAGAGAAGGATATCAGAGCGTTGTGGTTTATATAATATATTGATTCTGCTGTGGAATATCGATCAAAAAGCTTGTTCTTATTTTGTTCTCATGTCACAATGTCTCAAATGTTCCCAGCGAATCACTTTGCAAGGCAAGACATGACAGATTTCTCGAACCTACGGAAACGTGCCGGACTGACAATCCCGGAAGTGGCGCTGCGCACAGGCTATACCGAACGCACAATATACCGCTGGGAAAATGGGCAGGGTTCACCAAGGCGCGCGGCGACAGAGTTGCTCAGGTCGACGATAAGAGAGAAAAGGAAGTCGCCGGTTGCGCAGTTCCGTTTTATCGATCTTTTCGCTGGAATTGGCGGGCTGAGAAAGGGCTTTGAGCCGCTTGGGGGCAAATGCGTCTATACAGCCGAGTGGGACAAGTACTGCCGCGAAACCTATCTTGCCAACTATGAGTGCGATCACGAAATCGCCGGAGACATCACCAAGGTTGGGGTTGATGAAATTCCTGAGCACGATTTGCTCCTTGCAGGTTTTCCCTGTCAGCCCTTTTCAATAGCGGGTGTCTCAAAGAAAAATGCGCTGAACCGTCCACATGGGTTCCGTTGCGATGCCCAGGGCACGCTGTTCTTTGATGTTGCCCGCATTCTTGAACATCACAGGCCGAAGGCGTTTCTGCTGGAGAACGTCAAGAACCTGTTCAGTCATGATTGCGGCAACACATTCAGAATCATTCAACAAACCCTCAGGGATGAGCTGGGGTACCAGGTTCAGGCGCGGGTCATAAACGGCAAGTCATGGGTACCGCAGCATCGCGAGAGAATTATCATTGTCGGTTTTCGTGAGCCGAACGGATTTTCGCTCGACGATCTTTCCATTCCTGATCCGGAGAAAGATCCGCGTCTGGATGCGGTCCTCCATCCCGAAAATGGAAGTGAAGAGCCGGAAAAACACTATACTCTTGGAAGCCGTGCAAAAGTGAGTAACAAGTACACGCTGTCCGATCACCTCTGGAATTATCTACAGGATTACGCCGCAAAACACCGGGCCAAGGGCAACGGGTTCGGATTCGGCCTTTTCGGCCCGGACGGCGTCGCGCGCACCCTATCAGCCAGATACTACAAGGATGGTTCAGAGATACTCATCAGACAACGGGGAAAATCCCCCCGGCGTCTGACGCCGAGAGAATGTGCCCGCCTTATGGGATTTGACCGTCCCGGACAGGCCGCCTTTGAAATCCCCGTTTCCGATACACAGGCCTACAAGCAGTTTGGCAATGCTGTCATCGTTCCCGTAATCGAAGCCGTTGCCCACCAAATGCAGCCATGGCTTGCCGAGCGACGCTCAATCAAGGATTACCAGGCCGAAGAAGAGGGTATGGCCATTGCCTGACATCGTTGACCAGAAGACGCGCAGCCGGATGATGTCCGGTATTCGCGCGAAGAACACAAAACCGGAAATGATGTTCCGCCGCGCACTTCATGGGCTCGGGTTCCGCTATCGGCTTCATGCCCGCAATGTTCCCGGCAAACCGGACATGGTGTTTCCAAAGTACTGCGCGGTCTTCCTTATCCATGGCTGCTTCTGGCATGGACACGATTGCCGTCTTTTCAGACTGCCCGATACCCGGCGCGAGTTCTGGCGGCAAAAGATTGAACGAAACAGGCAGCGCGATGCAGAAGTCAGAAGCATGCTTGATGATGCCGGCTGGCGGCATCTCACAATCTGGGAGTGTTCTGTTCGCGGCAAAGAAAGCATGGGCTTTCAGCGTGCCTTGGAAGAGGCAACCAGATGGTTGACCGGCGGCACGACCTCCGCCGAGATCAGAGGTGCGCCTTGAGTGAGTGGGTACTCGACGGAAATGTCCTCAAGCTTCGTGCTGATGATGCGGAAATCGTTCCCACCGCGGATCAGGTTTACAGTTCCGTAGTTGAGAACACACCGGCATGGCCCGATCTCGAATCGGGAATGAGTGGCGATGCCAGCAGACTCAGTTTTTCCAGATACCCTGTCGAAGTGATCGCCATTGTCTCTGACAACGAAGATGGCGGCCTGCCACTTGTATCTTTTGAAGCCCGCACGCAGTCAGGCAATACGTTTTCGGTCAACCAGTCGATTCTTGATATCGGTCACTTGGTCGCCGACAGCACTTGGTATCCGATTGGCCCTGCCAGTCTCGATGCACTTTGTGAGCTGATCGAGAGCAGCGAAGTCAACAGCGCTGGTGAGGTGGAGACCCTTAGGGGACTACTCAATCTTAAGGCAGCAGCAGCCGACGGGGAAACAGTCATTGACCGGACCAGTTCCGATCAACAGTCGGCGCTAAGATTTGTTCGCCGCTACCGAGATGCACCGGCTGGCATCAACGCCACCCTCTATCCTTACCAGACCGATGGCTGGCACTGGCTCCGCTTTATCCTGCGGGAACAGGTTGGCGGCCTGCTTGCCGATGAAATGGGCCTCGGCAAGACGCTCCAGGTTATCAGTGCCATTCGCGATCCGGGCGGAGACGACCATCTGTCCCGCGTGCTCGTCGTTGCGCCCGGTTCTCTCCTTGAGAACTGGCGGCGTGAACTTGAGAAATTCGCCCCTGATCTGCATGTCCACAAACACCAGGGAAGCAGGCGTACCGGCAGGCCTGCGGACCTCGAAGGTTTTGATGCCGTCATCACCTCTTACGATACGGTCATCCGCGATCTCTCATTGCTGAACATGGTGAGCTGGTCGGTCGTCATTCTTGATGAAGCGCAGAACATCAAAAGCCCGGAAGCGCTGAGAACCCGCTCTGTCAAGCGACTGACAAGAGGGGCGGGACTCGCGATGACCGGTACGCCGGTTGAAAACAGGTTGCTTGATCTCTGGTCGATCATGGACTTCGCGCTACCCGGCTATCTCGGTCGCATCGACGACTTCCTGTCCGCGTATGAGAATGATGTGGATGCAGCAGAGCGCCTTGAACCACTTATCTCGCCGCTGATGTTGCGACGCCTGGTTTCCGAGGTTGCACAGGACCTTCCGGAGAGGATCGATATTCCCGAGATCATCGAGCTTTCAGAGCAAGAGGCTCAGGAATATGAACGGATCAGACAGCTCATTTACGAGGAATACGGCAAAGCCGCATCTCTGGTATCTCTGACGAAGCTTCGTCAGTTCTGTGCACACCCTCTTTTGCTCCCCGACCACGACCAGGACCACCTTTCGGCCGAGTTCACAAAATTTTACCGCCTCATGGAGATTCTCGAAGAGATCATCCTTTCCGGCGAAAAAGCGATCATCTTCACATCCTATACGCTGATGGCCGATATGATTGCTTCACAGGTGCAACAGAGGTTTGGCGTGTTTTCAGCATGCCTGGATGGCCGAACGCCAATTGATGGCCGTCAGCCACTGATCGATCAGTACTCTGCTGTTACAGGAGCTGCCGTTTTGGTACTCAACCCCAAGGCAGGCGGATCAGGTCTGAACATCACCGCGGCTACACATGTCATTCACTACAATCTCGAATGGAATCCCGCTCTCGAAGACCAGGCTTCCGCAAGAGCGCACCGAAGAGGTCAGACAAAACCCGTAATGGTGAGGCGACTGATATGTGAAGGTACCGTTGAAGAGGTTGTTGAAGACCGGGTGCAGCGCAAGCGTCAAATCTCCAATGCAGCCATTGTCGGGATCAAAGGGTCCGATGAGGAATATGCTGATCTGGTCGCGGCTCTGGAGCGGTCGCCGATCATGAGGTGAATATCGTGCATATTGCTGAAAGGTCGATAACAAAGGTTCTGAGTGCAAACGATACTGGCGAAACCGGCGGCCATCAGGCAGGAATCCTTGTTCCGAAAGAAGAGAGGCTGCTTTCGTTTTTCCCAGAGCTGGTTAAGAGCAAATATAATCCACGATCACATCTGATTTTTACTGATAAATCCGGGGCAGAATGGGAGTTTGCGTTTATATACTATAATAACAGCCTTTTTGGAGGCACCCGGAATGAATATCGCCTTACTCGCATGACCCGCTTCATCAGGGAAGCGGGACTTGTAACAGGGGATGAGGTCATACTCTCACGCAGCGCAGATGGAAGTTATCTTGTAGACTTCCGCCGGAAATCGGAAGCAAAGCAGGATGAAAGGGGTGTGCTCAAACTTGGTTCCGGCTGGAAAGTTATAGAAATCTGAAAGAGGTTACAATGTCGTCAGATGAAGGAATTCTGTCCGTACCCGATCCCGGGAGGACGATGGAAGGTCTCCGGGATACCGGCTACAGCTTTGAAACTGCAGTTGCGGACCTTGTCGATAATTCCATCGCTGCTTCTGCTACCAACATCGACATCCGCGTGAACCAGGACTTTCGGGGAAACGTTCGTGTCTCAATCGCCGATGATGGCGAGGGAATGGACCGGGATGGGCTGATCGAAGCCATGCGCTACGGATCGCCGCGCCGCGCTGACCCGGCAAGCCTCGGCAAATACGGTCTTGGTCTCAAAACAGCCTCCACTGCCTATTGCCGCAGGCTCTCCGTCATCTCCCGAAATTCGGGCGAAGCGGCACTGCATATGGCGACCTGGGATCTCGATCATGTGATGGAAAAACAAAAATGGCTTCTGCTCATGAGCGAAGAGCCAGATGACGAAGCCGTCGCCCATCTGAGTGATGTTGCTTCCGACAAAGCAGGAACTGTCGTCGTCTGGACGAAGGTTGATCGACTTCTGGGGCATTATCAGAACCCGGGCGGAAAGCCCGCCCAGAAGGCACTGGCGAAACGGGTAATCGAGCTTCATGCCCATCTTGCGGAGACATATCAGCGTTTCCTGAACGCCAAAGACCAACGTGCCCGCAATGTTTCCATCAGCCTCAACGGCAACAAGGTCGAAGCGTGGGACCCATTTCAGGAAGGACTTTCGGAGCTTGTTGCCTCGGACACCATCCTAATCGAAACCGAGAGCGGCGCAGAGGCCGAATTCACGGTCCGTGCATTCATCCTGCCGCGTCGTGAGGAATTTCCCACTGACGAGCTTGCCAAAGCTGCAAAACTGTCTTCGGAAAGACAGGGCATTTACATTTACCGGCAAGAACGTCTCATTCACGATGCGGACTGGCTGGGTATGTTCCAGAAGGAACCGCACAGCACCCTGCTGCGAGTAGAGTTCTCTTTCGACCATCGCCTTGATGAGGCATTCCATCTCGACATCAAGAAGTCACAGATCATTCTCAATGACGATCTGTGGAACTGGCTCAAGAACCAGTTCCTGCCAGCACCAAGGCGGGATGCAAACAGACGATACCGGGAAGGCCAGAAAAAAGATGTCACGAAAAAGAGCGAGAGCGCTCATGACGCCAGCAACCGCAACATTGGCAACAAGGAAGCCGAAGTTGGCGGGGCCGAGGTCAACGTAACCGATCCGAATACCGGCGAAGTTACCGTTGTAAATACGAGAGGCAAATTCACACTCAAGCTTCCTGTCGGAGCGGCAACCAAACCGGGCGAGGTCTTCATCCAGCCAGTCGATGAGGTCAGTGACGGTCTGCTGTTCGAGCCTGCCATAATCGATCAACACAAGGCGGTCCGGATCAATACCGACCATCCCTATTACAGAAAGGTCTATGTCCCCAACCTGAACACCAGCGTCACCGTCCAGGGTATGGACTCCCTCTTGTGGGCACTTTGCGTGGCCGAGCTGAGTGCGACCACCGACAAGACTGCCGAGAATTTCAGTGACATGCGTTATGAGGTCTCCCGGATATTGCGCAAACTTGTCGAAAGCCTGCCGGAGCCAGATACGGAATCTGAAGCGGATGTCGCCTGATCCTGAAACACTGGCAACGGTCATCAGCAATGAGACGGGTCTTGAATTCACGGGCTCGACCGGCACCGATGACGAAGGTCACAGATGGATTGCACTGACGCCAGCCGATCATGACCCGACACATACATTTGCCATCAGGATACGGCTTGAGTGGCGAAGACTCAGCATAGGATTTGAGTCTGGGAAATTTGCCGGACCGCTTCTGGAAGCTATGTCCGATGCAGAGAAAGACGCCAGGGCCGTCTTTCGCTCTGTCATGCAGGATTGTGAGCAACACGGAGCTGTCATCACTATCCAGCCGAATGGCAAAGACCATTCGTATGGCGATAACGATATGTGGAACGAAGCCTGGAACAGGCTCACGTTCGGGATTCGAAAGGGCAACATAGAACTCGGAGCGGAAGACGGGATACCTGACGGCCAGCTTGTACGCGAGTGGACTTCGCGCTTCGTCGCGGCGGTTGTTGCACTGCTGCCTCTTGAGGAACACGAGCCATCAGATGTTGAGGGTTTTCCGGAAGCCGCCATTCAGAAGGTTACAGTCAATCGCTACGAACGCGACAGGCGCAACAGGTCTGCTGCACTCGCAATTCACGGGTGCAGTTGCACCGTCTGTGGTATGAATTTTGAAGATTCATACGGGCTTGCTGCTGCTGGTTTCATAGAGATTCACCACGTCGTGCCCGTCAGCGAGGTAGCTGAGAACTACGTGATCGACCCGCGGTATGATCTTGCACCATTGTGCTCCAACTGTCATTCCGTGGCCCACCGGCGCTCACCGCCCTTTACAATCGAAGAGCTGCGCGGGTTTCTCGCGAAGCGCGATACTCAGACAAGTTAGATCAGACAAGTTAGATATGCGAGAGTTTGCCCACGGTGGGTGAGTTTCTTCTTGCTTACCGCAGAAGGTCTGCATGCTCCTGTCTGACGTCAGCGCCTGTAGAACAGATTGTTAGGAGGCATAGAGGAGGATTTTGGCTCATCGTAATCCATGAGAGCGAAGATGGGACAGAAATCCGATCCACAAGGCACAGCCTCAGAGAGCCTATCAACGACATCCGCCACTGCTCGGCAGGCCTTGACAGCAACCCAAATTGAAGAAACAAACGTGAACAGACTTCTCAATCGGGGTAGCCCGGACTAAAGGGCCGGGTCAGTTCCGAAAAAGAATAATTGTTCGTCTTTCGCATGGGCTTGCACGTGTCTTCGCACGTGATCTGTATCAGTACGGGCTACGACGAAACGATGAAGTCGAGCCGCCCGAAGTTGCTCTCGTCCTGTCGCTTCGCGACAGCACGGCCACCGAAAACCTCTAAAACGAGATGCGGGCCTCGCTCGGATCTTACGTTGAGAGCGCCGTGCTCGATCGAGAGATCGATATCGAAGCTTGATAGGGGTGGTTTGCCATCAGGTTCAACACAACAACGACTGATACGATATGGGTGAAACACTTCCCGAACGGCAGAAATGGTTAGAGCACGCTTTGCAAGGGCTGGCGTTCTGGATTGGTCATCGCCATTCACTCTTCAACGCATATCCTCTGACCGAGGGCGCGCTCGTTGCGGAGGCCTGTAACTTGATGCAGGCAAACCTGCCGTCCGGTCTGATCCTGTTACCCGAGTGTATGTATCGAAATCTTGTGCCCCTTGGCACACAGATTGATGGTGTCACAGGCCAGTCGCGGGCCGATCTGGTGATTTGCGATGACGACGCAAAGCCCGTTGGCAGAGACGGTAATGTCGCTCCGCATGTCAGATTTGTGATCGAGGTCAAGCGGGCCTCTGCGACCGACAGGGAAATCAACACCGACTTAGTCAGGTTGCATAGCTATCAGAGAGCATCGAATAACAACGCTCGCACTTTTCTGTTCGTTGTTTCAGAAAGCAGGGCGCATCCCCGATTTGTCAAAGACGGGAAATCCATCCTCGGGGTACATGATATACCGAATTGCGGCGGCCATTTTCGCGTTCGCAGGACTGTGAAAGCAGCAGCCAGCTTTTCCGGCAAGGAAACAGCGCATTACGTCTGTCTCATCGAGGTTTTTCGGCACAGTCATGACAGGGCCAGACCGATCTAGCGACCAGTTCTGTTTCACCCGCTAAGTCCAGCCCACCATTGAGGGAGCATCCGGCCGGGCCGGATCGGGCTGTCGTGAACTGCGTCCCGGCTGCGCCGGGTCTCGGCCGTTCGGCTTTTCATCCCTTGCATATGAGAGCGGCTGCGCCGCTCCGATAGAGCGGCCTGTTGGCCGCGGTTTTGTTTTCTTGTTTGTTGTTTCTGGGGCCTGCGGCCCCCTGTCCGTCAAGGTCAAGCCCTTTGCTGCGCTTCGGGCGTTCGGCGCGGTATCCCCGACCTTCCTGCACTTCGTTCCGTGCAGGCCGGGTGATTCCCCTCCGCGACGAACGGCCTGTGACGGCGCATCCCCCGCTCATTGCCGCGTGGCTAGTCCGTTTGCAGCAGCAGCGCGCTGCGCAAACGCGAATAATCATTCGGAGGAACACAATGAGTGCAGATGTTTATAGCCGCATCACCGATCAGATTGTGGAAGCTTTGGAGCAAGGCGTCAGGCCATGGATGAAGCCCTGGGACGCGGAACATGCCGCAGGCAGGATTACCCGGCCCCTGCGGCACAACGGCATTCCCTATGCCGGAATCAACGTCGTGATGCTGTGGTCGTCAGCCGTGGCGCAGGGCTTTGCCGCGCCGATCTGGATGACCTTTCGGCAGGCCAAAGAGCTTGGCGGGCATGTCCGCAATGGCGAAAAGGGCTCGCTTGTCGTCTATGCCAACACCATTACTTGCACCGAAACCGATGCGGAAACCGGCGAGGACGAGGAGCGGGAAATCCCCTTCATGAAGGGTTATTCCGTGTTCAACGTTGAACAGATAGATGGGCTCCCGGCACGGTTCCATGCCGTGGCCGAGCCGCAGCTTGACCCGGTGCAGCGCATGGGGCATGTGGAGCAGTTCTTTGCCGCGACCGACGCGGATATCCGGCATGGCGGCAATCAGGCCTACTATGCCGTCGGCACTGATTATGTACAGATGCCGCCCTTCGTCAGCTTTAAGGACGCTGAAAGCTACTACGCCACGCTTGCACATGAATGCACCCACTGGACGCGCCACCCATCACGACTGGACCGTGACTTCGGGCGCAAGCGCTGGGGCGATGAAGGCTACGCGATGGAGGAACTGGTCGCGGAGCTGGGTTCCGCCTTTCTCGCTGCCGATCTCGGGATTACCCCGGAGGTTCGCGAGGATCATGCGGCCTATATCAGTTCGTGGTTGAAGGTTCTCAAGAACGACAAGCGAGCGATTTTCACTGCCGCAAGCCATGCCCAGAAGGCCGCTGACTTCCTGCATGGCTTGCAGTCGGCGCAAGACGATGAAGACAGGGCCGCCGCCTAAGGCGGCCCCATTTTATCCGAATCCGACAGCAGGCTGAAATTTCGCGCGCACCTCCCGATGCGCGCGACCCCTTCGCCGGTAGGATTGACGGGCTCTTTCGAGCCTGTCCATCGTCATGAGAGAATGGCCGCTCGCCATGCCGGATACGGCTTAACGCCGCCCGGCAAGCCACCACCAGGCAACCCAGACCGGAAGGCTAAGCCCGGTCGCGTAAAGGGCAATGGCAATCGGGCCGAGAAGCCCCGCCACCAGCGTTGCCGCAACCGTGATGCCGCCGAGCCCAAGGCCTGTAATCCACGCGGCCCGCGTGTAACCAAGGCGCCAAAGCTGCCGGCACCCGAGCGCCAGCGGCAGGCCGCAAAGGGCGACCGGCACCAGCGATCCCACCGACACAAGCACCATCGCCAGTCCCAAGTCGGGCTCCGGCGAGGCCTCCGTCCGCGACGCGAAGCGCAAGGCGGCGGTCACAGCCACCCCGGCGGGCAGCCACAAAAGTGCCAGCGGCCAAAACCCTCGCTGCCTGATAAATCCTCGCTTTGCCATGCCTTATCCACCTTGCTCGAAACCCTCATCGCAGGCAAGGCCGGGTGACTGTCCATCCCTCCGGCGGAAGCACCAGCAGCGCCGGTCTTGTGTAGGTTCGCACTTTTGAAGCCGGCTATTCGCACGGCATGAGGCGATCCTTCGACGCAATTTTCGCATCCGGACCGCACGATATTCCGTCACGGAACGATGGCTATCCGGCAACGATTTTGGCCGGTCGAATGTCGCCGATCACGTTCAATTCGCCACTGATTTGGAAGCTAGGAGATCGAAAAGCCGGTAAGAGCGAACCGAGATTTGATGGTGGAACGGCCGGTATTTTTGCGCAAGATCGCCACTGGAACCGGCGATTTCGAAAGCTGTTTGCAGTCAAGAACGCGGCAAGAATCTTGCAAGAACCGGTGTCTTTCACCCGCAAGAAACGGTCATTCTCCACTTGTTTGAACGCCTCCACCTTTCATCAGTCGGACGTATTTGACGCATGCATTTCGGTCTTTTCGAATGGCTTAATTCGATCATTTTCAATGGCTGTGAGCGTTGCAATAAGCGACCGTGACGATGATTTCAGGGTCCGGCCCGGTCGCATTCGAATTGCCGACATGGTCGCCGGCAAGCGCTTTTCGGCCCGGCCATTTGGCGTCACGGCCACGCTCCCATCGACACAGGCGCCGTCCGAGAAACCACCCGAAGCCATCCGTTTTCGCCTTCGCCAAGAGCGGGTTTTGCGGGCCTTGCGGTCGGGATTACGGGTCATTTAGGGGTCTTTATCACAGGGGTCGCCGGCCTCTTTGGAACCCAGCGGAGCGGTTCTTTCAAAGCAAAAAAGAAGCAACAGGGAAGAATTGAGCGGAAGTGTAATCATCACACCCCATGCACCCCTGGTGCTGACAACAGGCCGGCCCGCCGGAGCTATTCCATTGGTTTTCCGCTCAATTCTTCTCCAGTAAGGCGTTTACACCGAAGGGGCCGAGCGCTTACGGGAACGACGCGGGATCCCGGATTCTCAAGCCGGTTCAGAGGCTTAGACGGCGTAATCATGTATACGGCTGAGTGATGCGCTTTTCGACCCCACATCAGGGATGCAAGAAGACCTGCCCTTCAAGGGCTCACTCCCGTTCGTGGTCGCGATCTTTTTGCCGCAGCCTGGGCTTGAGGCCGGGCATGCCGGAGGACTGCTTGAGGGCCTGCAGAGCCTGGCCGAGTTGTCGGCCGATGCGGGTGGCATTCTGGCGAATGGCTGCATGACCGGGGGAGGGTGCCACGCCGGTTCGGGAGACAGTCTTCATGTTACCTGTCACATGCGTTGGCCGGACAGCGTTTCGTTCCGGGACAGAAACCGACTCCCGACTTGACTCTCGCTGCGCCTGTCGGAGATCGAAGCCCAGCGCCTTGGCTTCGGCCTGCCAGGTTCTGTAGAGATCATTGAGCTTGCTGTCCTGCTTGGCGCGGCGAGTGCGCAGGGTCGCCAACTCCATGCCCTTGGCCGTGTCGTAGCCGTGGGTCCGGGCTGCCTCCTCGATCACCTGGCGGCGCTTGGAGAAGGCGCGCTCGATGCGGCGAGGAACGGCGGCGATGCGGAAACCGTGTGCCTGACGCTCCAGGCGATGGCCGAGGCGTTCCAGTCCGGCTGCGAGTTCGCGGCGATAGACGGCGCCAGCCTGCTTCTGGGCCTTGTAGAGATCGCGGCTGACGATGGCGCCCCAAGTGCCGTCCCGGCGCGGGGCGAGGTTGAAGACGAAGCTGTGAGTGTGGAGCTGCGGATCGAGCTCACGGCTGGTGTGATGGTCGAACTGGGCCATCAACAGACCGGCGGTGCGCTCACGCAAGGCGCCGCCCTTGCCGCGCCGAGCCCAGGCGGCGGTCTGTTCCAGATGTCCGGTGGCGGTGAGCACTGCCCGTCGATGGGCCTCTTCGATGGCGGCCCGCTCGGGTCCATCCGAGAGAGCCCAGAGCACGGAGACCGATTTAGGGGCGCTGAAGGTCATGTCCCAGCCGGCGGCATGGCTGTGGGCTCGGCCGCCGCCGGCCGCCAGGCGCTCGCCGGTCTTGGGATCGAGGCCCTCAAGGGCAGCCTCGAACTCGGAGCGCGTTACCGGTCCTTCGAGGCTCAGCCGCTCAGCACCCCGGCCGGCCCAGCGGCCAGGTGCTTCGCTCTCGGCGGTATAGTAGCCGTCCTGCTGCAAATGGCCGTAATAGGCCAGCGCCGCCCTGGCGCTGCCGCGGGCTGAGATCGAGGCGACCATGGTCAGTGCCGGGTCCGGCGGATGCGCTCGGCCAGACCGCTGGTGAGAAGCCCCCGCGGTTCGGGCGGTGTCTTGCTGTCGGGGCCGTGGTTGCCGGATACGGGATCCATGCGGGTCCAGTCGGCCGGGATGATCGGTTCCCGGAAGGCCGGCAGGGTGATATAGGGCAGCTCCAGTTCATAGACGGCATCCTCCAGGCCGATGAAGAGCACGCGCACCCCGGCCCTGGCCGGGCCGAGGCGGGAGGCGATCTCGGCGGCGGTGACGGCGGGCCGGGTCTCGCGGGCCGTGCTGTAGGTGACGCTGTCGCGGCCGGCGGCGCGGGTGGTGCTTTTGAGCGAGCGTTCGATCTCCTGGTTGCCGATCATTCGGCTGATGTCCTCGGCAGCCTCGCCGGCGTTGATGCGGGTGATGATCTTGGTGCCGATCATGCCGAGCCAGGAACGGGCCTGGTCGGGGCCGTAGGTGCTGCGGATCTGGGCCATGTCCTGGGCGCCGATGACGACCGAGACGCCCTTGGAGCGGCCGAGCTCCAGGAAGGTGGGGAAGTGGCGGATGGCCGGCAGTTGCGGGAACTCGTCGAGGAACAGCCACAGACGCCGTGTGTGGCTTTCGGCAAGCGTCGGGCTGCCGACGGCGGAGGCGAGCAGGCTCAGCATGCTGCCGATCCAGATGCGCGAGAGCTCCGGGTAGCCGGGGTCCTGCTGCAGGATCAGCGGCTGACGGGGCGCCGGGTCGTGCAGCCAGTCGCGGATCGAGAAACGGGCCACCGTGCTGTCGGGCCAGGCCTCGGCGAGGATCGAGACGATGTTCATGTGGGTCTGAAAGGTGGTGAGGATGCTGTGGGTGGTCTTGCTGTCGGGCTGATCGAGCAGGCGCAGGGCACCGGGATTGTGGGCCCTGGCGTGCTCGGTGAGCCGGCCGGCATCGGATGTGACTTCGGCGGCGAGATCGGCCCAGCCCCAGTCCGTGCCTTTGGTGGCCTGGAGGTACACCAGGCAGGCGACGAAGATTTCCCGGGCGGCCTGCGACCACATGGGATCGGCGCTTGAGGGAATGAAGCGGGCGGCAAGCTCGCGGGCGTCCTGCTTGACCCGGCAGTCGGCGGCCACGTCCCAGACCAGCGATCGACGGTCATGGGGGGCGACCAACAGCGGGTTACCGGGCAGGCCCGCCATCATGTCGCCCTTGGTATCGAGCACCAGGACGCCGTCGCCGCGGGAAATCGCCCCCAGGATCAGATGCAGCATGCTCTGGGTCTTGCCGCCGCCGACACTGCCCAGGATGAGCGCATGCCGGGTCTCGCGGTCGCGCCCCAGGGCGTGGGGCGGCAGAAACACAAGACCGCGCCCATGAACCTTGCATTCGCGCTTGCAGGCGGCGGCGAAGGCCTTGCGCCCGGCCGAGCCGGTGAGCAGGCGAGGGCCGCGCAGAACCCGTGCCGGCGGTTTTTCCAGACGTACCACAATGGCGAAGCCGAACAGTGCTGCAAGGCCGACAAGGCTGCCGGCCGCCACTGCCAGCGAACGCGCCTCGAAGGCGGTAAGGGCCCGATAGGCCGCCAGTTGATAGTGGCAGTTATTCCAGTGGGCCGCTGCGGGTCGATCACCGAAGAGGCCCAGGAGGCGCGACTTGAAACAGGCCTGCACCTCCGTGGCACGAAACGGAACGCGGCTGCCGTTCTCCAAGGTGGCATGGGGCGGCCAGAGGTCGAAGCCCAGATGCCAGGCGCCTGCGGTCGTTGCGAAGCCGCACAAGGCGAGGGTGAAAAGACAAAGCTTCAGGGTCCGGGTCATGGGGTCCTCCCGTTGTTATCGCCTGTAAGGGCTTTCAACAGCGCATCGAACATGGCGAGCAGGTCGCGCGCGGCCTTGTCGGTCGATTGCAATGTAGCGCCTGTCTCCCGGGCCTGCTGCTCCAGGGCGACGAGCCGCCGTTCGATCTGCCTGAGCCGGTCGGCGAGCGCCCTGTTGTCGCCGCCTTCGAGGCCTGTGCGAATCAACTCGCGGGCAATGCCGGTGACGCTGGCCTGTAGCTTGTGGGCGCGAACCTGAAGCTGTTCGATCTCGGCCTGCCTGAGGCGGATGGATACAGGTTTCGTCGGCTCAGTCATTGTCTCTTCCCCGATCGGCCGTGTTGCGTCTTTGCCGCGCGGCCAGCCATTGGAAGAGAGCGCGGCGCTGGTAGCGGACCGAATGACGGCCCAGCTTCAGGAAGGGCGGGCCGTCGCCGCGCGAGCGCCAGGTGTTGAGGGTGCAGACGGGAAAGCCGATGATGCGGCCGGCCGCCTCGGTGGTGATGGCCTCGTCGAGCCAGCCGGGATTGTCTTTCAGGATGTCGCTCAGCGACGGTAGATTGATGACAGGGTCTTGCATAAAAAAATCTCCGCTGTGGTTGGGCGGAGATCACATAGGCAAGCAACGGGCGGCGTAATAGGCAAATGATTTCGTCAAAAAGGCACAACCGCCGGACGGTTCCATCTCATTCCAGCCGATCGCTTGTCACTCCGGCTTTTTCGTCCCTCGACAGAGGGCGGCGGGTGCCGGGGGAATCTTTTCGCGAAAACCGCTCGGTTTGATTTACGCCGGCCGAAGGCGGGCGAATCGTCTTAGACTCGGGAAAATCGCTGGGCCTTCATCGCACTAAACTGACCGAACTTGACGGCCGATGATGAACTTGCTGATGGCGAGAGAATCTCATTCAATGCCCACAGTCAGGCTTACAGCAATTTGTCTGGCAGACAAAAGTTTGAGATCACAACATTAGAATGAAAAAGGGAGAGAGGCATTGCCTCTCTCCCGTATTTGTCTGGCAATCCTGTTACAGGATTGCCTTACTGTAGCTGCTCTCCAAACGAGCATGGTAATCATGCTCAAATTTTGAGTTGACGTCAATATTCTTGGGGAAAGTGAAACACGGATTTCTGTGCTGTTTTGAGGACTTCGTATGAAAATCGGATGGGGCATTGATGTTGGGGTGAGCAGCCTCGGCTTCGCGGTGATCGAGTTAGATACGGAGAATCAGCCCCAAGCGCTGCTTGACGGAGTCGCCCTTGTCTATCCTACCCCAACAGGAGCGGCAGAGCGAACGCGCTACAAATCCATGCGAACGCAGAATCAGCGGCGCAGCAAGAGAATCAGGGCAGTTCGTTCAAAACTCGCATGCCTTTTCAAACTTGCCTCTAATTTTGACACTGAACTGCCAGACCTTAAAGATGGTCAAAATGAGGACGGAGAACAAAGAGACAATAACTCCCGTGTCCGCCTACGGGCGCATGGCCTATCCGAGCCGCTGACCGCTGGCGATTTGGCCCGCGCCATTTTACACATCGCCAAGAATCGTGGCCGGCGCCTGACTCGAGGCCTTAAGGACACCACGCAACCCGATGCCGGGCAGCAAAAGAAGGACGCCAAAGAACGTCAATCCATAGCCTACACTGCCAACGAAACCAGCCAGGATCTTGAAAAGCTGGGCATTGAACTCGAACTTGACGGCGGCGCACACCCTTCGCAATTGCTGATGCACAGAGCCGGTAAAACAGGAACAACACGGCTGAAAAAAGACCGCGACGGAATGCTGGTCTTTACTCGCGATATGGTCCGCAAGGAAATGTGCGCCTTGCTGAAAGCCCAGAAACCTCATCACAAGACGGTTCTGAAGAATACGGTCTGCGAGGAACTTGAGGAAATCATCTTCTGGGAGGAGACACCGAAAGAGCCGGTCATCGGCAAGTGTCGCTATGGTATTCGAAACGCCGAAGGCGACATTGAGCCCCGATTGCCGCGTGGCAGCGATCTGTTCCAGCGTAAGCGGATTTACGAGGAGGTCAACAACCTGCGCCTGATCTCACCGCGCACCGCGGGAGATACGCCACTGAATTTGGCGCAGCGGGACCGCCTTGCCTCCCTGCTTCTCGATGGCTTTGACCTGAACGCCTCCAGGGTCCGTGGCGAGCTGGGCCTTGGAGCCGATGCCCTGGCCGACAAAACCAGCTTGGACATTTCGGATCGAGGCCGAAAGACACCGGGCAAATTGTTAGGTCACCCGCTGGCCGCGGCCATGCGTAAGGCGGATGCTCTTGCGCAATGGAAAAGCTTCGACGAGCAATGCCGTGAAGAAGTAGCTCGGCTTGTCCGTGCCGAGGATGATGAAGACGTGCTGCGTGCAGAGCTGGGAAAGCTTGGCCTTAGCCAAGAGGCCGCCCGGAAACTTTCCGACGCTCGCGTGCCCGCGACCTATTCTGCCGCCGGCGAGACAGCAACACGAAAGCTTCTGGCAAAGCTGCAAGCAGATGTCATTTCCAATTACGAGGCGGAACAGAGCGCCGAACTGGACTCTTTGGACCCACCGTCTCCTCGTCTTGACCGGTTACCATACTATGGTGAAATCCTGAAGGGATGGAGCATCGGAGGCAATGGCGACCCAAACGGATCTGGCGAAGCCCGTTTTGGCCGCATTCCCAATCCGGTCGTTCATGTGGGACTCAACCAGTTACGCAAGACCGCCAACGCCTATCTGAGCCTTTATGGCAAACCCACCCGTATTTGCGTCGAACTCAGCCGCGACATGAACAAAAGCGCCGAGGCCCGTGAACAGGATGAAAAGAATGCTGATAAGAACCGTAAGAGAAACGAAAAATATATAGAAACGTTACAAGCCCACACGCGCAAATTGGCCCGCCGCGACTTGGTCCGCATGAAGCTGCATGAGATGCAAAGCGGAGAGTGTCTGTATACGGGACAGCCCATCAGTAAGGGGCAACTCTTCGACGGCTCGGTGGAGGTTGATCATATTCTTCCCCGTGCCGTTACCCGCGACGATGGTATTGCAAATCTCGCTTTGGCGTTTAAGGAAGCAAACCAGTTCAAAGCCAAGCGGTCTCCTTTTGAAGCCTTTAGCAGCGGTTATAAAGATCAGGAATATCCGCATATCCTTCGGCGCGCCCAGAAACGCGGGAAAAGAGTCTACTGGCGCTTCGCGGAAAACGCTATGGACCGCTACAAGGACCAGGACGCCTTCCGTGCCAGATTCCTTAACGACAACCGCTATGTCGCCAAAATGGCGGCGCGGTATCTGAGTTGTATATGCGCCGATATTAACGGCGTCATATGCCTGAATGGATGGATCACTGCGGATCTCCGTCGCCAATGGGGATTGGCATCCGTTATCCGCGATATGATGATCGCAGACAACCGCCTTGACGCCGCCGATGTCAAACGGCCCGAGGAAGGTGAAACCCTCGATGAGCTCAAGGCTCGTCGTAAGCGTATCGATAAGATACGCTGGGACCATCGTCACCACTTACTGGATGCAATCGTCGCTGCTTGTACAACCCGGAGTGATGTACTGCGGCTCCAAACCTTGGCACGGCATGCGGGTAACAAGAACCCCATCGAGATTCTGGCCGAGATTCGCGACGCGGATTCCGATTTCAAAAACGCCGGGATATGCTGGCAAAAAGGGTTTCGGGAAAACGTCGAAACCTTCCTGAAAGATCGGACACATACCGGCGCAACGGACAAGCCACCTGTCACCGCGGTCGTGACCAAGGCCGACCATGACCCCGGCGGCCGTCTCCACGAAGAAACGAATTATGGTGTCATATGCCGTGTGCCCGGCAAGCATGATCAATATGTTACGCGCGATCACGTCGCGATCATGGATTTGACCGCGGATAAGATCAAACAACTCGGCGTGCCGGATACAGCGCTCAAGGCTGTCGAAGAGGTGATGAGAACAGGCGAGCCCATTTGGTGGGGCGGTAATGACCCCTTGTCTGCCCTGCGCGACAATCTCGCCAGAGACCTGGGCAAGCTGAAGGCGAAGCTCCTGGAATTGATGGAAGGAACACCGCCCGAGCAATTGGAGAAAGCGACTACGGAAAAAGGCAAAGACAACGCACGGACCAGATGGGCGATAAAGCAATACGTTGATGATACCGGCCGTCGTCGTTTCACGCGGATTCAAATCACCTCCCTACGCATTCTGAAAGGCCCTGTGCGACATGACAAGAAACCGCAGCGCGCTTGTCCGGAGGGAGGGAATGACCGGCTGGTATATTTCGTAAACAACAAAGGTGATCGTGATCTGGAGGTCGTTTCGACTCTCGACGCCAACACACGGGGATTCAAGGAACGATGGCAACGCGAAGGCGGACGGGCATTGTTTACATTGCGAAAGGATGACTTGGTGGAAATGGCCGTCAATCCGGACAATCCTGTGTCGCCCCGTTGCATATTTCGAACGGTTTCGTTCTCATATACGGGGAGTCCTGATCTTGAATTCCTACCCGTTGAGGAGTCGCGTGCCCCTAAAGAGGTGCCACAAGTACGGGCCCGAATCAGTAGCGTTAGGGCTTTCTGCGACCGCGCACCGGTAATGGTCCTATGCGATCCAACAGGCCGCGTACGCTGGCGTAGCCCCAGCATCAACTGACAATGTGGCGTGTCGTTGACATTTCCGGCGCGGACCGGGTTCTTTCTCTATCGAGGGGAAGCCTGAAGGTTTCTGCCGAAGGTAGGGAGTTGGATCTGGTGCCGCTATCCGATATTCAGTGTGTTCTGGTCCATGGCCATGGCGCAATGCTGACCCTGTCATTAGGCGCCGCACTTGCCGACGCTGGAATCCCTTTGGTGTTATGTGGCCGCAACCATGCGCCTGTGGCCCTGTCCTTGCCCGTTTCGGGAAATTTTGAACAGGCGGCGCGACTGAGCGGGCAGGCCGCCTTGTCTCTACCTAAACGCAAGCAACTCTGGCGGCAATTGATAATGGCCAAAATCACATCCCAGGCACGGGCACTCGAGCTTTCAGGGCATGCCGATCACGTGGGGCTTATGAAGCTCGTGAAGTCGGTAAGGTCCGGCGACCCGAATAACGTCGAGGCCCGTGCCGCGCGTTTCTATTGGCAACGGCTGCTGGGCGATGATTTCAGACGCGACCCCGCCGGCAACGGGTTAAACGCGCACCTCAATTACGGCTATGCGGTTGTTCGCGCCGCAATGGCTCGCTCCGTGGTTGGTGCCGGTCTGGCACCGGGATTGGGACTACATCATCGGAGCCGATTGAATGCCTTTCAATTGGCTGATGATCTGATGGAGCCTTTCCGGCCTCTCGTGGATTATATGGTTTGGAGGAACCGGGAATACTGGGTCGGCGAGATGACAGCGATGGCGAAGCGGGAATTGGCGCAAGTTGTCAATGGCGTCATGGCGACTACAGTCGGGTCGAGCACAGTCTCGCGGGTCATGTTCATGCTGACCCTTTCACTGGCGGAAGTTTGCACCGGTGAGGCGAAGAACTTGGCTTGGCCGCTCGACTGGAGCTTGTTGGCGCAGGCAACACTCGACTTTGATAACTAGACGTGAACGTAGACTGATTCGGCACCAATTGCGCGGTCGGACGGGAGCGTGGATAGAGAATGTATCCGGATACAGGGCCATGTGGCTTGTTATATGTTTTGATTTGCCTGTGGGCGATCCGAAGGAGCGGCGCGATGCCACTCGCTTTCGTCAACGCCTGTTGGATGAAGGGTTCGTGATGAAACAGTGGTCGGTTTATACTCGCTATTATGTTACGCGAGCCCAAGCCGAGGCTGCTGCCGATAGGATCGGCACTTTGGTACCACCCATGGGCAAGGTCTCCATGATATTTATTACGGACAAGCAATATGGGATGGTGCGCAATTTTGAGGGTCGAATTCGTGCCAAAACGGAAGAAAAACCGAATCAGTTGGTACTGCTTTAGTGTTCCGTGTGCGAATTCATGGACTGAAAATCCTGGCCAACCCATTGATATGCAATGGATTGGCCAGGATCTACTGTAGCACATGCTGGTTTGGAGAGCAGCTACAGCATCGTTGTGCCGTAGATATGTACGAGTACCACTGTAGCACATGCTGGTTTGGAGAGCAGCTACAGCGCGGCGAGGACGAAGGTTTCCTGTCGCACACTGTAGCACATGCTGGTTTGGAGAGCAGCTACAGCTGGCGCAGCACGTGCTGACGCCGTCCTGCAACTGTAGCACATGCTGGTTTGGAGAGCAGCTACAGCAGTTCGCCGGTACACCAGCAATCCGGATCCACTGTAGCACATGCTGGTTTGGAGAGCAGCTACAGCACATTATCTGCCGTCCGGTTTGCTGCGTCAACTGTAGCACATGCTGGTTTGGAGAGCAGCTACAGCCGTATGTCGGCAAAATGGACCGGCGCGGGAACTGTAGCACATGCTGGTTTGGAGAGCAGCTACAGCTCTCGAGTGCCCGTCCTGCAGGACTGCGTTACTGTAGCACATGCTGGTTTGGAGAGCAGCTACAGCAGCCGGCATGGTCGTTTTTCGGATATCTCGACTGTAGCACATGCTGGTTTGGAGAGCAGCTACAGCTGAGGGCTATTGGACCCGCGGCGATGGCGAACTGTAGCACATGCTGGTTTGGAGAGCAGCTACAGCGGGGGCGCACTGCTGGGGACACAATCAAAAACTGTAGCACATGCTGGTTTGGAGAGCAGCTACAGCGCTTCCCGCGCTGCCGCTTGATTCTGGGCGACTGTAGCACATGCTGGTTTGGAGAGCAGCTACAGCGGAAAGCGCGATCCGGCGTGACCTGAGAATACTGTAGCACATGCTGGTTTGGAGAGCAGCTACAGCGGGTCCCGAGGGGGGCGCAAGGCCTGGATGACTGTAGCACATGCTGGTTTGGAGAGCAGCTACAGCCAGGGCGACGGCGAGGAGAAGGTTTATCAACTGTAGCACATGCTGGTTTGGAGAGCAGCTACAGCGTCGGTTTTTCGGTACTTTCTGTGCGGATTACTGTAGCACATGCTGGTTTGGAGAGCAGCTACAGCGTTTCGGAACTCACTGTCTGTGAGTGCTTGACTGTAGCACATGCTGGTTTGGAGAGCAGCTACAGCCGACTCCTGCAACAGGGAATCCAGAGTTGTACTGTAGCACATGCTGGTTTGGAGAGCAGCTACAGCCCCCCGTAGCACATGCTGGTTTGGAGAGCAGCTACAGCCGTCTGGACTGAACGGTCAAGTCGAGTTCCACTGTAGCACATGCTGGTTTGGAGAGCAGCTACAGCAAGAGCGAGAAGTCCAGTAGGACAACGAGAACTGTAGCACATGCTGGTTTGGAGAGCAGCTACAGCATTCCCCACGTGTGCGTTGAGAATCCGGTTAACTGTAGCACATGCTGGTTTGGAGAGCAGCTACAGCAGAAAGAAACCAATCTCCTCGATTATGTAAACTGTAGCACATGCTGGTTTGGAGAGCAGCTACAGCAAGAGCGAGGAGTCCAGTGTCGGCCGGGATACTGTAGCACATGCTGGTTTGGAGAGCAGCTACAGCACAGCGTTCGCTATCGCGATATTCTGAGATACTGTAGCACATGCTGGTTTGGAGAGCAGCTACAGCTCCAGTGGGATAAAGAGAGCCTTCAATGGACTGTAGCACATGCTGGTTTGGAGAGCAGCTACAGCGGATAGATGGACGAGCGCATTGGGTTTTCGACTGTAGCACATGCTGGTTTGGAGAGCAGCTACAGCAGCGTCAGCCAGACTATCCCCACGATCGGCACTGTAGCACATGCTGGTTTGGAGAGCAGCTACAGCGGATCGGCAGTGCGTACAACGCTGCGATCAACTGTAGCACATGCTGGTTTGGAGAGCAGCTACAGCGGGTCAGGTGGACTACAAGACCACCGGTCTACTGTAGCACATGCTGGTTTGGAGAGCAGCTACAGCTCCCACTACGCCGACGCCTTCGGCGGAATGACTGTAGCACATGCTGGTTTGGAGAGCAGCTACAGCCCTGTGTAAGCGGGATATACGCGTAGTCTGACTGTAGCACATGCTGGTTTGGAGAGCAGCTACAGCGGATCCCCGAGCTGACCGCCGCAGAGGAGGACTGTAGCACATGCTGGTTTGGAGAGCAGCTACAGCTGACCAGATCAAGCCCAACAGTAGCCAAGAACTGTAGCACATGCTGGTTTGGAGAGCAGCTACAGCATGTTTTGGCTGCCGTCTATGCTGCTCGTGACTGTAGCACATGCTGGTTTGGAGAGCAGCTACAGCGTTCCACTTCCTCTTCTGACACCATCATGGACTGTAGCACATGCTGGTTTGGAGAGCAGCTACAGCCAGTGCGGAAATCAGACGCAGCACGAGCCTACTGTAGCACATGCTGGTTTGGAGAGCAGCTACAGCGCCTTGTGTACCCACACGCTTTCAGCCTTGACTGTAGCACATGCTGGTTTGGAGAGCAGCTACAGCAGCTTTACCCCGGTCCTTCGCAGGTATTATACTGTAGCACATGCTGGTTTGGAGAGCAGCTACAGCAGCATATTACGAAGCCTGTCGGCTTCGGCTACTGTAGCACATGCTGGTTTGGAGAGCAGCTACAGCCGTGTGGATAGACGGCGCCTACCTGTTGAACTGTAGCACATGCTGGTTTGGAGAGCAGCTACAGCAGCCTTACCATTAAGTAGATCGCCAATATGACTGTAGCACATGCTGGTTTGGAGAGCAGCTACAGCTCGTGCACGATGAAGGGGGCGAGGCATTCCGATCGGGAGGACTGTAGCACATGCTGGTTTGGAGAGCAGCTACAGCCACAGCATGAAACAACCGAAGCCGACAAAAACTGTAGCACATGCTGGTTTGGAGAGCAGCTACAGCATTTCCACTCGGTCACGCTGACCTATGGTCACTGTAGCACATGCTGGTTTGGAGAGCAGCTACAGCCAATCTTGAGCGAAAGAAATATTCTACAGACTGTAGCACATGCTGGTTTGGAGAGCAGCTACATCCGGCGACGCGCGGGTGTTCGGTAACGCAACTGTAGCACATGCTGGTTTGGAGAGCAGCTACAGCAGGCGCATGCCGCCAACGCGCGCTATCGCGACTGTAGCACATGCTGGTTTGGAGAGCAGCTACAGCTAGATTCACCTAAGAAATCAAGTGGAGATCGGATCAACATAATTGTTGTCCGGTCCGGTAACCTATGTACTCTTGCGGAACGCTTCGCGTGCTTTTTCTAGCAGCACCAAAGTCTCTTCATTGAGCGCGGTCGAAGCTTGTTCGATAGCAGCCTTCCATTTAGGACCAGAACTCTCCGCGATGCTCATTGCTTCACCAAGTTCAAATGACCGGTGTTTGGAAAGCGCCTCAATGAGGATTCCGGCTTGAAATATATCCTTGTCCGCTTTCGCAAATGCGGTTTTGTGCCTGCGAGTGGAGACAATCATCTTGTGTACTGCGTATCGCGCAGGGTCTGGTACACGGACAGCAACACCACCTCTATAGAGGACGACCGACCACACCGGGTCTTTGATCAGAAAATCGAGATAACGCAGCGGTGTTGCGCCAGCGCCGCCAAGCGCGGGCATCTCCGCAGTCTTACCTTGGTGCTCATCGCTACCTCTGTTCGGGGTGAGAAATTCGACGCGATACTGATCCTGGTTGATAAATGCCGTTACCGAAGCAGGGTCGAGAGCAGGAACTGGTTTGAAACCCTCATCGACCTCTTGCAGCACATCCAAAATAGGCGGCATGGTGTCGCCCACCGCATCCGAAATGGCTTTGAATTGAGCGAAGTCGGCATCTTGAGTCATAATTGATGTGGAAGGCAGTTTCAGCCCCAACAAGCCGGCATAAGCTTGAAACGCCACGGTACCGACAAGAACGCCCCTCAAACGAAAAAAACCTGCTTTCCAGAGCGCTTCTACCACAGCGCCGGTAGTACCGTCAGGGCGCGGTAGAATCTGGCCAAGGGCACGAACCATCTCCCTCCGCTCAGAAAAGTCCGCTTTCAGCTCTTTGAACTTTTTGACACGGCTGGTGATTTCTGGCTCTGAAACAGGACCCACATAACGCCGGTTACGTCCCCCATGCTGGTATTTCTGAAAGTACCAATATTCCCGTGCCTTTGATGTAACCTTTACGAATTGGCCTTGCTCATCGAAATCCCGATCAAAGCTAGCATCAAGGCATCGCTCTATGAGTTCAGCGAATGTTGTTTGTAAGGCAAGGCTGATTGATTGCATGAGTATACCCGGTTCTTCAAACCGGGTACAACATAGTCGTTATACCTGGTTTTTGCAATAGGGTATAATGAATCTACTGTTTGGAAGATATATCCTTCAACGTCACTTATAGCGGTACGAGGATCAGGTTCGTATCCGTGGCTCCTATACGAAAATTGAAAGGCAATTTTTTGTGTCAGTGTTTTGGAAGTGTTTGGGAGTGTTTAAGTTTGGCGCGCGCCTCTAAATCGTTGTTATTGTTGATAATATGAAATCGTATGGAGCACATCACCAACATAGAACACCGACGACTCACGTTTTAGGTTACTGTAGCACATGCTGGTTTGGAGAGCAGCTACAGCAGCCAGGTATCGGGTCCAACGGGATTCGCACCGTCGTTGCCCACTTTGCCTGCTTCCACTCGTCAAGCGGGCGGCCCATACAATATGGTCTTCATCCTCCTCTGGATGGTTTCCAGCGACGGCAGATCCTTTTCGTCGAATTCCTGTGCCGCGATCTTGTGCGCATCGAAGGCCAGCACACTGCGCGGCGTTTCGGGGTTGGCCGCGTGAAGTTCGCGCACGAGCGCTTCGATACGCGCCCATGCGGCCTTGCGCGGTCGGCCGCGCTGCATCTTGCCGGTCGTATCCTCGGTACGGGAATGGACGAGACGGAGTGCGGGCCGTGCCTGCTGATGCAGCGGCGTCAGGTCCGCCTGTTGAAGAAACGCCGGCAGGTCATAGCGCTTGTAGCTCATCCAGGTGTGCAGCTTGACCAGCGACAGGTGGATGTCGCCGAGGATGGCATGAGCCCTGGCCGGAAAGACGTCATAGGGCGTATGCGCCAGGGCGTGATGAAAGTCGTCGACCACCTCCTGGCTGCGTGGAAAGGCGGTGAAGGGTGACCAGTCCTCAAGCCTTCCGGGCAGCGCCTCGCGTTCGACCAGGATCTCGCCGACGGTCGCGGCCTTGACGGCGAAAAACTCCTGTGGCTGGCATTCGGGCGCCAGACGTGGCAGCAGGCGCCAGACACGGGGTGTTTCGATCTGCATGAGCGGCAGGTTCCGCACCTCGCTGCGCACCTCGGCTGCGACATTGGTTTCCTCGCATTCGAACTCGCCGGTGAAAAGCGCATGCTTGAACAGGTCCATGATCTCGTCGGGCTCGACGCCGGCCCGGTCCCGGGCAATCAGCAAGGCGGCCCGCTTCAGCGAGATGAAGTTCCGGTCCAGGGGCGAAATGTAGGTTGGCATGACGTGCACTCCTCTTCATTCGGGTTGGTATTCGGTGGACGGTTTGTTCGGATGTGGTGCGGTTGTTCGGGCTTTGGACATACTCTCCCGGTGTCGCGCGAGGCAGCGGCAGTCCTCCTCAGGCGACTTCAGCAAAAAGGTTCCAGTATCGGGTGCCTCCATGAAGTAGGGGATGCCGGGCGGTGAGACAGAGGCTCAGGTCATGTGTTTTGGGGGCCGGCCACGTCCTCCAGCGACTTCACCTTCACCGGCTCTCGGTCAGGCAGGCGGACCACCACGTCGAGCTCTCCGCCCATGGCCTCGACGTAGCCGCGCAGTGTCGAAAGATACATGTCGGTCTGCTTCTCGATTTTCGAAACGGCAGGCTGGCTGATCTTCAGCTTTTTGGCGATCTGTGCCTGCGACAGCTTCGACAGCCGCCGCAATTGTTTCAGCGACTCGACTTCGTTCAGCAGCTCTTCATAGCGGCGGTCGATCTCCGCGCGCCGCTCGGGCGGCAGAGAGTCCAGGACCTCTTTCAGTGTAACGACCATGACCTAATGTCCCATTCGTTTCAGATGTTCCGCATAACGCTTGTCGGCTGTGCCGATCAATCGCCTGTAGAACCGTTTCTCGTTCGTTCCCGCCTTGTCGCCCGCGACCAGCAGGATCGCATTCCGCTCCGGGTCAAAGGCGAAAGCGACACGCCAGACCCCATTGTCCGCTTTGAACCTCAGCTCCTTCATGTTGGCATGGGCCGATCCGTTCAACGTATCCACATATGGGCGACCGAGTTGCGGGCCATAGGTCTCCAGCAATCGCGCATTCGACAGCAACTCGTTCTGAACCGCCTCCGAGAGGGCGTCGAACTCGCCGCTGAACGGTTCTGCGAAGCCAACGATCCAGACCATCAGAATATAACCCTGAAGTTATTAATATTCAATGCTTGGCCTCCGCTTCCGGCTTTGCCTGCCGGTCGGGCTGGATCAGCAGCTTGCCGACGATGTCGCTGGCCTGCTTCAGGGGATCGTCGGCCAGATGGGCATAACGGGCGGTGGTCTGCACGCTGCGGTGGCCGAGCAGTCCGCCGATGACTGCCAGCGGAATGCCGGCGCCGACGGCGAAGCTGGCGAAGGAGTGGCGCAGGTCGTGCAGGCGCACGTCGTCGAGACCGGCCGCCTTGCGCACCCGGCGCCAGGGCTTTTGCAGGTTGACGAGATGGGTGCCCACTTCGCGGCCGACAATTACATACGGATTGTCCTTGATGCGGGGCAAGGCCTTCAGCACCTCAAGGGCGGAATCGTTGAGGGGCACGATCTTGGCGCCGTGCTTGTCGGTCTTGTGGCGCTCCAGAACGATGCGGGACTTGGCGAAGTCGATGTTGGCCCATTCGAGGGTGGTGATCTCGTTCAGCCGGCAGCCGGTAAAGATCAGGAGACGGACCGCCGCCGCCTCGTAGATATCGATCATGCCGTCTTCCTCGGCGGTGTCGAGGGTCTCCAGAAGCCGCGTCAGTTCCTCCGCGCTCAGATAGCGCTCCCGCTTCTTCTCCGGATAGGGCTTGATCACCGCGGCCGGGTTGCTGCCGCGCGGGATCATCTCCCAGCGCTCGGCGCAGTTGAGCATGGCCCGCAACAGGCCGAGCGCCCGGTTGGCGTTATAGGGAGTGGAGCGGAGATCGGCATGCATCCTGGCGATGTCGGCGGGGCGGAGATCAAGCAGCTTGCGCTTGCCGAGCTTCGGCCTGATGAACTTCTTGAGCAGCCAGTTATGCGCTTCGATGGTGCGCGGCTTACAGCGTCCGGCGCAGTGTTCCTTCATGTAGACATCGGCCAATTGCCCGACGGTCTCGCTCCTCAAGAGCCGGCGCCGCTCCTCGGCCGGGTCCTCTCCGGTGGCGACCTGGCCCATCAGCCTGACCGCCTGCTTGCGGGCCTGGTCGAGGGTGACCTTGCCGAGCTTGCCGACCGACAGGCGCCGGCTGCGGCCGCTTTGGTTGCGGTACTGGACGATGAAGGTCTTGGCACCCGAGGGCTTGGCCCTGACGCCGAAACCGGGCAGGCTGTCGTCCCAGAGGACGACCTCGCGGTCGGTGGGATTGAGGGCGGTGATGAGGGGTTTTGTGAGCTTGGGCATGGATCGTCCGGGTAAGCAGGAGGTAAGCAGGCGGCATCAGTGCCGGATGAACGACAACATAGTGAGTCGAATGATCGAGATCAAGTAACCATATGAAAAAACAGGAGAAAAGAAGCTGTGGCGTATTAGAGAGGGTTTGCGGCGGTTCAGTGCGGTTTGATCGAAGAAGGTCAAAAACCAACTCATAACCTGAAGGTCGCAGGTTCAAATCCTGCCCCCGCAACCACTTCCGTTATAACTCAATAGAATGCGAAATATAACAATCACATAGGCCGCCGCGAGGCGGCCTATGTGATTGTTCATACAGCGGTTCTTTTGCTTGAAAGACAGTCAACACCAAAACTTCTTGCCTCCGAAGCGGAACCATGCACAGCCGCGGTGTGGTGTTTGTCCCGCCCAACGATCATACGGAAGCGCCTGTCCTCAAGGCGATGGATCAAGGCAACATGTTCAATACGCACAAACGGTCTCCCGGTACGCGCCGCAAACACTGCCTGGCGGCGGGGCCGGCGCAACGCCAGCCTCACGGCCAAGCTGCGGGCCAAGCTGCGGGATTGCAAATTCCCGACCGGGCCGCAACGCCAATAAGGAGGTCCGGGAGCCCTCGTGCTCCCGGACCGCGATACGACGGATCATGCATCTGCTGACTGGACACACAGGCTGTGCCGATGATTTCCGCCACAGGGCACCCAACGGGGCAAGACCCTGCGGCAAGCGGAGCTGCTTGCGATCCACGTAACGCAAATCCTATTGTGGCACGGTTCGCAAATGCACAGGGCTATCGTTTTCATCGGGCCGAACCGGGTGTGGATCAAGCCGCCGGCACGCCTGTATTGAACGGGATTGCGGTATGCGCGGCCGGCGCCGGGACGAAACCGGCGCCGTTCAACGCGAGGCTCCCGGCGCCAGCCGGACCAGGGCAGAGCCGGCCCGGGAGCCCTCATGCTCCCGGACCGCGATACGACGGACCGT
>NZ_SPNT01000024.1 GCF_004959855.1 Nitratireductor sp. XY-223 | reverse complement strand
CGGCGGCCAAACTCGCAAAAAGTGTCTCACACAGGCGCCGCAGCGCCGCCCGAAAACATTTCAATAACTTAGGTCGAATACCGTCCCATGAGACATGTCTCATGTCTTGATAAGCGGCATAGTCCCGCAGCGCCCGGTTGAGGCCGGCGCTGACCGTTACGGTGATCTTCGCGGGCGTGCGGTCGGGGAGCTTTGCGAGTTTCAGGCTGGTCATGGTCTGTCCTTTCAGCCGTTGTAGGGTTTGAGCACGATGTCCCTCTGGACGATGATCCTGAGCGGCCAGCCGGGACGCACGGTGATGGTGGGCTGGATATCGAGGTTCCTTTCGGTGATGCGCTGGCCGGCGCGGCTGACGTTCTGCTGGGTGGATTCGCGGATGGCCCGGACCAGGTCGCTCTCGTCGGCGCCGAGGCTGAGCTCCGTGCCGACGCCGAGGAGCGTCGCCATGGCGATGCCCTTGATGAGCCGCCAGGTGTGATGGTCGACCTCGTCCTCAAGCCCGGCATAGCCGGCGGCGTCGGTGGCCGGCAGATTGTCGATCTCGACGGAGGAGCCGTCGGGCAGGACGATGCGTTGCCACACGAGCAGCGCGCGGGACTGGCCGAAGGCGACGACGCTGTCATAGGCGCCGATGAGGCGCGATCCCTGCGGGATGAGCAGCGTGCGGCCGGTCGCGGTGTCATAGACATTTTCGGTGACCTGGGCGACGGCGAGGCCCGGCAGGTCGGAGTTGATGCCGGTGATCAGGCTTGCGGCGATCACGCTGCCGGCCATGACCTGGTATGGCGAGGCCGGGGTTTGAAGGGTGTGCGGATTGTAAATACCGCCGGTGTCGCGCTGACCGATAAAGTCGAGCTTGCGCTGCTGGTTGTTCCGGTCGCGCTGCGGATCGAGCGCCAGGCGGTCGCCCGCGGACGGCTGTTGCGCCACGGCCTGTCCCGATGAAGCGGCAGACGACTCCGATGGTTTGGCCGAGCCGGGCGTCGAGGGCCGGGTTCCGATCCGGAAGAAGACGCCGGATTCCTTCGCCTGGATGGCCTGCCGGGCGCGATGCTGTTCTTCGGCGGAAGGCTCCGGCTTCCCGGACACGATCCCGTGCCGGCGCCGGTGTTGGAGGATCGGCCGGCCGAGATCGCCGGGAAGAGGATCTCCGATCTGCGGCGTTTGCGGCTTGACCTCGCTGTAATCGCCGGGCAGCGCGGCAAGGCCGTCGGGCGTCGGCTTGCGTTCGGTGTTGTAGAGCTCCCTGGCCTGTCCCTGAGTGCGCAGGGCCGGGCCTTGCAGCGCCATCAGGGTGACGGCGAGGATGGCGCCGGAGCCGAGCGCGGCCACAGCGATGACAAGGCCGCGCCTGAAGCGCACGGCACGGCGGGGGGCGGCGCGCAGTTCCAGCGTGCCGGGATCGTGTTTGGTGGACCTTTGGGGTTCGGGGGCTGGAGAGGTCTTACCGGTCATGGCTCTTTCCCTTCCGGCCCTTGCGCGGGAACAGCGTGGGCCGCTGTGGCTTGCCGTCGGTGCGGGAAATGCGCACCACCTGTTGCGGATCGGTTCCGAGCCTGAGTTCGGCGGCGGCGAAGAGCCGGTCGACGATGTAGTGGTTGCCGCGCATGCGGTAGTTGACGAGTTCGCTGCCGCCGCCGCCGGCGCCGACGACGAAGAGCGGCGGCGCCTCGCCCTGGCCGATGCGGCGGGGGAACTCGATATAGACCTTGCGGCCGTCGTCGAAGGCGCGCAGCGGCTTCCAGGGCGGATTGTCGCCGTTAATGGCATAGCGGAAGCGGATGTTGCCGAGCGACACGTTCGAGGCGACCGGCAAGGCGGCCTCGGCGGCGGCATTGCGGCGGCGCAGCGTTGTCAGCCGATCGGACGGATAGGTCCATGAGATTGCCGCCATGGCGGTTTTTTCCGTGCTTTCCAGTTGCAGGCGGTAGGCGCGCCGGTCGGTGGTGATGACGAGATTGGTCGCAAGGCCCGGCGCGAAGGGCTTGACCAGCACATGGACACGCTCATTGCCGCCCGCACCGCTGACCGTATCGCCGATGATCCAGCGCACGGTATCGCCGGCGGAAACCGAGGTGAGCTTCTCTCCGGGCTGCAGCGCGATGTCGCTGATGCGCTCCGGAGCGGCATAGAGCCGGTAGAGCGCGCCTTGCGCATAAGGATAGACCTGGATGGCGTTGACATAGCCGAATTTCGTCGGCTCTTGCGTCGCCGCCCTGTTGGCGTCCTCGACACGGTCCTTTGGCGGACGCATTTCTTTGGCCGCCTTGCCCGGCCCGGGGTGTAGCCTGCCCGGCGCGGGCTGAAGCTGGCCCGGCAGCGGCAGCACCTTCGGCACTTCGACGATCTCGACCGATTTCAACGGCGCCTTCTCGATCGTGGCCGGCCTGAATTCTTCCGTGTCGTAGGAAATGACCGGCGGCAGGGGTTTCGTGGCGCAGGCGGTGAGCGCCAGCGCCAGCGCCAGGGCGGATGCGATCAGGACGGACCGGACAGGTGGCGGATTATTTCTCATTGGCAGGCTCCTTGCTGGAAACGGGGGACGGTGCGGCGGTGTTCAGTTCGCGCGACCAGTGAACCGCCCTGACAAAGAGGCCGAGAGGGTTCTTGGCCAGAGCATCGGCGCTGCGCGGGGGCTGGATGGCGACCGTCAGGATGGCGGTCCAGCGGGAAGTCCCGGCAAGACTGCCGCGCTCATAGACCTGTTCGGTCCACTTGACCTGGAAGGAGGTGTCGGACGCGCGCACCACGCTGGTCACCTGCACCGAGACGCTGCGTGTGCCGATCGTGCTGAACGGATCGCTGGTGCGGGCATATTCGTTGAGAAACAGCGCCACGCGGTCGGTGGCGAAGTCGTAGGCCCCCAGCCAGTTTTGCCGCACCAGCACCGGATCGGTGGAGACCGAGCGCAGGTTGGTGATGAAGCGGGCGAGATGCCAGGCGATCTGTGCGTCGGTGGGCCGGTAGTTCTGAACCGCGGGCGCCACGGTGCGAGCCTCGCCGAACCTGTCGACCTCGACCACATAGGGCGTGACGCGGCTTTGCAGGGATTGCCACACGAGGCCACTTGAAAGGCCGATGGAAAGCGCCAGGCAGCCGAAGGCCATGAGCCGCCAGTTCTTCGCCTGCACGCGGGCCGAGCCGATGCGCTCGTCCCAGACCTGGGCGGCCTTCTGGTAAGGGGTGACGGGTTCGGGCGTTTGCCCGTATCGCTGGATCGTTCGCTTGAACGGCATGGTTCAGTCGTCCTTGTCGTTGAGGGTGGGATTGGCGCCATGACCGGGCCGCTCGCCGTCCCTGACGGCTTGCGTGACGGCATGGCGGCCGGCGCGGGCGGTCTGCTCGGACCGGATGCGCCTGGCCCATTCAGGTGTGGAACCGGCGGGTGTCGTATTGGCGGGTGCAGGGCTTTCGGGCGTGGCGCTGGCAGCGGTGGAACCGGCGGATGCGCCGTCAGCCGGTGAAGCGGCGGCATCGGCCATGACCGCCGTCGGTGTGCCGCCGGTTGCGGTCCACGCGCCACGGCGTCCGGTATCGGCACTTTCCTCGAGCGAGGAAGCCGCACGGCCGGCGACGGAACGCACGCCCTGCGTGGTTGCTCCACCGGCTGCGCGAACGGCGCCGCCCATGCCGGCGGCAACACCGCTCATGCCGGAGGCTCCGGAGGTGGCCTGGCCCAGTTGGTAGGAGGCGGAAGCGGCCGAGCCCATCGCTGTTCCGGCGCGGACGGCGGCAAGTCCGCCGCCCGCCGCCATGCGCGCACCGGCAAGCGCCGCGCCGCCGGCAAGGATCGTGGCGCCGGCGGCAGCGCCCGCCGTGCCGAGCGCCGCCCCCGCGCCAAGCTGCGGCGCGCCGGAGACGAGACCGGAAGCGATGCCGGGGCCGAAGATACCGAGCCCCACAAGCGCCAGAGCGCCCAGCACCTGCGACATGGCGGCGGCAAGGTCCGGCTCCTGCCCTTCGAGGCCGGTGGTAAAGGTGGAAAACAGCGTCGAGCCGATGCCGACGATGACCGCGAGCACCATCACCTTGATGCCGGACGCAACCACGTTGCCGAGCACGCGCTCGGCAAGGAACGATGTCCTGTTCCACAGCGCGAAGGGCGCCAGCACGAAACCGGCGAGTGTCGTCAGCTTGAACTCCAGCACGGTGATGAAGAGCTGGATCGCCAGAATGAAGAAGGCGATGAGGACCAGGAACCAGGCGACGAGCAGGACGAAGACGGTAAGCGCGTTGCCGAAGATCTCCGGGAAGCCGACGAGATTGCTCACCTGTTCGAGCAGCGGATACGCGGCCTCGTAGCCGGTGGCGGCGATCCTGCCGGGCTTCAGGAGATCGGCCGCGGCAAGGGAACCGGGCGCGGCCTGAAGTCCGAGCCCCGAGAACGAGCCGTAGACGATCTGCGCCAGCTGCTGGAAGTTGTTCAGGATGAAGGCGAAGACGCCGACATAAAGCACCTTTCGGATGAGACGCCCGATGATGTTGTCTTCGCCGCCTCCCATGGTATTGAGCGCCCAGAAGAGGCCCGCCAGGGTGATGTCGATGCCGATCAGGATCGAGGTCAGGAAGGCGACATCACCGGACAGAAGCCCGAAGCCGCTGTCGATATAGCGGCTGAAGGTCTCCATGAAGGTGTCGATGATGCCCAGGTTATGCATGTGCGCTGTCTTTCCCGATCGTTCAGTAGGCTTTGCCGGAGCCGAGGAACCGGCGCGTCGTCTCGCGGGCGGCTTCCTCGGCCTGCGCCTTGCGGGCTGCGTCCTCGGCTTCGGCGCGATAATGCGCGGCCATCATCGTCTGGATCTGCATCTGCTGCTTTGTGGAGAGCGCGATGAGCTGGTTCGCCGCCTGGCTCGCCTGCAGCGCGCCGACGGCGCCCTGGCTATGGCCCACGAACTCGGCGAGCAGCGCCTCGTCGGCGCGCACGTTTTCGACGATCTGCGACTGCACCCGCATGGTAAGGCGGAAAGCGTCCATGGCGCTCTGCCAGCGTTCCCGTGCGGCGGTGGCCATGTCATCGAGGCCGATCGTCGCATCGTAGTTGTCCGGATATTGCTGCCGCCACTGGCCCTCGAACCGGTCGCGTTCGAAACCGAGACCCTCGGCCTGGATCATCAGCCCGTCGATGCGGTTCAGCGCCCCGTGGAGTTGTCCGAGCGACGAGAAATCAAGGCGCTGGAGGTTCCGCGCCATGTTCTGCAGCATGGTCGCCTGGTTCTGGAGCTGCCGGATCTGGTTGTTGATCTGTTCCAGCGTCCGTGCGGCGGTCAGAACGTTCTGCGCATGGTTGGAAGGATCGAAGACGATATCTCCGATCCCGAACAGGGCCTGGGCGGGCTGGGCCTGGGACAAGGCAAGGCCGGCCGCCATAAAGGCGGCGATGAGCCAGCGTTTCATCATGGGTTTTGTTCCTTCTGTGCCTGAGGTGAGAACCGGCCGACGAGATCGGCGGCCCAGTCGAGGCCGCGCGCCTTCAGGAACCCGGCGGCGAAGGCATCCCGGCCGTGCTCGGCCAGGATCGTGTCGATGAGGGTTTGCGCGGCGGGATCCGACGCGCCGCAGAGCGCCAGCGCAACCGGGCCGAGACCCAGTTCGAACAGCCGGTTGCCGCGCCGCGACTGCAGGTAATAGTGCCGCTTGGGCGTTGCCCGGGCGATCAGCTCGATCTGCCGCCCGTTGAGGCCGAAACGCTCGTAAGCGCCCCGCGCCTGCGGCTCGACGGCCCGGTCGTTGGGCAGAAAGATGCGCTGCGGGCAGCTTTCGACGATGGCCGGCGCGATGGCGCTGTCCGCCACATCCGCCAGCGACTGGGTGGCGAAGATCACCGACACGTTCTTCTTGCGCAGCACCTTCAGCCATTCACGGATGCGCGCGGCAAAGAGCGGGTTGTCGAGAAAGACCCAGGCCTCGTCGAGAACGAGCAGCGTCGGCCGGCCTTTCTTCCCTGTCTCCGACAGACTGGCGAAGCGCGCCTCCAGCCGGTGGAAGAGGTAAGTCAGCACCGGCCTGACGGCGCCCTCGTTATGCATCAGCTCTTCGGTCTCGAAGCACTGGATATCCGAGAGCGCCAGGCGGTCATCGGCGGCGTCGAGCAGCCGCCCGAAGGGGCCGTCGAGCGTATAGGGCTGGAGTGCGGCCTTCAGCGGACCCGATTGCAGCAGCACCGAAAGCCCGGTGAGCGTGCGTTCCGCCGCCGGCGCGGTGGCGAGATTGTTCAGCGCCGACCACACCGCTTCCCTTGTTTCCGGCGTGACCGCAACCTTCTCATGGGCAAGCAGCGCCGCGATCCACTCGGCCGCCCAGCTTCGCGTGGCGGGATCATCGATATGCCGCAGCGGCTGGAAGGCGAGCGGATTGGCGATGTCATCGGCGGCAGCGCCGAGCGCATGATGCTGCCCGCCCATGGCCAGCACCGCGGCGCGCGCCGAGTTGCCCTTGTCGAAGAGATAGACCTGGCTACCGGCATAACGCCGGAACTGCATGGCGATCAGCGACAGGAGCACCGACTTGCCCGCCCCGGTCGGCCCGACGATCAGCATGTGGCCGACATCGCCGACATGGGTGGAGAGCCGGAACGGCGTCGAGCCGGAGGTCTCGGCATGAAGCAGCGGCGGGCAGTCCCGCCCGGTGACATCCGAAAGATGGGCGTTGCGCGACGGTCCGGCCCAGACCGCCGAAAGCGGCATGAGATGGGCAAGGTTCAGCGTGTGAATGAGCGGCTGGCGGACATTGGCGTAGGTCTGGCCGGGCAGAGAGCCGAGCCAGGCCTCCACGGCATTGACGCTCTCGCGGATCGATGTGAAGCCGAGCCCGCCCACGATGCGCTCGACGGTGCGCGCCTTTTCCTCGACCCGCTGCCGGTCCTCGTCCCAGACCGTGACGGTCGTCGTCAGATAGCCGAAGCCGACATGATCGCCGCCCAGCGCCTGAAGCGCCGCATCGGCGTCGAGCGCCTTGTTGCCGGCGTCGCTGTCGACAAGCGGCGCTGCTTCGTTGGTCAGCGCCTCGCGCAGCACGGCGGCGAGCGACTTGCGCTTGGCGAACCATTGCCGGCGCAGGCGCGTCAGAACCTTCGTGGCCGCCGTCTTGTCGAGCGGAATGAAGCGCGTCACCCAGCGGCAGGAAAAATCCTGGCGGTTGAGCGCATCGAGAATGCCGGGCCGGGTCGCGTTCGGAAAACCCAGGATCGTCAGGGTCCTCAAATGACGCTCGCCCAGCATCGGCTCCAGGCCGCCGGCAAGTGGCGTGTCGGCCAGCACGCCGTCCAGATACATCGGCGTTTCGGGCACGGCGACGGGGTGACGCCTTGTCGAGACCGTCCCGTGCAGGAAGGTGAGCGTCTCGGCATCGTCCAGCGCACGGATCTCGGGCAGGAAGCCGCCGAGCAGGTCCGACACCCGTTCTGTCTCGTCCCGGAAGGCGGCAAGCTCCCGCTCCCAGTCCCGGCCGCCGTCCGGCCCTTTGCCTGTCTTGCGGGCGTTATGGCGTTGCACGCCGCCTTCGTAACCTGCATGGGACGTTTCGGTTCCGTTGCCGGCAGGCCGTTCCCCCTCCCCCTCCCGGTCGCGTTCAAGAAGCGCATTTCCGGCGCGCGCCTGTGCGTCCGGCGGCGGCATGTAAAGGAGAGTGAGATGGTAGCGGCTCTCGAAATGCCGGTTCGCCGGGCTGTCGCTCTGCCGCAGCGATGACCGGCCCGCTTCGCCCTCGAAGACGGCGCGGCGTTCCTCGTCCACCAGCCAGGAGGCGGCGTCCGGGAACTGCGATTGCGGATAATGCTGCGCCTCAAGACGCTCTGCATCGAAGAACAGCGCCCAACCGGAGCCGAGACGCTTGAGCGCATTGTTCGCCCGCGCACAAAGACCGACGAGTTCGGCTTCCGTCGCACTTTCAAGGTCCGGACCGCGGAAGCGGAAGCTGCGCTGGAAGCTGCCGTCCTTGTTGAGGACGACGCCGGGCGCGATGAGCGCCGCCCAGGGCAGGAAATCGGCGAGCCGGTCGGCCCGGTTGCGGTATTCTGTCAGATTCAGCATGCAAAAGATCTCCTCAGCATCGCCACCACGCCCGCTGACGCATGTGACGGGCAAGCACGGGCAGGAAGTCGGGATCGCGCTTTGCGGCGAAGACGGCGAGCGTGTGTCCGGCGGCGAACAGAACGAGCCCGGCGATCCATTGCTGCAGGCCAAGGCCGATGCCTGCCGCCAGCGTGCCGTTCAGGATGGCGACCGTGCGCGGCGCGCCGCCAAGCAGGATCGGCTCTGTCAGCGCCCGGTGGACGGGGATTTCGAAGCCCTCGATGTGACCGCCCTGCGGCCATTCGCCATGGCTCATGGCGTTCCTCCTTCGAAACGGTCCCCGTTTGGGCGGCAACCGCTCCACTGGAGCGATTGCTGTTCGCTCTCACCGTTTCGTGCTCTTGTCCCGCACCGGCCGTCACTCATCGAAGAAGCGCTCCGCCGCCGAAGGAGAAGAAGGAGAGGAAGAAGGAACTGGCGGCAAACGCGATGGAGAGACCGAAGACGATCTGGATCAGCCGCCGGAAACCGCCCGAGGTCTCGCCGAAAGCCAGTGACAGGCCGGTCACGATGATGATGATCACCGCGACGATCTTGGCCACCGGCCCCTGTACCGACTCCAGAATACGCTGGAGCGGATCTTCCCAGGGCATGCCGGAACCGGTCGCATGAGCCGGGGCCGTCAGCAGGAATATGAGGGCGGAGTTGAGAAGAAATCGAAGTTTCCTGGGCATGGAATGTCCTTTCAGGGGGAGTGCGGTTGCGTCAGAGAGAGCGGCTTGACGGTGTAATCGCCGCTGGCGTCGAGGCCGGTGACCTCGGCGATGGTCTCGATGCGGCGCGCCGAGCCGCGCCCGGCGATGAAGACAATCATGCCGATGGCCTCGGCGATCAGCCGGCGCGGAATGACGGAAACGCTCTCCTGCACGAGCTGTTCGATGCGATAGAGCGCCGAGCGGGCCGAGTTGGCGTGCACCGTGGCGATGCCGCCCGGATGACCGGTGTTCCAGGCTTTCAGCATGTCGAGGGCCTCGGCGCCCCTGACCTCGCCGACGACGATGCGGTCGGGACGCAAACGAAGCGTCGAGCGGACGAGACCGGCGAGCGAGACGATGCCGGGCCGGGTGCGCAGGGCGACGCAGTCCTTCGCCGCGCATTGCAGTTCGCGCGTGTCCTCGATCAGGATCACCCGCTCGTCGCAGCCGGCGATTTCGGCAAGCAGCGCATTGGCAAGCGTCGTCTTGCCTGAAGAGGTGCCGCCCGCCACCAGGATGTTCCTGCGCTCGCGCACCGCCTGCCTGAGGGCATCGGCCTGGACCGGAACCATGACCCGGGCGCGGACGTAATCGGCAAGCGTGAAGATCTTCGCCGCCGGCTTGCGGATGGCGAAGCACGGCGCTGCCGAGACCGGCGGCAGAACGCCCTCGAAGCGCTCGCCTCCCGTGCCGTTTGCAGACACCGGCAGTTCGGCGCTGACGATCGGATTGTCCGCATGCACCTCGGCGCCGGCATGGCTCGCCACCAGGCGGACGATCCGCTCGGCCTCCGAAGGATGGATGTGCACGCCGGCATCGCCGCGCCCCTCGCCGAGCCGGTCGATCCACAGCCGGCCGTCCGGATTGACCATCACCTCGATCACGGCGGGGTCTGCAAGCGCCTTGCCGATCGCCGGTCCCATGGCCGTCTTCAGCATGGCATGACGGCGTTCGTGCGATGCGGTGCTCATGACCGGTCCTCCTCATGGTCCTGGGCGGTGTTGTGTTGTTCTTCACTTTTGAAACGTCCATCGGATGGTTCGATCTGTCGTTCGACGGACCGCTCCTCACCCCCGTCTTCGGGTTCCAGCGAGCGCCTGCCGCCGGCGATCCGGCGGCCGACCTGTTCGACGAACTTGCGGTAGCGTTCCCGTGCCGCCGCCTGCGTCGCCTTGTCCGGTACCGGCGTGTGGGCGTTGAAGGTCAGATAGAGCCGCACGAAGAAGGCGAGGCTCTCGGTCAGCACGTCGATGTCACGGCGGACAAGACCCATGTCGCGCGACAGCCGGTCGAGGCGGATGCGCAGCGCCTCGTCGATCCCGTGGGCTCCGCGGTGGCGGATATAGTGGCGGACCGCATCGCCGATAATGGCCGACTTGGAGGCGCCGGGCCCGGCCGCCAGCGCCTCCAGTTCGGCGCTCGTTTCTTCGTCGATGTAAATGTTGTGGCGCGGCTTCATGCGGATCCTTCCCCGGCGGCCCTGAAAATGTCGGGACAAGGATCGCGCCAGACGCCGGAATCTCCTATGGCCCTTATGTACGACCGGATGCGATCACATGCGGATGCTGGCGCCGGATCAGAACTCGTCGAGGAAATCCCTGTCCGGTCCCATCGCCTCGTTGAGGCCGTAAACCCGCTCCGGCTTCGACGACCGGTCCATGGCGCGTTTGTCGGCGCCGGCATCCGCTTCGTCCGCATCGAGGCCCGGAAGATCCGCCTGTTCGGGCTCGGCGGGCTTCGCGGCCGCTTCTTGCGCCAGACCCGGATGACGCTGCTGCTGAAGCCCGCCCTCGGCGGAACCGGCGTCGGCGTCGGAACCGTGTCCGGCACTATCCTCGTCGCACGGCCTCAGGCGCTCATCGGTCCCGTGCACCTTGTTGCCCCAGTCGTCGGGGCGCGGCGCCGGTCTGTCCCGGTAGCCGTTTTCGGAAAGACCTGGCGCCGGCATCACCCGTTCGGTGAAATTCCGGTCATCGTAGTAGCGCAGCTTCTTCGCCCGCACCGGCGCCAGACCCGAGACCAGCACCAGTTCGTCCGCCGGCGGCAGTTGCATCACCTCGCCCGGCGTCAAGAGCGGCCGCGCGGTCTCCTGGCGCGATACCATCACATGGCTGAGCCACGGCGCCAGCCGGTGGCCGGCATAGTTGCGCATCGCCCTCAATTCCGTTGCCGTGCCGAGCGCATCGGAGATGCGCTTGGCCGTGCGCTCGTCATTCGACGAAAAGGCGATCCGCACATGGCAGTTGTCGAGAATGGAATTGTTCTCGCCGTAAGCCCTGGAGATCTGGTTGAGGGACTGCGCGATCAGATAGGCGCGGATGCCGTAGCCGGCCATGAAGGCCAAGGCCGTTTCGAAGAAATCCAGCCGCCCCAGCGCCGGGAACTCGTCCAGCATCATGAGAATCTGATGTTTGCGGCCTTTCTTCGGATCGCCCTCCAGCCCCTCGGTCAGCCGCCGGCCGATCTGGTTGAGGATCAATCGAACCAGCGGCTTGGTCCGCGAGATGTCAGACGGCGGAATGACCAGGTAGAGCGACACGGGATGGTCCGCGTCCATCAGATCGGCAATGCGCCAGTCGCAGGCCGACGTCACTGCCGCCACGGTCGGATCGCGATAGAGCCCCAGGAACGACATGGCGGTCGAAAGCACGCCCGAGCGCTCGTTCTCCGACTTGTTCAACACCTCACGCGCAGCCGAGGCCACAACCGGATGAACGCGCGGATGGTCCGCCGTTCCCAGATGGTTGGTCTCCAGCATCCGCCGAAGCGTCGCCTCGAACGACCGGCGCGGGTCCGACAGGAAGGTGGCGACCCGCGCCAGCGTCTTTTCCTCCTCGCAATGGAGCACATGCAGGATGGCGCCCACCAGCAGCGCGTGGCTGGTCTTGTCCCAGTGGTTGCGCCGTTCCAGCGCCCCATCCGGATCAACCAGGATGTCGGCGATGTTCTGCGCATCGCGCACCTCGTTCGGACCCTTTCGCACCTCCAGCAGCGGATTGTAGCGCGCCGATCGCGGATCGGTCGGGTTGAACATCAAACAGTGCGAGAATTTGGAGCGCCAGCCGGCAGTCAGTTGCCAGTTCTCGCCCTTGATGTCGTGGATCACCGCCGAGCCGGTCCAGGAAAGAAGCGTCGGCACCACCAGCCCCACCCCCTTGCCCGAGCGCGTCGGTGCGAAGGCCATCACATGCTCCGGCCCGTCATGGCGCAGATACCGGTCCTCGTATTGCCCGAGGAACACGCCTGCCGGGCGGAACAGCCCGGCCCCTTCGATCTCCCCCTTCAGGGCCCAGCGCGAGGAACCGTAGGTCGTCACCGACCGGCTCTGCCGCGCCCGCCACAGCGAGCCGGCGACCGCCGCAGCGCACCCCATGAAGCCGCTTCCCGCCGCCAGCAGGCCCGCCCTGTCGAACACCTCCGGCGCATAGGCCTCGTAGAAATACCACCACACGAACAACTTCCACGGTTCATAGACCGGCCAGCCGAAAGGGATGAACCAGGGCGCGCCCAACTGCGCCTGATAGCCCAGCATATGCGCGCACCACTGCGTTGCCGCCCATACGCCGAGGATGACGATGGCGAAGACGATGACAATCTGGCCGATAAGCAATTTGGTGGGGGTCATGGCAATAGCTCCGTTCCGAGACAGGACAAACGGAACAAGCATCGCCCGAGACACCGCAAGCGCTTATGGCCTTTATGTGCGATGGGATGCGCTCAAGTGTGAAGTTCGCAATTCGCAAGCACTGTCTCACCTTTGCAGGTTCCGGTCCGCCCCCGGGGTTCAATCCCCTCGCAAGCGGGGTAATTTCTTCGCTACGTGAAACAGGCTTGGTGTACCTTGAAGAAGTAAAATGCGAACTCTTGTTTTGAGGTGCCAGAGGAATGGGAACGCCACATTGCAGGCTCGTAAGAGGTCGGGGCCCGAAGGCCCCGGATACCTGTCAGTCTGCATCTTGTTCTTCGCCAGCTCTGTCGCTTCAATGAGGCCGGGGCCGAAGGCCCCGGATACGGCGACCCGAAGACAAAAAGGAGAAACTCCATGAAAGCTTCAATGAGGCCGGGGCCCGAAGGCCCCGGATACTCTGCCGGGCGCACGCCGCCTTGCGCGCCCACGCGGCGCTTCAATGAGGCCGGGGCCCGAAGGCCCCGGATACAGGGCGGGCGCAACTACGCTCATCCTGGTGCACCGCGCTTCAATGAGGCCGGGGCCCGAAGGCCCCGGATACCGCGCGGACGAAGACATATCGATATTGCCAGACGCGTGCTTCAATGAGGCCGGGGCCCGAAGGCCCCGGATACACAGACTCGCACGACCGGCAAGGAATTCTCGGTTTTCGCTTCAATGAGGCCGGGGCCCGAAGGCCCCGGATACGGGTTCCGGTGTATCGGGTACCACTGGTTAATCAGCCGGCTTCAATGAGGCCGGGGCCCGAAGGCCCCGGATACACGCGTCGGATGGCGACAGTTTGGGAGACTATTTTTCGCGCTTCAATGAGGCCGGGGCCCGAAGGCCCCGGATACGATGAATTCCTTTTCCGAGAGCATCCACCATCTCGAGCTTCAATGAGGCCGGGGCCCGAAGGCCCCGGATACAATGCGCAGAAATGCTACAAAAAATTTGTAGCAATCGGCTTCAATGAGGCCGGGGCCCGAAGGCCCCGGATACCCTCTCGAGAAAATCGAGGAAGAAATAACCTCATGGCAGCTTCAATGAGGCCGGGGCCCGAAGGCCCCGGATACGGCGCCAACGCATTCCTGGATAGATGAAAATGACCGAGCTTCAATGAGGCCGGGGCCCGAAGGCCCCGGATACGGATATTGGCGGCCGCGATCGGGTCGTTCGTCAACCCGCTTCAATGAGGCCGGGGCCCGAAGGCCCCGGATACGCGTCTGACGGCGATAGCCTAGGCGATTACTTCTCACTGCTTCAATGAGGCCGGGGCCCGAAGGCCCCGGATACCTTGTGGTGCCACCTTTCAATCTCCTCCTCAGCCTCTCGCTTCAATGAGGCCGGGGCCCGAAGGCCCCGGATACGGATCTGCTGGTGATCGCGCGACAAAAAGCAATCGTGGCTTCAATGAGGCCGGGGCCCGAAGGCCCCGGATACGCCAAGGCCGAGTATATCCGCGTGTCTCCCAAATGGCTTCAATGAGGCCGGTGCCCGAAGGCCCCGGATACGGCGCACGAGATGGTTCATCTGCGCCAGGCGAAGGAGGGGCTTCAATGAGGCCGGGGCCCGAAGGCCCCGGATACGGCGCACGAGATGGTTCATCTGCGCCAGGCGAAGGAGGGGCTTCAATGAGGCCGGGGCCCGAAGGCCCCGGATACGCAACGTACGACGCGACGGACGCCGCAACGCGCGACGGCTTCAATGAGGCCGGGGCCCGAAGGCCCCGGATACGTGTCCACCGATGTTTGGCAGCGCGGCAGTTTCGCGATGCTTCAATGAGGCCGGGGCCCGAAGGCCCCGGATACACTTCGCCAAAGCCTGTAATATAGATGGGTTGTTCCCGCTTCAATGAGGCCGGGGCCCGAAGGCCCCGGATACAGTGGCACCACGGCTCATTGCTTCTTCGAGTTTGCCACGCTTCAATGAGGCCGGGGCCCGAAGGCCCCGGATACAACATGCTAACACAAGAACTGCGCCGACGACAGATCGCTTCAATGAGGCCGGGGCCCGAAGGCCCCGGATACGGCTTCCTGGAGTGTGGCACCACGGCTCATAGCTTCATGCTTCAATGAGGCCGGGGCCCGAAGGCCCCGGATACTGCCAACAGCACCAAAGGCACCACCGATAAGGGACGGCTTCAATGAGGCCGGGGCCCGAAGGCCCCGGATACGCTTAACACTACCGCGTCGGTGGAGCTGCTCAAAACGCTTCAATGAGGCCGGGGCCCGAAGGCCCCGGATACACGCTGGCGATTTTCGGCGGTGAGGTTGCCACCAGTCAGCTTCAATGAGGCCGGGGCCCGAAGGCCCCGGATACGACGAATACACGAACAAGCCGATGGTGATGTTCTACAGCTTCAATGAGGCCGGGGCCCGAAGGCCCCGGATACATGTCCAAGGAAGACGTACGCAGGTCTTTCTTCAACCGCTTCAATGAGGCCGGGGCCCGAAGGCCCCGGATACACGTCCGAACTCAGCTTCTGCCGTCCCAGGATTATATGCTTCAATGAGGCCGGGGCCCGAAGGCCCCGGATACCCGCGCAGGCGATCCCTTCTGGGGCGCAGCGCCATCAGCTTCAATGAGGCCGGGGCCCGAAGGCCCCGGATACGCCCTGCCGCCGCTCGCGCCGCGATACGCCATCATCCGCTTCAATGAGGCCGGGGCCCGAAGGCCCCGGATACGTCGCCGCCCAGGGCGTGATGCAGGCCGGACATGGCGCTTCAATGAGGCCGGGGCCCGAAGGCCCCGGATACAGGCCCTCAGATGGGAGGAAGAACACCTATGAGAACGCTTCAATGAGGCCGGGGCCCGAAGGCCCCGGATACGGAGATTCCAGCAATGGACAAATCACCTGAAACTAGCGGCTTCAATGAGGCCGGGGCCCGAAGGCCCCGGATACGCATTCGACATCGAGAAGAAATGCCGCCCGGAAGGGGCTTCAATGAGGCCGGGGCCCGAAGGCCCCGGATACGCAGAACTCGTGCACGATGATTATTGCGACAAGCTGCTTCAATGAGGCCGGGGCCCGAAGGCCCCGGATACGCAGAAAGGGGATTGGAAGACTGCGCATCACTAAGAGCTTCAATGAGGCCGGGGCCCGAAGGCCCCGGATACACGGCAATCGGAATGCTGATGGACGTGATCCGGTCCCATTGCTTCAATGAGGCCGGGGCCCGAAGGCCCCGGATACTCGAAGAGAATAAACGGCAGGCCCAGATTGCTTCTGCGCTTCAATGAGGCCGGGGCCCGAAGGCCCCGGATACGCACTTCGCAGCAACGCAATGGGGCGGCCAGCATTCGCTTCAATGAGGCCGGGGCCCGAAGGCCCCGGATACGTTCTGCAACGGCATGCGAACAGCAGAGGCTACTACGCTTCAATGAGGCCGGGGCCCGAAGGCCCCGGATACGCACCTTACTGGCAATATCGTTGGCACCTCCGACCCGCTTCAATGAGGCCGGGGCCCGAAGGCCCCGGATACGCAGCGAGTCAGTGGAGCAAGTGCGCCAGCCGGAAAGCTTCAATGAGGCCGGGGCCCGAAGGCCCCGGATACCCGAAATATTAGCAGCGTCGCGCACGGCCTGAGCAGGCTTCAATGAGGCCGGGGCCCGAAGGCCCCGGATACAAGCGCGGTATCGACTACGACGAACAAATAGCGAGAGAGGCTTCAATGAGGCCGGGGCCCGAAGGCCCCGGATACACCATATCTGGTGACAAGGTAGTGGTAACCGATATCCTGCTTCAATGAGGCCGGGGCCCGAAGGCCCCGGATACCTGGCCGCTTCTCCTCATGCTCGCCATCGCAAGGATGCGCTTCAATGAGGCCGGGGCCCGAAGGCCCCGGATACTTGTTTGATTTCAGAGGCTTTAGCCTCAGAGAGACCGCTTCAATGAGGCCGGGGCCCGAAGGCCCCGGATACTCGATCCCATCTTGGCTGAGGCGAAGTCGCCGTTCTGGCTTCAATGAGGCCGGGGCCCGAAGGCCCCGGATACGAACTCGGGCGACTGGGCCCGGGGCATGCAGACGCTCGCTTCAATGAGGCCGGGGCCCGAAGGCCCCGGATACGGCGGCGATGGCGGCTACATGGCATCCACGCAGCGCTAGCTTCAATGAGGCCGGGGCCCGAAGGCCCCGGATACGATGCTGCCCGATCAGGCGACTTCAGCGGACTATACGCTTCAATGAGGCCGGGGCCCGAAGGCCCCGGATACACGCGAGTATTTGGCCCATGATCGCTATATCCCACTGCTGCTTCAATGAGGCCGGGGCCCGAAGGCCCCGGATACGGGTCATGAGAAAGTGTTTTTTACACTCTATGAGTGGCTTCAATGAGGCCGGGGCCCGAAGGCCCCGGATACGCCCCTATTACCATATTGACACAATAGACGAATTTAAAGCTTCAATGAGGCCGGGGCCCGAAGGCCCCGGATACTTTCCGATGCGCTGTGCAATCAATTTCACAAGTCCCGCTTCAATGAGGCCGGGGCCCGAAGGCCCCGGATACGACAAAGAAATGAGCAATACCGGCCATTACAATGCGGCGCTTCAATGAGGCCGGGGCCCGAAGGCCCCGGATACGTAACAGGCGTAACGGCCAGGCTTCGCCGGCCCAGAGCTTCAATGAGGCCGGGGCCCGAAGGCCCCGGATACGTCACGAATGACGACATCAGCGTGGTGGGTTTTCTGGCTTCAATGAGGCCGGGGCCCGAAGGCCCCGGATACAACTTCTACCCGACTATTCTTTCCCGCGTTCTTCGGGGCTTCAATGAGGCCGGGGCCCGAAGGCCCCGGATACGTTCAGAGTATAATCCATTGTCAGTAAAGACAAATTCCGCGCCTATGCGAGCACTTCGATATTCCCTTCGGGCAATCATTCGGACTACTCCCGATGTCATCTTCACTATATCAAAAAACCGAACGGTTTCAATGTTCTGGCGCGATTCGAGCACGACTGGGTTTGCGGACATCACCGAACCACTCGAATCGCACAGGCAAAGGTGGCCAAGGCAAAACCATGAGCCATGTTCCTCCGTTGTCTTGCGCTGAAATTCGGCGCTATCATATCACAACCGCCTGGCGTTCCATCTTCGAAAGGCTCTTTCCGATGCTCTCGACCGCCAGATGAATCTTGTCAGCAGAGCCGACATCGATGAGAAGTATGTGGTCCTCGCCATTCTTCACCAGTTCACGCAGCCGCGTTTCCAGTTCGGCGCGCCGGCGGCGTGTTAGGCGGCACTGGAAAACGGATAGCTGCAACCAGTCGCCATATCCATGCATTGCCTTGAACACACGCCGCCAGCGCCGCTGGTCGGAAATGTCATAGGTGACGATATAAAGCCGTTCTCTGCTCATGTGTGTTACCTCAGCGCGGCAAATAATGCGGATAGCCCGATAGTTCCTTGAGCAGGAACCGGGACAGCAGCCGGGCCTGAACCAACAGCAGGCGACGCATGCTGACCTGATAGCCAAAGACTGGATGGGTCGTTTCCTGTGAGAGGCGCCGTTCGAACGCCTGCACGAACCGGCGGCGCCCAGCCTGGGTTAGCGCGGTTCCCGTCGCGGCCGTGACGAAATCGTTGGGACTCATCTGACCGGTGTTGATGGCAGTGAGCACGACACTGTCGGCAATGATGGGGCGGAACGGTTCCATGAGATCGAGAGCCAGCGCCGGCCGACCATAGCGCGGCGCGTGATAAAACCCACGATAGGGATCAAGGCCCGCCGATGCGACCGCGATTGTCAGATGTCGCGTCAGCATGGCGTAGGCGAAGGACAGCATGGCGTTGACAGGATCGGCGGGAGGGCGGCGATTGCGCGCTGCAAAATTGAAAGAAACCGTACCGCCGCTGTCTTCCGGTACCTTGATCAGGTTGGCGAAGGCGCGGAAATAGACGGCAGCGGCATCGCCTTCCATGCCGAGCAATCCGGATAGCGCCTTTGCGCCGCCGGCGGATTTGCGAGCAGCGGCCAAACGGTCGAGAACAGCCTTCCGCTCCCCTGCTCGACCGCGCCAGTTGCGCCGCAGAATCGTTCTCTGGTTGATGATCTTGGCGGCGACAAGTTCGCGTGCAAACTGCAGGCATGACGCCTCATTGAAGCTCATGGCGTATTGCGCCGTGCGCACCTCGACATTGCGGTGCCCGATCCCTTGGGCAATGCCGCGAAACCATCCGCCATGACTGTGAAAGGTCACCGGAATTTCGCGCTCGAACAAGGCGGAAAGGGCCGGCGTCGTAATCGATACATTGCCGAACAGCGCAACATCGGAAATGTCGATGAAGCGAACCCGTGTTTCGCCCTCATCTTCATCGGTGATCTTCAGTGTTTCTCCATCCTTGCCGATACGCGCACGCTGGGCCTGCACCACGAGCGGCAGGGCATCGTCAACCGGCACGGCGATCGGTCGCGGCGCGAGCGACGATCCGGAAAGGGCGCGGATTTCGTCCGGTAGGCAGACGCTGACAAGGGCGCAGCGGGGACATTTGGGGCTGTCCTTCAGCGGCGGTGGAATACGCCCCTGGGAAACCGTCAGCCGCAGTTCGCTGATCGCCGTTTTCGTTGCCGTCCGCAACGCGTTGTCGAACACGACGCGCACGCGTTCGCGGCTTTCGGCATAGTAGATGGCGCCTTCCTCGACACGATAGCCGTGCTCTTCAAGCAGCAGGCCCTGAAGGCAGACCTGAATGCGTTCCGGTTCATAGGCGCCTTGCGCGATATGCGGCCGCTTGCCGCGCTTGTAGTCGACAGGCGTGACCATGCCGTCCTCTGCTTCCGCCACATCGAGTTTGGCGATCACGCCAAGCTTCTCCGACGAAAACGTCATCGAGCGGCTTACGATCTTCTCCTCAACGCCGACCTTGTTGTCTTCGATTTCTTCCGGCGCCGGCAACGGCGCATTGGGTTTGTCGACACGCTTGTGAACGCGCCGGCCCTCGACCGTGTCACCAGTTTCCACCCATTCGGCCTGTGTCCACATGAGATAGGCCAGACGTGGGCAGTAAACGAATTCATTCACCATCCTCGCCGGAATCAGCGGCGTTTCGCCATCAGCCGGCGGCGCAGGAAGATGGAGTTCATATTGCTTTTCGGCTGGCATCGTCGGGGCTGTACAAGGCGATAAACAGGCCTCCGCCCATGTGGCTGTCACGGCCGAGCATGACCGGTCCTTTGATTGCCACAGCGAAACGGAGGCGCAATAGGGCGCTTGGATTGCCGCCGTTCGGACCAACACTGAACTCAACCACTTCGACATCAGGTTCAGGCAATCCCCGGCGCCGACATTCCAGAACAATATCCTGACGGATGGAATCAGCGGGATCTTTTCCTCGGCTGGCGTGGCGGGTCGGGCGATAAGGCGTATGGCTTTCCCACTTTCGGGCCGGACCAAAAAGCGGATCGCCAGGCTTCAGGGTATAAGGGCACTGAAAATCAAGGACGCCGAGGCGGCCTGCACGTACTTGGTTGAGCGAAGAAACAACCTGATCAAACACGTCACGGTCACGCTTACGTGGATTGCCGCCCGGGTTATCGGAGCGCTCGCACGACCAGGGTGCTGCTACAAGAATACGGTCGATCCAGCCATTGCCGCGGCTGTCGTGACCGGCAAGAAAAACATGGTCGTGCCTGCCAGACTTCGCAGGCGTACCTTTTGGTTCATGCCCAGAGAATAGGAGGGGAATCTTACCATGATCATCTCGTGACAGACTCATCAGAGCGCGCCGAATTGCACGCAGGAAATCGCATCGATCAGCAATGGCAATATGTGCGTCTGGGTGGAGTGTGAAGACCAGCGCATCGCGCCGGAATTCCTTTATCGGCGACATAAGGCCGAGACCCAGATAACGCCCGTCGCCAATCACGATCGGGCCTTGCTGTGGCTCTACAAATGTGATCTCTACGTGCCATAGGCGGCTTGCGACAAAACGGGTTCCTGGCGCAAACGCTTCTGCACGATAACCCTTCGCCGTAAACGGTTCCCGCTGCACGCGGATCGATTCGACCTCTGCCGTAACACCTAAATGACGCAGGGCCTGATTGACCGAATCAATAGCGCGTATTTCCTCTGTCAGACGTCTGGCTCCGCCTTTCTTCGCGGAACGCCGCCGCGCCGACAACGGTAACGCCGCAGCAGTCACGGTTTGCCAGAGACGCTCTTCGTTTGAACCGTCAATTCCGTAATGTGCAAGCATCCGATTGTCATTGGCACGCAGCAATAGTGGCCGATCTTCACTGTACACTTGACCCGTTTCATAGTCGGTACCTAAAACAAGACCGGAAAACGTCCAGTCAATGTCGTCGGCAGGAATCGGACAATTCGGCGGAACTTCCACAAGCACACGACGAATCGCCCGATCAGCATCAGCGTGCCCGATGGACGGCAACGGTGTGATGCGGATCCTTGCGGCTTTGTCCGCTTCCCTTGCACTGCGGCCAACAAACACACGCTCGATTTCCGTCGCCATTTGCGGCAGCGCTTGTTTGAGGCGACCGGCGGCAGCGTCGCGGATGTCGCCGGCTAGTGCTGCCGTATCCGACGGTCTCTGAGGCAAGAAGGAACGGCCGGTGTCGTTGCGTATATCAAACATAAACCGCCGGGACGGGCTTTCATATGCGACCTGTTTGAAGCGGGGCTTTGGCGGTAGTTTAACGGCAGCCTTCATGCGTTTCCGCGGCGTCTTCGTTAGCCTACATGCGTAGTGGGTACCATTAAATCGTGCGCAAGACGCATTGTACTGATCGATCAGGCTTTTGAGCGATCCTTCTGTTGGACAGGCAAGCATCTTGCCCGAACCACTTTTGGACGGGCTGTAGACAGCACCTTCATGGCTCGCAAAGCGTTGTTCGATCTCTTCTTCATCGAGGATTTCCCCCCAAGCCCAAGCCATATCTATGCCTCTTCCAAACTGATACAGCCGTTCGGCAATATCACAGATACTTTCGGCATTAGCTGTGTCACGGTCCTGAAGAGTCCAAGCATAAAGAAAAGGGATTTGTGCATCGAAGAGCCATGGACGGATGCGTTTGGCTGTTCGGATGGAGGCCACAGCCTTGTCTATATCCCAGTTTTTCCTTGGCAGAGCGGCATCCAGATCGTTATTCGGCACATAGCTGGTAAAGCCGTTTGCGTGGCGGGCTGTTGGCGCGGCAATTCGAGGGACATCATCGAAAGCTTCAAACCAATCAAGTGCAATTTTGGTCTCGTCGGGTATCGTAATACCAACGGCGGAACCCGCGACCAGCGCTTGAAAAAGCCGCGCTGGCGATGGCGGCCAGTTCCCGACGCCATGGTAGCGCCCGTCATGAAAACGGATTGAAATTAGAAGGCTGTTGGTCATTGTCTCGACTAAAGCGCCTTCCCTCAGGTTACATCTTCTTTGGCGCGCTCCTCGTCGAATTCGACATGTAAGTCATTGCCAACGCCGAAATTGCTTGCCGCATATTCTGCATATTTCAGTGCACTATCTGCATCCAATGTGATGGGAGACCGTTCGCCATCGCGATTGACTAGAACCCATTGCAGCGGTTGGTCAGAGTCTGGTACGAGCAGACAGCCCTGCCGCAAGAAAGGATCCATGGAAGCGGAGGCAGCGACAAGGGAAAGCCCGAGAACGTAACGGCGCAATCCTTCTGTATTGCCGCCGCTTAACCGACGCAACGCAACCAGATTGACTGTCACATCGCGTTCGATGGGGCCATGCGCGATCACGCCGCCATGCGTTCCGGTTGCGGGGACATGAACGAAACCGCGTTCCGCCAGTTTACTGGTCGCCTTCCTTTCCGCTTTTTCCTTTTCTGTTTTAGAAAATACCCCCAATGCGGCATAATCTAACGCCGGATTGTATTGCGCCGAGCGCGTTAGCAAAGAGATGTTCCACGCCCGGACTACTGATTGCACGATGCGTGGAAGTTTGGCCTGCGTATCGCGCGAATCCCAGACGCCGAAGACCAGCGAGGTTGGCGCGAGCTTTGCGATAGTGCTTGCATCACCTGCAATGCGGAAATCATTGAACGCATCCTGTGCTTTCTGTTTCAGATCGCCATCTTCCGTCTTCTCCACCGAACGGATGATGGCGTCGCCAAGCCGGTGTCCGACGTCGAATATCAACCGTTTTTGTTGGTTGCCATATGCGATTTCGATCTGCGGCACGAGTCGCGAATATGGCTCGTCTTTGAAGATCGGCTCCATGCGGTTGGCCTGCGAGCCAACACTGTCGATCATGGCGATTTTTGTACCGTCTGATAATTCATCGATATTGTAGCCGATATCAGCATAGGTCGGCGGAAAGATGACGCCCCCCTTACCCTCGACGGGTAGGAGTATCTGCTTGAGGTGGAGTGCCACTGGACTCTTTGGGTCATTGGCCCAAGTGTTGATTAGGTCATGTGTCAAGATCAACGGTTCGGTCATGGCGTGGCCTCCTGTTGCGCAAAGAAGAACTTTTTATATTTCTTGTCTTCTCCGAGATGAGTTGTGAAATGTCGGCAGTACTTATGAGATAGAAATAAGTGAGCTGTACCCAGTGCTGCTCGGCACAACGACAGCGGCATAACGATCCTCCATGCGCTGTATTTCACTTGAGTAGAATGTTTAATGGGGCGCGCGTTCTCGAGGCCAATTGCCGCCAGGATCTCAACAAATGGCGAAAGTTGCAGCAAGACATCGTGGATATCCAGTGAGGTGCCTATCCTGAGTGCATCCCAAGCACCTCGGGCATCAAACCCAAATCGACCTCCCACCGGGTACACAACGGTAAATGGATCATAATGAATTGATTCCTTAGAAGCAGAATAAATAGAGCGGACTCCCATACTCTCTCTTTTCTTATTGTCTCCGGCGAGCATATTCCTTGCTAATGTCGCTCCTACTTGTTGGCCTGCAAACAATTTAAACGTAACTCGACTGTCTCCTTCCAGCCAATGCGAGATCGGAACGCAGTAATTGTCGTTCGCAACGCGGATGGGAAGTGTGTACAACTGTCCACCTGATTTAGCAGGTGCTGGAAACATAAGTTCTGAACGAGTACCGTCTGGCCATGGCCCCTCGATACCTTCCGGGGAAATGGCTACAACTTTTGCCTCTGCTAGAAATTCCAGCACTATCGCGAACGGGTTTTCCTCGCCGTTCGCCCGCATAACAAACCTCACATCCTTTTCATCGCTCCATTCAAATCCACCTTCAGCGTTGCCAAGTAAAATGTCGGCAGCCTCAAGAAACCCGAGGCAGGCGAAAACCTGCCCGGGATTAGTGAGATCCACAGGGATCGATGCTTCAGCCATTAGGCAACCTCCCTTCTCGGAGCGCCTCGCCTGCATCGTTCTCGCGCGATGCCTGTTGATCTGCCGCACGCAGCAGTGCCTCCCACCAGGCAAGACCCCACGGACCCCAGCGTCTTTGCAGCCGGGCGAAACGCAAAGCAACTTCACACGCGCGATCCTGCAGGGCAGAGGCTGGTGCGTCCTCGCAGCCCGTCGTCTGGATCAGTGGCCGGGCATGGCCGTGATGGGAGGCAACCAGATGCAGGACGAGGTCTCGAAGCTCTTCTTCAGGCAGACCTTGAAATTCCTCGTCATTTTCGACATAAGAAAGTGATCCGAATTCGTGACGGTATCCGCCTAGGATCGCACTGTTGAAAGGTCCTTTTGTCTTGGCGTAGACGCCGCTGGAAGGTGCATTAAAAGCCCGTTGCCAGCACGCAGCTCGCTTCCCCTCGTCATGTAGGCGCGCGGCGAGGGTGAGCGCTTTTCTATATGAACCTTCCAGCCCGAGTTCGTCGGCGATCCTGGACGCTACAGATGCTGCGCATTCTTGATGGTATTCCAGAAGCTGCGGATTGACCGATGCCGCGCGGCTCTCTTCTGTTCGCCATGTGGCGATGCGGAGACACTCGATGTCCTCACCTTCCTCGGATCGACGTGTCGCAAAGGACTGAATTTCGTGTCGCTCCTCGGGCAAAGGACCATGCGTGCCAGTCAGCCAAAAGCGGAATCCTACAAGAGGTCGACAGCCTATTTTATCCGGCGCCAGCAACCAGTCGCTGCCATCGTCTGCGGTTTGGACATCGCTCTCCGCCTCAGGATCGAGCAGGCCATCCCTGAGACCCTTTAGCCGCGCGTCGACCACAAGTGTTGCCCCGGCAAGCTCTTCATTATCCGCATCAAGATCGCACAACCGGTAGCGCTTATAAAATTTCCCGTCCGGCGCAAACGTGAAAGCCACGATATCGTTTTCCGCCAAGGCAGCGCGTTTTCCGTTTCCGCTCTGAGGTTCTCCATCAGTTATCCTGTCACCCGGTTTCGCTTCCACATTCACCGCCTTGCGCCGTTTTTTCAGCCAATCGAAGACTCGCCAGGTTTCCGTCTCTAGCCGCTCGCTCAGATGAGGTGGGGCAGCCTCGAAGAAAGCTTCGATCTCGCATTCAGCAACGTCACCCCCCTCCACCCGCACGGGCAGATGCGTCCGCCAGACAACAGTTGTCTGCGGTTCGTCATCCACCCAGCCGCGCAGCCATGGGGCGACTTCCGGTCGTCCCGTATGCTGTGCCAGGGATGTCATGGACCAGGCGTCAACCAATGCTCGGGTGAGCGCCGGTCGCAAAGGTTCGGGCGTTGTCGCCGCTTTGATTTTATCCGCCAGGTTTTGATTGCTTGCTGCGCGCTGCTTCAGACTTCGCAATGCACCCGGGCTGACGTCAATGCCCGTATCGTCTTCCGGGAGTTCGCCCAGAAGCTTTTTCGCTTTCCAGGCAATCGTTGCGCGTTGTTCATCGGGTGTGAGACCACCTGATTCTTCCGGTTCGGGTTCCGCAGTGTGAACAAGAACAATTTTTGCATCACCTTGACCGCGCCGGTTGACACGCCCTAGACGTTGCACCAAACGTTCCCATGACACGGCATCACAGGCCATGTGATCGGCATCGAGGTCGATGCCGACTTCACCGGCCGACGTAGCAACGAGAAAGGCAGGCCTTTCACGCTTGGGATCGCTACCAGCCAAGAAACCGAGTTGCGTTAGCTTTTTTTCCGCATCGGTCCGCTCCTTGATCCGCCGCGCGCCGACGAAAAGTTCGGTTTCAATGTGGATATTTTCTGCCTTAGCGTGTTTTTCAATCGCGCTCTCGACTTGCGCAGCCACCTCACGGCTGTTGCAATAAACCAAGCAGCGGATTGGTTCTGACCCCATGCCGGAAAGCGCCCACGCTTCTTCGGCTAGTTTCTCCGCCAGATCCCGCTTCTTTTTTGATTCGGAATCCGTGTCCGCGACCTCGATGAGGCTGAAGTTAAGACGTTTCTTTGCACCCAGCCGCTTGTTGATAATGGTGTGTTCGAGGTCTGTCTCTTCGATCTGAAAAATTCGTCTTTCACGATCTCTTCCCGTTGCCGATAGCGAAAGAAGCCTCATGCGCGGCACATGATTTTGACCCTCATCCGCCTTTGGAGCGAAATCCGTCACTCCGTTCTCGATCGCTTCGAGCAGTCCTTCGAAGGGCGGCACGAGATGCGCCTCGTCAAGAACGATCAGCGAATCCACGCCGAGAAATCCGGCGTGATAGGGGCGCATCTTCGGCGACACGCCATACCCGGAAAACAATAAGCGCGAGCCAATCATGTCGACGGTCCCGATAACGATGGCCGGTGCAGTGGGATTTTCCAACCATTCGCGATTGTCCACGTATCGGCCGCGCAGCGTACTGATGCGGAGCTTCCCGTCGCTTGCCTTATCTCTAATTTTCTCGGCTTCATTTGTCGCTTGATCGACTACCGCTCGGCGATCGACCACATAGACCAAACGTCTTGGCAGAGGAGCGCCAGCGCTCCACGCCAGATACCAGATCGCCATCACCGAGGTCTTGCCAAGGCCGGTTGGAAGATCCACGATCGCAGGTAAGTCATCTTGCTGGAAACGCTTAAACAACCGCTTTTGCCAGGGGAACGGTTCATGGCCCGTAAGCTTTATAAATTGAGCGCTGAAGGGATCGACCATGGTCATCTCTCAGCGCCACAAGCACAACGGCCATGCGCCATATCCTTTGGGCGCATTTGCAATCAAGAATAATGGACTGAACGTCAATTTGCTGTCCTGATTAGCGGCGTATGTGAAGCTTTCATGCTAGTTTGGCTTTCTTCGGATACCAAATTCAAGAACCGCTATTGGAAACGATTTGATACTCAGAATTGTCACCGATGCAGGGACCTCAATCGGCGCAAGATTATTGCAATTCACTAGCTATTCTCACGCGTCATTGATGATAAATAGGGAAATGACGACAAAGCGGTCCACTGTCAGAATTGGCAGTCGGCTCAGGTGTCGCGTTCTGTCGCCTACGAGTGCACCAAAGCAACTTGGACAGCGCTTTCATTTGGAACGAGTTGATACCTTATGGTGCGAAGGTGCGGAGAATTTTACGAATAACGCAATTGCGTGATCGACCCTGATCGTTTCAATTGATTGGCCTGCGTATTTGGCAACAATCCCTGGATAGTATGGGCTCATTGGCCGGATTATAGGCGACTGCGGTCTGCTCACCGAGACAGCATCGTGAACTGGACGTGCACGGTGTCATCGGCTCGATTGAGTTGCCGGACGGTGTCGGTGATCTTTGGCCGCTCCTGGGCGCCGGAACCTGGATCCATGCCGGCAAGAGCACGGTCTTCGGACTTGGGCAAATGCAAGCGATCCCCTTTAGCTGCCCCATCGCATGAAATTCGCTCCGCTATGACAGTTGCGCAGGCGTATATTCAGTCAGAAGCAGACAATCAACCTGACGGCGTTGGCCAACCTGTCTCACGAAATCCCCATCCCCCTCTGCCGCCCGATGGTCCATGAGACGGTCTCGCCGCGCATGACGCCGGAGACGTGCCTGCCGATATGGCGGTCGAGGACGGGGCGCCAGGGCACGAGGGTGAATTCGCGGGACTTCTCGACGAGGGCATATCTGCCGCTGGCGAGTTCGACGGAGCGTCGGAGCGTGCCTTCCACCGGGTCGCCCTTGCGGGTTTCGGCATAGGCAAGGCCCAGTTCATCGGACAGCTGTCCGGCGACGCGGGCGAGTTCGCGCCTGCGCAGCCTTGCCAGCATATCGGTGCGATAGATGGTGCGGTTTTCACCGGCCCCTTGCTCGCGTTCAGCGCGTTCGTCATTCGAAAGGTCTCGCCGGGACCTTTGGTCCGCTGACGCGGACCGCTCCTCACCCTCCCGCGCCAGCCCCTCGGCGATCAGCCATTGCCTTCGGCGGGCCTGCGCTTCGCGCACCTCGCGTCCGAAGCCCGAGTCGCGAATGGTTTGCGGATTGCCGGAGACGAGTTCACGGTCGAGCCAGGTGGCGCCGTCAGCGTCCACCAGCCGGTCGAGCGAGAGATGCGACAGTTTTTCGACGATGACCGGCGCGGTGCGGGCTCTTTGGCGTTCGTAGTCGACCGCCCGGTCGAGATGGTCCGGCTCGACGATCCAGGCGCCGTTGGGCTCGCGGGCAACGCCGCCGATGGCGCGGCGGATGGCCTCCAGACGCCGCACATGGGTCTCGGCGTAGTCCTCGGTGGCGCGCGGGTCGTGCCGCAGGTGCAGGTCGATGCTGTAGCGCCCGCTGTTGGCGGCGGCAATCTCGGCGACGGTGCGGTCCGCCTTGCGCGGCTCCGGGTTTTTCGGCGTCACGCGCACGATACTCCCGTCCGGCATCGGTTCGGTCGCCTCCCCCTTGCCGATATCGATATAGTGGCTGCGGCCATCTATCCCGTCGACGATCAGATAATGGCGGTCCTTGAGTTCGTCGGATAGCCCGCGTGCCACCACACGCCCGATGACCGGTTTCACGGTCGGGTCTCCCGGGTCGAGGACCACGTAATCGGCGGGACTGCGGGCAATGTTCTTCTCCCTCATCTCGCGCTGCATGGTCCTGATGATGTCGCCGCGCCCGCCCATGCGCCGCAGCGTATCCTCCAGCCCTTCTTCCAGCCGCCACCGGCCGGGGCGGATTTCTTCCGCGAGGCCAAGGCGTTCCAGTTTCTTCAGGCGCCCCATGCGCAGGCTTTGCCGGAAGGCGTCACGGCCGGTGGCGGTGACGAGGCCGTTTTCGTCCCTGTCGCGCGCAAGGCGGCGGTCGATGCTCGTCAGCCGTTCCTGCTCCATCTCGGCCCTGAGCCGGCTCTCGATTTCCCGATCCGAACGCGGCCCGAAATCCAGGCTGACGATCCCGGCGGCGCGCGCGCGCATGCCGGTGGTCATGTAGTCGCGGGCAATGATCAGATCCCTGCCTTTGTCGTCGCGGCCGCGCAGCAGGATATGGGTGTGGGGATGGCCGGTGTTGTGGTGATCGACCGCCACCCAGTCGAGGCGGGTAGCGAGGTCTTCCTCCATGCGCGCCATCAGGCGGCGGGTGAGCGGTTTGAGATCTTCGTATTGCGCGCCGTCCTCGGCCGAGACGATGAAGCGGAACTGGTGGCGGTCGCCTTGCGAGCGTTCCAGGAACGCCTTGCCGTCCGCCCGGTCCTCATTGGCGCCGTAGAGTTCGCCGCGCTCGCCGTCGTGTGTCACCCCGTCGCGCTGGATATAGCGCAGATGCGCCCGCGCGCTTTCCATGCCCCGGGCCCTGCCCCCGGCCATTCCACCTGCCCTGCCCTTCCCCTTGCCGGCGAGTTTGACGATGCGCGATTTGACCATGACCCGGCGCTGGCGCAAGGCGGCATGACGGTCGCGGCTGGCGAGCACGCGTCCCGTCCCGGCGCCGCGCCCGGTCCGCTTGCCGGTGAAACCCGGCTTGCGTGTGCCACTCGCGCCGCCACGCGCCAGGTTCGAGGCGGCCAGGACCCGGTGCAGGAACTTGCGCCCGCGCTTTGCGCCGCGCGCGCGGATCCTGCCGGGCTTCGGTTTGAAATCGTCGTCGTGCGACAAGGGCGTTACCTCACTGGTCCGGGGGTTGGCGCCAGGGAACATCAGGGATATCAGGGTGTTGCCGGTGGCCGGGCACCATGACGGGGCGTATGGCGCCATCCGCCGCCCCGAAAAAACGATGTGCAGACAAAGGCTTGCCGTTCGCGATGCCGGCGTATGGTGCCGGAGCTTTATCTTGCCTTACGCGGCATTTCTCATCCCTCCCGCGCCCTTCCACGCTCATCTGCGATCACCTGAACCTGCGGCGAAAGAACCCGATGGCAACGAAACTGCGCCACCGGGCGGAAGGGGGTTGAATGTCTCGCGGCAAAACAGGCTCCGGCGATGCATTTTCCGGCATCATCTTTCGCGCCGCCTTTGTGCATTCCGGCCTCGATTCCTGTCGGGTTCCGGCCTCGAAAGCGGCACGAAAAGATCGCCGTCCGGGGCGTGTCTTTCACCGTTTCCGGTGTCGCTTTGCGGTGCCGAAAGCGAAAAGAACAGCCGCGTATCGAAGGCGATCGGCGGCGGATTCCGTGCGCCCGGTGGGCCTGCTTTCGCTTTCATCGAAGTCGGTTCGCCCGCGCCTGCGAGCGTTTCTTCGATGCGCGCGACATAGGCGCGGGTCTCAGTGGGAAGCGGTTTTCCGGTCTTCAGATGCTTGCCGTAGCGGCCCGGGCCGGCATTGTAGGCGGCGAACAGGCCGGGATAGCCGAAGCGCTCATGCATGGCCCTGAGATAGGCGGTTCCGGCCAGAATGTTGGTGCGCGGATCGAAGGGATCGGCGCCAGGATCGTGCCGGCCGCGCAGTTCCTTCCATGTCCCCGGCATGAGCTGCATCAGGCCCATGGCGCCCCTGGGCGAGACGGCAAGCGGGTCGCCGTTGCTCTCCGCCATGATGACGGCGCGGATCCAGCTATCGGGGACCGTGAAGCGTTTCGACGCCTCAATGACATGCGTCCGGAACCGTTCGATACCGGCGGCATGGGCAGGGGCGATCATGGCGGCCGCCATGACGATCAGGCACGTTCTCATTCCTGCCGCCCCCCGCAAGGTTCGCGGCGTTCATCGCCGACAGCGTTGAATCCTTCCGGCTCTTTCCGCTCTTTCCGCTCTTTCCGCTCTCTCCGCTCTCTGGGGCCATCGCCCCTCACCCATAGCGGCGCGAGCCTGCCGACGATCCGTGCGCGCGTCACCGGCCCGAAATAGCGGCTGTCGAAGGAGTCCGGGGCCGCCGTCAGCAGGAAAACCTCATCCGCATCGAGCACCCGGCACGCATTCCAGCGCGGCATGGGACGGCCCGCGCTATCGGCGGCAAGCCGGCGGGCGGCGACGCGGCCGTTGATTATGATCGTGTCGTCAAAGGCGCAGGCATCGTCGCCTGCAACAGCCGCGATGCGCTTGATCAGCGGCACGCCAAAGGGCAGGTAACCGCGCCCGGCGGCAAGTCCCGCGATGGACATGGCGGGCTGGACGAGCGCCAGGTCGCCGCGGTCCGGCGCACCGGATGTGACGCGATAGAGACCAACCGGGGCGCTCGCCGAAGCGTTCCAGACCAGGAGGGGCGCCGGATTGCGCACATGGGCGATGGCGGAAAGACCGATCAGGCCGAGGCCGAGGATGCCGCAGACGAGGATAGCGCGGGGGTTCTTTCGTGCCCGCCGGCGTTGGCGGGAACGCGCAAGCGAAAGGGCGCTCATCGCGCTTCGCCCCTGTCCGAGGTGGAGGTCCGACGTTCCCCTTCCGACCAGGCGTCGAGATCGGCGATGTGATAGCGCACATAGCGGCCATGCTTGCGAAAGCGCGGCCCATGGCCGGTAAGGCGCATCTTCTCCAGGGTGCGATAGGACAGGCTGAGATAGTGCGCGGCCTGCCGGGTGGTCAGGAAAGGGCTGCCTTTCCTGGCCTCTATCGCCCGTGATGGATCGTCTTGCATATTCCGTGTCCTTTCGTCGGTTGATGGCGCGAATGAAGGACACGATGGCGGGCAAGGGCGCTTTGCGGGACGCTCGAATGACGGGGGCCGCGAAATTCGAGCCCCCTCTTTCGTTGTCATTTTCGCCGACGCGAAAACTGGCGGCGCGATCAGGCTTTCGCCGGGAAAACGAGACAAGGAAGGAGCGCTATGCCCCTTCCGTTTGCTCCATTGCGGCGAGTCGGAGCCGCAATCCGGCGATCTGTTTTCGTGCCTCGGTGCGCTCGCGCCCCGGCAGGCCCGCGCGCAATTCGATGTCCAGAAGTTCGATCGAGATGGCGATATCTTTGCGTGACATGGGTGGTAACCTCCTGTGATGATTGAGCTGTTCTGCCGGTCGCTTGACACGCCTTCCCCGGTCATCCGGCAAGCCGCGGGTCAAGGCCGCGTCAGCGCCGCGAAGCGGGGCGTGGGGGAGCCGAAATGCGAAGCATTTTGGGGGTACCGCGCAGCCTTGAGGCGCGCCCTGGCCGGATGGCATGCTGGAAAGGTCGAGACAAAAGGCCCGTTACCACGGGCATCGCCGTATCGGTTCCGGCGGCCCGGCAGGCGCGAAGCCACGAGGAAAGACCCCACCGGGCGAACCCGGCGGGGCTTTGAGAGGAACCGGATCAGCGCTCGCGCGGCTCCCACAGGGC
>NZ_SPNT01000023.1 GCF_004959855.1 Nitratireductor sp. XY-223 | reverse complement strand
AAAACACGTGGCTGAAACCGCCACAATCCTTTTGCGCCGCGCCATTCCGGCCCGAAAGGCACCGCCCTGCCCATGCTGGAGCCGCCCAAAGACGGCCTGTCACCTGCCAGACTGCCGCAGGGAACAACTGCATCAGCACCTCCGTTGCCGCCCGGGCACGCCTGACCGCTCAGAGTGTGGGAGCATATTCATGGAGAAAACGCCGTCTGCCGGCTTGCCGCGAAGCGGGCAAATGCGCCATGGGATGGAAACCTTTGGTCAAGACGGGCGAAGGCCGGCTTGATGCGCGGCACACCAGCCCGGCGCGCGGGGCCTGCCCCCGCGCGGGCGCCCAATAAAACTTACTTGTAGATGCCGAAATGAGCCAAATTGAATTAAAGATATTTTCCAGCAGATTATGATCAATTTTGAGAATGACATGGTGAAGCGCAGACGCGGGAACACGTTGGAGAAGTGGGAAATCGCTACCGTCAAGGCGATGCTGGCGAAGAAATACGTACCGCAAGACATCCAGGCCTATTTCTCACGCCCCACACGGTCGATCAATCACGCACGCATTTCCGAGATACGCGATGGGACCAAGCACAAAGGCATCAAGGTCGCGACAGAAGCTGAACTCGACAGCTTTCTGAAGGCCTGGCCCGACATAGATCCCGTGACCGGCCTGCACATTCAAGGTGACGAACTTCTCGTCAAAGCGCGCGAAGCGATGATCGCGGCGGTTCACACCTTTAACAGCGCCGGACTCCATTTCAAGGCCGAGTTGTTCATCGTCACCAGCGTCATCGCCTGGACCTATCTTCTGCACGCCTACTACAAACGGGAAGGCGTCGACTACCGGTACAAGAAAGGCGGTGCGATCCAAAAGACACCGAGCGGGGCAGACAAGTACTGGGAACTCGGCCAATGTCTGGCACATGGGAAATGCCCGCTGGAGAAAGGCGTTATCAACAACCTGAAATTCCTGACCGGGATTCGCCACGAGATAGAGCATCGCTCCACGAACAGGATCGATGATGCCCTGAGCGCCAAGCTTCAGGCCTGCTGTATCAACTTCAATGATGCGATCAAAAAGCTGTTCGGCAAGGAGTTCGCCTTGGAAAAACGGCTGCCGATCGCCCTGCAATTCGTGACGTTCGATGGTGCCCAACGGGCCAGCCTGACCGGCGCGGATCTTCCGCCGCACATCGCCACCGCAATGGACAATTTCCACAATGGACTGACCGAGGACGAGCAGAAAGATCCTAAATTCAGATATTGTGTGGCCTTCGTGCCAAAGGTATCGGGCAAGGCCTCAAAAGCCGATCTCGCGGTCGAATTCATCAAACCGGGATCACCGCAAGCAGAGACCGTCGAAAGGGTATTGCTGAAAGAAACGGAACGGCCGAAGTATCTGCCTTCCCAGATCGTGAAGAAAGCCAAGGCCGCCGGATATCCGGCATTCAACATGCATGACCACACACTGCTGTGGAAGCAGCTTGACGCGCGCAAGGCCGGCAAGGGTTACGGCGTCATGATCGCCAAGACCTGGTATTGGTACGAAAACTGGTTCGAGAAGGTCATCGAAAAACTGGCGGAGGGGTGGAAGCAACCTTGAATGCTACTCCACCAGTCGGGGTGTCGGGAGGTAGCGACGCGTCACGCGCCACCCTCACCCTTGTCATTTCCGAACTTCCAGACGCTGATCCCCATCTTCCTTGCCTTGTCGGCGAGGTTCTGCGAGATACCGGAGCCGGGGAAGGCGATGACGCCGATGGGCAGCGCATCGAGCATGGCGTCGTTGCGCTTGAAGGGCGCGGCGTTCCTGTGGCGGTTCCAGTCGGGCCTGAAGACGATCTGCTGCACCTTGCGGTTGTCGGCCCAGCAGGCGGCGATCCTTTCCGCGCCCCTGGGCGATCCGCCATGGATCAGCACCATGTCGGGGTGCTTCGCATGCGCCCTGTCGAGGGCGGCCCAGATGCGGGTGTGATCGTTGCAATCCATGCCGCCGGTAAAGGCAATGCGTGGGCCGGCAGGCAGCAGCGGCTCGATCTCGGCCTTGCGCTTGGCGGCCAGAAAATCGCGGCTGTCGATCATCGATGCCGTCATCGCCCGGCGATTCGCGACTGAGCCGGAACGCGGACGCCAGGCGGAAAGGGTGTGTTTCTCGAACCGGCCGGCGGCAATCTCGCGGAAGGCTTCGAAGGCGTTGCGGCGCTCGATGATGGAGATGCCCTGCGCGGTCAGCCGCTCCAGTTCGACGGATTTGATCTCCGAACCGTCCTGCTCGCGCTGCATCCGGCGTTGCGCCTGTTCGTTGTCATCGAGCGCACGGTCGAGATTTGCGATCCTGCGGTGGAAGATGTTGACCAGGTTCCAGAGCACATCGTCGAGATCGTCTTCGAGCCGTGTGTCGGCCATCAGGGCGGCAAGGGCTTCGAAGGCGTTTTCGATCTCCTGTTCGGCGCGGTCGGCCTCTGGCAACGGGCGCGTGTCGGGTTCGTCGCCATTGGGGCGGTAGCCATAGATCTGCAACTCGTCCAGGAGATGCGCGGTTGGCGAGGAAGCGTGACGGGGTTCGTCGTCAAGGGGTTCAATGAAGGGGTCAAGCGTCATGGCTGGGTCTCCCGGTTTTGTGAGGCCGCGCCGTTCGCGGCCTTTCCGGGGATCGTCCGCCGGCGCCGCAGGGCGGGTTTGCACCGCAGGCCGAAACGCAGTGGAGGACGGCGCAGCCGTTGCAAGGCCGGCTGGCGCCGGCAGATACCCCTCATGGAAAGGCCGTGGCGCGGCCCCCTTGCAACGGGAAGGCCTGCCGCAATGCTCAACCGTGACGGTCCGATGGCGGAGCCGTCATGCCCGTTGCCGCCCATCCCGAATGAGGAAATGGCTGTCGTCAGGCGCGATTTGCTCCCCGATCCAGTCCCGCAACCGCTCCGGGCCGAGGGTCAGAAGATCGGCGTTGAAATCCTCCGCCCGCGGCACGAGTTCGCGGATGTCGGTTTCGCCGGCCCTGGACCGAAGCCTTTCCAGCGCGAGCCTGCCGGCCTCGTCATTGTCGCGCGCGACATAGAGCCGGCGTAATGCCGGCGGCAGGTTCAGGGCGGCAAGGTGGGAGGCCGAGAGCGCGGCAACGGCCGGCATACCGGGCATGACCGTCCTGAGCGCCAGGGCGGTTTCGATGCCCTCGGTCACCGCCAGCACGTCGCGCACGACGCCGAAGCGCACGCCGTTGCCGGCGAGATGGCCGAGCGCGCGGCGCGGCTGATCGACGGGCGCCTTGCCGCCTTCGGGATGAAGCCAGGTGCGATGCACGCCGGTCACCTTGCCCTTGCCGTCGGTAACGGCAGCAATGAGCGCCGGCCATTCCTGACGCCCCGCAGGCCCGCGATAGAAGCATCGTGGATGGAAACGGAGCGCCGAAACATCCGACGGCAGATCGAGCCCGCGGCTGCGCAGATATCCTTCAGCCAGCGTGCCCCCGATCGGTTTTGACGCAGCAAAGAGCCGCCGCGCCGCTTCGGAAGAGTTCGTCGGCACGGGCGGGACCACTTCTCGGATCGGCGGAACCGGCAGGCTGAGGAATCCCCGCGCCTCATCGAGCGCGGCGCGGAAATCGAGGCCGCGATTGAGGGCGATGAGGTCGAGAAGATCGCCATGCGTTCCATCAGCGGCATCGCAAAACTTCCCGGCACGTTCGCCGGAAAGGCGGACATAGAGACTCCGCCCCGGCGTCCCCGTCACATCGCCGCACGTCCAGTATCGGCCCTGGCGGCGGCCGTTCGGCAGGTAATGGCGGCACACGGCCTCGGCCTGTTCACCGAGACGGCGCGCCAGATCGGCGGCGCGGGACATATGTCACCCCCGATCCGCGATTTCGGTGAGCGGCCAACGGTCGGTGAGGCTCTCGAAAATCGCCTTGCCGGATTCGTCCACGGGCACGAACAGCCGCAGCTTCCAGGAGATGATCTCGCCGAACAGACCGCGGGCCTTCAGGGCATCGACCATGCCGGAGGTGAAGCCGGTGAGTTCGATGCGGTGTTCGTTCATCACCCGCACGCGGCGCAGGCTGAGACCGTCGACGAGATGCACCGTGACCTTGCCGTCGTTGACGAGGCCCCAGGCATCCGCCGCCGACATCTGCGGCGCATCGATGCCGAGATTGCGGCAGACGGCATCCATCTCCATCTGCGTCAGCATGCGCCCGATCACCCGCTCGCCATCATCGGTTTGGAGGCGATAGACGCGGGCGTTTGTCTCCGGAAGACGCCGCCAGATCGGCAGCAGGAGGCCGGTGACGAGGTGGAACGTGCTCGTCGAGAATTCCGGGATTCCGGCGATCTCCTTTTCCCATGCGGCGATAAACTCTTCCCTCTCCGCTCCCTTCCAGTGCGTGGCGGCGAAGTCATCGACGCTCATGGTGTCGCGCTGCATGGGACGCAACAGCCGCACGCGGCGTTCCACGCTACCATCGTCGTGCATCAGGCTCGGCGCGGATGTCTTGACGGCGGCGCGGCCGGAACGCTCATTGACGAGCAACCGCCTGCCTTCGATGGTGATCGCCTCTTCCGCCCCCATGGGGCGGTTGCGATCGCGCCGCTCGATCGTGAACAGCCGGGTTTTCGCGCCTCTGCCATGCTGCCAGACGGTGCGCCGGTCGGTGACGGTGAGGCTTTCGGCACGGATCGTCTCCAACCCTGCGTCATGCATGCCCGCCGCAATTGCCGCCTCGATACGGGCGTTCAATATCTCCTCGAAGGCCGCGAACAATGTGTTCTGCATGGCGATGGGCAGCGCCAGCAGGCGGTTGAGGAAGGTCGTGATCGGCGGCAGATTGTCTTTCAACCCGCTGTCAAAAGTGAGCTTGAGGCCGGTCATCTCCTCGAATTGCGTCAACGAGCACCTCTCGATGCCGCCTTGCGCGAGCAGGAAATAGAACTGCCGCAGCGCCGCACGGGCCTGATCGCCTTCGAGATTGTCCTCGGCGCGGAACAGGCCCTGCCCGCCGGTCTGGCGTTGCCCGCGGGTGATCGCACCAAGTGTGTCCAAGCGCCGGGCGATGGTGGAGAGAAACCGCTTCTCCGCCTTCACGTCCGTGGCGATGGGCCGGAACAGCGGCGGCTGCGCCTGGTTGGTGCGGTTCGAGCGGCCGAGGCCCTGGATGGCGGCGTCGGCCTTCCATCCGGCTTCGAGCAGGTAATGGACGCGCAGGCGCTGGTTCTTTGCCCCCCGGTCGGCGTGGTAACTGCGCCCAGTTCCGCCGGCGTCGGAAAACACCAGAACGAGCTTATCCCCATTCTGGAAGGCCTCGACTTCGGACAGGTTCGCTGAGTCCGGGCGGTTCTCGACACAGAGGCGGTCGCCCTTGCGCACAATCCGGCGCGAGCGGCCCGTGACTTCCGCCACCTTGTCCGTCCCGAAGTGCTGCACGATCCGGTCGAGCGCGCCGGGCACGGGATCGAGCGAAGCGAGGCGTTCGATCATTGCGTCGCGCGCCGCCAGCGCCTCCCGGCACTGGATCGGGTTGCCCTCGGCATCGAACGCGGGGCGCGAGCGCAGATTGCCGTCCTCGTCGGTGTAGGGCTCGTAGAGCTGCGTCGGGAAGGCGTACTGGAGGTATGTCAGAATCACGTCGCGCGGCGACAGGTCCACGTTCAAATCCGCCCATTCCCCCGCTGGCAGATCGGCAAGCCGACGCTCCAGAATGGCCTCGCCGGTCGAAACGATCTGCACGATGGCGGCGTGACCCGCTTGCCTGTCGGCTTCGATGGATTTGATCAGCGTGCCGCATTTGAGACCGGTGAGCAGCGCCGCGAAGAAGCGCTGTTTTGACGACTCAAATACCGACAGCGCGGCGGACTTGGCCTGACCATTCAGCGTGCGGTTCTCGCCGGTAACGCCGGAGGCTTCCAGCGCCTGGCCCAAGTGCTGATGTATGATCTGATACGCCTCGGCATAAGCATCGTAAATCGTCACTTGCGCTTGCGTCAGCTTATGCTCGACGATCTCGACTTCGACGCCTTCATAGGACAGCGATCGCGCCGCATAGAGCCCGAGCGCCTTCAGATCGCGGGCCAGCACCTCCATCGCCGCAACGCCGCCCGCCTCGACCGCCTGCACGAACTCGGAACGGTTGGCGAAAGGGAAGTCCTCGCCGCCCCACAGGCCGAGCCGCTCGGCATAGGCGAGATTGCGCACGTCGGTGGCGCCGGTCGCGGATACATAGACGATGCGGGCATCCGGCAACATGCGTTGCAGGCGCAGCCCGGCGCGGCCCTGCTGGGAGGGAAGCTGTTCACCACGCTCACCCTTGCCACCGGCGGCATTGGCCATGGCATGGGCCTCATCGAAGACGATCACGCCGTCGAAGCTCTTTGCGTTCCCTGTCGCGGCTTCGCCGCTTCCCGCCGCATTTTTGATCCCTGTCGCGGCTTCGCCGCTTCCCGCCTCTTGACCAAGCCAGTCGATGATCTGCTGAAGACGCGAGGCCTTGCCCTCGCGTTCGGCGGAACGCAGCGTGGCGTATGTAACGAAGAGGATGCCTTCGCTGAGCCGAACGGGCGTTCCGATCTTGAAGCGCGACAGGGGCTGGACGAGAAGCGGCTCCTGCCCCAAGGCCGACCAGTCGCGCCGCGCGTCCTCGATCAGCTTGTCGGATTTGGATATCCACACCGCCTTGCGGCGACCCTTCATCCAGTTGTCGAGGATCACGCCCGCGACCTGCCGACCCTTGCCGCAGCCAGTGCCGTCGCCCAGGAACCAGCCGCGCCGGAACCGCATGGCGTTGTCCGCGTCGTCGGGAGCGGCGGACAGATTGTCGAAGGTCTCGTCGGCGACCCACGATCCGATGAGATGGCTGGAATGGGCCTCGCCAGCATAGATGACGCTTTCGAGCTGGGCGTCGGAGAGGATGGCACTCTTTATTATATACGCCGGCAGATGCGGCCGGTATGTCGGAAGCGGCGGCGCGACCGAGGCCATGGCCGCCGATTGCACCAGCTTCGTCGGATGCGGCTGGCTGCCCGGGACGCGGATCGATTGCAGGGCGTAGCCCTCGTAGAGCGCGTCGGTCAGGTCAGCGCCTACTGCGGGCTTCCATTCGACCGGCTCGTAGGCAAGCTCGATCGCTTCCGGTGCGGCGCAGGCGGCGCCAGGCACGCCCTTACGCGCGGGAGCCTGAACAGTCTTCGAAACAGTAACAGGCCTTGCCGTGCGCAGACTGACCGTTCCGGAAATCCGCGCGCGCGGGCGCAGATTTTCCAGCACATGGGCGAGCAGGATGCCGTTGTTCTCAGCCTGCGGCAATGTGAGCGGCGTCACGCATTCATCGATCTTGTCGACGACCGTCAGCCGCGTCGTAAAGCTGGTGCCGTGCTTGTAGTAGGCCGCTCCGTCGATGGCGCAGGTGAAGCGCACCGCGCCACTCAAGCGCTGATAGGGGAAATTATGGCCGGTGATGGCAACGAGACGACCGCCCTCGGGCAATCGCGCCAGCGCCGAGCGCACATATTGAAAATCGGCATCCGCCATCCGGCCCTTGACATTCACCGCCGCTGAGAAGGGCGGGTTCATCAGCGCGACCGACGGCAACACGTCGCCGGGCAGCCGGTCATCGATGCTGGCGGCGTCGTGGGCAGAGATGACAGCATTGGGGAACACAAGCCGGAGCAGCTCGGCGCGCGTTTCGGCGATCTCGTTGAGCGCAAGGCGCGCACCGGCAATTTCGGCAAAGATGGCAAGCATCCCCGTGCCCGTCGACGGCTCCAGCACGACGTCATCAGCACCGATATTGGCGGCGAGGCCGGCCACATAGGCCAGGGGCAGCGGAGTGCTGAATTGTTGAAATGCCTCGGATTCCTCGCTGCGGCGCGTGTGGGTTGGCACAAGCCCGGCAATGCGGGTGAGCATGGCGAGAAAGGCACCGGGATCGGGTGCTTTCGTGTGCATGGCGCGACCGAATTTGCGCAGGAACAACACCTGCGCCGCCTCGCAGGCTTCGTAAGCAAGCTTCCAGGTCCAAAAGCCTTCGGCGTCTGAACCGCCGAATGCCTCATTCATTGCATTGCGCAGGATGCGAGCCTCGATGGAATTGCCGCGTTCGAGACCGACAAGGATTGTCTCCGCCGCCTTGAGAATGCAGGCAGCCTCATCAGCGGGCGCGCGGGCGCGCGCCGCCACGGGAAGGGCGAAATTCATGGGAGTTCTCCGATTTCGGGGATTCGAGAAAAAGACAGGGCCGTGCGCGGCCCCGGCGCGGCGTCAGTATTCGCCGGGCAGCATCAGCACATTGTCGGTGAGGTAGAAGGCAATCTGGGACAACGGGAAATCGGTGTAATCGATGATCTGTCTCAGGATCACCTTGCCATTGCCGTTCTCGCAAACAAGGTGCGCGGTGCGGTCATCGGCGATGGTAAGCTTCCAGTGCTGGAACGGCTCGGCGCGAATGGACGGATCGAGCTGCCAGGCGGCGATATCGGTGAGGAGCCACACCGCCCCGCCCTTGTCGATGACATGGTGGACGCCTTCGGTGTAGCGCAGACCGGTCAAGGGGAAGCGGTAGTAGCAGGTGGCGCCGGTGAACCGGCCGAGACCGGCCTCGGTCAAGGGTTCGGCGGTGGGCATGGGAACATCCTCCGGGTTTCAAGGTTGCAGGAAGACCGGAAGCAAGCTCTCTCTCGCCCGCTCCCGGTCACCCTTCCCGGAAAACGCTCTCCCTCTTCACCCGAACCGCTCGCCGGCCCCGGTGAAGGTGTATTCATTGGCCACGATGGCTTCGTCCACGACCTCGTCAAAGGTCAGATACTCATACTCCGCCTCCAGGCGGTGATAGAGCCAACGGGCCAGATCGCGCAGGGCATCGGCGATTTCATCCTCGGCATCGGCAGTCATTTCCGCATCATCGCGGCGCACATCGGTGCGCATCGTCATCTCGTGGCAATAAAGCCCGCTTTGATCGACGCTGGCGTAAAGCTGAAAGAAATTCCGCCGCTGGACATCGGCCAGCCGCCGGGCGATGGCGTGAAGCGCTCCGTCCTTGGGGGCATAGGCCATGATCCCGGCGAGGCTGCCTTTGGCATAGGCATAGCGCTCCACCTCGAACGAGGCCCCGTCGCCCTGGCTCCAGAAGCCCCGGAACCAGATGCAAGGCTCCTGCCTTGTGCCGCCGCCCATGAGTTTTGTGGGTCGGGTCTTCAGTTCGACGCCAAGGAACTCGCAGATGGCGCAAAAATCATCGTAGCAGAACGACCACCAGTCGTGGTCCAGCGCACCTTCGCGATACCATGCGCGGGCACGCTCCTTCGCGGCGTCGGGCAATTCCGAAATGGTGAAGACCTCGGTTTCAATGATCGCCGGCATTCTCGCCTCCCGCGATCGGGTGAACGAGCGCGCCGCATTCGGGACAGTCGCCCGCGGGCATGGTTTCGCCGGGCGCAACGCGCGACCGGATATCGTGAACGGGCCCGGCATCGTGGATCGATCCGCTCCAATTGCAGTTTTGGCATCGGCAATGCTCGCCTTGCGAAACCAATGCGGCTGCGAAGGCCGCATCGGGCGGGGTCAGTTCGGCGATGATCCAGTCATCGTCTCCGGCCCATTCGGTATAGGCAACCGCATTGGTCTCGTTGGTGAACGGCCCCTGGAAACTGAAACCGGCAACGGCGTTTCCGTAGATAATGATTGCAGGCATTGTCTTGTCCGGAAAGGAAGAAGCCCGGCGCGAAACCGGGCTTCATGTGGATTGAAACGGATTAGAACCGCTTATTCGGCGGCGGTGAGAAATTCCGGCAGGTCGTCCGCCGGTTCGTCCTCTCTCTGGACGCCCGACTCGGTTGCTTCGCCTTCGTCGACTTGCAACGCGGTCTCGATGCCCGGCGTGCGCAACGGCTCGGGCAGCCAGCCGCTATCGGCGAGAAGCCGCTCGGCCTGTTCGGCCATGTCGGACTTCTTGAGCCCCTCGATCAATTCGGCCATGTTTTCGCCCCTGGCCTCGGTGACGGCTTCGAGAATGCGGGCCCTGGGTACGCGGTTGAGGTAGTTTTCGGCCGTCGGCGTCCAGCCCGCGGCGTTCATGTCAAGGCAGAGGGCGCAGGCGAGCTGGTCGGCATGGCGCTTGCCGCCCGGCGCGCGGCTCCAGCTCTCATGCACCGCATAGACGGTGAGCGAGACGCAATGGGCAAAGAGCGCCATGCGGCTGTCATGGTCGAACTCACACAGGAACGCCCAGAGCAATTCCGGCTCGTCGGGCAACTGCTTTTGCCAATTGGCGTGACGTTCTTCGATGGCAGTGGCCGAAGCGCTCTCCTTCAACCCCGGCCCCTGCACGGTCGGGCTACGGCTTTCGGCGCGCAGTTCGAGGCAGCTTTGCGCCGGATAGCGCCAGAAGGTCTGGAGAACGAGGGCATGGAGCGCGGCGAGAAAGGCGATGTCCGGGTCGCCCGCCAGCGCGTCGCGTAGGGCCAGCGTCCGGTGGGCGGTCAGTTCCATGACCAGACGCTCGGAGAGCGGCTTGAGCTCCTCGTCCGCCGGTTCCTCATCGGCGGGCTGTCCGCCATCGCCGGACAATGCCGCGATCGGGTCGACCTGCCGGGTTTCGCCATTGCGACCGACATGGACGATCTCGACATGATCATGGACGAAGTCTTCCGCATCCTGGGCATCGGCGCCTGCCGCGCTCTGCGCCTCGTCTTCGGACCGGACATAGCCACGTTCGATATTCAGCTTGCCGTCGCCATCAATGCTGACGAACACACCGGCGCGGGCGATCTCTTGAGTGTCGTAGATGACGGGACGGTTCTCGAAACCATCGAGTTCGGCCTCGATCCCGGCGAGCCGCTTGTCGACCTCCTCGGGCAGATCTTCATCGCCTTCCTGGAAATAACGTTCCTCGATCTCGGCCATCTCGTCGCGCAGGGCTTCACGGCGGGCATGTTCGTCATCCGATAACGGTTCGGTCTCACCCATGACCCGGCGCAGACCAGCGGTGTGGCCATAGGGAAAATCCTGAGCCATCTGAATCCAGCGCCATCCCTCCGCCCTGATCGTCTCGGCCTCTGTGGTGAGCTTTGCCGCCACGAGTCGCTCCAGCAGCGCCACATCCTGCAACCAGCCCTCGTCGTTCTGGGAAAACAGATCGCGCAGGATGACACCGCCGGCTTCCTCGTACGCCGGGAGACCGACGAAGCGGGCTCGCTTGTCAGATGCGCGGACAGTTTCTTCCGTCATCAGCTTGCGGATATAATAGGGTTCCTGGTTGTAACCGCGCTGCACCGTTTCCCAGACTTGGCTCTGCCGGGCATGGTCGTCGGAGATGGTGAACGACATGAGTTGCTCGAGCGTCATCTCGTCGGCGGCATAGATGTCCAGCAGCTTCGGCGACACGGACGCCAGTTTCAGCCGCTGCTTGACGATTTTCGGCGTCACGAAAAACCGCGCGGCGATGTCCTCCTCGCCGAGGCCCTGGTCCTTGAGCGACTGGAAAGCGCGGAAGGCATCAAGAGGATGAAGCGCCTGCCGCTGGCAATTCTCGGCGAGGCTGTCCTCCTCCAGAATGCCGTCTTCGCGGATGACGCAGGGGATTGGCGCGGTTCTATTGAGCCGCTTCTGCCTGACCAGCAGTTCCAGCGCCCGGTAGCGCCGCCCGCCGGCCTGCACCTCGTACCGGTCCGTGAACTGACCGTCTTCGCCGATGACGGGCCGTACGCTCAGGCTTTGCAGCAGCGTGCGCCGGGCGATGTCCTCGGCCAGGTCATCGATCGACACACCCGCCTGCACGCGTCGCACGTTGCGGTCCGAGAGCACCAGCTTGTTGAAGGGAATGTCGCGGGACTGGGACAGCGCGATTTTCTTGGGATTTGCCATGTCGGTTTCTCCGGAACGGGCGGAGAAAGCCTTCTTTCCCCTTCCAGACCCGTTCATGGAAAACGCCTGGCCCTTTACCTCTATGAGGCCGGCTCCCCGGTTTCCTCCAGGCCGGGATTGCGAACCGCCGCCCCTGCCGCCGGCTTCTTCGGGCGGACCGAAGGATCCGGCCCGCACACCCCGGCGCAGGAACTTCGCCATGCCCTCCCGGCCGGTGTCGTTGTAATGTCGGTTGGCGTCGCGGCCGGCGATGGCCCGGCCCTCATTGGCAACCCGGGCGGAAAGGTTGCCGCCGACCGCCTGGAGCAGTTCTGAGCTGGACTGGAACATTTGATGGTGGAAAATCGGTCCAATTGACGTCGGAAAAACCCTTTCGGGTTGCGGGCGAACGGGCTCTCTCTGGCCCCTCAGCCTTTCACCCGCCCCGAACGCCCCTTTCCTGCGGATCCAGCAGTTTCCGGTAGCCGCCCCGCACCATGGTCCGCGCACCGGACAGCAGGCGCTGGACGCGGGTGCGCAGGAAACCGGCCTGCCAGTCCTCCCGGACCGCCCGTTCCCCATAGAGGACCGCCGCGATGTCGCGCTGGCTGGCCCCGGCCGCCGCCCCGTCGAATGCGCGCAGCATCATCGCCCAGCGCCCGGCGCGGCGCTCCGGCGGATAGAGGCTGAGCGGCAGGCGGCCGAGACGGCAAAGCCCCGATAGCCGTTGCAATGTCAGAACCTTCGCCTCCATGCGGCGCACACCCGACAGCGGGTAATGCAGGCACACCGGGCCATCGAGCACGCTGCCCGCGGTCACCGTCAGTTGCAGATGACGCAGGCCGTCGCCGAACAGCACGTGTTCCTGTCCGCCGCCGCACAGAACCGTGGCGAATGACCCAAAGCGCCGCACATCGAAGGCGTCGGGGTGATCGGCCGCCACCGGCCTTGCCTCAGTGGCGAGCACGAACGGATTGGCCTCGGGGCGCCAGAAGACATCCTTGGCCGGCAGATCGATGCCGCTGGTGAAAATGAACGCCCCAGCGTTCAAAAGTCCCCGGTTCCCGGACACGGATGATACAAGGCCCGGCGACTTCCATCCGGCGCAAGGTGGCGGGCGGAGCGGATGACGGCAAATCCCGTGACGGCAGGCCGATTGCCGCGGCGAAGTCGGGATTGCGCCTGAGCCATTCCCAGGCCCAGCCGGTCCGGTCCATCCTGTGCAGGAAAGCGTAAGGGTCAGGATCGCGCCAATCGGCGCGCGGACTTATGCCGGGTGCGGAATTCTCACTGGACATTCGGCCTCCTAAGGCCATCCGGCCATGATTGCTACAGCCATTTGACGATTCATCGCGTGGCGCACGGGGCAAGTCATCTCTTGCCAGGTCGAGGTCAATGGCGGGAGGGTGGTGACAACATTGATTGTTATCGATAGTTGAAACGTGGATTGGCTTTGTGTTTTTGCAGCGGCTTTTTGCCATCATGGCTGCCGCCGACAGGCGGATCGGTCCCGGTGCGGCGGCAGCTGTTTGTTCCATCGATTTCCACCCGGCCGGTGAGCGGCGATCTTTCGGGCGGGACCATGGCGCAGCGCAGTTCGGCGGAGAACAGCCAAGCTGCTTTGTAAGTGCCCAAACCGAGTTGCTCTTGCACCCGTGAGGCCGGGATGCAGCTGGAATGCCTGGCCATGGGAAAGGCAACCAGGAACCACATCGTCAGTGGCAATTTGTCGCCATACATGGTGCCGGCCTTGACCGAAGTCCGGCGCTGGCAATTGCGGCATTCATGGTTCAACGGCTTGTTTTCCGGCGTCCGGGCCCGATCGAGGCCGCAGACGGTGCCGCAAAACCCGCTCGACCAGTGCCGGTCGGCAAGATACGGGGCACGGCAGGCTTCATCGGCAAAGCAGTGTTGAAATTTCGGAACAGGGCGTGGATAGTTCAGCATAACAGGACACCAGACGAATTGTTCGTGATATGTTCCTATAGAGAAGTCAACCGGTTTGTCAGCAACATATTGAGGCACTGCGCTCACAAACCTGTTACGAGACCGCCGATTTCCAAGCAGACAATCTCTCAGCTCAAGGATGAAACCCCTTGAGTGAGGGCTGACAACCCGGTATCGACCGAAGGCGTCAGCCATCAGGCAGTGAGGTCGCTAACTAAATGACTGAAGTCACAAATGTCGATTCCGCAAAGGAGACCGTGTGTCCATTTCTGTCAGTTGCGCGACGCATCGAACTTAAGAGCGATGACACCTTCGACGGGTGCTCGGCTGAACTCGATCATGAGACCGCCTACGGGGCTCGCCCTGCTCATTGCGACAGTTGATCTGAGCCCGTAGGGGGCGTACTCAAGAGCAGAGCACTTTAGCAGCCGCTAACGATACGCTTGAAGTCAAAGCAAGGGGGATGATCTCCAGCCATTTTGGCCACGCGGCCCTGTTTAGGGCGACAGTTCACCTTGTTCGTAAGGCGACACCGGATTTACGAGGTGGCAATGGCCTTGGCTCATCGGTTTTCCGTCAACGAATGTCGGCAACCGAGATGCAAAACTTGCCCATCTGCCTGACTTTTCCTATATGTTCATTACGAATACACACGGCCGACAAGGGCAGAGATGGCAAACACATCGATGACACTTGGTTCTCACTGGGAATCCTTTATACGTAGCGAAGTGAAAAGCGGCCGTTATGCCAGCGCTTCGGAAGTTGTACGCGCTGGCCTGCGAGAGCTGGAAGAGCGAGGCAAGAAACTTGAAGCGCTGCGCGATCAACTGGCAGTTGGTCATGGGCAAGTCTTGCGCGGTGAATATGTTGAAGACTTTTCGGCTGCATCGGTCATCGAGGGCGCAAAGAAGCGCGCGGCCAAACATTCATGAGCAAGACATATCGGCTGACGCCCGCCGCTCTCGCGGATTTGGAGAAGATCGCCGATTATACGCTGGAGCAATGGGGCCCGGCGAAAATGGAAGCTTATGTTACAGAACTGACGGAACGCTGTGTATGGCTGGCGGATCATCCCTTGATGGGGAAGGCGCGCACTGACATTCATCCGGATTACAGATGCTATCCACAAGGCAGGCATCTGATTTTCTACGTGATCGAAGGGGACGCCGTAACGGTGATCAGAATCCCACATCAGTCGATGGACGTTGAATCCTACTTCGGCATTTGATCGGCCGCTGCTTGCGGATTCCGATTTGAAGCCGGACACCATTCCGATCATTATCCGGCCACCCGAACAAAGGTGAAGATCGCCTTGGGTCGCCCCGCTGCAATCCGCCATGTGCCGCAGCAATGGGTGTGCGGCATGAGGCGATGAACCTCTCAAAGGGAGAAAGAGTGCGCGCAATTCACATCCAGAACGTCAACAATCGACACAGCCGGTTGAAGGACTTCCTGCGGCGCTACAAAGGCGTTTCAACCAAATACCTTCAGAACTATCTGCGATGGTTCGAGCGTATTGTTCTGGCAGACGCTTCACCACGTGTTTGCCTCGCTGACGCGAACCGATAATCATGCATACGAATTCGAAATATAGAGCCAATAAAAATTAACCGGTCGGGGGACAAAGACCACCGTGAAGATGGAAGAAATCGAAAAAATAATTTCCAAGCGCGGCCTTGTGGGCGCACTCCGTGAAATCGATTCTATTCACTGGAAAGATACAAATATCATGGCAGGACTTGCCGAGGCAGTGTCCCGCCGGCCCCAGTTGCTGTCGGAGCAGGATATAGACCTGCTTGAGAATTTAACCGATTCAGAATTTTTCAATATCCAAATCCCCTTCTGCAAAATGATACCGATACTTGATGCGCCAGTTGTCCAGTTGATGGAACTGGTTCATCTGCTGGTCGAAAAGGGCGGTGACGACCTGGCGGCAACCCAGCCGTATGAGGCGTTCCGAAAATGGTGCGCAACCAGTGACAGGCGGGCGGACGAAGTGACCAAGTTGGCCGGGACGGGCGATGTTTTGGCACTTGATTTCCTTGTCTTCGCTCTGGAAGCGAAGGGCGATGTTCAGCAAGCCTTTGCCTCGGCACAGGCCGACGGTCAGGAGAGGATTGCAGGTATATCGGCACTTTCACGAATGAACCTGACACTGGAAGAAGCAAAACAGGCCATCAGACTAATGCTGAAGGTCGCCCAATCCGCCGAACCGGACATGGAAGCCCGTTCAATCAAGGCGGCATTGGATACCGCTGTCAGGCATCCGAAGCCTGACCGAAAGAGCCTTTCCAGTGCGCATTATAGTTATAGTATGTCCGGTCGAAACGAGCAGATCATTATCCATCTGATGGCAGCAGCACTGAATCAGCATGCTGGCCAGTTGAGCCCAGAAGAAGTTCAGAGTTGCGTTGCCGGGATTATCAATGTCGACCCGGAAAACAAGGGAACCGTCACGCAAGTGGATTGGGCCCTTGGCAATTTGTGGAAGGTTGACACCATGCAGGCAGGCAAAACAGCGGAGGAGTTGATTGCCAGGAACGAGGGCAGGATCGGATGGGATGATCTGCCGGCATTCTTCACCGCAACGAAAGAAGACGAGCCGCGGAATCTGGCTAGACTGGCAACGGAGTGGTTGCTGAAGGGAAATGAGCATGCATGCTCGGTGCTGGATCTGCATCTCCATGAAGCAAATCGGACGACACCCTTTATCGAGGTGAATCCTGAAGACCTGCCAGATTCTGCGGACGAACATCTGTTCCTGTGCCGCAAGGCCGTTGGTTTCCTGTTCACATCGCCCATGACGGCGGCCGCCTGGATCGTTGCGGTCCTGCGTGGAGGACACCCGGATGCCGCAGACAAAGTCGCCGACCTCCTCTTCGATCCTCTCCTGCTGAATTATAGCGGAGAACTCAGGGGCTGGCTGGAAAGGGAAGCAGATGCTGAAACGCGCGGACAGGAACATATCAAGGGTGCGCTGGAACGAGCCCAAAAGGTCTGGGACGGATTTGAGGCTGCACGAGAGTTGGTCGAGCTCGTGCCACCGGCGGCCCACAGGTCATTGATCCAGTTTCAGGAAGCAGAAGAAGCCGTGCAAGTTCAGGAGATGGCGCAGAAGAAATCGCTTCTGGGGGAGTTCGTTCCTCTTCAGACGCTACTCTATGGAGACCGGGTGGAATTCATCGCCACGGATAGCGAAGGCAATCGCCGCCCTCAGACCGTGCCCATGACCGAAATATCGGTCACAGTGGAGCACCCCAAAGGAATTTTTCACGATCCGGTCGGCACGGAGAAGCTCATTGAGAACTTTAAACTTGAGCCAAGGCATAACGAATGAAGCTTATCATCAGGCAATATCTGCAGAACATGAAGGAACGCGGGGAGCTTGATATCCTTCTGCCCCTGCTACTCAGCGAACTGGGCTATGAGGTCATCCACCGTCCTCAGTCCGGCTCGCGACAGGCGGGCGTCGATGTCGCCGCGGTAGGGCCTGATCCGGACGGGGATGAGGAACGATCCCTGCTTCTCTTCGTCATCAAGCCCGGCAACATCGGGCGCGTGGACTGGTGCGGTTCGCCGCAGGCGGTGCGCTCAACTTTAGCAGATATTCTGGACGACTATGTTCCGCACCGTGTTCCAGAACAGTATCGCGATCTACCCATCGCCATATGCGTCTGCACGGGCGGTGAGATTCAGGAGACAGTCCGGCAGAACTGGCGCGGTTTTGTCGAGCAACATTCGAAAGACAGGCTTCACTTTCGGGAATGGAACGGCGATCGCCTCGCGAACCTGATTCTCAAAGGCATCTTCAGTCCCGAACTCCTTGATGCTGCCCACCGGTCACACTTCCAGAAGGCGGTTGTCCTGGTCAGTGAACCGGAAGACTCGTACAGGAGCTTTCGGGAGCTTCTGGACGGTCTGACAGAGAACATTGAAGCAGACAGGAAAGGCACAATGCGCCTGCATCAGATGTTGACCTGCCTCTGGATACTTGTCAGTAACGGATTTGATGCAGGCAACCTTGATGCGCCTTACCGCGCCTGCGAACTGGCGATGCTGCATGCCTGGGACGCTCTACAGCGCTGTCCAAAGCGGTCAAAGGCCAGGCTTGCCGAACGTCAGGAGATATTCAACCATGTTTTGGGTCTGTATCTCGTCGTGGGCTATAAACTCGTTTTCGAAAAAATAGGGCCGCACACAGAGAACCAGTACGCGCTCTCAAACGCCGTCCAGTCATCATCCGCAATCGACGTGAACCTCGCCCTCTTTGAGATGTTGGGCCGTGCGCTTCTGCTTGGGCACTGGCACCATTATTTCGGAATCCAGAAAGAGGGAGAAACACGGACCGAGAACATGAGGAAACGTGACCAGTTTTTTGATCTCGCCATCTCCATGATCAACACCAATCCAACCCTTTTCTCACCCATGCGGGATGACCACCACATTGAAATCGGCATTTTGATGCTTCTGGCAGAGGACAGCGGTCGCCTGCCTGACGGGAAAAAATACGTGCGCGAAATCGCAAAGTGGATGCCCAACCGGTATATACGGCGGTCCTATTGGCCGACATGGTTTCGGGATTACCGCAAGTTGGCGCGACATCCGGTCGACCAAGGCGAAAATTATTTCAAGGATTCCACTCTTGTAAGCGTTCTCGTACCCTTCCTACTTTTGGGGCTTGAGCGTCTTGGTGCAAGTGCCGAACTTGGTGAGCTTGAGAAAGTGCTATTCAGGCATCTGTCACACATGACAATGCAGGTATGGGTTCCGTGTGAACGAACTGGGGACACCATTTGGCGGAGTGGCGAGATGAAGGGAATCGGGATACCGGTTGGTGCCGCCAGGTATTCCGAAAACAACATATCGCTCTCAACGGAGATCAGCGAGATAGTATCCGAATACAGTCAGCTGGATAAGACAGAGGCATTTGAGCGTGGATCGGTGCCGATATTTCTCACTGCATGCCGGCATCACCGCATTCCCTTGCCGCCACATCTTTGGCTTAATCGGCAATCCTGATAGATTCGAGGATCGATGGTCTGATGCTATCGTGCGCAATACTCGCCTGTCTGAGTACCGCCTTGTAACACTGGGTGTCGCCTTAACTCGTAAGACTGCAGGGCGATTCAGAGAAAACCATCATTTATGTCGCTTGTCAGCAGTGTGATGGCCCTGTCGCGATGATCTTGCACGAATTCGATTGCTTGTGTCGGAGAATTAGAGATGCGTTTGAGCAGGGTCAGCGCGGCACTCGTCAGGCTGAAGATGTTTGCCGGGGCATGATCGGAACGGTTTGTGTAGCGGTCTTCTCCGAGCGTCATGTCTTTGTCGCGATGCATGATTTCAACGCCCCAGTGCTTTCGATTGAGGTCCAGAATGTCCTTGGGCATGGCCTGCTTTCGGCTTGAAATCAGGTAACTGCTCACCCCCACTTTAAGTCCCCGAGATTCAACGGCGGCTTCAGACCCACTGGCTCAATCGAGATGCCTTTTTGGCCTCGGAGTGGTGCGACGATTTGAATCGGCTATTAACGATCCCCTGATTACGATTTTCATGATTCTATCGGGTTATGACACGTGTTCGATTGATTTGGGAAAAGCCGCATTGGGGCGGTCTTTCAGTCAGGGCTACTCGCTGCATTTGGAAGCCTGAAAGGGCGATGCAGCCACCGCATGGCCTGATGTCCATGGCATCGCGGGCGGACTGATGGCAAGCGTGAATGCCACTTCCCTGCGTGAAGAGTTCGATGCTGCCAGGGCGCGCATTGCCGCGCTGCGCAAAGCGGGCAGGATTTCACATGACGTCGATGCGGTTATTGGCGTGTTGTGCAGCTTGCTGGGCATCCTGATCGCCATCTTTCTGGAAAAGACGACCAGGAAGACCGGCAAGAACTCCAGTATTGCGCCGTCGCAGACGGATAAGGACAGCACCGGGCAACGGAGCAAAAAGGCTTCCGGCAAGGGCGCGGCGCCGAACTGGATGACGGGCGAAAACCTTCGCAAGGTCACCGTCGGGGAAACCGCCACCGTCGAGGTCTGTGACAGTTGCGGGGCTGATCTTTCAGACGTCGAACCCTCGGCGCGCGAGGAACGCATCCATCTCGATATCATGTTCGAGGTTGTCGAGAAGAAGGTCGTCGCAGAAACCAGGGACTGCCCCAAATGCCGCACCCGAACCAAGGGGCGCTTCCCTGAAAACATGCCGGGGCCGTTGCAATATGGCGTTGGCTTTCAGGCCTTCGTGATCAACCTGCTGATTGCCCAGATGCTGTCTTTGCGCCGCGCCGTCGAACTGGTGCGGGCCATCTCTGGCGTCAGGATGTCGCAGGCCACCTGCCTGGGCTACATCCAGCGACTGCACGAGGCGCTTGAACCCTGGGAAACTGCCGCCGCCGCACATCTTCTGACCCGCCCGGCCCTGCATTCCGATGAGACCGGCTTCAGGGTCGACAGCAAAAACCAGTGGCTGCATGTGCTGACCGATGATTCCCTGACCCTCAAGTTCCTGCACCCCAGGCGCGGCAGTGAAGCGATAGAGGCATTCGGCATCATTCCGGTCTACACCGGTGTATTGATCCATGATTGCTGGGCATCCTACCTTGCATACAGCCAGTGCAAGCATCAGCTATGCGGGTCGCATCTGCTTCGGGAACTGACCTTTGTCGTCGACTCCAGCAATTACCGTTGGGCGCGCCTGATGAGGAAGGTGTTGCGTGAGGTCTGCCATAAGGTCAACACGAGCGAGACCGGGGTGTTGAGCGAGGCCGAATGTCGCAAGATACGCAAAAGGTATCGGACCATTCTGACGCAAGGTGCCGGGGAAATGCCCGAAGTTCCTGCGAAACCGGAAGGTAAGCGCGGACGGGTCGCAAAGTCGGATGCCCACAACCTGCATGAGCGTCTGTTGAAACACGAGGACTCCGTGCTTCGCTTCATGAGAGAACCCGATGTCAGCTTCACCAATAACGCGGGCGAGCAAAAAAATCAGGATGGCAAAGGTCAAAATCAAAGTCTCGGGCTGCTTCCGGACAGACCGCTATGCACACGCCTGGTGCCGGATATCAAGCTACCTGAGTTCCATGGCCGCACTCGGATATAATCCACTTGTCGCGATCCAGATCGCGCTGGCCGGAAATGCCGCCAATATGGTCAAATCACACTATGCTCAAGACGCGTGACGGGGTGAGCAGTTACCTTGAAAATTTGTCCACCACGTCTTCGACCGGCTCTGTGTCGAGCTCAAAACGGGTTGAAGAATCACCGAAATGCAGCAGTGAGATGGTGAAGTCATACTGGTCAGAAAACAAAACCTGTTCAGTGCATGGTTCATTGAGCCATATGCCGGGATCATGTTCTGCCCGGCCAGAATGACCGTCAATTTCCCCACGCTGAGCAGCAAGGGACGAGGATGATATCTCGATTGGCGGCTGGTTACGTGTTCTGAAGTACAGCCCGGTTTTCAAAGCCGGTTCACTTGAGCGGGCCCAAAGAATGAAGCCGTCCCTTGAGATAACGAGCATAGACCTTCTTTGCGTGTATTGAAGCCAACGGAGTGTGGCAGCAATGAGTGAAACTTCATATCGGTCCGCACAGGCACCGATCTGATCGATGTCAGGTATGGCCTTTGCATCGATCTGAGAGCGAAAATCATCAAATGGCATAAGCAGATTGGCAGCAAAAACGTTGGCTTGATGCTCAAGCTGGCCATATTCCGATTCCCAGCTCGCCATGTCTTCGCTGCTGCACTGGATTCCTTGCGGGTGGTCGACGCGGTGAAGAAGGTAGTGCCCGAATTCATGGGCCAGCGTGAAGTTAATCCTGCCTGTGGAACTGATGTCGCTGTTGTAAATGATGCCCCAGCCCTTTTTCCCTAGGGGAGCAGGAACAAGGGCACCTTCGAAGCGCGGCAAGGAATCGCCTTTGATCAATGTGATGGGATCATCAGGAAACTTCTGCGATGATATTTCACGAGCGACGTCTTTCACTCTGACGGGAAATCGCTCAGCACCGAATACGGTTTTCAGGATGACGGTGATGTCATTGGCCCATCTTGCCGGTGACAGTGGTTTGTTCATTCATCCTCCCAGAGATCGACCATCTTTCTGATTTTGTCTTTAACCTCCGGGTCCATTCTTTGGTATTTTCGGAAGAACATTTCATCCATTGCGTCAGCTTCCGTGACCTCCTGCTTTTCATCCAACAGATAGTCAATCGTGACCCCGAGTTGAGTAGCGATTTTTGAAATTTTTTCGGCGGACGGTCTTGGCGGATTCTTGTTTTCAAGTTCCCAGATATAGCTCTTGCTGGAACCGGTCAGCTCAGCGAGTTTGTCGAGCGTCAAGCCCTTCTCCTTTCTGAGCTTTTGGATTTTCTCCCCTAATGCGGTGGTCATGCGCGCGGCCTGCTCCCTTTCCTGAAGTTCGGCATTCCGAACTTTTCATCCTTGACTCCCGGATCGGGAATCACTTATATCTTGTTCAGAGTAGCAAACTTTTTATGCCTCGGTCAAGAATCAAAGAAGCCTCCAAATGCCGAAAGGGCCGAAAACACACCACGTCGTGCCAAACCCGAAAGGGGGCTGGGACGTCAAACGCGGCGGTGCAAGCCGCGCCAGCAGCCATCACGAAACGAAGCGGGAAGCTATTGATGCGGGCCGGAGCGTTAGCCGTAATCAGGGCACTGAATTTCGCATCCATAACAGGGACGGGAAGATAGCCAGCAGTGACAGCCACGGTTCCGATCCGTTCCCGCCGAAAGGGTAAAGGAAACCGGAGTTGCGCAAGATACTCACCATAGACGGCGGCGGTATCAGGGGGACATTTCCTGCCGCCTTCCTGGCGGAGTTGGAAGAAGAACTCAACCAGCCGATTGGTCGATATTTTGACCTGATAGCAGGAACCTCGACAGGCGGCATCATTGCCATTGGGTTGGGGATGGGGCTGACGGCAAAAGAAATCTTGCGCCTTTATGAGGAAAAGGGACCGGCCATATTCGACCAGACGAAGTCAGGTCTTCGCGGATGGGTGCGAGAAAGATCGCGTAGGGCAAAACGCTTTCTCTGGGCCCCGAAATACAGCACAGAACCTCTGAAACAAGCGCTTGAAGGGATCTTGGGAGATCGCAAGCTTGGTGAAGCGCAAACGCGCCTTATGATCCCGTCGTGGCATCCGCAAACCCAGCGCGTCTATATCTTCAAGACAGCACACCATGCCCGCTTCCAGACCGACTACAAGGAACTGGCGATTGACGCGGCGCTCGCGACCGCAGCAGCCCCGACCTACTTCCGGCAACATATAACGGCCAACGATGTGGGTCTCGTTGACGGCGGCCTTTGGGCCAACAATCCAACCGGGATTGCGGTCGTTGAGGCGATAGCAACACTGGGCTGGCCACCAAATAAACTAAAGGTGCTAAGCGTCGGCTGCCTTGATGATGTGAAGGTCATGAGCGAAGCCTACGGGGCCGTTCGCATAGCGCCACAGATCGCAGGCTTTTTCATGGACGGACAATCCCACGGCTCGCTTGGGATAGCCCATATTCTTACTGGCGATCCGCACGAGCGGAATGCGATCTACCGGATTTCCCAGCCGGTCCCGGACGGCTTCTACACGCTCGATAACGCCAAGCGGATTCGCGGGCTAAAAGACCGGGCGTTTGCCGAAGCACGGCAGCAAAAGCCGATCCTGCAGCCGGTATTTTTCACTGAAACCGCCGAGGAATTTGAACCAGTCTATAGGTGCGAATATGACGATACATGAAAAGAAGAAAGCCGAGACACACGATGATGTCCTGGAAGCGATTGCCGAGGCAATTGATATCCCGCCATCACAATATGAAGCGGCAGTCAGCCGGTATGAATCGCTTGGAAACTGGCTCGACCGGAATGGATCAACAATAGCGCAATATGACCCCGAAATTGCGCCGCAGGGCTCTTTCTTGCTTGGCACCGTGACCCGACCTCTTGGTGATGGCGAGGAATACGATGTCGATCTGATCTGCGTTTTGAAGGCCACCAAAAAGGACTTCACGCCGAAAGGGCTTAAAGAGGCGGTTGGCCATGAGGTCAAGCTTTACGCCAAAGCTCAGAGCATGAGTAACCGGCCTGAAGAAGGGCGGCGCTGCTGGACATTGCATTACGCCGATGATGCCCAGTTCCACATGGATGTCTTACCGTCCCTTCCCGACGCCCAGACCCATCAACTGCTTCTCGAAAGGCGTGGGCACACGGCTCTTGCTCATGATCAATCGCTTACCGGTCAAGCTATCGCCATCACAGACTGGACGCTGCCGCAATATGAACTGATTACCGAGGACTGGCCAGTAAGCAATCCGCTCGGATATGCAGCATGGTTCCGGGGCCGGATGGTGGCCCAGCTAACCGAACAGAAGGAGCGGTATTTGAAACGCCAGATGGTCACGGCCAGCGTTGATGACATCCCGGATTACAAGGTCAAGACGCCGCTGCAACGGGCCATCCAATTGCTGAAGCGTCACAGGGATTCCACCTTTGGCGATAATGAACACAAGCCGATTTCCATTATCATCACCACGCTGTCGGCAAAAGCGTACAATGAAGAGGCGTCCATCTCCGAGGCGTTGCAGACCATTCTCACAATGATGGACCAATTCATCGAGTATCGCGGCGATGAGGCATGGGTCGCAAATCCCGTCAACCCGGAGGAGAATTTTGCCGACAAATGGGCGGAGGAGCCGCAGAAGCGGGAGAACTTCTTCGAATGGCTTGAACAGGCGCGCCGTGATTTTGCCTTGTATTTGCGGGCAAGCCCGTTCGATGAGTTCCCGGGAGGACTCAAGGAAGGCCTTGGCGGCACAACGGTGGACAGGGCGCTGGAAACCATTCTCGCCGCTGGCGCGAGTATGATCGCGGCTCCAGCCATAGCCAAGGTAGCATCAACTGATGCCGCGCAGGAGCGTGCCGAGGCCGCCATAGCCGATATCCGGGAAAGCGGATCGCAATCAAAACCGTGGGCGAAGTAAGAGGTGCATGCAGGACGATTGACACTTGAAGAGGTGCGGCGTGCCATCGCATTTGAACAGCCGAAACTGAGCGCTACGCAAGATGGCTCTATTATCCTCATTGAGGGTGAATATGTACTCGTCGAGAAAACCGGTTCTGCCGCACCGGAAGGTCCGATTTCTTCGTTCGAGATCAAGATTGTCACAAGCAGGCGCTACCCAGTCCAAGAACCTGCGGTATTTGAAATTGCCGGTAGAATTCCACGTACTGCGGAACGGCACATTAATGCCGATGGCGACTGCTGCGTGACGGTATGGGAAGAGTGGCTAACCAATTCAGATGATACGTCATTCGCCGCATTCTTAGCGGGGCCGCTATACGAGTTTTTCCTGGGTCAGTATTGGTTTGAGAAAACCGGCAAATGGCCGTTTGGTGAGCGCTCACATGGCGAAAAAGGTCTTGTAGAAGCCTACGCCGATGTCTTGGGAATTCCACCGCAAAAAAAAGACGTCCTCTACTACCTCAGGATTTTATCGAAGGACTGGCCGAAGGGTCACTGGCCGTGTCCGTGTGGTAGCGGCAAGCGCATCCGACACTGTCACAGAGCCGAAGTAAAGGTGCTTCACGAACGTGTGCCGCCAAGGTTGGCGAAAAGGATGTTACGCCGACTACGATCACAATCGCCGACAATTTGACGGCCTTAGTGCGGCGACGCTTATCTTCTTACAATGCTCGCTGTTTCAGGATCGAATTGATATTCGATAATCGTGCCGTCCTTGATCTTTTCGACAGCTTGGTCGATCACAAAGAGCGGAACCAAAAACCACTCGCGGGGTACCACCGGATTACCGAATCGATCCATGATCTCGATCTCTAGTCGAGCTTTTTCAAAAACGCGATGGATCAGGTTTTCGAGCTTTGACCGGTTGATATTGAATAGCTCATAGGTCGCTGCGACCTCGACATCGGCCATTAGATATGTCGGATCGATTCTTGCGTTCGCGATGCGTTTTTCAACGCTCCCTCCCGTGACGCCGATTTTGTGAACAACATCGCGGTGTTCACTGACTACAGGATGGTCCGATTTGCTCCGAAGCACATAGATCGTTCCGCTCGCCAGATCATCCTCATTTGATTCAGATGAAAAGAGCGGTCCAGGCGCGCTGGAGTCAGAAATGCGACGACTTGTTTCGTCCTTGTAGAGCGCACGTTGCAAAGAACGCAGGAGAAGGTTGCTCTCCGTTCCGTTGGAGTAGATCACGCGAAGCCGTGCATCGAATTCACCATTAGGTGCTCTAAAAGGCTCTCCGACTTCCGCTACATATGCCGTCTGTCCGCCAAGAACGAAAAAATCCCCTGCCTTGATATCGGCCTTCAGAAAACCGGCATCCTTTCTGATCTGCCGGGTAATGCGAACATCGGTATCGAGTTCATCCTGCACCGTGTCGAAGAGCGGTTTGAATTTGTCGAAGTCTTCGCAACGCTCGCGATTGGCGATCTCTTCCGCAGCGCGTTTCTCGGCGCTCGATCTGACATGTTTGAGTTCGGTTATGGGTGCTATATCGGCTTCCACGCCAAGCTCGGCGAGAAGCGCGTCATCATCCATTTCATCAGGCATCGAAGACGGTGCCCGGACGCTACCTTTGAGCAATCCGTGCTGATCGAGTGGTTCGAGTAAGTCGCCGCATTCTTTCAATTCACGGATGCGGTCCAGGCGGACGGCATAAAGCCGCTCAAAAATGTCACGGTCTTCCCCATGTTGCGGGGCGCGCCCGTTTTCGTCGAAGAAGCGCTGAATCTCCTCGAAGCCCGCGATGATGCGCTCTTCTCGTGGCGTACGCGTAGCCGCCTTCTTGTTCTCAACCTCGACACCAAGTTCGGCGAGAAGTACGTCATCTTCTTCGGTGAATGCTTTAGCCATTGGCAGCCTCGGCTTTCATGCGGGCCAAGAATGCAACACCCTCTGCCATCCGTTTTTCCCAGGCGTCGGGAGAGGTAATCGAAGGCAGCCGCCCACGTTCCTGCTTGAATTTGAGGGCACGCTTTGCGAGGTCACGGGCTTCGTCGGGCGTGAGTTGTACCTTCTTCGCTGATATGACAGCAGCAACCTGTTTCAGGCTCTCCTCGCTCATGGTCTTTGCGAGTATCGCGTAGGCTTCGCTGAATGGATTGATCCGATCGATCAGATCGATGTCCAACTCGCGAACATCCATCGCGAACTTCCTAACGCCATCAATTAGGGCTGTGTTGGCCTTTCCAGCTTCTTCGTCCTCAACAGCGATTTCTTTTGCCTTCTGGGTTAGGTTCAGAGCAGCGATGGCATGCTGGCGGACCGCCTCCTGGTCATGGTCATCCAGTTCGGGGTATTTGTCCTTGATGATCTTGCCCAGCCGGACCTGCGTGAGTTCTTCAGGTACCAGTTCTTCATCAAAGATGCCCCGCTCGACCGCCGTTTTATCCTGAGCGAAGGCGGCGATAACTTCATTCAGGTCCTCTTGGCAAATGCGCGTGGCTTCCTTGCTCTTCGGTTCGGCAAGGCCCTTGATTTCGATCTGGAACTGACCTGTCTCTTCATTGAAACCGACATTCTCCTTGTCGGAGTCGTACCCACCTTCGCCATAGTCAAAGCCTTCGATGGGCCCGCTGTTCGGATTCTTGGGTGTGAAATTGAAACGTGGCGCAAGCACCTGTTCCATCAATAAGCTGGCCGCGATGGCTTTCAACGTGTCATTGACGGCCTCGGTCACGGCCTCTTCAGATGCATCCGGCTCGGCGATCAGGTTGGTAAAACGGGCTCGGGTCTTCCCTTCGGCGTCGCGGGTCGCACGGCCAATAATCTGTACGATCTCGGTCAAGCTGGATCGATATCCGACCGTCAACGCGTGCTCGCACCAAATCCAGTCAAAGCCTTCCTTGGCCATGCCGAGCGCGATGATGATATCGACATGATCACGGTCATTTTTGTGGGCGGGATCTTTAAGCGCTGCGGAGACGACGTCGCGCTTGGAAGGGTCATCATCGACCAGATCAGCGATCCGCAAAATCTTCCCGTCTGAGGTTTTTGCAAGCTGGAAACCGGTGGTCGGATCAGTCCCCTGCCACTCGCCCAACTCCTCAATGATGTGATCAACCTCGCGGTGCTTATCTTTCGTGCTTTCACGTGATTGAACGCTTGGGATATGGATGATCGTCTTTTCGTCCGGATTGAGAACTTTGAGAATGTCGTCTGAATAAGCGCCCGAATAAAAGAAATAGCCGATATCAAGGCGCTTCAGATATTTGTAGCCGTTGAGCTGCTCATAATAGGTGTAGGTGACCGTATCGAACTTGGCCTCATCATGGGGCATCAAGACCGGCTCGGCATCACCCCGGAAATACGAGCCGGTCATTGCAACAATTTGCACCTTGTCGCGGGCGATGAACTCGCCAAGATGTGCACCAAGTTTGTTGTCGGGGTTTGCTGAAACGTGGTGGAATTCGTCAACGGCTATCAAGCGGTCATCGAAAACTTCCACCCCGAACTTGTCCACAGCAAAACGAAATGTGGCATGGGTGCAGACAAGAACCTTGTCATCACTATCGAGAAATGCCTTTACGGAATTGACCTTGCCGCCATCTTCACCAGGCGCGTTGCAGAGGTTCCATTTCGGCTCAACATGCCAGTCAGCCCAAAAGCCGAATTTCGAGAGCGGCTCATCAGCGAAACTTGATCCAATCGATTTCTCAGGCACAACGATGACCGCCTGCTTGAGTCCCTGGTTCTGAAGCTTGTCGAGCGCGATGAACATGAGTGCCCGGCTTTTGCCCGAGGCGGGTGGAGACTTGATCAGGAGGTACTGCTCGCCCCGCTTCTCATAGGCGCGCTCCTGCATAGGACGCATACCAAGCTCATTTGACTTGGTCGAATTGCCGGTCTGGGCGTAGGTAACGGAAACGGACGGTACGTGAATATCGGTGCTCATATCAGGACGCTCTCACTTTCTGTTTATTGTTATCTCCCTTTTCAGAAGTCATCTTGGTGTAGAGTTCAAACAGCTTTTCCAGCCGCTCGGTGTCGTTCTTGAAGCGCCGACCGATATAGATGCGTTCTAGAACCTCGTCGTTGCGGTCGTGCGCAGCCCGAAGGTTTTCAGGCATCTTCTCAGGATCATAGAGATCGGCGATTGTCGCTGGGAAATGGGCCTCCCGCGCCAAAAGTATCTCTTCGGCGGAGTGACGGAGATCATCCTTCATCTTGTCCGTGAGCTTGGGAACAGGGAATGTGTTCCACCCAATGGTGTTAGAATAGCGGTAACGGGTTTCTAGCTTGCCACAAACTGCCGCAATCCAAGCAAGATGAAGCCTGGATGCGATTAATGCGATCGTCCACAAAGGGGCATCGTAAAGTGCATAGGCCAGATTGCTTACTATGGTTCGGTCATCAAACAGCGTGACCGGCAGATAATCTCTACTCTCTGAGGAGACCCCTCCAACACCAACCGTATGCGTCCTTGAATTACCTGCAAGATAGACAAATCTGTGCGGTCGATCTGCAAATTCTTGAGTAGAATCTAAGGGGCTCTCTGACCGCATTTCAGAAACTTTTTGCAGTCGATCGTGTATTTCCGGGACCGCCCAGGCTGCTTCCTTATCCGCGTCGGATATCCATAGACACCTTCTCTGATTTCCTTTTACGAGCTCGTCAGTTCCGACATATGGGCGGATGAATTGGTGCACATGGGGATAGGATTCTTGCAGCTTTTGCGCCTCTTCGAATGACAGAATTAAGTTACTCCCGTCGCGCGGCATGCTTCCGGTAATCATAGATGCCAAACAAGAAATAGAGTTCGGCTCTGTGTCTACAAACACGTTCGGTGTAGCTAAAATATATGGGTTGATGTTATCTACAATTCTCTCTTGGTCTCCATCAAAAATTCTGCGCTCTTGCTTAATAGACGCATTAGAAACCCCCACAACATTGACAGTTACACCCGCGTTGTTGGCTGCAAGGTTTGCCCATTTGAACGGTCGATATGCAAAGGAAATATATACATGGCCATCCTGCAATAAATGCTTCCATAGGACCGATATTTGAAGCCCTTCACAGTTGGAGCTGGTACACACAAAAGCAAAAGTAGCAGGCTGAGATTTTATGAACTCATGACCTTTGAGAAACCACCCGGCCACATAATCCAAAGATTTCCATTTTTTAATTGTCTTTCCACAGAGATTGGAAAGATCCGATTTCTGCTCTTTCGACTGTTTCCGACTTCCGTAGTATGGTGGATTCCCACAGATATAGGTCTCTCCTCCTTCATTCTCAAAATCGATCTCTGCCTGATCGAGTGGTGTGCTAAATAAATCATCGCCATGCATCTTCACGCCGGTACCCGTGGGTGGGCAGATACTGAGCCAGTCGAGCCGTAGCGCGTTACCGCAAGTAATCCAATTCATAGCGTCGAGCGGTAAAAACTCGGCCAGCGCCTCCTTTTGACCGCGATAGGTCACGTCGCACTGATATTCGGCGATGATCAGAGCAAGTCGGGCGATCTCGGCGGGGAAATCACGTAACTCGATGCCCCTAAAATTTGTGAGCGGGATTTCCGTGCGTCGCTCTGGTTCGCCCCTCAACTTGTTGATTTCAGCCTCAATCGCCCGCATTTCCTTGTAGGCGATGACAAGGAAATTTCCTGATCCGCAAGCCGGATCAAAGACGCGGATATTCGACATTCGCTTCCGCAGATTCAGAAGCTTGCGGGGATTGTCATCCGCCTGCTCCAATTGCTCGCGCAAATCATCAAGGAACAGCGGATTTAGCACCTTGAGGATGTTCGGCACCGACGTGTAGTGCATGCCGAGCGCGCCGCGTTCCTCGTCGTCAGCGACGGCCTGGATCATCGATCCGAAGATATCCGGATTGATCTTCGTCCAGTCCAGATTGCCGATGTGAAGAAGGTAAGATCGCGCGATACGGGTGAATGTTGGCACCTCGATAGAGCCGGAAAACAGGTGGCCGTTCACATAAGGGAAATCATTCACCCAACGCGGTAACTTCGCATTGGCGCGATCTTTGAGTGGCGTATCCATCGCTCGAAACAGTTCGGAAATGACCTCGTGCGCATTCGAGGAATCCCGAGCACTCATTTGCTCGATGGTCGCGGTGAACAGGTTGTCACCGTGGAATATGTCTGTGTCTTCGGCGAAGAAGCAAAAGATCAGCCGCGCCATGAAATGGTTCATCTCATGGCGACGGTCCGCTGTGCCCCATTCGGGATTGTCTTTGAGAAGTTGGACATAGAGACGGTTCAGCCGACCGGTCGCCTTGATATCGAACGCGCTCTCGCGAACTTGCTTTACAGTCGTGATACCCGCAAGCGGTAGGAAGAAGCCAAAGTGATCCGGAAAGTCGGTGTAGTCACAAACGACGACCTCACCTGAGTTCAAGTCTTCGGCCTGAAAATCCACACCGTCCGTTGCAAGAACAAATTTTGCCTTGGAGCGGCTCGTTGCTGAGCTTGCCTTGAGTGCCGCCAAGGTTTCCGTGGCATCTCCTTCGTCGCAAACCTTGATGTGGATGTTGCTGGTCTGGAGAACACCTCCAACATCCGATTTGTTGGTGTTGCCGCTGCGCAAACGCTTGATTGTTGTGGCCTTCGCACCAAAGGCTTCGAGAAACGAGAAAGGGAACTCCGCCGAATCAAAAGGCTGATCCGCTAATTGTGAAATGGCTTCTTCGATCTCGACAGCGTTCATCGCGCCCCCTGGCCCTTTTCTGGGCTCATTGAATTGCCGGCGAAGGGAACCACCTTGATCTCGTCGGCGCGCTGCCTGACCTCCGCATACTCGTAATCGAGTTGACGTTGCATCCAAGTTTTCGCGGGTATGCCAAACGCCTTTTCCAAGCGAATCGCCATTTCGGGCGAAATGCCAGCACGAGCGTTCAAAAGGTTACTCAAGGTCTGCCGATCAACGCCGAGGATGCGCGCTGCCTCTGTCACAGATAGCCCATTTGGGGTGATGCATTGATCGCGAACTAAAGTGCCTGGGTGTGTCATTGCCCTTCCCGATTCAGTGTTTCGATTAGGCTATAGTGATAATCGACACTGGTCAATGAATGGCGGATTTTCTGCGAGAACAGATTGTTGATATGCAGGCATTTTTTGGAACCCGACAGCGGACACGGCACTTGGCTTTTAGTGATCCAACGGCGATACGTTGGCCAAGGGGGTCTTGGGGGGGCATGGAAGCTCCCCTCAAGTGGCGATCAATCGGCCAATCGATTGTGCATGGTTCGGTGCAGGTGGAGAGGCAAATCTCCATGTCCTGCTCGCGGGTTCCAAGGGGTGGCGATCCGCCCATTGGTCGATGGGGTCCAGGGGAGAGCGAAATCTCCCCGGTCGTGGTTCAGCGGCGAACACGCTGGCGGCATCCAATCCGCGCAAGGTTGGTCTCAATGAAATTGTCTCGATGAAATCGTCATGGGATTTTCAAGGGCAGCAGGAACGCTCCCTTGAATGGTGATGCAAAGGCCACACGTTGCGATGGGGATGGAAAGGCTCGATGCCTGATACATCCCCATAGGCGAGAGGGATGCAACGGGAGAGCGCAGCGTCTCCCTTGCCAAGATGGTGTTGTAGTACAACACACATCTTGCGGATCACGAAAGCTGAGATTTTCGGTGAAAACTCTACTCGTGAGCGGGGCTAAGGCCTGCCGTTTATCGCTGAGTTTGCGGTTTGAAGCATCAAATCCTCAACGCGTCTTTTATGTGCGGATCGGCACTTGTTCGCACCTGCGGCATCTCCGAAGATGGGTGCCGAGACGCTTGCCGCGTGAGCGGCAAAGGGCGGGGAACGGGCCGATAAAAATTCCGTTGCGACAACGGAGCAAAGCTTGTAATTTGATCGGGGGACAAGGTGGCTGACCGTTTGAAAATGCCATTATGCCATTGGGGTTCAAGATCGGGAGGACCGTCCCTGAATGTTCCAGGCAGGCTGAATCAGCTCAATCAAGCCAGCTTCGAGACCCTACTCGATTCACACATTTCCAGCGATCCCATATCCGAGTTGGATTGACCTGAGTTGATAGAGGCCGCGCAACATGACCACGGGGCCAGGTTTTCCGTAATATCCGGTCCAGCCGCCGAGC
>NZ_SPNT01000022.1 GCF_004959855.1 Nitratireductor sp. XY-223 | reverse complement strand
GATGTGCTAATCGTCTTCATGGTGTTGCTTCCTTTCAGGTTCAATGCCCTGAGCTTAATGCTCAGGGGAAGCAACGCCACCCAATCCTCAGTTCTTTTTCAACAGAGAACGGGACATCCCCGGCGCCGACCCGGAAGGCATATTCCCGGCGATTTTAGGCCACGAGGGGGCCGGGGTCGTGGTCGAGGTGGGTGAGGGCGTGACCTCGCTTGAGGTCGGCGATCATGTCATTCCGCTCTACACGCCGGAGTGTCGCACGTGCGAGTACTGCCTCAATCCCAAAACCAACCTTTGTCAGTCGATCCGCGAAACGCAGGGCCGGGGACTGCTGCCGGATGGTACAACCCGTTTTTCGATGCTGAACGGTGCGCCGATCCACCACTACATGGGCTGTTCCACCTTTGCCAACCATACGGTGGTGCCGGAGATCGCGCTCGCCAAGATCCGCAAGGACGCACCCTTCGACAAGGTCTGCTATATCGGCTGTGGCGTGACCACCGGCATCGGCGCGGTGATCAACACGGCGAAGGCCGAACCCGGTTGCCGGGCGGTGGTCTTTGGTCTGGGCGGTATCGGCCTCAACGTCATTCAGGGTCTGCGCATGATCGGCGCGGAAATGATTGTCGGTGTTGACCTCAACGATTCAAAGAAAGAGTGGGGCGAGAAATTCGGCATGACCCATTTCGTCAATCCGGCGAAGGTGGAGGGCGATCTTGTCCCGCATCTTGTGGATCTGACAAAGGGCGGCGCGGATTACTCTTTCGAATGTATCGGCAACACCAGGGTCATGCGCGACGCACTCGAATGCTGTCACAAGGGCTGGGGTGAATCGATCATCATCGGTGTCGCCGGCGCCGGACAGGAGATTTCCACCCGCCCGTTCCAGCTGGTGACCGGCCGTTCCTGGCGCGGCACCGCGTTTGGCGGCGCCCGCGGACGCACGGATGTGCCGAGGATCGTCGACTGGTACATGCAGGGCAAGATCGAGATCGATCCGATGATCACCCACAAGCTGTCATTGGTGGACATCAATCACGGCTTTGACCTGATGCATGACGGCCAGTCGATTCGCGCCGTTATCGAGTTTTGAACGATCCGGTCGGAGTGGCCGGTGCCGGTCAGCCAACCCCGGGCTGAAGCTCCGGACGAAAAAGGCGTGTCGGCGAAATTGATCAAAGATCCATCATCGCCGTGAATCGCTCCCGGCGCATATCGCGCTGTTCGGCATGCTGCACCGGCTATCAGGGCGCGCTGTCCATCGAGAACGTCCGTCGGGACTTCATGATCACGCACGCAGGTTGGTGGCGATAAGCGAGGGATTGTGGCCCGGCGACCAGTCTCCAAGGCCGCGCCTCTATCCGAGGAGAATACGGTCGCCGGGCGCACTGATTGCCGCGATCGGCATGGAGGTCGCGGCAATCGGTAAAGCAAAGAGGACAGCTGCTAAGAAGAACTTCAATGCATCTGCTTCTCGTATGGCTTTGCAACAAAACCGAACTAAGAAGCGCGGCAATGCCGATGTCGGCGGCCGGTTCATATGCAATTCCACCGTAATGCCGCGCAGCGCACGTTTCTTGCAACGCGCCACAATAAAATCTAATATTACGTGCCTAATAGCGCAACTGCAAACATTTGGACTGCAGTCTCATAATTTATAGCACAATTGTATTAGAATTATACAGGTAAATACGTCGCCAGTTGCTGTCAAATGCTGCTGAACCAGTTGCTGAGTTGCGATGCCGCAAGCGACGAGTCGTTTCGAGCCGTCAGTTGCGGTCGGGTTCCGGGCGGACGGCGGTTTGTGATCGCGGCTCCGGGAGCGATGCCGAACCGCTGGCGAAAAAGCCGGTTGAAATATGCCGGATCGTTGAAACCGACACCGTTGGCTATCTCCTTGATGCGCCCATGGCTCGGCGTCGTCGAAACAAGCCGAGAGAACGCACGGTCGAGACGGCGCCTGTTTATGTATGTGGCGACACCGCCTTCATTTGCGAAGTCGCGATAGATCGATGGCCGTGACACCGCGAAAGAACGCAGCAGGTGATCGATGCCGAGTGCGGGATCCGACAGGTGCCGGTCCAGATACGAACGCATCGCCACGCGCCGTTCCGCGCGGGACCTTTTGACCTCGGTGCAGTCTTCGTTCCCCTGCGGTATCAAAATCCCGCGCACCAGGCCGCAAAATCCCTTCGCCAGTGCTGATGCCTCTTCCTGGCAAAGTTCCGGCAGCCGGCGCTGAATGGCAAAATACGTCTCTATGAGAAAGCGGCCAAGGGGTGAGCATCCGCTGAGCATGATGTGCGCCGGATGTCTTCCGGGATCATAGCCGATGGCCTCGTGAGGTATCTTCACGCCGGCGACGACAGAATCCTCGGCGACGGATTGGAACTGGCGCGAAAAGTCGTAGATGTGGACCTGTCCCGGTTCCATTTTCCAGTATTGGTCTGCCAATACGCCTGAAGAACCGCCGCTTCTGTAGATCTGAAGGGACAGGTAGTTGGCATCCTGCGCGTGTCGCGCGTGGTGCCTGAAGGACTGCGGGGAAAAAGCGACTTCCGTAAATATCAGGTTGTCCAGCAACCAGCCTTCCATGCGCTCCGTCCCGCTGACTTCGTCGCTCAGGGGATTGACGTCAAAGACGCAGCGAACGGCCTCGCGCCATGCGTCGAAACAATGTCTGCGACCCACGGTCGACGAATCCAGCTGAATGGATGGGATCGGATTCTGGTTTTCCATGTCGTTCTAAGTCGTTCTAAATCTAGAATTCGCCGGTGAGGGGGCGACATTCACTAACTGTGGTATCAACCAATAATCTCGCAATAAATGCACAGGAAATCTGCGGGCAAACAAACGCAATTGCAGAAAGTACCCCGATCCCGCGAACGCGGCAAGTCGACGGTCACTCGCTGGTATCGGGTTCCTGCAAGTCCGTCTTTTCGGTCAGCCATGCTTCCAGTGATGGCGAGACGATGCGGCCGGGTGCAGCCGGGTATCGCAGCAGCGTTGAAGCGCTACGTCGCCGCTCAGGCCAAGGTTTCCAGCACTTCCCTGAGCAGGACGGCCTTTTCCTCGCCTATGGTGCGCACGATCATGTCGTTCTGCGCTTCCACATGCTCCGTCACCTTCTGGCACACGTCCATGCCCAGATCCGTCAGCACAAGCTGAACCCGGCGATTGTCCTCCACGTCGAGCTGCCGCTGCACGAGCCCCTCGGCGACCATGCGGTCGACAAGCTTGGTGAGGGTCGGCGGGTTCATCAGGACAATGCCGGCGAGTTCGGTCATCGTGTAGCCTTCGCCGGTCTGCAGGGTCTGCAAGACCAGCCAGGTTTCGATCTGGACACCCATCTTCTTCAGCTCTCGATTGAGCTCGACACTGAGTTTCCGGTGCGCGGCAGCGAGCGAATAGGACAGATATGCGCTGACAGGTGAGGTCGATGGAGCCATGATCGAATTGTTCTCGATTGAACTTGTTTTGCGAAATTAGTTGACTTGGAAAGGAATTTCAATTCCCATAGAGCGGGAACACAAAGAAAGACGGTTGAAATGCGACTTGAACTGGGGGTCGCGGCACAAAAGACCGGACTGCCGCACACAGTCAACACGCTCGACGACGACCACGAGGACCTGCTGGACCAGCGCGCATACAAGGTGGCGCTGCTGATACCGCTGTGTGGATCGGCCGGGCTGTGGGCGCCGTCGTGCATCGCCAGCGCCCAGGTCGCCGTTCAGGAGCTCAACCGCCTGTCGGGCATCGCCGGGCGCCCGGTGCAGATGGTGATGATCGATTCCGCCATCGAATCCGAAACGCCGGTGGACGTTCTCGTTCATACGATGATCGAAAACGGATCGATCGATGCGATCGTCGGCATGCACATAAGCGCGGTGCGCCAGCGCCTGACGAAGGTCGTCCAGGGCCGCATCCCGTATGTCTATACGCCGCTCTACGAAGGCGGCGAGCACTCGAGCGGCGTTTTCGCGATCGGCGACACACCGCCCAAGCAGCTCGGCCCCGCGATGGAGCACCTTTACCGCAGGTTCAGGCTGAAGAAGTGGGCGTTGATCGGCAACGACTATGTCTGGCCGCGGACCTCGCACAACTACGCCAAGGGCAAGATCGCCTCGCTCGGCGCGGAGCTGGTCTTCGAGAAATACTTGCCGTTTTCCTGCGGCAATCTCGAGGACTATGTGGACCAGATCGGCCGGTCAGGCGCCGACGGCGTGCTGGTATCGCTGGTCGGGCAGGACGCCGTCGATTTCAACCGGATCTTCGGGGCGCTCGAGTTGCACAAGAGGATCGTCCGCCTGTCCTGCGCGATGGAGGAAAACGGTCTGCTGGCAAGCGGCGAGGAAAACCTGCAAAGGCTGTTTTCATCCGCCTCTTATTTCGCCGCGCTGAGCACCGCGGAGAACGCGAATTTCCGCGAAAAATACCACACGCTGCACAGGGACCGGGCACCCATGCTCAACGCGCTCGGCCAGTCGACCTATGAAGGATTCCAGTTTCTGTCGAGCCTGATGGAAGAGGCCGGCGGCACGTGGCGCGGTGCGCGCGAATCGTCTTCCTGCCCGGTCTCCTACAAGAGCGCCAGACAGTCGATTTACATCTCGAATTCGCGCAATACCGCACCGGTCTATCTGGCCCGCGCAAATGGTGTTGTTTTCGATGAGTTCGAAAAAATTCAATAATAACAACGACTAAAAAAATTACTTGAAAAGGAAATTAATTTCTGCGTAGCATTCTCCCGAAATTTCGGGGGAGTGGCCTGCGACCGTTTCACGGCCGTTCCCGGGACTGGGGAGTGCGCCGTGGCGTGGATAATCTCATTGCTGATTTTTGCGATTGCCGTCGCGGTCGTCATCTGGTTCTTGCACAGGTATTTCGCCAAGGCGACACGGGAGCTGTCGCTCGTCCGCACCGGTCTCGGCGGGCAAAAGACCGTCATCGACGGCGGCTGCCTCGCGCTGCCGATCCTGCACCAGATCCAGAAGGTCTCGATGGGCGCGATCACCGTCCGGCTGGACCGCTCGGGTCAGCATTCCCTGCTGACCGGCGACCGCTTGCGGGCCGACGCGGAAATGGAAATCGAGGTCCGCGTCCAGCCGACCCGGGACGGTGTCGCTCGCGCCGCCCAGGCGCTCGGATCGCGCATCGCGCGGGGCGGCGAAGCGGTCGAGGAACTGCTGCACGGCCAGCTGGCCGCGGCGATGCAGGATGCCGCGGCGGCCCGTTCGCTGGACGACATCCACCGCGAACGCGAGGCGTTCTCGGAGCAGGTGGCGCAGGTCGTCGAGCGCCGCATAGAGGCGCTCGGGCTGACGCTCGTCTCCGCCGTGCTGCTGCGGGTCGACCAGGGCAGTTTCGCGGGCCTTGACGAAAACAACGCGTTCAATTCCGAAGGCATGCGAAAGCTCGCCGGTCTGGTGGCGGACAACCGCAAGGAGCGGGTGCGGATCGAAACCGAAGCCGATATCGCCGTTCGCGAGAGCCAGCTGGCGCAGGCGCAGCGCCGCCTCGACATCGAGCGCGCCGAACGCGAGGCGGAGATCGCCCAGCGAGAGCACCTGTCGCGCCTGCAGGCCGAGGCCGAGGCCAAGTCGGCGGAGATCCGGACCGAAGCGGACCGCACGTCCGAGAAAGCCACGCTGGTCAAGCAACTGGAAATCGACGCGGTGAAGATCGCCAATGACGAGGAACTGCGCCGCAAGGAGATGGCGGCGATCCTGACACTGGAAGAAACCAAGATCGAAAACGCCATGCGGCTTGCGCAGAAGCGCGCCGACGAGGCCGAAGCCAAGGCTGCGGAGGAGGCGTCGCGATCGAAGGTGCTGCTGGCCGCCGAATCCGTCCAGACCGACAAGGAAACCGCCGTCGCCAAGCGCGAAAAGGCGATCGCGATGATGAAGGTCGACAGGGAGATTTCGGTCGAGGACGCCCGGTCCAAATCCGACAACGAAACCATGCTGGCCAAGGCGTCGGCCGATGCGAAGGCGGCCGAGATCGCCGCGAAGGCGGAAAAACTGCGCCTGGAATCCGAGGCCGACGGCCAGGCCGCGCTCATCGCCGCGGAGAATGGCCTGAGCGAGGCAATCATCTCGATGCGCCTCGAGGAACGGCGGCTGGACCGCATGCCCGACATCATGACCCAGATGATGAAGCCGGTCGAAAAGATCGATTCCATCAAGATCAATCAGATCGGCGGCGTCGCACAGGGCGGGTTCGCCGACGGCGAGGGCATCAACGGCGCGTTCGGCGCCGCCATGGACCAGATCCTCGGCATGGCGGTGCGGCTGCCGGCCATGAAGCAGATGGGCGAGGAAATCGGTATCGATTTCGACGCCAACCTGGCCGGCCGGACCGCCGACTACGCCAATCGCATCCGATCCAAATCCAACGAAAAGGGTGAAACGGGAGGTAAGAAATGACCATCAACAGACGCGCGTTCCTGTCCGCGTCGGCAGCGCTTGCCGGCACAATGGCCGTGCCGCGGCTCGGCGCCGCAGCCGACACCATCAAGCTCGGCTCCATCCTCGACACGTCCGGCATTTTCGACGCTTACGGAAAGCCCATGGACATGGCCATGCGGCTGGCCGTCAAGGAGATCAACGACGCCGGCGGCCTCAACGGTCAGCAGATCGAGATCGTCAGCTACGATACGCAGTCCGACATGGCGCTCTACACCCAGTTCGGTCAGCAGCTGGTGCGCAGGGACAAGGCGGATATCGTGCACGGCGGGATCCTGTCGGCGTCCCGCGAAGCCATCCGGCAGACCATGCGCAAGGCCAAGACGCTGTATTTCTACAACGTCCTCTACGAGGGCGGCGTCTGCGACCGCAACATCTTCATCAACGGCGTCACGCCGGCGCAGCAGGTCGAGGCGCTTGTGCCCTTTGCCATGGAAAGGGCGGGCGGCAACAAGGTCTATATCCTCGCCGCCGACTACAACTACGGCCAGATCACGGCCAACTGGATCCAGAAATATGTCGAGGAAAACGGCGGTGAAGTCGTCGCCGTCGATTTCTTCCCGCTGGACGTCGCCGATTTCGGCTCGACCATCGCGAAGATCCAGGGAGCTGCGCCCGATCTGGTGATCGCGCCCCTGGTTGGCGGCGCGCACCTGTCGTTCTTCCGCCAGTGGGCGGCTGCCGGCATGAAGGACAAGATACCGCTCGCCTCGACCACGATGGGCGTCGGCAACGAGCACAAGGTCCTGACCCCGGAAGAGGGCAACGGCATCATGGTTGCCTACAACTACAGCCAGGAGCTGGACACGCCCGCCAACAAGGCGTTCAAGGAAGCCTGGGCCGAGGCCTACGGCGACAGCAGCGCGATCCACGAAATCGCGGTATCCAACTACCAGGGTGTCAAGATGTGGGCCGAAGCGGTGAAAAAGGCCGGCAGCACCGACCGCGACGCCGTCATCGCGGCCCTCGAGACGGGATTGTCGATCGACGGCCCCGCCGGGACGGTCACCGTGGACCCGAAGACGCACCACGCCACCCTGGACGTGCATCTGATGGTTGTCGAGGACCAGGGCATGAACGTCGTCGAGACCCTGCCGCAACGCCCGCCGATCGATACGCAGGCGGTGTGCGATCTCGTCGCCAATCCCGACGACAACAAGCAGTACGAAATCAAGATCTGACGCTCCTCCCAAAGAGCGCGGGCGCCCCCGATTGCTGAGGGGGCGCCCATTCCCTCGGGGCATTGCATTCCCCGCGAACGTTCGGAATTGGCAAAGACATGGACCTGGCAGCCGTCATACTGGTGGAAATCGTCTACGCGATCGCGTCGCTGGTGCTCATCAGCGCCGGCCTCGCGATCGTTTTCGGCATGATGAAGGTCATCAATCTCGCGCACGGCGAGTTCATGATGCTCGGCGGGTACGTGACGATCACCGCCGTCAAGGCGGGCGTCAACATCTTCCTGGCGATGATCCTGATTGCGCCGCTCGTAGTCGGTGCGATCGGCCTGATCGTCGAGCGGCTGGTCATCCGCCACCTCTACGGCCGTCTGGTCGACACCATGCTGGCCACCTGGGGCCTGAGCCTGTTCTTTGTCGGCGGCGTGACCATGATATTCGGCAACACGACGACCGGCATCTCAACGCCGATCCCCGGCTTTCCGATCGGCGGATACCAGGTCAACGGTTATAATTTCTTCATCATCCTGGTCTCGATCATCCTGGTCATCGCCATGTATGCGGTGCTGAAGGGGACACGCATCGGTCTCATCGCGCGCGGCACCATGCAACGGGCCGACATGGCCGCGGCGCTGGGCTACAGTCCGGACCGCGTCTACATGGCGACCTTTTTCGTCGGCTCGGCGCTGTCGGGCCTGGCGGGCGCTGTCCTGGCGCCGCTCGTGGGTCTCGTGCCGTCCTCCGGCGGCGCGTATATCGCCAAGGCTTTCATCACCGTCATTGCCGGCGGACCGGCCCTGGTGGCCGGCCTGCTCAGCAGCGCCGGATTTTTCGGGCTCGTCAACCAGGCCTTTGCATTTGCCCTTTCGCCGGTCGTCGGCGAGGTGGCCCTGCTGATTTCGGCGGTCATTCTGCTGCGCGTGTTGCCGCAGGGCATCACGACGCGCTTTTTCAGGGGCAGGTTGTGATGCGGGGCAATCAGTGGCGTGAATATCTCTGGATCGTCGCCGTCGGCGTCGCGCTCATCGTCGCGCTGCCGTCCGCCATCGACACCTACACGCTGACCGTGCTGCTGGTCTACGCCATGCTCGGCCTCAGCCTCGGCCTCATCTGGGGGTTCGGCGGCATCCTGTGTTTCGGCCAGGCGGCGTTTTTCGGGCTCGGGGCCTATGCCTACGCCATTTCGGCGATCAATTTCGGCGAAAGCACGATACCCATGCTGATCGCCATCATTGTTCCGGCGGCGTTTGCGGCCATCCTCGGCGCGATGATGTTCTACGGCCGGCTGGCCGATGTCTATCTCGGCGTCATCACGCTGGTGGTCACGCTGATCTTCTACAGGTTCATGAATTCCACAGCCGGTCCCGAATACATGATCGGCTCGGCGCGGCTCGGCGGCTTCAACGGGATCCCCGGATTCCAGACGCTGAACGTTCCGGGCTACCCCGATTTCTACGTGTGGGGAGACAGCCTTTATTACGTGGTGGCGGTGGCCTTGCTCCTCGTCTTCCTGCTGGTCACCTGGCTGCTCGGCAGCAGCTTCGGCCGCATTGCCGTCGGTATTCGCGAGAGCGAGACCCGCATGTCGCTGATGGGCTACGACGTCAGGGCGAGGAAGACGGTCCTGTTTACCGTCGGCGCCGCGATCGCCGGTCTTTCAGGCGCCTTCTTCGCCAACTGGGCGGAGATTGTGACGCCCGGCCTGTTCAGCCTTCCGCAAAGCGCGGAAATCATCATCTGGTGCATTGTCGGCGGCCTTGGCACCCGCATCGGGCCGATGGTCGGCGCCGCCGGTCTTTCCTACCTCAAATTCCTTCTCGGCCAGCAATCCCTGGTGGACAACACGCTGATCACCGGGCTCATTCTCGTCCTGTTCGTGCTGTTCCTGCCGCGGGGGCTTGTTCCGGCCATTGTTTCCGTCGCGGGCCGGGTGCTGACGCGGCGAAACAGGCCGTCGCGCCGGCTTCGGGTGCGGAGAGCCGCCAATGGCTGAGACCGTGCTCGAGACCGAGAACCTGACCATGCGGTTCGGTGGCGTCGTCGCCGCCGACAATGTCAGCTTCCGGCTTGCCGCCCGCGAGCTGCGTTGCCTGATCGGGCCGAACGGTGCCGGCAAGAGCACCTTCTTCAAATGCATCACCGGTCTCCTGACGCCTTCGGACGGGCGCATATTCATGCGCCATGAAGAAACCACCGGATGGCATCCGCACGAAATCGCATCGCTTGGCGTCGGGGTGAAGACACAGGTGCCGAGCGTCATGGACGGTCTGACCGTGAGGGAGAACATCTGGCTGGCCGCGCGGCGGCGGCACCCGGTCGTCGAAGCGAACCGCAAGACCGCCGACATGATCGAAAGGCTGGAGCTGAACGCCATAGCGGCCGCGGATGTCGGCCGGCTGGCCCATGGAGAGCGTCAGCAGGTGGAGCTCGGCATCGTCGCCGTCGGCGATCCCTGGCTTGTCCTGCTCGACGAGCCGGCGGCTGGAATGTCCGCGGGCGACGTCGAGCGCATGGTCGCCATCATCCGTGAACTCAACCGCAGCGCCGCCGTCATCATCGTCGAGCACGACATGCAGTTCATCCGCTCCATCGCCTCCACGGTCACGGTGTTTCACCAGGGGTCCGTGCTGATGGAAGACCACGTCGACAAGGTTATGTCCGATGAGACCGTGCGCCGTGTCTATCTGGGCAAGAAGGGCTGACATGGCGGACGAAGCAAACACGGTTCTCGCCATCAAGGGCCTGTCGGGCGGCTACGGCAGGGTTCCCGTGCTGCACGGCATCGAGCTTGCGGTCGGCGAGAACCAGGTGGTCGGCATCCTCGGCCACAACGGCATGGGCAAATCGACACTGCTCAAGACGCTGATGGGTTTCCTGAAGCCGACCGGCGGTTCCGTGCATTTTCGCGGCGAGGACATTACCGGCTGGCCCCCGAACAGGCGGGTGGAACTCGGCATCGGCTACGTTCCGCAGGGCCGCGGCATCTTTCCGCAGCTCACGGTCCGGGACAATATGCGTTTTGCCTACCACGATCACGGGCAGGGCGGCGAGGACGAGACGTTCGACGCGGTGCTGGATCATTTCCCGAGGCTGGTGCGCCTCCTGGACCGCGAGGGCGGCACGCTCTCCGGCGGCGAGCAGCAACTGCTCGCGCTGGCCAGGTGCCTGATGGCCGATCCCGAATTCCTGCTGCTGGACGAGCCCACCGAAGGCATCCAGCCCTCGATCATCGAGGAGATGTCGGAAACCCTCGACGACCTGCGAAAGAAGCGCGGGCTGTCGGTCCTGCTGGTCGAGCAGAACTTTGATTTCATCGCCGACCTGTCGGATCGCGTCGTCGTGCTCGAGCGCGGGCGCCTGACCGGCGAACTCTCGAAACAGGACCTGACCGACCGCGCCAAGGTGGACCGTTTCCTGGGCTTCGGCGCAGCCCGTTCAACGCGGCGCGGCGCGGCGGACGGCCCGCCGGGAACGCCATTAAAACCCTCGGCATCCAGCAGTTCCAATGCGACCGCGACACGGTCGGCCCCGGCAAACGACCGGTCCGACCGGACAATTCCATCGGTGACGAACATGACCATAAAACGCCCAAGCCTTTCCCAGATGCACGAGATGGCGCAGCGCTTCGGAATGCACTTGTCGGACCAGGAGATCGAGGAATACCGCGAGATCATGGAGCCCTACATCCAGTGCTATGACCGTATCGACGCGGCGCCCGACTATCTTCCCGAGGTGCGTTATCCGAGGGCGCCCGGCTATCGGCCGTCACCGTCCGAAAACCCGCTCAACGCCTGGTTCTACAAGACCGATATCAAGGGTGCGCCGGACGGCCCTCTGCGCGGCAAGCGCATCGCGCTGAAGGACACGGTCTGTGTCGCCGGCGTGCCGATGATGAACGGCAGTTCGATCATGGAAGGTTATGTCCCGGAGATCGACGCGACCATCGTGACGCGCATTCTCGACGCCGGCGGCATCGTGGCGGGAAAGGCGCATTGCGAGAACCTCTGCATATCCGGCGGATCGCACACCAATGCGACCGGGCCGGTGCACAACCCCTGGAAGCACGGATACATGGCCGGCGGATCTTCCAGCGGTTCGGCTGCCCTGGTGGCCGCCGGCGAAGTGGACATGGCGATCGCCGGCGATCAGGGCGGATCCGTGCGCATCCCTTCGTCGAGCTGCGGCGTCTACGGCATGAAGCCGACCCACGGTCTTGTGCCCTATACCGGGGTCATGCCGGTCGAGCAGACCATCGATCACGTGGGGCCGGTCACCGGCAATGTCGCCGACAATGCGCTGTTCCTCGAGGTGCTGGCCGGCGAGGACGGACTCGACCCCCGGCAGAGGGCGCCGAAGGTCTACCGCTACACGGAGGCCCTGAACCGGGGCTGTTCGGGCCTGCGCATCGGGGTCCTAAAGGAGGGCTTCGGCCGGCCGGAAAGCGAAGCCGATGTGGACGGCAAGGTCGAGGCGGCGCTGGACCGGTTCCGCGAGCTCGGTGCCCGCGTGGAGGAGGTTTCCGTCGAGGAGCACTATTTCGCCGCGGACCTGTGGACGGCGATCACGGTCGAGGGATTGCAGGATCACATGATGCACGGCAATTGCGGCGGCACGAACTACCGCGGCCTGTTTCTGCCCTCCATGATCGACCAGGCGGCCGGCTGGAGGCATCGCGCCGATGAGCTCTCCCATTCGCTGAAAGTCTGCATGTTTCTCGGAGAATATTTTCAGAACCAGTACCGGGGGCGCTACTACGGCAAGGCGCAGAACCTGATGCGCAAGGTGCATGAAAAGTACCTGGAGGCGTTTGCCAGGCACGATCTCCTGGTGATGCCGACCCTGCCGATGAAACCGCAGAAGATACCGCCGGCGGACTGTTCCATCAGCCTCTACGTGCAGCGTGCCTTTGAAATGATCGGCAATACCGCGCCCTTCAATGGCGGACTGCCGGCCATGACCGTGCCGTGCGGTCTCAGCGAGGGACTGCCGATCGGCATGATGCTCGTGGGACCGCACTACGGCGAGATGACGATCTACCAGGCCGCGCATGCATTCGAGCAAAGCGTCGACTGGCGAACGCTGTGAGGAGGAAGCCATGTCCATACTCAACGAGAGCCTGGCCGGACTGCTGAAGACCGGAAATGGCGTCAAGGCAGATTCCGACAGCAACCCGGCGGACCTCGCGCCGCAGGACGGCCGCTCCTATGTTCGCGGCGCGGATTGGCCGGCGCTCAGACACATCACCATTCCGGACCTGCTTCGCGAGGCGGTCACCCGGCACGGTCCGCGCGACGCCGTCGTGTTTCCCAACGAGGCAAGGACGTTCACCTATTACGATCTCGACCGGATGGTGGATGAGATGGCGTCCGGGCTGCTGGCCCTCGGGCTTCAGAAGGGCGACCGGCTGGGCATCTGGTCGCCCAACAGGCTGGAATGGGTGCTGACCCAGTTTGCGACCGCCCGCATCGGGCTCATCCTTGTCAACATCAATCCCGCCTACCGGGTATCGGAGCTCGAATATGCGCTGAACAAGGTCGGCTGCCGCGCGCTCGTCCTGGCGCAGGCATTCAAGTCCTCCAACTATGTCGAGATGCTGAAAAACCTTGCGCCGGAACTGGATGACTGCGAGCCGGGCCGGCTCGCGGCAGCCCGATTGCCGCAACTCAGGCACGTGATCGTCATGTCCGACGATCCGCAGCCCGGCGCATTCACGTTCAAGGAGGTCCAGTCGCTTGGCGGGCCGGCGCAGCAATTGCGGCTCGACACGATCGCCCGGTCCCTTGACCCGGATGAGCCGATAAACATCCAGTTTACATCCGGCACGACCGGATCGCCCAAAGGGGCGACGCTTTCCCACTACAACATCGTCAACAATGCCCGTTTTACCGCCGAGCGCATGCAGTTCACCGAGCGGGACCGGCTGTGCATTCCGGTCCCGCTTTACCATTGCTTCGGCATGGTGCTGGGCGTGCTCGGCTGCGTCAGCAAAGGGGCCGCGATGGTATTTCCGGGGGAGGCGTTCACGGCTCCCGACACACTCGAAGCCGTCTCGAAGGACCGGTGCACGGCGTTGTTCGGCGTGCCGACCATGTTCGTCGCCATGCTCGAGGAACTCGGCAACGGATCGTATGACGTGTCCCGGTTGCGCACCGGCATGATGGCCGGCGCACCATGCCCGATCGAGGTGATGCGGCGGGTCATCGACGAGATGAACATGTCGCAGGTGACCATCGGCTACGGGATGACGGAAACCTCGCCGATTTCCTTTCAGAGTTTCGTTAACGATCCGATCGAAAAGAGGGTCACGACGGTGGGGCGCATCCACCCGAACCTGGAGGTCAAGATCATCGACGAGGCGGGCGCCATCGTCCCGGCGGGCGCCGAGGGCGAGCTTTGCACCCGCGGTTACTCCGTCATGCGCGGCTACTGGGACGACGAGGACAAGACATCTGAGTCCATTGTCGACGGCTGGATGCGTACCGGCGATCTCGCGACACTGGACGAGGAGGGATATTGCGCGATTGTCGGCCGGGTGAAGGACATGATCATCCGCGGCGGTGAGAACATCTATCCCGCGGAAATCGAGGACTTCCTGTTCAGCCATCCGGCGGTCAAGGAGGTGCAGGTTTTCGGCATTCCCGACAGCGCGCTGGGCGAAGTCGTCGGGGCCTGGATCGTGCCGGGCGACGGGGCTGATCTGCAGGCCGACGATATACGCCGGTTCTGCGACACAAAGATCGCGCACTACAAGATCCCCAAGCACATCCGCATCGTCGACGAACTGCCGATGACCGTCACCGGCAAACCGCAGAAATTCGCCATGCGCGACTGGATGGTCGAGAACGGCTTCAGCGAGTGATCTGCCGGCGTCGACAGACAGCGCGCCGCCGGCACTTCGGACCAGGACAGTACTCGGTTATCTCAGGCCGTTCGCGATTTTCGCAGCCTCCGGCAGGCGCCTGAGGGCAAGCATGCTGACGACGCCAAGGAACGGGCCGGGCACGAGAACGAGGAAGGTCCATCGCCAGCTTCCGGCGAAATCCGCGATCACCGGCACCAGCCATATGGTGATTGTGGTGATGGCGAATCCCACGCCCATCTGGAAGGCCAGCGACGATCCCACGTAACTGGCGTCCGAGAGTTCGCTGACGGCTGCCGAGAACTGGGCGGAATCGGCGACGACGGTCAGCCCCCAGATCAATGCGACGATCAGGAAGAGGGCGGCCGGACCGTCAAACAGGAAGCCGACCGCCAGCGCACACAGGCCCGACACCGCCATCATCAGGGCCGTCGTGTAGCAGCGTCCGATCATGTCCGACAAGAAGCCGCCCAGCAGGCAGCCCGGTGCGCCCATCGCGACGACCGCGAAGGCCAGCAAGGACGCGTTGCCGAAATAGGCGCCCGAATCCGAGGCGGCGACCACATAGGCGAGAATCCATCCCCACATGGCATAGAGTTCCCACATGTGGCCGAAATAGCCGAAATTGGCCAGCATCACCGGGCGGTTGCGGATGATCGCCGCCACCTGCCTCGGGTCGACCCGGGCCCGCGCAAATCCGTGCGGACCTTCGCGCAGAACAAGGAAAACAACCGCTGACAATAAACAGCAGATGGCCGTGACGGTGATCACGGTTTCCCAGGGCAGGACCTGTCCGACGGCCCGCACCAGATGCGGACCGGCCGAACCAAGGGTCACCGCGCCGACCATGGCGCCCATGGCAATGCCGCGTCCGGTTTTGAACCACGTGGCGATGAATTTCATCGCCGGCGGATAGACCCCGGCAAGCGCCGCTCCGGTGACAAAGCGCGCTAAAACGGCACCCGCAAAACCCGGTTCGATCAGAAGAACGGCACTTGAAATCCCTGCGAGAAGCGCCGACCCGGCCATCAGCCGGGGCAGGGCGACAATGTCGGAAATCGCCAGCAGGCTGGACAGGATGGCGCCCGTCACGAATCCCAGCTGCACCGCATTGGTCAGCCAGCCGGCTGTGGCCGTATCCAATTCCCAGGCGCGCGAAATATCATTGATGACGGCGGTCGCGGAAAACCAGCTCATCAGCGACAGGACGACCGCGACTGCGGTGATTGCCAGAACACTCCATCGTCGTTCTGCCTCAAACGGTTCGGAGCCGTTTGAAGGAATGCTGCTCGATGCCACGCGTCACCTCGAAACAGTGCAAGACCAATTACCGAGGCGACATTATCATGGTTGGCGGGAAGTTGCCCCGCCGGGATCGCGGCCTCAGTGCTCCAGCATGGCCCAGAGCTTGCGCTTGATCTGGATGAACTCGTCGGTCAGGCGCATTTCGTCGGTTCTCGGGCGCGGCAGCGATACTTCTTCAATGTGCCGGATTCGGCCCGGGCGCGCCGACATCACGATGATCTTGTCGGAGAGGAATATCGCCTCTTCCAGATCGTGTGTCACGAAAATGACCGTCTTCTTCGACTGCCGCCAGGTCTCCAGCAGGTCGGCCTGCATGCGCTCCTTGGTCTGCGCGTCCAGTGCCCCGAACGGCTCGTCCATGAGCAGTACGTCGGGATCGTTTGCGTAGACCCTGCCGATGTCGACACGTTTGCGCATGCCGCCGGACAATTCGCGCGGCCACCGGTCCTCGAAACCCTTCAGGCCGACCATATCGACCCATTTGGTTTCGATTTCCGCCTGCTCCTCCCGGCTCGCGCCCCTGAGGCGCGGGCCGTAGGAAATATTGCGCGACACCGTCATCCAGGGAAAGACGGCATCCTGCTGGAACACCATGCCCCTGCGCCTGTCGGTCCCCCTGATGATGTCGCCATCAAGGGTCATCTGTCCGTCCGAGGGCTCGAACAGGCCGGCCATCATTTTCAGCAGGGTCGATTTTCCGCAGCCGGACGTTCCGACAATGGAACAGAAACTGCCCGACTCGAATTTCAGGTTGATGTCTTCAAGCACTGTCAGCGGGTTCGGGCCGCCCTTGCCGAAGGTGTGCGTGAGTTTGTCGACGAGGATCTCCGGCATTATTCGCGTGCCTCCGACCATTGCATCAGCCGCGCCTGGATCTTGCGGAAAATGCGGTCCATGATGAACGCGCAGGCCCCGATGATGACAATGATCATCATCACCTGATCCGTCAGGAAGTAGCGGCGGCCTTCCTGAAGCAGGAAACCGAGGCCGTTCTGCGCGGCGAGGAGTTCGGATGCGACCAGCGTCGTCCAGGCGGCGGCAAGCGCAATCCGGTAGCCGGTGATGATGAAGGGCGTCGCTGCCGGAACCGCCACGGTCCTGAACACCTGGAAACGCGAGGCGCCCATGGTGGCGGCGGCGTCCACATAGACCTGGGGGACATTTTTCATCCCGGCAATGACGTTGACGACGCAGACCATGAAACAGGCGATGGTGATGATCAGCACCCGGCTGAACTCACCGATCCCGAACCAGATGATGATGATCGGGATATAGGCCAGCGGCGGGATCGGCCGAAGCGCCTCGATCAGCGGATCGAACAGGTATTCGATCACCTTGTACCAGCCGATCAGGCATCCGAGGATCAGCGCCAGCGTGGTGCCGATGAAAAAGCCCATGAAGATCCGGAAGAGGCTCGCCGCGAGGGCCGTAAAGAGTGTTCCGGATGTCACGTTGGTGACAAACGAGTTGAAGATGTCCGTGAGCGGCGGCAGCAGCGCCGGGTTGTTGTCGGGCTGGTTGGTCACGATGATATAGAGGATGAACACAACCGCCACGGACAGGGCGCCCAAACCGAAGCGCCCCGTCGTAACTTTCGCCAGAATCTCCATGGTCGTCAGATTTGCTTGACAATCTGATCGGAGATCAGCGCGTCGAGATCGGGCACGTTTTCAAGCTTGCCCGCATTGACCAGGAATTCCGACTGCACTTTTTTCGAGTTCTTGAGGATGTTCTTCGAATAGACATCCTTGATCTCGTTTGTGTCGAAGTAGAAATAGCCGTTGAGCAGCGGCTCGACCTCTTCCGGCTTGACGCCGGCGCGGCCGATCCCTTCCTGCCAGACCACCATGCGGTTGACCACTTCGTCGTTATTGTCGCGCAGCATGCCGACACCTTCCTTGTGGAAGGCGGCGACCACCTGTTTCAACGCCTCCTGCTTGGCGTCGAGAACCGGCTGAGTCGTCATGAACACGTCCATGATACTCGGTCGCTTGTCGATCGGCATCTGCGCTCCCTCGGCGAGCAGACTGGCGTCCGGAAGCTTTTCGAAGATCAGCTTGCGGGAGGTCGCAAGCGGAACCGTCGCATCCACGGCACCGGCGATCAGGGCAGCCTGGGCATCGATAGGCTCCATGTTCACGCGGGTGTGTGGCATATCGCCGAGACCGGATTGCCGGAGGGCAACGTCGAGGAAAAAGTCGAAATTCGAGCCGGAGGTCACGGCGATCCGCTTACCTTCGAGGTCGGAAAGGGATTTGAGGCCGGGCGCTCCGACGATGGTGAAGAGGCCGCTGGCGTCCCCGCAAACGGAGATTTCGCGGAAATCGGCGACCTTGCGCGCCATCGCTGCGAGCGGCGGAACGGAACCGACCGTGATGGCCTCGACCGAGCCGCCCACCATGGCTTCAATGGCAGGGGGGCCGGAGGGGAAAACACGGAATTCCATGTCGACTCCGGGCGCAAAACCCTGATCCTGTACCAGCCAGTAGATCCCGAACGAATAGGCCGGGATGATGCCGATTGTCAGCTTTTCATTGGCCGCGTGGGCCTTTCCAATAAAGAAACTGGGTGCGGCAAGTGCGGCGCCTGCGCCAGCGACGCTTTTGAGCGCCGTGCGGCGGCTGATTTTGCTCTTCAAAGCAGATGACATGGTTCCTTCCTCCCTTCAGAATCCTGTGCGGCATTCACGGCCGCAACCGTCCTTTTTTTGTTTTACATTTGTCAGAATAATCGACACTTGTCAATCTAGTAATTACTAGAATATGATCGCCTTGTGGTTAAGCCAAGGCAGGTCGGCGTATTCCCGGAGGCAAACATGAACATCATCCTGATTCTGGTGGACAGTCTGAACAAGCACTGCCTGCAGATGTTCAATCCCCAGTCCGAGTGTCGCACGCCGTTTCTCGACAGGTTTGGCGAGAAGTCGCATATTTTCGAAAACCACTTCATCGCCAGCCTGCCGTGCATGCCGGCACGCCGCGAGATATTCGCCGGCCGCAAGGAATTCCTCTGGCGTCCCTGGGGCTCGCTGGAAGTCTTTGATCCGCGCCTGCCGTCAATAATCGGCGCCAAGGGCTTCAATACGGGCATCGTCACCGATCACTATCATTACTGGGAAGAAGAGGCGAACGGTTACCTTCAGGGCTTCAGGTCGATTGAGTTCATCCGTGGCCATGAATACGACGCCTGGCGGGTGCCGGATGCAGAACCGCTCCCAAAATGGGTGGAGAAGATGGCTGAATTTCGCGCCCGTCAATATGTCGGCCAGTATTATGCCAATGTCCGCGATTTCAAAGACGAGGAGGACTATTTTCCGGCGAAGGTTTTCAGCAAGGCGGCCGATTGGCTGGCCGACAACGCGTCAAAGGGGCCGTTTTTCCTTCAGATCGAATCCTTCGATGTCCATGAGCCTTTCGACACACCGGAACCCTATGGCTCGATGTATAACCGGACCGGCAAGAGCAAGGACGATTTCAATATTTGGCCGCCCTACCAGGTTTATGACGACCTCGACGCCTTCATGGCCCAGACGAGCGAGGAGGAACTGGCGTTTCTCCGCTCGCAATATCTCGGCAAGGCGACCATGGCTGATGTGTGGTTCGGCAGGTTCATGGACAAGATGGATGAACTGTCGCTGTGGGGCGACACCATGGTCATCTTCACCACCGACCACGGCCACGATCTCGGCGAGCGCGGCATCTTCGGCAAGCAGCACCCGCACTACGACAGCCACGCCAATATCCCGATGATTGTCTGGCACCCGGAACACCAGGGAGACGGGCGGCGCGTGACGGGTCTTACCCAGACGGTGGATCTCTTTGCCACCGTCATCGAGGCCGCCGGCGCCGACCTGCCTGAAGCCAACCGGCACAGCAGGAGCCTGATGCCGCTCATTCGCAATGAAAGCGCGGATATTCGCGACGCCATCCTTTACGGCACCTTCGGACAGGGCATCTGTGTCTGTGACGGTGACTGGACGCTGTTCCGAGCGCCCCTCGAGGGCAAGCCGCTCTACGTCTATTCGACCGCGATTACCAGGCCGCTCATCGTCGACAATCCCGTCGACGGGAGGGTCGGGAAGCTGCCTGAGCCACCCGTGGACCAGGGCTATTTCGACCCGACCGTACCACTGCCCATGTGGAAGATTCCCATCGAAATCGATCCGCGGACCCGCGAGAATTATCTCTACAACAGGGCACAGGACCCCGGCCAGACGAGAAATCTGTGGGATTCCGAGCCCGAGCAGAGGGAGCGCCTGCTGGCGCTTGCCCGAAAGCTGATGGATGAGGAGGGATGCCCTCCGGAGCAGTATGAGCGGCTCGGAATGGCCGGTCCGCATTGATATTCCCTGCCGGATTCGCGATGATCCGACCGCGAACGGCATGCTGCTTTGGAAGTCCGATGACTGGATCCACGATGGAAATACGGCGGCCCGGACGGCCCGCCTTCGACCTGACCGGCACGCCCGAGGGGCAGGCCTTCAGCGACGCCTGCAGGTCCATCACGCTGGACAAGAAAAGCGGCGTTTCCCTTTGGAGGCAGCTTTACGAGCAGCTCGAGACCACCATAAGGGAAGGCCGCCTCGAGCCGCATTCGCGCATCCCGTCGGAAGAGATGATCGCCGACCGGTTCGGGATTTCCAGGCCGGTGGTGCGCAACGCCATGCAGGCGCTCGCCAGCAAGGGGCTGGTGGTGAAAGTCCACCGCAAGGGCATTTTCGTCGGATCGCCGCCGCTTGAGACCGACTTTATCTCGACGACGCTCAGCGCCTATGACGATCTCATCGCCCGCGGCCATGCGGTGCGCACCAAAACCCTCGAATTCTACCGCTCCGAGCCGGACGAGAAGGAGCGCGACGCACTCGGGCTCGACGCCGAGGGGAGCGTCGTGCGCGTGGTGCGGGTCTTCTGGATGGATGACGCACCGATCACCTATACGCGCATGTCGCTCCACGGCGAGAAGGTCCCGGGCTTTGAGAACATGGATGTCGACGACCGGTCCATCCTGGGCATGGTGCGCGAGCGCTACGGCCGCACGCTGGTGCGCGCCGAACGCTGGCTGAATGCCGTCATTCCGCCGAAAGACGTCGCCGCCGTGATGGGCATCCAGCAGGGCCTGCCGATGATCGAGATCGAATCCATCGCCTTTGAAAGCGACAACACGCCCCTGGAATACTATCGCGCCTTTTATAATTCGGACGCCGCGCGGATCCACATGGCCATCATGAAGTGATGGCTTAGCGCCAGCGCTTCTGCGCCACCGCGATGGCCAGCGCGCCGACCAGGATGAGCCCGGACAGCGCATCCTTCGTGTTGAAATCGAGCCCCATCAGGTTGAGGCCGTTGGCCACCATGCCGAGAAACAGCACGCCGATCAGCGTGCCCGGCACGTTCGGCCGTCCATGCGGGTGGATCGAGGCTCCGATGAAGACGGCGGCAATCGCGTCGAGCAGGTAGGAAAAACCGGCCAGCGGCGTGAACATGCGCAGGTTCGCCGATCCGATCATGCCGCCGATGGCACAGGTGGCCGCGGCGATGATGAACCCCAGCGCGACGTATTTGTTGACCTTGATGCCGGCCACGAGCGCGGCGGTTTTTTGCAGACCGATGGCATGGATGCGTTTGCCGAAGATCGACCATTCCAGAAAAACGAAATAGATGATCAGCACAACCGCAGCGATGATGACTTCGGACGGAATGCCGAAAACGTCGCCGATCGCCAGGTTGCGGTACTCCATCGGCGCCCGCCGATGCGAAATCGGGCCGCCGCCACCCGTAAAGATGCGCTGTACGGAACTGCCGATAAAGAACGTGCCGAGCGTTGCGAGGAACGGGCTGACCGACAGTTTCACGACGAGGAACGCATTGAGCAGGCCGACAATCGCGCCGCCGCCGATGCCGATCATTATGGCCACGTACCAGGCCGCGTTGAAATCCTTCATGGCGACGATGGCGAAGGCGGCGCCCATGTCGAATGCGATGCCCACCGACAGGTCGATGCCGCCCAGCGCCACGACCAGCGTCATGCCGAGCGCAAGGATCAGCAGGATGGACGATCCCTCGATGATGTTCAGCAGGTTGGTCCCGCTGAGGAAGCTGCCGGTATAGAGCGAGAAGAACGCGAAGAACGCGGCGATGATGACGAGGAAACCGTAGCGCACCAGGAAATTGCGCATCGTGGTTGAATTGGTCTCGGTCACGAGGCTCATGCTGCGTGCCCCCGTGCGGATGCCCTCAGCGACAGCGATGCGGAGGCGACGACAACGAGGATCAGGGCACCCTTGATGCAGCCGGTCCAGAAAACGTTGACCCCGATGGATTTGAAGCCGATGGAGAGCGCGGTCACCAGCACCGCTCCGAGCACCGCGCCCCACAGGGTGACAACCCGGCGCGGGGAGAAAGCAGCGCCCAGAAAGGTCGCCAGCACCATCTCGAGCAGGAGATTTTCCTCCGTTCCGGGCGTGGAGCCGGAGCCGCGCGCCAGCACGAACATGGATGCCAGCCCGCCGGCGAACGCCGCGACGACGAAGGACTGCGACAGGAAGCGGCCGGTCGGGATGCCGGAGATCTCGGCGGCGTCGCGGCTGCCGCCGACGGCCTGCAGGTTCATGCCCCAGCGTGTCCGGTGCACGACAAAGAAGAAGATGAGGAACAGGATCGTCGTCAGGATGACGCCGACCGAGACGCCGGCGATGGACCCGTCGCGCAGCCACACCACGACCGGGTGGTCGACATTGATCCGCCGGCTGGACGTGATCACCTTGACGATCCCGACCACGGCAACCGAGACCGAGAGCGTCGCCAATAGAGGCGTCATGCCGATCCGCACGACGAGGAGCGCATTGACGGCGCCGACAATCAGCGCGGCAATCAACGCCAGGGCAAAGGCGATGGCGATCGGCGTGCCGTGATTGGTGACCTGGTCCGCGATGATCGCCGCCGACATCACCGCCGTTGCCGGTATCGAAAGATCGATCCCGCCGGAGACGACATCGTTTCCGCCGGCCATGACCACCACGGAAAGGCCGAGGCACACGACCACCGTCGGAATGGCCTGCCTGAGGATCAGGTCAAGGCTCTGGAAGCTGAAATAGTTCGGCGCCGTGAAGCTGAGATAGACGAGAAGAACGACAAAGATCGCCAGCGGCAGGTAGCCGACCAAGGCTGCCCGTCTCGGCACGGCGGACTGTCCCGCCGCAGGTCCGCTGTCCGCGCTCAAGCCGCATCCCCCGTTGCTTCGAAACCGGTTGTCAGGGCGATCAGGCTGTCGATATCGAGCGTGTCGGTCGGGCGGTCGGCAATCATCCTGCCGCGCATCAGGACCGCGACCCGGTCACACAGGCCGAGCAGTTCGGCGGGATCGGACGAAGAGATGATGATGCCGGCGCCTTGCGCCGCCAGGTCCTCGATCAGTTGGTAGATCTCCACCTTTGCGCCGATATCGACTCCCACCGTCGGCTCGTCCAGGATGAACACCTTGGAGCCGGTCGCCAGCCATCGGGCCAGAACCACCTTCTGCTGGTTGCCGCCGCTCAGGAACCGTGTGATGGCGCTGGAATTGCGCGGCCTTATGTCCAGCTTTTCCGACAGCGCGTCGGAACGCCGTGCGGCCGACCTGCGGTTCTCCAGCCACAGGTCCGCAATCTCTTCCAGGGAGGCCAGGTTGATGTTGTCGCCGACGCTCAGGTCGAGCACCAGACCGTCATGCCGGCGGTCGCGGGGAACCAGCACGATCCCCGCGGCGACAGCCGTTGACGGCGTCGATATGGTCAACTCCCGCCCGCCCAGTTCAATGCTGCCGGATGTCGGCTGCTTGAGGCCGTAAATGGTGTCGGTCAGTTCTTCCCGGCCGGATCCGATGAGGCCGCCAAGGCCGACGATCTCACCTTTGCCGACCGTCAGGTCGATGCCGCTGAACTGGCCCTCGCTGGTCAGGCCCGACAATTTCAGGATCGGCGCTTCGACCGCGTGGTGCTTCGTCGGATAGAGCGCGTCGAGGGCGCGGCCGACCATGTGCCTGATGATGCTGTCGGAGGAGGCATCGTCGATATTGTCTTCGACCGCGACGTCCTTGCCGTTGCGGAAGACGGTCACCCGGTCGCAGAGCTGGGTGATTTCACCGAGATAGTGCGACACGTAGATGATCGCGATGCCGCGTTCCTTCAGCCGTCGGATCGCCGCGAAGAGTTGCTCGATCTCGGCCATCGCCAGCGGCGCGGTCGGCTCGTCAAAGACCACGATCCGGGCCTTGTTGTCGATCAGCGCACGGGCGATCTGAACCAGCTTTCGTTCCGCGATGCCCAGATCGCGGATCAGGGTGTTCGGCGCAATATCGACATGCAGCGTTTCCGACAGGAATGCGGACGCCCGGGCGTTCATCGTCTTTCGGTCGATACCGAAAACACCGCTGATCTCCTGGCCCATGAAAACCGATTCAGCGACCGTGAAATGCGGGACGAGATGCAGTTCCTGGTGGATGAACCGCACGCCGGCCGCGTGCACCGACGCCGGCGTCAGCGTATCGTAGGCGGTGCCGTTGATGGTGACGGTCCCGCTGTCGCGGGCATAGACGCCGGCAAGGACCTTGATAATGGTCGATTTTCCGGCGCCGTTCTCGCCGACCAACCCGTGGATTTCTCCTGGGGCGACATACAGGCTGGCTTGGTCGAGCGCCTGTACGCCCGGAAACATTTTCGAGATTCCAGCCATGGAAAGAACGTGCAGGTCATCGTTCTTTGTCATGTTCACGGGCCGATGCTGATTGAAATGACCACCGCGGGATTATAACCGGAAGGCCCGCGTTGAATCACGGGCCATCCGGCCGGCTGTCCACTGAAAAGGCAGGGCTCCTAGTTCAGGTCGCCGTAGCCGAGCTCCTTGTAAACGGCCTTCGCCTCATCAGGGCCGTTCACCGGCTTGACGTCGACAAAAGTCTGCGGCAGCAGCTTTTCGCCGGCGAAGTGGCGGGCCACGTTCGTTGCCGCGGTCGATCCGATCTTGCGCGGCTGCTGCGCGACATTGGCTACGAACGGGCTGTTTTCCTCGGCCATGATTTCGAGTGTTTCCGGCCCGCCATCAAGTGCGGTGACCTTGATTTCGGTGCGGCCGGCTTCCTCGAGCGCCTGGACGATGCCGATCGCGGGCTGGTCCCAGCAGCCGACGTGAATGGCATCGATCGTGCCTTTCGGATTGGCGGCCAGAAGGTCGAGCGTCTTCTTGCGCGCGTCTTCAGGTGCGTTTGCGAACTCCTCCGCCAGTTCCGGCTGCATGATCTCGATGCCGGGATAGTCCTGCATCACGTATTTCCACAGGCCGGCGCGGATACCGCAAATCCGCAATGCGCCCTCGAAGGCGTTGAAGATCGCGACCTTTCCCTGGCCGCCGATCGCGTCCGCCATGTAGCGGCCGATGGTGGTGCCCATGTAGTAGTTGTCGGACGTCGTGTTGTTGATGCCGTGCGGCGACAGGTGATCGACCGTGAACACCGGCACGCCGGCATTCTTGAGCGCCTCGAACTTGGGCTCGACGGCCCCGTCGCCGAGAATGGAAATGACGGCATCCACATCGCTGTTCAGCAAGATGTCGTGGTTGTCCGCATGTACCTGATTGTCGCGTCCGCCATCGACGGGAACGACTTCGCCGCCGAGTTCCTTGACCCGGTCGATCGCCCCGTTGAAGGCCTCGCGGTCCCAGAAGTGCTGGGTACCAACGACGGCCACGCCGATTTTCTTGCCGTCCAGTGACAGATGCCCGTCCGCCCATGCCCCGGTCGCGACAACCGCGGCGGCCATGATGCCCAGGCCAAGCGCGCGAACGCTTGAACGCAAACTCTTGCTCATTGCTATTCCTCCCTTTTGCAGCCGCAGGATGGCTGCATTCGAACCAACGTTTTCATCCGGTCTGCACGTGGCCGGGAACCAAATTTCTTGGTGCAGGATCGAACCACAAATCGTGACAGCCGTTTCAAAACGGACTTAACTTATGTAACAAGAAATGTCATAAGTCAAACGAGGCGGGCGCGTGACAACCGTGTTTGAAATTGCCCCGGCGCCATTCGAGCGGGTGGAATCTCCGGTTTCGCGCTCAAGAAAACAGACTTAACAATTGTAAAATTATATGCCATATGTAAAAAGAATTGGGTAATGTGTTGGCTGTGTGAATGACTGGTAATCTCCATCTTGGACTGGATGTGGGTACGACCGCCGTCAAGGCGGCGGTCTACGATTCGCATGGCGCAATCAGGGCGCTGGAAGACCGCGAGAGCAATCCCGTCGCTGAGCGGTCCGGGTGGTCGTCCCAGCCGATGGAGGCCGTTTGGCAGACAGCCGCGGATGCGATCAAGTCCGTCTCAACGCAAGTCGGTGCGCAAAACATCGGCACCGTCGGCGTGTGCGCTCAAGGGGATGGACTGTGGCTGCTCGACGAGCAGGGCAGGCCGGTCCGGGACGCCATCTTGTGGAACGATCAAAGGGCGGTCGACTACGTCACCGGATGGATCGAGGACGGCACGGCGGACCGGCTCGCGCGTTTCAGCCGGACCGCTATCTGGCCCGGAACGTCCGGTGCGGCCTATCGCTGGCTGAAGGACCATGAGCCGGAGAACGCGGCGCGGGCCAGGCATGCGATCAACTGCAAGGACTGGATCAATTTACGCCTGACCGGGCAACTGACCACGGACTACACCGATGCGACGATCCCCTTTCTTGATCTCGAATCGGGCCGCTATGCTCCGGAAGCCTTCGCGATGCTCGGGGTCGAAGAGCTGCAGGACAAGCTTGTCGATCCGCTGCGGGCGACCGGGCTCAACGGCGCGGTCGACGAGGCGGCATCGGGCGCGACCGGCCTGCCGGTCGGAACCCCGGTGGCCGCCGGTTGCATCGACGTGGCGGCGATGATCAGCGGCATGGGGCTTGCCGAAACCGGCGACATCTGCCTGATCCTCGGAACGACCGCTGTGGTGGCGGTCATCGTCGAGCCGGAGGCATTCAGCGGGCCGCAGCCCGGCGCAACCCTGGCGCACCCCTATGCCGACAAATGGATCAGGGTCCTGGCACCGCTCAGCGGTGCGTCCGCGCTTGACTGGTTCACGTCGCTCGACAGCGTGAACTACGGCGGGGCGGACGCGGCGGAGGTCATACAACGCCTCAACAGCGCGGCAGCTTCGGTGCCCGCCGGCGCCAACGGCGTCGTGTTCGTGCCGTTTCTGTCGGGAGAGCGGGCGCCGGTCGTGGCGCCGCACGCAACGGCGTCGTTTCACGGAATTACCAGCGCCACGACGCAGGCGGATCTCGCCCGCGCCGTGATGGAGGGCGCCGCGATGAGCCTACGGCAGTGTTTCCAGGCAACAGGCGCCGCCACGCCGGGTCAGATCTTCATGACCGGCGGCGGGGCCCGCAATGCCCTGTGGTGCGATATCATCGCCAGCGTCATGAACACGACGATCGTGGCCAGCGATTCCAGCGACCACGGCGTCTGGGGCGCGGCGATGATCGGCGCCTGCGCCGGCGGCATGATGGATATCGCACGGCCGCCGGTGCGCGACGAGGCGCTGCGTCGGCACCGGCCGGACGGCAAAATGGTCGCCTCCTACAACCAGCTTTTTCAGCTCTATGAAAACCATGTGGCATCCTCGCCGGCGCTGTGGAATGCGCGGCGCGATATTCTGGGGGGCCCGTCATGACCGGCAGCAGCCCACGTTTCGATGCCGTCTTTGCCGGATTGACCATCCTCGATATCGCCGGACGGCCCGTCTCGTCCATTCCCGAAGGGGGCGGCATCGCCTTTGTCGAGGAAATACGGATGAACCCCGCCGGCACCGCGTCAGGTGCTGTCATGAACGCCGCCAAGCTCGGCGTATCCTGCTCGACGTCGGCCTGCCTGGGACGCGACGAGAAGGGCGACTTCATCGAAAACCGGTATCGCGCGATGGGCATAGACTGCTCGCTGCTGCAGCGCACCGATGCTGTGGCGACGTCGGCAACGATCCTGCCCATCCGGCCCGATGGCGAGCGTCCCGCCCTGCATTGCCGCGGCGCATCAGATGATTGGTGGCTGGACGAGACCGAGTTCGACGCGGTGTGCGACGCCCGGTTCCTGCATCACGGCGGCACCGGTTTCCTTGAAAGAATGGACCGGGGCCAGAGCGCGAAACTGCTCGCCCACGCCAAGCAGCGGGGGCTGACGGTGACCCTCGACCTGATCGGCCCGAGCGACCGGACGCTCGGCCAGTTGAAAGAGCTGCTGCCGCATGTCGACTATTTCATGCCTTCGATGGAGGAGGCCCGGTTCATCTCCGGAAAATCCGATCCGTCCGACGCCGCGCGTTATTTCCGGGATCTTGGCGCCACGGCCTGCATCTTCAAGTGGGGCGCCAGGGGATCGTTCGTAAGCACCGCCGATGGCAATTGGCGCATACCTGCTTTCAAAGTGGAAGTTTCGGACACCACCGGCTGCGGCGACAGCTACTGCGGCGGTTTCATTGCCGGGCTCAGCATGGGCTACGACCTGGAAATGGCCTGCCGGCTGGGAACCGCGGTCTCCGGTCTGGTCGCCACAGGGCTCGGCTCCGATGCCGGGGTGGTCGATCTGCAACGGACACTCGAATTCATGAGCACCGCCTCGATACTGGAAGACAATGATGACTGAACACGCGAAAAAGAGCGATGCCCGCCGGTCGCTGCACCAGGACAGCGTCCTGGCGAACACGGCGATCCTTTACTACAAGGAAGGCCTGACCCAGAACGAGATCGCGCTGCGTCTCGGCGTGTCGCGCCCCACGGTCATCAACTATCTGCGCCTGGCGCGCGAACAGAACATCGTTGACATTCGCATCAACGGCGCATCCTTCGCGGTGTCCAACACCTCGCGCGACCTGCGCGCCAAATTCAACCTTGCGGATGTCTACATCGCCAGCCTCACGCCGGAAGGAGACCCGGCCGATGTCGCCTACAAGGCGCAAATCAACCGCGAGGTGGCTCAGGTCGGCGCCATGGCGCTGCACGACGTACTGCAGCCCGGCGAACTTGTCGGTATCGCATGGGGCGAGACGATCTATCACCTGGCCAACGAGGCACCTTACCGCATCATCGAGGATCTGACGGTCTGTCAACTCATCGGGTCGATGACGACCCCCCTTGTGTCGACGGCGGAGGGATGCGCCATCAGCCTCGCTTCCCGGCTCGGCGCCGAGTGCCACACGCTGCATGCGCCGGCCATCCTGACCTCCGCGAAACTGGCGGAGGCGCTGCGCGGCGAACCGGTCATAAGCGAACAGCTGGAGCGTTTGAAGACCATCGACCGGTCGATCTTTTCGGTCGGCAACTGCGATTCAGACACGCCCATCGTCCAGTCCGCCATCACCAGCAAAGAGGAATTCGACTGGTATCGCGAGAAGGGCGCCGTCGGCGTGCTGTGCGGCCGTTTCATCGATCGTGCCGGTACGCACATTGAGGGTCCAATGGACGAGCGCATGATCGGTATCGACCTTTCATATCTCAAGGACAGGGCAAACGGGCTGTTGGTCGCCGGCGGTCCGGCGAAATTCGATGCGATAACCGCGACGCTCAATGGTGGCTATGTGTCTCATCTGGTCACTGACGAGCAGACCGCACAAGCGCTGCTGGAAATCTAGGACGCGTTACCATGGCCGAAATAGCAATCATTGGCGATCTCTTCATGCTTCCGGAGGTCTTTGCCGAGAAGATCGAGGAGGCATGCGGAAATGCCCACACGATAAGGACCATGCAGCAGCAGTGGCCCGACGTGGCGATGGAACACGGATACGCCGTTGCCGGCATGGATGGCCTGAAGGAGTATTTCGGAACCGCCGAGGACGTGCTGGATTTTGTTGGCGATGCCGAGATTTTCGTCACCCATCTGGCGCCGTTGTCGCGCAAGATGATGGAGCAGTTGCCGAACCTGAAACTTGTCGCGGTGTCGCGCGGCGGGCCGGTCTCCATCGATATGCCGGCGTCCCGCGACAACGGTATCCTCGTCGTCAACACGCCGGGCCGGAACGCGACCGCCGTTGCCGAGTTCACCATCGGCGCGATTCTCGCCGAGACCAGGCTTATCCGCGAGGGCCACGAATCCCTGCGCGCCGGCGACTGGCGCGGAGACCTCTACCGCGCCGACCGCACCGGAAGGGAACTCAACGAGATGACCGTTGGGGTCATCGGTTACGGCAATATCGGAACGAAAGTCGTGCGGCTTCTGCGCGCCTTCGGAACGAGGGTGCTCGTCAGCGATCCTTACGTACAATTGTCGGAACAGGACCGTCGGGACGGCGTCCTGCACACCTCGCTCGCGGAGTTGCTGGCCGAAAGCGACGTGGTGACCATGCATCCGCGGGTCACGCCCGAAACGCAGGGCATGATCGGCAAGGATGAATTTGCCGCCATGAAGAAGGGCGCGATCTTCATCAACACCGCCCGCGGGCCGCTTGTCGACTACGATGCGCTCTATGAAGCGCTCCGCTCCGGGCATCTGGGCGGCGCGATGCTGGAGACCTTCGCCGTCGAACCCGTTCCTGCAGACTGGCCCCTGCTGCAGCTGCCGAATGTGACCCTGACGCCGCATATCGCCGGCGCGTCGGTCCGAACCGTCACCTTTGCCGCGGAACAGGCGGCAGAAGAGGTGCGGCGCTTTCTCGCCGGCGAGCCGCCCATCAACCCGAATTGAATCGAATGAAAAAACGCCCGACCATGTCACCGAACGACGAACTGAAACTGCGCCAGGCCATCATCGACGGCTGCATCGAAATGAACGCGGCCGGCTACAACCAGGGCATGTCCGGCAATGTCAGCGCCCGGTTCGGAGACCGCCTGCTGATCACGCCGGGCTCGATCGCCTATGACCGTCTCAGGGCGGACATGATTGTCCCGATGGCGATTTCCGACGGGAGCTGGAGCGGCGCGTACGAGCCGTCTTCGGAATGGCGGTTTCACCGGGACATCCTGGCGGCGCGATCCGATGTGAACGCCGTCGTCCACCTGCATTCACCCTTTGCGACGGCGCTGTCCATGGCGCGAAAACCGATTCCGGCCTGTCACTACCTGATCGCCTCATTCGGCGGGGACGATGTGCGCTGCGCGGACTATGCCGTCAATGGCAGCCAGGCCCTCTCGGACGCGGCGTTGGCGGCCCTGGAAGACCGCACCGCCTGCCTGCTCGCCAACCACGGCATGATCACGGTGGGCGGGACGCTTGCGGCGGCGCTCGACGCGGCCGTGCAGCTCGAAGCCCTGGCGCGCCAGTATTGCATCGCTCTTTCCATTGGCGGGCCGGTGCTGTTGACCCGGCAGGAGGTGGAGGCGTCCCCGGCCTATCAAATGCAGAAAGTCCATCCGCAAGGGAGCGGGCGGGACGCGGGACCCTCGCGTTTCGCCATGACCGGATTTCCAGAATCGGCGAAGTGCAATGATTGACAACAACTACGACCGTGAAGAGGCAATTCGCTGGCGCAGGGAAGCGGGCGACGATCCGGCGGACCAGGAGCTGGCCGAGCGCGTCTACACGTCGCGGCTGATCGGCCGGAATCCCGACCTGGTGATGCATGGCGGCGGCAACACGTCCGTCAAGGTCAAGCGGCGCGATCTCTATGGGGATGAGCAGGCCGTTGTTCATATCAAGGGTTCGGGCTGGGATCTGGGTGCGGTCGAAGCGGACGGCATGCCCGGTGTCTGGCTCGACCCGCTTCTCAGGCAGCGACAGCTGAACGGCCTCAGCGACCGTGAAATGATCAGCGCCCAGCGCGCCGCGCTGCTGGATGCCAGCGCGCCGAACCCGTCGATCGAGACCCTGCTGCACGCATTCCTGCCGCACACCTATGTGGACCACACACACGCAACCCCGTTCCTGGTGCTTGCTAACCTTCCCAATGCGGAGGAGGTGTGCCGCGAGATATTCGGCGGCCGCGTCGGCGTCGTGCCCTACATGATGCCTGGTTTTGCGCTGGACAAGAGAGCGGCCGAGGTCTTTGACGAGAACCCGGATATGGAGGGTCTGCTGCTGCTCAACCACGGCCACGTGGCCTTCGGCGATACGGCCGAGCAGAGCTACAACCGGGTTGTCGATCAGGCCAACGAGGCAGCCGCCTATTTCGGCATGACCGGCACGATGTCCGACACCGGCCATGATCGGGCAGCGGACCTTTCGGTGCTTCCCGTGTTGCGCGGTGTCATTGCCGAGCAGCGCAGCGATCCGGACGTGGCGATGCCGGTTTTCGACATTCGCGGCGGCACGGCCGCACACGCGGTCTGGGCGCGGCCCGATGTCGAGGCGCTCGCCGGGAAGGGCGTCTGCTCGCCGGATCATGTGCTGCATATCAAGGGACGGCCGCTTGTGCTCCCGAGAAAGGTCTGGGAAGCCGGGCGTGACGCGATCGCGGGCACCGTGCAGGCCTTCGAAGCGGATTATGCGGCCTATTTCGACCGCAACGCACAGCAATCCGACACGCCGAAATCGATGGTCACTCCCGATCCGAAACATGCCTGGATCGAGGGCATCGGCATCGTCGGGATCGGAAACGACGCGCGGTCTGCCGCGGTTGCCGCCGACCTTGCCGAACAGAACATGGCCGTGCGGATTGCCGGCGAGGATGCCGGCGGGTTTCGTCCGATTGCGGAGGAAGACCAGTTCGAATGCGAATACTGGCCGGTCGAACGCGCCAAGCTGGACCGCAGCGCGACGCCGGTCCTGCAGGGCAGGGTGGTCATGGTCACCGGCGGCGCGGGTGCCATCGGCCTGGCGACCGCCAGGGCCTTTGCGGAGCTCGGCGCCAACTGCATCCTTGTCGATCTCGACGAGGCACGGCTGGCGGATGCCGTTGGCGAACTCGGACCGTGGCACACCACCCATGCCTGCGATATCACCGCAGCAGGCGCGGCCGAAGGCGCGATGGACCACGCGGTGGCGACCTTCGGCGGGCTGGACATCCTTGTCTCGAACGCCGGCTCGGCAACGGGCGGTGCAATGCTGGAACTCGACGACGCTGCGTTCCGCAAGGCATTCGAGCTGAATTTCTTTGCCCACAAGAACTTCGCCACCTCGGCGGCGGCGCTGATGCTGCGCCAGCAGCGCCCGGGCCAGATCCTGTTCAACATCTCCAAGCAGGCGATCAACCCGGGAAAGAACATGGGCGCCTACGGCATGCCGAAGGCGGCGACCATGTTCCTCATGCGCCAGCTGGCGCTGGAACTCGGCGGCGACGGCATACGCGTCAACGGCATCAATGCCGACCGCATACGGTCGGGGCTTCTCACGGAAGATTTCATCAAGGAGCGCTCGGCCGCCCGCGGCGTCAGCGAAGCGGACTATATGGGCGGCAATCTGTTGAAGCGGGAAGTCGAGGCGCGCCATGTCGGCGAGGCGTTCGTAGCGTTGGCGCTGTCGGAACGCACCACCGGCCATGTGCTGACCGTCGACGGCGGAAATACCGCGGCGGAACTGAGATAGATTTCAGTTTGAGGAAAGATCAATGAACGAACCCTGTTGCGGTCCTGGCTATGCGTCACCGATGGAGGCGATGCGGGCGCCGCGTGAGAAGGTGCTTTACACGATAGCGATCTACACGGGCACGGGCATCCAGAAGCC
>NZ_SPNT01000021.1 GCF_004959855.1 Nitratireductor sp. XY-223 | reverse complement strand
GCGGCTCGTTCTCCACATCGATGACCTTCTCCCATTGCCATTCCCCGGCCTCGTCCTTCCACCAGTGGATGATGTTGGCCGACAGCGCCGCGCCGACGAAGCCGTGCGAAGAGTCCGGATCATGGTGGAAGCGGACCTCGAGCGGGATGAGGCCGTCCTCGCCGAGATAAAAGCTCTGCTTCGGCTGCCGCTTCTCGAAATCCCAGAAGTGCAGCTCGCGGCCGTACTTCAGGTGGCCGACCTCTTCCAGGTCGAACCCCGGCATGAAGGTGTTGGGCGCCGCCCATTCGGAGCTGACCATCACGTTGTGGCGCGGCTGGTACCAGAAGTCGTAGCCGAACTTGATGTCGCCCATCGTGTCTTCCCAGCGGCCGACGATGTCGAAGTCCTTGTTGAGGTGCAGATAGCCGCCCGGCGCGTTGCCCTGCGCGTCGCCCAGCATCGAGATGATGATCTCCGATCCCAGGCAATGCACCGTGTGCGGCGCCGAAAGGTTCGTCTTCGCCTTGATCTCGGCGCCGTCGATGACCTTGTGCAGCTTCGGATTGCGCGGGTCGGTGGCGCAGTCGACGATGTGCAGGTTGGTGGAGCGCACCCCCGGCACGATCAGGTACTTGCGCTCCATCGAGGCATCGCCATGGCACGACGAACAGGCATTCCAGCCCATGTGGTGGAGCTCGTCGCCGATGCCCGGCATCTCCAGCCGGGAAATCACCTGGGAATAGGTCGGGCTCTGCGGATCGGCATCGATCGTGCACAGGTAGTCCGGCTTCTGGATGCCCGTGCCCGTGTAGATCGCTATCGTGTAAAGCACCTTCTCACGCGGCGCCCGCATCGCCTCCATCGGTGACGCATAGCCAGGACCGCAACAGGGTTCGTTCATTGATCCTCCTCCATCCAGATGCAAACCGTAGAAATTGGAACGCGGGATGGCTAATCGAATTTGGACATGAACCCATACCCGGATCGGATGTAACCCTCTGACCTATACATAGCGTGAGCAAATGCTTTAGAATTGTTCATGCAGTTTTCAACTGGATAAGCACGATGAACTTGCGCCAACTGGAAGCCTTCCGGGCGACGATACGATGCGGTTCGATCACCGAAGCCGCCAACATGATGCACATCTCGCAGCCGAGCGTCAGCCGCCTGATCGCCGACCTGGAACACTCGGTCGGTTTTGCCCTGTTCGTGCGGGTGGGGCGCGGGCTGGCGCCGACGGTTGAGGCCAGGAACTTTTACCGCGGTGTCGAATCCATGTTTGTCGGGATCGATCGTCTCGAGGAACTGGCGAACACGATCCGGACCACGCAGGGCGGGGAAATCTCCATAGGAACGATACAGTCCATCGCCACCGTGGAACTGCCGATCACGATCGGCCAAATGTATCGCAAGTATCCCGGCATCCAGTTCAACATACAGTCGCGCAACACACCCTCGATCCTGGACGCGGTCCAGATGCGGCAAATCGATCTCGGCATTGTCGGGCGGGACGCCAAGCACGATGGCGTCGAGACCCTGTTTCAGACGTCGGCACCCTATGTGTGCCTGTTGCCCGAGGACCATGACCTGGCGACCGGGAAAGGGGCGCTTGACCTTGAAAAACTGGCGGACCACGAAACCTTCGTGACCTTTGGCGGGAACTATCCCGACACGATGATGTCGATTGATCCGGACCTGTCGCAGAAGCTGCAGAAGCGGTCCCGCCTGTCGGCGGCCAATGTGCCCGTCGCCGGTGCACTGGTTCGCGAAACCGGTGTCCTGGCGATAGCCGACCCGTTTTCGGCCGAGCAGGCGGTGCGCATGGGAGGCGTTGTTTTCCGGCCTCTGGTTCAGAACCTGACCTATTTTGTCACGATCGTCGCGGCCGGACGTGAACAGCTGTCCCGCGAGGCCATCGAATTTGTCGACACGTTCTCCGAACAGCTCGATCGGCGCGTATCCTACGTGAAATCGCTCAGCCGCGCCTAGTTCAGCACATCGGGCAGCCACGTGGCGGCCGCCGGCAGGAAGACCATCAGCAGGCCGAACACGATGCCCAGCCCCACAAATAGGGGCACTTCGCGAAACGCCTTTTCCGGGCTCTCCCTGGCAACGCCTGCTGCCGTATAGATACCCACGCAGACCGGTGGGGTGATCATTCCGATGCCGGCAAAGGCGACGAAGACGATGTAGAGATGCAGGATGTCCTGGTTCAGCGAAAGGGCCAGGGCGGCGAAAATCGGCACGGTCAGGTAGAAGACGGGCACGATCTCGATGAACGTGCCCAATATCAGGCAGATGATCGCGACCGCCAGCCAGAACATCAGCGGTGTTCCGCCCATTTCCGTGAAGAAGCCGATGATCTTCTGCGGCGTCTGCGAATAGGTCAGCACGACGCTCAGGAAAGTGGCCATCGCGATGATGGCGAAGATGACCGCCGTGATCCGGGCCGTTTCATGGAGCGCGGCCAAGATGCCGGCGACGGTTATCTCGCGATAGAACACTGCGCCGATGATGATGGCCCAGATGCCGGCGACCGCGGCCGACTCGGACGGCGTGAGCAGCCCGGTATAGATGCCGCCGAGGATGATCACGGGCGTGAAAAGACCCGGGATGGCCGCCCAGAACGCGGACAGTCGCTCCCTTGCCGTCGCCTTTTTCAGGTTGCGCAGGTGCCGGCATTTCCAGGTCACCAGCGTTCCAAGAAGCACGATGAGTATGAACCCGGGCACGAAGCCAGCCGCGAACGTGCGCGATACCGGCACATCCGTCAGCGCGCTGAACAGGATGGCCGCATTCGAGGGCGGGATCAGCGCCTCGAGAAACGCCGCCGAGGCCGCAAGCACGATGACAAACGGCTTGGGATAGCCCTGGTTCACCATCTGCGGGATCATGATGGTGCCGACGGCGGTGATGGCTGCGAGGATCGATCCGCAGAAGGCCGCGAAGAACCCCATGGCCAGGATCATCGCGATCCCCAGTCCGCCCGGCCAGTGGCCGACCAGCGTCGTGGCGAAGTGGACGAGCCGCGCCGCCGCACCGCCGCGCAGCATCACCATGCCGGTGAAGATGAACAGCGGTACCGCAATGAGCACATGTTTGGTCATCGAACCGAACGAGACCTGGATCAGCGTCGACCACGGCAGGTTCATGCCCCAGATGGCCGTTGCGGCGGAGCCGAGACCGAACACCATGAAGATCGGGACCGACAGGACCAGCAGCAGGAGCGACAGAAGCGTGGCTGCGGATTTCATGCTGCGGCCTCTTCGAACCTGGCGAAATCCTGCAGTGTTTCGAGGAGCAGTTCCAACGAGAACAGGATCAGGATCGCAAATCCCGTCGGGAACGCCAGATACATCCACCAGATGGGTATCTCGATTTCCAGCTCCATCAGCTGGCCAAGGCGCCGAAACAGCGCAACGGCCTCATTGCCCGCCAGAAAGAAGATGACCGCACCGGTGAGCACGGTGACGTAGATGAACATCTTCAGCGCCAGCAGCGATCGTCCTTTGAGAATGCTGGGAAGGAGATCCACCTGTATATGCGATCCAGAGCGGAGAAGCGGGCCGAGCAGGGGAAAGACCATCCACGGAACCAGAGCGGGCGGCAGTTCGATGAACCAGTCATACCCGGTGCCGCTGACATAGCGCGTGACCGCGCTGAGTGTCAGCGCCAGCACCATTACCGCGGCAATCGCCGAGGAGGTTACGGCTGTCAGCTTTTCCAGTGCGCCGTTGATCCGGCGCAAGACAAATAGGATCGGATTCATGTGATTGGTTTCCGGCCGGCGGCGACGTGGCCCGCGCGGTGGCGGGCCACGCCAGTCCCGGGTCAATTCGTCGAGTAGGCCTGTGCGGCGCTCAGAGCGTCCGCATCGATCTTGTCGGCAATGACGGGCTGCACCTTGTCTTTCATGAGCATGTCGAACTTGGCAGCTTCATCGCCGGCCAGCTCGTTGACCACGCCGCCGCGCTCCTGGAACTCGACCAGTGTCTCTTCTCCCGTTTGCATGATCGTATCGGTGGAAATCTGTCCGATCTCCGCGCCAACGTCCAGCAGCAGTTGCTGAAGATCCTCGGGCAGTGCTTTGAACCAGGTGGCGTTTGCCATGATGTAGGCGTCTGCAAAATACTGGTAGGGTTTTTGTCCATGGGTCAGGAATTCCCACCAGCTGAATGCGCGGATCGAGCCCGGCGGGCTGTTGATGGTGTCGATCATTCCGGTCTGCAGGCCTGAATACACCTCGCCGGTCGGCATTGATACGGTGTTGGCGCCAAGGGCCTCCCACATCGGGCGCTCGGCCCCGATCAGGGCGCGGGCCTTGAGGCCGGACATCGAATCCACGCCGTTCAGTTCCTTCGTCGAGAAGGTCATGACCGGTCCCACCGGATTGTACATCAGAAGAACGGAATCGGATTTGCCGGTGATGTCGTCCCAAATCGCCATGCCCGCCGGATCATCGGTGAAGAATCCGCGCTGTTCGTCATAACTGTCGAACAGCCCGGTGAAGGACACGACATTGTAGTTCTTGTTGATCGGCGGAAAGGACACGACACCAACGATACCGCCCATCTCGACGGCGCCGGATGTCACCGCGCCCAGCTGTTCGCGGATGCCGAAGAGCTGGCCGGCGGGAAACACGTCAATTCTCAACCGACCCTCAGCCCGCTTGTTGACTTCGTCGGCGAACATCTGTGCATGGATGGCGCTGTGGTGCTTGGGTCCCCAATGAACCGACAGGCGCGCGACAATTTCCTCGGCGCCCGCCAGACTGGCCGAAAACAGAGAAGACGTAAGCACGGCGCCTACAGCGAATATCTTGAAAAGTTTCATTGTTTCCTCCCAAACATCGTGTCCGCATTCCGCCGGTCGTGGGGCGCGTCCACCTGTATCGAGCGGAGGACGTTGGAATCCTTCGCGTCAGTGTAAAAACTACTGCGAGGGTTTGCCTCAGGACCAATAGAATTCCGGTCGGGACCTATGCGCTCAGCCTATGAATGCGACCGTGAATACGGAAAATCATAGCCAAAGCGTATATGTGCCCGAAGCTTTTCGATTGGTTCAATTCTTCGCTCCACAGATAACCTAGACGAATTCCGAGCTGACCTACTGGTGCGACAGGACATTCGTCATGCGACCTGCAAATCGCATTTTTTCAACCGAGGACGCCCGCCGTCTGGCGAAACGGCGCCTGCCGCGCATGGTCTTCGATTTCATCGAGGGCGGGGCAGGGCGGGAGACGGGAATGGCCCGCAACCTCGAACAGTTCGACAAGATCCTGCTTCAGCCCCGTGTCATGGCCGATGTCGAGGGCCGTTCCCAGTCAACGCGTTTGCTGGATGCGCAATATGACGCGCCCTTCGGAGTGGCCCCCATGGGCATGTGCAATCTTGCCTGCCCGCACGCCGATCGCATGATCGCCGAGACGGCCCGTGAACTGAACATTCCCATGTGCCTGTCGTCTGCCGGCTCCAGCACTTTGGAGAGCGTCTACGAATGGGCCGGAAAGAACGTCTGGTTCCAGCTCTATTTCGGTCAGTCCGCCGACATTTCCCTGGCAACGGCGGACCGCGCCCAGGAGGTGGGCTATTCGACCCTCGTGCTGACGGTGGATGTGCCGCAGGTGTCGCGCCGGGTCCGCGATCTCAGAAACGGATTCACCATGCCGTTCAAGATGACGCCGGGCGCGTTTGTGGATTTTGCCTGTCACCCGCTCTGGTCTGTTTCAACCCTCTTTGCGGGCGTGCCGTCGCCCAAGAACCATGTCCCGGCCGAGCGCGGCGAGCGATTTGTCCGCAATGCCAGCCGCGCCGGGGCCGATTGGTCGTTTCTGGAAAAACTGCGCAAGCGGTGGGGCGGCAAGCTCGTCGTCAAGGGCATCACCTCGCCTGAGGACGCGGTCCGGGCACAGCAGGCCGGTGTGGATGCCATCTACGTGTCGAACCACGGCGCGCGCCAATTGGACGGCGTGCCGCCCTCGCTGAAATTGCTTCCGATCGTCCGGCAGGCGGTCGGGCCGGCTATGCCCCTGCTTTTCGACAGCGGCGTCCGCAACGGCGAGGATATCGTGAAGGCCCTGATCCTGGGTGCCGATTTCGTCATGCTCGGACGGCCGGTCATGTACGCATTGGGTGCCAACAGGAAACGCGGTCTCAAGGACCTGTTGCGTTGTCTGGCCGAGGATATCGACATAACGATGGCGCAACTCGGAACCACCAGCGTGTCCGACCTTGGTCCCCACAATCTCTTCGATGATGGCGAGGCGGCCGACGATCCGCAATCAGACGGCGGCGGCGCGAGACTGCACGTCGCCGGCCAATAGCAACAGGAGCGGTGAAGCCGATGTCCGAACCCAAACGCATCCGCGGCGGCGCCCTGCTGGCGCGGGCCCTGAAAGAAAAGGGCGTCGACCATGTGTTCACGCTCGCCGGCGGATTTTGCAACCCGGCGCTCGAGGGCTTCATGGAATGCCAGATGCCGGTCATCAACTGTCCGCATGAACAGGTGGCCGGTCATCTGGCGGATGGCCACGCCCGGATCACGCGAAAGCCGGCGGTGTGCCTGGTCGGCCCGGAAGGCTTTGCCAACGCTGTCCCGGCAATGCTGGAGGCCTGGGGAGAACGGTCACCGGTGATTTTCATCACCGGATCGTCCACCCTCAAGCGCCAGGGCGCGGGCGGCTTCAAGGAAATCGACGACGTCGCCATTGCGGCGCCATTGACCAAATATTCGGTGCAGATCACCGATGGCGCTCGCATCGGCGAATTCGTCGAGCGCGCCTGGCACGCCGCGACGACCGGCTATCCCGGGCCCGTGCATCTTTCACTGCCGGTGGACATCATGTTCTCCTCGTTTGAGGAGGACGCGGGGCGCGGGGAACGCCCCTTTGACAGGAAGGACCGTCCCGTTCCGCGCGCCTGGCCGGATCCTGAGCCGCTGGCCGAGGTGCTCGATGCCGTAAAGACAGCCCGGCGTCCGGTGCTGATCGGCGGGCACGGTATCTGGTGGTCGGGCGGCGAAGAGAAGATGGCGGCCGCTGGGGCCGAGCTCAAAATTCCGATGTTCAATGTGCCGTATCACACCAAGATGCTGGGCGAGGCGTGCGAGGCCTATCTGGGGCTTGCCGATTTCCACCAGTACCATCCTTCCAAGCAGGCCGTTCACGAGGCCGACGTCGTGCTGATGGTGGGCTGCCGGCTCGACAACCAGATGAACTTCGGCAACCCGCCATTTATTCCCGAGGGCACGAAACTCATCTGCGTGAACGGCAGCCACGAGGAACTGGACTACAATATTGGGGCTGACCTTCAGCTGTTGTGCGATCCCGGTGCCTTTTTCGACGCTCTCATGGGGATCGATCGCCGTTGGGACAGCTGGTTGGCGTTGCAGCGCGAACGCCGGGCCGCCTGGGTTTCAAAGTGGTCCGATCACATCGCTTCCGAAACCGCGGCTGACGCCGAGAACGATCGCCTGATGCATCCGCTGCAGCTGGCGCTCGATGTCCAGGCGGCCATGAAGGATGGCGACTGGCTGGTCTTTGACGGCGGCAACACGCATTTCTGGAACGAGATCGCGACGAACATCGCCGCCGCGCGCGGCCGCAAGCTCGGTGGCATTCTGCATCCCGGCAACTATTCCCTTCTGGGGGTCGGCGTCTCGTTCGCCCTGGCGGCGAAGAACGTGAACCCCGAGCGGACGACGGTTCTTGTAACCGGCGACGGGGCCTTTCTGTCGGGCGGCCTGTCGATCGAGGCCTGTTTCCAGGAGAACATCCCCATCGTGGTGGTGGTGGACAACAACGGCGGGCTGGATTGCATCAGCCAGCAGCAGGAACGGCTGTTTTCCAGCGGCAAGCATTTCGCCACGGATTTTCGCGATATTCCCTTTCACACCATGTTCGAGGGCCTTGGCGGATACGGCGAACTGGTGACGCGCCGCGACGCGTTGCCGGGCGCAATGGAGCGCGCCCTGGCCAGCGGCAAGACCGCCTGCATCAACGTCAAGTGCCGGGGCGTCATTTCGCCGATCGTGGCGGCGACGTCCGACAAGCGCGACAAGGCATCGATCGAGTAATGGCCGTCATTTCCTCCCACGTTCTCAACGGCACGGACGGCACCCATGCGCCGGGAATTCCGGTGGTGCTGAAAAACCTGGCCTCGGGCGAGATCCTGTTTGACAGTTCAACCGACGAAGGCGGCCGCCTTTGTGAACAGGTCGATATCGCCGGCTACGATCCGGCGACGGAATATGAGCTGTGCTTCCGGGTGGGGATATTCTGGCAGGGCCGGGCCTGGGAACATACGCCGATTGCAAGGGAAATCGTGTTCAGGATTCTCATGCCAGCGAATTCGGCGCGGTATCATATACCCCTCATTATTTCTCCCAACAGCTGCGCGTGCTGGACCTCAGTTCCAGAGGAATAGGGGTCCTTCAGCCGATGCCGCCCGGCAGAGGATGCCGCCTTTCGAACACTCGGGTGGCACTTAACCAGACAACGCGGCCGGAACGCCGTCAGTAGATGCTTGCGCCGCCGTCGAGCCGCAATACCGCACCGGTGACCCTGCGCGATTCATCACTTGCCAGGTAAAGCGCCAGCGATGCGACATCCTCGGGTTCCGAAGGGCCCAGCAGCGACTTCCGGTAGATCGGATTGTCTTCCTTGATGAACGCCGAGACGCGCTCGGTCAGGACGACGCCGGGCGCCATCACATTGGCGCGGATATTGTGCTTCGCCCATTGCATGGCGATGGCGCGGGTCATCGAAAGCACGCCGCCCTTCGACGCGGTGTAGGCGTCCGCCCCGTGGGTGCCGATGACGGCCCTCAGAGACGAAATGTTGATGATCGACCCACCGCCGGCGCGCACCATTTCGGGGATGACCTTGCGGCAACACAGGAGTGTGCCGAAAAGATCGACGCGGACCGTGCGCCAGAACTCATCGAGGTCCAGTTCGGTGACCGGACCGTCCCTGGTCGACCCGCCGCCGGCGCTGTTCAGGAGAATGTCGATACCACCGAATGCGTCGACGCCGGCTGCAACCATCTGATCGACGCTCGCCTCATCGCTGACGTCGCCGGTGACCGGCACCGCCTTGCCGCCTGCGGCCGCCACTTCCTCGACCACCTTTCCGGCGGCCTCGGGATTGAAATCGGCAACGATCATCTGCGCGCCTTCTTCGGCAAAGCGCAGAACACAGGCTCTGCCGATTCCATTCCCGCCGCCCGTTACCAATGCTGTCTTGCCTGCCAGTCGTCCCATATTGCTCTCTAGTCCTTCACGGCTTCGGCCTTGACGCCGCCAACGGCCTGTTCCGTCGGTAGAATTTCGAGTGTGGCGACATTCACGTGCGCCGGTGCGTCAAGGGCGAACAGGATCGCGTTGGCGATATCCTCAGGCTGCAGTTCGCGGATGTCCGAAGTGCCCATCGCGGCGAGCCTTTCGCTGTCGCCCTCGGCCGCCTGGTAGAACTCGGACGCGACGCGGCCCGGCGCGATTTCGGTCACGCGGATACCTGTGCCCGACAATTCGAACCTCAGATTCTGGCTGATCCGGTGGATCGCCGACTTGGTGCCGCCGTAGATGGCTGAAATCATGGTGTGCAGACCGGCAATCGACCCGATGTTCACAATGTGGCCGCGCCCGCGCTCTTTCATCCCCGGTGTCAGATAGGCGATCAGCTTTAACGGCGCGGTCACATTGATATCAAACGCCTCCTGCAGCTGGTCCGCTGACACCCCGTCAAGTCCGCTGATACCATGGCCGACGCCGGCATTGTTGATCAGGATATCCGGTTCAAACCCGGTCAAACGTGCTGTTTGCTCGCTCAAATGACGCACGTCGGTGACCAGAAATTCGGCACCGGTCGCGTCCGCCAGGGCACGCAGCCGCTCCTCGCGGCGCGCAATGGCCAGCACCTGCCGCCCGGAAGACGCCAGTGCCCGCACGGTGGCTTCCCCGATACCGCTTGTGGCTCCGGTGACAATTGCCTTTTTGAGTACTGTCATTCGGAGGCCTCGGCGTCGTCATCCGACTCCGGAAAAAAGTCCATCAGGCCATCGGGATTGATCGGCGGTACAGGCCATTGATTCCCGCGGGTCAGTCCCAGGCCCCGGTTGGGCGCCGGTCTGTAGGTGCGGTTGGGCAGTCCTTTGAGATCATTGCCCGCCAACCATTCCAGGTCGCTTCCGTAGAGTTCCTTGCACAGCTTGTCCTTCAACTCGGCAAGTTTGTCGGAGAATTCAGGCAGGGCCGAAACATCTGCCAGCTCTTTTGGGTCGGACTGCAGGTCAAACAGCTGGAAGTGGTTTCCCGCCGGGTAGTAGATCAGCTTGAAACGCCCGTCATGGACCATCCGGCTGCTGAGCTCGCCCTCGCCGAACTCGCCGTAAAGATGGTCGCGCGTCTCGCCGAACATCGAGCGGCCCGTCACCGTTTCGGGTATGTCGATTCCGGCGAGATCCAAAAGGGTCGGCATGACGTCGGCAAGGCAAACGAGCCGGTTCTCGACTGCACCCGCGCCCACACGCCCGTCATCCTTGCATCCCATCACGATCATCGGGATATTGGCGGAACTCTCATAGAAATTCTGCTTGGCCCAGATGCCGTGATTGCCGAAACTTTCGCCGTGGTCCGAGGTGAACATGACGATTGTATCGTCGAGAATACCCTCTTCGCGAATGGTTCCGATCAGGGTGCCGATTTTCTGGTCGATCTGGGTACAGAGCGCGTAGAAATGCCGCCGGGCCCAATCCGCCTCGACATCCGACAAATTATAGCGCTTCTGAAAACCCTGCAGCAGCAAGGGCAGGTCCTCTTCGTCGCACCATGCGCCGCGCGTGGATTTGTCCAATTCGATGCCGCGATAAAACTCCAGAAACCGCTGCGGCGGCACCAGTGGCGGGTGCGGGTGACGATATCCCAGGTACCAAAAGGCCGGCCGCTTCGGATCCCTGCGGCGGATGATCCGGCACATGGTTTCGGTCGCCCAACTGGTCGCATGCGCCTCTTCCGGGAGATGCCAGGTCGTGGCGCCGTAGCCATTGTTGGATATGCCATGGCCGAACTGTTTGCCCAGCCAGCCATTGTCGCCCAGGAAAATCTCGTAGTCGTCGGTGACGCCGTGGTGGGTGCGTCCTTCGTCATCCAACTGGATGTCGTCGAAGCCCAGACGATCCCGCTGCGGATAGGTGTGGGTCTTGCCGACACCGTGCGCCTGATATCCAGCATCCCGAAAGGTTTGTGCCAGTGTCGGAAGGTGGGTGGGCATTTCGAGCTTTGCCTGGAACGTGCGATCCCCATGTTCGCGTGCCGAGGTCCCGGTCATCAAACTGCGGCGGGCGGGGATGCAGACCGGATGCTCTGAATAGGCGTTGGTGAAGCGGGTGCCACATGCCGCGATCGCGTCCAGCGTCGGCGTTCGGACGACCGGATGCCCAGCACAGCCCAGCAACTCCGCCATCCAATGGTCGGTGACGATCAGCAAGATGTTTGGCTTGGTCATTCTTCCAACGCTTTCGTTTGTGGGGGCTGGCGCAGATTGCTGACAACCGTTGCCGCAATGATCACCGCCGTCAGCGCGAATATCGGCAGAGCTATCGGGTCCGTGAAGAAGGTCCACAGGCTCCCCTTGCTGGCGATGAGGCCCTGACGCAGCTTCTCCTCGAAGATAAAACCAAGCGCCACGCCGATCACGATCGGCGCTATCGGGTATTTTGCCAAGCGCAGCAGCACGCCGACCGCTCCGGCGACGACGCAGACGATAAGGTCGACCGGATTGCCGCGCACGACGAAGGCGCCGACCAGAGAGAACAAGAGGATCAGTCCCATCAGGATCGGTTCAGGCACGCGCAGAAGCCGTTCGAACAGCCGGGCGCTCAGCATGCCTGTGCCGAACATGATGATGTTGGCCAGCAGAACCATCATGAAGGCGGCCGTCAGGATGTGCGGGTTGTTGTTGACCAGGTCAAAGCCCGGCACGATACCCTTGATGGTCAGCACGCCCAGCAGGACGAGCGTTCCACCGTCCCCGGGAATGCCCAGCGCCATCGTCGGGATCAGTGCACCGCCGGTGACCGCATTGTTGGACGCTTCTGACACGATAAGCCCGTCGGGCTCGCCCGTGCCCAGCTTGTCCCTGTTGGGCGAGAAGCGTTTGGCCGCAGTATAGCTGACAAATGTGGCTGCCATTGCGCCCGTGCCCGGCAGGATACCGATAAATGTGCCGATCGAGCAGGCGCGAAGCAGTTCCTTCCACCGCGCGATAACGTCCGACAGCGGTGGCAGCCGGAAGCCGACATTCATGTCGGCCCCGGTGCGGTGCGCACCTTGCAACAGGGCCCTGTGATAGACCTCGGACAGGGCAAAGAGCCCGATCAGGATCGGGATCAGCGTGAACCCTCCGCGCATGATGTCCGAGCCGAAGCTGAAACGGGTCATGCCGGTGTAATTGTCCTGCCCGACCGTCGTCAGGAACAGCCCCAGTACGCCGCCGAGCAGGCCTTTGGCCATGCTGCCGGAGGAAAGCCATGCGATGCAGGTCAGAGCAAAAAGGACGATCGCGAAGATCGCCGAGGGACCGAAGGCCACCGAGACGCGCGCAAGCGCCGGGGCAGCGACGATCAGGATGACCAGTGAGAATATGCCGCCGATGAACGAAGCCAGTGTCGCCCAGCCGATAGCAAGGTCCGCCTTGCCCGCCTGTGCCATCGGATACCCGTCAAGCACCGTCGCGGCCGACTGTGGTGTGCCCGGCGTGTTGATCAGGATTGCCGAGATCGATCCGCCGTAGACCGAGGTCACGTAGATCGCCATGAAAAGCGCCATCGCGCTCTCGGTCGGCATCGCAAAGGTGAAGGGCAGGGCGATAATCAGGGCTGCCACCGTGCCCATTCCCGGCAGAACGCCCGCAATGGTTCCCCATATCCCGCCGATCAGCAGCGCCGCGAAAACAGTTGGAGAATTGAAGAGCCCCAAAGCTGAGAAGAACAGTTCCATGGTCTATAGGCTCCCGAACCATGGTGAGCGGGGCAGCCAAAGCTCAAACCCAAAGGTGAAGATCCACCAGATCAAAAAGGGTGCGGCGACGCTGAGTACCAGCAGAATGCCGATCCGCCTGTATCCGAAAGCATAGCAAAAACAGAAGAAACCGGGGATTGCAGCAAACACGAAGCCGACATAGAGCATCGCCAGTCCGGTCACGAAACCGATGGCGCTCACCAGCACCATCCGGCCCAGATGCTGTCCGACGCCTTCCGATTCCTCGGAGCGCAGCCCATTGAAGAAAACGATTGCGGACAGGATGATCGCAATGATCAGGTAGCCGCGCGGTGCAAACGCCGGTCCGACATCGCCGCCGAACGTCGGCACATCAAAATTGTCGGAAAATGTCAGGACAAGAAATACGATCGATGTGGCGAAAAACACCGCGGAAATTGTCAGGTCAAGTGCGCGCATTTCTCACCTCCGGCCGATGCGGCAGGGCTCCGCGGTCTCAAACCGTGGTGCCCCCGAACGCCGTGGCATTCGAGGGCAGGGAGTGAAGTCTCAGTTCTTCACCAGTCCGGCGTTTTTCAAAAGCTCGCCATTCTCTTCAAAGGCCTTTCGGAAAAAGGCGCTGAACTCATCGGTATTCATGTGGCGGATTTCACGATTGGCCTTTTCCATATTCGCCGTGAATCCCTCCGAGGAGATGGCTGTCTCACAGGCCGCGTCGAGCTTGGCGACGACATCAGCCGGTGTGCCGGCGGGCGCAAACAACCCCATCCAGACGGCGATGTCCGCGGGATGGCCCTTGTCGCCGGATGTCGGAACATCGGGATGAATTTCAGACCGTTCCGGCGCAAAGATTGCCAATGCGTTCAGGCCGAAACGAACGTCGAAGTCCGAGAACCATGCCGTCGCATCGGCGCGTCCGCCCTTGAGCTCGTTCATTGCATCGCCGCCGCCCTTCGTGGGCAGATAGCCGACGTCAACACCCCACATGGCGCCGAGGGCGACGGAGGTAACATGAGCCAGCGAGCCGGGTGCCGCGCCGGTAAAGGTGATACCGTCACCCTTGGCCTTTGCCTCGAGATCCTCCCAGGACTTGAATCCGCTGTCCGCGTCCACCACCAGATAAAAGGGCCCCGAAGCCACCATGCAGATCGGAATGAAACTGTCGACGCCATAGCTGGTGCCGCGCAGATGTGGCTGGGTCGTTGTGGTACCGACGGGCATGAAGCCAAGGCTATATCCGTCGGCGGTTGCCGTCGACAGCTGCGTCGCGCCAACCGTACCGCCGGCTCCGGTCACGTTGCTGACGACAACCGATTGTCCGAGTTCCTTTTCCAGCTCCTCTGCAATGAACCGTGCCGGAACATCGGCACCGCCGCCGGCGGCAAAAGGCACCATCAGGGAAATCGTGCGATCCGGATAATCTGCCCAGGCCGCCCCGACCGAGCAGATTGCCAAAGCGGTCGCCGAACACAGAATCTTCAACACCGAATTCATCATCAGTACCTCCCGAAATTTTGTTTCGGAGCAAGCTTAGCTTGACAGGAAATGCGAGGCTATTGTTGATTGTCTGGCGTCAACAATTTGGGAGGAATGTTTGGCCAAAGGCCAAAAAAGGCTTACGCAGCGGGATGTTGCGAGATCCATCGGCATGTCGGACATGACCGTGTCGCGCGTGCTGGCCGGCAGGGGTGTCGTCAACAGCAAGACACGCGAAAAAGTGCTGAAAGCCGTCGCCGAATTGGGTTATGTGCCGAACCGCCTGGCCGGGTCGCTTGCCAGTGCACGATCCAATCAGGTCGGCGTTGTGCTGCCTTCCATCACCGTCGGCATTTTCCCGGACGTCGCCGCGGGGATTGCGGCGGAATTGGAGAAAGCGGGGTACAACCCGGTTATCGGGATCACCGACTATGACCCGGACCGCGAGGAACGGCTGATTGAATCGATGCTGTCCTGGAATGCGGCAGGGATGATCGTCAATGATTTCGTCCACACGCGCCGCGCCGCAAGGCTCCTTTCGGTGTCACCGGCGCCGGTCGTGGAAATCATGCAGGTCGCCGGCGATCCCATCGATCACTGTGTCGGCTTCAACCACTTCGAAGCCGGAGCCGAAATGGTCCGTCATCTGATCTCACGCGGTTACCGGCGCTTTGGATTCCTTGGCTGGCACGGAATGGAGTTTGCCGCATCGGCCCGATATGAAGGGATCCGGACAGTCTTGTCGCAAGCCGGGTTCGAGCTCTTTGCACCGAGTTGGTACAATGCGCCTCCGGGCATACAGGACGGGACGCAGGGATTGAGCAAACTGCGCGCGGCGCGGCCAGACATCGATGTCGTTATCTTCGGAAATGATCTGATGGCCGCCGGCGGCTATCTTCTTTCCATGAAAATGGGCTGGCAGGTGCCCGGAGATATCGCCATCGCCGGTTTCGGCGGCATGGAAATCGGACAGTCGCTCAGCCAGAAACTGACCACCATCGATTTTCCGCGCCAAAGTGTCGGCCGCACGGCCGCGCGCACCGTTTTGAATTTGCTTGTCGGCCAGTCAATGCCGAGGGTCCGGGAGTTTCCGTTCGATCTGGTTGTCGGCGAAACGACATGACGTTCCCGTCCGTCTAATCCATGTCGTAGACAAGGCGAAAACCGGTGTGCGATGTGGAACTGTCCGGTGACGTGCCACTGCGCGCTGCGATCCTGTAGCGGTAGCAATAGCTTGCATGACACAGGAACGAGCCGCCCTTGACCAGCTTGTATCCGCGCGCGCCGGCATGGGTGACCCGAGCAGATTTCTTCAGCGACCGGACCTTGAACGGCTCCGAGGTCCATTCCCACGTATTGCCGACCATGTTGAACAAACCGTAGCCGTTCGGGGCAAAGGATTGTGCCGGGGCCAGCCCCGCAAAGCCATCGAGCGCCAGGTCTATTTCCGGAAACGTTCCCTGCCATATGTTGCACGGGAAGTGGCCGACATCGTCGGGTTCTTCGTCGCCCCAGGGAAACCGCACATCGCCGAGGCCCCCGCGGGCGGCGTGTTCCCATTCGGCTTCGCTTGGCAACCGGCCGCCGGCCCACGATGCGAATGAGCCTGCGTCATGCCAGGAGATGTGAACAACCGGATGGTCCGGTTCACGCAGATCCGCACTGCCGGGACCGCAGGGTTCGCGCCAGCAGGCACCTTCAACCTCGCACCACCACGGCGCAGCGGCGACTCTCGGCTTATCGCGCTCCGCTGCAGGCAGGAAGTTCTCGAATACAAAGGAAGACCCGAGCTTCTCGGCATCGGTTTCATAGCCGGTCGCGGTGACGAAGGCTTCGAACCGTGCGTTGGTAACCGCGGTCGGTTCGATCCGGAATGGCTTCACCCTGGTCGTTCTGAGGGGGCCTTCGCCGTCGGCTGTCAGAACCGGCCGGTTTGTGCCCAGCAGCGACCGGCCGCCGGGAACACTAACTGCCGATTGCCGCAGGGTTGCCGGGGACTCTTGCGAGGAAAGAACCGCCGGACTGCGCCCGCGCACCGCAGATCTTTCGAACACCGGATTACAGCCGCAGCTTTTCATCCCGAAGACTGCCTTTCTTCATCCACGACCGAACTCGCATGGGTGATCACGCCCGGCGCGACGAGCTTGACGTCCGGCAACTTCACGACATCTCGCAAGATTACGCCATTTTCCATCCCGCGTTCCTCCGCTTTCACCCGTTTTTTCCGCGCTATTTGCTTGCCGAATTTCCAGATTGGCCGCCTCCGAGCCATAAATTCCAGGAGCCGTCGCACTCACTATAAACACGGAAAATCGGGTTGATATAGCGTTTTACCCAAATAAAAATGCACGAGTGTTGTGGATGTGCTGATGCGTGTCCATGCCCGGAAGGGGACGATCAGCGTGCTGTCTTCGGCCCAGCGGTGCTGGCGCGCATGATGAGTTCGGGCTCGGCATTGTCTATTGTCGACGTGCCTTTTGGCCGTGTGCCGTCTATCGCGATTTCCACGGCGCGCTTGCCCAGTTCGAAGAGCGGCATCGCGACCGTTGTAAGGGGTGCCTTGAGAAACTCGGCGAAACTCACGTCGTGGATGGCAACGACCGAAATGTCGCCCGGAATATCAAGGTTGCGCGACCAGATTTCCTTCATCGCCCCGACGGCGGCCATGACGTTGAAGCACACCACGGCCGTCAATTCGGGATTGGCATCGAGCAATTGTGCACATCCGGTCCGGCCGCTTTCCATGTCCGAACTGCAATAGACGATCTGACCCGCGCCATGATCGATCCCGGCGGCGGCCATCGCCTTTTTCCAACCGTCCAGCCGCCGGCGAGAAAACGTCATGTCCCGGGCGGTGGACAGGCAACCGATTTGCCGGTGACCAAGTTCGATCAGGTGATTGGTGGCAATTTCACTCGCGCCCTCGTCGGGCAGGCATATCAGGTGCGCCTCGGCATCCAGATCCGCCTGCAAAAGAACCGTCGGCACCTTCTGCCTCGCCGCCCTGGCCAGCACGCGTTCCGGAATGCCGCCGGCGCTCTGGATGATCATCCCGTCGATTCCGCTGCCGCCGATGATGTCGACCAGGCGTGACGCGCTTTGTTCTGTCGCCGAGGCGTCGAACAGCAGAAGCGCCCGGTTGTTGTCGCCGGCTGCCGTCTGCGCGCCGCGCATGATCTCTGCATAAACGGGGTTGGTGACATCGTGCACGACCATGGCGATCAGCCCGGACTTGGCTGATCTGAGCGTCCGCGCGGCTATGTTGGGTGCATAATCGAGCTCTTCGACGGCCTTGAGCACGCGCTGGCGCGTTTCCTCGCTGACGCGCAGCGTCTTGTCGTCATTGACGATCCGCGAGACGACCGCAGACGAAACACCCGCAACTTTTGCGATATCTGAAAGAGTCGTCAATGGCCGCTCCAAGCTGCAGAATCGGTATTTTCATAACACCGGGTTGACAAGCAGCGCAAACGCAATCCAATAATTGGTAAAACGTATTACCAAATCTCTTACGGTGGAAACAACCGGGAATCCGCCTCGATTGGGAAGGAACGGTCATGACCGAGCATCAAGGCAAACAGGCACTGGAGGGCATTCGCGTGCTTGACTTCACCCAGATGATGCTGGGGCCGCTGTGCACGCAGACGCTGGCCGATCTGGGCGCCGACGTCATCAAGATCGAGCGCCCCGGCAAGGGCGAATGGATGCGCTCCATGCCGATGATCGGTCAGCTTGTCGGCGGCGACAGCGCCGCATTTCATTCCTTCAACCGCAACAAACGGTCCGTGACGGTCGATCTGAAGAGCCCGGAAGGGCGGGACGCGCTGATCGAAATGGCCAGCCATTGCGACGTCGTGGTCGAGAATTTCCGGTCCGGTGTGATGGACCGCCTCGGACTGGGTTATGACGACTTCAGTGCCGCCAATCCCAGGATCATATATGCCTCGGGTTCGGGCTGGGGCGCCGGCAGCTACCTGGCTGAGAAGGGCTGGCCGGGCCAGGATCTGCTTGTACAGGCCATGAGCGGCGTGATGTTCAATACCGGAAGGGCGGGCGACCCGCCGACAGCCTGTGGCACGCCGATCGCCGATTTTGCCGCCAGCCAGGCGCTCGCCATCGGTATCCTGGGAGCCCTTTTGGCCCGCGACAGGCACGGCGTCGGCCAGAAGGTCGAAACGAACCTCTATTCGGCGACGCTCAATCTGATGGGGCAGGAGAACTTCGCCGTTCTCAACCAGGGCATCGAACTCAACCGCTCCGAAGCCGGCGTTGCCTCGTGCTGGAACGACGCGCCCTACGGTGCCTGCCCGACTGCCGACGGATGGATCGCCATCGCCATGTGCCCGCTGGAGACGCTGGCTGAACTCCTTGGCGACGAGGGGCTGGCGGACCTCGATCCCTGGTCGCAGCGCGACGAAACCAAGCAGCGGATCGATGCCGGCACATCGAAAAGGACCACCGCTGAACTGATGGAGATTTTCGAGGCCGCCGATGTCTGGGCGGCCCCGATACGCAACTCAAAGGAGGCGCTCGACGAACTGGTCGCGCTCGATTCGCCCCGTCTTGTCGAAATGGATCATCCGAAGGCCGGAAAGATCAAGGCAATTGCCAATCCGATCACCATGAGCGGAACGCCGGTGTCGCTGCGCTTCGTGCCGCCACAGGTGGGCGAGCACACCGATGAAGTGCTTGGGGAAATGCTGGGGAGCGAGGTGGTCGAAAAGCTGCGCGCGGCAGGAGCACTGTAATGGCCGAGGAACGTCTGCATCCTCATCTGGCGCTTGAACGCAGGGGCGCCGTCGAGGTGTTGCGCATAGACCGGGAAGAGTCTCTCGGCGCACTGAATTTTGAGATCATGGAGGCAATCGGTGCGTTTGCTACAGACCTCGCCGCCCGGAAGGAGGCTGTCCGGGCGCTCGTTGTCACCGGAACGGGGCGCGGCTTCGTCGCCGGCGCCGACATTGCCGGATATCATGGTGTCGGGCAGACTGTGTTCGATGATTTCCAGCGCCGCTCGCGCCAGACATTCGACGCCATAGCGGCATTGCCGCAGATCACCATCTGCGCGGTCAACGGCTATGCGCTGGGCGGGGGATTCGAACTGGCGATGTGCTGCGACTTCATCCTCGTCAACGAGAAGACGAAATTGGGACTGCCGGAAATCAAGCTCGGCCTCTTGCCCGGCGGTGGCGGAACCCAGCGCCTGCCGCGTCTTGTAGGGCCGATGCGGGCCAAGGAGATGCTGCTCACCGGCCGCATGATCACGGCGCAGGAGGCGGTTGACTACGGCGCCGCGCTCGAATGCTGCGCGCCGGACGAACTGATGGGCCGTGCCCTCGTACTCGCCGAGACGCTGGCAGCCCAGGCACCGATTGCCCTGGCGGAGGGCAAACGCGTAATCGATGATGGTCTCGACACCGCGCTTTCCGCGGGGCTGACTTTCGAACAGCGCGTGCTTGGCGGGCTTTTCGCCACGCAGGACGGCAAGGAGGGCATCGCTGCCTTTCTGGAAAAACGCGATCCGGAATTCAAAGGGCGTTGAAGGAGAAACAATGAGTCAATCTGTCATCAGCTATCAGTCGGGTCCATTCGCAACGGTGTCGATGGGCCTGCCGGGCGATCACGAGGGCAAGACCGCGACGCGCGTCTTTTTCGTCCGCGGCGCGGACAGGATCGCGTTGATCGACAGCGGGCTCTACGGCGGCCTGCCGGCCCTGGAGCAGGCTTTCGACGAGCTTGGCATCGACCGCGGGGATCTGGATCTGCTGCTGCTGACCCACGAACACATGGATCATGTGGGCAACAATGGCTGGCTGAAGGCCGAGACCGGCTGCATGATCCTCGGCCATCCGGGACGGGCGGACCGGGTGGCCGACAACATGCTCAATGCCAAGGCGATCGTGCACGCCTTTCCGGAGGGCGAGCAATTCGACCTTAACGCGGAATATCTCGACTGGATGGGGCCGACCGAGGGACCGATCGACGAATTCATCCGCGACGGAGAACTGATCGATCTCGGCGGCGGCGTGGTTCTGGAGACGGTCGAGGTGCTCGGACATTCGATGGCCGAGGTCGGTTTCTTCGAGCATTCCACGAGGACGCTGGTCATCGCCGATCCGCTGCTGCCGCCATTCAATCCGGTGCTCTATCTTTACGAGGACCCGAACGTGATGCGGGCGACCTTCGACAAGATCGAGAATTTCCTGACGGAGCGTGACGTCCAGGCCGTCCTCTTTGCCCATGACGAGGTGAAAAACGCATCCGAGACGAAGGAACTGGTCGACGATTGCCGCCGGCGGGTGGACCAGGTCGAACGTTCCATGACCACCCACATCAAGGCAAATCCTGGCATCACATTTGCCGAGCTGCGCGACAAATGCTGTGATGACCAGGACATGGTGCGCGAATGGCGTGCCTTGGTCTCGATCGATGCCAGCCTGAAGGACTTCGCGGCCAAGGGGCTGGCCAGGAAGGAAGGCGACGGCTGGTATTATGTCGGATAAGCAACTGCCGGTTTGCGCGGTGCTCGGCGCCGGCACAATGGGCGCGCAGATTGCGCTTTCCCTTGCACTCGGGGGTGCGCGGGTAAGGCTTTGGGGACGCCGGAAGGAGAGCCTCGCCGACGCTGAAGCGCGCATGGGTGAGGCATTCGATTTTCTCGCGGCGGCAGGGCTCGCCGACGCTGGCTCAAAGCCGGACGTGCAGGCCCGAATATCGACCACCGACAACCTGGGTGACGCGGTTGCCGGTGCCGGTTTCGTCATCGAGGCCGTTGCCGAGGAATTGGCCATAAAACAAAGCCTCCTGCGGGCGGCCGAGGAACTGTCGGCGTCCGATGCCGTTCTCTCCTCCACCACGTCGGCCCTGAGCGCGACGGCGCTGCAAACGGCGTTGGGGCGGCCGCGGAACTTCTGCGTCGCGCATTACGCGCAGCCCGCCCATCTCGTGAAGCTTGTAGAGATCGTTCCGGGCAAGGACTCGGGACAAGCGGCGATAGACCTCACAACGCAACTGATGCGCGACAGCGGCAAGACCCCGGTCCTGTGCCCCGACATACCGGGTTTCCTGTGGGCACGTATCCAGCATGCGGTGCTGCGGGAATTCGCGTCGCTGGTGGGCAGGGGACTGGTCACGCCGGAGGCCTGCGACACGATATTGAAGGAAGGCTATGCCGCACGGCTCCCAGCCATGGGCGCCTTCGAGCACGCAGATCTCGCCGGTCTCGACCTGATGAACGGCGCCGCCGCCAAGGCCGTATGGGCGGACCTTTCCAACGTGTCGGACCCGGCGGAGACGCCCGTCGGCGCGTTGTTCGCCGAGGGGCACACCGGCATGCGCGGCGGCAAGGGATTCTACGACTGGTCGGAGCGCGACCCCGAAGAGTTCAAACGCCAGCGCGACGAGGAAATCGTGCGCCGGGTCAAAATCCAGGCCGGCGGCGAGGTGAAACTCGACCGGTAGAACATCACGCGGACGGCTTGATCAGAACCTTGCCCACGGCCTCCCCGGAGGCCATCAATTCGCAAGCGGCGAGCGTCTCCGCTACGCCGAACCGGCCGGCGACAAGGCTGTCGAAATCGACATCTCCCGATTCAATCAGGTCAACCGCGTCGTCGAACTCGCGGGTGAACAGAATTGAGCCGGTCGAGGTGATTTCCTTGAGCGCGTTGAGGTGCAGATTGATCGGCACGTCGGTCGGCTGGATCAGCGACAGCACGGCAACGACCCCCTGTTTACGCGCGGCGTCCAGCGCCTGGTTGTAGCCGTGCGGCGAACCGCTGGCCTCGATCACCACGTCATAACGGTTTGACAGTTCTGTGAGATCGTCCCGGCCGATAACATATCCCTTGCTTGCGCCGACGGCGCGCGCGGCGTCGATGGCACCCTGTTTGAGGTCGGTCACGTGGATCTGTGCGCCCCTGGCCCTGCAGCCGACGACCGCAAGGAGGCCCATCGGCCCGCAACCGGTCACCAGTACTTTCGTTTGCCGGTCGACGCCGGCGCGGTTGACGCAGTGCATGGCGCAAGCCAGAGGCTCGGCGAAAGTCAGGTGATCCGGATCGACCCCTTTGGACACGGTTCGGCAGCACCGGGCCGGAAAATCGAAATAGTTCCGAAAGAAGCCGTCAATATGCGGCTTGGTGGTGGCGGAGCCCGGAAACCGTTTGTCCGGGCACATGTTGATGTCGCCGCTGCGGCACTTTTCACATGTCCCGCATTCGATCACCGGATTGATGGCGACCAGTGCGCCCGCCGCAAACCCGTGACCGTTCGCATCCTCCACATAGGCGCAGGCCTCGTGGCCGAGCGTCACCGGATAATCGAGCGTGAAGCCGGCATTGGCGAAGTGGCGGAAATAATGCATGTCCGTACCGCAGATACTGGCCGTGGCGAGGCGCAGACGCATGTGATCCGGGGCTATCTCGCCAGGCAGGTCGGCCTCTTCAATGGCGATCGACCGGGCGGCTGTGAGGAGGGATCGGGTATAGCCCATTGCTCAGAACCCGACGGAAAACCCGCCGTCGACGGGCAGAACGACGCCGCTTACATGCGCGGCCTGGCCGGACGACAGAAAATAGACGGCGTTGGCGACGTCTTCGGGTAGTCCGAACTTGCCGCCCGGGATGCGCCCTTCGATCTTGGCGCGCCTTGCCGGGTCCTTCTCGAGGATCGCGCGGGTCATGTCGGTGTCGATAAAGCCCGGCGCGACCGCATTGCACCGTATGCCGTAGGGGGCGGCATCGACGGCGATCGACCGGGTCAGGCCGATGACCGCCGTCTTGGCGGTGACGTAGGCGGCCGCCGAGGGCAGGGCCAAAAGCCCGCCCATGGACGAGATATTGACGATTGCCCCGCCTTTCTCCTTCTGCAGTTCGACATAGCGTCCGCAGGCGGCGAACATGGCCTTGACGTTCAGGTCCAGCACCGTTTCCAGTTCGTCGCCCTTCACGTCCCATGCAGGCTTCTTGAGGTGGGCGCCGGCATTGTTCACGAGTATGTCGATACCGCCGGCCTCCGATGAAATCCGGTCGAGATAACCCACATCTCTCCAGTCGCTGAGATCGTGCGGATGAAAGACAACATCTCCCTCGAGCGTTGCAATTTCGCCCTCGCTTCGCGAGACCACATAAACGCGGAGGCCTTCGTCGAGGAACTTCTTCGTCTGGGCGAGGCCAAGACCCTTGTTGCCGCCGGTGACGATTGCCGTCTTCATTGTTCTTCCCCCCGGGCCCGATGGTGGCGATAGAGTTTGTTGATGGTTTCCAGGAATGCGGATTCATCCAGATCCTTGATGAAGAAATCCGGGAAGACCTCGCAGAGATCGTCAATGAACCCGAGGAACCAGACATCGCGCGGACGGGTCCAGGCATTTTCCATCGTGTGCAGGCCGCCGGAAAGAAAGCCGGCGTAATCGGGATCAGAACCCTTTTTGCGCCACGTCTGCAAATGCGCCGGCTGGCCTTCGTTTTCGAGATAGATTCCCGACTGGACGGCCTCGGAAGTGATCCAGCGGGCGAAATCGACGGCCCGGTCCAATTCGGTAGTCTTTGCCGACACACCGATGCCGGCGCCGCCGAGGATGCCTCTCTTCACGGAGCTTCCCCTGAAGCTCGGCAGATCGGTGTATTCGAGCCGGTTGGGCTTAAAGCCGGGCCGGGCATAGTTGATATAGCCGAAGAGACAGGGCGAATAGGCAAATTCGTCGGTCGCCGCCATCGCCTCCAGGACCTTGATCGGATTCCAGGACACGGCTTCCGAGGGGCCGAGCCTGTACAGCGCCTTGAGCACCTTGAGGGCCAGCGTCCCACAGTCTTTCGATGCAAAGGCGTCTTCCGAATAGGGCAGGTCCTCTTCGCCCTGTCCGGCGGCCAGCGTCATGAACATGCAGCATGAATCGACGGGCAGGAGGGCGGTGACCAACCGGTAGTCCTTCGGCCCGGCATTGAGGGTGGCCTCCCAGTCGGGCAATACGACGCGGCACAGATCCGGGCGTTTGACCGCCATCTGGCAAGCGGCGTCGACGGGATAGGCCCAGAGTTTTTCTCGCCAGACATAGCTTTCGAGACTGCCGCCGAGCGAACACTGGTCCGCGTCATCCGGAAACGGCAGCGCATGCAGGCACGCCGAGTCAGCTATCTGGCCGACATGCGGATGATCAAGGACAATCAGATCGTAGTCATCCGCCAGCTTCGAAATGGAGGCATCGGCGAAGGCCTGCAGGCTGCGGCGATCCCATGAGATGGAAATGCCGTGTTCCTTTTCATAGCGCGCGGAGGCGGCTTCGAGGCCTGTGTATCCGCGCGGGTGGTCCCATGTCATGCCTTTGAGCATTCGAACGCCTGAGCTGTTGTTGATCATCTCGAATGCGTTTCAATATACACCGAATTTCTTGATGGTAAAGCGATTTACCAACTGGCATTGTATGCCGGGCAGCACCGCCTTGCATCAGGGTTTCTGCCTGGTCTACGACGCGCGCTGAGAGACGGTGTAGTCACCCCATGGCATGGGTTGCCGGCAATTGAGGGCGGGCCGCCCAAGTCACCCGCGCGGTCGAAACGGCTGGGCGAGGGAAACCGGAAAATCCAGAGCCATGGCCTTGCGGTTTTGCGAAATCAGCACGAGAACCACGATGGTGGCGAGATAGGGTAGAGCGGACAGGACCTCGGACGGGACCGACACGCCCATTGCCTGGCCTTGCAGCTGCAATATGGTCATGCCGCCGAACAACCAGGCGCCGATCATGACGCGCAGCGGCCGCCAGGCGGCGAAAACCACCAGCGCAAGCGATATCCAGCCGCGCCCGGCCGTCATGTTCTCCACCCACAGCGGCGTGTAGACCAGCGACAGATAGGCACCGCCGAGACCGGCCATGGCGCCGCCGAACATCACGGCCAGATAGCGTATCTTGATGACCGGATATCCGATGGCGTGGGCGGAGTCCGGGCTTTCACCGATGGCGCGCAGGGCAAGGCCGGCCTTCGTCCTGTACAGGAACCAAGTGACCAGCGCGAACATGACGAAGGAGAAATAGACGAGCGGATCGAACTGGAAGAGCATCGGTCCGATCACCGGAATGTCCGAGAGCACCGGAAAATGCAGCGGCTGGATCGCCTCCACCGGTGTGCTGCCGAAACCGCGGCCGACAAAGGCCGACACGCCGGTGCCGAAAATAGCCAGCGCCAGCCCGGCCGCATACTGATTGGTCATGAAAGTCAGCGCCAGCACGCCGAACAGCAAGGACACCACAGCACCGGACAGCACGGCGGTCAACAGGGCAACAGGCATCGAAAGCCCGGCGAAATGCGCCCAGACTCCAAATGCTGCGCCGACCAGCATCATCCCCTCGATGCCGAGGTTCAGGACGCCTGATTTTTCAACGACAAGTTCGCCAAGGGCGGCAAAAACGAGAGGCGTCGCCGCAACAATCGTCGCCACGAAGATCGAGATAAACAGCTCCATCAGTGGGCCCTCACTGCAATTGCGCGAATGCGGAAGTTGATCAGGAAGTTGCTGGCCAGCAGGAAGAACAGCAGCATTCCCTGGAAGATGAGCGCGATGGAGGACGGCAGGCCGAGGGACAATTGCACGGTTTCGCCGCCCAGGTAGAGTAGCGACAGAAGCAGTCCGCCAAGGACGATGCCGAAGGCATTCAGCCGGCCGATGAAGGCGACGATAATCGCCGCGAAGCCGTATCCGGGGGAAATCTGCGACGACAATTGCCCGAGCGGTCCGGATACTTCGGTCATGCCGGCCAGGCCCGCGGTCGCACCCGATACCAGCAATCCGACCCAGATCGAGGACGAACTCTTGAAGCCCGCAAAACGCGCCGCTGCCGGCGCCACGCCACCAACAGCCATCTTGTAGCCGAGGAAGCTGCGCTCCATGAACAGCCAGGCCAGAATTACGGCGACAACGGTAAAGAATATCGAGGTGTTGAGGCGGTATGAATAATCAAAGACCTCGAACATGCCGGCATAGGGAAGCAGCGCCGTCTGCGGGAAGTTGAAGCCGTCGGGATCGCGCCAGGGGCCGTGCACCAGATAGGACAGGATCAGCGTCGCCACATAGGTCAGCATGAGCGTCACCAGGATCTCGTTGGTGTTCATCCTGGCCTTGAGGAACGCCGGGATAGCGGCCCAGGCGGCGCCGGCAAGCATGCCGCAGACCACCATGAGCGGCAGAAGGAAGATGCTTTCCTGGAACGGCGAGAACAGACCGACACCGGCCGCGGCGATCGCGCCCATGATCAGTTGGCCCTCTGCCCCGATGTTCCAGACATTCGCCCTGAAGGCGACCGCAAGGCCGCAGGCGATCAGTATCAGCGGCGAAGCCTTGAGCAGCCATTCTGAAATGCCGTTCATCGTCGTCAGCGGCTGGACGAAGAACGTATAGAGCGTCACGAACGGATTGAGACCGAGCGACAGAAAGAAAAGGGAGCTGATGACGACGGTCAGGCCGGTCGCAATCAGCGGTGCCGCGAGAGCCATCTTGCGCGAGGGTTCCTGGCGGGCCTCCACTTTAAACAGCATATTTCATATCCTCCGCGCGCTGTTCGGCGTCCTGATCCCTCGAACCGGTCGCGGCCATAAGCAGCCCGATCTCCTCGACATTGGTCTCGGAGCGGTTGAGCGATTGCGACAGCGCGCCATTGCTGATGACGTAGAGCCGGTCGCAGATCTCGAACAACTCCTCAAGCTCCTCGGAAATGACGATGACGGCCCGGCCGCTGCGGCTGAGGTCGATGAGGGTCTGGCGAACATATGCCGCGGCGCCGACGTCGACCCCCCAGGTGGGTTGCGATACCAGCAGCACCTTGGGCGAGAGCTCGATCTCGCGTCCCATGATGAATTTCTGAAGATTGCCGCCAGACAGGCCGTGTGCCTTGGCGTCGGGGCCATGGGCCTTGACGCTGTACTTGTCGATGACCTGCATGGTGAAATCCCGGGCCTTGTTGCGGTCCGCCATGCCGTGTTTCACCATGCCCTTGCGATGCGCCGTCAACAGCGCGTTCTCGGACAATTCGTACGGAGGGACGGCACCGCGTCCGAGCCGCTCCTCGGGAACGAAACCAAGGCCCAGGTCGCGCCTGCGGCCGGCGTCCAGATGACCGACCGGACGGCCCTCCAGGACAATGTCCTCGGCAGCGCTGGCAATGCGCTCGCCGCTGATTGCGGCGGCCAGCTCACCCTGACCGTTGCCGGACACACCAGCGATACCCACGATTTCTCCGCCATAGGCTTCAAGCCTGATGGACGTCAAACTGGTGCCCACATGGCTTTCGGAGGCCATGTTGAGGTTGTCGACGCTGAGAAGCGGCGCGGTGCTCAACTCGGATGGCTGGAGCAGCATTTCAGGCAGGTCGCTGCCGACCATCATGCGCGCCAGGTCCGCGGAGGTGGTGGTGCGTGGATCCGTTTCACCGGTCACCCTGCCGCCGCGCAGCACGGTCGCCGAATGACACAGCTCGCGCACCTCGTCCAGTTTGTGGCTTATGTAGAGAATGCTGCATCCCTCGTCGGAGAGTTTGCGCAGCGTTTCGAACAATTTGCGGACGGCCTGCGGCGTCAGGACCGATGTGGGCTCATCGAGGATGAGCAACTTGGGCTGGCGCAGGAGGCAGCGCACGATCTCCACCCTTTGGCGTTCGCCGACGGACAGGGATAGGACCAGCCGGTCCGGGTCAATGGGAAGCCCGTATTTCTCGGAAACCTCCCGCACCTTCACGGCAAGGCCCTTCAGGTCCATGCGGCCCGGCATCGACAGTGCGATGTTCTCGACGACCGTGATGGATTCGAACAGCGCGAAGTGCTGATAGACCATTTCGATGCCCAGTTCCCGTGAGACGGCGGGTCCGTGTTCGGGCACCTCCCGGCCGTCACACAGAATCTGGCCGCCGTCAGCCGGAGTGGCTCCGTAGATGATCTTCATCAGCGTGCTTTTGCCGGCTCCGTTCTCACCCAGAACGGCGTGGATTTCGCCGGGCAGTACGGAGAGCGAGATATCATCATTTGCAAGAACGCCTGGGTACGACTTGCTGATGCCACGAAGTTGCAGGCGTGGAGTCATAGCGCGGTTGCCTTTGTCTGGACGGTGCCGCCCGAGCCGGACTTGCCGGCCCGGGCGAATTGCGTGATCTTGCGGAACTAACCGAGGTTGCCGATCACACCTTCAACGAACCAGTCAAAGCTGCGAATGTCGCCATCCGACAGGACGCCGCCCGCTTCGACCCTCACACCGCCGCCCTGATCCTTCAGCTCGCCCGCGAATGGGTGCAGCGTTCCGGCGATGATCTCGTCCTGCGCCTTTTGCGCGGCGCTGACGGCTTCGCCCGGCAGATCCGCGTTGAAAGGCGACATGCGAACGACGCCGTCCGACAGTCCCTGCCAGCGTTCCGTGGATTGCCAGGTGCCGGCGGCGACATCCTTGGCGGCCTGAACGTAGACCGGCGCCCAGTTCAGGGTGAAGGCGGTCAGATGCTTGCCATTGCCGAAGTTCGCCATGTCGCTGGCATAGCCCACCGACCAGACATCGTTCTCGCCGGCGACCTGGACGCCGGTGGCCGTGTCGGTCATGGAGCAGATCACATCGCAACCCTGCGAGACCAGCGTCTTGGCCGCCTCCTTCTCCTTGCCCGGATCGAACCAGGAGTTCAGGAAGATGACGTTGCAGGTGGTGTCCGGGTTAACGCTCTGCGCACCGCGCAGCAGCGCGTTTGCCGGTCCGACGATGTCGGGTATCGGGAACCCGCCGATGAATCCGATCTTGGCGGACTTCGACACATGGCCAGCGAGCACGCCGGCCACATAGCAGCCTTCAAAATACTTGGCCTCGAAGGTGCCGAGGTTTTTCAGATGCTTGATGCCGGAACAGTGCTCGAAAGCCACCTTGGGGAAGCGCGGCGCGACTTTCTGCATCGGGGTTCCGTGCGAGAAGCTGGTCCCGAAAATCAGGTGATTGCCCGAGGCGGCCAGTTCGCGAAAGACGCGTTCGGCATCCTGGGGGCGGAATATGTTGTCGATGACGGTTACCTCGACATTGTCGCCGAATTCCTCCTGGATGGCTTCGATGCCGAGACTGTGCTGTTTGGTCCATCCGATCTCGGAGACTGGCGATACGTAGACCGCTCCGACTTTCAATACATCCGCGGCTTGTCCGATGGACGGCAGACCGGACAGTCCGGCCGCCAGACCCGCTGCCGAGCCGTATTTCAGCACATCTCTTCTGGTTACGCGTTTCATTGTCTCTCTCCCTCATGTTTCGCGTTTTTCTTGTTTGTTGGCTCCCTTGTCGGGTGCGGTGCGCGATTTCGCGTGGTCCTCCTCAGCTTGTTGCATTCACCGGGGTTTTCGCATCGTTGACGTAAGGCTCCAGGGCTTCATGAACACTCATCGATTGCTCGGTGTTCTCGCCCATCAGGTAGCCCTTGACGACATTGCGATGGTGGGTGTCGATCAGCTCCTGCGCCTTGGCGACCCGCCCCGCCTCCAGCAGGTCGATGATTTCGGAATGGTCGTGCAGCAGGCCGCAATAGTCGAAGCGGCTGTCCACCAGCGACCTCAACAGCGCCGTGCGCCGTATCAGCTGCGCATGCATTTCCTGAACCACGGTGTTGCGGGACAGCTTCACCAGGATGACGTGAAAATGCGAGCCGAGCTGATCCGCCAGTTCGTCATTGCCTTCTTCGACCGCCTTGTGCTGCAGCTCCACGTGATGCCGCAACTCGCTCCACCCCCGCTGGTCGAGGCGTCCCGAGAGCTGTGCAGCGACGCCCTGTTCCAGCATGGTCAGCGCGTCGTAGATTTCCATGGCCTCGCGGTGGCTCGGCCGCGATACGAAAGCGCCGCGGTGCCGTTCCACGGTGACAAGCCCGTCATCGGCGAGGCGGATCAGCGCCTGCCTGACGACGGCCCGGCTCACGTTGAACACATCCGCAAGCGCCTGCTCGCTCAGCTTGCAGCCGGGCGTCAGCCTTCGATTGATGATGGCTCTGGTGATTACCTTGGATATCTCATCCGAACGGTTACCCATCGCAATGGTACTACCTTCTGATCATATCTCTTAAGGGTACGAGCCCCAAAAACTGCCGGTATTGCGCATCCCGCAATCCCGCACCAAAAAACTAACGCGACCACCGGCAAATAACTATCAAGGAAAAATTGAAAGTCTTTCCTTTTGAGATTGGTATGCAATCTTTCCCATTTTGCCTACCATAAAAACAAAAATGCATAACGCATATAAATAACAGGGGATCACACTATGACGTGCCACGACCGGATTCTTCTCGATGACTGGCATGTGGTGGCAGACCTGGAACACCTCAGGCAACATAGCCGCCAATCTGCCGAACTCTTTGAACAGCAACTCGATATCAACCTGCGCGCAGACGGAAGCGCCGAGGTCAGGCACAAGGAAACGGGTCGTGTCCTGCCCAGTCAGATCAAATACGGGTTCGTATGGGTTTGCGTCGGCACCCCGTCGCGCGACATCATCGAGATCCCCGAAGCGGGCGAGGCGGATCGCTATGTCGTAAGCGGCGGTTCGTTCCCGGTAAGGGCGTCCGGACTTCGGGTTGTCGAGAACTTTCTCGATATGGGGCATTTTCCCTTCGTGCACACCGGCTGGCTTGGCGAGGAGCCGCATACGGAAGTCGCGCCCTATCAGGTCGAGTTGACGCCGGACGACGAGATCATCGCGACCGAATGCTATTTCTATCAGCCGGTAGCATCGCCAACGGCGGAGGGCGGCATCGAGGTCGAGTACAAGTACCGCGTATATCGCCCCTATATCGTGTCGCTCTACAAGACCAACCCGGCCTATCCGGACCGCAAGGACTACATCGTCCTGTTCATTCAGCCGGTCGGGCCGGAAGACTGCGTCGTTCACAACATGCTGTGTTATCTGAAGGAGGGCATGAACGAGCCGGATATCCGCTGGTTCATGCAGTTGATATTCGCGCAGGACAAACCGATCCTGGAAAACCAGCTGCCGAAGCGGCTGCCTCTGGATCCGCGCGCCGAGACGCCGATCCGCGCCGACAAAGTCGCAATCCTTTACCGCAGATGGCTTCGTGACCATTGCGTCAGCTACGGCGCCATTCCCGCCGCCTAGCACAAAACTTCACGGGAGGAAAAAGCTTGTCTCGTTTCACCTGCAAGGACCCGGTCGTACTGGATCTGTGGCACGCGATCGCATCCGCCGACGAAGCGGTTGACGGTGCCATTTCAACGACGGTGCTGCTGGAAGATCCAGTCGCGTTCACCAGAAGCGAAACCGGGGACCCTGTCGTCTGGACCTATCCCGCGCGGACGGAACCGGAGCTGCCGGCCGACCCGGCCGACCACCTGCCGGTGCTGGAGCGCTATGGATATGTCTGGACCTCATTCGGCACGCCGCCCCCGGACCTTTTTCCGATCCCTGAATATGGCGAGAAGGACCGGCGGAACATCCACGCCGCCACGTTCGGCGTCAACGTTTCGGCGCCGAGGGCGATCGAGAATTTCCTCGATATGGGGCACTTTCCCTATGTGCATACCGACATTCTCGGGGCCGAGCCGCATACGGAGGTCAGGGAATACGAGGTCGAGATTTCCGAGGAGCGCGACGAGATCGTCGCGACGAACTGCAAGTTCTTTCAGCCGATGGCGGCGGCCGCCTCCAGCGGCGGCACCGATGTCGACTATATCTACAGGGTCCCGCATCCCTATTGTTCGGTTCTTTACAAATCCAGTCCGCTGGACGAGAGCCGCTTTGATGTCATCGCCGTCTTCGTGCAGCCGGTCGATCAGGAGCATGTGCGGGCGCACATGATGCTGACACTGCTTGACGAAACGAGCGAAGACACCGCCATCCGCCTGTTCCAGCAAACGATTTTCGGCCAGGACAAGCCGATCCTGGAAAACCAGTATCCCAAGCGCCTTCCGCTGGATCCGCGTGCCGAGACACCCATTCGCGCCGATAAATCCGCCATCGCTTACCGCAGGTGGCTGACAAAGAAAGGGATTACCTACGGTGTGATCCCGGCAGCGGCGTGACCCGGAATTCGACAGGAAAATCAGATGACCACCGACATGCACAGCCATTGGTATCCGATCGCATCGAGCTCGGACCTGCCGAAACGCCATGTATATCAGGCAAAGCTCCTGGGACGCGAATTTGCCGTCTGGCGCGCCGATGACGGCTACGTCAATGTTTGGGAGAACCGCTGCCTGCACCGGGGGGTGCGCCTTTCGATCGGGATCAATGACGGCAAGGAGCTGAAGTGCCAGTATCACGGCTGGCGATACGCCAACCGCACGGCCGGCTGCACCTACATCCCCGCCCATCCGGCCGATGCGCCGGCCCGCACGATCTGCAACCACCGCTATCCAACGCAGGAAGTGCATGGCCTTGTCTGGGCCGGCGAGACGGCATCCGGTGAACTTCCGGACATGGAGGGTTTTGATGAGGTTACTGTCCTGCGGCCCGTACCCGTCAATGCGCCACGGGAACTGGTCGCCCAGGAATTGCGGCACTACGTTTTCGCCGAAGGCTGTACCAGCCGTGAGGAGGCGGACGGCTCGGTGATCGTTACCGCGGCCGGCGGCCCTTCTGTGCGCCTTTTCGTCCAACCGTGCGACAGCAATCACTCGGTCATTCGCGGCCTGCTCGACCAGGCTTCGGAGGGTGCCGAACGTGTAGCGATACTGAAGCACCATAACTGGTTGCTGGAGGAGTTGCGCAGTCGCATCGAAGCCGCAGCCGCCTCAATGGAGACACCCGAGCCGATGGTCGTGACCATTGCCAAAGTGTCCGAGGACCTGGTCGATATCCCGCCGGCCAGCGAAGACGGCCGGCAGGCCGAGCTTCGCGTCCAGGTGACCGAGAAGGCGATGACGGCCGAGGGCATTGTCAGCCTGCGGCTGGAGGCGTTGAAGGGGCCGTTGCCCACCTTCCAGCCGGGCGCCCATATCGATGTGCACCTGCAGAACGGCCTGGTGCGCCAGTACTCGTTGACCAATGGTCCCGGCGAGACCGATCACTACACGATCGGCGTCAAGCGCGAGCCGGACAGCAGAGGCGGATCGGTCGCCATCCATGACGGCGTCGCCAAGGGCGATGTCCTGGCGATTTCGGCGCCGCGCAACAATTTTCCGCTTCGCCGTGACGCCACCCACACGGTTTTCGTCGCGGGCGGCATCGGCGTGACGCCACTGCTGTCCATGGCACGCACGCTGAACAGCCAGGGACTGGGGTTCGAGTTCCACTATTTCGTTCAGTCCGGAGCCCACGTCGCCTTCAATCAAGCCTTCGGCGAAATGGGCGATGCGGTGACCATTCACGAAGGGCTCTCGCCCGGCGAGACGGGCGACACCTTGCGCGATGTCCTCAAGTCCCCGGGTCGTGCCCGCCATGTCTATATCTGCGGTCCCGGCCCGATGCTCGAGGCGACACGGCAGATCGCCGCCGATGCCGGCTGGGCCGACGAAGCCATCCATTTCGAATACTTCAAGAACACGACGGAACGCGACGACAGCTCCAGCTTCGAGATCGATCTTGCGCGCTCGGCGATGACCCTGACGGTGCCGTCTGGCAAGACAATTCTGGACGTGCTGCGCGAGGCCGGCATCAACATGTCGAGTTCCTGCGAACAGGGCGCGTGCGGAACCTGCCGCTGTGGCGTCATCGAGGGCGAAATCCTGCATCAGGACGTTTATCTGAGCCCCAAAGAAAAAGCGGAAGGCAAGTCCATCATGACCTGCGTTTCGCGTGCCGCATCCGATCGGCTCATCCTGGATATCTGAGGTCCGCCATGATCAGACTTTACGACTACGAACTTTCGGGTAACTGCTACAAGCTGCGCCTGCTGATGTCCTTTCTCGGCGTGGAATACGAGTCGGAACTCGTCGACTTCTATCCCGGCAATCGGCACAAATCGGAAGCGTTCCGGAAAATCAACCCGCTCGGGCAGTTGCCCGTCATCGACGATGACGGTCTCGTCCTCAGGGACGCGCAGGCAATCCTCGTCTATCTTGCTTCGAAATACGACGGGTCGGGCAAGTGGTATCCGCGGGACAATCCCGATCTGCTCGGCCAGGTTTCCCAGTGGCTTGCCTTTGCCGACGCAATCACGGCCACCGCCTCGGCGGCGCGTTTGCATGACGCGCTGTTCTACACCCACATCGATGTTGGCGCCTGCCGAGCCGGTGCCCATCGCCTGTTCCGCATCCTCGATGAGCACCTTTTCTTTGCAGAGGAGGCCGGACAGGACTGGATATGTCCGGGCGATCACCCGACGATCGCCGACATCGCCTGTTTCCCCTACATCATCCTGTCCGAGGAGGGCGGAATATCCCGCATGGACTATCCCGCTATCCGCCGCTGGTGCGACCGTTTCAAGCGCATTCCGGGCTTTACGGTGATGTCCGGTGTATTCCCGGCCGGACCCGCCGCGGATGAAGACAGCAAACTGGCATCGTAACAGCTGATCAAGACGTTGGTCAGCGACCACAGCACCCGGCAGATCCAACCAGCAAACTCCTCTGCCGGGTGCTGTTTCCAATAACAGTCTGAAGGATACTCCCATGCGCACCAGAGCAGCCGTTGCCGTCGAAGCCGGCCAACCACTCGAAATCATGGAGGTGAACCTGGAAGGTCCGCGAAGGGGCGAGGTACTTGTCGAGATCAAGGCAACCGGTCTTTGCCACACCGACGAGTTCACCCGTTCCGGCGCCGAGGGGATGTCCCGTTCTCTGTTGAAAAAGGAACGGGCAGCGTTGCGGTTTCATGATTAGGCGGCCTGCGCCATGTCGTCAACCTGGTTGCTGTCGCCCGATCCTGCGCCATGTCTGTGGAG
>NZ_SPNT01000020.1 GCF_004959855.1 Nitratireductor sp. XY-223 | reverse complement strand
CCGGAAGACGCCGCCAGATCGGCAGCAGGAGGCCGGTGACGAGGTGGAACGTGCTCGTCGAGAATTCCGGGATTCCGGCGATCTCCTTTTCCCATGCGGCGATAAACTCTTCCCTCTCCGCCTCCTTCCAGTGCGTGGCGGCGCAGTCATCGACGCTCATCGTGTCGCGCTGCATGGGGCGGATCAGCCGCACGCGGCGTTCCACGCTACCATCGTCGTGCATCAGGCTCGGCGCGGAGGTTTTGGCAGAAGCCCGGCCCGAGCGCTCATTGACCAGAAGCTTGCCGCCCTGGATCTTCAGCGCCTCCTCGGTCGATAGCGGCTTATTGCGGTCCCTGCGTTGAATGGTGAAGAGCCGCGTCTCGGCTCCGCTGTCATGCTGCCAGACGGTACGCCGGTCGGTGACGATCAGGCTTTCGGCGCGGATCGTCTCCAGCCCGACATCATGGATGCCCGCTGCAATGGCTGCTTCGATCCGAGCGTTCAAAAGCTCTTCGAACGCCGTGAACACGGTGTTCTGCAAGACAATGGGCAGCGCCAGCAGACGGTTGAGGAAGGTCGTGATAGGCGGCAGCTCCTCCTTCAGCGCTCTCCCCTCGAAGGTAAGCGACAACCCCGTGGCTTCCTCGAACCGCTGAAGCGAGCAGCCCTCGATGCCGCCCTGCACCAGCAGCATGTAGAACTGTCGAAGTGCCGCCCGCGCCTGATCGCCTTCGAGATTGTCCTCGGCGCGGAACAGGCCCTGCCCGCCGGTCTGGCGCTGGCCGCGGGTGATGGCGCCGAGCGTGTCGAGACGGCGGGCAATGGTCGACAGGAAGCGCTTTTCCGCCTTCACGTCCGTGGCGACGGGACGGAACAGCGGCGGCTGCGCCTGGTTGGTGCGGTTGGAGCGGCCGAGGCCCTGGATGGCGGTGTCGGCCTTCCATCCGGCTTCGAGCAAGTAATGGACGCGCAGGCGCTGGTTCTTCGCCCCCCGGTCGGCATGATACGAACGGCCTGTGCCGCCGGCGTCGGAGAAGACCAGGATGCGCTTCTCATCGTCCATGAAGGCTTGCGTCTCGCCGAGATTGGCCGAAGGTGGACGTCTCTCGACGCACAGGCGATCGCCCCCGGATCCAGTCCGGGGCAAGCTCTTACGCACGATCCGCCGCGCGCGGCCAGTCACCTCGGCGACTTTGTCCGTTCCGAAGTGCTGCACGATCCGATCGAGCGCGCCGGGCACCGGATCGAGCATGGCGAGCTGCTCGATCATGCGGTCCCTTGCCGCCAATGCCGCCTTGCATTGGATCGGATTGCCGTCATCGTCGAATGCGGGGCGCGAGCGCAGATTGCCTTCATCGTCCGTGTACGATTCATACAGTTGCGTCGGAAAGGAATGCTGCAGGTAAGAGCCGACGACCTCGCGCGGGCTGAGATCGATGGTGAGGTCTTCCCATTCCTCAGGCGGAATGTCGGCGAGCTTGCGCTCCATCACCGCCTCGCCGGTCGAAACCAGCTGGATGATGGGCGCATGGCCAGCGGCAGTGTCGCGCTCGACGCTTTCGATCAGCGTGACCGCCTTCATGCCGGTGATCAGGGCGTTGAAGAAGCGCTGCTTGGCGCCCTCGAATGCGGATTTGGCGGCGGATTTCGCCTGGCCATTGAGCGTGCCGGACGAGCCGGTGACATTCGATGCTTCCAGAGCGGAATCGAGGTTGGTGTGGATCACCTCAAACATCGCCGCGTATGCGTCGTAGATGGCCACCTGCTGCGGCGTCAGGGCATGTTCGACGATCTCGACCTCGACACCTTCGTAGGACAGCGATCGCGCCGTATAGAGGCCGAGCGCCTTCATGTCGCGGCTCATCACCTCCATCGCCGCAACGCCGCCCGCCTCGACCGCCTGCACGAACTCGGAACGGTTGGCGAAAGGGAAGTCCTCGCCGCCCCACAGGCCGAGTCGTTCGGCATAAGCGAGATTGCGCACGTCGGTGGCCCCGGTCGCCGAGACGTAGACCACGCGGGCGTCCGGCAGCGCCCGCTGCAGGCGCAGCCCGGCGCGGCCCTGCTGAGAGTGGATCTGCTCACCGCGCTCGCCCTTGCCGCCGGCGGCGTTCGCCAACGCATGGGCTTCGTCGAAGACGACCACACCATCGAAGCTCTTTGCGTTCCCTGTCGCGGCTTCGCCGCTTCCCGCCTCTTGACCGAGCCAATCGATGATCTGCTGAAGACGCGAGGCCTTGCCCTCGCGTTCGGCGGAACGCAGCGTGGGGTATGTAACGAAGAGGATGCCTTCGGCCAGCCGGATCGGCGTTCCCTGCCTGAAGCGCGACAAAGGCTGGACCAGCAGCTTTTCCATGCCGAGCGCCGCCCAGTCACGCTGCGCATCTTCCAGCAATTTCTCGGAACGGCTGATCCACACCGCTTTGCGCCGGCCCCTGATCCAGTTGTCGAGGATGATGCCGGCCACCTGCCGCCCCTTGCCGCAGCCGGTGCCGTCGCCCAGGAACCAGCCGCGGCGGAACCGCACGGCTTTCTCGTCCTCCTCGGGTGCGGCGTGAAGGTTGTCGAAGGTCTCATCCAGCGTCCATGATCCGGCGAGATGCCGGGCATGCGCCTCGCCGGCATAGATGACGCTTTCGAGCTGGGCATCGGAGAGAATGCCGCTCTTCACGATATGTGCCGGCAGATGCGGCCGGTAGCCCGGCCTGGGCGGGGCCACCGAGGCCATGGCGGCCGATTGCACCAGCTTCGTCGGATGCGGCTTCGCGCCTGGGATATGGATCGATTGCAGGGCGTAGCCCTCGTAGAGCGCGTCGGTCAGGTCGGCGCCCCCGGCCGGCTTCCATTCGATGGGCTCATAGGTGAGTTCGACAGCATCGGGCGCCGCAGAAATGACGGGACGGGACCTGCGCGCGATTGGCGCGACCTTGCGCGCAACAGCGGGCTTCGCCGCTGTCCCGAGCCCGATCTCATCGTCCACCGCCAAGCGAGGGGGCAGATGTTCGATGAGACCAGCGAGCAAGTCGGCAGTATTTTCCACGCGCGGCAACGCCGGCGGCGAAGCCGTTTCAGACGACTTGTCGATGACGGTGAGGCGCGTGTCGAAGCTGGTTCCGTGCTTGTAGTAGACGGAGCCGTCCACCACGCAGGTGAAGCGAACGGCATCGCTCAGCTTGTCGACGGGGAAACTGTGCCCGGTGATGGCAACGAGGCGACCGCCCTCGGGCAGACGCGCCAGAGCCGAGCGCACGTGATGGAAGTCGGCGTCGGAGACGCGCCCCTGCACGTGGAGCGCCGCCGAGAAAGGCGGGTTCATGAGAACGACCGAAGGCGCGATATCGTCCGCCAGCCAGTCATCGATGCTGGCAGCGTCATGTGCAGTGACCAGGCTGTTCGGGAACAGTCTCCGCAGGAGCGCAGCCCGCGTTTCGGCGATCTCGTTGAGCGCCAGCTTCGCACCCATGATCCCGGCGAAGACGGCCATGAGGCCCGTTCCGGCGGAAGGCTCCAGCACCACGTCACTTTCTGTGAGGCCGGCGGCAACTGCCGCGACCAGCGCCAGGGGCGCCGGGGTCGAGAACTGTTGCAGTGCCCGGGATTCCTCCGAGCGCCGGGTATGGGTGGGCAGCAGCCCGGCGATGCGGCTCACCATGGCGAGCAACGCCTCCGCCGAGGCCGTATTTTCGCGCATCGCCCGGCCGTATTTGCACAGGAACAGCACCTGCGCCGCCTCGCAGGCTTCGTATGCGTCCTTCCAGGACCACAAGCCTTCGGCGTCGGAGCCGCCGAAGGCCTCTTCCATCGCCTGACGCAGGATGCAGGTGTCGATGGCGATGCCGCGTTCGAGACCGGCAAGGATCCGTTCGGCGGCGGTCAGGATGCAGCTTGCGGCGTCAGTGGACGTGCGGATCGGTGAGGACCGGTCCGCCGAAGCAGGATTGGAATGTCCGGTGGACGTTTCGAAGAAACGAACGCGGTCCGGCGGCGCCGCCGCGGGTAGTGCGGAATTCATGGGATGTCTCCGGGGTAAAATTGGTTTGTGAAACGAACGAAAGGCCCCGGGGCAGGACCTTTCGGGTGACGAACGGTTGAAAGACGGACCGGGCTCTGTCTCGACTCTTCCGGTCCACCCTTTCAGGAGCGATCTTCTGCCTCTCCCGGTCGCGGCGGAGCGGGTAGTGCGGCCCTGGCCGGTGCTCCCGCCCGCCCCATATCCGGCCCTTACGTCAGTATTCGCCCGGAAGCATCAGCACATTGTCGGTGAGGAAGAAGGCGATCTCCTCAAGCGGGAACTCGGTATAATCGATCTTCCGCACGAGGATCGGCTTGCCGTTGCCGTTTTCGCAGGCCAGGCGCGCCGTCCGGTCATCGGCGACGCTGAGCTTCCAGTGCTGGAAGGGCTCGGCGCGGATGGCCGGGTCGTGCTGGTAAGCGGCAATGTCCGCGATCAGCCACACCGCCCCGCCCTTTTCGGCGACATGGTGGACGCCTTCGGTGTAGCGAAGACCGGTCAGGGCAAAGCGATAGAGGCAGGTGCTGCCGATGAACTGCGCGAGGTCGGCCTGGGTGAGTTCGTGCGTATCCTGCATGGGTATCTCCAGGTTGAGGGGTTGACGGAAAACCGGGCCGGTCTCTCTTTCACCTGACCCGGTTCACCCTCCCGCAAACGCCTTTCCCTCTCAGCCGAACCGCTCCCCGCTGCCGGTGAAGGTGTAGCCGTTGGCGCTGATGCTTTCATCCACCACGCCGTCGGACTGGAGATATTCGTATTCCGCCTCCAGCCGCGCATGGAGCCAGCGGGCAAGATCGCGCAAGGCTTCAAGCACGATGTCCTCGGCATCGGCGGTCATCTGTGCACCGTCGCGGCGCACTTGAAACGCAGTCATTGTTCAAATAGCCTTGGCCAATGTCATGCCCGGAAGCCACTCCCCGCAAGAAGTCCCGAGAATACGAGATTGATAATCTCCTCGCGGAAGAATTCCGTTGCGACCCGGAATTTGCAGCCAGGTTCGCGCGCAGGTGTGGGCTGGAATTTGCACATTTCCACGTGAAGGATGTCATCCCCCAACCAGAACTCCATGTGGGTGGTTCCGGCGACCTTCTCGTGGACGCAGAAATTGATGGGACACGCGCAGGCCTGCTCATCGAGGACAAAATTGATGCAAGTGCAGCAGTTCGACAGGCTGACCGTTATGCCGAGCATGCCAAATACATGCGTTGTAACAAAGGATACACACGAGTTGTAACCGTACTTGTGGCCCCCGCCAGATATGTGGGTGAAAGCGGCAAATACGAATTCAAAGTCAACCTTGAAGAGGTCGCTGAAATGATTGATTCTCCCAGTCCCGGTCGACGCGATTACAGACGGAACATCATTGAGCGGGCACTGGAGACGGCAAAGCGTGAACCTGAACCAGACCCTAAAATGCTTGAACTGCACAAAGCCTATCGTAAGTGCATGGAAGAGATGTCACGCGATGGCGAGCAGGAGTTCGTTTTCCCGCCTCTGAAACCTACATATTTCCCTGAATCATGTTATGTCGAACCTATTTCGCATCCGAAATTCCCAAACCACGTTTTCCTTCGGCACAAGCTATGGACAAAAACAGATCCGAAGCATCCGCAAGCGACAGGCATGGTAGACCTTGTGGTCGATCCTGTATTGGAAATGGAGCGGCGTGCGCTTTTGGAGGCAAGGCCGGAAGGTTCGACATTTGAAGGTTATCCCGAAAAAGACAAAAAAGGTGCGAGGGGTATTCAATTCGGTCTCAAGGTTTCTGAATTGAGACATGATTCTTTCTGTGAGACAAAAGTTGCCGAAGCGCTCAAGGCGATGCAGAAATGGACGGAATGCTGGCTGAAGCTGGATTCGGAGCAGCCGACCAAGCCGAAGAAAAAGTCGCGATAACCATTCTGTAATCTGGTCACCGGTCTCAGCCACCGTATTATATTGCGGAACATGCGGATGGACTCGGTGCCGGACCTTCAGCATGTTCAGCCTTGCAGCAAATCTTCGCAATGAGGTCCCTCATGGTGACAAGAACGTCCTTTCGCATAGCCGGCAGCCCTTCTTGGCCTGTCCTTGTCTGTGGCTTGCGGCACCACATTCGAAGTGCCGGAAGTGAGCGATACGGCGGGATCTGCATGGTGTTTTCGTGGCAGTGGTACCCGCGCTGGCCGATGTGAGCACAAGGCTGGAAGAAATTGCGCCGCTGGATGTTTGCGAGACGCTTGGCGATATCGTGCAGTTCCCCGTCTTTCGGGGCATGGGCTTTTATCCGGGCGACGCTTCCCCTGACATGTATCCACATCCCCTCGAAGCTCGCACCATCACCCTGGCCCCCGAAGCCCTGGAACCGAATGCACGGTTCCCGGCGCGTTCCGCCACCCATCAGCCGGACGGGGCGGGTTGCGAGCTCGACGCCGAGAATCGCGCAGATGGTGGAAAAATCATCGTACACAAACGACCACCAGTCATAATCGAGATTCCCTTCGCGATACCATGCGCGCGCGCGTTCCCTGACGGCCTCAGTGAGTTCATCGAAGGTGAAGACGGTGGTTTTGATCGTTGTCGGCATGCGTGCCTCCATAAGTGAAAGGCCCGGCGCCCCCGCGCGACGCAGCCGCACATAACAGGGCATCCGGGCCGTGATGGATAAGAAGCGAAAGGACCGCTCATTCGGCGGCTGTCAGGAATTCCGGCAGAGCCGCGGCGGAGGCATCCGCCTCCGGTTCGCCCCGATCATGACTGCCCGCTCCGGCATCGCCGGAAACCGGAGCCGTCTCGACCCCAGGCGTCCTCAGCGGTTCCGGCAGCCAGCCGGTATCGGCCAGCAGCCGCTCGGCCTGCTCGGCCATGTCGGACTTCCTGAGATGGTCGATCAGTTCGGCCGCGGCTTCGCCCCTGGCCTCGGTGACGGCTTCCAGAATGCGCGCCCTGGGCACCCGGTTCAGGTAATTCTCAGGCGTTGGCTTCCAGCCGCCGGCGGCCATGTCGAGCGAGACGGCGCAGGCGAGCTGATCGGCATGGCGCTTGCGCCCCGGCGCCCTGTTCCACGGCTCATGCACCGCGTTGACCGAGAGCGAGGCGCAATGGGCAAACAGCGCCATGCGGCTCTCATGGTCGAAGTCACAGAGGAACGCCCAGAGAAGCTCCGGCTCGCCTGGAAGCCGCCTTTCCCACCTGGCATGGCGCTCGCCGATGGCCTTCGCCGATGGGCATTCCTTCAGATCCGGCCCCTGGACGGAAAAGCCGGAACTCGTCCACGTAACCTCCAGGCAGCTCTCGGTGGCGTAGCGATAGAACGTCTGGAGCGCCATCCCATGCAGCACGGCGATGAAGGCGATGTCCGGGTCACCGGCAAGCGCATCGCGTAAGGAAAGCGTGCGATGCGCCGTCAGTTCCATGACCAGCCGGTCGGAGAGCGGCTTCAGGCCCTCGTCTTCCCCGGTCCCGCCATCGGCCTGACCGGAAGGCGCCTGTCCGGGCACGCAATGCGCCCCATCGGCGGCGCCATCCGGCGATGCGCTTTCGGCATCGCACGTTGCCGTCCCGGCATCGCCGTCATCGTCCGATACCGGCGCCTCGTCCCCGGGCCGGACATAGCCGCGCTCGACCTTGAGGCCGCCATTGCCGTCGATGCTGACGAAGGCCCCGGCGCGGGCGATCTCTTCGGGATCGTAGACGACGGGCCGGTCCTCGAACGCATCGAGTTCGGCTTCGATATCCGAGAGACGCCTGTCGACCTCTTCGGGTAATTCTTCGTCCGTATCGCAATAGCGTTCCTCGATCCGTGCCATCTCGTCGCGCAGGGCCTCGCGGCGGGCATGTTGCTCATCGGTGAGCGGCTCCGTCTCGCCCATCACGCGGCGCAGGCCAGATGTATGACCATAGGGAAAATCGGCGGCCGTCTCGGTCCATTTCCAGCCTTCCGCCTCGATCGCCCCGGCCTCGGTGGCGAGTTTGTCGGCAACGAGCCGCTCCAGCAGCGCCACGTCTTCGAGCCAGCCATCGTCGTCCTGCGAGAACAGGTCGCGCAGCACCGTGCCGCCCTCGGCCTCGTAGGCATCGAGGCCGATGAAACGGACGCGCCTGTCGCGCATGGAGACACTGTCTTCGGTCAAAAGCTTCCTGATGTAGTATGGCGCATCGTTATAGCCGCGGCTGACCATCTCCCAGACCTGCTCCTGGCGGGCGTGGTCATTGGAGATGCTGAAGCTCATGAGCTGTTCCAGCGTCATTGTGTCGGCGGCATAGACCTCAAGCAGCTTCGGTGACACCGCGGCCAGCTTCAGCCGCTGTTTGACCACCTTCGGCGTGACGAAGAACCGGGCGGCGATCTCCTCCTCTCCCAGACCCTGATCTTTCAACGCTTGGAAAGCGCGGAACTGGTCCAGCGGGTGGAGGCTGACACGCTGGCAGTTTTCCGCCAGCGAATCCTCCTCCAGAATGCCGTCCTCGCGCACGATGCAGGGGATCGGCGCGGTTCTATTGAGCCGCTTCTGCCTGACCAGCAGTTCCAGCGCCCGGTAGCGCCGCCCGCCGGCCTGCACCTCGTACCGGTCCGTGAACTGACCGTCTTCGCCGATGACGGGCCGCACACTCAGGCTTTGCAGCAGCGTGCGCCGGGCAATGTCCTCGGCCAGGTCATCGATCGACACACCCGCCTGCACGCGTCGCACGTTGCGGTCCGAGAGCGCCAGCTTGTCGAACGGAATGTCCCGGGACCGGGACAGGGAGAGTTTCTTGCGGTTTGCCATGTCGGTTCTCCTGAACGGGCGGAGAAAGCCTTCTTTCCCCTTCCAGACCCGTTCATGGAAAACGCCTGGCCCTTTACCTCTATGAGGCCGGCTCCCCGGTTTCCTCCAGGCCGGGATTGCGAACCGCCGACCCTGCCGCCGGCTTCTTCGGGCGGACCGAAGGATCCGGCCCACACACCCCGGCGCAGGAACTTCGCCATGCCCTCCCGGCCGGTGTCGTTGTAATGTCGGTTGGCATCGCGGCCAGCGATGGCCCGGCCCTCATTGGCAACCCGGGCGGAAAGGTTGCCGCCGACCGCCTGGAGCAGTTCTGAGCTAGATTGGAACATTTGATGGTGGAAAATCGGTCCGGTCGGCTGGGCGCGTCGCGCAGTGCGATGCGGGGGCATCGGGCAAGCGGCGCAACAACGCCGATGGGCCGTCTTCCCCTCCCCGGAAAGGGAGGTGGATATTGAGAACCGAATTTGAATGGGCCGGGCGATTTTGCTCCCTGGCGTCGCTGGATCGCGCTCCTGGTGGCTGGGAGATCGGGATGAACCTTTCATGGGCATCGCGCACCGTTGCCCGCCAGACGCCGCAATTGACCGTCCGGCCATGCAGGAATTCGGCATGTGCCGCGGCAGCCTTCCGGCCTCAGGGCCATTGCGTGCCGTTGCGGCGGCGGCGGATCCGGTCGGTCTCCACGGCATCGACGCCGTAAAACCTGTGGCGACCGCCGCCCATCTCGACCGTGCCGGCACCGATCACCCTGGCGGGCCCTTATGCTCGCCGTCGCGCGCGGGCCGGAAGGACATACAGGCAAAAGACGCCATGCCGGCGGCGGCGCCCCTGACGAATTGAAACATCGGAGAGTCCCCTCCCTTTCGGATTGCGGGCGGACGGGCTCTCTCTGGCCCCTCAGCCTTTCACCCGCCCCGAACGCCCCTTTCCTGCGGATCCAGCAGTTTCCGGTAGCCGCCCCGCACCATGGTCCGCGCACCGGACAGCAGGCGCTGGACGCGGGTGCGCAGGAAACCGGCCTGCCAGTCCTCCCGGACCGCCCGTTTCCCATAGAGGACCGCCGCGATGTCGCGCTGGCTGGCCCCGGCCGCCGCCCCATCGAATGCGCGCAGCATCATCGCCCAGCGCCCGGCGCGGCGCTCCGGCGGATAGAGGCTGAGCGGCAGGCGGCCGAGACGGCAAAGCCCCGATAGCCGTTGCAATGTCAGAACCTTCGCCTCCATGCGGCGCAAACCCGACAGCGGGTAATGCAGGCACACCGGGCCATCGAGCACGCTGCCCGCGGTCACCGTCAGTTGCAGATGACGCAGGCCGTCGCCGAACAGCACGTGTTCCTGTCCGCCGCCGCACAGAACCGTGGCGAATGACCCAAAGCGCCGCATATCGAAGGCGTCGGGGTGATCGGCCGCCACCGGCCTTGCCTCAGTGGCGAGCACGAACGGATTGGCCTCGGGGCGCCAGAAGACATCCTTGGCAGGCAGATCGACGCCGGCGGAGAAAATGAACGCCCCAGCGTTCAAAAGGCTCCGGTTCCCGGACACGCATGATACGAGGCCCGGCGACTTCCATCCGGCGCAAGGTGGCGGGCGGAGCGGATGACGGCAAATCCCGTGACGGCAGGCCGATTGCCGCGGCGAAGTCGGGATTGCGCCTGAGCCATTCCCAGGCCCAGCCGGTCCGGTCCATCCTGTGCAGGAAAGCGTAAGGGTCAGGATCGCGCCAATCGGCGCGCGGACTTATGCCGGATGCGGAATCCTCACTGGACATGAGGTTTTCTTTCTCCCGCAAGCCGGTCCTGCGATGACGGGCGCGGCGCTGTCATTCGGCGATGCATCGCACGACGCCCGGCGCAGGCCGTCGCGTGGGTGCGCACACATCCGGCCCCCGACAGCCGGAACCGCCCGGCGGAAAACCAAAGCCGGACGTCTCGGTGAAATCGGGCCGAACCATACCGCTGCCGGAGCGCAACATCTGAAGAAAGGTCGAATAAATCAAATATAATACCCTATTAATCGTAGCCGTTCATAACGATGCCGATGCGCGAGCCGTCCTCGTCATCGCGCATCTTGGAAATCATGTGCTGAAGGAAAAGCAGTTGGCCGTCGGAAATTCGCGGCGTTCCCGCGCCGAACCGCCCGGCATGGCCAAGATCGGCGGCTTCCGCCTTGATCGGCCCCTGGTACTTCTTCCAGTCCACGCCATAAGGCGGGTTGGACAGCATGTAGTGGAACCTGCGATGCTGATGGGCGTCATCACTGAGCGTATTTCCAAATGCGATCTGCTCGGGATTGTGCCCCGTGACCAGCATGTCAGACTTGCAGATTCCGAAGGATTCGGGGTTGAGCTCCTGCCCGAACAGTTCGATCCGGATCGAATCGTTGAACCGCTTCAACGCCTCTTCGGCGAGGGCGAGCATGCCGCCCGTTCCGCAGGCCGGATCGTAGATTTGCCGGAGGATGCCGCGCCGGGTCAGTTTGGTGTCATCATTGGCGATGAGCAGATCGACAATCCGCCGGATCACTTCCCGCGGCGTGAAATGCTCGCCTGCGGTCTCGTTCGAAATTTCAGAGAAGCGGCGGATCAGTTCCTCGAACAGGTAGCCCATTTCGATATTTGTGACGGCCGATGGGTGCAGGTCGATCTCGCAGAATCGCTCGAACACCTGCCAGAGGATCTCGCCGTCATTGAGCCGCTTCAACTGTTCGGTGAACCGAAATTTTTCCAGGAAGATGTCGCCTGCATTCGGCGAAAAGCAGCGGATATGGTCGATGAGGTTGGCGTGCAGCTGGCGGGCATCCTGTCCGCGCAGCTTGTCGAAGGTAAGCCCGGAAGTATTGTAGACCTTGATCCCGTCGCCGGCTGCGCCGAACAGGATCATTTTCCGGGTCTCGTCATCGACCCCCTCGGGGAGCGACTTATGCGCGGCGAGCACCGCGTCCTTCGTCGGCTCCAGGATGCAGTCGAGACGGCGCATGACGACAAAGGGCAGGATCACCTTGCCATATTCGGATTGCTTGAAATCCCCGCGCAGGATTTCGGCGATCGACCAGACGAACCCGCCGAGCGATTTGATGTCGGGCGTGGCCGTCATGTGTCCGCCTGCTCTCCGACCCAGTCAACGGAAACGATTTCGACAGCAGAACCTGGCGCTATACCGGTCGCACGGGCTCCAGGTTTCAGCTCTTCCAATCTGCTCACGCAGTTTCCCCCTGTCGGACTCCGAACCTGCATCCAAACCCGGACGTCAGGGCGTTCAATGAAGAAAGGTGTTGGGAGCGGTGACGTTTTTGGCGCCGCCCCTCACACCGCAACCTGCACGCCTGGCGGCATCTTGTGTTTCGTTCAGCTGTGATTGCTACGCAGGACGCGGCGCACCTGGCAAACAGGGCATTTCCATAACCGGAACAGGGACCCGCAAAGGGTATTTGGCCTGCCGGAATTGAGCGCCTGTCTCCAGACAAGATCAGAATATTCGGGTTCAAATTTTTCCGTTCAGACGTTTCCGAAATCGAATGAGGCAGGCATGCTCGCATGCGCGTTCAGCGTGCCATGGATATACTCTACACGTTTGTCTTGGCTTGGCCGCTATGGATTCAATTCCGCTGCGCGATGGGCATGCGGCAGCAGAAATGCGGACAATTCCTCAGGAACCGGCGTGAGCGCATCGGGTAACCCGGTCGGAATCGTCGTCCCGCGGGTGCGCAAATTGCAGCCTTTTGGCCAACCCGGAAAGTCCAACCTCCGAAGCGTGCCTTGCCGTCGGATTTGACGGCAAGCAGGTTGGCGGATTGTCTTGGCGGTCCCGCCTTTACGCAGGTGCGTTCAGCCGATCTTCAATCTGTCCGATCGATGACAGGATTTGCTCGAAGTCAGGCCGCTCCGAAGATCATCGCCCGCGTGTTGCCGTAGTCGCAATGCAGCCGTTCGATCATGTCGCCGACGAGGCGGAGCGCAAACCTGCCCGGCACGGCCGAGGCGAGATCGAAATCCGGCCTGTTGAAGAATGTGCGTGCGTGCTCGACACAATCCGCCCCGAGTACGGGATCGGCAATCGCATTATCGCCAATATCAGACCCAAGCAGTGAATGCAGGTCGTAGTAATGCCGTGAGATCCGCTGACCGTCCTGACGCAATTCATCGCGCCGCTCGTACCAGTTGCGCAAGCCATGGACAATGACGATCTTGTCCCGGAAAGTCCGCTCGGCATGGATGGTGGTCACATCTGGTATGCCGAGATCCAATGCCACGATGTCTTTGTCGATGTAAGGCGCAATCGTCAAAGGCCGGTGGGGATCGAGTGCGGATTTCGCTCCTGATTCGATCTTGACAGCGGCCTGAACATATCCTGTTTCGGACGTGTCGGTACGCGGATACCAGACAAGCAGGGTCTGCCGACCCGCATCGGTTTCGTCGACCTCCACGCGTCCTTGTCCCTGTGTATCGGCGCCGAGAAATTCAGCGACAGCGGCGTGAAGACCGGTCGTGATATAATGACTGCAATCGGCTGCAATTGCTTCCAGAGCGGCTTTTCTTTTCTTGTTCGACAGCGCCGCGAGTTCTTCGGTGCTGCCCGGGTGACCAGGATCGTCACGGAAAGCGGTAATATCGATGTCTTCCGAGAACCGGTCGATCAGACCATATGCCTTTGACAAGGAGGTGCCGCCCTTGAAGAGAAGGCGCGGGCTGTTTTCGGGAAGGCGGTGATAGAGCGCGTTGAGCATCCAGCACACCCGGAAGTCCTTCTCGACATTGATCAGCGGGGTGCCCAGACGCCGGGCCGTCGTCAGGAAGAGATCTGCGCGCTCGGTCGTATCGGCGCGAATGATTTCGACGAATGCGTCCGTACTCATTTCTTCAAGCCGGCCTCGGCGGAGGCGATTGGCTTGCGCAGAATACCCTGCATCCAGATCGGCATGGCCGACAGGCCGGTGCGCAAATCCTCGATGAGCCGGGAACCGCTCTTGGTATCGGCCAGGAGCTTTCGAATGGCGCGGTCCAGCCTGGAGCGCTCGACATTGCCTTGTGCCGCGTCATGAATCCAGTGCAGGGCCTGCACCAGGTACATGCCCGGGCGTCCGGCCCAGTACAGCCGGCTGGGCGCGGCATGCTTGAAGACGATTTTCTGGTTGCCAAGCTCGATCGGTTTCAGACGGGCGTCGGCAAGGACTTCGATCTTCGCCGGAACCGCATTTGTCAGTCCCAGTGCATTGGCCGCCGTCATCCCGTCGACAAGGAACCGGGCCTTGTCACGGCGCGCCACGGCTTCAATGACCGCCCGATAGTCGGGCACCGACTGTCTGCCGGTCAGCTTGTTGAATGTCGGCTTGTCATAAAGGCCGCGTTCAATGCGTCTGAGATCGCCCGATTTGACCATGCGCTGAAGCGCCTTGTCGACCGCTTCACGCGAGCCGAGATCGACGAAATCTCCCGGGGTCCAGACCTTCCCGGGGTCGGCTGCAATCCGGTCAGCGATGCGTGTGGGCAAGGTCCGGTGTGTGCTGTCATCGATCATGTCCGAAACATGCCGCATTTTTCGGACATGCGCGAGTCCGAAATCAGCTGCGGATTTCATCGCCCTCCGCGTTGTTCGTGACGGTCAAATCGGAGAACGTCGTGCCGCCCCTGATCTCGATCAGGTCTTGACCCTCGATAACCACCCTCGGATCACTGGTCGGCAGATCTTCTTCCCCGAAGTCCGTGATCGTGTCCTGACCGCTGTTGCCTTTGAACACGAAGGTATCCGAGCCCGGGCCACCGGTCAGCGTGTTGTCTCCCCGATCGCCGATCAGCCTGTCGTTGCCCCAGTCGCCATCCAGCGTGTCGTCGCCCCTGCCTCCGCGCATCACGTCGTTGTCGCGGCCGCCGTCTGTGGCGGTCGCTGCTGGTCGCACGCCGTACGGTTTTGAATGAAATGAATACTATATACTACAGCAACGCTTTTGCGGTTTCGTCTTCCGGCGGGTACAGGCTCTATCATGAAAAGGTATCGAATATATTCCCGCAGAAGTTCCTAACCTGCATGATATTGACCATGGAGGCACGAGGATGACAAGAGACCCCGTCCGCGACACCCGGATCGACATCAAGGTGCGCCCGCAGCGTCAAGCGCGGGCGGATGCGTGCGTGGCAAGGACACCGCGGCCCCGGAGGTTGCCATGAGAAAGTTGCTTGCGGCGCTGGGCCTTGTGCTGCTGACTGCCGCTGCAGCGTTCGGGGATGAGGTGTCCCGTGAGACCCTGCACGTCGGGGTCGATCCGGGTTATCCGCCGTTCAGCGAGATTGACGATGCGGATCGGCTCATCGGCTTCGACATCGATATCGCCCGGGAACTGTGCGTACGCATGGATGTCGAGTGCGCGTTCGTGCGCCAGGACTGGGAGGGGCTGATCCCGGCGTTGCGGGCCGGCCGGTTCGACGCCATCGTCTCCAGCATGTCGATCACCGAAAAGCGCCGCGAACTGGTCGCGTTCACCGAGCGCTACTACAGCAGTGGCGTCCGCTTCGTCGCCCGCAAGGGCTCGGGTTTCGATGCGGATGACGCGGCGGGTCGGACCGTCGGCGCGATTCGCGCGACGGTCGCCTCGGACTGGCTGGAGGACAATCGGTCGAGATTTGCCGGCATAAGGCTGTATGACGATCAGGGTGCGCTGGACCGGGCGCTGATCGAAGGCCGCGTGGATGCGATGTTCGGCGACGCGCTCGGCTTCTGGAAGTGGCTCGGGAGCCCCGAAGGCGCGGGGTTTGCCTATGCGGGCGAGCCTTACCGCCTCGACGAGGGTATCGGCATCGCCCTGCGCAGGGAGGACGAGGCACTGCTCAGGCGTCTGAACGACGCGCTCGGGGCTATCCTCGCCGACGGCACATACGGGACGATCAACGCGCGGTACTTCCCGTTCAGCATCTACTGACGCCCGCACGGCCCTGGCCGGCAGACAGCTGGACGAGGCCCGGTTCGTGCCAGACAGGCACCGGATTGCCTCGAGCGGATGCAGCGGTACGCGCTAGATGTTCTCGGCGAGGCTGTCCTCTTCCGCTAGGCCATCTGTCCTCACGGCGCAGGGCACCGGCGTGATCTTGTTCAGCCGGCGCTGCCTTACGAGGCTCTCAAGGGCGCGGTAGCGGCGGCCGCCGGCCGGGGTCTCGAACATGCCGGTCTCGGTGCCATCGGGCACCGGCCGCGTGAGACAAGACAGGCGGCACCGGAATCCTGGAAGCTGATCGCGCCCATGCTTCAGCGGTTCATGGACGAGCGATCGTGGTTTTGCGAAGCTGCGCATGGAGATACGCGGGCCTTCTTCAAAGCTGACACAAAGATGCTGTGGGACCGACACCTTCATGTGGACGAGGTCGCGTGACAACACGCCCTTGATGATGGTCACGCCCATTTCGACAGCAATGGTGCGACCGCTATGTGCAGATGAACTACCTGCGGATCGATCCGGTCGTCACCGGGGCCAGGCACGGCCCGCCGATTTTCCGGTGGTCGGCAGAAGAAACCAGGCGCTCAAGCCGGCGCGACCTGAAGCAGTTCTTCCGCGATGCGGAGCAGTTCGGCATCCGTTCCGGGCTGTCGGTCTCGGTACCTGTCGGCTTCAGGGACCGCATGGTGTTCACCCTGGCATCGGGCCGGCACGCCGTTTGCGCCGACGAGGAACCCGACGCCGTCGCCGCGGCGGTCGCGGCGGCCTTTGTGCATTCGCGGCTCGCCGCCGCGACCCGGGATGCGGCGCCGGCCGCGCACATCCGGCTTTCGCCGCGGGAAGCCGAATGCCTGCGCTGGTGCGCCGACGGCCTGTCCATGCCGGACATCGCGCAGGTTCTGGGCATCGGCTATCGCTCCGTGCGCTTCTATCTTGATGAAGCGACACACAAATTGGGCGCCGCCAACAGCCGGCAGGACGCGACGATCGCTGTCCGGCTGGGGCTGATCTGACCGCGAGCCTCGGCGGCCCCGGCATGCCAAAATCCAGGGACCGCGGATTTCGATTGAAGCCGGCCAGGCATTCCGACACTTGTCCGGCCACCCGCACAGGTGCAAAGATCGCCCCTGGGCGGTCCCCCTGGCATCACGTTCCCTTTCGAAAGGGAACGGTTGAGGCCGTCAGCAGGAATTGCGACATGCCTCGCGCGCCCTGCGGCAGGTGACGCATTCACGACGTCACGCAGCGGCGTGGCATCCGCAGCGCTTGCGCGCGCGGTCTGTTCGGGGGTGTCCGGCATGGCGGACCCGTCGCGTTTTTCTATTGATTCCATAGCCACATCCTCTCGGGGGGGGTAACACTGGTCCAGTGACACAGGAAGCACATCGGATATCCGACGGATTTTCGGGGTTTCCCACGATCCGGTTTCAAGGCAATGTGAGGTAAAGAAAAACATGGCATTTCCAGTTGGTACACCAGAAGCATTCCAAAAGTATTACAGCCTTCCTGCAATGACGGGCGGCAACGGTGTGGACACGCTCGACGGCACTGATGATGCGCAAAGGATTGCCGGCGAAGATGGCGGCGATACGATGCGGGGCAAAGGCGGCGACGACCTGCTCTGTGGCGGTGATGGCGACGACACCATGTACGGCGGTGATGGCATTGATCTGCTGTATGCCGGGGAGGATGACGATACCGTCAACGGTGGCGACGGAAACGATTTCCTTTGGGGTGACGGCGGCGACGACACCCTGAACGGCGACCGGGGCAACGACCACCTGTACGGCGGCTACGGTGACGACAAGATGTATGGCGGCGCCGGAAAGGATGTCCTGTACGGCAGTTACGGCAATGACAGGCTGTCTGGCGGTGCTGGAAGGGATGTTTTGTACGGCGGCGCCGGAAACGACACGCTCTATGGCGGCAAAGGCAACGACTGGCTGGACGCTGGCGCCGGAAACGACGCGCTGTATGGCGGCAAGGGCGCTGACACCTTTGTCTTCCAGGCCGGAGATGGCACGGACAGGATTTTCGACTTCGAGGACGGCAAGGACAAGATCCGGTTCAAGGGTGACATCGACTTCGAAGATCTGACCATTTCCCAGGTTCAGGATGGCAGCGCGACAATCTCGTACGGCTCCCAGGGTGAAACGATAACCTTGCTCAACCTGGAGGACGGCGTTCAGCTGACGGCAGAGGATTTCATGTTCGGGTAACGGGCCAGGCGATTTGCCATGCCCGAAAGCGTGAACGCGTTGCCGGCGTTGTCGATGCGGGTCATTCACGACACGCTGCGGCGGGGGCCCATTTCGGGGTATAACCGGCGCCACGGCGCGGTTGCAGAAAGAAAACCGCCCGGATCGCGACGTGGTTTTCAAACGAAGCAGGCACACCGCGCACGGCCGCAATGACTGCCGGCGCCCCGTGCTGACGACGCGAAAGGAGACAGCCGGACGGCCCTGTCACGGAGCCAGCAACACCCGCCGGTCGACCATCCGTCCGGGACCAACAGGAGCAGGCGCAATGCAGCGGCAAGAAGCACCGCCGCAATCATGCGGGGGCGGGGCGGCCGTGAACGAAAAACCTCCCACACGAACATGCCCGCAGCGTATGCAAATCATAGGTTGCCCGACGCGCGAATGAGCCGTCACCGGCCGGTCCCGCCTTGACCGCCGTGCCGCCGAAGCTCATAACCCAGACGCCGGACCCGGAACTGAGCCATGGAGTAAAGGCCCGGCCATGCGCCTCGTCCCGCCCCTCAGGAGGACGGGGCGCAGCAAACGAAACGCACCGCATCATCCGTTCGATATGGCGCCCGGTGAGCACCTCGGTCTCATCGACGACCTGTTCAAGCGTGTGCCCATCATATGGATTTCCATGGAATGCCTTGGCGTGGAGGATGAACTGACCGCCCTTACAGCGTTTGTTGGTGGTCGTGATCGACACTTTACATCCAAACTCACGGGGCTTGTGGCCCCTCGGTTTCCGGCGCGTGCCAGGAATGAAACTTCCAGTCCCGTTGTTTCCGCTTCTGGCTGCGGATCTGCCTGGCCTTCATCAGGGCAAGGGCGAAGATGGCATGCAGGTCTTCGTCGCCGCCGATCTTGCGGGTGATATCGCGGATCGGACGGCCGAGCCGGGTGCGCAGGAACTTCAGTTGGCGATTGAAGCGCTTGGACTGCCTGGCGTGGCTATACGCCCGGCCATCATCGCCGCCTTCCTGGCGACCCTTGTGCAGGACTGACTCAGTGGGACACCACGTTGCCTGGCCAACTTGCTGAGCTGTTCGATGGCGGTGAGCAGCAGCTTTGCGTCCGCCGGGAAGGTGACATCCTTGGGCTGCACGGTGGTGTCGACCGCGATCCGGGCCATGTCGTCTTTCTTCAGGGCGCCGGTGTCATGGGCCACTCGAAGCGTCTCGGCGAGCAAACGGGCCAACCGGTCGCCGATGCGCTTGCGCCAGTGAGTCATGTCGGAACGCACGTGCGGCAGGTCGTGCCGGAAGAATTCCCCGCCAGTGAAGAACTGGAAGCAGGGGTCGTGGATCCAGCGTCCATCTGACAGGCCGTAGATGTGCTTGAGCAGCAACAGCCCGATCATGTACCGGATGGCAATCGCCGGCCGACCGGTATGTAGCGACGGCGCGGCCGCAAGAGCTGCAAGGTCGCGTAGCAAATCCATAGATCAATTTTTTCAGGAGGCCGATAACCTCCAGTTTCACGAAATGTAGATGTGAAACGAGTTCGAAACGTGGGTCCATTGCGCAATAGACACTCGTCGGATGCGGAAATTATGGCGCTGGCCGGCGCCATTCATGTGCGCCCTTTGCGGATATTGCTTGATACCGGCTGCTTTCGGGCGACTGTTCCGATTTTGCGCGGTGTTTGGGGTAGGGCGCTGCACGGACTTGATGCGGCGGTATACCGTACTGTTTTCCAGGGGGTCGGTGAGGCTGCGAAAGGGGCGCGGCAGGCGGGTCTCGGCCAACCATATGTTCGGCCACTCTATGTAATGCGGCGGGCGCGGCCGAATCCACGCGTCTCCCCGGCTGTAGAGCTTATCCTTCTCGCGAAGGCCGTGCATCACGCGCCGGTCGCTTTGCAGGCTTTCGAGGCGGCTGCGCAGGCGGGTCTGGGGCCGGGACGCGAGCCGTTCCGGATCGTCCGCGTGTGCGGAATTTCGCCGACCGGCCGGCCGGTCCCCGAACCCCGGACATGGATGCTGGGCGATGCCGCGGCGGCGCTGGCGGCGCGGCTACCGGAAGGCGCGGCCGTGCGTCTCGAATGCCGCATTCCCTTGCGCATCCTCAGAAGGGGCAGGCTGATCGCCCGGCCGACGACCTCCGACCTTGCAGTCGCCGCCCTGCGGCGGCTGACCTGTATGGCCGATGTCGCCGTTTCGGCGGATCTTGCGCCGCGGGTGCTGGAAGGCGTGCGGCGCCTGCCGGCGTCACGCTGGCGGGGGCGGCGGCGGGATTTCGCGCGCTGGTCCGCACGGCAGAACAGAAGCATCGTCTTGCGGGGTGTTTGCGGTTCACTCGAAATCGCACACGGTGCCCGGGCGCTTTCGCCGCTTCTGGCGGCCGGCCAGTGGCTCCATATCGGCAAGGGCACGGTTTTCGGCCTGGGCAGGCTCGATGTCGGGAAGGCACATGACTAAGGCTGTCGAAACGGACTGGGAAACCCTGGTGCGCGTGTGGATGCACGATCCGGTTGACAAGGCGCTCGACATTCGCGGCCATGTCGCGCGGGCCAGGCGTTATGCCTCCGTGGCGCTCGGCCGGCAGGACGGGCAGACCCCTGACCGGGACGAAGGTCTCGCCGACCAATTGGCGGCGATCGCCGAACGGATGCCGATGCCGACCGCCGGTCCGGACGGTGAACGGGCCGTCGGGCCGGAAAACGGCAGTCTTGAAATCCGCCATACGCTGAGTGGCGATGCCGAGATGCTTGACTGTCCGGCGCTCGACGAGGCCGCCGTCATCGAAACGATAGAGGACATCGTGCGAAACCTTGATTCGCCGAAACAAAGGTTCCTCGCCCTGTGGCGGCTGCTGCCGGAGCGCATCGGTGCCCCGCTGAACCGCCTGCCGGCCGATACCCGCAATCCCGACCACAGCCTGATCGATCACGCGGACATTACCGCCAGCCTTTGGGAGGGCGTCGAAAGGGGCGCCGAAGGGCGCGCCATTCTGGGATTCGCGCTCGGGCCGGTGCAGCCCTTCATCGAAGCCGCGCGGTCGCTGCGCGACCTGTGGAGTGGCAGCGCCATCCTGTCGCTGCTCGCCTTCGCGGCGATGCGCCCGGTGTTCGAACGCCTCGGCCCGACGGCCTTCGTCTTTCCGGCGCTTCGCGGCAATGCGCTGGTTGACCTTTGGCTGCGCGACAAGGCGGGAACTGCTTGTGTGCCGCGGCCGGAAAGTTCTTCGCTGCTGAACCCGTCGCTGCCGCACCGCTTCGTCGCCTCGGTTCCCTGGGGACGGGACGGCGCTTGCGCGCGCGAATTCGCCGACCTGTGCCGCAGGTCCGCACAAAGGCAATGGCGGGAAATTTCGCGGAGCGTGCACGAGGCGCTTTCCAGCAGAATGCATGACTCCGGCTGGGACCGGTACTGGACGTCGCAGTGCGAGGCGGTCTTCGATTTTCACACGACCGTGGTTCACGAACGCGACCTGGAGGATCGCAAAATGGCGCGCTGGCTGGGCGAAGAGCGCTTCGAAGGCGTCTGGCGCGATGCCGCGAAGGTCAGACGGCTTGCCGACGCCATACCGCCCGCCGCCCGGCCCGGCTACGATCAGAAGTCCGCCGGGCGCTGGCAGGCGCAGATGGAGGTCAGCGCCCGGATCATGGAGGCGCAGCGCACGGTCCGCCGCGTTCCGGTAATGGTGAAAAGACCGGCCGCGGAGCGCGTTCCGCCGAAATGCACCCTGTTCGGCGCGTTCGAGCAGGCGGGCCCCGCCGAATCCTCCGCGGCGGCGGCGTTCTGGAAGGAAGCGTGCGAACGCTGGCAGTTCGACGGCGTGCGGCTGCGCACGGGCGAACGCCTGTGTGCCGTCGGTCTGACAAAACGCTTCGCCGGGCCGCTTGCGCTGGTGGAAGAACTCGGACTGAAGCCCGACGACCTGCGGTTTCCCGACACGGCGACGCTGGCTGCCGCCGAATGGCTCGGACGATCGGAAATCTTTCCGGAAGACCACCGGGAATGGAACGGACGCTGGCTGCACGACACGGACGCTTCCCTGGAAGAGGACGGCGAGAAAGGAGCCCCGCCGGACTTGCGGCGACGCCTGGTCAGCGCGCGCAAATGCTACGGCCGCCCGCCCGTCTACTTCGCCGTCCTCAAGATGGACGGCGACGATCTCGGCGGCTGGCTGCGCGGTGAAAAATCGCCGCGGATCCGCGAGGTCATGCACCAAAAGCTGATGCGCTGGTTCGAGGACCTGGACGACGATGCGGTGACGCAGGCGCTTGATGCAAAACGTCCGGTCGGCCCGGCGCTGCACGCCGCCGTCAGCGGCGCGCTCGGGCGCTTCGCGTCCCAGCACGCGCCCGATATCGTGGAGCGTCACCGCGGCGTGGTCATCTATTCGGGCGGTGACGATCTGCTGGCGCTGCTGCCGGCGGCGCGCGCCGTTATCTGCGCGCGCGACCTGCGCAATGCCTACCGTGAGGGATGCGGCCGCGACGCTCCGGCAATGGGATCGAAGGCGACGATCTCCGCCGGTCTCGCGTGGGTGCATTTCAAGGAGGATCTGCGGCTTGCGTTGCGAGCCGCGCGCGAGGCGGAAAGACAGGCCAAGAAGTCGGGAAGGAACGCGCTTGCGATGCGTTTCATGCGCCGTTCCGGCGAGCACGCTGCCGCGCTGCTCGGCTGGGACGATGCCGACTGGTTCGTCGACCTGACCAACAGTTTCGACGACGCAGCGAGCGACCGCTGGGCCTACCGCCTGCGCGGCGATGCTGCGGTGCTCGCGGACCTGCCGGATGCGGCGGTCGAGGCGGAAATCCGGCGGCTTGCGGACAAGGCCGCCGCGCCGCGCACCGACGGCGACGAAACGCCGGGCGGGCGGATCGCTTTGATGTGGCGGACCTATCGCGACGCCCGGCGCTGCCGCGCCAAAGCAAACGGTGCGCCGGAAGATCCGTCAGACTGGCTGTTTGACTTCACGAAACTCTGCCAGGGCGCGTCCTTCGTGGCTCGGGGACGCGATGACTGAATTCGACGAAGCAGGAACGGACAGGTGCACGCGCTGGCTGCGCATCGAGCCGCTTGATGCGCTGTTCTTCGGCGACGGCCGCCCGTTCGGCCCGGCGTCCCATGCCGTTTCCGGCCTGCCGGGCCCTCAGGCCGTTGCCGGCGCGTTGCGCACGGAAATGCTGCGCCGGGCGGGGATCGATTTCAAATATCTGGCCGCGCTGATCCGGTCCGGAAAGGGTTTCGGCGAGGCTGTCGAAGGGTTGGTCCATCCTGCGGGCGGCGCGATCGCCGCGGTGCGTTTTCGCGGGCCGTATTTCGGCAGGAAGGACCGGCAGGGCGGATTTGAGGCGCTTGTCTATCGCGCGTGCGCCTCCCTGCGCGCGATCGCCGACAAAACGGACCGCATTCTGCGTCTCGATCCGATGCCGGAAACCGACATTCCGGCCGGCTGGACGCCGCCGGAAGCCGGGATGGTTCCGCTGTGGGTGCGGGAACGCGAGGCGCTGAAGCGTCTCGACAGCGGCTGGATGAGCGCCGCCGGCATGTCGCGCTTTCTGGCCGGCGGGCTTCCCCGGGCCGGGGACCTCATCGCGGACGGCGATCTCTACTGTTTCGAGGAGCGCACCGGCATCGCGGTGGATGCCAAAGGGGGCGCCGCCGCCGACCGTATGATCTACGCCGCGCGCCGCCTGGTCCTTCGGCCGGACGTGTGCCTGTGGGCCAGGGTCGAGGGACCGCATGCCGCGCTCGCTTTGCTGCCGCGGGACGGCGAAAGCCGGCTGCTGCCGTTCGGCGGCGAGGGCCTGCGGGCCGCATTCACGGCAAGCGAAGCGCCGCACGGAACGGCGCCGGCTCAAGGTTCTTCGGCGGTTGAACCGGGCGGCGGCCGGCTCATTGTCCTGACCACGCCGGCCTTCCTCGATGGCTGGAGGCCTGACGGCGTCAATGTCGTCGCCGCGGCGATTCAAGACCATGTCGCGGTGTCGGGGTGGGATCTTGCGCGCGGCGGCCCGCGGCCGACGCGCTTCGCCGCCGCCGCCGGCTCGGTCTTCTTTCTTCCGCCCGGAAGCGCGGATGCGCCGCGGGAAATCGGAGAACCGGAAGACACCGCCCTCGGCTGGGGCAAATGCCTGACAGGAGTATGGCGCCATGCATGAAACATCCCGATCGACGCTTCTGTTCGTCCACGGCCTGACTGCGATGCATCCGGGAGGCGGCACGGCGACGGGCGTGGTCGACCTGCCCGTCCAGCGCGAGCGGCACACGCGATGGCCAACGGTTCCGGGCTCCACTCTCAAGGGCGTGCTGCGCGCCACCTGTGCGGCGGACGAGGACTGGACCCGCACCGCTTTCGGACCGCCGCCGCAGGAAAGCGGATCGCCTTACGCCGGCGCGCTCTCGTTCTCCGATGCGCGGCTTCTCGCCTTTCCCGTCCGGTCGCTGAAGGGCGTTTTCGCATGGACGACCTGCCCGGCGGTCCTGGAGCGGCTGCGCCGTGACCTGTCGCTCGCCGGCCGGCCGGACACGGATTTTCCGGACGTGCCGCAGGTCTCTGGCGATCGGGCGCTCTGCCCGCAGGGCAGCCCGCTGCTGATCGATCCCGACGGCCTGATGCTTGAGGAATTCGATTTTCGGCGCGAGGCAAGCGATGCGGGCGCTGCCGCCTGGATCGCCGACCGCGCCATCGCCGACCCGGCGACCGCCGGCCGGTTGCGGAACCGCCTCGTCGTCCTGCCGGACGACGCCTTCTGCCATTTTGCCAGCCATGCGACGGAGGTTTCGGCGCGCATCGGCCTCGATAGCGAGACTGGCACCGTCAGGGACGGCGCCCTGTTCTGGGAGGAATATCTGCCGCCGGAGACGCTGTTCTACGCGATGGTGACCGCCGGTGACAGCCGCCGCGAGGATCACACAGACAAGGCCGCCGACATTCTGCGGCGTTTGCGCGAGGCGTTGCCGGACACGCTGCAGATCGGCGGCAACGCGACACTGGGCAAGGGACTGTGCGCCGTCCGCCTGGCGCCGCGCGAAGGAGAGCAGTGCTGATGGATGGAAAGAAACAGACGCTGGAGCAGCGCCGCGCCGAAGATGCCTGGTGCGCCGTTCAGGACGTCGTTCGCGAAACGGACGGGAACGACGATGTTAAAGACTACGGGCGCGAGGCGAAGCGCTTACCGGTACGCATCGCCACCGCCGGGCTCGGCCACGCGCTCGCCTTCGCTGCCGCCAAGGGAGGAGCGAAAGCCAAAGTTGCGAACAAGGTCGCCGACTGGGTACTGTCGCGCCTCGGGCCGCAACCGCCGCAGGGGGAGGGCGACGGTGACGCCGCCTGCCGCCTGCTGCGCCGCATCGTCGAGGGCGACGCCGACCTGCTGCGCCGGGCGACCGAAGAGGCGCTGGCCTATCTGCAATGGCTTTCGCGTCTTGCGGAGGCGGAAAACCTGCGGCGGGAACGGCGGCCATGACGAATCCTGAGGACCTTGTTCTGCCGCAACGGGCGAGAGAACTGATCGGGCGGGTGGATGAGACGCACAGGCATCCCGGCCTGCGGCTCGACAAGCTGTCCCAGGGCAAGAACCAGCAGTGCCAGTCCCGGGCGATCGATGCCGTGGCCGCTTGCGTCGGTGACCCTGAATTGCTCAAAGAACTGCGCGCCCGCCGCGCAACGATGCTGGTCCGGCTCCGCGCACTCCGCTTCCGGGGAACGACGGCGGGCCCGTTGACGCTGCATCTGTCGCGCGCCGGCGCGCTGGAGAACGCCGGTCTTGCCCTGCATCCCGTCTACGGCTTCGCGTGGCTGCCGGGGACCGGACTGAAGGGCATGACCCGCGCATGGGCGCAGACGCTGGAGGCTTGCGGCGAAGCGGACGGCTCCGTTTGCCCTGACCGAATCGACACGGTCTTCGGAAACGGCCGCATGGCCGGCCGGATCGTCTTTCACGACGCATGGCCCGTCGACTGGCCGAAGCTGGAACGCGACATCGTCAACGTTCATTACGGGAAATATTATCGCGGCGAGCGACCGCCGGACGACCGGGAGGACCCGGATCCATCCTTCTTTCTGACTGTCGCCGCCGGAACGGTCTTCGATTTCGCCCTGTCGGACCTGCGCCCGGCGGATGACGGCCTGCTCGACGAGGTCGCCGGCTGGATGCGCGCCGCTTTGCTGCACGGCGGCGCCGGGGCGAAGACCGCGGCGGGCTATGGCCGCATCGACGCGAAAGGCCCGGCGTCCGCGCCGCCACAGGTCCCGCCGCGCAGCGAGTGCCTCCTCCGGCTGGTCTCCCCCGCGTTTCTTGCCGGCGCGCGTCGCACAGCCGCCGATTGCGACCTGCGCCCGGCGACGCTGCGCGGCCTGTTGCGCTGGTGGTGGCGCACCCTGCATGCCGGTCATCTGGATTGCGCGTCCCTGCGCTGCCTGGAGGCGGAGGTCTGGGGCGATACGGAGCGCGGCGGCGCGATAAGCCTGTCGCTGCGGCGGCAGGACGGCAATGGCGACCCGTCGTCCTGGCCGAACAATGTCTCCCAGGGCCTTTCCAACAATGTCTCCCAGGGCCTTTCCTATATCTCCTACGGCATGAATGACCGGTTCTGTCGCCGGCCAGGCGACGCATGGCGCCTTGCTATTGCGGCGCGCGTCCGGAAAGGCGCGGACGTTCCGGCCGAAAAGCTCCTGCGCCAGGCCGAAGCCGCGCTCTGGCTGCTCGCCCGCCACGGCGGCGCCGGGTCGAAATCCCGCAAGGGCTTCGGCTCCTTCGACGACATCGATGCGGGTGGCGTCGCCTCCCTTGAGGACTGTCTCAAGGTGGGCGCGGATTTTCGCCGCCTTTGCGGGCTCGAAGATGGCGCCGGCACGGCGGGATCGGCGTCGCTTGAAAAGCGCGTCGGCCCGTTCGAGATCGAAACGCGCTTTACGAATCCCTGTGTTGTTCTCGGCCGCACCGGCGAAATCTACCGGGAGTTCGTTCGCGGCCTGAAGCGGAAAGAGCCCGACAGGCTGTGCATGCTCGGCCTGCCGCGCAGGGGCGCCAAAGGCCCCGGCAATGAAACCGGCCGTCTCGCCTCGCCGTTGCATATCAGCCTCGCCTGCGGGAACGGAGGAAAGCTGGCCGTCCGGCTGATCGGGTTTGCGGACGGCGACTGTCCGGATGCGCGCCGCGACGTGCTGGAGCGGCTTTGCGAGAAAATGCGGCATGAGCTGCCCTCCGAAACGCTCGCGGTCCCGCGGCCCGGGCGAAGACACGAGGCGGGCGGGCTGCCGGCGGCGTCTCCGCTCAGCAACAAACAGCGCGTTACGGCGGAACTGCTGGAGGACAAGACGAAGAAGGGCGGCTGGAAGGCGAGAGAGGTCGAAACCGGGCTGGAGGGCCATATCCACAATACCGGGGACGTGCCGTCCGACAGCCAGCCGGGCGACGAGGTGCGGCTCATCGTCAAAAGCGCAAGGCTGAAGGATGCTGATTTCTGGTGGCCGACGCAGGAAATCGAGCAAAGGCTGGCGCGACCCGCGCCCAAGGCGAAACAGAAGGGGCAGCGCCCATGAAGACAGGCGAAACACGTCAAAGGGTCCTGGTCCTGACGGTCGGCACCGGCGACATCGATCGCCTGGAGGAGTCCCTGTTCCGGCCGCTGCAAAGGAGCCTCGAAACCGGGGCATGGAAGCGGGCGGTCCTGCTGCCGTCGGCGCTGACCGTCGGCCATGCGCGTACGATTGCGGCCCGTATCAGGGACCTGCCGGCAAGGGTCGGCATTGAGCCCCTGCCCGTTAATGGATATGAGAACGACCCCGACGCCTCTTTTTGCCATTTCGACGGCGTACTGAACAAGCTCGTGGAGGACGGATACGCGCCGGCGGACATTGTCGTGGATTTCACCCGCGGCACCAAGGCGATGAGCGCGGCGCTGGTGCTTGCCGCCGCGCGGCATGAAATATCCGAGCTTCGCTACGTTCACGGCGCTCGCGACGGCCGCGGCATGGTGCGGCCCGGTACCGAGATTGTGAGCCATCTGCGCACCGACAGGACGACCATGCGCCGCCTCCTCGACGATGCCCGGAAGCTGATGCAGCGCGGTGCCTTCGCCGCCGTCCGGAACCTTGTGCCGGATACTGAAGGCGGCGCGGTTCATTCCGATTTCGCGCAGGAGGCCGCGCGGTTGCGCCGTCTCGCGGCCTTCTGGTCGGCTTGGGACCGGCTCGATTACCGGCGCGCCTGCGACGAGGCGACAGAACTCCAGGCCGACGATCCCGCCGCCCACCGCGCCCTTGCGGCCGAATGCGCCGTCGTGCGCCGGCTGGCGGAACAGCCGGACCGCCAAGACCACGAGGCCTTTGCGGTGTGGCTGCGCGCCGTCGCCGTCGACCTTCTGGAAAACGGCCGCCGCTGCATTGAGTTGAATCGGTTCGAGGACGCGCTGCTGCGCGGCTACCGCGTGCTGGAACTGATCGGCCAGGTGCGGCTGTTCGACCGCGGGCATGACAGCGCCAATATCGATCCGGGTCATCGGGACGTTCGGTCGTTCCGGGAACACTTGGAGAAGAAGGGCAGCCACGATCTCGGCTCCGCAGGTCAGCAAAGGTGCCTGACCATGTCGCGCGAGCAGTCCGGCCGGTTTCTGAAGCATCTTGGGGATCCGCTGGCCAGGGAACTTCTGCGACTGGGACAAAAAAAGGGTCTGAAAGACCGCAATATGAGCATCCTGATCCACGGGTTCAGAGCGGCGGATCTCGACGGACAGTCGCTCGGCGAACTCTACGACCCGCTCGCCGCTCTGCTGTCGCGGGACCAGGAGGAGAGCTGCCGCGACGTTCCGGCCGTCGACCCGCAACGCTTCGGCGCCGTGTGCTGATCCGGATGTCGGCAACCGGAAAGCCGGCCGGCGGGGCGCTAGGCGGAAAGGGATCGGAACGTTGACAGACGGCGGTAAACGGACCGGGCGAACCGGCCCCGGGGCGTTATTGGCTTTCGCGCGGCCGCGCTGCGCAATCCATCCGGCCGGTGGCTGCAGCCGCCGCGGCCGGACGATCCGGCCCGCAACGGAGACGCGCCGGTGACCGTCCTTTATGTGACGGAGCCGGGAGCGACCGTGCGCCGGCGCGGCGGTTCGCTGATCGTCACAGCGGCGGGCGATTCCGCTGGCGGCGTATCTGAGGACCGCCTTCTCCTGGAGGTCGAGCCGCACCGGCTGGAAACGGTCGTCTTCGTTGGCCGTATCCACCTGACGGCCGAGGCGGCGCGTCTGTGCCTCGATGGCGGCATCGCCGTTTCCTAGCTGTCTCGCGGCGGCCGGCTGCGCGGGCGACTCGTTCCGGCGCTTTCGCGCACCGCCGACCTGCGGCTCCGACAGTTCCGCCTTGCCGAAGACGTCGCTGCCGCCCTGGCGCTCGGCCGGGCTTTCGTCGACGCCAAGCTCGCCAACGCCGAAGGGCTGCTGTCGGCGCTGCGCTCCAACCGGCCGCGCGAACCGGCGTTCCCGGTTGCCATCGCCCGTTTGCGGCGCCTGCGCGAACGCGCCGCCGCGGCGCCCGACTGCGAAACGCTGCTCGGCATCGAGGGTGAGGGTGCCGGCCGCTATTTCTCCACGCTCGTTCATGCGTTTTCCGGCGAAATACGTTTCGCGGCGCGCCGCCGCAGGCCGCCGCCCGATCCGGCCAACGCCCTTTTGTCGCTCGGATACGTGCTGCTGGCCAACCGCATCGCCGGCCTGCTTGAGGCGCGCGGGTTGGATCCGTATCTCGGGTTTCTGCACCGGCCGCGCTCCGGCCGGCCCGCGCTCGCGCTCGACATGATGGAGGAATTCCGCCATCCCGTCGTCGACCGTTTCGTGTTGCGCCTGTGCAACCGGCGTCAGGTGCGGCCCGCCTGTTTCGAGACCGACCTGCGTACCTGCGGCGTCAGGCTGACCAAAAGCGGACTGCGCCGTTTCCTGCGCGCCTGGGAGGGCTTTCTCGATGCGCGCATGGCCGGCCTTGGCGAAGACCTTTCCGTGGAAGAGGCGATGCGGCGCCAGGCCGACCGGCTGGCGGCGCATCTGCGCGGAAACGAACCCTATGTCGCTGCTATGCTGGCCGCGGCGCGATGACGCGCTTTGTCGTCTGTTACGATATCGCCGACGACCGGCGCCGCTTCGCGGTTGCGCGGATTCTCGACGCCCTTGGCGACCGTATTCAGGAAAGCGTGTTCGAACTGCCGGTGGACGATCGGGCGATGCGCGCCTGTATCGACCGCATGACGCCTTTGCTGGATAAAGAAAACGACAGCCTGATTGTATATACATTGTGCGCGGCTTGCGACCGTAAGGTGCAGTATTTCGGCAAGCTGGAACTGGCGCCGCGTATCGGGGACGAGCAGGTGTACATCGTATGACGACATGTTCGTAACCCCGCAATGGACAAAATATGGATCATGGTTGGGAATATCGCGCAACACCATGTTTTTGAAAGCATATCGGAAGCAAGGAAGCCTGGACGACCGCCCCTGGTGTCCATGCATGCAGCGGCGAAGCCGCGGTTACGAAAAAACAGCTTGCAACCGTATGTCTTTTCTGAAAAATGTGAGGGGTAGGCCGCGCGGCGTGCCCCGCCCAAGAGGGGATTGAAACTCCGAGTACTCCAGGAGTGCGGAACAAAAAGCACTTGTTCCGGCCGCGCGGCGTGCCCCGCCCAAGAGGGGATTGAAACATGGCCGACGCGGAAAATCTGAATGAGTTTCGCTCTCCCGGCCGCGCGGCGTGCCCCGCCCAAGAGGGGATTGAAACGCATTGAGATTGGCGCTCGTGAGGTAGAGGATTTCAGCTGCCGCGCGGCGTGCCCCGCCCAAGAGGGGATTGAAACCCGGTGAAATCCGGCGCGTGGGATTCGATCATTTCGCCGTGCCGCGCGGCGTGCCCCGCCCAAGAGGGGATTGAAACGCCCTGCCGTCTCGTCGCCGTATCCGTGCGGGCTGCGTGCCGCCGCGCGGCGTGCCCCGCCCAAGAGGGGATTGAAACATGCCTCGACGCGCCCGCGTCGCTCGCGCATCGTCGCGGCCGCGCGGCGTGCCCCGCCCAAGAGGGGATTGAAACATCGACCGCTGGTGGTGCTCGGCGATCCAGTCGACGACAAGCCGCGCGGCGTGCCCCGCCCAAGAGGGGATTGAAACTTTCATTTTCATTGTCATTCTCCTTCACGGCGGCGGCCGTCCGCGCGGCGTGCCCCGCCCAAGAGGGGATTGAAACGATCTCACCCAGCGCATCGGCGGCGCTCATGGTCGGCCCTGCCGCGCGGCGTGCCCCGCCCAAGAGGGGATTGAAACGAAGTTGTGGCTGCGTTTCGCCGTGTCGAGAACCTGAAATACGACGGCTGGCAGTCATGACAAATTCCGATGCCGCCACAACTGCTGAAAGGGCCGTTCGCCGTGTCAGGTTGCGACCCCTGTGGCTGATGCAGCGGTGTCATGATCAACCGGGGATCGCCGCAAGTTTGATGACAGGAACGGCGGGAAGATGCCGGTTGAAAGCAACCAGCCAGCGCGCCTTGCCATAGATTGCGCATGTCGTGCGGATCCGCCAGCATGTCATGTTCAACATCAGCAGGCCCTGCGAGCGCATCTTGATCATCACCGCCACGAACCTGGCCTTTGGCGAATGCCCCGGGCGCCGTCGGCGACGCCAGGGCGGCCACCGCTCCGCCCGACCGCCTCACGGTTCACCGGGAGAACGTCGAGACCGGCAACACCGGGCGTCAATTGGAGACGACGCAGCGCGGCCGGCGGCGTCGGGAATATGCCTCGAAATTGCAACAATCGTGATGCACGCTGTGCCTGTGACGCGATTTCCGCGGCAGGACCGCGCGGCGTCGACGGGTACGGGGCCGTTCCGGCAACGGGTTTGTGAAGGTAGAAGGAAACGGGGCGATGGCACTGACCGGCACGACGATGGTCTTCAACGGCGCAAGGGACGGCTTCGCATACGCCCCGGCCCGCAAAGGCGCGGCAAAGGCCGCCCTTGCGCAAGGCCGGGGGGTCCGGTCCGACCCGGCAGGGGCGCCGCGCGGCGGGCGGCGGCGGGCCACCGGCCTGTTGTTCATTGCCGAACAGTCCCGCGTGTCGGACTGATCCGCGGGACCGCGCGATGCGCATGCATTGTGTAAGATATTTTCTGGCCGTTGCCGAGACGCTGAATTTCACGCGGGCCGCGCAACAATGCCGCGTGAGACAGCCGAGCCTGACGCGGGCCATCAGGGAACTGGAGGAGGAACTGGGCGGCGCCCTGCTTTGCAGGGAGCGCTCGCATACGCACCTGACCGAACTCGGCCGCTCGATGCTGCCGCTCCTGAAGCGGTGTCACGCCAGCGCCCTCGACGCCAAGGCCCTGGCCGAAAGGCGGTTGCGCGGCGAACAGGCGCCGTTGAGGCTGGCGATTTCGCACACGGTCTCCATGGACCTGCTTGCAGGGCACCTCATGGCCTTGAACCGCAAGTTTCCCGCGCTCGAGATCGGCTACCTCAGGGGCACCGCCGCCGAAATCGTCGACCGGCTCGAGAAGGGTGAGGCGGAACTGGCCATCGCGGGACCGCTCGGCGCGGACCGGCGGCGTGTGCACAGGCTTGCGCTGTTCGATGAGGACTTCGTACTGGCCGTCAGCGAATGCCACCCCTGCGCCGGACAGGCCATCGAACTTTCGCAGCTGCGCGACGTTCCGCTCATGATCCGGCCCTATTGCGAGAACCATCCGGACATCGCCGACCTGTTCGACAGGGCCGGCATCGATCCCGGCAAGGCTTGCCATGTCAGGCAGGACAAGGATGCGATCGCGTTCATCAGCGCCGGCCTGGGGGCATGCGTCATTCCCGAAAGCGTCGGCGCCGGCCGCGGGATCCGGACGGTCGCGGTCAGCGGCATGAAGCTGAAACGAAGCGTATGCCTCTACGCGCCCGCGGCAACCGAACGGACCCCCGCCGCCGCCGCACTGACGGGCCTGCTCTGTTCGGCGGACTGGAAGGGCGCCCGGCGCCGCACCTTCCAGGACCGCGCCGCCCGGATCGCGTCATCGTAACCTGTGCATGCTCAGGCAGCGGTGCAAATCACCGCGGCCTGGCAAAGCGCCCGACTGGGACACACCCCTGTCAACGCCGAATGAATTTCCCCACTGTGCGCCGCCTGTCGCGGCCGGCACGGCGCGAACTGCCCGTTTCCGCATCGACCGCCGGGAATGATCGCGAATGCGCGCCTCATCGACCCGTATTGCGCCGGACCGTTCATCCTTACCAGGCGCGCCATTCCTGTTCCCCCGGTCTGAAACCATTCGATTGGCAGGGCTCGGTCCCAAAACTCTCGTCAACAAACAAAAACCGGACAATTTGCTTTGCCGTGGATCGCCGGATGAATGACACAGGCGTCGAACCGTATATGATGTACACTCAGGCCGTTTCGCACTGGCCGCCTGCGGACGCGTGATAGGATAGCGCGCTACCGGGATCCCTTAACCCACGAAGCTGAAGTCCCCAACGTCGAGGATATCGGCTTGTGTGCCACGAAGTGTGATTGTTACGTCATTGTAGGCGATCACCGCATCGTCACCAACTTGCGTGATGGTAATATCCCGGAAGGTGGTCCGGCCCTTGATCCAGATTGTATCAATCCCGTCCTCAAAGTCCTTGATGATGTCATCTCCGGTGTCGCGCCGGAAAACAAAGGTGTCCTGTCCGGCACCACCGCGCAGCTTGTCGTTGCCCTTGCCGCCGTACAACGTGTCATCTCCGGAACCGCCAAGCAACCGGTCGTCGCCTTCATTGCCTTTCAGCACATCGTCTCCGGCGCCGCCCTCCAGAAAGTCCTCACCCTCGCCACCGTACAACATGTCGTCACCATCGCCACCCGACAAGCGGTCGTGTCCCTTGTCGCCATATATGCGGTCGTGTCCCCAATTGCCATATATGCGGTCCTTGCCCTTGCCACCGTACAACGTGTCATTGCCGTGACCACCGAAGATCTTGTCGTGACCATCGTCGCCATGTAACTCGTCGTTACCCCCAAAACCCCACAGTTCGTCATCGCCATCGCCGCCGTGAAATTCGTCGACACCATTGCCGCCCGAAACAACGTCGCTGCCGCCGCCCGCATGGATAATATCGTCGCCGCCCTTGCTGATAAAATATTCCCACGTCCAGTCGCCCTTCATTTCATCGTCGCCATCCGTGCCGTACTTAAGTCGCCGCTCAACACGTAGCCAAATAGCAGTATTGATCCCGTATCCCATCGGATCCTCCTTCATTTCCAAATGCTTCATGTTCGCAGCGCGTCATCGCCTGGCGCGCAGGGGCCCCGTTACTCGGCGCTGCCCTTGCGCCCGCCGAAGGCGCCGCGGGCCGCGCCCGCCTTTGCTCCCTCGGAGGTGATGTCGAACACGCCGCCGATCTCCTCGAACTCCGGGCCGAAGAAATTGCCGCTGAACTTGCCGGTGTACCGGTCGCCGCCGGTCAGCCCGCCTGTGGTGCCGACGCCGCTGACATCGGTGCCCGAGAACCCGTTGCCGTCGATATCGCCCTCCAGCGTGGCCAGGCCGGTCAGCGTGGTCTCGAGGGTGTTGTCTTCGAAGTCGGCCGTTGCCGTCATGGTATTCGACCAGGCCGCGACCGCGCCATCGCCGTCCGCGGCCGCGGCGCGCACATGGCCCGTCCAGCCGCCCCGGTAGGTGGCGGTGCCGGTGGCCGGCATGTCATCGGCCGGGGTCATTTTGCCGTCGGGCAGCGTGGCGACGAACCCCGTGCCCAGGCCGGCGCGCGTGTCGCCATCCTCCTTCAGACCCGCCCAGACGCCGTAGTTCAGGTGCTCGAAGGACCGCGCCGCCGGGAACCGGACACCCTCCAGGACGGAGACGTATTGGTACGTGATTGTGTCGCCCGAGAGACTCTCCCGCTTCAGCCAGGTCCTGACGCCATTGGCGGCATCGAAGTAGTAGATGCCGTTCTCCTCGTTGGTGTTCTCGGGCTCCGCACTGGCGGTGACGGTGTACCGGTTGGCGTCCGTCGATCCACCACCGCCGGGCTTCGCTCTCGGGGCACCAGCGGGGCCGGTCGCCAGGTAGAACACGCCCTGCGCCCGCCTGATCACATAGGTGTTCTGTCCAATACTGGTCGTGCCGTAGGGCGTGGTGTCGGTTATCGTTCCGTCAAACCCCCAGGTGTAACTGGGACGCGCATCGGTCCTGTAGATCCCGGCCGTCGTGTCGGTGTCGGGGGTCACGTACTTGTCGACCAGCACCAGGCGCGCGCTGTCATCGGCGGAGTCGGTTATGCTGCCGATGCCAATGCGGCGCGCCGCAACAGCCGGCTGGGCCAGGCGCTCCGGGGTCTCGCCGCTCTTGGCCCGGTAGGGGACGGCCGCCCGGCCGGTGTTCTGGGTGGTGATCCAGTCTTTGAGCCGCCCGGTCACGACCGTCTTGCCGTCTCCTGTCATGGTGGTCTTCGGCGCGGCCGCAACGATCGTCACGTCGCCGACCCTGTAGGTCGCCTTGCCGTCGTCTTCAGCGCCGCCTCGGCCGCCAGGCGGTGCTCCACCGCCGTCGTCAGCGTGGTCGCGGCCGCCGCCCTGGCCGCCTTCGCCGATACCGCCTGTGCATTTTGCAACTGAAAACCATTCGCCGGAGCATTCCCGCTGGCACTGGCTGCTTCAGAGTTACCCATTGCACGCACCTTTTGAACAAGCTCATGGGATCCATTGCTATGATTTACGGACAACCATCGGAGTGATTGTTTCCATAGGCATGGTTTATCCGCATTTCCGAACGGTGGCCCCCCATCGGGTTTGCAAGCAGCTTCGCTTGTCGCAGGGTCCTGCCCCGTTGGGTGCCCTGCGGCGGAAATCATCGTTCCGCCCTTTCGCGGGTCCGCTCCGGCGCGTTTGCCTATTCATTCCATAGCCACATCCATCCCGGGGGGGGTACACTTTCACGCAAGGTATCCGGCACGCAAGGTATCCGGTACACGACACGCGATCACGGGAGAGGAAACATGGCACGCGACGAAACAGTTTATGGTGGTAATGCTGCGGACACGCTCACAGGGACCGAGGGCTCCGACAAGCTTTCCGGCGAAAACGGCAACGACAGGCTCTGGGGCGGCGGCGGCGCCGACACGCTGTGGGGCGGCGACGGTGACGACACGCTGTATGGTGGTGGTGATAACGACACGTTGTGGGCCGGCAGGGGCGACGACGTGCTCAACGGCGGCGGGGGCGACGACTACCTCAGCGGCGGCCTGGGCAACGACACCTTCGCGTTCGCGGCGGGAGACGGGCACGACACCATTGCCGACTTCGGGGACGGCGACAGCATCGAGATGGCCGGCGTGCCGGGCGGGTTCGAGGAACTGGTCATCGAGCAGGTCGGCAACAATACCGTCATCCGCTACGGCGATGGCGACACCATCCGGCTGGTGGGCGTGACGGCGGCAACGCTCGGCGCGGACCGCTTCCACTTCGTTCCCAACCTCACGCTGACGGGCGGCCGGGGCGACGACACGCTGAACGGCGGCGGGGGCGACGACACGCTGGGCGGCGGCCGGGGCGACGACACGCTGAACGGCGGCGCCGGCGCCGACACGCTGGGCGGCGGCAAGGGCGACGACACGCTGACGGGCGGGCGGGGCAATGACACGCTGAGGGGCAAAAAGGGCGACGACACGCTGAACGGCGGCGCCGGCGCCGACACGCTGAGGGGCGGCTGGGGCGACGACATGCTGAACGGCGGCGCCGGCGACGACACGCTGTGGGGCGGCAAGGGCGCCGATGTCTTCGCGTTCGCGGCGGGAGACGGGCGCGACACCATTGTCGATTTCCGAAAGGGCGACACGATCCGCATCGACGGGGTGAGCGGCGGGTTCGCGGAACTGGTCATCGGGCAGATCGGCGACGATGCCATCATCCGCTACGGCGGCGGCGGCGACACCATCCGGCTGGCGGGCGTGTCGGCGGCAACGCTCGGCGCGGACGACTTCGCGCTGCCCCACACGCCGCCCGGCGGCGGCCAGGGCGTCCACGGCGCCGGCGTCAGGGACGGCGGGAACGGCGGCAATGCGCCCCTGCCCGGCACGCAGCAGCAGGCGCCCGGCGAGGAGCAAACCCGGTCACCCGCTGGTACGCAGCAGCAGGCGCCGGACTTCAAAACGCAGCGCGGCACACCGGGCGCCGACCGCCTTCAGGGCGGGAACGGCAAGGACCACCTCTATGGCGGGGACGGTCGCGACAGCCTTTATGGTGACGAAGAACATTATGTAATGTACTTTTCTGGCATAGAGTCATACTACCCCCTTGGAGTGCGTGTCGGAAATCGTTACTATTTTGAAGGAAAGCCGGATATCGAAGGCGGGGACGACACCCTTTATGGCGGGGCCGGCGAAGACAACCTTTATGGCAGGGCCGGCGACGACCACCTTTATGGCGGGGCCGATAAAGACTACCTTTATGGCGGGGACGGCGACGACCACCTTTATGGCGGGGACGGCGACGACCACCTTCTTGGCGGGAGCAGCCGCCTTGATGACAGGTCCGGCAACGACACCCTTCATGGCGGGGCCGGCAACGACAGTATGCATGGGGGCGACGGCGTGGATACGCTGCACGGTGACGACGGCGACGACGAGATGTTTGGGGGCCAAGGCAACGATACCCTTCATGGCGGGGACGGGGATGACACCCTTTATGGGGGGACGATACAGGTTACCTATTGGGCGGCGACGCAATCGGAAACGACCCATTACTTCAGCGGGAGCGGAGACGACACGCTCGAGGGCGGCAAGGGCAATGATACCCTTCATGGCGGGGACGGGTCCGACCGGTTCGTGTTCGGCGCGGGGGACGGGACCGACACTATCCTTGACTTCGAGGACGGGACGGACATCCTCGTCATCAAGGGCGACCTGAAGTTCTCCGACCTCGACATCAAGCAAAGCGGCCATGACACCGTGATCACCGGCTACGGGAGCTACGGGA
>NZ_SPNT01000001.1 GCF_004959855.1 Nitratireductor sp. XY-223 | reverse complement strand
CGCTGCTTCGCGGTGTCGACCGTGACGGTGTGGAGCGCGGCCAGGTTCTTTGCAAGCCGGGTTCTGTTACGCCGCACACGAAGTTCAAGGCCGAGGCCTACATCCTGACGAAGGAAGAGGGTGGCCGTCACACGCCGTTCTTCACCAACTACCGTCCGCAGTTCTACTTCCGCACGACGGACGTGACGGGTGTTGTGACGCTTCCGGAAGGCACCGAGATGGTGATGCCGGGCGACAACGTGACGGTTGACGTCGAGCTGATCGTGCCGATCGCGATGGAAGAGAAGCTTCGCTTCGCCATCCGTGAAGGCGGCCGCACCGTTGGCGCCGGCATCGTCGCAAGCATCACGGAATAACTGAAAGACTGCACAAACGCGCCGGCTCAAACCGGCGCGTTTTGCAACCCCGGCGGTTCCAATCCGCGAACAACGAGAATTGGACTGGTTTTCAGTCCTTGAACTAAGGATTAAGTCGAATGAACGGCCAGAATATCCGTATCCGCCTCAAGGCGTTTGATCATCGGATTCTCGATGCCTCCACGCGTGAAATCGTGTCGACGGCCAAGCGTACGGGCGCCAGTGTGCGCGGACCTGTTCCGTTGCCCACGCGAATTGAAAAATTCACGGTCAACCGGTCGCCGCACATCGACAAGAAGAGCCGCGAACAGTTCGAGATGCGCACCCACAAGCGTCTTCTCGACATCGTCGACCCGACACCCCAGACCGTCGATGCGCTGATGAAGCTCGACCTGGCTGCCGGCGTAGACGTGGAAATCAAGCTTTAACGAGCAGTCTGTGGGGCCGGTTGCGAAAAACCGATGCGGGACCTTCGCGCAAGACCGGACCCAAACGGAGACAAGGACGAACCAATGCGTTCAGGTGTGATTGCACAGAAAGTGGGAATGACCCGGGTCTACAACGACGCCGGCGAGCATGTTCCGGTAACCGTTTTGCGGCTCCAGAACTGCCAGGTCATCGCCCAGCGTACAGAAGAAAAGAACGGCTACACCGCGGTTCAGCTCGGTGTCGGCATTGCCAAGGCCAAGAACACGACGAAGCCGATGCGCGGCCATTTTGCCGCCGCCAAGGTGGAGCCGAAGGCCAAGCTTGCCGAGTTCCGCGTGACGGCCGACAACATGCTTGATGTGGGTGCGGAGATTACCGCCGAACACTTTATCGCCGGCCAGCGCGTAGACGTGACCGGCACCTCCGTCGGTAAAGGCTTTGCCGGTGCCATGAAGCGGCACAATTTCGGCGGCCTGGTTGCCTCGCACGGCGTGTCGATCTCGCACCGCTCGCACGGCTCCACCGGCCAGTGCCAGGATCCGGGCAAGGTCTTCAAGGGCAAGAAGATGGCCGGCCACATGGGCGGAACCCGGGTGACGACGCAGAACCTCGAAGTCGTGTCCACGGACAGCGACCGCGGCCTCATCCTCGTGAAGGGTGCAGTACCGGGCTCCAAGGGTTCCTGGATCATCGTCAAGGACGCAATCAAGGCTCCGGTGCCGGACGACGCACCGAAGCCGGCAGGTCTGCGCGCCGCTGCTGCGGCCGAAGCCGCACCCGCCGAAGAAGCCACTGAGGGAGCCGAGTAATGGATTTGAAGGTAACAACCCTCGAAGGCAAGGCTGCCGGCAAGGTGAAGCTGTCCGAGACGGTGTTCGGCCTCGAGCCGCGCCAGGACATCCTTCAGCGCATGGTTCGCTGGCAGCTCGCCCGCAAGCAGCAGGGTACGCACAAGACCAAGGGTCGCTCCGAGATCAACCGCACCGGCGCCAAGATGTTCCGGCAGAAGGGCACCGGCCGCGCCCGCCATTCTTCGGCACGCGCGCCGCAGTTCCGCGGCGGCGGCAAGGCCCACGGTCCGGTCGTTCGCAGTCATGAGCACGGCCTTCCCAAGAAGGTGCGCGCCCTGGCTCTGCGTCACGCCCTTTCGGCGAAACTGCGCGATGAGAACCTGATCATCGTCGACGAGATTGCCGCCAAGGAAGCAAAGACCAAGGCGCTGAGCGGATCGCTCGAGAAGCTCGGCCTCTCGAACGCGCTGTTCATCGGCGGTGCCGAGCTCGACAGCAACTTCAGGATCGCTGCCCGCAACATACCCGGTGTCGATGTGCTGCCGGTTCAGGGCATCAATGTTTACGACATTCTGCGGCGCGGGAAGCTGGTGCTCTCAAAGGCCGCGGTTGAGGCTCTCGAGGAGCGGTTCAAATGACGGATCTTCGCCACTACGACGTGATCACCGAGCCGGTGATCACCGAAAAATCGACCCTCGTGTCGGAGCAGAACCAGATCGTTTTCAACGTCGCGAAGACGGCGACGAAACCGGAGATCAAGGCGGCTGTCGAGGCTCTGTTCGGCGTCAAGGTCAAGGCTGTGAACACGCTCGTCCGCAAGGGCAAGAAGAAGCGTTTCCGTGGCCGGGTCGGCCAGCAAAGCGACGTCAAGAAGGCCATCGTGACGCTCGTTGACGGCGAATCCGTCGACGTCACCACCGGTCTTTGACGGCAAGCCCAGAGGAAAGAAGAAGACAAATGGCACTGAAATCTTTCAAGCCGACGACGCCGAGCCAGCGCCAGCTGGTCATTGTCGATCGCTCCGGCCTTCACAAGGGCAAGCCGGTCAAGTCGCTGACGGAGGGCCTTTCGGCGAAGGGCGGCCGCAACAACACCGGCCGCATGACCGTTCGCCATCGCGGCGGCGGACACAAGCGCACTTATCGCCTCGTCGACTTCAAGCGCCGCAAGTTTGATGTCGAGGGCACGATCGAGCGCCTTGAATACGATCCGAACCGCACGGCGTTCATCGCGCTCGTCAAGTATGACGACGGTGAACTGGCCTACATTCTGGCGCCGCAGCGCCTGTCCGCCGGCGACAAGGTCATCGCGTCCCAGTCGGCAGTCGACGTCAAGCCCGGCAACACAATGCCGCTGCAGTCGATGCCGGTCGGAACGATCGTCCACAATGTCGAGATGAAGCCCGGCAAGGGCGGCCAGATCGCCCGTTCGGCAGGCACCTATGTCCAGCTGGTCGGCCGCGACCAGGGCATGGCGATCCTGCGGCTCAATTCCGGCGAGCAGCGCCTGGTTCCAGGCAGCTGCCTGGCAACCGTCGGCGCCGTGTCCAATCCGGACAACGCCAACCGCAACGACGGCAAAGCGGGCCGTTCCCGTTGGCTCGGCAAGCGCCCGACTGTTCGTGGCGTCGTCATGAACCCGATCGACCACCCGCATGGCGGTGGTGAGGGACGCACCTCCGGCGGTCGTCACCCGGTGACCCCGTGGGGCAAGCCGACCAAGGGCAAGCGTACCCGGTCCAACAAGTCGACCGACAAGTTCATCATGCGCTCCCGCCATCAGCGCAAGAAGTAAGAGAGGAAGTCTCAAGTGGCTCGTTCAGTTTGGAAAGGTCCGTTTGTTGACGGCTATCTGCTCAAGAAGGCGGAGACGGTTCGTGAAAGCGGCCGCAACGAGGTGATCAAGACGTGGAGCCGCCGCTCCACCATCCTGCCTCAGTTCGTCGGCCTGACATTCGGTGTCTACAACGGCAACAAACACATTCCGGTATCCGTGTCGGAAGACATGGTCGGACACAAACTCGGTGAATTTTCCCCGACCCGTACCTATTACGGCCACGGGGCCGACAAGAAAGCGAAGAGGAAGTAGCAATGGGCAAGGCCAAGGCCGAGCGCCGGCTAAAGGACAACGAGGCAAAAGCAGTTGCCCGCACGATCCGCGTCAGCCCGCAAAAGCTCAATCTTGTGGCGGCGATGATCCGCGGCAAGAAGGTCGAGCGCGCCCTGGCGGATCTGGAGTTCTCGCGCAAGCGGATTTCGGAAACCGTCAAGAAGACGCTGGAATCGGCGATTGCCAATGCCGAGAACAACCACGATCTCGACGTGGACTCGCTGATCGTCGCCGAGGCCTATGTCGGCAAGTCGATCGTCATGAAGCGTTTTCACGCACGCGGCCGCGGCCGGGCATCGCGGGTCGAAAAGCCGTTTTCGCACCTGACGATCGTCGTCCGTGAAGTCGAGGAACAAGGGGAGGCCGCGTAATGGGTCAGAAGATTAATCCGGTCGGCCTTCGTCTCGGCATCAACCGCACTTGGGATTCCCGCTGGTTCGCCGAGAAGGGCGAATATGGCGATCTGCTTCAGGAAGACCTGAAGATCCGCGATTACCTGACGCAGGAACTCAAGCAGGCGGCGATCTCCAAGGTCGTCATCGAGCGCCCGCACAAGAAATGCCGCGTTTCGATCCACTCCGCGCGTCCCGGCCTGATCATCGGCAAGAAGGGCGCGGATATCGAAAAGCTGCGCCGCAAGCTGTCGGTGATGACCAACTCGGAGACGCACCTCAACATTGTCGAGGTCCGCAAGCCCGAGATCGATGCGACGCTGGTCGCCCAGTCGATCGCCCAGCAGCTCGAGCGCCGTGTCGCGTTCCGCCGGGCGATGAAGCGTGCGGTCCAGTCGGCCATGCGCCTCGGCGCGGAAGGCATCCGCATCACCTGCGGCGGCCGTCTCGGCGGCGCGGAAATCGCGCGCACCGAGTGGTACCGCGAAGGCCGTGTGCCGCTGCACACGCTGCGCGCGGATATCGACTACGGCACCGCCGAAGCGCACACCGCCTACGGCGTCTGCGGCATCAAGGTCTGGATCTTCAAGGGCGAGATCCTTGAGCACGACCCGATGGCCTCGGAGCGTCGCGCAACGGAAAGTGACAACCAGGGCAGCGGCGGACGCCGCCGCGAAAACCCGTCGCAAGCCGCGCGGTAAGCCAGTTCGGAGAAAAACAAAATGTTGCAGCCAAAGCGTACGAAGTACCGCAAGCAGCACAAGGGCCGTATCAAGGGTGTCGCGTCAAGCGGCACCAAGTTGAACTTCGGATCCTACGGCCTCAAGGCCCAGGAGCCCGATCGCGTCAACGCGCGCCAGATCGAAGCTGCCCGCCGTGCCATCACCCGTCACATGAAGCGTGCCGGCCGCGTGTGGATCCGCATCTTCCCCGACGTTCCGGTCACCCAGAAGCCGACCGAAGTTCGCATGGGTAAGGGCAAGGGTTCGGTCGAATACTGGGCGGCCAAGGTCAAGCCCGGCCGGATCATGTTCGAGATCGACGGCGTCAGCGAGGAAGTCGCACGCGAGGCCCTGCGCCTCGGTGCTGCCAAGCTGTCGGTCAAAACCCGCTTCGTACAGCGCATAGCAGACTAGGAAGTCAGACCATGAAATCCGTAGATGTACGTGCGATGAGCGCCGACCAGCTGACCGACGAGCTGGCCAAGCTGAAGAAAGAGCAGTTCAACCTGCGCTTCCAGAAGGCCACCGGGCAGCTCGAGAAGACCTCTCGCATCAAGGAAGTCCGTCGCGATATCGCGCGCATCAAGACAATTGCCCGCCAGAAGGCGGCAGAAGCCAAGGCCTAAGGACCGAAAACAATGCCGAAACGCGTTCTGCAGGGCACTGTCGTCAGCGACAAGAGCGACAAGACCATCGTTGTGAAGGTCGAGCGCCGCTTTGCCCACCCGATGATGAAGAAAACCGTGCGCCGTACCAAGAAGTACAAGGCGCATGACGAAGCAAACCAGTTCAAGACCGGCGACACGGTTTCCATTGAGGAATGTTCGCCGATCTCAAAGGACAAGCGCTGGACGGTGGTTACCGAGTAGGCGCAGTCCGAACCGAAAAGACAATGAAATCGCCGGGGCCGATCGATAACCCCGGGCAAGTTGGAGAAGGCGGTCTGACATGATTCAGATGCAAACAAACCTCGACGTAGCCGACAATTCCGGCGCCCGTCGTGTCATGTGCATCAAGGTGCTGGGCGGCTCGAAGCGGAAATACGCTTCCGTTGGAGACATCATTGTTGTCTCCGTCAAGGAAGCCATTCCGCGCGGCCGCGTCAAGAAGGGCGATGTCATGAGGGCGGTTGTCGTGCGCACGGCCAAGGACATTCGCCGGCCGGACGGCAGCGTCATCCGTTTTGACAAGAATGCGGCAGTCCTGGTGGACAACAAGAAAGAGCCGATCGGCACCCGCATCTTCGGGCCGGTCCCGCGCGAACTTCGTGCCAAGCGGCACATGAAGATCATCTCGCTGGCGCCGGAAGTTCTTTAAGGAGATAACGATGCAGAAGATCCGCAAAGGCGACAGTGTCGTTGTTCTGACCGGCAAGGACAAAGGTCGCACAGGCGAAGTCATCCAGGTGATGCCGAAGGAAAACCGCGCCCTCGTGCGTGGTGTCAACATGGTTCGGCGCCACCAGAAGCAGACGCAAACCCAGCAGGCAGGCATTGTCAGCAAGGAAGCGTCCATTCACCTGTCCAATCTGGCCATCGCCGACAGCGAGGGCAAGCCGACCCGCATCGGCTTCAAGATCAATGATGACGGCCGCAAGGTCCGCGTTGCAAAGCGTTCAGGAGAAGTGATCGATGGCTGAGGCAAATTACGAGCCGCGGCTCAAGAAGGAATATGGCGAGCGCATCCGCGACGCGCTGCAGGAGAAATTCTCCTACAAGAACGTCATGGAAATTCCCCGTGTTGAGAAAATCGTTATCAACATGGGCGTAGGCGAAGCGACGACGGACTCCAAGAGGCCTGCGGCGGCAGCGGAAGACCTGGCGGCCATTTCCGGCCAGAAGGCCGTTGTCACCCATGCCCGCAAGTCGATCGCCGGCTTCAAGGTCCGCGAAGGCATGCCGATCGGCGCAAAGGTTACGCTGCGCCAGACACGCATGTATGAATTCATGGATCGCCTGGTCAACATCGCGCTGCCGCGCGTTCGCGACTTCCGGGGTCTCAACCCCAAGAGCTTTGATGGCAACGGCAATTTCGCCATGGGCATCAAGGAACACATCGTGTTTCCGGAGATCGACTACGACAAGGTCGATCAGATCTGGGGCATGGATATCATCGTTTGTACGACCGCCAAGACGGATGACGAGGCACGGGCTCTGCTGGCAGAGTTCAACTTCCCGTTCCGGCAGTAACGGCAAGCGTAGAGAGGATATTTGACATGGCTAAGGTTAGCGCAGTCGAAAAGAACAAGCGCCGTCGCCGTACAGTCGCGGCACATGCCGAAAAGCGCGCCGCGCTCAAGGCAATCATCAAGAACCAGGAAGCGCCGATCGAGGAGCGTTTCAAGGCAACGCTGAAGCTTGCCGAAATGCCCCGCGACGGATCCAAGACCCGGGTTCGCAACCGCTGCGAAGTGTCGGGCCGTCCGCGCGCCTATTATCGCAAGCTCAAGATGTCCCGTATTGCGCTGCGCGAACTCGGTTCGCTCGGACGCGTTCCGGGCGTCGTCAAGTCCAGCTGGTAAGGAGACAGGCAGATGGCTATGACTGATCCGCTGGGCGATATGCTCACCCGTATCCGCAATGCAACCGGCCGCCGCAAGGCGACGGTTTCAACCCCGGCCTCGAAGCTGCGTGCCCGCGTTCTCGACGTGCTGCAGTCCGAGGGCTACATCCGCGGATATTCGGAAGTCAAATACGACAACGGCAAGTCCGAGATTAACATCGAACTCAAGTACTATGAGGGTGCCCCGGTCATTCGCGAGATTGCTCGCGTCTCCAAGCCGGGCCGCCGCGTTTACGTCTCGGTCAAGTCCATCCCGCAGGTCTCGAACGGCCTCGGCATTTCCATTCTTTCGACCCCGAAAGGTGTGATGGCCGACCACGAGGCGCGCGAACAGAATGTTGGTGGCGAGGTTCTCTGTCACATCTTCTGATGTGACGGACCTCCATAACGGTCAGACAGGTTTGAAAAATGTCTCGTATCGGTAAAAAGCCCGTTTCGGTTCCCGCCGGCGTCACTGCGACCGTCGAGGGAAAGAAGGTCACCGCCAAGGGGCCCAAGGGCGAACTGAGCTACGTCGTGAACGACGAGGTTCTGGTGAAGATGGAAGAAAATCAGGTCGTGGTTTCACCCGTCGACCAGAGCAAGGACTCGCGCTCCAAGTGGGGTATGACCCGCACGATGATCGAAAACATCATCACCGGCGTGACGGACGGCTTCGAGCGGCGGCTGGAGATCAACGGCGTCGGCTACCGCGCCGCCATGCAGGGCAAGAATCTGCAGCTCGCGCTCGGTTACAGCCACGACGTGGTCTATGAAACGCCGGACGGCATCACCATCGCCTGTCCGAAGCCGACGGAAATCATCGTCACCGGCATCGACAAGCAACAGGTCGGTCAGGTCGCCTCGGAGATCCGCCGATTCCGCAAGCCCGAGCCCTACAAGGGCAAGGGTGTCAAATATGCCGAAGAGCGGATTGTCCGCAAAGAAGGCAAGAAGAAGTAAGGATTACGCAAAATGGCTAGCAGGAAGGAAACACTTTCGCGTCGTGCTGCGCGTGTCCGCCGTCAGCTTCGATCGGTCGCCGATGGCCGCCCACGGCTGTCCGTCCACCGTTCTTCGAAGAACATCTATGCCCAGATCATCGATGACGAGGCAGGCAACACGATCGTCGCCGCTTCCACGCTCGATGCTGATCTGCGCAAGAAGCTGAAGACCGGTGCAGACAAGGATGCCGCTGCCGCCGTCGGCAAGCTCGTCGCCGAGCGCGCATCCAAGGCGGGCGTAAAGGACGTGGTCTTCGACCGCGGCGCCTTCATCTACCACGGCCGCATCAAGGCGCTGGCGGATGCCGCGCGTGAAGCAGGGCTGAATTTCTAACCAACTGACCGTTGCACCCGGAAAAGAAAAAGGACAAGGACAATGGCAAGAGAAGCGCGCCGCGATAACCGCGGCAAAGAGGAAGAGCGCGACAGCGAATTCGTCGACAAGCTCGTCCACATCAACCGTGTGGCGAAGGTCGTCAAGGGCGGCCGCCGTTTCGGTTTCGCCGCCCTGGTCGTCGTCGGCGATCAGAAGGGACGCGTCGGCTTCGGCCACGGCAAGGCCCGCGAAGTGCCGGAAGCGATCCGCAAGGCGACCGAGGCCGCCAAGCGCAACATGATTTTCGTTCCGCTTCGCTCCGGCCGCACGCTGCACCACGATGTGCGCGGCCGCCACGGCGCCGGCAAGGTTCTGCTGCGCTCGGCGAAGCCCGGTACCGGAATCATCGCGGGTGGTCCGATGCGCGCCGTTTTCGAGACGCTCGGCATGCAGGACGTCGTCGCCAAGTCGACCGGCTCGTCCAACCCGTACAACATGGTTCGCGCCACGTTCGATGCGCTCAAGCACCAGATGCATCCGAAGGATATCGCCGCGCAGCGCGGCATCAAGTATTCGACGCTGCAGGCGCGCCGCGCATCCATCGTCGGCAATGAAGAATAGGGAAGCGGTACGTTATGGCTGAGAAAAAGAAGGGCAATACGGTTACCGTCGAACAGATCGGTAGCCCAATCCGCCGCCCGGCCGACCAGCGCCAGACACTGGTTGGGCTGGGGCTCAACAAAATGCACCGCCGCCGCACCCTGGAAGATACCCCGGCCGTGCGCGGCATGATCCGCAAGGTCAGACACCTCGTGCGCGTCGTCGACGAAGGCTGAGGGGAGTTGGAAACATGAAACTGAACGAACTTCGTGACAATGAGGGCGCGACGCACAACCGCAAGCGTGTCGGCCGGGGCATCGGCTCCGGCAAGGGCAAGACCGGCGGTCGCGGCGTCAAGGGCCAGAAATCGCGTTCCGGCGTCGCCATCAAGGGGTTTGAAGGCGGGCAGATGCCGATCTACCGTCGTCTGCCGAAGCGCGGCTTCGTCAATATCTTCAAGAAGGACTTCAACATCGTGTCCCTCGGTCGGCTGCAGGTCGCCGTGGACGCAAAGAAGCTCGACGCCAAGAAGACGGTCGATGCGGCTGCCCTTCTGGAAGCCGGCGTTATCCGCCGTGTAAAGGACGGCGTACGCGTTCTTTCCGATGGCGAATTGAAGGCCAAGCTCAAGCTTGAGGTTGCCGGTGCTTCCAAGTCGGCAATCGAGAAGATTGAAAAGGCGGGCGGCTCGATCAAGGTAATCGCTCCGGCTGTCGAAGCGACCGAGTAAACGGATGTTGGCCCGTTGTGATTTGCAATGGGCCCATTTGTTCCCATATGGGTGACGCACGTTGCCCGTGACGGGCTTGGATGAAGGGGCGCATGTCGCATTGACAATTTGTCGTATTGCGCGGGCGCCCCGACAACAGCAAAGGTGACCTCGTCCGGCGGTAGTATCGATTTGCCGACAACAACAGTGACCGGGTCTCGCGGAGATTTCGCATGGCATCTGCAGCCGAACAACTCGCAGCCAATCTGAATTTTTCTGCCTTCGCGAAAGCCGAGGATCTCAAGAAGCGCATCTGGTTTACCCTGGGTGCGCTTCTGGTCTATCGGCTGGGGACCTATATTCCGCTGCCCGGGATCAATCCCGAAGCATTTGCGCAAGCATTCGCGCAGCAGGCCGGCGGTGTCCTCGGGCTGTTCAACATGTTCGCCGGCGGCGCTGTCGAGCGGATGGCGATCTTCGCGCTCGGCATCATGCCGTACATTTCCGCCTCGATCATCATGCAGCTGATGACGTCGGTTGTTCCGACGCTCGAGCAACTCAAGAAAGAGGGCGAGCAGGGCCGCAAGGTCATCAACCAGTATACGCGCTACGGAACCGTGCTGCTGGCGACCATGCAGGCTTACGGGATCTCCATCGGACTGGAATCCGGCACGAACATCGTCACGGACCCGGGCTGGTTCTTCCGTATATCGACGGTCATCACGCTCGTGGGCGGCACCATGTTCCTGATGTGGCTGGGCGAGCAGATCACCGCCCGCGGAATCGGCAACGGCATTTCGCTGATCATCTTCGCCGGCATTGTCGCGGCGTTGCCCGGCGCCATCGCCAGCATGCTGGAACTCGGCCGCACCGGCGCGATGTCGACCGGCCTGATCATCATGGTCATCGTCATCGCGATCGCCGTGATTGCATTCATCGTCTTCATGGAGCGCGCGCAGCGGCGGCTTTTGATCCAGTATCCGAAGCGCCAGGTCGGCAACCGCATGTTCCAGGGCGATTCCTCGCACCTGCCGTTGAAGCTCAACACCGCCGGTGTCATCCCGCCGATCTTCGCGTCGTCGCTGCTGCTGTTGCCGGCAACGCTTGCCGGCTTCTCGGGAACGACGGATCTTCCCGGCTGGGCAACGACCGTGCTGGCGTTGCTCGGCCACGGCCAGCCGCTCTATATGCTGTTCTACGCAGTCATGATCGGCTTCTTCGCCTTCTTCTACACTGCTGTCGTTTTCAATCCGAAAGACACCGCCGACAACCTGAAGAGCCATGGCGGCTTCATTCCCGGCATAAGGCCGGGTGAGCGGACGGCTGAATACATCGATTTCGTGCTGACGCGCATTACGACCGTCGGTGCGATCTATCTGATCTTCGTCTGTCTTCTGCCCGAGGTGCTGATCGCGCAGACCGGCATTCCGTTTTATCTGGGCGGCACGTCTTTGCTGATCGTGGTCAGTGTCACGCTGGACACCGTGGCCCAGATACAGGGCCATCTGATCGCTCAGCAATATGAGGGGCTGATCAAGAAGTCCAAGCTTCGGGGAGGAAAGAGGGGACGATGAGACTGATTTTGCTTGGCCCGCCGGGAGCGGGAAAGGGGACCCAGGCTCAAAGGCTGGTCGAGAAGCACGGCATACCCCAGCTTTCGACCGGTGATATGTTGCGGGCAGCCGTTGCCAGCGGCACGGAGGTCGGACTTCGCGCCAAGGCGGTTATGGATGCCGGAAAGCTGGTCTCCGACGATATCGTCAACGCGATCGTTTCCGAGCGGCTTGATCAGCCTGACTGCCAGGCCGGTTTCATCCTCGACGGATATCCGCGCACGCTGGCCCAGGCGGATGCCATCGGCGCGATGCTTGCGGCAAAGGACATGCCCCTTTCGGCGGTCGTCGAGATGCGCGTTGACGACGACGTGCTCGTCGACCGTATAGCCGGGCGCTACACTTGCGCCAATTGCGGTGCCGGCTATCACGATGAGAATCTAAAGCCCGCCGAAGAAGGCGTGTGCGACAAGTGCGGGTCGACCGAGTTCAAGCGGCGCAAGGACGACAATCCGGAAACCGTTCGCACACGGCTGCAGGCCTATTACAAGGAAACCGCGCCGCTGCTTGGATATTACTACGCCAAAGGGCTGCTGAAGCCGGTCGACGGAATGGCCGAAATCGACGAGGTCACGGCCCAGATCGATAACGTGCTGGCTTCACTTTGACGCCAAGGAGCGTTTTTTCGCCTAAAATGCGCGGTCGCACCGGATTTTAGGCATTTGGACTGTTGACGATTGTGCATCGAGTCCGTTAGAAACCCGCCAATTCGAGATTGTCGAGCGATTGGCGCGGTTTTCGAAAAGAGAGAACCGGGGCCGGTCGCTTATACATGTCCCGGCTATGAACAACCTGCGGCAACTCGGCCGCACCAGGAACCAGCCAGGCCATTCTGGCTTGGAAGGCAAGGAGACTAGACGTGGCCCGTATTGCTGGCGTCAACATTCCAACGAACAAGCGCGTCGTCATCGCGCTACAGTACATTCACGGGATCGGCCCGACTTTCGCCAAACAGATTACCGAAAAGGTCGGTATTCCGGCAGAGCGCAGGGTCAACGAGCTCTCGGATGCAGAAGTCATCCAGGTTCGCGAGGCAATCGACCGCGACTATCAGGTCGAGGGCGATCTGCGCCGTGAAACGGCAATGAACATCAAGCGCCTGATGGATCTGGGCTGCTACCGCGGCCTGCGCCACCGCCGCAACCTTCCGGTTCGCGGTCAGCGCACGCACACCAATGCCCGCACCCGCAAGGGACCGGCAAAGGCGATCGCAGGCAAGAAGAAGTAAGCAGCCGGATATGGTCCGGTTCTGGTCGGCTCCTTTTCGGGGATGCCGGCCTTTTGCATAGGAATTGTCGGGGCGGCCATAGCGCCCTGACAGGTGGAGCCGCTGGAATTACGGCGGTGTAGAGATCGATGAAAGGGTCGTAATGGCAAAGGAAGCCACGCGCGTTCGCCGTCGCGAGCGCAAGAATATCTCGTCGGGCGTCGCCCACGTGAATTCGACGTTCAACAACACCATGATCACCATCACCGACGCACAGGGCAACGCCATTGCCTGGTCGTCCGCCGGTGCCAAGGGTTTCAAGGGTTCGCGCAAGTCGACGCCGTTCGCGGCGCAGATTGCCGCCGAAGACTGTGCCAAGAAGGCTCAGGAACATGGAATGAAATCGCTTGAGGTCGAGGTCTGCGGACCCGGCTCCGGTCGTGAGTCGGCGCTGCGGGCGCTTCAGGCCGCAGGTTTCACCATCACGTCGATCCGTGATGTCACGCCCATTCCGCACAATGGCTGCCGTCCGCGCAAGAAGCGGCGCGTCTAACGTGTGATTGTCTGCCGATGAGCGGATATCCGCTCCTCTCGGTACTCCAGCTCTGTTGCCACGATTGGATGGTGGCAAGGAACGGAAGGTAATACAAATGATCCAGAAAAACTGGCAGGAACTGATTAAGCCGAACAAGATCGAGTTCAGCGCCGCGGGCCGCACCAAAGCGACCCTGGTGGCCGAGCCGCTCGAGCGCGGCTTCGGACTGACGCTCGGCAATGCCCTGCGTCGCGTGCTGCTGTCGTCGCTGCGCGGCGCCGCCGTGACCGCGGTGCAGATCGACGGCGTTCTGCACGAATTCTCCTCGATCCCGGGCGTCCGCGAGGATGTCACGGACATCGTCCTGAACATCAAGGAAATCGCCATCGGCATGGAAGGTGACGAGCCCAAGCGCATGGTCGTGCGCAAGCAGGGCCCGGGAACCGTTGTTGCCGGTGACATCCAGACGGTCGGCGATATCGAGATCCTCAATCCGGAACATGTCATCTGCACCCTCGACGAGGGCGCGGAGATCCGCATGGAATTCACGGTGCAGAACGGCAAGGGCTACGTGCCCGCCGACCGCAACCGTGCGGAGGATGCGCCGATCGGCCTCATCCCGGTCGACAGCCTCTATTCGCCGGTGAAGAAGGTCTCCTACAAGGTCGAGAACACCCGTGAGGGTCAGGTCCTCGACTATGACCGCCTGACGATGACGCTGGAAACCGACGGTTCGGTGTCCGGCGAGGACGCGATCGCCTTCGCGGCGCGCATCCTGCAGGACCAGCTTGGCGTGTTCATCAACTTCGACGAGCCTCAGAAAGAGGTCGAGGAAGTCCAGGCCACCGAGCTTGCCTTCAACCCGGCACTTCTGAAGAAGGTCGACGAACTGGAACTCTCGGTGCGTTCGGCCAACTGCCTGAAAAACGACAACATCGTTTACATCGGCGATCTCATTCAGAAGACCGAGGCGGAAATGCTGCGCACGCCGAACTTCGGACGCAAGTCGCTCAACGAGATCAAGGAAGTTCTGGCTTCCATGGGGCTCCATCTCGGAATGGAAGTTCCCGCATGGCCGCCGGAGAACATCGAGGATCTCGCCAAGCGCTACGAGGACCAATACTAATCGAACCCGCGGGCGCGCCCGCATTCAAGGAGAAGGCTCATGCGCCACCGTAAGTCAGGCCGCAAGCTGAACCGGACAGCCAGCCACCGCAAGGCAATGTTTGCCAATATGGCGGCGTCCCTGATCGAGCACGAACAGATCGTCACCACCTTGCCCAAGGCAAAGGAAATCCGGCCGATCGTCGAGAAACTGGTTACGCTCGGCAAGCGGGGCGACCTGCATGCCCGCCGCCAGGCGATCTCGAAGATCCGCGACGTCGAAATGGTGCGCAAGCTGTTCGACACGATCGCCACCCGCTATGCAGACCGTCACGGCGGTTACATCCGCATCATGAAGGCCGGCTTCCGCAAGGGCGACAACGCCCCGCTTGCGGTCGTCGAGTTTGTTGACCGCGATGTCGATGCGAAGGGTGCGAAGGACCTTGCCCGCCTCGAGGCGGAAGAGGTGACGGAAGAAACCGAAGCAGCGTAAGAACTGCAACTTTGAAGCTGTCAGGCCGGGCTTTGCCCGGCCTTTTTTCTTTCAAGACCGTTTTTAACCGTAACGAAATCCCCGCCAGGCGGCCGGATGCCGTAAAGTCTTGCTCCAGCCTTTTTGATCGGTAGATCCTGATTATCTATGTAGAATAGAGATTCGTTCGGAGGGAATCGCATGCGCCGTTACAGATGGGCCGGACTGGTTGTTCTCGCCATTGCCGCAATAGGAATCATGCTGCCGGTCACCGGCGCCCAGGAGCAGCCGGCTACCGAGCGGCTCAGGGGCGTCATTTCCGAGATTCTCGGCAACGCGGACAAATCCGCCGCCGAGCAACGCAGGGTCGTGCCTCCATCACGCCCGGCGCTGCAGTATTCCTACGCGCCGCTGGTCAAGCTGGCCGCGCCGGCGGTCGTCAACGTCTATGCGGAACGCATGGTCCGCACCCGCTCGCCCTTTGCCGGCGATCCGTTCTTTGAACGCTTTTTCGGGCAGGGACCGCCCGGGCGCTCGCAGCGGCAGTCGTCGCTCGGTTCGGGGGTTATCGTTGATGCCTCGGGCATCGTGGTGACGAACAATCACGTGATAGACGGCGCCGACGAGATCAAGATCGCGCTGGCCGACGGGCGGGAATATCCAAGCCGGGTCCTTCTGAAGGATCAACGGGTGGACCTCGCTGTGCTCAAGATTGACGATTCGGGTCCGTTCACGGCGATCGACTACAGCGACTCGGACCGCCTGCAAGTCGGTGACGTCCTGCTGGCGATCGGAAATCCCTTCGGTGTCGGCCAGACGGTCACCAGCGGCATTGTCTCCGCGCTGGCCCGCAACGGCATCGGTGTTTCGGATTTCGGCTTCTTCATCCAGACCGATGCAGCGATCAATCCCGGTAATTCCGGCGGCGCCCTCATTGACATGAACGGGCGGCTGGTCGGCATCAACACCGCGATATTCTCACGGTCAGGCGGCTCCAACGGCATCGGCTTTGCCATTCCCGCAAACATGGTACGCGCCGTTGTCGATGCGGCCAGGAACGGAGAGGAGAAGTTCCTGCGGCCGTTTATCGGTGCATCCTTCGTTCCGGTCACCGCGGACATGGCCGAGGCGCTGGGTATGGAGCGCGCATTTGGCGCGATCGTCACGGCGGTCGTTGAGGATGGGCCCGCCCATAAGGGCGGAATGAAGGTCGGTGATCTGGTGATCAGCCTGGATGGCCTGACCGTCCAACACCCCGACGCCCTGGGATACCGTCTCGCAACGGCCGGCGTCGGCAAGATCGTGAAGCTTGAGGTGATCTCTCGCTCGACCGTCCGCACGCTCAGCATCGAACTGGGCGAGCCGAGCGACCCGCAGCGGCCCGGAGAACTGCGCATTACGGGCGAGAACCCGTTTGCTGGTTCGGTCGTTGTGGATATCGATCCCCGGATCGCGGAGCAGCTTCGCCTGCCGCCGAGCATCAGGGGCGTGGTCGTCACCGAAGTCGAACGCGGTTCGCCGGCCAATCGATACGGTCTCCGGCCACGCGATATCCTGGTTGAGATCAACGGCGAAACGATGCGCCAGGCAAGCGACGTCGCCGAAGCGATCGCCCAGGATCCCGGATACTGGCAATTCGAGATTACCCGTAACGGACGAAGACTCCGGCAAGTGATACGCTGATGAGTGATCTGTTTTCATCGCTCGCCGATGAAACGGCACAGAAGGCAAGACCACTTGCGGACCGGTTGCGTCCGCAATCCCTGGCGGAGGTCTGCGGCCAGGATCACCTGACCGGGGCCGACGGCACGCTGACCCGGATGATTGCCACCGGCACGCTCGGCTCGATGATTTTCTGGGGGCCGCCGGGTACGGGCAAGACAACCGTCGCCCGTCTGCTGGCCGGCGATACAGATCTTGCGTTCGAACAGATTTCGGCGATCTTCTCCGGTGTCGCGGACCTGAAGAAAGTATTCGAGGCGGCCCGCGCCAGACGCATGTCGGGCAAACAGACGTTGCTCTTCGTGGACGAGATCCACCGCTTCAACCGCGCGCAACAGGACAGCTTCCTCCCGGTGATGGAGGATGGAACGGTGATCCTGGTCGGTGCGACGACCGAGAATCCCTCGTTTGAACTTAATGCCGCTCTGTTGTCGCGCGCACGGGTTTTGACATTCAATGCGCTCGATGAAACGGCGCTGCTGCAATTGCTCGACCGTGCGGAGGCCGCGGAGGGCAGGGCGCTGCCGGTCGACGAGGATGCGCGCCGGAGCCTTCTTCGCATGGCCGACGGAGACGGACGCGCGGTCCTGACACTCGCCGAGGAAATCTGGCGCGCGGCGCGCGAGGGCGAGACCTTCGACGCCGAGGCCCTCCAGGCCGTCGTGCAAAGGCGCGCGCCGGTCTACGACAAGGGGCAGGACGGGCACTACAACCTCATTTCCGCGCTGCACAAGTCGGTGCGCGGCTCCGATCCCGATGCCGCACTGTATTACCTTTGCCGCATGTTCGACGCCGGCGAGGATCCGCTCTATATCGGGCGCCGCCTTGTCCGCATGGCGTCTGAGGATATCGGTCTTGCCGACCCCCAGGCTCTGGTCGTCGCCAATGCGGCGAAGGATGCCTATGACTATCTCGGTTCGCCCGAGGGAGAACTGGCGCTGGCCGAGGCCTGCGTCTACATTGCGACGGCGCCGAAATCGAATGCGCTCTATACCGCGTACAAGGCGGCAAGCAGCGCGGCGAGGGAGCACGGATCACTGCTTCCGCCCAAGCACATCCTCAACGCGCCGACGCGGCTGATGAAGGACGAGGGCTATGGCGCCGGCTACGAATACGATCACGATGCGCCGGACGCCTTCTCGGGACAGGATTACTTCCCGGAAAAGATGGGAAGGCGCACGTTCTATGATCCGCCGGAAAGGGGCTTCGAGCGGGACCTGCGCAAACGCCTGGATTACTGGGCCAAGCTGAGGGCCGAGAGAGGCGGCGATGAGCGCTGATCTCGGGCCGATCGGTGTTTTCGGTGCCGGAGCGATCGGCTGCTATGTCGGCGGCATGTTAAAGGCAGCCGGCGCAGATGTGCGGTTCCTTGGGCGCGACACCGCCGTCGCGACATTGCAAAAGCACGGTTTGACACTCACACGGTTCGACGGGCCGCAGGTGACCGTTAAGCCGGGGGACATCGCCATATCGTCCGATCCGTCGATACTCTCGGCCTGCGATATCATTCTTCTGTGCGTCAAGTCACAGGCAACGCCGGAAGCTGCTGTCGACATTGCATCGCGGATGAAATCCGGTGCCTGCGTCGTATCGCTCCAGAACGGGGTCGAGAACGCGGAGACGCTGGCCGACGCGCTTGGTGCGAACCGGGTCCGGGCCGGGATGGTGCCGTTCAACGTTCTTTCGTCCGGCAACGGCCAGTTCCATCGCGGAACCGCGGGCGATATCCTGCTGGCCGATGGTGAATCGACGCGCAAACTGGCCGCCTTTCTGACGCGCGCCGGCATTGCCGCTAACACACGCAGAGACATGAACGAGGTTCTCTGGGGCAAGCTGCTGCTCAATCTCAACAATGCGCTCAATGTGCTTTCGGATGTGCCGCTGGTTCAACAGCTTTCCAACCGTGCCTACCGGCTGGTCCTTGCCGGCATGGTCGAGGAGGCATTGCGCGCGATGCGCAAATCACGGATCAGGCCCGCCAGCATCGGCAGGGTGCGCCCGTGGCTCATCCCGCATATCTTGCGGCTGCCGGACTGGCTCTTCCTGCGCGTCGCCCGCTCGATGCTCGCCATGGACGCCAAGGCGCGTTCGTCCATGTGGGACGACCTGAAAAACGGGCGTCAACCGGAAATCGATTTCCTCAACGGCGCCGTCGTGCGTCTGGCGGAGAATGCCGGGATGCCGGCGCCGGTCAACCGCAAGGTCATCGCGCTGGTTCACGAGGCCTTCAAGTCCGGCCATTCCCCGGGCTTCAGCGGCGATGAGTTGTTGCGGCTCGTCGGGAGCAGGCAAGTCTAGGAATTTTCCGTTTCGACCTTTTCTGCACTCGCAAAAGCGATTAAAGCCACTGCCATGGCACAATTACTCATTGTTGCGCTGGGCGGAGCCATTGGCGCGACGCTGCGGCATCTCGTCAATCTTGCAAGTCTGAGAATGCTCGGCCCGAATTTTCCGTGGGGGACATTGACCGTCAATATCGTCGGGTCCTTTGTCATGGGCCTGTTCATCGAGTTGCTGACGCGGCGCCTCGGGGGATCCCAGGAACTGCGTCTCCTGATCGCGACCGGTGTTCTCGGCGGCTTCACGACATTCTCCGCCTTTTCGCTGGACATTGCCGTGCTGTGGGAGCGCGGGGCTGTATTGAGTGCTTCCGTCTATGCCGTTTCCAGCGTTGTGCTCTCCATCGCCGCCCTGTTTGCCGGGCTCGCGGCCGTTCGAGCGTTCGTCTAGAGGAACAGGATCTTCCATGTCAGGTGTTGAACAGCGCAAGGTCGACCAGGACGAACAGGGCATGCGCCTCGACCGCTGGTTCAAGTCGCACTTCCCGGGCCTCGGCTTCGGCAAGCTGCAAAAGCTCCTGCGGTCCGGGCAGATCAGGATCGACGGCGGCAGGGCCAAGCACGACACCCGCGTCCAGCCTGGTCAGATCATCCGCATCCCACCGCTCGGCACGGACGAGAAAAACGCCGGTCCAGATCAGCAAAAAAAAGATGCCGACAGCGCCGACGGTGAGTTTCTGTCCAAGATGCTGCTCTACGAAGATCCCAAGGTTTTCGTGTTCAACAAGCCAGCGGGTCTAGCGGTCCAGGGCGGCTCCGGCCTCTCGCGCCATGTCGACAAGATGCTTGAGGCCTGGCGCAATCGCAAGGGCGAGAAGCCGCGGCTCGTGCACAGGCTCGACCGGGACACTTCCGGCGTCCTCGTCGTTGCGCGCACGCGCGGAGCGGCACAGGCACTGACGACCGCATTTCGTGTCCATGAGACGAAGAAGACGTACTGGGCACTGGTCAAGGGTGTGCCGCCCAAGCGCGAAGGGCGTATCTCCACCTGGCTCGTCAAGGAACACACGCCGGACGGCGACCGCATGCGGGTGTGCAAGCACGGCGAACCCGATGCCGATCACGCCATATCGAACTACCGGATCATCGAGCAGGCGGGCCAGCGTCTGTCCTGGCTCGAAATGGAGCCCTACACGGGCCGCACGCACCAGCTGCGCGTACATGCCGCTTACATCAAGTGCCCGATCCTGGGCGATCCGAAATATTTCGAGGCCGATCACAACTGGGAGTTCCCGGGCGGCATGCAAAAAAGGCTGCATCTTCATGCGCGGCGAATTTCCATTCCGCACCCCGACGGCCGGGGTACCATCGATGTGACGGCACCCCTGCCGCCGCACATGGTCCAGAGCTGGAACCTGCTCGGCTTCGACAGGGACTTCGAGGAATGAGGCTGCTGTTATTCGACTGCGACGGTACGCTGATCGACAGTGCGGCCGTCATCCATGCCTGCATGGAAAAGGCCTTTGCGGAGGAGGGCTTTTCCGCGCCGGAACTTGCCCACACGAAGTCCATTATCGGGCTGACGCTTGACTTCGCGATCGCCCGCCTTCTGCAGCGGAAGATCGACGACACGGTCCATCGGCTGGTGCGCAGCTACAAGCATCACAGCACGCAAATGCGCGATGCCGAGGACTGCGAGGAGCCGTTCTACGAAGGCATCTGGGAACTGCTTGAAACGCTCGCCGCCAAGGACGATATTCTATTGGGTGTCGTCACCGGTAAATCGCGCAGGGGGCTCGACAAGCTCTTGCATCAGCATGGCCTCGCAAAAACCATGATCGCGACGCGCACCGCCGATGAATGCCCCTCGAAACCGAATCCTGCGATGGTCCTCGAGTGCTGCAACGACACCGGGATGGATCCGTCGCGCACAATTGTCGTAGGCGATGCGATCTACGACATCGAAATGGCGCGCAACGCGGGCGCGACGGCGGTCGGCGTATCCTGGGGCTATGCCGAGGTACGGCAGTTGCACGAAGCCGGTGCGCATCACATCGTCCGAGAGCCGGCCGACCTGATGCCGATCATCGGGATTGACTGAGGAAAACGATCATGCGCGATATCCTGAACGATCTCAGCGAGATGCTGAGCGATGCGGATCCCGTCCGCCGGGCGCAGATCAAGTCGAAACAAGAGCTGCCAAAGCGGTTTTACGAGCGTGCGCATATTGATGATTCGGAAGGAAAATTCCCGATCCTTCTTGACGGAAAACCCATCCGCACACCGGCCGGTAATCTGCTCGAAATGCCGACCAACGACCTGGCCGAGCTCCTGTGCGCCGAATGGAACGCGCAACAGGATGAGATCAACCCCGTTACCATGCCCGCGACACGCCTGGTGAACACGGCAATTGACGGCATAGCGTCCGATCCGCAGGCGATTGTCGAGGACATCCTGCGCTTTGCCGGCACCGATTTGCTCTGCTATCGCGCGGACGGTCCGCAGCGCCTTGTCGACCGCCAGAATGCCCACTGGGATCCGGTCATCGATTGGGCGCACTCGAGCCTCGGCGCGCGCTTTGTCCTTGCCGAAGGCGTCATGCATGTGGAACAGCCGAAGGAAGCGATCAACGCCATCGGCATCCATCTGTCAGCATTCGAAAGCCCGATCGCGCTTGCAAGCCTGCACACGTTCACGACGCTTACCGGCTCCGCGCTTTTGGCCGTGGCCCTTGCCAGGGAGTTCCTGACGGCGGAAGACGCGTGGACCGCGGCGCATGTCGACGAGGACTGGAACGCAGAGCAATGGGGCGAAGATGCCGAGGCCAAGGCGCGCCGCGCATTTCGCTGGGGCGACATGCAGGCTGCCGACAGGGCCCTGAAGGCGCTTTCGTGAATTCGTGCTCTGGCAATCGGGCCTACAGCGCCTAGTTACAGTTGACTGGACATTACAGAAATCCGCACCGGGAGTTACGCACCATGACCGCACAGACAGCCCTGATCGTTGGCGTCGGAGACGGCCTGTCAGCCTCGCTCGCGCGCCTCTTGCACAAGGAAGGCTACAACCTCGTTCTGGCCGCCCGAAACAGGGAAAAGCTCGCGGCGCTTGCGGATGAAACAGGCGCAGCGACCGTATCCTGCGACGCCGCGGAGCCGGAAAGTGTCCGCGAACTTTTCGTCGGCGTTCCGGGACCGTTGAGGGTAGTCATCTACAACCCTTCAGCCCGGCAGCGCGGTCCGCTCATCGAGCTCGATCCGGTTGCTGTCAGGCATGCCATGGACGTCACGGCCTACGGCGCCTTTCTCGTCGGGCAGGAAGCGGCAAGAGCTATGCTTGCCCAGGCGGATGAAGAGGGCGTGCGGGGAACCATCCTCTTCACCGGCGCGTCGGCGGGCGTCAAGGGGTTTCCGAATTCGGCCCCCTTCGCGATGGGTAAGTTCGCGCAGCGTGGACTGGCCCAGTCGATGGCGCGGGAACTGCACCCGCAAGGGATCCATGTCGGCTGGATCAATATCGACGGAGCGATCCGCAATCCCGGGCGGACGGAGCCGGCTGACCGTCCCGATTCCATGCTCGACCCGGATGCCATAGCCAGGAGTTATCTCGACCTGATAAACCAGGATCGTTCAGCCTGGTCCAACGAGATAACCGTGCGGCCCTGGGTCGAAAAGTTCTAGAACGCGTCCGGGCGGGAGAGGGGCCATCAACGAGCAGGTCGACAACTACTGCGAACGGGTCGGAACGGCTTTCTGGGCCGAGCCGATCAACGCGGTAACAAATCTGGCATTCGTGATTGCCGCGCTTTTCCTGATCCTTGCCTGGCAAAGAAGCAAGGCAAGGTCGCCGGCCGTCCTTTATCTGAGCATCTGGGTCGGCATTATCGGTATCGGATCGTTCCTGTTCCATACATTCGCGACCCTGTGGTCAGCGGCGGCCGATGTCATACCGATCCTCGTGTTCATCCTGAGTTACCTGTTCCTGGCGGTGCGATACTACCTCGGCCTGCCGCTGTCGCTGAGCCTGGTCGCGACCGCCGCCTATATCCCGATCAGCTACGTGGTCGTTCCGGTCATCGAACCCCTGATCGGATCGTCGTCCGGCTATGTTCCGGCGCTCCTTGCGATCTTCATTGTCGGTCTGCTGATGCTCGGACGCGATCGAAGACTGGCGCTCGGCTTGATCGTCACCGGCGGCGTATTTCTCCTCTCCATCGGGTTCCGCATGGCCGACGAGCCTGTCTGCAACGTGCTGCCGCTCGGCACGCACTTCCTGTGGCACATTTTCAATGCGGTGGTCCTCTACCGCCTGACGATGATTTACTTGCGGAAATGCGAGCGGTCGGTTCAGTCGGCTCAGTGAACTGAAACACCCCGAAAAATCAAAGGCCGACCGCGCTTTTCGGCCCGGTCAGCCCGTTTCCCCCAAAAATTCGTGCCGTTATATAGCGGGACTCTTCAGCTTCATCAGGCGAACGCTGGAAATCTGGTAGTTTCCGTCATCCTGCCTGTTGAGAATATAGATCGCCCGCCAGTCCTTGCCTTTGGGACCGGTTATCAGCAACTCCAGCGCAATCATGTTTCCGCCGGTCGCGCTGTGCGACCGTCCGAACGCATAATTTCCCGGACGGTATACCGGCTGATAGTTGCGCTTGACCATCTCAATGAAGCGCTGCGGCTCGGGATACAGGTTCTTTATGCCCGGAGAGGCATAGGAATACGCCGCATCGATATCGTCATTGAGGAACGCGATAATCTGTTGTTCGACAACACCTCTCGCCGTGGCCAGGTCGGTGTCCTCGTCATTCGCGAGCGAGGACGTGGCCATCAGCAAGCCAACCATGATGGATAAACCGAGTATACGCATGGTTTCATCCTCCTTTCTTAACCCTAGATAGGGTGCTGCATCAGGACGAAAAGCTCACGCAAACTCAACTTTTACTGAACAGATTCGTTGTAGTTTATCACTATTATTGAACAGTTTGAAGTTATCGGCGGGTTATCCCGGGAGGTCTCCATCGCTGCGCTGCGCATTTCGCACACCGGACCCGGGTCGGTCAGATATCTATCTTTTCGCCAAAGAGCTTGAACGTACCGGTGGCGGTCGCGACCTTCGTGCCGTCTTCGGCGGTCAGTTCGGCATCGATAAACACGATCTTTCGGCCGCCACCGGTTTTCCGTGCGGTGGCTACGACCCGCCCGTCGCGGACCCGGGCGAGATAATTGACCGTAAGGGAGACGGTGGATGTGTAGTAGAGCGATTGGCCGTCGACAGACAGGCTGACAGCATAGCCGGCAACTGCGTCCAGCATCGTTGCCATGATCCCGCCATGCAGGGAGTTGCCCCTGTTGATGTGGCGCTCGTCAATATCGAGATAGACACGCGGCTTGCCGTCCTCGATCTCGACGACATAGCCGATATTGGTCTGCGCTCCCGTTTGATCGCGGATGATCCTCATGACGGTCCGAGCGGCTGTTACCGGCGCGCCACGTCCATCACGCCGCCTGCCGAGAGAGTTCGGCAAATCGCGCGGTATGATAGTCGACGTCGCCGAACTGATGGTCGATCATGATCAGCCGCTTGGCGAAATGTCCAAGCCCGTATTCCCAGGTCATGGCGATGCCGCCATGCATCTGGATGGCTTCCTCGGCGACGAGACGGCCTATACGGCCGGTCAGCGCCTTGGCGGACGAGATCGCCATCTCCCGCTCGATGCGTGGCCGGTCGAGCCGTCCGGCCGCATTGACGGCGGCCGAGCGCGCCTGCTCGATTTCGGTCAGCACGGTGGCCATGCGGTGCTGCAGCGCCTGGAACTTGCCGATGGGCACACCGAACTGTTTGCGCGTGCGCAAATAGTCCAGCGTCATGTCACGGCACACGTCCATGAGCCCGACCGCTTCGGATGCGAGAGCGACATTGGCCCTTGCCGCAGCCATCTCGATCGCAGGATATGCCTTGCCGGTATCTCCGAGAAGCGCCGTATCCGGAAGCCGGACATCGGACAGCGTGATCTCGCTCGCGTGGAGGCCGTCCATGGTCGGATAGCCGCGCACTGAAACGCCGTCCGTATCTGCCGGGACCAGGAACGCCGAGATTCCGTCCTCGTCCCACGTCTCGCCAGAAACGCGCGCGGTCACAACAAGGAGGTCGGCGCTGTCGCCGTTGAGGACGACAGCCTTGCTGCCGTTGATCAGCCAGCCGCCGCCGTCGCGAACAGCCGTTGTCGCGACATGCGAGAGTTCATAATGGCTCTCCGGCTCACCGTGGGCGAGGGCCATCAGCTTCGATCCGTCAATGATCCCTGCAATCAGGGCCTTTTGCTCCGCATTGCCGAGCTGCGCGAGCACGCTTCCCGACAGGACCGCGCTTGCCAGGAAAGGCTCAACGACAAGGCCCTTGCCGAGTTCCTCGAACAAAACGCCGATATCGAAACCGGCACCGCCGAATCCGCCGTCCTCCTCGCTGAACAGGGCACCGATCAGTCCGAGCTCCGCGAACCGGGCCCACATCTGCCTTGAAAACCCTTCCGTGCCCTTGGCTATCTCATTGCGGGCCTCCAGCGCGTAATTGTCGGCGATGAAACGCGAGACCATGTCCTTGAGCATGGCGCGGTCTTCGGTGTGATTAAAGTCCATGATGCCTCACAGTCCCATCATCATCTTGGTGATGATGCCGCGCTGGATTTCATTGGAGCCGCCATAGATGGTGATCTTGCGGTTGTTGAAATACTCCTGGGTCACCGGTGCCGCGTAGTCGGGACCGATCGGCTCTTCATTGTACCCGGCGTCCAGCGCCTCGGAAACGAACGGCATCGCGTAGGGGCCGAGCGCCCGGCGGGTCAGGTCGTTCAGTGCCTGGCGGATCTCCGTTCCCTTGATCTTGAGCATGGAACTCATTGGGCCGGCATTGGCGACACTGTCGGGGGACGACAGGAGGCGTAGATTGGTGGTTGCCATCGCGTCGAGCTCCATCTCGATCTGTGCCAGCCGCGCGGCGAAAAGCGGATCCTCGATCAGCGGGCGCCCGCGCACTTTCTGCTTGCGGCCGATATATTTGAGATGATCGAGCGAGACCTTGTTGGCGCCGACATTGGCGATATTGGTGCGCTCGTGGGTGAGCAGGTACTTGGCGTAGGTCCAGCCCTTGTTCTCCTCGCCGACGAGATTGGCCACCGGCACCCGCACGTCGTCGAAGAACACTTCGTTGACCTCGTGCGTGCCCTCAAGAAGGATGATCGGCCGGACGGTCACGCCGGGCGTATCCATATCCACGAGGATGAAGGAGATGCCTTCCTGCGGCTTGCCTTCCGTCGATGTGCGCACCAGGCAGAAGATCATGTTTGCGTGCTGGCCAAGCGTCGTCCAGGTCTTCTGGCCGTTGATCACGTAGTGGTCGCCATCGCGGACGGCCCGCATTTTCAGCGACGCAAGGTCGGAACCGGCGCCCGGCTCGGAATAGCCCTGGCACCACCAGTCGGACCCGTCGAGAATACGCGGCAGATAGTGGTTCTTCTGCTCTTCCGAGCCGTATTTCATCAGCACCGGCGCGAGCATTTTCAGGCCGAACGGTACGGTGCGCGGCGCGCCCGCGGCAAAGGATTCGTCCTCGAATATCTGCCGCTCGACGGCGTTCCATCCGGTTCCGCCATATTCTACGGGCCAGGATTCCGCGAGCCAGCCGCGCCGGTTCAGGATCGCGTGCCAGTTCTCCATGTCCTCCTTGGTCAGCCGCTTTCCGGTCTTCACCTTGGCTGAGATCGAAGCCGGCAGCTCGGCGTCGAGGAAAGCGCGGACCTCCTCGCGGAAGGCCAGTTCCTCGTCGGTATAGTTGAGATCCATGATCCGGCTCCCTAGTAAATCTCAAACAGGCCGGCCGCACCCTGGCCGCCGCCGATGCACATCGTCACCACCACATGTTTGACGCCCCGGCGCTTGCCTTCGTACATCACATGGCCGACCTGGCGCGCGCCGGTCATGCCGTAGGGGTGGCCGATGGAGATCGAGCCGCCATTGACGTTAAGAATCTCGCTCGGAATGCCGAGCTTGTCGCGGCAGTAGAGCACCTGGCTGGCAAAGGCCTCATTGAGTTCCCAAAGGCCGATATCGTCCATCGTCAGCCCGGCGCGCTCCAGCAGCCGCGGCACCGCGAAAACCGGGCCGATGCCCATCTCGTCCGGTTCGCAGCCGGCGACCACGAAGCCCCGGAACGCGCCCATCGGTTCGATGTTGCGCTTTTCTGCCTCGGTCGCCTCCATCAGGACGCAGGCGGATGCCCCGTCCGAAAGCTGCGACGCATTGCCGGCGGTGATGTACTGGTCGGGCCCGCGCACCGGCTCCAGCGACTGCAGGCCCTCGAGCGTCGTACCCGGCCGGTTGCACTCGTCACGCTCGATGGTGACCTCGTGTTTGGATATCTCGCCCGTTTCCTTGTCCTTGACCGCCATCACGGTGGAAAATGGAATGATTTCATCGTCATAACGGCCGGCTTCCTGGGCCGCGGCGGTCCGTTGCTGCGACGAAAGGGCATATTCGTCCTGCGCCTCCCTGCTGATGCCGTAGCGCTCCGCCACGATGTCGGCGGTGTCGATCATCGGCAGGTAGATTGCCGGCTTGTTTTCTAGGATCCACGGGCTTTGCGCCATGTGCGTATTGGCGTTGCCCTGTGCAAGGGTGATCGACTCGATGCCTCCGGCCAGCATTGCCGGCGCGCCCTGCTGGGTGATGGCGTGCGATGCCAGTGCCACCGCCTGCAGGCCCGAAGAGCAGAAGCGGTTGACGGTCATGCCGGCGGTGGTTACGGGCATGCCCGCGCGAATGGCGATCTGCCGGGCGATATTGCCGCCCGTCGCGCCTTCCGGCAGGCCGCAGCCGATGACGGCGTCCTCGATCATGTCGGTATCGACGCCCGAGCGCTGCACGGCGGCGCGTGCCGCGGCGCCGCCGAATTCCGCGCCATGGGTCATGTTGAGCCCGCCGCGAAAGGCCTTGGTAATGCCGGTCCGGGCGGTCGAAACGATTACAGCTTCACGCATGGTGTCCTATCCTCAGCGGTTGGCGCTTTTGTTCAGGCTGTCGAAATTCTCCCCGCGCTCCACGAGATCGACCAGCAGCTTTGCCGGCTTCCAGAACTCCGGATCCTCTTTCTCGAATTCGCGAATGTCGGCGAGCACCTTGTCGAGGCCGATCATGTCGGCATATTTCAGCGGACCGCCACGCCAGCGCGGGAATCCGTAGCCATAGAGCATGGTGATGTCGACATCGAGCGGCCGCAACGCGATGCCTTCCTCGACGACATGCGCACCCTCATTGATCATTGCCGCCATGTAACGGCGCATGATCGCGTCCTCGTCGAGCGGTTTCGGCGTGATGCCCTTTTCAGCCCGCACCCGGTCGATGATTTCGAGGACCTCCGGATCGGGTTTCCCGACGCGGCTGCCGTCCTCGTAGATGTAGAAACCGCGGCCGGTCTTCTGTCCGTGACGGCCGAGTTCGGTGATGCGGTCCATATAGTCGGCCGCATAACGGCCCTTCCAGCCTTCTTCGCGCTTGCGCTTGCGGTTGGCGTAACCGATATCGAGACCGGCGAGATCGCCCATCTGGTTCGGCCCCATCGGGTAGCCGAATTTCAGCACGGCCTTGTCGATGTCGTAGGGGCTCGTGCCGTCCTCGACCATATAGGAAGCCTGCGACAGGTAGCGTTCCAGGATGCGGTTGCCGATGAAGCCGTCGCAGACGCCGGCGCGCACGCCGACCTTCTTGAGTTTCTTTGCCAGCGCAAAGCCGGTCGCGGCAACATCCGGATCGGTCTTGTCGGCCACCACGATCTCAAGCAGCCGCATGACATGAGCGGGCGAGAAGAAATGCAGCCCGAGAACGTCCTGCGGCCGGCCGGTGACGGAGGCGATCTCGTTGATATTCAGGTAGGACGTGTTGCTGGCCAGGACAGCACCGCTCCTGGCGTGCTGGTCGATCTGCCGGAAAAGGTCCTTCTTGACGTCCATGTTCTCGAAGGCCGCTTCGATGACGATATCGGCCTCGGCGAGCGACGCGATATCGGAGCTGACGCTGTAGAGCTCGTTGGCCAGGCGGTCGCGATGCGCCTGGTCGAACTTGCCCCGCCGCACGCCGTCGTCGAGGATGCGTTCGACATTCTGCCGGCCGCGCGCCGCACTTTCCTCGTCGCGCTCGATCATTTTCACCGGCATGCCGGCAAACAGCATCGACACGGTGATGCCCGATCCCATGGTGCCGCCACCGATAACGGCGGCACGATCGAGCGGCCTTGGCGCGCCGGTTTCCAGCTCCGGCACCTTGCCGACCTGGCGGTCGGCGAAAAACACGTGGATCAGCGCCTCGCGCTGCGGCGAGGCCATGAGTTCCATGAACAGCTCTCGCTCGCGCTTCAGCCCCTGTTCGAAGGGCAGTTCCGCGGCTGCGATTACTGCTTCAAGGCACAGTTGCGGTGACAACTGGCCCTTGGCTTTCTTCTTGACCGTCTGTCGCAGCTCGTCGAAAAGGGCCTGGTTTCCGCGCGCCGCCTCGACCTTGTCCGACAGCTCGCACGTCCGGCGGGCCGGCAGCTTCTCGGCCAGGACCCGCCGAGCGAAGGCGAGCCCGGCCGCAAGCGGATCGTCGCCCTCGTCAACCGCATCCACAATGCCCAGCTTCAGCGCCTCGGGCGCCGGAACGTGGCGTCCCGATGTGATGATTTCGGCCGCTGCCTCGATGCCTGTCAGGCGCGGCAGACGCTGCGTGCCCCCGGCGCCCGGGCACAGGCCCAGCAGCACCTCGGGCAGACCGACGCGCGCCGATTTCACAGCGACGCGGTAATGGCAGGAGAGGGCGGTTTCCAGTCCGCCGCCGAGCGCAGTCCCGTGGATGGCGCAGACAACCGGCTTGTCGAGATTCTCGATGGCGTCGATGACCTCTCCGAGGCCCGGTGCCTGCATCGGCTTGCCGAATTCGCGGATGTCGGCGCCGGCGATAAAGGTGCGCCCCTTTCCGACGATAACCGCAACCTCCGCCGAGTCCCTGGCGAATTTCTCGGTGGCGTCCGCCAGACCCTGACGGACCGCGTGGCTGGCCGCATTCACCGGCGGATTGTCGATGGAAATCACGGCAATGGAGCCGGCTTCATCGGACAGGACTTCATAGGATACTGCTTCGGTCATTGCACTCACCGGTAAATTCTCTCGAAATAGGCTGGATCAAATGGTCTAAAGTCGTCGGTGACCGGCGCCCCGAGGGGCGCCGGTTGTTTTCGTGGATGGGACTATTTCTCGCCCTTGACCTGCCAGTCGCCGCCTTCGATCTTCGAGATGATGATCGCGTCGCCGCCCTGGTGATCGGTTGGACTGTAGTCCGTCTGCACACCGGTGATCTTGTCGACGTAGTTCAGGCTTTCCATGGCCTTGAGGAAGCCCTCGGCGGTCAGGTCAGGACCGGCTGCCTCCAGCGCCATCACAAGGCCCTCGGCTGCCGACCGGCCCAGCAGCGCGCCGGTTCCGGGTGCTTCGCCGAACTCGGCGGTGTAGTCCTCGACCCATTTCTTGACGTGCGGGTCATCCATGCGGGTGTTCAGGTCCGGCCAGCCGGCCGCTGCATAAAAACCCTCGGTAATGCCGTTCGGCACCTTGGCGATCGCCGTGTGGAAGGCCGCGGACGAACCGATGAAATCGACATCGTCCCAGCCGATCTTCTTGGCCGTTCCCAGGACGGTGATCGTCTGACGCACGGTGAGAGCCGTGGCGATCGCGTCGCAGCCTTCATCCTTGAGCTTGGTCAGCGAACCGACGAAATCCTGCTCGTCCGGCTTGTGGGTGGTTTCCGCCTTGTATTCATGCCCAAGTTCGGTAGCGCCATCCTTTGTGCCTTCCTGGATTTCCTTGCCGAAATCGGTCGGGAGGTACATCGCGCAGAACACTTTCCTGTCGTTGTTCTCGCTCAGATAGTTCACGCCTGCCTTCATCTGATCGTAGTAAGATGAGAAGCCGGCAAACTTGTAAGGCGCCGGCGGTTCGATCATCTGCCGCGCCGCGCTCAACGGGCCGATATTGGCAATGCCCTTGCGTTCCAGAAGCGGGAAGCTGGCGATGTTCATCGGTGTTCCGAGCGACAGAAGCATCACGAAGACCTGGTCCGAGTTGACCAGCTTGTTGATGTTCTGCATTGCCTTCGGCATCTGATAGGCATGGTCTTCGGCGATCAGCTTGAGCTGACGGCCGTGGACGCCACCGGCGGCGTTCACCTGGTCAAAATACTGTTTGGCCGCGCCGGTGGCCGGTGCCCCGAAGGCGGCGAAAGGTCCTGAAAGGTCGTTGTTCGAACCGATCAGGATCTCGGTATCGGTGACCCCTTGCGTCTGGGCATTGGCCTGCGGCAGGAAGGCCGCGGACATGGCCAGGGCAAAAGCCAGTGGTTTCATGAGATTCTTCATGTTTTCCTCCTTGGAATGCAAATCTCTAATTTGGCTTAGGCATACATCTCGTCTATGAGCGCTTTGTGTTTGTCCTCCACGAAACTGCGCTTGAGCTTCATGGTGGCAGTCAATTCATCGTCCTCCGCGGTCAGCAGCACATCGATGAGGCGGAAGGCCTTGATCTGTTCGACACGGGCGAATTCGTCATTGACATCGCTGACGACGCTGCCGATCAGCTCCTGCACCTCGGCCGTGGCGCAAAGCGAGGCAAAGTCGCCGAAGGGGACGCGCCTGTCCTGGGCGAACTTTTCGACATTTTCCTGGTCGATCATGATCAGGCAGGACAGGAACTTGCGCTTGTCGCCGATGATCACGGCGTCGGAAATATAGGGCGAGAACTTCAGTTTGTTCTCGATCTCCGCCGGCGTAATGTTCTTGCCGCCCGCAGTAATAATGATGTCCTTTAACCGGCCGGTGATGTTTACGTAGCCGGAGTTGTCGATGTGGCCCACGTCGCCGGTCTTCAGCCAGCCGTCGTCGGTCATCGTCTCGCGGGTCTTGTCGGGTTTTTTCCAGTAGCCCTCGAAGACGTTGCCGGCCTTGTATTGAATTTCCTCGCCTTCACCGATCCGCACCTGGCCGCCGGGAACAACCTGACCGACAGAGCCGATCTTGTTCTTGCCGAACATGTTCAGCGAGATGATGCCCGCGGTCTCGCTCATGCCGTAGCCTTCGAAGAGATCGATGCCGATCGCCTTGAACCAGCGCAACAGGTCCGGCGATATCGGCGCCGCGCCTGTCGTGCCGCGGCGCAGCCGGTCCATGCCGATCATCCGCCGTATGTTCTTCAGGACCAGCGCGTCCCAGATCCGGTAGCGCATCTCGAGCAGCCCCGGAACGGTTTTGTCGTCTTCCAGCAGCGCGGCCCGCGCCTGACCCGCCGCAACCGCCTGATTGAAGGCCCAGCGCCCGAACGGTGTCGCATCGCCGACCATGATCGAGATGCGCGAATAGATCTTCTCCCAGACCCTGGGGACCGCGGTAAACACGTGCGGACTGACTTCCTGCACGTTGTCGAAGACGGTCTCGGGACTTTCGGCGAAATTCACCGTAGATCTGGCGGCGATCGGGGAAAGCACCGAGATGAAGCGCTCAAGGATATGGCACAGCGGCAGGAAACAGACCTGCTCGTCCGTTTCGAATACCGGAAGCGTGTAGGCGCCGATGGACAGCGAGAACATAACGTTGCTGTGCGAGATCATCGCGCCCTTCGGCTGGCCGGTCGTTCCGGACGTGTAGACCAGGATGCAGATGTCTTCAGGCTTGGATTTGGCGATCTCCTGCTCAAAGAGCTCCGGGTGCTTTTTGGCGTGGACACGGCCAAGATCGTAGAGTTCCTCAATGAAGAGCACCTGATCGTCGTGATAGTCGTGCAGGCCTTCTCGGTCGAAGACAATGACTTTTGTAAGGCCGGGCATCTGGTCCCGTACGGTCAGGAACTTGTCCAGTTGTTCGTCGTTTTCGACAAACAGGAACCGGCTGTCGGAATCGTTGATGAGATAGGCCAGTTGGCTTGCGGAATCGGTGGTGTAGACGCCGGATGCGATGCCGCCGACACTCTGAATGGCGAGGTCGCAGTAGACCCATTCCTTGTTGTCCTCGGACAGGATCGAAACCACCTCGCCACGCTTAAGGCCAAGCGAAATCAGCCCGTGGGCGATGAGTTTGGCGTGTTCAAGAAAATCGTGCCACGAGTAGGAAAGCCAGATCCCGTAGTCCTTTTCGCGATGCGAGGTGCGCTCGCCGAGCTCCCTGCAGCGCTGCAGGAAGAGTTTCGGCAGCGTGTCGCAACCGTCGATGAAATAGGGACCTTTTTCCAGGTCGGTATTGACGTTCAGCCCGTTGATCTTTGTTTGCGGCGGAATGGATTCCATGCTGCCCATATGTATCCTCCCTTCGGCCTATCGCCAGGTCTTGCGCTGCTTCCAGCGTCTTTGCCCGCGCTGCGTTTCCTGTTGCGCACCCAGGTAAAACTCCTGGATGTCCTTTGATTGTTGCAGCTTTTTGGCCTCGCCGCTCATCACAATACGCCCAAGTTCAAGGACATAGCCATAGTGTGCGACTTCAAGGGCGACCTTGGCGTTCTGCTCGACGAGCATCATTGTCACGTTCTGCTCGTGATTGAGGCGGCGGATGATGGTGAAAATCTCGCGCACCAGCAGCGGGCTGAGGCCGAGGCTCGGTTCATCGAGCAGCATGATGCTGGGCTTGGTCATCAGGCCGCGTCCGATGGCGAGCATCTGCTGCTGTCCGCCCGACAATGTGCCGGCTTCTTGTGTGCGCCTTTCCTTGAGGATCGGAAAGTAATCGTACACAAGCTCCATATCCGCAGCGATCTGCGCGTGATCGGAGCGCGTGTATGCGCCCATCTTCAGGTTTTCCTCCACCGTCAGGATCGGGAAGATCTCCCGGCCTTCCGGAACGTGGACGACCCCCTTGTTGACGACCGCATCCGGCGCCGAACCCTGGATCTCGGATCCCTGCAGCACCACCGTGCCTTTCTCCGGGTCCATGACGCCGGAGATGGTCTTCAAGAGCGTCGTTTTGCCGGCGCCGTTGGCGCCCAGAACGGTGACGATCTGCCCTTCGTTGACCTCGAGGCTGACACCGCGAATGGCCATGATCGGTCCGTAGAAGCTCTCCAGGTTGTCGACCTTGAGGAGAGGGGCCTTGTTGTCCTGCTTCATGCCGCTTCTCCATCTTCGGACATATCGTCGGAACCGAGATAGGCCTCGATCACGGCCGGGTCGTTCTGAACCTCCTGCGGTGTTCCGATGGCCAGCATGCGGCCGTCGGCAAGCGCCATGACACGGTCGGAGACCGCACCGACAAGATGCATATCGTGCTCGACCATCAGCACCGTGATGCCCATGACCTTCTTGATATCCTCGATCCAGAACGCCACGTCCTGCGTCTCTTCCACCGACAATCCTGACGCCGGCTCATCCAGCAGGAGGAGTTTCGGTTTGATGGCAAGGGCACGCCCCATCTCCACAACCTTGCGCACGCCGTAGGGAAGGCCGGCTATCATCTTGTCGCGGTAGGCCTGCAGATCGAGGAAATCGATGACATGTTCGACCGCTTCTCTGTGCACCCGTTCCTCGTTACGCACGAATGGCGTGAAGACCATGTCCGCAAGGAAGTTCGAGCGCCTGTGCGTGTGCCGGCCGACAAGAAGGTTCTGCAGCACCGACGCCTGTTCAAAGAGTTCGATGTTCTGGAAGGTGCGGGCGATGCCCTGCGAGGGAATCTCGTGCGGCTCCCAGTTCAGGATGCTCTTGCCCTCGAATTTGATCTCCCCTTCGGCCGGCGTGTAGAAGCGCGAGATCATGTTGAAGATCGTGGATTTGCCGGCGCCGTTAGGCCCGACCAGCGCAAAGACCTCGCCTTCTTCCACGTTGAACGAGACGTCATTGACGGCGACCAGCCCCCCGAAACGGAGCGTGACGTTGGTTAGCTCGAGCAAACTCATCGCGTACGCTCCGTCTTGAGGTAGCTCTTTTGCCGCCTGAACATGTCCTTGCGGTAGAAGGGGAAGAGCTCGAAATAAGTCCTGATCTTCAGCCACCGGCCGTAAAGCCCCATCGGCTCGAACAGGATGAACCCGATCAGGATCGCACCGAAAATACCGCTTTCCAGACCCGGGATCGTGATCGATCCGGAGCCGGTCAGCGACCCGACCGCATCCCGGGTCACCGATATCAGCAACGGCAGCATGACAAACACGATGGAGCCGAAGAAGGCCCCGTGAATGGTGCCCAGCCCGCCGACGACGATGATCAGCAACAGCGTGATCGAGATGATCAGGTTGAAGGTCTCGTTGGTAAAGACGGTGGCGAAATGTCCCATCAGGGCACCGCCAAGCCCCGTGATGGTGCAGGATATCGCGAAGGCGACCATCTTGGTCCGCGCGACATTGACGCCCATCGCCTTGGCCGAGACTTCGGAGTCCCGGACCGCGGCAAACGCGCGGCCGGTGGGCGAGCGCAAGATGTTGCGATAGGCATAGACCACGACGAATGTGATCGCCAGGACCAGCCAATAGAGTTCGACCGGATTGCCGTATCGGTTGAACGTGTAGCCGAAGATCTGGATATCGGGCGCAAAGATACCGGCGATGCCGCCGGTGATCGGCTCGAGGATGATGATGATGTCTTCCGTGAGCACCGATATGGCAAGCGTCGCAATGGCAAGATAGATGCCGTGAAGTCGCGTTGTCGGCAGGGCCACAAGCGCGCCGGCCACACCCGCCGTCAGTCCCGAGAGCGGGAAGGACAAGAGGAACGGCATGTTGAAATTGATCTGGTAGATCACGTTGGAATAGGCGCCGACGGCCATGAACGCCGCGTGTCCAAGGCTGGCCTGGCCGGTCTGGCCGACGAGCATCATCAGCCCCATGCCGCAGATCGCCCAGATCAGGACAAGCGTTGCCTCGCCGATCAGGAAGTCGTTGACCAGGAACGGCAATAGGATCGCCACGGTAAAGAGCAGCAGATACCAGAACGCCTGGGCGTTGTGTTTGAACAGGCGGATGTCGGCGTCGTAGGAAGTCTTGAAGACAATGCGCATGACGGATCCCTACACCTTCTTCGTCTGAATCTGTGAAAGGATGCCGTGCGGCCGCACGATCAGCATGATGATGAGGATGAGATAGGGAAAGATCTGCGAATAACCGGCCGGCATGTACCGCGCCGCGAACGGCTCCACAAGACCGACGATCAGACCGCCCAGCAACGCACCCGGCAGGCTGCCGAACCCGCCGATGACGGCGGCGGCAAATGCCTTGATGCCGAGAAGCCCGGCCGTCGGATCGATCGATCCCTTGGAAGCAAACAGGATTCCCGCAATGGTGGCGACAATTCCCGAAAGCGCCCAGATCATCGAGTGAATCCGCTTGACCGGAATGCCCATGTAGTAGGCGGCAAGCTGGTTCTGCGAGGACGCCTGCATGGCAACGCCAAGCTTCGTGCGGGCAAAGAAGAAGTATAGAAGCAGCGTGAGCAGGACCGTGATGATGATGACCCATATCTCGTCCATGCCGAGCGCCAGCCCGCCGAAGCGTAATTCCACCCCGGCAATCGGCGATTCCAGGGATTGCGGTTCATGCCCCCAGATGGCCCCGGCAATGAAGCGGATCACAAACCCGAGCGCGATGGTCAGGATAACGACCGCCACCTGCGACTGACCGAACATCCTGCGCAGAACGATCAGGTCGAGCAGGTATCCCAGCATGCCCATAATGGCGATGGCCAGGCACACCGACAACCAGAACGGAAGGCCCAGATAATGCTCATTGGTGAACCCGAGGGTGATGAAGGCACCTAGCATCATGAAATCGCCCTGGGCGAAATTGACGGCTTCCGTTGCCTTGTAGATCAGAACAAAACCCAGCGCGATAAGGCCGTACACGCACCCGTTGGCCAGACCGCTGACAATCAATTGCAATATGTCCACTCAATGGCCCTCCCAAAGCCCGAGTTCTTGCTTCTTTATCGGCTTCGCCGAATATGCTGGTCCGTCCTTTCCTCCTCTAGGGGACAAGCATCACCTTTCCATTGGCGTTGCGCAATGCACCGGCAAGGTCGGACATGGCGTCCTTAAGCCGGATTGTTTCGGCCACTTCCGTTTGCCATTTGCCGGATACGAACCGTTCCTGAACCTCGCCGATAATCCGCATCTGCTCCTCCGGCGGCGTGCTCATGAACCAGCGGGTCAGCCAGAAGCCTTCGATGCGTTTTTCCATGAAGACGAACTGGCCCATTTCCCTGAATGCGGGCGGTTGCGGGTCGAGTTTGCCATAGACGATCCAGCGTGCGCGGTTGGGCATCGCCGCAAATATGTCGGCGGAAACCTGGTTGGCGACCGCATCGAGAAGCACGCGCGGTTTTTCCTGCTTGATCGTGGCCCGGGCGACCTCCTGAAAATCATCCGATGCGGTGCAAAGGACATGGCGGGCGCCAAGCTCCTCCAGGTGTGCTGCCTGCTCCTGCTTTCGCACGACCGCTATCGGCGCGATGCCTTCGTCCCGGCCGAGTGCCGTCATCAGCTTGCAAAGCTGGCTGTTGGCCGCGGTCATGATGAAACTGGACGTCTCTGACTTGCGGACGATGTCGAACATGGCCATTGCCGTCAGCGGATTGACCACATGTCCCGCCGCGTCTTCGTTCCGCATATCCTCGCGGACGGGAATGCAGACCTTTGCCGACGTAATCGCGTAGTCGGCCCAGGCTCCCGAGCCGGCCGGATCGACTGTGAATGCGACGCGCTTGCCGACGAGCGACTGCGCATACGCGCCGTTTCCGGCGACCACTTCGCCCACGCCCTCGAAACCCGCGGCCGCGCCCTTGACGCGCGGATGACCGTATTCCCCCTTGATGTAGTGCAAGTCGGAGGGGTTGATCGACGCCATGGCCATCTTGATCAGCACCTGACCGTCCGCCAGTTCCGGCAGCGCAATGGTCGCTGCATCCAGGTAAAGATCGAGGCTCTCGATGGACGGTCCCTCAGCCTTGCCGGAAAATCCGTCGTGCTTCTGCACGAGAGCGAAGGTTTCTGACGGTATGGCCAAATTCATGCTCCTTCGGGGACGAGTACGAGTTTTCCGGTGGCACCGCGGCCGAGCACGCGCTCCAGAACGGACGGCGCGTCGGCAAGCGGGTAACGGCCTTCGATGAAAGGCTTGACCTTTCCCTCAAGGTACCAGCCGATCAGTTCCTTCATGTTGTCCGCATAGACCGCGGGCTCATGTTGGGTGAACGAGCCCCAGAACACACCGACAAGGGAGAATTCCTTGACCAGCGTCAGATTGGCGGGCAGTTCCGGAATGCGCCCCGAGGCAAAGCCGATCACCAGGAGACGACCTTTGCGCGCCATGGCCCGGCAGGCGGCATCGAAGGCGTCGCCACCGACGGGGTCGAACAACACGTCCACGCCCTTACCGCCGGACAGCTTCTTCAGATCATCCTTCAGATTGTCGTAGCCGGTGACATCGTCAGCGCCGTTTTCCCGGGCAATTGCCTGCTTTTCTGGGGAAGATGCCACCGCAATGACCTTTGCCCCCATGGCCTTGGCGATCTGGATGGCTGCGATGCCGGTCGATCCGGCCGCGCCCAAAACAGCGACCGTTTCTCCCGGTTGCAAATTTGCACGCTGCTTCAGCGCGTGATGAGCCGTGCCGTAAGCACAAAGCAACGCACAGGCATCCGCTGTATCGATGGCCTCGGGGAGCGGGAACACCGCCGCCTGGGGCACAGCGGCGAGTTCCGCGTAGCCGCCAAGTTGCCCCAAGGCGGCAACCCGGTCTCCGGGTTTGAAATTCTCGACCGCCGATCCGACGGCCTCGACAGTGCCGGCCACCTCCATGCCCGGCACGAACGGGGTCGGCGGCTTAACCTGATAAAGTCCCTGAACAAGGAGTCCGTCCGGATAGTTGACGCCTATGGCCTGCGGGCGGATGAGAACCGTATGATCCTTGACCCGTGGGTCGTCGATATCCCTGTAGGCGAGCTTGTCGAGCGCGCCGAATTCTTCGCAGACGATTGCTTTCATGGTCACACGCGCTCCTGCGTGTACTTTTTCAGTTCGGTGCGGGCGACCTGCATGCGATGGACCGCGTCCGGGCCATCGGCAAGTCTCAATGTTCGCAAACCAGTCCAGGCGCGGGCGAGGGGCGTGTCCTGCGAGACGCCCTGACCGCCATGCATCTGAACGGCTTCGTCGGTGACCTTCAGCGCCACTTGCGGCGCAACGACCTTGATCTGGCTGATCCACGGCGCAGCAGCCCGCGCATCGCCCTTGTCCATCATCCAGGCCGCCTTCAGGCAAAGCAGGCGGGCCATTTCAATCTCCATCCGGCATTCGGCGATGATGTCGTAGTTCGCACCGAGTTTCGCGAGTGGCTTTCCGAATGCCTCGCGGCGGAGCGATCGCTGGCACATCAGTTCAAGTGCGCGCTCGGCCTGACCGATGGCCCGCATGCAGTGGTGGATGCGGCCCGGCCCAAGTCGCCCCTGGGCGATTTCGAAGCCGCGGCCTTCGCCCAGGATCATGTTCTCGACGGGAACCCGGACATCGGTGAACCGAATGTGCAGGTGCCCGTGCGGCGCGTCGTCGTGGCCATAGACCTGCATGGCGCGCAGTTTTTCGATGCCCGCCGTTTCGGCCGGCACCAGGATCATCGAATGGCGCTGGTGGCGCGCTGCGTCTTCGCCGCCGGTCTTGACCATGACGATATAGATCTTGCAGCGCGGATCGCCGGCACCGGAAGACCACCATTTCTCCCCGTTGAGAACATAGTGATCGCCGTCCCGTTCGCAGCGCATCGCGATATTGGTGGCATCCGACGAGGCGACATCGGGCTCCGTCATCAGGTAGGCGGAGCGGATCTCGCCGGCAAGGAGCGGGGTCAGCCACTCGCGCTTGTGCTCCTCGCTTCCATAACGCTCGAGCACCTCCATGTTGCCCGTGTCAGGAGCTGAGCAGTTGAACACCTCAGCGCCGATGCTGGCCTTGCCCATCTCCTCGGCGAGATAGGCGTATTCGACCGTCGAGAGGCCATAGCCCCGTTCGGAATCCGTCAGCCAGAAGTTCCATAGGCCGCGTTCCCTGGCCTTTGCTTTCAGGCCCTCGAGTATTTCCGTCTGCCGCGGCGTGTGGGACCACCGGTCGCCGACATCGACTTCCGCGAGGTACTCCTCCTCTACCGGTTGGATATCGTCACGCATCATGGTTCGGACTTCTTCGAGAAGCGGAGCGAGTTTGTCGGTAATACCCAGATTCATGTCAGACATCGGCAATTAGCTCCTCTTTCATTCCGAGGCCCCGCAGTGCGAACAAAGCGCATTGGCTCGCGATATTATCGATTGTTGATGCATCCTGGCCTTCGCGCTCGCGATACCAAAAAAGCGGTGAATTCAGCGACATAAACATTAATTGTAAGGCAATGCTTGAACTGTCGAACCGGGCAAGACCCTCGCTCTTGGCGGCCTCGAGCACTGTGCGGAAGATTTCCGCATAGTTGTCGCGCATCGCCTGGAGCTCGATCAGCACCTCACGCTGTTCGGGCGTGGTCGCGCCGCGTTGCAGAAGCTCGACGCCCTCCCACACGCAGCGCTGGAAATGCTGTGTGCGTATCATCGCGATGCAATGGGTTTTGGCCATGTCGCGAAGCTTGTCCGCCGTCGGCTGAGACGATTCGGCAATCGGCACCAGCACATCGAAATTCATCTGCATGCCGTGCCGGAAGACATCAAAGAACAGGTCGGCCTTTGACCGGTAGTGATGGTAGATGCGGCCCTTGGTGGCGCCGAGGCTTCGGGCGACGTCGTCGATGCTGGTGGCGGAATAACCGCGGTCCATGAAGCAATGGGCGGCGGCGTTGAGAATGTCCTCCTGGACGGGACGAACGGGATTTGCTGTCGCCGAGGCAGACATGTGCCGGTATTTCCTCCTCAGTGTGACCGCGTTGTGTTTTCTGCACCGGGCAAATATGCCGGCGGCTGACTTATCGGTCACACTGCAAAGAGGTACATACTACCGGGTATGTTGTCAACGTTTGGCTGGCGCAATGTTTGCGGCCGCAGCCGGATTGGCTCACGGTTCAAGCGTGTGCCGGAACCAGGCGACGGTTTCTCTCAGCCCGTCCTCGAGCTGCACTTTTGGCGTCCATTCGAGCTCCGAAGAGGCGATCGAGATATCGGGACAGCGCTGAATGGGATCGTCTTGAGGCAAGGGTTTGAACACGAGCTTGGACCGACTGCCGACAATCTGCAGGACCCGGTCCGCCAGTTCCAGCATCGAACATTCGTGAGGATTGCCGAAATTGACCGGACCTCTAAGCTCCCCGGGGCTGTCCATGAACGCGATCATCCCTTCGATCAGGTCGTCGACATAGCAGAAGCTGCGGGTCTGCTTGCCGTCCCCGTAGATCGTGATCGGGTCGCCACGGAGCGCCTGAACGATGAAATTGCTGATCACCCTTCCGTCATTCGGGTGCATGCGCGGACCGTAGGTGTTGAATATGCGCATGACCTTGATCTCAACATTGTTCTGCCGGTGATAGTCGAAGAACAGTGTTTCGGCACATCGCTTGCCCTCGTCGTAGCAACTGCGCGGCCCGATCGGATTGACCCGGCCCCAATAGTCCTCGCTCTGCGGATGAACATGAGGATCGCCATAAACTTCCGACGTCGACGCCTGCAGGATGCGCACGCCGAGCCTTTTGGCCAGGCCAAGCATGTTGATCGCGCCGATCACGCTGGTCTTGGTCGTTTGCACCGGATCGTACTGGTAGTGCACGGGTGAGGCCGGACACGCGAGATTGAAGATGCTGTCGACCTCGACATGGAGTGGCTGGATGACGTCGTGTCGCAACAGTTCGAAGTCGGTCCGCCCCAGCAGGTGCTTGATGTTACTGCGTTGCCCGGTGAAGAAATTGTCGACGCACAAAACGCTCTGCCCGCGCGAAAGCAGCGCATCGCAAAGGTTGGATCCGAGAAACCCTGAACCGCCCGTGACAAGAATCTCGCGCATAAAAGTATCTCATCCTGTTTTCGGTTTCGCGTTGGGCTGCGGTGCAAGATATACCGTTGGCGCTCAGCTAAGAGCTTTAATTTATCAATGCTTTCGCCACAACCCGAATATGCTATCGGCGCTTCGATGAACGAATTGGCTGGAGAAAAGCGAACTTATGCAGTAATGCGGTGACTCACCGAGTAGTCTGGAATTACGGGATGGGCTTGAAGCAACGCCTGAGAAATATTTCTGATCACGCGGCAGCCAGCATAAGATTTGTCGACTATCAGCTGAGGAACGGGCGTCGCGACGAGACGGCTTGCCGCTTCGTCGGCAGCTATGGCCTGATGAAATCCTGCGACTTCTGGCGCACGGACGGAAAACCGCCCGCCGCCGGTCAGCTGCCCAAGCTCGCTTGGGATCGCGACCGCCCGCCGGCGATATATGTCAAGACCGACCATTTGCCTGCATTCGCGGAAACGTCGCTGGAGCAGATCAGCGATTCCTTCATACTCGTTTCCGGCTGCAGCGACACCGAAATCGGGCCGCGCGGTGTCGATGCCGAGACGCAGCGACGGCTGCTGGAGCACCCGTGGCTTCAAAACTGGTTTGCACAGAACTGCAACACGGATCATCCGAAACTGCGAAGACTGCCGATCGGGCTTGATTACCACACGATTACATTTCGGGTCAGACACAAGCCATGGGGCCTGTTCTCAACGCCGGTCATGCAGGAAGCGGCTCTGGATCGCGCCAGGCAGGAAGGGCCGAGGCTCGATAAAAAGAGCGTCTCAGGCTACTGCAACTGGCACCATGTGCTCGACCGCGGTGACCGTCTGCGGTGCATGAACAGTGTGGAGCTCGATGTCCTGCGCCTCGAGCGGCTGAATATCAATCGCACGCTGAGCTGGCACAACAATGTCCGGCACCTGTTCACCCTCAGCCCGCTGGGCAACGGCTTCGATTGCCACCGCACCTGGGAGGCGATCTTGCTCGGCACAGTGCCGATCGTTCCCCGATCGGGCATAACTTCGCTGTTCACCGGGCTGCCGGTCTGCATTGTCGATGACTGGGCGGAAGTGACTGTCGATTACCTGGAGCGAAAGCGTGAATGGGCGCTCGACAGCGAGTTCGACTTTGCACCGCTTTACCTTGATTGGTGGAAGGCGACGATCCGCAATGAAGGCCCGCTGCCTGCAAGGAAGCAATCGTTTCAGGACTTTGTCGACACCGCCGATCAACCGCTGTCCCAACTCGGAACCAACCTTGCGAATGCCGCATAGATAAAGACGGGCGAACCGACCATGTACGATGCGATCAGGAACAAACGTGTCATTATCACCCATGCCGTTCGATATATGGGACCCGCATGCGTCGAGGCCTTTTCGAAGGAGGGGGCGCATGTGATCGCCAACGACGACGACCTGTCGACGGAAGCGGCGTGCCGTGAACTCATCGAAAGCGCCGGCACGGTTGATGTGCTGATCGTTAATCTTGCCGCGCCCAACCACTACGGAACGCTGGTCACGGACCTGAAAGACGATGACTGGCACGAGATGTTTGACCTTCTCGTTCATCCGCTCCATCGCCTGACGCAATTTGCGCTTCCGCAGATGATCGAGAGAAAGCGCGGCAAGATCATTGTCTTCGGCAGCGCTGTGCCGTTGCGTCCGATGGGCCTGCTATGCGCATACAGCGCCGCGCGCGGCGCGCAGATATCCTATGTAAAATCCGTTGGCGTGGAGGTCGCGCGCCACAATGTGCAGGTCAACCTGATCGCGCAGAACTGGGTCGAGAACCCGGCCTACTATCCGCCGGAAATGCAGGCGAACCCCAAGTTTCAGAAAAACTTGAGCGAGCAGGTTCCGCTCGGGCGACTGGCCAGGCCAGAGGAAGACACGGCACTTGCCCTGTTCCTGGCAAGCGATCAGAGCGATTTCTTCGTCGGCCAGGCAATTCCGTTTTCCGGCGGCTGGGCGAGTTAGCGCAGAATTGCTTTAATCGGCGACAACCGGTTCTGCCGGAGCGGGCTTGGCGCGGTCGCGGCCGATACTCAGATACGTAAACCCGTGGCGCGTCGGCTCCTTGCGCCGGTGGATGTTACGAAGGTCGATCATCAGCGGCTCCGCCATGGCGTCCCTTAGCCGGTCGAGTTCAAGCGCGCGCAGGACGTTCCATTCGGTCATGATTACGACGGCATGCGCACCGATGGCCGCCTCGTACGGATCGCTTGCCCAAATGACCTCCGGGTAAAGCTCGGCCGCCGACTCCATTGCCTTGGGATCGAAGGCCCGCACCTTGACGCCGTTCTTGATCAACAGCTCGACCACCGGCAGAGCCGGCGATTCGCGAATGTCATCCGTATCCGGCTTGAACGAGATGCCAAGCACCGCAACGGTTTTGCCGGCAGGGTCTCCGATCGTCTCGAGAACACGGTGTGCCATGTTCTCCTTCCGCGCCTCGTTCATCCGTATGGTGCTCTCCACGAGTTCTTGAGGAGCATCGACCTTTCGCGCAAACGCGGCCAGCGCGCGGGTATCCTTCGGAAAGCAGGATCCTCCGAATCCCGGGCCTGCGCGGAGAAACTTGTCGCCGATCCGGTCATCGAGACCAATGATCTCGGACACTTCGATAATGTTGCTGCCGTCGACCTTCTCGCAAAGATCTGCAATGCCGTTGATGAAGCTCACCTTCATGGCGAGAAAGGCGTTGGAGGCATATTTGCTGAGCTCGGCGCCGGAAAGCGACGCTACGGAGATCGGGGTGTCCTGCAGCTTCAACGGCCGGTAGAGCGCTTCGGCGACCTCGCGACCGCGTTCATCATGGATGCCGAGCACCACCCGGTCGGGGCGCATGAAATCCTGGATCGCCGAACCCTCGCGCAGGAATTCCGGATTGCTGACAACGGAAAAGTCGAGATCCGGGCGCAATTCCTCGATGCGCTCCTTGACCGTCTGGCACGTGCCCGGAACCACGGTGCATTTGACGATGACGACGGTGCCGTCGGTCAGATGCGAGGCGATGTCCTCGACGGCCGAGAATACATAAGTCAGGTCGATCTCATCGCCGTTGGCGGCAGACGGCGTGCCAACCGCCAGGAACACAACATCGGATTCGGGGACGCATTGGGCGACATCGCCCTGGAAATGCAGTCTCCCGGCTTCCGCATTGGTGCGGATCATCTGCTCCAGGCCGGGCTCGTAGATCGGACTGACATTGTTTTTCAAAAGAGCGATTTTCTCCGGCACGTTGTCCACGCACGTGACGTCGAATCCGAACTCGGACAGACATACGCCGGTTACAAGTCCAACGTAACCGGTTCCGATTATCGTTATGATCAATGCAGCCTCACTGGTCTAATTTTGGGATAAGTCGGCCCGTTCCACCGGTCGATGAATAGCAGCATTCCCATCGAAGTTTTGTGGCTGTATAAACATTTCGCGGAAAATTTCCATACCACATCGTACCGTTCCGAACACCCACCACGAAGAGAATGAGCACCTATGGCAGATCAGAATTCAGCTCCGATATTGGTTACCGGAGCGGCGGGATTTATTGGTTTCTACGTTGCCCGCATGTTGCTGGATGCCGGCCATCTCGTGGTCGGTGTCGACAATCTGAACTCCTACTACGATGTGAATTTGAAGAAAGCGCGGCTGGATCAGCTTGTCGGCCGCAACGGGTTTGCCTTTCACCGCGCGGACATTGCCGACCGGCAGGCGATTGCGCGGATTTTCGAGGACGTCAGGCCGTCGCATGTTGCCCATCTGGCTGCGCAACCCGGTGTCCGCTATTCGCTTGAAAACCCGCATGCTTACATTGAAAGCAACATCGCGGGTTTCATGAACATTCTCGAGGGTTGCCGCGCCTGCGGCGTCGCGCATCTGGCCTATGCCAGTTCCAGTTCGGTCTATGGAAACAGCCCCGACGTGCCCTACAGCACCGATCAGAATGTGGACCACCCGATCAGCCTTTACGCAGCCACGAAAAAGTCCAACGAGTTGATGGCGCATGTCTACAGCCATCTTTGGAATATTCCGACCACAGGTCTGCGCTTTTTCACCGTCTATGGGCCCTGGGGCCGCCCGGATATGGCTGCCTATCTTTTCACGCGCGCCATTCGCGAGGGCAAACCCATCAAGATTTTCAACAACGGCGATTTGCGCCGTGATTTCACTTACATCGACGACATTGCGACGGGCGTGGTCAAAGTCCTGTTGTCACCGCCCGGCGAGGATGGCGAGCAGGCAGCGGACCGGGACCGCGGTGTGGCGCCGCTCTACCGGCTCTACAATATCGGCAACAGCGAACCCGTCGACCTGATGAAGATGATCGAGACGCTTGAAAAGGTCGCCGGTCAGAAAGCCGTCAAGGAGTATTTGCCGATGCAGCCCGGCGATGTGCATGAGACATTCGCCGACACGTCCGCCCTTGAACGTGATTTCGGCTTCAAGGTCTACACGCCTCTGGAGGAGGGGCTTGCCGCGTTTGTCGACTGGTATGACGGATATCACGCCGCAAAATAGAGGAGCCGGTTTGGCCGGGTTGCCTGATCTGTATTTCCTGCGGCACGGGCAGACCGACTGGAACCTGCAAGGCCGGTTCCAGGGCGCAAGCGACATTCCGCTCAACGAGACCGGACTTGCCCAGGCGCAGGCCGTCTCCCTCAAGCTGGCAAGATACGCAGCGGAAAAGGGTCAGGATCCGCAGCAATTCGCACTGCTGAGTTCGCCGCTGCTTCGCGCCCGCCAGACCGCGGCGACCGTTGCGCGTCAATTGCACATCGGCGAAGCCGGTTTGGAATTCGTCCCGGTCCTGCGCGAGGTTTCCTACGGCGTCTGGGAAGGCATGACCTCCCTTGAGGTCAAGGAGCGTTATCCGGAGGAACGAAGGACCCGCAAGACGGACCGATGGCGCTTTTGTCCCGAAGGCGGCGAGAGCCACGCATCGCGGATACCCGAACTCGAGGCCTTCCTGGCTGATCAAAAGGCACCGGCCGTTGTGGTTTCTCACACGGGTGTCATAAGAGTCTGCCTGTATCTGCTGGGATGTCTTGACCGCGATTCCGCGCTTGCTGAGCCGATTTCGCAAGATAAGATTTATGTCTTTTCAAAAGGATCATTGGCACTGGTGTAAAAATGCTGCAAATATGACCGAAACAAAGGCGGCGCAACGGAAGAAAAACAAATCCTGCCGCCGACCGATAGGGGAACAATTGTTGAATGAATAAGAGTGCTTCCGATTTGCTGCGCGTTGAGAACCTGCGGGTGGCAATCGGTTCGAGAGAAAACCGGGTCGATGTAGTAAAAGGCGTCAGTTTTCGCATTCCGAAGGGGAGGACCGTTGCGCTTGTCGGGGAATCGGGCTCGGGCAAGTCCATTATCGCCCAGACGATCATGGGTATCCTTCCCGACATCGCGGAAGTGACCGGAGGATCGATCAATTTCTACGATCCGCTGAATGGCGACGAGCCGGTCGACATCGTCCAGCTTCCCCGGGACGGCCGACAGATGCGCCAGTTGCGGGGAGGGCGCATATCGATCATTTTTCAGGAGCCGATGACCTCGCTGTCGCCGGTACACACCGTCGGCAATCAGATCGACGAGGCGCTCTATCTGCACCGTGACGTCAGCAAGAAGGAATGCCGCGACCTGACCGAGCAGATGCTCGCCCTTGTCGGTTTTCCGAACCCGTCGCGCGCCTATAACATGTACTCGATGGAATTGTCCGGCGGGTTGCGTCAGCGTGCGATGATCGCCATGGCTCTGGTGTGCAATCCGGCGCTGCTGATCGCCGACGAGCCGACGACGGCGCTCGACGTGACAGTCCAGGCGCAGGTTCTGGCGGTCCTCAAGGATGTGCAGCAGAAACTCGGCATGTCCCTGCTCCTGATTACCCATGATCTTGGGGTCGTGGCCAACATGGCCGACGAGATACTCGTGCTTTACCACGGCACCCTGATGGAAGCCGGCACGTTGGAAGACATCTTCCACAAGCCGGAACATCCCTATCTGAAGGCGCTTCTGGCCGCGGTCCCGCGGCTGGAGATGGAGCCCGGCGAGAAACTCGTCGCGTTGCGCGAGGTGACGCAACCGCTTCCCGAATCCTTCAAGGAACGTGCGGCCAAGAGAAAGCATGCGCCGGATGACCTGATCTTGCGGATCAACAACCTGTCGAAGAGCTTTGAGTCGAAGAAGGGCAGCCGCCTCGTCAGCTCCGAGGCGGACCGGGTCATCGCCGTCGACAATGTCAGTTTTTCGGTGCGCTACGGCGAGTGTTTCGGCCTCGTCGGCGAGAGCGGCTGCGGCAAGACCTCGCTCAGCAAAATGATCATGCGGGCGATCACGCCGTCCAGCGGCTCGATCTACTTCAACGAGGGAACGAGGGACGTTGATCTGGCATCCGTGAGAGCGCATGAGCTTTTCGACATCCGGCGCCGGATCCAGATGGTGTTCCAGGACCCGTTTTCGTCGCTCAGCCCGCGATCGACGGTCATGAATATCCTGTCCGAGCCGTTGGAGATCCACCGTCAGGGCAACCGCCAGTGGCGCATGGAACGGGCCCGCGAACTGATGAGCATGGTCGGCCTTTCGCCGACCTTTCTGAACCGCTATCCGCACAGTTTCTCCGGCGGTCAGCGCCAGCGCATCGGCATTGCCAGGGCGCTGGCTCTCGATCCCGATCTCCTGATCTGCGATGAGCCGGTTTCAGCGCTCGACGTATCGGTCCAGGCCCAGATCCTCAACCTGCTGATGCGGCTCCAGCACGAGCTGAACCTCACCTCTATTTTCATTTCCCACAACCTCGCGGTTGTGAACTATGTGGCTGATCGCGTTGCGGTAATGCGGCGCGGCCGCATCGTGGAGATCGCGCCCGGGCAGGTGTTGTTCCGGGACCCGGTACACCCTTATACTCGCAACCTCTTGCAGTCCATTCCGACGACGGATCTAGCCTGCCCGCTGGCGCTGGGAAACACCGACATACTGTCGAGCAGCGCCCAGGAAAACTGGGATGAGCAGTTCATCCCCGAAGGGCCGGGCGCCGAAATGGAAATGATGGAAGTCGGCAAGGAACACTACGTCCTTGTCCGGCCGAACTGCGATACAACAAGGCTGGTAGCATGATGTTCAAGCATTTCACATTCGCAGCGGCATTGATTGCCCTGATCCAGATGGCAGCACTGACCGCGGTTCACGCCGACACGATGCTGAAGGAACCGCCGTCTCTCGAAGCCGAGGTAAAATCCGGCGCTCTGCCGCCTATGAAGGAGCGGCTTCCCGATAATCCACTGGTGGTGGATTTCGCCTCCAGCGGAAAGAGCATCGGCCGTTATTGCTGCTCCCTGGAAATGCTGATGGGCAAGGCCAAGGACATCCGCATGATGACCGTTTACGGCTATGCGCGTCTGATCGGCTTCAACGACAAGTTCGAGCTCAGGCCCGATATCCTCGAGAGCTTCGAAGTCGAAGAGGGGCGCATATTCACCCTGCAGATCCGCAAGGGCCACAAATGGTCCGACGGTCATCCATTTACATCCGAGGACTTCCGTTACTACTGGGAGGACGTCGCGAACAACGAGGAGCTGTCGCGTTCGGGCCTTCCCCAGGTTCTTTTGTCCAACGGCAAGCCGCCGAAGTTCGAGGTGATCGACGAGCATACGGTCCGCTACACATGGGAGGACCCCAATCCGGCATTCCCGCTGGGCCTCGCCTATCCGTTGGCAACCTATATCTACAAGCCCGCGCATTACATGAAGCAGTTCCACGTGAACTACCGGGACCGCGAGGAACTGGAAAAGCAGGCCACGGACCTCGGATACCGCAACTGGTCGGCGATGCACACGGCGCTCGGCCGGCAGTACCGGCCCGAAAATCCTGAAACGCCGACCCTGCAGCCTTGGCACAACACGACGGAAGGTCCGTCGAAACGGGTGGTCTTCAAGCGCAACCCCTACTACCATCGCGTCGACCCGAACGGCCAGCAGCTTCCTTACATTGACGAAATGATTTTGCTGATGGGCTCGACCGATATCGTCCCCGCCAAGACCGGCGCGGGCGAAAGCGACCTTCAGGCAAGGTATCTGCGTTTCGACAACTTCACCTTCCTCAAGGAAGGCGAGGAAAAACAGGGCTACCGCGTGTTGCCGTGGCGTGCCGGGATTGCCTCCCAGATTTCGATATATCCGAACCTGAACGTCAAGGACCCGGTCTGGCGCGACCTGTTCCAGAACCGCGAGTTTCGCAGGGCACTGTCCATCGGCATCAATCGCAGTGAGCTGAATGAACAGCTGTATTTCGGTCTTGGGAAGGTCGGCGGCGACACGGTCCTGGAACAGTCCCCACTGTACAAGGAGAGCCTGGCACACAACTGGACCCAGCACGATCCCGATCTCGCCAACAGCATGCTCGACAAGATCGGCCTGGCCAAGCGAAACGATCAGGGAACCCGTCTGCTTCCGGACGGCAGGCCCATGGAAATCATCATCGAGAGCGCCGGGGAAAGCACCGAACAGACCGATGCACTGGAACTGATCCGGTATCACTGGGAACAGCTCGGCATCCGTTCCTTCAGCCGCTCACTGCAGCGCGACATCCACCGCCGCCGCTTCCTGACGGGCGAAACGATGATGACGATTTCGAAAGGTCTCAATATCGGCCTGGCGACACCCGACCTCAATCCCGAGGAACTGGCACCGGTTTCGCCGGCACAGCCGAACTGGCCGGTTTGGGGCCAGTACACACAGACGGGAGGAAAGGCAGGCGAGCCGCCGACGCTTCCGTCAGCCAAGCGGCTGCTCGAACTCTACGAGATGTGGCGTGCCTCGACCAATTTCGCCCAGCGTGAATCGATCTGGTCGGAGATGCTTGAGATCTACTCCGAGGAAGTCTTCTCCATCGGGACAACGCGCGAGGTTATCCAGCCTGTTGTCGTCAACGACAAGCTCCAGAACGTGCCGCAGGAGGGCGTCTGGGCCTGGTCGCCGTCCTCGTTTTTCGGAATTTACCGTCCAGAGACATTCTGGTTCGAGGAATAAGTCATTAGATGCTGAAATACATATTTCTGCGTTTTGTGGCCATGATCCCCACGCTCGCGATCGCGAGCGTGCTGATCTACACGATCGTCGAACTGCCGCCGGGCGACTTTTTCGAAAGCTATGTCGCCGAGCTGGAGGCGTCCGGCGAGACGGTCGATCCGAAAAAGATCGAGTATCTCAGGGTCGAGTACGGCTTCGACAAGCCCGTGTGGCAGCGCTATTTCCAGTGGGTCTGGGGCATGTTCCACGGGGATTTCGGCTACTCCTTCGAATATGAACGCCCGGTATCGGAGCTCATCGGGAGCCGGCTGTTCCTGACCATGCTCCTGTCCTTCGTGACGATCATATTCACCTGGGTCGTCGCGTTCCCGATCGGCATCTACTCCGCGACCCACAAGTACTCCATGGGCGACTACGGCTTTACCTTTATCGGCCTGCTCGGACTGGCGACGCCGAATTTCCTGCTCGCATTGGTCATGATGTATTTCGCCAAGGTCTGGTTCGGAACCTCGATCGGCGGGCTGATGGACCCCGAATACATCAACGAGCCCATGAGCCTTGCGAAATTCGGCTCGATCATGGAGCACATGGTCATCCCGGTCATTGTCATCGGCACGGCCGGCACCGCCGCCATGATCCGGCGCATTCGCGCCAATCTGCTCGACGAGCTCAAGAAGCAATATGTCATTACCGCGCGCGCCAAGGGTGTTCCGCCGGTCCGCGCCGTCCTTAAATATCCGTTCCGCATGTCGCTGAATTTCTTCATCGCCGATATCGGCAACATCCTGCCGGCCATCGTATCGGGCGCAGAGGTTGTTGCGATCGTGCTGTCGCTTGAGACGACCGGGCCGCTGCTCATCTCGGCATTGCAGAGCCAGGACATGTACCTGGCCGGCACATTCCTGATGTTCCTGGCCGTGCTCACCGTCATCGGCGTTCTGATTTCCGATATCGCACTGGTCATCCTCGACCCGCGCATCCGGCTGCAGGGGAAGGCGCAGAAATGAGCGATTCCTCCCTTCCCAAGCCCGGCGAGCCGCTTGGGCATTTCGTATCTTCCGATCCCTTCGATCCGCTGGCCGCGGAAAAACTGACGCCGGAACAGGAGAAGTACTACTTCGCGTCTCAGCGCCAGTTGATCTGGTGGAAGTTCAAGCGCCACCGGCTCGCGGTCTATTCGTCCGTCTTCCTGCTGTTCTGCTACTTCGTCATCGCCTTTGCGGAGTTCTTTGCGCCCTATGATCTGGCGCACCGGCACATCGATAGTATCTACGCGCCGCCGCAAGGCATCCATCTGTTCGAGGACGGCAAATTCGTCGGACCCAGGGTCTACCAGCGCGTTCGCACCCTCGACCTCAACACGATGAAGCGCGAATACGCGGCCAACCTCGACAAGAGCTACGCCATCAACTTTTTCTGCAAGGGCGATCAGTACAAGCTCTGGGGGCTGATTGAAGGGAACAGGCACCTTTTCTGCGTTGAGGAGGGGGGCACGTTCTTCCTGCTCGGGACGGACCGGCTCGGCCGGGACATGTTCTCGCGCATTATTTACGGTGCGCGAATTTCAATCACCATCGGCCTGATCGGGATTGCCGTGAGTTTCGTGCTCGGCATCACCATCGGCGGGCTTGCCGGATATTACGGCGGCTGGGTCGATGTCGTCGTACAGCGCATTATCGAGGTGTTGCAGTCGATCCCGAGCATACCCTTGTGGATGGCGCTGGCGGCTATTCTTCCGGTCACCTGGAGCCCAATCCTGATCTATTTCGGCATAACGGTCATTCTCGGGCTGCTGGACTGGACGGGACTGGCCCGCGCCGTGCGCTCGAAATTGCTGTCATTGCGCGAGGAAGACTATGTGCTGGCGTCCCAGCTCCTCGGCGCAAAGCCACGCCGCATCATCATTCGGCATCTCATTCCCGGCTTCATGAGCCACCTCATCGCTTCGGCAACCATCACTATTCCGGCCATGATCCTCGGCGAAACTTCGCTCAGCTTCCTCGGTCTCGGGTTGCGTCCGCCGGTCACCAGTTGGGGCGTGCTCCTGAACGAAGCGCAGAATATCAACGTGGTCGTGCTTTATCCGTGGCTGATCCTGCCGGTCGTGCCGGTGATCCTCGTTATCCTGGCGTTTAATTTCATGGGTGACGGGCTGCGGGACGCGGCCGACCCCTATCACTGATTCCGCATAATCAGCGGATCGAGGGTCGTTTTGAAGATCGCCGCCACGGCGGGGACGTCGTGGTGGTCTCGCACATATTGCTGGCCTCGTTGGCCGAGCCGCGCGCGCAGTTGCGGTTCCTTGAGCAGGCCCGCCAGGGCCTCGGCAAAGGCACCCGTATCGTCCTCCGGTACAAGCAGGCCGCCGACATCGTTGGCGACCACCAGCGGAACGCCCGCGGTCTCGAACGCCACCACCGGCAGGCCGCGGGCCTGTGCCTCGAGGTAGACCAGGCCAATCGCCTCGCCGATGCCGGGCCAGATGAAGACGTCGCTTTCGTCGAAGAGCGTGAACATGTCCTCATGCGCGACGCTGCCGCGAAATTCCACCCGGCCCGGGTCGGCGAAGACGGGAAACCGTTCGATCACATCCCGTTCCGGACCTTCGCCGGCGACGGTCAGGGTCCAGGAGGCGTCCTCCAGTTTGGCAAGTGCCTCGGCAAGAAGCGTGTAGCTGCGCATCTTCGCGCCGGGCCGCATCATCCCGGCCGCCAGAAGCCGCGGCACGTCCGCCGCCGCTCCCGTCTCACCCACCGGGGGCAATGCGGACATGTCCAGAAAGGGCGGGATGCGGACAGCCGCGGACATGTCCGGCAGGAAGGTCTCGAGATATTGCCAGTCGCTGTCCTTGAGCACGAAATTCGCCGCCGCCTGGCGCACGGCCTCTTGTGTCGCGGCTCTGCCCTCCAGCCAGTCTGCCGGACCGCCCTGGCGCGTCCTGCAGGCTTCCGCGGTCACATAAGGAATGCCGAATTGGCGGCAAAGGGGCGATCCGAGCCAGTCCGGTGACTTGCAGTAGGGGTGATAGGTGAACCAGAGATCCGGAATGCTGGGCGGATCGTCCCGCCACAGCCGCTCGATCCTTGTTCTCTCGGCGGTCACATCCGACCGGCGCTTGTCGTAGAGTTCCGCGGCGGGCCGTTTCTGGTAGCTGATCACCTCCGAGATCAGGCTGACGTCGTAGCCGGCGATGCCAAGTGCACGCATCATCAGCCGCGCGATTTCCCGGTCGCCGGATGGAATGGGATGATCGGGCGACTTCAGCGGGGCGTAAAAGGCGACCTTAGCAGCCACTAGCGCACCTTTTCCGGCGCAGCCTCCAGCGCCTGCCTCAAAAACCGCACCGACTGCTCCGCGCCGTCCTGGCGGATGCTCGCCCAATCCGGCGGTGGCGCATCGAGTGCTCTCACGATCGCGGAGCAAACGGCGGAAGGAGTCTTGTCCTCATGGGACAGCATGACCGCCAGTCCGCGTGCATCGAGAAGCTGCGCCCGGCGGAGCTGTTCGGTCTCCTTGTCGTTCCACTGCGGGGCTATGATGGAGCGGCAGCCGGCAGCCATGATATCGGCGACCGTGTTGTATCCGGCGAGGGAAATCGACAAACGCGCACTTAGGAGCATGCGGAAGAGATCGGGTACGAACTCACGGACCGTGATGCCGAAGCGGTCAAGTCGGTCGCGGTCGGCGATATCCATGTAGGGGCCCGTCAGCAGGCACCATTGCGCGTCCTTGAGCGGCGAGGCGGATTTGGCTTCCGCCGCCGCCAACAGCAGTTCGCGGCCCAACAGCCCGCCGCCGGCGGACACGACGACATCGAACTGCTCTTGGGAGTCGAGGGTCGGAACCGACCTATCGGGAGTTACGATGCCGGTATAGCGCAACAGCCCGGCGATTTCGGAAGTGAACGGAAAGGTCGCCGAAAGGTCGATCAGGTTTTCATCGCCATGGACGAGAACGCCGTCGAAATAGCGCTGCAGGAGTTCGACGCTCTGTCGGTCCTTTGAGGTCTTGTTCCCTTCCTGCAAGATGTCGCGGACCGACGCGAAGATTTTCGGCCTCGGTTGCATTGCGGCCGCCGCATCCATGAGCGGCAGCAGCTCGAAGTGCATTTGCCGCCGGCCGAAGGGAAACGCCTCGGTCACGATGATATCGGGCCGGCAATCCGCCAGGATCTGCAGCACCGTGTCGCGGCGGCCGGCACGGTATTTATCGTCGGCGACGCTCCCGTCTTCGGTAATCAGATTGGAAAAGTCGCCCCTGGCGGAAGTCAGCGAGGGAAGGAAATGGATGCGCGCGCCGTGACCGTCGAAATACGGCAGTTTTTCGCCGCCATGGATCAGTTCCACATGGAACCCGTTTCGCACCAGCACCGCTACGATCCGCATCGTTCGGAACACGTGGCCGACGCCAAGCAGGTGCTGCACATAGTAAAGGACTGTCGGCTGCGATCTCATTGGGCCGCTTCTTGATAGCCTGCTTCCACCCCGACCTCTTCAAACAGTGCGAGCAGCTTCGTTATCTCGCCGCGATGGTCAAAGCCGGTCGCGACTTTGCGCGCACCTGCGGCACCCATGCGCTGGCGCATTGAGGGATCGCGCGCGAGACTTTCTATTGCGCGCGCCAGATCCCGTGCGTTGTCCGGCGGAACCAGCAATCCGTTCTCGCCGTCCTCGATCAGCTCGACAATACCGGAAATCGGAGACGAAACGCACGCAAGGCCCTGGCTCTGGGCCTCAACGAGGACATTCGGCAAACCGTCGCGGTCGCCATCCTTGGCGATGCGGCAGGGCAGGACGAACAAATCGCTCTCCCGGTATGTCCGCAACACGAATTCCTGCGGTTTCGCGCCGATCATTTCCGCCCGGTCAGACAGGCCCAGCCTTTCGATCTGTTCGGCAAGCTGCTTGTACAAAACACCACCGCCGATATGGGTCCACTTCCAGTGCAGGTCGCTCGGAAGCATCGCCAGGGCATCGAGCAGCGTGTCGATGCCCTTTTTTGCCACCGCCCGCCCGACCGTGATGATACGGACCGGATCGTCCACCCGGCTGCCGTCACGAACCGAAGCGGAATTCTCCGGCGGCGGAAACCGGCTGAGGTCGATACCGTGGTGGACCAGGTGAACGGAGTTCTTGTTGCCTGCAAGCGCCTCCAGGTGCTCAAAGCCGCTGCGAGTGCAGGTGACGGTCCAAGTGGCATTGTCGAGTTTTTCCGACAGTTCCCAGTCCGGAGACGTCCATATGTCCTTGGCATGCGCGGAACAGCTCCAGCCGGTGCCAGTCATGGTGTGCGCGTAATAAGCGACGGAGCCGGGCGTGTGGATAAAATGCGCATAGAGCCAGTCCGTGTCGCCGGGCAGTTCGCGGGCAAGGACAAGGGCCTGTCCGAAGCGCCGGATCCGGTTGCGGGTCCGGTCCCGTTTCAGGTCCTTCAGGAATGTCCGCAGCGCCGCTTTGTAGCCCGGTTTCTTCCGGGCTGACAGCCAGCCGCGAAGGACGCGCAGCGGCGCTTCATGCAGATATTCGGGCAGATACGTGATCCTGGCCTTGATTTCCGAATGGATGGGATGGCGCGACGTGTCTGTCGGGCGTCTCAGGGAAAACAGATGCAGATTGTATCCGGCCCACTCGAGTTCAAGCAGTTCCTGGGCGATGAATGTTTCGGAAAGCCGCGGATAACCTTTCAGGACGACGACGATATTCCCGCCCATTATCCCACATTCTCCACCTCGAAAGGTGCTTTGCTCCGCATTTCGAGTATGGAACCGACTTTGCGGCAGATCCGCTCCAGGCCCGAAGAATCGAAACAATAGCCCTGTCCGGGCTTGTCGGCATCCGCGATCAATGCGCGTATGGCGGACGCGAATCCATCGGGATCGGTCGCATCCTCGGCCCGCACGACCTCGCAAAGTCCGAGCTCACGGGCGCGTTCCGCCCGGATCAATTGCTCCATGCGCGGTGTTTGGCGGGGAACGAACAGAACCCGTTTTTCGCGGGCAACGACTTCGCAGAACGTATTGTACCCGCACATGCCGATGACGGCCTTGGACTGTCGGATCAGCGCCTCGGGTTCGGTGTTGAAGCCGATCACCTGGACACCGTCGATCCGCTCCGCCCGCGCCCTGATCTGTTTCTCGTGCTGTGCGCCGGAGAACGGGCCGAGCAGCAGTACGGCGGGGCAGGGTATGGTCGCATCGTGCTCATAGGCATTCAGCACAGCATTCATCAGGAAATCGCCGTCGCCGCCGCCGCCAGCGGTCACAAGCAGATACTCCTCCGGCAATCCGGGGACCGGCACCTGCTCGAATTCGGGATGCGGCTGGTAGAGGTAACCGGTATAGCTGCAGCGACTAAGCACGGACTGTGGCAGGTCGAGATGGGCGAGGGGATTGTAGAAATCCTCGGACCCGTAAATCCAGATCTGATCGTAAAGGCCTTCTATGGCGCCATATATGCCTTTGTTTTTCCATTCTTTTTTTAGTTTCTCGGCCTCGTCGAGAACGTCGCGCAAACCCAGGATCAGCGTCGTGCCGCGTGCTTTCATGTGGCCGAGTGCGTCCGTCAGTTCGCCGCACAGTCCGAGCGGCTCCTTGTCGGCAATGAAAATGTCCGCGGGGTGTTTGTGTATGAAATCCAAAATGACCGAACGGCGTGCCTCGATGACCTGCGAGAGGCTCATCTGCGCATTGGCGGCGCGGTATTGGCCGTCCGGCTGTTTTTCGACCTGGTCTATTTCGACGAACCGTATGCGCGGATGGCTGGCATATTCGCCCGACAGGCCAGAACCGGTGATAATGGTGGCGTCCAGTCCGGGAAAAGCATCGACCAGCGAGCGCGCTATTTTTCGGTTGCGCCTTATATGACCAAGACCAAAGGTGTCGTGGCTGTAGAGTATGAGGTGCGCAGCGGTGCTCACGGGTGCCAACTTGCCATGTTCGGAGTTTAAACCTTGGTTTATCGCAGATTGCCAGGCCTTGCGCGGATTGTCCGCGCCGACGCTATTTTAAATCCTCGATCCTGACAGGGCCTTAACAAAGGGAAAAGCCCGGATTTCGCTGAATCGTACATAGGCGGTTGCGTTTCATATGTCACGGTCCTTTTGCGCTAATGTGAACCAAGTTGACAGGGGCGACAAACCGATTCGACTGGTTTTACGCGGCAACAGGCTGATAATGTGCGAAAAAAGGCCGGTGAATGCGGCGCCGGCAGCGGGTGACACCATGAATTCCACATCGAAATTGTTGTTCAACACAGTGCTTGCGGCCGTGGTGCTGCTCCTTTTGGCAGCACAGGCAGGCCACGCGCAATCATCCCTGCTGCAGTCCGTCGCCGGCGAAACGGGCTCTGAAAAGACCGAGACCGACGCCCTGAACACCCTCATCGAGGATGCCAAGGCCGAGGGGTCGACGGTCATCGTCATAGCGCCGCCATCGGCTGCGGCCGCAGGAGACGAGAACACGATGGAAATGGCCATGAGCAGTGAGATGCTGTTGATGGCACGCAAGAATGTCAGGCACATGCTGATTGAAGCCGGCGATTTCCGGGAACGGCTGGTGGAAGCGCTCGAGCGTGCGAGCCCCGACGGAGCGCCGTGGTGGCTTGCCTGGGCGGTCGGAACAGCCTTGTTCGGAATGGTCCTCGGGCTTGCTATCTACAAGGTGGTCGGGCGCTGGATCCGCGATCAGTTTGCCGGTTACTACAAGTCGGAGGACCTGACCCGCGCTGACAAGCTGACCTATCTGATGCTGCGCGGCGGATTGATCCTGTTCTCGACGGCCATCATGTTTTCCGTCGCGATCCTGGTGGCGGTCGTGCTCGACTACGAGCACGAGCCGTCGCGCATGACGATTTTCACGATCGTCGCCATATATGCGAGCTACCGCATACTCAGATACGTGATAATGCTGAACTTCTTCGCGCCGGACCTTCCGACGCACCGCATGATCAATCTCGACGACAAGCGGGCGCGCAAGCTCTACAACGACTGGATCTATGTCATCCTGGCATCCAGCTACATCCTCGGCATCATCGCCTGGGTGCGCGGTCTCGGCATAGACAATGACAGCTATCGCCTCTTGGCCATCGGCGGCCTTGGCATCGCCTGCATACTCATGGCTACGCTGACCATCATCCACCGCAAGGATACCTACGACATCGTCTGCGGTGTCGGCAGGGACGGCGTGGTTCCTCCTTGGCGCAACTTCGCTGCGCGGGCGACGACGCCGCTTTTGCTGCTCTACATCGTTGTCTCCTGGGTGGTGAGTTCCTTCCGGCTGTCGCTGGGACTGCCCGGCGGCTACATCATCATAATGGCGCCCATCATCGTGTTCATCGGCGGTGCGGTGGCGTACGCCATCGCCATTGTCGTGCTCGACCGCATCTATGAACGGCGCGCGAAGAACTATCGGCACATGCAGATCATCAAGCTTCGGCGCGCCCGCGCCGATGCGCGCCGTCGCGAGGCGGCGGAACGCATTGCCGCGGAAGCCGAGGTCGATGCGGAAGCGATGATCGGCGAGGGCGAAGAGATGATCGTCCACCATGTCGAGCCGCCCGTGGATGAGGATATAGACCTTGAGTACAAGCCGCTTTTCAAGCGGCTGATCGAGAACGCCATCGTCACGCTGATATTTGTCTTTGCGGTCGGAGAGCTCGGACGTCTGTGGGGCGTCAATTATGACCGTGTGGGCGGTCACCCGCTGGCGACGATCCTCGATAGCATCCTCATCGTGGTCTACACCTACCTGGCCTACCAGGCCGTCAATCTCTTCATCGACCAGAAGATCATCGAGGAGGGCGGTTCGCTCGACAACACGCCGGCGAGCCCGGGCGAGGGGGACAGCGAGGGCGGCACTGGTGAATCGCGCATGGCGACGCTGCTTCCCATTTTCCGCAGCGTTTTCATCGTGTTGCTGGTCATGGTGTCGGCTGCGTTCATCCTCTCCGACTGGGGCGTCAACATCGCGCCGCTGTTTGCCGGCGCCGGGGTGGTCGGCCTTGCCATCGGCTTCGGCGCGCAGACCCTGATCCGCGACATCTTCTCGGGCGTGTTCTTCCTGGTCGACGATGCCTTCCGCAAGGGCGAATATATCGAGGTTGGCACGGTCAAGGGCGTCATCGAAAAAATCTCCATGCGGTCCTTCCAGTTGCGCCACCACCTCGGGGCGGTCCACACCATACCCTTCGGCGAAATCAAGCAACTGACCAATTACTCGCGCGACTGGGTGATGATGAAGCTCCCCCTGCGGCTGACCTACGGCACCGATGTTGAACGCGTGCGCAAGCTGATCAAGAAGCTCGGCCAGGAGCTACTCGAACACGATCAGATCGGCCACCTGTTCCTGCAGCCGTTGAAATCCCAGGGCGTCTACTCCATGGAGGACTCGGCGATGATCATAAGGGTCAAATTCATGACCCGCCCGGGCGACCAGTTCGTGACACGGAAAGTCATCTACGGCGCGATCAGGGACCTGTTCGAGAAGGAGGGGATCACGTTTGCGCACCGCGAGGTTACCGTACGGCTTGCCGAAGAGGGGCAGGCGGACAACCTGACGCCGCAGCAGAAGGAAGCGATCACCGGATCGGTACGCAGCGTCATCGACGAGGAGGATGCGCAAAGGGCACGGGGCGGCGCGCCGGATTCTTCAAAGGTGGCGGCATCGGAACGCTGACGGGCCTGCGGATACGAATTCACGGATCGCGAAGCTTTCTGTTGTAAATCGCGACGGACTCGGCGAAAGTCCGCTGATGTCTTGGGATGGCGCGGGGGCTGTGGTTGATAAAGGAGCGGGAACTTGACCTTATTTCCGACTTCGGCGCGCACAAGCCCGGTTACCTGCCGCGGCTTGTGTGGAAACTGGCGACGCACCGGAAAATAGACCGGCAGCGCCGCAAATTTATCCGCAAGAACATCGCCCGGCGTTTTCCCGGCCCCTACGACGTGAAGGTCGAAGGTGTGCTGATGCGCGCCTATCCGCTCGAGAACTACGATGACAGGACCGCGGTCGGCCGCGGCAATCTTCCCGAAGTGCCGGAACGCGATGTGATCAGACCGCTTCTCAAGCCCGGCATGGTCTTCGTCGATATTGGGGCGAATGTCGGAAGCTACAGCCTTTTTGTGGCCAGCCAGTGCGGGGACAATGCGACAATCCTTGCATTCGAGCCGCATCCGAGGACATTCAGCAAGCTGACATTCAACGTCCGCGCCAACGGTTTTTCGTCCATCGAAGCGATCAACCAGGGCGTCGGCAGGCAAAAGGCGCGGATGCGGCTATATTCCAGCGGCGGAACGAATATCGGAACCGCGTCCATCCTGCCGGAAGCGGCCACGGACCATCAGTTCGTCGACGTCAAGGTCGCTCCGCTCGCGGAAGCGCTGAAAACAAGGCTGATCGAGCGGATCGACCTTTTGAAGATCGATATAGAAGGCTTCGAGGACCGTGCGCTATTTCCGCTGCTGTCGCTCAAGCATCAGTCCTGTTGGCCGCGGGCGATACTGCTGGAAACGGTGCTCCGGCAGCTTTGGGAGGACGATTGCGTCAGCCGGCTGAAGCATCTCGGATATCGGATCGCCGCAAACACGGGTGAAAACCTGCTCATGCTTCACCCGATGACGGAAAAGCTCGAATCCTGATTGATCTCGCGCAGGCGGGAGAAGGCACCGAGCGAAATATCCATATCCAGATGGTCGAGATGAAAACGGACCGGGTCCCGGTCATGGTCATGGCCGTTCTCGCAGGCTTCTATCAGGGCCGCCATCATCTTTCCGGCGACCGGGGCGTTCTTGTACTGGTTGCCGCTGGTGCCCACCGCCATGTAGAACCCGCCCAGATCGCTGCGGTCGTAGATCGGCATCCAGTCTTCGGTGACGTCGTAGAGAGCAACTACGCCCCGCGCCTTGCCGGGAATATGAAGGTCCGGCATCCTCTGCGCCATCCGCATCACCAGCACGTTCCACTGTTCTGAAAAGCTGTCGTCGAAATTGTCCGGATCGTCGATCCATTCCTTCACATCGCACTCGGGATCCTCGGATCCGATGAGTATGTGGTTGCCGATCTCTGGGCGGCAGTAGGTCTGGATATCGCTGTCCGAATAGACGACACCCTCGTTCTCGAAATCGACGCCTTTCGGCGCCGGCACATGGGCGACCTCGTGGCGAAGCGCCCGTGTTGAAATATTCATGCCGCCATCGACGCCCGCCATAGCGTTGATTTTCGACGAGTGCGGACCTGCGACGTTGACCACGACCGGCGCTTCGATCCGACTGCCGTCATCCAGTAGGACACCGCAGACGCGGTCCGAGGACTTCAGCACCTCGACCACCGCACGGTTGAACAGGAACTCGGCGCCGTGTGCCTCTGCGGCACGCTGCACGTTGTGGGCCGAGAGTTTCGGATCGTTGACGTAACCGCCGTTCGGAAAGAACACCGCACCTTCGACGCTCGGGCCCGTTGGCTGTCCGAAACCCTCGTCATCGGGACGCTTTGCCGGCTCGTATTGCCGGGTATCGGCGTTCGGCATGCGTTGTGCGATGTCCGAAACGGCGACGTGTTCGTAGGGACAGCCGATCCGGTCCATCATGGCGCAGACCCGATCCAGATGGTGGTTGTGTTCGGTCTTGATCACCAGGCAGCCGGTATTGTGGTACTTTATGAGACCTTTTTCGTCCGTGACGCCGACGTAGTTTTGCCAGTCTTTCCAGTAGTGCCAGCCTTCATAGGCGATGGCGCAGGATTCCAGCGCCGAATAGTAGGTCCGGATGATCGCGCACGATCCGGAGGTCGAGCCGTAACCGGCCTCCGGCAGCTTGTCGATGGAAAGGGTCCGCAAGCCCTTCCTGGCCAGTTCGTAAGCGGTACAGGCGCCGATGACGCCGGCGCCGATAATGATGGCGTCATAGGACGAATGTGCGGGCATGTGCGGTTCTTTCCTGTTCGGTCGGCGCGGGCACTAGAGTGCGACGGAATTCGCTATTTCCGCGCGGTTCGCGATTACTGCATAGTCCGAACTCTTCAACTGCGCAAAGCCGTTCAGAAGCAGCGTGTCGGCAATGTCCGGCTCCAGCGCGGCCATGGCCTCGACGACGGCCAGATGCATCCGGTCCGCCGACCACTCGCCGCGCCGGGCACAGATCATCGGCAGTCCGGGCAACGGATCGGTCACCGCCAGCACCCGCAGTTCCGCGGCGGCCGCTTCATGCCGCTCCGCAAGGCGCCATGCGACGGCATCGATGGCGGCAACGTCGGCTTCCTTGCCCGCCACCATCCGGATGGAACCGCGATGCGAACCGCTTTGCACCGTCGACGAGAACACCTGCCCATCCTTGGCAAGATTGCGCAGATGGTACGCAAGCGCCGCGCAACCGGACTGCGAGCAGGGGCTGTTGAAGGCCAGCCGGCTGCCCTTCAGATCCTCTATGTTCGCGTAAGCGCTTTCGCGGCGTACGACGATGACGCTGAAATAGCTGCCGGCACCACAATCGATGTCGTAGGCCGGTGTCCCGACGACGGAAACGTGCCGGAGCAGATCGCGCACCAGCGGCAACCCGCATGTCTGTCCGAGCACAAGCCCCGGATTGCGCCAAAGCTCGGTGGCTGACACGTCTCGTTCGAGGCGATCGGGTGCCGGAAAGCCGTGGTCGCGCAGGCTGTCCCGCAGGCAGTTCCAGTAATGATCGTTCGCGGCGTGAACTTCCGGCCAGTCATACATGGGCAGGGTTGCGACGAACCCGTCAGCCGCCATCAGTGCCGCTGCCCGGTTTCGATCGGATAGACCACAGGTTCCTTGCGGTGGAACGCGAACCGCCGGAATATCTCGCCGTAGCTCTTGAAGAAGTAGCCCTTGTTCATGGCAAGGAACCGCGCCCGGTTGCGGCGGTAGAGCGACGGCAACTGGTGCCATGCCACCGCAGGATAGGCATGGTGAACTGCATGCAGGTTGTTGTTGAGAAACAGCAGGCTGAACGGGCCGCGGTCCTCGATGATGACCGAGCGGCCGCGCAGCGTTTCTTCCGCCTGGTGCTCCAGGTACGTGCGGACCATGAGGAGAGACAGGCCCATGTAGGCGCAGGCCAGGTACACCGGCAGCGGTATGGCGGACCACAGGTAGATCGCCAGCAGGACCGGCGGGACCAGGATCGCGTGCACGGCCCAGGCGAGCGCGACCCTGCGGTCGCCCCCGACGATGGCTCTGCCATCCGAAATCACAAGCCGGATTAGCGCGATGGTCGGACCGAGAAGCATGCGGCCGATGAGCGTATTGTTGGCTTCAAAGACAAGTTTGACCCACCGCGGCAGGCGCTGCCAGAAATCCTGTTCCAGGTACCAGCTTTCCGGGTCGTCATACGGATCGCATATGCGGGCGTTCTGGTGGTGTTCCAGATGCACGTCCTTGAAACGGAGATACGGGATGTAAAGGCCGATGGGTGGCAGAACGATCGCGTCATTTGCCCAGACGTGACGAAACGGATGCCCGTGCAGGCATTCATGCTGCAAGGACGAGTGCAGCGTGATGACCGGAATTGTCAGTATGGCGGCCAGGATCGGTGCGTATGCGGCCAGGCCGAAAACAAGTGCGGCCCACAATATATAACAAATTGCAATGAGAGCGGCCGTTCGCCACTCCGTTTTATCTTTAAGAATCATTCCTTTGTCCCCAAAAAACACGGCGTGATAATGGTCATAACCATCCGCCATAGACAATGTGGGAATGCGCGAATAAAAATGAGAATGCGATTTTGATTGTGTGGAAAATAGAAATAAATGAATAATCGTGATATTACACAACACATGGAGACAGAATACACAGACAAGCGGGACGTCGCCGAGGTCTTTCGCGACCGCATGGCCCTCCTGATTGCCCAAAAGGGGTTCAATCTCAGCCGCTTCGCCAAGAGCATCGGCATTGACCGCTCGGCACTCAGCCAGTTCCTCGCGCCCGGCTCCACCCGCCTTCCGCGGGCCGAAACCCTGTGCGCGATCGCCCGCACCTGCGGCGTGTCGCTCGACTGGCTGATGGGACTGATCGCCGCCGACACGTTCGGCGAGGAGACCGCGCCCATGCTCGAGGTCGAACGGGTCACCGACGATACCGGCAGCCGCATGATCGCCGAGTGGCACCGTGAGGCAATGGGTTACAAGATCCGCTACGTACCGAGCGCGCTGCCTGATCTCCTGCGCACGGAATCGGTACGCAACTACGAATTCTACACCCACGATCGTGACGACCGGCAGGTGCGCGACCAGCTGGCCAAGGACCAGCTCATCTATTCACGGCGGCCGGAGACCGACATGGAGGTCTGCATGCCGTTGCAGCGGCTGCAGGAGTTCGCCAGGGGGCAGGGGGTCTGGCGCGGCCTTCCCGAGGACATACGGCGCGAACAGCTCGATCACATGGTGGCCCTCATAACGGAGCTCTATCCCACCTTTCGTTTGTTCCTCTACGACGGCAGGGAAGCCTATGCGGCCCCTTACACGCTGTTCGGCCCGCTGCGCGCCGCGGTCTATCTGGGCAACATGTATCTGGTGGTAAATTCGGTCGAACACATCCGTGCGCTGGCCGGCCATTTCGACCAGTTGATCCGCATCGCCCGCTACGGTCCCGACCGGGTGTCCGAGTTCATCGTCGGTCTCTCGAGCGAACTGCCCAGCGACAATTGACTATGACTGAATGAAGCGGTCGAGCCGTGCGAACGCGTTGTAGATCGCATTTCGCGATGCAAAGCCGACGCCCTTGGCATCACGGAATTCCGCCGCCGCGACGATCAGGTCGATGTCACTCAGGAAGATCGTGACCTCTTCCGACCGGTCACGCTGTGGCAGGTAGTGGAACCACAGCCGCGCCGTGCGGTAATAGAGTTCGTCATAGGTGCGCAGCAGCAACGGATTGCCGATGATGCGGCAAATGGCCGTGTGCAGTTTCATATCGGCATTGGCAAAGAACGCCGGATCGGGCCGCTGCATGATTTTGCCGTAGGTCTCGCGGGCGTCGTGAATTGCCGAAACGGTCGCCTCGTCGATCGGATGCGGGTCGAGCACCCCGATCAGCGGCGCCAGTTCGATGCGCATCTGCACCGCCTGGCGCGCCTGTTCCAGGTCGAGCGGGGCGACGATTGTTCCGACCCCGTGCCGTGTAACGACAAGGCCTTCCTGGTCCATCCGCTGAAGCACGTTGCGCACCGGAGTCCTGCTGACCCCGAATTCCTCGCTCAGGCGGTCGACGTCAAGCCGGGTGCCCGGCTCGTATTGCAATGTCGTAATGCGCTGCCTGAGTGCCATGTGGATCTGATCGAAACGCTTGCGCCAGGGGCTGTTGTCATCGCTCGTCAGAAAAATATCCGGCAGTGAGCCGGCATCGTCGCTTATCGTGTCCGTTCCCATTACGGTTCCTAAAATAGTCGCCAGGCCGTATCTGTGCGTTATGCGCAATTTGCACATTTTGCATAATAAATAGGCAAAGCTACCAGTTTTCCTTGATCTGAGACAACAGGGGCTGAAACTTTTAAACGGTCACGGATCGGCAATGGTACAAAACCTGGCGCAATTGTCGTTTAGTGATGGTCCGCAAACGAATCCAAACACGGAAGATCCAGGATGAAAAGAACGACGATCGCACTCCTGACGACACTGCTCACCGCAACAGCGGCCTCGGCAACGGATGCCACGGGCCTCTGGCGTACGCAGTCCGCCTCGAACGGCGGTTACCTGCAGGTCAAGATTGAACCGTGCGGCGCCAGTCTGTGCGGCACCATCGCTGGCGCCTATACCTCTGACGGCAAGGCCGTTTCTGGTTACAAGAACGACGGAAAGCAGATGATCTGGGACATGAAGCCCGACGGTGCCGGCAAATGGGACGGCGGCAAGATCTGGTCGCCCGACGCGAACGTCACGGCAAACGGCAAACTGTCACTGGATGGCGGCAAGCTCACCGTTTCAGGCTGCAAGGGCCCGATCTGCCGCTCGCAGGAATGGACCCGGGTGGAGTAGCGGGATCGCTCCATACCGCACTCTGCCGGTTCGGCGCGGCTCCCACTGGCGTCGAAAACCCTGGCCCTGGCATTGCGCTGCCACGGCAGCACAAAATACGGGCAAAAAGAGGCCGCATGCTACTTGCGGAATCCGTTGGTATCTCCGGCTGGCAATTCTGAAATTTCGGAGGTGAAGGATGTCGACGACCGAAGACAATAAGCGGCTCGTTCGCGAGGCGTTTCGCCCCTGGGAGAGCGGCGATAGCGGTCCGTTTTTCGAGTTGATTGCCGATGACGTCCATTGGACCGTCATCGGAACCACTCCGGTATCGGGTGTTTATCATTCGAAGCAGGACCTTATCGATCATGCTTTTGGCCCGCTTCTCGCTCGACTGGCTGGCAAACTGACGACCACGTTCGTCGATCTCGCAGGCGAGCGAGACAAGTTGTTCCTTCGCTTTGAAAGCAGCGGGGTTTCACAATCCGGGGTTAGGTACGATCAGACCTATTGTTGGGCAATGGTCATGCGGGAGCGTCGTATTGTGGAGATTGTCGCCTATCTCGATACGGATTTACTGCGAAGGGTTCTTGCGTAGGACGCGCTGCAGGATGAGGCCGCCGAACGCACAAAGCGGATACGAATCAACATCACCAATCCGAAACTGGCGGCGCCGCGGTCTGCTATTGCTTAAGGTTATGGTTTTATTTGAGAATATTTGGTGAGCCGACAGGGGTTCGAACCCTGGACCTACTGATTAAAAGTCAGTTGCTCTACCAGCTGAGCTATCGGCTCCCGAAGGGCCCGACGGCCGCCCTCAAGAATTGCGCGGAACATATGCATGCCGTCTGACCGGGTCAACTGCAAAATGACATGATTCTGCTTCTTTTGGGAAATTCATTTCACCACGCAAAAAGGTGACTGGCGCGTGATCGCCAAGCATCCTATTAGAGGTCGTGAAACAAAGCGGAAAAGACATTTGAGCATCGCGGATATTTCAATCCTGGTCGCCATTTTCGCCGGCGGACTTTCCTTCCTGTCGCCGTGCGTACTGCCGCTTGTGCCGCCTTATCTCTGCTATATGGCGGGTGTCAGCATCGAGGATTTCCAGAACGGTCGGGAGAGCAATGTCGACGTCCGCCGCTCGGTCATGCTGGCCTCGCTGTTCTTCACGCTCGGCTTCTCGACCGTGTTCATTGCCCTTGGCGCGGGCGCGTCCACCATAGGTGCCTTGCTGCGCGCCCACAGTGTCATCCTGGCCCAGATCGCCGGGGTCGTCATCATTATCATGGGACTTCATTTCCTCGGCCTGTTCCGGATCGGACTGCTTTCCCGCGAGGCGCGATTCCAGGGCGGCGGCACGCCTGCCACCTTTACCGGCGCCTACATTATGGGCCTGGCCTTCGCCTTCGGCTGGACACCGTGCATCGGCCCCGTTCTCGGTGCCATCCTCGGCGTCGCCGGCGCGCGCGACACGGTTGGCGAGGGCGCCATACTGCTCGCCGCCTATTCCCTGGGCCTTGCAATTCCATTCTGGATCGCGGCCGGATTCTCAGGCGTTTTCATGCGTTTCCTGAAGCGGTTCCGTGAGCATCTCGGCAATGTCGAAAGGGCCATGGGTGGACTGCTCGTCCTGACCGGCCTGCTTTTCCTCACCGGCGGCATCTCGTACGTTGCCTACTGGATCCAGGACGCGTTTCCCATCCTGTCGAGGATCGGCTGAGGACGCCTCATCTCCGACGCGCCGGCAGGGTGGCCAGCAGCACGCCGCCAAGCACCAGGACAATGCCCGCAACGTGATGGAACTGCAGCCGCTCGCCAAGAAAGATGGTGGCAAGGACGACGCCGTAAACCGGCATCAGATACATGAATATGCCGGTCACCGACGCGCCCATCATGCGCAGCCCAAGCTGAAATCCGGAAAAGGCAAGAAGGGACGAGAACACGATGATGCCGGCTATGCCCTGCCACGCCGCACCGGTTGAAGGCATACGGGCGCCGGACAGGAATTCGTAGGCGGCAACCGGCAGGAGCAGCAATGCGCCGGATGCGCAAACCAGTCCGAATAGCGCCATGATTGGCAGGCGTGAAAGGCGCGGCCCGCGAAAGATGATCGAGTAGCCGGCCCAGGACGCCGCGGCGATGACGACACCTATATCGCCGGGATTGAGCGAACCGGATATCAGCCTCAGGATGCTGCCCTGAAACAGAATTGCAGCAACGCCGATGAAGGAAACGACGATTCCGGCCACTTCGCGGCCACGGATTGCCCGCGCGAAAAGGATCCGCTCGAGAAGGATGATGAACAGGGGCGACGTCGTATAGATCATCGTTGCATTCGTCGCCGTCGTGAACTGCAGGGATACGTAGAATCCGGCGCCCGAAAGCCACATGCCGAGAAACCCGAGTGCCAGCAGGGTTCCCGGGCGCTCCTTGACCAGTTCGAGACAGGCGCGGCCCGACCTCAGAACGAAAGGCAGCAGGATCAGCGCGCAGGCGCCCCAGCGCAGGAAGGCGAGCGTAAAGGGTGCAACCTCTGCCACCGTTGCGCGTCCGATGACGCCGTTGCTGGCGAACAGCAAGGGCGTGATCAGCATAACGGCGTAGGCGGCCGGCATGCGCAGGGAGGACGTGCCGACCGGCTGTTCGGAGGATGTCATGGGTTCGGGAAGGACCGGGCTTTCGCAATAAGAACAAATTCTTTAGACGTCCTGTATAGGATTTGCGGCAACAAAAGAACCCGAAATGGAGAATGCAATGGCGCGCAGTTGTCTGGCGGTGGTGCTTGCGGCGGGCGAAGGCACGCGGATGAAATCCGCCACATCCAAGGTTCTGCACGAGGTGGGCAATCTGCCGATGGTTGCCCACGTGGTCGGTGCTGCACAGTCGGCCGCGGTCGATGCCGTCGCGCTGGTTGTCGGTCGCGATGCCGACACGGTCAGTGCCGCCGCCGATACCGGTCTTCCCGTTGACACGTTCGAGCAGACCGAGCGGCTCGGCACCGCGCACGCGGTGCTTGCGGCGCGCGAGGCGATCGCGCGTGGTTTCGACGACATTCTTGTCGTCTTCGGCGACACCCCACTGATTACATCGGAGACGCTTTCGAATGCCAGGCGGTCATTGGCGGAAGGGGCCGATGTCGTCGTCATGGGATTTCGGACCGACAAACCGCACGGCTATGGCCGTCTGATAGAAGAAGGCGATCAGCTTGTCGCCATCCGGGAACACCGCGACGCGAGCGAAGCGGAGCGCGAGATCACCTTCTGCAATGGCGGCATGATGGCGATCGCCGGCAGCAAGGCCCTGGCATTGCTCGATACTGTCGGCAACGACAACGCGAAAGGCGAATTCTATCTCACCGATATCGTCGCCATCGCGCGCGAAAATGGCGGCTCGGTCGTCGCCGTCGAAGCCGGCGCCGAGGAGATACTCGGTGTCGACACGCGCGCCGGCCTCGCACGGGTGGAAGCGATTTGGCAGGCGCGAAAGCGCCACGACCTGATGATGGCCGGTGTAACGATGCGCGCGCCGGAAACTGTTTTTTTAAGCCACGACACGCTGATCGAGGCGGATACGGTTCTCGAGCCGAACATTGTTTTCGGACCGGGTGTCACTATCCGCAGCGGCGCCACCGTTCACGCGTTCAGCCATCTGGAAGGCGCCACGGTGGAAAGCGGATGCTCAGTCGGACCGTTCGCGCGGCTGCGGCCTGGCGCGGACCTCCATCCGGGCGCGAAGGTCGGCAATTTCTGCGAAGTCAAGAACGCGGCGATCGGCGCCGGTTCGAAGGTCAATCACCTGACCTATGTGGGCGATGCGGAAATCGGTGCGGACGCCAATATCGGCGCCGGCACCATTACCTGCAACTACGATGGTTTCAACAAGCACAAAACGACGATCGAGGAGGGTGCCTTCATCGGCTCGAATTCGTCGCTCGTCGCGCCGGTATCGGTCGGTAAAGATGCCTATGTGGCTTCGGGAAGTGTCATCACGAGCGATGTCCCGGACGACGCTCTGGCCTTCGGCCGCGCCCAGCAGGTAAACAAGGATGGACTTGGCAAGAAGCTCCGCGAACGCCTGAAACTCGACAAGGAACGGCGGCAAAAGACTGGAAATTAGGCTCTTTTTGCCTGTATTTGTTCATAAAATCAGATTTTACCATGTTATTGAATTTGAAACCGGTGCCGTTTGCAGTGCACGGCCGATTGGTTATCAAGGCATCGATCTGAGGGGTAATTTATGTGCGGAATCGTTGGAATCATCGGCAAACAGCCGGTTGCGCCGCTGCTCGTCGATGCGCTGAAACGGCTCGAATACCGTGGCTACGATTCGGCCGGGGTGGCAACATTGCTCGACGGCCGGCTGGACCGGCGCAGGGCTGAAGGCAAGCTCGCGAACCTCGAAACCGAGTTGTCGCACCATCCGCTGGACGGAAATGTCGGCATCGGCCACACACGCTGGGCGACGCACGGCGCCCCGACGCAACAGAATGCGCATCCGCACTTTTGCGAAGGCGTGGCGGTCGTGCACAACGGGATCATCGAGAATTTCTCCGAGATCCGCGAACAGCTTACGGCCAGGGGCGCGCAATTTACCACGGAAACGGACACCGAGGTCGTTGCGCAGCTACTCGCCAGCCTTATCCGCAACGGCAAATCGCCGCGCGAGGCCATGCAGGCGACACTGGGGCTGATCAAGGGCGCCTACGCGCTCGCCGTTCTTTTCGACAGCGAAGACGGCAAGATCATGGGCGCGCGCAACGGACCGCCGCTCGCGGTCGGCCACGGCGAGGGCGAGATGTTCCTGGGCTCGGATGCGATCGCGCTTTCGCCGTTCACCGATGAGATCACTTATCTCGAGGATGGCGATTGGGCTGTCGTTGGGCGCGACGGCGTCGAGATCTTCGACACCGCCGGCAATGCGGTCGAACGCCCGCGCTCGAGGGCCTCGACAGCCTACGCGCAGGTGGAAAAAGGCAACCACCGCCATTTCATGGAGAAGGAGATATACGAGCAGCCGGAGGTCGTGTCGCACACGCTGGCGCACTATATCGACTTCACCGCGGGAAAGGTCCGCAACTTCGCGTCGGATCTCAATTTTTCCGCCATTGACGGCATCAAGATCGCCGCCTGCGGCACCGCCTATTATGCCGGGCAGATCGGCAAATACTGGTTCGAGCGCTACGCGCGCCTGCCGGTCGAGATCGATGTGGCCTCCGAGTTTCGCTACAGGGAAATGCCATTACCCGGCAATCAGGCGGCGCTGTTCGTGTCTCAATCGGGCGAAACCGCCGACACGCTGGCCTCGCTCCGCTATTGCAAGGAGCACGGGCTGACGATCGGGGCGATCGTGAATGTACGCGAATCAACCATCGCCCGTGAGGCCGATACCGTGTTCCCGACGCTGGCCGGCCCCGAGATCGGCGTTGCCTCGACCAAGGCCTTCACGTGCCAGCTTGCGACCTTTGCCGCTTTGGCCATCGCGGCCGGCCGAGCCCGCGGCACGCTCATTGCCGACGAAGAGGCCAACATGGTGCGGGCGCTTTCAGAAGCGCCCCGCATCGCCTCGACCGTGCTCAACACCATTCAGCCGCAGCTTGAGAACCTCTCGCGGGAACTGTCGAAATACAAGAATGTGCTCTATCTCGGCAGGGGAACGAACTTCACACTGGCGATGGAAGGGGCGCTCAAGCTCAAGGAGATATCCTATATCCACGCCGAGGGTTATGCCGCGGGCGAGCTGAAACACGGGCCGATCGCACTGATTGACGAGAACATGCCCGTCATCGTGATCGCGCCCTACGACCGTCACTATGAAAAGACCATCTCAAACATGCAGGAGGTTGCCGCGCGCGGCGGCCGCATCATCTTCGTGACGGACGAGAACGGCGCCGCCGCATCGACACTGGAAACGCTGGCGACCATCACCCTGCCGAATGTCGACGAACTGATGATGCCGCTGATCTTTACGCTGCCGATTCAACTGATCGCGTATCATACGGCTGTGTTCATGGGAACGGACGTCGATCAGCCCCGCAATCTGGCCAAGTCGGTAACGGTCGAGTAACGGGAAAGCGGCCGGAACGGGCGGTATCTGCGCTTGTTGCTAGCCGCCGATCTTCCTATATTAGTTCGCAAATCGTCTGCTTCCCGTTGCGGCTTGGTGAATGTCTGAAAAACAAACTCGCCTGTCAGCGTCGACCAGGATCAGGAACTACTTCCTGACCGGACTGATCATTTGCGCGCCATTGGCGATAACCGCCTACCTGACCTGGTCGTTCATCATGTGGGTCGACGGGTGGGTGAAGCCGTACCTGCCGGCGGTCTACAACCCCGACAACTATCTGCCTTTCTCGATACCCGGCTTCGGCCTTCTGACGGCGCTGGTCTTCATCACCGTGGTCGGCTTCCTGACCGCCAATCTGATCGGCCGCACAATCGTCGCTTACGGCGAATCGGTTCTCAACCGCATGCCGCTGATCCGCGGCATCTACAAGGGCCTTAAGCAGATATTCCAGACGGTGCTCGCCGAGCAGAACAATTCATTCAACAGGGCCGGGCTTATCGAGTATCCACGCCGGGGCATCTGGTCGATGGTCTTCCTGGCAACGGAGACCAAGGGAGAGGTGGATTCGCGGCTTCACGACGCGGGCGAGGACACGATTTCGGTGTTCCTGCCGACAACACCGAACCCGACCTCTGGATTCCTGCTCTTCGTTCCCCGGCAGGACATCATTATTCTCGACATGACGGTGGAGGAAGCCGCCAAGATGGTCATCTCGGCCGGCCTCGTTGCGCCCGAATATCACGCCAAGACCGAGGAACTGGCAAAGGAGGCGCTGGAGCGGCGCGAGCAGGAAAAAAGCCAGACGGCGGCCGAATAGAAGCGTCAGTAGTGCGGCCTGTTCATTTTCTTGTTGATGGCGCGCAGCAGGACCGTCTTCAGGCCCATGCCGGCGTTGTGCCTGTGGTTGCCGCGGCCATTGATGAGCGTCGCGTCGATAAACAGACGACCGCCGTTTTTCCTCAGGCACGCGTGGAAGGCAACGTGTTCGCAGACTTCCGAACCGTCATCCGCAATGCCTGAATAGCGACAATCACGAATGTCCTGAATACGGTACAGGCCAAATCCGCCAAAAGCGCTGTCGACCTCCACGAAGCCCCTGCTTGGATCGAGGCTTTTGCGCCGGTTCACCACGAATTCCTTGACCGCATCCTCGTGGGACATGCCTTCGGGCCGCTCTCTCACACGCTTCCAGCAATCGTCCGGCGACCAGGTCGGGTGCCTGAGCGCCCATATGTCGTAGTAGCGTTCGCTCTGGTTGGCAAAGATGGCCGCCCAGTCCGGTTCCCGCGTATCAAGGAGTTCAAGTATGCGCGTTTTGTCGAAGCGCTCATTCACGGCATCGAGATCCATGACGATCAGGTAGTCGAAATCGCGCAGCCTGTCGCTTGATTGAATTTCTTCGATGCACCTGTTGCGCAACATTGCCAGGCGGGCCGTGCGCTTTGGGATTTCGGCCTGAAGATCGCCGTAGGACCTTACGATTCCGCGTCCGTGGCGGCGGTCGAAGGCCTGGAGCTTCCGGAAACTCCTGTCGACGGAATTGTTTTCCAGGAAAACGTAGCCCCAATCGTCGAGACCGTTTCCGAAGTCTTCAATGATCCCGAGAATTCTGGGGAGCGCATGTGCGCAATCGCGTGCGAGACCGGCAAAGACGACCTTGTGCTTGATTGTCACGAAATGAGCCCCCGGCTGGATGGATACCGCATCCTACTAGCGCCGAAACCGGGGGCCCGCAAGTCGGTCGCAGCGCCCGTTAAAAACTACCGTCAGGCGGGCGCGGCGGCGGACTTCTTTCGCCGGTGATAGGTCAGGGCCAGGGCAAGGCAATGGCGGATCGCCTCCGCCGGGGGCGGGTGGGCGGCGGCAAACGACATGCGGCGATTGCCCTCGAATTCAAAAAGGTCCGGATAAAGCTCGCTGCAGTTCGCGATCAGGCTGGTCTGACAGTGGAAAAAGATCGAACACTGTTCCGGTCTGTCCGGTTTCCAGTCGATGCGTACGGTCGATCCGCTTTTCGGGCGGTGGGTCAGATAACTCGGCTCGCCCCATTTCAGCGTTTCTTCGATCTCGCCGACGCCGTCGGTCTGCGCTGCTTCGAACACAAGCTCCCGCAAGGCCAGCATGCTGCTCCTGACCGGTTCGGGGTAGCCGGAAAACACGGCTTCGACATCGGACGATTGAAAAGGTGTCATATGAGGTTCCTAACCTGCCTGGAGCAGCCGGATTGCTTCGTCCCGCCGCCATATATAGAGCAGATTACGCAATGCCTGGCCACGTTCGCCGGCCAGCGCCGCGTCCTTCTGGAGAATGTAACGGGCGTCATCCCGCGCGGCTTCGAGCAGGTCGCCGTGCGCCTGGAGATCGACCAGCCTGAATCCGGGCGTACCGGATTGCCGCGTGCCCAGGAGTTCGCCTTCGCCGCGCAGGCGCAGGTCCTCCTCGGCGATACGGAACCCGTCGTCGCTCTCACGCATGATCGACAGCCTTGCCCTGGCGGTCTCGCTCAGCGGCGCCTTGTATAAGAGAATGCAGCTCGACGCCTCTGAGCCGCGACCGACGCGGCCGCGCAGTTGGTGCAATTGCGCCAGGCCGAATCGCTCGGCATGTTCGATGACCATTATCGAGGCGTCCGGAACGTCAACGCCGACCTCGATCACCGTCGTGGCCACGAGGATGCGGGTCTTTCCGGACTTGAAGTCCTGCATGGCCCGGTCTTTCTCCGCGCTGCTCATGCGTCCATGAACCACGTCGGCAAGCGAACCGAATTCCGCCGCGAGATAGGCATGGCGCTGCTCAGCCGACATCAAATCGGAAAGCTCGGAATCCTCGACAAGCGGGCAGATCCAGTAGGCCTTCCGTCCGTTCGATATGGCATCGCGCAGGCGCGCTACGATATCGCCGATGCGTTCGAGCTCAATGGTCACCGTCTTGATCGGTTGCCTTCCGGACGGCTTCTCCGTCAGGCGCGAGACATCCATGTCGCCGAATGCGGCCAGCACCAGTGTCCGCGGTATCGGTGTCGCTGTCATGACGAGCATGTGCGGCGCCGAACCCTTTGCGGTCAGGCGCAGGCGCTGATGAACACCGAAGCGGTGCTGCTCGTCGACGACAGCCAGCAGCAGGTCATGGTAGTTGACACTCTCCTGGAACAAGGCGTGCGTTCCGACGATGATCCGGGCTTCACCGCTTGCGATACGGGAAAGGGCGGCTTCGCGTTCCTTTCCCTTGGTCCGACCGGTCAGCAGTTCAATCGTCAGATCCGCCTTTTGTGCAAGCGCCTCGATCGTTGCGAAGTGCTGCTGGGCGAGGATTTCGGTCGGTGCCATCAACACGGCCTGACCGCCGGCCTCGGCGCATGCGGCCATGGCAAACAGGGCGACCGCCGTCTTTCCGGAGCCGACGTCGCCCTGCAGGAGCCGGAGCATGCGGTCGGAGCTGTCCATATCCGTGAGTATTTCGGAAATCGCCTTGGATTGGCTGGCGGTGAGCTTGAACGGAAGCGCGGCCTGCAGCCTTTCCCGTATCGATCCGTCTCCGCGAACGGGCTTGCCGCGCAGCCGGCGTATCCTCTGGCGCACGAGTGCCAGCGACAACTGCCCGGCAAGAAGTTCATCATAGGCAAGCCGTCGGCGGGCCGGCGCATCGGCGCTGATGTCCGATTCGTCGCGCGGGTCGTGGAGCCGGCGAACCGCGCCCGTGAAACCGTCAAACCCGTTCTTGCGCAAGAAGGCCTCATCCAGCCATTCGGGCATGTCCGGCATGACGGCCAGGGCGCTGTCGATGGCGCGCTGCAGGAGTTTCGGCGACAGCCCGGCGGTCAGCGGATAGACCGGCTCCACCAGGGGAAAGGCGCCCGCGTCTTTCTCCAGGGCCATGTGGTCGGGATGAACCATCGAGGCGCGGCCGTTGAACCATTCCACCTTGCCGCTGACAAGCACTGTCTCGCCAACGGGCAGGGCCTTTTCGAGCCAGTTCTGCCGGGCGTGGAAGAACGTCAGCGCGATCTCGTCCGTTTCATCGTGCGCAAACACCCTGTAGGGCACGTTGCTCTTTCCTCTGGGGGGCGGCAGATGCCTGTCTACGTGCAGTTTCAGCGTCACAATGCTGTGCTCCGGAGAATGGGCGATCCCCGGCTGGTTCCTGCGGTCGATGATCCTGTGCGGCGGCTGGAGAATCAGGTCGACGGCCCGTGTCTCGTCGGCGTTTTCCCGACCGATCGCGCGTGCAATCAGGGCCGCGATCTTGGGTCCGATGCCGGAAAAAGACGTTATCGGTGCAAAAAGGGGATCGAGCAGGCTGGGCCGCATTCACCTGGTCCTCATGCAGCCGGCGATGTGATTTCGATCATGGCACTTGTCCAAAATTTTTCCGGAATTATCTGCCATCTGGTCCCCGCGTGAATTCCCATGGCCAAGCAAGCATCAAACGATCCTATGTTGGATCGCGACGCTGACATTTCAAATTGCCTCCTTTATAGAGACGCATAATCAGCAGGAATACAAACCGAACATGACCGGCACCACCCGCACGAGCGAACAACTGGATCCCAGAAGGCGACGCATTCTGTTTCGCGCCTGGCATCGTGGGATCAGGGAAATGGACCTTATTCTGGGTCATTTCGCCGATAAGAATATCGACCGACTCAGCGCCGAGGAGATGGACATATTTGAATCGCTGCTTGCGGTCGACGACCGGGATCTCATCCAATGGGTGACCGGCGAAGTGGCCGTGCCGCGGGAACACGACACGGCCCTGTTTCAGAAAATCCGCGCATACCGGCAGAGTGACGCAGCATGTTGACGGGCATCGCTGCCGACCGGATCTTCAACGCAACGGCACCGACGACCCTGGCAAACGTGCCGGCGGGGGCGGAGCCGATAGTCCTTGCTGAGGCGGCCCGAAAGGGACAGGCCGTGGCCTTCGTACTGTCGGACGGCCAGCGCATGGCCGATGTCGCGCAGAACCTCGAGTTTATCGCACCGGACATTCCCGTCCTGCAACTGCCCGGTTGGGACTGCCTTCCCTATGACCGCGTATCGCCAAGCGCCGATACGGCCGCGAGGCGCCTGTCTGCGCTGAGCGCGCTCATCGAATACGAAGCGAACCCCCATCCGGCCATCGTCCTGGTTTCGATCAACGCCCTGATGCAGAAGGTGCCGCCGCGTTCCCAACTCGCGGGACTGGGCTTCCAGGCCAAGCCGGGCAACCAGATCAGGATGGACGAACTTGCAGATCGGCTGTCCGGCAACGGGTTCGAACGTGTGCCGACCGTTCGCGAAGTCGGAGAATTTGCGATCCGCGGCGGTATTCTGGACGCGTTCCTTCCGGGCTACGACGAACCGTTGCGGCTCGATTTCTTCGGCGACACGCTGGAGAGCATCCGCAGTTTCGATCCGGCGACGCAAAGAACCACCAGCCAAGCCCGCGAAATGGTTCTCCATCCAATGAGCGAAGTGTCGCTGGACGCGGAAACGGTCAGCCGCTTTCGCAAGAACTACCTGTCGCTCTTCGGCGCGGCAACGCGGGATGATGCACTCTATCAGGCGATCAGCGAGGGACGTCGCTTCGCCGGCATGGACCATTGGCTGCCGCTTTTTTACGAGCAACTGGAAACGGTGTTCGATTATCTCGGCGGATTTGCCTTTTACGCCGATCGTCACGTCCTGGAAGCGTCCAGGGAACGCCACACGCAGATCGTCGACCATTTCGAGGCGCGCCGCAACCTTGCCGCCGAGGTATCATCGGCACAGGCGACACCTTACAATCCGGTGCCTGTCGAGCAACTTTACATGCCGCCGGACGGAGTGGCCGAAATACTGAACGCTTCGCATGCGGTGACATTGTCTCCCTTCATGGAAGAGGAACTGGCCGGACGCCCGGTAATCAATCTCGACGCCCATGCCGGCCCCCGCTGGGCCGGCACCGTCGAACAGAAAGGCGCCGAGGCTTCGCGGGTAAACGTATTCGACCAGGTTGTACGGCATATCGGCAAACAAAGGTCCGACGGGATCAAGGTCCTCGTTACGGCCTGGACCGAAGGATCACTTGACCGGCTTTTGCAGGTTCTTGGAGAGCACGGCCTGGAGCGCGTGCGCCGGATCACGACCCTGGCGGAGACCCGCAACCTCAAGCCCGGAGAGGCCGCCGCCGCCATCCTCAATCTTGAAAGCGGCTACGAGATTGACGGTCTGGCAGTCATCGGCGAGCAGGACATACTGGGCGACCGTCTGGTGCGGCGCGGACGCCGGCGCCAGAAGGGCTCCGATTACATAACCGAGGTCTCCGGTCTCGAAGAGGGCGACATTGTCGTTCACGCCGAGCACGGCATCGGCAAGTTCATCGGGCTCCGCACGATCGAGGCGGCCGGCGCTCCCCATGCCTGCCTGGAACTTCGCTACGCCGAGGCCGCAAAACTCTTCCTTCCGGTCGAAAACATCGAACTGCTCTCGCGGTACGGCTCCGACGCGGCCGAAGCGGTGCTCGACAAGCTTGGCGGTGTCGCCTGGCAGTCCCGAAAGGCGAAGCTGAAGAAACGCCTGCTCGATATGGCCGGCGCGTTGATCCGCATCGCCGCCGAGCGCCAAATGCGCAACGCACCGCAGCTCACCATGCAGGACGGTCTTTATGACGAGTTTGCAGCGCGCTTTCCCTACGAGGAAACCGAGGATCAGGCTCACGCGATCGATGTCGTACTGTCCGATCTCGGCGGCGGCATTCCGATGGACCGCCTCGTTTGCGGCGATGTCGGTTTCGGCAAGACGGAAGTTGCCCTGCGCGCGGCGTTCATTGCGGCCATGAACGGCGTGCAGGTCGCGGTTGTCGTTCCGACGACGCTGCTCGCGCGCCAGCACTACAAGACCTTCTCCGACCGACTGCGCGGTTATCCGATCCGCGTGCAACAGGCGTCGCGTCTTGTCGGCCAGAAGGAGCTGAGCCTGACGAAGAAGGAGTTGGCCGACGGCAAGACCGACATTGTCATCGGCACCCATGCGCTGCTCGGCAAGGCCATCAAGTTCGCCAATCTCGGGCTTCTCGTGATCGACGAGGAGCAGCATTTCGGTGTGAAGCACAAGGAACGCCTGAAAGAGCTCAAGAGCGACGTCCATGTCCTGACACTGTCGGCGACGCCGATCCCGCGCACGTTGCAGCTTGCGATGACGGGCGTGCGGGAACTCTCGCTGATCACGACGCCGCCGGTCGATCGCCTCGCGGTCCGCACATTCATCTCGCCCTTCGACCCGCTGGTGATCCGCGAAACGCTCCTGCGCGAGCATTATCGCGGCGGCCAGAGCTTTTATGTCTGCCCGCGCATATCGGACCTGGGCGAGATACAGGCGTTCCTCGAAGCTGATGTTCCGGAGCTCAAGGTCGCCGTTGCGCACGGGCAGATGCCGGCCGGCGAACTCGACGACATCATGAACGCCTTCTATGACGGCCAGTACGACGTCCTGCTGTCGACGACGATCGTTGAATCCGGGCTCGATGTTCCGACCGCCAACACGCTGATCGTTCACCGCTCCGACATGTTCGGCCTCGCGCAGCTATACCAGTTGCGGGGCAGGGTAGGGCGCTCGAAGGTCCGCGCCTTTGCCCTGTTCACGCTGCCGGTCAACCGGACGCTGACTGCAACTGCAGACCGAAGGCTCAAGGTTCTGCAGTCGCTGGATACGCTGGGCGCCGGATTCCAGCTGGCCAGTCACGATCTCGATATCCGCGGGGCCGGCAACCTCCTGGGCGAGGAACAGTCGGGGCACATCAAGGAAGTGGGTTTCGAACTCTACCAGCACATGCTCGAGGAGGCGGTTTCGGAACTGAAGGGAGAGGATGACATCGTCGATACCGGTTGGTCTCCTCAGATCACGGTCGGGACCTCGGTGATGATCCCCGACGAATACGTTCCGGACCTTCACTTGAGGTTGGGGCTTTACCGTCGTCTCGGCGACCTGACGACGCCCGATGAAATCGACGCTTTCGGTGCCGAACTCATCGACCGGTTCGGTCCGCTGCCCCAGGAGGTGCAGCATCTGCTGAAGATCGTTTACCTGAAATCGCTTTGCCGGGCCGCGAACGTTGAAAAGCTCGATGCCGGTCCGAAAGGGGTGGTCGTGCAGTTCCGCAATGCAGAGTTTCCCAATCCCGCCGGCCTCGTCGCCTATCTCGGCACGCTCGGTTCGCTCGCGAAGATCAGGCCGGATCAGAGTATATTCTTCGTGCGGGATCTGCCGAGCGCGGAAAAGCGGCTGGGCGGCGCGGCGGTCATCATGACGAAACTCGCCGAGATCGCCGACGCCGGGTAGCGTCGACCGCCGGGCATCTCAATGGAGCGGCCCTATTTGCTGAGCTTGTTGTGCTGCGAGGCTTCCATGGCGCTCAATACGATCAGCAATGCATCGGACTGATTGCGAGGGCTCGCTCCGCTGTCCAACTCTGCCAGCAATTCGCCAGCCGACAGGTTTTCGACATTCACCCCGTTCCTGGAAGCAAGGCAGGCCAGGTCGGCATAAAACCGGTCGTTCATGTACCCTGTCCAAGCCTTGATCGTCGGGTCGCTGGACTGCGCGAAAACGGCGCGAACGGAATTGTTGATCGGCGTTCCGGTTTCGCCGCAAGACTGATCCGCCATGGCCGGCCCGGCAATCGTCAGCGCGGCGGCAACCGGAATTACCCAGACCTTGAACATCTAACAGGCTCCTTATCGCGGCATTTGAGAACGGACATACTCAAGATAATCCAGATAGGCATCCTCAGCGATTCCGCTCGATTGGATTATCTTGGACTTATATGGCGTTGCTATTCTCGTCATGAAACCGGCCGTTTCAAGATTCTCCAGAACCTGACGCGCGGTCTCATGCGAGAATAGCGTGATCATCAGGCGCTGCATGTCAGCCTGATCGAGGCCCGGTGTGCTGGTCATCAGATTGGCTTTCGCCTTTTCTATCTGGTCGTCGGAAAACAGGCCGCGCTTCAACCTGGGAACCTCAAGCCCCATCAATCCGCGTTGGTCCCGGTTCTCGACCAGCTTGGATATTTGCTCGTTATGGTTGCGTACATAGGATTCGAACTTCTCCGGTGACTGGGTGAGCTCAAACGAATTCAGCAGGAAAAAGAACTCGACGAAGACAAATACGTTGTCGTGTCTGAGGTGCCTGAGAAAACGCGGATCGCTTTCCTTCGACAGGCGACATAACTGGTCGTGGAATGCTGTCCGGGCCTGACGAAGCACTTTCAGTGTTTCAATATTTACAATTTTGTCCATAGAAAAATGCCTGAAATCCGCCCCCAAAAAATTAGTAGTCCCGCATAAATATAGTAAAGTCTACCACGATTGAGTGCATAGGCCTTATATGTGATACTGCAACCCAACAGGTGAAAATTAGCTCAGCAAGGGATTAATACAATGCGCAAGTCGCTCCTGATTGCAACGGCAATATTCTGTGTTTCCGGGGGGCTGGGAGCCTATGCCGAGAACGCGTCAACCGAAAAATTCCGCTCTATCGCGGCAGTTGAAAACGCAACCAATCCGATCAGTGCCACGATAACGCCCATCAAGGTAAAGGATGAGGCGGTTTTCTCCAAAGGCGTTCTGCACGTCGGCGACCAGATCGGATTCGAAGTCACCGGAATCGAGGGCGCAAAGCTCTACATCCTGAACATGGATTCCGAGGGAACCATCTCGATGATCTATCCCAACAAGTTCGATGAGGGCGGCGAGGTTGAAAGCGAAGACACGCTGATGCTTCCGCAGGAAGATTCCAAGTATCATTTCGAAGCAACCGGCGCCGGCGGAACCGAGATCGTCAAGTTCATAGCCATCACCGGAGACAGCTCCACCTTCGACACCCTGTTGCAGGGGATGTTCGACCAGAAGGACACGTTTCCCAAGTCGATTGAACCGGCATCGGAAACTTCGGACACACTCAACCAGTTCTTCGAGTCGGCAAACGACTCCGCCGTTCGTGAAACGACCCTGGAATATGTGATTACGGAATAGGCGGCGACGGCCGAGAAAGAGACAGCCATGTTCACAGTCCCGATCAAGTCTGGCGAACGTTCCGTGTTGGCACTGCTGGCCGTGGCTGCTCTGGCCATCGGCTGGCAGGCGCCGGCGTCGATGGCCAGCACCTGCGGTACGCTGCCGCAGGTGCTGACCTCCACCGCCAGCGAGCAGGAGATCAAATGCGCGCTCAAGGACAGCCAGTCCAACTCGATGAAGCGCAGCATTTCGATCGTCGAGAGCGAACCCGAAGTCGAAGCCGTGAGCTTCGCGATCAATTTCGAGTTCGGTAGCGCAGACCTCACGCCGGACGCGCGCACGCTTCTGAAGAAGATTGCCGACGTCATCAAGAACGACGAGGAACTGAGCCAGTCCGCCTATTTCATCGACGGACACACCGACGCCGTGGGATCCGAGGAATCGAACGAGATACTGGGCATGGAACGGGCCAAGTCCGCAGCCGGGCAACTGCTGGCGGAGTTGGAGTTTCCATTGACAGTGAAGGTCCGCAGCTTCGGTGAAGTGCAACTTCTCGATCCGGATAAGCCCAACGCGTCCGTCAACCGGCGCGTAGAATTCACCCCTGTATCCGCGGAGCCGAACTGACGATGACAGCAACAACGCGACAGTCAGGAATTCCCGGTTTCATGCTTCCGGTCCTTTTATTGATCTCACTCGCGATAAGCGGGTGCGGAACAAATTGGTCGTATCAGGACGCCTTCGGTCGGCCGGGGGCGGGAACGGCGCCGCCCAAGGCGGTGACCAAGCCCGAGTCGACGAAGAGCGTTGCGGCCGCGCGGACGCCCAGGAACAACCCCAGGGAAGGCAAGAGCCTGGAGGTTACGGGAACGGACGCCGTGCAGTTGAGTATTATTTACCGCGAGCGATTGCTCGTTCCGCAAGGGTCCACCTTCACCATTACCGTGACGGGAGCAGGCGCAACGAAGCCGACGGTCGAAGTCTCAACGACCAAGGCCGGTCCTCCTTATGCCGTTTCCGTCCCGGTATCCGACGATGTCACCTATCCGTTGAAGATAGATGTGCAACTGAAATCCACTTACGGCCACACGCTGAAAGGAAGCGGTACGGTCCGTGAGAAGTCATCCGAGCCCGTGGAGATCCTGATTTCCACCAGTTGATGGGGAGTGGAATGTTAAAGAAAAAGGCTATTCGCGCCGCTGCCGCCGTAGTGCTTTCATCGGCGATTATGGGCGCAGGAACAACGGTTTCCCACGCCAAGTGCATCAACGGTTTCATGACCGGATTTGATGACTACGAGCGTGGCGCACGCAACTCGAAAAACACGTTTCGTGTCAACGAACTTCTGGTGCTGTGCTTCACGGCAGCGGAGAACGGTTACGTTGCTGTTTTCGACGCGCCGATCAAAGGCGACTTCGAGCAACTCTACCCCAATGAACTCACCCACAAGAACGGCGAAACCTATGCCGAGGTCGTCGCCGGCAAGGAGTACTGTTTCGGCGGCCGCGACACGTTCCCCCTCTATCATCCGCCGGATGAAGGGATCGGCTTGGGCAAGGTCTCGATCGCGCTGACGAAGTCACCCGATCTGCAATTGCCGGAAGACGATTACGATATCCCGGGCCAGCGTGTTCGCCAGTCTGTGATGAACAGGCATCTGCGTTCACACCGCCAGTCGTCTTCCAGGTGCACGGCACGCGATGTCTTGTACCTGGAATACAGGATAACGAACTAGGATGTCTGCGAACATGTTCAGCAAACTTATCAGGATTTTGTTGCCCGGCCTGATGCTTGTCGTGCCAAGCGTCTCTGCATTTGCTCAAAGCCAGATGGAGTGTACGGATCCGCGCACCGGGAAAACGACGTTGCGCATCGTCAACGGCGACCGCGCGAATCCCGGGGAGTGGCCCTTTATCGTCGGTCATGTGCCCAGGGGCGGCGACCGTGCATTCTGCGGCGGAACGCTGATCAATCAGCAATGGGTGCTTACAGCAGCCCACTGCTGGGAAGGCGTCTCCAAAAGCGATGTGGAAATCCGCCGCGTTGCATCCAACGGCGGTCTGGACAGCCCGGCCTATTCGATCGAAGCGGTTTTCATTCACCCCCGTTACGGCACGTCCAGTGACGTCATCGTCAACGACGTTGCGCTTTTGAAGCTGTCACGCCCGACGAACATCCCGAACAGCCAGCTTGCCTTGCTTCCGACCAAGTCTACGGAAAAGAGGCTTGCACCCGTACGCACGTGTGCTGAAGTGGCCGGTTGGGGCGACCTGCAATCAGGCGCGCAACAGGGTTCGCGTTACCTGAACTCGGTAAATCTGCGCCAGTTGACGGACGGGCAGTGCGCGAGGGCCTACGGTTCCGGCATTCGCTCCGATATGCACCTGTGCGCCGGCTATGAGCAGGGCGGCAAAGACTCCTGCCAGGGCGACAGCGGCGGCCCCATTATCGTCAGGGACGGTAAGACCGGCTACCTGCTGATCGGTGTCGTCAGCTTCGGCAGGGGGTGCGCGCTTGAAGGATATCCGGGCGTCTATGCGCGGACATCCCATTACCGCGATTGGATCTTTTCCACGGTGGGCGGGAATTGACCGATGTTGAACCCGCGCCGCCACGTCCTGCGTCTGCGATCCGTACTCGGATCCCTGATTTGCGCCTTGCTGGTCGCGATGATGGCAACGACGCAGCCTGCGCGGGCAGAATGCCCCTTAGAATCTCAAACCCCGGTCTACGATATCGGGTTTGAATTCCTCCGCGACTTGCTCATTTCCACGAAGTCGGAGCTGGAGCAGTTTTTCGATATAAATATCAACGAGTTCTGCCTGGATGAGGAGGAATACGGCGCCTACTACGACATGGAGTTCGGCAATCTTGTGCTTGGCGATTCTTTCTTGCTCGAAAAGGCCAATCCGCCGGGAAACGTCAACAACGTCATTGCCATTATTGCTCACGAAACCGCGCATGCATTTCAGCACAAACATGGATTGTTGAATATGCTTGTCGAGCAAAATCCACACAGGGTGAAATGCATTGAGCTGCACGCAGATTTTCTGACGGGCGGCTACATGAGATGGCGCGCCCAGGATTTCGACATCAATCATATCAAGCTGACGACGATGTTTTACCGTCTCGGCGACCGGGTGATCGAGAGTGACAGTCACCATGGGCTCGGCCCGGAGCGATACGTCACTTTTCTGCAGGGTTTCAATACCGTTGCGGGTGATGTGATAACATTATCAAGTATGGGGATAGCATATGTTTCACAAGCAGACTGTGATGAATAGCGCGCGCACACTGCAAGCTTTCGCGCTGATTGTGTCGGTCGCGACGGCCTGGACGGTGATGCCGGCCGACGCCCAGAAACTGCGCCTGAACAAGGGTTGCCCCAAGCTGGGCAGCTCGGATATCGGCAGCTATACGATCGACGAATTGAACGAGCTGTGTCACGGAGGCGGGGCATCCCAAGGGGGACCCGCGGAAGGTGGCGCGTCGCTCAGCTGCGGTCAGCACAAGGCTTTGGCGGTCTATTCGAGGTTGAATTCGAACTTTGTCGAGGGCCAGGCGGCTCAGGCTGTCGTCGACAAATACTGCGACAACGTCAGCGACGACTCGCTGCCGGTCGGCAGCCAGGTTGGCGGTGACCAGTTGTCCGGACCGGTGCGGTTCGAGCGCGGTTACTACACCGAATACTCGGGTGCCAAAGCGAGGATCTGCAAGACTTACTACTCGGGGTCCGCGTATCTTTACAACGGCACGATCGAGTTCGTATCCGGCGGCCACACCTGGCGGGGCGCGATCACTCAGAACTCCTTCATCTCGATCACGCGCGACGGGGTGGACCCGCGCCCGAAGAACCCCACAGGCATAAGCGGACCGATGCTCGGGGCCGAACTCTACAATGGTTACTGCGGCCGGGGCTTCTTTCGGCTAGTTTTACAGTAACTTGCGCGAAGGAACTGAAGGCTCCGATTTTGCAACAGCAGAACCCGCCGGCCGGTGCCGGCGGCCGCCTGTAAGTGATGCGTCGCAAAAAAGAACCATTTTTCTGAGAACATCGCCTGGAATACAACCAGAAACACCGGAACGTTTGCGATTTGTTAAGTGTAACTAGTTAGTGCTTGTTAACTTTTATTTACGGGCACGACCGGGTTTGAAGGTTCATGATCATGATCAGGAAAATGGCTGGCATACCGGGCACGATAGGACTGTCATTCCTGGTGACACTCGTTGCGTCTTGCGATTCCGGCGGAAACACCAACTCGTCTGCGGCCGTGCCGGCACCCGATCCCCAGGTTGAACAAAGCACCGTTTACGACGAGCAGGCCATCGCCGAGAGAGTCGAGGCATCCGCGACGACGGCGAGTAAAAACCCACGGCACCAGGAAACCGGTCTCAATCAGGATGAAATCAAGAGCTACGCCGAGCTGAAGGCTGCCCTCGATAACAAGATCCGCAATGAGGCCAAGAAACCCGCGGCAAACGGGCGCTCCGGCGACGATACCAAGATTGTTACCGCCACCCAGGAGACCCTGACCCAGACATCGGCGCTGCAACTGCCGGAAGCGGAACCGCAGGCCGAGGTCGCCCAGCAGATACCGGTGGAACAGGCAGGCCCTGCGCAGGAGCCGGAGGTCGTGGTCGCAGAAGCCCAGACCATCGAGGAAGCTATTTTGGACGGTGACGTGGTGACGCTTGCCAATATTCCGGTGCCGACCCCGCGTCCCGCGTATTCAAGCCCGGGACAGCAAATCGCGGTGCAGGAAAACCCGGCGCCGCAGCAAAATGCAAGCACATGTGGCAACATTGCCCAGATAACGGACAGGGACGGCGATTTCTCGCGCAACTCAGCCTATTTCCGAGACGATTTGCTTTGCGTCAGCGAGCATCGGTTCAAGGAAAACGGCGTGAACTGGATCGTCCACATCATCGAGCACAAGGACAAGCGGCCCGGGCCCCTATGGGCCGTTCCGCACGACAATGAGAATGTAGCCTTCGATACCGCCTTGTACGGGCTTTACAGATACGGCGGGAAGATTGTCTCCGTTGACAGTGCAGGCAAGCGCCTGAATGCCGGAATAGACCCCAACCGCAATTTTACCGGAAACAAAAAGGCGTGCGGCCGCTATTCGCCAAAATATACGGACCTCTTCATGTCGGCTTATCAGCGGGGCAGGCCGATCGTCGCTCTTCACAGCAACGCATTGAAATCGAGGAAAACCGGCGGAAGCGGAGGCGTGTCGATCAACTCGCCGTTCTCCAACACATCCGTGCATAAGGCGAAGAAGCCGATACCGTCTCAGAGCAACGAGGACACGCTCGCCTTTGTGGCATCGACGAAGAAGTACGGTGCGGATCACACGGTCGACAAGCGGATCGCCTCGCTCAACAACCAGGGAATCAACGTGATGCGCGAGCTCGTCAGCAGGCGTGGCAACGATTGTTCGCTGTCCAACTACGCATCACTGACGAACATAAAGGACTACTTCAATCTCGAAGTGGTACACGGGGACGGACAGACGCATATGAATATGGTCGACCGTCTTATGAAGATCCTCGGCTACTAGGAAGCCTGCGAGAGCTTTTCCTCTGCGACCTTGCTGATTGCCTCCGACAGAACTTCGGGGGATTGCGCGCCCATGACCGCGTATTTGTTCTCAAGGATAAAACAAGGGACGCCCGTTACGCCCATTTTTCGCGCGACCTCTATTTCCTGCTCGACCTCAAGGCAGTCGGCCGGTCCCGCAAGCAGGCTCTCGGTGATGGCACGATCCATGCCGGCCCGTTCGGCCGCGTCGAGAAGCACTTCCGTGTCGCCTATGTTCTTGCCCTCGATGAAAAAATCCTGGAACAGGATGTCGACGAGACGGTCCTGGACACCGGGGGCCTCGGACGCGGCCCAGCGGATGACGCGATGCGCATCGAGCGTATTCGGTGAAACCGCGATGGATTCGAAATCGAAGGGGATGCTCTCTGTGCGCCCGGCGTCGAGGATATTGGCGTAGATCTGCTGGGCGCGCTCCGATCCGCCGAACTTCTCGGACAGATACTGCTTCCGGTCCTTGCCTTCCTTCGGAAGGGTAGGGTCGAGCTGGTACGGCCGCCAGCGGACATCGACCTCGATGTTCTCCGGCAGATCCTTGACCGCGGCTTCCAGGCGCTTCTTGCCGATGTAGCACCAGGGGCACATGACATCGGAAACGATGTCTATATTGACGGACGTCATCGGCGGATCCTTTCTCGAAGGCGCTAGTTTTCGGCGCGCTTGTCCCACCAGGTCGGCAGCACATAGCCGTAAATGGGCGTCACTTCCGGATGTTCAAGATACGACCGGTAGGCCGCACGCTGTCCCGGCAGGAAGTAAAGCGGCACGACATAGTGCCCGGAAATCAGCACGCGATCAAAGGCCCGCACCGCAGAGACGAATTCCTCGCGCGAGCGCGCGTCGAGCAACGCCTGGATCATCGCGTCGATCGCCGGCTCGGCCGTGCCCGCGTAGTTGAAGGTCCCAGGCACGTCGCGTGAGCGGCTGTCCCAGCGCCACACCTGTTCCGATCCGGGCGAAAGGGAGGCGGAATATGCCTTGATGATCAAGTCGTAATCGTAGTTCTGGCTGCGCCTTTGATATTGTGAATCATCCACCGTGCGCACGCTCATATCGATACCGAGCAGGGCAAGGTTCCGCTGATAGGCGAGGGCGACCTTTTCCTGCCCTTCGTTCTGGGTCATGACCTCGAATGTGAGCGGCTGGCCTTTGTCGTCGATCAGCTTTCCGTTGTTGATCGTGTAACCCGCCTCGTTCAACAGCCTGAGCGCCGCGCGCTGGACATTGCGGTCGCGGCCGCTGCCGTCCGTCCTTGTCGCATGATAGGTGCCGTTCATGACGGATTTTTCCACAGCGCCGGGAAACGGTTCCAGAAGCGCCTTTTCGCGCTCGTCCGCGGGCCTTCCGATCGATGAGAGTTCGGAATTCTGGAAATAGCTCTCGGTCCTTTCATAGACGTCGTCGAACAGGCTTCTGTTGACCCACTCGAAATCGAACAGCATGGCCAGAGCCTGCCTGACGCGAACGTCGCTGAACTTGTCCCTTCTCGTATTGAAAACGAAGCCGTGCATGCCCGCCGGCAACTCGTTTTCGAATATCGTTTTCTTCACCTGGCCGTTTTCGATGGCGGGAAAGTTGTAGGCCCGTTGCCAGCTTGTCGGATTACCCTCGAAATGGATGTCGTAGACACCCTTTTTGAATGCCTCGAACTGCGCGCTGCCGGACAGGAAGTATTCGACCGAGATCTCGCCGAAATTGTCGACGCCACGCTTGGCCGGCAAGTCCGCACCCCAGTAGTCGTCACGCCGCTCGTAAACGATCTTCTCTCCCGGCTGGATTTCCTTGATCCGGTAGGGACCGGATGTGACGGGTGGTTCGAATGTGGTCTGGTCAAAGGTATCAACGTCGATTGCGTGTTTCGGCAGTACCGGATTAAGGCCAAGCACCAGCGGGAATTCGTGACCGGCGTCCTCGGTCAGCGTAAAGCGCACGCTGAGCGGCCCTGTCTTTTCCATGTCCGCAACCTTGTCGAGGCGGTTCGAGAAGGGCGGCCGGCCCTTTTCCTCAAGCAGGTTGAAGGTGAAAACAACGTCGTCAGCGGTAACCGGCTCTCCGTCCGACCATCTGGCTAGCGGATTGATGTTGAACTGGATATAGGTCCGTTCCTCGTCGAACTCGACGGATTCCGCCAGCAGGCCGTAGAGCGTGAACGGCTCGTCGCGCGAGCGTTGCATAAGGCTCTCATAGGTGAGATTGCCGAATTGCGGATCCCACATGCCGCGCGCCGTCGTGCGCATGCTCTTGAGGATGAACGGATTGAGATTGTCGAACGTGCCGTTGACGCCGTAGGCGATGTGGCCGCCCTTCGGAGCGTCGGGATTGACATAAGGGAAATGCTGGTAGTCCGGCCCCAGTGCCGGCTCGCCATGCGAGGCGATCGCGTGCTTTTTATCGTTGGCGAGCGCGGATCCCGCTGCCGTACAGAAAGCAAGCAGCGTTGCGGTTAGAATTCGTAACAACATTTGCATGGCGATCCTTCGCTGATTCGTAGCAAACCGTAGCACGATCCGCTTGCATTCCAACGCTCCAGCTTTTGCCCGCCGATTAAGGCTATTACAGGAAATTCCCGTGAAACCGTGCCCGCCCGTGCCAAACGGCGTGACATCGAAGCCATTTGCCCTTAGACAACGGTTAAAGACCTGCGTGGCAAGCCTTGCAATGGCCTTATTTGAGGTACAGGGAGTGCGCGATTGACGAGGCGGATCCGCCGGCTACGGCCACGGATTTGACACGACGGGTGGAGCCGGTTCCACACTGGATGCATGCTGCACCGCCGGTTACAATTGGATATCGAAAGCCCAGGAGATAACGCAAGAATGACCTTCAGGACCTCAAAAGTCGCAAGGACTGCGCTGGCGACCGTGTTTGCAGGGGCTGCGACCCTGTCGCTTATGGGCGCCGCGCACGCACAGGGCCCGAACCAGGGGTGGTTCAAAGTGTGCACCAAACAGGAAGACAATGACGTCTGTGTCGTTCAGAACATCACCACCGCATCAACCGGACAGCTTCTGACGGCCGTTGGCCTGATCATCGTCGAAGGCAAGGTCAACAACAAGACGCTTCAGGTTTCCGTTCCTTCGGCGCGGACAATCCCGCCGGGCGTCAACATGCAGATTGACGGCGGCAAGGCCCAGCGGGTCCCGTATTCGGTCTGCATGCCCGACAAGTGCGTGGCCCAGGTACCGCTGACCGACGCCATCGTCAGTTCCTTCAAGCGAGGTGGCGAAGTGGTGTTTACCTCGGTCAATTTCCAGCGTGCGCCCAATCCGATCAAGGTGTCGCTGAAAGGCTTCACCGACGCGTTTGACGGCGAGCCGGTCGCGCAGTCCGAGCTCCAGGAGCGGCAGCGCCTGCTGCAGGAAGAAATGCAGCGCAAGGCGCAGGCGGCCAGGCAGAAGCTGGAAGAAGCCCAGCAAAAGGCCAAGGAACAGAACTAAACAAGAAAGGCGCGGATTTTCCGCGCCTTTTGATTCCCACGGGACTTGAGCATCCCGGTCAGTGGCCGACGGGCCCCCTCAGCTTGTAGACACCATCGTCGGACCCCTCGAAAATCTCGGCAATCTGCGGATGCTGGACCGGTTGGCCGCTGTCGTCGGGCAGAAGATTCTGCTCCGACACGTAAGCGATGTAATCCGTGTCCTCGTTTTCAGCAAACAGGTGGTAAAACGGCTGCTCCTTGTGCGGGCGGACGTCCTCCGGGATGGATTGATACCATTCCTCGGTGTTGTTGAAGACCGGGTCGACATCGAAAATGACGCCGCGAAACGGGTAGACGCGGTGCTTGACTGTCTGACCAATCTGAAATTTCGCCGTCCGTGATTTGAGCATCCAAATGTGCCTCCTGAAGACACTAATAGAGGCAAGACGCGCGCAATTTCAACGCCTTTCGGACGAATCCAGTAACAAAACGGTAACTTTGGCATCGCCATGTCGGGCGGGCCGTGCGGTTCGCCGGCTACAATTGCTTGATTATGGGCTGTTTCTGAATACAAATTGTATCGCAACCGCGATTCCCATCCATGTCACAGATCACAGCGCTAATCCTCCCGCTCTTCGGGCTCATTTTTCTGGGCTACGTGACAGCCCGGCTTGTGCGCCAGCCGTCCGATGCGCTTGGCTGGCTCAACATATTCGTTCTCTACCTCGCGCTTCCGGCCCTGTTCTTCAAGCTCCTGTCGCGCACACCGATCGAAGAGCTGGCGCGTTTCGATTTCATACTCGCGAGCCTTCTTTCCACCTACTCGATATTTGCGGTGGTCTTCGCGCTGGCAATCATCCTGGCGCGGGCATCGATCGCTGCCGGCACCATACAGGGACTGGCGGCGGCCTACGGCAATATCGGGTACATGGGACCGAGCCTTGCCATCCTTGCCTTCGGCGAACAGGCGGCCGTTCCAGTTGCCCTGATTTTCTGCTTCGAGAACATCATGCATTTTGCCATCGTGCCGTGCATGATGGCGATTTCCGGTAGCGAGAAGCACCCGTTGCCGACGCTTGCGTTGCTCATCGCGCGCCGCATCGTCCTGCATCCGTTCATCCTGGCGACCATGGCCGGCATCGCGGTCGCCTGGCTCAACCTGCCGATTCCGGACGCGCCCCAGAGGCTGATCGACTACCTGTCCCAGGCAGCGGCACCCTGCGCCCTTTTTGCGATGGGTGTCACGCTTGCCTTACGTCCATTGCGCAGAATGCCGCTCGAGCTGACCTATATCGTACCGGCCAAGCTGGTCGCCCACCCGCTGCTGGTCTACCTCGCCATGGGCCTTGTCGGGGATTTCGACAGTACGTGGATTTTTACCGCGGTGCTTCTTGCTTCGCTCCCGACGGCCACGAATGTGTTCGTTCTCGCGCAGCAGTACAATGTCTGGGTCGAACGGGCCTCGGCCACGGTGCTTATCACCACCGTGCTCTCGGTCATTACAGTTTCATCATTGCTTTACGCGATCACCGCCGGCCTGCTTCCGGCCGATGTCTTTCCCGCCCCTGGGGGCGCCTCAGGAAACTGAAGCCGCTGCCCGGTTCCATGCCCTCGCGCATGGCCAGCACACGCAATGGCGCTATGGCCGAGAGCGCCGCGAGCCCGCCAGAGCGCAGCACCTGTACCGGCAGGAAATCGTGCAGCAGGGTGCGGTTCAGCATATCGACACTTGCCGTGCGCGAAACGACGTCGCTGCGCCGCGCGCGATCGTAGCCGCGCACAGCGGCAATGGCGTTGGCCGGACCGCCGGCGCGATCCAGCGCAGCCACGAACGCCAGCACGTCGCGCAGGCCGAGATTGAGTCCCTGCGCACCGATGGGCGGAAAGACATGTCCTGCCTCGCCGACCAGAACCATGCGCCCGCGGCCGAACGAGCGCGCGATCATGCCGCTGAAGGCAAAGCGTTGCACGGCGCTCTCCACCGCCACCTTGCCCAAAATCGAGTGCATCCGCTCCTCAATCAGCACCGCCAGTTCGCCCTTGGGCCTGGCCTGCATGATCTCCGCCTCGGCCGGCGAAAGAGCCCATACGAGGCTGGACATGCGGCCGGGCAGGGGCACCTGCGTGAACGGACCGGATTCGGTGTGAAATTCGTTCGACGTGTCGGCATGCGGATATTCATGCGAGAAATTGAGGACAACGGCCGTCTGGGGGTAACTCCAGTCGTGGGTCCGGATTCGGGCGGCCTCGCGGACCTTCGAGTTGCGCCCGTCCGCGCCCACAACGAGTTTTGCGGAGATTGCGGAACCGTCTTCCAGGATGACCTGCGCCTGCTCCGCATCCTCGTTTATGGAGATCGCAGCCTTCGGGTAACACGTGATATCGGCACACGATTCAACCGCCGTTGTCAGTGCTTCGAGCAGCGGCGCATTCGGTATGTTGAAGCCAAAGGCATCGATTTCGAGTTCGCTTGCGTGGAAGGTCACGGTCGGCGCGCGAACGAGCCGGCTTGTGGCGTCGATGATGCGCATGGCCCGCAAGGGAGCCGCCGCCGCGCGCACCTCGGGCCAGACGCCGAGTCGTTCAAGCAGTTCGATCGATGGCATCATCAGCGCCGTGGTTCGACCGTCGGCCGCTGCCGGTCGGGGCGCAACCAGCGCAGTCTTGTATCCGCGCTGCGCAACAGCGAGCGCCGCAGCGGAACCGGCGAGGCCCGCGCCAATCACCGCAATGTCGAATGTCTCGCCCATGACCTGTTTCCTCACCGTATTCACCGGTTGTCACCCTATCACCACCGGCGCATGAAACATAAGAAAAGACAGTCGGTCGGACCATCTGCCGCAGCCCAAACATTGGGCCATGTGCGCAAATGTTTTGCACTGCATCATTCGTGGATGACAGCAGAACCGCGGCCTGCAATTATGTGTCAAAAATTTGAAGCTCTTTATAATCGTTCGATCTTTCCGGGATATGCCGACTGCGCCTAGGATCATTACCGGTTGGATCCGCTTCAATGCGGGGGAGGAAATTTTGGCTCATCACGAACCTGGGCACAGCGATTGCCTATTGGAAGTGCGCGGCTTGACCAAGGTCTTCGGCGAATTGCGCGCCAACGATCATATAGACCTGGAGATCAAGTCCAGCGAGATTCACGCGCTTCTCGGCGAAAACGGCGCCGGTAAATCAACACTCGTCAAGATGCTGTTCGGCTCGCTGGAGCCGACATCCGGTCAGATATTCTGGAAGGGCAACCCGGTCACCATCGGCAGCCCCGGACAGGCACGTGGGTTTGGCATCGGTATGGTGTTCCAGCACTTCTCGCTCTTCGAGGCGCTGACGGTCGCGGAGAACATCGCGCTTTCCATGGACGACGATGTCAGCATCGAGAATATCTCCGAGCAGGCCGCAGTCCTTTCACGCGAATACGGCCTGCCGCTCGATCCCAACGCCCATGTGGCGGATTTGTCCGTCGGCGAACGCCAGCGCATCGAGATCGTCAGGACCCTGCTGCAGAACCCCGAGCTCATCATCCTGGACGAGCCGACATCCGTTCTGACACCGCAGGAGGCCGACAGGCTTTTCGAAACGCTCGAGAAAATCCGCTCAGAGGGCCGGTCGGTCCTTTATATCAGCCACCGGCTCGAAGAGGTCCAGCGCATCTGTGACCGGGCGACCGTCCTGCGTCACGGCAAGCTGACCGGCGACTGCGATCCCCGTGCCGAGACCCCGGCATCGCTTGCCCGCATGATGGTCGGCTCCGAGGTGAAGTCCGTTTCGAACACCGGCGGCAAGGTCACCGACGAAGTGCTCATCGAGGCGCGGGGACTGTCCGCGCCGGCCCGCACCCCCTTTGCGGTGGCGCTCAAGGATATTGATTTGACGGTTCGCGGCGGCGAGATCATCGGCATTGCCGGCGTGGCGGGCAACGGACAGAGCGAACTGTTCGACGTCCTGTCCGGCGAGGAACTGGTCGACAATCCCGGTGACATCAACATTTGCGGAAAAGACGCCGGCCGGCTCGGCATTTCGGCCCGCCGTCTTCTTGGCGCTGGCTTTGTGCCGGAGGAACGGCACGGCCATGCCGCCGTCTCCTCGATGACCCTGTCCGAGAACATGGTGCTTGCAAGGCACCGTTCCGACGCGGCCGAGTTTCTGACCGGCGGTCCCTTGAAGGTCATCCGGCACGATGTCGTCCGGCAGGCGTCCGAGCGGATCATCAAGGAAATGGATGTTCGCATGTCCGGGGAGGACCCGGATGCATCGTCGCTGTCCGGCGGCAACCTTCAGAAATTCATTGTCGGCCGCGAGCTCGACCGGAAACCTTCGGTGATCGTCGTCAACCAGCCGACCTGGGGAGTCGACGCAGGCGCCGCCAGCCGCATCCGGCAGGCGCTGATCGATCTCGCCAATGCGGGATCTGCGGTTGTTGTGATCAGCCAGGACCTTGACGAGATATTCGAAGTCGCGACCAGCATTGCTGTGATCAATGAAGGCCGGCTTTCGGCCGCTGAGCCAGCGGAGAACATGACACTCGAGCGGATCGGCCTCCTTATGGGCGGCATCCACGGCGAAGACACGCCGGTCGAAGAAACACGGATGGAGGCCGCCCATGCGCATTGAACTGGAACGCAGACCCGGCCACTCGGCGTTTTTTTCCGTCGTTTCGCCGTTCATCGCACTCGGGCTGACCATCATCGCCGGTGCCATCATGTTCACCGCGCTCGACAAGAACCCGATCGACGCCCTCTTCAGCTTCTTCATCGAACCGCTGACCGAGGTCTGGTCGCTGCATGAGCTCGCCATCAAGGCGGCGCCGCTGATCCTGATCGCCGTCGGCCTGTCCGTGTGCTTCCGGTCGAACAACTGGAACATCGGCGCGGAGGGACAGTTCATCCTCGGCGGGGTTGTCGGCTCGATCGTGCCGATCATGTTCCACCAGTGGGATTCCTGGCTCGTCCTGCCTGTCATGCTGATCATGGGCATGGCCGGAGGCGCCGCCTATGCCGCGATACCGGCCCTGCTGAAAACCAGGTTCAACACCAACGAGATCCTGTCGAGCCTGATGCTTGTCTATGTGGCGCAACTTTTCCTCGACTGGATCGTGCGCGGTCCGTGGCGCAATCCGGAAGGCTTCAATTTTCCGGAAAGCCGCGAGTTCGACGTCGAAGCGATCCTGCCCGAGCTGCTGCCGGCATCCGGCCGCGCCGACCTTGCCATCATCTTTGCGGTCATCGCGACGCTGCTGACTTGGTTCATGATGCGCTACATGCTCAGGGGCTTCGAGGTCTCGGTGCTCGGACAGTCGGCCCGTGCCGGCCGGTTTGCAGGCTTTTCCGCGAACAAGATGGTGTTCTTCGCCTTCCTGTTCTCCGGTGCACTGGCAGGCCTTGCAGGCATATCCGAGGTGTCCGGTTCGATCGAACAGCTCCAGCCGGTGATCTCACCGGGCTACGGCTTCACCGCCATCATCGTCGCCTTCCTTGGACGCCTCAATCCGCTCGGCATCTTTGCCGCCGGGCTGATCCTGGCGCTGACCTATCTCGGCGGCGAAGCGGCACAGATCTCGATCGGCCTGCCTGACAAGATCGCCCGCGTGTTCCAAGGCCTGCTGCTGTTCTTCGTCCTGGCTTGCGACACACTGATCCACTACCGCGTGCGGCTGAAATTCGCCTCGCATGCCGAACTCGCCGGGGAGGGCGCCTAGATGGAACTGATCGTAGCCGTACTTCTGACCGTTACGACAGCGGCGACGCCGCTGCTGCTGGCCGCCATGGGCGAGCTGGTCGTGGAGCGGTCCGGTGTCCTCAATCTCGGCGTTGAAGGCATGATCGTGGTGGGCGCCGTTGTCGCCTTCGCCACCGCGCAACTCTCAGGCAATCCGTATCTCGGTGCGCTGTGCGGAGCTCTGGCGGGCTGCGCCTTCTCGCTGCTCTTCGGATTTCTCAGCCTCACGCTGGTGACCAACCAGGTTGCAACGGGACTGGCACTGACCATCCTCGGACTTGGACTTTCCGGCATGATCGGCGAGAATTTCGTCGGTCAGCCCGGTGTCCAGCTCGAACCGATTGCCATTCCGCTGCTTGCCAGCCTGCCGCTTGTCGGGCCGCTGATCTTCAACCAGGACATCATCTTCTACCTGTCCATCCTGTCGGTTGTCGGCGTCAGCTGGTTCCTGTTCAGGACCCGCATCGGCCTGCAGCTGCGCGCCATCGGCGACAGCCACGGCTCTGCCCATGCACTCGGCATCTCTGTCATCAAGACGCGGTATCTCGCCGTCATGTTCGGCGGCGTGTGCGCCGGCCTCGCAGGTGCGCAGCTGTCGCTCGTCTACACGCCGCAATGGGTAGAGAACATGTCCGCCGGCCGCGGCTGGATCGCACTTGCGCTCGTTGTCTTTGCAAGTTGGCGCCCGCTGCGCGTGCTCGCCGGCGCCTATCTGTTCGGTGCCGTTACCATCGGACAGCTGCATGCCCAGGCGCTTGGCTTCGGAATTCCGTCGCAGTTCCTGTCGGCGCTTCCCTATCTGGCGACAATACTCGTCCTTGTGCTGATCTCGCGGAACAGGCGCTTGACACTGATGAACACGCCGGCTTCGCTCGCCCAATCATTCGTCCCGGATCGATAAACCACCATAACAGAAGAGGTGAACACGATGAAAAAGACACTTTTGGCACTAACGGCAGCCGCTGTGGTCAGCCTTGGCGGGACCGCCGCGCAGGCCGCAACGAAGATCTGCTTCGTTTATGTCGGCTCGAAGACCGACGGCGGCTGGACCCAGGCGCATGACATCGGCCGCCAGGAACTCCAAAATCATTTCGGCGACAAGATCGAGACGCCTTATCTCGAGAACGTTGCTGAAGGACCGGACGCCGAGCGCGCCATCGAACGCTTCGCGCGGTCGGGCTGCGAACTGATTTTCACGACATCGTTCGGTTTCATGGAACCGACCCTCGACGTCGCCAAGAAGTTCCCGAAGGTGAAATTTGAACACGCCACCGGTTACAAGACGTCCGACAATGTCACCAGCTACAACTCGCGCTTCTATCAGGGCCGCTTTATCCAGGGTCAGATCGCCGGACAGATCTCCAAGACCGGCGTCGCCGGCTACATCGCGTCCTTCCCGATCCCGGAAGTGGTGCGGGGCATCAACTCCTTCCTTCTCGGCGCCCAGTCGGTCAACCCTGATTTCAAGATCAAGGTCGTCTGGGTGAACTCCTGGTTCGATGCCGGCAAGGAAGCTGACGCCGCAAAGGCGCTGGTTGACCAGGGCGTCGACATCCTGACCCAGCACACCGACTCGACGGCACCGATGCAGGTCGCCGCTGAGCGCGGGATTCACGCCTTCGGACAGGCCTCCGACATGATCGAGGCAGGCCCCAACACCCAGCTGACTGCCATTATCGACAGCTGGGGCCCTTACTACATCAAGCGCACACAGGCGATGATGGACGGTACCTGGAAAACCCAGTCCACCTGGGATGGCCTCATCGACGGCATTCTCACGATGGCGCCCTATACCAACATGCCGGACGACGTGAAGCAGATGGCCATGGAAACGGAAGCCAAGATCACCAACGGTGAGCTGCATCCGTTCACCGGCCCGGTCACCAAGCAGGACGGTTCCGAGTGGCTGAAGGACGGCGAAACCGCCGATGACGGAACGCTGCTGGGCATGAACTTCTACGTCATGGGCGTGGACGACAAGCTGCCGCAGTAATCGGTTTCTTGCATAAATTGAAAAGGCGCCGTTCCGGCGCCTTTTCTTTTTGCATATCTCGGAACAGAGCGTCCTCCGGCACTGACGTCATTTCAAAGACGTTGAAAAATCGCGAAGGAGCGCCTTGCTTGAATGAATGCGACATGAACCGAATCTTCAACGGGTGTTCAGTCTGTCCGCGATAGGGTGTGGATACGCTCATACGAGAGGAAAGACCGATGTTACACGCATACCCGTTCACAGCCGTGATCCGCGCGCACCTCGCCGCCACCGGTATTGTCTGCTCTGCAATCGTAGCATCCACGATAGGAATGGCTGGATTTCCCGGGCAGGCACAAGCCGAAGGCACGCAGTTCAAAATCCAGATGGCTACGTCCGACATGCAGAATGCCGAAAACACAAATGGCCGGAACGAAGTCCCGGGTCAGAAGAAATTGAAGAGCTCCTCTCGGGAGGAGCCGCAAAAGGCATTCGATTCTTTTCTGATATTCAAGAATCCGGGTGCAGGTGCAAAATAGCGGCACCGGCTGCGACGATGGCAAAGGCCACCACGCCTCACACCGATTGGGGAAGTCTGCCGCATGTACTGCCCATTCTTCAAGCACCTGGGGAAAGGGTATCGGACGGGACCTGCACGGGACGGCCGTTCCTGTCCACGGCAACGAAAGTAAAATGCGCGTCCGTCACCTTCTCGTGCGCACCGTATCTGTCGCGCAGTACCCAGGCCTCGACATGGATCTTCATCGATGTGCGGCCGACATGCTCGAGATCGGTATAGACACACACCACGTCGCCGACCTTGACCGGCCGGATGAATTTCATCGCCTCGATGGCGATCGTCACGACCCGCCCGCGCGCCCGCTGGCCCGCCGCGATTCCGGCCGCGAAATCCATCTGGGATACGACCCAGCCGCCGAATATGTCACCGGCCGCATTGGTATCGGCCGGCATCGCCATGGTCCGGATCGTGAGCTCGCCCTTGGGGCTGTCTTCGCTTTCCTGCAATTTGGTCCACCTGCAAAGCTGTGCCCATAAAGCAATACACACTTTGGCGGTGGACCAGAAGTTCGAAATTCCACCCGGATGCTGCGCTGCGGGACAGGAGGCTTTATGTTGCCGCGAATTGCCGTAGACTGCCTCCATGCCGAGAGCCAACCCGCATCGCCCGTTCACTCCGGATCCAGCGCAGATGGAATGCGCGCCTGAGATTTCAGGCAATGCGGTCAACGGACTTGGCGAAGAAAAGTTCCGGCGCCCCGAAATTGTCTATTGGTCGCCCGATCCCGACGCCATTCCGCACGGGCGGCTGCAGAGGTGGTTTTACACCGTAAACCCGAACGAACCTGCCATCGTCGAGCAGCGCGCGGCACGGCAGAAGATCCTCGACGCGCCGCTGCCGGATCTGTCGGAGCGGCAGGTCGAGCGAACGCCGGAAGCCTGGACTGAGGCGCTCCAGCAATATGTCTCCGCAGGCCATTGCGAGCAGGTCGGCGCGACACCGCTCGACCGCGACTGGCTGTTTGAGGGCCAGGAAACGCCGTTCTCGAATGTCATCGTCATCGGCGTACAGCATGATTACGAGGCGATTTCCGAAGCGCCGAAACCCCGTGCCGGCGGCGAGGTGATGCGCCAGTACAGCCGCGCGGCCTTCGCCGCCAAGGCGATCGCCGGATGGTTACGGCGCTCCGGCTGGGATGCGGACCCGGTGACCGGGCCGATGGCCGGCAAGATCACGCTCATCCCGCCGGCCATCGCCAGCGGCTTCGGCGAACTCGGCAAGCACGGTTCGCTGATCACGCCTGAGATGGGCGCCAGTTTCCGCCTGTCAGCCGTGCTGACGGACGCGCCGTTCGCGCCGACGCCGCCCCGGCCGTTCGGGCTCGATGATTTCTGTCTGAGCTGCCGCGTCTGCGAAGACGCCTGCCCACCGGAGGCGATCTTCCCGGAAAAGCAGACCGTGCGTGGCGAAACCAAATGGTATGTCGATTTTGACAAATGCCTGCCGTTCTTCAACCAAACCCACGGCTGCGCCATCTGCATCGCCGAGTGCCCCTGGAGCCGCCCCGGCGTCGGCATCAAGCTGGCGGAAAAACTCGCGCGCAGGGCAGGGCGGCTGGCAGCCGTCTGACAGCGCCGCCACACTATCGCTCGCCCTCCATTCCGATCCAGGGGTTGTACGGCGGCGAAACCACAATTAGAAATAACAAACAACGGTTTATCTTTGCAGGCCATGGGCCGGCGCGCCGCGACCGGCTGGACGGGAGGGGTTCATGTCCGATCACGGACAGGCGGACGACGAAGGCGAAGACCGGGCCTTGGCGGTCGATGCCGTCGTTTCCGAGAAGATAGACGCGGATGAATACATCAAGCGTTTGCTGCCGGCGCATCGCGAGCACCAGAGGCTGTTTTCCCGCCTGCTGGTCTTCTGCCTTGCTCTGATTTTCGTTACCGGGATGGTCCAGATCCCCGAAACAACGGCGGAACAACCTCAGAACCTTACGCTCTTCGGCGCTCCGCTGCCGCTCGACATCTATCTTTACTCCGTGCTGGTGTTCTTTGTCCTCTTTTCCGTCCCCTATTCGGCATCACGGCTCCGCTCGTCCGAAACGCACAACCTGATCGCGGCCCTGTCCATCCTGCAGGGCAACAGGGACAAACCGCTCCTGTTGCGGATCAAGTCCGGCTGCAAGCCAAGTCACGGTTATACCAAGCACCGATACGTCACCGCTCTCATGGATGGCGGTTTCCACTCGGTCAAAACGATCACGGACAACGCGTCTCCGTTTTTAAGCTTCGCATCGCGGCTGACAAACAAATACGTCATACACCCGGCGATGTGTTTCGTGCCCCTTATCGGAGTAGGGGTGACGGTGGGAAAGCTGTACGAAGCGATCAATAGGAAAAATGACGACGAAACTTCGTCATTCATATGCACAAAGATCCTGAATTGCCCGTCCGGCCGCCGGCCAGTGGTCGACTATTTCCTGGATATGAACGTATGGCAGAGCCTCGGCACGGCGGCCATAGCGGTTGGGACACTCCTGGCGATCCTCTATTGCTGGAACGCGTATCGCAGTGTCCTGCTGGGCATCGAAATCCAGAAAAACGCCCGGGATCTTCTCATCTGGTCGAACCATCCCTCGCTCAGATATCTGCGCGGAAAACCCGACTGAGACGGGGCAGGGTGTCCGTCAGACAGCTGCCGCCTGCCGGTAGGCATGCTCGAGGCCCGGCATGACATTAGCCTTCGTCACGTCGCCACCGGCCCAGCGCATCACCTTCGGGTCCATGACCCGCCGCCACCAGGGCGGCACCACTGCCATAACGAAGCAGCCTGGATAGCCGCTCGGCAGGCGCGGCAGTTCCTCGAAATCACGCAAGGCCTGGTAGGGCCGCAGAGGATTGGCGTGATGGTCGGAGTGACGCTGCAGGTGGAAGAGCATCAGGTTCGAAACGATGTGGTTGGTGTTCCAGGAGTGACGCGGCGCGCATGGCTCGTAGCGCCCGTCTTTCCGTTTCTGCCGCTTGAGGCCGTAGTGCTCGACATAGTTGGCGAAGGTGAGCTGCAGCCATCCGGCAAAATGATGGATGACAAGGAAAGGCAGCACGATCCAGCCCAGCGCCAGCAGCAGTGCGATGGCCACGAGAAGAGCAATGGCATAGCCCTGCAGGATGTCGTTGCGGACGATCCAGAATCCGAAGCCCTTCGCCTCCAGTCGGTCGCGCTCCAGCATCCAGCCGCGCCGCGCCCCGCCCGGGATCTCGCGCAGGGCAAAATGGTAGACGCTCTCGCCGAGCCGCGCCGAGGCGCTGTCTTCCGGTGTCGCCACATGCGTGTGGTGGCCGCGATTGTGCTCGATGGAAAAGTGGCTGTAGCCGGTCAGCGCGCAGACGAGCTTGCCGCCCCACCGGTCGATCGGGTTGAGCTTGTGGCCGAGTTCATGCCCGACGGCGAGCCCGCCGCCGGACGCGGCTCCGGCGCCCAGCGCCAGCGAAACATAGGCCCAGACCGGCAGGCTTGCGGTCGCGGCAACGACCGTGCAGATCAGGAAGCTCGCCCACAGCACCGGCACGGAACAGAAGAGAAGCATCCGGTAGTAGCCGTCATCGGAAAGCTCTTCGACCACCTCCTCCGGCGGATTGTTCGTATCCTCGCCGAAAGCGACATCGAGGATCGGCACGACAAGATAGTAGAAAGTCAGAGGCACGAGCGACCACAGCGGCGCGCCGCTCCACGCGAGCATCAGGGCCGAGGCGCCCGGAACGGCGGGTGCCAGCACAGACGCCCACCACAGATGCCGTTTCGTATCGTGATACGAAACCTTCCCGCCGTCCTTCGATGCCGCGACGAATATCATCCTTGCGCTGCCTTTGCCTCCGTGAAGGCAGAAGACTAGCACAGTTCGGCGGCCGCAGACATGAAGCTTGCGCTTTTGTACCGTGCGTTGACATCCACGACCGATTTTCCTAAAGACCTTCCATCAACAGGAAAAGACGATGTTTTTCGCGCTCAACAGTAGTCCAAGCTCATATGCGTCCGCGCTTCGCGGTCGAGGGCTTTTGCGTGTGCGGTAAACCGTAGTCACATCGAAACGTTTTCGACCCGGAAGCAAGCGCTTGCCGGGTTTTTTGTTGCCCGGGTCGCCAACAGGAAGACCACTTCCATCCTCCACCAAGAGGAGCAGCCGGGCAACGGAGGGCCCACCGAACTTCGATACTTGAGCGGTGCCGGTTCGACACCAGCCTGCTCCTCTAAAGAGAGTGAACCAGCAAGGTGCTGGCGCAGACTGCTAATCTGTCGGGGCTTGTAAAAGCTTGCGGGTCGGGACCGCCGCTCTCTGCCAATCCCCCAAAACTGAAAAATGGAGTTTGGCGGAGGAGGTGGGATTCGAACCCACGAGACGGTCTCCCGCCTGCCGGTTTTCAAGACCGGTGCCTTCAACCACTCGGCCACTCCTCCGGACGCGCCTTCATGCGACAAGTGGATTGGATTTTCAAGATGGCGTGCGCCAAAATTTGCCGGGCGGGCCGTTTGTCGGCGAAGCTTTCACCAGCCATTAACCACGATCCGACGTATTCGACTCAAATGCGACGAAATGGCCGTGATGTCGCGCTCAAAGGATTTCTTCGGACCGCCTTTTGAGGCATTATGCAATTTCCGCCATTAAGGCATTGGGATTTAAGCCTAAATGGTGTATGTAAACATCAGCAGTTCTGCGTTCAGCGAAATCGGAACGAAAAAATTGATGCGATACGGTTTTGCCAAACCCAGATCCGGCCCGGAGCGCGACTGCGCGAAATCCGGCGACATTCTGCATTTCATCCGCTTCGGTATCCTCATTTCGGCCGGCCTCGCGCTCAGCGCCTGCGGCGGCAATCCGGACAACCGCGCGGAAATCAACGACAAGGTGAAGTTCACCTCGAAGGACTACGGCGTCTCGGCCAGCAAGCGCGTGACCACCTCGAAGAAGGTGCGCAAGGGCGGCGGCACCTACAAGGTCGGCAAGCCGTACAAGGTCAAGGGGCGCTGGTTCCATCCGAAAGAGGAGAAGGACTACGACAAGCGCGGACACGCCTCCTGGTACGGGCCGAATTTCCACGGCCGCCTGACCGCCAACGGCGAGGTCTACGACCAGTATCACCTGTCCGCGGCGCACCCGACATTCCCGCTGCCGAGCTATGCGCGCGTCACCAATCTGAAGAACGGCCACTCCGTCATCGTCCGCGTCAACGACCGCGGACCGTTCGAGAAGGGCCGCATCATCGACGTGTCGAGCAAGACCGCCGATATTCTCGACATGAAGCGCGAGGGCATCGCCAAGGTGCGCGTGCAGTATATCGGCAAGGCACGCATGGACGGCCGCGACATGCGCTACCTCTCGGCCTCCTTCACCAAGGATGGCCGCAGAACGCCGATCCCGGGCACGGACACCAGCCGGCCCGGCATCATGCTGGCGCTCAACAAGCGCAGAAAACCGGCTGATACGGCCTTCGCCGCCGGCGAGGTCAAGCTTGCGTCTGCCGTAATCCCGGCAGCACCGGCCCACGTGGCCCTGGCGCCGCCGAGCGCCGAGCCCGCTGTCAAGGGCGGCCGGCTGCCGGCCGTGGGCGATATCGCGCTTCCCGAAATCGGGCCAATCCCGCGCGAACGCCCGTCTCAGCTTCCGGCGCTCGCCGGGACTGAACCGAGGGTGTCTCCGGCGCTGGCATCTTATGCTCAAAGGCGTGTCGAGCAGCAGTCAAAAACCCCGTTCCGCGTCCTGTTTACCGGCAACAGCCGCCTGACCGGCGATATGGTCGCCGCCTCCTGGAAACGCAGAAACCACTGATCATTTAACCCTTCCCGAGGATCGTCGTTGATCGGCGGCTGCACGGTTGCTAACCTTCCGTGCAGGGGTACTGCGTAACCAGGGATTCGGGATTTATGTTCAGGCTGTTCGGGTCTTTCTTGTTCACGGCCACGCTGCTGGCAGTGATTGTCCTTCCAGGCGGTGCCGCCGCGCAGATATTCGAAACCAAAGCCAAGCAGGCCTATCTCATCGAAGCCGAGACCGGAACCGTTCTATTCGCCAAGAACGAGGACGATCTCATCCCGCCTGCGTCGCTCGCCAAGCTGATGACCATGGAAATGGTCTTCAACGCTCTCAAGATGGGACAGCTGACGCTCGAGGATGAATTCCAGGTCTCGGAAAACGCCTGGCGCACCGGCGGCGCGGTTTCGGGCACGTCCACCATGTTCGCCGAGATCAATTCGTCGATCCGGCTGGCCGACCTCATCCGCGGCGTCATCGTCCAGTCGGGTAACGATGCGTGTATCGTCATCGCCGAGGGCATGGCCGGCTCAGAGGACAATTTCGCCGAAATGATGACGGAACGGGCCCGTGCGCTCGGGCTCGAAAAATCGGTATTCGGCAATTCCACCGGGCTTCCCCACCCGGACGCGCGGGTCACCGTCCGCGAGCTGGTGCTTCTTGCCCGCCACATCCAGCAGAGCTATCCCGAGTACTACACGATATACTCCGAGCTCGATTTCACCTGGAACAAGATCTTCCAGCGCAACCGCAACCCTCTGCTGCGCTCCAATATCGGGGTCGACGGATTGAAAACAGGCTTCACCGAGGAATCGGGCTACGGCATCGTCAGTTCGATCCAGCGCGACGGCCGGCGCCTGTTCCTGGCGATGAGCGGCATGAGCAGCATCAAGGAGCGCGCCGAGGAAGCCCGCAAGATGCTGGAATGGGGCCTGCGCTCCTTCGAGAAGAGGGAGCTGTTCGCCGACGGCGAGATCATCGGAAATGCATCCGTTTACGGCGGCGAGCGATCGAAGGTCGCGCTGATGGCTGGCGGACCGGTGAATATATTCGTACCGGTGACCAATGCCGACCGGCTGAAGGCACGCATTGTCTATGACTGGCCGCTGACGGCGCCGGTCGACGAGGGCCGACCGGTCGGCACGCTCAATGTGTGGATCGGCGACACGCTCAGCCAGCAGACACCGCTCTTCGCCGCCGAATCCGTTCCCAAGGGCCCGTTGCACAAGCGCGCCTTCGACGCCCTGCAGGAGCTGATGCTGTTCTGGCTGTGACCTGGAATACCCGTTGGCGCACAACGCCCCTTAACGCGGTTTGTCTGGACGCAGGGGAAAAAGCCCCGTAATAACGGTGCCGGAATGGCAAGGAATTGGCTTCTTTGAAGGGACATTTCATAACATTCGAGGGCGGCGAAGGCGCTGGAAAGTCGACACAAATCCAGTATCTCGCCGAGGCACTGAGGGCGCATGGATTCGAAGTGGTCATGACGCGTGAACCCGGCGGCTCTCCCGGCGCCGAAGCGGTTCGTCACGTGCTTTTGTCCGGCGCTGCCGAGGAGTTCGGCGTGCGCATGGAGGCCATCCTGTTCGCCGCCGCGCGAAGCGACCATGTCGAGGAATTGATACGGCCCGCCGTCGATGCCGGCAAGATCGTCCTGTGCGACCGCTTCATGGATTCCTCGCGTGTCTACCAGGGCGTCACCGGCGGGCTGGAGCCGGAGTTCATCAACGGACTTGAGCGGATCGCCGTCAACGGAATGGTGCCGGACCTGACGATCATACTGGACCTGCCGGCGGAGGTCGGGCTGTCACGGGCCCGCGCGCGCAGCGACGACAGGGGAACCAAGCCGGACCGCTATGAAAAGGAAGCGCTAGCGGTTCAGGAAAAGCGGCGGGATGCGTTTCTCGATCTTGCCGCACGCGAGCCGCAACGCTGCAAGATTGTCGACGGCAACCAGCCGGCCGACGCGATTGCGCAGGAAATCGAGAAACTGGCATTCGAACTGCTCGACGGCGCCGAACCGAACGGAACCGACCGTGCGGAAGCAGAACCCTCATGAGCAACGACACCGGTGTCCTCGACGGTGCCATACCGCCGGCGCAAAACACGCGCCTGTTCGGACACGAGGCAACGGCTGAGTTCCTTGCCGGCAGCTACCGCTCCGGACACCTGCATCACGCGCTGCTCCTAGAGGGGCCGGAAGGCATCGGAAAGGCGACGCTGGCCTATCGTTTCGCCTATCACATCCTGACCCATCCCGAGGCCGGGAATGCGCCGCCGACGCTTGACGACCCCGATCCCGACTCCCCGGTTTTGCGGCAAATTGCCGGCGGGGCCTCCCACAACCTGATGCACCTGGCGCGGCCGCTCGACGTCAAGACCGGCCGCGTGAAATCGGCGATAACGGTCGACGAGGTCCGCCGGGCAGGGCACTTTCTGTCCCAGACATCGGGAACAGGCGCCTGGCGCATCGTGATCGTCGATCCCGCGGACGACATGAACCGCTCGGCGGCGAACGCGATTTTGAAAATCCTCGAGGAGCCGCCGAGGAAGACGCTCTTCCTGGTGCTGTCGCACGCGCCCGGCAAACTTTTGCCGACGATCCGCTCGCGATGCATGCCCGTGCGCCTTGAGCCGCTTTCGGAGGAAAACATGCGCAAAGGCCTCGATCACCTTGGCCTGACCGCGCATCAGGACTCTGCCGTGGTCGACGCCGTCATCGACAATGCCGGGGGCAGCCTTTCAAACGCGTTGCTGCTGTTGCGTTATGGCGGCCTTGAGATCGCGGAAACCTTCGAACAGATCCTGGAGGCAGGCGAGGGGGCTTCGCGCGTGCAAATGCACGCATTGGCGGATTCGCTTGCGGCAAGGGACCGCGAAATGGCCTACACCTTCTTTTGCCGATACGTTCTGGACAGGATATCGGCGATGGCGGTCAGCGCAGCGTCAACGCAGAACCTCCATGCGGCCAATCACTGGGCGACCACGGCCGGCACCCTGGAGGAAAACCTGGCGATCGCGGACGGTTACAATCTCGACCGCAAGCAGACGGTCCTGTCCGTTTTTTCTTCGCTGTTTCGAATGCCGGCGGCATAGCCACCGCGAATATTTTGCCGTATGACGGCAGCGAACCCGTAGCCGAAACGGTTACACCACAACCGAAAAGATGACACGAGACGAATGAGCGACCGCGAACGCTTTTACATCACCACGGCCATTTCCTATCCCAACGGGAAGCCGCATATCGGCCACGCCTATGAACTCATCGCGACCGACGCGCTTGCGCGCTTCCAGCGCCACGACGGCAAGGACGTCTATTTCGTGACCGGAACGGACGAGCACGGTCAAAAGATGCTGCAGACGGCCCGCAAGGAAGGCCTGCCCGTTCAGGAGTTTGCCGACCGCAACGCGGCCGAGTTCCAGCGCATGGCCGTAGAGCTGAATGCGTCGAACGATGATTTTATTCGCACCTCCGAAGAGCGTCACCACCTGTCGAGCCAGGCGATCTGGCAGAAAATGGTCGACACCGGCGACATCTACAAGGACACCTATGCCGGATGGTATTCCGTCCGCGAGGAGGCCTATTACCAGGAAAGCGAAACGGAACTGCGCGACGACGGCGTTCGCTACGGTCCGCAAGGCTCGCCCGTTGAATGGGTGGAAGAGGAAAGCTATTTCTTCCGCCTGTCGGCCTATCAGGACCGGCTTCTGGAGCACTATGAGCAGCATCCCGACTTTATCGGGCCGGACGCGCGAAGAAACGAGATCGTCTCATTCGTCAAATCCGGATTGAAGGACCTTTCGGTGTCGCGCACCACCTTCGACTGGGGAATCAGGGTCCCGGACGAGGACGGCCATGTCATGTATGTCTGGGTCGACGCGTTGACCAACTACATTACCGCGCTCGGTTATCCGGATACTGACAATCCGCTTTGGGCCTACTGGCCGGCCGTGCACATCATCGGCAAGGACATCATACGCTTCCATTCGGTCTACTGGCCGGCGTTCCTTTGGTCGGCCGGCGTCGAGTTGCCCAAGCGTGTCTACGCGCACGGCTTCCTGTTCAATCGCGGCGAGAAGATGTCCAAGTCGGTCGGCAATGTCGTCGACCCGTTCTCGATGATCGAGCACTACGGGCTCGACCAGGTTCGCTACTTTTTCCTGCGCGAGGTGCCGTTCGGCCAGGACGGCAACTACAGCCACGAGGCGATCGTCGGCCGCATCAACTCCGACCTCGCCAACGATCTCGGCAACCTTGCCCAGCGCTCCTTGTCGATGATTGCCAAGAACTGCGAGGGCCGGGTCCCGCAGCCCGGTGAACTATCCGATCCGGACCGCGCCATTCTGGATGCCGCGGACGCATTGCTGGGCGAGACCCGCGCGGCCATGCAGCGGCAGGCCATCCACAGCGCGCTCGCCTCGATCTTTGCCGTGGTCTCCGAGGCCAATCGATACTTTGCCGGCCAGGAGCCGTGGGCGTTGAAGAAGACCGACCCGGAGCGCATGGGCACGGTCCTTTACGTGACGGCGGAGATCATCCGGCAGGTCGCGATCCTGTGCCAGCCCTTCATACCCCAATCTGCCGGTGAGCTTCTCGATGTCCTTGCCGTCGATGCGGGCGAACGCGATTTCGACCAACTCGGCGGGGCAGGGCGTCTCGTGGCCGGCAACGCGCTTCCCAAACCGCAGCCGGTCTTCCCGCGCTACGTGGAACAGGAACAGTCAGAGTAACCGGGCCATGCTTGTCGACAGCCACTGCCATCTGGATTTCCCGGACTTCGATGCCGAGCGCGATGCCATCGTGGAGCGGGCGCAGGCGGCGGGTGTCGAACGCATGGTGACGATCTGCACGCGGGTCGCCAATTTCGACCGCGTCCGGGCCATCGCCGAACGGTACGACAATGTCTATTGTTCCGTCGGAACCCATCCGCACAATGCCGATGAGGAGCTTGACGTCACGCCGGATGACCTGGTGCGCCTGAGCGATCATCCAAAAGTCGTCGCGGTCGGCGAGGCGGGTCTCGACTACTATTACGACAACGCCCCGCGGGAGGCACAGGCGACCGGCCTGCGCAATCACATCATCGCGGCGCGCGAGACGCAGCTTCCCCTCGTCATCCATGCCCGCGACGCAGACGCCGATATGATCGCCATTCTCAAGGAGGAAAGCGCCACTGGCGGCTTCCCCTTTGTCCTGCATTGTTTCTCGTCCGGAGCCGCGCTCGCGCAAACGGGGATCGAGCTCGGCGGCTACGTTTCCTTCTCCGGCATCCTCACCTTCAAGCGATCCGACGAATTGCGGGAGATCGCCAGGGGCCTGCCGGTCGACCGCCTTCTTGTAGAAACCGACGCGCCATATCTCGCACCGCCGCCGCATCGCGGGCAGCGCAACGAGCCGTCCTATGTCGTTCACACCGCGCAGGTGCTGGCCGACACGCTCGATATGCCGACCGATGCGCTTTGGCGGGAAACGAGCGAAAATTTCTTTCGGCTCTTTTCCAAGGTGCCGAAACCGGAAGCCGGCGCATGATCGTCAACCAGCGTTTCACCCTTCTCGGCTGCGGTTCCTCGCCCGGCGTGCCGCGGGTGACGGGCGACTGGGGCGCCTGCGATCCGTCCAATCCGAAGAACAGGCGGCTTCGGGCATCGCTGCTGATCGAGCAGACGGACGCCAACGGCAAGACCACCTCCGTTGTCATCGATACCGGTCCGGATTTCCGTACCCAGATGATCGCGGCCGGTGCGACACGGCTCGACGCCGTAGTCTATTCGCACCCCCATGCCGACCATATACACGGCATTGATGATCTGCGCGGCTTTGTATACGCGCAACGCAAGCGTATCCCGGTCTACGCCGATGCGCCGACCATGCAACGTCTTCGCGAAGGCTTCGATTACTGCTTCGAGAAGCCCAACGGCAGCAACTATCCGCCGATCGTCGATGGATATCTCATTGAAAACACCGAAGATCCGATCGTCATAGACGGGGAGGGGGGACACATTACCCTGCTCCCGTTCGAGCAATTGCACGGCGATATCACATCCCTCGGCTTCCGTGTCGGCAATATCGCCTATTGCAGCGACGTCAGCGGTTTTCCCGACGCCACACCGCCGAAACTCCGGGATCTCGACGTCCTGATCATCGACGCGTTGCAGTACAAACCGCATCCAAGCCATCTTTCGCTCAGCGAGGCACTGGAGTGGATCGAGCGGTTGAAGCCGAAGAAGGCCGTGCTTACCCATATGCACATACCGCTCGACTACGACACGGTCGCGCGTGAGACGCCGGATCACGTGGAGCCGGCCTATGACATGATGGTTCTTGAACAGACTTTGGAGATTGCCGGTGACTGATGCGAACGCGAACACATCGAAACGTTCAAGCATGGACCGGGTTCGCGACAGTGCCGACGAACTCGGTCTCGACATCGAGATCAGGCGCATGGATCAGTCGACGCGCACTGCGCAGGAAGCTGCGGATGCCTGCGGTTGCAAGGTCGGTCAGATCGTCAAATCGCTGGTTTTCGAAGACGCCGCAAACGGCCAATTGATATTATTACTTGTAGCAGGTAATAATAATGCGGATATCGATCACCTGGCTGACCGCTATGGCATGAAGCTGCAGCGATGCGACACCCGGAAGGTCCGGAATGAGACCGGCTTTGCCATCGGCGGTGTCGCACCCATAGGCCACATCAATCCGATCAGGACCTGCGTCGACGAGACATTGCTGAAGCACGACGTCGTATGGGCTGCCGCCGGTCGCCCGGACAGCGTCTTTTCCGTCGATCCCAATACGCTGGTCGCGGCAATCGACGCCGAGATCATCACTGTCATGAAATAGCGGCGCGGGACGTTTGCCATGCACCGGAAATTCTGGATACCGATCCTGGCAATACCCGTGATCTATCTGGTCATCGCGTTTTCACTGACGTTGATCGGGCCGCGTGTCGGCAGCACCAGGAGCCTCAATTTCGATCGGCTCCCATCCGCTGATTCCGGCGTCCAGCCAAGACCGCTGCAGACGTTCGAGGCGCGCGACGGGCAGGCGCTTTCACTCGCGCATTATCCGTCAGACAGCAATCTGAAAGTGATCCTGTTGCACGGATCCGGCTACCACGGCGCTTATCTTGCGCCGCTGGCCGACCATCTGGCTTCGAACGGCGTGGCAGATGTCTACGTGCCGAATGTCCGTGGCCATCACGGTTCTGGAGACAGGCGCGGTGACGTGGACTATGTCGACCAGCTCGAGGACGATATCGACGAAGTGGCGGCGCTGATCCTGCAGGACAGCCCGGACGCCAGGATCTGCATCGGCGGTCATTCGTCCGGCGGCGCGCTCGCCATGCGCTACGCATCCGGTGAATACGGATCCTTGATTTTCTGTTTCTTCGGCCTTGCACCGTTTCTCGGACCCGATGCACCGACCATGCCGGAAACGGACTCCGGCTGGGCGCACATATCGTTGCCGCGCATCATCGGATTGTCGATGCTGAACAATGTCGGCATTCATGTCCTCGACGGCCTGGAGACAATCCGTTTCAATCTGCCGGAACCATATCGCGACGGCACCGAAACGCTTGGCTACTCCTGGCGGCTGATGACGAATTTTGCGCTGAACCGTGACTTTGAAAGCGACATCGCCGGGTTGCCGGAGGAGTCGCTCGTCCTTGTCGGAAGCGATGACGAGGCGCTGGACGCCGATGCATTCGTGCCGCTGTTTGCGAAGCTGGGCAAGCAGGCCCAGGTGATCGACGGGCTTGATCACTTCGGCATTGTGCTCGACGAGGGCGTCATGGAACGCCTTGGCGACTGGTTGTCGCAACACTGAGGCGCCAATACCGCAATATCAGCGCACAGCAATAAGTTCCATAATCTATCTTATGCGATCTTTGGATAAGGAGATCCGTTGCCCTGAACATGGCCGCCGGCGCTGTCTAGGCCGCCACGGCGATCTCCTCCTCCAGAGCGTATCCGCTTAGAAGATCTATTTCCGTATCGCTGGAAAAATCCGACGGCGTGTATTCATTCGCAGGCAGCGTCTTGTCCAGGATGCCGAGCTTCTGGTACGCATCGGCGACAAGCTCGCTGCAGAACAGACTTGAAATGTCCGCTTCGTTCGCGCCGAACGGACCGTCAAAAGCCGCCTTGATCAGCTCGATCTCATTGAGCTCATACGGCTTGCCTTTGTAGAGCTCGCGAAGCTCGACGAGCTGCGCGTGATGGTCCGATGACAACGCTTTGTTCAAACGGCGGATATTGACTTCGCCGTCGTAGGTCCGGATGCGCTCGCTCAGGGGCACGATCTGGACGCCCTTGTTGTATTTGCCCGTATCGATATCCTTGAACTTCGACAGTGTCGTCGATTCCCACAACGCCATGAGATTGTACTCTTCAAGAAAGTAGACGAGGCCGACATGCGACCATTTGGATCCGGTCGCGAATTTGATACCGGCACTGAGACCGCCCTTGCCGGAAAACAGCACAACATCGCCGGTTTTGAGGTGCGATCGAAGTTCGGAGTATTGCGTTACCATGGTTGTTCCTCCCTGCCCGATCTCCGTATCGTGCCGGATAATCAGGAAAACGACTGTGGTGATTGTCACGAAAACGGCCCGGGCTTGTTTGCTGCACCGTGAATTGTCGCCGGTGCCTTTCTTACCGCTGTCCATCGGCATCCGGTTCCGTTAAAGATGCGGCCATGGAACCGTCACGACATATCGACCGCCTGATCGAAATCATGGCCGCGCTGCGCGATCCGCAATCTGGCTGCCCGTGGGATGTCGAGCAGGATTTTCAATCCATCAAGCCCTATACGATCGAGGAAGCCTACGAGGTGGCGGACGCAATCGAGCGCGACGACCTCGACGATTTGTGCGACGAGCTTGGCGATCTGCTGCTGCAGGTCGTGTTCCACGCGCGCATGGCCGAGGAGGACGGCGCATTTGATTTCGGCGATGTCGTTCACGCCATCACGCGCAAGATGATCCGACGGCATCCGCACGTCTTCGCGGTCTCTTCCGCAGACACGCCCGAAGGGGTCAAGATCCAATGGGAAGAGATCAAGGCGCTGGAGAAGGCCGAGCGCACTCAACGGCGCCTGAAACACGGCAAGGACCCGAGTGACGAGGCGGGCCTGCTTGACGGTGTGCCCCGCGCCCTGCCCGCGCTCTCCGAGGCGATCAAGCTGCAGCAGAAGGCCGCAAAGGTCGGCTTTGACTGGAGCGATGCCGCGCCGGTGCTCGATAAGATCGAGGAGGAAATCGCCGAGCTGAAAGCGGCCCTGGCGCACGGTGAAAAGGACAAGGTCGGCAGCGAGTTCGGCGACCTTGTATTTGCGCTCGTCAATCTGGGTCGCCATGTCGATATCGACCCGGAAATGGCATTGCGCGGAACCAATTCGAAATTCCGCCGCCGGTTTTCGTTCATCGAGAAAGCGCTCGATGATGCTGGTGAGGACATCAATGCCGCCACGCTCGATCGCATGGAAGACCTGTGGGGCAAGGCCAAAGCGCACGACTAGGTCCCTGCCCTGAACAAATGCGCGTAAGGACGCGGGTATCATGGACGGACAATGCCAGTGCGGCGCCATCCGTTTCAGGCTGAACGGCAATCCCGTTGAGACCTATGTCTGCCACTGCCGTGAGTGTCAGCGGCAGTCTTCGTCGGCGTTCGGCATCTCAGTCTTCATGCACCGGCCGGATGTGGAACTGCTGCGGGGATCGCCGAAAACGTGGTCAAGGCCGACCGATTCCGGCGGGGTTCTCGACTGCTATTTCTGCCCCGACTGCGGCACCCGTCTCTGGCATATCGGCCGCGACTGGCCGGACAGGGTCAGCGTCAAGGGCGGCACGCTGGACACGCCGCCGGATCTTTCCGACGCCACCCACATCTGGACGTCGCGAAAGCTCCAGGGCGTTGTCATTCCCGAAGGCGCGAGGACGTGCGCGTACGAACCGTCTTATAGTGAATAATTATGCGATTACAGTGTGTTACGACGCAACGCGTCGGCGGCGTTCGAACTCGGCCATCTCGTGCTGGGTGATTTCCAGGTCCAGCGCAACACTGCCGTCCTCCTTGTCGTCGCGATCCAGCACATTGGCATGGTCGTAGAGCCACGCCATATGCGACAGCTCCCTGGGGCGAAGCACCACGGTTTCGCTGAGCAGCGTACCCGACAGGGTCTCCTCGATCAGGGCGAGCAGCCCGTCGATGCCCTTGCCCGTCACCGCTGAAACAGCGGCAACACGATCCGATGAGGCCGACTTGCCGATCATGTCGTCGACCGCCGTCTGCGGCAGCAGATCGATCTTGTTCCACACCTCTATGATTTCGGTGGGACTTGATCCCGGCCGGTTGACGCCAAGCTCGCTAAGAATGCGCAGGACATCGGCGCAATGGGCCTGGTTGTCCGGATCGGACATGTCTCGCACATGCAGGACGAGGTCGGCCTCGAGCACCTCTTCAAGCGTCGCACGGAATGCGGCGACCAGATGGGTCGGAAGGTCCGAGATAAAGCCAACGGTATCCGACAGGATCACCATGCGCCCGTGCGGCAGCGTCATGCGCCGCAGGGTCGGGTCGAGCGTGGCGAAAAGCATGTCCTCGGCAAGCACGCCGGCGCCGGTGATCGTGTTGAACAGTGTAGACTTGCCGGCATTCGTGTAGCCCACCAGGGCAACGACCGGATGCGGTACTTTCTTGCGCTTGGCCCGGTGCAGTTGCCGTGTCCGCCTGACCTGCTCCAGCTCGCGCTCCAGCCGGACGATCTTTTCCTGCAGGATGCGCCTGTCGGCCTCGATCTGTGTTTCACCGGGCCCGCCCATGAAACCGGCGCCGCCGCGCTGGCGCTCAAGGTGCGTCCAGCTTCGGACCAGCCGGCCCTTCTGGTAGTTCAGATGGGCAAGCTGCACCTGCAGCACCCCTTCCTTGGTGGAAGCCCGCCGGCCGAATATTTCGAGGATCAGGCCGGTGCGGTCGATGACCTTGGCCTTCCAGGCTTTTTCGAGGTTGCGCTGCTGCACCGGTGTCAACGGGTGGTCGACGATGACGAGACCGGCATCGAGGCTGACGACGAGACCGGCGATCTCATCCACCTTGCCGGAACCGATCAGCGTTGCCGGGCGGACCGTGTTCAGCGCCACGATATCGGCATGCACGACGTCGAGCTCGATCGCCTCGGCCAGTCCGACGGCCTCCGCGAGCCGTGTTTCACCGGGGCGCGATAGCCGGGATATCTGCTCGCCGCCGCCCGATGCGGGCGACACGGATTTCAGGACGGGAACAATGACAAGCGCGCGGGTGGCATCCCATCGCCCGTCCGTTTCCGTCTGGTTGTTTCCGATGCTGTTTTCGTGTCTGCTTTGATCAGCCTTCACGGCTCGCTTCTTCGCCTTCGAACATCTGGATAGGCTGGCCCGGCATTATCGTCGAGATCGCATGCTTGTAGACAAGCTGCGAATGGCCATCACGGCGCAGTAAAACACAGAAATTGTCAAAAGATGTGACCACGCCCGTCAGCTTTACGCCGTTAATCAGGAAAATCGTGAGGGGTACCTTTTGTTTTCTGACAGTATTGAGAAATTGGTCCTGCAGATTCTGTGAACGCTCCGCCATTGCGCCAGTTTTCCTTGTCCTTACCGGTTTTTTCTTCTTGTACGGCTGTACCTGAACTCCATCGCGGGACGATTTTTCCGTATCAGCTGTCTGTCTTCCGAGTACACACCACTTTGTTGGTTATCAAATCGACACCTAATCCGCAATCTTAAAAACGGCCTGTCTGACGCTATGGTTGAGCGTTCGTGACCTCCGTCGCTACCGGTTGTACCAATAGCGGATATTCAGGACCGCGAATATGACGAGCACCTCCAGGCGGCCGATGGTCATGAGCAGGATCGAGATCACGTAGGTGATCTTTTGCGGAAGTTCCTGAAAGGTCGGCCAGTCCTGCAAGGTTGCTTCGCTCGCCAGCGGCCGAAGCGCGTCGTAGACCGGACTGGCGTTGGAAAAGAACGAGACCGACATGACGATTGCCGCCTCGAAGCCCGTTGCCGTCAGGGCCAGCAGCATCGCACCGGTGCCGACAACAAGGACGGCGATGATGAAATAGGTCCAGATCGCCTGCATGGATTTGGGATCGATCAGGAGATCGCCGAACCGGTGGCGGTCGACGCTGTTCGGATAGATCAGCCGGTTGAGTTCCGCGATCGTGTATACCCACATGGCGCCGATGCGGAAGACCTTCACGCCTCCGGACGTCGAATAGACCCCTGCCCCGACAAAAATGATCGCCAGCACGACGACGCTCGGCAGCAACGCGATGACACCCGGTCGGGTTTCAATGCCGCTCGTAGCAACCAGCGATGACGCGGTGAAGAAACCCTCCTGCAGGGCCGCCAGGAGCCCTTCCCGCATCGAGCCGCCCGATACGTCCAGTATGCGGGCCGCATAGGCGATTGTGAGCGCCAGGATGACGGCGACGACGATTGTGGCCTCGAGATTGTTCTGGAAGATCCGCTTGGGCCGGCGCAGGATGTTGCGGCGCCAGAAGACACTCATCGTTCCAAGGCAAAGGCCGAGCGCCATGACCGTCGCGGCACCCCTGCCGATATTCTCCTCAAGCGGCCCGGTGAACGGCAGGAATCCGCCGGTCGCTGCCGAGATCATGCTCAACATCATCGCGTTCAGCGGGTTAACGCCGAACACCATCAATCCGAAAAAGACAAGACCGGTGATGATTCCGTACTGCAGCGCCAGCGTTCCGTAGGTTTCCAGCCGGAACAGCCCGTGATCCGGATTGGCCGAGAGCATGCGGCTGTCGGAGGTCTGCAGGCCGCCGAAACCGGCCGGCGCCAGGACGTGCACGATCGACGCTAGCGCGAGGAACCCGCCATACCATTCGGTGGAACTGCGCCAGAACAGCAGGCCCGCGGGCGCGTTTTCCCGCACCAGCACGGTCGCGCCCGAAGTGGTCAGCGCGCCGACGGCCTCGAACCAGGCCGGCAGGAAAGGAAGTTCCGCGAGCACGACATAGAACAGCCCGGCAATCAACGGCGTCACGGCCCACACGCCCACCAGTGCGAGGTAGGTAAAGGCCCGCTCAGTCTTCTTGACCCTGCCGGACAAAGCCGTGATGACAGCCACCGCCACGAAGCTGCCTACCGCGAACAGCAGCAGCATGTCGGTCGCCAGCGCCACCTCCGAATGCGCCACGGCCACGAGGATCGCCGGAACCAGCAGCGCGAGCAAACCGGAAACCGCCATGGTTATCAGGAATATTGCCCCGGCCATGATGCTCTAGAAAAACTCGAGACTGACGCGGAACAACTGCTCGACATGGCGAACCGAGTCCGCCTTGGCGAGCAGCACCACCCGGTCTCCGGTCTTGATCTTGCTGTCCCCGTCCGGGCGCATGACCGTGCCGTCGCGATAGAGCGCACCCAGGCGAATTCCATGCGGCAGATCCAGTTCCCGAAGTTCCCTTCCGACAATCGGAGATGTTTCAAGCGCTTCGGCCTCGATGACCTCCGCCGCGCCCTGTTGAATACTGTGCACTGCCAGGATACGCCCGCGCCGCACATGTTGCAGGATGCGCGATATCGTCACGGCCCGCGGATTGACCGAGGCATCGATGCCCAAAGTCTTGGTGAAGTCCAGGAATGCCGGGCTGTTGATGAGCGTGAGGTTGGCCTTGCAGCCGAGGCGCTTGGCCATCACGCTCGACAGAATGTTGACCTGGTCGTCATTGGTCAGCGCCACCATCAGGTCGGCATCCTGGATATCCGCCTCCACCAGGATCTGCTGGTCCAGCGACGAGCCGTTGAGCACGACCGTACGGCTGAGATCGTCGGCAATGCTGACCGCCCTCTCGCGGTCGTACTCGATGATTTTGACCTTCGTGCGCGGCTGCCGCTCCTCGATCGTTTTGGCGACAAAGAAGCCGATATTGCCGCCGCCGGAAATCACGATCCGCGTCGCTTCCGGTTCTTCGTGCCCGAACAGGCCGAGAGTCCGCCGCACGTGGTTGCGATCGCAAATCACGAATGCCAGGTCGCCGGTGATCAGCTGATCGGACGAATGCGGCACGATCAGGTGCCCGTCGCGCCACACGCCGACCACGGTCGCCGTCAGGTCCGGGAAAAGATCGCTAAGCTGCTCCAGCGGCGTGTTCACGACCGGGCAGTCCTCGAGGCATTCGATGGCGACCATCGTGATGGAATCGTCGGAAAACCGCACGGCGTCGTTGGCGCCGGGCAGCGCGATGCGCCGCAGCACCATCTGGCCGACCTCGATTTCGGGCGAGATGATGACATCGATGGGCATGTGCTCGCGCGAGAAAAGGTCCGAATAGTGCGAGGCAAGATAGCTTTGCGCCCGGATGCGGGCGATCTTCGTCGGCACATTGAACAGGGAATGCGCCACCTGGCAGGCCACCATGTTGACTTCGTCGTAGAGGGTTACGGCGATGATCATGTCGGCCTGGTCGGCACCGGCCTGGGCAAGCACTTCCGGATGCGCGCCGTGCCCGACATATCCCCGCACGTCGAGCGATTCGCGGATGGCGTGGATCAGCGGAGGCGACGTATCGATCACCGAGACGTCGTTGTCTTCGGTGGAAAGGCGCTCGGCAATACCGTAGCCGACGCGCCCCGCCCCGCAGATGATCACTTTCATGCCGTCCGGTCCTCAGCTCGCTCTGGTAAAATTCGTCCCTTGCGAATCTTATAGACCAAGCGTTTTCAGCTTTCTATGCAAAGCGGACCGTTCCATCCCGACGAATTCCGCGGTTTTCGAGATATTACCGCCGAACCGGTTGATCTGGGCGACGAGATATTCGCGCTCGAAAAGCTCGCGCGCTTCGCGCAGCGGCAGCGTCATGACGTGGTTTTCGTCCTGACCAGACACATTGGGAAGCATCTCCCCGATTTCCTTCGGAAGCATGTCGGCCGTGATGGCATCACAGCTGGCATCGCTGCGCGTCAGGATCATCAACCGCTCGATATTGTTCCGCAGCTGGCGAATGTTCCCGGGCCAGTCATGCGCCTGCAGGACCGCCATGGCGTCATCGCCGATGGGGCGCACCTTGATGCCCACCTGTTCGCTGATCTGCTTCATGAACTGGTCGACCAGGAACGGGATGTCCTCGCGCCGTTCCGCCAGCGAGGGCACCCGGACCGGAACCACCGCAAGCCGGTGATAAAGGTCCTCGCGGAAATTGCCTTCGCCGATCAGGTGCTCGAGATTGCGCGACGTGGATGAAATGACCCTGATGTCGACACTGACGCGCTTCGAACCGCCGACGCGTTCGAATTGCTGGTCGACGAGAACCCGAAGGATCTTGTTTTGCGTCCCCTGCGGCATATCGGCGATCTCGTCGAGGTAGAGAATACCGCCATGGGCCTCCTCGAGCGCGCCGACCTTGCGTTCCTGGCCGTTTGCCGTTTCCGTGCCGAACAGGGCGATTTCCATGCGCTCCGGCGTGATTGCGGCGGCGTTCAGCGCGACAAACGGTCCATCCTTTCGGGAGGAGTGCCTGTGGATCAGCCGTGCCACCAGCTCCTTTCCGGAACCGGACGGCCCGAGGATCATTACGCGGCTGTTTGTCGGCGCGACCTTTTCGATAAGCTGCCGAAGCTGCGATATTGCAACCGAGGTTCCGGTCAGGTCGACGGGATCGCCGGACCGGCGCTTCAGCTCGTCGACCTCCCTTTTCAGGTTGGATGTCTCAAGCGCCCGTTCCGCGACCAGAACCAGCCGGTCCGCCTTGAAGGGCTTTTCGATGAAATCGTAAGCGCCGCGCCGGATAGCAGACACCGCTGTTTCGATGTTCCCGTGTCCGGATATCATCACCACCGGCAAATGCGGGTGCCTGGCCTTGATCTCATCCAGCAGCGCGAGCCCGTCGAGCCGGCTTCCCTGTAGCCATATATCGAGAAACACAAGCCGCGGAACACGCTCGGCGATCGCCCGCAGCGCGCTGTCGCTGTCTCCTGCGGTGCGTGCCTCGTGCCCTTCATCGGACAGAATACCGGAAACCAGTTCCCGGATATCCTCCTCGTCATCGACAACAAGAATGTCAGACGCCATCTGCCCCTACTTCTCCCATCGTATTTGAGCCGCTTTGTTCGGGATCTGCCGGAAGGACAACGCGGATCATCGCACCGCCGCCCGGATCGAACTCCCTTGGTGCGTCGTGCAGTTCGAGCACGCCGCCGTGTTCGTCGATAATCTTCTTCACAATGGCCAAACCGAGGCCTGTGCCCTTCTCCCGCATGGTCATGTACGGTTCCAAGATGCGGTTGCGGTTTTCCACTGGAAGCCCCTTGCCGTTGTCCATGACATCGACCCGGATCATCCCGTCCGCTCCACGCGCGGCCCGTACCAGGACCTTCCGCCCCTGGCGTTCCAGATCCGCGCCGACGGAATCAATCGCCTCCGTGGCATTCTTGATCAGGTTCCCGAATGCTTGCCCAAGCATGCGCGAATCGAAAAAACCCGTCAGCGGTTCTTCACCAAGTTGGCGTTCAAATTCGATGTCATTGCGACTCATTTCGCGAAGAAAGATCGCATCCTTCAGGATTTCACGCAGATCCTGCTTCTCCTTCGCCGGCTTCGGCATACGCGCAAAGGCGGAAAACTCGTCGACCATCCGGCCAATGTCCTCAACCTGACGGACTATGGTGTCGGTGCATTGATCGAACACGTCCCGATCGTCGTCGGAAATCTGCTTGCCGTAACGCCGCTTGATGCGCTCGGCGGACAACTGGATCGGCGTCAGCGGGTTCTTGATCTCATGGGCGATGCGCCGTGCCACTTCGGCCCAGGCGGTCGACCTTTGCGCTATGACCAGATCGGTGATGTCGTCGAGCGTGATGACGTAGGACTCCATGCCCTGGTGCGGGCGCTCCTGCGTCGCCTGGACGTTGAGCGTGCGCTCCGAGCCGTTGCGCATGACAGTGATCTGGCTGCGGTATTCCTGGCGGTGCCAGATGGCCGCGCTGGCAAGCACCGGCGCCACCTCCGGCGCCACATCCGACAGTTGCTTGCCGACCAATGCGCCCTGATCGACACCCAGCATGATTTCGGCGGACCGGTTTGCAATGGAAATGTAGCCGTCATCGTGTACGCCGATAACACCCGCCGTGACACCCGAAAGCACCGCTTCGGTAAACCGGCGGCGCTCGTCCATTTCGTCTCGCGCCGAGATAATTTCATCACGTTGAACACGAAGTTCCTCGGTCATATTATTGAATGTCTTGGATAAATTACCGACATCTCCGTCGGATGCCTTGACCGGGACGCTGACTTCGAGATTGCCGCTGGCAACATCGTCTGCCGCGCCGATCAATTGCCGGATGGGACGAACGATGCGGTCGGCAACGGCAATCGCCGTCCAGATCGCCGAAAGCAGGACGATCAACGCAAATCCGAGGTAAAGGATTGCGAAGGCAAGCTGAATCGGCCGCCGGTCCTCCTCCAGCGCGCGGTATTCCTCGGTGTTCTCTTCCATCAGCCGCATCGAGCGGATCACGTTGGGATCGACGGCACGGATCGTATAGAGGAAGGCACCGGGGATGTTCTGCAGCTTGATGACCGCGCCCACGAGATTGGTCGAGCCCGGCGGGATTAGCGCCGGCTCGCCTCGCGCCGCCGCTGTAAGCGCCCCCGTCGGCACACCCGGCAGCGGATTGTCCGTCTTGATATCGGCTTTGACGATAACGCTGCCGTCTTCCCTGATCACGCTGGCAGCCAGAAGTCCGCGGCCGATGGCCTGCCTTGTGACCAGCACATTGAAGCCTGTCCGGTCGAGGCTGTAGAGCGTACGCGCAGAATCGAGATCGTTTGCCATGGACACGGTCTGCCCCTGGAGGTACCGAGCGTTCTCGTTCACATAGGCCTGGGCAACGCTGAGCGAAGAATTGACGATTTCCTTGGTGCGCAGCGAAAACCAGCGGTCGAGGCCGATGTCGAGCGTGATGCTGGCGACAATGGCAACGAGGATCGCCGGCAAGATAGCAACGACGCTGAACAAACCGATTATGCGGACATGAAGCCGCGATGCCGCCCGCCCGCGCCGGCGCGCTGCCAGAATATTGGCGACCTCGCGCATGATAAGGCCGATCAGGGCGAGCACGAAGATCAGGTTGACGATAACAGCGGCCAGCACCACCTCATTGCGGGGCGCGATCGGCGTCAGGCCCATCAGGATGACAAATGAGACAATGGCGCACACCAGCGCGCAACCGACGATAATGACCCCTGGCAGCGCCAGCAGTCTCCGTCGATCGGCCTTTTGGGCAGGCGGAGGGGACGATGTCCCGTCCGCAGAGGAAATTGTGCCGCCGACTGTCATCGGATCCCCAGCAGTTACTCGCACATTGGCTCTATGACATGACTTGTCACAGCGTTGCCTTGTTGCAACGCTTTGTGGCGAAAATGCAACTGTCCTGGGCGTTGGTCAAGCGCTTCTTGGAGCACGGTAAACAGAAACACCAAGTTCTCGTATTTTTTTTCGTAAAGTATTTCTGTTCAGGCCAAGTAATTCAGCCGCCTTTATTTGATTTCCCTGGGTTGCAGTCAGTGCCGCGAGAACCAGCGGATGCTCGACTTCTTCCAGGACGCGGTGGTAAAGCCCCGGCGGCGGCAGTTCGGAGCCGAACTGGGCGAAATAGCGCCGCATATTGTCCTCGACCGCCTGGGAAATCGTGGCATTGGCACCGATCCCCCCGATGGCGCTCGCCGCCTCACCGCCGCTCTCGCTTTTGAGCTCCGATTCGACGATTTCCGCGGTGATGGCATCCTGCGGGTATAGCGCTGTGATTCGGCGGACGAAATTCTCGAGCTCGCGCACATTGCCCGGCCACGGATAGCTCTTCAGCCTGTCCAGCGCGGAGGCCTCGAAGCGCTTCGGCTGCAGCCCCTCCTTTTCCGCCTCGCTGCTGAAGTGACGCACCAGGTCAGGGATGTCCTCCGCCCGGTCACGCAAAGGCGGAAGCCGCAAAGGCACGACATTGAGGCGATAAAAGAGATCCTCGCGAAACAGGCCCTGATTGATCGAGGTCTTCAGGTCCTTGTTCGTCGCCGCCACGATGCGCACGTCGGTACGGATCGGCGTCCGGCCGCCCACGGTCGTGTACTCGCCCTGCTGCAACACGCGCAGCAGCCGCGTCTGTGCATCCATCGGCATGTCGCCGATCTCGTCCAGGAAGAGCGTGCCGCCCTCGGCCTGTTCGAAACGGCCGCTGGAACGGGTCTGCGCGCCGGTGAAGGCGCCCTTTTCATGACCGAACAGTTCCGATTCGATCAGGTCCCGCGGAATGGCCGCCATGTTGATGGCAACGAAGGGGCCGTTGCGGCGCTTGCCGTAGTCGTGCAGCGCCCTGGCCACCAGTTCCTTGCCGGTCCCTGATTCGCCGGTAATCATCAGCGTCAGGTCCGTCTGCATGAGACGTGCAAGCACCCGGTAGATTTCCTGCATTGCGGCCGACCGGCCCACCAGGGGCATACCTTCGCCGAGATCATCATCCGCGCTGCTGGCAACCGATTTGGGTTCCGACAATGCCCGGCCGACGATCGCGATCATCTCCGTCAGGTCGAACGGCTTCGGCAGATATTCATAGGCGCCGCGCTCCGATGCCTTGATCGCCGTCATGAAGGTGTTCTGGGCACTCATGACCAGCACGGGAAGGTCCGGCCGTGCCTTCTTGATTCGCGGCAGAAGATCGAAAGCGTTCTCGTCGGGCATCACCACGTCGGTCACAACGAGATCGCCTTCGCCGGCGGCTACCCAACGCCACAATGTCGCGGCATTGGAGGTGATGCGCACATGATAGCCGGCCCGTGACAGCGCCTGGTTGAGCACCGTCCGGATCGCCGCATCATCGTCGGCGACCAGTATGGTTGCTTTGCTCATCTCTATGTCTCTCCGGCCGTTGCATTTTCGTCTTTGGAAGCGGGCATGAGGATGCGGAACGTCGTTCGGTCGTTCTGGCTGTCGCATTCGACGATTCCACCGTGGTCGCCGACGATTTTGGCGACCAGCGCCAGGCCGAGCCCCGAGCCGTTGATCTTGGTGGTGATGAACGGATCGAACAGGTGCTGCAGGATGTCGGAGGGAACGCCCGGCCCGTTGTCCTGCACGCAGAATTCCAGCGGCAGCGACACGCGCTCGCTGGCGCCCGGAATGGACAGCCGGATGCCCGGGCGGTAAGCGGTCGTCAGGGTTATCTCGCCGTTGGACTGCGACGTCAGGGCCTCGCTCGCATTTTTGATGAGGTTGAGAAAAACCTGAACCAGCTGGTCCCGGTTCGCGAAAACCGGCGGCAGGGATGGATCGTAGTTCTCGACGATCTTGATCTTCTTGGCGAAGCCCGCGGAGGCAACGGCCTTCACGTGGTCGAGGACGGCGTGGATGTTGACCGGCTCCCGGTCGACGGGCCGTTCATCGGAAAATATCTCCATCCGGTCGACAAGGGATACGATCCGGTCGGTCTCATCCCTGATCAGCCGCGTCAGCGCCCGGTCCTCGTCCGTCACCGAGGCCTCGAGCAATTGCGATGCGCCCCTGATGCCCGAAAGAGGATTCTTGATTTCATGGGCGAGCATCGACGCAAGACCGGTCACCGAACGGGCGGCCGAGCGATGCGTCAGCTGGCGGTCGATCTTGTCGGCCATGGAGCGTTCCTGGAACAGCACGACGACGGACCCGTTCTGGTCGGTCACGGGCGCGACGTAAAGGTCGACAAGCCGGTCGCTTCCGAGTTTCGGGGAACTCACGTCGACCCGGTATTCATTGACCGGCGCGCGGCGTTCGCGCACCTGGTCGATCAGGGCGAGAAGCGGACTGCCGAACGGAATATAGGTATCGAGCTTGCGGCTCGAAAGCTGCGCGCGGCTTGCACCGAAAAACGATTCCGCCTCCCCGTTGGCGTAGGAGATGTGGCTCGCCTCGTCGATCATGATGACAGGGTGCCGGATGGCGTCCAACACGACACTCGCCGCCTCGCCGACAAGGCCGGCTTCCTTCGCCTGCAGTGTTGTCATGCGGCTGCCCTGCCGGGTTGAATCCCGTCGCACCGTGTGTCGAATGCCTGTCGCAGATCGCGGACAACGGCCTCGTGGTCCGTGCCGGTCATGATCCGCGCCTTCAGGTCCGACGGGCAATCACTTGCGTGCAGTGCCAGATACCAGCCGAGATGCTTGCGGAAATGCCGGACGCCGACCTCCGGCCCGTGGTGTTCCAGATTCATGGCGTAGTGCTCGATCACAAGATCGAGTATCGCGTCCGGCGAGCTCGGTGCACTGTCATGACCGGCAAGCTGACCGACCAGCCACGGCCTGCCCTGGGCCCCGCGCCCGACCATGACGGCGTCCGCGCCACTCAAGGAGACGATTCGTTCCATGTCCCGTCTCGATTCGACATCGCCATTGGCAACGAGCGGGACCGAGATGGCCTCGCGCACGGCGCGGATGGCGGCCCAGTCCGCGCGGCCCTTGTAGAACTGACTGCGGGTGCGCCCGTGGACCGTGATCATCCGGGCACCCGATTGCTCGGCCCGTCGCGCCAGTTCCGGCGCGTTGATCGAGCTTTCGTCCCAACCGAGGCGCATCTTCACTGTCACCGGAACGCTGACGGCGCGTACCGTCGCATCAATGAGTTCGATGGCGTGATCGAGATCGCGCATCAGTGCCGACCCGGAATAACCGCCGGTCACCTTTTTCGCGGGGCAGCCCATGTTGATGTCGATGATGTCGGCGCCGTTGGCCTCGGCGATCCGCGCCGCCTCGTCCATCCATCTGGCTTCCCTGCCGGCAAGCTGGACCATGTGCGGTGAAATGCCCTCGCCCCTGAGCCGCGACCACGATTCCTTGCGGTCGCACACCAGTTCCCGGCTGGCCACCATTTCGGTGACCACGAGGCCGGCGCCATGGCGCCAGGCCAGCCTTCGAAACGGCAGGTCGCTGATACCCGACATCGGGGCCAGAACGGCCCGGTTGCGGATTTCGACGTTTCCGATATTGAAAGGTTGTTCAATCATTTCACATGCACGAAAAAGAGGCACTGCTCATCCTTGCATAGTTTTTATGCATTCGCCAACAAAAAACAAGACAGATCACCAGAAAGGATGCTGGTCAAAACAGCGCGGGACGGCTACAGCAGGCAGGCTTTGTCCAAACGTAGTTGGCGAACATGTCGGAAACCGGAAGCATTGGAGCGGTCATCGTCGCCGCCGGACGCGGCGAGCGCGCCGGAAACCCCGAGGATGGTCCGAAACAGTACCGTTCCATCGGCGGACGCGCGGTTCTCGCATGGACGCTCGAAGCGTTTCAGAATCACCCGCGCATCGGACAGATCGCCGTTGTTATTCATCCGGACGATCATGCGCTCCTTTCCCGCTCCGCCGAGCAAACAAACGCACGTTCCAGCCTGATCGTCGTGGAAGGCGGCGCCGAGCGGCAGCAATCGGTCCTCCGGGGCCTGGAGGCCCTCGAGGAAGCGGAACTCGCCCATGTCCTCGTCCATGACGGCGTTCGCCCGTTTGTCAGCAGCGCCGTGATCGACCGCGTTGTCGAGGCGCTGGAAAGCGGTGAACAGGCGGCATTGCCGGTGGTCGCCGTGGCTGACACGTTGAAGAAATCGATCACCGGCGAACATGTCGACGGCACGATATCGCGAACCGGTCTCTACGGCGCCCAGACGCCGCAGGGCTTCGCCTACTCCGCAATCCTCGATGCCCACCATGCCGCGGCCGGGGCAAACATGTCCGATTTCACGGACGACGCCAGCATCGCCGAATGGTCCGGACTGTCCGTCGCGCTGGTCGATGGCGAACCGGACAATGTGAAACTGACGACCGCGAGGGATATGACCGTGGCCGATGAGAAACTGAAGTCTCGTGAATACACGGCGGGACTGCCCGATGTCCGCACCGGCAACGGCTATGATGTCCACGCGCTTGTTGCGGGCGATCGCGTGATATTGTGCGGCATCGAAATTCCGCACGACCAGGCGCTATCCGGACATTCCGACGCGGATGTCGCATTTCATGCCCTGACCGACGCCCTGCTGGCGACGTGCGGCGCGGGCGATATCGGCGATCATTTTCCGCCGAGCGATCCGCAATGGGCCGGCGCGCCCTCGCGCATCTTCCTCAAACATGCCGCCGATATCGTCGCATCGGCAGGCGGTTCGGTCATGAACGCGGACGTCACGTTGATTTGCGAAGCGCCGAAGATCGGACCGCACCGCGATGCCATGCGTCACAGCCTCGCCGAGGTTCTCGGCATTGCCGTCGACAGGTGTTCGGTGAAGGCGACCACGAACGAGAAAATCGGGTTTGTCGGCCGGCGCGAGGGCATAGCCGCCATTGCCACGGCGACCGTCGTTTACAGGAGCACCGACAATGGCTGATCTGGCAGGCATGGCGCAAAGCCTCGTTCTTGACATGACCCGGGCCGGCAAAATGGTGGCCACCGCCGAATCCTGCACCGGTGGCCTGATCGCCGCGACGATAACCGAAATCCCCGGCTCCTCGGCCGTGCTCGATCGCGGCTTTGTCACCTATTCGAACGAAGCCAAGGAAGAGATGATCGGTGTCTCCGTTGCCACGCTGCAGGCCCACGGCGCCGTATCCCGCGAGACCGCGGTCGAAATGGCGGAAGGCGCCCTCGCCCGCTCAAAATCCGACTACGCGGTATCCGTCACCGGCATTGCCGGTCCAGACGGCGGCACCGTCGAAAAACCCGTCGGGCTGGTTCATATGGCACTCGCGCGCCGCAACGGCGCGACCGAACATACGGAGTTGAGGTTCGACGACCTTGGCCGCGCTTATATCCGCGAGGCAACGGTCAAGAAGGCCCTGGAGGCGTTGATCAAGGCGCTTTGACGCCTACAGCGCCCTTTGCAGGTCCTCGGCGTTGAGAACCGGCTGAATCTCGATGGACGCATCGAGGGCCGCAAAGAGCGGCTCGTTGATAACAGGCATGCGCGCCTGGTCGGACTCTTCGAAAATCACGATGCCCATGCGTTTGCCGTCCTCGAGCGCGAAATAGGACGCCTCGGCCTTGACGGTTTCGACCAGCCTGGCGATGGCCGGCCCGAGCGTGCCGTCCTTCTCGGCCTGGTTGCCTTTTTCGACGGGTATCGTGAATTTCAGCATCAAACGCATCGCGTCCTCCAGTGATCCGGGTGGCCTATTGTCTTAGATATGCAACCCGTGGCCGAGCGCAAGCATGGCGGCCTCCTGAATGCCCTCGCCCTGCGTCGGATGGGCGTGGATGGTCGACGCGATATCCTCGAGGCAAGCGCCCATTTCGAGGGCCAGCGCGAAGGACGACGCAAATTCGGAAACATTCTTGCCGACGGCCTGGATACCGAGCACCAGCTCATTGTCCTTGCGCGCGACAACCCGCACGAAGCCGGATTCAGCGCCGAGCGTCATCGCCCGCCCGTTGACCGGCAGCGGGAACTTGCCCACCGCGACCTCGTGGCCCGCTTCGCGGGCCTCTTCGGGCGAAAGACCGACGGAAACCACCTCGGGATCGGTAAAGCAGACCGCGGGGATCGCCGCCGGTTCAAATGTCCGGCGCTTGCCGGCGATCAGCTCGGCGACCACCTCGCCCTGGGCCATCGCACGGTGCGCCAGCATCGGCTCGCCGGTCACATCGCCGATGGCAAATACATCGGTCATGGACGTTCTGCACTCCTCGTCGATGGCGAGGAAACCGTTGTTCATCGTCAGCTGCAGCTCCCGCAGCCCCCAGCCGTCGAGGCGTGGTTTCCGCCCCACGGTCACGAGTACCTTGTCCGCGTCGACGGTGAATGACTTGCTGTCAGGGCCGGTCGCTTCCAGCGCTGTGCCCTTCTTGTTCATGCCGCCCGCATAGGTGTTGAGATGGACATCCACGCCGAGCTTCTTCAGTTGCCGGGTGACAGCCGTGCCGATTTCCTTGTCGTATTGCGGCAGCAGCCGGTCCGTCGCCTCGAGCACGGTCACCTTCGAGCCCATCTTGGCGAATGCGGTGCCGAGTTCCAACCCGATATAGCCGCCGCCGACGACAACGAGCCGTTTCGGCAGCTCCTCCAGCTTCAAGGCCTGGGTCGAGGATATGACGTTGCCTCCGAATGGCAGCGCTTCGAGTTCGATCGGTTCCGAACCCGGCGCGAGCACCACGAACTTGGCCTTGATCTGCGTGTTTTCCTTTTCGCCGGCAATGCTGCAGGTCTTGCCGTCACGCATGCGGGCCTGGCCGTTGATGACGGTTACGCCCGCCTTCTTCAGCAGTGCCTCGACGCCCCGGTTCAATTGGCCGACAATGCCGTCCTTCCATTCCATGGCGCCGACCAGGTCGAGGACCGGGTCCTTGACCGAATAGCCGTGTGCCTCGCCTTTCGATGCCTTGACGGCCTGTTCGAATTCGTCGGCGACATGGATGATGGCCTTGGAGGGAATGCAGCCGACATTCAGGCACGTGCCGCCGACCGATTTCTTCTCGACCAGGATCGTATCGAGCCCCAGCTGGCCGGCACGGATGGCCGCCACGTAGCCGCCCGGACCGCCGCCGATGACCAGCACTTCGCAGGACAGATAATTCATTTACGGCTCCATGAAGAGAGTTGCCGGCGTTTCCAGCGAACGGCGAATGTGCTGTATGAACTCGGCCGCGTCCCAGCCGTCGACGATCCGGTGATCGAACGATGACGACAGGTTCATGATCTTGCGCGGCACGAAGGCGCCGTCCTGGTAGACCGGCCGCATGGCGATCTTGTTGACGCCGACAATCGCCACTTCCGGACTGTTGATCACCGGCGTCGAGACAATGCCGCCGATGCTGCCGAGACTGGTCAGCGTGATCGTCGATCCGGTCAGTTCCTCGCGGGTGATCGTCCCGTCCCGCGCCGCGGCGGCCAGCCTCTGCGCCTCTTCCGCGAGGTTCCAGATATCGCGCGCCTCGGCGTTGCGCACGACGGCCACCATCAGCCCGTTGGCCGTCTGCACCGCCATGCCGATATGGGCGGCGCCGAACTCGCGCAGGATGCCCGCCTCATCGTCGAAATGGGCACTGAGTTTCGGGTAGGTCCGCAGCGCCTTGACCATGGCGCGCATGATGAACGGCAGAAGCGTCAGCTTCGGCTGGTCCGGACGCCGCGTCTCGTTGAGGTGATGACGGAGCTCCTCGAGTTCCGTCATGTCCACCTCGTCGACATAGGTGATGTGCGGAATGCGTTTCTTCGCGTCCTGAAGCCGCTCGGCGATCTTGCGCCGCAATCCGATGACCTTGGTCTCGGTGATCGTATTGTTTGGCTGGAACGAGCTCGTTACCGGTTCCGCCTTGCCGGCGATATAGGCGTCCAGGTCTTCGCTGAGGATGCGGCCGGCGGGACCGCTGCCGCGCACATAGACCAGTTCGATGCCGGCATCCATGGCCCGCTTCCGCACGCTGGGCGCGGCCAGCGGCCTCTCGCCTTCCGGCCGCGGCGGCCCGTTCGTCGCCGGCACCCTTCGCGGTGCGGCCGGTGCCGGGCCTGCAGCGGCAGGCCGAGCAGGCTCTGCTTTCGCAGGTGCGGCTTCGACCGGTGCCTCGGCCGCCTCTTCGCTCGCTTCCGCCACCGGGGGCGGTTCTTTCGCGGCGGGCGGCGGTGGCGCCTTTTCCACCGGGCTGTTGCCTGCGCCCTCGACCTCAATCGAGACGATGGCCGAGCCGACCGCCGTCATCTGGCCGACCTCGCCCTCGATCGAGACGATCTTTCCCTCGACCGGCGACGGGATCTCGACGGTCGCCTTGTCCGTCATCACCGCCGCAAGCACATCGTCCTCACGCACGGTGTCGCCGACCGAAACGTTCCATTCGACGATCTCGGCTTCGGTGATACCCTCGCCGACATCCGGCATCTTGATCGTGTGGACGCCCATCACATCGCCTCCGTCAGCTCTTTGAGTTCACGGCCGACACGTGCCGGTCCCGGAAAATAGTCCCACTCCTGCGCATGCGGATAGGGCGTGTCCCATCCGGTCACGCGCAGGATCGGTGCCTCGAGGCTGTAAAAGCAGTTCTCCTGGACCTGCGCAGCAATCTCCGCGCCGAACCCGGAGGTGAGCGTCGCCTCGTGCAGCACCATGCAGCGGCCGGTTTTCGTGACCGATTGGGCGATCGTTTCGATATCCAGCGGCAGCAGCGTCCGAAGGTCGATGATCTCGGCGTCGATCCCGGTCTCCTGGACAGCGGCCTCGGCGACAAAGCACATGGTTCCGTAGGTCACGATGGTAGCCGCGCTGCCTTCCCGCCGGATCGCCGCCTTGCCGATCGGCAGCGTGTAGTGCCCCTCCGGCACGTTGCCGAGCGGATGGGTCGTCCAGTTCTGCGCGGGGCGCTCGTGGTGGCCGTCGAACGGCCCGTTGTAAAGCCGTTTGTGCTCGAAGAACACAACCGGATCGTCATCTTCAATGGAGGCGATCAAAAGGCCCTTTGCATCATAAGGTGTTGAAGGAACGACGGTTTTCAGTCCCGAAACATGCGTGAACAGCGCCTCGGGGCTCTGGCTGTGCGTCTGGCCGCCGAAGATGCCGCCGCCGACGGGGCTGCGGATGGTGATCGGCGCCGTGAAGTCGCCGGCGGAGCGGTAACGGATACGCGCCGCCTCCGATACGATCTGGTCGTAGGCCGGGTAGATATAGTCGGCGAACTGGACCTCGATACAAGGCCGCAGGCCGTAGACCGCCATGCCGATGCCGGCGCCGACAATGCCGCTCTCGTTGATCGGACTGTCGAAAACGCGCGAGGCGCCGTACTTCTTCTGCAAGCCGGCCGTGCAGCGGAACACGCCGCCGAAATAGCCGACGTCCTCGCCGAACACCACGACATTCTCGTCACGTTCCATCGTCACGTCCATGGCGCTGCGGATGGCCTCGATCATCGTCATCTGGACCATGGTCACACCCCCAGCTTCTGGCGTTGTGCGATCAGGTGCGGCGGCATTTCCTTGTAGACGTCCTCGAAGATATCGCGGGCGCTCGCTCCGCCGCCCATGACGCCGTAGGATTCGGCCTCCTTGGCGGCGACGCGCATTTCCTCGTCGAACTCGGCTTCCGCCTGGGTGTGCCGTTCTTCGGTCCACAGGCCGATTTTGATCAGATGGTTCTTGAGCCTGAGAACCGGATCGCCGAGCGGCCAGGCCGCCGATTCCTCGCGCGGTCGGTACTTGCTCGGATCGTCCGATGTCGAATGCGGCGCCACCCGATAGGTGACCCACTCGATCATCGTCGGCCCGAGATTGCGCCGGGCCCGCTCGATCGCCCATTTGGAAACGGCGTGAACCGCCATGAAATCATTGCCGTCCACCCGCAGGGACGGGATGCCATAGCCGAGCGCGCGTTCGGCAAAGGTCGCCTGGTCACCGCCGGCGATCCCCTGGAATGACGAAATCGCCCACTGGTTATTGACGATGTTCAGCACCACCGGCGGCTGGTAGACCGAAGCATTGACCAGCGCCGCGTGGAAATCGCTTTCCGCGGTCGATCCGTCACCGATCCAGGCCGCCGCGATTTTCGTGTCGCCCTTGATGGCGGATGCCATCGCCCAGCCGACGGCGTGGATGTATTGCGTCCCGAGATTGCCGGAGATGGTGAAGAAGCCGTGCTTCTTAGAGGAATAGAGCACCGGCAGTTGCCGGCCGTGCAGCGGATCCCGCGCATTGGAGAGGTTCTGGCAGATCATGTCGACCACGGGGTAGTCCTGGCACAGGAGCAACCCCTGCTGTCTGTAGGTCGGAAAATTCATGTCGCCCTCGGACAGCGCGAGCTGCTGGCCGATGGCGATCGCCTCCTCACCGGTGCATTTCATGTAGAAGGAGGTCTTCCCCTGACGCTGCAGCGTCATCATCCGCTCGTCGAATGCGCGTGTGCGCAGCATGGACCGCAGCCCGTGCAGCAATGTCTCCTTGTCAATCTCTTCGGCCCATGGCCCGACGGCTTCACCTTCGCGGCTCAGCACCCGGATCATCGTCGTCGCCAGATCCTTGATGTCATTGGCGTCGGTATCGACACCGGGCTTGCGGACGGTGCCCGCCTTCGGCACCTCGAAATCTGAAAAATCCGGTTCGTCGCCCGGGCGGACCGGTGGTTCGGGCACTTTGAAGGAAAGCGGTCCGTAGTCGTTCATAGGTGTCTCGCTTTCTGGTGAGCCGCGCCTCGGCGCCGGCAACCGTTAATTACGACAACAATACTGACCTATATGATGCGCCGGTTGGGCACACCCGACAATAGCGCCTTTGAAATTGGATTGTATATGGCGCGACCTGTGGATGGTCGTTACGGAAATTGCGCGAAAGCCGCCCGTTTTGTTTTTTCGTTTCGCGCGCTCGCAGCAATTGTGCGCTGCAGCATGAAATCAGCCGTAAATCGCGTCGGCGCGCTGTTCGAATGCCTCGGCGAATTTATGGAACGCCCGGTCGAACATCGTGCCCATCACGGCACCCAGCATGCGGCTCTTGAACTCGTAATCGATGTGAAAGGAGACGTCGCAGCCGCCGTTGCCCGCGGGCTCGAATCCCCAGCGGTTGTTGAGATACCGGAACGGTCCGTCGAGATATTTGACATCGATGACGGAGTCCTCCGGGCTCAGCAGCACCTGGCTGGTAAACGTCTCCCGGATGGCCTTGTAGCCGACGGTCATGTCGGCAACCAGCAGCGTCTTGGTGCCGCGTTCCTTGCGGTTGCGGACCTTCAGCGCGTCGCACAAAGGCAGGAATTCGGGATATTTCTCGACATCGGCGACAAGCGCGAACATGTGCTCCGGTGTGTGGGCGACAAATCGCTTGGTGTCGAATTTCGGCATGTCGCGAGGGGTCTGCTAGATCGAAAGGCCGCGCCGCTCCGCACGCGCGGCCTGCAGCTTGGCGAAGTCGTCGCCGGCATGGTGGGACGAGCGCGTCAGCGGGCTCGCCGACACCATAAGGAAACCCTTGGAATAGGCGATCGTCTCGTAAGACTTGAACTCGTCCGGCGTGACGAACTTCTCCACCTTGTGGTGCTTGCGCGTCGGCTGCAGATACTGACCGATGGTCAGGAAATCGACGTCGGCGACGCGCAGGTCGTCCATGAGCTGGAGCACCTCGTTGCGCTCCTCGCCGAGCCCGACCATGATCCCGGATTTCGTGAACATGTCCGGATCGAGTTCCTTGACCCGCTGCAGGAGCCGGATCGAGTGGAAGTAGCGGGCGCCCGGCCGCACCGTCAGATAGTTGGACGGCACGGTTTCCAGATTGTGGTTGAAGACGTCCGGACGTGCTGCGACGACGGTTTCCAGCGCGCCGTCCTTGCGCAGGAAATCGGGCGTCAGGATCTCGATGGTCGTTTCCGGCGAAGCCTCGCGGATCGCGCGGATCGTCTCGACGAAATGCTGTGCGCCGCCGTCGGCAAGATCGTCCCGGTCGACCGATGTGACGACCACATGCTTGAGGCCCATCTGATGGACGGCCTTGGCAACGTTCTCGGGTTCGTTCGGATCCAGTGCCGTCGGGCGTCCGGTAGAGACGTTGCAGAAGGCGCAGGCGCGGGTGCAGATTTCACCCATGATCATGAAGCTGGCGTGCTTTTGCTGCCAGCAACTGCCGATATTCGGGCAGCCGGCCTCCTCGCAGACGGTCACCAGGTTGTTGGATTTCACAATGTCGCGGGTTTCCAGGTAGCCCTTGGACGTCGGCGCCTTGACCCGGATCCAGTCGGGCTTGCGCGCGACCTCGTTGTCGGGCCGGTGGGCCTTCTCCGGGTGGCGCACGCGCGGCTCGCGCGCAACCGTATCGACAACAGTGACCATCTCGAGTGTCCTTAAATCTGCGTCAGCGGCCCGCCAGAAGTGCGAACAGCCAAAGCACGATAATAGCGCCGACGGTCGCAACGATCAGCGTCCCGACGAAACCGCCATATGAAATACCGACCAGCGGCGCCAGATATCCGCCCACGACAGCGCCGATGACGCCGACAACCAGGTTCTTGATCAGCCCGTGGTTCCTGTTCATGACCTTCTCGGCAATGAAACCGGCGATCAGACCAATCACGAGAAATGCCAACCAGCCCATATCCGCTCTCCTATTTAAGAATCCTGCCTAAGCATTCAATGCGCGGCCATAGGCGTCAAGCACGCTTTCCTTCATCATCTCAGATAGGGTCGGGTGCGGGAAAACCGTATGCATGAGCTCTTCTTCGGTCGTCTCCAGGTTCATCGCGACGACGAATCCCTGGATCAGCTCGGTGACTTCGGCCCCGACCATGTGCGCGCCCAGGAGCTGGCCGGTTTTCTTGTCGAATATCGTCTTGACGAGACCCTTGTCCTCGCCGAGCGCAATCGCCTTGCCGTTGGCGCTGAACTGGAAACGGCCGACGCGAATGTCGTATCCGGCGTCCTTGGCGGCGGCTTCCGTCAGGCCGACGCTTGCCACCTGCGGGTCGCAATAGGTGCAGCCGGGGATCATGTTCTTGTCCATCGGATGAACGCCCGGGACGCCGGCGATCTTCTCGACACAGACGACGCCCTCGTGTTCGGCCTTGTGGGCAAGCATCGGCGGGCCGGCGACGTCGCCGATGGCATAGATGCCCTCGACATTGGTCTTGCCGTATCCGTCGATGACGATACAGCCGCGGTCGGTCTTGACGCCGAGCGCCTCCAGGCCGAGATTTTCGATATTGCCCTGAACGCCCACCGCCGAGATCAGCCGGTCGGCGGTGATTACCTGGGTTTTGCCGTCCTTCGTCTCGACATGGGCCGTGACGCTGCTGGCCGCTTTATCGACCTTGGTCACCTTCGCATCGGTGATGATTTTCAGCCCGGCCTTTTCGAGCTGCTTGCGTGCGAGGCCTGAAATTTCCGCATCCTCGACGGGCATGATGGTCGGCATCAGTTCGACGACGGTCACGTCGACACCGAGCGCGTTATAGAAACTCGCGAATTCGATACCGATCGCGCCCGAACCCATGACAACCATGGACTTTGGCTGTTCCTGCGGCACCATCGCCTCGAAATAGGTCCAGATCAGATTGCCGTCCGGCTCGATGCCCGGAAGCGATCGCGGACGCGCACCCGTGGCAACAATGACGTGTTTTGCCTGATAGGTGCCCTCGCCCAGCGTGTTCTTGGGCACCGGATGCTGCGGCTCCATCGGCTTCTTGGTCGGCTTGCCGACAACGATCTCCGCCGGCGCCCCGCCCTTGGCGGCCTTGCTCAGCTTCGCCTCGCCCCAGATGACATCGACCTTGTTCTTCTTCATCAGGAATCCGACGCCGCCGTTGAGCCGGCCCGACACGCCGCGCGAGCGCTGAACGACCGCCTTGATATCGGCGGAGATTTTTCCTTCCAGTTTCAGGCCATAGCTGTCGGCATGTTCCGAAAAATGCAGGATTTCCGCGGATCGCAGCAGCGCCTTTGTGGGAATGCAGCCCCAGTTCAGGCAGATGCCGCCCAGATGCTCGCGCTCAACGATGGCGGTCTTGAAGCCTAGCTGAGCCGAGCGGACCGCGGTTACATAGCCACCCGGACCGGACCCGATGATGATGACATCATAAGTATTGGACACGCTTCGTCTCCTGGTTTCGGGGCATGGCCACACCATGCCTTACTGTGCACCGGCGTTCGGTTGCGCTGCCGGTCATTGATGGGCGGCCCGCCCCGCGGACCGCGAAATTCTGCTCTACCGCCCGGCCCGGCGGTCCGGATCAGCTCTTGCGCAGGGCAAACCCGGTCAACAAAAGGGCGACGCCGTTGAAGGTCAGTTCCACGCCGAGGAAAAGACCGAGCACCGAGGCCGCCGCCCAGGGAAAGTTGGAGAAGATGATGACGCCGAGAACGATCGACAGAACGCCCGAGACCGTCACCCAGCCCCACCCGGCGGCGGGGCGCATCGACATGGAATAGGCGATCTTTGCGCCGCCCAAGAAGAACAGCAACACGCCGACGACGATTGTCAGCGAGACCGCGCCTTGAACCGGATAGCCGACGAGAATGGCACCGACCAGCAGTGTCAGGATGCCGACGCCAAGGGTCCACAGGAACCCGCCCGAGCCGCGCGACGAGAAGGCCTGTGCAATCTGCACGATGCCGACGAAGATGAACATGAACCCGGCCAGGTAATCGACCGTCAGGGTTGCGGCGAAGGGATTCGCGAAACAGAAAAACCCGCCGATAATGGAGATGATGCCGATGGCGATCAGCCAGCCCCAGGCCGCCTTCAGCTTCTCTACGGCCTCTTCGATGTCCTTTTTGTCAATCGGGTCCGCCATTGCCGTGTCCTCTCCTCAATTGGTTGAAATGCAACAGCTATACCAGCATTGCGAAGGGATTTTCCACATATCCCTTGAATGCCGCGAGAAGCTCGGCGCCCAGCGCGCCGTCGACGGCGCGGTGGTCGGTCGACAGCGTCACGGACATGACCGTCGCAATGGCCAGCGCTCCGTCCTTGACAACCGGGCGTTGTTCGCCCGCGCCGACAGCAAGGATCGTCGCATGCGGCGGGTTGATGACAGCGGAGAACTCCTTGATGCCGAACATGCCGAGATTGGACACCGCGGTCGTGCCGCCCTGGTACTCCTGCGGCATGAGCTTGCGCTCGCGCGCCCGCTTCGCCAGATCCTTCATCTCGTTGGAGATCACCGACAGCGGCTTGACCTCTGCCTCACGCACAATCGGCGTGATCAATCCGCCCGGGATCGAAACGGCGACACCCACATCCGAATGCTTGTGACGCACCATGTTGCCCTCGGTCCAAGACGAGTTGGCCTCCGGCACGTCGCGCAGTGCCAGGGCCATCGCCTTGATGACGAAATCGTTGACCGAAAGCTTGAAGGCAGGCTTTTCGTCATGCACCGGCGCGGAATCGTTGAGCTGCTTGCGCAGTGCCAGCAACGCATCGAGCTGACACTCGATGGTGAGGTAGAAATGCGGCACGTTCTGCTTCGATTCCACCAGCCGCTTGGCGATGGTCTTGCGCATGTTGTCATGCGGGATGAGATCGTAGGACCCATCCTCGAACAGCTTCAGGATCTGCTCGTCCGACGGCGCTGTCGGTGCAGCCGCAGGTGCGGCAGCCGGTGCGGCCTTGCCGACACCGCCGGCGATGGCTGCGTCGACGTCGCGGCGGATCACCCGGCCGTGTGGGCCGGTTCCCGTGACGGCTGCAATGTCGATGCCCGCATCCTTCGCGATCCGTCTTGCGAGCGGCGAAGAAAACACACGGTTCGCACCCGATTGCGGCGCAGCGGGCACTGGGGCGGCTTCGGCCGACGCAGGTGCCGGCGTCGGAGCCGGCGTGCTGCCGTTCGGCTTTGGAGCCGCGGCGGGTGCCGGAGCAGCCGCCGGTTCGGCGGCGGGTGCCGCGCTGGCGGCGGCGGATACGTCCTCGCCCTCCTCGGCGAGAATGGCGATCGGCGCGTTGACCTTGACCCCCTCAGTGCCTTCCGGAACCAGGATCTTCGCGACGACACCCTCGTCGACCGCTTCGACCTCCATCGTCGCCTTGTCGGTCTCGATCTCGGCGATCACGTCGCCGGAGGAAACGCTGTCGCCCTCCTTGACCAGCCATTTGGCGAGATTGCCTTCCTCCATGGTCGGAGAAAGCGCGGGCATGGTGATATTGATCGGCATCTTCGCGCCCTCCCCTAGGCCGTGTAGGTGACGGCTTTGACCGCGTCGACGACTTCGGCGACATTCGGCAGAGCCAGCTTTTCAAGATTGGCCGCGTAGGGCATCGGAACGTCCTTGCCGGCGACGGTCAGGATCGGCGCATCGAGATAGTCGAAGGCCTGCTGCATAACCCGTGTGGCGATTTCCGTTCCGACGGAGCTTTGCGGAAAGCCCTCCTCGACGGTCACCAGGCGGCCGGTCTTCTTGACCGACTCGATCACCGTCGGCAGGTCCATCGGACGGATGGTGCGCAGGTCGATGACCTCCGCCTCGATGCCCATGCCCGACAATTCCTCGGCCGCCTGCTCGGCATAGGTCATGCCGATGCCGAACGAGACGATGGTCACGTCGTTGCCGGCCCGGTGGATGCGTGCCTTGCCGATCGGCAAAACGAAATCGTCCAATTTCGGCACGTCGAACGTGTGGCCGTAGAGGATCTCGTTCTCCAGGAAGATGATCGGGTTGGGGTCGCGGATCGCCGCCTTCAAAAGACCCTTGGCGTCTGCAGCCGTGTAGGGCATGACAACCTTGAGGCCCGGCACATGGCTGTACCAGGACGCGTAGCACTGGGAGTGCTGCGCGGCGACACGCGCAGCGGCGCCGTTCGGGCCGCGGAAGACGACCGGCGCATGCATCTGGCCGCCGGACATGTAGCGCGTCTTCGCAGCCGAATTGATAATCTGGTCCATCGCCTGCATGGCGAAGTTGAAAGTCATGAATTCGACAATAGGCTTGAGGCCCGCCATCGCCGCACCGACACCGACGCCGGCAAATCCGTGCTCCGTGATCGGCGTGTCGACCACACGGCGTGCGCCGAACTCGTCGAGCAGCCCCTGCGTTACCTTGTAGGCCCCCTGATATTCGGCGACTTCCTCGCCCATGACGAAGACATCGTCGTCGGCGCGCATTTCTTCCGCCATCGCGTCGCGCAGCGCCTCGCGCACCGTCGTCGGCACCATTTCGGTGCCCGCCGGAATATCCGGGTCGGACGGAACCTCGGCCGTCGCAGGCGCGGCTGCTGCGGGTTCGGCGGCGACCGGGGCCGGCGCTTCGGCCGGTGCCGGCGCCGGGGTCGCGGCAGGCGTTTCGGTTCCGATGTCGGCGGCGGTCTCGCCGTCGCCGAGCAACACGGCGATCACCGCGTTGACCTTGACGCCCTCGCTGCCCTCGGGCACGACGATCTTGCCGATCGTGCCCTCGTCGACAGCTTCGACCTCCATCGTCGCCTTGTCTGTTTCGATTTCCGCAATGACGTCGCCCGAGGTGACACTGTCGCCCTCGTGTTTGAGCCATTTGGCGAGTGTGCCCTCTTCCATGGTCGGCGAGAGCGCTGGCATAAGAATATCGATCGGCATTTCGTCTCCCCCCGGTCTAGGCCAGAATGTCCGTGTAAAGTTCCGACGGATCGGGTTCGGGATCCGTCTGGGCGAATTCGGCGCTGTCGGCGACGATATCGCGCACGCTCTTGTCTATGGCCTTCAACTCGTCCTCGCTGGCCCATCCCTTCTCGAGAAGGCGCACCTTGACCTGTTCGATCGGGTCGTGCTCGGAGCGCATCTTCTGCACTTCGTCCTTGCTGCGGTACTTGGCGGGATCCGACATGGAATGACCGCGATAGCGGTAGGTCAGCATTTCCAGGATGATCGGCCCGTTGCCGGAGCGCGCGTGCTCAAGCGCCGCCTCGGCCGCGGCAAAGACAGCCCGCACATCCATGCCGTCGACCTGGTATCCGGGAATGTTGAAGGACACGCCACGCTGCGAGAAGTCGGTCTGCGCCGATGCGCGGGACACGGCCGTGCCCATGGCGTAGCGGTTGTTCTCGACGACATAGACAACGGGCAGTTCCCAAAGCTCGGCCATGTTGAAGCTTTCATAGACCTGGCCCTGGTTGGACGCGCCGTCGCCGTAAAAGGCGATGCTGACATTGCCGTTGTCCCTGTAGCGGTTGGCGAAGGCGAGACCGGTGCCGAGCGGCACCTGGGCACCGACGATGCCGTGGCCGCCGAAGAAGTTCTTTTCAAAGGAGAACATATGCATCGAGCCGCCCTTGCCGCGCGAATAGCCGCTCTGTCTGCCGGTCAGTTCCGCCATGACACCGCGCGCCGTCATTCCGGCCGCGAGCATGTGACCGTGGTCCCGGTAGCCGGTGATCAGCTGGTCGCCGTCCCGCATGGCGTGCTGGATGCCGGTGATGACCGCTTCCTGGCCGATATAGAGATGGCAGAAGCCACCGATGAAGCCCATTCCGTAGAGCTGGCCGGCTTTTTCCTCGAACCGCCGGATGAGAAGCATCTCGCGGTAGACACCGAGTTCCTGTTCCTTGTCGAATTCGGCAATCTCGGTGCCGATGGCCGGCTTTGCGGATTTGCCAGACCTTGATTTCGCGGATTTCGATGCACCGGCGCGACGACCGGCTGACGCTGCACTTTTGCGCGGGGCCATGGAGTCCTCCCAATTGTTCGTCGGCATTCACCTTACGGAATTGGGGAACGGCCAGCAAGGCCAATTATGCATAGCTTGCTTGAAAGTTATATTACTGTTTTTAAATAATAAAACAGGTGTTAACTGGATTACAGTTAAATCAATGAAATTTGTAGATGACGATCTCGTTCGGACGCGACAGATTGAGCGCTTCGCGGGCCTTTTCATCGAGCATGTCGCGCACGACCGGCCCGCTCGACGGCAGCAATTTTACCCTTTGCTGCAACAACTTACGCTCCTCCGTCAGAGCCGAAAGACGCGCCTCCAGCTCGGCCTTGCGCATATCGAAGCGCTGCGTCGCGTTCAGTCCCCGGTCGCCGTTGATCGAATGAAATCCGAAATAACTGATAAAGGCGATTGCAAATAGTGGAACAACCAGTCGGCCGGTATTCCTGATCTTCTTCTGCCGTGTCGACATGTCAGACGCTACTTTACTCGATACAAACGCGCGCCCGGCCGCTCATGACCGCTGGCGGATACTGGAACTCCTTTATGACGCAACATGTTTAATAACGTGTTATCGATCCGCCCTGCCCTGTTTCGGGATCTCCGGCCGAAACGGCGCCGGAAACACCGGCGCCGTGGATCGCATTGCAGGCCCGGATTGTCACTCTGCGGCATCGAGGCGCGCGGACGGTGCGCTCGCGCCCATCTCACCTGCCCGGCCCGGCCCCAGATGCTTGCGGTTCAGGAGCAGCATCGTGCGGATCGTGATCAACTGTATGTAGACCAGCGGCGCCATCAGCACGAAGTACACGAGGGAGAACTTCTCGACGATGCCGTTTCCCACCAGTCCCGGGTGAATGAAGAACATGCCGAACACCATCAGCGCCACACCCGGACAGATCAGGGCGTAGGAGGAGGCACTGATCTTGCCGCCGTGAACGTAGTCCGCGAAATAATGCAGCTTGCGCAGCACGACGAGGCCGATCAGCCCGAACAGCAACTGAACGGACAACAGAACCACGAGATTGACCAGCATGTCGGAGGCTGCCGGCCCGCCCGCAAAGACATGATGGAGCCCGTGCGACAGCCGGACCATGGCGATGCCGCTCACAGTGATGATGGGAATGATGATCCACAGCGACGGAGAGCCCTCCTCGCTGACGCCGTGTTCCAGCATGTCCTTGATGCCGAGAACGACCATCACCGTTCCGAAGACGGCGGCGGCGGTCAGGAAGAAGATCGACAGCACCATGCCGATGACGACGGTTGCCTGGACATGGCTCATCGCAGCGGGTGCCGCGAAGCCGACCCCGATCATCGACATGGCGAAGACAGCGACGAGCTGGCTGAGGCTGTTGTTGGTGGACCAGTCGAACCTGCCATTGACGAGGATGCGGCTGAAATAGGAGGCGAACATGTGCAGCGCCAGGATGGCGACTGCACCGAATGCCACGAGCGCAGCGGGGAAGAGATATTCAACGACGCTCCAGAGTCCCGGGACGAACAAGGCACCGAGAATGAAGGCGACATTGATGCTCATCGACAGGGTCAGCGGTATCGCCATGCGGGTGACCTCCGCGTTGCCGGCCATGAGTTTCCCGTAGGCCTCCGTCTTCTGATAGGTGCGATAGGCCCGCAAATTCCTGATCAGAAGCCGGTAGTGCTGGTAGGCGAAATAGAGGATCCCGGCGAGCGCCACCGCCACCGGCACCGCAAGAAGCGGATCGCCGCCGGAATAGACGCGCGACAGCGTGGCAAAGGTCGGGATCGCCGACTCCGGATGCGGCAGCATGAACATCAGATAGATGAAGAAGGAAACCGCCAAGCCGCCATTGCCCAGCGAGGCAAGGAAATAGAGCGGGTTGTAGGGACCGTTGAATCGGGAGGTATTGACCATAGCAGACTCCATGGCAAGAGCTTCGGCCCGCCCCGGCCGGACGGCCGGAACGGCATGGTGATATCATCCGAATATAGTTTTATATTAGAATATTGTAAGATACTAATATTAGGTTGCGACCTTTTGCCCTGCCGATCCGGGGAAGAGCGGGTCAAATGAAAACGGCCTCCGCTTTGGAAGGCCGTTCAAGTCCGCAAGTTCTCTTATCGGGCGCTAGCTGCGCAGCATGCTTCTGCCGGCGTAGCTTGCCTGCGTGTCCAGTTCTTCCTCGATGCGGATGAGCTGGTTGTACTTGGCCAGCCTGTCGGAGCGCGCCAGTGAACCGGTCTTGATCTGCCCGCAATTGGTCGCCACCGCAAGGTCCGCAATGGTCGCGTCCTCGGTCTCGCCCGAGCGGTGCGACATGACCGCCGAGTAGCTGGCCTTGTGCGCGGTCTCGACGGCGTCCAGCGTCTCGCTGAGCGAGCCGATCTGGTTGACCTTGACGAGGATGGAGTTGGCAACGCCCATCTTGATACCGTCGCGCAGCCGCGCCGAATTGGTGACGAAAAGATCGTCGCCGACGAGCTGGCACTTCGATCCGACCTTGTCGGTAAGGATCTTCCAGCCGTCCCAGTCGTCCTCGGCCATGCCGTCCTCGATGGAAATGATGGGATATTTGTCGACCAGCTCCGCCAGGTAGTCGGCCATGGCATCGGGTTCGAGCACGCGCCCCTCGCCTTCAAGCACATATTTGCCGTCCTTGAAGAACTCCGTGGAAGCGCAGTCGAGCGCCACGAACATGTCCTCGCCCGGCGCATAGCCCGCCTTTTCGACCGACTGCATGATGAAGTCGAGCGCCGCCGGGGCGCTGGCGAGACCCGGCGCGAAGCCGCCCTCGTCGCCGACATTGGTGTTGTGGCCCTGCGCGGACAGCTCCTTTTTCAGCGTGTGGAACACTTCCGATCCCATGCGCACAGCGTCTCTGATGGAGTCCGCGCCAACCGGCATGATCATGAACTCCTGGAAATCGATCGGATTGTCCGCGTGCTCACCGCCATTGATGATGTTCATCATCGGCACCGGAAGCACATGGGCATTGGGGCCGCCGACATAACGGTATAGCGGCAGGCCGGCGGCTTCCGCCGACGCCTTTGCCACGGCAAGGGAAACGCCCAGGATCGCATTGGCGCCGAGCTTGGCCTTGTTGGGTGTTCCATCGAGCGCGATCATGGTGTTGTCGATCTGGATCTGGTTCTCGGCCTCGAGACCGACCAGTTCCTCCAGGATCGGCCCGTTGACGGCGTCGACCGCCTGCAGGACGCCCTTGCCGAGATAGCGCGGGCCCCCGTCGCGAAGCTCGACGGCCTCATGGGCGCCGGTGGATGCGCCGGAGGGCACCGCCGCTCTGCCGAAAGAGCCGTCTTCCAATAGGACATCGACCTCCACGGTCGGGTTGCCGCGGCTGTCCAGAATTTCGCGGCCGACGATATCGACGATTGCTGTCATGACACAGGATCCTTGTGGCGCAGGTTTTGGGAGTTTCCGTGTCCTTTTAGGCAACCGCGCAAAAAACGCAACGCCGGAACGGCTGCGATCGCGAGATTCGCGCCTTCACTCGACCTGTTCGAAGGCGAAGAAGGCGCCCTGCCCCGCCGTTTCCGCGACGACCAGCCGCCCGGCCGTGAAGACATAGGCTATGCCCTCTTCCTTCAGCCGTTGTTCCATCGCATTGAGATCGCCGGTCGCAAAGACGATGCCGCGCAGTCGTAGCCCCCGGGCATGGGTGCCACCCTCGACGCCGAAAAAACCCTTCAGTCCCGCGGCGTTAAGCGCAACGACATCGGTATTGGCCGCGGCGAGATCGACACCGAACGAATGCGCGTTGACCTCACGCTGGCCAACGACCTGCTGGAGAAGGTACTGGAAGTCGCTGGGATTTGGTTCCGACAGCACCACCTGCCTGATTCCGGTCACGCCGTTTTCGTGGGTTTCGAGCGCGGTCCGGTCGACTTCCGGCGGATTCTTGCGCTGGCAGGTGAAGAAAAAGACGTCGGGCGCCCTTAGGTCGCCGGCAAACGCCAGTTCGAACCCCGCCATTGCGCGGGCGCCGTCCGGTGTCTCGAAAGGGCGGGAGAATTCGAGGTTGAGGCCGGCGCTGATGCCGGCTCTTACGAACCGGTTCCGGTCCTCTGCTGCATTGTCGGTTCCCATGACAAGCGCGGAAAAGCCCTCCTCTCCCCGGCGGAACCGGTAGGCCTGGTCTCGCTTGACGAAGACGTTGCCGTCGATTGCCGCATGTTCGCAAAGCTCCCTTTGCGCGACCGCCAGCGGCTCCAGATAGGTGCCGTCGGCAAAGAACACGCATGCATTGGCCGTACCGAACGGATGCCGCGCCTCCGGGGCCACGGTAAAGCCCAGCGATGCAAGGCGGGCTCGTGCAACCTCCAGCTCCGCGGTCGGCAGCACGAGATGATCGACGGGACGCGGTTTGTCCACTTGGTCCTCCAGTTCGGGATGATCGCCGGGGCAATCTATCCAAACGGGTCGCCAAGTGGAATCAATAATCCGTTCGGCGCCAACGACGCTTCCCAAACCGCCGAGACCGGGCCCGCGTCCAATTGGCAATACTCTTTGCCCCGGCAGTGCGCTATAAACAAGGGAACCGGCTTTGCCGCCAGACCGTTTTGGAACGATCGCAGGACAAAGATCCACGCATGAACGTTGTTGAAGGCACCAAACCACCTGAAGGATCCACCGTCGAGACCGTGGTCGTCCGCTTCGCGGGCGATTCCGGCGACGGCATACAGGTCATCGGCTCGCAGCTCGGCCTGGCCAGCGCCATGGCCGAAAACGATCTCGGCACGTTTCCGGAATATCCGTCCGAAGTCCGCGCGCCCGTCGGCACCACCTACGGCGTTTCCGCCTACCAGGTGCATTTCGGCGGCAGGCCGATCAAGACCATCGGCGACGAGGCAGACATGCTCGTCGCGCTCAATCCCGCCGCGCTCAAGACCAATCTCGACATCCTGAAAAAAGGCGGAACCATCCTGGTGGATTCCGGCACGTTCACGCAGCGCAATTTCGAGAAGGCAGGCTATTCGGCCTCGCCGCTCGAGGACGGAACGCTCGACGGTTACCGGATCCTGGCGCCCGACATATCGAAACTGACGCTTGAGAGCGTCGCCGATATCGGTCTCAACAGGAAGGCGTCGCTGCGCTGCAAGAACTTCTGGGCGCTCGGCCTCGTCTACTGGATGTACGGGCGCGACCGGCAGCCGACAATCGCGTGGCTGGAACACAAATTCGCCGGAAACAAGGACGTTGCGACCGCAAATATCGCCGCGCTCAATGCCGGCCACGCCTATGGCGAGACGGTTGAGGCCACCGCCCTGGAGGTCGCCCGCATCACGCCCGAGCCGGGAACATACAATTTCGTCACCGGCTACGAGGCCCTCGCATGGGGGCTCGCCGCGGCTGCCGAGTTGTCCGGCCGCAGGCTCGTGTTCTCTTCCTATCCGATCACGCCGGCCTCGCCATTGCTGCACACGCTGGCGCGGCTTTCCGATATCGGCGTCACCACCTTTCAGGCCGAGGACGAGATCGCCGCGATCTGCGCCGCCATCGGCGTCTCCTTCGCCGGCGGGCTCGGCGTGACCTCGAGTTCCGGGCCGGGGATCGCCCTGAAGCAAGAGGCCATGAGCCTGGCGGTCTCGGCCGAACTGCCGCTCATCATTGTCAACACACAACGGGCCGGCCCTTCGACGGGTATGCCGACGAAGACCGAGCAGTCGGACCTGAACCAGGCGCTCTACGGCCGTCACGGCGAGAGCCCGCTGGCCGTGCTCGCGGCCGGCTCGCCCGCCGAATGCTTCGAAATGGCGATCGAGGCGGCCCGCATCGCCCTGACCTACATGACGCCGGTGATCCTGCTGTCCGACGGTTTCGTCGCCAATTCGTCGAGCCCGTGGATCTTGCCGGACATCGATCAACTGCCGCGGATCGATGTTGCCAACCACGCCGAGCCGGAGAGTTTCAATCCCTATGATCGCGATCCCGAAACGCTGGCCCGCACCTGGGCCGTGCCGGGAACGCCCGGTTGCGAGCACCGTATCGGCGGCATCGAAAAGGATTTCGCCACCGGTCACATTTCCTATGAACCGGACAACCATCAGAAAATGACCGATGTGCGCGCGGACAAGATCGCCGGGATCGCGAAGTCCATTCCGCGGCTTGAGCCGGACCAGGGTCCTGCCGAGGGCGATCTCGCCGTCGTCGGCTGGGGCTCGACCTACGGTCCGATTTCCAGGGCGGTGACAAACCTGCGGGCGCGCAACTACAGCGTCTCCCACATCCATTTGCATCACCTGCGGCCCTTTGCGGCCAATCAGGGCAATCTGCTGGCCGCCTTCAGGCGCATCCTGGTTCCGGAAATGAACACCGGACAGCTCGCCGCGCTGCTGCGGGCCGAAGGATGCACGAATGTCGAGGCGTTGAACAAGATGACGGGCCGGCCGTTCCAGGTCGCCGAGATCGAGGAAGCGATACTCTCCCGTCTGGAGCCTGGTGATGAATGAACAACTGACGAGCACCAAACTGACGGCTGCCGATTTCGCCACGGACCAGGAAGTGCGCTGGTGTCCGGGTTGCGGCGACTACGCTATTTTGAAGGCCGTGCGCACAGTTCTCGCAGAGGTCGGTGCGCGCCGCGAAAACACGGTCTTCGTCTCGGGCATCGGCTGTTCCTCGCGGTTTCCCTATTACATCGACACGTACGGCTTCCACACGATCCACGGCCGCGCACCGGCGGTCGCGACCGGCATGCTACTGGCCAATCCCGACCTGGATGTGTGGATCGTCACCGGCGACGGGGACGGCCTGTCGATCGGCGGCAATCACCTGCTGCATATCCTGCGGCGAAACCTGAACTGCCAGATCCTGCTGTTCAACAACGAGACCTACGGCCTGACGAAAGGCCAGTACTCGCCGACATCGCACCTTGCGACCCGCTCCCCCTCGTCGCCCGGCGGAAGCATCGACAATCCCGTCGATCCGTCGAGTTTCGCGCTGGGCTGCGGCGCGCGCTTCGTCGCCCGCGGCGTGGACACGCAGGTCAAGCAGCTCACGGAGGTGCTCAAGGCGGCCTATCACCACAAGGGTGCGGCCTTCGTCGAGATTTTCCAGAACTGCATCGTCTTCAACGAGGATGTGTTCGACGGATTCACGGCCAAGGCCAATCTTGCCGAGCACCAGTTGCAGGTGGAGCCTGGCAAGCCGCTGGTCTACGGAACCGACGGCAGCCGCGGCCTGGTCTTCGATCCGGCTGCGCTCGGTCTGCGCGCGGCGGAACTGTCAGAGGATTCCGCAAACGATGTGCTTGTCCACGACCCCGGCAACTACAATCTGGCAACGGCGCTTGCGCGCATGACAAATCCGGAATTTCCGATGGCCACGGGCGTCCTGTACGACGATCCCGGCCCGGTTTACACGGTGCAGGGTGCGCAATCCGACGCTGCCGCCAGGACGGACCGCACACTGAAAGACGCCATGCGCTCCGGCTTCAGCTGGAAGGTCGACCGCAAATCATGATCGATCAGGAGAACGGCCCCTCAAGCGTCATGAATGCTCTTTGAGCTGGAGGCTTTCCGTGAACGGACACTGCATGTCCGGATTGGCCGCGCGGTAGAGCGCGAATTTGCAGTGGGCCACCAGCTCGGCCTGGATACGCTCCTGGATCTCGGGCTCCTTGGTCAAAAGCACCACGTCGCAAAGAACGCTTAGGATGTTGATGACGGTCCTGCGGGTGACCTCCATCTGATCGTCGCCGATGTCCGGAATCCGTTGCCGGATGAACGCGCTTATCATGTCGCCGGCAAATTCCTCGACAGCCGCATCGTTAACGCCGGGCGGTTTGTTGAGGAAAGAGAATCGCAGGAGCTGAAGATAACCGGGCTGCGCCTTGGCACTCTCGATATAGATGCTGATGAGCTTTTCGATCGGGTCGCCGACCGGTTGGGACAGCACCTTGTAGACCTCACCCGCCAGCTTCGCGGCCAGCCGCTCGAACATCCTGATTTCGGCGGCAATGAGCAATTCGGTGCGATTTCCGAAATATTGATAGATGGTGCCGACGGCAAGGCCGGTGTGTTCGGCGATCTGCGTCGTCGTCAATGCCTCGATACTCTGCCGGGTAACAAGTTCCTCGACCGCATCCAGGATCTTGTCGACCTTTTCCTTTGAGCGCTTCTGGCGCGGTTTGCGCCGCGTATCGGCTGTCATTGCTCACTGGCTCCCGCCCGACTAGCGGGATCGTAACGGGCACGCGTAAAAATGTGAATAATATTCATGTTAATTGCCAATGCGTGAATCTCATGTTACGACACTACACCATAGTTTCCTGGGGAGGAGCAGACAGTGGGCAGCAAATATCGTGTTTTTTACACTTTGCCGCTCCTGTTTGCCCTAAATACCGCCGGTTTCGCGGCAGGCAGCATTTCCATTGTGCCTGGGCCCGATGCCGCGGAAGAGCTTCAGGAAGCGCTGATCACTGCCGAACCCGGCAGCATGATCAGTCTGGCGGAGGGGACGTTCGAGTTTTCGGACGGTCTCTCACTCGACGTCCCGGGGGTTACAATCCGGGGCGCCGGCATGGACAAGACCGTCCTCTCGTTCGGGGATCAAAAGGCCGGGGGCGAAGGCTTTCTGATTACATCTGACAACGTGACGCTAGAAGACTTTGCCGTGGTGAATACCAGGGGTGACGGCATCAAGTCGAAGGGTGCCGATCAGATAAGCTACCGCCGGATCCGCGTCGAGTGGACCGGCGGCCCCGACGAGAAAAACGGCGCCTACGGCATCTATCCAGTTGAATCGAAGAATGTTCTTGTCGAGGACAGCCTGGTCCGCGGCGCGTCGGACGCAGGCATCTATGTCGGCCAGTCTGAAAACATCGTCGTGCGCAATTCGACCGCCGCGTACAATGTCGCCGGCATCGAGATCGAAAACAGCAAACACGCCGACGTCTACGGCAACACGGTGACGCACAACACCGGCGGGATTCTGGTCTTCGATCTGCCCAACCTGCCCGTCATGGGCGGGCACTCCGTCCGCGTCTTCGAAAACCAGGTCATCGACAACGACACGCCCAACTTCGCGCCGGCAGGCAACATTGTCGGAATGGTCGCCAAGGGAACCGGCATCATGGTCATGGCGAACAGGAACGTTCACGTCTTCGACAACGTCCTGAAGAACAACGGCACCGTACACGTCCTGATCGCCACCTACCCGAATGACTTCGATGACGATACCTATGTTCCGCATCCCCGGGCTGTCCTCGTCCGCGACAACTCCTATGGGGATGGCGGCGGCGAACCGGACGGGGAAGTCGGCAAGATCATATCGGATGTCACGGGCACCCCGGTGCCCGACATTGTCTGGGACGGCGTCGTTCCGCTGACGGAGTGGATCACATGGACATCCGGCGACGACCGCATTTATGTCAACGAGGCTGACGGCACCACATTCGCCAACCTGCGGATGATCCAGAACACGCTTTATCCGTGGTCGACGTCGCCGGATCGCGACATTTCCGACTATGAAGGCACCTTGCCCGAGCCGGATATGGTGTCGCTGCCTCAATTGCAGGTACAATAGTCAGAAACCGGCGAACGGAACATGCCATGAAGGTCAGCGCCTTGTTGGGGATTGCGCTTTGGCTGACGGCCTTGGCGAGCGCTCGGGCTGACAAGGTCAATGACGCCGCCTTGATGGCCGCCAATCCGCCGCGCATGCTCTCCGCCTACGGCCTGTTTGTCGATCCGGCAAATCAGATACCGAATGTTGGCGTTCTGCCCTACGACCTGGTGACGCCGCTCTTCACCGACTACGCGTCCAAATACCGTTTCGTTTACATCCCCGGCGGAAAAAGCGCCGAATACCGCGAGCGCGAGGCTTTTGCGTTCCCCGTCGGGACGACGCTCGTCAAGACATTCGCCTACCCAGGGGATCTGCGGAAGCCGAACGAGCAGATCCGGTTGATCGAGACGCGGCTCCTCATTCGCCAGGACGCCGGCTGGAAAGCCTGGGCCTATGTCTGGAACGAGGACATGAGCGACGCGCGGCTCAGGATCGCCGGAAAGCGCCTGCCGGTTTCGGTCACTCACCGGGACGGATCCGAACTGGCGATCGACTACGTGGTTCCCAACGCCAATCAGTGCAAGGGCTGTCATGCCCTCAACAAGGAGCTCACGCCGATCGGCCCGAACGCACGCAACCTCAACCACGATTACAGCTACGCCGGGGCCGTCAAGAACCAGTTGCGCATGTGGGTCGATCTGGAACTGCTCAAGGGCGCGCCCGACATCGGCGGTCTGCCACGCGCCGCGGATTGGCGCGATGAAAGCGAACCGCTGGACAAGCGCGCGCGAAGCTATCTCGATGTCAATTGCGCCCATTGCCATCGCAAGGAAGGACCGGCGAGCAATTCCGGTCTGTTCCTGACCGCCTGGGAGGATGACAGGACCGCCTGGGGTTACCGCAAACGCCCGGTCGCCGCCGGGCGCGGATCGGGCGGGCTGGAATTCGGTATCGAACCCGGAGACGCCGACCGCTCCATCCTCATCTACCGAATGCGCAGCAACGATCCGGCAATCATGATGCCGGAACTCGGGCGGACGCTGGTTCACGAGGAAGCGGTGACAATGCTCGAAGCATGGATCAACGGGCTGAAATAGCGCTGCTATTCCAGCGAATCGACGATCGCGCGGTACTGGTCCTCGCTGAATGCCTTGAGCGTCAGGGTGCGGGTGTGACCCTGTGCACCGCCCTGAAGCGCCAGGCGGGCAACGGTCTCGTCATCCGGGGCCTCGACGATGATGACCATATCGTAGGGGCCCATGGTCATGTAATAGGCCTTGATTTCACCGCCATGCTCCTTGCAGGCGGCCTTGAAGGCATCGAGACGGATTGGCGAGTCCTTGATGTCGCGAAAACCCTCTTTCGTCCAATTGGCGAGCAATATGAATGTAGCCATGGGTCATCTCCTTCATCCGAGGAGATTGTACCCGGGCACGTTGATTTTGTCCCGATTGCTATCGCCCGTTGCAGTTTTGAGAAGCGGAACGGGTATTGTGACTTTGAGGATTTCTGCCGCTAGACCAGGCGCGATTGTTCCAGCGCAGCCTCGATGAAGGAGGCGAACAGCGGGTGCGGCTCCAGCGGTCGCGATTTCAGCTCGGGATGATACTGCACGCCAATGAACCAGGGATGGTCCGCATATTCGATGGTCTCAGGCAGGACCCCGTCCGGCGACATGCCGGAGAATACGAGCCCGTGTTCTTCCAGGGCGTCTACATATTCGTGGTTGACCTCGTAGCGGTGACGGTGCCGTTCTGAAATTTCAGTCGAACCGTAAACGCCGGCGATGCGCGTTCCTTCCTTCAGGTGCGCCTTGTAGGCGCCGAGCCGCATGGTTCCACCGAGATCACCGGACTTCGACCGTTTCTCCAGCATGTTGCCCTTGAGCCATTCGGTCATCAGGCCGACGACGGGCTCGGAGGTCTCCCCGAACTCGGTGGACGATGCAGCATCCAGTCCGGCCAGCGACCGGGCAGCGTCCAGAACCGCCATCTGCATGCCAAAACAGATACCGAAATAGGGAACCTTGCGTTCCCGTGCGAACCGTGCGGCCAGGATCTTGCCCTCGGCCCCGCGCTCTCCGAAACCGCCGGGAACCAGGATACCGTGCACCTTTTCAAGCCACGGGGCCGGCTCCTCCTTCTCGAAGATCTCGGATTCGATCCATTCGAGCTTGACCTTGACGTGATTGGCGATGCCGCCGTGATGCAGCGCCTCGATCAACGATTTATAGGCATCCTTGAGCCCGGTATACTTGCCGACGATGGCAATGGTCACCTCGCCTTCCGGGGTGCGGATGCGCTCGGCGACCTCTTCCCAGCGCTCCATGCGCGGCGCAGGCGCCGGCTCGATGCCGAAGGCGGCAAGCACCTCGTCATCGAGACCTTCGCGGTGGTAGGAAATCGGCACGTCGTAGATGTTGTCGACGTCGAGCGCCTGGATGACCGCCGAAGAACGTACGTTGCAGAAGAGCGAGAGCTTGCGCCTCTCCTCTTCCGGGATCGGACGGTCTGCACGCACCAGCAGAATGTCGGGCGCGATGCCGATCGACTGCAGTTCCTTGACCGAATGCTGCGTCGGCTTGGTTTTGAGCTCGCCAGCGGCCGGAATCCATGGCATCAGCGTCAGGTGGATATAGATCGCGTTTCCGCGCGGCAGGTCATTGCCCAGCTGCCGGATCGCCTCGAGGAACGGCATGGCTTCGATATCGCCGACCGTGCCGCCGATCTCGCACAGGACGAAATCGTAGTCGTCATTGCCGTCAAGAACGAAGTCCTTGATTTCGTTGGTAACATGCGGGATGACCTGAACCGTCGCACCCAGATAGTCGCCCCGCCGCTCCTTGTCGATGATGTCCTTGTAGATGCGACCCGTGGTGATGTTGTCCGCCTGAACCGCGGACCGCCCCGTAAACCGTTCGTAATGTCCGAGATCGAGGTCCGTCTCGGCGCCGTCATCGGTAACGAACACTTCCCCGTGCTGATAGGGGCTCATGGTTCCGGGATCGACGTTGAGGTAGGGATCCAGCTTGCGCAGGCGTACACTGTACCCGCGCGCCTGCAGTAAAGCGCCGAGTGCGGCGGCTGCGATGCCTTTACCCAAGGATGAAACCACGCCGCCAGTGATGAAGACATATCGCGCCATGGGCTTATTCCGTTACCGCGTTGTGACTGATTCCGCCAGCCCCAAAACGTGGTGCCGGTGTATTTTTCGACATATTTGTGCGTGCGCGCAACGATCCACCGCCGGGAGGCCTGCCACACAGTAAAAAACCGGCGACGCATTCACGCCGCCGGTTTTCATTCGTATTACGGTCCTACTGACCGGTCGGAACCTGGGTCTCGCCCCCGCCCGACGTGGCCGGTTGCGGAATATTATCCGCTCCGCTGTCTTCGGATGTCGTCGGCGATCCGCCGATCTGGTCGAGAACCGACTGTCCGCCGCTGGGCGCGGTCTGTTCGATACGGTCGAGAATGTCTGTCGGCCGCGATTCGTAGCGGGCATAGATCCCGAGCGCGATGGAGGTGGCGAAGAATGCAGCGGCGAGAATGCCGGTCGTACGCGTCAGTGCATCGGCCGCGCCGCGTGCCGACATGAGGCCGCCCGAACCGCCGCCGATACCGAGTGCCCCGCCCTCTGAGCGCTGCAGCAGCACGACTCCGACAAGCGCGACCACGATCATGAGATGTATAACGATTAAAACCGTTTGCATGGATTACCGTTCCTGCGTCTGGAGCGAGAGCCATTCTCGTTTCGCCCCAAGCAAATTGCAAAATTCGCGGCTGTGTACACGAGGCTGGAACGCATTCCAACCCCTATCGCCAATTCGCCCGCCCCGCGGCGTGATGAATCGGCCGCGCGTTACCTATAAGCCTCACAAATGGCGAGGAAGTCGTCCGCTTTCAAGCTCGCGCCGCCAACAAGCGCGCCATCGACATTGTGGACCGCCATCAGCTCGCCCGCATTTCCGGGCTTTACGGAGCCTCCGTAAAGCAGCCGCATCCCCGCGCCGTGGCCGCCGAACCGGGCCTCCAGCTGCCGCCGCATAAACGCATGCGCCTCCTCGACGTCTTCCGCCGTGGGCGTTACGCCTGTGCCGATGGCCCACACCGGCTCGTAGGCGATCACCGTGTTTTGAGCGGTGGCGGCGTCGGGCACGGAAGCCTCGAGCTGTTCCTTCAGGACATCGAGCGTCTTTCCCGCGTCGCGCTGTTCCTTCGTCTCGCCGATGCAGACGATGGCCGTGAGCCCCTCGGCCTGGGCCGCTTCGGCCTTCTTCCTGACAACGGCGCTGCTTTCGCCGTGGTCGGTCCGGCGTTCGGAATGGCCGACAATGACGTGGGACGCATTGGCGTTGCGCAGCATGGCCGCCGAAATGTCTCCCGTGTGGGCGCCCGAGGCGGCCCAGTGGCAATCCTGTCCGCCGATACCCAGTCCGGTGTCTTGGACGGCCGCCGCCGCCAGATAGACCAATGTTGACGGGGGACAGATCAGCGCGTCGATCTTATCGCGCAACGCTGCATCGATCCCGCCTGCAATAGCGGTGATTTCGCGCAGGGAATCCCGATCGCCGTTCATTTTCCAGTTGCCCGCAACAAGTGGTCTGATGCCAGGTGTCATGAAACTTCCCCTCGACGTCCATCGGTCAAACAAAAGGGACGTACCAAATCCGCCAGATAAATCAATCGCGCGAAGAAGGCGCACTTCAAAAAGAGTTGCGTGGCGGTCGGTAACGGTCTCTGCCATTCAGCCTTGCGGCGTCCGCATTCGATGCGTAAAACACGGACAAACATAGGATTTGTTCGAACGGACCCGCTGGCGGGTTCCAGGGAGACTTCATGCTCGACGCTCTTCGTAACAGTGCAAGATCCTGGGTCGTAAAGATCTTTCTTATGATCCTGGTCCTGTCTTTCGGTGTCTGGGGGATCAGCGGAACGATTTTTCAAGGGGTCGGCAGTTCCGTTGTTACCGTTGGCGACACGACCGTGACGCCCGGCGACTTCCGCCTCGCCTATGACCGGCAGATCGCGACGCTCTCGCGCCAGTTCGGGCAACGGCTGACCCGCGAGCAGGCGCGCGCCATGGGCATCGAGAACCAGGTGCTGGTGCAGGTTGCGATGAACGCCGCGCTCGACGAGCAGTCGCGGCGGATGAATCTCGGCCTGTCGGAGGACCGGCTCGCATCGCTTATCGCCGAGGACCCCGCGTTCCAGGGTGTGGGCGGTGGTTTCGACCGCACGACATTCGCGGCACTGCTGCGCAACGCCAACATGACGGAGGAAGATTATATCCTCAGTCAGCAGAACGCCGCCATACGCACGCAGATCGTCGAAGCGATCTCCGATGGCTACGAGGCGCCGGCCGCGCTCCTGAAGGCCGTCTACCAGTTCGACAACGAGGCCCGAACCGTGGACTACATCGTTCTCGACCGGGACATTATCGATCCAGTTGCCGATCCCTCGGACGAGGTGCTGAGGGCTTATTTCGACGAGCGTAAATCATCCTACAGGGCGCCGGAATACCGCAAGATCGCATACGTCACGCTGAGCGCCACCGACATCATGGACCCCTCCACGATCGCTGACGATGCGGTCCGTGCGGATTACGAGGCACGCATCGACCGCTACCGGACGCCCGAATCAAGGACCATCGAACAGCTGAGTTTCTCAGATGAAGCCGCCGCCAATGCCGCGGCCGACAAGCTGGCGGGCGGCGCGACATTCGACGAGATCGTGGCGTCCGAGGGAAAGACGCTGAACGACGTGGCGCTGGGCACCTTCGAACACGATTCCATGCCCGATCCGTCGATTGCGGACGCAGCTTTTGCAATTAGCGAGGAAGGGGGAACGAGCGGCGTCGTTGAGGGCGCATTCGGTCCGGTTATCCTTCGCGCCGCGAAAATCAGCCCGGAAACCACGGCGAGCTTCGAGGAAGTCAGCGACGAAATCCGTGACGAACTGGCACTGGCCGAGGCGGAGGCGATTCTGTTCGATGTCCACGACGCCTATGAGGACGCCCGCGCCGGCGGCGACACGCTCGAGGAAGCCGCCCGGAAACAGCGGCTGAACCCGGTCACCATCGACGCCGTCGACCGGTCCGCGCGTACGCCGGACGGCACGATCCTGCGCACCCTTCCCGAATCGCGGGATCTTTTGGCCGAGGCGTTCGACACCGATATTGCCGTCGAATCCGCGCCGCTGCATCTCGGCGGCGAAGGTTTCCTGTGGTTCGAGGTCAAGGACATCACGCCGGCGCGCGATCGGAGTTTTGACGAGGTTCGCGAGCGCGTGCTCGAGGACTGGAGGCGCCAGGAGGAATCCGAGGCGCTCGGCAAGCTTGCGACGGCGCTTCAGAAGCGCGTTCAGGACGGCGAGGAACTGACTGCGGTGGCCGCGGATGAAGGCCTGGTCACGCAGACAAAATACGACCTCAAGCGCCGCGATGAGGACGCCGTGATCGGATCGGCGGCCGTCGGTGCCGCATTTTCCGGTCCGGACGGCATTGTCGCCGTCGCCGACGACGCCAGCGGCACCGCCAAGATCCTGATGAAGGTCTCGCAGGTGACATCGCCGATCGCCTCCAGCGGGACCGGTCTCGCGCCGGGTGTCGATGCCGCCCTGTCGCAGCGCATGGGCGACGACATGCTCACTCAGGCCATCGGGATGATGCAGGAGGAATTCGGTGTCGCCTACAACCCGAGTGTCGCGGAACTCGCGCTGACCGACTATTAGAGCGAGCGGGAAGAAGCGATGTCCGAACTCAAAGACTACATCGCCATTGCGGCCAGCGGCAGGCATCTGACCCGCGAGGAAGCCCAGGAAGCCTTCGGCATCATGATGTCGGGCGAAGCGACGGCGGCGCAGATCGGCGGTTTCCTGATGGCGTTGCGCGTGCGTGGCGAGAGCGTCGCCGAGATCACCGGCGCCGTGGCCACCATGCGCGACAAGATGCTGCGGGTGGATGCGCCGGACCACGCTGTCGACATTGTCGGCACGGGTGGCGATGCGTCCGGATCCTACAATGTATCGACCTGTGCGGCCCTGGTCGCCGCCGGCGCCGGGCTCACCGTTGCCAAGCACGGCAACCGTGCCCTGACGTCGAAATCCGGTGCCGCCGATACGCTGACGGCGTTGGGCATCCACCTCGACCTCGAGCCCGGCGGCATAGAGGCCTGCATCCGCGAGGCCGGGATCGGGTTCATGTTCGCGCCCGGGCACCACTCGGCGATGCGCCACGTTGGTCCGGCGCGCGTCGAACTCGGAACCCGCACGATCTTCAACCTCCTCGGACCGCTTTCCAACCCGGCCAGCGTCAAGAAGCAGCTTCTCGGCGTGTTCGACGCGCGCTGGACCGAGCCGCTTGCGGAAGTGCTGCGGGACCTCGGATCGGAGACCGTCTGGGTCGTGCATGGCGACGGCCTCGACGAAATGACCACCACCGGCACGACCAACGTGGTTGCGCTGGAAAACGGCAAAATCCGCAAGTTCGAAATCACGCCGGACGAGTTCGGCCTGGAGCGTGTGACAATCGACCGCCTCAAGGGCGGCAACGCCGAGCACAACGCTGCAGCGCTCACCGATGTTCTTCAGGGAACCAAGGGCCCCTATCGTGACATCGTCCTGTTGAACACGGCCGCGTCGCTGGTCATCGGCGGCCTGGCCGAAGACATTCCGGAAGGGATCGTGAAAGCCGCCGCGGCGATTGACACAGGCGCTGCGAAAGCGGCACTCGACGCGCTGGTGAAGACGTCCAATGCGCACGCAAAAGCACCCGAAGAATGACCGACATCCTGCAGAAAATCGAGGCCTACAAGCGGGAGGAGATCGCCGCCGCCAAGCATGTGGCGCCGCTCGTCGAACTCAGGGATCGCATTGCAGATGTCGAACCGCCGCGCGGCTTCCTGAAAGCGCTGCAGCAAAAAGGCAACGCAAATGGCTACGGCCTTATCGCCGAAATCAAGAAGGCCAGCCCGTCAAAAGGTCTGATCCGCGCTGATTTCGATCCGCCCTCGCTGGCGCGGGCCTACGAGGCGGGCGGCGCGACGTGCCTTTCGGTCCTGACCGACAGCCCGTCCTTTCAGGGCGCGCCGGAGTTTCTGACGGACGCGCGGGGCGAGACGCACCTGCCTGCCCTGCGCAAGGATTTCATGTTCGAGCCCTACCAGGTCTTCGAAGCGCGGTCCTGGGGCGCCGACGCCATATTGATCATCATGGCGTCGCTCAGCGACGACGATGCGCGGGCGCTTGAGGATACCGCGTTCGAACTCGGCATGGATGCGCTGATCGAAGTGCATGACGAGGCCGAAATGGAACGGGCCCTGCGGCTGCAATCGCGGCTGCTTGGCGTCAACAACCGAAACCTGCGCACTTTCGAAGTCAGCCTGGAGACCAGCGAGCGGCTAGCCGGCATGGTGCCGGACGACCGGTTGCTGGTCGGCGAAAGCGGTATCTTCACGCATGAGGACTGCCAGCGGCTGGCACGTTCCGGCATCACCTCTTTCCTGGTCGGCGAGAGCCTGATGCGTCAGGACGATGTGGAAGTAGCGACGCGCCGGCTCCTCACCGGTGCGGGCTGAGGGCATTTGCGATGTCAAATGACGGCAAACTGACCCATATCGGCGAAGACGGCGCGGCCAACATGGTCGATGTCGGGGCCAAGGCCGACACCAAGCGCACAGCGGTGGCCGAGGGCTATGTGAGAATGGCACCGGAGACGCTCAAGCTGATCCGCGACGGCGACGCCAAGAAAGGCGACGTCATCGGCGTTGCAAGGCTCGCCGGCATCATGGGTGCCAAAAGGACGTCCGACCTTATCCCGCTGTGCCACCCGCTCATGCTCTCAAAGGTTTCGGTCGATATCTCCGAGGCCCCGGACCTTCCGGGCCTGCGGGTGGAAGCGACGGCGACGCTGTCGGGCAAGACCGGTGTCGAGATGGAAGCGTTGACGGCTGTTTCGGTCGCCTGCCTGACCGTCTACGACATGGCAAAGGCCGTCGACAAAGCCATGGAAATCACCGGCATCCGGCTGCTCTCCAAGACCGGCGGCAAATCCGGCACCTGGCGGCGCGGCGGGGACGACACCTGATGGAACTGCTGCCGGTCGACGAGGCACGCAAGCGCATCCTTGCCGAAGTCAGCGCGATCGACGACACGGAACAGGTGCCGCTCGGGGCGGCCATCGGCCGGCACCTTGCCGAGGACGTGGCGGCGATCCGGTCCCAGCCCCCCTTTCCCGCTTCCGCAATGGACGGCTATGCCGTCCGGTCCGCCGATACGGCTGCGCCGCCGGTCGAACTCGAGATCATTGGAGAGGCGCCGGCCGGGCACGGGTATTCCGGCAGGATCGGTGCCGGCCAGGCGGTCCGCATCTTCACCGGCGCACCCGTGCCGGAAGGCGCCGATGCGATCGTCATCCAGGAGGACACGGAGCGCCTCGACGACCGGACCGTCAGGATCGGTGCCGCGGTTCCGCCCGGAAATTACATCCGCCCCGAGGGGCTCGATTTCGCGCGCGGCGACACAGTGCTTTGCGCCGGCCAGTTGCTCGATGCCGGACGCATCACCGTTGCCGCCGCGATGAACTTACCCGAACTGCCGGTCAATCGGCGGCCGCACATCGCCATCCTCGCGACGGGCGACGAACTGGTCGCGCCGGGGGGCCGGCCGGGCATGGACCAGATCATCGCCTCGAACGGGTTTGGCGTCCGCGCCATTGCCGAGGCCGACGGTGCGACGGTCGTCGATCTCGGCATCGCCGAGGACCGTCAGGACGTGATCGAATCCGCGATCGAGCGCGCGATCGCCGAAAAAGCGGATGTGCTTGTCACACTCGGCGGTGCATCCGTCGGCAAGCACGACCTCGTCCAGGCGGCGCTGGTGGCGCGCGGCATGGAACTCGATTTCTGGCGCATTGCGATGCGGCCCGGCAAGCCGCTGATGTACGGAAAGCTCGGCGGCCTGCATGTGCTCGGCCTGCCCGGCAACCCGGTCTCGAGCCTGGTGTGCAGCCACCTGTTCCTTCGCCCGCTGATTGCACGGCTGTCCGGATTGACGGAAGCAGACCCGCACTGCGATGCGGTGCTTGGCCGCGACGTCGGCCCGAACGACCGGAGACAGGATTATCTGCGTGCCAGCCTCGAACGCCGCGGCGACGGAACGCTCGTCGCGACGCCCTTCGAGAAGCAGGATTCCTCCATGACCCGCATATTCGCCGAATCCGACTGCCTGGTCATTCGCGCGCCTCACGCAGCGGCGGCAAAGGCCGGAGACCCGTGCCGGATTTACGTGCTGCGCGAAACGGCGGTCAGCGCTGCCCCTTGAACCATGGCTGCAGCAGGGCACGCGGATAATCCGCGCCGCGGGCCGCGATGACCAGTGCGATAATCGACAGGATGTAGGGCATCATCAGGAAGACCTGCGACGGCACCAGCGCGCCCACCTCCGTCTGCAGACGGACCTGAAGCGCGTCGAACGCGCCGAACAACAGCGCCCCGATGAGCGCCTTGCCGGGACGCCAGTTGGCAAAGATCACCAGCGCGATGCAGATCCAGCCGCGCCCGTTGATCATGCCGAAGAAAAAGGCGTCGAATGCGGACATCGTCAGGAAGGCGCCGCCCAGTGCCATGAGCGCCGAGCCGGCGACGATCGCACCTATCCGCAGGCCGTAGACCGAGAGCCCCTGTGCATCGACGCTGCTCGGATTGTCGCCCACCGCCTTGATCGCAACGCCGAGCGGCGTGCGGTTGAGCACATACCACACGAGCACGACCATCAGCAGCGCAAGCCAGGTCAGCGCGGTCTGCTGGAACAGAACCGGCCCCAGGAACGGAAGATCCGACAGCACCGGGACATCCAGCGGACGAAACGGCTCGATGCGCGGCGGCGACGACACATTGGGCAGCGCCGTGCGGTAGGCAAAATAGCTGACGGAGGTCGCGAAGAGGGTCACGCCAAGCCCCGAGACATGCTGGGACAGCCCCAGGGGAACGGTCAATATGGCATGGACGAGGCCGAAGAGGCCGCCCGCTAGCGCCGCCACGAGCACTCCGCCCCAAAGCCCCGCACCAAGCCATACGGCCATCCAGCCGGACATCGCGCCGGCGACGAATATGCCCTCGATGCCGAGGTTGAGCACACCGGCCCGCTCGCAAATCAGGGCGCCGAGAACGCCGAATATCAGCGGCGTGGCGATGCGCAGGCTCGCCGCCCAGAAGGATTCGGTCAGCACGATCTGCAGAATATCCATCAGGCGCCTCCCGCTGCCGCACGCGTCCGCACGATGCGGAACCGCGCGAAGAACCCGCCGACGAGAACGCACAGCAGGGACATTGAAACGACCAGATCGGCCAGGTAGGACGAGACGCCCATGGCGCGGCTCATGCTGTCCGCGCCCACGAAGACCGACGCAATGAACAGTGCGGAGACGACAACACCGGCGGGCGACAGCCCGGCCAGCATGGCAACCACTATCCCGGTGTAACCGAAGCCGGGCGACAGATCCGCCGTAAGGTACCCCTTCAGCCCCGCGACTTCCCCGACACCGGCCAGGCCGGCGAGCGCACCGGAAACGATGGCGACGCTGAAAAGCAACCGGTTGACCCCGATGCCTGCGTGCCTTGCCGCGCTGGCATTCTCGCCGACCGCCCTAAGCCGGAAACCCCAGACGGACCGAACCAGCAGGAATTGCGCAATGATCGCGGCGACGATGGCGAGCACCAGTCCTGAATGCACGCGCATCCTGTCGATCAACGGCGGAAGCATGCCCTGATCGAGGATCGGCGGGCTCTGGGGCCAGCCGAGTCCCATCGGGTCCTTGATCGGCCCCTCCAGCATCATCTGCAGGAAAATCAGGATGATGAAGTTCAGCAGCAGCGTGGTGACAACCTCATCGGCACCGAAACGGGTTCTCAGAAAGGTCGGCACGGCCATGCCGGCGGCCCCGGCAGCGGCGCCGCAGATGATGATCAGCGGCAGCAGAATGAATCCGGGAACATCGAGGAAACCCGTCCCGACCGCGACGGCCGCCATCGCGCCGAGGTAAAGCTGTCCTTCCGCGCCGATGTTCCAGAGCCTGGCGCGAAAGGCGATGGCCGCGGCCAGCCCGGTGAAGATCAGCGGCGTTGCGCGCGTCAGCATTTCCGAGAACGCAAACACCGAACCGAAGACGCCGCTGAACATCTCGCGATAGGCTGTCGCGATATTGGCGCCCGCAAGCGCCAGCGGTATGGCCGCGAGGGCCAGCGCGACAATCGCCGAAACAACCGGAACGCCATATTTCAGGCAATGGCTGGTCGCCTGCCTGGGTTCGATGCGGATCATGCCATTTCCCCCGCCATCATCAGGCCGATCGTTTCGCGGTCCCGCGCATGGGCGGCGCCGAGCTTGCCGTCATGGATGACGAGGATGCGGTCGGCAAGGCCGAGAACCTCGTCCAGATCTTCCGAGATCAGGATGATCCCGGCGCCGCGCGAGCGGGCATCCAATAGCCTGCGGGCAACCTCCGCAGCGGCGCCCATGTCGAGCCCGCGCGTCGGCTGGTTGGCCAGTATCAGTTTCGGAGCCTCTTCGAAAACACGCGCGAGGATCAGTTTCTGGATGTTGCCGCCGGACAGAAGCCGCGCCGGCGCCTGGATACCCGGACCGCGCACATCGTAGGCTTCAGCGAGGCGCTCCGCATTGCGCGCGATGGCCTCGCGCCTCAGGAGGCCGTTCTTCTGCACCTCCTGATCGTCAAGCCGCTCGATGACCATGTTCTCGGCAACACTCATCGATCCGACGATGCCGTCGTGATGACGGTCCTCCGGAATGCGTCCGACACCCAGGTGAATCATGGTCGTGGGGCTGCATTCGCGCACCGCATCGCCGCCGATCGCAATCGTTCCCGACTGCGGCTGCACTGTTCCGGAGATCACGCCGGCAAGCGCCGCCTGCCCGTTGCCCGAGACACCGGCGATACCGACGATCTCGTGGCTGCGCACCTCCAGTTCGGGAATGTCCAGCGTATCGCGCTCAGACCGCCCCGGCACCCGGATATCGCGCAGCGACAGCACCGGCGCGCCCGGCTCCATGGCGCTGCGCTCCGCACGTTCGGTATCGGCGCCGACCATCATGCGCGCAATGGTGCGCTCGTCGGCATCGGCCGTCGCTATCTCGCCGACGTTGACGCCGTGCCGCAGAACCGCGATCCGGTGCGAAAATGCCAGGACCTCCCGCAGCTTGTGCGAAATGAAGATGACCGAAAGCCCATCGCGCGCCATGGCGCCGATGTTCTCGAACAGCGTGTCCGCCTCCTGCGGCGTCAGCACCGCGGTCGGCTCGTCCAGAACGAGGATGCGCACGTCGCGGTAAAGCGCCTTGAGGATCTCCACGCGCTGGCGTTCGCCGACCGACAGCCGGCCGACAGGCACATCCAGCGGGGCCGTGAGGCCGCTGCGCTTCATGATATCGCTGATCTTGCCGCGGGCGGCGGCGCGATTTCGCCGAAACGCCCTGAGGTCTTCGGAGCCCAAGACGATGTTGTCTAGCGCGTTCAGGTTCTCCGCCAGCGTGAAGTGCTGGTGCACCATGCCGACGCCGGCGGCGATCGCCGCCTGCGGCTGGCCGAGCGGCAAAGGCTGCAAAGTGCCGCCCTCGTCGGCCACCTCGACACTGCCTTCGTCCGGAAGGTAGTGGCCGAACAGCATGTTCATCAGGGTCGTTTTGCCGGCGCCGTTTTCGCCAAGCAGCGCCAGCACTTCGCCCCTGTGGAGGCTGAGGTTGACATCCTTGTTGGCGACAATCGAGCCGAACCGTTTGCTCAGCCCGTTCAGCGACAGGACTTTCTCGGAAGCCATGTTTGTCTATTTCTGCAAGAGAAACGGAACGGGCCGTGTCACATGCACGGCCCGAGGAACGGCCTAGTTGTCGGAGACGGGACGCGCGTCATTGACGTCGACGCGGAAGAGCCCGTCCATGATCTCGGCCTCCTTGGCCCGCGTGGCGGTCACGACTTCCGCCGGAACCAGCCCCTCGTCGAGCACCAGCGAGCCGCCACCGTGGCCCATAAAGCTGTACTGGCCGTAATCGGAAGCCTCGAAGTTGCCAGACTTCACATTGGCGATCGCCTTGTCGATGGTCGGCTCCATGTGCCAGAGCGCCGATGCCAGGATCGTGCCCGGATAGTCGCCTGACGTGTCGATCACGTTGCCGACCGCCTTGACCCCGCGCTCGACCGCCGCGTCCGACACGCCGAAGCGCTCGGCATACATGATGTCGGCCCCGGCATCCATCATCGCGAAGGCGCTTTCCTTGGCCTTCGGCGGGTCGTACCAGCTATCGATGAAATTGACGATGAACTTGACGTCCGGGTTGACCGCGCGCGCCCCGTCCATGAAGGCGTTCATCAACCGGTTCACTTCCGGGATGGCATAGCCGCCCACCATGCCGATGACATTCGATTCGGTCGCCGAGCCGGCGATCATGCCCGAAAGATAGGACGGTTCGTGGATCCAGTTGTCGAACACCGCGAAGTTCGGAGCCACCGGGCCGAAGGAGGATCCCATCAGAAACGCGGTATCGGGATAGTCCTTGGCGACCTTGCGTGCCGCGCGCTCGAGACCGAAGACCTCGCCGACGATCAGGTTCTGGCCCTGTTCGGCATATTCGCGCATCACGCGCTCATAGTCCGTGTTGGCGACGTTTTCGGAGAACACGTACTCGATGTCACCGCGCTCGGCTGCAGCGTTCAGCGCCTTGTGGATGCGGCTGATCCATTGCTGCTCCACCGGCAACGTATAGATCGCGGCCACTTTTATGTCCTGTGCGGCGGCAAATCCGGTGCTGAGAACCAGGGCCGCGAGCCCGACGAAATGCAGAACTGCTCTGCGCGTTACACTCAATGCTGATGTCATATTGTTTCCTCCCTGCCGTAAAAAGAGTTCCATAATTTTATCAAAAAGTCAAAAATTTGAATTCGATTGCCCACAGGCCACTGAATCGCCCGGTCCAGCAGTACGGATGCGCCATCAAATCGTGCGATTGCCACTTCAGGCGCTTGCGGCCCGGCGTTTTCGACTCAGCAGATAATGGACTGAAATTCCAAGGACATAACAAAACACGATCGCCAGCATCATTCCGCCATAGCCGCGCGAAACGAGAATGGCGAGCGTCACGGGCGTTCCGCACGTGTTGCCCAGGTTGCCCATCTGCGCCAAAGCACCATTGGCCATGGCCTGCGTGTCCGGTGTTCCGTTGAGTTGCGGAACGGCCGCGAAGCTGGCCCCTTGCACAAGACCCAGCGCAGCAAACAAAAGGACGCACAACGACACGCTCCCGGGATTGAGCCAAAGTCCGACCGCGATGACCAACGCCGCTGAAAATCCTGTGATGACGACATTGATTGCACTGGTGAAGCGCAGCAGCGCCATGCCGACGATCATCGAACTGACAATGCTGGCAAGCGGCATGGTCGCAGCGACAAAGGACCTGCTTTCGCTCGGGACCGTATCCGGCAGCAGGGTCAGAAGCGATACGAAACTGAACGTATAGAAAAGCCATCCAAGCGCCGGCGCAGACATGCTGGCGGATTTGTAAATCACGGCATGCTGCCGGAGCACCTGGACAATGCCCGGCAGTGTCCTGTCGGCATCGTCCGGCAGGACTGACGGAAGCAGAAAATAAAGCAGCACAAGAACAACGGCTGTTACGGCGGCATGGGCGATGAAGATCATGTGCAGTCCGTGGATCGAGACCAGCGGAATGCCCAGCCATGCGACCAGCGAAAAGGCGACGCCGAAAAAAGTGCCCCACAGGGTCAGCGTGTAGGGACGGTGCCTCACGGCACTGATCTGAGCGATCAAGGTCGGAGCCGCCACGACGATGATGAGATGGGATATGCCCTCGACGAACCGGCTGGCGAGCATCATCCAGAACGGCGGCAGCGTCGCCTGATAGGCGGACATGACTGCGCCGAGCAGGAGCGCCCATAAAAGCAGGCGCCTGAAACCGACGCGGGCAATGACCATGCCGGCCGACGTTCCAAGAAGGATCCCGATGAAGCTGATGACCGAGACAAGGAAGCCGATCTCGGTGCCGGCCCCGGGATACTGCGCCTGAAGTGTCGGAAAGACGACGGCAACCTTGGCGAACTGGGCCGCCGCGCACAGCCCGGCCGCCCAGAGCAGAAAAACCAGTCCGAATCGTGTGCTGTCTTGCCCGTTCATGCGCCAGCGTTTAGCGCGAACGGGGAGCGAACTGAATAGGTTTTGGTTTTTTGGTCCAGATGCGGCTGAATTCAGACCTCGTCGAAGTCGAGCACTACCTTGTCGGTCAGCGGGCGCGACTGGCAGGCGAGCACGAAGCCGGCTTCCAGTTCCCACGGTTCGAGCGAATAGTTGGCGGCCATCTCGACCTCGCCTTCCTTCAGCCGGCAGCGGCAGGTGCAGCACATGCCGCCCTTGCAGGAGAACGGCAGCTCGATGCCGTGCCGGTGGGCCGCATCGACGACATTGTCGTCCTGCGCGCCCATCACGAAGCCGCGCGAGGCGCCGTCGAGAACGGTCTCGATGGCAACGCCCTTCTCGGCGGCTTCCCGTGCCTTTTGCGATTTGGGTTTCGGCGGCGGGCTGCCCTCGGCCGGCGTGAACAGCTCGAAGCGGATCCGCTCGGCTGGAACGCCAAGCTTCTCCAGGCTTGCGCGGCTGGTCTCGATCATGTCGCCGGGGCCGCACAGGAAGAAATTGGCGACCGAGTCCACGTCGAACAGGCCGGTTTCCGCGAATTTCTCGATGCGTTCCGCATCCAGCCGGCCATGCAACAGGTCGACGTCCTGGCCCTCGCGACTCAGGATGTGGATCAGCGTGAAGCGCTCCAGGAACCGGTCCTTCAGGTCTTCGAGCTGCTCGCGGAAGATGACCGAGGCGCGGTCGCGATTGCCGTAGAACATGGTGAAGGTGCTGTTCGGCTCGCGCGTCAGGATCGTCTTGACGATCGAGAAGATCGGCGTCACTCCCGATCCGGCGGTAAAGGCGACATAGTGGTTGCGTGCACCGGCCGTCGGCTGCGCCGTGAAGCGGCCCTGCGGCCCCATGACGTCCACTTCCATCCCGGCTTCGAGATTGTCGTTGGCATAGTTGGAGAAGACGCCGTCCTCCACCCGCTTGATGGCGACGCGCAGTTCGCCCTCATCGAGGCCGCTGCAGATCGAATAGGTCCGCTGCACCGGTTCGCCGCCGACATCCGTCCGGAGCGTCAGATACTGCCCCGGAACGAACGCGAACGCATCTTTCGCATCCTCCGGCACATCAAAGGCGATCGACACGGCGTCCGGTGTCTCGCGGCGCACATCGGCGATCTTCAGTGAATGAAATCGGGCCATGTCTTATCCCTCAAAGGCATTTGAAATAGTCGAACGGTTCCTTGCACGCCTTGCACCGGTAAAGCGCCTTGCACGGCGTCGAGCCGAACTCGCTGACGCGCTCGGTCTCGGCGGAGCCGCATCGCGGGCAATTTACGACCGTCTCGCCGAACAGCGCCCGCTTGGAGTTGGAGGTCTTTTGCGGAGGGGCGATGCCGAACTGCCTCAGCTTCTCCCTGCCCTCATTGCTGATCCAGTCGGTGGTCCATGCAGGGCTGAGAACGGATTCGACGCGCACATCCCCGAAACCCGCATTTTGAAGCGCTTCCAGCACCATCTGCTCGATCATCCGGGTCGCCGGGCAGCCCGAATAAGTCGGCGTGACACGCGCGACGACGGCACCATCCGCGTCGATGTCGACCGACCGCAGGATTCCGAGATCGGCAACGGTGACGACCGGTATTTCCGGATCGGGAACGGCAGCCGCCGCTGCCCATGCCGCTTCGCGAACCTTGGTGTCGCTGCGTTTGCCTAGTTCGACGACCTCTGCCATCACACCGTCACCACGTCAGCCCGGGATAGGTGCGCTGCATATATTGCAGTTCGCTCAGGATATGACCGAGATGCTCGCTGTGGATGCCGTCGCGGCCGCCGGTCTGCATATAACCGACTTCCGGCAGCGCCAGCATCGCCTCGCCAAGCACCTGCTCGACCGTCTGCCGCCACTCGTCCTCGAGCGCGGAAACGTCGACGGCAAAGCCCGCCTCGATCGCCGCATCCGTCACCGGGTCCTTCTCGAAAAGCTCGCCGGTATACATGACCAGGTCTTCCAGAGCCTCGACCATGCGCGCATGGCTTTCATCGGTGCCGTCGCCGAGGCGCACCACCCATTCGGACGCGTGGCGAAGGTGATAGGCGACCTCCTTGCTGGCTTTCGCCGCGATGGCGGCCAGTTGATCGTCGCCGGATTTTTCCATCTCGCGCCAGAACGGAACCATGAAGGCTGCGATGAAGAACTGGCGCACGATCGTGTGGGCGAAGTCACCATTCGGCTGTTCGACGATCAGCGCGTTGACATAATCGCGCTCCGGTCGCGTGAAGGCGAGCTGGTCCTCGTCGCGCCCCTGCCCTTCGACGGCGCCGGCATAGCTGTAGAGCGAGCGCGCCTGCCCGATGAGGTCGAGCGCGATATTGGTCAGCGCCAGGTCCTCCTCGAGGGTCGGCGCATGCCCGGCCCATTCTCCGAGACGCTGGCTGAGGATCAGGTGGTCGTCCGCCAGCCGGAGCAGATAGGTAAAGAGTATGTTCCCCTTGGCCATTGTCGCCTCACATATTGCCCACGTCATCGGGGATCTCGTAGAAGGTCGGGTGCCGATAGATCTTGCTTGCCGTCGGCTCGAACATCATGTCCTTGTCAACCGGATCGGAGGCCACGATGTCGCTGGAACGCACCACCCACACGCTCTGTCCCTCGCCGCGCCGCGTGTAGACGTCGCGCGCTGCCTGCAGTGCAAGTTCCGCGTCGGCGGCATGGATGGAGCCGGCGTGCTTGTGGCTGAGGCCGTTGCGCGCCCGGATGAAAACCTCCCAAAGGGGAGTTGCTGTCTCGGTCATCGGAATTCCTTTCCGCAATACGGATAAGCGCTTGAATTGTTTGCCGGATTACTCGGCGGCAACCGGTGCGACCGCCTGCCGCTCGGCGCGTTTTTGCGCGTGTGCGAGCGCCGCCTCGCGGACCCAGGCACCTTCGCTTTCGACCCGCCGCCGCGTGCGCATGCGCTCCCGGTTGCATGGACCGTCGCCCTTGACGACACGCCAGAACTCGTCCCAGTCGATATCGCCGTGGTCGTAGCCCTGCTTTTCCTCGTTCCATTTGAGCTCGGGGTCGGGAACCTTGAGCCCGAGGAACTCGGCCTGCGGCACGGTCGCATTGATGAATTTGTCGCGCAGGTCGTCGTTGGAAAAGCGCTTGATCTTCCACAACATGGACTGCTGCGAGTGCACCGACTGGCCCTCGGAAGGACCGAACATCATCAGCGATGGCCACCAGAAACGGTTGAGCGCATCCTGGGCCAGCTCCTTCTGTTCATCCGAGCCGTTGCAAAGCGTGATCAGGATCTCGTAGCCCTGCCGCTGGTGGAAGCTCTCTTCCTTGCAGATGCGGATCATCGCCCGGGCGTACGGCCCGTAGGAACAGCGGCAGAGCGCGATCTGGTTCATGATCGCGGCGCCGTCGACCAGCCAGCCGATGGCCCCGATATCGGCCCAGGTCAGCGCCGGATAGTTGAAGATGGATGAATATTTGGCGGCGCCCGTCAGCAGCTGTTGGTACATCTCCTCGCGGCTGATGCCGAGCGTCTCGGCCGCCGAGTAGAGATAGAGTCCGTGGCCGCCCTCGTCCTGCACCTTTGCCATCAGTGCCGCCTTGCGGCGCAGCGTCGGCGCCCGGCTGATCCAGTTGCCCTCGGGCTGCATGCCGATGATCTCGGAATGCGCGTGCTGCGAGATCTGACGGATCAGAGTCTTGCGATAACCCTCCGGCATCGGATCGTTCGGTTCGATCTTCTGCTCGGCATCGATACGTTCCTGGAAGGCGGCAAGGAAGGCCTCGTCCTCATCGGTCTTGCCGTCGGCGCCAATCAGCCCCTGAGAATACATATCCCTGGTCCTTCTTTAGTTTAGAAGGATTATATGTTACGAAACACAAAATGTCAATTACATTATCGTAACATATTAAGCGATTCCGCGTCTATTTGGCGAACCGTTCGGCGATCTCGATTTCCGGCTTCCTGATCGGCTCATCATTGGAATCGGGACAGGCATCGAGCCAGGTCTCGCTTGCATCCGCGAGCTTGCGATAAATCCTCGCGACAAGCATCCGGGCCTCGTCGCCAAGCGAGTTTTCCGGTGTGAGTTCGGCAGGAAACGCCGGATCGCGCAGGGCAATCGGGCGGAAGTGATGGATGAGCAGGCTGCGCGCCGCCATCGCCGACAGCGGCTCGAGAAGCGCGCCCTTGCCAAGGGCACGTTCGAGCGGCGTAAACGTGTCGATGAATCTGCGATAGAGCTTTTCGACATCGTCGAGCCGCCAGGCCTGCGCAACCATGTGCCTGACCTCGGAGGCATGGTCCAGTGTCGAGTGAAACAGAACTTCACCGTTCTGCAGTTCCGGCGTCGTCGCGTTCTCCACCGTTTCGGGCCGCAGGAACACCGTCGGGCTCAGCGCCCCGAAACCGGCACTGCGCAACTGCCTGCGCCTGGCGTCCCTTCCCTCGCCCGTCTCCGTTGAGAGCGACAGAACGAGCCACTTGCCGGACCAGTCGCTGCGGTGCGGCCGATAGATGCGCCGCGCGGCCTCGGCGAATTCGGCTTCGCCGGCCTCCGCCAGCCGGTAGAAACTCTTGCGGCCGATGCGCAGCCGCGTCAGCCAACCGTCGGCCGTCAGGCGCGACATCGCGGCGCGAAGCGCGCTCGGTTCGATACGCAGCCGCTCCATCAGTTCAAGAAGCGAGCCGAGCCACAACTCGCCGCCGCGCGGAATGACGGCGTCGCCGAAAATGGTAATGACCAGCGACCAGACCCGTATGCGTTCGCGGGAGTGGAAGTCGTCGATGAGCGCTTCCAGCTCCCTGGATGCAGAATCAGACATGCCGCATTTATTGCCTGTCCGGACAGTCAGGGCAACTTGTGACAGCGAACGGACGGCTTCGGCCGGGCGTTTGGCTAGGAAAGACCACGGGCGCCGTCGATGATCAGCCGGCTGGCGATGCGTGCATATTCCTCGCGATCCACCTCGCCCTCCGGGCGGAACCACATATAGTGCCAGTTGAGCATGCCGAAGAGCGACATGGTGACCGGTTTGATCAGCCGTGCCTCGAGCCGCGGGTTGATGCCGGTCACGGCGGCGGCGAAGCGGGCGACGAGCCGCCGCTCCAGATCCTTCAGCGCTTCCTGCTCATCGCGCGGCAGGTGCTTCATCTCGTTGATCTGGACCTTGTGCTCGTGATCGGACTCGCGATAGGCCTCGAGCAGCGCGGCAATGAGCAGGTGCAATCGCTCCTCGGGCGGGGCGTCCGGCCGGTCCGCTGCTTCAACGGACAGGCAAAGTTCTTTCAGATGCGCGCCGATGACATCGTACAGGAGCGCGTCTTTGCCGGAATAATAGTGATAAAGCAACGCCTTGGAGACGCCGCAGACCTCGGCGAGCTGTGACATCGACGAGCGGTCATAGCCGACCTCTGCGAACAGCCTGGCGGCTTCCCTGAGGATGGCGCCCCGCTTGACCTCGTAGTCTAGGGCTTTGGTTCTGGCCAAGTTCGATTCCTGTCTTTGCGTTGGTTCTTAGTCGGTTTTGCGGCGATCGACAACGCGCCGCGCCTTGCCAGCCGAACGCTCGACCCCGCCGGGAACCTTGACCTCGACCCTGGCGGTGACGCCAAGCGAGCTCTTGACGTGTGCGGCCAGTTCCTTGCCGCTGTTTTCACGTACGGGCTCGTCCGCCGCGTCGGGCATCGATTCCACCATGATGGTCATCGTGTCCATGCGCCCTTCCCGCGTCAGCTCGATCTGGTAGTGCGGCGAAAGGCCGGCGCATTTCAGGAGCTGCTCCTCGATTTGCGTCGGGAAGATATTGACGCCGCGCACGATCATCATGTCGTCGGAGCGGCCGGTGACCTTTTCCATGCGCCGCATGGTCCGTGCCGTTCCGGGCAGCAGGCGCGTCAGGTCGCGCGTGCGGTACCTGATGATGGGAAAGGCCTCCTTGGTCAGCGAGGTGAAGACCAGTTCGCCCTTCTGGCCGTCCGGCAGTACCTCGCCGGTGTCCGGATCGATGACTTCGGGATAGAAGTGATCCTCCCAGATATGCAGGCCGTCTTTCGTCTCCACGCACTCGTTTGCGACGCCGGGACCCATGACTTCGGACAGGCCGTAAATGTCGACGGCATCCATGTTGAAGGATTCCTCGATCTCCTGGCGCATGGAGTTGGTCCACGGCTCGGCTCCGAATATGCCCACCTTCAGCGAGGATTCACGCGGATCGATGCCGGCCCGGCGGAACTCGTCGAGCACGGACAGCATGTAGGACGGCGTGATCATGATGATCTCGGGCTTGAAATCGTCGATCAGCGTGACCTGCCGCTCGGTCATTCCGCCGGAGACCGGTACGACCGTGCAGCCGAGCTTCTCGGCGCCGTAGTGTGCGCCGAGGCCGCCGGTGAAGAGCCCGTAGCCGTATGCGACATGCACCATCTCGCCCGGCCGGCCGCCGCTGGCGTAAATCGAGCGCGCCACGACCTGTGCCCACGTATCGATGTCCTTCAGCGTGTACCCGACCACAGTCGGCTTGCCCGTGGTGCCCGAAGACGCGTGGACGCGGGCAAGCTTTTCCTTCGGCACGCTGAACATGGAGAACGGATAGTTGTCGCGCAGGTCCTGCTTCACCGTGAACGGAAAGCGCGCCAGGTCCTCAAGCCCCTTCAGATCGTCCGGGTGAACGCCGTGCCTGTCGAAATGGGCGCGGTAGAAGGACGAGTTCTCGTAGGCGCGGCTCAGGCTTTCCTTCATGCGTTTCAACTGAAGCGATGAAATCTCGTCGCGGGATGCTGTTTCGATCGGCTCGAGGCCGCCGTCGCCGCCTGCCGCGATCGAGGCCGGTGCGCCAAGGTCGTTGTTTGATTGTGCCTGCATGTGCGTATCCTCCTGACGGCGGTCTTGTTCTTGTCATTCCTCGACGGGCAGATGCGTTCCCTTGACGGTGCGCGAGTGACCGCGAAATTCCGCCACCGTCTCGCCGTCGCCGCGTGTGACACGAATGTCGTAAATGCCGCTGCGGCCGGTCCGGTGTACCTCGCGCGCCACCGCCGTCAGCCTCTCGCCACTATGCACCGGCATCAGGAACGAGACGGCGCAGTGCTGCGCAACGGCGTTCTGGTTGTAACTGTTGCATGCGAAGGCAAAGGCGCTGTCGGCCAGCGTGAAGATGAACCCGCCATGGCAGATGTCGTGGCCGTTGGTCATGTGGTCCCGGACGGTCATCGACAGTGTCGCGGTCCCCGCCGATACCGCCTCGATCTCCATCCCGAGATGTCTTGAGGCGTTGTCGTTTTCCCACATGGATTTCGCGCAGGCCTTGGCCAGCTCATCCGGCGACATATCGGACGGATCGTGCGCTTCTGCGGACATCTTGCCTATCTCCGTCCGGTGAATACGGCGGGTCGCTTTTCAAGAAAGGCGCTCACGCCTTCCACGTAGTCCGGTGTGCGCCCGGCCTCGCGCTGCGTGTCGCGCTCGAGGTCGAGCTGCTTGTCGAGCGTGTTGGTGCCGGCCGCCTGCACCAGCATCTTGGTGAGTCCAAGCCCGACCGTTGCGCCTTTTGACAGGCTGCCCGCGAGGCTGTGTGCCTCATCCATCAGCTGTTCATCGTCGACCGCCTTCCAGATCATGCCCCACTGCTCGGCAATTTCCGCCGTCACCGGCGCGCCGGTCAGCATGACCGCTTTCGCGCGGGCTTCGCCGATCAGCCGCGTGACGGTCCATGTGCCGCCGCTGTCGGGCACCAGTCCGATCTTGGAGAACGCCTGGATGAATTTCGCCGACCTGGCCGCCAGAACGATGTCGCAGGCGAGCGCCACATTCGCTCCCGCGCCCGCGGCGACGCCGTTGACGGCACAGATCACCGGAAGCTGGATGGCGCGCAGTTTGCGGATCATCGGATTGAAATAGGTCTCGATGGTCTGGCCGAGATCGGGCGTTCCGTCCGCCGGGTCGCGCTCGCCAAGATCCTGGCCGGCGCAAAAACCGCGGCCGGCGCCGGTAATCACGACAGCTCGGCAGTCCGGATTCGCATCGGCGGTGTCCAACGCCTCCATCAAGCTGTTGTTTTGTATGGGTGTAAAGGCGTTCAGCTTGTCGGGGCGATTGAGCGTGATGACGACATAGCCGTCGCAGTTTTCCACCAGAACCCGGTCATCGCTCATTTGATTCTCCTCCCGAAATCACGGCTGCGCGCCTTCGTTTCGATAATTTATGTTGCATAAACCGACCGGTTGGTCAATGATTAAGAAACGTCGAAATCTCGATCGTCCGATCGGCAGGAGGAAAGAATGAGCGGTTTTTTTGATACGCACAAGGCAACCCTGGACCAGGCGCTGGAAGCAGCCCGGTCCCGCGATTACTGGTCACCCTATCCCGAGATTGCCAGCGGCAAGATTTACGGGGAAACAGCCAAGGAGGATGGTGCCAAAGCTTTCAAATCGGCCCTTGGCAAGGCATTTGAACTCAACGGTCACCCCGCCGACGGCGGCACCGTGGGGTCCGAACAGTCTCCTTACGGGCTCGAACTCGGCATCAAGTACCCCAAGGCATCCCCTGCTCTTCTGCTCGAGGCTTCACGAAGTGCCGCGACGGACTGGGCGAAAGCCTCCGTCGAGGATCGGGTCGGTGTGTGCCTCGAGATCCTCGACCGCCTGAACAAGCGCAGCTTCGAAATGGCCAATGCCGTCTCGCACACGACTGGCCAGGCATTCATGATGGCGTTCCAGGCCGGCGGACCGCACGCCCAGGACCGCGGTCTCGAGGCGGTGACCTACGCTTACGCGGAAATGTCCCGAACGCCGGCATCGGCTGTCTGGACGAAACCGCAGGGCAAGCACGATCCCCTGGTGCTTGAAAAGCGTTTCCGGGTTATACCGCGCGGCGTCGCCCTGGTCATCGGTTGCGCGACGTTCCCCACCTGGAATTCATACCCGGGGCTTTTCGCCAGCCTTGCCACCGGCAACACGGTGATCGTCAAGCCGCACCCGGGCGCCGTCCTGCCGCTTGCAATCACCGTCAGCATCGGCCGTGCGGTCCTTGCCGAAGCGGGCTTCGACCCGAACGTTCTGCTTCTTGCCGCCGACGAACCGGGTTCCGAGATCACCAAGGAACTGGTCGCCGATCCCGCCGTCCGCATCATCGACTTCACCGGCTCGAACGCCTTCGGAGACTGGGTGCGGGAGAATGCCGGCCGCGACACACAGGTCTATACCGAGGAAGCCGGCGTCAATTCGATCGTCGTCGCCTCTACGGACAATTTCCGCGGCATGTGCTCGAATATCGCCTTCTCGCTTTCGCTCTACAGCGGCCAGATGTGCACCGCGCCGCAGAACATCTACGTGCCGGAAGGCGGCATCGACACCGACGAAGGCCACAAGGACTTCGACGCGGTCGCAGAAGGGATCAAGGTCTCGGTCGACAAGCTGCTCGGCGATCCCGACCGGGCCGCGGGCGTGTGCGGCGCCATCGCCAGCGACGCGACCCTCGAGCGCGTCGAAGCGGCAGCCGGCCTCGGCACCGTTCTGCGGCCCTCTGCCTCGCTTGAGAATCTGGCCGATGCGCGCACGGCAACGCCGCTGATCCTCAAAGTGCGCGACAGCGAGGGCGATGCGCATCACCAGGAGCGGTTCGGGCCGATCAGTTTCATCATCGCCGTTTCCGACGCCGAAGAAGGCATCGCGCGGGCCGCGGCGCTCGCGTCCGAGAAAGGGGCGATCACGGCGTCGGTCTATGCAACCGACGACGCGACGCTTGATCGGGCCGCCGACGCCTTCGCCGATGCGGGCGTCAGCCTGTCGTGCAACCTGACGGGCGGGGTTTTCGTCAATCAGAGCGCCGCGTTCAGCGACTATCATGTGACCGGCGCCAACCCGGCCGGCAACGCAGCGCTGACGGACGCGGCGTTTGTCGCCAACCGGTTCCGGATTGCGGCGACGCGCCGGCACAAGGCGGCCTGACCCAAGAATTGCCAATGCGGCGCCGGCACGGCACCGCAGTGGCATTGAGCCGGTCGGCTTTTTCATCAAATACGACAAATTACGGGGATTCCGGGCCTTTTGAGGTTGTATGGGCGGGAAATCGGGATATCGTCCCGGCGGGGCGAATATCAGATGGGACATACCGATGCGCAAAACCGTTCTCGTGGCCGCCGCGGCCGCAATCCTTGCCTGGGCCACAAGCGCCAGTGCCGAAGACCTCACCTTCAAGCTGATCAACCAGTCACCGAGCCCGATCACTGCGTTCCATGTCTCTTCGGAAGACACAAGCTCGTGGCAGCGGAACCTTCTCGCCGGCGGTATTCTGGATGTGGACTACGAGGTCGACGTCATCATTGCCGACGGCCTGAACACGTGTATCTACGATATTCGGGCCGAGTTCGAGGACGGCGAGACGCTGGAAGACTACGGTCTCGATCTGTGTGACCTGGGCTCATATATTTTCGAATAGCTGACCGCCCGGCGGCCAGGCGGACCTGCTGACATGGCGAACCCGCGCCGTCGGTTACGACAGCGCGGCTTGGTCCGGCGTTAACGCCGGTCTTCGTCAGGAAACAGCGATCTCTATGTCGCTGTAGCCGAGGCCGTCGGCGCCGTCGCCGGCGTCAAGGACCCGTTTCAGGGACCACGTCCCGACGTCGATTTCCGCGACATTGCCGGTTGACTGCGCACCGACGAACAGCGCCGATCCGTCCGGGGCGAACAGCAACGATGCAGGTGTCTTCAGCCCACCTGCAGCGAGGTCGATTTCGGACACCATCTCGCGCGATGCGGCATCGTAGACCACCACACGGTCACCCTTCAGGTCGGCAACGGCGACGCTGCCGCCGTCGGGATGGAAGCGGACCCGGATCGGCAGGAAGCCGGCATCGATACGTGCGACCTGTTCCATTGACCCGGTGTCGAAAACGATGATGTCGCGGGACAGGTTGTTGCCCACCCAAAGATGCCTTCCGTCCGGACTGACATCCACGGCCTCGGGCCCCTGCCCGGCGGCGACCGTTTCCAAGAGCTCCATCAAGTCCACATCGATGACGCTGACCGTATCGGATCCGCGGCTGGTGACATAGGACGTGGAGAAATCAGGCGACAGGGCAAGGAGGTGCGATCCGATCTGGTCCGTCGTTGCAGAGGCACTGACACGGCCTTCTCCAAGATCGACCCTAATCACGTCCCGGGTCTCCTCCGTTGTGGCGATCACGCTGTTCGTGTTGCCGATCCAGCCGATGCCGTGCGGCGCCCGATGCGGCGCAATGGAAATCGTTTTCTGAAGGTTGCCAGTCGCGACATCGAAAAGATTCAGTTCCTCACCGACATAACCCTCCTCCTTGTAGGACACGACAACGGCTGTCTTTCCATCGGGCGAAATGGCCACTTCGTGGGGAGATCCACCGGCCGGTGAACGGGTGATTTCCTTGCCGCTGTCGAGATCGATGAAGCTGACGGTGCCGTCAAACTTGTTGCCGACAACGAGAGTGTTCGCGACCACCGGGACCGAAAGGGCGGCGAGCGAGCAGGCAGTCAACAGGATGGTTCGCATGGGATCTCCATGTTTGCGATGTACCCCGCCACGCATGGACCGGGCGGGGCCGGATGGCCACCTCCATTTCTTGTTCCGCATTTGACGGGAAGCGGCCGCTTGCTCCTGAGGTGGGGAAGCGTTTCGGGCTTTTTCTGGGCAAATCCGGATTGCCCCTCATACTTTAGTCGTCCCTGCCCTGCCCGACCGGCACACACGCATAGCCCCGGTCGCCCGTGTTTCAGGCCGCCGCCGGACCTGAAACAACTGAAACCTCCGGCAACAATTGAAACACGACGCCGCCCGGAAAGACACGCAACTGAAATCCCGCGCATCCAACTTCCGGCCAGATAAGCCGCGAGGCCTATCGCCAAGGACAGACACACTTGTTGAAATGAGGATGCTCCCATGACACAGGCCACAATGACCAAAACCAAAGTCGACAACGGCGTCAACGTCGAAGCACTGATCGGCGCCCGCGGCGCCCTCGAAGAAGCACCGGCGGCGGCACAATTCAAATGGCGCACAAGCTGCCATTGGGTGAACGGAACGCACAGCCGTTCGACCATCAGCGGCTTTTTCGGGCTCGGCGAGGAACAGTCGCGTCAGCGAACGTTTACCATCGACGCCGACCATCCCGAGGTCTTCGCCGCGGAAGATAACGCGCCGACGCCGGCCGAACTCGCATTGACCGGTCTCGCGAGCTGCCTGATGGGCGGCGTTGCCGCCGTCGCGCAGCACCGTGGAATCCAGCTCTACTCGGTCCATGCGACCGTTGAGGGCGATATGGATCTCCAGGGCATTCTCGGCATCGATGACGATGTCCGCAACGGCTTCGGAACCATCCGTGTGACGTTCGACGTGGACGCCGACGCATCCGCCGACGAGATCAGGGCGCTTGTTGCCCAGTCGCAGAAGCGCTCGGCCATCTTCGACTGCATCACCAACCCGACCAACGTCGTCGTCGACGTTGTCTGATCAGGCTCTCAACGAAAGGCGAGTGTCGTGAACAAGACTACGACCGTCATCATCGGCGCCGGCCAGTCCGGACTCGCCATGAGCCAGCAACTGACGCAGCGCTCCATCGACCACGTGTTGCTGGAGCGCGGCGACATTGCCAATTCGTGGCGCACGGAGCGTTGGGATTCGCTCCGGCTGCTGACCCCCAATTGGCAAAGCCGCCTCCCCGGTTTCCGCTACGACGGCCCGGATCCCGACGGATATATGGACATGCCGGAGGTCATCCGGTTTCTCGACGGCTATGGCCGCCACGTCCAGGCGCCCGTCGAAACGCACACGTCGGTCGAAGCGGTCCGGCGGACCGATTCCGGCTATCGCGTTGAGACCGATCGCGGCACCTGGCTGTGCCGGACGCTGGTCGCGGCGTCGGGCGCCTGCAACATCGCCGGCGTTCCGAAGATCGCGGATCAGGTCCCGCACGGGATCGATTGCATCACCCCGATGCAATACCGCAATCCCGGACAACTTGCGGACGGGCGCGTTCTTGTCGTCGGCGCTTCGGCGACCGGGATGCAGCTCGCCCGGGAAATCCGGCAGTCGGGTCGCGACGTAATCCTGGCCGCTGGCGAGCATGTCCGGGTTCCGAGGGTCTATCGTGGCCGTGACATCAAGTGGTGGATGGACCGATGCGGCCTTCTCGACCTGCGCTACGACGAGGTCGATGACATCAGGCGCGCGCGTCGCGTCCCCTCGCTGCAGCTTGCCGGTACGCACGACCGTGCCGACCTGGACATCAATGCCCTGGCGGAAACGGGCATCGAAGTCGTCGGGCGGCTCGCCGGCGCGCGCGACAATACCCTCCTGTTTTCCGGCGCCCTCGGCAACATTTGCGCGCTGGCGGATCTCAAGATGAACCGCCTCCTCGACACCATCGACGCGTGGATCGAAGACAACGGGATGACCGGTGAAGTCGACGCCAAGCACCGCTTCGATCCGACACGGATCGCAGCGTCGCCGCGTCTTGAGATCGATCTCGCTTCTTCAGGCATCAAATCCATAGTCTGGGCAACCGGGTATCGTCCCGACCATTCATGGCTCGACGTGCCGGTCTTCGACCGCAAGGGCAGGATCGTCCATGATGGCGGCGTTACCGGCTCTCCCGGCCTGTACGTGATGGGTCTGCCGTTCCTGCGCCGGCGCAAGTCGTCGCTGATCGACGGCGCCGCGGACGATGCGCGGGACCTCGCCGACCACCTGCAGGCATTCCTCGCCGACCGTTCCCTGGCCGCATAGACCTTCGAGGCCTTTGGCCACAGCCGAAATTCCGTCACCGGCCAACGGCGTGCCGTTTGCTCGGGGTGTTGCGCGCACGTGGCTCCCGGTTATCGGGCAGGATGGACGTGCACCTGAATCAAAAGGCGCCGTCACTCTTCAGTGACAGCGCCCTCGGGGAGGTTATCGGGAATTATCAGCGTTGCCCGGATCACCGGTCGACGTCGCGAAAGACGCCCCTGCCGCTTGAAATGCCGAACGCGACTTCGCCGCGCGTCATGCCGATGTCATGCAGTTCGTAACTCGACATGTCCATCAGCTGCTCGTGTTCGCGCCGTGTCCGGCGTTTCGCACGTGCACGCTCCGAAAACGGGTTCAACCAGTTCAGTGCGGCTGCGGTGATTGCCATGGTCCGTGTACCGGGCCGGTTGGCGCTGTGGTCTATGATTACAGTCATTTCCAGCTCCTGTATCTTCGTCTGTTTCGTTCATGCCCGGTTCGCTTCGAGCACCGCCTGTATGATCAGAATTTAGGAGCGCGCTGTTTCACTTGGATTTCCAAATGGCCGGCTGCGTGTTTCATTTGTTGTCGTCTAGCAACGACCAATGATTCGGAAGCCTCAGCGTTTTCAGCAATTTGCCACGGCAGCAGAAGCCTCCGACACCGCCGGTTGAAACAATTGACACATAAACGGCTCGATTCACGTGGGCATGTGGTGGGCCGAAGGATCTCTCAGCGGACAAATTTACCGGTTCCGGACACCTATTTACGAAATATAAACACTTGAAGAACACAACTGGAACATATAGTGTATGTTCCGTATTTGTTTCTCCGACTCGGGAGCCCAGCGATGCTGACGCGCAAACAACACGAACTCCTGCTGTTCATCCATGAGCGAATGAAAGAATCGGGCATCCCGCCATCCTTCGACGAAATGAAGGAAGCCCTCGACCTCGCGTCGAAATCGGGAATTCACCGCCTGATCACCGCTCTGGAGGAACGGGGTTTTATCCGCCGCCTGCCGAACCGTGCGAGGGCTTTGGAGGTGCTGAGATTGCCGGAGACCATGATTCCCGGCAGCCAGCCGCGCAAGGGCTTTTCGCCGAGTGTCATCGAAGGCAGCCTCGGCAAACCGGCGGCAGAGGACAAGGTCCAGCAGCTTCGTCACGACGACGATATGGAGCCGGCCGCCAGCGTTCCGGTCATGGGCCGCATTGCTGCCGGTGTCCCGATATCGGCAATCCAGAACATCACGCATACGATCAGCGTTCCCCCCGAAATGCTCTCAAGCGGCGAACACTATGCGCTCGAGGTCAAGGGTGATTCGATGATCGAAGCGGGAATCTTCGACGGCGACACGGTGGTGATCAAGAATACATCCACCGCCAATCCCGGTGAAATCGTCGTGGCGCTGGTCGACGAGGAAGAAGCGACACTCAAGCGCTTCCGCCGCAAGGGCGCGTCGATTGCGCTCGAGGCGGCGAATCCGGCCTATGAAACCCGGATATTCGGACCCGACCAGGTCAAGATCCAGGGCAAGCTCGTCGGGCTGATCCGCCGCTACCACTGACCGGGCGTTTCGGCCGTTAGTCGCCGGCCCCGGCCATCCATAGCGGTTTTCGTTTCTTGTATGAACGGCTGCGCCAGTCATAGAAGCGCTGCCGCGTCCACGGCCTGTCCGACAGTTCTATGGCGGAGACGATCTCCAGCGCGTCGCCCCGGTGCCGGACTTCAAGAGAACCGCTTTGCCTGAGCATGCGCCCGGTCACCAGCACGGCACCGGAGTAACACCGCCCGAGCGCGATGCGTTTTGCCGTGATGACCAGGTCGGCGACATCGCAGGCCGGCCCGAGGTAGCGCAGGTCCTCGATAACCGCGACGGACGCGCCGCTGCCGGTCGAACCGACACAAAATTCCTTTTGCGAACAGGCAAAGACCGGCGTGCCGGCGTTCTCCCGGAGGGCGTCGGACAGGATGGCGGAGAGATCACCTGCGCCATTGCCGACGGCGGCGGCAACGGGGCTGATTGTCTGCGGCCTGGCCAGCGCCCTCTGCCACTGCTCGAAGACAAACCTATTCGGGCGCCCGCGGTTGGTTGCCAGCCCGTCTTCCGACACAAGGGCGACCAGCCGGCCGTCTTCTGAAATCACCACCGCCGGATCGTCGCGTGCCATTGTGACCATCCCGACCGCCGCACAGACTGCAACTGCAAGGCCGAACAGCCTGAGCCGCGTTCTGCCGAGCACGAACAACAGGAAGCCGCCGGTCAGGACAAGCAGAAGGCCGGTATGGACCCGCCCGATGACGACGGCCCCACCAAGGTCCTCGACGGAGCGGGCAATCCACATGACAGTGTCGAGCCCGGCCCCCATGACAACAAGCGGCCAGTGTTCCAGCCCGAACGGCAGGGCCAGCATCGATACCAGCCCCATGGGCATGACGACGAAGGTCACCACCGGCATGGCGGCCAGGTTGGCCAGCAGGCCGTATGCGGCGACACGATGGAAACTGTAGACAGCATACGGACCCGTCGCGAGGCCGGCAACGATGGAGGTGACTCCAAGAGCCACAAAGAAGACAGCGACGGTCCGAAGCGGCCCGGGCCCGGCGTAGTCGGCTGCGCCGGGCCGGTTTTCCGAGTACTTTCGCCACAGACCATAGGTGGCAATCAGGGCCGCCGTTGCCGCGAACGACATCTGGAAGCCCGGCCCGAGGACCGCCGACGGTGTGATCATGATGATGACGATCGCCGCGAGGGCGACATTGCGCATGGTCAGTGCCGGTCGATCCACCAGCACGGCGACAAGGACAATGGCAAGCATGATCCAGGCACGCTGGGTCGACACGCTGGCGCCGGATATGACGAGGTAGAGTGACGCCACCACGAGCGCGCCGGCCGCGGCGATCTTCTTGACCGGCAGGGCCTGAACCGCGGTCGGAAACAGGCTGAACGCGGCGCGCACGAAAAAGAAAAACGTGCCGGCCACCAGGGCCATGTGCAGCCCGGAAATGGCAAGGACATGGGCAAGCCCGCTCGCCCGCAGCGCCTCAACCGTGTCGGGGCTCAATCCGCGCCGGTCCGCGACAGTCAACGCGCTGGCAAATCCTCCGGTATCGCCGGGCAAAACCGACCGGATGCGCGACGCGACGGCCGCACGCAGGCGTGAGACACCAAGACGGATTTCCTCAAGCGGTCCGCGATCATCGCCTGCCGCCGAGGTGACAGCTTCCGGCGCTCCGTAGAAGAACCCATAGGCGCCAAGCCCGTTGAAATAGGCATGGAATGAAAAGTCGTAACCGCCCGGCAGCGCCGGACCGGATGGTGGTTGCAGACGGGCGAGCCCGGCGACCGTGCCGCCGATTTCCACCGGCGCCTGGCCACCGCGCGCGACCAATCGCACCCGTCCCGGCGGCCGTCTGATTTCCGGTTCGCTTGTCCTTTCCACATCGATCGTGTAGCGCCAGCGGCTGGCATGGTCGACATCCCGGCTGACCACCCTGCCCTCGATGCGGGTCGTGACCTCGCCGTCGAGCAGGATCGTCTGGTGGCGCCGGGTCTCAATTTCGGAGGCAAGCATGCCGGCAAGGAAACCCGCTGCCAGAACAAGCGGGCCCCGCCACCGGCCCTCGCCTTTCAACAGCAGCCAGAGTGTCAGGACGGCGAACAGGATTGCGATCGGCGGCAGCGGCAGTCTTTCTGCACTGCCGAACCACACAATGGCACCGCCGGCCATGGCCACCGGCAACCACAGGATCGTCTGGCCGGTGCCCGTTTCTTCGCGGAAGGCCTGCGCCAAAGCGTTGAAGGCATTCGAGTTTTTTCGCTCGTGCCCGGAATCGGTACGGGCAGCGTCCGGTATTTGATCAATACCGCCTTCCCCGGGTCGGGACCGGCTCTCAACCGTGTCTGCCCTGTTCATGGAACCGATGCCTTACCCCTGCTCTGCCGCCTCGATCCTACACAGCAACGCTTCGCCGGCAAAGCCGCCCCCGGAGGCCTTGCACTCTGACCGGTGTGTGTTACATGAGCGCCGAGTTCCAGACAGTCTGCAACAAACAGGAAACCTCCATGTCCGGAGAAGTCATTACCCGTTTCGCACCCTCGCCGACCGGATTTCTGCATATCGGCGGCGCCCGGACCGCATTGTTCAACTGGCTTTATGCGAGAAACCGGGGCGGCAAGATGCTGCTGCGCATCGAGGACACCGATCGCAGCCGCTATTCCGAGGAGGCCGTCGCGGCGATCAAGGACGGCCTCGAATGGCTTGGCCTGTCCTGGGACGGCGACGCGATTTCCCAGTATGCGCGGGTCGAACGCCACCGCGAGGTGGTTGAACAACTGCTCGTGGCCGGCAAGGCCTACAGATGCTACGCGACGCCCCAGGAACTTGAGGAGATGCGCGACAAGGCACGCGCCGAAGGACGCCCGCCGCGCTACGACGGCCGATGGCGCGACCGCGATCCGTCCGAAGCCCCGGATGGTGCCGTTCCGGCCATCCGCATCAAGGCGCCGCGCCAGGGCGACACGACGGTTGCCGACAAGGTGCAGGGCGAAGTCTCGTTTCCCAATGCCGACCTCGACGACTTCATCATCCTGCGTTCGGACGGGAACCCGACCTACATGCTGGCCGTCGTGGTCGACGACCACGACATGGGCGTGACCGACATCATCCGCGGCGACGACCACCTGACCAATGCGGCCCGTCAGACGGTGATCTACGAGGCCATGGGCTGGCCGGTGCCCAATATGGCGCACATCCCGCTGATCCACGGCCCTGACGGTGCCAAACTCTCCAAGCGCCACGGCGCGCTCGGTGCGGAGGCCTACCGGGAGATGGGCTATCTTCCAGAGGCCCTGTGCAATTATCTCGTGCGGCTCGGCTGGAGCCATGGCGACGACGAGATCATTTCCATGAAGCAGATGATCGAGTGGTTCGACATCGCCCATGTCAACAAAGGCGCCGCGCGCTTCGACATCAAGAAGCTTGAAGCGATCAACGGCCACTATGTGCGCAATGGCGATGACGATGATCTCGTTGAAGCACTGCTCGGCTTCTTCCCCTACATGGAAAACGGAGCATACTTCGAAGAGCGTCTGACGCCTGAGACCGTCGCGCGGCTGAAAACGGCTATGCCGGGCCTCAAAGAGCGCGCCAGGACACTTGTCGATCTCGCCGACGGCGCCCGCTTCCTGTTCGCCGAACGTCCATTGCACAACGAGGAAAAGGCCGAGAAGATCCTTGCCGAAGGCGGGCGCGATGTGCTGCGGCAATTGTTTCCGATACTGGAAACTGTGGTCGACTGGCAGATCGAACCGCTGGAAACAGCGATCAGGGAATTCGCCGACGCGCATGAACTGAAGCTCGGCAAGGTGGCACAGCCCCTGCGCGCCGCGCTGACCGGCAGGACCACCTCGCCCGGCGTGTTCGACGTGATCGCCGTGCTCGGCCGCGACGAGGCGCTGGGCCGGATTAGCGACCAGTTGAACTGACTGGTTCCAAACACTGGATATTTACGGTGCAGTGCGGTATTTACCCACCAGCGGACGGCTTGCGGGTTTCACGATAACGTGCGGTTTCTGGCATTACCTGCGATGCGTCCCGCTCAATAATGGCCGTTGGCCGGTCAATTTAGCGTCCTGCTGCAACCGCTTGGCAGAGGCGCCTCGTGTGTGATCCATTGCTTCCCGGATCACGCTGCAGCGCACAATTACACCAATGCCTAGCTTGGCAGCGCGTGCGAAATCGGCTAGCAACGGCGCACGTTGTTTCGGTTTGATCCGCGGTAGCCGCCAAGGGTCGTGTTATGAATGATATTAAAAGGGGACCAATATGACGGAATCGAAGGCGAAGCTCTCTGTCGATGGCAATGACATCGAACTGCAGGTCCGCGGCGGATCGGTCGGTCCGGATGTCATTGATATCGCGAGCCTGTACAGGGAAACAGGCTCCTTTACCTACGACCCCGGATTTACGTCAACGGCCTCATGCGAATCCAAGATAACCTATATTGACGGCGAAGCCGGTGTGCTTTTACACCGCGGTTATCCGATCGACCAGCTGGCCGAGCACGGCGATTTCCTCGAAGTCTGCTACCTTCTTCTTTACGGCGAACTGCCGACCAAGGCGCAGAAGGCCGACTTCGACTACCGTGTCACCCGTCACACCATGATCCACGAACAGATGTCGCGCTTCTTCACCGGATTCCGTCGTGACGCGCATCCGATGGCCATCATGTGCGGCGTGGTCGGCGCGCTTTCGGCCTTCTACCATGACTCGACCGACATCACCGATCCGCACCAGCGCATGGTCGCGAGCCTGCGCATGATCGCGAAAATGCCGACCATTGCCGCAATGGCCTACAAGTACCATATCGGCCAGCCCTTTGTTTATCCGAAGAACGACCTCGATTATGCGTCCAATTTCCTGCACATGTGTTTCGCGGTCCCCTGCGAGGAATATGTCGTCAACCCGGTGCTTGCCCGCGCCATGGACCGGATTTTCATCCTGCATGCCGATCACGAGCAGAACGCATCCACATCAACGGTCCGGTTGGCCGGCTCGTCCGGCGCCAACCCGTTTGCCTGCATTGCCGCCGGCATTGCCTGCCTTTGGGGCCCGGCCCATGGTGGCGCCAACGAGGCCGCGCTGAACATGCTTTCCGAAATCGGATCGGTCGACAACATTCCCGAATTCATCGCCCGCGCCAAGGATCATGACGATCCCTTCCGCCTGATGGGCTTCGGCCACCGGGTCTACAAGAACTACGATCCGCGCGCCAAGATCATGCAGAAGACGACGCATGAGGTCCTGGCCGAGCTCGGCATCAAGGACGACCCGCTTCTGGATGTTGCGATCGAGCTGGAACGCATCGCGCTCACCGACGAGTACTTCATCGACAAGAAGCTCTATCCGAATATCGACTTCTATTCGGGCATCACCTTGAAAGCGCTCGGCTTCCCGACCACCATGTTCACGGTGCTGTTCGCCCTCGCCCGCACGGTCGGCTGGATCGCGCAGTGGAAGGAGATGATCGAGGATCCCCATCAGCGCATCGGTCGTCCCCGCCAGCTCTACACGGGCGAGACGAGCCGCGATTATGTTCCGATTTCCAGCCGCTCCTGACGGGCCTGCGCGTACTGGAAAAGCAGACCAGAGCGGGTGATCCGGGCGGTTGATGTCCGCCCGGGCCGCCATTTGGCCGGTTTCCGATGCGAAATCGACCCAGAAGGCCGCGTTTATGCGGTCCGGGCATGCCTATACGCTCGCAACGGGGACATGATTCTGGCAGACTCGGGCAGATGCGAATCATCGAAATTGTCCAGTCGGATACCCGGGTCGGGCAGTTTCGGTACGGAATGACGAGGGCCCGCCTGCTCAATGGACGATAACACCGATCTTTTCTCCGGCCTCAGCGCGTCGCAGGCGTCGGACGGCGCGACAAACGACAAGGAAATCGGCAAGTCCGGACCGCGATCCGGATCGAAGCGGAAACGCTCAAGCAAGGCAGCAGCGATGACAGACAATGCGGAAGCTGGTTACTCGGCCTCCGACATCGAGGTCCTTGAAGGCCTGGAACCGGTTCGGCGCAGGCCCGGCATGTATATTGGCGGAACCGACGCCAAGGCGCTGCACCACCTGTTTGCCGAGGTCATCGACAATGCCATGGACGAGGCCGTGGCCGGCCACGCCAAGGTGATCGAGGTCGAACTGGAAGCCGACGGTTTTCTGAACGTCACCGACAATGGGCGCGGCATACCCGTCGACCCGCATCCGAAATACAAGAACAAGTCGGCGCTTGAGGTCATCATGACCACGCTTCACGCCGGCGGAAAGTTCGATTCCAAGGTCTACGAGACCTCCGGCGGCCTCCATGGCGTCGGCGTCTCCGTCGTCAACGCGCTGTCCGATCATCTTGAAGTGGAAGTCGCGCGCAACCGGCGTCTCTACCGCCAGGATTTCTCGCGTGGCCTGGCAAAGGGAAAACTGCAGGACCTGGGCGAAGTCCACAACCGGCGCGGCACCAGGGTCCGTTTCCACCCTGACGCGGAGATTTTCGGCAAGAGTGCCCGTTTCGAACCGGCCAGGCTTTTCAAGATGGCGCGGTCCAAGGCCTATCTTTTCGGCGGGGTCGAGATCCGCTGGACATGCGATCCGTCGCTGCTGGACGAAAAGAGCGAGATACCGGCCAAGGCGAGTTTCCACTTCCCCGGCGGCCTCAAGGACTATCTCGATGCCAGCATCGGGCCGGAACACAAGGTCACCCGCGACATCTTCTTCGGCCGTTCGGAAAAGACCGGCGGCCACGGCACCGTCGAATGGGCGGTTACCTGGTACACGGGCGACGCGTTCATCAACTCCTACTGCAACACCGTACCCACCCCTGAAGGCGGCACCCATGAAGCCGGCTTCCGCCTGGCGCTGACCCGCGGTCTCAAGGCCTATGCGGAGCTCACCGGCAACAAGCGCGCCTCGATCATCACCACGGACGACGTGATGATCTCGCTGGCCGGCATGTTGTCGGTCTTCGTGCGCGAACCGGAATTCGTCGGCCAGACGAAGGACAAGCTGGCAACGGTCGAGGCGCAGCGCATTGTCGAAAACGCCGTGCGCGATCCCTTCGACCACTTTCTTGCCGACTCGCCGCAAGAGGCCGCCAAGCTGCTTGACTGGGTGATGGAGCGCGCGGATGAGCGCGTCCGCCGCCGCAAGGAAAAGGAAGTCAGCCGCAAGAGCGCGGTGCGCAAGCTGCGGCTTCCCGGTAAGCTTGCCGACTGTTCGCAAAACGCTGCGGCCGGGGCCGAGCTTTTCATTGTCGAGGGTGACTCGGCAGGCGGTTCGGCGAAGCAGGCCCGCAACCGGGCCAATCAGGCCATATTGCCCTTGCGCGGCAAGATCCTCAACGTGGCAAGCGCCGGCCGGGACAAGCTCGGCGCCAACCAGCAGATCGCCGATATCGTGCAGGCCCTCGGCTGCGGAACCCGGTCGAAATACCGCGAACAGGATCTGCGTTACGACCGGGTCATCATCATGACCGACGCCGATGTCGACGGCGCCCACATCGCCTCCCTGTTGATCACATTCTTCTACCAGGAGATGCCGGAACTGATCCGGGAAGGACATCTGTATCTGGCCGTGCCGCCGCTCTACCGCATCACCCAGGGCGGCAAGACCCTTTACGCCAGGGACGACCTCCACAGGGCGGAGCTTCTCGAGACCGAGTTCAAGGGCAAGGGCAAGATCGATATCGGCCGCTTCAAGGGCCTCGGCGAAATGCTGCCGGCGCAGCTGAAGGAAACGACCATGCATCCGGACAAGCGCACGCTTCTGCGGGTGGAGATCGATGAAGCGATCGCCGATGACACCCGCAAGACGGTCGACAATTTGATGGGAACGAAGGCGGATGCCCGGTTCCAGTTTATCCAGGAACGCGCCGAATTCGTCGACGACCTGGATATCTGATCGGAATTCGGCGCCGCTAAGCCGCCTCGTAAGTCATTGAAACCGCATAATCTTTCGCTGCCTGGCGCCGGAACTCCAGGTTCATGCGTTCGACCAACGAAAGCAGTTCGGCGACAGCGCCGCCCTCGCCTGCGCGCGCGTACTCTTCAACGAGCGATTCTGTGATCCGCAGGGCGCTGGGAGTTGTGTCGAGCCGGGTCGCACGGCGCCACAACAGTGTCGCGGAAACGAAGACCCCCGCAACCGTGCTGTCCAGGCCAGCGGACGTGTAAAGCGCGAGGATCGCATTGCGGCGGCCGTCGACGAGAATACTGCGGACCCGGTCGTCGCTGACGCCCGAGACACAGCCGATCGCTGCTGCAAAAAACTCGATATTGCCGATGCAGAGCGTGTGCATGAGGAATGCCGGGGTCAACCTGCCGGCAATGCGCAGATGCTCAACCAGGGCGGGAACCTCTTCGCCCGTGATGTTGCCGGCAAGCTGCAGCGTCGCCGACTGGCAGGCGTCGTCCATGATGCGCTCGACACGGTTGCGTCCGATCACGCCGGCAACGAAATTCGATTGCGCCAGCGCGTCGCCGACCTTCATGATCAGCGCGTGGCGGACATCGCAGGGAAGATCGCCACGCTCCAGCAAGCGGGCGCGCAGTTCGGCCTGCTCCCCGAAGCGCTCTGTGATCCGGCGCAAGGAGACTTTCGCGACGCGCGCCGTCAGATTGTCCAGCATCTCCGAGATGGGATGTCGGCCGGCGACTTCGGCCAGGGCGGCGCACACGGCCGGGCCGAGGTCCTGGCGGTTTGCGATCGCGCTTTGAATGCCGGGTCTGCCGTCCGCAGCGAGATCAACCAGATCCTGTTCCCTGAGTACCGGCGAGCAACAGACGACAACGCCGGCCACTTCGATCTGGTCCCTTGCAAGGCTGCATATCACGGAGCGCGGAGCCTTCTCGCTGCTGGCCAGCGCCTCGGCCATGGATTGACGCACCTTCGGGGACGGATCGTCGAGCAACAGCGCCATGGCCGCTTCCGCCGCCCGCGTCTCCTCGATGGACAATTCGCTCATGACAAAGGCGCGTGCGAGCGCACTTGCCGCGCGTGCCCTGTCCCTAGAACCCGCCGTTTCGGACCATTGCAAAAATTTTCGGACAATCATTCAGAAATTCCACGGTCGCTACCTCAGTAAAGCGGACCGTAGAAGCAAAAGGTTTACGATCGGTTCACTATATCCGTTAACCGCTTGCGGCCATTTCAGCCCTCGCCTATTTTGCCGGCCAAACGGAGGGCCCTTAATGCCAGGATTATATCTGCAGGAGTTTTCGCCGGGTCAGGTGATCCAGCACCAGTTGCGCAGAACCATCACCGAAAGCGACAATATGTTGTTTTCGAACATGACGCTGAACCCGCAGCCTTTGCACATCGATTTCGACTTCGCGGCAAAGACCGAATGGGGAAAACCACTTGTCAACTCTTTGTTTACATTGGGTTTATTGATCGGCATCTCCGTCAACGACACGACGATAGGAACAACGATCGGCAATCTCGGCATGACCGATGTGGTCTTCCCGCACCCGATGTTCCACGGCGACACGCTGCGCGTCGAGACGGAAATCATCTCCGTCCGCGAGTCGAAATCCAAGAACGACCGGGGCATCGTCGAGTTCGAGCACCGGGGCTACAATCAGAACGACGTGCTGGTGGCCAAGTGCCGGCGCCAGGCGATGATGCGTAAAAAGGCGGTGTAACGGTGCGCTCCTATCTTTTTGTTCCAGGCGATTCGCAACGAAAACTCGAAAAGTCGCTGACCAGCGGTGCCGATTGCCTGCTGATCGATCTCGAGGATTCCGTTTCCGCGTCCCAAAAGCCGGTTGCCCGGCAGATGGCGCGCGATTTTATTACCGACGCGCGCAAGAACGCAGCACCGGATACGCCGGGTCTCGTTGTTCGTGTCAATCCGCTAGGCTCCGGAATGGTCGAGGACGATCTTGCCGCGATCGTCGCGGCGCGGCCCGACGGCGTGCTGTTGCCGAAATGCGAACATGGCGCCGACGTGCAGAACCTGTCCGCACTGATTGCCGTCCATGAGGCGGAAGCCGGCATGGCGGAGGGGCAGACCGATATCCACGCGCTCGTGACGGAAACCGCGAAGGGTACGCTCAACGCCGGCACCTACGCTTCCGTCTCGGACCGTCTGAAGACATTGTCGTGGGGCGGAGAGGATCTGTCGGCCGATATCGGTGTCGAAACCAACCGCGACGAGAACGGGCACTATACGGACCTGTTCCGCTACGCCCGGACCGTGACCCTGGTCGGCGCGGCCGCCGCCGGTGTCGAGGCGGTCGACACCGTCTTCGTCGACTTCAGGAACCAGGACGGCCTTGAGAGCGAGTGCCGTGACGCCGTCCGGGACGGCTTTTCAGGAAAGATGGCGATCCATCCGTCGCAGGTCGAGGTCATCAACCGCATCTTCACCCCGTCGGACGCCGCCGTGGAAAAAGCCCGGCGCATTGTGGAACTGTTCGAACAGGCCGGAGAAGACGCCGGCGTGCTCAGTCTCGACGGCCAGATGATCGACCGGCCGCACCTGAAGCAGTCGCTGAAGATCCTCGAGCGGGCACGGATGGCGGGGATCGTTTAGAGCGCTCTTAGCCGTCCTCGTCCCAGGTCGGCCTGATCATCTCGAAGGTCTGCGCGCCGTCGCTGTAGTCGCGATACCCCAGCCTTGCCAGCGGCGCGGCCTTCGTCATATCGATCTTGCCGTCGGTGATGATCGACTCGTCGATATGGATGCCGACCACCTGTCCGATTACGAGGATGTACTCGGAAACGCCGCCCGACAGGGTTCTGGGGCGGAATATGTCCACTACCCTGCACTCCAGTGCCGCGAATGCTTCGCGCACATGGGGCGCTTCCACCATTCTGCCCGGAGCGGCCGTCAGGCCGGCATACTGGAACTCGTCGACATGGGCCGGCGCGTTGACGGAACTCGCATTGACCTTCTCAGCATGCACCCGGCTGGCAAGGCTGGCGGAGAACTCGCCGGTGGCCTCTGCGTTGGAGACCGTGTCCTTGCGCCCGTCCGACGCGAACATGACCATCTTGGGTCCGTCGCCGATGGCGTTGAAATAGGAATAGGGCGCCAGATTGGGCGTCCCGTCAGCGCTCAACGTGCCGATCCAGCCGATCGGGCGCGGCGACACCAGCGCCTTGAACGGGTCATGCCGCAGCCCATGATCGTTTTCATGTGCCTCGTAGAACATTGGGTGGCTGCTCCCCTCGATTTCGGCGTCCCGTGCAACTTGCATATATGCGCGAGCTGTGCGGGTTCAACAACGCCGGTTCATTCAACCCAGGTTGTCAGCGCGGCGACATCGGGGCGCGGCCTTTCAGTTGGGGGGATATCGGGGGTTCCGACATGCAGCATGCCGGCGATCCGCTCGCCGGGTCCGACACCGAGGATTTCGAGCCCTTCCTGGTCATAGCTGAACCACTCCGTCAGCCAGTTGGCCGCAAATCCCATGGCATTGGCCGCCATGAACAGATTGAGGCACACGGCGCCTGCCGAAAGGACCTGTTCCCATTCCGGAATCTTCGGATGATCGCCCGCGGTGCTGACGACGGCAATCACCACGGGAGCGCGCGTCATGCGCGTCTCTTCCTGTTCGCGCCGTTCTGCCGGCATTTCGGGCTCCCGGCGCAACGCGGTTTCAGCCAGCCTGGCGCCGATTCTCTCCCGTCCGCCGCCGCGGAAAACGATGAACCGCCAAGGTGCCAGTTTACCATGATCCGGAACGCGCGTGGCAAGGGTCAGCATCTCTTGTATGGTGTCCCGGTCGGGGCCGGGTTCCTTCATCATATTGGCGGGGATCGATCGCCTTGTCTCGAGATAGGTCTTTAATGCGTCATTCATGGACATGCCCTTGTCACACCGGCACAATTGCCTTGAATTTGCCATTTGCATGGGTTTCAAACGACTGACAAGCAGTATCAGGACTCGGATGGGACATTTCTTCAGGATTCGAACAAAAATCTCCCCTGTGGCCCTGCTGCTGGGCGCGATGACGTTCGGTGCATCGGCACAGGAGACTCAGGCGCCCGCCGGCGACACGACGCAGCTCAATCTGCCCGGCCTGACCGAGTTCGCCCCGTCCGGAGAAGTTCCCGATATCCGCATTCCATCGGACGAGTTGCGCAACGTCGATCTCGACGCACGCCTTGTCGAGGGCGGCGCGCCGCTTGAGCACGGCCTGATCTGGCGGGTTTATCACCCGGTTCCGGACCGCGAGGGCAAACTGCCCATCCTGGCCACCTCGGAAGGTGGTTCGGCGCTCATCTCCATGGAGCCCGGAGAGTATTTCGTCCATGTCTCGTTCGGCCTTGCTGGCGTCACACGCAAGCTGGTGATTCCGACAAGCGGCCCCGTTGACACTCAGGATTTCATCCTCAACGCGGGCGGTCTCGTCCTCAATGCCGTTTCCGGCAACGATGTGCGCATACCCCCGGCCAAGCTGAAATTCTCGATCTACTCCGAGGAGCGCGACGCCAACGGCCAGCGGCAGCTCATCATCGCCGACGTGCAACCGAGCAAGATCATACGGCTCAACGACGGCATCTATCACGTCGTGTCTGAATATGGCGAGGTCAACGCGGTCATCCGCTCCGATATCAGCGTTGCCGCCGGCAAGATGACCGAAGCGACCATCCAGCACAGGGCCGCGCAGATCACATTGAAGCTCGTTGCCGACGAAGGCGGCGAGGCTATCGCCGACACGGCATGGTCGATCACCAACTCAGCGGGCGACCTGATCAGCGAGAGCGTCGGGGCCTTCCCGTCACTGGTTCTCGCGGAGGGCGACTACACGGCCATTGCCCGCCACAAGGAGAAGCTCTATCGGCGGGACTTCAAGGTAGCGGCCGGATTCAACTACGATGTCGAGGTCCTGCTCCAGTAGTGTAGTCTGTGCCTCGCATCGCAACAGGGGCTGGAATGAACAATCGCGACCGCAAGAAATCGTCCACCGTCCGGCGTATCGTCAAGGCAATCATCCTGTCGGTCGTGGCAGTGCTCGGGCTGCTGGCCGCCTATCTCACCGCCGCTGTCGCCGGCACGCTGTGGACCGCGCCACGGCTGGAACTGCCGGACACGCATCCGTCCAACACGATTTACGTCCTGTCGAACGGGTTCCACAGCGACATCGCGCTGCCCGTGAAAGACGGCCGGTCTCCCGTCGGCACCCTCGTTCGCAACGCGGACTTTCCCTACGGCATCGAGGAGGCGCGCTACCTGATCATCGGCTGGGGGTCGCAGACCGCCTACACCAGTCTGCTGGCATTGTCCGACCTCACCCTCGACATCGTCGTCCGCTCCCTGGCATTCGACCAAACGGTCATGCACGTGCTTCCGACAAGAGGCGCGCCGCACGGCACCGGCGTATACCGGGTGGAACTTAACGATGCGCAATATGAGCGGCTGGTGCACTTTATCGCCGCCTCGTTCAGGACCGGACCGGACGGCAGCGCCGAGTTGATCCCCGGAGTCACCCAGGGCTTCGGTGACGTGTTCTATCGCGCCAACGGCCGCTTCAGCCCGTTTTACGGCTGCAATGCGTGGACCGGACATGCGCTGCGTCAGGCAGGTGTCCCGGTTGGCTATTGGACACCCTTCGCCCAGTCCATCGAGTGGAATATGAGCCGGCTTTGAAAGTCGCTCCGGGAAGTCAGCCGGACGACCCGCAAGCGCGGGTCCGGTAACATTTGCATCACTGTGACATAAATCTTGATGATCCGGGGCCCAGAATGCGGCGGCAACGCGGTGCATTCGCCATAGTTTGGGCCGAAATTCGTTCTCCACTTAATTCGGGCCGGCACCTGTCGGGCTGATTTGGGCGGAATGGTGTTTTGGGAGCGACCCGCAACGCCGAATGAGCGACCCCTGCGAAGACTGCCGGATTCACCGGCGGTGACGTCAGGGCACGCTGTCTATTTCCTCAAATTCCAAATCTGTCCGATCGGGATCCGACCTCTCGATTTTAGTATTTTTCGGCTTTCCCAAGAAAGAAAGTTAGAAAGTTTATGTATAAAGTACGCGACCCTAGGGGAATCTCCGCCACCGGCCTAAAGCAAAAAGCATCGACGCGGCCACCGCTCAACAACATCAGGCTGGTACATCCAAAAAGCAAACAGCAAACCGGAAAGGCGTTTGCGCCGAAATTCAAGTGGGAAGACGACACCGACGCTGCGCTTGATATACCGGATTTCCTGCTGAAGGACCCGAATGCCGCAGGCGAAGGCGAGAACAAGAGCCGAAGACTGAAGCAGGCGCTTCTCGTCGCCGCTGCTGTCTTGCTGCTGTCGATCAGCGGCTTGGGGATCTTCACGGACTACCTGACCGCCGATGTCGGGCTGATGTCCCGTGACACGCTGGCGCAACAGGCGGCGCCGTCGCAATCGGCGGAGGCGCAGCCGGCCGAGACCAGGACTCCGTCCATCTTTGACGAGGTTCGGGTAAGCCGCGCGCAGATAGGCGCGGCCGAACCGGATCCCGCACCATCGGCCCGGCCTTCGGCGGAACCGGAAGACATTGGGGCGGCGTCAACGGCGGTCGCCCCGCCGGCCGAGGCGATCATGCCGACCATGATCACCATCGAGCGGGGGCAGTATCTCATCCCGAAAGCAGAAGTCGACCGGGGCAAACTCCAGCTTCAAAACGTTTCGCTCGACCGTTTCCAGATCGCGACCAGCGAAGTCACGCGAAAGCAGTGGCAGGCCTGTGCCGCCGAGAACGGCTGTTCCGTGGAAGGGTTTCCGGACCAGTATTTCAATTCAAGCAAGCTGGCACTGCCGATCACCGCGATCACGACCGATCAAATGATGAGCTTCATCGACTGGATCAACACCAAGCGCAATCCCGACGAACCGCCCTTCCGGTTGCCGAGCGACGAGGAGTGGATCGTCGCGGCCCGCGGCGGCGAAACCGGGCATCGCAATTTTGCCTGGGGCCAGGACTTCGACCCGGCGAAAATCCGCGCCACCGACATGTTGATCCCGGTTGACCATGGCGAACCGGTGAACGGCCTCTACGGCATGTCTGACAACGCGGCCGAGCGTGTGACCGGCTGCTGGATCAAGGAACTCGCCGGCGGCCGGTGCTTCCGCAATCTCGGAACCGTTCTGGGTCCGATCCCCGGCAAGATCGACAACCAGACCGCCAGCCTCAACCATCGCATCGGCCGCTCCAACAACACGCCGTATCAGAACATCGGATTTCGACTAGCACAATAACCACGCCCAGGAGCCCTCAGTGAACAATATTGCCCGTTGTCTACCCGGCCTTGCAGCAGCGATGTTCCTTGCCATCCCGGCGGCATTGAACATCGCCACGCCGGCCTCCGCCGCAGCCACCGCATGCAACAACACCGTCCAGCAGTATTTCGTCAGTTCAGGCGACACGTTGTCGAAAATCGCGGAGGCCGCGTTCGGCGATCCGCGCCAATGGCCCCGCATATTCGAATATCCCGGCAATACCGAAGCGATCGGCCGCAACCCCAATCTTCTGAACATCGGTGTGCGGCTCCAGATTCCACCCTGCCCTGGCGCTGTCCGGAGCATCCCGCAGGAAGTCGTCGCGCCGGCCAGCACGGCGCCTGCCTCCAAGAACACCGGCAGCACCACAACCAGCCTGCCGATCAAGCTCTACGTGGTCACGGGCGACGACTGGCCGCCTTACGTTTCAACCGACTGGCCCAAGGGCGGCATGGCCGTCGTCATCGTGGAAGCCGCGTTCGAGGCGGCCGGGATGGGCGACAATGTCGAAATCCACTACGTGAACGACTGGACCGCCCAGCTTGAGACGCTGACCAAGACGAACCGCTATCAGCTGACCTTCCCCTGGTACTACCCGAAAATGGAATTCTGGCAGTCCTGCGACCGTCTGCCGAAGCCCATGCAGATCCGCTGCGAATACGACCACTCTAATCCGATCGCCAACGTGACCCTCGCCTTCTTCAAGGAAGCGGGGCGCGCGGACCTGGCCCAGGACACGCTGGAGGGGATCAAATCGAAGCGCCTTTGCCGCCCGAAGGGCTATTCGACGTTCGAACTCGTCGAAAACGGCCTTTCCGTCGACAACCTGCATATCGAACTCTCACCGACCGACTGCTTCCTGCGGCTTTTGGAGGGCCGCGTCGACTACGTGCTGCTCAACCGGTTCACCGGCCTTGCCGTGGCCGCCGAGATGGGCATCGGCGACAATGTCGAGATGGCCGAGATTACCATCGCCAGCCCCATCCACATCCTGGCTTACCGCAACAACCCGATGGACACGGTCCAGTATCTCGATGAATTCAACAAGGGTCTCCAGACGATCATAGACAATGGTGTGTACGGACAGATCATATCGTTCTTCAACGACGAGTTCACCCGGCGCCTGACCCAGTAGGCTGACCGGGCCCTCGTCACACAAATGCTGTCCCGCAGGACGGGGCAGCCGGCATCATTACCGACAATGAACTGATGCCCGCCGGAGATTTGAACAGGAAGCGTGCCGTCCCCAGGTCGGCGCGATGGTCAAACGCGTGCCTCGACAAGGCGGCGAGGAGCGCGTGTCAACGAAACACAATTCACCGCGCAACGGCGGCAGGAGAAGAAAGACCATGTAGAGCACCGAACATCCCCTGACCCACCAACCCCACGATTAGGAGTATCCCGTGAAAACCCCACTTCCCCGCATGTCCGGCCTGGCCGTGGCGCTGTTCGCCGCGATCCAGTTCTCCGGCACCATTGCAACGCCGGCAACCGCTGCACCCGGTGTCTGCACAAACACCGTGCAGGACTACAGCGTCGCTTCCGGTGACACGCTGTCGAAAATCGCCCGCGCGTCCCTCGGCGACTCGCTCATGTGGCCGCGCATCTACGAATATCCCGGAAATGCCGATGTCATCGGCACCAATCCCGATCTGCTGCTGATCGGAATGCCGCTTCGCATCCCGCCCTGCCCGGGTTCGGTCGAGAGCCTTCCGAAAACCGCCTCGGTCCAGACGGAAAGCAAGACGACGGCCGCCGGCCTCAAGCCCCTGACGATCTACGTTGTCACCGGCGACAACTGGCCGCCTTTCACCGACACCAAGTGGCCGAACGATGGCATGGCGACGGAGATCATCCGGGCCGCCTTCGATGCCTCCGACATCGGCGCCAATGTCGAGATCGACATCATTGACGACTGGAACGCGCAGGTCACGAGCCTGGTGAAGAAAGACCGCTACCAGATGACGTTCCCGTGGGCCATGCCGAACATGGACTTCTGGCAAAGCTGCGACCGTCTTCCCGAACCCATGCAGATCCGTTGCGAATACAGCAAGTCCAAGCCGATCGTGAACACCACGCAGGTGTTCTTCCAGGAAGTGGGTCGTTCCGATCTCAACGACACATCCCTTGAAGACGTCAAGAAACGCCGGATCTGCCGGCCGAAGGGCTATTCGACATTCGACATGGTCGAGGCCGGATTCTCCATCGAGCACCTGGTGGTCGGCAGTTCGCCACAGGACTGCTTCCAGCGCCTCCTGGAAGGCCGTGCTGACTATGTCGCCCTCAACCGCTTCGTCGGCCTGGCCGTCTCCTATGACATGGGCATCAGCGACAGCATCGAAATGTCGAACTTCTCGGTCCCCGGCACGCTCCATCTTCTCGCCTACGCGACCAATGATGAGTCGAACCGGTATCTCGATGAGTTCAATATCGGCCTGGACCGGATCATCGCCAACGGCGTCTACAGCCAGATCGTCTCGTTCTTCAACGACGAGTTCAGCCGGCGGCTGGTCGAGAAATAGGACGCAGCAAAGAAACAAGGCGGGCCAGGGCCCGCCTTGTAAATGCATGCAGATTTTTCGAACTCAATCGGTCCGCAGATCCGGCGGCGTCGCCTCATCGACGAGCGCGTCGATCGCGTCATCGAGCGGCATCGAGGTCTGGTCCCGGCTCCCGAGCCGTCGCATGTTGACGCTGCGCTCCTCTGCCTCGCGCTTGCCGCAGACGAGAATGACCGGCACCTTGGCCATGGAGTGCTCGCGGACCTTGTAGTTGATCTTCTCGTTGCGGAGGTCGGTCTCAACGTCGAGCCCCGCCTTCTTGAGTTCCGCAGCGACCTCGAGCGCATAGTCGTCCGCATCGGAGGTGATCGTCGCGACAACCGCCTGCACCGGGGCGAACCAGAGCGGCATGTTGCCCGCATGGTTCTCGATAAGAATGCCGAGGAAGCGCTCCATGGAACCGCAGATCGCCCGGTGCACCATGACCGGCTGCTTCTTTTCCGAGTCCTTGTCGATATAGAACGCACCGAAACGCTCAGGCAGGGCGAAATCCACCTGCGTCGTTCCGCATTGCCATTCCCGGCCGATGGCATCGCGCAGCACATATTCGAACTTTGGTCCGTAGAAGGTCCCCTCGCCTTCATTGACGCCCGTCTTGATGCGGCCGCCCGATTCCCGCTCGATCTCCACCAGGATCTCACTGAGAACGGCCTCCGCATGATCCCACATCGCGTCGGTTCCGACGCGTTTTTCCGGGCGGGTCGCGAGCTTGACGGTGATCTCGTCGAAACCGAAATCGCTATAGGTCGTCAGGATCAGATCGTTGATGCGCAGGCATTCCGACCGAAGCTGCTCTTCCGTGCAGAAGACGTGCGCATCGTCCTGGGTGAAGGCCCTCACGCGCATCAGACCGTGCAAGGCACCGGACGGTTCGTAGCGGTGGACTGCGCCGAATTCTGCAAGTTTTATAGGCAGTTCCCGATAACTTTTGAGACCGTGCTTGAATATCTGAACATGACCCGGGCAGTTCATCGGCTTGAGCGCGAAGACCCGTTCGTCCTCCGTCTGGGTGACGAACATGTTTTCCCGGTACCAGTCCCAGTGGCCCGAGGTCTCCCACAGCGCCTTGTCGAGGACCTGCGGGGCGTTGACCTCCTGGTAGCCGTGCTCGGCGATCCTGCGGCGCATGTAGTTGACCAGGTTCTGGAACATCTTCCAGCCCTTGGCGTGCCAGAAGACGACGCCGGGGCCCTCTTCCTGGAAGTGGAACAGGTCCATCTCCCGGCCGAGGCGCCGGTGGTCGCGCTTCTCGGCCTCCTCGAGCATATGAAGATAGGCATCGAGCTGCTTCTGGTCCGCCCATGCGGTGCCGTAGATGCGCGTCAGCATCGGATTGTTCGCATCGCCGCGCCAGTAGGCGCCGGCCACGTTCATCAGCTTGAACGCATTGCCGATCTGGCCGGTCGAGGCCATGTGCGGGCCGCGGCAAAGATCGAACCAGTCGCCCTGGCGGTAGATCTTGACGTCCTCGCCTTCCGGGATCGCGTCGACGAGCTCCACCTTGTACGCCTCGCCCATATCGGAAAAGACCTTTTTGGCCTCGTCACGCGACCAGACCTCCTTGGTGAAAGGCCGGTTGCGGGCTATGATTTCCCGCATCTTCTTCTCGATCTTCGGCAGATCTTCCGGCGTAAACGGCTCGTTGCGCGCGAAGTCGTAATAAAAGCCGTTCTCGATAACCGGGCCGATCGTCACCTGCGTGCCCGGATAGAGTTCCTGCACCGCCTCGGCCATCACGTGGGCGGCATCGTGGCGGATCAGTTCGAGCGCCCGCGGATCCTCGCGGGTGATAATCTGCACATCCCCGTCGGTGACCGGGTCGGCAAGGTCGCGGATCTCGCCGTTTATGGCGACGGCAACAGCCTTCTTGGCAAGCGACTTGGCAATGCTTTCCGCGACGCCGCGACCGCTGGTGCCCGTGTCGTACTGACGCTCGGAACCATCGGGAAATTTAAGGGAAACGGATTCGGCAGGCGATTGTGTATCAGCCATCAGTCTAACTCCTATCCAGTCCCGCCAACGAATGCGGGTGGTTAAATGGGCCGGGCGGCTGACCCGGCGCCGGCCTTTTAGCCCGGCTTAGCTGCTATTGCAACGCGAAACCGCTGTTGCTTCGCCATCGCCTCAGTCCGGGTGGGGAATGATGTAACGCCATGGCACATACCACCTGGCGCCCTTAGGCGGCACGTCCGGCACTGGATGGTAGCCGTGGGTTCCGCCCGGACCGCAGCGGATGACGCGGAAAAACGTCATCCAGCCGCCCGCCCACAGACCGTGACGCGCGATCGCCTCATAGCCGAACTCGGAACACGTCGGCAGGTGGCGACAGGTGTTGCCGACAAAGCCGGACAGGGTGAGTTGATAGAGCCGGATCAGACCCATGCCGAACAACCGGCCCGGGGTCTTTCTGTAGGGTCCGTCGTAGTTGCGGCCGCGCGCGCCGGTTTCGGCGCCGTGCCGGTCCGGATGGCCCTGCGGACACATATTGGCTTCAGGCGGCGGCGCCTGCCGCGCGCCGTTCCTCTATCTGGTTGATCGCGTCGACGACCGCATCGAAGGTCAGCAGCGTTGATGCATGCCGCGCTTTGTAGTCGCGAACGGGCTCCAGGAATTTCAGATCCGAAAACCGGCCTGTCGGCGGCGGACCGTTTTTCTTCAGCATGGCGATCATCTGGTCCCTTACCGTGCGCAACTCGGCGGTCGATGCACCGATGATATTATTGGCCATGATCGACGAGGACGCCTGACCGAGCGCGCAGGCCTTGACCTCGTGCGCAAAATCGCTCACTTCGTCGCCGTCGAGCTTCAGCCAGACCTTGACGGTCGAGCCGCACAGCTTGGAGTGGGCCCGCGCGCAGGCGTCGGCATCCTCCAGCGATCCGATTCGCGGAATATTTCCCGCGAATTCAAGGATTTTGGAGTTGTACACTTCATCGATCATGCAGTGCGGTCCCGGTCAAGATACGTTTCCATCGGCGTCAACCATCCAATTCCGACGCGATAACGTCGTCATTCTGTTGGCTTTTGCGCGTTCTATACCCTATTTTGGGAACTGGCGACACCATTGCAAGTGGTCAATCGCTTGAGATAAGGAAACCGTGCTCTCATTAAGAGCCCCGGAACCTTGCCAAAGTTCCCGTACCCGGCTAAGTCCGAGTTCCGGCCAGAGGCGGATGGTCCGAATTAGCTTGGCTGCAATGGCAGCCGCGGAGATGAATGTGACAATGGACGCCGTTATCAAGAATTTTCCCAAGGGCTTGGGCGAAGACGCGACCGCGGAAGAAAGCACGGTCGAAAGACCGACGGAAGAGCAAGCCCAGGCCGCCGTCGAGGTCCTTTTGCGCTGGATCGGTGAGGATCCGCAGCGCGAGGGCCTGCGCGACACGCCGAAGCGGGTCGCCAAGGCCTATCAGGAACTGTTTTCGGGCTACGGTCATTCCGCCCGGGAAATCCTCGGCCGCACCTTCGAGGAGGTTTCCGGCTATGACGAGCTGGTGCTCGTCAAGGACATCCCGTTCTTCTCCCATTGCGAGCACCACATGGTGCCGATCATCGGCAAGGCGCATGTCGGCTACCTGCCGGACGGCCGCGTGCTCGGGCTCTCCAAGATCGCCCGTGTCGTCGACACGTTCGCACGCCGCCTGCAGACGCAGGAAGCGATGACCGCCCAGGTCGCCGACGCCATCGACACGACGCTCAAGCCGCGCGGTGTCGCGGTGATGATCGAGGCCGAGCACATGTGCATGGTCATGCGTGGCGTCCAGAAACTCGGATCGACGACGCTGACGTCGACATTCACCGGAATTTTCAAGACCGAGCCGCAGGAGCAGGCACGCTTCATGTCGATGCTGCGCGGCAGAGACTGAGCGCCATGCCCGACACAACCGACGCCGCAACGCCCTTTCCGCCGGCGCCTGACGACAAGGCTGCGCTGGAAGAGGGTGAAGAGCTTACGCCCCGATTTGATGCCAACGGTCTGGTCACCGTCGTCGTGACCGACGCCTCCGATGGCGCTGTCCTCATGCTTGCGCACATGAACGCCGAGGCATTATCGCTGACACTGTCGACCGGCATCGCCCACTATTACAGCCGCTCGCGCGCCGCGCTCTGGAAAAAGGGCGAAAGCTCGGGAAATCTCCAGACCGTGCATGAGATCCGCACCGACTGCGATCAGGACGCCATTTGGCTGAAGGTCAGCGTGGCGGGCCATGGTGCGACCTGTCATACGGGGCGAAAGAGCTGCTTTTACCGCCGGGTCGAGACAGGCACCGGTAAGGCGCGTCTGGCAGCTGATCAGGGTGATACGCCGCGTTTCGACCCCAATAAGGTGTACTGATTGGCGCAAAAGCGATGCCATCGGGCATCACCGACATTCAATTCGGACTGAGAAATCGTCGATTCACCGTGATCGTCATGGTCTGGCAACTTCATCAATCTTAAATATTATGGGCGTTGAATAGACGTCAGCGGAGAAGTTCGGCGGGTTTCCCGGCAATGCTGCAGGCATCCGGCGGGCTTCCAGACTGCACAGGTCCAGGAGTAACTCGTCGTGCTGCAACAGGCACCGGAAACAACCATAGCCCTGGCGCTCGGCGGCGGCGCGGCGCGCGGCTGGTCGCATATCGGCGTGCTTCGGGCGCTCGACGAGGCCGGCATCAAGGTCGGCATGGTCGCCGGGACGTCCATCGGCGCGCTCGTGGGCGGCTGCTATCTTGCCGGCAAGCTCGACGAACTGGAGGAATTCGCCCGCAGCCTGACAATGCGCAGGATTGTGGCGCTGCTGGACTTCGCGATCGGCGGCAGCGGTCTTCTTGGCGGCATGCGGCTGAGCAAGCGCATGCGTGAGCACCTGGCCGATATCGATATCGAGGACCTTGACCGGCCCTTCACCGCCGTTGCGACCGAGATATCCACCGGCCATGAAATCTGGATCCACAGCGGCTCGCTGACGACCGCCATTCACGCCTCCTACGCACTGCCCGGCATTTTCGAGCCGGTCGTCTGCAATGGCCGTACGCTTGTCGACGGCGCGCTCGTCAATCCGGTACCGGTTTCCGTTTGCCGCGCCCAGGAGGAACGGCTCGTCGTCGCGGTCAATCTGCACTACGACCTCTACGGCCGCTCGGCCGTTGTCAAGCACGCGGCCTCGGCGACGCAGATCGCGGCCGAACCGGCGGGCACGCCGGCGCGCCGCAAGAAGTCGGACCGCATCGGCATGACCAACGTGATGGTCGAAGCCTACAATATCATCCAGGATCGCATCTCCCGCGCCCGCCTCGCCGGCGATCCGCCGGACATGCTGCTGATGCCGCGCCTCTCCGACATCGGTCTTTCCGAGTTTCACCGTGCCTCCGAGGCGATCGATCGCGGCTACGAGGAAACAAAGGCCAAGATTGAGGACATCAAGCGGCTGGGCGAAGTTCTCGTCTGACCGTCACGCCATCAGGAATATGCCGGCAAGCAGAACGGCCTCCGCGGTCAGGATTCCGGCAAAGATGTTCTGGCGGGCACCGAGAAACACCAAAAATCCGACAGCCACGGCTGCGACCCGCAGCGTGACGGGCGTCGCCTCAAGCGTGCCCGCGGGATAGAGGATCAGCCGAGCCACGACGGCCGCGACGAGCGCCGTCGCCACCGAACGGACCCAGATCAGCGCGGCAGAGCCTTCCGAGATACGGCTGCCGAGAAGAACGCCGAGCCAGCGCCAGATATCCGTCGCCAGCCAGCCGGCCACAGCGATGAAGACATAGGGCCACAGAAGCTCCGTCCAGCTACCGGGAGGCATTCTTGCGCCTCCGGTGCCCGCTCACCAGCCGCTCCAGCAGGAAGGCCAATGTGCCGCCGATCACGCCTGCATAGAGAATGCCAAGCTCCGGATCCGCCGTGTGAAACAGCGGCCCGAGAAACAGTCCGGCCAGCATCGCGAAATAAACCTCGATACCGCGGGCAGAAGCCCAGATGGACGTGATGAAATAGACCGGCGTCAGGAAGAAAAGCGCGCCGCCGATCATCGCCGGCAAATGGCTGATGACGCCATAGAGGATCGCGACGATCAGCAGATTGGTGGTCGTTATCGCCACGCCGAAGCCGGCGAAGAAAGCGACACGGCCCTCCCGCGGAACGAGATGGACGCGCTCCATGGTGAATACCCATGCCGTCACCGCGACGAAATGGGAAATGAGCAGCAGGACCCAGGTTGGCGTGTCCCTGGATTTGATTTCCGGAACCAGTGAGGCGACCATCGGCATCAGGCGCATGGACGACAAAGCCACCGCCAACGCCGCCGTCGGCAGGGATGCACCGGCGATGATCGCGCCGATCAGCACGAATTGTCCCGGAAGCGCCCAGACCATCCCCGACATGAAGAGCGCCTGGCCGACGGGAATGCCGGCCTCGTAGGCAAAACCGCAAAACCCGACAAACGCGCTCATCAGGACGAGCGCCGGGCCGGAGAATATGCCGCGCATGCCGGAGAGGAACCAGGGCAGTTTTCTGAAGCTCGTCGGTGTGCTCATGCGATCTTGTTAGATCGCCGCGAGCCGATTGGAAACCCCGGATATTAGGCCGGAAGGTACTTTTGGAGGCGCCGCGCACGAGCAGCGAGCGCCTTGCGGTGAGAACCCAGCGCCGCGTTCAGCGCCGCTTGCGCCCTGCCCCGGTCCACGCGTCCGTCGCGGGCAAGATCTACGATCCCCTGCAGCGAACAGGCGGCGACGATGTTGGAGCGATCCTGTATGTTGGCGCAGAGTATATCGTAGAGCCTTTCCGCCTGATTGTCGGTCAGCGGCAGGCAGACCAGGATCTTGGGAAGCTGTTCGCCGATTTCCCATTGCCGCAACGCTTCCAGCCGGTCGAGAAGCGTATCGGCGAACGGATCGAACAGCGCCGGTTCATCCTGCGCGATCTGCATCATTGCGTGCGCCGTGTGGGCCACCACCGCCGTATCGTCATCGTCGACCAGGCCAATCAGTTCCGCGATCCGGTCCGGGTTGCGCCGCACCGTATCCGCGACGGCGCCGGCGGCGCCGATGACGCGGCGATCGCCCTCCTCAAGGCGATCGCGCAGTCTGTCCATTGTCACCTATTTCTTCCGCGGGACCTTGGGAACGGTCCCGCCGCGCGGCTTCTGCGGGCCGGTCTTGCTTTCAACCGCCACGCTGCCGGATTTCTTCGGCTCGCTTGCTGCTTCCGGGCCGGCATCGCTGTCCTTGGCCTTCGCGGCGGCGGACTTGCGCTTGGCAGGGGTCTCCTTGCGCGGCTTTGCCGGCGTCTTGTCCGGGATCGCCTCGAGCTTGAGGCCGGGCTTGCCGTCCCCGTCAGGCGCGACGGTCACCTTCACGGTGCCGCCTTTCTTGAGCTTGCCGAACAGCACCTCGTCGGCCAACTGCTTCTTGACGTGCTCCTGTATGACCCGCGCAAGCGGCCGGGCGCCCATGCGCTCGTCGTAGCCCTTGTCGGCAAGCCACGCGACAGCCTCCTTCGAGAGATCGAAGGTCACGCCACGCTCGGCGAGTTGCGCCTCGAGCTGCATGACGAATTTCTGGACGACCTGGTGCACCACCGGTGTCGGCAGCGACCCGAACGGGATGATCGCGTCGAGCCGGTTGCGGAACTCCGGTGAGAACATCCGGTTGATCGCTTCCACATCGTCGCCCTCGCGCTTCGACGAGCCGAAGCCGATGGCGGGCTTCGCAAGGTCGGCGGCGCCGGCATTGGTCGTCATGATCAATATGACGTTGCGGAAATCGATCTGCTTGCCGTTGTGGTCGGTCAGCTTGCCGTGGTCCATGACCTGCAACAGGATGTTGAACAGGTCCGGATGCGCCTTCTCGATCTCGTCAAGCAGCAGCACGCAGTGCGGATGCTGGTCGACGCCGTCCGTCAGGAGACCGCCCTGGTCGAATCCGACATATCCGGGCGGTGCGCCAAGCAGCCGCGAAACCGTGTGGCGTTCCATGTATTCCGACATGTCGAAACGCAGCAGTTCGACACCGAGCGAGCTGGCCAGCTGCCGCGCGACTTCCGTCTTGCCGACGCCGGTCGGTCCGGAGAACAGGTAGCTGCCGATCGGCTTGTCCGGCTCGCGCAAGCCGGCGCGCGCCAGCTTGATGGCCGAGGCGAGCGCTTCAATCGCCTTGTCCTGTCCGTAGACCACGCGGCGCAGTTCCTTGTCGAGATTGGCAAGCACCAGCTTGTCGTCCTTGGAGACGGACTTCGGCGGAATGCGCGCCATCGTGGCGACGGTCTCTTCGATCTCCTTTTCGGTGATCGTCTTGCGGCGCTTGCTCTCCTCGACAAGCATCTGCGACGCACCGGTCTCGTCGATCACGTCGATCGCCTTGTCCGGCAGTTTGCGGTCGTTGATGTAACGGGCCGACAGCTCGACGGCCGAGGTGATCGCCTCGTTGCTGTATTTGACCTTGTGGTAGTCCTCGTAATAGGGCTTCAGGCCCTTCAGGATTTCAACGGCATCGTCGATGGTCGGCTCGTTGATGTCGATCTTCTGGAAACGGCGCACCAGCGCCCTGTCCTTCTCGAAGAACTGCCTGAATTCCTTGTAGGTTGTCGAGCCGATGCAGCGGATCGTGCCGGACGACAGCGCCGGCTTCAAAAGGTTCGAGGCGTCCATCGCACCGCCGGACGTCGCACCGGCGCCGATGACGGTGTGAATCTCGTCGATGAAAAGCACCGCGCCTTCCATCTCCTCGAGTTCCTTGACCACCTGCTTGAGGCGCTCCTCGAAATCGCCGCGATAACGGGTTCCGGCGAGCAGCGCCCCCATGTCGAGCGCGTAGATCGTTGAATCGAGCAGAACCTCCGGCACGTCGCCATTGATGATGCGGCGCGCCAGCCCTTCCGCGATGGCGGTTTTGCCGACACCGGGATCGCCCACATAGAGCGGGTTGTTCTTCGAACGCCGGCACAGGACCTGGATCGTGCGGTTCACCTCCTGCGCGCGGCCGATGAGCGGATCGACCTTGCCGTCCGCGGCCTTCTGGTTGAGGTTCACGCAATAGGCGCTGAGTGCGTCCTGGTTCTTGGGCTTGCCGCCGTCCTCGCTCTCGCTCGGCGCCGAGGGGCTGTCCGAATCGGAATCCTCCGCGCCGCGGACCGGCCTGCTTTCCGAAACGCCCGGCCGCTTGGCGATGCCGTGGGAAATGAAGTTGACCGCGTCATAGCGTGTCATTTCCTGTTCCTGCAGGAAATAGGCGGCATGGCTCTCGCGCTCGGCGAAGATCGCCACCAGCACGTTGGCGCCCGTGACCTCGTCGCGGCCCGAGGACTGGACGTGGATGACCGCGCGCTGGATGACGCGCTGGAAACCGGAGGTCGGTTTTGAATCCTCGTCGTAACCGGTGACGAGATTGTGCAGTTCGTTGTCGATGTACTCCGTCACGGTCGAACGCAGCGCGTCGAGGTCGACGCCGCAGGCACGCATGACGGCCGCCGCATCGGAATCGTCCATCAGCGCCAGCAGCAGGTGCTCCAGCGTCGCATATTCGTGATGGCGGTCATTGGCAAAGGTCAGTGCCTGATGCAGCGCTTTTTCGAGGCTGTTGGAGAATGTCGGCACGGCTATATCCTCATTTCTTTTCCATCACGCATTGAAGCGGGTGCTGGTTCTGTCGCGAGAAGTCCATCACCTGTGTGACTTTGGTTTCCGCGACCTCATAAGTAAAGACTCCGCACTCGCCCACACCGTGATTGTGAACATGCAGCATTATTCGCGTGGCAGCCTCCCGGTCCTTCTGGAAGAAACGCTCAAGCACGTGGACAACAAATTCCATCGGGGTGTAGTCGTCGTTCAGGAGCAGCACACGGTAAAGGCTCGGCTTTTTTAGCTTCTTTTGCGTGCGCGTAATAACGGAGACACCGTTTCCGGTTCCCTTGCCGTCGCCGTCATTGTCATCGTCGCCGCTCATCGTTGCCCAGAAAGGCTTCAATGCCATTTTATCCTTGTCCTGACTCACCCTTGTTTCGCACTGATTTTGATACAGTCACGATCCGTTTTCCAGTGTACTCTAATCTATATCGAATTTGTGCAATTTTAAGCCCCGGACGGCGGCTCGTTTCGGCAGGTTGCCACCTGTACTACATAGGCATGAAATTACGTCTGCACAGAGGGGCCGAGCGCAAAAATTCTCGCATATCCGTGACCTTACGGCTCGAACCGCACAAAAAACCCGGCAGCCGATGGCCGCCGGGTCGGGAATTCCTGCAACTGGTGCAATCCAGCAGTCGCTGATTTACGAGCCCTTCTTGGCAGCCGGTGCCGGTGCCGGAGCAGCCGCGGCGGCTTCGTAGGGCTTGTAAGCCTTGCGGGCGGTGTCGGCGTAGATTTCGCCCATCTTGGTTGCCTGGGCGACGAAACCCTCGTAGCTGGTCTTGGCAAATTCGCTCTGGATTTCGAATGCCTTTTCGAACGTCTTGGCATTGAAGAGCTGTTCGATTGCCGCAGCATTGTCCTCGTAGGACTTTTTCGAATAGTCGGTTGCCTCGGTCGTCAGGGTCTGCATGCCCTGGGCGACAGCGGAATAGCTCTTGAGCATGTTGTCCATGGCGTCCTTGCCGTACTTGCTCGCATCATCAAAGGAGAACATCTGGATATCCTGTCATTCGGTGGGGATCTGAACGCGTATGCGAAATGGGGACCGGCCCCGATTTACATCCGGACACTATGTGCACTGCAGCAGAAAGTCAATGATTTTTGTGCGGCGCAACAAGGCAAGTTGCGACCACCCTCCCAGGAAAGATTTTGGCAACCATAAACGGATTGGTAACGCAGTCTGCCTAGACTTCTCCAAAATTCGGGGTCAGGTGATCCCTCATTTGTGCTTGCGTAATTGATGGGACTGTAAAGTGTTCAAAGCTTCCTTCGGCAGCTACGGCTCCACCCGGACCAGGATCGGCCTTACCAAATTTTTCAGACTGATTGCCGCGGCAGTCTTCATCACTGTTGCAAGCGCCGGTGGCGCAGCGGCCAATCCCAAATATGCCGGGTTCGTGATCGATGCGAAGACCGGCAAGACGCTCTACGCCTCCAATGCCGATTCCCTGCGTTATCCGGCATCGCTGACCAAGATGATGACGCTCTATCTCGTGTTCGAGGCTCTCGACAGCGGACGCATCTCCAAGAAGACCCGCATCAAGGTTTCAAAGAACGCCGCTGCGGAACAGCCGTCCAAGCTCGGCCTCAAGGCGGGCCAGTCGATTTCGGTGCAGCAGGCCATCTATGCTCTGGTCACCAAATCGGCAAACGACGCCTCGACGGCCGTCGCCGAGCATCTCGGCGGATCGGAGAGCGGGTTCGCAAAGAAAATGACCGCCAAGGCGCGAGCCCTCGGCATGAAGAGGACGACATTCAAAAACGCGCACGGCCTGCCCAATTCCGGTCAAAAGACGACCGCGCGCGACATGGCCCGACTGGGCCTTGCCCTCAGGGAGCATTTCCCGCACCACTACCACTATTTTTCGACGCGCTCCTTCAAATACGGCAAGAGCCGCTTCGGCAACCACAACAGGCTGCTGGGCACGGTGTCCGGCGTTGACGGCATCAAGACCGGCTATACGCGCGCCTCGGGCTTCAATCTCGTCAGTTCGGTCCGCAAGGACGGCCGCAGCATCGTCGCGGTCGTGATGGGCGGCAAGAGCGGCGCCAGCCGCAACAAGCACATGAAAAGCCTGATTTCGCGCTACCTGAAAAAGGCCTCGCGCAAGGGCGGCGGAAACCTGATCGCGAACGCACCGTCCGCGACACGCATAGCCCTGCCGAAGACTGGTCCCGTTCCGAAATTCCGTGACGTCACCGAGGTCCGCGTCGCCATGGCCTATGCCAAGCCGCAAAAGTCTTCCAGCTTCCCCATTCCGCTCGACCGGCCTGTTGTCGGAAAGGACGCGCTGATCGACAGCCTCAACAAGCAGCGCGCCGTCGTCGCGCCGGTTCCCCGGCCGAGGGACTCCGAAGTCGCCACCGCGCAGGGCAGCGCAGTCCAAACATCCGCCGTCGATCGGGTAACGACGTCCAGCACCGGAATGCCATCCGGCTGGGTCGTGCAGATCGGCGCTACACCGACGCGCCAGGCCGCCGAGCAGCTTCTGGCGGAGGCCAAGGCCAAGACCGGGGGCATGATCAGCAACGCCCAGCCCTTCACGATTGTAACGCACAGAGACGGCGAACAACTCCACCGCGCGCGGTTTGCGGGTTTCGACGGCAAGTCGCATGCATGGAAAGCCTGCAAGGCACTGAAGAAAAAAGGATATGGCTGCTGGGCTACGCAGCAGTGACCGACAGGGAACGGTGCGCTACCGGCGCATCCTCGAGAGTGTATCGAGTATTGAGGACGATCTAATGTCGACGCAGCAGCACATCTTTAGCCTCGTTAATGCGGGCCGCCAGAAAAACCGAACCTCCGGTATCGGGATGCACGCGCTTCATCAGGCGGCGATGCGCCTCGCGGATCTCCGCCTCGGAGGCACCAGCCGCAAGACCAAGGATCTCGTAAGCCTCCTCCTCAGTCATGGAGCCAGAAGCTGGCGCGGCGCCCAGCCCCTCGTCCGCATCCGCCTCAAAGCCGTCACGCCAGGCGGGAGTCCGGCGGTCAAGATACGCTTCTAGAACCTGAACACTTTCCGGATCTCCGCGCAGTTCCGTGTGGAGCGACATCAGTTCTGACTCGCTGAGCGCATCGAGCTCGCGCCCCTCGAATTGACCTGCCAGCACAAGACCGTTCATCGCGCCGCTGTCGAGATCCAGCTCCATTTCAAGCGCCGCGGTTCTGACACGCGACGTCTGCCGGGCGCTGCGCGTGCCGCGTGCCCTGGCCCGCGCCCGCCCGAACAGTGCTGCCGCGAGGCCGAACAGGCCCAACGAAATGCTGGTGCGGCCGAGCAGTATGAACACCACGCCGAATACGGTCAAAAGCACCGGCAGGAAGTAACGCAGGACTACCGCCAGCCGCTTGGGATCCATCCGCAGGAACAGCACTGAGAGACCCGCAAGCAGCAGCCCTGCCAGAACGATGTAGAAAAGGATAAACACCTATTTGCCGCCCTTCCCTCCGGAAAGCTGTTCAAGCAGCAGGCGCGACTCGCGGCTTTTGGCGTTCTGTAGAGCCTTCATACCTCCCGAGGCGTAGACGGCAACGGCCTTGAGCAGGTTGAGCAGCGCATTGGCAGCGCTTCCGTCAAACCTCAGATAGGCGCCACCGGACAGGCGGGCAATTTCGCGAAATGCCGTCTGGGCGGCGGCATCGCCTCCCTCCTGGAACATGAAACACGGCACCTTCCGCATCCCCAACTCACCAGCGAGTTGGCACAGTTTGTCGATGTTCTCCTCCATCGCGTCGCCGATGAAAACAAGGGCACTGACCGGTTTTCGAACCGTTTCGTCGCGCGCATGTTTCAGCACCTTGGCAATCTGCGTGTGCCCGCCGCGGCAGTCGATGCGCACCATGAGATCGCGCAACTGGGCCGTGTCGGCGACCCATTTGGATGCCCGGCATTCGCCGAAGCCGCGAAAATAGACCAGTTGGACATTCAGTCCCCCGGCGCGCCCGACCGCATTGAACATTTCGCCTTGCAGCATACACGCCGCGTCCCAGGTCGGCTGCCGGCTCATGGTCGCATCGAGCGCGAAAATCAGCCGGCCGCTGCCGCCGTCGGCAGGTGTGGTGATGGATCGTGCCGCGTCCAGGAAATCGGCGATGTCCCGTTTCGACGATTGCTCATCGCTCTCCGGCACGACCGGATTTTCACCGCCCTTGTCCGTTATATCGCGACCTGGCATCGCGTTACTCCCTGAAACCAGTATCGCGGTGCGCCGCAATACTTTCGCTTACACAAATCTAGAGCGAGATGTGTTCAAATTGAAGCACTTGATGGACAAAAGCTGGCTGGCCGGAGGCCGTTCGCCGTCAACAATGCCTGTCGAACACGCTACCGCTACAGCAGGCCGAGATCGGCAAGTTCCCTGCGAAGTTCCGCCGGCAGAGCCAAAATGCCGGCATTGTTTGCGGCAAGATCGGCGGGCGCGTCCTTGGCGCTCAGATAGCGCCAGCCCTGGAATGCCCTGCGCGGCTGCCAAACCGTCGGGATGAGCCGAGGCTCGAACACGATGCGGCAGCGCGATATGCCGGCCGTGTCGGTGAAGGGCCGGATTTCCCGGATGTACTGCCGTACCTGTATGTTGCCTTTAATGACCCAGTAGAGAGAGCCGCCGTCCAGCAACTCATCGGACCGTTTCGGAACCATGCGGGTGGTGTGAAACTGGATTTCCTCGACACCGCGGGCCTTCTTGTCCGCAAGGCCGAAATCGACTGAGGCCTGCAGGTCCTCGATACTGTCGACGCCGACGCACAGTTTCACGAGATTGAGGGTCATGTCACTGAGGTATAGGTCTGGCGCGTTGCGTCAAGCCCTTGCGGGCGATGTCCACAAATCCGGTTGCCGCTCTGCTAACATTCCACGACGTTGACCGCCAGCCCGCCCTCGCTGGTTTCCTTGTAGCGCTCGTTCATGTCGAGGCCGGTCTGGCGCATGGTCTCCACGCAGGCATCGAGCGGCACAAAATGCTGCCCGTCGCCCTTCAGGGCCAACGACGCCGCAGTCACCGCCTTGACGGCACCGAGCGCATTGCGCTCGATGCACGGAACCTGCACGAGCCCGGCAACCGGGTCGCAGGTCATGCCAAGATGGTGCTCGAGCGCGATTTCCGCCGCGTTCTCGATCTGCTCGGGTGTGCCCCCCATAACGGCCGCCAGCCCTGCCGCCGCCATAGCCGAAGCCGAGCCGACCTCGCCCTGGCAGCCGACCTCGGCTCCGGATATCGATGCATTGTGCTTGATGATGCCGCCGATCGCAGCAGCGGTAAGCAGAAAGTCGCGGATACCGGCGGCGTCCGCACCGTCATGGAACTGCGTGAAATACTGGACCGTGGCCGGGATCACACCGGCGGCACCGTTGGTGGGCGCCGTGACGATCCGCCCGCCGGCTGCGTTCTCCTCATTGACCGCCATGGCATAGACGCTCAGCCAGTCGTTGGCCTGCAGCGGGTTGGCCTTGTTCTGCTTCCACTCGTCCTGCAGCTTGTGGTGGATGTCCTTGGCCCGGCGGCGGACCTTGAGGCCGCCGGGCATGACGCCGTCCTTCTGCAGACCGCGCTCGATGCAGCCGGACATTGCCGACCAGATCGCGTCGAGCCCGTCATCGAGCGCGTCGCGCGATCGGTGGGTCTCCTCGTTGGCGCGCTTCATCTCCGCGATCGACAGTCCGGATTCCCGCGCCATGACCAGCATCTCGGCCGCATTGTGGAATGGATACGGCACACCGTGTTCCACCGGCGTTTCCGGCGCGTTCTTCATGGCTTCGAGTTCCAGGTCGGTGACAACGAAGCCGCCACCGATGGAATAGTAGATACGCCGCAGCAGCAGACGGTCGTCCGCGTCATAGGCGCTGAAGGTCATGCCGTTGGCGTGTCCGGGAAGCGGCGATTTGCGATCGAAGATCAGGTCTTGCTCGGGGTCGAAATCATAGCCCGGGTGCCCCGGCGGCGTGACCTTCCGCCCCTTCTCGACACTTGCGATGATGTCATCCATCGCGTCCGGATCGACGGTGTCGGGCTGATGCCCCATCAGGCCGAGTATGACGGCACGGCCGGTCCCATGACCGATCCCGGTGAAGGCGAGCGAGCCGTGCAGGCTGACCGCAACGCGTTGCACGCTGTAGCCCGTCGGCCGCGGCCAGTCGCCGTTCAAAAGGTCATCAAGAAAACGGCCGGCCGCAACCATAGGACCCATGGTATGGGAACTCGATGGGCCGATGCCGATCTTGAAAACGTCGAAGACAGAAAGAAACATGCCCGGCGCGTCCACTGGTTCTTACCCGATCACCATAATCTATGCTGGCCGGCTGTCACGTGTGCACCTGGACGCCGACATCAATTTGATCGCCCGCGACACATTAGGCAAATTTGCGCAAAACAAAACAGCGCGGGCAACCCGCGCTGTTTTTCGAAATTCCTGGTGTGTATTTCCGGCTCAGATACCACCGAAAAGGTAGATCAATGCCAGCAAGCCCACAAACCCTATCACTGCACGGGCAGTAACACCCCAGCAGGACTTTTGGACTGTCTCTTCCATGTTGGCTCCGAGTAGATGCCTCATCAGATCCACCGGCCTTGTTTCCGACCGTGTGGTGGGGAGGTCTTCTAGAGGAACGAATTCATGTTCGCAACTGCAAAAATGGCGGCTTCGTGGCAGATTTTCTGCAGTTGATTCAGACTTTGTTAAACAAATCAGCTATTTCAACCGCTTAGGAAAAAGGCATGCATGTCGGATTTTTGTGCAGTTTGTGGCGAAAACTACAGTGGCGGGAACGAATTCATGCAGAGCCCTTTGTCAATTCGACGACTCATGACACATCTTGGGCATGAGCGAGCTGGACATCATAGCCGCACTGATCTGTTTTCTCGCGTGGGCCGTGTTCTCCTGGGCGACCGACCGCGAGCACGGGTTCCTGCCCGCCAGCCTCACGCTGGTGATGAATGTTCACCGCGCGGCCTGGATGGAAAACTGCCTGCGGCGTGATCTCAAGATGATCGACACGAGCATCATGGCCGGCCTGCAGCAGGGAACGGGCTTCTTCGCCTCGACGGCTTTACTGGCCATCGGCGGCTGCTTTGCCCTGCTCGGGGCAACCGATCAGGTGCTCGGCGTGCTCTCCGACATCCCGCTCGGCGTTGCCGCCGACCGCCAGGCATTCGAGCTCAAGGTTGCCGGTCTGATCGTCATATTCTGCTACTCGTTCTTCAAGTTCGGTTGGTCCTACCGCCTGTTCAACTACTGCCAGATCCTCGTCGGCGCCATCCCGATGGTGGAGGATGCCGAGGGCGACCGCGACCGGGCGGATCAATGCGTGAAGAGGGCCGCCGCCATCAACATACTTGCCGGCAAGCACTTTAACGCCGGCTTTCGGGCGATCTTCATCTCGCTCGGCTATATCGGCTGGTTCATCGGCCCGGTCGTCTTCCTGTTCACGACGCTGCTGGTCATGCTGGTCCTCATTCGGCGCCAGTATTTCTCCGCCGCCCGCAGGGCGCTGACGTCCGGCGTTGACATCTGAACCCGTACGCTCCAGTTTTCGTCGGTCAACCTCCCTATTCGACATGGCATCGGCTCCGTTGCGGGGATACCGCGCGCCGAACGCGCCATTGCGTCGGAGCATGAAACACCGAAAGGAAGACCTTGGAAAGGATCGAACGCGCCACCCTCGCCGATCTTGTGCTGATCGGTCTGACAGCCCTGATCTGGGCTTCGGCGTTCACCGCAATCAAGGTCGCCGTGCCCGAAACGGGCGCCTATTGGCTGGCGGCCATCCGGGTTCTCCTGGGCTTCCTCGTCCTGCTGCCCTATGCGCTCTGGAAGGGCTTCATCTTTCCCCATGACAGCCGGACCTGGTGGCTGCTGATCGGCATGTCGCTGCTGAACGTCGTCTTCCCCTTCCTCCTCATCTCCTGGGCCGAACTGTCCATCGATGCCGGCGTGACGGCGCTCCTGATGGGCACGGGACCGTTTTTCGCGCTGGTCGGCAGCCACATCTTCACCGACGACGACAAGTTGACCGCGACAAAGCTCATCGGCGTCGCCTTCGGGTTCAGCGGCGTTCTGGTCATCGTTGGTTACGACGCGTTGGCCGGGCTGGGCCGTTCCAACCTGCTCGCGCAACTGGCCTGTTTTCTGGGCTCGATGTGCTACGTTACAGCCGGTTTGCTGATCCGCCGGATCGATATCCCGCCGGGCCGGCTTGCATGCCTGGCGCTCGGCGTTTCCAGCATCGTACTGGTGGCGCTGGCCTTCGTGGCCGATGGCGCGCCATCGACGGATCTGTCGGCGACGGCCGCCTTCGCGCTGGTGTATCTCGGTCTGCTGCCTACGGGATTGGCCTATATCGTGCGCTTTTACCTTATACGAAAAATCGGCTACTCCACCTTCGCAATGGGTCTTAATCTGATCCCGGTTTTTGGTGTATTCCTCGGTATCTGGTTGCTTGGCGAACCGCTGTCGGCGCGCATCATTCTCGCCCTCGCCCTTGTCGTTTGCGGACTGTTCGTCGCCAGGATCGAGCCGAGAAAACGAACGCCGGAGCCTGCGGCCCATGACTGACGCCACGGTGGGGATTTCCGCGAAACAGCGTCTGACGCTGATCGATGCGGCCAGGGGAACCGCGCTCCTGGCCATGGCGATCTATCATTTCACCTGGGATCTTGAGTTTTTCGGATACGTTTCGCCCGGCCTGACGACCGAAGGCGGCTGGAAGCTGTTCGCCCGGCTGATTGCCGGCAGTTTCCTGTTCCTTGTCGGTGTCAGCCTGGTGCTCGCGCATCGCAACGGTATCCGGTGGCCGTCCTTTGCCAAGCGCCTCCTGATGATCGTCGCGGCCGCGCTGGCGATTACCGTCGCCACCCGCTTCGCCACGCCGGACCGGTACATCTTCTTCGGAATCCTGCACTGTATCGCGGTGTCCAGCATAATCGGACTGGCCTTCCTGCCGCTGCCGCCGGCGGTGACCGCGGTTGCGGGCGTCGCTGCAATACTGGCGCCGCACTATCTTGCGTCGCCTTTCTTCAGTCAGGACTGGCTGTTGTGGCTCGGCCTTTCTTCCGATCCCGTCAGATCGAACGATTATGTTCCGATCCTGCCCTGGTTCGGGCCGGTGCTGCTTGGCATGGCCATGGCCAAAGCGGGAGAGGCACGCGGCCTGTTTGCATGGATTGCGTCAATTGACCGCAGGGAATCGGCTGTTGAAAAGCCGTTGGCCTTTGCCGGCCGCCACAGTCTTGCCGTCTACCTCATCCACCAACCCGTCCTGATCGGCCTGGTCTATCTCGCCAGTCTCGTGATTCCCGCACCGGCGGCGGATCCTGCAGCAGGTTTCCTCTCCAGCTGCAACGCCACCTGCACCCCGGATAACTCGGCCGAATTCTGCAGTCGGTTCTGCGACTGCACGCTCAGCGAACTCCGTAACGCGGGCTTGCTGGAAAAACTGCTCGTTGCCGAATCCGAGTTGGGGCTGGCACCGGAAGTATCGGAGATCGTCAACGCATGTACAGCATCTGTGCTGGAAGGAAACCAAACGGAATGAACGCTTACCGGGCGAAACCAAGCAACGTTCCCTGGCCGCCGATCCTCGCGGCCGTCGCACTCCTGCTGGCCGTTCTGGCCGGCAAGCTTATCGCCGTACCCCTGCCTGACGCCGCCGTCTTGCGCATGATCGGCGTCCTGCTGTTGCTGTCGGCCGTCGGCCTGGATATCTGGTCGATCACGACCTTGCACTCGGCCCAGACCACCATACTGCCGACGCGAAAATCATCGCACCTCGTTATGAACGGACCGTACCGTTTCAGCCGCAACCCGATCTATTGCGGCTACATCATGTTCCTGCTTGCCCTCGGGCTGATCCTCGCCAATGCATGGTTTGTCGCCTTTGCCGCCGCGGCGGCCTACGGCATCCAGAGGTTTGCGGTCGAACGCGAGGAGTTGCACCTGCTCGCCGTATTCGGAGCCGAATACGAATCCTATTGCCGCCGTGTTCGGCGGTGGGTTTAACGAGGAATACCAGCGTTACGTCTGATCAGGTCCCGACGCGCAGTTCGGCGAGCCGCGCCAGGCAGGCCTCGTCGACGCTGTCGAGTTCGGCGAGCGTTTCCTCTATGTCCTGGCGCTTCTGGTTGAGCTGCTCGCGTTTCTGCGCGACCCGCTTCATCATCAGCTCAAGCTGACCGAGTTCGCCGGGAGGGCCCTTGTAGATTTCGATGATCTCGCGGATTTCCGCAATGGTGAATCCAAGCCGCCGTCCGCGCAGGATCTCCTTGATCAGGTGCCGGTCTGCCGCCCGGAACAGCCGGGTGCGTCCGCGCCGGTCCGGCTGGATCAGCCCCTCGTCCTCGTAGAAGCGCAACGTCCGCGTTGACACGCCGAATTCACGCGTCAACTCGGTTATGGTATAATATTTGCGCACTTTGATTCCTGTAATTTCTTGCCTTTAGGAATTTTGTCTTTCTTTTACGTAAAAGTCAATTATACCACAGCGGTGCCGCTGTGTGCGCCGGCGCGCCGTGAACGGAGAGGCTAAATGAGGCCGAACCACCAGCCGGCAAGGCCGAGAAAGGCAAAGAAACCGACCACGTCGGTGACGGTCGTCACGAACACGGCAGAGGCAATCGCCGGGTCGACATTGATCTTGTCCAGGAGCAAGGGCAACAGGATCCCAGCGAGACCCGCGGCAAGCATGTTGATGACCATCGCGGCGGCGATGACCAGACCGAGCTGGCCGTTGCCGAACCAGGCATAGGCCAGCAGCCCGACCACGAATGCGAACAGAACGCCATTGATGAATCCGACCATGAATTCACGGCGAATGATGCGCGCAGCGTTGTAGATATCGAGGTCGCGCGTCGCCAGCGCCCGCACCGTCACCGTCAGCGTCTGTGTGCCTGCATTTCCGCCCATGGAGGCGACAATGGGCATCAGCACCGCCAGCGCCACCATCTGCTGGATCGTCGCGTCGAAAAGGCCGATGACCATGGACGCAAGCACCGCGGTCCCGAGATTGACCATCAGCCAGGGAAAACGCGAGCGCACCGTTGAAGCGACATCGTCCGACAGCTCCTCGTCGCCGACACCGCCGAGCCGCATGATGTCCTCTTCCGCCTCTTCCTGGATCATGTCGACCACATCGTCAATGGTCAGGACCCCGACAAGCCGGTCGTTCTGATCGACGACCGCGGCCGACAAAAGGTCATACTGTTCAACGAGTTGTGCCGCTTCCTCCTGATCCATCTCGGCCGGAATCGGATGGCTGGTCTCATGCATGATCGTCTCGATCTTGATCTCGCGCTTGCTGCGCAGGATGCGGTCGAGGTCGACGGCACCGAGAAGGCGAAAGGTCGGATCGATCACGAAAATCTGGGCGAAGGAATCGGGAAGATTATCCTCCTCGCGCATATAGTCGATTGTCTGCCCGACACTCCAGAACGGCGGCACGGCGACGAACTCCGTCTGCATGCGCCTTCCGGCCGTATCCTCCGGATAATCGAGCGAGCGCCGCAACCGGATGCGTTCGGTGAACGGCAGCTTCGCCAGGATGTCCTCCTGGTCCTGCTCGTCCAGGTCCTCCAGGATGTAGACGGCATCGTCGGAATCGAGTTCCTCGAGGCCCTCGGCGACCTTCTCGTTCGGCAGATCGTCGACGATCTCGCGGCGGATGGCCTCGTCGACCTCGGTCAGCGCGGCATAGTCGAAATCTTCGCCGAGCAGTCGAACGAGGACATGACGCTGTTCGGGCTGCAGCGACTCGATCAGATCGCCGAGTTCCGATTCATGCAGGCTGGCGACGTGTTCCTTCAGATACAGCGTATCGCGGTCGGCGATGGCCGCACCGATGCGCGCGACGTAGTCAGCGCGGATGACGCCGTCCTCGTCGTAGATCTCGTGGCGGTCCGGTGACTGCTCCCCGGCCGCGGAATGGACGCCTTGCTCGTTCATGGGAGCGGGATCCGAATCTGAAGCGCTGCTTGTCGGTTGGGGCGACCTTAGAGCATGTCAGGGTAGGCTTGAAGCACCTGATTGAGCACATTGCGTGTGCCGGCTTCAAATTTCCGCAGCGGCAACGAGATAATAGTTTCTGGCAGTTGCGTTGATTTCCTCATCCGCGCGCGCCCGCAGGCACGCGGCCTTGAGCAGCCGGTACTCGGTGTTCTCCGCGTCAACGCACAAAAGCCTGTCGAGCAGCTCCAGCGACCACTGATGGTCGCCCGTCCGATGGGCGGTCAGCGCCGTGTCGAACAGGGCTGCCTCGCCGCCGGCTAGCGCGATCATCCGTCCGGCTTCCTGCCTGGGCGACAGCCGGTCGAGGTTCGTCGGATTGCCGTCGAACCAGCCGAGCGTGCCGGCGCAGTACGCGCGCACGGACCACGATATCTTGCCGTAGAACTCCTGCAGGTGCGGCTTGTCCGCCAGCGAAGCGGGCAGCGCGATCTTGTCGGCAAGTTCGTCCGGCCCCTCGCCCCGGTCGAGCCCGGCCACGGTCTCGGCGACAACATGCCGTATCGCGTCGCGATAGTCCGTCAAAACGCCCCGCACCTTGTCGGCGCCGACCACCGGCCGACTGTGACCAGGTGCCAGGATCTCGGCATCGAACGAGAGCAGCAGATCAAGTGAATCTGCCCAGGCGTCGTAGTCCCGGTAACGCGTGCCGCGGATCGCGTAGAGATTGGGAAACGATTTGTAGAAATTGTCGCCGCAGATCAGTATCCCGTTCCCGTCATCCCAGACCACCAGGTGATCGGGTGTTTCCCCGGGCGCGTGAACGAGCTCAAGTTCGACACCGCAGACATTCCGATTGATCCGATCCTCGTGAACCCGGGTCGTCGGCGGCATGAATCCGGCGCCCAGACCCTCGAGCGGGCGGTCTCCGGGACCGCATCCGAGATTGACCCGCTCATCCGGAAAGGCGAGCCCGATGCCGAACTGGCGCCTGGTCCGGTCCGCCAGCGCCTTGTTCGGAAGCGGTTTTTTGCTGTCCACTGCCACCAGGTCGGAGGCAAACCTGTGGCTCGCGATGATCTCCGGATCGCCGGAACCCGCAAAGATCTCAGCGCCGCTGATATGGTCGCGGTGCGAGTGCGTATAGATGATCGAGCGGACGGGTAGCGCTGTGATTTTGCGGAACGCAGCCAGGACGTTTTCGGCCGCCTTTGTCGATTCGGTCGTGTCGACGATGATGACGCCGCCGTCGGCGATGATCATATAGACATTGGAAGCCGCGAAGCCGACGGCGCCGTAGACATTCGATGCCAGCCCTATGATCTCCTTGCGAAACTCGTTCGAATGGTTCCTCAGGCGCTCCAGCGGTGTCATGCCTTACCTCCAGTTTCGCGCCTAGCCGGCGTCCTCCTCGATTCCGGTGTACCGGTCGCGGGCCCTGCCCCGATAGCCATCCGTCAGTTCCGGACTGATCTCGGACCCGTCATACAGCCCGAGCAATACGCCGGTCCGGCTGGAACTGCCGCGATAACGTATGATCGTGTCGTCGGAGATGGTCGTGCGCTGGGAAACACGGCGCGCCCACTGCGCCAGCCGCTCGTACATGACATCGACAATGTCGGAATATTCCGGGTCATCGCCAAGGTCGGCAAACTCCTGTGGGTCGTTGGCGAGATCGAAGAGCATCGGTCGGAAACCGCCCTCCGCGTGCATGAGTTTCCATTGCCTGTCGGCGACCATGAACAGCCGGGCCTGCTTCGGCGCGAGGCCGAGTGCGGCTGCCTGCGAGGTCGCCGAATAGTCGAATTCGCTGATGACAAATTCCCGCCAGTCGTCGACCGGCTCACCGCGCAGGAACGGCATCAGCGAACGGCCTTCGATGATGTGGTCGGGGACCCTGCCGCCCTCGGCTTCGACGAATGTCGCCGCGAGATCGATGCTTTCAACCAGAGCATCGCAGACCGTTCCGCGCGCACCGTCCGCCTCAGGCGAAGGATCGTAGATGATCATCGGCACCTTGACCGACTGCTCGTGAAACAGGTCCTTTTCACCCAGCCAGTGGTCGCCGAGATAGTCGCCGTGGTCGGACGTGATCACGATCATGGTGTCGTCGATGCGCCCGGATCGTTCCATATAGGCCAGCAGGCGGCCGATCTGGTCGTCGCACTGCTTGATGAGCCCCATATAGGCGGGAATGACCTTCTCGCGCACCTCGTCGCGGGAAAAGGCCTTGCCGATAGCATTGTCCATATAGGCGGCATAGACAGGATGCGGGTTGGCCCGCTCTCTTTCGCTTCGCACGACCGGCTGTATCTGGTTGTGGCCGTACATGGCGTGATACGGCTCTGGCACGATGTAGGGCCAATGCGGCTTGATATAGGACAGGTGGCACAGCCAGGGACCGCGCTCCTCGGCTTCCATTTTTTCCATGAATTCAATGGCCCGCCCGGTCATGTAGGGCGTCTCGGAATCCTCCTCGCGGATGTTTGCCGGCTTGTCCGCGTGCTGCATGAACCAGCCGGACGCGATGCTGCCGTCGTCGTCGACACCGGAATTGGCGTAATCGTGCCACGGATTGTCCGAAGCGTAGCCCTTGGACTTGAGATACTCGTTGTATGGCGAGCGTCGCGTGTCGTAGAACCCGTCCGGCCCTTGTGCCCAAAGCCCGTCGTCGCGTTCGAAGACGTCGAACCCGCATTCGGAGACACGGGCGCCGATAATCGAATCCGACGCGATGCCGAGCCGGTCCAGTCCCTTCTGATCGACCTTCATGTGCGTCTTGCCGACCAGCCAGGTTTCCACCCCGATCTCGCGCAGATGATCGCCCAGCGTCAGTTCGCCCACCTTGAGCGGAAAGTTGTTCCAGGCCGCACCGTGGCTTTGCACGTAGCGACCGGTATAGAAGGACATGCGCGAGGCGCCGCAGATCGGCGACTGCACATAGGCCTTGGAGAAGCGCACGCCCATCGCCGCGATGCGGTCTATGTTGGGCGTCTCGAGCGTCGCGTGTCCGGCACAACTCAGATAGTCGTAGCGCAACTGGTCGAACATGATGAACAGGATATTTTTGATCGCCCGGGGCATTTTGTTCCTTTGCTGATCGTAATTGCGGCGGGCCGAAGGATGCGGCCCGCCGTACTTGCTTGTTACTGGGCCTTTGACCCCTCGGGAATGTCCAGTCCGATCTCCTCGTAGTAGCGTTGGGCGCCTGGATGGAGGCGCACGCCGCCTTCCTGCACCGCGTAGTCGAGGGTCACGCGGTCGAGCCACGGCGCGTCGGCGCGCATCTTTTCCGCGCCTTCCCAGAACGCCTTGGTGATCTCGTAGACCGTGTCGTCGTCAAGGTCGGCGCGCGAAACGACACCGACAACGGCGCCGAGCGAGTAGACGTCTTCCGTATTGCTCACGCCATCGCCGTAGATACCTGCCGGGATGACATCGAGAAAGCGGCCGAGCGCCTTGGTCGGTTTCAGTTGCGCTTCGGTCTGCTTGTCCACCTCGTCCTTGCTCGGCCCCAGGATGGTCAGCTTGTTTGTCGCCGCAAGCTGCTCGACCTGCGGGAACGGGGCAATGCCGCCATTGATATAGACATCGACCTGCTTGTCCTGGAAAGCCTGGAAGGCCGACGACCATGATCCCTTGAAGTTTTCGTAGTCCTCGCCGACCTTGTAGCCGGTCTGGGCCTCGATCCACTGGTTGGCGGCGTTCCAGGCACCGCCTCCGGGCGGTCCGAGGAACACTTTCTTGCCCTTGATGTCCTTGAGGTCGGTCATGCCGTCATCGGCGTAGGTCAGCACGTGATAGGCGCCGTAGGGATACCAGAAGACCAGACGCACATTCTCCGACAGTTCCGGCGCCTTCTTGATCTTCTGATACATCGCCTTGCCGTTCTTCATCAGGAAGTAGACAGTGGGCGAGGTCATCACCATGTCGAGTTCGCCTTCGGCCATGTCGATGATATGCTTTGTCGCTGCACCCGTTGCATCAACCTGGATTTCGTAGTTGTCCTGCCCCTGGTTGACGATGCTCGCCATTGTCGACTGCGTCAGATAGGCGGATGTACCGGGCGCGATCGTCGCCATCTTGATGACCTCAGCGGCCTGGAGCGATCCTCCGAGCACCAGGACCGCGGCACCGGCGAGCGCCCATTTCTTGAATGCATTCATGCGTTTTCTCCCTGTTTGGTGGTTTTTGACGGTGCGTCCCTCGAGGACGCCATTTTGTGTTCGAACAATAAAAGCAGGCCGCCCGCCGCGCCGGCCAGGCTGAAGACCGAATCCGGCACCAGAAGTGCCACAGCACAGGCAAGCCGCGCGATGCTTTGCCATGGCGGCAGAGCCAGGCGTTCGAACCGCGCCATGGCGCTTGCGATCAGCCAGGTGGCCAGCAAAAAGGCGCCGATGGCCCAGGCCAGTCCCGTCACGGTGAACCCGTCGATAATGAGAATGTCCGTGTGGTAGACGAAAATGAACGGGATGATGAAACCGGCGATCGATATGCGCAACGCCTCGAAGCCGGTCGCCATCGGCTTGGCGCCAGCAAGCGGCGCCGCAGCGAAGGCGGCAAGGGCCACGGGCGGGGTCACGACCGAGAGCACGCCGAAATAGACCATGAAGAGATGCGCCGAAATGGTGGTGACGCCGAGCTTTCCAAGGGCCGGTCCCATGACGACGGCGATGATCAGATAGGCCGGAACCGAAGGCACGCCCATCCCCATGATGAGGCAGCCGATCATCACCAGAACCAGGCTGAAAAAGAGGCTCGAGCCGGAGACGGACAAGATGAGCTGGGCCATCTTCAGGCCGACGCCGGTCATGTTGATGACGCCGATGACGAAGCCGACCGCGGCGACGATGACCAGCAATGTCGCCGCTGTCTTGCCGGCCGAAACGAGCGCGCGCCACCATTCCGCCGGATGGCGGAACTTCGGGAACAGGATCAGCGACAGGACCGTCGCTGCGATCAACGCGTAGAATCCGGCGAACTGAACCGTGCGTCCCATGGCAAGAAGCACGACAAGCAGCGCCAGCGGCAGGAAGAAAGACGTGCTCTCGAGCCAGTCCTTCGGTGTCATGACTTCGCGTTCCGACGGGGGAACCGCGCCGATGCCGAGCTTGCGCGACTCGATCAGCACCACTGTAAAGAGGCTGATGTAGTAGAAAACGGCGGGAATAAGCGCTGCCAGAACGATGTTCACATAGGCGATGCCGGTAACATCGGCCATCATGAAGGCAACGACGCCCATGACGGGCGGCATGATCTGTCCGCCGGTGGAAGCCGCGGCTTCGACGCCGCCGGCGAATTTCGGCTTGAACCCGGCCTTCTTGATGATCGGGATCGTGAACACACCGGTGGAAACCACATTGGCGACGGCGGCGCCCGACATGGTTCCGAACAGAGCCGATCCGACGATCGATGCATGGGCTGCGCCGCCGGCGAACCGGCCGGTCGCCGCAAACGCCATTTTCAGAAGCACGCCGCCGGCGCCGGAGGTCTGCAGGACCGCGCCGAAGACAATGAACACCAGCACAGTGCGGCCCACGACCTCGACCGGGCGCCCAAAGACACCGTCACTGGAGTACCAGAGATTTTCCGCAACCCGCGTCCAGTCTTCACCGGCACCGAAAAACCGTGAGGGCAAAAGCACATAGATCGCAACCAGCGCGAAGACGACGAGCATCGGCAGGCCGAAAATCCGCCAGGTCGCATAGGCAACGACGGCAAAGGCAACCCATGCCAGGACCAGTTGCCACTGTTCGGCATCGAGCAGAAATTCCTCCTGCTCCAGCATGAAGCCGATCCACACCCAGCTGATATAGATGAACAGCACCGCCAGCGCGGCATGAAACACGAAGCGGAGCGGATTGCCCCCATCCGCATCCCAGCTCAGGATTGCGATGGTCATCGCAATGGCAACGATGCTTCCGTAGTAGATGACATTGTCGAATACGCCGAAACCGGCGGTGTAAATGGCGCCAATGGCCAGGACGACCGCCAGGACATCGGCCACGACGCGGCCTGTCGCGCGTAAGGCGTTCAAACCGTCTCCTCCCGCAGACTATCCCTGGACCGGAACTTCGTTCCTTGTTTTCAGGAACACTGAGGCAATCGCCCCGGACCGGCAATTCTTATTCGCATATCGTGCCACTCTATGGCACGCACTGGCATTCCTGCTTTTCGGCGGGCATAATGGCGGCCGGAGACACTAATGGACGTCATTCGAAACCGATCCCTTGATCGCGGCATAACGCTGCTTGACGCACTCGCCCGTTACGGCGCGTGCTCCCTCGGGGATCTGCACAAGAAGACGGGCATCGCCAAATCGACGATACGCCGCCTGCTGGCGACGATGATCGACCGCCAGATCGTTCGGCGCAGCCTGTCGGACGGCAAATACCGTACCAATGTGTCCATGCCGTCGGGCCATATCGAAGCCCCGACATTCGAGCAGATGCTGACGATCGACATCGCCATGCCCTATCTGATGGAGCTGACGAAATCGGTCGAATGGCCGTCGGACCTCCATCTTCTCGAGGACGACTGGATGCGGATCGTCGACTCGACCCGGCCGCTGAGCCCGTTTCATCTCTACCGTGGACAGATAGACCGCAAGATCAACCAGTTCGGCGCGGCGGGCGGCATCGCCTGCCTGTCAGCCATGAAAGACCGCGAGATCGAGCAACGCATCGAACGCCTCGGCAGTCACCGCATCTGGGGACTGGCGCGCTTCGGCATGCCGCCCGGCCAGTTCTGGCAGGAGATCGAGAAGGCACGTTCACGGGGATACGGCGAGCGTTTGCACGATTATCTCGGCGACACGATCATCGACGACAGCCTGTCGGCGATCGCCGTTCCGATCATATGGCGGGACCGGCCGGTCGGGGCGACCACAATGTTGTGGCCGCGCACCTACCTTTCCGCGGAGGAGTTCGCGGCCTCGTTTCTTCAGCCCCTGGACGAGACCGCCGCGGCGATCATGCGCGAGCTCGAGGCCCACGACCGCAAATCCGCCTAGCTGCCGTGGAATCAGCCGGCCTGCACCGTATCGAGGCCGCCGGCCCGTGCGAGATAACCGGCGTAGGCCTGCCGGTCGACATTTCCGCCCGAAAGGACGACGACGACTGACCTGCCGGCAAAACGCGCCCGCTGCTGGACAAGCGCGGCAAAACCGGCCGCGCCTCCCGGCTCCACGACCAGTTTCAAGCGGTCGAACAGGACTGCCAGCGCATCTGCCACCTCCGCGTCCGACACCGCAAATCCGCCCGACACGTGCCGTTTCATGATCTCGAAAGTAATGCTGCCCGGTTGCGGGGTCACGATCGCATCGCAGATCGACGCGGCGCCGACCTCGGCAGAGACACGCCTGCCGGCGGCAAGCGAACGGATTACGTCGTCATATCCGACGGGTTCCGCGCACCAGATGTTGGCCTTGGGCAGTTTTGCCGCCATCGCGGTGGCAATGCCCGACAGCAACCCGCCGCCGCCGACCGGGCAGAGGACGTCATCGACGTCGAAATTCATGTCGCCGGCCTGTTGTGCAATCTCCAGTCCGACGGTGCCCTGTCCGGAAATGATGTCGATATCGTCGAATGGCGGAACGATGATCGAGCCGTTTCGATCCGCCACTTCCTCGGCGATGGCACGCCGGTCTTCCGCGTGACGCTCATAGAGCACGATTTCCGCGCCGTAGCCGCGGGTGTTGTCGATCTTGATGCGCGGGGCGTCGCTTGGCATGACGATTGTCGCGTGCATGCCGAGCAAACCAGCCGCCGCGGCCACGCCCTGGGCGTGATTGCCCGATGAGTAGGCGACGACGCCGCGTTCGCATTGATCCGGCGCCAGCCGCGACAGTTTCGTATAGGCGCCTCGAAACTTGAATGAGCCGGTGCGTTGCAGGCATTCCGGCTTGAAAAGGAGCCGCATCCCAAACGCGTCGTTGAGCTGGGCCGATTCGAGCAAGGGTGTCTGCACCGCGAGGCCGTTCAGCCGCTCCGCGGCATCTTCGATGCGCTCAAGCGTGACCGTACGCTCTCCATGATCGGGATTCGGCATGGGCTCAGCGCGCCGGTTTGCCGGCAAGATAATCGAGTACCGCATCCGCCGTCGACGGGCTGCACGCCATCGGCAGATCGTAGACGATCGCCAGGCGCGTGAGCGCCTTCACGTCGACATCGTGGGGCATTGGCGACATCGGGTCGACGAAAAACACAAGCCCGTCGATCGCTTCCTCGGCAATCAGCGCCCCGATCTGCTGGTCGCCGCCGAGCGGTCCGCTCTTCAGCCGCGTCATCGTGATTTCGGGATGCGCCTCCGCAATGCGTCCACCGGTCGTGCCCGTTGCTACGATGGACATGTGTTGGAGGCGATCCCAGTGTTTTCCCACCCACGCGACCATCATGTCCTTGCAGGCGTCATGCGCGACCAGCGCGATCTTCGTGGCGCTCATTGGTAGGCGGCCTTCCCGTTTGAATCTTCAGATTTATGCGTCAACAATGCCGGCGAAATCCTTACGCATCGTGACCTTCTCGATATCCTGCTGCAGGCTCGATGAATATCTGACCGAAAATGAAGTCACGCGGTAGCCGAAATGCTCGTAAAAAGCGATCGCCCCGGTGTTGCGGGCATGCGTTTCCAGTTCGGAGAATTCGTAACCCGCCGTTGCTACGCCGCGCTCCAGGGCATTCAGCAAGGCGGTCCCGACACCTTTGCGGTGGTGCTGCGGATCGATCCACAGGTCTGAAATCCGGTGGTCCAGGTTCTCGCGCGCGCCCCAGCCCAGGACTGCGCCGCGAAACTGCGCCAGCAGGATCCGGTCCCAGTAGTTGATGGTGAAGTCACGGTAGGCCGCGTGGGCGTTGTCACGTATCTTCGCGGCGTTTTCACCCCATGACGTGATCGCCGCTTCCCATGAGCGGATACCGATGAGCGCGAGTTGCCGGGCGTCCTGCGCCAGGGCGTCTCGTATCTCGATCATGCCGCCTCCTTGCCGGGAAGGTCCCCTGCCCTTCGTGCCTCCGGTTTCGCCCGCCGCACCGGCTGAACCGAAACCGGCAGCCAATCGGGCGCAACATGTAATGGAAACTGGCATATCGGCACGGGCGAATGCAATATGCGCGCCTTGTCCCGGTAATCTCTTGATCCGACTGATCGCCGCACGTTGGTTCGCTCAGTGGGACAAAGACCTGTCGGATATCAAGCGGCATGTCTAGCCACGCCAAATCCCGCCTGGCGCGCCAGCCTCAGGGAAAGAGGCGCATCGAAGAAACCCGCCGGACTCTGGACAGCAAGCCATCAAATTGTCGCGCTCGCGTGCAACCATTCCGCTAGTGGCGGATTCCCCGCCCGATGGAGATGGCGACAATGAACATTGAAATTCAGCAACCACAACCCTTCGACCTCGTCGGACAGGAAATCCTGATCGCCGGCAATGCAGTCGGCTTCGAATCGCACCTTACCGTCACCGTCAGCGAAGGCCATGACGAGGTTGTCGGAGCGGCGACCGCCGGCTCCACCTCGATCCGGCAGTTTCAGGCAAGCATCTTCATCCCCGACAATGTCGGCTTTACGCTCAACCGTCTGTTCGTCACTGTTGCCGACGACAGCGCCGGTGGCGAGGGCGGCATCCCGACGGTCACCGTGCCGGTGCTGTACGGGCCGATGATCCTTCCCGGATACACAGGTTACTTCCAGCACGAGGTGGCCGCCGGGGACACGCTGACCGCAATCGCCCAGCACTACTACGAGGGCAGCTCGGACTGGCAGCCGATCATGCAGGCAAACCAGCACATCATCGCCAACCCCGATCTGATCTTTCCCGGGCAAGTCCTGCGCATCCCGCGCAATGTCTGACCCCGACCGGTCACGCGCATTTGATTGACAGGGCCGCTACATTACACCGATGTAATGCGGCGGACAGGCAAACGTCACATTCGATTCCGACATTCAGCTTACCGAAAGGGGGTGAATGTGATGGAACATAAGAACGCACGTTATTCCCATTCTTCGACCGTGGGTTTTGACAACATCAACGACCACATTCCGCCGAGGCGGACGAAGAACGGCTGGTGGCAGAGCACATACAAGAGGCTTGTCCGGGCCATCTCCGGCTCCAGGTAAGGCCAGCTCGAATTGCCAGCCACAAATAAAAACCCCGCGACCAGGTCGCGGGGTTTTTCGATTATCCAATAGGCTTGCCGCAGGCTTTGCTCAACTGTCGGCGCGCACCACCGCGTCACCCTTGTCGGCGAGCGCCTTGAGGTCGGCGGGCTTGAGTTCGACGGACTCGCCGCATCCGCACGCCGAGGTCTGGTTCGGATTGTTGAACACGAAGCCGGACCGCAGTTTGGTCGTCTCGAAATCCATTTCTGTTCCAAGCAGGAACAGCACCGCTTCGGGCGCCACATAGACTCGCGCGCCGTCCTTTTCGACCACGTCGTCCTTGTCATTGTGCGCGGCGGCGAGGTCGACCGTATATTCCATGCCCGCACAGCCGCCCTTCTTGATGCCGATGCGCAGACCGACGGCCGGCTCCTCGGACGCCGACACAAGGTTTTTGACCCTTTCGGCTGCCCGGTCGGTCATTGTCATGACTTCAAATCGACCCATCGTTCATCTCCAAGCCCGCGGCGTTCCTCGGTGCGGGATGTCTTTTTCAAAAGGATAGCGCCCGCGGGTAAACAATCAATCAGTACCAGCCCACGGCAATCTGCGCTTCTTCCGACATGCGGTCCGGTGTCCAGGGCGGATCGAATGTCATGTTGACTTCGACGCCCGACACGCCCTCGACGGAACTCACCGCATTCTCGACCCATCCCGGCATCTCGCCGGCCACGGGACATCCCGGTGCCGTCAGCGTCATGTCGATCTTGACCATGCGGTCGTCCTCGATATCGATCCGGTAGATCAGGCCGAGCTCGTAGATATCGGCCGGGATTTCCGGATCGTAGACCGTCTTCACGGCCGCAATGATGTCGTCCGTCAACCGGGCGAGCTCTTCGCGCGGTATGGCCGATGCGGTGAAGGTCCCGCCCTCGCCGTTTCCGCTCATCTGTACATCGTCACTCATCGATCCTGTCCCGGTTCTGCATCAGGCGAAAAAGTCGCGTGCCTTGAGCAGCGCATCGTAAAGCGCATCCACCTCGGCGCGCGTATTGTACATGCCGAACGAGGCGCGACATGTCGAGGTCACGCCGAAGCGCCTCAGCAGCGGTTGCGCGCAGTGGGTTCCAGCCCGCACCGCGACGCCGGCCCGGTCGATCACCATCGAGATATCGTGCGCATGAATGCCTTCCATCTCGAACGAAACGATCGAACCCTTATCCGGCGCTTCGCCAAATATACGCAATGAATTGATCTTACTCAATTTTTCATGTGCGTAGCTTCGCAAATCGGCTTCGTGAGCTGCGATCCGCTCGCGGCCGACACCTTCCATATAGTCGAGCGCAACGCCCAGTCCAATAGCCTGCACGATCGGCGGCGTGCCGGCTTCGAAGCGGTGCGGCGGATCGTTATAGGTGATCACCTCTTCGCTGACGTCGAAGATCATCTCCCCGCCGCCCTGGAAGGGACGCATCCGTTCCAGCATCTGCTTCTTGCCGTAGAGCACGCCGATCCCGGACGGACCGTAGACCTTGTGGCCGGTAAAGACGTACCAGTCGCAATCGATGTCGCGCACATCCACCGGCATGTGTACGGCGGCCTGGCTGCCGTCGACGAGCACCGGAATGCCGCGCTCACGGGCAATGCGGCAGACTTCCTTGATAGGCACCACGGTGCCAAGGACGTTGGACATGTGCGTGATGGCGATCATCTTGGTGCGATCGCTCAACTGCGCCTCGAAATCATCGAGATGGAACTGGCCCTTATCGTCGACCGGCACCCATTTGATGACGGCGCCCTGGCGCTCGCGGATGAAATGCCAAGGAACGATATTGGAATGGTGCTCCATGATGGTGAGGACGATCTCGTCGCCCTCGCCGATCTCCGGCATGCCATAGCCGTATGCGACGGTATTGATCGCTTCGGTCGTCGACTTGGTGAAGACGATTTCCTCGGCCGATTCCGCGTTGAGGAAGCGTCGGGCCTTCTCCCGCGCTGCCTCGTAGGCGTCCGTGGCGGCATTCGAAAGAAAATGCAGGCCGCGGTGCACATTGGCATATTCATGCGAATAGGTTTCCGACACCGCATCGATGACGACCTGCGGCTTCTGCGCCGACGCGCCGTTGTCGAGATAGACGAGCGGCTTGCCGTAGACCTCGCGCGACAGGATCGGGAAATCCTTCCGGATGGCCTCGACGTCGTAGTCGCCGGTCTTGCCGATAACGGTCTGCGAAAGCTCAGCCATGATTGTCCAGCCAGTGTTCAAAACGGGCTTCGAGCGCATCGATCAGCGCCTCGTCTTCGAGCTCCTCGACGATTTCGGCGATGAACGCCTTGACCAGCATGGCCCGGGCCTTCTTTTCGTCAATGCCGCGGGTCTTCATGTAGAACAGGTGGTTCTCGTCGATATCGGTGACCGTCGCGCCGTGCGCGCACTGGACGTCGTCGGCGAAGATCTCCAGCTCCGGCTTTGACGAGAATTCGCCGTGATCCGACAAAAGCAGCGTGTTGCAAGCCATGCGCGCGTCGGTCTTCTGGGCGATCTGCGCCACCCGGATCTGCCCCTGGAAGACACCGCGTGCCCGGTCGAAGACCACGTTGCGGAATGTCTCGGTGGAGACGCAGTCGGGCACCAGGTGATCGAGCGTCATCGTCACGTCAGTATGGCTTTCGCCGCCGAGCAGGTTGACGCCGCGCAACTGGAGATCGGACCCCTCGCCACGCGCCTGGATGTGGATTTCCTGGCGCACCAGCGCGCCGCCGGAATTGGCGACGAAGAGCGTCAGCTTGGCGCCCGCACCCAAATCGATGTTGATCTGGCCGAAATGGGTATCGGACAGCCCGCGCTCCTGGGCGATGATCCAGACGATCTCGGCGTTGTCTCCAACCCTCAGGTCGGTGATGGAGGAAACAAGCGCGCCGTCATCAGAGGTCGAGACATGCCGTTCGACAAAGGTCCCTTTTGCGCCTTCACCGATCGTGACGGGAAACCGGGCATGTGCCTGACCGCCGCCCTGTACCATCTGGATCTCCAGCGGATTGGCAAGTTCAGTGCCGGCGGCAATGTCGAGGCAAAGGCCGTCGCGCGCCATCGCGCCGTTGAGCCGGCCGATCACGTCGTCGGCGCTCTGCAGGGCCATGCGCGGCGCGGCGCTGCCGTTGCTCAAGGCTTCGCTGTAGTGACTGACGGCAACGCCGTCGGGCGCGGCGGTCGCGTCGGCCACGGCCAATACGGTCGAGCCGTCAAACAGCGGTTCCGCCGGCTTGACGGCGGCGCCGTCGTCTTGCGGAACGGATTTCAGCAGGCTGCGTAGGTCCGTATAGTGCCAGGCCTCGACACGGCGTGTCGGCAGCCCATCCCGCTTGATGTCCTCGATATAGCCGTCGCGGATCGCCGTGATCGCCTGGTCGCCCGGCAATGTGCCGAGCCGGTTGACGAAACTGTCGACAAGTGCCTGTTCCGCGGCTGTGATCGGTCTCTTGCTTTGCATGTTCATTACAGAACCTTCTCAACCAGCCGGGATCAGGCCGCTTCCTCGATGATATTGGCGTAGCCGTTGGTCTCCAGCTCCAGCGCCAGCGCCTTGTCGCCGGACTTGATGACCTGGCCCCTGTAGAGAACGTGCACCGTGTCGGGCACGATGTGCTCGAGCAGGCGCTGATAGTGGGTGATCACGACGATTGCCCGGTCCGGCGAACGCAGCGCGTTGACGCCGTCCGACACGATCTTGAGCGCGTCGATGTCGAGCCCGGAATCGGTCTCGTCGAGAACGCAGAGCCTCGGCTGCAGAAGCGACATCTGCAGAATTTCGGCACGTTTCTTCTCGCCGCCGGAAAAGCCGACATTGAGCGGCCGCTTGAGCATGTCCATGTCGATCTTCAGCTCGCCGGCGGCTTCGCGGACACGACGGATGAATTCCGGCGTTGTCAGTTCCTCTTCGCCATGCGCCTTGCGCTGCTCGTTCATCGCGACCTTCAGGAACTGCATCGTCGCGACGCCGGGAATTTCAACCGGATACTGGAAAGCCAGGAAGATCCCGGCTGCCGCACGTTCGGCCGTGTCCATGTTGAGGATGCTCTCGCCCTCGTAAAGGATGTCGCCCTCGGTGACCTCGTAGTCTTCGCGCCCTGCCAGCACATAGGAGAGAGTCGATTTGCCGGACCCGTTGGGTCCCATGATCGCGGCGACTTCGCCCTTTTTGACCGTCAGGTTGAGGCCGCGGATGATTTCCGTTCCGTCTTCCGCAATGCGTGCGTGCAGGTTTTTGATTTCAAGCATTCTTCTTCGTCCAAATGTTGTGATGATCGGCTCAACGGCCGGTTCATTCCCGTCGCGGTTCCGCGCTCCGGATGTCGATCAGCCGACGCTGCCTTCCAGGCTGATGCCGATGAGCTTTTGCGCCTCGACCGCAAATTCCATCGGCAGTTCCTGGATCACTTCCTTGACAAAACCGTTGACGATCAGGGCGATGGCCTCTTCCTCCGGAATGCCGCGCTGCATGCAGTAAAACAGTTGGTCCTCGGAGATCTTCGACGTTGTTGCCTCGTGCTCGAACTGTGCCGTGGCGTTCTTGGCCTCGATATACGGCACTGTGTGCGCTCCGCAATTGTTTCCGATCAGGAGCGAATCGCACTGTGTGAAGTTGCGCGCATTGGCGGCGCGGCGATGCGCCGAAACCTGGCCGCGATAGGTGTTGTTGGAACGTCCCGCCGAGATGCCCTTCGAAATGATGCGGCTCGACGTATTCTTGCCCAGATGGATCATCTTGGTGCCGCTGTCGATCTGCTGGCGGCCGTTGGAGACCGCGATCGAATAGAATTCGCCGCGCGAATTGTCGCCGCGCAGGATGCAGGACGGGTACTTCCAGGTGATCGCAGAACCGGTTTCCACCTGGGTCCAGGAGATCTTGGAATTGGCGCCGCGGCAATCGCCGCGCTTGGTGACGAAATTGTAGATGCCGCCCTTGCCGTCGCTGTCGCCCGGATACCAGTTCTGAACGGTCGAATACTTGATTTCGGCGTCGTCCAGCGCGATCAATTCGACCACGGCCGCGTGCAGCTGGTTTTCATCGCGCTGAGGGGCTGTGCATCCCTCAAGGTAGGAGACGTAGGCGCCCTCCTCGCAGATGATCAGCGTGCGTTCGAACTGGCCCGTGTTCTTCTCGTTGATACGGAAATAGGTGGACAGTTCCATCGGGCAGCGGACGCCTTTCGGAACGAACACGAAGGATCCGTCGGTGAAGACGGCGGAGTTCAGCGTCGCATAATAGTTGTCGCTGACCGGAACGACGGAACCCAGATACTTGCGCACGAGATCCGGGTGCTCGCGGATAGCCTCGGAGATCGACATGAAGATCACGCCCGCCTTGGCCAGTTCCTCCTTGAAGGTGGTGACGACAGAAACCGAATCGAACACCGCGTCGACGGCGACCTTCGATTGCTGGACGCCCGCCAGGATTTCCTGCTCGCGCAGCGGAATGCCGAGTTTCTCGTAGGTCGCCAGCAGTTCCGGATCGACTTCGTCGATCGTCTTCGGTCCGGTCTGGTTCTTCGGCGCCGCGTAATAGTAGATGTCGTTGAAGTCGATTTCCGGATATTCGACCCGCGCCCATGTGGGCTCTTCCATCGTCAGCCAGCGGCGATAGGCGTCCAGGCGCCATTCGAGCATCCACTCCGGTTCATCCTTCTTTGCCGAGATGAATCGGATGATGTCTTCGTTCAGCCCCTTCGGGGCCTTGTCCATTTCAATGAGTGTTTCGAAACCGTATTTATACTGGTCCACGTCGATCTGGCGGACCTGATCGATCGTCTCCTGCACAGCAGGCATTGGCGCTCTCCAATCTCGCCGGGGTCAAGGTCCGGCAGTTGTCAACGTCATATATGGTCAGCTCGGCTCCGGCGCCTCGCTAGTCCGAATTTAGTGTGCCGGAAATAATATTTCCATCACCTGCGCCAGCTTGTAAGCCGTATTTTGTAACTTTTCTAGACTAGGGCTTCGTTTTCTTTCGTATTTTTCTCACGTTTCGCGTTGATTTTGTCGAATACGCTCAGGAATCGGTCAATATGCTCATGCGTCGTTTCGACGCCGATACTGACGCGAATCCCCCCGAGACCGGCGTCCTCACCCATCGCCTGAAGCACGTGGCTGGGGCCGACCTTGCCGGACGAGCAGGCCGAACCGGCCGAGACAGCGGCACCCTCGAGATCAAAGGCGATCTGGGCCGTTTCCGCTCTCAGGCCCGGAAGCGCAAAGAAGGTCGTATTGACGAGTCGCGGCGATTCGGCGCTGTATATGATGCAGTCGGCAGCGCGCGTCCGGACACCGGCTTCCAGCATGTCGCGCAGTTCGGCGAGTTGCACGGCCCTTTCTTCAAGGCCTGCTAGTGCGAACTCAGCGGCGGCGCCGAAGCCGGCGATGGCCGCCGGGTTCTCAGTGCCGGAGCGATGGCCTTTTTCCTGCCCACCGCCCGGGATCAGCGGTGATGGCATCATGATCTCTCCGGCGCAAACCAGGGCGCCCGCCCCTTTCGGGCCGCCGATCTTGTGCGATGACAAAAGCAGGAAGTCCGCACCAAGCGCTTCGATGTCGATCGGCATGCGGCCGGCGGCCTGAACGGCATCGACAACCAGAACCGCGCCGTGCTCCCGGGCGATCGCCGAGGCCCGCTTGACCGGCTGCAGCACGCCGGTTTCGTTGTTGGCCAGCTGGATCGCCACCATGGCAAGCCCGGCGGATTTGTCATGGGCCTGCAGATGCGCGGCAAGACCGTCCAGGTCGACGACGCCCTGCCCGTCAACGTCAAGCCGGGTCACCCTGTCCGGCGCAAACCGCCCGCCGCAAAGCATGCACGGATGTTCAACGGACAGAACATAAAGATACGCGATGCGCAGGTCCGACCGACCCATCTTGAAATGCGGGGTCAGCACCGTGGCCGCGGCTTCCGTCGCGCCGCTGGTGAAAATGACCCCGGCGCTGCCGGCTCCGGCCAGCGCGGCCACCTGTCGGCGCGCCCGGTCGATCAGCGCCCGGACCGCACGGCCTTCCGCATGAACCGAGGAGGGATTTCCCACCAGGTCGAGGGCGGCCGACATGGCATCGCGCGCGGCGGGCAGCAGCGGCGCCGTGGCGTTGTAGTCCAGATATATGCGCGACTTGCTCATCGAACCGCCGTTCAGCGTTGGCTCATTTTTCTTGAAATTCCGGATACCGATGCCTTATGACACGACGTTATATCCGGAAGGATAATGAAAAACCAATTCGAACCTTTCTAAATAGAGTTGGTGGAACCGCCTGCAAAGCCCGCATCGCGCCACGTTCCGCCGCCACTCGATGTTGAGCCGGAGACGCAATGCCCGAAGTCATATTCAATGGTCCCGCAGGACGGCTGGAAGGCCGCTACCAGCCTGGCAAGGAAAAGAACGCGCCCATCGCCATCGTGCTGCATCCGCATCCGCAATTCGGCGGCACGATGAACAACCAAATCGTCTACCAGCTCTTCTACATGTTTCAGCAGCGCGGTTTCACGACGCTGCGTTTCAACTTCCGCTCCATCGGCCGCAGTCAGGGCGCCTTCGATCACGGCACCGGCGAACTCTCCGATGCCGCCGCCGCGCTCGACTGGATCCAGAGCCTGCATCCCGACAGCAAGAGCTGCTGGGTCGCCGGCTATTCATTCGGCGCCTGGATCGGCATGCAGCTTTTGATGCGGCGGCCTGAAATCGAGGGCTTCATGTCGATCGCCCCACAGCCGAACATCTACGATTTTGCGTTCCTGGCCCCCTGCCCGTCTTCCGGCCTCATCATCCATGGCGACGCCGACCGGGTCGCCCCGGAAAAGGATGTGCAGGGCCTCGTCGAGAAGCTGAAGACGCAGAAGGGCATCTTGGTCACGCAGAAGATCATGCCGGGCGCCAATCACTTCTTCAACGGCATGGTCGACGAACTGGTCGATGAATGCGCCGATTATCTGGACCGCCGGCTGAACGGGGAACTGGTCCCCGAACCGGCGCCGAAACGCATACGCTGACAAGCGGGAGCCAGTCATGAACACCAGAGCGCGGTTCGGACACATAAGGTCAGCCGCGCTCTTTTGGCTTCTCGCCGTGTCGTTGGTTGTCGCGCCGGCAGGTTCAGCGAACGCATTCAACGCGCCCGATTCCGTCACGATACCGGCTGGCCCCTTCATCATGGGATCCGACGCCGAGGAACGCGAGACCGCCTACCGGCTCGACGAGGCGGCCTACGGTCACAGTGTCACACGCGAGCGCGGATGGTACGATCATGAACGCCAGCGAAGCGTCGATCTCCAAACCTATCGGATATTCAGCACGCCGGTCACCAACGCCGACTATTCGCTGTTCCTGAAGGAGACCGGTCACCCGCCGCCGTCCGTCGGGCGCGAGGAATGGGACGGCTACGGCCTGATCCACCCCTATGAGCGGGCCCGGCCCTATATCTGGAAATCGGCGGAGCCGCCCACCGGCAGGGAAGATCACCCGGTGGTCATGGTCAGCTACGACGACACCCTGGCTTATGCCTTTTGGCTGAACGGCAAGACGGGCGCAAACTGGCGGCTTCCGACCGAGGCCGAATGGGAAAAGGCCGCGCGTGGTCCGGATGGAGCCTATTTCCCTTGGGGCAACGACTTCGATCCCGCCCTGCTCAACAGCCACGATGCCGGCCCGTTCGCGACGATGCCGGTCGGCCGTTTCCCGGACGGCGCCAGCCCGTACGGGCTGCTCGATGCCGCCGGGCAGGTCTTCGAATGGACCGCGACACCGGCCGGCGAAGGCCGCCACATCGTCAAGGGCGGCTCGTGGGATGACAAGGGATGCGGCGTGTGCCGGCCGGCGGCCCGACACAGCCGCCCGGATTCGATCAAACACATCCTCGTTGGTTTCCGCCTCGTCAGCGACTAGTCGCTCGCTTCTGCCCGGGCAACGCCGTGATGCCGCCGGTCACCGGCTTCCTGCACCCGGTGGTGGTCGGCCAGCTCAACGCAAGACCGTAGTGCGACCGGATCGCGAGATAGGCCCAGGCCTCGGCTTCGATCGCGTCGCCGTTCAGACCGATCTCCTCCGCGATGAGTACCGTGCCGCCGTCCGGCGCGACCAAGTCCGAGAGGTCGCTCATGATCATCCGGTTGCACCGCCCGCCGCCGCATACGATCCACGTTTTCGGCGCCTCCTTGAGCGGCTTGACGGATTTGAGGATCGCCTCAGCGGTCAGCCGCGCCAGGCTTCGCGCGCCGTCTTCCAGGGTTGCCGCGGCGGGGTCCGGCGGCAGGAAATCGTTGCGGTCGAGCGACCGCCGCGAACCGTCGTTGAAGAACTCGTTCTGCAGGTAAGGCTCGACAAGCCGGCGCAGGACCTGCCCTTCGCTGGCGATTGCGCCGCCCTGGTCGAACGGTATGCCCGCCTTGGTCTCGACCCATTGATCGATGAGCGCATTGCCGGGCCCGGTATCGAAGGCATGCAGGGTTCCGTCCCCACCGACCAGCGTGACGTTCGAAATGCCCCCGATATTGACGAAGGCGACCGGACCGGGCCGGTCAATCGATGCGGCCAGGGCGCCGTGATAGGCCGGTGCGAGCGGTGCGCCCTCGCCGCCGCTTTCCATATCTGCGGCCCGCATGTCGCAGACCACTGGCGTCTTCAACTCGGCGGCGAGCACTTCCCCGTCGCCGATCTGAACGGTAAGACCTCTTTCGGGACGGTGAAGAACGGTCTGGCCGTGGAAGCCGACGAGATCGATCGAATCCATAGCGATATCGAACTGCAGCGAATAGGAAGCGACCGCCTCCGCATGGAGCGCAGTGAGCTCCGCCTCGAGGTCGGCCAACGCGCCGGGCCGCTCGTCGCGCCGAACGATTTCCTTTGCCGTTTCAAGCCCGTCCGCAAGCCGGCGCCTGAACGCGGGACTGTAAGGTACGGTCAGAAACGGCCCGCGTTCGGCGATGGCCACGCCATCGCTCCTGATCAGCGCCACATCGATGCCGTCCATGGACGTGCCGCTCATCAATCCGATGGCGGTCAGCACTCCGGAACCTCTCTCCAAATCCGTCATCAGCGCTTCCGATCGCTTCCATTCAAACAAATGGCGTGAAATCTCTGATAAAGGATGATAAACGCGCCGCCGAACAGACAGCAAATACGCGTCCGCTCGCCGGATGCCGAGGGAAAGAAAACATGTCCGCCTTCAAGTCCGATTTCCTTCACACGCTCAGTGAGCGCGGCTTCATCCACCAGACGTCGGATGACAGCGGCCTCGACGCCCTTTTGCGGAAGGAATCGGTGACGGCCTATATCGGTTTCGACCCGACTGCATCGAGCCTGCATGCCGGCTCGCTCATCCAGATCATGATGCTGCACTGGTTCCAGAAGACCGGTCACCGGCCGATCGCGCTTATGGGCGGCGGCACCGGCATGATCGGCGATCCGAGCTTCAAGGACGAGGCCAGGCAGTTGATGACCCCGCAGAAGATCGACGAGAATCTCGCCGGTATTCGCAGGAATTTCTCCAACTACCTGAATTTCGGCGACGGCCCGACGGACGCCATGATGGTCAACAATGCCGACTGGCTGATGGACATCAACTATGTCGAGTTCCTGCGCGACGTTGGCCGGCATTTCTCCGTCAATCGCATGCTGACATTCGATTCCGTCAAGTTGCGTCTCGACCGGGAGCAGTCGCTGTCTTTCCTCGAATTCAACTACATGATCCTGCAGGCCTACGATTTCGTCGAACTGAACAAGCGCTACGAATGCCGGCTGCAGATGGGCGGTTCCGACCAGTGGGGCAACATCGTCAACGGCATCGATCTCGGCCACCGCATGGGAACACCGCAGCTCTACGCGGTGACTTCGCCGCTGCTGACGACGTCCTCCGGCGCGAAGATGGGCAAATCGGCGAGCGGCGCGGTCTGGCTCAGCGCCGACCTGCTCAGCGTCTACGATTTCTGGCAGTACTGGCGCAACACCGAAGACGCCGATGTCGGGCGCTTCCTGAAGCTTTACACGGTCCTGCCGATGGATGAGATCAAGCGCCTCGAGGCGCTCGGCGGCACCGAGATCAACGAGGTCAAGAAGGTCCTCGCAACCGAGGTGACGGCGATCCTGCACGGTCGCGCAGCGGCCGAGGAAGCTGCCGATACGGCCCGCAAGACGTTCGAGGAAGGAACGCTGGCCGAAAACCTGCCCGCCGTCGAAGTGCCTGCTGCGGAACTCGGCAACGGCATCGGCCTTCTCAGCCTGTTCGTCACCGCGGGACTTGCCGGGTCCAACGGAGAGGCGCGGCGTCACGTCAAGGGCGGCGCGGTGCGCATCAACGACGCTCCGGTGTCCGACGAACGGCGCGTCGTCGGCGAAGCGGACCTGACCGATGACGGGGTCGTCAAACTGTCGCTGGGCAAGAAGAAGCACATGCTGGTGCGCCCGGTCTGACGGTCGCTACCGGTCCGCATCTAGTCTGAACTAGCGGGTTTCCGTCCGGAAATTATATTTGCCTTCAGCCCCCGGGCCGGCGCCGTCGCTCCGGAACTGGAAGATCTGCCGGAAGATGCCTGGCGCGATGATCGAGATCGGATTGATGGTCAGGATCGGATCGTCCAGGCTTCCGGTCAGCCGGAAGGTAATGCCGATCAGCCCCCTGTCGCGGCCGTTGCCGAGGATGATGCCCAGCACCGGGATCTCGCCGAAGATCCGGTTGAGCCCGTAGGCCGGCATGAATGTCCCGGCAATGTCCATGCCGGTCCTGGAATCGTAGACGGCACCCTGGAACGCGAAGCCGACCTCCGGTCCGCGGGCGATGCCGTCGCCGAGGCGCAGGTAGCCACGGCCCATGTCGACCCGGGCAAAGGCGTGATGGAAATGCGCGCGGCTGACATCGATTTCGCGGCGGACTGCCTGGTTGAGGCTCTCTCCGCCCTGCGGACTGGACGAAACCAGCTTTTTCAGGTGCTCGTCATCGACCACGCTGAAGTCGTTGACGTCCACCGTCCCGATATAGGGACCGTTTCCGGCCTTGGTGAGCTGTATGTCGAGGGCACCGCCCTCGATCTTGTCGTAGATATCCGCAAAGCGTGCGACGGCTCCCGCGTCGTCACTCGTAACCGTGAGGATCAGGCCTGAACCGTCATGCTTGCCGACGGCCGCGATCGATCTGCCCCCGGCGGTCGTCGCCTTCAGGTCGAGACCCAGGATCGTGTTTCCCTTGCCGGTATAGTCGAACCTGAAGTTCTGCAGGGCCTCGCCTCCGAAGCCGTTGGCCCGGTCGGCCCTGACCCTGAGATCGACCTTGTGCGTGGCCGCGGGTTCCTCCTCACCTTCGGTTTCTGCGATGAGGTGCTTGATCGAGGATCTGAGATCGACGGCCTTGCCCGCGATATCGACATGATAGGTCCCGTCCTTCAGATCGATATTGACGGCAAAGCTGTCGTCGCGGCTCAGCGACGCCCTGGAAACAACCGCGCTGATGAGTTCGCCCTTCGAGAATTTGAAGTCGCCGAGCAGTGAGAACCCCTCGCCCTTGATATCGAAATTCCTGATGTCGAAGGCTTCCGGAACGCCAAGCCCGCGAACCTCATCCGTATCCGGCTCCGGCTCGGCCTCCGCCTGCTCCTGTCCCGTTTCGACCGGTATCATCTCGAACGTGGCCGTCGCCTTGATGCCCTTTCCCTTGGACCATCCGATCCACGGCAGGATCAGTTTCGACTCCGTGAAATCGGCATCGACGATCTGGCGCCCGTCCCCTTTGAGCTTCGCTGTGAGGAAGACCGTGCCTTTCACCATCTCGTTCAACTGCGGCGCAAAGGTCGCCCTGTCGGCTTCGGTCACCTGCATTTTCACGACACGGTCGGATTCCACACCGTCCTGTGGATCCAGCGGCTCCGTGAACTCAAGATGCGATCGCAGGCCGTTCAGATCGGCATCCGCGTCGATCTTCATCGTCGTCGTGTCGACATGCATCTTTCCGGTCGCGTTGGTGACTTTGACACCGTCCACCTTCGGCCCGATGCTGACATTGTCGAGATCGAGCTCGACGTTCCAGTCCGGGTCGGGCGGGTTCTGATCCTGTATGAGACCGAATGCGACCTTTACATTCGAGGTCACCATGCCCTCGAAATCCTCCGGCTTGTACGGAGTGCGCTGCAGCGCATTGATCGGCCGGTAGGAAATCAGTTCGGCAACAGCCGCTGCCTCACCGGCAACGTGGATGTCGAGACTGGCCATCAAGGGATGCGCGTCCGTGTGATCGATCACAAAAAGCCCGTCCGACACGTTCACGCTTCTTCCCGACGGGAAATACGAGGCTCCCTTGTCGATCTTCAGCTCGAGATGTTGGCCCCGGAGCGTCAGCAGGCCGTTCGCGTTGCGAACCGGCGGAATATCGCCGGCCACGTCGAAGCGCGCATTTTCGATGTTGAAATCGATCTGCAGCTGATCCCCGCTCAGGTTGAGCGGATTGGGCAGCACCTCGGCCATGCGGCCTTCGGGAATGAAGACCCGGATCGCGCCGTCGCTCACGGTTCCGCCGAATAGGTTCTCGAGCACCCAGTTGCGCGCTTTCTTCGCGATCCAGTACGGCCAGAGCTGCTTGACGGATGTCGTATCCATCTTTTCGATATTGGCGACGAAACTGATTTCCGGACTTGTATCGGAGAAGCGCACGCTGGCCGAGGAGAACATCGAGCCGGTCCTGCCCGAAACGATGAAATCGTCGACATAAAGGCGCCGTTCGGAGCGCACGAAGCGGGCAAAGGCCTTCATGGCGACGTGGACCGCCGGCTCGCTTGAATCGGTGGGCGCAACCACGGCATCATCGACCAGAAGGTCTATGGCAAAGCCCCGTTCGCTTTGTCCCGGCAGGTTTTGCAGATCGATGATGCCGCCGTTGAAACTGTAGGAGGAGGTGCCGATATCAAGCCGCGAGGGCTCGATTTCCAGCTTCTTGTGCGCCGCGTCCAGCGCCAGGTTGATATAGCTCGGATCGAGCACCGCCGCGACACCGTCCATGAAGAGCTCGCCGGCCGACAGCTTCAACTGCGCCTTGGCCTCCAGTTCGTTTTCCGCGTCGCCTTCCAGCGCCGAGAAATCGATCTCGACGGCGCTTTCCATCCGAAACTTCTGACGCGGGTTTCCGGAAAGGCCCCTGACCAGTTTGCCCAGGTGCACGCCGTTGATCTCAGCGCCAAGCTGCATGCGTCCCCCGGCGTCGATTTCTGGCGCGGCGCGCGCCTCGACGCTGATATCCTGACCGGCATGGGCGAGCTCGGCGCTGATATCGAGGCCGTCATCGTCCGTCCCGGTCATCTCGGCGGAAACGATTGTTATCGGAACGCCCGCGTTCCCGACGCCGGCTACCGTGGTATCCGACAGGAATATCCGACGCGTGCCCAAACGCCGGAGAGCATCGGAGGACAATCTAATGAACGCCAGTCCGCGCGCGGTCATCGGCTCGAGATCGGCGATCTCGAAAGGCTCGGACCGCTCCGTCCTCGCATCGGCACCCGACGAAACCAACGGCGCATTGACGAAGCCGCCGTCGACCGCGACATGGGATATCGAGAATTCGCCCGACAGCAGCGGCATGACCTTGAGCGCGATGCGCACCTTTTCGGCGCGCACGACCTCGCCGCCGCCCTGTGTCAGTTGCAGTCCCGCCTCGCGCGCTTCAAGCGCGATCATTCCGTGTTTCGCCAGTCGGACCCGGGTGCTTTCGACGCTTGCCTTATATCTGTCGCCGACAGCCTCCTGCAGCAACATCTGCGCGCGACTGTTCAGCGGGCCGTCGAAGGCACCGACCTCCAGCAGGAGAAATGCGCCCAGAACCAGCAAGACGACCAGTCCGGAGGCGATCGCGACGCTGCGGACACAAAGCCGCAGCAGCCCCATCGGACGTCGAGCCTGCACTGCTACGTGGCTTTCGACATGCTCAGGCGGCACGTCATCCGGCAGAAAAGTTTCATGCCGATCCCGATTACCGTGTCCGCCATCATTTTCCGTCATGGAATGCGGTTCCGTTGCCACGCTCGCTTGCCGCCCGTCTCGCGCGATCATTGCGACGGAACTGGACGACTCTTGTCCCAACTATATATAGCACGGCGACCGTATCAACAGCTTCGGATTCTCAGAAAGGACCTTACCCATGACAGCACCCGCCGAGGGCATGAAAGCGCCGCAATTCTCACTGCCAGCCGATGGCGGCAACAAGGTGGCGTTGTCGGATTTTGCCGGACGCAAACTGGTGCTGTTCTTCTATCCGAAAGACGACACCAGCGGGTGCACCGCAGAGGCAATCGCATTTTCCCAACTGCAGGAACAATTCAACGCGGCCGGTGCTGCGATTTTGGGGATGTCTCCGGACAGCCCAAAGAAGCACGACAAGTTCATAGCCAAGCACGAACTGACGGTGCAATTGGCCTCCGACGAGGAAAAGGCGACACTGGAAGCCTACGGCGTGTGGGTCGAAAAGAGCATGTATGGGCGCAAATACATGGGAGTCGAACGCTCCACCTTTCTGATCGGCGAAAAGGGCGATATTGAAAAGGTGTGGCGCAAGGTCAAGGTGCCCGGACACGCCGAGGCCGTTCTCGAAGCGGTCGCCGGCTGAGACGGCGCCAGGCTTTGCAGGTCTGACGACGGATTTCTGACTGTTGGTTCCATGAGCGGACAATCGCTAACGGATTTCGATACGCTTCGGCAGGGAGCCAATCTTGCGATCGCCTCGGCCGACCTCGACAAAAAGACGGCCATCACCCGTTCGGCGGCCCAGCGCTGGTTCTCACGCACCCTGTCGCTGCGCTCGCCGATGGACGGCGGCGTGTCGGAAAGACCCGGCCGGCCGGACCGGCCCGAGCTTCTGCCCCCACGACTTGTCAAAAAGCGGAACCTGAACACGCAGGCGGGCAGGATCGCGCTGCTGCACGCGATCGCGCATATAGAGCTCAACGCGATCGACCTGGCGCTCGACATCGTCGCCCGGTTCGCCAGCGAATCGGTACCGCTATCCTTCTTCGACGGCTGGATGCAGGTGGCGTTCGAGGAGGCAAAGCACTTCAACCTGATCCGCGACCGGCTGGTGGAGCTTGGCGCGGATTACGGCGATCTGCCGGCCCATGACGGATTGTGGCAGGCGGCGCACGACACCCGCAACGATCTGACGGCGCGCCTTGCCGTCGTGCCGCTGATCCTCGAGGCGCGCGGCCTCGATGTCACCCCGTCCCTGCAGGCCAGGATGGTCGAGACCGGCGACACGAAAAGTGCCGCGATCCTCCAGATCATCTACGATGACGAGAAAAAACACGTGGCCATCGGCGCGAAGTGGTTCCGGTTTCTTTGCCACCGCCAGCGCAAAAACCCCGAAGAAACGTTCCGACAACTGGTGCGCGCCAATTTCCGCGGCCAGCTCAAGGCGCCGTTCAACGATATTGCCCGCGCCGAGGCCGGTCTGACCCCTTCTTTCTACCGCAGCCTTTCTTCCGTGAACGCCTCCTAAATCAGGTATCGCCAAAGCATTTGTTAACCTTAACAGAGTCTAATGGGGCCGATACGGTTTTCAGGCATTAGGGGGTTATAGTGCCGCACAGTTCCGTAAGCCGCGTATTCGGCAAGCGTTCCAAGCAACACACCATCATCCTGGCCAGCGGCGACGAGATTCGGCATTGGACGATAAGGCCGTGGATGCTCGGCCTTGCGGCGAGTTTCCTGGCGGTGACCGCGATCGGCTATCTGCTGGGTACGACCTATCTGGTCTTGCGCGACGACCTGATCGGCGCGTCAATGGCGCGCCAGGCCCGCATGCAGCACGCCTATGAGGACCGGATCGCTTCGCTTCGCTCCCAGGTCGACAGGATCACCAGCCGGCAATTGCTCGATCAGCAATTGATGGATGACAAGATGACCCGTCTGATGGAACAGCAGGCGATGCTGAGCACCCGGCACGGACGCCTCGACATGTTGCTGAAACGGGCCGATGTCGTCGAGTTTGTTCCGGCGCAAGTCCCGGTTCCGACGGCGCGCCCCGAAAACACCGGGAACGCCGATGTGAAAGATCAGGCCGCTGTCCGGCAAAGCGGCAAGAAGCGCCGGCTCGCTGCGGCACCCGACGACTTGAGCCTGCGCGCCGGCAGCCAGTTGTCATACGCTGAAGTGCCCGAACGACCCGCGCGGCAGGCGGACGAGATCTTCAACAATGTCCTGTTTTCATTGCAGTCGATGGAACAGGACCAGCTCAAGAAGGTGCGCACTCTCACCTCAAACGCCTATCAGACAGCCGAGACCATTCACTCCATCCTGGGCGGCACGGGAGTTTCCACCGATGCGGATGCCGGTGTTGGCGGCCCGTTCATCGGATCGGACAAGCCAGCGGCGTTTGACGCGACCCTGAACGATCTTGGCGCGGCGCTCGACACGCTCGAGCAGGCCAAGCAGCTTGCCCGCAAGATACCGGTCGGCAACCCGGTTCCCAACCACCCGATCAGCAGCCGCTTCGGCCAACGTCGGGATCCGTTTTTGAAGCGGCTGGCGCACCATGCGGGCGTCGACTTCAAGACAGCCTACGGACAGGCCGTGTTGTCCACCGGAGCCGGCAAGGTCGTCAAGGCGGGCCGCAAGGGCGGTTACGGAAAGATGGTCGAGATCGACCACGGCAATGGCGTCACCACCCGCTACGCGCATCTTTCGCGGATATTGGTGAAGGTCGGCGACGCCGTCGACGTCGGCGCGAAGATCGGCGCGACAGGCAGTACCGGCCGGTCCACGGGCCCGCATCTACACTACGAAGTGCGCATCAATGACAATGCCGTGAACCCGCAGCGTTTCCTGACCGCCGGCAAGCAGCTTCAGTCCTATCTGTAGTTTCGCCGCCGCTTGAGAAAAAGCTGCGGAAACTTGTAAACAATGCTACAGAATTAACGTTCTTTGCCACAAATCCCCCATAATTTTTATGGATCGGGTATAAATTCCGTGATTTCCTTGACTTACAGGATTGATAGGAATAGTGGGGCGCATGTTGGGGCGGGGCATACCGGCGCCGCGACCATTGAAACGCTCTTACAACGGAAACGACATTTCCTTTGGCAACATTCTCAGAACTTGGCTTAAGTCAAAAGGTGCTATCAGCTGTCGAGGACGCTGGCTACACCATACCGACACCGATACAGGCTGATGCTATCCCGCCTGCCCTGGAAGGCCGCGACCTGCTCGGGATCGCGCAAACCGGTACCGGAAAGACTGCCTCTTTCGTATTGCCAATGCTGACACGGCTGGAGAAGGGCCGCGCCCGAGCCCGCATGCCAAGGACCTTGATTCTCGAGCCGACACGGGAACTCGCAGCCCAGGTCGAAGAGAATTTCGTCAGATACGGCAAGTATCACAAGCTCAACATCGCGCTGCTGATCGGCGGTGTCTCCTTCGAGGACCAGGACCGGAAACTGGAGCGTGGCGCCGATGTGCTGATCGCGACACCCGGCCGGCTGCTCGACCATTTCGAGCGCGGCAAGCTGCTGCTGACCGGTGTCGAGATTTTCGTCATCGACGAGGCCGACCGCATGCTCGATATGGGTTTCATCCCCGATATCGAGCGCATAGCCAAACTCATTCCGTTCACCCGCCAGACACTGTTCTTCTCGGCGACGATGCCGCCCGAGATCCAGACGCTTGCGGACCGTTTCCTGCAGAATCCGGAAGAAGTGAAAGTCGCGCCGCCTGCGACCGCCGCCAAAACGGTGGTCCAGCGTCTTATCGCGTCCGGCTCGAAGGATTTCGAGAAACGCGCGGTTCTGCGCGACCTCATTCGCGAGCAGGATGAGCTGAAGAACGCGATCATCTTCTGCAACCGCAAGCGCGATGTGTCCGACCTCTTCCGCTCGCTTGAAAGGCACGATTTCAATGTCGGCGCGCTTCATGGCGACATGGACCAACGCGCCCGGATGACGATGCTGCACAACTTCAAGGAAGGAAACCTGCAGCTACTCGTCGCCTCCGACGTTGCCGCGCGCGGCCTGGACATCCCCGATGTCAGCCACGTCTTCAATTTCGACGTTCCGATCCATGCCGAGGACTATGTTCACCGCATCGGCAGGACCGGCAGAGCCGGCAGGTCCGGTGCGTCATTCACACTCGTAACCAAGCGCGACGGCCGTCACCTGGACGCGATCGAAAAGCTGATCGGCCAGACCATCGAGTGGCACAACGGCGACCTGTCGTCGCTGTCGGCCGATGCGAGCGACGCCGACAAGCCAAAGGCGAAACCCAGGCGCGGATCGAAAAGCGCATCCGCCGACGCGGCGACCGGCGCCCGGTCCGCTAAGGCGGCAGCCGGCGAATCGGGCAAATCCGAGCCGAAGAAAAAGAAAGCCGCCAACAACAACGAAAACAAGCGCGGCAGGCGACGGGAAACCGAGGATTTGCCGACCCCAGTCGGCTTCGGCGACGATATTCCGGCTTTCATGATGATCGGCGCCAAGCGCTGATCAATCCAAAATGCTCTACGGCACAAAATCCGAGGCTGCGCCCTCGGCGACCTCGTAGTCCGCACCCTCTTTGCTGAGCAAACGGCCGCTCGACCAGGGACTGTGAATCCTGTCGACATCGGGCGGATCGCCGAAGAAGGCCGAGTACGTGACCTTCAGCGACCACTTGCCGCCCTCCAGCACCAGGTCGCCGGTTTCCGCGTCGATCGATGCATCCAGATCCAGCCAGCCCGGCGGGTTCCAACCGTTGTCGATCAGTTGCTTCTTGATCCGGTCCGGCAGCCGTTCATTGGTCAGGTCCATGAGGTCGGTGTATGTCCGTTTGGCGGCGATCCGCCGCCCGTCGAACAGGGCTTCGTCATAGGTGTAGCTGTATCCGTCCGGCCGGGTCACCGTCACCTTGATCGGCCGTCCATCCCCGGAGGCCAAAAACTCCTCGAAACCGACGGGATCGTGCTTGTCCCTCGGCAGGAGGTTGCCGCCGTCGCGCTCCTTCTCGAGTGCGGCGATCTCGCCTTCCAGCGCGGCCATCTTTTCTTCCGCATCCTCCAGTGCGTATTCCTCGCCGACAAACTCGTAAGGTTCCTTCAACCGGCGATACGTTTCCTGCTTGACGACCTCGCCGGTCTTCGGGTTTTCCCACTGGAAGACCTTGGCACTGCGAATGGATTTGATCCTGTCCTTGATCTGCGCGATGCGGTCGTCGAAAACCTCGCCCGGAGGCAGGACTTCGCCGATCTTTTGATCCGAGGCCTCGAAGACGTAGATCTCGCCGGTTCTCTTCTCTGTCCACTCGCCGAGAATATTGCCGCGCAGGAATTCGATGTCTTCCTGCGTGATCGCCTGCAGTGGCTGGCGGGAAGGTTGCACGCCCAGCGTCACATCTTGGCCGTTTTCGCTGACCGTCTCATCGACATCGCCGGAGAACGTCGCGGCAAATTCCTCGGAATCGCCTGCGCCGTCGTCGACAACCTTCATCGCGAATTTGCCGGTTCCCGGCTTCCACTGCATGCGCACCGCTCGGCCGTCATCGCGCGTGCTCACATAGTCTGTTGAAAAATCCTTGCGCGCCTCGCCGATCGCCTCATCGATCTCGACCGCCTTTTGATAGCGTTCTTCCTCGGAGATGGGCCGGTTCGTTTGGATTTCGAGGGCCTGCAGTGCCGCCTCGGTTCCGTTGACGCTGCGGCCGGACATGAATGTCTCGAGTGTTTCCCGATCCCGGGCCGTGGCCGGATCAAGGCCCAGCTTCCCTGCGACAGCGGGCAATGCGCTGTCAATTTTCGCGGACCGGGACGACCAGCGGTGTACGCCCATCTGCCGCAGGGTCCGGTCGGCCTCCTCGAGAATACGCCGGCGTTCCGGACTGACATTCGGGTTTTGCAGTTCCGCCTCAACGCCCTTGTAGAGCTGCGCCGCCATGGCGGCCAGGTGCGGCGGAATCTGCTCGGCCAGCGCGTTAAGCGGTGCAGCGGCCAGAAGAAAAGCGAAAAGGATCCGGCAAAACATTCGCATCGATCTAGCCTTCGCGCGACGGGTAGGTCCGCCATTCCGGCGGGCCGGGCTGGGAGACATCGAGATACTCAAGGTGCTCTCTGGGCACATAGGTCCTGTGCCGACCGATACCGGTTCCATCAGGATTCAGCCCTTCCGGATAATAGAGCGGATTGAGACCGCGCCCCTGCCGGTCCTTGACCCACACAATGTGGTCTCTGGCGAAATCCTCGTTGATGCGCAGCACAACGTCGCTCTCGGAATTGCCATAAACAGTGCCCAACCCCTCTTTGCTGAAAGCCGCACCGCCGCGGGCCGGTTGCAACCATGGCGCACCGTTCATCAGGTCGTCATGAACATCCGTCTGCACCACATTGAGCGGCGGCGCCTTTTTCTTGTCGGGATAGAAGTGGTCCACCGCTTCGTCGACCGTCATCCTCGCCGGCGGCAGATCGTCGAATTCATCAACTTCGATCGGCGTCGGATCGAATTCCTCCACCTTGATCTTCTTCTTCCCGCCCGATCCGGGTGCAGACGCCTGCCCGGCATCGGCCATTTGATCTCCCGGCAAATCTGCCGGCCTGAATTTCTTCGTCTGAAAAATGCTCTTTGGCTTGGGTGTGAAATACAGGGTTGTGTTGCCGTAGCTGCCGTGTTTGGCCAGCCGTCGGTTGAACCGGCAGGCCTCCATTTCGACGATCCTGCCTATGGCCGGATCGAAAAACTGGACATGCGTGATGACGTCGTCGGCCCCGCGCTTCACCTTGTGGATGACCACGGCGTGGTACACGATCTTGTCACCGGACTTACGGGCCGCCTCGACCCGATCCATGGGTCCCGTGGCCAGCACCACCTTCACATCGTCTGCGCCGACGACCTTTTTCATGTTGTCGATTTCGTGAATGCCCATCGCCCTGTTGGCGGTGGCGGGTATCTCGATCACCTCGACATTGTTGAGATTGTTGAATTCGCGCGAAAGCTCGTTTGGAACGCCTTCCTGCAAGACGTTCTTGCCGTCATGCAGGCCGTGCTCATCGAGCAGGTCCGCCCGTTTCATCTGGACGAAAGCCTCAACGTCGGACTTCGGGCCCATTCCGTTTTTCTCGTGAACATACGTATCGGCCCGCAAATTGCAGGTCTCGAAGCACTGCGGTTTCGCCACCCGGTCATCGAGAGCGTCGACGATATCGCCGTCGCCGCCATAGAACGCATCGACGGTCTCGACATCCTGGATGAAACGGTCGACGGCCGGATCGTATTTTTTCCTGGCACCTCCGGAGCCGGGCGCCGCTGCGACTTGCGCGACGGCGGACTGTTTTTGCGGCGCCGTCAACTTGACCTGACCCAATTGCGTCGGCTTGAGACTCAATGGATGTTCATAGGGCTTAGTCTCGCCGCGGAAGACACGCTTGGATTTGGACGGCGCTCCCAGCCGGTTCATGCGGAACTTGACCGGAAAACCCTTGCCACCGAATTGCACGCCGATGTTTCGGTCCGAGAACCGACTCCAGGCCGTGCCGCCGCCATAATGCAGGATAAGGCCCGATCCGAGGCCGGTCGCCGCCATCGCCACGTCAAGGGAACTGGCCTTCTTGCCAAAATGATCGCGGGCGCCGTCCCCCAATACCTCGATTCCGAACGCGTCGCCGACGGCGCCAAGGGAAGCCGTTCCGATCAGATAGACCTGACCGGCGCCGGAGGTCATGACCACGCCGTCGTAAAGTCCGAAGACCAGTGCTGTCGCCAATTCGTCGACCGCCTGATCCTTGATGCTGCTTGTCGCGTCCCGAAGGGCTTCCTTGGCAAAGAACGCCTCGCCTTCAGATACCCAGTCGATGTTCTCATAGGCCTTGGGGATCTTGGATGACAGGTCCGCGCCGGTCAGCCCCTCGCCGAAACCCTTCAGCATATCGGAGCCGAGAGTGGTGCCTGGCCTCTGTTTCTCGCCGTACCAGATTGACTGGATGGTTTCCTGGTGAACGTCATCCAACGCCTTTGGCGTGGAGAAGACCAGGCCGCTTCCCTTGGCGATATAGCGCTTGAAGAGTTCGTGCTTGTGAATGTCGGTCAGATGGTCCGATGTCACCATGGATCTCAGGTTTTCGAGCATCTGCAGGCGGGCCTTCGTGGTGCGGGGATCCGGCTTTTTTCTTTCCTGCCCGGCCATTTTGCGCACGATCTGCAAGCCGATACGCCCCACGTCCTCACCGACGCCGGTTATGTGCTGTCCGGTTTCGAGCATGAACTTAAGACGCTCGGCCGCCGCCGCGTAGCGTGCGTTCGAACGCTGCACCCAGGAATCATGCACCGGGATGACTTCGAAGACGTCGCCAAAGCGAAATTCCACGAATTCATTGTTCGGCACGTCCAGATCGAGCCGCGCGCCCGCTGTCACGTTGCCGGTTTGCCAGTCCCAGCCATCGCCGGTAACGAGCGACCAGAACGCAACGCCGAAGGCCCAGGTTCTGTCGGTCAGCCAGGACCAGGACAGAAACTTCAATCGGCGGTCCTGCTCGCGCATGTCATTGGAATCGGCAATGGTCGCCGGCTGTGTGTGCGTATAATTGACGCCTGCCTTGGCGCTGCTCGCGCCGCCGGCGGTCAGTGTTATCGTATCCTCCTCACCGCTCGAAAGACCCCGCACCGACACTTCGATTGAATCGCCCATCTCTTCGGCCATGGCTTTCGGCAGGGACACGCGAACGAAGAACCGCTGACGTTTGGTAAGGCCCTCGATTGGCTGCAGGAACGGATCGTGGTTGCCGCCGATCGTCACGACCAGTGAAGGGCGCCCCACCATGTCGAGCTCAAAATCGTAGATGCGCTCGAGCGTTATCGGACGCGGTTCGCCGCGCCCGGTGATCCTGACAGGCGCACCCGTGTTCTCGGTGTTCCATTTCACCTCGCCCGGATACAGTGAACCGCTGAGATACTGGAAGGTGCAGTGTCCGGCGTCATCGAGTTCGATTTCCCATTCCAGGGCGCCTTCCACCTTTTTGCGCGCCCAGTCCGGAATGTCCGGGTTCATCTCATCGGCACCGGGTGAATATTTCAGCACGACGCGCGCGTCCTGCATCCGCCGGGCATCGGCTTCCTTGAAGGGCGTGTAGGTGCCCTTCCAGATGCGCGAACCCGTGTGGGCTTCCAGGCGGTAGCCGTGGATTTCCGATCCGGGCTCCTCCTGGACGATCACGAAGTTGCTGTCGGTTTCCTCGATCCGCCATGTGCCGATCGTTTTTTCGAGCGAAATAGGCTCTAGATCCGCCTGATCGCCGGCATCATCCTGCTGCGGCACCTGTTGCGCGTTTTCGGCGGGTGCCGGCCGCTCGAGGTTCTTGAGGGCTTCAACCAGCCGGGCTTCCGACCGGGCGGCCGCGGCCTCCGCCTTGTCTGCGTCGATATCGGCGGCCGCAGCACGCTCTTCGTAGAGCCGGGCATCATCAAGCCAGCCCTCCCGGTCGCGCCTGTGCGTGGCTTCCTCGGCTTCCCTGCGCGCCTTATCGGCCTTCTCTTCCCAGCTGTCGGCGACGGCGCGCCGTTTCTCGGCAAACGCCCGGGCACTTTCCGCTTCGGTGCGCAAGGCCTCGATATTGCTGTTTTGGGCATGGGCCGACGGCGGCTCGAACGCAACGGCCACCAGTCCCGCAACGGCCAGAGAAAACAGCCAGGTTTTAAGGTGCGCGAGCATCACTCATTCGCCGCAGGCTGGCGCTCCCTAGAGCAATTCTGAGTTGGATTGGATCATTTGACCGCGGCGATTTTGGTTTCTGGCTAGGCGGGTTGCGCACCGTGGTGCTACCCCACCACAAGCGCAAGCCAACAACGCCAGGGAGCAAAATCGCCCGGCCCATTCAACGTTGTGTTCCAATAGCTTCTTCCTTTCGAGGGTGGGGAAAATCGGCCCATCGGACGTTGTTGCGCCGCTTGCCCGATGCGCCACATCGCGCTGCGCGACGCGCCTAGCCGAATGGACCGATTTTCAGCCATCAAATGTTCCAATCCAACTCAGAATTGCTCTAGGGTTTCGCCAAGGTCTCGATCTTGATCTCGTCAACGAGGATGCTGGATTCGCCGGCATGGTCCCTGTGATCGCTGAACTTGTAGACGCCGAAGGTCAGGTTGCCCTTCTGGCGCAGCAGTTTCAGGTCAGGCAGTTCGATCCATTGCGGATCATCGACACCCTCGAACCGGATCGCGCCGGCATAATTCCGGCCCTTCTTCTCGATCCGCATCAAAATCGGCTGAACGACGGACAGCGTTGCGTTCATAGTACCCTGTTTGACCTTCCCGCTGTACCAGACATTGTCGTTGCTGTTGGTCTTTTCCCCCTTCAGCATCTTGGTTCGGGCAACCCTCAGATACCAGCGGCTTCCATTGCCGTTCCAGACCGGGAACAATTCGCTGACCAGGAAGTTCTCTGGGTCGTCGTAAAGACCGAAGAAGATACTCTCCTTGCCGGTCTGGAAATCCATGCTGAACTTCAAAGTGGCGCGCCAATCGCCTTTCGGCAGGTCCTTGGTGAGACGGAAGAGGTTCTTGACGTTGTCCCCGGCCAGGCTGGCGTTCTTTCCGGTAATGGCCAGCAGCTCGCCGTCCTCGACAATATAGTAGTCGGGGTCGGGATGAATGATCTCCCAATGCTCGGCAAGATCCTCGCCGTCGAAATTGTCCTCCAGCCACAGTTCCGGCTCCGGCTCGGCGGGCGGTTGCTGCGTGGTATCGGCCTGCGCGATCTGCGTGACTTCCTCGATCGCCTCGTTGAAGGCGGCCGTGTTCGCAACGTCGAAATAGCGACCGCCGGTGTTTTCGGCAATGCATGTGAGCTGCTTGCCCTCTTCCCTGCTGACGCCGAAACCGACGACATGGGCGCTGACGTTCAGCCCCGCTTCACGCAGCGACTTGGCGACATCGCACGGGTTCCCGTCGCAGCTCTCGATTCCGTCCGAGACCAGCAGCACGTGATTGTTCTGCCCCTCCCGGCCACTGAAGGCGTCCCTGGCACGGACCAGCGCGGTCGCAATCGGCGTTTTGCCGCGCGGCTGTATGGAGCCGATCAGTGTCCTGATCCTCTCTGGCGCGTCCGTCCCCAGCGCGCTCATGAGCTCGACATCCTCGCAATCGCCCTCACGCCGGTGCCCGTAGGCCATCAGCCCGAGGTCGGCTCCGCTCGGCAGATCGGTGATCAGCTTGCTCAGCGTATCCCGCGCGGTTTCCATTTTCGCGATGTTGTCGATCTGCCCCCACATCGAGTTGGAGCCGTCGACAACCAGCAAAATATTGGTTTTGGCTTGTACCGGTGCGATAGCAACGAAGGCCGCGGCCGCAATGCTTGCGCAGCCTGTGAATGCCTTCAAGAGAGCGCTCATGTCGCCTCCCCTTTCTTGGTGGAATTACCAATAATAACAATAATATACAGGCATTTCAGAGCTAATATTATAGACTTTGCGGGATATATTACAAGAAACGCGCCGTATATGCGCCGGCGCCGCCCGCATTTGATGCGGCCGGGAAAGCGGTGGCAGATCTACCTGGCCCGCCGCGCCGCGTCCCAGGCCAGCAGCACCCATTTCTTCAATTCGTCCGGGTCGTCCAGGGCCTCATCCGGGATCGACCAGTAGGGCATTTTCGCCGGCTTGTTCTTACCCTCGTAGACCCATTGCCGGGATCCCGCGGCTTCGAATGCACCGGAACTTTCGGCATCCGCCTTGAGCAGAATTTCCCCATCGACCTCGAGCGCCAGGATGCGCCCCTGGTGGTAGATGCCCTTGCCGCCGAACATCCGCTTGATCGTCACCGGTCCGAGGCCGTCGAACATGTCATGAATGGCATCGTTGTCCATCGTGCAGCCCATTGTCTGTTTGAACGCCTGAATTGATCCCGTCGGATCGCGGCATCCGTTTGAAACGCCCGTTGCAGCGACATATCTTACGTGCACAAGCGTCAAACGTTCAAACGCGACTCGGAAAAATTCAAATGCTTTGGATTGCTGCCTTCATCGTCATGATGGGCCTGGCCTTCGGACCGACGGTCTGGGTGCGCCGGGTGATGCAGTCCCATGCCGCGGACCGTGAGGATTACCCCGGAACCGGCGGCGAATTCGCGCGCCACCTGCTCGATCATCACGGGCTTGATTCGGTCAAGGTGGAAATCTCGAAACAGGGCGATCACTACGATCCCAAGGCCAAGGCCGTGCGCCTGTCGCCGCAGTTGCACGACGGCCGGTCGGTCACGGCGGTCGCCGTCGCCGCCCACGAGGTCGGCCACGCCCTGCAGGATCACGAAGGCTACAAGCCGCTCGCCTGGTGCCAGCGCCTGATCACGACCGCGAATGTTACCGACCGCATCGGATCGCTCCTGATCATGGTACTGTCGGGGATCGGCGCGGCCGCCCTTTCGCCGCGGGTCCTGCTGTTCGGCATCCTTGCCGTCCTGCTGATCGGGCTTGTCCGCGTCGCGGCCCACATCGTCATGCTGCCGGTCGAGCACGACGCGAGTTTCAGGCGCGCCCTGCCGATCGTCGAAAATGGCCGTTACCTGCCCGAAGAAGACCTGCCGGCCGTGCGCTCCGTGCTGAAAGCCGCCGCATATACCTATGTCGCGGCATCGCTGATGCAGGTGCTGAACCTGTTCCGCATCCTGCGCGCTTTCCGCTGAGCCTTGAATTGTCGTTTGAGAGTTGGCGACCCCGGCAGGACTCGAACCTGCAACCTATTGATTAGAAGTCAATTGCTCTACGGAAGCTGTGGAAAATTCACCGTCAGAGAAGATTTAGGATGACCTGAAGCAGCGCGTGACAGAAGCCAAGCTCAGTGTCCGGCGCACCACTAACGAACCTGAATACCGCAGCTTCGGAACATAAGTAAGAAAGGCCCATAACCGGCGCGGAAAATTTCAGGCACGGCCCAAACTTCGACCGGTTGGTCATCCTCAACAAGGCCGATAAACTAGTCTTGCTGTTTGACAACGAACTCAGGATAAGTGAGCTTCTAGCTTTGCGCAAAAGAAATTGGGTTTGCCGATGACAGTGGTCGGAGCAATTGAAACGCTCATAGAGTCTTTGCTCGAATACACCCAAGACTCACCGCGGTCAGGTTCCGGGCTTGATCGGGATCTAAAAGGAATACTAAAGCGCTGGCCGCCAGGTGCTGACAAGTATGCCGCAACGCTTGCTTACGAGCGTCTGGGGCTTGATAGGCCAACGATCATTGATTTTGGTTGTGGTAAAGGTCATCATCAAAAGCTACTTGAAGAAGCAGGCTTTGAATGGAAGGGGCTCGACTATTCAGACTCCCTCGATCCAGATGCAATGTGGCGAAGCGCCAATCACTCTGGCTCCAAAATTACGCTTTATAGCGGAAAGGCGATACCTTACGCCGATGCTTCCGTCGATGCTTTCTGGAGCTGGCAGAGTTTAGAGCATGTACATTTCCCAGAGACTACGTTCAAAGAATTTGCAAGGTGCCTCCGCAGAGGCGGAATACTAGTTGGGTCTGTTCCATTCTTTGTGCCCTACCACGCTCAGAGCACCGTCAACTATTCTCCGTATGGGTTTTATGTTTTAGCAGAAAATGCTGGAATGACCGTAACTGATATTGTGCCGGGAGATGACGGTCTTAGCATTCTTCTGGTGCGATACTTGCGACTTTTGGGCGTACCCGAAGAGGCTATTCCAAGGAGAGAAATCCTCAATCAGGGCGGGCTCTTTATGAAGGCACTGGCAAAGAAGTATGAGAGTGTAGGATTAAGTGAAGACAACTTGAACTCCGCACTTGCTCAATTTTGTGGCCATTTCAGATTTTTCGCAGTCAAACGATAGTGGTCCGCCATGCGCTTCTGTTCTGAAAGTGATGGCGACCCCGGTAGGACTTGAACCCACAACCTAGCGCTTAGAAGGCGCTCGCTCTATCCAGTTGAGCTACGGGGCCTTGTTGATTCCGTTTGCCCGCGCCGATCGAACGCTCAATGCGTCCAGGGCTGGCGGCGGTCGAAGCGGAAATTGTCCGCGTAGGCGACTCGTCTGCGCTTCGGATCATGCGGTTCGACCACCCGAAAGGCAATGCCGTTGCGTTCCGCGTAGCTGACCGCTTCCTCGCGTGTCTCGAAGCTCAGCCTGATCTGCTGTTTCATGTCGCTCGACGAGGTGTAGCCCATGATCGGATCGATCGTGCGGGCAACCTCGGGATCGTATTCCAGCACCCACAGGTGCGTCTTCGCCTTGCCCGACTGCATGGCCGTCTTCGCCGGGCGATAGATTTTTGCGGACATGCCGACAACTCCCGTCCTGACCCCCGCGGCGCCCCGATGGGCATCCGCCATGTCATGGTCGGAGCGGCAGGATTCGAACCTGCGACCCTCTGGTCCCAAACCAGATGCGCTACCAGGCTGCGCTACGCTCCGTTCACAACGGGTCGGGAGATACACGCTTCGCCGCCGCCCTGCAACATCCTTTTTGATCGGAAAGAAACCCGGCTCAGGTGTCGTTCATGCGGGTTATGCGCCAGTTCAGCAGGCCGGCGAAACTGACCCACAGCAAATAGGGCAGGAACAGGAGCGCGGCGGCCTGCGAGACCGGCCAGCTCAGCATGATGAAGGCCATGATCGCGAGCCACAGAAGCACGATGTCCGCCAGGGCCACATGGATCAGGCGGCGCCCGAAGAAGAGCCACGACCACGCTGCGTTGAAGACCAGCTGCAGCGCCCAGAACAAGAGCGCCGCTGTCCACCCGCCGGCACCCCACACGAGCCACCCGGAGATCGCCATCATCAGGTAGAGCACGCTCCAGGCAATCGGAAACAGCCAGTTGGGCGGCGTCCATGCGGGCTTTTGAAGCTGTTCGTACCATGCGCCCGGCTTGTAGCGCGAGCCGGTCCAGGCTGCCGCGGCGACAAGGACGAGAAAGACGATGAGGCTCATGGCCGCGTTCCGTTTTTTGCCTTAATCAATCGAACCGGCAGGCCGCGTCCGTCACCGGCGCATCCGAGACCTGAACGAGCAGAAGCACCGCCGGTTCATCGCCGACGACGCCCGACAGATGCCCCTCGCGGCCGTTCGGGTCCGGCCTTGCCTGCTGGTCCTCGCCGAAGGAGGCTTCTCCGGGACCCATCTCGACGCGGGTGCCGTCCATGCTCTCGACGAACCAGGTGCCCGACAGCGGGATGATCCACTGCGGTTCCGGGTTGCGGTGCCAATCGCCGACCCAGCCGGCTTCCAACACGAGGATGGTGATGTCCTTTGGGCTCGCCGCCAGCCGCTTCACCCACAGATTGGGCGACGGCGGCGCGAAGGCCTGAAGGTCGAACGTCCGGAAACGGCACTGGCTTTGATGGGTGACCCCTTCGGAATCGGTCCAAAGGTGCCAGTAGGCAATGGACGGTGCCTGTTCCTCTGCCATGGTCTCAGTCCCCTCTTTCGACCCGGTGTGACCACCGGTCAGCCCGTTACTGTGCCTTGATAATCGGATGTGCAATCCTGTCGCCGGGCTTCAGGCCCATCCTGTCCGCATCGCCGGCATTCAATTCGAGCACGAACAGGACCGGCTCGGCCGAACGGATGATGCGTTCCGACAGCGGCTCCGCATTGCGGTGGACATTGGCCACCGTGCCGTCCGGCCGGATGAAGATCATGTCGAGCGGGATCAGCGTGTTGCGCATCCACATGGAGACAGGCTGCACCGTATCGAAGCGGAACAGCATGCCGGCGTCCGGCGCCATCCATTGGCGATGCATCAGCCCGACAGCGCGCTCGCCATTCGTCAGCGCCAGCTCGACCGTATAGTCATAGGTGCCCGTTTCCGTCGTCACCTGCAGCCGGTCATTGGCAACGGATGCACCACTTGCGAGAACGAGATACAGCAGCGCGATGACCAGGGCGCGCGCGGTCAAAACCGGATTTGGGTATGAAACGGATATCGTCATGGGCGCACGGTGCAACAGCGCGGCAACGCGCGCAACATGCAATCGAACACATCGCTGTGTTTGCTGCGATTTCGCTAGTGCGATTTGGGGAATGTGCTGTCGATATCCGGATGGATCTCGGCGGCCATCAGGCCCTTCTCGCCCTCGCCGAAGCGCACCAGCACCACCTGCCCCGGCCGCAGCTCGGTCAGGCCGTAGCGGCGCAGCGTCTCCATATGGATGAAGATGTCTTCCGTGCCCTCGCCGCGGGTCAGGAAGCCAAAGCCCTTGGAGCGGTTGAACCACTTCACCAGCGCCCGCTCGAGCCCGCTGGTGGGGGTCACCTGCACATGGGTGCGCACCGGTGGAAGTTGCGAGGGATGCACCGCGGTAGAGGAATCCATCGACAGAATTCGGAAGGCCTGGTAGCCGCGGTCGCGTTTCTGGATTTCACAGACCACGCGCGTTCCTTCGAGCGCCGTCTGGTACCCGTCCCTACGCAGGCAGGTCACGTGCAGGAGTACATCGGGCATGCCGTTGTCGGGGACGATGAAGCCGAAACCCTTGGCGACATCAAACCATTTGATGACACCGGATATCTCGATCAGGTCTACGGCCTCGCCGGACACTGCAGCCTGGGCGGCCTCACCCTTGCGCGGAGATTTGTCCCCCATTCACCCCAGCCTCTCGTATACGCAAACCCAAAATCAATGACTGATTCTTTACACAAGGATAACATTGGTAACGTAAGGTGATGCAAGCCTTAGTTTGACCCCATCTGAAAATCTGCGCTCCCTTGTTTCCGCCATCTCGTGCCCTATTCTAGCGACGGATTGAAAACCACGGGAAGATCAATGCGTTATCTACACACAATGGTTCGCGTGCGCGACGTCGACGAATCTCTGGACTTCTATTGCAACAAACTCGGGCTTGTGGAAATCCGCAGAATCGATAGCGAGGCGGGCCGCTTCACACTCATTTTCCTGGCCGCGACCGAGGACACCGAGGCCGGCGAGAAGGTCAGCGCGCCGCTTCTTGAACTGACCCACAACTGGGATACGGAAGAGTATGAGGGCGGCCGGAATTTCGGCCACCTGGCGTTCGAGGTCGAGGACATTTACGGCCTGTGCCAGTCCCTCATGGACAAGGGCGTCACCATCAACCGGCCGCCGCGCGACGGCCGCATGGCTTTCATCCGCTCGCCGGACGGCGTGCCGATCGAGCTGTTGCAGCGTGACGGGGCACTTCCCTCGCAAGAGCCCTGGGCATCGATGGAAAACACCGGCAGTTGGTAACGCTGTCTCCCCGAATTCGCAAGGTTGAGGCAAGTGTTGTGGCGGATGATGTGTCCGCCGCAATTGCCGTGCCGGCATCGCAAGCGGGTTCCGGCGAACCCGACTGGTCACTGCGTTCTTGCGGCGTATCAGCCGTTTCGACGGTCAGTCGTTCTGAACGTGTGGGGACATCGGCGCCGTGGGGGCAATCCGGTCACGCAATCTGAATATCCTGCCGGCGGTCGTCGCCGCGATATCGGCGCTCGCTTTATCGGGCTGCGTCTCTTCGTTGACCGAGGCCGCTTACGGTATCGCGGCCGACGACGGGAGCCTCGACGCACCGGCGATTTCATTTGCCGGCAACACAATACATGCGGATGCGATGCCCGAGGACGGATCGCGGGTCCGCTTGCCCGCACAAAACACGCCCTGGGAGACCCTGTTGGTCGAGGCCGATACCGGTTCGCCGGCCGACACGCCGGATAACGCGCTAGGCGGCCGGAACGAAATCGTCGTGCACGCCTTTGCGGCGCCGGCGCGAAAGACGGGCAACCTGACGCGGCTGTATTCGACCGGCAAGGCCCGACCGCCGAAACCCATCGTCGATTTGGGCGGCCCGGGACAGACCGAACTTGGAAGTGGCGCGGTCGCCAACAAACGGGCGCCCGCGGCGCGCAGGTCGACGGATGATGCGGAACCTCCAGGTGCGCTGCTCGGTTCGCTCATTGGCGGCAAGGCAGCGGATGCCAGGCAGTCGAGGAAGGTTCACCTTGCCTCCGCAGCCGGCCTCGCGCGCCTCGTGCCGAACGGACTGCGGGTGCAGCATGAAGGCGTCGTGACCGCGTGCCTCAAGCCGGGCCTGTTGAGATTGCTGGCCGACGTGCGGCGCCATTACGGCCGCGAGGTCGTGATCACCTCCGGCTACCGCTCCGCAGAGCATCAGCGCCGCATCGGCGGCGTGCCCGGCTCCAGGCACATTACATGCGAAGCCGCCGACATCCAGGTGCCCGGTGTCACCAAGTGGGAACTGGCTCGCTACCTGCGCGCCCTGCCGGATCGCGGCGGTGTCGGAACCTACTGCCATACCAAGTCCGTGCACATCGATATCGGCAGCAAACGGGACTGGAACTGGGGCTGTAACCGACGCTGACAACAGCAGAAATCGGCATTGGAAAACAGCGTCACATTTTTTTCGAAAATGCAAAATTCCCGCTTGCGGGAATCCGACGACCTGACTATATAACCCCCACCGCGCGCCCTTCGTCTATCGGCTAGGACGCCAGATTTTCATTCTGGAAAGAGGGGTTCGATTCCCCTAGGGCGTGCCAGCTTCCCTTCATGTTATTGAGCTGCCAGGCGCATTGTTTTCGTCCGGCACTTGCCGGCGACGCTCAAGCCTGCGGCACCGCCGCATCGATCACCCGCAACTGCACGCGCCGGCTGCCCTGCCAGTGATTGACCGAGAGCGTGCCGGCGAAGTGGAAGCGCCGCCCCCTTCCCTCCATCAGCGCCCTTCCGAGATCGCTGTCGGCCGTGCGAAAGGCAATCGCGTCCAGCGCCTTGCCGGTCGTGTCGGCGAGCCGCAATTTGACATGATCCGCACCGACGATGCGCGCATCGGTCAGCTGGTGTTCCGGCAGCGCGAAGACCGGCTGCGGATGGCCGGCGCCGTAAGGGCCTGCATGGTCGAGCTGATCCAGAAGTTCCATGGTCGCCCCCGAGGCTGCAAGCGCCCCGTCGATCTTGACCGTCTGACCGGCGCGAAGCGCGCCGACGGTCGCTGCGGCGCACTCTTCGAAATAGGACCGCAGGGCGCCCAGCCGTTCGCGCTCGACGCTCAGCCCGGCGGCCATCTCGTGACCGCCGCCCTTGGTCGCAAGACCCTTTTCGACGGCATCGCGGACCATGCGCCCGAGATCGAATCCGGCGATGGACCGGCCCGATCCGGTGCCGTTGCCGGACGGATCGAACGCTATGGCAAAGGCCGGACGGCGGAACTCTTCCTTGAGCCGCGCGGCAACGATGCCGACAATGCCCGGGTGCCAGCCCTCGGATTCGGTCACGATAACCGATGGGCCGTCGCTGGTGCCGATTTCCGCCAGCGCTTCAGCCTTGGCTTCCTCGAGCATCGACTGCTCCATCGCCTGGCGTTCCTGGTTCAGGCGGTTGAGCGTCTCGGCAACCTGTTGCGCCTCCGCCGGATCGGAAAGCGTCAGAAGCCTGCTTCCCAATGCCGCGTCGCCGATGCGCCCTCCGGCATTGATGCGTGGACCGATCAGAAAACCGAGATGATAAGGCGTCACCGGCCCGTCAACACCGGCCACCCGCATCAGGGCAGCAAGTCCTGGATTGCCCATATGGCGCGCAGACAGCAGCCCCTTGACCACGTAGGCGCGGTTGAGGCCCCTGAGCGGAACCACGTCGCAAACGGTCGCCAGGGCGACAAGATCCAGCATGGTCAGAAGATCGAGTGACGACGCCCTGCCGTCGCCGCGCTTGCGCAGCTCGCGCAGCGTTGCGACCAGGAACAGAAAGACAAGGCCGGCCGCGCACAGGTGCCCCTGGCCGGACAGGTCGTCGTCCCGGTTCGGATTGACGAGCGCCGCACAGGGCGGCCGGTCCGGGCCGATCTGATGATGGTCGATCACCACCACGTCGATGCCGCGCTCATGCGCGCGTTCCAGCGCCGCGTGGCTGGTCGAGCCGCAATCGACGGTCAGGATCAGGCCGGCGCCCCGCTCGATCAGTTCGTCCATGGCGGCGGGATTGGGGCCATACCCTTCGAACACCCGGTCCGGAATATAGATCTCGCTGTCGGTGCCGAAATGGTCGAGAAACCGCTTGGTGAGAGAAGACGCAGCCGCGCCGTCGACGTCATAGTCGCCGAAAATCGCCACCCGTTCACCGAACGAAACCGCGTCGGCCAGCCGCGCGGCGGCCGCCTCCATGTCCTGGAGGCGCGAGGGATCCGGCATCAGGTCGCGCAACGCCGGTGTCAGGAACGTGGCGGCCTCCTCGTTGCTCACGCCGCGCCCGGCAAGGACCCTGGAAACGAGGTCGGGCATGCCGTGGGTCTGCGCGATCGCCAGCGCGCGGTTGATGCCGGCCGGGTCGAGACGCTGCACCCACCGCTGTCCCGACAACGATGCCTCGACATCCAGAAAGGCCGGTTGCCGGCCGGCTGCGGTGACCTCCAAGGCTCTTCTCCGATTCGACCACAAAGAGTACGGCAAACGGCCGATTGAGGTAAATCCGGCGGCCGGCGGAACAAAGCCGCCGGCGGATCAGTCAAATTTGCCGAGATCCTGGTGGCGCGCCTTGATCTCGCGGACCGTGCGCGATGACGAGCGCATGACGATGGTGTGGGTGACAATCGCGTCGCGGGCAAAGCGAACACCGCTCAGCATATTGCCGTCGGTGACGCCGGTCGCCGCGAACACGACATCGCCGCTCGCCATTTCCTCCAGGCCGTAGACTTTCAGCGGATCCTCGATGCCCATCGTCCTGGCCCGGGTGATCTTCTCTTCCGTGTTGAGCTGCAGGCGTCCCTGCATCTGGCCGCCGATGCAGCGCAGCGCAGCAGCCGCCAGCACACCCTCCGGCGCGCCGCCGATACCCATATAGATGTCGATACCGGTCTCGTCTGGATCGGTCGTGTGGATGACGCCGGCGACGTCACCGTCGCCGATCAGCCGGATCGCCGCCCCGGTCGCCCGAACCTCCTCGATCATGCGCGCATGGCGCGGACGGTCGAGAATGCAGGCCGTGACTTCCGCGACACTCACGCCCCTGGCCTTGGCGACGGCATTGATGTTTTCCGTCGGACTGGCATCGAGCGCCACCGTGCCCTCGGGAAAACCCGGCCCGATGGCAACCTTCTCCATATAAACATCCGGCGCGTAAAGCAGGCTGTCCTTCTCGGCAACCGCGATCACCGCCAAGGAGTTGGGCAGGTTCTTGGCGCAGATCGTCGTGCCTTCGAGCGGGTCCAGCGCGATATCGACCTCGGGCCCGTTGCCGGTGCCGACTTCCTCGCCGATATACAGCATCGGCGCCTCGTCGCGCTCGCCTTCGCCGATGACCACCCGTCCGTTTATCGGCAGCCGGTTCAACTCCTGGCGCATGGCGTCGACCGCAACCTGGTCCGCCTCCTTTTCATCGCCGCGTCCGCGGAGCCTGGCAGCCGCCACCGCGGCCCTTTCCGTGACACGCACGATCTCCAGTGTCAGGATACGATCAAGACTGCTTTCCCCGCCGGACTTACTCGCCATTTATCATGACCTCATTGTTTCGATTGCGGTTCTGATAGCCCGTTGCGCGATCAATTTGCAACGCCGGTTGACGGAATATGAAGGCAAAATCGCGCTTCTGGCGGGTTTGCTCACCGCTAAATCGATTAGTGCCGGATCGAGGTAAATAAAGGTGCCGAACCGTGGGGTGGAAAAAGGCCGCGAAGCGGCCCCCGGCGCACAAAAAAGCAGGCTGCCGAAGCAGCCTGCCCGGTCTCAGCGCTCCTTGAGACCGTTTGGTCCTAGAATTCGTCCCAACTGTCTTCGTCGACCGCCGCATTGCCGTGAAAGGCATGCACCCTGGCCGGCGCAACCTTGCCGCCTCGCCCGGCCGTCGGATGATCAACAGGACGCGGATCGGCGGCGCCGGCCGAGAGCCTGAATTGCCGAAGCAGGTCGTTCAGCGCCGCGGCCTCTGCCTCCAGCGTGTGGCTGGTGGCGGTTGCCTCCTCAACCATGGTGGCGTTGTGCTGCGTGCCCTGGTCGATCGTATTGACGGCCTGGTTGATTTCCTGCAGCCCGTTGGACTGTTCGTGCGAGGCCTGCACGATCGCCGACACGTGGTCGGTGACTTCGACGATTGCGCCGACAATTGACTTCAGCGCCTGCCCGGTTTCCGCCACGAGGTCGACCCCCGACTGCACCTGGCTCCCGGACGTGGTGATCAGGTCCTTGATCTCCTTCGCCGCGCTTGCCGAGCGCTGGGCAAGTTCCCTGACTTCCTGCGCGACGACGGCAAAGCCCTTGCCGGCCTCACCCGCCCGGGCGGCCTCAACCCCGGCATTGAGTGCCAGGAGGTTGGTCTGGAACGCGATGTCGTCGATCACGCCGATAATATTGGCGATCTGGTCGGAAGACTTCTTGATGTCGTCCATGGCGGATACGGCATTGTCCACCACAGCACCCGACTTTTCGGCCTCGGCTTGCGTGGACTGCGCCAACTTGCCGACCTCCTGGGCCCGTTCCGCCGTGGTCTTCACGGTCGACGTGATCTCCTCGACGGCGGCGGCCGTCTCTTCGACGGATGCGGCCTGTTGCTCGGTTCGCTTGGAAAGTTCATCGGAAGCGGCCTTGATCTCGGACGCGCCGCCCTTGATGGCCACGGCATTTGAGCCGACCTGGCTGAGCGCGCTTTCAAGTCTTTCGATCGAATGATTGAAATCCGTGCGCAGGCGCTCAAGCGATGGGATGAAAGGCGTTTCGATGCGCATCTGAAGGTCACCCTCGGCAAGGCTGTTCAGGCCGTCGCCGATTTCGTTGACTGCGCGAACTCTGCCGGTGATATCGGTCGCGAATTTCACAACCTTCATCACCTTGCCGTTCATGTCGAAGATCGGGTTGTAGGATGCCTGGATCCAGATTTCCTTGCCGCCCTTGGCGAAACGCTTGAATTCTTCGGATATGAACTCGCCGCCACCCAGACGCTGCCAGAACTGCTGATATTCGTGCGAATTGGCATATTCGGGATCCACGAACATCCGGTGGTGCCTGCCGACGATCTCGTCCAGGCCATACCCGACGGCTCCGCAGAAGTTCTCGTTGGCGGTCAGAATATTGCCGGTGACGTCAAACTCGATGACTGCCTGGGCACGCGAAATGGCCTCGATCTTACCGGCGTCATCGGCGGCTCTGAACTTTGCCTCCGTTATATCGGAGGCGAACTTGATCACCTTGTAGGCACGTCCGTTGCGTCCCAGCACCGGATTGTAGGTGGCCTGAATCCAGATTTCCTTGCCGTCCTTGCGGTACCGGCAGTATTCGCCGGCATCGAATTCGCCGTTTTTGAGCCGCGACCAGAAATCCTGATAGTCTTTCGATGCTGCTTCCTGCGGGTCGACGAAGATCCTGTGATGCCTGCCTACGATCTCGCTGTGGTCGTATCCGACCGCGCTGCAGAAATTCTGGTTCGCATCGAGAATATTGCCGTCGACATCGAACTCGATAATTGCCAGGGACTTGTGAAGCGCCGAAAGGACCGACGCGGAATCCGAAGAAAGAAAGCTTGTTTTGCCAATGCTCATGATGTCACCCCTTAGATCAATTACCGAGCATAACTTTCGGTAAGGTGACACCCGTATCCGTCCCGCAGTCAGCGACCGACACGCGGCACAATTGAATATCAATCATGCCGGGCGGTGCGTGCTGTGTGGCTGAAGATACTTGAGAGATGACCACCCAGTACCGAATGGCTCATCATGAACGTTGATATACTTTCGATCGATTTCATTCGACCGCATCCAAACCCGACCAAAGGCTAGCTTTATATTGGTAAATAAGAAGTTACCGAAGCAAACAAAACCAATACGCAGCAATTTTTACTTACTAATACTTGGTTGTATCTGGCGTATATTCAATTATCGGTTGGTGCATCGACAGGCGCGAGAAACCCCGCAGCGGGCATTGGAGGGCCTAGCTTTCGGGCCGCTCGATACGGATAACCTGTGGCTTGTCAATGAGATAGCCGTCAGAAGATATGGACTCGACGGCCTGGCGGACCGAGGCCTCCATCGTCGCATGGGTCACCAGGATGACGGTCTTCTTGTCGCCATTTCCGTTTTGGGTCGGACGCTGGACAATGGACTCCAGCGATATCCCGTTGTCCGACATGTGTTTGGCAAGGCTGGCGAACACGCCGGTCTTGTCCTCGACGGTCAGTCGAATGAAGTAACCGCCCTCATGGCTGCGCATGCGCGCCCGCACATAGGGATCGAGATGCACCGCCGGGCGCCCGAGGACGGGGCCGTGCTGGTGTCCCGGACGGCTCTTGGCGATGTCGGCGATATCGCCCATGACGGCCGACGCCGTTGCGTCGCCGCCGGCGCCCGGCCCGGACATCATCAGTTCGCCCAGAACGTCGGCATCGATCGCCACTGCGTTGGTCACGCCGTCCACCTGTGCGATGACGGAGTTCTTGGGCACCATCGTCGGATGGACCCGTTGCTCGATACCGGAATCGGTGCGCTGCGCAACGCCCAGCAGCTTGATGCGGAAACCCAGATCGTCGGCCGCACGGATGTCCTCGATCGAGATGTTGGAAATCCCTTCAAGGTAAATGTCGTCGGGGGCGATCCGTGTGCCGAAGGCAATGCTGGTCAGCAGCGCCAGCTTGTGCGCCGTGTCGTTGCCCTCGACGTCGAAGGTCGGGTCGGCCTCGGCGTAACCAAGACGCTGTGCTTCCTTCAGGCATTCCTCGAAGGACATGCCCGCCCGCTCCATCTCGGTAAGGATGTAGTTGCACGTTCCGTTCAGGATCCCGAATACACGCGAAATGCTGTTGCCGGTCAGCGATTCGCGCATCGCCTTGATTACCGGAATTCCGCCGGCGACGGCGGCTTCGAAATTCAGCAGGACGCCGCGCTCTTCGGCAATGCTGGCAAGGTCGACACCGTGACGCGCGAGCAGCGCCTTGTTGGCGGTTACCGCATGGCAGCCGCGTTGCAAAGCAGCGCGCACCGACGCCAATGCCGGATCCCCCTCCCCGCCGATCAGTTCGACGAAGACATCGATCTCGGCATCGCGCGCCATTTCGACCGGATCGGCATAGAACTGCGCACCCGAGAGGTCGACGCCACGATCCTTGCCCGGATCGCGTGCACTGACGGCGACGATGTCGATCGGCCTGCCGCAGATATCCGCCAGCTTGTTGTGGCGGCTCATGAGGATTCGGGCCAGCGACGCACCGACGGTTCCGAGGCCCGCAATGCCGATACGGAGGGCATCTGCCATAGTCACGCGATCCAATTGTTCAATTGCCGCGCCGCATTGCGCAATGCCGGCGCGCGAAGGGTTGATAAGTCTCGGCTAGCGCCGCGTGTTCAATTGGACGACGTTTTGCATGCTTTCGTCTTTGGACGCAAGAAAACGTTTGATGTTGCGCGCCGCCTGGCGGATGCGATGCTCGTTCTCGACAAGCGCGATGCGCACATAATCGTCCCCGTACTCGCCGAAACCGACGCCGGGAGCCACGGCGACGTCCGCCTTCTCGATCAGCAACTTGGAGAATTCCAGCGAGCCGATCTCCCGGAAACGCTCCGGCACCGGCGCCCAGGCGAACATGGTCGCCTGCGGTGCGGGTACGTCCCAGCCGGCATTGGCGAAGGATTCGACCATGACATCGCGGCGGCGGCGATAGGTGTCGCGCACCATCTCTATTTCCGATCCGTCGCCATTGAGCGCCGTTGTCGCCGCGACCTGGATCGGTGTGAAGGCGCCGTAGTCGAGATAGGATTTCACCCGCGACAGGGCCGCGATCAGACGTTCATTGCCGACGGCAAATCCCATGCGCCAGCCCGGCATTGAGAACGTTTTCGACATCGAGGTGAATTCCACCGCGACGTCGATGGCACCCGGAACCTCCAGAACCGACGGCGGCGGCGTATCGCAGTAGTAGAGTTCGGCATAGGCCAGGTCGGAAAGGATGATGATGTCGTGTCGACGCGCGAACGCGACAACGTCCTTGTAGAAATCCGGATCCGCCACATGCGCTGTCGGGTTCGAGGGGTAGTTGAGGATCAACGCCAGCGGTTTCGGGATCGAATGGCGCACAGCCCGTTCCAGGGAATAAAAGAAGCTGTCGTCCGGTTCGACTGTCATCGACCGGATCACGCCTCCCGACATGATGAATCCGAACGCGTGGATCGGATAGGTGGGATTGGGACACAGGACCACGTCGCCCGGCGCGGTGATCGCCTGCGCCATGTTGGCGAAGCCTTCCTTGGAGCCGAGCGTCGCGACGACCTGGGCATCGGGATCGAGCTTCACGCCGAAACGCCGCTCGTAATAACGCGCCTGCGCCTTGCGCAACCCCGGAATGCCCTTGGAGGTGGAGTAGCGGTGGGTGCGCGGGTCCTGCACGACCTCGCACAGCTTGTCGACGATCGATTGCGGCGTCGGCAGGTCCGGGTTGCCCATCCCCAGATCGATGATGTCGGCGCCGGCCGCTCGCGCGCTTGCCTTCAGGCGGTTGACCTGTTCGAAGACATAGGGCGGCAGGCGGCGGACTTTGTGAAACTCTTCCATGACATTCTCGATTGGTTTGAACGGCAAGGCCGGCTTATGCGCTTATTATGGCATAAAATGCAACATCACGCCGTTTCGGGGCCTATTCGTTCTCGATTTCGTCTTTTGTTTCAATACCGTGGGACTCGGCGATTTTCTTCAGCTCGTTGTAGCGCGCATTGTAGGCGGTGCTGGCGTCGCCGCCTCGACCGCGTGCCGCCTTGATGGCTTCCATTTCGGCCTGGATGGCCCGCTTGTCCGCTTCGCTCAGCTGTTCGGTCGCGCCTCTCGGCATCACGGCGAATGTCGGGAACGCCTCGTTGCGCAGCGCGCCCTCACTGACGAAACTGTTGTCGCGGACCGTCCGTTGCCCCTCGGGGCCGGATACGGAACCGTCGGCCTGCTTCGAATTGTCGCCGGTCTCGGCGAGCGGATCCGTGTTATCGGGGATGAAAGCGGACGGCGGCGCCGCCTCCTCCAGGTTGGCGGAAACGCAGCCTGCGAGAATCGCCATCGGGAGCAGTATCGCGCCAAGGATGGGACCGGCGCCTTTGTTTGCGGGCTTTTTCGACACGTGCATTGATCCGTTTTGTTGCAAAATACACCATTCGGCAGTGATTTGGGTGTATTATATTATTGTCCTAATTGCAGAATAAAGATGTCGGTCAAACAACCGGCCGTCGATATGGGGCGATGTCAGCTCCGGGGAGGAATAAGTGGCAGAGAAGAAGGACCGCACGCGCCGCGGAAATTCAAAGGGCGAGACCGCCGCCGGAAAACAGAATTCCAAGACTGCCAAGCGTGGGGACGCAAAGACGAAGGGTCAGACGGCGAAGCCGCGTGCTGCCAAGCCGAAGACTGCCGCGCGGGACACGGTCAAGCGCAAGACGGCCAAACCACAGGCGGCCAACACCCCGGCCGCCGAGCAGATTTCAGCCACGCAACGGAGCGAGAAGAAGACCGGCAACGGGCCGGACATCACCAGCCTTTCCGCGATCGAGCCCTTCGTCGTCAAGGATCCCGAGGCGATGGCCCGGAACATGGCGCACGTGGTCGAGGAACTCGGGCGCGCAGCCTCCGCCTGGGTGTCGCCCCGCGAAACCGGTGAAAAGAGGGACAGCATTGCCGGTCCCGCGACCGACATGGTCAAAACCTTCTCGAAACTCTCGGAATATTGGCTTTCCGATCCGAAACGCGCCGTCGAGGCGCAGACGCATCTTTTGGCCAGCTATTTCGACATCTGGTCGAGCTCCATCCGCAAAATGTCCGGCGAGGAGACCGAAGACCCGGCCGCCAGCCATCTCGGCGACAGGCGGTTTGCCGACGAGGACTGGCAGAACAACGCCTTTTTCAGCTTCCTGCGCCAGGCGTACTGGGTGACGGCCGACTGGGCCGACAAGCTCGTCAAGGACGCCGACGGGCTGGATGACCACACGCGGCACAAGGCGCAGTTTTACGTCAAGCAGCTGACAAGCGCGCTTTCGCCGACCAATTTCGTGCTGACCAATCCGGAGGTCTACAAGGAGACCGTCGCGCAGAGCGGCGAGAACCTGGTGCGCGGCATGCGCATGCTGGCCGAGGACATTGAGGCCGGCCACGGCGATCTGCGGCTGCGCCAGTCTGACTACAACAAGTTCGCCGTCGGCGAGAACCTCGCAATGACGCCAGGCAAAGTGATCGCCCAGAGCGATATCTGCCAGGTCATCCAGTACGAACCCGTCACCGACAGGGTGCTGAAACGGCCGCTGCTGATCTGTCCACCGTGGATCAACAAGTTCTATATTCTCGACCTCAATCCGCAAAAGTCCTTCATTCACTGGGCCGTCGAGCAAGGCCACACGGTCTTCGTGATATCGTGGGTCAACCCGGATGAGCGCCACGCGGACAAGGACTGGGAGGCCTATGGCCGCGAGGGCATTGGCTTTGCGGTGGACACGATCGAGAGAGTCACCGGCGAGGACAAGATCAACGCCATCGGCTACTGCGTCGGCGGCACGCTTCTGGCGGCGACGCTCGCCCTGTTGGCGAAGGAGGGCGACGACCGCATCGCCTCGGCGACATTCTTCACCACCCAGGTCGATTTCGTGAATGCCGGCGACCTCAAGGTGTTCGCCGATGCCGAAAACATCGATTCCATCGAGGCAAGCATGAAGGAGCACGGTTATCTCGACGGCTCCAAGATGGCGACCGCCTTCAACATGCTGCGCGCCTCGGAATTGATCTGGCCCTACGTGGTCAACAATTATCTGAAGGGCAAGGAGCCGATGCCCTTCGACCTGCTTTACTGGAACTCCGACGCGACCCGCATGCCGGCGGCGAACCACTCCTATTATCTGCGCAATTGCTACCTGGAGAACAACCTCTCCAACGACCGCATGGTGCTCGGCGGCAAGAAGATATCGCTGAAGGACGTGACGATCCCCGTCTACAACCTGGCGACCCGCGAGGACCATATCGCGCCGGCCAAGTCGGTCTTCATCGGCTGCCGCTCCTTCGGCGGCAAGGTCACCTATGTCATGGCGGGATCCGGTCATATTGCCGGTGTCGTCAATCCGCCCGAAAAGAAGAAATACCAGTACTGGACCGGCGGCAAACCGGCCGGCGATTTCGACGCCTGGGTTGAAAAGGCCAAGGAGCACCCCGGCTCCTGGTGGCCGCACTGGGACGCCTGGATCCGCAAGCAGGACGACGAGGAGGTCGATGCGCGTCAACCGGGCGGCGGCAAGCTGAACGCCATCGAGGACGCGCCGGGAAGTTTCGTGCGGGTGCGCGTCTGAGCGGTTCCCCTTGCGCCCCTCTTATAATATGAGGGGCCATGAAGTTCCCGAATCCGCTCGTTCCCGCTACGCTGATCAAACGCTACAAACGCTTCCTCGTCGATGCCGAGCTGGCGGACGGCAGCGCCATCACCGGCTCGTGCCCCAACACCGGATCGATGCTTGGCCTGACAACACCCGGATCGCGCATCTGGCTGTCCGAGCACGACAGCCCGACGCGCAAGTACCGCCACGCGCTGGAACTGGTCGAGGCCGATGGAACCACGGTCGGCATCAATACGGGGCTGCCCAACAAAATTGTCGAGGAAGCAATTGCCGAAGGCGCCGTCGCGCCGCTGGCTGACTACGGCGACATGCGGCGCGAGCAGAAATACGGCAAGAATTCCCGCATCGACCTGCTGCTGACGGACAGCGCTCGCCCGCCCGCCTATGTCGAGGTCAAGAACGTGCATTTCATCCGCTCGCCCGGGCTTGCCGAGTTTCCGGACAGCCCGACGAAGCGCGGCGCCAAGCACCTCGAGGAACTGGGGAACATGGTTGAAGCCGGCAATCGCGCCGTTATGGTCTACCTGATCCAGCGTTCCGACTGCGAAAAGTTGAAAATCTGCCGCGATCTCGATAGCAATTACGGGACGGCATTTGACAGGGCCATCGCGCGCGGGGTTGAAGCCATTGCCATGCGATGCCACATCACGCCCGAGGAAATCCGTTTCGACCGGCTGGTACCCATCGATGAGCCGGGTCTGTGAGGACATAAAGTGGTCAGTTACATCGAAGCCATCGCGGCACCGAAGAAGAACAACGGACAGGTCAAGCTGCACGGGCCGGAGGGATTTGCCGGCATGCGCAAGGCCGGCCAGCTCACGGCGCGGTGCCTCGACGAACTTGTGTCCATCGTCAAGCCGGGCGTGACCACGGCGTCGATCGACAGGTTCGTGTTCGAATTCGGCATGGACCACGGCGCCGTCCCCGCGACGCTAAACTATCGCGGCTACACGCACTCCTGCTGCACGTCGGTGAACCACGTGGTCTGTCACGGGTTTCCCAGCGAGAAGCCGCTGCGCGAGGGCGATATCGTCAATATCGATGTCACCTACGTCCTCGACGGCTGGCACGGCGATTCAAGCCGCATGTATCCGGTGGGCCAGATCAAACGGGCCGCCCAGAGGCTGATGGAAGTCACCCATGAATCGCTGATGCGCGGCATCGCGGCCGTGCGGCCGGGCGCCCGCACCGGCGCCATCGGCGAGGCGATCCAGCGCTATGCGGAAGCGGAACGCTGCTCGGTCGTCCGCGATTTTTGCGGACACGGTCTCGGCCAGCTTTTCCATGACGTCCCGAACATCCTGCACTACGGCCGCGCCCACGAGGGTGTCGAGCTGCGCGAAGGCATGATCTTCACCATCGAGCCGATGATCAATCTCGGCAAGCCGCATGTGAAGGTGCTGTCTGACGGCTGGACCGCGGTCACGCGCGACCGTTCGCTGACGGCGCAGTACGAGCACTCGGTCGGTGTGACCGCCGATGGCTGTGAAATCTTCACCCTCTCACCCGCCGGCCTGTTCGCGCCCGGTCTCGAACTTTCCGAAAAGTAGGAGACGCCCCTGCCCGAGCCCGCTGACAGTGCCCGGCACAAGGGTCACCGGGATCGGCTGAGGCAGCGTTTCCAGAACGCCGGGCCGGAAGCGCTGGCGGACTACGAGCTGCTGGAACTGCTGCTCTTCCGCCTGATTCCCAGGCGCGACACCAAGCCGGTCGCCAAGGCTTTGCTTGAAAAATTCGGCTCGCTTTCCGAAGTTCTCGGCGCGCCGGAGACCCTGTTGCGGGAAGTGCCGGGTGTCGGCGACACCGTGGCGGCCGATCTCAAGGTGATAGCCGCCCTCACCCGGCGCATGCTGCAGGCGCGCATCCTCGACCGCCCGGTTCTCGCTTCCTGGTCCGCGGTGGTCGAATACTGCAAATCGGCCATGGCTTATGAGCGGCGCGAGCAGTTCCGCATCCTGTTTCTGGACAAGAAGAACCGGCTGATCGCCGACGAGGTTCAGCAGAGCGGAACGGTCGATCACACGCCGGTCTACCCGCGCGAGGTCGTCCGCCGGGCCCTGGAGCTATCCGCAACCGCAATCATTCTGGTGCACAACCATCCGTCGGGTGATCCGACGCCGTCCCGCGCCGACGTGGAAATGACCCACCGCATCATCGAAGCCGCGAACCCGCTGGATATAACCATCCACGATCACATCATCATCGGCCGCGACGGCCATGCCAGCCTCAAGGGCCTGTCGCTGATTTGAGACGGGCACAAAAAAGGCCGCTGTCGCAAGCGGCCTTTTGTTTCCATTGCCCGACGCTTATTCCTTGTCGGCGGCCTTCTTGGCCGGTGCCTTTTTCTTTGCCGGCGCCTTCTTCTTCGGCGCGGCCTTCTTCTTGGCCGGCTTCGCCGCGGCTTTCACTTCCTCTTCGTCATCGGCCATCAGCTCTTCCTTGCTGACGGTCTGGTCGGTGACGTCCGCCTCGGCGATGATGTGGTCGATGACCTTTTCCTCGAAGATCGGCGCGCGCAGCTGGGCGACGGCATCCGGCGTCTTCTGGAAATACTCCATGACCTGCTGTTCCTGGCCCGGATACTGGCGCACCTGGTCGTAGACCGCGCGCTGCATTTCCTCGTCGGTTACGCTGATTTCGGCCTTCTCGCCGATCTGCGACAGAACCAGTCCGAGGCGAACCCGGCGCTCGGCCAGCTTGCGGTAATCTTCCCGTGCTGCCTCTTCGGTCGTGTCCTCGTCCTCGAAGCTCTTGCCCGACTGTTCCAGGTCCTGCGTGATCTGGCCCCAGATGTTGTTGAACTCGACTTCGAGCAGGCCTTCGGGCGTGTCGAACTTGTACTCTTCGTCAAGGGCATCGAGGATCTGGCGCTTGATCTTCTGGCGGGTGAACTGGCCGTACTGGCTCTCGATCTGCTCGCGCACGACCTCACGCAGGCGTTCTGCCGATTCCAGGCCGAGCGTCTTGGCAAGCTCGTCGTCGATGACCAGCTCGCCGGCCGCTGCAACGTCCTTGACCGTAACGTCGAAGGTCGCCTCCTTGCCTGCGAGATGCGCCGCCTGGTAGTCCTCGGGAAAGGTCACGGTGATGGTCTTCTCGTCGCCGGCCTTGACGCCGACGAGCTGCTCCTCGAAGCCGGGAATGAAGCTGCCGGATCCGAGGACGAGATTGGCGTCGTTGTCGGCGCCGCCGTCGAACGGCTCGCCGTCGACCTTGCCGACATAATCCATCGTCACACGGTCGCCGTCGGCGGCCTTGCCCTTCTTGGTCTCGTAGCTGCGGGCGCTCTCGGCAACCCGCTTAACCTGTTCTTCGACCTCGTCCTCGGGAATATCGACGACCTGGCGGTTCAGCTTCAGCTTGGAAACGTCGCCGACCTCGAACTCCGGGATCACCTCGTAGGACATGGAGAACTCGAAATCGGCCTTGGCGTCGAGAATCTCGTTGGCCTCGGCTTCGTCCTCGGTCATGGTGATCTGCGGACGCGTCGCCGACTTCTCGCCGCGCTCGGAGAGGATCTCGGTCGGCTTCTCGTTGATCATCTCGTTGACGAGTTCGGCCATGATCGACTTGCCGTAGACCTTGCGCAGATGGGCGATCGGCACCTTGCCGGGGCGAAAGCCGTTGAGACGGACCTTATCCTTGGCGTCGATGAGACGCTCGTTCATCTGCGTTTCCATGTCCTTGGCCGGAACCACGACCTTGATCTCGCGCTTCAGTCCTTCAGACAGCGTTTCTGTAACCTGCATTTTCCAACCTTCAATTTCCTGGCCGCCGCGACCGGCCGTTGCGGCGGCCGGTGCGATGCCCTTTTGCCTGCCAAGTGCGGCAGCGGTTTGTCCGGACGCCAATACCCGGGCATTCGCGGTACAGCGTCGTTGAATTTATTGACTTTTTCCACGTTGCGCCTGCCGGATCAAACGATCCGGCCACGCTTCTCGCGGTTGCCGCCAACGGGCGTTCGCCGGGCAATAGCAAATTGGTTGCATGCCCGCAACGTTAAACCGCCGCCCGACAGTCGCAGCGGCCAGTTTTTCCGCGTTACCGGGCGAGGCAGGTTATTGTAACACAGCGTATCGCCAGCCGCCGTAGCCAAGCTACGCTTCTTGGAGCAGCTGACTCTTAATCAGCGGGTCCAAACATCTACCGTCTTTCAGAGGGCTTTTCGTTTTTACGAAACCAGTCGGCAAGTGTCTTTTCGTCGACCGAACCATCGGCAACGCCCATGATCATTGTGAAAATGTCGCGTTGATCGGGAGCGCAGGTAACGCCGTTCCTTTGCAGGAAAGAGACGGCCACAAGATAAGCGACACGTTTGTTTCCATCGGTGAAGGGGTGTGTTGTGGCTATGCCGAAACAATACGCCGCCGCAAGGTCAAACAAATCCGGCGACGGCGTTTCGTAGAGCCACTTGTTCACGGGTCTGAAAAGAGCTGCATTGAGGCGGTTGTCGTCGGCGATATCCGGCGGTGCGCCGCCAAAAAGACGATGTGACTCCAGACTGATGCCTATTGCGGCGCTCGACGGAACCCAGTTCGGTTCTTTGGCGCCCGCCATCTATTTGGCGAGTTCCCGCAGTGCTTCACGGTCACGAGCCATGATGTCCCGCGCAATCTCCATATACTCAGCCAATTCGGGATCGTAGGGCGTCAGGAGCACACCGTCCCGCGTTTGTATTCCAAATAGCGTATCGCCCTCTTTTACATTCAGCTGACCAAGGATTTCCTTCGGTATCGTCGCAACGACGGAGTTACCTGCCTTTCGAAGTTTGAATTCGAGCATAGTTCCACCTCATTTGTATATACGAATAGTAATACAAATGTATATACAAGGCAAGGCCGGACCATTGCCGGTCGCCGCGGAATCTATCAGGCAAGCCGGGCCGGCAGCCGGCTGTAGCCGCGGAAACGGATGCGGCCGCTGCGCTCCGCACCGTCCGCGATGGTGTAATCGGGATAGCGCTCAAGGAATCGGCCGATGCCGATGCGGCCCTCCATCCTTGCAAGGCTCAGCCCGACGCAGGTGTGCGGGCCACTGGCGAAGGCGAGATGACGGTTCGGCCGCCGGTCGAGCATCACCACATCCGGATCGTCGAACTGTTTGGGGTCGCGGTTGGCGGCACCGATGCACAGATGCAGGTCCGTGCCGGCGGCGACCGGCTCACCGCCGATCGTCACTTCCTCCGTCGTCAGCCGGTTGCCGAACTGGTTGGGGCTTTCGAGCCGCAGGAACTCGTCCACCGCCGTCGGCATCAGTCCGGGGTTGTCGATCAGCGCCGCCCGCGCCTCCCGGTTCCGGTCGAGCAGCGCCAGCGCATTGCCGATCAGATTGGTGGTGGTCTCGTGGCCGGCATTCAGAATGAAGATGCAGTTCTGGTAGAGCTCGACCTCGCTGAGACCGCCGTCGATATCCGACTGGATCAGCCGCGTCAGCACGTCGACCTCCGGATCGCCCGGACGCGCCCGCCGTTCGGCGACGATCTCGCGCAGCAGGGCGACGAAGTCGGTGACCGCGCGGTTGCCCCTTTCGTGCTGTTCCGGCGTCAGCCTCGGCTCCAGCGCGCCGAGGATCGCCAGAGACCATTCGCGCAAGGGCTCGCGCGCCGGGCGCGGCAGGTCGAGAAGGTTGCCGATCACCTCGATCGGGATCGCCCCGGCAAAATCCGCGATCAGTTCGACGCTTTGCCGGCCCTCCATGCGCTCGAGCAGGTCGTCGACCAGGGCGATCAGCCCGGGCTCCATGTGTTTCAGCGCCCGCGGGTTCATCGCCCCGACCATCACCTGGCGCACGCGCGTGTGCAGCGGCGGGTCGTTGAACACCAGCGACGTGGTGTGGTGCTCGTAAAGCGGCGTCTCGGCGCCGTATTTGGGCGCGAATACCTTCTTCTTGTCCGAGATGAAACGCCGCGTGTCGCGGTAGATCGTCTCGAGATCGTCAAAGCGAGACAGCACAACCGACCCGTCGGCCTGGCGGCAGACCGGTGCCTCCTCGCGCAGGTACCGGTAGGTCGGATAGGGGTTGTCGACGAATTCAGCCGATGGCTTTGTGATATCAAACATGTGTCGCCAGTATTACCGTGCGCGGCCGGCCTCATCCCGCCGCGCGCCCAGCGAATACGACACATTTGCAACCGTCAAGACCGGAGGGATGGTGCGGGCGGAGGGACTTGAACCCCCACGCCTTGCGGCGCCAGATCCTAAATCTGGTGCGTCTGCCAATTCCGCCACGCCCGCACGGCAAAGAGCCGGTGATGTGCCACAGCTTTCCCTTGCTGGTCAAGCGTGCTTTGACGGCTCCGGCCGCCCCTCGAAGTACGCAATGGCGCCGCTACGCGGCTTTGACGTACCAATCGTCCATGTGGGACAGATCGGGATGCTTTCTTGCGTAACCCCTTGAGGACAGCATGTTGTGAATGTCCTCGCGTACAGGCGAGAATCCGTGTTCGCAGGCGATGACGCGGACATCGTAGGCGTCGAAGTCAAAGCTCTTCAGGATCTCGAATTCGCTGCCTTCCGTGTCGATCGACATGAAGTCGATCCGCTGCGGTGCGTCATGCGACTTCAGGAGGTCCATCAGGGAGATTGTCTCCACCTGATATTCCGTCGCGTCCTGGCGCAGGTGGTTCATGGTGTCGTCGCGCACAAACTGCGAGATTGCCGACAGCTGCGCCGCGGCATGCTCTCTGAACGTCAAGGTCTCGCCCGTTTCTCGCCAGACGCAGCGCGTGTCGATCGCGCACTTCCGGTATCGCTTGAGCTTGCGGTGCCAGCAGCGGGCCGGCTCGGCCAGAATGCCGGTCCACCCGTAAGTGTGCTCGAGCAGATGCGAATTGCTGTGCACCACCCCGTCCGCCGCACCGAATTCGACGAAGAACCCGTTTCGCTTGAAATCCAGTTCCATCAGCGCAAACAGGTCCTGCCCGCCCTGCGATTTGGATTTGCGCAAATCGGCAAGTGTCTTGACGAGGCGGCGCTGACCCAGGGTGCTGAGATAATGACGGCCCATTTCTCCGCACGGGAAACCGTCGTGGACATCCAGACGGTCGAAGCCTCGAACCGCCCCCTGGATCCCGATTCGGTAGATTTTGGCTGCCCTTGCGGAAGACAGCATCTTTTTCTTCAAGCGGCTCATGAATATTCCGTCTTTATACGGCCTGCATCATCAGGTCCGTTGCCTGGAGCGCTCTAGCAGGTGTGCCGCAATTTTTCACCCGGAAAATCGGCAAATCGCGGTTTCCCGCCGGCCCTCGCCTCGTGGAAATTGCCCTTTCGCAGGATCGAACGGGGAAACGGAACGATTCGGCGATTTGTGTCGGTTCTTGCATGGCTTGCCATGCAAAAAACGCAGAGCTCCTATGCGCATATTGCGCTGCACAATTTTTTTGAAACCACTATATTTTTACCAAGTGGACAATACGACTGCGGCAACGAGCAACACGGGGGATTGAAGACATGAACTTGATGCTTACATACCAGAAGTGGCGGAACTACAACCGCACCCGCGAGGCACTGGAACGCCTCGGAGACCGCGAACTGGCGGATCTGGGCATTGCTCGCGACAAGATTGACGATATCGCCCGCGGACGGGCGCTGTAAATAGAACACCGAGTTTCGCCGGGACATACTCCTCCTCCCAATGTCCCTGCGGATCGACTGGCAGCACTCCTCCTCCCAGCTGTCAGTCCACATAAATGACGCCCGCTGGACCTCCTCCCCCGGCGGGCGTTATTTTTTGCGCGATCGCCGGTTCCGGCAGTCGCAAACCCTCGCAAAAACGCATAGCGCATCTGCAAATATTGCACTGCACAATTGGAACGGATGTTCCTATATTGGGCTCAACGAAAAACCGCGGTGACGACACACCGCCCCCACACAGTGAAGGATAAAAAGATGGTATCCCTGAAACAGTCATTCAACAACTGGCGCCAGTACCGCAACACCTGCAACGAACTGTACCGGCTGTCCGACCGGGAACTGAACGATCTCGGCCTTTCGCGCGGCGACATTCCCTTCGTTGCCCGCCGCGGCAACTGACGCAGACAAAATACCGGGCCAATCCTCCTCCCATGGCCCGGATATAAGGCTGGCGGCATCTCCTCCTCCCAATCTTGCCGCCAGTCCTTCCTGAAACGCCCGCCGGACCTCCTCCCCCGGCGGGCGTTTTCTTTTACTCAGGCCTTTGACGAATCGGCCGAATTCACGGCCGGCGCAGTGCAATTTTCGCATAGCTGGTTTGCTGAAAACGGACTAACTCAGCCGCGCGAAATCGCTACATAGGGCGTGTTGTCAAACCCTGAGGAAGGAGAGAGAAATGAGCATCCTCAAAGACTACCAGAACTGGCGCAAGTACCGCCGCACCGTTGAGCAGCTCCGCAACCTGCCGGACAGCGTCCTCAGCGATATCGGTGTCGACCGCTACGCCATCGACGATTATGCCCGCAAGGCTTCGAAATACTGACCATGTCTGACAGCGGTCCTATTGGGGGCGCTGATCCGGTTCGATAAGTCACGGCAACGAACTTTACGACCGGCTCGGCGCCCGAATTGTATCCGGCCGCACTCCACGGACCAGACCCTCCCATTTGATTGGACGACGCCGGTCAAAGTGATAAAACCGCCGGCATGAAAAAGACCGAAAAGACACTTCACGTCATCGGCGGCGGTCTCGCCGGTTCCGAAGCCGCCTGGCAGGCGGCCCGCATGGGCGTTCCGGTGATCCTCCACGAGATGCGCCCTGTTCGCGGCACCGACGCCCACAAGACCGACGGTCTTGCCGAACTGGTCTGTTCCAACTCCTTCCGCTCCGATGATTGCCGCGCCAATGCCGTCGGCGTCCTGCACCAGGAAATGCGCCTGGCCGACTCGCTCATCATGGCGAGCGCCGACCGTCATCAGGTTCCCGCCGGAAGCGCCCTCGCCGTCGACCGCGACGGCTTTTCCGATGCCGTGACGAAAGCGCTCCAGGAGCACCCGCTCATCACCATCGAACGCGGCGAGGTCACCGGCCTGCCGCCCGCCGACTGGGAACAGTCCATCATCGCCACGGGCCCGCTGACCGCCCCTTCCCTGGCCGAGGCCATTCGCGAGGCGACCGGCGCCGAGGCTCTCGCCTTTTTCGACGCCATTGCGCCCATCGTGCATTTCGACAGCATCGACATGGATACCTGCTGGTTCCAGTCGCGCTACGACAAGGTCGGCCCCGGCGGCACCGGCAAGGACTACATCAACTGCCCGATGAGCGAGGCTCAGTACAACGCCTTCATCGATGCCCTGCTCGAGGGCGAGAAGACCGAGTTCAAAGAATGGGAGGGCACGCCCTATTTCGACGGCTGCCTGCCCATCGAGATCATGGCCGAGCGCGGCCGCGAGACCCTGCGCCACGGACCAATGAAACCGATGGGCCTGACCAACGCCCACGATCCCGACGTCAAACCCTACGCGGTCGTCCAGCTTCGCCAGGACAACGCGCTCGGAACGCTCTACAACATGGTCGGATTCCAGACCAAGCTGAAATACGGGGCCCAGAAGGACATCTTCCAGATGATTCCCGGACTTCAGAATGCCGAGTTTGCCCGCCTCGGCGGCCTGCACCGCAACACCTACATCAATTCGCCGCAGCTTCTCGACACAACGCTGCAACTCAAGGGCCGGCCGGGCCTGCGTTTCGCCGGCCAGATCACCGGTTGCGAGGGATATGTGGAGTCGGCGGCCATCGGCCTCATGACCGGGCGCTTCGCCGCCAGTGAACTGCTCGGCCGCGACATCTCCCTGCCGCCCCCCACAACGGCGTTCGGGGCGCTCATCGGCCACATTACCGGCGGCCACCTTGCCGCCGACGACGAGCCCGGCAAGCGTTCGTTCCAGCCCATGAATGTCAACTTCGGCCTGTTCCCGCCGGTCGAAATCGTCAAGCCGGAAGGCGTCAAGCGCTTCCGCGGCAAGGAAAAGGCACTGGCCAAGAAACATGCCATCGCCGCGCGGGCGCTCAACGACTGCAGTCGCTGGCTCGGTGTCGACAACAGCACCGCCGCGGCGGAATAGGAGACGTCATTGTCCGAACTCGATTCCTCATTTTTTCTTGTCCAGCGGCATGGCCCGGTCGTGCAGCTTTCCATGAACCGGCCGCAGAAGGCCAACGGCATGACCCCGGATTTCTGGACCGAGTTGCCGCGCCTGCTCGGCTTGCTGGATGCCGATGAGACCGTGCGGGCGGCCATACTGACCGGCGAAGGCAAACACTTTTCCGGAGGCATGGACCTGGCGTCGTTTTCCACGATCGCGGCGCTCTTCCAGCAGGAACCAGGTCGTGCGGCGTTCGCGTTCCGCAAGAAGATCATGCAGTTGCAGGATGCCTTTACCGCGATCGAGCGCGCGCGCTTCCCGGTCATTGCCGCGATCCACGGTGCCTGTATCGGCGGCGGCATCGACATGATCTCGGCCTGCGACATGCGCATCGCCAGCAGCGACGCCTATTTTGCGATCGAGGAAATCAATATCGGCATGGCCGCCGATGTCGGCACGCTGCAACGCCTGCCGAAGCTTATCGCGCCTGCCGTCGCCGCCGAACTTGCCTATACGGGGCGGCGCTTTGACGCTGAGGAGGCCCTGCGGATCGGATTGCTGAGCGCGGTTGCTGATAGCCGCGAACAGATAATTGAGCAGGCGCTTGCCCTCGGCGACCGCATCAGTTCCAAATCGCCGCTGGCGATGGCCGGCATCAAGGCCAACCTGACCTACAGCCGCGACCACGGCGTCGTCGATGGCCTCGACTACATGGCGACATGGAATGCCGGCATGCTGCGGCCGGAGGACATGATGAACGCGGTCCAGGCGGCCATGGCCCGGAAGGAAGCCGCGTTCGCAGATCTGCTTGCCGAGGACTCACTCGCGATCTGAATGCCCGGCCTGTCCCGTTGCCTCGGCCCCGGCTGCCGCGAACTCGCCGCAGAGCCACAGCGAAACCTCGGCCGCGTCCTCGACGCTCGCGAACTCGAAGTGTCCGTTGCCACCGGCCGCGCCGGGAAACGCGACATTGACCGTTCGCGTGTCGGACGATGGACCGACCGCAAGCTCCCGAGGCTCAAGCAGGCGCGCCGCTGCATGCAGCGCCGTGTGCTCGACGAAGCCGACGCGGCCGTCGGCAAGCCGCAGGAATGCGCTGTGCCCGTCCTTCGTCATGACGACATTCCGGACTGGAAGTTCGGGAAAGGCACGGGAGAACGTAACAATGGCTGATCCGGTATCGGCCATGCCATCGCCGGCCTCAGCCTCGCTGCGGCGCAGGCGCAGGTAAAAGACGATGGCGCCGCCGATGACGACGATGGCCGCGAGCAGCCAGAATCCGTCCGGAAATTCCATTGTTCCGTATCCAGATATCAGACACCGCCATTATGCGGCCGGCCGGAGCGATTAACAATCGCGCTAGAACCTGCCGCGACGCGCTGCACGCCAGTAGCGCAACTGGCGCCGCCACTGCGGCAACTGGAGCGGTTGCGTGAGCAATGCCGCGCCCATCCGGTCGGCACGGTCGAACGCCGGTTCGGCCATGGCAAGCGGCAGGAAGGCGGGAAAGCAGGCCGGCGGCAGCGTATCCGACTGTTTTCGCGCAGCCGCCAGGTGTTCCCGGCCCAGCGAAACATAGGCGGACAGGGCCTGGCCAATCGTGCGTCCATCCTGCCCCGCGAGGAACGTCTCCCGGTCGAGCCCTGTCGCCCGCAGGATGTCTCCCGGAATGTAGACCTGTCCCCGGGACCGGTGCACCGGGAGCAGCAGCAGTGTTCCGGCGACGAGCTGCGCCACACCGGCATGACCCGCGGCATCCGCCGAGCCGCTCGCAGCGTCCCGGTCAAGGACGGCGATGCAAAGCTGGATCAGGGTCGACGCGGTTTCGCCCGCATACCCCTCGAACGCGTTCCGGTCCGGCATCGGATCGTCGTAGAGATCGAACTGCCGCGCGGTGATCATGTTGAGAAACGGAGCAACGGAAAGCCCGTATGCGTCGATGGTCGCGGCCAGCGCGGCGGCGATCGGATTGGCCTGCGCCGCGCCGTGCGGATTGCCTTCCAGGAAATCGCGCCACCATTGCAGGCGAACCTCGCCCATGGTCGGCTCGGTGATGTTTTCGCGTATGCGGGCTATCTCCAGATTGAAGCCATAGAGCGCGCTGACGGCGCCGCGCGCGCCGTGCGGTGTAAGCAGCGCGCACAGATAGCGGTCCCGGTCGCCGGCGCGCAATGCGGCAAGGCACGCATCCTGGTGTGGAATCTCGCTTTCGGCCAACGGAGCCGGCTCACACCGCAATCAGTGCCGCGGCAACCGCGCGCGATTCCGCAAGCATGACATTGTAGGTCCGCACGGCAGCGCCGGTGTTCATCGGATCTGAAATGATGCCGGCATCCCGCAACCGGATCTTCAGTTCCGGCGGCAGGCGGCGGATTTCGGTGCCGGTGCCGACAAGCAGCACCTCGATATCGCCGGCTTCCTCGAGGACGCGCGCGAAGAGTTTCGGGTCAAGCGCACTCGCCTCAGTGGCGTCCCATCCGTGGATCCCGGAAGGCAGGCACAGCAGCGAACCGCGGTGCGACATGTCCGCGAACCGGAAACCGCCATTGCCATAGGCATCGATCGGCGCCCGGTCCGGGAAATGCGCATCACGAATTTCTATGCCTTTGCGCATCGCATCACGCGGTATCCGGCGCCGGCCCCTTGGTTTCCTTGTCGTCCTCCCCGGACCCCATGCCGGCCTGGAACGTCTCGCCGCGCAGCTTGAAGAGGATCAGCACGGGTGCCGCCACGAAAATCGACGAATAGGTGCCGATGACGACGCCGAATATCATCGCGAAGGTGAAGGACCGGATCACCTCTCCGCCGAAGATGAACAGCGACGAGAGCGCCAGCAGCGTGGTCACCGAGGTCAGCACGGTACGCGACAGCATCTGGTTGACAGAAAGGTCGAGCAGGTCGGGCAGCGGCATCTTCTTGTAGCGTCTGAGATTTTCCCTGACGCGGTCGTAGACCACCACCGTATCGTTGAGCGAATAGCCGATGATCGTCAGCACGGCGGCGATACTCGACAGGTTGAACTCGATCTGGGTGATCGCAAACATGCCGATAGTCAGCACCACGTCGTTGACGGTCGCGATGATGGCCCCCAGCGCAAACTGCCACTCGAAGCGGAACCAGATGTAGATCAAGATCGCAAAAAGCGCGGCCAGAAGCGCGATGGTGCCGGCGCGCGCCAGCTCGCCCGAGACGACCGGCCCGACGGATTCCACGCGAACGATGTTGTAATCGGATTGGAGGTCCGCACGGACCTTGGAGACCACCGTCTGCTCGGCGTTCTCGCCTGCGCCCTGCGACTGCACGCGGATCAGGACATGTTCGGGCGATCCGAACTCCTGGACCTGGACATCGCCGAGATTGAGACCGGACAGCCTGCCCCTTATGTCGCCGACATTGGCTGCACCGGATCTTGATTCCACCTCGATGACGGACCCGCCGGTGAAATCGATGCCGTAGTTCATGCCGACTGTGCCGAAAAGCACAAGCGACGCCAGCGCGGCCGCCGCGCTGAACATGAAGGTGAATTTGCGCAGCCACATGAAGCGGTAGTGTGCGCCGCTGAAGAGGTCCGTCAAAAGCCCATTGGGCAACTGCTTGGGGCGACGCCTGCGCACCCATTCGGCAATCATCCAGCGGGTGACCGTAAAGGCGGTGAAGACCGTGGTGACGATACCGATGGCCAGCGTGACCGCAAAGCCGCGCACCGGTCCCGATCCCAGGTAGAACAGGATCACGGCGGCGATCAGTGTCGTGATGTTCGCGTCGAGGATCGTTCCGAAAGCCCGCTGGAAGCCGGCGTCGATCGCCTGGACGAGCGAGCGCCCGCCGCGCCGTTCCTCGCGTATGCGCTCGTATATGAGCACGTTGGAGTCGACCGCCATGCCGACCGTCAGGACAATACCGGCAATGCCCGGCAGCGTCAGCGTCGCGCCGATGACCGTCAGAACGGCGATGATCATGATCACGTTGAAGATCAGCGCCAGATTGGCGATCAGGCCGAGGAAACCGTAGGCGACGAAGATGAAGGCGACCACCAGGATCGCGCCGATGATACCGGCGGTTTCGCCGGCGGCGATGGAATCGGCGCCGAGACCAGGCCCGACGGTCCGCTCTTCCATCACGGTCAGCGTTGCTGGCAGCGCACCGGCGCGCAGCAACACCGCCAGGTCGTTGGCCGATTCAACGGTGAAGTTGCCGGAAATCTGGCCGCTGCCGCCCAGGATCGGCTCATTGATGACGGGCGCCGTGATGACTTCGTCGTCGAGCACGATGGCGAACGGGTAGCCGACATTCTGCTGGGTGACCTGTCCGAAACGCTGGGCTCCTGCCGTGTCAAACCGGAAGGTGACGATCGGCTCGTTGGTGCGCTGGTCGAAACCGGCCTGCGCATCGACCAGGTTGTCACCGGAAAGCAGCGCCCGTTTCTGCAGGAGGAACGGGATCGGCGGATCGTCGTTCGAGAAAACGATTTCGGATGTTACCGGCGGTCTGCCGTTCAACGCTTCTTCCGCCGACATGGACCGGTCGACCAGGTGGAAGGTCAGCTTTGCCGTCTGATTGAGGATCAGCTTGAGACGTTCGGGATCGTCGAATCCGGGCACCTGGACCAGGATTCGGTCGGCGCCCTGGCGCGCGATAACCGGTTCGGTCGTGCCGAGTTCATCGACCCGTCGGCGCACCACCTCGATGGATTGCGAGACGGCCGAGGAGACCCGGTTGTTGATGCCCTCCTCGGTCAGCGTGATGCGCAGCAACCCGGGCTCGGGCTCCGAAAGCTCCGCCTCGCGGATGGCGCCGCCACCGAGCAGGCCGGCATTGACAAGCTGCGTCAGCTCGGAGAGCGCTTCCTTGGCGCGGTCGATGTTATCCGGATCGCGTATTCTTGCCTGGGCGGACATACCGCTGCCGGAAAGGCCCGTATAGCCGATACCCTCATCGCGCAGCAGCCGCCGCATGTCGTCGACCAGGGTCTCGAGACGTTCCTTCTCGATATCCTCGCGCTCGATACGCAAAAGGATGTGCGAGCCGCCCTGTAGGTCGAGGCCGAGTGTCAGTTGCTTTTTCGGCAGCCAGTCCGGGAGCGCGGCGAGTTGCTGCTGCGTGAACAGGTTAGGCGCCGCAAAGACAACGCCTGCCAATACGGCGAGCCAGATAAGGGTGGTTTTCCAGCGGGAAAAATACAGCATTGCGTTCTCAGCTCATCGGGCAATTATGCCAGTCAACCGACTGTTGGCGGCAATAGATTGACGCCACGTATCGATTTACTTTTTTTGTGCCGATTCTTGGACAGGCTCGCCCTTCACTTTCACGTCAGCCAGAAGCGAGCGCACGACACGGACTTTCAGGCCATCGGCGATCTCGACTTCGACCTCGTTGTCGTCGACGACCTTGGTCACCTTCCCGGTAATACCGCCACCCGTCACCACCTGGTCGCCGCGCCGCACGTTGTTCAGCATTTCCTGGCGCTTTTTCATCTGCTGGCGCTGCGGCCGGATGATCAGGAAATACATGATAACAAAAATCAGGATGAACGGCATGATCGACACGAGTATGTCGCCGCCGCCACCCCCTGCAGCCTGCGCATATGCCGGTGTTACAAACATCGAGTGGCTCCTTTTGGGAATTCTCTATTATTGACATCGAGGCGGTCACGACCGGCCCTTTGTTGTGCCAGATATAGTGTCGCGGCCGCTATTGCAACTGCCGACGAGAGGTCTCAACCCTTTTCGTATGCGTGCCTTCGTGCTACCGCACCTTGCGATGACGACAAAAGGGAAATGTCTTGGCAAAGGCAACACTGCAAAATCTGCTTGAGGAAATCCAAAGGCTTACGGCCGCGGTCGAGTCTCTCGGGACGCCGCAGCAGGCGACAAACGACTTTGCCGCGGCCGATTGTTTCATCTGGGAACCGGCCAGCGGATACCTGCAACCGGTCGCCAAGCCCAACCGCATCGACATCGGCCTGATACGCGGTGTCGACCGCGTCCGGGACATTCTGCACGACAACACGCAGCGCTTTGCCGGGGGCTATCCGGCCAACAATGTGCTGTTATGGGGCGCGCGCGGCATGGGCAAGTCGTCGCTGGTGAAGGCGACGCATGCGGCGATCAACGAGGAAGGGCCGGTCGATGCCTCGCACCCGCTGAAACTCGTGGAAATCCACCGCGAGGACATCGACAGCCTGCCGCAGCTGATGACGCTGCTGCGCGACCGTCCGGAACGCTTCATCCTATTTTGCGACGACCTGTCCTTCGATCACGATGACACCACCTACAAATCGCTCAAGGCCGCTCTTGAGGGCGGGTTGGAGGGCCGCGCCGAGAATGTTGTCTTCTACGCGACATCCAACCGCCGTCATCTGATGCCGCGCGACATGATGGAAAACGAACGCTCCACCGCCATCAATCCTTCGGAAGCGGTCGAGGAAAAGGTCTCGCTGTCGGATCGATTCGGCCTGTGGCTCGGCTTTCACAAATGCAGCCAGGACGAATACCTGGAGATGATCGACGGTTACGCGAGATACTACGGGCTCGAAATCGATGACGATCGGCTGCGCGCCGAGGCGCTCGAGTGGGCAACCACGCGCGGCGCACGCTCCGGACGTGTTGCCTGGCAGTACATCCAGGACCTTGCCGGCCGCCTCGGAAAGCGCTTCAGCGATCCGTAAGCCGTTGATCGTAATGCATTATTTATCTTCCAGCTGCCACACGCCGTGCCAGTCATCCGGCGCACCCTCCCGCCGGATGATCGCCAGTCTGTCCAGATAGGCTTCCGCGGCGGGATCGCCGAACTCCCGGCAGCCTTTGAAGCCAGCCTCTGCCTTCATCCAGTCTCCGATCCGGAACGCCTCCAGCGCTTCTTCGAAACGTTCCTTGATCTCGATAGCCGATTCCCGCAGGGCAGAATGCCAACCCAGCGGCTCGTAAATGGAAACCGGCTCTGTCTTTCCCTTGACGATCAGATTGTCGATCTTCCGGAATTCGAACTCCCCGGAGGCCATCGCACAGGTCCGGCTGCACACAAGCACGTTCGTTCCGTAAATCTTGTTCGCCGCCTCCAGGCGCGCGCCGAGGTTCACCGTGTCGCCCATGACGGTATAGTTCTTGGTTTTCTCCGAACCGATCGATCCCACCACCGCCTCGCCCGTGGCGATGCCGATGCGCATATTGACCTCCGGCAGGTCGCGGCGCAGGCCCGTCAGGTCGGGCAGTTCCTTGCGCAGTGTTTCGATAAGGGCTTCGTCCTTCAGTGCCGCGGCGACCGCAAGCGACGCCTGCCGGCCGTCCTCGCAGAACGGCGTTGTCCAGAACGCCATGATCGCATCGCCGATATATTTGTCGATCAGACCGTGCTGCTCGGTGATCGGCTCCGACATCATCGACAGGTACCGGTTGGTCAAGTTGACCAGGCCGCCGGGCGTGAAGCGTTCCGAGATGCCGGTGAAATTGGCAATATCGGCGAAGAAGACCGAGACCACCTTCTTTTCGCCGTTGACGAGTTCCGTGTTCGCATCGCCGATCAGGCCGGAAACCACCCGGGGATCGACATATTGCCCGAACGTGTCCTTGATTTCCTCGGTTTTGCGCAGGCCCTCGACCATTCCGTTGAAGCTGCGGGCAAGATCGCCGATCTCGTCGCTGGTCGATGCCTCGAGATGCCCCGACAGGTTGCCCGCCTCGACCTCGTGTGTCCCGGCAATGAGCTCACGCAGCGGCTTCAGCATGTTCCTGATCACGATGCTGCACAGAATCAGCGCAAGAACGCCGGAGACCGCGGCCAGGACAATATTGATCCAGAGCGCTTCCCGCTCATGTTCCTCTGCGCTGAGCGCGGCTTTCTCCGTGAACCGGGCGATCGTCTCCCAGGTCTCGCGCATGTGGGCGGCCAATTGGTCCTCTTCCTGCTCGATAAGCCGCTCCAGTTCGAACCGCATCGGGCTGTCCTGGCGGAATGCCTCGATCAAGAGGGTTAGCTGCGCGTGCAGGTTCGAGTGCTGCTGGTCCACCGACTGCAACTGCGGCAGCAGCGTCTTGAGTGTGTCGCGCCCCTCCTCCGTATGGGTGGTGCTGACAGCTTGAGCCACGAGCGCCTCAGCCCGCTTGATTGCATCGTCGACCTTGGCCTCGCGCGTCTCGAACTCGCTCTGCTCCCGATCTACGACCGTCTGCAGTTCCGATCGCTCCGCCTCCAGCCGCTCGGTCTTCTCCTCGATGGTCTCGAATCCGCTGATAAGGTGTCTCGGCACGATGCCCGACGCCAGTTCCTGAAGCTCCTCGTCGATCAGCTTGATGCTGGTCATATGCTTCTCGAGCCGTTCGACGTGGATTTCCTGCTGCGCGATTTCCAGATCGATCTCGGCAATCCGGTCGGAGAGCGGAATGAAGACCTCGGCAAGGTCTGTCACTTCCTTGCTGACGAGATAGAGCTTGTATGTGGAATAGGTGATTGAGGCGCCCATGATCACAAAAACCAGGGCCGCAATGCCAAATATCTTGTGCGGAATTTTCATGAAGTATCGGCTCCGGAACCAGCCATTTGCCCGATTCGCTTTGAAAATGGTCGGGCGAGGATCGCCCATTTTCCCCTAAAGGCAAAATTCCAATTCGCTAAATGAATGAAATTTAATGCAATCCCGTCAATGCCGCTTGTCCCGGGGAACGACGGATTTCCGCGCATTTTCCGCCGGACAACGTAAAACCGGGCCCGCAGGGAACAACGGACCCGGTCTTTCCTGCCTGAGACTGGAGAGCCTCTATTCGAGATATGTCAGCGGATCGACAGGTTTGGCGTCTTTCCTGATCTCGAAGTGCAGCTTGGGACGGGTCGCCTGCCCGCTCATTCCAGACAGCGCCACAACCTGACCCCGCGAGACCTGGTCGCCGCGCTCCACAATCAGTTCGCTCGCGTGACCGTAAACGCTCACCAATCCGTTTCCATGACGCACGAGCACCGTCTTGCCGAACTCCTTGAGGCCGGTGCCCGCATAGATCACAACACCGTTTTCCGCGGCCTTGACCGGCGTTCCCTTGGGAAGGGAGATATCGATCCCGTCGTTTCGCGCTCCGCCGTCAACCGAGCCGAACGAGCTCATGATCTGACCCCGCGCCGGCCATCTCAGCTTGTCGATCCCGGTGGTTTTCGGCGTCGGAGTCGCGACGGTGGTTGCCTGCACCGGCCTGTCGTCGGCGTAACTTTTGACCGTCGATGCCGCGTCGCCATTGGCCGGAACGCTGGCGGTCTGCAGGCCATCGACACGGCCGCCTGAACGCGGCACGACCAGGGTTTGCCCTATCCTGATCGTCGAATTGTCAAGGCCGTTGGCATTCTTGAGCGCGTTGACACTGATACCGGCGCGCGAGGCGATTGTACTCAGGGAATCGCCGGGCTGAACCTTGTAGGTTTCACGCGACACGGGCTCGCCGTTTCGCTCCGAGGCGGCATTGTTTGCCGTAAACAGCTGCGTGGTCGGCCTTGGCGTCGGAGCCTTCGGCAAAACGGCGACCTGCTGGCGGGCCGGCGCCGGCGTCGGAACGGGTACGTTGCCCGGCTGCGCCTCGCCTTGGTAACCGATGCTCGCACGTGCGGCCCGGGTCTTCGGATTGTTGTCGGGCGCGGAAACCGGTGTCGTGCGCGAATAGACGTAGGTCGGGATGATGACGACTTGGCCGGCGTTGACCCTCGATGGGTCGGCGATGTTGTTGGCCTTCATGATTTCGCGGGCCGGCACGCCGTAACGCCGCGACAGGTTGTAGAGCGTTTCTCCCGGCGCGATCTTGACGCGCGTTCCGCCGGTGGTTGTCCAGCCGCCGATTGTATCGGACGAAGCATGATTGCGCGCCGCGGCGCTCGTCGGCGTCGTCCCGGTGATGATCGGGTCCGGCTCATACGACGCATAGTGTTTGGGCGCCGAGACCGGGGTCGGGATCCGCTGAACAGGTATTTCGACCGTCCTGGTCTCTGTCGGGCGCGGTGCTGATCTGGGTGAAACCACGGGCACCGGCGCCAGTTTCACGTCCTGGACGGGCGGCTCGATGGCCGGTGCCTGCCGCAGCGGCCTGCGCTCCACCGCGGGCTGCGGCACAAAGACGGGCTGCTGCTGGCTGGTTGCCGGATAAGGCTGCGCGATCGATCCAGTGTAGGTGCGGTCATAGCCGGGCGCGGTATCCCCGGGATAGGGCTGCGCCAGCGCCGGCTCGCCTGGGGCCGGCCCCTCAACGGGCGCGCGCGCTGCGTTTCTTTCTCCGACTGGCTCCGGCACGGTGCCGGTAAACAGGCCGTGGTCGAAGCGCGTTGCCTCCGAGCTGCAGCCTGCGGCAAGGCTTGCCAAACAGACAGCGCCCGCCAGCCGTCTGGCGGATTTCGACGAGATGGCTGATAGTCTGATACGCATCATACGAGCCCATGTACGCAAAACAACACGGGCCCATTTAACTGAGTTAAGGTTACTGCCGGGTTAAGCCGATTGTGAAATTTTCAATGGCCTGAATCACCTGTTTTGCCGGGAATCGGTAAAATGCTGACGGCCGCGAGGCGGCATCAAAGGACCGCCGCACCGCCCTTCAACAGCGGCTGGAAGCGGACCGGAAACAGATCTTCCTTTTCGAAGCGGCTGCCGATCTTCGTCAGCCGGACAACGGTCTGCGGCTGGTCGGCCTCGCCGATCGCCGCGATCATTTTTCCGCCCGAGACCAACCGTTCGGCAAAGGCGCGGGGCATGTCGTTGAACGCCGCCGTGACCAGGATACGGTCGAACGTGCCTTCCTGCGGCGTGCGTTCCTGACCGTCGCCGGTTTCCACGACGATGTTGGAGAAGCCGAGACGGGAGAACCGCTGCGCGGCATATTGCGACAGGGTCCGGTAGCGGTCGACCGTCACGACCCGCTCGACGATCCGCGACATCGCGGCGGCTGTAAAACCGGAACCCGTGCCCACTTCGAGGACGCGCTGGCCTGCCTCGAGCTCCATGTTGTGCAGGAGACGCAGGCTGAGATCGGCCCCCTCCATGTACTCGCCGCATTCGATGGGAATACTGCGCGGCGAATAAGCGAGGTCCAGATAGGCAGGCGGCGTGAACATGCTGCGCGGCGTCTGTTCGACCGCCGCAACGAGGCGATTGTCAGCAATGCCTTCCGCGCGCAGCCGCAGAACGAGCGATGCTAATCCTTCTTTTTCACTCAGGGCGCCGTTCAACCAAGGGCCTCCGCAATCCGCTGCTGGACGGAATAGTCGGTGAAATCCAACTTGAGCGGCGTTATCGAGATCTTGTTGTCGCCCAGGGCTTCCAGATCCGTGCCGGCCTTGAACTCCTTGGTCCTGTGAGAAAACCGAAGCCAGTAGTAAGGAACGCCACGGGCATCCTCGCGGCGGTCCAGATCAATTCCGTGAACCAGCTTTCCCTGCGACGTCACCGCGATACCGTCGATGTCCTCGGGCCGGCTGTAGGGAAAATTGACATTCAAAAAGGTGCCCGCGGGCAGGTCTATGTCAATGAGTTTGCTCAGCAATTCCGGTGCCACGGCCTCGGTCGTCTCCCAAGGCACGATGCGCCCGTCGTCCCACTTGTAGGCCTGGCTCAGGGCAATCGAGCGGATACCCAGGAGCGTGCCTTCGATGGCGCCCGCGACGGTGCCGGAATAGGTGACGCCATCGGCGACGTTGACCCCGTCATTCACCCCGGAAAGGACAAGATCCGGCGGCGCATCCATCACGTCCCGCACGCCCATGATGACGCAATCGGTCGGCGTTCCGCGAAGCGCGTAGTGCCGGTCCGACACCTCGCGCAGCCGCAAGGGCTCCGAAAGTGTCAGCGAATGCGCAAGACCGCTCTGGTCGGTTTCCGGCGCCACCACCCAAATATCATCCGACAGGGTTCGCGCGATGCGCTCAAGCACGGCGAGACCCTCCGCGTGGATCCCGTCATCATTGGTCAGCAGTATCCGCATCCGAACATCTCTTTCCCGCTACGTTCCCGTCAATCGCCACGCTCGATGCGTGTCAGCCCTCCCATATAGGGCAGCAGAGCATCGGGCACCGTGACGGATCCGTCCTCGTTGAGATAGTTTTCCATGACCGCGATCAGCGCGCGCCCCACGGCGACGCCCGAACCGTTGAGCGTGTGCGCGAACTGAACACCTTTTTCACCCGCCCTACGGTACCGCGACTGCATGCGGCGTGCCTGGAAATCACCGCAAACCGAGCAGGACGAAATCTCGCGATAGGCGCCCTGCCCCGGCAGCCAGACCTCAAGGTCATAGGTCTTGCGCGCCGCAAAGCCCATATCGCCGGTGCACAGCGCCATGACGCGGTAGTGCAGGCCGAGGCGCTTCAACACCTCTTCGGCGCAGGACGTCATGCGCTCCAGTTCATCCCCCGACGTGTCGGCATCGGTGATCGAAACCAGCTCGACCTTGTTGAACTGGTGCTGGCGCAGCATGCCGCGCGTATCGCGGCCGGCGGCACCGGCTTCAAGCCGGAAACACGGCGTCAGTGCCGTGAAGCGCAGCGGCAGTTGTTCGTGCTCGAGAATTTCCTCGCGCACCAGATTTGTCAGCGAAACCTCCGCCGTCGGGATCAGCCAGCGGCCATCGGTCGTGTGGAACAGGTCGTCGGCAAATTTGGGGAGCTGGCCGGTGCCGAAGGCGACTTCGTCACGCACCAGCAGCGGAGGCTGGACCTCCGTATAGCCATGCTCGCTCGTGTGCAGGTCGAGCATGAATTGTCCAAGCGCGCGTTCGAGGCGCGCAAGCTGGCTCCGCAGCACCACGAAGCGGCTGCCGGAGAGCCGCGAAGCGGTCTCGAAATCCATCTGGCCGAGCGCTTCACCGATATCGAAATGCTCCAGGGCGGCGTGGTTCCAGCCGGGTTTCTCGCCCACTGTCCGCTCGACGACATTGTCCGCCTCGTCGGTGCCCACCGGGACATCGTCGAGCGGTATGTTCGGTATGGCGGCCAGCGCGTCCTCCAGCTGCGTGTCGAGGACCCGCGCCTCTTCCTCGGCGGCCTGCAGCGCAGATTTCAATTCGGCGACCTCGGCCTTGAGTTTATCGGCCGTCTCAAGGTCCTTGCGTCCCATCGCGGCGCCGATTTCCTTGGACGCCGCGTTTCTGCGTGCCTGCATGTCCTGCAGCTTCTGCACGTGTTGGCGGCGCTCCTCGTCAATCCTGATCAGTTCAGCCGCCGCGGGCTCTGCGCCCCGGTTGCCTAGGGCCGCATCGAGCGCACCGGCGTTTTCGCGTATCCATTTGATATCAAGCATGGTCGTGGCCTAGAGCCTTCGTTTCAGGCGAAGTGATCGAATGTCATCTTGCAGAACCGGTCTCGGACACCGGAATTCCGCCGCTAGGGAGTGGAGGCCTCGGAGGATGCGTCCTTGTCGTCCGACTGCGCGTCGGATTCATCCTCCGCCTCGCTCTCGGCGCGCCGTTTTTCCACGAGTCGGGCTGCATAGATGGCAATCTCGTAGAGAAGGATGGTGGGAAGTGCAAGACCGATCTGGCTCGCCGGATCGGGCGGGGTCAATATGGCGGCGGCGATAAAAGCGGCAACGATGGCGTATTTGCGTTTGGACGCAAGCCCGTCCGCTGTGACCAGTCCGACGCGCGCCAGCAGTGTCGTGACAACCGGCAACTGGAAGACCAGGCCGAAGGCGAAGATCAAGGTCATGATCAGGTCAAGATATTCCGAGACCTTCGGCAGCAGTTCGATCGCCACCTTGCCGCCTTCCGCCGGCTGCTCCATGGACAGGAAGAACCACAGCACCATCGGCGTGAAGAACAGGTAGACCAGCGCGCCGCCAAGCAGGAACAGCAGCGGAGAAGCGATCAGGAAGGGCAGGAACGCCGACCGCTCGTTCTTGTAGAGACCCGGCGCCACGAACTTGTAGACCTGTGCCGCGATCATCGGAAACGCGATGACAAGGCCGCCGAACATGGCGATCTTGATCTGGGTGAAGAAGAACTCCTGCGGCGCGGTGTAGATGAGCTCGATCTGGCGTCCCTCGAGTCCGGCCCATTCGACGGCCCAGGAAAACGGCACCACCAGCAGGTTGAATATCTGTTTGGCAAAGAAGAAGCAGATCAGAAAGGCGACAAAAAAACCGCCCACGGCCCACATCAGGCGCTGGCGCAGCTCGATCAGATGCGCAAGCAGCGGCTGCGCCGTGTCGTCCAGTTCCTCGGTTGTCACGCGGTGTCTCCGCTGGATTTCGCGGCCTTGGCAGCCGGGGCAGCCTTGCGGGTCGCCGCGCGCCGTGCCGGTTTTTTCGCCTCAGACGCCGGCTTTGCCGTGCTGTTTGTTTTCTTCGCGGCGGGCTTTCGCGTCGTACTCCGAGCCGGCTTCCCGGCTCCGGTTTTCGCGGTCTTGGACGCCGCTTTGCCGGTGGAAGGCTTCTTCGCGGATTTGGCTGCTTTCTTGCCGGCCGGTTTCGGCGCTTTGTCGGAACCCGGTTCCGATTTTACATTCGTCGCCGCTAGCTCGGGCTTGGCCGGTTCAGCCGGCTCCCTCATGGCCTTGTCGAGGTCCGCCTTGATTTCCTTTCCGGCGTCACGGATCGGATCGATCGCCTCTTTCAGGATGTTCTTGGGATTGAGCTGCTTGGCCTCGTCAAGGACATTCTTGACGTCTTCCAGTTCGGCTTCCTTGAGCGCCTCGTCAAACTGGCTGCGGAACTCGCCGGCCATGGAGCGGAGCTTGCGCGTCGTGCGCCCGAACGTGCGCAGCATTCCCGGCAGGTCCTTCGGCCCGACGACAATGATCAGCACCAGCGCTACGACCAGAAGTTCCGGCCAGCCAAGATCCAACATAGATGTGCCTCCCCGCAGCGTTTGCCGCGGTCAACATGCATGTGAAGAAAGCGTATTATCCTGTGGCTGCGCCCCGGTCAGCTTTTTTCCGCTTTTTCATCGGCCTTGTGTTCAACCGTCTTGGCGTTTTCGGAGGGCTCCTCTTCGCCCATGCCCTTGCGGAAGTTCTTGATGCCCTTCGCAACGTCGCCCATCAGTTCCGGAATCTTGCCTCGGCCAAACAGCAACAGCACCACGACCAGCACGATCAGCCAGTGCCAAATGCTAAAACTACCCATACTCTTTTCTCCCTGAGGATCTCATCGACTGATGTAGGTTCTTTCTACCCACTTTCAAACATCATTATGTCATGGTCGTTAACGCAAAGCATCACCTCGCGCAATCCTGTCGGCAGTTGCCCGGCCTTCAATCTGGCCTGTATCACCTGCTCGGTGCCCGGCACGGCAAGGCCCAGCTGTTCAACCACACCCAGAAAACGCCGGAACACCACACGCGCCGGAATGTCGCCGTCCCGCTCCCTGACCTCGACGCTGGGAAGCCTGACGGCAACCTCCAGCCGGTCTCCCTCGCGGGCGCCGTTCGCCTTGAACGTACCAAGCGGTGTTTCGACGCGTCCTTGGCGAACCCTGGCGTCAAACACGTTCAGCTCCGAAAAGAAAGCCGCGGTGAAAAGGTCTACCGGGTTGCAGTAAAGGTCCTCGGCCGACCCAACCTGGATCAGCCGCCCGTCCTTCAGCAGCGCGATCCTGTCAGCGACGCGCATGGCCTCTTCGGCATCGTGGGTTACCATCAACGCGGTCGCCCGCGTTTGCCGCAAAATGTCCAGGGTCTCGTTGCGGACCGTGTCTCTCAGGCGCGAGTCCAGGCCCGAGAATGGTTCGTCCATCAACAGGACCGACGGGCGCGGCGACAGCGCCCGGGCCAGCGCAACCCGCTGCTGCTCGCCCCCGGACAGGGCATGCGGATACTGGTCGGAGTAATGTGTAAGCCCGACCCTTTCCAGCGCGACCGTTGCCTCTTCTTTTGCCTCCGCCTCGGACAGGGCATTCAGGCCGAAGCATACATTCTCGAAGACGGTCATATGGGGAAACAGCGCAAAATCCTGGAACATCAGCCCGACGCCCCGCCGTTCCGGTGGAACGAAAACGTGCGGTCCGGAGACTTCCTGGCCGTTCAGCAATATGCGCCCTTCGCGCGGCACTTCCAGGCCCGCCGCCAGTCGCAACAGGGTCGTCTTGCCGGAGCCGGACGGCCCCAGTAGGCACAGCACCTCCCCCGGCGCCGCTTCCAGCGATACGCCGTCGAGCGTCGACTGGCCCTGGTAGTCGTGCCTGATATTCTCGAATGCCAGGTCGGCGGCGAAAGTCACGCCGGCGCTCGGCTGTACGCGAAATTGTGCTGAAGCTGGAGTCAACTGCTGCCTTCTGTCCTGGACTTAGAGCGGGTTCGGCCGTGGTTCAGCCTACTACTCGTCTCCTTCACCCAGCGGAGTCAAGAGGCCCAGCTCCTCCAAATCCATCTCGGTGATCGGATCCTCGTCCTCGGCAAGGTCGTCATTTGCCGGCGGAACCGGCACTTTGAAATTGGACGGAATCTGGGAAGACAGCAATCCGGCACCCTTCAATTCCTCCAGTCCCGGCAGATCGCGCAGCTCCTCGAGACCGAAATGGTCGAGGAAATCGAGCGTTGTTCCGTAGGTCACCGGCCGCCCCGGTGTCCGGCGTCGCCCGCGCATCTTTATCCAGCCGGATTCAAGCAGCACGTCGAGCGTCCCGCGTGAGGTCGCGACGCCCCGGATTTCTTCGATCTCGGCGCGCGTCACCGGCTGGTGGTAGGCGACGATGGCGAGAACCTCCAGCGCAGCCCGCGACAGTTTGCGAATGTCGGTCTGTTCGCGGTGGATCAGGAACGAAAGATCGTCCGCGGTCCGGAAAGCCCAGTGATCGTCAACACGGCGCAGATTGACACCGCGCAGGCTGTAAGACCCGGCGAGCCGTTTCATCACCGCCGAGACATCGGTTCCCTCGGGCAGCTTTTCGGCAATCGCCTTTTCCGACACCGGCTCCGCCGACGCGAATACCAGCGCCTCAGCGATGCGCTCCGCCTCGTGCAGGGCGCGCGGCGCGCTGCCTTCGTCCTCGGCCGTCCCGCCGACGGCGACCGCATCCTTGTCAAAGGGCACAATATTGGCCTGTGTTCCTTCCGACATCTTATGCCGTCTCCTCTGTCCCCTCCGGATCGGAGGTGTTTTGCCCGCGCCGCAGGTAGATCGGCGCGAAGGGAACTTCCTGCCGCATTTCCAGGCACCCTTCCCGCACCATTTCAAGCGAGGCCGCGAAGGAGCTTGCAATCGCCGTCGCCCGCTCCTCCGGATCGCTCAGGTAACGCACCAGGAAATGGTCGAGCGCCGTCCACTCGTGCATGTCGCCGATCATCCGCTGCAGGATGACGCGCGCGTCGCCCAGCGACCACACGCGGCGCTTCGAAATCGTCACCTGGGTGACCGATTGCCGCTGGCGCAGTCCCGCATAGGCGTTGAGCAGATCGTAGAGCGTTGCCTGGAAATCGGACTTGCGTTCGATGATGACCGGCTCCGGATCGCCGCGGACAAAAAGCTCGCGGCCGACGCGATTGCGGTTGACCAGCCGCGTGGCGACATCGCGCATGGCCTCGAGCCGCTTCAGCCGAAACGCCAGCTGCGCCGCCATCTCCTCGCCCGTCGGCTCGTCGCCGTCGCTTCTTTGTGGTATCAGCAGCTTGGATTTCAGGAAGGCAAGCCACGCCGCCATGACAAGGTAGTCGGCGGCAAGTTCGAGCCGCAGCCGCCGTGCGCTGTCGACGAAGGCCAGATATTGCTCGGCGAGCGCCAGAACCGATATGCGGGCCAGGTCGACCTTCTGGTTGCGCGCAAGATGAAGCAGCAGATCGAGCGGCCCCTCGAAGCCGTCGATGTCGACGACCAGCGCCGGTTCGCTCACACCGCGATCGGTCTTTTCAGGGTCTTCCCACGGCTGATCCGCGGAGCCATTCGCCTCCGCCGGACTTTGCTGTTTGCGTAGCGCGTCTACCATGGCAGGACCTCAGACAAGCGACATCTTCCGTGCAATCAGACCGTCGAATTCAGCACGCAATTCGGACGGATCGGCTGCATCGCCATCGTTGAAAAGAGACATGACGAAGCGCGCCCTGTCCGCTGCGGCACCCGCCAGCTCGGGCGTATGGGCACAAACTTCCGTCATCTCCTGCATCGAGCCGTTGCAGTGGAGCACTACATCGCACCCGGCCCTGAAGATTGCATCCGTCTTTGCGGCGAAATCCCCAGAAAGTGCCTTCATCGAGATGTCATCGGTCATCAGCAGTCCGTCGAACCCGATTTTCCCGCGGATGATCTCGTTGATGACGGTCGGCGACGACGTCGCCGGGTTCTCGGGGTCCAACGCCGTGAAGACGACATGTGCGGTCATCGCCATCGGTGTTTTCGAAAGTGCCGCGAACGGCACAAAGTCGCTTGCCTCCAGTTGCTCAAGCGTCGCGTCGACGACAGGCATGCGGTGATGGCTGTCGACAAGGGCCCGCCCATGGCCCGGCATGTGTTTCATTACCGGCTGCACGCCACCTGCGGAAAGCCCGTCGATCATCGCCCGCCCCAGTTTGGCGACCGCGCTGGGGTCCGCCGCCAGCGCCCGGTTCCCGATAACCTCGTGACCGTTCTGGGCGGGAACGTCGAGCACCGGAATGCAGTCGACATTGATGCCGTACGCCGACAGATCGCAGGCATGCAGGCGCCCCATCAGCCAGGCCGCACGCAGACCTTCGTCGTTGCTGTCCTCAAAAAGCGATCCGATCACCGAAGCCGGCGGATAGGCCGGAGCGAGAGGCGCCTTGATGCGCTGAACCCGTCCGCCCTCCTGATCGATCAGCACCGGCGCATCGCGCCGTCCCACGCAGTCGCGAAAATCGGCAACAAGATCTGTCAGTTGGTCATGTTCTTGGATGTTGCGGGCGAACAGGATCAGACCCCATGGGCTCTCCGCCCTGTACAAGGCCCTTTCCTCATCCGTTAGCGCTAATCCGCCGCATCCAAGGATCATCGCTTTTGATTCGGTCATGGACGAATCATACACCGCTGTCACACAAAGGATAGCCCACTAAAATATCCGCGGCGCTGCACGCCGCGGCCACCTTGGGAGGACGTGTCAGCGGGCGACGAAGCAACTTCCGCCCGCCGCCTTGTACTGGGCACAAAGACTGTTCGCCTCGGCTTTCGATCCGGCGGGTATGCGCACCCGGTAAAACACTCCGCGATTGGGTATGTCCGCGCGCTGGAAATCGACACCCTTGCCGCCGATGATCGAGGCATATCTCTGCGACAGGTTCTGATAGGACTGGCGTGCCGCTTCCTCGGACGGCTGCGACGAAATCTGCATCATGTATCCGCCCGGATTGGCGGTGGCAGTCGTGCCTGCCAGGTTGCCGCGTTCGGTAACGGCCTCGACGATATTGACCGGCTGTTCCGCAGGCCGCGTCTCCGGCACCGGTGCGGCGACGGCGGCGCGCAGGTCGGAATTGTTCGTCGTGGCTGCCGATGCCACCTGCGTCGGTTCCGCCGCATTGGCGGACGGGCGGCTGACCGGAAGCGGCAATGCGCCGCTGTCGCGCAGATTCTCATCGATAGGCGGCAGGGCGGCCGCCTGGTTCGTCGCGGAACTGGAATTCGTCGTGGCGGCCTGGCCCTCGGTGGCGGTTGCGGAAGGCAGTGCCGATGCAACGGCAACCGGTGCCTGCGCGGCAGTGCCGTTCGTTGCCGCCGTATCCGCATTCGCCGAGCCGTTTTGCGTCGCCGCGGCATTCCCCTGCTGGGTGGCCGCCGTCGTGGTGGCGGTGGCCGCGGTATCAGCCGGCGGCACTTCGCGCGCGACGATCGTTCCGTCGGGTTTTACGATCAGGGTGCGAACCTTGCGCGGCGCAACGCCGTTTGCCCCGCTGTCAGTCGCGGTTGGATCCGGATCGAGTTGCTCGGACGATGCAAGCCGCTCTTCGGATTTAGCCGCCGGCTCGACGGCATCGCCCCGGCCTTCCAGTGGCAGCGTTTCCGGATCCAGCGTACGCTGCACGACATCAACGGGCTCTTCTGTGGTCGTTACCAGGTTCTGGTCGGAATTGCCGGACGTGTCGTTTCCGGCGACTTTTTCGTAAACGGCGAGGTCCTGATTCGGGACTGTCTTGCCACCGGGATCTTCCGGCTTGATCTTAACGGGATCGTTGTCGGCCGAAATAATGGGCGGACCGTCGGATGCGCTGTCGCCGCCGAGCGAGCTGTTCCACAGATAGAAACCGCCGCCGCCGACCACTGCTATGCCAAGCACGACCGCGGCGGCGACGAGGCCGCGGCGGCCGGAGCGGTCGCCCTGTTCGTCCGACATGTCGTCAAAGGACGGCGCAGCCAGATCGTCGACGGTGAAATCGTCCCCGGGAAAGACATCGGACTCGTAGTCGTCCTGATAGCCCTCCATGCCCGGCTCGTCGTCATATTCCATCCGGGCCGCCGTTTCGCCCGAATCACCATAGGCCGCGGCGGGGTCGAGCGCGGTCGGCTCAAGGCTCGGATCCGTGTGCTCGGCCGGTGCCTGCCCCTGGTCCACAGCGGACGCGCTCGCCGCCTCGGACGGCTCAGGCGCGGTGAGAACATCCAGATCGTCCTCAAGCGGCAGTCCGAAATCGTTGTCCCGCGGGTCGGGTTCCGGCACTTCTTCTTCCGCATATTCGGGCACGCTGAGATTTGCCATGGCCTCGGGTGCCGAGTCCGTTTCCGCGATGCTTGCCGGATCAAACGGCATCGCCGATGCATCCGCGGTGGCTTCGGCTGCCTGCGCCTCGACTTCCGCCATCTCCGCCAGCAGCATTTCGGTCAATTCGCTGCCATCGCTGACCGGTGCTTCCTCCGGCTTGGCGGCATCGATGTCCTTCTGCAGCCGATCGTACGCTTCCTTCAGTTCATCGCTTTCGGAGATTGTATCGATCAGAGCCGCGGAAGCGGCCGGCATCCGGACTTCACCCGCAGGCTGCTGTGGCTGCGGCGGTTCCTCCTGCAGGACCGGCTCCGGCACGTGTTCGGGCTCAGGTTCGATTTCAGGTTCCGGCTCCAGCTTGGCGGTCCGGCCTTCGAGCGCGGAGAACGCGGCCTGTAATTCCGCCTCAAGGCTTGTCATCTGCGCTGCAGCGCCGACCGTCGCATGCGGCCAGGATTCCTTGGCGCCACCTGCCGCGCCCGCTTCGATGTCGGGCTGAATCGGCGTAACCTTTTCATTCATCTGTTTGGAAGCCGTCGTTTGGATGTCCTGCCGGACCTCTTCGTCCCTGGTGTCTTGCGGTTCGGAAGCGTCGTTGCCCTCGGGATCTTTCCCGGCCGTCACGTCAATCTCGAGTTTGCGCATCAATTCCGCTTCGAGGTCGAATCCCGAACCGGCCTGCTCGGTCCCGCTTTGGTCATCGGCAGCACTGTTGCCTTCGTCTTCAAATCCCACGATTCGCGCCAGTTCTGAAAGCGGATCATCGTTCTTTTGATCCTTGTCCGCCGGCTCGCGCGTCTCAGAAATTCGATTGTCGGCCATTCCGTTCACTCGCTACATTGAGCGTACTGTCATGCCAGCACATTGTGGGCAAAAGGTGACGCTCAACGCATCTCAATCGGGGCGTTTGTCCCGGCTATTTCAAGCCCTGACTTTAACACCGCGGCAACTGCTCTAACCAGTCCCAATCTGGCCAAGCTCAATTTTGGTTTCGTATTGTTAATAAACCGTAATTCCGCCGTTTCCTTGCCTCTGTTCCAGTGAGCATGAAACGCGCTCGCAACATCGTAAAGATAAAACGCTATCTTGTGCGGCTCGTGCGCCGCTGCAGCACTTTCCACGATCCTGGGGAATTCCGCAAGTTTTGCAACCAGCTGAATTTCATTTTCGTCCGTGATGAGACCATTCACCGCGTCCGCATAGTCCACGTTTTCGAGATCGATGTCCGTAAACGCTTCCGCTGCCTGGCGAAATACGGAGTGGCAGCGCGCATGCGCATACTGCACATAAAAGACCGGATTGTCCTTGGACTGTTCCGTGACCTTGGCGAAATCGAAGTCCAGCGGTTCGGAGTTTTTGCGGTAGAGCATCATGAAACGCACCGAATCACTGCCGACCTCTTCGACCACGTCCCGCAAGGTTATGAAGTCTCCCGACCGCTTGGACATGCGTACCGGTTCGCCGTCCCGAAAGAGCTTGACCAACTGGCAAAGCAGAACGGTGAGTTTCGCCTCGCCTTCCGAGACCGCCTTGGCAACGGCCTCCATGCGCTTCACATAGCCGCCGTGATCGGCGCCCAGCACATAGATCATTTCCTTGTAGCCGCGCTCGAACTTGTCGTGGAAATAGGCGACATCGGCAGCGAAATAGGTGTAGGAGCCGTCCGACTTGATCAGCGGCCTGTCGATATCGTCGCCGACATCCGTGGACTTGAAGAGCGTCTGTTCGCGATCCTCCCAGTCCTCCGGCTTCTGCCCCTTGGGCGGCGGCAGCTTGCCCTTGTAGACATGCCCCTTGAACGTCAGGTCGTTGATCGCCTCGCGGATCGCCTTGGCGTTGTTGCCGTGCAGCTTGCGCTCCGAATAGAACACCTCATGCGCGACATTGAGCGCCGCCAGGTCCTCGCGGATGATCGCCATCATCGCGTCGATCGCTCGGTCTTTGACGATCGGCATCCATTTGTCTTCCGGCATGCCGCGCAGCTTGGACCCGAACTCGTCTGCCAGCGCCGTGCCAACCGGCTTCAGATAGTCGCCCGGATAGAGACCGGCGGGGATCGCGCCGATGTCCTCGCCAAGCGCCTCGCGATAGCGCAGGAAGACCGAGCGGGCCAGAATGTCGATCTGGGTCCCGGCATCGTTGATGTAGTATTCCTTCGTTACGTCGTAGCCGACGAAGGATAGGAGGTTGGCGAGCGAATCCCCGACCACCGCGCCGCGGCAGTGTCCGACATGCATCGGCCCGGTCGGATTTGCCGAGACGTATTCGACATTGACCTTCTGGCCCTCACCCAGCGTGCTCCGGCCGTAGTTCTCGCCCTCCGCAATCATGGCCGACAGTGTGCGTTGCCAGTAGGCGGCGGAGAGCTTCATGTTGATGAAGCCGGGACCGGCAACGGAGATGCGTTCGATATCCGTGTCCTTTTCCAGGATGCCGGAGATCTCGTCAGCCAGTGCGCGCGGATTTGTACCCAGCGATTTGGCGAGCACCATGGCCGCGTTGGTTGCTACGTCGCCATGGCTCGGATCGCGCGGCGGTTCGACCGAGACCCGCGACAGGCTGATGTCGTCCTTTTTTTCCTGGATCCGCTCCAGTGCCTCAAGTGCACTGAGAACACGACCTTCAAAGTCTTGGAAAAGATTCATTTTTATTTCATCCGGGAGGCGCCGAGGCCGGGAACAATCACATGCTGTGGCCGGCAAGAGTTGCCGCTGACTATCTCAAATCGGGTGTTCGGTCAAACAGGGTTCGGTGCTGTTTGACCGCGTAGTTGTCGGTCATGCCGGCCAGATAGTCGGCGACCCGGCGGCAGATTTGCGCCTCGTCGAATCCGGAGACGCCCGTCCTCCAGTGGCCACCCATCAGGGACGGATCGCGTACATAGGCATCAAACAGGTCACGGACAATACCCGCCGCCTGCTCCCGCACCCGCATGACATCCGGATGCCGGTACAGATTGGCGTAAAGGAATGACTTTATGCTTCGATCCGCATCCTGAAGATCCGGTGAAAACCGCGCGAAGGCCTGTCCGGCCGACCTGATATCATCTGCATTCCGCGGTTTCAGGTGGGCGAGTTTGGCCTGGGCGACGGCGATCACATCCTCGACCATCAGCGTTATCTGTCGACGCATGATTTCGTGGATCATCCGGCTCTGCTCGAGCTCCGGGTACCGGTCTTTAACCTCTCGCAGCAATTCGCACAGGAACGGAACCTCCTCGAGCATCTCGAGCTGCAGCAGCCCGCTTCTCAGCCCGTCGTCGATGTCATGGGTGTTGTAGGCAATGTCGTCGGCGATGGCTGCGACCTGTGCTTCGAGGCTTGCAAAGGTCGCAATGTGCAGGTCCTGACGGGCGCAGTAGTCGAGGATCGGCTGTGGAACCGGCCCGTCCAGGCCATTGCCGGATTCGTCGGTCAGCGGGCCGTTGTGCTTGACCAGCCCCTCGAGGCTTTCCCAGGTGAGGTTGAGCCCGTCGAAGGCCGCGTAGCGGCGCTCCAGCTGGGTGACGACCCGCAGTGATTGCGCGTTGTGGTCAAACCCGCCATGGTCCTTCAGCAGCTCGTCGAGCGCATCCTCGCCGGTGTGGCCGAACGGCGTGTGGCCGAAATCGTGGACCAGGGCGACCCCCTCGGCGAGATCCTCGTCGATCCTCAGCGCCCGGGCCAGCGCCCGTGCGATCTGCGCCACCTCGATCGTGTGGGTCAGGCGCGTGCGGAAATGATCGCCCTCATGGGCGACGAAGACTTGGGTCTTGTGCTTCAGCCTGCGGAACGCCGTCGTATGGATAATGCGGTCCCGGTCGCGCTGGAACTCCGAGCGTGTCCGGCTGGTCTCTTCCGCATGCAGCCGCCCCCTGCTCTTTTCCGGGTCGCTTGCCCACACCGCCCGCGCGCCGGAACCGAAGCCGAGCGCACTCTCGTCGATGGTCATTGTTCCGCCTTCCCCGTTGACGCGGCCTGCCGTTGTTCATACCTATAGACCAACGATGACCAATCACAATCTCTCCGAGCCTTTAACTCGGTGAGGAGGTTGCATGACACAGACAAATGAAGTGACGCTGTCGGACGCCGCGGCCACCAGAATTGCCGACATACTGGCATCAGAAACCGGGAAATCGGCCCTTCGGGTTTCGGTCGAGGGTGGCGGCTGTTCCGGCTTCTCCTACAAGTTCGATCTCGCCGACGAGGCGGAAGACGACGATCTGGTGCTCGAAAAGGGCGATGCGCGGGTGCTCATTGATTCGCTGTCACTCGTCTACATGGGCGGTTCCGAGATCGACTTCGTCGACAATCTGATGGGCCAGTCCTTCCAGATCAACAATCCGAACGCCATCGCATCCTGCGGCTGCGGCACGAGTTTCACCATCTGAAGGCAGGTTCATGAAGGTCGCCAGCTGGAACATCAACGGCATCAAGGCGCGCCTTGACAATCTGGTTACCTGGCTGTCCGACAGCAGCCCGGACATTGCCTGCCTGCAGGAGATAAAATCCGTCGACGAGGCCTTCCCGCGCGAGGCCATCGAGGCCATCGGCTATCACGTCGAAACGCATGGCCAGAAGGGATTCAACGGCGTCGCCATCGTTTCCAGGAAGGCGCCGGACGAGGTCAACCGCGGCCTGCCGGCTCTGTCGCCGAATGACGAGCCCGACGAGCAGGCGCGCTTCATCGAAGGCGTCTTTTCGGTCGAAGGCGGTGTGCTGCGCGTGGTCTCGCTCTACCTTCCCAACGGCAACCCGGTGGATTCGGAAAAATTCCCTTATAAAATCAACTGGATGCAGCGTCTCGAAAAATGGGCTTCCGAACGCCTCGCCCTGGAGGAGCCGCTTGTTCTTGCCGGCGATTACAACGTCATCCCCGAACCGTACGACTGCTACGATCCGGCCGCCTGGGAGGGCGACGCCCTGTTCCGGGACGACACGCGTTCGGCATTCCGCCGGCTGGAAAATCTCAGCTTCACAGAAACACTCCGCAACGCAACGGATGAGGCCGGGATCTACACATTCTGGGACTATCAGGCCGGCGCATGGCCGAAGAACAACGGCATCCGCATCGATCACCTGCTTTTGTCGCCCGAGGCGGCAAACCGGTTGCGGTCGGCGGACGTCGAAAAACACGTGCGCGGCTGGGAAAAACCGTCGGATCACGTGCCGGTCGTCGCCGATTTGGCCTTTCAGTCCGCATAAACCGCGTGGATGTTCACAAACGCGCAGAATCCCCAATTCGCTGATCGCTTGCGGTACGCGGCCATTGGGTGCATCATATGCGCATGTTTGAATACCGCAGCCTACACCGGCCCGCAGCCGGTTTCCGGTCAATCTGCCGGCGATCCGCGGTCCTTGCCGGCGGCGTGCTTCTGACCTGCAGCCTTCTGACCGCATCGCCGGTAGCGGCCGGCGACGGCATCAACTGCAGTTGTGTGGCCAACGGCCAGCGTGTCCAGCTTGGCGAACTATTCTGCATCAGGACGGCATCCGGAAAGCAGTTCCTCGCCCGTTGCGAGCGGGTCCTCAACAACACGTCTTGGAAACGCCTCCAGGACGGTTGCCCGAGCGCACGCAACTGGAGTGAAATCCAGATAAGGCCGGTTCTCTAGCAGGAAATTCCCAGCGGCGCATTTGCGCCGTTTGGTGCCAGCCGGACGATCCGCCGGCCGGGCAGACGCCTAGTTCTTGCCCTTGGCGAGCATGTCCTCGGCAAGCGCGATTGCCGTGCGGCGGTCAGCTTCATCGGCGATCGAAAAGGCCTGTTCCTGTATTTCCCGGATCCAGCCGCGGTCGCCAATCGCCGCCCGCTCGAGCGCGACCGTCATATAGGCCAGGCCGCGCACCGTGTGGCCTTCCTGGAAGATCGTGTCGCCGAACAGGGCACCGGCACCCGGATGCCCCGACTTGCGGGCGCGGTTCAGCCACTTCTTGGCCTGCCGCAGGTCCGTGCGACCGCCCTCGCCCGCCAGCATCATGCTGCCGAGCTGATACTGGGCTTCGGGTATGCCGAACACCGATGCCGCCTGGAAATAGAGCTGCCTGGCCTGTGCAGGATCGGCGGTGACAGGGCTGTCGGGAATGCCGCGGCGGTAGTAGCTGGCAAGCTGAACCAGCGCATTGACGAAATAGCCGGTATCGCTGGAACCCGGCTCGATGCCCTCGCGGGCAATCCGGTCATAGATCTTGAATGCCTCGTAGTCGTCCTCGACGACGCCGTCACCGGCGGCATACATGTTGGCAAGTGCCCAGCGCGCGCCCGGGTGCCCCTGCTCGGCGGCGTGGCGATACGCCTCAACGGCGTCATCCTTCTGGCCCTTCTTGTAGGCGGAGAAGCCGAATTGGAAGAGGACGCGCGGCCCGGATTTCTCGTCGACACCAGCGTCGGGATCGAACGACAGTGCCGGTCCGGCAAAGCCGATCGTCAACGCAATCATGCAGGCAAATACGCGCCCTGCCGTCAAACTAGATATCTGCATAGCACTGTTTTTCTTTTGCTCCGCCCGGATGCGTTACCGCGCCCTTCTGCGCGGTCCCGACTGTCTGGGCGTATTTCCACAATACACCGGATGTGTAATCCGTTTCACGTGGTTGCCAGGCCCTACCCCTTTCGGCCAGCTCCTCGTCACTCAACTGCACATTGATCGTGCCTTCAACGGCGTCGATCTCGATGATGTCACCATCCTTCAACAGGCCGATGGGTCCGCCTACGGCGGCCTCGGGTCCGACATGTCCGATGCAAAAGCCCCGGGTTGCCCCGGAAAAGCGTCCATCGGTAATCAGTGCGACCTTGTCGCCGACACCCTGCCCGTATAGCGCTGCGGTCGTCGCCAGCATCTCTCGCATACCGGGTCCGCCTCTCGGCCCTTCGTAGCGAATGACCAGGACCTCACCTTCCTTGTATTGGCGTTTTGTCACGGCCTCGAAGCATTCTTCTTCGGAATCGAAACAACGCGCCGGCCCCGAGAAGACCTGATTGGCCATCCCGGCAACTTTCACGATCGCGCCTTCGGGAGCAAGATTGCCTTTCAGCCCTACCACGCCTCCGGTCTTGGTGATCGGATCATTGGCCGGACGAACGACATCCTGCTGGTCGTTCCATTCAACATATTCCATGTTTTCGGCAATTGTGCGGCCAGTCACCGTCATGCAATCGCCGTGCAGGTAACCGTGATCGAACAGCGTCTTCATCAGCAGCGGAATGCCGCCCGCTTCGAACATGTCCTTGGCGACGTACCGGCCACCCGGTTTCAGGTCGGCGACGTAAGGCGTCTTGCGGAAGATCTCGGCAACATCGAACAGATCGAATTCGATACCGCATTCGTGGGCGATCGCCGGCAGGTGGAGCGCCGCGTTGGTCGAGCCGCCGGAGGCGGCGACAACGGCTGCGGCATTTTCCAGCGCCTTGCGTGTAACGATATCGCGCGGGCGTATATTGCGCGCAATCAGCTCCATCACCTTTTCGCCGGATGCATAGCAGAAGCGGTCGCGGATTTCGTAGGGTGCGGGTGCGCCGCAGGAATAAGGCAGCGCCAGTCCGATGGCTTCGGCGACGGTCGCCATGGTGTTTGCCGTGAACTGGGCGCCGCAGGAACCGGCCGACGGGCAGGCCGCCTGCTCGATTTCGGAAAGGTCTTCGTCGGACAGGTCGCCGACGGAGTGCTGGCCGACCGCCTCGAACACGTCCTGCACCGTGATCTGCCGCCCCCTGAAGGTGCCCGGCAAAATCGATCCGCCGTAGATGAACACGGACGGTACATTGAGACGCACCATCGACATCATCATGCCCGGCAGGGACTTGTCGCAACCGGCAAGACCGACCAGCGCGTCATAACAGTGGCCGCGCATCGTCAGTTCGACCGAGTCGGCGATGACGTCGCGCGAGACCAGCGACGATTTCATGCCCTGGTGCCCCATGGCAATGCCGTCTGTCACGGTAATGGTGCAGAATTCGCGCGGTGTGCCGTTGGCCGCAGCCACACCTTTCTTGACCACCTGGGCCTGCCGCATCAGCGAGATATTGCAGGGCGCGGCCTCGTTCCAACAACTGGCGACGCCGACCAGCGGCTGTGCGATCTCCTTGGAGGACAGACCCATGGCATACAGGTAAGAGCGGTGCGGGGCCCGCGCCGGGCCCACCGTTGTGTGACGGCTCGGTAGCTTGGATTTGTCGAAAGTCTTGGCGTCCATCAAGGTCCTCAAAATGCAGAATGCGTATTCGCTTACACCGCGCAGGTCCGCATGGCAGACGGATGCGCCCGGTTTGTGGCCGGATATTGGCACCCGCTTCACACTGCGGTCATAGCAAACCTTTGACAAAAAAGTGTTGCCAATTCGTCACAGCTCAGATTCACATGGGGTTTTTGGAGTAAAAATTAAAGACCGGTGCACAGCCCGGTCCCCAGTTTATTTACCGTTCAACAATAGGTTGAAATCAACTCGCTTCTTCAACGCGGTCAAGCGCGACAGTCAGCTTTTCCATCTGCCCCTCGATTTCAGCAAGCCGATCCCGCTCGGCCTGCACCACCTCGGGACGTGCATTGGCGACGAATTTCTCGTTCTCAAGCTTCTTCGCGATCTTTGCCTGCTCGGCGGACAGCTTGCCGATCGCCTTTTGCAGACGTGCCTTTTCGGCATCGACATCGATCAGTGTTCCAAGCGGCAGGCAGTAGGTCGCCTCGCCGACGACGATCTGTGCGCAGCCCTTCGGTGCTTCCTGTTCGAGCACGATGTCCTCAACCCGCGCCAGGCGCTTGATCGCGGGATCGTGGCGCAGCAGCCTCACGCAGGTTTCCTCGCCCGCGCCGACAACGACAAGCGGCGCGACGGCTGACGGCGGAACGTTCATCTCGGCCCTGACGGAACGCAGCCCCGACACAAGGTCCACCAGCCAGTTGATTTCGTCGGCGGCCTCGTCGTCCTGGTAGCCGGGCGTCGGCCATGGCGCGTGACACAACAATCCCTTGCGGCCGGGGGTCTGGTCCCAGAGTTCCTCGGTCATGAACGGCATGAACGGATGCAGCAGCTTGTAGATCTCGTCGAGAACATAAGCGGCGCAGCCCTGGGACTCCTTCTTGGCCGCCTCGTCCTCGCCGCTGAAGACGGGTTTCAGGAGTTCCAGATACCAGTCGCAGAACTGGTTCCAGACAAACCGGTAGGCGGCGGCCGATGCCTCATTGAACCGGTAGCTCTCGATGCCGGAGGTGATGGCATGGACCGTGCGCGCCAGCTCGGTCAGGATCCACCGGTTGATCGTCAGATTGACCTTCAGCGGATCGAAGTCCTTTTGCAGCGCGACGCCGTTCATCTCGGCAAATCGCGCCGCGTTCCACAGCTTGGTGCCGAAATTGCGGTAGCCGGCAACCCGCTGCGGGTCGAGCTTCACGTCGCGGCCCTGCGCCGCCATGATGGCGAGCGTGAAGCGCAGCGCGTCGGCACCGTATTCGTCGATCAGCTCGAGCGGATCGATGACATTGCCCTTCGACTTGGACATCTTGGCACCGTGCTTGTCGCGCACCAGCGCATGCACATAGACCGTGTGGAAGGGCTCGATCGGCGTTCCGTCCTCATCCTTCATGAAATGAAGGCCCATCATCATCATGCGTGCAACCCAGAAGAAGATGATGTCGAATCCCGTGATCAGCACGTCGGTCTGGTAATACCGCGCAAGCTCCGGCGTCTCTTCGGGCCAGCCCAGTGTAGAAAAGGGCCACAGCGCCGAGGAGAACCAGGTGTCGAGCACATCCTCGTCGCGCGTCAGTTCCACCGGCTCATCGTAGTGATCGTTCGCGGCAGCCCTTGCCTCATCTTCGGTGCGCTCGACAAAAACGGTCCCGTCCGGTCCGTACCAGGCGGGAATCTGGTGCCCCCACCACAGCTGGCGCGAGATGCACCAGGGCTGGATGTTCTCCATCCACTCGAAATAGGTCTTTTCCCAGTTCTTGGGGACGAAATCCGTCCGCCCTTCCCGGACCGAAGCGATCGCCGGCTCGGCAAGGACCTTGGCGTTCACATACCACTGGTCGGTCAGGTACGGCTCGATGGGAACGCCGCCCCGGTCGCCGTGCGGGACCTTGTGACGGTGATCCTCGACCTTGTCCAGCAGTCCGAGTTCTTCCATGCGCGCGACGATTTTCTTGCGGACCTCGAAGCGCGGTCCGCCGTCACACTCGTCCAGCGTCCGGCTCAGTGCCTCGCTCTCCTCCAGTCCCTCGAGAAAATCGTCATTGCCGTTCAGCGTGATGTGGCCGTCCCTGGTCATGACGTTGACGGCCCGAAGGCCGGCGCGTTTGCCGACCTCGAAATCGTTGAAATCGTGGGCCGGTGTCATCTTGACCGCGCCGGTGCCCTCTTCCGGGTCCGGATACTCGTCGGCGACGATCGGGATGCGCCGGCCGACCAGCGGCAGGATGACGTGCTTGCCGACGATCGACGTGTAGCGCTTGTCGTCGGGATGGACGGCAACGCCGGTATCGCCGAGCATCGTTTCCGGCCGGGTCGTTGCGACGACCAGATAGTTCCGCGTCTCCCATTCGGTCGGCTTTCCATCATCGTCGAACGCCACCGGATGCTCGTAGGTGACTCCCTCTTCCAGCGGATAGCGGAAATGCCAAAGGTGGCCCTTGGTGTCGACCTGCTCGACCTCCAGGTCCGAGATCGCGGTCAGAAGTTTCGGATCCCAGTTGACCAGCCGCTTGTCCTTGTAGATCAGCCCCTCCTTGTAGAGGGAGACGAACACTTCAAGAACCGCCTTCGACAGCCCTTCGTCCATGGTGAAGCGCTCGCGCGACCAGTCGCAGGAGGCGCCCAGACGCCGCAGCTGATTGAAGATCGCGCCACCGGATTCGTCACGCCAGCGCCAGACCTCCTCGACGAATTTCTCGCGGCCCAGGTCGCGCCGGTGCTGTTGTTTTTCCATGAGCTGCCGCTCGACGACCATCTGCGTCGCGATGCCCGCATGGTCCATGCCCGGCTGCCAAAGAACGTCCTTGCCGCGCATCCGTTCGTAGCGCACCAGAATGTCCTGCAGCGTGTTGTTCAGGGCATGCCCCATGTGCAGGGAGCCAGTGACATTGGGGGGCGGAATGACGATGCAGAAGGTCTCGGCGCCGTCCTTGGCACCGGCGCCCGCCTTGAAGGCGCCCGCCGCTTCCCAGCGCTGGGCAATTTTTGGCTCGCTCTCGGCAGCGTTGTAGTTTTTTTCAAGCATTTGAACGGTCATCTGTGAGGGAGTGTCGCTGTGCGGTGTACCCTCACTGTCCGCGCCGTTCAAGCCATATTCCCGGACCGCCGTTCGGCAGTCCGGGATTCACCGGCAGGATAAGCAGCAGCGGCGGCGGCCGTTAGCGCCCGCGCGCAACCCGCTCGATTTCCTCGCGCACCAGCCGCTCCACGAGCGTCGGCAAATTGTCGTCGAGCCATTGCTGCAGCATCGGGCGCAGCATGTCCTCTGCGATTTCATCGAAAGAGCGGCTGGGACCATTCACGACAGCGTGGCTGAGATTGTCGAACGAAGCCGCCACCTTGTCGCCTGCTTCCTGCGAAATCAGCGCGCGGGAGTCCCGCGCATCGAGGAGGCTTGTATCCGATTGGGTTGTCATGGGTTCCTGGCCCTTTCCTGCCCCGGTTTTCTTCTCGGCGGCTCCGGCATGTTTCCGCGCTGTCGGCAGGACCTCGACTGCCGGTGGGTCGTTTGCCGGCTTCCCGCCGCCGAATTCGTCGTCCGATTCAGCCTCTCTTTCCACCTGCGCGGCCAGGTGCGCGAGAGACACGGGACGGGCCTGAGGCGCCGCGCTCGACTTTGTCGAACGACCTGGATCGCCCGGCAGGCCGCGTGGGGCAGTCGCCTTTTTTTCGTCCGTAGGTCGCGCCCCGGTGCTTCCGGCCTGCCCGTGCAAGGCGGTGTCCGACGCGGCAGGGGCCGCCTGTGCCGGCTCGCGTTTCTTCGCTTCGTTCGCCGCCTTGATAACGGCAACCGGAGGCTCCGGCTGATCGCCGGAATCCGTTTCGCCGGTTTTCATGGCAGCGGCCGCAGCGCTCGCCGCCTCGGTGCTTTCGGGATCGTCGTTGTCTTCAATGATTTTACGAATGGAGGCTAGGATTTCCTCCATACTCGGCTCTTGTGCCACATTTGCCTGTGCCATACCGTTCCTCGTAAATCTGCCGCATCAGGACCCGGGCCCGGTATGTCGGTCCCGAATCACAGCCTAAGTTTATGCTATTGAATTGCGGATGAGAATCCCACGCCGAGAAATGCGGATTCCGTTGCACAGATTTGTAGGTGAATTATCGGCGGCTGCGCCGGTTCAGCGGCCGTCCACGGTGCGCAGTCCGAACCACTTGTCCTTGACGGCATCGTAGTGTTTTTCGGGCCGGTATTTGGCCACCCTCAAGCCAAGCCGCGACACCGTCAGCCGGCCCATGGAACTCAGCAGGCTGTAGCTGGCGACGACCGCGTCGCGCTGGGACTGGGCAAGGCTTTCCTGCGCAGACAGCACATTGGACTGCGTCTCGAGCACATCGAGGGTCGTGCTTTGTCCGACCTTGCGCTCCTCGACAACGCCCTGCAATGCCAGTTGCGCGGCCTGGACCTGCGCAACGTTTGCCGCGATCGATGCCTTCGATGCTTCCAGTTGAGCCCAGTCGGTGACGATATTCTGCTGCACTTCGCGGCGCGCCGAATCGACCAGTATGCGCGCCTGCCCGAGCGTCTCCTTCGCCTGCCGCACGGTCGCCGAAGCGGCGCCGCCCTGGTAGATCGGAACGCTGAGCGCCGCCGAAACGCTGCTGGATGTCGTGCCGCCGTCTGCGTGGCTGACCGATCCCGAGAGCGAAACGCTCGGCAGCAGCGCGCCTTCCGCGGCCTTCACCGTGAACGCGGCCGCGTCTACCGAATATTGGGCGCTCAGAATGTTGGGATGCTCGCGCAGCCCGATCTCGACCGCACTGGACGACGATCCTGGAATGGCCTTGCGCGTCGGGCTCGGCGATTTCAGGTTCTTCGGCGCGATGCCGATGATCTGAACATAGACCGCAACGCTCGATTTGTACTGCGCCTGTGCGGAGAGCAGGGACGCGCGTGCCGATTCCAGCTGCGCCTGGGCAAGGGCGATGTCGGTTCGCGTGCCCTCGCCGACATCGAACCGCGCCTGCGCCGCGTTGCGCTGCTCGCGCAGGAATTCGAGATTCTGCCGCCGGACACGGACGATCTGCGCGTCGCGCACGACATTGGCATAGATCTGCGCCGCCGACAGCAGGATTGTCATTTCCGTGTTCAGCAGGCTCTGCTGGCCGCCGAACACATTGGCCTCCGCCGCGCGGACATTGTTTCTGGTCTGAAATCCGTCGAACAGCGATTGGGTGAACGTCACGCCGACCGACGAGTCGACGCTTTTCAAGGTGATCGGAGCACCGCCGACTTCGGTCCGGGTTCCGGAAACGCTGGCCGAACCGGTAATGACCGGGCGATACCCGGATTTTGCGATGGCAACGCCCTCGTCCGTAGCGCGAAGTCCGGCGCGCGCCGCGTTCAGGTCCGGGTTGTTTTCATAGGCTTTGGCCATGGCGCCGAGGATTGTTTCGGCTGAGACATTGACGGGTGCCAGTGCCGCCACGCTGAGTGCAGCGGTTAGCAGCAGTGTTCGACGCAATTTGGACAAAGCGAAATTCCCCTCAAGCGGCTGCATCAAAATCCTAGCACGGCAGCCATGTCCCATCTATCCGTACCCGTTGATATTATATGTTCGACCGGTGGTTACAATGGCCCTGTCGATTTCGCGATTACTGGCCCGCGTCCTGTGGCCGATAAAGCACAGTCACGGTTGTCTCAGAATATGAACTCTGCCGTCTTCTCAAACCCAGGCAAGGGCTTAACGGATGTGTTGAAGCCCCTGCGCGCCGATGTGTGACCGCCTTCGCTGACATAGAGCTTGGCTTTCGAGGCGTTCCCCTGCCCCTCTACGACGACCAATCGGCCGCCATCGCGCAGTTGATCAAATAATGTGTGCGGCAGTTGCTCTACGGACCCGCCGATGAAAATGACGTCGTAGGGCGCTTCCGGTTTGTAGCCTTCGGCCAGTTCGCCAGTCACCACGGCGACATTGTCGTAACCGAGTCTCGAAAGTGATTCGACCGCGGTCTCGGCCAGCGCCGGATCGGATTCCAGCGCTACAACCGAATCGGAAAGCAGCGAGAGCAGTGCCGATACGTAACCCGTGCCGCAACCGATCTCGAGCACGACGTCGCTCTTGCGGACTTCGGCGAGTTGCAGAAGCTTGGCAAGCGGCGACGGTTCCATCAGATAGCGGGCCGGTGTGCCGTCGTGGCCCGGTGCGATGCGGATGTCGTCGTCGATATAGGCAAGTTCCCGCATGTTGCTGGGCACGAAATCCTCGCGTGCTACCGACAGGAAAGCCTGGAGCACCGGATGGGACGTCACGTCAGTGGTGCGAATCTGGTTGTCGACCATTCTGGTGCGCGCCAGATCAAAATCGATGGTCATTCAACGACTCCGAATTGTTTGTTTTGCTAATAAAGCGCACCGGCGGCCGTTTCAAGCAGCCATTCGAATTCCGGGCAATTTGTCCCGACGGGAAAACGTGCGACGACATCCCCTTGGCCGACAGGCCCGTGTTCGAGCCGGAAATCGATGACCGGAAAATGGCCGTTACCGCCGTCAAGCCTGTCTTATCTCTGCGGTCCGCAGTGCCGCCAGGTTTGCCGATCCGGTGCAGAAACAAACGATGCGCAACTGGCGAACGGCATTCTCGAAATGCTGGATCAGCGTATCGGGCGAAGCGTTCGCCGCATGAACGAGCCCCGCCGCCTGACCGGCAATGTCGGCGCCGGCGCGTATCGCCTTGGCAACATCGATACCCGATCTGATGCCCCCGGAGGCGATGATCGTCGCATCCGGACAGGCCCCGCGCGCTTCGAACACGGCATCGGCCGTCGGTATTCCCCAGTCGGAAAAGGCGTTGGCAAGAGCTGCTTCGTTGGCGTCCGTCATGCGCGCGGCCTCGACGGCAGCCCAGTTGGTTCCGCCGGATCCGGCCACATCGATGATTGTTATCCCCGCGTCGACAAATCGGCGCGCAATCGCCGCGGAAATGCCCGATCCCACCTCCTTCACTGCAACCGGAACCGGTAGCGCCTCCGCGACCGTCACGATCTTGTCGAACAGGCCCGACCAGTCGCGGTCGCCCTCGGGTTGAACGGCTTCCTGCAGCGGATTGAGATGGATGTAGAGCGCGTCCGCCTCGATCATCTCGACAGCCTTGAGCGCCTCCGCCGGACCAAAACCGCGATTGAACTGGGCTGCGCCGAGATTGCCCAGAATGGGTACCGACGGGGCGAGCGAGCGCAGGCTGCGTCCCAGCCCGCCATCCTGCCCGTCCTCGATCGCGACGCGTTGGGAACCGACGGCAAACGGCAGTCTCAGGACCTCGCAGGCGCGGGCGATGTTCTCGTTGATCGTCACGGCGCGTTCCGGACCGCCGGTCATGGAACTCACCAGGATCGGCGCACTGATCCGTTTGCCCAAAAAGGACGTAGTAATGTCGACGTCGTCCAAATTGATTTCCGGCAGCGCACAATGGACAAACTCGATCTTCTCAAATCCGTTCGTCCCGGTGGATTTCTTCTGCCGCTGTCCGAGGACAATCGAGAGATGTTCGTCTTTTCTATTTGTCGGCATACGGCCCGAAATCCCGGTTATACTTCATCGAGGGCAAAAACCATTGCACACTGTTTCCAGGCCCGGCCCTTTGTGATCTGGCAGACAGTAGGTGTAAAAAATAGTTTGGCGGTCAAGTGCGATTGTGCATTGCTCCATCACTCGGCCATCGTTCGCCCTATAATGAACGGACGGGGTCAGGGGCGGCGAGCACCAATTGTTAGGGCAGTCGTTGGGATTGGAATTCGGAGGGACAGGACTATCAGCACATTCGCACAATCGCTTAAGCGAACCGGCCTTCGGTCTCCCGACAAGCACCTTGAAACTCTCCGCTTCGAGGTCAATGAATGTCTGGAACAGCTGCTTCCCGATTCGGCAAAGCATCCGACGACCCTTCATCGCGCCATGCGTTACAGCATTCTGGCAGGCGGGAAGCGTGTGCGGCCCGTCCTTTGTCTCCTCGTCAGCGAAGCGTCGGGCGGGCGCGGGCGCGATTTCGCGCTTCGTGCCGGCTGCGCCATCGAGTGTGTCCACACTGCCTCGCTGATTCTCGACGATCTGCCGAGCATGGACGATGCCGAAATGCGCAGGGGGCGCAGGACGACGCATCGGGAGTTCGGCGAGGCCACCGCGATTCTCGCCTCCATCGGTCTGCTGAATCTGGCCTACGCAATCGTCAACGAGCACCCGGAAACGGATCCCGCAGTCAAGACGCAGGCACTCGACGTTTTGTGCGCGGCCGTCGGATCGGAAGGGATGGTTGCCGGCCAGGAAATCGACCTGCATGAACGCCACCGCTTCAGCGAAGCGTCGCCGATTGAGAACATGAACTGGCTGAAGACCGGCGCCCTCTTTGTCGCCACGGCGCATATCGGCGCCCTTGCGGCGGGATTGCAACCTGCATCCGTGGAAGCGGTCAAGGACTTTGCAAAACATGTGGGCCTGGCGTTTCAAACGGCCGACGACATTATCGATCATTCCGGCGATACCGAAACAATCGGAAAGGACATCGGCAAGGACAGGGACGTACCGACGCTTGTGTCGCTCTCCGGGGACGAAGCGGCCCGCCTGTCATGCGAGCAAAATCTCGCTCTTGCACAGGAAGCGCTGCAAAGGGCCGAGTTGGAATCCGACGGACTGATGGCGCTTGTGGACAGCATCTTCGGTTCCAAAATATAATCCCGTCCCGACATGTTCGTGACCAGACAACCGACCGAGGGGACCCAGACGGATCACCCTCTGGAAGCGGCACCGCCGGCGCTCGAGATCAGCGGCCTGTCCGTCCGTTACGGCACACGCCGCGTAACAGACGCGCTTGACCTGACAATCGCGACCTCCGAGATCTTCGGACTGCTGGGCCCCAACGGATCGGGCAAGACAACGCTCGTGCGCGCGATCTGCAGGCGCCTCAAGCCCGCGGCCGGCCGAATCCGCATTGCCGGAGAGCAAAACACAAAACGCCGCGCATTGCGCCGCGTCGGTCTGGTGCCGCAGGAGATCGCCCTTTACCCGCATCTGACCGCGCGAGAGAACCTTGTGACTTTCGGACGGCTCTCGGGACTTTCCCACCAGCAGGCGATGAGCGCACTGGATTTCGCGGTCGAGGCGACCCGCCTGACAAAACATCTGGATGACGCCGTCCATACGCTCTCCGGCGGCTGGAAGCGCCGCGCCAATATAGCCGCCGCCCTCTTGCACGGTCCGTCTCTGCTGATCCTCGACGAGCCGACCGTCGGCGTCGATATCGACGCCCGCAACGCCCTACACACCGTGATCCGCAACCTGGGTCGTTCGGGCCTCGCCGTGCTGTTGACGACGCACGATCTGGACCAGGCCCAGGCGTTGTGCGGGCGGGTCGGGTTCCTGCGCGACGGGAAAGTCTCGCCCGTCGGCCGGCCGGTCGATCTCCTGAAGGACGCCTTCGGGACCCGTTGCGAACTGCTGGTCGATCTTTACGAACCGGCACGGACGGCGACGCGCGACATGCTCAAACGCCTCGGGTTTGCCAGCCGACAACTGGGCCTTGAATGGAGCCGGATGATCGACGCGTCCCCCGAGGCACAGGCCGGGCTGACCGACGCGCTTCACCGTACGGATCTGCGCATCAAGGAAATCCGGTTTCGCGAACCCGATCTCGACAGCCTCTTCACCAGGCTGACCGGCGAGGACACCCCTTCATGACCGGCGCTATCCTGAAAGTCATGGTGCTCGGTCTGTTACGCGACCGCGGTGCCTTTGCCATGGCGTTCATCCTGCCGCCGCTGATCTTCGTCATATTCGCCGCCATTTTCTCCGGCACGAGCGGCGATGAAATGCGGCTCAAGGTGGCCGTGCTCGACGACATCGGCACGGTCGAGACGAAAATGCTGATCGCGGCGATCGACGCCGAACCGGCCCTGCGGCTGCATGAACGCGAGTTCGATGACGAGCAGAGCCTGCGTGACGCCGTGCTTGCGAGCACCGCAGACGTCGGCCTGATCATCCGCGGACAGCTCTATGGCGAGGAAGGGGAAGCGCCCGTTCTCGTCATCGCAGACGCCGGCCGGGCCATGACCGGGCCGATACTTGCCGGTCATGTTCAGCGTCTCGTCGCCCGGGAGCTTCCCGGCGTATCGATGCGCCGGGTCGCCCCCACCATCGACGCCATGGCCGGTGGCCTTTCGCCGCAGCAACAAGCGCAGCTCGACAGCGCGATCGACGCGATGGGCAACGAAGGGTCCGCGGATGAATCCGGCGACGGAGCACTGGTGTCCGTCGAAACGATCGCCGGCCGCGGCGGTGGTGTCACGGTCAGCTACTATGCCGGCGCCGTCGCCGTGATGTTTCTGTTGTTTTCCGCCATGCAGGGCGCCGCCACGCTCATCGAGGAGCGCACATCCGGCATTATCGACCGCATCGCCGTCGGCCGGGCCGGAACCGACGTGATCGTTCTCGCCAAGTTCCTGTTCCTGACCATCCAGGGCATCTTCCAGGTCTCCCTGATTTTCCTCGTCGCATGGCTGGCCTACGGTGTCGACGTTCCATCGCACTTCCTGGCATGGCTGGCGACGACCGTTCTGGCCGCGACGGCCGCCGCGGGACTGGCGCTCGCCATGGCCTCCGCCTGCGTTTCCAGGCAACAGGCCAACACGATTTCCAGTTTTCTCGTGCTCGTCGCCTCCGCCGTCGGCGGCTCCATGGTCCCGCGTTTCATGATGCCGCCATGGCTGCAGGAGATCGGCTGGTATACGCCGAATGCGTGGGCGATCGAAGCCTATCAGGGCGCCCTGTGGCGGGGTGTCTCGCTGCAGGCGCTGCTGCCGACTTTCTGGCCGCTGGCGCTGACGGCACTCGCAGGGCTGGCGGCGGCGCTGATCCTGTCGCGGCTGCGGCTCCGGCTGGCGTAAGCCATGCGACGTTTGCCCACCTGCCGGCCGCGCGTTATTTTCGCTATAGTGCGCCGGACGATCCGCCCACGCGATCTCAACCGAAATGAGCGTCCGAAATGGTCTCGTTCCTGATTGCAGCAGCCCTGGTTTTGGCAACCATTGCCGGCATGGAGCTCTTTGCCTGGTGGGCGCACAAATATGTCATGCACGGCTGGGGATGGAACTGGCACCGCTCCCACCACGAGCCCCATGACGACCGGTTTGAAAGAAACGATCTCTATGCGCTTGTCTTCGCCAGCGTGGCGGTGCTGCTGTTCTGGATCGGTACCACCTATTGGGTGGTCTGGTGGATCGCGGTCGGCGTCACGGCCTACGGAGCGCTTTATTTCATCGCCCATGACGGGCTGGTCCATCATCGCTGGCCGTTCCGCTACGTTCCCAAAACAGGCTACCTGAAGCGCCTCTACCAGGCACACCGGCTTCACCACGCCGTCAAGGGTAAGGACGGATGCGTCTCCTTCGGCTTTCTGTGGGCGCCGGGTCTCGACGGCCTCAGGGCGCAACTGCGAAAGAACCGCGACGCCGAGGATCTGGAATTCTACGAAAGCGAGCGAGACGCCTTGGCGGACTGATCGGACTTGCACCGACACGCGCAGCATAGTAATCGTCCGCATATGGCGACGGAGTTCCTGTTCACGGCTCGAATATCCTGACGTCCGTTTTTCGGGCGTCAGCACTGGATGTGCGGGCGGGGTTTATACTCCTGTAGAAGCGCCAGATCAGCGTGCACGGCTGGGTTCGATTCCCAGGGCGCCTACCAACCATATTCGATTGAATGGTCCTTGAGCCCGCTCCCGCGGCGGGGAAGTCACGGCCTTTTGTAAAGACCGTTTCGCGGCGGGCCGCTGTCAGCGCCCCTGAACCGGGTGGTCAGCACATCGCCCAGCGACAACGCCAACAGCCAGGCCTTGCGACCCTTCGAGGTTGAAACCCGTTGCTCCCAGGCCTGCGGTCCCCGTGTTCGCAACACCTCGCCGATTTCCCGGTAGACGCGCCGCGCCGCCGCCACCGCCCAGGCCGAACGGAATGGCAGCGCCGACAGCCCCGCATAGGAGGACTCGTAATAGGGTTCGGCATGCTGGAGCAGGCGCAAGGCAAGCCCATGCAGCGCCGGCCATTGTTCCCGCCGCTCCGCGCTCACTTCGGAAAGGCCGACTTCGTCGAGCCATTCGGCCGGAAGATAAACCCGCCCTGCCCGCGCATCGTCGATGACATCGCGGGCGATGTTCGTAAGCTGGAAGGCAAGCCCGAGGTCGGATGCTCTGTCAAGAACAGCCTCATCGCGGACGCCCATGATCATCGCCATCATCACACCGACGACCCCGGCAACGTGATAACAATAGTCCAGCGTATCGTCAGCCGTTTGGTAGGCGCGCTGCCGGACGTCCATCTCGAAACCCGCCAGCAGTTCCTGCGGGTGGCGATGCGGTATCCGGTTGCGCGCCACCACCTGGCGAAGCGCCTCGAACACGGGATCGTCCGTCGCGGCGCCGTTGAGCGCCGCCTCCGTTTGTCGCTTCAGTTCCAAAAGCCGCTCGGGCTGACCGTCCGAAGCGGCGGTCCCCAAAGCGCCAGCGTGGCCCAGTTCCTGGCCGTCAATGACATCATCGGCATGCCGGCACCAGGCATAGAGCATGACCGCATCGGCGCGGGTCTGCGGCGCGAAAAGCCGGGCCGCCGCGGCGAAGCTCTTGGAGCCGTTGGCGATCATCTCCTCGCTGACCCGCAGGACATCGGCGTTCGCGGCGTCCTGCCCGATTTCCACCGTCATGACGAAACCGCCCGCGCCTGTTCGACGTCGCTGAGCATCAGCCCCGCGGTCGCCTTCGCGGACCCGATAACGCCCGGGATACCGGCGCCCGGGTGCGTGCCCGCACCGACGAGGTAGAGGTTCTCGATAACGTCGTCGCGGTTGTGCGGCCGGAACCAGGCGCTTTGCGTCAGTAGCGGCTCGACCGAGAAGGCCGATCCCAGATGGGCGTTCAACTCGTCCCGGAAATCGAAGGGTGTGAATATGCGGCAGGTCACGAGATCGCGTTTGAGGCCCGGTATGTAGCGGGCCTCCAGGTAGTCGAGGATCCGGTCCCTGTATCGCGGTCCTTCGACGTCCCAGTCGATGTCGGCCGTGCCGAGATGCGGCACCGGCGACAGGACATAGTGGGCACTGTGTCCGGGCGGCGCCAGGCTGTCGTCGGTGACCGACGGGCAGTGCAGGTAGAGCGAAAAGTCATCCGCGAGGATGTCCGTTTTGAAGATGTCGTCGATCAGCTCCCGGTAACGCGGACCGAACAACACCATGTGGTGCTTCAGATCGGCCGGCTGTCCGCGCAATCCGAAATAGATGACAAAGAGCGACATTGAAAAGCGCTTTTTCTTCAATGATTTCGCCTGTTGCGCACCGCGCGGGTCACCACGCAGGAGTTGGTCGTAAAGGTGCACGACATCTGCATTGACGGCAACCATTTCGGCATCCAGCCGATTGCCGTCGGCGACGACCCCGCGTGCCCGGCCGTTCTCCATCACGATCTCGTCGACGGGCGCGTTCAGCCGCAAGGTCCCGCCGAGGTCCTCGAACAGTTTTGCCATTGCCCGCACCAGCGCTCCGGTCCCGCCTTTGGCGAACCAGACGCCGCCGCGGCGCTCAAGCGCATGGATCAGCGCGTAGATGGAGGATGTGTCGAACGGGTTGCCGCCGACCAGAAGCGAATGGAAGGAAAAGGCCTGGCGAAGCTGCTCGTCCGAAATGAAGCTCGCCACCTTGGCATAGACGCTGCGATAGCTCTCCAGCCGGATCAGCTGCGGCGCGGCCCTGACCATGTCCCTGAAACTCAGAAACGGAACCGCGCCGAGCTTCTCGTAGCCTTCGCGGTAGACTTCGTTCGAATAGTCCAGAAACCGCTTGTAGCCCTCGACGTCACGGGGCGATTTTTGTCCGATCTGGCGGTCCAGCGACGCCTGATCGTTCGTGTAGTCGAACCGGAACCCGTCTTCCCAGCAAAGCTGGTAGAACGGATCGACCGGCAGCAGCGTGACGTAATCCTCCATGTCGCGGCCCGCCTCTGCCCACAACTCCCGCAATGCGGCGGGATCGGTGATGACGGTGGGGCCCGCATCGAACACGAATCCCTTGTCCTCGTAGACATAGGCGCGCCCCCCGGGACGGTCACGCTTTTCGAACACCGTGGTCGCAATGCCGCTGCTTTGCAGGCGGATCGCCAGCGCCAGACCGCCAAACCCCGATCCGACGACCACCGCTGTTCTGGCATTCTCCATCGCCGGCCCCCTATTTGCCTGCAAGCGCGCGTGTCTCACTTACGCAGCGAACCGCCTTTTGGATCGGTACAGGCGGCTTGCCGGCAATAATTCTGAGTTTGTCGGTGGGGCGGATGCGGCCGGCATAAAACCGCTGGATCAGCGATTGCGGCAGACGGTAGAACCGCTGCAGCACGAGATAACGCTTGCGCGGCGTTGCGGCGCGAAACAGCATCCGGTTCAAAAAGCGGTAGAAGGCCTGCTCCTGGTTGCGGTTGAGGGCATAGGCGTAAATCGCCTTGCGAACCGCCGCGGTCGTCAGCGGGCGGCCGAGGCCGGCGATCAGGTTGGCCGTCTCCACCGCGATCGGCAGGCTGTAGCCGGTGGTCGGATGAAACAGTGCCGCGCGCAGGCCGATCGGCGCCGAATGGAGCGGAACGCGGTCCCAGAATGCAAGGACGTCATGCGCCAATGCGATGGGCAGAATGCCCTTTTCCGTCCGTTTGAGCTGTTTGACGACCCAGCCGCGATTGGCCGCATAGGCAAGAACGTCCGAATGCAGCGCCTCGAAGTCCAGCGAGCCATCGTCGCTGTACCGCGTGTCTTCGATGAGCACCCGGGTGGGCGACAGCGGCAGCACGTAGAAGAAGCGGTATCCGTCCTTCTGATCGACGGCGGCATCCATGATCGTGGGCACGTCCTCGCCGTGCGGCCGGCCCAGTTCGACCTCAACGCCGACGAATTTCTGAAAGCCGAGCTTCAAGCCGTCGTCGGGTGCAAATCCGCGGCCGTCGATGACACAGGGCGCGTCGATCTCCACGCCTCCGTCCAGCACGACGCCGCCGGCGCGGATTTCCTCGACTTTCGCATTCTCGTGGGTTCGGATTTTTTCACAATCGTACACAGCCTGCCGCAACGCGTCTGATGTGATCGACGCGTAGGGGGTCGTCAGGCTGCGGGCAAAGCGCGGAAAGACCACCTTCTGGCCGGACCACTCGTGTGCGATGAGCGGTTGCAGGCGCGCGTAGTCGCCCGGCTCCAGATCGGTCCGGTGGAACGACCATGTGTGGTTGCCGCAGATCTGCTCGCCCGCTTCGACAATCGCAATGTGATGCCCGAGTTCCGCCAGCCGCAGGGCGACGATGCACGCGGCCAGGCCGCCGCCGGCTATCACGACATCGGTTTTGCGGTTCAGATTGGAATTGGTGTTACCCAGAGCCGAAGTTCCCTCTTGTGCCCGGCCCGTTGTTGTTCGGTTATCGGCCGAATTTTCGGTTCGCCTGCTTAAGCAGACCGCTGCCGCTGTAATATGGCTGAACACGCGACTTTCTCAACCCGGCATCAGCAACACCCAACTTAGACGTTTGTTGGGCCGACATCCAAACGAATTGCAGCGCTGCGAAACATTTGTTGCCCCACCCGAGCGCCGGTGCACGCGGTGAGTGCGACAGCGCTGCGTTGGGTCAGCCTTGGACAAGGGATCGCTAGGGAGCGGTGTCCCTCCCGCTGCCCGAAAGGCGGGGCAACTAAAACCGATGTGGGAAGGAAAATCCGCTCCGGCAACCACGAGTCGCCGTAAATGAGGCTTTTGCCGGATCACATTTTCGGGATCGTGGCCGGCATGAATTCAGCGCCTGTCGGGCAAAGGCAAAACACCACCAATACAGCACCTTGAAACGATCGCGCTTGCTCCCACTCGGTTCGATATGCTTCAACCGGATTCCGGAAACGGCAGCCCGGGGCCACACGGCTGACAGGATCGGGCCCGACAATCCGGCGATGGCGGCAATGCCGTTCGAGATATGACCAAACGTCGCGCACAACCACACGAAAGGAATTTCGCAGATGAAGGAACTCATTGATCACTTGCGCAATGTCGAGGAGAACGCTTCCCTCGATTGGCAGCACCATGTCACGCAAGCACGAGCGGCGGCGGATACGATTGAGCGCCTTGCAGCGGAACTGGAAAAGGCCGTCGAAGTCGCATTCGAGCACGGCGCCGCCGACTGGGTGAAAAGCAACCACCCCGACCACTACGGCCGGCTCAGCAAATAACCCGGCAGCGCCGGACGTGAACGCGTCAGGGAAGCCGCAGGCGTGATGCGCCGCGCCAGACTGTCAACTGTTTTGGAGGAATATGGAGGCCTGGCCCGGTCTTCCACACCCATTGTTTTCATTGGATTTTTTGTGTAACGTTGCTCTATTTTTTCGGGCCATTTTTTATAGATTGTGTAACGTGATGCAACCAGAAAATGAAAGCTGCGCCACCTGCAAATACTGGCTTCCGAATCCTCGGAACAAGCCGATCATTCTTGCAAAGATAACGGATCGACGCCTGCCCGTGGGCGTGTGCCGCCGATATCCGCCACCACCGCAAGGCTTCTGGCAAAAGGGCGTGCCGGTCGAAACCAATATCATGCAGTGGTGCGGCGAATGGAGCAATAAGCCGGGATATCCTGGCGACAGCGCCGTCACGCGCCCAGAAAAGGCCGCAGGCTGATGTGGGCTGCGATTGTCGCGATCGGGGTTTCATTCGCGGCGCTCGGCGTCTCGATCCTGTCTTGGCGCGCGATAGTGCAGACCAACCGGGCCTCGGTCTTCGAACACCGGATGCAGGTCTACCAGGACGTCGAGACATTTATCAGGCGATGGAGACAGCTCGGAACGCCCGACATGGCCATTCTCGCCGATCTCACAAATGCCCATCAGCGATCGAAATTTCTGTTTCCGGCCGAGGTCACAGAGGAAATCCGAACGCTCTGGACCGATGCCGTGCAGGCCGATTTCGACGCGATGGTCATCAACGGCGACACGCCGGGCGACCGGGACGAGGCGATCGAGCGCCGACAGGCCCTGACGCTCAAGCACACCGAGGACGGCAGCAGGATGCAGACACTGTTCGAAAAACAATTGAAGGTGCGGACGTAGGATCGATCAGAAAAACTCTCATGCCCTACTTCTGATCTTCCATCAGCCGCTCGATCCGCTCAAGGATCTTGGTGTTGTATTTGACCGAGGCGTCGGTGCCCTGCTGCTTGACGCGGATGTCGGAGACGTCGTCCTGAATCTCGTCGATCTTGCCGCGCAGCTCCCGCTCGATCATTTCGATCGTCTTGGCGTTCTCGGCGGGCTTTTCCTTGTTATTGGCGGCCTGGATCTGCAGGCCGCCATAGTCGATACCGGCGCCGACGATCGTCACCGCCAGGCCGATGGATATGTACCTCGGGGCACCGTTGCCATCGGTGGGCATGTGACGTCTCCTTTAGGCCGGTTCTTCGTCCGGATTTTCTTCCATCTGAGCTGATGGCCTATTTCGGCTGGAAGGACCGGAAGGAAGCGCGGCCCTATGTGAACGCCGCGGATCGGGAAAGCCTGGCTGAATCGGCCAGCGGAAAAGTACAATGTGTAACGTCTGAGCAATGATTGTGTAACTATGCGTGTAACGCGAGACGCTATATCATTGAAAATACGAAAGAATTCGGAGGAATATGGAGGCCTCGCCCGGAATCGAACCGGGATAGAAGGATTTGCAGTCCTCTGCGTAACCATTCCGCCACGAGGCCCCGATCGGCCGATCAGCCCGACCGAAGCACGCACTTAAAATGAAATCCACCGTTGCGCAAGGGGTGGCATTTGGAAATTTCCGCGTTTTGCCGTCTCACGGTTGCCGATTGGTTAGGGCGCGTGCAGCACATGCGCGCACCGCAGGCTCGCGGGTCTCAGACAAGCGCCCGGTAGATGTCGTAATTCTCATCGTCGAAACAGCAGAAAGTGACTGTGTCGACCGCCCCGGCCCCGGCAAAGTCCCGCACAATGCGAACCGCGATTTCGGCGGCGGGGCGTTTGGGATAGCCGTAAATGCCGGTGCTGATATTCGGGAACGCCACGGTGCGCAGGCCATGGTCGACGCAAAGCTGCAGGCTCGACGCGTAGCAGCTTGCCAGCAAAGCCGGCTCGCCGGCCTCGCCGCCGCGCCACACCGGACCGACCGTGTGGATGACATGGCGCGCCGGCAGGTCTCCCGCCGTGGTGATCACCGCCTGCCCCGGCTCGCACGGGCCGTTCTTTTCGACGATCTTGATGCATTCTTCCAGGATTTGCGGCCCGCCGCGCCGATGGATGGCGCCGTCGACCCCGCCGCCGCCGCGCAGCGAACTGTTCGCCGCATTGACGATCGCATCGACCTCGAGCGTGGTGATATCCGCCTTCAACAACTGCACTTCCATCAGCGCCTCCATGCGTTCCAGTACCGGCCGAACCGGACCGCGAGCCGGCGCCTCCCGCGCCTTACCGCGGGCAGATCATGAGACAGGATCAAAAGGCCGAGCGGGATCATCCAGAACCCGAGCACCGGCAAGAAGCCCAGGATGCCGCCGAACACCAGCGCGATGCCGAGCGCCATGCGCAGCATGCGGCTTTCCGGAAGCCTGATGCTGTGCGAGCCGATGCGCAGCACCCGTCTCGGCGCTTCCCCGGCCGTTTCCCGGTTACTGTTCAGCGAGCTCGTCAAAAGGCAATTCCCGGCGTTCAAACCCGCCACCATCATAGGCACATCCTGTTCCATTTGGGCACCGCCCGCGCGGAACGCAAGATCGAAAAATTTTTGACAAAATGGCTTGGCAACGGCGCAATTCTTTTCTATACGCCGTCCCACGCCACGATGTGGATCGTTCCCCGGTAGCTCAGTGGTAGAGCAGTTGACTGTTAATCAATTGGTCGCTGGTTCGAATCCGGCCCGGGGAGCCACTTTTCTTCAATCATTTCTGTAGCGTCCGCCTTGGGCGCAAGCCGTCAATCGTCGAGTTTCTTCCGCAGGATCTGGAAATCGGTGTCGAGATCGATTTCGTAAAGTGACTGGCCGCACACCACGTTATCGACCTCGTAGCGGTTGTCGTCATAGTCGAATTCCGCGATGCCGCCCGAACAGCCCTCGGCAGTCAGCACCGCGTCGATGCGCGCCCGCTCCTCAGCGTTCACCGGCCGTTCGCCGTCGACGATCACGAAATCCGTATTCAGTTCGAAGTCGTAGGTCTTCCCGTCGTCGCCGCAGCGTGCGTCGTCCACCTCGTAGCGGTTGTCACCGGTGTCGAATTCCAGGTCGGTCGCATGGCATCCGATGGCTGCGAGCGCCGCATTGATCTTCTCCCGTTCCGCTTCCGTGACGGGCCGGTCGGCAAGGGCCGGAAGGCACATCATTGCCAGTGCCGTTGCAGATAATATCGCTGTTCTCATCGTGCGTACTCCAATCGTTTTCGCATATGTTGCGCTGCAACCAATGTAGGAACGCCGCCGCCCCGATCCCACATCGACCGGGCCTCAAAAAACATTAAATTTCGGTCATTTATGCCCTTTGCGTACATAGGCAATACCGCAGAATCAGGTGCCCGGGGCCGGCGTTGCGGCTGGCCGTCTCCCCAATGCCGCCCTAATTTTCATCTCAGTGTGAGCGACCCGTGCGTTGACAAGTCGAGACACGGCTTGACCTGCATCAACACACCACGGGCCGACTATGGCAATATGGCTCCCAAGCGACGGAGGAGACGATGAAAGCCACGATGATTGTCGAACACGCGCGTCAATTGCTTGATGCCCACGGCGACAAGGCCGAGGCCGAGGCCGCGCAAAAAGCCAATGAACTGGATGCCAAGGGCAAGTCGGAAGATGCCGCGAACTGGCGGCGCGTCCGCGCAGCGATCCATGAGTTGCGCCCGCCGCACGTCAGTTGACAACCTGACTTTTCGGGGACGGCGGACAGCCGTCCCTCTCTTAAAGGCCTGCTGAAGCAAGTCCGTCCGAAATACGAAAAGCCATAGCCCGCGGAGTGTTTTCCAGCGCCGCGGCAAAGCTTTGCGCGGTCGGTGCGCAGTCGTAAATTTTCGCAAATACGTATAGTCTGCGAAAATGCATGATAAACGCCCAGTTCTATCAAGTCGTCTCGAAGAACTGATCCCGCCGGAGATCAACAACAATTCGTTTTACGCCGACCTGAAAGCTTTTGCGCGCCGACCGGATCTTATGACATTTCTTGAAATTGGCTCGTCCAGCGGCGAAGGAAGCACACACGCCCTTGTTAGCGGGATTCGCCAGCGCCCGGACAACAGGGATGTCCGCCTGTTTTGCATGGAAGTCAGCCGGCAGCGCGCGAAAGCGCTGACACGGCACTACAGGGATGACGGGTTCGTGCACTGCTACAACCTGTCGTCCGTGCCGGCTGCCTCGTTTCCCGATGACGAAGAGCTCATCCACTATTTCTGCAAGGTGCGTTACCCATTCAATCGCCGCAAGGCGGCAGCCAAACTCGGCGTGGCAAGGCGGGACCTGCGCAGGGACATTGAGTACATTGCCGAGAGTGGAAAAGACGGCCACGGAATCCGGACAATCAAGTCCGAAAACGGCATACGGCATTTTGATTTCGCACTGATCGACGGATCCGAATACACGGGGGAACGGGAGCTTTGGGAAGTCATCGGCGCGCGGATCATCGCGCTGGACGACATTCGAACCTTCAAGTGCTGGAATGCACATCGCATTATGAAGGCACACCCCGGCTACAAGCTTTTCCGGATGTCCCGCCGGGTTGGCAACGGATACTCCATTTTTGTTCGTAACCACTGACCGTCGACGCGGTTTCGGGCGACCGGCCTCAGGGGCCGTTGTCACCGCTTGTCACGATACGATTCGAAAAGTGCTGCCAAAGCGCGGCCAATTCCGTTGACTTCACCCCCAACTCTGATTGTCTGAACCGGTTCGGCGCCCAGCCGAAGCCTGTCTCCGATCTTGTCGGCGCCCCAGAATACTTGCGGCGACCGGCATCGCCGGTCCGCCGTTTGAGGGCTCGGGCGGACCGGCACGATGAACACAACCCGGTCGCAAAAAAAGTGGAAAAACCAATATCTTCGCGCCGCCACTTGCATATGCGCGCGCGTCCATGAAAGATGGTTGGTGGTAGCGCCCTGCCCGCACACGCTGATCCAACTGGTCAGGCTGATTGACTGCAGGGTTTGTATGCAAAGGCATCGGAGGCATGCAAATGACCGGGACAACGACAAATGCGGCGGATGACGGCGCTGTGGAACTGGTTTCGGCAAGCAATGTCGGCGAGCATCTGAGCGGACTGCCCTTCAAGGCCCAGCTGGCGCTGCGCGCCATCTCGCGATTGCGCCGCGGTGCGCTTGACCTGAAGCTCCCGGACGGTCGCCAATGGCGCATAGAGGGGCCAGAAAGCGGCCCGCGCGCCACCGCAGTGCTGCACAACTGGAACCTGCCCTATGCCGCCTTCCGCCGCGGCACGATCGGTGTGGCGGAATCCTACATGGACGGCGACTGGGAGAGCCCCGACATTCCGACCTTTCTCGAACTGTTCCTGGTCAACACCGATATCGGCAACCACATAGCCAGCGGCGCGAAGGGGCTGGCCAGCCTGATGGAGCGCCTGCGCCACCTGTTCCGCGCCAACACCAAGGCCCAGGCCAGGAAGAACATCGCCGCGCACTACGACCTTGGCAACGCGTTCTACGAAAAATGGCTCGATCCGAGCATGACCTACTCCTCGGCGCTGTTCCAGACCGGGGCCAACGACCTGCACAGCGGCCAGAAGGCGAAATACAAGGCGCTGGCCGATGCGATCGGCATCACCCCGGACAGCCACGTCCTTGAAATCGGCTGCGGATGGGGCGGCTTTGCGGAATATACGGCGAAGGAAATCGGTGCGCGCGTCACCGGCCTGACCATCAGCCGCGAACAGCTCGACTATGCGCAAAAGCGCATTCACGATGCCGGCCTGTCGGACCGGGTCGAACTCAAGTTCCAGGACTACCGCGAAGAGCGCGGCGTCTACGACCACATCGCCTCCATCGAGATGTTCGAGGCGGTCGGCGAAAAATACTGGACCGGCTATTTCTCCAAGCTGAGCGAGTGCCTGAAACCCGGCGGCCGCGCCGGGCTGCAGATCATCACCATCCATGAGGATGCCTTCGAAAACTACCGGCGCAATCCCGATTTCATTCAGCGCTACGTCTTTCCCGGCGGCATGTTGCCGACCTTCGAGATACTCGAGGAACTCGGCCGCAAGGCCAATCTCAAGCTCTCCGGTCACCGCGCCTTTGCCCAGGACTATGCGCGGACACTGTCCGAGTGGTGTTCGCGGTTCTGGGACGCCTGGCCGAACATCCGGCCCATGGGCTTCGACGAACGGTTCAAGCGGCTGTGGGAGTTCTACCTGCATTATTGCGAGGCTGGGTTCCGGGCCGAGAACATCAATGTGCGACAGATCATCTACCAGCGCGGCTGAACAGCAAGCGTTCCGACGCTCTGCAGCAGGTCTTCCCCGACCGGTTTGAAATTCTATTTTGCCAAACGGCAGCAGCGGCAAACGTCATTTCTTGCCGTTGCCCTTGTTGATAATCCACAACCGTCAAAATACTGTTGCAGCGACCCTAGTGAGGCAATCAGATGACCACGTTACAAACTGTGCTGGACGGCATCGGCAATACACCGCTGATCAAACTGAAGAAGGCGTCGGAGCTGACCGGCTGCACGATCCTGGGCAAGGCCGAGTTCCTCAATCCGGGACAGTCCGTGAAGGACCGCGCGGCGCTTTTCATCGTCCAGGACGCCGTCAAGAAGGGGCAGTTGCGGCCCGGCGGCGTTATCGTCGAGGGCACCGCCGGCAATACGGGCATCGGGCTGTCCATGGTGGCCAAGGCGCTCGGCTATCGCACGGTCATCGTCATTCCGGAGACCCAGAGCGAGGAGAAGAAGGACGCGCTGCGCCTTCTCGGTGCCGAGCTGGTCCAGGTGCCGGCCGTTCCCTATCGCAACCCCAACAACTACGTGCGCTTGTCGGGGCGCCTTGCCGAGCAGATCGCGCGCGAGGATCCGAACGGCGCCATCTGGGCCAACCAGTTCGACAATGTCGTCAACCGCCAGGCCCATATCGAGACGACGGCGCCGGAGATCTGGCACGACACGGACGGCAAGGTGGATGGCTTCATCTGCGCCGTCGGTTCGGGCGGCACGCTGGCCGGCGTCGCCGTCGGCCTTCGCGACAAGAACCCGTCCGTCAAGATCGGCATCGCCGACCCGATGGGCGCCGCGCTCTTCAACCACTATAAAAACGGCGAGATGAAGGCCGAGGGAAGCTCGATCACGGAAGGGATCGGCCAGGGCCGCATCACCGCGAACCTCGAGGGTTTCACGCCGGACTTCGCCTACCAGGTTCCGGACGCCGAGGCGTTCCCTTACGTCTATGACCTGATCGAGGACGAAGGCATGTGCCTTGGCGGCTCGTCCGGCATCAACATCGCCGGCGCGGTGAAGATGGCACAGGAGATGGGTCCCGGCCACACAATCGTCACCGTGCTTTGCGACTACGGCAACCGCTATCAGTCCAAGCTCTTCAATCCCGAATTCCTGCGCTCCAAGGAGCTGCCGGTTCCGGAGTGGATGGAAAAAACGCCGGATATTTCCGTGCCTTACGAAGAGGTGTGAGCCTTGCAGGAAACGCTTCCGCTGTTTCTCGACGACCCGTATCTCTCCACGGCCGAGGGCCGCGTCGCCGCCGTCAACGACCGCGGCGGCATCCTGCTGGACCGGACCTGTTTCTACGCGACGTCCGGCGGGCAGCCCGGCGATATCGGCTTCTTCGAGCGCGAGGACGGATCGAGGATCGAGATCGCGGCGACGGTCAACGGGCAGTCGAAAGCAGAGATCGTCCACGTGCCGTCCAACGAGCAGGCGGTGCCGGAGATCGGCGAGACCCTGGCACTTCATATCGACTGGCCGCGCCGCTACAAACTCATGCGCATGCACTCGGCCTGCCACCTGCTGACGGTGGTGTGCCCCTTTCCCATTACCGGCGCCTCTGTCGGCGAGGATGAGAGCCGCGTCGATTTTGACATGAGCGAGGCGATCGACAAGGCCTCGGTCAGCGAGAAGCTGATGGAACTGGTCGAAGGCAACCACCCGATCTTCGCCAAGTGGATCGACGAGGCGGAGCTTGCGGCCAATCCCGGCCTGGTGAAGTCGAAGAATGTGCGCCCGCCCAGCGGCAGCGGCCGCATCCGGCTGGTCTGTATCGGCGACGAGGCCGGTGTCGACAGCCAGCCGTGCGGCGGAACCCATGTTTCGGAGACCGCCGAGATCGGCGCGATCCATATCGGCAAGATCGAAAAGAAAGGGCGCGAGAACCGCCGCTTCCGCATTCGCTTCGGCGAACTGCCCGGCTGACGGTCGCGCGGCAAGTCCATGACAGAAAAGAGCGCATTCGTGGTTTCGGCCGACTGGCTGGAAGAAAGGCTGGGACAGGAGGGCCTGCGCATCGTAGACGCCTCCTGGTACCTGCCGGCGCAGGAGCGCGACGCCAGGGCCGAATACGACGCGGGCCACATACCGGGCGCCGTGTTCTTCGACCATGACGTCGTCGTCGAACCGGGCGTCGACCTTCCCCATGCCCTGCCGAGCCCCGGCGTCTTCGCGCAGCATGTGAGCGCGCTCGGCATTTCCGACACCGACACCATTGTCGTGTGCGACGGGCTCGGCATGTTCACCGCACCGCGCGTGTGGTGGAAGTTCCGCGTCATGGGCGCAGCCAATGTCCTTGTGCTCGACGGCGGCATCGACGGCTGGAAACGCGACGGGCGGCCCGTAAACACGGAGACGCCCTCACACCCGGAAGGCACGTTCAATCCGGTATTCGATGAGGAAGCGGTGGTCCGCATCGCCCAAATGCGCGAGGTGGTGGCCTCCGGCTCGCACCAGGTCGCCGATGCGCGCGGCGCCGGCCGCTTTACCGGCGAGGAGGCCGAACCGCGCGCAGGCATGCGCTCGGGCCACATGCCGGGCGCCTGCAACGTGCCGGTGTTCTCGCTTTCCGAGAACGGCCACCTCAAGCCGCTCGACGCCCTGCGCACGACGCTGGAAGAGGCCGGCATCGATCCGCAAGGACCGGTTGTCACCACCTGCGGCTCCGGCGTCACGGCGGCGGTCATCACGCTCGCCCTGCACTCGCTCGGCAACGAGAACACGCGCCTTTATGACGGATCCTGGTCCGAATGGGGCGCGCGGGACGACACGCCGGTGGCGACCGGAGACCCCTGATGGCCCGTGGACGCGCACCGAAAAAGGCGATCGTCACCTATCTGGAGCAGACCCAGCGACCGACGCAGCTCTGCCCGATGCCGGTCAATCTCCACGTCGCGCTGATGCGGCAGGCCGAGATCCCGCTGCATTTCTACCGCTACCTGCAGCTGCGCACCGGTCGTGAGTGGCACTGGGTGGCGCGGCTGCGCCTCAGCGACGACGCGCTGTCGAAGATCGTCCACGCGCCCGAGACATCGATCCACGTGCTTTACCTCAACGGCGCGCCTTCCGGCTTTTTCGAGCTGCGGCAGGTCAATGCCGAGACCGTTAATCTCGAATATTTCGGCCTGATGCCGCACGCACACGGCCACGGGCTCGGCCGCTGGCTGCTGGCGCAGGCGCTGGAAGCGGCCTGGGAGACGAGCCCCTTGAAGGTGACGGTCAACACCTGCACGCTCGACCACCCCGCCGCACTGCCGCTCTACCAGAAGCTCGGCTTCACCCCGATCGGCCAGAGCGAGACCTTCATCCATCCGCTCACCGACGCGGACCTGTTGCGCATCGTCAAGTCCGTCTAAGGCTTTCCCTTATCTGAACGGCCCGTTCATCGCAGCTTCAGCGACGCCCGACTACGCTTCCTCCATCAGATCAGCGGCCGGATGGTCCGGCCGGGACGAGAGAGGAAGACCGTTATGAAACGCCGCACGTTTTTGACCGCATTCGCCGCCGCGGTCGCCGCGCCCGCCGCGGCGTCTGCCGCACAGTTCAAGCTGACCATCGACAACGGCAAGATCCCCGAGAAGGTCTTTTATGCCAAGAAGATCAACAAGAAGGTGCCCGACGCGCTGACCATCGAAAAGAGCCTCAGCGCCCCGCCGGCCATGAAGATCAAGCCCTCGATGAAGGGCTCGGTGAAAGACGTCAAGCGCCGCCGGGCGCTGCGCCACATCGCGCCGTCGATCGAGATCCAGGCGATCAACTTCGCTTTCGGTTCGCCCCGCATCTCGTCGAACCAGCACTGGAAGGTGGAGCAGATTGCCGAGGCCATGCACAACATGCTCGGCCACAACCCGCACGAGCTGTTCCTGATCGAGGGTCACACCGACGCCGTCGGCTCCTACACCGCCAACCAGGTGCTGTCCGAACGCCGCGCCGCCTCGCTGCAGCGGGTGCTGACCGAATATTTCGGCGTGCCCTACCATGCGTTGGAGACCGTCGGCTACGGTGAAGAGGACCTATTGGTCGACACCCCCTACGCCGACTGGCGCAACCGCCGCGTTACGCTCCGCCGGATCACGGATATTGTTTATCAGTGAGTGAGCAAGAGGCTGCCCCGCCTAACGGTGGGGCGGCTATTTTGAAGTTGAGGTCAACGAATACACCCCGCTGAGACTTCAGATGCGATTCTGCTCGCCACGCTGGTTGAGACGATTGGCGACTGCTTTGTCCAGAATTTCTATGAGCGCTCTCGCTCGATTCTTAGCAGACTCGGGAAAGTGATCTGGATCTACAACTCTCTCTATGTCTTTTACATCTATATTCAGGGTCACTCTGTGTGATTTTTCAACTACGAAAAATTTCTTGGTATCGCCTTCTGGCGTAATACTAGCCAGACAAGAGAATCGACCGGTGACCTCATAATATGCAACAGTAAATTGAGCCCCATCTCCAAGAGAGCCGTAATGCGTATAACAGGTAACTATACCGTCAATATCGAAACTTAACCTTATTTGCGGCTCTTCTACTTTCACACCATGTGATTGGCCCCTAAAGTAACCTACCTCTTCTATCGCAATATTTGAGTCGACGTATTTTTTGTTGTTTTTCAGCTCGATGCGAACGTCAGGTGTTCCCGTTTTGTCAATATTCGTGCCACGAAACTCGTCCGAAAGAATGCTTGATATTACAAATACCTTCAGTTCCTGATGGTTCATATCAATCTCACATACTTATTCCAGACGATCTAGATCACACCGCGGTACGAAGGCCTTTTGTAGATGAGGCTTTTTGCCCAAAATACAACCCACCATTGTGACCAAGTCGTATGTCGCTCACTGTACATTTGGTATGGCGGCTCGGTTTAAGTCAATTACTGAATCAGTGCATATGTTCATATTATCTAGTCTACCTATGATTGAACAGGTCTGCGTAGTCCGTATGTTGAATTTACTACAGACCGGAACTTAGCGTCTCCGACGTTACAATAAGAGACAAATAAACCGATGAACTATAGAACAAGGCACAATTGGGGAGACCAATATGACGGGTTCAACAAACTTGGAATTCTGGCAACTAATGACCGTCGCACTGGGACCTGCGCTACTGACTAGTGTTGTCGCGATTTACGCACCTATTGCGGTAGAGTTTTTCAAATCCCGTTCGTCCAAAACCGAAATTCGAGAACAAAAGTTTCAAGAACTAGTAACGGCAGTTTTTGAATTCGACGACTGGTTATCGACGTTCATTACGAATACTGCAGGCTCTGAATTTCAAATACTCGAGTCTTCAGCATTAGCAAAAATGTACGCAATTTCAATACTGTATTTTCCTCAGTTTGAACAGAGCATACGTTCGCTTGAAGATTCGTCACTAACTGCCCGCAGAACTGCTGCTCGCTTACAGTATGACCGGATAGAAGGAAAAAACCATTCCTGGGATACGTTAAGTGAACCTCTGGAAGCGTACAACAAACACAAGCACCAGCTTTTACTTGAACTCTCACAGTTTGCTCGCAAAACCATCGCCGTCAAACACTTCAAATAGCACGGAAAACAAAATTCAGGCTAAGACCAAACAGCACCACAGCTATCACCTTCGGCCTCTCAGAATTAACTCTCGCATACGACATATTAAAGGCATCAAGCGGGACTTTCCTGTTGTGTAAACGCAATGCACCGAATTTATTACCCTGCCAACCGCACCCGCTCCCCGCTACCGCGCGCCCGGCCGTAGAACTCCAGCGTCTCAGCGTCGAAATAGACCCGGTCCGCAAGGGCCGAGCCGCCGCAATAGGTGAAATAGATGGGCCGATTGCGGTGGGTGCGCGATTTCGCCCAGCCGCCGCTCTGCCTAAGGTCGTATTCCGAACAGATGCCGGCCTCGTAGAGCCAGCGCGCCGCACCGCTGAAGGCGGTGCCGTAGCGCTCGAGGTCGTCCGACCGCGAGACCAGCGCTTCAAAGTCCCCTTCGGTCAGCGCGCGCGGCGGCAGGTTGGCGGCCGCGCCGACAAGGGCGGCGCCCAACAGGCCGACTGCGATGAACGAACCGATATTCACTAGACAAGCCCCCCATATCTAGTACATCGCAAGATTGTACCCGAGGGAGTTGAAGGTCCGATTGACGGATTGATTCAAATTCGAACGAAATAAGTGCAGGAATATCAACCGCCAGACCAGCGCCGATGACGCAAAAAACCGCCCGGCCCCGCGGCCGGACGGTTTCGTTCGAATTCCTGCAAAAGGCCTAGGCGACCTTGAGAACGGTGTCCGCTTCGGCAAGCTCGTAGCCGAGCGCATCGGCAACCGGCTTGTTGGTGATGCGGCCGCGATGGACATTGAGGCCGGCGCGCAGGTGCCGGTCCTCGGCAATCGCCTTCAGGCCCTTGTCGGCAAGCTGCAGTCCGTAGTGCAGCGTCGCATTGTTGAGCGCATGCGCGGACGTCACCGGAACGGCGCCCGGCATGTTGGCGACGCAGTAGTGGATGACCCCGTCCACCTCGAAGGTGGGTTCCGAATGCGTGGTGGGATGCGAGGTCTCGAAACAGCCACCCTGGTCGATGGCGACATCGACGATGACCGAGCCCTTCTTCATTCCCGAAAGCATCTCGCGGGTGACGAGCTTCGGCGCCGCGGCGCCGGCGATCAGCACCGCGCCGATCGTCAGGTCGGCCGAGAAGACCTCCTGCTCCAGCGCCTCGATCGTCGAAAAGCGCGTGCGGACCCGCCCGTTGAAGATATCGTCGAGCTGGCGCAGGCGCGGGATCGACCGGTCCAGCATCGTCACCTCGGCGCCGAGACCGGCGGCCATCTTGGCGGCATTCAGCCCGACGACGCCGCCGCCGATGATGGTGACCTTGCCCGGCAGGACGCCGGGAACGCCGCCCAGCATGACGCCGCGGCCCCCATAGACTTTTTCAAGGGCGGTCGCGCCGGCCTGGATAGCGAGCCGGCCGGCGACTTCAGACATCGGCGCGAGCAGCGGCAGGCCGCCGTGATCGTCCGTAACCGTTTCATAGGCAACCGCCGTGCAGCCGGATTCGACAAGACCCTTGGTCTGCTCGGGGTCGGGTGCCAGGTGCAGATAGGTGTAGAGGATCTGGTCCTCGCGCAGCATCGCCCATTCCGACGGCTGCGGCTCCTTGACCTTGACGATCATATCCGACTGGTCGAACACGTCCTTCGCCGTCGCCACGATCTTGGCGCCGGCCGCCTGGTAGACGCCGTCATCGGCGTCGATGCCGAGGCCGGCATTGGTTTCGACGATGACTTCGTGGCCATGGGCCACGTATTCACGCACCGATCCGGGCGTGAGACCAACGCGGAATTCGTTGTTCTTGATTTCCTTCGGGCATCCGACACGCATTGAGCGTCCTCCACATCTTTTCGCGCGATTCGCGCAACCTATTGTGGCTTATTGCACCACAGGAAGTGTGAAATGTCCTTGCGAAGTGCGCCTGTATAGGCGGATATTTTCGAATATTATTGCGAAAATCTAAAAAATATTGAAGAATCACCGAATGGATAAGCTTGACACAATCGATATCGCTATTTTGAGGACGCTGCAGGAGGACGGCCGAATCTCCAACGCCAACCTTGCGGAAAAGGTCGGCCTTTCGGCGTCCGCCTGCTCGCGCCGGCTCGATATCCTGGAAAAATCCGGCGTCATTCGCGGCTACCACGCGCGGCTGTCGAACAAGGCCCTCAACTACACGATGACGGCCATTGTGCACATCTCGCTCTCAGGCCAGTTCGAAAAGACGCTGAGCGAGTTCGAGGCCGCGGTCAAGCGTTGCCCGAACGTCCTTGTCTGCTACCTGATGTCGGGCGAATACGACTACATATTGCGTATCGCCGCCAAGGATCTGCAGGATTACGAGCGCATCCACAAGGAGTGGCTGTCCGCCCTGCCCCATGTCGTGCGCATCAATTCCGCCTTCGCGTTGCGCGAAGTCATCGACCGCCCGAATATCGACGTTGATATGCGCTAGTGTTCGCGCATAAGCTGTGAAAACCCAGACAGAGCCGGAGGTTGGCAATGGCGAAACGGTCTCGACTGACCAGGATTTTGTACGGCATAGTCGTACTGATTATCGCAGGCGCGATTTTGTATTACCTGGGACCGCGGACAGAAGTGAACGCAACCGTCAATTTCGATCCGGCCACCATCGGCGATGACGTCGAGGCGTTCCTCGAACGCGAGGAGGCCCGCTTCCAGGATATCAGGAACGGCCTGAACAAGCAGATTGTCTGGGCCTATCCGAACTCGCGCGCCAAGACGCCGCTCTCGCTGGTCTATATCCACGGCTTTTCCGCTTCGCCGGGAGAAATCCGCCCGGTGATGGACATCGTCGCCAAGGATATCGGTGCCAACCTCTTCTATACGCGGCTGGTCGGTCACGGCCGCACCAGCGACGCGATGGCGGAGGCAACGGTCGCGGGCTGGGTCAACGACGTGGCCGAAGCCATCGCCGTCGGCAGGCGGATCGGCGAACGCGTCATCCTCGTCGGAACGTCGACGGGCGGCACCCTGACGACCTGGGCCGCGACCCAGCCGGATCTCAGCGCCGATGTTGTCGGCATCGTCAACATCTCTCCGAACTACGGCATTCAGGCCGCCGGCGCCGGCCTGCTGACGATCCCCTGGGCGAAACAGATCCTCGGCATCATCGCCGGCGATCGTCGCTCGTTCGAGCCGAAGAACGAATTGCAACGGCACAACTGGACACACGAATATCCGTCCGAGGCCGTCCTGCCGATGGCCGAGCTGGTCAAGCTCGTGCAAAGCGCCGATATCGAGAAGATCACCGTCCCCGTGCTCTTCATCTTTTCGGAGAAAGACACCGTGGTGCAGCCGGACGCCACGAAGATCGTCGCCGGCCGATGGGGCGCCGACAGCGAGATCGTCATCGTCAATGACAGCGACGACAAGGACCATCACGTGATTGCCGGCGATTCCGTGTCGCCTTCGACCAACGAAAGCACCGTGAAGGTCATCGAGGAATGGATCGGAAAGCTGCCCGATGGCTCCTGATCAATCCGGTTTCTTGTCGGTCGAGAAGAAATAGATCGCGACGGTCACGGCAAGCAGAACGCCGTAGAAACCGAAGAGCAGCGAGAAGGTCGGCGCCGGATCGAGCGGATCGAAGTGCGCCTGCGCCATCTGCCCTGTCAGGAACTGGCCGAGGCCCACCCCGCCGATGGTAAAGAAGTTCATGAGCGTCACGCCGCGTCCCGTGAGCTCCCGCGGAAAGAAATCGCGGGCATGGGCCATCATCACACCGTAGCTGGCGCCGAAAAGGCCGACGGCGAACAGCAGCGCCGTCACCTGCCAGAGCGGCTGGATCGGGAAGGCAGCGAGCAACAGGAGCGCCACCGCTCCAAGAAGGTTGCCGAGGAACGAAACCCATTTGCGCGTTCCGAACAGGGTGTCGAGCGGACCGTAAAGGACGCTGCCGATGATCATCGAAATGGCCATGAACAGCGATATGGTCCCGATGAGCTGGGTCGACGCGCCGAACACATCCGCCAGATACGGTCCGACCCACAGGCCGCGCACACCGGCGGCAGGCGCATAGTTGATCGCGACGAGCGGAATGATCAGCCACAGCGCCGGTATCTTTAGCAAGGCCCAGTAACCGGCAAGCCCGATCCCGCCGGCCTCTTCCCGCTCAACCTTCGGATCTTTCACGAACACGTAGATCGCAATCGCAGTCAGCAGCGAAAGCACGCCGAGACCGAAGATCGTCTCCCGCCAGCCGAAGCTCTCGACGGCGATCGCCAGCGGTTTGGCGCCGATGACGTTGCCCGCCGTGCCCATGGCGACGAACCATGATGAGGCGACCGCGAAACGCGCCGGCCGGAACGTATAGGCGAAGATAAAGAACGCCGCCATCAGCACCGGCGAGCATCCGATGCCGATCAGGCCCATGGCGATGACGATTTCCAGTGGCGTGGTCGCCGCCGCGAACAGAAAGGCCCCGCCGCCGACGCCCACAGCGAACAGAACCGTGGCCGTCCGGCGCGGCCCGTACCGGTCGAGTGATACCCCGACGATGAACTGCATCAGCGCGAAGGTCAGGAACCAGAGGCCGGACGCCTGTGACAGGTCTGCTTTGCTGGTGCCCAGTTCCTCGGTGAGGATCGGCGTCAGCACGGCAAGGAACGAACGGTAGAACTGCGAAAAAATGTAGGCCGCGGCCAGCGCGGCGATTCCCGCCATCAGATTTGCCGGCTGTCGGCGGGCATCAGACCAGACCGTCCGCCAGAGCGTTCAACACCGCACGATGCGTCGATGGTACCGAGCATAATTCCCCCGCTCACAATGTTTGCCGGTTGGATAGTCAGGCTGGAAAGCACCTTCCTTACCGATTTTGTCCGCCGGCCGCAAACGCCGGGACGAAATCAGCCCAGGACGCCTTGAAACTGAAGCGATCCGCATCAGCGCGCTACATGCGGCGCGGGTTTTGCGGCCGCTGTCGGACCCGAAAAGGAATCAGGTCTTGCTGATTTCGCAGTGTTTTCTTGAACCAGGCGTCGGCGCGATTATGTTGGGCGGCACGGATGCGCCGCCGGATCGCCTTATTGCCGTTCCAATGCGGAATGGCGGAGTGAAATTCAGCGAAGCTCGACGGGACTCACGACAGGAAGCCAAGATGAAAGACAAAATCGCCAGGAAACGCGCCCACGCACCGTTGCCCAAAGGCGGGTTCGAACCGATTGATGTCCTGACGGCTGCCGTCGCCGGTTTCGCGATCATCTTCGCATTGCTGATGGCATGGGGATTCATCCAGGTATCCGGCCTTCGCGCACAACTGGCAGATGTCCGAACGGATCTCGAGGCGTCGCGGCAGGAGACCGCCACACTTCAGCAGAAGCTGGATGCGGTGACACAGAATCTGAGCACCGGCATCGCTCAGGATGCCGAGGATCTGCGAAACCAGATCGTCCAGTCGGCATCGGCCAAGCTCGACCACTCGATCAGCACGGCCATGGGTGAACTGTCCTCCTTCGGCAACTCCAATTTTATCTTCCAGATGGCCGAGTTCGAACGGCGTTCCTGCGTCAAGGGCGGCACGTTCGTCGGCGAGCAGCCGGACGGATCGCTCCAGGAAGAACCTTTCGACGCCAACCACATGGTTGAAATCCAGCCGTCTCACGAAGACATCCGCGGCATTCCGTTCTACCGGGTGACGATCAACGATCAGACATTGCAGTCCGGCGGCGGTCCCGGAGCCTACCGTCACGGAACCATGCGCATTTCGTGCAGCTGACGCGTTCTTTTAAAAAATGGCGTATAATCCCCCGTCGCTTGCATTCGGCAGCACGGGAGGAACGCCGATATGAAAAAGGACTCGATGAAACGCCGGCACCATCGCGCGAAGCGCGCCGCCAATGAAAAGAAGCGGAAAGCCAAGAAGAAGGCGAAATAGGAGCCGGCCGGCCCGACCGACCTGACGCCCGGGGATGCGAACGGTCGGGACCACCTTGGATCAGACCCTGTCAAGCGCTTCCCGGAGCTTGTCGCGCTCACCCTCGCGCATCTGGATCGACTGGCGCGCGTATGGAAACGTGCGGGCGTGCACTATTTTGTCCAGAGCTGCATGCGGCGCTGCTTGACCTCCGCATCGCCCTCCGGCGTTCCGTCATGGAAGGTTCGGAACCAGCCGTCCCACGGTGTTTCCCAGGTGCCGTAATTGCAGTCGAAGAACTTGTGGTGCAACTGGTGGAAGAAGTCCCCTACCTCGAAACTGTCGCGGCCGCCGACCTTCAGCCTCTCGAAGCCGGCGTGCGAGGTCGGTGCGCCGATGCCGTGGTGGAAGAGCAGGAAAAGCACATGGATCGGGTGCGCCGGCACGAGGAAAAAGATCATCGTGTCGAACATCAAAAAGAAGCTCTCGACCGGGTGCATCGCCAGACCCGACCAGGGGCCGGTATTGATGTTCTTGTGGTGCCAGGCGTGGACCCAGGTGTAGAGCCTGCCCACATGGAGCAGCCGGTGGAACCAGTAGAAATGAAAGCCCGCCCAGATGGGAATGAGCACGATGAGCGCGACGAACCATACCGGGTTGCGATCGAAGGTGATCATCGTCGCCCAGCCATTGGCGTAGGACCACCACATCAGGCACTCCCAGAATGTCCAGAACTGCAGGGCAACGAACGACCAGAACATGTTGTCGTAGACCTGGTTCTTGAAGGAAAACACCTTCGCGCCCCTGGCCATCGGCCGCAGGTCGTAGCGATAGTCGTCGCCCTGCAGCCTGAAACGCAGCAGGAAGAGGTGGAGACCCCCGGCAACGCCCGTCAGGATCAGGAAGTTGCGCAGCCAGACCTCGAACACCCAGCCGAACGCGACCGTTTTCGCTCGCTCGATATCCGGCGTGAACCAGAGCCACGTCGCGATGGCCGCGAGCAGCATGACAAAGCGCATGGCGACAGGGTTCCAGCTCTTCAGAAGATAAAACACCGATTCCAGCGGGCGCAACGGCCAGTCCCAGTAGGGCGCGAGCCGGATCGGCAGGGCCGGCGTGTAATTCCACGTCTTTCGGGCCGGCCGCTTGGCCGGTTGCACGGTGTCGCTCATGTCAGATCCTCAGGCTTCTGATCGCTCGGATGCGACGGCTGGATTCACCAGCGGTTCGCGCGCTCCGGGGCGGATGACATCCTTGTCGTAGGGGTCGCGGTCGAACACCGCGCGCACCATCGGAGCGAAGAATTCCAGCGGCAGGTCGTCATAGTCGGGATCGAAGCTCGCCTGGTCCCAGCGCTCGCAGAATTCGGCGCAGTCGTCGAAATACCGGTGGCCGCGGTGGCACTCGCGCTTGTGCTGGTCGAAGCCGTCCAGGTGATGGCCGTAATAGAGCATCTGGAAATCGCCGTGCGTCTGCACGCACCAGGTGCACTGCTCGCGCACGAAGGGCTTGAGGATGGCGGCCGCGTATTCGTCGTGATTATACGGCGCGTAGATATCGCCGATATCGTGCAGCAGGGCCGAGACCACCCAGTCGACATCCGCGCCGTCCCGCCAGGCGCGCGTCGCCGACTGTACCGAGTGCCCGAGGCGGGTGACCTGGTAGCCTGAAAGGCTCTCGTCAAGCTCGGTCATCGCCTTGAGCAGCCGGTCGGCCGTGTGCTTCGTGTGTCCGATTTCCTCGGCGACCAGGAACTCGTAGTCTTCCCGGGTGCCGTGCTTCATCTGGGTAAAGGTGACCTTCTTCATGGCGCGCGTATCCCTTGCGTTCCGTCACCCAAACATTAACGCATGGAAAAATTGCCGGATACGGCTGAAATTGATAGGCTGGCATAAGGAAATATTATTATGAGATCGGATCTCGCGATGCGCCGACGCCTGCCGCCGCTCAACGCCCTCCTCGCCTTCGAGGCTGCCGCCCGGCACAGCAATTTCACCCGCGCGGCCGAGGAACTTGGGGTGGCCCAGCCGGCCGTCACCCGGCACATCACCAACCTTGAAGCCTGGTTGGGCATCGACCTTTTTCACCGGACCGGCAATGCCGTCGCCCTGACGACAGAAGGCGAGACCGTCTCCGAGCTTGTCACCTCGGCCTTCGACCGTCTCGAGGTTTCCCTGGGCTCGGTCTCGGCACGCAAGAACAACGAGATCGTCATCGGCGCCTCGTTCGGCATCACCCATCTGTGGCTGATGCCGCAGATCACCGCGATGCGCGGCGCTGCCGGAGGCGCGGCCATCAACTTCGTCACCTCGGAGAACTACCACGATTTCGACGCGGGCAAGGTCGACTTCTCGATCCGCTTCGGTTCCGGCGACTGGCCGGGCAAGCGTGCGGATCTCCTCTTTACCGAGACAACCTACGTGATCGCCGCGCCGTCGTTCCTGGAACGCACGCCCGAGCTCGACCCCGACGACCTTGCCGCGACGCTGCAAACCGAATGGCTGCTCGAGCACGGCGACATGCACAATTACGGCTGGATGACCTGGAAGAAGTGGTTCGAGCACCACGGTGCGACGCTGCCCGGCGACCTGCGCAATGCCGATATCAGGAACTACCCGACCCTGCTCGACATGATCCGCTGCGGCGAAGGCGTCGCGCTAGGCTATGTCGGGCTGGATGACGATCTCGTCGAAGCCGGCGAGATCGTCCGCCTGGGAGAACCGGTCAGCCGCCCCGATCTCGGGTATTACATCCTGTCGAATGCCGGCGATGCCATGACCGGAGCAAGCAAGGAGCTTTGGCAGTATCTGACAGGCAACAGCATCTGACGGCAGGCACGTCAGACCGGCGGCGTTGTGGCAACCAAAATGGCTGGCATCACTTTCTAGTCCAGCACTCCCAAACGAAGTCATAGCACCAGACCATCTCATGGGTTTTGGCCAATTTCGACTGTATGTCCTCACGACGTGCCGCGGCGTTGTCCACAAAGCTGTGGAATTGTATCTGCAGGCGATCGATGTCTTTCACCATACCGACGTCAATCAGCCTGGGCAGCACCTCGTATTCGCCTCCTTCAATGTTGATTTCCATGAGATCAACACTTGAGATCCCGTTCTCTATGAAAGCCTCGTCAACCGCTCTGAGCCTGACCGTTTCAGCACCGCCATCGCTCCCCTTCGAACCACCGAATTCAGACGAACCATCGGCGTCTTGTGACAATGTGGTGTTTCGGTTTTGGCCTGAGAGACCATAGTTCCGACAAACGATCTTGGAGTTGGCCGCAAATCTTTCCACGCACTTTTGGTAGAATCGAGTGGATGGCTCAAACAAGAAAATATGACTGTTGAAGCAACGACTGATGGTGTCTGCGAAGTCCCCCAGATAACCGCCGGAGTCCACAACCGTCGAATTTGCATCCAACCTGTGGTCAAGCCGCAGCTTCTTGTCGCCCTCATCCTTGAACCAGCGCGAAAGCTCCAGAAGGTGAGGATCTCGGAGGATATTCTTCCTGTACGAACGAACAAGTTTTCGTGCAATTTTGGGTAGTGTGTTCATGCCGTTATGGAACAAAATGAACCGCTTCAGTCAAGGCGGATTTCTTCCCTGTTACGGTTCCCTCGCCTGCACCCGGGTCGTGGCCAAAACAACGATTGTTTGTTGATCGTCAATCACACTTTTAAAGGCTGGTGCCCCCTGCCGGACTTGAACCGGCAAACCCTTGCGGGTGACAGATTTTAAGTCTGTTGCGTATACCAATTTCGCCAAGGGGGCCCGCACCTACTGGTAATTATCCACGATAGGATTGCAAGTCCTTTAACGACCGACATCGCCGGGCCTGAGGCATCGCCGCGCCCGCGATCAATTTATTCAGCCAACTACGCAATGTGTTTTACTTCCACCGCGAATACGCATAGGATCACGCACAATGCATAATTCCTGAAAAACACCAAAAGTATATTCAACGGCTTCATAATTCCGCCATGTCTCATCTCAACACCAGACTGAAAGCCGCGCGGGAGGCGGCCGGATACAAGACCGCCGCCATCGCCGCCGAAGCGCTGGGCGTCAGCTACTCGACCTATGCATCGCACGAGAACGGTTCGCGCGGCGTAAGCCGCCCTGCCCTTACGCAATATGCGAAACGCTTCAAGGTGACGACCGACTGGCTGCTCTCCGGCAAGGGTGACGGCCCGGACGGCGATGCCGACGATTATCCGAACACCAGGCTGGTCTCCGCCAACGGGTCCGACACGGAGCTCGATCTCGAGCTGTTCGACCAGGCGACCCACGCAGCCGATATGATCATCGAGGACTACGGGCGGCAGGTCTCGCTGGAAAAGCGCCACAAGCTGATCCAGCAGCAGTACCGCCGGCTGCGCGCGCTGCGCTCGAAGAATCTAGTGAAGGACAGCAAATAGAAATTACCCTATCATCCAGGCGCCGGTAAATTTTTTGGGGAAATACAGGAAAACCATAAATGATAAAAAACATTAATGTGAACATGGTCGGATTTGACCATCCCGCCGCGCAAGCGATTTTCGACGCGCCTGACAGATACGGCAATGACCGCGAATATCTTGACGCGATGTGCGAGCACTACGGGTGTCACCTTTCGCGCGACATTATCGCCGTGACCGTCGCAAGCCACACCGACATCGAACGCTTCACCTCTGCCGAATGGGAAAGGTTTGCCGCTCTCTTCGGCCGCGTGATTGCCCAGTTCGTGGCCGCCGAAGAGGCAGGGTATGGCCGTCCACACTAAGCTCCTCGACGACTGCGTCTTCGACACGCCAGACGTTTCGAAGACGCAGCTCGAACTGTTCCAGACCTGGGATCGCAGCGGCGGCAGCGCTGATGAACGCCTGCACGCGAGCCTGTTCGGCATGGCCGACGAACTTGTTCTGTTCGGCATGCCCATGAAAACGGCGATTCCGGAGATCACCCATGTCGGAAAGCGTTCGCTGGCCGGACGGGTGATGGGAACAGGATGGCGCAATGACTTGAATGCCGGCGGCGGCAGCGACGCGGTCGCCGCCGCCTACTTGAAAGCCTGTGAAGGCGAGCCGGTCCTCGAGCACGTCACCTATGAAACGTTCCGGGACGGCAAGCGCTTTCAGCTGGAATACCGGCGGCTGGTCCTAATGATCAGGACACCAAAAGGTTTTCCATTTCTGGCGACATACTCGGAGCTTGAACAGCTGGACTGCGCAGTTCGTCCTTCAGCCAGCCCAGAAATTCGCTTCGGTTTATCGCACCGAGCCAATAATCATGTTTTGCTTGGCTCGGGTGCTGCACCCATTGCAGCGCATTCTTTATCTGCGTAGACAGTTCGATCGCCGCCATCAGGCCGCTGCGAACATCCTTGTTTTCCATGAAAATGTAGAAGAGATCCGTTTCGGGCCAGTAGCTCCAGGCAGCCGGCTTGATGTAGGCCGCGAGCAATTGTCCGATTCCCTGTTTCTGGAACTTCGGAAGCACCCGGTATTCGCCGCAATAACACAGCGTGCCGCGCATACGCTCCAGGAAAGGCTTCTGGTCCTTCTGGAAGACGACCGGGTTTTTCGAATCGGGCGTGTAGTAGCGCGTCCACGATCGCTTGGCGTAGCTGGCAAGCGTTTCCGAACCGAGCGGCTGGCGCTTGCAGGCCACCGTGGCAACGCACTTGGCCTGGTCGTAGATGCCGACCCAAAAGGCCTCGTCGCGGAAAAACGCGTTGAAGCGCGGCGCAAAATGCGGCGTCGGCTCAAAGCCCATGCGTTCGGTCTCGTCCATAAAGAGTTCGAAGTCGGTGGAATGACGCAACTCCAGACCAAGCTCTTCGATCTTCGAGCGGTAATGCCCCGCCACCCGATTTATCGGTTCCAAATATTCTTGCATAAAGGTCACCCAAACACGTTCGCTGAAGTATAGCCGTCTGGTAAAACCTGTACAATTTCAGGGGAGTTAAAGAATGGGCTTAACGTTAATTATGCATAATGCATAGAAACCGGAAGCGTTTGCATTTGAGATATTCCGGAAACCGGGAAGTCCACAAATCGGCGATTTGGCGGCGATTTGGGCGCCTCCGGTGCGATCTTTCTTAATGTGCGGCCGGGCGGACCGAGTCGGCCGGCGGGTTTAAAACCGGCATTGGGGCGTCGGGTCGCGCCCGGCCTTTCAACCACGAGACGGAAATAACGTGGTGTACTGTTTATGAGTGCGCAACCCCGGGTTGTCAAGACGCATTGTTTCCGCCCTTTCATCATCCACAATGAAACGTAAACCGCCGCATTTCGAACCCATCGCGGTCAGCCGACACCCCAGCCGCCGCCGCCCGGCGTCTTCATGCAGAACACATCGCCGGGCAGCACATCGGTGTGATCGTTGCCCGCCAGCGTCTGCTCCCGTCCGTCGCCCCGCAGCACGCTGTTCTCGCCGCAGGCGCCGTCCTCGCCGCCGTGCATGCCGAACGGATGCGTTTCGCGGTGCGAGGTCAGCGTCGTCACCGTCATAGCCTCGAGGAACCGCATCCTGCGGACGATGCCGTCGCCGCCCGAATGGGCACCACTGCCGCCGGATCCCCGGCGGATCGCGAATTCATCGACACGCACCGGGAACCGCTTTTCCAGGACCTCCGGATCGGTCATCCGCGTATTCGTCATGTGCGAGTGAACAGCGCTGGTGCCGGTGAAATCCGGCCCTGCCCCGGTTCCGCCGCAGATTGTCTCGTAGTTCTGCAGTTGGTCGTTGCCCCACACGAAATTGTTCATCGTGCCCTGCGAGCCGGCGATGACGCCGAGTGCACCGTAAAGGCAGTCGGCGATCGACTGGCTGACCTCGGTGTTACCGGCGATAACCGCTGCGGGATAGTCGGGATTGATCATCGTTCCGGACGGGGCGATGATCCTCAGCGGCTTCAGGCAACCTTCGTTCATCGGAATGTCGGCGCCGACCAGGGTGCGGAAGACGTAAAGGACCACGGCGGCGCAAATCGAAGCGGGCGCGTTGTAGTTATCCTCGTCCTGACGGGATGTGCCGGTAAAATCGATCATCGCCTCGCGGGCGTCCGGGTCCACCGTGATCGCGACGCTGATCTTCGCGCCGCTGTCCAGCGGATAGGTGAAGCGGCCGTTCTCCAGGCGCGTGATGACCCGCCGGACCGATTCCTCCGCATTGTCCTGGACATGCCCCATATAGGCGATCACCGCATCCTGCCCGTAGGTTCCGATCATCCGCCGCACCTCGCGCACGCCAGTTTCGTTGGCGGCGATCTGCGCCTCCAGGTCGGCCATGTTCTGGTCGATGTTGCGGCAGGGATAACGGCCCGATCCGAGCAGTGCCCGGGTCTCGTCGCCGCGCAGCCGGCCGGCCTCGACCAGCTTGAAGTTACTGATCAGGACGCCTTCCTCATCGATATGCCGGCTGTCCGGCGGCGCCGATCCCGGCGTGCGCCCGCCGATATCGGCATGATGGCCGCGCGATCCGACGAAGAACAGGATTTCCCTGCCCGCGTCGTCGAAGACGGGCGTTATCACCGTGACGTCCGGCAGATGCGTGCCGCCCTCGAACGGGTCGTTCAGCATGTAGCTGTCGCCGGGGCGGATCTTGCCGCGGTTCATCTCCAGAACCGTGCGCACGCTCTGGCTCATGGAACCGAGATGCACCGGAACATGCGGTGCGTTGGCCACCAGGCCGCCGGAGCCGTCGAACAGCGCGCAGGAAAAATCGAGACGTTCCTTGATGTTGACCGAATAGGCCGTGTTGGCCAGCGTCGCGCCCATCTGCTCGGCGATCGACATGAAGAGATTGTTGAAAACCTCCAGCATGATCGGGTCGGCCCCGGTGCCGAGTGCGGCCTGGCGGACCTTTTCGACCACGCGCGTCAAAACCAGGTTCCCGAAATTGTCGATGCGGGCCTGCCAGCCTTTTTCCACCACGTTGGTGCCCGTCCGCTCAGCGATGATGGCAGGACCCTCGACGATCTGACCGACGCAAAGGTCGTCGCGCTCGTAAAGCGGCGCATCGGTCCATTCCCCGTCGCTGCGCATGCGCACCGTCGCGCGCGGCATTGCATCTTCCAGCCGGCCGGCCGCCAGCGCATCGGACGCGGCCTCCGCCATCCCGATGGCTTCGGCGGCGAGCATGTCGACAATAAGCTCCCGGCTCGGCGAGGCGAAACCGTAGCGTGCCTCGTGCGCGGCATCGAAGCGGTCCTGCATTTCCGCCGGCGTACCGAACATCACCTCCAGTGTCTGGTGGGAACCGGCATAGCGCAGGTGCGCGCGCAACTCGGTGCGGATATTGCCTTCCCCAACTCCCTGTTCCGCCACCTCCGCGCGGACCTCACGCTCGATCCGGTCGAGCACCTTGCGGGCACGCCCCGCGTCACCCACTTCGCCGTCGAACTGCACCTCGCGCATCGCCCGGATTTCCGCAAGGCCCATGCCGTAGGCTGAAAGGACCCCGGCGAAGGGGTGGATGAAGACCGATGTCATGCCGAGCGCATCGGCGACGAGGCAGGCATGCTGTCCGCCCGCGCCGCCGAAGCAGTTGAGCGTGTATGCGGTGACGTTATAGCCGCGCTGCACCGAGATCTTCTTGATGGCGTTCGCCATGTTTTCGACCGCCACCCGCAGGAAGCCCTCCGCCGTCTCCTCGGCGGACAACGGCTCCAGCCCGGTCCGGTCGGCAATGTCCTGTGCCATTTCGGCGAATTTCTTTCGCACGATTTCACTGTCCAGCGGCTGGTCAGCGTGCGGCCCGAAGACGTGCGGAAAATGGTCCGGGTTGAGTTTGCCGAGCATGACGTTGCAGTCGGTGACGGTCAGCGGCCCGCCCCTGCGGTAGCAGGCCGGCCCGGGATTGGCGCCGGCGCTTTCCGGGCCGACCTGGTAGCGGCCGTCGCGAAAGCTCAGGATCGAACCACCGCCGGCGGCAACGGTATGAATGTTCATCATCGGTGCGCGCATGCGCACGCCGGCGACCTCGGTCTCGAAGCTGCGCTCGTACTCGCCGGCATAGTGGCACACATCGGTGGACGTGCCGCCCATGTCGAACCCGATCAGCTTGTCGAACCCGGCAAGCCCCGCGGTCTTGACCATGCCGACGACGCCGCCGGCAGGCCCGGACAGGATCGCGTCCTTGCCCTGGAAAAGCCGCGCGTCGGTCAGGCCGCCGCTGGACTGCATGAACATCAGCCGTTCGCAGGCCCCGCCCTCGACATCGAGCGCATCGGCAACCTGGTCGACATAGCGGCGCAGGATCGGCGTGAGGTAGGCGTCGACCACCGTCGTATCGCCGCGCGAGACCAGCTTGATCAGCTTGCTGGTGTCATGGCTGGTGGAAACCTGCGTGAAGCCCATCTCGCGCGCCAGAGCGGCGACCGCCTGCTCGTGCCGCGGGTTGAGGTATCCGTGCATGAAGGCGATGGCGACACCGCGCACGCCGTTGCCGTAGGCGCGCTCGAGCGCGATGCGCGCGGTCTCGAGATCAAGCGGCGTCACCACGTTGCCCTCGGCATCGAGGCGTTCGCGCACCTCGCCGACGTCGCAATAAAGGAGTTCCGGCAACTCGATCTTGAGATCGAACAGGCGCGGACGGTTCTGGTATCCGATGCGCAAAAGGTCGCCGAGCCCCTCGGTGATCAGCAGCAGAGTCGGATCGCCCTTGCGCTCAAGCAGTGCGTTGGTGGCAACCGTGGTGCCCATCTTGACGGCCGAGATGGTCGACAGCGGAAGCGGCGCGCCACCCGTTGCGCCGATCAGCTCGCGCACGCCCTGGACGGCGGCATCCTTGTACTGTTCGGGATTCTCCGAAAGCAGCTTGTGGGTGACGAGCGATCCGTCGGGCTTGCGCGCCACGATATCGGTGAATGTCCCACCGCGGTCTATCCAGAACTGCCACATATGGCATATCTCCATTCTTCGGCGGACCGTAACGTCCACCGTCTGCAATTTTTCGTTCTCGATCAAGCCTGTCGGCGCGCCGCCGGTATCAGTAGACCAGCGACGGAAGCCAGAGTGCCAGTTGCGGAAAGGCAAGCAGCAGCGCGATCATCGCGAACATGGTAATGACAAAGGGCGCCGCACCCTTCATGACGTCGACGATCTCGCCGCGGCCGCGAATGCCCTGAACGACGTAGAGGTTGATACCGATCGGCGGCGTGATCAGCGCCGTCTCCAAAAGCACCATCAGCAAGATGCCGAACCACACGGCGTCGTAGCCGAGCGCAATGACGATCGGCGTGATGATCGGCGCCGTCGTCAGCAGCATCGACAATGTCTCCATGAAACAGCCGAGGACCACGAGCACGGCGATGATCAGCAACATCGTCTGGAAGGGCGTCAGCCCGAGGCCGGAGACGAAGTCGGTGAGTGCCGTCGTCAGGCCGATGACAGACAGCACGAAATTCAGGAACACTGCCGCCAGGATGATGAGCATGATCATCGAGGTCGTTCGCATGGTGCCTTCGACCGCGTGGCGCAGCATGGTCAAGGTGAGCTTGCCGTTGAGTGCCGCGAGGATCATCGCCGCAACGACGCCCAGCGAAGCGGCCTCGGTCGGCGTGGCGAGACCCGCATAGATCGAGCCGACGACGACGAGAAAGATGCCGATCGGCGGAATAAGCGCCGGCAGCGCCGCCAAGCGCGCGCCCCAGTCCGTGCGGATCGCCTCACCGCCCCAGCCGCGCCGGACGAGGCACAGGAACACGACCGTGCCCATGAACAGGCTTGCCAGCAGGAAGCCTGGAATGAAGCCGGCCAAGTAAAGCTCCGGCACCGACGTGTCGGTCAGCAGCCCGTAAAGGATGAGATTGATCGACGGCGGGATCAGGATGCCGAGCGTGCCGCCGGCGGCGATCGTTCCCAGAAACAGCGGCTCGTTGTAGCCGCGCTTTTCGATCTGCGGGACGGCAACGGTGCCGATGGTCGCGGCAGTCGCAACGGACGAGCCGGACGTTGCCGCGAACAGGGCGCTCGATCCGATATTCGAATGCATCAGGCCGCCCGGCAGCCAGCCGACCCAGCGCACGATGCCCTCGTACATGCGCTCGGTGATGCCGGCGCGCAGCAGGATTTCGCCGAGGAGCACGAACATCGGGATGGCGACCAGCAGGAAGTCGGTGCCCGTCTGCCACACCATATCGCCGAGCGCCCGGTGCAGCGGCATGGGGCTTTCCAGATATTGCAGCGTCAGCCCGAGCCAGCCGAGCGAGGCGGCAACCGGTACGGCGAGCGCGATCAGCGCAATCAGAATGAGAAGGGTCTTGGCAAGCATGTCAGACCGCCTCGTCCTCGATCTGCTCTTCCACCGACTTTACGCCGATGAGCAGATTGGCGCCGGCGGCATCGCCGCGCAGCAGGCGCACCAGGGCGACCAGCCCCATCAGCACGCCGCAGAACACGAAGAACAGCCAGCCGAACAGCCACGGTATCTGCGGGATTGCCAGCGGCGTGCGCATCGGTGTGATCGACCGCGATCCGTGATCGAGCGTGTCGGCGACGAGCGACCAGGCCATGGCGGTCACGACCCCCGCGAAGCCGACCAGCAGGACGAGGCCTAGAAAATTGCTGAATGTCCGCAGCCATCCCGGAAAAAACGGAAACAGCGCATCGACACGAATGTGGGCCCGTTCGAAAAGGGCGAAGGAGAAACCGAGCGTCGTCGCGACGCCGAAGGCATAGCCCGAAAGCTCGTCGGCACCGCCGATGCTGACATTAAAGAGCTTGCGTAAGGCCACTTCCACGGTGACGAGCAGAGCCGAGCCGATGATCAGGACACCGCCGGTCCACACAAGGACCCGGCTCAGCCGCTCAGAAAGCAGCAACGACTTTTCCAACATGGTTTCCTCCCCGGATACACGGCCGGCGGAAAAGCCGGCCGTGGTCTTTGGCAGTTTGTTATTTGGCTTCGGCCTTCATGCCGAGAATGGAGCCGACGGTGTCGTTCCAGTTCCTGGCGCATTCCTCGCCGCAACGCTCCGCCCAGCGGGCAAGCACGACATCGCTGGCGATCTGGTCGCGCCGCTTCAGGTCGGCGTCGCTCGGGGAAACGAGCGTCATGGCGCCCGGCTCGCCGATCTCACAGGCCCCGCCTGTGATGCACGAAATCGCCACCTCGTCTTCCGTCGCCGTTTCCATCCACATGGCATCGGTCAGCGTGTCGAGTTCCTTCTTCAATGTCGCCTGCTGATCCGGCGAAAGCGAATTCCACTTGTCCATGTTCATGGCGCCGAACGCCAGGCCCCAGCCGACGCGCAGCGTGTAGGCATGGGTGGCCACCTGGTGCCACTTGGCCTTGTAGGCGGACATGGTTCCGGTGATCCCGCAATCGACGACGCCCTTCTCGAGCGCCGGAATGACCTCGGCGAACGGCACGGTCACTGAGGTGCCGCCGGCACCTTCGACAAAATCGCCCAGCGTCGTCGCATAGACGCGGATCTTCTTGCCGTTGAGGTCATCGAGGCCGGAAACCTCACCGTTGCACCAGAGCGTCTGGCTCGGAAACGGATAAAGCTGCAGGAGCTTGGCGTTGTAGATCTCGGCAAAGGCCTTCTCGAGGGTCGGGAAATAGGCCTCGGCAACTTTCCGCTGCGTCTCGATATCCTGGGTCAGCGACGAAAGATCGGCGCCCTCGAACACGGCGTTCTCCGCGGCCACGTAGCCCGGAAGGCCGAAGGCGTAGTCGAAGACGCCGTTCTTGACGAGACGCATAATCTCGAAGCCCTTCAGGCCGAGTTCCGTCTGCGGCCTGATCTCGCCGACGATCTGCCCGCCGGTCGCCTCGCTGATATGGTCGTTCCAGAACGGGCCCTCGTGTTTCTGGTAGTTCGTAAGGCTGCCCCAGGTGCCGACGGCCTTCACGGTCACAGGCTTGTCGGCAGCCTGGGTCGCCGTCGCGAGCATGGCGGCAAGGCCAACGCCGGCGGCGAGTGTTTTCAAGAGTTTCATGGGATGTGCTCCTTCCTTCATCATCCGGTTTCCTGTCATTTCACGTTGCTTCGTGGATTACGCATTTGCCGGCCTGTAGACCGGAACTTCCTGGCTCTCATCGATATCGGTGATCAGCATGCAGCCCGGCTTGTGGGTGATGCAGATCTGAGGACGGGCGTTCAGCACGGCGTTCTGCGGCGTCACCCCGCAGGCCCAGAAGACCGGCACCTCGTCGTCTCCGATCGTGCAGGCCTCGCCCCAGTCCGGCCGGTCGAGCGCATCGATGCCGATCGCCTCGGCCGGGCCGACATGCAGCGGCCCGCCATGGGCAAACGGATACCGCGCCGATATGGCGGCCGCCCGCTCGACATCGTCCCTCTTGATCGGCCGCATGGAGACAACGACGCCTCCGGAAAAAGGCCCGGCGGGCTCGGTCGGTATCGACGTGCGGTACATCGGGACCGTGATGTTCTTCTCGATATGCTGCAGGCGGATGCCATCCGCCATCAGCGCGCGCTCGAAAGTGAACGAGCAGCCGAGCGCGAAGGCCACGAGATCGTCGCGCCAGTACTCGCGAATGTCGGAGACTTCCTCCTGCGCCGTGCCATCGCGGTAAATCCGGTAGGACGGAACGTCGGTCCGGATGTCGATCTCGGCTCCCAGCGTATGCATCATCGGGTTCGCCCTGTCGGAGACGCCGACGAGCGGGCAGGCCTTGGCGTTGCGCTGGCAAAAGCGCAGGAAGTCGACGGCAAAATCCTCGGGCAGGATAACGATGTTGGCCTGCAGGCGTCCCGGCGCCAGCCCGGCCGTGTGGCCGCTGTATAGCCCGGACCGGATGATCTCGCGCAGCGATGCCGTCGGCAGGTTCCGCAGTTCGTCGTAGTTTTGCGCCAATGTCATGCGTGCCTCTGTGACGCCGGCCGTCCGGCTTTTGGTTGGTCACAGATCATTCGCAATTGGCATGATCACGTCAAATTGTAATTTTCTTTCACTTTTGATCGAAAATTGTGATCATCCCATATGGGCGGTCGCGACGTCCCGCGCGATATGCGCCGCCCGCTCCGCGAGGTGGCTTTTCGGCTCGCCCAGATACGATGCGGTGAACCGCAGCGTATCGGGCCGCCAGCCCGGATCGAAGGCCTCGAGCTCCCCGCTTTCGATCTGACCCCTGATCAGGTGGACGGGAAAGGCGCCGACGCCGAGGCCCGTCGCCACCATGCGGATACAGGCCGAAAGTGACGAAGCGGGAAACAGGCGCACATCGCCGCCATAGCGTTCGAGCAGCTTGACCTTCAGGTCCTGATAGGGCCGCGTGTTGCGGGCATAGGTAATGACCGGCGTGGTGCGCAGGATTTCCGTATCCGCGCCGTCGAAGCGCAGCGAAGGCGATTTGATCCAGGCAAGGTCGAACGACGGCAGCTCGATATTGTCGACGCTGAATTCGGAGATCGGCCCCATGAGGATTGCGAGGTCCAACGACCGGTTCAGAAGCTGGTCGCGCAGATTGTGCGAAACGTCAACGGTGATCTCGACATCGACCAGCGGGTATTCCGCGCGCAGGCCGGCCACGAATTCCGGGAGCCAGGACTGCACGACGGTTTCCGACACGCCGACCCGCAACTGGCCTTCGAGCCCCGCCGGATCGACGATATCGGCCTTGATGTCCTCCTGGATGCGGTGGATCTGTTCGGCGTAGCCCAGCAGCTTATCGCCGCGTTTCGTCAGGCGCATGCCGCTTTGCGCGCGGTCGAACAGCGTAGCGCCGAGTGCGGTTTCCAGCGCCGCGATCCGCGCCGAGACCGCGGGCTGCGAGAGGTTCATCTGCTCGGCCGCACGACGCACGCCGCCCAGGCGCGCCACCCACAGAAAAGTCCTAAGCTGCTCAAAAGTCATCGCTTCTTTCCGGTCGATATCGGCGCCGCCAAGATACACCGTTCCGCACATTCGGCCACATCTTCTTGCGGGCCGTCCCGATGCGCGCTACCTGTGAGGGCTGAACCGGCGTTGAGGACAAGGGTACGCATGTCAGAAAAAATCGTAACGGCGGCAATGGTCGCGATCGGCGACGAACTGCTTTCCGGGAAGACCAAGGACAAGAACATCGCGCACCTTGCCGACATGCTGACAACCGCGGGCATCGAGTTGAAGGAAGTGCGCATCGTCGGCGACGATGAGGCCGACATCGTCGCCGCGGTCAACGCGCTGCGCGAGCGCTATACCTATGTCTTCACCTCCGGCGGCATCGGCCCGACCCATGACGACATCACCGCCGAGGCGATCTCGGCGGCCTTCGGCGTTCCGTGCGAATATGACGACGAGGCGCTCAGGATCATGGGCGCGGTCTACGAGGCCCGCGACATGAAGTTCACCGAGGCCCGCAAGCGGATGGCGCGCATGCCGCGCGGCGCCGCCCATATCCGCAACCGCGTTTCCGTGGCCCCCGGCTTCACCATCGGCAATGTCCATGTCATGGCGGGCGTTCCCTCGATTTTCCAGGCGATGCTCGACTGGCTGCTGCCGCGGCTGGAAACCGGTGCGGTCATCCACTCTCGGATTGTCGACTGCCCCTACGGCGAAGGAACGATCGGCGAGGGCCTCGAGGCCATCCAGAACGATCATCCGGATACGGTCATCGGCTCCTACCCGAAATTCGACGGCGAGACCTATTCGACGCAGATCGTCGTGCGCTCCCGCGACACCGAGGCCATCGACAGGGCTGTGCTGGCGGTCAACGCAATGCTTTCCGAAATCAGCGCCGCGCAATCGACCAAGGTGCAGCGGTAGCGGACACAAAAAAACCGCCCAGCGAATGGGCGGTCTGATTGTGCAACTTTCATTGCCGGTTAGTCGAGGTGGCGGTTGCCTGCGACGACGCTCGGAATGTCGGCCCGGAAGATGCCGAGATCGGCAAGCTCGCGATCCGAGAGGTTGCTGAGTTCGCGGCAGGCCCGGTTGTGGGCGCGGCGCTGCTGCAGGTTCTTGAATACGGACTTCATTTTGTTTTCCTTTTCCGGCTGGTCCACGTTTCGTGTAATTCGTAACGCCATATGGGGCGTTAGGTGCTGAATTTGCAGTGTTTTGTCTGCAAGGGAGCTCTGCGTTTTTTGCATTGCACAACGCGCAGGCGCCGGCGCGGAGACCATGCGACGAAAGCACTAGGCCCGTCGTGCTCGAATTGACAGAAATCAACGCGCCGGAGGGCTATATCTGTAAAGGTACCGCCACCGGATCGCGGGGCGGACCGCCCGCAGCCGCGTTCTTATCTGAGACCCGAGGGAGACGAGCATGCCTTACAAGACCGTTTTGGTGATCCTGCGCAGCGAAGAGGATTGCGACCATGTTCTGGACGAAGCGCTGCAGCTGACACGCACCTTCGGCTCGCACCTGATCGGCTTGCATGCGGAAGCCGCGGTGAAGGTCTCCTACGCCGCGCCGATCGAGATCCCCGACGCCAGCGTCTTCAATGTCGACCAGGAAGAGATCGACGTGCGCATGAGCGAAATGGGCGCGAAGTTCAAGGAGAAATGCGAGCGCGAAGGCGTTTCCTGGGAATGGCGGCCGATCCGTTCGCTGTCCGGCGACAACGCCCTGTCGGCGCTGTCGAGCGCGCGCTGCGCCGACATCGTTGTGGTGCGCCAGCACGAGGAGGAAAAGGAAGAGGATTTCGCCGACCTGGAGGCATTGGTGCTCGAGGGCGGACGCCCGGTCCTGTTCGTTCCCTATATCAACCGCAAGGCCGAGCCCATAAAACAGGCGATCGTCGGATGGAACGGTTCGCGCGAGGCGGCCCGCGCGGTATGGGACGCCCTGCCCCTCCTCACCGCCGCCGAAAGCGTCGAGATCCTCTCCGTCGATCCGGAGGAAAACGCCGAGCAGAGCAAGGCCATGGCCGGCGCCGAGATCGCCGCGGCGCTGACCCGTCACGGTGCGAATGTGTCCGTCAACACGGAAATCTCCGATGGACTGCCGGCCGCCGCCATCATCCAGAACCGCATGGCCGACACGGGCGCGGACCTCCTGGTCATGGGCGCCTACAGCAAGTCGCGGCTGCGCGAATACCTGTTCGGCGGCGTGACCCGCACCATGCTGCAGTCGATGCCGAACCTGACGCTGATGTCACGCTGATCTGCGTGGACAGCTGATCCGGCAGGCCGGCCTGGCGGTTGACTGGGCCGGCCTCTTGCGCTGCTATTGCATTCCCGGCTAAAGCCGCGGCACGAGATCAACGCGGCTTTGACGCCAGATTTGCGCCAGGAGTGCCCCCGCCATGTCCCTTCCCGAAAAATCCTTCCCCGTATCCTGGGATCAGTTCCACCGCGACGCGCGGGCCCTGGCCTGGCGCATTTCGGGTTCGGAGAAAAAGTGGCGCGGCATCGTCTGCATTACCCGCGGCGGGCTGGTGCCGGCGGCGATTGTCGCCCGGGAGCTGAATATCCGCGTCATCGAGACCGTCTGCGTCGCCTCCTATCACGACTATACCAGCCAGGGCGAAATGACCGTGCTGAAGGAAATCTGCCAGGAGTTGTCGTCCGCCGATGGCGAGGATGTGCTGATCGTCGATGACCTGACCGATACCGGCAAGACGGCCGAAATCGTTCGCGCCATGTTGCCGAAGGCGCATTTCGCTACCGTTTACGCAAAACCCAAGGGCCGTCCCATGGTCGACACATTCGTGACGGAGGTTAGCCAGGATACTTGGATTTATTTTCCGTGGGACATGGGCTTTGCCTATCAGGAGCCCATCGCCAAGGACCACGCCGGTTAGTTTAAGTCTGGTTTAGCGTACCGTGAAGGGCACAAAGGCCTCTGTCGCATTCATATTCGTCGTCGTCGTCATCAACATGCTGGGCGTCGGCCTCGCCTGGCCGATCCTGCCCAAGCTGGTGCAGTCCTTCGAGGGCGGCAACATCTCGTCCGCCGCGTTCCAGTACGGCCTGCTCGCCTCGGCCTACGCGCTGGCGCAGTTTCTCTTTTCGCCCTTGATGGGCAATCTGTCCGACGCCTTCGGCCGCCGGCCGGTGCTGCTCCTGTCGCAGACCGGCCTTGCGATCGACTACGCCATCCTCGCTGTCGCACCCGACTACTGGTGGCTGCTGGCCGCGCGTCTCATCTCCGGTGTGCTGGGCGCGACCATCACCACCGCCAACGCCTATATGGCCGACATCTCGACGCCGCAGAACCGGGCCCGCAATTTCGGCCTTGTCGGCGCTGCCTTCGGCATCGGCTTCATCGCCGGGCCGGCGCTCGGCGGCCTGCTCGGCGAGATCGATATCCGCCTGCCATTCGTCGCCGCGGCGCTGCTCAGTCTTGGCAATACGCTCTACGGGTACTTCCTGCTGCCGGAATCGCTCGATCCTTCGAAGCGGCGCCCGGTCGGTCGGCTGTGGAAGAGCAATCCGGTCGGGGCGCTCGCCAACATGACCCGCTTCCCGGTCCTGCTGCCGCTCTTCCTGGCACTGTTCCTGACCGCCGTCGCCGCCCGGGGCCTGGAGGCGATCTGGGTGCTCTATACCGATTTCCGCTTCGGCTGGACATTGCGCGACTCGGCGCTGTCGCTGGCCTTTGTCGGCGTCATGTTCATCATCGTTCAGGGCCTGCTTGTCGGCCCTTCCGTGCGCCTGCTCGGCGAGCGCCGCGTGGTGCTGCTCGGCTATTTTGTCGCCATCGTCGCGCTCTTTCTGTTCGGCATTGCCGAGCGCGGCTGGATGCTGTTTCCGCTGACCGCGCTCTACATTGTCGGCGGCGCACTGGCGGAGCCGGCGCTGAAGGCCATCTGCTCACGCACCGTGCCGGACGATTATCAGGGCCTTCTGCAGGGCGTGCTTGCCAGCATCGGTTCCGTGGCGATCATCGCCGGGCCGCTGTCGGCTTCGATGATGCTGGCCCATGTCTCCGGCCCCTCGCCGATCGTCAACCTTCCGGGCATCTGGTTCCTGGTCGGTGCGCTGCTGTTCCTCATTGCGCTCGCCTCGGCCGCGCGGCGGGTCGTCCTCGCCCCGGCCGCGGACTGAGATCCGCACTGGCATTGTCGGCCGGCCAATCCTATCTATTTCAGGGTTGAACAAAATTGGGAGGAGTGTCATGGGCACCGCACGCGTCTTGCGCACGCCGGAGGACCGGTTCGAGAACCTGCCGGACTATCCGTTCGCGGCGAATTACCTGGAAATCGACGGCGGCGATCACGGCGCCCTGCGCATGCATTATGTCGACGAGGGCCCGAAGGACGGCCCGGCCGTGCTGCTCCTGCACGGCGAGCCGACCTGGTCCTATCTTTACCGCAAGATGATCCCGCCGATCGCCGCGGCCGGCTTTCGCGTGCTGGCGCCCGACTTCATCGGCTTCGGCAAGTCCGACAAGATCGACGACCGCGCCGCCTATTCCTATCTCGGCCATGTCGACTGGATGAAGCAGTTCATGGCGGCGCTCGATCTCAGGGACATTACCTTCTTCGGCCAGGACTGGGGCGGGCTGATCGGCCTGCGCCTGGTGGCCGAATCGCCGGAGCTCTTTGCCCGCGTGATGATCGGCAACACGGGGCTGCCGACCGGCGACCAGGATCTCGGCGACGCCTTCAAGCAGTGGCGCGAATACAGCCAGACGACGCCGGAGTTCAATATCGGCGGCATCGTCTCGCGCGGCACGGCGCGCGGCATGACCGAGGCCGTCGCTGCCGCCTACGACGCGCCCTTCCCCGACGAGAGCTTCAAGGCGGGCGCCCGCGCCTTCCCGATGCTGGTGCCGGCGAGCCCCGAGGATCCGGCGGCGCCCGCACAGCGCGCCGCGTGGGAGAGCCTGCGCCGGTTCGACAAGCCGTTCCTGACCTGTTTTTCCGACAAGGACATCATCATGCACGGCGGCGAGAAGGTTTTTCAGAAGCTGGTTCCGGGCACCGCCGGGCAGAATCACTTCATCACTGAAAACGCCTCCCACTTCCTGCAGGAGGATGCCGGGCCGCTGCTGGCGGGAAAACTCGTCGAGTTTGCAAGAAATAGCTGAATCGGACGGTAAATTCTTCTACCTTGAATTGAAAAGCGGCCGGCGGGTGATTCGCCGGCCCGCCCGCCCGGAACTGTCAAGGGACGGTGCGCACGCTGTGCATCACAAAATTTTTTTGGCCAACATATTTGGCTTCGAATCCGCTTGACGGGTGGCCAAGTGCGGGGTTTTCAAGGCATTGCGCTTTCCCCGCTTTCCACATCGCCCACCCACAACATCTGGTGTTCACAATTCTGTCTCAATCAAGCCCTTGACGGTCGAAAACGAGTCGCGTTGTACTGTACAGACGTTGTTCCAGCAGCGGCGGTCTGCGCGTTCAAGGCAGATCATCATCAGTTGTAATGTGTAAGGACATGAAGTCCCTGACGGGTCGGTTTCCAGTTCGGGACACGGGGAGTTTTTGCGCGTTTCACGGCTGAGGCTAATGGAAAAAACGTGATTGGCGAAAACAAGCTGTTAATACTATCTTTAGTGTTTGCAGCAAATATCGACACAAGATATAGCGTCATTAGCGAGGGGGGCTTCGCGAAACACGCTTCGATAGTTTAAGGTCTGCTGCAGTTCACTTTTGAGTAAACGGCACGCAGGAAGGGGAAATCGCGTCTTGTCGGCTTGGGCGGCGGCGAGGCAGTCTTGAGACGAGGATAGCAAGCATGCGCATTGAGCGTCGTTTTACAAAAGAAGGTCAGTCGCCATACGCGGAAATCGCGTTCCGCAAGGCGACGAGCGAAATCAAGAATCCCGACGGCTCCGTCGTCTTCCGCCTGGACAATATCGACGTGCCCACGCAGTTCTCGCAGGTCGCGAGCGACATCCTTGCGCAGAAATATTTCCGCAAGGCGGGCGTTCCCGCGCGGCTGAAAAAAGTTGAGGAAAACTCCGTCCCGTCCTGGTTGTGGCGCTCCACTGCGGACCTCGAGGCGCTGGAAGAGCTGCCCGAGGACGAACGCTACGGCTCCGAGACCGATGCGCGCCAGGTGTTCACGCGCCTTGCCGGCACCTGGACCTACTGGGGCTGGAAGGGCGGCTATTTCGACGGCGAGGACGACGCGCGCACCTTTTTCGACGAGCTTGCCTACATGCTCGCCACCCAGCGCGTCGCGCCCAACAGCCCGCAATGGTTCAACACCGGTCTCAACTGGGCCTACGGCATCGACGGCCCCGGCCAGGGCCATTTCTATGTCGATCCGTTCACCAACAAGCTGGTGAAGTCGAAATCGGCCTATGAGCATCCGCAGCCGCACGCCTGCTTCATCCAGTCGGTCGAGGACGACCTTGTCAACGACAACGGCATCATGGACCTGTGGGTGCGCGAGGCGCGGCTCTTCAAGTACGGCTCCGGCACCGGCTCCAACTTCTCGCACCTGCGCGGCGAAGGCGAGCAGCTCTCCGGCGGCGGCAAGTCCTCCGGCCTGATGTCGTTCCTGAAGATCGGCGACCGCGCCGCCGGCGCCATCAAGTCGGGCGGCACCACCCGCCGCGCCGCCAAGATGGTCGTCGTCGACATCGACCACCCGGATATCGAGGCCTACATCAACTGGAAGGTCAAGGAAGAGCAGAAGGTGGCGGCGCTCGTCACCGGCTCCAAGGTCGTGGCCTCCCACCTGAAAGCCATCATGAAGGCCTGCGTCAACTGCGACGGCCCGGACGGCGACTGCTTCGACCCGAAGAAGAACCCGGCGCTGAAGCGCGAGATCCGCGCCGCCAAGAAGGCGCAGGTTCCGGAGAACTACGTCAAGCGCGTCATCCAGTTCGCCGAGCAGGGCCACAAGGACATCGAGTTCACCACCTACGACACCGACTGGGATTCGGAAGCCTATCTCACCGTCTCCGGCCAGAACTCCAACAACTCGGTCTCGGTCAAGGACGATTTCCTCAACGCCGTCGAGGCAGACGGCAACTGGGATCTCATCGGCCGCATCTCGGGCGATGTGACGAAGACGGTCAAGGCGCGCGACCTGTGGGACCAGGTCGGCTACGCCGCATGGGCGTCGGCCGATCCGGGCCTCCACTTCAACACCACGATGAACGACTGGCACACCTGCCCGTCCGCCGGCCCGATCCGCGCCTCCAACCCGTGCTCGGAATACATGTTCCTGGACGACACAGCCTGCAACCTCGCGTCGCTGAACCTGCTGCAGTTCATGGAGAAGAAGTCCAACAAGTTCCAGATCGGTGAGTTCGAGCACGCAACGCGGCTGTGGACCGTCGTCCTCGAGGTCTCGGTGATGATGGCGCAGTTCCCGTCGAAGCAGATCGCCGAGCTCTCCTACAAGTACCGCACGCTGGGTCTCGGCTACGCCAATATCGGCGGCCTGTTGATGACCTCGGGCATTCCTTACGATTCCGAGGCCGGCCGCGCCATCTGCGGGGCGATTACCGCGATCATGACCGGCGTTGCCTACGCCACCTCCGCCGAGATGGCGGGCGAGCTCGGCCCCTTCCCCGGCTACAAGCCGAACCGGGCCAACATGCTGCGCGTCATGCGCAACCACCGCCGCGCCGCCCATGGCGAGACGGCCGGTTACGAGAAGCTTTCCACCAACCCGGTGGCGCTCGCCCATGACGACTGCCCGGACGAAGAGCTGGTGACCCACGCGAAGGCCGCCTGGGACAAGGCCGTGGAACTCGGCGAGAATAACGGCTACCGCAACGCCCAGGCGACGGTGATCGCGCCGACCGGCACGATCGGCCTCGTCATGGACTGCGACACCACCGGCATCGAGCCCGATTTCGCGCTGGTCAAGTTTAAGAAGCTCGCCGGCGGCGGTTATTTCAAGATCATCAACCGCGCGGTTCCCGAAGCCCTGCGCACGCTTGGCTATTCGGAAGCCGAGATCGCCGAGATCGAGGCCTATGCCGTCGGCCACGGCAATCTCAACCAGGCGCCGGCGATCAACCCGGCATCGCTGAAGGCCAAAGGCTTCACCGACGAAAAGATCGAGGCGCTGAACGGCGCGCTGGAGACGGCCTTCGACATCAAGTTCGCCTTCAACCAGTGGACGCTCGGCACCGATTTCTGCCGCGAGGTGCTGGAGATCTCCGAGGAGGCGCTGAACGATTTCGAGTTCAACATGCTGGATTACCTCGGTTTTTCGAAAAAGGACATCGACGCCGCCAACATTCACATCTGCGGGGCGATGACGCTGGAAGGCGCGCCGCACCTGAAAGAAGAGCACCTGCCCGTCTTCGACTGCGCCAACCCGTGCGGCAAGATCGGCAAGCGCTATCTTTCCACCGTAAGCCACATCCGCATGATGGCCGCGGCCCAGCCCTTCATCTCGGGCGCCATCTCCAAGACCATCAACATGCCGAACGAGGCGAGCATCGAGGACTGCAAGTCCGCCTACATGCTCTCCTGGAAGCTGGCGCTCAAGGCCAACGCGCTCTACCGCGACGGCTCCAAGCTCTCGCAGCCGCTCAACGCCGCGCTCATCGAGGACGATGACGACGAGGACGCGCTGGAGGAGCTGATCGAGGCGCCCGCCGCCGCCAAGGCCGTGGCCGTGACCGAGAAGATCGTCGAGCGGGTGGTGGAAAAGGTCGTGCGCGAGCGCGAGAAGCTGCCCAACCGGCGCAAGGGCTACACCCAGAAGGCGGTGGTCGGCGGCCACAAGGTCTATCTGCGCACCGGCGAGTTCGACGACGGCCGCATCGGCGAGATCTTCATCGACATGCACAAGGAAGGCGCCGCCTTCCGCGCCATGATGAACAATTTCGCCATCGCCATTTCGCTCGGCCTGCAATATGGCGTGCCGCTGGAGGAATATGTCGAGGCCTTCACCTTCACCAAGTTCGAGCCGGCCGGCATGGTCCAGGGCAACGACGCGATCAAGAACGCGACGTCGATCCTCGACTATGTCTTCCGCGAGCTTGCCGTCTCCTACCTGGAGCGCCACGACCTTGCCCATGTGGATACGTCCGACTTTTCCAACACGGCGCTCGGCAAAGGCATAAAGGAAGGCAAGACCGCGCCCGTCTCCAAGGGCTGGACCCGCGGCCACAAGCTCGAACTCGTCGCTCCCGGCGGCCAGCCGATGGGCGGCGCGCCCGCCGGCAGCGGCAGCTCCAACGTGACGGCGATCTCCGGCGGCGCGGCGCTCGTCTCCGAGGCCATCGCCGCGCAGAACGCCGAAGAGGCCCTCGCCTTCAAGCGCGACTATGAGGAGCGCGCCAAGCAGCTCTCCGAGGAGATCGCCGAGGAAGAAGAAGCCGACGAACTCTTCGACGGAGACGCCATCGAAGACGCCCGCGCCGACGCGCAAAAGGTCGAAGCCGACCGCCGCGCCAAGGCGATCATGCAGGGCTACACGGGCGATGCGTGTTCGGAGTGTTCGAACTTTACGATGGTCAGGAACGGGACGTGTTTGAAGTGCGACACGTGCGGGGCGACCAGCGGGTGTAGTTGATTAGGCGCTGAAATTTGCGAAACGAAAGAAACCCTCGCTGCGATGCGGGGGTTTTTGGTTGAACTGTCCGGCACCGAAATGCAACTTAGACGTAAAAATTGATCGGATATATACTCAAACGACAAGCAGGTGTATGTCATGGCCGCATGGTGGCAATCTGTTGAAACAGCTTTGCAGAACTTAAACGGAAAAGCACAGCTCAAACGCCTATATGAAGAAGTCAGATCAGTAAGAACAACCGCGGGGTTGAGCACGCCAACCAGCTTGAATGCAATAGTCAGAAAGGAACTTGAGTATAATTCTTCGGATTCCTCAAATTGGCAAGGCCGAAGAGATTTGTTCTTCAGTGTGGATGGTCTGGGAGCCGGGGTTTGGGGATTACGTAAATTGATCGAAGCCACACCCAGCGCGGTAGATTTAACCACCTCAGACAATAATTTGGAAACAGAGAGAGTTGAAACGAGCGTTTATCGAATACTACGCGACACCCCACTCGCTCGTAAACTCAAACTAGTTCATCAAAACAAATGCCAAATATGTGGTGAAACTATCCGTCTGTCCGATGGTCGAGAGTACTCTGAAGCACATCACATCATGCCACTTGGTAATCCACACAACGGCCCGGACATATCCACTAATATCATAATTCTGTGCCCGAACCATCACGTAATTCTGGACTACGGGGCAATGACGTTAGATCCAAAAAAAATAGTTTCAACATTGGGGCACAGAATTGGTGAACCTTATATTCAGTATCACAACGAGTTCGTCTGCGGAGCAAAAAAACCCTAAGTAAGTCTGGCAATCCTATTTATCTTTGCGTCTAACATTCGCCTATCAATCCTACGCCACAAACCTAACCTTCAGCCGGAACAACATACGATGATAGGGTGTCCCTAAGCAGGCGACTCTGTGCGTAAATTTTGTTCCCATGTGAATCCACTCTGCCATCAGATACGACTCCCCAGAAACTCAAAGGTCCACCTCTCCCACTGGTCGAATTCCATTTATCTATAAGAAGATTTTTCCAGCGAGTGCGTGGAGTTGGCTCTTTAGTGGAGACCAGTCGTTTACCACGTGATCGGGAATTAAGGTGACTAAATACACTCATCTTTGGCAACCACTCATCTTGCGGTAAGCAAAACTCAATCTTTTCGTTTGTCATTTGTCGCTTCAAAATTCCCAAGATGTTGCCCGAAAAGAAATTGCAATTATTCAGAAACAAATCTGCCGCATTGCAGCAAGAACTGAACTGATTCAGGTGCAAAAACTCGTTTTCCGCAAAACCAAACTTAAGTCCCATTGCGACCGCGTTATCCCGTAAAAAGAAAAGCCCTGGCGCTTTAACTTCGGTCGGCAAAACGAACTCTCTGCCTACTCTTTTCGCATCCAGAGAGTGGTAAGTATTCACTAAATCGGGAATGGCAGCAGAAAGGTAAGACGTTTGACGCGATCTACTTTCGATGGGCAGTTTAAGGTATTCAGCAGATACATGGCGCACGCCGGCTGAACCAGCAAGTTTGAGCACTCTCAGTGCATCTTCTTCTTGTCCAAATATTACCGGCTGAAATCTCAATGAAACCGGAATGCCTGTTGCAGAGAGGGCCTCAGCCATATCTATACGCGCGCTCAAGCTAGGTACGCCTTTTTCGATTTTTCGTACCGTGTCCAACGCCCCAACCGATATCGATATTCTTACATAGAAGTTTCCGGATTGTAGCACTTCAACATAGGGCTGTTTGGTCGCAAGATTGCCCTTTGTACTTATCAACGTTGGATACTGAAATTCCCTCAGCACCTTAAGCGTATCCAGGGTCCTCTTTCGATGAGCCTCCCAAGGACTAAATGGGTCATTCATTCCCCCGAGTTGCAGCGGCACTCTTCTAAGTAAAAATTCATCAACTGCACCAGAAAGTTTGCCGTTAAAGACACGTGCCAATCGCTTTCTAAGTTGTTCTGGCTCGATCTCTTGAAGTGTGTTTGAGGATACCGCACCCCCTCTCGCTTTGGAAAAACAGTAGGAGCAGGAAAACTGGCAGCCACTGTAAGTATCAATACGGAGCGGAACGCTACAAAAAGGAAGCTGACTGGTCAGCGCAAGATAGTATTTGTAAGACATCAGGACGTAAGAAATCGCAAAACAAACACGATGTTTTGCACAACGACAAGCGATACCAGAATCGCTGTTACTGCCAGAAGAATCCAAATTGTGTATCGAGCCCAAGAACGGCTCGCGGCATGTCTTGCCAATACCTCCCAGAACAGGTCTTTTTGCCTCTCAGCAGACATCGTTTCATCTATTCTTAACAACCGCTTGTGGTTCTTGTACTCAAAAACCCATTCAGTACCAGCACCTGTTACAGAAGGAGTGGTGTAGCACTGTGCCTCTGTCTCGCTTTCGCAGGAATAATTTTTTTCCGTCAAACGCCTGAATAACTTCAGTCTAGCTTTCTTTGAAATCGACTGCCATGCACGATAGACTTCCCACACCAACCATCGAGGCGAATGTCCTCTCTCTAGATAATCGGCATATTTCGGATATCGGCGAATAAATCCGGGACAAATAAGCGAGTGAATCACAAACGCAATCGCATATATCAATGATGCCCACCAAAGTACCGCCCAACTAAACGGCAACTCCAATGCTATGCTGTAGGTGTTTTGCCCGATGGAAACGTTGAGCGGGCTGGGCAAGCCATCAATGAACTTCACCGCAGCGGGCGCTAACGCAAACCACGAGATAAAAAATCGAGTAACCGCCGGCTTAAAGTACGAGTTGATGAACTGCCAATGGCTGGTTTCGTTGGCGAAGTTGGTGAAAAAATCACTAATTGACTTATACATTCAGTGGCTTTCTCCAATTGCTTTCTTGTTCTCGTATTGTTCCCACCGGAGCACAATAGAGTCAACGATTGTGTTTCATCGATGTGCCCGAGGGACATTTGGATGAAATCCAAAGACGTTGAATTTCATCAACATCAAACAATGGGCCCGCAATTTTCAGATTGCGAGGTCCGGATAACCAAAGTTGCCGGCCGCTATCTTTCACGCCGGACACCCTTAAATGGCTTCTTGTCTGCTTTCTGGTCCATGAACCTTCCGGTGGAAGTATCCCTTTTGGTCCAGTTTTCCGTTTTGGGATTATACACTTGAGACCGCTGCCGGACGGCACCCTTACGATGGCCATCTCCAATTGGTGGATTGGTTGCCATTTCTGAAATCTCCTATTGAGTGTGGCACAAGAGGCTGCAGTAAAAGCAACCATTTACCTGATGGAAGTACTGCCTTGCCTGCAGTACAGCCGATTGGCAGTTCGGATGATCGCCGAGATTGAGACGGTTTTCTGGTTCCGGTGGAAATGGACACCCCACAGTATGAACTTCATGATCGCCGTTCGGCTGTGCATTCCGATTCACAAAATACTGAGCCATGATCGGCCCTCCTTTTCTTTGTGAATTGATTTGAAGCCGAAGGCGTGCTGTTCTTGGATTGCGAGTCAGTACGCACGCTTCGGCAACTCGAGTCGCAGCTAGCTGCTGATTGTGGTCACATCAGATTGAGCTCTGATGTGACCATTTTTTATGTGCTCTTCTGTTCCTCCTTCAATCAAACAAATCCGGTTGAATGACATTTTCCTCTTCCTCAAGCAGGGCCGCTCCTCTCGGTGTCAAGTAATATGAACCGCGTTTCGAACCCTCTTTCGTTCGATACTCTGCAAGTCCCCTTTTTTCCAAAGTCCTGTGACTAACAAGATTTCGCACGACCTGACTGAAGCGGTCATCCTTTCTGCCGGTCAGGATCTCCCTATCGCCTACTGAAAGCGTAAGCTGCTCACGTAGCAGTTCATCCAATTTAGTCACGTTCAGACCGCCTTCATCATCTCCATGAAGCACAATCAACCGTAATACGGGTTCAATTAAGTCCCGTTCACGTATGCGTTGGTTTACCATATAAACCTATGTAATTAATGTGGTTTTTTCCAACGCCGCATTTACGAATCCGATTCGTTAAGGATTCATTTACCATGATTCTTTACGAAATTCAACCACGCTTGCAGTGACGGCGTTGTCGTCACTTGGATAGAATTTCGTATTCACGGAGACGTTCACTCAATCCATAATTGATGCCAACTTTCGGCTCATGGCACACTTGGCTTGCATCATTCATTGTTCGGTCCTCCCGCCACATCCCACTGAGCGAGCCGTAGCGGTAGCCGCACCGGCAAAGGCGTCTGATGCCACCGGGGCTTGGCCAGGAGTTATAGCTCCGTTTCATTTCGTCCTGCTGCGCACCCGGCAGGCGGCCCTTGCACAGCCCGGCGATACATTCGCAGAGCAGCGCCGCATGCAGGTTGACGGTGCCACTCGCCGGTTCTCAGCTATCGCCCGCTCGCACAAACCCGCCCCAAAATCCCACCCCCAACCCATCCTTGCCCTTGCCTGCGCACCCGATCTCCCTTAAGACCTTACTCAGCTATGTTACGTTGTAACATAACGACTTCTGAAACACGGATTGAGGTTCAAGATCATGCGTAAAAGCTTTGCCGGAATTTCCTGTGCGTTTCTTCTCAGTGGGGCGCTGCTGGCGCTGCCCGCGGTGGCGGAGACGAAGGACAGGTCTTCAGCCCACAGCCACAGCCACGGCGCGGAAAAGACCGTCTACAAGGGCTATTTCGAGGACGACCAGATCAAGCCGCGCCCGCTTGCCGACTGGCAGGGCGACTGGGCGAGCATCTATCCCCACTTGCAGGACGGCAAGCTGGACGAATGGATCGCGCACAAGGCCGAAAGCGGCGACAGCACCGCCGAGGAATACCGCGCCTATTATGACACCGGCTTCAAGACGGACGTGGAGCGCATCGTCATCGCCGATGGCAACGTGACCTTCTACCGGAACGGCGAGCCACTGCAGGCGCGCTATGAAAGCGACGGCTACGAGATCCTCACCTACAAGAAGGGAAATCGCGGCGTCCGCTTCATCTTCAGGAAGGCCGAAGGCGATGCCGCCGCGCCGCTCTTCATCCAGTTCAGCGACCACAAGATCGCGCCGGAGAAATCCGATCACTATCACCTCTACTGGGGCGACGACCGGGCGAAAATCCTTCAGGAACTCACCAACTGGCCGACCTACTGGCCGGCCGGCATGAGCGGCGACGCGATCGCCCATGCCATGATGGCCCACTGAGAGCCGACCATACACGCCTGACAGACCGCCGGCGGCCCGGTTCGCCGCCGCCGGCCAGTGGCGGGTCAACGCCGCCTTCCTACCCGCCCATCGGCAGGTTGGCGATCAACACCGCAACGGCGATGAAGAACAGCACGCTGCCCGCCAGCACGAAGACGTGCCAGATCGTGTTGTGGAAAGGCAGGCGCTCCGAAAGGTGGAACCCGACGCCTGCGGTGTAGACAATGCCGCCGGCGGTTACGATCCAGAAAACCGCCGGGGAAAGTCCCGCGATGATCGGGCCGCCGGCCAGCAAAACGGCCCAGCCCATGGCGAGGTAAAGCGCCAGCGCAAGCCACTTGAACCTGCCGGGTGCGAGCATTTTCAGGAGCGAGCCGACGGTCGCGGCGCCCCACAAGCCCGTCAGAAGCCCGGTCGCCGGAACGCCGGACACGAGCACGAAGGGCGTATAGGTTCCGGCAATTTTCATGTAGATCGCCGAGTGGTCGAGACGGCGGAGCAGGCCGGTCCACCGCGCGCTGTCGACCATGTTGTAGAGGGCCGAAAAGCACAGCATCGCCACCAGTGTCGTTCCATAGACCGAGACCCCGACAACGGGGCCGGGCTCCGAACGGAATAGGACCGTGAGCACGATCAGCAACGGAACCGCGATCATGGCGAGGCAAACGCCGACGACGTGAACCACGCCATCGCTGAACCGCTCGGCGCGGCTGTATGCGGGGCGGCTATGTGCGAAAGACAAATTCACGGGTCCCTCATTCTCGTTGCGAAGCGGCAGCAACTGCCGGTCCTTTCGATGGCCGTCGGCAAAACCGCGCCTCACCATCTGTGCAGCACCGCCATCAGATACCCGTTTTCGCCCAAGGGGCAACCGTTGGGAAATCACTTCAATGAAAGAAGGTGTCCACCCGCCCGACCTGCCGCCACATCTCGGCAACCGAGCCGTAGCGATGCCCGCGCCGCTAGAGGCGCCGGATGCCGCCGGAGGGCATCAGGCCCCTTTTCCGTCGTTGTGGTATTCTGACGCGTCCACAACCTTTTGGAGTGAGGGTGCAGATGGCGAGCGAAATCCCCGTTGAAATCGTCGAACAGATTACGTCGCAGTTCCCCGCTGCCGTCGTTCAATCGACCGAATTCCAGCTGTTGGCCCTGGCGGCGTTGATTGTCGTCACAGCCCTTGGCGTGTTCCTGGCGGCCTATCTGAAGGAGCTCGGCAAGAAATACGCGAGCAAGGAAGACATCGAGAAACTGCTGGACAAGACCGAAGCGCTCACAAAGGTGACCGAGGAGACCAAGCTTGAGGTCAAGGAGCGTTTCGACGACCGTCAATTGGGGCAGGAGCACATCATGCACCAGGAAATGGTTCTTCTTGAAGCAACACGGCTTGTCGCGCGCTTTGCGGAGATCTTCAAAAATCAACCCGATGAGGCCGGCGATTTCGCGGGTGACTACCTGAAACCGTGGAACCCCGCAACGGTTTCACGCACGTCGCTGGAGGAGAACAAGCGCGATACCTGCATATACAGGTTCCTTCGGTTCTTTTCCGCGATCGAAAGGTATCAGAACACGGTCACGGCCCTGCCCGCGCATCCGAAGCGCGGTTTCTTCGATTTCTACCTCACGCACAAGATAGACCCAGTCCTGGCCAACGATGATCTGCCGGGCGATTATGTCCTGTGGCGCGATGCGGCGATGGAGCTAGGCGAGGTGATCACCGAGAGATCGGCAAAGTGGGAGGACACGCGCCCCATCAGTTGGTCGATGTTCGTGGAGATCATCCAGAAAAACGACGCAACGGCCGATTTCATAAATGCCTATGCCGAGCGTATTTCCGCGTTTATTCGCACAAAGAACGTCCGCCTTGCCAATTTCGCGATCATCCTGATCGACCTCATTCAGGACACGCGCAACGAAGAGCCATGGGAAGATACCCGCAATCATCTTCTTTCCTATATCGCGGCCAAGGCACAGCCGAACCGGTTCTCCATCTGGGGCAGAACCGAGAACAAGGAAAACGACTGGGAGGTCATGGACATTGCCAGCGGCAAGGTTCCGCGAAATATCCGGTCTCCGCTGTTCAAGCTCGAGAATAACCTCGGCTATGCGCTGCCGAAATGGCTGATCGAAGCCAAGAAAAAACAGGCGGCCGATGAAGCCGCGGAGACGGGCAACGGAACCGCGGAGACCGCTGACGGAAGCCCCGCCTAATCCTGCATCCGCGCCCGCCCGACCTGCCGCCACATCTCGGCAACCGAGCCGTAGCGGTGGCCGCGCCGGTAGAGGCGCCGGATGCCGCCGGGGCTGGGCCAGGAATAGTAGCTCCGCTTCGTTTCATCCTGCGGCTCGCCCGGCACCCTGCCCCCGCGGAGTTTCGAAATGCATTCGAGCAGCAGGCCGGCGCCGCATTCGCTGCAGCGCTCGGACAGGGAAATCACCGATTCCCCTTCGTGAACGGGAACGCTGCCCTGCAGGATGATGTTGCCCGTGTCGAGGCTTTCATCCACCCAGTGGACCGTCGCGCCGGTGGTCGGATCGCCATTCGCCATCGCCCAGAAACACGGCATCAGGCCCCGGTTCCGAGGCAAGAGCGCCGGATGCATGTTGATCGTGCCGACCCTCGGGATCGCCAGCATCGGCCGGCGGATCACCTGGTTGAAATAGTTGGAGACGATCAGGTCCGGCGCCCACGACCGCACCCTTTCGAGGCACTCAACGCTGCCGGCGTCCCTTGTGGCGAACACTGGAATGCCCGCCTCCCGCGCCAGCGCCTTGAGCGAGCCGACACCGGCGGGCTTGCGCCGAAGGCGCAGGCTCAATGCACCGAGCCCTGCAAGCCACCGGTGAACCAGCCAGCTTCCGCCATAACGCCAACCCATGGCTTTCCCGAGACGCACGATTGCCACGCGGTCGGTCTTGCCGGCGATCATCGCGGTCGACGCGACGATGCCCGTCACCTCGCCGGGCAGCTCATGAAGCAGCGCGCGCGTGACGACATTCGCCTCCGGCAGATCGAAGGTCAGGATAACGATCTTCATGCAAGACCCTCCGCGCTGACAGTTTACTAATTTCCCGTTTAATGCCAGCCTCCCGCCATGGCACGGTTGCGGAATCGGAAAGACCGGTTTTTCCGACCGAAACACGGGAACGGGTAGATTCATGAAAGCCGATTTTACGGCAAGACTTGCGCTGGCCGTCGGCATGCTGCTTGCGGCGGTATCCGTGGCTCTCGCCACGGCGGACGGGCCCGACTTTTTCATGGTGCGCGGCGTCGCCGCAGATGACGTGCTCAATATCCGCCGGGAGCCGAACCCGAAGGCGGAGAAGATCGGCGAGATACCGCCGGACGGAAACGGTATCGAAAACCTCGGATGCGAGGGTGGACTGAGCTTTGCCGAATGGCTGGATGCAACCGAGGAGGAGCGCGAGGCGTCGGAACGCCGAACGTGGTGCAGGATCGCCTATGACGGCATCGAGGGCTGGGTGGCCGGGCGCTACCTTGAAGAAAGTGCCCAGCAGGCCCCCGCGAATGCGGCGGAGCAGCTGCGCTGGAGCCTGACGGCGCTCAACGGTGAGGCCCCGGTTGCCGAGGCCTTCGTGGCCTTCGCGCCCGACGGTGCGGTGTCCGGATCGACCGGCTGCAATCAATTCATAACCAGTGGCAGTTTCGACGGCCGAATTTTGCTGATCGACGGCCCGGTCACAATGACCAAGGCGGCCTGCCCCTCGGAGGCCCTGGCATCTCAGGAAAAAGCCATCCTGGCCGGTCTGCAGGGTCGGATTGACCAGGTGTTCAGCCCGTTTTCGCGGGAGCTGGTCCTATCCAATCCGGATGCCGGCGTGACCCTGCGCCTGTCGCCGCTGAGCCACTGAAGCAAGGTGGGACCGGGATCGATCACCCCCCGACGACGAAGGACGGCACGACGCTGCCCTCCTTGGAGACGTTGACGATCTCCATTTCCGAAACGCGCGTGAGATAACCGGCGAGCGTCCCCCTTGCGACCAGCGGGTCGGTGTCCTCGAACATCTCCCGTTCCGGCAGGCCGGGCTCGGCGGCGGGATAGGAGACGCTGCGCATCGGCACGCGCTCCTGGACAATGCAGTCGGCGTCGAGCGCCGCCCGCACCGCCGCTTCCCAGGAGGATGCATCGTGGTGCCAGCCGAGTTCGACACCCTCTCCCTTCGCCGCGTGGGTCGGCTTTAAAACGAGCGTCTCGCGGTTTTCCAGCACATGGTCGATCAGGTCGACCCGGCGCCCCTCGCGGTCGAGCGTCGCGGCCTCCCGCAATGGCCGCCCCCATGGCACGTGGTCGCGGACGGTCTCGCGCTCCGCCGCTGAAAGGCCGAGATCGACATCGGGATCGGTGATGAGGGCAAAGAGCGCCTTGTGGCCCATCAGCTCGGCACGGAACGGGTTCACCATGCACACGGCGTTCTTCCGCAGCGCCTCGAGCAGCGGCTTCAGCGTATCGCGTTGAACGAGGACGTCGCGCGTCAGCATGAGCCGGTAGACGAGATCGATCTCCGTCCCGCCGAGGCGCAATCTGCGGCCATCGAATTCAAGTGCTTCGGGATGGTCGGCGACAATGCCCGCGATCCCGGCATCGCGCAACGGCTCCGCATCGCTGGCGACGGCCTCGGCGGTGGTGCCGAAACTCTCGAACCATCCGATGATCCCCAGCACCGGCGGGCGGGCGCCGCCCCAGTCGCGCCAGGCATCCATCAGCGCCTTGCCCATGGCCGGCTGCAGCATCAGGGGCCGCAGGTCGAAATCGCCGCTAACGGCCTTGAAGGTCTCCAGCGCCTGGAAGACCTCCGCCAGCCCGTCATTGTGGCCGGCGCCGCCCGGGCAGTCGGCATTGAGTTCGATGAAATGCATCCCGGCACCGGCCCGGAAGCCGTCGAGGCGGGTGATCGCGCCGTGATCGGCCTCGCCCGGCTCCAGGTGCATGAGGTCGCCGATCCAGTCGTAATAGCGCCCGAGATGCGCGGCCTCGCGCTCGCGGTTGGCGACGACATAGTTGCGGGCATGGACCAGCGCGTTCGACAGGACGTTGACCACATGCCCGTGCCTTTGAAGTTCGCTGTCGCTGACAAAATGCGGCTTCGCCACCGTGCAGAGCGGGCGGTCGCGGATCAAAAGCCGCCTTTGCTGCTGCGTGCCGAGCAGGCGCTCGACGTCGCCCGGTCCGCTCTTCGCCAGTTGTTCGTTCCAGCGATCGCTCACGCGGCGGACCAGACTCATCTCAGCTCCGTTCCTGAATTGCGCCGACCGGCAGGTTGCATCGCCAGCCTGCGGCGAAGGTTAGCGGCGCAGAACCGGCGGATCAAGAAACGCGTCGGGTGGAGAAGCGCGGACGCTATGCTACAACTTCGGCAGACACGAAGAGGGAGGCAATCATGGGAACGATCGGCACCTTCTGGCGCGTGGCCTTGCTGTGGCTCGTCATGACCGCGCCGGGCATGGCGCAGCAGGAGACCGGCGTTATCGACGACACCGGCCGGATATTGCTGCCCTGCGACGCCGAAATCGGGCCCGGCTACGAGCTGCTGATCCTTTATGACGAAGACCTCAAGCCCAGTGACATGTGCCAGCTGGTTTATGTCGATGGGGTCGACATTCCCCTGCCTGATGTCGCGGAGAACCCGGTTGTAGAACTGCCGGCCGTCCCGGACGAAGGGCCGGAGGCGCTGGAAACGCTTGTTCATCTCAGCGAACTCGCCGTTTTTGCCGAGGAACTGGACCTTGAATTGCGGCCCTTGTTCAGCGACCTCGTTCCATTGCGCAGCCATGGGCATTTCCGGCGCTATCTGGCGCCGGCGATTTTGGCGCGCAATCCCGCCATCGACGGGCTGAACACGGGCGTGCAAAACTACTTTGACGAAATCACCAGGGCGCAAATCCGCGGGATGTTTTCGCTCGACAATTATTCGAACTTTATGGGGATCAACCAGAACTATCTGTCGCTGCTTTACGAGATGCGCGTCCTCGCGGATGCCGTGAGCGATGCCACCCTGTCGAGTGAATCGGGCATCCACGCAATCTGGCTGCCTGCCGCCGAGGCGGATCGCTACAAGCACGAGCTGAGGCTTTATGCTGACAAGATCAGCAAGGCGGCAAAGGACATTCACACCGCGTTCTACGAATGCGCCGCACCGGCAATCGCTACCGGTGCGAAATTCCTGGAGGCGGCGCAGGACGATCATGAAGGCAATCTGTGGGAGCGCGCGGGTCTTTATGCGTTTGACGACTTTCTTTTCTCCGACGGAGAAAAACAGGCATTCAAACACGCGGCAAGCAAGACAATCGAATGCATGCGCCCGTTCTTTCCGGAAACCGCCGGAGATATGAGCAAGGATGTCGGCAGCTTCACGCGCTACACCGAATTGCGCTATTGCAGAATGCCGTTCGACAAGGATGCCGACTGCACGCACCGGCCGCCAGGCGGCACATTCTAGGGCAGCTGAAAGCTGTCCGTGAAACCGGATGATCCGCGGGGGCTGTTGCCTGAGTGCCTAGAGCAGGGAAGTGGACAGAAAAGCCTGGCGTGGCGTAAAGGCCGCCTTCGACGCTGGGTTCCAGTTCGTGCGGATCCCGGCGGGCTCTGTCGGCTAAGACTTTGAAGTATAAGCACTAAAGCGCGCATGCACTGTCGGCCTGTCAGGAGCGACATCTCAAGACGCGGATCCGGCGATCACAAACGATTGCGCGTGGTCCATGGGCTCGCAACCGGACCGCCACGGGAATTAGGCACCCCACGTCAGCCGCGCACGGTCGGTCTGCATGAAGCGCGAGAGCTCCAGCCCGAGGTTCACCGCGATCCCGAAACGGATTTTCTCGAATTCGGATGGAATATCGGCGCCTTGTACTCGCTCGGATCCAGATCGGTTTTCCGGCAGTTGAGATAGCTGAATATGTTGCCATGCGGCAGATGAACGCCATCACTGTATTTCGGATCGTATATATCCGCGTATTTTTCGTCGGGCCGAATTCCGTAGTACAAGCCCTGTCTCAGGCCGGCCAGAATCAGGAAATCCAGACGCCCGTCCGCGTTGGCGTCGAGATCCTCGAGAATCGCCCTCGTGATTTCCTTGCCGGGTCTGACATCGTCGTGGGGCAGGAAATAGGCCTGCGGCGTGTAGTGGTCATCGATGACAAACAAACGGCAGACGACCTGCCCCTGCGAGCAGGAGAACAGGCCGTACATACGCAGCTTGATTTCCCTGGCTTTCCACAATTCCAGATAGGCGTTGGTTCCGTAGTGGGAGAACGTGTCGCCGAAGTAAAGCACCCAGCGCTCACCGCGTTGTTCTGTCGCCCAGATGATCCGGTTCCAATCGCAATTTGCCAGCGCCGGACCCGCCGACAGGACGAAAAGAAGGGCCGCGGATAAGAGGCGAAAGATTTTCGACATCCTCACAGTTCCGGAATGACACAATCTGCAATTGTTAGCACAAAGACCGCACTGCAACCAACACGGCCACCTCTGCCAGAGGCGGGGGCGTCCAATCAAGCAGGGTCGAAAATCGGCATAAAAAGTGATTGAGTAAGCAGCCGTTGCAATTGTACTGGGGGATGTTGTGCGAACAGAAGTAAAAGTTGCGCTCATTGCAGGCTTTGTTGCCATCGTCGTCGCGATAATTGAGAGTGACCGCATTTTTGAGCTGTTCGCGGGCGATCCGGATCCGGTGGCTCCGTCGCCCGACGAATTGACAATCCAGCTTGTCAACGACACCGCTCCGCAAGATGCGCAATTTGAGATGCAGCTCAGCATTGACGGCAAGAAATACACGTTCAACCGGCTTGGCAGCCACGTGGTTTCCGTTCCGTCACTCGGATATCACCGCATCGAATACTGGCAGCAATACAACGCCCCGAGCGAACACTTGTACTTTGTCGCGGAAGGCGATGTTGATTACGCCGGCCAGCGGACTCTGCGTGTTTACTGCCGCACTGCCGAGGATCCCGGAACCGACCGTTGCGACTTCACGTTACGGTAGTCTGCCAATTCGCGCCATCGGCTGAAGCACGGCCCAGCCCGCAATCGGGCCAGACCTGAAGACACCCTTCGAACCGGTACCACTATGGCGTCACATCAGCCGCGCGCGGGCGGTCTGCAGGAAGCGCGAGAGCTCCAGCCCGAGGCTCGCCTCGATGTCGACCTCGAGGCGCATGTCCTTGTCAAAAAGGGCCTCCAGCGCATCGAACCGCCATGCGATGATGCGGGTCTGCTCCGTCGTCGTGACGCTCACCGGCGCATCATAGGCACTGCCCCTGTGGAGAAACGCGTCGCCGCCGAGGAAACGGCCCTCGCCCAGCGTGTCCACTTCCTTGCCGTCCATCTCGACACTGACCTTGCCGGAAACGATGACCGAAAGATGCTTCACCGTCTCACCCTGGGTTAGAAGCGCCGTTCCCGGCCGGACGGATGACCAGGCGCCCATGCGGAAGAGCCGGAACGCCTCGCGCTCACGGATGTTGCGGAAGGCGATTCGGTAGATCCGCCGTTCCTCGTCGGTAAAGGGCACGGGCCTGCGGTCCAGCGCCAGCCGCACGATCCAGAAGAGATTGATCGTCATGAAGACGACGTTCCACCCGATCGGCGCCCAAAGCGGCGCCGCCTGGAGATAGTAGTAGGGCATTAAAAGCGTGGCGCCGACAACGGTCAGGATGCGCAGCCACAATATGTCCCGCACCGAATAGGATGCGAGATAAACGACGTTGGCGACGCTGACCAGTACATCCAGCCCAAACATGCTTTGCCCCCAATAACGGTTGTGTGCGGGACTCATCTTAGGTCAGCGTGTTCCGGGGTGATAGGGCGGTCGGCGGGGTGGAGCATCGGCAATGAGTGGTGTTGCAGCGTTTTGCGACAAGAGGCTATCGGAAGCAATTCAACAATGGGCTGCCAGCTTTCATATGTACTGATAAGTTGGTGGAATACCAAAGCCCCTACGCAACCACACCTGAAATTACTTATGCTGGCATTCAATCAAAATGGTATAGTTTTGGTTGCTGTACTATCCGCGCTGCAAATCTGCCGCTAACGAGTTTTGCTTGTACCGGCCAATTCCGACTACCCATTTCATTGAAGGGAAGGCAAATGGATAAAATTGTAGAGCTAATCAAAGACGCTTTGGAGATCGTGCATCAGGCCTTCCGTCCGTACGTTCTCGCAATGCTTGTTCTGTCGGTTATTACGTCCATGTTTTTATCTATGGATGTGATACTTTTTCCTTTTTTTGATTATCTACCAGCCACATTTTTAGCCGCGTTCCTTTTACTACTTATGATTGGGGTAGTATCCACAACTCATGAGGCCGAATATCGCCCAGCACTTGGCATGGTTTATGGATTTATTAGTGGAATTTTTGCATTTGCTGTTGGAGGTATACCGTACTATGCATTTGATTACGCTGGCGTTGCACCTAATGACTATTGGTGGGAAAAGATGCTCCGGTTATCATGGCTGGTACCTATCATGGGAACCTTTACGGGAATGGTAAACGGATTTATCGGCCTGCCTGTAATATTCCCTAAGTCTAAAACAAATGACTCTAATTTACGTTCCGATAATGCACAGTCTTCAAATCCTATACCAAAACGTTTACTGTACTTTATTTTTTCATTAATGTTTCTATGTCTGATAATGTATTTTATATATTTTATTGCTACAAATTATACTGATCACATTTCGAATCATTTGTATAGCGATGGAAAGAGGTTGCCAGATCAAGGGAACATTGCATACTGGCAGTTGCTTATTATTATCGGAGTATTTCAAGTTACATTTGTATCTTTTTGTGTATTTCAGAAAACAAATTATATAACTTTGGATATTTATAGCACGCCTATTGCACTTTATACGATATTTTCTTTGCTATCTATATTAAGTGTATTTGGCATAATTCTGTCTTTATTCCTATTCGATTGCGAATTGACGACAAAAAGTGACGTTAATCCTGGAAATGTATTTTGTAGAGGCTCAACTGGTCAGGACGTATTATTGATTCGCTTACTATTACTTGTTCTGTGGACTTTTGGTTCGTATCTATTAACTGTCCCCCACAATGCCCCGATAAAGAAGTTTTTGCTTCGAGCACTGGACGAGACGGCTGACTGATATCTCAATTGTGGGTAGCAAATGTACCAACTTCTGGCATCGACCCACGCTAGTCGCTGTTGTTGCTCGATCATTATGAAACTACCAGAGCAGTTTGACTTCCTTCAGCTGTAGGGAACGGCTGGCAGTTGGGACAAGCAGCTAGGTGCTAAACTGTTGATCGCCGCGCCAGTACCACGCACGAAATTCCCGCCGGCGGAATAAAACCCCTTCCCATCCGTTTTCCTTCCCGTCAGCGATCCGCACCCAGACGCGGAGCGTTGACTAACAGGGCGTTGGGCCGACCTCATGCACCGGTGTGAACGGCTCGGCGCCCGCAGCCGCCCCGATCGGGGCATGAAGGAGAACGTAGATGAAAAGGATATCCCGAATAGTCGGAGCGCTGCTTCTCGGCTCAGGCGCGGTCGCCCCGCCGGCGATGGCCGACGACGGCGGCAAGAACGGTCTTTCCCGCTTCATGAGCACATTCATCAAGGGCGGCGACAGCGATCGGCACCACCGCAGCGCGAGCAACACGAGCGCGGGTTCTAACGCGAGCTCGAATTCGAGCTCCAACTCAAGTTCTAACTCGAGTTCCAATTCCAGCTCGAACTCAAGCTCGAATTCCAGTTCCAACTCGAGCTCCAATTCCAGCTCGAATTCAAGCTCGAACTCAAGCTCAAATTCCAGTTCGAATTCCAGCTCAAACTCAAGCTCGAACAGCAGTTCGAATTCGAGCTCCAACTCAAGTTCGAACAGCTGAAGCGGGAACACACGCCTCCCCCGACTGGCCGGCGCAAGCCGGCCTTTTTTGGCCGGAGACCGTATACTCAGACCTGTTAAAATGCGGACTACGCGCGGCGTGCCCTGGCGTTGTCGCGATACCATCCGGGTGCGGCGCAGGTGCTGCGCAGGATGCGCTCGCGGTCGGCGCATTCACCCTCGGTTTCGGCCCGAATGTCCGCTTCGAGCGACGCCGCCTCCCGCCGGAACGGGATGACCTGAACGAGCGGTGAACCCCTCTCGATGACATGAAGGCCGTCGGCCCCGGTCGCCAGAAACGGGAAATGGATCTCCGAGACGTAGGTGTCGGTATCGACGACCCCGGAGATGACCTCGAATACGCCGTTCGGCCGGTTCAGCGGATCGACGAACAGGCAACTCCAGCCGGGCGGCGTGCGGATCGTCCAGTAGTTGTGGAACTTGCACGGCGGCAGATGGCTCTTCGGGTGCCCCCTGATCTGATGGGCGCCGTGGCCGCTCACCATTTCCCGGTCGAAATCCCATCCGGAATTCACAGTCGTTCCGCCATCGGCGATCTCGAGGCGGACCGTGGCCGCGAGCGGCAGTATCCAGCCCGTCGTCATGGCATCGAGAAACGGCATGCAGCGCTTGACCGTCAGCCCGCTGCTGGTCGGCGAGGCCGCCGCCTCGGTGATCGGCTTCAGCCTGCGGAACCAGTCCGGCAGGTATGACTTCGCCGGCACGGGCACCGGGATGACGCCCTCGTCCCGCGGCCGGCACAGGAATTCGATCTTGGGTTCGTCCACTCGGAAAAACATGTCGGCAGACCTTTCGCGTCACGCTGATCCGGGGAAAACGGTCGGCAAGGTAGTTTATTCCATCGCGGTGCGCCAAACCTCGCAACGCGGCGATGGCGTGGGGCACGGCCTGGCGGCAACCATTTGACATCCTTGCCAATTTGACCATCATCATTGGCGGTGCGGCACGGCTGGCAGTGGGGACGAGCAGCTTGGGTGCTAAACTGTTGATCATCGCGCTTGATGGCGCGGATTGCGGCATGCTCCTTGCGCTTGCCGAGGCTGGCCGGCTTCCCAACATCGCAAAATTGATGGCGCGCGGCTCCTTTTCCCGCATGGACAATTCAGGCGAGTTCACGGACGATTCCCCCTGGGCATCGTTCTGTTTCGGGGCGCCGCCGTCGAGCCACGGCCGCTTCAGCTTTCTGGAAAGGCGCGCGAACGGCAGGAACCGGATGGTCTTCCAGAGGGAAGACGGCCGCGCGACGTTCTGGGCGAAACTGTCGGGCGGCGGCAGGCGGGTCGCCGTCATCGATGTTCCCAAATGCCCCGACCCGGTGGAACTCGACGGATTCCAGATCTCGGACTGGCTCGTACACGGCAAGTATCGCGATGAACCCGTGAGTTTTCCCGCATCGCTCGCCGGCGAGACCGTCCGCGATTTCGGTGCCTCGCCGGAAAGCCGCTGCGACTATTATTCCCACGCGATCGACGGCGACGAAGGCCGCGATTTCGCCGATCACCTCAAGCGGACCGTCCGGCAGAAACTGCAATGCGGCCTGCACCACCTCGGCCGGGAGGACTGGGACCTCTTTATCATCGGCTTCAAGGAGGCCCACTGCGCCGGCCACATGTTGTGGCATCTGCACCGGCCGGGCGAAAAGCCCGATTACGATCCGGTTGCCGACATCCATTGCGCGCTCGACGAAGCGGTCGGAGAACTGGTGGATGCCGCGGGAGAAGATGCTGGCATCATGGTCTTTTCGCCCTACGATATGGTTCCGAACGGTTCGGTCTGGCATTTGAGCGAAGCGCTGTGCGCCGGTCTGGACACCGAATTGCGGCGCCGGTTCGAACGACCCGGTCTGGCGAGTGTTCAGGCGCTTGCAAGGCGGCTGAGAAAGCGGAGCACTGCCGTCTGTGAGCCGGTAACGGCCAACGACAACCTGTTGGCGGTCCACATCGCGCAGCCCTGGGGCAGCAGGAAAAGCGAGGTCTGCGTTTTTGCCGAGACCCTGCTGCGAGAATTACGGGACAAGGAGACCGGCGGGGAAGTGTTCGTCTCGGTTGAGCGCCCGCTGTGGAATACGCAGGGCAGGACTGACATTCTTTTCCCGGACATCGTCGCGACATGCGCCCCCGGCCGGTTTCCACACACGGTCTATTCCGCCGCGCTCGGCGAAATCACCGCCGATGCGCCGGCGATGCGGTCCGGCAACCATGTTTCGGGCGGCGCCTTGATCCTCTGCGGCGATACACTGAAGGAGGCCGGCGACGGCGTCAGCAACCTGTACCAGCTTGCCGGGCTGATCGAGACCGCCGTCGGCCGTTGACAGGGGCATGCCCTTTCCGGCGTACGCCCCGAGGCGTCTGCCTCTAGCACTTATAGGCGATCGTGCAGCTGTTGCTGTCGCTTGTGATCACCGATACGGGGCGGGCCGTGTTGGTGCGTCCGCAGCGTAAAAACCGTCCTTTCGCCTCCGGCACGCCGCCGTAGATCGGCAGCACAGTGCCGGTGCGCGTGCGCGTCTGCACGCGGCCCTGGGCCTCGTACATCGCCTTGGCCTGGGCGCAGGTCATGTTGTTGGTGAGCTGCTGCGCCTGGGCGTGCCCGGTCGCCGCAGTTCCGAGGAGGATTGTCGCCAGTGCGGCTGACGCCGAAGTCAGAACTTTCATTGCACATCTCCGTCGTCGGGAACGTCGATTGAAAGATACGGATGGGCCCGGCCAACGGATCAGTGCCGGGCAGTCCCTGACAGCAGTAACAGGACGGCTTACTCCAGCGCCCGTTTCGCGATCGCCGCGAACACGCCGTCCAGCTCCGCCGCGAGCGCCCGAAGATCCGCGCCGCCTTCATCCATATAGGGCGCGAAGACGAAACTCGGCGTTTTCCACGCAAGCGTTGCCCCGCCGTCCGGATCCTCGACGATGTAGAAACGGATGGGCGCCTCGATCCCGGCGGCGATGCTGGCTTCGAGCATGCGCCGCGCGTAGTCGTTGCGGTAGACGCCGATCACCCGGTTGCCGGCGATCTCGAAGCCTTGCGCCCTTGCACCCGCCGAGGCGCTCGCCTGGGTGACGAGGCCCATGTTTTCCGCCTTGATTGCCGCCTCGAGCCGCTCGACCAGTGCCGAAAAGGAAAGATCCGTGTCGAAGACCTGCCAGCCTTCGCGCGGCGCGATCGGCTGCGCATAGGCAAGGCTCGACGACAAAAGGAGGGCAAAAAATCCGCACAGCACAATTCGCATGGTTCCACCTCTTATACACCGCGGCTTCGGGTCGTCCGGATTATAGGGGCAGCAATGTGGCGGAACGCCGAAATCGGCTGGGACGGAGATCAACTCTTTGCGATTGGCGACGCACGCCGACAAACGGCATGTTTCCGGCCACCAGGGACCGGCACGGCTTCGCGGCCTCTAACGCGCCAACGTGGCGTAGGCAATGCGAAAACTGGCCGCGAGCAAGTCGTCTTCCTGGGCTGTCCGTTTCCGCCCGAGGCTCATGAGCCGTTCAACATTGTGCTGCGCGGCGCGCCGGCGCAGTTCCGAAACCGGTGTCGTCATGGTCGTGATCCGTATCCCTGGTTGCTTGCACGGGATGTGTTGATCGGATGGCGGAAGTTCAAATTAAAAATATGTAACGGGCACCGACCAGCCGGAACGGCCAAGCCCGGCCGCCGGCGATCGCTTCGCCGCGTGGGTAAAAATGAAAACAGCTGCCGTTTGGCTGCGCGCCCGGTTAGTGCGGCTTGACCGCGACGAGCACGACGCCAAGCCGCGATTCCAGTTCCTGCAGCTTCTTCAGCTTTTCGTCCGGCAGCGCGGCGGTCTCGGCGTCGACGCCCTCCAGCGCCACCACCGGGCTGCCGATTTCCTTCTCCAGTTTCTGGATCGCCTTGAGTTTGTCCGTTTCAAGATGGGCAAGCGAATAAAGCATGGCATCCTCCAGTGCGTGGATGTCGCCGCGACAACCGGCTGACCGGCGACCGGTCCTCCGGGCGACAATGAACAGCGCGATCAGGTTACCATAGCACCGTCCGGGAAATCCCGGAACATGCGCCTGGAATGTCGCGCGTTTCGCAATGGCCGCGGTACGGCGATCGTGTAAGATCGCCGTGCGGGCAGTTCAAAAACCGGAGGGCGATATGGAAGCAACAGCGGCTACGGATGCGGCCACACAGGCAGCCGGAAACATCTCCGCTTCAGGCATGGGCTGGAATGCCGTATTGCTGATCTTGGTCATGCTGCTGGCCGGTCTGCTGGGCGGCACGGTGAACTATTTTCTGCGCGTGCCGGAAAAGCCGGAAAACAAGGACGACGACGGAGCCGAGGACAACCGGAACTGGTGGCGGCGTTTTCGGGCAAACCGCCTGCTGCACCAGTGCCTGCTGATGGGCGTCGCCGCTTCCTTCGTTATTCCCGTATTCCTGCAGATCGCGGCGCTTGGGGTCGACAAGAACATACTGACGAATTTCCTCATGAGCGCAGGAAATACCAAAAATGCCGAAGCTTTGGCGTCAGCCTACACGAGCCTTGCTCTTATAGGCGGCTTTTGCGTCCTGGCGGCAATTTCATCGCCCACTTTTCTGCAGAACCTGTCAGCGAAGATTTTGCAGCAGGCGGCCGAGGCTTCTTCAGAGGCAAAGCAGGCCCGCGATGAAGCCGAAACCGCGCAGCAGCGCGCGGAGCTTCTGGAACAGGCGCGCGAGCCGGAAATCGATGCCCGGGTGGATGCCTTGCGCCAGGAACTGACGCGGCAATTTTCGGGAGAAAAGGTACAGCACGATGATCCCGACGACGACACAGGAAATGCCAATGAGCCGACCGACGAGGAACGCGCTGCCGAGCAACGAGCCCAAGCGGAGCAGAAGCAAGCCGACCAGATCCAGGGTTTCCAGCTCAGCGATTTGGACCGCCTCATTCTGAAGGCACTCGCTGCCAAGCCCAACACCCGGCGGTCCATCAAGGGAATCCGAACCGACCCCGTGCTAACCGAGACCGCCAACCACGCGAACGAGACCTACCGCTCCGTGCGCACGCGTCTTTTGCGCCTTGCGAGCGCCGGCTATGTCCGCGAGCTTGAGAGCACAAGACGCGGCCTGCCGCGATGGAAGCTCGCCACCAAGGGCTGGGCGGAAATGAAATAGCGCGCCCGTCCAGTCGCTCTGGCGGGTTCAGTTTTCGATGCGGATGGGCGCCTGGCTGCCGTCTCCTCCGACGGAGGAAAGCATGCGCGTCGGCAAAAGGATCAGCAGCGAGGCGGCGTCGCCGGCGTCGTTGACCACCGTCGCCGTCTGCTGGTTCTGCGCCGCGCTGTCAAAAGTCTGCCGCAACGCGTCGCTGCGCACCATCTCGATCAATGCCTGCGATCCGGCGAATGTCTCGTGGCCACCGCCATCGAGATCGGAGACATCGAGCACGATGATGCCCCGTTCCTGCAGGAACGCAGCCGTCTCGCTCTGGCCGACCCTCGGATGGCCGCCGCGCAGGGTGCTCGAGAGATTCAGCGCCCTGTCGTTATCTGAGACAAGCACCGCGAATTCCCGCGGCCTGTTCGGACCGATATCGGTGATCACGGCATCGAAGACATCGATATCGACATCCGGAGCCGCCAGCACCACTGTGTCGATCCCGGTCAGCGTGCGCCGGTCGCCGGCGGTCACCAGCGAACGCAAAGCCTGCACGGTGACGAGCGAACCCATTGAATGGGCGAACACGGTCACGTGCTCCGCGCGTGTCGAAACCGCAAGCCGCAGCACGTCGACCAGCCCGTCCTGCGCGAAGATGGCGCTGTCGCGGTCATAGACATAACCCTCGGGCCGGCTGGCCGACGGCCATGAATAGTTGAGCGCAACCACCTGCGCGCCGAAGTCGGTAAGCATCTGCGTCTGGCGGAACACGCCGCTCGGAAAACTGTTGTTGAAGCCGTGCACGAAGACGAAGAGCTCCCGTTCGCCGGCCGGAAGCCGGCCGAGTTCCCGGTTGAGATCGCGTCGCAGGGCCGCTTCGCCGGCGATGCTTCGCCGGTTGACCAGGGTGAAGTGCTTTGCCGGGTCGGGTTCCGTGGTCGCGCTCTCGACCCTTCCGGGCCGGTGTCCCTTCGGAATACCGACTTCGAGCTCCACATAGCTGAGCGCCTTGGACCGTTCCTCTGAGAACATCTGCGCCGGATCGCCGCTCGCCTTGCGGCTTGTCGCCGCGAACACGGTCTTGACCGCGGCCACCTCGGAGGCGTCCACATGTTTGGTGTTGAAGACGGCGGGGTCGCTCACGCAGCCCGAGACCAGGACCGAAAGCAGTATCACCAGTGCCGGAAGAAACCTTGGAGCGGTGAAGGCGGTCATGGTTGCGATCTACATCCCGGCGGGTATCAAACAAAACACTGTCTTCGAGATTGCACACGCCGCCCGCGAAATCAATGCACACCGGCAATGCGGCGTTGCCAAAGCCGCCGCGACCACCGAATATGCGTCCATGGGGGAATCCGTTGAACTGCCGCTATGGCTCGTGATGCTTGCCGGGGTTCTGGCGCTGGTCGGTCTGGTCGACCGGCTGCTGATCACAACCAAAATGTGAGATCGAAGGATGTTGCAGAGCATATTAGTTGTCATCTGCCTCATCGCTGCCGTATTGGTCGCCGAAAAATATTTAATTAAATCAAAAGCTAAAGGGAATTTTCTTAACAGAGAAATTCGGAAATTCGCTGACATGGTTAGAGCACAGTTCGCTGTCGTGCGGTTCCTTTCACCGCTGATCATTGCTTTGATAATCATTTTCTTTGTGGTGCGGTGCATCGGGCCAAGCGACCCCATGTAGTCGGATATGCGTAATAGCTGCCGCTCCAACAACACACGCCGTTGCCAAACGCGCGCCGCCAGCCGAATATGCGCCCCATGGGGGAATCCGTTGAACTGCCGCTGTGGCTCGTGGTGCTTGCCGGGGTTCTGGCGCTGGTCGGACTGGTCGACCGGCTGCTGACACCGTCGGTGCGCTGGTATCTGCACCGGCGCGCCAACCGCGCAATCGACGAGCTCAACACGCGCCTGAAGCTGAAGATCAGGCCGTTCCGCACCACCGGCCGGAGCATCGTCGTCGACCGCGTCGCGCATGATCCGGATGTGCTCGCCGCCGCCGAGGAATATGCGCGCGAGGAAGGCATGCCGGTCGAAGTCGCCATCGACACCGCCGAGCGCTATGCCCGCGAGATCGTGCCGGCCTTCAACGCCTATGTCTATTTCCGCATCGGCACCCGCCTTGCCCGCTGGCTATCGACCGCGCTCTACCGGGTCCGCCTTGGCTATTCCGATTCCGAGGCATTGTCCGCGGTCCCCGCCGACGCCTCGGTCGTCTTCGTCATGAACCACCGCTCCAATATGGATTATGTGCTTGTCACCTACCTCGCCTCGGCCACGTCCGCGCTGTCCTACGCGGTGGGCGAGTGGGCGCGACTGCCGGTGCTGCAGACGCTGATCCGCGCGACCGGCGCCTATTTCATCCGCCGCAACGCCCGCAACCGGCTCTACCGGCGCGTGCTGGCAAGCTATGTGCGCATGGCGACGGAATCGGGCGTCACCCAGGCAATCTTCCCCGAGGGCGGCCTGTCGCGTGACGGCAAGCTGCGGCCGGTCAAGCTCGGGCTCCTGTCCTACATATTGTCGGCCAGGGAAAATGCCCCGTACGACACCGTCTTCATCCCGGTCGGACTCAACTACGATCGCGTTCTGGAGGACCGCTCGCTGATGGCCGCGGACGACGGCAGCGCTCCGCGCACCACCAGGCAGAAGACGGCAACGACGCTGGCTTTTCTCTGGAAGAACCTGCGCCTGCGCCTCGCCGGCCGCTGGCACCGCTTCGGCTATGCCAGCGTCTCCTTCGGCCGGCCCGTCTCGCTGACGGCTTTCCTCAAAGAAAGGGATGTGACCCACTGGGCGGCGCTCGACGAAGCGGAGCACGCGGCACTGACGCTGGAACTCGGCGAATTGCTGATGGCGGATGTCGGCAAGCTGATTCCCGCCCTGCCCGTCTCGCTGGTTGCGCTGGCGCTCGATGAGGCCGGCGGTGAAAAGCTGGACCGGCTGGCTCTGAAGGCGCGTGTCGACGCATTGATCGACCGGCTGATCGAGGCCGGTGCCCATGTGCACATTGCCCATGACGATCGGGATTACGAGGTTTCCGTCGGCCTGCGCATGCTCACCCTGCGCCGGATCGTCACCGAGGATGCCGACGGCATGCTGCACATCGCACCCGGCGACGCCCCGCTGGTTGCCTATTACGCCAACGCCGTCCGGCATCTGGCTTGAACCGGACTAATCTCGGACTGTACTGCAGCAACCTCTGTTTACGTTAATTTGCAATAATACAAACACCGGTTGCACAACTTAAAAATTCACTGTTACCTGTCGGCAAGCAGTTATTACTGCAAACCAGATGCAGCGAGCCGCCAGGTCGGATGGCTTGGCAAATGGGCTCCTGCACGGCCTAAGGGGGAACTCATGGACAAAATGAGCGCCACAGCGATCGGCATTGCCATGATCGCAACGACCGCCATTACCGGATGCACAACGACCGGACCAAAGGGCGAGACACTTTCGGCACGGCAAATCAGGTCGGAAATTATCGGTACGGAGTTCTCGTACTTTGCGGGCGCCTATTCCGGCAGGCTGAAATACAAATCCAACGGCGTCATGAACTACAGCGCAGCCGGCAGAGCATACGGTGGCACCTGGAGGATGGACGGCGACCAGATGTGCACTGTTCTCGGAAGTTCCTTTCGCGCCGGACGGGAAGACTGTTTCCACTGGTATCGGACGGCGCCGGGGGAATACAGGACCGGATTCGGCTACAAGGTCTGGAAGGATTGACCCAGCCGGAAGTCACGACGGTTACCGCACGACGCCGCGAAGCCGCTCGACGATATCGGGGTTCGCCATTTCCCACGCCTTGAAGCGCTCGTAACCCTTTAGGGAAATCATGTAGCGTTCCGCCAGGGGCCGCCCCCGCATGTCTTCGATTTCGTTTGACGTCAGAAACCGCATTTTCACGGCCTCCTGATACTGCCCGCACTCGGTAATCTGCTGACGCGTCAGCGGCCCCTGCTCCGCCAGCAGGTTGCAAACGTAGAGCGCCCCGATCAAGTTCAGCATTTCCGGCATGGTTCGCGCATCCCGTCCTGTTCCACGGATTGAGAAGCCGGCTTCTTGTTTTTCGGCACGTAACGGATGCCGACGGCCGTTATTCGCCCGCCAGCACCTGGCCTGGGGCATGGCTTGCGGTTCCACGAACCTTAGCACGCGGTAAGCCGGCCTGGAAAACACTGGCCTGGTGGACCGATCATGGCTTCCATGAAAAAGCGTCCGTGCTAATGTCGCCGCCATGTCGCCCACGATCCGCGTGTTTTTGACGGCCGTTCTGCTCTTCGCGCTCGCAGGCTGCGAGAGCATCTCCTACTATTCCCAGTCGCTGGGCGGTCATCTGAGCCTCGTCAATGCCGGCCGGCCGGTCGATCGCCTGATTGACGATCCGGAGAGCGGGCCGGACCTCAGGGCCCAGCTCGGCGAAGCCCGCGCCATCCGCGCCTTCGCCTCAGAGCGCCTGGCCCTTCCCGACAACAGGAGCTACCGGTCCTATGTCGATACCGGGCGCGAATATGTCACCTGGGCCGTGTTCGCGACCCCGGAACTGTCGCTCGAGGTGCGCACCTGGTGTTTTCCGGTCGTCGGATGCGTGCCCTATCGCGGTTATTTTTCGAGGGAAGAGGCGTTCGAATACGCGCAGGGACTGGCCGACCAGGGCGACGACGTCTATGTCGCCGGCATCCCGGCCTATTCAACGCTCGGATGGACCAGCGATCCGCTATTGAACACCATGTTTCTGCGCGGCGAGACCTACCTCGCCAGCGTCATTTTCCACGAGCTTTCCCACCAGGTCGTCTACGTGCAGGGAGACAGCGCCTTCAACGAGGCGTTTGCCGTTTCCGTAGAAGACAGCGGCACGGTCCTGTGGCTTGAGCACAAGGGCGATACGGCCGCGCTCAGGCGTTATCGCCTGAGCCAACAACGCAATGCGGATTTCCAGGCGCTGATCGCGGAAACCCGTGAGGAACTCCACCGCATCTACACGGGCGGCGGCTCCGACGCGGACAAGCGCGCCCGAAAAGCCGCCGCCATCGAGCGGCTGCGTGCCCGCTACCGGCGCTTGAAGGCACGCAAGTGGGGCGGCTACAACGGCTACGACGCCTGGTTCAACGATCCGATAAACAACGCGAAGCTCGCGACCATCGCGGTCTACAACGAGCTGGAGCCCGCGTTCTCGCGCCTTCTCGAACTGTGCGATGGCGACTACCAGCGCTACTACGGCGCCGTCGAACGCATCGCCCGGCTTGGAAGCGACCGCCGCGTCCAGGCGCTGGAACGCGCGACGCGCTGCGAGAGATGAGCCGCCTCATCATCAGACCCGCGACGCCGTCGGATGCAGAGGAAATCGCGCGCATCCACAGGTCCGCCCGGTCGGCTGCCATGCCGTGGCTTCCCGATCTGCATTCGCCGGAGGAGGATTTCCGGTTCTTTGCGCACAACGTCCTGCCCGGCCAGGCGGTCAGCGTGGCCGAATTCGACGGCGCGCCTGCCGGCTTTATTGCCGTCAACGACGGCTGGATCCATCATCTATACGTGGCGCCGGCGTATTGGCGCCGGGAAATCGGCACGCGATTGATTCAGCACGCGATGCGCGATGCATCGTCGCTGCAGCTCTGGACGTTCCAGAACAACCGGGCGGCCCGCAAATTCTATGCGAAGTTCGGTTTCGAGGAAGTGGAATTCACCGACGGATCGGGAAACGAGGAGCGGATGCCGGACGTTCGAATGGTCTGGAAGTAGCCGGTGCCGCAAACGAAAAGGGCCACCCGAAAGGGTGGCCCCGCATTTTTCGTGTTCGGAAGGGACCGAACGCGGTCACCAGGTGACCCGTATCCGGTTTTCAGGCTGTGCTAGGAGGCTGCTCCTTCGCAGTACCCATAAACACTGTCCCAACGCGACACGTTAAAACGCTAGACATTGGACCACCTCCTTCCGTTGAATTGAACCTGACGGCCTTATACGCGGATTCCCGCCGCTGGTCCACCCGGACCACGCCCACCGCGGTTTGTGCGCCGCGCCTGTGGCGCTTTCCATTTTGCCGGCAATCGGATTAGTGTGGCGCAGTCGATCAAATGCCGGGGGTTCCCATATGATCATGTATTCTCGCGAACTAACGGTGAACTGGGGTGAATCGGACCCGTTCGGCCTGGTCTACTTCCCGCTCATGCTGGCCTGGTTCAACGACACGGAGCACGAACTCCTGCGCGCCATCGGCTTCCCGACGAACAGGATGATCGCCGAAAACCGCAGCGCCTTCGTCATGGGCGACGTGCACTTCAAGTTCATCGGCCCGGCGGCCTATGGCGACCGCGTCCGCACCGTCATCCAGCTTTCCAAGATGACACGCTCGACCTTGCACTGGGATTGCCGGGCCGAGCATTCCTCATCCGGCGACCTGATCACAATGGGCCGCGCCATCCGCATTCACGCCCAGATCCAAGAAGACGGCAACATCAAGTCGATCCCGATTCCCGAAGACATCAAGGACGCGCTGTCGAAGCCCGGCGCCCTCGTCGACATGGACAGCGGACACCCGCAGTCGGACTAGATCGGACTGGTTCACCGGTAAATCGCGTCAATGCGCCGCCCGTGTGCCGCGCACAGGCGGTGTCCGGCCCCGATTCCGTGCTAATGCGGGCAGAACGCATCAGGAGACGACAATGGCGAAATCCAATGCCTATAAGGGCCTTTCGACAACCGCGATCCACGCCGGGGAAGGCCCGGATCCGGCGACCGGCGCCTCGGCGCCCAACATTGTCATGTCGTCGACCTATGTTGCCGACGAGGTGGCCGGCTTTTCCGCGCATGATCTGACCGACGACAGCCCCTTCATCTACGGGCGCTGGGCGAACCCGTCGGTGCGTTCCCTCGAGGACAAGATCGCGGCGCTCGAGGGAACCGAGGCGTGCCTGTGCCTCGCCTCGGGCATGGCCGCGGCCAGCGCCATATTCCTCACCGTTCTTTCGGCCGGCGACCATGTCATCGTCTCGGATGTCTCCTATGCAGGCGTCGCCGAACTCGCACGGGACACGCTTCCGCGGCTCGGCATTGCCGTTTCGCTGATCGACATGACCGATCTCGACGCGGTCGCCGGGGCCGTTCGGCCGAACACGCGGTTGATCCATACCGAGACCCCGGCCAATCCGATCATGCGGCTGACCGACCTGGCGGCGATCTCCCGGATTGCCCGCGACGCGAACGCGAAGCACTCCTGCGATGCCACGTTCGCCTCGCCCATCGGTCAGCGGTCAGCCGAGCTCGGCGTCGACTATGTGATGCATTCGATCACCAAATATATAGGCGGCCACGGAGACGCCATCGGCGGCGCCGTCTGCGGGCGCGCCGAGGACATCAAGGCGCTGACCGTCGAGGCCGCCATCCACCATGGCGGCATCCTGTCGCCCTTCAATGCCTGGCTGATCGCCCGCGGCACCTCGACATTACCGCTGCGCATGCGCGCCCATCAGGAAGGCGCCATGGCGGTTGCGGCTTGGCTTGAGGATCACCCGAAGGTGAAGCGTGTCCTCTATCCGGGCCTTGCCAGCCATCCGCAGCATGAGCTCGCGGTGCGCCAGATGAACAATTTCTCCGCCATGATGGCCTTCCAGGTCGGCGATGCGAAAGCCGGCGACGCGCTCGCCGCGCGCATGGCCAATGAGTTGCAGGTGATCCACCACGCCGTCTCGCTCGGCCATCACCGCTCGCTCATCTGGTGGCTGCCGACTGACGGCATGATGGAAACGTCCTTCCGGCTGTCGGGAAAACAGTTCGCGCGCTACCGCGACTATGCCGGCGACGGCATCTTCCGCCTGTCGGTCGGCCTCGAGGACGCCGAGGACTTGATCGCGGACCTGGACCGGGTGCTGGGCTGATACGTCCTGTCACACACCCCGCCAAGCCCTGATCAGCCGGAAATTCGCTTCCTTGTTGATCGAGCAGGCGATCGTGTGGACCGGATTGGTCTTGTCGTCGCCGCCGAGCGTCTCGTTGAGTGCCTTGCCCTTGTCCGCCAGGTCGTTGTAGTTGGCGATATACTGCGAGGCATTTCGTATGCCCAGCTTGCGTAGTTTTTCGACTGTTGTATCACCCTTGTCCGCTTTTCCGTGTTTGGTGCCGAGCACACTGTACAGGATCGCCTGATCGACCCATGAGACCAGCCTTTCCGGCGGGATCTGGGTGCGCAGCATGACGTCGACCACGTCGACCGTCGCCATGTTGCCGACATTCTCGACGTCCTCCTCCTCCAGCCGCGCCGCGTGCCAGATGGTCAAGCCGTCGAGCTGGCTAAGCGGCTGGTCCTGGTCTGTCTCGGGCACAGCGACGGAGACGATCTTCGCTTTGGTGAACATCGCCTTGATGACCTGCCAGAGGACCTGCGGGAAAAAGCCAATGACGAAGGCGAGGACCAGCAGGAACGCCGGCCACTGATACTGGTTGCTCGACTGCGCGAGATTGGTCGCGATATTGGCATATGCGTTGGTTTCGCTGCCGAACGATCCCAGTATCTGCAGGCACAGGGCCGCCACCCAAACCGCGATCACGGAAAGCACGATGCGCACGGCGAAAGCCATGAAGGCGTTGGGGCTGAGGTCGCGGATGACGAAACGCCGGAAAAGCATCTGGATGCCGAAGAAATAGGCGCCGAAGAAGGCGAAATTGACCGGTGTCAGTTCGAGCGTCAGCCGGAAGTCTTCGGGGTTTGGCGTTCCGCCCGCGCCGCTGGTTGCAGCGGGAACCCAGGCCGGGTGGATCGACAGCATCCAGCCGACACCCGACAGGATGGTGACGAGGCCGATGGGGATGACGAGGTTGGCCTGGAAGATGTCGGCGATCCGCACCTGGCTTTCCGGCATGAAGATGCCGCCGTCCCCGGTGCCGGTCCGCTTGTCGGCTCCGCCCTTGTCGGAGGCCTGTCGCGGCTGCGACGCCTCGATGAGAGACGTCGCGAAACTGCGCAGATTGCGGCCGTCGTCAAAGCGCAATTGCCCGTACATCGCCTCGAAGCGCTGCAGATAGCCCTCGATGCGAAGCTGCCTTTCGCGGTTGGATTCGTGGCGCAGTGCCCGTCCAGCCTCGCCGTTCTCCTCCTGCTGCTCCCTGTCCGGATCATAGATCAGGCGGGGCTCGTAGAGCGAGAAATGGCCCAGATTGCCGATGAACTCGTTGAGAATGCCCAGCCGGCGCGAGCGCAGGAAGAGGTAATAGGTGGCCGCCGGAAGAATGCACACGACGGTGATGAACGTCGATTCGATGACATATTTCTGCTTGATCGGGTCGAGGAAAGTGATGCTGCCGAGCGCGATGATGATCAGCGGAATCGCGCCGAAAACCAGCACGAAATTCCTGGTGTTCTCCGACCATTGCGGAAACTTCTTCTCCGCCGCATTGACCGCCACGCCCAGAAGGGCAAATGCCGCCGTGCCGATTATGACGGTCAGCCAGTTGTCGCCCCAGAACGTGCGCGCGTTCCAGGCGTCGAAGAGCGCCCCAACCCGTGGATGACGAAAAACCAGAAACCGAGTCCGGCAATGATGATGAAGATCATCGTCAGCGCCCCCGGTTCGTCCTGAGCACTGATCTTCGCCTTCAGTTCCGTCGCTTCAATGGCTTGCGGACTATCCGGGAATTCCTCGATGACGCGCTCGCAGAGTTCTTTCGATTCAACCCGGTTGCCGCGCGTGAAGGCCGCCGTGGCGGCGCGCATGATATCGGCCGCCGTATTCAGGGTCGTCTTTTCGGTTGCCTCTTGTGTTCCGGCGCCCGTGCCGGTCTCATCTGTTACGCTTGTTGTTCCGTCGCCCGTGCCGGATTTACTCGGTTTTTTCGCATCCATCACACGCTCTCCGGTTGCCGCATGGAAATCTAACCGGCAAACGGAATATTACCAAGGTCGCGTGGCGCACCTTAGTTAAAATATACTTTAGATATTGAAATCAACACATTGTTATTACTGAAAATATTCTCCAGGGAGAAATAGAAGAGTCCCTCGCTTGCCAGAGCGAGGGTATCTTTTTTCAGGTCCGGCTATCGAGATCAGCCCATGGGGCCGCCATCCTTACGGGTGATGGCGATCACGGCCGAGCGCGGCACGGCGTCGCCGCCCTCGGGCCAATGGCTGCCGCCACGGTCACCCGGGTGCTGGATGCCGACAAACATGGTGCGCAGATCCGGGCTCCAGGTCAGGCCAGTGACTTCGCATTCCCTCGGGCCGACCAGGAAGCGGCGGATCTCGCCGGTCACCGGATCACCCGCAAGCATCTGGTTGTTGCCATGGCCGGCAAAGCCTTCCTCGTTGGAATAATTGCCGTCGGTCTGGATCCACAGGATACCGTTCGAGTCGAACTTCAGCCCGTCGGGCGAGTTGAACATGTTGTCCGCGTTGACGTTGTCCGAACCCCTGTTGGCGTCCTGGTGAACCGCCGGATTGCCGGCGAGCACGAAGAGATCCCAGGTAAAGTCCCTGGACGTATGGTCGCCGTCCTTCGGGCGCCAGCGCACGATCTGGCCGTAGTTGTTGGCCTCGCGCGGATTGGGTCCGCCGACCGGTGTCGGATCGCCGCCGGCGTTCGGCTTGATGCCGCGGTTCTTGTTGTTGGTCAGTGCGCAGTAGACCTCGGCCGAATTCGGATTGGAGGTCACCCATTCCGGACGGTCCATCGTCGTTGCGCCCACGGCCGATCCGGCCTGGCGGGTATGCACACAGATCTCGGCCTTGCTGCCCATGCCCGTGGTTTCCGGTGTCAGGTCCAGCCACTGGCCGGTGCCGTCATCGGCGAACTTGGCGACGGAAAGCGTGCCGTTGTTCAGCAGATCTTCCGTCGACGCGCCCGGCGCGAAGACGCCGTCGGAGACGTAGCGATAGAGGAACTCGCCGCGCTCGTCGTCACCCATATAGACGACGATGCGGCCGTCATTGTTGACGACGGTCTCGGCGTTTTCGTGCTTGAAGCGGCCGAGCGCCGTGCGCTTTTTCGGTACTGCGTTCGGGTCGCGCGGATCGATCTCGACGATGTAGCCGGCCCGGTTCGGTTCATTCGGATGCCTGGAGACGTCGAAGCGCTCGTCCACGCTGGCCCAGCCGTAACCCCGGTCTTTCGCCGACACGCCGTAGCGCTTGAGCTCGGGGGAAACCTGGTGATTTTCATCCACGGCGGAGAAGTAGCCGTTGAAGTTCTCCTCGCAGGTCAGGTAGGTGCCCCAGGGCGTGGAGCCGTTGCCGCAATTGTTCCAGGTGCCGAGTGACTTCGTACCCGTCGGGTCGGCGGCCGTCTTCAGAAGATCGTGACCCGATGCCGGTCCGGTGAGTTCCATCTCGGTATCCGGCGTAATACGGCGGTTGAACGGGCTGTCCTTGACGATGCTCCAGCCGCCGCTTTCGGGCCTGATCTCAACGACCGTCACGCCATGGGCCATCTTGCCCTTGTTGATGTCGTCGTCATTGACGGTCTCGCCTTCCTTGCGATTGCCCCAGATGATCCCGCGGTTGGTGTATTCATTGTTGACGACCAGCACCATCTTGTCGCCGACGGCGTAGACCTCCATGCCGTCGATATTGTCGCCGAACGCCGCCGCCTGGCTCTTGGCCGTGCCGCGCGTGGCAGGGTCGAACTCGGCCCCGTCGGACCACAGCGGATCGCCCCAGCGCACCAGCACCTCGGCGTTGTAGCCCTCGGGCACGGTGACTGTATCTTCGCTGTTGGCCGGAATCTGCGAAAATGCGAAACGGTCCGATGCGGCTCTTGCGCCGGCCGGAACCAGCGTTCCCCCGAGCAGCGCGAAGCTGCCGAAGGCGAGTGAGCCGCCGAGGAACCCGCGGCGTTCGATGGCGGCTTCGACGATGCGGTCGAAGTCGTTTTCTTCCGGACGCGGACTGACGATTTCGTCGAAATCGTCGAATGACAGGTTTTCGCTACGCGATGAAGACATGCGGGCTCCTCTCTGTTGGTCTACTCTATTCATGCCGATCCCGGCATCCGAGTTGCGGCGTGGTACTTTCCGCCGGCTCCTCCAGGGTATTGGGGGCATTTTTGCGCACAATTAGGGTCGGTCTCGTTACAGATTTACGACAGTTTTGCGACATAAGTTCATTCCCGGCGACAGAATAGCCCATGAGGTTGGGGTTGTGGCCGTTGAACTATCTTTGAATTGGTGAACCGGGCGCTTTGCCATAGGCTGATCTCCCATGATCAAGACCCTGCCCGTCATGCTGGTTTTGCTGATGCTGTGGCCCGCGGCCGCTTCGGCACAGGTTGAAACCGATCTGGAACTGGTGCTGCTGGCAGATGCGACCGGTTCGATCGACGACGCCGAGATCCTCTTCCAGCGCCGCGGCTATGCCGAGGCGATCACCAGCCAGCAGGTCCTCAACGCCATTGCCAACAACGCGCTGGGGAGCATAGCCGTAACCTATGTCGAATGGGGCAATGATGTCTGGCAGGACGTGGTCGTCGAGTGGACATTGGTGGACGGCGCGGACTCGGCACAGTCCTTTGCCGATAAGCTGATGGCCGCGCCACGCCGGGCGCGTGGCCGCAATGCCATCGGCTCGGCGCTTCTGTTCGGCAAGGCGTTGATCGAGGAGAATGATTTTGCCGGCCTGAGGCGGGTCATCGACCTGTCGGCCGACAGCGCCAACAACTGGAACGGACCGCCGATCGGTTTTGCCCGGCAGCAGGTGCTGGATGCCGGGATCGTGATCAACGGCCTTGCCATCCTGTGCCGACAGTGCAGCGGCCGTCCGGTCAGCTACGACCTGGAAGCCGCGTTCGCTGAGCGCATCATCGGCGGCCCGGGTTCGTTCATAATTACGGCGGAAAACGCCGCTAATTTCGCCGTTGCGGTACGGCGCAAGCTGGTGCTGGAAATCGGCGACACCGCTCCGGCCTCGCGCTACGCGCTAAGGAACAATGCCCCCGATACATTGCAACAGGGAGAGCGGCAATGACATTACAGACGCAAGCAAAACGATTGACGGCAGCGGATTTCGACCAGGAACTCCTCGATCTTTACGACTTCTACGCCCACGGGCTGATCACCAAACGCGAATTCCTCGACCGGGCCGGAAAATTCGCCGTCGGCGGCGTAACCGCCCTGGCGCTGCTGCGGACTCTGAGCCCGGACTACGCGCTGGCCCAGCAGGTCGCAGCGGATGATCCCGCGATCAGCACCGAATACGTCACCTACGACTCGCCGGAAGGCAACGGCGCCGTGCGCGGCTATCTCGTCAGGCCCGCCGATGCAACCGGTCCGCTTCCGGCCGTGCTGGTCGTCCATGAGAACCGCGGTCTCAATCCCTATATCGAGGATGTCGCCCGCCGCCTGGGCAAGGCCGGCTTCATGGCGCTCGCACCCGACGGGCTGACATCCGTCGGCGGATACCCCGGCAACGATGACGAAGGCCGGGCGCTGCAGCGGACCGTCGACCGGGAAAAGCTGATGAACGACTTTTTCGCCGGCTACGAATACCTCGTGGCCCGCGACGACAGCACGGGAAAGGTCGGCTGCGTCGGCTTCTGCTACGGTGGCGGGGTATGCAACGCGCTCGCCGTTGCCTATCCCGAGCTCTCGGCCTCGGTCCCATTTTACGGGCGCCAGCCACGCCCCGAGGACGTTGCGCGCATCCAGGCGCCGCTGCTGCTCCACTACGGCGAACTCGACCAGCGCATCAACGAGGGCTGGCCTGCCTACGAGGAAGCGCTCAAGGCGAACGGCAAGGAATACACCGCCCATTTCTACCCCGGCGCCAATCACGGCTTCCACAACGATACGACGCCGCGATACGACAATGATGCGGCCTCGCTGGCTGAGGAACGGACGATCGCGTTCTTCAGAGAGCATCTGAACTGACCCGGGGAGCGGCGGCGCATCAGGGCGGCGTCGCCACCAACACGACGATCTCTTTCACTCTGCCGTCGCGGTATTGGGAGAAAAAATCACGCGACGGATCGCGGTGCATGCCGATGCGGCGCGCGACCGCTTGCGATCGCTCGTTGTCCGGCGACGTCATAGCGATCACTTCCGTCAGCCCGGCGCGCGAAAAGGCGTCGCCCAGGGCCGCATGCGCCGCCTCCGGCGCATAGCCGTGGCCCCAGGCATGCCGGTTCAGCCGCCAGCCGATTTCGTCATGATCGCCGAGCGGATGCGGTCCGCGTCTCGGCATGACGCCGACGTAACCCAGAAACGTTCCGGAACGGTCCTCGACGGCCCAGCGGCTGAAACCGAATTCGTCGAGGGCCGCCAGGTACCGGTTGTACTTCCTGTCGCTGTGCGCGCGGCCGATCGGCCCGCCGAGATCGGCCATGACGACCGGGTCCGCATTCAAGGCGGCAAAGGCATCCCGGTCCGCGTCGCGCCACCAGCGCAACCTGAGCCGTGGGGTTTCGATCAGTGATTTTTCTGCAATCATTTTTCACTCCGCCCTTGCCGCCGCTGGTTTCACTCAACCTGCCCGGGATGTGCCTCCGCCCAGTCGGCAAGCAGTTCCGCCATGTCTTCGACGCCACAGAGGTCGATCTCCGATTGCCTTAGCACCGCGCCCTTTGCAAGCACCAGCCGCGCGCACGCCAGGTGATCGCGGCTGGCCCGCGCCGGGCAGAATTCCGCACCGTGGATAATCGTGCCGAGCAGGTCGCCGCCGTAATCGTTCTTGTGATTGTGGTCCGGATCAAGCGTCAGAAGCCATTCTACCGCGTCCGCATGCCCCTCCCAGCCGGCAACATGGATTGCTGTCATACCCATCTCATCGGTCCAATTCGGATCGATGCCGATCGCCTGAAGACGTTTGATGTGATCAAGCCGTCCGTCCATGCCGATCATGCGCGTCATGATCCGTCGCGATTCCGCCGTCAGCGCTTTCGGATCGACGCGCGAGGCAGTCCCGCCGTCTGCCGCATCGGCGAGTACGGCCTCGGCAGCGTCGAGCCTGGTCGCCTGACCGGCCCCGTCGATGACCCTGGCCACTGCGTGGTTTCCGAACATGCGCGCGAATGCATAGGCCGAATGACCATTGAAGCGCGCTGTGCCGTCCGCCCCGTGGTCGATCAGCAGTTGGGCGATTTCCCCGCTGCACATGCGCCGTGCCGCCTGATGCAGGGCATAGACAGTCATCATCGGTTGTCCCGAGGGATGAGGCGTAATGCCTTCATTGGGATCGGCGCCGCCCTCGAGGAGCAATTTCACGGCCTCAAGGTCGTTGAAGTCGAGTGCCCGCGGCAGCGCGTTCGTGCCGTCCGCGACGGCGCCATGCTTCAGGAGCAGCTTCAGCCCCTCGTGATGACCGAGTTCGGTCGAGTGATAGAGCGACTCGTTGTCGTTGGGATCGGCGCCGTTTTCCAAAAGCCATTGCGCCAGCCGCATATTGTCACCGTGGCCGAGCGCGCCGTAGAGGGCTGAGAGCCGGTGCTCGGCGCCGGGTTCGAACGGGTAGCTGTCATTGACATCGGCACCGCCGCGCAACAGTGCGTCCGCAATGGCGATCATATCGTCGGCGCGCGCAGGCTCGGCATGGATGTGTTTGGAAAAGGCAAGATGCAGGATGGGGCTTCTGATCCCGACCTGGCGGGTCGCCGCCTCCGGATCTTCGGCAAGCACGGCGTCCACGGCCGCGCGGTCGTAGAGCGCCACCTTAAGCCCGAAATTGGCGCTCCCAAGATCCGGATCCGCCTGGAGCAGCGCCTTCGTCACCCAGTGCTGTCCGTGATAGAGCGCGATCCTGAGCCGCTCGGCCTTCTGCTCGCGGTTCATTTTCGCGGTTTCAGCGGCAAGCTTGAGCCGCGGCCAGCTCTGATAGCCCTGCTCGCGTGCGATCACGTGCAGCGCCTGGGCGTGCTTGAGCGCCTCTGCATCCGGCAGAACGGCTCGCGTACGGGTGATCGCCTCTCGATCGCCCGCCGCATGGCTGCGTTTGAGTTGCTTTGCCTGACGGCGCAGATAGTCGATTGAATGGTTCATCGGTTCCCTCGCTTGGCCCGTCGATCCGCTGTTCGAGCCCGAGTTGACCGATTGAAGAGGTCAGTGTCTTGCGAGGTGCCGATACGGCTTTCCGCGGATCCGGATGCCGCCCCGAGCGGCAGCCGCAGACTAAGCGAAACGCTCCGGGCGGGCAAGCCGCACCTTCCCTATTTTCCTCCGTCGAGCACGCTGAAGATGCCGCTGGCCCTGGCGATGCGTTTGTCGCCGACATGCGCATAGGTATTGGCGAAGGCGACCATGCGGCCGACCTTTTGAACATCGGTCCTGAAGACCACCCAGTCGCCGAGCCTGGCGCTGCCGGCGAAGTCGATCGTGATGCTGGTTGTAACCATCGGCCTGTTGCCGTCGGGGAAATCGCCGGCGCTGTAGCCGAGTGCGATATCGGCGGCGGTGCTGAGCATGCCGCCATGCACGAACCCTCTCGAGTTGCAGTGTTTTTCCTCGGCGCGGAAAGCAACGAGAAGTCCCTCGTCCGATTGGCGGTAATAGAGCGGACCGACCATGTCGATATAGGGGCTGCTGCGGGATATGACCTGAAAGCCGGCAGGTATGTCGTCGGACATGGAGGTTCCTTCGCTGCTCGGGAAAAGAAAGGAGCGCCGACGAAGGTCGGCGCGCCCATTATTCTCCGGATCGACGAAACGTTGCAAGCCGCTGCCTCGGTCAGGTGCGGCCGGCGATGCCTACCACCACTTTTCCGCAGCGAAATGGCCGGCCGCCTGTTCGACGATGTGAGCCAGCCGGAAGAGCGTTTCTTCCTCGAACGGTTTGCCGATGAGCTGCAGGCCGAGCGGCAGGCCGTGGTCGTCGAGACCGGCCGGCACGGCAATGCCAGGAAGGCCGGCCATGTTGACGGTCACGGTGAAGATGTCGTTGAGATACATCTTGACCGGGTCGGCCGCCATGTCCTGGTCGGCAATGCCGAAGGCCGCCGACGGTGTTGCCGGCGTCAGGATCGCGTCGACGCCCGCATCGAAGACGGTCTCGAAGTCGCGCTTGATCAGCGTGCGGACTTTCTGCGCCCGCAGGTAATAGGCGTCGTAATAGCCGGCCGAAAGCACATAGGTTCCGATCATGACCCGGCGCTTGACCTCGGGCCCGAAGCCCTCAGCACGGGTCTTTTCATACATCTCGACAATGTCGCCGCCAGGCTCGCGCAGGCCGTAACGCACACCGTCGTACCGTGCCAGGTTGGACGACGCCTCGGCAGGCGCGACGATGTAGTAGGCCGGCAGGGCATATTTCGTGTGCGGCAGGGAGATCGGCACGATTTCCGCGCCCGCGTCCTTCATCCAGCCGATGCCCTTCTGCCACAGCGTCTCGATCTCGTCCGGCATGCCGTCCATGCGGTATTCTTCCGGGATGCCGATGCGCATGCCCTTGACCGATTGCCCGATCGCCGCCTCGTAATCGGGCACCGGCATGTCGACCGATGTGGTGTCCTTCGGGTCGCTCGAAGCCATGGACTTGAGCAGGATTGCCGAGTCCCGGACGTCGCGGGTGATGGGCCCAGCCTGATCGAGCGACGAGGCGAAGGCGACGACGCCCCAGCGCGAGCAGCGTCCGTAGGTCGGTTTGAATCCGACGGTTCCCGTAAACGCCGCGGGCTGACGGATCGAGCCGCCGGTGTCGGTTGCGGTCGCCCCGGCGCAAAGATGTGCGGCAACGGCAGCGGCCGAGCCGCCGGACGAGCCGCCGGGCACCAGCGCCTTGTTGTTGTCCTTGCCGCGCCAGGGATTGGTGACGGGTCCGTAGTAGGACGTCTCGTTAGACGATCCCATGGCGAATTCGTCCATGTTCAGCTTGCCGAGCATGACGGCTCCGTCGGCCCACAGGTTGGACGTCACCGTCGATTCGTAGCGCGGCTTGAAGCCGTCGAGGATGTGGCTGCAGGCCTGCGTATGCACGCCCTCGGTTCCGAAAAGGTCCTTGATGCCGAGCGGAATTCCCTCGAGCGCCCCGCCCTCACCCTTGTCGAGCCGCGCATCGGATCGCGCGGCCTGGCCTTTGGCATGCTCGCCGGTCACCGCCACATAGGCATTGAGGGCCGGGTTTGCCGCCTCGATCGCGTTCAAGTATGCGTCGGTCAGTTCAACGGACGTTATGTCCCTGTTTTTCAGCTTGTCCCGCGCGTCCGCGATGGTCAGGCGTGTCAGTTCGCTCATGTTTGTCTGGTCACTTTTCAGGCAACGGGCTTGTCCGGCCTCAGCCGGCGCATTCGGGTATCGGCGGTGCCGGTACTATTCGACGACCTTCGGGACGAGGAAGAAATTCTCGTCGCTTTCCGGCGCGTTGGCGACGATATCGGCCGCCTTGCCGCCGTCATTGACGACGTCCTGGCGCTTTTTCATCGGCATCGGCATGACCGACGTCATCGGCTCGACGCCGTCCACGTCCACCTCGTTCAATTGTTCGACGAAGCCCAGGATGGTATTGAGCTCGCCTTCCATTTTGGCCGCCTCCTCATCGCTGACAGCGATGCGGGCAAGGTGGGCAACGCGTTTGACGGTTGCAAGATCGACTGACATCAGGGTCAACTCCGGACGATGGATATTCAGCCCGTGGCTATAAACGCGCCTTGACGGAAGGGCAAGAGCATCCCGCCCTTCCGGTTCGCCGGCCTTAGACGTCAAGCACCCCGCCGACTTCCGGTGTTTGCACCAGCCCGGCGTCGCTTTCCATTGCGGCGATGAATTTGTCGGCCGTCTGGTCGATGATCGGAAATGTGCCGAAATGGCACGGGATGACGTTCGAGAACTTGAAATAACGTCGGCAGGCGAGCGCCGCCACGGCTCCGCCCATGGTGAACCGGTCGCCGATCGGCACGATCCCGATATCCGGCTGATGCAGTTCGTGGATGAGTGCCATGTCGGAAAAGATGTCGGTGTCGCCCATATGAAGCAGCGTCGGCTCGTCATCGATGTGCAAGACAACGCCGTTGGCGTTGCCCAGGCAGTGCGAAACGCCGTCGCTGGTGATGTGCGCCGAGGAATGCAGCGCGTTGACGTAGGTCACGGTAAACCCGTCATGGCCGACGGTGCCGCCGGTATTGGTCGGATCCAGTTTCTCGACGCCGCCATGGTGTCCGAGCCACATGGCCAGATCGTAATTGGCGATCACGGTCGCGCCGGTCTCCTTTGCGATATCCGCCGTGTCGCCGACATGATCGCCGTGACCATGGGTCAGGACGATATGGGTAACGCCCTTTGCCGCCGCCGCCCTGTCCTGCCCCTCGAAACTCGGATTGCCCGAAAAGAAGGGATCGATCAGGATGGTCGCCTTCGCGGTCTCCAGCCGAAACGCCGAATGTCCCAACCACTGGATTTTCATCAGTTCGCCTCACAAATCACTATGTAACTGGCGACAGCTTATGGGTTGACAGCGCCGGTGAAAAGCACCAACCCGACCAAAAAGGGATCGCAAAGCATGGGTGTAAAGTCGCTGCAAGAGCTCGCTGAAGACCTGCCGGAGGGCATGGTGCTCGCTGGACTCGATCTCGGGACCAAAACAATCGGCATCGCCGTCAGCGATCTCGGCCTGTCGCTCGCGACGCCACGCGAAGTGCTGCGACGCACGCGCTTCACGAAGGACGCCGACAAGCTGCTGGAACTCCTCGAGGCCGAACGGGTCGGAGGCTGCGTGATCGGACTGCCTGTCAACATGGACGGCAGCCACGGGCCGCGGGCTCAGGCGACCAGGGCTTTCGTGCGGAACCTGGAGGCGCGAACCGATCTCGGCTTTGCGTTTTGGGACGAGCGTCTTTCGACCGTGGCCGCCGAGCGCGCGCTTCTGGAGATGGATGTTTCGCGCAAGAAGCGTGCGCAGCGCATTGACGCCGCTGCGGCTGCCTTCATCCTTCAGGGTGCCCTGGACAGGCTCTCTTCGCTTTCGACGGGCAATTCGGAATAGACGGCCTCGACAGACGGCTCGGCTTCGACGGGCCACCGGCTCTGGACCCAGGCGATGATCTGCCGGCGCCAGCGGAAACAGGCGATACCGAGCACGATCAGGCTGTCCACGATAATGGCTTTGAGAAGCAGCGGCGGAATTGAGTCCGGCGGCATGCCCAGCATATCGCCATAGACCTGGAACACCAGGTCATGGACCTGCCGTGACAGCATGATAAATCCGAAATTGATGTCGTGATAGGAAAGACCGTACCACGACCCGATGAGCGCGACCGGCACAAACCACAATATCAAGAACCACTTCATGCGGCCTGCCCCCTTGCGAAAAGCCCCGTACATGGCAGGGCGGCATTGCTTATTCTCTGAAGCCGCCGCGGGCGCCTATCAGGGCACACGCGGTTAATAAAATTTGGAGCCTTTTGTATCCCGGCGCAACGTAAACCATTTGTTAAGGTTAATATTCACAGGCCCCGAAAACGGCCGGCGCTTGTGCACGCGGCGCACCGGCGCTAAGAGAAGGCACCCCTTCCGGCCGCGATTTTCCCGATGTTACCGATATTTGAGAGTATTCTGCCCATATTCCTGATTGTCCTTCTGGGTGTGATCCTGAAGCGGCTGCCGATTGTCGACCGCAATGTCTGGCACGGGCTCGAGGAAGTCGGCTTCTACGTTCTTTTTCCGGCACTGCTGTTTCTAACGCTCTACCGCGCCGACTTCAGCGGCCTGGAACTGACCGAGGTCAGCATCGGCACCTTCGTCACGCTGGCGATCATGTTCGCGCTTATGCTGGCGCTTTGGCCGATCATGAACAGGAGCGGCGTATCGGGCGCCGCCTATTCGACGGTCTTTCAAACCGCGACGCGGTGGAATGGCTTTGTTGCCCTGGCCATCGCCAACAAGCTCTTTGGCGAAACGGGCCTGGCGCTGACGGCGCTGGTGATGGCGCTCATCATCATCCCGATCAATCTGGGCAATGTCCTGATGTTGGCCTGGTTTGCCAGCCCCAACCGCGATTTGAAACAGCTTGGGTGGCGGCTGTTGACCAACCCGCTCATCATCTCCAGCGCCCTCGGACTTGTGTTCAACTACTTCTCGTTTCCGATCTATGCGCCCATCGAGCAGACGGTCGATCTGGTCGCCAGCGCCGCACTGGGAATGGGGCTTCTGATGGTCGGCGCGGGCCTGCGCATCCGCGACACCGTCAGGCCGAAACCGCTGGCCATCCTGCCGGTCTTCCTCAAGCTGATTCTGTACCCGCTGGCGCTCACCGTCATCTGCTGGCTCGCCGGAGCACGCGGCGACGAACTGGTGATCCTGGCGATCTGCGGCAGCGTTCCAACGGCCATGAACGGCTACCTCCTCGCCCGGCAGATGGGCGGCGACGCGACGCTCTACGCGACCGTCGCGACCCTTCAGACCGCGGCAGCCTTCTTCACGATACCGCTGGTCATCTACGCCGCCCGCTATTTCGCTTCCGGATAAAGCAGGGAAACGATCTGTCCGGCATCGAAACGCATGTCCAGCATGCCGTAGGTCGTTCGCCAAGCGCCGGCGAGACGCGATTCCGCGAAGGCATCCGCGATCCGTCCGGCACCCATTCTGTAGAGTTCGGCCGCAGCCGCAGAATAGGCAAGCTGCTCCGCGAGCAGTCGCGCGGCACTCTCATCGCGCTGGCACAGCGCGGTGGCCGCTGTCAGGACATCGACGGTGCGCTTCGAGAACGGTCCGAGATCGGCCGCTATCGTCGTAACCACGGCCTCGAGCTGGCGCGGGTCGGCGCTGAGCGTCCGCAACAGGTCGAGCGCCATGACGTTGCCCGACCCCTCCCAGATGGCATTGACCGGCGCCTCGCGATAGTGGCGCGCCAGCGCGCGCTCCTCGACATAGCCCGCGCCGCCCATGCTCTCCATGGCCTCGTAGATGAGCGCCGGCGCCATCTTGCAGATCCAGTATTTGATCACCGGCGTCATGACCCGCGCATAGGACGCCTCCTGTTCGTCATTGCCGGAATTGTCGAAGGCACGCGCCAGCCGCAGGACGAGCGCCGTCGCGGCAGCGACATCGAGCGCCATGTCCGCCTGCACCCGGGCCATCAGCGGCTGATCCGTCAATGCCTTGCCGAACACCTTGCGCTGCCTGCAGAAATGCACGGCCTCGGCCAGCGAGGCGCGCATGATGCCGGCCGACGCCAGCGCGCAGTCAAGGCGAGTCAGCGTCACCATCTCCAGGATCGTGCGCACGCCCTTTCCCGGCTCGCCGAGCAGGTAACCGTAGGAATTGGCGAACTCCACTTCGCTCGACGCGTTCGAGCGGTTGCCAAGCTTGTCCTTGAGCCTTTGGAACTGCAGGCCGTTCGCCTTGCCGTCCTCCAGGTATCGCGGCACCAGGAAGCAGCCGAGTCCCTCGGGCATCTGCGCGAGCATCAGGAACGCATCGCTCATCGGTGCAGACATGAACCACTTGTGCCCGGTCAGCCGGTAGACCCCCTCACCCGCCTTTTCGGCCCGGCTGGTATTGGCGCGCACATCCGTGCCGCCCTGTTTTTCCGTCATGCCCATACCGATCGTCACGGCATTCTTCGAGGCAACGGGCCGCTGCGAGGAATCGTAATTGCGCGTCAGCACCTTCGGCGCCCAGATCTGGTAGACGGCAGGGTTGACCCGAATGGACGCCAGCGAGGCGTTGGTCATCGTGATCGGGCACAGATGGCCGCTCTCGAGACCCGCGGTCATGAAGAACTTGATGGCCCGTACCTGCTGCGCGATGCCCTTTTCCTCCGGCCGGCCCTCCCAGATCGAACAATGGAGGCCGTTGCCGCAGGATCGCCGCATCAGCGCATGATAGGCGGGATGGAAATCCACCTGGTCGATACGGTGTCCGGCCGCGTCGAAGGTGCGGAGCTGCGGTGTCGATTCATTTGCGATGCGCGCCAGGTCCTGGGCCTCGGGCGAAGTGACGAAGCGCCCGAGCGCCGAAAACTCGTCGCGCACCTTCTTCGGCATCTGACTCGCAACCTCGTAAAGCATCGGATCGGACTGGTAGGCGTTGATGCCCGAATACGGCATCGGCTGGTTGAGAACCTCGTGCGTCGCGCGGTTCACGGTCGGCTTGGACATATGTGTCATGTTCCTGCTGGGGCTTCCCCCGGTTCTTTGCGGCAAGGCGGTCGTTTGATTCGGCCCGAACGCATCCCGCAATGCGGACTGGTAATAGGATGGGGATCATCCACACCCGGTGTGTCGTTTTCTTGCCCATTTCGACTATGACGCCTATAGAAGCGCCAAACAGCAAAATTTGCGAGTACTATCCATGGTTTTTCCCCATCGCCACCTGCTTGGCATAAACGGGCTTTCGGAACTGGATATCTCGTTTCTTCTCGACAAGGCGGACGAAGCTGTCAAGCTCAGCAGGCAGCGCGAGAAAAAAACCTCGACGCTGCGCGGCCTCACCCAGATCAACCTGTTTTTCGAGGCATCGACCCGCACCCAGGCCTCCTTCGAACTCGCCGGCAAGCGCCTCGGAGCCGATGTCATGAACATGTCGGTCGGCAACTCGTCGGTCAAGAAAGGCGAAACCCTCATCGACACGGCGATGACACTGAACGCCATGCACCCCGACATCCTTGTCGTGCGGCACTCCTCGGCCGGCGCGACCGCGCTGCTTGCCCAGAAGGTTGACTGCTCCGTGGTCAACGCAGGCGACGGCGCACACGAGCATCCGACACAGGCACTTCTCGACGCGCTGACCATCAGACGGGAAAAGGGATCCATCGCGGGGCTCACCGTCGCCATTTGCGGCGACATCCTGCACAGCCGGGTCGCGCGCTCGAACATGATCCTGCTCGGCGCCCTCGGTGCACGGCTGCGTGTCATAGCGCCCTCGACACTGCTGCCTTCCGGCATCGAGCGGATGGGTGTCGAGGTCTTCCACAACATGGAGGACGGCCTGCGCGACGCCGATGTCGTCATGATGCTGCGCCTGCAGCGCGAACGCATGTCCGGCTCCTTTGTGCCGTCCGTGCGCGAATATTTCCGGTTTTTCGGCCTCGACGCCAGCAAACTCGCGCTCGCGAAGCCAGATGCGCTGGTCATGCATCCGGGCCCGATGAACCGGGGCGTCGAGATCGCCTCGGAAATCGCCGACGGCCCGCAAAGTGTCATCGAGGCACAGGTCGAGATGGGCGTCGCGGTCCGCATGGCCGTCATGGAGGCCCTGTTGCTCTCCGGGAACGGAGGGCCGGCGCTATGACCGCAATTGCATTGAAGAATGCCCGTATCATCGATCCTTCGCAGGATTTGGACGAGAAAGGCGCGGTTCTGGTCAAGGGCGACCGTATCGCGGCCTTGGGCGACGTCGACATCCCGGCGGGCGCGCGCCAGATCGACTGCGGCGGAAAAATCATCATTCCCGGCCTTGTCGACGCGCGGGTGTTCGTCGGCGAACCGGGCGCCGAGCACCGCGAAACGATCGCATCCGTCAGTCAGGCGGCGGCGGCGGGCGGCGTTACGTCCCTGATCATGATGCCGGACACCGCGCCGCCGATCGACGATGTCGCGCTGGTCGAGTTCGTCATGCGCACGGCGCGCGAGCAGGCCTGCGTGCATGTCTATCCGTCGGCGGCCATGACCAAGGCGCTGAAGGGCACGGAACTGACTGAGTTCGGCCTTCTGCGCCATGCCGGCGCCGTCATGCTGACCGACGGCCGGGCATCCGTCGGCAACACGCTGGTCTTGCGGCGTGCCATGACATATGCCCGCGATTTCGGACTGGTGTTGGCCTGCGAGACCCAGGATCCCTACCTCGCCGCGCAGGGCGTGATGAACGAAGGCCTGTTTGCAAGCTGGCTCGGCCTTGAGGGCATACCACGCGAGGCGGAGATCATACCCCTGGAACGCGACCTGCGGCTCGCCCGGCTGACCGGCGCGCGCTACCACGCCGCCAAGATCTCGACCTCCGATTCGGTCGAGGCGATCCGCACCGCCCGCGCCCGCGGTGCCGACGTGACCTGCGGCGTTTCGATCAATCATCTGTCGCTGAATGAAAACGATATCGGCGAGTACCGCACGTTTTTCCGCCTGTCACCGCCGCTGCGCAGCGAGGACGACCGCCAGGCCATGGTCGCGGCGCTCGCCAGTGGCGATATCGACATTATCGTGTCGTCCCACGACCCACAGGACGTGGACACCAAGCGCCTTCCCTTCGACGACGCCGCCGACGGCGCCATCGGCCTGGAAACCCTGTTGGCGGCAGCGCTGCGCCTTCATCACAACGGTGACGTTCCCCTCATGCGGCTCATCGACGCGATGTCGACGCGTCCGGCAAACATATTCGGTCTTGAGGCGGGCTCGCTGAAAGCGGGCTGCCGGGCAGACCTTGCCATTGTCGATCCGGACGAGCCCTGGGTCGTCTCCAAGGACGATCTGCGCTCCCGGTCGAAGAACACGCCATTCGAGGATGCGCGGTTCCAGGGCCGCGTTTCGGCGACGATGGTCGCCGGCAGCTTTGTCTTCGGCGATCCGTAGGCATCGCCGGTGGATCGCCGGTATCGTGCGCTTTAAATGAGGCCGATCTTGCTCTAGGTTGCCCGCATTTCGAATTGCAGCTCACGCTTGTCAGAGTTTCACGGGAAGAGCGCCATGCCGGATCCGATCAATTGGCAACTCAGCCTGCCCTATTTCGCCGCGGCACTGGTCTTCGGCTACCTGCTCGGATCGATCCCGTTCGGACTGATCCTGACCCGCATGGCCGGCCTCGGGGACGTGCGCAAGATCGGTTCGGGAAACATCGGCGCGACCAATGTGCTGCGCACGGGAAACAAGGCGCTTGCGGCCGCGACACTGATTCTCGACGCACTCAAGGGCACGGCCGCCGTTCTGGTCGCCAGCATCTGGGGACCGGACACGGCCGTCATCGCCGGATTCGGCGCTTTCATGGGACATCTGTTTCCCGTTTGGCTGAAATTCCGCGGCGGCAAGGGTATCGCCACCTATGTCGGCGTGCTGCTCGGGCTCGTGCCGATCGGCGTCGTCATTTTTGCCGTCATCTGGCTGGCAACCGCGGCGATCACGCGCTACTCGTCGCTGGCCGCCCTGATATCCGCGATCGTCGTGCCTGTCGCCCTGTTCCTGCTTGGCCATATCCAGGTCGCCGAGCTCTTCACCGTCATGAGCGCCATGACCTTCATCAAGCACCGGGCGAACATCGCCCGTCTTCTGTCCGGCGAGGAAAGCCGGATCGGGGAAAAGGGCTGATGGCGGCCGGCGATCCCGGAATTCAGCCACTCACCGACGAGGAGCGCCTGGCCTGGTTGCGCCTCACCCGCAGCGAGAATGTCGGACCGGTGACGTTCAGGCGACTGCTTGGCCGGTTTGGAACGGCAGGCAGGGCGCTCGAACAGCTTCCAGACCTGTCGCGCCGAGGCGGCTCGAACAGGACGCTGCGCGTCTGCTCCGCCGAAGCGGCGACGCGCGAGATGGAAGCCGCCGACGAGTTGGGTTACCGTTTCATTTGCCTTTGCGAGCCGCAATATCCGGCGGCGTTGCGCGCCAGCGACGGCGCACCGCCGGTCCTGGCCGTTAGAGGCTCCGACAAGGCGCTGGCACGGTCGTGCGTCGCCATCGTCGGCTCCCGCAATGCATCGGCGGTCGGCGGGCGCATCGCCCGAACGCTCTCTGCCGATATCGGCCGGTCGGGTTACGGGATTGTCTCGGGCCTTGCCCGCGGCATCGACGCCGCCGCCCACGAGGCGGCATTGGAGACGGGCACCATCGCCGTCATGGCGGGCGGCCTCGACCGGCCCTACCCGCCGCAGAACGTCCCCCTGCTGGATGAGATCTGCACCAACGGCAAAGGCGCTGCAGTCAGCGAAATGCCGCTTGGCTGGGAGCCCCGCGCCCGCGATTTTCCGCGCCGTAACCGCATCATCGCGGGCCTGGCGCTGGGTCTCGTCGTCGTTGAGGCGGCAAAGAAATCGGGATCGCTTATCTCCGCGCGCCTGGCCGGGGAAATGGGCAGGCTTGTTTTCGCCGTGCCCGGTTCGCCGCTCGATCCGCGCGCCAGGGGCACCAACGACCTGATCAAGGACGGCGCCATCCTCACCACCGACGCCGAAGACGTTCTTGCCGCCCTGGCGCCGATGGACGGAAATATGCCGCGTTCCGGCAGCGAGCGGTTTGCTCTCGAGGAGGAACAGATTGCCACGGTGGCGCAGGACGGGCCGACGACCGAGGATCGCTCGCGGGTGACCGAAGCACTTGGCCCGGCGCCGGTCGCGATCGATGACATCGTACGTCACACCGGTCTTCCTCCGGCCGGAATTTATGTCGTTCTGCTCGAGCTCGATCTTGCGGGCAGACTCGCCCGGCATCCGGGCGGTCTGGTTTCGCTCCTGCCCGGTTCCGCGCATTAATCCTGTCGCGCGGAATTGCGGCAAGCCGGTTTCAATTGACGCGATCATGCATTAGGAATGCTGCTCAAACCCTTTGCCGGCAAGGGCTTACCCCTATGGCGTGCAAAGTGTTGCAAACGGGTTATCAGGGCAAAAATTCCGACGTCAGCCCTTGACCCGCGGCAATTCGGTGTTCATTTCGGAGCGATGAATTGCCGATTCAATTGGAAATCACGCAGCGGAATTTGCCCCTCGGGCACCACATCAGAGTTGATATATGAACGTAGTTGTCGTTGAGTCACCCGCCAAGGCCAAGACCATAAACAAGTATCTCGGCCCGGGTTACAAGGTCCTGGCGTCGTTCGGTCACGTCCGCGATTTGCCGGCCAAGGACGGGTCGGTCAACCCGGACGAAGACTTTGACATGACCTGGCAGGTCGACTCCGCATCCAACAAGCGGCTCAAGGAAATCTCCGACGCCGTAAAGTCTTCCGACGGTCTGATTCTGGCGACGGACCCAGACCGCGAGGGCGAGGCGATTTCGTGGCACGTGCTCGAAGTCCTGCGCAAGAAGCGCGGCGTGCTCGACGACAAGCCGGTCAAGCGCGTCGTCTTCAACGCGATCACCAAGCAGGCCGTTCTCGACGCTATGGCCCATCCGCGCGACATCGACGCATCGCTCGTCGACGCCTATCTCGCGCGCCGGGCGCTTGACTACCTCGTCGGCTTCAACCTGTCGCCGGTTCTGTGGCGCAAGCTGCCCGGTGCGCGATCAGCTGGCCGCGTACAGTCCGTGGCCCTGCGTCTGGTCTGCGACCGCGAAAGCGAAATCGAGCGCTTCGTGTCCGAGGAATACTGGCAGTTGGTCGCCCACCTGCAGACGCCGCGCGGTGACGGTTTCGAGGCACGCCTTGTCAGTGCCGACGGCAAGCGGCTGCAGAAAATGTCGATCGGCAACGCCGAACAGGCCGAATCGCTCAAGTCAATGCTCGAGGGCGCGCAGTTTTCCGTCGTCAGCGTCGAGGCGAAGCCGACACGGCGCAACCCGGCCCCGCCCTTCACCACCTCGACGCTCCAGCAGGCCGCGTCCTCCAAGCTCAGCTTTAATGCATCGCGGACGATGCAGGTCGCTCAGCGCCTTTATGAGGGCCTCGATATCGGCGGCGAGACCGTTGGCCTGATCACCTATATGCGGACCGACGGCGTGCAGATGGCGTCCGAGGCCATCGACGGCGCCCGCGTTGTCATTGCGTCCCATTTCGGCGAACGCTACCGTCCCGACGCGCCCCGCCACTACGCGACCAAGGCGAAGAACGCGCAGGAAGCGCACGAGGCCATCCGGCCCACCGATTTCAGCCGCACGCCCGAATCGATGAAGCAGTATCTCGACGGCGACCAGTACCGGCTCTACGAATTGGTCTGGAAAAGGGCGATCGCCAGCCAGATGGCACCGGCGGAAATCGAACGCACGGCCGTTGAGATTTCGGCCGACAACAATGGCGAGCACGCCGGCCTGAGGGCGACCGGATCGGTGATCCGGTTCGACGGCTTCATCGCCGCCTATACCGACCAGAAGGAAGATTCGGAGGCATCGGACGACAATGACGACGCCCGCCGGCTGCCGCCGATCAACGCGAACGAGGAGCTGGCGCGCGAGAAGATAAACGCCACGCAGCACTTTACCGAGCCGCCGCCGCGCTATTCGGAAGCGTCGCTCATCAAGAAGATGGAAGAGCTCGGTATCGGCCGGCCCTCCACCTATGCGGCGACCCTGGCGACCTTGCGCGACCGCGAATATGTGGCGATCGAAAGCCGCAAGCTGATCCCGGAAGCGAAGGGACGGCTGGTGACGGCGTTCCTGGAGAACTTCTTCGACCGCTACGTCGAATATGATTTCACCGCCGATCTTGAGGAAAAGCTGGACCGCATATCCGCCGGCGAACTGCAGTGGAAGGACGTTCTGCGCGATTTCTGGCGCGAATTTCTCCACCACATCGAGGGCACCAAGGAACTGCGCGTCAGCAATGTCCTCGACGCGCTCAACGAGGAACTGGCGCCTCTGGTGTTCCCTGCCCGCGAGGACGGCTCCGACCCGAGGATCTGTCCGAAATGCGGTACCGGAAACCTGTCGCTGAAACTCAGCCGCTACGGCGCCTTCGTCGGCTGTTCGAACTATCCCGATTGCGGCTACACGCGGCAGCTCTCGGCGGACGCGGCGTCCGACGAGGCGGCCGCCTCCAACGACCCCAAGGATCTCGGCAAGGATCCGCTGACCGGCGAGCAGATCACGTTGCGAACCGGCCGTTTCGGGCCCTATGTCCAAAGGGGCGACGGCAAGGGCGCGAAGCGTTCCAGCCTTCCGAAGAACTGGAAGCCCGAGGACATCGACCACGAAAAGGCGGTGGCGCTGCTCTCCCTGCCCCGCGACGTCGGCACCCATCCGGAATCCGGCAAGATGATCTCAGCCGGCCTCGGCCGCTACGGACCGTTCCTGCTGCATGACGGTGTCTACGCCAATCTGGAGACGATCGAAGACGTGTTCTCCATCGGCCTCAACCGCGCGGTCACCGTGCTGGCTGAAAAGCAGGCGAAAGGTCCCGGCCGCCGCGCAAAACCGGCAGCCCTCAAGGAACTGGGCGACCATCCGGACGGCGGCCCCATCACGGTGCGCGACGGACGCTACGGTCCCTACGTCAACTGGGGCAAGATCAACGCGACGCTGCCCAAGGACGCCGATCCGCAATCGATCACGGTCGAAAAGGCACTGGAACTGATTGCCGCCAAGGCTGCCAAGGGCGGCGGCAAAAAATCCGGTTCGACCCGCAAAAAGGCGTCGACGACGCGCAAGAAGACTGCAAAGAAGCCGGCCGCGCGCAAGAGCAAGACGGTCAAGGCCGAGGAGTAGACTTGCCCAAAAGAACGGCTCCCGGGAAAAGCAACCGGCCTGAGCGCGGCGTGCCTGACCGGGAGACGATCCTACGCTTTATCGCCGAGCACCCTTCCCGCGCCTCCAAGCGCGACATCGCCAAGGCATTCGCGGTCCGCGGCCACGACCGCGTTCTGCTGAAGGGCATTTTACGCGATCTCGAAGACGAAGGCCTTCTGGCACGGCGGCGCAAACAGCTGATCCGGCCCGGCGCCCTGCCCCCGGTGACCGTGCTCGACATCACCTCCCGCGACGACGATGGCGCCCTGATCGGCCGGCCGGCGGAGTGGCAGGATGACGGCACGGTGGCGCCGGCGGTCCTGATCCGGCAAACGAACCACAAAAGGGGCAAGGCCAGAGCACCGGCAGCGGGCGTGGGGGACCGGGTATTGGCCCGCATTTCAGCATCCGAGGACGGGGTCGGCCCGGCCCATACGGCCCGCATCATGAAGGTTCTGGACCATCAACGCGGAACGTTGATGGGCGTGTTCCGCGAAACGCCGGGCGGCGGCGGCCGCATGGAGCCGATCGAGCGCCGCGGCAAGGAGATCGTCATCGATCCCGAATTGGTCGGCAAGGCGAAAGACGGCGATCTTGTCGAGGTCGAGCCGAACCGGGGCGGCCGTTACGGAATACCGCGCGGCAAGGTCCTCAGCGTCGTCGGATCGGTCGCCAGCGAAAAGGCGATCTCGATGATTGCCATCCACGCGCACGGCATACCGTACCGGTTTCCCGCCAATGTGCTTGCGGAAGCCGAAAAGGCCAAGCCGGTGACGCTCGCAAAGCGCGAGGACTGGCGCAACCTTCCGCTGATCACGATCGACCCGGCGGACGCCAAGGATCACGACGACGCGGTGTTCGCCGAGGCCGACGACAATCCGTCCAATACCGGCGGCGTCGTCGTTTACGTGGCGATCGCCGATGTCGCCCATTATGTCCGCCCCGGGTCTGTGCTCGACCGCGAGGCGCTGAAACGCGGAAACTCGGTCTATTTTCCCGACCGGGTCGTGCCGATGCTGCCGGAACGCATCTCGAACGACCTTTGCTCCCTGAAGGAAGGCGTCGACCGGCCGGCACTCGCGGTGCGCATGGTGTTCTCGGCCGAGGGCCGCAAGATCGGCCACACGTTCCACCGGATCATGATGAAGAGCTTCGCCAGGCTGAGTTATGCGCAGGCGCAAGCGGCCGCCGACGGTGCGCCGGACGAAAAGACCGGGCCGCTTTTGAAAGACATCCTCAAGCCGCTGTGGCAGGCCTACGCCGTCCTTTCGCGCGGCCGCGACAGGCGTCAGCCGCTCGAACTCGACATTCCGGAACGCAAGCTGCGCCTCAATGAGGACGGCCGGGTCGACACGGTGGTCATTCCGGAGCGGCTCGACGCACACCGGCTGATCGAGGAATTCATGATCCAGGCCAACGTCGCCGCTGCCGAGACGCTGGAAAACAAGCGCCAACCGCTGGTGTACCGCGTCCACGACGCACCGTCGCTTGCCAAGCAGGAGGCGCTGCGCGATTTCCTCAAGACGCTGGACATACCGCTCGCCAAGGGCGGGCATCTGCGGGCGAACAGCTTCAACGGCATTCTCACCAAGGCGCGCAACAAGCCGCACGAGACCATGGTCAGCGAAATGGTCCTGCGCACCCAGAGTCAGGCAAACTACAGCCCTGAAAATATTGGCCATTTCGGCCTAAACCTGATGAAGTATGCGCATTTCACCTCTCCCATCAGGCGTTATGCGGACCTGATCGTACACCGGGCGCTGATCGGTTCGCTCGGGCTTGGCGAGGGCGGGATTACGCCGGAGGAAGAGGCCGCGCTGGAAGAGATTTCGGCGGAAATCTCAACCTTCGAGCGCCGCGCCATGGCGGCCGAGCGCGAGACGGTCGACCGGCTGATCGCCCACCACCTGGCCGACCGTGTCGGCGAGGAGTTCGAGGGGCGCGTATCCGGCGTCACCAAGGCAGGTCTCTTCGTCTCCCTGCAACAATTTGGCGCAGACGGCTTTATCCCGGTTTCAACACTCGGGCTGGACTATTATATCTACGACGAAGCGCACCAGGCCCTGGTCGGCGAGAAGACCGGCAGAGGCTATCGGTTGGGCGACGGCGTGGAGGTCCGGCTTGCCGAAGCCATTCCCCTCGCCGGAGCGCTGCGCTTCGAAATGCTGAGTGAGGGGCGCAAGCTCTCAGCCGCCACCCGGTCATTTCACAAGGCAAAGCGGGGTGCATCGCGTGGAAACGGCACCCGGAGAAAAAAACGCAGAGGATACTGACTTTGGCCGATCAACACGTCTATTCACAACGTCCCGCACCCGTCCGCCCATCGCGCGATCTGTGGCGCGCCATTGCCAAGGGCTGGTCGGGCCGCTGTCCGCATTGCGCCGAGGGCCGCTTGTTCCGGTCTTTCCTGAAGCCGGTGCACAACTGCGAGCGCTGCGGTGAGGAGATGCACCACCACCGGGCCGACGACCTGCCGCCCTACCTGGTCATCTTTATCGTCGGCCATATCGTGGTAGGCGGCTACATGATGGCTGAACCATTTCTCGACTGGAACAGCTGGCAGCATCTCGCCATGTGGATTCCGCTCACCCTTGTCATGGCGCTTGCCATGATCCAGCCCGTGAAGGGTGCTGTCATCGGCCTGCAATGGGCCAACTACATGCACGGCTTCGGTGGCGAGGAAGAGGATGCGGTCGAGATCGTGAGCGGCGGATAGCCGGCGCATCCGGGGGGTAACAAAAGACGATGGCGGAGCCGAAGAACGCAGAGCAGAACACCGATCCCGGTCTCGATAAAGAAGCCCGTCGCGGTTCCGGAAACGGCCCGAAACTGCGTCCAAGGGACGCGGCGACCCTGATCCTGATCGACCGGTCCGGCAGCGAACCCACCCTTCTGATGGGCAAACGCCACACCGCTCACGCCTTCATGCCCGACACTTACGTCTTTCCCGGCGGCCGGCGGGATCGCGGCGACGGATACATTGCGGCGGCCGACAACCTGCACCCTGCTGTTGAGGAGAGGCTTCTCAACAGGATGCCGAAACCGGCCAGCGCCTTTCGCGCCCGCGCATTGGCGATAACCGCCGTACGCGAGACCTTCGAAGAGGTCGGAATTCTGATGGGCGGACCCGGCCCGGTGAGCCGGCACCCGGACTGGTCGGGCTTTGCCAGCCGCCGGATGGCGCCAAGTATTTCACCGCTCCGCTACGTCGCACGGGCCATTACGCCACCGGGCAGAACGCGCCGCTTCGACACCCGTTTTTTTGCTTGTTTCCGCGACGAGATCGGCAATTCGGACGCCGAATCGAGCAACGAACTCCTGGACCTGAAATGGGTCGGGCTCTCCGAGGTCGGCCAGATCGAAATGCCGCGTATCACCCAGGCGATCATCACCGAGCTGGTGAACGAACTGAACCACGACCGGTCGCTGCCCTTTGGTCGCCCCGTTCCCTTCTACCAGGCACGCTACGGGCGCTTTGTCCGTGAACTGCTGTAGTCGTTTCGCCACATAGCGGCAAATCCGCTCGCGACGGGACTTGACATTTTCACCGCGAATTGTAGTTTCCGCGCAGATTTTCGCCGTGGAGGCTTCTAGGCTGTCCGCGGCTTCGTTTTTGCAAGGCAGGTAGATCAATGGCCAAAGCCACCACAATCAAAATCAAGCTGCAGTCGACTGCAGACACCGGCTACTTTTACGTGACCAAGAAGAACAGCCGCACGATGACGGAAAAGATGGTCAAGACCAAGTATGACCCGGTTGCCAGGAAGCACGTCGAGTTCAAGGAAACCAAGATCAAGTAGCAACAGGCTGCCGATTGGACAAAAAAAGGCCGCTTCGTTGCGAAGCGGCTTTTTTAATTGGGGGCTGGTCAGCACAGGTTGCGGTACGAGGAGGCCACATTTCCTTGTGCCGACCAGCCGACCCCACGACCCAGGAGATGCGGCGGACCTGAGCACCATGGGGTAGACGATTCGATAGGCTGTGCGCAGAACGGAATCCGTTCCACCCTCACCCCTATCCACAACATTTGCTCATCGGAGCAAAAAAATCAACGTTTTCTTAACCGTTTTGCCGCCGCAAATAAGCACATGGTAAACGGCGGAAACCGAGAAACCTGCGATAAATCTTAAGAATCAGACTTTTGTGACAGGATACGCTGACTTACCATCAGCGTCGAGACAAGGGCGCCATTGCACCGCCCAATGGCGTGAAGAGTTACGCTGCCTGCGCGACGACCCGGTTTCGACCCCTCGCCTTGGCCTCAAACAGCGCATTATCGGCCCTTTTAAGCAGTTGCGCGGGTGATTCGCCGGCTTCGGACAGCGATGCGACGCCGACGGAGGCGGTCACGGTGAGCTCCGGTCCTTCCGGTCCCGCCCGGAACGGCACCTCGGCAATCTCGCGGCGCAGCCTCTCGGCGATCGATTCGGCCACGGAACCTTCCGTATCGGGAAGAACGATGACGAATTCCTCGCCGCCGAGCCGGCAGGCCAGGTCGATGCCCCTGATTGCCGCGCGAACCCGGTTGGAAAACTCGCGCAGAACCTCGTCGCCAACATCGTGGCCATAGGTGTCGTTGACCGCCTTGAATCGATCAAGATCAATGGCCAGCACCGACAGCACCCGATCCCTCGCGACCGAGCGCTCCAGCAGGATGTGCATGTGCGAATCAAGATAGCGCCTGTTGTAGAGTCCGGTCAGCGGATCGGTAACGGCAAGCTCGATGGAATGCTGGACGCTGGACCGCAGGTAGTCGTTGTAGCGCTTGCGGCGGAACTGCGTGCTGCACCGGGCCACCAGTTCGTTCGGATCGATCGGACGGATGATGTAGTCGTTGACGCCGAGCTCAAGCGCCCGGTTGACGATATCCTCCTCACCCTGATCGCAGACCAGCAGCAGCGGCACGAAACGGGTCCGGTCGAGCGAACGCAGCTGCGAACACAGGCGCAGCGGATCGGAGTTCGAGAAATTCGAGCTGACCAGGATCAGCTCGTATGGGTTTTCCGCTGCCTCGAACAACGCGGACTGCGGATCCGACATGACTGTCAGGTCGGCCGTCTTGCGCAGGATCTGGGTGATGCGGTCCTGGGAGTTGCGGCGCTCGTCCACGAGCAGCGCCCGTCCCATGCCGTCTTCCATGGCCTTGCTGCCCAGAAGGCTGTTGATGCCGACATCGTGGGCGGCCTGGGCGCGAATGCGCAGCTCGTCGGTCAGTGCCTTCAGCCGCACCAGGCTCTTGACCCGGGCAAGCAGTTGCAGGTCGTTGACCGGCTTGGTCAGGAAATCGTCGGCGCCGGCACGAAGGCCCCTCACCCGGTCTGACGGCTGATCGAGCGCCGTGACCATGACGACCGGAATATGCGTCGTGGCGCTGTCGGCCTTCAGGCGCTCGCACACCTCGAAGCCATCCATGCCCGGCATCATGATATCGAGAAGCACCAGATCCACCTGGCCGTCGGCGCAAATCGCCAGGGCTTCCTCACCGTTCACCGCGGTAATGACATCGAAATATTCGGCCAACAGGCGCGCTTCCAGCAATTTTACATTGGCGGGAATGTCGTCCACGACCAGGATGCGGGCTGTCATCAGCAATCTTCCTCAGGTTATCCGTCGCCGAGATAAGTTTTTATGGTTTCAACAAATTTGGGGACCGATATCGGCTTGGACATATAAGCCTCGCAGCCACCCTGACGTATTCTTTCCTCGTCGCCCTTCATGGCAAAGGCGGTCACGGCGATAATCGGTATCGAATGCAGTTCGTCGTCCTCTTTCAGCCACTTCGTGACTTCAAGGCCGGAAACCTCCGGAAGCTGGATATCCATGAGGATGAGATCGGGCTTGTGCTTGCGGGCAAGATCAAGCGCTTCAAGCCCATTGCGGGTCTGAACCGTCTCGTAACCGGATGCTTCAATGAGATCGCGGAACAACTTCATATTCAGCTCGTTGTCCTCAACGATCATAACCCGTTTAGGCATTTACCACACTCAGCCCCCGTCAATCTTGCTCTTCCACCACCAGACATTATGCTGCCGCCGGACAGATTCTCAAAACTGATCCGATTTCAAACTAGCGCAATTTGGTTGAAGAAAAGCAAACCCGTGGGCTCAAATCGTAATCAATCGCACAAGGAAGCCGAAACCCAGGAACTGGCTGTCGATGTGCTGTCGTGGATTGCCAGCGACGGTGAGATGATGTCGCGGTTTCTGGCAATTTCCGGCCTGAGCGTCGACAATCTGCGCGCGGCTTCCTCTGAACCCGGATTTCTCGCCGGTGTTCTCGGTTTTCTGATGGCACATGAGCCGACCCTGCTCGCCTATTGCAGCGCGCGCGACATCGATCCCGAAACGGTCGTCGAAGCCTGGCGTGAGCTCGGCGGCGAGCAGCCCTTTGAAGGGAGCACCTGATGACCACGCAGGCAACGGTTGGTCATACGCAGATCGCGCTCGAGGACAAGCCGCTCGTTGTCTGCGACGTGGACGAAGTGGTTCTCGAGTTCCTGACGCCTCTCAACGCCTTCCTGAATGCCAATGGATACGAACTGTTGCCGCGTTCCTTTCGCCTGACGGGAAACATCATCGCCCTGGACAGCGGCGAGGCGGCCGAAAACGATGCCTGCCGGGAATTGCTGGAACGCTTCTTTTCGGAACAGCTGGATTGGCAAACGCCGACCACCGACGTCGAAACCGTCCTGTCTAGCCTTTCCGAACTGGCCGATATCGTGTTTCTTTCGGCCATGCCGCCGCACCACTACGACATCAGGCGGACGCTGCTCGACCGGCACGGCCTTACCTACCCGCTCGTTGCGACGAACGCCGAAAAGGGCCCGCTTATCCGCGAGATCCATGGCGAGCGCGAGCTGCCGCTGATCTTCATCGATGACATGATCTACAACCTGCATTCGGCGAAGAAACATGCACCGACCACGCAAGCCATCTACTACATGAGCAACGCCCAGTTCCGCTCCATGGCGCCGCATCCGGGTGACGATGTCATCGAGGCCGAGGACTGGCCCCATATCGAGCAGATCATTCGCGCCCACATGGGCGCTTGATTGCTACGCCGATGCGGCGTAAACCGAATATGTTCAATCTTTGTTCCGAACCGGTGGAGCAATGTCGGCCAACAACCGGGATCCGAAATTCGGCTTTTGCCGCGACTGCCTGACCTACCAGGAGGACAGTCAGCCCCGTTGCACGCAATGCGGCAGCCCCAGGGTCTTGCGGCACGACGAGCTCTATTCGCTGACGGTCGCCCATGTCGATTGCGACGCCTTTTACGCAACCGTCGAGAAGCGCGACAATCCGGAACTGGCGGACAAGCCGGTGATCATCGGCGGCGGCAAGCGCGGTGTGGTCTCGACGGCCTGCTATCTCGCCCGAATCCACGGCGTGCGCTCCGCCATGCCGATGTTCAAGGCCCTGAAGGCTTGCCCGCAGGCCGTGGTGGTCAAACCGGACATGGAAAAATACAGCCGCGTCGGCAAGCAGGTTCGCAGGATGATGGAGGAACTGACGCCGCTGGTGCAGCCGATCTCCATTGACGAGGCGTTCCTCGAACTCGCCGGTACCGAGACACTCCACCGCAACCCGCCGGCACGCACCCTCGCCGCCTTCGCCAGGCGCATCGAGGAGGAGATCGGCATCACGGTTTCCGTCGGCCTTTCCTATTGCAAGTTCCTGGCAAAGGTCGCCTCGGACCTGGAAAAGCCGCGCGGTTTCTCGGTGATCGGAGAAGCGGAAGCCATCGATTTCCTGAAGGACATGCCGGTCACGACGATCTGGGGCGTCGGCAAGGCCTTCGCGGCGACACTCGAGCGCGACGGAATCACCCGGATCGGCCAGTTGCAGGAGATGGAGGAAGGCGACCTGATGCGGCGTTACGGCGCCATCGGACAACGCCTTTTCCACCTCTCACGCGGTGAGGACGCGCGCCAGGTCCATACCCGCGACAGCGCCAAGAGCGTTTCGGCCGAAACGACCTTCAACAGCGACCACGCCGATCGCGAGACCCTGGTCGCCGTGCTCCGCTCGCTATCGGAAAAGGTATCGCGTCGTCTGAAGAAGAGCGACATTGCCGGCCAGACCATCGTGCTGAAACTCAAGAGCGCCGACTTCAAGATCCGCACGCGCAACCGCAGGCTCGACGATCCGACCTGCCTTGCCGACCGCATTTTCCACACAGGGCTTGCCCTGCTGGAAAAGGAGCTCGACGGCACCAGGTACCGGCTGCTCGGAATAGGCGTTTCGGACCTTTCCGCCGCCGACCTCGCCGATCCGCCCGATCTTGTCGACACCAAGGCCACCCAGCGGGCGGTCGCGGAGAAGGCGATCGACAAGGTCCGCGACCGTTTCGGCCGCGACGCCGTCGAGACCGGATACACGTTCGGCCGCCAGCGCAGCGCGCGGCCGCAGCGCGATCGCGACGCAACCGGTCCCAAACAGCGATAAACGCCTTTAGGGGATCAGAATCGTGCTTCCGGTGGTCTTGCGGCCTTCCAGCGCATCATGCGCGCTCGCCGCATCGCGCAGGCCGAAAGTCTGGTTCACATCGACCTTGATCGTGCCCTCGCCAATCAGCGCAAAGAGCTCCGATGAAGCCCGGTCGAGCCAACCCGGCAGAGCGGTGAAATGGAAGAGGATCGGCCGCGTCACGTGGAACGAGCCGGCCGCCAGGTCGGCGAGCTTGAAGTCCACGGCGACGCCCGAAGACTGTCCGAAGCTGACCATTGTTCCGTGCATTTTCAGGCAGTTGAGTGATCCGGGATAGGTGTCCCTGCCGACTGAATCATAGACCACCTCGACACCGTCCGGCACGAGCGCTCGCGTCTTTTCGACGAAGTCCTCGGATCTGTAGTCGATGACCTGCGCATAGCCGTGCTTCAGCGCCAGCGCGCATTTCTCCGGCCCGCCCGCCGTGCCGATCGCGCGGATTCCCATGGCGGCGAGCCACTGCCCGGCGATCTGTCCGACGCCGCCGGCGGCCGCGTGGAACAGCACGTTGTGGCCCTTCTCGACCTTGAAACTGTCGTGCAGCAGGTAGCGGGCCGTCAGCCCCTTGACCATGCAGCCGGCCGCCGTTTCGTCCGAAACGTTGTCCGGAAGCCGCACGAGCTGCGAGGCCTCGATCGTCCGGTGGCTTGCATAGGCCCCGTTGGCCGAAACATAGGCCACCCTGTCGCCCACTGAAAAGCCGTCAACATCCCGACCCACATCTTCGACAACGCCGGCAGCCTCGGCGCCGAGCACCAGGTCGCTGTCGACGGGCCACGGATAGAGCCCGGTCCGGAAGTAGGTGTCGATAAAGTTGACGCCGATGGCGGTGTGACGCAAAAGCACCTCGCCCGGCCCCGGTATCGGGGCCATGATCTCCCGGACTTCGAGAACATCACTTCCTCCGGCTTTCGACGCTACGACGGAATAGGCCACTAGCTCGTCTCCCTGTTGAATTGCGGATCGACCGGTATCTGCAAACCGTTCAGCAGCGCGTTGGTCTTCGAAGCCGTTGCGACGACGCGCAGCAGATCCGCATGTTCCTCGTCGCTCATCCCCTTAGCCCTTGCGGCCGCCGTGTGCGAATGGACGCAGTAGCTGCAGGAATTGGCGATCGATACCGCAACATAGATCATTTCCTTGGTCTTCGGATCAAGTGCCGACGGCGTCGCCATCACCGCCTTGACGTCCTCCCAGACCTGTTTGAGCAGCGGCGGATCGAAGGCCAGGTACGTCCAGAGCAGATTGACGAAATCACTGCCGCGCGTGGCGCGGATGTCGTCAAAAACCTGTTTGACGACCGGATCCGCTTCCGGATCGGCCGGCGGTGGTACAGTGGACATGGCTGGCACTCCTAAACGAGTTCGACGTCGACGATACCCTTGGCCGTTTTCAGCGCCGATGCAATCTGCGGCGATATCCGGTAGCGCTTCGGAAGTTCCACCTCGATCTCCTTGCGGCCGTCCTCCTTGATGACCACAAAGGAGACCAGCCCGTCGCCGCTGGCATTGAGATGGCCGGCGATCTGGGCGATCGGCGAACTGTCGCGCACGAAGATGCGCAGCGCCTTTTGCGTCTGCACGGCCCGCTCCTCCAGCGACTGGACAGTCTGAATGCGCAGGCTGATGCCCTCCGGCCGCTCCTCGGCGTCGACCGTGATCACCAGGGACTTGCCCGGCTCCAGGAGATCGCGGTACTGCGCAAGACCCTCTGAAAACAGGACCCCTTCGTATTGGCCGGACGAATCGGAAAAGACGATGATCCCCATCTTGTTGCCCGTGCGGGTCTTGCGCTCCTGCCTCGACGTCACCGTCCCGGCCAGCCGGCCGGCGGTGGCACCCTGCCGGACTGCATTGGAGAATTCCGCGAAGGTCTGGACCCGCATCTTTTCAAGAAGCTCACCGTAGGTGTCGAGCGGATGGGCCGAAAGATAGAAGCCGAGCGACTGGTATTCCCGATGGAGTTTTTCCGAAGGAACCCAAGGCGTTACGCCGTCCAGTTGAATCACTTCCGGACCGGTCCCGGCGCCGGCGCCGAACAGGGCGCCCTGCCCGGTGTCGCGGTCGCTGGCAGCCGTCTGGCAAAAGCCGAGCAGCCGGTCGATGCCGTTGACCAACTCCGCCCGGTCTCGGCCGAAACAGTCGAAGGCGCCGGCACAGATGAGATGCTCCAGCACCCGCCGGTTGATCAGCTTCGGATCGACGCGCAGGAAGAAATCCTCGATGCTCTCGAACGGTCTGTCGCCCCGCACCTCCACGATATGGTCGACAGCCGCCTCGCCGACGCCCTTGATCGCGGCGAGCGAATAGTGGATCCGGTTCTCCCGGGTCTTGAAGATCCGATGTGAGGTCTGCACGGATGGCGGCACGACCTCGATGCCGAGCCGGGCGGCGTCCTGACGGAAATCGTTGATCTTGTCCGTGTTGGACATGTCGAGCGTCATCGAAGCTGCGAGGAACGCGACCGGGTGGTGCGCCTTCAGATAGGCGGTCTGATAGGAAACGATGCCGTAGGCCGCGGCATGCGACTTGTTGAAGCCGTAATTGGCGAACTTGGCCAGGAGATCGAAGATCAGGTCGGCCTGCGGCTTGGTAACGCCGCCCTCCACCGCGCCGCTGACGAAGCGGCTGCGCTGCTTGTCCATCTCCTCCTTGATTTTCTTGCCCATGGCGCGGCGCAGCATGTCGGCTTCGCCGAGAGAATAGCCGGACAGCACCTGGGCGATCTGCATGACCTGCTCCTGGTAGACGATGACGCCCTGCGTCTCTTCCAGCAGATAGTCGATCTTCGGGTGGATGGAGGCCACCTCCTCCTCGCCGTGCTTGCGGGCATTGTAGACCGGGATGTTCTCCATCGGCCCCGGGCGGTACAGCGCCACCAGGGCAATGATGTCCTCGATGCGGTCCGGTCGCATACCGATGAGTGCCTTGCGCATGCCGGCGCTTTCCACCTGGAACACGCCCACAGTCTCGCCCCGCGCTAGCATCGCGTAGGTTTCATCGTCGTCCAGCGGCAGCGCGTTCAGATTGACCTCAACGCCCTGCTCGGCGATGAAATCGACCGCCGTCTTCAGAACGGTCAGCGTCTTGAGGCCGAGGAAATCGAATTTGACGAGGCCGGCCTGCTCGACCCATTTCATGTTGAACTGCGTGACCGGCATGTCCGAGCGCGGATCGCGGTACATCGGCACCAGTTGCGACAGCGGCCGGTCGCCGATGACGATACCTGCTGCATGGGTCGAGGCGTGCCGGTAGAGACCCTCGATCTTCTGGGCGATATCGAGGAGCCGTCCGACCACCGGCTCCTTTTCCGCCTCCTCGCGCAGTTTCGGTTCTTCCTCGATGGCCTTGTAGAGTGGTGTCGGATTGGCCGGATTGTTGGGTACGAGCTTGCAGATCCGGTCCACCTGCCCGTAAGGCATCTCGAGAACGCGGCCCACATCGCGCAGCGCAGCGCGCGCCTGCAGCGAACCGAAGGTAATGATCTGCGCGACCTGCTGGCGACCGTATTTCTCCTGGACGTAGCGGATGACTTCGTCGCGCCTGTCCTGGCAGAAATCGATATCGAAATCGGGCATCGACACGCGTTCCGGGTTGAGAAAGCGCTCGAATAGCAGCGAAAAGCGTAGCGGATCGACATCCGTCACCGTCAGCGCGTAGGCCACCAGCGATCCGGCGCCGGATCCGCGGCCCGGTCCCACCGGAATGTCGTGCGCCTTGGCCCATTTGATGAAGTCGGCAACGATCAGGAAGTAGCCGGGAAAGCGCATGCGCTCGATGATACCGAGTTCCACGTCGAGGCGTTCGCGGTAGTCCTCCTCCGAGAACCCCTCGGCAAAGCCGAGGTCTTTGAGGCGCTGGTCCAGTCCCTCCTCCGCCTGCCGCCGTAATTCCGCGGCCTCGGCGCGCTCGGCTTCCTCGGCATCGCCGGACCCGCCGGTAAAGCGCGGCAGGATCGGCGCGCGCGTGTTCAGCAGGAACGAGCAACGCCTGGCGATCTCGACGGTATTGTCCAGCGCCTCCGGCAGATCCTCGAACAGCGTGCACATGTCGGCACGGCTCTTCAGATAATGATCGGGCGTGAGCTGGAATCGGCTGTCGTCGGAAACCATCGCGTTGTGGGCCACCGCCATCAGCGCGTCGTGGGCATCGAAATCCGCCGGTGCGGGAAAGAACGCCTCGTTTGTCGCGACAATCGGCACCGCTTTCTCATAGGCAAGCTCGAGCATGTGGTTTTCGTGCGCGCGATCGAAACCCGCTTGCCGCTGCAGCTCGATGTAGAATCGGTCGCCGAACACCTCCATGAACCGGTCGATCCGCGTTTCCGCAAGATGCCGCTGATCCTGCGAGACGGCCTCGTCGACCGGTCCGCCGGAACCGCCGGAAAGGCAGATCAGGTCCTGCGCGCCGCCATCAGCGAGCCAGGAGAAGCAGATATGCGCCCGGTCCGCACCGGACCCGTCGAGATAGGCCCGGCTTACCAGTTCGACCAGCCGCCGGTACCCGTCCTCATTCATGGCGATGAGCACGACGGACGGCCGTTCCGCGACGTGTTCGCGATGGCCCTGGCGTCCCTCGTTGCCGCCGTCCTGCATGTCGATGTCGAGCTGGCACCCCAGGATCGGCTGCAGTCCCTCTTCCACGGCCTTGACCGAGAATTCCAGAGCGCCGAACAGATTGTTGGTATCTGCGATCCCGATGGCCGGCTGTCCGTCGGCGGCGGCCATGGCGATGATCTTCTTGAGTGGCAATGCGCCTTCCAGCAGCGAATAGGCCGAGTGCACGCGCAGATGAACAAATCCGGGGCCTGCCGGTTGTTCGCTCGCGGTCCTCGTTGTTTCCTCGGTCATGTCATCATCCCTGCTTCGCGGCTGCCCGATTGTAGAGCATCGGGCCCTTGTCCGCATGCGGTCCTGTAGTGGAATCCACACAGTAATGTCCCGATTCGGACGGAATGATAATCCCCCGATCGCCGCCTCCCGGATTATCGCTGGCACCCGATTTGGAATGGCGCTAGCTTCGCAATCTCTAATCGGGGGAATCCATGCGCGCTTCTGTTGTCATATCGGCGCTCGTCGCCGTGCTTGTCGGGTTCGGCAGTTCCGTTGCCATCGTCCTTGCGGCCGCCGAGGCGGTCGGCGCCGATGCGGCGCAGACCTCCTCCTGGATCGCGTCCATTTGCCTGGCCACCGCCGCGACAACCGCGATATTGAGCTTTCGCTACCGCATGCCGATCGTCGCCGCATGGTCGACACCGGGCGCAGCCCTCATCGCGCAGTCATCGGGCGAAACGATCGAAACCGCCGTCGGCGCGTTTTTCTTCGCCGCCGTTCTGACACTGCTGACCGCCATCTTCAAACCGATCGCGGCGATGATCGAGCGCATCCCCGGTTCCGTTGCCTCCGCCATGCTGGCCGGCGTTCTGTTCAGCTTCGTCCTGGGAGTGTTCGATCATCTGAAATCGGCGCCCGAACTGGTGCTGCCGCTTCTCGTCCTGTTTGTTTGCATCCGCCTGTTTTCACCGATCTGGGCGGTGCTGGCGGTTTTGGCGAGCGGCATTGCCCTGACCTACATCCTCGGCCTCGCCGGGTCGGTTGAGGGCCTGCGGATATCGCATCTTGTGTGGGTCACGCCGAAATTCGACATCGAACCGATGATCGGCCTCGGCCTGCCCCTCTACCTGGTCACCATGGCATCGCAGAACCTGCCGGGCTTTGCGGTCCTCAAGGCTTCCGGCTACGCGCCGCCGTCACGCCCCGTGCTGACGGTCACCGGACTTGCTTCCCTGGCATCGGCCGGGTTCGCAGCCCATGCCACCAACCTTGCCGCGATCACGGCCTCGATCTGCACCGGTCCCGACGCCCATCCGGACAAGGACAAACGCTGGCTGTGCGGTCCGTTCTATGCCGGCGGCTATGTTGTCATCGCCGCCTTCGGCGCGTCGCTCGTGGCGCTCTTCAACAGTTTTCCGAAAGCGTTGATTGCCACCGTGGCCAGCATCGCGCTGATCGGCGCGCTGGCCAACGCGCTCGGCAACAGCCTGGCCGAGAACGAGGACCGTTTCGTCGCCGTCGGAACGTTTGCCGTCACCGCCTCGGGTCTATCCGCGTTCGGCATCGGCTCCGCCTTTTGGGGATTGGCCGCGGGTTTGTTCATCTACGGCCTCGATCAGCTCTACCGGCATTATCGCACATAGGACGACACCGCATCGTTCCTGGCGGCTCATTGCGAACGCATTCGCGCAAGCCGTTCGAGGCCAAGCACGAAAAGGCCGGCCACCAGGCCCCAGAAGGCGGAGCCGATGCCGAACACCGACAATCCCGAAGCGGTGACGGCGAAGGTGACGACCGCAGCGAAGTGACCGTCCGTCGCGACCATGCTGCGGCTGAGCGACGTGGCAAGGGCGCTGACCAGGGCAAGCCCTGCAACGCTGATAATGAGCGCCTTCGGAAAACTGTGAAACAGCGTGACGAGCGACGCGCCGAAGAGCGCGAGGATGACGTTTCCGCCGGCATAGAACGGACCGCACATCCAGCGCTTGTCCTTGTCCGGATGGGCATCCGGACCGGAGCAGACCGATGCCGTGATTGCCGCAAGGTTGGATGCATGCGCGCCGAACCCGGCGGTCACAAGCGAAACAAGTCCCGTCACCGAAAGGACCGGCCGCCACGGCAATTCGTAGCCGGAGGCTTTCAGGGCGGCAAACCCCGGCAGGTTCTGAGACGTCATGGTCACGAGATAAAGCGGCAGGCCGAGACCGATGACCGCGTTGAGTTCGAACTTCGGTGCGATCCAGACAAGCCACGACACATGCAGCTGACCGACCGGCTGCGTCATACCAAGGAAATAGGCCAGGCCGATGCCGCCGACGAGAACGGCGAGGACGGCCCAGATCGGCGAGAAAACGCGGACAACCGCGAACAGCACAACCAGCGGCACGACCAATTCGGGCGCCGCCCTGATGTCCTCGAACACGGCGACAACGAAAGTGAACAGAATCCCCGCGAGCATCGCCGAGGCAATGGCACTCGGTATGCGTTCGACCAGCGTGCCGAGTTGCCGAATGGCGGATGTCAGGATCGTCAAAATGGCGGCGACGAAAAACGCCCCGACCGCCGTGGCGATAGTCTCCCCGCTTGTCGCGGCTATCACCGCGGCGCCGGTGGTTGAACCCGCGGCGATAACGGGCGCGCGGTAGCGCACGCTCAGCACCAGCGTTATGGCAGCTTTCGCAAGGAACAACGATGCCACCCAGGACGCGGTCTGTTCCGCATTGGCTCCGACGGCGGCAGCCGCGGCGAGGACAATCGCGATTGAACTGGTGAAACTGATGACCAGGGCCACCAGCGCCGATATCACAATGGACGGACGCATCGAATCCCTTCTGAAACAGCCCGAGGCTACCGGCAATTCACCTGGGACACCAGTTCGTTCCGCAATCGGCCGCGGCGGCGCGCCGATGGTGCGGTATGCGCCCGGCAGTCGAACAAAGGCGTGCTGCCGCTATGGGCTGAACACCGCCTATGTCATACGTTCATATGACAGAAATTCCATACGTTTGCTGCGATCCTTGAAGCAACAAGGGAGGAGCGCATGCGCAGTCTTTTTGCAGCCGTGCTGGCGGGTGCCGTCATTCTTGCGGCGTCCGCCCAGGCAACCGAGATCAAGCTTTCACATTTCATGTCGCCTCAACATCCCTTCCACGGAATGATATTCGAGTGGTGGGGCGACAAGGTCAGCGAGGCCACCGGTGGCGAGGTCACCGTGCGGATCTTTCCGGCCGGAGAGCTCGGCCAGGGGCCGCTGGAACAATACAGCCGGGCGATCGATGGAGTGGCCGACGTCGCCTTCGTCGTGCAGGCCTATACACCGGGCAATCCGTTCCCGCTGTCGCTGATTGCCGAGCAGCCGGGCGCCATTCAGCAACCGATGAAGGCGACAGAAGCGATGAACCGGGCGCAGGATCTGTTTGCCGACGAGTACAAACGGGTCAAACTGCTCGCCACCTGGGCAATGCCGCCGGCCGTACTCTTTACCCGTGATAATCCGGTGCAATCGATCGACGACGTCAAGGGTCTGAAAATCCGCGCCGGCTCAAAGGAAGCCGGCAGGCTGATCGAAGCCTGGGGTGCCACGCCGATTTTCATGCCGGTGACCGAGGTCTACACGGCCATGCAGACCGGTGTCGTCGACGCTGTGCTGATCAATGCCTCTGGTGCCGCCGGGTTCAAGCTGACCGAAGTCTCCCGCTACATGATAACCGGGTTCGACAGCCTGCCTGCAGTGTTCACGCTGGTGATGAACCGCGATACATATCGCGGCATGTCCGATGCCCAGAAATCGGCACTGGACTCGGTGTCCGGCGAGATGCTGGCTGCGCAGGCCAGTGAGGTCGGCAACCGCATCACACTCGGTTCGATCAAGGCATTTCTTGGCACCGACGGCCGCAGTGAAATCCAACTGACCGCGGAGGCCGCCGCTCCCTTCAACGAAGCCGCGGCCGTGGTTCTGGAAGAGGCGATGTCGAAACTCGAGAGCGAGGGGCTGCCGGCCCGTCAGGTCCTGGCGAAAATGCGCGGCGGGTAGAACCGCTTGCCGTTCGAAACCATCGACCGGATCATGCGCGCCGTATCGCTGCGTCTGGCGCAGTGCGCCTGCGGCCTGCTGCTTGCGATCATGTTGCTTACCGTTGCCGATACGGGCTTGCGCTATCTCGCCGGCCGGCCGATCGGCGGCAGCAACGAAATGATCGAGATCATGCTGTCCTTCCTGATCATGCTTGCGATCCCCTTCTGCACGGTCGAACGGGCCCATATCCGGGTTGATCTTCTCAGTAGCGCCCTCGGAACCGCCGGCCGCCGCCTCGGCGATCTGATAACCGGCGCGGTCGGTATCGTCACGTTGGCCTTCCTCAGCCGGCGCGCCTGGCGCAAGGCGGTCGATGCCTGGGCCTATGGCGACGGCACGATCTTCCTGGAGTTTCCGTTATGGACGCTCTACGGCGCCATCTGTGTGTCGATGGCGCTGTTTGCCGCGATACTCCTGTGGCAAACGTTGTGCTCGCTTCTGGGACGCGCCGATGACTGAGACCGGCGCCGGCATCCTCGGCATGATTGTGCTGGTTGGGCTGCTTGCCCTGAGAATGCCCGTTGGCCTGAGCCTGCTCGCCGTTGGTTTCGGCGGCATTTCGGTGCTCAACGGGATGCCGGCGGGAACCGCGACGATGGCATCCACCGCTCAAGCCCTGAGCGCCAACTACCTGTTGGTCATCGTGCCGCTGTTTGTGCTGATGGGAAACATCGCATCGGTGTCGGGTATGAGCCGCAGCCTTTTCGACGCTGCCTTTGCCTGGATCGGCGGGCTTCGCGGCGGCATGGCCTCGGCGGCAGTCGTGGGCTGCGCCGGCTTTTCCGCAGTGTCCGGCTCGTCCGTCGCGACGGCGCTGACCATGGGCCGGGTGGCGCTGCCGGAAATGGACCGGGTCGGCTATTCGCCGCGGCTCGCGACCGGTGCCGTGGCGGCCGGCGGGACCCTGGGCATCCTCATCCCGCCTTCCGCCGGCTTTGTAATCTACGCGCTGCTCACCGAGGCCAGCATCGGACGCCTTTTCATGGCGGGGATCGTGCCCGGGCTGCTCCTGACCCTGCTGTTCGTCGCCACCATCAGCCTGAATGTGCGGCTCAATCCGGAGATCGCCCCGCGTGCGCTCGCCATACCCTGGTCGGAGCGCTGGCGCACCCTCGGCGGTGCCCTGCCGCTGGTCTTCGTTGTCTGCGTGTCGATCGGCGGCATCTATCTCGGGGTATTTACACCGACCGAAGCGGCCGGCGTCGGCGCCTTCCTGATCACCGTTATCGCCTTCGCCATGGGCCGGCTGACGTTGCGGACCTTCGGGCCGGCGCTGCTCGACAGCGTCAGGACGACGGCGGCAGTATTCCTGATCGCAATCGGCGCCAGCGTGCTCGGCCCCTTCCTGGCACTCACCCACCTGCCGTCCGACCTATTGAACCTGCTGGTGGAGGCGGGTTTCGGACCGTACACGACACTGCTGCTCATCCTGGCGTGCTACATCCTGCTCGGGACGTTTCTGGAGGCCTTTTCGATGCTGGTCATAACGGTGCCCGTGTTCCTGCCCATCGTGGCCGGATACGGCTTCGATCTCGTCTGGTTCGGCGTGCTGATCGTCGTTGTCGTTGAAATGGGCCTGATCACGCCGCCGGTCGGGCTGAACGTGTTTGTCGTGAAGACCGTCGCCGAACGGACTCCCATGAGCGAGATATTCATCGGCGTCATGCCGTTCTGGGTGGCCATGGTTGTCGGCCTGGCGCTGCTCGTCGCCTTTCCGCAACTCAGCCTGTTCTTGCCTGACTCGATGTTCCGCTGACGGCCCGCAGGTTAGTCCGGTCGTTGATGATCAGTGCCATTAGTTCGCCGGCCGAGTTGATGCCGAGCTTGCGGTAGGCGCGCTGGCGCAGGGTGCGCACGGAACTGCCTGCAATGCCGAGTTCGATGGCGGTGCCCTCCACCGTCAGCCCGCGCACGATGCAGTCGCAGATCTCCGATTCCCTGCGCGACAATATCTCAAACGCCTGCACGCCGCGTTCGCGCAGGCTGGAAACGCTGAGCCCGGATGTGAACTGGAACGCTTCGGACCCGACGATCCTGTGGCGCAGGCCGATCAGTTCGTGGGCGACCGGCAATACATCGCGCAGCCGCTCGATCTCCTGCGGCTGCAGCGATCCGTCGGCGGCACTGCGCAGGAAAAAGCTCTGATATCCGGACCTGCCGCGCCTGGAAGCAACGGCAATGCGCTCCAGCATTCCCACGCGCCTGTACATCTCGTGACGGAAATCATCTTCCGGCGGCCGCCAAAGCTCGAAATGGACGCCGTCGGCCGGCGCCAGGGCGATCCGCTGGCGGATCTCCGCCTGGAATTGCGGCGAACTCAGAATATCCGCCGCATTGTTGCGGAACCAGTAGTCGCTGATTTTGCCGGACCACACCGACAGCACCGGGCGCGGGTCGCGCAGGTCCGCGAAGTAGAACGTGCCGAAATTGCGGATGACCGCCGCCGTCGAGACATAGTCCAGAAGCGCCTTTCCGAAATCGTCCGTGGACACCGAGGCTATAAGCTTCGCCTGGTCGCCGAGTGTCACGATATTGGGGTCCGTTTTGTCCGTCATGCGGATGACAGATTAGCCGTTTTGCCGTTCCCATAATAGTCCGCGTTCCAGGAGGAGACGGACATGAAACAGCAGTCGCTGCAACAAAAGATCGACGCCCACGGTGACGTTTTCGACATGATGTACAACGCCCGTGGCAGGCCGTTCGGTTTTCCCCTTCAGCCGGAATTCAGCAACTGGCAGGACGAGCAGCGGGCCTGGCGCCACGCGGCGATTTTTCAGGACATGTCCTACCACATGTGCGACGTCACCTTCGCGGGGCCGGACCTCTACCCGCTGCTTTCGTACCTCGGCATCAACAGCTTCACCGGATTCGGCGCGATGCAGGCCAAGCAATATGTCGTGTGCAACCCTGACGGCCACTATATCGGCGACGCCATCCTGTTCTGCGAGGAGGAAAACCGGGTCAGCATCGTCGGCAAGCCGGCGGTTGCCAATTGGGTGGCGTTCCATGCAGAGACCGGCCGTTACGACGTCCGGCTTGAACATTTCGACCCGCCGTCGCCGGACCTGGCGGCCCGCCGCCGCTTCCGTTTCCAGGTCCAGGGACCGAACGCCGACCGGATATTCGAGATCGTCAATGGCGGCCCGCTGCCGGAGATCGGGTTCTTCAAGATGGGAAAATTCAGGGTCGGCCCGCACGAAGTCACCGCGCTGAACCACCGTATGTCGGGCGCGCCCGGGCTGGAGTTCTGGGGACCGTCAGAAGACGGACAGGCGGTGAAGGACCTCATCATGGAGGCCGGCGCGGAATTCGGACTGCAGCCCATCGGATCGCGCATCTATCCCGTCACCGCGGTGGAGTCCGGCTGGGCCGGGTCTGTCGTTCCGGCGATCTACAGCGGTGACGCCATGCGGGCCTACCGCGAATGGCTGCCGGCCAACGGCTTCGAGGGATCGATGTCGGTCGGCGGCAGCAACAAGACAGGACGGATCGAGGCGCTCTACCAGACGCCCTACGAGCTCGGCTACGGCTTCATGATCAAATTCGACCACGACTTCATCGGCCGCCGGGCTTTGGAGGAGATGGCGCAGGCACCGCAACGCCGCAAGGTCCGGCTGGTCTGGAACGACAGCGACGTGGTCAATGTCTTCGCCAGTACGCTGGGCGGCGGCGAGCGCTACAAGTTCATGGAAATGCCGATGGCTAATTACACGACATCGCCGCAGGACAAGGTACTGCTCGATGGTCGCCAGGTCGGCGTATCCTATTACCCGGTCTACACCGTCCACCTGAACAGCTGGTTCTCGCTGGCGGCGATCGAATCGGATCTGGCGACAGACGGTCGCGAACTGACACTGATCTGGGGCGAACCGGACGGCGGCTCGGCCAAACCCACCGTCGAGCGCCATGTGCAGAAGGAGATCCGGGTGACCGTCGACGCCCGCCCGGTCAAGCGGGACTGACCGGCATCGGCCGGTCGCATCCCCTCGATTTGGCCCGCGCTTCCTGACCCGCGCACGACGACCGGGCGCGATGAAAAGCAGCGAAGCAAGAACGCGTGAAACCAGGCCGGAGATCAGCACGATTCCTGGAACTTTGAGCTTTCAGTTTCGGAAGAAATTGAGGCCTGAACAAAGTGGTCAGGCTTCAGCCGGACGGCCTGATGCCGCCCCGGCAATTACAGTGCCATCACCACCAGTGTAAGGCTTGTCACAAACATGAGCATGGAGGCGAACGCGGCACAGTCTTTTGCAAAGTCGAACATATGTTCCTCCTTATTCCGTCTATGTTTGTAGTTTGTTCCTTTCTTGTTCTCATGTCAAGCGAATAGCCTATTGTGCTTAAGGAAGCCTTAAGTCGCCACGACCGACCGGCTGCGGCGTTAACCGGCGGCTTGCAAATGCAACCGGAAACCGTCGTGATTTTGCTGTTTGCGGAGGGTTCTTCGTCTGAACGCTCAGTACTCGACCACCCTGCCCTCTTCGAGCGTCACCCGCCGGTCCATCAGCGAGGCGATATCGTGGTTGTGGGTTGCAATAAGGGCCGAGAGACCGGACTGACGCACCAGCGCCTCGAGCGCCTCGAAGACATAGCCGGCGGTTCCCGGATCGAGATTTCCGGTCGGCTCGTCGGCCAGGAGGACAAGCGGCGCATTCGACACCGACCGTGCGATCGCCACCCTCTGCTGTTCACCGCCCGACAGTTCAGCCGGACGGTGCTCGGCCCGGTGTCCGATGCGCATGTAGTCCAGCAACTGGTGCGCCCGTTCGGAAGCGGCCTTTTGCGTTAGGCCGGCGATCATCTGCGGCATCATGACATTCTCGAGCGCCGTGAATTCCGGCAGCAGGTGGTGGAACTGGTAGACGAAGCCGATATCGGATCTGCGCATGGCGGTGCGCGCGTCGTCGCTCAGCCCGCTCGACGCCTTGCCGTTCACGAAGACCTCGCCGCCATCGGGATGTTCCAGCAGGCCGGCGACATGAAGCAGCGTTGATTTTCCGGCGCCCGAGGGCGCGACGAGTGCGACAGTCTCGCCCTTGCGCAACGCGAATTCGGCGCCTTCGAGGATCGAAATGATGTTGTCGCCCTGCTGGTAATGCTTGCGCACGCCGTCGATCTGAAGAACCGTGTCAGCCATCGGATCGCCCTACTCGTAGCGCAGCGCGTCGACCGGATCGAGCCGCGACGCCCGCCAGGCCGGAAACAGCGTTGCAAGGAACGAAAGGCCGATGGCCATCAGCAGCACTGCGACCGTCTCTCCGGCATTCATGTCGGCCGGAAGCTGGCTGAGGAAATAGAGCTCGGGATCGAACAGCGTCGTTCCCGACAGCCAGGAGAAGAACTGGCGGATGGATTCGATGTTCCAGCAGACGATGACGCCGAGCAGGAATCCGGCAATCGTGCCGGTTACGCCGATGGCGGCACCGGTCATGAAGAAAATGCGAAGGATCGCGCCGGACGTGGCGCCCATGGTTCTGAGGATGGCGATGTCGTGTCCCTTGTCCTTGACCAGCATGATCAGGCCGGAAATGATGTTGAGCGCGGCCACCAGGACGATCAGGGTCAGGATCATGAACATGACGTTGCGCTCGACTTCGAGCGCCGAGAAGAATGTCCGGTTCTGCTGCCGCCAGTCGGAGATGTAGACCTGCCGGCCGGCCGCCGTCTCGAGCAGCGGCCGCACCGCGTCCACCGTATCCGGATCGTCGATAAAGAGTTCGATCGCCTGTACCAGCCCGTCGGAATTGAAATAGAGCTGGGCCTCCTCCAGCGGCATGAAGACCATCGACCCGTCATATTCCGACATGCCGATTTCGAAGATGCCGGACACCGGGTAGGATTTGATCCGCGGCGTCACGCCAAGCGGCGTCACATCGCCCTCCGGCGATATCAGCTTGATCGTATCGCCGACGCCAAGCCCCAGATTGGATGCCAGCCGTGAGCCGACCAGAAGTCCCTCGCCCGATGCGAAGCCGACAAGGTCGCCGCTCAGGATGTTGTCGGCAACCCCGCCGAGGCTGGTCAGGTCATCGGCGCGGATGCCGCGCACCAGCGCGCCGGTGCCGACGTCCCGGTATCCCGAGACAAGCGCCTGCCCGTCGATCATCGGGATTGCCGCGCGAACGCCCGGGACATCGGCAAGCCGGCCCGCGAGCGCATCGTAGTCATCGAACGGCTCGTCGATGGGCTGCACCAGTATGTGACCGTTGACACCCAGGATGCGATCGATCAGTTCGCCCCGGAACCCGTTCATCACCGCCATGACGATGATCAGCGTCGCCACGCCGAGCATGATCCCGAGAAAGGAGAAGCCGGCGATCACGGAGATGAAGGCCTCCTTGCGCCGCGAGCGCAGGTAACGCCAGGCGATCATACGCTCGTAGGCGCAGAACGCGCCGGCGAACGGCCGGCCGTTGCCCTTGGAAGTCCTGGTCGCCTCTGCGATGTCGCCGCTCATCGCCACTCCTTAAGTTTCCGAAACCAGCCGATTGACGGCTGCCTCAAGCGTGACATTTTCCCGTTCACCGGTCTTTCGGTCCTTGATCTCGACTTCACCGCCCGCGATCGACCGCGGCCCGACCACGATCTGTTGCGGAATTCCGATCAGGTCCGCCGTGGCGAACTTGGCACCCGCCCGCTCGTCCCGGTCGTCATAAAGCACGTCCAGCCCCGCCGCGCCCAGCTCGCGATAGAGCTTCTCGCTGGCGCCGTCGCACGCGTCATCGCCGACCTTCATGTTGATGATGCTGACATCGAACGGCGCGACGCTCTTCGGCCAGACAATGCCGTTATCATCGTGGGAGGCCTCAATGATCGCGGGAACCAGGCGTGTCGGTCCGATGCCGTACGATCCCATATGCACGAGATGCTCCTTGCCGTCCGGTCCCATCACCTTCGCGCCCATGGGCTCGGAATATTTGGTTCCGAAGTAGAAGATATGGCCGACCTCGATTCCCCGCGCCGACAGCTTAGCGTCATCGGCGACGGCGGCAAATGCTTCCGCGTCATGCATGTCGGACGTGGCGGCATAAAGCGACGTCCATTTGTCGACGATCGCCTGCAGCGCGCCGGCATCCTCGAAATCGGTCGTCTCGTCGGGAATCTCGAAGCCCAGGTAGTCGCGGTGGCAGAAAACTTCGGATTCGCCGGTGTCCGCGAGGATGATGAACTCGTGACTGAGGTCGCCGCCGATCGGGCCCGTATCGGCGCGCATGGGAACCGCCGACAGTCCCATGCGCGAAAAGGTTCGCAGGTAAGCAACGAACATCTTGTTGTAGGCACGACGGGCCCCTTCCTGGTCGATATCGAAGGAATAGGCATCCTTCATCAGGAATTCGCGCGAACGCATGGTGCCGAAGCGCGGCCGGATCTCGTCCCGGAACTTCAGCTGGATGTGATAGAGGTTGAGCGGCAGGTCCTTGTAGGAGCGGACATAACTGCGGAAAATGTCGGTGACCATCTCCTCGTTCGTGGGTCCGTAGAGCATGGGCCGGTCCTGACGGTCCGTGATGCGCAGCATCTCGCGGCCGTAGTCGTCATACCGCCCGCTTTCCTGCCACAGTTCGGCGGACTGGATCGTCGGCATCAGGATCTCGATGGCACCGGTGCGGTCCTGCTCCTCGCGGATGATCGTGTTGACCTTCTCCAGCACCCGCTTGCCGAGCGGCAGCCACGAGTAAATACCGGCGGCCTGCTGGCGGATCATTCCTGCGCGCAGCATCAGCCGGTGTGAGACGATCTCCGCCTCTTTGGGGTTTTCTTTGAGAATGGGTAGGAAATAGCGGGAAAGGCGCATCTTCGTGTCCGGTCGGGATTTGTCGCCCGATTCAGGAATCAGGCGATACAGCTATAAAACGACAGTTGTATTAGCGGCTTGGCGGTTGGAAGGGAAGCCGAACGCCCCATTGGCATGTCCGCTTATTGCAACGGTCTATGGTCAGATTACGCTTCGCTTAAAAAAAATTCTCGACAGCGATAAAAATGTCACTTTTCGGGTGACATCGAGCAAACAATGGGCTAGTTTCCACCACCAATGAGGCAGGGGCAATCGATCACTGTCCGTTTCGCGGTCAAAGTCTTGGGAGGATGGATCTAAGGCGCGGGTTGACCTGCAGCCGCCGAGTAACACCGGTTAAACGATCAACGCGATACTTACCATACAAGGCTTTATGCCTTGTTTTTTTTTGCTTTATCAAAATTCATTCTGAGCGTGCGCGGGATTTGTGTGACTGCGGCAGCGTCACTGTTTCTTCGCGGTATTCTCAGGCCGCGGCGCGGCGTTGATTGGACTGCGACAGTTTCTCGACAAATCCCACAAAGGTCCTGAGCGGCAGCGGCTTGGAAACGAGGAATCCCTGCCCCTTGTCGACACCCAATTGCGTGAGCGCCTCCAATTGCTCTTCGGTCTCGATGCCTTCCGCCACCGTCGTCATGCGCAGGTCGCCGGCCAGGCGCACCAGCATCTTGATGAGCGAGCGGGCGCTCGGATCGTGCACCACCTGGTCGACGAAGAAGCGGTCGATCTTGATGATATCGGCGCCGAGTTTCTGTATGTGGCTGAGCCCGCTGTGGCCGGTTCCCGCGTCATCGATTGCAATGTGGAACCCGTGGTCCTTCACGCGAGCGATGATTGCGGCGGCCACATCCATGTCGTTGAACTGTTGCCGCTCCGTCACCTCGATTGTGATCTGCCGGGACCCGAGGCGTGCTTCGCGCACATGGCTGCGCAGGTCCGAAATGAAGTCGGGCTGCATCAATTGCTGCGCGCCGACGTTGAACGCTGCCGTGAAGTGCTTGTTCTGCCTGAGGAAGGTACGCAGTCCGTTCAGCGCGTCATCCATCACCTGCCAGGTGATCGGTGCGATTTTGCCGGTCTGCTCCGCCAGCGGAACAAACTCGCTGGGCGGAATGACTGTTCCGTCTTTCAGCAATCTGCGCGCCAGGATCTCACATCCTGTAACGGCGCCGCTTTTCAGATCGAATATGGGCTGCGCATAGGCCTTGAACTGGCATTCCTTGAGGGCGTCGTCGATTTCGGCGGCAATGCCCCGGGGCTGCGAAACCGCGCGTATGGCAAGCAGGCCGAACAGGAATCCGAAAACGCCGCCGGTCAACGGATAAGCCGCGCCGATATGGTTGTTCCACTGCATCGCGAGATGATCGGATATCCGGATTTCGGCCCGAAGCGGATAACGCGCCGATTTGGCCTGGAATTTCAGCATTTGGGCGCCATCGCCCGAACTCCCGACCGAGCCGTGAACCACGCCGGCGTGGGATGCGATCGAGGGTCCTTCTCTCAGAACAACGCGAACTTCGTTGCCGGACCTGAGCGCCCGCGGCAGCACGTCGTAAACCAGCGTCCCGGTGCTGACCGTGGCAAGCAATATGGTATCCCGGTTCAGGATCCAGGCGACACCGAGCGCCATCTGTCCATGCAATTGCAGCGGCAGTAGCTTGATCTGCTCGTTGCGGGAGGCTCTCATGGTGTTGAGGTCGACGCGGACATCCGCGCCTCCGAGGACTTCCGGAAACGCCGCGCAGCGGGTAACCCCTTGCGCGTCCAGCATGCGGATATCCTTGACGATCGACCGTTGGTGTACCTGCGTCCGGAACATCTCCAATGAACTCTTGCCGCAGCTGATTTCGGAACGTTCCAGCAGCTCCGTCAGTGCGATGAACGCATAATCGGCCCCGAGTTCCGCTCGATTGAGCGTCGAATTGGCCAGTTCCTGAAGACGCGCCCGGTTCTGCGCCGCGTGAATGGACTGAACGACGGAATTGGTCGTATAGGCAAAGAAAGCCGCGCTCGCCAGTACCATGATGATCAGCGCCAGCAACTTCAGCGGCTTTAGTTTGTGCAACCGCATGCCCGCAAAAGTCCGCGGCCCGCGCGAGTCCCCAGACTTCCGCAGCATCCTCAAAACCGAATACAGCTTTTTCCTCTGTTTCAAGTCCGGCTGCCCGCTCTGGTAAAAATGCAATCAATTCAAGGTAACAGGGATGTCTTTCTAGTTCCTGAATCCGTTTGGTTGCCGCGAATAAGCTGCTAGTTTCAAAAAAATCCCATTTGAACGGACCGATAGCCGCCAGCATGACCACCCTCCGCCGCGCCGAAAAAGACGATGAGAATTCGATCGCCCTCTGCGCACGCAAGGCATATCAGAAATATGTCGAGCGGATCGGCCGCGAACCGGCGCCCATGACTGCTGATTTCGCCGCGCAGATTGCCGACGGCATGGTGTTTGTTCTGGCGGACGACGACGTTCTGTACGGCTTCGTCGCCTTTTATGAGGACGGGGACAGTGTCTTCCTGGAGAACATCGCCGTTGACCCGGTCCATCACGGCAAGGGTTTCGGGCGTATGCTCATCGACTTCGTCGAACAGTACGCCCGCAAGGGCAAATTCTGCTCGGTCAAGCTCTACACGAACATCCATATGTCCGAGAACCTGTCCATCTACCGGTCGCTGGGCTATTGCGAGACCGGACGCGGCCTGCAGGAAGGGTTCCACCGGGTTTTCTTTGAAAAGCGGATCTCCCGCTGACGGCGGGCCGGATCAGCGGTTGGAAAAGTCCGGAACGATGCGCGGTATCGAGTCGACGGACAGGCCGAACGCCACAGTCAGCACGAAATAGACCCCGAAGATCAAAGCCGACACCAGGCTGGTCAGCAGGACCTTCTTTCGCATCTGCAATTTGACCGGTGCGCTCTCGGTCGTTCCCAGTGTGACGTCCTGTTCCTCGGCTTGCGTGCGAACACCGATCGGCAGGATCGCGAACAGTGTGATCCACCAGATGATGAAATAGACTGCGAGGGCCGTAAGCAAACTCATTGGCGGGATTTGATCCGTTAGACCTGTTCCAGTTCCACAAGGGTGCCGCAGAAATCCTTGGGATGCAAAAAAAGCACCGGTTTGCCGTGCGCCCCGATCTTCGGTTCGCCGTCGCCGAGCACCCGCGCACCGCCGGCCTTCAGCCGCTCGCGCGCCGCAATGATGTCGTCCACCTCGTAGCAGATGTGATGCATGCCGCCGGACGGGTTCTTTTCGAGAAATGCCCCGATCGGCGAATTTTCCCCAAGCGGCTCCAGCAGTTCGACCTTGGTGTTGCCGAGTTCCACAAAGACAACGGTCACGCCGTGTTCGGCCAGCGCCTGGGGTTGCGAAACGGAAGCGCCCAACGTGTCCCTGTATTGTGCCGTCGCCGCCTCCAGATCAGGCACCGCAATCGCGACGTGGTTCAGCCTTCCAATCATTCCAGCCCGCTCCCTCTGGTTCCGGTCAGACGCGATTGACGAACACGGTCATGACCGGCTTCTTGCCCCACACGTCGCGCGCCGCCGCCCTGACGGCGCGGCGCACCGATTCATGAACGACGTCCAGGTCGCGCCGCCGCACGCGCGGGATGCTCTGCACGGCGCTGGCCGCTGCTTCCTCCAAACGGTCCGTGAGCAGCTCGCCTTCCTCGTCGGCCTCCGGTATGCCGTGCGCCCGCACCACCGGCTCGCGTACCAGTTCATGCTTGCCGTTGAGCAGCACATTGACCGCGATGTGGCCGACATACGAGAGTTTGCGCCTTTCGCCAATTCCCATTTCGTCGAAGCCGCCAATCAGGTCTCCGTCCTTGAAGATCCGGCCGTGCGGCACCGCGTCGATCACTTCCGCCGGCCCCGGCGCCAGACGCAGCAGGTCGCCATTGCGCACATGCGGCACCGTCTTGATGCCGCACTGGCGGGCAAACGCCGCGTGCCCGGTCAGATGCGCCGCCTCGCCATGCACCGGCACCAGGATTTCGGGCCGGATCCACTCGTACATGCGCTTGAGTTCATTGCGCCGGGGGTGTCCGGAAACGTGCACCAGGGCCTCGTCGTCGGTAATAATGTTGACGCCCTGGTCGATCAGACCGTTCTTGATTTCCAGGATCGCCTTTTCATTGCCCGGAATCGTCCGCGACGAGAAAACGACCGTGTCGCCGGCATTGAGCATCACATTGCGCATTTCGTCGCGCGCGATCTTGGCCAGCGCCGCACGGTTCTCGCCCTGGCTGCCGGTCAGGATGATGACGATCTTGTCGCGGTCGATCGTGTTGAACTCGTCTTCATCGATGAAGGGTGGGAGGCCCTCCATGTATCCGAGATCCGTCGCAACATCGACGACACGCTTTATGGAACTGCCGAGCAGGAGTACTTTCCTGCCCGCGTCCCTTGCCGCTTCGGCGACGGACCGGATGCGCCCGACATTGGAAGAAAACGTGGTCATCGCCACCCTGCCCCTGGCGGCGCTGACGATGTTCTCGAGGCTCTCGCTGACCTCTTTCTCCGAGGGCGATACGCCGTCGCGCAGCGCGTTGGTCGAATCGCAGATGAGCGCAAGGACACCCTCGTCGCCGATTTCACGGAACCGTTTTTCATCGGTCAGCGGTTCGAGCGAGGGCGCCTCGTCGATCTTCCAGTCGCCGGTGTGGATCACGCGCCCGGCCGGCGAAGAGATCACAAGGGAAACCGGCTCCGGTATGGAATGGTTGACCGGCACCGCCTCGATCGAGAACGGTCCGACCTCGAAGGTGTCGCCCGCCCTGTATATGGTGACCGGCACCTCGTTCATGTCGCCCTCATAGGCGCGTTTCGCCTCGAGCATGCCGGCAGTGAACGGTGTCACGTAAACCGGCGCGCCGAGATAGGGCCACAGCTCCGCGACGGCGCCGTAGTGATCCTCATGCGCATGGGTGATGATGATCGCCTTCAGGTCGATCTTCTCGTCCTCGATATAGCTGATGTCCGGCAGGATCAGATCGACGCCCGGCAGTTCCGGGCCGGCGAATGTGACGCCGCAATCCACCATGATCCATTCGCGCCGGCCCTTGGGGCCATAGCCGTAAAGCGCGAGATTCATGCCTATCTCGCCAACGCCGCCGAGCGGCAGGAATACCAGTTCGTTCTTTGAAGCCATTATGCTTTGGTCTGTTGTCGGAATGCCGTGCCCAACTCAGGGCCGCCCGAAGAAGACATCGCCAGCGGCGACGGTTTGAATATTGTTGTCATCGTCGACGAGAACGAGGCAGCCCGATGCATCGATGTTCCTGAAGGTTCCCGACAAGGTGCTGTCGGGCAGGTTTATCGTGATGGGACCGCCAATCCCTTCCGCCGCGTCGAGCCACGCCTCACGCACGGCGGCAATGCCTCTTCCCCGGTCCCAGCGCGCCAGTTCCTCCTGCATGGCCTGAAAGAGCCGTGCAAAGAGCTCGTCGGGCGAGACCGCGGACCCAGCGGCATGCAGTGTCGTGACGGGGTACATCACCTCGTCGGGCGCGTGTGCCACGTCGACACCGCAGCCAATAACAACGGCTTGCGTGCCATCAGGCAGCGCCTCGCTCTCCAGCAGGATGCCGGCAACCTTCTTGCCGCCGACCAGGATGTCGTTGGGCCACTTGATCGAGGCTTTGTTTCCGCCGGGGGGCAGGACTTGCGAAATCGCCTTGTAAACGGCGACGCCGACCGCAAGCGGCAGGCTGGCGAGCGCTTCCTGCGGCGCGACATCGATCAACAGCAGCGAAGCATAGAGATTGCCGGGCTCGGACACCCAGCCGCGGCCGCGCCGGCCGCGGCCCTTCAGCTGGCGATTGGCGGTGATCCAGAGATTACCCCTGTCGCCCTGCCGGGCGCGTTCCAGACATTCCAGATTGGTCGAATCCAAATCGCCCAGTGCTTCGTGCCTGTATTCTCCACCCGCGCTGCTCATCCAGTCATCCTGCCACGAACAGGGTCTGGGCCGCAACGCCGGCTGCCCGGCCGACCGGACCGCCGACCAGCACATAGCCGAGCACGAACAGACCAGAAACGCCCATGACGACGCGCAATTCTCCGGCAACCGGCACGAAGGATACGCCCGCCTCGTCGAACCACATGATCTTGACGATGCGCAGGTAGTAATAGGCACCGACTACCGATGCCAGGACACCGATGACCGCGAGCGCGTAGAGTCCGGATTCGATGGCCGCAAGGAATACGAAATACTTGGCGAAGAAGCCGGCAAGCGGCGGGATGCCGGCGAGCGAGAACATGAAGATCGTCAGGATCGTCGCCATCAGCGGATTGCTGGAGGCAAGGCCGGACAGATCATCGATCTGCTCGACATTGCCCTCTTCCTTGCGCCGCATGGCCAGGATGCAGGCGAATGTGCCGAGCGTGGTGATCATGTAGATCAGCATGTATATGACGACACCGCGCACCCCGACCTGGGAGCCGGCCGCGAGTCCCACCAGGGCGTAGCCCATATGGCCGATCGAGGAATAGGCCATCAGCCGCTTGATGTTGCGCTGGCCGATGGCAGCGAACGCACCAAGCACCATCGACGCGATCGACACGAAGACGATGATCTGCTGCCAGTCGGGCGCCACCGGCTCGAACGCACTGATCACCACACGCACCAGCATCGCCATCGCCGCGATCTTCGGCGCGGCGGCGAAAAAGGCCGTGACCGGCGTCGGCGCGCCCTCGTAGACGTCCGGGGTCCACATGTGGAACGGCACCGCCGAGATCTTGAAGGCGATACCGGCGAGCAGGAACACCAGTCCGAACACGACGCCGATCGAGCGCTCGCCCTCGGCTACGGCGGCGGCGATTTCCGGGAAACCGATGTGCCCGGTAAAGCCGTAGATCAGCGACGCGCCGTACAACAGCATGCCCGAAGACAGCGCGCCGAGGACGAAATATTTGAGGCCCGCTTCCGTCGAGCGGGTGCTGTCGCGATTGATCGCCGCCACCACGTAGAGCGCCAGCGACTGCAATTCGATGCCCAGATACAGCGCGATGAGATCGTCGGCGGAGATCATCAGCATCATGCCGAGCGTCGCCAGGACAATGAGCACCGGAAACTCGAACCGGTCGATCTGCTCTTCCTGCGCGTGACCGACGGCCATCGCCATCGCGGTGATCGAGCCGATCAGCGTGAGGACCTTCATGAAACGCGCGAAGGGATCCTGAACGAACGAGCCGCCATAGGCGACGCCCAGGTCGGATATCAGAACCATCCACACACCGGCCGCGATCAGCAGGGCGACCGCCAGCCCGGTCACCAGGGTCGAGGACTGCCGGCCGGAAAAGACCCCGATCATCAGGAGCACCATCGACCCGACGGCCAGGATGAGTTCCGGAGTGGAGAGCTGCAGGCTCGATACGAGGAGTTCAGCTGTCATATGGCCAGTGTCCTTCGTCAGTCCGCGAGCGCCAGGCCGTTGGCGGCCTCAAGCGCGATATTGTAGTTGTTGATCAGCGCATCGACCGTCACCGTCGTTACGTCAAAGACCGGCAGCGGATAAACGCCGAAGAAGATGATCAACGCCGCCAGCGGGTAGAGAATGATCTTCTCGCGCTGCGACAGGTCGAGCAGCGACTTCAGGCTCTCTTTCTCAAGCGGACCGAAGATCACGCGCCGGTACAGCCAGAGCATGTAGGCGGCCGACAGGATCACGCCGAGCGTCGCCAGGATGGCGATCCAGCTGCTGACCTGGAAAGCGCCGATCAGCACGAGGAACTCGCCGACAAAGCCGGATGTCCCCGGCAAGCCGACATTGGCCATGGAAAAGACCATGAAGACCACGGCGTATTTCGGCATGTTGTTTACCAGCCCGCCATAGTCGGCGATTGCGCGTGTGTGCATGCGGTCGTAAATCACGCCGACGCAAAGGAACAGCGCGGCGGAGACCAGTCCGTGCGAAAGCATCTGGAAAATCGCGCCGTTGACGCCCTGTGCGTTGGCCGAGAAGATCCCCATCTTCACGTAACCCATATGGGCGACCGAGGAATAGGCGATCAGCTTCTTGACGTCGTCCTGCATCAGCGCGACCAGCGAGGCCCAGATGATGGCGACGACCGACAGCGTGAAGATCAGCGGCCAAAGCTCGACCGAGGCGATCGGGAACATCGGCAACGAGAACCGGATGAAGCCGTAGCCGCCGAGTTTCAGCAGGATGCCCGCCAGCACCACGGACCCGGCCGTCGGCGCCTCGACGTGCGCATCCGGCAGCCATGTATGGACCGGCCACAGCGGCAGTTTGACGGCAAAGGATGCGAAGAAGGCCAGCCACAGCCATATCTGCATGTTTGCAGGGAAATTATGCGCCAGCATTTCCGGGATCGAGGTGGTGCCTGCATTCCAGTACATCGCCATGATGGCCAGCAGCATCAGCACCGAGCCGACCAGCGTATAGAGGAAGAACTTGAAGGCCGCGTAGATGCGCCGCTTGCCGCCCCACACCCCGATGATCAGGTACATCGGGATCAGCCCGCCCTCGAAGAAGACGTAGAACAGGACGATATCGAGCGCGCAGAAGGCGCCGATAACCAGCGTTTCCAGGATCAGGAACGCGATCATGTAGTCCTTGACGCGGTGCTGCACCGATTCCCAGCTTGCCAGGATGCATAGCGGCATGAGGAAGGCGGTCAGCACGACGAACAGCACTGAGATGCCGTCGACCCCCATGTGGTAGGAGATGCCCTCGCCCAGCCATTGCGCCTGCTCGACGAACTGGAAGCCGACTTTCGAGTCGTCGAAATTCGCCCAGATGAACAGCGAAAACAGGAAGTTGAACGTCGTGACGATCAGCGAAACATTCCGGATGTTTCGGCGGCCCGTCTCGCTGTCATCGCGGATCAGCAATATCAGGAGCACACCGACAAGCGGCACAAATGTGGCCACGGAAAGGATCGGCCAGTCGGTCATTACACAGCACTCCCGAGCATCATCCAGGTGACAAGTGCGGCAACACCAATCAACATCGCAAAGGCATAGTGATAGAGATATCCGGTCTGCAGCCGGACAATCCGGTTGGTAATCTGATGCACGCGTGCCGCGATGCCGTCAGGCCCGAAACCGTCAATCAGCCAGCCGTCACCCTTCGTCCACAGCAGATGGCCGAGCCACTTCGACGAACGCACGAACATCAGGTCGTAAAGCTCGTCGAAATACCATTTGTTGAGCAGGAACTGGTAGAGGCCGTTGTGCTGGGCGGCGAGCGCCTTCGGCGTCTCCGGCGAGCGTATGTAGAACTGCCATGCGAACAGGAAGCCGACGACCATGGCGGCAAACGGGCTCAGCTTCACCCAGGCCGGCACGTTGTGGAATTCATGCACGATGTGGTTGTCAGGCAGCGTGAACAGCGCCCCGTTCCAGAATTCCTCATAGTGGTGACCGAAGAAATCGCCGACGAATAGCATGCCGGCGAAGAGCGCACCGGCGGCGAGGATGTAGAGCGGCGCAAGCATGACCAGCGGCGATTCATGCACGTGGTGCATGACGTCGGACGACGCGCGCGGCTTGCCGTGGAAGGTCATGAAGATCAGCCGCCAGGAATAGAAGCTGGTAAAGGTCGCGGCGATCACCAGCAGCACGAAAGCAAATCCGGCGGCCGGATTATGGCCCACGAAGGAGGATTCGATGATCGCGTCCTTGGAGATGAACCCGGCGGTGCCGATCGGCGTGAACGGAATGCCGAAACCGGTCAGCGCGAGGGTTCCGATGACCATCAGCCAGTAGGTTATGGGAATGTGCTTGCGAAGCCCGCCCATGCGGCGCATGTCCTGCTCGTCCGACACGGCATGGATGACCGATCCGGCGCCAAGGAATAGCAGCGCCTTGAAGAAGGCGTGCGTGAACAGGTGGAAGATGCCGGCGCCGTATGCACCGACGCCGAGCGCGACGAACATGTAGCCGAGCTGCGAGCAGGTCGAATAGGCGATGACGCGCTTGATGTCGTTCTGCACCAGTCCGACGGTCGCCGCGAAGAACGCGGTCACCGCGCCGACGATCGTGACAACGGTCAGGGCGTCGGTCGACAGCTCGAAGATCGGCGACATGCGGGCGACGAGAAAGACACCGGCCGTAACCATCGTCGCGGCATGGATCAGGGCCGAGACCGGGGTCGGGCCTTCCATCGCATCCGGCAGCCAGGTGTGCAGCAGGAACTGGGCCGACTTGCCCATCGCGCCCATGAACAGGAGCAGGCAGACCGTGGTCAGCGCATCGCCCTTGTCCATCTCGATGCCGAAGAACTCGAAGAGCGCATCCGAATTGCGTGCCTCGGCGGCCGGCATGAAGTCCGCTGTGCCTGCGAAGATGACATCCATCGAGACCGAACCGAAGAGCACGAACAGGCCGAAGATGCCCAGCGAGAAGCCGAAATCGCCGACACGGTTGACGATGAAGGCCTTGATGGCAGCCGCATTGGCGGACGGTTTCTTGAACCAGAAGCCGATCAGCAGATAGGACGCGAGGCCGACGCCCTCCCAGCCGAAGAACATCTGCACCAGGTTGTCCGACGTCACCAGCATCAGCATGGCGAAGGTGAACAGCGACAGGTAGGAGAAGAAGCGCGGCCGGCTCGGATCGTGATGCATGTAGCCGATCGAGTAGATATGCACCAGGGACGAGACCGTGTTGACCACCACCAGCATCACCGCCGTCAGCGTGTCGATACGGAAGGCCCAGTCGATATTGAGCGTTCCGGCGACGATCCACGGCAACACCTCGATCTGGATGAGATCGCCATGGCCCAGCGCCACCTGGAAGAACGAGATCCACGACAGGAACGCCGCGATCACCATCAGCCCGCAGGTCACATATTCCGAAGCCCGCGCCCCGATCGAGCGGCCGAACAGCCCGGCAATGATTGCTCCCAAAAGCGGGAAGAAAACAATTGCGTGATACATGGTCCGCTCAGCCCTTCATCATGTTGATGTCTTCAACCGCGATGGAACCGCGGTTGCGATAAAAGACGACGAGGATCGCAAGCCCGATGGCCGCCTCGGCCGCGGCGACCGTTAGCACGAACAGCGCAAAGACCTGGCCGACAAGATCGTTGAGGTGCTCGGAGAACGCCACGAAGTTCAGATTGACGGCGAGCAGGATCAGTTCGATCGACATCAGGATGACGATGACGTTCTTGCGGTTCAGGAAAATGCCGAACACACCGAGCGTGAACAGGATGGCGGCAACCGTGAGATAATGGGAAAGTTCGATTTCCATGTCTGTTCCTAACCCCGCCTAGATGCCCTTTCCGGGCTTGACATCGACCACCTCGATGGCCGTTTCCGGCGTGCGGGCAACCTGCCTGGTCACATCCTGGCGTTTGACATTTTCCTTGTGGCGCAGTGTCAGGACGATCGCGCCGATCATCGCCACCAGGAGGATCATTCCTGCGGCCTGGAAGAAATGAATGTAGTCGGTGTAGAGAATGTCGCCGAGCGCCTGGATATTGGGCACTTCATTGAGATCGGGAATGGGCTGCGTCGGATCGGCCACCGGCTCGACGGTGAAGGCGTTGCCGGCAAGGACAAGGACCAGCTCGGCTGCCAGAATGAAACCGATCAGCGCGCCGACCGGGGCATATTCCATAACCCCGGAACGAAGTTCCGTGAAATCGATGTCCAGCATCATGACCACGAACAGGAACAGCACGGCGACGGCACCGACATAGACAACCACCAGGATGAGGGCGAGAAATTCCGCCCCGGTCAGCAGGAAAAGCCCCGCCGCGTTGAAGAATGTCAGGATCAGGAACAACACCGAGTGCACGGGATTGCGCGCCGAAATGACCATGAAGGCCGAGGCAATGGCAATCGCCGAGAACAGGTAGAAAAACAGAGCCTGGAGACCCATGATCTGTGCCTTTTTATTTCCCCCGAAACCCGCTGGGGACGCGGATTTCCGTAGATGAACCGCCGGTAAGCCCGGCGGCTGATTTCAGTTCCCGGCCCTGATGGACCGGTTGGATGTCGGACCGCCGCCTCCGCGGTCCGTTTCGACACTCACCGGTAGGGAGCGTCCAATTCTATGTTGCGGGCGATTTCCCGCTCCCACCGGTCGCCATTGTCGAGCAGCTTGTCCTTGTCGTAGTACAGCTCCTCGCGGGTCTCGGTGGCGAATTCGAAATTCGGTCCCTCGACGATCGCATCCACCGGGCAGGCCTCCTGGCAGAAACCGCAATAGATGCATTTGACCATGTCGATGTCGTAGCGAACGGTGCGGCGCGTTCCGTCATTGCGGCGCGGCCCGGCTTCGATGGTGATCGCCTGCGCCGGGCAGATCGCCTCGCACAGCTTGCAGGCGATGCAGCGCTCCTCGCCGTTCGGATAGCGGCGCAGCGCGTGCTCACCGCGGAAACGCGGACTGACCGGGCCTTTCTCGTAAGGGTAATTGACCGTCGACTTGGGCGCGAAGAAATAGCGCATCGACAGCAGGAATGCCTCGACGAACTCCTTCAGGAAGACGGACTTGGCGGCTTGTGCGAGCGACATTTCCCTTGATCTCCCGGTTCAGGCGGACCAGCCGGTCAGTTTGAGGACGAAAGCGACGATCACGACCATCGCCAGCGACAGCGGCAGGAACACCTTCCAGCCGAGCCGCATGAGCTGGTCGTAGCGGTAGCGCGGCACGAATGCCTTCACCATGGAGAACATGAAGAAGACGAAGCAGACCTTGAGGACGAACCAGAAAACACCCGGTATCCAGTTCAGGAACCAGATGTCGACCGGCGGCAGCCAGCCGCCGAGGAACAGGATCGTCGTCAGTGCGCACATCAGCACGATGGCTGCATATTCGCCGAGCATGAACAGCAGGTACGGCGTCGAGCCGTATTCGACCATGAAGCCGGCGACGAGTTCGGATTCGGCCTCCGGCAGGTCGAATGGGGGGCGGTTGGTCTCGGCCAGCGCCGAAATGAAGAACACGATGAACATCGGGAACAGCGCGAGCCAGTGCCAGTCAAGAAAGCTGTTGGGCAGCCCGAGCATCGTTCCGAGGCCGGTTTCCTGCGAAAGGACAATGTCGGTGAGATTGAGCGAGCCGACGCACAGGAGAACCGTGATGATCACGAAACCGATGGAAACCTCGTAGGACACCATCTGAGCCGCAGAGCGGAGCGCGCCCAGAAAGGCGTATTTCGAGTTCGACGCCCAGCCACCCATGATCACGCCGTAGACTTCCAGCGACGATATGGCGAAGACGTAAAGGATGCCGACATTGATAGACGCGACCGCCCAGCCCTCTGCAACGGGCACGACCGCCCACGCCGCCAGCGCCAGCGTGACCGAGATGAGCGGCGCCAGAAGGAAAACACCCTTGTTGGCGCCGGCCGGAATGATCGGCTCCTTGAACACGAATTTGAAGAAGTCGGCGAAGGACTGGAGCAGCCCGAAGGGGCCGACGACATTCGGCCCGCGCCGCATCTGCACCGCCGCCCAGACCTTACGGTCGGCGTACAGGATGTATGCGATGAAAATCAGCAGAGCGACCAGCAGCAGCAGCGACTGGCCGATCATGATCAGGGCCGGCCAGACATAGTTTGTGATGAACGCGTCGAATGTCATCGTGTCTCAGTTCCTATTCGGCCGCGACCTTGCCGGCGTCGCGGGCGAGTGCCGAGCACTCCGCCATCACCGCTGACGCGCGGGCTATCGGGTTGGTCAGGTAAAAATCCGCTACGGTGGATTGGAAGCCGGCCGTATCGAGCTTGCCACCCGCGGCTGCCAGCTTCGCGATATCGGCGCTGTCGGCCGGTACGGCGACATCGGCATCGGCGAAATGCGGATGCGCGTCGAAGAGCGCCGAGCGCAATTGGTGCAGCGAGTCGAATGGAAGCCTGTGGCCCAGAACGTCGGACAAGGCCCTCAGGATCGCCCAGTCCTCCTTGGCCTCGCCGGGCGCGAAGGCGGCGCGCACACCGTACTGCACGCGGCCCTCCGTATTTACATAAATGCCGGCTTTTTCCGTGTATGCCGCCGCCGGCAGGATGACATCCGCATGGTGGGCGCCGACATCGCCGTGGCTGCCGATATAGACCGTGAATCCGCTCTGGCGCTTCGTCATGTCCAATTCGTCGGCACCGAGAAGGAAGAGCACATCCGTATCCGCAAGCATGGACTGCGCCGGAATTCCGCCGCTGCCTGGTACGAAACCGACGTCAAGGCCGCCGACACGCCCGGCAGCCGTGTGGAGGACGGCGAGACCGTTCCAGTCGCCGGAAACCGCGCCGACCGCCTCGGCAAGCTTGGCCGCTTCCGCGAGGACTGCGACGCCGTCGGCGCGTGACAGGGCACCCTGGCCGACGATGATCATCGGCTTTTCGGCCCGTTTCAGCTTGGCTGCGAACTTGTTGATGCCGCTGGCGACCTCGGACAAGGTCTCGGCACCCGCGCCGAGATACTCGTACTCATAGCGCAGATCGGCATTCTCGCCGATCACGGCTATCGGGAAATCGCCCATGCGCCAGCGCTTGCGGATTCGCGCGTTAAGGACCGACGCCTCGTAGCGCGGATTTGCGCCGACGATAAGCAGCGCGTCGGCGTCCTCGATGCCTTCGATGGTCGGATTGAACAGGTAGCTGGCGCGACCAAACGACGGATCCAGCCTTGATCCGTCCTGCCGGCAGTCGACGTTTTGCGAGCCGAGCGACGCCATCAGTTGCTTGAGCGCGTACATCTCCTCGACGGTCGCGAGATCGCCGGCGATGGCACCGATGCGATTACCAGGAACACCGTCCACGGCGGATTTCACGGCGGCGAAAGCCTCCTGCCAGCTGGCCGCTTGCAGGCGGCCGTCCTTCTTGACGAAGGGCCGGTCGAGACGCTGGGTCTTGAGACCGTCCCAGACGAACCGCGTCTTGTCGGAGATCCACTCCTCGTTGATCGTCTCGTTGATGCGCGGCATGATACGCATGACCTCGCGGCCGCGCGTATCCACGCGGATCGCCGATCCGCAGGCATCCATCACATCGATCGTTTCCGTCTTGTTGAGCTCCCAGGGGCGCGCCTGGAACGCGTAGGGCTTTGAGGTCAGAGCGCCGACCGGACACAGGTCGATGACATTGCCCTGCAGCTCCGACGTCATGGCATGCTCGAGATAGGTCGTGATCTCGGCATCCTCGCCGCGCCCGATGAGCCCCAGCTCGGAAATGCCCGCGACTTCCGTTGTGAAGCGGACGCAGCGCGTGCAGTGAATGCAGCGGGTCATGATGGTCTTGACCAGCGGCCCGATATATTTGTCCTCCACGGCGCGCTTGTTTTCCTGGAAGCGCGAAGAATCGACCCCGAAGGCCATGGCCTGGTCCTGCAGGTCGCACTCGCCGCCCTGGTCGCAGATCGGGCAGTCCAGCGGATGGTTGATCAGCAGGAACTCCATGACGCCTTCGCGCGCCTTCTTGACCATCGGCGTATTGGTGAAGACTTCCGGCGGCTCGCCGTCCGGCCCCGGACGCAGGTCGCGCACGCCCATCGCACATGAGGCGGCGGGCTTCGGCGGTCCGCCTTTCACCTCGACGAGGCACATGCGGCAATTGCCGGCAATCGAAAGCCGCTCATGAAAACAGAAACGCGGAACCTGCGCACCCGCCTCCTCGCACGCCTGCAGAAGCGTGTAGTGGTCCGGCACCTCAATCTCGTTCCCGTCAACCTTGATCTTTGCCATCGTTCGTCCAGTTCCGCGGTCGCCCGCCTTCACCCCGTCCCCTGCCCGCGGCGCCTATTCGGCGGCCTCGAGCGCCGGCGCGTCGCCGGCGTTTTTGCGCGTATATTCGTCGATGCGCTTTTCCATCTCCGGCCGGAAATGCCGGATCAGTCCCTGGATCGGCCATGCGGCGGCATCGCCGAGTGCGCAGATCGTGTGCCCCTCGACCTGTTTGGTCACGTCGAAGAGCATGTCGATTTCCTTCTTGTGCGCATTGCCCTTGGCCATGCGCTCCATGACGCGCCACATCCAGCCTGTGCCCTCGCGGCACGGCGTGCACTGGCCGCAGCTTTCATGCTTGTAGAAATGGGCGAGGCGCGCGATCGCCTTGATGATGTCGGTGGACCTGTCCATGACGATCACCGCGGCCGTTCCGAGGCCCGATTTGAGATCGCGCAGGCTGTCGAAATCCATCGGGCAGTCGATGATCTGATCGGCCGGAACGCAAGGCACCGAGGAGCCGCCGGGAATGACAGCCAGCAGGTTGTCCCAGCCGCCGCGAATGCCGCCGCAATGGCGCTCGATCAGCTCCCGGAACGGGACCGACATGGCTTCTTCGAACGTCGAGGGCTGATTGACGTGACCGGATACGCAAAAAAGCTTGGTGCCGTGGTTGTTCGGCTTGCCGAAGCTTGCGAACCAGGCGCCGCCGCGGCGCAGGATGGTCGGCGCAACGGCGATGGATTCGACGTTGTTGACCGTCGTCGGACAGCCGTAAAGACCGACATTCGCGGGAAACGGCGGTTTCAGGCGGGGTTGGCCCTTCTTGCCCTCAAGGCTTTCGAGCAGCGCCGTCTCCTCGCCGCAGATATAGGCGCCGGCGCCGTGGTGGACGTAGACATCGAAATCCCAGCCGCACTTGTTGTTCTTGCCCAGCAGGCCGGCATCGTAGCACTCGTCGATCGCCGCCTGCAGCGCCTCGCGCTCGCGCATGTATTCGCCGCGTATGTAGATATAGGCGGTATGGGCGCCCATGGCGAAACCGGCGATCACGCAGCCCTCGATCAGCGTGTGCGGATCGTTGCGCATGATGTCGCGGTCCTTGCAGGTGCCGGGCTCGGACTCATCCGCATTGACGACAAGATAATGCGGCCGGCCATCGGATTCCTTCGGCATGAAGGACCATTTCAGGCCGGTCGGAAAACCGGCGCCGCCACGGCCGCGCAGGCCCGACGTCTTCATCTCGTCGATGATCCAGTCGCGGCCCTTCTCGATGATCCCCCTGGTGCCGTCCCAGTGGCCGCGCGCCATCGCGCCCTTCAGGCTCTTGTCCTTCAGGCCGTAGATATTGGTAAAGATGCGATCCTTGTCCTGCAGCATGCCTTGCCCCTTTACCGCGGTTTCTTGCCGAAGACGCGGACATATTCCTCGACGCCGCCCCTGGCGAGCGCGTCGGCCTGCTTGACCCATTCCTCGCGTTCGATGCGGCCCTTGAATTTCAGGAAGCCGTCGACCCAGGCACGCTCCTCCTCCTTCCAGCCGGCGATCTGCTCGAATTTGTAGATTCCGATGGAATGGAGCAGCGTCTCGATCTTCGAACCGACGCCGGAGAGCATCTTGAGGTCGTCCTTTTCCTCCGGCTCTTCCATCGCCGCCGGCTGGGTGCCTTCGCCGGGCTCGCCTGGCGCAGCGGGTGCTGCCTTGGCCACGCTTGCCGGTGCCGGTGCGTCTTCCTCGGTCAGGGTCGTCAGCCCGCCGGCCGGAGCCGAAAGGTGCCGGCCGTTCTGCGGTCCCGGGGTTACGGAATCGCCCTCGCCCGCCTCGAACCTGTCGATGATGTCTGCGAGCTGTTCCGCAGTCAGATCCTCGTAGGCATCCTTGAATATCATCACCATGGGCGCGTTGACGCATGCGCCCTGGCACTCGACCTCCTCCCAGGAGAGCGTGCCCGCATCATTCGTCTCGAACGGCTCGGCGTTGATCTTTTCCCTGCAGATCCGGATCAGGTCTTCCGATCCGCGCAGCATGCACGGCGTTGTGCCGCAAACCTGGACATGTGCCTTGGTGCCGACCGGCTTGAGCTGAAACTGGGTATAGAACGTCGCCACCTCCAGCGCACGGATATAGGGCATCTTCAGCATGTCGGCGACGTGTTCGATCGCCGCTCGCGTTACCCAGCCATCCTGTTCCTGCGCGCGCATGAGCAGCGGTATGACAGCCGATTGCTGGCGGCCCTTCGGATACTTCTTAATGGTCGCCTTTGCCCATGATGCATTGTCGCGGCTGAACCGGAACTCTGCGGGCTGGACGGCGTCTTCTGCAAGGCGGCGGACGGACATACTTATTCGGTTCCACTGTTGATGGCGCGGCACCGCGACTAGGTCACCGTTACGAATTCACACGCATAGGCCGCCTTGCCCTTTTGCAGCAGCACAACATACTGGCTGCCATTCGGTGCCATGGCCCTGATCTCGTACCCGTCCTGAAGCAACGCCTGCATTGTTGAATCCGCGCCGCCGGAAGACTGCGCCGCCGCCAACGGGACGGCGCCTGTCAGCGCGGCCGTGCAAAGGGCTGCCTTGAGAATTGTTCTGGTCATTAGCGGTCCACCTCTCCGAACACGATATCGAGCGAGCCGAGGATCGCGGACACATCGGCCAGCATGTGGTTGCGGCAAATGAAATCCATTGCCTGCAGGTGAGCGTAGCCCGGCGCCTTGATCTTGCATCGATAGGGTTTGTTGCTTCCGTCGGAAACAAGGTACACGCCGAATTCGCCCTTCGGCGCCTCCACCGCGGCATACACCTCGCCCTCCGGCACGTGATAACCCTCGGTATAGAGCTTGAAATGATGGATCAGCGCTTCCATCGAGCGTTTCATCTCGCCACGCTTCGGCGGCACGATCTTGCCGTCCGTCGAGGAGACCGGACCGGTGCGGTGGGCACCGAGAAGCAGCTCGACACATTGCTTCATGATCTTGACCGACTGGCGCATCTCCTCAACGCGGATGAGATAGCGGTCGTAGCAGTCGCCGTTCTTGCCGACCGGAATCTCGAACTCCAGATCGCTGTAACATTCATAGGGCTGGGCGCGCCGGAGGTCCCAGCGCGCGCCCGAGCCGCGGACCATCACACCAGAAAAGCCCCAGGCCCAGCAATCGTCCAGGCTGACCACGCCGATATCGACATTGCGCTGCTTGAAGATGCGGTTGTCGGTCAGCAGGCCCTCGATGTCGTCGCAGACCTTGAGGAACGGATCGCACCACTTGCCGATATCCTCGACCAGCTCCGGGGGCAGGTCCTGGTGAACGCCGCCCGGCCGGACATAAGCCGCATGGAACCTCGCCCCGCAGGCGCGCTCGTAGAACACACACAGCTTCTCGCGTTCCTCGAAGCCCCACAGCGGTGGCGTCAGCGCGCCGACATCCATGGCCTGGGTCGTGACATTGAGAAGATGCGCAAGGATGCGGCCCATTTCGGAATAGAGAACACGGATGAGCTGTCCGCGCATCGGGATCGTAACGTCGAGCAGCTTCTCGACCGCAAGGGCAAAGGCATGCTCCTGGTTCATCGGTGCGACATAGTCGAGCCGGTCGAAATAGGGAACGGCCTGAAGATAGGTCTTTGTCTCGATGAGTTTTTCGGTTCCGCGGTGCAGCAGGCCGATATGCGGATCGACGCGCTCGACGATCTCGCCGTCAAGTTCCAGGACAAGGCGCAGCACGCCGTGCGCAGCGGGGTGCTGCGGGCCGAAGTTGATGTTGAAATTGCGTACGCTGTGTTCCGTCATCGTGCTATTCCTGGCCCTCGGCGAACATGGCGAACACCTGCGCCCCGGTCAGTTTCTTGGTGTCGTTGGCAAACGCGTAGCAGTCCGGTTTTTCGTCGATGAAGATCTCATCGGTGAATTTTGCATCCGGCCTCGGCTCGAAGGCCGTCAGCGAGACATGGTAGTCCGCCTTGCCGCGCAGATTCCAGAACAGCGAGGTGCCGCACTTGCGGCAAAAGCCCCGTTCCGCCCACTGTGAGGATTCGAAGCGCTCCAGGTCGTCGCTCGTTTCGAATTCCACGGTGTCCCGGCAGTGCACGCCGAAGAAGGGACCGGCAGCCCAGCGCTGGCACATATGGCAATGGCACACGCTGGTGTTGGCGTTTGCCGGAACCGCGGAGAAGCGAACGGCCCCGCAAAGGCAACGTGCTTGCAGGCGTTCGCCGTCGGCAGTTGACTTTGTATCGGTCATATCCTGGCCTCGCTCAACAATGTCCTATTCATCCGCCTTCTCGTCCCCCGGAAGCACGTATTCGGCACTTTCCCAAGGCGACAGAAAATCGAAATTGCGAAATTCCTGCTTCAGTTTGACCGGCTCGTAGACGACCCGCTTGACCTCGTCGTCATAGCGGACCTCGACGAATCCGGTCGTCGGAAAATCCTTGCGGAGGGGATGCCCCTCGAAACCGTAATCCGTCAGGATCCGGCGCAGGTCCGGATGGCCGGTAAACAGGATGCCGTACATGTCGTAGGCCTCCCGTTCGAACCAATCCGCCCCCGGATAGACCGGTGTTGCAGAGGGAACCGTCTCTTCCTCGCCGACTTCGAGCTTCACCCGCACGCGCATGTTCTGTCGCGGCGAAAGCAGATGGTAGACCACATCGAAGCGCCGCATTCTCGACGGCCAGTCCACGCCGCAGATATCGGTGAAGTTGACAAACTGGCACTGGGCATCGTCGCGAAGGAATGTCAGCAGCGACAGCACGTTCTCCGGCGTGGTAACGACGGTCAGCTCGCCATAGCTGATTTCGGACGACACGATGCACTCGCCCCTGCGCTCGGCGAGATAGGATGCCAGTTCGTTCAGCGCTTCACTCATGGAACCGGCCTCTCCTATCGCTCGATCGTGCCGGTGCGGCGGATTTTCTTCTGCAGCAGCAGCACGCCGTAAAGAAGCGCCTCCGCCGTCGGCGGGCAGCCCGGAACGTAGATGTCGACGGGGACCACGCGATCGCAGCCGCGAACGACCGAGTAGGAATAGTGGTAATACCCGCCGCCGTTCGCACACGATCCCATGGAGATGACATAGCGCGGTTCCGGCATCTGGTCGTAGACCTTTCGCAGCGCCGGCGCCATCTTGTTGGTCAGCGTCCCGGCGACGATCATCACGTCGGATTGCCTGGGCGAAGCGCGCGGCGCGAAACCGAAGCGTTCCGCATCGTATCGCGGCATCGACATCTGCATCATTTCCACGGCGCAGCATGCCAGGCCGAAGGTCATCCACATCAGCGACCCGGTCCGCGCCCAGTTGATGAGCTCGTCCGTGGACGTGACCAGGAAACCCTTGTCCGCCAGCTCGTTGTTGATTTCACCGTAGAAAGGATCGTTCGAACCCGCCGGTTTGCCGGTGGCCGGGTCGATGATGCCGCGCGGTTGCGGTGCAACCAGGGTGGAACTGCCGTCGCCTACTGCCATTCCAGCGCTCCCTTCTTCCATTCGTAGATGAAACCGACGGTCAGGATCGCCAGAAACACCATCATGGACCAGAAACCGAACCAGCCGATGCCGTCAAAGGAAACCGCCCAGGGGAACAGGAACGCGACCTCAAGATCGAATATGATGAACAGGATCGCGACCAGGTAGAACCGGACATCGAACTTCATTCGGGCATCGTCGAAGGCGTTGAAGCCGCACTCGTATGCTGAGAGCTTTTCCGAATCGGGCGCCTTGTACGCAATCAGAAACGGAGCAACCAACAGCGCCAGTCCGATTACCAGGGAAATGCCGAGAAAAACCACAATCGGGAGATATGAACTCAACAGTTCAGTCATCTTGGTTTCCTTGCTGCTTCACGGCTGTTGCAGTCGCGAATGGTTCCAATGTGCCGGTTTACACATAAAGCCCGCCCAGTCAACGCAAATGCCCCCGGTCAAACACATAAATGCGACGAATTGACCCTCGCCATAGTGCACCGCAAAATTAACGCAAATCCGATGGCCCCGCACCCCCGATTGTGCACAGCCGTGCTGCCACTAAGCGAGTCCGAATCCCGACCTCGGCGTTTGGTGAGAAGCCCGGTCCGACACGCCGAGACGGATATCGCCTTCGCGGGCAGGCTACGTGCCGCACGAGGATCGCTCGCGCCACCGCAATAAAAAAGCGCCCGCCGAACAACGGCGGGCGCTTCTTTTTCGGTTTGGCTTCGGTGTCCGTTTCACCGGCACCGATGCCTGTTTCGCTCAAGCTCTAGCGGCAGTCGATTGTGCCGTCCGTCTGGAACCGTTCACAGTCGACCGGCTGGAGCTGAGGCGCAACGGGCTCCGGCCGCGGCTTCTTGCGACGGTGCTTGCGCTTCTTCTTTTTCTTCTTGGCATATTTACGCTTCTTTTTGTGCTTCTTGGCGTGCTTCTTCTTTTTCTTGTGCTTGTGAGCGTGCTTCTTCTTTTTCTTGTCGTACTTGTAAGCGTACTTCTTCTTTTTGCCGTCGCGCTTGTGAGCGTGTTTCTTCTTTTTGTCGTGGTGCTTGTGGGCATGCTTCTTCTTAGGCCCATGCCGCTTGCCGTACTTCTTCTTGGGACCGTCTTTCTTGTAGGCATATTTGCCTTTCTTGCCACGTTCCCATTCTTCACCACGTTTGCGGTCGCGTTTTACATCATCGCGCTTCTTGCGGCCGTCCTTCTTGGCGTAGTGCCGATCACTGTTCCAGTCTTTCTTGCTGAACTTCTGACCGCCTTTCTTCTTGCCGGAGCGATGCTTGTAGTGATGCTTGTCAGCGTAACGCTTCCATTCATCCTTCTTCTTGCCACGGCGCTGTTCGTTGCGCGGTGAATCATCGCGTTTCTTTTTCTGGCCGTATTCACGCTCACGCTTCTTCTTCTGGCCGTTTTCACGCTCGCGCTTCTTCTGGCCGTATTCACGCTCGCGCTTCTTCTTCTGGCCGTTTTCACGCTCACGCTTCTTCTGGCCGTATTCACGCTCGCGCTTCTTCTTCTGGCCGTTTTCACGCTCACGCTTCTTCTGGCCGTATTCGCGCTCGCGTTTTTTGTTCTGGCCGTTTTCGCGCTCACGCTTTTTATTCTGGCCGTATTCGCGCTCGCGCTTTTTGTTCTGGCCGTTTTCACGCTCACGCTTTTTGTTTTGACCGTATTCGCGCTCGCGCTTCTTGTCGCGGCCCGAACGGTGCTTGTAGTGATGTTTGTCGGCGTAGCGCTGCCATTCATCATTCTTCTTGCCACGGCGCTGTTCATTGCGCGGTGATTCACCGCGTTTCTTTTTCTGGCCGTATTCACGCTCACGCTTCTTCTTGCTCTGGCCGTTTTCGCGCTCGCGCTTCTTGTCGCGGCCCGAACGATGCTTGTAGTGGTGCTTGTCTCGGGTCTTAACCCTTGCGCCACCCTTCTTGGTGTAACGACCACGATCGCCTTTGTCCCAGCGGTCGCGATCCTTGTCTTTGTTATGCCAACCGGGTGTCCGATCGTCTTTTCCCCAGCCGCCATGTTTATTGTGCCTGCCGGCTCGGCCACGTTTGCCTTCACCGCCATTGCGCCGACCTTCCCGGCCAGCACGGTCACCACCGTTTCTGTTACCGTATCTGCCGTTTTCTTTGCCGCCACCCTTGTTATTGCGGCTTTCATTGTTGCGGCCACGGTTGCGGCTTTGTTCGTTGTCGCGGCCACGGTTACGGCTTTGTTCGTTGTTACGGCCGCGGTTGCGGCTTTGTTCATTGTTGCGGCCACGGTTGCGGCTTTGTTCATTGTCGCGGCCGCGGTTGCGGCTTTGTTCGTTGTTACGGCCGCGGTTGCGGCTTTGTTCGTTGCTGCGGCCGTTGTTGTTGTTTGCACCGCTGTTGCTGCTCGCTTGACCTGCAGAGCTTTCGGCACTGGCCGAACTCTCTGCACTTGCCGAGCTTTCGGAACCAGCGGAACTTTCAGAGCTCGATGCTCCTCCACTATTCGCTAGGGCACTACTAGGCCATACGACAGCGTACGCCGCGCCGAACAGCACGGCAGCCGCCAGCATGGCCGGCAGCTTTAATCGCCTGGAAAACTTCATGGCACTCCCCTTTCACGCTTCCCATCCGCGTGGCCTCCCCGCTGCAGAACGTTAAATTCTTCGCTTTATCAACAATTAATTCCCGCCTGACGATTTATAACAACTCTTAGTACTCTATAAGTCAATATTGACAGGCATTAATATTTAGAAGACTGAAATAGATAAAATTTTAATCAAATTTTATACATATTTTTATTATATATGTACTTAGCGATATTGACTTGTATGGTGATATTAACGTAAGACAGGTAACCAAATAAAATTAACTGCTTGAACTGCTTTATTCATCTCAATTGTGAGAAATGGATTGCGAGCGGCCGGGCGAAGACGGCTGCCGGGCGGCAGTATTCGCATCGCGACAGACAACGCCGCCGGCAAGCATTGATCCTCAAATGTTGGCCGGTGAGAGGCTGTTTTTGGCTCCCATCTCAAATATGTGATGTGTTTGTTTTTGCGGAAGATTGCCGAACACGACTGCCGGGCCGCCAATGCGGCGGGGCCGGCGCGTTAACCCTGTTTCTCAATATTTGCGGCCCAACCCCGAATTTGACCGACGCAAAAAGGCAGGACAATCAGTTTGCGTGTCGTCAGCACGCAAATCCTTCAAGGATGGAAAAGAGGTGGCTGTAATCATATACAGCACCGGAACAACACAGAACCAGACAGTCGTCGAACCGATATCTGACGACCCGATGAAATAGGAGTTTTCCGTTGGAGATCACCGGAAAGACACTGATCAAATGGGGCTTCAAGCCGGGTAAGTGGTTCCCCGATGCGATCGCCCATGCCAACAGGATGCGCTCCCAGGGCAACGACGACAACGAGATCTTTGCCGCCCTGCAGGACCTGCAACCCGTTGAAGTTCTCATGCGGACCAACGGGCTGGCCTATCAGGCGTTCATCGAGCCTGAGAACGATGTCGAGCGAGAGAATGTCGCCGCGGTCCACAAGGCAATGGACGAACTGATGCGGGTCCCAACGGTCAAGGCCGGCGCCATCATGCCGGATGCGTGTCCGGCGGGAACAATTCCCGTCGGCGCGGTCGTCGCGACCGAAAACGCCATTCACCCTGGATATCATTCGTCGGACATCTGCTGTTCGATGGCCATGACGGTGCTCAAGCGTGCGGACGATCCCGCCCGACTGCTGGATACGATCAATGAATTCGCACACTTCGGACCCACCAAACGCGCAAAGCATCCGATCACCGCGCCGGCGGAATTCCTGTCGAAGATGGAGAGCAATCCCTTCACGAATGGACTCGAGGATATCGCCTGGGGGCACTTCACCACCCAGGGCGACGGAAACCATTTTTACTACGTCGGACACCTGCGATCGACCGGTCAGCTGACCATCGTTTCACATCACGGCTCGAGGGGATTTGGGGCGCATCTGTACAAGCGCGGGATGTCCGCAGCGTATCGTCATACGCTGGCAATCGCGCCTCGTGTGTCGAAGGCCAATTCCTGGCTCGCGGCTGACACACGGGAAGGTCAGGATTACTGTCAAGCGCTTCAACTGGTCAGAGAATGGACCAAGCTCAACCACCTGTGCCTTCATGATGCCATCGCCGCGAATCTCGGGAACAAGATAGAAGACCAATTCTGGAATGAGCATAATTTTGTCTTCCAGAAGTCTGATGGCCTGTTCTATCACGCAAAGGGCGCCACACCGTCCTATGCCGGCTTCTCGCCGGACGACGATGGCCGCACGATCATCCCGATGAACATGGCTGAACCGATCCTCATCACGCAGCACGCGGACAATCGCGGTGCATTGGGTTTCGCGCCCCATGGAGCCGGTCGCAATATGAGCCGGACACGATTTCTGAAGGAATACGAACCTGTCATTCCGGCCGATATCGACGTGCGGTTCTACTGCGGAATTCCGGACAAGAGCGAACTTCCCGACGCATACAAGAGTGCTGATCAGGTCCGTGAACAGATTCGGAAGCACGAGCTCGCCAACGTTGTCGACATGGTGGATCCCTTCGGCTCGATCATGGCCGGCGATTGGGAACGGGATGCGCCCTGGCGGAAGAGGAAAAGACAGAAATAGTCGAAACCCGGCCTGGATTCCAACTATTCGAAATTTCGGGATTTGCTAAGTGCTTGATTTAATGGCGCGAGTGACGGGGCTCGAACCCGCGACCTCCGGCGTGACAGGCCGGCACTCTAACCAGCTGAGCTACACCCGCGCTTGGCTTTGCAAGTCTGCAAAACGTGAGCGGTGGATTAAGCTGTTCCCCCGATCCTGTCAAGCACCCATCCAGTGCTTTTGTCTCAAAACGGGCGACAAATTTTTGATTGCCCAAACGAGCTGCTGGTCGGGACAAAAACTTTGGCGTTTGCACGTCTTTTTCCTTGCACTCAACGGACGAAGCGCATAAACGGTGCCAAGATTTTCGACGGGCGGTTAGCTCAGCTGGTAGAGCGCCTCGTTTACACCGAGGATGTCGGGAGTTCGAGTCTCTCACCGCCCACCATTCGGTTTCGGAACAACCCTCCCCCAACCTTCAGTGAAAGCCGCGCCTTCGGCGCCAAGGGCGATACGTGCTTCTCTTCGCCGAGCCGTCCGGCACGCACAGCCGCCAAGGCAAAGAGAAGCACGCAACAGGCACCCAGTTGTTGCGCAAGGCCGGCGGAAGTGTTTTCTACAGGTGGCTCACCCGTGGACCCCGGATACAAGGAACAATGCCGCATCAGCATCGCATAACGCGGATCGAGGCGCTGTCCTGTCGCTGCCCGATCCACACGCCATTGGAAACGTCCTTCGGCCGCATGTCGGATCGTCCGGCGGTGTTCGTGCGGCTCGAGGCATCCGACGGCTGCTGCGGCTGGGGCGAGGTTTTCGCCAACTGGCCCGCGGCGGGAGCCGAACACCGGGTGAACCTTATTGCACGTGACATCGCGCCTTTGGTGCTTGGTCAAACGGTCGCAGACCCGGCCGCGTTCTTCCGCGACATCGAGGCCAAAACCCGCCTCATGGCCCTGCAAAGCCGCGAATGGGGGCCGTTCAGTCAGGCTATCGCCGGAATAGACACGGCACTCTGGGACATCAAGGCGCGCGCGGTGGGCCTCCCATTGCGCAAGCTTCTCAATCCAGACGCCGCCGACAACGTACGGGTTTACGCGAGCGGCATACATATCGATGCGGCGGACGCCGAGTTGGCACGGGCGCGAGATGCCGGATTCAACGCGTTCAAGGTCAAGGTTGGTTTCGAGCCGGGCCGCGACGCATCGGCCGTTCGATCGCTCATTGAGACGCTCGGGCCGGATGAGTCCCTCTTTGCGGACGCCAATCAGGCGTTTGACGCTGAGCGGGCCAAATCACTCCTGTTCGCATTGGCGGATACCCCATTGGGGTGGCTTGAAGAACCCATCGCCGCCGATGCGCCTGAGGCCGCCTGGAAAGACGTCGCCGCATCGACACAGATTCCGCTGGCCGGAGGTGAGAACATCGCCGGAACTGAAGCGTTCACCGATGCGATCAATGCCGGTTTCCTGACGTTCCTGCAGCCTGATGTCGCCAAGTGGGGCGGCATTTCGGGATGTTATGCCGTTGCCCGCGCGGCGACCGCGGCCGGCAGGACCTATTGCCCGCATTTTCTGGGCGGCGGCATCGGCCTTTCCGCCTCGGCCGAACTGCTCGCGGCGGTGGGCGGTAACGGTCTGTTGGAGGTGGACATCAACCCGAATCCGCTCCGCGAGGCGTTTCCAACCCCGGATATCGACAGCGCCACCGGGATGCGACCGGCCGTGTCGGGATCGGGTCTCGGCTGCGATGCTTTGCCCGCGGACCTTGACCGCTACGTGACCCACCGGATTGAGGTCAACATCTGACGGCAGATGCCGACGAGAACAGGAAACCATGCCTCAGGAATTCGACTACGTCATCGTTGGCTCGGGAACCGCCGGTTCGGTCCTGGCAACCAGGCTGAGCGAGGACGAGCGGTGCCGCGTCCTGGTGCTGGAGGCCGGCGGATCGGATCGCGGTTTCTGGCAGCGGCTTCCGGTCGGCTATTTCAAATCCATCTATGACAGCCGCGTCTCGCATCTCTACAGGGGCGCCCCAGATGACGGCATCGCCGGGCGTCGCATGGATGTGCCCCGCGGCCGCGTTGTTGGCGGTTCAAGCTCAATCAACGGCCTGATCTATATCCGCGGTCAACAGGAGGACTTCGACGACTGGGAGACGCTTGGTGCCAGCGGTTGGAGCTTCCGGGATGTCCTGCCCCATTTCAGGAGCATCGAAACCTATTCCGGCCCGCCATCCCAGTTTCGCGGCGCCCACGGCCCGCTGCAGGTCTCGGACCTTCGCAACGAAAACGCCGCCTGCGATGCCTGGCTGGAGGCGGCACGGCAGACCGGCCTGCCGGACAATCCGGACTTCAACGGCGTGTCGTCCTACGGCCTCGGCCGGTACCAGTTGACCCTGCGCGGACGCTGGCGCGACAGCGCGGCAACAGCATTTCTGAGGCCGGCGCTGCGCCGGGATAACCTCGAACTCAGGACGCACGCGCATGTGGTCGGCCTCGACTTCGACGGCGACCGGGCCATCGGCCTGCGCTACGCGCGCCGTGGCGCTACCGAAACCGTCCGGGCCGCGCGTGAGGTGATTCTGGCGGCCGGGTCGGTGCAAAGCCCCCAGATTCTGCAATTGTCGGGGATCGGGCCGGCTGATCTGCTGCGCGCGCACGGCATTGGCGTGCGTGTTGATGCGCCGGAGGTGGGCGCCAACCTTGCCGATCACCTGCAAATGCGCACGATCGTGGAACTGTCTTCGGGCAGGGACTGCCTGAACGACCACGTGCGCAATCCGCTGAAGCTCGCCAAGATGGGGCTGGACTGGCTGCTTTGGTCAAGGGGGCCGCTGACCGTCGGTGCGGGCCAGGTCGGCGGTGCGGTCTGCACACGTTATGCCGACGGGAACCGTCCGGACCTTCAGCTATTCGTTATGCCGCTCTCCGTCGACAGGCCCGGAACCCCGCTTCATCGGTACTCGGGCTTCACCACCTCCTACTGGCAGTGCCACCCGCAAAGCCGCGGCTCGGTCGCGATCACCTCGAGCGACCCGTTCGCGGATCCATTGATCCGCACCGACTACCTCAGCACCCAGTTGGACAGGGATGTGATGATCGAGGGCATGAAGATCGTGCGCGACATTTACCACCAGCCGGCATTCGCCGGCCTTTGGAAGAACGAGGTCGTCCCGGGCGCCGATGTGCGCTCTGATAAAGAAATCCTCGCCGCCATCCGCGAGCACGCAAGCACCGTTTATCACCTGGTCGGAACCTGCCGCATGGGAAATGACACGGCTTCCGTCGTCGATCCGCAACTGCGGGTCCGTGGCGTTGACGGATTGCGTGTCGTGGACGCTTCGGTGATGCCGAAGATCACATCCGCCAACACGAACGCGCCCACTTTCATGATTGCGGAAAAGGCGGCGGCGATGATCTGTCAGGTCTGACCACCGACCAGCCCGAGCCGTTCGCGCTGCTGGAAGCGCCAGTTCATCAGGATCGCGGCCAGCAACAGCCCGAGGGCCAAACCCCACCACACGCCGACGGCACCCAGATCCCAGTAGAAGGCAAGGAGATATGCGGCTGTCATGCCAAACGCCCAGTAGCTCAGCACCGCGAAAATCATCGGCACCTTCGTGTCCTTGAGGCCACGCAGCAAACCGGCGCCGATAACCTGCAGTCCGTCCACGGTCTGGAAGGCCGCCGCGACGGCCAGCAATGGGACCGCATGCTGCAAGACCACAACCGCGTCCTCGTTGTTTTCATCCAGATAGAGGCCGATCAGCGTTTCGGGAAAAATCCAGAAAACCGCCGCCAGGGACAGGGTGATGACCACAGCGAGCGCGATCGCCACCGTGCCCGCGCGGCCGAGCCCCACCCAGTCTCCGCGGCCATAGGCATTGCCGACACGCACGGTCGCGGCGCCGGAAAGGCCAAGCGGGAACATGAAGGCGATCGATGCGAGCTGCAATGCAATGCCGTGCGCCGCCAGTTCGATGGTCCCGATCCATCCGATCATCACCGAGGCTGCCGCGAAAAGGCTCGTTTCCGCCAGGATCGTGGCACTGATGGGCCACCCGAGCCGCAACACCTCGAAGAAGGCCTGCCAGTCCGGTCGCCAGAAACGCACCAGCAACTCATAGCGTCGCAGGTCTCCACGCGTGACTGTGTAGAGCGTCAACAGGACAAAAGTGACGGCCGCCGTGCCCACGGACGCCACCGCCGCACCGACGACCTCCATCCGCGGCGCACCGAAATTGCCGAAGATGAACATGTAGTTCAGGAAGGCATTGGCGATTGTTCCGGCAACCGTTGCCCAAAGCACCACCTGTGCACGCTCCAGTGCGCTGAGATATGACCGGAAAATCATGATCATCAGGCTGGGCGCCATCGCCCACTGCGCAACCCGCATGTAGTCGCCGGCGAGCGCCGCCGTCGCCGGCGGCTGTCCGAGCGCCAGCAAAATGGATTCCGTCATCCACAACGGCACCATGATGATGGCGCTGTAGATAAGGATGACCCACATGCCCATGCGCACGGAGCGGCGCACGCCCCGCACGTCGTCGCGGCCGTGCGCCTGCGCAGCAAGGGGCATGACGGCCAGCGTGAAGCCGGTGCCGAAGATAAAGAACAGAAAGAAGGACTGCGCGCCCAGGACCGCGGCCGCCAGTTCCGGCGCGCCGAGCCAGCCGATCATGACCGTGTCGGTCACGCCGATCGCCATCTGGGCGAGCTGCGCGCCGATCAGCGGCAGGCCCAGCACAAGTGTCGCCCGTGTGTGTCCGGCCCAGGAAAGGGTTTTCTGACTGCCCTTCCCGTTTGGGTCGCGCATGCTGTCCATGTTTCACCGAAGGATGAGTGCTGCTACCGGGTGCGCGCGATGCGCCGCACCCCGGTTCATCCATAGTGCAAAGACTGTTAGTCGGCAATCGCGCAGAACACAGGAAAGAAAAAGCCCGGCACGAATGCCGGGCTGAATGTCGAAAGAACCGTTTTTCGGGTTCGGGTCTAGCTGTTGACAGCGTCCTTCAGGCCCTTGCCAGCCGAAAACTTCGGAACATTACGGGCCGGGATGTCCACTTCCGCGCCAGTCATCGGATTGCGCCCCTTCGATGCTCCGCGGTGCGACACGGTGAAGTTACCGAATCCTACCAGACGAACGTCCCCGCCACCCTTCAGCTCGGATGTGATGGTGTCGAATACTGCTTCAACTGCAGAGCCGGCATCAGCCTTGCTCATACCGCTTTTGTCAGCAACGGCAGCCACCAATTCGTTCTTGTTCATTTTCCAACCCTCTCAGTGTGTAAGAATCGACTCACGCAAAGTCGAAGGGGATTGTACGTCGCAAACACAAAATCACAATGATTCAGTGCGGAAAACCCCCGTAATCCGGCGTTTTTTATGGGTTTTTACCCTTTAAAACGACGGAAACGGGCTTTCGCCCGTCCCCAAATCGCTTTGCCGGTTGAATTTTGACAGAATCAGTGGGCCACCGACGCACCCGTTTCATCACCGTTATTTTCGGTCGGAATCGGTGTTTCGGCCTCGTCCCAGTCGATCGGCTGGGGCTGACTCGTCAGCGCCCGCTCGAGAACCTCGCTCATATGCGAGACCGGAATGATCTCAAGCTCGTTCTTCACATTGTCCGGAATCTCGGCCAGGTCCTTGGCGTTCTCTTCCGGAATGAGGACCGTCTTGATGCCGCCGCGCAGCGCCGCGAGCAGCTTCTCCTTCAGCCCGCCGATCGGCAGCACACGGCCGCGCAGCGTGATCTCGCCGGTCATCGCGACGTCCTTGCGGACCGGGATCGACGTCATGGTCGATACAATGGATGTCGCCATCGCGACGCCGGCCGACGGACCGTCCTTTGGTGTCGCGCCCTCGGGCACGTGTACGTGGATGTCGCGTCGGTCGAACATCGGCGGCTCGATGCCGAAATCGACGGCACGCGAGCGCACGTAGGACGCGGCTGCTGAAATCGATTCCTTCATCACGTCGCGCAGGTTGCCGGTGACCGTCATCTTGCCCTTGCCGGGCATCATGACGCCCTCGATGGTCAGCAGCTCACCGCCGACCTCCGTCCAGGCAAGACCGGTAACGACACCGACCTGGTCGTCGCGCTCGGCCTCGCCGTAGCGGAACCGCGGCACGCCGAGATACTTGTCGAGGTTCTCTTCCGTCACGCTGACGGCTTCAACGCCGTCCTTGAGAATCTCGGTGACGACCTTGCGGGCGAGCGACATCAGCTCGCGCTCGAAATTGCGCACGCCTGCCTCACGGGTGTAGCGGCGGACAATCTCGCGCAGCGCGCCGTCGCTGACGGCAAATTCCTCGGACTGGAGCGCATGGTCGCGCAACGCCTTCGGCAACAGGTGACGGCGGGCGATCTCGAGCTTTTCGTCCTCCGTGTAGCCGGCGATACGGATGATCTCCATCCGGTCCATCAGGGGCGGCGGGATGTTGAGCGTGTTCGCCGTGGTGATGAACATCACGTTCGACAGGTCGTATTCCACTTCCAGATAGTGGTCCATGAAGGTGGAGTTCTGCTCCGGATCCAGCACCTCAAGCAGCGCCGAGGACGGATCGCCGCGGAAATCCATGCCCATCTTGTCGATTTCGTCGAACAGGAACAGCGGATTGGCCTTCTTCGCCTTTTTCATCGACTGGATGACCTTGCCCGGCATGGAGCCGATATAGGTCCGCCGGTGTCCGCGGATTTCCGCTTCGTCGCGAACGCCGCCCAGCGCCATGCGCACATATTCGCGGCCCGTGGCCCGGGCGATCGATTTGGCCAGCGACGTCTTGCCGACGCCGGGAGGTCCGACAAGGCACAGGATCGGGCCTTTGATCTTGTTCGACCGGCTTTGAACCGCGAGGTATTCGAGGATCCTCTCCTTGACCTTCTCGAGGCCGTAGTGGTCAGCCTCGAGAATGCCCTCGGCCTTGTTGAGATCGACCTTAATCCGCGATTTCTTGCCCCACGGAATGCCGAGCAGCCAGTCCAGGTAATTGCGCACGACCGTCGCTTCGGCCGACATCGGGCTCATCTGCTTCAGCTTCTTGAGCTCCGCATCGGCCTTTTCACGGGCTTCCTTGGACAGTTTCGTCTTCTCGATGCGCTCTTCCAGTTCGCTCATTTCGTCACGGCCTTCCTCGCCGTCACCGAGCTCCTTCTGGATCGCCTTCATCTGTTCGTTGAGATAGTACTCGCGCTGGGTCTTCTCCATCTGCCGCTTGACCCGCGAACGGATGCGCTTCTCGACCTGCAGGACGGAAATCTCGCCCTCCATGAAGCCGAGCGCCCGCTCAAGCCTTTCCTTGACGCTGACGGTCGCCAGCATCTCCTGCTTTTCGGGGATCTTGATCGACAGGTGCGATGCGACCGTGTCGGCGAGCTTGGAGTAGTCGTCGATCTGGCTCGCGGCCCCGACGACCTCGGGAGAGATCTTCTTGTTCAGCTTGACGTAGTTCTCGAATTCCGAAACCACGGAACGCGACAGCGCCTCGATTTCGACGGCATCCTCGTCCGGCTCCGGCAGGATATCGGCAAAGGCCGCGTAATATTCCTCATTCTGCTCAAATCCGGTGATCTGGGCACGCGCCTTGCCCTCGACCAGCACCTTCACGGTGCCGTCCGGCAGCTTCAGCAGCTGCAGAACGTTGGCAACCGTTCCGACCTCGTAGATATCGTCCGTCGCCGGATCGTCGTCACCGGCGTTGATCTGCGTCGCCAGCAGGATCTGCTTGTCAGCGCCCATGACCTCTTCAAGGGCGCGAATGGACTTTTCCCGACCCACAAACAGCGGCACGATCATGTGCGGAAACACAACGATATCGCGCAGCGGCAACACCGGATAGGTGGCCGCATCATTTTGCTGGGTGGCTATTTCATTCATCTTGTTTCCTTTCGGCCGCCGATTGGAGCATTTGAGAAGCTTCGCGGCCCCTTTTCACTTGTTCCTAAGTGGAGTGTTCAAATAGCCGTTTCAACCCCGCACGAACGCCACAAGACTACACCGACCGTACAATCGCACTCGAATCTCAACCTGTATGTATAGCCACCAGCTTTAGCGCAGCGCCGCCCCGAGTCAAACGCACAGAAACAAGAATTGACCGCATATTGCGCGCAAGGCCCGGAACCTCCGGAATTGCTGTGGAAAATCCAACGCACGTTCTATTTTCCGTGCACGCCTCGTTGTCAAGGCCGGGTCGTGACCGCCCGGCCACATGGCGGAACAAAATGGACCGTTTCGACGCTTTTCGAGGGGGTCCAGACAAAAAAACCCGCCCTTGCGGGCGGGTCTTGCAAATCACGTTGGGCCGGCTATGCCGTGGCGTTGCCCTTTTCCTCTTCCCGCTCGGAATAGATGTAGAGCGGACGCGCCGATCCCGACACCACCTCGTCGGAAATGACGACCTCCTGGACACCTTCCAGGGACGGCAGTTCGAACATGGTGTCGAGAAGGATCTTCTCCATGATCGAGCGCAGCCCGCGGGCGCCGGTCTTGCGCGCGATCGCCTTGCGCGCGATGCCGCGGAGCGCGTCCTCGTGGAAGGTCAGTTCGACGTCTTCCATCTCGAACAGGCGCTGATACTGCTTCACCAGCGCGTTCTTCGGTTCCGACAGGATCGAAATCAGCGCATCCTCGTCGAGGTCCTCGAGCGTGGCGATCACCGGCAGGCGGCCGATGAATTCCGGGATCAACCCGAACTTGACCATGTCCTCCGGCTCCAGCTCCCGCAGGATTTCGCCGACGCGGCGTTCGTCCTGCGCCTTGACCGTCGCGGCAAAGCCGATGGAGGTTCCCTCGCCCCGCGCCGAAATGATCTTGTCGAGGCCGGCGAAGGCGCCGCCGCAGATGAAAAGGATGTTGGTCGTATCGACCTGCAGGAATTCCTGTTGCGGGTGCTTGCGGCCGCCCTGCGGCGGAACCGATGCAACGGTGCCCTCCATGATCTTCAGGAGCGCCTGCTGGACCCCCTCGCCCGAGACGTCGCGGGTGATCGACGGATTGTCCGACTTGCGCGAGATCTTGTCGACCTCGTCGATATAGACGATGCCGCGCTGCGCGCGCTCGACATTGTAGTCCGCGGACTGAAGCAATTTGAGGATGATATTCTCGACGTCCTCGCCCACGTAACCGGCTTCGGTCAGCGTCGTCGCGTCGGCCATGGTGAACGGCACGTCGATGATACGGGCCAGCGTCTGCGCCAGGTAGGTCTTGCCGCAGCCGGTCGGACCGACCAGCATGATGTTGGATTTCGCGAGTTCGATATCGTTGCTCTTGCTGGCATGGGCAAGGCGCTTGTAGTGGTTGTGAACAGCAACCGAAAGGACGCGCTTGGCCTGGCCCTGGCCGATCACATATTCATCGAGCGTGTCGATGATTTCCTGGGGCGTCGGAACCCCATCGCTGGACTTCACCATCGAGGACTTGTTTTCCTCGCGGATGATGTCCATGCACAACTCGACGCACTCATCGCAGATGAAGACCGTCGGTCCCGCGATCAGCTTGCGAACCTCATGCTGGCTCTTGCCGCAAAACGAACAATAGAGCGTGTTTTTAGAGTCGCCGCCGCTACCACCGCTGACCTTGCTCATACTTATTTCCTTCCACCGGCCGCAACCAATGCCGGACCAAGTCCTTATGCCATCCGTCTCGATTGGCCATCGAACCTGCCAACCGGGACACTTTTTGACGGTGCCCCAAGGAGATATCCCATCGTCAATATACAGAGCACCAATTACAAAGCTATGCGCTTTGTCTTGAAAAATACCTTAACACTCAGAATTAACGTATCTTCCGAGCCGTTCCACCCCCATATACGTCAATATGTTGCTGTTTTGCAGCACCATTGTGTTGATCTGGCGGCAAGGACCTACTCCTTGGCCTCGTCCTCCATGGCCTCGCGCGACGATATTACCCGGTCCACGATACCGAAGTCCTTTGCCTCCTCGGCAGTCATGAAGTGGTCGCGGTCGAGCGTCGTCTCGATGGTGTCGTAGTCCTTGCCGGTATGCGCGACATAGACCTCGTTGAGCCGACGCTTCATCTTGATGATGTCCTGCGCGTGACGCTCGATGTCCGATGCCTGTCCCTGGAAACCGCCGGACGGCTGGTGCACCATGATGCGCGCGTTCGGCGTCGCGAAGCGCATGTCCTTGTGGCCGGCGCAAAGCAGCAGCGATCCCATGGAGGCCGCCTGGCCGATGCACAGTGTCGAGACAGCCGGCTTGATGAACTGCATCGTGTCGTAAATGGCCATGCCGGACGTCACCACGCCGCCGGGCGAATTGATGTAGAGCGCAATTTCCTTTTTCGGATTGTCCGCTTCCAGATAGAGGAGCTGCGCGCAGACCAGCGTCGCCATGGCGTCCTCAACCGGGCCGGTGATGAAAATGATGCGCTCCTTCAGCAGCCGTGAGAAAATGTCAAAGGCGCGCTCGCCACGGTTGGTCTGTTCGACCACCATGGGGACAAGCGACAGTGCGGTATCGACGGGATTGGACATTGCGTGGCCTTCTGTGCTGACCCCGTCTTTCGGATGAAGCGGGGAATCGGATCAATATTTGTCCCATACATAGGATGGCAAGGCGTTTCGGTTCAAGCCATGTTGACATCCGCGGGCCTTTGCCGTCCGTAAAGCGTTGAAGATAGTTAAGGCAGCGCGGCGTTTCCAGGCGCTGTTGAAATGGGGAAAAGAGGCGCCGAATGAAAATCGACAGACATGCGAAAACCGTGGATCTCGATCCGCGCGATCCGGCGTTTTTCAACGATCCCTATCCCGTTTACGAAGAGATCCGCACCGTCTCGCCGACATTTTTCTGGAACGAGTACGGCATGTGGTGTTTCACCGGCTTTGCCGACGTCAGCCGTCTCCTTCGCGACAAACGCTTTGGACGCCAGATCCTGCACGTCGCGACGCGCGAGGAGCTGGGACTTGCGCCGCCCAAGCCGCATCTTTCCGACTTCGATGCCGTCGAGGCCCACTCGCTGCTCGAGCTCGAGCCTCCGGCGCACACGCGGCTCAGGACCCTGGTCAACCGCGCGTTCGTGTCGCGCCAGGTGGAAAAGCTGCGGCCGGAAATCGCCGCCCTTACCCATGCGACGATCGACCGGTTCGCCGCCGACGGCGAAGTGGAACTCATCAAGGCCTTCGCCGAGCCGATCCCTGTATCTGTGATCGCGCGCATGCTTGGCGTTCCGCAGGAGCGCTGCGACGACCTGCTGGACTGGTCGCACGCCATGGTGCGCATGTACATGTTCGAGACCGACGAGGCCGCCGAGCACGCCGCCAACCAGGCGGCGCTGGACTTTGCGGACTGCCTCACTGAACTGATCGCCGAGCGGCGGCGCCATCCGACCGATGACCTGCTGAGCCACATGATCACTTCCGAGCGCGGCGGCGACCGGCTCAGCGATGCGGAACTGATATCGACGAGCGTGCTGCTGCTGAATGCCGGGCACGAGGCGACGGTCCACCAGACAGGCAACGCGGTGAAGGCGATCCTGGAAAACGGCCTCGACCACCAGGATCTGTTCAAGGACGACGGATCGACGGCGGCCGCGATCGAGGAATCGCTGCGCTACGACGCGCCCCTGCACATGTTCACCCGTTACGCGCTGGAAGATGTCGTCCTGGACGGCGGGATCGAGATAACGAAGGGCCAGGAAATCGGGCTGACGCTCGGCGCCGCCAACCGCGACCCTCGGCAATTCGCCGAGCCCGCCTCCTTCGTCGCCGGCCGGCCGGACCAGGCCAACGTGACCTTCGGCGCCGGAATTCACTTCTGCATCGGCGCGCCCCTCGCCCGGCTCGAACTGCAGGTGTCGCTGCCGATCCTGTTCGAGCGCCTGCCGGGATTGCGCCTCGCCGATACGCCACGTTATCGCGACGCCTATCACTTCCACGGCCTCGAGCGTCTCGATCTCGCCTGGTAAAGCGGGCCCCGCCTACTGGATCAGTGCCCGGAGCCGGTCGGTCACGAATTCCATCACCAGCACGATCACGAAGATCGCCAGGATGATGGCGGACGCGTTCTGATACTGGAACAGATCGAAAGCGACCTTCAGTTCCTGGCCGATGCCGCCGGCGCCGACGAGACCGAGCACCACCGATGACCGCACCGCCATTTCCAGCGCGAACAAGCCGGTGTTGATCATCGACGGCATGGCATCGGGAATGACGGCGCTGCAAAGGATGGAAAAGCGGCTGGCGCCATGGGCGGCAAGCGCCTCCTGGGACTGCTTGTCCGCGTCCTCCATGGCCTCGGCGAAGAAACGGCCGCAGAAACCGATCGTATCGACGATGATCGTCAGCGTGCCGGCCACCGCCCCGAGTCCGACCGCCGCCACGAACAGCAATGCCCAGACGAGATCGGGCACGGTTCTGAACAACGAAACCAGCGCCTTGAATGCATATCCGAAGACGCCGAACGGCGTGACGCCGCGCGCCGCCAGCCACGCGATCGGCAGGCTGATGATCAGACCGATGGCCGTGCCGACTAGGGCGATCTGAAAGGTCTCGAGGATGCGCCAGAAAATCCGGACCAGGAAAGCCGTGTCGGTGTTCGGCGGCATCATCCGGTCGACCAGGCTCGCCAGTCTCGGAAAACCGTCCGCCAGGCGTTGCACGGACGGGGCCACGTCGCCGGCCGAAACGATGATCAGCGCCCCCACCGCCACCGCGATTGTGAAACCGCCGGCCGAGATATTGGCGGTTCGTCTCGGCAAGACGCGCTCAACCATCGAACACCTCTGCCAGCATGGCCCGCGACACGGTAGAACTCGGCCGGTCGAAATGGACACGGCCGTCTCGCAGCGCGATGACCCGGTCGGAATAGCTCACCGCGTGTTCCATGTCGTGGGATGTATATAAAAGGGTGATTCCCTGGTCGCTGGCGAGGCGGCTGAAAACGGTCATCACATCGCGCCCCGCCGACGGATCGAGGCTGGCGGCCGGCTCGTCCGCGATCATCAGGCGCGGCCGGCGGACGAGCGCGCGGGCAATCGCCACACGCTGCTGCTGTCCCCCCGACAATGCATCGGCGCGTTCCAGCGCCTTCGCTTCGAGGTTGACGGCGGACAGGGCCTCCATGGCCCGCATCCGCCATTCGGCCGGCGCCATCATCTGGATCGCGGCGCGCCACGAGCCGGGATAGCCGAGCATTCCGTGGGTCACGTTCGAAAGCACGGACAGTTGCCGGACCAGCCCGTGATGCTGGAAGACAAACCCGATCTGCAGCCGGATGCGCCGAAGCTGCATCCTGGTCGGAGCGCCGCTGAAGGTCTCGCCGAGCGCCGTCACCGTCCCGCCGGTGCCCGGCAGCAACCCGATAAGGCATTTGAGCAATGTCGATTTTCCGGTTCCATTGGCACCGATCAGAGCGATGCGCTCGCGCGGACGGATATCGATATCAAGATCGCGAAGCACCGGCGTGCCGGAGCTGTAGCTTTTGGAGAAGCCGCTAGTGCGGATAATGCTGTTCTGTTCCATGGGAACCACCGGTGACGGAATAGAGGTGGAGAGGACCGGCCGGCCCTCTCCAAGGCATTTGTCTGCTTAAGCCGGCTTAGTTGCCGATAAAGTTCGAGAATGTGTCGACACCGATTGTCTTGTACATCGAGCGGACATAGTCGTAGTCGCTGTCCTTGACCTCGGTCAGGAAGAACCCGCCGGAGTATTTCTGGTTGTCGTCGCCCTTGAGAATCGCGGCCATCAACTCCGCGCCATTGTTGAGGAAAGCGCCGCGAACCTTGTCGACAACGTCCGCCGGAACGTCCTTGCCGGCAACGAGGATATCGTTCGGCAGATCGCGACCCCGCGCGACGACGGTAAAGGCCTGGTCCGGAAACGCATCGCGAATCTTGCGCAGGTGCCCGAGATTCATGCCGACGCCGGCAACGTCGCCGCGAATGAGCGCCTCGATGGCGACATTGCGCGAAATGATCTGCGGCTCGTAGTCCTTGCCGTAGTGGAGGCCCAGATCAGCCAGCGATTGCGCCGGTCCGAGATGCTGGGATGTCGAGCCGACGGAACCGAAAGTCACTTTCTTGCCCTTCAGATCGTGGGCCGCCTTGATCGGGCCGTCCGCCAGCACGACGATCTGCGCGAAATAGTCCGGACGCTGCCAGGCGACAACGATCTCGGGATCGGTAAGCTGCTTGATGACAACATACTCGGCCGGGCCGGTGAGAACGAAATCGACATGCCCCGCATTCATTGCTTCGACAGCGGCGGTCCTGGAATTGACCGGAAACAGCTCGATATCCATGCCGGCCGCCTTTTCGAGTGCGCTTTCGAAGGCGCCGAACTCCTGCTGCAGGGCCTCGAGCCCCTCAATATCGGTTACAGCAAATTTCACCGTGGAATCGGCCATGGCCGAAGCAGCCATCGCCACCGTGGCGAAGGCCGAAATAATCAGTTTACGAAACATTTTTCATCTCCCCACTTTCAAGCCTAGCCTGTCTAGACAGGTGGGGTGTCAATACGTTATGGACATGACGCGTATATGACAGGAATGCGATGGACACGTATTCTGCACCGGGCACGCTCTGTCCCGGATGTCGGTTGTTCGACCCGGAACCAACTCACGCGGCGGGGAAAGATGCGTATGGAGTCCCTGGATGAAGTCGAAAATCCGGACGTAATCGGCAGTCATGGTGCGTCGGACCTATCTCCGTGGCTGAGGATTTACCGGGCGTTACGCTCTGAGATCCTGTCGGACGATTTACCCAGCGGCAGCCGGCTGCCCAGCGAGAAGCAGCTTTGCGACCGGTTTTCGGTTACCCGCATGACCGTCCGGCGTGCGCTTCAGGCGCTGCAGCAGGAAGGCATGTTGATCGCCCGCAAGGGGGTCGGCGTCTTTGTGCGGCGGACACCGCCCTGTTACCAGATCACCGACGGCAACCGCTTCATCGACAACATCACCGCAGCCGGCGATACGGTCGGAACGACGACCCTGTCGATCGTGCGCGAGCGCGTGCTGGCGGAGCCGGCCGAGGCCCTCAAGGTGCCACGCGGCTCCCGCGTGATCGTCATCACCCGGCTCCGCCTCATCAACAATGAGCCGACATTCCTCAACTGCAAGCAGTTGCCGGCGCCCCTGTTTCCCGATTTCGACGCCGTCTACGCAAAACGCCAGTCGGTCGACGACGTATACCGCCACCACGGCATCGACAGCTACAGGCGCAGGGAAACACGAATCACCGGCGGGTTCGCCACCGAGGAAGAGGCTCGAATTCTCGGTTTGTCGGTCGGAGCGCCGCTGTTGCGCAGCCGTTCGGTCAACGAAGATGACCCGGGCACCCGAATAGAGTACAGCAACGGGTGCTGGCCGCTGACGGCGGTGGAGTTCGTGTTCCCCGGTCCATCGGAAAATATTCATCAACCGAACGGCAGTGGTGTCCAGGAATGAGCGAATTCTCGATTATCAACGGCCGGGTGCTTCTGCACGACGGTATCGCGGAGCTGCCTGTTCGTATCGCAGACGGCATCATTGCCGGCCTCGATGAAACAGGCGGCAATGTCATCGATGCGAAGGGCGCCTATGTCCTTCCCGGTATCGTCGACGTCCATGGCGACGCTTTCGAGCGTAATCTGATGCCGCGGCCGAAGGTCCATTTCCCGCCCGAGATCGCGCTGCAGGAATCCGACCGACAGCTCGTCTCCAACGGCATCACCACCGCCTATCACGGCCTGACGGTCTCCTGGGAGCCGGGATTGCGCAGCTTCGACCACACGCGGGAAATGTGCGATGCGATCGCGCGCAATCGAAAGACCCTCTCCTGCGACACGCTGGTGCATCTGCGGTGGGAGACATTCGCGCTGGATGAAGCGGAAGGTGTGCTGCAGATCCTTGAAGGCCAGCCGCACGCGATCCTCGCGTTCAACGACCACACGACCAAGTCGGCCCTCGGCAGGGAGAAACCGCACAAATTCGCGCAGATGGCGGAACGCTCCGGGCTGTCGCAGGACGAATTCCGCGCACGCCTCGAGGGTGTGTGGGAGCGGCGGGACGATGTCGAGCCGATGATTGCGCGGATGGCGCGGCGGGCCCGCGATGCCGGCGCCACGCTGCTTGCGCATGACGAGGCGAGTGTCGAGCAAAGGCGGTGGTTCCGCGGTCTCGGTGTGGTCGCCAGTGAATTCCCCCTCACCCACGAGACAGCGGAGGACGCCCGCGCCCATGGCGAGCATGTCGTGCTTGGCGCGCCGAACGTCGTGCGCGGCGGCAGCCACAACGGCGCAACGGACGCGACCTGGGCGGTGTCGGAGGGCCTGTGTTCCGTTCTTGCGACCGACTATTATTATCCCGCGCCGATCCTCGCCGCTTTCAAGCTGTCGCGCGAGGGCGTCTGCGATCTTGCAGTTGCCTGGGCGCTGGTTTCCAAAAATCCCGCCGAGGTCGCCGGCCTCGCCGACCGCGGCACAATCGCCCCCGGCCTGCGGGCCGACATGATCATGGTAGAGGCCGCCAAGGGAAACCAGCCGGCCGTAACGGCGACGTTCGTTGGCGGCAATCAAGTCTATGGCCGAAACTGAAGCGGCGCGTTATCCGCTCTTTTCGAGGTCCTCGATGAGCCTGTACTCCGTCGGCGGATCGGCACATACGGTCGGTCCGCATTCGATCAGCGTCGAAAACGCGTTGCCGACGGTCAGGACCAGCATCAGGAAGAACGCGAAGAGCGCCAGCTTGTGGCCCCCGAATTTCTCGTGGCCCGGCTCGTCCTTGAGGCCCTTGTACTGGCCCTCGAACAAGAGCATGACGGCGGTGCCGACCAGGACGAGGAAAAAACATATGCCGGCCCACGTGTAATAGTGAAGGCCCAAGACGGGTGACCCGTAGGCGCCGGTTCCCGGCACAATATGCAGCAGAATCTGCCGCACCGAGACGGATCCGCCGTAGAGCGCACCGATCAGCATGATGCCGTAATGGTGCGGCTTGGCCCCGTAGATCAGGTTCAGGCTGAGGCCGAATCCGACCATGACGAGTCCGACCCGCTGCAATAGGCACAGCGGACAGGGAAGCTCATCGAGTGCGAACTGGAACACGTAGGCGAATATGAGAACCCCGCAGATGACCAGCAGGCCGATCGAATTCAGTGTTCTTGATGGATGAGGTGCAACGATCATGGACCGGTCCTCAGAGGATGATCTTGAGTGGCGTGGTGGCGTGGTAGTCGAGCCAGTAGATGCTCAACAGCAGCGTCACGGCGAAAAGGATGTAGGACCAGCGCCAGTGATCGATCCAGGCAAGCACCATGGCAATCGCCAGCAGCGCGAACAAAAGGGCTATCATCGCCGGAGCCTCCCTGAGCGAATCGTGCAGGACCGATGATAGCAGATGCCGGCAGCCGCAAGAACCGGCACCGCACCGAATGGGGTGTTCCGGCCGCCGTGTGGGCGGCCGGATCCTCTCGTCGGGTTCCGGAGGCTCAGGCCTTGTCCAGCGCCTGGCTGAGATCGCCGATGATGTCGGCCACGTCCTCGATGCCGATCGACAGCCGAACGACGTCCGACCCGGCACCGGCGGCGACCTGCTGCTCCGGCGATAGCTGCCGGTGCGTTGTCGATGCCGGATGGATGACCAGCGAGCGCGTATCGCCAATATTGGCAAGGTGCGAGAAGATCTCCAGCGCTTCGACGAACTTCACGCCGGCCTCGTAACCGCCCTTGAGCCCGAAGGTGAAGACGGCGCCGGCGCCCTTCGGCGAATAGGCCTTCATCAGCGCGTGGTTGTCATCGTCCTCGAGGCCGGAATAGGAGACCCAGGCGACCTTGTCGTGGTTCTTGATCCAACTGGCGACCTCCAGCGTATTGTCGCAGTGACGCTGCATGCGCAGCGGCAGGGTCTCGACGCCGGTGAGGATGAGGAACGCGTTGAACGGCGAGATCGCCGGGCCGAAATCGCGCAGGCCAAGCACGCGGCAGGCGATCGCAAAGGCGAAATTGCCGAATGTCTCGTGCAGCACGATCCCTCCGTATTCGGGCCGCGGTTCCGACAGCATCGGGTAGTTGCCGGAAGCCGTCCAGTCGAAGGTGCCGCCGTCGACGATCACGCCGCCCATCGAATTGCCGTGGCCGCCGATGAATTTCGTCAGCGAATGAACCACCAGGTCCGCGCCATGCTCGATCGGGCGCACCAGGTAGGGGCTCGCCATCGTATTGTCGACAATCAGCGGAATGCCGTGCTTGTGCGCGATGTCCGCGAAGGCCTTGATGTCGACGAAGGTGCCCCCGGGGTTGGCGAGGCTTTCAATGAAGATGGCACGGGTTCGGTCGTCGATCTGGCTCTCGACGGAGTCCAGGTCACTCGGGTCGCACCAGCGCACGTGCCAGTCGAAACTCTTGAACGCATGGCCGAACTGATTGATCGAGCCGCCGTAAAGCTTGTTTGCCGCGATGAAGTTGTCGCCCGGCTGCATGATTGTGTGAAAGACCAGCAACTGGGCGCCATGTCCGGAGCCGGTCGCCAGGGCCGCGGTGCCACCCTCGAGCGCAGCGATGCGCTCCTCCAGGACGGCCTGTGTCGGATTCATGATCCGGGTGTAGATGTTGCCGAAGGCCTTCAGTCCGAAGAGCGAAGCGGCATGATCGGTGTCCTCAAAGACAAAGCTCGTTGTCTGGTAGATCGGCGTAGCACGCGCACCCGTGGTCGGATCCGGCTGCGCGCCGGCATGAATGGCCAGGGTGCTGAAACCCGGTTCGCTGTTCGACATGTAAAACCCCTCTGAGACAAAGACGCGAAAGCATGTTTATCCCGTAGGTGGGCCCTGAGGTCAAAGGGGTTTTTTTGACGCCGTATGCTGGCGCCGCGAGCCCTCACTGGGGGCGCGCACGTATCCCGAGCGCCTGGTAACCGCGCTGCAGGACCGGCTTCCTGGCCGAAATGATGCGGCTGTTGACGCCGTTCCACCCGATTTCTCCGGAGTGCCTTCCGTATTCGATTTTCGGACAGCGGTTCATGACCACTTTCAGGCCCGCCGCTTCCGCTTTCTCGGCCGCCGCGTCGTTGCGGACGGTCAGTTGCGCCCACAGCACCTGCGGTCTCGGGTCCAGGGCGAGCACATCGTCGACGATCGACGGTAGGGCATCGGAACCGCGGAACACGTCGACCATGTCGACCGGTTTCGGAATATCGGACAGCTTTGCATAGACCAACTGCCCGAGGATCTCCTTGCCGGCCTGGCCCGGATTGACCGGGATGACCTCGTATCCCTTCGCCAGCAGATACTTCATGGCGATGTAGCTCGGCCGGACATCCTTCGCCGACGCGCCGATCATGGCGATCGATTTGACCGAGTGCAGGATATTGGCAATATAGCTGTCGGGGTAACGGTCGTGGTTCATGAATATCTCAGTCATTCTGCAATCAAATTGCCCGCCGGTTTCTTATACGTGCGATCAACCGTTCGGAAAAGCACGCATGGGCGCTTGTCCGGAACCGGCAAGTCTTGTTCTGTTGACAGCCGCCGATGGCCGCACCATAAGGTCCCCCGGCCACACTGCCAATTGGCATAGCGGCACGGGAGGAGATCGCAAATGATGAAAAAGATACTGCTGTCATTATGTCTGCTTGTTGTCAGCCTGCCTGCCCACGCCATCAGCCGCTATGCGACACCGACCCTGACCTGCGAGCGCATACAGCAAATTCTCAAGGCTGAGAATGCCGCGATATTGCGTTATCCTTCTCCGCGCATTTCAGATCTGACACTATACGACATTTATGTCTCTGAAAGTCGCTTTTGCGCCGCCGGCGAACGCGGCGTCACGGCCTATGTCCCCGCCCGGGACACGCGGCAATGCCGCGTTCTGGAGTGCAAGCAGCGCACCGATGACGACCGTTAGCGCCGGCTAGATCAGCGGTCGGTCCATTTCGGATCGCGTTTGTCCAGGAAGGCACCGATCCCCTCCTCCGCATCGCGCGCCATCATGTTCTCGGTCATGACCCAGGCCGTGTAGTCATATGCCTCGGCCAGCGGTCTTTCGATCTGCTGGTAGAAAGCCTCTTTCCCGATCTTCAGTGTGAGCGAGGATTTCGACGCGATGGTGGACGCGTATTTGTCCGATACGGTGCGCAGGTATTCGCGCGGCACAATCCGGTTGACCAGACCGAATTCCTTGGCCGTGGACGCGTCGATCGCCTCTCCCGTCAGCAGCATTTCCATGGCCTGCTTGCGGTGAGCACCCCTGGAGACGGCAACCATAGGCGTCGAGCAGAACAGGCCGATGTTCACGCCCGGCGTGCAGAAGGTCGACGTATCGGTGCAGATGGCGAGATCGCAGGTCGCCACGAGTTGGCAACCGGCCGCCGTCGCCAATCCGTCCACTTCCGCGATCACCGGTTTCGGAAGCCGCGTGATGGTCATCATCACCTCGGAGCACTGCCGCATGGTCTTTTCGAAAAAGGCGCGGCCGCGATCCTCGTCGGCGCGGTGCGCAGTCAGTTCCTTAAGGTCGTGACCGGCGCAGAACACTTTTCCCGCGGCCGCAATGACGACCACACGGACGTCCGTGTCGGCTCCCGCATCGTCCAACGCCGTCTTCAGCACATCCAGCACGGCGATCGACAGCGCATTGGCCGGCGGGTTGTTCAATGTCAGTCTGAGGATGCCGTCGCTCAACTGGCGAACAACCAGCGCGCCCTCATCCGTGACTGGTACTGCGGTGGCTTCCGACATGACGTTCTCCCGCAAATTCGGTGGCAGCCGGTGCGGCCGCATTTCCATTTACTGGTATATCGCCGACGGCCCGCTTGGCAAGCGCCCCGCTTGCTTTTACGTTTACGTCAACGTTAGAGAGCAGAAATCGACTCGGGGAGGATATTTCGATGGCAAAGGTGGTGTTTGAAAAGGATGGCCGCATCGGCCGCATTACGCTCAACCGGCCGGAAGTGATGAACGCCATCGACGACGACCTGCCGTACGAACTGGAAGCCGCCGTTGCCCGCGCCAACGAGGACGACGGCGTGCATGTCATCGTCTTATCCGGCGCCGGCAAGGGCTTCTGCGCCGGCTATGATCTCGCCTATTACGCGGAGGCGCGCGAAGGCAAGGGATTCGAGGCCACCCAGGAAATGCCCTGGGATCCGATGAAGGACTACGCCTTCATGATGCGCAACACCGAAGCCTTCATGTCGCTGTGGCGGTCCCACATTCCGGTCATCGCCAAGGTTCACGGCTTTGCCGTCGCAGGCGGTTCCGACATCGCCTTGTGCGCCGACATGATCGTCATGGCGGACGATGCCCGCATCGGCTATATGCCGACCCGTGTGTGGGGCTGTCCGACGACCGCCATGTGGGTCTACCGGCTGGGTCCCGAGAAAGCCAAGCGCATGCTGTTTACCGGCGACACCGTCGACGGCAAGGAGGCCCAGGAAATGGGCCTGGTGCTCAAATCGGTTCCCGGCGAACAGCTGGACGAGGAAGTCGATGCGCTGGCCGAGCGCATGGCCGGCGTTCCGCTCAATCAGCTCATGATGCAGAAGCTTGTCGTCAACCAGGCCATCGAGGCAATGGGGCTGAAACAGACGCAGATGTTCGCAACGATATTCGACGGCATCACACGGCATTCGCCCGAAGGGTTGAATTTCAAGCATCGCGCCGAGGGGGTCGGCTGGAAACAGGCGGTCCGAGAACGCGATCTCGGCACATTCGACTGGACGAAGAACCGGCCGATCAACTCCGTCAACGACAGCTAGGACCAGGAAACGCCCATATGCATAAAGCCAATCCCGCACCCGTGATGACGGCCGAAGACCTCAACAAGTTCCTTTCGCAGGTCTATCCGCAGCTGAACGATCATCTCGCCGGTTACAGCGTGACCGAAGTCAGCCCCGGTGGCTGCACGGTCCGGCTGCATGCCACCGACCGGCACCTTCGGCCCGGCGGCACGGTGTCGGGGCCGTCCCTGTTCGCGCTTGCAGACATCGGCGGCTACGCCTGCGTGCTCTCCCATCTCGGTCCGGAAGCGCTCAGCGTGACCACCAATTTGAACATCAATTTCATGCGCAAGGCCGAGGCCGGGATGATCGACGGCCACTGCCGCATTCTGAAACTAGGCAAGTCGCTGATGGTTTTCGACGTCGAGATGACGACACCGGATAACGGCTTGACCGTCGCCCACGCCACGGGCACCTACTCCATTCCACCGCAAAAATAGGCCAAACGCTGGCGGCAATTGTGTGGTAATATAATACCTAAATTGCAAAATATTGATTTTAAAAGCTTTTCATGGATGCTTGCGCAAAAATTTCGCTTGCGCAGCCAAAAGGCATGCTCTATAACGCGCGCCATTATCGGTCCCTTTCGGGGCCGATCTGTTTTTGCCGGCCCCGGCCGGCAGCAAGCAACAAGAAGCGCCTTTGTCTCAAAGGTCCGAAGGAAAGAGCAATCCGATGAAAACCTTCTCGCAGAAGCCTGCCGAGGTGGAGAAGAAATGGGTGCTGATCGACGCCGAGGGTCTCGTCGTCGGACGCCTCGCTTCTCTCGTCGCCCTGCGCTTGCGCGGCAAGCACAAGCCCACCTATACACCGCATGTCGATGACGGCGACAATGTCATCATCATCAACGCGGACAAGGCCGTCTTCACCGGCCGCAAATACACCGACAAGAAATATTACTGGCACACCGGCTATCCCGGCGGCATCAAGGAGCGCACCGCGCGCCAGATTTTCGAGGGACGCTTTCCCGAGCGTGTCGTCGAGAAGGCCATTGAGCGCATGATCCCGCGCGGACCGCTCGGCCGTCGCCAGATGAAAAACCTTCGCGTCTATGCAGGTTCCGAACATCCGCATGAAGCACAGCAGCCGGTCGTCCTCGACGTCGCGGCGCTCAATGCCAAGAACAAGAGGAATGGCTGATCATGGCTGAACTCAACTCCCTCGAGGAACTCGGCGAGGCAACCGAGGCCGCAGAAGTCCAGGCACCGGTCCACGTCCAGAAGATCGACGAGCAAGGCCGCGCCTACGCGACCGGCAAGCGCAAGGACGCCGTCGCTCGCGTCTGGATCAAGCCAGGCACCGGCAAGATCACCGTGAACAAGAAAGATTTTACGGAGTATTTCGCACGGCCCGTCCTGCAGATGATCCTGCAGCAGCCGATCGTCGCGGCAGCCCGCGACGGCCAGTTCGACGTGATCGCCACGGTCACCGGCGGCGGCCTCTCAGGCCAGGCGGGCGCTGTCCGCCACGGCATCTCCAAGGCGCTGACCTACTACGAGCCGGCCCTGCGTGCCGTTCTCAAGAAGGGCGGCTTCCTGACCCGCGACAGCCGCGTCGTGGAGCGCAAGAAGTACGGCAAGGCCAAGGCCCGCCGCTCCTTCCAGTTCTCCAAGCGCTAAGTCACGGACGCCCCACAGATTTGCGAAAAGGCGCTGCCCCGGCAGCGCCTTTTCTTTTGCGCGCCGCCGAACAAGCGCGGCGAACCGGTCAGATTTTACTTGCCTTTCGAACGATTTCCCGCCAATCGCTCCCTATGCGCATGGTGCTGCGGATACTGATGGTTGCCGTGGCGGTCCTTGCAGTTGCCGGGACCTTCAGGCTGTCTTACGCCTATTTCCAGTCCGAGGAACTGTCCAAGGCCGACGAGAGGCTGTCGCTCTACCGCAGTTCGGTGGTTGCGGCTCTGGAGCGATTTTCCCACCTCACCTATGTGCTCGCCCGAGACCCGTTCGTGATCGCCACGGCCGGCGGCGACAACACGGACCGCCTGAACAGGCGGCTAAAGGGATTTGCCGAGCAGGCGGGACTCGACGCGATCTATCTGATGGCGCAGGACGGCGAAACGGTCTCCGCATCGAACGCAGGGGAACCGTCCAGCTTTGTCGGGCAGAACTACGCCTTCCGCCCCTATTTCAAGGACGCGATGTCAGGCCAACAGGGCCGCTTCTACGGCATCGGGGCCACGACGGGCGAACCGGGCTATTTCATCGCCGACGCGGTGCGCGGCGGCAACGGCACGGTGCTCGGCGTGATCGCCATCAAGATCGACCTGTCCCGGCTTCAGGAAAGCTGGCGCCGGGGCGGCGAGCAGGTCTTCATGACCAACGCTGACGGCGTGGTGCTTCTGTCCTCCGACAGGGCCTGGTCCTATCGCGTGCTGGCGCCGCTGACGGCCGAACAGCGCGACCTGATCCGCACGACCCGCCAGTTTCCCGGCCAGGATCTCGACCCGCTGGACTGGACGCCGCTTCCATCGCGGCGGGCAAGGATTAATGACATCGAGCGCCTGCACCTGACGGAGACCGGCCTGCCGCACGGTTGGCAGCTGCATTATCTTGCGAGCGACGACCGCGCAATCACCCGGGCCTGGCTGGCAACCGGTACCGCCGTGATCCTCGCCGGCCTCGTTTTGCTGCTGATGCAGATCCAGCGAACGCGGCGCATGAAGGCGGCGCTGAGGCGTTCCGAGGAAGAGGAAGCGCAATTGCGGCTGGCCAACGAGCGCCTGGCTGTCGAAATCGACGAACGCCGCACCGCCGAGCGCCGGCTCAAGCGCACCCAGGGCGAACTTGACCGGGCCAGCCGCCTGGCCGCTCTCGGCCAGCTCGCCGCTTCCGTCACCCACGAGCTCGGGCAGCCGATTGCTGCCATGCGCAACCACCTGGCCGCCGCTGAAATGTCCACACAAGGCAATGTCGCCCTCACCGGCGGATTGAGCGGGCTGGTCGAACGCATGGAAGGCATCACGCGCCAGCTCAAGTTCTTCGCGCGCACGGAAATGGAGAACTTCGAGAATGTCGATCTGCGCGAGGCAATGCAGGCCTCGATGGCACTGGTTCAGCCCAATCTTTCCGAGATCGACGCGAAGGTGGTGACTTCATTCGTGGGGCAAGCCGTTGTCGTGCGCGGAAACCGCCTGCGGCTCGAGCAGGTGATGACCAACCTGCTGCGCAACGCCGTCGATGCGATGGAGGAAACGGACGGCCCCGAAATCGACATCGGAATCGGCGTCGACGGGTCGACCGCATGGTTCGAAGTCCGCGACAACGGCCACGGGCTCGGCGAAGCGACATTGGCCGATATCAGGGAACCCTTTGTCACCACCCGCGAGAGCGGCCGCGGAATGGGCCTCGGGCTTGCCATAACCTCGACAATCGTCAATGACCACGGGGGTGTCATGACCGCCAGGAACGCCGAGGGCGGCGGCGCGGTGTTCCGGGTCGAGTTTCCGCTCTCCACCGACAGCGAGTCCCAATGACTGAGCAGCCCCAATTCTCCATTCTGATCGTCGACGACGACAAGTCGATGCGTCATTCCCTGATCGCGCTGCTTGAGGCCGCGGGCTGGCGCACGGATGCCGTCAACCGCGCCACCCTCGTTGCCGGCAGACTGGAAGAGGCTCGGCCCGATGTCATTCTTTCCGATGTGCGCATGCCGGGAATGTCCGGACTGGACCTGCTCGCATCGATGGACGTGAGCGCATCGCCGCCATTGGTGCTGATCTCGGCACACGGCGACATACCGATGGCCGTGCAGGCCATTCAGGACGGTGCCTACAGCTTTGTCGAAAAGCCGTACGAACCGCGAAGGCTGCTGACCATCCTTCGCCATGCGGCCGAACAGTCGCGCATGCGGCAAAGCAATTACCGTCTGAAAAACCGTCTACTGCAGCTCTCGGGCCTCGATCGGATCATGCTCGGCGAGACGGAAGAGATCCGGGACCTTCGCCGGAACATTCTGAACCTGGCGGAAACGGAAGCGGCGGTTCTCATCCAGGGTGAAACCGGAACCGGCAAGGAACTGGTCGCCCGCGCGCTGCACGACCTCGGGCCGAACGCCGACGGTCCGTTCCTGGCCCTGAATTGCGCTGCGCTGCCGCCCGACGGTTTTGAATCGGAGATGTTCGGCGTCAATGAAGGACCGGGCGGGCGTTTGCTCGCAGCATCCGCGGGAACCCTCTTTCTGGACGAGATCTGCGAATGCCCCGTCCCTGTCCAGGCCAAGCTGCTGCGCGTGATCGAGGACAAGCAGATCATGCCGGCCGGCGGTTCGGTTCCGATTCCGCTGAGTTTCCGGGTAATTTCGGCCACGAACGAGGATGTTCACGAGGCCGTCGAACAGAACCGGTTGCGCCAGGACTTTCTGTTCCGCATCAACACGGTGGTGCTGGATATTCCCGCACTGCGCCAGAGGCGTGATGACCTGGTGCTGCTGATCACCCACTTCCTTCAGGAATACGCCGATCTTTACGAGACCGCCGTTCCGGATTTGACACAGGACGACATCACAGCGCTGCTCGCGCATGACTGGCCCGGCAATGTGCGTGAACTGCGAAGCGTTGCTGAGCGTCGGATCCTGGCATCGCGGCGCGGCGGCGGAACCGTCGCGCAGGCCATCGCCACCGACCACCCGGTCGAGGACGTGCCCGACACGCTTCGCGAGGCCGTGGCCGCCTTCGAGCGCGAGTTGATCGGCAAGGCGATCAGGGCCCACAACGGGCGCATGGACGCCGTGGCCGAGGCGCTCGGCATCGGCCGGCGAACGCTCAACGACAAGATCGTCAAACTCGGCCTCGACAAGGAAGCACTGCTCTGATCCGGGCGCTTGCGGAAATCCGCAGGACACGGCGCAGACCGCGCGCGAATTTCTTCATAGGCAGATTGCACCCCCTCCTTGATGCTATAGTCGGGACAATCACAATCATCCGGGAGGATTATCATGCGCAAATTCTTTGGCCGCACGGCCGTTGCGGCACTCGCCGTTTCCATGGCTTCGGAGGCGCTGGCAACCGAGTGGAACGTTTCTTTGTGGGGCAAGCGCCGCGCGTTCACCGAACACGTCGAGAAGCTGGCTGAACTCGTCAGCCAGAAGACCAACGGCAATTTCACGCTCAACATCAGCTATGGGGGTCTTTCGAAGAACCGTGAGAACCTCGATGGCATTTCCATCGGCGCCTTCGAAATGGCGCAGTTCTGCGCCGGCTATCACCGGGACAAGAACCCGTCGATAACGGTGCTGGAATTGCCGTTCCTCGGCGTCGATTCCCTTGAGAAGGAGCGCGACATCTCGATGGCGCTCTACAAGCACCCGGCAGCCGTCAAGGACCTCGCCCGCTGGAACGCGACGCTGCTGATGCCGTCGCCCCTGCCCCAGTACAATCTCGTCGGCGTCGGCGACGCACCGAAGAGCCTTGCTGATTTCGACGGTCTGACGGTCCGTGCCACCGGCGGTATCGGCGCCGCGATGAAATCCGTCGGCGCGGTACCCACCTCCATGTCCGCGACCGAGGTGCGCCAGGCAATCGACAGCGGTGTTGTGAAAGCGGTCGCCTTCGCACCGCATGCCCACATGTCGTTCGGCGTCATTGAAAGCGGCAACTGGTGGACGACCAACCTCAATCCCGGCACCGTTAACTGCCCGGTTGTGGTCAATACCGACGCACTGAACGCCCTGTCCGACGAGGAGCGCGATGCGCTGCTGAGCTCCGTTGACGAGTCGCTCGACCACTACATCGACAATTACAACAACAAGACCATGAAGGCCTGGGGACCGGCTCTCGAAGAGCGCGGCATCGAACAGGTCACGTTCACGCAGGAAGAGATCGATGCATTCCGCGAGGCAGCAGCCGCGCCGGCCGCAGCGGCCTGGATCGAGGAAAACGGAGGGCGCGGGCTCCCCGCACAGGAGCTCTATGATTTCGTTGTCGAACAGATCAACCAGGGCAGCTAGGCCCTAAGCATGCCCGCGCCGCATTGGTTGCGGCGCGGCTCTAGCTCCAGATCCGATTTGCCGCATTCTGGGAGGTGGTTGTGGCAGGCTCATCCCTGGTGCTGTCCGACGGCAGCACACTCAGCAAAATAGACCGCCGGCTCTACCGGTTGGAAACGTTCATGGCGCTGCTCAGCGGCCTCGCGGTGTTCGCGCTCATGCTGCTCGCCGTCGTATCCGTCAGCGGCCGCAATTTCCTGAACCAGCCGCTACCCGGCTATGTCGACTGGATCGAGCAGGCGATGCCGCTCATCGCCTTCCTGGGAGTCTCATTCGTACAGCGCGACGGCGCCCATATCCGAATGGACATCGTCGCCGCCTCGCTTTCCGGCCGGACCCTCTACCTCGTCGAATTGATCACGACATTCGCGATCCTTGTCCTGATGGTGCTCATGGTCTGGGGAAGCTGGTCGCATTTCCTGCGCAGTTTCGATTTTGCCGCGCCGCTCTGGAGCCGGGACAGCTCGATGGACATCGCGCTGCCGATCTGGCCCGCCAAACTGCTTGCCCCGATCGCCTTTTCCGTTCTGTCCCTGCGCCTTGTCCTGCAGATCTATGCCTACGGGCTTGCCTTCTGGCGCAACGACGAACGTCCGGTGGCGGTGCCGTTGATCGCCGACGCGGCCACACAGGCAGCCATGGAAGCCGAGCATGTCTCCGGACGTGACGACTAGGGACACATTAAGTCATGGAACCCATTGAAATAGGCCTAATCGTCTCCGGCGGACTGCTGGTCCTTGTCCTGTTGGGCATGCGCGTCGCCTTTGCCGCTGGCCTTGCCGGGCTAGTCGGCCTGATATGGATCTTCTGGGCAAGGAAAGACTATGGCGCCGATGATTTCGGCTGGGCCCTGACCGTTGCCGTGAAAACCGCCGGACAGGTGCCGCATTCGAAGATTTCGAGCCAGGCGCTGAGCCTGATCCCGACCTTCATCCTGATCGGCTATCTCGCCTACTACGCCGGGCTGACCAAGGCCCTTTTCGAGGCAGCCAAGCGCTGGCTCGCCTGGGTCCCCGGCGGCCTCGCTGTCGCCACGGTGTTCGCCACCGCCGGCTTTGCCGCCGTCTCCGGCGCCTCCGTCGCGACGTCGGCCGTCTTCGCCCGCATTGCGATTCCCGAAATGCTGGCCATCGGATACGACAAGCGCTTTGCCGCCGGCGTCGTAGCCGCGGGCGGCACGCTCGCCTCGCTGATCCCGCCATCGGCAATCCTGGTTATTTACGCAATCATCGTCGAACAGGACGTCGGAAAACTGCTGCTCGCCGGCTTTATTCCCGGGGCATTCTCCGCCCTTATCTATGGCCTGCTGATCATAGGCCTGGCTCTGAGCATCCGCGGTTTCGGCCCGGCCGTGAAGGGCTTCACCTGGAAACAGCGCATCGTCTCTCTGCCGCCGGTGCTGCCCATATTCTTCGTTGTCATCACCATCATCTTGTTCGTATACAACCCCTTCGGCGGCGATGCCTGGGGCACGCCGACCGAGGGCGGCGCGATCGGCGCATTCGTAGTCTTCCTGATGGCGGCCTTCCGCGGCATGCGCTGGCCCGAGCTGAAGGACGCGCTCCTGGAGACGGCAAAGCTCAGCGTGATGATATTCACCATCATCTGGGGGGTGCTGATTTACGTCCGTTTCCTCGGCTTTGCCGACCTGCCCGGCGCCTTTGCCGACTGGATCACGTCCCTGACCATGTCGCCCATCCTGATCCTCATCTGCATCCTCCTGGCCTATGCGGTGCTCGGGATGTTCATGGATGCCATCGGCATGCTGCTGCTCACGCTGCCGGTTGTCTATCCCGCTGTCATGGCGCTCAACGGCGGGGAAGCCGTTTCGGCAGCCGAAAGCACGTTCGGCATGAGCGGCCCCATGTGCGCCATATGGTTCGGCATCCTGGTGGTGAAAATGGCCGAGTTCTGCCTGATAACGCCGCCCATCGGACTGAACTGCTTTGTCGTGGCGGGAGTCCGGGAAGATCTCAGCGTTCAGGACGTGTTCAAGGGCGTGACGCCCTTCTTCATCGCCGATGCGATCACCATCGCGTTGCTCGTCGCATTCCCGGCGATCGTCCTGTGGCTGCCGATGCGGGTCTGACAAGATATCGTGCGACGCGTCAAAGCCCCACGAGTTCCGTTCCGAAAAGATCCGGGCTATTCTGGCATGGTGCCTTCGATATAAAGTCGGCAGGCTATCAACCGGCGGATTGCGGAAACGATGCTGACAACTGCTGCGGTACTCTGCTTTGACACTGGCCGGGAAACCGGCAGTCCTCGAGCCCATGGCCAGCCTGCCGCGACCATGATTGGATCGACCTCGGTCTTCTTGTGGGCCCTGTGGCCGGCACTTGCCGTCTATTCCGCGCCGGCGCCGACTTTCCAGATCCTTGCGATGGGATTGACCATCGGCTTCATTCTGCTCGCCGCCCTGCGGATCGGCCGCGGAGAACCGCTCCGGGACATGTTCCCAAAGTCCTGGGGACTGCTGCTGGCCGGCATCATCGGCATACTCGGTACAAACGCCTTCAACTTTATTGCCGTGACACGCATTTCACCGGCCCAGGCAAGCGTCATTGCTTATCTTTGGCCAATGCTGGCGCTGGTGCTCGCGGCAGTGCTGGGGCTCAAGGCTCTACACCTGAGACATTACGCTGCCGTGATCCTCGGTTTCCTGGGCGCTGTGTTGGTGGTCAACCCGTTTTCCGGTGTCCAGCTGGACCTGATCGGCATCGGTTGCGCCTTTCTCGCCGGTCTGTCATTTGCCGCCTACACGACCTATCGCATGATCGACGATCGGTCTGCTTCGGATTCCGTTGGGGTTTATGGTGCGGTCGCGGCCCTCGTATGTGTTGCTATACACATGAATATCGAAACCACCCAAAGTCTAAACACAACGCAGATCGCAGCCGTAATCGCCTTGGGCGTGGCACCGATGGGGCTTGCAAATGCGGTTTGGGACTACGGCGTCGCGCGCGGCGATGCGCGTACGCTTTCGGTCCTCGCCTACGGCACCCCTCTGGTCGCGACCTTTCTGCTCGTCTTCCTTGGTCTTGCTGAAATCACGTATCTGCTTGTTGCGGGGGCGCTGTTGATCGTCCTCGGAGCAGCAATCGGTACCTGGCCCACACGATCCGACAGGTAGGCCGCCCGGCGGCGCCGTCGACCATCAGAAAACCGGTCTTTTTTGTCTAGGGCATTTGCTCGAGATACCGGGCGGAAACATAACCGCGCCCGCCGTTTTCCAGCCGGATCGCGGCCCAGCCGTTCTTCACTGTTTCGACGGCCACCAGGTCGCCCGTCGCGAGCCCGCCGATCCGGTCGAACGCCGTTCCGGGGCCGCGGCGGACATTGACCGCCGTTGTCGCCTTGAAGACCGTTCCCGGCTCTGCCTTTTCGATGAGTTCGGTCGCGTCCTGGGGCCGCCCCACCCTGGTGGCGCCGTCGCCCAGGAACCATTCCGAGAACGCCGCGTCTATTTCCTCCAGACTGCGGTCGTCCAGACTGGCCCGGACCACCGCCACGGCGTGGTCGCGCGGATCGACCTCGTAATCCTCTATTGCCCCCGGATCGCTCCGCTTCATCTCCTCGAAGATCCGCTTGAGCTTGCCGGTCTCCTGTAGATACATGGCGAAATAGCGAGCCGTCGCCATCATCGCGGCCTGGCGCGCCGACTCGTCCTCGCGGTAGATCAGTTCGTTCGGATTGCCCGCCGCTGCCTCGACCGCCTCGACCTGGGCCGGATCGTCGAAAAGGAACCAGTCGCTGCGGACAAGCTGCTCGACCGTCGGCCGGTACTCGCCCCACAGCCTTTTGAGGACGTTGCCGCGCCAGTTGTCGACACCCCAAAAACGCGTCCCGTTGCTAACAGAGACTTCGTAAAGTGAGGCTATGCCCTCGTCGAGCCATTGCGGGATGTTTCCGTATTCCGTCCGCACCATCAGGTGAAAGAGCTCGTGCAGCACCGTGCCGGACGCTGTCTCGGGAACGAAGGCGACCAGGCTGAGATCGTCCGCATAGGCGTATCCCAGCGTCGCCGCGCTGACATCCAGCCCGTGCAGATCGAGTGCCCGGTCCCTGAGCTGTTCCCGGTCGCCGACAAGGTGGATGGTCACGTAATGGTCGAGATTTCCGATACCGTATTCAGACGTCAGGAAGTCCGCGTAACGGTTCAGGGTCGATCCGATCTCTTCGAATTCAGCCCGCTCGTGGTCGTTTTCACTGACCAGGATCATCCGGCCCGATACCCACACGCGTCCGCCGGGCGACAGCCCCTTGGCCATCCGGTAGGCCGCCTCCTCGTCGTCGAGCCTGACAAGACGGTCGGTGAAATACGACCGCTCGAAATTCTCCACGCGTCGCATCGGATAGGACGTTACGGGCTGTGTGTCGTTGTCCCAGTAAAAGACCTTGAACACGGCACTCACGCCCGCGGGCGGCCAGTCGATCAGGGCGAGACGCAGCCGGTCGTCATCGCCGGCGGCAGCGCCCCCGCGGCATAGATCCAGCTCGCTCCTGACAACCTCCCGGCTCTCTGGAGTCAGCGGATAGGCGTAGAGCATCGCATTCAGCATGTTGACGCCGAAGGTCTGAAGGCCGTCGATACGGCAACCGCTGGTGCCGAGCATGTAGTCGACATCGGGTCGCCTGCCGAAATTGATCAATCTGTATTCGCGCAGCGGTGCATAGGCGCCCGGCCAAGCTTGCTGTTCCCATTCGTGCTTGCCTTCGTCGTAGAGCGCCTCGCCTTGTGCCCAGGCCGTACCGTGGCCGCCGAGCAGGCTGATGCAAAGAATGATCAGGACATGGCGCATCGCATTGCCTCCCATCGACAATCGCCTAGTTGCCGCCGTTCTCCGTGGGCGCGACCGGCAGAGGCGGCGGCACCGGCAGGTCCACCGCTCCGTTCGGTTGAAAGACCGGCTGGCCCGTCAGGAGCGGGCGAAGATAGACCGGGCTGTCGGTGGTCGCGATCCGTCCCGGAACAGCGATGGTCATGCCCATCAGTATCGCACCGAGCGTGGCCAGCACGATACCCGGGGAGGTCGTCGCCAGAGCCCCCGAGACCATGCCGCCTGCGGTTTCCGGACCCTGTCCCTTGGCGGACAGCGTCGTTTGCTTCACCTCTATGCGCCCCAGGATGAAGGCCGATCCGATCAGCGCCATCAGCATCCCGGTCAGAAAGCCCATCTGCCGTGTCCAGATCCGCGAGAGCATTGCAGCGTTGGCTTGCCGGTAACGGCTCTGCAGCGCATCGGCCTCGAGCAGCGTCAGGGTCTTGAACCTCAGGTACTCCAGATCTGCTGCCGCTTCCGGGCGTTCGGCTTCGAAGCTCTCGAAATACCCGGCGATCTCACTCGGCTGATGTTCCAGCCGGGGATAAAGGGTCCGGATTTCCTGAATGATCGCAACGGCGAAGAATATCCCGGCACCAATGACAGCGAACACCATGACGGGCAGCACCAGTCGCTGCCACCGCGCCAGCTCCTTGGGATCGGGCGGTTCCGGATCCTCGCGCTTCGCCTCTTCTGGGATTTGCTGATGCACTTTTGTCTGCAATGACAGCTCCCGGTTTCAACCGTAGATCAATGTAGCACAGTCGCATCTTTCCCAAAACGGACCCGCGGCGAGCGGTCCCGGTTGGGTGCCGGACGCCTTGGCGCGCCGGTGTTTACTGCCTTAGTGCATCCAGCACCTTAGGCAGGTTCTCCACGTATTTTCTGACATCAGCCAGCCTGCCCATGCTGACCCGGGAATAGTGCGTGTAATCGCGATAGATCCCATGAATGATCACGCCGCGCTCCTTCATCGCAACGCGGAAATTTTCAGCGTTCAGGGTACCGAGATTCACGAATATGAAGTTGGTGTGCGAGGGAATGTAGTCGAGGCCGTTCGCCTTGAGACCGTCCTCGACGATCTGCCGTGCTTCGAGGATCTCCTGCCTGGAGCGCTTTATGAAATCTTCGTCTTCATAACACGCCAGCGCGGCCGATATGCCGGCCTGGTTCATGACGTAGTTGCCGATATTGTACTGCTCCACCTTCTCGATGATCTCGGGCGTGCTGATCATGTATCCGATACGCATTCCGGCGAGCCCGTAGATCTTCGAGAACGTGCGGGAGACGGCCACCGAATGACCGTCGCGCACGAGATCGACCATGCTGTTGCCGTCCGGGTCCTCGGTAATCTCGTTGTAGGCTTCGTCCACCAGCACGATCGTCTTCTTGGCAGCGGCGATGCAGAACTGCCTGAGACGGGCCGGGTCGAGCAACAGGCCTGTCGGGTTGTTCGGATTGGTTACCTGGACCAGGCCCGTCCCGTCGATCCGCTCAAGCATTCCGTCGATGTCGATGGCGAAATCCTGTGTCTGCGGCATGCGCTCGAGTTTGGCGCCCTGGCGCTCGGCGGCCTTGCAGGTCGTGTCCCAGAAGAGGTTCGGCATCAGGATATGGCCGTTGCGCGAGGCGGCGACCGTCAGTTGCGTCAAGACGCCGCTGGATCCCGCGCTGAGGGCCACGTGATCGGTCGTCAGGCCGTGCCGCTCGGCAATCATCTCCGCAAGGCGCTTGAAGTTGTTGGTGATATATCGGGACCCATAGGTCGCCGATTCTTCAATCGCCCTTTTGGCCGCGGGACTGGGCCCGAACGGATTCTCATTGGCATTCAGCTTTGCGACACCCGGTGCCGGTTCCGCCAGCGCGGCCAGGGATTCGGCACTTTCCAAGGCGTTGGAGGTTATCGGCTGCACAACACCACCTGCCGCCGCCAGCGCGCCAGTGAGGAATTGTCGCCGGTTGGATCTCCAGATCATGATGTCACCATTCGATTGAGTGCAGGGATGGACTGGCGTCGACGGTAGCAGACAAGGCCGGACCCTGTAACCATGACTTGACCGAGATTTGATTGGCCGGCTTACGGCCTTTTCGCTCCAGCGGCCCTGTCCTCGAAGGTGTGTCGGCTTATTCCCGGAACGGACGCCTAGCGCTTGCCCTCGAGCAGATGCTCGTAGCGCGCATCGGTCAGCGTCTTCAAGAACGCCACCAGCGCATCGATACGCTGGTCGTCGAGTGCCGGGCCGACAGTCAGTTCCTCGACCGAAAGGGTCCTCGGGAACTGCGTGCGGCCCCAGGGGCGACCGGTTTCGGGATTGATCTTCGCGGACTCAGCCGTGGTGTTGTACTGATTGTAGAACGCCACCACGGTGCGCAGGTCCTTGAAGACCCCGTTATGCATATAGGGCCCGGTCACCGCCACATTGCGCAGTGTCGGCACCCTGAACTTGCCGGCATGCTCGACGCTGCTGACGGCAGTGTTGGCCAGCAGTCCGAGATCGGCGAACCGCTCGCCGCTGCCATTGGCAGCGCGCACCGCGGTGTGCACCGGCGTTCCGATATTGTGGAACTCGTAATTGGTGAAGGTCTCGCGTTCGGCGCCGGGTATCTGCCTCAATTGGTGGCACTCGTTGCAATTGCTGAACTGATCGGAAAAGAACAGCGTCCGCCCCAGTTCCTCTTGCTTGGTGAACTTCACCTCGCCCTTCAGGTAGCGGTCGTAGCGGGAATCGAAAGGCGCGAATTCGTCGGTCCGCTCGAAGGCCGCGATGCTCTTTGTCATTGCACCGTAGGCCGCTTGCGGATCTTCAAAAATGGAATCGCCGAAATAGACCTTGAATGCCGCGACGTAATCCGCATTTTCCTGCAGGCGCGCGACAACGTCCTCTTTGCTCGCCATGCCCATTTCAATCGGGTTGAGCGGCGGCCCACCCGCCTGGCCCTCGAGATCCGCCTCGCGGCCGTCCCAGAACTGCCCGCCGACATATTCGCCGTCTTCGCGAAGGTGGAATTTCGGGCTGAAGCGCGCATAGCTCGCTGTCGGCGCATTGCGGTCGCCGATCGACGTTCCGTCGTCGCCGAGCGAAACGGCCCGAGAGACCGGATCGTCAAATCCGTTGTTGCGCGGATCGGTGAAGCCGGCCTCCGGTGCATGGCAGGTGGAACAGGACTGGGTCCGGTTCCTGGACAGATTGGCATCAAAAAACAGCGCCTTGCCGAGTTCCTCGATCGAGCCGATCGACGGCCCGTCGGCACGGGTATCCTGTTGCGCAAACAGCACAACTGCTCCAAACAACGTAACATAAATGGCGCTTTTGACTGCCCGCATGGAACCAACCCTATTGAGTTTTGGCGCCCGTATAAATATAGGGGAGCGCGCACGAATGAAACGTTGTTATCGCCCAGTAAATACAATGTGTAGGCCATTCTCGCCGGCCGGGACATTGGCCAATTGACGCAGTTGGCGTATGGTTGCGGGTCTGCACGGCAAAATGGCGTTTGGCAGGAAACAGAAATCGAGACGGATATGAAACCGAAGATTTTCATTGATGGTGAGCATGGCACGACCGGTCTGCAGATCAGGACCCGTCTGGCCGGCCGCGATGATATCAACGTCATTTCGATTCCCGAAGCCGAGCGCCGCAACGAAGCCCTGCGCGAGGACCGTCTGAACGAGGCCGACATCGCCATATTGTGCCTGCCGGATACCGCGTCGAGGCAGGCCGTTGGCATGCTCGGCGGAAGCAACTCGACGCGGGTGATCGACACCAGCACCGCCTATCGCACGGATTCCGGCTGGGCCTACGGTTTCGCCGAGATGGAACGGGCCCAGGCAGAGCGGATCGCCAATGCGCGCTTCGTCGCCAATCCCGGATGCTATCCGACCGGGGCAGTTTCACTGATCCGGCCGCTGCGGATGGAAAACATCCTGCCCGCCGACTATCCGGTGACGGTCAATGCCGTATCCGGTTACACGGGCGGCGGTAAGCAGCTCATCGCCAAGATGGAGGACGAGAGCAGTCCGGACCATATCGCAGCGCCCCATTTCGCCTATGCGCTGACGCTCAGGCACAAGCACCTGCCGGAAATGCAGGAACACGGCCTGCTCGACCGCCTGCCGCTGTTTTCGCCGAGCGTCGGACGGTTCCCCCAGGGCATGATCGTCCAGGTTCCGCTTTTCCTCGACCTGTTGTCCGGAGGGGCGAGCATGGAAAAGATCCATGCGGTCCTTGAGGCGCATTATGCGGGCCAGCCGTTCGTCGAGGTGGCCTCGCCGGAAGAAAGCGCCTCGATAGAGCGGATCAACGCCGAGGAACTCGCCGGAACCGACGGCATGAAACTGTTCGTCTGCGGCAGTCCCGACGGCGCACATGTCAACCTGGTCGCGCTGCTGGACAATCTCGGCAAGGGCGCTTCCGGCGCCGCCGTCCAGAACATGAACCTGATGCTCGCAAGCTGATTGAGGGCGGCCCCGCCCTCGCCTTCACGCTATTGCACCGGCACTGAAGGGTCCGTTACGCGTGCCGCAATTCGGCGGCCGGCAGCGCGTAGCTGCCGTGAAATGCCCGCCAGTGCGCCACCGCAAAGCCGAGGACAACAAGGGCCATACCCTGATGCACCAGCGCCCAGGACACGGGCACCCGCTGCAACAGGGTCACGATGCCGAAAGCGGCCTGCAGGGTGACGAGGCCGAAAAGCACCACCGTGCGCCGTGCGTGGGTGGTGTTCGCCGCTCGGGCAACACTCGCGATCATGTGGATGAGAACAACCAGCCAAAGCAGATAGCCGAAGACCCGGTGCGTGAACTGTACGGTCTTGGCGTTCTCGAAGAAATTCGCGATGGCCGGCTTCATGGTGAACAGGTTGGACGGCACGATCGCGCCATCCATCAGCGGCCACGTGTTGTAGGCAAGTCCCGCGTCAAGGCCGGCGACAAGACCGCCGAGATAGATCTGGACGAGCACCATGATGGCGATCAGCCCGGCAGTCCTGGCCGATCCCGGGGAAGGCGCTGGATCGTCGCTGTAGTGCGCGAGCCCCCGGGAAACCCAGATGATGGCCGCGAATATGACGCAGGCGAGCGTCAGGTGCGTTGCGAGGCGGTATTGGCTGACATCCACCCTGTCGACGAGCCCGGACGTGACCATCCACCAGCCGATGAAACCCTGCAGTCCGCCGAGGGCCAGTATGCCGACAAGCGGCAGCCTCAGGCGCGGCTCGATCCGGCCGGCGAGCCAGAACACCGCCAGCGGCACTGCGAACAGCACCCCTACCCCGCGGGCAAGCAGCCGGTGCGCCCACTCCCACCAGTAGATATATTTGAACTCCGACAGGCTCATGCCCTTGTTGATCTGCTGGTACTCCGGAATTTGCCTGTAGAGCTCCAACTCCTCTTCCCACTGTGCTTCGCTGAGCGGCGGGATGACGCCGTGAATGGGCTTCCATTCCGTGATCGAAAGGCCGGAATCGGTCAGCCGTGTCGCCCCGCCGACGATGACTAGCGCGAAGATCGCGAGGCAAACGATTGCCAGCCAGATGCGAATGGCGATTCGGTTCGCGTCGGCATCACGGGGTGAAATGGACGTTGTCATCGGCAAATGGGCGACCCTGTGCTGTTGTCTGCGCACATTTGTAACAGTCCGCCAAAGAACGCAAGACACAGGTTGTCGGGAAGGATGCGGCAAAATAGGCTATCGCCATGGGAAAATAGGGCTTGAACGGCGCGCCGTTTCCTTTACTTGCAGCAGCAGACCAATAGCCGCAGAGCTCGAATGCCCGTTCGCCTCAGAAAACTGATCGGAATGATTGTCCTGATCGCACTGGTGGTGCTTTACGCCCTGATCGCGACCACCGTCGCGTCCTACAGGCTCGCCGAATCGCCCTGGTGGGTGCACCTGTTGTATTTCCTGGTGTCCGGCCTTTTGTGGATATTGCCCGCTATGCTTGTCATTCGCTGGATGGAAAGGCCTGCCGGCGGAGCACGCCGCGAACGCTGAACCGCCGCCGTCGATGCCAATTTACCCTGCAATCAGAGTTTTTTAAGTTCAATCGGTTAATATCGGTTGGGGCAAGAATTTGACCCTCCGGTTGAGAAGCCCAATTGTCGATGCACGCGCCTGTCGCGATGGATCGCGGAGAGGCTTGCGGGGGAGCAGGGTCGGCGGAGACGATTTCGATGCGAAAACCGGTTGAGGCAACCAGTTTTTCCCTCCAGTGTTCGAATGAGCTGGAGTCGATAGAGCCCGTGTGGCGCGCGCTTGAAGCAGCCCCCGAGTGCCCGGTACACCAGACCTACGACTGGTGCCGCGGCTGGATAATCGAGACCGGGGCCAAACCGCTGATCATCACGGCCGTATACGGATCCGGCGCCCGCTCCGGCGAGACGGCATTCATTTTGCCGCTTTACATCACGCGCCACGGTCCGCTGAAAGTGGCGAAGTACATTGCCGCGCCTTTCAACAATGTCAATTTCGGTGTGTTCTCGTCGCATTTCCTGGACGATGCCAACCCGGCAACCATGCTGGAACTGCGCAGAGAGCTCGCCAAATTGCCGCTTGGTGTGGATTTCGTGCACCTGGATCGGCAGCCGCTTGAATGGCACGGCTACCGAAACCCCTTCTCCCACTGGCCGAGTGTTGAAAACCAGAACCGCTCCTTTCATGTGACGTTGGACGGCGATTTCTCCGCCGTCCTGTCGCGCGGCAACGCCAAGCGGCGCCGCAAGCGGTTCCGAAAGTCCGAGCGAAAGCTCGATGAGATCGGCGGGTACGACTTCATCAAGGCGGGTACGGCCGACGAGGCCCGTGAGCTCCTCGAAGAGTTCTACCTGCAGAAATCCGCGCGCTTCGCCTATCAGGGATTGCCCGAGATTTTCGGCGATCCCGACATCCAGGCCTATTTCCACCGCCTGGCGCAGGAAAGTGTCGGCCAGGAGCGCAAGATGATCGAGATGTACGCAATCCGGCTGCGTCAGCACGACGGCCTGATCTGCGCGCTCGCGGCATTGTCGAGCAAGGGGCGCGACATCATCTGCCAGTTCAGCTCGATAGCCATGGGACCGACCGAACACGCAAGCCCCGGCGAGCTCTTGTTTTACCTCATCATCCGCGACGCCTGCGAATCCGGCGCGAACATGTTCGATTTCGGAGTCGGCGACGAGCCCTACAAGCGCAATTGGTGCGACGTGGAAACACGGCACTACGATACGTATCTGGCAGTCACGGCTGCAGGCCGCGTCGGGACGCTCTCGGCGCGTATAGCCACCGATGTGAAACGCTTCGTCAAATCGCGCCCGGGCGTGTTCAAACTGGCGAAAGCCGTCAGGCTCTGGATCACCAACGCCAGATAACGTCCTGTTTTGAAATGGCGACTACGCGGCGCTCCGGTCGGGCCGGTTCGGTGCACCGGCGCCCGGGCTCATCATCAGCAGCTCGCTGAAGCCTTCTGAATAAAAGTCCGTCAAGTACTCGGTCATCAGCGATTCGTCCGGCTGCACGACGGAAAAGATCATATCGACCTCCAGGCCGTCGAGCAGTCGCTTGACCCCGGCCGAGTTCGCCGGTCCGCATTCGATGACGACGATGTCGTAAACCTTGGAGACCTGCGAGATCACCTCCGGAAGACGCTCAGCATTGTGCATCGCCTCGGCCGGATCGATCCCCCCCTGTGGAAGGATGTGCGCGTTCGAGAGGCGGTCCGCATGCAAAGCCTCTGGAATTGTGCAGGCGTCGATCAGGACCTCGGTGATGCCCGGCAGATTCGACTGGGGAACCATCATGCGGCTTGGGCAGGCGGATCCGGTCATATCGATCAAGAGGGTCTGGCGGCCTTCATTGGCAAGCATGCGCGCCAGCATGACCGATGTGGTCGACCCCTTGTCGCCCTCCGGCGACACGACCACGGCGATATCAGTCCTTGCCGCGATCAGATGTCCGGTGATCGCACTGACGCTGTGCTCAGCCTCCCGGTCGACGATCAGCTGGTGCCCGCCGTCGAATTCGTCATTCGCTGCCGTGAGCGTTTCTCCGCCGTCTTCGGCAACAAGCTCGGCAAGATCGGCCGGGTCCGTTTCGTCTTCATGTGGCATCAGCACGTCGTCCGGCTGGATATCCTCGACCACGCCCTCTTCCGGCACGACAGCGTCGAAAACGGGAACATCCGGCTCTTCCTCGGGCGTCAAAGGCTCAGTCGGCGTCGCCGCTTCCGGCGGGTCCGCCGGGGGATCTTCCGCCAATTCGCCCACCGGGCTTTCGGGCAAATCGTCCGCCGGGCCGTCCGGCAGGCGCCTTTCGGTTGCCCGGGCGATGCGATCCGCCGCCAGAACCGGTGTGGTCGCCGCGACCTTTTGCGGTTCGGGTATCGCCGGTGAACTGTCAGGATCGCGGTCGTGCGCCGGCTTGAACACCCTGCCGCGCTCGGTCGGGCCGTAATCGACCGGTTTCAATGCCCTGCCGGAAAAGAGTTCCCGCAGCATGATGGTGATAGACGCTATCAGCAAAGTGATCAGACCGGCGATGACCGTGATCGGTATCGGCTTGGGAAAGTAGGCGCCGGTCGGAACCAGCGCTTCGGAGATGATGCGGGCATCGGCGGGCAGATTGCCCCGGTCGGACCGCGATGCCGCTTCGCGGTATCGGCTGAGATACACCTCAAGCAGCTCGCGCTGTGCGGTCGCCTCGCGTTCCAGGGCGCGCAGCTCGACCTCCTCGCTTCCCGCCCGCGCGGAATCGGCTTTCAGGTCATTGAGCTGAGCGGCAAGCTCATCCTCGCGCAACTGCGCAATCTCAGCCTCGTTCTCGAACCCGCGCAGGATATTGCGCGTTTCCGCCCGGATCTGCTTGTCGATATCCCGCAGCTGCGAACGCAGCCCCTTGATGCGCGGGTGGGCATCCAGCAGCGTGACCGAGAGATCCGCGATCTCGGCCTGGACCGCTGCCTGCCGCTCACGCAGGCGCTGGATCACCTCGGACTGGACCGCATTGGCGAAATCCCCGGTCGAGCGGCCGCTCTCGATGGCGTTCCTGACCGCGGTCGCCCGCGCCAGAGCCTCGGCCTTCTCGCCGCGCACGCGGCTGAGCTCGGTGGATATCTCGGCAAGCTGCTGGGTCGCGAGCGTCGCGGTATCGTCCACCAGCAGCAGGCCCGACTTCGCCCGGTAGTCGGCGACTTTCGCCTCGGCCACGCGGACTTTCTCGCGCAGGTTGGCGATTTCCGGCTCCAGCCACGCGGTGGTGTCGGCATTGGAAAGCAGTTTGGCGCCGCTCTGCATCGCCAGATAGGTTTCGGCCATCGCGTTGGCCACCTGCGCCGCAAGCTTCCTGTCCGTCGACCAGAACGCGATGACGATGACCCGCGAATTTTCCACCTGGAAAACCGTCAGATGCTCGCGGAACGTTTCGATGAGGCGCTCCTCGGGCGGCGCGTCATAGGGATCCGAAATCAGGCCCGCGCCCATGAGCACGCTGGTGATCATGGACGGTTTGGCGACCCCGCTGAATTCCCCCGTGTCGGCAAGATCGAGCTGGTCGGCAACCGATTTGATCAGGTTCGTGGAATTAATGATCTCGACCTGGCTGGTGATGCCCTGTGCGTCGAGGAATTGCGATTGTCCGGTATCCTGCTGCCCGCTTTGCGTGAACAGCGGTTCGCGCGCCTCGATCAGAATGCGGCTCTCGGCGCGGTACCGGGGCGCGATGTTCCCGGAGATCACGAACGCCGCGGCGCAAACGATCAGCATCAAGGACAGGATCGCAAGGCGGCGCTGCCAGACGGCAGCGAACAGCCGCGCTATATCGATATCCGCATCGTTGCCGTTTGACGGTTGGCGCGACATTACGTTGTTCTCCCTCTTAGCAGCCGAAGAGGTAAACAATTATGGTAACATAAGGGTTAAGCGCCTCTTTACGGATCATTTACATCTTCGCGCCGAAAACCCGCCATCACCGCCAATTGCACGTTGCAGCACGAAAATCGGATGCACTTTACCGGCCATTAACCTTAACCGGACGATAACAGGGCCACTTCGTTCGTCTCGTGTTGAAAGAGTAATTGCTGAATATGGCGCTTGAAAAACTGAGAACTGCGGCTGCCCTTTGCCTTATCGGCCTTGCGCTGACGCTATCCGGCTGCTCCGGATACCGGCCGGCGCCGGACGCATTTCACAAGGCGGTTGTCCAGCCCTATCGGCTCGATTCGGGCGACAATCTGCGCATAACGGTTTTCGAGCAGGACGATCTGACAAACACCTATGTGGTCGACCAGGCCGGCTACGTCTCGTTTCCGCTGATCGGTTCGGTGAGCGCCCGCGGCGACACGATCCAACAGCTCGAGACCAAGATTGCCGGCCAGTTGCGCAAAGGATACCTGCGCGATCCCGATGTATCCATCCAGGTCGACCGGCACCGGTCCTTCTTCATACTCGGCGAGGTCAACGCGGCCGGCCAGTATTCCTACGTTCCGGGGATGAATGTGCAAAACGCTATTGCAATCGCGGGCGGCTACACCGCGCGCGCCAACCAGTCAAACGTGGACATAACAAGAAAGGTCAGTGGCGAGGTCCTGACCGGGAGGGTGCCGATTTCGGATCCGATCCTGGCGGGCGACACCATCTACGTTCGCGAACGTCTCTTCTGACCGCAAAATCGGGACGGCAATGTCGGATTCGGATTCCTTGCGCATTCTGCACTGCTTCCGCTCCCCGGTGGGCGGAATCTTCCGGCACGTGCGCGACTTGACCGAACAGCATCACAAAGCCGGCCACAAGGTGGGGATCCTCTGCGACAGCACCACCGGAGGCGCCCATGAGGACGCGCTGTTCGATGGCATTCGCCCGTATCTGGACCTCGGACTGACGCGCACGCCCATCCGTCGCTCGATCGGGCCATCCGACTTTATCGCTCTTGCGAAATGCACCAATGAAATCAAGAAATTGCAGCCGGACATCATACACGGCCACGGCGCCAAGGGCGGCGCCATCGCCCGTTTGATCGGCTCAAGGTTGCGGGTTTCCAGGTCTCGCGTAGCCCGCTTTTACTCACCGCATGGAGGCAGCCTGCATTACAGCAGCGCCCGCCTGTCGGGCAAATTCTATTTCCTGCTGGAACGCCTGTTGGAGCGCTTTACCGACGGGCTCGCCTTCGTCAGCGACTACGAGCGCAGGGCCTACCTGGACAAGGTCGGCCGGGCGGCACCGCCCAACCGCCTGGTCTATAACGGACTGCTGGAATGCGAGTTCGAGGACATCCAACCGGCCAACGACGCGGCTGATTTCCTCTATATCGGCATGATGCGCCGGCTGAAGGGCCCGGACCTCTTTATCGAGGCCGTTGCCCGGGCAGAGCGCATTGTCGGCAGGCCGCTGACCGCCGTAATGATCGGCGACGGCGACGAGAAGGAAAGCTACCGGCAGATGCTTGTTCAGAGCGGCCTGCTGGAGCGTGTCACGCTGCACCCGGCCATGCCGGTTCGCGAGGCGCTGCGACTCGGCAAGACCGTAATCGTACCGTCTCGGGCGGAATCGCTTCCCTACCTGGTGCTGGAAGCGCTTGCCGCCGGCAGGCCCATGATTGCCGCCGATGTGGGCGGCATACCGGAAATCTTCGGCTCGGACAGCGGCGCGCTCGTCCCCGGAGACGATGTCGAAGCGCTTGCCGGCGCCATGGCACTGGCGGTCCGGCAACCGCACGACATCGAAAGGCACATGCCGACCAAGGCGGCGCTGCACGAGCGATTCTCTGCCGGGAAGATGGCGACCGACATGGTCGATTTTTACAGGGCCTGCCTTGCCTGAGGGGAGCCTCATCGGCCTCGCCCGGGATCAAACAATAATTAACAGCTCGGTGGTAGTCCTGTTCTCAGGAAGCCAGGAACCATAGCTGAGAACATGACCGCAGAACGTTCCATGAAAGCGGACGCGACAGACACGCAGCACCCTGATCAGGCCGGCACCGGCGGAAACGCGGCCGGTGAACCGGCGGAGAAGGTCAGCAAGCTGGCGCGACAGATTGCCCGGCAGCTTGGCGACGACAGCTATTCGCCGGCCATGATCACCGGTTTCACCCGGTTGTTCGAGATCATCGGCCTGAGTCTTTGCGGCATCGCCGTTTTCCTGTTCTACGTCCTGCCGAAATCCGGCTTCGAAACGTACTACCTGTTCACGACCGTCGCCGGTGCGCTGTTTGCATTTCTGCTCTTCCAGCTCTGCGATGCCTATCAGGTGCAATCATTGCGCAGTGTCTTCAGAACGCTCTCCAAGCTCATCCTGTGCTGGACGATTACGTTCGCGACGATGACGGCGGTCGCATTCTTCCTGAAGATCGGTGCCGAGTACTCCCGCGTCTGGTTCGGTTCCTGGTTCCTGTCCGGGATTCTCTTTCTGTTCGCCAACCGCTACTTCGTCGCCTTCGCCATTCGCCGCTGGGCCCGCGACGGAACCATGGAGCGCCGCGCGGTCATCGTCGGCGGCGGCCCGGCCGCCGAACACCTCATCCGCGCACTGGAGCAGCAACCGGACAACGATGTCAGGATCTGCGGCATCTTCGATGATCGCAGCGAGCGGCGGTCGCCTGCCATTGTCGCCGGGTACCCGAAGCTCGGCAATGTTTCCGAACTTGTCGAATTCGCTCGTTTGGCGCGCATCGACATGCTGATCCTGTCGCTTCCCCTGACCGCCGAAAAGCGCGTCATGGAGCTTTTGAAGAAGCTATGGGTGCTGCCTGTCGACATTCGCCTTGCAGCCCATTCAAGCGAGCTGCGCTTTCGACCCCGCGCCTATTCCAGCATCGGCTCGGTCCGCATGCTGGACATATTCGACCGGCCGATCAACGACTGGGATTCGGTCGCCAAGCGCATGTTCGACATCGTCTTCAGCATTCTCGGCATCATTGTGTTCTCGCCGGTGATGCTGGCAACGGCGATCGCCGTCAAGGCGACCTCGAGGGGACCGGTTTTCTTCACGCAAAAGCGTCACGGTTTCAACAATGAGGTCATCAATGTCTACAAGTTCCGCTCGATGTACGCGGATCAGTCGGATCCGACGGCACGCAACGCAGTCACCAAGAACGACCCGCGCGTGACCCCGGTCGGACGGTTCATCCGCCGCACCTCCATCGATGAACTGCCGCAGTTCTTCAACGCGCTCAAGGGTGATCTTTCCCTTGTCGGACCGCGACCACACGCCGTTCACGCCCAGTCGCATGACCGTATGTTCGCCGAGGTGGTCGACGGCTATTTCGCCCGCCACCGCGTTAAGCCGGGCGTGACGGGATGGGCCCAGATCAATGGCTGGCGCGGCGAGATCGACGACGACGAGAAAATCAAGCAGCGCACCGCCTACGACCTCTACTACATCGAAAACTGGTCGCTGCTGTTCGATCTCAAGATTCTGTTCCTCACGCCGATCCGGCTGTTCGGTTCGGAAACCGCATACTAGGCCGATGCACGAAGCAGCGATCGACCACAGGACCCACCCGGCCGTCATAGCGGCCGTTGCGAAGTTCTCCCTGGCGATAGGCGCATTCCTTGCCGGCTTCGTCATCTACGAGCCGGCGCCTTACGAAATCTACATGGTCGCACTGATCGCGATCTGGTTCATATTCGGGCTGCGGCTGTCGCGTAACAGTGCCATCCTTCTCGCCATTCTCATGTGCTTCAACATCGGCGGTCTCATTTCGCTGACGACCGTCGGCGAGCTGGGCACCAAGCTGCCGCTCTACATGGCCGTGTCGGTCTTTCTTGCTTTGTCCTCTGTCTTCTTCGCCGCCGTCATCGAAGCGGACGACCGGCGCCTGAAGGTGATCTTCACCGCCTATCTGGTCGGTGCGCTGGCGACGGGCCTGCTTGGTATTCTGGGGTATTTTCAGCTGTTGCCGAACAGCGAATTGTTCCTGCGCTACGGCCGCGCCAAGGGCGCCTTCCAGGATCCGAACGTCTTCGGCCCGTTCCTGGTGCTGCCCGCCTGTTTTCTTGTCCACCAGACCCTGACCGGGGGATTCGCCGCCAGCATTCCGCGCATCGCCGCGCTCTTTGTCCTGACGCTGGCCGTTTTCCTGGCGTTTTCCCGCGCTGCGTGGGGTCTTTACGCCTTCTCCATGCTGCTGCTGGTCTTCCTGATGCTGATCAAGGAACGCTCGACCGCCTTCCGCATGCGCATCCTCTTCGCCGGCGCGATCGGTTTTGTCCTGCTCGTCGTGACGCTGTTGATCCTCCTTCAGTTCGAGCAGATTTCGGAGCTCTTCACAACGCGCGCGCAACTGGTCCAGGAGTATGACGCCGGCCAGTTCGGCCGGTTCAATCGCTACTGGCTGGGACTGCAGGTTGCCATGCTGCACCCGCTCGGCATCGGGCCGCTCGAATTCGGCAAGATGTTCGGCGAGGACACCCACAATATCTGGCTCAAGGCGCTGCTCGACTACGGGTGGCTCGGTTTCGTGTCCTACCTGACGCTCACGGTCTGGACCTTGTTCGCCGGGTTCAAGTGCTTGCTGCGCGAGCGCCCATGGCAGCCCTATTTTCTGTGCACCTATGTTGTCTTTGTCGGTCACGTCCTCGTATCGACCTTCATCGATACCGACCATTGGCGGCACTACTACATCCTGCTCGGAATCCTCTGGGGCTGTATGGGCCTTGAATACCGGTACATGCGCGAACGGCGTCGCAACGGCTGGTAAGCCTCAGGAATCCGCTGCCCGGACCAGCTCGAATGCATCGACATCGAACATGCCGTGGTCGGTGATCTTGAGATGCGGGATCACCGGCAACGGCAGGAACGCCACCTGCAGGAAAGGCTCCTCAAGGACCGTACCCAGTGACTTTGCCGCCTCCCGCAGCTTCACCAGCTTCTCGTGCACCGCCTCATACGGCTCGATGCTCATGAGTCCGGCGACCGGCAGGCTGATTTCCGCAAGCACCTTTCCGCCGTCGACCACGACAAATCCGCCTTCGATCTCCCGCAGACGGTTGGCCGCCGCGGCCATGTCGTCCTCGTTCGCGCCGACCACGCAGATATTGTGGCTGTCGTGGCCGACCGTCGAGGCGATGGCGCCGTGCCTGATGCCGAATCCCTTGACGAAACCGACGCCGATATTGCCGGTCTTGCCATGCCGCTCAATCACCGCGGTCTTGACGACATCCTGCTCGAGATCGACCTGCGGCCGCCCCTCTTTCAGGGGAAGGTCCATGCGCAGGTGCTCGGTGATGATCTTGCCGGGTATGATGCCGATGACGGGAATGTCGCCATTATAGGCGGGAGAGACGAGCTGGCCCGCGCCGACCGTTTCCGCCTTGACGCTGTTGCGCCCGATCGGCGGCACGGTCTGCCGTTTCTCGAATTCGGCATCCGTCACGACGACGCCGCCGCAGATCACATCGCTCACAGCGCAGTTTTCCAGGTCGTCGAGTATGACCATATCGGCGCGCCAGCCCGGCCCGACGAGACCCCTGTCCCGCAGGCCGAAGATGCGGGCACCCGAAATACTCGCGGCCCGGTAGATGGCGAGCGGCTCGACCCCGGACGCGATGGCCGTGCGGATCATGTGGTCCAGATGGCCCCACTCGCCGATATCGAGCGGGTTCCGGTCGTCCGTGCACAGCGCGATGAAGGGCGAATTGCGCTCGGTGATGATCGGCATGAGCGCTTCGAGATCCTTGGAGACCGAACCCTCGCGCACCAGGATATGCATGCCCTTGCGCAGCTTTTCCAGCGCCTCGTCCGCGGTCGTCGCCTCATGATCGGTGCGGATGCCGGCGGCCAGGTAACCGTTGAGGTCGTATCCGCGGACCTGCGGCGCGTGGCCGTCGATCGGCACGTCGGAGAAAGCCGCGATCTTCGCAAGGCACGCCGGGTCCTTGGCCAGGACACCCGGATAGTTCATGAACTCGGCAAGCCCGATCACCTTCGGATGGTCCCTGAAGGGCAGCAGGTCGTCGATTTCAAGAACGGCTCCGGCGGTTTCGAAAGCGGTGGCGGGCACACAGCTGCTGAGCTGTATGCGCACGTCCATGAGCGTGTTTTCGGCGCAGTCGAGGAAATAGCGGATGCCGTCTGACCCGGTGACATTGGCGATCTCGTGCGGGTCGCAGATCGCCGTCGTCACGCCGCGCGGCAGAACGCAGCGATCGAACTCGAAGGGCGTCACCAGTGACGATTCGATATGAAGGTGCGTGTCGATGAAACCCGGCACCACGGTCTTGCCGGCAATATCGATCTCCGTTGCGCCGCTGTAATTTCCGCATGTTCCGACAATCGTGTCGCCGCACACCGCGACATCGGTTTCGATCATCTCGCCGGTGACGAGATCGAAGAGCGTCCCGCCCTTGAGAACGAGGTCGGCCGGCTCGTTGCCGGCACCCTGGTCGATACGCCGCCTCAATTCCTCGCTCATGGATCACCCCGCTGCTCGAATGCCGCCCGCTTCAGGCCGGCAACCTGCATTTGCCATATATGCCAACAATTTAAGGGGATATTGATAGCAATTTGATGACCGCCGCAACAGCGCAAAAGGCGGCGCGTCAGTAATCACGCTCGAAAAATATGCCCGCCTTGGAGTTGCCGTCGGTATCGGCTTCGCCGCGGGCCTTGAGATGGTCCGTCAGGTCCATGTCGATGGTAACCCGGCCCGAGCCACCCGACACGCCCTGCTCGACATTCAGATAGGTCCGGTCGTTGATGTAGCGGCCGATGCCGATGGACGTGCTGCCGTCCTCCTGGTCCGTGTTGATGTCGATATCCGCAAGGCCGGTCAGATTGCGCAGACGGTCAAGGACACCGCCGCGCGTGTTCGCACCGCCCAGCGATGCGAGCGCGTTGGCGATCTGCGCGATCTGGATGGCCGACAGGTTGGAGAGGCTCTTGCCGAAAAAGAGATTGGCGAGAATCTCGTCCTCGGGCAGCGACGGTGACGACGTGAAATTGATCTCGGGATCCGACGCCGTTCCGGTGACGACGATTGAATAAGATGTGCTGCCGCGCGTGGTCGTTGCGGTGAAGTTGAGCGACGGATCGAGCGGCCCGGCAAAAGTGATCGAACCGCTGTCGAAACTGAAGCGCTTGGTCAGAAGGTCGATGCGGCCCCTGACCATGGTGAAGGTTCCCTTCACGCGCGGCGCGCGGCTGGAGCCGGTCACATCGACGGAGCCTCCGAACTCGGCGTCGATGCCGCGGCCGCGCAGGAATATGCGCGCCGGCGAATTCACGCTGATGTCGAGTTGCAGGCCGCCGGCGTCCGCCTCCGTGCCGCCGGACTGGGATTCCCGCGGCTCCAGTTCCCGGGCCTGCTCAACCACCCGCCGCGGTGCATGAATGTGCTTGACGTCGATAAAGGGGATGGACGCCGGAAGCTTGTCGGGAATGCTGATATCCGTCCGCTCGAGCGAAATCGTGCCGCCGATCTTGCCGGACCGCAGCAGCGCGCCCTCCACTTTCAGATCGGCGTCGAACTGCGCCGTGACGATCTCGCTGTTCGTGTAGGTTCCGTTTCGTACGGTAATGGTCAGATCGGCAGGAAGACCGGTCGACGGATCGGTCTGTACCGATCCCGTAACCGTGATCGTGCCCCCCGAGCCGAGCCGGCCGGTCAGTTGCGAGACCCGGGCGGTGGAGCCGTCAAACGTGATATTCGCGTTGATATCCCGGATTGTCAGCGCCGTGTTGGTCTCGATGAAGTCGGCACCTGTTGTGGTCAGCGTTCCGCTGATCGCCGGGCTCCGCGCGGAGCCGGTGATCGCCACCGAGACCTGCGCGGTTCCTTCGAGCTGCACGCCGGCTTCGGCCGCCGGCAGGGTCGCCAGTTCGAGCGGCGCCTTGCCGCTCACCTTGAGATCAAGCCGCTGGCCGTCCGCGATATCCACGCTTCCGGTGATATTAAAATCGATGCCGCTTCCGGACGCCTGGGTGTTCAGCGTCAGCCGGTTTGACTGGTAGCGTCCGGACGACTGCACCGACAGCGACGGCATGCGTGCGCCCCGGCTCGCCTCGACCGAGAAATTGGCGACCCTGAGATCGTAGGAGACCGTCGGGTCCGAGGCATTGCCGGAGATTGTGGCGGTGCCCGACAGGGTGCCGTTCTGCCCGAGGCCCGTCGGCGCGACGTTTTCAAACAACGCCACCGGGAAGCTGTTCACCGCGACGTCGAAATCCAGCTCGTCCCCTGCCGTTCCCTTGACGACGATCGTGCCGCCGCCGACCCGCAGCGTCGCGGTTTCCACGTTGGCGCCGCTTTGCGCGATGGTCAGCGAGACCGGCTCGGAAAGCCGCACCGGGACCGACCGGAAGGTGGCGCTCGCCTCGCTGACTTCGACCGTCGTCGTTCCGTGCTGCGAGGACAGCTCACCCTCCATCGACATGGGGGCATTGAACACGGTGCCGGACACCGAAAACGGCATCTGTTCCGGCCCGCCGCTGATGCTCGCCCTGGCATCGCTGATCTCGGTTCCGGAAATTGTCACGCTGCTCGCCGTCGCCGAGGCCGAAAGGTCCCGCGCCTCCCGCAGGTCCTCCAGGACCACGTCGAGAACAAGGCCGTTGGCGGAAACCGGGCCGGTGGCGAAATCCGGCGACGTCAGCTTCGCTGTGACATTCTGTTTCCCGTCAACGCCCGCAAATGTCACGGTCCCGGAAGCCGATCCGCTGAGCCCTTCCTGCAGGATCAGCGGCCCCAGCTCCTCCAGCGACGTGATGTCGACATCCAGTTGCCCGGTGAGGATGCCGCTGGTATCGGCGTTCACCTTGCCTGTCGCGCGCGCTCCCGGCACCGTCAGGTCGAGCGTTTCGACGACGGGTACGCCATCGCCGCCGGAAACGCTCGCCGACACGGTGACTGGATGTCCTTCGTAACGCCCGTCCACCTTGAGATCGGCGCGTGGCCGATCAGCGGACGCGACGCCGCTGGCCGAAACCGAGAAGTCCTCCAGCGGCTTGTCGAGCAGCGAAATATCGACACCCTGCGCGTTCAGGCTGAAATCGGGCGCCGCCGGCTGGCCGGAAAGGCCGAGTTCAATGTTGAAGCCGCCTTGCAACTCCTGGCGGAACCGCGACAGGTCGGTCAGCGACATCCTGGAATTGAAGGCGATCGATCCGTCGCCGAGTTCGCCGCTCCCGCTTGCCGTCAGGTTATCGCTTTCGAGGCTGAGATCGGTCAGGACAAGCGCGCCGTCGCCCTGCCTCGTTGCCCGGCCTGAAAGATCCGCCTGCCGCGACCCCAGCAGCGCGGGCAGCGGCGTATCGGTCGGCGCGTTGACCTTCGCCTGGAGGCGCATGTCGAAATAGCGTTCCGCCACATTGACCTGCCCGGTCGCCGTCGCATCGACCGAAGACGTGACAAGATCCAGCCGCTTGAATGTGATTTGGCTGCCCTGGAGGGTTCCGTCGGCCGAAATGCGCGGCGAACCCGCGATCAGCCCGTCGACCGTATCCTGACCGGTCGTCACCGATTGCGCGGACAGTTCGACCGTCGCCTCCCCGGAAACCGCCAGGAAATTCACATTCGACGAACGGCCGCTGACAACGGCGTCCTCGACCGAGATCCGCCCGTCCGACAGGGACTTCACCGAGCCGTTCAGGCTCCATTCGGCCTCCTCGAGACTCCCCTTCAGGGAGGAACTGAGCTGAACATGGCCGATATCCAGCGATTGGTCCTCTGCCACCTGGAATGCGACCTGCGAACCGTCGCTTCCGAATTCGATATCAGCGGTCAGGTCGACGGAGTTTTCGCTGGCCAGGACATTGCCCGAGGCAGCGATCGACAGCAGCGCCGAACGGGCATTCAGCTTTTCCAGCCGGACCGTGTTCTCGCCGTCCCGCTCGGCAGTGAGTTCTATCTGCGTGTCGCCCGCAAAAAGCGGCGCAAGCCGCCGCGGCACGAGCGGCGCCAGATAGCCCTTCAATACGCCGTCAACCGCCTGCCGCTGATCGGTGATGGACAAGGACACGTCGCCTTCCACCGTTTTTTCACCATCAAGCTCGACGGCGAGGTTTGCCTGCCATGCGTCGAGCGGCCCGCTGCCCGAGAGATCGACGTTGACGGCAGGAAGGCCGTAAATGTTGAGAGCCCGCGCCACGAGCCCGTCCGCGGGCTCGCTGGCGTTCAGTTTCAGTTCGAGTTCATTGCTGTCCGGCGAGATCTTCCACGCCGCCGAGACCTCGCCGGCGGTTCCGTCGATGCGCAGGATGTCGAGCGTGCCGGACATATCGACAGGCGAATCCCGCAGAAGAACGGAACCCGTCAGTTGAAGCGCGGCCTTCTCGCCGAGCACCGGCTCGGCCAGGTCGATCGAGCGCAGGAAGATATTGTCGACCCGGATGGGAATGGCCGGCAGCGAGGGAGCACCTCCCCCGGTTTGCGCGTCCCGTGAAGCAACCGGCCGCCGCGATACCGCGACGGTTCCCGCATGCAGGCGACTGACATCGACTGCCCCCGTCAGCAACCGGCCGAGCGCGATATCGGCCTCGACATCGTTAGCCACCAGCCAGGTGCCGGTTTCATCCGCGACCGTGATCTGGCCGATGCGGGGCGAACCGCCGATCACACCCTCCAGATCCGAGATGATCACTGTCCGCCCCTGCCCGCTTGCCGCAGATCCGATCATGGACGCCGTCAGGGACAGTCCCGGCCCGGTCCCGACCAGCGCCAATGCCGCCAGCAACACTGCGGCGACGATGAGGATCAGGACGATCAGGAGGCGAAGGACGGTTTTCATTCTGCCGTTCCGGAAAAGGGATTCGCGTAACTATTATAGCGCATTAAGAAAAAATAGCGCAGTGCGGTCAGAATGCCTGTCCGAGGCCAAGATAAATGCCGAAGTCCGGATCGCCGCTGATCTTGTCGAGCGGCACGCCCACATCGACGCGCAGCGGCCCGACCGGTGTCAGGTAACGACCGCCGACGCCGACGCCGGTAAACCAGCGGCCGCCCTGCCCGGGCGTCGAGGAGGTGAAGGCTCCGCCGCTGTCGACAAAGGCCGCCAGTCCGAATTTCTCCGTAAGCCGGTAGCGCGCCTCGACCGACGTTTCGATGACCGACAAGCCGCCCGTCGGGCTGCCGCCGCTTCGCGGACCGGCATGCTGGAATTCATAGCCGCGGATCGAGCCGCCGCCGCCTGCATAGAACCGCCTGTCCGCCGGCACCTCCGTCAGGCTGGCACCGAGAATGGAGCCCACGGCGACGCGGCCCGCCAGCACCAGCCTGTCGTCCTCACTGACGGACCGGTAGATGCTGAATGCCCCTTGCGTTTTGAAAAACGCGTTACCGTTGTGCACGTCGTAGGTCGGCTCCGCCGCCAGGAGCACCCGGTAACCGGTGGTCGGATTGAGCCTGTTGTCGCGCGTGTCCAGCACCAGTTGCCCGGGAACAGAGACAAGCACGCTTGTCGATGGGCCGCTCGTGTCTTCGAATCGGGCATATTCGACCACGACATCGACCTGGCCGGTCAGTTCGTCGCTGAACTCGCGCTCCAGGCCTGCGCTGCCGCTGACCGAATTCTTGTTGAACGCATCGGTGTCCTGGACCTGCGCTTCGAGACGCGAGCGGAAAGACGTGGTCGGTCCCCAGACACCGGGCTTGGTGAAGGTCGCCGCGACATGATAGTCGAGCGATGTCGAGAAATTGTTGCGGCCGATCCCCGAAACCGCGCCCTCGATGCGAAGCGTCTCGGCCCTGCCGAACAGGTTGCGGTGCACCCAGAAGGCCTCGGCACCGAGGCCGTCCTCGGTGGCCGCTGTGACACCGACACCGATCGTGCGGGGCTTGCGTTCACTGACCTCGATGGAAATCGGCACCGAGTTGTTCGGCCCGGGCGTTTCCGATTCGACGATGACAACGCTGTCGAACACACCCAGCCCGCGCAGACGCGTGCTGGCATCCTTCAGCCGCTTCGGATTGTAGACGGTCCCGACGGGAATATTGGCCTGCTGGATGATAAAGGCCGGGTCCACATCCTCCGCGCCGGAGACCGTTACCGTACCGAAAACCGCGAGCGGCCCGGGTTTGAGCCGCAGGTCCACCTCCAGCGTCCGGCTTTCGTGGTCGGCGATCATCTCACGGCTGGCGATCTTCGAAAAGGCATAGCCCTGCTCATGCCAGGCAACGACGAGCTTGCGCTCGGCCTCGACGATCAGGTCCGAGCGCGCCGGCTGTCCCGCGACGACGCCGTATTGCGAAAGATCGATCGGCTCGCCCGTTGTCGTCGCCGCATTCGGCTGGGCAAACGTGAAGGACGGCCCCGCCTGCACGCGAATGGCGACATTGACCGGCGCACCGCTGTTGAGAACGGCATCGATCGGCACGTCTTCAAACGGCGTGCCGTTTATTAGTATGTTGACGGTTCCGCCGTAGCGGGCCACGGAAAACAGCGCCGCAACCAGCCGCTTCTTGTCGTTCTTGGAACGCGTGAGCAGTCCGATGGTACCCGATGGCGGCGTGTCCTTTTCCGACACGAGGATCGAAACCGAATCCAGCAGCTCCTTCAGCTCCTGATCGTCAACCGTCAGCGCCACGTTATAGGGAACCGCGTCGGGCACTGGTTCGGCAACCTCCTGCGGCTGCTCGCGGCCCCAGAGCCGAATCCCGAACAGCTCGAAGGCTGCCACAGGGGTGGAATAAATGAACAAAGACAGGAGGGCGCCGGCGAGACAGGCCGCCGTGTACGGGGATTTGGACGTGGAGCGCCGATCGCTGTTCATGGTCCCGTCAGCAGGAGCAGCCCCGCGCCGGCTGGCAGGTTGGGTTCCAACCTGCCCGATTCGGCTCGGACGCAAGGCCGCCAGCCTGCAACACCCTTCCTCACACCACACATTTGCTGCCGCACCACCGCGCGACGAAACGCGATTCCCTACCCGGAAGAGGCACTGCGGCCAGTGTTCCGGAACGCTGCACACATCCGAATCGGCCACTTTCGCGACCGTAACTCAACGCAACACAAATGATAGGCCCCAATCCTCACCAAATCCTAACCGAATTCGATAAGCAATTGTTAACTCATATCTTCAAAGAATTCGAGCTTTGGTGACAGGGCTGAAACAATCCGTCAGCGGGCCGCCTTGATCTCCTCCTCCCAATTGTCCCACTGGGCGTGGTCTCCCTTCAACCCGAGAATGCCTTCCGTGATCTTGGAGATGCCGAAGCCCCAGGCCTGTTTGACGTCCACATGCGGCGGCATGACCAGTTCCCCGGCGGAGACGATGGCGTCGATCAGGAACGGCTTGTCGGACTTCGATGCCGCTTCGATCGCCGGCAGGATATCGGCGGCTTTTTCGACGCGCGCACCATCGCCGCCGCAGGATTTCGCGTATGCGACAAAGTCCGGGTTGTCGAGATGCGTTGCCGCGCGGTTGTAGGCGTATCCCGCGACCTCCATCTCCATCTTGACGAAGCCGAGTTCGCTGTTGTTGAAGACCACGACCTTCAGGGGCCAGCCGTAGCGCACCGCGGTGACGAAATCCTGCATGGCCATGCCGAAGCCGCCGTCGCCGCACAGCGTCCACACCTGTCGGTCCGGGTGAGTGGCGATGGCGCCCAGCCCGGTCGGAAAGCCCGATCCGAGCGAGCTGTGGTTGAAGGATCCGACAAGGCGGCGCCCGCCCCTGAGCCGCATCTGGCGCGCGATCCAAACAACGCAAAGGCCCGTGTCGGTCGCGAAGATCGCATCGTCATCGGCATGTTCCGAGATGGCCTTGGCGACAAGCTGCGGATGCAGCGGCTCGCTGTCGTTGGACAGGTCCCCCTGCTCGTCCATGGCCGCAAGCCATTTTCCCGAGCGCTTCCTCTGCAGGTCGAGATAACTGCCGTCCGTCTTGTCCTTGACCAGCGGTGCCAGCAGCTCGACGGTTTCCTTGACCGTCCCGACCAGGCCGACCGTCAATGCGGCACGGCGTCCGACATTGCCCACGCGCCGGTCGATCTGAATGATCTCCGGCCCGTCCTTGATGAACCAGTCATAGGGGAAATCGGTCCCGAGCATCATCATGACGTCGCAGTCGCGCAATGCGTGATAGCCGCCCGGGTTGCCGATCAGCCCGGTCATGCCGACGACCGGGCCGTCGTCATAGTCAAATATGTCCTTGCCCTTCAAGGTGTGAACAATCGGCGCGTTGATGCGCTTGGCAAGTTCCAGGATCTGATCTTTCGCCTCTCGGCAGCCGGCACCGCAGAAGAAGGCAACCTTCTTGCCCTTGTTGATGACCTTGGCCGCCCGTTCGATCTCCGACCGCGGCGGGACCGTCGTGGACGGCAAGGTGACCAGGTGGTGCTTGCTGCGCGGTGTCGGCACCGGGTTTTCCGACACGTCGATCGGCAGTTCGATCCGCACGATTTCCTTGTCGATAATGGCCCGCTGGATGGCGATCTGAACCAGCCGCGACGTCTGCTCCGCACTGTCGATGACCGCCTGGAAATGGCAGACCTCATCGAACATCTTGGTGAGGTTGACCTCCTGGTGGTACTCCGTGCTGCGCTGCTTGTGCGAGATCTGACCGGTGATGGCGACAACGCCGGCGAGCTCGCGTTTTGCGTTGTAGAGGCCGTTGATGAGGTGCAACGCGCCCGGACCGACGGTCCCTGCACAAACACCGATGCCGCCCGTCAGCGCGGCCTGGCTGCATGCCGCGAAGGCCGCGTTCTCCTCGTGCCTGACCGCGATCCACTCGAACCGGCCGTCCTTCCGGATTGCCTCGAGAAAAGGGTTGAGGGCATCTCCGGTCACGCCGAAGATCTGCCGCGCACCGGCGGCATGCAGATTGTCGAGCAGAACTTCGCAAACATTCTTTGTCGATGCCATGATTGATTCCCTCTGATTACAGGTTCAGATCCTCGCACAGGTGCCGATCCGACAGCGATGCGGCGACCGATGCGGCAGCGCGCCCAGTCTTCGGCCATCTTCGCGAAAGTTCAAACCCCGTTGCAAGAAAATTCGTTGCACAACCTGCGACATGCGCCAAACCGCCCCGGGCGCGGATCGGCGCATTGCGCTTGACGTGCGTTGTCCGGCGGGGCATTCGTTGCCGCAGCCGCGCAGAAAGCGCAATGACGCATTACAGGGGCAGGACATGACGCAGACGGCCGCTTACGACGACGAGAACATTTTCGCCAAGATCCTGGCTGGAGCCATGCCTTGCCACAAGATCTTTGAGGATGAAAATACATTCGCTTTCATGGACATCATGCCGCGGGGCACCGGTCATTGCCTCGTGATCCCCAAGGCCCGGGCCCGAAACATCCTCGATGTGGAGGTCGGCGACCTCGCGAAGGTCATGGAGACCGTGCAGAAACTGTCCCGCGCGGTCATGAAGGCGTTCGATGCCGATGGCGTGACCATCCAGCAGTTCAACGAACCGGCCGGCGGCCAGGTCGTCTTCCACCTGCATGTTCATATTATTCCCCGCTTCGAGGGGGTCAAACTGGGCCCGCCGGCGAGCGTGATGGAAGAACCCGAGACCCTCAAGGCCAATGCCGAGAAAATCCGCCAGGCGCTGACGGACTAAGCCATTTCTGTCCGGGGATAACGGGCAATCAGCGGTCAATTCCGCTTCGCCGATTGCCCGGCGCGAAAAATCCCGAATGCGGGATTCAGCTTGTAATATAGGCCTTTATCTCCTCGGCCTCACGTTCCACTTGCTCAATCTTCATGCGCACGACGTCGCCGATGGAGACGATGCCGCCGATTTTTCCGTCGATTTCGACGGGCAGGTGCCGGAAGCGCCCCTTCGTCATCATTTCCATCAGTTCGTTGACCGAATGGTTCTCGTTGCAGACCTTGACCTTCGAGGTCATGACGGACGAAACGGGGTTGTCCAGGACGGCCGGACCGTTTTCCGCTAGGGCGCGCACAATGTCCCGCTCGGACAGGATACCGCAAATCCTGTCGGCAGAATCCACAACAACGATGGCACCGATCTTGTGCCGCGACAGCTGAATCCCGGCGTCCGCGACCGTAATGTCCGGCCCAACCGTAAAGACATCCCGGCCCTTTTGATCCAAAATCGTTTTAACTGTCATCGTGACCTCCTTTTGCCGAGGAACGCGACGCGGAACACACGCGGAAATTGCAAGTTTGCCGTTCCTCGAGGGCTATGGTGCGCGGACTGAATGTGAATTGCAAGCCGTAGGTGTGCACCGAATGACAACGGTGTAAATACCTCGTCAGGCCCCCTGGCGGCCGTCAAACAGCGGGAATACGAAGAAACCGAACAAAAAGCCGCCGATATGGGCTTCCCAGGCGATCTGTGCGCCCTCCGAGACGCCGCCCGAAAAACCGAATGCTGCCAGCGCGTTGATCCCGAACCAGATCGCCACATAGGTGATGACGGTCCTGTTCATCATCGCCTCGGCCAGCGTCAGGCGGGGCAGCAAATGCGCATACATGCGGTTGAACTGGCCGTTCATCGGAAAGGCAAAACGCGCCGCCGCTCCCATCAGCGCCGAAACGACCCCCGACGCGCCGATCATCGGAACATTGCTGCCCTGGTTGAATATCCAGTAGAGGGCGGCGGATGCGATCGCTGAAAAAAACCAGAAAATCAAGAACTTGTTGGGACCGATCCGGCGCGCGACGACAGCCCCGAAGGCCATCAGCCAGACCGAGTTGACGATCAGATGGGCAAAGCCGCCGTGCAACAGTGAATAGGTCAGAGGAGTCCACAGCCAGGCAAGGCTCTGTTCCGACGCGTCGATCGAGTAGCGAAGTGGAATGAACCCGCCTTCAATCAGGACCTGGACGTCCTGGGCCCGGGTCAGCAGAAAGTCGCGGATCAGCTGCAGCGCCCACATGAGCACGAGCACCCAAACGATCACCGCCGGCAGGTTGAACATCGGCTGGCCGGCGCCACGCCGGTTCGGAATGCCCCCCTCGTCGCCGGACCGGTCGGTCGCGTGACTGCTTGTCATGAATGCGCCTCTTCATCGTGTCGACGGTCTTCATATATCAGCAACGGGCAAAAAAGAAGCCGTCTGACAGCACTGTCAAACGGCTTGGGTCGGGCCCCACCCGAACCACGAATTTGTGCTGAACTGCCGCGCCGAATGCGGCGGGAAATTCGTTGTTTGATCTATGCCACACCGCTGGATCGCGGACAATGTAAACCGGCTGTTAACCTTAATCCGGCCTGCGATCGGCAAAAGCCTTCCAAAGGCGCGCTCAAAAACAGCCCGGTATTTTTGACTTTCCCGGTTTTCCGGAGGATTGCGATTACCGCTTGTTAACCAGAACATCCTATTGTGAGTTCATGTTTTCTCGGATCGGATATTAACCACATGCAATTCGCGAACGGGTCGGCGCAACAGCTAGTGATGGAACCGGAAGAAGATACGGCGTTTCAGAACGTCGCTGTCAATCTTCACGGCCGGCTGATGTGCGCCGATTTTACCGAATACGAGTGTGTCGCGGTTGACATGTCCCCCGGCCATGTGCGCTTCAAAACGTCGGCGCTGCCGCGCGTATCGGAACGTATCGTGTCCTACATCGATCATATCGGCCGGATCGAGGGCAAGGTTACCGAGCTGCTGGATGACGGTTTCATGATCGCCGTTCAGGCGCCGGACCGCAAGCGCCAGAAACTGGCGGCGCAACTTACCTGGTTTGCCAACCGCAACGAGCTTGGCCTGCCGGAAGACCGGCGGCACGAGCGCATCGTCCCGCGCAATCCGAATGCCGAGATCCGGCTGCCGGACGGCGATACGTTTGCCTGCCGCATCGTCGATCTTTCGATGTCCGGCGCCGCGCTCGAGTTGGAAATCCGGCCGGAACTGGGCACGCAGGTCATTCTCGGCACGATGCGCGCACGCGTCATTCGGCATTTCGATGATGGAATCGCCATCGAATTTGCGACCATCCAGCCGCCCGAATCGCTGGAAAACTTCATTTAGCAGCCTGCCGGAATCCGTAGAACTACGTTCCGCCGGCCTCGTGGCCTGACGGGCGACGCCGCCTGCACCCGCTGCGCGGCCGATGAATTGCGCGTATTGCGCTCTCCAGAACAAACCAACCCCGACACGAACCGCAAAGAGTGGCGATAAAGACTGCCGCAACGGCTTGTCGCCGCGGGGCGCCTGTCTCCCGCGGACCGGCCCGGTCCGACAGTTCGGCTGCCACGTCCGTTGCCCGCAACATCGCGTTCGTGGGGATCGCGTTCCAGGGGTCCTATTTCGTTCAAATTTGAATCAATTTTTATACTTGTTTTAATTGGATTTTATATTCATTTTATTATAAATAAAGCCAAATATTACAACAATTTGCGCTTATTTATACTGGTAATATTTGCCTGATATAAAAACATAACTGGCATGATCGCTCCCAAATTGACGGGGAGACGATCAATGAAAACCGCGACGCTTGTAAAATGTGCCCTCATCAGCACGCTTTACCTGCTGCCGGTGCAGGCACAGGCCGAGCAGTTGAACATGAAGACCGCCGGCCTCACCAGCCAGCCGATCGGCCATTACAATTTCTGCCAGACCAATCCCGGCGAATGCAGCCAGCGTTCGGGCCGCACCAGCCCGATGACGCTGACCCGCAAGGCTTGGCGGCAGATGCTGGAAATCAATCACTCGGTGAACCGCCAGATCGAGCCGCGCACCGATATGGAGATCTTCGGTGTCGAGGAACACTGGACCTATCCGCAATCCGTTGGCGACTGCGAGGACTATGTGCTCTTGAAGCGCAACAGGCTGTTGCGTGCAGGCTTCAAGGCGGCCGACCTGCTGATCACCGTGGTTCGTCAGCCGGATGGTTCCGGCCACGCGGTTCTGACGGTCAGGACCGATCTCGGCGACTACATTCTCGACAATATGCGCGACAAGGTGCTGCTGTGGTCCGACACGGAATACACATACCTGAAGCGGCAGTCATCGCGCCATTCGGGACGCTGGATCAAAATCAAACAGGGCCGGCCGACCTCGGTCGGCAGCATTCGCCGCAACTAACCGGAACCGTTCCGGTTGCAGGCGGCAACCACGGAATACATGCGGGGCACGCATAAAGTTAGGCCACGGTCAGTCCCCACCCTTCCCGTCTCAGACCTTGGCCTGGGGAGTCGGCTTTGCCGGCTCCCCAATCATTTCACCTGGTCGTCGATCCGCTCCAGGTCGCGGGCAAAGCGGCGGGCGTTCTCGACATAGTGTTGCGCCGACCACCTGAGCATTTCGACGGCCTTCTCGTCGAGTTCGCGCACCGGCTTCGCCGGGGAACCGATCACCAGGCTGTTGTCGGGAATCTCCTTGCCTTCGGTGACAAGGGCACCGGCTCCGATCAGGCAGTTATCGCCGATCCGCGCGCCGTTGAGAACGGTGGCGCCCATGCCGACAAGGCTGTTGTTGCCGATGGTGCAGCCGTGAAGCATGGCCTTGTGTCCGATCGTGCATCCGTTGCCGATGGTGAGCGGGTAACCCATATCCGTATGCAGGACGCAGTTCTCCTGGATATTGCTGCCGGCGCCCACCGTGATCGGCTCATTGTCGCCGCGCAGCACGCTGCCGAACCAGATACCCACATCCTCTTCGACGACGACCCGGCCTATTAGGACCGCCGTGTCCGAGATCCAGTGAAAGCCGTCCGGGATCGTGGGGCGTTCAGATCCGAGCCTGTATAGCGGCATGGGTTCCTCCAAAGCGAAATTACGATGCGGCACCGGTTTCCCGGTTACGGCCGCAATCCGGTTTACCGCCCCTTAACCATAATCCTGAATGATCGCCGATAGACATACGAACCTGCGATCTGCCCAAGGCGGCCGGACTTCTATTCATGAACCAATCAGTCCCGTCAACACCAACGGACGAGTTCAAGCCGCTCATTTCGCCGCAGCTCATCCGCAAGATCATGTTGTTCATAGCCGTGGCCGGACTGCTGACGCTGGCGCTGAGCGTCGCCGGCCGTTGGGTCGGCGAGCGCATTGTCATGGGTGGACACAGCACCGACAGCACGCCTGTCCGTGTCACGGTCGGCAACAGCGCCCTCGCCTTGCCTGCCAACATGCTTCGCTTTGAGAACCAGCGCAAAACCGGCGTGTACGAACGTGTGGACGCCTATTTCACCTGGCCCGGACTGAAAGGGTATTCCCGTTCCAACCATCGCAGCTTCAACCAGATCGAAAATGCCGACCAACTGATATTCCTGACACTGTCGGCCCGCACGATGCCGCTCGACATGTCGGCCCGCCTCGAACCGGTTTACGGGCGTCTTACGCAAAATCGGCTGTCCGCCGGGCAGACGGACCTGAGCGTTCTGGAGTTCGGTGCCGACACGCGATATGCCGGCGAACTCCTATATGTGGGTGAACGTCCGGGCCAATTGCCCTTTGTGGTTCGGTGCCTGCGGGACGACAATCTGCCCGCCGGTTCGCGCTCGTGCATGCGCGACGTCAATATTGCACCCGGCCTTACGATGACCTACCGCTTCTCCCGGGATCTGCTGCCCGACTGGAAGAATCTCGATCGGGCGATCAACGGATTTGTCGACGCGGCGCTGAAGGCTGCCGAGAGACCGGCTTCTTCATAAAATAAAGCCGCCACGGGGGCGGCTTCTGCTGCTCCGCGATCGCGCGGGCCGGTCAGTGGTCGTCGAGATCGATATCCAGGATCGCCATCGAGAAATTGAACGACAGGTCGCCGTCCTCATCGTCCCGGAAGAGGACACCGAGAAATTCGTCGCCGATATAGACTTCGGCGGAGTCGTCCTTTCGCGGCCGTGCTCGCACCGCCATGTTCGGATTGAATGTCTTTTTGAAATAGGAATCCAGCTTGCGCAGCTCTTCGGGCTTCAAGGCACTCTCCGTATGATTGTTTCCCGGCCGGCTTTCTGCCTGTCAATCCGCCGGGTGTAAAGCCCCGCGGCGCCAATCCACCGAATTGACGCCGCGCATGTCAGGCTTTTCGGACCCGTTATTCGTCGCCGAGGATCTGGTCCATGGAGCGGGCCGGCTCCTTGCAGCCCGCCTTGCCGACCACGCGGGCTGGCACGCCAGCCACCGTCGTCGCCTCGGGAACCGGCTGCAACACCACGGATCCGGAGGCGATGCGCGAGCAGCAGCCGATCTCGACATTGCCGAGGATCTTGGCGCCCGCCCCGATCAGCACACCGTGGCGGACCTTCGGGTGGCGGTCGCCCGGCTCCTTGCCGGTTCCGCCGAGCGTCACGCCGTGCAGGATCGACACATCGTCCTCGATAACCGCCGTTCCGCCGATAACCAGTCCGGTCGCATGGTCGAGGAATATGCCCTTGCCCATGCGCACGCCCGGATGGATATCCGTCTGGAAGACTTCCGACGACCGGCTCTGAAGATAAAGCGCGTAGTCGCACCGCCCCTGCTCCCACAGCCAATGGGCCAGCCGGTGCGCCTGGATCGCATGGAATCCCTTGAAGTAAAGAACCGGTTCAATGAAGCGGTCGCAGGCCGGATCGCGGTCATAGACGGCCTGCACGTCGACGCGCAGGACCGAGCTCCACTCCGGCCAGTCCGCGAGCATTTCCTCAAAGGTCTGCCGCAGCAGGTTTGTCGGCATGTCGGGATGATCGAGACGCTCACAGACGCGGTGGATGACCGCATCTTCCAGCGTGCGGAAATTGAGTATGGTGGAATAGTGATAGGTGGCCAGAACGGGATCGTTCTCGGCCGCCTGGAGGGCTTCGGTACGAATGGCATCCCAAATGGGGTCCATCGTTTTGACCTGCTCGGCCGTCAGGGCCTTGCCAGCAACCATGTATTCATCCTCCGACGATTGCCCCACCGGGCTCCAATGATTCTGGGGCACCGAGGCCCCGGTCAGTTCAATTCCGTGCAATCCCTATCGCACCCCGAACAACATCCGGTAAAGATAGGCCAGATAGATTGAAATTCAAACGGATATATTTTTGATGAAATCACGCCATAGTTTTGCGGATGGTTCCCTGAACGCGGCTACTGACGGCCATGCGGGTTTCCTGAGCTTCAACCGTCCGCAACGTAAGAACGCCATCAGCTTCGATATGTGGCGCGAAATTCCGCCTGCGCTAGACTGGCTGTGCGCACAAGGAGACATTCGCTGCATCGTCATGCACGGAGAAGGGGGAACGGATTTCTCCGCCGGCGCGGACATTTCGGAGTTCGACCGGGTACGGCAGGACAGCGGCACCGCACAGGACTACGAACTGTCAAACGCGACAGCCTTTCGCGCGGTGCGGGAGTGCCCGGTGCCTGTCGTCGCCATGATCAGCGGCGTGTGCTTCGGCGGCGCCTTCGGGCTCGCCGCGGCGGCTGATCTGCGGATCGCCAGCAACGATGCGATATTTTCGGTCCCAGCCGGGCGCCTTGGCCTTGCCTATCCGGTCGACGCCATGAGCGACATCGTCGAGGCGCTGGGGCCGCAAATGGCGCGCGTTCTGCTTTATACCGGCAGGCGCATTACGGCGCGCGACGCCCACTCCGCCGGACTGATTCTGACGGTGTGCGGTGTTGCGGACCTGCGCGATACGACGCTGGAACTGGTCGAGCGGATCTGCGCCAACGCGCCGCTCTCCAACCGCGCCTCGAAGGCCTCGATCCGCGCGGCGCTGACCAGCCGCGAAGAGGACCGGTCGCTGGCCGAGAAGATTGCGCAATCGACCTTCACAAGCGCGGATTACGAGGAAGGCCGGCGTGCATTCCGAGAAAAACGACGCCCGGAATTTACCGGAAAGTAGCCGGGCGCCCTCGGCAAGTTCTATTTATCCAGGCCGTTCAGGAATTCCATGATCGCCTGCAGGAATATGTCATTGCGGTCGCCGGCGACCATATGGCCTGCGCCCGATACGTCCGCAAGCTTGGCATGCGGCACCAGTTTCAGGAACTCTTCGGCGTTTTCCTCCGATACGAGTTCCGATTGCCCTCCGCGCACCAGCAGCGTCGGAATGGTCAGCGCCCTGGTCGCCGCGAACCGGTATTCATCGCTCCGCAGCTTGCCGGAATTGACGGGATGCGGCCCGCTGATGAATGCCGGATCCCAGTGCCAGCGATAGCGCCCGTCTTCGCCCAGCCGCAGGTTCTTGGACAGGCCGTCCAGCGATTTCGGCCGGCCGCGGTTCGGAAGATAGGCGGCGATCGTGTCGGCCGCTTCCTGGAGCGATCCGAAGCCGTCCTGCATGCGGTCGGACATGAAACCGAGAATGCGGTCGACGCCGTCGCGCCGCATCCGGGGGGTCACGTCGACAAGGATGAGTGCCGAAAAGAGCGATTGTCCGGATTCGTACTGCGCCACCAGCGATGAAATGCCGCCGAGCGAAGCGCCGACGGCGATCGGACGATCGCCGCCATACGTGTCGAAAGCCTGACCGGCGACAGCCGCGATATCGGCGGCATAGTCGTCGAAGGCATAGCGCTGGTCGGAAACCCACTCGCTGTCGCCGTGGCCGCGAAGATCGACGGTGACTGCCGTGTAGCCTTCCCGCTGCAACGCCCGCGCGGCATTGTCCCAGGCGTGCCGTGTCTGTCCGCCGCCATGAAAGAACAACGCCGTTCGCGCGCCGCCTTCATAGATGCTCGCGGTGAGCCGGTTGCCTTGTGCGCCAGTGAATTCATGGGTTGCTACACCCGTCCCGATACTCCGCACCGCGTCTGCTTCAGTCGTCAATTGGCATGCTCCTTGTAAAACTCGATCACCGCGGCCTTGTAGGTCTTGTCCCCGACCGCCAGCATGTGATCCCTTCCGGCAATATCGAACGCGCGCCCGTCGGGCAGCTGTCGCGCTAGCTTTTCGGCCGAGCCGGCGATGGTGTCCCGGCTGCCGACCGCGACCAGCGCCGGCATATCAAGTCCGGCCAGTTGGTCCTCCGTGACCAGTGTCCGCGAGGCCTCGATGCAGGCCGCAAGGGCAACCCGGTCGGATTTTGTCTGGTCGGCGAAGGCGCGGAAGGCCCTGCCGTTCTCATCCGCGACATCATCGATGGACGGAGCCAGCAGCGCCGCCGCGATCGGCCCCCAGTCGCCGACGCCCTCGGTCATGCCGGAACCGAGGCCGCCGAACACCAGCGTACTGACCAGCTCCGGCGCGGCGATGGCCAGGAACGCGCTCAGCCGCGCCCCCATTGAATAGCCCATGACATGGGCGCTGCCGATTGCGAGGTGGTCCAGAAGCGCCAGCGAATCGGAGGCCATTTTTTCCGGTTTATAGAATGCCGGGTCGTGGAACTTCTCGCTGCCGCCGTGTCCCCGGTTGTCCAGCGCAATGACGCGGTATCCAGCCCGGTTCAGTGTATTGACCCAACCGGTGAATACCCAGTTCACGTGGGCAGTGGATGCAAAGCCGTGGATGAGCAGGACGGGATAGCCGTCGCGCGGGCCTGCGTCGAGAAACGCAATGCGCGCGCCCTCGTTGCTGAATTCGCTCATCGGCAGGCGATCGATATCCATGGTCCCGGCTCCGTCGGCTTTCGATTAGTGCATTAGGACAATCTTGAACATTTCTCAACAGCCGGTGAAAAATGGCCGGCCAGGTTAGCGTCACGGATATCGCGATCGATCATGATTGACATGGTGTGTTGTGGAATTGATAAGCATGCGCGACTTTAATAAGCTCTTCCCGGGGGAAATCTCGTATAGAAGTGCAAATTTTCTCTACACATGTGACAACCATGCGTATATGTTCCGCGTGAACTGCGACAATATGGAGTATAGAAATGGCCGGGCATCCCATCCCGCATTTCCAGAACGATGCCGGACATCCCCTGATCGAGGTCGGCGTGAAGAAATTCATGTGTGTCGGCGCCAATGCACCATTCGACCATCCTCATGAATTTCTCGACATGGGTGACGAACAGGAAATAATTTGCCCATATTGTTCAACACTTTACCGCTATAACAGCGAACTGGACGCCCAGCAGACCCAGCCGGATGGGTGCCAATTCGTCGTCCCGGCCGAGTAAACCCCATGCCGGGCTGCATCCCGGCCGGGCTGGCGCCCCATTCCGGTATTTGGTAGGTTGCGTGCGCTTGACCGCGTTGTTTCCTCACGGCTCCGGCGCATTTCCGACCAGTGAGCAGCTCTGATACGTAATGCAACCAAAAATTGCCATTGTCGGCGGCGGCATAGCCGGCCTGTGCGCAGCGCTCGCATTCGCGCGGTGCGGCTGCCGCGTGGACGTTGCCGAGTTCAGCGACACGCTCGATGAAGTCGGCGCCGGACTGCAGCTTTCCCCGAATGTGACCCGCCTGCTCGCCCGGCTGGGAATTGAGCGTGAGCTTGCCCGGGTCATGGTGGAGCCGCCCAGCCTTGCGTTGCTCTCGGGCAGCGACCTTCATGTGTTCAACGCGATTCCGGTCGGCCGCATTGCGGCGGAGCGCTGGAACGGGCCCTATGGGGTGGTCCACCGGGCCGACCTGCAGCGGATCCTTGCCGACTCGGCGCAGTCGGCGCCCGGGGTTCGGTTGCATTTGGGCACAAACATCTCGGCCAACTCGGAGGACGCGCTGCTCGCTCAGATGATGGAACTGTGCGGCGAACAGCCCGACATGATCGTCGGCGCCGACGGCGTCTGGTCAACCATCCGGAAATTCGCGCCGGGCGGCGGCCCCGCGACTTTCTCGGGCGCAATCGCCTGGCGCGGCCTGCTGCAGCTTGATGAGCTGTCCGGCCTTGCGCTTCAGGACAACGTCAACGCCTTCCTGGCGCCGCGCACGCATCTGGTCACCTACCCGCTCGGCCGCCGTGGATTTCTCAACGCGGTCGCGGTCACCCCGGGCGCGGTCACGGACCGCAACTGGGACAATGTCGGCGACACGGCAACATTGCTCGATCTGTTCAGCGGCTGGGACGACTCGATAAGGACCGCGCTTGCCGGCGCTTCCTGGCGGTACTGGCCCCTGTTCGAAGTGCGCGACACCACGTTCATTGCCGGCGACCGGACAGTCCTGATCGGCGATGCGGCACACGCCATGACACCGCACGCGGCCCAGGGCGCAGCTATGGCGATCGAGGATGCCTGCGCCCTGGCCGCCTGCTTCGAGGCAGCGAGCGGAAAGGTCCGCGAAACCCTGGACCGTTTCGATACCGTCCGCTCACCGCGCATCGCGAAGGTGCGCAAGCGCGGCGATTTCAACAAGTTCGCCTATCACGCCGGCGGTCTTGTCCGCATCGCGCGCAACGCGGTTTTGTCGGCGCGTTCGGGCGAAAGCCTGGCCGCCGATCTCGACTGGCTCTACGGCCACGACGCCGGCACCGTTTCTAGCCACGGCTGAATCAAAACGGCCGGCGAACAGCCGGCCGAATTTTGAAAGATGAAGTTCCCGCCTAGTGCAGGATCTGGCTGAGGAACAGCTTCGTGCGCTCGTGCTGCGGATTGTCGAAGAACTCGCCGGGCTCGTTCTGTTCGACGATCTGGCCCTGGTCCATGAAGATGACGCGGTTTGCCACCTGTCGCGCAAATCCCATTTCGTGGGTCACGCACAGCATCGTCATGCCTTCCTCGGCAAGGCCGACCATGGTGTCGAGCACTTCCTTGATCATTTCCGGGTCGAGCGCCGATGTCGGCTCGTCGAACAGCATGATGCGCGGATTCATGCACAGCGACCGCGCGATGGCGACTCGCTGCTGCTGACCGCCGGAGAGCTGTCCCGGGAACTTGTGCGCCTGTTCGGGGATCTTGACCCGCTCGAGGAAATGCATCGCGATATCCTCGGCTTCCTTCTTCGGCATCTTGCGCACCCAGATCGGCGCCAGCGTGCAGTTTTCGATAATGGTCAGATGCGGAAACAGGTTGAAATGCTGGAACACCATGCCGACTTCGCGGCGCACCTCGTCGATCTTCTTAAGATCGTTGGTGAGCTCGATGCCGTCGACGACGATCGTCCCCTTCTGGTGCTCCTCGAGCCGGTTGATGCAGCGGATCATCGTCGATTTTCCGGAACCGGACGGGCCGGCAATGACGATGCGCTCGCCGCGCATGACCTTCAGGTTGATGTCCCGCAGCACGTGGAAATCGCCGTACCACTTGTTCATGTCGGTGATCTCGACCGCAACGTCCGTCTCGGACACGGTCATTTTGGAGCGGTCGACCTCGCCGACTTCGTGGACTGACTCATCAGACATGGATCTTCCCCTAACTTATGATTTGTGACCGGTATCGAGCCGGCGTTCCATATAGGCCGAATAGCGCGACATGCCGAAGCAGAAGCAGAAATAGACGAATGCCGCGAACATGTAGCCAGAGACCAATTGCACCGGCGACGCCCAGGTCGGGTCGGTGAAGCTCGACTGAATCTGCCCGAGAAAATCGAACAGGCCGATGATCAGCACCAGCGTCGTGTCCTTGAACAGGCCGATGAAAGTGTTGACGATGCCCGGAATGACCAGGGTCAGTGCCTGCGGAAGGATGATCATGCGCATCATCTGTCCGAAGCCGAGACCGAGCGCCATGGCGCCCTCGTACTGTCCCTTCGGGATCGCCTGCAATCCGCCGCGCACCACCTCGGCCATATAGGCGGCCGAGAACATCGCAACGCCGATCAGCGCGCGCAGCAGCTTGTCGAAATGCACGCCTTCCGGCAGGAAAAGCGGCAGCATCACCGACGACATGAACAGCACGGTGATCAGCGGCACGCCGCGCCAGAACTCGATGAAGATCACCGAGAACAGCTTGACAATCGGCATGTTCGAGCGCCGGCCGAGAGCCAGCGCAATGCCGATGGGCAGCGACACCGCGATACCGGTGATCGCGATCACGAGCGTTACGAGGAGCCCGCCCCACCGGTCCGTTTCCACGGGCTGCAAGCCAAACGGTATGGCGAACAGCGCCAGCACCACCGCCAGGCCGCCCATGATCCACAGCACCATCGTGATCATCGGGCCGGGATCGGAATCGGTGCCCCTCGAGACACCGTAACCGATCGCCAGTATGATGAGTGTCACGATCACATAATCGACCCAGAAGCGGGTGGCTGAGGCCTCCATGATGAAGTTCGGCAGCAGGAATCCCGTGTAGTGCAGGTTACCGCCGGTCAGCAGGACGAACGAGGCTACCGGGAAAACGATGCTCAGGAAAATGATGTTTGCCTGCTTGAAGGGTACCGCCGGAATGAGAAGCGGCGCCAGTCCGCCGAAGAACATCACGAACACGATGTTGACGCGCCACTGCTCGGCGTCCGGATAGCGGCCGTAAATGAATTGGTTGAAATAGGCGTCAACATAGGCCCAGCAACCGCCGAACCAGTCGGGCTCCCTGACGCCGCCCTGCGCTTCCGTCGTGCACGCGGCCCGGTCTGTGCCGGACCAGATCGCATCGAAAAACGCGAAATTCATAAGCGGCGGAATGATCAGGTACAAAACGTACAGGATCAGCAGCGTAATGATCGAATCGACCCAGTTCGAGAACAGGTTGCCACGCAGCCAGGCCACCAGGCCGACAGCTCTCGTCGGAGCTGCCGACTCCTCGACCATTTCCTTTCGGACAAAGGCGACGGAGGTATTGTCAGCTGAATTTGCCATGGTCCTACCTCTCCACCAATGCCATCTTGGCGTTGTACCAGTTCATGAACGCTGCGGTCAGAAGCGACAGCCCGAGATAAGTCAGCATGGTCATGCCGAGGATCTCGACCGCCTGTCCCGTCTGGTTGAGCGCCGTACCTGCAAACACCGACACGAGGTCCGGGTATGCGATCGCGACGGCCAGCGACGAGTTTTTCGTCAGGTTCAGATACTGGCTGGTCAACGGCGGGATGATCACCCGCATGGCCTGCGGAATGATTACCAGCCGGAGGGTCGGACCATGACGCAGCCCGAGCGCGTGCGACGCCTCCGTCTGACCTTTGTTCACGGCCATGATGCCCGCCCGCACGATCTCCGCGATAAAGGCCGCGGTATAGGTGGACAGGGCCAGCAGCATGGCTATGAATTCCGGGATGACCGTCATGCCGCCGCTCGGACGGAAGCCGCCGGCGACCGGATAGTCGAACTCCAGCGGCAGCCCGGTGACCAGGAAAACCAGTACCGGCAGTCCGAGGATCAACCCCATGCCGGTCCAGAAAACCGGGAACTGCTGCCCGGTCTTGGCTTGCCGCTGACGCGACCAGCGCGAGATGAAAATCGTGACGACAATCCCGACAATAAAGGCGATGGCGGTAATGAAGAACAATTCCTGCGGCAGCGGTTTCGGTGCAAACCAGCCGCGGTTGTTCAACAGGCCAAGCCAACCGAGATCACCGCTGTTGCGCGGGTGCGGCAGAAGGCGCAGAACGCCGAAATACCAGATGAAGATATGCAAAAGCAGCGGGATATTGCGGAATATCTCCACATAGACTGTTGCCACGCCGCGCACGATGAAGTTGTGCGACAAGCGCGCGATCCCGATCAGAAAGCCCAACACGGTTGCCAGTAAGATACCGATGAAGGCGATCGAGATCGTGTTGAGAAGGCCGACGATATAGACCTTGCCGTAACTCGATTCAGCCTGGTTGTATTCCAGCAAAGACTGGCTGATCGCAAATCCGGCATTGCGCCCGATAAAGCCGAATCCGGATGCGATGTTTTGCGCGGCCAGGTTCGCAAACATGTTCTGGACGCCGACGACGACCAGGTAGACGATGACCACCAGCAGCACGACCTGGTAAACCCAGCCGCGTACCTTTGGATCGTTAAACAGTGCGACCTTTGGCTGACCGACGTCCTGCGAAACGTCTTGCAAAGCCATTTCGAAATCTCCCACCCGTGTCGCGCAGAAGACGGCAACCGGGCCCTTTTATTCCCCACGTCCGCCTTGCCGGCGGATCAATTCATTGTTCTTGATAAGGTCTGCCCGGCGGTTGGTATGACCGCCGGGCAGGGATACCGTTCGCTTAGCGGATCGGCGGACCGTACTGAAGGCCGCCGTCGTTCCACTGCGCGTTCACGCCGCGCGAGATTGCCAGCGGTGTGTCAGGACCGACGTTTCTGTCAAAGGATTCGCCGTAGTTGCCGATTTCCTTGATGACATTGTACGCCCAGTCGTTGCTGAGACCGATGGCACCACCGAACTCGCCCTCGGTACCAAGCAGGCGCTTAATGGAGGGATTGTCGCTGTTTTTCATCTCGTCGACATTTGCCTGCGTGACGCCGAGTTCCTCGGCATTGAGCATGGCGAAATGCGTCCACTTGATGATGTTCAGCCACTGGTCGTCACCCTGGCGCACGACCGGTCCGAGCGGCTCCTTGGAGATGATCTCCGGAAGAACCACGTGAGCGGCCGGATCTGTCAGCTTCAGACGCTGCGCATAAAGGCCGGACTGGTCAGTCGTGTAAACGTCGCAGCGGCCGGCGTCGTACGCGGCAACCACTTCGTCGGCCTTCTCGAATGCCACCAGCTCATATTCCATGTTGTTGGCACGGAAATAGTCGGCAACGTTGAGTTCTGTCGTCGTGCCGGTGTTGGTGCAGATCGATGCGCCGGAAAGTTCAAGCGCCGAATTGACGCCGAGATCCTTACGCACCATGAAGCCCTGACCGTCATAGTAGTTGACAACCGAGAAGTTCAGTCCGAGCGCTGTGTCGCGGCTCATGGTCCAGGTGGTGTTGCGGGAAAGGATGTCCACGTCGCCGGACTGCAGCGCCGTAAAGCGCTCCTTGGCCGACAGCGGCGTGAATTTTACTTTCGAAGCATCGCCGAAAATCGCAGCGGCGACTGCGCGGCAGAAATCAACGTCCAGACCAGACCAATTGCCGTCCTGGTCCGGGTTGGAAAATCCGGGCAGTCCCTGGCTAACACCACACTGCAGCGAATCTTTCGATTTCACATCATCCAGCGTCGCGGCGGATGCGGTTCCGGCAGCAAAGCCCAATACCGCTGTGCCGACGATCGCCGACAGGATTCTTTTTTTCATTGTATACAAACCTTTTCTATTGCCCTGTGTGTCACTCCCAATAAGCCCGACAGGGAAAGCCTACACAATGCGGCGCCATGCTTGAATACGGCGCCATGCTTTCCCGACCGCGCTTACGACGCCGCTATCACATTCCGAAATCGCCGCTGCGGTCAAGTGCCTATGTCCAGAATCCGACATTTCGTGCCCAATTTGGTTAAATGCGCCAACGAGATGGCGAGACTGGACAGAATGTCCGAATTTGAATTCGTGGCGACAATATTGCCCTTTGAAATGTGTTGGCTGACAGGTTAAACGGACGTGGCCACGACTGACATGCAAGGGACCAGTATGACCAAGAGCAACAACCGGGCAGGCTGGGGTGTCAATACCAGGCTCGCTCATTCGGGCAACGACCCGCACGAATACCACGGCTTTGTCAATCCGCCGGTTGTACACGCGTCGACCGTACTTTTCCCGGATTCGGCGACCATGGAAGGTCTCAACCAGAAATACCGCTACGGCACGCATGCCACCCCGACAACCGATGCTCTGGCCGACGCGGTCAATGAACTCGAAGGTTCGGCCGGCACCATCATCGTCCCCTCGGGACTGGCCGCCGTCACGGTTCCCCTGTTGGCGTTCCTGGGCAGCGGCGATCACGTCCTTGTCGTCGATTCCGTATACAATCCGACCCGCCGCTTCTGCGACAACATGCTGCGCAAGCTGGGTGTTGAGGTAACCTACTACGACCCGTTGGTGGGTGCCGGCATCGACGCACTGATAAAGCCCAATACCAAGGTGGTCTTTACGGAATCGCCCGGGTCCAACACCATGGAAATCCAGGATATACCGGCCATTGCGGAGGTGTCACACAAACACGGTGCCGTGGTGATGATGGACAACACCTGGGCGACACCGCTTTATTTCAAGCCGCTTGATTTCGGCGTCGATATCAGCATCCACGCGGCAACCAAATATCCGGCAGGCCACTCGGATGTCCTCATGGGGCTCGTCTCGGCGAACGAAAAGCACTGGCGGCAACTCGAGGACGCCAAGACCAATCTCGGCGTTTGCGCAAACCCCGACGACACCTATCTTGTGCTGCGCGGCCTGCGCACCATGGGCGTGCGTCTTGCCCAGCATGAAAAATCCGCCCTTGAAATCGCCCGCGAGATCGAGGGGCGCGAGGGCGTTTCCGGCGTCCTCCACCCGGCTTTGCCGAATTTCCCGGGGCATGAGATCTGGAAGCGCGACTTCAAGGGGGCGAGCGGCCTGTTTTCAATCGTGCTTGACGGCGGCCCGTCCCGCGCCGTTCAGCGCAAGAAGGCGCACGCCTTCCTCGACGCGTTGCAGATCTTCGGTCTCGGCTATTCCTGGGGAGGCTTCGAGAGCCTCGCCGTCCATGTCTGGCTCGAGGACAGGACGATTGCCGAAGGCCCTGCAATGGGACCCGTGATCCGGCTGCAGATCGGGCTTGAGGATGCGGCTGACCTGCTCGCCGACATCGAACGCGGCCTTGAAGCGTCGAAACGGGTTGCCGGCTAGTCTATCCCCTCAAAACCCCGCCCGCATCCAGAACCGCTTGCCTGGTGTCGACATCGACCAGCGCGGCATCGCCGATATCGACATCGATAACCTGCAGTCCGGCGGAGGCGATGATCTGGCGGGCACCCACATCGCCCTCCAGCCGCATGACGGCGTCGAAAGTCTCGCGCGGCAGGACCACCGGGTTTCCGCGGACCTGGCCGCTGGCCGCGCGCACGACGACATTTCCGCCGGCCGCGCGAAATGCATCGATCAGCGCATCGAGGTGCGCGCTCGTGATGGCCGGCATGTCGGCAAGCATCACCAGCACGCCGCGCGCCTGCGGGCTGAGGGCGGAAACGCCGCGGCGCAGCGACGAGGCCATGCCCTCTTCGTAGTCGGGATTGTCGATCAACGACACATCGAGGCCGGCGAGAGCGCTCCCCATGTCATTGCCGCGAAAGCCGGTGACCACATGGACCGCCCTCGCCTTGCTCGCGAGCGCGGTCTCGCAGGAGCGCCGGATCAGCGGCACACCGTCGAATTCGGCCAGCAGCTTGTGCGGCGGTGTGGCGGCCCGATCCGCATCGCCGGCGGCCACGCCCATGCGGCTCGCCTGCCCGGCCGCCAGCACCACGATCTCCACGGGCGGTTCCTCCTTTTGTGTCGGTCTGCCGGCGAGCCGGGGCTGCGGCCGGCTGGGAATTTCCTTCAACAGACCGCCGACACCCATTGCGGTGATGACGTCCGAATCAGGCCGCTCCCCTGCAAGGATCCGCGCCAGGATCCAGTCGAAACCGTTTTCCTTCGGGCTGCGCGCGCACCCGGGCGCACCGATGACGGGCACGTCGCCGATATGGGCCAGCACCAGCAGGTTGCCGGGATCCACCGGCATACCGACGTGATCGACGACACCGCCCGCAAGCCGGATGCCGGCGGGAATGACATCGTCGCCGTCGACGATCGCCGACGCGCCGAAAGCGATGATGATGTCCGACTTCTCCTTTAGCGCCGCAACCGCCTCGCCGACCGCTTCGGCATTGTGCGCAGTCCTGACTTCTTCGATCAGCGTGCTGTCCGACGCGTTCAGCCTTTCCTGGAGCAGGCGTGCCGTCTTGTCCATGACCGATGTCTTCAGCGAGGGAAGCTCGGTTGCGACCAATCCGACGCGCGCGCTGTCGAACGGGCGAACACCCATCGTTCCGGGGCTGGCGATGGCCTCCGCCGCCCGCTCCAGGCTTGCGCCGCCGACGGCGAGCGGAATGATCTTGACCGTCGCAACCATGTCGCCGGCGGAAACCTGCTGGTGGTCGGCGATGGTTGCCAGGGTAATCGCCGGATCGATGCGGTTGAAACGGTCCACCTTCACTGATTCCGCGCGGAACAATCCGCTCCGCTCGGCAAACAGATTGACCCGGCCTGTCGCCGCGGGACCGGCACGCACAAGCGGTGCGTCGAGCGCGTCGGCGAGCCGCGTCGCAGCTTCGTCCTCGCCGACATCGCCGGGTTCGAGTTGCGCTGCGATCACTTCGGAGACGCCCGCCGCCCGCAACGCTTCCAGGTCGACGGCGCCAAGAACCCGTCCCTTCTTGAGCCGCAGTTTCCCCGTCTTCAGCGAATGCGCCAGAACGGCGCCCAAGGCGTCATCAGTCTTGACCGCGCCGAACTTCAACGGACCGCCACCTGCCGCTTGCGCAGGGCGGCGATAACTTCGGCCAAAATGGCGACCGCGATCTCCGACGGGCTTGAGGCTCCGATATCGAGACCGATCGGCGCGGAGATGCGGCCGATCCTGTTGTCGTCTAGTCCCAGTTCCTTCAGCCGCTCCACCCGTTTCGCATGCGTCTTGCGGCTGCCGAGCGCGCCGACATAGAAACACCCGGCCTCCAGCGCGCATTTAAGCGGAAAATCGTCGATCTTCGGATCGTGGGTTACGGCGGCAAGTGCCGTGTAGGCATCGAGCGGTACGCGTTCGAGCACCTCATCGGGCCACTCCGCGAGCAATTCGACACCGCTGAAGCGCTCCTGCGTTGCAAAGGCGGTCCGCGGATCGATGACGGTCATGTCGAAGCCGGCGATACGGGCCATCGGCGCCAGCGCCTGCGATATGTGCACCGCGCCGATGACGACGAGCCTGGCGGGCGGCAGGTGCACATTGAGAAAATAATCACGGCCGTCCGCTTCGACGACAGCCGACTTGCCGCTCCGGAAGGCGCGCTCGGCAGCGTCGCCGAATGCGTCGCCGGCGCTCTCGCCCTCGCGCAGCAGGCGTCCGCTGCCATCCCCGAGATCGGTGATCAGGATCGCCGCCCGGCGCGCCTGCCGCTCCTCGTTCAACTGCTTTAAAAGGTCCGTGTCCACGAACTACCTCAGCTTTTCGACAAAAACGCGGATCCGCCCGCCGCAGGAAAGACCCACCTGCCACGCGGTCTCGTCGGCAACGCCGAACTCCAGCACCCGCGGTCTGCCTTCCGACATCACGTCAATGGCCTCGCTGACGACCGCGCCCTCGACGCAGCCGCCCGAAACCGAACCGTGAAAATTGCCTTCGCCGTCGATGACGAGGTGACTTCCGACCGGCCGCGGCGCCGAACCCCAGGTCTCGACAACGGTGGCGATCGCCACGTCCCTTCCCTCGCCCGCCCAGCGTTCGGCCACGGTCAGCGGGTCCAGCGGTTCTTGAGTATCGTTCATCGCATTGCTCCCTAGGCTGCGCGAGACAGAAACCGTCGCGGATCGGTCGACACATTGCCCTGTCCTTCCAGCGCGTCGACCAGGTCCGACAGGGCTTCTAGATTGTGCACCGGCCTGAACTCGTCAACATGCGGCAGCATCGCCCGCACGCCCATGGCGCGCGCCTCGAATCCCTCGAAGCGCAGCAACGGATTGAGCCAGATCAGCCGCCGGCAGGATTTGTGTAGCCTCTCCATCTGATGCGGCAGGTCGCCGACGCCTTCGCGTTCGAGCCCGTCGCTGATCAGCAGCACGACCGCCCCCTGGGACAGGACACGGCGCGACCACAAGCGGTTGAACTCGGAGAGCGTATCGGCAATGCGTGTCCCGCCCGACCAGTCCTCGACCGCCGCGGCGCATTCCTCCAATGCCTCATCGGGGTCACGGTAACGCATCTGCCGCGTGACGTTGGTCAGACGCGTCCCGAACAGGAAGGTGTGAACCCGGCGGCGTTTCTCGGTCAGCACATGGAGGAAGTGCAGAAACACCCTTGTATACTGGCTCATGGACCCCGAGATGTCGGCCAGCACGACGAGCGGCGGATGCACCATCCTGGGCTCGCGGAAGCGCGGCAGAATCAACGACCCGCCGGTCTTCAGGGCCGTCCGCATCGTGGCGCGCGGATCGACTTTCAACGGCCGGTGGCTTGGCGCGTAGCGGCGGGTGCGGACCCGGTCGAAAGGGAGGATCAGGCGCGACAGGGCCCGCTTGGCCTCGACGATTTCTTCCGCGGTCATCTGCGCGAAATCCATTTTTCTGAGCACCTCCCGCCCCGAACTCGTGAACCGCGCGTCGATCTCGATTTCCGGCTCGTCCCGTTGCGGACGCCGTTCGTCCCGTTGCTGCATCGCCTGGCTCGCCCTGGTTTCTCCGGCGCGCTGCTTTTCCCGTTCGCGCTGCTCCAGCGCCACCGGCGAGAACATCGCGATCATCTTTTCGATGAGATTGCGCGATCGCCAGAACAGGCGGAATGCCTCGTCGAAGACCGCATGATCCTCGTGCCGGTTGACGAAAATCGAGTGAAGCGTCCAGTAGAAATCCTCGCGCGAACCGATGCCGGTTATCCGGACGGCCTCGACTGCGTCGGTGACCGCGGCCGGGCCGACACGCATGCCGGCGCGCCTGAGGGCGCGGGCGAAAAAGACGATGTTGTCGGCGAGCCGTCCGTCCGGTTTCGGCTTGGCGATATCGGTCATGCTTTGAACCCTGTCCGGTTCGCCCGCTCAGACGGCGGCGAGCTCGGACTTCACTTCCTCCAGGAGTTTCCTGCCTTCGCCCTCTTCGATACGCGCGATATCGTCCTGGTACTTCAACAGCGTTCCGATCGTATCGGAGATCACTTCGGGATCGAGCGCGACGCTGTCGAGTTCCGTCAGGGCACTGGCCCAGTCGATGGTCTCGGCGACACCCGGATTCTTGAAGAGGTCGAGCGTTCTGAGCTTCTGCACGTAGCCGACGAGTTCCTTCGACAAGGCGGCATTGCATCCCGGCACCTTGCGCTGCACGATCTCGAGCTCCGCCTCCGCGGTCGGATAATCCACCCAGTGATAGAGGCAGCGGCGCTTGAGCGCGTCGTGGATCTCCCGGGTCCGGTTTGTCGTGATGATCACGATCGGCGGCTCGTCCGCCTTGACGACTCCGATCTCCGGTATCGACACCTGGTATTCGGAAAGCAGTTCGAGAAGATAGGCTTCGAACGCCTCATCGGTGCGGTCGAGCTCGTCGATAAGGAATATCGGCGCGCCGCCCTGCTTGGCGGACAGCGCCTGCAGGACCGGCCGGCGGATCAGGTAGTCGTCGGAGAAAATATTGCGCTCGATGGCCGATCGATCGGTCTCGCCGGAGGCTTCCGACAACCGGATCTCCAGCATCTGCGCCGGATAGTTCCACTCGTAGACGGCCGTCGAGATATCGAGGCCCTCGTAGCACTGGAGTCGGATCAGCGGACGGTTCAGGCCCCGCGCCAGGATCTTGGCGATCTCGGTCTTGCCGACGCCTGCCTCGCCCTCCAGCAGGAGCGGACGCTTCATTTTCAGGCTCAGGAACAGAACGGTCGCCAGAGCGCGGCTGGCGACATAGTCCTGGCTGTCCATCAATTCGAGTGTTTCGTCGATCGAGCCTGGAATGGGTTTCGGCTTGTTGGTCAAGGCATGATCCTCAAGAAATTGGTCGGGGCCGGCAACTGGCGGTCGTCAAAGGCTTCGCCACTGCCGATCCAGAAACAGCAGCGACGACTGCATCTCGCCAATGCGCAATCCGACGACCTCTCCGAACAGCACCATGTGCGTGGCCATGACTTTGTGGTCGGAGAGATTGCAATCGAACACCGCCATGGCATCGCTCAGGGTCGGACTGCCGGTCGAAATCGTGTCCCACTCGGCCATCGCGAAGCGCTCGTCGGCGCTCTTTTGATCGAAACCCGCGAAAGCGGCCGCCATCGACTGGTGCTGCACGGCCAGCGTGTTGAGCGCGAAGCGCTTGCTTTCCAAGAAAATCGTGTTGTTGGGATTGGACTTGTTGAGGCACACGAGCACGATCGGCGGCTCATCCGAGACCGAACAGGCCGCCGTCACGGTGACACCGCGCCGCACGCCGCCGAGTTCGGTCGTGACGAGCTGCACGTGGCCCGCGTAATGGGCCATGGCATTCCTGTAGTCCTCGGACAGAACGGTCCTTCGTTCCAACACGCAACGTCTCCAGTGGCATTCGGGCATGTATCGGCGTGATCGCAATACATAGACACATCTGTGTATATTGGAACCATTTTGCCGAATTTCTCCTAATTTTCGGTGCAGGGATGGTGAGGCTGCCACGCCGGCCGACCGGATACCGCGCAACCCGGTGCGCCCAAACGGCAAAACTGCAATGTACGACTTGGTCGCCGTTTGCTGATCTGGTATCGCTGTGAGTACGGCCCACTTCGACCAGGGGAAAGGAATCCGATGAGGCTGGCACGACTGCCCCTACTTTCTGCGCTGTTCCTCGTGGGTTTCCATTCTTGTCTTACGGCCGCTTCCGCCCAGGAAACGGAGGACAGCCTGCGACTCGGCGTCTTCGTGCCCACCGAGGGCAATTTTGCCATCCTCGGAGAACAAATCGTCAATGGAATCAATGTCCTGAAGGATAATTCGGGGGTTGCTATTGCTGAGGTTCTCGAGGAACCGGACACCTGCGATACCGAGGGCGGCGAGGATGCAGCCAGCGCGTTCGCGGAAGCCGGCGTCGATGCCGTTGTCGGATTCTTGTGCATGGAAAGCCTTGCGGCGGCGCTTCCGATCCTGTCCGCCTCGGATATTCCATCCATATCGCTTGGCGTTCGTTCCGCGATCATCGCCGAGGATGCCAGCCGCAACGACTGGCTGTTTTACCGCCTCGCGCCGCGGGACGACGACGAGGCCAAGATGGTCACCCGTGTCATCTCGACGGACTGGCTCGGCAAGCCGCTGGCGCTGGTCGAAGATGGTACCATTTACGGCCGCGAACTGATGGAATCCGTTCGACTGATGCTTGAAGAAATTGGCATAAGTCCAATTTTCGTTGACAATTTCCGCCCAACGCAAGACCGGCAATTTGGCCTGGTCAGACGATTGCAGAAGTCCGGCGCAACACATGTTTTCATCGGCGGCGACCGCCAGGACGCGGCAACGATCGCCCGCGACAGCGCCGAGGCCGGTCTCGGCCTTGTTTTTCTCGGCGGCGATGCGCTCAACGCCGCAGAAGGCGATCCGGCGCTGGCCGACGGGTTCCTGGCCGTCACCCTGCCCGAGCCGCGTTTCCTGCCCAGCGCGACGCGCGCCGTCAAGCAGTTCGACGACGCCGAAATCAGCATAAGCGGCTACGCCATTCCCTCATATGCCGCCGGACAGATCCTCCTCGCGGCAAAGCGGGCCGCGGCGGTCACGCAGGCGCCCCTGGGCGATTATCTGACCGGGCGCGAGTTCTTCACCGCGCTCGGCCCGATCGAGTTCGACGATTTCGGCGAGCGCAAGGACAACCCGTTCGAGCTGATGGTCTGGCATGACGGCACGTTCGTGCCGGCCAACCTGGCCGAGGACGTCCGGTCCGGCATCAACGAGGAAACCACGCAATGACGATAGCCGGCCCGCGCAATCTCATCACCGATGTCGACGGCCTTGTCGTCGGCAATGCGCAGGATGCGAAACTCAAGTCCGGCGTCACCGCGATTTTGTGCCAGGACAGCGCCGTCGCGTCCGTGCAGGTTCTCGGCGGCGCGCCGGGAACCCGCGACACCGACCTGCTGGAGCCGCACAACACCGTGGAGAGCGTCAATGCGATCGTCCTGTCGGGCGGTTCCGCCTTCGGTCTCGATGCGGCCTCCGGCGTACAGGCGGCCCTGCGCGAGAAACGTGTGGGTTTTCAGATCGGCGATGCGGTGATCCCGATCGTGCCCGGCGCCATCCTGTTCGACATGATCAACGGCGGCGACAAGGACTGGGGCCTCTATCCGCCCTACCGGGAACTCGGATACGAGGCGGCGCTCGCCGCCGGGCCGGACTTCGACACCGGAACCGCTGGCGCCGGTGCCGGTGCCGTGACGGCCGAACTGAAGGGCGGGCTTGGCTCGGCCTCCGCCGTCCTCGACAACGGCGTGACGGTCGGGGCGCTGGTGGCCGTCAATTCGGTCGGCACGGTGAACGTTGCCGGCGGCGCCCATTTCTGGGCCGCGCCGTTCGAGATGGGCAGCGAATTCGGCGGCCTCGGCCTGCCGTCGCCGCTGCCGGAAAGCACGACCGATCTGCGCATCAAATTCCGCGAGCGGCAGACACTTGAGGGAGCCAACACCACCATCGCGGCAATCGCCACGGACGCGATCCTCACCAAGGCGGAAGCCAAGCGCCTCGCGGTCGCAGCCCATGACGGTTACGCCCGAGCGATCTGGCCCGCCCACACGCCCTTTGACGGCGACCTGATATTCTGCCTCGCCACCGGCCGCAGCGGAAAACGTCTCGAGGTCGACGGCTTTCTCGACCTGTGTGCCGTGGCCGCGTCGACCATGTCCCGGGCGATTGCGCGCGGCGTCTACGATGCAACCCCGGAGCCTGGCGACCTGTGGCCGACCTGGCAGGACAGATACGGGAATGGCGGCTGATGCGAACCGGCGGTGGAAACCTTCATGGTCCGATTGTCCGGGCCGGCGGGAAATGCTAATTGCGCCCCAATCTCCCGACCACCGGAGCAGCCGATGACCCGCCCAATCACCATAGCGCCGTCCATTCTTGCCGCCGACTATTCGAAACTCGGCGACGAGGTGCGGGACGTGACCGCAGCCGGCGCCGACTGGATCCATCTGGATGTCATGGACGGCCATTTCGTGCCGAACATCTCCTACGGCCCGGACGTGATCAAGTCGCTGCGCCCGCACAGCGACCTCGTTTTCGACTGTCACCTGATGATCGCGCCCTGCGATCCCTATATCGAAGCCTTCGCGAAGGCCGGCTGCGACATCATCACGGTCCATGCCGAGGCCGGCCCGCATCTGCACCGCTCGCTGCAGGCCATCCGGTCGCTCGGCAAAAAGGCCGGCGTCTCCCTCAATCCCGCCACGCCTGAGGATGTCATCGAATATGTCCTCGACGAGCTCGATCTCATCCTGGTGATGAGCGTCAATCCCGGGTTCGGCGGTCAGAAATTCATTCCCGCGGTGCTGGAAAAGGCGCGCCGCATCCGCGCCATGATCGGCAACCGGCCGATCGACCTGGAAATCGACGGCGGCGTGACGCCGGACACCGCACCCGACGCCGCCGCCGCCGGCATCAATGCACTGGTTGCCGGATCGGCGGTCTTCAAGGGCGGCACCGCGGAGGCCTACCGCAAGAATATTTCGGCGATCCGGGGTGCCGCGCAGGCGGCGCAAAAATAGCGTGTCGCGCATCGGGACCAGCGGCCCGATTGTCAGCCGATGACCGCAATAGCCCGAATCGGCAAAAAGCGTCCCGGCTTGCGATTCCTGCTCGCGTGGGCACCGATATGGGGCGCGGCGATGGCATTGTCCCTTTTCGGCGGGCTTGAACTGTCCATCGGCGGGCTCACGGCCAACCGCAACGCCCTGTTGCTGCTCTATTTCGCCGGAGGAACGGTCGCGTTCACTCCTGCTGTATGGATGGCCTTTCTGCTTGCCGGCCGGCGCCCAGGAGAAACGCGCTTCGCGGCCATTTTTCTGTGCCTAGGCGTGTTGACCGTCGCCGTTACCGCCGGCCTGTATGCGGTCACATACTGGATCTTCTTCGCTTCGTGGCACGGCGAGTTCCTGACGACGCTGTGGCTTTATCAGCTTGCTTTGACACTGGCATCGGCGCTCTACCAGTTTGCCGTTATCGGCTTGAGGAATTATCTTCCGCTCGGACCGGTCCTTGTCGCAGCGGCAAGCTTCTGGCTTGTCAAAAGCATGCGTTGAGATCGCCGGATTTTTCTGCTAGCAGGCTGCCATGCGGCGCGCGCTCCCCCGAATTCTTCTCACCCGTGAGCACAATTTATGATCCCTCGATATTCCAGACCTGAAATGACCGCCATCTGGTCGCCGGAATCGAAGTTTCGCATCTGGTTCGAAATCGAGGCCCACGCCTGCGACGCGCTCGCGGAACTCGGCGTTATTCCGAAGTCGGCTGCAAAGACCATCTGGGAAAAGGGTGGCAAGGCCGTTTTCGATGTGGCGCGCATCGACGAAATCGAGGCGGTCACCAAGCACGACGTCATTGCCTTCCTGACGCATCTTGCCGAGATCGTCGGACCGGACGCACGCTTCGTGCACCAGGGCATGACCTCATCGGACGTGCTCGACACCTGCTTCAATGTCCAGCTCGTCAAGGCGACGGATATCCTGCTCGCGGACATGGACAAGCTGCTGGCCGCGCTGAAGGAGCGCGCCCACGAGCACAAGGACACGATAACGATCGGCCGCAGCCACGGCATCCACGCCGAGCCGACCACATTCGGCGTCAAGCTCGCCCTCGCCTATGCCGAGTTCGAGCGCTGCAGGAACCGCCTCGTGGCGGCACGCGCGGAAATCGCGACCTGCGCCATTTCCGGCGCCGTCGGGACATTCGCCAATATCGATCCGCGCGTCGAGGAACATGTCGCCAGATCGATGGGCCTCGCGGCCGAACCGGTCTCCACGCAGGTCATCCCGCGCGACCGGCACGCCATGTATTTCGCCACCCTTGCAGTGATCGCCTCGTCGGTCGAGCGGCTGGCGGTCGAGATCCGCCACCTGCAGCGCACCGAAGTGCTGGAGGCCGAGGAATATTTCTCGCCCGGCCAGAAGGGATCGTCGGCAATGCCGCACAAGCGCAATCCCGTGCTGACCGAAAACCTGACCGGCCTGGCCCGCATGGTTCGCTCCTACGCGATGCCCGCAATGGAGAATGTCGCCCTTTGGCACGAGCGCGACATCTCCCATTCTTCGGTCGAGCGCATGATTGGCCCGGACGCAACGGTGACGCTCGATTTTGCACTGGCGCGGCTGACCGGTGTTGTCGAGAAACTCGTCGTCTATCCCGAGAACATGATGGCAAACCTGAACAAGTTCAGGGGCCTTGTGCACTCGCAGCGGGTCCTTCTGGCCCTCACGCAGGCGGGTGTCAGCCGCGAGGACGCCTATCGTCTGGTTCAGCGCAACGCCATGAAGGTCTGGGAAGACGGCAAGGATTTCCTCGAGGAACTGCTGGCCGACGACGAAGTCCGACAGGCGCTTGCGGAAGACGAAATCCGGGAAAAATTCGACCTCGGCTACCACACCAAACATGTCGACACCATATTTGCCCGTGTCTTCGGGACCGAAGACTGAGTTCCTGAATTCGTTTCATGGGTGAAGAATGAAAGCTTCCGACGCCGACATCTTGATTGTTCCCGGCTATAAGAACTCGGGCCCGGACCACTGGCAGAGCCGGTGGCAGGCCAAGCTGTCGACCGCGCGCAGGGTCGAGCAGCAGTCCTGGGCAAAGCCCGAGCGGGAGGAATGGACGGCCAACATCGCGGCGGCGGTCAACCGGGCGACCAGACCGGTGGTGATTGTCGCCCACTCGCTGGGCACGGCAGCGGCAGTCCAGGCAGTTTCGGAATTCGACAACGACGTTGCCGGTGCACTGCTGGTGGCGCCGCCCGACGTAAGCAATCCGAAGATTCGGCCGAAACACCTGATGACGTTCGGGCCGTATTCGCGCGACCCGCTGCCGTTTCCGTCGCTGGTGATCGCCAGCCGCGACGATCCCTACAGCAGCTTTGACACCGCGGACGATACCGCCCATGCCTGGGGTGCGCTGTTCATGGATGCCGGCAAGGCCGGACACATCAATGCGGAATCGGGATTTGGCCCCTGGCCGGAAGGCCTGATGGTGTTCGCCCGGTTCCTGAGCAAGCTAGAGCCGTGAAACGGCCCCGCCTGTGATAGGCGGAGCCGGGACCAGAGCAAATCTCCGTTAAAGCATATGCGACGTAACTCGCTGCCGCCCCGGACATGGCGTTTGGGATGATCCTCCCACTTCGGATGACACGATGGATCGGTTTCCAATGCTGATTACGACAAATTGCAACCGGTTGCAAAACGGATTAATTTGGGTAATATCACCCTAGGGAAGGCTGAGGGAGGGTCGATACACAAGCCTGCACAATGTCGATGGCAGTCCCGTTGAGGGGTCATGCGTTTGCTTGGTCGCCAACCGGAAAACGGCAACATTGACTGCGTGAGAATCAACCTCCGCATTTTCCTGTCGTGTCGCATGCCCCCGACCAGGGGCAATCCGGAAATAATGGGTGAACCGGACACCGCAAAGGGAGGAAGTACATGAAGAGAGTATTGGTCACGGCCGCAATGGTCGCATCGATTGCGACAGGCGCAATGGCTCAGGAGATCGGTGCAACCATTGCTCGGTTTGACGACAATTTTCTGACCGTTATGCGCAATGGCATGGTCGAACACGCACAGGGTCTGGATGGCGTTTCGCTGCAAGTCGAGGACGCAACAGACGATATCTCGAAACAGATTGACCAGGTGAAGAACTTTGTTGCCAGCGGCGTTGACGCCATCATTGTGAATATTGTCGACACCTCGGCAGGCGCCGCTGTCTCGGCCGCGGCAGGAAATACTCCATTGGTGTATGTCAACCGCGAGCCCGACAACGTCAACGAGCTTCCGGCGACACAAGCCTTTGTTGCGTCGAATGAAATCGAGTCTGGTACGCTCGAAGCATTCCAGATTTGCCGCAATCTGCGGGCCGCGGGCAAAGCGGGCGGCGCGAAGGGCTATCTGATGAATGGCCAACTGTCCAACCAGGCGGCGGTTCAGCGCTCGAAGGACGTCCATGACGTGATTGGCATGGACATGTGCAACTTCATGACTTTGATCGACGAACAGACCGCCAACTGGTCGCGCGATGAAGCTCAGGACCTGATGACCAACTGGCTGTCGGCCGGTGAAGACTTTGACTTTGTCATCGCCAACAACGACGAAATGGCCATCGGTGCGATCCAGGCCATGAAGGCTGCCGGTATTGACATGGCAGCAGTGGAAGTGGGTGGCGTTGACGCAACTCAGGATGCTCTCGTCGCCATGCAGGCAGGCGAACTCGACGTCACGGTGTTCCAGGACGCCTTCGGTCAAGGCCGTGGCTCGGTTGACACCGCACTTGCGATTGCCGCCGGTGACGACGTCGACCAGAAGGTCTACATCCCCTTCAAGCTTGTCACGCCCGACAACATATCGGACTTTATCGACAAGAACTGACTGTACCACACCGCCTGGCAGCAACTATTGTTGCCAGGCGGTTTCTGGCCCGCATTGTTGGGGGACACAGCGGAAAACAGAAGGAATCCTGCATAAATGGCGGACACATCCCACGGCACCGGCGGACTGTCATTCGACAAAAGCAAACGTGCGTGGCCCAACGAGGCCAACATTTTTATCGCGCTGATATGCATCATTGGGATGTTCGAAATTCTTGGTCAGCTTCTGCCTTATATGAACAACCAGAGTTTCCTGTTCGATACCAAGGACCGCTTCGATTCCGTCTTCAACGAGGCACGCCTGAAGATCATCATTCTGCAGGTTGCCATTATCGGAATAATCGCGCTTGGCGTAACCCAGGTCATCATCTCCGGAGGGATTGACCTGTCCTCCGGTCCCCTCGTCGGGGCAGCCGCGATGATCGTGATGTCGTTTGCCCAGACCGAGTTGGTAAACGGCAATCCGAACCCGAAAGCCGTCTTTGGAGATTGGGCATTTGATTTGCCTGTTCTCATACCCGTGGTCGTTGGCCTCCTGTTCGGCGCCTTTATAGGTGCGATTAACGGCTCGCTGATTGCATTTACGGGTATTCCGCCGTTCATCGCGACCCTCGGCATGTTTCTGGTTTGCCGTGGCATCGCTCAGTGGTGGACACGGGGCCAGCCTGTATCGTTCCCGACCGAGAGTTTTGCCTGGCTGGGATCGGGCATGATGCCGGTTATCTGGTTTCTGCTTCTTGCAGTCCTGTTTCACTTCATTCTCAGATTCACGGTCTACGGCAAGCACACCTATGCCATCGGCTCGAACGAAGATGCTGCCAGAATGTCAGGCATCAACGTCAAGCGTCACAAGGTGCTGGTCTATATGATCGCCTCGATGCTTGCCGCCTTTGCGGCAATAATCCTGAGCTCCAAGAACCTTACGGCGCAGTCTGGAATGGGACAGTTCTACGAACTTTTCGCCATCGCAATGGCCGTTATTGGCGGGGTAAGTTTGACGGGGGGCCGAGGCTCGATAATCGGCACCGTACTCGGCGCAATGGTGTTTGGCGTGATCCAATCGGGATTCACCTATGTGAAACTCGACGCGTTCTATCAGCTCATGGCGATGGGCGCGATCATCATTGGTGCTGTTGTCCTTGACCAGTGGCGGCAGAAGCAGGCTGCGGCCAGGGCATAGGGAATACGAGATGGAAAACGACATCGTTCTGAAGACCGAGGATCTCACCAAGCATTACGGTGGCGTCCAGGCGCTCGAGGGAGCCAACTTCGAGCTGAAAAAAGGCGAGCATGTTGCCATCATGGGCGACAACGGCGCCGGCAAGTCGACCTTCGTTCGACAGATCACCGGCGTTGAGCAGCGCACGCGCGGCACAGTCTGGCTGTATGGCGAAAATGTCGCCTTTGGCGGCCCGCTCGATGCCCGTGAGGCCGGCATTGAAACCGTCTTCCAGACGCTCGCGCTGGCCGACGATCTGGACGTGCCCGACAATTTGTTCCTCGGCCGCGAAAAAACCAGGTTGGACTGGCTTGGGCCGTTTCGTCTCCTCGACTACAAGGCCATGAGGCGTGCCACGATTGAGGGACTTGAAAAGACAGCCGTCAAGATCCCCAACATCCGGAACACCATCCGGAACATGTCTGGCGGCCAGAGGCAATGCGTGGCCATTGCTAGGACCGCAACATTCCACTCTCGGCTGACCATCATGGACGAGCCCACCGCCGCGCTTGGTGTGCAGGAAACCGCGCAGGTCGAGAACATCATCAGGACCTTGAAAGAACAGGGTGAGCCGCTCATCCTCATCAGTCACAACATGCGGCAGGTGTTCGATCTGGTTGACCGGATCGTTGTTTTCCGGCGCGGCAGAATCTGCGCGAATCTCGACATCAAGAACGGCGATATCACCGGCGAAGACGTTGTGGCCTACATTACAGGCGCCAAGACCCAGCCGGAGTACCAGGAAGCCGCATAACGCAATCAGACACTGCGCTGCATCTGAAGCAAACCTCCACCAAAGTCAGTGCGTGGCCGGTGGCGGAACGCTGCCGGCCACGAACGCGTTCGATGCGGCGCAACGGCGGCCCGTCCCTGCGAATTCGTCGATAGGAGGAATTCGAGGGCGAACGATAGGCCGTATACCCTGCCCGGCTATTCGGTCAGAACCTGCTGCATCGCTTCCTGCATGTATTCGTCCATGCGGCGGCGGATCTGGTGGTCCGACTGGTCGACACCGGCTTCGTCGAAGTCGCGGCGCACCTTGCGGAACACGTCCTCGTCGCCGGCCTCTTCGAAATCGGCGACAACGACCTCCTTGGCATAGGCTTCGGCGTCTTCGCCTTCCTTGCCGAGCAGTTCCGCGGCCCATAGGCCCAGCTTCTTGTTACGGCGGGCCTCCGCCTTGAAGCGCAGCTGCTCATCGTGGGCGAATTTGTTCTCGTAGGCTTCGCTGCGTTCGTCCATGCCGCTCATGTTCAGTTCTCCAGGACATCCAGTTACTCTGCACCGGTTCCATTATACCAAAGGAACCATGTCTCTTATATGTGTAAATCAAATGCCCAAGAAAAGATCAATCGTCGCGGCGCGCCGCCGCAAATTATCTTTGCTTTGCGCGAATGGCGGCCGCGCCTTGGCCTAATGCCTGCAAAAGCCAAAAATTCCAGCATGGCTGCAATTGTGATATCCGGCAGATTCAGATAGATGATAGCCGAATTTCACGCTAACGGGCGCAGCTTGCGAAGTCAGCTGCAGGAACAGAGAAAATCATGAACCGACGCCGCCGAATCTACGAAGGCAAGGCCAAGATCCTTTACGAGGGCCCCGAGCCCGGCACGCTTATCCAGTTCTTCAAGGACGATGCCACCGCGTTCAACAACAAGAAGCACGATGTTGTCGAGGGCAAGGGCGTCCTCAACAACCGTATTTCGGAGTTCGTGTTCGAGCACCTCAACCGGATCGGCATACCGACACACTTTATCAAGCGCGTGAACATGCGCGAGCAATTGATCAAGGAAGTGGAGATCATCCCGCTTGAGGTCGTGGTGCGCAACGTCGCCGCCGGTCAGCTGTCCAAGCGGCTCGGTCTCGATGAGGGCACCGTGCTGCCGCGCTCGATCATCGAGTTCTACTACAAGGCCGATGCACTGGACGATCCCATGGTCTCCGAGGAGCACATAACCGCGTTCGGCTGGGCGAGCCCGCAGGAGATCGACGACATCATGGCGCTCGCCATCCGCGTCAACGACTTCCTCTCCGGCCTGTTCCTTGGCGTCGGCATCCAGCTCGTCGATTTCAAGATCGAATGCGGCCGCCTATTCGAGGGCGATATGATGCGCATCGTCGTCGCCGACGAAATCTCGCCCGACAGCTGCCGGCTGTGGGACGTGGAAACAAAGGACAAGCTGGACAAGGACCGCTACCGGCGCGACCTCGGCGGCCTCGTCGAGGCCTACCAAGAGGTGGCCAGGCGACTCGGCATCGTCAACAAGAACGAGCCGCCGCGGGGAACCGGGCCGGTTCTGGTCCAATAGCAGTTTGCCGAAGAACGAGGAACAGGCCGTGATCAAGGCGCGCGTGACCGTCACACTGAAGAACGGGGTGCTCGACCCGCAGGGCAAGGCCATCGAGGGAGCGCTCGGTTCCCTCGGCTTTGAAGGCGTCGACCAGGTAAGGCAGGGCAAGGTGTTCGACCTGGAACTCGAATCGGCCGATCCGAAGAATGCGGAAAAGCAGATCGCCGATATGTGCGAAAAGCTGCTCGCCAACACGGTTATCGAGGACTACGCCGTCGAACTGCTCTAAAGCTCGGTCCTGACAGCCCACAATTCCGGAAAGAAGGTCCGGTCGAGCGCGGTCTTGAGGAACCCGACACCCGACGAGCCGCCGGTTCCCTTCTTGTATCCGATGATCCGCTCCACCGTTTTCATGTGCCGGAAGCGCCACTGCTGGAAACGGTCCTCGACATCGACGAGTTCCTCGGCCAGCTCATAAAGCTCGAAATAGCGCTCCGGCTCCCGGTAGACGGTCAGCCAGATATCGCGCAGCGCATCATTGTTTTCGTGCGACTTGGAAAAGTCGCGTTCCAGCAGGCTCTTCGGAACGTCGAGACCGGCGCGTGCGACGAGCGCGATCGCCTCGTCATAGATGCTCGGGCCATTGAAGGCCTCCAGCAGGCGCGCATGGATCTCTGGGCGGTGCCGGTGCGGGGCAAGCATGCGCTCGTCCTTCGCGCCCAGCAGGATCTCCACCAGCCGGTACTGGTAGGACTGGAAGCCAGAGGCCTGGCCCAGCTGGTCGCGGAAGGTCATGTAGTCCGACGGTGTCATTGTCGACAGTACGTCCCATGCCGTGACAAGCTGCTCCTGGATGGCGGAGACCCGGGCCAGCGCCTTGAAGGCGATACCGGCCTTGTCCTCGCGCAGGTTGCGCATGGCGAACTCGATCTCGTGGATGATGAGGCGAAGCCATAGCTCCTGGACGTGGTGGACAATGATGAAGAGCGTCTCGTCCTGCTTGTCGCTCAGCGGCGCCTGGGCCGACAACAACGTGTCGAGCCGCAGATAGTCGCCATAGGACATGCGCCCTTCGAAATCGAGGGAAATACCGCTTTCGACCCGGCTTTTCGGTTCCGCCAATTCGCTCTCCCTTGCGCCGCCGGCCCGCACTGGACACAACTTGCAGCCGGTTGACATAAATATTTTAAGCCTAAAATATTTATACGGCACGCGACACTGGATAGCAAGGGATCGGCTATCGCTATTTGCAGGCATTTGCGCTACAAGGCGGCGCATATGCGATCCGCGCAGCATCCTGCTTTGACATCATCCGTACTGGAAACATGAAATCAGCAGTTCTTCTTCTCCCCGGCCTCAACCGCGACCGGGACATGATTGCCGCATTGACCAGGATTTCGGGCGAGCCGCCGGTCACCGTCTGGCAGACGGAGACTGAGATTCCCGATGTCGACCTGATCGTCATTCCAGGCGGGTTTTCCTATGGCGACTATCTGCGCTGCGGCGCTATTGCCGCACGCATGCCGGTGATGGAGGCGGTGCGGAAGAAGGCGCAGGCCGGCACGCGCATTCTGGGTGTCTGCAACGGTTTCCAGATCCTCGTCGAGGCCGGTCTCCTGCCCGGCGCACTGATGCGCAACGCCTCACTTAAATTCGTCTGCCGCGAGGTGCTGCTTGAGGTCGTCAACGCCGATACCGTCTTCACCGGCCGCTACGGCAAAGGCGATATCATCCGCTGCCCGGTCGCCCACCATGACGGAAACTACTTCGCCGCGCCCGACGATCTCAAACGGCTCGAAGACCGGGATCAGGTGGTTTTCCGCTACGCAAAAGGCACCAATCCGAACGGATCGATCAACGACATTGCCGGCGTCGTCAACGAGGCCGGCAACGTTCTCGGCATGATGCCGCACCCGGAGAATCTCATCGAGGCCGCCCACGGCGGAACCGACGGCGAGGCACTGTTCGCTGCGGCGCTCGAGATCGCCGCATGAGGTCATTGGGATCAGCCGCCGCTTTGCCGCTTCTTGCCGGGCTTTTGTCCGCCTGCCAGACCGGCGGTCCCGGCCCCGGGGGCGTGACGGTCAAATCCTCCGATTCCGCCCTGCCCGCCATGGAGCGCATCGCCGTTTCGGCCAGCAATTGCTGGTTCAAGTCGGGCGACCGCGGGTTTCGGGCCTACCGCCTTGCGCCCGAGCTCAATTCCTTTTCCGGCCGCCCGCGTATCCTGATCGTGCCTGCAAACCGGCCGCAGGACCGGCCGCTCGCCGTCGTCGAGGGCCAGGGCAGTCCCGCGACAATCAGCGCCTACGGTCCGCTGATGTCGGACCCGGTCGGCAACCGCATTGCCGCCGACGTCAGGCGCTGGTCCGGCGGCGCCAAATCCTGTTCGTCCTGAATTTGAACCAACGTCTGTCGAAATGACCATCCAGAACGAAATACAGATCACGCCGGACCTCGTCGAAGCCCATGGACTCAAACCGGACGAGTATGAGCGCATCCTCTCGCTGATCGGCCGCGAACCGACCTTCACCGAACTCGGTATATTCTCGGCCATGTGGAACGAGCACTGTTCCTATAAGTCCTCGAAAAAGTGGCTGCGCACCCTGCCGACGGACGGACCGCAGGTGATCCAGGGGCCCGGTGAAAACGCCGGCGTCGTCGATATCGGCGACGGGCAATGCGTGGTCTTCAAGATGGAGAGCCACAACCACCCGTCCTATATCGAACCCTATCAGGGCGCGGCGACCGGCGTCGGCGGCATCCTGCGCGACGTCTTCACCATGGGCGCACGGCCGATCGCCGCCATGAACGCCCTGCGTTTCGGCGAGCCGGACCACCCAAAGACCCACCACCTGGTTGCCGGCGTGGTCGCCGGCGTCGGCGGCTACGGCAACTCCTTCGGCGTCCCTACCGTCGGCGGCGAAGTCGAGTTCGACGCCCGCTACAATGGCAACTGCCTGGTTAATGCATTTGCCGCCGGCCTCGCCAACACGGATGCGATCTTCTACTCCAAGGCGGAAGGTATCGGGCTTCCCGTCGTCTATCTCGGCGCCAAGACGGGCCGCGACGGCGTCGGCGGCGCCACCATGGCGTCCGCGGAATTCGACGAATCGATCGAGGAGAAGCGCCCGACCGTCCAGGTCGGCGATCCGTTCACGGAAAAATGCCTGCTGGAGGCCTGCCTCGAGCTGATGCAGACCGGCGCCGTCATCGCCATCCAGGACATGGGCGCGGCGGGCCTGACCTGCTCCGCCGTCGAGATGGGCGCCAAGGGCGATCTCGGCATCGAGCTCGACCTCGACAAGGTGCCCGTGCGCGAAGAGAACATGAGCGCCTACGAGATGATGCTCTCCGAGAGCCAGGAGCGCATGCTCATGGTTTTGCGCCCCGACAAAGAGGCCGAGGCCGAGGCCATATTCCACAAGTGGGGGCTGGACTTCGCCATTGTCGGCAAGACCACCGGCGATCTGCGTTTCCGCATTTTTCATCAGGGCGACGAGGTCGCGAACCTGCCGATCAAGGAGCTCGGCGACGAGGCTCCGGAATATGACCGCCCGTGGCGGGAGACCGGGCTCTATTCGCCGCTGCCGGCCGATCAGGTTGACGAGCCGGAAGATTACGGCGCGGCGCTCCTGTCCCTGGTCGGCTCCGCCAACAACGCGTCGCGGCGCTGGGTGTTCGAGCAGTACGACACGCTGATCCAGGGCAACAGCCTGCAACTGCCCGGCGGCGATGCGGGCGTGGTGCGCGTCGACGGCCATCCGTCCAAGGCGCTGGCCTTTTCATCGGACGTCACCCCGCGCTATTGCGAGGCCGACCCTTTCGAGGGCGGCAAGCAGGCTGTGGCCGAATGCTGGCGCAACATGACGGCGACCGGCGCCGAGCCGCTGGCCGCGACCGACAACCTCAATTTCGGCAATCCGGAACGCCCGGAGATCATGGGACAGCTCGTCAAGGCCATCGAGGGCATCGGCGAAGCCTGTTCGGCACTCGGCTTCCCGATCGTTTCCGGCAACGTGTCGCTCTACAACGAAACAAATGGCGAGGCGATCCTGCCGACGCCGACGATTGCCGGCGTGGGTCTCATCCCGGACTGGTCGAAAATGGCGACCATCGGCGGTGCCAAAGAAGGCGACGCGGTGATCCTGCTCGGCGGCGACGGAACCCATCTCGGACAGTCCGCCTATATGCGCGAGTGTCTCGGCCAGGCCGATGGTCCGCCGCCGCCGGTCGATCTCTATGTTGAGCGGCGCAACGGCAAGGTCGTCCGCTCGGCCATCCGCAACGGCCAGTTCACCGCCTGCCACGACATCTCCGACGGCGGCCTCGCGCTATGCCTCGCCGAAATGGCGATTGCCTCCGGCAAGGGCATGCAGCTCGACATCGATACCGAGATCGGACCGGCACACGCGCAGCTCTTCGGTGAGGATCAGGCGCGCTACGTTGTGACGGTCTCTCCGGACCTTGCGAACTTCGTCTGCATCAACGCAGAAGGCGCCGGCGTGCCGTTCCGGCGGCTTGGAACCATCGGCGGCGACCGATTGACGATCGGCGGTCTGCTTTCCATATCTGTAGAAGAATTGCGCGGCGCCTATGAATCATGGTTCCCTGACTATATGGATGGGACGGCCGCACTGGCTGGTGAAGGCTGACTGCGCGCAAACCGAAAAGACAAGAATACGGGGAGATTGCCATGCCAATGAGCGCCGGAGACATTGAGGAGATGATCAAGGCCGCGATTCCGGATGCGCAGGTGACGATCCGCGACCTCGCCGGCGACGGCGATCACTATGCCGCGGAAGTGGTGTCGGAGAGCTTTCGCGGCAAGACCCGGGTGCAGCAGCACCAGATGGTCTACAAAGCCCTTCAGGGCAATATGGGCGACGCGCTTCACGCCCTCGCGCTGCAGACGAGCGCACCGGACTAGCAATGCGAAATGACGCCATGAATGCCGCCTGAACGGGGCATTCGAAAAGCGTTCAGACGGTCTTTCCTATGGTCACAACGCTCCCGTCGAAGGGGGTGACAACACATAGGAGAGACAAATGAAATTCGCCAATCCGACCGTTCTTGCCATTGCAGCCGCACTTTCCGTTGCCACGCTTTCCGCCGCCAATGCCGACGGACCGAGCCGCGCGAACACGCAGACCGCATCCGGCCCGATGAAGATCCAGTCGAACACGAAACCCACCGCCCAGCCGTTCGACAACACAGCCTATGCCTGGACGGCCGCCTGTTACGCCGAATTCGGCCCCGACGCCAATTATCCGGACGCCGACCTTCTGGACAAGTGCCTGAACTTCTGAGTTCGGCAAAATATCCCACAAAAGACCGCGGCTCGTTCCGCGGTTTTTTGTTTGGGGAAAGCATATTTGCGTGCCATCGCCGAATAAACGTGACGCTGCCGGCGCGGGGACTGGAAATCCGCAGGCTTCGGAGTTATTTACGGGGCAAGCCAACTCCGGGCCTTTTCCCCGGTAGAGACAAGGAATAACCCATGACAGCCATCAACGAATTCATCGACAACGAGGTCAAGAATGCCGACGTCGTCCTTTTTATGAAGGGCACGCCGGCTTTTCCGCAATGCGGCTTTTCCGGCCAGGTGGTTCAGATCCTCGACTACCTCGGCGTCGAGTACAAGGGCATCAACGTGCTTGCCGATGACGACCTTCGCCACGGCATCAAGGAATACTCGAACTGGCCGACCATCCCGCAGCTTTATGTGAAGGGTGAATTCGTCGGCGGCTGCGACATTATCCGCGAAATGTTCCAGGCCGAGGAACTGCAGGGACACCTTGCCGACAAGGGCATCGCGTTCAAGGGTGCCGCCTGATGCGTAACTGGAACGTCTACCTGTCCGGCGAAATCCACACCGACTGGCGCGAGCAGATCGAAGCCGGCGTCAAGGCCGCTGACCTGCCCGTCAGATTCAGCGCGCCCGTCACTCACCACGAAGCCTCGGACGATTGCGGCGTCTCCATTCTCGGCGAGGAACCCGACAAGTTCTGGCACGACCACAAGGGCGCCAGCGTCAACGCGATCCGGACCCGGACGCTGATCGGCGACGCCGACGTCGTCGTCGTGCGGTTCGGGGAAAAGTACAAGCAGTGGAACGCCGCCTTTGATGCCGGTTACGCGGCGGCGCTCGGAAAGCCGCTGGTCGTCATGCACGGCCCCGACCATCAGCACGCGCTGAAGGAAGTCGACGCGGCTGCGCTCGCCGTCGTCGAGACGCCGGACCAGATTGTCCGCATCCTCGATTACGTGATCAACGGCAATCTCGCCGGTTACACGAGCTAGCCCGATTTCAGGGTATTGACGCCGCCGACGGAGACCATCCCGGCGGCGTCGTAATTCCACCGTATTGTCTTTACGGCGTTTTCACGATAGGCGGATATTGCAGGTCGGCTCTATTGCAGCCCTGAATTGCATGTCAGGCGCAGCCGGCCCGGGCGCATGACGCCCGATTGACCACCAGACGCATTGCACAGGCCATTTCGCGGCCCGCAGACGTGCAGGACCAAGGGCAGCAAGATGGACACCAGAAGCGAACCCGAACCGGGTCGACAATCCGCCAATGCAAAGGGCCGCATTGAACGGGTTGAACGCGCCGGCGTCGGTTTCGTCGAGTTCATCGTCCTTCTTGCGGCGCTCAGCTCGATTGTCGCCCTGTCGATCGACATCATGCTGCCCGCGCTGCCGATGATCGGCGACAGTTTTACGATCGTCGACGACAATGACCGCCAGGCGGTGATCACCGTATTCATGCTCGGTTTCGGATGCGCGCAGATCCTGTTCGGACCGGTATCCGATCGCTTCGGGCGCAAGGTCGTCCTGATTCCGGCAATCCTGCTTTATTCCGTCGCCGCCGTCGCAGACGCCTTCGCCGGCAGTTTCACGACGTTGCTGCTGCTTCGGCTCGCGCAGGGTGTGTTCGCCGCTGCCGTACGCATTGTCGTCACCGCAATCGTGCGCGACTGTTTCGGCGGACGCGACATGGCGCAGGTCATGTCATACACATTCACCATATTCATGATCGTACCGATCGTCGCACCCGCCATCGGCCAGGGCATCGTCGATATCGCCTCATGGCAGTGGATCTTCGTGTTCCTCGGCGTCGCCGGTCTTGGCCTCGCCGCATGGAGCGGCGTCCGCATGCGCGAGACGCTGCCGAGGGAAGAACGCCTGCCGCTGTCCTTCGCAGCCGTCGGCAACGCTTTCCGGGAAGTGGTCACAAACAGGCTTGCCATGGGCTACACGCTCGCATCGACCCTGTGTTTCGGCGGTCTCATTGCCTTTATCGTCTCGGCCCAGCAGATCTTCCAATCGGTCTACGATCTCGGGCACTGGTTCGTTATCGTCTTTGCACTGAATGCAGGCATCATGGCCGTTTTAAATTTCGCCAACGGAACACTCGTGCGGCGGGTCGGCATGCGGCTGATCTCGCACAGCGCACTCATTGCCTATGCGGTACTCGGCACGATCCTGCTGCTTATCTGTCTGTCGGGAACGCCGCCCTTCGTACTGGCCTATCTCATGCTCGGCGCCATCACCGGCGCCTTCGGTCTCGTGCCGCCCAATTTCAACGCGCTCGCCATGGAGCCGCTCGGCCACATTGCCGGCACGGCATCGTCGGTCATGGGCGTCATCAGTTTTACCGGCGGCGCGGTGCTCGGCGCCATTGTCGGCCAGGCGTTCAACGGCACGCTCATACCGCTCGCGGCGGGCTACGCGATCTTCGGTTGGACGGCAGTCGGCATCATCGTGTGGACGGAACGGGGTAGACTATTCTATCGCCCGAAAGAACCTGCGTAACCTATAGCCCGAAGATCTCCCGGCGAATCAGCGCCCAGCTCTCGGGGTCGGTCGCGGTGATCAGGCCGCCATCGACGATCCCGGGCCGATAGGGTGAGCCGTCGAGGCACGCCGTGTACCCGCCCGCCTCGGAATGGATGAGCACACCGGCGAGATGGTCCCAGGGCATCAGGTTCTGCGCGCCGACGAAATGCGCCCTGCCCGTCGCCGCCAGCCGGTATTCCCAGGCCGAACAGCGAAAGCCGAACGACATGCCGATCTTCGACAATCCGCCCGCGACACGGCTCCTGAGCGGCTCCTCCATGAAGCCCCACGACACCGTGCCGACCATCTGATCGAGCGCGACCGGCTCGGACACCCGAACCGGCCGCTCGGTCCCATCGGCCTCGACGAGGCGGCTGCCGGCTCCGGAAACGCCCATCAGGGTCTCGCCGCCCGCCGGATAGTGGATCATGCCCGCCACGCATTCGCCGCCGGCGACCACTGCCAGGATCGTCCCGAACGTCGGCATGCCGGATGCGAAATTGTATGTTCCGTCGACCGGGTCGATAACGAAGGCGAGATCCGCCTCCGCCAGGCCGTTCATGATCGCGGGTTCACCGGCCACTGCCTCCTCGCCGACAATCAGCGCCCGCGGATAGCGCGCCGACAGAACGTTCGCTATGCATTTTTCCGCTGCCGTATCAGCCTCCGTCACCACGTCCCATGACGCCTGCTTCTGTTTGATCTCGGCATCATTGACGCCGGAAAAGCGCGGCATGATTTCCGTCTCGCCGGTCTCTTTCAGGAGCGAAACCAGCGCTGATATTTCCGAATCGGATAGGGTCATTTGGTCTTTTCTTCAGGTGGCTGTGCCAGTTGATCGAGACCGGCAAAATCGAAGATCTGCCGGTCCATTAGATGCGAGGGGCGCACATTGGTGAGCGCCCGGATCATCGCCTCCTTGCGGCCGGGCATGCGGCGCTCGATATCGGCGATCATCGCCTTCATGGCGTTGCGCTGCAGGCCGTCCTGCGAACCGCACAGGTCGCAGGGGATGATCGGGAAGGCCATTGCCTCGGCAAATTTCGCCAGGTCGTCCTCGGCGCAGAAAGCAAGCGGCCTCAGCACCATCACGTCCCTTTCGTCATTGAGCAGCTTCGGCGGCATGGCCGCCAGGCGCCCGCCGTGGAAGAGGTTCATGAAGAGCGTCTCGAGGATATCCTCGCGGTGGTGGCCGAGGACCAGCGCGTCACAGCCCTCCTCGCGGGCAATGCGGTAAAGATGGCCACGCCTCAGCCGTGAGCATAACGAGCAGTAGGTGCTGTTTTCGGAAAGCTTGTCGGTGACGATCGAATAGGTGTCCTGGTATTCGATGCGGTGCGGAACGCCGTTTCGTTCGAGGAACTCCGGCAGAATGTGTTTCGGGAAGTTCGGCTGTCCCTGGTCCAGATTGCAGGCGATGAGGTCGACCGGCAGAAGGCCGCGCCACTTGAGGTCGAGCAGAATGGCGAGCAGCCCGTAGGAATCCTTGCCGCCCGACAGCGCCACCAGCCATCGCGGCGTGCGCCCGCCGCCGACCATGCCGAATTCGGCAATGGCCTGCCGCGCCTGCCTCAGCAGACGTTTGCGCAGCTTGTTGAAGCCGACCGAAGACGGAACGTTGGTGAACATCGGGTGGCAGGCATCGCCTTGCGGCGCATCGGCAAGTTCCGCCTCGGCAGACTTCTTCACTGCGGGGTCGTGAACGTTCATGCGTGGATTCCCGTGCTGCGCACTTCCTAACGCGTTGCAATGCGCAAGAAAACAAAAAAAGCCGCCGGATTGCGCCGGCGGCCTGATCGCATGAACTGTGCCCGCGCCTTAGCGCGAATAAAATTCGACGACGAGGTTCGGTTCCATCTGAACCGGGTACGGGACATCCGACAGGGTCGGAATGCGTACATAGGTGGCAACCATCTTGTTGTGGTCGGCCTCGATATATTCGGGGACGTCGCGCTCGGCGAGCTGCGTGGCCTCGAGAACCAGTATCATCTGCTTCGACTTCTCGCGCACTTCGATCACATCGCCCGGCTTGCAGCGATAGGACGGGATGTTGGTGCGCACGCCGTTGACCGTGACGTGGCCGTGATTGACGAACTGCCGTGCCGCGAAGATCGTCGGCACGAACTTGGCGCGGTAGACGACCGCATCGAGGCGCGATTCCAGAAGACCGATCAGGTTCTCCGGCGTGTCGCCCTTGCGGCGGTTGGCTTCTTCGTAGATCTTGCGGAACTGTTTTTCGCGGATATCGCCGTAGTAGCCCTTCAGCTTCTGCTTGGCGCGCAGCTGCACGCCGAAGTCGGAAAGCTTGCCCTTGCGGCGCTGGCCGTGCTGGCCCGGGCCGTATTCGCGGCGGTTGACCGGGGACTTGGGACGGCCCCAGATATTCTCGCCCATACGGCGATCAAGTTTGTATTTGGACGAATCGCGCTTACTCATCGCATTCCCTTTCAACAGGTTTAACCGGCCTGATTCCAGACCGGTCGAAGGAAACGCGCCCTCCTCTGCCGGCTGTTTTTGCCGACTGACAGAATGGCCTGCTTGGCGTGCGGACATTCACGGGACACGTAATAAAAACCGGGCGCTGTGCCCGGTGACCGCGCGGATGTATGACAATCGGGCGACCTTGTCAATGGCGCATCGGCGCCAGCGCCAGCCCGAAGCCGTTCAGCAGCCGCCTGACGGCGAAATCCGGCTCGTTGGAGGTGAACACGGCAATGTCCGGCTCCTCGGAAACCGCGTCCTGCGGCGCAAGCAGCGACTGGGCGCGCTTGGCGATTGCCTCCGCCGGATCGAGCCAGTCGACAGGCCAGGGCGCCAGGCGGCGGAACTGGTTGGCCAGGAAAGGATAGTGCGTGCAGGCAAGCACGACAATATCGGTCTTTTGGCCGTCCTGTTCGACGAAACAGGGCTCGATCTCCGCCAGGATTTGCCGATGTTTGACCGGATCGCCGCGAATATAGGCTTCCGCCAGCCCGGCGAGGTACTCCGAACCGACCAACCGCACATGGCACTGGGCGGCAAAGGACTGGATGAGGTCGCGCGTATAGGCACGCCGCACCGTCCCCGGCGTAGCCAGGACGCTCACCAGCCCGGATCGCGTCCGCTCCGAGGCCGGCTTGATGGCCGGCACCGTGCCGACGAAGGGCATATCGGGAAACGCGGTGCGCAACGGCTCGAGCACCAGTGTCGATGCCGTGTTGCAGGCAATCACGCATTGTGCCGGCTCATGGTCCGAAATCAGTTGTTCGAACATCGTCACGATGCGTTTGGTGAGATCGCCCTCGCCCCACACGCCATAGGGAAAACCGGCATCGTCCGCGACATAGACGAAGCGACGCTCCGGCATCAGGACCCGCGCCTCGCGAAGGACGGTCAGGCCTCCGATCCCGGAATCGAACAGCAGGATCGGCCCGCCGCTCACTGCTCCAGCTCCCCGGGCCCGGCCGGCTCGTTGTCCCGGCCCGCCGGTCCGCTACCCTTCGGCGCCTGCCGGCTGAAATGGTCAAGCGAACGGATAACGCCGCGCAACAGTCGGATTTCGGGCTTGAAGAAGCCCTGCCGGCTCAGCACCGCGCGCAGGTTGTCGACCATTTTCGGTTTCTTGTCCGGCGGACGGAAATAGCCCCGCGCCTCCAGCGCCTCCTCGAGATGGTCGAACAGCCCCTGCAGGTCGGCCTTTGTCGCCGGTTGCATCTCGGTCTGGGTGAACGGCGTCTGCGAGCCGCCCTCTGGGCTGGTCTTCATCCATTCGTAGGACATCAGCAGCACCGCCTGGGCGATATTGAGGGACGCAAAGGCCGGATTGACCGGATAGGTGACGATCTCGTCCGCCAGTCCGACCTCCTCGTTGCTCAGCCCCCAGCGCTCGCGGCCGAACAGAACGCCGCATTTCTCGCCGGCGTCGATCCTGCGGCGCAGGTCGGCAGCCGCATCGACCGGACCGCGAACCGGCTTGAAGCCGTCCCGCTCACGCGCGGTCGTGGCAAAAACGAAATTGAGATCCGCGATCGCCTCTTCAAGGGTTCCGTACACCGACGCCCCGTCGATCACGTGGTCGGCCTTGCTCGCCGCGGCGCGCGCCGTCTCGCTCGGCCACCCGTCGCGCGGATTGACGAGGCGCAGCTCCGACAGCCCGAAATTCGCCATCGCCCGCGCCACCATTCCGATGTTCTCGCCGAGCTGCGGCTCGACGAGGACAACCGCCGGCCCGCCGGTCATCAATTCCCTCTGTCTGTCGGTTCCTGCCATGGTCTTACCGGTTCATGCATCGCATCTGGCGTAACTGACACATCCCGATGGCGCAAGGAAGGCCAGATCGGTGCCGGTCCTCGCCATCAGTCCAGCCTCGAAAGCCAGTTGCCGACGATATGCGAGACCTCGGCGGGCCGCTCGTGCAGGATCCAGTGACCCGTGCCCGGGATCGTTTCGACCGCCAGATCGTCGGCAAACCGGTCGAGGCCCTCGAGACAGGAAGGCCGCAACGCCTCGTCGGCATCGCCCCACACCACCAGGTGCGGAACATCAACCCGCAGGGCATCGGCGGGAAGCGCATAGACCGGTATCGTCCCCTCCAGTTCTGACGCTGCCTGCTCCACCGGCGGCACGACGACCGGAGAAGAGCGGTACCAGTTGAGCATCGCCCGCATCGCTCCCTCGCCGCTCCAGGCCGCGCGGTAGTCGGCCTTGACGGCATCGCTCATCCAGCCGGCTGCGGAAAAGCCTGAAATCATGTTCAACGTTTTGGCGAAATCGTCGGCGCGCATGACAGCCTCGGCGCGATCGCTGCGCAGGAAATTCATGTACTGGCTGGCTGCCCGCTGGGCTGGATCTTCGATGATCGCCTTCTGAAAGCAATAGGGATGCACGCCATTTGCGACGATCAGGGCTTTCAGCCGGTCGGCGCGGCTGAAGGCGAAGGAATAGGCGACGGCCGATCCCCAGTCATGGCCAAAAAGGACGAACGGCGCGTCCGGGGACAGGTGGTCGGCAAGCGCCGCCATGTCGGCGACCAGATGGCGGGTCTGGTAGGCTTCCTCGCCTTCGGGCTTGAACGATTTTCCGAAGCCGCGCTGATCGGGAGCCACCACGTTATGGGTTTCGGCCAGATACGGCATGATGTCGCGCCAGCCGCCCCAGTATTCCGGAAAGCCGTGCAGGCACAGCATCAGCGGCTTCGAGGGATCGCCGGCCGACATGTAGTGGATGCGCCGGACATCGTCCTCGAACGTGGCCGAATTGAATTCCATGCATTTATCTCCTGCTGCAAAGGCCCTGATAGCACAAACGGTGCCGGCGGGAAGGCCCTGACCCGTTCTAATACAAATTGAGGGGTGGCCGCGCCTTTGCCTTCCGCCACCACAATGGTATAGGAGCCGCGAACATCACGGCTTTCCCGTGGGCGGGGTCCCATTTTTTCAGTAACGAGGCTTTTTCATATGGCAAAAATCAAGGTCGAAAACCCGGTCGTCGAGCTGGACGGCGACGAGATGACCAGGATCATCTGGCAGTTCATCAAGGACAAGCTGGTACACCCCTATCTGGACATCGACCTGAAGTATTACGACCTCGGCATCGAGAGCCGCGACGCGACGAACGACCAGATAACGGTCGACGCTGCCAACGCCATCAAAGAGTACGGCGTCGGCGTCAAATGCGCGACGATTACGCCCGACGAGGCCCGTGTCGAGGAATTCAGCCTGAAGAAGATGTGGCGTTCGCCCAACGGCACGATCCGCAACATCCTCGGCGGCGTCATCTTCCGCGAGCCGATCATCTGCAAGAACGTGCCGCGCCTCGTGCCCGGCTGGACTCGTCCGGTCATCGTCGGCCGCCACGCCTTCGGCGACCAGTACCGCGCCACCGATTTCAAGTTCCCCGGCAAGGGCAAGCTGTTCATGAAGTTCGTCGGCGAAGACGGCAAGGAGCAGGAATACGAGATCTTCGACGCGCCCGGCGCCGGCATCGCGATGGGCATGTACAATCTCGACAAGTCCATCGAGGATTTCGCACGCGCCTCCCTGAACTACGGCCTGCAACGCAAGGTGCCGGTCTACCTCTCCACCAAGAACACGATCCTCAAGGTCTATGACGGCCGCTTCAAGGACATCTTCCAAGCCATCTACGAGGCCGAGTTCGAGGACGCCTTCAAGGAAGCCGGCATCACCTACGAGCACCGGCTCATCGACGACATGGTCGCGGCCAACCTCAAATGGTCCGGCGGCTACGTCTGGGCCTGCAAGAACTACGACGGCGACGTGCAGTCCGACACCGTCGCCCAGGGCTTCGGCTCGCTTGGCCTGATGACCTCCGTGCTGATGACGCCGGACGGCAAGACGGTTGAAGCGGAAGCGGCCCACGGGACGGTCACTCGCCACTACCGCCAGCATCAGAAGGGCGAGGAAACCTCGACAAACTCGATCGCCTCGATCTTCGCGTGGACCCGCGGCCTCAGCCACCGGGCCAAGCTCGACGACAATGCCGAGCTCGCCCGCTTCGCCAGGACGCTGGAAGAGGTGTGTGTGGCCACCGTCGAGGGCGGCCACATGACCAAGGACCTGGCGCTCCTGATCGGTCCCGACCAGCCGTGGCTGTCGACCATCGGCTTCCTCGACAAGGTCGACGAGAACCTGCAGCAGGCAATGGGATCCTGACGCCTTTTCGAATTGCACCTTGAAGAAACCCCGCCGCTTGCGGCGGGGTTTTTCGTTTGCGCTACCGGTTGGCCTCGACGCTGACGCCGAGCAGTTCCGGCAGCATCTGCGGCGCTGTCATCACGCCGGCCGCGACCTGCGATACCGGGATGGAGCGCCCGGGCGCGATCGTCAGGCTGAGATTGCGCGGATCGTCAATGAACGCCTCGGCGGCCTCCATCACCATCATGGTGAAGTCCTCGTTGTCGATAACCGCGAGTGCCTGCCTGAGCTGTTCCAGAAGCAGTTCGGCCATCAGGTTCTCGCTGACATCCGATTCCTCGGCCATCAGCGCGAGTGCCGTTTCGACCCCGCCCTCATTGACGAGTTCCAGCTCGAATGCCTTGATGTTCAAGGTCGCGATCAGCGCCTGGAACTGCTGCGGGTTCTCAAGCACCGACCTTGCCAACCCGCCGAGCCGCGCGCTGGCCCGCACCTTGCCGATCTGTCCGAGTTCGACCACGAGGTTCTCGATGATCAGGTCCTCGGTGTCCGGGTCCCAGCGCATCCTGATTTTCTCGGTCAGCCGCAGCACATCGATGCCGACGGCCTGGAGCACATCGATGACTTCCTGGTCGTCGAGCGCGGCAACGGGCATCTCCAGACCCTCCGTCGATACCTCGAACGATGTCGGGATCGGCGGCACGACCGACTTCATGTCCATGTAGTATCTGTCGAGGCTGAAATCGCCTTCCGGAACGACGCCGACAAGCGCCAGGCCCGCAATCTCCGCGGCTATGGAACGCGGCGTGAATATCCGAGCCACCTCGAGCGGATCGGGCTCGTCCAGATTGTCCAGGTCAGAGGCGAACGCCTTGATCGGTCCATAAGGCGCGAATTCGATGTCGCCGAAGAAGAACCTGCCGAGCGAGAACGACCCTTCGGTGCCCAGATCGATCTCCATGGATGAGATGGAGAACTCCTCCAGCCCGTCGGCGCTCACGTTCGAAAGGACGATCTGGCCGATGCCGCCCGATCCGGTGACGTCCGGGTCAATGTCGAAGCCGAAGGATATGCCGTCGGCAAATGCCCGCCCCAGCGAAATCGACCGGTAGACGTCGACCACCATGAGGATGACGGTCGCCGGGTCCGGCTCCTCCCCGGATGTGACAAGCCGGTCCAGCGTCGCCAGCAGATCGGTCTCGGGCGCGCGCAGCTGAACGTTTTCATAGCCGCTGAGGTCGACCGCGGCATCGTAGTACGGGCTTTCCACCCTGTAGCCGTTGCTCGACACCGAACCTATGAACTGTTTGAATTCGCCGGAGCCGCGGGCCTGCGGGTCGATGAGCGCCAGCAATGCCGTATAATCAAGCCCGGTCATCGCGGTGCCTGCAATGGTGGTGGTTTCCGTATAGGTTTCTCCGTCTTCCATCGGAAAGGTGGTTTCCTGCCGGACCTGTCCGGTGCCGTATTCGGCGATCCGGCCGTCATGCATGTCCCGCACGACCAGGTCCTCGACCACCGATTCCACCTTCGCGCCCTCAATGCTGTCGCCACCGTGGAAATCGAATGTCAGACGGCTGACGCGCTCTTCCTCGAAGGACGTGTCCTTGATCGTACGCAGCAGCGGCAGCCACCTGCTGAAGGGCCGCTGCGGATCTTCGGCCAGTTTCGGCAGGGCCGGCCAGGTTCCCTTGATCAGTTCGAACCCGTCCATGCGCGATTCAAGAACGATGTCGTCATCCTCGCCCTCGGGATCGAGGCGAACGGAAAAGAGGCTGCCGTCGGCGATCGTCATCCTGTCGACGCTGAACAGGTTCCCTTCCGCGGTCATGTTCGTGGCAACGACCTGCTCGCTCGTCCAGGAAAAGTCGATATCCAGCGTCAGGTCTTCTCCGTCCTCGTCCGGATCCGGGATCGAGAACGTGGTTTCAAACGAGAGGTCGAGCCCGGTGACGGTCAGCGTCCCGCCGCTATCCCTGGCCGAATCGTAGGACGCCGTCGCGCCCAGATCGCGATAGGACTGCAACCAGGCATCGAAGGCGGCCTGTCCCGTCTGCTGGGCCAGTGCCGGGCTTGCCGTCGCCATCAGGATGCCGATTGACCATGCGAGTTTCCTGTTCATTTTGAGCCGCTCCCTAGTGTCCATACCCAAGCTTATAGGCATCCCATGTGACATCACAACCGCACCGTTTTTTGACGGCACGCGCGCGCCGGCAACGCTTTGCGCAATGATGAAGGAACAAAGAAACGTCTCGAGTGGCTGGCTTGCGGCCCGCTATCCGGCGACCGCCTCGGCGACCGCCTCGACGGCGGCATCGGCCTTGCCCGCGTCCGGGCCGCCGGCCTGCGCCATGTCCGGCCGGCCGCCGCCGCCCTTGCCGCCAAGCGCGGCGGAAGCAACGCGCACCAGATCGACGGCGCTGTAGCGATCCGTCAGGTCGTCGGTGACGCCGACGACGGCGCTCGCCTTGCCCTCCTCGGATATGCCGATGAGCGCGACGACGCCGGAGCCCAGCGTGTTCTTGGCATCATCGACCAGCCCTTTCAGGTCGCGCGGCGCGACGCCCGAAACCGTCTTGCCGAGGAATTTCACGCCGGCGATCTCGCGGGTCTCATCGGCTTCCCCGGGGCCGCCGCCGAGCGCCAGTTTCTTCTTCAGGTCGGCGATCTCGCGCTCCAGCTTGCGGCGCTCGTCCACCAGCGTCTCGACCCTGGAGACGACCTCGTTCGGCTGGACGCGCAGGGACGAGGCCAGCGCCCGGACCCTGCCGTCCTGCTCGGTCAGATACCGGCGCGCGGCCTCGCCGGTCAACGCCTCGAGACGGCGCACGCCCGCGGCGACGGCGCTCTCGCCGATCACCCGCACGAGGCCGATATCGCCGGTGGCGCCGACATGGGTGCCACCGCAAAGTTCCACCGAATAGGTCTGGTCCTTCTTGTCGCCATGCAGGCCGGTGCCCATCGAGACGACCCGCACCTCATCGCCGTATTTCTCGCCGAAAAGGGCCATCGCGCCCTCCGCGATCGCATCGTCCACCGCCATCAGTCGCGTCGTCACCGGGCTGTTCTGCAGGACGATCTCGTTGGCCATGTCCTCGACGCGGGCAACCTCCTCGTCGCTCATCGGCTTCGGATGCGAAATGTCGAAGCGCAGCCGGTCGGGCGCGACGAGCGAGCCCTTCTGCGTGACATGGGTGCCGAGCACCTCGCGCAGCGCCTCGTGCAGGAGGTGGGTGGCCGAATGGTTGGCCCGCAACTGGCTGCGCCGCTCGTGGTCGACGCTCAGCACGACCTCGGCGCCCGTCTTGAGCGTTCCCTCTTCGACGATGCCGATATGCACGAAAAGCCCGTCGGCCTTCTTCTGCGTGTCGGTGACGCGCAGCACGAGACCGTCGGCCGAGATCGTTCCGGTGTCGCCGACCTGGCCGCCCGACTCGCCGTAAAACGGTGTCTGGTTGACAATGACCTGAACCGCGTCGCCCTTGCCGGCCTCGCCGGCCTCTGCGCCGTCCTTGACGATGGCCTGCACGACGCCCTCGGCACGCTCGGTGTCGTAACCGAGGAAATCGGTCGCGCCGAGCCGGTCGCGCAGCTCAAGCCAGATGGTCTCGGTCGCCGCCTCGCCGGAGCCCGCCCAGTTGGCCCGTGCCTCGGCCTTCTGGCGCTCCATCGCGGCGTTGAAGCCTGCATCGTCAACGGAAATGCCGCGCTGGCGCAGCGCATCCTGCGTAAGATCCAGCGGAAAGCCGTATGTGTCGTAGAGCTTGAACGCCGTCTCGCCGCTCAATTCGTCCCCCTCGCTGAGATCGGCGCTCGCTTCGGCAAGCAGGTTCAGGCCGCGCTCCAGCGTCTTGCGGAAGCGCGTTTCCTCCAGTTTCAGCGTCTCGGAGATCAGGGCTTCCGCCCGCACCAGTTCCGGGTAGGCGTGGCCCATCTGGCCGACCAGCGCCGGCAGCAGCTTCCACATCAGCGGCTCGCGCGCGCCGAGGAGCTCGGCGTGGCGCATGGCGCGGCGCATGATGCGGCGCAGCACATAGCCCCTGCCCTCGTTTGAGGGCAGCACGCCGTCGGCGATCAGGAACGCCGAGGAGCGCAGGTGATCGGCGATCACCCGGTGGCTCGCCCGCGCCTTGCCCTCGGCGGCGATGCCAGTGAGTTCGACGGAGGCGCCGATCAGCGCCTGGAACAGGTCGATGTCGTAATTGTCGTGCTTGCCCTGCATGACGGCGGCGATGCGCTCCAGCCCCATGCCGGTGTCGATCGACGGCCGCGGCAGGTCGATGCGCTCGTCGGCGGACACCTGCTCGTACTGCATGAAAACGAGGTTCCAGATCTCGACGAAACGGTCGCCGTCCTCGTCCGGCGATCCGGGCGGCCCGCCCGGAATACCCTCGCCGTGATCATAGAAGATCTCGGAGCACGGCCCGCACGGGCCGGTATCGCCCATCGCCCAGAAATTGTCGTGCGTGGGAATGCGGATGATGCGGTCCTCGGGAAGGCCGGCAACCTTCTTCCAAAGGTCGAAGGCCTCGTCGTCCGTATGATAGACGGTGGCCAGCAGGCGGTTCCTGTCGAGCCCGAACTCCTCGGTGATCAGCTTCCAGGCAAGTTCGATGGCAACGTCCTTGAAATAGTCGCCAAAGGAAAAATTGCCGAGCATCTCGAAGAACGTGTGATGCCGCGCGGTGTAGCCGACATTGTCGAGATCGTTGTGCTTGCCGCCGGCGCGCACGCATTTCTGCGCCGTCACGGCGCGCGTGTAAGGCCGGTGCTCGAGGCCGGTGAAGACGTTCTTGAACTGGACCATGCCGGCATTGACGAACATCAGTGTCGGATCGTTGCGCGGCACCAGCGGGCTCGAGGCAACGATCTCGTGCCCGTTGCCGCCGAAATAGTCGAGAAAAGCCGTGCGGATCTCGTTTACGCCATTCATGGAACGCCCTTTGATTACAAATTCATGCCCGCCGCCGCCGCGACGGGCCCGTTCGGCTTTTATCCGCCCCGCGAGGGACTGTCCAGCCGCAGCCTCCGGCCACCCCGCGATTTCCATTGCGGCAAACGAAATCGGCCGGCGGCATCGTCAATGCCGCCGGCCGCGTCGGAATTGCGGTTGGGGAATTCTAGCCCTCTGCGGCGTCCGCGTCGCCCTCGTCGCCGTCGTCGGGATGGCCCTCCTCGAGCAACTGATCGGCGATCAGCCCGGCGTTCTGGCGCAGCGCCAGTTCGATCTCCTGCGCCACCGCCGGGTTTTCCTTCAGGAACAGCCTGGCGTTCTCGCGGCCCTGCCCGAGGCGCTGGCTGTTATAGGAGAACCACGCTCCGGATTTTTCGACGATGCCCGCCTTGACGCCGAGATCGATCAGCTCGCCGGTCTTGGAAACGCCCTCGCCATACATGATGTCGAACTCGACCTGCTTGAAGGGCGGCGCCATCTTGTTCTTGACCACCTTGATGCGGGTCTGGTTGCCGACCACCTCGTCGCGGTCCTTGACCGAGCCGATGCGGCGGATGTCGAGGCGCACCGAGGAATAGAACTTCAGCGCATTGCCGCCCGTCGTCGTCTCGGGCGAACCGAACATGACGCCGATCTTCATGCGGATCTGGTTGATGAAGACGACCATGCAGTTGGAGCGCGAGATCGATGCCGTCAGCTTGCGCAGCGCCTGGCTCATCAGCCGCGCCTGCATGCCGGGCAGCGAATCGCCCATCTCGCCCTCGATCTCGGCGCGCGGCGTCAGTGCCGCCACCGAGTCGATCACCAAAACGTCGATGGCGCCGGAGCGCACCAGCGTGTCGGTGATCTCCAGCGCCTGTTCGCCGGTGTCGGGCTGTGAAATCAGAAGGTTTTCAAGGTCGACGCCCAGCTTGCGTGCATAGACCGGGTCGAGCGCGTGTTCGGCGTCGATAAAGCCGCAGATGCCGCCCTTTTTCTGCGCTTCGGCGACCGTATGCAGCGCCATGGTGGTCTTGCCGGAACTCTCCGGCCCGTAAATCTCGATGATGCGCCCCTTGGGCAGGCCGCCGACGCCGAGCGCAATGTCCAGCCCCAGCGATCCGGTCGGGACGGTCTCGATCTCGACGACGTTCTCGTTGGAGCCGAGCTTCATGATCGAGCCCTTGCCGAAGGCCCGCTCGATCTGTGAGAGCGCCGCGTCGAGTGCCTTGCTTTTGTCCACCGAATTTTCCTCTACAAGCCGCAAAGAGTTCTGAGCCATTCCGTCCACCTTTAGGTTATATACGCATCACTGGCAATGAAAGCCGCACGGAAAAAATGTACTGCATTTGTTCTCAATTTGCAACAGGCATATAAACTATTGAATAATATACATTAAAAATGATTTGTTCTCATTTTGTCTGAATCAATGTGCGTCAGATATATCCCTCACAGACATGTAATTGGGAATAGGTGTATAGATGCTTGAGAATCGAATCGATGCAGTAGCCGAAATATATGCAGATGAACCCCTGCCGGGTGATTGGCTTGTCACTTGTGTCGAACCGACAGGAGACGGTGGCATTTACACTACAATCTTCTCCGGCGTTGAGGCTGAAGCCCGCGCTGCCGAATACGCCCGCCAAAAGTTTCGCGAACTTCGGCACTGTGATCGCCGTCAACTACAGTATCCATACGGTCGATGCACGTTTGCTCGCCCCGACCGAAAACAAATCCCCGATGCCATACGCCCGGACGCTGTGCAATTTGATCAAGGTCGATCAGTTCCATGCATCGCCAAGCCCCTTCTGGTGGTAATCCCTTTTCTGAAAGGCCGCCAAACTGCCACACCAGAGTGTTCCATTTGCCGTTTTTGGTGCCGAGCGCGTGGGGGCAGAATTCTCGGGGATATTGATTGCACAAGCCGGTGACTTGTTGGTGGTCCCGTATTGCGTCTCGAATTAATTCGATCTTTTCTTCCAATAACATATGCGTGTTCCTTCAAAGGTCGAAGGCACACCGCACTTGCCCGAGTCGTTTAGGAACGCTATACTTCTCTATGTTAACGGAGGGCATAGATTCCCTTTTGACCGAGTGACCTGCGTGCGGTGTACCGAAATCGTTTTGCAGGTCATTTTGATTCTGAGATCGGCTCTGGTTGCAGCCAAAGCCGATCTCAGTTTGCTTGCGGCGAATCAACCGCAAGGCGCATTTTACGATAAAACGCAACAGGCTTGTACCGGCTGCAGCCAGCGTGCCCGCTTTTCACATTTGCACCCGGTGTTTCCATATCCCATAGGTTGTGAATAGTACCCTTTTGACGACTTACACGTGTCGGGAGGGCATTGCGGATATATATGTCCCACATCGGATATGTCCCGGATACATGTAAAATGATTCCCAGGGATGATGGGAACGAAACAGTTATTCGGGATATGAGAATCGGGAATGGCCAGTCTGGTATTACTCCGGACTGAAAATCCTCGATCTTGCGCAGCTGAGAAATCGATACGGACGCGCCCTCGCCTGAATTCAGCGAAACAGCGCCTCAAGCAGAGCCCGCCTGCCATGGGCGGCGCTGCCTTTCAGCGTCGCCAGCACGATTTTCCGTGTCGGTTCGAGGCCCTGCGGCGTCCGCGTGGCGAGCCGCTCATCGGCGTATCGACCGATATCGGCAGCGGGCAACAGTGTCAGGCCGAGGCCCGATTTGACACATTCCACGATGGCCTCGACGCCGTCGAGCACGATGGTGTTTCGTGGGCGCAGGCCATCGGGACGGCCGATATAGGCGGCGATCAGCTTGCCGATGCCGGTGCCCGGCGCGAAATGCAGAAACGGCATCTCTTCGACAAGGTCGTCAAGCGGCCGGTCCCGGGCCGCCGCCGGCAGGGCATAGACCAGGGGTTCGACGCGCAAGGTCAGATAGTCAAGCTGCGGGTCAGGTTTGCCGGAAGCCGTGACGACGGCCGCGTCGAGCTGACCGCCAAGGACCTTTTCCTCCAGCGCTTCCGACAATCCGGTTTCGAGATCGAAACGGGCCCGCGGCGCCCGGATGCCGGCATGGCGCAGGAAATCCGGCAGCAAGCGAACGCTTGCCGTGGCGATGAAGCCGATACGGAAACGGCCGACCAGTTGGTTGCCGGGACTGCACAACTGCAGCAGTTCGTCCTCGGCGGTAAGCAGTCGTTCGGCGCGGCCAGCGATGGCACGACCCTGTGGCGTCAGTTTCGGCGGCCGGAAGGATCGGTCGAACAGCGCCACATCGAGGTCGCGCTCCAGCGTTTTCATCTGCATGGAGACCGCCGACAGTGTCATGTTGAGCTGCTCCGCCGTCGCGGCGAAGGATCCGATCCGGGCGATTTTCGCCAGCGTTCGCAACGATCTGGTCTGCATAAATCAATAAATCCTGTATTTGATATCAATATTTATTCGATTGTGGTGAATTTAATACGCTTTAGGATGGTTGTCATCCCGCCAAAGGAGGCCTCGATGACCACCAACCCATTCCAGGAAAGAGCCCGTGAATTGGCCGTTAAATTTGCACCGCGTGCCGACCATTGGGACAAGAAACGCAGCTATTGCTGGGACAATGTCATCGACCTGACCGAGGCCGGGCTGATGGGAATGACCCTGCCCCGCGAGTATGGCGGCCAGGGCGCATCGTTCCACGATGCGGTGCTGGCGATCGAGGAGGTCGCCAAGGCCTGCACGCTTTCGGCACGCATCGTGGTGGAGGCCAATATGGGCGCGATCAGCGCCATCATGGCCTATGGTACCAAGGACCAGAAAGCCTTCTGCGCACCCATTGTGCTCTCCGGCGACAAGCCGGCGATCTGCATCACGGAGCCGGAGGCCGGCAGCGCCGCCACGGAAATGACGACGACGGCGCGCAAGGTCGGCTCGACCTATCGCATCACCGGCCGAAAGCACTGGATTACCGGCGGCGGAATTTCGAGGCTGCATTTGATCTTCGCGCGGGTCGTGGACGAGGACGATCGCGAACGCGGCATCGGCGGCTTCATCGTGCTCCGCGATCCCGAACGCGGCATCGAGCCGAAGGGTTTCGAGATCGTGCGCCGCGAACGGACAATGGGGCTGTGCGGCATGCCCGAGGCCGAGCTGGCGTTTGACGGCCTGGAGGTCGATGAGACAATGGCGCTGGTGCCGCCCTCCGGATTCCGGCGCGGCTTCGCCGATCTGATGAATGCCTATAACAGCCAACGCGTCGGCGCCGGCGCGGTGGCGATGGGGGTCGCGGCGGGGGCGCTCGACCACGCCCGGCGATATCTGCTCGAGCGCCAGCAGTTCGGCCGGCCGCTGGCTGAGTTCCAGGGCCTGCAATGGATGCTCGCAGACATGGACACCGCGGTCCATGCCTCGCGACTGATGCTGCACGAAGCGGCGCGCTCGCGCGGGCCGCACGGCAGCCCGTTCCCCGACATGACCATGGCGGCACGGGCGAAACTGTTCGCCTCGGAAGCGGCGATCAAGGTGGTCAGCGACGCACTGCAGATATTCGGCGCTCGCGGGTACGGCGACAGGGAGCCGCTGGAGCGCATGTATCGCGACGTGCGCATGTTCACCATCGGCGGCGGCACGGCGCAGATCCTGCGCACCCAGGTCGCCGGCAACCTCCTGGGGATCAAGACGCCACAGACCCGCAACGGCCATGCGCGGAACGCGGGGACGACATCATGACGGGCGATCTGCGCGCCGCCGACCTGCTGGCGCGGCGGCTTTACGAGGCCGGTTGCCGCCATGCCTTCGGCATGCCGGGCGGCGAGGTGCTGACCATCGTCGACGCTCTGCGGAAGGCGGGCATCGACTTCGTGCTCGCCAAGCACGAGAACAATGCCGGCTTCATGGCCGAGGGTGTGCACCACCGTACCGGCGCGCCGGGCATCCTGGTCGCGACCGTCGGACCGGGGGCGCTCAACGGCGTCAACGTCGTCGCCAATGCGGAACAGGACCGGGTGCCGCTGATCGTGCTGACCGGCTGTGTCGATGCCGACGAGGCACTGACCTACACGCATCAGATCCTCGACCACCAGGCGGTGTTCGCGCCGATCACCCGGGCGACGTTCATGCTGACGGCCGAAGGCGCCGACACCATTGCCGACAAAGCGGTCGGCATGGCGACGGAAGGCCGCGCCGGGCCGGTGCATATCGACGTTCCGATCTCGGTCGCCGATGCGAAGCCGGGTGCCGTGCGGCCACGCCGGCGGGCAGCCGCCTCGCCCACGGCGCCCGCCGAGGGCCCTGACCTCGACCGCGCCAGAGAGTGGTTGCGCCGCGCCAGACGACCGGTGATGATTGTCGGGCTCGATGCGCTGAAGGACGAGGCCGGCGACGCCGTCCGGGCCTTTGCCGAAAACTACCGCGTGCCGCTGGTGACCACCTACAAGGCCAAGGGAATCGTTCCCGAGAACCATCCACTGTGCCTCGGCGGCGCAGGCCTGTCACCACTCGCCGACAGAACGCTGATCCCGTTCGTTCAGTCAGCCGATCTCATCCTGTGCGTCGGCTACGATCCGATCGAGATGCGTACCGGCTGGCGCGAAGTCTGGGACCCGGCAAAGGTCAATGTCGTCGACATCACCGCCGGGCCGAACCATCACTACATGCACCAGGCATCACTGCATTTCGTCAGCGATGCCGGAGCGACGCTCGCGGCGTTGCAGGCGGGCGTCGCGGCGGGAGAGACCTGGGCAAACGGCGAAATCGAGACGGCGAAAGCACGGCTGGCCGGGAATTTTCCAAGCGACGGCGACTGGGGGCCGGCGGCTATCGTCGACGAATGCCGGCGTACGCTGCCGCGCGACACCATCGCCACCGTGGATTCCGGCGCTCACCGCATTCTGTTGTCGCAGATGTGGACGTGCTACGAGCCGCGCAGCCTGCTGCAGTCCACGGCGTTTTGCACGATGGGATGCGCCGTACCATTGGCGATCGGGGTCAAACATGCCGATCCGGAGCGACCGGTCGTATCATTTTCCGGCGACGCCGGCATGCTCATGGTCGCCGGCGAACTGTCGACGGCGGCCGAACTCGGCAGCCGCGCCATCTTCGTCGTTTTTGTCGATTCCAGCCTGGCGCTGATCGAGCTGAAGCAGCGGCAGCGGCAACTGGGCAACGCTGGCGTCGATTTCGGCAGCCACGATTTCGCAGCCATCGGCCGGGCGTTCGGCGGATACGGGCACACCGTGACCAGCCGAAGGGAACTGCACCAGGCCCTGGTCGAGGCGCTGGGGGCAGACCGGTTCTCAGTCATCGCGGCGGTCATCGACCCGCAATCCTATGACGGACGCATTTAGGGAGTGACCATCATGGCAGGTGCATTGGATGGGCTCGTCATCCTCGATCTCAGCCGCATTCTCGCCGGCCCGACCTGTACCCAACTGCTGGGCGATCTCGGGGCCGAAGTGATCAAGGTCGAAAACCCCAAGACCGGAGGCGACGATACCCGTACCTGGGGGCCGCCCTTCGTCAACGGCCCTGACGGCGAACGAACCGGTCTCAGCGCCTATTTCATGAGCGCCAACCGCAACAAGAAGTCCGTCGCGCTCGATATCAGCAATCCTGAGGGGCAGCAGGCCGTGCGCGCGCTTGCGGCCTCGGCCGACGTGCTGATCGAGAATTTCAAGCCGGGGTCGCTGGCCAAATACGGCCTCGACCACGACACCATGCTGCGCGACTTCCCGCATCTGGTCTATTGCTCGATCTCCGGCTTCGGCCAGACCGGGCCCAACGCCTCCAAGCCCGGCTACGACCTGATGGCGCAGGGCTATGGCGGCATCATGAGCCTGACCGGCGCGCCCGACGGCGAGCCGATGAAGGTCGGCGTCGGTATTGCCGATGTCATGTGCGGCATGTACGCGGCGGTCGGCATCCTGGCGGCGCTGCGCCACAGCAACCGCACCGGCGAAGGCCAGCACATCGACCTGGCGCTGGTGGACAGCCAGATCGCCTGGCTGATCAACGAGGGTGTCAACTTCCTGACCACTGACGCCGTGCCGCAGCGGCGTGGCAACGGCCATCCCAATATCGCCCCCTACCAGGTGTTCGAAACCGCCGACGGCCACGTCACCGTCGCCGTCGGCAACGATGCGCAGTTCGAACGCTTCGCCGGTTGGCTGGGCCGGCCGGAACTGGCCACGGACCCGCGGTTTTCCACCAACCCGGCGCGACTCGAGAACCGGGCGGAGCTGATCCCCATCGTGCAGGAGATCCTGCGAGCGAGAGCCACCGACACGGTGATTGCCGGCCTTGAGGCCCTGAAGGTTCCGGCAGGACCGGTCAATACGCTCGACCGGGTGTTTTCCTCCGACCAGGTGGCGGCCCGTGACATGCGGATCGACATGGACACCGCGGCAGCCGCGGACGGCCGGGTGTCGCTGATCGGCAATCCTCTCAAACTGTCGAAGACGCCGGTGACCTATCGCCGCGCGCCGCCTGTCATGGGCGCCGACACGGACGAGGTTCTGACGGACGACCAGCTTAATCTCGAACGACCAGGACAGACTGTCCAGCGTGGCGCATGACGCGCGCGGCGTTGGGACCAAGCAGATAGTCCTTCAACTCCGGCCGGTGGGCAGCCATGACGATGGCATCGCATTGCAGCTCGTCCGCCACCCGCAGGATCTCCGCATAAATGGTTCCGTGCGCAACGTGAATGCGATGGTCCACACCGTCGGGAACATGGTCCGCAGTCCAGGCCTCGAGCTGCTTCGCAACGTCATCGAGGGCATTCTTTTCGAAGCCCTCGTCGAAATAGGATCCGACGATCGACATGCCGAAATCGGGTACAACCGTCATAACGTGCAGCATGGCGCCGCCGACCGCCAGTTCCAGCGCCAGATTCAGCGGACGCTTCCAGCTCGGTTCCGACGCCAGGTCGATCGGCAGCAGGATCGACTTGAAAGTACCATCGCCCATCACGAGACCTCCCTTGCCGCGCGGCCGCGCTGCAGAATTACGATGACGACCAGCACCAGCAGCGCCGGTATGTAGAACAACTCCTTGGGCCTCCGCTGCTTGGCGACCTGCACCATGCTGACGGTGACCGGATCGTCGGCGTAGAAGTCGAACTCCCGTCCAAGGCTTTCGAAAGGCGTTCCGGGGAACGGTTCCTCGAGCACAGCCTGGCCATTGTCGACCATGACCAGGATGCCGCTTTCTTCAAGACGTGCCTCACCGTCACCGACAGCGGCGAGGGGCACGACGATGGTGGTCTCGATACGCTTGTCGGGATCGTTGAAATCAGGCCCGGAGATGGAAGCGCGCAGTTGGGAGTCAGCTGGTTGCGCTCCCACCACCTGGTGGATCTCCGCCCCTGGACGGTCGATATAGGGCGGGTCGATCTGATCCAGCCAGAAGCCGGGCCTGAACAGGGTGAACGCCACGACAAGCAGAGCGGCCGTCTCCCAGATGCGGTTGCGTGTCAGGAAGAAGCCCTGCGTCGCTGCTGCAAATAACAGCATGGCGATCACCGCCGTGACGAAGACGAACACGCCCTTGAGGGGCGATACGTCGATGAGCAACAGTTCGGTATTGAAAATAAAGAGGAAAGGCAGCAGCGCCGTGCGGATATCGTAGGCAAAGCCCTGAATGCCCGTCTTTATCGGGTCGGCTCGCGATATCGCGGCGGCAGCGAAGGCGGCGAGCCCGACCGGCGGTGTGTCGTCGGCGAGAATGCCGAAGTAGAAGACGAACAGATGCACCGCGATCAGCGGCACGATCAGTCCGCTCTTGGCGCCGAGTGCGACGATCACCGGCGCCATCAGCGACGACACGACGATGTAGTTCGCAGTCGTCGGCAGGCCCATGCCGAGGATCAGGCTCATGATCGCCACAAGGACCAGCATCAGCAGCAGATGACCGCCGGACAGGAACTCGACAAACTCACCGACCACCTGGTGTGCGCCGGTCAGCGAGATGGTACCGACGATGATGCCGGCAGCGCCCGTGGCGACGCCGATGCCGATCATGTTGCGCGAGCCGGCAATCATGCCGTCGACCCATTCGGAAACGCCGCGCCGCGCCGCCGCACCGACATCGGCATTGCCGCGCATGATCGCCTTGATCGGGTGCTGTGTCAGCGCCACGGTGATCATGGCGATGGTCGCCCAGAAGGCCGACAGCGCCGGCGACAGCCGCTCGATCATGATGCACCAGATCAGGATAACGATCGGGAGAATGTAGTAGAGGCCGGTGATCGCCGTGGCGCCGGCGCGCGGCAGCTCGGTGATCGGCGCATCCGGCGGGTCGACTTCGAGGTCCGGGTGCCGCGACGCCAACCACAGCAGCACGAGATAGGTCGCGGCGCTCCCCAGGACGACCACCGTGAAGGCGGCGCCCGGAATGGCGACCTTTATCCAGCCCATGCCGTAATAGACGATAATACCGAGTACCGAGATTCCGATAAAGCCAGCGAGGAAACCCATCAGTTTGCCGGCGAAGTTGATCGACGACGGCGGTTTCGGCAGGCCCCTGAGGTCGAGCTTCCGAGCCTCCAGGTGGACGATGTAGAAGAGCGCGATATAGGAGACCAAAGCCGGCACCAAAGCATGCTTGATGATCTCGGTGTAGCTGATGCCGGTGAATTCGGAGATCAGGAAGGCCGCAGCACCCATGACGGGCGGGGTGAGCTGGCCGTTGGTCGACGAGGCGACCTCGACAGCGCCGGCCTTTTCCGGCGGGAAGCCGGTGCGCTTCATAAGCGGGATGGTGAAGGTACCGGTCGTCACCGTGTTCGCGATGGACGAACCGGAATAGAGCCCGCTCAGCGCCGAAGCGACGACGGCGGCCTTGGCCGGGCCGCCGCGCAGGTGGCCGAGCAGGGCGAAGGCGATCTTTATAAAGTAATTGCCGGCGCCCGCCTTTTCGAGAATGGAGCCAAACAGCACGAACAGGAAGATCAGCGTGGCCGAGACGCCGAGCGCCACGCCGAACACGCCCTCGTTCTGCATCCAATAGTGCCACATGGCCTTGCCGAAGGACGCGCCCTTCCACTGGACGACATCGGGCAGGAAGTCGCTGTGGCCGAAGAATACATAGGCGATGAAGACCATGGCGACGATAACCAGCGGCAGGCCGAGCGCCCGGTAGACGGAGATCGCCAGCACGACCATGCCGATGGACGACATGACCAGGTCGGACGTCGTCGGCAGGCCGGCCCGGTCCGCGATTTCGTTGCGGAAGACGAGAATGTAGAGGCAGGCCGCTACGCCCAGCAGCCCGAGCAGCCAGTCATAGAGCGGTATGCGGTCGCGCGGCGAGGCGCGGAAAAGCGGGAATGCCATGGCCGCCAGGAACATGGCGAAGGCCAGGTGGATCAGCCGGGCGTTTGAATTGGTGACTATGACGCTTATGCCGGTCACGTCAGTCAGGTAAAACGGCAGGTTGGAGGCGATATAGAGTTGGAACAGCGCCCAGACGAAGGCGGTCACCGGTATCAGGTTGCGTTGCCAGTCGGCCGGATGTCGGGCCCCGGTATCGACCTGGGCTACGAGGTCGTCAGCCTCGTGAATTGCGGCGTGCTTTTCGGTCATCTCCTCCCCCCTTCGACCCCGCGGTGACCCGTCTCCTCTCGGGCCGCCGCGGGGTGCTCACTGCCCCCGGCAGGTCGGACGGCTACATCCAGCCGCGTTCCTTGTAGTATTTGACCGCGCCGTCATGCAGCGGCGCCGACAGGGAGTCGGTGATCATCTCCTGCTCGCTGAGATTGGCGAAGGCAGGGTGCAGCTTCTTGAACTGGTCGAAATTGTCGAACACGGCCTTCACGACCGTGTAGACGACCTCGTCCGGCACGTCGGTGCTGGTGACGAAGGTGGCGCCCACGCCGAAGGTGTCGATGTCCTCGGCATTGTTGTACATGCCGGCAGGAATCTTTGCCTTGCGGTAATATGGGTTGTCAGCGACCAGCTTGTCGATGGCCTCGCCGGTCACGTTGACCAGGCGCGCGTCACAGGTGGCGAGCGATTCCTGGGTCAGCGCGGACGGGTGGCCGACAAGCCAGAAATAGGCGTCAATCTTGCCGTCGCAGACCGCCTGGCCGGTTTCGGCCGACTTCATTTCGGCTGCCAGCTTCAAGTCGCTGCGGTCCCAGCCGAGCGCCCCTTCCAGCACCTCCCAGGTGCCGCGGGTGCCTGAACCTGGATTGCCGATGTTCAATCGCATGCCCTTCAGGTCGGTGATGTTCTCGGCGCCGGTGTTGGAATGCGCGATCACGGTGACCGGCTCGGGGTGTACCGAGAAGATCGACCTCAGCTTGTCGAACTTGCCCTGGTCCTCGAATTTCGAGGTGCCGTTATAGGCGTGGTACTGCCAGTCCGACTGGGCGACACCGAATTCCAGTTCGCCGCCGCGAATGGTGTTGATGTTGTAAATCGATCCGCCGGTCGATTCAGCTGAGCAACGGATTCCGTGCTCCTTGCGATCCTTGTTGACCAGCCGGCAGATGGCGCCGCCGGTCGGATAGTAAACGCCGGTGACGCCGCCCGTGCCGATCGACACGAATTGCTGTTCGGCCGCCGTCGCGGCACCCGTCAGCAACAGGGCTCCGGCAAAGGCAAGGTTGCCAAGATGGCGATTGATGGACGTTTTCATCTGGATCCTCCCATTTCATCCAACAGTCATGCGGTTCATACTGCGACGCTGCCCTGCGGCAGCACTTCGCCGTTTTCGCTTCCCTCCGGCACCAGATCGTTCTGGTAGGCGAAGATCGCCGGAGTACCTCCGGTGTGAATGAAGGCAACGGAGGCGCCGGGCTCGATCAAGCCGCGCTCGACAAGCGAAATCAGGCCCGCCATGGTGCGGCCGCTGTAGACGGGATCGAGCAGCAGAGCCTCGTCCCGCGCGGCGCGGCGGATGGCCGACGAAACCGCGTCGTTGATCCGGCCGTAGCCGGGCGCCAGCGTCGTGTCGTCAACCAGGATGTCCTGCGGTGTCAGCGTCGCCCGATTGTCGAGCATGGCGTTGATTTCGGCAGCCCTTGTGGCGATCCGCACGGATTGCAGTTCGGCGGCGCGGCGCACACAAATGCCGTGGACCGGTACATCCCAGCCGATGGCACGGGCGCCGACCAGAAAACCGCCATGGGTCAATCCGCTGCCCGAGGGGATCACCACATAATCAGGCATTGTACCGAGATCCTGGAATTGTCGCCAGGTTTCGAGGGCTGCATAGACGTAGCCCAGGGCGCCGATCGGCTGACTGTCCATGCCGAGATGGATGACGTATGGCTTGCGGCCACGTTGCTCGCATTGCTCTGCCAGACGATCGAGATTGGCATCGGCGCCTGCCTCGTTCTCGCCTTCGGGAAAGCGGTGGATCTCGGCACCCAGCAGCTGGCTGAGAAGGACATTGCCTGACGCGGCGTAAACCGGGTCGTTTTTCGGCACGCGGTCCTCCAGCTGCACCAGCGCATGCCAGCCCAGACGCCGGGCCGCGGCGGTGGTGGAGCGGACGAAATTCGATTGGACTGCGCCGGTGATCAGCACCGTGTCGCAGCCCTGCTCGGCACCCAGGCCCAAATAATACTCCAGTTGTCGTGTCTTGTTGCCGCCCATCGCAAGCGGCTGGGTATCGTCGCGCTTGGCGTAGAGCGTGATACCGAGGCTGTCGCCAAGCCGTCGCAGCGGGTCGAGGCCGGAGCGTATCAGACCCAGATCGACGCGCGGGTGCCGGCCGAGTTCCGGTAGCAGCTCGATATCGGCTAGGCGATCAGACGGCATCGAGGAGTCCCCTGCTCAGCAATGAAATTCCCATGATCACAAGGACGACCTCGAGAAGCAGGCGCAGGCGATCCGACCCGATGGCGTTGCGCCCTGCCTGGCCCAGCCCGATGCCGATGGCGACGGCGGGCAGCAACACCAGGCTGAGGCTGAAGCTGCCTTCCCCGCGTTGCGTCATCAGCAGATGAATGAGCAGCGCCACGGTATAGGCGATGAAGAAATAGGCGCGCAGCGTAGCGCGCACGGCGGCCGGATTGAGCCCGCTGCTCAGCAGCGTCCACAGCGCGATGGGACCCGGCACCGCCAGGGCGCCTGTCATGCCGCCCGACACCGTACCGCCGACTCGGACCACCCATGAGTGAGACCCCGGACCTACCGCCTGCGGCGCCGGAAAGAAGCGCAATTGGACCACAGCAAGCAACACCACCAGGCCGCTGGCGATCTTCAAGCTGGTCGAATCCGCCATCAGCAGCAGAACCGTGCCAACCGGAATGCCGATGCAGGCCCACAGGCACATATGCGCCAGCGGCCGTCCGGCAACGTCGCGCAGTTCCGTCGGCAGCAGGCAGGCCGTCAGCACCAGGTTGAGAATGATGGCCGTCTGTATCGCCGCCGCACTGTCCAGAAAGAGCAGCAGCGATGGCCCGGCAATCAGGCCAAGCCCGACGCCGGTCGCCACCTGCAGGGAGGAGCCCAGCAGTACCAGACCGAAAGCCAGGCCGAATTCGGTAACGGGCAACTCTGTCAGCTCGAAAGTCCACATGCCGTCAGCTTAGGACGCCCGTCCGATAAAACAATTGACTTTTTTGTTCTTAATATATTAAAGAACCTAATGTAATGTTGAATGACCGTCTCAGCCTTCGGGCCATTCACGCCTTCCACGCGGTCGTCACGCTGGGCTCGGTGGCCGCCGCAGCGGAGCACCTCAACGTCACCCAGCCGGCGATCAGCCACCTGCTGAAATCGCTGGAGGCCTGGACCAATCTGACGCTGTTTCGCAAGATCGGCCGGCGGCTGGAGCTGACCGAGGACGGCCAGGTGTTCTTCGGCGACGTCGCCTCGGCCCTGCCGATCATCTCAAACCTGCAGGAATCGGCCGAAGCGATCCGCAACGCCAGGCGCGGGCATGTGCGCATCGTCGCCATTCCGGTGGTCTCGGAATATCTGTTGCCGGCAATGCTCGGCCGCTTCATGCGCGACAATCCGTTCGTCGAAATCACCCTGGAGGTCGCTGACACCCACCGGGCGCTGACCCTGCTCGAAGCCGGAAACGTCGACCTGGCGTTGGTCTCGGGCGTGCGCGACAAGACCCATACGGTGCATGCCGAGCTTTCCACCCGCTCGGTGCTGATCGCGCCGGCGGGCTGGCGTACCGCCTGCACCCTTCCGATCGAGCTGGCGTCGATCCAGTCCGAGCCGTTCATAGCCCTGAACACGGGCAGCCCGTTCCGATATGCCCTGGACCAGCATCTGGCCCGCGCCGGACTATCGGTGAAAATCCGCGCTCAAGCGCGCACCCAGAGTGCCATTGCCGGTCTCGTCGCCAGCGGCGTCGGCATCGGCATCGTCGACCAGATCGTCGCAGCCCGGGCGATCGAGGGAACCTGCGCCCTGGCCTTCGAGCCGGCGCTTCGCTGGTCGTTCCATCTGGTATCGCGCAGCTCGGGAACGCTTTCGACGTCGGCGCAGCGCCTGGCGGAGTATTTGCGGGAGCAACTGGCCAAGCGGTTTCCAGAAGCCGCTTGAAACAGCAATGGCGCGCGTTGAAACCGCAAATTGTGCCGGCCCGGCAAGGAGGCTAACCTGCGCCGCGGGCTGAAGGAGGTGGACCCGATGCGTATTCCGATGCTGCATGCGGCACTCATGACGATTATTTTCGTGAACGGTCCCGCCATCGCGCAGGAGCCGTCCGAGGAACTGTTGAAGGAACTGCAGATCATGGCGGCCCAGATGCACGATGTCGGCGCCCGGTACGGGCGCAGGCTCGTCCAGCTCGGCGGCGCTTTCGGCACGGTCAATGCCGGCCGGACCGGCAGCATGAACCTGGGCGAGCTTGGACCCGACGACTACCAGGTAGCGGTTGCCTGCGCCAATTGCAGCGGCCTGTCGGCGGAGCTGGTGGACGGGGACGGCACCGTGATCGATGCCAAGCCCGACGATTTTTCCGCAACCTACTTCATCTTCGATCTCGAGGCCGCGGGCCGGCGCGTCGTCCGCATCACGCCCAAGGATTGCGCGGCGCTTTCCTGCGAATATGGCGTCGTACTATTTCGCGACACGCCGGCAAACTAGCACCCCGCATGTCGCACCCGCCATAGGAAATTGAATTGCCGGGCCCCTTGCGCTAAGCCAACCCCTAGAATCGCGGCGATGGCCGCCGCGGCGAACAGGCAGTTCCACATGGCTCGGATTCTCGTCCTCGGAGGGGCGCATATCGACCGGCGCGCGACGATCAGCGGCACCACCGCGCCGGGCGCCAGCAACCCCGGCCACTGGCGCGAGGAACCCGGCGGCGGCGGCTTCAACGCTGCGCGCAGCCTGGCGCGCCTCGGTCATGATGTCGCGATGGTCTCGGTGCGCGGCGGCGACAGCGCCGGCGAGTGGGTCGGCGCGGCGATGGAAGCGGCCGGTATCGCCGACATGGCGCAGGTCTTTCTCGACCGCGCCACGCCGAGCTACACGGCTGTTCTTGAAAGCGACGGCAACCTCGTGATCGCCGTCGCACACATGGATCTCTACGATCATTTCGTCCACCGCCAGCTGTCGCGCAAATCGATCCGCGAGGCCGTCGCCGACGCCGACCTCGTGCTGTGCGATGCCAATCTTCCCGCCGATACGCTCGCGGCGCTGGCGGCGATGACGGCCCGGAACGGCAGGCCGCTGACGGCGATCGCCATCTCGCCGGCCAAGGTCGCGCGCCTGGCAGGCGCATTCGACGGACTTGAGGCGGTGTTCATGAATGCCGCCGAAGCCGCCGCGCTCTGCGGCACAGACACGCCGCAGGAGGAGTGGCCGAACAAGCTGCGGGAACTCGGAATCCGACGCGGCGCGATCTCGCGCGGCCAGGGCCCGGTCCTCGGCTTTGACGGCGCCGACCTGTTCCAGATCGCCCCGCCGCCCGTCGATACGATCGTCGACGTGACGGGCGCCGGCGACACGCTGGCCGCCGCCACCCTGCACGCCTACCTGGGCGGCAACGGTTTCAGCGCATCGCTGCGCTACGGCGTGGCGGCCGCCGGTCTGGCCGTCCAGGCGGCCGAGGCGGCGCCGCGGCAGCTAAGCACCGCGGCTGTCGAAGCCATATTGCATCGCGTTCCCGAGCCGGAACCCTATCCGTAATTCACCGCCACCGGACAGAAACATCCATGACCAAGCCCCCCTTCCCCCTGGCCTATTCGACCGAGGTCCGCGCCGCGCTCGACGCAAGACGGCCCGTCGTCGCGCTGGAATCGACCATCATCACCCACGGCATGCCCTGGCCCGACAATCTTGAGATGGCCCGCGAGGTCGAGGCAATCATCCGCGCCGAGGGGGCTGTCCCGGCGACCATCGCCGTCATCGACGGCTGCCTGCATATTGGCCTGGAAGAAGAAACGCTCGAGGTCCTGGCGAAGACCACGGAGGCGCTGAAAGTCTCGCGCGCCGACCTTGCCTTCGCGGTCGCTGCCGGGAAAACCGGCGCGACGACGGTGGCTGCAACGATGATCGCGGCGGAACTTGCCGGCATCGGCGTCTTCGCGACCGGCGGCATCGGCGGCGTTCACCACGGCGCGGAAAAGGATTTCGACATATCCGCCGATCTCGAGGAACTGGCAAGGACGCCGGTTATCGTCGTCAGCGCCGGCGCCAAGGCGATCCTCGATATTCCGAAGACGCTGGAAGTGCTGGAGACCAGGGGTGTGCCCGTCGTCACCTACGGCGCCGACGAACTGCCGGCGTTCTGGTCGCGGCGATCGGGCCTTGAAAGTCCGCTGCGCCTCGACGATCCGGCGGACATCGCGCGTTTTCACAACACGCGCGCCGCCATGGGCATCGGCGGCGGCATGCTGGTGGCCAATCCCGTGCCCGAGGAGCACGAGATACCGCGCGAGGAAATGAACGGCCATATCGGCCGCGCCCTCGACAGGGCACGGGAGGAAGGCATCGCCGGCAAGGCGGTCACACCGTTCCTGCTGAACGAGATACTTGCGATCACCGAAGGCCGCAGCCTGGCGACCAATATCGCGCTGGTCCACAACAATGCGCGCTTAGCTGCACGCATCGCCGGTTCCCTCAACGAATAAGGCGCCGGAATGACCGGCGCCCTTCGGATTTCGCTGATGGTTCCGGCTAGCTGAGCGGAACGATCTGGATTTCGACGCGCCGGTTCTGCGCCCGCCCGGCTTCCGACGCGTTGCTGGCGATCGGCCGCTCCTCGCCGAAGCCGACGACATACATGCGCCGCGGGTCGATGCCCTGCGCCGAAAGATAGGACGAAACGGATTGCGCGCGCCGCTGCGAAAGATCGAGGTTGTACTGGGCCGAGCCGGTCGAATCCGTGTAGCCGTAAACATCGACGAGCGTCTGGTTGTATTTCGACAACACGATCGCCACCGAATTCAGCGTCTGGAAGAAACTCGGATCGATCTGCGCCTGGTTAAGCGCGAACGTCACGTTGGATGGCATGTTGAGAACCAGGTTGTTGCCGTTGCGCGTGACCGAAACGCCGGTTCCCTGGAGTTGCGCCCGCAGCTCGGCTTCCTGCCGGTCCATGTAGTTGCCGATGGCGCCGCCCGCGAGCAGGCCGATACCGGCGCCGACGAGCGCGTTGCGCCGGTCGTTGCCGCCGGCCAGCAGCCCGAGCCCCGCGCCGGCCGCTGCGCCGAGCGCCGCACCCGTGGCCGTTCGCGTCGGACGCGGATCTCCGGTATAGGGATCGGTTGTCATGCAACCCGCCAGGAAGGCGCCCGCCACCGTTGCGACTGCGATTTTCTTGTACATTTAGCTTCCCCCGTCCAAGGTGAATGAGATTTGAACTGGCTTCAATATCAATATTGCGGCGCCATTGTGTTCTTTTCGATTGCCGATAGATGGGAACGCAATATGGCGAATTCCACACCCGGCGCACCAAATAACGAATCGTTGTCCTACAGTTAGCTGCATTTTCCCGACTGCGCCAATCCCGTCACCCGACCGGGGCCTGGGCCAATGCGGCTAGCTGTCGATGACCTCCTTGACCGCCGTTGCCAGCTGCTTGAGCGAGAACGGCTTCGGCAGGAACCCGAACTGGGCATTCTCCGGAAGGTTCTTCGCAAAGGCGTCCTCCGCATATCCGGAGACGAATATGAACTTCATGTCCGGATATTCCTTGCGCAGCTCGCGCAACAGCGTCGGCCCGTCCATCTCCGGCATGACGACGTCGGAGACGACGATGTCAACATCGCCTTCCAGTTCCTTGATCACGTCGAGCGCCTCGACGCCGGAGCCGGCCTCGTGCACCGTGTAGCCGCGCGTCTCCAGCATGCGCTTTCCGCCGCGCCGCACCGCCTCCTCGTCTTCCACCAGCAGAACCGTCGCCGAGCCCGTCAGATCGGTGGGTTCCTTCTGGCCGCCCGACCCGTTGGCACCGCCCGACGCCGCGGGCTTGTCGGCGGCGGCTTCGGGTGCGGCCTCCTCTTCCGTCTCGACATGACGCGGCAGGTAGATGCGGAAGATCGATCCCTTGCCGACCTCGGATTCAGGATAGATGTAGCCGCCGGACTGCTTGATGATCCCGTAGACCATGGATAGTCCCAGTCCCGTGCCCTTGCCGACATCCTTGGTGGTGAAGAACGGCTCGAAGATCTTGTCGAGCAGGTCCGGTGCGATGCCCGTTCCTTCGTCCTCGATGGCGATCATCACATAGTCGCCGACCTCCATGCCGCGGTTGTTGAGCGCCGCCACCTCGCTGCTCTCGACATTGGCCGTGCTGAGCTTGATCGTCCCGCCGTCCGGCATGGCGTCGCGGGCGTTTACGGCAAGGTTGATGATCACCTGCTCGAACTGGCCGAGATCCGTCTTCACCGGCCACAGGTCCTTGCCGTAGCCGATGTCGAGCTTCACATGGGTTCCGGTCAGCCGGTCGACCAGCATGCGCAGGTCGCCGATCACGTCGGTCATGGACAGGACGGTCGGCCGCATGGTCTGCTTGCGCGAAAAGGCGAGCAGCTGGCGCACGAGGACTGCGGCACGGTTGGCATTGCGCTTGATCTCCATGAGATCGGCGAAGGCGGAATCGGAGGGGCGCAGCGACAGCAGCAGGTGGTCGGCCGAAAGCAGGATGGCCGTCAGCACGTTGTTGAAATCGTGTGCGATGCCGCCGGCCAGGGTGCCGACGGCGTTCATCTTCTGGGTTTCCGCCATCTGCGCCTCGAGCGCCTTCTGCTCGGTGGTCTCCACCGCGTAGACGATGGCGGTTTCCTTGCTGTCGCCGTCGTCGATGACGGCGGTGACATAGAAGCGGAAGAACCGTTCCTCGTCCGCGGCATGACGGGTGTCCACCGGCGCGATGTCCCCCTGCCCTTCGCTCGCCGCCTCAAGCGCCGATGCAAAGAGTTTCCTATCGGCCTCGTGCACGACGGTTTCGAAGCGCGCGCCTTTTTCCAGGTCGTCCCGCGACACCGCGCCGGAGAACATTTTCAGGAAAGGCGCGTTGGTGCGGACGATCTTGCCGCCCCCGTCCACGGAGGCGATGGCCATCGGTGTGTTGTTGAAGAAGCGCGTGAAGCGCATTTCCGCCGCCGCCTCGCTCGGGCCGCTCGACTCGCCGCCCCGCAAGAGCACGATGGTCCGGCTTTCGCCCGGTGCGCCGTCACGCGGCGCGCTGACCCGGTGGACAAGCCGCACCGGCATGCTTTTTCCGTCCCGGCGCAGCATGTCGAGGTCGAGCGTTGCCGTCCTGTCGAGCCCGGGCGCCGCCTCGACGGATTCGATCAGCGCCATGCCCTCGCCGGCGATCAGATCGTTGAGCGCGATGGAGCCCGGCGTGAACTGGGTGAGGTCGAGGCCGATCCAGTCGGCGAGCGTCGCGTTGATATAGACGATCGCGCCGTTCTGGCCGGTGGACATGAACCCCGCGGGCGCGTGATCGAGATAATCGATCGCGTGCTGCAGCTCGCGGAAGAACTTCTCCTGGTCTTCGCGTTCCGCGGTGATGTCGGAGAGCTGCCACGCATGCAGCTGTTCGCCGGCATCGCCGATGTCGAGCGGCCGGGCACGCAACCGGTACCAGCGCGGCCCTTCGGCGCCCGGGGAATTGCCGCCGAGGCCCTTGAGCAGGCGGAACTCCTCCTGGCCCTCCTTGCCTTCGCGGATCTGGTTGGTCAACCGGTAGACCGCTTCGGCCGCCTGGTTGTCGTTCGACATGATCGCTTCGATGGACAGGACATCGGCCGGGCTGTTGGCGCCGATGAGGTCAGCATAGGTCCGGTTTGCGTAAACGACGCGCCCCTTGTTGTCCGTCACGACGGTGCCTTCGGGATGGCCGTCGATGAAAATGCGCGACAGGATGTCGCCGCCGCCGCGCGGCATGATCTGAACGAACCCGATCACGGTTGAGACAAGATAGAAGATGCCGATCATCGCCAGCATGCCGAGCAGGCCGAGACCGAGATTGGTGTTGACGCGTCCTTCGAGATAGACAAACGCAATCGCCGCGCCGACGAGGACGATTGCGAGAACGGTCAGGCGAACCACGGTCCCGGGTTTCGAGTGCCGGTCTATGATCGGCGTCGGGTAGTCTCCCGACTGGTTGTCTCGCGCCATCACCGTCCTCTTGAAGCGAGCATGATTCCCTTGAAATACAATATCCCGTTTGGACCACATTCGTTAACACATTGAAAGAGAGAGCGGGATTTGCACGCAGCCTTTACACTGCTAATGCCGCCATTGCTTTGAACCGGCTGACATATATGGGTAAAACCGGTGCGCAAATTGTGTGTAGTTTGAATTTTGGCGGCCCCAAGCTTGCAAGCGCCACAATCGGCATCTACGCTTTACCGCAGCGGCGGTTTCGCCGACTCGCAGCGGTGAAGCGAGAGTGTGGGACGTTTATGAAGTTGAATACATATGGGTGATGCGCTTTTCAGCACGGACGGCATGTCCCTTTATTCCATGCTTGCGGTGGGCGTGGTCATTCTTATCGCCATCGGCCTTCTCGTTTGGAACCTGAGGCGGCGCGGTCACATGGCATTCATACGCGGTGGTGGCTCCCGCCAGCCGCGACTCGCGGTGCTCGATGCGACGGCGGTTGATGCGCGCCGGAAGCTCGTTCTGGTGCGCCGCGACAATATCGAACACCTTCTCATGATCGGCGGTCCGAGCGATATCGTTGTCGAGCGCGGCATCAACCGCGCTGCCATGCGCGCCGCGCAGCAGGAAGCCGCGGCCCAGCAGTCCGCGGTCTCCCAGCAGCCCGCAGCCGCCCAGCAGCCATCGGCACCGCCGGCGCCGAAGCCGCAGCAGCGCCCGCAGCCGCAGAAAGCCCCGCCGCCGCCTAAGTCGGCCGAGCCGATCACAACGGAGCCGCTGAGCGTGCCGCCGTCGAAGCCGGCCGACAAGCCGCCGGCGCCACCGGCCAAGGAAGTGGCGGCCAAGCCCGAACCCACACCGGCTGACAAGCAAAAACCGGCCGGGGAACCGCCACGGCCCGTTACGGAGGCGAAACCGGCGCCCGCGCCCGTGATCGAACCGCCGGCGCCTGAACTTGCGGCTGTCGCTGTCTCCGCGGCTGTGTCCGATGCGGTCGAACCGCCGAGCGAGAAGAAAGACGACCCGGCGATCACCGCAGAGCTCGAAGACGTTCTGGAAGCGGCACGGGACCTTGTTCTGCCGGAAAAAGACTTGGTTCTGCCGGAAGAGGATGCGGCGCCGACCGTGCAGCCGGAAGCCGATGCGCCGTCGAAGGAGGCCGAAAGCAAACCCTCCCAACCGCCGGAGGCAACCGTTGTCGCTGCCACGGCCGGCATCCCCCTCGTCGAAACGGCCGCGAAACCTGCGGACAATATCGAGGCCCCGGCGCCGACCGTAACCGCCGACGAGCTGATTGCCGACTTCGACAGGGTGCTGGAGGCCGAGATGAGCAAGGCCGAGCAGCAGAAACTGTCAGCGGAAAAGGAGGAGCCGGAAGTGCAGCCTGAATCCGAGAAGGATGATACGGTGAAACCGCCGGCCGCTTCTCTGGAAGACGAAATGAAGAAACTGCTCGGTGACCTGACCGTGAAACATTAGGGCAGCGCTTTGCGCCCGCCTGTTGACCTCGAAACAAAAAAGGCGGCACCGGCCGCCTTTTTCATTTGCTGCTTCTTCGTGCGTTATTCGTCGCGATAGACTTTTTCGCGACGCTCGTGGCGTTCCTGGGCCTCGATGGAAAGAGTAGCGATCGGCCGCGCGTCAAGACGCTTGAGGCTGATCGGCTCCCCGGTTTCCTCACAGTATCCGTAGGTGCCTTCGTCGAGCCGCCGCAGGGCCGCGTCGATCTTGGAGATCAGTTTGCGTTGCCGGTCCCGCGCGCGCAGTTCTATGGCCCTGTCGGTTTCCGACGAGGCCCTGTCCGCGATATCGGGGTGATTTGCGCTGTCTTCCTGAAGGTTGCCGAGCGTTTCCCGCGCCTCGCGCAGAATCTCGTTCTTCCATGCATTCAACTTGGCTCGAAAATAGGCACGCTGCTTCTCATTCATGAACTCCTCGTCGTCCGAGGGAACATAGGAACCAAGATCGATCATGTCATTCATGGTGATTCCTTAGTTAGCAGTGCTTTTCGGGCGTGTGTATAGCCACACCGACCTGCGCTTACAAGCGCGAATTCATCGGTCAGTTCAGTTTTTTGTGAGGATCCGGGAATAAGTAAGCATCTAGTTTGAATTGCGAAATTGTCATAGCAAGTTCACAATTCTGCTTGGCTTATATTTCGTCGATATAGTCAACAAGTCTTAACCGCATGTATTCGATCTGCGTGGCGATCCGGCCGAGCGCGCCGCCGCCCCAGGCGGTCCTGTAGTCCTCGAACAGCGTCAGTTGCTCCTTCGAGCCGGCAATTGCATCGGCAACCGCCAGGCCGGCAGCGGCAGTCGTGTTGAGACCGTGGCCGCCGAATGCGGTCGCCGCGAACAGCCCGGGGCTGATCTCGCCGACAATCGGCATCTTGTGGCGCGCGTAGCCCATCAATCCGGACCAGGTGTACTCGATTTCCAGGCCTCGAAGCTGCGGATAAATGCGTAAAATGTCGCCAAGCAGCATGCGCGAAAGGCGCGCCGGCTCGGAGCGCCGGGTGGTAATGCGCCCGCCCCACAGCAGACGCAGCCCGGTTTCGTCCCCTACCACGCGGTAATAGTCGCCGGCGCGCCGCTGATCGGTGATGCAGCCGCGATAGCGGATGACATCGCCGATGCGCTCACCTGCGGGACGGCTGACAACGACATAGGTCGCCACCGGCAGAACGCTGCGTTCGACCGCCGCGACCGGGCCGCCATAGGCACTGCTCGCAACCACCACGGAAGGCGCCCTCACCTCGCCACCGGCCGTTCGCACATGAAAGGTCGCGCCGGACTTGCGCACGTCGATGGCACGCGTTCCCTCGTGAACGCGCACGCCGGCGTCGCGGCACAAATCGAGCATCAGTTCGGCATAGGCCAACGGGTCGATATGAAAGGACCGGGCATCGATGACGCCGGCATGATACCGGTCGGTGTCGAGCAGCGCCCGGATCGCGGTGCGGTCGAGAAACGCGAGCTCGGCGCCGTATTCTGCAGCCATCTTGCGCTGCCATTGACGAAGGGCATCCGTTCGTCTGTGGCGGATGAGATGCAACCAGCCCCGCCCGCCGACAATGTCCTCGCGCCCGGCATCGAGTATGGTCTTCTCGATGTAGTCCACGCCCTTGACGGAAAGCCGGTGAAGCCGCATCGCGCGCGCCTTGCCGACGCGACGTTCGATGGCATCGACTCCTTGCGCATATCCCGGAGACACGAAACCGCCATTGCGTCCCGATGCACCCCAGCCGATCCGGTTGGCCTCGAGAACCACGACCGAAAACCCCCTTGCCGCGACTTCGCGCGCTGCGGTCAGACCCGCGAGCCCGCCGCCGATCACGGCGACATCGGCCTCCACCAGGCCGTCGAGCGGCTGGCACTGGGGACGGGGCCGCATTTTGGCGGCGTAGTAGATGGCAGCGTGGCCGGTCGATTGCGGCAAAGAGGCACCCTTGTGTTTCGGACTAAACATCCGTCGCAGGCAGAAGCATTCGCACGAATGCGCGGTGTCCGACAGACCGCAATGCGCGGCGGCCGCCGTTTTCCCCACCCCGGGCACCATTTGCACGCCACCCTCTCGCGTCGCCGGTCGAATGATGCTTTAAATGCCGGGACACGGGGCCGTACCGGCCCCGCATACGGCAGAAAGCGCGCATGGACAAGAAAACACCGAAACCCGCGATCGTCTACTTGCTTCGGCATGCCCATTCCGCCTGGGCGCGCCCCGGCCAGCGGGACTTCGACCGCCCGCTCGACGAGCGCGGCATCGAAGACGCGCAAATCGTCGGCGCCGCGCTTTCAAAACTCGATCGCCCACCGGAACTTGTACTGTGCTCGACCGCAGCGCGGTGCCGGCAGACCTGCGACATCGTTCTGTCGAACCTGGCGAGCCCGCCGCGGGTTGAAAACGTGGATGCGCTGTACAGCAACGATTACCGTTACTACGTCGACCTCCTGTCGCAACAGTCCGCGTCTCCGGTCCTGCTGATCGGACATAACCCGATGATGGAGGACACGGCCCGGTTCCTGAGCGCCACCGCCAAGGACCGGCCGGGCGAACGGCTGCAAAAGGGTTTTCCGACCGCCGGGCTCGCTGTCCTCAAGTTCGAAGGCCCCCTGGCAACAATCGGCCGCGGCGGGCATCTGCGTGAGTTTCTGTCGCCCAAACGGTTGCGCAAACTGGCGCAACGGGTCGAAGGATGAGTGCCGCGTCGGCAATGAACCTGCTGTTATAAAAGGCAAATTTTGAATATCCTCCAGCCGTGTCGGCGAACGGAACGACAACGGCGGGTGTTCGGAAAAAACGCGGCGTATCGGCATCGGGTTGAACAGCCGCCGGGTGGGTTCTTATATCCCCTCCAACGATCACGCGAAGCAGGTGACAATTGGGTTCTGCTCTTTCCCGCATTTCGGATGAGGCCCTGATCACGGTCGACAATCTTGTCGACCGGGCCGGCGATTTGCTGCGTCCGACCATGCGCTTCGGCGTGACGGGACTTTCGCGCGCCGGAAAAACGGTGTTCATCACCGCACTCGTTCACAATCTGATGCATGGCGGCCGTTTGCCGTTGTTCAAGGCGCAGCAAAGCGGCCGCATCGCTGCCGCCTATCTCGAACCCCAGCCCGACGACGGGGTCCCGCGCTTCCAGTACGAGGATCATGTGCGTGCCCTGGTCGACGACCGCCTTTGGCCGCAATCGACGCGCGCCATCTCCGAACTGCGCCTGACCATCGAATATGAATCCGCCAGCGCCTGGAACAGGCTGCTCTCCTCCGGAAAGCTTTCCATCGACATCGTTGACTACCCCGGTGAATGGCTTCTTGACCTGCCGCTCCTGCAGCAGGATTTCGCCGCTTTCAGCCGCATGGCCGTCGGCCTCGCACGCTCGCCCGCCCGCGTCGACCTGTCCCGCCAATGGCTTGATACCGCAGCGAATATTGACGTTCGCGCCGCCGCCGATGAAACGCATGCACGCGGCATTTCCGGCCTCTTCGCCGAATATCTGCGGAACTGCCGCAGCGACGAGCGGGCATTGTCGACGCTGCCGCCGGGCCGCTTCCTGATGCCGGGCGACCTCGAAGGCTCCCCGGCCCTGACGTTCTCGCCGCTCCCGGACCTGCCGGAGGGCTCGGCGCCGTCCGGATCGCTGTGGGCAATGATGGAACGGCGCTACGAGGCCTATAAGAGCCTTGTCGTCAAACCGTTCTTCCGCGAACATTTCGCGCGGCTCGACCGTCAGATAATCCTTATCGACGCGCTTCAGGCGATGAATGCGGGTCCCGAAGCCGTGCAGGACCTCGAACGCGCCCTGGTCGACATTTTGTCGTGTTTCCGCCCCGGCCGCGGTAATTTTCTGACCTCCCTGATATCCCGGCGCATCGACCGGGTGCTGATCGGCGCCACCAAGGCCGACCATCTGCACCAGGAAAGCCACGATCGGCTCGAGGAGGTGGTCAGGCGACTGGTCAACCGCGCAACGCAACAAGCCGGCTATGCGAGGGCCGATATCGAGGTCATTGCCCTGGCGGCTGTGCGCGCCACGCGCGAGACCACGGCGAAACACGGCAGGGACACGCTGCCCCTGATCGTCGGGACACCCATGAAGGGCGAGAAAATTGATGGAAAGACCTTCAACGGAAATACCGATAAGCGCATATTTCCCGGTGACTTACCGGAAGATGCGGATTCATTTTTTCAGCAGTTGGGCACGCAATCGGCCACGCTGCCGCATCTGAATTTCGTCCGCTTCCGTCCGCCCCGGCTGGAACGCACGGCCGAGGGCGTGACCCTTTCGCTGCCGCACATCCGCCTGGATCGGGCATTCGAGTTTCTGTTCGGGGACTGGCTGGCATGACTAAAAAGCAACGAAAACCGGCCGCATTCGACATCGAAGAGAGCGAAGACGAGCTGCTCCCGCTGGAATTCGCGGATCCCGGCGGCGAGGCCCTGCCTGTCGAAATGCTGACGCCGCCCGTGGCGGAACCGAAACGGCGGGGATTTTCCTTCGGCAAACTCGCGCTCGGCGCCTTCGGCCTCCTGTTCTCAATGGCATTTGCGCTGTGGCTGGACGGGCTGATCGCCGGCTTTTTCGCGCGGTCCGTCTGGCTGGGTTGGATGGCCACGGCTCTTACTGCAATCGCAGTCGTCTCGCTCGTCGGAATTGCCCTGCGTGAAATCCGCTCATTGATGCGGCTCGACGCAGTCCATTCCATACGGGAAGAGGCGGAAAAAGCCCGCCAGGAGAAGCTGCCGAAACATGCGCGCTCCGTTCAGGCGCGACTGATGCGGATATTCGCCGACCGGCCGGAAACGGCCCGCGCCCGGCGACAGCTCAAGGAGCTCGACGGCGAGGTCATCGACGGGCCGCACCTGATGGATTTGATCGAGACGCAACTGCTCGGTCCGGTCGACCAGGAAGCGCGCCGCCTCATCGTCAATGCATCCAAGCGGGTTTCGGTGGTGACCGCGCTCAGCCCGCGCGCACTGATCGATATCGGCTATGTTCTGTTCGAGTCCATGCGCCTCATTCGCCGGCTGGCGACGCTGTACGGCGGCAGGCCTGGCACTTTGGGCGCCATTCGGCTCGCCCGCGACGTGGTCGGCCATCTGGCGGTGACCGGCTCGATGGCGCTCGGTGACGGGATGATCCAGCAACTCATGGGACAAGGGCTGGCCAGCAAGGTGTCCGCGCGGCTCGGTGAAGGCGTGGTCAACGGGCTGATGACGGCGCGCATCGGCATCGCAGCGATGGATCTGTGCCGGCCGCTCGCGTTTCACAGCCTCAAACGTCCCGGCATCGGCGAATTCGTCGGCGACCTGACCCGCCAGGCCGCGGGCGGCAAGAAGGAAGAAAAGAACAAAAACTGAACGCTCTAGGCTGCGCTGTCCGGCTGGCTCAAGCCGACGCAGCATTCCTTGGTCAGGAAATCGACCAGGTCGGTGACGACATCGTAGTCGGCATAGTTGCGGATTTCGCGGCCAAAGCGTTCCTGCCGCACCAGCCCGGCATCGACAAGCGCCGAAAGGTGATGGGCAAGCGTGGACGGCGGGATCGAAAGGTGCTGCACGATATCGCCGACATTCAACCCGCCCTCGCCCGCTTTCACAAGCAGGCGGAACACGGCCAGACGGGCTTCGTGCCCGAGCGCGGAGAGCGATTTTGCTGCGTTGGATTCGTTCATAGGCGGAACATAATCCCTGATCCCGCGCCGTCAACATGGGCAGCCCGGAAACGGCGGACGGGCCGCCGACGGTCTCAACATAGCCGGCTATCGGCCCAGAATCGGCCTGATTTAGATATTTCACTGCCCTCTGGTACAATCCGCGCGACTTTCAACCGGCCCTTAACCATTCCGGTTGATGGTGGGATGTCCCCAATTTGCTGCAGGCTGGATCATGTTGTTTCGTTTGTCCCTGACCGCACTTGCCCTGGTATTCGCAGGTTTCGCATCTCCGTCATTGGCCGGACCGAAGGACAAGGTGTTCTTCGATTCCGTCACCGGCGTGTGGCACGGTCCGGGGGAAATCGTCGCCGGCAAATACAAGGGCACCAAATTCGTCTGCAAGTTCAAGGGCGCGCCGTCTGAGGAGCACGCGGTCGGCGTTGCCATGGACGGCCACTGCCGCGTCGGCATCTTTTCGCAGAAGATGTCGGCCTTCATCGGCGGCCGCCGCGGCGAGTATCGCGGCCAGTTCCAGGACGGTGCCAACGGCGAGGGCCTGGATCTGACGTCCGGCCAGGTCAGGGGCAACAAGATTGTTGTCGGTCTCAACCGCAAGAAACTCAACGGTGCGATGGTCGCGCATCTGGAAGAGCCCGACGTCATGAACGTGACGATATCCGTGCAAGTCCGCGAACGGCTGATCCCGGTTATCGGCATGACGCTGTCGCGCGATCAGCGCATCGGCTCCTCTAACACGCAGGACCACCTGCGCTAGCGCGCCCCGCCGCTTTGTTTCCACCACGCACCGTCTTCGCTGACGATCTCGATACCGGCGCCGTCGGCCTGTTTCGCCCAGTCCGACAGCGGCCGGCCCCGCACCTGAATCGTTGCGGCGATATCCATCAGCGGCAATAGCACGAATGCGCGTTCGTGCATGTGCGGATGCGGAACGACCAGCCCTTCCTCATCGATCATCCTGTCTGCGAAGGTCAACACGTCGATATCGATGATACGCGGACCCCAGCGCTCGCGCCGTCTGCGTTTGAGCCGCCGCTCGATGTCCAGGCATGTTTCCAGCAGGTCGCGCGCCGCGATCTTCGTCTCGACCATCGCGCAGCAATTGAAAAACCAGTCCTGATCGGTCTTGCCCCAGGGCGGCGTGCGATAGAGACGCGACACCGCCGACACCGCGATTCCGTCGGTCTCGTCGAGCATGCGCAAGGCCCTGGCCATGCTTACCGGCGGATCGCCTATATTGCCGCCCAGTCCCAGCGCCGCCATGGACGGCTTGGACAGTGCCTCACTCCGGGACATAGGCGACGCTGACCTCAGCATGATCGAAGATGCCTGGAATGGGCGCGCTTGGCTTGCGGATGGTCACGACGACCCTCGTGATCGTCGGAAACTGGGCGCACAGGTCCTTGCCGATCCGGTGGGCAAGCGCCTCGATGAGCTTGAAGCGCTCCTGCGTCACGATTTGCTGGAGTGCCGTGTGGACGGCACCGTAGTCGACGGTGCTTTCCGGCGCGTCGGTTGTCAGCGCGTCACCGGCGAGCACGTCCATTTCGACATCGATGTAAAAACTCTGGCCAAGCTGCGCTTCGGCCTCGAAAACGCCGTGTCTGGCGAAGAAGACGCAGTTTTTCAATCCGATACGGTATGTCTTGCTCATCTGCCGGCTCCGGAATAACGCCGGGCCAGGACCGCGTCGGCCATGGCAAGGGCGTCCTTGTTCGCTGGAATATCGTGGACCCGGAATATGGCGGCGCCCTGCAGCCGCAGCATGGCGGTCGTCGACGCGGTCGCGATATCGCGCTGGTCCATGTCGCGACCGCTGACCGCACCGATGAAACGCTTGCGCGAGGTTCCCGCCACGAGCGGGTGCCCCAGGGCGTGCAACTCCGCGAAACGGGCCATCAGCTCGACATTCTCGTCGGCATCCTTGGCGAAGCCGAATCCGGGATCGAGCACGATCGCCTCATGCGCCACGCCCGCATCCCGCGCCAGTTCCAGCGAGCGCCCCAGGAAAAGATGCTGGTCCTCGACGACATCCGCCGCCTTCTGGCGTTCGCGGCCGGTATGCATGATGCACAGGCCCGCCTCGAGTTCCGCTGCGGTGCGCGCCATTTCGGGGTCCCGCTGCAACCCCCAGACATCGTTGATCACGTGGGCACCCGCCTCGATGGCCCGCCGGGCCGTATCGGCGCGATAGGTGTCGACCGACAGGATGGCGTCACTGCGTCGCGCCAGCGCCTCTATGACCGGCAGCACCCTGGATTGCTCCGTCTCCGCATCGACGGGGTCCGCGCCGGGGCGTGTCGACTCGCCGCCGATATCGACGATCGCAGCTCCCTCGGCGACCATGGCTTCTGCCGCCGCGACCGCCGCATCGATGTCGTCGAACCGGCCGCCGTCGGAAAAGGAATCCGGCGTCACGTTGACGATGGCCTTGAGATGGCCGCGCGCACCCAGTTCCAGGGACCGGCCATGGGCCAGTCGCCAGACACGCGGGCTGAAATCGTGGTGCGGCTTTGCCAGGTTCGTTGCGGCCTCTGTCATCGGACCAAACCTATTTGACGCCAAGCTTCTTCTGCAGGCTGGTGGAGGACGTCGTGTACTGGAAAATCACCTTCTCGTCGGGCCGGACGATCTTCCGCGCGGCCTGCGACATCAGCGCCGCCTCGTGGAAACCGGACAGGATCAGCTTCAGCTTGCCAGGATACCAGTTGATATCGCCGATGGCGAATATCCCGGGCTCGCTGGTCTCGAATTTCTCCGTGTCGACCGTGATCAGGTTCTCGTGAAGGTTCAGTCCCCAATCGGCGATCGGACCGAGTTTCATCGTCAGGCCGAAGAACGGCAGAAGCCGCGTGCATTCCAGCTCGATTTCGCTCTCGGGGCCCTTGAGGGTTGCCGACCGCAACTGGCCGTCCTCGCCGCTCAGAGCCGAGATCTGGCCCATCTCGAAACGCAATGCGTCCTCATCGCGCAGGGCGAACATCTTGTTGACGCTGTCGTCGGCCGCCCGGAACTGCGGGCGTCGGTGGACCAGCGTGACGGAATTCGCGATCGGCTGCAGGTTCAGTGTCCAGTCGAGTGCGGAATCGCCACCGCCGACAATCAGCAGGTCGTGGCCGCGAAATTCCTCCATCCGCCGCACGGAGTAAAAGACGCTCTTGCCCTCATAGGCCTCGATGCCGGGAATCGGCGGCCGTTTCGGCTGGAAGGAGCCGCCGCCGGCCGCAACGACGATAACCTTGGCGCGCAGCACTTCGTTCTCGTCCGTTTCGACCTCGAAACGGCCGTCGTCGAGCCGCCTGAGCGCCGTGACCATCCGGTTGAAATGGAACTCCGGCTTGAACGGCTTGATCTGCTCCATCAGTTTCTCGGTCAGGTCCTGGCCCGATATGATCGGCCAAGCCGGTATGTCGTAGATCGGCTTTTCGGGATAAAGTTCGGCACACTGGCCGCCCGGCCGGTCGAGAATGTCGATCAGGTGGCATTCAAGGTCATAAAGGCCGAGTTCGAATACGGCGAACAGGCCAACGGGACCCGCGCCAACGATCACGACATCGGTTTCAACGGCTTCGGTCATTGTCGTATCCTGACCTTCCTGAGCGAGACGAGGTCGGCGTTCTGTCAGGCCTGGCGTTCGGGAACGAAGACAACCAGCCCGTCCAGCTCGGGCCTGACCTTGATCTGACATGATAGTCTGGAAGTGGGCCGCACGTCATAGGCAAAATCCAGCATGTCTTCTTCCATGACATCCGGCGTTCCGACGATTTCGCTCCAGTTGTCGTCGACATACACGTGGCACGTTGCGCAGGCGCAGGCGCCGCCGCACTCTGCTTCTATTCCGGGGACTGCATTGCGGATCGCGTTTTCCATGACCGTCGAGCCGTCTTCGGCATCGACTTCGAAATTCGTGCCGTCATTGGCCACAATTGTCAGCTTGGTCATTCGGCAGGCTCCGCATTCAAGAACAACAATGCGGAGTTAAAGACACTTGCGCGGAAGTCAAGCGTTGTTGCTCGAATTGCACGCGCCCGGAGTGGATTGCGGCGTTTCCCGCCGCAATTGCGATGCTGTCGGGAAAGGACTAGCGCGACAGGCCGAAGATGAAGTTCTCGACGTCGACGACCGCATCCGTCAGCGCGTCGTGGAGCACGCCGTCGCTCGGATCCTTGACCAGGCTCTCGGCCGCGCGCGACACGCAAAATGCGCCGACGCTGCTGGCCGATCCATGCAATGTGCGGACCACCGCAAGAAGGTCCTTCTTGTCGGTCAGGTGATTCGTTCCGCACAGCTGGTTCACGCATTGGCGCGCCTGACGCGCGAACAGGCAAAGGACCTGGGTCTCCGCCTCCTTGTCCCCGGACGTTTTCCGCGCCAGGTGAACAAGATCGATCGGTCTTTCGCTCGACGGGCTCTGTAAGTGCCCATGCTCCGGCGGCTCGAAGATTTCCCGATGTGCGGCCATAGCCTATCCCTTTCCCGTTACTGTAAAAAACAGTGCACATCAGAATCTTCGGTAAGCACTTAACGGGTCCAGATTAAAGGCCAAAAAATTGCTTTTATGGTTAACGCAACGTAAATACCGGATTTGCGGCAAAATTTAACTGTGGGTATCGTTGGGCACAGTTGTTCTTTGATCAGGCGAACTCATTAATCGTGCTGTAGAATTTGTTTCCAGCCGTTAACTGTGCCAGAAAAGGAAGCTGGCACACGGCAAGTCCCTGAAAAAGGGGACAGCGCGTGGGGAGTGCCCTGTCAATTGCGGCCGGTTTACCGGATGCATGCGGCACCGTTTGCGACGGCGGTCATTCCCTCCGGATCACCGGACCGGAAACCCAGGCAGTGTCCCGGGAAAAAGGTACAGAGTACGAGGCATTGATCAGTATGGCGAAGAGAACCGCTCAAAGTAAAACGGCCAGTGACGATCCGCTCAAGGCACTAGAAGACGCTTTGCGCCTCGACCTTGAAGGGGATGAGGGTACGGATCTGGCCGACGAGCCGTCGCTGGAGGACCTGGAGGCCCAGGTCGCTTCCGCCGCGGCCGAGTTGGCCAAGACCGACTCGGAAGCCAATGCCAAGAGCTCATCGGGAGGCACACGCCAGTCGCGGCGCCAGTCTTCCAAGTCGACGCAGTCGCGCAGCGCATCTGCCAAGCCCGCGCAAAAGCAGACGCCGGCACCACAGGGCCGCGTCAGCCGCGTTCAGCCGAAAACCCAGACCCGGGCGCAAAAGCGCCAGCAGAACGCGCAGCAGAAGGACGCGCGGGCGCCTTCGCCGCTGTTTGCACCGGCCAACGACGACAGCCGGGAATCCCGCGCGGCGATCATGCGCTCTCTGGACGGCAAGGGCGGCCGCTCCGCGCGCATTGTGACCTATGTCTTGGCCGGCCTGTGGGTGCTCGGCGGTCTTGGTCTGTTCAATCTGGTCTATGGGGACAGCTTCGCATCGGCGGCCGATCTTGCCGACAGCCCGCAGTTCATGATGATGATCCTTGCGATTGTCCTGCCGGTCATGATCATCCTCGCATTCGGCATGATGATCGCCCGCGCCCAGGAAATGCGCGCCGTGGCCAAGTCGATGGCTGAGCTTGCCGTGCGCCTGTTCGAGCCCGAGACGATGGCAACCGACAACATCATGCGTGTCGGCCAGGCGGTCCGGCGCGAGGTGTCCGCCATCAATGAGGGTATCGAGCGGACGATTGCCCGCGCATCGGAGCTCGAAACGCTGGTCCACTCCGAGATCAACGCGCTCGAGCACAGCTATTCCGACAATGAGGTCCGGCTCCGCAGCCTCGTGGAAGGCCTGGCGAACGAACGCGAAGCGATCGTCAGCCACTCCGAGCGCGTGCGCGCCTCGATCGTCAGCGCGCACGAGCAGCTGCGCGAGGAACTCGAAACCGCCGGCGACGAGATCTCCAGCCGCCTGACGACCTCCGGCAAGGCGGTTGCCGCGCTGCTCGATACGCGCACCACGAAACTCTCCGAACAGGCCGATGAGCTGACACAGTCGGTGTCCGATCTTCTGCAGAAGCGCACCGAGGCGCTCATGCTGTCCTTCGGCAATTCCGGCCGGGCGCTCGCGACAGAGTTCGACAACCGGCTCGAGGCGCTGCAGTTCAACCTGACGGAGCACGGCCAGGCGCTGCTGTCCGAGTTCGAGACCCGTGCCTCCTCGCTCGACAACAACACCAAGAAGCTCAACACCATCCTCAACGAGCGGGCCCGCCAGCTCAATGAGACGCTTGTCACACGCACCAAGGAAATCAGCGAAAGCCTCAGCGTGGGCGAACAGGCGCTCAGCGGCGGCCTCGACAGCGTCATCGAGTCCCTGAACGCCAAGCTCGACGAAAAGGCGGTGAATTTCCGTCAGAGCCTGCAGCATCATGCCGAGGACGCGATGAGCGACCTCGACGTCCGCTCCGGCTTTTTCCAGGAGCGGATGCAGAGTTCCATATCGCAGCTCAACACGGCCTTCGACGAGCGCGTATCGGAATTTACCGCGGCATTCGAGCAGCGCAGCGGCGCACTGAAGGACAAGCTGGGCGAGAGCCTCGCGGGCATCGCCGACACACTGTCGTCAAATGCGGACCGCATTGCCGGAACGCTTGCCGAACGGTCGAATTCGCTTGAAGAGATGCTGGCCGGCAGCAGCGCCGAAATCGGATCCAAGCTGGAGGCCAAGGCCGGTGCCGTCGAGACGGCGCTCCGGGATACTTCCGAGCGGGTCGACCAGTTGATGGTCGGCGGGACCGAGGCCATAGCACGGGCTGTCGACGATCGGACGGCCGCCCTGACCGCTTCCCTCGAAACCAGCGCCCAGAACATTGCCGGGCTGATCAACGAAGGCTCGCAGACGATCAACAATTCGGCGATCGACAACGCCCAGAAGATGGAAGAGACGCTGACCGCCAGCGCCGAACGCCTTGAAGGCCTGATCGGCTTTGGAACGGCGGCGATCAACAACGCGACGTCCGACAGTGCGGACAAGCTTGAATCGACCCTCGGATCAAGCGCCGAGCGTCTTCAGAACCTGATCCGCGAGGGCACCCAGGCGATCGGCAATATCTCCAACGAGAGCACGCAGACCCTGGCCGGTACGCTGGGATCGAATGCCGAGCGGCTCGAGACCCTTCTGTCCGAAGGCGCCGATACCGTCGGACGCGCTGTGACAGAAAACACCCATGCGCTTGCCGTCACCCTCGGCTCCAACGCCGAGCGGATCGACAATCTCCTGCGCCAGGGAACCGGCTCGATCGCCAAGTCCATTACCGACCATACCCAGTCGCTTGAAAACGCGCTGGATTCGGGCGCCGAACGGATCGACGGCCTTGTCAGCAACGGCACCGGCTCCATCGCCACGGCCGTGACGGAATCGACACAGCAGCTCGCAGAGACTCTCGATGCGAATACCAGCCGCATTGACGGGCTGATCCGCGACGGCTCGGAGGCGATTGCCAATTCCGTGACCGGCAACACCGAGGCCCTGGCGAGCACGCTCGGCACCAACGCCGAGCGCATCGACGCGCTGATGAGCGCCGGCAACGAGAAGATTTCGGAAACGCTGTCGAGCGAGTTCATTTCGCTCTCCGGCAAGCTCGACGAAGCCGTTTCGGCCATGGACACGACGCTGTCGGCCAACGTCGATCGCATCGGAGCGACGATCGACGAGCGTACCGCCAACATGCAGGAGCGCCTTGAGACCATGGACACGGCGCTCGGCGCCGGCCTGGAGAGCGTCACAGCCACCATCGAAACCCAGGCCCTCGGCATGGCCACGACCCTGCGCGAGACCGTCGCCCAGACCGTCGAGCACATGGATTCCGAGGCGCAGCGTTCCTACCAGTCGCTGCAGGGCATCGGCGAAGGCTTCTCGGCCCGCCTCAGCGAAGCCGCGGCGGCCTATTCCGATGCGATCGAGGTTCGCCTGAACGAGCGGACGGAGTCGCTGAACAAGCAACTGGCGGAACTTACCAACCGGTTGAACGACAGCGAGTCCGGTATCCTCGGCGCCGCCCAGGCGATCACCAACGCCGCCGCGGAAGCCGGCGAGAAGGTCGGCGAACAGGCGCAGACCATAGCCTCGCAGTTCGCCGACAGCGAAAAGGCAATGGATGCCCGCAACCTGGCCATCAAATCCACGCTTGAAGAGCATACCCGCGAACTCAACTCGATGCTGTCGAGCCGTTCGGCCGAGCTGTCCAAGCTGATCGACGAACAGGCCACTCCGCTGGTCGAGGCCTATGCCGAACGCGGGCATGCGATTACCAGCGACCTGAAGCACATCACCGAGGCGAGCGCCGAGGAACTCAGAGCCCAGAGCGCTGCCCTTGTCGAAGCGCTGACGTCGCGCACACGCGAGACGCTCGAAGCCATCGACAATGCCGGCAACAGCCTCAAGACCGAGGTCACCGAGCTAATTTCGGAACTCGGCCGCAGCAACTCGGCCATATCGAATCTCGTCAACAACACCGCCAATACGCTGGAAGAAGTCGATTCCCGCCTGACGAACACGACCGAGAAGTTTGCCGACACGGCCGGCCGCGCCGCCGAGATGTTCGCCGGATCGACCCAGATGCTGCAGTCGAATATTTCGCAGCTCGATTCGATCTCCAACGATACGCTGTCGCAGGTGAGCGCGATCTCCGGCAGCTTCGAGGACCATTCCAAGATGCTGTCGACGGCATCGGACCTGCTCGGATCCGCGCAATCCAGCCTGGCAAGCACCCTGGAAGAGCGCAAGGATGCGCTCGAGGGCCTGTCGAGCGGCCTGGTCAAGCGGTCCGAGGAAATCGAGAAGAACATGCGTTCCCTGGAATCGATCGTCGAGGACGCATTCGAAAAGGCGCAGCAGCGCGCCAGCAGCACCGCAAAGGAACTGTCCGGCAGCCTGTCGTCATCGCTGGATTCCATCGGCAGCCTGCTGTCGGACACCGAGAGCCGCTCCTCGTCCACGGCGGACACCATGAAGAGCGCGATCAAGGAAGCGGTGGAGGACGCCATCGGCCGGTTCTCCGGTGCGACCGACGAAATCCGCCAGCTGGCCGGCGCCATCCGCGAGGAACTTTCGGAAACGCGCTCGGAAATCAAGAAGGGCGTCTTCGATCTTCCGGAAGAGACGCGCGAGAGCACCGCGGCCATGCGCAATGCCGTTTCGGAGCAGATCAAGGCGCTGCAGGACCTGTCCTCCATCGTCCAGCAGTCGTCGCAGGTGCTTGACCACTCGAGCCCGCGGACAGCCGCACCGGAGCCCCGGCCCGCAGCGTCTCCGGCCGTTGAGAAGCCGGCGGCAGAACCGCCTGTCGCGGAAACGCCGCGCAGCGTGCAGCCGGCCAAGCCCGCGTCGAACAAGAGCGACCTTCGTGGCGGTCTCGGCGTGATGCAGAGCGGCTCGCAGCCGGCGGCCAGGCAACCGAAGACCCGCAAGCCCCAGAGCGAAGGCTGGGTCAGAGACCTGTTGCGCAGCGCCTCCCGCAAGGAGGAAGAAGACGAGCAGCCGCAGCGCAGCGCCGGCGGCAGTGCCGCCAGCAATTCGCGCGAGCGCAATCCGCGTCAGGTGGTGGAGTCGCTGAACTCGCTTTCGGTGGATATCGCCCGCGCCATCGACCACGATGCCTCTGTCGACCTGTGGCGGCGCTACCAGAGCGGCGAGCGCGATATTTTCACCCGCCGGCTCTACACGCTCAAGGGACAGAAGACCTTTGAGGAGATCAAGAACAAATACGCGCAGGAGCCGGAGTTCCGTTCCGCCGTCGACCACTATATCGCCGACTTCGAAAAGCTTCTGGCGGACGTTGCCAGGAACGATCGTGACAAGGTGGTGACGCAAACATACCTGACATCGGATACCGGCAAGGTCTACACAATGCTCGCCCATGCCAGCGGCCGGCTGAAATAGACCCCGGCTATATCCAATCCGATGCCGCCGGCACCTTGAGGTGCCGGCGGCATTTTTCGTTGATGGCGGAAAATGACGGCTATGCCGGCGCGGTCAGACGATCTTCAGAACCCAGGCGACGATGTCGTTCAGGACCTTTCCATTGGCCTGGTCCAGCGCCGAGATGAATCCTTCGTTGTCGTTAACGAGCACCGGCGCAGTTGCCTGGAACACCCTTTGCGCGCGCACCACGCCGTTGCGGTCGTTAATGATCCTCACGGAAATCTCGACGACGGCGGTGTCGCCGCCGCCGGCGATGATCTCGAAGGCCCGTATTGTCGGGGAAATCAGGTAGTCAACGGCGATGCCGTCTCCCGGCTTGCCGACCCCGCCGAGCCGCCCCGAATCCTCAAGGGCTTCGACCAGCTTTTCCTGGATGATCTCCGGAAGGTTGTCGTTCCACTGGGATTTGGCCAGATACTGGATCGACGATGGCGACGTGCGGATGACGATGTTCGCGCCGTCAAGCGACTTCAAGGCCCCCGGATCCGTTACAACGACCTGCCGGCCACGCGAGTACGGACCCTTGACCGGCGGGATGCTCGACAGCTCGTAGGTATCCTTCTTGGCGCCGCCGCCAAGCGCGGCGCAGCCGCCGAGCACGGCGAGACCGGCCATCAAAGCCGCTAGTGCAAAGGATTTACCGGTCCCGTAGCTCAATGTCCCCTCACTCAAGCTGTCCCCACAGCATCTCTAGCTATCAGTGCCCGGACACGCAAAGTCAACGCCGACGCCGCCCGTCGAAGGTCTTTACGTCGCCGGATGTGCCGAAAAGGATACTCTGCGGATCGTTCCCGATCTTGGTGAACGTGCGTTCGATCCGCGTAATCGAGCGGCGGGCCTCGTTGACGAGGGCCTCGAAGTCGCGCAGGCCGGTGCCCGTGAACTGCTGCAGATTGGTTGCGATCGGGCCGATATGGGCGTTGATCTTCTCGCCGACCTCCTGGAACGTTTTCAGCGTCTTCTTCGCCTCGGCGATCAGACCGGAAGCGTCGCCCTGCCCCAGGAACCCGTCCAGCTTGTCGAGCGTCGTCTGCACTTTCTTGGCTGCCTCGTTGAGACTCGCTGAAAGCTGTTCGACATTGGTGATGATCTGATTGATGTCGTCGTTTCGATTTTCGATCGTGTTGGCAACCGTGGTCAGACTGGCAATGCCCTCGCGCGCCTGGGCGCTCGCGGCGGCGACATTGTCGACCGTTTCGCTGACCTTCTGCGCGTCCACCGCGGCAACCAGCTCATCGATCCTGCCGAGCGTCTTGTTCGCGTTCTCGCCGAACTCGGCAAAGCTCGCGGCGGCCTGCCTGATGTCCTCAACCAGCGGCTCGAAATCCGTTGATGCATCGGCCACGGCGGCCGTCACGGTTTCGACGTTGTCGACGATCTCGGTCACCTTTTCAGGCTCCACCGCGGCGAGGATCTCTTCGGCCCGCGTCACGGCGGATTCCAGCTTACCCGACACGCTCTCCAGCGTCGTCGAAAGCGACGACACGTTCTTCAGGAAATCGTCTATGCCGTCGGAATTGGCCGCCAGCGCATTGGAGAACTCCTCCACGTTGTCGACGGTCTTGGTCAGCGGCCCCTTCGCGGTATCGACAAATTCCTCGATGCCTTTCACCGCGTTGTTGACCCGGCCGAGAATGTCCTCGGCGGTCGCCAGGATATTGGTGACGCTCGATTCGTCCGCCGTCAGGATCGCGTAGCTGCCTTTCTCGACCGCCTCTTCCAGGATATTGACGCCGCCCGTGTCGCCGCCGCTCAACTCAATGTGCGATTGACCGGTCAGTCCCTGGATCCCGAGCTTGGCCTTAGTCGTGGCATAGACCGGAGCGGACGCGCGGACCTCCGTCATGGCAAGGACAAAGTTCGGGTCAACGCCGTCGATCGTCAGCGACTGAACGGAACCGACGCGGATCCCGTTGAAGAGCACCGGCGCGCCGACGCTCAAGCCGCTTGCCGAGCCGGGAATGCGGATCTCCAGTTGCGCCATCTGTCCGGACTTGCCGAACGTCGCCATCCAGTAGACAAAGCCGAAGGCCGCAGCCATCACGAGAATCGTGAAAAAGCCGACAAGCGTGTAATTGGCCTTGGTTTCCATTGTCGATTATCCGGTTCAGCCTCATCCGCCGGTGATTCTTGAACAATCCGGTGCCCGACTATGGCCCAATTCACTTCTTGCGCACAAGCGAACGGGCCCGTTTACCCCTGAAATAAGACTTAACCCATGGTTCGTCACTGGCCAGCATGTCCTCAATGGTCCCCTGAACCGCTATTTTCCGGTTGCCGAGCACCGCGATGCGGTCACAGACCGAAAACAGGCTGTCGAGGTCGTGCGTCACCATATAGACCGTCAGGCCCAGCGTGTCCCGCAATTTGCTGATCAATTCGTCGAACTCCGCCGCGCTGATCGGATCGAGGCCCGACGTCGGTTCATCCAGGAACACGAGATCAGGATCGAGTGCCAAGGCCCGCGCGAGGCCGGCGCGCTTGATCATGCCGCCGGACAATTCGGATGGGTACAGATCCGCCGTCTCGGGACGCAACCCGACAAGCTCGATCTTCAGGAGCGCCAGTTCGTCCATCAGTTCCTTTGGCAGATCGAGATATTCGCGCATCGGCACCTGGATATTCTCAAGCACCGTCAGCGCCGAAAACAGCGCGCCGTGCTGGAACAGCACGCCAAGGCGCATGTCCAGCGCAATGCGCTGCTTCGGCGTTGCCTTGTCGTAGTCGATGCCGAGGATCTTGATGGTGCCGGCCTGACGCGACGAGAGTTGCAGGATGGTACGCAGCAGGACCGATTTTCCCGCGCCGGACGCGCCGACGAAGCCGAGGATTTCACCCCGCCAGATATCGAGGTTGAGATTTTCAAGCACCTGGTGCGTGCCGAAGGCGACACTGATGTCCCGCGCCTCGAGGATACACTCGCGTCCCTCCGCGCTTTGCCGGGTGGTGCCGTCGAGCTCGTAGTGGTTGTGGGTACTTGCCGCCATTATACCTTAGAAATCGATCGCACCGTAGAAGATGGCAAAGAGGCCGTCGACGAGAATAACCACAAAAATCGCCTTGACGACAGCCGAAGTGACGTGCCGCCCCAGCGATTCCGCACTGCCGCCCACCTTCAGCCCCTCGACGGACGAAACGATGCCGATGATCAGCGCCATGAACGGCGCCTTTATCATGCCCGATACGATGGTCGACATGTCGATCGCCTCGCGCAGCCGCGTCATGAACGTATCCGGCGTGATTCCCGAATAGACCCACGTCGTCAGCCCGGCGCCGATCAGGGCGGCGAAGTTCGCGACGACGGTCAACGCCGGCAGCATGACGGTCAGGGCCACAAGACGCGGGAAAACCAGCACGCCGACCGGATTGAGTCCCATCACCTTGAGCGCATCGACCTCCTCGCGCATTTTCATCGAGCCGATTTCGGCCGTGATCGCGGATCCGGACCGGCCTGCGATCATGATCGCCGTCAGCAGCACGCCGATTTCGCGCAACTGCAGGATGCCGACAAGGTCGACGACGAAGATCTCGGCGCCGAAATAGCGCAGCTGGAAGGCCCCTTGCTGCGCGATGATACCGCCGATCAGAAACGACATCAGCGCGATGATCGGAACGGCCCGCACGCCGGTATGATCCATCTGGCTGACAATGGCCGCCGGTGATACGCCCGCGGACCGATCGAGCTTGAGCTGCGTGCCGCGCACGGCCGACCCGAGAATATACATGGCGGCGACGAAGTCTTCCCAGAAGGAAATCGTCAGCCGCCCCACCGGCGCAAGGATCCGGTCGACGATGCCCGGCCCCGCCCCGTCGCTTTCCTCCTCGTATTCGACGCGAAGCGCATTGCCCACCGCGTCGAGAAGCGTGTTGAGGTCTTCGCCGACCGATTGATACACGACCTCCAGGCCGCGCTGTTCGAGGTGATCGCGCAGTCGCTCGACGATCAGCGCACCGGATGTGTCGACCTTGCCGACATTGGCGAAATCCACGATCACCTGTTTCGATGATATCGATTGTTCAAGGTCGCGCATCGTCGCATCGATTTCCGAGACGCAATAGAGCTGCCAGTCCCCGGCCAGCGCGACGCTGGTTCCGCTCTCGGTCGAACGCACATCGACCCGCGGCTCGTTCGGCTCATCGACCGCCCGGTTCAGTTCCAGGGCGGAAGCCGCATTGTCAGAATCGCTGCGTGGTGGCAATGGCATAGTTGACAAATACCGAGTTCTGCGCCCCCTGTCACCGCTAATCCAACGCCGGCGCGACAAAGATCACAGGGCTTTTCGCCCGTGAATTCAGCGTCGGGCAGCCGGTTTGAAACGCCGAATGAATGCATGTATGGTCGCGCCGAATGAGGCGGTTTTCATCGCCTGGATTGCTATTCTTTGCTGCCGCTGAAGGTTCGACCCACCCGTTGTCAGTCGGGTGAACCGCGGTGCATGTGCACCGGCGCAGACATGGGAGAAACGAATTTGAAAGCGCATGAGATCGCCGAAACGCTCGGTGGAGAGGTCGACGGAGACCCCGATCTTGAAATCGAACGGGCCGTGCAGCCGGACATCGCCGATGGCAATGCCGACCTTGCGGTCGCCTTGATGCCCGAGTACCTGGCCGGTCTCGCCTCGACAAAAGCCGCCGCCGCGCTGGTTCCCGCCGGTGTGACGGGCATCGAGATCGCGGCTCGCACCGTGATCCGGGTTCCTGCCGATCGCCGGACCTTGCCGGTACTGTCCGCCCTGCTTCGCCGGCGGCCGAACGTTGCCGAAGGCGTGCACCCCTCGAGCACAATCGGCGAAAACGTCCGGCTGGGTGAGCGTGTCAGGATCGGACCGCTGTGCGTCATCGGCGATAATGTCGTCATCGGCGACGACACGACGATCGTATCTCAGGCCACCCTTTCGGATGGCGCCAGGGTCGGACCCGGCTCCCTAGTCTGTTCGGGCGTACGTATCGGCGTCGATGTGCAGGTCGGCGCGCGCGCCGTCATTCATCCCAACGCCGTGCTGGGTGCCGACGGTTTCAGTTTCCATCCGGTCGATCCCGGCAATGTCGAGGCCGCCAAATCGACCGGAGATGTCTCGCATGACAAGGATCGGGACTCGACCCTGTTGAAAAACGAGAGCCTCGGTTCCGTCATTGTCGGAGACGATGTGGAGATCGGCGCGTCTTCGGCCATCGATGCCGGTACGCTCAAGCCGACGCGCGTCGGCCGCGGAACGAAAATCGACGACCTCGTCATGATCGGGCACAATGTCGAGATCGGCGAAGACTGCATCTTGTGCGCCCAGGCCGGCATAGCCGGCAGCACGATCGTCGGCGACAGGGTCACACTGGGCGGACAGGCGGGTGTGGGCGATAATCTGACAATCGGCAACGACGCGATCATCGGGGCCACGGCCTCGGTCGGCACGCCAGTGCCGGAAGGCGGTATCTACTACGGGACACCGGCCGTTCCCAGAAAACAGGCCGCGCGCGATCTCCACAATATTCGCAGGCTCGATCGGGTTCTAAAGAAATTGGAAAGCAAATAGCTGCTTGCCCTGCCGGTGCGAAACCGCTATCCCATTTCTTCGTGGTCGCCGGTTGGTCAACAGCCGCGGCTGCCGAACCTTGTGAACTAAAAGAATAGATAGCGATACTGAAGAGACCATGGCACTCGATCCAGAACGCACGATCGCAAAGATCATTGGCGAGCAACTCGGCCATGATCCGGACAAAATCGACTCCTCGACAACACTGGATTCGCTCGGGGTAAATTCCCTCGAACTGATCGAAATCATTATGACGATCGAGGAAGAATACGATATCGCCATCGACATAGACACCGTCTCAGCCGCCGAGAACATCAAGACCGTTGGCGACTTGCTGGAACTGGGCAAGTCAATGGGAATCGGGTCCGCCAAGGCATGAGTGCAGCCAAAGTTGCCATCACGGGGATGGGATGCACCACGGCACTCGGGAACAATGTCGACGAAACCTGGTCGGCAATGAAGGACGGCGTGTGCGGCATACGGCCGTTCGAACAGATCGAAACCTATGACCTCAAGATCGGTATCGGCGGCGAAATCCCGAAACCGGTGACCGCCGGCGTTCCGGACCGCTACATGTCCGCGTTCGACCGTTTCACGCTTCTCGCCATGGAAAGCGCCCGCCAGGCCATCGAGCAGGCCGGGCTTGATTTCAGCGATGTCGATTTTGCCAACCGCTCGGCCTGCATCATCGGCGCCGGCAATTGTGGCTGGGAAATCGTCGAATCCGGCTACCGCCGCTGCTTCGTGGATGGTGCGAAACGCATTCATGTCATGGCCGTGCCGCGCTCCATGTCGAGTGCACCGGCAAGCCAGATCAGCATGTGGCACGGAATCAAGGGACCGGTCTATGGTGTGACCTCGGCCTGTGCCTCGGCCAATCACGCGATCGTCGCCGGTTACCAGGCGGTCAAGAGCGGAGAGGCCGATGTGGCCGTTGTGGGCGGGACGGATGCACCGCTGATCTGGGGTGTCTTGAAGGCCTGGGAAGCGTTGCGGGTTCTGGCGCCGGAAGTCTGCCGCCCGTTCTCGGCCAACCGCCGCGGGCTGGCGCTCGCAGACGGCGCCGGCGTCGTCGTCCTGGAAAACGCCGAGCACGCGAAGGCGCGCGGCGCCAATATCCTGTGCGAGATGATCGGCACGGGAATAACCGCCGATGCCGGAGATCTGGTCAATCCGACCGTCGACGGCCCGTCTCGGGCGCTTGAACACTGCCTGCGGTCGGCGCGGCTTTCGCCGCAGGATGTCGACTACATCAATGCCCACGGCACCGGAACCAAGGCCAACGACGCGACCGAGACGAAGGTCATCCGACAGGTCTTCGGCAGCCATGCCGATGAACTGGCCATCTCGTCGACCAAATCCATGCACGGACACGCGCTGGGCGGCAGCGGCGGCATCGAGCTGGTTGCCTGCATCAAGGCCATCCAGGAAGGCATAATCCCGCCGACGGTCAATTACGACGAGCCGGATCCGGAATGCGATCTGGATGTCACCCCCAATGTGGCCAAGAAGCGCAATGTCGATGTCGCGGTCAGCAATTCGTTCGCCTTCGGCGGCACGAATGCGGTTGTGGCAGTACGCAAGGCGTCCTGATAGCGAATTTTTCCTGCTAGTGCGCCCGGTCATCCCCGACGGCGCCGGCGATTTCTGCGTCTTCCTTCAGCCCAAACCAGGCGTAGAGGAAAACCACGACTGTCAGCACGGTGACGACGGCGAACACCGCTTGATAGGAATGGGTCGTCGTAAAGACCGCGCTGCAGGTCGCCATTCCGACCGTTCCGCCCAGCATCTGCGCCGACATGGCGATCCCGCCGGCCTGTCCCTTTTGCGTCCCGGGCACCGCCCGCATGACGGCCTTTCGCGGCGGAGTAAAAAGCATTGGAGCCATGAAGCTCCAGAACACAAAGGCCGGAAAGATCGCCCAGTAAGTCTGCAGCGGAATCACCAGCGTTACCGCGAGCATGGCCACGAGCGCTCCGCCGATACCGACGAGCGAGGTCTTCCGGCACCCGTGTTTGTCCGCAAGTGCGCCGACAGGTGCGGCCAGAAAGGGCTGCGCCGCGACCGCCGGGACAATCGCTGCGCCGGCCAGGACCGGGCTCAATCCGAGCACGCGCTGGAAATACAGAACCGCGAAAATGAAGATCGCCATCTTGATGAACTGCGCCGTGAAGATGATGGCATTCGCCGCGCCGAACGTCGGATCGCCGAACAGTGCGATGTCGATAAGCGGCGCCCTGCTGCGCAGTTCGCGCACCACGAATGCCGCCGACGCGGCAAGGCCGATCACGGCGGGCATCAGGATCAGCCAGTGCAGCCAACCGTAGTCCGGACCCTGCATGAGCGCGAAAACCAGGCAGCCGACGCCCGTGCACAGGAGCACAAGTCCCGGGAAGTCCAGCGGCCTGCGGTCCTTGTTCTCCTCAATTCCCGCCCAGGCCTTGATGACGATAATGATCATCGCCGCGGTGAGAAAAGGATTGACCCAGAAAATCCAGCGCCACGATACGTAGTCGGAAAGAAAGCCGCCCACCAACGGCCCGAGCGCCAGGAACACGGTCCCGACCATGCCGTATATGCCGAGTGCCCTTCCGTGCTCCTCGACCGGAAACATCAAGGTGACAATGGCCAGCGACAGGGGAAATACGAGCGCCGCGGCGACACCCTGAACCGCCCGCGCCGCGATCAGGACCTCCGCATCGGGCGCAAACCCGGCGACAATGGACGAAATCCCGAACAGGGCGGTCCCGCCGATGTAGAGGGTTTTAAGCGGCAGCACATCCCCCAACCGGCCGCCTATGGCGACGAGGCAGGCAAACACCAGCAGATAGGAATTGACGATCCAGTGGGACGCCAGGACCGATATGCCCAGTTCCTTCTGAATGACGGGAAGCGCGACACCGACCACCGTCTCGTCGAACAGGACCAGGCCGAGCCCGCCGGCCAGCGCCGTCAACAGCCACCATTTGCGATTGTCGTCAGTTATCAACGTCTTGTTCCCTCGCCGGTCTCAAGGTTGCCGAGCCTCCGCGGCGGGCTCGGCATCGCCCTCACCCAGCGCCAGCCAGATATAGACAAGCGTGGCGAAGGCCAGCAATGTCAGCGCCCAGAAAATCGCCTGGTAGCTTTGGGTCGTCGAGAATATCGCGCTCGCGACGGCCATGCCGATGGTCCCGCCAAGCATCTGGCCGGACATGATGATTCCGCCCGCCTGCCCCCGGTTTTCCGGCTTGACGGAACTCATGATGGCCTTCTGCGGGCCGATGAAGAGGAAGGGCATGGCGACGCTCCACAAAAGGAAGGCAGGCAAGATCGGCCAATAGGTCTGCCCGGCTATGGCCAGCGTGAACCACAGGACGGAGACACAGGCGATCGCGACGCCCAGCACGGACGGCAGGCGCGTTCCGAAACGGTCGACGATAATGCCAGTCGGCGCCGCCAGAAACGGCTGCAGGGCCACGGTCGGCAGGATTGCGAGCCCGGCGACAAACGGGCTCATGCCGAGTTTTGCCTGAAAATAGAGCGCCCCGAACACAAAGGTGCAGACCTTCATGAATTGCGCCAGGAAAATGATCGCGTTGCTGGCGGCAAAGGTGGAATTTGCAAAGAGCTCGAGATCGATCAGCGGTGCCCTGTTCCGCAGTTCGTACACAGCAAACAGGACCGAGATCACCAGACCCGCTGCCAGCGGAACAACGATAACCGGGCTGATCCAGCCGAAATCGGGCGCCTGCATCAGTGCGAAGACTACAAGCCCGAGGCCGGCGCACAGCAGCACGACACCCGGCAGGTCGAGCGGACGCGTATCCTTCGGTTCATCGACATCGCTCCAGGCCCGCGAAACGATGAAGATCATGGCGGCGGTCAGGAACGGATTGATCCAGAAGATCCAGCGCCAGGAAACGAAGTCGGCAAACAGACCGCCCACAAACGGCCCGAGTGCGAGGAATACCGTCCCGATCGTGCCGTTGAGGCCAAGCGCGAACCCGCGCTGCTCCGGCGGAAAAATCAGCGTTATAATGGTCAGCGACAGCGGGAAGACGATCGCCGCGCCGACGCCCTGGATACCGCGAGCGATGATCAGCGTCTCGGTATTAGGCGCAAAGCCAGCAGCGACGGAGGAAAGGCCGAACAGAGCCGTTCCGGCCAGGAACAGCGATTTCAGCGGGAACAGGTCACCCATTCGCCCGCCGATCGCCACCAGCCCGGCAAATACCAGCAAATAGGAATTGACGACCCAGTGGGAAGCGATTTCCGACATGCCGAGTTCCGACTGGATGACCGGCAGCGCGACACCGACAACCGTCTCGTCGAACAGGACCAGGCCGAGGCCGCCGGACATCGCGGTCAGCAGCCACCATTTGCGGTTGTTGTCGTTGACATTCAGCATTCGGTCTCTTCGCTCCGCCGCGCGGTATCCCGGAAAGCTTCGAAAATCCTAGCAGATTCCTCCCTTTGCGAAACGTATTTTCCCGGAAAAGGATTTATCCTATTGTCTTGACAGGAGTTTTTGTAACGGTATGTGGTAATTCGTTCGCTTGTGAGCGTGTAGAGTATGACCAGTATCAAGTACAGAGTTCAGTTGCTGACACTTCGGCTGACCATGCAGAAGCATTTCGCCAGCCCTGAATCGCTGCATCGCCAGATTGCCGTGGCGAGGCGCAACCGGGATTTTGACCCCCCGCGCCATGTGCGCGAGAACTTCAGTATGGTCGAACATGAATGGCACGGCCACCCCGTCTTCGAGATGGCTCCGTTGGGTAGAAGACCGAACCTGCATATTCTCTATCTGCACGGCGGAGCCAACGTATTCGAACTCGGACCCATGCACTGGAATTTCCTTGCGGCGCTGGCCCGTCGCAAAGACGCGCGGATAATCGTTCCGGTCTATCCGTTGGCGCCTGAACACAATTGGCACGACGTGCACGCCATCCTGAAGCCACTCTACGCCAAGGTCGCCCGGCAGGCCGGTGACGGCACGCTTGTCCTCATGGGCGATTCCTCCGGCGGCGGCCTGGCGGCATCGCTGGCGTTGGAACTGGCCGAGGACGGACAGCGGCCGGCGGATCAGCTTTTGCTGCTAAGCCCTTGGCTCGATGCCAGTCTTTCAAACCACAGCATCGCCGAATTCGCCGCAGACGATCCCTGGCTTGGGATCGAGGCGATGCGCGAGGCAGCGCGTCTTTATGCCGGGAGCGACGATCTCAAGGATCACCGCATCAGCCCGATCTACGGCAATCTCGAAGCACTTCCGCCAACGCAGATCTATATCGGCACCCATGACATTCTCTACCCGGACTGCGTCTCTTTTGCGGAGATAGCCTATGCCTGCGGTGCAACGATCGACCTGATCTATGAACCCGAGATGTTTCACGTCTGGATGATGTTCGACATGCCCGAGGCACGGAGGACGCTTGACGAGATGGCCGCAGGCCTTCCGACCCGTCCCGCGGTTGCCTTTGCCGGCTAGGCCGCCTTGGCCGGAATGCTTTTTACCGTTTCGCTCTCGGGAACCTCGCCCGCAACGGCCTTTCGCGGCGCCAGGCCGACATGGTGGTCCCATCTCAGCAGGTGCATCTTGCCGTCGAAATCCTCACCGACGGCCGTGCAGCTTTCCACCCAGTCGCCGGTGTTGATGTAGCGGACACCGTCGAAATCCTCGATGGTCGCGTGATGGATGTGACCGCAAATCACGCCCTCGACGTCCCGCTTGCGCGCCTCTTCGACGACAACCCGCTGAAACTCTCCGATGAAATTGACCGCCTGCTTGACCTGCAGCTTGGCCCAGGCCGAGAACGACCAGTAGGGCAGCCCGAAGCGGCGCCGCACGCTGTTGAGCGCCCGGTTGACGAAAATCGCAAGATCGTAGGCCCAGTCGCCAAGATGCGCGAGAATGCGGGCGTGACGGACGATGATGTCGAACTCGTCACCGTGCAGCACCAGATAGCGCTTTCCATCAGCACCTTCATGGACCGTTTCGAGCGCCACCTCTATGCCGCCGAAATGGGTGCCGGGAAAGTCGCGCAGGAATTCGTCGTGGTTTCCCGGGATGTAAATGATGCGCGTTCCCTTGCGCGCCTGGCGCAGCAGCTTCTGCACAACGTCGTTGCAGTCCTGCGGCCAGTTCCAGCTGCGCCGCAGACGCCACCCGTCGATGATGTCGCCGACCAGGATGATCTGGTCCGCCTCGTGATAACGCAGAAAGTCGATCAGGTAGTCCGCCTTGGCGGCTTTCGATCCCAGATGAATATCCGAGATGAACAGGGTCCTGAATCGTTTCGCTGTCTCATCCATCGCCGTCACCGCTTCTGCAGTTCTGTTGCCGCTGGCTAACCAGACTCGTGTCACAGTCTGATGACAATGGCGCTTGCGCGGGCCTCGCCCGGCCGTTTGTGGCGGGCGTTTTCTGGCGTAAAGCGGGCACCCGCGTGCGCAGTCATGGCGACGGAGCCGCGGCAGATTGCATCAATTGCCCGGACCGTCGCTCGAAAGGCGGCCTTTATCCGATCGTGTTTTCGGGTAAATAGGGTTGAGGCAACCATACGACGCAGGCGAATCAGAGGACCGACCCCAATGAATGCGAAGAACGGCAAATCCGGCGAAACGGATCATGGCGATCTTGACGAAAGCGCGCTGTTCTTCCACCGGCATCCGCGGCCGGGCAAACTGGAAATCCAGGCAACCAAGCCGCTCGGCAACCAGCGGGACCTGGCGCTCGCCTATTCGCCCGGTGTCGCCGCGCCCTGCCTTGCCATCAAGAACGAGCCGCACACGGCCGCGGACTACACCTCGCGGGGCAACCTGGTCGCCGTCGTTTCCAACGGTACGGCGGTGCTCGGACTGGGTGCGATCGGCCCGCTCGCGTCAAAGCCGGTGATGGAAGGCAAGGCGGTCCTGTTCAAGAAATTCGCCGGCATCGACGTTTTCGACATCGAGATCGATTCGACCGAAGTCGATCATATGGTTTCGGTCATTTCCGCGCTCGAGCCGACCTTCGGCGGAATCAATCTGGAAGACATCAAGGCGCCGGAGTGTTTCGAGGTGGAAGCAAGGCTTCGGGAAAAGATGAACATTCCCGTCTTCCATGACGACCAGCACGGCACGGCGATCATCGTTGCCGCCGCTATTCTCAACGGCCTGGAACTCGCCGGCAAGAAGCTCTCGAACGCCAAGATCGTCACCAGCGGCGCCGGCGCGGCGGCCCTCGCCTGCCTGAACCTGCTGGTCGAGCTCGGCGCCAAGCGCAAGAACATCTGGGTCCATGACATCGAGGGTCTGGTCTACCGCGGCCGCACGGTTCTGATGGACCCGTGGAAGGAGCACTACGCCCAGCAATCCGACAAACGCGTGCTCGACGAGAGCATTGCAGGCGCCGACGTGTTCCTCGGCCTTTCCGCCGCCAATGTCCTGAAACCGGAAATGCTCACCCAGATGGCGGATAGACCGCTAATCATGGCGCTCGCGAATCCGGTCCCGGAGATCATGCCCGAAGCGGCCCGCAAGGCGCGGCCCGATGCGATGATCTGCACCGGCCGATCCGACTTCGCCAACCAGGTCAACAACGTGCTGTGTTTTCCGTTCATCTTCCGCGGAGCGCTCGATTGCGGGGCGCGGACGATAAACGAGGAAATGAAAATGGCCGCCGTGCGGGCCATTGCCGATCTAGCCCGCGAAGAGGTCTCCGACGTGGCCGCCAAGGCCTATTCCGGCGAGACTCCCGTCTTCGGCCCGGATTATCTCATCCCCTCCCCGTTCGATCCTCGCCTCATTCTGCGCATTGCGCCGGCCGTGGCCCGGGCAGCGGCGGAAAGCGGCGTCGCCGCGCGGCCGATCGCCGACATGGAGGCTTACCTCGACATACTGAACCGCTTCGTCTTCAAGTCCGGGCTGATCATGAAACCCCTGTTTGCCGCGGCCAAGACAGCAGCGCACAAGCGGGTCATCTTCGCGGAGGGCGAAGACGAGCGCGTGTTACGCGCCACGCAGGTACTCGTCGAGGAGGACATTGCCCAGCCGATCCTGATCGGCCGGCCCGATATCATCGAAACGCGGCTCAAGCGATTCGGACTGAAAATCCGTCCCGAAAGGGATTTTCAGGTCACGAATCCGCAGGATGATCCGCGTTACCGGGACTATGTCGATCTCTATTTCTCCCTCGTCGGCCGCCAGGGCATCAATCCGGAGGCCGCGCGCACGATGGTGCGGACCAACGCCACGGTGATCAGCGCCCTTGCCGTCAGGCGCGGCGATGCCGACGCCATGATCTGCGGTGTCGAGGGGGGCTACGCAAAGCACCTGCGCGATGTCGAGCAGGTGATCGGCCGGCGGGAGGGCGTGCGGGACTTCTCCGCCCTCAGCCTGCTCATTTCCCAAAGGGGCGCGACATTCTTCACCGACACCTATGTCTCGCTCGAGCCGTCGGCGGAGGAACTGGCGGAGACCACGCTGATGGCAGCCAAGGAAATACGGCGGTTCGGAATCACGCCGCGGGCGGCGCTGGTTTCCCATTCCAATTTCGGCTCCCGCGAATCGGACAGCGCCAGCAAGATGCGCCGCGCAATAAGTCTGATCCGGGAAATGGATCCCGAGCTCGAGGCGGACGGCGAGATGCACGGTGATTCGGCGATTTCGGAAGAATTGAGACAAAGGGTGATGCCGGATTCCGTTCTGACCGGGGAAGCCAATCTCCTGGTTTTCCCGACTCTCGATTCGGCGAACATCGCGCTCGGCGTCGTCAAGACCATGACCGATGCGCTCCATGTGGGGCCGATTCTGCTTGGCGGCGCCAAGCCCGCGCATATACTGTCGCCCTCTGTAACGTCCCGCGGCGTGGTGAATATGGCAACGCTCGCCGTTGTCGAAGCCTCTGTTCCGGAGTAACGGCGCGGGCTCCATTCGTAACCGTCTCGAAAGAGCCGGCAGTTAACCGGTGTTCGCAGGCACGTGGGATTCGGCGCGGGCCGATCCCTGAATCCACTGGACTCAGCCTCGGGACACTCCGACAATGTCGCCACCCGAAGACTCTGGGGGTTGTTCGATATGTCAGTCCGACAAGTTTTCTACGACCTACTCGACGAGCTCGAACACGAAGGTCCCAAGGATACAGACGAGATATTCGCAAAGGTGCAGACGCACTATGGAATTCGCCATCAGTGCTACATCAACATGTCGCTCGCGGCCGGGAAACAGGATGTCCTCGATGTCATCCATTCCTTTCCCGATGAATTCGTCAGGGTCTACAAGACGAAACTCTATTTCGTCGATCCGGTGATGCATACGGCGCTGATCGGCATCAAGCCCGTCGACTGGCACGAACGCCGCAGGAACGATCCGGCAGCCGAGAAAATCTTCACGGCAGCGGCGGAGTTCGGGATCAGCGACACCGGCATGACCATTCCGCTCGTGTGCCGGGGCAACCAGGCGGCGATGTTCTCGATCAATGTCGACATGGGCCCGGGCGAATGGGCGCGCTACCGAAAAGAGGTCATCGGCGAACTGCAAGTGCTTGCGACCTACCTGCACTCGGCCAGGCAGGAACGGGCGCAGGACAGCGTGGTCGTGGACCTGACCGCGCGCGAATCGGAAGTCCTCACCTGGACGGCCGCCGGCAAGAGCTATTGGGAAATTTCCATGATCCTGGGCATTTCCGAAAGAACGGTCCGCTTCTTCATGACCAATGCGCGGCAGAAGCTCGGGGTCGTCACCAATTCGCAGGCCGTCGCGCTGGCCGTGTCGAAAGGCATCATCCCGCTCTGACCGTCGCTGAAATTCGGCGTGCTGCAGACGGTTTGCGTCAACCGGAAATCCAATCACATTTCGGGGGTCCTTGAAAACTGTCACTACCGACAGTACCGGGTGGCAGCGGCCGGATCACATACTTCCTGAGTCCTCAAACGACTGGAGAAGTATCATGATCCGAATTTTCAACAGCACGGACAGGAAGACCAGGCCCGAAGAAACGGCCGAGATTTTCCGCCTGCGCAAGCGTGTGTTCCACGACGCGCTCGAATGGGATGTCAAGGTAACTGGCGACCAGGAAATCGATGCCTTCGACGATGCGAACCCCTTGTACGTGACCTCCATCTCGCCGGTCAGCGGAAAGATGCGCGGCGCTTTGCGCCTGCTTCCGACGCTGGGGCCGAACATGCTTGCCGACACGTTTTCGCAACTGCTCGACGGAGAGCCGGAAATCCGTAGCGCGGCGGTTTGGGAATCCAGCCGCTTTTGCATCGATCCGGATCTTGCCCAGGACCGCTCGTCGAACCAGGTCACCGTTGCGGCGGCGGAACTGATGTGCGGGGTTGGGGAAATGGGGCTAACCTCCGGCATCACGCACATCATCACGGTCACCGACGTTTTCCTCGAGCGCATGTTCCGGCGCATGGGATGCCCGGGAGAACGAATCGGCAGACCAAAGAGGATCGGCTCGGTGATCGCCGTTGCTGTCGGTTGGGAGGTCACGGAAGAACTGCTTGACCACATGAAATCGGTGGCATCGATATCCGGCCCGGTGCTGGAGACGCCGATGACCATCCACGAGGCACGCCAGGCCGCCTAGAGCGATCCAACGACATCAGCCAAGGCTGCGTCGAAAAGCGACTTAATTGGTGGGTCACAGGCTGCATGTACAACTTAATCGGTGTATGATTCCGCGGCTCGACAAGGGAATTGGATTTGACGCAGATTCGCAACCGGTTACGGCGCCTGTCCGCCATTTTCGTCGCCGGGATCGCCCTGTCGATCCCGGCCGGTTCCACGGCGTTTGCGCAGGACGCGGAGGTGTGTTCGCGCCTGCGATCGCAGTTGGACCGCTATAGCAATGAAGAAATCAGCGCGGTTCCCGCTTATCGATACGACGCCGAAATCCGGCAACAACGTCAGAAGGTCGATAAGATCCGCACGGACCTTTACAGCCTGGACTGCTCGGGCGGCAGCATCATCGTGTTCAACAACCGGACACAGTCCATGTGCCGCCGGATTGCGGCGGCTTTGACCCGCGAAGAGGCCGAACTCGACCGCCTGTTGCGCCAGCGCAATCAGGCAGCTGCGCCCGCCCGCGGCGGTTCGGCGGCCAGGCAGCGCATTCTCGCGGCCCTCAGGGCCAATGGCTGCCCGGAGGACGACGGCGTGCGTATTCGCCAGTCGCTCGATCTCGAGGGCGATGAGGACCTTATCGATCTCGGTGACCCCTACAGCCGGTTCCGCACGATGTGCGTGCGCACCTGCGACGGGTATTATTTCCCGGTTTCCTACGCCGCCTCGCCGATGCAGTTCGGCAGTGACGCAAAACGCTGTGCCGAGATGTGCCCGGCCGCGGATGTCGACCTCTATTTCCACCGGGTACCGGACCAGGAAAGCGAGGACATGGTTTCGGTTGTCGACCAGACACCCTATCGCGACCTGCCGACGGCATTTGCCTACCGTACCAACGGCCGGACCGATGACCCGCAGTGCACATGCCAGTCACCGGGGCAGATCGAGGACGCGGCCGTGGTGCCGGACGACGGCCGTTCCATCGTCATCATCACGCCAAAGCCGAAACCGGATCAAACCGAAGCGGATCATCAGGACACCGCCGAGGAGGCGCCGTCACGCGAGATAGACCCGACCCGCCGCGTCAGGGTCGTCGGGCCAAAGTTCCTTCCCGACCAATCAGAGGCAATAGATCTGCGAGCTCCGGTCCCGAGCGAATCCCAGTAAGCGCGATACGAAGCGGCATGAACAGCGCCCTGCCCTTGCGGCCTGTGGCGGCCTTGGCGGCATCGGTCCAGTCCGACCATGTCGCACCGTCCCAGGGTTCGGGCGGCAGAAGCGAAAACGCCGTTCGTACAAATTCCAGATCATCGCCGTCCAGCGTCTCCTCGTCCGCAGGCCCCTCTTCGACGACCGCCCACCAGCGCGTCGCCTCCCTGACGAAGTCGATATTCTTGCGGACCGCATTCCAGAACGGCTCGGCCTTCGGCCCCGATATTCCGAGATCGGAAAGCCGTCCGGAAACGGAATCGAAGGAAAGGCCGTGAACCAGGGCACGGTTGAGCGTGGTCAGTTCCGACGGATCGAATTTTGCCGCTGACTTGGAGGCGAATTCAGGCCTGAAAAGCTCCAGGAGTGCGGTCATCGACGGCATGGCCGCGACACTCTCGGATGTTCCGATCAGCACCGCCAGGCTGTTGATCGCCATCGGCTCGTAGCCTGTTTCGCGCAGCGCGCCGATCGAAAGCGCACTCGACCGTTTCGACAGCCCCTCCCCGGTTGCCGTGGTCAGGAGATTGTGGTGACCGAACGCCGGCGCTTCGCTTCCCAGCGCCCTGAACAGGGCGATCTGGGCACCCGTGTTCGTTACGTGATCGTCGCCGCGTATGATGTGCGACACGCCCATTTCGATATCGTCGACGACGGACGGCAGCGTGTAGAGATAGGTCCCGTCCTCGCGGATCAGCACCGGGTCGGACATGGACGCGAGATCCACCGTCTGCGGCCCGCGAACGACGTCGTCCCAGTGGACCTCGGTGCGCCGGGTCTCGAAGGGGTTTTCGGCAAAATTCGGCAACAGGAACCGCCAGTGCGGCCTGCGGCCCTCGGCCTCGTAACGCTTCCTGTCATCGTCACTGAGCTTCAGGGCCTCGCGCCCGTAGACCGGCGGCAGCCGCCGCGCCAGTCGCAGTTTCCTGCGGCGTTCAAGCTCCTCGCCGGTTTCGTAACATGCATACAGCAGCCCGGCTTCGCGCAACCGGTTGGCCGCGGCGGCGTAGGCTTCGCCTCGCTGCGACTGCCAGGCGACGGTGTCGGGGACGATGCCCAGCCAGTCGAGGTCGGCGCGGATTGCCTCGGCGAACTCGGTCTTCGAGCGGGCCTCGTCGGTATCGTCGAACCGCAGGATGAACTCGCCGTGGTTCTGCCGGGCGAACAGCCAGTTGAACAGCGCCGTGCGGGCATTGCCGATATGGATGTAGCCCGTCGGCGACGGCGCGAACCGGACGGTGGCTGGGCGATTGTCTTCGAGCTCGGTCATGATGGCGGGTTACTCAAGCGAACGGCGATTGGCAAGGAGTTTGTGGCCTTATTTGCCTATGCGCCGGCAAGCGACAGGTTCCTGGCGGCAGCGCGCCGTCCGACAAAGGCCATGAGGAAACACGTCGCCAGGCAATAAAGGCCCATGATCAAAATCTGCAATGGATAGTCGACGCCGAAATCGATGAGAAAACCGGTCACGCCAGGCCCCATGGCGGTTGAAAACACCATGAGCGCAATGACCACGGCGCGAATGGAGCCGAGGTGACGGGTGCCGTAAATCTCCGGCCAGAGCGCGCCGAAAAGGGTCGAGGAAAGGCCGTAGGACACGCCTAGCAGCGCCATGAACGCAAATATCCCCCACTGGACTTCCACGCCGGCGAGCAGGAAACAGGATACGGCCAACGGAAGGAGGAACGACGGCAACAGGCGAATGGCGGAATAGCGGTCGATCAGCACGCCGCCGACAAGCGCGAAACAGACCGTCATGGCCGCCATCAGCGCAAACGAGCCGGCGAAGGCCGGCAGCGACCATCCGCGCAGCTCGACAAGATAGACCTGGTGGAAGAAGATCGTGGTGCCGATAAAGCCCGGCGCCAGTATGCCGAGCAGCACCAGCCAGAAGATGGGATCGCGCATCACCTCGCGTCGCTGCCAGTGCCGCGGTGCGCTGTTGACCTCGAGGCCGTCGCTCGACCGTGGCTGACGCTCCACCCGCATGAGCGCGTAGATGACCGGCAGCGCGACGCAGACCAGGAACAGGGCCGAAAGCAGCCATGTGTTGCGCCAGCCGATGCTGACGACGATGGAAACGTAGATGAATGGCAGCAGCGCCTCGCCGGCCTGGAGCCCCAGCGTCGCCACCGAAACCGCGCGGCCGCGCTGTGCAACGTACCAGCGGCCCATCGCCGTGATCGCGTTGTGGGTCATCATGCCCTGTCCGAAAAGGCGCAGGCCGAAGATGGTGAATACCAGCATGGCGAGGCTGTCGACATAGGCCATCGAGACGGAAAACAGCGCCAGAAGCGGAATGATCAGGAGTGCGACACGCGAGACGCTCAGATAGTCGACGATCTTGCCGAGCTGCGTCAGTACGAGGGCGCTCGCGAGCGTGGCGGCCATGTAGATCGTGCCGAACTCACCGTGGCTGAGATCGAACGCATTGCGAATGTCACCCGCCGAAAGGGCGATGAAGAAGGTCTGTCCGAAACTCGAAAAGCAGGTGAGCAGAAATCCACCGGCAAGCCAGCGGACATTCTCCCGCAAGAAGGCAACGAACGACATGATCGGCTCGCCATTGGATTAAAGGACGTGCCCGCTGGCTGAAGTGGGCAGATGAAAAAATCAACAAATTCCGGATTTGGACTTTAACGCTATGCACCGAAAGGATAATCCGGGTCAAGTTCCCGTTCCACCCAAGGCCACCCCACCGGCCCGAGACATTTTTTTGACCGATGCCCGATTACACGACCCTCGCGATTGTCTTCTCGATATTCCTGCTCGCCGGCTTCGTGAAGGGATTCGTCGGCTTCGGTTTGCCACTTGTCGCTATCGGGCTGCTCACCACCGTCGTCGGCCTGCAGGCCGCCATCGCGCTGTTTCTGGTGCCGGCGCTCGGCACCAATCTCTGGCAGGGTTTCGCCGGTGGCCACACGGGGCCGCTGTTCAGGCGCTACTGGACGTTCTTCGTTCCGACGATGGTCTTTACCTTTCCCGGCACGCTGGCCCTTTCGCGTTTCGACACCAACTATATGTCCGCCCTCCTCGGACTGCTTCTGTGCCTTTTTGTCGTGCTCAGCTTCAGCCGACCCAATTTCGTCGTCCCGGTGCGGCTCGAAAGACCGTTGAACCCGGTGATGGGCGTCATCAGCGGTGTCCTTGCCGGCATGACCGGCGCGTTCACCATGCCGGGCGTCGTTTATCTGCAGGCGACCCGGCTGCCGCGCGATCACCTGGTTCAGGCCTTGGGCATGCTGTTCACGCTCTCGACCGTCGGCCTCGCCGTTTCGATGGGCTCGCAGAACCTGTTGAACTGGAACCTGGGCCTGGCGTCGTTCGCCGCCTTCCTGCCGACATTCATCGGACTGATTATCGGGACGAGGCTGCGCAAGCGCACCACCGAGGAAGGATTCAGGATCGTTTTCCTGCTGGCGCTCGGTCTCCTCGGCCTCTACATCGTCGGCCGCTCGCTGACGGCGCTCTACCTCTAGAGCAATTCTGGGTCAGCTCCGGTCCCGGAACCGGTTGGTGATCGGGTAGCGCCGGTCGCGGCCGAAGTTCTTGCGGGTGATCTTGACCCCGGGCGCCGACTGGCGGCGCTTGTATTCGGCGATGTAGAGCAGGTTCTCGATGCGGTTGACGAGTTCGCGCGGGTGGCCGCGCGCGACGATGCCGTCGACATCCATTTCCTTCTCGACAAGGCATTCAAGGATATCGTCAAGCACAGGATATTCGGGAAGCGAATCCTGGTCCGTCTGGTCCGGCCGCAGCTCAGCCGACGGCGCCTTGTCGATAATATTGACGGGAATGACCTCGCCGGACGGCCCGAGCGCGCCGGGCGGCACGTTGCCGTTGCGCCAGCGCGACAGCCCGTAAACCTGCATCTTGTAAAGGTCCTTGATCGGATTGTATCCGCCGTTCATGTCGCCGTAGAGCGTCGCATAGCCGACCGACATTTCCGACTTGTTGCCGGTCGTCACCACCATCGAGCCGAACTTGTTGGAGATCGCCATCAGGATTGTGCCGCGGGTCCGGCTCTGCAGGTTTTCTTCCGTCACGCCCTCGTTGGTTCCGGCGAAGAGGGACGAGAGAGCGCTCGAAAAGCCCTCGACCGGTTCGGCGATGGGCACGGTGTCGTAGCGACAGCCGAGCGCCCTTGCGCAGTCCTCCGCATCGCGCAGCGATTCGTCCGAGGTGTAGCGATAGGGCAGCATCACGGTCCGCACCCGCTCCTCGCCGAGCGCGTCCACCGCGAGCGCCGCGCACAATGCGCTGTCGATGCCGCCGGAAAGGCCGAGCACGACATTGGAAAAGCCGTTCTTGTTGACGTAGTCGCGCAGCCCCAGCATGCAGGCCCGGTAGTCCGCCTCGTCGCGGTCCGGGATCTGCGACATCGGTCCCTCCGAACAGGTCCATCCGTCCGCGGTCCTGCGCCAGGTCGTCACAACGGTCTGCGCCTCGAACTGGCTCATCTGGAAGGCGAGTGTCTTGTCGGCGTTCATCGCGAAGCTGGCGCCGTCGAACACCAGCTCGTCCTGTCCGCCGAGCTGATTTGCGAAGACGATCGGCAGTCCGCTTTCGATGATCTGGCGCAGCACCACCTGCTGGCGTACGTCGATCTTCTCACGATAGTAGGGCGAGCCGTTGGCGACAAGAAGCAGTTCGGCGCCGGTTTCCGCGAGCGTCTCGCAGACGCCGAAATCGCCCCAGAGGTCCTCGCAGATCGGCAGACCGAGGCGCACGCCGCGAAAATTGACCGGCCCGGGCATCGGCCCGACATCGAAAACCCGTTTTTCGTCGAACTCGCTGTAGTTCGGCAGATCCACCTTGTAGCGCTCGGCGGCGATGCGGCCGCCGTCGAGCAGTGCGACGGCGTTGAACCGGCCGTCGGCGTTCTGCCGCGGCACGCCGATAACAACGCCCGGCCCGCCATCGTCCGTCTCCTCGGCAAGCGCCAGCAGCGCGCTGTCGCAGGCTTTCATGAAAGCCGGTTTGAGGACCAGGTCTTCGGGCGGATAGCCGGAGAGGAAAAGCTCGGTAAACAACACCAGATCTGCGCCTTGGCGCGCCGCGTCAGCGCGCGCCAGCCGGGCAAGCTCAAGATTGCCGGCAATATCCCCCATGGTAGGATTTTGCTGGACGACTGCGATGCGGATGACGTTGTTCAGTTCCTGTTTGTCGCTCATGAATTGCCATGTATCGTGCAAGGCTTCACAAGGCAATGCCCGGCAGGACCCCGCTCATGCCGATGCCAGGATGCCGACTTTTTGCGCGATCACCGACAGCCAGATAATGCCGGCGAGTGCAATGGTCAGGGCAACGGCCGCTGAACCGCAATCCTTGGCGATCCTGATCTCGTCCATGTCGTCGCGGCTAAGCGCGTCGCAAAGCGCCTCCAGGCCGGTATTGAGGAGTTCGGCAACCAGCATGATGACAAGCGATCCGGTCAAAAGCAGATAGACAAGCGCGCTGTCGGCCAGAAGATAGGCCACCGGCAGTGAAACCAGTAAAACGGCCGCTTCCTGCCGGAACGCGGTCTCGTTCCTCATCACATGGGAAAGTCCGTTCCAGGAATTGCGGAACGCAAGCAGAAGCCTGTTCATGCGGCTCTCCCGAATCAATTGCCAGACCGGGCGCACGCTAAACCGATTATGTGAAGAAGAAAAACATCCCTATTCGAAGGCGTAGGCGTTCATCGACAACACGCCGAAGTCGCACGAACTGTGCAGTTTTCGCGCTTTCCAGCCCTCTCCGGCGGCTCCGACCGCGCTGAACAGCGGCATAAGGTGCTCGTCGGTCGGATGGTTTTCGACGGCATAGGGCGCCCGGTCCCGGTATGCGAGCAGGGCTTCCAGGTCGCCCGTTTCGAGCTTGCTGTCCATCCAGTCGACATATTGGGAAACCCAGGCCGGCGTGGCGGCGGCGCGCTCGCCGCAGCGAAACGCGGCAAACGCCTTCTGCAGATTGTGCGTCATCGAACCGGAGCCGGCGATCAGGATGTTCTCGTGCCGCAGCGGCTCCAGCGCCCGCCCCAGCCGGTGGTGGTGCTCCGGCCCCGCATGCGGATCAACCGACACCTGGACAACCGGTATATCGGCATCCGGATAAAGGAGATGCAGCGGCACCCAGGTCCCGTGGTCGAAGCCGCGGTCGCGGACAACGCCCGCCGCCAGCCCGTCATTGCGCATCATGCACGCAAGACGCTCCGCCAGTGCCGGGCTGCCGGGCGCAGCGTATTCGATCTCGTAGAGTTCCTTCGCGAAGCCGCCGAAATCGTGAATGGTCGCCGGCACTTTGTCGCCCGAAATCGCCACGCCTCCGGCTTCGAAATGGGCGCTGACGACGACAATGGCGTCCGGTCGGGGCAATTCACGCCCCAGCTTGCCGAGAAAGGTGTGCGCCTCCGTATCGGCAATCGCGATGTCGGGCGAGCCGTGGGAAAGGAACAGGCTGGGCAGTGCAGTCATGGGCAAACCTCTTTGCCCAACAACTAACGCGAAACGGCCTAATCGGAAGACCGCGATTGCTGGACACATCTTCCAGCAATTGTGAACGCAATATCCGAGGGGGCTGTATCAGCGGCTGTAATCGTCCTCGATGCGGACAATGTCCGATTCCCGCAGTCGCTCTCCGGTTTGCACCTCCAACAGCACAAGCGTCTCCGGACCCGTGTTATGAACCCTGTGAGTGGCGGATTTCGGAACAAACACGTAGCTTCCGGTCTTCACAGTCCATTCCCTTCCATCGACTGAGACGGCTCCCTTGCCGCCGACGATAATCCAGTGTTCGGAACGAAATGCGTGATATTGCAGCGACAGGCGCTGACCCGGATTGACTTCAATGCGCTTCACCGCGAAATCCGCTCCTTTGTCGACCACCAGCCAGCGGCCCCATGGTCGCACATCCGATTGGCCGGTGGCATAGGCTGCGCAATCACGCGGATCGTTCATCACTGGTTCTCCTTCCGGATTGTCTGTCGTACGCGTCGGCAAAGGGCGGTCCATTCAGGATGCGCCTCACCTTGTTCGCGGTTAAGGGTTTGGCGGCAAAGACGATCCTTCCCGCCAGTTCATCCGGCACATCGACATCGCGGCCACCGCCGGAGGTGACGATAATTTTCCTGCATTCAGTCCGGTCAAGGCTCTTGCGCGCCAGGTCCCAACCGGATGCCCCGTCGTCGAGCTGCAGGTCGGTTACCAGCGCATCAAAGTATCGACCGTGTTCGATATATTCACTTGCCGCACCGAATGTACCGACCGCGACAACATCGTTTCCCATCTTGCGAAGAAGTTCCGATGTCCTGGCAAGAGTAGACGCGTCGTCTTCCACCAGGAGGACGGTTCCGGCATGGGGGCTCGATGCGGACGGCTGCTCAGTCCTGCCGGCTGTGCACAGCGGCAACGTCAATGTGACGCGGGTTCCCTTTTCCGGCGCGCTTTCGATTTGCATGTCTCCGCCGGACTGCTTGATAAAACCGAAGACAGAACTCAATCCAAGGCCGGTGCCCTGCGCGCCCCGACGGGTAGAGAAGAACGGCTCAAGCGCCCGCTCAAGCACTTCGGGAGACATTCCGCAGCCATCGTCAATGACGGACAGAGACGCTTCCCCGCCGTCGGTGCTGGCGACAGCGAACCGGACGGCACCCTGTCCCGCGATCGCATGACGGCTGTTCAGGCTGAGGTTCAGCAGCGCGCTTTCCAACTGGCCCGGATCGATTTTGACATGCAGTTCCTCCGGCCAGTAATCGGTTTCCAGCTTGATGTCGCGTCCAAGGCTGAATGCTATCAGCTCGGCAATGCCGGATACGAGTTCGTTCAACTCCACCGTCTCGGGCGCCAGCACCTGTTTCCTGGAAAACGCGAGCAGGCGTTGTGTCAGCGACATTCCGATTTCCACGGCGCTCGCCGTCCTCTCCAGTATTTGCGTCGCGCGTTCATCGCCAGTGCTCCTCCCACTCAAAAGATGAATGTTGCTGGCTATGGACGTCAGGATGTTGTTGAAGTCGTGCGCGACTTCCCCGGTCAGCTGGCCCAGACTTTCCAGGTGCCGAATTTTTCTCAGTCTCTCCTCGATGCGCTTGCGCTCCGTCACGTTTGAGAAAAGCCAGATGGAGCCTCCACCCGGGAGATCGCTGCGCCGCGTTTCGATGACCGCTCCATGACCGTCGCCGAGTTCCGCATAGTTGCCGAAATCAGTCGGCTCGCCGTTTCCGGACGAAGCTTGCGCGCGAAACTCGGACAAGCCCAGGACGTGGGTCAGGGTCAGGCCCCGGGACAGCGCTGCCTTGTCCAGTTTCAAAACATCGGCGAATTGCGGATTCCAGGTTTCCAGCCGCCCGCTGTCATCCGCAATTGCGATACCGTCGGAAATGCTGTCAAACGTCGTTTCAAGCAGCGCCGTCTTTTGCCGGTGCTGCCGGTTCAACCGGTCAAGCCTGAGGGCATTTGCCCTGAAGACACGGAACGATTGAAGGAATTTGGCGATTTCATCCCGTCGATTTGAAGCGCGCGGAAGAGCCGCCGAATAGTCGCCATCGGCGAGCCGCTCCATTGCCACGGATATGGTGTCGATATGCCTTGCGACATAGCGGGAGACGTAAAAGGCTGACGCGAGCGCCAGCGCAACGCTGGCGAGACAAATGACAACAATGGTAACCTGCGCGAATTGGATGAAGTTGGCCGCCCGCATTCGGTTCAGATGAATTTCCTGCTCTCCCGCGCGAACGAGCGTCGCAATCATATTATTGAAATCGTTCGTGTTATTTCCGATTCGCCGCAGCATGTTGTTGGCGTTGAGACGCTGCGTGAGTGCTTCATGCTTCAGCGCGAAGAGCCCCTCGGGCCCGCTGGCAAGACCAACCAGTTCCTGGAATTCGCGTCGGTCGCCGCGGGCGGCAGCAAGCTCCTTGGAACGTACCGAAAGCTGCACATAACGCCGTCTGTATTCACCCAGGCCAAGAAGGTTCTCAGAACCGTTGGCGGCGATTAGCGTGCTGGCGATTGTCTGCATCAATCGCAGAAATCTCAATTCCACGGCGTCGTCGTCACCCTGCAGGGTGATCCGTTGGTCGATCGCCCGCTCCATGACACGCAGCCGACCTGAGATGAGCCTTGCCCTGTCATCCGCATCCGCCAGCCGGCCCGATATGGCGGCGAGATCCGCGACATCCGATTGCAGAGATGCGAGCAGTGGATTGGCCTTTTCAACGAGCGGGGCGGGAACCAGTCGGGCATTTTGTTGTCTGGGAAGGTTTTCCCACAGATGCTCTATTGCCGAAAACTGCTCGGCCAGTTCGGAAGCCTCATCCACGATCATGTAGGAAGAACGCAAATTCAACAGGAATGGAGCTGTCGTCGCAAGGTCGGACGTGCGTCGCACCAGGTCGAGCGATCGCGCCACAACAGTCAGCGTTTCCTCATGGAGGCTTTCAAGGCGCGTGTCCGCCCGCTCAAGCCAGAAAAGCGCAATTGCCCCGACCAGCAAGGTGGCGAGGGTCAGAACGGCAACCGCCATCAGCAGACGGACGCGAATCGTGGCAAGCGGCCCGGTGTTCGGCAGAAGTGCCGATATCGATTTCAACATCCTACCCGGCATCGGTCACAAATATGTACCCAAGCCCCCTGCGTGTTTGCAGATGAACCGGTTTTGACGGCACCTGTTCGATCTTCCGGCGCAACCGGAGAATCAGAACGTCGATTGTCCTGTCGACATAGCGCGACAGATCGCTGCCAAGCACATTCAGGAGCAACTCGCGCTCGATGACGCGATTGGGGTTCTTGACGAAGAACTCAAGCAACCGGAATTCCGAATTGGTGAGCGGGATTTCCTCGCCATCGCTGGTGAAGAGGCACCGTAGCCCGACATCCACATAGTAGCGGCCGAAATGGAAAACGCTGCTTGGGTGGGGCGGCTCCTCCCGGATCAGTGTCGCATGCGTTTCCGAATAACGCCGAAGCACCGCGCGAATGCGCGCGATCAGTTCCCTAGGGCTGTACGGTTTCATGATGTAGTCGTCCGCACCGGTTTCAAGGCCGACAATCCGGTCCACTTCATCACCTGTACCCGTCAGCATGATCACCGGAAAGGAAAGGCTCGCCCGGATATCCTGCACGAGGCTCAATCCGCTTTCGCCGTTCAGTCGCAGGTCAACAATCGCGAGACTGACGTCTTCCTTGTTCTCAAAAGCCCTGAATTCATGCCCGCCGGCAAATGGTGCCGCGGCATAGCCGTGATCGTGCAACAGCATTGTCAGTGCATCGCGGACATCCGGATCGTCATCGATCACAGCGATCAGGTCGGCAATCGGGTGTGTATCAGACATATTCGGCCCGGACTCCTCCATCCGCAGCGAGACCTCCCAGTATCGGCCTGGATGGCTGCATTATACCATACGCACAAGCACACCTTTTTGGCGCCGGCAATCCAGTTTCAATTGTTACGATTATTTCAATCCCCTAACCGGCATGTAAGAAACCAAACACAAAACGGGCTGCCGGTATTTGTATTAACAGGCAAAGGCTGGATCGGCCTACAAAGACGCTCCTACGCTTGCGTGCACGGATTTCGAGGCCGGCCGTTGACCGGCTTCCTGTCCGCTTTCGGCACAGGCCGAACTGACATAAAGTGGAGGACACAATGAATTTCAGACTAGGTGCAAGCATTGCCGTTCTGGGGCTGGCATTATCCGGCCAGCAGGCGCTATCGGCGGACAATCTCAACGTCGTCTGCAGCAACGAGCAGGACTGGTGCGATCTGATGGTCAATGCCTTCGAGGGCAAAACCGGCATCGACGTGGCCATGGTGCGCAAGAGCACCGGCGAGACCCTGGCCCAGATACGCGCTGAGGCGAACAACCCGAAGGTCGACGTCTGGTGGGGTGGCACCGGGGATCCGCATCTCATCGCCGCAGCCGAAGACCTGACCCAGCCGTCTGGTGTCGACACATCCGAGCTTCTCGGCTGGGCAGTCAATATGGCCGAGATCACCGGCGGCAAGACTGTCGGTGTCCATGCCGGCGCCCTCGGCATCGCTTACAATGCGGATGTGATAGCCGAAAAGGGACTGGCTCCGCCGGCTTGCTGGAAAGACCTCGCGGACCCGGCCTACAAGGGTGAAATACAGGTCGCCAATCCGAACAGTTCAGGTACGGCCTACACGGAACTGGCAACGTTCGTTCAGCTTTTCGGCGAGGACGAGGCTTTCCGGCTGCTGGCGGAAATCGGAAAGAACGTAAACCAGTATACCAAATCCGGATCCGCCCCCAGCAAGGCCGCTGCCCGTGGCGAAACGACGATCTCCATCGGCTTCATGCATGATATGGTGAAACTCGCCAAAGCCGGCTTTCCCTTGAAGATCGTGTCCCCCTGCGAGGGCACCGGGTACGAGGTCGGCGGTGTCAGCATCATCAAGGGGGCAAAGAACGTCGATGCCGCGAAGCGATGGGTCGATTTCGTATTGAGCGCCGAAGCGCAGTCGCGTGGACCCGAGGTCGGCACGTATAACGTACCATCCAACAGTCGCGCGACAGTGGCCCCGGAGTCGCCGGATCTCGCGTCGATCAAACTGATCGACTACGACTTTGCCACTTATGGAGCATCCGACACCCGCAAGCGTCTGCTCTCCAGGTGGGATAAGGAAGTCAAGCCGACCGGCAACTGACTGAAAACCGGAGCGCAACCTCTCCCAAGCGCGTTTCGGTATTTTGGCCGGCACACAGTGCCGGCCACCTCTTTGCACAAGGAAACAATATGCGACGCACAACAGGCCTATGGCTGATTGTGGGGTTCTTCGGCTATTGCCTGCTCCCCTGGTACATGGTTGGCGACGGATTTCTGTCATTCTCATGGCTATCCGAATTCGGTGCCGGCGACACCGCGCCCGCCGCATTCCTGGCAACCGCGCAAGGCCGACCATGGCTCGCTCCCGCCGGACTTTCTCTGCTCGCAACCATTCCGATCGTCCTGGCAAACGGCGCTTCAACGCGCCGCGCCTGGGCGCTCATCGCGATTGCCGGGACCGGCCTGGTCATGACCATGCTTCAGGGATTCATGATCCAGCACTTTCCCGACTTCCCGTTCATCGCACCTTTCCTTTCAGGCGCAGCTCAGATGCAGCCGGGGTTTGGCGCGGGTGCCGCCGTTACGTTGATCGCCCTCCTCTTCATGATTACGACCGGCGTGGCATATCTCGGGAAAGGACGCGCAGATGCATTTGTTGTCGGCCTGATCGGCCTGATCGTGGCGCTAGTCGGTGTTTTCGTCTTCTTTCCTCTTTCCCAGGTGCTCGTAAGGGCGTTCGAACTGCCGGACGGCAGCTACGCGCTTACAGAGTTCGTACCGAGGTTCTTTTCATCGGATATCTGGAGCCTGAAATGTCTCGTCGGTTCCGGTTCTTGCGGCCCGGCCGTGAACTCGGTCCTTCTCGCCACCATGACCGGTACCGGCACGACGCTGCTCGGACTGGCCTTCGCGCTGGTATTCACCAGAACATTTTTCCCGGCCAAGCGCCTTTTGCGTGTTCTAACCGTCATCCCGATTATCACGCCGCCTTTTGTCATCGGTCTCGCCCTGATTCTGCTGTTCGGCCGGTCGGGCGCCGTGACCGAGCTGGTTGCGGATCTGTTCGGAGCAGAAAAGACCCGCTGGATCTACGGCTTCTGGGGCATCTATCTGGCGCAAATGCTGTCCTTCACGCCGATTGCGTTCCTTGTTCTCATCGGGGTTGTTGAAGGCGTCAGCCCGTCCATGGAGGAAGCATCCCAGACCCTCAATGCGGATCGCTGGCAGACCTTCCGTGACGTCTCCCTGCCGCTGATGCGTCCAGGCCTTGCCAATTCCTTCCTGCTCGGTTTCATCGAAAGCCTCGCCGATTTCGGCAATCCGCTGGTCCTTGGCGGCAACTACAACGTTCTTTCAACCGAGATCTATTTTGCCATCGTCGGCGCCGTTGCCGATCCGGCCAAGGCCGCCATTCTTGCCATTGCGCTGCTTTCGCTGACACTCGGCGCATTCGCGATTCAGCGGCGCTGGGTGGGCGGAAAATCCTACACGACCGTCACCGGCAAGGCGGATTCGGGTCAGCATGCGGACTTGAGTCCGGCCGTCAAAGCCGCCTGTTACGGCACTGCGCTTCCCTGGGCGGTGTTCACGGCAATCGTCTACGGCATGATCATATTCGGAAGCTTCGTCAAACTCTGGGGTTACGACAACAGCTTCACGCTTGACCATTACATCCGCGCGTTTTCCGTCGATTTCACCAACGGCATCCGCTGGACCGGTGTTGCCTGGGACAGCTATTTCACAACGCTTTCCATCTCTACGATCGCGGCGCCTTTGACCGCTCTTGTCGGCCTTTCAACCGCGTATCTTCTCGTGCGGCAGAATTTCGCCGGAAAGAACGCGTTCGAGTTCGGTACGATGCTGAGTTTCGCGATCCCCGGTACGGTCATAGGCGTCAGTTACATCATGGCTTTCAATGTCCCGCCCATCGAACTGACGGGGACGGGCATTATCCTGATCATCGTTTTTGTCTTCCGCAACATGCCGGTCGGCGTGCGTGGCGGAATCGCCGCCATGTCACAGATCGACCGGAGCCTGGACGAAGCGTCGATCACACTGGGCGCCAACAGCTTCACCACCGTACGCCGCGTTATCGCTCCCCTGTTGGGGCCGGCGATGCTGGCCGCCCTCACCTACAGTTTCGTAAGGGCAATCACCTCCGTCAGCGCCGTAATCTTCCTCGTCAGCGCACAGCACAACATGGCGACATCCTTTATCGTCGGGCGCGTGGAGAACGGCGAATTCGGACTCGCGATCGCATACTCCACCGTCCTGATCATCACAATGCTGAGTGCAATCCTGCTGCTGCAACTGGCGATCGGCAGGCGGCGCTTGCGCAGGCGGGATCGTCTGCAAAGTCCGGCGCCTGTCCGGTCGCGCCTTCCCTCACTTCTACCCGCCGGGAGAACCAAATGAACGCAAGCGAAAAAGCCGGCTCGATACGGTTTGAGAATGTCATCAAGAACTACGGCCAGGTCACGGCGGTGAAGGACCTGTCGCTGGACCTGGAGCCGGGCAAACTGATCACGCTCCTGGGACCCAGTGGCTGCGGCAAGACCACGACCCTGCGCCTCATCGCCGGGCTCGAAATGGCAAGCGCCGGAAGCATATTCGTTGGTGGAAAGGATGTTACCAATCTGACAGCGACCTACCGCAACGTGTCCATGGTCTTTCAGTCCTACGCCTTGTTCCCGCACATGTCGGTCTTCGAAAACGTGAGCTACGGCCTGAAAGTCAGTGCGGTTCCGTCTGCAGAAACAAGGGAACGGGCGCAGGATGCGCTGGCCATGGTCGGTCTTGCCGGCTTCGGGGAAAGGCTGCCCAGCGAGCTTTCCGGGGGCCAGCAGCAACGCGTCGCCGTCGCCCGGGCTATCGTGCTCGAGCCGGAGGTCCTGCTTCTTGACGAGCCGCTGTCGAATCTTGATGCGAAACTCCGCCGCAGCGTGCGCGAAGACATCCGGGCCATTCAGCAGAAACTGGGAATAACCGTGGTTTATGTTACGCACGACCAGGAAGAAGCCATGGCCGTGTCCGACCAGATCATTGTCATGCGCAATGCCGGGATAGAACAAATCGGCTCACCGCGCGATCTGTACCTGCAGCCCGTTTCGGCATTCATCGCCGACTTCATCGGAGACGCCAATGTGGTCGACTGCGACATATCCGATGTGAAGGACGGCATTGCGGAAATCCAATTTGGCAGCGCCTCGTATCGGATCGCAATCGAGGGTGAGATCCCCACGCAGTCGAGGCTTGTCATCAGGCCGGAAACCATCCGCCTGTCATCCTATTCCGAAAGCTGCCGAATATCGGGAGAAGTCGGCTATGCCGCCTATCTGGGCAATCAGGTACAATACACGATTCACACCGAACTCACCGATCTGTTTGTCATCGACAATAGGATGGACGGCTACTTTCCGATCGGAAGCAGGGTATCTCTCGATCTGGACGACAGCAGGCTCTGCCTCGTCGAAGTCTGATGGAAGCCACCCCTGAAATTTCGCACGGTGTGGGCGGTTTGATCGGATCGCTCACGGGTGTTGCGGCAGGCCGTCGGCGATCTCGTAATAGTCGCCCTTGTCAGCGCAATAGATGTGCTTTTCGAGCTTCAGCCCGGTCGCGCCGTCGAGACTGCCGGCCAGGATGGAAGTATGCGGATCGCTGTGGCGCTTCCAGAAAAGGGCCGAGCCGCAGATCCTGCAGAAGCCGCGCTTGGCATCGTCCGAGGCGTGGTACCAGGTGATGTACTGAAGCCCTGTGACCTTGAGCTGCTCATCGACGATATTGGTCGTGGCGTAGTGGTGGCCCGTCTGCTTGCGGCACTGGGTGCAATGACAGGCGATCACGTCCCTGATCGGCCCACCGGCGGTGTAGTTGACCGCTCCGCACAAACACGATCCCTTGTATGTTTTCGCCATTTTTCGCCTCCGTTGGTTGACGAAAACAAGCAGATTGCCTCGGCGTCGCGCAAGCCAATAATATTGATGGATTTGTTTAGTGCGCTGAACAGAAAAAGGCAGCGGCCGAAACCGCTGCCTTCCGAAAAGCCGGTTGGTGCCGCGATCAGGCCGACGCAGCCACCCTGGTTTCCTGGTCGCGCCCGCCCTTGAGCAGCTCGGCGACGAGGAATGCCAGCTCCAGCGCCTGGTCCGCATTGAGGCGCGGATCGCAGTGCGTGTGGTATCGGTCGGAAAGATCATCGGCCGTCACGGTGCGCGCACCGCCCGTGCATTCGGTCACATTCTTGCCGGTCATCTCCACATGGATACCGCCCGGATGCGTGCCTTCCGCGCGGTGGATCTGGAAGAAGCTCTCCACCTCGGACAGGACCCGTTCGAACGGCCGCGTCTTGTAGCTGTTGAGCGTGATCGTGTTGCCGTGCATCGGATCGCACGACCAAACGACGTTCTTGCCCTCGCGTTCGACTGCGCGGATCAACTGCGGCAGGTGGTCCGCGACCTTGTCGTGCCCGAACCGCGCGATCAGTGTCAGGCGACCGGCCTCGTTCGCCGGGTTGAGCAGGTCGATCAGTTCCAGGAGGCCGTCCGCCTCCATGGACGGGCCGCATTTCAGGCCAAGCGGGTTCTTGATGCCGCGGCAGAATTCGACATGCGCATGATCCGGCTGGCGCGTCCTGTCACCGATCCAGATCATGTGCCCGGAAGTGCCGTACCAGTCGCCCGACGTGGAGTCCGTGCGGGTCAGCGCCTGCTCGTATCCGAGCAGCAGCGCCTCGTGGCTGGTGAAGAACTCCGTTTCGCGCAAATTGGGATGGTTGTCGGCCGTGATGCCGACGGCGCGCATGAAATCCATCGTTTCGGAAAGCCGGTCGGCCAGCTTGCGGTAACGCTCCGCCTGCGGGCTGTCCTTGACGAAGCCGAGCATCCACTGGTGCACATTTTCCAGGTTGGCATAGCCGCCCTGGGCGAAGGCCCGCAGGAGGTTCAGCGTCGCCGCCGACTGGCGGTAGGCCATGACCTGGCGCTGCGGATCGGGAACGCGCGACTTTTCGTCAAAATCGATGCCGTTGATGATGTCGCCGCGATAGCTCGGCAGTTCCAAATCGCCCTGACGCTCGACATTCGACGAGCGCGGCTTGGCGAACTGGCCGGCGATCCGCCCGACCTTGACCACCGGCTGCTGCGCCCCGAAGGTGAGCACGACCGCCATCTGCAGGAAAACGCGGAAGAAGTCGCGGATATTGTCGGCGCCGTGTTCCGCGAAGCTTTCGGCACAATCGCCGCCCTGGAGCAGGAAGCCATTGCCGCTGGCGACGTCGGCAAGGCGGTCGCGCAACTGTCTGGCCTCACCGGCAAAGACCAGCGGCGGATAGGAGGCAAGACGCGCCTCCGTGTTTGCCAGTGCCTCCTGGTCCGGATAATCCGGCACCTGGAGGATTGGTTTGCTGCGCCAGCTTTCCGGTGTCCAATTCTGTGACATGTTACTCACCTGCGTTGATACTCTTGGGGCGCTGTCGCGCCTCGACGGCGGGCTTATAGCCTCAATTGCCGGGAATTGCCAGCTTCATTCGCACCCGCAAAAACACAGTTTACACCAGACCCGTCGGGATCGGAAAATTCACTCGTTTTCAAGTTCCTGCATCATTTCCATCCGCCGCTTGAGGACCAGGTATCCGATCGGCCAGAGCACCGAGACGAACAGCGACGCGATGAATCCGATCGGAACGCCGAGCGGGATAAAAAACAGCCAGGCGCACAGGACGAAAATGACGAGACTCGGAAGACCGTAAGGAAAGGCCTTGATCACCGTATAGGCGTCCTCGGGCGTGTAGCTGAACTGCATGATGATGAGCAGCGGAAATAGCGTGATCGGAAACCCGGCGAGCAACCCGGACCAGCGTGGGCCGATGGTCGCGGCAATTCCGGTCACGGTGACCACCACGGCAACCGCGACACCAGCCCTGGCGGCCATCACCAGCCAGGTCATCCTCACCCGGTTTTCAATTCGCGTATTGCCGTGGGAGCGCATCGCAAAAAGCGAAATGCCGGCCGTCACCGCGACAAGCACCGTGGCCGACCCGACATTCAAGGGCACGGCGGCGATCGCCACGGCTGCAATGGCGTAGGCGAGAAGTGCGCCGGCAATCGCCAGGGTGAAACGGTGGTTCCGCACCCGGCTCGAGATCACCCAGTAGCCCAGATTGAAGAACAGTGTCGCGGCGAAACCGCCGATCGTATAGGCCGCCGCTTCGACAATGAAATCCGGCCCCTGCTCGATGCCGATAAAGAAGAAGACGATCGCGACGCCGAGCGGAAGCCCCGCCAGTGTGCCCGCCAGGGCCGGGCCGGCCCGTTCGGCAATGCCGGACAGCCCCAGTACAACGATCGTGGTCGATACGATCTTGGCAATCAGCAAGGACATCGTCAGCCTCCCGACCGGCTGCGCGGTTCACACGAAGCGCATGCCGCGTTCTTCAAGGACACCGTCGATGAAGTGTCTTTCGTGTTCCAGGAGGTCGACGGCGCGCGGATAGACCGGATCATGCCGGTCTGCATGCACGGAGCGCTCGAATCCGTCGGTCGTGTTCAGGAATGAATGGACGCCGGCCTTGCCGAACTCCCGCAGGAAGCCCTGCAGCACGGCATCGAGGTAGGATTGCAGGATGGGATGGTGCGGATCATGTTCGGCCCGGTTGGTCCGCGCCTCGTAGACATAGACCGGGCAATCGGGCGGCCCGCCGTCCAGAACCTCTAGCGCATCGGACGGAACCTCGATCCGGTCATAGGTCCGCTCCCGCTCATCGACAGCCGGGAGATTCTGCAACCGGTCGAAGACCAGCAGTCCTTCAATGGCGCTGCCTTCGACCCGGCGCGCGCTGAGCAGCGAAGTCCTGCGCTTTGACCGGATCGGGTCGCCTTTCATGCGCGGACGCCAGCAGCGCCGCCATCCGCTCAGCCGGACCCGCTGAGCCGACACGTAGTCTGTCCGCAGCGTTGTCCGGTTGACCAGCGACCCGTAGCCGAAATAGGCGACAAGCCCGTCGCCCCCTGAATTGCTGACCGGCGCATCCTCAGTCGGCATCCCTTGCATCCTCCAGTATCCCTTTCTCCGCTATATCGCGCCGGGTGGAATCTTCAAGTCGCAAAAGGTTATTGACTTTGACGTAAACGTAAATGGTAGATTGGCCCAAACCACTGCCGTATGCACGGAATTTCCGGATTCATCAAATGAACATGTCCTCGCAAGCCACTGAGAATGAAGCCCGTTTCATCGAAGATCGCGGCCATGCCGCGAAACAGGACGATACGATCGACGAACACGAGATCCGGATTTCCGCTTCGGACGGATTCGTTTTCACTGGAACAATGTTCACCGCAAAACAGGGCTTGCGCCCTGGCGACGGTCCCCTGGTCCTGATTTCATCTGCAACAGGGGCGCCGAGAGGATTTTACCGGTCCTTCGCCCGCGAACTGGTGGCCAGGGGCAGCCGCGCCGTCCTGACCTATGATTACCGCGGCATGCCGGACTCCCCCCGTCCCGAGGGTTTCAAGGGACGCATAAACATGCGCGACTGGGCGCACAAAGACATGCCCGCCGCCATGCAGCGGCTCGACGAGCATGCGCCCGGACACCCGATGGTCGGGATCGGCCAATCCTTCGGCGGCCAGGCGCTCGGCATTTGCGGCCGGCCGGACCGGTTCGAACGCTACTGCATGGTCGCCACGCTGTCGGGCTACTGGCGCAACACGGATACGCCCTGGCAGAACCTCATCATGATGCATGTCGTCGGCCTGCCGGCCACGGCGCTTTTTGGCCGGACCGCCCGCTGGATGGGACTTGGCGAGCCGATCCCGGCAACGGTCTACCGCGACTGGGCCCGATGGTGCTTCCATCACGAGTATTTTTTCGACGATCCCGCTGTCGGCGCACGCGACGGATACGCGACCGTGCGCATGCCGATCCTGTCGCTTGGCATGACCGACGATCCCTGGGGAACCCCGAAGGCGATCCACGGCCTGATGAAACACTACGTCAATGCCGCTATCACGGAGCGCTGGCTGGCGCCGGAGAATGCCGGCGGCCAGCCCATCGGCCATCTCGGGTTCTTCCGGTCGCGGTTCCGCGACACGCTGTGGCCCGGCGTGATCACCTGGCTCCTTGAAGGACGGGAGTCCCCTACTCCACCCTGACGCCGTCTTTGACCCGGAAACTCGGCTGGTACATGGTCACCAGCTCCTCGGCCGCCGTCGGATGGACGGCCATCGTGCGGTCGAAATCGTCCTTGGTGCAGCCCGCCTTCAGCGCAATCGCCAGGAGCTGCGCCATCTCGCCGGCATCGGGGCCGAGAATGTGCGCGCCCACGACCCTCCGGTCGGCGGCGTTGACGACCAGCTTGGTGATCATCTTTTCCTGGCGGCCCGACAGCGTGTGCCGCATCGGCCGGAACGTGGCGCTGTAGACTTCAAGCTCGTCGTATTTCCGCGCGGCCGCATCCTCGGACAATCCCACGGTTCCGATTTCGGGCTGCGAGAACACGGCGGTTGCGATCATCTCGTGGTCGGCCTTGGTCGGATTGTCCTTGAAAAGCGTCTCCACGACGCACATGGCCTCGTGGATCGCAACCGGCGTGAGCTGGATGCGGTCGGTGACATCGCCGACGGCGAAAATGTTTTCGACATTGGTGCGCATGTAGTCGTCGACAACGACAGCGCCGTTTTCGTTGGTCCCGACACCGGCATTCTCAAGTCCGAGGCCGCTGGTGTTGGGAATCCTTCCCAGCGCCATCATGACCTGATCGACCTTCAGGTTCTTTCCGCCCGACGTCGTGACGTCAAGCCGCGCATCGGCCGATCGCACCACCTTGGTGATCACCTCGTGGCACAATATGCGGATGCCCTTCTCCTCCATGGTCCGGTGCAGCGTGCGGCGCAGGTCCATGTCGAAGTTCTTGAGGATCTCGGGACCCCGGTAGATCAGGGTCGTCTCGACGCCGAGACCGTGGAAGATATTTGCGAATTCGACCGCGATATAGCCGCCGCCGGCGATCAGGATCGATTTCGGCAGGTTTTCCAGGTGAAACGCCTCGTTGGAACTGATGGTCAGTTCCTGCCCCTCGAGCTTGTCGACACTGTTGACCCGTCCGCCAACGGCGATGAGGATCTTGTCGGCGGTAACGATCTGGTTGCTGCTGATGATGCGGATCCGGTGTTCGTCGACCAGCTCGGCCCGGCTGTCGAAGATTTCGGCGCCGGCATTGCTCAGACCCTTGCGGTAAAGGCCCTCGAGCCTTGCGACCTCCCTGTCCTTGTTGGCGATCAGCGTCTGCCAGTCGAAATGGCTCTCGCCGACCCGCCACCCGAACCCGGCCGCATCCTCGAACTCCTCTGAAAAATGCGAGGCATAGACGAACAGCTTTTTGGGCACGCACCCGCGAATGACGCAGGTCCCCCCGTAGCGGTATTCCTCCGCAATGCCGACGCGCTTGCCGAGGCTCGCCGCAACGCGCGCGGCGCGTACGCCTCCGGATCCGCCGCCGATCACGAAGAAATCATAGTCGAACTCAGTCATTTTTTGGCTCTTGCACTGGCGATGCGGCGATTGGATTTGCAACCGCCATGGTCGGGAGAAACGGAATTTAGGCACCGCATAACAAAAGAAAAGCCCGGTTGAAACCGGGCTTGCTCAATAAAACGTGAGATCGCTTATTGCGTGTCGGCTGAATTGTCTTCCGCAGGAGCCTCGCCGACACGCGCCCGCAGCGCCTCGTCGGTCGCCACCGCGAGATCGCGTGAGATGCCGTTGGACCAGACCTCTGCCGCCTGCAGCAGCTGGCGCGTCGCGATCGGCCCCAGTTCCAGCAGCTTCTTTCCCGAATCGCTGTTGTAGAAGGCCTGGATGTCGGTCAGCTCCTGTTCGGTGAAATTCCGTGCGTAGATCAGCGCCGCCTCGCGTTCGAGGTCCGCCCGCCGCCCGGCCATTTCAATCGCGGTCTCGTCCACGGTGACGGAGATCACCTCCTGAAGGTTGGGTGCCGTCTGTATGAGCGAGGTTTTCAGGTTCTGGGCGGCATTCGGCAGAATGGCGTCGAACTGATCGGTCGCATTGATCGCATTGATCGCCGCGCGGGCCGCGGCCAGGTGCTCTTCGGTCGGTTCCTGAGCCTGTGCGGAGGTACCAAGGCCGATTGCCGCGGCAATCGCGGCAGCAACGCCGTAACGGCGAAGGCCTGAGGCCATGCTCATCTGTTTCATATCTCTTGATTTCCTCTGCTTTTCATTGTCGTAACGCCAGACGGTCCGGCGATTATTGCTTCGCATGCGACACCGAGAAATAGACCGTGCTCGACGACCCCCGGTATGGAGTTGAGCGCACCAGAAAGCGCTTCTGCATCGGGAATACGGCCAAATGATGCATCCAGTATAAAATGACCGCCGTCGGTTTCGAAGGGCACATCCCGGTCCATTCTGAGGTTCATGGCGCCGGTCAGTCCAAGCGCGGAAGCCGCCTTTTCGACGGCTATGCGGGTCGCGGCAAGTCCGAACGGGCTGACTTCGACCGGAAGCGGGTAACGGCCGAGCGTATCGACCACTTTCGTTTCATCGGCGATCACGATCATGCGCTCCGAGGCAAAAGCGACGATCTTTTCGCGCAACAACGCTCCGCCGCCGCCCTTGATGAGACGAAGATCGTGGTCCACTTCGTCGGCACCGTCGATGGTCAGGTCCAGCTCCGGCAGTTCGTCCAGCGCGTGGATCGGAACGCCGAGCTCGACGCACAGCCCGGCTGTACGCTCCGAGGTCGGCACGCCCCGGATTTCAAGGCCGGCCTCGACCTTTTCCGCCAGCAGCCGCACGAATTCCTCGGCCGTGCTGCCCGTGCCGATTCCCAGCCGCATGCCCGGCCGCACATGTTCCAACGCAGCGCCTGCGGCCTGGATTTTTAGTTGTCGGGCGTCCATGCGCCACAAACTCCCGTAAAAGACCTGACGCTGTTACCATGTCGCCGTCGCCAAGCAAAGGCGTATTTACCGACTATGCTTACCGGCCGGCTCAATTTCGGTTCCCCAGTGTTTCACCAGCTTGACACCGCACTCCCACCGGCTAGGACTGCCCGCTATCCGCCACGTCAAAAAGGCCGACACCATGCCATCGCCGCTCGTCATATTCGATCTCGACGGAACGCTGTTTCACACCGCGCCGGATCTGATGGACAGCCTGAACCATGTCATTGGCAGCGCCGGACTGGCACCGGTAAGTTACAATGACATGACATACCTGGTCGGAAGCGGCGCGCGGGCCATGATCGCCAAGGCGCTGGAGTTGCGCGAAACGCAAATCGAACCCGCCGCATTCGAGCAGATGTTCGACCGATTCCTCGAGCATTACAGCGCATCGATGCCTGGCGGTTCGCAAACCTATCCCGGCGTGGTCGATGCCATGGACCGCCTCGAACTGGCGGGCTATTCGCTCGCCGTGTGCACCAACAAGACCGAGGCCATGGCGCGCCGGCTGCTCGAGCTGACCGGACATCTGTCACGATTTGCGGCCGTTACCGGCGGAGACACATTCGCCGTGAAGAAGCCGGACGCCGGTCACATTCACGGGACGCTGGACCTTGCCGATGGCGACCCGGCCAGATCGGTCATGATCGGCGATTCCGTCAACGACATCAGCGCCGCCCGCAATGCCGGAATCGTATCGATCGGCGTGCCGTTCGGCTACAGCGATACGGCCATGGAGGAACTCGGTCCCGACCACGTCATAGGGCATTTTGACGAATTGACGCCCGAACTCGTCGGGCGTCTGTTGAACAACGGCCGTCAGGCTGCCGGATAGCTGCGTTGGCTAGCTGCGCGCCTGCCGGGACTGCGCCGTACGCTGGATCGCCTTGTCCAGATGGGCATCGCGGCCATACATGTCGGCATAGTAGCCGACGGATCCGTCTTCGTTCGGCCATGCGGTGAAATAGGACACATAGACCGGTATTTTCACCGGCACCGGTTCTGCAAGGTTCTGCCCCTGCGCGATCTGCTGTGCGATGTGCTCGCGCGACTTGCCGAGGACGGCAGCTGCCATCCCGCGCGGGTCGTGAAGCCGGATGCAGCCGTGGCTGAAGGCGCGGGCATCCCTGTCGAAGAGGCTTTTCGCCGGTGTGTCATGCATGTAGATGGCATGCTTGTTCGGAAACAGGATCTTCAGCTCGCCGAGCGCGTTCTTGCGCCCCGGCGGCTGCCGGACGTCCGGCACCGTGGTCGAACCGACCGTGAACCAGTCGATGTTGCGCGACGAGACGCGCCGCCCGCGACGGTCGGTCAATTCGTAGCCGAGGCGGTCGAGATAGGACGGGTCCTGCCGCAGCTTCGGCAGCATCTCGTTGACGATGATCGAGCGCGGCACGCCCCAATAGGGATTGTATTCGACGGTCTCGATCTCGTCCTGGAAGAAGCTCGTCTGGTTCGACTTCTTTCCGACGACGACGCGCATGGAAATCTCGTCCTTGCCGTCCTTGACGAAGGTTGCACGATAGGCCGGCTGGTTGACGAAGACGTGGCGTGTTCCGAGATTGCGCGGCAGCCAGCGCAGCCGCTCCATGGCCAGGACCACCTTGTCGATCTTGTCCGCATTGGACACACCGGCAAGTTTCCCGATCGTCATCTTGCCGACGATGCCGTCCGCCGCAAGGCCGTTTTCCCGTTGAAACGCGCGTACGAGTTCGACCAGGTCCGGCGTGTAGAGATCGGTTCCCGCGGTTTCATATTCGATAAGTGTAAGGCCGTGGTCGACCAGCAGGGCGTCGGAGCCGCGCTTGCGGATTGCCGCCACGATGTTCTTCAACTCGGGGCTCTCGCGTCCCGGTTTGAGAAATGTGCCCTTGGCAATCTCGATATGGTCTTCCTTTTCGGCGGAGCGCAAGGCTGAAAGCTCCTGCGTCAGGGCCGTGAACTGGCGGTTGCCGGGATTGCTCCCGCGCAGATATTTGCCGGCATCGGCGGTAGCCGCCAGATTGCCGAGCGCCGAGACGAGATCCACCTCCTTGCGCTTGAAATCGTGGTATCCGGAGAGCCGGTTCGGATCGACCCGGCCGCGTGTGGCATCCAGCGCATAGCTGAGCGCCTTCGCACTCATCTCCATTTCGAACTGAATGAGCTCTTTTTGCCGCAGCTTGCGATCGGCGCGATCGTAATCAGCAGCCGGCAGCGTCACCGCGTAGTCCGTGGCCGACAGTCCCACCTCGTCGGCTGCCGCCATGACCTCCAGCGCCGCTTTCGCTCGGTCGTTGGGTGCCATGTCCGTCACCCAGATGAACTCGTGATTCGACTTGTAGTGCTCGATGAGCGTGTCGCCGACTTCCTTGAGCGCCTGGACCTTGTAGCCCTTCAGGTGGCGCAGCGATTGTTCGAAATCATTCTTGGGAAACGGCGGAATGATGAAAGGATCGGCGGACGCGATCTTGACTTCCGCCAGCGGCGAAAGATCGACCGTCTTCATCACATCGGGCTTGTAGGTGTAAAAGCTCGGTCCCTTGATCTTGGGGGCCGGTACGCTGGCCTGATTGGCCCGATAGCGCTCGATCTGCCGCTGCCGGTGATAGCGGCTGCGGTGCTTCTGGCCGAATATAACCTCAAACAGTGAACTCTGGGCGAAGGCCGGTGGGGCTGTCGGCGCGACCGCTCCCACCGCAAACACACATGCCAGCGCTACCAAGCTTTTGCGCATCATCAAACTCCTGGTCTTCACTCCAGCCCCCTTCGTCCGCATTCCAGCCTTACCGCGCCCCCCGCGGCGCGATTTTTCGCAAGAGCTATTGCTACGACCTGTTAAGGGCGATGTGCAACAGTCCGGTGTCGGAATTTCATAAAATACAACAGAATTCCTAAAAAATTGATCAATGTTTAAAAATTTGATCAGCGTTGCTTGAAAGCATCTGTTTGCCGGTTTGCAAGCAACCAGTTGCAGAACCAAAGAGCGATGAGGCCGGCTGCAAGCTGGGCACAGACAAAGGGCAGCACGTCCTGCGGTCTTATGCCGGCGAAGCTGTCGGACAGACCGCGCGCGATGGTGACGGCCGGATTGGCGAAGGACGTCGACGCGGTGAACCAGTAGGCAGCCGTGATGTAAAGTCCGACGGACATAGCGACAGCGCTCTCGCGCGCCCGAAGCGTCGCGAGGATCGTGAACACCAGGCCGAACGTGGCCACGCCTTCGGCAAACCATTGCGCCGGGCCGGTGCGCACCTTCTGGGAAAACTGAAGCAATTCAAGGTCGAACATGATGTGAGCGGCCCACACGCCGATGATGCCGCCGGCCACCTGCGCGATGACATACGCAACGGCGTCGCCACCGGTAATGTCCCGCTTGACCGCGAACACGAGCGTTACCGCCGGGTTGAAATGCGCGCCGGATATCGGTCCGAGCATGGTGATCAGCACGACCAGGATTGCGCCTGTCGGGATCGTGTTGCCAAGCAGTGCGATCGCCACATTGCCGTTCGCAAGCGCCTCCGCCATAATTCCGGATCCGACGACGGTCGCCAGCAGGAAAGCCGTTCCGACGAACTCCGCCCCGAGGCGCTGGCCAAGATTGTCATTCATGTTCTGTCCCCCAATTGACCGGCTTGCGACAACCTGATTTCCGCAGACCTGTTCACGTAAATTTGACGACGGGACCGCGGCAGGACGCACGCAGAAACATCTGGAAATCATGAAATATGGATAAATGCAAGGGCAGCGCATGAAGCGGGAACGCCCGCGAACTGCGAGCCGCCGGCGGACCGCCGACAGGGGACAACCGCGGCTGTATATTTGACCTGAACCGAGAATAATTCCAAAAAAGAACAACAAACGATGGGGATAGGACTGTTCGGATGAAGCGAAATCTGCGGATGATCTCGGGGTCGGTCCTGTTTTTGTTTCTGACCTGCCATCTCCTGAACATGGCTTTCGGGCTGATATCCGTCGAAGCTGTGGAAAGTGCCCGCCGCTTCCTCACGGTGCCCTGGACGGTGCCGCCCGTCTCCCAGTTGCTCGTCCTTTCGTTGCTGGTTCACGCCGGATTGGGGCTGAACGCCATCTACCATCGCAACACGCTGAGGATGTCGGGCTACGATCAGGTTCAACTGATATCCGGACTGCTCGTGATTCCGCTGCTCGCCTCGCATGTCATCGGCATCATGGGCGCCAAGCAGCTTTTCCAGTTCGACCCGGACTATCGCTACATTCTCGGTTATTTCTGGCTCGACGCCCCCGGTGAAGGCCTGCGCCAGGTCATGGTGGTGATCGTCGCCTGGCTGCACGGCAGTATCGGTATGTTCAGCTGGCTGCGTCTCAAGGCATCCTGGGATCGGCTCTCGCTGTTCATCTACCCGCTTGTTGTTGCCGTTCCCGTGCTTGCACTGGTCGGTTTTGTCGATGCGGGGAACGAAGTCATCGCCGAGCGGCAGGCGGCTGCGGCAGAGCCGGTCGAGCAGGCGCCGGCGCAGGATTTGACCGAGGAGGAGCAACTGGCGCTCGATGAAGCCATCGCCGCGCGGCAGCAGGACATTCAAGACAAGCTCGACCTTTTGTCGACGATCCTGTGGACCATCATCGGCATTTATTCGGTTCTGGTCGCCCTGACATTCATTGCACGCGGCGTCAGGCTCTACCGGGCGCATCGGAAATCGGTGACGGTTCGCTACCGGCACGGACCGGACTTCACGACCCAGGCGGGCGCCAGCATGCTTGAGATCGCCCGGCTCAACGATGTGCCGCACGCCAATCTGTGCCGGGGTCGCGGCCGCTGCGGTACATGCCGCCTTCGCATATTGCAGGCCGATCCGCCCCTGCCGGAACCCGGCAAGGTTGAGGCGGCGACGCTGAAGCGGCTGGATCTGGGACCCGATATTCGCCTCGCCTGTCAGCTCGTTCCGCAACCGGGATCCCTGTTGGTCGAACGGCTCGTGGCGCCGGACATCGAACCCGGCGATCTGCACGCGGATAAATCCACATCGGACGCGCAAGACGCCGCGGAGGCCACCCATGCCTGAGACGCGCGCCCTCACCTGTCTGACGCTGCTTGCTGGGCTGCTCCTGTTTTCGGTTCTGCACATCGAGGCGGCAACCGCCCAGGTCATGCCTGGCACATTGCCGGACACGACCGTGCAGGAAGGAAACCGAACCGCCGCCGCCCTCACCCAACGATATACGCGAACTGATGCGCCTGCTGTCGGACCAGAGCATGATCGAATGGCTGCGCGCGCAAAGCCGGGAAACGGCGGAAACAGGCGGTCCCGAGGCATCGGAAAGCTTCCGCCGGGAATTCGCGGAACGCGTGACGCACATGCGCCAGCGGCTTGTGGACCTCGCCGTCAGCTGGCGCAACCTGCCGATGGCACCGGCTTTCCTCGCCGATACGTGGCGTGCCCAGATGACGGCGGACCAGACGCTGCGAAGCATCACCTATGTCTTGATCTTCCTGGTCGTCGGCGGAGGTCTTGAATGGCTTTACCGGCAATATGTGCAGGTGATCCTCGTTCGGCTTGAACTGCGTCAACGCGATACACTGTGGAGCCGGGTGCGGGCCGCGCTCATGCGCGCCGTCCTGCTGCTCGGCGGGCTGGCCGTCTTTTCGGTCGGCGCGATCGGCGGTTTCCTGAGCTTCGACTGGCCGCCCTTCGTCGAGGGTGTGGTCCTCAACATGCTGATCGTGTTTATCACGATCCGAAGCGCCGCCACGCTCTCGGTTTTCATTCTGGCGCCGCGCGTGGCCGCCTTGCGTCTGGTGCCGGTGAAGACGCGGCTCGCCAGGCCGCTTCACGCCTGGATCGTCACGCTCGCGTCGGTCACGACCATCGCATTCGCCGTCGCGGATATCTTCCGTCAGCTGGCCGGCGACACCGACGCAGTCGGGGCCACGCTCGCCGTGTCCGTTGCTTCCGGAATCGTGTGCGCGCTTCTGCTGCTCGCGGCGATTTGGCATATCGCTTCGATCGTGCGAGCGCTTTCAGGCGAAGCCGCGACGAAGGACAAGCGCCGGCGCAGATTCTGGCCGGGTTACCTGACCGTGCTGGTGCTGGTCGCGCTGGTGCTTTGGTTGCTCGACGCAACGACGGTGATGTGGACCGTGGTGATCGCCGGCCTCGTCATACCGGTCACACGGCTGCTGAACGCCCTGGTCGACCACTTGTTCGACCAGGCGGAGGGGCGCAGCCTGCAGAGCCGCCCGCCGGCGGCATCGGCCCTGTCGGCGGCCGCCGTGACCGTCGAAGAACAATCGGCAGATCCGGAGGCTCCTCCCGTCGTTCCAACCACGGATCCGGACGCGGACAACGACACAGAGGAAGACGAAATCGTCGGTCCGTTCGAGCTCTACCGGCCGGTTGCCCGGCGCCTCGCCCGCTTCGTCATCCTGATCGGCGCCATCTTCGCCCTTCTCTACGTGTGGGAAGGCAACATTCTGGCGCTGTCCGAATCGCAGACCATCACCGGCCGTTTCGTCGTCATCCTGGCCGACATCCTGGCCGCGGTGCTGATCGCCGACCTCATCTGGGTGTGGGCCAAGTCCGCCATCGACAGGCGCCTTGCCAACTATGTTCCCCCGCAGGGCAGCGAGGCACCGGGCCCGGAGGCACGCATGGCAACACTTCTGCCGATCCTTCGTGTCACGTTGCTGGTGTTCCTCATCGTCATCGTCGCGATGACGATACTCGCCTCGCTCGGCATCAATATCGGCCCGCTATTGGCCGGTGCCGGCGTCATCGGCATCGCCATCGGCTTCGGCGCGCAGGCGCTTGTCCGCGACATCGTTTCCGGCATTTTCTTCCTGATCGACGACGCATTCCGCATCGGCGAATACATCGAGATCGGCGAACTGCGCGGCACCGTGGAATCCATGTCGATCCGTTCACTGCGCGTGCGGCACCATCTTGGCGCCATTCACACCATTCCCTTCGGGGAACTGAAATCGCTGACCAACTACAGCCGCGACTGGGTCATCATGCGGCTCGAATTCCGCGTTCCCTTCGACACCGATATTAAGCTGGTCAAGAAGATCGTCAAGAAGATCGGTGCCGAGATGCTGGAACACGAGGGCTACGGAGACAGCATCATCCAGACGCTGAAATCGCAGGGCGTGCGCCGCATGGAGGAGTTCAACATGGTCGTCGGCGTCAAGTTCATGTGCAAGCCCGGTGCGCAATGGCTGATGCGCCGCGACGCCTACCAGAAACTGCGCGACGCATTCGAGTCCAACGGCATCAGCTTTGCGCAGCGCAACGTGACCGTCGAGGTCAAGGGCGAAGGCGCGCTCGACGAGGAAGCCAAGAAGGCCATCGCCGGCGCCGTGCAGCCGGCGATCGAGAGCACTCAGCCCGGCGTGGTGCCGGACGAACCCTAGAGCAAGGTGCGGCTGCAATCCGCTCCGCTCATGCGGCGTCGTGAAAAATCAGGCCGAGCACATGCCGCCGGCCCGACTTGACCCGGCTGACGCCGTGCCGCATGCGCACCCTGTAGACACCGCGACTGCCTTCGACAGGGCGCTCGTTGACCGCGAAGACAACCGCCTCGCCCTGCGCTAGCGACACCACCTCCGCCCTTGACTGCATGCGCGGGCGCTGTTCGGTCAGGACGAATTCGCCGCCGGTGAAATCCGCCGCCGGATCTGAAAGCAGCACCGCCACCTGCAGCGGAAAGACGTGCTCTCCGTAAAGATCCTGGTGCAGGCAGTTGTAGTCGTCCGTTTCGTAGCGAAGCAGCAACGGCGTCGGCAGTTTCTGACCGGCATTGTGACAGCGGCGCAGGAACGCCCCGTGGTCCGGGGGAAACCGCACCGCCGCGCCGGTCATCTCCTGCCACTGATTGGCGACCGGCACGAGCCTGGGGTAGAAGGCCGCGCGCATTTCCCGAACGGCATCCGGCAGCGGATAATTCAGGTATTTGTATTCGCCGCGCCCGAAGCTGTGCCGCGCCATGACCACCCGGCTCCGGAACAGGGCATCGTCATCGTAAAGCGCGGACAGCTCGCGGCAGTCCTTTACATCCAGGATCGGACCGGTGGTCGCGAACCCGCGGGTGTGAATGTCCGCGCGGATCCGCGACCAGTCCAGCCGGTCGACAGCATCTGCAAACGCATCGCTGTCGGCCCTTATCACCGGCGCGCTCACTGTCCGGTCTCCCGCTCAAGCAGCGCCTGCTTCCGTTCGACGCCCCAGCGATATCCGGAAAGCGCGCCGTCGGTGCGCACCACGCGGTGGCAGGGAATGGCCACGGCGATGCGGTTGGCACTGCAGGCCTGTGCAACGGCCCGGACGGCGCGGGGTTTTCCGATATCGCGTGCAACGTCCGCGTAGGACACCGTCTGCCCCGCCGGAATCGAGCGCAACGCGTCCCAGACCTTCTGCTGGAAGGCGGTGCCGCGAATATCGAGCGGCAGGTCGAGGCCCGCGTCGGGGTCCTCGACAAAGTCGATAACAGCCGCTGCGGTCTCCTCGAATTCCGGATCGCCGCCGATCAGCTCGGCCTTGGGAAAGCGATCCTGCAATTGGCGCACGAGCAGCTCCGGATCGTCACCGAAATCGATGGCACACACGCCCCGCTCGGTCGCGGCGATGAGAATGGAACCCAATGAGCATTCACCCACCGCAAATTTGATTTCGGTGTCGCGACCGCCGTCGCGAAACTGGGTCGGGCGCATCCCGAGTCGCCTGTCTGCTTCCTCGTAGAACCGGCTGCTCGCATTGTAGCCCGCATCGTAGATCGCGCCGGTCACCGATGTGCCCTTTGCGAGTTCGCCGCGCACCCGTGCCGCGCGGCACGCGGCGGCATAGGCCTTCGGCGTAATTCCGGTGACTTCCTTGAATATGCGATGGAAGTAGAACCGGCTGATGCCGGCCCTGTTCGCCAGTTCGTCCAGGCTCGGCGGCTCTTCCGCCTCCTCGATCGCGCGGCAGGCATCCGCGACCATCTGCGCGCGGGCGCTCCTCGGGCCGTCACGGTTTGGCTTACAGCGTTTGCACGCCCTGAAGCCTTCGGATTCGGCCTGATCGGCGTTTTCGTAGAATGCCACGTTCTTGCGAAGCGCCGGGCGCGATGTGCAGGACGGGCGGCAATAGATGCCGGTGGTCCTGACTGCAAAGACAAACTGACCGTCGGCGGCGTTGTCACGCCGCTGAACTGCTTGCCAGCGCTCTTCGTCCGTCCAAGTGGATTTATTCATTTCAACGATCTCCAAAGACATCGTCACACTCCTTTATTATGTAGATAGATCATCATGGACGCCATAATAAGGGCGGCGACGGACGGCCACACTCCGTCCCTTGCTCTGTAATTCGCATACGCTATTTGTGATCGAATCAGCGCCTCGGCTCATGCGATCGTGAACTGCAGGTTGCGAAAATTCGTGTAAGGTACCGCAACAATCAACCGCCAGAGGGATACCGATGAAAGGTACAGCCATCTCAACCGCACTGTTGCTCTCAGCAGGGCTCATGCTGACGACTCCCGTTTTCGCTGCAGGAAGCGGCGGAGGATCGTCATCGAACAACCCGTGTAACGCGGGCTGGGTGTGGGACAAGACCGAGAGGAAATGTGTCAGACAGTCCTCCGAAGTGGATCAGGAAAGCCTCTTCGAAGCCGGAAGAAGCCTGGCGCATGCGGGGCGCTACCAGGAAGCCATCGACGTGCTTGAACTCGCCTCGGCGGACGACAAGCGCGTCCTCAACTACCTTGGCTTTGCCAACCGCAAGCTCGGGCGCGTGGATGTCGGCCTTGAATACTACCGCACGGCCCTCGCCATTGATCCCGAATACACGCTGGTGCGCGAATATATGGGTGAAGCGCTGCTGCAGAAGGGCGACCTTGAGGGCGCGCTCGAACAGCTCGCCGAGATCAGGCGGCTGTGCAATGGACGCGGCTGCAGCGAGTATGCGGAACTTTCCGGCCAGATTGCCGACTACATCAACAAGCAGGACGGCTAGGCCGCATACCGGCGAATTTGAAAGACCGGGCGCCGGCGACGGCGCCCGGTTTTGTGTTTGGCGCATCGCTTACGATTGCTTTTGCCTGTGGCCGGGAATAATGAATTGCCAGCCAGATGCCATCAAGGGACGAGCCAGATGCCAGACATGCCCACCGCCGAGCTGTTTCCGCTAGCGGAAGATTCAACACCCTACCGACAGATCAGCGGCGATTTCGTCTCGGTCGACACCTTCAAGGGACAGGAGATTCTGACGGTCGAGGCCGAGGGCATGCGTCTTCTTGCCGAGAGCGCATTCGCCGACATCAACCACCTGTTGAGGCCGGCGCATCTCAAACAGCTCGCCGCGATCCTGGAAGACCCGGAAGCAACGGAAAATGACCGCTTCGTTGCCTATGACCTGCTGAAAAACGCCAATATCGCAGCCGGCGGCGTTCTGCCGATGTGCCAGGATACCGGAACCGCGATCGTCATGGGCAAGAAAGGCCGCCGCGTATGGACGGAGGGCGGCGACAGGAACGCTTTGGCGCAAGGGGTCCGCGACGCCTACGAGCACAAGAACCTGCGCTATTCGCAGCTCGCGCCGCTCGCGATGTTCGAGGAAAAGAACACCCGCAACAATCTCCCCGCTCAGATCGATATCTACGAAGAGGGCGAGGACGCCTACAAGTTCCTCTTCGTCGCCAAGGGCGGCGGATCGGCCAACAAGACGTTCCTGTACCAGGGAACGCCGTCGCTGTTGACCCATGACCGGTTGGTGGCGTTCCTGGAAGAGAAGATCCTCACGCTCGGCACCGCCGCATGTCCGCCCTACCACCTGGCCATCGTTATCGGTGGAACTTCGGCGGAAATGAACCTCAAGACCGTCAAGCTGGCATCGACCAAGTACCTGGACGATCTGCCGACCAAGGGCTCGGAACAGGGTCACGCCTTCCGCGACATTGAAATGGAGGCGGAAGTCCACAAGCTGACCCAGCAGATGGGGATCGGCGCCCAGTTCGGCGGCAAGTATTTCTGCCACGACGTGCGGGTCATCCGGCTGCCGCGCCATGGCGCTTCGCTGCCTATCGGGCTCGGCGTTTCCTGTTCGGCCGACCGCCAGGCGAAGGGCAAGATCACCCGTGACGGGATTTTTCTCGAGGCCCTGGAGACCAATCCGGCCAAGTACATGCCGGAGATAGACGAATCGGCGCTTACTGAAAACGTGGTGCGGATCGATCTCAACCAGCCGATGGATGAAATTCTGAAGGAACTATCCCAACATCCTGTAAAGACGCACCTTTCTCTGAGTGGAACAATCATCGTCGCCCGCGATCTCGCCCATTCCAAAATCCGCGAGAGGCTCGAAAACGGCGAGGATATGCCGGACTACTTCAAAGATCACCCGATCTATTATGCCGGGCCGGCCAAGACACCCGAGGGCTATGCCTCCGGCTCGTTCGGCCCGACGACCGCCGGCCGCATGGACAGCTACGTGGACCAGTTCCAGTCCTTCGGCGGCTCGAAGGTAATGCTGGCGAAGGGCAACCGCTCGCGCGCGGTGCGCGAGGCCTGCGCGCGTCACGGCGGCTTTTATCTCGGCTCGATCGGCGGTCCGGCCGCAAGGCTCGCGAAGGACTGCATCAAGAAGGTCGAAGTGGTCGAATATCCGGAACTCGGCATGGAGGCGATCTGGAAGATCGAGGTCGAGGATTTCCCGGCCTTCATTGTCATCGACGACAAGGGCAATGACTTCTTCAAGGAATTCAATCTCGAATGAGCGGATCGATCCTGCCGGAAACACTTCGCCGGGCCTTTGCGCGACAGCAACGGGCCTGCGACGGGCTTGGATCCCCCTTCACCGCCCTGTTGTGCGGGACAATTGCCGAGAACGGCCTGCCGGCGTCGCAGGTGCACCAGATGGTGAGCGCCTGGCCTGGCGATCCATCCTCAGATGGTGATTCCGTGCCGCTTCGCCTGTGCGGCGCATTGCACGAAATCGTCTTGTCGAACCGCAGCGACCCGCTTGCCGATGTTTATCCGCCCAACCAGGCGCAAATCGATTCAGGCAGGCTTTTTGCGGCGGTCGGCAAGGCCGTGCAAAGGCACGACACACGGATCTGCGAACGCCTGCGCTTTGCACCGCAAACCAATGAAATACGGCGCGCAGCGGCGGTCTATGCCGCCCTTCTGCACATCAACGAAGCAACCTCCAAACCGATTGTCCTTTCGGAGATCGGCGCCAGTGCAGGCCTCAACCTGCTGCTCGACCGGTTTGAATTTGATCTTGGGGGAACAGGCCACGGCCTCGACGGATCGGAGGTGCGGCTTGCGCCCGACTGGTCCGGACCGCCGCCACCTGCCGCAAAGCTCTCAATTGCCGAGCGGCGCGGTTGCGACCTGAGCCCGTTCGACCTGACCAGTGAGGCTGACCGGCTGCGTCTGTTGTCCTACGTGTGGCCGGATCAGATCGATCGCCTGGACCGGCTCCGCGCCGCAATTGCCCTGCAGGAAGAGCACCCGGTTAAGGTCGATGCGTCTGACGCGGTCGCCTGGCTGGAAAGCCGATTGCAAATGGTGCCGGACGGGCACGCCCATGTCGTTTTTCACACCATCGCCTGGCAGTACCTGCCCGAGGCAAGCCGCCGCAGGGGCCGCGCGATCATCGAGGCGGCGGGAGCCGCAGCCACCGCCGACTCGCCATTGTTCCTGCTTGGCCTGGAAGCGGACGGACAGTCGCCCGGCGCGGCCCTGACCCTGCGTTCCTGGCCGGGCGGCCTGGAACGGGAACTGGCGAGAGTGGACTTTCACGGCCGCTGGATCCGCTGGGCCGACGACGGTCACGCAATATTACGCAACGAAATATAAACGGTTGCAGGTTTTACTGGGTTTTACTGAATTGTCGGCGTTCCTTCATGAAATTGTTGTAGGGTTGCGTCTTGTTAGTGTTTTGGTCATCGGGGGACGACTGATCCATGAAATCCATCGCGATCGCCGCATTGGCGGCCCTTGTCACATTGCATCCGCTGGGCGGGACGGCGCTTGCCGAACGCAGCTCGGATAAAAAGACGCTGTTGCAGATTCTGTTTCCGCCGTCGCCGAACTACCAGAAGGGCAAGTACAGGTCGGACAAGTCGCCGATTCCCAGGAAAGTGGTCCGCTTCAACGAGAGCTTTCCCGAAGGGACGATCATCATCGACACTTCGGAGCGCCGGCTCTACCACGTCATGAGCAACGGCAAGGCGATGAAATACGGCATCGGCGTCGGCCGCGAGGGCTTCACCTGGCAGGGCCGGAACCGTATCAGCCGCAAGGCCGAATGGCCCGGCTGGTCGCCGCCCGAGGTCATGCGCCGCCGCGAGGCCGCCAAGGGCCGCATCCTGCCGAAATACATGGAAGGCGGGCCGAACAATCCGCTTGGAGCGCGGGCGCTTTACATCGGATCGACGGTTTACCGTATCCACGGCACGAACCAGCCCTGGACGATTGGCAAGGCCATGTCGTCCGGCTGCATTCGCATGGCCAATGACGATGTTCGGCACCTTTACGAACGCGTCGACATCGGCACGCGCGTTGTCGTGAGAAACTAGCAGATCGACCGGCCCGCATGCGGGCCGGTCAACGCTTCAGATCATTCGAACCACCAGCGCTCCGGCGCCCGGAAACCATCCAGGGTCCAGTTGGCACCAACGGTTTCGGGTGTCTTGACATTGTTCTTGTGGGCCATGACGTAGCTTGCGAACATCGGAACAATGACACCGCCGTCGGTGCGCACGATGTCCTGCATCCGGCCATACAATTCGCGGCGTTTGCCGTCATCCAGTTCTGAACGCGCTTCCAGCAGCAGCTTGTTGAATTCTTCGTTCTCCCAGAAGCTGTCGTTCCAGGCGGCTCCGCTGGCATAGGCGGTGGTGAACATCCAGTCCTCGGTCGGGCGGCCGCCCCAGTACACAGCCGAGAATGGCTTTTTCATCCACACATCCGACCAGTAGCCGTCATTGGGCTCGCGCACCACTTCGATATTGATGCCGGCGGGCTTGGCGTGTTGGGCAAACAGGATCGCGGCGTCCACCGCTCCGGAATAGGCCGCGTCAGCTGCAGACAGTGAAATGTCCAGGCTGTCCAATCCGGCCTTCTTCAAATATTCCTTCGCCTTAGCCGGATCATAGCTGTTTTGCTCCAGATCGGCATGGAACTGGTTCGATTCTCCAATCGGGTGATCATTGCCGACACCGCCGTAACCGAAAAGGATCTTGTCGACGAGTTCCTGCCGGTTGATGGCGTGTTTGAGCGCCATGCGCACATTGGGATCGTTGAACGGCTCCTTACGGGTGTCCATCGCAAACGTGTAGTGCTGGGTACCCGTTGTGGACAGAACGGTTACATCCGGAACGCGTTGGAACAGGTGAACGGTTTTCAGATCGACCTGGTCGATGACATCAACGTCACCCGTGCGCAGCGCGCTTTGACGGGCTGCCGGGTCGAGAATGGTCAGCAATTCAATGCCGTCGAAATGCGCCCGGTCGGTTTTCCAGTAATTCGGATTGCGCTCGAGCATGGCCCTGACGCCCGGCTCGTATTGCTTGACGATGTAGCCGCCGGCGCCGTCGGAGCTCGAAGGATCGATCTTGCCGTCGGTGGATGGCATGATCGGCAGATGGTAGTCGGACATGATGAACGGGAAATCGGCGTTTCCGCTCTCCAATGTGATGACCACGTTGTTGCCATCGACTTTCATGTCGATGATCGGATCGACAAAGGGCTTGGCCGCAGAAGTACTTTCGTCACCGCGGTGGTAGTCCAGGGAGGCGATGACATCTTCCGGTGTCAGATCCTTGCCGCTGTGGAATTTGATGCCCGGGCGGATCGCGAATGTCCAGACGGATGCGTCCGGCGAGCTTTCCCAGCTTTCGGCGACCTCGCCGACAAGAGATCCGTCAGCGGCGACTTCGGTCAGATATTGATGACGCGCATGTGCAAAGACCTGGACATAGGCGTGCGTCCAGGAACCCGGATCGTATTTGTCCGAGGTGTTGCCGTGGGCCATTGCGACGCGCAAAATCCCGCCCTTCTTGGGCTGAGCCGCCGCGCTCGTCGCAGCCAGCGGGCCGATCAGCGCGGCCGTGCCGAGTGCCGCACCGCCCTGCAGAACGTGTCGCCGTGATATACCCGTCGAACCGGGCAACCTTGTTCTTGAGCCTTTCATGTGTTCCTCCCAGTCTGGATTTGGTGCCTTCATTATTGTTCGCACAGCCGCATTCGCCAAATAATTGCGACGGCGTCCGGCATTGTGGGCGCTTGTCCGTCATATGGCAATGAAAAAATCGGCGATTGTTTCACGGAGTTGTCACAAACGGCTGTTGGCCGGCTACCACATCGTCTTGTGCGCGCGGTCCTGCCAGGCATCGTCGTAGTGCTTTCCGCCGACGCTCCCGCCGGACATCGCCTCGAGGATTTCTCCAGGCGTGGGCAGCGTTTGCAGGTCGGCGTGGTTGTCGGGATTCCAGAGCCCGGAGCGCACGATGGCCCGCGCGCATTGGAAGTAGATCTCGTTCACCGTGATCACCAACACGCTGCGCGGTGGTTTGCCCTTGACGGCGAAACTGTCGAGCAGTTCCGCATCGACGCTGATGGCGCCCCGGCCGTTGACCCGCAGCGCATTGCCCGATCCCGGCACCAGGAACATCAGCGCCACGCGCGGATCGCGCACCACATTGCGCAAGGAATCGATGCGGTTGTTCCCGCGCCGGTCGGGCAGGAGAAGCGTCCGCTCGTCGCCGATCCGCACGAAACCCCTCAGATCGCCGCGCGGGGAACAGTCAAGTCCTTCCGGCCCGACGGTCGCCAGGGCACAAAATGGCGAAGCAGCAATGATGCGCGCGTAAAGATCGGTCACGCGATCGGCAACCTTGGCAAGCGAGGGTTCCCCGGCCTCGCCATAGATGGCTTCCAGTTCCTCGACAGTTTGCACGATTGTCATCGGCCGATCGCTCCGCATTGACGGCCGAGGGCGGCCGCGCCTGCCGCGCGACCGGATGCGTAGAGCAGCACTGACGGTCAGACGATCATGCTGCCATCGCTTTGCGTTCACGGTCGGAAAACCGGATGACCGCCTGCAAAACCCCCGGCGCTTTGAGAATACGCCGGTGACCATATCCCTCGGCCCACAGAACTTCAACATGGGCGCCGGCGGAGGCGAAGGCCGTGGCGCTGTCGGCGGTCACTTCCCGGTCTTCCGGATCGTGAACGATCAGCGCCGGTGTGCCGAGCGCGGCCAGCTGCAGCGTGCCGACAAACGCGCTCAGCGGATGGCCGGTCAGTTGCTCGACGCGGTCATACATGCTCCGGCGACTGATCGCACGAAGCCCCAGGAAGTCGGCGAACCAGGCGAAGACGGCTGGAAGTGAATTCGGAGCCGAGATGAGCACGAGTTTGTCCGGGTTCCTGGGCGCAAACCCTTCGACGGACCCGGCCGCGGCGTTGAGCACCACCGCGCCCCCGAATGAGTGTCCGAGCATGACCGAAAACGGACCGTATTGCCGCCAGGCCGCGTCAACCGCCTCGACGGCCGAGGCCATGGTCAGGGTCCGGCCGCTGGAAGCGCCATGGCCCGGCAGGTCGATGGCAACGACGGCCTTTCCGGAGTTTTGCAGCGCATGGATCATGTCCAGCATGTATTCGCTCCGCGATCCCCAGCCATGGACAACGAGCACCGTTTGCGGCGCGTCGTTGGCGAGCGCGGGAAAATACCAGGTCGAAACCGATCCCCCGCTGATCGGAAGCACGATGCGTTTGGCGGTATCCATCGCCGGTCTTACCAGTTCAAGCGCCCGGCGGGCCTTCCTTTTCGCCGGCCGGCGCGGCGGCGTGAGGCTGAAAAGTCTGAATGCGGCGCGCCCTGCTGTCACCGGGGCAATTCGTCCTGTGATATCAAAGCCGAAGTGGATGACCTTTTGAATGATTGATGTCATAGTCGGAATCCATGGGTAAGTTCAACTATGAACAATATTGTACAACTATGAACAAAAATCAAGCGCTTCCGTGGGACAACCCGCGTTTCAAGAACTGGATCGCCGTGGCCAGGGCCAGCCAGTTGATCCACCAGAAGCTGGGGCGGGCGCTGGCGCCGCTGGATATCAAGGTTCCGCACCTCGACATCCTAGCGAATCTCTACCGGTTCGAAGGCATTTCACAGCAGGATCTTGCCCACAAGCTCCTCGTCGGGCGCTCGAACATCAGCATGCTCCTGCCGCAGATCGAGAAACGCGGCCTCATCGAACGGCGCAAGGATGAAACGGACAAGCGCATATTGCGGCTTTATCTCACCGACAAGGGACGGGAAATCACGTTGAAGGCGCTGGCCATCGAGCTTGAACTCATCGAGCACTCGATGTCGACCACCGACACGGACGGCTGCAATTTTGTCGGCGAGGTCATGAATCGCATGATCCGTCAGATGGAACACTGGGAATCGGAAAGGGAGTCCCAGGAAGGCTGATCTCTCTAGCGCGGCATCTCGGTGCGGTCGCGGCTCATGCCCTTGGCTTCCAGTTCGGCGAGATAGCCCGACCAGTGACGGTCGAAATCCCGCCCGAGATCATCCAGGTACACCCAGGTGTATAGGCCCGTATTGTGGCCGTCGTCGAACACAATCCGCACCGCGTAATTGCCGACGGGCTCAATGCCCGAGATTTTGACCTGCCGCTTCCCCGGAACGGTTACGCGCTGGTCCGGCGAGTGTCCCTGGACTTCCGCCGACGGCGACAGCACGCGCAGGGCCTCGGCCGGAATCGCGTAGCTGCCCGCCTCTCCGAACGTTACGGTCAGTGTCTGCCGGTCCTGCGATACGCGCAGTTCTGTGGGGCGAATGCTGTCCGGTTCCGCCATGGTCTTTTCCGTGTTCCGTGTTTCAGCCGTTGGCCTTTTCGGCACTGAGCACGACCAGGTTCGGATTGTCCAGATACCAGTGCAGCGACGGTGTCAGGTCCTTCCGGTTTTCCGGCTGGGCGAGCGCGTGCCAACAGACATTGACCAGACCCGCCCGGCCAAGCCCGTGGACACCGGAATCCGCAGCCGCAACGCCGCATTGGTATCACGGCGCAGAAAGGCCGCGGCGAAATGCGCCTTGACGAAGGCGCCTGAGAGCGCAACATAACATGCTTTCGAATTGCGTCCGAAAGGGCAAGGCCGGGAATTGTCGGCATCAGGGGTGATTCCAGTGAGTGAACGGACAACCAACAAATCCGCGGATATGTCCGGCAACGGGCCGGCACAAGCGCCGATGATCGATCCGTTCGGGCGCGCGATCAGCTACCTGCGGGTCTCGGTCACCGACCGCTGCGATTTCCGCTGCACATACTGCATGGCGGAAAACATGACGTTCCTGCCGAAGAAGGACCTGTTGACGCTGGAGGAACTGGACCGCCTGTGTACCGTCTTTGTCGACAAGGGCGTAAGAAGGCTTCGCCTGACCGGCGGCGAGCCGCTGGTCCGCAAGAACATCATGCATTTTATCCGCGGCCTGTCCCGTCATCTTGAGTCGGGCCGGCTCGACGAGGTTACCATCACGACCAACGGCTCGCAGCTTGCACGGGTTGCCGAAGAGCTGGTGGATTGCGGCGTGCGGCGCATCAACGTTTCGCTCGACACGCTTGACGCCGACAAGTTCCGCAACATCACCCGATGGGGCAATCTCGACCGTGTCCTGAGCGGTATCGAGGCAGCCAGGGCCGCCGGTCTGAAGCTGAAAATCAACACCGTCGCCCTCAAGGGCTTCAACGACCGGGAAATTCCAGATCTGCTGCGCTGGGCGCACGGGCTGGGCATGGACATGACCGTCATCGAAACCATGCCGATGGGCGAGATCGACGAGGACCGGACGGACAACTACCTGCCGCTCTCGCTGCTGCGCGCACAGCTTGCCGAACAGTTCACCATGAACGAGATCGACTACAAGACCGGCGGACCGGCGCGTTACGTGGAAGTGGCAGAGACCGGCGGCCGCCTGGGCTTCATCACGCCGATGACCCATAATTTCTGCGAAAGCTGCAACCGCGTGCGCCTCACCTGCACCGGCACCCTCTACATGTGCCTCGGACAGGACGATGCAGCGGATCTGCGCGCGCCGTTGCGCGCGTCCGAGGGCAACGAGCTGCTTTCGCAGGCCATTGACGAGGCCATACTGCGCAAACCGAAGGGTCATGACTTCGTCATCGACCGGCGCAGCAACAAACCGGCCGTCTCCCGCCACATGAGCGTGACCGGCGGCTGACCATGCATTTTCCCGGGCGCGAACCGCGCGGATCAGGCCGGACCTGATGCTGCGATCGACCAACATGCGCGGCGCCTTCTACATGGTGCTGGCAATGGCCGGCTATGTCTTCAACGACGCACTGATGAAACGCCTGTCCGAAGACATGAGCATGGGACAGGCCATCTTCCTGCGCGGCATTGTCGCCTCCGTGCTGATTTTCTTCATCGCCTGGCACAGTGGCGCGCTCAGGCCCTTGCGGACGATCCTCAAACCCATGCCACTGCTGCGCACGGCGAGCGAGGCGCTGGCGACGGTTCTGTTTCTTACGGCGCTCGCGCGCATCCCGCTCGCCAACGCGGCGGCAATCCTGCAGGCGCTTCCGCTTGCCGTGACCGTCGGCGCGGCCGTGTTCCTCAACGAACCGGTCGGCTGGCGCCGCTGGACGGCGACCCTGGTCGGGTTCATTGGCGTCCTTCTGGTCATCCGCCCGGGCCTGTCGGGCTACAATGTCTATTCGCTGCTGGTGGTGGGCGCGGTCATCTGCGCCGCGTCCCGCGATCTGGCGACCCGGCGAATGAACGAGGACATACCGTCTCTGTTTCTGTCGGTCCTGACAGCCCCGGTGGTCGCACTGACGGGCCTGGTCATGTGGAGCGTCAGCGGAACCGTTGCACCGGTCGATGCGGCAAATTTGGCGGAGATCCTGGCTGCGGCCGTCTTCATCCTGGTCGGCTATCAGTTTATCGTACTCGCGACCCGCGACGGCGACATCGCTTTCATTGTCCCGTTCCGCTACACCAGCCTGCTGTGGTCCATCCTTCTCGGCGTCCTGATCTTCGCCGAAATTCCCGATGGGTTGACCATCGCCGGAAGCGCAATCATTGTCATGACCGGCCTATATACCCTATATCGGGAACGTCGCACACGGCTGCGGGGTGCAACGGCATCGCAACTTGAAGAGGCGGTCTAGCCGCGTTCCGCAACCGAAATCCGGGCAAATCCTCGGTTCAAGCCAAATTCGAATCCGGTCAGCGGTTCGCCATTGATTCGGAAAAAGGAAGCCACAGTGAGTCAAACCAGCAGGTTCTTGGACAGACAATCCCCGCCGCACATCGCAACGCTGGTCATCGTGACCGGCGCCGGGGCTCTGAACATGAACGTGCTGCTGCCGTCGCTGCCCGGCATCGCCGAATACTTCAACGTCAGCTATTCCTTCGTACAGCTCCTGATCTCCGCCTATCTCGCCGCAACCGCAGTGATGCAGCTTGTGATCGGCCCGCTGTCGGACCGGTACGGGAGGCGCCCGGTGATGCTGGCCTGCGTCGGCATCTTCCTGGCGGCGACCGTGGTTTGCATATTCGCGCCCAATTTCGAAACGCTTCTCGTCGCCAGGCTCGTTCAGACATTCGTCGTTTCAGGGCTGGTCCTGTCGCGGGCCGTTGTGCGCGATATCCACGAGCCCAACAAGGCCGCCAGCATGTTCGGCTACATCACCATGGGCATGGCCCTGGTTCCGATGGTCGGACCGATGATCGGCGGCGTCCTGGACGAAATATACGGATGGCGGGCCGCCTTCTCCGTTTCCTTGGCATTCGGGGTTCTGGTACTGGCGCTCGTTTATCTCGACATGGGCGAAACCAACCGGCATCCGTCGAAAAACTTCGCCGCCCAGTTCCGCGCCTATCCCGAACTGTTCCGCTCGCGCCGGTTCTGGGGCTATGCGCTGTCGGCCGCGTTCACCTCGGGCTCCTTTTTCGCGTTCCTTGGCGGCGCGCCTTATGTGTCCGTCAATTACCTCGGCCTCAGTCCTTCCGAACTCGGCGCCTATTTCGCCCTGACGGCCCTCGGATACATGGCCGGCAATTTTCTTTCCGGCCGCTACACGCAGCGCATCGGCATCAATTCCATGCTGCTCGCGGGCAATCTTATCGTTGCACTGGGCCTGCTGGGCTCGATCGCCACTTTTGCCGCCGGCTTCACCCACCCGATGTCGTTCTTCGGCTACATGATCTTCCTCGGGCTCGGAAACGGCATCGCCTTGCCGAGCGCCAATGCCGGCGTCGTCAGCGTCAGGCCGCATCTTGCCGGATCGGCGGCCGGCCTCGGCGGTGCGTTGATGATTGGCGGCGGGGCGGTTCTGTCGGTGCTTTCCGGCGCGCTGCTGTCGCCGCAGTCCGGTCCCTACCCGATGCTTTACCTTATGCTCCTGTCATCGATTGCAGGCGCGCTGACGGCGCTCTACGTTATCCATGTGGCGCGCCAGGTGGCGCTTGAAGCGGGTGAACCGGCCGGTGAGTGATTGGCATGGTGAAGGATCCGACATTGGAGAAGAACGGGCTTTTGCTCGGTCCAGACCCGGGCGACGCTCGCCTTTCGCGTGAAGTCGGCGGTGTGGACCAGGACGGCAATGCCGTGCGTACCCGGGTCGTCACCGAAAAGCCGCTGACGCTCTACCTGAACCGCCAGGAGATCGTCACCATGATGACCATCGGCGACTATCCCGACCTGCTGGCCGTCGGTTATCTGCTCAACCAGAATATGCTGTCGCCCGACGACGAGATTACCGACATTGACTACGATGACGAACTCGACGTCGTGGTCGTGCGGACCGATCGCGAAACCGACTACGAGGACAAGCTGCAGAGGAAGGTGCGCACCTCCGGCTGCGCACAGGGCACGGTCTTCGGCGACGTTATGGAGGGTTTCGGCTCCATTGCGCTCGATCCGGACGCGGTCCTCAAGACGTCGTGGCTTTATGCGCTGACCAAGGCCATCAACACCGCGCCGTCGCTTTACCTGGAGGCCGGCGCCATTCACGGCTGCGTGCTTTGCAAAGGGGGCCGTCCGCTTGTCTACATGGAGGATGTCGGCCGTCACAATGCCGTCGACAAGATCGCCGGCTGGATGTTCATGAACGGTGTCGAACCGCATGACAAGATCTTCTACACGACCGGCAGGCTGACATCCGAAATGGTCATCAAGACCGCCATGATGGGCATACCGATCCTCATCTCCCGGTCCGGATTCACCGCTTGGGGCGTGGATCTCGCCCGCGAGGTCGGGCTCACACTCATCGGCCGTGCCCGCGGCAAGCGCTTTGTCGCACTCTCGGGCGAGGACCGGATCGTTTTCGACACCGATCCCGGCAGTGTCGCCGAAGAGGATGCCAGGCATGCGCGCAAGGGCGGAAAACAGAGATGACGCCTCAACGCGGACCGATTGCCGGCTGCATACTGGCCGGCGGCCTGTCGCGCAGGATGGGTGGCGGCGACAAGGCGCTGCTGCCGCTCGGCGGCACATCGATGCTCGCCCGCGTCGCCGCGCGCCTGAGCCCGCAGGTGGACGCGCTCGTCCTCAATGCCAATGGCGACCCCGCCCGTTTTTCCGCGCTCGGCCTGCCCGTGGTCGCGGACGAGGTGGAGGGTTTTGCCGGTCCGCTCGCCGGCGTCTGCGCCGGGATGGGTTGGGCGGCCGGCAACGTGCCCGGCTGCACGCATATCGTCACCGCCGCCGCCGATACGCCGTTCTTTCCGTTGGACCTTGTTACCCGCCTTGTGTCCGGCGCCGGGTTGGAAACGAATACGATCGTCATGGCCGCTTCGGACGGCAACAGGCATCCCGTCTTCGCCCTTTGGCCGGTGGGATTGCGCGACGATCTGGCCGCTTGGCTGGACCGGGCGGAGACGTTTAAGGTGATGGCATGGGCCGGTCGGCATGATCTTCAGATGGTCGATTTTCCGTTTGGCGAGTCTGCCGGTGGCCCGTTCGACCCGTTTTTCAACGCCAACACGCCGGAAGATTTTGCGATGGCCGAGGAAATTCTCGCCAACATGCGAGACCAGCAAATCACCGGAGGCCGCCGGTGACACAGAAGGTCTTCGGCATCACCGGCTGGAAGAATTCCGGCAAGACCGGTTTGACCGTCCGCCTCGTCGAGGAACTGACCGGGCGCGGACACCGCGTGTCCACGGTCAAGCATGCCCATCACGCTTTCGACATCGACCATGAGGGCACCGACAGCCACCGCCATCGCACCGCCGGCGCAACCGAGGTCGCCGTGGTGTCCGGCAAGCGCTGGGCACTCATGCACGAACTGCGCGACGAGGAAGAACCGGACATGCAGGCGATCCTGGGCCGGCTCTCGCCTTGCGACCTTGTGCTGATCGAGGGATACAAGACCCAGAAGCACCCGAAACTCGAAGCGCGTCGCCGCGAGGCCAAGAGCCATGATGCGCTGGCGGCAAGGGATCCGACAATCGTCGCAATCGCGTCGGACTATCCGGTCGACGATGCCGCGATCCCGGTCTTCGATCTCGACGACACCGCGGCGATCGCCGATTTCATCGAACGTCATGTCGGGCTCGTGCGATGACCAAGGCGCCGCACCTGATCGACGATTGCTTCATGCACGACAAGGACCGCATGCGCCACGACGAGGTCGTTGCCCTGATAACATCGCGGCTCAGCCGCGTTGTCGGTTGGGAAAGCGTGCCGCTTGAGGGCCTGAACGGCAGGCTGCTCGCCGAGGGAATCGAAGCGCCGCGAAATGTCCCCCTGCACGACAACAGCGCTGTCGACGGCTATGCGTTCGCCCATGCCGATTACGAAGCCAGCGCAACGCTGGCGGTCAGCCAGCGCGTTGCCGCCGGCGACCCGGCGCCCGCGCCGCTGGCAAATGCGGCCGCGGCGCGGATTTTCACAGGCGCCGTCATGCCGCCGAACGCCGACACCGTTGCCATGCAGGAAGACTGCACCGTGTCCGAGGATGGAACGTCCGTCATTATTCCGCCCGGTCTGCGCCAGGGCGCCAACCGACGGCGCGCCGGCGAGGACGTGCAGGCGGGCGAACCGTTGCTTGCCCCCGGTCAGCTCATTCGCCCGCAGGACATTGCCGCCCTCGCGTCGCTCGGAAAACCTGCCGCTCAAGCGTTCAAACGGCTTCGCGTTGCACTCGTCTCGACGGGCAACGAACTCGTCGAGCCCGCTGCTTCGCGGGAGCTTGTCAAAGGACAGGTCTTCGACACGAACCGCCACATGCTCGCCGCGCTGTGCCGCGGCCTGCCGCTGGAGATGTCCGACCTTGGCATTCTGGATGACGACGAGACCGTGATTTCAGCAGCCCTTTCTAAGGCGGCAGCAGAACACGACGTCATTCTCACCACCGGCGGCGCCTCGCGGGGCGAGGAAGACCATATCGTCAGGACCATCGACAGTCTCGGCAAGCGCCATCTGTGGCAGATCGCCATCAAACCCGGACGCCCGATGTCCTTCGGACAGATCGGCGATTGTGTCTTCCTCGGGCTGCCTGGAAATCCTGTCGCTGCCTTTGTGTGCTTCCTGCTCTACTGCCGTCCGGCGCTTCGGATTCTCGGCGGCGGCATCTATCAGGAGCCCCGTCGTTACCGGCTGCCGGCCGGCTTCGAGATAAAGTCCAAGAAACCCGACCGCCGCGAGTTCCTGCGCGGCTGGCTGGACACGGACGAGAGCGGCCTGACGGTGGTCCGAAAGTTCGCGCGAGACGGTTCGGGGCTCATTTCAGGCTTGCGGCAGTCCGGCGGTCTCATCGAGCTGGGTGAGGATGTGCGCAAGGTCGCACCCGGTGACCTCGTCAGCTACATCCCCTATTCCGAGTTGGGGATCGGCGACGCATAGAGCCGTTCGATATCGCTCGGCGCAGTGGCACTCGATTGAAAGCAATTTGTCGGTCTGATGGCCACATTTTGCTAAGAATCCGGGCATTTGCTGTCAATTTTGCTGTTGCAATTTGTTCAAAAACAGTGGGAATATCGCCGCCTGAGCGGGACATAGGGGACCCGCGCCAATGTGCCGCCAACATCAACGAACAAGGCACGACATCAGGAAGGATAAACATGCGTATTTCCAAGTACCTAACTCTTGCAGCTTCGGCGGTCGCGCTGACCCTTGCGGTCGGTGCCGCGCAGGCCGACAGCCACCTCAAGTCGATCAAGATCGGTACCGAAGGCGCCTACCCGCCATTCAACAATCTGACGTCGGACGGCAAGCTGGAAGGCTTCGACATCGACATCGCCAACGCGCTCTGCGAGCAGATGAATGTCCAGTGCGAGTTCGTCGTGAACGACTGGGACGGCATGATCCCGTCGCTGATTGCCGGCAAGTTCGACGCGGTCATTGCGTCCATGTCGATCACGGAAGAGCGCAAGGAAAAGGTCGACTTCTCGGATAAATACTACAACTCGCCGCCGGCGATAGCCGTTCCAAAGGATTCCGACATCACCGAAGCGACCGATGCCGGTCTCGACGGCAAGGTCCTCGGCGCACAGAGCTCGACCACCCACTCCAACTACGCCGAGGAGAAGCTCTCCTCCGCCGATATCCGTCTTTATCCGACTCCGGACGAATACAAGCTGGACATCGCGAACGGCCGCGTCGACGCTGTCATCGATGACGTGATTGTGCTTTCCGAATGGCTCAAGTCGGACGACGGCGCCTGCTGCAAGTTGCTCGGCACGCTGACGCCCGACCTGGTGATCAACGGTCCGGGCGCCGGCATCGCGATCCGCAAGGGCGAGGATGATCTCCGCGAGATGTTCAACGAAGCGATCATCGCCATTCGCGACAACGGAAAATACAAGGAAATCAACGACAGCTACTTTGAATTTGACGTTTATGGCGAGTGATCGCCAACCTTGTTCGCGATAGAAAACGGCGGGATAATTCCCGCCGTTTTTTTAAAGGGGATCACGCGGCCCGGGCCGTGAAAATACGAATATGGAACAGACCCTAACACTGCTGAGTTTCGGCCCCGACGGATGGGGCGATCAGATCGCATCCGGCGTGCTCGTGACGGTCAGCCTGGCGCTTGCAACATTGCCGCTCGGGCTGGTGGTCGGATTTCTGCTCGCGCTGGCAAAGCAGAGCGACGAAAAGGCCCTCAAGATGGCCGCCGAAATCTACACCACCATATTCCGCGGCCTGCCGGAACTGCTCACGCTCTTCCTGGTCTATTTCGGCCTGCAGATCGGTATCCGTGAGGCGGTCGCCGCGCTCGGTTTCGAATCGCAGATCGAGATCAACTCGTTTCTCGCCGGCATGATCGCGCTGGGAGTCGTCTTTTCGGCCTTCGCCAGCGAGGTGTTCCTGTCGGCCTTCCGCGCCATCCCGGCGGGCCAGTACGAAGGCGGCTATGCGCTGGGCCTCGGCAAGGTCCAGACGATGATCAAGATCATCCTGCCGCAGCTCATCCGCATCGCCCTTCCCGGCCTCGGTAACCTGTGGATGATCCTGCTCAAGGAAACAGCGCTCGTCTCTGTGATCGGCCTGCCCGACATCCTGCGTCAGGCGGGCATCGCGGCGCGGGTCAGCAAGGAAGCCTTCCTGTTTTTCGGGACCGCCTGCCTGCTGTTCCTCGTCCTCGCCATCCTGTCCTCCATCGTCATTCGCTATATCGAGCGTAGCGTAGAGCGGTCGGAGGTGCGGGTATGAGCGTCACCAGACAGATGATCGAGGCACAGGCGCCGCCGCCGCTGCAGGCACGGCCCTGGTCGACCGCCCGCGTTTCCGGTCTCGCCGCCATGGCCCTTTGGCTCGTGGTCGGCGTCGGCATCATCCTGTTCCTCGTTGCGGAATGGGATCCCGAAAAAATCGATCGCTATGCGCCGCGCTATTTCTCGGGCCTTTGGGTGACGCTTACGCTCGTCGGCATCTCCATCGTGCTGGGTGCCCTCGTCTCGATACCGGTGACCGCCGGCCGCATGTCGAGCAGCAGATGGGCGTCCGTGCCCGCCTATTGCTATGTCTATTTCTTCCGCGGAACGCCGCTGATTGCGCAACTGTTCCTGATCTACTACGGCCTAGGCGAATTCCGGCCGCAATTGCAGGCGATCGGCCTGTGGGGCTTTTTCCGCGATCCTTGGAACTGCGCGATCCTTGCCTTCACGCTGAACACGGCGGCCTACCAGGCCGAGATCCTGCGCGGCGCCCTGCAGAGCGTTCCGAAAGGCCAGTTCGAGGGAGCGCAGGCGCTTGGCCTCACGCGCCTGCAGACCTATCGCAAGATCATCCTGCCGCAGGCGATGATCGTGGCACTGCGCCCCTACGGCAACGAGATCATCCTGATGGTCAAGGGATCCGCCATCGTCGCCATCATCACGGTGTTCGACCTGTTCGGCGAGACACGGCGCGCCTATTCGCGCACCTTCGATTTCCAGACCTACATCTGGGCGGCGATCTTCTACCTCATCATCGTCGAGGCGCTGCGCAATTTGTGGAACCTGCTGGAGGACCGCCTGACACGGCACCTGAAGCGCTAGCCGGGCGTCAGCTGCCAGGTTCCGACGATATCCGGCTCATAAAGCGCCGGATCGGACGGTATCGTGATGCCCTCCACATCCGACCAGGGAACGGCGAAGTCCCGGTAGTGCCGCGAGAACGGGTTTCCCGATTGTCCGGTCGTCTGGATATAGGTTGACTTGTCGAGATCCTCGAAATCGTAAATGCCGCGGAAGCTGGACCCGCTCGCATTGATGAACGGCGTATCCGGGTCCGCAAGCCGCGTCTTGCCGCGGTCGAGCGTGAACGGGCCGCCGGGGCTGTCCACCTGGACGTCGAATATCGAATTGAGCATGGGAACCTCCGAAAACGGCGAATGGGCGCCCGCCGACTTGTGCGCCGCCCCCCAGTTCCATTTGTCGCGGTCCGCTCCGTAACGTTCCTTCAGGTCGGCAACCGCGCGGTCGAGGCTGGCTGCGAGGATGTCGCCGCAGCTTTCCTTGCCCGGCGTCGTGCCGTCGTCGCACCAGTCGCGCTGCGTCTTGCCGTCGAGCAGATTGAGCATCACATTGCCCCGCGCCTCGAACCACCGATCGAAAGCCGGTCCCAGGTCGTCGCTGTAAATGCCGATCATGCTCTCGCGCAGCCAGGCCATGAAGATGAGCGGCGCGCCGCTGTCACGGACCATCTCGAAGTCCCATGCCTTGAGTGTCGCCACGGCCGCGACGTCAACATCGTCGCGTCCATCGACCAGGGCCAGCATTTTTGGGCCGATATCGGCGAAAGCGAGAGACCGGACATCGGCCTGCGCATCGCGGCTCATGGCGAAAGTCTGCGGTGTCCGGTTGTTGACGATCAGTTCGTCCACGCGTTCCTGCCGCCACGGTTCTTCCCAGTCGAGCGTAAGAAGGTACGGATAATCGGCGCCGACGATCTTCGTATTGGCGGTTCCGATGGCCCCGATGGGCGGGTTGTTTTGCCGCGGCAAACGCGAGAACGGAATCGTTCCCTTCCAGTCATAAGTGGCGTCCCAGCCGGGCACCGGCGCCCGCCCCATGACGGCGTTCAGTGGATCGCGGATCGGAACTCTGCCCGGCGCAATCAGCCCGATATTGCCCGAAGCGTCCGCAATGACCATGGACTGCATGGGTGTAACATAGCTGGACATGGCCGCCTGGAATTGCTCGACGCTCGACGCTTCGAGGGCCTTCAGACCGGCATTCATCGTAAGGTCGTCCGGCGCCAGCGCGACCCATTGAAGAGCAGCAACCGTATTGTCCGGCAGATACTGCCCGATATCGAGGTATGTCGGCGGCAGGACGGGCCCGTGACGTGTCCACCGGCGGGTAAACACGCGCTCGTCGCTGCCGCCGCGTATCTTGATTGTCTCCTCGGCGCTGCCGAAGGCCTGCCAGCCGTCCGGTGTCAGGTATTCGCCGTCATTGTCCGGATTGACTTTTTCAATGAAGATATCCTGGACGTCCGAGCCGGTGTTGGTCAGGCCCCAGGCGAGCGTGTCGCTGCGGCCGAGCAGCACGAGCGGCGAGCCCGGCGTGGTCGCGCCGATGAAATTGCGGACCCCGTCATCGGCCTCCACCCGAAGATGCGCCAGGTACCAGATCGACGGCGCCGACAGCGAAAGATGGGGATCATTCGCCAAAATGGGCTGGCCGCTTTCAGTACGCGATCCGGAAATCACCCAGTTGTTGGATGCGCCCTTTCGCGTCCGGTCCTGGTGCGGCACCACAAGGGCATCGCGGTCTTCCTCTTTTCCCGATATCTGCAACGGACCGGAGGAAAGCTCCAGCAGCGCGGTGAGGTCCGGCAGCGGCGGCGGATTGTCGCTCGGCAACAGCGGCAGAAGTTCGGCAATGTCCTGCGACGAATACCCGAGCCGCGCGAAGGACAGGCGCATCACCTCGTCGGCGGCGTTCTTGGCGAGCGTAACGGACATCATCTTGAGTGCCGCGATGGTGTGCGCCGGCTCCCAGGGCTCGGGCGTGTGGCCCAGGATGACGAATTCCGGCGGCAGTTTGGAGGCAAATGTGCGCCCCTCCCGCGACAGCCATGCATTGATGCCTGCGCTGTATGCATCGACCGCCGCACGGGTGTCGTCGGACAGCAGTTCGTAGGACGCCTTCGATGCCTCGTAGAGCCCCATGCTGCGCAGCCAGATGTCGCTGTCGACAGTCGTTTCGCCGAACAGTTCGGAGAGCCGGCCCTGCGCCGCGATGCGCACGACCTCCATCTGCCAGAGCCGGTCCTGCGCATGCGCGAACCCAAGCCCCATAAAGACATCGTCCATGGTGGCGCCGCTGATATGGGGAACGCCGTTCTGGTCGCGGGCGATCGTCACGGTATCGGACAACGGCGCAACGGCCAGCGTGCCCGAAACCGGCGGCAGCGAGCGCGCCAACCAGATGAAACCGGCGCCGGCGGCGACGATGAGCAACGGAACGGCGACAAAAATAAAACGGACAAGGGCTTTGATGATCCGCCGCATTGATCTATTCCCTCCAGCAAAACAATCGAATGATCGGGCAGCACTTTGCAGAAGGGCGAATGATATGGCAACAGCAGCATTTATCGGACTGGGCGTGATGGGCTATCACATGGCCGGGCATCTGCGCACCCGCGGCGGCCACGAAGTCCGCGTTTACAACCGCACCGCCGCAAAGGCGGACAAATGGGTGGCCGAGTTCGGCGGTACATCGGCGAAAACGCCCCGCGAGGCAGCCGAGGGGGCGGAGTTTGTCTTTGCCTGTGTCGGAAATGACGACGATCTGCGCAGCGTGACGACCGGCCCGGACGGGGCTTTCCACGGCACGGCGCCGGGCGCGATCTTCGTCGACAACACCACTTCATCCGCGGAAGTTGCCCGTGAACTGAGCGAAGCCGCAGAGGCAAAGGGCTTCGGCTTCCTGGATGCGCCCGTCTCGGGCGGCGAGGCCGGGGCGCAGAACGGCATGCTGACGGTGATGGTCGGCGGCAACAGCGACACCTTCGAAAGGGCGCGGCCGGTCATCGAATGCTACTCAAAAATGGTCGGGTTGATGGGCGATGTCGGCAGCGGCCAACTCACCAAGATGGTCAACCAGATCTGCATCGCCGGCCTCGTCCAGGGCCTGGCGGAAGCAATTCATTTCGGCAAGGCCGCCGGTCTCGACATCGAAAAGGTCATCGACGTCATATCCAAGGGCGCTGCCGGCTCGTGGCAAATGGAAAACCGTTACAAGACGATGAATGAGGGGCACTATGAACACGGCTTCGCTGTCGATTGGATGCGCAAGGACCTGGCCATCGTCCTCGGGGAAGCGCGCAACAACGGCGCCAGCCTGCCGGTGACGGCGCTGGTCGACCAGTTCTACCGCGACGTCCAGAAGATGGGCGGCAGCCGATGGGACACATCTTCGCTGCTGGCGCGGCTTGAGCGCTGACTTGACCCGAGGCGAGCCCGCTCCCGGCTGGAGCTGCGACGATGTCCTCGGCTGGCTCCGCGCCCACGCATCGCCTGACGATATCTCCGGAATGGCCCGCTACGGGATCGACACCGGCCATGCCCTCGGGATACGCAACTCGGAGCTGCGCCCCCTCGCCCGCAAGATCCAGCGGGATCACGACCGGGCGCTTGCCCTCTGGGATTGCGGCATCCGCGAAGCGCGGCTGCTGGCCTGTTTCACCGACGAGCCCGCCAGGGTCACGGCGGAACAGGCCTGGAGCTGGGCCGCGGAATTCAATTCCTGGGAGGTTGTCGATCATGCGGCGGCGCTGTTCGTGGAGGCCGGGCTGCATGACGACATCATCGCGCCCTTTGTCGCCGACGACCGCGAATTCGTCAGGCGCGCCGGGTTCGCAACCATGGCCTGGGGTGCCGTACACCTCAAGAAGCAGCCGGACGATGTCATGATGGCCTGGCTGCCGCTCATCGAGCGTCACGCCACGGATCAGCGGAACTTTGTCAAAAAGGCCGTCAACTGGGCGCTGCGCCAGATCGGCAAACGTTCGTTGAGGCTGCACGGGCCGGCCCTGGCGCTGGCGGAAAAGCTCGCGGCCAGCGAGGACCGGACGGCGCGCTGGGTCGGCAAGGACGCGGTCAGGGAGCTGACCGCCGCAAAGACGCTCGAACGACTTGCGGCGAAATCCGGTTAGAATCGAGCATGGTCCGGCCTAGGCCGGCTCCGACGTGCGGCTGCCGTCAAGCACCAAGTAGTCGAGCGGCAATTCCGTCGTGTATTTGATCTGCTCCATCGCGAAGGACGAGGAAACGTCCCGGATCTCGATCTTCTTGATCAGCCGCTGGTAGAAGGCGTCATAGGCCGCGATGTCCGGAACCACCACGCGAAGCAGGTAGTCCACTTCGCCGCTCATCCTGTAGAACTCGACAACCTCGGGGAACTGGGTGATAACCTCGGAAAAGCGCATCAGCCATTCATGCGAATGCGAGTTCGTGCGGATCGCCACGAACACCGTTACGCTGGCATTGATCTTCGACTGATCGAGCAGCGCCACCCGGCGGCGGATCACGCCCTCTTCCTCCAGCTTTTGAATGCGCCGCCAGCACGGCGTGGTCGACAGTCCGACCTTTTTGGCGACATCCGCCACCGCAAGGGTCGAATCTTCCTGAAGAAGCCGCAGTATTTTTCGATCAAGCCGGTCCATCCCGGTTCTCCTCGTTGCGCGCCGTGCGTTCCATGCAGTGGCCGGCTGGCATAGCAGCCAATGCATCCGCACTCAGTACGGGCTTTTCGTGTTGTCTCTAAATCGCATGAATTTTCGGAATTTCAATCCCCTGAACGTAAATTCACGAAATTTATTTCTAAAAAAAGTTAGAAGGCGTCGTATTGGCGGCAGCTATGTTCGCAACGTCTCGGCGACGTCGCCGCGCAGTTCCGGTAAAAGTTCGCGTTCGAACCACGGATTCTTTTTGAGCCAGGCATTGTTGCGCCAGGAGGGATGCGGCAGTGCGTAGACGCGGTATGGACGCGCCTGGTCGCGGATATGGCGCCAGTTTTCAACGGTCCGCGTCAGGGATTTCTCTCGATAAGTTCCCAGGTGGTAGGCATGTGCGTACTGGCCGATCACCAGTGCCAGCCGGATTTCGGGAAGCGCGCCGACAACGCGGTCATGCCAGGTTTCACGGCACTCGCGCCGGGGCGGCAGATCGCTGCCCTTGGCATCGAGGCCGGGGAAGCAGAAGCCCATGGGAACGATGGCGATGCGTCGCTTGTCGTAGAATGTGTCCCGGTCGATCCCCATCCAGTCGCGAAGCCGGTCGCCGGACGGGTCGGTGAATGGAATGCCGCTCGCGTGTACGCGCGTTCCCGGTGCCTGGCCGGCGATCAGGAGCCGCGCCGACGGTGAAGCAGCAATGACCGGCCTTGGTTCATGCGGCAGGGCCTTGCCGTATTCCGGCGTATCACGGCAGATCCGGCACTTGCCGATGTCGCGCAGCAAACCGTCAAGGATCATCGCCGGCCTCCGCCGCTCAGGCCGATGCGCTGGGCCGCAACGACACCGCCTCATACCAGCGCATGAGGTTCTTCAGGTGCACCGGCCGCTCGATGCGCGCCGGTTTCAGCATGTCCACCCCCATCATCGCCGTGATATCGGCAATCGTGTACCGGTCGCCGGCAATGAATTCGCGCGATTTCAGTTCTTCATCAAGAAACTCCATTGCTTTCAGCGCTTTGGGCCGGTTTGCTTCACCAAATTCTTTAATTTGCGGCACCTCCCACTCCACCATGGCCGGATGGGTGTGCCGGAAGGCCTGCGCGACGAAATAGGAAAAATTGAGTTCGGCGCGGCGGTTCCACATTTCGACCGTGGCCTTGTCGAGCGCATCGACACCCATCAGCGGCGGCTCCGGGTAGAGTTCCTCGAAATAGCGGCAAATGGCGACGGTTTCGGTCAATACGGTACCGTCATCGAGCACAAGCACGGGAAGGCGCTGCAACGGGTTGAGCGCCGTGATTTCCTCCGAACGGTGGCCGAGCGCTGTCATATCGATGGATTTCATCGGGACTTCAATTCCCTTTTCCGCCAGAAAAATACGCACCCGGCGTGGATTGGGCGCCCGTCCTCCATCGTAAAGCAGCATTGTTTTCTCCTGTTTTCTGCGGTTTTGCACCGGACTTCGTCGAAGGCAGATTTCTTTCGTTAAGTAATCTTTCAGTATGCGGTTGGAAGGTTCTTTTTAATCATTCGCGCCTAATGTCCAAACCATCGGTAAATGTTTCTAGTGGTATGAGTTCGGTAAACCAAAGCGCAGACAAAAACATCGTCGACCGGTCGCGCATCCTCCGCAACCCCGAAATGACGAGAGCGGTCAAGGCCACGCGCGACCGCCTGCAGTCCGATGGGAAGCGCGGCGCGCAGTACGACCGCGAGCTCATGGCGATGTATATCAGCTCGGCCGTGCAGGGCGCAGCCGCCATGCCTGTGCTTGTTTTGCTGACCGCCGGAATCTGCATTGCCTTTTTTCACGGACAGAATGTCCTGACCTGGACGGTGGCGGCGCTGTTTGGATACGCGCTTCAGGCCGTTCTCGCCCGGCACGCGTCCCGCCAGGAACTGACCGCGGAATATGCGCGCCGCCTGGAACTCCAGTTCACCGCGACCCACGCGCTGACCGGGCTTGGATGGGCGATCTTCGCGCTCCAGCCCTGCGTGGAGTGCACCGGGCTCGACTTTGCGTTTTTCAAGGGCATCGCCCTGCTGATTGCCATGGCGGTGACGGCGATGTCGAGTTTCACGCTTCAGCGGCTGCCGCTGCTGGTGTTCTCGACGCCGATCCTCATGTTCTACCTGGCCGGCTCGCCACCCAACAGCCCGTTCCAGATTTCGATCCTTGCCATGCTGCTCGGAACGCTGGTCTTTTTCATTTTCGTTTCCGGCCGCCTCTACAACGCCAACCTGAGCATGCTGGCCGTTCAGGCGGAGAAGGACTGGCTGATCGCCGAGCTCGAACTGGCCAACTCGACATCGGACGAGGCGCGCCGCCGCGCCGAAGAGGCGAATCTCGCGAAATCGCGCTTTCTGGCCTCGATGAGCCATGAACTGCGCACGCCGCTCAATGCGATCCTGGGCTTTTCGGAGGTGATGAAAAACGAGGTCCTCGGCCCGCTCGAGAACGAGACCTATCAGGAATATGTCGCCGACATCCACCGGTCGGGAGACCATCTGCTGCGTCTGATCAACGAAATCCTCGATCTGTCGCGCATCGAGGCGGGACGGTACTCGCTCAATGAGGAACCGGTCAGCATGCGCAACATTGCCGAAGACTGCATCGCCATGGTCGAGTTGAAGGCAAAGAACAGGAACATCACCATCGCGTCCCAGTTCGAGCGCGTGCTGCCGCTTGTGTGGGCCGACGAACGTTCCATGCGCCAGGTCATTCTCAACCTGCTGTCGAATGCCGTGAAATTCACGCCGCCGAAGGGAACCGTTACGCTGAAGGTCGGTTGGACAGCCGGAGGCGGCCAGTATGTCTCTATCAAGGACAACGGCCCGGGCATTCCCGAGGAGGAGATTCCGGTTGTGCTCTCCGCCTTCGGTCAGGGCTCGATCGCGATCAAGAGCGCCGAACAGGGAACCGGCCTAGGCCTGCCGATCGTCCAGGCCATCCTCGCCGAACATGGCGGTGAATTCGTCCTCAGATCCAAACTGCGCGAAGGCACCGAGGCGACGGCCATTTTGCCGCGCGACCGCGTGCTGATGGACGCGCCGAGCATCGAAACGCCCGACCCCGACAAGACGAAGCGCCGATCCTTCGCCTAGCTTGACAGCGCTCCGTCCGGCATGACACACGGGCTGCCGGTCAGGAGTGATTTATGGTTCCCTTGCAAGAGCTGTTGTGGTTTGTCTCTGTGCTCGCCGTCGCCGGCGCCGTCGCCGGTTTTCTGGCCGGCCTGTTCGGCATCGGCGGAGGCGCCATCCTCGTGCCGGTTCTCTACCAGGCCTTCACGCTGCTCGACACGCCGGATTCAGTGCGCATGCACCTTTCCGTCGGCACCTCCCTCGCGGTCATCGTCCCCACTTCGATAAGCTCGTTCCGCGCCCACTATAAGCGCAAGGCGCCGGATATGAACCTGCTGAAAAGCTGGCTCTTTCCAGTTCCGCTGGGGGTCATCGCCGCTTCGATCATTGCCGCCTGGGTGTCCGGCTCCGTCCTTCGCATCGTGTTCGCCGTTGTGGCGGTCCTGGTCGGCGTCCGCATGATCTTCAACAGGGAGAGCTGGCGCCTCGGCGACGATCTTCCGAAGAACCCGCTGCGCGCCCTGTGCGGCTTCCTCATCGGCCTGTTCTCCGCGCTCATGGGTGTCGGCGGCGGCGTCCTGAACAATACGTTCATGACGACGTATGGCCGGTCGGTGCACCAGGCGGTCGCAACCTCCTCCGGCGTCGGCATCCTGATCTCCTGGCCGGGCCTGATCGGTTACCTGTGGGCCGGATGGGGCAACCCGGATCTGCCGATCTATTCAACCGGCTATGTCAACTGGATCGCCGTCGTCCTGACGATCCCGATCACCCTTCTGATGGCACCTTTGGGCGCCGCGGCGGCCCACGGTCTCAAGAGCCGGCAGCTGGAAACGGCATTCGGCATTTTCATGCTGATCGTGGCGGGGCGCTTCTTCTGGAGTATTTTCTGAGCTTCAGGCCCGGAATCAATCGCGCAACACCAGTTCGTCACGGCTCATGTGGAACGACGAAAGGGTCTCCAGGAAGCTCATGCCAAGCAGGCTTTCGGACAATTTGCCCGGCTCCAGCACCCCGGCGCGGACATTGCGCCGCGTGATGTCGCCGATCGACAGTTCCGGCAGCGTGACCGGTGCCGCCATGCCGCGGCCGTTCGCGGTCATGACAGGCTGAACGAACCGCAGGCTGTCCATGTCGAGACCGATGCGCTCCGCGTCGCGGTAAGACAGCGCCACGGTGCTCGCGCCCGTGTCCACCATCATGTTCACCCGCTCGTCATTGATGTCGGCCCGGACCTGGAAATGACCGCCCCGGCCCTTGGTCAGGATCACCTCGGCCCGGCCGTCGGATGACAGCCTGCTGATCGGCATCCCGGGCAAAAGGCCGCCGGCGAGGCGATAGCCGACCTCCTGCAATTCGAAGCGGTACACGTAAACGGTGCTCAGAAGCAGGATTGCGATAAGCCATATCAGCGCGTTGCGCGCCAGCTCGCCGATCCGCATGCCCGACCCGACGACCGCAGCACCCACCACGGCGCCCCAGATGCCGAGATAGAGAACGCTCGCGAAACTGTCGTTGGGCATGCCCAGCGTTTCGCCGGAATTGTGATTGATCAGCAACAGCAGCAACCCGAAGCCGATAATCCCGAATATGATCCATAAGGGACGGCCCACTTTTCAGCTCCCGGCGCGTTCCCGCGCCATTTTTTGCCGGCGTGTCTCGCGGCGGGGCTTGCGCTCGATGGTTTCGAGCCTTGCCGGCAGCGAGTCCATGACTTCGCGCCGCTGCCCGGGCGTAAAGGTCAGCCAGCCGGCGATCTCATCGCCCGTACGGCCGCATCCGAAGCAGTAGCCGGTTTTCATGTCGATCGAACAGACCAGAATGCAAGGCGATTCCACGTAGCTCATCTTTCACAATGCCGAGACCTGTGTTTGCCCTGCATATTGGGGTGTCAGATCCAAAGGGCAAGTCCCAAAAGCGACACGATTTCGCAAATCTGCTGCGTTGCGCCGATCGTGTCGCCGGTATGCCCGACGATCCTTGTGCTCGTCATACGCGTGAATCCTGAACAGAGTATGGCGGCCAGCAACAATGCCGTGATCGCACCGCCGGGACCGGCGGCCGGAAGGCTCAGCACGCATCCGATCGCGGCGCCGCTCACAAGGGCAAAGGCCGCGGCCTCGCTGCCCGGCTGTCCGGCCGTGGCGGCCACGCCGTCGGGTCTTGCCGCCGGCAGTACGTGCCAGTGCCATACCATGGCAGCACGGCTGATCGCTGCGACGGCGATCACCGCCAGCGCCGCGCCGAGTGCATGGGTGCCGGAAGCAATGGCCGCGATGCCGGCCACGCGCAACAGGACGGAGATCACGAGTGCGAGACAGCCATAGGCGCCGACGGCGCTGTCCTTCATGATCGCAAGCACCTTGTCCCGGTCCCGCCCGCCGCCGAAGCCGTCGGCGCAGTCGGCGAGCCCGTCCTCGTGCAGCGCCCCGGTCGTCAGCATCAGGACCGCCACGGCCAGCGCCGCGGCGAAAAAGGCATCGAGCCCGATCGACCGCAACAGGAAAAGCGTCACAGCGGCGGGCAATGCCACGACAATCGCCGCCAACGGGTAGGTTCGTGCCGATTGTGCTGCCGCCTCCGGAGCGTTCTCGAAATAGCGGTCCGGCACCGGCAAGCGGCTCAGGAAAGCAACGGCGCGGGCGGTTTCGGCGACGATCTCTTTCATGGTGTCCCCCGTGCGGCACGAAACGGCGATGCGACGAAGGCCACCGCACCGGTTTGCAATTATCACCAATTAGCCTATTGCGGGAGCGCATTGAATAAACAAGGACTATTTTTGATGTCGACCAGCGGCCTTCCCTTTGACGATATTCGCGAACTTCTCTCAAACATGCCCGGCCCCGACGAGACCGCTGTTGCGGCCGTCCGCGAGCGCGACCGTTTCCTGACCAAACCGCCCGGCGCACTCGGCCGGCTCGAGGAGATCGCCGAATGGCTGGCGGCCTGGACCGGCCGCCCGCCCGCCGTGACCCGTCCGCTGGTCGCCGTATTTGCCGGCAACCACGGCGTAACGCGCCAGGGTGTCTCCCCCTACCCGTCCGACGTGACGGCGCAGATGGTCGCCAATTTCGCCTCCGGCGGCGCCGCCATAAACCAGATCTGCATCGCCAATGATCTGGGTCTGAAGGTCTTTGACCTGGCGCTGGAACTGCCAACGGGCGATATCACCGAGGAAGCGGCGCTCGACGAGCGCGCCTGCGCTGCGACCATGGCATTCGGCATGGAGTCGATCGCCGGCGGCACCGATCTGCTGTGCATCGGCGAGATGGGTATCGGCAACACCACGATCGCCGCCGCCATCTGCCACGGGCTCTATGGCGGCAACGCCGAGGAGTGGACCGGTCCCGGCACCGGCGCGCAAGGAGAAGGCCTGACGCGCAAGATCGCCGCCGTCGAACGTGCGGTCGCGCATCACAAAGCCCATCTCGGCGATCCCCTGGAACTCCTGCGCCGCCTTGGCGGCCGCGAGATCGCCGCCATGGCCGGCGCGATCCTCGCTGCGCGGATGGAGCGTATCCCGGTGATTGTCGACGGTTATGTGGCAACGGCTGCAGCGGCCGTTCTTCATGCTGCCAACGACACGGCGCTCGATCATTGCATGATCGGACATGTTTCTGCGGAGCCTGGACACATCCGGCTGATCGAGAAACTGGGCAAGCAGCCGCTCCTGACGCTCGGCATGCGCCTAGGCGAGGGAACCGGCGCGGCACTGGCCGCCGGAATCGTCAAGGCCGCTGCCCAGTGCCACACCGGCATGGCGACCTTCGAACAAGCGGGTGTCAGCGACAAGGACTAAAACCGGATTACCTGCAGTACCGGGAGCCGTTGCGCCGCTGGGCGGTGTCGAAGTGGAAATGTGTGCTGTGGTATTCGTCGCTGCCGGGTCCGAGCACGGTCGTGAAGAAAGTGCAGCCCGCATCTCTGAGTGCCTTGAGGAAACCGGCATTGGCGGTTCCCTTGCGCGGCCGCGACGCCACGTCCACGACGGTGCCGTCCGACAGGTGGAACCGGCCGAGATCGACGGCATTGCCCTTGGCATGTTCCGAAAGCTTGGTCCCTTTCAGGGAATTGCGCGTCCGGCAGTGATAGGTGGCGTACTGATCGATCTGCGTCAGTTCGGCACCGAGCCGTTTCCGGGCTTCGGGCGCGGCGACCTTCGACGTCCATCCGGCCAACGCCTCGCCGGTCCTGCAATTGAGGATCGTGCGCCCGGACAGTTTGATGCCCCCCGGAAGCCGCGAGATTTCGATGGGATATCGGATGCCGCATCCGTTTTTTCCGGAAATGCGTTTAACGGGCGCGAAGCTTACGCCGAGATCCTCAAGGCGCCTTCGGCAGGCGATCTCGTCCTTCGGCAGGCCCGCATGCTTCTCGGGCTTTGCCGCAACGGTTCCCGCGTCGCTGTTCGCCGGCCTCGGTTTCGGGACCGGCACGGACGCCGCATCGCTCGCGGACGGTGCGGCGAACGCGGTCAATACGATAAACGGAATTGCTGTGGGCCATCTCATGCGGTTCCGATAACACGGCGAATCCGGCAAGAAAACGCCCGATTGTAGCAATGGTATACGCGGCAAGGGCCCGACCGGCCGTCAAGCCGTCTCGACACGTCTGTTGACCCACCGGTTAAGCGGGCTGAGGGCTTCAAGGATACCCGTCAGATAGGCAATGGCATCCGGGCCGAACAGCCGCTCGTCGTAAGCCGGTTTGTCGTGGGTGCGGGCAACGATGCCCTTGCGCCGCAGATATTCGGCCGCCGGACTGTCGGTGTCGAAACCGCGCGGCACGCGCTGCAGTTCCGGTTCGCCCGGCGTACAGCCCACTTTCCCGGCCGACGCAAGGGCGGCATCCAGTTCCCGCCGTGCCCCGTCCTCCTGGACGGCGGCGCGGTATCGCTCCAGCCCGTCCCCGGAAAATGCCCAGTGGCCGGAACCGAAACCGAAATGGTCGTCGGAAAACACCAGATGGGTGCCCGCCGAACGGTTCGGGTGGTCGCCCGTCCACAGCACGATGTGCATATGCGTGTGGTAGGGTGTCTTGTCCTTGGAGAACCGTGTGTCGCGGTGGATCCGCCGTAGCGACTTGTTGAGCTTCGGGATGGCCTCGTGCGGCGGATCGAGCGCCGCGGCCACCGGCGACAATGCCTCGATAAGCCCGAGCGCCGGCTCGACGAAATATGTGTCGTAATCCTCGCGGTGCGCCTCGAACCATTCGCGGTTGTTGTTGGCTTTCAGCTCTTTCAGAAACGCGACCGTTTGCTTCGGAATACCGTTGAACATGCGGACCCTCCCTATTTCGGCGGCAGCGCGCCGACGAATTGCGCCGTGAAATCAAGCCACGTTTTCAAGCCCGCGTCGATTGCCGCATCGGCATCGACCCAGATCAGCCCGCCCATCTTGCGGCCGGTGAAGTCCATCGGCTGCGCGCCCGGCCGGGTGAGCGCTTCGGTCTCCAGATCCTTGCCGACGCGGAACATGAAGCGGTCCTTGTTAACTCCGGCGAACATGTTGCCGTTGAGCATGAAGCAGATGCCGCCGAACATCCTCTTTTCTGCAATTCCCGGCCTGCCTTCGAGGGCCTCTCGCATCAATTCGGTCAAGTGCGGATCGGGTGCCATGATATCCTCCGGTTTGCCTTGTCCCTGAATTTTCAAGCCATCAGCCCGGAGCCGCGGCCGATGAGATAGATACCGAAAACGGTCATCAGCAGGAATGTCAGCCCGGCGCCCAGCAGACGTGCCGGCTTGCCGGCATAACCCAGCATATAGGCCGCATGCGAGACGCGCGCGACAACCAGCACCCAGCCGCAGGTTCAGATGAACCATGGCGCGGCGCCGACATATTCGCTCACGCCCATGGCGATCAGCAGAATCGGCACATACTCGATGAAATTGCCCTGCGCACGGATGGCCTTGAGCATGGCGAGGTTGCCGCCGTCGCCGAAGTCGACATCGTATTTCGCCCTGTGGGCACTGGTCGTCGCCGACAGCGCCGTGTGCATCAGCAGGAATATGCCGGTAAAGATCATCGTGATCGTAATCATGCCACGTCTCCGTTAATGCGGCTGGAAACCGGGCGGCGCGGCCGACACGGCCGCGCCGGACCAGCCTAGCCCTGCATACTCTCGTAGGTGATGAGTGAGATCGACGCACCGTACGGGTCGCGAATCTTGGCCATCCGGCCGACGCCCGGAAAATCGGCCGGCTCATCGATACCTTCCGCACCGTTATCGAGCGCCGATTTGAAACGTGCGTCGACGTTGTCGACGGTGATGTAGATCGTCCATTCGCCTGCCGGCACCGGCATGGGCATGAAACCGCCGATGGGGTTCTCGCCGACGACGATTCCGGAATAGGACGAACCGTCCTGCATCGGCATGTCGTTGACCGTCCATCCAAGTACGGTCTCGTAGAACTTGCGCGCGCCGGCCGGGTCGCTGCCGCTGTGCTGGATCCAGCTTGCCGCACCGTGAGTCTGCATCGGATTTGTCATCGTTTTCCTCCTTGGGATAGCGGTTGCAATGACCCAAGAACGAATAGGCTGACGCCGATCCTACATCGGCCCGGATTTTTTTTCAGAAGATCTGCACCGCGCGATCCTTTGCTGGATATGAGCAGCCTCCTGCTCGGTCGGATCGAGTTCAAGCGCACGCTCATAGGCGGCGACGGCCCGGTCCAGGTCCCCGGCCTCTTCCAGGAGCGACGCGCGTGTCGAGTGGAAATAGAGATAACCGGAGAGTGCTTCAGACACGCCCTCCAGGTATATCAGCCCGGCCCCGGCATCCTTCACTTTGGCAAGCGCCACCGCGCGGTTGAGCGACACAACAGGCGTCGGCTGAACCTGTTCGAGCGCCGCGTAAAGACGCTCGATTTCGCCCCAGTCGGTTCCATCCGGGGTCTCGGCGACACAGTGCACGGCCGCGATCGCCGCCTGGATCTGGTACGGACCAGGACGCCCGTGCCGGAGCGCTTTTTCAATCAGCACCTGCCCCTCGGCGATTTCCTGCCGGTTCCACAGGCTGCGGTCCTGTTCCTCCAGCGTTATGAGGCTTCCGTCGGCATCCAGCCGGGCCCGCCGCCGCGAATGCTGGAACAGGCACAGGGCAAGCAGGCCCATGACCTCGGCCTGCGATGGAAACAGCGCCAGCAGCAGACGCGCAAGCCGGATGGCCTCATCGCACAATTCGGTTCGGATATGCTGGTCTCCCCCGCTTGCCGAATACCCCTCGTTGAAGAGCAGATAGGCCATGGCGCAGACGGCATCGAGCCGCGCCGAGCGCTCCTGCAGGCTTGGCGTGTCGAGACGCTCGGCCACCGACGCGGCCTTTTTCTTGGCACGGGTGATGCGTTGCTCCATGGCCTTCGGCTTCACCACGAAGGCCCGCGCGATCTTGTCCACCGAAAACCCGCCGATAACCTTGAGCGCCAGCGCAAGCTGATCCTTCAGGTCCAGTTCCGGGTGGCAGCACATGAACATGAGGCGCAGGACGTCGTCGCGTAGCTCGGACATGTCGATCCGGTCGACGAGCGCGGTTTCCACATCGTCCTCGTTCGCCGGATTGTCCGGAACGGCGTCCGTGAGCACGATCCGCCTGTCGCGCCGGAACCGGTCGATCGTCGCGTTGCGCCCGGTCATAATCATCCAGCCGGTGGGATCCCGCGGCACCCCGTCCGCGGCCCAGCGCTCCATCGCGCGTACGCAGGCCTCCTGATAGGCCTCCTCAGCGGCGTCGAGATCCGAAAACTGGCGGGTCAGCGCCGCGAGGACCCGCGGGCGCGCGACGGCAAAATGCGCAGCGATCTCGCTGTCGGACGACACGGTTTCAGCCGGCCCCGCCCGTTTCCGCGATTGTTCCGCCACCCCAGCCCACCGGGCGTATCTCGTAGGCCGCAACACCCTGGGGAAGCTTTTTCGCCTGCTCGATCGCGTCATCCATGCTGGCGCACTCGATGATATAGAGGCCGAGCAGCTGCTCCTTCGTCTCGGCAAAGGGGCCATCGAGCACAAGAACGCTCTCGCCGCGCTTCCTGACGGTCATCGCGGCCGACGTGTCCATGAGCTTGGCCACCGCGCCGAGCGTTCCCTTGGCGTTGTGCTCCGCCTGAAGCTGCCGGTGGTGATCCATTGCCGTGTCCTGCTCGTCCTGCGGCAACCGCTCGAAGAAACCCTCATTGGCGTAGATCAGAATTGCATATTGCATGACTTGCTCCCGGTTCAATTGTCCTATCCAGAACGATCTCGTCCGCTCCAATCCGACAGGTCATCACAATGAACGCGCCGTTCGCCAAATTGCAACCCGGGGCGCCGGTGCGGGCGCCATGCGGATCACGCCTTGTTGCCAAGTGATAGCAAATCCGTGAACGGCACTGTCCGCGTGAAAGGGTTGCCATAGTTAGTTTCCCAGACCGCAGGAAATGACTGCGGCAAGGCTTCATCTGCGTGACGGAACCGGGAGGAATACCCCATGAAAAGCGTTTTATTGGCACTTTGTATTGTTTCGGTCAGCTTTCCCGCACTGGCGATCAACCGGTACAACGTGCAATCCATGAGCTGCGCCTCTGTTCAGCAGGCGGTCGATCGGGACGGTGCGGCGATTTTGCGCTGGCAGTCGGCGCGCAGTCCTTCAGTGCCGATATACGACCGCTACGTTCGTAATTCCCTGTTCTGCGACAAGGGGCAGTTTCCGGAAAGGGCCTATGTTCCGTCGAGCAACACGGCCCACTGCCCGGTCAAACGGTGCGCCGATGGGACGTTCGAGCGTTCGTTCGACTGATTGAGCACCGCGAAATCGGACCGATTGTCGGGAACTGCCTTGAATACGCCCAATTGATCAATGGCAATCGGTCCCGGCCATGCCTACATAAGCATGGCACTGATCAGGCGCGCGGTGACCCAAGGGAGAAACACGGTATGAAAAGCGTTCTATTGGCCCTTTGCATCGTTTCAGTCAGCTTTCCCGCGCTGGCAATCAATCGGTACAATGTGCAGTCGATGAGTTGTGCGGCGGTACAGCAGGCTGTCAACCGGGACGGTGCCGCAATCCTGCGGTGGCGATCCACACGCAATCCCTCCCTGCCGATCTATGACCGCTATGTCCGCAACGGCCTCTATTGCGATCCGAACGAATACGCCCAAAGGGCCTATGTTCCTTCGAGCAACAGGGCGAATTGCCTGGTTTATAAATGCGCTGACATCAGTGACAATCTCCTGTTCGACGATTGATGTCCTGACCGTTTCGAACGGGGTGTTTGCGGCCCGGCGGTGAGCGCCGGGCGATGCGTGCCGGACTTCGTGCCCGGCATCCGCTGTGCCTCCATAACCCGATACGAGGGTACCATGATGAGATTGATACTGTCGCTGACAGCCCTGCTTGTTGCAGCCCCCGCCTGGGCCGTACAGACCTACGATATCGGCAACATGACGTGCAGCCAGGTTCAGGCGATCGTCAAACGCGACGGCGTCGCGCAGCTGCGCTACAACTCGAAGAGCAAACCGTCGGTCCCGATTTACAACAGGTATGTTTCGGGAAGCACATTCTGCGGTTCCCGCTCGATCGCCAACCTGGCAACCGTTCCCACACGCGACAACTCGGCCTGCCGGGTCAAGATCTGCAAGCGTTTCGGCGATCGTTAATCCAACCCGGCCCTGCCGTTGCGGTTGCAAACTGCGGCAAAGCCGGTATCAGTCCCCCGACAAGGTCGAGAATCGGAGGGGACCATGACATCAGCCGACACCGGCGAACCGACGGGCGAGCTGACGCTTCGCACACTTGCCATGCCCGGAGATGCAAATGCCGCCGGCGATATATTCGGCGGCTGGGTCATGGCGCAGATGGATCTCGCCTGCGGCATCAGGGCCGCAGAGCACGCCGGCGGCAGGGTGGTGACCGCGGCCGTCAATGAAATGGTCTTCGAAAAGCCCATGCATGTCGGCGACACGCTCTGCGTTTACACCCATATCGAGAAAATCGGCAACACATCGATGACGCTGGTGGTCGAGGCCTGGGCGCAGCGCTATCTGCGGCCGCACCGCGAGAAGGTCATTGTCGGCCGCTTTGTCATGGTCGCGCTCGACGAAGACGGCAAGCCGACGCCGATTCGCAAATAGCAACGGATGTCCGCAGCGGGGGGTGAGCCATGCTTGCGAAAGTCGTTACGATCCTGATGCCCATATTTGTCATCATGGCGCTCGGATACGCGTCCGGCAGGCTGGGCATCCTCGGCGACAACAGCGCGGCCATCCTCAACCGCTTCGTGACCCACTTCTCGCTTCCGCTGCTGCTGTTCGGCGCGCTGGCCGGCTCACCACTCGAGAGGATATTCAATCTGCCCTTTGTCGTGTCGCTGGGGACGGCGGCGGTCGTCTGTTTTGTCCTGCCTCTCGTGCTTGTGCGGCGGAACAGCGACGTGCAGCAAAGGGCCATGCACGGTCTGGGCGCATCCTTCTCGAATGTCAGTTTTGTCGGACTCCCCCTCCTCACGCCGATTGTCGGCGCGCTGGCGCTTCCGGCCGTGGGCGTCGGGAACATCATCCTGCTGACGATTTTGGCGATCACCATCCTGATCCTGGAACTCGCCCGCAGCGGCAACGGCAGCCCGTTCGCAGCGCTTCGGACCGCGCTGCTGCACACGTTCAAGAACCCCATCATTTTCGCCATGGTACTGGGCGTTGCCTACTCCCTAAGCGGGTTTCCCCTTCCGGGCTGGGTCCACCGGACAACCGAGATCGCCGGCGCGGCGACACCCGCCGTTGCGCTTTTTGCCATGGGCGAAGCGCTGGTCAGATCGCGGCTTGCAAACCTCGGGGAAGTCGGTCTGCTCAGCGCGGTCAAACTCGTTGCGATGCCGCTCATCACAATCGGCATTTTGCTTCTGTTTCCGGATGTCGAGCCCAAATGGGCGGTTTCAGCAGTCCTCACCGCGGCACTTTCGACGGCGGTGCTCGATTACATCGTCGCCACCGAATACCGGGAAGACGTTAAGGAAGCGTCCGGCCTCGTCCTGGTGACAACGCTCCTGTCCGCGGCAACGCTGCCGGTTTTCATCATCCTGAGCCTGCGGCTCTGGCCGCTTTCCTGAAGCGCCCGAACGGCCGAATGTCGAGCCAGCCCGCGTAACCGCGTGAGCGGCTGGGCGTCGGGCTGCGGAAGAAGAAGGCGAGGACCGCCAGGCCGAACGTGCAGAAAGCCATATATTGTGCGATTTCGAATATGGTCTGCAATTGCGACTGCTTTTGAAGCAGTTCGGCCACATAGGCCATTTGGGTGTCATAGCTGACACCGCCGAGATCGTTCAGATATTGCTGAAGTGCCGGATTTGCCGGGTTGATGTCACCGACATGGCGCGTCCAGTTGGCAAGCTGTCCGTTGTAGTAGAGCGTGCCGACCGCTGTCGTTCCGAACGAGAAACCGAGCGTCTTGGTCAGATTGAACAGACCCGCCCCTTCATCGCGCCTCTCGGGGGAAAGATTTGCAAAAGCCCGTGCCGCGAGGATCGGAAACACCAGCATCATGCCGAACACGATCAGGACACCGGGCGGGACGGCCTCCCACTCGCTGATGTTTTCATTAAGCCGGCTGAACCAGTACCAGCCCGATCCCATGATCACACAGGCAAGGATGTAACTTTGCCGGAAGGACAGGAACGACTGTAGCCGGCCGGCGACAAAGCTGCCTGTCACACCGCCGGCCCCGTAGCATCCGATCACCACGCCCGCCGTCGATGCCTGCCACCCGAGACCGTCGACGAAGAGCTGCGGGGCAAGGATCATCAGCGCCAGGAAGGTACTGCCCATGGCCGTCACCACCAAGCAACACAGTGTGAAGTTGAGGTCGGCGAAGAGCCCGATGTCGATTATGTGGCGTTTGCCGAGATAGATGCCGCGACCGGCAACGACCAACGCCGCCACGAAGGATATCAGGAACAGGTGCACGATCGTGTGCGAACCGAACCAGTCGAGCTTGTCGCCCTGGTTCAGGCCGATCTGCAGCGTCGAAAGCATGGCCACGAGAAATCCGAGGCCCAGCCAGTCGGTTCGCATCGGTGTGTGCGGCGTGCGCCGCACAAAAGTCAGTATGAGGATTGTCGCCACGGCTCCGACCGGGATATTCACCCAGAAATTCCACCGCCAGTCCAGATCCTGCGCCAGATAGCCGCCCAGCATCGGTCCGAGCGCCGGCCCGCCCATGACGCCGACGACCCAGAAAGCGAGGACCTTGGCCCGTTCTTCCTCTTCGACCGCGTCGATCAGCATCGCCTGCGACAGCGGGATGAGCGGCCCGGAAAACAGCCCTTGGATGAACCGGAACGCGACGATCATGTCGAGGTCCTGCGCAAGCCCGCAGGCGACGGATGACACGACGAAGCCGATGACCGCCGTGAGGATGAGCACCTTCCGGCCCAGCATGCGCGACAGGTGCCCGGTGATCCCGATGACGATCGCCTGCCCGACGGCGAACATGGTCACCACCCAGGTCACCTCGTCCGTCGTCGCGTTCAGATTGCCCGCCATGTAAGGCAGCGCCACCGTAACGATCGTCAGGTCGATCGACGCCATCAGCGAGATGAACAGCGTCGTGACGATGATCATCGTCCGGTGGAAGCCGGGTGGCAGCGGTTTGATCTGGTGGGCTGGCTCCTGGGCCATCGGCGTTCCCTATCGCCCTATTGGGACTGGGCCGGGGTCGGATCGTCGGTATTGACCTCGACCGAGGCGCTGGCGCCGATCCGGTAGGGAAACTCGTCCTGCATGGCCGAAAGCGAAATGCGAACCGGGATACGCTGGGTGACTTTCACCCAGTTGCCGGTCGTATTCTGCGCCGGGAGCAGCGAGAAGGACGCGGCGGAACTGAAGCCGATGCTCTCGACGGTGCCGTCGAACGTCTTGTCGTCATACATGTCCAGCGTCACCGTCACCGGCTGTCCGGGCCGGATCCGGTCGACATTGGTCTCCTTGAAATTGGCGTCGATCCACCAGATCGCGGATTCGATGAACGGAAACAGCTGGTCGCCCGATGTGACGACGTCGCCCCGGCGCAGTGACAGGTTGGTCACATAGCCGTCGGCCGGCGCGACGATGGTCGTCCACTGTTTGTTGAGCTTGGCTTCGGTCAAGGACGCTTCCGCTTTCTGGATCTTTGCCTCGATCGATTCCGGTGTTCCGTATTCCTTTTCGGCCACCGTGAGGTCGGCCATCAGCGTGTCCAGCTTGGATTTGGCTTCGGCCAGGCTGTTTTCCACCTCGACACCCTTCAGCACCGGCTCCACGCCGTCGCGAACCAGCGGTTTCGTGGCCTTCGTCAGTTGCTCGGCCGTTGCGACGAGGGCCTGCTGCTCGGCCACCTGCGCCTTGGCCGCATCGACGCGCGCCTTGCCGGCCTCGATACCCTGGTGGACAAGCACGAGCGCGGCCTCGGCGGCGCTGAGTTCGGCGTCATAGAGACTGGAATCGATCGCAAACAGCTTGTCGCCCTGCTTGACGAGCTGATTGTCGGTGACGAAGACCTCGCTGATCTCGCCGTCGACGCGCGGCGATATCCACACGAAGTTCGCGTTCAGGTAGGCGTTGTCGGTGCCGGGATGATCCCTTTCGAAATTCCAGTAGAGGTAGATGCCGAACAGGATCAGGCCGCCGACGGCGAGCGCCGCGACGACGATCAGCCCCTCCCGCAACTTGCTCGGGGGCTTGTTCTCCTCGGCGGTTCCCGCGTTTTGGTCCGGCTCCGCATTCATGAGCGATTCCCCTCATAGCACTGGTTGGCCCGGCACTTGTTTGCCGGCATGTAGATTCGCAATAGGATTTCACATTATTGGCACACTGCACAATTGCAAATTGCCATGACGCATCCAACGACTTCACACCGGGCCGGTCTCCTGACACAACACTGTCAGGATGGCTGTTTTTCGGCACGCTCAGCCCTTTCCATTTCTGCATTCACTCGCCATATTCGCTGCATGGGATCCGATCGGAAGAAGAAACCTGCGAGCGGCTTCGAAGAGAAGCCGCAGGAGCCGCTTGAGGGAACACCGCTGACCGGCGGTGTCGGCGAGTGGGCAAAGGAAATCGCCGAAGAGGCGAAAAAGCCGCCGCGCAAGACGAAACGCGACCGCAAGGCGACGGCCGGGCGTACTGCCCGCGGCACCTCGATCGGCGGCAGCACGGATCCGAAAACCAGGGCCGCGGCAGGTCTCAATCCGGTGGCCGGTCTCGACATATCCCTTGAAGAGGCCGAGGAACTGAAGCCCGGCGCGAAGGCGCGTCCGACCGACGAAAAGGCCGGCTCATCGGGCGTCACCGCCACGGTCGAGGCGCTGAGCAAGCTGATCGAATCCGGCGATCCGCGCTTCAAGGACGGCAAGGCCTGGGTACCGCACAGACCGGCCCGTCCGGAAAAGTCCGAAGGCGGCATCACCATCCACATGAAGACCGATTTCGAGCCGAGCGGCGACCAGCCGACGGCCATCGGCGACCTCGTGTCGGGACTCGGCGACGATGACCGCACGCAGGTGCTGCTCGGAGTCACCGGCTCCGGCAAGACCTTCACCATGGCCAAGGTCATCGAGAAGACCCAGCGCCCGGCCCTGATCCTCGCGCCGAACAAGACCCTGGCGGCGCAGCTCTACGGCGAGTTCAAGAATTTCTTCCCTGAGAACGCTGTCGAGTATTTCGTTTCCTACTACGACTACTACCAGCCGGAAGCCTACGTGCCGCGCTCGGACACCTATATCGAGAAGGAGTCCTCGATCAACGAGCAGATCGACCGGATGCGCCACTCCGCGACGCGCGCGCTGATGGAGCGGGACGACGCGATCATCGTCGCGTCCGTGTCCTGCATCTACGGTATCGGCTCGGTCGAAACATACACGGCCATGACCTTCCAGATGCAGATCGGCGACCGCATCGACCAGCGGCAACTGCTCGCCGACCTGGTGGCGCAACAATACCGCCGCTCCGACATGAACTTCGTGCGCGGCACGTTCCGTGTACGCGGCGACACGATCGAGATCTTCCCGGCGCACCTGGAAGACCGTGCCTGGCGCGTTTCGCTCTTTGGCGACGAGATCGACGCGATCACCGAGTTCGACCCGCTGACCGGGCAGAAGACGGATGAACTCAAATCCGTGAAAATCTACGCCAATTCGCACTATGTGACGCCGCGCCCGACGCTCAACCAGGCGATCAAGTCGATCCGCCAGGAACTGGTCCACCGGCTGGAGGAACTGGAGCGCGCCGGCCGCCTGCTGGAGGCCCAGCGGCTCGAGCAGCGCACGCGATACGATCTCGAGATGCTGGAGGCGACCGGCTCCTGCCAGGGCATCGAGAACTATTCGCGTTATCTCACCGGCCGCGCGCCGGGCGAACCGCCGCCTACCCTGTTCGAATACATCCCCGACAACGCGCTGATCTTCCTCGACGAGAGCCACGTCACGGTGCCGCAGATCGGCGCCATGTATCGTGGCGACTTCCGCCGCAAGGCAACGCTCGCGGAATACGGTTTCCGGCTGCCCTCCTGCATGGACAACCGGCCGCTGCGCTTTGAGGAATGGGACGCGATGCGGCCCCAGACCATCGCCGTCTCGGCAACACCCGGCGGCTGGGAACTGGAGCAGTCCGGCGGTGTCTTCGCCGAACAGGTGATCCGCCCGACCGGCCTGATCGACCCGCCGGTCGAGGTGCGCCCGGCGAAGAATCAGGTCGACGACGTGCTCGACGAGATCCGGCTGACGACACAGAAGAGCTACCGGACGCTGGTGACGGTGCTGACCAAGCGCATGGCCGAGGATCTCACCGAATACCTGCACGAGCAGGGCGTGCGCGTGCGCTACATGCACTCCGACATCGATACGCTCGAGCGCATCGAGATCATCCGCGACCTGCGGCTCGGCGCCTTCGACGTGCTGGTCGGCATCAACCTGTTGCGCGAAGGTCTCGACATCCCCGAATGCGGGCTTGTCGCCATTCTCGACGCCGACAAGGAGGGCTTCCTGCGTTCCGAGACCTCGCTTGTGCAGACCATCGGCCGCGCAGCGCGCAATGTCGACGGCAAGGTGGTGCTTTACGCCGACACGGTCACCGGCTCCATGGACCGGGCGATGACCGAGACGAACCGCCGCCGCGACAAGCAGATGGCCTGGAATGCCGAGCACGGCATCACGCCGGAGAGCGTCAAGGCGCAGATCGCCGACATTCTCGACAGCGTCTACGAGCAGGATCACGTGCGCGCCGACATCTCCGGTTTCAAGGAAGACGGCGTGATGATCGGCAACAACCTTGCCGCCCATCTGGAGGATCTGGAAAAGAAGATGCGCGATGCGGCCGCCGATCTCGATTTCGAGGAGGCAGCGCGCCTGCGCGACGAGATCAAGCGGCTGCGCGAGACCGAGCTGGCCGTCCTGGACGATCCCCTCGCCCGGCTGGAAAGCGACATGGACGCAAGCCCCAAGGCGCGGCGGGAGAAACAGAAGCGGCGCGGGCCGCTGCCACGCAGCGAGCGTGGCACCGGTTACTTCAAGAAGCCCTCGCTCGACGACATGGGACCGGGCACCGATGTGGCGCGACCCGTGGGCTCGGGCGAGAAGCCGGTGAAGCGCGGCAAGATCGGCGCGGGATCCCATGAAGAGAGCGGCGGGCGGCGGCGCCAGATGACCCGCGGCAAGACCGGCAAACCGGGGCACTAGGCGTTTATGTCCCAGGCAATCAAAGACGTCGTCATCGTCGGAGCGGGCTTTGGCGGTCTTTCGGCCGCCAAAGAACTGGCAAAAGCTCCGGTCAACGTGACGATCATCGACCAGCAGAACCACCACCTCTTCCAGCCGCTTCTGTACCAGGTCGCCACCGCGTCGCTGACGCCGGCCGAGATCGCGGTGCCCATCCGCCACGTGCTGCGCAGCCAGCGCAACGCCCAGGTCATCATGGACAGGGTGGTCGGTGTCGATAAGGACGCACAGACGGTGGCGACGGAGAGCGGCAGGGTCCTGCCCTATGATGCGTTGGTGATCGCGACGGGCGCGCGCCACAGCTATTTCGGCAGGGATGACTGGGCCCAATTCGCGCCGGGTCTCAAGACCCTGAACGACGCGCTGGGCTTGCGGGAGAAAATCCTGACGGCCTTCGAAAAGGCCGAAATCGTGGTCGACGGCGACCCCGACGCCGCCAGGCGATTCCAGACATTCGTCGTGGTGGGCGCCGGCCCGACCGGCGTGGAGCTGGCCGGCGCGATCGCCGAGCTGGCACAGTCGGTGATGCGCGATTTTCGAAAAATCAGCAAGGAAAACAACAGGATAATCCTGCTAGAGGGCGGGCCACGCGTGCTCCCCTCCTTCGCCGAGGACCTGTCGCAGCGGGCTGCGCGGGATCTTGAGGCGCTCGGCGTCGAGGTGAGAACCGGTGCGATGGTGACCGACATCGCCGCCGGAACCGTGACGACGGACCAGGGCGACATCGCCGCCGAAACCGTCGTCTGGGCCGCCGGCGTGCAGGCTTCCCCGGCCGGCATATGGCTGTCGCTGCCGGTCACCCGCAGCGGGCATGTCGAGGTCGACACGACGCTGAGGCCCGACGGGCTCGAAAATGTCTACGTCATCGGCGACGCCGCCCGCCACGAGGCGAACGGCTCCCCGTTGCCGGGCATCGCGCCCGTCGCCAAGCAGATGGGGATCTATGTCGGCCGCCGGCTGGCGGCGCTGGCCCGCGGGCGGACCCCGACAAGGGGTTTTCGCTACGCGGACGCCGGGACGCTGGCCACGATCGGCCGCAACAGCGCAGTGGCCGAAATTTACGGCATCAAAATGAAGGGATTTCCGGGCTGGCTGCTGTGGGGCGCGGCCCACGTGTATTTCCTGATCGGCTTCAAGAACCGGCTCTTCGTCATGCTGCACTGGCTGTGGCTATACGTGACCTGGCAGCGCGGCGTGCGCCTCATCATGCACCGCGAACCGGGTGGCGACGTGTAGCCCCGGCGCATTCGGCAACAGCGATCACGCGCCCGCTGGCTTCGAACCGAATTGTGGTAGAGGCTCCGCGCCGCCGGCCCAATCACCGGCGGCGCGGCTGGAGGTCGGGCCCTTAACGCGCCCGGACTTCTTCCGGAAGGAAGAAGAGATAGTCGGCGTCCTCAGCGCCGGTGTGGCAGTCGTGGCAGAAGGTCATGGCATCGCTGCCCGGCCCTCCGGTCAGACCCACGGTCTGGCCGCCCGGCATCACCATCGCGTAGCGCCAGTCGGCGGTCGCCGCGTTGAAGCCGCGCGTCATCTTTTCCATGATGAACAACGGTCCGAGCGAGGCCTGCCCCTTGGCGTCGACGATAAAGCTCGCCTTGGCCGAGGTGGTGCCGATCGGCGCACTGCCGATCTCTTCGTATTTGGCATAGGCCTCCGCGCCGATATTGTTGGTGTAGTTCACCACGAAACGGTTGCCGTGCGTGGCGCTCGGATACGGGTACTTGGAGAAGTGAACGAAGTTCTCCCACCGGTTGACCGCCCAGTGCCCGCCGCCCTTGTAGGTCTTGACGAGTTCCGACTTCAGGCAGTCATAGAGTGCCGTGACCTCCTGCGGTCCCAGATTGAGGTCATCCGGATCGGCTGCCGCCGAGCTTGCACCGCACGGATTGCACGGGTTGCACGGATTGCAGGCCGCTGCCGCGCAGGGATTGGCTGCAGCGCACGGGTTCTTGGCCGCGCACGGGTTGCAGGCCGCCGCGGTCTTGGTTGCCGCGCAGGGATTGCACGCACCGCAGGCAGCCTTGGCGGCGCACGGGTTGCAGGCGCCGCAGGCCGAGGCTTTCTTGGCAGCGCACGGGTTGCACGGATTGCAGGCAGAAGCCGTCTTGGCCGCGCAGGGATTGCACGGATTGCAGGCAGCGCACGCCGCTTTAGCGGCACACGGATTGCACGGGTTGCACGCGGATGCCGTCTTGGCCGCGCACGGGTTGCAAGGATTGCAGGCGCCGCAGGCGGCCTTGGCCGCGCAGGGATTGCACGCACCGCATGCGGCCTTCGCCGCACAGGGGTTGCACAGCGCGGCCTGCTGCAGCCGCGGAACATAGCATTCCGTTGCCGCCGATCCTGCACCGGCCGCGCAGGGATTGCACGGGTTGCAGGGGTTGCATGCCGCAGCGGCGCAGGGATTGCACGGATTACACGCACCGCAAGCAGCCTTGGCCGCGCAGGGGTTGCACGGGTTGCACGCAGATACCTTCTTGGCCGCACACGGGTTGCAGGCGCCGCAGGCCGCTTTCGCTGCACACGGGTTGCAGGCGGCGGCGGTTTTCTTCGCTGCACACGGGTTGGCTGCGCACGAGGCGGTGCTCGGTGTCGAAAGGCCCGCCGATAGAAGCAGCGTCCCACCCGCCGCCCCCGCCAGCGCCAATGGCACCACGGCAACCGTTGTCAGCAATTTCGATTTGATTGTCGCCATTCGTATCTCCTCCGCCTGACCGGACGTACGAGCGCCGGCTGGGTGCGTTTCTCATCCACGATTCAAGCTTAAGATGTCGGCGGTAACCTGCGTGTCACAATCGCTTGATCGCCCCGTCAACAATTCGAGAGGTGGAATTTACTTGGGCAATCCGTCGAAACGCGAATGGCGGGCCTGAACGGGCGGTCGCGGCGCCTGCGGCAGCCTATTTCTGGCGGGCGCGGCGAAGCGCTTTCTTCAGCTCGTTTGTCTGCCGTTCGATGCTGATGTCCACGATCGACGTGATCTCCAGTTTGCGGTCTTCGTAGATATCGCGGTCCGGGTGCAGCTTCGCCCAGGCTTCGAGCGTCGTGTCACGCTGTTTGAGCAGCGCAACGACCTGTGGCCTAAACAGCTGCATCAGCGCCGAGAGCGCCCGGTTCGTCGCCAGGCACGGATAGCTCTGCTCCACGTCGAAGCGGTCGATCATGGCGATCACGTCGTCACAGGAATAGAACGTTTCGCCCGTCACCCAGCGGTTCGTCGTGAACATGCCGATGGGAAGGCCCGGACGGTTCATGGAGATCGCCACGATATGCGACAGCGCGTCCTTGCCGGAGGGTCTTTCGGTCTCGCCCGTGTAGGGCACGGGCCGCGTCTTGCGGGGCATGCCCTTGGCCCGCAGGAACGTATGGAAATGTCCGTGTTCACCGCTTTCGGGCCGGTGGGCATGATAGTAGTACTGCGCGTGGGATTCCGCGTCGTAGACGTCCCCCTTCGGATAGTGCTCCTCCTCGTAGAAGGTGCCCTGGTGGGCCAGGCACTGCCCGACGAGGTTCTGCCCGGATTTCTTCAGCAGCCTCAGGTTTTCCCGCACCGCATCGGCGGCTTCGGTCATGCGTTCGAGCGCCTCTGTCGGCAGTTCGGCAAGGGCCTTCGGCAGATCGAATTTCAGCGGTGTGCTGTCCATGGCGTTCCGGTCCGGTCATTGTGCAATCGGCAGGGCCTGTTTGACCAAACTAGGCGCGCGCCATCAAGGGGCAAGCAATAACAAGCGCTTGATCGCCCGACCTTCAGGCGACAAGCGGCTCGCGCGGCCGTATGGCGGCAAAGGCCTCGGCGATCACCTCGACACCGGCACCCTCCCGGCGCGCGTCGTCGGAAAGGATCTGCCGGTAGCGCCGTGCGCCGGGCTGGCCATGGAAGAGCCCCACCATGTGGCGGGTCACGTGAATGAGCCGGCCGCCCTGCCCCATATAGCGATCCGCGTAGGCCATCATGGCATCGCGCACCTCGTTCCAGCCGATGGCAGGATGGGTGTCGCCGTAAAACAGCCGGTCCACGTCAGCGAGCAGACCGGTATTGTGGTACGCGGCGCGCCCCAGCATGACGCCGTCGACGGGCCGCGACAGCTCCAGCGCATGATTCAGATCCTCAATACCGCCGTTTATACCAATGAATTCATTCGGAAAATCCGATTTCAGGCGAAACACACGGTCGTAGTCCAGCGGCGGAATATCGCGGTTCTCCTTGGGACTGAGCCCCTCAAGCCAGGCCTTGCGGGCATGCACCCACAGCGCGTCGGCACCGGCGGAGAATACCCCCTCGGCCATGGTGCTGAGAGCGGCTTCCGGATCCTGGTCGTCGACGCCGATACGGCATTTAACCGTGACCGGAACCGGCAGCGCCGCCTTCATGGCGCCGACACATTCGGCGACGAGCACCGGCTCGCGCATCAGGCAGGCGCCGAAACGGCCCGATTTGACGCGGTCGGACGGGCAGCCGACATTCAGGTTGATCTCGTCATAACCCATGTCGGAAGCGATGCGGCCGGCGGCAACCAGCTTGTCCGGTTCCGATCCGCCGAGCTGCAACGCGACCGGATGCTCGACCAGATCAAAGCCGATCAACTTCTCCCGGTCGCCATGGATCACCGCATCGGCCACCACCATCTCGGTATAGAGCAGCGCCCGCTTCGTCAGCAGCCGGTGCAGATAGCGGCAATGCCGGTCCGTCCAGTCCATCATCGGCGCAACGGCGAAGACTTTATCTTTTTCTTTCAACGCGTTATGATACATTCTGTCAGATTAGGCCGTAAAAAATCCCGTACAAACTGGACACACCTCACGCGTTAGTACTCCGTTTGCACGAAAATTGCACGGACTGAACAAGCGTGATCCTAAAACGGACCGGAACGATCAGAATTTGTCGAAGAGCGCCTCGAGTTTTTTCATGAAAAGCTCGGGTCGGTATGCCTTGAGCGCGTGTTCGCGACCGGCAAGACCCAGGGCGCGGGCGTACGACCGGTCCCCGATCAGGCCTTCCAACTGGTCTGCCAGCATCGCCTGGCCCGCTTCGCCGACCGGAAACAGCAGCCCGGTTTCCCCGTGGCGGATGATCTCCGGCGTTCCGCCGGCCGAAGTTCCCAGAACGGGCACACCGTATGCCATCGCCTCGGTCGTTACCCGTCCGAAATTTTCGCCGCTGCGATTGTCGACACCCTGGGTGTTCATGACGAAGGCATCGGATGCAACAAGGTAACGGCCGGTATCGGGCGTCGCGGTGAAAAGCCGCTTCCTCGAAAGGACACGATGCTCACTCAGGGAGCGGGACAGGAGAAAGCGCCTCAACCGGCTTTCGCTTCTAAAGCCGATAAGCAGGAGCTTTACCGGCAGCTTCCTTTCTGACGCCAACGCGCCCAGGGTCCGTGACAGCAGCAACTGGCCTTTTCGGGTTTCGAACGTGCCGATGTTGGTAACGAGGAAATCGTCCGGCCGCACGCCGAGTCGAGCGCGGATCATTTGCCGTGACGCACCGGCGCGGATTGCGGTCCCGTCACCCGACGCCAGGTCCTTTTCGACCCTGGCCATGAAAGCGGCGCTGAAAGCCGGATTGATCGTGTGGGTTTCCGGCAGTTCGATCTCGTTGGCCCAGCTGCACCGGCCGGCATCGCTGTCAAACAAAACCCCTGCCGACTTTCCGACCAGTCCGGCGTTCGGCCGAAAGAACTCGACGTCGATTTCATGGATCCACCACAACAGGCGTTTCAACAGGCCTGGGACATGCTCGAGGCAGGAGCGGACCCATGTCTCGGTGCGCTGATCAAGCGTGTTGGCGACAACGAAGTCGGCTTTGGCGGCAAGGTCGAAGCTGCTTTCAATCGGCACGACCGGAACATCGTATTCGGCTGCCAGATCGAACCCACGAACTTTGTCATCGGCACTGACTAGGCGCACATGCGCGCCCGCCCGACAGAGCATCTGCGCGGTTTCCAGAAGCACCAGCGGCGCACCTGTCCGGGACAGCTCGTGCGCGACCAGCAGGATTGACTTGCCGGCAAACCGGTTCGGCCGCGGCATCGCATAAACCGGCTGGTCCCGCCTCTTCAGTGTCAGTTCCAGAACATCCGCCGAGATCGGCCCGGGGCGGTCGGACCCGATAACGGCGCGTTGCCCGCCGACGCATATCAGACGATCATCCCGGATTCCCGCGCATGGAATCTTAAGGCGATAGGGCAGCGTGCCGAAGATTGACCAGTTGCCTGTCTCCGGATCGAACTGCTGTACGGCATCCGTAAGGCGCAAATAGAACTCCTCCGGGTGCTTGTAGATCTGGCCGCCTACGACGAGAATTTTTCCGTCGTGACTGAGGACCGAGAAATCAACATGGGAAGCGGCAACGGGCAGATCGGCAATGCGGACCCACTCGCCGGTCGGCGTATCCAGCCTGAAACACTCGCCGATATAGTCCTCACGCGTTTCACCGGTGCAGGTGAACTCCGGGTCGCCAGCGATGGCGACAAAATCTCCCTGCTGCCCGCCGATCACATAAAGGCTGTCATTCAGCAGAACGCTTCCGCGGTGCATGCCGGGAACTGGTATCGGTGTTTCGGTCCGCCAGTCTTCCTCGGCGGCGCGGCCATTTTCAATGGCGATGCTCCAGTGATCGGCGCAGGGTGTCCAGCGGTCCTTTTCCGCCCCGCCGACAAAGTGAAGCCGACCCTTCCAAAGCTGCATCGTCCCAGCATAGCGCACATCCGGGAGGTCCGGCAGCCCTGTCCAGGACCCGGCCTGCGAGTCATAGCAATAGACGCGTGCACATGCCGGCCGGCATTGCGGACCGACCTGACCGCCCGCCGAATAAATGTACCGCACGCCGTCCGCGGCAACGGCAGTATGCGAATTTGGAAATTCAGGCGGCAGTTCAATGGACGACGTCCACGCGCTGCGCGCGCGGTCGAACACATGCGCCGTATCATTGACAGTGCTTAGGTTCGTGTATCCTCCAAACAGGTAGAAATGGTCGCCGATCTGAGCACAGGCCGCGTCATAGGCATAAACCGGGCAAACCGGCCCGAACCGCCATTGAAGATTATTCGGCCGCCGCAAAGACCGTTCCACCTGTGCAAGTTCGCGTCGTTTTCTTATGCTTCGCTTTATTTTGCCCAGCACTTGGGAATTCCCGGTCCAGCGTTGCAAATTATCGTCAGGAGTCAGATACAGGGCGGCCTCTTTGACCGTTTCTCACTCTATGCCGCGCTCAAATGCCGGAGCAAGCGCCGGATGCCTGTTCTCCAGTCTCAAAACGTCGACGCGAACGTTTGCCGCCTGCCGGGTCGGGAGTCGACAGCCCGGCGCTTCCAGCCGTATTATGGCGCGCAAAGGTGAGACGCTTTTGTTTTCGCCAACGCCGACGGCATGATCTCAATCGTCCACCCCGTATTCCAGCAGCCCCCGCATGAAACCGACCCCACTTTGGAAACTGAAACGGGAACTGCGCCGGCTTCTTCTGCAGATCGTCTCCTGGCCCGCATATTTCATCGAGTACGTGTTTGCGACGCCGATATACGATTTGGCGCACCGTGGGAAAATACGGCGTCTGGAGGGCAATGTCGGTATCACACGCCGGATCGCCATATATGTGATCTACCCAAGCGATGGCCTGCTGGAGAGCCACCTGATCGCGCTCAGATATATGGTTTCGAAGGGAGTGGCGCCTCTGGTCGTGTCAAATCTCCCGCTCTCCGATATGGAACGCACCGCCTTGCGGCCTGTGACGTGGCGATGTCTTGAGCGGCAGAATGTCGGTTACGATTTCGGCGGGTACCGGGACGGCGTTCTGGAGCTGGCGGAACAGCGCACGCACCTTGATCGTTTGTATTTCCTCAATGATTCAACCTGGTTTCCGCTTCCGGATTCGGACGACTGGTTCGACGATGTCGAACAGCTCGATGTCGATCTGTGCGGTGCCGCGTCAAATTGGGGAATAGCGCGGTTCAACTACAGCGAACTTGATGATGCCGTCTGGAGCTACGACTCCGGCCACAGGAAATTTCACTATTGCTCCTTCGCGCTGGCCTGCTCGGGGCGTCTTGCCCGAGACCGTCAGTTCCTGCGCTTCTGGGAACACCTCAGGATGAGTGGAACCAAGAAGCGTGTCGTACGACGAGGCGAGGTCGGATTTACGCAATGGGCGCTGCGAAACGGATACTCACATGCATCAACCCTGAATGTCGCCTCGGTCAATCAGTTGCTCGCAAGTCTTGATGACGATCGGACGTGGGAGTTGGCGCGCAATCTGATCATTCCGGAAGACAAGCGTCTGCTGGCCCTGAAGAAACAGGTTCTGGCGGATCCCACCACTGACCGGACCCGCCTCGAAAAACTGATCATGTTGGCAATATCGCGTCAGGGTATCAGCTATGCCGGCATCGACCTTATCTGCAGCGAGGCAGGGTTCCCCTTCGTCAAGAAGTCACCGTTGTGGCTCGATGAGGAAGCGTCAGCGGTCCTGGTCGCATTTCTTCAAGCACGCGAGGATTGCAGGACGTTCCATGACGAGGCGGCTGCTTTGCGCCGGTTGAGACTGAAGCCCCAGAAAGCGAGCGCCGGCGAGCATCGGATGTCCACGTAACCGACCGGCACGGCTCTTCGGTCGCCTCACATCCATCCGAACCGGTTGGGGATTTTTCCTCCAAGCGCCCTGTTTCCGGGTGAGGCTTGCCGGACCGGCGCACGCGGCTTGCGCGCAGACCAAACACCATTCAAAAAACCAAGGTTCTCGGACCGTTTTCGGGCCGAAAGCACGTTGATCGGAGACAGCACCCTGAGAAGTCCCGAGGCCGAGGCCTTTGCATATGCGTAGGGAACGCCGTGTTTTCGTGTGGCGTATACGCGGGACTGACCCATATACATCGCCTTTTGCCTCGCGGTTTGGGCGTTCCGCAGGCTCGACTGGCCGCGCGCGTGACTGACAATTGCATCGCTCAGGCACAGGAGAGCACCACACTGATGTTTGAGCCGAAGGCTTATGTCGTCGTCCTCGTGGTACAGGAAGATCTGCTCGTCGAATCCTCCGACCGCTTCAAAGGCGGAGCGGCGCACAAAGAGTGCGGCACCTGAGAGGACGGGAAGCCTCCTGTCCCGCGCCGAGCCACCCTCGACTTCCCAATTCCGGCGCGGCAACAGGACACTGGAGCGCTTCAGCAGCCGTTTCCTGCCATTGCACAGATCGATCGGATTGAACGCACAGGCCTCGGGATGAATGTCGGCACCTTTCAGCAGGGCCTGGATTGCTCCCGCCTGCAGCTTCGCGTCGGGGTTCAGGAAAAGCAGGAACTCGGTTTCAACGCCCCGCGCTCCAATATTGCAGGCACGCCCGAAACCAAGATTCTTGCCGTTTTCGATTAAACGGATAGAAGTCCGCGCGCAAAGCGACCGGACACGCTGTATATCCTCTGACCCGTTGTCCACAATGACGACTCTTACGTCATCGGGCAAAGAAGCGAGCATTTCCGGTAAGATCTGGCTGCTATTGAAGCAGACGCTGATTACTGTAACACGCTTTGAGGCTGTGCCACTTGTAGGCCTCGTTTCCATTTATTCGTCTCAACCAAAACAACGAACGTTGGATCTGCAATACACCAACTGCAAAGCCTACCTTTTGTCACCGTTAAATACAAACGTCCTCTTCATCACATCTTGTGGTTATGAACCACGATTCTCGGCTACTTCGTGCCGCACCAAGGGCGCAGGCAAAGCACGGCAAGGCTTTGGCGCGCAAAGATCCCGGCGCCGCATGCCACAAGGAATCACGTGCCTTCCGCGGCCCTACCGTCGAGCCGGGAAATCGCCTCTATTCGTTTGGTTTGAGGATGATCTTCGGGGCCTCCACCCGGCCGGCGAGGATGTCCTCGAAAGCGGACTGTCCGCCGCCGAGTGGGCGCCGCTCGACCCAATCGAGCGGACCCATGCGGCCATCACAGATCGCCCGGGCCGTCTCGCGAAAGTCCTGCTTCGTATAGGTATAGGTCCCGATGAAGGTGATTTCCTGAAGCGTCATGCGGCGAAAATCGGCTTCGCCGCCGCTGCCGCCGAGCCCGATATGCGTGATCACGCCGCCGGGCCGCGCATGCGCAATCGCCTGCGACCGCGTCGCGGCAAATCCGACCGCATCGACAATCAGATCGAATTGTTCGTCCTCGCCAAGTTCCTCCGGGGCGATCGCGGCCAGCCCGCATGCGTCGCGAAGATAGGCCCGCCGCCCGGGATTCGGCTCCGACAGGGTGATGTCCGGGGCGCCGGCGGCCTCGAGGCTGAGCGCCGCGCCGACGCCGATCGCACCGCCGCCAATGACGAGCACCCCTGCCCGGTCGATTTCAGCAGACATCGCCCGCCGCGCCAACCGCACGGCGTGCCAGCCGCAGGCAAGCGGTTCCGCCAGTGCGGCAACGTCAAAGGAAATATTGTCGGGAATTTCAAAGAGATTGGCGGGCGGCACGGCGATCATCTGGGCGAATGCGCCCTCGCGCGGCTGCATCGAGAGGATTTGCCTGCCGGGGCAGATATTATCCCGGCCCGACCGGCAGACGGGGCATTGGCCGCAAGCCACAAGCGGATTGACGGTGACGCGCCTGCCGGCAAGGCTCCCGGTCTTGACGACCCCGGCGGCTTCATGGCCGAGGATGAGCGGCGGCGGCCGGCGCTCGTCATGGCCGAGAAACGCGTGCATGTCCGACCCGCAGATTCCGACGCTCTCGACGGCGACGATGACCTCTCCGTCCGCCGGCGCGGGCTGCGGCACCTCCCGGCAAGCGAGGCGTCTTTCTCCCTGGTAGACCAGCGCCTTCATTTTGCGGTGAACCCCCCGTCGACCATCAGCACCTGACCGGTGACGTAGCGGCAGGCATCGGAGCACAGGAACAGCATCGGACCGTCCAGGTCTTCCGCCTCGCCGTTGCGGCCGATGCAGGTCTGCGCGGCGTTGCGCTCGGCGCGCTGCGGATCGTCAAAGACGGCGGCGGTGAGCTCGGTCCGGAAGAAGCCCGGGCCGATGGCGTTGACGTTGATGCCGTATCGCGACCAGCTCTCGGCCATGGAGCGGGTCAACTGGGCGATTGCGGCCTTCGATGCACCGTAGGACACCCCGCCCGGAAACGCCCGTGTCGTCTGAAGCGAAGCGAAATTGACGATCCGTCCCCACCCCTTCTCCCGCATGGCCGGCACCAGCGCCTGGCTGAGGAAAAACGGGACCGCGAGATTAAGGTCCAATGTCCGGTCCCACCCCTCGGGCGTCACCGCGTCGGCGGGCTCCCGCGGGTTGATGCCGGCGGCATTGACGAGGATGTCCGGAGCGCCGAACCGGTCGGAAACCGCCCCGGCCAGTTCAGACAGCCGCCCACGCTGCGCGAGATCGAAGGCCACCGATGCAGTGTCGCCCGCGGTATCCGATTGCCATTTCTCCAGCGCGTCCTTCCGGCGCGCGACGCCGACGACCTGTGCACCGGCCCGCGCGAGCGTCTCGGCGGCGCGGCGCCCCAGCCCCGAACTTGCACCGGTCACGCAGGCGACCTTGCCCGTCAGATCGAAGAGCCCGGCAAATCCGTGTTCCATCGTCCTATTCATCCACTGACAGGTCAAAGGTCTCGCCGGGAAAGTATTTGCGCAGGCGAATATCGGCGGTGCGTGCGTGCCCCTCCATGCCTTCAAGGCGCGAGATGCGGGCGGTTGCCTCCGCCACCGGTCTGGCGCCGTCCCGCGTCGCCTTCTGCCACGTGACGATCTTCATGAACTTGTGGACCGACAACCCGCCGGTGTAGCTGGCCGCCCCCGATGTCGGCAGCACATGGTTGGTGCCCGAAGCCTTGTCCCCGAAGGCGACGGTCGTCTCCTCGCCGAGAAAGAGCGAGCCGTAGCATTGCAGCCGGTCCAGCCACCACGGCAGGTCCGCCGCCTGGACCGTCAGGTGTTCGGGCGCGTATTCGTCCGCCGTCGCGGCCATCTCCTCGCGGTCGCCGCAGACGATGACTTCGGCATAGTCGCGCCAGGCAGCCTCCGCGTTTTGCCTGTTGGTTTCGGGCAGATCCGAAATGAGCCCGGGCACCAGCTCCATGACCCGCTCGCCGAGTGCCCGGTCGTCCGTGACCAGCCAGACGGGCGAGTTGTAGCCGTGCTCGGCCTGCCCGACGAGATCGGCCGCGACGATCGCCGCGTCGGCTGTCCCATCGGCCAGGATCAGGCTGTCCGTCGGCCCGGCGAACATGTCGATCCCCACCCGGCCGTAGAGGATCCGCTTTGCCTCCGCCACGAACTGGTTTCCCGGGCCGACGAGGATATCCGCCCTCGGCAACCCGAACAGGCCGAAGGTCATCGCCGCGACCCCCTGCACCCCGCCCATTGCGAGGATCGTATCCGCCCCGCAAAGATCGGCCGTATAGACGATTGCCGGCGCGATGCCGACGCCGGGACGGGGCGGCGAGCAGGCGACGATGTTCCGGCACCCGGCGACCCTGGCGGTCGTCACCGTCATTATGGCCGAGGCGATATGGCTGTAGCGCCCGCCGGGCACGTAGCAGCCGGCCGTGCCGCACGGGATGCTCTTCTGGCCGGCGACGAGCCCCGGAACGATCTCGACCTCGATATCCTTCAGCGTCTCGCGCTGCGCCTCGGCGAAACGGCGGACATTGTCGTGCGCGAAACGGATATCGTCCTTCAGCTTCTCCGGCACGAGCGCCACCGCCGCATCGATCTCGTCGCGGCAAAGGACGACATTGCCGTCGTAACGGTCGAACTTCGCGGCATATTCGAGCGCTTTCGCGTCGCCGCCCGCTTCTATGGCATCGAGGATCTCCTGCACCGTGGCGCGTACGTCCGTCGTGTCGCTGGTCGAGGTCAGTTCTGCCTTCTTCAAATATGTGCGTGGCATCGAGGCTCCTGAATGACTGTGCTCCTCACAGGAATGTAAGCGCTTGCATTGCCCAATGTAAAGGCTTGCATTTTGATATGCCGCGCCATTATCTTGGCACGGTTCGAATCCGGGAGACGTCCTTGGAGAAATTTCAGCTTCCGACGCTGGAAGATGTCGCCCGTCAGGCAAAGGTCTCGACGGCAACGGTCTCGCGCTGCCTCAGCAGGCCCGAGACCGTCAGGCGCTCGACCCGTGAGCGGGTCATGCAGGTGGTCGGCGAACTCGGCTACACGCCGAATTTCGGCGCCCAGGCGATGGCGGCGAAGCGCACCAACACCATCGGCGCCGTTATCCCGACCATGGACAATGCGATCTTCGCGAAAGGCCTGCAGGCCTTCCAGGAGGAAATCAGCAATCGCGGGGCCAGCCTGCTGGTCGCCAGTTCCTCCTACCGAAAGGACGTTGAGGAAAAGCAGATCAGGTCGCTGATCGCGCGCGGGGTCGATGCCCTGCTGCTGATCGGCGATGACCGCGACAATGAGGTCTACGATTATCTGGCGAAGCGCCGGATTCCCTATGTGCTTGCCTGGAACCACCGCAAGGGCGCGCGCCACACCTTTGTCGGCTTCGACAATTTCCGAGCCGCGTACGAGATGGCCGAACGCGTCGTCGGATACGGGCACCGCGACATCGCCATGATCGCCGGCGTCACCGACAGCAACGACCGGGCGAGAGACCGGCTGTCCGGCGTGCGACAGGCGCTGTCCGACCATGGAATACCGGGCCTTGCGGTGACGGAATGTGCCTACAGCATCGATGCCGCCGGTGATGTGTTCGAGACAATCGTCAGCGGCGACAGGCGCCCGACCGCCATCGTCTGCGGCAATGACGTTTTGGCAGCCGGCGCGATCATCAGGGCCAAATCGATGGGTGTTGAGGTTCCGCGGGACATCTCGGTGACCGGTTTCGACGACATCGAACTGGCAACGGTCGTCGAACCGGGTATCACGACCGTTCATGTCCCGCACGGCAGGATGGGCCGGTCGGCGGCGACCGCTCTTTTCACGGCCCTCGAGAACCGCCGGCCGCGAAGCCGGAGGCTTGAAACCCGTATCGTGGAGCGGCAATCGCTGGCGGCGCCGCGGCAATAGAATTTGCCGAGCGTTTCGACGACGGCATGCGCATGTGGCGACTACATAAGCGGCGGCACGTTGAACTTGTAGTTCAGCCCGACCCGGAAGATATGTGCGTCGAAGCCGAATTCCACTTCCTGGCCGTTGGTCGTGTCGTAGACCAGGTTCTTGTCGGCGGTGACGAGATAGAGATATTCCGACTTGAAGGACCAGCGATCCGAGAGCCGCGCCTCGACGCCGGCGCCAGCCACCAGGCCCGGCTGCGTGCCGCTCCACGCAATGTTGTCATCGTTGTCGATCGAGCACGGGGCGTCATCATTACCGCAATGCTCGACGCCGGCCAGCGCCAGGCCGCCGGTGACATAGGCCATGGCCTTGTCGTTGGCGACGCCCATGCGCCCGCGCACCGTCGCCAGCCAGTCCATATTCGCCTTGACGTAGGTGTCGGCCGGAGTGACTCTATCGTAGAATAATTTGTCTTCACTGAAACCGGTCCAGCTCACATCGCCCTCGAGGCCAAAAACGAAGCCGCCCATCTGGTAGTTGTAACCGGCCTGGGCGCCGGCGATGCCGGCAAAGCCGCGCAGATCGAAATCGCCGTCCGGCCGCCTGAACATATCCCAGCTCCAGTCCATGGCGCGCCCGTTGAAGGCGCCGATGCCGCCGCTCACGCCGGCATAAACGCCCTGCCAGGGCCCGCCGGACGGGATCTCGGAACCGCCCGCAGGCAACCCGCCCAGGTGATAGTTCAGGCCCACCCGAAAGATATGCGCGTCAAAGCCGAAATCGATGTCCTCATCATCTACTGTGTTGTAAACGATGTTCTTGTCGGCGGTGACGAGATAGAGATATTCGGACTTGAAGGACCAGCGGTCCGACAGCCGCGCCTCGACGCCCGCGCCCGCCACGAGGCCCGGCTGCGTGCCGCTCCAGGCGATGTTGTTATCGTTGTCGATCGAGCATGGGGCACTCGGATCGTTGTTGGCGCAATGCTCGACGCCGGCCAGCGCCAGGCCGCCGGTGACATAGGCCATGGCCTGGTCGTTGGCGACGCCCATGCGTCCGCGCACCGTCGCCAGCCAGTCCATGTTGGATTTGACATAGCTGTCGAGAGAGGTTCCGTCGAGGAACGCTCTTTCCTCGCTGAAACCGGTCCAGCTCACATCACCCTCGATGCCAAAGACAAGACCGCCCATCTGGTGGTTATAGCCGGCCTGGGCGCCGAAGATTCCGGCAAAACCGCGCTGATCGATATCGCCGTCAGGATCCGAAATGGTACCGCGATCCCAATCCGTCGCCCGCCCGTTGAAAGAGCCGATCCCGCCGCTCACACCGGCATAGATGCCCTGCCAGGGCCCGCCAGCATACATGTCGGAACCGCCGCCTGTCGGCAATCCGCTCAGATGATAGTTCAGCCCGACCCGGAAGATATGCGCATCGAAGCCGAAATCGACATCCTGATTGTCCACTGTGTTGTAAACAACATTCTTGTCGGCGGTGACGAGATAGAGATATTCCGACTTGAAGGACCAGCGGTCCGACAGCCGTGCTTCGACGCCGACGCCCGCCACGAGGCCGGGCTGCGTGCCGCTCCAGGCGATATCGTCAAGGCCATTGATCAAGCACGGATTGTGGTCATTGGCGCAATGCTCGACGCCGGCCAGCGCCAGGCCGCCGGTGACGTAGGCCATGGCCTGGTCGTTGGCGAGGCCCATGCGCCCGCGCACCGTCGCCAGCCAGTCCATATTCGCCTTGACATAGGAGAAGCCTGTACGAAAAGCCTCATCCTCATTGAAACCCGTCCAACTCACATCGCCTTCAAGGCCGATGACAAGGCCGCCGAGCTGGTAATTGTAGCCCGCCTGTGCGCCGAAGATACCGGCAAAACCGCGTAAATCTAAATCACCGTCCGGATTTTCAAAGAGGTCGAAGCCCCAGTCTGTGGCGCGCCCGTTGAAGGAGCCGATCCCGCCGCTGACGCCGCCGTAGAACCCTTCCCAAGTATTGACCGGCAAAGGTTCATCCGCCCAGGACGGCACCGCATAAAGGCTGACCGAAACCATGGCCGCGGATGCCAATAAAACAGACCGGATGCTTTGACCCACCATCAAGCATTTCCCCCAAAAATGCCCGGCCAGTAAGCTTGATTCATCGAAAAAAATCAACGTTTAACTTACAATTGCGGCCAATCTGCCGCACTCAACGGTAGAAACGGCGACGAATGTTGCATCGGGGTGACATGCATCGTCTCACGCCTCCCGCAGAAATCCTACTGGAGCGTCTCGATGACGGCATCCACACCTGCAACGACTACATCAGCGGCGGCACGTTGAACTTGTAGTTCAGCCCGACCCGGAAGATATGCGCGTCGAAACCGAAATCGACATCCTGGCCGTTGGTCGTGTCGTAGACCAGGTTCTTGTCGGCGGTGACGAGATAGAGATATTCCGACTTGAACGACCAGCGGTCCGACAGCCGTGCCTCGACGCCGGCGCCGGCCACGAGGCCCGGCTGCGTGCCGCTCCAGGCAATGTCGTCGTCACCATCGATCGAGCAGGGGTCGTTGTCATTTGCGCAATGCTCGACGCCGGCCAGCGCCAGCCCTCCGGTGACATATGCCATGGCCTTGTCATTGGCGACGCCCATGCGCCCGCGCACCGTTGCCAGCCAGTCCATATTCGCCTTGACGTAGTGATCGCCGCCATCGAGCGTATCGTCTTCACTGAAACCGGTCCAGCTCGCATCGCCCTCGAAGCCGAAGACAAGGCCGCCCATCTGATAGTTGTAGCCGGCCTGGGCGCCGAAGATCCCGGCAAAACTGCGCAGATCGAAATCGCCGTCTGGATTTTCGACCAAATCCACGCTCGAGTCCATGGTCCGCCCGTTGAACGAGCCGATGCCGCCGCTGACGCCGGCATAAAGGCCTTGCCATGGCCCGCCGGACGGAATGTCGGAACCGCCGGTGGGCAATCCGCCCAGGTGATAGTTCAGCCCGACCCGGAAGATATGCGCATCGAAGCCGAAATCGATGTCGTGATCGAGTACCGAATTGTAGACGATGTTCTTGTCGGCGGTGACAAGATAGAGATATTCCGACTTGAACGACCACCGGTTCGAGAGCCGCGCCTCGACGCCGGCGCCTGCCACGAGGCCCGGCTGCGTGCCGCTCCAGGCGATGTTCTCATCGTTGTCGATCGAACACGGGGCGTCATGATCACTGTTGGCGCAGTGCTCGACGCCGGCCAGCGCCAGGCCGCCGGTGACATAGGCCATGGCCTGGTCGTTAGCCACACCCATGCGCCCGCGCACAGTCGCCAGCCAGTCCATGTTGGATTTGACATAGCTGTCGGGAATGGTGTCATCGAGGTATACTCTGCCTTCGCTGAAACCGGTCCAGCTCACATCGCCCTCGAAGCCGAAGACAAACCCGCCATGCTGGTGGTTGTAGCCGGCCTGGGCGCCGAAAATCCCGGCAAAGCCGCGCTGATCGATATCGGCGTCCGGACCTCTGAATGTGCCCCAGTGCCAGTCAATGGCCCGGCCGTTGAAGGAGCCGATCCCGCCGTTCACGCCGGCATAAAGGCCCTGCCAGGGCCCACCAGCATACATGTCGGAACCGCCACCCGTCGGCAATCCGCCAAGATGATAGTTCAAGCCGACGCGGAAGATATGCGCATCGAAGCCGAAGTCCACGTCGCCGCCGCCTGTATCGTAAATGACATTCTTGTTGGCGGTAACGAGATAGAGATATTCCGATTTGAAGGACCAGCGGTCCGAGAGCCGCGCCTCGACACCGGCGCCGGCAACGAGGCCCGGCTGCGTACCGCTCCAGGCGATGGCATCATCCCCATCGATCGAGCACGGGTCACCTTCGTTGGCGCAATGCTCGACACCGGCGAGCGCCAGGCCGCCGGTGACATAGGCCATCGCCTGCTCGTTGGCGAGGCCCATGCGCCCGCGAACCGTCGCCAGCCAGTCCATATTCGCCTTGACGTAGTAGGTGTCGTCATCAAACGACCTGCCTTCACTGAAACCGGTCCAGCTCACATCGCCCTCGAGGCCAATGACAAGGCCGCCGAGCTGATAATTGTAGCCCGCCTGTGCGCCGAAAATGCCGGCAAAGCCGCGCAGATCGATGTCGCCGTCCGGGCTTTCGAAAATGTCAAATTCCCAGTCCATGGCGCGTCCGTTGAAGGAACCGATCCCGCCGCTGATGCCGCCGTAGAACCCTTCCCATGTATTGGCTGGCGAAGGCTCGTCCGCCCAGGACGGCGCCGCACAAAGGCTGACCGAAACCATGGCCGCGGATGCCAACAAGGCAGACCGGACGCTTTGACCCATCATCAAGCTATCCCCCCAAAAGAATATGTTTGGTCAGTTAGCTTGATTCATCGAAAAAAATCAACGGTTACCTTACGTTTTCGGTCAATCTGCCGCACTCAACGGCAGAAACGGCGATGAATGTTGCATCGGGGTGACAGCGCTCGATAACCGCGTCCACATGGGAAGTCGCGCCAATCGTCGCAAACCACCGAAATTTTGGAGTCACTTGACAGAAGTCAAGGAGATTGGGTCCGAAAGCTGACAGTAGTCCTCCTGTATTCCACGGAGAGCTGCTGTGCGCATCGGGTCCTATCTGAAGGCAATATTTGTTCTGGCCGCGATTCTGTTCGCGCTGCCCGCCATTGCCGCCGATCCGCAACTGCCGCGGTTCCTCGGCAAGATCGAGCCGGAAAACCTCGTCCCCGGCGCCACCGGCTTCGGTGGCATGCGCACGGACATTCCGGTCGCCCCGGTGCTGAAAGGCGGCGAAACCGTCGGCTGGGCGTTCCTGACATCCGATTTCGTCGGCACCACCGGCTATTCCGGCAAGCCGATCCATGTCGTTGCTGCCGTCTCGGACGATGCGGTCCTGACCGGCGTTCAGCTCGTCGAACACGCCGAGCCCATCGTCCTGATCGGCATTCCCGATGCGAAGGTTCAGCGCCTCACCGAAAGCTATGCCGGTCTCGACCTGAAAGCCGAAGCCGCCGCGGGCGGATCGGCGCACGACCTCGACATCATATCGGGCGCGACCGTGACCATCATGGTCATCGACGATTCGATCGTGCGCGCCGGTCTGAAGGTTGCCCGGGCGCTTGGCCTCGGCGGTCTGGCGCCGGAGGCGGCCGCCGGGCCGCGGCGGCAGATCAATCCGGATCTGCTCGCGACCGAGGACTGGATGACGCTGTCCGGCGACGGCTCCGTGCGCACGCTGAACCTCGATGTCGGCCAGATCAACCAGGCCTTCGCAGCCTCCGGCGACGCGCGTGCCGCCGCCCGGCCGGAACGCGGCCCGGACGCCGACACGTTTATCGACATGAAGGCCGCGCTCGTCAGTGTCCCGGCCATCGGCCTCAGCCTGCTCGGCGAAGCCGAATACGCCAACCTGCAGGACTGGCTGCAGGACGGCGAGCACGCCATTCTCGTCGCCGGACGCGGCCGCTATTCCTTCAAGGGATCCGGTTACGTGCGCGGCGGCATATTCGACCGCATCCAGCTCATCCAGGGCGACCGTTCGGTGCGCTTCTTCGACCGGCAGCACCGCCGGCTGGGGGAGATCGCCGCCCCCGGCGCGCCGAGCTTCACCGAACTCGATCTCTTCAAGATCCCCGCCGACGCGGAATTCGATCCGGCCGAACCCTGGCGCCTGCAACTTCTGGCCCAGCGCGCGACGGGCCCGGTCGACAAGAGCTTCCTGACCTTCGATCTCGGCTACCGCCTGCCCGAGAGATACCTGCTGCCGCTGGCCCCTGCCCCCGATGCAAGCGCGGAGGAAGCCGCCGCGAAAGCCGCGCTGTGGCAGCGCATCTGGCTCGACCGGAAATTCGAGATCGCCGTGCTTGCCGCCATGCTGGCCGTGCTGACGGGCGTCTTCTTCTTCCAGTTCCAGTGGACCCGCAACGAGCGCTTCCTGTTCTGGTTCCGCATGGGCTTCCTGACCATGACGCTTTTCTTCCTCGGCTGGTACGCCAACGCCCAGCTCTCGGTGGTGAACCTGATGGCGCTTGCCGGCGCGCTGAAGGAGGGCTTTACCTGGGACGCCTTCCTGCTCGATCCGATGATCTTCATCCTGTGGTTCTCGGTCGCCGCGGCGCTGGTCTTCTGGGGACGCGGCGCCTATTGCGGCTGGCTGTGCCCCTTCGGCGCGCTGCAGGAGCTGACCAACCGCATTGCACGCGCGCTCAAGGTTCCGCAATGGGAACTGCCCTGGGGGCTGCACGAGCGCCTGTGGCCGGTCAAATACATGATTTTCCTCGGCCTGTTCGGCGTATCGCTGGCCTCCATCCCGCTCGCCGAGACCATGGCAGAGGTGGAGCCGTTCAAGACGGCGATCATCCTGAAATTTGCTCGCGCCTGGCCCTTCGTTCTCTTCGCGGTCGGCCTCCTGGTGATCGGCCTTTTTGTCGAGCGCTTCTACTGCCGTTACCTGTGCCCGCTCGGCGCGGCGCTCGCGATCCCGGCCCGCATGCGCATGTTCGACTGGCTCATGCGCTATCACGAGTGCGGCCATCCGTGCCGGACCTGCGCCAACGAGTGCCCGGTGCAGGCCATCCATCCGACCGGCGAGATCAATCCCAACGAATGCGTCAACTGCCTGCACTGCCAGGTTCTGTACCAGTCCGGCACCAAGTGTCCGGTGGTCATGCGCAAGCTCAAGAGCCGCGCCGCCTTCGAGGCGCGCAACAAGAAAAGTTTCACGGCGGCACCGCAGGCCGCCGCCAAACCGGCTTCTAAAAAGGAGAAAGCCCATGTCTGACAAAGGAAAGTCACTGACCATCAACCGGCGTGATCTGCTCGGCGCCACGGCGGGCGGCGCGGTCCTTGCCGCGGCCGGCACAGGTATTTTGGCGTCCGGCGCCGGGCCCGCCCGCGCGGCCGAGGGGGATTTCGCGCTGGCACCCGGCGAGCTCGACGAATATTACGGCTTCTGGTCCTCCGGCCAGACCGGCGAGGTGCGTATCCTCGGCGTTCCGTCGATGCGCGAACTGATGCGCATTCCGGTCTTCAACCGCTGCTCCGCAACGGGTTGGGGCCAGACCAACGAGTCGCTCAAGGTGCTGACCGAGGGACTGCTCCCCGAGACCAAGGCTTATCTGGCCGCCCAGGGCAAGGTCACCTATGACAATGGCGACCTGCACCACCCGCACATGTCCTTCACGGACGGCACCTATGACGGCCGCTACCTGTTCGCCAACGACAAGGCCAACACCCGCGTCGCCCGCATCCGCTGCGACGTGATGAAATGCGACAAGATCATCGAGATCCCGAACGCCAAGGACATCCACGGTCTGCGGCCGCAGAAATTCCCGCGCACCGGCTACGTGTTCGCCAATGGCGAGCATGAGGCGCCGCTGGTCAATGACGGCACGATCCTCGACAAGCCCGAGGAATACGTCAACATCTTCACCGCCATCGACGGCGATGAGATGAAGGTGGCCTGGCAGGTGATCGTCAGCGGCAACCTCGACAATTGCGACGCCGACTATCAGGGCAAATACGCCTTCGCCACCAGCTACAACTCGGAGATGGGGACCAATCTCGCCGAGATGACGGAGAGCGAAACCGACCACGCGGTGATTTTCGACATCAAGGCGATCGAGGAGGCCGTCGCGGCGGGCGACTATCAGGAACTTCAGGGCGTGCCGGTCGTCGACGGCCGCAAGGGTTCGCGTTTCACCCGTTACGTGTCGATCCCCAACAGCCCGCACGGCTGCAACGCGGCGCCTGACAAGCGTCACATCGTCATCAACGGCAAGCTGTCGCCGACCGTCTCTGTCATCGACGTGGAGAAAGTCCCGGCACTGTTCGAGGAGGACGCCGATCCGCGTTCCTGCATCGTCGCCGAGCCGCAGCTCGGTCTCGGGCCGCTCCACACGGCCTTCGACGGCAAGGGCAACTGCTTCACCACACTGTTCCTCGACAGCCAGGTTGCCAAGTGGAGCATGGACAAGGCGATCCAGGCCTATGGCGGCGCCGATGTTGACCCGATCATCTCCAAGGTCGACGTCCACTATCAGCCGGGCCACAACTCGACCTCCATGGGCGAGACGGCGGAAGCCGACGGCAAGTGGCTGATCTCGATGAACAAGTTCTCCAAGGACCGCTTCCTCAATGTCGGACCGCTGAAGCCCGAGAACGAACAGCTCATCGACATCTCCGGCGACGAGATGAAGGTGGTCCATGACGGCCCGACCTTCGCCGAGCCGCATGACAGCATCATCGTCCACCGTTCGAAGGTGAACCCGGTCACCATCTGGGACCGCAACGATCCGACGTGGGAGGAGGCCCGCCAGCAGGCCGCCGCCGACGGCGTCGACCTCGAGGACGGTGCCGACGAGCCGATCCGCGACGGCAACAAGGTGCGTGTCTACATGACCTCCGTCGCGCCGACCTTCAGCCTGGAGAAATTCACGGTTAAGCAGGGCGACGAGGTGACCATATACATCACCAACCTCGACGACATCGATGATCTGACCCACGGCTTCTGCCTGTCCAATTTCGGCGTCGCCATCGAGGTTGCGCCGCAGGCGACGGCGTCGGTCACCTTCGTTGCCGAACGGCCGGGCGTGCACTGGTTCTACTGCCAGTGGTTCTGCCATGCCCTGCACATGGAAATGCGCGGACGCATGTTTGTCGAGCCGAGGGCAACCTGACCATGAAGCGCCTCGTTCTCCTTGTCACACTGCTGCTTCTGCCGCTGGCCAGTCTGGCGGCGGAACGGCACGTGCCTGCCGAGCCCGGGGCGCTCGCAACCGCAATCGGCAAGGCGCAGGACGGCGATGTCCTGCGCCTCGCTCCCGGTGTCCACGTTGGCCACTTCGAGATCGACCGCTCATTGACACTCGATGGCGGCGGCGAGGCGGCCATTGAAGGCACCGGTGAGGGAAGCGTCGTGACCGTTATCGCGCCGGACGTTACGATCCGCGGCCTGACTATCAGCGGATCGGGCTCCTCGCACGACACCATCGACGCCGGCGTCAGCCTCGGCCGCAAGGCCGACCGCGCCATCGTCGAGAATAACCGGATCATCGGCAATCTCTACGGTGTCGACATCCACGGCGCGAAGGATTCACGCGTCGCCGGCAATGTCATTGTCGGCCGCCGTGACCACCGCATGAACGAACGCGGCAACGGCGTTTATGTCTGGAACGCGCCGGGCGCGATTGTCGACGGCAACGACATAAGCTGGGGCCGCGACGGCATCTTCGTCAACACGTCGAAGAAGAACAAATTCACCGGCAACCGCTTCCGCGACCTGCGCTTTGCCGTGCACTACATGTACGCCAACGACAGCGAGGTCTCGGGCAACATCTCGATCGGCAACGATCTCGGTTACGCGGTGATGTTCTCCAAGCGGGTCAAGGTCACGGACAACGTGTCCATCGGCGATGACGAGCACGGGATCATGCTCAACTACGCCAACCAGTCGTACGTCTCCGGCAACCTGATCCGCAACGGCAGGAACCGCTGCGTGTTCCTCTACAACGCGCACAAGAACCGTATCGAGAACAACCGTTTCGAACGCTGTTCCATCGGCATACACTTCACCGCCGGTTCGGAGCGCAACGCCATCACCGGCAATGCCTTCATCGGCAACAGGACACAGGTCAAATATGTCGGCTCGCGCTGGCTCGACTGGTCGGCCGAGGAACGCGGCAACTACTGGAGCGATTTCGCCGGTTACGACATCAACGGCGACGGCATTGCCGACGCGCCCTACCGCCCGAACGACAGCATGGATCACATCCTGTGGTCGCAGCCCTCGGCCAAACTGCTGCTGGGGGCGCCCGCCGTTCAACTCGTCCGCTGGGCGCAATCGAGCTTCCCGGCGCTGCTGCCGGGCGGCATCGTCGACAGCCGCCCGCTGATGCGCCCGGTCGAAATCGCGGTACCGGAAATGGGAGATCCGTCATGACGGAACGCACCGAAACGCGGGCGGCATCGCCCGATGCGCGGGACGTCCTTGCGGTACGCGGGCTATGCAAGAGCCACGGCCGCGTACGGACCCTCGACGCCGTGGACCTCGATCTCAAACCGGGTGAGCGCGTCGCCCTGCTCGGCCACAACGGTGCCGGCAAGACGACCCTCATGAAGCTGATCCTTGGCCTGTGGACCCCGAGCGGCGGCGAAATCCGCGTTGCGGGCGCGGTTCCGGGCAGCGCGGAAGCGCGCAAGGCATCCGCCTATCTGCCGGAGGCCGTCGCCTTTCACAGGGCGCTGACCGGTCGCGAGCAACTGACGCTTTTTGCGCGCCTCGCCGGCGCGCCGGTCAAGACCGTCGGTGAACTTCTCGAACGCGTCGGCGTTGCCGATGCCGCGGACCGGCGCATCGGAACCTGGTCGAAGGGCATGCGCCAGCGGCTCGGCCTCGCGCAGGTGCTGCTCGGCAGGCCCCGCATAGCCCTGCTCGACGAGCCGACGAGCGGCCTCGACCCGATTTCGCGCCATGATCTCTACGCCATTATCGACGAGATGGCGCAGAACGGCACTGCCGTGCTGATCGCCTCCCACGCGCTGACCGAAGTCGAAGCCAGGACCGACCGCATCGCGATCATGCGCAAGGGCCGCATCGTCGCCGACGATACGCTCGCACGGCTCAGCGCGCGCGCGGAACTGCCGATCCGGCTGAGGCTGACGGCCCAGAACGACGACGCATCGGAAGTCCACGCCCGCATCGGCGGCGAGCGCATCAACGGCGCGTCCGTTGAACTGCTGTGCAGCCCGGAGACCAAGATGCAACGGCTCGCGCATATCGCGGCGCTCGGCGATCTCGTCATCGACGTCGAAATGGCGCCGCCGAGCCTGGAAGACCTCTATCGCCACTATTCGCAGGGAGATCGCACATGATGACCCGAGTCCTTGCCGTCGCCGCCGCTGAACTCCGCATCGCCCGGCGCAATCTCTGGGTGTTGATGGCGAGCGTGATCATGACGCTGTTCGCGCTGGCCCTGACCTTTGCCGGGGCGGCACCCACGGGCGCGCTCGGCGTTGACCTTCTCACCGTTTCGGTCGCGTCGATGACGACCCTCTCGGTCTATCTGGCGCCGCTTCTGGCGCTGATGATGTCCTTCGATGCGATCGCCGGCGAGAGCGAGCGCGGCGGACTGGCCCTGCTGCTCACCTATCCGGTGTCACGCGGCGAGATCCTGTTCGGCAAGTTCCTTGCCCATATCGGCACGATCGCGCTGGCCATGGTCATCGGGTTCGGCGCGGCCGGGATGGCGGCCGCGCTGAGCGGCGGCGCGGGCACGGAGAGCCTGACGGCACTGCTGCGGCTGATCGGGACCTCGATCCTGCTCGGCGCCGTCTTCCTGGCACTCGGCTATGCCCTGTCTGCTGCCGTCTCGTCGCCCACCGCGGCGGCGGGCCTTGCGGCCGGCCTGTGGCTCATTTTCGTCGTGCTCTACGACCTCGGACTGCTCGGCGCCGTCGTCTATGACAATGACGGCTTCTTCACCCGCCGGATCTTCCCCTGGCTGCTGGTCCTCAATCCGGCGGACGCCTTCCGGCTGTGGAACGTCGGCGCATCGGAAAACGTGGCACTCGCCAACGGCATGACCGGCGTTGCCGGCGCCCTGCCCGGATGGTCGGCCCCGGTATCGCTGCTGCTTTGGCCGCTCGCGGCATTCGTTCTCGCGCGCCAGATATTCAGGAGGGTTCAACCATGAAACGCTGCCTGTCACTACCGCTGTTCGCAGCGGTCGCATTCCTTGCAGCCTGCAGCGAGGAAAAGGCCGCGGCGCCCGATCCGGTTCCGCTGACCGAGGCGGCGCTCAGCCACTATTGCCAGATGTATGTCGCCGAGCACGGCGGCCCCAAGGCGCAGATCCATCTGGAGGGCTATCCCGCCCCGCTTTTCTTCGCCCAGGTGCGCGATGCGATCGCTTACCTGAGAAGCGCTGAACGGGAGGCGCCGGTCACGGCGGTCTATGTGAGCAACATGTCGGTGGCAAAGAGCTGGGACGAACCCGGGGCCTCGAACTGGATCGAGGCCGGCGATGCTGCCTTTGTCATCGATTCCGATGCGAAGGGCGGCATGGGCGCGCCAGAGGTCGTGCCGTTCGCGGACCGGGCCGACGCCGACCGTTTTGCCGCCGATCGCGGCGGGCGGGTCACAACGCTTGGCGAGATTCCCGACGAGACGGTGCTGAGCGCGGTCGAGTTTGAATTGCCGGGCGAGGAGAAGATCCGGTGAGCGCGCGCCTCTCCCGCCGCCGCTTCCTCGCACTGACGGCTGCTGCGGCGTCTGTGCCGGGCGCCGCTCTGGCGGCAGCGCCGGTCGCGCGCTGGCGCGGCATTGCGCTGGGCGCCACCGCCCGCATGACCTTCGTCGGCATGGAACCGGAAAAAGCCGCGCCCATCTTCGCGGCCGTCGAAGCCGAGATAGGCCGGTTGGAGCAGATCTTCAGCCTGCATCGGCCCGGCTCTGAAATAGCGCGCCTCAACGCCGTCGGCCGTCTCGACAATGCATCGGCGGAGTTTGTCGAACTGATGAGCCAGTGCGATGCGCTTCACCGAACGACCGGCGGGACCTTCGATCCGACTGTGCAGCCGCTCTGGCAGCTTTATGCCACCCGGTCGGCGCCCGGCGAAAGACCGACGAACGATGAGATCGTCGCAGTGCAGGACCGGTGCGGTTGGCTCAATGTCAGGCGTGAGGGCGGCTCCCTGTCGTTCGACAGGCCGGACATGGCGATCACACTCAACGGCATTGCGCAGGGCTACATCACCGACAAGATCGCGACGCTACTGAGATCGTTTGACCTGCGAAACATGGCCATCGACATCGGCGAGGTCGCAGCCCTCGGCCACGGCCCTTCCGGCGCGCCGTGGAAAGCCGGGATCGCCGCGCCGGACGGACATATTGTCCGCGAAATAGCGCTGAGCGACCGGGCGCTGGCAACGTCTGCGCCCCTCGGCACCGTGCTCGACCCGGACGGTAGGATCGGGCACATACTGGATCCGCGGACCGGCCGGCCCGGCGGGCAGTGGCGTCTGGTTTCCGTCTCGGCCAATAGCGCCGCGCTCGCCGATGGTTTGTCCACTGCGTTTTGCCTGAACGCGCGCGAGACGATCGATGCGGTCGTCGCGTCAATGCCGGGCGTGACCCTGGAATATCTCGCCTGACACGGGCCCACTGCGCTCGGCGCAGCGTTTCCGACCTGTCGGATTCCACATAGCTGTGCAGCCGGGTGACATCCGAGATCGCCGCCTGGTTCTGGTTGATCCTGATGCCGACGGACCGCAGCCGGGAAAAGGCGCGCGACAAGCTCTCCGGCTTCATCCCCAGCCGTCCTGCGATCAGCGCCTTGTCATAAGGAAGCGTTACCGCGCAGGGTCCCTCATCCACCGGACACAGTTCCAGGAGGAACTCCACCACCCGTTGCGTCGCGGTCTGCGCCGCCAAACGCTCGACCTGGGAGACGAGGCCGTGAAGATGCTGGTAGGTCGACGCGAGCATTGCCAGGCAGATTTCCGGCCGCGATTTCATCATCTCCAGCAGCAGTCCCGCACGGACCCGCAGGAGGCGGCAGTCCGTTGCCGCTTCCGCGGTGACCGGATAGACATCGCTGCGGAACGCCGCCGCCTCGCCGAAACTCTGCCCCCGCGTCGGCACGTGAACCACCGCCTCCGACCCGCTCGGGGAGATGCGGAACAGCTTGACCCATCCGTCGAGCACGACAAAGACGCTGTGCGCGTGTTCCCCTTGCGGAAAAATGGTCTCGCCGCGTTCAAAGCCGCGCACGCTCGACTTGGCCAGCAAGTCGTTCGTAACATCGTCCGGCGCGGTGGAGAACAGGATGGAATCCATGGCCACCCTGCGGTCGCCTTCACTCAGTGTCGAAATTCCACGCGCCATCGATCCCCCTTTTTGCCAATAGAAGCAGCCTCGCGGCGGGGAGCCAAGTCTTTTTGGCACCGGTGAACCGATCACGGTGATCTCGAACGGTGTACGGCTGGTCAGATCTGATGGAAGCCGTGTTTGCTGAGCAGGGATATCATCAGCGACTTGGCGGCGATCCGGTGCTCGCGGTGAATCTTGCGGGCGAGCGCCGCATCGCCCTTCTCGAGCGCGGCGATCAGCGCGCGGTGATCGGCGTTCGACTTGGTCGGCGCCGGCCGGATGTAGAGGGTCAGGGCCCGGGCGCGCCGCACCTGGTCGTTGAAGTTGGCGATCACCGATTTCAGCCGCGCGCTGCCCGAAAGCTCCACCAGTCGTGTGTGAAAATCCTCGTCGGCGGCCGCCCACGCCTCGCGGTCGTCCCGCGCCAGGGCGTCTTCCATGCGCTGCGTCGCCTCGCGCAACGGCTCGAGCATCTCCGGCGACGTGCTGCGCTCCGCCACCCGCTCGGCGGCGAGCGACTCCAGCTCGGTCAGGATCTGGTAGATTTCCTCCATGTCCTCCGGAGAGATGGACAGGATCTTCACGCCTCTCCTCGGTCGCACCTCCAGGAGGCCCTGCGCTTCCAGCATCAGCGTCGCCTCGCGCACCGGCGTACGGGACATGTCCAGCATCTCGGCCAGCTCGGTTTCCAGGTAGCTGGAGCCGGCGGGCAGTTCGCCCGAGACAATCATGCGCCGCAGTTCGGAGGCCGCACGCTGCGTCTGCGACCTCGGTTTCTGTTCGCCGGATAAAATGTGCGCCCTTTGCTGCATCATCGAAGGTCTATGCGTGCTCCCGTATCGTTTGACCGATAGACGGCGTCAACGATCCGGATGTTTTCCAGATAGTCCTCCGCCCGGTTCTCAATCGGCGTGCCGTGAACCAGCCCATCGATAACATGTTTTTGCAACGCGTAGACACAATCGCCGCCAAATCCCTGATAATTTTGCGCTTCCAGCAGTGTCGTTTCCGCATGCGATCCGAAGCGGCGGAAACGGACGGACCCGTCGCCATGGAGCGTCAGCGTGCCGTCGGTCCCCTCGACCAGCCCTTCCCCGAGCGTCAGCATCCGGTTCTCGGCGGCATGATCCAGAAGGCGGTTTCCGTCGAACAGGCAGCGCGCCCCCGAGCGGTAATCAAGCAGGATATGGCCGGCGTCCTCTCCGGCGATGACCGGATTGAGCTTCCGCAAGTCGGCGTAGACCGCGTCCGGCTCACCTGCAACGAAGCGGAAAACGTCGATCCAGTGCACCCCGGTCTCGTGGACAAGCAGGCGCGGCATCTCCTGGAAATAGGGCTGGCGGTCGAGATAGGCGTCGCTCCCCTGCCCGTCCCCGGTCCGCAGCCGGAAGGTGAACTGCTGGAACGCGCCGATCCGGCCGTTGGCGATCTCGTTCTTGATCAGTCGGTACCAGGGCTGGAACCGGAAATTCTCATGCACGACAAGCACAGCACCGGCATCGCGCGCAAGAGCGACCGCCGCCTCAGCTTCGTCAAGATCCCGGCAAAAGGGTTTCTGGCAGATGATCGCCTTGACGCCGCTGTCGAGCGCCCGCCGGATGGTGTCGAGATGCGTCGGCGGCGGCGTGATGACGTCGAGAAGGTCCGGCTGTTCTTCCCGCAAGGCGAGGTCCAGATCGTTGTAGGCCGTAAGCCCCGTTGCCCGCGCCTTCTCGATGTCACGGTTGATCGACGCGACCGGCAGGGCGTCACCGATCCTGTTCCAGGCATCGTAATGAAAGCGGCTGAAATAGCCGGCGCCGACGCAGGCGACGCGAACCGGAGGCCGCATCCTCATGCGGCGACACCTTCCAGCAAACCGGCGACCGCGTGACCTGCCTCCTCGGTCGAGGCATCGCCGCCGAGGTCCCGCGTCAGCCTCCGCTGATCCGACAGCGTTTGCTCGACCGCCCGGCGAAGCTCGTCACCGGCGCTGACCGCCGCCGGCACCTGGTGTTGATGCCCCAGCCATTCCAGCATCATGGCGGCCGACAGGATCATCGCATGCGGATTGGCGGCGCCTTGGCCGGCGATGTCCGGCGCCGAACCGTGGCAGGGCTGGAACACCGCGTGCCGGTCGCCGATGTCGGCGGAGGGCGCCAGGCCGAGCCCGCCCATCAGGCCGGCGCCGAGATCCGACAATATGTCGCCGAACATGTTTTCCGTCACCAGGACATCCAGGTCCCACGGCGTCTGGATCATGCGCAGCGCCATCGCATCCACATAGGCGTGGTCGGCGACCAGCTCCGGGCGCTCAGCGGCCTCCTCGTCGAATATGCCGCGAAAAAAGGCAAAGGCACGGAAGACATTGGCCTTGTCGACGCAGGTCACGCGGCCCGCGCCCCGGCCTTCGGCCTTGCGGCGCGCCGCAAGGTCGAAGGCGAAGCGGAAGAGTTTCTCCGACGTCTTGCGGGTGATGACCAGCGTCTCGCGCGCTTCCTCGTCCGACACCTCGCCGCGCCCCAATGACCAGAAGAGACCTTCCGTGCTCTCCCGGATCAATACGAAATCCACCCGCCTGCCCGGCTCGATTCGGATCGGCGAGCGTTGGTGCTCGGCCAGTGTTACCGGGCGCACGCCGGCGAACAGATGCAGCTCCCTGCGCAGGTCGATCTGCGGGGATATTTCCGTGCCGTCGTCGTAGCGCACATCCGGCAGGCCCATCGCTCCGAGCAGCACGGCATCCGCCGACCGCGCGGCATCCATGGACGCCTGCGGAAGTGCCTCGCCGGTCCTGGCGTAATGCGCGGCGCCGGCGGAAACCTCGTTGAAACGCAGGGCCAGTTGATGGCGGCGGGCGACCCGGTCGAGCAGCGCAAGTGTCGGCCGCATGATTTCCGGACCGATGCCGTCTCCCTCAAAGACCGCGATATCAAATGAAGACTTCATGGATTCTTCCTGCATTGAAGCCGGACCACACGCCGGATGCGCTTGCGCGACACTGTTGATAGCGGTTCGGGCTTTGGTTGACAATGTATTTTTTAATGTATACATAAAATTATGCATAGCAACACCGCATTGGGAGGAATCATGAAAAACCTTGCGACTTCAATCGGTTTGGCAGCGGCACTCGCCGCTTCCCTCGCCGTATCTTCCGCCTCGGCACAGGAATATCCGTTCCGCGACATCACCACCGCGGTGGTCTGGGGCGCCGGCGGCGGAACCGACAGCATCAACCGCATGATCATGGCCGAGATGGAGAAGCACCTGCCGGTCAGCATATCCGTAATCAACCAGACCGGCGGCGTCGCCGGCTCCAACGGCATGACCTACGTCATGAACCAGCCCGACGACGGTTACACGCTTGTCGGCCTCTCGGAATCGAACGTCACCGCGGCCGTTCAGGGCGGCTGGGACCGGCGGTTCAACTACTGGCATCCGTTCATTGTCGGAGGCTCGCCCGACCTGATCTCGGTGCCCGCGAACAGCCCCTACAACACGCTTCAGGACCTGGTCGAGGCCGCCAAGGCGGCGCCGGGCACCATACCAGCCGCCGCGTCGGGTTCCGGCTCGATCCACCACCTGAACCTGCTTGCCGTCGAAAACGGCACGGGCGCCACGTTCAAATTCGTGCCCTACAAGGGTTCCGCACCCGGCCAGGAAGCGGCCGTTGCCGGCGAAGTCGACCTTGTCGTCACCTCGCTCGCCGAACAGGCACCGCTGATCGCCGGCGGGCAGTTGAAGCCGCTGGCCATGCTGACGCCGGAAGATGCGCAGTTCAACGGGCAGACCATAAAGTCGGCATTCTCGATGTATGACGGTCTCGACAAGTATCTGCCCCTGAAGCAGGCCATCGGCTTCGCCGTGCACGCATCGGCCCCCGAGGACGTCAAGGACAAGCTGACGGCGGCATTCCAGGAAGCGATCGCGTCCGATGTCGTTGCCGAGTGGGCGGCAGCCAACAATTATGACATCGGCGGGCAGTCCGGCGCCGAGGCGACGGCCATCTTCGACAAGCTCGAAAGCACCTTCGCCTGGACGCTGTGGGAACTGGGCGCGGCCAAGGTCGACCCCACCTCCCTGAATATCCCCAAGCCCTGATCGGCGTCGGGTCGACCCGTCAACAACCATTCCGGCGAAACCGCCGGAATGGTCTCTACGAACGCCGAGGACAGCCCATTGGCCGACACGACCATCATGCGCCGGCGCGATTTCTGGACAGCTTTGTTCCTGATCGTCGTCAGTGCATTTTTCCTCTACCGCACAAGCCTTATCCCGTTCTTCCGGGCCGATGCGGCGGGCGTACAGGGCGCCTGGTTCAACTCTGCCGCCCTGGTGCCGTTGGGTATTTTCTCGGCCTTGCTGTTGCTGTCTTTCGTCCTGCTGGCGATCGCCATTAGGGACGGCGGCGCGACACAGCTGCTACGCAGCAAGGCGCTCGGTTTCACCGGCGGCGAGGCGGAGCGTCTTCTTTGCGTCGCGCTCATTCTGTGCGCCTACATTTTCCTGCTGGTGCCGCGGGTGGATTTCATCGCCTGTTCGGCGCTTCTGATCACCGCCCTGATCTGGGGCTTTCATACCGGCAACCCGGTTGCCAGGCGACTGTCGACGCTGCTCGTCCTCCTGCCGGCGCTCTATGCCGGCATCGCCCATTTTCCGCGCGCTGAATGGACGAAACCGCACGATGACGACATCGCGACGGTCGCTGCCTTCGCGCTGCTCACGGCTGTCATGTTCGCCTACGAGCGCCGCCGGGGTCCGGTTTCCCGTGTCGTGCGCCTGACCCCCGTTATCGCGATCATCGTCCCGCTCCTGCTGGTCATCGCCATGGCCTTCGGCTTTCGCCAGAATGTCCCCAACCGCCAGGGCCTGCTTTTCTCAAAGATCGACTACCACTACTACGTGACGCTCAAGCCGCTGTGGAGCAGCCGGTAACATGGAATTCGTCTCCACGCAGATCGCCGGTTTCTGGCTCGCTTTCACGGATCTCGCGACCGATCCGGTGACCTATGTCTATCTCGTCGCCTCGGTCTTTCTCGGCATCGTCTTCGGCGCCCTGCCCGGACTGACGGCGACACTGGCGGTCACGATCCTGACCGGCTTCTTCAGCAACAAGTTCCCGCTCGAGCAATCGCTGATCGCGCTGATCGGCGCCTATGTCGGCGCCATTTATGGCGGCTCATACCCGTCGATCCTTTTGAACATACCCGGCACCGCCGCTTCGGCCGCCACCGCCATGGACGGCTATCCCCTGACAAGAAATGGACGCGGCGGAGAGGCGCTCGGCATCACCACGACCGCCTCCTTCATCGGCACGCTCTTCGGCACCGTCTGTCTGCTGATCTTCGTCTGGGTGCTGCTGTTGATTTCAAGGAACATCGCCTCGCCGGAAAAGGCTTTGCTGGCGCTCTTCGGCATCCTTTTGTCGGGCACGCTGATGAGCCGCGATCTCGTCATCAAGGGCTGGATATCGGGCCTGATCGGCCTCGCCATGGCAATGGTGGGTCTTGATCCGATCCTGTCGGAGGACCGCTACACATTCGGCTGGCCCTACCTTTTGTCCGGTTTCCAGATCGTGCCGGTCCTGATGGGCGCCTTCGCCATCCCGCAGATCATGGACGGGTTGCGGGCCACCGTCATGGCCGCGCAGATGCCCCGGGTCGGCCGGATCGTTCCAAGGTTCGCCGAGGTGCTGCGCCGTCTCCCCTCCATCACACGGTCCGGCGCCATCGGCACCGGTGTCGGCGCTTTGCCCGGCGTGGGCGAGGATGTCGCCGGCTGGGTTTCCTACGGCGTCGGCAAGGCCTCGTCCAGGGAGGGCGGCAAATTCGGCAAAGGGTCGGTCGACGGCCTGATCTCGGCGGAGGCCGCCAACAACGCGGCGATCGGCGGCGCGCTGATCCCGCTGCTGGTGCTCGGCATTCCGGGATCGCCCCCGGCCGCGGCGCTGCTCGGCGCCCTGAAGATCAACAACGTGATCCCAGGGCCCACCATCGATCCGGCGCTCATTCTGCGTGTCGTCGCGATCCTGGTCATGGCCTCGATCACCATGTTCATCATGGGCCTTTTCACCGCCCGGGTGTTCATCATGATCCTGCGCATACCACAGACGGTGTTCCTGCCAGTGGTCATGGTGCTGACGACGATCGGCTCCTTCTCGGTCGGCGGCGGCATCAATGACCTGTTCCTGATGATCTGCGTGGGGCTGTTCGCCTACGCAATGAACGTCATGAAATATCCCATCGCCCCGCTGGTCATCGGCGCGATCCTCGGCGGCCTGTTCGACGAGACGTTCCGCCGATCGCTGTTGATATCGGACGGCGATCCGTCGGTCTTCTTCAGCCGTCCCGGCGCCGCCATTTTGCTGACCCTCAACGTCCTGCTTATACTCAGCCAACTGCCCGTCGTTCAGCGCCTCTTCACCCGCCTGACCGGGAAAAAGGAGAATGCCGCCTGATGTTTGCCGTCACCGTCACCTTCCGCATCAAGCCGGAACACTGGCAGCCTTTTTTGAGCGCTGTGCAGACCAATGCCGAGGCATCGCGCGATGGCGAGGAAGGATGCCGCAGGTTCGACGTCTGCACCGATGCGGACCGCCCCGGCGAGGTCTTCCTCTACGAACTCTATGACGACGAAGCGGCCTTCGAAATCCACCACGGGACCGAGCACTACGCGGTGTTTTCCGAAGCCGTCGCGGATCTTGTCGAAGACAAGGCGGTCGTCACCTACAGGTCCGTCACGTGATGGAGGAGACCTGGCAAGTCATCGCGCTCAAGTATGCCGAGCGCAACGAGCGGGTGCGGGCCGACAGCTTCATCTTCGACGACGATCACGCGAGCCCGCACGCGATGGACTACTTCGTCTGGGTGGCGCGGAACGGCAACCGCACGATCCTCATCGATACAGGCTATGACGCCGTTGAAGGCGAGCGGCGCGGCCGGCCCGTCCTGCGCCATCCGGTCGAAGCGCTGAAGGCCGCCGGCATCGCGCCGGAAGACATCGACACCGCGATCATCACCCACCTGCACTACGACCACGCCGGCGGGCTCGACGCCTTTCCCAATGCGGTGTTTCACATCCAGTCGGCGGAAATGGCCTTCGCCACCGGCCCCTGCATGTGTCACCACACGCTGCAGATGCCCTACACCGCCGAGCACGTGTGCCAGATGATACGGCACGTTTATTCGGGCCGTGTTGTTTTCCATGACGGCGAAGGCGCGGTCGCGCCCGGCATCACGCTGCATCACGTCGGCGGGCATTCGCGCGGGCTTCAGGCGGTCCGGGTGAAAACCGACAAGGGTTATCTGTGCCTCGCCTCCGACGCGGCGCATTATTACGAGAACTTCATTCATCAGAAGTCCTTCCCGATCGTCGACAGCATCGAGGACATGCACAACGGCTGGAAGACCATCCAGGCATTGGCCACCCATCGCGACCTCGTCATACCCGGCCACGATCCGCTGGTGACGCGGCACTTTCCCGGACTGGACAATATCCCATTCGGCTGGCGCCTCGATCTCGGCCCGCACGCGACTATCGAGATCTGAACCATGCTGCTTGGATGTATCGGCGACGATTTCACCGGATCGAGCGACATCGCCAACACGCTTGCACAGGGCGGCATGCGGGCAACACTCTATTGCGGCATTCCCGAACAACCTGCCGCAGAGGGTGTCGAGGCCGGTATCGTCGCGCTCAAATCGCGTACCGAGCCGGTGGAAGACGCGGTCGGCAAGTCGCTTGCCGCGGCGGACTGGCTGATCGGCCAGGGATGCCGGCAGATCGTCTTCAAATACTGTTCGACCTTCGACAGCACGAAAAAAGGCAATATCGGGCCGGTCGCGCAGGCGCTTGCCAAGCGTCTCGGCGAGGACCGGGTGATCGTCTGTCCGGCCTTCCCGGCAACCGGACGCTCCGTCTATCAGGGGCATCTCTTCGTCGGCGGCATGCTTTTGAGCGAAAGCGGCATGCGCGACCATCCGCTGACGCCGATGCGCGATCCGGACATCCGGCGCTGGCTGTCGCACCAGACCGACTGGCGCGTCGACCACATCGATGCGGCGACGGTTTTCGCCGGGCAAGAGGCCATCCGCGATGCCCTTGATGTGCCCGGCCGGTCGATGGTCGTCGTCGATGCCGTTCGGAATGAGGATCTCGTTGCGATCGGCAGGGCCGCGGCCGGCCGCAAGCTGGTCACCGGCGGCTCGGGCATCGCGCTGGCGCTGCCGGAAAATTTCCGCGACCGGTCGGACAATTCGACCGGTTACGCTGACTGGAAAGGTGCGGCGGGTCCCGGCGTGGTTCTTTCCGGCTCCTGCTCGCAGGCCACCCGCGGCCAGGTCCGGCGTTACATCGGCGATCATCCAGCCTTTGAAATCGACATCGATGCCCTGATGTCCGGAACGCAGCATGCCGGCCACATCGCCGATTGGCTGCTTGCGCGCGTGGACGCCTTGCCGATCGTCTATTCCTCGGCAGATCCGGCACGTGTGAACGAGGCACAGCAGCGCCACGGACGCGATGAGACGGCTGCGCGCATCGAGCAGACCTTCGTCGACGTGGCAAGGACGCTGGTCGAAAACGGCGTGCGCAAAATCGTCACCGCCGGCGGCGAGACCTCCGGCGCCGTGGTCGAGGGCCTCGGCATCGCACGCCTCGAAATCGGCCCCGAGATCGCACCGGGTGTCCCGGCGGTCCGAGACACGGACACAGGGCTTTGCCTAGCGCTGAAATCCGGGAATTTCGGCCAGCCGGACTTCTTTTCAAAGGCCCTCGACGCGCTTGGAGAGACGCCGGGCCACGAACAGCGGGTCGGAACATGACCGAGACGAGACTGAGGGAGACGATCTGCGATTTTGCCCGCTCGCTCTACGACCGCGGCCTGGCGCACGGATCGACCGGCAACATCTCGGCAAGAACGGACGACGGCGGGCTGCTGGTGACGCCGACGGGAAGCAGTTTCGGCCGGCTCGATCCCGCGAGGCTCTCGCGCTTCGACCAAAACGGCACCCTGATCGGCGGCGACCGGCCGACCAAGGAAATGCCGCTCCATGCGGCGTTCTACGATACGCGCGGCACCCGCTCGGGCGCGGTGGTGCATCTGCACAGCCATCACGCCGTCGCCCTGTCGATGCTTCCGGAAACCGATCACGACGACGCCCTGCCGCCCTATACGCCCTACTCCATCATGCAGCTCGGCCGCGTGAAAGTCCTCCCCTATTTCCAGCCGGGTGATCCGGCCATGGGCGAAGCCGTGCGCGAACTGGACGGCCAGAGATCGGCCGTCATCCTGGCCAATCACGGCCCGGTGGTGACGGCCGCGACACTGGAAAGCGCCGTCTACGCCATGGAGGAACTGGAGGAGACCGCCCGGTTGGCGATCACCCTGTCAAACCGCAGCGTCAATAAGCTCAGTGCCGATCAGGTACGGAACCTCATCAAAGCATTCGACATAGACTGACGATCAGTCACCGCTTGCGTTTGCCGTCATCCTTGTTTTCGACGACCTCGTCGAAATTCACGCCCAAGGAATCGCCGATCTTCTTCAGCGCCGGCAGTTGCACGGCCATATCGAGAATGGAATCGAGCGCCTGGTTGATGACCGTGTTGCCGCCCTCGCCCGAATTCGACCGGCCGAAGCCGCCGGAAAGGTGGTTGATGTTGATCGACTTGATCTTCTCAGCCGGTTTCACCATCTCCGAGACGATCTTCGGCATCGCCTCCAGTCGCGCCTTTTGAAGGTCGAGCGCCACCTGCGCTTCCGAACGGCTGTTTTCGGCGGCGAACCGTGCCTTGGCGGCCTCCGCCTCGGCAAGTCCGACGGCCTTGCGGGCCTCGGCTTCCTCGCGCGTTGCGGCTGCGCGGTCCTTCGCTACCGCAACGTCGGACTTTGCCGTAATTGCCGACCGCGCGGCGGCAGCCTCCGCTTCCGCCCGGGCGGAGATCAGCGCCAGTTCCTTGCGCCTGTCCGCCTCGGCCATGGCCTTCGCCGTTTCCAGCGCCTCAGCAGCCTTGACGGCTTCGGTTCTCGCCTCGTCGGCGTCGGCATCCGCCCGGCTCTCCTCCTGGCTTTTCGCTGCAACCAGGATGTGCCTCTCCTGCTCGGCAATCTCCAGCGACCGCTCCCGCTCGACTTCCGCGACCTGGATTCGCTGTTCCATCAGGATGCGTGCCTCGGCCGCCGCCTGCTCGGCCTCGGCCTTGCGGCGCGCCACTTCGGCGATCTGCGCCGCGGTCAACGTCTCGATTTCCTGCTGCTGCGCGATCTCGGCGCGCCGCTCCTCCAAATCGATCTCCAGCGTCTTTCGCGCCGCATCCACATCGGCCTTGCGCACCGAGACCTTGGCGTCCGCCTCGATCTGCGCCCGCTCCTTCTGCGAATTGGCGATGACCTCAGCCAGCTTGCGCATGCCGACCGCGTTGAAGGCGTTGTTTTCATCGAGCGCCGAAAACGGCGTCTGGTCCAACGCCGTCAGCGACACGGAATCGAGCTGCAGGCCGTAACGGGCGAGGACGTCGCCCAGCGACGACTGGACCTGGCCGACAAAATCGGACCGGTTTTCATGCAGTTCGTCCATTGTCATGCGCGCCGCAACAGAACGCAGGGCATCCACCAGCATGCCATCGATCAGCGCGCGCAGTTCATCGGGCTGGAACGTGCGTTTTCCGAGCGTTTGCGCGGCCCGCGCGATCGCCTCTTCCGTTGGCGTGACGGAAACGTAGAACTCGGCGCCGACATCGACGCGCATTCGGTCCATCGTTATCAGCGCGCCCTCGCCCGCTCTCTTAACGTCCAGCCGCAATGTCTGCATGTTAACTTTTGATATCTCATGAAAATACGGGATCGCGATTGTACCGCCATCGACGACGACCTTGCGGCCGCCGACACCCGTTTTCACAAGACTCGTCTCGTTTGTCGCGCGCTCATAAAGCCACGCGATCACCACGATCACCGCCGCAAGGATGATCAGGATGCCTATGATCCAGACAAGTGCGCTCATTGTTTTGTCCTTTCTTGCCTCCCGACGAGAATCCCCCTCAAAGGCCGTGCATCTCGCACATGATGTTGGACGCCATGCCGCCGTCGACGGGAATATTGACGCCCCTGATCCAATGGGTCATGTCCGACAGAAGGAACGCGACCACGGGCGCGATGTCCTCCGGCGTGCCCAGGCGGTCCATCACCCGCGCGTCTTCCTCGGCGCGGGCACCGAGGGTTTCGAGGAAATCGCCGATTATCGGCGTGTCGACCGGTCCCGGACTGACGGCGTTGATGCGGATGCCGCGGTCGCGCCAGGTCCAGCGGTTCTTCATCGTCCAGGCGATCAGCGCCTCCTTGGAGAAGAAGTAGGACCGTCCGCCCTCGTTGCCGACGCTCCATTGGTCGATGAACGCCGGGATCCCGTCGAAATCCAGCGCCTCGCTCGCCTTGATCGCCTCCACCGCCTGCGGCCAGCCGATCCCCGCAAGCGACGCCACGTTGACGATCGACGCATTGTCGGCGAGCTTTGCGATCATGCATTCGGTCAGGTATTTCAACCCGACAAGATTGACCGCGATCACCTTGTCGGCGGGCCGTGTCGGCGGCAGCCCCGCGACATTCGCAAGGCCATCGACGCCATCGGGCAGGACATCGACCAGCGCCTCGATGGTGCGCTTGTCGCTGAGATCGGCGCGATAGAACTCCTCGACATGATCGAAGCTCTTGGTCATGTCGACGCCGAGCACCGTCGCGCCCTGCTCCGTCAGTATCCGGGCCGTCTGGTAGCCGATCCCGGAGGCCGAACCGGTGACGACGATGGTCTTGTCTTTCAATAGATCGCTCACGGTCATGAATTCCTCCCTGATCAGAATACCGGCGGATAGGGGCGTCCGCCGCGATCGAGCGTGATCCAGCGGGTTTCGGTGAAGGTATCCATCGACCAGCGACCGCCATGCCGTCCGACGCCGCTCGATTTCGACCCGCCGAACGGAATGTGCGGCTCGTCATTTACCGAGGAGCAGTTGATATGGCACATGCCCGTCTCGAGCCTGTTCGCCATGGCCAGCGATGCCTGCTCGTCCCGGCTGATGATGCCGGCCGAGAGGCCGTATTCGGTGTCGTTGCTGATGGCGATGGCCTCCTCGTCAGTGCGGAACGGAATCACCGGCACCAGCGGGCCGAAAGTCTCGTTGCGGTAGACGTCCATGTCGGGCGTCACGCCGGTGAGGATCGTCGGCTCGACGAAACGCCCGTTTATGCCGCCGCCGAGCGCCACCTTCGCGCCCCGGGCCACCGCGTCGTCGAGTTGCGCCTTGACCCGCGCCACCTGCCGGTCGTTGATCAGCGGGCCGATGACATTGTCTTGGCTCTTGGTATCGCCGACCGGGAGCCTGCCGGCGCGCTCGACGAAACGGCGCAGGAACTCGGCATAGATGGTCTCGTGAACGAGCACCTTCTCCACCGACATGCAGATCTGGCCCTGATGCATGAAACTGCCGAAATTGGCAGCCTGTGTCGCGCGCTCCATGTCGGCATCGGCGCGAACGATCAGGCTGTCCTTGCCGCCGAGCTCGACACAGCACTTCTTGAGGTGCGCGCCGGCCTTGGCGGCGATGGAGCGTCCCACGGGGGTCGATCCGGTAAAGGAGACACCCTTAACCAGCGGGTTCTCGACAAGTTCGTCGCCGACCTCGGCGACACGCTCGCGCGAGCATGTCACCACGTTGAACACGCCGGCGGGAATGCCCGCCTCCTCAAGCACCTCGGCGAAGAAGAGCCCGCCGCAATAGGGCGTGTCCTCGGACGGCTTCAGCACCACGCAATTGCCGGCCGCCATCGGGAACGCGAAACCGCGCGACGACAGGATGCCGGGAAAGTTCCACGGGCTGATGACCGATACGACGCCCATCGGCGCGCGCACGGCGGTCGACAGCTTGTGGTGCTCGGAGGGCATGATCTCGCCGATGCTCTGGTAACAGGCCGCGGCCGCGGCACGGAAGACTTCCGCAACATAACCGGCCTCGAACATGCCCTTGCCGAACCAGCCGCCGCCCTCGCTCTGCATTGCGGCGACAAAATCCGGTATCCGCCGCTCCCAGATATCGGCGGCCTTCAGAAGGAAATGCGCCCGCTCGTTGAAGGTTCGGGACGACCAGTCTGCGAAGGCTGCCTGCGCGGCTTCGATCGCTGCTGACGCCTCGGCCTTGCCGCCATCCGGCACGCGCGCCCAGACCGATCCGTCCGACGGATCGACATCGTCAAAGGTGGCAGCGGTCTTGAGCCACTCCCCGCCGATATACATGCCCTTTATGGCAGGGCCTTTCCTGACTTCGTCCAGCATCGGTCTCTCCCGTTTATTCCCTGGTGAACTTTCCCGTCCCGGGACGGCGGCGATAAACCTCGACCCTTGGCGCCCGGTACACCTCGACGACCGCGGGCTTGTCCTGCGGGTCCGGCGATTGCGGGTTGGGTTTTTCGGTCGGCGCTTTGTGGCGTTCGGACCTGCGGCGCAGCGGCCTGCGTCGCGCCTCGGCAGCGGCCCGTTCGATCTCCAGGATCGTCGCCCGCAACCGGTCTGAGCCGTTCGAGACTTCGCGCGTCGGCATCACGCCCGTCTGGTCCTTGGGAGCCGCCGCGCGTTTCGCGGCGCCGGCGACAAGATCGCTGATCGGCGTGCCGACAAGTGCGTCTGCGCTTTCGCGCTGCGGTGCACGCAGCTGCAAATGCGGTGTCTCGGGAATATTCGGCTCTGCCGTTGCAGGCGTTGGCGGTTCGGCCGATTTCACCGACACCTTGGCGCCGCCGGCGCCCAGATAGGCCTTCTGGACAGCCGGGTCCCGGGACAGGTTGGCGGCCGTATCCTCGTGCACGATATGCGCGTTTTCAAGAAGATAGCCGCGGTCGGCAATGGCCAGGCTCTGTTTGGCGTTCTGCTCCACGAGCAGGATGCCGATACCGGCCTGGCGGATCACCGTCAGGCTCTGGAAAAGCTCCTTGCACAGAAGCGGCGACAGCCCGAGCGAGGGTTCGTCCAGCATCAGGATCGACGGATTGGACATCATCGCCCGGCCGATGGCCACCATCTGCTGCTCACCGCCGGACATGGTCCGCGCCACCTGGCCCTGGCGCTCGTTCAGTTTGGGAAACAGGCTCAGCACGCGATCGAGATTTGCCGTTTCCTCCTCGCGCGCCCGCGCCGAATAGGCGCCGAGAAGCAGGTTCTCGCGAACCGTGAGGTCGCCGAAGATGCCGCGTCCCTCAGGAACCAGCGCCACGCCACGCTCAACGATCCTGTCCGACGACAGGCCAAGGACCGGATGCCCGTCCATCTCGACGGCGCCCGACTGCCGGCCCTCGCAGATCCCGGCGATCGTTCTCAAAAGCGTGCTCTTCCCGGCGCCGTTCGCGCCGAGGATGACGACCACCTCGCCCGGCGCCACCTTGACCGAGACGCCCTCCAGCGCCCTGTGCTCGCCATAGCTGACGGAAAGATCGCGGACCTCAAGCATCCTCGTCCCCCAGATAGGCACGCACCACTTCGCGGTCGGCGAGAACGTCCGCCGGGTTGCCCTCGGCGATCTTCTTCCCCGATGACATGACAACACAATTGTCGCAGAGCGAGCGGATCGCATCCATCACATGCTCGACGAGGATGATCGTGCGACCCTCGCCCCGCAGGTCATGGATCAGCTCGATGCCTGTTTCGAGCTCGGTCGGGTTGAGACCCGCCAGCCATTCGTCGAGCAGCAGCAGCTCCGGATCGCCGGCCAGCACGCGTGCCAGTTCAAGCCGCTTCTGATCGATATAGGTGAGCGCCGAGATCGGCGCGAAGGCCATCGCCTCAAGCCCCACCCGCTCGAGCATCCGGTGCGCGTGGTCCTCGGCCTCGCGGCCCCACCGGTGGCGATGGCCGAAGACCGCGCCGGCGATGACATTTTCCAGCACCGACATGCTCGGCAACAGGCGCACCAGTTGGAAGGTCCGACCGACCCCGCGTCTCGTGATCTCCTGCGCCGGAAGGTTGGAGATGCGGGCGCCCTTCAGCGCGATGGAGCCCGCCGTCGGCTGCAAGGCGCCGGAGATGAGGTTCATCATCGTCGTCTTGCCGGAACCGTTGGGTCCGATCAGCCCCATGACCTGGTGCTCGGCGACATCGAAATCGAGAGCGTCGACCGCCACCAGACCGCCAAACCGCTTGGTCGCACCGCGCACAGAAAGGACCGCACCGCTGTATCTCATGCGTTCCTCCTTTCGCGGACCGAGGCGGCGAGCTGTTCGAGACGGCCGACGACGCCGTGCGGCAGGCCGTAGACGATCAAGAGGAAGACGAGACCGATAAACAAGGTGGTCTGGTTCGGGAACTGGACGGCGACGAATTCCCACACCAGCGTGAACGGGATGACCCCGACGACCGGCCCCCAAAGCCGCCCGGAGCCGCCGAGCAGCGCCATGATGACGACGAGAAAGCTCAGCTCCGGAGAGAACACCTGATTGGGCTCGATATAGGAATAGCGCGGCGCGATCACCGCCCCGACCAGCGCCGCGAAGAAGCCGGTCGTCATGAACAGGATCACTTTCGGCGTCGCGGTGTTGATGCCGACATGCCGGGCGACGGTTTCGTCGTTGCCGATGATCCGCAGGGCAAAGCCGATCCGCGACCGGTTGACGAACCAGCCGAGCAGATAGACGGCCGCCGTAATGCCCAGCAGCATCCAGTAGATATGCGCCTCGGTGAAGTCGGTCAGCACGTAAAGCCCGCGCGAGCCGAGGAAATTGTTCTGAACCCAGCTGACGATGTTGCGGATCATCTCGGCGAGACCGAGGGTGAAGATGACGAAATAGACGCCCGACAGGCGCAACGTCGCCAGGCCGATCAGCGCGGCAAGGATGGTCGCCACGACCGGCGCGGCCGCCGCCATCAGCCAGAAGGACAGATCGTAGTCGCTCATGCCGGTCGCGACGAGATAGCCGCCGACACCGAAGAAAGCGCCCGAGGCGAGTGAGATATAGTGGGTCGGACCCGAAAACAGCACCCAGCTCGTCGACAGCGCGATGTACATCATCGCGGTGACCGCGATGGAGAGCCAGTATCCGTCCGACAACATCGGGATAAAGGCGGCAAGCACCACGAGCAAGGCCGCGATCGCCAGTTCCTGGAAACCCGACGCAGTCATGTCGCCCGCCTCCCAAAGATGCCCTGCGGGCGAAACAGCAGCACCGCCAGGAAGATCAGATAGGCAGCCGCCAGCGTCAGGCCGGGATCGATCAGGGTCGCGACGGCCGTCTCGACAAGGCCGAGGATGATCGCCGCGACGATGGCGCCGCGAATGTCGCCGACACCGCCCATGATGACGATGATCAGCGCCTTCATGGTGAAGATGACGCCGATCGAGGCGTCGAGCGTGATGAAGGTCGAGATCAGCGATCCGCCGACGGACGTGACCGCTCCGCCGATCGCGAAGGCGATGGCCGAGATCCGAGGCACGTTGATGCCGACGAGCCCAGCGGCTTCCGTATCGACCGCGACCGCCCGCACCGCGACGCCCGGCCTTGTGCGGTTGAGCCAAAGATAAAGCGCCCCTGCGATCAGCACGGCGACGAGGAACGCGACGAAACGGTTCAGCGCGACCGTCGTGCCGAGCAGCGTGATCGGCTCGGATAGGTACTTGTAGGTGAAGTACTCGCCGTGGATCGACACCATGATGCCGACCAGCGCGAAGCTCATGCCGAAGGTCGCGAGGATGGAATCGACTTCCAGCTGGCCCTGGGACTTCGACCGCCTTACCAGCGGTCGCAGGAATATCCGGTAGATCAGCCAGTTGCCGGCGAACGAGACCGGAGCGACGATGAACAGCGTCAGCATCGGGCTGACCTGGTAGGTCACGAACAGCCAGAACGCGGCAAGCGCGCCGAGCACCAGCATCTCGCCGTTGGCGAGATTCATGATCCGCGCAACGCCGTATTGCAGGTTCAGACCCATGGCCATGAGCGCATAGGTGCCTGCCAGGAGCAGTCCCGAGACAAGGATATCCATGACTTAAATTCGTCCTTCAAGCAGCATCCCGGCCCGCCCGATCACGGGCCGGGATGCGCAAGGGTCAATTCCAGCCGTCCTTGGAGCGGATGTCGGCCGCGCCGTCGACATTGGAACCCTTGACGCCGCGGAAGACACCGTCCTGCCACTGGCCGACGCTCCAGAACTTGGCCGAGTTCTGGTTGTCGAAGGTGATCTGGCCCATAACCGTGTCGAAGGAATTGTCCTTGATATACTGGGTCACGGCCTCCCGGTCGGTGGAGCCGACGCCCTCGATCGCCTGTTCGAGGACCTGCAGGGCGGCATAGGTGTTTGCCGACGCCCAGTAATCCGGCACCTTGCCGGTGATCTCCTCATGCGCCTTGCGCCAGGCAGCGGTGGCCGGATCGTCCGGGTTGGTGCCGCCGGCGCCCAGCACATTGTTGATCTTCGAGCCGAACGCACCCGAATAGGCCGGGAAACTGGTCGCGACGGCCGTGTAGAAGGCCTTGACGTCGAGGTCCTCGATAATCGCCTGCTCCGTCAGGCCGAACGTGTCCGGCGGATAGGACCAGGCAACGAAGGCATCCGGCCCGGAAGCCTTGGCGCCCTTCATGACCGGCGACAGGTCGGGCGTGCCCAGCGGATAGGATTTATCGTAGACGATCTCGAACCCGGCTTCCTCGAACTTCGGGCGGGCGACATCGGCCAGCTCGATGCCGAAGGCGTCGGCCACATTCACCATGGCGATCTTGTTGCCGATCGTGCCCGCGTCGCGCATTTCCACCAGCACGTCGCGCACGCCTTCGACGAAGGCCGTCGTGGAACCCAGCGTAAAGAACAGGTTCGGATAACGGTCCGTCAGTTCGCTGATCTTGTCTGTTATCGCCGATACGGCGATCATCGGATAGCCGTATTTGGCGTAGATCGGCGCGGCGGCGATGTTGAAGCCGGTGCCGTAGGGCGCGACGATAAAGTCCACCTCGTCCTGGGTAGCAAGCCTCTGGGCGGCCTTGATGTGCTCCGCCGGATTGGTCTTGTCGTCATATTCGACGAGCTCGATCAGCTTCTGCGTGCCGTCGACTTTCAGCCCGCCGCGTTCGTTCACCTGCTTGACCCACAGTTCGATGTTCGGCCACTGGGTGACGGCGGCGCCGCCGGCGAGCGGCCCGGTTTTCGGCGCGACGGCGCCGATCTTGACCGTATCGGCGGCCAACGCGGCTCCTGACAGCGCGACGCTGCCTGCCAGTGTGGCGGCTGCCAGCTTCAATAGGCTTCTTCGTTTCATTGGTTCCTCCCTTTTCAGCCATTCAGGTTTCATCATGAGCCTGCGCCGGCATCCCGCCGCCGCAGCCCGTCAGATCGGGTAGTCTTTTGGGTTGTCGTGGATGGAAAGCCACCGCAGTTCGGTGAACTCGCGAACCGATTCCTCGCCGCCCAGGCGCCCGTAGCCGCTTTCCTTCATGCCGCCGAACGGCATGGCCGGATCGTCGTAGACGGTCGGCCCGTTGATTGCGCAAATGCCGGATTCCAGCCGCATGGCAACGGACCGGGCCCGGTCGATATCGCGGCTGAACACGGAAGCCGCCAGGCCGTAGGCGGTGTCATTGGCGATCGAGACCGCCTCGTCCTCGCCCGCCGCGCGGATCACAGCCGCCACCGGACCGAAGGATTCCTCGCGATAGATCCGCATGGAACTGTCGACATGGTCGACGACGGTCGGCTGCATGATCGTGTTGACGATATCGCCGCCGGCGAGCAGCAGGGCGTCCTTCGACAGCGCGTCCTCGACGAGATCGCGCACCCGCACGGCGGCGCTTGCCGATATCATCGACCCGAGCGGAAAACTGCCTTCCCGCGGGTCGCCCGCGGTCAGGCTTTGCGCCTTGGCCGTCAGTTTCTCGACGAATTCATCGGCGATGCCGCGGTCGACGATCAGGCGTTCCGTCGAGATGCAGATCTGCCCCTGGTTGAAGAAGGCGCCGAACGCGGCGGCCTTCACGGCTTCGTCGATATCCGCGTCGGCCAGAACGATGAGCGGCGCCTTGCCGCTCAGCTCCAGCACGGCCGGTTTGAGATGGCGTGCGCAGGCCTCCGCAACCATCTTGCCGACTCTCGTCGAACCGGTGAAATTGACCCGGCGCACGGCGCTGTGCCCGATCAGTGCCTCGACCACATCCGTTGCGGCCTCCGGCGCGTTGGTCACCAAATTCGCTGCACCGGGCGGCAGTCCCGCCTCGTCGAGGACCTCGATGATCATGGCGTGAATTTTCGGGCAAAGCTCGGATGCCTTGAGCACGATGGTGTTGCCGCAGGCGAGCGGAACGGCAACGGCCCGGCTTCCAAGGACGATCGGCGCATTCCAAGGCGCAAGGCCGAGCACCACGCCGACCGGTTGCCGCACGAGGACCGAACGGACATTTGCATCGCGGCCGGCGCGCTCCGTTTCGATCGGGAAATGCGTAAGCCCCGCCGCATGGCGGAAAATGTCGGCGGACAGCGCGCAGTTGAAGCGGGCCCAACTTTCCGAACCGCCGATCTCGCAGGCCACGACGTCGACGAATTCCGCCTCGCGCTTGAGGATCAGTCCCGCGGCGCGTTCGAGGATCCTGGAGCGTTCGTCCGGCGCCGTTTGCGACCACTGCGGAAATGCGGCTGCGGCCGAATTGGCGGCTTCCACCGCATCTTCGCGGCTGGCCGATGCGGCCTGCGTCGCCACCTCCTCGGTGATCGGCTGCAGCCGGTCGAAGGTCGCGCCATCACGCGCCCCGACCGCCTGTCCGCGTATGATCAGTTTCGCCTCATACAAGACCGTATTCTCCTCCCGAGACTAAGCAAAGCAGACGAAAATGAGCTATATAATGTAATTTTCTGGCATGTTATTGTATGTTTCTGGTCAATGTTCGGGAAGCATAGCGCTGTTTGGAGGCATCGGACGGCACCATGTTCAGGGCGGAAAATATCGATTGCGCGCTGCATGACAGGGTTTTCACCCTGCCCGCGCGACATCACGAGCGCAGTTGGCGCGGCATCCTGCTGACCTCCGGCTCCGGGCTGATCCTGTCGCATGCGGACGAAACGCATGTCAGCGCAACGAGCCTTGCCTGGGTGCCCTGGTCCGACGACAAATCGCTGAAGATCTCGGCGGGAAGCGTCGGTGCGCATTTTGCGGTGACCCACGAGGTGCTTTCCCACGCCATCGGGCACGGCGCGGAGGCAACGGAACTCAGGCTCCTGTCCGATCGCCAGATCACCGTCCATCTCGAACCGGGCGATGCGGCGCTTGCCGACGCGCAAAACGCCTTCAACGTCATCCTGCGGGAGGCCGCACGCATGCAGATCGGATCGCTGGTGATAATCGAGGCGCAGGTCCGGACAATCCTCGTCCATCTCATGCGCCACGCCACCGACCATGCGGCCGTCGCAAAGAACATCGGCAAGACGGCCCGCGTTCTTCAGCACTTCAGGCAGTTGATGGAAACCCATTTCCGCGAGCGCTGGCCGATAAGCCGTTACGCGGCCGAGATCGGCATCTCACCGGACCGCCTTCACGACATCTGCACCCGGCATCTGGAGCGCGCGCCCAGCGTGCTGATAACGGAACGGGTGATTCACGAGGCCCGCCTCATGCTGGAAAACACGGCGATGACGACCGAGCAGGTGTCCGGCCAGCTCGGCTTCAGGGACCCAGGACACTTCAGCCGGTTCTTCAAGGGGCACGCCGGAATGCCGCCGGCGGCCTACCGGAGATGGTGCCTGGAAAACCGCGAATCCGACACGCCCGCCGCTACGGTGAATTTCGCCGACTGGCCGTGAAGTCCGGGTGCCGTATTGCGTTGTCGCATGGCTGGAATTCTTGCCTGAAATTCGGTCACGCCTTGAGCCCCGGCTGCATTGTCAGCCGCCCCTCCTGTTGCAATTTGACGCCTTGGCACTATCGTTTGCCAAAATCGTATCCGGGAGGAATTCGAACATGCCAAAGGATCCGAACGTCCTTCAAGCCACTGGAAAACCGTTGTTTTTCGAAGTCGTCAATCCCCGGGAAATCGGCTTCGAGCCGCCAGCGATCCGCAGCGACCGGGGTGAAGCGATCCGTCTTGCAGTCCGCTCCCTGACCGTCATGCAGAAGGAAGCGCTCGTCGCTTCGGACAGGACCGGCAAGGTGTGGCGCCTGGCCTCGGACGAAGGCGCCTATCTGGACGGCCACGACTTCGCGCCCTGCCCGCTTTCCTTCCTGTCGACCGGCATGGTCTGCAGCTACATGAACGAGATCCTGGCGCTGGCAGAAATACGCGGCATCGCGATCAGCGACCTCACGCTCATCCAGGACAACTATTACACCATGAAGGGCTCGGCGCTGAAGGGAACCATGACCGGCGGTGCAAAGAACATCGACCTTGAAGCGGTGATCGACGCCGACGCCGACAAGGAAACGCTGACCAGCCTGATCTACGACGCCGTCGCGGCCTCGCCGCTCAACGGGCTGATGCGCGGCAAGAAGGAGAGCCTTTTCACGCTGGTGCATAATGACCGTGACATCGGAACGGGCAAGGCACTGCCCGTCGACGGCCCAACGCTGCCGGATCCCGGAGACAAATTCGATGCGGCCGCAGTGGCCGGCGGCGAATGGACGGACCTGATCGTCCACACCGGCCGCATGACGCCGAAAACGGAGGAGACGACCACCCTTGCCGGCGGCTCGCTGACGGAGCACCAGGACCGCAGGTTGCACGTCAAGGTCATTTGCCGCCTGCGCCCGGACGGCATGAAGGAGATAGAGCAGCACCTTTACAATCCGCATGGTTCGATCTTCCGGTTCCTGAGCGAGGAAGCGCCGGAAAACGGCGGCAAGGGGCGCGCGCCCGACGCCATCTCCTACATCGCCGCCGGCGTCGGCTTCTGCTTCATGACGCAGTTCGGCCGCTACGCGAAGATCGTCAAGAAACCGCTTGACGAGTATCGTATCCTGCAGGACTTCCATGCAACTTTGGGTGGCGCTTCCGGCGGAACCGGCAAGGCCGGCGAGGCCGACCCGCTGGAGACCCATTGTTACCTGGCCTCCGGCGAGGATGACGATTATGCGCGCCTGTGTCTCGACATGGCGGAGCAGACCTGTTTCCTGCATGCGTTCTGCCGCACGGACCTCAAGGCGAAGGTGAAGGTGACACCCAAAAGCCAGGCCGCCTGAGTGTGGGCAGAAGTTCGCCGAGTTCGATGACAACGGCAACGGAAGCGTTCCGGACCGGCCGGTGAATCCTATTTCAGCACCATCCCCGCCGTCGGTGCGTCCCAGCCCTCTTCGCCGATCAGCGGGACGAAACGGACATCCGCGAGGACTTCCCGTTCGAACTGGGTGTCCGTGCGCCGGGTGAGCCGGATGAGTTCCTGTGCCCTGCGGTGCCCCCCGACGGGAACCACCAGTCGACCGCCCGCGGCCAGTTGTCCCTTCAACGTGGCGGGGATGTCCGGAGCGCCCGCCGAGACAAGGATGGCATCGAACGGCGCATGGGCGTCCCATCCGCGCGTGCCGTCCGCGTGAAGCACGTGGACATTGCCGTAACCCTGGCTGGCGATGATGGAAGCCGCCCTTTCCGCCAGTTGGCCAATACGCTCGATGGCGTAGACCTCGCCGGCGATCTCGGCCAGGAGGGCCGCGGCATATCCGGATCCGGCGCCGATTTCGAGCACCCTCTCCCCGCCCTTCAGCGCCAGCGCCTCGATCATGAAGGCCACCATGTAGGGCTGCGAGATGGTCTGCCCCTCGCCGATGGGCAGCGGGCTGTCCTCGTAGGCCAGGAAACCGAACTGCTCCGCAACGAAAGCCTCGCGGCGAACCTTTTCCATGGCCGACAAGACCAGTTCGTCGCGCACGCCGCGGCCGCGGATCTGCTCCGCAACCATGCGTCTTCGCTGGGCGTCAAAATCGGTCATCGGCAAGCCTGTCGAACGCAATCATCGCACTCGAATCTGCCATATGATTGACGTTAGGCGAATTTTCACGCAACCCCCTGGCCGGTCGGCCGGACATCCCGGGGCATCAGCATCATTTTTCGTGTTGAATCGTGTTCAGGGCAAAGGCTGGATCGATCGCCGAAACCGCACGGCTACGCCCCGCTCCGCCAGGCCTGCTTGGACTTGCATTTCTTGCAGATGCGGTTGCCGGGGCCGAAACTGTCGAACATCTCACCGCACATCAGGCAGCGGCGGCGCTTTTGCTCCACCTTGATGTGTTCCTCGACAATTTCCCGTTCCGTGTTCGCTCTAGCGTTCATCAGTGAACATATAGCGAACGCCGTTTGATTTTCAATATTTAGCGGTCGGCAAGACTGCGGAAACGGCGCTCCTAGTCGGGACTATTGCCCGATTTCCGCGATCAGGGACCGGGTGTCTGTCTGTCTGCAATAGCCGGCAATGGCGCCGAGCGAGTTGTCGTGCCGTTCCTGGCTGTAAGTGGTGCAGGCATCGGTGACCAGGGTCACCAGATATCCGGGATCGCAGGCATCGCGAACGGCGCTTTCGACACACTGATCGGTAATCAGTCCGCTGATGACGAGCTGGCGCACACCCAGGTTGCGCAGGATGTAGTCGATGTGGGTTGACACGAACACGCTGGATGAGGATTTCGGCAGGACGATCTCGTCCTCGCCGGGCTCGATCTCGTCGATCACGCGACCGTCCCACGAGCCCCTGGGCACGTTGAAGCCGGTGATCTTGTAGTCCAGGCTTCGATCCCTGCCGTCCTTGGTCAGGCTCTCGATCGTCGTGTAGAGCACTTCGATCCCGGCGTCGCGAAAGGCGCTTTGCAGCCGTTGCATATTCGGTATCGCCGTGTTTTTCAGCTGATCGAAAAAATATCCGTATTTGCCTGCAATTTCCGCATCGGACGCATCCTTGAATTCGCCGCCCTCACGACGAACGCAGAAATTCTGCACGTCGATGAACAACAGTGCGGACTGCTCGGCGCGAAGCGGCAAATCACGGCTGAGCGCTGTTGGCGGGTTCATGGTTCAACCTTCTGTTTCACGAGGGCCGCATGCATACGGCACGGCCACCATCTGATCTGAAAAATTCGATCAATGTCAATTGAATACTTCATATTGACAAATTTTTTTCATAGTCGATTATGCGTGCCAGACAAGAACCGATTGTGAATTATGATCCATCTACGGGACAAAATCGAGGAAATCGGGCCGCATCTGACATCCAGCGAACGCAAGGTCGCCAGCGTCGTGCTCGCCGACTATCCGTTTGCAGGACTGCAGACAATTCAGGAACTGGCCCAAGTGACCGGGGTCAGCGCCCCGTCGATCACCCGGTTTGTCACAAAGGTCGGCTGCAGCGGATACCAGGAATTTCAGCGTCGCCTGATCGGAGAGCTGAAGGAGAGTCATCGCTCCCCGGTCGACCTCAAATTGACCGAAAATCCCGCGCAACCCGGCCGCTTTCTCGCCGACTACGCCGAACGGATCGCCAAGCAGGTTCAGGAAATGGCCGCCGGCGTTGCCCAGCTTCAGTTTGACGAAGTGTGTGAGCTGGTGGGCGATTCCGGCCGTAACGTTTTCCTCATCGGCGGGCGCATGAGCGACAGCATCGCCGCCATGTTGTCGATGCATCTGCGACAGATCAGGGGACGCATTTACCACATCCCGTCCAATCCGGAGCTGTGGCCCGATTACATTATGCGGATGCGCAAGCAGGACGTGCTGATCCTGCTGGACTTTCGGCGCTATCAGTCTAGCCTGACGGAGCTTGCTAGAATCATCTCGGAAAAGCGGCATGCCCAGATCGTCGTCATCACCGATCGCTGGCTGACCCCGGCATCGCACCACGCCGCTCACGTCCTCGCCGTACCGACGGAGATCGGCACGGCCTGGGACGGACAGGTCAGCGCGTTCACACTGGCAGAAGCAATGATCGTGAAGATATCCGAGCAGGATTGGAACGCGACCCGCAAACGCATCGAACAGTGGGACGACGCAAGGCTGGAACAACCGGGCACCGCCGCCCACGACGGCATCAAGGATACCAGGAAATGAAATCGGAACCGTTGATACTGGCTTGCACAAGCGATTTCGCCGGCAAGGTGCGTGGCAAGGCCTTCCCGCAGGACCAGTTCGAGAAACGCCAGAAACGAGGTATCGGCTGGACGCCGACCAATGTCCAGATCACCTGCTTCGGCGCAATCGCGGAGAGCCCTTACGGGGCGCTTGGCGATCTCGTCCTGATACCGGCGCCGGAAACGCGGGTGAGCCTCGACTATCAGGACGGCCTACCCGCGGAACAGTTCGTGTTCGGCGACATAGTGCACACAGACGGGCGGCCTTGGGAATGTTGCACGCGATCGCTTCTCAAGGGTGCGCTCGACCGCCTCAAGCGGGTGACCGGCATGACGCTGCACGGCGCCTTCGAGCATGAATTCCACCTCAAGGACGGCGGCTGCCCGGTCGGAAGCGCCTACACCGCATCCGGGTTCAGGTTGCAGCGCTCCCTTGGCGAGAAACTGCTCGCGGCCATGCGCAGCGCCGGACTGAAACCCGACACGTTCATGAAGGAATACGGGGCGGACCAGTACGAGGTCACCATGGGCTCGGTAGACGGGGTCGCCATCGCCGATCATGCGGCGATCCTGCGCGAACTGGTCTACGTCACCGCCGAGCGGACCGGCAAACAGGCGAGCTTTACGCCGCTGCGCGATCCGGCGGGCGTCGGCAACGGCGTTCACATGCACCTCAGCCTGCGCGACGGCGCTGGAGAACCGGTCACCTATGATCCGAACGGCAAGCACGGGCTGAGCGAACCGGCGGGCCGCTTCATCGCCGGTATCCTGAAATATCTCGACCGGATCGTCGCACTCACCGCTCCGAGCGTCGTCTCCTATACACGGCTCACGCCGCACCGCTGGAGCGCCGCCTTCAACAATCTCGGCATGCGTGACCGGGAGGCAGCCGTCCGGATCTGCCCGGTGTCGGAAATGAGCGACATCGGCGTCGCCGATCAGTTCAATTTCGAGTTCCGCGCCGCCGATGCGGCTGCAAGCCCCTACCTGGCGCTTGCGGCCATTGTCCATGCCGGCGTTCAGGGCATCGAGGAAGCGCTGAATATTCCCGACGCAACGGAGGAGGACGTCTCGCTGTTGTCCGCCGAAGAGTTGAAGCAAAAGAACCTTGTGCACCTGCCTGCCACCCTTGAGGAAGCGCTCCGCGCCTTCAGCGAGGCCGATATCGTCAGTGACTGGTTCTCGACCGAATTCGCCGATGTCTATGCCAAGCACAAGACGGGTGAGATCGCCTTTCTCGAGGGCAAGACAGAGGCCGAAATCTGCGACGCCTACGAGACGGCGTATTGACCTCACAATGATGCGGGCCGCGTGCATCGGCCCTTGCGGTTCCGGTAGCGACAATCATAATGTTTCTCCGGTGCGACCAATCAGAAGTCAAAGACACGAGACCGGCACCAGCCGCGGCGTTCCGGGATTCTGGCCGGCGTCGGCGGCGCCACCAGGGTAACGGCCTGTGGGTAAACCTGTTCGCTCCAAGCGCCTCGAGTTCGGAACAGAACCCGGATTGGCCAGGATAAAAGGACTGGAAAACATGAAGCGACTGATTTTGGGATCTCTCCTATTCGCCCTTGCGGGAACGGCGGCACAGGCCGAGACGTTTCGCTGGGCATCCGTGACCGACCCGCAGACGATGGACCCCCACGCGGTCAGCTCCGCGCCGGTGCTCGGTTTCCTGAACAATGTCTATGAAGGCCTCGTCCGCCGCGACAAGGACATGCGCATCGAGCCGTCGCTCGCAGTGAGCTGGGAGCCGATCGGCAACGGCGAAGGATGGCGCTTCAAGCTTCGCGAGGGCGTCAAGTTCCATGACGGGGCGGATTTCACCGCCGAGGATGTGAAGTTCTCCTACGAGCGCGCCTCCAGCGAGGAATCGGACGTGTCTTCCTGGTTCGCGCCCGTTTCGGAGGTGATCGTCGTCGATGACTACACCGTCGACATCATGACGAAGCAGCCCAATCCGATCTTCCCGGACTCGATTGCCAACTGGATGATCATGGATTCCGGCTGGGCGGCCGGCAACGGCACCGAGCGCCCGGACAAGGAGAACGGAAATTTCGCAACGCTCAATGCCAATGGCACTGGCGCATTCATGCTGTCCGAGCGTCAGCCCGGGCTGAAGACGGTGCTCGTACCCTTCGACGGCTGGTGGGGCGAGGCCGAGCACAATGTGACACGCGCCGAGTTCACGCCGATCCAGAATCCGGCGACTGCGGTGGCGGCGCTGCTTTCGGGCGATGTCGACATGATCAACCCGGTGCCGATCCAGGACGCCGAGCGCCTGAAGGCACGCGACGACCTCAAGGTCCTGCAAGGCATCGAGGCGCGCGTCATCATGCTGGGATTCGGCCATGAGGCCGATGCTCTCAAATACACCGGCGACGCCGGCAAGCCCAATCCGTTCAAGGATCCGCGGGTCCGCGAGGCGGTTGCCAAGGCGATCAATGTCGACGCCATCCTTGCCACCATCATGCGCGGCAACGCCGAGCCCGCCAGCCAGCTGGTGAGCCCCGCCATGCGGGGATATTCGACCGCCAACACAGACAGGCCGTCCTATGATGTCGAGGGCGCCAAGGCCCTGCTCGCGGAAGCCGGCTACAGCGACGGCTTTTCCTTCGGGCTGAAATGTCCGAACGACCGCTATCTCAACGACGAGGCCGTTTGCCAGGCGGTTGTCGGCATGCTGGCGCAGATCGGTCTCACCGCCGAGCTCGATGCCATGCCGGTCCGCAATTACTGGCCGGAGCTGCGCGCCGACAATTACGACATGTATCTGCTCGGCTGGTCGCCCGGCACTTTCGACGCCGAGCATCCGATCCGTTTCCTGGTCACCACGCCGAACACCGAGAAGAAGCTGGGGTCCTGGAATTTCGGCGGCTACTCCAATGCACGGGTCGACGAGCTATTGCCGATGATCCAGTCCGAGATCGACGACGCCAAGCGCCAGGCGATGCTCGACGAGGTGGCGGGGATCCTGCAGGACGAGACGGTCTATGTGCCGCTCTATGTCCAGCCCCTGGTGTGGGGCACAGGCGGCAATGTCGAGCTCACGCAGCGGCCGGACAATTTCTTCATCCTGCGCTGGGTGAACGTGAACTGACCGGGCATCATGCTCGCCTACACCATCAAGCGTCTGTTCCAGGCCGTCGTCGTGCTGCTCGTCGTCGGCCTGGTCGCCTTTTCCATGTTCCGCTTCATCGGCGATCCCATCGACAACATGCTCGGCCAGGAGGCCACGCAGGAGGACATCACCCGCCTGCGCTCGCAGCTCGGCCTCGACCAGCCGTTTCCGGTCCAGTACGTCAAGTTCCTCGGCAACGCCCTGCGCGGCGATTTCGGCGTCAGTTATCGCCAGGGCCGTCCGGTGGCGGAGATCATTGCCGAGCGCGCACCGGCGACGCTTGAACTGGCCGCGGTCTCGGGGCTGTTCGCCATCACCATCGGCATTGCCATGGGTGTCTTCACCGCCATCCGGCGCAAGGGGCTGGCTGCGAACATCATCATGGCCCTGTCGCTGATCGGGGTTTCGCTGCCGACCTTCCTCATCGGAATTCTCCTGATCTACATCTTCTCCGTGGAACTCGGGTGGCTGCCGAGCTTCGGCCGTGGCGAGACCGTCAAGGTCGGCGACTGGACCACCGGTTTTCTGACCGAATCCGGCCTCAAGGCGCTGATCTTGCCGGCGATCACGCTGGGCCTCTACCAGATGACCCTGATCATGCGCCTCGTCCGTTCGGAAATGCTCGAGGTGCTGCGCCAGGACTACATCCGCTTCGCCCGTGCCCGTGGCCTCTCCGACCGCATTGTCCATTTCCGCCACGCGCTGAAAAACACGCTTGTACCGGTGATCACGGTCACCGGACTGCAACTGGGGTCGATCATCGCCTTTGCCATCATCACCGAGACGGTGTTCCAGTGGCCCGGCATCGGCCTGTTGTTCATCAATGCCATTCAGTTCGTCGACATCCCGGTCATGGCGGCATACCTCCTGCTGATCTCCGTGATGTTTGTCGCCATCAATTTCATTGTCGATCTGCTCTACTTCGCGGTCGATCCACGCCTGCGGGACGACGCGGTCACGGCAGGTGAAACATGACGGCCCTTTCCGCAGCCTGGCAGTCGGATTTCATGTGGTCGTTCCGCCGCTCGCCGCTGGCGGTGATCTCCTTCCTCGTCGTCATGGCGCTCATCTTTGGCGCGGTCTTCGCGCCGCTGATCGCACCGCACAATCCCTATGATCCGGCAACGCTGAACCTCTTGAACGGCTTCACGCCGCCGATGCAGCCCAGCGCCATGACCGGCGACGTGTTCTGGCTCGGCACGGACGGACAGGGGCGCGACATGCTCTCCACCATTCTCTACGGAATGCGCGTATCGCTCTTCGTCGGTTTCATGGCAGTCCTGTTCGCGTTGGTGCTCGGCGTCAGCCTTGGTCTGCTCGCCGGCTATGTCGGCGGCTGGGTCGAAGCCGTCATCATGCGGATCGCCGATGTGCAACTGACCTTTCCGGCCATCCTTGTGGCCATGCTGATATTCGGCATCGCCAAGGGGTTCACACCCGTGCATCTGCGCGACCAGATGGCGATCTGGGTGCTGATCCTGGCAATCGGTCTTTCCGACTGGGTTCAGTTCGCACGGGTGGTGCGCGGCGCGACGCTCGTCGAGAAGAACAAGGAATACGTGCAGGCCGCGCGGCTGATCGGCCGCCGCCGAAGTTCTATCATGTTGCGGCATATCCTGCCCAACGTTCTCGGGCCTGTCCTGGTGATCGCCACCATCAGTCTCGCCCTGGCGATCATCGCCGAGGCAACGCTTTCCTTCCTCGGCGTCGGGGCGCCGCCGACCCAGCCCTCGCTTGGAACGCTGATCCGCATCGGACAGGGTTTCCTGTTTTCCGGCGAATGGTGGATCCTGCTGTTTCCGGGGCTGACCCTGCTGGCCCTTGCGCTCTCCGTCAATCTGCTCGGAGACTGGCTTCGCGACGCGCTCAATCCGCGTCTGAGATAGCGGTACAAAGCTGCGGGATCGTTTGAAGTCGCACAGGCGCGATGTTAGCATGAGGCAATATCACCAACCGAAAGAATCAGCATGCACATCGCGATGATTGGTGCAGGTTATGTCGGCCTCGTATCGGCGACCTGCTTCGCCGATTTCGGACATGACGTCGTCTGCGTGGACAAGGATCCGAACAGGCTCAATGCCCTGCGCAACGGCAAGATCCCCATCTACGAACCGGGCCTCGAAGACCTTGTCAAATCGAATGCGGATGCCAGCCGCCTGCGCTTTGGCGACGATGTCGGCGCGGCCACCCGGGACGCCGACATCGTGTTTCTCGCCGTTGGTACGCCGTCGCGTCACGGCGACGGCTACGCGGACCTCACCTATGTCTACGAGGCCGCCCGGGAGATTGCCCCTCACCTGTCCGGTTTCACCGTGGTCGTGACGAAATCCACCGTCCCGGTCGGCACCGGTGACGAAGTGGAGCGGATCATCGCGGATACCAATCCGGCGGCTGAATGCGCCGTCGTATCAAATCCGGAATTCCTTCGCGAGGGATCGGCCATCGAGGATTTCAGGAAACCGGACCGGATCATTGTCGGAACCGATGATGATCGCGCCAAGTCGATTATGGGGCAGGTATATGGTGCCCTTTGCGCCGGCAACGCGCCGATCCTGTTCGTCGGGCGCCGCACGGCGGAATTGACGAAATATGCAAGCAACGCCTTTCTGGCCATGAAGATCACCTTCATCAACGAGATGGCCGACCTGTGCGAAAGGGTTGGCGCCGACGTGCTTTCGGTCGCCCGCGGCATGGGCATGGATGAGCGCATCGGCGACCGGTTTCTGCAGGCCGGTCCCGGCTATGGCGGCTCCTGCTTTCCGAAGGATTCCACCGCGCTGACCAATATGGCCCAGGACAGCGACAGCCCGCTGCGGCTGGTCGAAACCACGGTCGCGATAAACGACCAGCGCCGCCGCGCCATGGCCCGCAAGGTGATACGCGCCTGCGGCGGCCGTGTCCGCGGCCGCAGGATCGGCATCCTCGGCCTGACCTTCAAGCCGGACACGGACGACATGCGCGAAGCGCCGTCCATTCCGATCATCCGCACGCTGCTGGACGCCGGTGCGGTGATCCGCGCCTACGACCCGGCCGTCATTGCCGCGACGCACCACACGCTTCGCGAAATCGAGTTCTGCGACGATCCCTACGCCGTCGCCGAGGACGCAATCGCGCTGACGGTCATCACCGACTGGGACGAGTTCAGGTCGCTCGACCTGGAGCGCCTGTGCCGGCAGATGGACCCGGCCTCGACCGTGCTCGTTGATCTGCGCAACATGTTCAACCCGGAGCAAGCTACGGAGGCTGGCTTTGCCTACGAGGCGGTCGGGCGCGGCAATCTCGGATGGGATAGAACAGCGGTCAAACACGCGGCAGAGTGATCGTCCCGGATCGCATCATTTCAGGAAGGTGGCGATCTCGTCGACGGCGGCCCTTTCGGTGCGCAGCCCGTTGATGGGGGCACCCTCGTCCATGTAGCCGAGCCCCATGCCGCAAAACAGCATCCACTCGTCAGGCGGATTGAGATGGCCGGCGACGGTCCCGTGCCACTGCGCCCAGGCCTCCTGGGAGCAGGTGTGGAGACCGTGCTCGCGCGCCAGCAGCATGATGCTCTGCAGGAATATGCCGACATCGGCCCATTGCGGCGGGCCCATGGTCCGGTCGAGATAAAAGAACATGCCGACCGGCGCGTCGAAAAAGCGGAAATTGCGCTGGAACTGGGCGATCCGTCCCTTCCTGTTCTCCCGCGCCACGCCGATCGTCGCATACATGTCCTCGCCACATTTGAAACGCCTTGACTCGTAGGGGTCCTTGAGGTTCTCGGGATAGATCCGGTACTGCGGCACCTGCCCGCGCGGTGTTTCGGCCATCGATTGGCCGATGTCCGCAATCAGGGCCTTCAGCGCATCTCCGGCAACCACGAAGACGTGCCAGGGCTGGAGGTTGCCGCCGGAGGGCGAAAAGCGCGCCTTGTCAAGGATCGCGCGCACCATATCTTCAGGAACCGGGTCGGGAAGAAAGGCGCGGCAGGTGATGCGGGTGGCAAGAGCATCCGATACTTTCATGCGCAATGACCTGATGTGGGGGGTTGAGGGAACAAACAGGGCGGAACCACAGGAGAACTACAGGGGCCGGATCGGACTGTCGAACGGATTTTTCAACAAATCGGGCGCGTTGCGCCCATACAGTCCGCCCGCTGCCGACTTGACTTGACACAATCGGACCGTCCATGAAGTGTCTGGACTAGGGTCGCAAATATTCTGGTGTACTGGAACGGATCCGCTACCAAACCGAGGAAACCCTTGCAGCGCAATCTCCTAAGATACATCTGGACCCATTCGAGAAAACAGCAGATCTGGATTTTTATGGTCGTGCTGGTCTCGATGCCGGTCTATTTCCAGATGTTGCAGCTGCCCAAGCTGATCGTCAACGGCCCGATCCAGGGTGACGGCTTCGACTCGCCCGCCGCAACGCAGAGCTTCCTGTCGATCAACCTGCCATTCTCCGAAACGCTGTTCGGCCAGACGATCAACGTTTTCGGGGGTCTTCAGTTCGACCGCCAGCAGATGCTCATCGCGCTTTGCTTGAGCTTTCTGGTCGCCGTCGCGCTCAATGGCTGGTTCAAGCTCTATATCAACACTTACAAGGGCAAACTCGGCGAGAAGCTGCTGCGCAGGCTGCGCTACGAGTTGTTCGACCGGGTGCTTCGCTATCCGGTGGCCAAGGCACGCCGGGTCAAACCCTCGGAAATCACCAGCGTCATCAAGGATGAGATCGAGCCGCTCGGCCTGTTTTTCGGCGACGCGTTTTCCTCGCCCGTTTTCCTCGGTGCCCAGGCCATTACCGGGCTGACATTCCTGTTCCTGCAGAACACGATGTTCGGGCTTATTACCCTGGCGATCGTTCTGTTCCAGGCCTGGATCATTCCGCTCCTGCGCCGGCGGCTTCTGGAACTCGGCCGCCAGCGCCAGCAGACCGCCCGCAAGCTCTCGGGACGCATCGGCGAATACGTACAGGGCATGGACGATGTCCACCTGCATGCCATGTCCAACCGCGCGCGCGAGAACATCTGGCAGATGCTCAGGCGCATCGTGGTGATCCGTTTCGAGCTCTATCAGCGCAAGTTCCAGGTCAAGTTCCTGAACAATTTCCTCATCCAGGTGCTGGCCTTTATCTTCTATCTGCTGGGCGGTTATCTGGTGATCACCGGCCGGATGGACCTCGGTGCCCTTGTCGCCTCGATCGCCGCCTACAAGGACCTTCCGGCGCCGATCAAGGGGATCATCGACTGGGACCAGCAGCGGCTGCTCAACCAGATCCGCTACGAGCAGGCGGTCGAGGATTTTGCCAACACGCGTGTCATGTCGGCGGCACGGCAGGAGCCGAGCGACAAGCCGGCGGATCCGATCAAGGACGGTTTCTCGTTTGACCATGTCACGGTTCTGGACGCGGCCGAACAGCCGGTCATTCAGGACATATCGGGTTCGATTTCACGGCGGGAGGCCGTGGCGATCGTCGGCAGTGCCGATTCCGGCGCCGAACATGTCGCGGAGCTGCTCGCACGCCTTCTGGTGGTCGGCTCGGGCCGGATCACGCTCGACGGGCAGGATCTGGAGCACGTGCCCGAAAGACTAAGCGGACAGCGTGTCGGATACGCCGACAGCAACATCTTCTTCGCCGGCGGAAGCATAAGGACCACACTTGCCGAAACCCTGCCCTATACCGAGGGCGCGCCGCCGATCATCGATGAATCGAGTTCAACCTCCAACTTCCGTGTCTACGAAAACGAACCCATTCCGGCGAAGGCCGGCCCGGTGGAAGACGAGAGTTTCGGCCGGGAAGTCGGCGCGGATTGGCCGCATGGAGAGACATCAGAGCGCCTGCTGTCGATCATGCATCGTGTCGACCTTTATGACGATGTCCTGGAATACGGGCTGTTGCGCCGGCTTGGCGATGACGCCGACGACGACATCAAGAACGGCATCATGGAGGCGAGGCGCAGTTTCGCCGCCAACCAGTCCGGCGCCGAGATGAAGGGCGCGGTCGAATTCTTCGATCCCGCTAAATACAGCCAGGAACTCACCATCGGCGAGAACCTGATCTTCGGAACGCCCGTGGACAATGCGTTCAGCCCGGAAAACCTGCCCTCGAACAATTCGGTTCGCGCATTGCTGGACGAGGCCGGCCTCCTCTCGGCGCTGTTCGACACCGGGGTCGAGATCGCGCGCAACAATATCGAGCTGTTCGGCGACCTCGCCGAGGACAGCACGCTCCTGCAGCGTTCCGGCGGCCCGTCGCCCGAGCGCCTCCAGGAAATGAGGCTTGCCCTGGAGAAGCTTGACGGCAAGACGAGCAAGAGCGCCGATGAGGCGGACCGCGAGACCATGCTGCGTCTCGCCTTTGAGTATTGCGAGGCACAGACCCGTTTCGGTCTCGTCGACGACACGATGCAGACGAAACTGCTTGCCGCCCGCGACAGCCTTCGCGCGATGCTGGAGAAGGAACACAGCGGCGCCGTCGCGTTCCTCGATCCGGACAGTTTCAACCCAGCGCTGAGCGTGCTGGACAACATCCTCTTCGGGCGCATCGACGCCCGCCGTATTGGCGCGCGGGAAAGGGTCCTGAAATCGATCAAGTCGCTGCTTGAAACCAGCGGCGTGTCGGACACCGTGTTCCATATCGGCCTGTCCTACGATGTCGGAAACGGCGGCCGCAATCTTTCGACGAACCAGGCACAGAAGCTGAAACTGGTGCGGGCATTGTTGAAGAAACCCGATATTGTTATCCTGAATCGCGCGCTCTCGGCCCTTGAATCCGGCGAACGGATGAAGATCATCCATGAAATTGTTCAGATGGGCGTCGATCAAGGCACGCGTCAGATGGGCGTAATCTGTGTCCCGCTCGACAATGGCGGATGGAAGGATTTCGACCGCATCCTGTTTATGGAGCACGGACGTATTGTATCGGAGGGAGCGCCAGAGAAGGTCTCCGAGCGGCTGGAGGCGATGGCCAAATGAGGTGGCCTGGGCTCGAATAAAGGGAGCGAATGGGAGTTGGTGAATGAGCACGCTGAATGATGATGTCGCAATGCTGCGCAAGGTGCCGCTGTTCGAAAGTGTGGACCCCAGCAAGCTCAAGCTGATTGCCTATACGTCGACACAGCTGGTTTTCGACGACGGCGAAGAGGTGTTCTCGCAAGGGTCCAACGGAACCTCAGCCTATCTGATCGCCAATGGCGAAGCGGATATCCTGTCCGACAGCGGCGAAAAGCAGGTCGTTGTCGCGACGCTTGGAACCAACGCCCTGTTCGGTGAGATTTCCGCATTTTGCGACGTACCGCGCACGGCCTCTGTTCGCGCCCACGGCCAACTGACCCTGCTCGAGCTCAAGCGCGAAAACCTGATGGAGCTGATCGGGGAATTTCCGGACGTCGCGGTCGAGGTCATTCGCGAACTGGCCCGGCGCCTCGCCCACACGACCTCCGACCTGGCCCATGTTCTGGAGAAGCAGAACTCCGGCTGACGGTCGTCAGACGGGCTGTGACAGGATAATCACCGCGATAATCGCCGCGTAGGTAAACTGGTGAACAAGCTGATCGGCGCCGTGTATGACCCAGAAGTGCCGGGTGTGCGGGTCAAGCTTGTGCTTGCAGTCGTAGCTTCCCTTTGCATAGTCCGTCGCGTAGTGAACGACGTATTCAAACACCATCAATAGAACGATGGTCAGCGCGGAAAGGCCGCAGAAAAGCAGGATCGGAAGGGTCAGGACGACGTGAATTCCGGCGTGCAGGTAGCCGCCCATCTTGTTGAAGTGGCACTTCCCGGCAATCATCGAAGGCCACTGGAGCGTGTAGTCCGCCACGTAGTGCTTGACCTGCAAGCCAACGAGCACCCAAACAACAAATAATTCCATCAGTCCACCCTGGAGCGAAACACGCTCTGAACGCAAGGGCCGCCCCCACCCCTCTACTCCAACATGGATTGTCGTTCGGTTGCGGTCAACGATTGGCGACCAATTTTTTGGACCCGCCCGACGACATGCGCCGCCCGAATCCACGGCGGGTCTTGCCGATCGGTTTATTGATCGTGATCATCGTCGCATCGTGGGGCGCCGGCTAAGATCGCCCGCAACGCAGGGTCAAAGTCAGAAAACGGGAGCCAACCATGCGAGGACTGAAAGACAGGCGGGTTATTGTGACCGGCGGAGGCAGCGGCATCGGCGCGGCCACCTGCCGCCGTTTCGGAGAGGAAGGCGCCCATGTCTTCATCCTTGACATCAATGTCGACAACGCGCAGCGGACCGCCGACGATATCAGGGCGAGCGGCAGCCAGGCGGACGCCTTCGAGGTCGATATCGCCGATCGCGATGCCGTATCAGCCGCCATAAAGGATATCGGACCCGGCGGCATCGATGTGCTCGTCAACAATGTCGGATGGGACAGGCTCGTCCCCTTCGTGGAATCCGACACCGACCTGTGGAAGAAGGTCATCGATATCAATCTCTACGGCCCCTTGCATCTGCACCATGCCGTGTTGCCGGTCATGATCGCGCAGGGCCGCGGCCGCGTCGTCAATATCGCATCGGATGCCGGGCGGGTCGGCTCGACCGGCGAAGCCGTCTACTCGGCCTGCAAGGGCGGCATCATTGCTTTCACGAAAACGATGGCGCGCGAGCTTGCGCGTTCCGGCGTTCAGCTTAACGCGGTATGCCCCGGCCCCACGGACACGCCCCTGTTCGCAAGTTTTGCGGAAGGCGAATCCGGCGGGCGCATAAAGACCGCCCTCGAAAAGGCGATCCCCATGGGCCGGCTTGCGAGGCCGGACGACTTTCCCGGCATCATCTGCTTTCTGGCCAGCGACGACGCCGGCTTCATCACCGGGCAGACGATATCGGTGTCCGGCGGGCTGACGATGAGCGGCTAGATCGCGCTAGACAGGGCAGTCGGGGTTGAAGTTCGGCTTGCGCTTCTCCCGCAGCGACGCAACGCCCTCGCGCACGTCGGGTCCCATGAATCCGAGCATCTCCAGCGCCGTCGACGTGTCGAAGATCGGCCCGGCCGAGCGCAGCCAGTTGTTGAGCGAGTATTTGGTCCAGCGGATGGCGCTCTGCGAGCCGGAGGCGAGGTCCGTCGCAATGCCCAGCACAGTCTCCTGAAGTTCGTCATCCTCGACGCACAGCGAGACCAGGCCGATGCGCTCGGCTTCCTCGCCGGTCAGCGGTTTCCCGGTCAGCAGATAGTATTTTGACTTGGCCATGCCGCACAGGAGCGGCCAGATAATCGCCGCCACGTCGCCTGCGGCGACACCGAGCCGCGGGTGGCCATCGACGATCCGCGCCGCCTTGCCGGTCACGGAAATGTCGGCGAGCAGCCCGACCACCAGGCCGGCGCCGGCGGCCGGCCCGTTGATCGCCGAGACAATCGGCTTGTTGCAGTTGACGATGTTGTAGACGAGGTCCTTCGCTTCCTTCCAGACCCGCATCAGGACGTCGTAATCGCCGGCCATTTCCTCGATCAGGCCGAAATCGCCGCCGGACGAGAACGCCTTGCCCTCACCGGTGACAATCACCGCATTCGTCTCCGGATCGCGGTCGATCTCCCGCCAGATATCGGTGAGTTGGCCGTGCGTTTCCCCATCGACGGAGTTGTAGCTCGATGGATTGGAAAAGGTGATGCGCAATATCCTGTCGGCCGGACGGTCGAGTTTCAGTTTGCCGTAGGCGGCATAGCGATCGGTCATGATTGGGTCCTTTGGTGTCTTCGCCGTTCGGTCAGGCTGAGCCGGAGAATGCGTCGTCTTCCACCTGCAAATCCCTTCGTGAGTCCGCATGTGCGGCCAGATTCGGATAGAATTCCCGGAAATCGGACAGGATCCGCTCCATCGGCGCTTCCTGGAAAATGCCCCGGTCGTTGACATATTCCATATGCCGCCGGTTTTGGGTATCGAATTCGTGGAACAGCGCATCGCCGGTCCCGTCGAATTCCAGCGGCTTGACCCCGAATTTCAGGCACAGTTCCTTGTTGAAGGCGGGTGTGACCTTGAAGGTCCGGTCGCCGAGCCAGAGCTGAACATAGCCGTGATAGATGAAGAGATCCGACTGCATGAGCGCGGCGAGCTTCGGCGAATTGAGGTGATTGCGCACGTCGGCAAATCCCACCGCCGCAGGAATTCCCGCGGCACGCAAACAGGCTGTCATGAGAATGGCCTTCGGCACGCAGTAGGCCGATTTGAACCCGGCGATCGCGCTCGCGACATAATCTTCCGGCCGCATCGAGAAAGCGTATGGATTGTAGCGGATGCCGTCGCGGACCGCGTGGTAGAGCCTGACGGCCTTTTGCGTGTCCGAGAGCTGTTGAGCATCCCCCAGCGCCTCTTGCGTGAACGCCTGAACCGCATCCGAATCGCTGTCGATATACCGGGTCGGCCTCAGATAGCCGTCCATGTCAGCCGCGTGCTGCCCGCCTGCTTGGCTCACTTGCGTTCCTCCAGTCCGTTTCGGAAATACACTGCAGATTTCTAACAACTGTTAGAATATTTGCGGTCAAAATCGGTGTCAATCGACCGCGCTGTCCACAGACGGAAAAAAACTAACATTCATTTGTTTTTTGTGTAACATCCGTTCATTGATTAGGGAGGCGCGCATGATGTACGGACAATCGGCCCAGGCCGGCCGGTCCACGGTTTACGGGCTTTTTCGCGCCCGGGCCTTGGTTACACCGGATGCGCCGGCGCTCCGCCAGGACGGCAGGGAACGCTCCTATGGTGAATTGCTGTCGCGCACCAACCGCCTCGCCAACGTGCTGCTGGCAAGGGGCGTAAGGCGTGGCGACCGTGTCGCCATCCTGTCCCACAACAGGATGGAATATATCGAGCTGGAACTCGCGGCGGCGGCCATCGGCGCCATCGTCTGCTGCCTGAACTGGCGGCTGACGGAGGACGAGCTGTCCCATTGCATCGCACTCGTCGCGCCGTCGCTGATCATCTGCGAAGATGAACTGGCGGCCGATGTTCCACAGCCAACCGATGCGCCGCTTCTTCTGCTGGGCGAGCCCTACGAGGCGCTTCTTGCCGGTTCTTCCGACACCGCGGTGGAGAGTGAGGTCGAGCCGGAAGACGGCCTGATCATCCTCTATACCAGCGGCACGACGGGACTGCCCAAGGGCGCTGTGATCAGCCACCGGGCGATGATCGCCCGCTCGCTGGTGTTTTCATCGGAATGGGCGCTTGCGCCCGATGACGGTTTCGTCGCATGGGCACCGCTTTTCCACATGGCCTCGACCGACCACGCGCTGTCGACCCTGATGCGCGGCGGCCTTGTTGCCGTGGTCGACGGCTACAATGCGGAGGAAATCATTGCCGCGATCGAACGCCAGCCGATCGGCTGGCTGGTGCTGATACCGGGCATGATCGAGGAATTCATCGCCGCCTGCAGGGCCGCCGAGGTCAAACCGCACGGCATCAGGATCTGCGGCGCCATGGCCGACCTCGTCCCACCGCAACAGATCGCCGAGGTGACCCGCATCCTCGGGACGCCCTACGCCAATTCCTTCGGCGCCACCGAGACAGGTCTCGCACCGGCATCGCGCGGCCGGATTGAACCGGGAGATGTTCCCGAGACGCTCTCCAAAAGTCAGACCGCCTTTTGCGAGGTTCGGCTTGTCGACGCCGACGACAATGACGTCGCTGACGGCGAGCCGGGTGATCTGGCGCTGCGCGGTCCGACGCTGTTTTCCGGCTACTGGAATGCCCACGAGGCCAACGCCGAGTGTTTTCGCGGCGGCTGGTTCCACATGGGCGACATGTTCCGCCGCAACCCGGACGGCACGCTGGACTTCGTCGACCGGGCGAAATACCTCATCAAGACCGGTGGCGAGAATGTCTATCCGGCCGAGATCGAGCGGGTGCTGCTCGCCGATCCGGGCGTCACCGATGCCGCCGTGGTGCGCACGGCCGATCACAGATGGGGCGAAGTCCCGGTTGCCTTTGTCTCGGTCTCGGATAACCGGCTGACGGAGGATGCGCTGATGCGGCGCTGCGCGGATTCGCTCGCCCGCTATAAACACCCGCGTGAAATTCGCTTGATCGCCTTTGACGATTTTCCACGCTCGACCAGTGGAAAGATCCAGCGGCATCTGCTTGAACAGTTGCTGGACGACATTCGGTCAGATTGAGGAGACCCCATGCCGAAAGTATCGGTCGGAGATTTTGAACTGGCTTACAGCTTCAATGGTGTCGAGCCGGAGAATAACTGTCCGACGATCGTGCTCGTGCACGGCGCCGGCGGACAGATGGCCGACTGGCCGGTGGCGTGGCGAAGCAACGCCGACATGACGCGGCTCGTCGGTCTGACACCCAAGTCGCACGACGGCGGGCTTGAGAAGTTTCCAGCCTATGCGATCGATCTGCCCGGGCACGGCCAGTCGGGCGGCTCCAGCCAGCAGACCGTCGAGGCCTACGCGCGGTCGGTCGCCGCTTTTCTCGACGCGCTTGACCTGGACAATGTCTTCCTCGTCGGTCACTCCATGGGCGCCGGGATCGCGCTCACACTCGCTGCTGAGCGCAATCCGCGCCTGTGCGCGGTCGCCCTCGTCGCGGGATCGAGCAAGCTCTCGGTCAGCCCGGCAATCCTCGAGGGCTTGCAGAACAGTTTCGAGGCGACGGTCGACAATCTCGTCAAATATTCCTGGCACCGCAACACCGGCGATTTCTTCAAGCAGAAGGGCCGTCAGCGCCTGCTCGAGGCCGGCCCGCAGGTCGTCTACGACGATTATTTCGCCTGCAGCGGTTTCGACGTGTCGGACCGCCTGGACAATGTCGACATCCCCGTATTGATCATTGCCGCCGCGGCCGACAAGATGGTGCCGGCGGACAAGAGCGAGGCCCTGGCCGGCACGCTCAAAGACGCGAAATACGTCGCGCTCGATGATTGCGGGCACTACCTGCAGATCGAGCAGACCGGACGCGCCGCGCAGGCGCTTTCCGGGTTTCTGGCGTCCGAGCTTCGGCAGTAGTATTCGAGACACCCGGAACGACGCTAACGGTCGTTCCCCGCGCGGTTGCAATGCCTTTCAACCGGGCGACAATGGAACAGGCCGCGGGGTTGCCCGGTATCACCCACACCGCGTGCCGTCCGCCGTCCGCCAATTCTTCCAGCCTATCGGCGAGGTCCGGTATTTCCTGTTCGGAAACCGGTTCCACAGGCGACCGGGACGCTTCGCGCCGCGCGAGTTCCAGAATACGATCGGCCGACGGATGGTCGTACAAGATGGCATCGGCGCTTTGCAGCGCGTGCACCGCCTTGATGGTCAAAAGCTCGGGATCGCCCGAGCCGCCGCCGATAATTGTGACGAGTCCGCCTGTTGCATCGACCTCGGCCGCGATCCTCTCCATGGCGGCAACGAGCAGTGTCCGCTCATCGACATGGCACGGCCTTGAAAGGGCAGCCCGGGAGAACCGTTCCCAGAAAATGCGTCTCTGCCGCCCCTGCTGAAGACGTTTGCCGACCGTCGCCCGCAAGGTCTTCGCGATATCCGCCCAGTCCGCCAGCGCCGGCGGCAAAAGCGTTTCGATGCGCCGCCTTATCGCCTGTCCGAGGATCGGCGCGGCGCCGTCCGTCGAAATGGCGACGACGGCCGGCGCGCGATTGACGATCGATCCGAACTGGACGTCGCAATGGTCCGGCCGGTCGATGACGTTGAGAGGAACGCCGGCGGCTTTTGCCGCCTGCTTCATCGCTTTCGCTTCCGCTTCGGACTGTGCATCCGCGACGACGATCGCCGCATCGGAAAAGCTGGCGGCGGTCCAGCGGCGCCTGCGGATTGTGATCCGGTCCCGAGCCGGTGTGTGTTCCAGTTGCAGAATCTGCGCCGACGGAGCCGGCGCGAAGATATCGACCAGGGCTCCCGCGGCGGCAAGCAGTTCCGCTTTCCAGGCGGCGGCCTCCGATCCGCCGACAACGACGGCGCGCCTGTTCCTCAGCTTCAGGAACACCGGTAAAACCGGAAGCGGCTTGATCCGCGCGGCGCTGTTTTCGCTCCCAGTTCTATTCAGCGGCTTGGGTTGTTCGTTCATTGATAATTGCCTGGATTTCGGAGCGGCACGAGCCGCAATTCGTTCCCGCGCCCAGCGCCCGGCCGATGGCGTCCGCATCCGGGCAACCGCCATCGAGGGCCGCATTGATCTGGTTGACACCCACGGTGAGGCATGAGCACACGATGCGTCCCGGATCCGGGCGCCCGCTGCCCGGCTGTCCGGCGACGACGCGACAACGGCTGCGCGGATCGCCGAAGACCGTGTGCAGTTCCTCGGCGACATGCGCTCGCGCGATGACGATCGGGCGCTGCGAAAAGAAAAACGCACCGATCAGCCGACTGTCCTGAAACAGCGCCACCCGCTCCGATCCGGTCGCTTCGTCGCGATACGTCAGCAATTCGGTTTCGCCAGCCGCACCGGCCATGGCGCGCGCCCGGGTGCTGACATCCCCCACCCCCGTAAAACTGGCAAACTCGACGCTCCACCCGCCGGATTCCCGCGCCAGTGCCCAGTAATCCGGCATATCGCCGCCCGGCCGCGCGGCAAGCACGGCATACCCGTAGTGCGCCACGGGCAACGCCGCGACCCGAACGGCCACATTCTTGGATGCCGGCTGGCCGGAAACGGGATCGATGACCGGCGGAACGAGCGCATTGATCCGGCCCCTGGCGGAATTCTGATCGGTCCAGTGCATGGGGACGAAGACCGAGCCCCTTGCTTGCCGGTCCGAGAGCAGGGCCCGTGCCACCACCGTGCCGTGTGCGTTCTCGACCCGCACCAGCGTGCCGGCCCCAATGCCCAGCACGGCGGCATCATCGGGATGCATTTCGCAATAGGGTTCGGTTGCATGCCCGCTGAGCCGATGGCTCTTTGCGGTGCGCGTCATCGTATGCCAGTGGTCGCGCACGCGCCCGGTGTTCAGCACAAGCGGAAAGGCATCGGACATCCTCTCTGGCCGCGCGGCATCGACAGCGATAAAGCGGCCACGGCGGTTCGTGGTGTAGAAGCCGCCATCGGCAAAGAACCGCGTGTCGCCGTCCGGTTGACCTTGTCTCAGCGGCCATTGAAACGGCATCATCCGGTCGAATTCGGCTTTCGTAATCGCTGCGTGCGCTCCGATATCGAGATCGCGGGACCCGTTGTTCTCGAAACCCGTCAGCGCGGCGTGCTCCCGGTAGATCTCCGCCGGTCCGGCATAGTCGAAGGCCTCCGAATATCCCATCCGGCGGGCAACCTGGCACACATGCCACCAATCGGGCTTCGCTTCGCCCGGCGGAGGCAGGAATGCGCGCTGGCGCGATATGCGCCGCTCGGAATTGGTGACGGTTCCGTCCTTCTCGCCCCAGGCGAGCGCCGGAAGGCGCACATGGGCATGCCGCACCGTATCGGTATCGGCCATCATGTCGGAGACGACGACGAACGGGCACGCTTCCAGAGCGGCCTGCACCGCATTTGCATCGGGAAGCGAGTCGACCGGGTTCGTCGCCATGATCCACAGCGCCTTGATGCGCCCATCTCCGACAGCCCGAAAGAGATCGACCGCTTTCAGGCCCGACTTTTCGGCAGCGCCCCGAGATCCCCAGAACCGGCCGACAATATCGCGGTGCGCCGCGTTCTCGATATCCATGTGGCTTGCGAGCATGTTCGCAAGCCCGCCGACTTCGCGACCGCCCATTGCGTTCGGCTGGCCGGTGACCGAGAACGGCCCCGCGCCCGGCCTGCCGATACGGCCCGTCGCGAGATGGCAGTTGATGATCGCATTGACCTTGTCGGTTCCCCCGGACGACTGGTTGACGCCCTGGCTGTAGATGGTGACCGTCCTCTCGGCGTTCGCGAACAGCCGGTAGAATTCCCCGATCTGTCCGGCCGGCAGGCCGGTCTGCCTGACAATCTCATCCAGCGATAGCGCCCGGGCCGCCGCCAGTGCGGCCGCGAAACCGTCGGTGTGCTTTTCAATGTAGGTGCGGTCGAGATGACTCGAAGCGGCGATATGCGCAAGCAGTCCGCAAAACAGTGCTGCATCGCCGTCGGCCTTGATGGCAAGGTGAAGATCGGCGATGTGATCCGTCATGGTCGCGCGCGGGTCGATGAGGACGACGCGCATCTGCGGCCGCGCGGCCTTCGCCGCAAGGAGGCGCTGGTAAAGGACCGGATGACACCAGGCGAGGTTCGATCCGGTCACCACCACGAGGTCCGCCAGTTCGAGATCCTCATAGGTTCCCGGAACGGTGTCGGTCCCGAAGGCGCGGCGGTGGCCGGCGACGCTGGAAGCCATGCACAGACGCGAATTCGTGTCGATATTGGCCGAACCAATGAAGCCCTTCATCAGCTTGTTGGCGACATAATAGTCCTCGGTCAGCAGTTGCCCCGAGACATAGAACGCGACGCTGTCCGGGCCGTGACTGGCGATGGCCTCTGAGAAACGCTGCGCCACCAGATCGAGCGCGTCATCCCATGGCACACGCCGTCCGTCGACCTGCGGGAACAGCAGCCGGCCGTCAAGATCGACGGTCTCGCCCAGTGCCGACCCCTTCGAGCACAGCCTGCCGAAATTGGCCGGGTGTTCATGGTCGCCCGTGATCGAGACCGATCCGCCCGGATGCCGGCCGGCGAGGATGCCGCAGCCGACCCCGCAATAGGGACAGGTGGTGCGGACCGTCGGCGGTTCCGGCGCCTCCCTGCCCGCCATGTTGCTGATCCCTTCGGATTCGCTCGCCTTCGTCATCGGCCCTCGCCGAGCGCCAGAAGGACACTGTTGCCCTCCACCTTGACCGGAAACGCCGCCGTAGCACCCTCGTCGGCGCCCTGGGCCTCGCCGGATTCCAGGGAAATGACCCAATTGTGCAAAGGACAGGTAACGCAGCCGTCATGGACGATGCCCTGACTGAGCGGCCCGTTCTGGTGGGGGCAGCGGTCTTCGAGCGCGAAGACCCGGTCATCGGCGGTGCGGAACACCGCGATCGTCATCTCGCCATACCGGACACACCTTGCGCCGCGCCGCGGGATATCGTCCAGGACCCCGATTTCCACCCAGCTCTGCGTTATCGCGTTCATTGCGCCGCCTCCAGGGATATCGTCGCCATCGGCCGGAACTCGTGTTTGTCGGCGCCCGACACGCGCTCGGACCAGGGATCGACCTGCGCGAATTTCTGCGAATGAACGAAACGGCCGTAATAGGCCTTGCGCCTGTCCGCATCCTCAAGGATCTGGCGGCGGACCTCGTCATAGCCGATGCGCTTCGCCCATTTGTAGATCCGCTCCAGATAGCGCCCCTGCTCGCGGTACATCTGGACCAGCGCCACGATGTGCTCGAGCACCTCCTCCTCCGTTGCGACGAGGCCGAGCACTTCCGTACCCTTGATGTCGAGACCGGCGGCGCCGGCAAAATGGATCTCGTAGCCGGATTCGACGCAGATGACGCCGACATCCTTGCAGGTCGCCTCCGCGCAGTTGCGCGGGCAGCCCGAGACCGCCATCTTCACCTTGGCCGGCGTCCACGAGCCCCACATGAACTTTTCGATGCGCACCCCGAGCCCGGTGGAATCCTGCGTGCCGAAACGGCACCAGTCCGACCCGACGCAGGTTTTGACGGTTCTCAACCCCTTGGCATAGGCATGCCCGGACACGAAGCCGGCCTTGCCCAGCTCCGCCCACACGGCGGGAAGATCCTCTTTCCTGATGCCGAGCATGTCGATACGCTGTCCGCCGGTCACCTTCACCGTCGGAATCTCGAAGCGGTCGACGACATCGGCGATCGCCCGCAGTTCCTTGGCGCTTGTCTGTCCGCCCCACATGCGCGGAACCACGGAATAGGTGCCGTCCTTCTGGATATTGGCGTGCACCCGTTCGTTGATGAAGCGCGACTGGTAGTCGTCCGCATATTCGTCCGGCCAGTCGCAGACGAGGTAGTAGTTGAGCGCCGGACGGCACTTGGCGCAGCCGCAGGAGGTTTTCCACTCAAGCTCCTGCATGACGGCCGGGATGGTTTTCAGCTCCTTGGCCTTAATCAGCCGTCGCACGTCGTCGTGACCGAGATCCGTGCAGCCGCACATCGACGCGACCGCCGCCGGGTTGTACCGATCGCCTAGTGTTAGGGTCATGAGCTGCTCGACGAGCCCGGTGCAGCTCCCGCAGGATGCCGATGCCTTGGTGTGAGCGCGGACATCGTCCAGCGTTGTCAGGCCCTTGGCGGTGATCGTCTCGGTGATTTTTCCCTTGCACACGCCGTTGCAGCCGCAGATCTAAGCATCCTCCGGCAGGGCTGCAACGGCCGCCATAGGGTCCGCGGAAGCGCCCCCCTGGTAGGCCTGTCCGAATATCAGCGTATCGCGCAGGTCCGAGATGTCCGCCTGTTTCTTGTGCAGGTCGGTAAACCAGGCGCCGTCGGCGGTCTCGCCGTAGAGCACCACGCCGATGATCCGGTCCTCTTTCAGCACCAGCCGCTTGTAGACGCCGGCCGACGCGTCGCGCAGTACGATTTCCTCCCGGTCATCCCCTTCCGCGAAGTCGCCGAGCGAGAACAGGTCGACGCCGGTCACCTTGAGTTTCGTGGGCGTTTCGGCATGCTGGAACGCTTCCGTTGGAACGCCCGCCAGATGGCCGGCTGCGACACGCGCCATCTGGTAGAGCGGCGCGACAAGGCCATAGACCTCGCCGCCGACCTCGGCGCACTCTCCGAGCGCATAGATGTCGGGATCGCTGGTGCGCATGCAGCCGTCGACCACGATGCCACGACTGACGTCGAGACCTGCCGCCTTGCCGAGGCCCGCATTCGGCCGGATGCCCGCAGCCATGACGACGAGCGAAGCCGGGATCACCGTCCCGTCATCGAGTTTCACGCCCTCGACATAGCCGTCGCCGACGATTGCCCTGGTGGTGGCCTTGGTGATGATGTTGATGCCCCTGCCCTCCAGCTCACGCTGCAGAAGATAGCCGGCCGAAGAATCGAGTTGACGCTCCATGAGGGTCGGCATCAGGTGAAGCACCGTCACGTCCATGCCTCGTTCTTTCAGCCCGGCCGCCGCCTCGAGACCGAGAAGCCCGCCGCCGATCACTACAGCCTTGCTGCGCGCCTGGGCGGCAAGCAGCATGGCATTGACGTCGTCGAGATCGCGGTAGGTGAGAACCCCCGGCAGGTCGTTGCCTGGCACGGGAATGACGAACGGCACGGAGCCGGTGGCGATCACCAGCTTGTCGTAGCATTCCGTCACGCCCTGGTCGGACGTCACCGTTCCCGCATCGCGATCGATGGCATCGATGCGGTGACCCTTGTAGAGGGTGATGCCGCGCTCGATATACCAGCCGTCGCCGTGGATGACGATTTCCTCGAAGCTCTTTTCGCCCGAAAGCACCGGGGAAAGCATGATGCGGTCGTAATTGACGCGCGGTTCCGCGTTGAAGATCGTCACGTCAAACGCGTCCGGCGCGCGTTCGAACAGATGTTCGAGCATGCGGCCCGGTGCCATGCCGTTTCCGATGATCACCAGTTTCTGTTTCATGGCCCTCATTCCTATTGCGCCGCTTCCATGGATGATCCGTTCTGCCGGGCGATGCGCGCCGCCCGCTTGCGCTTGATCGATTCAAGCTGCGCCTCGTCGGGATCGGCACCGCCTTCATAGGCTTCGAGGAAGTCGAGCAGTTCCTCGCGGTAGGCGTAGTAGTCGGGATGGGCGATCAGCGCCTTGCGCGACCTCGGGCGCGGCAGATCGACATCCATGATGTTGCCGATCCTAGCGTTCGGACCGTTCGACATCATCACCACGCGGTCGGCCAGGAGGATCGCCTCGTCGACATCATGGGTCACGCAGATCGCCGTGACCTGCGTTCGTTTCCACACGTCCATGAGCACGTCCTGAAGCTCCCAGCGGGTCAGGCTGTCGAGCATGCCGAACGGCTCGTCCAGAAGCAGAAGCTTGGGCGAAAGCGCGAAGGCGCGGGCAATGCCGACGCGCTGCTTCATGCCGTTGGAAAGGGCAGCCGCCGGGCGTTGCATGGCATCGCCCAGTCCGACCTTGGAAAGATAGTACTCGATGATGTCCCGCTTCTCCGCCCAATTGGCGTCCGGATAGACCTTGTCGACGCCGAGTTCGACATTCTCGTAGGCTGTCAACCACGGCATCAACGAAGGCGCCTGGAAGACCACGGCGCGCTCCGGTCCCGCACGGGTGACGTGGGTGCCGTCGAGGATAATGCTGCCCCCGGTGATCTTGTTGAGGCCGGCGACCATGGAGAGCACGGTGGACTTGCCGCAGCCCGAATGCCCGATCAAGGTGATGAATTCGCCCTTGCGCATCTTCAGGTCGAAGCCTTCAACGACGGTCAGCGGGCCCTTCGGTGTCGGGTACACCTTCTTGAGCTGGCTGAACTCCAGATAGCGATCGTCGATGCGGCTTTCGGCCGCCCGGACATAGGCGTCCGGCAGCCGCGCCTTCTGGGTGATCGGAACGACATTCGGAAGTTCGATATCACGGCCGGCATCGACACCGCGCTCGGCGCCCAGATTCATCAGGTATTTGGTGATGCCGGTCCGCAGCCGGATGAACGCGTCGTTGTGGTTCATTTCGCCGCGGTCACGCGGTTGCGGCAGATCGACGACGAATTCCTCACCCAGCGTCGCGTTCGGTCCTGGCGTCAGCGGGATGATCCGGTCGGCGAGCAGGATCGCCTCGTCCACGTCATTGGTGACCAGGATGATGGTCTTCTTTTCCTTGCGGCTGATCTCGGCGAATTCATCCTGCAGTTTCGCGCGGGTCAGCGCATCGAGCGCCGACAGGGGCTCGTCGAGCAGCAGCACTTCGGGCCGCATGGCGAGCGCCCGGGCCACGGCGACACGCTGGCGCATGCCGCCGGAAAGCTCCGCCGGCCGGCGGTCGCGGGCGTGGCTTAGGCCGACCATGTCGATGTACTTGTCGACGATTTCCCGGCGCTCGGCGGCGGATTTGCCGGAGAAGACGGAGTCCACGGCAAGGCTGACATTGCCGGCCACCGAGAGCCACGGCATCAGCGAATAGGACTGGAAGACCAGGGCCCGCTCGCGGCCCGGGCGGTCCACCTCCTTGCCCTTGAAGATGACGCCGCCTTCATCGGCCTTGATCAGCCCGGCAAGCAGCGACATCAGCGTCGTCTTGCCCGAACCGGAAAAGCCGACAATGGCAATGAACTCGCCCTCCTCGACCTTGAGATTGACGTCTGTGAGCACCTCCGTGCGCCCGATCCCCTCGCCGTAGTGTTTCGAAAGGCCGGTGATTTCGAGAAATGACATGGCGTCTCCTTTACCGGTTCGCCGAGAATGTGAAGGCGCGCTGCAGCGCATACATCAGACGGTCGAGCATGAAGCCGATGAGGCCGATGGTCAGAACCGCGACCATGATCCTGGCGAGAGACTGGGACGATCCGTTCTGGAACTCGTCCCAGACGAATTTGCCGAGGCCGGGGTTCTGCGCCAGCATCTCGGCAGCGATCAGCACCATCCAGCCGACGCCGAGCGACAGGCGCAGCCCGGTGAAGATCAGCGGCAGCGCCGACGGCAGCACCACCTTGGTGACGGTCTTACGGGTGGGAAGCTGCAGCACCCGCCCGACATTCATCAGGTCCTTGTCGACGGAAGCGACACCCAGCGCCGTGTTGATCAGTGTCGGCCACAGCGAGCACAGCGTCACCGTGACCGCCGAGATCACCAGCGATTTGGGAAACGCGTCGACCGGATCGATATAGAGCGCCGAGACCACCATGGTGACGATCGGCAGCCAGGCGAGCGGCGAGACCGGCTTGAAGATCTGGATCAGCGGGTTGATCGCGCCGTTGAAGGCCTTTGACAGGCCCGAAGCAATGCCGAGCGGCACGGCAATCATAGTGGCGATCAGGAAGCCGAGGCCGACCGTCTTCAGCGAAGTGAGGATCTGGTCGAAATAGGTCGGCTTGCCGGTGTAGTCGCGCCATTTCACCTTTTCGGCCTTGCCCTCGGCTTCGAGTTTGGCGTTGCGCTTTTCCTGCCGCTCGTAAAAGGCTGCGGCCTTGGCACGCTCGTTGTTGTGATCGGCGACGAGATTGATCGCCTGTTCCCAGACCTGCACCGGGCCGGGAATGGCGCCGAGGGACGTCTGGACCTGCGGCGCCAGCATGCCCCAGGCGGCCAGGAAGACGAGAATGCCCGCAAGCGGAATCAGGAGCGCGCGCTGCAACTCTTTCATCTGTTCGCGCGGATTATCACCCGCCGCCATTTTCAGCAGCGGCACGAGCCAGGAAAAGCCCAGCGCGTCGAGCCAGCCCGAGGCGCGGTTGATCCAGGTAAACAGCTTCTCGCGCTTCGTGGATGACTGTTCGTCGACGGTCGGATTGCTTGTGGTCATGATGTCTCTCTTTTCATTCCTTCCCGGGGCGGCCCGCCGCGACCGGTCGTCCCGGGTTCAGGGGAATGTTGGGGTTAGCCGCCGACAACCTCGGAACCGTCGACTGTCTGGTTGCCCTTCAGGCCGATCGGAAGCGAGTCGATATAGGCGTTCGGCTGGCGGCCGTCATAGGGTATGCCGTCGATGATGTCGGCGGCCGGTGTCGGTGGGCGATATCCGTCGGTTTCCCAAGGAAAATCCGCTTCGGCGACATGCCCCTCATCGACCAGCATGCGGGCGGCCTTGAGATAGATGTCCGGGCGGTAGACCGATCTGGCCACCTCGTCGTACCAGCTGTCCGGCTTCGCTTCCGGGATCTGGCCCCAGCGGCGCATCTGCGTCAGGTACCAGACGGCGTCGGAGTAGTAGGGATAGGTCGCATAATACCGGTAGAAGACATTGAAGTCCGGCACCGGCCGGGCGTCACCCTTTTCATATTCGAACGTGCCGGTCATCGAATTGGCGATCACCTCGGCGTCGGCGCCGACATATTCCGACCGTGCGAGGATCTCGACGGCCTCCATGCGGTTGGCGTTGTCGTTCTCATCAAGCCACTTGGCGGCGCGGATAAGCGCCTTGGTGAGCGCCAGGGTCGTGTTCGGGTTCTCCTCGGTGAATTCCCGGGTGAGGCCGAACACCTTTTCCGGATTGTTCTTCCAGATCTCGTAGTCGGTGATCACCGGAACACCGATGCCCTTGAAGACCGCCTGCTGGTTCCACGGCTCGCCGACGCAATAGCCGTAGATGGTGCCGGCCTCCAGCGTCGCCGGCATCTGCGGCGGCGGCGTCACCGACAGCAGCGCGTCGGCCTTGATCTGGCCGGAAACGTCGGTGGGCGAATAGAATCCCGGATGGATGTCGCCGGAAGCCAGCCAGTAGCGCAGCTCGTAATTGTGGGTCGAGACCGGGAACACCATGCCCATGTTGAACGGCTTGCCCTCGGACTTGAACTGCTCGACGACCGGCTTCAGCGCGTCGGCCTTGATGGGGTGCACCGGCTTGCCGTCGTCGCCCACCGGAATGTTCGGCTTCATCATCGCCCAGATCTCGTTGGAGACGGTGATGCCGTTGCCGTTCAGGTCCATGGAAAAGGGCGTCACGATATGCGCCTTGGTTCCGAAGCCGATCGTTGCCGCCAGGGGCTGACCGGCAAGCATATGCGCGCCGTCGAGCTCTCCGGTGATGACCCGGTCCAGGAGCACCTTCCAGTTGGCCTGCGGCTCTAGCGTCACGAACAGCCCCTCGTCCTCGAAATAGCCCTTCTCGTAGGCGATCGCCAAAGGCGCCATATCGGTCAGCTTGATGAAACCGAATTTCAGCTCGTCCTTCTCGACATCGAGCATCTCTGCGCTGGCCGATGAAAACGCCGTCGAACCGGCCAGAATGGCCGCGCCGGCCGCAATCAACGCTCTTCGGCATAAGGTGGTTGACATCATTTATGTTGCTCCTGTTGAGACTGCCGCTCGCGCGGGCACCAAATAAAAAAGCCGCCAACCGGTGCCGACCTCGTCTTGGGAGGTCTCGCACGGCTGGCAGCTTCGCCTGGGGCGCCCGCCTTTGGACGCGAAATCAAGCCTTGGGAGGCTGAATATTTAAAAGCAGGAAACGTGCCAGTTTGCATAAGGAAAGAGAATTTCCTTTCAATTCAATGCGTTATCGTACTTCTGGCTGCTACCGGCACAGTTGAGGCCGCTCTCGGGCTGGCTGCAAATTGTGCAGCGCACACATGATGCCGTTCAAAATATAATCAGTGATGGAACATGCCCTCGAGTTAAACGGTCTCGTCGGCTTTCCCCGGATTGCCGGACTGCTCGGACAGATACGCATCAAGCCGGTCCGGATCGAAGGTCCTGCCGTCGAAGAAACCGTCGGGTCCGAGCACCAGCGTGCCGTGGGTCGACCCGACCGGCTGCGCGGTTATCATCGCACCCTCGACCTTCGCGTTCGCCGCCGGGATGGGAACCGACAGGGATTCGATCGCCGCCCGGTAGAGGTCCGGCCGGAAGCAGCGTGCCGCGGCGACTGCGCGCGCCCGGCTGTGCTCCACCTGCCCCCAGCGCACCATCTGGCTGTAGAACCACAGGGCATGGCTTTGCCACGGGAAGGTCGCTGCCCGCGCAAAGGGCTCGTAAAATCCGGACTGATCCGGCTTAGCCGGTGCGGCCACTGAACCGTTCAGCGCCCGCAGAATGAGCCCGGCCGGTTTGCCGATATAGTCGTCACGGGAAAGAAGCGCGGCCAGCGCATCGAAATTTTCCGGTTCGCCGCACCACCTTGCGGCCCGGTAGAGCGCGCGTAAAAGCCCGTCCAGCGCCTCTCCGTTCCGTTCGGCCCAATCGGCGCGGACACCGAGAACCTTCTCGGGGCTCGATTTCCAGATCGCCGATTTGGTCGTCGCCACGACACTGTCGCCGGCCTTGACGGCGACCGAATTCCAAGGCTCGCCGACGCAGAATCCGTCTATCTGCCCCGACGCCAGGGCATCGGGCATATAGGGCGGCGGCACGAAGACGATATCGACATCCCGATCCGGTGCGATTCCCGATGCTGCGAGCCAGTAACGCAGTTCGAGATTGTGCCCCGAATGCGGGTGGACGACAGCCAGTTGCAGACGCCGCCTGCCGTTCCTGGCGACCATGCGCAGCGCGGTTCCCGCATTCGCCGCATCGGCCGGCTCGAACGGTCTGGCCTGCTGCATCAGATCGTACAGCCAGCGGCTGACCGTCACCGCATTGCCGCCGAGACCGAGCGACATCGGGGCAATCACGTCGAGCGAAAGCGGCGTCAGCCCAAGCGCGAATGCAATCGGCATCGGTGCCAGCATGTGCGCCGCCTCGAATTGTCCGATCGCCATGCGATCGCGGACATTCGCCCAGGACGTCTCGCGCAACAGCGACAGCACGATCCCCTCGTCCTCGGCGAAGCCGCATTCCCGGGCCGCCACCAGGATCGCACTGTCCGTAAGGGGCAGAAAAGCGGCGGTAACGTCAGTCATCTCGATCCCCTTCTCTCAGCAGATCTGCCGCCAGGACGAGGCTCTGCGCCACATCAGAGATCTTGCGGTTCTGGTTCATCGCAGTCTTGCGCAACAGCGCGTAGGCCTCATCCTCGCTCATGGCGCGCGTGCGCATGAGCAAGGCCTTTGCCTGATCGACGACCTTGCGCGACTGCAGCGCCCTGCGCGCATCCTCCAGCTCACGCTCCAGCCGCGCATAGGCGTTAAATCGGCTGATGGCCATGTCGAGGATCGGCTTGACCCTTTCCCGGCGCAGCCCGTCGACGACATAGGCGGAAACCCCCGCGTCGATTGCCTGTTCCATGGAATCCGTGTCGGAACTGTCCACGAACATGGCGATGGGGCGTTTCACCGCGCGGGAAAGCTGGAACATGCTCTCAAGCATGTCACGGTTCGGGTTTTCCAGGTCGATGACGATGACATCCGGTGAAATGGCGGCGATCTTGCCGGCGACCCCGGTCACGTCCGCGACGACGGTCACCCGGTCGTGGCCGGCTTCACGCAAGCCCGCCTCGATGATGGCGGCGCGCACGGTGTTTTCGTCGACAACCAAAACAGACGGCAGGCGTTGCGGCATATTTCTAGATCGCGCTCGCGAATAAACCGGTCATGCGGACCGCATACAATTGCTCTTCGTCCTCCGCCGGACGGCATGCGCCGTTCAGCGCTCCGATATTCCATTCGGTCGCCGGCCGGACGTGCCCGACCGGACCGCGATACGGCCGGCGACCTGTCTGTGGAGCACCTTTACGGCACCCTCGTAATGGTCCCCTCTGGACCTACCGATTACTTTGCAAGCCGTATGCCAGTTTCACGAAGTTGATGTTTTTTACAATAAATTCCTATAGTTGCTGCTACTTCTTGAATCCCGATACGGGGACGGATATGGACGGAAATTGTGAAAAAACAGGCGGGCGGCCTAATTATTGTGCAATGCACAATAGGCCCATCCGATCCGAGTCAGAATTTTGACAGCGTCTTTTCGACCTTGTCGAGGAAGCGTGTGCGGTCGCGATCGCTGGCATGGTCCATGTCGTAGAGCTGCAGCCAGGTGACCTTGCACGCCGGACTGAAAATGATCCGCATCCCGCGCATCAGGAAATTGCGCCCCGGATCGCGCACGATCCGCAACCACCAGCGCGGCGAGCCCGACGTGGTAATGACGCAAAACCGCTTGATATTATTGAGCTTTCCGACGATGCGCGCGTTCTTTTCCGGCGCCACGTCGAATGCAATGCCCGGAAGGCTCACCCGTTCCAGCCAGCCCTTGAGCATGGCCGGCGGGCCGTACATCCATGTCGGGAAGATCAGCACCAGCCCGTCGGCCCAGGTCAGCGCCTCGGTGTGGTCCTTGAGCGCCGCAATGTTCTTCTCCGGCGTGCTGAAATAGGACTGCCACTCCTCCCGCCCCAAAACCGGATCGAAACCCTCGCTGTAGAGATCAATGCTGCGCACATCGTGCCCGCCCGCTTCCAGCGTCGATACCGCGCGGGCAAAAACCGACGCGACAAAACTCTCCTCGCAGGGATGACAGTAAATGATCAGTAGACGCACGTCCCCTCCCCGGATTTCGGTCGGCCGACCCTCAGTTAAACGCAATCGTTGCGCGTGTCACCCGCAGCCGCGGGTTCCGACGGTGAGCAGCGGATTTCCGGTTCTCCGAATGGCACTCAAGAGCGGCGCCGCATTTGCGAAGGTGACAGCCCGAATTCCCGCGAAAAGCTGCGCGAGAAATGGCTTGCGCTCTGAAACCCGGCTTCAAGGCCGATATCGACGATCGGACGTGCCGGGTGAAGCAGCAGGGCAATGCGTGCCTTGCGCAGGCGGCAGCGCAACAGGAACTGTCCGAAGGTGACTCCCGATCGGGCAAAGAGCTTGTGCAGGTGGCGCGTGGAAATGCGGAAATGCGCTGCCACGGCGCCGGGTGAAATGGCAGGATCGGCGCAGTTTCCGGCGACGAACTGCTTGATGTGTCTGAGGTGCCGGTCTGCGAGCATGTCCGCCCGGCCATCGCCGTAGCTCAGCCGGAGAAGATGCACCAGATGATCGGGCGAGCCCTCGGTATCTTCCTCATCAAGGATCGCATCGACACTGTCGAGCAGGGCTGCGGCAAACACATCGTCACGGCCGACCGACCGCGCCACGGCTTTCGCCGGATCGAATCCGTGCGCATCGAGGAGCGCCATCGGCAGGTGCATGCAGACCTGCCTGAAATTCCCGTCAAAACGCATGTCGAAAGGCCGGCGGGCATCCAGCATGACAAAGGAACCAGGTGCGAGCTTCGCTTCGACACCGCACTGGCGGACCGCGCTCGTCCCCGACACCTGGATGTTGACGAAAACGGCGTCGCAGGGCCGATCCTCGACATCGCGGTTACGCCGCCGCACAAGCTGCGGGCTCGCGGTGATTTTCGAGAACGTACCCATGCCGCCGAACGGCGAGAGGCGGATTTCGCCGGCAAACGGACCGTCCGCGATGCGTTCCGGCGTCAGTTTCGTGAATGCCTGGCAGACCACTTCGCGCCAGTGCGCGAACGTGTCGTTGCGCCCGACGGTTGACCAGACATTCCACCCTGACGCCACCGCTCCCATCGTGAAAATATGACACTGAACGCGGTCAGCGGCAATGTGCGGCACACACAGTGCGCTTTCAGGCCAGGCACGTTCACCCTGAGGCAAGCATCCGAAATTGCGGTCGAGTACGGTCCCGGACAAAAGGGAGCCGCAAATGGATGACCGCCTCGCAACGCGCCTGACCGACAAATACGGTCTTTCGACACCCATCGTGCAGGCCGGCATGGCCTTTGCCGGCATGACCCCGCCATTGTGCATTGCGGTCAGCGAGGCTGGAGCGCTCGGTTCCATCGCCGGTGTCGGCATCATACCGCCGGAGGGCGTGCAGATGCTCGTCGGCGGCGTGCAGGCGGGAACCTCGCGCCCGTTCCATGTCAATTTCATCACCTGCTACACAACGGACACCCATATCGACCTGATGTGCGAGATGAAGCCGGCAGCTGTCTCGTTCCACTGGGGGCATCCTTCGGCTGATTGGATCGGCAAGCTGCACGCGGCGGGGATCGACGTGTTCGAACAGGTCGGCTCGGTCGCGGACGCCCGCGCGGCGGTCGGTGACGGCGTCGACGTCATCGTCGCGCAGGGCTCGGAAGCCGGTGGCCACAACTACGGAACCGCCGGAACCATGGCGCTCACGCCCGCCGTCGTCGATGCGGTCGGGGACCGGGCGATTGTCCTTGCCTCCGGCGGCATTGCCGACGGACGCGGCCTGGCGGCGGCGCTGATGCTGGGCGCGGACGGTGTCTGGGTGGGGACCCGCTTTGTCGCGACGGCAGAGAGCGCCGTCGCCGAGGAGTACAAGCAGCGCCTCGTCGCCGCCGGATCCGCCGATACAACGCTCACCCACGTCTTCGGGCGCCACCATCCCGAGTTCAATCCCATCCGCGTGCTGAAGAACCGCGTCGTGCGGGAATGGCAGGATCGGGTCGCCGAGATCCCGGCAGACAACTCCGGCGAGCCGGTGGTCGGACAGATGGACCTGCTTGGCGAGGCGACGCCGTTGCTCAAATTCACCAACCTGGTGCCGATGACCGGCGCCAGCGGCGATTTCGAGGAACTGCCGCTTCTGGCCGGCGAAGGACTGAGCCTCGTAAACGACGTGCCGCCGGCCGCCGACATTGTCAGGCGCATGACCGAGGAAGCCCGCTCGGCGCTTTCCGGTCGCCCGATGTGAGAGCGAGAAGATGGCACGCATTCTCGTTACCGCAGCAACAGGCCGGGTCGGCTCGCAACTGACGCGGCGGCTCGTGGACGCCGGCCACGACGTGCTGGCCGTGACCAGTCGCCCCGATCGTGCCGGCCGGATCAAGGAGGCCGGCGCGGCGCCGGTGGTCGCCGATCTGCAGAAGCCGGAATCGCTTCAGCAGACGTTGGACGGCACGGACGCAGTCTTCCTCGCCACGCCGGACCATCCGAAACAGGACGTCATGGAACGCGCCTTGATCGCTCAGTTCAGCGCGGCCGGAAATCCGCACGTGGTCAAACTGTCGGCCCAGTCGGCAGGCCTCGATCCGCCGGTCAGCTTCGGCGCCTATCACCGCCGATCGGAACAGGCGCTGGAGACGAGCGGCCTTCCCTACACGATCCTGCGGCCGACCTTCTTCCAGCAGTCGCTGCTGCTCTTTTCCGGCGACGTTGCGCGAAAACGCAAGATCACCGCCCCTGTCGGCAATGGCCGGATCGCCATGGTGAACGTCGAGGATGTCGCCGCCGCGGCGGCGGCGGTTATGGCGAATGAAGATCATTTCGGCCGCACCTACACGCTGACCGGACCGTCGGCGCACAGTTTCGGCGATGTCGTCGCGCAGCTCTCGGACCGGCTCGGTCACACGGTCGGCTATTCAAGCCCGCCGGCCTTCGCGGCCCGCATCGTCCTGCCGTTCGTCACGGGCATGCCGCGCTGGCAGTCGAGCCTCGTTGTCGATCTGCTTTCGGCCCTGAAAGCCGGTGCACAGGAAACGGTCAGCGACGATGTCGAGCACCTGACCGGCCACCCGCCCCGGTCTATCGAGGCGTTCCTTGCCGAACATCTCGATACGTTCAGGTCGTAGAGGGCCTAGCCGACCTTCACGGTCAGTTCGGCGGATCCGCCGGAGACCACATCGGCATTCAGTGATCCCTTGCCGATGATCTTGGCGTTCTTGTCGCGGACGATAACGGAGAGCTGCGCCATACGCCGTTCAACGGCAGGCCCGAGCCCCACGAGACCGCGATCGAGGTTCCGGTCCGTCACCGCCCGGATGCTGGCGAACGTCTTCGGATCGATGGCAAAGACCACGGCGCCCTTGGTGTTCGTGACCTGCGTGTCGAGAACCTTCTGTCCCGCCGCCAGTTCGGTGCTGACACCGGACACGCCCTTCTCGCCCCTGACGACCCGCACACCCAGCTTGAAGGGGTCACGCTCCTCGACAGGCGGCTGTGTCGGATCCCTGACGTCGTCGTTGTCGTTGTCGTCGCCACCGTCATCGTCGCCGCCCTCGTCGCGCTTGAGTTCGAGTTCGAGGCTGGTCCGGCTCTGGTCGGATTCAATCTTGAACGCTTCCGAACGCCGCTTGTAGGTCTCGGACAATTGCTCCGCGGCCTTGACCGCCGGCACCTCCTCGCCCTTGCCGTGCTTGAACCGCAGCCGCGCCGCCTCCAGCTGCGCGGACTCCGCCAGCGCATCGTCGAGCCCGGCGGCAAGTTCCAGTCCGGCGATGCGCGTGCGGTCGGCGGCGTTGGCGCTCAGTTCCCTGATCTGGTCGGCCTCCTTGGAGGTCGGGATCGTCTTGATCGGATCGCTCATGCTGTTTTTCCCGTTATGTAATTGCCGCCGGTGGCGATATCGCCGCCGCCGACCGCGGTGAGATCGGGCCTGTCGGTGCAAAGGCCGGTAACCACGACCTGCGATCCGGCTCTGAGAACGCGGATGCGCACGACATTGCCGACACTGAAGTTGGTCGTGACCTCCTGGCGGTCGAAATTGAGATTGAAGGCCTGGCTGGCGCCGGAGCTTGTGTCGGCGATCACCTCGACGGAGGCATCGACGCCGTAGAGCGTCAGTTCGACCTCGTCGACCGGAACCGGCATGTTGATTTCCAGGTTATGGCCGAACCACAGGCCTTCCACGCCCTCGACATAGCCGAGCCGCGGCGAAACGAAATTGCCGGCCTCGTCGGTCGCCGTTTTCTGCAGCCCGTCGAACGGCGGCACCAGGCAACCGCCGCAGGCGATCGGACTGATCGCCTGGACCAGCGTCCGGTTGGGACCGTCAATGAGGAGCTGCTGCGGCCCCCGCGCCTCGATGCAGTGGGTGCCCTGATTGTGGCTGGTGTCATTGTAGACGCCGAAGGTGATCGCCGAGGCCAGGGTCTTGAAGATCGTTTCCTCGAACCGGTTGCCGCAAACGCGGATCGACCAGCCGAAGCCGAGAATGTTCGACAGGCAGAAATCGCTGGCGAAATCCACATGCGAGACCATCGTATTGTCTTGCACCGAGACATCGTCGAAGCTCATGAAGAACCCGGCCGACAGGGTCAGACTCGGCACGCCGTCGAGGAAATTCTGGATGACGGTGTTGTCGTTGAACTGGATTTCGCCGCCCTGCAGCAACCGCGCCAGCCCCGCCCAACTCGTCGTCGGCTGACGGGTCCCGATCGCCTCCTTGCCTCCCATGCGCAGACCCGACGTGCCGCGCCGCAACAGGGCGAGGAACAGCAAGCCTTCGATCAGTTCCGACGAGAAACCGAGATTGATGACGGTCGCTGCCGTGCCGAACAGGCGCTCGATGGCGAGATAAAGCAGCTCGGCATCCGACAGCGTCGAATTGCCGTTGCCGACGAACATCTCGCCGAGCAGCGTCTGTAGCGAACCGATCGTGGTTCCCTGGCTCGACAGGTGGTTGCCGACGATCGACATGGAGCCGGTCCCCATGACCTGCAGCGCCTTGCCGAGCGGCTGGTGGACGATGTTGTCGTGGATCAGGAGCGCCGGCGCCGACAGCGTGCGCGCCGCACCGTAACGGCTGTCGAGCTGGGCGACGGCCTTGATGTTGGCGGCGCTCGAATGGGCCGAACCCTGCGGCGCGGCGATCAAGACGCGGATGCCGCCGCGCACGCCGATGCGCGGCTGTCCGGCGGCGTTGGTGCGCGGCCCGTTGTCTACGATGCGGTTATCCGAGATCGACAGGCCCTCGGCGCGCAGCACGCTGATGCCGCAGATGGCGTCGATGTGCCGGCGGCCGTTCGCCTCGATGACATTGCCGGAGATAACGCCGATTTCGATCGACGTGAGGGCCACACCGCCAAAGGCGACGAGCAGCCGCTCCCTGCCGGCAAGTTCCGGCGTCTCGAGCTGGGCGCAGCCCATGATCATGTTGCGGTCCATCTGCAGTCCGTGAAGATTGTCGAGCACCGGAACCTGTCGCCGCGGATCGATCGCGATCGGCGATGCGATGCCGGAAAGGCCCATCCCGGTAATGCGGTTGTCGCGGACGACCACATCGCGCAGATCGCCGCCCGAGACGGGAACCTCCGTCGGCGGCTGGCCCGGATCGCCGCCGCCCGAGCCGGGCGGCGTGTAGATGATGCAGCCATTGTTGTCGATGGTGATATAGCCGCCGATATAGGCAATCGGCGCATCGGCGACCAATGTGTAGTTGGTGAAGATCCGCCCGGCATTCTGCACGCTCAAGACGACGAAATGGCCGAGCGTGATGCCGTTGCCGTTGCCGCCGTCGATCACATTGTGCTCGATCAGCACGTGATCGGAACCGCCGCCGATCTGGACGCCGCCGGCGGCCCGCACGATGGCGCGTTCACCGGGTGTGCGCACGGCATTGTCGATAATCGTGATCCCGTCGCCCTGGGCAAAGACCGCCGGTGCCTGCCCCGCCGGCGCGACCGCCTCGAGATCGCCAGTGAGCGGCGCGATCGTGATGCGGCAGTCTCGGATAACAAGGTTGTCGACAAAGCGTGCATTGATGGCGCTGCGGTCGCGGGCCGTGATGATAAGCCCCGCCAGTCGCAGCCCCGAGACCGGCGTGAGCGCGCCGTCCCCGACGACGCCGCGTGCGAAAATGGCGGCGCCCTCGGCGGCCTCGAACGCCATGTTCTCAATCTGCAGTCCGCCGCCGCCGCGAATGGTCACCAGCGGATCGGTCGACGCATCGGGAGCGACGACGCGGGTGCGCCGCCCGCATCCGCTGATGCGGATATTGCTCAGCCCGTCGAGACTGAAGCGTTCATCGAAGACGCCCGGCAGCACGCAGACCTCGCCGCCATGCGCCGGCAGCGCGTTGATCGCGTCCTGGATGCGCGAGAAATCGCCGAAACTCTCATTGTTGTCGCCGACCGTATAGGTGCAGCAGCCGCGCATGCGTGTCAGCGGCCGGAACCGCGGCCGGCAATCGTGCAGGATGGTGCCGTCCGTGCCGTCCCAGCCGATCAGCGCCAGCGGCGCAACGAAGCGGCGCACGCCCATCGGGTCGGCCCCGACCAGCAGTTCCCAGGGCATGACCACATCGGTGGTGGCAGGCCGGGCGGCAATGATCACATGATCGCCGGGCCGCTGATCGTTGCCGGTCACCGTGAGATTGAGCCCGGTCGTGCCCAGCGTCGCCGGCGCCGGCAGCAGCGGCAGGGTCGGGTCGGGTGCGGTATCGGTGCCGCGGTCCCACACGCGCAGGAAGTAGTAGGCACCGTCGAGCGGCTGCAGGCCGTGCCGGGTCGTCAACAGCGCCGCCGCATCGGCCCTTGCCTGCCACTCTTCGCCGAAACCGGCCGGAACCACCGTCGCAGGCGTCAATGTGATGCTCCGCTCGTCCGGGTCGTAACCGCCCTCTACGGTCGCGAAGTGCCCCGGAAGGCTCTCGTCCGCGAGCTTTTCGCCATTGGCAAGAACGCTGCCCCAGGGAATGATCTCAACGGTCTGGCCGGGTGCCGGCCAGTGCAGCGCGTCCTTCGGCTCGGTCAGAAAGCGTATCGTCGCACCGCCGTCTTCCAGCGCGACACGATAAAGCGGGGCGGCGTTGTCGAAACCCCAGATAAAGCGGTCGTCGCCGGTGAGCACCGCACGGATCGCCTGGTTCTCAGCGCCGAGATAGCCGCCGTCCACATTGGGCGAGCAAAGGTCGTCGCCGCCGCTGCCGGGCTCCAGCCCGATGGTCATCACCGTGTCGGGCACCAGTTCCATGTCTTCACTGAGCGTGCCCCACCCGCTTTCGGAAAGCCGCTCCACCACCTCGGCCCAGGCCTCCTCGCATGTCTCGCCATCGAGGTCTTCCATCAGTACGACACGCGTCACCGGACGCAGTCTCGTCGTCGTGTCCGGACCGCCCAGGCCCGGTTCCAGCGTTTCGGCGTCCTCGCTCGACGCCACCGGCTGCAGCCATGTAAACAGCACGGCCATATCGCGCCGCTGCTCTCCGGCGCCCGGCGACGAGCGGCCCGGATTGTTCAGCCAGTCGGCCTGCAACTGGAAGGTCTCGTCGGCGAGCAGTTCCAGCCGGTGGCCGCCGAGGTAAAAGGTACCCGCGTGGATGGTGAAATCGATGCCGCCGCCATTGGCCGTCGGATCGGATATACGGAAACCTTCATCGGGGCTGCCGGCCGGGCCAATAATGTCGATGCGCGACAGCCGCCCTTCCTCCAGCCTCGTTTCCGCCTGTTCCACCTGATCGGAATCGGTGAAGAGCCGTCCCTGCTGGGCATGGACGTCGATGTACCTTTTGGCTCTCGAATACGCCGAACGGGTAATGTCGCGGGTCGCCATGGCACTGTTCCTCTCAGGTTTCAGCAATAAAGAACGGTAAGAGACCGAAGGGCATGTATTCCGCGGCCTTCTGGCGAAGGCCTTCCAGGCGCACCGGCTCGTTGAGGCTTGAGAACGCGCCGATTTCCGAGCCGTGTTCCGCTCCGCTGCGCAGGAATTGCGGCGCCGCAAGGCTGATCTGGCCGTAGCCCGGATCGCCGAAGCGACGCGATGTAAAGACGGTTGTCCCGTCCGCGATCGCGTGGGACTGGTAGCGTTTCGGCAGGCGGCTCGGCTCGCCATAGGCGCCGAAGCGGAAACAGCCGGTCTGGTTGTCGCGCACGTGGCCGGTCCCGTCGATCAGCGTTTCGGTGGCATAGAGGCGATGGACCTCCAGATCGCCGACGACGCTCACCCGCTCCATCACCACCTCGCCGGAGGGCAGCGCGATCGCCGGGCTGGCGCCGTCCGCCTCGACGAGACTGTCGCGGATGACCAGCCGGTTGATCTGGCCGCTGCCGAAGGTCGATATCTCGCCGGTGATCGAATGATCGATTTCCAGCCGGTCGACCTCGCCGGATACGACAAGGTGGATATTGGGCAGATCAGGCGAGCCGGCTTCGTAGGCCTGCGCACCGCCGGGATCGATGGTGCAGTTGGCGATGCGCACGCGGGCGAAACTGCCGCGCAGGCGCACGCTGAAGGTGCTGTCGCCGCCGATCCAGAGGCCGTCGAGGACAAGCTCGGCATTGTCGACGGCCGAGACGAATGTCCAGTTGGCCGCCCGTGTCAGATAGGGCCGCTCGCCCTCGGCCGCCTGGATGACGAGGTCGCGCACCGATGTCTGATTGGGCTGCACGTCATAGGTGCCACTGTCGGAAATCTCGACGATTCCTGCCGTCGGGATATCCGCAGCGGTGATTACATTGCCCGCGGGCACGGCGCTGTCCGGATCCCGCGCCGCGGCTTCCGGACGCGGATAAGGCCCCGCACCGACCGGACCGGGCGCGCCGTAGGCATAGGTCGTCACCGGGGAAATGGTGGGCGCGGCGCCGATCAACCGGAAGCGGCCGCGTTCCGGATCGATCACGACCCGCCGGCCGGCGGCCGTCACGGTCCATTGCGGCAATGCCGCGGCACCAACCCGTTCCCGGGCGAGCGGACCGGTGGCGCTGTCAGTGACCGACACGGACCCGCCGACGAGAACCGCCTTGCCGCAATCGGCGGCCAGCGATGCCGCCCGGATGCGCCGTGTAACCGCTGTCTGTGTAAAGAACGCCGCGTCCGGCAGACGCGAAAGCGCCAGCCGCAGTTTCGCCTCGCCGGCGAGACGCTGGCCGCGGAGGCGGCGCAGCTGATCGAGCCGGCCTGCGTTCATGCCCGGCGATCCGTCGAGCTGTGCCAGCGCCGCTTCGCTGATCACGTAATCGGCGTGCCCCAGTACCCGGCAGATCATCGGCCCGGGCACCTCCCAGCTCTCCGCCTCGCGCCAATCCGGGAAGCCGGTGCCGGTCAGGCCCTGGTTGCCGCCCGACAGGCGCGACGAGACCTGGAACAGCGGGATGTCGCGGCCGGAGGGATCGAACCGGAAAGCGGTGGTCCCCTGGGCAAGGCGCGCATGCACATCGCGCACCAGATAGGCCTGCAGCCGGTAGAGGTGGAAGCCGACCTTGCGGATGCCGACGGTCGGCAGACCGCCCTCGAGCACGGCCAGCGGCGCGCGCGTCGCATACGGCCGGCCCGGCATCGGCCGCCCCCCGGGTCGTCTTATGTCGGGGTGATAGGCGAATGTGTCGAACGGCCCGCCGCCGAGATCGGTCAGGCGCGGCGAACGCAGGTCCGCAAGCCCGCCCGGCGGTGTCGGTCCAATGGGGCCGGCCGCGACGGCGCCGGGTGGATCGAGCCGGTGCCAGGCGCGCGCCAGGCGGCGGAATCCTTCGGTCACGATGCCCTCGTAGCCGGCAATGTCGGTAATCAGTTCCTCCAGCACCGGTCGTGTGCCGGAGCGGCGCTGGTAGTGCACCTTCTTGGCGACGCTGATGCGGTTGCCGCGCGGATTGAGGCCGCTCAGCATGCGTGTCGCCACCAAGTCGCCGATATAGGGGATCGCCCAGTCGTCGCACAGTTCGATGAAGGCATCGTCCCATAGATGATCCTGGCTGCGGCGGATCTTGGCGGCTTCGCGCGCCGCGATCTCGACCAACGCCCGCAGCGTTCCCGCCCCTTCCTCGCGGCCATCGAGATCGCGGTAGACGCCGGGGATCAGCTCCCACAGCTTCTCGGCGAAATAGACCTCATAGGCATCATTCGCCATTGCCGTCCTCCTTGCCGTTGATAACGAGGCCGCCGGCGGCGACATCGAAGTAGCGCCCGGCGCCCGGCGTCAGGCCGGTCTGGTTAAAGGCGTTTCCGTCGTGCAGCAGCGCGGGCACGGCCACGACGCCTTCCACGCGAAGCGTCTCGGCGAAGATGCGGCTGCGGAACAGTGGCTCGCCGATACCGATGCGGCTTTCATGCAGGAGGCCGGAACGCGGGTCCGTCAAGTGAAGCCGCAGCGCCGCCTCGACGTCGGCCGGCTGATAGCGCGGGTCGATTTCGACATCCATCGCAAGCCGCAGCGCGACCGGTTCGGCGGCCTCGACGGAAACCGACAGCCCCGGCTCCGACAGGTTGCGGATCTTGATTTGCAGGGATTCGACGACTGCCTCGGCCGCGATGCACCAGACCTGGATCGCGGCGGTCTGCAGCGTGTCGTGCCAGATCCAGCCCGCCCGCGCCGCAATCACGCCCGGGAAGGCGCGCGCCACTGCCAGTACGTCGTCCAGCGAGACGATACGTCCCAAAAGCATGGCGACGGACGGACCGTTGCGCTTGACGTCTTCCGGCTTCTCCCCGTCGGCGCCACCCGAGGCTTCCACAGGGTTCACGACAGCCGACAGTCCTTCCACCGAGGTGGCGATCTGGTTGATGGCATCGGCCGGTGGCGCGGCTGCACCGGCGCCGTGCACATAGTCGACCGACAGGCTGCTGCCCGTGGGCGCGCGCCGCCCGAACTCACCGTCGCCCGTGACCACCAATGTTTCCTGCTCGGCGTTCTGGCGCAGCATGAAGGCGCTGTCCTGCGGTCCGGCCGTGACCAGGTCCTCGACTTCTTCCCACAGGATGCCGTCGACCCGCAGGCTGACGGTCGAACTGTAGCCGCGCTCCGTCGCCCCGGTCGTGTCGGCGAGAAATGCCACCGGCGCCTTGCCAAGTTTGAATTCCTGGCCGGGCAAGGCGGCATTGCCGCTGCCGATGACCTCGCCACGGATCGTTTCGCCGCGGCGCACGCCGAAGACATTGCCATGCAGCGTTACCGGCGGCGTCAGCGGTTCCGGCCAGGTCTCCGCCTCCTCGAAAACGAAGCGCCCCGCGGCAGCATCGAGCGAGCCCGTCACCGCGTAGGCAAGGCCGAATTCATCGGCGAGCACGTAGCGCCGCGGCGCTTCCGGCTCCGGCGGCATCACCACCCGGCGGTCGGCAGCCGGCTGAAGGGCAAGCGGCCCGGTGGGCCAGATCTCCATGACCGGCGGCCTGGCAACCCGCCCCGCGCGAACGAATCCGTAGCGGATCTCGTAGCTCTCCAGGTCGTTGACCGGGGCATAGGCATTGAACCCGGGCAGGCGCCGATTGGGATTGTTGAAATCCACGTCCAGCGTCATGCGGGTCACGGTGGTCTTGGTGGCCGGGATCTCGGAACTGCTCGTCGTCGGCGTGCCGTCGACGTCGATCGTGACCTCGACGGTCTGCGCTGCGACCAGCGTCTTTTGCACGTTGCGGACGGCCGCGACATTGAACCAGCGGTGGTCGTCCTCCAGCGAGACGACCACCGGTTCGCCGGGACGCAGGTCGCTGCGGACCCGGTCGAGCGTGAAATCCTTGTATTCGGGCAAGGGGTAAGGCACGAAAATCAGCAGAAGTACGCCATCAGGGTCGAACGGAACGGTGAAGAGGTTCGCCGTCTGCGTCGGTTTCAGCACGTCGATCTGTGCGACCGGCGTTGCATTCGGCAGGTTGAGCGGCCGGTCGAAGATGACCCGTTTGACGGACGTGCCGTCGGCCGCCGCCGTATCCTCGACGGCGGTTACCGTGAAGGTCCCGCGCAGCCCGGCGCCGGTGCGGATCAGGATCATGTCATCGGCCTCGACATCGGCGCGGAACGGCTCGAGATCGAGGTAGTCCTCAGTGTAGGTGCCGCCGCCGATGCCCAGCGTGTCTCGCTTCGGTGCGGCGATGGTCCAGCTGTTGGCCCGCTCGTTGATGTGCGCGTCGGCCTCGTTTTCAAACAGTTGCGGCGCCTCGTCCGCGAAAGCACCGGACAGGAATTGCGTTCCGGCAGGAACCGTCACCGTCCTCTGCCCGCTCGCCGTGGCCGCCAGCTCCGCATAGGCGGGCGACGCCGGCCGCGGCGAGTAGCCGAGCAGCGAGACGATCCCGGCCACGGTGGATTCGCGGATCGCGGTCCTCAGGAAACTCTCATTGGCCGCCACCCAGTTGTAGAACTCGACGTTGTGGCCGACATAGGCGAGGAATTCGAGCAGCATCACGCCGAGGTCGTCTTCCGACCGGGCGTTCCAGGCGACCAGGGCCTCGAAGTCGCGGATCGAGCCCAGCATCGAGGAACGCAGCTGCGAGAAATCGTTGACCGGATGCGGCAGCACGGAAAGGCCCGCGGCGATGCGCCGTCCCGTTTCGCCACCTTGCCTGTCGCAGGGGCACGTCATGAGCCGCCCTCCATCTTGAACGTTAAGAGACCCCATTCGGGATGCAGCGGATCGTTTGCGATGCGGATGATCTCGTCGGCCCGCGCCGGCTCGTAGGGCGCGTCGAGCAGCTTCCAGTCGAAGACACCCCGGCGACGTATGTACGTCTCTTCGACCGCGCGCACGCCCTCGACCGATTGGATGACGGCCTCCAGCGCCGAGCGGTAGAGCGGTACGCCGAAGCTGAAATTGTCCGGCGAGAAGAAGCCCGGCGCGTCGCAGGTGCCGAACAGCGCCTCCAGCACCCTTTGTTTGACGTCTCCGCGGAAATAGCCGAGCGCCACGCAGACCGTGATCTCGAGGTCGATATCGGCGAATCGCGGCGGCACCACGTGCAATTGCCGACCGGTCTGACGGAAACGGTCCAGATGATCGTGAAGGCCGCGCGCCAGTTCGGCGCTCAGAGCGTTGCGGCGCTCCGGGTCGGCGGTCGCGAAAAGCGTGAGGTAGCTGCCGGTGTCGCGGAAACGCGCCCCGGCCGCCTGCACCCAGTCGAGCCGCTCGCCGGCCTCGGTATAGTCGGCCTCGATCACAGCCCGGTAGGTCAGCGTCTTGAAGAACGACGGCGCCAGCCGCCGCATGCGATCGATCGATTCCCGGTCCCGCCCGCCTTTCGTCGGCAGTGGATTGTAGATGCCCGCGACAAAGGCTGGCGGCGCATCGGCAAACTCCGTGATCGTGTCGCGCGCCACGTTGGTGGGCCTGCCGCCGCCCAGCCGGTAGACGCATTCGAAGGCCGTGCCCTCCGCCGGCACGCGGCCGAAATCATTGGTTCCGAAGCGGATCGTCGCGCCGTTGCCGATGGCAAGGTCGTAGTGCACGAGGCGCGCCGCCTCGAAGCGCGGCGGGCCGCCGGCATCGTCGCGGCCGACATAATCGGCGGGATCGCGCCAGTGCCGCACGATGGGCCGCCATACGCCGTCATCCAGGGTGAAATGCGTCGAATCCGGCAAGGATGCGTTCACGCCCATCAGCGAGCGGCGATGTTCCCACGCGTCGATGCGCTGCCATTCCGCCAGGCCCGCATTCCATTCCGTCTCGAAGAGCAGGATTTCCGGGATCGCCTCGCCGGTCCCGCCAAAGCGGGTCATCAGCAGTGTATCGGATAGCGGCAGGGTGAAGAGATGGCGGGTAAGGTCGCCCGGGCCTTCCCGCTCGACGGTGCGGGGAAGCGTCGGGTCGGCAAGCGGCTGCGCGCCCGCCGCGAAGCGGACGGAATGCGTCCGCCCGGCCGTCACCGGCAGCACGTTGCCCTCAGCGGTCGCGAATTCGAGATCGAAGTCGAACGGAAGCGCCTGCGCCTCCTCCCAGCGGATGCGCGTCACCGGCGCGTCGCCGTTCAATTCGTCCAGTTCTTCATCGACGGCAACCACGCGCACGATCCAGCGGCGCATCGGCAGCGACGCGTCCGGCGGATCGGTGCGCAGCAGCACGTATCGTCCGAGCGGCGCCGCCGGATCGGCCGGAATGTCGGTCAGGCTGATCGCCGCGGCATGATGGCCCTCCAGCCACATTTCAGTGGCGCCTTCGGGAAGACAGCTTGCCGGAACCTCTTTGCCCGGCGGCCAAAGCGGCGGCACCTCGCCTTCGGGCGCCTCGGGAAGGTCCTCTTCCCAGATGTAGGCGGTGAACACATTCGCTGCCGCATCGACCGGGAACAGCCGGCCCGCCTCGACCTCGGCCAGCCCGTTGCCGATCTCGAAGACCACCGGATTGCCGGTGTCCGACGGTGCCTGGACCGGTGTTCCCGCGGCAATATTGCCTGCTCCGCCGGCGGTCGCCTCGACCGATATCCAGCCGGAAGCCGCCGCACCATCATCGATCTCGTAATCGACAAGGCGCGCCATCTGGCGCAGCGAGCGCAGCTCCCGCGCCGTATCGAATCGTGTTTCGAGACTGACCTGGTCCTGGATATAGGCGAACTCGTCGCCAAGCGCGGCGAACAGCTCGGCGACCATGACCCCGACATCGGCGGCCAGGCGGTCTTTCCAGTCCGGCCAGCGCTGCGCCGCGAAATCCATCAGCGCCGCCCTGAGTCCCCAGAAATCCCGTGCCGTCGTGTCGATATCGACGACGATATCCTCATCCCGCGAGCAGCAGCGCCCGCGCGGCCTGCAATCGAGGCCGCTCTCGCAATTGGCCTTGAACGAAAAGCGCAGCGAACGGTACCAGTCGTCGATGCGCGGGCTGTCGATCTCGATGAGATAGTCCTCGAAACCGCCGGGGAACGGCACATCGATGCGCAGCACCTGGCGGCCGTCGACGACCGGCCAGCTCAGCCCGGAGATCGGGTAGTCGTCGTCCTCGCGCTCCGCCGGCCGGATGATGATGTCCGCTTCGGTCAGCGTGCCCGCGAAGGCCGGCGCCATCACCGACGGATCGACAATGAAGTGCAGATCGAGCCGCGTCTGGTCTTCATGCACGAAGATGAAATCAAGGCCGGTCAGTTCGGTCTGCGCGGCGAGCAGTTCAAGGCGGTCGGGGGCAGCCATCACACACCGACCTCCAGGTTCAGGTAGCGCCGTTCTCCACTGGTCTTGAGTCGGTAGACGATGGCGATATCGATGGTTTCGCTCTCGAACTTGACCTCCACCTTGTCGGTCTCGACGACGGTCGACATGAAGGTCTCGATTGCCGTCAGGATGGTCACCTGGGCAAGGCTCGCAGCCGATTCATTGAGCGGCGCAAAGACCATGCGGCGGATGCCGCAGCCGAAGTCGGGCCTGTTGATCCGCTCGCCAGGATCGGTCAGCAGAAGCTGCCGCAGCATCTGGTCGACATGGGCGCCCGTGTCCGGCTCCTGGCGGATCTCGGACAGCCCAGCATCGACCCGCAGCGGATGGGAAAGCGATCGCATGGTGTTGTCGGTTGTCATCGCCTCACCTCGTTGAAAGACTGGCTTGCGTCGACGCCACGATCACCGGTCCCTGCGGCAGGCCGAGCGCCGAGAAGCACAGCCCGACGCTGCTTTGCGACAGTGTCGGAACACCGTTCGCCTTGCTCTGGATATCCGTCAGCAGCCAGACGATCTGCATGCAGGGGCTGGGTGTCGGCACCGGCGTCGGCAGGTGAAAGGGACAGCCGGCGATGGTGAACGTGTCGGTGGCGGTCAGCACGGTGCCGCCGCCGGCCCGCACCCGGCTCGACGGTATGGCGGATACGACGCCGCCGTGCGGGCACATCATGAAGGCCGTGTCGGTCAGTGTGAAACCCGCCATCACAGCACCTCCATGGAACCGGAATTGATGGAAACGCTGGCCGGGGTCACATCCACCTTTCCGAGCCCGCCGGACGAAGCGGAAACGCCGGCGGCCTTAACCTCGACCTTGGCCGGCGTCGATTGTGCCGTCACGCCGCCCGGTGAGATCGTCACGCTGCTGCCCGCATCCAGCGCGATCTGGACGGTGAACGTGGCGCTCGCACCCATGTCGTTCTCGATCAGGATCTCGCCGGTCAGATCGTCGAACTTCATCGTGTGGCGTTCGGTCTTCAGGATCTTCAGCGTCGAAAGCGCGTTCTCCGGAACCTCCCCGTCGGCCCAGAAGAAGCCCGTCCAGACCGGATATGACGGATCGCCCGCCTCGAACTCCACCCACACGCCGGTACCCGGCTCGGGCAACAGATGCAGGCCGACGCCGTCGCCGGCATAAGGAACGCAGGGCATGGCCGTCACGATCTGGTCGCCCAGGACTGCCGGCACCTTGACGTCAAGGCGCCCGCGCCCGGTCATGTCGAAATTCTGCACAACCGTACCCCGGTACTTGCCGAAGAACCGGCTGCGCAGGAAGGTTGCGATTTCGTCGGTCATATCCGGTTGCATTGCGTCATCCCCAGGCGTTTCTGTAGAGGGTTATGTCCATCAGATGGGCGTCCGGCCCGATGCGGTGCGTCACGCCGCCGACGAGGTAATTGCCGGAATGCAGCGTTCCGGCGCCGTCGATCTCGACCAGCGTGTGGGCCCGCACCAGGCCGCCGGCCGCCTCCGGCGTCGTCTGGCACTTCGCGGTTATGAAGAACCCGTCCTCGACCAGCGCCGCCTCGGCCCGGGCGGTCAGGCCCCCGGTGTCGTTTGCAGCCGCCGTCGGCACGGCCTTGCGGGTCTCTGAGGCGATGGCCGACAGCGGCATGGCGCCGAGCGGCGCCAACGGTGTCTGCGGTGCCACGCCGGTCAGGACCGATTTGTTCGAGGCATCGAGACCAAATGCTTCCGCGGAGGTCGGACGCTCGACATCCCAACTGATGTCGAGACGCGACAGGGCGGACTGGGTGTCCTTGATCGACAGCGTCCGTGCCGCGGATCCGCTCACCGGCGGCGGCTTGAAATGCGCGGTGTCGATACCGATCACGGTCGAGGACACCCAGAATATAAAGCCGTTCCGCCGCGCCAGCATGCGGATGAAGGCATAGTCGCTCGCCCGCTGCACCAGCGTGTTCTGGGTGATGAGATGCCGCGCCGTGGTCGGGTTCGCGTCGGGCACGAACTGGTTCTGCGCAAGGATCGCCATCACCGCTTCGCCGTCCGTGGGATTGGGCCAGTTCCTGATCTTGGTTTCCCGGTCCATCTTCAGCGACATGTCGGAGCCGACGATCTCCAGGCTCGAGCCCTCGCCGCCCGTCACCAGCCCGATACGGTGTCCGTGGACAAAACCGTGGACCAGGCATTCCAGGCCGTCCGGCCCGGCGATCATGATCGTCGATCCGGGCCCGTAGCTGCCGTCGGCGAGGGCCGGAAAGTCCGACCTCTCGATATCGATCGGCATGGCGATGGAGAACCGCGTCGGCATGCCGAGACGCTCCTCGACCACCACCTGGGAAGCACCGCCGGTCAGCTCCAGGTTCGGTATGGGCGGTGTCCCGGTCCCTATGGTTATGCCGAGACCCATTCATCGCACCTTTTCCGGGATCGCGGTTTCGACGGCTTCGGAGAGCGCATCCGGCAGGATCGCGCCGTTCAGGTCGGCAATGCGGTGAAAGGCGCAGGAATCCTTTAGATAGACGTAGGCGAGCTGGTCGAGCCGCTCGCGGTCGCGCCGTTTGTGGAAGCCCCGAAGCGTTTCCTCGCCGCGCGGCGCCGGCGGCAGGGCCGGCACATCCCGCCCGTTCGAATCCTTCACAAGAACTGTTTGCAAACCTTTGTAACGGCTGTTGTTTTCACTCATGGCTCTTTCCTCAGGACGGCAGCATGCCGAGAATGGACTCGACCGTGTTGGCAAGGTTGGCTGCGCCCCAGACCTCGCGCTGCTTCTTGGTGAAGGTGTAGCTGATCTTGGCGATCTCCCGGGCGATCTCGCTGGGGTGGTCCTCTAGCTCCGCCGGTTTCAGGACGCGCAGTCCGAGCGATACCTTGACCCGGTGCGGGTAGAGGATCGGTGAGAACTCCTGTTCATCGACCTCGAACGATGTGACGCGCACGGGAACGATGCGGTTGATCCCCCAGACGAACAGCGTGATCGGCACGGAGCCGCGTCGGGCCTCCGCCACTGAAAAGCTGACACTGCCTCCGAAGGCGGAGACCGCCGCGGTCAACAGTGCCCCGAGCAGGCTGTCCTCCTGCGGGAACATCAGCAGTTCCAGCGCCGAAAGACGGTCGGCGACGCCCGACACGACCTGAATCGGGTGGGAATCGGGCATTTCCAGCGCATCCGTCGCATCGAGGATAAGGCTGAGATTGATCGTCTCGGTCGGATCGCCCGGCTGTGCCGTGGCGGCGCTGCGTTCCGCTGCCTCACCCTCGCCTTCGCCGGCATCCTCCGCGTCCCAGGATTCGAAGGAGCGCGTCACCTGCGAAGGGTTCATCTGGAATATGATGATGTTCGGCACCGGTCCGAGGAAACGCTCGGACATTTCGATAAGCGCGCCTTTCACGAGTTTCGGTGCGATCGGGTTGTCGGCGGCCATCATTTCCTCCTAGACACTCGGCCGGAAATTGCGGATTTCGTAGCGGCCGGACGTCTGCATGTTGTCGACCTCGCGCATCACCGCATTGCTGCGGTCGAGGTCGCGGCTCGGATCGTGCCGCTGGTCGAGCGTCGTTGCCGATCCGCCGCGCGCCTGCAGCGCCGCCGCTATGTAAAATTTCGGCTCTTCCGTCCGCAGCGCCCGCGACAGCGCCGGGCGCATAACGTCGCGGTACATCCAGTGATAGGTGTCCTGCATGGCGGCAAAGACCTGCGGCTTGGCCCGCCTGCGGTTCGATGGTCGGTTGGCCCAGACGGCGACACGCGAGAAATCGGTGGTCAAATTGTCGCCGCCCGTTGGTGCTCCGATGCCGCGCAAATGACGCATTGCGCTGCGTCGGAAGAGCGTTGCGACCTGATCGCTCTGGGTGGACGGGGCCTTTTTTGTGTCGTTCTGGCTGTCCCACGCGCTTTTGCCGCCGATATGCAGGCGCCCCATCTTGTGGGTCCGGGCTGCGAGCAGGATGGCCGGCATGCCGTTGCCGCGGCCGCTGCCGGAGTGCAGCGTTTCGAGATTTATCGAGTTGCTGCCGTCGCTGAAGCGACCGGGATTCTCATTGGCTTCGAAGCCGGGGAGCCTGTCGGAAGCATCTTCGAACATCGGTGTCGCCGCATCGTTTCTGAAATATTCGATCAACACGAATTGCGGGATGTGGTGGGACTCCCTGTTCGGCGTACCGATCCCGGTGAGCTGTCCGTGCGTTCCGAGGCGCAGCCGGTGATCGGTCCCGGTTCCCGGGTTCTCCGCGTCGACGGTCGTGTATTGGACCCACGGCGCCACCGACACGCCCGCGGCATCGCTCTTAAGGCTTCTGAACCGGAGCACGAATTGATCGTCCAGACTGAAATGGCGCGACGCGAGGATCTTTTCGTTGGGCCGGCGCAGGCGCGCTATGCGCAGGAGCAGTTCCTTGTCCTGCGGCGTGACCGTACCCAACTGCGGCGTGCCCGACAGCGCTTTTTGCCAAAGCGGATGGCTGTCGTCCTCCAGGCGCCCGAGGTCGACGAGATAGACCGTCACCCGCGAGACATCGGGCCGTTCCGACCCGCGCTCGAGACGGATGCTCATGGCAATTCCGGTAAAGCCGAAGACGAAGGCCTCGAGCGCATTGGCGAACGCGGCCGGGTTGAGCTCCGTGTGCGGCGCCCCCGGCGGCACCCGTTGCCCGCGACGGTATGCGGGCCGCTGCGATCGGGACGCGAGCACGGCGATCATCTGGTTGCTGATTTGCGCGCCGCGCCCCGTGTTGATCTGGTCGCGGATGAGATCCGGCACCCCGTCGGTGCGGGTGTGGCCGCGGAACCGCGATTTGCGGCTGTTCGACAATGCCGCCTTGACCTGCCGCCAGATGCTGCGGGCATGGACGACACCCGGCGCGGTCGCCCTCGTTTCCGCCTCCCGTTGAACCCCGGCAACGAAATTCTCGATGTCGGCCGGTTCGGTGAACCGGGTGAGGATGTCAGCGAACAACCGCCCGCCGAGCGCCGGCGCCAGTCCCGGTCCGCCGCCACTGCCCGCGTCGACCGGATTGCCGATGCGGTGGCCGGGTGCCGCTGCCGCCGACGCTGCCCGGTCCGCCTCGGCTTCCCGCCTCCCGTCGATCCGCAACCCCTTGCCGGGCTGCCCGAGAACCGGGTGGCGCTGGCGATAGCCGTGTTCGCCAAACGGGCTCGGTCCTGTGTTCTGGATCACGTGCGCCAACTCGTGGCGCATGACATTGCGCCCCTCGCCGGCATCCGGCGACAGACCCGGCCGCAGGAAAATATGGCTGCCGGACGTCAGGCCGAGCGCCCCGTAGCGCGCGGTCAGCCCGGCAGCATCGTTGCCGGTGTGCAGGCGCGCATGGGAAAGATCATGGCCGAACTCGCGCGTCGCCCGCATCAGGGTCCGGCGCGAAAGCGGTCGTCCCGGGCCTATCGTGTCGAGGTGTGCCAGCGGCTCGGCGTACAGTCCGTCGCCGAGCAACGGGCTGGCATCAGGCGTCATCTCGGGCAGCGGCGTCTCATCAAAGCTAACGTCACCCACATCCGGCATGGTTTCCAGGCCGAAACGGGCGAGCCGCCCATTCGCAGTGTCGACGAATTCCTGTTTGGCCTCCTTGAACGCTTTGCCGACCTTCTCTTTGATCTCTCTTTGCCAGACCAGGTTCGGATCTATGGCACTGCCGGCCATAGCGTTGGCGAGCTGTTGACCGATTTCGTCGATCGCCCCTGTCACCCGCAGGATCGGCAGGACAACCCGGATGGCCTTGCCGATACGGCCCATGCGCTTGAGCCGTTCCAGGATGAATTCGATCATCGCCGCGATGATCAGGTCATTGGGGATGGGATCGTCCGGCAACTCGAACTTGTCGATTGCATCGAGCATGCCCGTCAATTTCGCCTTGAGTGATGCCTCCGGATCCTCCGCCGCCTGAAGGAGTCCTCGCACCTCATGGGGATCGAGACCGAAGACAGGCACGCCGCGGGCGAAGGCGGCGGCGATTTCGAGTCCGCCTGCAACATTTGGATGCGAGGCGACAAATGTCTGGATGTTCCGGACCCGCGGCACGGTCCGTGCCCGCACGGCATTGAGCCGCTTGTACAGATGGCGCGGGATCTGGCCGATGCTCATGACGATCCGCGAGAACTTGCTTCCCCGTCCGCGCCGCCGCACGCGCTCGCGCCGGGGATCGCTGCGCACCTCGTCGAGATACTGGATGGCCGTGCCGTTGAAGAGAAGGAACTGCCAGATGACGTCGGTATCGAAAAAGTCGGTCGCCAGGTTTTCGGCGATCGCCATCAGTTCCTCGACGGGCTGGCCACGTACGACGGCGAGCATGTCGTCAAACTCGTCCGACAGCAGGAACTGCCCGACTTCGAAGATGATGCGTCCGACCATGATGGCCTGACCGGCCCCCGGGATGAACTCCGCCGCGTCCAGTGCCAGCAGCGCCGCCTCCTCGATCGCCTCGCCGATCCCCTCCATGGAGAGGTGGAAGGCGCGGTTGGCGATCGCGTCGTTCAGGAACATCAGGAGGGCAATGTCCTTATCCGTCATCCCGGCGGTGATGTCGATCGGCGGGCCATTGGCGATGCGGATACGGACCAGCACGATATCCGACGACCGCTCGATGGGCTCACGTTCGGCATCGAGCAGTGTCGGCGGCAGCACCTCCTGATCACCCCGCCCATAGGCGGGCAGGAACACGAACGGCCGAAAAATCCGCACGATCTGGACCGGCTTGCCGTCATGGAAGAAAGGCTCTTCGGAAACGGGTATCTCGCTGGCAAAAAGGTTGCTTTTCAGCGACGTGCCGGTACTGATCAGCGCCAGCCGCGCGGACATTTCCCGCGCCGCGGCTTCGAACTGACGCAGCACGCCGCGCAGCTTTCGGCGCGCGGCTGAGATATCAAGATCGGCGCGCTCGCTTGCATTCATCAGTTTCAGGAGCTGGCCCGAACGGCCCGGAACCGACGATCGAAGGGCGAGGCGAAGCATCGGCGTGAAGCCGGTTATGATGTCGAACCGTGTCTCGCTGCGCCGGCCGAGCGACTCAAAGCCGCTGATCAACTGCGGATTGAAAGCCGTCTCGATGTCCTCGGCGAGCGTCAGCATCAATATGGCGAGCTGCACATTGGCGTGATTGAACGTCTGACCCTCGTGGGTCAGCTCATCCGGCGTGACGAGGCGCCGAAAGTCCTCGATGGCATATTGCGCATCGTTCGGTGCACCATACTTCTTGAGATTGTCGCCGACATAGGCGGCCAGGAGGTCCTTCACCTTGCGAACGGTGCGCCGGCGCTCATAGGAGACGGCGAGCGGAAGGAGCGCAGCCAGCCTTTCGTTTTCGGTGTTCTGCAGATTGCCGAGCGTGAGCGGCACCGTCTCCAGGATACTGGCGAGATTGCCTTCGTCTTCTGCCGCAAAGGAGAGCGCCCGCATCCAGTCGCCGTTTGATAACTCTGAAGCCGGCACAAACCCCGCTCGCTCGATCAACTGGTTGAGAAGGTCGACCCGGCGCAGAACACGGATGAGCGGGTCGAGCGGTGGCACGAGCCACGCAAAGACGCCGCCCGCCGGGTGATCCGGGAATAAGACGACCCCGTTTGTCGCGACCTGGGTTTCAAGCTCGGTATCCGTTCTCCCATGCGACTCGACGAGCTGCCTGAAGGACCTCGTGTCGCCCTCATAGGCGACATATTCGAATGTGTTGACCTTCCAGCGCATCGGCCGGTCGTCGCCGCGTGCCTGGCCGTAGGCCCGCTGGATAATCGTGCGCTGGTTGTCGTCTTCCTCCGGTTGGGTTGAGGCCAGCATGCGCGAAAGCGCATTGGCCAGCCGGCGGGTGTACATCAGGCGGTAGATGCCGACCAGGTCGCTGACGGTCAAAGGCAGGTAGACATTGCGCCGGTCGTCGCCCTCGCCGATGGAAAAGCTGATCGGCAGATGCGCATCGCCCGCCTCCGTGTGGGTCGAGATCTCGCGCGCCATGGCGCCGACCGGCGTGCTTGGATCCTCCTCCCACGCGCTGAGCAGCACCAGCGAGGAACTGCGAATGTCGCGTCCGGAAAGCACGTCTCCGGTCCGGCGCTCCAGCGCACGTGATCGCAGCATGCGTGCAAATACCGCAAGTTCGCGCGCCATTTTGATGCGGCTCGCGATGCGAACGTCCTGAAGCGCCTCTCCCTCGGCTTCGGCCGCAAAGCTGCTATAGAAATCGAGAGCGCCGAAAAGCCGGTCCATGGACAGACGCAAGGCTCCCGCAACAACGTGAGCCTCGGCGAACTCTTCGTCGGCCCTCGGCAGATGGTCGAAAACGAACCGATCGATCTGAGCGATCACTTGCTCCACCGACCGACGGAAGTTGCGTCGATTGGCCCTGTCCACCCTGGCCGGCGGCAGTTCACCTTGCCGCGTTGTGGCGAGAAGGCGAAGCCCCGCCGTCTGGAGGCGGTTGCGGACCATGGCGACGACCGGCGATTCGGGGAAGCTTCCTCCCTCCTCGGCCTGCCTGAGTGCCGCCAGATAGGTCTCGTGACCCCGGGCATGCGCCGAGGTCCAGAATTCACGCGCGCGCTCGGCCAGGATAGCCGTGCGCCGATGGGCCTCAATGACGAATGTCTGACCGCCGAACAGCTCGAGCGCGTCCGCCATCGCAGTCGCCCATGCGCCGATCTGGCTGGCCATCAGCACCTTTCGTTGAACACGGTTGCCGCTGAGGTGGCTTGTTTGTAGCCGCACCCTGTCGATCATCGCGTCGTAGTCGGCAACAAAGGAATTGACCAGGTAAGCGCCATAGAGGATGGCCTCGTTGCGCCCGAGCACATTCCAGTCGGATACCTCGGCCAGAAGTGCGTTGAAATACGCCTCGAACCCGTAGATCGGCTGCTTGCCCCGGGGCAAATCGATCAGGAAGTTCCAAACGGCACGCGGATAAGCGACCGTAATGAACTGCCGCAGCCGTCTGCCCCTGGCAAAGACCCGCACCGTCAGCGCATCCATGACAGTCGCATTGGCGCTCATCGCGTCATAGAAATGCGGGTGACCGGCGACGGATGGAATATCGATGTCACCGGTTAACAGTGTCGACGCGCCGATGTCGAAACCGCCGAATTTGAGCACGTCGAACAACAGGCCGCGGGCACGCTGGGAAAGCTGATGAAGCGGCTTGCCGGTTCCGCTGATCTCGCCGGCGCGGACCTCGGCGCTGAGCGCGGAGCCACCGGCGCGTTCCGGATCGAACTCTCCGGAAATTCGGCCGACGACCGCTTCAAGGTCCGCATCCTCCGCGCCGCCGTCGCCGGTACGGTGGACCTCGATCAGCTTGCTGACCAGGTCTTCCCTGCTCGGTTTGTTGATGCCTTGCAGCGGTCCGCCAAGCGCGAAAGGCATGCCCGAACCGAACCGACGGGTCGCGCGCAACCGCCCGTCGGGCCCGCGCTCGCCCGTCTGCTGCAGCACATGCGCGATCTCGTGATAAAGCAGGGAACGGCCCGCCTCTCCCCTCAGGTTTTCCTCGCAGGCGACATGGATGTCCGCACCGGCCGTGAGCGCCGGAACGCCGTTCCGTAAGGCCGCGCTGTCCGCACCTGTCTGCAGGCGAACGGCTGAAAGGTCGGCGTCGAATGTCCGCTCGGCCGCGCCGCGGAACGCGGCGTCCAGGGGCCGTCCGCCGCCGGGCCGGGCAAGATTGGCCGCTGCCGGCGCGTGATCGAGGCGCGGGATCGGACGGCCGGCGTCGATCGCCCGCGCCGCCGCCACCGCCTGTTCTTCGTGGCGGCTGGGACCGGGCCGAATGCGCGGAGCCGGCCGCTTCGTGTCGGACGCCCGTTTCACGATCCACCCCCGATGCCCTTGCGCACGATCCGCCTGCCGAGTTCCGCGGTGCTCTCGCCTGCACGCCGCTCGAGCCTGCGCGTGTTTGTTGCCGAAACGCCGGCAAGCCTCTCGGGCGGCACTTCGGCAAGCGCCTGACGGACCGCGTCGGCCAAGGGTTTCGGGTCCGCGCCGCCGGCAAGGCGGATCTTCAGCCGGTCGATACGGACGGCGGCCCGTTTCATCGCCGCACCTCCTGCCGGCAGGCGGCCCGCAGCGCCGACATGATGGCGCGGCGCTCCGTGCCTCCGACCTCGCCGGCCTTGAGCGCCTCTTCCACGGCGGTGAAGGGAAGCCTCTCAACGGCGCCGACGCCGAGATCGACAAGCCTGCCGCGAATGCCGTCGCCGACGCCGAGGTCGCGCAGCCGGCGGTCGAACCAGCGCCGCGTGCTGTCGCGCCAGACGCCGCAGACGGAAAACGTCGTCGGTTCGGGTGTGATGACCGGCATGCGCAGGATCCGGTCGAGGCGCTCCTGATCGGTCTCAGGGCGGAACGGAATGCGCGGTGCCGTGATCACCGGCGGAACGGCCGGTTCATCCGGCTCCGGCGACGGCGCCGATGCCAGCGCGGGACTGACGATGGTGATCTCGACGCGGCGGTGACGCGCCCGGAAACGCTCCCGCTCGGCCGGATCGACATCGGTTTCCTGCGATTGCGACTCCCCGTGGCCGGTCCCCGAGACGTCCGGCGCAAAGCCGAGCCCGGCAAGCAACAGCGCGCGCACCGTCTGCCGCCGGTTTTCCGAGAGGCGCAGGTTGAATTCGTCGGTGCCTTCGGCCGATGCGAACCCGTCGATGCTGACGACCGCATCGGGCATGGCCCGCAGCTGCTGCTGAACCCGGTTCAGCGCGCGCAGGCCCGATGCGCCGAGGAGGAAAGACCCCTGGCTGAAATAGAGCGTCAGCGAGACGCCAAAATCGGAACGGAAGACCTCCGGCGCCGGAACCGACGGCATCAGCGTCGGTTCCGGATCGAGCCGCGGCGCGCCGCCGGCCGCACCATCCCTGCGCGCCTGTGCGACATGCGCGACCTCGTGGGCGATGAGTTTTTCGCGTGCCGGTCCCGAGCGCGGCGCCGACGGGCCGAGACGGATCGCCTCGCCCTCCTGATAGCCGCGCGCGCCGAGCGTGCCGGCGGCTTCCATGGAAGCCGCGTCATCATGGACCCTGACTGCGCCAAGGTCGGTTCCGGTCCGCTCCTCGTGTGCAGCCCGCAGGTCCTCGGGCAAGGGTCGGCCGCCCCCGGCCACATTCTCCATGGCGCGCCCGGTCCTCGGCGCCTCGCGCATGAACCCGTCGGCATAGCGCTGCGCTTCGCGCTCGCGCACCACGTCCTGGCGTGCCGGCGCCGCCTGCTCCATTCGCTGCTTTCCGCGGGCCGGCAAAGCCTTGCGCCTGGCGGCTTCCTTCAGGTCCCGCGCGCCGCTCCTGCGGCGAACCAGTGTCGGCCGCCCGCTCATTGCCCGGCCTCCAGGTTCGCACGATCGCGGGCGGTCAGCGCCCGGCCGTCCTTCATCAGCTCCGCGTCGATCCCGTCGAGCACATGCGCGACGTCAAGATCGCTTCCGTCGGCATCGGCGGCAAATGCCGCGGTCAGCAGCGCCTGCTTGATCTGCGCGCCGGTGACATCGACGCGCCGGGCAATCCGGTCGACCGGGTCGGATAGCCGGGCGAGCGTCGCCGCGCCGAAGACCTCGGCGAGGATCTGCCGCCAAATGCGCCGCCGCGCCGCCTCGTCCGGCGGCGGGAACTCGACGATATAGCGCAGCCGCCGCGTGAAGGCCTCGTCGATATTGCGCCTGCGGTTCGAGGCAAGCAGCGCAATGCCGGGATAGGCTTCAATGGCCTGCAGCAGATGGCCGGTGTCCTGGTTGGCGTGACGGTCATTGGAATTGTTCAATTCGGTCCGGCGGGCGAAAAATCCGTCCGCCTCATCGAACAGAAGGACCGCATCGACGGACCTGGCGATGTCGAGTATGCGCTGCACATTCTCCATCGTCTCGCCGATATACTTGCTGACCAGCGACGACATGTCGACGCGGTAAAGGTCAAGCTCCAGTTCAGCGGCGATGACCTGCGCGGCCATGGTCTTGCCGGTTCCCGGCGGCCCGGCAAAGAGCGCCGTCAGCCCTCGCCCCTGCGGGAACAGCCGCTCGACGCCAGGTTTTTCCCAGAAGCGTTCGCGGGCCTTCGCCTCGTGAACGAGCGTGCGGATCTGCCGTTGCGGGCGCTCGGGCAGCACCAGATCATCGAAGGTGAACGCGCAGGCAACATGCTGGGCAAGGCTCCCGAAGCGCTCCCGGTCCATCGCACGCAGCGTTTCACCCGCCTCGGATCCGCTGGCCGGAAGGGTCTCCGCCGCCCGGGCAATGGTCCCCGGCAAGGTCCGGTGACGCGAGGCGAGAATTTCGATCTCGCCCTGTCGCCAGGCCGACGAGGAGGGGCACAACCGCCGCCAGAGCGCCGCCCGTTCGTCGACGCCCGGAACCCCGAGATCGACCGCGATCGTCGGCCGCGACGGTTGGCCGGCCTGGCCCGGAGACGCATCGGTGGGGGAACCCGAGACCACAAATGTCAAGGGGAACGGCGCAAGATCGACCGGCAAACGCGCCGCGCCGGTGCTTTGGCCTTCCAGCAGCACCGCCGCACCTGCGAAGTACGCGTGCCGGTGCGCCGCGATTGCGACATCCTCGAGCGCGGTCAACGCCGCCCGATCCAGATCCGATGCAAGCAGCGACAACCCGAGTTCGGATGCAACCGCCGCGCAGAATGTCTTTCGGCCGGAGCCGGGCTGACCGTGTACCGCAACGGTAACCGGCTCCTCGCGCCGGTCTTCGAGCATGCGCGACAGCCGCGCCGCAGTCTGCGTGACAGGCCAGCCCGAGAGCGGCTCCCGCGGGCCGACAATGCGTGCCAGGCCCATCAACTGGTCCGGCATCGTCATTTCGCCGCCAAGGTACCGCCGGATGGAAGGATCGACCGCGATACGTTCGGGAAGGTCCGGTCCCATCGGCTCGCGAATCAGAATGCGCCAGCGTGCCGCCGGGCCGTCCGCCCGCCACAACCCGGCCGCCTGCCCGCCGAACAGCCGCGCGGCCAGCGCATCGTTTGGATAATCGGCCCGCTCATGGAGAGAAACATGTCTTAAAAGCGGCCCGATGGTGGGATCGTACTCGGCGGCCAGGGCCATATGGAGCAGCGCCTGTTCCGCGTCATCGAGACCGAATATGTCGACCAGCCGGCGATACGCCGGATCGCTGAACTGCGAAAGCAGTGCCGCGGTCTCGTCCGAGGCCTGGGTCAGCGCTGTGGCCTCAGGATCCTCTTGACGGAAGGCCGCTTCCGCCTCCGCATTGTCCAATTGCCTGGCAAGACGGTCGACCGGACGGGCATTGTTGTCCCGTTCCTCCTCGCTCCACAGCCGATGCAGAAACGCGGCCCGGCCCGCCGCGGCCAGCCGCACCCGCCGCACCACGAGAGCGGCCAGCGTGGTATCCAGGTTCCCAAGGGCCGGATCGAACAGCGCTTCGGCGCCCGGTGTCTGTCCCGCGCCCGCAGTCATGGCACCCTCACGAAGACCGGTGGCGTTTCCGCACCGTTCACCAGGATCCGCAAAGGGACATCCGTACCGCTGGTGAAGCCGGCCGGAAGCTGCAGTTCAATCCGGTCGGCGCTGACAACCTGGTATTCCCCGGCAGCCGGCGCTCCAGCAGACAGTGTCAGTTGTTCCGCGGCCGCATGGACCTCGACGTCCTCCGGCGCGATGTCCGGATCGGCAAAGAGACCACCGTCGATGCGGAACAGGCCGCCGCCGAGATCGGTGACGAGATCGACTGCCGGCGTGATCTGGATGGGCGTCACATTGGACCGCGACGTGATCATGCGGCCGGACAGCGTCCGCCCGGTGCGCACGCTCGCCGCATAGGCGCCGGGAAGCATGATTCTCCCGTCGGCGGTCCGCGCGACGCGGGCGGACAGGCGCGTCGGCTGGGCGACAATGGCCCATCCGGCATCGGCGACACGGGGCGCGTCATCGCCGTTGCCACGCAGCAAGAGATCGACACGCTCGCCGGTGAAATTGGCTCCGGTCAGCACCAGTTCGCCTCCGTAGGGCACCACGGCCGGGCTTGTGGTGATGGTTTGCGCCTGTCCGCCCGGAAGCGTGAAGGTTGTCTGCGATTCCGAGGACGAGACGAATGGCGAACCCGAAGGGAAGGCCGATATGGAGTAGCTGAGGACGCGGCCCGACCGGGCGGCAATCGCTTCCGGATCGAGATAGACGACAGCCGCGCTGTAATAGGCGGCAAGCCGCATGGCGCTGGAGCCCGCGGTCCAGAAATTGACCGCGTCGCTGGCCATGACGGGCACATATTGTAGCCGGAACCGGTTGTCGGCGCCGCCGAGGCCGAGCAGGTCGAACACATTGGCGCCGTTGACAGCCGTCTCGTCGTTGATTTCGGGTGCATCGTGCAGCGCCTTCAGCGCGCAACCGAACAGAAGCTGGGCCTCGTGCATTTCCGCCGCGGTCTGGCCGGACGCGACCGGCGACATCTGGTAGTGCAGTTCGACTGCCATCGGCGTGAAACGGATCGCATCGGACCCGACGGCGGCCGGCGCCGGGTTCTTGTGCTGCGGCACTTCCGTCACGTGATAGAGGTAGAATGAAAGGCCCGCCACCGCCATCTGGTCCGGCGGCAGCGGTGAAACGGTCGGCCGCGCGCGGGGCTGCCAGGCGGGCGACAGTTCGATGGTCCGGGCGACGAACTCGGTGAAGGAACGGGTGACGAGGGAAAGGTCAAGAAGGCTCATTTTGTCCCCTCACCCCAATCCGGAGCCGGATGCGCTGCGGCGCGTGCGCCGCGCCGATCCTGCCCGCGGTCGCCGCAACCCGCGCGAGCGTTTCGGCCGTGGCCGTTCCTCATTGACCACTTCGATCTCGAGCCGTCCGATGTGAACGTCCGGCGCCGGTGCCGGCATCGCCTGTTCGGATCGCACGGGCGGCTCGAGCAGAGGTTCCGCGGATGGTGTTTTGACAGGCGGCGGCGTTTCCGCTGCCGGGGTTTCTTCGCCAACCGGCTGCGGAATGTCGGGCTGCACATGGCGGGGCCGCGGCGAAACAATATCCGCCGGCGTTGGAATGCCATTTTTGTCGGCAACGGGCTGCACGGAGCTCGGTGGTTCAACAGGTACTGCTGACATAGGCGCGCGCCGTCGTTGCGGCGGGACCGGCTTTGTTTCGATCAATTCCGGGTTCGGCGCCGCCGGCTCCGGCGACGTTTTACGGGGCTGCAGGACGGTGGCGTCGTCCGGCTCGATCGGCGGGGGCGCGGTCTTTTCCGGGTCCGCCAGCGGCTTCCTGTCGACGGGACTTTTCTCCGTTTTGCCTTGGCGTGCGACAGGCCGTTCCGGCCGGACGGGTGTTTCGACGGGACGCAGGTTCTCTTGCGGCTCCGGGTTTTCCTCCGCTGCTGCCTCAACCGGATCCGGGTCGCCTTTCTCTATCGGAAGGAGCGATTGCGGCCGCGGCGGCTGGAGAGAAATGGTTTCCGGCGGAACGTCCGGCGGTTCGTCCCGTGCACGCAGAACCGGCCGGATCACCGGTCTTTCGAGCGCGCCCGTGGCGCGTTCCGCGAGGCGTCGGAAATAGCCCGTCATAGGCTCACCCCGCTGCGGGCGGAGAAGCGGTCGTTCTCGACAAGGGCCGCCAGCTGCCTGCGGTCGTTGCGCGACAGATCCAGGATTTCGTTGAGGTTCCAGTGATAGGCGGCGGCGATCAGATGGGTGTCGCGCACAAGTTGCCTGCGTTCGGCGACCAGTGCCCGGACCAGGTAATGTTCGATGGAAAACCGCAGGGATTCGGTGGTGCCGCACTCCGGGCAGGTGCCCCGAAGATCGAGGTCGACCATCGGGCTCAGCCACTCGAGCACCGCACCGGCCGTCTCCGCGTCGAGCGGCGCGTCGGTATTCGTGGCATCAACGCAGCGGTCCAGCAGTACTCGCTCGGCCGCCGCCACCTCGAGACCGGCCACCGCTTCCTCGTCCTCCAGCGTCGGTGCGCGTACGACATGCCCGCTTTCAAGCCGTGCGTCTCCCGCTTCGGTCAGCCCGCGAACGAAATCCGGCTTCGGTGTCTCGGACAGGCTCGCCACGACATCCGCAAGGACGAAATCGAAATCATACGGTTCCCTGCAATGGCTGCAGCGGCGGCTGGCCTCGACATGCGGGCCGAATATCTCACTGTAAAGGTCGCACAGCACCGCGTCGCGGGCACTGACCGGCAATGTCCGCGCATCATCTTCGCCGACCAGGTGCGCAACAAGCCGCGCCCCGTCGCCCGGACGGCCGGTTATCATCCACTCCACCCGGCCCTGCAGGCCGGGAACGGCATGTTGCCGCCGAATGCTTTGCTGCACAGCGATGATCCTCCCTCATCAAGCGTGACGGCAGGGTTCGGGAATTGACGGCGCGCCGGGCCGGCCCCGGCACGCCATCGCCGGCGGCGTCAGGTTTCCGTCGGCTCGCCGAAGTCGAGATCGCGGGTCCAGCCCGTGTTCTGCATGACCATGCTTTCGATCGCCACGCTTGTCCCGTTGGCATCGAGCTCGGGCAATGCTGTGTACTCGGATACCCAGCACTGGAACACGTTGTAGACCTTGGCGATCTGGCCCTGCTCGTTGAGCAGTTCGATGATCACGTCACGGCGGAAGTTCTTCAGGGAAATCGACGCGTCGCCATCGGTCGAGTAAACCAGCTTCGACCAGTCTTCGAATTCCGTGTCGTGGGTGACACCGCGCTCCAGCGTGATCGGCTCGAAGGATCGCGTGCCCGGCATGATGCGCTGCGTCGACGGATCGCCGCCCTCGCGGTGCTTGATCGGCTCGGTCGACTGCTTGAGCGCCGAGACCTTGCTGATGCCGGCCACGTAGCGGCCTTCCCATTTGACCCGGAACTTGAAGGCCTTGTAGGGATCGAAACGGTGCGTATTGACCGTGAACTGTGCCATTGTCTGCCTCCTAGTGCGAGTTGTGGCCAGGTTGAATCATTTGACCGCGGCGATTTTGGTCTCTGGCTAGGCGGGTTGCGCGCCGTGGTGCCAACCCACCACAAGCGCAAGCCAACGACGCCAGGGGCCAAAATCGCCCGGCCCATTCAACGTTGGTTTTCAACATCTTCTTCCTTTCCAGGGTGGCGGCAAATCGGCGCAACGACGCCGATGGGCCGATTTTCCGCCATCAAATGCTTCAAGCTGGCCACAACTCGCTCTAGGTCTCGATCTGCCCGGCGATCTGCTGCAGGCGCAGGATCACGAATTCGGCGGGTTTCAACGGCGCGAAGCCGATCCACACATTGACGCGGCCGAGATTCTGGTCGGTCGCGGTGGTTGTCTCGGAATCGCATTTGACGAAATAGGCATCGTTCTTCGTTTGCCCCTGGAAGGCTCCCTGGCGGAACAGCGTATGCATGAAAGCCCCCGCGTTCAGCCGGATCTGCGCCCAAAGAGGTTCGTCATTGGGCTCGAAGGTGACCCACTGCAGGCCCCGGTAGAGGCTCTCCTCGATAAACAGGGCCAGCCGCCGGATCGGCACATATTTGTACTCCGAACCGGCACTGTCATCGCCGTCCATGGTACGCGCGCCCCAGGACACGATGCCGTTCGGGAACTGGCGGATGACGTTGATCGCACGCGGGTTGAGGATGCCGTTTTCCATGTCGGAGAACGGATATTCGACGCCGCTGATGCCGCGAATGTCGCCCTCGGTACCGGCCGGCGCCTTCCAGATGCCGCGCGAGCCGTCGATGCGGGTCATCAGCCCGGCGACGGCGCCCGAGGGCCCGACGAAGTGCTGCCGCCCGTCCTCGGTGATCTGGAGGCGCGGATAGTAGATCGCGGCATGATCCTTGACGAGGCCGATCTTCAGCGCCGACACGCCGGTGCTCGCCGTCTGGGCGTTGTTCCAGCCGATCGGCGGATCCATCAGCAGGAATGCCCTGCGCCGCTGGCAAAAGACGCTCGCCGGCCGGTAGATATCGGCCATGTCGAGTGCCGATCCGGCCGTCGGCGGCAGACACATCAGGTTGAAGATATCCACCTCGCTGTCGATGATATCGAACGCGTCCTCGTATTCGTCGGCGGTCGGCGGATTGCCGTCGAACCCGGCAGCCCCCGGCGTCTGCAGGCCGAGCGTGCCTCCGGCGCCGAGGACGTAGTTCTTGACGTTCTCGACCATCAGCGGCCCCAGGTCGAGGCCGGCACCGCCACCGTCCGAGGATGTCAACGCTCCGGTGAAGAGGTCGCCGGCTTCACCCTCGGGCTGGATGAGCAGCCGCAGGCCGGCAACGCTCGCGGCCCACGGGAATGTGTCGGGATGCGCATCGCGATAGTCGTTGATCGCGTCGCGGATGGTTTCTAGCGCCAGCCGGACGCCGTTGGCGTTTTCTCCGGGGAACGCAACGTTGCTTGCCCGGTACAGCGGCTCCGCCGCCGCCGTCATTTCCAGATCGACCGGTATGGAAACCGGAGCAAATGAGTCGTCCGGCTGCCGTTCCGGCAGGCTGACCTCCTGTATGGCGTCCTGCTGGGCGCCCATGAGCGTCAGAAGATTCGCCGCATCCATCGAAAGCGCCAGACCGCTCGGCGCCGGCCGTGTCGCCGCGAACGCGCCGATCTCGAGACCGCCCTGCTCACCGCCGATCATCAGGTGGACGGCAATGTCGGCCGGGTCCGGTGCGGGCACGACATGCACACTCGCATCCGCATCGTCCGCGGTAATACGCAGCAGCGCCGTGTTGTCGCCGTCGCCGGCAACCGGCGTCGGACCCGCCTCGAACGAGACCGTCACGGTCCGTGCGACTGGAACCAGCGCCGTGTTGATAAGAGCCGTCAGCCGCGTCGCATATTCCGTCAGCACCTGCGCCGAGGTCAGCCCGTCACCCACCGGATCGATCTGCGGCACGTTCGCCGGTGTCAGATCGACATCCACCGGTACGCTGCCGGCGACCGCAAGCCGCAGGGCCCCGTGATCGGCCAGGACCGCCTCGATGCGATCGCGGATTTCAACCGGCGTTGCGTCCGTGTAGGGCACCGGCCGCCCGGCCTGCGAGAAGCCCGCCGTCGGTCCGCCGGCGGGTATTTCCGCCGCAGTTACGAGTTTCGACTGCTGGGTCAGGATGTCCGGCGCGTAAAGCGGGCTTGCCGGGTTCATGGAAAGGTTTCGGAACGTCTCGAGGTCGGCCTGGGTCGTACCGCCGGCCGGCAGTGTTTCCGCACGCCAGAGCTCGAGATTGAACGTCGTTTCAGGCTGGCTGGAATCGTAGGTGACGCGCGCGCGAACCATGTCGCCGCTGCGTCCGGCCTGCCGGGCCGTCAGTTCCAGAACCGGCGTCGTGTCGGCCGCCTGGAGCTGCACCGTCGCAGCCGTCGCCCCGGCGGCAATGCGCATGACATAACAGTCCGTGCCGCCATTGAGGAAGAACAGGCGCAAGTGACGCGCCATGTCGCCGATCGATGTATCCTCGCCGAACTGGCGGGCGAAGTCGGAGTAATTGAACAGGCGCCGGGGCTGGTTGATCGGACCGAACTGGGTCGCTCCGATAAACATCGTCACGGATGTTGAGACGGCGGCAATGGTCCGCACGCCGCTCGGCACTTCGAGCACATAGACGCCCGGATAGGTAGTAGCAACGTTCATGGCTGAGCACTCCAGCTCGGGTTGAATTATGGTCATTCGCCCCGTGGCTGCCGGCGAAACAGCGCATTGCCGGCACGGCCCTGGGGCCTGCATAAATCTGGCGACAGTCGCTTTTCGACTTTTGAAAAACTACTTAGACGGGTGAACGATAGCGAGACCGAGCCGCCCAACTCTTCAACTGCCTGTAAGTTAATTCATAGAAATTCCAAAGGTTCGTCAATTATTTGATGCGCCTTAAAAAAGACAAAATTCACAAAATGTGGTATTTTTTGTAATATATTGAAATGTCTAGCATTGTTTTCACAATTTATTACAACTGACGCAAAAATGACTGTATTAAATTATGAAAATCATTCATGTTTTTGTAGTATTAATTAAACAACTGATTACAAAAAAACCACATAGATTTTATGGAGAACCTATCCGCGACGTCGAGAGAATTTCAATCATTGATTGAAAAGCGAAAGGGCCGGATGACCTCAATATGCGGCGAACAAGGCACGTCGATCGATGCGGCGTCGCACCGGACAGGACAGATCAGGTTCCGCCGCGCACTGCAATCCAGCGACGAAATGCGACGACCGACCAGATTCCCTCCGCAACGACAAATGGATAGGAATGGATGAGAAATGCATAGAATGCGGCAAGTGCGCAGCCGCCTGCGAATATGATGACAAAGACCGGGTGACGCTGCTCAAGCGCGTAGCTCGCCACCATGATAAAGACGGCAACGATCCCGAGTATTTCCGTATCCATCGCAGTACCTCCATCAATCCGATTGCGAAGACCGAATTCCGGCGCCGGCGATCAGGTCCAGGAAGCTATCGCCCGCATGGCCACCGGCCCGCCTTCCCGCGCCGTCCACAGGCTGAGGCGGTCACCGTCCTCGGCCGCGTGAAGGAAAAAGTCGCCATCATCAAAGAGCGGCGCTTGGCTGCGGAAGGCAAATCGCCTTGGTGGCCGGCCCCTCAGCTCGGCCGCGAAGTGCACCAGCAGCGTCGCCTGCAGCGGCCCGTGAACGACCAGCCCCGGGTAACCCTCCACCTCGGTCGCGTAAGACCGGTCGTAGTGGATGCGGTGCCCGTTGAACATCAGCGCCGAATAGCGGAAGAGCAGCGGCGCGCTCACCTGGATCCGGCGGCTTTGCGCACCGGATTCCGCAACCGGCATCGGCCGCGCCCGTTGCGACGGATCGGTCGGATCGCGATAGACGATGTTCTGGATTTCAGTCAGCGCAGGCGTGCCTTCGACCGACAGCGTGTGTTCGACCGTCACGAAGCAAAGGCGGCCGCTGTGCCCCGGCTTCACGTCCACATCTTTAACGCTCGATCGCCGCTCGACCGCGTCACCCACCCTGATGGCGTTATGGAACTGAACTTCGCCGCCGGCCCACATACGCCGCGGCAACGGCACGGGCGGGACGAAACCGCCACGCTGCGCGTGACCGTCCGGCCCCAACTGCGCGGTTGCCGCAACGGTCGGCGCGAGGCACAGATGGATAAGCGGCGGTGCCGGTGTGCCGATCTTCGGCACGGACGCCTCGATGTCCAGGGTGGCGTTGAAGCGGCGCACCAGTTCCGGTGTGACGACATCCGACACGCGCTCCTCGCGGCCGATCCAGCCGCGCAGGTGTTCCAGATCCAGTTCAGCCGCATTCTTGTCCGACACGGTGCACGCTCCCGACGTTCCCCTACAAGACATGGCAGTTTTTGCCGGCCGGGAAAAGCCCGCATGCGCGGGGCTGTAACGCGGATGCGAATGCCCCTATAAGAAATGCGGGCCGCACGGAGAATTTTTCATGACCGCCATGCTTGACCGGGAACTTGACGGCATTGTCGCCGTATCGCTGGAGCAGGCCGTCGCCGCGCCCTATTGCGGCCTTCTGCTGGCCGACGCGGGTGCCCGGGTGATCAAGATCGAGCGTCCGGACGGCGATTTCGCGCGGCTCTACGACCACGGCGCCGACGGCGAGAGCGTCTGGTTCGCCTGGCTCAATCGCGGCAAGGAGTCCATTGCCGTTGATCTCAACGATCCGGAAGACGCGGCACTGCTGCGCCGACTCATCGGCAATGCCGACATTTTTCTCCACAACCTGGCACCCGGCGCGCTGGAACGGCGGGGTTTCGACGGCGCGGCGCTGCGGGCCGAGAATGCCGGGCTGATCACCTGCCAGCTCTCGGGCTATGGCGATCGCGGCACGGCTGCACGCATGAAAGCCTATGATACGCTCGTGCAGGCCGAGAGCGGCATCTGCTCCGTGACCGGAACGCCCGAACAGCCGTCACGGGCCGGCGTTTCCATCTGCGACATCGCCACCGGGCTGACCGCGTTCTCGGCGATCCTGCGGGCGCTGATCCAGCGCGGGCGCACCGGGACCGGCCTCGACCTTCACATCTCCCTGTTCGACGTGATGGCGGACTGGATGAACATGCAGATGCTTGTCCACCGCTATCTCGGGCGCACGCCGGCGCGCACCGGCCTGACCCACCCCGTGATCGCACCCTACGGGCCATACGGGACCGCCGACGGCCAGATCATGATCGCCATACAAAGCAATCACGAGTGGCGGAATTTCTGCGAAACGGTGCTCGGCCGCCCGGAACTCGGTACCGATCCGAAATTCGCGGACAACACGGCGCGGGTCGAGAACCGCGCCGCGATGGACGAGGCGATCAATGCGGTGTTCTCGACAAAGAGCCGCGACGAACTGATCGTCATTCTGCGCGACCACAAGATCGCTTGCGCGAGGATTTCCAGCGTCGAGGATCTATCCAACCACGAATTCCTCAGGCAGACCGAAATTCACTTCGGCAAGGCCGATCTGATGGCCGCCGACCTGCCGGTCCTGACCGCCGGACCGCGCCCTTCCCGTGTCCCGAAACTGGATGAGCACGGGCGGGCCATCCGGCGCGAATTTGCCGCGGGCTGACCACGCAATGGAAACGCTATGAAATATCAAACCGGCAATGAGGATATCCGCGACGGCGTGCGCCGCTTGTGCGCCGACTTTCCGGGCAGCTACTGGCGGCAATGCGACCGCGATCAGGCCTATCCGGCGGAATTCGTCAGCGCGCTGACGCGGTCCGGCTACCTGGCGGCACTGATACCGCAGGACTATGGCGGCTCCGGCCTGACGATCTCGGCGGGCGCGGCGATCCTGGAGGAAATCCACCGGTCGGGCGGCAACGCGGCAGCCTGCCACGCGCAGATGTACACGATGGGCACGCTGCTGCGCCATGGTTCGGACGCCCAGAAGAGCGCCTATCTGCCGGCCATTGCCTCCGGCGAATTGCGCCTGCAGGCCTTTGGCGTGACCGAGCCGACCAGCGGCACCGATACCGGTTCGCTGCGTACCACCGCGCGCCTCGAGGGCGGCACCTACTATGTCAACGGCCAGAAGATCTGGACGTCTCGCGCCGAGCACTCCGACCTGATGGTGCTTTTGTGCCGCACGACGCCCCGCGAGGCGGTTTCGAAAAAGACGGACGGGCTGTCGGTCCTCCTCGTCGACATGCGGGAGGTGCGCGGCAAGTCGATGACCATCCGGCCGATCCGTACCATGATGAACCATTCGACGACCGAGATCTTCTTCGACGACATGCCGGTTCCGGCGGAAAACCTGATCGGCGAGGAGGGCAAAGGGTTTCGCTACATCCTGTCCGGCATGAATGCCGAGCGGATCCTGATTGCAGCCGAATGCATCGGCGATGCCAAGTGGTTCATCGAGACGGCCGCCGCCTACGCCAAGGAACGGGTCGTATTCGACCGCCCGATCGCCGAAAACCAGGGCATCCAGTTTCCGATCGCGAAGGCCTATGCGCAGATGCGCGCCGCCGAGCTGATGCTGCGCGAGTCGATTCGGCTTTATGAGGCGGGCGACAATCCCGGCGAAGAGGCCAACCTTGCCAAGATGCTCGCGGCCGACGCGTCCTGGGCAGCAGCCGAAATGTGCCTGCAGACCCATGGCGGCTTCGGCTTTGCCGAGGAATACGATGTCGAGCGCAAGTTCCGGGAGACCCGGCTCTACCAGGTCGCGCCGATTTCCACCAACCTGATCCTGAGCTACCTTGCCGAACATGTTCTGGGACTGCCGCGCTCCTTCTAGGAGCAGATAGGGGAGTATTGCAGGTGCCTGGCAAAGACGGACGTCAAGACAGGCTCGAACCGCCCCCGATTTCGCCGCGGATCGCCGAATTCGCGGTTTCGCCTGCCGCAACGGACATTCCCGACAGCGCGCTGCATACTGCGGCGACGACCGGCTTGCCGACGACACGATCCGCGTCGAAATCGACAACGCGTTCCCGTCTGCCGGCCTGAGCACGCTGACGGATTTCCTTGCCCGTCAGACCATCTGAGCGAAAAGAAGATCGCGCAGGCTTTCCGGAATGTCGGAGAGCTCCTTTTCCGGCATGAGTTCGCGCATCGAGAAGGGTTCATCCACGGTCCGGACGACCAGATCGGCGGCGGAAAATTGATTGTCCCATGTGTAGATGCTGGGCGTGACCACCGTCGGCAGTGACAGCGCCTTGGCTGCTCTGAGCCCGTTCTCGGAATCCTCGAAGACAATGCAGTCCTCCGGCGGCAGGTCGAGATCGGCCAGCACCAGTTCGAAGACCTCCGGGTCGGGTTTCTTGTTCCGAACGTCTTCGCCGGACCGAATGGAGGCGAACCAGTCGAGCGCACCTTTTCCCATCGTTGCACCGAACAGGCTGTCGATATTGGCACGGCTGGTCGTCGTCGCGATGGCGAGCTTCAGCCCCCCGTCCCGCGCCCGCCGGATCAACCTCTCGATGCCCGGACGCAGCTCCAGCACGCCCGGTGACATGAAGCCATTGTAAATTTCCGTCTTGGTCCTGTGCAGAGCTGCTGAATCGATGTCCGCCGCACCCGTTTCGTCCGCGTAAAACCGGATGCGCTCGCGGCCGCCGGTCACGCGCAGCAAACGGGCGTAAAGATCGCGGCTCCAAACCCAGTCGATTCCGGCAATCTCGAATGCCCTGTTGAAGGCCAGGCGGTGCAGGTCCTCGGTCTCTGCAAGCGTGCCGTCCACGTCGAATATCAACGCACGTACAGGCACTTAGACAAGTTCCCTCAACCGGTCCACAGCCGTTCCGATATCGGCGAGGCTCTCGACAACCCCATCCGCACCGAGTTCGTCGGCCGACACGGCCGTGTAGCCGCCGCGCACGGCAATAGACGGCATCGGCACGGCGCGCGCCGCGTTGATGTCCGCCGGACTGTCGCCGACCATCAATCCATCGCGCGCATGGACGCGGAACTCGGCGAGGACCTGCAGGAGCATGTCGGGCGCCGGCTTCCTTTCCGGTCCCGTATCGCCGCCGATGACCGTGTCGACATACGGGCCGAGCCCGAAATGCTCGACAATCCGCCGGGAGAAGGCCTCCGGTTTGTTGGTGACGACCGCCACCCGAACGCCCGCTTCCGAAAGGTCACGGACCGCCACGAAAGCACCGGGCATAAGCGTGGTGTAAACGGTCAGATGCTCGCGGTAGATCCCCATCATCCGGTCGGTCGTGAAATCCAGCCTCCGGCCTTCCAGTTCCACGCCATGGGCCGCAAATGCCCTTTGCACCAGTTTCTTGATGCCGTTGCCGATCATCGGCCGTACCGCGTCGACATCGAGCCGGGACAGGCCGTTGAATTCGAGCACCCGGTTCACGGCGGCGGTCAGGTCGGGCACGGAATCGATCAGCGTGCCATCGAGGTCGAACAGCACCGCCTGCGGCCATCCGACAGGATTGGCCGTGGAAACAATGCGCAGGCCGCGATCGGGTTTGTTCAACATGATAGCTCCCTTGTTTTATGCCGCGGTTCGAACGGCACCGTCGGATGCCTCGCGGATCGCCCGAATGTTTTCGCGATATTGGTCTTCCGACCCGCCCTTGAAGACGGCGGAACCCGCCACCAACACATTGGCGCCGGCCGCCGAAACCAGCGGTGCGGTTTCCGGCGTCACGCCGCCATCCACTTCGATATCGATGGGCCGCGAACCGATCATCGATTTGACCCGCGACACCTTTTCGACCACCGGCCCGATGAAGGCCTGGCCGCCGAAACCGGGATTGACGGTCATCAGCAAAATGAGGTCGAGCCGGTCGAGCACATATTCGATAACACTCTCCGGCGTCGACGGGTTGAGCGACACTCCTGCCCGCTTGCCGAGATCGCGGATCGCCTGCAGCGAACGGTCGAGATGCTGCGTTGCCTCGGCGTGGACCGTGATGATGTCGCAGCCGGCATCGGCGAACGCGGCAAGGTACGGATCGCAAGGTGCGATCATCAGGTGACAGTCGAAGACCTTGTCGGTGCGATCCCGCACCGCCTTGATGACGGCCGGGCCGAAGGTGATGTTGGGCACGAAATGCCCGTCCATCACATCGAGATGGATCCAGTCCGCACCTGCCCTCTCGACCGCCTCGATCTCTTCGCCGAGACGTGAGAAATCGGCGGAGAGCACGGACGGCGCGATGATTGTCCGGCGCGTCATGCCTGCCCCCTCGCGCCGTCGGGAACACCCATCGTGAACACCCGGCTGACGCTGATGTCGGCATCGGTGATGGTGGACAGGTCCTCGGCCGTAACCGGGCCCTCGGCGCCGGAAAACAGCCGGTTGGCCTGTCGCAGCCGCGCCCGGTCGAGCGCGTTGCGGATCGAGCGCGCATTGGCGAAATGCGGCTGGCCGCGGCGCAGTTCGATGTAGCGAGCCATCGTCGCGCGCGCCGCATCGTCGAACCGGTAGTTCTGCCCGGCCAGCATGCCTTCGGCGATCGACAGCAGCTCGCCGTCGTCATAGTCGGGAAAATCGAGATGGTGGGCGATGCGCGAGCGGAAACCCGGATTGCTCTCGAAGAACTTGTCCATGCGGTCGGCGTAGCCGGCGAGAATGACCACGAGGTCCTCGCGGTTGTTTTCCATCACCTGCAGGAGGATCTCGATCGCCTCCTGGCCGTAGTCGCGCTCGTTGTCGGGGCGGTAGAGATAATAGGCCTCGTCGATGAAAAGCACGCCGCCCATCGCCCGTTTGAGCACTTCCTTGGTCTTCGGTGCCGTGTGGCCGATATACTGGCCGACCAGGTCGTCACGCGTCACCGACACGAGATGGCCTTTGCGCACGTAGCCGAGTCGGTGCAGGATGTTGGCCATCCTCAGCGCCACCGTGGTCTTGCCGGTTCCGGGATTTCCGGTGAAATTCATGTGCAGCGTCGGCGTTTCGTGGCTGAGCCCCATCGCCTTGCGTGCCCGCTCGACGATGAGCAGCGCGGCAATCTCGCGGATGCGCTGCTTGACCGGCTTCAGGCCGACCAGTTCCCGGTCGAGTTCATCCAGGACCTCGGCGACGCCCAAGGTCCTGTATTCCTCAGCGAGGTCGATCGCCTCCGGCAGGTTTTCAGCGGCTTCGCCCATAGTTTCCTCCCGTCAGCCGGTCCGCAGCCCGTAGGTCTGGGTGCGGCTGTGCCGGTCGTAGCGTGTCAGCCCCAGCTTCGGCTCGTCGGTCGGCCGGTTGACGATGAACGACATGCGCACGGTCTCCCATCCGCGCGTATTGTCGAAGGCGTTGATGCGGATGTACCGGTCCGGATGGGCCGTTCGGCATTCCTCCAGTTCCATCATCGCGCCCTTGGCGTCGCGCAGGTCGAACATCGGATGGCCCCACATCTCCCAGTAATTGTTCCGGGGGTGCGGATCGTCCGTGTATTCGATGCCGATTGCCCAGTCCTGCTCCAGGCAGTACTCCACCTGCGCGCCGATCTGCTCGTCGTTCAGGTCCGGAAGAAACGAAAAACACCCTTGGGTAATGCGCATGGTCGGTCTCCTTTTTTGACGCTCACATCGCGACCGTCGGGGTCGGAATGAAATCCGACGTGTCGGTGGGCGTGTAGTTGAAGGTGATGTTGCCCCAGGTATCGAGCGCCGCCTCCAGCGGTTTGCACCACTTGGCCGCCTCGCGCAGGATCTCCGGCCCCTCGTTCTTGATATCGCGCCCCTCGTTGCGGGCGAGCACCATGGCCTCGAGCGCGACGCGGTTGGCGGTGGCGCCCGCCTGTATGCCCATCGGGTGGCCGATGGTGCCGCCGCCGAACTGCAGCACGACATCGTCGCCGAAGAGATCGAGAAGCTGGTGCATCTGGCCGGCATGGATGCCGCCCGAGGCGACCGGCAGGACCTTTTTGAGGTCGGCCCAGTCCTGGTCGAAGAACAGGCCGCGCGGCAGGTCGATCTCGTTGCGGGTCTCGCGGCAGACATTGTAGTAGCCCTGGACCGTCAGCGGATCGCCCTCCAGCTTGCCGACGGCCGTGCCGCAGTGGAGGTGGTCGACGCCGGCAAGACGCAGCCATTTGGCGATGACGCGGAACGAAATGCCGTGGTTCTTCTGGCGCGTATAGGTTCCGTGCCCCGCGCGGTGCATATGCAGGATCATGTCGTTCTGGCGGCACCATTCCGAGATCGACTGGGTCGCCGTCCAGCCGATGATGAGATCGACCATGACGATGACGGAACCCAGTTCCTTGGCGAACTCGGCGCGGCGGTACATCTCCTCCATCGTGCCGGCGGTGATATTGAGGTAATGGCCCTTCACCTCGCCTGTTTCGGCCGAGGCGCGGTTGACAGCCTCCATGCAGTAGAGAAACCGGTCGCGCCAGTGCATGAAAGGCTGCGAGTTGATGTTCTCGTCATCCTTCATGAAGTCGAGCCCGCCTTTCAGACCCTCGTAGACGACCCGCCCGTAGTTCTTGCCCGAAAGCCCGAGCTTCGGCTTCGTCGTGGCGCCGAGCAGCGGCTTGCCGAACTTGTCGAGGCGCTCGCGTTCGATGACGATGCCGGTCGGCGGCCCCTTGTAGGTCTTCACGTAGGAGACCGGGAAGTGCATGTCCTCCAGCCGCGCCGCCTTCAGCGGCTTGAACGAAAACACGTTGCCGATGATCGATGCCGTCAGGTTGGCGATGGAGCCTTCCTCGAACAGGATAAGGTCGTAGGCGACATAGCAGAAATACTGGCCCTCCTGCCCCGGAACCGGCTCGACCCGGTAGGCTTTCGCCCGGTAGGAATCGCAGGCCGTCAGCCGGTCGGTCCACACCACCGTCCAGGTGGCCGTGGAACTTTCGCCGGCGACGGCGGCGGCCGCCTCGATGGGATCGACCCCCTCCTGCGGCGTGATCCGGAACAGTGCGATGACATCGGTGTCCTTGGGCTCGTAGTCGCCGTCCCAATAGCCCATCTGCGCATATTTCAGCACACCGGCCTTGTAGCGTTCCTTGCCCTTGATCTCTGTCTTGGCGTCAACGGTCATGTTCATGTCCTTTCCACGTTGGTGGGGATCAGGCCGCACGGGCCGGCGGCAGCGCGGGATCGAGCGTCCCGGCGGCGTAACGCTTTGCCATCTCGTCCATCGGCACGACGCGGATCTTCGATGCATTGCCGGCCGTACCGAACGCCTCGAAGCGCTCGCGGCAAAGGTCGCGCATGGACTCCATGGCCGGTTTCAGGAATTTGCGCGGATCGAACTCCGCCGGGTTCTCCTGCGCGACCCTGCGGAACTGGCCGGTCATCGCCATGCGGCAGTCGGTGTCGATATTGACCTTGCGCACGCCGTGCCGGATGCCGCGGACAATCTCCTCAACCGGCACGCCGAATGTCTGCGGCATGGCCCCGCCGAACGCGTTGATGATGTCCTGCAGATCCTGCGGAACCGAAGACGAGCCGTGCATGACGAGATGCGTATTGGGCAGCTTTTGGTGGATTTCCTCGATGACGTTCATCGCGAGGATGTCGCCGTCCGGCCTGCGGGAGAACTTGTAGGCGCCGTGCGAGGTGCCGCAGGCGATCGCCAGTGCGTCGACCTTCGTGCGCGTGACGAAATCGACCGCCTGGTCCGGATCGGTCAGGAGCTGGTCCTGGGAAAGCGCTCCCTGCGCGCCATGCCCGTCCTCGGCTTCCGATTCGCCGGTTTCGAGCGAACCGAGCACCCCGAGTTCACCTTCGACCGAAGCGCCGACCCAGTGGGCCATGCGGGAAACCCGCTCGGTGATTGCGACATTGTATTCGTAGGAGGCCGGAGTCTTCGCATCGGCTTCGAGCGAGCCGTCCATCATCACCGATGTGAAGCCGTGCCGGATGGCGCTCATGCAGGTGGCTTCATCGTTGCCGTGGTCCTGGTGTATGCACACCGGGATCTCCGGATAGATCTCCGCCAGCGCGTCGATCATGCGGGCGAGCATGATGTCGTGGGCATAGGCGCGCGCGCCACGCGACGCCTGGATGATCACCGGCGCGTCGCAGGCCTTGGCCGCCTCCAAGATCGCCAGGCCCTGCTCCATGTTGTTGATGTTGAAGGCCGGCACGCCGTAAGAATGTTCGGCGGCATGATCCAGCAATTGACGAAGTGTGATGCGGGCCATGTTCAAGCCTCCTCCAGCGTCTTTTGATTGGGGACTTCGATGCCTGAATTTCTTTCCGCTCAGGCGACAAGGTCGATGGCCAGATCGGCAATCCTCTCAGCCGTGATGCCGAAATGCTCGTAAAGGTCGGCCGCCGGTGCGCTGGCTCCGAAGGACTGCATGCCGACGAATTCGCCGTTCTCGCCGATCCATCGGTCCCAGCCGAGCCGCGCGGCAGCCTCGATGCCGATCCTTGGCGCGGTGCCGAGCACGGCCCGCCGATAGTCCTCGTCCTGCGCCTCGAACAGCTCCCAGCAGGGCATCGACACGACGGCAGCGCGGATATGGTGCTCGGCGAGAAGATGGTCCGCGGCAGTCTTCGCGATCTCGACCTCGGAACCGCTGGCGAGCAGCGTGACGTCGCGCCGGCCGCTGGTTTCGCGCAGTACATAGGCGCCGCGCGCCGAGAGGTTTTCTTCGCTGTGTTCGTCGCGGATCATCGGCAGGCCCTGGCGCGACAGCACGAGCACGCTGGGCCTGTCCCTGGACCCCAGCGCCAATTCCCATGCCTCTGCCGTCTCGGTGATGTCGGCGGGCCGGAAGACATTCATATTCGGTGTCGCCCGCAACATGGCGAGGTGCTCCACCGGCTGGTGGGTCGGGCCGTCCTCGCCAAGACCGATGGAATCGTGCGTCATCACGTAGACGACACGCTGCCCCATCAGTGCCGACAGGCGCATTGCACCGCGCGCATAGTCGGAAAAACACATGAAAGTGCCGCCGTAGGGGATGAAGCCGCCATGCAGCGCCAGGCCGTTCATGGCGGCCGCCATGCCGTGCTCGCGGATGCCGTAATGGACATAGCGGCCGCCGAAATCCCGCGGTGCAACTGGTTTCATGTCCGTGGTGAGGGTCAGGTTCGAGTGCGTCAGGTCGGCGGAGCCCCCGACCGTCAGTTCGCATACGGAATTGATGACCTCGAGTGCCATCTGGGAGGCCTTGCGCGTCGCGACATGCGTCGCCTTGTTGAAATGCTCGCGGCGGAACCTGCGCAATTCCGTATTCAGGCGCGCATCGACATCGCCCCCGATCGCCCGCTCGAAGCCTGCACGGTCAGGGCTCGTTTCGAGGCGCCGCTGCCAGGCGGACCGCCTGCGCGAACCACGCGCTGCAACCGCGGTCCAGGCGGCCGTGACGTTGCCCGGAACGGTGAACGGCAAATGCGGCCAGTCGATATTCTCACGCACGGCGGCGATTTCTTCATGGCCGAGCGGCGCGCCATGGGTCTTCTCAGACCCCTCCAGATTGGGCGCACCCTTGCCGATGAGCGTGCGGCACGCAATCAGCGATGGCTTGTCGGTTTCCCTCGCCTTCTCGATGGCAAGCGCGATTTCGTTCAGGTCGTGACCATCGACCGCCTGGACATCCCACCCTGCGGCTGAGAAACGCGCCTGCTGGTCGGTCGAGCTTGACAATCCGGTCGCCCCGTCAATGGAGATGCGGTTGTCGTCCCAAAGGACGATCAGCCGCGACAGCTTGAGATGTCCCGCGAGATCGATCGCCTCGTGGCTGATGCCTTCCTGCAGGCAACCGTCGCCGGCGATCACATAGGTGAAATGATCGACCAGCGCATCGCCGAAACGCCCGTGCAGCATGCGCTCGCCCAGGGCCATGCCGACGGCGGTCGCAATCCCCTGCCCCAGCGGCCCGGTTGTCGTTTCTATTCCCATGGCGTGGCCGAATTCGGGATGCCCGGCGGTGCGGCTGCCGAGCTGGCGGAACCGGCGCAGCTCCTCCATTCCCATGTCCTCGTAGCCGAGCAGGTGGTGCAGCGCGTATTGCAGCATCGAGCCGTGCCCCGCGGATAGGATGAAGCGGTCCCGGTCCGGCCAGTCCGGGCATTGCGGATCGAGGCTGATGAAACGGTTGAACAGAACCGTCGCGGCATCCGCCATGCCCATCGGCATTCCGGGGTGGCCGGAATTCGCCTTCTGAACGGCGTCCATCGCCAGGGCGCGGATGGCATTGGCCATCTGCTGTTCGGTGTCGGCGGCTTCGGTGATTTCTGCGGTCTGGATATTCATGTCTGTTCCTCACGAGGCCCGGCGTTTGAGATCGATCAGCTTGTGAATCAGCGGTGTGAAAATGAGCTGCATGGCGAGATCGAGCTTCTCGCCGGAGCAGACGATGGAATTGGCACGCGACATGAAGCTGCCGCCAAGCATCGAAAGCAGGTAGGGAAAATCGATGCCGCGCGGATTGGCAAAGCGGATCACCAGCATGGATTCCGCCGGGGTCGGGATCCAGCGCGCCACGAACGGGTTGGACGTGTCGACCGTCGGGATGCGCTGGAAGTTGATATTGGTGTCGGAGAATTGCGGGCAGATAAAGCGCGCATAGTCGGGCATGCGCCGCAGGATCGTCTCCGTCACCGCCTCCGTCGAATAACCGCGCAGCGACTTGTCGCGGTGGATTTTCTGAATCCATTCCAGGTTGATGACCGGCACGACGCCGATCTTGAGGTCGACATGGCGCGGCAGGTCGACCGTCTCGGTGCGGGCGCATCCGTGCAGGCCCTCATAAAAGAGGAGATCGCTTTCCGGCAGGGCCTCCCAGTCGGTGAAGGTGCCGGGAGATGTGTTGTATCGCTCCGCCTCGCGATCGTCATGGACATAGCGGCGGGTTTTGCCGGTACCGCGTCGGCCGTATTCCTCGAAGACCGTTTCCAGGGTCTCCAATTCGTTTGCCTCAGGGTTGAAATGCGTGAAATTGGGATTGCCGTTCTTTTCCTCCTCGGCGACCTTGGCCCGCATCCCGGCCCGGTCGTAGCGATGGAAGGCGTCACCTTCGATGAAGGCGGCCGTCACGCGTTCCCGGCTGAAGATCTTTTCGAACGTGTCCTTGACGGTCGTGGTTCCGGCACCGGATGAACCCGTGATCGCAATGATCGGATGCTTTTGTGACATTACGGATCTCCCATCAGGCCCTGAACAGGCCACGGGTCGCGAACAGCGGATGCCGGTCGGAAATGGAGGATGGATCGCTGTGGTAGCGGCCGATGGTCTCGACCTCGCGGGCGGAGCCGAAGACGAACGGCACACGTTGGTGCAGATCGGTCGCCTCGATCTCCAGGATCCGGGTCACACCGTCGGTGGCCGCACCGCCGGCCTGTTCGACAAGCATGGCAATCGGGTTGGCTTCGTAAACGAGTCGCAGACGACCGTTGGCATAGCCGCGGCGGCCGTCGGCCGGGTAAAGGAAGACGCCGCCGCGCATCAGAATGCGGTAGGTGTCGGCGACGAGCGAGGCGATCCAGCGCATGTTGAAATCCTCGCCGCGCGGCCCTTCGGAGCCCGCAAGGCAGTCGTCGACGTAAAGCCGCACCGCCTCGCTCCAGTGCCGGTAGTTGGAGGCGTTGATGGCAAATTCCCGGGTCGAGCGCGGGATCGCGATCGATTCATAGGCTTCAACGAATGTGCCGAGCCGTCTGGAAAAGACGTAGACGCGCGTGCCCGAACCGGTAGTCAGCACCAGCGCAAGTTGCGGTCCGTAGATGAAAAATCCTGCCGCAAGCTGGTTGCTCCCGCTCTGCGCGAAGGTGGCGTCAGCCCCGCCGCGCCCGGGCATTACCGAAAAGATCGTTCCGATGGATACATTGGTGTCGATGTTCGACGAACCGTCGAGCGGATCGACGGCAACGGCAATGTCCGACTGCGGATTGACGGTGACCGGTCCCGGCAATTCCTCCGAGGCGTAATAGGCGACCCCGGCCCGCCGTGCCGCGCAGATAAAGTGGTCGTCCGCATGTATATCGAGTTCCCTTTGCGGATCGCCATTCGCGTTGGACGTTGCCCTGCAGCCGGCAAAAGCGGCTCCCAGCGCGCCTTCGTTTACGACCTTCCGGATCTGGACGGAGGCGTCGGCGAATGCACGGATCAGCTCGGCAATCTGCACCTTTACCGGGTCGTCCGCACCGGTATAAGTGTTCAGATAAGCATCAAGCGTTGCCGATTGCATTGCCGGTCCTCCCGATCCCACGGCGACGAAACTGGGCCGGAATATTCTGAAAACGCGGTGATAAGTAAATTTTATTTTCTTTATTTTCGAAGTTAGAAAACGTAATCTTCCATTATGAAAAACGTCTCAATCCGGCAGTTGCGATCCCTGATCGCTATCGAGAAGCATCAGAAAATATCAAGCGCCGCCAGTGAGTTGGGCCTGACGGGCCCGGCAATTACGCTGCAGCTCAAGCAGCTTGAGGACGAAATCGGCCTGTCCCTGTTCGACCGCACGCCGGAGGGGATGCGGCCGACTGCCGCAGGCCGCCGGGTGCTGGACGCCGCCCATTCTGTCCAGGAGCGCCTTCGCACGCTCGATGAGGAATTGACCGCGTTCAAGGGCGGCAAGCGCGGCACGTTGCGGCTCGGCGCGGTGTCCACCGCCAAGTACTTCGCCCCCCGTCTGATCGCCGCCTTCAAGGACAGCCACCCGGCTATCAAGATCGATCTGTTCGTTGGCAACCGCGCCGACACCATCGGTGCTCTGCGCGAGCAAAGCATCGACATTGCACTGATGGGCCGGCCGCCGGCCGACATCAAGGTCAATGCCTCGGTGTTCGGCGACCATCCGCTGGTCATCATCGCACCGTCCGACCATCCGCTGGCCGAAAGACGTGAAATCAGCAAGGCCGAGATCGCTCAGGAAGAATTCCTGGTCCGTGAACCGGGCTCCGGCACCCGCATATCGCTGGAGATCTTCTTCGCCGACGTTCCGAAGAAGCTGGAGAGTCTGGGCACCGAGATGGGATCCAACGAGACCATCAAACAGGCCGTCATGGCCGGTCTCGGCGTCGGTTTTATTTCCGCCCACACCATCGAGCAGGAGCTTCAGCTCGGTCGCCTGGCGATCCTCGACGTCGTCGGCATGCCGATAAGGCGGCAGTGGTTCTCGGTAAGCCGGGCGGACCGGGCGCAATCACCGGCCATGGGCATCTTCCAGCGGTTCCTGACGCGCCGCGGTCCCCGCTACCTTCCGGTAATTCCAAAGACCTATCCGCATGAAACGCTGTCCACATCCCGGTAAGGCGCCAGATCACTGATCCTTCTGCCGGCTCATGCGTTTCAGCCAATCCGCCCTGCCCTCGATCGGCGCCACCTCGCAGCCCGGTGCATCATGGTCCGCGCAGCAGCGTTGCAACTCGGCGACCGAATGTTCGTAGATCAGGTTCCATTCGGTAAACGGCAATTCATTGCCGAGCGGCATCCAGTAGGAATGCGGGTAGGATTTCGTTAGAGCGCTGAACGGATCCGGCGGATCCTCGTCAATCGTTCCGTACCGCGCGCCCAGCCGTCCGTGCGGCGCCTGACCGACCGACTGAAGCATTTTGGCGGGCTGGTGGCCGAATGTCGGTATTTCCAGATGCTGGCAGGTGTTGAGCGAGCCGATACGGTGGCAGCCGACGCAGGTGTTGCCGCGGGTACGAATACTCTGCGGCTTTGGCCAAGTCTTGAAGGGGCCGCCAACATCCACCGAGTGGAAGCCCCACGGGTCTGCCGGCAACTCGCCAATCTGGTCAATCCATGGCGTGCGCATCCACGGATCGCTGTCATGGCAGTAGATGCAGCCGTGATCGGCCACCTGTTGCGGTGTTGCCCAAAGCTCCTCGGCCGAGATCTGGCCCTCGGGCGGCTCGACTTCGTGCGGCGGTGGAACCCGCGTGCCGTCGTTGCCATTCGGGTCCTCACCGAAATTCTTCGAGATGAAGAAGCAAGTGCTGCCCGACTTGACGTTATGCATGATGATTTCCATCGAATCGAAATTCGGATCGTCGGCCGGGCGGATATACATGCGCCGGCAGAACAGGATCATCTGGATATCGTCGTCACGGTGGACCTTTACACGGCTGTAAGGTGTGCACTGCCCGTCCGTCTCTTCCGGATAGGGCAGCATAGCCGGTTTGTCACAGGCCATCTTGGGCGTGTAGTTTTCCGGCACCTTGCCGTTGACGGTTGTCGGGATGATCTCGAGATCGAGACAATTGAAAGCCGGCGCCTCTGCAATCAGCCCGGCACATTCATTGGCGTAATCGTTGAGCGTATAGGTTTCCTGCCCGTTGGCGACCGGTGTGACCATCGCAAGCAGCAAACTAGCCAGCATTGTGTGTCGGGCAATGTTCATAAACAGCCCCCTCATGTGACCAGGCCGGGTGTTTCCAGAATCACCTGCCGGATCGCCCGGTGATAGCGGACATATCCTGTGCAGCGGCAGATATGCTGACCGACCGCCTCTTCGACCATATCGTCAACGCGTTCCCTGGGAACGGGACTACGCTTAAGCTGGTCGAGAAGTGCATAGGACGCCATCAGGAATCCCGGGCAGCAGTAGCCGCACTGGAATGCGAAATTGTCGAGAAAGGCCTGCTGAAGCGAATGCAGTTCGCCGTCGTCATCGAGCCCCTCGACCGTCGTCACAACCTTGCCATTGATGTCGCTGAGCGGTGTCGTGCACGCCCGGATGGCGATTTGATGCGCGCCCGGCACGCGGGCGACCGATACAGTGCAGACGCGGCACACGGCTATGCCGCAGCAGAATTTGGTACCGGTGAGGCCGAGTTCCTCGCGCAGGAAGTCCACCAGCATCATGTTGGCGTGTACCCCGGACCGGGTTGTACGCTCGCCATTCAGGATGAAGTCCAGATCGATCTTTTCCATCATCCACTCCAGGCTTCGCGCACTTTGGCTGGTGTTATGGGGAGAGAACGGAAGCGCACGCCCGTGGCATGCGCCACCGCATTGGCGATCGCCGGTGCCACGGCCACCATCCCAACCTCCGCGATCCCGCGCGCCGGCGCATCGTCCGATTCCGGGGGAAGGATCACTTTCTCAACACGTCCGAGTGCCACGTCACCGGAAAGGGGAACGTGGTACCGGTGAAGATTCCACCGCCCGTTGCCGCCGCCATCCTCAAATGTCGGGATATCCTCGGTCAGCGCCTGGCCGACACCCATGGCGAAACAGCCGTCGAGCTGTCCTTCCATCAAATCCTGCTGCAAAACCTTGCCCGGGCCGATGTAATGCACGGCCTCCTGCAGCGTCACCTCGCCGGTCCGCCTGTTCACCGCGACCGAGGCAAGGCAGGCGGACGCACCGAAATTCTGTCCGTTGCCCTCCCAGATGCTCTCGACGGTGAACAGCTTCGGGTTCTTGCGGTCAACCAGTTCGCGTTCCGTCTTTCCGCCGCGCAATACCGACAACCCGTCAATCTGCCAGCGGAACGTTTCGTCCCCGACCGTATAGTCGGCCTCAACCCAGCGGCCGCTATAAAAGGCGTGGATCATCGCGGATACGACGTGCCCTTTGTCATGCGCCTGCCTCGCGACGTCCTTCAGCGGTATGGCACGCAGACCGTCGGCATGGAGGGCGCCGTCGACCCAGCGCGTGTCGGTCGCCGCCACGTTGACGGAATTGCCCCATAATTCGCGTGCGGCCGGCAGCAGGCCGGTGGAAAGCAGCACCGCGCAGGCCTGTTCCACGCCATGCACCCATTTTGATGATGTCGACGCGGCCTTGGTGGATTCGAAGATGATCGGTGTCCAGCGGGGGTTGTCTTCCTGGCGCTTGAAGCCCTCGACCATTTGCAAGGCCTTGAACGGCTCAAGCACGCCTGTGCGCACTTCATCTGCATTGGCGCCGAGCAGCCCTGCCGTGGCGATGGCCAGCGTCGTTGCCGTGCCTGTGCCCATATCGATGACGTTCGTCGTGACCGTGATCTTGCCGTCCGGATCGATCGCCACCTCGTCCAGGGCGGCATCCGCGCCGGTTCCATAATTCTTCATGCCGAGCGCAAAGCCGACTCCATGGGCGCGTTCGGTTCCCGCTGATTCCTGCTTGCGCCGATCCCGTTCCTGCCACAGGCGGTGGGCGGACGCATGCTCGCACATCTCCTTGAGGCCGGGCGGCGCGTTGCGGGCACCGGTCACGATTTCCTGATTGGGCGCAAGCACGTTGCGAAGGCGGAATTCAATCGGATCCAGCCCGAGCTCGACGGCTGTCTCGTCCATCATCGATTCCACCGCGAACAGGCTTTGCACCGTCCCGAACCCGCGCATCGAACCGGCGATTTGCGCCCGGGTCTTGACCGGTCGCGACCACACGTCGGCAAGCGGGACCTCGTATGCTCCGACACCGTCCAGTCCGGCGACCTGCGCCACATATGTGCTGACATTGCGACGGCCGCCGCCGTTGAGAAAAATGTGGTGGCGCACGGCTTGCAAATTGCCGCCGCCATCGACCGCTACGGCCATGTTCATCGTGCCCGCATGTCTCTTCACACCGGCCTGGAACTGTTCGAAACGGTCATAGGCGATACGGATCGGCTTTTCCGAAAAGGCAGCCGCGAGTGCCAGGAAAAGGCACAACGCCGACGTATCGCGGCCGCCGAATCCTCCGCCCGGATAGGCCGAGATCAGATGCACATGTTTGATCCCGAGCTTGCTTTGGGGATCGGAAAACAACTCGCCCGCAGCCGTGACATCGTAACTCGGCGACTGGGTTCCGATGAGAAGGTTCAGCGTGCCGCTGCTTCGGTCAAGCCAGCCCAGCCCCGATTCAGGTTCCATGAACATCGGATCGATTGTCTGGGTTTCGAAGGACCGGTTGACGACCGTCCAACCGAAAGCCGACGGATTATTGAGCCGTTCGTGGATTTCATCCACCTGTTTCATCGCCTCGCGATCACGTTCCGTCTGCAATTCCTGCGGCCGAACCGGTCCGCCGCGAACCTGGGAGAATATCTGCTCCGTTTCAGTCTCGGCATGGATGATGCTGGTTTCGGGCTGATAGAAGCCGTCGGCGACGGTCGGTTGTTCCGGCCCGGCATCGAGACCGCGATTGTGCTGCGAGCGCAATACCCGCCGGGCCCGGTCCATCGTGTGGAAGTCATCAAAGTAAAGCAGAGCGACCGCCTGCCCGAGATAGTCCGGAACCGTATGCGGCCGCACAAGATAATTGCCCTCGGGATAATCCGCTTCCGCAACGGCGATCTTTTCGCGTTCGAGATCTTCGCCCGTTATGATCCGCTTCGGCCTGAGCTCTTCCGGCAATGCGGAAACGTCCACACCTTTAAATTCCCGGTCGGCGAAAGGTGTCCGAAGGACTAGGACGACCTCTTCCTCTGCGGGCCATCCGTCAATATCCCAGGCTCTGAAGTCGCGGGCATAGATTTTTCCGCCGGTGACCTTTGTCCGTCCGTCTATCCGGTAGCGGGCCTTTCCGGGACCCGCCTGCCAGCTTGACGGCGGGTGCATTGCGGTTGCCCTCGCCTTCGATGCCTCGAACGACGTATCGAGCGCGGGAAGCGGGCTGACGGAAAGTGCGATCCCGCCCGCCGCAGTCTTGAGAAATTCCCTGCGTGTCGTACCCAGCGTCGCCTCCCATGTTCGGCGCCGCTTCTTCGTCGGCTGAACCGTTCTTCGGTATAAGACACGCTGCAATTGCCAGATGCGCCGCTGCCCATCAGTAGTGGCGCAATATTGCAGCTCTGACTACATGCGTAAAAAAGTATAATAGGAAAGTTTGCCAAGCAATAAATTTCTGGAAAGGGTCGCAAATCACCATCGGGGCCGATCAATTCACCGGCGATATTATGCCGATGTTCACGCCATCGAACATCGGGAGAAGAAGACGCATCCCGATTGGAGACGCTCTCAGAGGCGACCCACAACGGCAAAAAGCGCCACCAGCGCCCCGTAAAGCGCGACGATGGTGCCCGTGCCCAGTATCAGAACCCGCCGTCCGGACTGTCCGGTGTCCGCGAGCCATGGCCTGAACAGGCGCGTCACGGCCGGCATCGCGACCCAGGTCAGGAACAGAACGCTGCACACGTTCGAGACGAACACGGCATAGGCGCGGGGCCAACCGGCAATCTGCGGCAGAAGAAACAGCGTCAACAGCATGATGGTCGGATAAAGCGCAAGCAGAATAATCATCGCCATTTTCCACTGCGGCGGCCGGCCGTCCGTCGTCTCGCCCGACGCGTTGCCGAACCAGTCCTCGAAGCCCCGGCCGACGCGATGGAAATCGACCCGCTCGAAAAACGGCTCGGCCCGCTCCAGCATCTTTTTGCGAATATCTGAATTCAACCAGGCTTCAAGCTGCGGCGTACTGTCGAACCGATAGATCAGGACCCACTCGTCCTGAACACCTTCGACCGGCGCGATCGTCTCGGAACTGCGGAACCCTGCGAACGGTCGCACCGCGCGATCCATTTCCTTTCGCCACTGTATGTAGTCATCGGTGCATTCCGGTTTGACGAGCTGCGAAATAACCACTGTCACCGGCGCCGTTGACGTTCCGGCGTCGGCGATCACCTGCTTGCTGATCGGCGCGCCGATCATGGTCTCGGCTTCGTCCAGCAGCACCTTGAAAGCACTTGATCCGACCAGGGCTCTGAGCTGTTCGACCGATGCAAAGCGAATGATGTGCACCCATTCGTCCTGCACGCCGTCAATCGGCTCGAATATGTCGGACGCAACCAGCCCGTCCGCGCCTTGTGCCAGCTCCGTCACCTTGCGGTGCCACGCCCGGCACGCGTCTTGACCCCCGGAGGCAGCGGTGTGGGACAACATGATGGATGCCGATTTGCCCGTGTCAGAACCCATTCCGGATCACCGTCATTCTATTTTTTGGTGCATCCGTTAAACCTGACTCGCCTGTTACATTACAAGCGCAAAGAGCCGGGCCGGAGAAGTGGCCCGCCCTATGCCCTTCTCCGGCTCCGGTCCTGGGCCGCGTTCGCGGCACCGGCCCCTTGCGTCGGCTGCCGGACTTATTGGGAGTAACATCCGGCAATGACGCCGCGCCAAAGGGCTTTAACCAAGGTGAATTGTCTCGCCGCCCTCCGCCGACTGTGCGATGGCCTCGAGGACCTCGATATTGTGAACAAGTTCCTCCGATGTATAGGGATAGGCCGCCTCGCCGCGTATGCCGGCGGCGAACGCTTCCAGATTGGCGACCACCGTATCGGTCCAGTCGTAGCGCTCCGTCTCCGGCGCAGCGCCGGTCCGCGACAGAACGAGCTCCGCAATGCCGCCGGGCGTGTCGGGATGCGTGTCGTTGCGCACTTCAACCCACTGATCCGACCCGAAGACATGGAGGCGGATGAAATGCGGTGTTGCGAGCACCGCGCTTAGGCTCGCCGTCATGCCGGCTTCAAAACCGAGCTGAACGGTCACCACGTCGCCGGTTTCCCAGCCCAGTATCCGGCTCGCGGTCAGCGCCTGCACCGTGCGCACCCGGCCGAAGAGCGAGATGTAAAGGTCGGTGAGGTGGATACCCATCGCCGTCATGCCGGCGGCCGGTGAAACCGCTTTCGACGTCCGCCAGTCGCCGGCCGGCACGTTGATGAGCTTGTCGTGGCTGAATGCCGCCTCGGCATGCATGACCGTTCCGAGCGCACCCTCCTCGACCAGCGCGCGGACCTTCATCAGCGCGGGTTCGAAACGGCGTTCGTGACCGATGCCGAGGACAACCCCGGCCGCCTCGCACGCGGCAACCGATCGCCGGGCGCTTGCGCCGGTCAGGCCGAGCGGCTTTTCGCAAAAGACATGTTTGCCGGCCGCCGCCGCGGCCACCACCTGCGCCTCGTGCATCGTGTTGGGCGTCGTCAGCACAACCGCGGTGATTTCAGGATCGGCGAGCGCGGCATCGAGATCAGCCGTCGTGCGCACGCCGTGCTCGCCGGCCAGCTTTCGCCGGTCCTCGGCGGGATCGATCACCAGTACCGGCCGGATATTCGGATTTTCCGAAAGACGCCGAACCATGTGCTGGCCCCACCAGCCGTATCCGGCAATTGCGATATTGACCCTGTCGGATCGACCGTCCGGCATTGCGCCCCCTGTTTGTCCTGTGTCCTGCATCGCCGTCAGGCGGCTGCCTCGGAAAGATGGGTGAACTGGCCGCGGTGGAAGACCAGCGGCTGCTTCTCGAAGGTCGAAATGCCGATCACCTCGCCGAGATAGATCTCGTGGTCGCCGCCCTCGTGACGCCTGTAGGTGCGGCACTCGAGCTGGGCGTGAACCCCGTCGATCAGCGGCACGTTCTCGATCCCCGGCCGATGGGCGATATCGCGAAACTTGTCCTCCGACGGGCGGGCGAACTGCATGCACAGGTCCCGCTGGTCCCTGGCCAGTATGTTGATGGCGAAAGCATTGTAGTTGCGGAAGGCGTCGAAGCTCGGCGCTGTGCGCGCCAGGCTCCAAAGGATCAGCGGCGGCGAAAGCGACACCGAGTTGAACGAGTTGATGGTCAGTCCGACGGGACGCCCGCCCTCGCCGAGGGTCGTCACCACGGCGACGCCGGTGGCAAAGTGGCCGAGCGCGTCGCGCAGCATGTTGCGGTCAATCTGGATCGTATTCGGGATCGTATCACTCATCTTCGCCGCCGGTTGTTGTTTGCGGATTGCCGACAAGATAGGTGGGCCGGGAAATGCGGACAAATTATTTTGCGTTATGCCGGTCATCAGCACTTCTGAAACCCGGCCATCAGCAGTGCTGAACGCGTCAATAAGCCAAAATCATTACGCTTTCGCGCCCGGGAACCATATGCTCGGTGGTGTTCCCTTCAACCAGAAAAACCAATGGGATTAAGCGATGGATGTCTCGTTCTTCACCATGCCGATCCATCCGGTCGACAAGCCGATTTCGCAGTCGCTGCGCGAAGACCGCGAGGCATTTCTGCTGGCCGACAGGCTAGGCTTCAAGGAAGGCTATGTCGGCGAACATACGACGGATCTCGCCGAGAACGTCACGTCCTGCGTCGCCTTCCTGGCGAGCCTTGCCTACGAGACCGAGAATATCCGCCTGGGCACCGGCACCGTCAATCTGCCGAACAGCCATCCGGCCGCCGTTGCCGGCCAGGTCGCCATGCTTGATCACATGCTCGAGGGGCGTTTCAATTTCGGCATCAGCCCCGGCGGGCTGCTGTCCGACGCCGAGGTCTTCGGAAACCTGGAGGCGGACCGCAACGCCATGTTCGTCGAGGGTATCAACATGATCCTCGATATCTGGGCCGGCGACGCGCCCTATAACCTGAAGGGGGACCACTGGCAGATCACGACGGAAAAGACCATGATGCCGGAAATCGGCCAGGGCACCGTCATCAAGCCCTATCAGGATCCGCACCCGCCCATCGTCGGAACCGCCGTCGCCCCCTTCTCCAAGGGCGTGACGGCCATGGCCGCGCGCGGATGGGAGCCGATCTCGGCGAACTTCCTGTTGCCCAAATGGGTGGCCAGCCACTGGCCGAAATATGTCGAGGGATGCGAACTCGGCAACCGTCCGGCCGATCCCGGAAACTGGCGTGTCGCCAAAAGCATTTTCGTCGCCGACGACGAAGCGACCGCGAAACGCTATGCCACCGACCCGAACGGGCCTTACGTCTCCTACTACCGCTCCATCGTTACCAAGATGCGACGCGGCGGCCGGCTGAACCTTTTCAAGGAAGACCAGAACATGGCCGACGACGATGTCACGCTGGACGATGTCTGCGACCAGCTCATCATCTACGGCACGCCCGACAGCGTTGCCGACCAGATCCTCGCCTTCCGCGAGAAGGTCGGCGATTTCGGCCATCTGGTCTATGCCGGCCACGACTGGGCCGACCCGGAACTCGGACGGCGCTCGATGGTGCTCATGGCCGAAAAGGTGATCCCGGCAATCAAAGAGGCGATCAGGGCGCCGGCGGCGGTGGCGCAGTAGATGACATCAGGAAAAATCGAAGTCGGCACGCACGCGCTCAACTGCCGCGTGGACGGCGAACCCGGAAATCCGTGGCTCATCCTTTCCAACTCGCTGGCAACCGACCACGAAATGTGGCAGCCGCAGATCGACGCCCTCACCCGGACCCACCGGGTGCTGCGCTACGACACCCGCGGCCACGGCGCGAGCGCAGCCCCGCCGGGTCCTTACGAATTCGACCATCTGGTGGCCGACGTCATCGCGCTGATGGATGCGCATGAGATCGAAAAGGCAACATTCATGGGCCTGTCACTGGGCGGCATGACGGCGCTCGGTCTCGCACTCGACCACCCCGACCGCATCGAGCGCATCATCTGCTGCGACGCACGCGCCGACGCGCCCGATATCTACAAAAAGATGTGGCCCGCAATGATCGGCAAGGCACGCGAGGAAGGCATGGACGCGCTTGTCGGACCGACGCTGGAACGCTGGTTCAGCGAACACTTCCGAAGCAACCCGGCCAGCCGCGCTGCGCTCGAGGCAACCCGCGACATGATCCGGCGCACCGCCGTCGAAGGCTATGCCGGCTGCGCCTCGGCACTCATGCGCCTCGACTACCTGCCGCGCCTTCCGCAGATCTCGGTTCCGGCGCACTTCATCGTCGGCGAGCACGATCCCGCTGCCCCGCTGCCGGTCATGCGGGAGATGGCCGAGGCAACGCCCGGCGCCGACTTCACGGTCATCCCGGGTGCCGCGCATCTTTCGAATGTCGAAAGGCCGGACGTCTTCAACGACGTGGTCACAACCTGGCTGGCGCGTGCCTGACGCGCCCTAGCCGGAGACGGAGTCGCCAGCCCCGAGCTTGCTGTTGCAGAACGTGCAGGTGGTCCGGATTTCCTTGACGATTTCCTCGGCAAAGAGTTCTGCCGCCTGGGTCTTCGATTGGGACGCCGGTTCAATGAACACGTAGTCGACGACCAACGGCGGATTGATGACCGGATGCAGTTTGCGGCGCGGATCGTCTATGTCCGGCAGACACAGGCAGCCCGGCAGGATCGTCGTCCAATCGCTGCGCGAAACGAGATCCAGCGTCGCCATCATCGTGTCGAGCTCCATGATGGAATCGATCGGCACCTGATAGGTCTCGAGATAGGTATCAATCTTCTCGCGGCGTGCGTTGCCGGGTCCCGGCAGCGCCAGTTTCAAGGGCTTGCACTTGGACAGATCCACCGGTTCGAGATGCTTGCGCTTGGTGTTCGGCGACGTGACGAACACCTCGACATCGGTCGCCAGGTGCTCCGCCTTCAACCCGGGCACCATCTTTCCCGACGGCACCACCGCCATGTCCAGTTGACCGTTGGTGACCGCCTCGCACAGAACCGCGCTGTAGGCCTCGGTAACCTTGATCTCGACATTCGGATAGTGCCGCGCGAACCGCTCCAGAACCGGGGCGAGCACGGCGCGAGCGAATGTCGGCATCATGCCGACCTGCACGCGGCCGCTGACCTGGCCGGAGAGCGTCTGCACGTCGTTTTCGATGGCGCTGACTTCCCGCAGGATGCGCGTCGCGCGTTCGTAAAGGCGGTCGCCCGCGGTCGTCGGCGTAACGCCCGTCGACGAGCGGTCGAAAAGCCGCAGGCCCAGCCGCTCCTCGAGCTCCTTGATCTGCATACTCAGCCCGGACTGCGTCGCATTGACCCTGCGGGCAGCGGCTGTAAAGGAGCGTTCCTCGTGGATGGCGACAAGGAAGCGCAACTGGCGAAGATTCACATAAATCATGTGATCGAATAGCTATCCCTGAATGTTATCATTATTACTGATATCCTTACAGCACCGGCGCCCACCGCGCAACGACCGGTTTCTAGGGCATCTGCCCCGACACGGCATAAGCGGACCACAACAGCGCCGGCAGCAGCGTGAATGTCAGAAGCGTCGAAACGACGACGGCGCCCGCCACCTGCCGCGCATCTTCGCGGTAGCGTTCGGCAAAGACGTAGTTGACGATTGCGGTCGGCATGGTCGCGAGCAGGAAAACGGTTCCTGCCTCAACACCGGTCAGCGACAGCGCGGCAATCACGATGAGGCTGGCCGGCAGACCGATGCAAAGGCGCGCAACAGCGATCGTGATCGCCGGTTTCAGATCGGAAACGGAAAGCCTGGCAAGCGACGTTCCGAGCAGGATCAGCATCGCCGGGATCATCATCCCACCGAGGAGCTCGGTGGTCGATGCGATGATGACCGGCACTTCGACGCCGGTGACGACGACGACGCCGACCAGCAGGATCGAATAGACCAGCGGCTGGTGTGCCAGGTCCCTGATGCGGTACTGGCCGGAGGATATCGCGGCACCCACCGTGTACTGCAGAAGGGCGATGACAAAGAAATAGGAAACGCCGAGCGCAAGGCCCGTCTCGCCGAAGGCCAGGAGCACCAGCGGCAAGCCGATATTGCCGGAATTCGGCATCATCAGACTGGGCAGAAACGTGCGGTAGGACATGCCGGCGAGCTTCAGGACAACGAGCCCGAGCAGAGCGGCGATGGAAACGCACAGAACCGCCGACAGCGCCATTTTCAGGACCGTCCCGCCGCTGATATCGAGCGAGGTCAGTGTCGAGAAGATCAGGCAGGGCGTTGCGACGAGAAGCACCAGCGAACTGATCGTGCCGCTGTCGATATGCAGCTTCGAGCGGCCGAGCACATAGCCCACGAAGGTCATGACGAAAATCGGACCAACCACATTCAGAATCTGACCGTACATCGCAAAACCTTGGGTGTGGATCGGCCGGATGGCGTCTCATCATGCCAATGGAATCATGCCCTTACCTATACGGACCTATAGTATGTGCCGGCGCGGCCGGCAATTCCGGATCCGCCTGCATCAGGTCATTTCAAGCACCGGCTGCGCGGCACCGTTGACGGTCCAGCGTTCCACAACCTGGGAACCGGATTGCTGAAGCATCTTCGAAACCGCACAATGATGGCGCAGGTCCGCCATGACCCGCTCGACGGCGGCCTGCGGGCCGCTTGTCTCCACGGCAATATTGATGACCACCTCGGGAAAAGGCACATCGATCGGCTCGATCAGGCGTGTGCCGCGGCTGTCCATCGTTGTCCGGATGTTGATCTCCATGGAATCGAAGGAGATACCGTGATGGGTCGCCAGCTTGTTGGCGATCACATGGGTGCAGCCCGCCAGCCCCGCGAATACGAGCTCGACAGGCATCGGTCCTTCATTCGTGCCGCCACGCTCGATCGGCTCGTCAATAACCGTATCGAAGGTGCGCGACGATGCGACGCTGCGCGTCGTGCTTTGCGCCGTTGCCGCCGTCCTGAAGTTCCAGATCGGCTTTTCCTTGATCTTCATGGTCCGATTTCCCCGGGTGACGGCATGCCGGGGGACCCGGCATGCCAGTTTGTTTGCGGTCAGTTGGACGTGATCTGATCCACGAGGGCCTTGTATTCCAGAGCCTGCGCCTCGCGCATCTTCTGGTAGTCGGGCCCGTCCAGGAAGTCGCGATTCTCGCCCAGCCGCCCCATGAGGCGGGTGTAGGTCTTGTCCTCCTGCAGCGCCTTGAAGGCGGTGCGCAGCGTCTCAAGAACCTCCGGCGGCGTATCGGCGGGCGCCAGGACCACGCGATGCATGAACCCGACATCACCGTCGACGCCGATTTCGGGGAAAGTTGGAACGCCCTCGACCATCGTCTCGTTGCCGGCAGTGGCGAGCAGCCGTACCTCGCCGCTGTCGAGCAGGCTCGACAGTGTGGCCGGGAAGCCCATCGTGATATCGGCTTCACCCTTGAGAAGCGCCTGCATGGCAGGGCCGCCCCCCTTGTAGGGGATCATGTTGAATGTGATCCCGCGGGCTTTCATGATCTGCGCCGCGGGGACGAACAATGCACCCCAGTTACCGGAGTGGGCCATTTTCAATGCGCCCGGATTCTCTTCCGCGTGGCGGACCACATCCTCGAATGTCTTAAACGGGCTGTCGCCGCGCACGACGATGCCGATCGGCGCGTAGTTGACCCGCGCGACCGGAACGAAATCCTTGTTCGGATCATAGGGCAGGTTCTCGACGTGCTGTTGCAGCATATCGATATAGTTGTGACTGAACAGCAGCGTATAGCCGTCGGCCGGCGCGGTCGCGGCTTCCTGGGTTCCCTTCTGGCCGCCGGCGCCCGGTGTCAGGCGCACGATCATGGCCTGGTTGAGATAGGCCGGTATGATGCTCGAAATGACTCGGGCGTTGAGGTCGTGCGAGCCGCCCGCCCCAAGCGGAATGACAAGCGTAACCGGCTTTTCCGGATATTCGGCAACGGCCGGGGCCGCCAGGCCGCCGAGCATTGCCGCCGCAAGTGCGAATTTCAGTATATGACGTCTGATCATAGTATCCTCCCGATCCTTGTGATCAATTTTGGCACGCAGTAATCGTGACGTTCGAATTGTCCTTGTGCCCTCCTCGTTTCTGGCTAGTGCGCATTGGAAACCCGTGACATGTTGGCCATGCGGCGCCACAGGTAAAAGCCGATCAGCGGTGTGATTATCAGGATCGCCAGCATGCTCGGCCGCTGGCTGATGGCGAAGCCGATCAGGTCTCCGTTGGACATCGCCATGGTCTGGCCGAAGGCATATTCGAGCGGGCCGCCGAGGATGAATCCCATGACCATGGGCATGACCTCGAAGCGGGCGATGCGGGCGATGATCCCGAAGGCGCCGAAACCGATCAGCATCAGAAGGTCCACCGGATCCGAGCGGAAGACGAACGATCCCGCGAAAGCGAACATGATGACCGCCGGAATAAGCAGCGAGTTCTTGATGGTGACGATGCGGGCGAAGAACGGGATCGACAGATAGCCGATAATCAGGAACAGGATGTTGGCAAACACCATCGCCGTCAGGATGGCGAAGACGACGGCGCCCTGCTCTTCGAAGAGCTGCGGGCCCGGCCGCAGGCCCTGCGCCACGAAGGCGCCGAGAAGAATGGCGGTGACATTGTCGCCGGGAATGCCGAGAGTCAGCAGCGGCACCAGGGTCGGTCCGTTGACCGCGTTGTTCGCCGCCTCCGCCGCCGCCACGCCCTCGATCTCGCCCTTGCCGAACGTCTCGGGATGGTCGGAGGCGTTCTTCGCAGCCGTATAGCCGAGCATCGCAGCCACCACCTGCCCCAGCCCCGGCACGATGCCGATGGCCGTGCCGATGGCGGTCGAGCGCAGAATGGTGCGCATGCAGCGCTTCAGCTCGGCGAGATGCAGCCGCTCGCCGACGATCTTGGCGGTCTGGGCGATGTCCACCCGGCGGCCGACCACGGCGGCGATTTCCGGCAGGGCGAAGAGCCCGATCAGCATCGGCAGCAACGGAATGCCGCCGCGCAACTCGAAACTGCCGAAAGTGAAACGCTCGACCCCGCCGAGCGGGTCGGTCCCGACAAAGGACAGCCAAAGACCCGCCGTCATCATCATCAGGCTTTTGACCGGGTTGCTGCCGGCGGTCATGGCGATCACGATCAGGCTCAGAAACAGGATCGCCGCCAGTTCCGGCGGACCGAACTGCATGACCAGAAGCGCGATCGGAAAGATCATCATGATGGTCAGAATGTCGGAGGTGAAGTCGCCGAAGAGGGACGAGAACAATGCGATGTCGAGTGCTTTGCGCGACTTGCCTTTCTTCGTCAGCGCATGGCCGTCGGCGGTTGTCGCGACTGCCGCGCCCGTTCCCGGCATCGAGACCAGGATGGCCGGCACGCTGCCGCCGAAAATGCCGCCCTTGTAGATGCCCAGCAGAAACGGAATTCCGACGATCGGATCGAGGAAAAAAGACACCGGCAGGAGGATCGCCATCGCCATCAGCGTGGTGAATCCGGGCAGCGAGCCGACGAGCATGCCGAAGAACAGCCCGACACCCATCATGAAGAAGGTGTCGAGCCTGAATGCCATGAAGAATCCGGTTGCGAACTGGTCAATCATCGGCAGCCTGCAGTGTCGATTGGTTACGCATGAATGAGTGTCAGCCTCCGAGTATTCTGGCGATTAGGAATTCGATGCCGCTCTGCTCCGGCAGCGAGACCAGCAGGACCCGGGTCGCCAGGAGATAGAACGCGAGCGGCAGGATCGCCGAGAAGATGGCGATCTGGATGATGTTGCGGTTGCCGGCCAGCAGCGACAGAAGCACCATTGCGATGAAGGTCGATGTCAGGAACCCGAGCGGATCGAAGGTCAGCGCATAAAGCACCAGCACCACGAAGAACGCGCCGATTCTGATCCAGTTCGTCTGCCGGTTGAGGCCATCGTCAACAGCCATCTGCGCCTGGCCCGACCGCCGGAACATCGCGTAAAAGAACAGGCCGCAAAGGACGATCATCATCGCCATGGTGATGAGCGGAAATGCGGTCGGCTCGATGGCGCTCAGCGAGCGCCCGAACAGCGTCTTCGGCTTGGCGACGAAGGCATCGATGAACAGGGCAAAGACCACCGCCAGCAACAGCAGCGTTCCGGCAACGGCGATTTCCATGCGCTTCTGCATCAGCGCTTCCGCCGCTCGGAAATAACTCCGTTTCTCATTGTTCCTCCCGAAATCTGAGCTGAAGTCTAATGTCTCACAGGAACAAACCGAAATGCATTCTTGGTTTACATCTATGACAATTTGGAATAGCCAATGGCTGGGCCGCCGGGGCACAATGCGATAAACCCGGACTGTTCGACAGCGGGGCATGACGAATGAAGATCAGGCAACTCGAGGCCATGCGGGCGCTCATCGCCACCGGAACGACAACCCAGGCCGCCGAGGTGATGGGCATCAGCCAGTCTGCCATCAGCCGGCTGATCAGCCAGCTGGAGGACACGCTCGGCTTTGTTCTGTTCGACCGCCATCGCGGCCGGCTGACGATTACGCCGGAGGGCCGCGAGTTCTACGGCATCGCCGAGGATATCCTCACCCAGGTCGACCAGATCCAGGAGACCGCCTCCAACATTCGCGCCCACGGCACGGGAACCCTGCGCGTGGTGGCGATGCCGGCGATCGGCACCTGCATGCTGCCGCAGCCCCTGAAGATGCTGCGCGAGGAATACCCCAACCTCAACATCATCATCGATCTGAAAAACCGGAGCGAACTGCAGCAGGCCGTTGCCGAACGGCGCTACGATATCGGCCTTGCGACGCTGCCGATCGTCCAGCAGGGCCTGGTCGTCGAGCCGCTGTGCACCGTGCGCTCGGTCATCATCATGCCGAAGGGCCACAGGCTGGCCGGCAAGGATGTCGTGGGCGCAGAGGACCTCGACGGCGAAAGCCTGGTCTCGCTGTCCGCCGATACGGTCATGCGCTACCGGACCGAGGAACTGTTCACACGCCTGAAGATCAAGTGCCAGTCGGCGATCGAGGCGACATCGACCATCCTTCTGGGCAATCTCGTCAGGATCGGTCTCGGGGTCGCGATCGTCCACCCGTTCGTTGCCGAGCACTTCAATAGCCAGCTTGAAATCCGCCCCTTCGAGCCTGAGGTCGATATCAGCTACGGGCTGATCTATGCCGAGGGTGCCCGCCGCCTGCGTGTTGCCGACCAGCTTTCCAAGAACATGCGCATCTGCTTTTCCAGCTCCAGCCAGTTCATTCCCCAGCCTCAGGAAGGCGGACCTGTGGGTTAATTGCGCTTCCTCAGCTTGCCAGCGAGGTGATATCGGCATCGTTGAGCGGCAGCGAAACCGGCTCGTTGCGTTCGGCCGAAAGGTCCGCCGCGATATAGACCTCCATCACCTTACGGGCCTGTTCGGGCGTCACCAGAACCGGCCGGTCGAGCGCCACCGCTTCGATGAAATGGTGGGTTTCGCTGGCCATGGGCCCGGCGAAGACGTGGTTCACAGGCTCGCCCGGCATTGACGACATCGGGAACTGAATGCCCTTGTCGACGGTGTTGAGGACGACATCGCGATGGGTGTCGTCAATGAGCAGCGCGCCCTTCGTCCCGACCATCTCCAGCGTTGTAGCCGAATAGTTCGGATAGCCGAGCGGCAGGATCCAGCCGGCGCCGATGGTGAAGGAAATGCCGTTGTCCATCGTCACGATGATCCAGGTGCAATCCGGCGCGCCGTTGATCTCCTGCATGGTCTTGTAGACCGTCTGGGCATAGACGCGCACCGGTTTCGCCGGCTCCAGGCACCACAGCACGAAATCGAGATCGTGCGTCGCCTCCATCGCCGCCGGCGAGAGCTTGACACGGCCGGAGATCTTCTTGCCGAGGCTTCGGGTTATGTGCCGGCTGATCAGCGCGCTGACCGGCTCGCCCAGCGTCCCGTCCTCGAGCGACTTCTTGATGAATGCGTATTTCGGATTGAAGCGCTGCGAATATCCGATGGTGAACTTGACCTTGTGCCGGTGCGACAGCGCCACCAGTTCGTCCGCCTCGGCCAGCGTGATGGCGATCGGTTTTTCCAGGAAAACATGCTTGCCGGCGGTGATCGCCGCCTTCGCCATGGGATAGTGCGTCGTCTCGGGGGTCGCCGAGATGATGACCGCATCGACCGACGGGTTCTCGATGATTTCGGCGTAGTCCGTGGTCGCCGTGACCGGATGCGACAGCGCCTTGACCTCGGCCAGCCGTTCCTCGTTGATTTCGGCGATGTGAAGGTCGGCGACAAGCGGATTGGCAAAGCACGCTTCCGCGCGAATGCCGCCGCACCAGCCCGTTCCGACCACGCCTACATTGATCTGCTGCATGAAAACCGCCTTCTGCAACCCTGGGAGCCATGAGTGGATGCCCTGAACCTAATCGCATAGGTGCGGCAACAGAAATGCGAAAAACAGCTTAATCTATGCAAAAAGTGAATACAACAACGCGCGCGGAAGGGCTTTCGGCCGGCAACCGGTTTCGGGGCGCGATCCGGGGAATCTAACCTGTAGGTTTTGTGTTCACAACGGGGTCTGGCAATCAGGATTCTTGATATTCGCCATAGTGACATATGATCACCAGACCGACATTTCTCGTCGAAATCTGCAGCTTGAGACCGTATCCTCAAAATCGGGTTCTTAAGTGGATGGCGACGCGCCCTATACGCCCCGCGAATGAACGGACAACGATGAAACCGCCGCACAAGAAACGGCGGAACGAATGAAGGCGCCTGCCTGGGAGGGATCCGTATGTCGCATGTCGAGCCGTTGAGCATCGAGGAAACGGACGCGGCAAAAGCCGACATTGAGCAACTCGCTTCCGCAACGGGTTTTGTCGCCAATTCCATGCTGCTTCTGGCCCGGCGCCCGGAAATCGCGCGCGCCGTACTCGGCCTCATCCGCGCCGTCGTGCGCAATCCGGACGGCACCGTCGATCCGGCGCTGCGCTGGATGGTGGCCCATGTCACGAGCCGCGCAAACGGCTGCACCTACTGTTCGGCCCACACGCTCAAGAACGGCGCCGACAACGGCGTTCCGGACGACAAGCTGGCGGCGATCTGGGAGTTCGAGACCAACCCGGTCTTCTCTGACGCCGAGCGTGCGGCGCTGCGTGTCGCTGTCACCGGCGGGCAATGCCCGGCCTACGCGACACAGGAGGACATGTCTGAGCTGCGCCGGCATTTTTCCGAGGAGCAGATCATCGAGATCGGCGCGGTCATCGCGCTCTTCGGCTTCAACAACCGCTGGAACGCGCTGATGGCGACGGATCTGGAACCGGAAGTCACTGACTTTCTGGCGGACAAGTCTTTTCAAGGGAGCAGAACAACTAGCCATTCCGGATGAAAGTCCGGCTATTTGAGTGGAGGAGAAAAATGGCAAAATCAAAAGGCAACCCAATCGCCTCGATTGACCGCAGGACCTTTCTGGCCGGATCGGCCGCGTCCATGGCGGCCTTGTCGATCACCATCCCGGCCGACAAGGCCCGGGCGGCCGGTTTTCCGGAACGCGCCATAACGCTGGTGGTCATGTACGGAGCCGGCGGCGGCACAGACACCATCATGCGCAAGCTTGCCGAGGAAATGGCCAACTCTAAGGGCTGGAAGATCAACGTCATCAATAAGCCGGGCGCCGTCGGCGGCGTCGCCACACAATATGTCCACGGCCAGGCTTCCGACGGCTACACGGTTCTCGGCGGCGCCAACTACAACAAGTTCGTGCGTGTCATGGGCCATGTCGACTTCGTGCCCTGGGAAGAATGGGTGTTCTTCCAGGCAGCGACCGCCAATGCCAGTTGGTCGGTGCCGATCGACTCGCCCTTCAAGACCTTCGACGACGTTGTCGCCGCGGCCAAGGCCGATCCCGGCAAGATCACCATCTCGACGTCCGGCACCGGCGGGCTGTGGCACGAACTTGCCCTGATCGTCGGGTCCTTCGCCGATGTCAGCCTGAAATATGTGCCCTACAAGGGCGGCAAGGCCGCGACCCTGGCCGGCCTGCAGGGTGAAGTCGACATCGCCGGCGGCGGCGTGCACGAGCATGTCGACCTCGTCCGCGCCGGAAAGCTGCGCTGCCTGCAGCAGACATCGACCGCGGATATCGACCTCGGCGACGGCAAGGTCATGCCCACCATCGGCGGCCTGCTGCCATCGATCCAGCCCTTCCTGCCGATCGGCGGCACCTACAACTTCATCATGAAGCGCGATACGCCGACGGAGGTCCTTCAGGCGGTCAACGACGCCTTCATCGAGGCGGTGAACTCCGACGGCTTCCAGGACATGGTCAAGAGCAAGTTCTTCCAGACCGACATCCGTACCGGCGAGGCCGCAGACAAGCGCGCCGCGCTCCTGGAAGTGGTCACGGTCGACACGTTCAACAAGTTCTCCGACCAGATCGGCGCCGACGTCGTCACCGCGCAGGATCTCGGCCTGCCCAAGCCGGCTGATTTCGAATCATGGTGGCCGCCGGCAGGCTACAAGCCGCGCATCTGACAGACCGCGGCGCGGGGCATCGCCCACACCGCATCACGTGATACGGCGGGACCGGAACACGGTATCCGGTTCCGCCACATTTTAAATTTCTGGACAAAGCGGCATGACCGAACAGCAAAAGTTCGCCGGCGAGGACGAGCACGCCGGCTTCGCGACACCCCTGCAGGACATAATCGCGGCAGGATTCCTGGTGGCGCTCTCACTATGGATCATGGTCGAAAGCGTGCGCCTGTCGAATCCGGGGTCCCTTTCGACCACGCCGGGCCTTTTGCCGTTCCTGACGGCGGGCAGCCTGTGCGTGATGGCTCTGATCCTCGGCGCCATGGCGATCCGCCGACGAGCGGCCGGCGCCACGACGGTTGAGGACGAGAAACCCGAACATGTGCGCACGGCGATGCTGGCCGCCTTCATTGGCGCCTATCTCCTGGCGCTGCAATATCTGAATTTCGAGTACTCGACGATCATTGCCGGTCTGGAACTCGGCTATGGCGGCTTCGAGGTCATCACGATCGTATTTCTGACCGTGATCCTGACGATCTTCTGGACCGGCGCCATCTGGAAATGCCTTGTCGTCTCGGCCGTCTGGATCACGCTGCTTGCCGCAGCCTTTCGCTATGTCTTCGTTATTCCTCTGCCGGGATCGATCTGACCGATGATGCTTGAATCCATTCTTCAGGCGCTGACGCCTTACATCCTCCTCGTCACCCTTGCCGGCGTTTCGCTCGGCATCGTCTGGGGCGCGATGCCAGGCCTTTCCACCACCATGGCGATGGCCCTTCTTATCGGCCTGTCGGCCAGCATGGACCAGGCGACGGCAATTTCCTTCATGCTCGGTGTCTATACCGGCAGTGTCTTCGGCGGGGCGATATCCGCCGTGCTGATCAACATCCCGGGCACACCGGATGCGGTGCCGACCATGATCGAGGGGCACCAGCTTGCCCGCCGAGGCGAAGGCGGCAAGGCGCTGGGCATTGCCATCGGCGCCTCCTTCATCGGCAACTGGGTCGGCATTCTGCTGCTCATCGGCTTCATTCCGCTGATCCTTGCCTTCGCCCTGCATTTCAGGTCCTGGGAGATGTTCCTGCTCGCTGTCATCGGCATCACCGTCAGCGGCTCGATGTCCGCCGGCAGCCTGCCGCTCAAGGGCTGGATCGCCGGCTGGCTCGGCCTGCTCGTCGCCTTTGTCGGCATCGATCCCATTCACGGCGTGCCGCGCTTCACCTTCGGGACGCTAGAGCTGATGGACGGCATCAACTATGTCGCCGTGCTCATCGGCCTGTTCGGCCTTGCCGAGGTTCTGCGGGTCCTGCCGCAGCGCGAGCACTACTCCATTCCTTCGGAAGTCGGCCGGGTGCTTCCCTCCTTCAGCATGCTTCTGCGCTATTTTCGCACCGCCGTGCGGTCCGGCATCATCGGCACCCTCATCGGCGCCATTCCGGGCGCCGGCGCCAATGTTGCGTCGTTCCTGTCCTATGATATCGGACGGCGCCGGGCGAAACCCGAGGAACGGAAGAAATGGGGTAAGGGCAGCTACGAGGCGATCGTCAGCGCGGAGGTCGCCAACAACGCCAATATCGGCGGCTCGATGCTGCCCATGCTGGCGCTCGGCATTCCCGGCAATGCCGCCGCCGCGGCGCTGCTCGCCGCCCTGACCCTGAAGAACATCGTCGTCGGGCCGACCATCGAGATCGATCACCCCGGCCTCATCTACTTCATCTATTCGGCGCTGATCGTCGCCAACATCCTGATGTACGGCGCGGCGATCGCGCTGATCAAACCCTGCGTCAAACTCTTCAGCCTGCCGCGCGGACTGCTCCTGCCGCTGATCATCCCGATCTGCGTCATCGGCGCCTATGCGGTGCGGCTCAGCATGTTCGACGTGTGGGTCATGTTCGGCGCCGGCATCGCCGGCTATGTCCTGCATGCGTTCCGATTCCCGACCGCGCCGGTCGTTCTCGGCGTCATCCTCGGGCCCCTTGCAGACGAGAACCTGCGGCGCGCCATGCTGCTCTTCGAGGACAAGTCCTTCGGCTTCGTGCTGTCGCAATATTTCGGCACGTTCCTGCTTATCGCCCTTTGCGTGATCTTCGCCGAGGGCCTCATCCGCGCGCGGCGCAACAGAAACTCGGTTGGAGGTGTTGGTGACTGAGAAGAAAAAGGAAATCGGACTGGCGATCATCGGCTGCGGCACAATCGGCCGCATTCGCGCGGAACTGGCGCGCGCCTATCCCGGCGTCGGCTGGATCGGCCTGTGCGATATCAAGTCCGATATCGGCGAAAAGCTGCGCGACGATGTGAAGGCCGATTTTTTCACCACGGATTTCCGCGAGCTGCTCGCCCGGCCCGAAGTCACCGCCGCCATCATTGCGACGGACGAGAATTTCCACACAGACCCGACCCTTGCCGCCGTCGAACGCGGCCTTGATCTCTTCATCGAAAAGCCGCTGGCGACCGACGCGCGCCAGTCGCAGCAGATCCTCGACGCGATCAATGCTGCGGGCGTCGATGCGGTTGTCGGCTATACGCAACGCTTCCGCCGCCGCTTCCTGGCGGTCAAGGAACGGCTGGTCACCGGCCAGATCGGCGACGTGACCTCCGTCGTCACCCGCGCCTTCATGAACCGCATGGTGCCGATCGCCACCGTCAGCCGCACCCAGGACCGCGCGAACCTGACGCCGATGGTCGTCTCCGGCACCCACAGCCTCGACATGTGCATGTGGCTGATGGAGGGAAAGACGCCGGTTTCCGTCTATGCCCAGTCCTGCGATGCCGCGCTCGGCAAATGGGGCACCAAGGATTCCACCTTCGGCATCTTCACCATGGATGACGGGACGATCTGGAGCATGAACATTTCCTGGGCGCTGCCGGTGGTCTGGCCAGGCGCCGTCTACGGCATCGAGATCGGCATTGTCGGCACCAAGGGCGTCATCGACATCGAGGACACGCACCGCGACGTCGTGCTGGCGACGGAAGTCGCGCAAGGGGCCGGCTACGCGCCGGAGGGCTTCGATCCGGGCGCCCCGCGCCATGTCGACTTCCTGACCAGCTACCCGCCCGGCGACCTGCACGACAACCAGCTCTGGGGACCGATGCGCGAGGAGACCAACGCCTGGTACCAGCGCATCTATACCGGCCAGCGCACGCCGCATGCCACGGCGACGGACGGCCACAACAACCTGCTTCTGACGATGGCGATGGACCTGTCGGCCAGGCGCGGCCGGCCCGTCGAACTGCCCGCCGACCCGGACGAGCTCATGCGGGAACTTGTCTGATGGCCGCCATCCCGCTGAAGTTCGGCGGCTACCAGGGGCCGGCGTCGGTGCACACCCGCGCCGGTCATGTCTTCGGCAAGGCTCTGTCCGAGGAACTCGGCGGCACCGTCGATTTTTCCTTCGACGCCAACATCATCGAGCGTGGCCGGAAAGCCTCCGACCTTTTGGACATGGTGGAATCCGGCTCCCTCGACGCCTGCTACTTCTCCTCCAGCTACCTTGCGTCGCGGGTGCCGGAACTCGGCATATTCGACCAGCATTTCATCGTTCCCGACCGGGCCAGGGCCTACGCGGTGCTCGACGGCGCGCTGGGGCGCGAACTGGCCGGGCTGATGCGGGAAAAGACTGGCTATGCGGTGCTCGATTTCTGGGACAACGGCTTCCGCCACATCTCGAACGGGAAAGGGCCGATCCTCGCGCCGCCGGACTGCGCGGGCCTGAAGATCCGCACGCTTGCCAATGACAATCATCAGCGCGTCTTCCGGGCGCTCGGCTTCGAGCCGAAGACCATTGACGTGCGCGACCTTCCGGCGGCGGTCGCCGACGGCACGGTCGACGCGCAGGAAAACCCGCTCACCAACATTTATAATTTCGGGCTCCACGCGCACCACAAATACATCACCCTGACCCGCCACCTCATCGGCGTCGCCATGGTGCTTTTCAACAAGGATGCCGTGAACGCCTGGCCGTCCGACTTCAGGGAGGGCGTGCAGCGGGCCCTGCGCAAGGCGACCGTCGCACAGCGCGGTTTCGCCGACGAGGACGACACGGTCTGCGCTGAGAAACTGGTTGCCGAGGGCGTCGAGATCGCCGAACTCCATGGCGATCAAAGGCTCGCTTTCGTCGATGCGACAAAGGACGAGGTCGCCAAAACCCGCGGGCAGTTCGATGCAAGGCTGATCGGCCTGTTCGACGAGGACCTTGCGGGCGGGTAAGGCGCAACCGGAACCGCGCCGTGTTACCAAATCCTAGGCGAGTTCCCCCTGCAATTGCGGCCGCATCGCTTTAAGGGCGTCGGCGAGGTAGTCGACAAAGCGCCGCACCCGGGTCGTGCGCCTGAGGTCCGAATGCAACAGCAGCCACAGTGAACGTTCCAGGGTGATATCGCCGCCCGGAACACGCACCAGCTCGGGATAGATGGATTCAAAGTAGACGGATGTGTTGACCATGCCGAACCCGCGGCGCAGCAGGCTGAGCTGCAAGACGTGATCGGTGGTCGCGTGGCGCACCTGCGCTTTCGGAAACGACGTCTGCCTGACCCAGTCCGGCGACCGGTTGATCTCGTCCCAGCCGATCCAGTGCAGCCCCTCCCCCTCCGGCCCCGCATTCGGCAGGTGCCGTTCGAGATAGGCGCGGCTGGCATAGGGCGCCAGCGCCATCGGATACAGCTTTCTAGCCACTACGTCCGCGTCGCGGACCTCGTCCGTGTAGCGCAGCGACACATCCGTCTCGAGGCGGTTGATGTCCTCGAACCGGTCGCTGACGTGGATCTCCAGATCGATCTCCGGATATTCGTCGAAGAAACGCACGAGGATGGGGGAGACGATTTCGTAGGCCATCACGCCGGTCATTGAAAAACGCACCGCGCCCGCTTCCTGCCGGTCCAGCCCCTGCAGCCGGCGCCGCGCACCGAGAAAGAGCGTTTCGGCGTCTTGCGCGATCGGCACCAGCGCCCGGCCGGCCGAAGAGAGTTCCAGGCCCGAGCGTGTCCGCTGGAAGAGCTGAACGCCGTAGGTCGCCTCCAGGGCCCTGATATGCCGGTTGACCGTACCGTGCGCCGTGTTCAGTTCAGCCGCGGCGGCCCGCAAGCTGCCCGTGCGGGCAACGGCAAGAAAATAGGGCATCTGCTCCCAGTCCGGTGCGACCATCCGACAGTCCTCATAATTCTGGCTGTGGTCAATTTTTGAACCACTTTGTTCATTTTCAGTGCCATACAGGTGCAAATTTTACCCATAGAGTGACTGCGGTCAACACAAGGGGTCAACAATGAACCGCCGAACACTGCTCAAATCAGCCGCGGCCGCCGCCGTGCTAACCGCCCTCCCGGACGCCCGGTCCTTCGCTTCAACGACACTGCCTCAAAAGAAGGTCCGCACCGTGCTCGGCAATGACATCGCCTATGTCGATGCCGGTGCCGGCCGGCCTGTCGTCTTCCTGCACGGCAATCCGACGTCGTCGTTTCTGTGGCGCAACATCATTCCCCATGTTTCCGGAACCCACAGGGCAATCGCGCCCGACCTGATCGGCATGGGCGACAGTGCCAAGCCGAAACTCGAAAACACCTATGTCGATACCGCCGCGCATCTCCATGCCTTCCTCGACGAGATGGATATCCGCGATGCCGTTCTGGTGATCCACGACTGGGGATCGGCCCTGGGCTGGCACTACGCCCGCACCCGCCCGGACCGGGTCTCGGCGGTGTGTTTCATGGAGGCCATGGCGCCGCCCTTCCATCCGATACCGAGCTACGAATCGCTCGGCCGTTTCGAGGAGTTTCTGCGCAACATCAAGACCCCGGGAGCCGGCGAGAAACTGATCATGGAAAACAACTTCTTCATCGATCAGTTCCTGCGCAACGACAATCCCGACGCGCCCCTTCCCGACGAGATCATGGCGGAATACAACCGCTACTATCCGACGGTCGAGAGCCGCAGGATCCTGCTGGACTGGCCGCGCGAAATCCCGGTCGCCGGTGAACCGGCGGATGTCCATGAAGTCGTCAAGGCCAACAGCGAGTGGCTGCCGACGACGACCTTCCCGAAGCTCATGTTCCATGTCGATCCCGGCGCGATCATTCCGATGCAGCTCGCCTAGATGCTTCAGGGCTCGCTGCAAAACCTGGAGTCGGTTTATCTCGGCACCGGCGGGCACTTCGTTCAGGAAACCTACCCGAATGAAATCGGGCAAGGCCTGTCCGAATGGCTGAAACGCGTGTGATCGCGCAACTCGAACCAGTGCAGGAGAAGAAAATGACAATGACCCAACCGCTCACCCAATCCAGGCTGCCGCTCAATCTCAAGATCATTGTCGGGCTTTATGTTCTGAAATTGCTGCTGGCCACCGGCTTCTACATCGCCTTCGCGACCGGGACCGTCTCGGTCGGCAGCATCACGCCGTCCCTATTGCTCTACACGCTGATCGGGTACGCGGTCGCCTTCGTTGCGATGATGGCGTTCATGACGAGAGGGAACCTGTGGGGCATGCGCGTGTGCATGGCAGCCGATTTTCTGATTTCCATTCCGGCCAAGGCCTTTATCGGGTTTGTAATCGGTGCCGTCGCCATTGCCCTGTCGTTCACGGCATCGGTGCGCGGCCATCTTTCGGGACGCCGGACATGACGTTGCTTCTGCTCGGCATCATCGCAGCCTTATTCCTGATCGCATGGTTCGGGCTTTTTTCCGGCAGCCTCTCCCACGAAGCCGTCAAAGCGTTTGAATTTTCAAGCGCAAGATTGCCGGGCGGGATGAAACTGAACTACCGGGAACACGGAGATCGTCAAAAACCGACGCTCCTTCTCGTCCATGGCGGCGGCGATTCCCTTTCCGCATGGGACGGCTGGGCGAAAACGCTGGCGGCGGATTTCCGCCTCGTTGCTGTGGATCTGCCGGGACACGGCCTGTCGGACCCCTACCCTGACGGTACCTACAGCACGGAACGCCTGGCCGTTTCCCTGAAAGATTTTGTCGATGCCATCGGCCTGAAGGATTTCTGCATCGCCGGCCATTCATTCGGCGGTGAGACGGTGTTGCGCTACGTGGTCGCCAACCCGCACGATGCCAAGGCGATGGTTCTGGTGGCGCCGGGCGGCTACAAGGCCGAAGACGGCCTCAGCGTTCCTCCTGCCATTGCTCGGCTTGCGCTGGGTCCGCTTGGCAAAAGGGCGTTGCGCAACTTCTGGAGCCGGCCGCTTTTCGGCGCGTTTCAGCACAAGAATTTCTTTTTCGAAAGATCGGCCCTGTCCGATGCCGCGATCGACCGGCAGTTTCGACTGCTGCGCTATGCGCCCAATCGCGGCGCAATGCTGTCCCTCGTCATGAACGACATGGCACACCATCGGGACGTCACAGGACTGAACGCGCTCGCATTGCCGTCGCTTTTCCTCTGGGGCCGCCAGGACAGGATCGTGCCGCTTGAAGCCGGCCGGCGAATCGCGGGAGATGTTTCCGGCTCGAAGCTGAAGATCTTCGAGCACATGGGGCACATGCTGCATGTCGAACGGCCCGAGGAAAGCGCCGTCGAGGCGAGAGACTTCCTGCTGGGTCAGGCGGCGGTGCTGCGTTCCGGGCGCCCGTCTGCCGCTGCCCTGCCCCATTCGGCGACCGCATCAGCCTCCGCCGGCAGCAGTAAAGCCAGATCGCCGGCGAATTCCTCGAAGGCCGGCGCATAGGTGTCGCGCACGGCGGTCAGCACGGGAATGCCGAGATCAAGCGCCTTTTCGATGACCGTCCGGAAGCCGTGGCCGTCGGATTCGCCCTTGCCGAAACGGTTGAGGACGAGGAGATCGACACTCCTGTCGAGCGTTCCGATGAGGTCGCCGCAAACGCCGGCCAGCGCCTGCGGATCGAGCTTGCAGCCGCGCGAGCCGGCGCCCAGCGCCTGCGAGATCCGGTGCCGGTCTCCCGTGGTCACGTCCTCTAGATAGGTGATGTCGCAGCAGCTTGTCGGGTCCACCGTCTCCCGCTGAACGAAACCGGCGACGCGAACGCCGTCGGCGCGCAGCGCGGCGATCGCCGCGTCAAACACGCCGTCCACGTGAAAGTCCTTGCCGAAGCGGATCGCCGCAAGGCGGTGCGCGGTTTGGCTGGTCATCCGGAACTCCGTTTTCTCACAATACCTTGCACATTCGGGCGCAGCGGCATAGTGGCCAATATGTCGCCGGACCGGGCGCCTGCCAAGACCGGATCAGGCATGTCCCTGACCGACCCACTTGCCCTCAACTTCGGCCCGCGGGCCGGCAAGCCCGTCGCACCCGCATTCCAGGTCGCGCAGCAGGCCGTCGCTGAGGCCGTAGACCCAGCCGTGGATGGCAAGGTCCTTTCCCCGGCTCCAGGCCGAACGGATGATCGGCGTCCTTGACAGGCTTTCCACCTGCGCCGCGATGCTCATCTCGCAGAGCCGGTTGAGCCGCGTTTCGGGGTCGCCGACCTTTTCAAGTTCCCCAGCCCTCCGGTCGGCGGTATCCCTGATCGGTTGCAGCCAGTGATCGATCAGGCCGTGCCGGTGGCCGTCCATCGCCGCGCGCACGCCGCCGCATCCATAGTGCCCACACACGATTATATGTTTGATTTCAAGGCTTTCCACGGCATATTCAAGAACTGACAAGAGGTTTATGTCGCCCCGGTGCACAAGATTCGCGACATTGCGGTGTACGAACACCTCGCCGGGTTCCAGCCCGGTGATCACATTGGCCGGCACGCGGCTGTCGGAACAGCCGATCCACAGGTAATCCGGGCGCTGCAGGGCCGAAAGCCGGCTGAAATAGTCCGGGTCCTGACGCCGTTTTTCGGTGGCCCATTGGATGTTGTGATCGAGCAGGTCAGACAGCATGTTTCTTCTCCGGATAGTCGATGCCGCGGCGCGCCGCCATGCGGCGACCGAGATTGCGCAGGTCGTCATCCGTCAGGCGCGCCCTTGCGAGGGGCATGATAATAGCATTTTCGACGATAAGATGCCGCCGTTCTTTGGCCGCGAAGCGTTTCAGGAGCCGTGCGAATTGCGGCGCGGGAAATCCTGCGCCATTCGCCTCAAGCGCCCCGGCCAGCCCTTCAACGATCCGGTCAGCGTCGACACGGTCAGATGCATGTTCAAGGCTCAGCTCCCCGAGCACTTCGTCAATGGCGTCCTCGGACATGGCACGGCGGCGCATCAGCGGAAACAGGTCCTCCTCCTCGTCGATGACATGCAGGCCGAACTCGGATTTCAGGAAATCGAGCACGGCCTCGATGAGTTCGCGGTCGAACCCCGCTGCTTCGGCCATTTTGTCGAGCACCGCGCACAGGGTGCGCTGCCGGAAATGGTCGGAAAGAATGTAGTCGAGCGGCGACAGGAGCTGGACGGCCGGCGGCGGCTCGCGCAGCGCCGAAATCGCCATGGTGCGTGCTTCCTGCAGCCGGTCCATGCCCGTTTCCTACTGCACCAGGGGCCCCTCACCGGCCTTCAGGTTGATACCCTTTATATCGGCGTCGCCGGCCAGAATGGCGATGTATTGCGAGACGGCCTTCGACCAGGCGGCGGCCTCCAGCCAGACGGCGATGCGCTCGTGCACCAGTTCGAAGGGCAGCAACTCGCCCGGCTCCTTGCGGCCGACCGCCACGATGTGGAAGCCGAACCGGCTTTCAACGGGCACCGGCGATATCGCCCCCGGCTGCATCGACGCGATGGCCCGCTCGAACTCCGGCACGGTGCTACCGCGCGTCAACTGCCCGAGATTGCCGCCCTGCTCCCGCGACGGGCAGGCCGAGTGTTCCAGTACCAGGCCGGCAAAGTCCTCCGGATGCTCGGCGAGATGGCCGCAAAGCCGCCGCGCCAGCGCCGATGCCGTTTTTCGCGCCGCCGCGTCCTCCGGCTGCGCGGCAAGAAGGATATGCCGCGCCTCGACAATCGGCTGCGACGAGAACCGGTCCGGGTTCTGGTCATAGAAGCGCCGGCACTCCGCCGTGCCCGCCGAAGGCACATCCACCTCCCGGTCGATCAGCGCGCGAATGGCGGCATCCCGCTCGGTTTCGGTGCGCCCCGCGCCGTCGCTGGCCGGCTGCGCGGCGATGCCAAGGCGCTGCGCCTCCTGCCAGAGCAGTTCGCGCACAACGAGGGCGCGGGCTGCCTCGGCCAGCGCGCCGCCGGGATTGTCCGCCGGGTGGTTCTGGGCTTCGGCCAGCAGCTCGGCCTCGTCGATGGCCACGCCGTTGACGCTGATTTCACCCCTCACCGGGCGCGCCTTCGGCGGGATAGCCGTGTCCGGTTCCTGATAGGTCGTGTAGCCCTGGCCGTCCGGCCGCGGCGCGACCGCGGCCGGCTCGATCGTGGGATTCTTGTAGAGGGTCGCCATTTTCTACTCCGCCGGTATCCGGTTCGGCGCCTCGCGCCGGTTGCGCTCGCGCACCACCTGGTAACCCGGCCGCCAGAGATAGCGTACGGGCACGCTCAGCATGTGAACGAGGCGGGTAAACGGGAACAGGAGAAAGATGGTGAGCCCCAGGAACAGGTGCGCCTTGAACACCCAGGACGCGCCGGCGACATACGATGCGGCATCGGGATTGAAGGTGAAGATGCCTTGCGCCCAGGTCATGAAGCGCACCATCTCGTGGCCGTCGAGATGCCCCAGCGAAACCGGGATGGTCATCAGCCCGAGCAGCAGCTGGATCCACAACAGGATGATGATCGCCGTATCGGAATTGCTCGATGCCGCACGCACCCGCGCATCGAACAGCCGGCGGTGGATGAGCATCGTCGCGCCGACGATCGCCATGACACCGGCGATGCCGCCGGCAATTATCGCCAGCAATTGCTTGGCGGTATGGCTGATGCCGATGGCGTCGAATACGGCGATCGGCGTCAAGAGCCCGATCAGGTGACCAAAGAAGATCACGAGAACGCCGACATGGAACAGCACGGAGCCCCATATCAGCTGCTTTCGTCGCAGGAGCTGGCTGGAGCCGGACCGCCACGTATAGGGCTCCCGGTCGTAGCGGATGATGGTGCCCAGGACCAGAACGGCAAGGGCGATATAGGGGTAGATTCCGAAAACGAGCGTGTTGATATAGCCGGACATCGTCCTGTCCTCCTAGGCGCTGTTTGCGTGTGATGGGTCGGGTGCCTTGCGGGCCGCGGCGCGCATCTGCGTGCGCAGCCGGTCGGGACCGCAGGCATTCTCGCCGGCATTGCCGCCGAAGGTGACGACTTCCTCTTCCCAGACGCGGTCGAGGGCCTCCAGGTCGTCCGGATCGTCGAGCGGCTCGTCAAGGAGATCCTTCAAGAGCGCCCGGTCCGGCTTTCCCGCCGCGATCAGCTCCAGCGCCGCGAACGCGTTGGCGTAGATCGACTTGCGCTTTTTCAGCCGTTCCCGGAGCGCCGCAAGGATATGCACCGTCTGTCCGAGGAGTTCGGCAGCCTCTGGCGCCGGCTTGGTCGACAGGAATTCGAGGAACAGCGGCAGATAGTCCGGCAGTTCCTTCACGCCGATGTCGAAACCGGCCTTGCCGTACATCTCCATCAGGTCGACCATGGCGCCGCCACGGTCGCGGCTCTCGCCGTGCACGTGCTCGAACAGGTGCAGCGACAGGGTGCGTGTCCGGTCGAAAAGATGGACGTAGCGCTCTTGCAGATCATAGAGATCGCGCTCCGCGATATCGTCGCAAAGCCGGTTCAGGAGCAGCGTCTCGCGCTCCCCGAGACCGTCGTCACCTTCGATCGCCGCCTTGAGCTCGGGGATTGCATCCGCAAGTTCCTGCGTCGGGTAGGAAAGCAGCAGTGATATGACTTTCAGTGTCCTGTTCATCAGACCTTCTCCTTGAAGAGATCCGTCGGCGTCTGCGTGGTGCGCGTGCGCTTGGCGCCGAACAGATCGGTCTCGGACGTTCCGCCCGAACAACCGTTGCCGAAGGTAAAGCCGCAGGAGCCGCGCACGTCATAGGCGTCTTCGCTGATCTCGCGATGGGTCGTCGGAATGACGAAGCGGTCCTCGTAATTGGCGATGGCCATGATCTGGTACATGTCCTCGATCATCGCGCCGGTCAGTCCGACCTTCTCGGCAACGACCTCGTCGATGACCCCGTCGATGGTCTTGGCCCGCATGTAGGCGCGCATGGCAAGCATGCGCTCGAGTGCCGATACGACCGGCGCCTCCTTGCCGGCGGTCAAAAGGTTGGCGAGGTAGCGGACCGGAATACGCAGCGACTTGACGTCGGGCATATCGCCGTCGACGCCGATCTTGCCGGCTTCGGCGGCCGCCTGCAGCGGCGAGAGCGGCGGAATGTACCAGACCATCGGCAGTGTCCGGTATTCAGGATGCAGCGGGAACGCCACCTTCCAGTCCATCGCCATCTTGTAGACCGGTGACTTTTTCGCGGCTTCCAGCCAGTCGTCGGGAACGCCGTCCTTCTTTGCCTGTTCGATGACCTTCGGATCGTTCGGATCGAGGAAGACCTTCAGTTGCTCTTCGTAGAGATCCCGCTCGTCGAAAGCCGAGGCTGCCTCGGAAATCTGATCGGCATCATACAGAACCACGCCGAGATAGCGGATGCGCCCGACGCAGGTCTCCGAACACACCGTCGGCTGGCCGCTCTCGATGCGCGGATAGCAGAAAACGCATTTCTCGGATTTGCCCGAAGACCAGTTGTAGTAGATCTTCTTGTAGGGGCAGCCCGAGACGCACATGCGCCAGCCGCGGCACTTTTCCTGGTCGATCAGGACAATGCCGTCATCCTCGCGCTTGTAGATCGCGCCGGACGGGCACGCCGCGACGCAGGCCGGGTTGAGGCAGTGCTCGCACAGCCGCGGCAGGTACATCATGAAGGTGTTTTCGAACTCGCCGTAGATCTCCTTCTCGACGCCCTCGAAATTGTAGTCCTTCGACCGCTTGGAGAATTCGCCGCCGAGGATCTCTTCCCAGTTCGGACCCCAGTGGATTTTCTCCATGCGCTCGCCGCTGACCATGGAGCGCGGCCGTGCCGTCGGCATGGTCTGGCTTTCGCCGGCGGTCTGCAGATGGCCGTAGTCGAAGTCGAATGGCTCGTAGTAGTCGTCGATCTCGGGCAGGTCCGGATTGGCGAAGATCTTGGCGAGGATGCGCCACTTGGCGCCCATCTTCGGCTGGATCTTGCCGTTGGGCTTGCGTTCCCAGCCGCCGTTCCATTTCTTCTGGTTCTCCCACTCCTTGGGATAGCCGACGCCGGGCTTGGTCTCGACATTGTTGAACCAGGCGTATTCGACGCCCTCGCGGTTCGTCCAGACGTTCTTGCAGGTGACTGAGCAGGTGTGGCACCCGATGCATTTGTCGAGGTTCAACACCATGCCGATTTGTGCGCGGATCTTCATTCTGCCGCCTCCGTATTCGGTGAGACCGGACCCTTGTATGGGCCTTCCATCCAGTCGACCTTGTCGAGCTTGTGCACGACGACGAACTCGTCGCGGTTGGAGCCGACCGTGCCGTAGTAGTTGAAGCCGTAGGACTGCTGGGCGTAACCGCCGATCATGTGGGTCGGCTTGGTGATCGCCCGCGTGACGGAATTGTGGATGCCGCCGCGCTGCCCGGTAAGCTGCGAGCCCGGCGTGTTCACGATCTTCTCCTGGGCGTGGTACATGAAGATGGTTCCCTCCTTCATGCGCTGCGAGACCACCGCCCGGGCGACGATGGCGCCGTTGACGTTGAACACCTCCACCCAGTCATTGTCGACGAGCCCGGCCTTCTTCGCGTCGACCTCGGAAATCCAGACGACCGGGCCGCCGCGATTGAGCGTCAGCATCATCTGATTGTCCGAATAGGTCGAATGGATGCCCCATTTCTGGTGCGGCGTGATGAAGTTGAGCACCACTTGCGGCCGACCCGAGGATTTCGCCTCGATCACCGGATTGATCGTCTTGGTGTCGATGGGCGGACGATAAAGGCAGAACGCCTCGCCGAAGGCCCGCATCCACAGATGGTCCTGGTAGAGCTGCTGGCGGCCGGTGATGGTGCGCCACGGGATCAGTTCGTGGACATTGGTGTAGCCGGCATTGTAGCAGACCTTCTCCGATTCCAGCCCCGACCAGGTCGGCGACGAGATGATCTTGCGCGGCTGCGAGACGACGTCGCGGAAGCGGATCTTCTCGTCTTCCTTCGGAACGGCGAGATGGGTGTGGTCGCGGCCGGTGTTCTTCGACAGCGCCTCCCAGGCCTTGACCGCCACCTCGCCGTTGGTCTCCGGCGCCAGCGACAGGATCACTTCCGTCGCGTCGATATCGGTCTCGATCCTCGGCCGGCCCTTTGTCGGGCCGTCCTCGTTGACGACACCGTTGAGACGGCCGAGCAGGTCGACCTCGTGCTCGGTGTTCCAGGATATGCCCTTGCCGCCGTTTCCGAGCTTGTCCATCAGCGGACCAAGCGCGGTGAAGCGGTTGTAGAGATTGGGGTAATCCCGTTCGACGACGGCCACCGCCGGCATCGTCTTGCCGGGTAACGGCTCCGCCTCGCCCTTCTTCCAGTCCTTGACGTCGAGCGGCTGTGCGAGCTCGCCCGGCGTGTCGTGCAGGATGGGGACGAGAACGACGTCCTTCTCGACACCGAGGATCTCCGGCGCGACCTCGGAGAACTTCTTGGCAATGCCCTTGAAGATGTCCCAGTCGCTACGCGCATCCCAGGCCGGATCGGCCGCGCTGGTCAACGGGTGGATGAACGGGTGCATGTCGGACGTGTTGAGGTCGTTCTTCTCGTACCAGGTGGCCGTCGGAAGCACGATGTCGGAATAGACGCAGGTCGTCGACATGCGGAAGTCGAGCGTGACCAGCAGGTCGAGCTTTCCTTCCGGCGCCTCGTCGTGCCAGACGGCTTCCTTCGCCCGCTGGCGGCCCTCGTCGCCGAGATCCTTGCCCATGACACCATGGCTGGTGCCGAGCAGGTGCTTGAGGAAATACTCGTGCCCCTTGCCGGACGAGCCGAGCAGGTTGGAGCGCCAGACGAAAAGGTTGCGCGGCCAGTTGGCCTCGTCGTCGGGATCCTCGCAGGACATGTGCAGCCGGCCGGACTTCAACTCCTCGGCCACATAGTCCTTGGCTTCCTTCTTGGCCTCGCCGGCCGCTTTCGCGATATCCAGCGGATTGGTCTTGAGCTGCGGCGCCGAAGGCAGCCAGCCCATGCGCTCGGCGCGGATATTGTAGTCGATCAGCGTGCCGTCCCACGGGCCCTCCGGCGCCGTCGGCGACAGGATCTCGTCGACCTGGAGCGTCTCGTAGCGCCACTGGTCGGTATGCGCGTAGAAGAACGAGGTCGAGTTCATCTGCCGCGGCGGCCGGCCCCAGTCGAGGGCAAAGGCGAGCGGCAGCCAGCCGGTCTGCGGGCGCAGCTTTTCCTGGCCGACATAGTGGCTCCAGCCGCCGCCGGACTGGCCGACGCAGCCGCACATGACCAGGAGATTGATGATCCCCCGGTAGTTCATGTCCATGTGGTACCAGTGGTTGAGGCCCGCCCCCAGAATGACCATGGACCGGCCGTTGGTCTTTTCCGCGTTCTTCGCGAACTCGCGGGCGACCGTGATGATCTGCTCGCGCGGCACGCCGGTGATCTTCTCCGCCCAGGCCGGCGTGTAAGGCAGGTCATCATCGAAGCTCTTCGCCGAATTGCTGTCCTCGAGGCCGCGGTCGAGACCGTAATTGGCAACGAACAGATCGAAGACCGTGGCGACCAGCGTCTCGCCCTCGGCCAGTTTCAGTTTCCTGACCGGGACCGAGCGCACGAGGACGCTGTCGTGGTCGGTGCCCTCGAAATGGTCATGCTCGCGATTGCCGAAATAGGGGAACGCAACATTGGCGATCTGGTCATGGTCCGTGTCGAGGATCAGGCTCATGCCGAGCTCGACATCCCTGCCCTTACCGTCCTTGGCTTCCAGGTTCCACTTGCCCTGTTCGCCCCAGCGGTAGCCGATCGAGCCTTGCGGCGCGACGACCTCGCCGGTCTTCTCGTCGATGGCGACCGTCTTCCATTCCGGATTGTTGTCTTCGCCGAGACCGTCCCTGAAGTCGGATGCGCGCACCAGCCGCTCCGGTACGTAATTGCCGTCTTTCTTGACGAGACGCACAAGCATCGGCATGTCGGTGTAACGCCGGCAATAGTCCTCGAAATACTCCGCCTGGCGGTCGAGGTGGAACTCGCGCAAGATCACATGGCCCATGGCCATGGCGAGCGCCGCATCGGTTCCCTGCTTCGGATGCAGCCACATGTCGGAGAATTTCGCCGCTTCCGAGTAGTCCGGCGACACGACGACGGATTTCGCGCCCTTGTAGCGGACCTCCGTGTAGAAATGGGCATCCGGCGTGCGCGTCTGCGGAACGTTGGAGCCCCACAGCATCAGGAAGCCGGAATTGTACCAGTCGGCCGATTCCGGAACGTCCGTCTGTTCGCCCCAGGTCATCGGCGATGACGGCGGCAGATCGCAGTACCAGTCGTAGAATGACATGCACACGCCGCCAAGCAGCGACAGGTAGCGCGAGCCGGCCGCGTAGGAGACCATCGACATTGCCGGGATCGGCGAGAAGCCGATCACGCGATCCGGACCCCAGCGCCGCGCGGTGTAGGCGTTGGCCGCGGCGATGATCTCGTTGACCTCGTCCCAGGTGGCGCGCACGAAACCGCCGAGCCCGCGCATCCGCACATATTCTGAGCGTTTGGCCGGATCCTCCTGGATCGCCGCCCAGGCGCCGACCGGTGTCTTCAGCGTCCGTTCCCTGCGCCACAGCTTCAGCAGCCTGGAGCGGATCAGCGGATGCTTCACGCGGTTGGCCGAATACATGTACCAGCTGTAGCTGGCACCGCGCGAACAGCCGCGCGGCTCATGGTTGGGAAGGTCCGGCCGGGTACGCGGATAGTCCGTCTGCTGGGTTTCCCAGGTGACGATGCCGCCCTTTACATAGATTTTCCAGGAGCAGGATCCGGTGCAGTTGGCGCCATGGGTGGAGCGCACGATCTTGTCGTGCTGCCAGCGCGCCCGGTAGCTGTCTTCCCAGTCCCGGGATTCGTTGGTGGTGACGCCATGGCCATCGGAAAACGTGCCTGTTTTCGTCGGGGCCAGGAAATTCAGGCGGTCAAGGAGATGGCTCATGGGGTTTCTCCGGTTTCTGTCTTGGCGGGCGCCCTTATCGCGCCCGCCGGTTGACGGTTCGTCAGCTCAGGGGTTCTTCACGTAGGCGTTCTTGCGCAGGTAGAACCACCAGTTGATTATGATGCAGATCATGTAGAAGGCGGCGAAGCCGTAGAGCGCCAGCTCGGGCGTCGCCAGCTTGATCTGTTCGCCGAGCACCTTGGGGATGATGAAGGCGCCATAGGCGGCGACCGCCGAGGTCCAGCCGAGCACAGGACCCGCCTGCTCCTTGTCGAACACCACGGCGATGGTGCGGAAGGTCGAGCCGTTGCCGATGCCGGTTGCCGTGAACAGGATCAGGAACAGGATCAGGAACGGAATGAAGTACTGTTCCGGTGTCGCGGACGCGTAGGCCTGCTGCATGAAGTAGGCGACGCCGAGCGCGCTGGCGACCATGACGACCGAGATGATCTGCGTGACCTTCGCGCCGCCGATCTTGTCGGAGATGGATCCGCCGATGGGCCGGATCAGCGCGCCGATGAACGGCCCCATCCAGGCATACATGAGCGCACTCGGGCCGTTGGGATTGACCGTGTCATGGGTCATCACCCCGTCGACCATCACGTGCTGGAAGCCGAAGATCACCTTGATGGCCAGCGCGAAGGCCGCCGAGTAGCCGATGAACGATCCGAAAGTCATCGTATAGATGACGGTCATCGCCCAGGTGTGCTTGTTGCCGAAGATCCGGTACTGGTGCTCGAGATTCTTGCCCACCTCACCCGGGATCATCCTCAACAGGAAGACGGTCGCGGCGATGACAATCGGCAGGACAATCCACTTGCTGACGTCGAAACCCGATCCACCGACATCTTGCGGCAGCATCAGCCACAGTCCGCAGGCCGCCGTGAACAGGCCGATCACCAGCATGAAGACGATAATGGCGAAGGCACTGAACGGGTTGCCGATATCGGGCGACACGTGCTCGTCGCGGATATTGTTCATGCCGAACCAGCCGGCGAAAGCGAGCGGGATCAGGAAGACCAGCCAGATGAAGCCGGCGTTCTGGATATAGGTGACGGTGCCGGCCGGTATCTTGCCGATCAGCGTGCCGGAGGTGTTTTCCAGCACCAGGCCCTCGCCGCCGAAAATGCCCATGGTCATGGCCAGCGGCACCAGGATCTGCATGGTGGTGACGCCGAAATTGCCAAGACCCGCATTCATGCCGAGCGAATAGCCCTGCATGCGCTTGGGGAAGAAGAAGCTGATATTGGACATGGACGAGGCGAAGTTGCCGCCGCCGATGCCGGACAGGAAGGCGAGGATCTGGAACTGCCACAGCGGCGTGTTCGGATCCTGCAGTGCAAGGCCGGTGCCGGCCGCCGGGATCATCAGCAGCGCGGTCGTGAAGAAGATGGTGTTGCGCCCGCCGGCGATGCGGATGAAGAAGGTGCTCGGGATGCGCAGCGTCGCGCCGGTCAGGCCGGCGATCGCCGCCAGCGTGAAGAGCTCGGATTTTTCGAACGGGAAGCCCAGATTGAGCATCTGAACGGTGATGATCCCCCAGTAGAGCCAGACGGCAAAGCCGCACAAAAGGCTGGGGATGGAAATCCAGAGGTTCCTGTTGGCGATGGCCTTGCCGTCGCTTTTCCAGAACGCTTCATCTTCCGGGTTCCAGTTACGAAGGTCTTGTCCCACGTCGCTCTCCTTAAGACGCTGGCGCCGCGCGCCCGATTGTTCTTCCGTCCCGCCACGCGGGTCTTGCAGGGAGGGCGCGACCGCCCTCCCCCTTGATGATCAGGCCGTGGACGCGGCCCTGTCCTTGGGTGGTTCGACACCTTCCGCCTGCGGCGCCTCGAGCGGCCGGTCCGGCACGTCGGACAGGTACTTCTCGGCACCGAGAGCCGGGTGACGGCGTTTTTCCATCCGCCGGATGGCGACATGCATCCAGACGGTCGATACGGCGACGAGCACGAACATGAGCATGTAAGGCGCGGTCCACACGCCGGTGAAATCAAGCAGGATGCCGAAGGCGATCGGCAGGAAGAAACCGCCGAGGCCGCCGATCATGCCGACCAGGCCGCCGACAGCGCCGACATGGTGCGGATAGTAGACCGGGATGTGCTTGTAGACCGCCGCCTTGCCAAGGCTCATGACGAAACCGAGGATGACGGTGAGGATCACGAAGAAGGTGATGCCGACGCCGAAGTCGAAGCTGATCTCGCCCGCGATGCCCTGGACCGTATAGGAAGTCTGCGGGTAGCTCATGACGAAAAGGCAGGCGAGCGACACGAAGAAAGTCAGGTACATGACGAAGCGCGCGCCCCACTTGTCCGACATCCATCCGCCGAGCGCACGGAAGACGGATCCGGGAAGCGAGTAGAGCCCGGCGAACACGCCGGCCGTCGTCAGCTCCAGCCCGTAGGCCCCGACATAGTAGCGCGGCAGGAAGGAGGCGAGCGCGACGAAGGCGCCGAACACGAAGAAATAGTAGGTGGCGAAACGCCAGACCTGGATGTTTTTCAGCGGCGCCAGCTGTTCGGCAGCCGATACCGCCTTGGCGCCGGTGCGCTTGCGCTCCGCCTGCGCCGGATCGTCCTTGGCAAGGATGTAGAAGAGCACCGCGGTAATCGCCAACACAATGGCGTAGACCCGGGCGGTTCCCTCCCAGCCGAGTGCCACGACCAGGAAGGGCGCGGCAAAGTTGGTCACTGCCGCTCCGACATTGCCGGCGCCAAAGATGCCGAGCGCGGTGCCCTGCCGTTCCTTCTCGAACCACTGCGAGACATAGGCGACGCCGACGATGAAGGATCCGCCGGCAAGTCCCAGCCCCAGTGCCGCAAGGAGGAAGACTTCATAACTGCGGACCGAAGTCAGCAGCCAAACGCAAACCGCCGTGATCAGCATCTGCAGTGGAAACATGATGCGTCCGCCGAACTGCTCGGTCCAAACGCCCAGGAAAATGCGGCTGACGGAACCGGTCAGGACAGGCGTCGCGACCAGCAGGCCGAACTGCGTGTCCGACAGGCCCAGTTCGCCTTTGATTTTGACGCCGATGATGGAAAAGATGGTCCATACGGCGAAGCAAACGGTGAATGCGAATGTGCTCAGCCCCAGTGCCCTGTACTGTTCCGAGCGGCTGACATCGTGCAGCGAATGCATGGAATCGACCCCCATGATGCGGAGCGGAAGACCCGTTCCTGATGGTTATGGCACCAAAATCCCGCCGCCATGGCTTTCTGGAATTGATCTAAGTCAACGCCTTGAACGCCGGCCGAAGAAACAAGAACGGTGGGTGCAGGCGGCAAGCCGGCCGAAAAAACAGGTCAATGAAGCCGATTGCGGTTACCGAGACAGACTGCTAATTACGTCAATCGAACTCTTGATAAATATTAAGGATCATTTCGTGCGTTCATCCGACCTGCCGCAGGTCCGCTCGCTGGAACTCTTCAAGAGCATGGGCGACTCGAATTTCGACACGCTGATGCAGGCGGCCTATCTGCAGACCTTTCCGTCGCAGCTCGAACTGATTGCGGAAGGCGATCCGGCGGATTTCCTCTATGTCGTCATCGAGGGCTGCGTGGAGCTGTTCGCGCGCACGAACGGGCGTGAATCGACCATGGGCATGGTCCATCCCGTCGGCACGTTCATACTGGCGGCGGTGCTCAAGGACGCCGTCTACCTGATGTCGGCGCGCACGTGCCGGCGTTCGAAGGTGCTGATGGTGCCGTCGGAGAATATCCGCGAGGTCTTCCAGCGCGACGAGGCCTTCGCCCGCGCCATCGTGGTGGAGCTGGCGAGCTGCTACAGGACGGTCGTCAAGGAGCACAAGGACTTGAAGCTGCGGACCGCGGTCGAGCGGCTGGCGAACCGTCTCCTGCGCTATCACGTCGACCAGGGCGAGAGCGGCATGCTCGAGCTTCCGCACGACAAGCGCACCCTTGCCTCGCTGCTCGGCATGACGCCGGAGAACCTCTCGCGGGCATTCAATACGCTCAAACCTTACGGTGTCGTCGTCGACGGCAACAGGATCAGCCTCGACGACGTCGAAGCCCTGGCGACCCTGGCAAAGCCCAACCCGCTCATCGATGACCGAAATACGTGACGTGCTGATTTCGGCCGGCAGGCGAAACCATCAATGACGCCGCGCGACGGCAAACCTGGAATCGAAAGGAAACGCCCGCAATGAGCGAAGCAAAAAGGTCGATCATCATCACCGGTGCCGGCTCGGGAATCGGCAAGAGCTGCGCCGAAACCTTCATCCGCAACGGCTACCGCGTCGGGCTGGTCGGCCGGCGGATCGCTCCGCTGAAGGACGTCGCGGACGGGCACGCGGACGCACTGCCCCTGCCCGGCGATGTGACCGACCCGCAGCAGGTCGAGGACATATTCCAAAGGGCCTTCGACAAATGGGGCAGGATCGATGTGCTGTTCAATAATGCCGGCATCGCCAAACCTGGCCGCCCGATCGACGAGATTCCGGTCGAGGACTGGCTCGAGACGGTCGACGTCAATCTGACCGGCGCATTTCTGTGCGCGCGGCAGGCGTTCCGGATCATGCGCCAGCAGTCGCCTCAAGGCGGACGCATCATCAACAACGGGTCCGTATCGGCCTACGTGCCGCGACCGGGCTCGGTGCCCTACACGGCGACCAAACACGCCATCACCGGCCTCACACGCACGCTGTCCCTGGACGGCCGGCCGTTCAACATCGCCTGTGGGCAGATCGATATCGGTAATGCGCTGACCGAGATGGCACAGCCGATGACAAAGGGCGTTCCACAGGCGGACGGCTCCGTCCGTCCGGAAGCGACGATGGATGTCGATAACGTCGCTTCCTCGGTCCTGCACATGGCGGAGTTGCCGCTCGATGCGAATGTTCAGTTCATGACGGTGATGGCGACCGCCATGCCCTATGTCGGCAGGGGCTAGAGCGCCCGGCTCCCCTCCGGCCTCCGCCCGGCGGAGGGGGCACGGCCAAATCGCCGGCGGTAGCTATCGGAAAAATGCGCCGAATTCGCAAAGCCGGACGCCAGTGCGATCTCGGTAACGCCGAGGGCCGACTGCCTTAGAAGGTTGTCCGCCATGTCCAGCCGCAGGTCCCGGTAAAACCCCATCGTGCTGCGTCCGAGCTGTGAACGGAAGAGACGGTTGAGCTGCCGTGCGCTGAGGCCCACCAGTTGCGCGATCTGATCGAGAGCAAGGGGGTCGGCCATGTGGTTTTCCATGAGCTCGATCGCCTGCAACACAAGCGGGCTTGAGGTGCCGTAGCGCTGAACCGGGCCTGCCCGCTGCGGCCATCCCGCGGGTCTGATTTCGGTGTGCACGAACCAGTCGCTGACCCGGGTCGCGAAGTCCGCGCCGTGATGGGCGGTAATCAGCGCGTGCATCATGTCGAGCGCCGCCGTCGCTCCCGCGCAGGTCAGGCGGTCGCGGTCGATGACATAGATGTTGCGCTCCAGCAGGAGAGACGGCTCGAATTCCGCCAGCGCCGGGGCATGCTCCCAGTGAACCGTCATGCGCCGCCCGTCCATGATGCCGGCGCGCGCCAGGATGACCGGTCCGCCTGAAACGCCGCCGATCAGCACGCCGCGACGCGAAAGGTGGCGTAGCCACTGGAAAACGCGCGGCTCGAAAAAACGCATCGGATCGCCGCCGGCCACAACCAGCAGCAGATCGAAATCGACGCGCTCTCCGAGATGCGCGGTCGCCTTGACGATGGCGCCGCTGGAGGCGACCGATTGGCCGCCGACCACCGGCAGATGCTCGACCGCGTAGAGTTCCCTGTCGGCCAGCAGATTGGCCGCCCGCAACGGCTCGACCGCGGCTGAATAGGACATCAGCGCAAAACCGTCGATCAACAGGAAGCCGACACGGAACGGCTTGTTTCGGGTCGTGGATATGTCCATTTTTCGAAAAAATACGACTAATTCCAGAAAGTCAATTGCTTTGCCCCGCTCGATCATACGCCCGGCGACGGGGGAGGAAACAACCGTATGCGATATTCCGGGTTCAAGGTGTTGTGGGAGGGGCTGACAGGCAATCGCGGCTGGCAGCCCGTCTGGCGCGAGCCGGAACCCAAGAGTTCCTACGACATCATCATTGTCGGCGGCGGCGGCCACGGATTGTCCACAGCCTATTATCTCGCCCGTGAATTCGGTCTGACAAACATCGCGGTGCTGGAAAAAGGCTGGCTCGGATCCGGTAATGTCGGCCGCAACACGACGATCATCCGCTCCAACTACATGCTGCCCGGCAACGAACCGTTCTACGAGCTCTCCATGAAACTCTGGGAGGATCTGGAACAGGATTTCAACTACAATGCCATGGTCTCCCAGCGCGGCATAATCAACCTCTACCACTCGGACCCGCAGCGCGACGCCTTTGCGCGGCGCGGCAACGCCATGATCATGGCCGGCGCCGACGCAGTCCTGCTCGACCGCGCCGGCCTCGAAAAGCAGTGTCCGTTCCTCGATTTCGACAATGCGCGCTTTCCGATCAAGGGCGGATTGTGGCAGCCGCGGGGTGGCACCGTTCGCCACGACGCCGTGGCCTGGGGATACGCGCGGGGCGCCGACATTCGCGGCGTCGACATCATCCAGAATTGCGAGGTCACCGGCTTCCTGATCGAAGACGGCGTCTGCAGCGGCGTTGAGACCACGCGTGGCACGATCGAGGCAAAAAAGACCGCCGTTTGCGTCGCAGGTTCATCCGGCCGCGTCATGGCCAAGGCCGGCATGCGCCTGCCGATAGAAAGCCATGTGCTTCAGGCCTTCGTGTCCGAGGGCCTCAAACCGGTCATTCCCGGCGTGATCACCTTCGGTGCCGGACATTTTTACGTATCCCAATCCGACAAGGGCGGCCTTGTCTTCGGCGGCGACATCGACGGCTACAACACCTATGCCCAGCGCGGCAATCTGCCGGTGGTCGAGGATGTCTGCGAGGGCGGAATGGCCATTATGCCGATGATCGGCCGCGCCCGCCTGTTGCGGGCATGGGGCGGTGTCATGGACATGTCCATGGACGGATCGCCCTTTATCGACCGCACCCATATCGCAGGACTCTATTTCAACGGCGGCTGGTGCTACGGCGGCTTCAAGGCAACGCCGGCATCGGGCTTCTGCTACGCGCACCTCCTGGCCAAGGACGAACCGCATCCGACCGCCACGGAGTACCGCCTCGACCGCTTCATCAGCGGCGGCATGATTGACGAAAAGGGCGTCGGCGCCCAGCCGAACCTTCACTGAGGACGCGCCCATGATCATCAACCACCCTCTCCTAGGCCCGCGCGATGCATCCGAATTCACCTATCTCGGCGACGCGTCGCTCATCGATCGGCCGGACTGGCAGGCCGAGGACGCGCAGCAGCAGTTCCACGATTATCTCTATCTGCGCGACAACCCTGCGGGCGAACACCGGGAACTGTGGTTCCACGAACAGGGCGACCGGTCCTGGCTGGTCGTCACGCGCAACACGCTGACCCACGAGATAACCGGCGTTGAACTGGCAAGGGACGTTGCCATGCAAAGAGGACGCGGCCGATGAGTCAGTCCAATCGCACGCAAGGCGGACACATCGACCGTTCGAAGACGCTCCGCTTCACCTTTAACGGCTCGCGCCTTGAAGGCCACCCGGGCGACACGCTCGCCTCCGCGCTGATCGCCAACGGGGTCAGGCTTGTCGGAAGATCGTTCAAGTACCACCGCCCGCGCGGCATCTTCTCAGCCGGCTCGGAGGAGCCGAACGCCCTGGTCGAACTGCGCCGCGATGCCCATCGCGAGCCGAATACCCGTGCCACCGTCACCGAGCTGTTTGACGGTCTCGCGGCAAACAGCCAGAACCATCGCGGCCCGTTGCGCTACGATCTCTTGGCGGTCAACGACTATCTGTCGCCGTTCCTGACCGCCGGTTTCTACTACAAGACCTTCATGTGGCCGAAGGCGTTCTGGGAAAAACTGTACGAGCCGATCATCCGCGCGTCTGCCGGGCTCGGGCGGCTGTCGATGCAGGAGGACCCGGACGCCTACGACAAGGGCTTCCTGCACTGCGACTTGCTCATCATCGGCGCCGGGCCGGCGGGTCTTTCCGCTGCCCTGACCGCGGCGCGTTCCGGCGCTCGGGTCATCCTCGCCGACGAGGACTTTCGCCTCGGCGGCCGGCTCAACGCAGAGACGCTGGAGATCTCCGGCGACAGCGGCGCCGACTGGGCGCAAGCGACGGTCGCGGAACTCTCCTCGATGGACAATGTCCGGCTGATGCCGCGCACCACGGTGTACGGCGCCTACGACCACGGCATCTACGGTGCCATTGAACGAAAAACGGACCATCTGGCCGACGGCGGCGGCAAACCCCGGCAGGTCCTGTGGCGCATCTATTCCAGGCGCGCGATCCTGTGCGCCGGGGCCACAGAGCGTTCCATCGCCTTCGGCAACAACGACCGGCCGGGCATCATGCTGGCCGGCAGCGTGCGCGCCTACGCCAACCGCTGGGCGGCCCTGCCGGGCCGGCGTGTCGCCGTCTTCACCAACAATGATGACGGCTGGCGTACGGCCTCGGACCTTGCGGCCCAAGGCGCCGAGATCGCCGCCATCGTCGACACACGCGAACGCGCGTCGCTTGCCGCGCCCGCAGGCGCTGCGGTCTCCATGGGCACCAGCGTTGTCGATACGAAAGGCCGGCACGGCCTCAAGGGCGTTGCGCTTTCCAACGGTTCTACGGTCGAATGCGACTGCCTCGCCGTCTCCGGCGGCTGGAGCCCCAACGTGCACCTGACTTGCCATCAGCGTGGAAGGCCGGTGTGGCGGGACGACATTGCCGGTTTCGCACCGGGCCCGGACCTGCCCGACGGCATGCGCGTCGCAGGTGCCGCGAACGGTTCCCTGACACTGGCAGCAGCCCTGCGCGAGGGGCACGAACAGGCCAGTGCGGCAGCCGGGGAACTCGGTTTCAGTACCGTCGCGAAGACGCCGCCCGCCGCCGAGGACGAGGCTGTTGAAGCGAGCGCATTCTTCCATGTGAAGAACGACGGTCCGCGCGCCTGGATCGACCTTCAGAACGATGTGACCGCCAAGGACGTCAAACTCGCGCACCAGGAAGGCTTCCGCTCGGTCGAGCATCTCAAGCGCTACACCACGCTCGGCATGGCGACCGACCAGGGAAAGACGGCCAATCTCCTGGGTTTGTCCGTCATGGCCGAATGCACCGGCCGGACGATCCCGGAAACCGGGACGACGATCTTCCGGCCGCCCTACACACCGGTGCCGATCGGCGCCTTCGCGGGCCGTGCGCGCGGCAAGGAATTCCGCCCCACCCGGCTGACGACAAGCCACAAATGGGCCGAGGAGCGCGGCGCGGTCTTCGTTGAAGCCGGTCAATGGCTGCGCGCGCAATGGTTTCCGCAATCGGGCGAGACGCGCTGGCGCGAAAGCGTCGACCGCGAGGCCGCCGCAGTGCGCGGGTCCGTCGGCATATGCGACGTGACGACGCTCGGCAAGATCGACATCCAGGGGCGCGACGCCGCCGAATTCCTCAACAAGGTCTATGCCAACGGTTTTGCCAAGCTTGCCGTCGGCAAGGTCCGATACGGTCTGATGCTGCGCGAGGACGGCATCGTCATGGATGACGGCACCACCGCCCGCCTCGGCGAAAACCACTTCGTCATGACGACGACCACCGCCAATGCGGTCAGCGTATTCCGCCATATGGAGTTCTGCCGCCAATGCCTGTGGCCGGGCCTTGACGTGCACCTGATTTCCGCAACCGAGCAATGGGCACAATTCGCCGTCGCCGGCCCGCGCTCGCGCGACTTGCTGCGCAAGGCGGTGGATCCTGAGTTCGATATTTCCAGCGAGGCCTTCCCCTTCATGGGCTGCGGCGAGGTCAGCGTATTCGGCGGCACGCCGGCGCGGCTGTTCCGTATCTCTTTCTCCGGCGAACTGGCTTACGAGATCGCAGTGCCGGCGCGCTACGGTGATGCGATGATCCGGGCATTGATGGAGGTTGGCGAGGAATTCGGCGTCGTGCCCTACGGCACCGAGGCGCTCAGCGTGCTGCGCATCGAAAAGGGCCATCCGGTGGCTGCCGAATTGTGCGGCCAGACAACGGCGCGCGACCTCGGTCTCGGGCGCATGGTTTCGAAGAAAAAAGACTGTATCGGCAACACATTGTCGGAACGTTCTAATCTTAATCGAGAAGACGGCCTTTCCCTCGTGGGTTTTGCGCCCGTCATGCGCAACGATCAACTGTCGGCCGGCGCCCATTTCGTCAGCCGCGGCAAGCCTGCATCAACAGAAAATGACGAGGGCTGGATGACGTCCGTCGCCTATTCGCCGGAACTCGGCCATTCGATCGGCCTTGGGTTCATCGCCGGCGGCCACGAGCGGATGGGCGAGATTATCCAGGCGGCCGATCCGCTGCGAGGCAGGACCATCGAGGTCCGGATCGTATCACCGCATTTCGTCGATCCGGAAGGAGAACGTCAGCGTGCCTAGTCTTGTTGCCAATTCGCCGCTCGGTGATTTCCGGCAGGAATTCGACGGGCTCGAGGTCGCCGAGGTAACTGGGCTTGCCATCGTTTCGATCGCAACGCCGCATGGCCGCGAGGCCGAACTCGCCGGCGCGGTTCTTGATGCCTGGGGGATCGAATTTCCCCCGGTGGGCGCGTCAATCGAGTCCACCGCCGGCGAGATCCGCATTCTCGGACTTCAGCCGGGCCAGGTATTCGCCCTGTTTCAGCGCGATGACGAACGGCCGGCGGAAGCAATCGCCCGAAAGATTGGCGATTACGGCTACTACACCGACCAGTCCGACAGTTGGGCGATCCTTCGTATTTCCGGCGACCGCAGCCGCGAGGCCCTCGAACGCATCTGTGCGCTCGACCTGCATCCGGATGTATTCAAGACGGGCGGCGTCGCACGCACCGTCATGGAACATCTCGGCGTCATCGTCCTTCGCGACAAGGACGACGCGTTCCTGCTGCTTTCGGCCCGCTCCTCCGCGCCGTCTTTTCTGCACGCCGTCGTTACCTCGGCAAAGAACATCCAGTGATACAGCGCCCGGTCGACGCTGCCGGGCAATTGGAGAACCAGCACATGTCCCACAAGTCCGATATCGAAATTGCCCGCGAAGCGAACAAGAAACCGATCCAGGAGATCGGCGCGAAACTCGGCATCCCGAACGAGAGCCTGCTTCCCTACGGCCACGACAAGGCGAAGATTTCCGCCGACTTCATCGCCGCCCAGAAGGGCAAGGACGACGGCAAGCTGATCCTCGTCACCGCCATCAACCCGACGCCCGCCGGCGAGGGCAAGACGACGACCACAGTTGGCCTTGGCGACGGCCTCAATCGCATCGGCAGGAAGGCCGCAATCTGCATCCGCGAAGCCTCGCTCGGCCCCTGTTTCGGCATGAAAGGCGGCGCCGCCGGCGGCGGCTATGCGCAGGTCGTGCCGATGGAGGACATGAACCTGCATTTCACCGGCGATTTCCACGCCATCACCTCGGCGCACAACCTCCTGTCGGCGATGATCGACAACCATATCTACTGGGGCAATGCCCAGGATATCGACATCCGCCGGGTTGCCTGGCGGCGCGTCATGGACATGAACGACCGGGCGCTGCGCGAGATCGTCTGCTCGCTCGGCGGCGTCGCCAACGGCTTCCCGCGCGAGGCCGGTTTCGACATCACCGTCGCCTCAGAAGTCATGGCGATCCTGTGTCTCGCGACGGACCTTGAGGATCTGGAAAAACGCTTGGGCGACATCATCGTCGCGTACCGGCGCGACCGCACGCCGGTCACCTGCCGCGACATCAAGGCGGACGGCGCGATGGCTGTGCTTTTGAAGGACGCCATGCAGCCGAATCTCGTTCAGACGCTGGAGAACAACCCGGCCTTCGTCCATGGCGGCCCGTTCGCCAATATCGCCCATGGCTGCAATTCCGTCGTTGCCACGAAGACAGCACTCAAGCTCGCGGATTATGTGGTCACTGAAGCCGGCTTCGGCGCCGATCTCGGCGCCGAGAAATTCATGGACATCAAATGCCGCAAGGCCGGCATCGCCCCCGATGCCGTCGTCATCGTCGCCACCGTGCGTGCCATGAAGATGAACGGCGGGGTCAAGAAGGAAGACCTCGGCACCGAGGACATCGAGGCCGTGCAGAGAGGCTGCGCCAATCTCGGCCGACACATCGAGAACGTCAAATCCTTCGGCGTTCCGGCGGTCGTCGCCATCAACCACTTCGTCACCGACACCGACGCGGAAATCGCCGCCGTCAAGGACTATGTCGCGAGCCTCGGATCGGAAGCCGTCCTTTGCAAGCACTGGGCACATGGCTCGGAAGGCATCACCGAACTCGCGGAGCGCATCGCCGAGATCGCCGACAGCGGCATGGCGCAGTTCTCGACGCTTTATCCGGATGACATGCCGCTGTTCGAGAAGATCGAGACCATTGCAAAGCGCATCTACAGGGCCGACGAGGTGCTGGCGGACAAGAAAATCCGCGACCAGTTGCGCCAGTGGGAGGAAGCCGGATTCGGCGATCTGCCGGTCTGCATGGCCAAGACCCAGTACTCCTTCTCGACCGATCCGAACCTGCGCGGCGCGCCGACCGGCCACAGCGTACCCGTTCGCGAGGTGCGGCTTTCGGCCGGTGCCGGCTTCATCGTCGTCATCTGCGGCCAGATCATGACCATGCCCGGCCTTCCGAAAGTGCCGTCGGCACAGGCGATACACCTTAACGAAGAGGGTCGGATCGAGGGACTTTTCTAGCCGGATCCCACGTCAGCACGCAGATCGCAGGACGCCCGTCAGGACGGGTGAGACCAACCGCGAATTGGATATTTTATAAGGCCGGGCAAATCTGCCCGGCCTTGCGTGCTTCCCGTGACCTGAGCAGCGGCTTTCCGTGACCGGCGGTTTGCCAGCCGCCGGAAATACGACTTGACGACAATAATTGTTATCGATAACATCAAATGAGTTACCGGTAACGTAAACCCCCGGATCCAGCTTGGAATCCAGCGAATACCGGCATCTGGGAGGAAATATTGTCGCAAGCATCAGAGCCCATCGTATCGATGCGGCAGATCACCAAACGGTTTGGCGGCGTAACCGCGCTGAACGACGTTGACCTCGACGCCCGCGCCGGTGAAGTCCTGGCGATTGTCGGCGACAACGGCGCCGGAAAATCCACCCTCATCAAGATACTGACCGGGGTCTTCCAGCCGACCAGCGGCACCATCGAACTGGACGGCGAGGCTCTTGCGATGAACAGCCATGCCGACGCCATCGAGCGCGGCATCGACGCTGTTTATCAGACCCTTGCGCTTGCCGATCACCTGGACCCCGCCGCGAACCTGTTTCTCGGCTCGGAGCTGACAAAGTCCGTCCTCGGCATCCGTTTTCTCGACAACCGGAAAATGCGTTCCGAGGCCGAGCGTGTCCTTGCCGACCGCCTGGGTGTCCATCTGAAAAGCATGGACGCGGAAACCTCCAGCCTTTCCGGCGGGCAGCGTCAGGCCGTGGCGATCGCCCGGGCCGTCTACAACAGGAACTTGCGCATCCTCGTGATGGATGAGCCGACCGCTGCGCTTGGACCGCAGGAAACCGCGCGCACCCTGAAACTGATCGAGGTGCTGCGCGAACAGGGCCTGGCGATCATCCTGATCTCCCATTCCCTGGACGACGTGTTTGCCGTTTCGGATCGGATCCAGGTCATGCGCCGCGGGCGCCGCGTCGGCACCGTCGTCACGAAGGAGACCAACCGCCAGGAAGTCCTTGGAATGATTGTCGGCGCCGGCGAGATGGCACAGGAGGCAATGTGATGTCCGTAACCGAAGCCCCCGACCTCAAGTCGCGCCTCGAACCCTATTTCGCATTCGTCGGACCGCTGGTCATGATCCTCATGATCCTGCTGTTCATGGGCGTCATGGAACCGGCGCGCTATTTCCGGATTTCCAATCTCAACATCATCCTGCTTGACGCTGCGCTGTATATGCCCATGGCGATGGCCATGACCTTTGTCATCACCCAGCGGGGCATCGATCTGTCCATCGGCTCCGTCGCAGCGCTGACCGCCATTCTGATGGCGTTTCTGGTCAAGGGATACGGATTCCCGGCGTGGCTCGGCGTGCTTTCGGCCATCGCGATCGGCGCCCTCCTCGGCCTCGTCAACGGGCTCGTTATCACCAAGTTCCGGGTGCCGGACCTGATCGGCACGCTGGCCATGGACCTCGTCTACCGCGGTTTCGCGCTTGTCCTGGCGAAAGGATTGGTCCTTGCGCGTTTCCCCGAACTCATCACCGGCATCGGCCGCGGCCAGATCCCGGGCTTTGTGCCGATCCCCGTGGTCATCGGCATAGCAACGTTTATCGCCGGCGCGATCGTCCTGCGCAACACCTATTTCGGGCGCTACACGATTGCCATCGGATCCAACCCGGAGGCGGCCGAGATGACCGGCATCGCCGTCGATCGCCACCGGGTCTATGCCTATGTTCTGATGGGCGCCGCCGCCGGTCTCGCGGGCGTCATGCTGACCGGCAAGCTCAACGCGATCCAGGCGACCTCGGCCCCCTATTTCAACCTGCATGTAATCGCGGCGGTCGTCGTCGGCGGCACCTCGCTGTTCGGCGGGCGGGCCTCCATGATCGGTTCGTTTGCCGGCGTGTTGCTGCTGTCGATGATGATCAACGCGCTTGTGACGCTGCGCATCGAGTTCTTCTGGCAGTCCGTCGCCTCGGGCGTGGTCATCATCTCGTCCGTTGCGCTCTACACCTGGCTGCAGAAGAAGGACCGCGATGGCAGCGGCGGGCTGATCACGGCGCTGCGCACGCCCGACAACGCCAGGCTCCTGAGGCTAGCCGGCGGCCTTGGTGCCGCGCTCATCCTGTTCCTGATCTTGGGCTTCCTGTTCGCAGGACAAACCGTTCCGAGCGGCTGAGGCCGGCGCGGATCACCGCAACCTTTTTCATAGGGAGGAAAAAATGAGAAAGCTCTTGATATCCACCGTGCTGCTGATGGGCACCACCGCCTTTGCCGCCGAATTGCCGCTGAAGGAACTGCCCGGCGACGCCGACCGCGACCACTGGCTGCCCGAGCAGGTCAATGCCGACGGCACGCTTGAAAAGCTGCAGGACGTCACCGGCGGGCCGGCCGTTAAATTCAGCGGCTCTCAGGACCGGCCGATCCAGATCGCATTGATCTATCCGTCTGCCGATGTCTCCGATTTCTGGGCCCGCAACTACCTCGCCATGACCAAGCGCCTTGACGAGCTCGGCATCGATTACGAGACCCGCGAGTTTGCGTCGCGCCAGATCGAGCATTCGTTGCAATCCACCTACGCCGGACAGGTGGCGCAGGACGCCGATCTTTACGACTACGTGATATTCGGCCCGTCCGAATTGGCGACCCAGGCGGACAATATCGACAAGCTCGCCGGTACGGACGGTCTGGTAACCTATGTCTGGGCGTTTCACACGCCGCTGAAATACCTGAAGAACCAGCCGGCCGCCTGGTTCGACTTCTCATCCGCATACGGTGCCCAGAAAATCTGCGATTACATGGTGGAGCGCCTCGGAAAGGACGTCACCTACGCACTCAATCGCGGCATTCCGGGCATCACCGACAATCAGCGCTCCGGCGACTTCATGGAATGCGTCAAGGAGAAGGGCAACTGGAACGCCGTTTACGAGCACTACGGCGAATACCAGCGCGAGGGCGGTTTTGAAGGCACGCAGTTGATCCTGCAGGCCTACCCCGAAGCGAAGGTCATCCACAACGCCAACACGGCCATGTCCATGGGATCGGTCGAGGCGCAGCTTGCAGCCGGCAAGGAAAAGGAGATCTTCAGCACCGGCTGGGGTGGCACGGGTCTTGAACTGGACGCCATTCGCCGCGGTGAGCTGGACGCAACGCCGATGCGCATGGGCGATGACGTCGGAGCGGCCACCGCCGAGGCGATCAAGGCGCACATGGAAGGCCGGGACGGCGAACTGCCGCTCGTTTTCCTCGGCCGCATAACGGTGGCGCACGACCAGATGAGCAATGATGAAATCGACGCCCTTGAAAAGGAGGCCTTCAGGTTCTCAGGCGTCGACGCCCTCGAACGCTGATCGAGCCAATGAATATTGCCGCGCCGAAACACGATTCGGCGCGGTTTTCTTTTTGTCGGCCGCGCCATTCCCGAAAAACCGGCACTTGCGTGGAGTGGCTTCGAACACGCCATCCAGACGCTTGAATTCCGGGTAATTTGAAATAGAGTCCGGAGCGACTCCAATTCAATACCGGTACCGGATGAACACGATTCCGCTAAAACACGACACGGATACGGGAGATCCGCTGCATCCCGGAGCCGACGCCATATGCTCCATCAGGGACGTATCGAAGACCTATGACGGCGGCGCCGTTGCGCTTGAGGCGGTGTCCCTGGACATCCGCAAGGGCGAGATCCTTGCCCTTCTCGGACCGAACGGCGCCGGCAAGACGACGCTGATCTCCATCATCTGCGGCATCGTCAATCCGAGCGGCGGCACCGTCACGGTGGGCGGGCACGATGTCGTTCGCGACTACCGCCAGACCCGCAGCCTGATCGGCCTTGTGCCGCAGGAAATCAACCTGGAGCCCTTCGAGACCGTCAACAACACCGTCACCTTTTCGCGCGGCCTGTTCGGCAAGCCGCGCGATCCTGCGACCATCGAGAAGGTGCTGAAGAGACTGTCGCTCTGGGACAAGCGCGACAGCCAGATCGTCACCCTTTCCGGCGGCATGAAACGGCGCGTTCTGATCGCCAAGGCGCTGTCGCACGAGCCGCGCGTTCTGTTCCTCGACGAGCCGACCGCCGGCGTTGACGTGGAGCTGCGCAAGGACATGTGGGAAATCGTGAGCGCCCTGCAGGCCGACGGCGTCACCATCATTTTGACCACGCACTATATCGAGGAGGCCGAGGCGATCGCCGACCGCGTCGGCGTCATCGACAAGGGCCGCCTGATGCTCGTCGAGGACAAGGTGACGCTGATGCAGCGCCTCGGCACGAAACAGATCCGCATCGAGCTGCAGGACCCGCTCGGCAGCATCCCGGAAGCACTCTCCCAGTACGAGCTGGAAATCGACGGCAGCGGCAACGCACTCATCTACACCTACGATCCGACCGGCGGTCGCACCGGCATTACCTCGCTCTTCACCGACCTGAAATCGGCGGGCCTTGTGCTGTGTGACGTGCAGACGCACCAGAGTTCGCTGGAAGAGATCTTCGTCGATCTCATCAAGGGCCAGACATGAACATTCACGCCATCAAAGCGATCTATCTGTTCGAGATGTCGCGCACGTTCCGGACGCTGCTGCAGAGCGTCGTCTCGCCGGTTCTGTCGACGTCGCTTTACTTCGTCGTCTTCGGCGCCGCCATCGGTTCACGCTTCGCCGAGGTCGAGGGCGTCAGCTACGGCACCTTCATCGTGCCCGGGCTGATCATGCTTACTGTCTTGACCCAGAGCGTCTCCAACGCCTCGTTCGGCATCTATTTCCCGCGCTTCATCGGCACCATCCAGGAGATCCTGTCCGCGCCGATCTCCAGCATCGAGATCGTCGTCGGCTATGTCGGGGCCGCGGCCACCAAGTCGTTCATCATCGGGATCATCATCTTGCTTACGGCCAATCTCTTCGTGCCGTTGCGCATCGATCATCCGGTGTGGATGCTCGGGTTCCTGGTGCTGACCTGCATATCGTTCAGCCTGTTCGGCTTCATCATCGGCGTGTGGGCGCAGAATTTCGAGCAGCTTCAGCTCGTGCCGCTGCTGGTGATCACGCCGCTGGTGTTCCTCGGCGGCAGTTTCTATTCCATCAACATGCTGCCGCCGCTGTGGCAGAACATCACGCTCTTCAATCCGGTGGTTTACCTGATCTCCGGCTTCCGCTGGAGCTTCTTCAGCGAAGGCGATGTCAGCGTCGAATTAAGCCTGGCGATGGTCGCCCTGTTCCTGGCGGTCTGTCTCGGCACCATCATGTGGATCTTCAAGACCGGCTACCGCATCAGGAACTAGCCGACGCCGGTGATCATCGAGACGATTTCGTTCTTGTCCGTCCTGGCCGTTTCGCGCACGCCGATCTGCACGCCGCGGCGCAATACGCAGATACGGTCCGATAGCCGGAACACCTGATCGAGGCTGTGGCTGATGATCAAGATGGCGATGTTGCGCGCTCGCAGTGTCCTGACGATGTCCTCCACCTTCGCGGTTTCGGCAACGCCCAGCGCCGCCGTCGGTTCGTCGAGCAGGATGAGCTTTTTGGCCCAGTGTGTCGCGCGGGCGATCGCCACGCCCTGCCGCTGGCCGCCCGAAAGGTCGCGGATGACCGCCTTTGCCGACGGTATGCGCACGTCGAGTTCATCGACGAGCGCCTGTGTCTCGCGCATCATCGCCTTCCGATCAAGCAGCTTGAGCGGGCCGCGCACCGTTTCGCGCCCCAGGAACATGTTCATGTAGACCGGCTGCTGGTCGGCCAGCGCAAGGTCCTGGTAGACCACTTCAATCCCGTGCGCCCGGGCGACACTCGCATCGGCGAACGACACCGCCTCGCCGTCAAGGCTGATCGAGCCGGATGTCGGCGCATGGACGCCCGATATCATCTTCACGAGGGTCGACTTTCCCGCCCCGTTGTCGCCCACCAGCGCGACAATCTCGCCGGCGTGAAGGTCGAGCGAGAAATCCTCGACGGCGACCACGCCGCCGAACGCCTTGTGGATGCTCTTCAGTTCGAGCACCGGCGCCGTGGCTTTATCGCGGTTGGTTGCGGTCATCAGCGCAGCTCCGGCCAGGTTTCGGCGCCGCCGAATATGTTCTCGATGGACACCACCTTCGGGTCTCCCGCCGAAATGCCCGAGATGCCGACCGTAAAGGCCCTGGTGACGAAGGCCTGGCCGCGGAACCCGAAGACGACACTGTCGCCCGGCTTCGGATCGGCCGGGCCGGACGTATCGATCATGCCGTAGTAGTCGATGGCCGAAGGCGGCGGGATTTCAACGCTGGCAAGCGCCGTGTCGCGCGTCGTCGGCTCGCGCGCGACGACGGCCCTGACGTCGTAGTCCGGGAAGACCGGATCGATATAGAGCCCGCCGCCGAAGCAGTAGGCGCGCCCGCCATGCAGATGCGAGACCTCGCTGAGATAGGCCACCGCGGGGCGTTCGGGCAGGTCCTCGAGCGCGTGAAGCGGCGTTGTTCCATGCAACCCGTTTCCCGGCTCGCACTGCGTCGCACCGGCATCGGCAAGCGCATCGAGCACCACCGATGACGTCGTTCCCGGCGCATTGATCTCGATTGCGGAACGGCCCGCCGCGGCCAGCTTCTCGGCCGCCTTCGCAAGCGTGGCAAGGTTCGGCGTCGGCTTGACCTTCCGCGTCTCATTGTCGAACAGCAGTGCCGGAAAGGTCGTGATGCCGGCAAAGCGCGCGCCGGCAAGCGCGTCAATCATCTCCGCCGCGGCAACAACATCATCGGCCGGGAACCCGCCCTCGTGGCCGCGATAGAATATGTCGCCCTCAGTCTGGATCCTGGCCATGAGCGCCTGCTCGCGGCCTTCCCCGTGCGACGCGGCGGCGGCTTCACGTGCCTTTTCCTCGCTGAACACCGTCCAGTATTCGGGCCTGATGTTCCTTGCCGCCGGCGCTGCTTCATGGCGCGGCACCTGAACCAGATGCCCAAGGTGACCGATGGTCATGCCGGCGCGCCTGCAGGCCACCGCGCAGGCCATGTCCACGGCGACCGCGCGATCGACACCGCCGCGCATCAGCGCCTGGCAAAAGGCGCTGTTGCGCCCGACCTGCTTGGTCATCGCGAAGACCTTGAGGCCGCGCTTGTCGGCCTCGGCCTTGAACCGCCGCGCGTTCTCCTCGACGGCGTCGATATCCAGCACGTAGGAATTGGCCGGAATCCGGCCCTTTTGGTGCAGCGCGATGGCCGCCTCGATCAATTCCGGGTTGCGTCGCCTCAATACGTCCAGGAACAATTTTGCCTCCCTACCTGCCGGGATCGCGCAGTGAAATCGCCACGGCGATCAGTATGATCAGTCCGCGCACGATCATCTGGTCCGATACCGAAAGACCCATGAGAATGAGCCCGTTGTTGAGCATGCCCATCAGGAGCGAGCCGACCAGCGCGCCGATGATCGAGCCCTTGCCGCCGTTGAGCGCGGTGCCGCCGACGATCACCGCTGCGATAACCGTCATCAGATCGCTTTCGCCGAGCGTGTACCGGGCCGCCTGCAGCCGCCCGGCATAGAGCAGTCCGGCAAGCCCGGCGCAGCCGCCGCTGATCATCATAACGGCCAGCCTGATGCGCGGCACCTTGATGCCGGAGACCTGCGCCGCTGCGGCATTGTCGCCGGTCGCGATGACATGCGCGCCGAAACGCGTTTCCCGATAGATGACGTGACCGACGATCACCGCGCCGATGGTCCACAGGATCAGCGACGGGATTCCGAACAGCGCCCCGGAGCCGAAAAACCCGGTAAAGGCATCGTTGGTGACCGGGATCGAGCGCAGGTCCGTCATCGACCGGGCGACGCCCGCAAAAAGCCCGAGGGTCGCGAGCGTGACGAGGAACGACGGCAGGCGAAGATAGGCGACCAGGAACCCGTTGAACCAGCCGATCGCCAGGCCGATCCCCAGACCGGCCGCGATACCGGCGACCATCGGGTAGTCCTGCATCACCACCGCGCCGGACAGGGCCGAAACAGCGACGATGGACCCGAACGACAGGTCGATCTCACCGGCCGACAGCACGAAGACAAAGCCGATCGCCATGATCGTCGCCGGGGCCGTCTGCAGCACGATGTTCGACAGGTTGCGCGTGGTCAGGAACCCGTCGTCGCTCAGCGTGACGGCGAAGAACAGGAAGATGGCCAGGAAACCGAGATAAACGACATATTGCTGCAGATCGAAGGTGTGTCTGGCGGATCTCAGCCAATCCATGAATTCAGGCTCTCCGGCAAGCGGTTGTTTCGGTGACCGGCCGGCTGTCGCCGGCCGGGTGTGGCGGGTTGCTTACTTGCCCGCGTTCTTGACGCTGTCCGGCGCGTCGCGGTGCAGCGATTGCTGCCAGCCGGCCTCGACATTGGCCGGGGTCACCGTCACGGCGGGCGCGACCACGAATGGCGGCGTCTCCTGCCCGACGAGGGCACGTGCGCCGGCGGCGGCCATCGCCCGGCCGAGTTCGTAGGCCTCGTCGGCAACGATCGCGGTGACGTTGCCGCCCTTGACCATATCCAGCGCGATCGGCTCGGACAGATCGAGGGTCACCACCTTGGTCGTCTTGTTGCCGTTGGCGCGCAGCGCCGCGAGAACACCCTCTGCCGGTCCAGCCCAGGTGACGTAGATGCCGCCGAGGTCCGGGTTCTTCAAAAGCATCGCATTGGCGATATCTTCGGCCCGGGCCGGATCGCTGATGCCCTGCTCCGCGACGATCTCGATATCCGGATAGTCCTTCTCGATGGTCGTCTTGAACGCATTGTCGCGCTGGTTGGTGACATAGTAATTGGCATCATGGAAAATCCAGCCGACGGTGCCCTTGCCGCCCATGCCTTCGGCGAGCGCGTCGGCAGCCTGTTTGCCCATCTGGAACAGGTCGTCCGTAACGATGGCCGCGTAGTCGGTCGGGTGCTGGTAGTCCTGCGGCAGGTTCGACAGGAACACAAGCTTCACGCCTTCGGCCTTGGCTTCCTTGAAGGCGGCTGCGGATGTAACCGGATCGAGCGGCAGCGAAAGGATGATGTTCGGTTTCTTCGCCAGCGCCGTCTCGATGTCACTGCGCTGTTTTGCGGCGTCGAACCCGGCGCTGGTCGTCGCCACCACCTCGATGCCGAGCCGGCTGAACTCGTCCGTTGCTCCTGCCGTCACGGCATTCACGAAGTCGGACTGGTCGTGCCACAAGAGCGCAGCACGGTAATTGCCATCCTTGAGCATCGAGACCTTGTCATCGTCCACCTTGATGGTGGAGGACGGTGTCGCGGTTTCGCCCTGCGGACCGACGGTCTGGGCGTAGGCAAGACCGCCGAGCAGCATCATCGTCACCGACGCCGTCGTTATCATTCTGGAAATATGCATAACAGGTACCTCCCTTGTTGATGCCGCGGTGGGTCAGTGACCGACGACACCGCACTGGCTTGCGATAAAGGCGGCAAACGCAACGGCGCCGGCCGCGTATTCTTCAACATTCACGCGTTCTTCGAGCGTGTGGCAGTTGGTGATGTCTCCCGGGGCGCAATAGACCGCCGGGCATCCGATCTGGTCGATCAGGAACGGGACCTCCGACCAGTAAGGCGCGCCCTCGATGCGGCCGCGGCCCGGCATCGCCTCGGCGAGGATCCCGGCAAGGTTCCGGATCGACGGAAGGTCTTCCGCGACCTCTGCGGGCGCGCCGCCGAAACGGTGGTCCCGGCCGGCCGGATAGGAAAATTCGATGGCGATGCCATCGGCAACATTGGCGCCGCGCACGGCCGCTTCGAACTCCGCAACAGCGTCATCCAGCGCTTCCCCTGGCAGCAGCTTGCGGATCAGCGAGAGCCTGCATTCGCCCGGAACGGCGATATAGCCGCCGCCGCTCATCTCCGTCACAAGGGCGAATGCCCTTCCGACCAGCGCATGGTCCGCCCGCGCGGATATCGCGTCCGAGTGTTCCCAGATGGCCGCGGCGACGGCATGCGCGGCCTTCAGGGCATCGACGCCGAGCTCCGGCACCCCGAAATAGGCAGACTTTCCGGTGATGTTGATGTCGGCAATGAAGAATCCCATCTGCGCCGGATAGACCGAAAGCCGCGTCGGCTCGACATAGACGGCAAAATCCGGCTTCCCGATCTCGCCGGAAAGGACGCGGCGCGTGTAATCCTTGATGCCGGCGCTGACGCCGGTCTCCGGCTCGCCGCTCTCCTCGTCGCCGACAAAGGCAAACGCGACGTCGCCCTTCAGTTTCAGGCCGGCCTTGTCGATCAACCGCAGCGCCGCCAGCGCCGAACAGATACCGGCCTTGAGGTCACCGGCACCGCGCCCCCAGATCTCGCCGTCGATTTCGGCGGCCGCAAACGGGTCCTCGCGCTCGGTTCCTTGCCATCGCTCCTGCCAGCCGCGGACGTGGACCGTATCGGTATGGCCGATGAACAGGAGCCGTTCACCGCCCTCCGCGCCCTTGCGCTCGCCCCAGATATTGGGCCGCCCGGGCAGGAAATCCGCCTGCTGCGGGTCAAGGCCCAGACCGGACATCTGCATCTCGAGGAAATCGACAAAATTGGCTTCATTGCCGGTGATGCTCTGCCGCTGGACGGCAGACTGCAGCAGGGAAACGAGCTCTCCCCGGTCGGCCAGTCGCCGGAATTGTTCAATGTGGGGAGCAGATGCCGTCATGCCCGCGCTCCGCCGAATTTCATCACGTCGCGCGGCGGCAGGGCGATCGCTGCGCCCGGCACGCCGCCGGAAAAGAGCGTTGCATGCAGGTGGCTGAGGCCGACGGCCGCCGCGCCGATGATGGCGGCCTGCGTTCCCAGAGACGAAACAGCAATATCGATCCGGCGCGGAAAACACTGCGCCGCGAAGGCCCGCACGCGGTCGGCGATCTCATCGCGGCTGCCGATCGATCCGCCGAGGACGACCCTGCCGGGTCCTGTCACGGCGCAGATCGCCGCCACGGCGCGCGCGACCAGCCGCGCCGTCTCGTCGAGAACCGTCAGCGCCTCGGCCTCACCGTTCGCCGCGGCGTCGAATATGGCAGGCACGCCTTCGTCCTTTCCGGTCAACTGGCTGTATCTGTCGCGCATGCCGAATGTGGCGGTCACGCGCTCAAGTGCGCCGATGCGCAATGATTCCGGTTCGAACGGATCGGCGCCGAACGGCAGGAAACCCAGCTCGCCCGCCGCGTGCGCGTGACCGCGAACAAGTTCGCCGCCGACCATGATACCAGCGCCAATGCCGGTTCCGAGCGCGACATAAGCAAGATCATCGATGCCCGATCCCGTCCCAATCCAATGCTCGCCGAGAACCGCGAGATTGACGTCGTTTTCGACGAACACGTCGCGGTCCAGTTCCTGTCTGAGGGTCTCGACGACATCAAAATTCTCAATGTCCGCGATATTGGGCGCCATCAGCACACGCCCGGTATCGGGATCCGGCACACCCGGCACGCCGACGACGGCAAGCCGCACCTTCTCGAAATCAATGTCATTGTGCCGCGCCACGTCCCGGCACATGCGCGCAATTTGATTGACGACATGGACCCCGCCCCTTTCGTCGGTGGGCTCGACAAGCTCGGCCAGGACATTGCACGACAGGTCGGCGATCGCTGCCCGGGCCTTCGTGCCGCCGAGGTCGACGGCCGCAATACAGGCCGCATCCGGAACGATTTCATAGGTCACGGCGCTACGCCCCACATGGCCGCTGGTCCGTCCGGTCTCACGGATCCAGCCGTCCTTTTCCAGCAAGCGCGCGATTTCGGAGATCGTCTGTTTGGAAAGCCCGGTCTGCTTTGCCACGCTCGCCCGCGAGATCGGGCCGTAATGGACGATCGTCTCCATGACCGCGCAAAGCGAGAGTTGTCGTGAAATGCGTGTGGCGTCGCTCAACAGACATTCCTTTTAGTTCGTTCTGTTACCGAACTAATTAACGAAAACCCGTTCGCACGTCAACAGTCGCTGTCAGATCTGTCGGGATTCCGGCCGCATTCTCGCAGCTCCCGGACAATGCGTGCGCTGCACCGGGCATCCGCCCGCGATCCAGCCGACAAACTGCAAGAAAACGATCACAGAACTGAAACCTGCGGTTCACAGCCGTGGCCGAACCTGACACTCTCACCTTATCAAGGAGCGGCCATATGATATCCCGGAAACTGATGACGACCCTTGCCGTGCTGCTCGCCGGCACGGCCATGACCTACGCCAAGGATGCGACCTATATCGGGTCCGTCGAAACCATAAAGGGCGAGGCCGGCGACAAGGCGCGCGGCACCGTCTTTCTCGACGCGAACCGAAATTCCAGGTTCGATGGCGGCGAAGCCAGCATCGAGGGTGTCATGGTATCCAACGGACGCGAAGTCGTCCTCACCGGCGCCGACGGCACATATGAACTGCCGGCCTATGACGACATGAACCTGTTCGTCACCAAGCCGGCCGGCCATGCGACGCCGGTCGACGAGGACATGATTCCGCAGTTCAACTATGTCCACAAGGTTGCCGGTTCGCCCGACCTGCGCTTCGGCGGCATCGAGCCGACCGGCCCCCTGCCCGCGCAGATCAACTTCCCGCTGATCGCCGACGGCTCCGGCACCGGGTTCGACTGCCTGGTCTTCGGCGACGTGCAGGCCTACACCAACCGCGAGCTCGGCTATGTGCGCGAGACCGTCGGCAAGATGCTCGTCAACCGCGACAACGACAAGACCGAATGCCTCATCTACGCAGGCGATGTCGCCGGCGACGACCTGTCGCTCTATCCGCGCCTCAAGAGGATCGGCGCGGTCGGCCGCGTGCCCCAGTACTGGGTCGGCGGCAACCACGATCTCGACCTCGACGCCGAGAGCGATGCCGATTCCTTTGACACCTTCAGGACCGAATGGGGACCGGAATACTACTCCTTCGACATCGGCAACGTGCACTTCGTCACGCTCGACAACGTGCGCTACCCCTGCAACGGCGTCGATCCGCACCCCTTCTGCTCACCCGACAAGAAATCGGCCTATAACGGCGTGATCTCGGACCGGCAGCTCGCCTGGCTCGCCAACGATCTCGCCCATGTGCCGCAGGACAAGCTGATCGTTGTGAGCGCCCACATTCCGTTCCAGACCTTCACCGACAACATCACGGCCAAGCACCAGACGGACAATTTCGACAAGCTTGCCGCGCTGCTGGAGGGCCGTCCGGCGCTCGGTCTTTCCGGCCACACGCACACGACCGAGAACATCTTGCCGGGCGAGGACTACCAGGGCTGGGAAACGTTCACCAAGGTCCCGTCGGCACCCTTCCACCAGATCGTCACTGGCGCCGTGTCCGGTTCCTGGTGGGCCGGCGACCTCAATGACAGCGGTGTCCCGCGCTCGACCCAGCGCCTCGGCTCGCCGCGCGGCTACTATCAGCTCGAGTTCGACGGCTCCGACTATGTCGACACCTATTTCAAGTTCGGGGGCGAGGAAGATGAGCAGATGCACGCCTCCTTCAACACGCCGCGTTTTCGCGAATGGGCCATGGACCTTTACACCTATGTCCAGCTTAACGGAGCGCCTTCGGACGTGATCCCCACGGTCACCATCAATGACCTCTTCGACCTCAACATGCTGACCAGGGCGGATCTTAAGGGCGGCACCTGGGTCGCGGTCAATGTCTGGAACGGCACCAGGGACAGCAAGGTCAATGTCTCGATCAACGGCAGCGAGCCGATTGCCGCAAAGCGGACCCAGGAAGGCACGGGCGAGGCCAAGCGTACGGGTGTCGAATATGCCGATCCGCTGGCACTGGCGATACAGTCGACGAATGGCCGCATCGCCTTCAAGTCGACGAAGAACAGTAAGGAGACAGACGGATTTGCCACGTGGGATGGCGTCGAATGGCAGGGGGTCGCGGGTCCGCTCGAGGGCTGGATGCTGTCGCAGAACTCGCAGCACCTCTGGCGCGTCGACCTGCCGGCCGACCTGCCTGCCGGCGTCCATACGCTGACCGCCCGGACGACCGACCGCTACGGCCGGAGCTTCGACTATACAATGACCTTCGAGGTGGTCGAGGAAATGCCGCAGATGACCTGGCAGAAGGATCTGTGGGACTGATCAGGCATGGCCCTTCCCGAACGCGGGAGGGGCTGCCTTCCTTCTACGTATCGAAGTTCAGCCGCTTGAACTGCCGCTCCACGACGCTCAGGAACAGGTGCTTCACCGGATCGATGGCGGTCGCGGCGGAAATGATCAGCCCGATCTTGTATTCGCTGAGCGCCTTGTGCGACAGCTTGACGAATTTCAGTTCGCCGCGCGCGATCTCGTCCATGAAGCCCATCTTCGTATAGATGCCGACCACCTGCTTGGACAGGATCGCCTGCTTGGCGATCACCAGCGCGTTGGTGAAAATATGCGTCGACAGGTGCACCGAGAGTGACGCCATCTCCTGGTCGAGCAGCGAATGCCCTGCCCTGGCGTCGATGGTCCTGACCAGCGGGTAGCCCTCGATATCGTCGACCGTGACGCTGGTCCGTTCGGCCAGCGGATGGTCCGGGCGCATGATGACGCCGAACGGCGCAGCCTTTTCCGCAAAGACCCGTACGTCCGGATGCACGTAGTTGCTGAAGCTGATGCCGATATCGGTGTCGCCGGAGACGACGGAGTTGACGATGGATTCCGGCTGGTCCGTCGTCACCGAAAGGGAAATGCCGGGATAACGCTCGCCATATTCAGCGAGCACGTGCGGCAGGACGCCGAAGGTCACCGAATCCAGCGTCTGGATGTTCAGGTGGCCTGTGCGCAGGTCCCTGATGTCGTCGATCATCGCCTTGATCCGGTCAAAATCGTAGAGCGTCTTGCGGCAGTGTTCGAGCACAAGTTTGCCCGCCGGCGTGATCTCCACGCCCTCCGGCGAACGGTCTAGCAGCCGGATGCCGAGCGCCTCCTCGATGTTGATGATCTTGCGATTGACGGAGGTAGACGAGACATTGAGCAGGTTGGCCGCCTTGCGGATCGAGCCCTGGCGGGCGACCTCGTCCAGGTAGCGCAGAAAGACCGTGTGCATGGGGCCCTCGCTAGGGTGGTGCATTTTTTGCACCACTGTTGGCAAATATTGGTTCTTCTTGCCTCACCTAAATCGCGACTAGAGTCAAGTCGTGTGGAAAGCGACCGGTTCCCGCCGTTTCTGTCGGCATGGGTCGCAATTGAACCCGCAATGGGAGGAATTAATGTCAATCAAGGCCAATCATCAGATTCACAGACGCACGCTTCTCAAGGGCATGGGCGCAGCCGCAGGCGCGGCATTCACCGGCACGATGATTAACATCGACAAGGCGGCAGCCGCCGATGAATTCAAGGTCACCATGCAGCTCGGCTGGCTGGCGTCGAACGGCATTCTCGGCGAGGTCGCCGCCGACAAGCTCGGTTACTACAAGGACGAAGGCCTCAGCCTCGAGATCGTTCCTGGCGGACCGAATATTGACGGTGTTGCATCCGTCGCTTCGGGACGTGCCAATCTCGGCTCGATTTCCTCCAGCCCGTCGCTGATGCTGGCGCGCGCGGCCGGCATTCCGATCAAATGCATAGCAGCCGGTTACCAACAGCATCCGTTCACCTACTTTTCCTTGAAGTCCAACCCGGTCAACACGCCGCAGGACCTCATCGGCAAGAAGGTCGCCACCAACGGCACGGCACGCATTTTGCTGCGTGCGCTTTTGGCCAAGAACAACATCAACGAGGACGATCTGGAAGTGATCGTCAGCGGCAGCGATATGTCGGTATTGATGACCGGCCAGGCGGACGTCGTCACCGGCTGGACCACCAACGTCAACGCCCTTTCGGTGCTCGGCGACCAGCGGGTTGATCTGAGCCTGTGGGATGCCGGCATCCAGCTTTACGCCAACCCCTATTACGTGACCGACACAACGCTCGCCGAACACCGCGACAAGGTCGACGCCATGATCCGCGTCAGCGCCAAGGGTTGGGGCTGGGTCCACGAGAACCAGGAACAGGCGTGCGAATTCCTCGTCGAGCGTTATCCGAATCTCGACCTGGCAAGCGAACTCAAAGCCGTTCCGCTCGTTGACGGATATTCGTTCAATGCCGTTACGGCCAAGAACGGCTGGGGCTCCATGACCCGCGAAAACTGGCAGGCTCAGATTGACGCCTACGCCGCACTCGGTCAGTTTGAAGGCGACCCGCCCAAGGTCGACGATATGATGACCCTGTCGGTCCTCGAGGCAACAGCCGCCGATCGGCCCAAATACGGATAAGCAAAATGCCTTCTGGTGCAACAGTCCAGGCAGCGGCAACCGGTTCTCCTCCGGTTGCCGCATCCCTGAAGAACGCCTACGTGCGTTTCGGTTCTTTTACAGCTATCGAGAATCTCAGCCTCGACGTCGAGGACGGCGCGTTCTACACCATTCTCGGACCTTCCGGCTGCGGCAAGTCCACCATGCTCAGGCTGGTGTCCGACCTGATCCCGGCAGCCTCCGGTGAGGTCAGCATCTTCGGAAAATCGACCGAGGCGGCCCGGCTTGCACGCGAGTTCGCCTTCGTTTTCCAGGATGCAACGCTGCTGCCCTGGCGCACGGCCCTGCAAAATGTCGAGCTTCCGCTGGAAATCGGCCGCAAGCGCGGGGTGAAGATCCCGATCAGTGAGAAGAGCCCGTCGGAGCTGCTTGATCTGGTCGGATTGTCCGGTCGCGAGGATGCCTTGCCCCACGAACTGTCCGGCGGCATGCGTCAGCGCGTTGCCATCGCCCGAGCGCTCGTCTGCAAGCCGAAGCTTCTGCTGATGGACGAACCCTTCGGCGCGCTCGATGAAATGACCCGCGACCATCTGAATTTGCAGTTGCTCAAAATCTGGCAGGAAACCGGCGTGACGATCCTCTTTGTCACCCACTCCATCCCGGAGGCTGTTTTCCTGGGTCAGAAGGTGCTGATGCTGGCTGCCCATCCCGGAAGACTGCGCGAAGTGGTCGATATCGACCTGCCCCATCCGCGCGAGATCAAGCTGCGCGACACGCCTGAATTCACTCGGCACGCAGCCCATCTGCGCGAACTGCTGGAGACATGCTGATGACCATGGTGGACAAAGCAAATCCAGGCGACGTCGAAAACGACGAAACGACGGAAAAGGCTCTGATCGCGGAGCAGAAATTCGAACGGCGTCGCAAGATCGAATCCATTGCCATTCCGATCGGAACCGTGATCTGCCTGCTGATTATATGGCAAATTGGCGTGCGGCTGTTCGGCGTGCCGACCTATATCGCACCGGCTCCCAGCGATGTTGCCGAAAAGCTCGTCTCGCAGTTCCCCATACTGCTGGCGAATTTCTGGCCGACACTGCTTGAGGCCGTGCTCGGGTTCATCACCGGAAATCTCGCGGCGGTGTTCATCGCCATCGCCTTCGTGCACTCGAAATCCGCGGAAAAGGCATTCTTTCCGATTGCCGTCTTCATCAACACGATCCCGATCCTGGCAATCGCACCGATCCTGGCACTGATTTTCGGCCCCGGGCTGACGACCAAGGTGGTGATCGCAGCGATGATCTGTTTCTTTCCCACACTCGTCAACATGGTACGCGGCCTGCAGTCGGTCAGCCCGCAAGCCCTGGAACTCGCACGAATTTTGTCGGCATCCAAATCGGAAATATTCTGGAAGATCCGACTGCCCTCCTCGCTTCCGTTCCTGTTTTCGGCGCTCAAGATCGCCGCGACCACCTGCGTGATCGGAGCCATCGTCGGCGAATGGATCGGGGCTGACTACGGACTGGGTGCGCTGATCCTCGATTCGATGTTCAACTACCGCTCACCGCTGCTCTACGCGACCGTGTTCATGTCGTCGGGCCTGTCGGTGCTGCTGTTCGCAATCGTGTCGGTTGCGGAGCGAAGAATAATCCGTTGGCACACATAGGGAACGCTTGAACCGAATTTGTAAGGCAATCCCTTAAGCCGCTGAAAAATTGGAATATAACAGCAACCGAATAGCCGTTCGGCAGGTCAGTTGCGCCCCAAGGAGCAAGTAAAAATGGCTGAACAGACAAAAGATTTCGTCCTGTCGTCAAGTCAACAGATACCGGTCGTCGCCGCTTCGGACGTAGTGGTCATCGGCGCAGGTCCCGCCGGCCTGACCGCCGCCGTATCGGCGGCCCGCAACGGTTGCTCCGTGACCCTCGTCGAACGCTATCACCACCTCGGCGGCATGGCATCCGGCGGCATGGTCCTGGTTCTCGACGACATGGTCAACGAGGGCAACGAGATCGTCACCACCGGCATTGTCAATGAGTTCGTCGACCGCATGGAAAGCCAGGACGGCGCCGTTTATCCTCCCCGCGAAGACTGCCTGACCAACTGGGAGATGTGGCAGAAATGGTCGCGCTGGGGCTGCATCGACTTCCACAAGACCGGCATGCCCCAGCCGATCATCCACGCCGTCGCCTTCGATCCGGACTGCTGGAAGCGGGTGAGTCTGGACCTCGTACGCGAGGCCGGGGTCAATCTGCGCCTGCACAGCTGGTTCTCAGAAGCGCTGGTCGAGGACAACAAGGTCACGGGCATCATCGTCCAGACGAAACTCGGGCGGCAGGCGATCAAGGCCGACATGGTCATCGACGCCTCCGGCGACCTCGATGTCGCGGCATCCGCCGGCGCATCATTCATCAACGGCCAATACATCGTCACCACGGTCTTCCGGCTGTCGGACGTCGACACGGACAAGGCCGAGGCCTTCGAATACAGCGAACCGGAGGCCTACAAGAAGCTCGACCGCGAGGCGCGCCGGCGCATCGGCGGCGCCTGGGGCATGTGGTGGCTCAAAACGCCCCTGCCCGGCGTGGTGTGGTGCAACTGCCCGCACATGCCGGGCTATGACGGCATCTCGCCCGAGGACATGGTCGCTGCTGAGTTCGAGGGCCGAGAGCGCATGATGAACCTCCTGCATTTCGCCCGCGAGAATCTTCCCGGTTTCGAAAACGCCAAGATGCTGGGTGCCGCCGAACAGTTGGGAATTCGGCAGACCCGGCTTCTTCGGGGCGAATATGTGGTGACCAAGAAGGACGTCGCCAGCCGCCGCTATTTTGCTGACAGCGTCTGCCGCGGCCGCGACTACTACACGCCCTACCGGGCCCTGCTTCCGAAAGGCATCGACAACCTGATCGTCGCCGGCAGGCACTATTCCGTCGACAGCGACGCGCAGAAACTTTCGCGCGAGATCCCGCCCTGCATGGCGCAGGGCGAGGCCGCCGGCGTCGCGGTGTCGCTGGCGCTGAACAGCGGCGGCGCGCTGCGCGATGTCGACGCGAAGCTGATCCAGAAGCAGATGCGGGCGCAAGGCGCCGACCCGGGCGACGTCCCGTCCGCCAACGCCCTCATCGAAGACACCGTTACCGCCTGAGGACAAGAACAATGACACAAACAGACACAATGCCCCTCGACGGCGTGCGCATCCTCGATTTCACGCAGGTGATGCTCGGCCCGTGCGCGACGCAGATGCTGGCCGATTTCGGCGCCGACGTCATCAAGATAGAACGACCGGGCGCCGGCGACCTCTCGCGCAACTTCTTCGGAGAGACCTCGGAAGCGGCGATGAACAACGCGGTATTCTCGTCGCTCAACCGCAACAAGCGCTCCATCGAGATCGACACCAAGTCGGAGGAAGGCAAGAACGCCATCTACGAACTGGTGAAGCACAGCGATGTGGTCGTCGACAATTTCCGCGCCGGCGTCATGGAAAGGCTCGGTTTCGGCTACGAGGACCTCAGGAAGATCAATCCTCGCATCATTTGCGCCTCGGGCACCGGTTTTGGCGAGAAGGGTCCCTACGCCCACAAGGGCGGACAGGACGTGCTCGCGCAGGCAATGAGCGGTGTCATGGAAAAAACCGCCGACCCGTCCGTTCCGCGCTCCATCTATCCGACCACCCTGTGTGACTACACCGCCGGGATGCACCTGGTTCAGGGCGTCCTGGCGGCACTTTTGATGCGCGAGAAGACCGGGGTCGGACAGAAGGTCGGCGTATCGCTCTACGATTCGATGATCGCGATGCAGATGCAGGAAGCGGCGCAATGGAGCAAGCACCGCGAGGTGCTCAACTGGGCGGCCATGCCGCTGACGGGCGTGTTCGACACCACCGACGGCGCCATCGTCCTTGTCGGCGCCTTCAAGGCCAACCCGCTGCGCGATATCTGCACGGCGCTCGGCATCGACGATATCTCGCCGCAATATCCGGACCTTGCCGCGCAGCGCAAGAACAAGCCCTATCTGCAGGAGCTTTTCCGCAAGCACTTCGCGACCAACACGACGGCCCACTGGCTCGAACGGCTTGAGGGTCAGGACCTGTTGTGCGCGCCGGTGCGCCCGCTGGGCGACGCGCTCGACGATCCGCAGACGGCGATCAACGATATGCTGGTCGATATCGACCATCCGGTGCTAGGGCCGCTCCGGCTTGTCGGATCGCCCGTCCACATGAGCGCCGCGCCCCTGACCGTTCGCCACACGCCGCCGCGGCTCGGCGAGCACACGGATGAGGTCCTCGGTGAATTCGGACTGCGTCCGGCCAAGGACAAGGTTGCAATATGAGCGTTGATTTTCAGATTACCGATTGCGTCGCCAGGATCACGATCAACCGCCCCGACCGAATGAACGCGGTCGATGCGCCGACGGAAGCCGAACTGGAGCGGATCTGGACCGAAATCGAGGCGAATGAAAGCATCCGCTGTGTCGTGCTGACCGGGAGCGGCGACCGTGCTTTTTGCGCCGGTGCGGATCTGAAATCTGACGAAGGCAAGTCTGGTCTGGACTACTGGTCATCGCGCAGCCCCAACTGCTTTGGCGGTATCGCCATGCGCCAAGGCTTGAGCGTGCCGGTCATCGCACGCGTCAATGGTCTGGCATTGGGGGGTGGTCTGGAGATGGTTCTTGGCTGCGATATCGTGATCGCGGCTGACACCGCCCGGTTTGGTCTCCCCGAGGCAAAGGTCGGCCGTGTGCCGCTTGATGGGGGCATGGTGATGCTGCAACGGATGATTCCCGAAAAAATTGCCGCCGGACTAATGATGACGGGTCGTCTGATGTCGGCAAGTGAGGCCGCCGCACATGGCCTGCTGAACTCGGTTGTGTCCGCCGACCAATTGGACGAGGAAGTCGACCGCTGGGTCGCCGATATCGTGGCCTGCGCGCCTCTTTCCATTGCGGCAATCAAGGCCACTATCAGGAAAACCTCCCATTTGGCCCCGCATGAAGCGTACGCACAGAGGCTACCCGAACTGGTTGCTGCACTGAACAGCGAGGACGGCGAGGAGGGCGTTGCGGCGTTCCGCGAGAAGCGTCCTCCGCAGTGGAAGGGCCGCTAGGGCAGTCAGAGCACCATGACGCTGATCATCAAAAGCGAGTGCATTGACGTCAAGGACGGCGAGTGCACCGCCGTGTGCCCGGTCGACTGCATCTATGAAGGCGCGCGCATGTACTACATCCACCCGGTCGAGTGCATCGAGTGCGGCCTTTGCGAAAGCGTCTGCCCGGTCGACGCCATCCGATGGGACGACGAAGTTGCCGCCGAAGACGAGATTTATGTTGCCATCAACCGGGAGTACTTCGAAGATGCCGTCACCGGGCTCGGCAGCCCGGGCGGCTGGAACTCCGATATGCCGGCCGACAAGGATCATCCGCTCGTTGCCGCCGCACCGCGAAACCCGCTGGCCGACACGGCGGCACAGAAAGAAAGTTCACGATAGATGCAAGGTGTCATTGCCGCCGTCCCCACGCCGATCGCGACCGGTGGAGAGCCGATCCGCGACCTTTTTATCGCCCATTGCCGCTGGGCGCTCGAAAACGGCTGCGACGGCCTCAACGTGCTGGGTTCGACCGGCGAGGCCAACTCGTTCGCCGCTTCCGCGCGGAAAACCGTCATGGCCTGGGCAGCCGAGGACCTGGACCGGTCCCGGCTTATGGTCGGAACCGGCACGCCCTCGCTCGCCGAAACAATTGATCTGACCGAGACAGCCGACGATCTCGGTTACGGCGTGGCACTCGTATTGCCGCCCTACTACTACAAGCCCGCCTCCGAAGACGGCCTGTTCGCCTGGTATGCAAGCCTGCACGAAGCGCTCGGGGATCGCCCGATCGCCGTCTATTTCTACAATTTTCCGCAAATGACGGGCATCAACCTGTCGGTTGCGCTGATCGAGCGGCTCAATGGCATGTGGCCCGATCGGTTTCGCGGCATCAAGGATTCGTCCGGCGACCTCTCCTATTGCCGCGAGCTGACCTCACGGCTGCCGGATCTCAAGGTGTTCCCAAGCTCCGAGGTGGCGCTCGGCGAGGCCGCCGCAAGCGGCTTTGCCGGCTGCATCTCGGCGACCGTCAACGAGGCTCCGCACCTTTCCGCACAGCTTTGGGAAAGCCGCGCCGAGCCTGATCCGGCACTTGTCGGCAAGATCGCCGACATCCGCGCCGCAGTCTCGGCCCAGCCGTTGATCCCGGCTGTCAAGTTCCTGGTCTCGCGCCGCACGGTCGAGACCCAATGGCGGCGCGTCCTGCCGCCCTTTTGCGAACTGGACGACGCGCAACACACTGTCCTGTCAGAGGCGATTGAGAAGCTCGAGGCGCTATGACAGTCTTAAACGAAACATCACGCTAGAGGATCAAAATGACCAAGCACGACAATCTGATCGGCGCCGACTGGATCAGCTTCGGCAACTATCAGGACAACATCAATCCGTCGGACGTATCGGATGTCATCGGCGCCTATTCCTATGGCGACAACGAGAGCGTCAATGCAGCGGTCGAAGCGGCCAAGGCCGCCTTGCCCGCCTGGCGGGATGCGACTCCGCAGGCCCGCCATGACGTTCTCGACGCGGTCGGCAATACCATTGCCGCACGCAAGGACGAAATCGGTCGGCTGCTTTCACGCGAAGAGGGCAAGACGCTGGCCGAAGGCATCGGCGAAACCATGCGCGCGGCACAGGTATTCAAGTTTTTCGCCGGTGAAGCGCTGCGCCAGTCGGGCGACCTGCAGGCATCGGTGCGCCCCGATATCGACATCGAGGTGACGCGCGAGCCGGTCGGCATCGTCGGCCTCATCACACCGTGGAACTTCCCCATCGCCATTCCCGCATGGAAGATCGCCCCGGCCCTTGCCTACGGCAACTGCGTCGTCCTCAAGCCGGCCGACCTGACGCCCGGCTGTGCGCACGTGATCGCCGGGATCCTCAACGAATGTGGCTGCCCCGCCGGTGTCTTCAATCTTGTCATGGGTCGCGGTTCGGTGGTCGGCGAGGCGCTGATCAGTCATCCCGATATCGCCGCAATCTCCTTCACCGGATCGGTGGCAACCGGCCAGCACATCGCCGAGACCTGCGGCCGGCTGCGCAAGAAGGTGCAGCTCGAAATGGGCGGCAAGAACCCCATGGTCGTGCTCGATGACGCCGATCTTTCGGTCGCGGTGCCGGCCTGCATCAACGGCACCTTCTTTTCCACCGGCCAGCGCTGCACGGCGTCGTCGCGGCTGATCGTCGAAGCTGGCATTCACGATGCCTTCGTCGACGAGATGACCCGTGCGATGAAGGCGCTCAATGTGGGCAACGCTCTTGACCAGGCGACCCAGATCGGACCGGTGGTCGACGCCAGGCAGCTCAACTCCAACCTCGAATATGTCGAGATCGCCAGGGGCGAGGCCGATGAGGTGATCGGCGGCGAGCGGCTCGAACTCGCCGACAACGGGTTCTACCAGGCCCCCGCTCTATTTGTCGGCACGCGCAACGACATGCGCATCAACCGCGAGGAAATCTTCGGGCCGTGCGGCTCGATCATCAAGGTCGCCGATTTCGACGAGGCCGTCGCAGTGGCCAATGACACGGATTTCGGACTGTCTGCCGGTATTTGCACGCAGAGCCTCAAACACGCCCGCGCCTTCAAGCGCAAGGCCGAGGCAGGCATGGTGATGGTCAACCTGCCGACCGCCGGTGTCGACTATCACGTGCCGTTCGGCGGCCGCAAGGGATCCTCCTTTGGCGCGCGCGAACAGGGCCGTTACGCGGTCGAGTTCTACACCACGGTCAAGACGTCCTACGTCTACGCGGGCTGATGGACGGGGCAAAAAAACAGAAATGGGATCGGCGGTTCATGGAACTTGCCGATCACGTTTCCACCTGGACGGAAGACCGGGACTTTTCCGTCGGCGCGGTGATCGTTGGTCCGGACCTCGAGGTCCGCTCCACCGGCTATAACGGCCTGCCGCGCGGCGTGAAGGCCGACGACGATGCCCGTTTCGACCGGGCCTCCGGGGAGAAGTTCTTCTGGTTCGAGCACGCCGAACGCAACGCCATCTACAACGCGGCGCGCATGGGAACCCCGGTTGACGGCTGCACCATCTACGTCAACCGTTATCCCTGCGCCGATTGCGCGAGAGCCATCATCCAGAGCGGCATTTCCACGGTTGTCTGCCCCCCGAAACCGGCCCATGACGGCGCGCTCGACCACAGTTTCGATGTCTCCGAGGTCATGCTGGCAGAGGCAGGCATCCACGTTCAGACCGACACGGCCTGACCCACCGCGGCGGGTTCGGATACGCCAAGATAGGCGCTGTGCAGGATTTCAGGGTCTGATTTCAGCCGGTCCGGCGAACCCTCATACTGGATTCTGCCCTGATTGATGACGTAGCACCGGTCGGAGATTTCCAGCGCCAGATGGGTGAACTGCTCGATCAGCATGATGCCGATCGGCCGCGCCTTGAGCGCAAGCACGACGTCGACGAGGCGCTCGATGATGACGGGCGCAAGACCAAGCGACATTTCGTCGATCAGCAGGAAGCGCGGCCGGCTCACCAGCGCCTGGGCCAATGCAACCATCTGCTGCTGCCCGCCGGACAGGGATCCCGCCGCCTGGCGGCTGAGCGGCCTGAGTTCGGGAAACACGCCATAGGCCTCGTCTTTCGACAGCTCCAGCTCCGCCGACGCCAGCGCGGCGCCGGCGGCGGCCAGATTGTCGTCGACGGTCAGGCCGGCAAGGACCTGATGTCCTTCCGGCACAGCGGCGACGCCGGCTTCGCGCACCTTCTGGGGCGCAAGGGCCGAGATATCCGCACCATTCACCGACACGCTGCCAGCTGTTTTCGGAATGACACCGGCGACGGCGAGCACCAGCTCGCTCTTGCCCGCGCCGTTCGGGCCGAGCAGCGAGACCACCTCCCCTGCGGCGACGGTCAGCGAAACGTTGTTGACGACGGTCTTGCCGCCGACCGCGACGGAAAGTGCCGAAACCGACAATGTGGAATTCATGCCACCTCCTACCGGCCGAGATAAGCCGCCTTCACCTGATCGTCCTGCAGGACCGTGCGGGTCGGCCCGAAGGCAATGAGCCGCCCGAAATCCAGCACCGCGGTCCTTCCGCACACAGCGCGGATGAGATCGACATCGTGGTCGATGAGCAGCACCTGCGCCCCGAAGCGCGGCCGGATTCCTTCAATCACGGCACGCAGCCGCGCCGTTTCGACTTCGGACAAGCCGCCGCCGGGCTCGTCCAGCAGAACGATCCTCGGCGCCGCCGCGAGGCAGCGCGCGATTTCTGTCATGCGCCGTTCGAACTGGTTGAGTTCCGCGCCCAGCGCCCCGGCCCGGCTGGTCAATCCGACATAGGCGAGCACGTCCCGAGTGGTCTTTTCACGTTCGTGCCGCGTACGCTGCCGCGCGTCGAGAACCACCTGCACGTGGTCTTCGACCCGCAGGTCATCGACGATCTGCACCTTCTGGAACGAGCGTGACAGACCCCAGCGCGCGCGCCGGTGCGGGCTGAGCGACAAAAGATCCGTTCCCTCGACCAGAACGCTTCCCGAGGACGGGCGGACAAAGCCGGAAAGGACGTTGACCAGGGTCGATTTGCCGGCGCCGTTCGGTCCGATGATGCCGGCGACGTCATCGCAGATGCGCAGCGAAACGCCGTCGAGGGCGCAAACACCGCCGAAATGCACGCTCAGGCCGGAAATCTCGATCATCGCGCGCTCCCGACCGATCCGAGCACACCCGATAGCTGCCCGGCAATGCCGCGCGGCGCCGTCATGAGCGCGTGAAGCAGCGCGGCGCCGAAGAGAACGAGCGATAAATCGGAGTCCAGCCCCCAGTCGTTGAGCAGCGCCGGCACGACCCTGTAGAGAATGCCGGCCAGGACCGCGCCCAGCCAGCCATAGACGCCGCCGACGACACAGAGCGCAAAGAGCAGGATGCTCTCGCCCGCCGCGAAGGAGCGCGCATCGAGGATATTAAGCGCCCCGGCGAGCAGTCCGCCAGCCAGTCCCGCCAGGAAGCCTGCGAGGCCGAAGGCCCAGACCTTGTACACGGTCACGTTGACGCCGGCGGCCATGGCATTGGCTTCCGACTGCCGGATCATCGCCCAGGCACGCCCCGGCCGGGCCCGCTCATGCCAGGCGGCGAACAACATGCCGAGGGCGGCGATACAGATCACGTAGCGCAGATAGGCCGTATCCCCCGCCGCGATCGCCGGCCTTCGCATCTCGCCCGGCGATTGCAGCGCGACACCCCAGAAGCCGCTGCCGCCATTGGGAAACTGAAAGGCCGTGAACAGGATCTGGAAGGCGCCCGCAGCCATCAGCGTGACGAGCGCGAGGTAAAGGCCCCGCATGCGCAGGGCCGGAAGCGCCAGCAGCATCCCGATCAGGGCGGTGACGCCGGCACCGGCGAGGAGAAGGACCTCGAACGGAAGCGACGTGGCGTAGTTCAACCGCAGGACAGTCCAGCCGCCGACGCCCACCAGGGCGACCTGCGCCAGGTTGACGAGACCCAGCCGCGCGTAGAGTACCGATGCGCCCCGCGCCGCCAGCGCGAAAATCGCCGCGGAAGTAAAGACTTTGACCCATATGGCGCCGGCGATCGCGGGCACCACGGTCAGGCACAGCAGCAGAAGGGTCAGAACCGGGAGGCCGTCCCGCAGCGGTTTCATGCGAACCATCTACCCCTCCCTCGCGAAGGTCAGGGTTTCCTTGCGCTGCATCCAAAGGATCACCAGGGCCGCAAGCAGAAACGGTGTCATGGAACGCAGCGGCGCAAGCGGCTTGACGAGGGTCAGCATCGCTTCGCAGACCCCGATGGCCAGTCCCCCCGCAAAGGTCAGGGGCAAGGAATTCAGGCGCCCGCAAACAGCGGCCGCGATCGCCGGAATGACCGTGAAGGTGATAACCGTCGGGTCGAGCCGTACCAGGTCTCCGAACATCAGGCCGGTAAACCCGGCCAGCGCGCCGGACAGCGCCCAGGCCGCGGTCTCGACCCTGAAGACCGGTATGCCGATAAGCGCGGAATGGTCGCGATTGTCGGCAAGCGCCCGCATGTGAAGGCCGGTGCGGGTCTTGTCGAGATAAAGAACTGCCCCAATCAGGATCGCAATGCTTCCGAAGAAGGCGATCATCCGGGTCACCGTGATCTTCATGCCGAGCAACCGCACGCCCATCTTGTCGGTGGGAAGCACGAGCTTGCGCGCCGCATCGTCCCAAAGAAATGAGACGACCCCGAGGATGATCAGCGCGAAACCCAGCGTCGCGACCGCCTTGACGGCCGGCTCGCGCCAGGCCAGCCCCGGGGCGACGACCATCCCGTATAGCAGCGACAGGGCCGTCCCCGTCACAAGGGCCGAGAGCCAGGCCGCCGGCCCCGGAAAGTCCCACTGCCCGAACTGCCAGCAGACCATGGCCGCGGCCGCCGCGATCGCACCGTAGGCGAAATTGAGCACGCCGGTCGCCCGCCGCAGGACAACGAGGCCGATGCCGCCCAACGCGTAGAGCGAACCGACCGCAAGTCCGGAAATAAGGAAAAGACCGTAGATCTTCATTTGTGATCGCCGAAGTAGGAGGCGCCGCGTCGGCCGGGAACGGCAACGCGGCGCGCTATGTTACTGTGTCAGGCCGAGCTGGCGTTCCTGCTCGCGGATCGGATCGAGATAGGACGATTCGATATCGTAGCACTCGCGAACCACGTCGAACCGGCCGTCGCGGAACACCACCATGCGCCCGGCGTGATTGGGCATGTGCCGGTCGAAGTCGCCAACATAATACGGCCCGCACAGAAGGTCCGACGTCTTGCCGGAAATGCTCTTGATCGCCTCCGTCACCGATGCGCGGTCGATGGAGCCCGGATCCATTTCGAGCAGCGCCTCGACAAAGAATTTCGCCGATACGTATCCGGACTGCGAGAACGTGTCCCGCCTGTCGTCTTCCCGGCCATAGGCATCCATAACGGCGTTCCAGTTCCGGTTGTCCGGGCCGTCGGAATCGAAGGGCGCCAGTTCGATATTGACGTAGAGACTGTCGTTCCAGTAGTCGCCGAGGGCGCCGGGAACCGTCGGATCATAGAGCGGTGTGGGTGAAACCCATTTGAACATGTCGCGCCCGTCCTGCTCTTCCGCGACCTTCAGGATGCCGAGCGCCGGACCCGCCGGCAGCATGAGAAGGATGGTATCGACACCTTCGGCCAGGGCCTGCAGGTAGACGGAATTGAGATCGACCGCGGCCGGATCCATAAGCAGGGCCGTGGATTTCCTGCCCTGCGATTCCATGTATTTGCCCATCCAGTCGCAGGCCCATCCGCCGTTGTTCGGGATGTTGAAGCCGATGCAGGCCGCGTGCTCCGTCCCCAGCTCCTCGATGGCGAACTTCAGCGCACCGATGCCGGAAGGCAGCGGCCCCTGGTTTGTGGATACGATATTGGCGTTCTCGTAACAGTCCGATATGGCGCAGGCCGATGCCATCGCCATGACATTTTCGTCCTTGTAGAGCTTGGCATTGACCGCCATCGAGACCACCGATCCGTTGCCGACCAGCGCCACGACGCCGCGGTCCTTCACCAGTTTGGTGGCCACCTGCGCGGCCAGTTCCGGGTTCCACTGATCGTTCTCGACGATGTATTCGATGGGCCGGCCATGGATGCCGCCATTGTCGTTGACACATTTGAAATAGGCGGCCGCCGCGTCGGTGCCGCCGGAAAAATCGCCGGGCGGCGCATTGCCGTTGATCCCGCCGACAACGATCGGCTCGCCGGTCGCCTTCTCGCCATTGTCCAGGCCGCAAGCCGGTTCCGCGGCACCGGCCGCCGGCTGCAGGGCAAACAGCGCAAGCGCTGCAGCGCCTCCGAGTCCCAAAAGTCTCAGGTTCATAGTCTCCTCCATCATGGTTGCGGCGCGGCGGGGCCATTGACCCTCGCGCCGCGTCTTGCGCATCAGGCAGGCTCAGCCGCCTGCATGGCGATTCCTCCGAGAAACCCGGTGCCCGGGCTGCAACGCACATACTCTGCCACCTGCCTGCCGGCGGGCAGAACCGACACCTCGTGCCAGAGCCGCAACTGCAGCGCCGGTCCGTATTTCGGTGCGATTTCCAGGAACTTGTTGAAGATCGCCAGATGCGTCGGGTGGTGCTCGGCCCAGGCCTCGAGATCCGCCATGGTACGGAAATAGGCGAGCCCGAAACTGCGTTCGGCATCGGCAAAGCCGTCATCCAGCTCGCGCATGTAGCGGCAGGAATAGCAGCCGACCTCGGCGCCGTTGTCCCGGAGGAAACGCATGCCCGCATCCAGGACAGGCTCGATCTGCTCGAGATATTCCTCGCGCTGGACGCCTTCGGTCAGGGTCCAGTCCTGGCCCGAGCGGATGATGCACAGGTTCTCGTGCGCTTCGACGGATATGCGCTCGCCATCCTCCTCGACGACGCGGATCGGCCCGCCCGCCTCCAGGGCATCGTCCGCAGACAGCGGTATGCGGTCGCGCATCCCGCCCCAGTACATGTGACGGTCCACCGGCCCTTCGAGGGAGACGCGCTTCTGGCTCATGCCGTGATCGTGCTCCGGTCCGGAAAACAGCGTCTCGGATCGCTCCAGCGGTATGTTCACCATCTCGCGGAAGACACCGTGTTCGCCGGCCTCGGCATGCTTGCTCCAGAAAGCGCCGAAACGGTCCGACCCCGCCCACCGGGCCGAGTCTTCAGGATTTAGCCAATAGAGGATCCCGACCGTCTGCTGCCTGCCGTCCGCATCGGAACTGCGGGCGAAGTCGACGATATCCGCGCCTGTGGCCGCCTGCTTCAGATCGCTCAGGAAGCCCGCTACGTCCTGGTCTTCGTTGTGCTGGCAACCGATCACCGACATGGAAACGGAATGGACGCCCTCGTCGAAGACCGACATCCAGGCCGGCACCGGCGGGTTCCAGCCCGGAGGCATCCGCAAGGGATACGTCCGGGCGTCCTGGGAGTTATTCTGCTGCATCCTTGACATCCTCCGCCTCGGCCGCGCTGACGCCCTCTTCGATCTCCGCGGCCAGCTTGGTGCCTTCCTCGAAGGCCATCACCGGCGGATTGGCGCGGCGGTTGAACATCAGCCTGAGCACGTCGGGCCGTGAATAGTGACCGACCGGATCGGCGGCCGCCTTGGCATAGGCGATGGCCGCGAGGTCGATTTCGGCGATCAGGAGCCCCTCTTCGTTCTCACCGAGCGGCTCGCCGATGGGCGCGCCGTCCGGACCGAAAATGCGGGCAAAGCCGCCGCCGGGCTGCAGAAATTGCTGCTTGTCGGGCGTATCGCACAGGAGTTCGTACATCTCCTGGGAGACGGTGGCCGAGGACGCAATGACGAAGCACTGGCCTTCCGCCGCATACATCTGGCTCGCCGATGTGTTGAGTTCCGGCCCGAGTGCGTAGGCCGCGCCGCGGTAAAGGCTGAAGCTGGGCCAGGACGCGATATGGATCTGCTCGTGCTGCGAATACATCGCATATTTGGTCAGCGGCTGCAGGTGTTCCCAGCAGCACAGCGCGCCGACACGGCCGATTTCCGTGTCGTGGACGGTGATATCGCTGCCGTCGCCCTCGCCGAACACGGTGCGTTCCACATGGGTCGGCTTGAGCTTGCGGCGCCGGGCGATGATTTCGCCGTCCGATCCGATGATCCACTGACCCATGTAGAGGCTGCCGCCGGCGCGTTCCGAAACGCCCAGGACAACTTGCGTGCCGTTACGCCGCGCGGCTTCGCGAAGCGCCTCTTCGTGCTCGCTGCCGGCCTCGATCGAGTTGTCGAAGTACCGCCCGACGAACTGCATGCCCCAGGCCGGGGCGCCGAGCCAGATCCACCACGGATAGCCCGGAATCCAGGTTTCGGGAAAGGCGATCAGCTTGACGTCCTTGGAACCGGCCTCGTCGATGAGGGCGATCGCCTTCTCCACCGCTTTGTCGAGATCCAGGAACGCCGGCGCGGCCTGCACGGCCGCCACTTTGAACGGTTGCGACATGACACTCCTCCCGTCGCTTTGCATTGACACTGGAGGAAGTATCGCACCGGCCCGCGTGGCTCGGCTTTGGCGTATGGGCGGAAAAACTTGTCAATTTGAGCGGAAAAACGTCTATAATTGCGAAAAAACGTGCGCAAAGACGCTTCGTCGGGAGGACAATCGGACTTGGCTCACCACTACCGGACAAGAGACGTTCGGCCGCACGAACGCTTTTCCTACTGGCGCGAGGCGGTGTGCGAAGCCTATGTCCAACTGGGCTGCGAAGGCGGCGACCGGGAGGATTTTTCCGGCGGCATCGGGGTCGAGCACTATCCCAATCTGTCCATTTCGAATGTCTATGGCATGGCGCACGAAGTCTACCGGCGCAGGAAGGACATCGCCCGCGCCGATGACGAGTATTTCCTGCTCAGCATGCAGATGAAGGAGATTTCCTTCGTCGCCCAGAACGGCCATGTCGCCGAGCTCGAGCCGGGGGACCTTGCGCTTTACAGCAGCACGGATCCCTACCAGCTCACACTCACCGACAATTTCAGCCAGATGGTGGTGCAACTGCCGAAGAACCGGCTGCTCGCCCGTTTGCCAAACGCCGATATGCTGACGGGAAGGCGCATCAGCGGCAGCAGCGAGGTCGGCCGCCTCGTCGGCGAGAACATCGTCAATTTCTCGCGGCTGATCTCCGATGGCGGCGAAGTGATGCAGAGCGTCGTCCAGGACGTCCTCATCGACCTGATCGCCACCGGACTGGCATCCCTTGACGACAGCAAGGTCGAGATGTCGCTGCCCGAACAGCACATATTGCTGCGCGCGCGCAGCTACATACAGGCCAACCTGACCGATCCTGCCATGGACCGCAATTCAGTCGCGGCTTCGGTCGGACTGTCGGTGCGGCGGCTAAACGAGCTCTTTTCCAAGGAAGGCACCTCCGTCGCCGGTTTCATCCGGTCGGCAAGGCTGCAGCGGGCGGCGCAGGATCTGGCGGATCCGCGGTATTCCGGCCAGTCGATCAGCGAAATCGCCATGCGGTGGGGCTTTTACAACTTCCAGCACTTCTCGAAACTGTTTCGCACGCATTTCGGCCACGCGCCGAGCGACTACCGCACGCTCCGGGCCGGTCCGGAGCGCCTGCGTCACTAGTCACCCATCCAGCCAAGCCCTGCGGTCGTTCCGGCCCGTGGACGGTATTCGCAGCCAACCCAGCCGTCATAGCCAAGCGCATCGATCTTTTGGAAAACGCGTGGATAGTTCAACTCGCCCTCGTCCGGCTCGTGACGGTCCGGAACGCCGGCGATCTGGATATGCCGGATCAGCGGCATGTGGCGTTCGAGGCTGTGCAGGACATCGCCGTGCATGATCTGGTGGTGATAGACATCGAACTGCAGGCCGGCATTCGTACTATCCAGTTCGGCTAGTATATCGGCGGCGAGCTCTGTCGATGACAGGAAATAGCCGGGCATGTCGCGCTGGTTGATCGGTTCGATGGTCATCTCGAGCCCCGCCTCTCCCAGGCGGTCGGCGGCAAACCGCAGGTTTTCCAGAAAGGTCGAGCGTGCCACACCGAAAGAGATCTTGCCCCGGTTCCCGGCCATAACATGAAGCCGTTTCGCACCCGTCGCCTCAGCATAGCGGATCGCTGTGTCGACGGATGCACGGAATTCGGTCCCGCGCCCGGGATCGCAGGCCAAGCCGCGCTCGCCCCGCTCCCAGTCGCCCGGCGGCAGGTTGAAGACGCTGATGGAAAGCCCACTATCTTGGACGGCCTGCCTGAGCGAGGCGACCGGATAGGCGTATGGAAACATGAACTCCACGGCCTCGAACCCTGCATCGCGTGCCGCGGCAAAGCGCTCCAGGAAGCGGTGTTCGTCGAACATCATCGAGATATTGGCTGAAAAACGCGGCATGGGTGCAATCCGATCGGTCCGGCTTGCTTTTTAGCGGTATCGCAAGCCAGCGTCAGCCCGATATTGCATGAATGTCAGCCGCCGGTGCGAAAGCCTCGACCTGATCGGACACGTTGCGCAGCTCGAATTCGCCGAGCGACTGCATCCGGTCATGGTGGCCGTCCGCGATCGCCTGTGTCGTGACGACCCGGTGACCGAGCTGTTTTCCGAGATCGCCGAGCCGCGCCGCGACATTGGCGGCGGAGCCGATAACCGTGAAGTCGAGACGCTGCTCCGAGCCGACATTGCCATAGGTGACATTGCCGAAGGCAAGGCCGATGGCACATCGAATCCGCTCGTCCGATTCCCCCAGTCCCATGTTGACGTCGCGGTCCATCGCCAGCGCCGCCGACAGCGCCTGACGGCAGGCATTGGCCGGATCGTCGCCGGCCGGGAAGATCGCAAGCACGGCGTCACCGATGAATTTCAGCACCTCGCCGCCGAATTCATGGACGATATCCGTCGTCACCTCGAAAAACTGGTTGAGCAGATCCAGGTAATCCTGCCGTCCCATCTCCCCTTCAAGGCGCGAAGAGCCGCGCAGGTCGCAGAACAGGATCGCCGCGTCGATTTCGTCGCCGTCGCCGCGCCGTATCTCGCCACCGAGCACCCGTGCGCCCGTGCCTTTGCCGAGATAGGTTTCAAGCAGCGAAGACGCATTGTCGCGCAGCGTGAACACCTCATAGAGCCGGCTGATCACGGAAGAGCACTCGAACACCAGACCGAGGTTGGACGTGGTAAAGCCGTCCGGATGGTCGCTGGTCATTGTCATGACGTTGATCTGGCCGTTGGAGAACGGCAGCGGCATGGCCACATAGTCGGTCCCGCCGTCCGCTTTCAGATCCTCCATGATCGGAAAGCTGAACTCCGCCTCCTCGCTGAGGAGGTTCTGGCGCACGCCGCCAAGGCCGTTCGCGACGTGCCTGAGCGGGCTGTTGACGTAGCTCGGATGATTATAGAGGTCATAGGACGGCGTATAGGTGTTTACCTTGCCGTCTCTCTTCGACCAGACATAGTTCCGCCCGGCGATCATCGGATGCAGGGACCAGATCATCACGCTCATCCGGGAGACGGCGATGCCGTCCTCGTTGAACTTGCGCGCGATTGCCTCGGTGAGTTCCTCGGGCGAGCCGCAAAGCCACGCCTCGCGCATGATCCAGTCGATGGTCGGGCCGGAGATGTTGCCGTAGTCGATGGGTCCGGCGTCCGCGTCCTTGATATCGACGGAACCAAGCACATTCGGCATGAAGCTGACCATACCCTCGATGTCACGCGCCTCGGGGATGGCGTTTTTGTATGACCAGGCGCCGTTCTCATAGATACGGCCGCCCACTTCGACGTCCCAGTAGGTTGCCGTGCCCTTGAACGGACAGAATGTGCGGTGATCGCTGGTCAGGAGCAGTTTCGCCTTCACGTCCTTTTGCGGGAAGTAGACGACGGAGGGCAGCCGGGTCTCGTGCATGAGTTTCGCGCCCTGGCTTGCGGCCAGAACATGATCGCCGCAACTTGCGACGGTTTCACCGGAAAGCGGCGCGACGGCGAGCCGGTAACCCAGCGATTTCGAGTCGGGATGTACAGTCATACGCTAAAGATGGTCGCCATTTCCGGAAAGTCCAATAGTTGCCGCGGGCATGTCGGTGCGGTTTCGACGCCTCCGGCCCGGGTCTGCACGAGAGACCGCCTACCGCGATGTATCGGTGGCCGCCGGATCGATCCACCGCTTCGTCATGTCGGCCAAAACGCCATTGTCCTTCTGCAATCGCATCCAGTAGTTCAGATAATCCGCAAGGCCCGGCGCGTCGGGCGGCATCAGATAGGCGAAAAGGAACCGGGTCGCGATGTGACGCGGCACGGCCGTCGAGTAGCCGTCATGCGAAATCGCCCAGGCGCGTGCCTGCTCAAGCGTCCAGATAGCAGCGTCGACATCCGTTTCTTCCGCCAGCTTGTCGTAGTTGGGCAGGACCTTGATATTTGCAGATGGAAAGGCGCGTTTGGCCGTCGGAATGAGCACAGGATCGTCGAACACGGCGATCGTCAGGTTCTCGATTGCATTTATCTTGTCGCGCGACGCGAAATCATTGATCTGGTCCGTGCGTACGATCAGTGCCAGCGGATTTTCATAGTAGGGATCGCTGACGGTGACCGAATCCAGCCTGCTGTTGGTGATATAAAGCCCGCCAATCGCGATATCGAATTTGTTTTCGGACAGGTTGTTGGTCATCGACTGCCAGTCATAGGGCACAAACACGACCTGCACGCTCATGCTCTGCGCGAAACGGTACATCATTTCGACGTCGTAGCCGACCAGCCGCTCCCTTTTGTTCTCGTAGGCAAACGGCATGACATTCGGATTGATGCCGACACGAAGCACGCCGTTTGATTGAATGCGTTCGAGCACATCGACATTTTTGTCAGTCGATGCGGCCTGCGATGGGGCCTGTCCATGCCCCGTATCAGCCGTGGCCAGTCTGGAAACAAGATTCTCGTCGCTGAGTGCCTGGACTTCTTTCGGCAGGCCCATCTCAAGATAGTTTGTTTCGGAATGCAATTGGATATGTGTTCCGCTCAGCCGGCCAAGGGACAGGATCGCCGTCAGGCAGACAGCCGCGACCGCGATGGTCAGGACAAATCGTCTTATGTTGAAGCGGAGCCGTCCGTAGAACGCGAATGTGACGAGGATGGTGACGAATGCGAATCCGGCAACGGAGGCAAGCACCTGGACATATCGCGTGACCGCCATGGTCTCGACATAGAGATTGGCCGTCTCCGACGGCATGTTCAGCCAGTTCGCCATGAAGGCAACTGCGCCGATCGACGAGGTCGGAGAACCGATGCCCGAAAGCAGCGTCACGATCGGAAGCTCCATCAGATGCCAGCTGGTCAGCGGAATGAAGAAATAGAAGGATGCATAGAGGAGAAACGCCAGGATGAAGAAATTGCCGATCTGCGCCAGCGGATAGCTGACCGACAGCGTCGTCTGTATGATTTCCTTCTGTTCCGTCTCCTCCTGGGAATCGCAGTATTTTTCCGCCATGTTCTGCGTCGCTCTCTGGATCATCGGCAGCGACGCAACCGACAGCGACGTGACCATCGCAATGAGGAACGCATCTTTGAGCTCCGACATCAGCTCCCAGTATTTCATTGGCAGGAAGGCCGTCAGCATCATCGGCAGGATCCACAGGCTGAGCAGCAGCGCACACAAGACGACGACGAGGATGTAGATCGACATCGCCGCATAACCCTCGGGATCCATCGAGCTGATGGAACTGGCGAAAAGCGCGCACACGCCGGTCGGCGCGAGCAGGACGACCCACTCCCAGATGCGGATGCAGGCCTGGCGGACCACCGAGAGCATGTCGAGCAGTTCGGTCGGTTTCTTGCTTTGCTGCACCGCGATCCCGAAGATGAGCCCCATCAGCACGATCGACGGGATGTAGTTGTTGCTCAGTGCCTGGAAGAAATTGTCGGGAACCAGCAGATCGATCAGCGTCGAGCCTTGATTGACAGGTGCGGTGAGGCCGCTCGAGAAATCGACGACAGCCGCCTGCCGCACGAGCGGCACCGTCAGCGCCGCGAACAACAGAACGGTGAACGTCATGGCCCAGAGGGCGAGGTAGATGGCCCAGCTCTTTTGAAAGAGCTTGCGCGCCGTGGCCGGTGCCAATTGTCCGAGACCCAGGATCAGAGACGAGATCAGATAGGGAAGCACCACGACTTCCATGAGCCGGATGTAGATATCCCCGACCGGCGCGACGATTGCCGCGAGCAGCGGGCTGAAAAGGCCGATAAGTATCCCGGCGGCTCCGCCGATCAGCACGTATAGCGGTAGGCGCTTGTTCTGCAATATTCCGCTCTCCTCAAGCCGCTGGTCTGCGCAGCATGGAAGGTGCTGCCGCCGAATTCAACTGTAGGATGGAATACAAGTATGATTCTACAACAAATTCATAACACGCCGGAGGTTGCGTGATCAGTGGTTATCATGCCCCTGCGCGGCCAGATCCAGCAATATGGCGGAAAAATCCTGCCCTCTTCCACCCGAATCGACAAAGGTCTGGTAGAGAGCGCTGGCCAGACTGCCCATCGGTGTCGCCGCGTCCGCGGAAGCGGCGGCACGCTGGCTCAACAACAGATCCTTCAACATCAATTCGGCCGCAAAGCCGGGCTTGTAGTCATTATCCGCCGGACTTTCAGGGCCGACGCCCGGCGCGGGACAGTATTGGTTGACCGACCAGCAGGCGCCCGACGACGTGGAAACCACCTCAAAGAGGCTTTGCCTGTCGAGATTCAGCTTGTCGCCAAGCGCAAACGCCTCGCAGACGCCGATCATGGATATTCCGAGGATCATGTTGTTGCAGATCTTTGCCGCCTGGCCGGCACCCGGATCGCCGCAATGAACGGCTTTCTGGCCCATGATCTCGAACAGCGCTCCAGCCGCCGCGACGCTTTCGGGCGAACCGCCCGCCATGAAGGTAAGCGTTCCGCCGGCGGCACCTGCGATACCGCCCGAAACGGGTGCGTCAACCGACAGAAGGCCGGCCTTTGCGGCCTGTTCATGAGCAGCGCGTGCGCTCTCGACATCGACGGTCGAGCAGTCGACAAACACGGCGCCGCGCTGACCGTGCGGAACGATTTCGTCGTAGACGGAACGAAGAACCGCGCCGTTCGGCAGCATGGTGATCACCGCGTCCCTGCCCCTTGCGGCTTCCGCAGCGGTTGCCGCTGTTTCCACCCCTTCAACGCCGACACCGGCGGCGTCAAACCCGATGACCTGGTGTCCCGCCACGGCCAGGTTCTTTGCCATTGGCGCACCCATGTTGCCGAGCCCGATAAATCCGATCTTCATTAATGTCCTCCCCGGCCGCCATGGCCGCATTTTGCCGGCCGCCCGGAGGTCCGGGCGGATCCTGTTGATTGCCTGTTCGGTGGATCTAGCGGTTGCGCCGCATGCCCGCGACTTCGGCCAGCACGACATTCGCCGCGTCCAGCACGTTGGATCCCGGACCAAAGATCGCCGTGACGCCCGCATCCTGCAGGAAGTCGTAATCCTGCTCGGGAATAACACCGCCGCAAATCACAATGATATCTTCGCGGCCCGCCGCCTTCAGCTCGCCAATGAGTTCCGGCACCAGCGTGCGGTGGCCGGCCGCGAGCGACGAAACGCCGATCACGTCGACATCGCCGGCGATCGCCTTGGAGGCGACTTCCGGCGGCGTCTCGAACATGTCCGACAGCTCCACGTCAAAGCCCATATCGGCAAAGGCGGTCGCAATGACCTTGGCGCCGCGGTCATGGCCGTCCTGGCCCATCTTGGCGACCAGGATGCGCGGCTCCCGTCTGCGCTCCTTTTGGTAGTCGGCGATCTTCTTCTGGATCAGCTCATATTGCGCATCGCCCTTGTAGGCCTCGCCGTAGACGCCGGAAATCACCCGCGTGGTCGCCTTGTGCCGATTGAAGGCGCGCTCCATTGCGTCGGAGATCTCGCCGAGGCTGGCCCGCGCCCGCGCGGCTTCCACGGCGGCGGCCAAAAGGTTCCCCTCTCCGGACGCGGCCACCTCCTCCAGGGTGTTGATTGCCGCGTCATACGCCTTGTCATCGCGCGTCTCGCGGATTTTCTTGAGCCGCGCGATCTGCGCGTCACGCACCTTGGCGTTGTCGATCTCGAGGATATCGACCTTCGGCTCGTCTTCGAGGCGGAAACGGTTGACGCCGACAATGACGTCCTCGCCCTTGTCGATCCGCGCCTGCCGGCGGGCGGCGGCTTCCTCGATGCGCATCTTGGGCAGGCCCTGCTCCACCGCCTTCGTCATGCCGCCGAGGCTTTCGACCTCCTCGATCATCCGCCAGGCCTCGTCGGCCAGTTCCTTCGTCAGCGCCTCGACATAATAGGATCCGCCAAGCGGATCGACGACGTTCGTCACGCCGGTCTCGTGCTGCAGGATAAGTTGCGTATTGCGGGCGATACGCGCGGAGAATTCGGTCGGCAGCGCGATCGCCTCGTCGAAGGAATTGGTGTGCAGCGACTGCGTGCCGCCGAGCGCCGCGGCCATCGCCTCGAAGGCCGTACGCACGATGTTGTTGTAGGGATCCTGCTCGGTCAGCGAAACGCCTGACGTCTGGCAATGGGTGCGCAGCATCTTCGAGCGCTCCGACTTGGCACCGAAATCGGTCATGATCCGGGCCCAGAGCTGCCGCGCGGCGCGCAGCTTGGCGGCTTCCATGAAGAAGTTCATGCCGATGCAGAAGAAGAACGAAAGCCGCCCGGCGAAGGCGTCCACGTCAAGGCCCTTGCTCATCGCCGCGCGGACATATTCCATGCCGTCGGCCAACGTATAGGCAAGCTCCTGGGCAAGCGTCGAACCGGCCTCCTGCATGTGGTAGCCGGAGATCGATATCGAGTTGAACTTCGGCATCTCGCGCGCCGTGAATTCAATAATGTCCGCAACGATCCGCATCGATGATTCCGGCGGGTAGATATAGGTGTTGCGCACCATGAATTCCTTGAGGATGTCGTTCTGGATCGTGCCGGAGAGCGCCGAACGCTCGACGCCCTGCTCCTCGCCGGCAACGATGAACATCGCCAGCACTGGAATGACCGCGCCGTTCATGGTCATCGAAACCGACATCTGATCGAGCGGAATGCCGTCGAACAGGATTTTCATGTCCTCGACGGAATCGATCGCCACACCCGCCTTGCCGACATCGCCGACCACCCGCGGATGATCGGAATCATAGCCGCGATGGGTGGCGAGATCGAAGGCGACCGACAGGCCCTTCTGCCCGCCGGCGAGGTTCTTGCGATAAAACGCGTTGGATTCCTCGGCCGTCGAGAACCCGGCATACTGGCGGATCGTCCAGGGACGCCCGGCATACATGGTCGCTCGGATGCCCCGTGTGAAGGGCGCGAAGCCCGGATGCTCGCCCGCGGTGGCGGGCGGCAGGTCGCCGGCACCGTAGAGCGGCTTGATGGTGATGCCCTCCGGCGTTTCCCAGTTCAGGCTCGACGGCGGATTGCCTTTCAGCTCCCTCGTTGCGAGCTCGATCCAGTCGCGATCTGTCTTCGTCATGGGTTCGTCCTCACGGCATCGGCGCGCCGCGGCTGGCTTCCAGGATTTCATACCAGTCGCGGCGGCTCATCTTGATTTCGAAGGCACCGGCGGCCGCCCGTATGCGCTCGGGCGACTGGGTACCGATAATGGGAACGACGCCCGCCGGATGGGCGAGCAGCCAGGCAAGCGCGACGCATTCCCGCGTCGATCCGTTGTCCTTCGCGATCCGCTCGAGAACGGCGACCAGCCCTGTAGCGCGGAGATCCGCCCTGTCCGGCACCCGGCCGGTCGCCAGTGACCCGCCCGCCAGCGGCGACCAGGCCAGGGGAAGAATGGAAGCGCCTTGCGCATAATCGAGCGTACCGTCATCGAGCGGATCGGTATGCAGGGCTGAGAATTCGGGCTGCGTGACGACAAGCGGAATGTCGAGGAAGGATTGCAGGGCGCGCGTCTGTTCCAGCGTATAGTTGGAGACACCCACCGAGCGGGCCTTGCCGCTGGCGACAATCTCGGCCACTGCTTCGGCAACCTCGGCCGCGCCGGTCAGGAAATCCGGCCGGTGGATCAGGAAGACATCGACTGCTTCGCAGTTGAGGCGCGTGAGCGAGGCCTCGCAGGAGGCGATCAGATGGCGCTTGGTCGAATCGTAGGGAACCGGCGGCGTGATGCCGCCCTTGGTCACAAGCACGATCTCGTCGCGAAGCGAAGAGCGCTCGGCAAGCAGCGCACCGAGCATACGCTCGGCCTCGCCGGCGCCGTACACGGCAGCGGTGTCGATGATATTGGCACCCACCTCCAGCGCCGCGTCGATCTTGCCGGCAAGCGCCTCCTGCGGCGTTTCCGGCAGGCGCCAGCACCCATAGGCAAGACGGCCGACCTCGCGGCCGACGAGGTAGCCGTGCCGGGCCAGGGTCAGATGTTCAGGGCCATCGCTCACGCTTCGAACTCCATGATCACCGCGTCAACCGCGAGGCTGTCGCCCACGGAAACCGGTATCTTCGCGACCTTTCCCGGCCGCTCCGCCCTGAGGACATTCTCCATCTTCATTGCTTCGACGATGGCCAGCGACTGGCCCTCCTCGACCTCGGCGCCCTCCTCCACGTGCAGCGCAACGACGAGACCCGGCATCGGGCACAGCAGCATCTTCGACGTGTCCGGCGGCAGTTTTTCAGGCATCAGCGCGGCCAATTCGGCCACACGGCCTGAAAGCACCTGTACGGTCCGGTCGACACCCCGGTGACGCAGGCGGTAACCGCCCGGAACCGGATCGACCTTGAAGGCGGCGGCCGCACCGTCGATCCCGACCTGGCACAGTGTCTCGCCCGGTTGCCAGTCGGTCTTCAGGCGCATCGGGCTCTTTTCGCCGACTGTCACGGCGTATTCATCGCCCTCGCGCCGGATCCGTACCGGGGTGTTTTCCCGTTCCATGCGGGCGGTTTTTTCCGTTGTCTCCGACGCGCCGTCCTCCGCAAAGCGGTCGCTTGCGGTTCTCGCCCGGCGTTCGGCCTCGATCGCGTCGAGGACCGCGGCAACGGCGCAAAGATCCGCCGCCGTCTGGCAGTCGGCCTCCACGCCGTGAAAGCCCTCGGGATATTCCTCGGCGATAAAGGCGGTCGTGATGTTGCCGGAGCGGAAGCGATCATGATCCATGACCGCCGACAGGAACGGGATGTTGTGCCCGATCCCCTCAACCTCGAAATGGTCGAGCGCGTCGGCCATACGTTCGACGGCCATGTTCCGGTCCGGCGCCCAGGTGCACAGCTTGGCGATCATCGGATCGTAGAACATGGAGATCTCACCGCCTTCGAAGACGCCGGTATCGTTGCGCACGATGTGGCCGTCCGCGCCGGCCCCCTCCGCGGGCGGGCGGTAGCGGGTCAGCCGGCCGATCGACGGCAGGAAATTGCGATACGGGTCCTCGGCATAGAGCCGGCTTTCCACGGCCCAGCCGTTGAGCTTGATATCGTCCTGGCCGATACCGAGCGTCTCGCCGGCGGCGACCCGGATCATCTGCTCGACCAGGTCGACGCCGGTGATCAGCTCGGTAACGGGATGCTCCACCTGCAGACGCGTGTTCATTTCGAGGAAATAGAAATTGCGGTCCTTGTCGACGATGAACTCGACGGTGCCGGCGCTGGCGTAGTCGACCGCCCTGGCGAGGGCCACCGCCTGCTCGCCCATCGCCTTGCGGGTTTCCCGGTCGAGGAACGGCGACGGCGCCTCCTCGATGACCTTCTGGTTACGCCGCTGGATGGAGCATTCGCGTTCGCCCAAATAGATGCAGTTGCCCTTCGTGTCGGCCAGGACCTGGATCTCGATGTGGCGCGGCTCGGTGACGAATTTCTCGATGAAGATACGGTCGTCGCCAAAGCTGGAGGCGGCCTCGGACTTCGAGCGGTCATAGCCCTCCCGCGCCTCTTCGTCGTTCCAGGCGATACGCATGCCCTTGCCGCCGCCGCCGGCGCTCGCCTTGATCATCACCGGATAGCCGATCTCCGTGGCGATGCGCACCGCGTGATCGGCATCGTCGATCAGCCCCATGACGCCGGGAACGGTCGAGACCCCCGCCTCGGCGGCGATCTTTTTGGAGGTGATCTTGTCCCCCATCGCCTCGATGGCCCCCTTCGGCGGTCCGATGAAGGCGATGCCCTCGGCGGCCAGCCGCTCGGCGAACTCGGCGCGTTCCGACAGGAAGCCGTAGCCCGGATGCACGGCCTCGGCGCCGGTCTGCTTGCACGCCTCGACGATCTTGTCGATGACCAGATAGCTTTCCGCCGCCGCCGGCGGGCCGATGAAGACGGCCTCGTCGGCCATCTCGACATGCAGCGCGTTGCGGTCGGCCTCCGAATAGACGGCAACGGTGGCAATGCCCATGCGCTTGGCCGTCTTGAAGACGCGGCAGGCGATTTCCCCGCGATTGGCGACCAGGATTTTCTTGAACATCTGCCGTCCCCTAAAGCGGAATGTTGTCGTGTTTCTTGGCCGGTGCTTCAGCCTGCTTTGTCTTCAGAAGCTCGAATGCCCGAAGCACCCGCCGCCGCGTCGAGTGCGGCATGATCACCTCGTCGATGAAACCGCGCTGCGCGGCGACGAAGGGATTGGCGAAGCGGTCCTCGTAATCCTTGGTGCGCCGGGCGATCTTGTCCGGATCGTCCAGTTCAGACCGGTAGAGGATCTCGGTCGCGCCCTTGGCGCCCATCACCGCGATCTCGGCCGTCGGCCAGGCATAGTTGACATCGGCGCGGATATGCTTGGATGCCATGACGTCATAGGCGCCGCCATAGGCCTTGCGTGTAATCACCGTGACCTTCGGCACCGTCGCCTCGGCATAGGCAAAAAGCAGCTTGGCGCCGTGCTTGATGATGCCGCCATATTCCTGCGCCGTTCCGGGCAGGAAGCCCGGGACGTCGACCAGGGTCAGGATCGGTATGTTGAAGGCATCGCAGAAGCGCACGAACCGCCCCGCCTTCTTGGCGCTGTCGATGTCGAGGCAGCCGGCGAGCACCATCGGCTGGTTGGCGACGACGCCGACGGTCGAGCCGTCGAGGCGGACGAAACCGCACAGGATGTTGCCGGCGAAGTCCCGTTGGATCTCGAAGAACTCGCCCTCGTCCGCGATTTTAACGATCACCTCGTGCATGTCGTAGGGCTTGTTCGGATTGTCGGGCACCAGCGTGTCGAGGCTTGTCTCCATGCGATCGGCCGTGTCGGGCGTGTGCCTGACCGGCGGCTTCTCGCGGTTTGACAGGGGCAGGAAGTCGAACATGCGGCGCACTTCGAGCAGCGCCTCCACATCGTTCTCGAAAGCACCGTCGGCAACGGACGATTTCTTCGTATGGGTCGAGGCGCCGCCCAGTTCCTCTGCCGTGACCACCTCGTTGGTAACCGTCTTGACCACATCCGGGCCGGTCACGAACATGTAGCTCGTATCCTTCACCATGAAGATGAAATCGGTCATCGCCGGCGAATAGACCGCCCCACCGGCGCACGGCCCCATGATGACCGAGATCTGCGGGATGACACCGGAGGCCTGCACATTGCGCCAGAACACCTCGGCATAGCCGCCGAGCGAGGCCACGCCCTCCTGGATGCGCGCGCCGCCGGAATCGTTGAGGCCGATCAGCGGCAGGCCGTTCTGCATTGCAAGGTCCATCACCTTGCAGATCTTTTCCGCATGGGTCTCGGAAAGCGATCCGCCGAAGACGGTGAAATCCTGGCTGAAGACGTAGGTCGGGCGGCCGTTGATCGTGCCCCACCCGGTGACGACACCGTCGCCGGCGATCTGCTGGTCCTGCATGCCGAAATCGGAGCAGCGGTGCGCCTTGTACATGTCGTATTCTTCGAAGGAACCCTCGTCGAGCAGCACCTCGAGCCGCTCGCGCGCCGTCAGCTTGCCCTTGGCGTGCTGCGCGTCGATGCGCCTCTGGCCGCCGCCGAGATGCGCCTCGCGGCGCTTTTCCTCCAATTGCTCAAGCACCTCGAGCATCAGACCGCTCCGCGCGATTGCAGGAACTTCCACGCCGCCGGGAAGATCAGCGCGGCGAGCGCGGCCTTGGTCAGGTCACCGAGGATGAAAGGAAAGAGGCCCCAGGCGAGAACCGGCTTGTCCCAGCCGACGACACCGCCGAGCCACAACAGTCCGGGAACGTAGAGGATGGCCGATCCGGCAAGCGCCGCGATGAAGGCCAGGACCACGTTGCGGTCCCACCCGCGCTCGGCAAGCCAGCCCGTGAGACCCGCAGCAAGCACGAAACCGATCAGGAAGCCGCCCGTCGGCCCCATCATGTAGGCAATCCCGATGCCCTTTTCCGGCGTTCCGGAGAAGACGGGAAGGCCGGCCGCACCCTCGACGAGATAAAGCAGGACGGAAAGCACCGCGAGCCTTGATCCAAGCGCCAGGCCGAGACCGACCACAACGAGCGTCTGCATCGTCATCGGCACCGGATAGAACGGCACGGCGGCCTTGGCCGAAAGGGCAAGAAGGATGGAGGCGAGAACGACGATAAGGGAATCGCGCAGCAGCGAATGGCTGCGTCCGGCGGTCAAGGTGGCATAAAGTGTCATGGGATCCCTCCATGGAATATTGTGGTGGTCCTTAAGGATGGCCCAGATGTACCGCGCTGCGGAAATCGGCAAAAGGCTTGAAATAGCAACAAAGTTGAGTTAGCTAATTTTGCAAACGTAATTTTGCAAAGTTGCGAACATGCGCGCACGCAAGCTCTTCATTGGCCGCAATATCCGCCGGATCCGCGAGGAAAACGGCCAGACTCAGGCGGTCTTCGCCAAAAATCTCGGCATATCGACCAGCTATCTCAACCAGATCGAGAACAACCAGCGCCACGTCACCGCGCCGGTCCTGCTGGCGCTGGCGGAGAATTTCGCCGTCGATATTGCCAGCCTTTCGGAAAACGACAGCGACCGGCTGCTCGCCGATATGGCCGAGGCGATCGCCGATCCGCTGTTCAAGGGCCAGCAGCCCTCGGCCCAGGATCTGAAGCTGGTGACCCAGAACACGCCTTCCGTCGCGCGGGCGTTCCTCGCCATGCACCAGGCACTGCGGCGGGCCGGCGAGCAACTGGCCGAGCTCGACGATACGCTGGAACGGTCGGGCGGACTGAACGAGCCGACCCCTTACGAGGAGGTTCGCGATTTCTTCCATTACCTCGACAATTACGTCCACGAGCTTGATATCGCGGCAGAAAAGCTGGCCGGCGATCTGCGCGGCGCCACCCGCAACCGGGTCCGAACCCTGGCCGACCACCTGGAACGCAATCACCGGGTCCGCGTCGCCATCGGCGGCGCGGCGACGGGTGCCGGGGCGATCCGGCGCTACGACCCGGTCTCGCGGGTCCTGTCCGTCAACCCGAAGGCGCCGCCGTCCACGCACGCCTTCCAGTTGGCGCATCAGATCGGGCTTCTGGAACATGCCGAAACCATGACGGCGATCATCGACAAGGCCGGCTTCCGCACCGGAGACGCGGCCTCCGTGTGCCGCATCGGCCTTGCCAACTATTTCGCCGGCAGCGCCCTGTTGCCTTACGGCGAATTCCTGGCCTCATCCGGAGAGCTGCGCCACGACCTGGAGCTCCTGGCCGATCGTTTCGGCGCCAGCATCGAGCAGGTCGCGCACCGCCTGAGCACCCTGCAACGCCCCGGAAACAAGGGGATTCCATTCTTCTTCGCCCGGGTCGACCAGGCCGGCAACATCACCAAGCGCCACAGCGCGACGAAGCTGCAATTCGCCCGCTTCGGCTCCGCCTGCCCGCTCTGGAACGTCCACAACGCCTTCGCGACCTCGGCGCGCATCCTCAGGCAGCTCGCCGAGACACCCGATGGCGTGCGTTATCTGTGTCTGGCAACGGCGGTGACCAAGCCCGGCGGTGGATTCCGCGATCCGGTCCAGCGCTACGCGCTCGCCTTCGGCTGCGAGATCAAGCACGCCGGTGCGCTGGTCTATGCCGACGATCTCGACCTTGAGAGCAATACGGCCTTCGAGCCGATCGGCATATCGTGCCGCATCTGCGAGCGGACCGATTGTCACCAGCGGGCCGTGCCGCCGCTCAAACGGCGGTTGTCGGTCGATCCGAACAGCCGTGACACGATCCCCTATTCGTTCGATTGACGCACGTTACCCGGCGATGCCATCCGCCACGTGGATGGCAAGGCTGACGCCGGTCAGCGTGGGATTGACCGCCATTCTGGTCGGGATCAGGCCGTTGGTGGCGAGATGCAGGTTGTCATATCCCCAAACACGGCCGCGGTAATCCGCGACACCGGTTCCGTCGTCCTCGGCGGACATGCGGGTGGTTCCGGTCATGTGGGCGAAGCCGAACGGCATCCAGGTCACGTCACAGCCCTCGCGGATACGCCCGATCAGGTCGGCGATGTTCCGTGCCTCCTTCTCCGCCCCCGCCATGCGGCCAAGATCGGCCTGCGAAAGGGGGACATCGAAAGTCACCCGTGCATCGTCATGGAAGATCGCGCGTTTGTGTTCTTCGTTGTCGACCGGACAGATGGACTGGATCTCGACCAGGCGGTTCCCTTCGACCCGCGCATCATTCCCCGAGGGCATGAAGGGCGAAACGTCATGAAGAACGATCGTATACCACTCCACTCCGCCGCCCGGACGAAGCTGAATTCGCGGTTCGAAGTCTGACACGCCGCTTTCGCGACAGAACTCAGGCGCAACGACGATTTGGCAAATGGCCAGCGGGTGATAGGACAGGTAACGGCCCAGCGCCTTCGGACGGATACCCGACCGGTGAAGCAGCTGCGGCGTCGCAATTGCACCGCCGGCGATGATAACCTGCGGAGCCTCGATGGAACCGGACTCCGTTTCCAGACCCGTGACATTGTGGCCCTCGGTGATGATGCGGTTAACCCGGGCGTTTCGGATCGTCACTTTCCCGCCGGCACTGCTGCCGTTCAGAATGTCGATTGAGCCGGTGAAATGCAGCAGGCCGTCCTGATCGTAGCGTCCCGCAACGGGCAGCGGCGTGGCCTGCCGGCCTGAGGACTCGACAAGGCCGTTGAGCGCATCGCCGATGCGTTGCTGACGGATCGACCGGTCAAGCCGGTCCGCTTGCACATGCAGGTAGCCTTCAGCCTGGCCGTAGCGCTCGGACCAGGCCTCGTCCGACATTGCCGGCCACGGAGCGTCGCCGCGCGGACACAGATTTGTCCAGATCACACCCTGGCCGCCGACCGTTCGGGTCACGGCCGCTCCGGGCAGCGCATCGCGCGGAACGGTATCATCAATGAATTCCAGGAACCCGGTTGCAGCCGGAAGGTAGCTGTCCCGGTCGTTTGCAAACCGCTCTGCATTTCGGAAATGCGATCCTGGAGGATCGGAGATCGCGTTTCCCTGCTCCAGCACGAGCACCTGCGCGCCCTTTTCCGCCAGTCTCCTTGCCGCCGCCAACCCGAGCGGGCCGCTGCCGACGATCACGACGTCATGGTTCTCAGGCATGGCACGACCTCGATGATGGTTGCGGAGCTTATGACCGTTACTATAGCCGAGCGAGCGGCCTGTTTGTCACCCCTTTCGGTTGCGCAGCGCTGATCAGAAGTTCAGCGAGATATCGCGGTGATCGGACGTGCAGGCCGCGACATAGAGTGCCTGTTCGCGCGTCAGCCGGCGTTGCTGGCGTATGCCGATCGTCGGTCCGAGCGTGGTGACATACTCATCGATTCCGACCCTCAGCGCACCATCGGCCTTTTCGCGCCACGCAAGTTGCGTCTGGTACTCGGCGACCGCCTTGTCGATTTCCGCGAGCGCCTTTTCCTTGCTTGGCGTCTTGGACCGCAACGCGCGACGTGCCTTCGAAAGGTCAGACTTGATATCGTTCGCGCCTTCGATCTCGCCGAACTTCTTGGAGAGCTCGTTGAGCGGCTCTGTCATATCGGCCGGCTCGTTATCCATGACCTGTGCGCCGATGGCCTCCAGTTCCGGCCCGAGAGCCTTGAAAGCATCATAGGCGTTCAGGCTGGCGAGCAGCGAGGCCGGCGGTGCAAATGCCTTCTCGGCGGTCTGGTAGAACTCACGATTGAGTTTCGTCTGATTGTCGATCAGCTTGTCGAAATCGCTGTAAACCTGCTCCCATTCACCGGGTATCGACGCGGCCAGGGCCTCCCGGTCACCCTGCAGTTTGGTGACACGGTTCTCTAGCCGCTCTTTCTGCGCGGCCTGCGAGGGATCGCGCGCGCGCTCGATCAGCACTTCGAGTTCCTCGAGCCGCTCGTCGATGCTCCGGATGTCCTGCTCAATCGCACGGACCTGCCTGTGAAGCGGCCGATAGTCCGACGACGCGGTGTCTATATCGGTTCTGGCCGTCTGGCCCTCGTCAAGCAGGGCGATGGCCTTTGCGACATTTTCGAAGCTCCCGGTTACCGATTTCGACAGCTTGTCCGGCAGGACGCCGTAGTCGAGTTGCCGCGCCTTGTCGACGGCGCCCAGGAGCGCGCCGCGCGTCTCGCCCAGTTCCTCGCCGAGATACTGTTCGACGCAGTAGGCGAGCCGCGGGTTGCGCGGCGGCGGCGCCGTCTCGGACAATAGAGCCACCCGGTTCGGCAGGTAGTTCACCAGCTGCGGCAGCATGCCGACGATCACCAGCGCGATGAGCTGGATGCAGATGAACGGAACCACGCCCTTGTAGATCTGCAGTGTCTTGACTGCCGCGGGGGCCACCCCGCGCAGGTAGAAAAGGGCGAAGCCGAACGGCGGCGTCAGGAACGATGTCTGGATGTTGAGCCCAATCATGACGCCGAGCCACACGGCGGTCACGTTGGCCTCGGGATCGGCGAGCAGGATCGGGGCGACGATCGGCACGACCACCACCGCGATCTCGATGAAATCGAGGAAGAAGCCGAGCACGAAGATCACCGCCATCACGATGACGAACTTCGTCCAGAAGCCGCCGCCGAGACCGTTGAGGAATTCCTTGACGAGATGCTCCCCGCCGAAGGCGCGGAAAGCCGCCGTCAGGATGGCCGCGCCCAAAAGGATAATGAAGACCAGGGACGTCGTCTTGGCCGTCTCGATCATGACGCCCTTGAGCGTGTCTTCGATTTTGAACGACCGCCATCCGCTCCACACAAGGGCGATGATGAGCCCCGCCACGCTGATAAAGGCCAGCGTCACGCCCAAAACATCCGAGTTGGTCTTGATGTTTTTGATGTTCGTATTGAAGAAGGAAAGGATAAAGGCCAGCGCGATCAGCGACAGGATCGCAATGATCGCCGGGTAATAGGCATTCCGGTGTCCTTCTCGAAGACGGTATCCCCCCATGATCAGCGCGCCCGCGGCGCCGATCGCGCCGGCCTGGTTGACGGTCGCGATGCCGGCGATGATCGAGCCGAGCACCAGGAAGATCAGGATCAGCGGCGGGAACAGCGACAGACAGACCTTCAGGATGAACTTGGTATCGTATTTGCCGTCATAGTGCACCGGCGGTGCCGATTTCGGGCGCAGCGCCGCGAAGATCAGGATGTAGACCATGTAGAGGCCGACGAGCACCAGCCCCGGAACGATAGCGCCGAGGAACATCTCTCCGGCGCTGGTCGATCCGACATCGAAGATGCTCGGCATGGTCAGTTCGCCGGTGGAATCCTTGAACAGCGCCTTGCGCGCGGTGCCCGCCTGGTCGGCGGCGCTGGTCAGCTGGTCGGCGAGGATGATCAAGACGATCGACGGCGGGATGATCTGCCCGAGCGTGCCGGAAGCGGCAATGGTGCCGGTCGCCAGTTGCTGGGAGTAGTTGTTGCGCAGCATCGCCGGAAGCGAGATCAGGCCCATGGCCACGACGGTGGCACCGACAATACCGGTCGTGGCAGCGAGCAGCGCGCCGACGAAGACGACGGAAATGCCAAGGCCGCCCGGGATCGGGCCGAAAAGCTGCGCCATGGTAATGAGAAGATCTTCGGCGATCTTCGAGCGCTGCAGCATGATGCCCATGAAGATGAACAGCGGAATGGCGATCAGCGTGTCGCGTTCGGGTTCCCAATAGACCCCACGCAGGTTAGTCACACCCGCACTCAGCCACTGTGACGGCCCGCCTTGCGCAAAGAAGATGTCGGTGTCGCCGACAAAGACGTAACCGGCGATTGCCGCGATCAGGATCGTCACGATGGACGAGCCCGGCAATGCGAATGCGACGGGATAGCCCGATCCGAGGGCCAACGCCATCAGCAGGATCAGGAGGGCGAGAAAATACAGTTCCATGATTGGTGGTTCCTACTGCACCGTCGGCTCGTGATCCACGTGCCCGGGTTCGCCGCGGTAGTCGGCGACGGCCTCCAGCAGGTAACTGACGAACTGGATCATCATTGAAATGGCGAAAACGCCCAGGAATCCGGCCATCATGTATTTCACATACATGCCGAATCCGGCCTGGGTGACCTCGAAATTGAGCACCGGACTGTTGATGATCGAGGCCTTTTGTCCCATCCCGACGATCAGGATCGTCCAGCAGAACACAAGCCCCATCAGCAGTGTGCCGACCGCGTTGACCACGGCCTTTGTCCGATTCGTGAACGCCGCATAGAAAACGTCGACGCGCACATGCCCCTCCTCCTGCAGCGTATAGGCGCTGGCGAACAGGAACAGCGCGCCGTACCAGAACCGCACCAGGTCGGCCATGAAGGCCTGCTCGTAGGAAAAGATGAAGCGCATGAAGACGATGCCGAGTTCGGCAATCACGATCAGCAGCGCCAGCCACGGAAATCCGAGCGTGCGCGTAAAGCAGGCGAGGACGATCCCGAGTCCCATCAGGGGAACGTGCACGAACATGCCGCGAAACTGCGAGCGTCCGAGGTCCGACGCCAGATCCTCGCCGAAGATTCCGTCGAGCAATCCCTCGACCCGCAGGAACGAGATGGCGACATCGACGACGCCGACGATGAGGACGCACCAGAATGCGGCCCGGATGAAGAACGTGTTAATGCCGGCAATGCGCCTGCCGTCGGTCCGCAGCGCGGTCTCGCGGCTGCGCATGACGAAGAGGAGCGCCAGGACGACGCCGAGCGGGTAGAGCACCAGTTGAAACAATCCCGCCGCGCCCGCGCCGCCGCTGAACGGCGAGTCGGCGCCCGGAAATCCGGCGCCGAATGACAGGAAATTGTTGATCAGAAAAGCGACCATGATGGCCAGCACCGACCATCCGAAAAATCGCACGAAGTTCGAGAACGACGTGCTTGGCAGTGTGTCGGCCGTTGGCGATTCCGCCATTTTTGTTCCCCCAGCCTGGGTCCGAACGATCCAGGGCGCCCTGTTTGCCGGCTGCTGCGCACAACTGCAGCCGCCTACGGCCCCAGGCTGTCCAGCGGATACGACCTGTCGTCGGTTCCGCTATGCGAGCCCGTCCGTCCTATGCCCTGTCGAAGCCTGCTCAAATTGCGGGACGGGGGCACACCCCGTCCCGCGAGCTTCGCGCATTGTCTGCGCTTTTATTGGTTGATAACGGCGTTGCGCTTCTGGACATATGCCGTGTCGGACAGAGCCGTCCAGGCACCCAGCTCGGCGCGTTTCTCGAGCACTGCGTCGTAGATCTTCTTGGAAAGATCGTCGAATTCACGCGCTTCTTCGATGACTTCGGCCGAAGCTTCGCCGAACGCATCGTAGACGTCGTCGTTGAATTCACGCAGCTGAACGCCGTGATCGTTGATCAGACGGTTCAGATATTCACCGTTGAACGCGTTGGTTTCGGCCATGGTGCGCGCGTTTTCTTCGTTACACGCCGCCTGGACGATCGCCTGCTCGTTCTTGGTCAGTCCGTCCCACCAGCTCTTGTTCATGCCGAAGGCGATCTGCGCGCCCGGCTCGTGCATGCCCGGCCAGTAGTAGTACTTCGCAGCTTCGTAGAACTTCATGAAGTAGTCGTTGTACGGGCCGACCCACTCGGTGGCGTCGATGGCGCCGGAAACAAGGTTCTCGTAGATCTGGCCGCCGGGAAGCGAAACGGGCGAAGCGCCGAGCTTGGCCATCACGTCGCCACCAAGGCCCGGAATACGCATTTTCAGACCCTTCAGGTCGTCCGCGCTTTCGATTTCCTTGTTGAACCAGCCGCCCATCTGCACGCCGGTATTGCCGCATGCCAGGTTCTTGAGGCCAAACTGGTCAGCCAGTTCGTCCCACAGTTCCTGACCGCCGCCGTATTTGATCCAGGCGTCGATTTCGGTGTAGGTCATGCCGAACGGAATGGCGGTGAACGGCGCCCACCCCGGGTGCTTGCCCTTCCAGTAGTAGTCGGCGGCAATATAGGCCTGGGCATTGCCCGATGCGACCTCGTCGAACGAGTCGAAGGCGCCCACGCGTTCCCCAGCAGCAAAATACTGCACGTCGAGGCGACCATCGGTCAGTTCGCCGATGCGTGCTGCCAAACGCTGCGCCGGCAGTCCAAGCCCGGGAAAGTCACGTGGCCATGTGGACACGATAACCATCTCTTTCTTCGCCTGCGCAACGGCAGGTGCAGCGAGCGTGGAAGCGGCGCCTGCGACTGCAGCACCTGTCAAAAAAGTACGACGTTCCATAAATTTCCTCCCAAAAAAGGCCTTTTGCAACGAGGGTTTGTCAAACCGTTGCCGGGCCTGCATAGGCATTTGACAACAGTTTCTCAATTCGTGCAAATACCAGTCTTATCAGCACTACTACTGAGTTGGCCACAGTCTGCGTGCATTCGCCGCGGACCTGTGCCATTTTCCTGCCTTCGCCGCGTTCGGACGGCGAAAAACGCGGGTTTGAGCGCATGAAATTCAAGACAAAACTGTTCTTCATCACGCTGTTGCCGGTGATCCTGATCTCGGCCGCGATGATCTTCGTCATCGACTTCCAGTCGGCGCGATTGTCGCGATCGCAGGCCGAAACCGTCGAGACCCTCTATCTCGATCTCAAGCATGCCGAGCTGAAAAACTATGTCATGCTCGCACGCAATGCCCTGACGCCCATTTACGCGTCGAAGCTCAAGACCAAGCGGCAGGCGCAGCGCCAGGTCACCGAAATCGTCCGCAAGATGACCTTCGGCGAGGACAGCTATTTCTTCATCTACGACGAGGACGGCACGAACATCGTCAATCCGCGTCTGACCTATCTCATCGGCAGCAACTGGATCGGGCTGGAGGACGAGGATGGCCGTCGCGTAGTCAGGGAGCTGATCGACCGTGCAAAGAAGGGCGGCGAATTCTATCCGTTCATCTGGAAGAAACCGTCGACCGGCGAATACGTGGAAAAACTCGGCTACTCGGTCTACCTGGACAAGTGGAAATGGATGCTCGGCACCGGCATCTATCTCGACGAGGTGTCGCGCCAGGTCGCCGCCGTCCAGTCGGAACTGCACGACAATGTCGGCGAAACCCGGCTGGTGCTGTTCGTCCTGATGCTGGGTGCGGTGAGCCTTACCGCCGCGACCATCGCCGCGGCAAGGCTGTCCGAACAGCGTTTCGCCGACGCGCGCCTGAAGGAGCTTTCCGCGCGTCAGGTGGATTTCCAGGAGGACGAACGCAAGCGCGTTTCGCGCGAGTTGCACGACAGCATCAGCCAGTTGCTTGTCTCAGCGCGCTACGGGCTTGAGAACGCCTTGAACAGTTCGCGCAAGGAGGGCGACATATCCCAGCCGATCGAGAAGTCGATGAACGCGCTCGACGATGCCATTGCGGAAGTGCGCCGGATCTCAATGGCGCTCAGGCCCTCCGTTCTCGACGACATGGGGCTGGCGGCCGCCGTGAAGAGTCTCGGCAGCGAGTTTTCGAGACAAAGCGACATCGATGTCCAGGTCGAAGCCGAACCGCTAAAGGACCTTCTGACCGATGAGGCCAAAACCGCCCTTTACCGGGTGATCCAGGAAGCGCTGACCAATGTGGCGCGCCATTCGCGCGCCCGCAACGTCCAGATCCGCCTGTGCCGGCGCCGCAGCAATATCCACCTGCAACTCGAAGACGACGGGATCGGCATGCCCAGGGGTGCGGAACGGCGCTACAGGGGCGGCGGACTCGGCATCCGCAACATGCAGGAGCGCATCGACACGTTCGGCGGTTCGATCCGCTTTTCCAAAGGCCGCTCGGGCGGGCTTGCAATCGAAGTGACTTTGCCGATAGTAAAACATAAAAAATGAGTACCGAATAACAAAGGGGAACGGAACGAATGCGGTCTGCACGATCAGACGGCACTCGGATTCGGCTGGTTATCGTCGACGATCACGACCTGGTGCGCGAGGGCATCCGCTCGCGGCTGGCGGACGAGGATTTTGTCGATATTGTCGGCGAAGGCAGCAATGGCCGGCAGGCCGTGGAACTGTGCCAGTCGCTGGAGCCGGACCTGGTGCTTCTCGATATCTCGATGCCTGAAATGAACGGCCTCGAAGCGGCGCAGAAGATCAAGCGGACGCGGCCCGAAACGAAGATCCTGTTCCTGTCGATCTACGACAACGAGGAATATGTGCAGGAGGCGCTGCGCATCGGCGCCAACGGCTTCGTGCTGAAAGATGTCTCGAAGGACGAGATGATCAACGCGATACGGTCCGTTGTCCAGGGCGCAACCTATCTTGGCCCGCAGGCGGCTGCATCCCTCGCCAACCGCACCGTCGACAAGCTGGTGCCGGCCAATGATTACGGGCTGACCGAGCGAGAGAAGCAGGTTCTGGCCGCCGTCTCCAAGGGCATGACCAACCGCCAGATCGCCGAACAGCTGCATATCAGCGTCAGAACCGTGGAGAGCCACAGGCTCTCGATCCGCGAGAAGACCGGCGGCGGCAACGCCGTCGCACTGTCGAAGATCGCCAACCGGCTGGGCCTCTAGAACCGCAGCAATGCACCTGCGCGGAAACATAAGGGGCACGCCGATCTGATGAAAACAGACAGAACGTTCGTCTTGTTTTTGAATGGACACGATGTAAACTGCCGTCGGAAACCGGACGCTTTCCGGCGGGCGTCACATTTGACAGGAATGCGATCATGAAGAACCCGTTCGAGACCGACGAGCAGCGCGCGTTCAGGGACAGTTTCGCGCGGTTCGTCGACACCGAGATCAAGCCCTTCGCGGACGAATGGGACGAGGCCGGCGCCATTCCGTGGGACCTGCACCGGAAGGCCGGTGCGCTCGGCATGTTCGGTTTCGGCATCGACGAGGCCTATGGCGGGTTGGGGTTCGACGACTGTTTCATGCGCGCGGCGGTCGCCGAGGAACTCGGCAAATGCGGCGCGACCGGCGTGGGCGCGGCGCTCGGTGCCCGCAATATCTCGACGGGGCCGATCGCCCTGCTCGGATCGGAAGAACTCAAGCGGCAAGTCCTGCCGCAGATCCTCTCCGGAGATGTTGGCTCATCGCTGGGCATTACCGAGCCGTCCGGCGGCTCCGACGTCGCCAATCTCAAGACCACCGCCCGCCAGGACGGCAACGAATGGGTGCTGAACGGCACCAAGACCTTCATCACCGGCGGCATGACCAGCCGCTATTTTGTCATTGGCGCCCGCACCGGCGGACCGGGTCTTGCCGGCATATCGCTGTTTTTCGTGGAGGCCGACACACCCGGATTCACCCGCACCCCGCTCGATCGCAAGATGGGATGGTGGTGCTCGGATCAGGCCACTTTGTTCTTCGACGACTGCAGGCTCCCCGCCGACAGCCTGATCGGCCCCGAGAACAAGGGCTTCATCGCCATCATGAACAATTTCAACTTCGAGCGCCTGGCGCTGATTGCCCAGAGCCTCGGCATGGCCAAGCTGTGCCTGTCGGAGTCGATCGCGTACGCCAATGAGCGCGAGACCTTCGGCAAACGCCTGATCGAACATCAGGTCATTGCGCACAAGATCGCCGACATGTCGGCCCGCATCGACTCCCTCGACGCCTATCTGAACCAGATATGCTGGATGGCCAATGAAGGCCCGACGCCGGTCGCGGAAATCAGCAAGGCCAAGTTCCTGTCGACCAAGATCCTCGAATATTGCGCCTCGGAAGCCATGCAGGTCTTCGGCGGGGCCGGTTATCTGCGCGGCAATCCCGTGGAACGTATCTACCGGGAGGTGAAAGTCATGGCGATCGGCGGCGGATCCGAGGAGATCATGAAAGATCTCGCGGTTCGGCAGATGGGTGTGGTGCACTGACGCAAAGCGCAAATTGTCCAGCGGCGAGACAACAGTGCATCGCGCAAGATAGCTGTCGACAGCGCCCGAAAAATCTGCCACCTGCGAAACGGGCGACGCCGCGCGGGGGTCCGCACGACCGCGCAGGAACAGCGAGTGAGCACGCAGGCCAATGGAATCGAACCAACAGACGCTGACGGATCGGCTCGCCGAAATCGCGCTTGCCGCCGGCGAGGCGGTCATGCAGGTCTACAACGACATGCCTGAGGCCGAGTTCAAGACGGACGGCACACCGGTGACGGCGGCGGACAAGGCGGCCGAAGCGATCATCCTTGCCGGCCTCAGGCAACATGCTCCGGAAATCGCGGTTGTCTCCGAGGAGAGCGAGGAAAGCCATCGTCTTGAAGCGCCGCAGCGGTTCTTCCTGGTCGATCCGCTCGACGGCACCAGGGAGTTTCTGCGCCGTGACGGCAAGGGGTCCTTCACGGTCAATATCGCACTGATCGAGGCCGGCGAGCCGGTTCTCGGCGTGGTCTATGCCCCTGCCCTGCGGCGTCTGTTTGCCGGCGTGCGCAACGGCGGCGCGACGGAAACCGCCGATGGTCAAAAGCGCCGCATCGCGGTACGCCCCATGCCCGAATCCGGTCCCGTCGCGGTGGCCAGCCGCTCGCACCGCGACGCACAGACCGATGCCTGGCTTGCCGAGCGAAAAATCACCGAAACGGTTTCTATCGGGTCATCGCTGAAGTTCTGCCTGCTGGCCTGCGGCGAAGCCGATGTCTATCCGCGCTTCGGGCCGACCATGGAATGGGATACGGCCGCAGGCCACGCGGTGCTCACCGCTGCCGGAGGTGCGGTGACGACGCCCGAAAACAAGCCGTTCAGATACGGAAAGGCCGAATTCCGGAACGGTCCGTTTATCGCCTGGACGAAAGTGCCTGGCTAACGACCGCTAACCCGTCGGCCGGCATTGCTTGCAGAAACCGCGCAGCTCGACTGTTGCCGCATGCACTGAAAAATGATCGGCGGAAGCCAGGGCGTTGAGCTGCGCCTCAAGGCGGTCATCCGCAAGTTCCGAGACCTTGCTGCATTTCTCGCATATGGCGAACACGATCGTTTCGCGGGCTTCGCATTCCGAATTGCTGCAGGCGACGAAGGAGTTGAGGCTTTCCAGGCGATGCACAAGACCCATTTCAAGAAGCTTGTCGAGAGCCCGGTAGACCTGCAGCGGAGCACGGATTCCGTGCTCGCGCACACCGTCGAGAATAGCGTAGGCGCTGAGCGGTGCCTTGGAACGCGTGAGCGCGTCGTAAACCAGGCTCTGGTTCTTGGTCAGGGCCGGCTGTTCCGCATGGATGTGCGCACTCATGGTTTTTCTCCCTGCGCTTGGCGCCTGCTGTGAGAAATCAACGCGGCGACGGGTGAAACGCTCACCAGGAAAAACACCAGCGCCGCGACGACGATCGACGGCCCGGATGGCGTATCCCAGGTCAGCGAGCCATAAAGGCCGCCAACGATCGATGCAATACCGATGATTCCGGCGATGACGGCCATCTGCTCGGGGCCGTTGGAAAACCGGCGCGCCGCCGCCGCCGGAATGATCAGGAGCGCGGTGATCAACAGCACCCCGACGATTTTCATCGAAATTGCGATCACCGTCGCCATCAGCAGCATGAACACCATGTTCGTCCGTTCAGGACGCATTCCCTCCGCTTCGGCAAGTTCCCTGTTGACGGTGGCGGCAAACAGCGGTTGCCAGATCAGGGCGAGCACGCCAAGCACCGCGGCGCCGCCGATATAGATGGTCGCGATGTCAGCCTTGGAGACGGCCAGGATATCGCCGAACAGGAAACCCATCAGGTCCATCCGGATCCAGGTCATGAAGGCGAGCACGACGAGACCGAGCGCCAGCGAGGAATGCGCCAGGAGCCCAAGCAGCGAATCCGACGACAGCGTGGCGCGCCGCTGCAGCAGAACCAGTGCCAGTGCAACGGCCGCGCAGACGATAAAGACGGCCAGCGTTATGTTGAGTTCGAACAGGAACGCGAGCGCGACGCCCAGCAGCGCAGCGTGCGAGAGCGTGTCGCCGAAATAGGCGAGCCGTCGCCACACGACAAAACAGCCAAGCGGAGCGGCAACGATGGCGACGCCGATCCCGGCGATCAGCGCCCGGGTGAAAAAATCGTCAAGCACGCTGGCCTCCCCTTTCCTTGCCGCCGTCAGTGCCGGCCTTGTCTTTCTCGTGATGGTGGCCGTCGTCGGGATGGCAGTGATCGGTTATCGAACCGTCGGCATGGCGCACCCGGCCGTCGGGCAGATGGGTGTGGTCGTGATCGTGCTTGTAAATCGCCAGTGCGGCCGATGCCCGGTCACCGAATAGCTGCCGGTATTCGTCGCTCCGCGCCACCGTTTCGGGCGATCCCTTGCAGCAAACATGGCCGTTGAGGCAGATCACCTGGTCTGTGGCGGCCATCACGACATGCAGGTCGTGCGAGATCATCAGGATCCCGCAGCCGAGACCGTCTCGAATAGACGTGATCAACTCGTAAAGGGCGATTTCCCCCGAGAAATCGACACCCTGTACCGGTTCGTCCAGAACCATGAATTCGGGCCGGCCGGCAATGGCCCGCGCCAGCATCGCCCGTTGGAACTCCCCGCCCGACAGTGTACGCACTTCCGCGTCCACGAGATGCGAGATGCCGGTTGCGTCAAGAGACGCTTCGAGCTGCCGGTCGTCGATGCGCTGCGTCAGGCGCATGAACCGCCGCACGCTGAGCGGCAGTGTCCAGTCGATGGAGACCTTCTGCGGAACGTAGCCGACCTTCAAGCCGCGGCTGCGATGCGCGGTCCCCTCGCTCGGTCTGTGGATGCCCAGCGCCAGTTTCGCGGTTGTCGATTTGCCGGAACCGTTCGGACCGACGAGTGTCACGATTTCGCCCCTGCGGACCGACAGGTCGACCCCGCGCACCAGCCAGTGCCCGGCCCTTTCGAGGCCGGCATTCTCAAGCGAAACGAGGGGTTCTGACACTTTCAACACTGCTTGCTACCTTGCCGGGTTCATTACCGGCTGTATTGCATACGTTATAGTGTAACACAACAGAAGTTAAACAAGTACGGAAGCGTTCAAAACCTGAGTTTAGTGCGAACCTACGCTCTCACCCGATATCGCACTTGGCATCGCGTTCGCAGCGGGTCTTGTCCAGCAACTTGGATATTCTGACCCGGCGTCGAAACGGCATCAACCATGCCGCCATCGCTGTCGTTGCGGTGACAAGGTCAACGGACAAATTCGGGCCTCTTCATCGAAGGAAATTGATGTTTCGATCCTGCATTCATACAATCTGACGCTGTATTTCATGCAAATTGATTTTTGGGAGGACAGATTTTGACACGCATACTTTCAGCATTGACCTTCGCTGCCTTTTCATTTGCGTTTACCGGATCGATGGCGCCCACCGCGGTAGAGGCGGCATCCTGGAAATGCACTGCAAAAAAGCTGAAGAACGCCAGCTATCGCGGCGGAAGGACCGCGATGATTCACTTAAGTCCCTACAAAAGTGGAGGTAGATACCCGGTCACCAGAGTCAGTGACCGAAGGGTTGTTGGAAAAACAAAGGATGGAACACCCTTTACGTGCACATTACAGTAGCAACAGCGCTGCCCTGGCCGCTTCCGGTTCAAGGAGCGGGGCGGTCAGGTAAAGCAAACTTCTGGCTTTTTGGCATGGCACGGGTGTCGCAAACATGAAGATTTGCTGGTAAACGCGACCATTTTCCTTCAGATCAAATCTGAGTTAACCCGTTCTGTATCTAGTCTCCGCCGCCGAGAAACTCCTCGGAAATCACCACGTCACTGTCCCTGACGAGCTTTCCGACTGGAATTGTGACCGGATGCGAGCCCGGCCGCAGCCGGAACTCGGCCAGATGGTCGCCGACAAGAACCCGCAGCACATTGGTATGTGAACGGCTGAAAGCTGAGGAAAAGCGCGGCACCAGCACAATCTCGTCCCCGACGGCCGCACAAGGATAGCGCAGCTTCACGGTCAGATGACCGTTCGGCCGCTCGGTTCGCAAGGATTCGGCATCGGCCTCGCACGGCCTGCCGTCCGATTCCACGCGCCACATTTCCTGCATCCGGTCTGCGGCCTTCCCGTCGCCGGACAGGCTCAGTCCGGCCGCCTCTGCCAGTCGCTTGCTGAAGAACGTAATGCGCAGCTCGATTCCGGGCGCGGCAATGTGGACCCATGTCTCGGTTCCCGAAAGCGTATGGGCAAGCACCGGTTTCGCGCCGGGCACCATGAGCAGTAGCAGTAAGGCAATTGTCCGGCTGAAACGTACCATCGCGCTGCAAATCTTCTCCATTCGATCTCAGTCGAGGAATAACAGGAAAGCGCCGCCGAAGTGAACGTCGAAAGTTACATGGCGGCAATGACGAAATGAAGATTTTGTAAGAAAGACCCGCGCAGCGCGCCATTGCCCTTTGATCCTCCAAAATCACGACTATATCGATGGTAGGTCAGTACAAAGACACAGCTGCGGGGAGGGAGAGACCGCTTTGTCGAACAAACGACGCACGATTCTGAAGGGCGGCGCGGCCATGGCGGCGGTGTCTCTTTTGCCTGCTTCGGCACTGGCACAAAATCCGCGCCGCGATGGCGCTTCGCTGGACCTGCCCACCCATCTCCTGCACGAAACCATGATCGATTTCTTTGAGGGCAAGGGCTACACGCTTGTCGATCACCAGCCGATTGTGACCGGAAATGAGAGTTTCAACGGCGGGCTGCGTTACGACGACACGGAGATCGATACGCAAAGGGGCCAGATGGCCGTTCAACCCTGCGCGCGGATCGAGGACATAGACAAAAAAGGTGATCCGGAGGTGCTGCCCCTGTTTCACATATTCTATGTTCGCTCGCCCAAGGACATGGCACCTGCCGGTTCGCTCTCGATGGTGCTCGAATTCCTGGTGGATGTCGCGGGCCTGGAGCAAGACAGATTTGCATTCGTTACAACAACGGCGTTCGAGAGTCTTCTTCCGGTTCTTGAGGAACACGGGTTCGACCCGGAAGGCCAGGTCATCTACCGGCAAAGGGACGAGGCCATGGCGGCCGGAGACGGTTCGGGCTATTTCCGTTACCCCGGGAATCCCGACGCCCTGCCCTTCCCCACGGTCGGATTCTATTACCGGACCGGGTCCAACGTGGCGGCGCCGACCGCGTATCCGCTTCCGGCCGGCTGGACCGAAATCGGCGAAGCGTCGACCGACGACAGCGTCAGCCTGGGATTCGGTCTTGGCACCGAGCGTGTCGGCTACGCCCAGTCGGGCGAGATACCGAGCTGGCGCGAACGCCTGTTCCTGCTCTATCAGCAGATAGACCGCCGCAATCCGGACAATCCACCCTCCGGCAGGGAACTTTTCTCCAGGGGCTGATACGCAACTGTTTTAGGGTCAGACCCGCTCCAGCGCGATGGCGATACCCTGCCCGACCCCGATGCACATGGTGGCAAGCGCCAGGCGCGCATTGCGCTCGCGCAGTTCCAGGGCTGCCGTACCGGTGATCCGCGCCCCGGACATGCCGAGCGGATGGCCAAGCGCGATCGCCCCGCCGTTGGGATTGACGAAAGGCGCATCCTCGGCAACGCCGAGATCGCGCAAAACGGCTATGCCCTGGCTGGCGAAGGCCTCGTTGAGTTCGATGACGTCGAAATTCTCGACCGCGATATCAAGCCGCGCGGTGAGTTTCTTGGTGGCCGGTGCGGGGCCGATGCCCATGATGCGCGGCGGAACGCCGGCTGTCGCACCGCCCAGGATGCGGGCGATCGGCTGCAGGCCGTGCCTCTCGACAGCGGCCTCGGACGCAACGATGAGCGCCGCGGCACCGTCATTGACGCCGGACGCATTGCCGGCGGTGACGGTTCCGCCCTGACGGAACGGCGTTGGCAGGGAGCCGAGCTTCTCAAGCGACGTTTCGCGCGGATGTTCGTCACGGTCGACGACCAACGGATCGCCCTTGCGTTGCGGGATTGTAACCGGGGTAATCTCCTTGGCGAGCCTGCCATTGGCCTGCGCTGCGGCGGCCTTTTGCTGGGAGCGCAGCGCAAAGGCATCCTGGTCAGCGCGCGATACCTCGAAATCCTCAGCCACGTTCTCCCCGGTTTCGGGCATGGAATCGACACCATACTGGGCCTTGAGGACCGGATTGACGAAGCGCCAGCCGATCGTCGTGTCGTAAATCTCGGCGCGCCGGGAAAACGCCGCGTCCGCCTTCGGCATGACGAATGGTGCCCGCGACATGGATTCGACGCCGCCAGAGACGATCAATTCGGCTTCCCCGGATTTGATCGCGCGGGCGGCAGCGATGGTTGCGTCCATGCCGGAGCCGCAGAGACGGTTGACCGTGTTCGCCGGCACGGAGACGGGATAACCGGCGAGCAGCACGCTCATGCGCCCGACATTGCGGTTGTCCTCGCCGGCCTGGTTGGCGCATCCATAGTAAACTTCGTCGACCGCTTCCAGGTCGAGCTGCGGATTGCGCTCGGCGAGGGCTTTGAGGGGCACCGCTCCGAGGTCGTCGGCCCTCACGGCGGCGAGGCTCCCGCCAAAGCGCCCGATGGGCGTACGGATGTAATCGCAGATGAATGCTTCGGGCATTATGCCGCCTTTCCTGGATCGGGCTGCCCCTGATGGGCCGCTTTCGTGCGTGCTTTCAGATCGCGGAGCGTTTTGAGCTCAAGATCCGTCGGCGGGGGCGTTTCTTCTATACGGTCGGCGAATTTGACTGTCCATCCGCAGGTCGCCTGGACGTCCTCTCTGGTGACGCCCGGGTGGATCGATACGACCGTGAACTCCTTGGTCTCGGGATCCGGACGCCAGATTGCCAGGTCGGTGATCAGCAAGGTCGGACCCTGGGTCTCGATGCCCAGCCGCTGGCGGTGGTCGCCGCCTTCGCCGTGCCCGAAGGACGTAAAGAAATCGATCTTCTCGACCATGCCGCGCAACGATTGCTTCATGGTGATGAATATCTCGCGCGACGAGCCGGCGATTTCCGGCGCGCCGCCTCCGCCCGGCAGCCGGGTCTTCGGATTCGCGTAGTCGCCGATCACCGTGGTGTTGATGTTGCCGAACCGGTCGAGCTGCGCGGCGCCCAGAAAACCGATGGTGATGCGTCCGCCCTGCAGCCAGTAGCGGAACATCTCCGGCACTGCGACGGTGGTGACGGCCGTGTCGCACAGCTCGCCGTCGCCGATGGACAGCGGCAACACGTCCGGCGCCGTTCCAATGGTGCCGCTCTCGTAGATCAGCGTGATATCCGGCGCATGGGTGAGCCGCGCCACATTGCAGGCGGCCGAGGGTGCCCCGATACCGACGAAACAGACATCGTCGTTCTTCAGCGCGCGCGAGGCGGCTATGGTCATCATTTCGTCGGGCGTGTGGACCATGTCGCTCATGCCGCACTCCTCAATTTCCCGACCCTGCCGCCAAAATCCTCCGGCGTGGCATCGAGCACGTTCTCCTTCATCCAGGAAAGGAAGGCCTCGCGGTCGGAGGCGATCTTGTCCCAGGCGATGTAGTAGGCGTTGTCGCGGACGTAGTAACCGTGCGCATAGGACGGGTGGGCACCGCCCGGAACCAGGCAAATCGTGCCGACGGTCCAGTCGGGCAGAAGGCAGGCATTCGGATGCGCGTTGAGATCGTCGACGATTTCCTCGACCGTGACAACAGACCGCGTGGCCGCCAGCACCGCCTCTTTCTGCACACCGAGAATACCCTCGATCAGCACATTGCCCTTCCGGTCGGCCTTTTGCGCGTGGATGAAGGCGACGTCCGGCCGCACCGCCGGCACGGCTGCCAGCACCTCGCCGGTAAACGGACAGGCCACCGAGCGCACATTGCTGTTGACCTTTGCGAGTTCGGCGCCGCGATAGCCGCGAAACACCGCACAAGGCAGGCCGGCGGCGCCGGCTTCATAGGCATTGGCCATGGCGGCGTGGCTGTGCTCTTCGAGTTCCAGCGCCTGCGGCCAGCCGTTTTCGACTGCATCGCGCATGCGCCGCAACAGGCCGACCCCCGGGTTGCCGGCATAGGAGAAGATCATCCTTTTGACCATGCCCATGCCGATGAGCTGGTCGTAGATGAGATCCGGCGTCATGCGAATGATGGTGAGGTCTTTCTTTCCCTGCCGGATCGCCTCGTGCGCTGCGGCATGGGGGATCAGGTGGGTGAATCCCTCGAAAGCGACGACGTCGCCGTCGTTGAGGTTCTCGAGCACGGCATCGGCCAGCGGCTGGAATTTCGCCATATTTCTTGTCCGCGTCAGATATCGAAGAAGATTGTTTCGTTGTCGCCCTGCAGATGGATGTCGAAGCGGTAGCCCTCGTCGCTCGGCTCGGCCAGCAGCGTTTGCACACGCACCCTGTGCTCGATGCGCGCCAGCACCGGATCCTCCGCATTGGCCTCCGCCTCGTCGGCAAAATACATGCGCGTGTTGAGGCCGAGATTGATGCCGCGGGCGACGATCCAGACATTCACATGCGGCGCTTGCAGGCGGCCGTCGACGAACGGCACGCGTCCGGGCTTGATGGTGTCGAACCGGAAAATGCCGGTTTTCAGGTCGGTCGGCTGGCGTCCCCAGCCGGCGAAGTTCGGATCGGCGGTGCCGCGGGTTTCCGACGGGCTGTTGAAGAGCCCGTTGCCGTCGGCCTGCCAGATCTCGATCAACGCATCCTTGAGCGGCGTGCCTGTCCCGTCGATCACGCGGCCGGTGATGGCGATCCGCTGCCCTTCCGTCTCGTCATTGACCATGGTCTTGCCGAGATCGGCATCAAAGACACCCTCGATGCCGAGGAAATTCGGCACGCAGCCGATGTGGACGTAGGGACCCGCCGTCTGCGACGGGCTTTCCTTGAGGCGGTTCAGCGGCTGGGCCATTCAATTGCCCTCCATGCGGTTCTCGAACATCGTCGAGCGCCGGCCGCGCAGCACGATGTCGAACTTGTAGGCGCGCGCATCCATGGGAATGGTGTTCGCCATGTCGAGCGGCGCGACGAGCTGCTCGATGGCCGCCTCGTCGGAAATCGTGCGGACGATCGGACACAGCGGGATCAGCGGATCGCCCTCGAAATACATCTGCGTGATCAGGCGTTGCGCGAACCCGTAGCCGAATATGGAGAAATGGATGTGCGAGGGCCGCCAGTCGTTGATGCCATTCGGCCAGGGATAGGGTCCCGGCTTGACGGTCCTGAAGGCATAGCCGCCCTCGTCATCGGTGATGGTCCGTCCGCAGCCGCCGAAATTCGGGTCGAGCGGCGCCATGTAGCCCTCGTTCTTGTGGCGGTAGCGCCCGGCGGCATTGGCCTGCCAGAATTCGACCAGCACGCCCGGCACGCCCCTGCCCCGCTCGTCGAGCACACGGCCGTGCACGATGATGCGCTCGCCGATGGCGCTTTCTCCGGGCTTGGCGAAATTGTGGATCAGGTCGTTGTCCAGTTCACCGAGGATGTCGTGTCCGAATGCCGGGCCAGTAATCTCCCCGATGGTGTTTTCGAGCGACAGCAACGCCCTTTGCGGGGAGCGTGCCACACTCGTCTTGTAGTCCGGCGTGTATGCCTTTGGATGCCAGGCCCGGTCCCGCACGAAAAAGGCGCCGGTTTCGTATGTCGCGTTACGCATCGCCGGCCTCCCCGCCCGCTTCCATTTCCTCAAAGGTCCGTTTGACGATCTTGATCGCATGGTTGGCCGCCGGAACCCCGGCATAGATCGCGACGTGCAGCAGCGCCTCGCAGATGTCTTCCCTTGTCGCCCCCGTATTGGCGGTTGCGCGCACGTGCATCGCCACCTCCTCGTCGTGGCCAAGCGCTGCAAGCAGCGCGATCGTTACGATGGAGCGCAGGCGCGGCGTCCACTGCGGCCGCGACCAGACGTGGCCCCACGCGGCCTCGACGATCAGATCCTGAAACGGACCGTCGAACGGCGTCTTTCGTTCCTCGGCGCCATTGACATAGGCATCGCCGAGCACGCTGCGGCGGGTCTGCATGCCCTGCGCATGTCGGTCCGACACTGTTTTGGCTTCTGACATGGGCTGCTCCGTCGCCGTAATTGCGCTTCTGGGCATGTTTACATATTTCATTAGAGATGAATAATGATAATTGGAGCAATTTAAATAGCGAAACAGATATGAGTTCACTGCGCAGGATAAAATTGCGGCACCTGGAGACCTTTGTCGAGGTCGCCCGCCAGAAAAGCGTCAGCCGGGCCGCCGAGAACCTGCACCTCACCCAGCCGGCGGTGACCCGGACGATCCGCGAACTCGAGGACATCTGCGGCAAGCCGCTCGTCGAGCGCGAGGGGCGCGGCATCCGCATCTCCCATCACGGCGAGGTGTTCCTGCGCCATGCCGGCAGTTCGCTGGCCGCCGCGCGCAACGGCATCAACGCGCTTGCCGAACTCGACGTCGCGGACGGGCCCAAGATCAGGCTCGGCGCCCTGCCGACCGTCTCGACGACAATCGTCCCCCGCGCCGTCGCCAAATACCTGAAATCCGGCATGCGCAACCGCCTGAAGATCATCACCGGCGAGAACCGCGCCCTGCTCGATCAGTTGCGCAACGGCGAACTCGACCTGGTCATGGGGCGGCTGCCGGCTCCGGACGTGATGCAGGGTCTGATTTTCGAGCCGTTGTACCGCGACAAGGTCATCTTCGCGGTCCACGCCAGCCATCCCCTGGCGTCCCGCAGACAGTTCGCGGTCGAAGCGCTCGACAGTTATCCGGTGCTGGTGCCGACCTTGCAATCGATCATCCGGCCCTTCGTCGACCGCCTGTTCATCGAGCAGGGCATCACCGAACCCCTGCAGGTCATTGAAACCGTTTCGGATTCCTTCGGCCGGACATTCGTCAGCCAGCACCAGGCGATCTGGATCATCTCGCACGGCGTCGTCTCGGCGCAGATCGAAAGCGGCGAATATGTCACGCTGCCGATCGACACGGAGTCGACGATGGGATCGGTGGGGCTGTGCACCCGGGCCGACAGCAAGCTGAGCCCCGCCTGCACCTATTTCGCCGACATTATCCGCCGCCAGGTGGCCGAGGCAAGCTAGATCGGGGACTTATAGATACGCAGCCAAAGCCGGATACATGCTATTGACCTCTGGTGATCGCGATGTGGAGCGGCAAACCGTTTGCATCGACCCCGGCGTGGATTTTGGTCGGCAGATATCCACACGAACGTTCAAACCTTTTCGGAGTTAGTTGCCATCAAACGCCAAATTCGCAGCTGTTGGCATCTTTTAAGCGTAAACTGAATGGCTTGGATGGTATTGAGTTGGTTTGCTAGTGTGCATCTCCATCCACAGCGCTGCGGATCGTCATCTTTGCATGGATGGTTCTGATCACATCGCTGTAGGAAAGTTCAGATATTGGCTTTGGCCGGGCTCGAACAATGAACTCATTTACCGGCTTTGACTTCTTTACCAGAAAGGAATCTGCCTGGCGTTTGCCCATCGACGAATTTCCCGCTGGCTCGATGCTTTCAATTTCCCAGTTACTGCCAGAAAATGACAACTTGATAATCTCCAGAGGAGACGCCCTGCGATCAGAAATTCCTCCGAACAGTACGACCAGAGACGCATCTTTTCGCGCGACGTAGGACGAGTTTCTCCAGACCTTACGCAGATCTTCCGCAAAATACTCTGGGCTGCGGTGTGTGATTTGCCCTGATCGCCCGTAATCCACTTTGGGCGGCCCACCCAAAAACCAGTTCCTCAGCCACTGATCGGGTATGTAGGTGCGCATTCCATAATATGGTGGCGACGTGATGATCCAATCGAACTCGTCTGTAGATGCGGCAGACAACACGGTGTCGAAGTCTCTGCTATCACCATGACAAACACGACCGTTTTTGTTGGGTGTAATTGAGAAGAACCTCCTTGCTCGTCGTGCAATGACCTCGATCACGTCGACTCGGTCAGGCTTCATCCTGCGCGTTTTCCAGTACTTCACAGAGTATGCTGGCTTTGGCGCATAGGTGCGCGGCGCTTGATTTGAGAAATAGCCTGGCACAGTTTTTTGTTTGGGCCCGTGCAGTGCTCCAAGAATTGTAGCTCGTAGTGCAATCCGCTCCGGGGATCGAGCGTCTCGATTCAATTCGTCTCTGAGCCTGCACAGTTCCTTAAGAGTGGCCGTGTCGAAGCACCAATCCCAGAATTCACCTTTGGGTGTATCTACCGCCTTACCACCACCCACGATGTTTTTGGCGGTTCTGATTACGTTTTCCGGATCAACTTCAACAACTTTGGCCGCAGAAATTGCAGCTGCGATTGGACTCGCATCAATCCCAAGTGCACTCAGTCCAAGGCTTCTAGCGGCAAAAACAGTTGTTCCGCGACCACAAAAAGGGTCTAGTACCTTGCTTGAATCGGATGCGCCTTCCTTGAGGACTCCAAGCGGAAACTCAACCGGAAACATCGTAAAATACGGACAGATGGAGTTTAGATTGCTCTTGGTGGGTGAATCTGTCGTTTCCAATTCAGGGCTTCCGACGAATCCAAGTGGCACCAGTACCCGATTTGTAGGTATCCCATCTGTCCACTCCAAGTAGCTCATCCATTGCGCGTCTAACTAGGTTGAATGCCATTTGATCGCGATCATCGATGTGATCAGGTAGTGCCTGAAGCAAAACGCTTTTTACGTGTCCCCATGCAATTCCAGATTCGGACTCGATTTTCTGCATCGCATCTGAATCCTGCCTTAGAAATTCGATCGCTCTTCTTTCAATTGACTGTTTAGCATCAAAAACCTGTTCCGCCACACCGGTCCCGTCTGTTCCGCCCAATAAATCACCAATTGCTTCGGGCTGATTGCTAGCTTGACCGGCATGACTTCCCATGCTCCCAGTCAAGTTGGAGGCAAAAGTTTTTCCGGCCGGAGCTTGGTAGTTTGGATCGAGCATACTGAATTGAGCCTCAAATGACGCTGACCTAAGACTCACCGGATAGGGCTTGCCCCCGACTGAGCTCCAAAAAACCCCTTGGCCCGGAATTGGTTCGTTCAACAGTGAGCTGAGAAGATCGTCGCTGAAATGGGCGTTGGCTTTCTTAAGTGCGCCAAGATCTGAGCCAGACAACAAATGGAAAATGAACCAGTTATCCCCTTGGCTTAAGATTTCAACCGGAATGCTACCGGGCTGCTGTGTAATCAACAACGCGCCGAGGTCGTATTTTCTGCCCTCTTTGACCCAAGCAATATAGGGCTCAGACGCAGGGGCCTTCTCGTTTAGAACTGATTGTGCTTCCTCAACAACTGCGATCGTTGGAATTGTCTTGGGCTCTGCTGACGTAAATTCCTCCTGATTTCGATCAAAAATTCTTCTAAGGATAAGGCCCGAAAGAATTAGAGATTGCCCGCCTCTCATCTGGGAGACATCGACCACGCAGAGTTTCCCGGACGACAGACTCTGAATCAACTTGTCCATGAGTTGACTGCTCCGATCATGGAGCATTCGGACGATTGAGGTCATGTTGCCACGGGCCGCCAGCGCCTCCGCTTCCTGCGACCTCTCTAGACCTAGGATGCGACAGACCTCATCGAGCGATGCCATATTGCCGTGCTCATCGACAAGATCCACGAATTCTGACCACTGATCAGGGCGCAGTCCTTTGAGCTTTCGAACGTTTTGCTGATCCTGACGTTCGGGGCTAAGTGCAATCGCTATGACATCACTTGGCCTCAGACGTCGTACGTCCAGTTTGATGCCACCCGCAACAAATGACTGATAATAATTGCTAGGGTTTCTTCGCTCAGTGAATACGACTAACTTATCTTCCAGATGAGGCACATCACACAACCCTGGGCGACCCTTATCATCTGGCCAAAAGTATTCGCCATCTGGGTCAAAAATGATTGTTCCGACTGGAACTTCCCGATTGAGCTTTTTGTGGACCTTTGGCGTCTCTTTGTACAGCTCCGCAAAAAGAAGCTTGTTCAAATTTGATTTTCCGAACCCCGCCCTCGCAAAGACGAAGCTCCTTCTCGAAACGAGGGAGGAGACTGGAAATCTTACGTTTACTTCAGGATCAAGGACCTGCATCCATTCCTCGACCGACGTTTCATTTTCTTGGCCATAGTAGACATATTCGCCAAATGCCAAATGGCCTATCCCGGCTCCTTCTAGGTTATGTCCAGCGACTTCTCTGAGGACCTCTTCAGACGGGAACGCAACTTGGCTCCCCACATGCGGCAATCTTCGATGTGATGGTACAAACGTCAGACCTGATCCATTTCTCCGGAGAACCCCAAGAACACGGATATTGATCCGGTATTTCAGATATTGCTCTCGCAGATCTTCCGGAATTTGGCGCTCTTCTTTAACCGCACGTATGTTGAACTCTTCTCCGGAGCCGAATGAAAGCTTGCCCTCGGAAGAGAACGAAGCAATTCGGCCCATTACCGCTTCGTCTGGGGTTTCAAGTTGCACCAAGATAAACTGACCGTGCATCGGTATATTCTGAAAATCACTTCTATAGGGGAGTACGAGATCAGCATGGAACTCCAGCCCACCCTGTTGAAATCCTCGAAATATGCCAACGACTTTGTCTCGCGGGAATAGCTCTAACGAATTCACTTCAGTCACCCGTACCGGCGCTGTGCGGGATCAGCGTCCTGTAGTTGAAATACGTCGAGATCAGGAGCCTGAACTCCCAAACTCCCCCTCACCCCCTCGTAGATGAAGTCCTGTAAAATGTCGAAATCGAAGTCCACAAGAGCCGCATTTTCATGCGCCTTCTGCAGGCAAAGTGGATAATGTGGAACCGGAAATCCATGAATCGCGTCTGCAAGCATTGAACCGATAATTGCTTGCGCATCGCGGGCTTGCGGCAGGAATATGTCCACTGGCCAGATTGGATCCCTTCGGTGCTGGCCGAACTTCACCAAGAACATCTTACCGCCGACAAATTTGTTTGCTTCACCACCCTTGTCTGCCTCCTCGTCACCACGAGCAAATTCAGACCAAACGTAGGCGCGCTCCTCAATCTCTCTCGGAACCTCAACGAAAGCCGGATAGTCGGTTTGCATCACGCTTTCCAAAGCCATTGCCAGCCTGTACCGCGTTAGAACCTTGCTATGTTTTGCCACACCCGCCAAAAAAATACGTCGCCGACTCTTGGTCCATTGCGCTTCAATTCTCTCCTGCAGACCAATTCTCAACTTTGCGAATAAATCCTTTGAAAACACTTTACTTCTTAGCAGGCCATCGCAAATTATCAGCGTGTCAGTGCCGAACTCCTTTTTCAGCAGGGAGAACAAGATCGCCCACTCTACCAACTCCCTGTAGACCTGAACCCAGCTTGGCGAAACCGGGCGATCATCTTCATTCGACCGGATCATATGGGAAAGCGCTGGCAATGTTTTAACGCCAAGGTAAACCATCATTTCCCCAAGTGAGGTCTTCGGTGTTCCATCGGCTGCGATATGACGCTCGGCCAGCAGCGAGACCGGGGTAGTCGGCGAGACTGCCTCAAGGCAATACTCGTTGTTGCTGCTATCAACCACACGGATGAGTTGAATCAAGAATGGGTCAAATTGTAGTTGGTTGTTGCCACCGTCGGTACCGACCAAAGAAATGGAGGTTGTGCTGCGAGCTTGTATCCGTCGTACAGCGGATCGGAGAGATCTTACCTCGGCCCGAAGTGCCTCCAAGACACCCTTGTCGGAGGTTATGCAAGTTACAATCTCCTGCTTGAGTTCCTGCTGGCTTTTGGGGTCCAACATGTCGTTCTTTCTGCTCGATTCATCAACGTGCGACTCTCTACTTATGGTACCAGAAGACACGTGCGTCACAACCCAACAAATGAGGCTGGTACGGAGTAGCGTGTCAGAGGGTATCTCGGTCCCGCTGGTTCGATAATGGGAGACCGCCAGATCTACCATCAGCATTAAGGGGTCAATTGTCTAAAGGTCCGCATTGCGGACGTCCGCAGTCATCACGCCGATAGCAGACGTCAGTTATCCATCACTTGTGGGTGCACGGCCTGGAGCGGTTTCAATACAAAAAACGCCCCCGGATGTCTCCAACCGGGGGCGCTGGTGCAGCCTGCGCTTGGGAGCGACACGGCAATGCTATTCGTCGCAGTTCCACCAGTAGCGCGAGAAGTCGGTGTCCCAGCTCTGCATCGGAACCCAGGCGTAGCCGTGCAGGCATTTGTTCGCCGCGGCGCGGCGCTTCTGGGTCAACAGGAAAACATCCGACTGCATGTCGTAGAGCTTTTGCTGGATGGCCTTGTAAAGCTCGTTCTGCTTGGCCGGGTCGGTGGTGCTGCGCGATTCGTCGATCAAGGCATCGATCTCGTCGCTCAGCACCCATTCCATCGACGCCCAGGTGCCCTTGGCGTTGGAATGGTACTGCACGTAGAAAACCGAATCCGGTGACGGATAGGTCGGCCCGTAGAACACCTGCGTGGCGTTCGGCGAGGTCTCGATCGTCGTGGCCAGCTCGGTGATGCGGTTCCACGGCTCGGGCTGCAGGTCCACCTCGAAGCCGATGGATTCCAGTGCCGACTTGAACAGCAGGCCGATTTCCTCCTCGAACGCCGTCTTCGCCACATAGCCGTGAGAGATCTTGATCGGCTGCTGGCCGGCATATTTGGATTTGGCGACCTCCGCCTTGGCCTTTTCCATGTTGTATTCCGGCGCCGGCAGGCTATCGAGATAGGCATCGGCAAAGACCGGCGCCAGCGGCCCGTTCAACTGACCGCCCGGGAAGATCACGTCGCGGATCGTCTCGTAGTCCATCGCATAGGCGATCGCCCGGCGGATGTGAACGTCGTCCGTCGGCGGCAGCTGGTTGTTGAGCTTGAGATAAAAGCCCGTCGCCGTGTCCGCGGAGATGATCTTGTAGTTTGGCAGCTTGGAAATCGCCTCATAGGTCTCGACGCCCTGATATTGCGACGACATGCCGAGTTCGCCCTTCTGCGCGAGCGCCTTGATCGTCGCCTCGTCGCGAGTCACCACGAAACGCAGCTCGTCGATCGGCTTCTGCTTCGGCCAGCCGCCGTGATAGTCGACATAACGGCTCATCATCATCTGGGCGCCGCGCGTCCAGCCTTCGAGACCATAGGGGCCGGCACCGGCGGAATTGTCGGCCAGATATGTCTCGCCCCACTCGCCGTCATTCTGCCCGGCAACCAGGTCGGAATTGACCACGAGGATCAGCGGCGTGTTGGACAGGAACGGCGAATAGACGCGATTGAGCCCAATCTCCACCGTCTGGCCGTCGATCGCCTTGACATTGTCCGGGGCGATTAGATCCTCGAAGAGATAGGCCGGCCCCTCGTTGATCGAAAGCAGCCGCTGCATCGAATAGACCACATCCTTGGCCTCGACCGGGCTGCCGTCCTGGAACGTCGCGCCAGGCTTGAGCTTGAACGTATATGTCTTGTTGTCGTCCGAAACCGACCAGCTCTCGGCGAGCTGCGGAACGATCTGGCCGGCGCTGTTCACCGTCGTCAGACCGTCATAGAGATTCACCGCCGCCATATACTCCGTGTAGTCGTTGATCTTCGCCGGATCGATGGTGCCGAAGATCTGCACGGTATTGACGAGCAGCGTGACCTTGTCCTCCGCGATTGACGGCGTCCCAATCGCCGTCGAGGCGGCCAAGACGGCCGCGAATGCCATTCCCTTCCTTAAGTTTCTCATTTTTACCTTCTCCATTTCACTGTTGGATTTGCTGAATTCACAAAGGCAGGTCTTCAAGAGGCGTGTAGGCCTGCGGGTAGCCGAAGTAACCGGGCCCGACGAGATCGATCCCGGCCTGCGAGCGCCATTGCGCATCGCACGGAAGCCCGATCATGGTGACAGCCAGGCCGAAGCGCAGTTGCTCGGTCGTCACCGGAAGGCCGCCGTCCGCATCGAGCGCGCAGATGAGGTCGGGCGTGACGGCGAGCGGCTGATCGTTCTCGTTCAGCGCGATCAGGAATTCGTTCTGGAAATCGACGCGGAACGTCTGTCCGTGGTCCTGGTCCATGCCTTTGAGAACCGCCCTGCCCCGTGCGAATCCGCCCTCGGTGCGGCGCTCGATATCCACGACCCGGCCCGTGAACAATCGCTTGCCGTTGAGTTTTTCGATCAGCGCATCGGCGGGATTGCGGTTCTTCGCCCGCTCACCGGTAATCAGTTTGCCAATCTCGAAAATCAGAGAAAGCGTGTTGCGCAGGATGCCCTTTTTGACCTCGGCGCCGCTCATCGGATAAAGCGCCACCAGCGCCGAGCCGCCCATCTCGATCGTCTGCGACCTGGCAAGGCGCTCCGTCCACGGGTTAGAAATCGCGTTGATGACGGAACTGTTGCCCTTTTCGTCGGCGATCACCATCGGTGTCGCGGCGACGCCCTGCATGGTGAAGCTCACCATCTGCAGTTCCGGGAAGGCACGCCCCATCCCGTCGCCGTCGATCAGCGGCAGTCCCGTTGCCGCTGCGACGGCAAAGGGAATTGTCGAATTGAGGCCGCCCGCCTCGATGCAGATCAGCGCGTCCGCCTTGCGGCCGAGGAAGGCTTCAAGCTGCTCCAGCGCGCTGCCGGCTTCGCCGCCATTCGGCAGCTTTTCCAGCATCACCGTCGGCGCGCCCATCATGCACACGGGCACGCACAGCCAGTCGTCCTTGACATCCTCCGGCGATATCACCGTGACAGGTCCGTGCCGGGCGATCGCCGACTGCGCCATCAGCTTGCCGATATAGGGATCGCCACCGCCGCCGGTGCCAAGGAAAGCACCGCCCGTGGCAATCGCCTCCATCTCGTTTTCGGTAATCGTGTAGGCGCTCATTTTCCTGCTTCCTCCAATGCCCGCTGCTGGTGTGCATCCACATCCTCGAGCGGCAGGTAGTTGAGATGCCCGAGACCGAAGCCCGCTGGACCGACCACGGCCAGTGCCTCCGGAGTCCGCAGAAGCGGATGGCAAGGCAGCGCCAGCACACTGACCCGCTGTCCGTAACGCAGCATTTCCGTGGTGATCGCCTCGCCCGTGTCGATGTCGAGGATGACGATGAGGTCCGGAACGACGACCTCCGATTTGCCGTTTCGCTGAAAGACCAGGTTCTCGTTCTGGATGATGATGTTCGCGACATCTCCCTCGTGGGCGTCGAAGCCGTCGATCAACGCCTCGCCGGCAACAAAGCCGCCGCGCAGCTCGCGTTTGACGTCGCTGATCTTGCCGGTGAAGACCAGCCGGCCCTGTTCGAATTCGCAGATCGCCGCGACCGGATCCTCGTTGCGCGCCTGCGCGTTGCGCACCGCCCGTCCGAGCGCGATGGCGCGGCTATAGGAATCGGGAATGCCGAAACGCTTGACGAAGACGCCGGGCATCGGCGCGCTGGCGAGTGTCGAGGCGCCGCCCTGGGAAATCACGCAGGCGCGCGCCAGCCGCTCGTGCCAGAGCTCCGACGCCGCGTGATCGAAAATCACCACATTGCCGTGCAGGTCGCACATGACGCTCGGCGTGCTGCGGTGGCCGTAGATCGAATAGGTCGTCATCTGCATTTCGGGAAACGCCCGTCCCATCCCGTCGCAATCGACAACGGGAAGATCGGCCAGCGCCGCGACGATCAGCGGCTCCATGGCGTTTTGTCCGCCGATCTCCTCGCAGGCGATGGCGTCGACCTTGATGCCCAGCCGCTGCTCGAGCGCGCGCACACAGCGCAGCCCCTCGCGACCCTCCTTGATGCGCTCATGCGAGATCAGCGGCGCGCCGATGCCGCCGAGCGAGACCACCTTGGCGTCGTCCGGCAGCGCCTGCAGCGGCATCACCCGCATCTTGCGCCCCTCGCGCAGCACCTGCAGCGCGCGCAGCTTGCCGATGTAAGGATTGCCGCCGCCGCCGGTGCCGAGGATCGCGGCGCCGATCTCGAGCGCCTCAATCTCCTCCTCGCCGATCAAAATGAGGTCAGCCTGCCGCGACAGCATGGGCGCCCTCCATCTCGCCAACCACCTTGACGTGGATCCGCGTCGCGTTGCCCGGCAGATAGGCCAGCGGCACGTCCTCGCGCTCGATCGTCTCGATGGTCGATGGCGATGCGCCGGAAGCGATCGCCTTTTCCGTCGCCTCTTCCTCCGCCTGTTTCAGGCAGGCCTCTCGGGTCAGCCCGTTTTCCAGCGAGAAGATGCGGTCCACCTCGCCGCTGATCTGCGCGATCGCCGCGCCGACGGCATTCGCCACGGCAAAGTTCTCAGGACGGATCACATCCAGATCGGCGAGCTTGTCAGGCATCAGGATCGAGCCGCCGCCCACGGCGATCACAGGGATGGGTTCCGGAGAAATGCGGCTGCGTTCGACCGCGCGCTGCAACAGCGTGGTGATGGCTGTCCGCGCCTGGTCCACCGTGCCGGCGTCCAGATTCGCGACCCGGGACGCGTCGCCGATATCCGCCTCGCCGCGCGCCACGGCGATATCCGTCGCCGTGAGCGTGTCGCCGCCGAAGACGAGCGCCTCGCTGGTGATGCGGAAGCCGACCGATTGCGGTCCGACGGTCACCTCGCCGGAATCGCACGTGCGGACCAGAGAGCCGCCGCCAAGGCCGACGGAGAAGACGTCAGGCATACGGAAATTGGTGCGCACGCCGCCGATATCGACCACCGTCGCTGCCTGCCTCGGAAAGCCGTGCTGCAGGGCGCCAACATCGGTTGTCGTGCCGCCGATGTCGACGACGATGCCGTTGCGCTCGCCGGTAAGAAACGCAGCGCCGCGCATCGAGTTGGTGGGCCCCGAAGCGAAGGTCAGCACGGGAAAGCGCTTGACCATGTCCGCGCTCATCAGCGTGCCGTCGTTCTGGGTGATGAAGAACGCGCATTCGAGGCCCGCCGATTTCAGGGCTTCGGCAAAAGCGTCCACCGTGCGCTCGCTGAGCGCCAGCAGGCTGGCGTTCATGATCGCGGCGCTTTCGCGTTCCAGCAGGCCGATGCGGCCGATATCGCTGGAAAGCACGACCGAAATGTCCGGGCAGCTTCGCAGGATATGTTCGCGCGCCGTTCTTTCCATTTCCTGATTGATCGGGCTGAAGACCGAGCTCACCGAGGCCACCTTGATCTTGCGCGCGTTGATGTCGTCGCAGATACGGTCGAGTTCCTCTTCGTCGAGCGGCGCGATTTCCCGCCCGTCGAACTCGTAGCCGCCGCGCACCATATAGCCGCTGTCTCCGGCGGCGGTGCGCAGGTCCGGCGGCCAGTCGACCATCGGCGGCAGGCAAGCCGTTGCCGGCAGGCCGAGCCGGATGGCCGCAACCGGATTGATGTGCTTGCGCTCGATGACCGCGTTGGTGAAATGGGTCGTGCCGATCATCACCTTGTCGATCTGCGTCCGGTTGACACCCGACTTGCCGATCGCGCCTTCCAGTGCCTCCACGACGCCGCTGGTCACATCCTGTGTCGTGGATGCCTTGAAGCCGGCCAGCACGTCACGGTCATGCATGATGACCGCGTCCGTGTTGGTTCCGCCTACGTCAATGCCCAGTCGATACACCGCATTCTCCTTGGTTTTCGAGTTCGCTCAGACGGCGGTATCGGCGAGATACCGGCGTCGCTCCTCAATGCTTGTTTTCGGTTTCAGACGGTCTTCCTCGTCGCTCATCACCGGAACGGCGGCGATCAGCGCGCGCGTATAGGGATGTTGCGGGTCGGCGAAGACCTGGCGCGGCTCGCCGGCCTCGACGACCTCGCCGCGCAGCATGATGGCGATGTGGCTGCAGAAATTGCGCATCAGCGAAAGGTCGTGGGAGATGAACAGGAAGGTCAGGCCCAGTTCGTCGCGCAGTTTCTGCAAAAGATCGATCACGTTCTTCTGGACGGACACATCGAGCGCCGATGTCGGCTCGTCGAGCACGATGATCTTCGGATCGGCGGCGAGCGCGCGGGCGATCGCCACGCGCTGCTTCTGGCCGCCGGAGAGTTCGTGCGGATATTTCGAGATGTAGTGCGGCTGCAGCTCGACATGCGCCAGCAATTCATGGATCCGCTTTTCGACCGCGCCGGCCTTGAGGCCGGCGAATCGCAGCGGCACCGACAGGGTCTGTCCGACCGTCCGCTTCGGATTGAGCGAGGTTCCCGGGTTCTGGTAGACGATCTGGATCAGCTTGCGGAAATCCGGCCCCCCGCCCTTTTCTCCGACCGCATCGCCATCGACGGCGATGGCGCCGCGCGTCGGGCGGATCAGCCCCATGATCATACGGGCGACGGTGGTCTTGCCCGATCCCGATTCCCCCGCGAGACCGAAAATCTCGCCCTTGGAAACCGACAGTGAAACGTCCTTGACCGCCAGATGCGAGTGGCCGCGTCCGAACAGCAGCTTCTCGTCGAACGATTTCGAGACATCCGACAAGCTGATGATCGGCTCGGCCTCGACCGCCTCCTGGTCTTCGACACCGGGTCCGTAAAGCGGCGGAATGGCGGCGATCAGCGCCTTCGTATAGGCCTGCTGCGGGGTCCGGAATATCGTTTTCAGCGGGCCGTGCTCGACGATCTCGCCGTGGCGCATCACATAGATGTCGTCGGCCATCTTGCGGACCACGCCGAGATTGTGGGTGATCATCAGCAGCGACAGGCCGTTGTCGGAGACCAGCCGGTTGATCAGCTTCATGATCTCGTCCTGGGTGGTCACGTCCAGCGCCGTGCCCGGCTCGTCGGCGATCAGAAGGCGCGGTTGGTGCAGCAGCGCCAGCGCGATCAGCACCCGCTGGCGCATGCCGCCCGACAGTTGCGAAGGATAGGCATCGAAGACCCGCTCCGCGTCGGAAAGCTGGACCTGCCGGAGCACCTGCTCGATACGCCGCCGCCGGTCGGCGCTGTTCGACCGCTCGCCCAGCCGGCGGTCGGAAAAGCGCAGCACGTCGTCAAGATGGCGGCCGATGCGGAACACCGGGTTAAACGAGCTCAGCGGGTCCTGCATGATGATCGAAAAGGCCGTGCCCTTCATCGCCTCGCGCTTGCCCTGCGAGAGCGTCAGCACATCCTCGCCGTCGAAACGGATCGTGCCGCTTTCCACCACCGCATTGTCGGGCAGCGTGCCGAGAATGGTCTTGCTGGTGACCGATTTGCCGGAGCCGGTCTCGCCGATCAGTGCGACGCGTCCGCCCTCCGGGATCTTCAGGCCGACATCCTTCAGCACATTGCTGCGGAGGCCGTAATTACGGAAGGAGACGTTGAGGTTCTGGATATCCAACAGGCTGGTCACCGCTCACACCTCCACGTCGAACATGTCGCGCAGCCCGTCGCCGAGCAGGTTGAAGCCGAGTGTCGCGTAGAAGATCGCGAAACCGGGCCCGAGCACCTCCCACCACATCTCCGGCAGGAACTGGCGCCCGTCGGCGACCATCGAGCCGAGGTCCGGTGTCGGCGGCTTGACGCCGAGACCGAGGAAGGAAAGCGTCGCGCCGAAGAGGATCACGAAGGCCGCGTCCAGCGTCGTTTTCACCGAGATCACCGAGACGCAGTTGGGCAGGATCTCCCGCGTCAGCACGTGCCAGTGGCTTGCGCCGGCGAGCCGCGCGGCCTCAACGAAGTCCTCGGTGGCGATCGATTTCGACACCCGATAGATCAGCCGCGCATGCCAGGTCCACCACAGAAGTGTGATCGCCAGCATCGCGTTGACGAGGTTCGGTTCAAGCACGTTGCCGATCGCGAGCGCCATGACGAGCGGCGGAATGGCCAGCATGACATTGGTGAAACCGGTGATGATCCGCTCCGTCATGCCGCTGAAATAGCCGGCCAGCATGCCGAGCGCCGTTCCGACCGGCACGGCAACGCCAAGGACGCCGATAACCAGAAGCAGCGAGATGCGGAAACCGAATATGACGCGCGTCAGGATGTCCCGGCCGACCTTGTCGGTCCCCATCCAGTGCGCCGCGTCAGGGCCCATGTGCCGATTGCGGAAATCGACCGTCGCCCCGACATCCTCCGGATAGGGCGCGATCAGCGGCGCGAAGACGGCGACAAGGATGACCGACAGGACCATCAGGCCGCCGATGACGGCCGACGGATTGCGCGAGAAGCGGTACCACGCCATGTAGCGGGCGGACAGGATTGTCTGGTGGTCGTTGGAGACGGCCGACATCAGTTCGCCTCCTTGAAGCGCAGCCGCGGATCGATCACCATCAGGACGATGTCGATGACGAGATTGGCGACGACGAAGAAGAAGCCCGAGACGAGCACCACGGCCATCACAGCGTTGAGGTCCTTCTGCAGGATCGATTCCAGCCCGTAGGACGCGAAGCCGCCCCAGGAGAAGACCAGTTCGACGACGAAGGCGTTGCCGATCAGCGAGGCGAATTCCAGGCCCATGATGGTGAGCGGCGCGATGGAGGACAGTTTGAGAAGATAGCGGAAGACAATGACCCGGTCCGGCACACCGAAGGATTTGAGCGTCAGCACGTGGTCGCGCCGCTGATGCTCGATCATCGCCGAACGGGTGATCCGCGTGATCTGTCCGATGCCGGCCATGGCCAGCGCCATGGACGGGAAAATCAGGTGCTGCAGCGCGCTTCTGAAAACCTGCCAGTCGCCATGGACGACCGAGTCGACCAGCAGCAGGCCGGTCGGGCCGTCGGGCAGGTCCAGCGAGTAGTTGACGCGCCCCAGGACCGGCCAGTCTGAGAGGAAATTCGCGGCGATGAGCTGCAGCAGAATTGCGAACAGGAAGCTCGGCATGGTCACGCCGACGATGGAGAAGAACCGCCCGGCATTGTCGATCCAGCTGTTGCGGTAGCGCGCCGTCATGACGCCCAGCGGAATGGACACCGCGATGATCAGGAGCACGGTGACGATGACCAGTTCCAGCGTCGCCGGAAGCAGCGCCGCGATCTCGTCACTGACCTGCCGGCCTGAAATCAGCGATTTGCCGAAATCGCCCTGGACGCCGCGCCACACATAGTCGGCATATTGCTGCCATAGCGGTGCGTCGAGGCCCATTTCCAGGCGCATCTCCTCGACCTGTTGCTGCGTCGCGCTGGGGCCGAGCGCAATGCGTGCCGGATCCCCCGGCACGATCCGCGCCAGGATGAAGATCATCGCCGAAAGCACGAACATGACACCGGCAAAGCCGACAAGGCGCTTCAGCATCAATTGGGCTGGATTGGTCTGCATGGCGGGCCCGGTTGTTGTTGTGCCGCCAAGAGTGAAGCGCGATGCTCAGCGCTACAATCGACAAGAAGTATAGGTTTTTTAAAAATTGGTATAGGTTTTGATCACATCAGCCGGAATGAGGCGCGCCTAGGCGACCCAGTTGAGCGCCCGCGCGGCGGCGATGGCCTCGGATCGCTTCGCGCAACCCATCTTCCGGTAGATATTGCCGAGGTGGAACTTCACGGTGACCTCCGAAAGCCGGAGCTGGCGCGCAACGAACTTGTTGGACGCCCCCTCGGCCACAAGCGTCAGCACCCGCAGTTCCTGGCGGGTCAGCCCCGGCACGGTGCCCCTGCCCGAGCCGGAGTGAAAGCCCTCGAGACGCCGCAGGATTTCCAGCGCGCCGGGCGCCACCTTCACGAACTGGCTGATGCGCCTGTCCTCCATCAGCTTCTCGAGAATTTCCTTTTCACCGATCAGATGGGTCAGAACCCCCATGCGGGCGGCGCTCTCCAGCACCTTGGTGAGCTGCGCCCTCGCCCGTGTCGTGTCGCGCTGCAGCCGCGCGAGATAGGCTTCCCACAGCCAAAGCGTGCTGCGTTGCCGGTCATTGAGATGCGGGTTGGACTGGAACCGCTCCACCTGGCGCAGACGCATCGCATTGCGCGGCGCGTGGCGGATCAGGTGCCGCAACCAGGCAAAGGCTATTGCGATCTCACGGGTGTTGTCGATAAGCCCGAGCGCTTCCTCTGCGCTCTCGACCCAGGTCATGTCGATACGCGACTGCACGCTGGTCAACAGTTCGGCCGCCTCCTGCCAGCGATTGTGGTTCTGCAGGATATCGACCTGGCGGATCGTTATGACGAAGTTGAACCGCCGCGAACGCCACTCCTGGATGCGCCACTTGTCGAGGAAGGACCGCGCGGCGGCCACACCCATTTCACCACTGATCGCCAGGCTGCCGTAATAGAGCGCAAGCTCCGTAATGGTCGGCCACAATTCCCCGTAGGCGAATTTGTCGAACTCCTCGTTGAGGTAGTTCACCAGATGTTTGGCATCGCCTTTCTCGAACGCGAGAACGGATTTCAGCAGACCCAGCAGGCGATGATCGGTCGGTGTATCGAAGGTGACTTTCGCCAGCGCCGCATCGGCCGCCTCGACCGCCGCCTCGACCTCCGGCAGCACGCCGCGATTGAGCGAGAACACCGCCCGGTGCAGTTCGATATAGAACGCGAGCAGCGGCACTTTTGCCTTGTGGTAATGATAGCGGGCGCGATTGGCCATCTCCTCCGCGGCGTCCATTTGCTGGCGCTGGATGCACACCTCGAGCATCGTGTTGTAGATGCCGCCGCGGTTCAGGTGATCGTCCAGATCCAGCTCGCCCAGCAGTTCGAACATGTGGTCGCGCACGGTGTTGCCGACGGCATAGTCCTCGTAGATCGACATCACCAGCCGGAACATGCGGAAGTCGCGCGAATAAAGGTCCGGGTCCCCGACAACCCGTTCGAGATCGAGCGCCTCAGGCCCGAAATGCTCGCGCACGATATGGCGGGCCCGGTTGACGCTGCCGGATTTCAGGGCGTGCATGGCGAGCGCGACCGCGAGCGTCGCGTTGTTGCGCTGCATATCGGCCGGAAAATTGGAGATGACCCGCTGGCAGGCATCAAGCCCGTGCAGGTGCATGAAGAACTGGTTGCCCTGCTCGCGAAACCACTCGAGCGCCTGCGCATGGTCGCCGCTGGCCTGTGCCATTTCGATCGCTGCCACCGCCTCGCCGCGTGCGTATAGCGCCTGCGCCTGCTTGCCTTCGATCTCGCCCGACAGGGCCGATCCGACCGCGTCGCGCAGCGCCCGGGTGCGGAAGGTCAGACGGCCGCTTTCGCCGCAAAGCGCCAGGCATGCCGGCAGCTTTTCGCAGAGTTCAGCGGCAATGGCGTCCGATTCGACCGGGATCCCGTCCGGTGAATCGGCAAGCACGGCAAGAACGGCTCTTTCCTTGTCGCTCAGCTGCAGGATCAGATCCCGGGCGATGTCCCTGACGGCGGATTCCATGGCGTTTTGTGGCTTCCGGATCGGATTTCGAGAGCCGTATCTGAATGCACAAGCCGCGAATGCGCAAGCGCCGGCAAATGCGACCAGGCACGCAAAGTCGGAGTTTCCCACTTGCCCGATATTAAACGCAAAATTCAAATATATTCAACAACATCTTGAATAAAAACGACTAATTGTAAAAGAAAAACTTCTAGAGTGGTCGCAGTCACGCCCTGCGGCCAGCCGCCTTTGTTAACGTGCGACAACGATACCGCTGCAACCGGTTGCAAGAGGAGGCGCGATTTTCTAGGTTTGGCCGAATTCGACGCGGATTGAACAACGGAGCACCCAGATCCATTGACGGTAACCCTCAAGGAAGTCGCGGCGCGCGCCGGTGTTTCCCGCTCAGCGGTATCCCGCACCTTTACCGAAGGTGCCAGCGTTTCCGACAAGACGCGCAGGAAGGTCGAGCGGGCAGCCGAGGAACTCGGATACCGCCCGAGCCTGATCGCCCGCAGCCTGGCGACGAACCGCACGCGGCTGATCGGTCTTGTCGCCAACAACTTCCGCAATCCGGTTTTCCTTGAGGTGTTCGATCTTTTCACGCGCGTATTGCAGGAGCGTGGCTTTCGCCCGCTTCTGGTCAATCTGAGCACCGAAACAGATCCGCAAAAGTCGCTCGAGATGCTCAAGCAGTACCGGGTCGACGGCATCATCATCGCCACATCCACCCTTCCCCCGACATTTCCCAACGCGTTTCGAAAGGCCGGCGTTCCGGTGGTTCACGCATTTGGCCGCTTCGGCTCGGAAGCCGGCCTGCACATTGTCGGCATCGACAACGTCCGTTGCGGCGAAATGGCGGCCCAGACGCTCGTCGACCGGGGCTACCGCAACATCGCGCTTCTCGGCGGACCGCGGTCCGCCACATCCACGCAGGACCGCCTGGCGGGCTTCCTGCGCCGGCTGAAAAAACTTGGGCTTGAACCGACGGACATCCGCTTTGCCGAAAACTACTCCTACTCGGCCGGCAGGGAAGCGATGAACGCCCTGCTCACCGAAAAGAGCGTTGAAGCACTGTTTTGCGGCGACGACCTGATTTGCATGGGCGCCATGGACGCGGCGCGCGGCGCCGGCCTTGAGATACCGCGGGACATCGGTTTCCTGGGATTCAACGACATGAACATGGCGGGCTGGTCAACCTACGATCTGACCACTATCCGGCAACCGGTCCGCGACATCATCCTGCAATCGGTCGCGCTGGTCATCGAAATGGTCGACGATCCGAACAAGGAATCCGACACGCAGCCGTTTCCCTGCTCGATCGTTGAGCGCAGCACGCTCCGGCCGCTGCCCTGAGCGGTTTCGCCTAGTTGTTGCCACGCAGCGACGGCGGACGGGCATCCGTCCACTTTCCGTCTCCATTCGCTGATTCCACCGCCGCGCCGATCGCCGCCATCGAGCGCAGGCCGTCGAGCGCGGTCGGATAATGCGTAGCCGCCGGGTCCGGCGCGCGCGTTTCCTTCTCCGCCGCTATGACTTCGGCAAGGTCCGAATAGATATTGGCAAAGGCGAGCGGCATGCCCTCGGCATGGCCGATCGTCACCCGTGACGCCCTTTGCGCCTCCGGCGACAGGTCCGGCGCGCCCCGTTCGATGATCTGCGTGCGGCCGTCGACCGGCGTCCAGTAAAGCTGGTTCGGGTGCTCCTGTTCCCAGCTCAAACCGCCCTTCTCGCCGAAAACCTGCAGGGTCAGGCCGTGCATGCGGCCAATGGCGACGGAACTCGTCCACAGCCGCAACAGCGCGCCTTCGGACATCCGGAAACTGACCATGGCGTCGTCCTCGAGCGTTCGCGACGCGATGCAGGACGCGAAATCGGCGGACAATGCCTCGGCCTCCTGGCCGGAAACGAAGCTTGCCATGTGCAGCGCGTGAATGCCGCAATCGGCGAACTGCGCCGATGGCCCGATCTGATCGGGGTCGTAGCGCCAGCGTATGCGCGGATTGTCCGCATCGGCGGCATTTGCGTGAAAGCCGTGCGCGAATTCGGCCTTGATGAGCCGCACGCGGCCCAGCTCGCCGCCCGCGACCATGGCGCGCATGTGCCGCACCATGGGATAGCCGGAATAGCCGTAATTGACGGCGCAGATACGACCCGCCTTCCTGGCCGTGGCAACGATGTCCTCGGCTTCTGAAACCGTCATCGTCATCGGCTTTTCACAAAGCACGTTGAAGCCGTTCTCGAGAAACGCCTTGGTGATCTCGTAATGCGTCGCATTGGGCGTTGCCACCGTAACGAGGTCGACGCGGTCGGGACGACCCGTCTCGCCGGCCAGCATCTCGCGCCAGTCGCGGTAGGCACGATCCTCAGCAACGCCGAGTTGCCCGGCAAAGGCTATGCCCTTCTGCGGATCGACGTCAAACGCGCCGGCGGCAAGCCTGAAATGCCCGTCGAGACCGGCTCCGATCCGGTGCGCGGGCCCGATCTGGCTGCCTTCTCCGCCGCCGATAATTCCCCAATTCAGCCTGGCCATGTTGGGTCCTCAATGAAATCCGATGGAACTAAGATAGGTGCGATTGGACTTTGCGTCACCGAGCGGCGAAGTCGCCCCTTCCGGATCGCAATCCTGTTCGACCGTGCACCATCCAGAAAAGCCGGAGTCGATCAGCCTTTGCCGCACCGCCGGGAAATCCGTCTCGCCATCGCCGAGATTGCAGAAGATCCCCTGCCCGCAGGCCTCGTAGAAATCCGTCCGCTCCTGTATTGCCCGCTTTTTGACCAAGGGGTCGATATCCTTGAAATGCATATAGGAAATGCGGTCGATATGGGTTTTCATGAAGGAGATCGGATCGAAGCCGGCGTAGTGCGTGTGGCCGGTGTCGAGGCACAGCTTGAGTTCCGCCGGATCGGTTTCCGCAAGCAGCCGCTCGGTTTCGGTCTTGAAGTCGATGAATCCGCCGGCATGCGGGTGGATCGCCACGGTCAGCCCGTATTCCTGCGTTCCGATTTGCGCGATCCGGCAGATCTTGTCCCGGTAATCGAGCCATTCCTCCTTGCCCATCTGCTCGGCCTCGTGGGGCCGACCCGCGGTCGGCGCCCGCCGCGGAGAAATGGAATCGATGAGCACTAGGTGATCGGCGCCGTGCGCCGCCAGCGCCTTGCAGGTGCGCACCGACCCGTCGAGCACCTCGTCCCATTTGGACGGATCGTGGAAGGGCCGGAAGACGACCCCGCCGATGAGCTCGAGTTCCAGCTCCGCCAGCGCATCGCCAAGTTCAGCGGGATCTTCCGGCATGTAGCCGACTGGCCCGAGCTCGATACCGTGATATCCGGCATCCCGGCACTCGGCGAGCACGCTCCGCCAATGCGGATTGCGCGGATCATCCGCGAATTCGACGCCCCAGCTGCAGGGTGCATTTCCTATTTTTATCGTCATCAGCAGTCTCTCAACCGAATTATCCCTGGGCCTCGTTTACGGAGACCCAGCGCCGCTGCTCGTGCGACAGCCAGATGGCCTCGATGATCTCTGAGACCATCAGCCCGTCCCGGAATGTCGGCCATACCGGCTCGCCGGTCTCGATGGCCTTGAGGAAGTCATGCGCCTCGATGATGATCTGGTCCTGGTATCCGGTGCCGTGTCCGGGACCCTGGCAGAAGGGCAGGTAGTCCGGATGCTCCGGCCCGGTCAGGATCTTGGTGAAGCCTTCGCGTCCGGGTTTGGCATCGCCCTTGTAGAGCCACATGGCGTTCTGGTCTTCCTGGTCGAAGCGCAAGGCGCCCCTGGTGCCGAAAACCTCGTAGATGTAGCCCATCTTGCGCCCCGTGGCGACGCGGCTGACGAACAGCGTTCCCATGGCACCGCTCTCGAACCGGCACAGCAACTGGCACTGGTCGTCATTCGTCACCGCCACCGGCCCGTCCGGTCCCGGGCGGGTCTTGTGCACCGTTTCAACATCTGAAACGAGCGACTCGATCGGCCCGGCCAGCGCCAGCACCGCGTTGACGATGTGCGGAGCCAGGTCGCCGAGATTGCCGTTCGACCGTCCATGTGATCGCCACGTCGCCGGGGCGTCGGGGTCGGCGAAAAAATCCTCGGTGTGCTCAGCGCGGATATAGGTGATGTCGCCGATCTCGCCGGAATCGATGATCTCCCTCGCGAGCTGGGTGGCCGGCGTTCGCACGTAGTTGAACGCGGCCATGTTGACGACGCCTGCGGCCTCGGCCGCCTCCGTGATCTCGCGGGCCTCCTCGACCGACGCGCCCATTGGTTTTTCACACATCACGGCCTTGCCGGCCTTGATGGCCGCAAGCGCAATGTCGCGATGGGTGTCCTGCGTGGACGCGATGACCACGGCATCGATTTTCGGGTCGGCGACCAGTTCGCGCCAGTCATGGGTCGATCGTGCGAATCCGAACAGCCGCGCCTTCTCGGCCGCGCCTTCCGGTGTCGTGGTACAGATCATCTCGCAGCGTGGCCGCACGTCTGTCTCGAACACCGCGCCGACGGCGTTCATCGCGACCGAATGGGCTTTGCCCATGTATCCACCGCCGATAATTCCAATGCCAATCTCTGTCATTGGCGCGCTCCTCAATGAATTTTTGCAACCGGTTGCAAAAACCATAAACTCGATTTAGGCTCTGGCGTCAAGCGAACATCACCCATCGCGGGAACCAAACTGAAATTCTGCCGGTGAAGGAGCGAATACGGGCAGTCAACCGACCATGCGATCCGTCGTGTGCAAAAGGACCGATCCGGCGTTGCTGTCCCGGCAGAAGCAGGGTTTGCGAACAACAAAAGATCCGAACAGAATGTTGAATTTTCGAAACAACAACAGTTTTTTGGTACTCGGGAGGGCCGGCATGGATCTCTATGCCGACCCGCCCGGTGCGCGAACCGAGAACGCCACGGCCTTTTTTGCCGCGCTCGGCGGCTCGTCAGCGAATATCGCCGTCGCCATGGCCCGCCATGGCTGCGCCGCGACGCTGGTCACCGCGGTCTCCGACGATGCGGTCGGCCGCTTTGTCCGCAATCAGCTTAAAAGCTATGGCGTCAATTCGGACAGGGTGCGCACCGTCGGCGGACAGAGCCGCACCTCGCTTGCGGTCGTCGAGACCCGCAGGGAAGACTGCCAGTCGGTCATTTACCGCAATGGCGCGGCGGATTTCGAGATCGGTCGCGAGGATGTGGATACCGTCGACTATTCGCAATTCGGCGGCCTGGTCGCCACGGGAACCTGTTTCGCGGCAGAGCCGTCGCGCACGGCGACCCTCAGCGCCTTCGAGGCTGCCGGAACCGCCGGCGTCCCCGTTATTCTCGATCTCGATTACCGGCCCTATACCTGGCCGAGCCCGGCGGATGCCGGCGCCATCTGCCTGAAGGCGGCAAAACTGGCGAACGTGGTGGTTGGAAATGACGAGGAGTTCGCGACCCTGGCAGGCGACATCGAAGCCGGCCGTCGGCTGGCGCAGGATCTCGCCCGGGATGCCGGCAGGCTCGTCATCTACAAGATGGGCGAGAACGGTTCACTCACATTCCAGGGATCGCAGGTCATCGAGACCGGCATCTATCGCGTCGAGGCGTTGAAACCGACCGGCTCGGGCGATGCTTTCCTCGGCAATTTCATCGGCGCGCTCGCCCAGGGACACACGCTCGAAGAAAGCCTCGAGCGCGGCTCTGCCGCCGCCGCCATGGTCGTCTCCAGCGTCGGCTGCGCCCCCGCCATGCCCGACACGGCCCAACTGGACGACTTTATCAGAAACCATCCCGGCCCGACTCGAACAACGGAGGCGGACAATGCACATCCCGCCCTTTGACAATGCCAACCGAGCCATCATCGACACGGACGACCGCCGTGTGCCGCTCAATTATTTCAACATCGTCAAGCTCGAGAGCGGCCAGGCATTCGACTATCGCGTACCGGGCTACGAAACCTGTGTGGTTCCAGCAACGGGCACGGTCGATGTGGTGGTCGAGGGCGTAGAATTTGCCGGCATCGGAAACAGGACGGTTGACGTCTGGGACGGCGAGCCCGAAGGCGTTTACGTACCGTCCGGTGCCCGGGCAACCATCGTGGCCATGAGCGAGACGGCCGAGGTGTTTATCGCCGGCGCGCGTTTCAGCAAGACGCTGGAGCCTTTTGCCGTGCGCCAGGACGAAATCGATCTTGTTCAGTACGGCTCGGACGACACCAAGACCCACCGCAAGATCAAGCACATCCTCGGCACCAAATACCACGACAAGGTCGGGCGCCTGCTCGTTTCGGAGCTGTTCACCGTCGGCCAGGGCGGCTGGTCCGGGTTCCCGCCGCATAAGCACGACACCGACCGCCAGCCGGACGAGACCCGCCACGACGAAACCTACAACTTCCGCTTCCGGCCGGCACACGGCTTCGGCATGCAACTGGTTCAACGCGAGGACGGCCGCGTCGGCGATGCCTATCACATCGTAGACGGCTCGACGATCATCCTCGACAAGGGCTATCACCCTTGCGTCGTCGCGCCGGGCTACGAAATGTACTATTTCACCATCCTCGGCGGCCTGTTCCAGCGCTCCCTCGTGCAGTATTTCCAGCCCGATCACGCCTGGCAGATCGAGACGATACCGGGCATCAAAGACATGATCGCGAAATTCAAATGACATTGGCGAATCTGCGCGACGTTCTCGCGCCGGCGGCCGAGAATGGCTATGCCGTCGCGGGCTTCGTCGTGCTCGGCTGGGAGGACGCCCTCGCCTACACGCAGGCGGCGGAAGAAACCGGAAAACCGATCATCCTGCAGGCCGGACCCGGCAGCCGCCGGCACACGCCGGCCCCGGTGCTTGGCGCCATGTTCCGCCATCTTGCGGAGCAGGCATCCGTTCCGGTTGTCTGCCATATCGATCATGCGCGCAGCATCGAAGAGTGCCGCGAAGGCATCGATTGCGGCTTCACCTCGGTCATGTTCGACGGCTCGGACCGGCCGATCGAGGAGAATATTGCACTGACCTCGCAGATCAGCGAAGAAGCGCACCGCGCCGGTGTGTCAGTGGAGGGCGAAGTCGGTTTTGTCGGCTATGCGGAAGGTAAGGCGTCTGCCATGACCAGCGTCGAGGAAGCCGCCCTGTTTGACCGCGAGAGCGGTGCGGACGCCATGGCTATCTCGGTCGGCAATGTCCACCTGCAGACCGAAGCGGAGGCGCGCATAGACATGGACAGACTTCGCGAAATCGAAGCGGCAACCGCCATGCCGCTGGTGCTGCACGGCGGCAGCGGCATAGCGTCGGAAAAACGCCGCGAGCTGGCGACCACAAGCCGCGTGTGCAAATTCAACATCGGCACGGAGCTGCGCCAGGCCTTCGGCAGGGCCCTGCGCCAATCGCTAAAGGACAACGCACAGTCCTTCGACCGCATCGAGCTGCTGAAGCCGGTCATCCCGGCCATCCGCCAGGAAACCGTAAAGGTTATCTCCGGCTTGTCCCAATAGCCGGCTTCATTCGAAAACCGAGACCAGATCCTTCGCGCCGTATCCGTCTTTGATTTCCCGCAGCCGGGCATAAATCAGAAACGTCAAGGTCCCGAACACGCCGTAAATGATGCCGTAAAAGACAGCGAGCACGATCATATCGAAGACCAGGCCTCCCGGAACAAAAAAGACCAGAAATGTTCCGATCATGCTGATCACGGCTGTGATGACGGCTACAATGACGGTCAGCAACACGATGGGCCACCGATATTCTTTGGTCAGGGAAATGCTGCGACCAAGAGCGTCGAAACCCGCTCGCTCGATGACAACCGCCGGTATGGTGACGGAAAATACGGCATAGACCCACAACCCGGGGACGATAAAAAAAGCAAAACCAATGAACGCCAACAGGGTGATGATGATTGTCAACACGACTACATGGACAGCACTTGCAAGGGCGCGCTGGACATAACGCGCTAGCTGGATCGGCCGGTCAAACTTGGAATCATATGCGAATTGCACAAACAGGCCCACGGCCACACCATATACCGCAACCCAAATCAAGTTGACCAAAATAGCAGTGAAGCCGTACACGGTCTGAACAATGGTCGGATCCCCATTTAAGTTTCCGGTCGCTGTAACAAACGCCGCACCCAACAACCACCGGGTCAATATCAGCGATGCCAAAGAAGGAACGCCGCCCAGAATCAATACAGCCGGGATATTCCCTCCAAGAATACCGAATGTCTCGCTGACAATATTGCCGATGCCAAGCGGTTCACGCGGCCGTTCTACCGGTGTGTCTGACATGGCGTGCAATTCCCCTCAGATTTGCGCGTCGTTGCCCGGCTTTCCGACCCAACCAACGTCAGTTGAAGACCGTATACAACCCAGGTGGCAGCTTAATCCCAATTCTCCTTGGTTTTTGTCCCTCGCGGCGATTGTCAACAACTTTACCGCGAATGGCTGTCTATCCCCTCTCCGACAGCACCCTCGATCCACTCCCTGAACCGGATCAGCGGCGGGTGGCTGCGGCGCGCTTTCGGCCAGATCAGCGCGTAGCTGCCGATGCTCTTGTTCGCCTTGTCCCAGGCGGCGACCAGCTTACCGCTGCGCAACTCGTCCTCGATCAGGAATTCCGGCAGCAGCGCCAGGCCCAGTCCATGGGCGGCGGCCTGGGCCATCGTCGCGAACTGGTCGAACGTCGTGCCCGGCTGCACCTCGGTTTCAAGGCCGTTCATCTCGAACCATCGCTGCCACGCCAAGGGCCGCGTCGCAAGATGCAGCAGCGGCCCGTTGGCGACATCCTCGACGGTTTCGATGTTGAGCTGCGGCAGGAGCGTCGGCGAACAGGCGAGCACAACGGTTTCCTCGGCGAGGAACAGGTGCTCGGTACCCGGCCATTCATCGGCGCCGAAATGGATCGCGGCGTCGAGCATCTCGCTGCCGAAATCGAAGGGCCGCAGCTTGGTCGTCAGGTTGACGGTAATGCCGGGATGCCGCCGGAAGAAATCCGGCAATCGCGGCGCCAGCCATCTCGTCCCGAATGTCGGCAGGATGCCGAGATTGAGCACGCCGCCGTCCGGATTGACCTGCAGCGCGGTCGACGCCATGCGGATGATCGACAGTGCCTTCGAGATTTCCTCGAGATAGGCGGCACCGGCCGGCGAGAGCGCGATACGCTGACGCTCTCGGATGAACAACTCCGTGCCGAGTTGCTCCTCCAGCGCCCGGATCTGCCGGCTGACAGCGCCCTGCGTCATGTTCAGGTCGGCAGCGGCGAGCGTGAAGCTGCCGCGCCGGGCGGCGGCTTCGAAGGTTTCCAGAAGGCTTGTCTGCGGAAGTCTGCGGGCCAATTTGCGCCTGAGTGAATTGAGCGGTTACCGACCCGACCACTGTGTCACTATTGGCCGTAAAATGCACCCGTGCGCGTCTTCAAAAAAGAGCTGAGCGGAATGTCTTCCTGTTTCAGGAAACCGTTCGACGGCAGCAGCCCGTCGCGGACCATTTCGATCACCGCGACCACCGACCCGGCGGTCGTCCAGGCAATGGCGGTCCGTCCCGCGCCGGCGATCTGGATCGGCCGGTAGGCGCGCACGAACTCCTTGCGCGACAGGCGCTCGTCGATGGTGCCCTCGGCCGCGACATGCACATAGACGACGTCGTGGTCGACCGGCGGCTTGGCGTGGACGAGGATTTCACCGGCAAGCTCGCGCCGTTCGCGCATCAAAAGCTCGTGGAAGAAGAAGTTCATCAGCTCCATGTGCCCGGGATAGCGCATGGTCTTGTAATCGATATTGTCGACGACGCCGTGATAGGTGTCGCACATGGTGCCGAGGCCGCCGGACGTTGTGAAGGCCTCCAGCTTGACGCCGTCGATATAGAGCGTCTCGTGCCACTCCATTGGGGACACCCACTTGCGCTCGCCGCCCTCGATCACCTCGCAGTCGTTCAGATATTCGTTGACCACGCCCTCCGGCGACCAGTTGAAGTTGTAGCCCATCAGTCCCGTTGGGTTTTGCGGCAGCGCGCCGACCCGCATGCGCACCGAGCGGCATTTGTCGAACTCGCCGATCAGCGACGCCCCGACGATGCCGACAAAGCCGGGCGCGAGACCGCATTGCGGCGCCATCAGGCCCCTCGCCGTTTCCGAAAGCTCCAGGATGTGCTGGGTCGTTGGCACGTCCTCGGTCAGATCGAAATAGTGGATGCCGGCGGCGTGGGCGGCATTCGCCACCCCGAGGTTGAGATGATAGGGCAGACACGAAAGGACCGCGTCGAAATCGGCGAACGCGTTCTGCATGGTTCCGCTGTCTGAGACATCGACGGTCTCCACCGCGAAGGGGTGCGCCCCGCGCGGTGCGTGACGGTCGAAACCGGTGACGGAAAACCCGGAATCGTGAAGAAGCAGGGCGGCAAGGTCGCCGACCTTGCCGAGCCCGAGAACGGCGATCTTGTTCATGGTTGCCCTCGATGGCGCCGATAGTGGCGCGGTTCAGATGTCGAATTTGATCCCCTGCGCCAGCGGCAGCTCGCGCGAGTAGTTGACGGTGTTGGTCTGCCGCCGCATGTAGCCCTTCCAGGCATCGGAGCCAGATTCCCGGCCGCCGCCGGTCTCCTTCTCACCGCCGAATGCCCCGCCGATCTCGGCGCCGGAGGGGCCGATATTGACATTGGCGATGCCGCAATCGGAACCGACATCGGACAGGAACTCCTCCGCCTCGCGCACATCGGTGGTGAAGATGCAGGAGCTCAGCCCCTGCGGCACGGCATTCTGGATGCCGATCGCCTCCTCCAGCTCCGAATACTTCATGACATAGAGGATCGGCGCGAAGGTCTCGTGCTTGACGATATCGCTTTGGCCCGGCATTTCGACGATCGCCGGCGCGACATAGGCCGCATCGGGATAGCTGTCCGTCAGCGCGGCGGCGCCGCCGTGCACGGTTCCGCCGGCGGCCTGTGCCTGATCGAGTGCGGTCTGCATGCCCGCCCGCGCATCGGCATCAATCAGCGGACCGACCAGCACGCCCTCTTCCAGCGGATTTCCGATCGGAAGACCCGAATAGGCTTCCTTCAGGCGCGGCACGAGCGCGTCGTATACGCCCTCATGCACAATCAGCCGCCGCAGGCTGGTACAGCGCTGACCGGCGGTGCCGACGGCCGAAAAGACGATCGCCCGGACGGCCATCTCGAGATCGGCGCTGCCGGTGACGATCATCGCATTGTTGCCGCCGAGCTCGAGGATGCAGCGGCCGAAGCGCTCGGCCACCTTCGCGCCGACCGCGCGGCCCATGCGCGTCGAGCCGGTTGCCGAAACGATGGCCACATCCGGCGACGAGACCAGGGTGTCGCCGACTTCGCGCCCGCCGACGAGAACCTGGAGCAGGTCGTCCGGCGCGTCGCCGAACCGGGCCACGGCCCGGTCGAAGATCTTCTTGCAGGACAGTGCCGTAAGCGGCGTCTTTTCCGACGGTTTCCAGATCACCGGATTGCCGCACACAAGGGCGATGGCGGTGTTCCAGCTCCACACGGCGACGGGGAAGTTGAACGCCGAAATCACACCGCAAACGCCCATCGGGTGCCAGGTCTCGCGCATCGCGTGGCCGGGGCGCTCCGATGCGATCGTCAGACCGTAGAGCTGGCGCGACAGACCGACGGCGAAGTCGCAGATGTCGATCATCTCCTGCACTTCGCCGAGGCCTTCCTGGTAGATCTTGCCGCACTCGAGCGTCACGAGGCGGCCGAGATTTTCCTTCTCCGCCCGCAGTTCCGCGCCGAGGAGGCGCACCAGCTCGCCGCGGCGCGGCGCCGGCACCTTGCGCCAGGCGTCGAAAGCCTCCCTGCCGCGGGCGATCACCGCATGAACCTGCGATTCCGAATGGGTCTGCAGCGATGCGATGCGGCTGCCGTCAACCGGCGTATGCACGTCCATCGCGCCGCCTTCCAGTTCGCCCTGAGCAAAGCCGGATGCGGCCAGGATTTCTTGAAATGTCATGTTCGGTTCTCCTCGACGAAAGCCTGCGACACGGCATGCCTGTCATTAGACAGGAAAAGCGTGTCAACAAAAAGCAATATCCTTTTTACATTTCGGTGATTTCTTGTCATTTTGTAAGATATCGGATGCAAAATGGAAAGGCACATGGACAGCGTCGACCACACCCTGTTGCGAATCCTCACACGGGACGGAAGGCGGTCCGTCTCCGACCTGGCGGCCGACCTCGGCGTCTCCCGCGCCACCGTGCAGAACCGCATCGCCCGCATGGTCGATCGCGGCACGATCGCCCGGTTCACCGTTGAACTCGGACCCAACGAAGAGGAGGCGGTCATCAGCGCATTCTGCCTGTTGAAACTCGTCGCCAATGATACGCGACCCACCGTTGCCGCGCTACGGAAGATCGACGGCACCGGCGATATCCACTCGCTCAGCGGAAGTTTCGACATGATTGTCGAGATCAGCACCCATTCCCTCAAGAAGCTCGACGAGATCCTCGACGATATCAGGCGCGTGCCCGACGTCGCCGAGACCGTCAGCAGCCTGCGGCTCGCCAAGGTCAGCCGGTAACCGCTCCCCGCTGCTCCTCGAGACCCATTGAAATCAGGTACGGGTCCTGCCTTTGCCGCTCCACAAAATCGTTCTTTGACCGAAGCCCCTCCCATGTACAGGCAATCAGCGCCTGTGCCACCGCGCCGCCCAGCGTGTTGCCGGGCCCGAGCACGATCAGACAGTCCGGCGCGAATTCCCGCACCGATGTCTGGACGGCCCGTGTGAAGTCGTAAGGTTGCACTACCTGACGGTCGAGCGTATAGCGCCAAAGCGCGGAAAGATTGCTGGCGTGCGGATACCAGACGTTACCGCGCCCGTCGATCAGCGGCACTTGCGGTTGGCTTAGCAGGTCGACCGGAAGGAGCGCCCTTCCCTTCTCGGCCACCGGCTGCTGCAGCGGCGTGTGGAAGGCCGCGTGGTTCGCCAGCCGCATCGGAAAACGGTCACCGACGCGCGGCAATGCGGCTTCCAGCGCCGAAAGGCCCGCCTCGTTGCCGGCAAGCACCAGCATGCCGCCCAGGTCGATCGAGAGATCAACGCTGCACTCGGCCCGGCTGCCGATCTCTTCGACAAGGGATAGGATCTCAGACCGCTTTGCCGGTATCTCGTGCCACTCGTCGTCAACAATCGGGTAGACAGTCTGGCCGCCGATCAGGCTCTCCTGCATCAACGTGCCCATCGTGTTGACCACATGCATGCCGTTTTCGGCGCTGAGCGCGCCGGCACAGGCGAGCGCGATATACCAGCCCATGGAATTTCCCGTCACGGCGACGATATCGACGGCATCGCGGTCTATTGCCATGAAGTCAGCGTAGGCGCAGCCATAGATCAGCGGCGAGGCGTTGTCGCCGCGCGAATAGGTGGCGACCGAGTAGCGCTCGGCGCCGTCGAGCACGCTGATCGCCGCCTGGCCGCGTTCCGCGCGGTAGGCGTCAAGCATGGCAATGAAATCGGCCTTGTCGCCATGGTGGCGTCCGAGATAGCCGAGCTCGGGCTTGTTGTAGGTCCCGCGCCCGGGGCATACGACGACGGCGGTCTTCTTCATGCTGCCTTCCCCGTCAGGGAAAGCGCCGCCGCGACAATGCCGTCGCGGCTCGGCAGCGTCGACGTCGCGGCCCGTCCGAGCGGGATGAAACTGTCATCGGCTGTAATGCGTGCGATGTTCTTGTCAGGTCCAGCCTTCTCCGCAAGCAGGGTCATCAGCGCCTCCGATTGCGAACCGGTGACCCGGCATTCGTCGACGACGAGCACGTTCGTGCATGGGCTTACGGCTTCGAGGATCGCCGCTTCGCTGAGCGGCGCCAGCCAGCGGAGATCGACGATCCTCATACTAAGACCGTGATCCTGCGACAGGACTTTCTCCGCCTGGCGGGACAGGTAGTAGCCGTTGCCATAGGTCACAATGGCAAGGTCCGTCCCGTCGCCATGCAGGCCGATCTCGCCGAGACGGATGGGGTTGCCGCTGCCCGGCGGCTCGTAGGGAAAGGTCCACAACCCGTCCTTCTCGCCGTGCAGGTCCCGGGTCATGTAAAGCGCGATCGGCTCGACGAAGGCGACGACCCGTTGCTCCTCGCGCGCCAGGCGCACGCACTCGCGCAGCATGTGAACCCCGTCCGCGCCGTTCGAAGGACACGCGATAATCACGCCCGGTATGTCCCTCAGCACCGCCAGGCTGTTGTCGTTGTGGAAATGGCCGCCGAAGCCCTTCTGGTACCCGAGCCCGGCGATGCGGATCACCATCGGGTTGGTGAACTGGCCGTTGGAGAAAAAGCTCAGCGTCGCGGCTTCGCCGCGGACCTGGTCTTCCGCATTGTGCAGATAGGCCAGGAACTGGATTTCGGGCATCGGCACGAAGCCGTTATGGGCAAGACCGATGGCAAGGCCGAGGATCGACTGCTCATCGAGCAGCGTGTTGATGACCCGGTGCGCGCCGAAGCGCTGGTGCAGCTTCGCGGTGACATTGTAGACGCCGCCCTTGGGACCGATATCCTCCCCCGCGAGGACAAGCTCGTCATGTTCCATCATCAGGTCCGTGAGCGCCCAGTTGAGCAGCCGTGCCATGTGCTGCGGGCTGTCCAGCGTCTTCGCATCGGAGCCGAAGATCGCGCGCCGCCGGTCCGCGGACGGGCCATTGCCCTTGCGGCATTCGCGCTTCGGCGGAACGAGGCTCGCCATGACCTGCCGGGGCGTCTCCAGCTTCGGGCGCCGGATGACCTTCTCGCCGATACGGGCGCACCGTTCCTCGGCCTCGTTGTAGATCGAAAGAACATCGTCGCGGCCGAGCACCCCGCCATCGTCCAGGATCCGCGCTGAATGGAGCAGCGGATCGTTGGCCTCGTCGGCCTCGACCTCGTCCTTCGTCATGTAGGCGGTCTGCATGTCGGAACCGGCGTGGCCGTAGAGCCGCACCGTCGTCATATGCAGGAAGGCTGGTTTCTTGCGCCTGCGCACATAATCGGCGGCCCGCTGCGCCGCATCGTAGGTCTCGACCATGTCGAGCCCGGAGCAGCGGAAATATTTCAGGGCCGGGCGCTGCGCCATCGTCGCCGCGATCCAGCCGCCGGGCGTCTTTGTGGAAATGCCGATGCCGTTGTCCTCGCAGACCAAAAGCAGCGGCAGCGGAATGCCCTGATAGGCCGTCCAGCAGGCGGTGTTGAACGCGCCCTGCGCTGTCGAGTGGTTCGCCGAGGCATCGCCGAAACTGCAGTGGATGATAGCGTCGTCCGGGAGCTTGCGGTGTTCCGGCTTCAGCCGTTTCGCAAGGCCGACCGAATAGGCCGCGCCGACCGCCTTGGGCAGATGGCTGGCGATCGTCGAAGTCTGCGGCGGGATCGAAAGGGCCCTGGAGCCGAGCACCTTGTGACGGCCGCCCGATATCGGATCGTCGCTGGAAGCAACGAAACTCAGCAGCATGTCCCAGGCCGGTGTCTGCCCTGGAACCTGTGTCGAGCGCTGGATCTGGAAGGCGGCATCGCGGTAGTGCAGGAACGCCATGTCGCCGGGGCGCAGCGCGGCGGCTACCGCGGCATTGCCTTCGTGACCGGACGAGCCGATGGTGTAGAACCCCTCGCCCCGCGCCTGCAGCTTGCGCGAAATGCGGTCGAGCTGCCGCGACAGCACCTGGCTGCGGAACATCTCGACGAGCTGTTCCGGCCTCAGTCCCGCATCGTCCGGCGACACGTCGGCGACGGCTGACGGGAAATCGCCCCCCGAAACCCGTTTCAGGAAGTTCTCGTGGACGATCTCCGCGCGATCCATGGCGTCGCCTCAAATACTCAGAAAAATGCCTGCAGTCCGGTCTGGGCGCGCCCGAGGATCAGCGCATGGACATCATGCGCCCCCTCATAGGTATTGACGGTTTCCAGGTTGCACATGTGGCGCATGACCTGGAATTCCTCCGAAATGCCGTTGCCGCCGTGCATGTCCCGGGCCGCGCGTGCGATATCAAGCGCCTTGCCGCAATTGTTGCGCTTGACGATGGAGATCATCTCGGGCGCCGCGTTCGCCTCGTCCATCAGCCGGCCGACGCGCAACGCACCCTGCAGGCCAAGCGCGATCTCGGTCTGCATGTCGGCGAGCTTTTTCTGGTAGAGCTGGGTCTGCGCCAGCGGCCGGCCGAACTGCTTGCGGTCGAGACCGTACTGGCGCGCCGCGTGCCAGCAGAACTCGGCGGCGCCCATCGAACCCCAGGCAATACCGTAGCGGGCGCGGTTGAGACAGCCGAACGGCCCTTTCAGGCCTTCCACATTGGGCAGCAGCGCATCTTCGCCGACATCGACACCGTCGAGCACGATTTCGCCTGTTATAGAAGCGCGAAGCGAGAGTTTTCCGCCGATCTTCGGCGCGGAAAGGCCGGGCGCGCCCTTCTCCAGCACGAAGCCGCGGATCTTCCCGTCATGCGCCTCGGATTTCGCCCAGACGACAAAGACATCGGCGATCGGCGCGTTGGAGATCCACATCTTGCTGCCGGTGAGGCGGTAGCCGCCCTGTACCTTTTCGGCGCGGGTTTTCATGCCGCCCGGATCGCTGCCGGCGTCCGGCTCCGTCAGGCCGAAACAGCCGATCAGTTCGCCACTGGCGAGCCCCGGCAGATATTTCTGCCGCTGCTCTTCGGAACCGTAGGCGTAGATCGGATACATGACCAGCGAGGACTGCACCGACATCATCGAGCGGTAGCCCGAATCGACGCGCTCCACCTCGCGGGCAACGAGCCCGTAGGTGACGTAGCCGGCGCCTATGCCGCCATAGGCCTCCGGGATCGTTGTCCCCAAGAGGCCCATCTCGCCCATCTCGCGGAAGATCGAGGGGTCGGTGATCTCGTCGCGATAGGCCTCGATCACCCGAGGCTGCAGCTTCTCCTGCGCGTAAGCGCGCGCCGCATCGCGGATCATGCGCTCGTCTTCCTCGAGCTGGTCGTCCAACCGGAACGGGTCCTCCCAGTCGAAAGTGGACAAGGACGGCATTTCTTTCGGCTTGAGGCTGACGTTCATCGGGCTTCTCTCCCTGTGCGGACTGTGGACCGATAGTAACCGATCCGCAATTCTGTTTCAGTGCGATCTCGAGATTTCAAAAAATCATGATAGCTTAAAACTTTCCGGAAAATGCGCCAAATAAACCAGCAGGTAAATCGAGATTTCGCAATATAGTCATTCCGTTTTGGAATTAACTTGCCAAATCAGATCGCCGATTTGCGCATTTCCGCGATATAGACTTCGCGCAGTTTGCGCGCGACGGGTCCGGGTTCGCCCGTGCCGATGGTGTTGTCGTCGATCGCGACGACCGGACAGACGAAACCCGATGCCGAGGTCGAGAAGGCCTCGACTGCACCGGTCGCCTCCTCGACGGTGAACGGCCGCTCGACGACCTTCATCTGCAGGTGGCGTGCGCACTCCAGCACCGCCCGTCGCGTGATGCCGTGCAAAATGAGGTTGGAAAGATCGCGCGTGACGATGGTTCCGTCGTCAAGCACGATATAGGCGTTGTTGGACGAACCTTCCGTGACAAGGCCGTCTCGCACCAGCCATGCGTCGTCGCCGCCCCTGGATTTCGCCTCCATTTTGGCGAGCGACGGATAGAGAAGCTGCACGGTCTTGATGTCGCACCGGGTCCAGCGGTGGTCCTCGACGGTGAAGATCTTCTGGCCGCGATTGGCAAGTTCGCTGTCGATCAGCGCCTTGACCTGGGTGAACAGCACAAGGGTCGCAGGCGTGTCCTGCGGCGGGAAGGCGAAATCGCGATCCGCCGCACCGCGGGTCACCTGAAGATAGACCAGCCCTTCATCGATATCGTTTTTCGCCACCAGTTGCCGGTGGATCGACAGCAGTTCCTCGTCCGAGGTCTCTAGGCTCATCTGCAGTTCGCCCAGCGAGCGCCGCAGGCGGCCGCAATGCCCCTGGAAATCGACCAGCTTGCCTTCGAGCACGGAGGTGACCTCGTAGACACCGTCGGCAAAAAGGAAGCCGCGATCGAAGACCGACACCGTCGCCTCGTTTTCGGGCACAAAACTGCCGTTCACATAAACTGTCCGCATGATCAGCCCCAGAGTTCGGATGTGGATGGATGAACGCCCCTGGCATCATACAAGAGCGGGTTTTGCCTGTCCTCGGCAAGCAGCAGCGGCCCGTCCAGATCGACGATATCGGCGCCCTGCGCGACGAGCACGGCCGGTGCCATGGCCAATGACGACGCCACCATGCAGCCGACCATGATGCCGAGGCCGGCCGCCTCCGCATCGCGTTTCAGCGCCAGCGCCTCGGTGAGGCCGCCGGTCTTGTCCAGCTTGATATTGACCATGTCGTATTTGCCGGCGATTCCGGCCAGCGATGCCCGGTCATGGCAGCTTTCGTCGGCGCAGACCGGCAGCGGCCGATCCATGGTCGCCAGCGCTTCGTCCGCGCCGGCCGGCAAGGGCTGCTCGACCATCGTCACCCCGAGGCGCAGCATCTCCGGCGCCAGCGCCGCGTAGGTTTCCGCGCTCCAGCCCTCATTGGCATCGACAATGATCGCCGCGTCAGGCGCGCCGGATCGCACGGCCTCCAGACGCTCGAGATCACCCTCCCCGCCGAGCTTGATCTTCAAAAGCGGCCGGTGCGCATTCTCCCGCGCTTTTTCCCGCATGGTATCGGGCGCCTCCAGGGACAATGTGAAGGCCGTCGCGACGGGACCGGGAACCTTCAGGCCGGCAAGCTCGAAGGCGCGCCTTCTCGATTGTTTCGCCTCGAGGTCCCAGAAGGCACAGTCCAGCGCATTGCGCGCCGCGCCCGCCGGAAGGCACGCCTGTAACGCCCGCCGGTCCAGCCCGAAAGCTATCTCTTCAGCCAGGGACGAAATCGTTTCCATGACGCTCGCGACCGTCTCGCCATAGCGTGCGTAGGGAACGCATTCGCCCCGGCCCCTATGGCCATCCTGCCGCAGCGTCACAGTGACAGTCCGCGCCTCGGTCTTGGATCCGCGCGAAATGGTGAAGACCTCCGCCAGCGGAAACACCGTCTCGGAAACCGAGGTTTCGATACCCATGGCCATCTATTCGAGCGCATCGACAAGGCGCGCCGCGCCGTGACGGAACGGATCGACCGTCGGAACGCCCATGCGCTCCTCCACCCCTTGCGCGTATTCAGCGGCTTCCGCCTCGCCCATCGCAGAGGTGTTGAGCGCAATACCGGTAACCCGGCAGTCCGGGTTGACGATACGGGCAAGCAGCAGAGCGGTATCGCGCAGCAGTTCCAGGCTCTGTGCCTTGTAGCCCGGCAGACCGCGCATATGCGGCCGGTTCGGCTCGTCGCACAGGATCAGGGCGTCCGGCTGGCCGCCATGGATCAGCGCCATCGAGACGCCGGAATAGGACGGGTGGAAAATGCTGCCCTGCCCCTCGATCAGGTCCCAGTGGTCGGCATCGTTGTCGGGCGTGAGATACTCCACCGCACCGGCCATGAAATCGGCGACAACCGCATCGAGCGGAACGCCTGATCCCGTCACCAGGATGCCCGTCTGGCCGGTCGCGCGGAACGTCGCCTTCATGCCGCGATCGCGCATTTCCCGCTCCATGCACAGCGCCGTATACATCTTGCCGCAGGAACAGTCGCTGCCGACGGCCAGTAGGCGCTTGCCGCTGCGCTTGACGCCGTTGGCGATCGGATAGGCGACACTCGGTATGCGCACATTGTGCAGGGTGCGTCCTTCGCGCTGCGCGACCGCCACAAGGTCCGGTTCGTCATTGAGATGGTTGTGCAGTCCCGATGCCAGGTCGAGCCCTGCCGCAAGCGCCGCCTTCAGCACGTCCATCCAGCTTGCCGAGATGACGCCGCCGCGATTGGCAACACCGATGACGAGGGTCTTCGCGCCCCTGGCCACCGCCTCCTCGATGGTCATGTCGGCAAGGCCCATATCCGCCTTGCAGCCCTCGAGGCGGAGTTGACCGACGGCAAGTTCCGGCCGCCAGTCCTTGATACCCTGGGCGACCTTTGCCGCCAGCGCGTCCGGCGCATCGCCGAGAAACAGGAGATAAGGGGTTTGGATCACGTAACGCTCCGCCGTTTAACGCATCGACAACGCAATTTTATGGAGCGTTCTCAATGGAAATGCCAGCGCCAATTGGAAATAAAACGCCGGTCAGTCGGATCGGCGATGCGAACGGTCCTTCATGAGCGTCCGGCACGGTCAGACGTCGATCACGTCCGACCAGCCGTGATCCGGCGAATATCCGAGAAGACGCTCGGCCTTCGAGATGTCGAGAAAGGAGGCGCGCGGAAAGGCAAAATCCTGCCGCACGGGCACATCGAACGCGAGCTCGAGCAGTTCGCTGTTGTCGCGCTGCATGAGCGTGTCGCGCGCAGCGACATTGAACACCTCAGCCCCGTCCAGTTCCGCATTGAGCGCCAGCCAGGTCGCCTTGGCGACATCGCGGCAGTCGACATAGCTCCAGAGATTGAATTTGCGGCTGAGCGGATCGTCCCAGTAGCCGGGGATCAGATAGTAGCTCGCATGGTGGCCGCGCACCGGATAAAGCACGTTGGAAAGCCGCAGGCCGATGAAGCTGATGCCGTAGAGCCGGTTCATTTCCGAGGCGATGAATTCCGAGGCCGCCTTGGAGATCGCATAGGCGTTCTGCGGGCTGATCGGGTCGCTCTCGCGGCACGGCGCGCTGAGCGGAACATTGTTCTCGAACGGAAAGCCGTAGACCGTCTCGCTGGACGCCCAGACCACCCGCTTGATGCCCGCGTCGGCAGCAGCATTGAACACGTTGAAACAGGACAGCGTGTTGTTCTCGAAACGGTCGGCCCCGTCGGCGAAGTTGAAGTCCGGCTGCGGATTGCCGGCAAAATGGGCGATCATGTCGGCCCCTTCGACGGCCTGCCTTACGGCGGCATAGTCAAGAAGGTCCGTCTCAATGTGCGGACAAATCCAGCGCTGTGGCTTTTCCCGGTCGATGTTGATGACATCGACGCCGCGCTCGACCAGGTTTTCGACCACGGCACCGCCCGCACCGCCGCTTCCGCCCGTAACACAAACTTTCATCTTCCAACCCCCATGCGCGGGCAACTAGGCGGCAAGCCGTCTGTCGCCGGCAAATTTGTGCAGCCGCGCCTGGTTCGGCGTCAGGAACACCCGGTCGCCGGCCCTGACCGGCACCTCGCCGCTCACCCTTACCGTCACCGATCCGACGCCCTCGACATCCACATAGGCGACCGTGTCGGAACCGAGATGTTCCGCGTAGCGCACCCGGCCTTCCCAGCTGCCGGCGTCATTCGACAGCACGAAATGCTCGGGCCGCACGCCGATGAGTTCGGCGCCCGCGTCGCTTGCAACGGTGCCTTCGAGCAGGTTCATCCTGGGCGATCCGATAAACCCGGCGACAAACGGATTGGCCGGCCGGTCGTAAAGCGTCATCGGCGATCCTGATTGCTGGACAATGCCGCCGTCCATGATGACGATCTGGTCGGCCATTGTCATGGCCTCGACCTGGTCGTGGGTCACGTAGATCATGGTCGCGTCGAGCTTGGCGTGCAGTTCCGCCAGTTCCACGCGCATCTGCGTGCGCAGCGCCGCATCGAGGTTCGAGAGCGGCTCATCGAACAGGAAAACCTTCGGTTTGCGGACAATGGCCCGGCCGATGGCGACACGCTGGCGCTGCCCGCCAGACAGTTGCCGTGGCTTGCGGTCGAGCAGCGCCTGAAGCTGCAGTATCTCGGCCGCCTCCTCGACGCGCCGGCGGATTTCCGATCTCGGTTTCCTCGCCAGCCGCAGGCCGAAACCGATATTCTGCGCAACGGTCATATGCGGGTAGAGCGCGTAGGACTGGAACACCATGGCGATGCTCCGGTCGGACGGCTCACGGTCGGTGACGTCCACACCGTCGATCAGGATCTGCCCGGCCGTGGTCTCCTCGAGACCGGCGATCAGCCGCAGCAAGGTCGACTTGCCGCATCCCGACGGGCCGACAAGGACAGTGAACGAGCCGTCCGCGATCGTCAGGTCGAGTTTGGGGATGACCTTGACGGCGCCGAAACACTTTTTGACGCCTTCGAGCCTGACCTCAGCCATTGCATGCCTCCCTTTCAGGATATTGCGCGATCATGGCGCATGCCCTGATTCTTTTGCCGCGTAGTGAAAGTAGGAAAAGTCGGCCGGTAGCGCCCGGCCCGTCAGGTCCTGCGCCGCCATGCCGATGAATGCCCCGGTGAAATTCGCGTGTTCGCCGCGGCCGCCTTCGTCGGAAAGCACGGATGCGTCGAGCTCCGGACCGATCGACGTCCAGGCGCCCTCTTCAACCGCGTAGCGGAACCGCAGCGAAGCCCCGTCGACGTCGACACCGAGCCATACCGGCCCCTCGTCGGGAAGCGCAACCGGCCGATCCAGCGGAAAAGTCAGATGCGCCTCCGGCCAGTTCCCCGGGCAGCTCTGGATATCGAGCACCCGATTGCCGGCCTCATCGGCCGAAACGTAGAGATAGTGAAACTGCGCCCGGTTGTAGTAAGCCGTCAGACCGGCCATCTGTTGGCCGGTCTCCGGCCGGAATTCCAGGCACGTCTCGGCGGAATAGGCCGACGACGTCTGGCGGCGCGCGACCAGCGTCTGCTCGAACCAGGAGCCGATGGATTCCCGGCCGAACAGCCGCAGGAAACCGGGATGTTCCTTCAGCGAAAAGAGCCGGTCGGCAAAGGGTGACCGAAGCCACTGGAAATCCATCGGCAGGGCGTCGTCCTGGAAGCGGTAGGTCCTGTTCTCCGGCTGCTCGGGCGTATCCGCCGGCATGGGCGGCGCGATCGCCTCATCCGGCGTCGCGGCATTGCCTTCGGCGTAGAACCAGCCGTCGTCACGCAATTCAAGCCGGGTGATGCCGGTTTCCCGGCCGCGCGGCGACTTGCGGGTTCCCGGCAGCGGCCGCGAACACAGGAACGTGTGGTAGTAGGATCCGTCGGGCGTTGCCACAAGCTGCCCGTGGCCGATCCGTTGCAGGCCGGATTCGGCGGCATCCTTGGCCGTCAGCAGATGGACGTTCGGATGGATCTCATAGGGCCCGTCAATGGTTCGCGAGCGCGCGTGGGTGACGGCGTGCTGGTAGCCGGTGCCGCCCTCGGCGGTGATAAGGTAGTACCAGCCGTTCTGCCGATAAAGATGCGGCCCTTCGGTCAGGCCGTGGGTGCTGCCGCGAAAGATGTTCCTGACCGGCCCGGCAAGCCGCCGCTCGGCAACGTCGTATTCCTGCAGCAGGATACCGCCGAAGAAACCGGGCTTCCCGCCGGATACAGGGTCGCGGTTGCCCTGGTGGTCCCAAACCATGTTGACCAGCCATTTGCGGCCGTCGTCGTCGTGGAACAGCGACGGATCGAATCCGGACGAATTGAGATAGACGGGATCGGACCAGGGACCTTCGATCGCCGGCGCCGTCACCAGGTAGTTGTGCGTGTCCTTGTAGTTGCCGTCATAGCGCTTCACATCGGTGTAGACGAGCCAGAAAAGACCGTCTGCGTGCGAAAGGCACGGCGCCCAGATGCCGCAGGAATCCGGGTTTCCCCGCATATCGAGCTGGCTCGCCCGGTCAAGCGGCCGGCACACCAGCGTCCAGTTGGTCAGATCCCGCGAATGGTGGATCTGCACCCCCGGATACCACTCGAACGTGGATGTCGCGATGTAATAGTCATCGCCGACCCGCCAGATCGACGGGTCGGGATTGAAGCCGGGGAGGATCGGGTTTCGTATCATGGATGTCTATCCCTTGACCGAGCCGCCGGTCAGTCCGGCGACGATGTATTTCTGTGCGGCGATGAAGAACACGACAGCCGGGGTCAGCGTCATGGTCATGAAGGCAAGAGTCCGGTTCCACGACGAGATGTACTCGCCGCGATAGTCCATGGCGCCCAGCGTCCAGGTGTAGCCGGCCCGGTCGTTGAGCATGATCAGCGGCAGCAGGTAGTTGTTCCAGCTCTGCACGAAGACGAAGACCGCGATGGTCGCCAGGATCGGCGTCGACAGCGGCAGCGTGAAATAGAAGTAGAACCGGATATAGCCGCAGCCGTCGACGCGGGCCGCCTCGAACAATTCCGGCGGCATCTGCTTGAAAAAGGTGCGAAAGAACATGATCGAGAAGGCCAGGCCGAACGCGACCTGCGGCAGGATCACGCCCCAGGGCGTGTCGAGAATGCCGAGGTCGCGCACCGTCAGGAACAGCGGCATGATCGCCGCCGCGAATGGGAACATCAGGCCGAGCAGCAGGTAGCTGAACAGGAAGCGCGAGCCGAAGAATTTGGCCTGTGCGAAGGCGTAGGCCGCCATCGAACCGAGGATCAGCGTCAGCGCCACGGTCAGAAGCGAAATGACGAGCGAGTTCCACAGATAGCGCCAGAACCGGGTATCGGCGAAAATCTCCGCATAATATTCCGTGCGCCAGACATCCGGGAGCCCGAAGGGCTCGGCGCGCAGTTCGCCGTCGGTCTTGAAGCCGCCGAGGATGGTCGCCGCCAACGGAATGACGATCAGGCTGGACACGAGTAGCAGCACGCAGATGCGCGAGGCGCTGCGCCAGGTGAACCCGCTCATTGGGCTGCCTCCCTCTGCACCGTGTTGCGGTAGACGAAGGCGAAGATGACGCCGACCGCGAAAAGGAACACGCCGACAGCGCTGCCGTAGCCGACATTCAGCCGGATGAAGCCGAAATTGTAGAGATAGCTGACCAGCGTGTGGCTGCTGTTGGACGGGCCACCCGCGGTCATCGGCATGACCAGGTCGAAGACCTGGAGCGCGCCCAGCACCGAATAGAAGATCGAGATCGTGATCGCCGGCCACAGCATCGGCAGCTTGACGAAGAAGATGATCTGCAACGGCCGGGCACCGTCGATGCGCGCCGCTTCGATGAAGTCCTTGGGAATGCTCTGCAGGCCGGCGATGTAGATCATCATGTGGAAACCGAAATACTTCCACACGATCACCGCCAGGATCGTGTTGAACGCCCATTCCTTTTCGGCCAGCGGGAAGAATGCCTGCTGCAGATGGAATGTGTCGGTGATCATCCGCGACAGACCGAAATTGCCGTCGAAGACGAAACTCCAGATCAGGCCGGTCGCGACCTCCGCCAGGATGTAGGGCACGAAGAAGATCAGCCGGAACACGGTGTTCGCATAGCTCTTCCGGTAGATCATCAGGGCAAGCATCAGCGCCAGCGGCAGCTGGATCAGCAGCGAGACCGCGATGACCTTCATCGTGTTGAAGAGCGCTGTCTGAAACGCGCTGTGACCAGCCATGCGTTCGAAATTCGTGCCGCCGATCCAGGTGCCGAAGGTCTTGCCGGTGGCCTCGTTGAAGGCCCAGGGCGCCGGCCCGTAGCCGCTCCATTTATAGGGCGAGAAGAACGCCGCCTCGGCCATCGGCAGCATGACGAACACGGTAAAGAGCAGGATTGCCGGCGGCAGGAAGATCAGCAGCATCGTGGTCTGGCCGCTGAGGTCGAACCGCATGCGGCGCCGCTTCGCTGATCTGATCGAGCTCTCCGTTGAAACCAGTGTCATTGCCAATGTCCCGATCGCTGGGCCGAACGCCCGGCCGGTGATGGCCGGACGCTCGCCCCCCTTGGTCCGCCTACTGGAACTGCCGCGTCTCTTCGAGCAGCTTCGCGGCCTCCTCCGGCGTGATGTCGCCGGTCGCCATTTGCGCCGAAACGTCGTTGATGGCGCCGCCCAGCGTGCTGCCGAAGAACTGGTCGAGGAACAGCTGGTGATAGGTCGACGCACCGCCGATGGCGGCAAACTGCTTGAGGATCGAATCCTCCACCAGGCCGCCGGCCGACGGCGCGGTCGGGATGTAGACGCCTTCTGCCGCGGCGCGTTTTTGTGCTTCCGGTCCCATGAAGACCTTCAGGAAGTCGATGGCCGCGTCCGGCGCATTGCGCGTGACGACAAACCCGGACGCGCCGCCCAGCGTGTCGGTCGCCTTGCCTTTGCCGCCGTCAACGGTCGGGAACGGAACGACGCCGAGCTGTTCGTTGGAAAGGCCGCCATTGGAGGCCGCGGCGCGCTGCGCGCCGAGATCCCAATCGCCCATCAGGGTAAAGACGGCACCGCCGTCGCCCCAAAGCCCGGTGGCGGCATCGTATTTGACGCCCATGAAGCCCTCCTGGAAAGGCTCCAGTTCGATCAGGCGCATGTATTCCTTGCCGGCACGCACCCAGTCGTCATTGTCGAAACCGCCGTTCTCGCCGGCAGCCGAGGCGCGCAGGCCCTCCTCGCCCATGATGCGCATTGCAAGCAGCGAATAGTAGAAATGCAGCGGCCACTTGTCCTGTCCGCCGACGATGATCGGCGTGACGCCGGCCTCTTTGGCCGTTCTGACCTGATCGAGGAAATCATCCCAGGTCTTGATGCTGGTCGGATCGACACCGGCCTTCCTGGCCATGTCCTTGTTGTACCAGATGGCGACGTTCTGCGAGGCCTCGGGCGCACCGTAGAACTTGCCGTTGTAGGAAAGTGCGGCCATGCCGCCCGCCGACAGGTCCTTTTTCCATTCCGCGGCAACCTCGTCAGGAATGGGCCTCAAGAACCCCTGGTCGGCCTGCTCGTAAAATACGCCGCCGCTCCATGAGAAGAACAGATCGGGCGCCGCGTCCGACTGCAGCAGCGTCGGCAGCTTCTGCTTGAAGGCCTCGTCCTCCATGAACTCGACCTCGACCGTCACGCCCGGATTGGCCTTGTTGTATTCCTCCACCACGTCCAGATAGAGCTGCTTCCACGGCTCCATGTCCCGGTTGATGGACAGAACCTTGACCGTTTCGGCGGCGATCGCCGAACCGGCCATGAGGCCGCTGGCGATCAGGCAGGTTGTTAGCAGTTTCTTCATGAGATCCTCCTGTTTCCCATTTGTGTTGTGCCAAAGCCGGCACGAAAAACCCGGTCTGAGGGGCGCAGGGAAGACCGTTGCCGAACCGGTCTCTACGACCGTCGTGCCGTCTTCTCACCATCGGTTTCTGCGCTTGAGCGTCGCTAGGTCATGGCAGATTGTCCGCCAGGTAGATATCGATCCTTATTTTCTCCTGCGCCTCGATGATCGGCCGGCCGCTGCAAAAAGCCGTCAGCACGCGAACGGCGCTGCGTGCGATGTGGCCGGTGTCCTGGTTGATCACCGCATCGACGGTGCCGTCCGCAAGCCCTGCCCGGACATGCTCGGACAGTTCGTGCATGATCACCACGAGCTTGTCGGATATGCCGAGATCACCAAGGACCTCCAGAATGCCGATATTGCCGGCAGCCGCGGAGTAGAGACCGACCAGGTCGTCATGTTTTTCAAGAAGGCGCCGCGTGATCACTGCGTTGCGTTCGTGAAGGCTGTCGCCTTCCTCGATCGGCAGGATCCGCAATGACGGAAACCTGGCATGCAGGATCTGCTCGAAGCCGAAATACCGGTCGACATGGTCGCGCATGCGCAGCGAACCGGCGATGACGCCGATCGTGCCCTTCCGCTTTCCGACGAAACGGCCCATCAGCGTACCGGCCACGCGGCCGGCGGCGACATTGTCAATGCCGACGAAATGATGCCGCTTGGACGTCGGAATGTCGGAGACAACGGTGACAATTTTCACGCCGCGCTCGACGACGCGGTCCATCGCCTGGCGCACGCCCGGTGCGTCGACGGCAAACAGGGCGACGCCGTCATACCTGTCCGCCGTCACGTCATCCAGTTCCTGGATGATTTCCTTGTTGTCGCGAAGATCGACCCGGTGAATGTCATTGATGATGTGCACGTCGTCACTGACGCGCGCGGCGGCGCGCACGGATGCGCTGATCGCCTTGGCAAAGCTCGTGTTGACCTTTGGGAGCAGGAACAGGAATCGCAATGTCCGCTTGGGCGCTTCCATGAGATCGCCCGGCAACTGGCCGAAGCCGAGCTCGTGAATCGCCGCCTTGACCCGTTCGCGGGCCTTGTCGCTGACGCCCGACCGGTTGTGCAGGACACGGTCGACGGTCGCGGTGCTTACGCCCGCCAGCGCGGCCAGGTCTTGGACGGTTGCTTTTCGCATGGTTCCTCCCGATGCGAATCTACGGGATCGGGAATGGGCGAACAACGGTACAAAAATGAAAAAACATCATGATTTTGATTGCTATCAATCAAAATCATGATGCAAATTAGCAAGCACCGGATTGGGAAAATGCGCTCAGACGTACCGGTTGACGACGTTTTCCAGGTATTCCTGCCGACCGGACTTCGGTGCCGGGTTGATGTTCTCCGCTACGACCCGCTCGGCAATGGCTTCAAGCCCCGTTTCTCCGGCCAGCATCCGTTGCGCGGCAGGCGAATTCCAGCCCGCATAGCGCTCGTCCACGAAGCCGGAAAGCACCCCGTCCTCGATCATCGCGGCCGCGGCCTTCAGCCCGCGGGCACAGCAATCCATGCCGCCGACATGGGCCATCAGCAGATCTTCCGGATTGAGCGACTGGCGCCGCAGCTTGGCGTCGAAATTCGTGCCGCCTGTGGTAAATCCACCACCTTTCAACACGTGGAAATAGGCGAGTGCCATCTCCGGCACGTTGTTCGGAAACTGATCGGTATCCCAGCCCGACTGGTAGTCGTTGCGGTTCATATCGATGGATCCGAAGATGCCGAGCGCGTTGGCGGTCGCCAGTTCGTGCTCGAAGGAGTGGCCGGCGAGGATCGCATGCCCCTGCTCGATATTGACGCGGACCTCGTCCTCAAGGCCGTAGCGTTTCAGGAACCCATAGACCGTCGCGACGTCGAAGTCGTACTGGTGTTTGGTCGGCTCCTGCGGCTTCGGCTCGATCAGGATCGTGCCGGTGAAGCCGATCTTGTGCTTGTACTCGACGACAAGGTTGAGGAAACGCCCGAGCTGGTCCAGTTCCTGGCTCATATCGGTGTTCAGTAGCGTCTCGTAACCCTCGCGCCCGCCCCACAGCACGTAGTTCTCGCCGCCCAGCCGGTGCGTCGCGTCGATGCAGGTTTTCACCGTCGCCGCCGCGAAGGCAAAGACATCCGGATCGGGATTGGTGGCACCGCCGGCCATGTAGCGGCGGTTGGAGAAAAGGTTCGCCGTGCCCCACAACAGCTTGATGCCTGTCTGCGCCTGTTTTTCCGCGAAATAGTCGACCATCGCGTCGAGATTGCGCGTGTTCTCGGAAAAATCGGCGCCTTCCGGGCGCACATCCGCATCGTGAAAGCAATAGTACGGAGCGCCGAGGATGCTGAACATGTCGAACGCGACATCGGCCTTCAGGAAGGCATTCTCCATCGTCTCGCCGAACCACGGGCGCTCGAAGGTCTGGCCGCCAAACGGATCGCCGCCCGGCCAGCAGAAATTGTGCCAGTAGCACACCGCGAAGCGCAGATGGTCTTCCATGCGCTTGCCCATGACCGTTTCGTCGGGGTTGTAGTGGCGGAATGCCAGGGGATTCGTGCTTTCGGGCCCCTCATAGGAAATCCGCTCGATATTGCCAAAAAAGTCGGTCTTCATGACATGGTGCTCCGTATCGCCGGATAGGTCTTCCGGTATTGCTGATAGGCTTCCTCGTAGGCCGGCCTCAGTGCCTGGTCCGGCTCGATTGTCTGATCGATGTCCGGCGGCGTGCACGCGGCGAGCGATGCCCGTCCGCCAGCCAGCATGCCGAGCCGGGCGGCACCGTATGCGGCGCCGACATCACCGGCGACCGGCACATCGACCGGCAGGTCGAGAGCAGTCGCGATGGTGCGCAGCCAGTAGAGCGACCGCGAGCCGCCGCCGCTTGCCGTCAACCGCCGGACGTCCGTCCCCGCTGCGGACAGCGCCTCGACGCTGTCGCGAAACGCGAAGGCAACGCCCTGCAGGATGGATGCCGTGATCTCCGTCCGGCCTGCGCCGTGCGAAATCCCGGTCAGGACGCCGCGGATCTCCGCATCGTTGTGCGGGGTGCGCTCGCCAGAAAGGAACGGCAGGAACATCCCCTGCGGCGCGCGCAGTTCGTCGCCGAGCTCGTCGGTCAGCGCGGCGGCCGATTTCCCGACGAGAACCGCGAACCAGTTGAGGCTGTCCGTCGCCGACAGGATCACGCCCATCTGGTGCCAGCTATCGGGCGCGGCGTGGCAGAATGTATGCACTGCGCTTTCCGCATTGGGGCGGTAGGAGCCGTTCGCGGCGAACACCACGCCCGATGTTCCGAGCGAAACGAAGGCATCCCCCTCGCTGACCGTGCCCATGCCGATCGCCGTGGCGGCATTGTCGCCGGCACCGCCGGCAACGACGGTGCCCGGCTGGATGCCCCATTCCGCGGCAACTTCGGCCCGCAGGCCGCCGCTCGGTTCCGTGCCCTCCACCAGCCGGGGCATCTGGCCGATATCCATCTGCGATGCGGCGAGCAGTTCCGGCGACCAGCGCCGCTGGCCGACATCGAGCCAGCTTGTCCCGGATGCGTCGGACATTTCCGACACTCGCTCGCCGGTCAGCCAAAGTCGCAGATAGTCCTTCGGCAAGAGCACCGATGCGACCTTCGCGGACACGTCCGGTTCGTTGTTCCGCACCCACATCAGTTTGGGCGCTGTGAAGCCGGGAAAGACGATGTTTCCGGAGATCGACCGGAACTGCGGATCGGCATCGAGCTGCGCGGCTTCCGCATGCGCCCGCGTATCGTTCCACAAGATGCAGGGCCGCATGACACGGTCGGCGGAATCGAGCAGCGTCGCACCGTGCATCTGCCCCGAAAGGCCGATGCCCTTCACCTCTGCAACGATGGCGGGATGCTTGCTTCTCAGCTTGCCGACGGCCACGCTCGTCGCCGAAATCCAGTCCGCCGGATCCTGTTCCGACCAGCCGCTCGCCGGTCGCGCCACTTTCAGATCGGCGGTCGCGGATGCGACAATCTTCTGGCCGGCGTCGATGATGAGCGCCTTGACGCCGGACGTGCCGAGATCGATTCCGAGATACATCACTCCTCCAATGGCCGGAACGGACTGTCCGTCGCCGGGCGACGGCCGCATTTCCTGTCTTGTTGTCCCGGGCCGGCCCGGGACCGGTCAGCTCGAAAGCGCGCCGGGTCCGGGTGTGGCGCCGGGCGGGCACTTGCCGAGAATGATCATTCCCAGCACCTCGTCCTTGTCGACGTCCTGGGTCCTGGCGGTTCCGACCACCTGGCCGTTCTTCATCACCGCCACGCGGTCGGCGAGATCGAACACGTCATGGATGTCGTGGCTGATGAGGAAGATACCGATACCTTCCGATTTCAGCTGCAGGATCAGTTCCGACACCTGCGCGGTTTCCTCGGGCCCGAGCGCCGCCGTCGGCTCGTCCATGATCAGGATGCGCGCGTTGAACAGGATCGCCCTGGCGATGGCGACCGACTGCCGCTGACCGCCGGACAGTGCCTTGACCGGATCCTTGAAGCGCTGGAACCGCGGATTGAGCCGCCCCATCACTTCCCGTGCCTTGGCTTCCATCGCCACGTCGTCGAGCGTTCCCCAGGGGGTGAGCAGCTCGCGCCCGAGATAGAGGTTGGCTGCCGTGTCGACATTGTCGGCGAGCGCCAGCGTCTGGTAGATCGTCTCGATGCCATAGCCCTTGGCATCGCGCGGATTGTTGATCGTCGCCAGCTCGCCGTCGATGTGGATCTCGCCGTTGTCGCGCTGATAGGCGCCCGACAGGATCTTGATAAGCGTCGATTTTCCGGCGCCGTTATGGCCGAGCAGGCCCACCACCTCGCCGGGATTGAGATCCACCGAGGCATCGTCGACGGCGTGGATGCCGCCGAAGGAGATCGACATGTTGCGCATCTCGACCAGGGGCTGCGTTGCTGTTTCCAGGCTCATGTTTTCCTCCCCTGACCTAGTGCTGCGCGCGGCGGTACAGCGAGTCGAGCCACACCGCGATCACGAGTACGACGCCGACGACAATGTTCTGCAGTGGCGTATCGAGCCCCATCAGCACCATGCCCGACTGCAGCGACTGCATGACCAGGGCACCGATCATGGCGCCGGCAATGGTGCCGACGCCGCCGGCGAGCGACGTGCCGCCGATGACCGCGGCGGCGATGGTCAGCAATTCGTCCAGCGTTCCCTGCGCATTGGTCGCCGCATTGAGCCGGGCCGTCGAAATGGCCGCCGCGATGGCGCACAGAACGCCCATGATGATGAAGATCTTCATGGTGACCCAGCGGGTGTTGATACCGGCGAGGTCGGTCGCTTCCGGGTTGCCGCCGAGGGCGAAGACGTAGCGGCCGAAGCGCGTGCGCGTCGCCAGGAACGTCATGACGATGCCGACGCAGATGGCCACCAGGACCGGTATCGCCACACCATGGCCGATGAAGATCGTGGTCGCCTCGCCTTCCAGCAGTCCGGCCTGGATGTGCCGGCGCACGATGCCGATCGGCCAGTAGTAGATATTGGCGATGTAGACCGCGCCGAGTACCAGGAAGCAGCCGAGTGCACCCAGAAAGGTCTCGGCCCAGACCGGCCGCAACGGAAACTGGAAGCGCTTGCGCTGGCGGCGCCCACTGACGATCATCGCCACGATCGCCGCGCAGGCGATCAGCCCGACGATCCAGCTGGCGATTTCGCCGATGGAGCCGGCCGGCCCACCGCCCATCAGGCGGAAGTTGGAATCCATGGGCGCGACCGTTCGGCCGGAGGTCACCCACCAGGCCGCGCCGCGCCAGACCAGCAGTCCGCCGAGCGTCACGATGAAGGCCGGCACGCCCATATAGGCGATGACGTAGCCGTGCAGCGCCCCGATTGCCGCGCCGACGGCGATACCGACGGCGAGCGCGATGATCCAGGTGAAAGGATTGTCGAAACCGATATAGGTGGGCAGGATCTCCGCCTGCGTCACCGCCATGATCATGCCGACGAACCCGAGGACGGATCCGACCGAAAGGTCGATGTTGCGCGTGACGATGATCAGCACCATGCCGGTCGCCATGACGGCGACGGAAGCCGTCTGAACCGACAGGTTCCAAAGGTTCCGCGGTGTCAGGAACAGGCCGCCGGAGAAAATATCGAACAGGATCCAGATAAGCAGCAATGCACCGATCATGCCGAGCATGCGCGTGTCAAGTTCCGTCGCCTTGATGAAGCGGCCGACAACCGACAGTTCCGATTGGCGCGCGGTATCTGTTGTCTGGGTCGTTTGAGAGTCCGTGTGGTCCGTCATGACGGCTCCCCCCACTGGAAATTTTGTTTAGAAAAAGCGCCGCGACCAGCACGGATCGCGGCGCCTTCCTATTCGCCGAGGTTGTGCGGTTTAGTTACAGGCTGCGACCGTACCCGATGCAACGCCCTGGCAAACCACGTCCTTGCCGATCCATCCGGCATCGATCACCACATCGAGATTATCCTTGGTGATCGGCACGGGTGCAAGGAAGATAGCGTTCATCTCGACGCCCGCGGGGCCACCGGACCACTTCACGGCGCCCGGAACGTCAGCCATCGCGGTGCCGTCGGCCAGCACCGACGCGACGACGGCGGCGTTCTTGCCGAGTTCGCGCGCATCCTTCCACACCGACACGGTCTGGGTGCCGAGAGCAACGCGGTTGAGTGCCGCATGGTCGCCGTCCTGTCCGGAAACCGGAACGCTGCCGTCAAGGCCCTGCGCCGAGAGCGCGGCAACGACACCGCCGGCCGTACCGTCATTGGAGGCGACGACCGCATCGATGTTATTGTTGTTGGCCGTCAGGATCTGCTCCATGTTCTTCTGAGCGTTTTCAGGCTTCCAGCCGTCCGTGTAGGCTTCGCCGACATTCTTGACCTTGCCGGCGTCCAGGGCTTCCTTCAGCACTTCCATCTGCCCGGAGAACAGGAAATCCGCATTCGGGTCCGCGGACGAGCCCTTGATGAAGGCATAGTTGCCTTCCGGCATTGCAGCAAACACCGCGCGGGCCTGCATGCGGCCAACTTCCTTGTTGTCAAAGGTGATGTAGAACGCTTCCGGGTTCTCGATGAGACGGTCGTAGCCGACAACCGGAATCCCTTCGGCGGACGCCTACTCGACCGCCGGCCCGATGGCACCGGCGTCCTGTGCGAGAATGATCAGCGCATCGGCGCCCTGCGAGATCAGCGATTCCACGTCGGTGAGCTGCTTGGCTGCGGACGACTGCGCATCGGCGGAGATGTATTTGTTGCCGGCGGCCTCGATCGCCGCCTTCATGGCAGCCTCGTCGGTCTTCCACCGTTCTTCCTGGAAGTTCGACCAGGAAACGCCGATCGTCTTGCCATCGGCAAATGCGGCGCCGGCGGATGTAGCGGCAAACACCGCACCGATTAGTGCGGCCTTAAGGATTCTCATTTTCAGTACCTCCCGGTGAGTGGATCATCGCCCCGACGGATCGAGGCACCGAGCCACGCTTCATACGAGCCATTTAATTCGAGGCTCGAAAAAAATAGTGACTTAATCGCAAAGCTGTGTCAACTTGAAAATTACAGTGCGTTAAGTTGTTGTATTGCAGCAATAATTTTTGCATTGCAGCAAAATCAACGCCACCGGGAGGAAAACGACACCGTGGTCGAATTGGGACGATCGGACGACGTACGCAAGCGCAATCGCAGCCGTATCCTGGCTGTCTTGCGCCGTAGCGGACCCATGTCCAGGAAGGGCATTTGTGCAAAGACCGGGCTCAGCGCATCGACGGTTTCGGCAATCACTTCGGAGCTGATCGATGAGGCGGTCATCGTCGTGCCCGGCAAGGAAGGCTCCGCCAGCCTCGGCCGCGGCCGCCCGCAGGTTCGGCTGGCGCTCAATCCCAAGGCGGCGCTGGTCGCATCGGCGGTCGTGCAACTCGACCGGGTGTCGGCGACCATTTCCGACTACACGGGACAGCGCATCGCCGATGTCGACCAGCCGTTCCGCGCACGGCGCGCGTCGCCCGAAGATTTCCAGGACACGCTGGTCGACACCATTCGCCGCGCTCTGGCGCAACTGCCGCCGGACGCCGGCAAACTCAAGCGCATTCGGCTTGGCGTGCAGGGCGTGACAGACGTTGCGGGAACTGCAATGCTCTGGTCGCCGATCACGCAGCACCGAAACCTCGGCTTCAAGGCATGCCTGGAGCCGGAGTTCAACGCACATGTGAAGCTCTCCAACGACTGCTCGATGATCGCCCGGGCATTGCACTGGCGCGATCCGGTCCGGTTCAACCGCAATTACGCCGCCGTCCTTCTGTCGCACGGCATCGGCATGGGCCTGATGCTGAACGGCGAACTCGTCAGCGGCATCCGCTCGTCGGGAACGGAATTCGGTCACCTGTCCCACATCCCGGACGGCGCGCTGTGCCGCTGCGGCCGCCGCGGGTGCATCGAGGCCTATGCGGGCGACTACGCGATCTACCGCCGCGCCAATGCGGCCGACGAGACGGAACGGCCGAGAAACGACATCGGCACGACCGAGATGAACGCGGTCCACGAAGCCGCCATCGCCGGTGACCGCGATGCGCTGAAGGCCTACGAGGAGGCCGGGCACGCACTCGGCACGGGCCTTGCCGACATGTACGCACTCGTCGATTCCTTTCCGGTCGCCTTTGTCGGCAACGGAACCGAGGCGTTCGAATTCATCGAGGCGCCCTTGCGCGAGGCGATCGGCGCGACCAAGCTCGACGTCGTCGCGGAGAAGGTCGAGATCCACTGCTTTCCGGACGAAAAGCCGCTCATCGTCGAGGGTTGCACCGTCACCGCGCTGCTCGAACTCGATGAACTGTTCGCCCGGGCGACCGAACGGGCCATCGAGGTGGAAGACAATGCCCTCTAGAACGCTGATATTAGCTGCCGCCGCCTTCGTCGCACTCTTCGCCGGTGCCGCCCCTTCCGGCGACGCCGCGTCCCCGTGGACAGAAGCGACCATCGGCGCCCCCACCCGACAGGCCGATTTTTCCGGCCGCCTTTCAGCCGCACAACTGCAGGCGCTGATGGAGCGCGGCGAGGCTCTGTTTACCGCCAAGTTCACAACCGTCGACGGTGTCGGCCGCCCGATGGCGACGCAGGCGATTATACCGACGAAGAGCAAACGGCCGATACAGCAGTCTTTTCAGCGGCTTCCGGGAATGGATTCAAACGCCTGTTCATCCTGCCACAACGATCCGGTCACCGGCGGTGCCGGCGATTTCGTTGCCAATGTCTTCGTATCCGAGGGCTTCACAAACGCCGATTTCGACACCACCGATCCGCAATTCTCCAACGAGCGCAATACCAATCACCTGATGGGCGCCGGCCTCATCGAGCTGCTGGCGCGCGAGATGACCGCCGAATTGCAGGCGCAGCGCAGCATGGCGCTCAATCAGGCCCGGTCCTCCGGCGAACCGCACACCGTCCGCTTGACCTCCAAGGGCGTGGATTTCGGAGCGGTTACCGCGGAACCGGACGGCATTGTCGATCTTTCCGGGATCGACGGTGTCGACAGCGACCTGGTGATCCGTCCGTTCAGCCAGAAGGGCGTCATCGGCTCCCTGCGGCAGTTCACCGTCAACGCGCTCAACCATCACCACGGCATTCAGGCCGTCGAGCGCTTCGGTCCGCGCTGGACCGGCGAGGACGATTTCGACGAGGACGGCGTTGAGGCCGAGATGGGTGCCGGCGACGTTTCGGCGCTGGTCGCCTGGCAGGCGGGCCGTCCCCCGCCCTCCCGCATCGCACCCGAGAATGACCAATGGCGCAGGCTTTCCGAACGCGGCGGCGACGTGTTCGACGACATCGGCTGCGGCGGCTGTCACCGCCCTGCCCTGCCGCTCGAGAGCCTCGTCTTTGCCGATCCGGGTCCGGTAGACGGCGCCGGAACCCTGAGGCACGGCGAAACGGAAAATGGCGCCGTATACGACCTTGCGCTCCTCGAGTGGGCGAAATCGCTGCCGCGCGATGAAAGCGGCGCTGTCCTGGTCCCGCTGTTCGGCGACCTGAAGCGTCACAAGATCGCCGACCAGCAGGTCTCGGCACTCGGCAACGAACTTCTCGGCCAGCGCTTCGTCGATCGCGACGTCTTCATGACCAGCGAGTTGTGGGGCATCGCCTCGACCGCCCCCTACGGGCACCGCGGCGACTTCACGACGCTCGATGAGGTCATCCGGGCGCACGGCGGCGCCGGCCGTGACAGCCGCGATCGCTATGTCGCTTTGGACGACACGGACCGGGCGGCGCTGATCGCGTTTCTCAAGACATTGGTGATTGCGCCATGAACAACCGATTGATTTTTGCTGCATTGTTCGCCCTGTTCCCGGCAGCCGCGGCGGCCGACGCCCCGAAGATGGACATTCCCGTTCTCGTCGAACAGGCGACTTCGGCCGGAATCGAGCATGTCTACGGCGGACCGTGGGAGTATTTCGTCGGCGGCGGGGCGGCATCGTTCGACTGCAATGGCGACCGCTATCCGGATTTGATGCTGGCCGGCGGCACCGGCCCGGCGCGGCTGTTCGTCAACCGCAGCGTCGGCAGCGACAATTTGCGTTTCGCGGAAATGCCCCTGGAAGTCGACGAGGGCGATCTTGAAAACGTCACCGGCCTTTATCCGATCGACATCGACAATGACGGCTATCGCGACCTGGTGTTGCTCCGGGTTGGGCGCAACATCCTGTTGAAGGGCGGCGCCGATTGCAGCTTCTCGAACGCCAACCGCGACTTCGCCTTTGACGGCGGGCGCGCCTGGACAACCGCATTTGCCGCCACGTTTGAGCCAAACGCCGAATTCCCGACGCTTGCCTTCGGCAACTATGTCGACCGCTCCGCGCCGGGTTCGCCCTGGGGAACCTGTCACGACAACGCCCTGTTCCGGCCCCTGCCCGGCAACCGACTGTCCTATGCCGAGCGCAGTGCGCTCTCGCCCGGCTTCTGCGCCCTTTCGATGATCTTCACCGACTGGAACCGCTCCGGCACGCCGTCGCTCCGCGTCACCAACGACCGCCACTACTATCGTGACGGCGAGGAGCAGTTGTGGCGCATCGATCCGGGCAAGCTGCCGCGCCTCTACCGCCGCGCCGACGGTTGGAAGCGGGTCAACATCTGGGGCATGGGCATCGCCGAAGGCGACATCGATGCGGACGGATTTCCCGAATACGCACTGACGTCGATGGGCGACACCAAGCTGCAGACCCTGGACGAGGAAGCCGAGGAAGGACGGCCGGTTTACCGCGACATCGCCTTCGAGCGCGGCGCCACGGCCCACCGGCCATATACCGGCAGCGATCTGAGACCGTCGACCGGCTGGCATTCGGAATTCGCCGATTTCAACAATGACGGGCTTCTCGATCTCTTCATCGCCAAGGGAAATGTCGAGGAGATGCCGGATTTCGCCGCCTTCGATCCGGACAATCTGCTGCTCGGGCAGCACGACGGGAATTTCTTCGAGGCCGGGCACCTGTCCGGCATAGATCTCGACCGGCGCGGTCGCGGCGCGGTCATCGCCGATTTCGACCTTGACGGCCGGCTCGACCTTCTGGTGGTCAACAGGGAGGCGCCGGTCAGCCTGTTCCACAATCACGGCGGCAGGACGGATTGGGGAACGCGGCCGATGGGCAACTGGCTGCAGATCGAGCTGCGCCAGCAGGGACCAAACAGAAACGCTGTCGGCGCGACGATCCTGGTCAAGTCCGGTAACGAGACGAGGCTGCGCAAGATCCAGACCGGCGGCGGACATGCCTCCGGACATGCCGGATTTATCCATGTCGGAACCGGCGTCGCGGAACGGGCGCAGATCCGTATCCAGTGGCCCGACGGGGAATGGAGCCCGGCCTACCGTGTGTTCGCCAACAATTTTGTTGTGATCGAGCGCGGAAGCAGCGACGCCCGCTATTGGTACCCATAAAAAAATGGGGTGACCCGGCGCGATGGGCCACCCCATTTTCGAGCTCTCAGACAGCGGCATGCGCTGCCGGATCGCCGAATACAATATGTGCACTCTTCCGACGAACACACGATATGTAAACGCCTGTTAACGACATCGCATATCCCAAAAACGACCAATCGACAAGTTTTTGGCCGCAAACCCGAAATTCTTTCATATACGGCACAATCCGTGCGACTTTTTTTGAACGGCGGGACAACCGGTCCGAGGAACAGCCGCGCCCGTTAACGCAACCCGGCGCCTTTGCTTGTAAAAGCCATTTGCCGGTGCGACATTGCCGCCTTGTGTTGCTAACGGAACCGGGCGATCGCGCGTATGGGGGTTGAGAGAGCCAATCCGTCGAACCTTGCCAAACGCTGCGCCAAACTGCGCGCCGGCGACAGGCTGGTGCTCGAACCGGGCCTTTACGGAAAACCTCTGGTTCTGACCGGCATTCGCGGAACAGCACACGATCCGATCATCATAGAGGCGGAAGAAGGCGCGGTCTTTACCGGCGGCCTGTCGCTCAAGAAGTACGGACGGCGCGCCAATCTTATCGCCATGCGCCGGCAGGCCGCGGGCTATTATCCGAGCGTTGGCCAGACCGCCGACGAAGCTGCATTCGCGCTCATTCGTTGCCAGCACATCATTCTGCGCGACCTGAAGTTCCTGCGCTGCTGGCCGACCGCGGTTTACCTCGACGAATGCCAGCACATAACGCTCGACCGGCTGACTTTCCGCGAGGGCGCGATCGCCATTGGCGCCAACGGGCTGACGACGCGCGACGTCACCGTGTGCAATTGCGACTGGAAGCAGGATGTCAGCGCCGGCAACGAAATGTGGAACACGGTGCCTTGGCGGCTGGTGCACGGCTCGAAGAAGAATACGGGCGGCATAGCCGTCGACCCCGATGGCGATTACCGGGCCTGGGACGGCGACTTCTTCCGCGCCTGGGATGTGGCCGGCAATATCATCATCCGCAACAACCGGATAAGCGACGCCTTCAACGGCATTCACTTTTTCAACCGTGTCGACCACCTGGCGCCCGGGATCGATGCCGCCGGGCTGGACTTCAACAACGGCAGGCGGGCCTCGGCCAATGTGCTGATCGAAGGCAACACCTTTACCCGCATCCGCGACAACGCGATCGAGCCCGAGGACTACGCCTGGAACTGGGTGATCAGGCACAACACCTTCGCCGACTGCTACCGACCGTTTTCGTTCGAGCTGCAGCGCGCCGGCTGGTTTTATGTCTATGGAAACTACGGATGGCTGAACAACCCGCCGAGCATGCAGCCGGAACCGGGCGAGCGCACCAGGTGCTCGCATTTCAAACTGGGCGGCGGCCAGAGAAACGAGGGCGGCATCCACGTCTTCTTCAATTCCTGGTATTACCGGACCGGCAAGGGCATATTCCCTAAAGGCGCGCTCGGCCGGTTGCGGCATTTCAACAACGCGATCGGATTCGGCGATCCCGACAACGCCCGGATGTTCGGCAAGACCGGCGCCCTGACCGGCATTTCGGCCACCGTGCCCGCGCCTGATTTCAACGATGATCCCGACACGCATTTCACCCGCAAGTGGGGCAAAGGCGACTTCGACATCGTATTCGACGGCGATCTCGTCGAGGACCGGGAATTTCCCACGGTGCTGCGAAGCAAGGGGTTTGCGCTCGGCGACCGTTCAAAAGGCGGCTCGCCCGAATTCGCGCATCCAGAAGCCCTGCGGCCGGATCTGAGCATTTCGGCGGGCTCTGCTGCGTATGGCGGCTCTATTGCCATGACGATCGACCTGCCCGACGGCGGCCGGTTTGAAGTGGCCGAGGGGCTGAATATCGGCGCACACCAGGACAAGGCGGCTTTCGAAACGCTCGATGGAAAGTTCGGCTTTCTGCCCGACGCCACAAGCGCGCCGGTCACCGAAGAGGCCGGGGCGGAGTCGGAACCGGACGAGCCCGTGCAAAAACCGTCGCTGCTGCTGTTCTAGTCGGCTCCGAAGACCTGGCTTCCGCCGATCCACACACGCTCGACCGCCAACGCATCGGAGAGATGGACGAAATCCGCCCGTGTATCCTCGCCTATACGGCCATGGCTGGCATCGATCCCCATTGCACGCGCAGGGTAAAGCGAGGCCATGCGCAGGGCTTCGCTGAGATCGAGCCCGACCTGCCCGACCAGCACCCGCACGGACGCGATCATGTCGATATCCGCGCCGGCAAGCGTTCCATCCTTGAGTGTCAGCCGCCCGTTCGACCGATAAACGGTACGCCCGTTGAGGGTGAATTCGGTCAGGTCGCTGCCGATGGTCGACATGGCGTCGGTAACGAGAAATATCTTGCCGGGCCCTTGCTTGCCGCGAACGGCAATGCCCATCGAGGCCGGATCGACATGGATTCCGTCAGCGATCAGGCCCGCATAGACACTCGGCTCCGACAGTGCAGCGCCGACCATGCCCGGCTCGCGATGGCCGAGCGGGCTCATGGCGTTGAACAGGTGCGTAAACAGCGTCGCACCGGCTGAGACCATCTCCGACGCGGTGCCGCGGCCGGCATCGCTGTGGCCGAGGCTGACCTTGATACCGGCGGCCGACAACAACGCGACCTGCGCGGCCGTGACCGCTTCCGGTGCCACGGTGACGAGGAGGTTGCCGATCTGCTTCCCGGCGGAAAGCAGACGCTCCATGTCCTCCTCGCCTGCGGGGCGGACGAGACCGGCATCGTGGGCCCCTCGCCGCGCCTGCGAAAGATGCGGGCCTTCGAGGTGCAGTCCGAGGCAGCCCGGAACGGCGCGTTGAAGCGCCGCCGCAGCGGCATCAATGGCCTGCTGCGTGCGTTCCGGAGTATCCGTGATCAGCGTCGGCAGCAGTGCCGTCGTCCCGAAACGGCTGTGCGCCCGGCACATCGTCTCGATGGCCTCGACGCTCGGGTCGTCGTTCATCAGGACGCCGCCGCCGCCATTGACCTGCAGGTCGACAAAGCCCGGGACGATCATTCCTGTCTCCAGGCGGGTGACGGGCAGGCTGTCCGGCAGCCGCGATGCCGGGACGATCCCGGTCACCGTGTCCGCGCCATAGAGGACGGCCGCGTGCGCGTGCCAGGTCGAACCGTCGAAGATCGCGGGTGCGTAGATCGCGGACTGTTGCGTCATGTGGTCTCCGTCACCTTATTCAGTTTTTCCGGCCGGTCCGGATCAAGGCCCATTGAACGTGCCAGCGCTTCAACGAAACCGTAAAACGGAACGATAAGCACCAGGGCGTCGGTGAGCGGATGGCCGGTATCGACAAAGGGCAACGATTGCGCCCTGATGGCACGCGCCGAGGTAACGTGGACGGCAGCGCCGTCCTGCGCCATCTTTTCGGCGGTCGAAACCGTTGCGTCCTCCGCCTTGTCGCGCGCGGCCAGCGCGAGCACCGGGAAGCCGTTGCCGACCAGTGACACCGGCCCGTGCAGCACTTCCGCGGCGCTGTAGGCCTCGGCATGAAGATTGCAGCTCTCCTTGAACTTCAGCGCCGCCTCATGGGCAACGGCAAGTGTCGGACCACGGCCCAGTATGAACAGCGACCGCCCGTTCCGGATATCCGGGCGAAGGGACGACCAGTCGAGCGATACGGCCTTTTCGAGCTGACCGGGCAGCCTTTCCAGCGCCTTCATGAGGTCCTCGTCCCTGGTCCAGGCGGCCAGCAGCAGAAGGCCGGACAGCACCGAGTTGACATAGGTCTTCGTCGCGGCGACGCCTTTTTCGATCCCGGCGCATATGTCCACGGCCAGGTCGCTTTGCGTGGCCAGGGGCGCCTTTTCGGCGTTGGTCAATGAGACCGTCAGCGCACCGCCCTCGGAGGCCGTCTTTTGCAGCGCGACGATGTCCGGGCTCTGCCCGGATTGCGAAATCGAGATGCACAATGCGTTTTCCAGCGACAATCGTGCGCCGTAAATCGAGGCCACGGACGGGCCGACGGAGGCGACCGCTAGGCCGGCCTTCAGTTCGATGGCATATTTCAGAAACGCCGCGGCATGGTCGGACGAACCGCGCGCGACCGTAGTGACAAAGGCCGGATTGCGCGACCGCAGGGTGCTGCCGATGGCAGGCAACATCGGTGAGAGCCAGTCGACGAGCCGCTGAGCGGCAGCCGGTATCTCGTCGATCTCCTCGCGCATATATGTCACGACCTCAACTCCCTTACAGTACATTTGCAGTGCTGTTGCCTAGCTCTTTCCGATGGTCAGTTCGGCAACGAAATCGTAGGCATCGCCGCGATAGAGCGAGCGCGTGAATTCCACCACACGGCCCGATTCCAGATAGGATATCCGTTCGATCCGCAGCCCGGCATCGCCGGCATCGAGATCGAGCAGTTCCGCGTCCTCGGCCCGCAGATTGGTCGCCGAAATGCGCTGCAGCGCCCGCACCGGCCGGAAACCGTAGACATCGAGCGCCGCGTAAAGCGACGTCTCGACCTCGTCGGGATCGGGCAGCATCTGCGTCGAAATCGAAGCGCGCTCGATCGCCAGGGGCCTGTCGTCCGCAATCCGCAGGCGGTCAATGCGCACCACCTCATCGCCGGGCGCCAGGCCAAGGGTGACCATCTCCTCCGGCGACGGCACGAATACCCCCCGTTGCAGCCACTCGGAACGGGCATCCCAGCCGCGGCGCGACATGTCCTCGGTAAAAGACGTCAGGCGCGACAACGGCTGCTCGACGCGCGCTGCGGGCCTTGACACGAATGTGCCGGAACCGTGCCGCTGCACGAGGACGCCGTCCTTGACAAGATCCTGCACGGCCTTGCGGACCGTCACCCGCGAAACATCCGCCAGATCGGCGATGTCGCGTTCCGACGGCAGGGCATCGCCGTCACTGAGCAGGCCATCGCTGATCGCGCGTTCGACCTGGTTGCGCAGCCTCAGATAGAGCGGCCCGCTTCCGGTGCTCAGTCCGTTCTCGGCGGCAAATATTCGATGGAACCGGTCAGGCATGTGCCTCGTCCCTCAAGGAAAATCGCTCAAGTGCGAGCGACAAGGCGCCGTCAAGCGCATCGCCCCTGGCCGGAACCACCAGCGCACGGTGCTCTGGTATCAGCCATGGTTCGTAAAGCGCGCCGAGGCCGCCGAGCAGGCACAGTCTCGGATCGGTCGAAGCCAGCACTACATTGATCGCGTCTTCGACCTGCGCCGCCGCGTCCCTGACAAGCCGTTGCGCGAGGGGATCGCCCTTGTCGGCATATTCGAACACAACCGGGGCAAAGCGCGCGAAGGCGCCGGGCAGCGATTCGTGGGCGAAAGCCACCAGTCTCCTTGGATCATTGTCGAAATCGGCCAGGAGTTTTCCGGTCAGGGCTGTCTGCGGCCTGATGCCGTCATGGGCAAGCAGCGCTTCCTGCATGAGCGAACGGCCAAGCACCGCGCCGCTTCCCTGGTCGCCGACGACGAAGCCCCAGCCGCCGATCGTGTGCACGGTTGCGCCGCGCTTTGCCGCGAAGACCGAGCCCGTCCCCAGGATTGCGACCGCCCCGTCTTCCGCGCCCAGTGCGCCGTGCACGGCGATCAGGGCATCGGGTTCGACAGCACATCGTCCGAACGGCAGCCGTTCCAGAACCATGGCGACGGTCTTTTCGACATTGGCACCGGCAAGGCCGAGCAGCACGTGGCAGGTCGGCAGCACTGCGGCATCAAGTCCGGCGTCGCCGCAAGCCGCTTGGGCCGCTTCGATAATATGACGAATGCCGCTCTCCGGATCGGTCAGGATATTTGCCGCACCGCTCCTGCCCTTTCCGAGGACAGTCCCGTCGCCGCCGGCCAGCGCCGCCCGGCAATTGGTCCCACCACCATCAATTCCGATAAAATACGCGGCCATCAATTCCTCCCGCACACTATAATACCAATAAAATACCATTAACCAAGGGGCAGCGGCAAAATATTTTGTTAACAATATATGTTGTTGATTTTTATTAAAAAACATCGATACGGTTTGTGTTATGGTTGATTTTTCTCGGCCGACAACTGGACAATTGGTATTTTTTTGGCATTATTGATCACGGGAGGACCTGATGCGAAAAACCGTAACCGAATCGCCGCATGCGCGCTCGATCGGACTGGATCTGGAGCAACCGGAAGCCGTATTGGCGCTGCTGCTGGACGGCCAGGCCGAGGCGACGGCCAGCGTCCGTTCGGCCGTGGGTGCGATCGCTTCGGCGTCAACCATCGTCGCACGCACCATCAGCAACGGCGGCACCCTCGCCTACGCGGCTGCGGGCAGTTCCGGACTGATGGCGCTGTCCGACGCCCTGGAACTTCCCGGCACGTTCGGCATCGACCGCGGTCAGATCAGCATCCTCTTCGCCGGCGGCCCGCCCTGGCTGGACAACTTCCGCGGAGGGCCCGAGGACGACGCCGATCTTGGCGCGCGCGACGTGGACGCCGCTGGACTGGGCGACGGTGACTGCGTGATTGCCGTTTCGGCGAGCGGGTCGACGCCCTACGCGGTGGGTGCGCTGACGCGGGCGGGCGAGCGCGGCGCCACGACCATAGGCATCGCCAATAACGCGGACACCCCGCTTCTCGCCAAGGCAGGCACACCGATATTGCTGGCGACGCCGCCGGAACTGATCGCCGGATCGACCCGCATGGGTGCCGGCACGGCGCAGAAAATCGCCCTCAACCTCATTTCAACATTGACGGCCATAAAGCTCGGCCATGTCGTCGACGGGCATATGGTCAATCTCAGCGTCGAGAACGCCAAGCTGCGCACGCGCGCGCTCAACATGATTTCCGACCTGTCCGGCTGCGGCGATGAGGCCGCATCCCGTTGTCTCGACAGGGCGGACGGGTCGGTCAAGATCGCCATTCTGCTCGCCTGCGGCGCTGGCGATGCGGACGCAGCAAAACGGCTGCTCGACACCCATAACGGCAATGTACGGTCCGCAATGACCGCACTGGATCAGGGCCAAGGTCCTGAAAGGCAACGCGCCTGAGCGGCGCAACATCAGGGAGAGAACTATGAAGAGCACAACACTCAAGGGGCTGCTTCTCGCTTCGACGCTTCTGTGCAGTGTCGGCCTCGCCTATGGGCAGGATGCGGAGTTGATTATCGAAAGCTGGCGCAATGACGACCTGGAAATCTGGCAGTCAAAACTGATTCCGGCATTCGAGGCCAAGCATCCCGGTATCAAGGTCAAGTTCACGCCAACGGCACCAACCGAATACAATGCGGCGTTGAATTTCAAGCTGGAAGCAGGCTCAGCGGGCGATCTCATCACCTGCCGTCCATTCGATGCCTCGCTGGCACTCTACGAGGCAGGCCATCTGGCGCCGGTCACCGATCTCGAAGGCATGAAGAATTTCTCCGACGTTGCCAAGTCCGGCTGGTCGACCGATGACGGCTCGGCGCAGTTCTGCGTTCCGATGGCGTCGGTGATCCACGGCTTCATCTACAACAAGGACGCCTTCGACGAACTCGGGCTTTCCGTGCCGCAGACCGAGGGCGAACTCTTCGCCGCGCTCGACAAGATCAAGGAAGACGGCAACTACGTGCCCATGGCCATGGGCACCAATGACCAGTGGGAAGCCGCGACCATGGGCTACCAGAATATCGGCCCCAATTACTGGAAGGGCGAGGAAGGCCGTCTTGCGCTGATCAAGGGCGACCAGAAGCTGACTGACGATGTCTGGGTGCAGCCTTACGAGACCCTCGCCAAGTGGAAGGACTATCTCGGCGACGGCTTCGAAGCCCAGACCTACCCCGACAGCCAGAACATGTTCACGCTCGGCCGCGCCGCGATTTATCCGGCGGGTTCCTGGGAGATCTCCGGTTTCAACAATCTGGCCGATTTCCAGATGGGTGCCTTTCCGCCGCCCGTGCGCAATGCCGGCGACGATTGCTTTATCTCCGACCACACCGATATCGCAATCGGCATGAACGCGAAGACAGCCAACCCGGAAGCCGCCAAGGCATTCCTGAACTGGGTCGGCTCGGAGGAATTCGCAACACTTTATGCGAACGCACTTCCCGGCTTCTTCTCGCTGTCCGATCACGATGTGAAAATGGACGATGCGCTGGCCCAGGAATTCGTCTCCTGGCGCGGAAAGTGCAACTCGACCATCCGCTCGACCTACCAGATCCTGTCGCGCGGCACGCCGAACCTTGAGAACGAGACCTGGAACGCCTCGGCTAATGTCATCCGTGGCACGGAGTCGCCGCAGGATGCAGCCAAGCGTCTGCAGGACGGCCTCTCGAGCTGGAACGACAACCACAAGTAAATCGACCGTCCGGGCCGGCAAATCGCCGGCCCGGGCTCTTCATGGCACCCGGGGACATCCATGAGCGCTTCCGAAGAAAAGAAAAGGCCGGTGCGATGGCACATCGCGGTTTTTCTGGCGCCTGCGGTACTCGTCTACACGGCGATCATGATCCTGCCGCTCTTCGGAACGCTGCAACTGTCGCTCTTCCGCGAGGTCGAGCAGCAGCAGGTCTTTGTCGGCTTCGATAATTTCCGCATCCTGTTCGGCGATCCGCGGTGGTCTGAATCCTTCTGGAACGCGCTGTTCAACAACACCTGGTTCTTCATCATCCACATGCTGGTGCAGAACCCGCTCGGCGTCCTGTTCGCGGCGCTCCTGTCGAGCCCGAAGCTGCGCTTTTCGGTCTTCTACCGCACCGCCATCTTCGTTCCGACGATCCTGTCCTTCGTTATCGTCGGTTTTGTCTGGAAGCTGATCCTGAGCCCGCTGTGGGGCATCACGCCAGACATGCTCGACGCGATCGGCCTCAAGAGCCTTTTCGCACCCTGGCTCGGCAAGCCTGAATATGCGCTGACGACATTGAGCCTGATTTCCGTGTGGCAGTTCATCGGCATACCGATGATGCTGATCTATGCGGCGCTCCTTTCCATTCCGGACGAGGTCCTCGAGGCCGCCGAATGCGACGGCGTGACCGGCATGAGCCAGTTCTGGAAGATCAAGCTGCCCCTGGTGCTGCCGTCGATCGGCATCATTTCGATCCTGACCTTCGTCGGCAATTTCAACGCCTTCGATCTGATCTACACGGCCCAGGGCGCGCTCGCCGGCCCCAACTACGCAACGGACATACTCGGCACTTTCCTCTACCGGACCTTCTTCGGTTTCCAGCTGCAGATCGGCGACCCGAACATGGGTTCGACCATCGCCTCCGTCATGTTCCTCATCATCCTTGCCGGCGTGTCGCTGTATCTGTTCGGCATCCAGACGCGGCTGCGCCGCTACCAGTTCTGAGGCAGCCATGGCGAAGGCAACCCATTCCCTCACCCGGTCGTTCGCAGCGCACGCCATCCTGGCGGCCTACACCGTCATCGCCCTGTTTCCGGTGGTCGTGATCATCATTAACTCGTTCAAGTCGCGCAAGGCGATCTTCCGCTCGCCGCTTTCTCTGCCGGACCGGGACAGCTTCAGCCTGATCGGCTATGAGACCGTCCTCGCCCAGGGCGATTTCTTCCTCTATTTCCAGAACAGCCTCATCGTGACGGTGGTCTCGCTGTTCTTCGTGCTGCTGTTCGGCGCCATGGCTGCCTTCGCGCTTTCCGAATACCGTTTCCGCGGCAATACCCTGATGGGACTGTACCTGGCGCTCGGCATCATGATCCCGATCCGCCTCGGCACCGTGGCAATCCTGAAACTGATGGTGGCAAGCGGCCTGGTCAACACGCTGACCGCGCTGATCCTGGTCTACACCGCGCAGGGCCTGCCGCTGGCCATCTTTATCCTGTCGGAGTTCATGCGCCAGCTCTCGGCCGACCTCAAGGATGCCGGGCGCATCGACGGGCTTTCGGAATACCGCATCTTCCTGCGCCTGGTGCTGCCGCTGGTGCGGCCCGCGATGGCGACTGTCGCGGTCTTCACGATGATCCCGATCTGGAACGATCTCTGGTTCCCGCTGATCCTGGCGCCGGCCGAGGAAACCAAGACGATCACCCTGGGCGCCCAGGTCTTCATCGGCCAGTTCGTCACCAACTGGAACGCCGTTCTCTCCGCGCTGTCCCTGGCAATCCTGCCGGTCCTTGTCCTCTATGTCATCTTCTCGCGCCAGCTCATCCGCGGCATCACAGCAGGAGCAGTCAAATGACCGAGAACCCCTTGCGAGTCATGGTCGCCGGTCTCGGCAATATGGGGCGCAGCCATGCCCTCGCCTATCACGGCAATCCCGGCTTCGATATCGCCGGTCTCGTCAACCGCTCGATCGTGGAACTGCCGGAAGCGCTCGCGGGCTATCGCATTCACCCTTCCTTCGAGGAGGCCCTCGGCGAACTGCGCCCGGATGCGGTTTCGATTAACACCTATTCGGACAGCCATGCGCCCTTCGCGGTCCAGGCGCTGGAGGCCGGCTGCCACGTGTTTGTCGAGAAGCCGCTGGCGACGACGGTCCAGGATGCCCGCAAGGTGGTGGATTGCGCGATCGCCAATGGCCGCAAACTGGTCATCGGCTATATCCTGCGCCACCACCCGTCCTGGGTGCGGCTCATCGCGGAGTCGCGCAATCTCGGCGGTCCCTACGTCTTCCGGATGAACCTTAACCAGCAATCCAGCGGCGCCACCTGGCAGACGCACAGGCAGCTGATGCAGTCCACCTCGCCGATCGTCGACTGCGGCGTCCACTACGTCGATGTGATGTGCCAGATCGTCGACGCGAAACCCGTCGAGGTGCGCGGCATGGGCTTGCGGCTCTCCGAGGAGATCGACGACTGGATGTACAATTACGGCCACCTGCAGGTTCTGTTCGAGGACGGTTCCGTCGGCTGGTACGAGGCCGGATGGGGGCCGATGATGTCGGAAACCGCCTTTTTCGTGAAAGACGTAATCTCTCCAAACGGCTGCGTGTCGATCGTCATGGACGAGAACGCCAAATCCGACGATATCGACACCCACACGCAGACGCAGCGCATCCGCATCCACCGCGCCGATACCGGAACCGACGGCGAGTTCACATTTCCCGATGAACTCGTTTCGATGCAGGGCGAGCCGGACCACCAGGAACTGTGCAACCGGGAACAGGCCTACTTCCTCAAGGCGATCCGCGAGGATATCGACCTGTCCCGCCACATGGAGGATGCCGTCCAGTCCCTCAGCGTCTGCCTTGCGGCAGATGAAAGCGTACGCACCGGAAAACCAGTGCGTCTGGCACCGTAGGCAAAAGGCAGGGACGGAACTTGGGCTCGCTCGTATTAGAAAACATCCGCAAATCCTTCGGCCAGGTCGAGGTGCTCAAGGGCATCGATCTCGAGGTCAGCGATGGCGAATTCGTTATCTTCGTCGGCCCGTCGGGCTGCGGCAAATCCACCTTGCTGCGGGTTATCGCCGGCCTCGAGGACGCAACGGCCGGGGCTATCAGCATCGATGGCGATGCCGTCGGCCACCTGCCGCCGTCGAAGCGCGGCATTGCAATGGTCTTCCAGACCTATGCGCTTTATCCGCACCTGAGCGTCCGCAACAACATGGCGCTCGGCATGAAACAGGCCGGCCAGCCGGCCGACCAGATAGCAGAGCGCGTCGCCGCCGCGTCGAAAATGCTGTCCCTCGAAGAGTACCTCGAACGCTATCCGGCGGAGCTTTCCGGCGGGCAGCGCCAGCGGGTTGCGATCGGACGCGCGGTCGTGCGCAATCCGCAGCTCTTCCTGTTTGACGAGCCGCTGTCCAACCTTGATGCGGCGCTGCGTGTCAACACGCGCCTGGAAATTGCCCGCCTGCACCGCGAGCTGGGCGCGACGATGATCTACGTCACGCACGACCAGGTCGAGGCGATGACGCTGGCCGACAAGATCGTCGTCCTCAACAACGGTGTCGTCGAGCAGATCGGTTCGCCCATGGAGCTCTACAACAGCCCGGCCAACATGTTCGTGGCCGGCTTCATCGGATCGCCGCAGATGAACTTCATCGCCGCAGAGCGGATCGGCAGGAGCGACGCGAAGACGGTCGGCATACGGCCGGAGCACATATCCGTGGATCGCGAGTCGGGAACCTGGGCCGGAAATGTGCTTCACGCCGAGCATCTCGGCGCCGACACGATCCTATACATGGAGACCGAGGCGGCCGGCCTTCTGACTGTGCGCCTGTTCGGCGAGCACAAGTTCAACGCGGGCGACCGGCTTTACGCGACCCCGGACGAAGCCCGCATATTCGGTTTCGACGATGCGGGCCGATCAATATCCGGATAAAAGCCGAACACGATTGACATTGAATATTTCATGTTTTACATGAATTTTCCATTCAAAAACATGGAAAACAGAAATGTCACCGTCATCAGACCGCAACACAACGGGCAACCCGCCCGCGAGGCGCATTTATGCCTTGGCCCGGATACTCGCCGTCGCAACGACCATAGCCATGGTCCTGCTGCCGCTATTGACTGCCCTGGTTTGGGCAGCCGCACTGGTCGGCACGCTGCCGCAATGGCTGGCAATGGAGCATTTCAGCGGTACCGCCGTCCCCGTCGATCTGGCGACGACCAGCCCGTGGGCGAAACTCCTGGCGCTGTCCGTCGAGATGGTCGGTGCGCTCATCCTTGTCTACGGCCTTTCGGGTCTTCGGCGCACATTCGTCGAGAGCGCCGAAGGACGCTGGTTCTCTGCGTCTTCGATCGACGGCTTTCGCCGGTTCGCCTGGGTCAGTCTTGCCATGGTCTTCGTCGACATCGTCCAGCAGTCGGCGCTCAGCGTCATCATGTCGGTCGGCACGCCCGGCGTGCAGAACCAGCTGAGCATCAGTTTCGGATCGCTCGATCTCGCCAAACTCTTCACCGCCCTGCTTTTCGTTTTCGTCGCCCAGGTCTTCGTCGCCGGCAAGGCGATCGACGACGAGAACGCGGCGTTCATCTGAGCGCGCCATGAAAATCATCGTCAACCTGGACGTCATGCTCGCCCGCCGGAAAATGAAGCTGAAGGACCTCGCCGCGGCCATTTCCATCAGCGAGCAGAACGTCTCGCTGATCAAGACCGGAAAGGTCAAGGGCATACGCTTCGAGACACTCGCGAAGATCTGCGCAGTTCTCGACTGCCAGCCCGGCGATATTCTCGAATTCTCAAGCTCGACGGAGTGAAGGCTCGGATTCAAACGCCCCCGGGGGCCTGATCCAGCGGGTAGCGGCGGGGCGCAAGCGCGCCCTGGAACCAGGAGACGAAGCTCTCCATGGTGAATACCGGACGGCCGATTTCCTTCGCAATATCAGCGGCATAGGGCATCATGTTCGTGCATTCTAGCAGGACCGCACCGACCTCCGGATGGTCGAGCATGAGCTCCCGGCCGGCATTGACGAGATCGCGCCGGGCAGCCTCGACATCGAGCTCCGCCTCATTGCCGAGGATCACCCGGCTGAACTCCTCGCCACCGTCGGTTCCGACGATCGGCGTGTCGGTATCGACGCCGGCGCTGCGCAGATGCGCTTCGCTCAGCGTACCGGCGGAAATCGTGATGATGCCAACCCGCCTGCCCGGCGGCAGCATGGCCTCGATAAGCGGCGCCTGCATGAGCGAGGAGGCGGCAACCGGCACGCCCACGGACCCCGCCAGTTCCTCCTGGAACAGCGACAGGAACCCGCAATTGGTCGTGATGCCGTCGCAGCCGTCGGCCACCAGCACCTGTGCGGCCTCGATGAACGGCTCGAGAAGCCCTTCCGCATTGTGCAGCACCACGCGGTCCGGCGATGCGCCGCGCACGACCTTGTAGCGCACTGGAAACGGCCAGGTTGCGGCATGGCCCATATCACCGGGAATGCGCGGAAACCTTGCCTCGAGCATCAATATTCCGATCGAGGCGCCGTAAACGGATTTGCCACCGGACACAATCATGTCGATCTCACGGCTTGGACGGGCGCTTTCGGAATGAAACACCCAAATTGCCGCCGGGCGCAAGGGGCTTGCTCGGCCCCTCAGTCAGTCCACATCGACGAAACGGTTCTCGGCAACGGATTTCAGGGCCGCTTCCGCCAGAATCAGGGATTTCAGACCGTCTTCGCCCGTCGGCGAGATTTCCGCGCCGTCGCGCAAGGCGGCGATGAAGGCCGTGATCTCGGCGGCATAGGCGTCGATATAGCGGGTCATGAAGAAATCGTGCAAAGGCGGACGCTGGTGTCCCTGCTCCGTCGCGATCTCGATCATCACCGGCCGCTGGTTCTCGGCCGCGACCATGCCCTTCGAGCCGTGCACCTCTATGCGCTGGTCATAACCATAGGTCGCGCGGCGCGAGTTGGTGATCACGCATTGCCGCCCGCTCGCGGTTTCGAGGATGACGCTGGCGGTATCGTAGTCACCGAGATCACCGATCGCCTTGTCCACCAGCACGGAAGCCACGGCACACACGCGCGATACTTCCTCGCCGAGCAGGAACCGCGCCATGTCGAAATCATGGATCGTCATGTCGCGGAAGATTCCGCCGGACTTGGCGATGTATTCCGCCGGCGGAGGGCCTGGGTCGCGCGATGTCAACTCGACAAGTTCCACATCGCCGATCTGGCCCGCGTCGATTGCCGCCCGCACCGCCTGGAACGAGGGATCGAAACGGCGATTGAAGCCGACCATCAGCTTGGCGCCGGTCTGTTCGACGGTGGCAAGGCATTCGCGCACCCGTGTCACGCTCAGGTCAATGGGCTTTTCGCAGAAGATCGCCTTTCCCGCGCGGGCGAAGCGCTCGATGAGATCCGCATGCGTGTCGGTCGGCGTGCAGATGACGACAGCGTCTATGTCGGCGGCGGCCTCGATGTCCTCGAGCGAGCGGACCTCGCACTCGAAATCGGCCGCAAGGCTTTGCGCGGCTTCCGGAATGGCGTCCATGACCGCGACCAGCCGGGCGTCGCTGTTTCCGGTCACGGCCCGGGCATGCACCTTGCCGATGCGGCCTGCCCCGAGCAACGCAAAACGAACACTCATCTCTTTGAATCCTGTTGTCGAAGGTTGGTGTGTCGAATACGGATTACAGTCCGCCGGCGCACCGTTCAATAGGAATAACGCCGGCCGGGCAAAGCCGGCCGGCGATGATGCTAGACCGTGCCGCCGAGGGAGCCCTCGAGCTGCGCTAGTTCCTTGCCGCCGGCCATCATGTCCTGCAGCTCCTCGGCCTCGATTTCGCCGCGCTTGGCCGTCCCGAGCGTCTGACCGCGGTTAAGCACCGTGAACCGGTCGCCGACGGCGAGCGCATGGCGGACATTGTGGGAGATGAACACGACGCCGATCCCTTTCTTGCGGACCTTGTCGATCGTCGCCAGCACGTTGGACGTCTGCCGCACGCCGAGCGCGGAGGTCGGCTCGTCGAGGATCAGGATCTTGGCGCCGAAATAGACTGACCGGGCGATCGCCACGGTCTGCCGCTCACCGCCGGACAATGTGCCGACGGCCTGGTCCGGCTCGCGCAGGTGAATGCCCATGCGATCCATCTCTTCCATCGTCACCCGGTTGGCCTTGTCGAAATCGATGAATTTCAACGGTCCCAGGCGTCGTAGCGGCTCGCGCCCCATCCAGAAGTTGCGCGTCACCGACATCAGCGGGATCATGGCGAGATCCTGGTAGACGGTGGCGATCCCGGCCTCGATGGCGTCGCGTGCCGTATGGAAAACGACCTGCTGTCCGTCCATGAAGATCTCGCCCTTCGTCGGCTGGTGCACGCCGGCCATCGTCTTGATGAAGGTCGACTTGCCTGCGCCGTTGTCGCCGAGAAGGCAGTGGCATTCTCCGGGATACACACTGACCGACACACCGTTCAGCGCGATCACCGAACCGAAATGCTTCTCGATGTTCTTGAGCTCAATGAGTGGCGTGGTCATATCAGCGCTCCCCCGTGATGCTGCGGCGGATATAGGTGTTCAAAATCACCGCGAGCAGCAGGATGACGCCGAGGAACACGCGGAACAGCGAACTCTCGACACCTGCGAAGAACAACCCCTGCTGCACGACGCCGAAGATCAGCGCGCCGAGCGCGGCGCCGATCACCGAGCCGTAGCCGCCGGTCAGCAGCGCCCCGCCGATGACCACGGAAATGATCGCCTCGAACTCCTTCAGGACACCGCGGTCGGCCGCCGCCGAGCCGAACTCCATCACCTGACAGGTCGCGAATACTGTGGCGCAGAAGGCGGTGAACATGAACATCAGGATCTTCACGCGGTTGACCGGAACACCCGAATAACGGGCCGCCTGGGCGTCGCCGCCGGAGGCGAAGATCCAGTTGCCGAAACGCGTGCGCGTCAGGAGGATGTGGCCGAATATGATGAGTCCGATCGCCCAGACGACCAGCATCGGCACGCCGTCGACCACGGGTTCGCCCGCCCGGTTGCCGGCGACGAACTTGTCGATGAGGCCGTTGTCGGCCAGCCATTGAAAGAACCCGGTCAGGATCTTGCCGCCGAAGATCGCGGCGAGCCAGTCGCCCTCGGCCGCATCGCGCACGCCGCCGATGATCGTCTTGTTGGTGGTAACGCGCGCCAGGAAGATGGTCAGCCCGCGCAGGATATAAAGGAACGCCAGCGTCACGATGAACGATGGCAGGCCGGTCCGAATGACCAGGAACCCGTTGAGCCAGCCGATCCCCATCGCGATGGCGAAGGCGACGATGATCGATAGCCACATCGGCTGCTCGTAGGTCACCGACATCATGGCGATGATGATTCCCGAGAAACCGATCATCGAACCCACGGACAAATCGAATTCTCCGGCGATCATCAACAGACAGGCACCGACGGCGATAATTGCGAACTGCGCCGAAACCACGGTCCAGTTCTGGATGCCCTCCGGTGAGAACATTCCTGAATCGCGGGCGATCAGAAAGAAAAAGACAAAGACCAGGATGACGCCGCAGATCGATCCCAGTTCCGGACGTACGAGCGCCTTGCGCAATGGCGAAATCTGACGAACGCGCTCGTCCTTCGCCTCTTCTGGCGGTGATGCCGCCTTGGTGTCGGCTTCCGACATATCAGCCTCCATCCACACCCGGACATTCCAGGTGGGTCCACTCCTCAGAAATGCAATGTTGCGACGGTGACGCCGTGGCAGCCACACAAACCCTCGGGCAACTCAGCGGTACGTTCCGCATGCCCGGCAGACGGTCGGCGGCCGCGGTGTAGTCCGCGGCCGCACCGTTCTTTCTAGCGGTACTCGCCCGCGAACTCTTCAACCTTCGACAGGGCGTCCTTGGTCACGAAGCCCGGGCCGGAGTTGATGTTGTTGCCCGGCAGCACGCCAAAGCGCTGGTAGTTGGCCAGCACGACCACGGGAAGATAGGCCTGCAGGAACGGCTGCTGGTCGATACCCCACTGGATCGTTCCGTCCTTGATGCCCTTCACGATTTCAGTGCCGAGATCGAACGTGCCGAAATAGATCTTTCCGGCCATGCCGTTTTCTTTCAGCGCCTCGATCGTCGGATCGGCCGAAGTCGGTCCGAGGGTCAGGACAGCCTGCGTGTCCGGATTGGCGGACAGGAAGGCCTTCACACGGTTCTTGATCTCGGCCGGGTCCTGTCCGGAATCGAGCATGGAATCGCCGAGTTCGACGCCGAGTCCGTCAGCAAAACCGCGGCAGCGCTCGCCGACAACCGGGTTGGAAACCACGTGGTTCACGCAAAGGAAGGAGCCGATGCCGTCGCGCTTCGCACGCATGCCGGCAGCCAGACCCGCATCGTATTCGGGCTGACCGATATACATCAGCGCGCCGACATCGGCAGCCTGCTCCGGCGTGCCGGAATTGATGATGATCACCGGAATTCCCTTGGCGACCGCATTCTGGATCGGTCCGCTAAGCACGTCCGGGTCGGCCAGCGTCGTGATGATGCCGTCCGGATTGGAAGCCGCAGCCTGCTCGATGATGCGCGCCATGTCGGCAATGTCACCGGTCGGCGGGTTGCGGTATTCGACCTCGGCGTTCACATGATCGCCGGCCAGCGCGAGGCCGTTCTTGATCGTGTTCCACCAGGAATCCGAATCCGGTGCATGGCTGATAAGAATAATGCGCTCGCCTTCGGCCTGCGCCGATGTGGCGATCCCGAACATTGTGCCCACGGCAAAGACACTCGCGACAAGACCGCGTAATAGTTTTCTCATTTCAAAATCCTCCACCAGGGTGTCCGGCAGCACCCTCATTTTCCGGAAAACCCCTTTTGCAAAAGAGGCGAAAACCGCTGCGATTCGAATTCGGCCGCGTACCGTACAAAACGGAACATATTCACCAAATTTCAATCTAGCGGAATATTTATTCCATTTTTTGCCGTTGAGGTCAAGGGCCAAATGCGACCGAACCTATCGCGGAACATCGGCCCAGCGGCCCTCCTCGAACGAACGGGCCATGGCGTGAATTGTGCGCTCGATCGCCAGCCCTTCTTCGAAATCGATCACATGCGCCGGATCGCCGGACATGGCCGAAAGCAGTTGGCGGCATTCGATGACCTTCTGATCGTTGAAGCCGAGCCCGTGGCCCGGAGCCGGGAGGAACCGGTCGTAGGGCGGATGGTCCGGCGACGCGAGTATGGTGCTGAATCCCTGATTGGCCGAGTGACCCTGGTTGCGGTAGAGCTGGAACTCGTTCATCCGCTCCTGATCGAACAATATCGCGCCCTCGGAGCCGAATATCTGCATGGCGACACGCCCCTTGCGCCCCCAGGCCGACCGGCTGACGCACAGCGTCCCCGCGGCACCGCTTTCCAGCCGGAGCAGCACGCTGGCCACGTCAAAGGTTTCGACGGGGCGATGCCCGCCGTCCGAAAGCGGCCGCCTGTCATAGGGCTTGGCCATGTCGGCCATCACGGACGAGACCGGTCCCAAAAGGGTGTGGATAAGCGACAGGGGATGCACGGCAAAATCGTCCAGGGCGCCGTATCCCGAGGCCGCTTCGCTCTTCCAGAAGAAGTGCGCCTTTGGATCGGCCATGAAATCCTCGTCCATTTCGAAGCGGACATGGTGCACCGCGCCGATCTCTCCGGCCTCCAGCAGTGCCCCGATATGGCGCATCACCGGATTCTGGATATAGTTGTAGCCGAGAACCGCCGCACGCCCGCTTTTCACGGCGGCATCGCGCATACGCACGGCGTCCGCGACAGCCGGCGCCATCGGTTTCTCGCACCAGACGTGTTTGCCGCCCTCCAGAGCGGCGATGGCCATCTCCGCGTGAAAGGCGTTCGGCGTGGTGATCGACACCACGTCCACCTGCGGGTCTTCGACCACGGCCCGCCACGCGGCGGTGCTTTTTTCGAAGCCGAGCTCGCGCGCCTTGGCCGCGGCCAGGTCTTCACTTACCTCGGCAAGGTGGACCAGGCGGATGTCCGGACAATCTCCAAACACCGGATTTACGGCGTTCCAGGCAAGGGCGTGACACTTGCCCATATAGCCTGTACCAATCAGGCCAACGCCTACAGATTCCATGGGATTCTCCAGAAAATCGAGTGGGGCTAATGACCGATTCTGAACGAAATGATCATTTCCAATGTGGAATATTTATTTCATTTGTGCCAAATTAGGTCAAGAACGTTTCAAAGGGGAAGCACATTGGCCGCTGACGAAGACACCCTCGCGCCGCGTGATTTTGAGTCGCTGCGCGGCCTGATCATGGACCGCCGGAGCGCCCTGCCGAGGCGCCTGGCGCAGGTCGCCAAATACGCGCTCGATCATCCCGACGAAGTCGCATTCGGCACCGCGGCGAGCATTGCCGGCGCGGCCGATGTCCAGCCCTCGACCCTTGTGCGTTTCGCCCACCAGCTGGGCTATGAGGGCTTTTCCGATCTGCAGAAGGTCTTCCAGGAGCGGCTGCGCGGACGCAATTCGAGCTACGAAGAGCGCATGAAGGCGCTGAAGAACACCAAGGAGGACGAACAGGGCGAGGCGGCGCTGGTGCGGGGTTTCCTCACGGCAGCGCAACGCTCACTGCAGGATTTCTCCGATCTGGTCGACCCCGCTCTCCTGTCGCGGGCGGTCGGCATCCTGGCGGGCGCCGATACCATATACCTGATTGCCCGCCGGCGCTCCTACCCGCTCGTCGCCCACATGGCCTATGCCTTCGGCAAGCTGAGGGTCAAGAACAACCTGATCGCGTCGCCCAACGGCATCGATCCCGAAATCGCGTCGATGGCCAACCGGCAGGACGCGGCGCTGGCAATCAGCTTCTCGCCCTATGCGGCCGACAGCGTTGCCCAGGCACGGGCGATGGCGGATGCGGGTGTCCCGGTCGTTGCCATCACCGATTCCGCCTTCTCGCCGCTCGCCGATTGCGCAACCGAGTGGCTGGAAGTTGCCGAATCCGACTATGCCGGCTTCCGCTCCCTGTCGGCCAGCATGGCGCTGTGCATGGCGCTGCCCGTGGCCATTGCCGAGGCGCGCCGGCAGAAACAGGGCAAAAACTAAAACAGAATTTTTATTCTGAATTGACATAATTTTGGAATTAATGTTTCATTGGCGCAAATCCTGCCAGGTGCACTTGCGGGATCCCATTCCTTGCGGAGACGAAAGATGGCGTCAGCGGCATTAGATGGCGGCGGTTCGCGGCCACTGGACGTGATCACGATCGGCCGTTCATCGGTCGATCTGTACGGCCAGCAGATCGGCTCGCGGCTCGAAGACGTGACGAGTTTCGCCAAGTCCGTCGGCGGCTGCCCGTCCAACATCGCCATCGGCTCGGCGCGCCTCGGCCTGAGGTCCGCCGTCATTACCAGGGTCGGCGACGAGCAGATGGGCCGCTTCATTCGCGAACACATGCAGCGTGAGGGCGTCGACGAACGCGGTATCGTCACCGATGCCGAGCGGCTGACCGCCCTGGTGCTGCTTTCGGTACAGGACGATTCCACCTTTCCGCTGATTTTCTACCGGGAAAACTGCGCCGACATGGCGCTGTGCGAGGACGACATCGACCCCGGCTTCATTGCCTCTTCGCGGTCCGTGCTGGTGTCCGGCACGCATTTTTCAAAGGATAACACCTTTGCGGCACAGAAGAAGGCGATGCGGATTGCCCGCGAAAACGGCGGCAAGGTGATCCTCGACATCGACTACCGGCCCAACCTGTGGGGGCTGGCCGGCCACGCGGCGGGGGAAGAACGCTACATCGCCTCCAGCGCGGTTTCGGACAAGCTGAAATCGGTGCTGCCCGAATGCGATCTCATCGTCGGCACCGAGGAGGAGGTGCTGATCGCGTCCGGAGAAAGCGCCCTGCCCGACGCCCTTCGCACAATCCGCGGCTGCAGCGATGCCACCATCGTCCTCAAGCGCGGCCCCATGGGCTGCATTGTCTATGACGGCGCCATACCGGAAGATCTTGAAGACGGTGTCGTCGGCAAGGGTTTCCCGATCGAGGTCTACAATGTGCTCGGCGCTGGCGATGCCTTCATGTCGGGTTTTCTGCGCGGCTGGCTGCGCGGCGAGGACCACGCGACCAGCGCCACCTGGGCGAATGCCTGCGGTGCATTCGCGGTCTCGCGGCTACTGTGCTCACCGGAAATCCCGACCTGGCAGGAACTCAACACATTCCTCGAGGAAGGATCGCCGCACCGTGCGCTGCGCAAGGACGAAAGCATCAATCACATTCACTGGGCAACGACGCGGGATGCCGAAATACCGCTGCTGATGGCCCTTGCCATCGACCACCGCTCGCAACTGACGGAGATCGCCGACGCGCTCGATGTACCGCATGAACGCATAGGGCAGTTCAAGCGCCTGGCCGTCGCCGCCGCGGCCCGGGTCGCCGCCGGGCGCGAAGGCTACGGCATGCTTATCGACGAGCGCTTCGGTCGCGACGCCTTCTTCGACGCCGCGAAGCAAAATTTCTCCTGGATAGGCAGGCCGGTCGAACTGCCGGGCTCGCGGCCGCTGCGTTTCGAGTTCAGCCAGGACATCGGCTCGCAGCTGCAGGAGTGGCCCAAGGACCATTGCATCAAGGCGCTTTGCTTCTACCATCCCGACGACGACCCGGTTCTCAAGCGCGAGCAGCAGGAAAAGCTGCTGTCGCTGTACCAGGCCGCCCGCAAGGTCGGCCGCGAATTGCTGATCGAGATCGTCGCCGGCAAGCACGGAAGCCTCGACGACGACACCATTGCGAGGGCGCTGGAGGAGATTTATGCGCTTGGCATAAAGCCCGACTGGTGGAAGCTGGAGCCGCAGGGCTCCGAGACCGCCTGGGCGAGGACCGAGACCGTTGTCGCGCGTCACGACCCGTGGTGCCGCGGCATCGTGGTACTCGGACTGGAGGCGCCCATCGGGGAGCTCAAGGAAACCTTCCGCGCCTGCGCCGGGATCGGCGCCGTCCGCGGCTTCGCGGTCGGGCGGACCATATTCGCGGATGCGGCCCGGAGCTGGCTTGCGGGCCAGATGACCGACGATGAGGCGATAAACGACATGGCGAGCCGGTTCGAGGCGCTGTGTTCGCTGTGGCTTGAATGCAGAAACACCAACCCAGACTTGCTCTAACGCGGCAATCGGAGAAATACGATGAGTGCGACCGTCAGACTGACCATGGCCCAGGCCGTTGCAAAATTCCTGGCCAATCAAATGACCGAAATCGAGGGCGAGACCCTTCCCCTCTTCGCAGGCGTGTGGGCCATCTTCGGCCACGGCAATGTCGCCGGTCTCGGCGAGGCGCTGTACCAGCACCGGGAGGACCTGCCGACCTTCCGCGCCCACAATGAACAGGCCATGGTGCATTCCGCCATCGCCTATGCCAAGGCCACCGCGCGCCGCCGCATGATGGCATGTACGACGTCCATCGGCCCAGGCGCCCTCAATCTGGTGACCGGCGCGGGCGTTGCCCATGTCAACCGCCTGCCGGTTCTGCTGCTGCCGGGCGACATTTTCGCCAACCGCAGGCCGGAACCGGTGCTGCAGCAGGTCGAGGACTTCGGTGACGGCACCATTTCGGCCAATGACTCCCTGAAGCCGGTCTCGCGTTATTTCGACCGCATCAGCCGCCCCGAGCAGCTCATTCCCGCTTTGCGGCGGACCATGCAGGTGCTGACCGACCCGGCCGAATGCGGGCCGGTGACGCTCAGCATGTGCCAGGACGTACAGGCCGAGGCCTATGACTATCCGGAGAGCTTTTTCGAGCGGAAACTGTGGCTGCCGAGGCGCACGCGGCCCGACCAGCGGGAGCTGGATGTCGCCGCAGAGGCGCTGAAGAACGCCCGCAAGCCGGCGATCATCGCCGGTGGCGGTGTCTACTATTCCGAGGCAACGTCGGACCTGCGCGATTTCGCCGACCGGCACGGCATTCCGGTCGCCATGACCCAGGCCGGAAAATCGGTGATACCGGACGATCATCCGATGGCGCTCGGCTCGATCGGCGTCACCGGAACCTCGGCAGCGAACGCCATCGTCGAGGATGCCGATGTGGTGCTGGCGGTCGGCACGCGGCTGCAGGATTTCACCACCGGGTCGTGGTCGCTCTTCAAGAACCCCGGCGTGCGCATCGTCGGCCTCAACGCGCAATCCTTCGACGCCGGCAAGCACGGCGCCCTGCCGCTTGTTTGCGACGCGCGGGTCGGGCTTAACGCGTTGTCGGAAAAGCTGGGCGACCAGCACGCGGATGGCAGCTACGGCGAGGCAATCGGCGCCGCCAAATCGGCCTGGCTGAAGGACGTTGACGCGGTGACGGCATCGTCCAACGTCGCCCTGCCCTCCGATTCCCAGGTCATCGGGGCCGTGCAGCGGGCGGCTGCACCGAACACCACAATCGTCGGCGCGGCGGGCAGCCTGCCGGGCGAGTTGCACAAGCTGTGGCAGGCGGAAAAGCCCGGCTCCTTCCACCTCGAATACGGCTTTTCCTGCATGGGTTACGAAATCGCCGGCGGTATCGGCGTCAAAATGGCCCGGCCGGACGACGATGTTGTCGTCATGCTGGGCGACGGGTCCTACCTGATGATGAATTCGGAAATCGCCACATCGGTGATGCTTGGCGAGAAAATCACCATCGTCGTGCTCGACAATCGCGGTTTCGCCTGCATCAACCGGCTGCAGATGGGCACCGGCGGCGCCAACTTCAACAACCTGCTGAAGGACGCCAGGCACGAGGTTCTGCCGGACATCGATTTCCGCGCCCACGCCGAGAGCCTCGGCGCCGAGGCCCACAAGGTCTCTTCACTCGCCGACCTCGAGAACGCGGTGGCCGCGGCGCGCGACAGCGACCGCACGACCGTGATCGTGATCGACACCGATCCGCTGCCTTCGACCGAGGCCGGCGGCACCTGGTGGGACGTCGCCGTTCCGGAAGTCAGTGTCCGACAGCAGGTGCGCGACGCCCGGTCGGCCTACGAGGAAGGCCGCAAGGGGCAGCGCTAACGGCAACCGGTCAGGAATATGGAAGCAGCGGCGATGATAAGATACGGCACCAACCCGATTGCCTGGACCAATGACGACGACCGCACGATCGGCGCCCACATCAGTCTCGAGCAGTGCCTGAGCGATGCCGGCAGGATCGGTTTTGACGGCATCGAGAAAGGGCATCGCATGCCCGACGAGGCTGAAGCTTTGCGAGAGGTCCTCAGGCCTCACGGCCTGCGGTTCATCTCCGGCTGGCACTCGCTGAACATGCTGGTCAACGACATCGAGACGGAACGGGCGATCCTGCGCGAGCAGATCGCGCTGCTCAAGGCACATGAAAGCCGCGTGTGCATCGTTTGCGAGACGTCCAATGCCATCCACGGTCGCGACGATGTGCCGTTGTCCCGCCGCCCGGTCATGGATGAGGCGCAATGGGCGCGCTTTACGACCATGCTGGAGGACCTGGCCCGGACCTGCGCCGACGAGGGCATAGACCTTGTCTACCATCACCACATGGGCACCGTGATCCAGAATCTCGAGGAGATCGACCGTCTCATGGGGGAAACGGGACCCGCGACAAAGCTGCTCTTCGATACAGGCCACGCCTTTTTTGCCGGGTTCGATCCGCTGGAGCTGGCCCACAGGCACTTTGGCCGCGTTCGCCACTTCCACGCCAAGAACGTCCGCGGCGCCGTGTTGCGCGAAGTGGTGAAGGAGGATACCAGCTTTCTGGAGGCGGTTCGGCGCGGCATCTTTACAGTGCCCGGCGATCCGGAGGGCGCGATTTCCTTTGAGCCAATCCTCAGGATGGCGGTCGAACAGGGCTATAGCGGCTGGCTGGTGATCGAGGCCGAACAGGACTCGGCCGTGCGCGATCCGTACCATTATCAGAAAATGGGCCTCGAGGCATTGAAAGAAACGGCGCGTTCTGTTGGTCTGGACGCATAGGACAAGGAAACCGCCATGTCGAAACTGCTGGTGAAGCCCGAGGACGGTTACGGCCGGATCACCCATGTCACGCCTGAAAATGCGGGCTGGCAGTATGTCGGTTTCGACCTCCACCGCCTGCGGCCGGGAGACAAGGTGAGCGCGGAAACGGGTCACCGCGAAGTATGCCTGGTCTTCGTCAGCGGCAAGGGTTCGGTCGCCGCCGGCGGCACGGAGTTCGGCACGCTCGGCGAGCGCATGTCGCCCTTCGACGGCGTTCCGGCGGCCGTTTATGTCCCCGGCGGATCAGACTGGAGCGTCAGCGCCGAAACCGAACTCGAACTCGCCGTCTGTTCGGCGCCCGATCCGGCGGGCAATCTGCCGCCGCGGCTTATCGCGCCCTCCGATCTCAGCAAGGAGACCCGCGGCAGCGGGACCAACACGCGCTACGTGACCAATATCCTGCCGGAGGACCAGCCGGCGCAGTCGCTGCTCGTCGTCGAGGTCATCACGCCGGGTGGCCACACGTCGTCCTACCCGCCGCACAAGCACGACGAGGACAATCTTCCGCACGAATCGCTGCTCGAGGAGACCTACTATCACCGCCTGAACCCGCCGCAGGGCTTCGCCTTCCAGCGCGTCTACACCGACGACCGTACGCTCGACGAATCGATGGCTGTCGAGGACGGCGACGTCACGCTGGTGCCGAAAGGTTACCATCCCTGCGCCGCGTGCCACGGCTACGATCTCTACTATCTCAATGTCATGGCGGGTCCGCGGCGCACCTGGAAGTTCCACAACGCCACCGAGCACGAGTGGCTGTTGAACGCCGGCTAGGAAAGGCCCCGGCTAGGCGTCCGGCAGAACCGCCGTCGCCTCGATCTCGACCTTGGCACGGTCTTCCATCAGGGCCGTGACCTCGACGACCGCCATCGCCGGAAAGTGCCGGCCGATCACGTTGCGGTAGGCGGCGCCGAGTTCCCGCTGGTTCGCCAGATATTCGGCCTTGTCGGTCACATACCAGGTCAGCCGCACGAGGTGCTCGGGCCCGGCGCCCGCCTCGCTCAGCACAGCAACGATGTTGCGGAACGTCTGCTCGCACTGGCCGACGAAGTCGTCGGTCTCGAACACCTGGTCGCCGTTCCAGCCCACCAGCCCGCCGGTGACCACGAGCTGGCCGCTCGCCTGGATTCCGTTGGCATAGCCCTTTGCCGGTTTCCAGCCTTCAGGTTGCAGGAATTTCATGACATCTCTTTCTTCATAGACTTGCCCTCAACTCGCTCCAGTCACACGCCCAGGAACCGGTCCTGAATGTCCTCGCCGAGATCGGCCGGCGTTCCATCCCAGACACTCATCCCGCGTTCGAGAATGGTGCAGCGGTCAGCCAGCTGCATCAGTTCCTTCAGGGTCTTGTCGACGATGAGGATCGACTGCCCCTCGCCCTTGAGTTCGCGCACCGCGGCCCAGATTTCCTGGCGGATCACCGGCGCCAGCCCCTCCGTGGCCTCGTCGAGAATGAGCAGCTTGGGATTGGTCATCAGCGCCCGCCCGATCGCCAGCATCTGCTGCTCGCCGCCGGACAGGGTGCTTGCCGACTGGCTATGGCGCTCACGCAGCCGCGGAAACAGCCGACCGACCCGCTCCAGCGACCAGTCGCCCGGCCGCGCCGCGACGACGAGGTTCTCATGCACGGAAAGATTGGGAAAACACCGCCGCCCCTCCGGGACCAGGCCGATGCCGAGCCGTGCCACCCGGTGCGGCCGCATGACCCCAAGGTCGTGGCTCAGGAACCGGACGGTGCCGTGACGGTACGGCATGATGCGGCAAAGCGACCGGATGGTCGTCGTCTTGCCCATGCCGTTGCGGCCCATCAGCGCCACGACCTCGCCCTCCTCCATCGCCAGGTTGACGCCGAACAAAGCCTGGGAACGGCCGTAGAAAGATTGCAGGCCCTCGATCTGCAGGAGCATCAGTCCTCCCCCCCCAGATAGGCTTCGCGCACATCCTTGTTGGCGCGGATGTCATCAACGCTGCCGCTGGCGATCACGCTGCCGTAGACCAATACGGAAATGCGGTCGGCGAGCGAGAAAACGGCCTCCATGTCGTGCTCGACGAGCAGGATCGGCACCTCGTTCCGCAATTCGTCCAAAAAGCCGGTGAGGTTCTTCGAGCCCTCCGGTCCCATGCCCGCCATGGGCTCGTCGAGCAGCAGCAGTTTCGGCCTCAACGCCAGCGCCATCGCCATTTCGAGCTGGCGGCGCTCGCCGTGGGACAATTCCGCCGCGACCACATTGGCCCGTTCGGCAAGATCGACAAGCGCCAGCTTGTCCATCGCGGCATCGACCAGCGACCGGTCGCGCATGACGGGTCTGAAGAACCGGAAGCTGGAGCCCTGCGTGCTCTGCACGCTCAGCATGACATTGCGCAGCGCCGAGAATTCCGGGGCGACGGACGACACCTGGAACGTCCGCCCCAGCCCACGCCGCACCCGCTGCGCCACGGTCAGGCCGCTGATATCGGCGCCATTGAAGCGAACCTCGCCGCCATCGGGTGTCAGCGAGCCGGCCACCTGGTGGATCAGCGTCGACTTGCCGGCGCCGTTCGGTCCGATCAGCGCGTGGATCTCGCCGGGCCGCACATCGAGCGACACGTCGTCGGTCGCCTTCAGGGCGCCGAAGCTCTTTCGGAGCCCCTTCAGTTCGAGGACGGGAGCTGCGTCAGGCATGGACCCGCCTCCCCGCCATGATCCCGAGAATGCCGCCGCGCACGAAAAGCACGACGCAAAGCAGTATGATCCCGAGGAAGAGTTGCCAGTGCTCGGTAATGCCGCCGAGATAGAACTCCATTACGATGAACAGCGCCGCGCCGGCGAGCGGACCGAACAGGCGGCCGACGCCGCCCAGGATGACGAAGATCATGATTTCGCCGGAGACATGCCAGGACAGCATCGACGGGCTGACGAAACGGTTGAGGTCGGCAAACAGCGCGCCGGCAAGTCCGGTCATCGCGGCCGAGATCACGAAGGCAACGAGCCGGATATTGAACGGTGCAATGCCGGTCGCGGCGAGCCGGTCCGGATTCTGCCGCGCCACCTGCAGCGCGGCGCCGAAGCGCGAATCGCGCAGCCGCGCCGAAATGAACAGGCAGGCCATCAGCACCGCGTAGCAGATCAGGAAGAACTGGATCGGATCGAGCGTGTTGAGCCCCGGGAACCCGTTGCGCACGTAGATCGACAGGCCGTCCTCGCCGCCATAGGCCGGCCAGGATATGGCGAAATAGTAGATCATCTGCGCGAAGGCGAGCGTGATCATGATGAAGTAGACGCCGGAGGTGCGAAGCGTGATCGCGCCGATCACCAGCGCGACGAGCGCGCATATGGCGATGGCCACCAGCCAGATCACCAGCATGTCGCTGCTGCCGGAAACCGTCAGCGGCCATGCGAGCAGCGGTTCCTGGTTGAAGGCATGGGTCGCCAGGATCCCGGCAGCGTAGCCGCCGATGCCGAAAAACGCCGCATGGCCGAACGACACCATACCGCCGAGACCGAGGGCAAGGTTGAGGCCGACGCCGGCGAGCGCCAGAATGGCCACCCTGGTCGCGAGCGTGATGTAGAACGGCTCGCCCTGCATCAGCGCGATGAAGGGAACGGCGAGCAGCCCGAGGCCAAGGACCCAGTTGATGACGGTTTCGCGGCTCATTGCGCCCCCGCGGCGAACAGACCCTGCGGCTTCAGCGCCAATATGACCGCCATCAGGATGTAGATGGCCATGGACGCGAGCGCCGAGCCGACCGAGGTGGCCTGCGACGGCCCCATGAAGAGCCCGAACAATTCCGGCAGCAGGATGCGCCCGAGCGTGTCGACGACGCCGACCAGGATCGCGCCGATCAGGGCTCCCTTGATGGACCCGATGCCGCCGATGACGATGACGACGAATGCCAGGATCAGCACCGGCTCGCCCATGCCCACCTGCACCGACTGAATGGCGCCGACGAGGGCACCGGCGAAACCCGCCAGCGCCGCGCCGAGCGCAAAGACGACCGTATAGAGCGTGCGGATATCGACGCCCAGCGCACCGATCATCTCGCGATCCGATTCGCCCGCCCGGATGCGCATGCCGAGCCGCGTGCGCGAGATCAGGAGGTAAAGGCCGATTGCGATAAGCACCCCGACGATGATGATCGAGAGGCGATAGAGCGGATATTGCGCGCCGCCCGGCAGCGCCACCGCGCCCTGCAGCGCCTGCGGGATGTCGAGATAGAGCGGGAAGGAGCCGAACACCCAGCGCGTGCCTTCCGAAAAGATCAGTATCAGCGCGAAGGTGGCCAGCACCTGGTCGAGGTGGTCGCGGTCGTATAGACGGCGGATCACGACAATCTCGACAACCGCACCGGCAGCCGCCGCGCCCGCCAGGCTTGCAGCCAGTCCGAGCCAGAACGAACCCGTCGCAAGCGCGACGCTCGCGCACAGGAATGCGCCGATCATGTACAGCGATCCGTGTGCCAGGTTGATCAGCCCCATGACGCCGAAGACGAGCGTCAGCCCGGCGGCCATGAGAAACAGCATCACCCCGAACTGGATGCCGTTGAGCAGTTGCTCGATTAAAAGGGCGAGTGTCATCGTGCGCTCGGCCTGTCGCTAGCGAATTACGGGAGATGTGCGCGGGAGCCGGGGCTCCCGCGCACGGGTTAAGTTAAAGCTTGCAGTCCTCGACATAGGCGCTGGAGCGGTCCTCCAGCCCGATACCGATGATCTTGTTCGTCAGGACATCCCCCTCCTTGACCACTTCGCGGACATAGATGTCCTGGATCGGATGCTGGTTGCTGTCGAACTTGAAGTCGCCGCGCACACTGTCGAACTCGGCATCCTTGAGCGCCGCCCGGAAGGCGTCGGCGTCCTTCACGTCAGCCTTTTTCATGGCCGACAGGATGAGGTTCGCCGTGTCGAAACCCTGGCTGGCGTAAAGCGACGGCAGGCGGTCGTATTCGGCCTTGAACGCCTCGACGAAGGCCTTGTTCGCCGGGTTGTCGATGTCCTTCGACCACTGCGAGGAGTTCTTGACGCCGAGCGCAGCGTCGCCGACAGCGCCGAGGATCCCCTGATCGAATGAGAAGGCCGGGCCCATCACAGGAATATCGACCCCGGATTGCGCGTACTGCTTCATGAAGGCGATGCCCATGCCGCCCGGCAGGAAGAAGAACACGCTGTCGGCGCCGGATGCCCTGATCTGGGCGATCTCGGCGGCGTAGTCCGTCTGGCCGAGCTTGGTGTAGAGCTCATCGGCGACATCGCCCTCGTAGAAGCGCTTGAACCCGGTCAGCGCGTCCTTGCCGGCCGGGTAGTTCGGCGCCAGGATGAAGGTTTTCTTGAAGCCGGCGCTGTTGGCGTGTCCGCCCATCGCCTCGTGCAGGTTGTCGTTCTGCCAGGCGACGTTGAAGTAGTTCTCGTGACAGCCCTTGCCGGCCAGCATCGATGGCCCGGCATTGGGCGAAAGGTAGAAGACGCCCTGCCCGACGGCGCTGGGCACGACGGCCATTGCAAGGTTCGACCAGATGATGCCGGTTAGCACGTCGACCTTTTCCTTCTGGATCATCTTGTCGGCGATCTGGACGGCAAGATCCGGCTTGCGGGCATCGTCCTCGACGATGACCTCCAAGTCCTTGTTACCGGCCATCTTGGCGGCCAGCAGGAAGCCGTCGCGCACGTCGACGCCGAGACCGGATCCGCCGCCGGAGAGCGTCGTGATCATGCCGACCTTGACCGGTTCGGCAAGCGCGGTGGCGCTCACCGTCAGGCCAAGGCCCACCAGGCTTGCAGCAATAAGCTTTTTCATTGTGTATCCTCCCATGGTGATTTTAGTTCTTCAGTCTAAAACGCTGGACCTTGCCCGTCTGTGTCTTGGGCAGGGCGTCGATGAACTTGACGGATCTTGGATATTTATACGGCGCGATCGTCGCCTTGACGTGATCCTGCAGGCGCTTGATCGTCACATCGTCCGCCGAAACGCCGTCACTCAGCACGACATGCGCCTCCACGATCTGGCCGCGCTCCTCGTCCGGGGCGCCGACGACACCGCATTCGGCGACATCCGCATGCGCCAAAAGCGCCGCCTCGACCTCCGGTCCGGCGATGTTGTAGCCGGATGATATGATCATGTCGTCCGCCCGGGCGACGAAGTGGAAGACGCCGTCCTCGTCCTGCATGAACGCATCGCCGGTGACGTTCCAGCCGTCGCGCACATAGTCGTCCTGGCGTTCATCGTTCAGATAGCGGCAGCCGGTCGGACCCCGCACCGCCAGCTTGCCCGTTTCACCGCGCGGCAACTCGGCCATGTCATCGCCGACGACCCGCGCCTCGTAGCCGGTCACCGGCGTTCCGGTCGCACCCGGCTGCGAGTGGCCGAGCCGGTTGGAGATGAATATGTGCAAAAGCTCGGTCGCGCCGATCCCGTCGAGGATCGGTTTGCCCGTCCTTTCCCGCCACATCTCGTAGACCGGCGGCGGCAGTGTCTCGCCCGCCGAAACCGCAACCCGCAGTGAAGAGAGATCGGCCCCCTCCTCCATGGCGGCGAGCATCGCCCGGTATGCGGTCGGCGCGGTGAAGCAGATGGTCGCCTTGTAGGTGTGGATGATGTCGATCATGTTCGGCGGCGTGGCGCTTTCCAGCAGCGTCGCGGCGGCACCGAAACGCAATGGAAAGATCGCCAGCCCGCCCAGACCGAAGGTAAAGGCAAGCGGCGGCGAGCCGACGAACACGTCGTCGGGCGTAACGCCAAGCACTTCTTTTGCATAGCCGTCGGCGATCACCAGGAGGTCGCGGTGGAAGTGCATCGTCGCCTTCGGTTCGCCGGTCGTGCCGGAGGTAAAGCCGAGCAGTGCGACATCGTCCCGGCCCGTGTCGACCGCTTCGAAGAGCACCGGTTTGTTCAAGGCGATGCGGTCGAGTTCGGCATCGTGGTTGGCGGTTCCGTCAAACCCGACGACCTTTTGAAGAAACTTGCTGTCCTTGGCGCAATGGGTCAGTTCGTCCATCAACCGCGTGTCGCACAGCGCCAGCGAGATTTCCGCCTTGTCGACGATCTTCGCAAGCTCGGCCGCCCGCAGCATGGGCATGGTATTGACGACAGCGGCCCCGGCCTTGGTGGCCGCAAGCCAGCATGCGACCATCGCCGGATTGTTCGCCGAACGGATGAGGATGCGGTTACCCGGCTTGACGCCATAATCCTCGACGAGTGCGTGGGCGATGCGGTTCGTCCAGTCGGCGAGTTCCTTGTAGGTCCGGCGCCGTCCGTTGCCGATGAGGGCCGTATGATCGGCAAAGCCCTTGTCGACCATGGCGTCCGTCAATTCCACCCCGGCATTCAGGCGTTCGGGATAGTCGAAACCGCTCATGTCGAGGACGGGCCAGCGCTCCATGGGCGGAAGGTTGTCGCGGGTGAATGTATCGGTATGGGCCGTCGGGCCGAGCGGTGCCTGCGTCATGACAATGCTCCGGTTTGGGCGGTGGCAAGCGCCTGGCGGGCGATGACTATTTTCTGGACGTCGGAAGCGCCCTCATAGATACGCAGCGCCCGGATATTGCGGTAAAGGCTCTCGACGATATGGCCGGAGCGCACGCCGTCGCCGCCGTGGATCTGCACCGCCTTGTCGATCACCTCCTGCGCCTTGTCGGTGGCATAGAGCTTTGCCATCGCCGCTTCGCGCGTCACCCGTGCGGCGCCCATGTCCTTCGTCCAAGCAGCCCGGTAGATCAGCAGCGCCGCCGCGTCGACATCGAGCGCCATATCGGCGATGTGGCCCTGCACCATCTGCAGATCGAAAAGCGGCGCGCCGAACAGCTCGCGGCCTGCGGCGCGGTTGACCGTCTCGTCGAGCGCCCGGCGCGCGAAACCCAGCGCTGCCGCCCCGACGGTCGAGCGGAACACGTCGAGCACCGACATGGCGATTCGGAAACCGCTGCCCGATTCGCCGATCAGGGCGCTCTCCGGAATTCGACAATTTTCAAAAGAAAGCCGCGCAAGCGGGTGCGGGGCAATAACATTTATCCGTTCGGCAACCTGAAGCCCCGGCGTGTCGGCCGGCACAACGAAGGCACTGATTCCTTTGGCGCCCGGGGCCTCGCCCGTCCGCGCGAAGACCGTGTAGAGATCGGCGATCCCGCCATTGGAGATCCAGGTCTTTTCGCCGTTGAGAACGTAGTCGCCACTGTCATGCGTGGCAGTCATCTCCATATTGGCAACGTCCGAGCCCGAACGCGGCTCGGAGAGCGCGAACGCGGACAGCGCCTCGCCCCCGCGGGTCTTTCTCAGCCATTCCTGCTGCTGCGGCGTTCCGAAAAAGGACAGCGCGCCGGTGCCCAATCCCTGCATGGCAAAGGCGAAATCGGCAAGCCCGTCATGGCGGGCGAGAATTTCCCGCGAAAGGCACAGCGTCCGCACATCGATGGCAGAATCCGGATCGTCGGGATCTACCGCGCTTGCCTCGAGCCAGCCGGCTTCGCCGAGCCTTGCCACGATGCGCCGGCAGCTCTCATCGATGTCGCCATGATCGATATCCGCGAGGTTCTCACCGACCCAGGCATCGAACCGCGCGTAGTAGTCGCGATGCCTGTCGTGGAAAAACGGCCAGTTGAGGAAGCTTCTGTCGGCCATGCTCAATTTCCCTCGAACACGGGCTTTTCCTTGGCGACAAAGGCATCGTAGGCGCGCTTGAAATCGCGCGTCTGCATACAGATGGCCTGCGCCTGCGCTTCCGCCTCGATCGCCTCTTCGATCGACATCGCCCATTCCTGCTTGAGCATTGTCTTGGTCATCATGTGTCCGAAATTCGGCCCGTTTGCCAGCTTCGTTGCAAAGGCGACCGCCTCGCTTTCAAGGGCATCGGCGTCCAACAGCCGGTTGAAGAAGCCCCAGCGCTCGCCCTCCTCCGCCGACATGGTGCGGCCGGTGAAAAGCAGTTCGGATGCCCGGCCCTGGCCGATGATGCGCGGCAGGATCGCGCAGGCGCCCATGTCGCAGGCCGCAAGGCCGACGCGGGTGAACAGGAACGCGGTCTTCGCCTCGGGTGTCCCGAAACGGATATCTGAGGCCATGGCGACAATCGCCCCGGCGCCGACGCACACGCCGTCGACGGCCGCGATGATCGGCTTTCCGCAGCCGACCATCGCCTTGACGAGATCGCCGGTCATGCGGGTGAATTCGAGCAGCCCCTTCATGTCGCGGTCGAGCAGCGGGCCGATGATGTCGTGCACATCGCCGCCGGAACAGAAATTGCCGCCATTCGAGCCGAAGACGACCGCGTCGACATCGTCCGCGTAGACCATGTCGCGGAACGTGTCGCGCAGTTCCGCGTAGCTGTCGAAGGTCAGCGGGTTCTTGCGATCCGGCCGGTCGAGCGTGATCACCGCGACCTTGCCGTCCATGCGCCAGTTGAAATGCCGCGGCTCAAGACCCGCCATCTGTCTGCTCATCGCGTCCGCACTCCCTTGATCTGCACATTGTCGAGAAGATCGACAAGGACGTCGGCGTCCTCGTCGCTCAGCATGTTGAGCATGGATGCGATCCAGCTCTCGTGGACCTTGGCCATGTGCGCGAACTCCTCGCGGCCCTTGTCGGTCAACTGCACGATCATGGCCCGCCGGTCGCCGCTGACCGGTACCCGAACCACCAGCCCGTCGGAAACCAGGCGCTCGACAATGCCGGTGACATTGCCGTTCGAGACCATGAGCGCGGCGGAAAGCGCGCTCATCTTCATGCCGTCCCGTTCGCGGTAAAGCGCCGCCAGCACGTCGAACCGCGGCAGCGTCGTCGCGAACTCGACCCGCAGCCGCTCGCGGATCTCGGCCTCCATCTGGCGCGAGATCTTCAACAGCCGCAGCCAGATCCGCAGGCGCTGCTTGTCGCGCTCTTCAATGCCCAGGGTTTCAACAGCGGTGCTCATACCTCGCCTCCCGATACGGACAGGGCCTGACCGGTGATCGCCCCGGAATTCGGGCCGCACAGCCACAGGACCGATTGCGCCACCTCGTCCGGCTGGATGAACCGCCCCATGGGATTGGTCCTAAGCAGCGCCTTGGTCGCCTCTTCCCGGTTCATGCCGGTCTTGTCCATGACATTGTCCAGCGCCCGGGTCAGCATCGGCGTTTCCGTGTAGCCCGGGCAGATCGCGTTGACGGTGATCCCGCTGGCGGCAAGCTCCATCGCCACCGACCGGGTCAGGCCGATGACACCGTGCTTGGCGGCGCAATAGTGAGCAACATAGGGATACCCGCGCAGGCCGGCGACAGAGGCGATGGTGATCATGCGGCCCCAGTCCTTGTTCTCCATGGCGGCGACGCCGGCATGGAGCGTGAGGTAGGCCCCGGTCAGGTTCACATCGATCGTCTTGCGCCAGCTTTCCAGGTCGAGCTTGGCGAAAGGAGAGGCCTGCGCCGCGCCGGCATTGGCTATGACAATGTCGACGCCGCCATGGTCGTCGGCGACAGACTTGAACAGCGCTGAAACACTGTCGGGGTCGGTGACGTCGCAAGTCCTGGCCGATATGCCGCCGAGGGATTTCGCCACTTCGTCGAGCGCATCCTTGCGCCGTCCGGACACGGTCACAGTCGCGCCGGCCTCAGCGAGCTTGCGCGCGATCGCCGCGCCGACCCCGGAGCCGCCGCCGGTCACAACCGCATGTTTACCGCTCAGTTTCCCCAATGATTCATACCCTCATCGTTTGCGCCTCGGCGCGCTCGGCGAGCCGCACGAGCTGGTCGCGCCCCGCCAGGTAGGGCAGCGGCCACTCGGTCTGCGTGTCGCCGAGGCCTGCCGCAGTGTGCAGCGTCCAGTAGGGATTGGCCAGATGCGGGCGCGCAAGACACACAAGATCGGCGCGGCCTGCCATCAGGATGGAATTAACATGGTCCGGCTCGTAGATGTTGCCGACCGCCATGGTCGCCATGTCCGCTTCATTGCGGATCCGGTCGGAGAACGGCGTCTGGAACATGCGCCCGTAGACCGGTTCGGCCCGTATCGACGTCTGCCCCGCCGAGACGTCACAGATATCGACACCGGCATCCTTGAGCATTGCGGCAATCGCCACCGCGTCGTCAGGTGTGACACCCTCGTCGCCGACCCAGTCATTGGCGGAAATGCGCACCGAGATCGGTTTCCCGTCCGGCCAGCAGGCGCGCACCGCGCGGTAGACTTCGAGCGGGAACCGCATCCGGTTTTCCAGCGATCCGCCGTATTCGTCGTCGCGATTGTTGGTGAGCGGCGTGATGAACGAGGACAACAGATATCCATGGGCGGCGTGGATTTCGAGCATGTCGAAGCCGGCGCGCTCTGCCATCTGCGCGGCGTCGACGAACTGTTCGATGACGCGGTCCATGTCGGCCCGATCCATGGGCTTCGGCGCCTGGTTGTTCGGCGACCAGGCGATGGCCGACGGTGCCAGCAACGGCCAGTTGCCGTTCTTCAGCGGAGAGTCCATTTCCTCCCAGCCGAGCTGGGTGGAGCCCTTCGCGCCGGAATGGCCGAGCTGCATGCAGATCTTGGCCGGTGTCTCGCTGTGCACGAAATCGACGATCCTGCGCCAGGCTTCCTCGTGTTCCGGCGCGTAGGTTCCGGGACAGCCAGGCGTGATCCGCCCTTTCGGGCTGACGCAGGTCATTTCCGTATAGACCAAAGATGCACCGCCCTTGGCCCGCTCGCCGTAGTGGACGAGGTGCCAGTCGGTCGGACAGCCGTCGACGGCCTTGTATTGCGCCATCGGCGAGACGACCACGCGATTGGCGAGCTGCATGTCGCGCAGCCTGTAAGGCGCGAACATCGGCGCGCGGTGGCCGTTGACGCCGGCCCGCGCCTGGAACCAGCCTTCGGCGCGCTGCATCCAGTCCGGGTCGCGCATCCGCAGGTTCTCGTGGCTGATACGCTGCGAGCGCGTCAGCAGCGAATAGTTGAACTGAACGGGATCCAGATGCAGGTAGCGCTCGACATTCTCGAACCATTCCGTGGAATTGCGGGCCGCCGACTGCAGCCTGAGAACCTCGACACGGCGCTCCTCCTCGTAACGGTCGAAGGCCGCCTTCATGGACGGTTCGCTGTGCAGGTAGTTGGCGAGCGCGATGGCGCTCTCCATGGCCAGTTTCGAGCCCGAACCGATGGAAAAATGCGCCGTCGCTGCGGCATCGCCGAGCAGAACGACATTGTCGTGCGACCAGCGTTCGCAAAGCACGCGCGGGAAGTTGAGCCAGGCCGAACCGCGGATGTGCCGGGCATTCGACATTAACGAATGGCCGCCGAGATATTTGGCGAAGATCTTCTCGCACACGGCCATCGACTCTTCCTGGCTCATGTCGCCAAAGCCGAACTTGTTCCAGGTCTCCTCGCGGCACTCGACGATAAACGTCGCCGTGTCGTCGTCGAACTGATAGGCGTGTGCCCAGATCCAGCCGTGTTCCGTCTCCTCGAAGATGAAGGTGAAGGCGTCGTCGAACTTCTGATGCGTTCCGAGCCAGACGAATTTGCACTGGCGCACATCGATTTCAGGGCGGAAGAATTCAGAAAACTCGTTGCGGGTCTTGGAGTTCAGCCCGTCCGAGGCGACCACCAGGTCGTAGTCACTCGAATAGGCGGCGGCACTGTCGATCTCGGTTTCGAAACGCAGATCCACGCCGAGCGAACGCGCCCTTTCCTGCAGGAGCAGCAGGAGCTGCTTGCGGCCGATGCCGCAAAAACCATGTCCCGTCGAGGTCTCCGTGGTCCCGCGATAGTGGACCGCGATATCGTCCCAGTAGGCGAAATGCTCGCGAATGGCCTCGGCACTGACCGGATCGTTTTCCTGCAGGTTGTCCAGCGTCTCGTCGGAAAGCACCACGCCCCAGCCGAACGTGTCGTCCGGCCTGTTGCGCTCGATCACCACGACTTCGTGCTCGGGATCGCGCAATTTCATACTGATGGCGAAATAGAGCCCGGCCGGCCCTCCTCCAAGGCATGCAATACGCATCGGCTCATCCCTGTCTGCTGGCCGCCGGGAGGCTTTATTGAAAGCCGGTGGCCCGTTTCATGAGGGGAAGGTTGCCATCCTTTGAGAGATATTTCAAGCTTAAAATTTTTAGGTTGAAATGTTTTTAAACTTCAACATTGTGCCGCCGATCTATGCCATTTTCGACCGCAGTGGTCAGGATTCGACGACTTCCGTCCGCCGGCGCAGACGAAGCGGCGATACATCTGCCACCCTGAAACCGCGCTGTTCCAGACCGTCCGGCAAGGACTTGCCGCTCACCAGGCATGCCGCCAGCTGTGACAGGCCCGGTGCGGACTGGATTCCGTAGCCGCCCTGTCCGGCAAGCCAGAAAAAACCCTCCACCGCCGGGTCGTAACCGCAAACCGGCGCGTGATCTTCGGCGAAGGTCCGCAGGCCTGCCCAGCAGTTTTCCACCCGTTTCACGTCGACACTGAACGCGCGCTGGATGCGATCGATGCAGATTGCGATATCCATCTCCTCCGGCTGCGCGTCGCATGGAGCCGACGGAGTCTCATCCGCCGGAGAAATCAGCAATCGGCCGGCGTCCGGTTTGAGATAGAACTGCTCATCCACGTCCACCGTCGCGGCCCACCTGTCCGGGTTCGCGCCCTCCGGTGCGGCGATGACGAGAGCCGTCCGGCGCTTGGGGACAAGTCCGGCGGGGTTCGCGCCGAGTTTCGCCGCCAGTTCATCGGCCCACGCACCGGCCGCGTTGACGACGACGGGCGCCTCCACGGTGCCACGCCGCGTGGAAAGGATCCACACGCCGTTCCTGCGTTCTGCCGAATACACTTGCGAATCGACGATCACCTCGCCACCGCGCCGCCTCAGGCCGCGCAGGTACCCGTGGTGAAGTGCATTCACGTCGATATCGCTGGCCTGTTCCTCGTAAAGGCCGGCTACGGCGTAACCGGGCCGCAGCAGCGGGGACAACCGACCGATGTCGCCGGCATCGACCATTCGCATATCCGCATTGCCGGACAGGTTGCACCGAAGCGCCTCGAGGCTCTCGAGCTGATCGTCTCTCGCCGCATAAAGCACCCCGCGCGACGTCAGCAGGGGATGCTGTCCGAAGACATCCGGGGGATTCTCGTAAAACGCCCGCGATTGGCTGGTCAGGCACCGGATCGGCGCCGGCCCGTAAGCCTCGGAGAAGATCGCTGCCGAGCGCCCCGTCGTGTGGTAGCCGGGATGGCTTTCCATCTCGATGACGACAACGCGGGCATCGCCTGCCAGCTCGTAGGCGACCGACGCGCCCGCAATGCCGGCGCCGATGACGACAATGTCAAAGTTGGCTGTCATGGTTACGCTTCGCCTACGTGCCTTCAGTCACCAACGTTTTCAAATGCTCTATGTCCGCCGCAACATCGCTCACAATGCTGGGCGACACATGCGCTATGATCTTCTCGCGGTTTTCAAACAGATCCACTCCGCCATCATTAAAGATGACGCCCTCCGGAAAATCGGCCTTCCATTTCTCAACAATCGGATCGACCCGAGCGAAATAAGCCTTCTGCGCATCTTCGGAACGGAATTTTACGCCCCTCACCATCGTAATGTGGAACGGATTGCCGTAGTCGCCGCAAGGGCATGCCAACACCGTACTGAAAATGCCGAACAGCTTTCCAATAACCGAGTCCGGTTCGTACGAGAGCAGAAGCTCCAGCTCGTTCGCCGGCGTCAGGTTAACGCGGAGCGGTTTGACGCGAATCGGGGCAAATTTGACGGCACGCATCACTTTCTCGACCAGATCGAGTGGCAATCCACCCTCCTCGCGCTTGCCTGGACCAATGCGCCAGATCTCAGCGTGGGCAGTGTCCGGACGCACCAGTTTTGTGGTGTCACCGCCTCCGATCAGCCAGCCATCATCGCTGGTTTCACAAAGATGGGTGTAGCTGCGATCTGTCAGCGCGTCGAGATCGATCTCGGGGCTGACCTCCGCCCGGCAATCCAACCCGATGTTTGCAAGCCTGTTCAGCTTGCATCTAGGGTGGAGATGGCCGCTTGGCGTGCAGTGATCATACGACGCCATGAATTCCGGTGTCACTGCGGTGTATGAAGAGTTTGATGTGTCCATGGTTTAGCCTCTGCTTTTTGGCGGACTGATTCTGTGAGGCGGCTATGCGCTCTGTGGCACTGCTTTTCGCTTTATCAGTGCCATGCGCTCGTATTTGAAATGGGCATCGAACGACATAGTCCGTATAACTGAACAAAGGGCGCTGAAAGCATGGCATTCAGCCTCGCGGTCGCAATGGCGATTTTCTTTTTTTACATCAATCCGACAATGGCTCCCGGAAAAAAACCGCCTCTGGCACATAGTGGGAAGCGGCGCGCTGGTTCTGCTAGTTAGCCGGGACATTTAACCTGAAGATGCATGGAAAACCATAGACTGGGATGTCATCGTGGCAATGTTTTATTGTCACCGGCGCCGTGCTTGCATCCGGTGCCCTGCGGTCCCTGCTCGGACCCTTGCAGGCCCGTCTGGATGAAGTACCGGTCGTCACGGTGGCGGCATTCGGCGCAAGTCAGCTGTTTTCCAACGTTCCCGTCGTTGAAATCTACCTCAACTTGCTAAGCAACACCGACACGTTGATGCTGCCGGCTGGCATGAGCACGCTTGCCGGCGGTCATAATGGGTGCGGACAGCTACAGTTTGATCCGCTCGCTTTTCGGATCGTAGAGCGGCTTGAGGCTGGCGATCGCCTCGCATCTTTTTCCGGCGACTTCGATCTCGTAGCGCGAAGCAAGCATGTCCTTGCCGCTTTCTCCGTCGCGCGCCGGCACATAGCCCAGGCCCAGCGCGCCGCCCAGGTGATGCCCGTAATTGCCGGATGTCAGATAGCCGACAATCTCACCGTCGCGCACGATCGGCTCGGCGTGATACAGCAGCGGTTCCGGATCGACGAGCTGGAACTGAACCAGCCGCTTGGTCAGACCGGCCTGCCGGCGCTCGAGCACGGCGTCGCGGCCGATAAACGGCCCGAACCGGCCGTCAGGTTTTTCGGTCCTGACCGCGAAGCCGAGACCGGCCTCGAGGACATGGTCCTCGTCGGTGATATCGTGCCCGAAATGCCGAAAGGCCTTTTCCATGCGGCAGCTGTCCAGCACATGCATGCCCGCAAGGCGCAGCCCCTCGCCCTCGCCTGCTGCCATCACCGTGTCGAAGACATGGCGGGCCATATCGGCCGAGACATAGAGCTCCCAGCCGAGTTCGCCGACATAGGTGATGCGGTGCGCGCGCACCGTTGCCATGCCCAGCTCGATCGTCTGGCAGGAGCCGAACGGGAACGCCTCGTTAGAGAGATCGGCGGGCGTCACCTTCTCCAGGATCCTTCTGGCATTCGGACCCATCACGCCGAGCACCGCTTCGCCGCTGGTCACATCGACGGCGATGCATCGCGCCTCGTCCGGTATGTGACGCGTCAGCCAGGTGAAATCGCGGTTTGCCACGGCAGCGCCAGTCACCACGATGAAGCGGTTCGCCGCCAGCCGCGTTACCGTCAGGTCCGCTTCGATGCCGCCGCGCGCGTTGAGCCATTGCGTGTAGACGATGCGGCCCGGCTCGACATCGACATCGTTGGCGCAGATGCGCTGCAACACATCCATGGCGTCCGGACCCTCGACCAGGAACTTTCCGAAGGCCGAAAGATCGAATGCGCCGGCGCTCTCGCGAACCGCCTTGTGCTCGCCGGCCGCATAGGCGAACCAGTTCTGCCGCTTCCAGCTATATTCGTATTCGGGTTTGACGCCGTTCTTGAGATCATCGGCGGGCACGAACCAGTGGGGCCTCTCCCAGCCCGCCGTCTCGCCGAAGCAGGCGCCCCGCTCGGCCATCTTTTCGTGAAACGGTGTGTGGCGGACATCGCGGGCCGATTCGTATTGCCGGTACGGGTAGTGATCGGCGTAAAGCAGGCCCAGCGTTTCGCTCACCCGGTTCTTCAGGTATGTGCGGTTGCCCTGGAACGGCTCCATGCGGCGTATGTCGACATCCCACAGATCGAAGGGCGGCTCTCCCTCGACAATCCACTCGGCGAGCGCCTTGCCGGCACCGCCGGCCGACTGGATACCGATCGAGTTGAAGCCGGCGGCGACAAAGAAATTCGCAACTTCCGGCGACGGCCCGAGCAGGTAGCGGTCGTCGGGTGTAAAACTCTCCGGCCCGTTGAAGAACGTGTGGATGCCGGCGCTTTCAAGCAGCGGCAGGCGCCCGACAGCCATCTCCAACACCGGCTGGAAGTGGTCGAAATCCTCCGGCAGCTCGTCGAAACAGAAGTCGTCCGGGATGCCGTCCATGCCCCAGGGTTTCGACACCGGCTCGAACGCCCCGAGGAGGATTTTGCCCGCGTCTTCCTTGTAGTAGGCGCATTCGTCGGGCACCCGCAGCACCGGCAGGTTGCCGGGAAGTCCCGACACGGCTTCCGTCAGGATATAAAAATGCTCGCATGCGTGCAGCGGAACATTGACGCCTGCCATGCGGCCAACCTCGTGCCCCCACATGCCGGCACAGTTGACGACGATGTCAGCGGTGATTTCGCCCTTGTCGGTGCGCGCACCGATCGCCCTACCGTCCTTGACATGGATCGCCTCGACCTTCGTGTTTTCGAAGATCTTCACGCCCTTGTTGCGCGCGCCGCGGGCAAGCGCCATGGCGATATTGGCCGGATCGCCCTGCCCGTCGAGCGGAATATGCAGGCCGCCGACAACACCGTCGGTATTGAGGTAGGGATACATCTCCGCGCAGTCGTTCGCGGTAACGACATTCACCTCCACGCCATGAGTCTTGGCCATCGAGGCGTTGCGCAGGAACTCCTCCATCCGGTCTTCGCTCAGCGCCACCGCGAGCGAACCGTTGCGCTTGAACCCGGTCGCAATGCCCGTTTCCGCCTCGAGCCCGCCGTAGAGCTCCTGGCTGTATTTGGCGAGCCGCGTCATGTTGATCGTCGCCCGCAACTGCGCGATCAGACCGGCCGCGTGCCATGTGGTTCCGCTGGTCAGCTGCTTGCGTTCGGCCAGCACCACATCGCTCCAGCCGAGATGGGCCAGATGATAGGCAACGGAACAGCCAACGACGCCGCCGCCGATGATCAGGACGCGTGTGTGCTGGGGAAATTCGGCCATGGTGGTCTCCCTGCGGCAGAGGCGACCAGCGCCTCTCGTGAAATTTTTGCCAATATTTTCACGAAACGGCGCAAAGGTCCAGCCCGTAATGCGAAATACGCCGGAGAAAAAGCCTACCGCGTCTCGTTACCGGATTGTGCGTCAGACGGCGACGGAAAGTTTCGCGAGCGCGATGGAAGCCAGCCGCGATTGCGGCGAATCGGCCCGGCTGGTGAGGACAATCGGAATGCGACCGCCAAGGACCACGCCGGCGGCGCAGGCGGAGTTGAAATAGACCATCATCTTGAAGAGTGCGTTGCCCACCTCGATGCTCGGCACCAGCAGGATATCAGCATCGCCCGCCACCGGGTGGTCAACGCCCTTCAGATGGGCGGCGGCCATGGATACGGCGTTGTCGAAGGCAAGCGGGCCGAACACATCGGCATCGGCGACATGCTCCAGCGCCCATTCGCTCAACGCCATAGCCTCCATGCTTGAGGGCATCTGCGGTAGCGGCGATTCGGTGGCCGAGAGGATCGCGACCTTGGGTCGGCCGATACCGACCGCCCGCGCCAGGTTGATCGCGTTGAGTATCGCCGCCTTTTTGGTCTGAAGGTCGGGCGCGACATTGACGGCGCCGTCGGTGATGATCAGCGGGCGCTCGTGGCCCGGCAGGGTCAGGTGAAAACAGTGGGTCATGCGCCGGCCCGGCTGGCGGATACCCGCCTCTTCGGTCAACAGGGCCGCCATGAAGGCGTCCGTGTGCACATGGCCCTTGACCACCATGTCGACATCGCCGCGCGACGCGCGTAAGGCAGCGGCCCGCGCGAGCTCATCGTCTCCGCTGGCCGCAATCACCTCGACATCGCGGTCCACGATGTCCGGGGCAGCGCTGCGGATGGCCTCCGGCTCCCCGACAAGGACAGGATCCACCAATCCGGCCTGCATGGACAAGCGGACGCTTTCGAGAACGACTTCGCTGACGGCCCCGGCGATAACGGCCCTCGCAGCCTTGCCGCTCTCCGCCCGGCGCATCAGCCCGTGCGGCAATTCAACGGGCGCCTCACTGATCATAGCGGACCCGTTCTTCGGCGTATTCTGACACAGGACTGGTCCCACGCTGCGTTTTCGAGCGCACCGTTCCGATGCGGCGGTTTATCGGTTTCGAGATCGCTACAGCTCGTTTCATCGTTGTAATTCAATAGTTTGCCGGGAGGGCGCGTGGCCTCCGCCAACCAAACTGGCACCGGGGGATGGATCGGTACATGACCAATCGTGCCAAATCTTAAGACCAGGCCTTGATTAAGCTGGTTGGTTTGGCCTCATAATGGGGCCAGTTCAGTCAGATCGGAAGGTCACCGATCGCAAACGGGAGCGCGGCATGCGCAATTCTCTTTTCCACGTCGAACGTATGGAGATGACGACGCTCCAGACCCAGATCCGCGAAATGCTGGTGTCGGCGATGTTGTCCGGTCAGTTGCCGGTCGGTGCACCGATCCCCTCGACGCGAGCGATGGCAAAGCGGCTGAAGGTCTCGCGCAACACGGTCATGCTGGCCTATCAGGCACTGGCATCGGACGGTTACCTTATCGCCCGGGAGCGTTCGGGATTCTATGTCTCGCCCGACATCCATGACGGGACGATGGCGAGCATGGCGCCGCAGCCGGCCGAGCAACTGGACCGGCCGGAACCCGACTGGGACGGCCGTTTCCGGGTCCAGCCGAGCGGCCAGACGAATATCGAAAAGCCGGACAACTGGCACGACTACCCCTATCCCTTCATCTACGGGCAGGCCGACGCGGCCCTGTTTCCGATCGCCGCGTGGCGCGACTGCATGCGCCAGTCCATGGGACGTAAATGGCTTGATGCCTGGACCAACGACCATTTTGCCGAGGACGACCGGATTCTGATCGAACAGATTCGCCAGCGCATCCTGACGCGCCGCGGGATTCTCGCCAATCCGGATGAGATCCTGGTAACGCTCGGCGCCCAGAATGCGCTCTACCTGCTTTCCAGCCTGCTGGTGAAACGCGACACGACCGTTGCGATCGAGGATCCCGGCTACCGGGACATACGCAACATCTTTCAACTGCGGACCGAACACATCCGCAACGTCCCGGTGGATTCAGAGGGCATTACCCTGGGCAGGGAGCTCATGGGATCGGAACTGGTGTTCGTCACGCCGAGCCACCAGTACCCGACCAACGTGACGATGAGCCTCGACCGGCGCAAGGCGCTGCTTGAATGGGCGGTCGACAACAACAGCCTGATCATCGAGGACGACTACGAGTTCGAGACCAATTACGAGGGCGAACCCACGCCGGCGCTGAAATCGCTCGATCAGGGTCAGCGCGTGCTCTATGTCGGCAGCCTGTCGAAATCGCTGATGCCGGGCCTGCGCATGGGCTTCATGGTGGCACCCGCCGCGCTCATCCGCGAAGCACGCGCCCTGCGGCGGCTGATGCTGCGCCACCCGCCGGGCAACAACCAGGGCGTCGTGGCCCTGTTTCTCGCGCTCGGTCACCACGATACGCTCATCGGCAGGCTGCATCGCAGCTACCGCAACCGCTGGATCGCCATGGGCGAAGCGCTCGACAGGCACTTCCCCGGCTGGGCCGAAACGCCCGGGTTCGGCGGCACCTCCTACTGGGTGAAGGGACCGCAATGGCTGGATTGCAACGCGCTTGCCAGCCGGGCGCTCGAGGAGGGCATCGTCATCGAACCGGGCGACATTTATTTCTCCGATCCCGAAAACCATCGCAATTATTTCCGGCTCGGCTTCTCGTCGATTGCCGAGGAACGCATCGAACCGGGCATCGAGCGTCTGGCCGGAATTGTGCGCACGATAGCGCCCGGCTGACACTGGTTCAAACTACCGGTTGATCTGGCTCTACGGCATGGTGCCAGTTAGCCACTATCAAGTCTGGAACGCGCGCCGCGTTTCGGCGTGATCCATCCGTACGTCAAGAGGAATTGCCGCAATGAAAATGACCACCGAGGAAGCCTTCGTAAAGGTTCTGCAGATGCACGGCATCGAGCACGCATTCGGCATTATCGGATCGGCCATGATGCCGATCTCCGACCTGTTCCCGAAGGCGGGTATCACGTTCTGGGACTGCGCCCACGAGACCAATGCCGGTATCATCTGCGACGGCTACACCCGCGCCACCGGCAAGATCGCCATGGCCGTCGCCCAGAACGGACCGGGCATCACCAATTTCGTAACGCCCATCAAGACCGCCTACTGGAACCACACGCCGATGCTCCTGGTCACGCCGCAGGCGGCCAACAAGACCATCGGCCAGGGCGGTTTCCAGGAAGTCGAACAAATGGCGCTGTTCCGCGACATGGTCTGCTACCAGGAAGAGGTGCGCGATGCGTCGCGCATGGCCGAAGTCCTCAACCGGGTCATCGAGAAAGCAATTCGAGGCTCCGCGCCGGCGCAGATCAACGTGCCGCGCGACTTCTGGACCCAGGTGATCGACATCGAGCTGCCGCAGATCGTCAGACTGGAACGGCCGGCCGGCGGCGCCGACGCGATCGAAAGGGCCGCCGAGCTCCTGTCGAATGCGCGCTTCCCGGTGATCCTGTCCGGCGCGGGCGTTGTCATCGGCGGCGCCATCGACGATTGCCGGGCGCTGGCCGAACGCCTCGACGCCCCGGTAGCCAGCGGCTACCAGCACAATGACAGCTTCCCCGGGAGCCACCCTCTGGCCTGCGGTCCGCTCGGATACAACGGCTCGAAGGCGGCGATGGAACTGATCGCCCAGGCAGACGTCGTGCTGGCGCTGGGCACGCGGCTGAACCCGTTCTCCACCCTGCCCGGCTACGGCATCGACTATTGGCCGAAGGATGCCAGCATCATTCAGGTCGATATCAATCCGGACCGCATCGGACTCACCAAGAAAGTGTCCGTCGGCATTTGCGGAGACGCCAAGGCCGTCGCCCGGCAGATTCTCGAAAAACTGTCCCCGTCGGCCGGCGACGCTGGCCGCGCCGAGCGCAAGGCGCTGGTGCACCAGACCAAGTCATCCTGGCTGCAGACCCTTTCCAGCATGGATCACGAGGATGATGACCCGGGCACCTCCTGGAACCAGGACGCCCGGGCCGACCAGCCGAACCGCATGTCGCCGCGCATGGCCTGGCGTGCCATCCAGGCCGGCCTGCCGAAGGAGGCGATCATCTCCTCCGACATCGGCAACAACTGCGCCATTGGCAATGCATATCCGACCTTCGAAAAGGGCCGCAAATACCTGGCGCCCGGCCTCTTCGGCCCGTGCGGCTACGGTTTCCCGGCCATCCTCGGTGCCAAGATCGGCTGCCCCGACACGCCGGTCGTCGGATTTGCGGGCGACGGCGCCTTCGGCATATCGATGAACGAGATGACGTCCTGCGGCCGCGACGAGTGGCCGGCGATCACCATGGTGGTCTTCCGCAACTACCAGTGGGGCGCCGAAAAGCGCAACACGACGCTCTGGTTCGACAACAATTTCGTCGGCACCGAGCTCGATCCGCATCTGAGCTATGCCAAGGTCGCCGAGGGCTGCGGCCTGAAGGGCGTCACCGTCACCAACCAGGACGATCTGACGACGGCGCTGCACGAAGCCTGTAATGAGCAGAAAAACGGCGTAACCACCTTCATCGAGGTCGTTTTGAACCAGGAACTCGGCGAGCCGTTCCGCCGCGACGCCATGAAGAAACCGGTCGAGGTGGCGGGCATCAATCCGGAAGACATGCGTCCCCAGCAGGGCGCCTGACTCCGGTCGCTCCGCGGCCCGCTATGGGACGGGCCGCGGATTTCAGAATCGGATGGGCACAAAATAGCCGGTGCCGACCAGCGCCGCGAACAGTACGGCAAACGAAAACACCACCCAGGACGTAGATGCTGCGCCGCTCAGGCTGCCCATTTCCATGGCGCCGTGATCGCTCATTTCGTGCCCCTGATGCACTTGGCCGTGCATGCCTTCCATGTGCCCGTGTGTGGCGGGTTCCGGAGACCTGTGCCCGAGGCCGCCCGCAGGCCCGTCAGCGCCCGGCAACGTCATGCAACCATGCTTGAGGTGCCGTGAAACCAGCCAGTAATTGATCGGATAGGCAACAATCCCGCCGACGAGGCTGGCAAGGCTCATGCGGAACCAGAAGGCTGCGTTGACCGGCGATTCCGAACCTTCCCAAAGATGGGCCAGGACGACCATGGTCGGGATCATTCCCGCCATCACGAAGTTCATGGAGACCGTTTCGGCGAAGAAGGTCTTGCGCACGGCCAGCAAGTAATTTCCCTGATACATGCCCATCATCATCAGCGCCTGGAAGATGAAAAGCCCGCAGACGAAGCCGGCGAGATATTCAACCGTGATATCCCATCCGTTTGCCAGCCCCAGCGACGAAACGACGAGCGCCGCGGCAAGGATGCCGGTCGCGTCGCCTGCCAGGCAGTGCATTTCGCTGTTGACCGCCTGCTTCCAGCCCGCAGCCGTGTAGCGGTCGTGACCGCCGGTGAACGGCCTGCGGCAGGCCAGCAGGTAGAAGAACAGGCCGACGGGCCCGGTATAGGCGGTGACCAGGATCCATGCGGCGCGCTGAACCCAGCTCGTCACTCCGTTGTAAAGTGAATCGTAGACGACAAAGGCGATGCTGCACGCGGTCAGAACGAACCAGACCGTCATCGCGCCATCGAGCATCCGAATCGCCTCCACGCCGCATCAATCGCCCGGACCATGCAGCCTGCGGTGGTTTATTGCAAATTTCTACCTGTCGCCCGCCGCCGCCAGACGGATGTCGAAACGCTTGCGGACGGCACTGTCGAGTTCCGCCGAGATATGCCGCGGAAAGACCGACGACAGGATGCGGTTCTTTTCCGCGATCGCCGTCTCGACAATATCGGGCCTGCCCTTTTCCACCCACTCCTTGGGGCTCGTGCGGTCGCCGATCACCGGGTAGATGTATTCGGTCTGCATCAGCGCCAGCGTCTGCTCGTGACCGAGATAATGGCCCGGTCCGTTCGTGCACACATCCTTGATCGAGGCGAGCGAGAGCGTTTCGTCATTCACCTCGACGCCGCGGACGCAACGCAGACACTGGCCCAGCATGTCGTTGTCGATGATCAGGCTCTCCAGTGAAAATCCGAGAAGCGAGGCATGCATTCCGGCCGATTCATAGACCATGTTGAGGCCGGACAGTCCGGCCATCACATTGGTGATGCCCTTCTCATATCCTGCCTGCACGTCCGGCATCTTGGAATCGGCGATGCCGGCCGCGGCGCCGCCGGGAAGATCGTAGAAATGCGCCATCTGCGCACAGGCGGCCGAAAGCAGGGCCTGCTCGCCGGATCCGCCCGACATGGCGCCGGTGCGCAGATCGGACACGAACGGCCAGGTGCCGAAGATCGCCGGATGACCCTTCGAAATCGCGTTGACGTAGACCAGCCCGGCCAGCACCTCGGCGACCGCCTGCACCACTGCCCCGGCAATTGCCGCAGGCGCCGTCGCGCCCGCCTGCCCGGCGGACAACAAAAGTACCGGCATGCCGCCGCGCACACACTGTTCGAGCACATGGCAGGCGTCTTCGGCAAACCGCAGTGGCGGCACGACGAAGCAGTTGGAATTGGAGACGAACGGACGAGCACGGAACGCCTCCTCACCGCCGGCGATCATGTGCAGGAGTTCCAGGCAGGGTCCGACGCTCTCGCCTACGGAAAAGCTTGTGCCGACGTGCTTCGTGGTGCCGAGCAGGCACGCATAAAGGGTGTTTATGTCGAGATCCACCGGATCGGGTATGTCGCGCGCGACCAGCGGCCTTTGGAAAAAATGCACATTGTCCAGCGTCTCGACGATGCGTGCGGCATCGTAGAGATCGCTCAGGACGGATTCGCGGTACTCACGCTTTTCCACGTCGACGATGTGAACCGCCGCACCGGCGGTGCCGAAATGGACTTTCTGACCTGACAGCGTCATGTCGTGCGCCGGATCCTGAGCGCAGATCGTCAGGTCCCGGGCGGCATCGCGGACCGTTTCCATGACCAGCGCACGCGGGAAATGCAATCGTCCGTCCTCGCCGTAGGTCGCGCCGGCCGCCGTGCACACTTCGATGCAGCTTTCGATCGGCTGTCCCATGCCGATATCCTCGAGGATCGTCAGCGCCGCCTCGTGAATGCGTTCCATATCGTTCTGGGTTAGCGGACGGTAATTGCCCGACGGCATGCCGGGTCTGACCGGTCGTGCCGATTTGTCCAGTGGTGCGGCGCGCATTGCCCGCCGAGCTTCCCGTCCTCCAGAACGGCGTCTTTCCCGTTCCACACCCGGCACCTCCACCTCGTCAACAAGCTTCGACATCGGCTTCACTCCTCCAACCGGCCTCGCTCAATTCGGACGCTGTCATCTGGCCCGTCCCACGGACAAGACCGGACATGAGGAACCGTCCCACGACACTATAGGGCCAGTTTCGTGAAATTACACCAACAATTTTCATGAGAATGGCAAAAAAACCAGTGGATTGGCGCTGATCCCGGGATTGGCACCAAGCAGGAGTCATGGCTGGCACTACCTTTGGCCACCCCAATAATTGCCTAATAGTGGCGGGAGCATTGACGCGTTGCCTCGAAAGGACCGCGCTGCTGGATAGCCGGCAGGCAAAGCAGTTGGCGACAGGATTTCGCCCCGATGTCCCGATTGAATCAATAAGTCGGAACAATCCGACACCATGATGTACCTAAGTCCGAACAAGGGGAAAAACATGTCCATCAAAAAGAAACTGATTGCCCTGGTGAGCGGGGCGGTAATGTCCGCTGTCTGCGGCACCGGCGCGGCTCTCGCGCTTGACGAGATCACAGTCGCTTATTTCCTTGAATGGCCGACGGCGAATCAGGTTGCCCAGATGGAGGAGACCTACGACAAGGAATTGGGCGTCAAGGTCAACTGGCGCGCCTTCGGAAACGGCAACGAGATGACCCAGGCCATGGTGTCCGGGGATGTCCAGATCGCCTACAGCCAGGGATTCGTTCCGTTCGTGGTCGGCGTCAGCACCGGCGCGCCGCTCAAGCTGGTCGGGATCGCCGTCACCTACGCTGAAAACGACCTTTGCATCGTGCATAACGATGCCGGCATCACCAAGGACAATGCCAAGGATCTCGAAGGCAAGAAGGTGGCAACGCCCATCGGTAATGTCACCCACTACAAGATGCTCCGCACCATGGAACATCTCGGCGTTGACGTGAACAAGGTCAACCTCGTCCAGATGAACCCGCCGGACGGTGCTGTCGCGCTCGCCCGCGGCGATGTCGCCATGGCCTGCGGCTTCGGCGGCGCGCTCAACCGCATGCGTGAATTCGGCAAGCCGCTGATGACAGGCGCCGAACAGGAAGCCATCGGCATCAACACGTTCGACATCGTCAGCGTCACCGAGGAGTTCTCCAAGGAACATCCCGACCTGGTCGAAAAATTCATGGCGGTGACGGAAGCCGCAAATGAAGCCTACAAGGCCAATCCCGATGCCGCCTATCCGATCATCGCCAAGGCGGCCGGCATGGATGCTGCGGCCACCAAGGACTACATGGCCAACTTCGGCTTCCCGAGTGCGGAAGATCAGAAAGGCGCCAACTGGCTCGGCGGCGGTGTCCAGGAAATGACCAAGGGTGTCGCGGACGTCATGGTCGCCGCCGGCGGCATGGACGAAGCGCTTGACGACTACACACAGTTCGTCGATCCCAACTACCTGAAATAATGCCGCGATTGGACGGGCGGTGTTCGCACCGCCCGCTTCGCCTCATCCACTTCCAATATGGAGAGAGCAATTGACCGGCATCGCAATCGACAAAGTATCCATGGTCTTCACGCTGCCCGGCGGCGGCGAGGTCCATGCCCTTCACGATGTCAGCCTTGACATCAAGGAAGGCGAAATCGTCTCCGTGCTCGGCCCGTCCGGCTGCGGCAAGACCACGCTGCTCAATATCATTGCCGGCTTCCTTGCGCCGACGTCGGGGGAAGTGCGCCTCAACCATCACACGGTTACCGGCCCCGGCTCCGAACGCGGCATGGTGTTCCAGCAGGGCGCGCTTTTCGAATGGCTGACCGTATCGCAGAATGTCGCCTTCGGGCCGAACATGGCGGGCAAGCCGAAATCCGAGACCAAGGAAAAGGTGGATCACCTGCTGCAGACCGTCGGCCTGCAGGACTTCGGCGAAAAGCCGGTTTACCAGCTTTCCGGCGGCATGCAGCAGCGCGTCGCCCTCGCCCGTTGCCTGGCCAACGATCCGGACGTTATCCTCATGGACGAGCCGCTCGGTGCGCTCGACGCGCTGACCCGCGAAAAGATGCAGGGCCTCGTTCTGAAGCTCTGGAAGGAAACCGGCAAGACGATCATCCTGATCACACACTCGGTCGAGGAAGCGTTGTTCCTGGGCGAAAAACTGATCGTCATGGCACCGCGGCCCGGCCGCATCGAGAAAATCTACGAGCTTCCCTTCGCCGACGAAGGCATGACCAAGAGCCCGCGCGACATCAAGGCCGGACCGGACTTTGTCGAAAAGCGCGAGGAGATCCTCTCCATGATCTGGGAAATGGAAGAGGAAATCATGGGCCAGGTCGGCGCTTAGACTAGGGACTGGAGAGAACAATGTCAGAAAAAAGGGAACCCTCCGAGGCCGCCATCTGGCTCGGGCTCGCCGACAACGCGTTCACGCGCCAGAAGACTGTGAAGTTCGGCGACGCCAGTGCCGTCAACTCAGGCCGCTTCTACAGCATCCTGATCGTCTGCGGCCTCATCATGCTGTGGGTGCTGTCGTCGCGCCTCGGCCTGGTCAAGGAATTCTACTGGCCGACCGTCGGCGGAACGTTCGACCGCATCGTGCTTCTGGTGACAGAAGGATTCCGCAACGTCTCGCTTTGGGAGCATGTGGGCATCAGCGTCTACCGCGTCCTGTCGGGCGTTCTCTACGGCGCCGTTGTCGGCATCCCGCTGGGATTTGCCATGGGCCTTTCCTCGACCGCGCGCGGACTGTTCGACCCGATCGTCGAGTTCATGCGGCCGATCCCGCCGCTGGCCCTGATCCCGCTGATCATCCTGTGGTTCGGCATTGACGAAACGGCGAAGATCTTCCTGCTGTTCCTCGCCTCGCTGTTCATCATGACGATCGCCGCGCGCTCCGGTGTCTCGAGCGTCCGCATCTCGAAGGTCCATGCCGCCTATTCGCTCGGCGCCTCCAAGATGCAGATCCTGCGCCATGTGATCCTTCCGAATGCCCTGCCGGAGATCTTCACCGGCCTGCGCACTGCGATGGGCGTGTGCTGGGGAACCGTCGTTGCAGCCGAACTCGTCGCCGCCGACAAGGGCGTCGGTTCGATGATCATGATCGCCAAGAACTTCCTGCAGACCGACACCGTGGTGATCGGCATCATCATCATCGGCATCATCGGCTACATCATCGAGATCTTCATGCGCTATCTCGAGCGCTGGCTGATCCCCTGGAAGGGCAAGGGCTGACAAGCCGGTACCAATCAAAAAGGCCGCGGTTGCAAGACCGCGGCCTTTTTGATTCTGCTTTCGGAAATTATGCCCTGAGCCGTTCGTTGTCCGGATCGTAGATAACCTCCGGAACCACGGTCGCCGGGCGCTTTTCCCCGTAGATGTCGATCAGCAGCTGCGTGCCTTCCGCCGTTTGCGCGGCGTCGACATAGCCGAGCGCGATCGACTTTCCGGTCCGGTGGCCGAAGCCGCCGGATGTGATCAGCCCGACGCGCGCCTCGCCGGCATAGACGGGGCTGCCATAGGGGGCCTCCGTGCCGTCGCCCGGCTCCACTTCCATGGCCACGAAACGTTCGGCAACGCCCTCTTGGCTTTGTTTAAGCAGCGCCTCGCGTCCGATGAACTGCGCCTTGTTCAGCTTGACAAAGCGGTCGACCGCCGAGGTCAGCGGCGTGTATTCGGACGAAAGGTCCTGTTTCCAGCCGCGGTAGCCCTTTTCCAGGCGCATCGACTCCATGGCATACATGCCGAAATGGCCGATCCCGTGTTCCTCGCCCGCCTCCAGCAATTGCTTGTGCACGGCCGGCATGGTCTCCATCGGCATGTGGAGTTCATAGCCCAGTTCGCCGACGAAATTGACCCGCAGCACCAGTCCCCGGGCCATGCCGATCGTGATCGGCGCGGCACAGAGCCACGGCAGCGCGGCGTTCGACAGGTCCTCGTCGGCGATCGCCGACAGGATTTCCCGCGACTTCGGCCCCGCCAGCACCAGCGTGCCGTAGCGGGCCGTGATGTCTTCGAGCGTCACGGAACCGTCGTCCGGCATATGCTGTTTGAGCCAGTCGCGATCATGCCAGTAGCCCGCCGCCGGGCCGATCAGCCAGAATCGGTCGTCGTCAAGGCGTGTGATTGTCAGTTCGGTGATCACCCGGCCGCTCTCGGCGCAGAAATAGGCCAGCGACACGCGCCCGAGCCGCGGCAACGTTCCGGTGATCATGCCGTCGAGCCAGTCGACGGCGCCCGGGCCCGACAGCTCAAAGCGCGTGAAGCCGGTCAGGTCGAGCAGGCCCGCCCGCTCGGCGACTGTGCGGACCTCCGCGGCGATTGCATCGTCGAAATGCGGCCGTCCATGGGTCATGTCGGGTTCCGGCCGGTCGCCCTCGCGGGCGAACCAGAGCGGCCGCTCCCAGCCGCCGAAACCGCCGAACTGGGCGCCGTGCTGCGCCATTGTGCCGTAAAGCGGCGAGGTCTTCGCCGGCCGTCCCGCCGGCCACGGCCGGTGCGGCAGATGCATCGCGTATTCGTTCTGATAGACCTCGATGGCCTTGACCGTCGCGTAGGTCTTGGTCGCGTAATCGGTGAAGCGGCGCGGATCGACCATCCACAGGTCAAGCTCCGTTTCGCCCTCTGTGATGAACTCCGCAATCACCTTGCCGGCGCCGCCCGCCTGGCAGATGCCGAAGGTGAAGACGCACGCCTCGAAGAAATTTGTCAGCCCCGGGGCCGGTCCGATCAGCGGCAGGCCGTCCGGTGCGTAGGGGATCGGCCCGTTGATCACTTTCTGCACGCCGCCGGTCGCCAGCATCGGCACCCGCTCGCACGCGGCGTTGATATACCATTCCAGGCGTTCCAGGTCGTCCGGATAGAGCTGGAAGGCAAAATCCTCGGGGGTGCCTTCCTTCAGCCAGTGCGGCGTCGCCTTCCATTCATAGGGCCCGAGGATCAGCCCGTTGCCCTCCTGGCGCAGATAGTAGCTGTCGTCCGGGTCGCGCAGCAACGGCACCTTCTTGTCCAGTGCCTCCAGTTCGCCGATCGCCTCGGTGACCAGGTACTGGTGCGACATGGTCACCATCGGGATGTCGCGGCCGACCATGCGGCCGATCTCGTCGGCATAGTACCCGGCGGCGTTGATGACGATTTCCGCGTGGACGCTGCCCTTGTCGGTCGCCACATCCCACGTCCCGTCGGCGCGCTGCGACAGCCCGGTCACCTTGGTAAACCGCGCCACCTTGGCGCCCTTGTCGCGCGCGCCCTTGGCAAAGGCCTGGGTGAGCTGCGCCGGATCGATATCGCCGTCCTCGGCATCCCAGGCGCCGCCCGTCAGGTCGTGTGTCTCCAGCCAGGGATAATACCTGCCCTTCAGCTCCTGCGCCGAAAGCACTTCCATATCCATGCCCGCCGCATTGGCCATTGCCGCGACGTGCTCGAACTCCTGCATCCGCTCCTTGGAGTGCGCCAGGCGCACAGCGCCGGTCATGTGCCGGTTGATGGGGTAGCCGACCTCGTCGCCGAGCCGGTTGTAGAGGCGCGAGCCGTAGTTCTGCAGCTTCATCAGGTTGAGGTTGCCCGAGAAGTTCGGCGTGTTGCCGGCCGCGTGCCAGGTCGAACCCGATGTTAGCTCGTTCTTCTCGATAAGCAGCACGTCGGTCTCGCCGGCCATGGCCAGGTGGTAGAGGCAACTGGCGCCGACGGCGCCGCCACCGATGATGACAATACGGGCATGGGAAGCGAGCTCAGCCATAAGAACCTCCCTGGCTTTAGGTCTAAATCAGTAAATTGGCGGAGAGACGACCCAGATGGCGACAGCCGGTTCGTTGGAGTTGTTCTCCCAGTAGAACTCTTCTTCCTTGAAGCGGAAGCTGTCGCCGGCCCGGACCGTGAATTGCCTGTTGCCGATGCGGATATCCAGCGTGCCGGAAACCATGTAGGCGGTCTCCTCCGTCATGCGCAGCGTCGGCTTGGAGAGTTTCGCGCCGGGCGCAAAAACGCTTCGGATGACCTCGTAGGATCCGGAAAGGTCCGGAGACAGAAGTTCTTCCGCCAGTCCGCCCTCATTGTCGCCGCTCATGCGTCGCAGTCCGGCCCGCGTCACGTGACCGCGCTCGTCCTCCGAGACGTCAGACAGGACCAGGAACCAACTGAGCGGAACGCCGAACAGTTCCGCGACCTGCCGCAACTCCTCGGTCGAAAGCGCCGAAATACCGCGCTCGACCTGGCTCAGATAGCCGATCGACCGGCCGAGCTTCACCGCCATCTCGGTAAGGGTCATGCCCTTCGATTGCCGAATCGCCCTGATGTCACGGCCGATATCCGCCGAGACATTGCCGGGATTGTATTTTTCAGCCTGCGCGCCGTCGCTCGCCATTGTGCCGTCCAAACCGTTTGCATCACGCGCCAGTCCGCTGGCGAGACATGCGAGCGAGCTTCCATCAACGCTGATGAAAAATCAACTGTTTTTTTCACGAGATGGAATGACGCGCCCGCATTCAGTCCAGATTCGCCAATTCCCGACGCGCCATCATGTGGGCGCGCGGCATGTTGACGGCGTCGACGCAAAGCAGCCGGTCGCCGGCAAAATAGCGCACCGCAAAGGCATCTTCCGTCTCGTCTCCCTCGACCTCGGTCCGGTCGTATCCCTGGGAAAGACCGGCAATCTGCAGCTTGATCTCGTACTGGTCCGACCAGAACCAGGGGACCGGATCGTACACCTCAGCGGAGCCCAGCATGGCGCCGGCCGCGTGTTTGCCCTGATCGATGGCGTTTTGCACGCTTTCCAGCCGGATATGCCGCTGATAGCGCTTCGAGAAGAAGCTGGAGCAATCGCCGGCGGCATAGATATTCGGGTCGGATGTCCGGCAGGTCTCGTCGGTCGATACACCGTTCTCGATCGTCAGCCCGGCCTGCTCAGCCAGTTCGCAAACCGGCTCGGCGCCGACCGCCATCAGCACCATGTCGGTATCGATCTCCTGGCCGTCGCGCAGCCGGATCCGCTCGACCCGACCGGCGCCCTCAATCGCCTCGAGCACGGCGTTGACGTGGATCGCGACACCCCTTGAGCTATGCAGCCGGTGGAAATAGTCGGACAATTGCGGGCAGACGACGCGCTGCAGCACCCGCTCCATGCCCTCAATCACCGTGACGTCGTGTTTGAACGACCGCAGGGCGGACGCCACCTCAAGGCCGATATATCCGCCGCCGATGATCGCGATCCGCGTTTCCGGCTTGAGTGCCTGCATGATCGCTTGCACATCGGCGATCGTGCGCATGTAGTGAACGCCCTCGAGATCGAGGCCCGGCAGCACCGGGATCTTGCGCGACCGCGTCCCCGTCGCCAGCAGCAGTTTCGAATAGGCAACGCTCTCGCCGCCGTGCAGCAGGACCCTCCGGCCGGCGGGATCGATGCTCTCGACCCACCGCGACAGCCGTGCGTCGATGTTGAACTGATCGAAATAGTCCGGCCCTTTGAGCATCAGGCGCTCGAGGCTCATCTCACCCTTCAGGAACGCCTTTGACAGCGGCGGTCGCTGGTAGGGCGCATGCGGCTCGTCGCCGATCAGGACGAGACCGCCTTCATAGCCCTGCTGGCGCAGCGTTTCGGTCGCCTTCTGGCCGCACTGGCCGGCACCGATGATGATGATGGGATCGTTCGCCATCGGATTGCTCCCGGGGCGTCAAAACGCGGTAAAGGTCATGGTGGTCAGCGACCGGGCGATGCCGGGGATGTTGAGCACATTGTCATGAATGTATTTGCCGATATCCTCGCCCTTCGGAACGTAGATCTTCATCAGGAGATCGAACTCCCCCGATGTCGAGTAGAGTTCCGATATGATCTCCCGGTCATAGAGCTTGTCGGCCACGGAATAGGCCTTGCCGGGCTGGCATTGGAGCTGAACGAAAACGCAGGTCATGGCCTCCTCCAATCGCTGTTCTCCTGCACAACAGGAGATGCTGTGGATCGTCACGCGATGCGCCGCCGCGGAACGTGCCGCGGCAGGCAATTGGCGCATCTATTGCACCGAACGCCACCATAGGCAATCTCGGAAATTCCGCTTTCATCCCTGTTGTCGGGATCGCGATGTCGGCACGGCACTTGCGCTGGCCGAAACTTTCGGTTCACAGTGTCGGCCCAGCTCTGTGGAGTAGAGAGAAACACACGGTCAGAACATGTTGATGCACCAGATATCGGACTGGGACGACGCCTACGCCAACATGCCTCACATTCCCGGCGGTGAAGATTACCCGTCGAAATGGGCGGCGCAGGCGAAACGGTTCCGCCAGGAATACCGCGCCGCGGGCCGGGCCGAGTTCGATGTCGAATACGGGGCCGGCGAGCGCAACACATTGGACATCTTTCATCCGGACGGAACGCCGAAAGGCCTCATCGTGTTTGTCCATGGCGGCTTCTGGCGGGCCTTCGACAAATCGTCGTGGTCGCACCTGGCGGCCGGGCCCCTGGCGCACGGCTACAGTGTCGCGCTGCCTTCCTACACGCTTTGCCCGGACATCCGCATCGCCGGCATCACCGATGAAGTCGGCGAGGCTGTGACCGCTGCCGCGCGCAAAGTGGATGGCGCGATCCGGCTCGCCGGGCATTCGGCGGGCGGCCATCTGGTGACCCGCATGGTGTGCCGCAACACGCCTCTGCCCCCGGACGTCGTCGAGCGTATCCGGCTGACGGTCTCGATCAGCGGCGTTCACGACCTGCGTCCGCTGATGCGCACGGAGCTGAACGACACGCTCAATATCGACCGGATGGAGGCGCTGACCGAGAGCCCTGCCCTGTTGGAGCCGGTCGGCGACACGCGCCTGATCTGCTGGGTCGGCGGCGGCGAGCGCGCCGAATTCCTGCGTCAGAATGCCTTGCTGGCCAGCATCTGGAAGGGACTTGGCGCCGCCACGGTCGGCGTCGAGGAGCCCGACCGTCACCACTTCAATGTCGTCGAGGGCCTCCAGGAGGCGGATCATCCGCTGACATGCGCTCTGTGCGGGTAGCCGAGCCGTCCGGCAAAGGTTCGTCGCTGTCGTCGAGAATGCGGTGCGCGGCGCCTTCGAGGTCCTCGTACTGTCCCGCGCGGATGGACCACAGGAATGCGACAAGCCCCAGCGCGCCGAGGAACAACGCCACCGGTATGAGGTAGATCAGGTTGCTCACTGCGCCGGCTCCAGCGCCTCTTCACCGGGCTTGCTTTCCGGCGCGACGGCTGCCGCGGCACGGGCCTTGCGTTTCCTGATCCTCAGGCGCAGGGCATTCAGCACGACCACAAGCGACGAGGACGACATGGCCAGGGCCGCGACCAGCGGCGTGGCGTAGCCGAGGATGGCCGACGGAATGGCGATCATGTTGTAGACAATCGCCAGGCCGAAATTCTGGCGGATCAACCGCCCGGCCTTCTTCGATACGGCGATCGCGTTGCTGACGGCCGAGAAATTCTCGTGCAGGAAGACAAAATCCGCCGCGTTGCGGCCGACATCGGCGGCGCTGGCCGGGGCCATAGATACGTAGGCGCTGACCAGCGCCGGCGCATCGTTGAGGCCGTCTCCAACCATCAGCACCTTCCGGCCCTCGTCGGCAAGACCCGCCACGTAAGACGCCTTCCCGCCGGGCAGCACGCCGCTTTGATAGCGCGATATGCCGAGCGTTTCCGCAAGCCGCGCGACAACACCCGCCCGGTCTCCGGATATGATCTCGACCGGATAGCCCGCAGCCTTCAGTTCGGCAACGGTCGCCGCTGCGCCGCTGCGCAGTCGATCCTCGAAGACAAAGGCCGCAAGGAAACGGCCGTCGGCGCTCAGCACCGCCTGCCCCTTGTCCTCGTTCTCGCCGCCGCCGCTGCCGGCAACCGCCAGGGCCCAGTCGGCGCGCCCCAGTCGGTAGGTGATGCCGTCGCGCCTGGCCTCCAGGCCTGCGCCGGGGATTTCCTCGACAGCGTCAAATGGTTCGGATTGCCTGGCTGCCGCGGCATGCGCCAGCGCCTGCGACAGCGGATGCCGGGAGTGGGCGCCGAGCTGTGCAGCGATTTTCAGGTATTCGGGCCGGATGGCATCGCCATTCAAGAGGCGCGGCCGGCCGAGCGTAAGCGTGCCCGTCTTGTCGAAGACGATCGTATCGGCCTGCGCCAGCCGCTCCATCGCCACGCCGTCCCTGGCCATGATGCCGTCCTCGAAGAGGCGGCCGGCGGCAACCACCTGGACGACCGGGACGGCCAGTGCCAGGGCACACGGGCAGGTGATGATCAGGACGGCAATCGCGATGTAGAGCGAGTGGTGCCAGTCGCCGGAGACGATCATCCAGCCGATGAAGGAAAACAGCGCCACCAGGTGAACGACCGGCGCGTAGAGCTCCGCCGCCCGGTCCGCGATGCGCCGGTAGCCTGCCTTGCCGCTCTCGGCGCGCTCCATGAGCTGCAGCATCTCGGCCAGGAAGGACTGGCTTGCCGGCGCCAGCGCCTCGATGGTCAGCGGACCGGTCAGATTGAGCGTTCCGGCGCGCAGCACGCTGCCTTCGGAGACGGTCTGCGGCGCGCTCTCGCCGTTGACCAGAGAGCAGTCGAGGTCGCTCGAACCTGAAACAACCCTTGCATCGACGGGAACCCGGTCGCCGGCGGCCAGCAGGATCGTCATGCCGGCCTTGATATCGTCCACTGGCAGAAAGACCCTGGAGCCGTCCGGGTTGCGGGTCATGGCGCCGCGCGGCGACAGCCGCGCCAGCCCCTTCACGGCGGAACGCGCCTTCTCGCGCATCATGTGATCGAGCGTGCGGCCGATCAGCAGGAAGAACAGAAGCGTGACCGATGCATCGAAATAAGCGTGCTCGCCCGAATTGATGGTCTCGTACAGGCTCATCGCGAAGGCGAGAACCACAGCCAGCGAGATCGGAACGTCCATGTTGAGCCGCCTGTTCCGCAGCGCCGAAAATGCCGAGCGGAAGAATATCCGGCCGGAATAGGCGAGCGCCGGTATGGCGATCAGCGCCGAGATCCAGTGGAAGAGGTCCCGCGTCGCGGCTTCCGCTCCGGACCAGACCGAAACCGAGAGCAGCATGATGTTGGCGGCGGCGAAACCGGCGACCGCCAGCGACCGCAGCATCATCGAGAGGGTCTTGTCCTCGGCGTCGTCGGCGAAATCGAACAGATGCGCCTCATAGCCGAGCCGGTGCAGGGCGTCGACAATCGAAGCCGGATCGCCGGCATCGTCCGACCACCTGACGCTCACCCGCTTGGTCGACATGTTAACCCGCGCATTTTTTACTATATTCAGCGCGTTAAGGCCATTTTCTATAGTCCTGATGCAGGCGCCGCAGTGAATGCCCGGAACGCTGAGATCCGTCTGCCGAAGGCCGCCGCCGAGATCACGGCTGGACAGCCGCAGTTCCTCGCCCGAAGGCCCGTCATGCAACGCCTTCTCAAGTTCGACGGCGGATTCGGTTCCCGACGCGCAGCAGCTCATTACCGGCTCCTTTCCGTCGAGATGACGATACGCTGCACATCGGTGTAGACGACCGCACCGTTCTTCGTCGCCGTGGCCTTGACCAGCCACTGTCCGGCACCAAGTTCATGCCCCGCGCGATAGCTGCCGTCTTCCTGCGCCCGCAATACGATCAGCCGGTCCTGATCCTCGCCCGCCGGACGGCTGAAGGCCATGGTTACCCGGTCGGCGACAATCGGCGTGCCGAGCGCATTGGCAAGCGTATAGCGGACGGAGGCTCCGTTTACCGCGATCGCCGACGTCCAGCCGCGCGCCTTCATCGCTTCGACCCGCGCCACGTCGTCATCGAACTGCTGGCTCGCCACATAGGTGTTCTTGACGATCAGGCCGCTCCAGCTCGAGCCGGCGAGATAGGCCATCGTGGCATTGACGCCGATGATGGTACCGAAGAACAGCACCATGACCGCCAGCATGTGCCAGCCTGTAAAGGGTCCGTGGACGATCGAGCGGATTGCGTGCATCACTTCTCCTCCGGAGCGTCGAATGTCGCGTTGTAGACGTCCATTTCCGTGCTGGCCTTGTCCTCGGCCACCAGGTGGAACTGCGTCTTGCCCGGCAGCACCTCGTCGGGCGGCTGTTTGACGTAGACCTTGATCGTGCGCAGCCTATCAGGATCGACGGGAATGGCGAAGGACCGGCCGTCCGGTTGGTCGATGCCCGTTATCGACATGGTGGCGCCGGGCAGTCCTTCGATCGACAGAAATATCACACGCGGTTCGGGAATCATGTTGAGCAGCTTGACCGTGTAGCCGTTGCGGATCGATCCGTCGGACAGCGTCACATGCAGCGGGTTCCTGTCGTGCAGGACATTGACCTGGAGGCGGTCGCGCGACAGCAGCGCAAAAATCAGCGCCAGTCCGACCAGCGCCCAGATGCCGAAATAGAGCATCGTGCGGAACCGGAAGACAATGCGCCAGTCGAAATGCCTGACCTGGTCGATGAAGGATCCGTCCTTGTCGCGGATCAGGTCCGGATTGATCGGCGTCGTTCCTCCGGCCGTCGCCAGCTTCATGTTTTCCGAATATTCGTTGAGCGTCGCGTAGGATATCAGCCCGCGCGGCTTGCCGAGCTTGTCCATCACCCCGTCGCAGGCGTCGATGCACAGCGCGCAGGTGATGCACTCGAGCTGCTGGCCGTCGCGGATGTCGATGCCCATCGGGCAGACGACGACACAGGCATTGCAATCGACGCAGTCGCCGACGGTCTTGCCTTCGGCCTTCGCCCGCTTGGCATGGCGCGATCGCGGCTCTCCGCGCCAGTCGTTGTAGGTGACGGCCAGCGAGTTTTCATCCAGCATTGCCGCCTGGATGCGCGGCCACGGGCACATGTAGGTGCATACCTGCTCGCGCATCAGCCCGCCGAACACGTAGGTGGTCGCCGTCAGCACCGCCACGGTGATATAGGCGACCGGCTCCGCCTGCCCGGTGACCGCGTTGACCAGCAGTGTCGGCGCATCGGCGAAGTAGAAGATCCAGGCGCCGCCGGTCGCAACGGCGATCAGCAGCCAGATCGCGTGCTTGGAAACCCGCTTGGCGAGTTTGTCGACCGACCACGGCGCCTTGTCCAGCTTCATGCGCTGGTTGCGTTCGCCCTCGATCGCCCGCTCGACGACCAGGAACAGGTCGACCCACACGGTCTGCGGACAGGTATAGCCGCACCAGGCGCGCCCGACGGCAGAGGTGACCAGGAACAGGCCGAAGCCGGCCATGACGAGCAGGCCGGCAACGAAGAAGAACTCCTGCGGCCAGATTTCGATGAAGAAGAAGTAGAAGCGCCGGTTGGCGAGATCCACGAGCACCGCCTGATCGGGCGCATAGGGTCCGCGGTCCCACCGCAGCCACGGTGTCAGGTAGTAGATGCCCAGCGTCACCAGCATGACCAGCCACTTGAAGCGGCGGAACTGGCCGCTGGCGCGCTTCGGAAAGATCTTCTTGCGCGCCTCGTAGAGCGGCTTGCGAGCCCACGCGGCATTGACGGCCTGGGCGTCGAACTGCTCGACATCGGTTGCTTGCGAACGAGTATCCGTCATTGGTGTCATCTTCGGTTGCGGTTGGTTGTACACGCTGCCTTGGTCCGCCGGGCGGTGACCTCTGCCCTCCCCGACGGCCGCTTATGACCTACACCATACCGCCCCTTTATTGATCCGGCGCCCATGCGACCGAACGATGCACTGCGGCGATTTGCCTGCCTTTCCGGCAGGCGGCTTCCTGCCGCCGCAGTGCCAGTTTAATGCCTATTGGCCGCCGCCCAAAGAGTGGACGAACACGGCAAGCTGCTTGATCACCGGCTCACCGAGCCGGTCGACCCATCCGGGCATCACCCCGTGCTTCGGATTGGCGATCTGCCCGGCGATCTCGTCCTCGGTCTCCCCGTAGAACCAAATCGCGTCCGCGAGGTTCGGTGCGCCGAACTCGATATCGCCGGTGCCGTCCTCACCGTGGCAGACGGCGCACTGCTCGGCATAGATCTCGGCGCCCGGCGCAACCAGCAACGGGTCCGAAGGTTCGCCTGTCAGGCTGACAACATAGGCCGCGACCTGGCGGATTTCCTCCGGCTCCAGGAGATCGGCGAAAGCCGGCATTTCGGAGAACCGCGTATCGTCGTCGGTCTCGAAGCGCACGCCGTGGGCGATCGTCTGGTAGATACTGTTGATGTCGCCGCCCCACAGCCAGCTGTCGTCGTTGAGGTTCGGGTAGCCGGGCGCGCCCTGCGCCCCGGAGCCGTGGCACTGCACACAGTTGACCTTGTAGGCGGCCGAGCCGCCGGCGATCGCGAATTGCAGGAGATCCGGATGGGAAGAAATTTCTTCCACCGGCATTTGCGCGATACGGTCGACATACTGCGACTGAACCGCCTCGGCCGCGGCCATCTCCTCGGCAACGCTGGCGCGGCTCGAATAGCCCAGCAGACCTTTGGTCGCATCGTTGATGAGCGGAATTGACGGATAGGCGATCATGTATCCGATGCCCCACACGACGGTCGCATAGAAGGTCCAGACCCACCAGCGCGGCATCGGTGTGTTCAGTTCCTTGATGCCGTCCCACTCATGGCCGGTGGTCTCGGTGCCGCTGATTTCGTCAATTTCTCTGTCAGACATCGTCTATTCCTTGTCATCCTTGTTCGGATCGTCGTCGTCCTTCAGCGGGATCTGGGCAATCTCGTCGGCCTTTTTCTTGCTGCCGGGCCGGAACGTGTAGATCACCACCGCGACGAAGACGATCACCATGAACAGCAGGCCCCAGCTATCGGCGAAGGTCCGCATTGTCTGGTAATCCATGATCGGGCTCCTACCGGTAACCCGATGTCGGATCGTAGCTGGAGAAATCGACCAGCGTTCCGAGCATCTGCAGATAGGCGACAAGCGCATCCATCTCCGTGAGCCTTCCGGGATCGCCGTCGAAATCGCCGAGAACGGCCTTCGGATAGCGCTCCTCGACACCCGACCAGTCGGCGTCCGGATCGGCCTGGGCCTCGAGGTCGGCACGGGCGTTCTCGACCATCGCCTCGTCATAGGGAACGCCGACGGCGACGTTGGCCTTGAGTTCAAGTGCGATGTTCTCGTAGTCCAGATCCCGGTTGAGCAGGAAGGCGTAGCTGGGCATCACCGATTCCGGGACCACCGACCGCGGCTCGATGAGATGCTGGACATGCCACTCGTTCGAATAGCGCGCACCGACGCGGGCCAGGTCCGGCCCGGTACGTTTCGAGCCCCACTGGAACGGATGGTCGTACATCGACTCCGCTGCCAGCGAATAGGGGCCGTAACGCTCCACCTCGTCGCGGAACGGGCGGATCATCTGGCTGTGGCAGACGTAGCAGCCCTCGCGGATGTAGATGTTGCGCCCGGAGAGCTCCAACGGCGAGTAAGGCCGCATGCCCTTGACCTTCTCGATCGTGTTCTCGAGGTAAAAGAGCGGCGCGATCTCCACGATACCGCCGATGCTGACCACCACCAGGGAGGCAACCAGGAGCAGCGTCGCGTTCTTTTCTAGGATCTTGTGCCTATCGATCATTGCCATATCGGTTGTCTCCTATTCGGCCGGCTGCATGGCGGGCTGGCTGCCCGGAATGGGCGCTTCTTCCCGTTCCCGGCCGAGGATGGTCATGACGATGTTGTAGCCCATGATGAGTCCGCCGATGAGATACAGCGCACCGCCAATCGTCCGCAGGATGTAGTAGGGTTTCATCGCGGCAACGGTTTCGGCGAAGGAGAAGACCAGGAAGCCCTGCTCGTCGTATTCGCGCCACATCAGGCCCTGCTGGATGCCGGCCACCCACATCACCGCCGCATAGATGACGATGCCGAGCGTAGCGAGCCAGAAGTGCCAGTTGACGAGCCGCAGCGAGTAGAGCCGCTGGCGGTGCCACAGTTTGGGCACGAGGTAGTAGACCGCCCCGAAGGAGATCATGCCGACCCAGCCCAGCGCACCGGAGTGCACGTGACCGATGGTCCAGTCCGTGTAGTGGCTGAGACTATTCACCGCCTTGATCGACATCACCGGACCCTCGAAGGTCGACATGCCGTAGAAGGCGACGGCGATCACCATCATGCGAACGATCGGATCGGTACGGATCTTGTCCCACGCGCCCGACAGGGTCATCAGGCCGTTGATCATGCCGCCCCAGCTCGGCATCCACAGCATGACTGAGAAGACCATGCCGAGCGTCTGCGCCCAGTCCGGCAGGGCCGTGTAGTGCAGATGGTGCGGACCCGCCCAGATATAGAGGAAGATCAGTGACCAGAAGTGGATGATGGAAAGCCGGTAGGAATAGACCGGCCGGCCCACCTGCTTGGGAATGAAGTAGTACATCATGCCGAGGAAGCCGGCCGTCAGGAAGAAGCCGACGGCGTTGTGGCCGTACCACCATTGCGTCAGGGCGTCCTGGACGCCGGCAAACGCCGAGTAGCTCTTGGCGCCGAGGAACGTGACCGGAACCGCCAGGTTGTTCACGACATGCAACATTGCGATCGTCACGATGAAGGCGAGATAGAACCAGTTGGCCACATAGATATGCGGCTCCTTGCGCCTCATCAGCGTGCCGAGGAAGACCAGCAGGTAGACGACCCAGACCACCGTCAGCCAGAGATCCACATACCATTCCGGCTCCGCATATTCGCGGCTCTGGGTAATGCCCAGCAGATAGCCGGTCGCCGCCATGACGATAAAGAGCTGATAACCCCAGAAGACGAACCAGGCCGCGTTGCCGCCCCACAACCGCGCCCGCGTCGTGCGCTGCACGACGTAGAAGGACGTTGCCAGCAGTGCGTTGCCGCCGAAGGCGAAGATCACCGCGGAGGTGTGCAGGGGCCGCATGCGTCCGAAATTGAACCAGGGTTCGATGTTGAGATCCGGGAAGGCAAGCTGTGCGGCAACCACCACGCCGACGAGAAAGCCGATTATCCCCCAGAAGAGAGTCGCAATCGCCCCGTACTTGACCACCTCGTCGTTGTAGCCCGATGTATCGGCGGCCTCCGGCACGGCTTTGGCTGCGCTAAAGTTGACGTTGCGCAGCATCACGACGACGGAAATCAGCAACACGAAGAACAGCACCCACATGTGGGCCGCGAACATGTTGTCCCGCGCAAAGGCTGCACCGAGCAGAGCCAGGAAGGCCCCGACACCGACAGCGACGGTTTCGACAGCGAATTTCATTGATTACCCCCAAATAGGCAGCGGAACTAAGTGGACGGGTCCCTTATCCCGCCAGGCAGGCCGCGTTATTTCAAAATGTGCGGCGATCTTCATTGATCTCGATCAATGCATCAATTGACCTTTTGGCGCACACCTCACTGCTATGCTCAATGCCATTGAATTGATATCGAATTGCATGACGTTTCGCCAGCCGCGCACCGCGGCGGCTTTGTCTGGGAGGGTTTGATGCAGCAGCCCGCGGCGCTGGAACTGATCGACGAATCGGCGCGGTTTTTCAGCGCACCGGACGGCGATCCGCTGGAGGCGCTCGAAAAAGCGCACCTGACCCAGCTGACCCTGTGCGACATGCTTGAGCAAATCGCCGATTCGATACCCGGTCAGATCGACCGGCAGACCTGCGCCCGACTCGCCGAACGCTTGCTGCCGCTGCTTCGCGACATCCACAGTTTCGAGGAGGAAATCCTCTACCCGCAGGCCCTGGAAAGCCCGGGCACCGCCCCGGACATTGAAACGACGATCATGCGTCTGCGGTTCGAGCACTGCGAGGACGAGTGTTTCGCCGAGGAACTGGCCGACGCACTGCATGAACTGGGAACCGGAAAGGCGCCTGGAAACCCGGAGGCGACGGGCTACATGCTGCGGGGTTTCTTCGAGGCCATGCGCCGCCATATCGCCTTCGAACACGAGCACCTGGTGCGCCTGCTGCGTGCCTCTGCGACGGAAGGACAGCACGGGTTGGTGACCGGCTAGGACGCAAGGATGGGGCTACTAGCGCGGAAGCAAGACAACGGCATGTGCGGATTCGATCTCGTACTCCGACTCCCTGATCCAGCCGCTAATCTCGAAAATGATGAGACTGGCTTGGCCCCGTTGGCCCTCCAGTTCGATAATCAAAGGTCTGGAGGTATCGTCTTCCGCAGCCCGGGCCCGCTCGATCAGGTCCTTTGTTGTGGCCTGCCAGACATCGTCGCCGCGTGACACAACAACGTTCGTGCCGTTGACCAAAATCTTCGGGCCTGAGCCATCCGATCGCTGTCCGGACCCCCATGACGTTCCGAAGCGGTGGCCACCGGAGAAGACCGCGCTGTTGGAAAGCGCCAGTTCCACGGGACCGGCCCACCCGGCGTAGTTCACGAAAACGGAGCCGTCATCTGCCTGCTCTTTCAACTGCAGCTGACCCAGTACCTCGCCCGCATCCGCCTGCTGGCCGCCATCGGAAAACGGGTCGTTTTCACGCCCCGCGAAAAGCGGGGCAAGCAAATCGAGACGCCCGGCCTCCGACAACAGGAACACAATCGAACGTCCGTCGGCGGCCAGCTTGGTGTCGAACCGGTCCGCTGCGCCAATCTTGCCGTCGGACAGATATCCGGCCTCCTGCAAAATCACGATCAGACGCGAGAACTGGCTTCGGACGGAGACCTGGTCGGCGCCCCAGGGCCCGAAACTCGCGACCAGCAGCAATGCGGAAAGGGAACCGATAATCAGCCGCGGTCCGATCGAGGACGACCGCAACGCGAACCCGATGACCAGAACCGCCGCCCACAGTCCGACGAGCGCCAGACCGTAGCGCTCCGGCGTCACACCGTAGTCTGATACGCGCCGAAAGAGACCGACGAAGAGAAGGCCGAGCGGAACGGTCAGCAACCAGAACCATGTTCTTTGGAAGATCCGCAGGAGCGCTGATCCGCCCTGTCTCCATGGTTGTGCGATCAACCAGACTCCGGTTCCGCCGATCGCAAACAGCAGCACCATGAATCCGATCTGCCCGCGCGGCAATTCCCAGTTCAGAAGAATCCTGCCGGCATAGAGGTAGAGTATCGCAACATAGACAACGGCAATCGGTATCAGCAGGTAATTGAGAAGCAGCGACGACCCGGCGATCAGAAGTCCGGAGTGCTCCTGCGGGACAAATGGCTCGGACAGGTCGCGCGACACCATTGAGAGCCCGAACACCGGCCCGACAAGCGTAACCGCAGTGCACAGGATATGTTCGGTACTGTCCGAACCGAGCCGAATGGAAAACAGATATTCAACACTTTCAACGATGGCTACTAGGCCCAGGAAGAACACCAGGCCAACAACGGTCGCAAGAACAATGGCCAGCGCAAGCCGGGCGTTGAATATCCAGATCGCGTTGTCCGCACCCCCGGCTCGCAGATAGCCCGCGACCATGACCAGCAGCACAAGCCCCGGAAGCCAGAACATCATCAGAATCTGGAACTCCAGCCTGGTGACAAACCAGAACGGGACAGTGGCGGCGGCCCCGGCAACAAGGGCAAGCAACAGGCTCATGGCCCCATTCAGCCGCCGCGCCTCGGCAAATAAATGAGCGGCGCCGGAGGCCAGGAAGGCGGCGACAAGGGCGCCGTAGAGCGATTCCTTCTTCAGCCAGGCAACCGTGTAGGGAGGGTCGTAAACACTCGGCAGGTTTATGATTTCAGCAATGTCCAGGTTGCCGATGATCGCCGCCAGCACGCTGACTGCAAACGGAACGGGAAACCGGGCAACGGTCAAGGACAAGTCGGGAAGCAGACGTCCCATACGATTGATAATTGACATCCGCAAACCCATCGATCGACAGCAAAACCGGTTTCAGGTTGCGTCCCCGGTTTCAGACAAGCTGGTGTTGTACAATGACGATCATGGCCAAATTAAGTGACCCGACCCCGACCGGACAGGCCGGAGCGACGCCGTCGCCTCAGATGCTCGCCCGGTGCGCCAGCCTTTCCATGTCGGGCACGCTCACATGGCGGTTATTCTCGATCTGGATAACCCCGTCCTTGCGCAGCTTGGTCATCTGGCGGCTCACGGTTTCAATGGTCAGGCCGAGAAAATCGGCAATGTCGGCCCGCGTCAGCGGCAGGTCGAAGGAGATGTCCGTTCCGCCGTCCGATGCGGGATCGATATTGGTGGCGATCAGGTAGAGGAAGCTCGCCACCTTTTCCGCCGCCGTCTTGCGTCCGAGCGTGACCATCCAGCCGCGCGCCTCGTCCAGTTCCTTGAGCGTCTGCTCCAGGAGCCTGTGCTCGAGATTCGGGCTTTCCTCGATCATCCGGTCGACGGCGCTGCGCGGGAATGTGCACAGCCGCACTGTCGTTGCCGACTCGGCATTGGTGTCGCTGGACGTCTTGAACGGACGGCCAAGAAAATCGGGAGCGAACTGCAGACCGACGATCTGTTGCCGCCCGTCGGCGAGAATCTTCGTCAGTTTGACGACGCCAGAAAGGATGTTCGAATAGTGGGTCACGGGCTCGCTGTCGGCGACCAGTGCCGTCCCGGGCTTGACCTCGCGGCGGTTGGCGACCTTGTTCAGATGCGTCAGCTCACCCGGATTCAGCGCCCCGCACATGCCGTGATGGCGCGCTTCGCAGGCCTGGCACAAGGCCGGCATCTCGGAGTTGTGAATATCCCTGCGCTGTTCTGTCATTTTTATAGTCCGGTTGTCTGCCGGTGCATTCTTTTTACTATTACACTTTCGACTGGAATGCGACCTATTGTCTCCGACACCCGACACCCGGCCGCACGAGCGTGGCAATCACCATTCCTTGTTTTATTTCAGCACGTTCCACGCTTCCTGCAACCGGCTGCAGCCAATTGTCTCACCCTTTGACCAGGATCAATATCGGCTGGCGCGAGCTGCTGTAGACAACCGGCAGTCCTGTTCCGGCCGTTTCCGCACTGTTGCGGCGCTCCGGGACAATCCCACGGAGCTGCCTGATGCACGACATCCTGATCGAGAAACTGAAAAGGCCGACGCCCCGCTACACCAGCTACCCGACGGCCCCGCATTTCAGGGGCGACTTCGACGACGCGACGTACCGGGCATGGCTTAAGGCACTGCCGCGCGGCAGCTCGGTCTCGCTCTATGTCCACATTCCGTTTTGCGACCGGCTCTGCTGGTTCTGCGGCTGCACGACCAAACAAACGCGTCAATACAAGCCGATAGAGCGGTATCTTCAATCGCTATACAAAGAAATATCAACGGTCGGTGGCCTGATGGGCGAATTAACCGAGGTGACCGCCCTGCATCTCGGCGGCGGCTCGCCGACCATGCTGGAGCCGGCGGATTTCGCGGCGCTGAGATCGGCCATCGACATGCATTTCGATGTTTCGCCCAATGCCGAAATCAGCATCGAAATGGATCCGAACGATCTCAACGAGGAAAAATACGACGCCATGGCGGAATTCGGGGTCACCCGTGCCAGCCTCGGCGTCCAGGACTTCGACCCGAAGGTCCAGGCGGCGATCAACCGCCCGCAGACCTTCAGGCAGACCCGCACTGTCGTGGAGGTGATGCGCGCACGCGGCGTCGCGTCGGTCAATCTCGACATGCTTTACGGCCTGCCGCACCAGTCGCTGGCAACCATTGACGATACCGTGGCAAAGGTCCGTTCGCTCAAGCCGGACCGCGTCGCGCTGTTCGGCTATGCGCATGTGCCCTGGATGAAGAAGCACCAGACCATGATCGACGAAAGCGTGCTGCCGGATGTTGGAGAGCGTTTCGCACAGGCCAGCCGCGCCGCGGAACTGCTGACCGAAAACGGCTATCGCCGCATCGGCATGGACCACTTCGCGCGCCGGCACGACGCGCTCAGCCGCGCCGAAAGCGACGGCAGCCTGAGCCGCAATTTCCAGGGCTACACGACCGATGATGCCGACGCACTGATCGGGCTCGGTGCATCGTCGATCGGCCGGCTGCCGCAGGGCTACGTGCAGAACACGCCGTCCACCCACGACTACCAGCGCCGCGTCGATGCCGAAGGCGGGTTGGCGACGGTCCGCGGGCTTGAGCTGTCGCAGGACGACACGATGCGCGGCTGGCTGATCGAGCGGCTGATGTGCGATTTCGGCTTTTCGGGCGACGAGTTGCGGTCACGCTTCGGCCAACCCGCCGAAACGGTGCTGGAGGAAGCGGACGCGCTCGTGAAGTCCGACGGCCACGACCTTTTCGTCAAGGACGCCGGCGCCTACCGGGTGACCGAAACCGGACGCCCCTATGTACGCACCATCGCCGCGGAATTCGACCGTTACCTGCGCAAGGGAACGGCCCGTCACTCCGTATCGGTTTAAGGGCGCTGGTCTTTATTCGGACGAGAGTTCCATCTGGAGTTCTTCCTGCTTGCGAAATGCCGGTTGCTTGGCGCCAAACATCAGGCAAACTGAGATGAGATACCATTCCCATAGCCACACAAAAAGTGCGACCGCAGCTACGCCGGAAAAGAAAATAACCACTGTATTCGCAACGAGATTTCCGTTTCCCAGAAACCCGTTATGTATCAAGTAGATATACAGCGGCGAGAGAACCAGCGCGGGCGCAACAAACCACACAAAAAGCGTGCCAACAAACAAAGTCGATATGACCGGCAATTCCAGCGACCAGTTGACCACCCAAAGCTGGTGCCGCAGGAACGCCCTGCGAATCCCCGTCAAGATGGTGCGTTTACCCTGGCCCATATCGACGTGTTACCACAACCATAACGCACGGAAAAAACCGCGAGACCCGATGGCCGCGCCGTGCCCGGCATCCCTGGGACGTTTCCTGAGTGTCAGGACGCCTTTTCGGTCGTCGGATCGATCATCTTGCGGATCGGCGTGATCTTTGTTGCCGGAAACCCGCTGATCTCGGCGTGTTTGCGGATCACGTCCTCATCCTTCGCCAGGTAGACGCAAAAGGTCTTGTCGCCCGCGACAAAGCTCTCGACCCACTGTATGTCGGGCGCAAGCTGGGCCAGCGCCTCGTTCGACTTTGCCGCCGCGCCGGCCAATTGCTCGCGGTCGAGCGAGCCGACTTCGGGAATATCGCGTTCGATGATGAATCTGTTCAGTGCCATCCGAGCCTCCTGATATCTGGAGTGGTGCGCCTGTCGTCCATCCTAACACGACCGCTGTGGCGGGCGTATGGCGCTGATCCGGAATTCCTGAACATCGCCCGCCTAGGACTGCTCGAAATAATCCATGAACGCGATAAAACCGTTGAGGCCGCCCTCGACCTGCATGTCGCCGGAGGCGAGCGCGGCCGCCGGATTGGTGTGTTTGGCGCCAAGCGCCTTGAAGGTGGCGGCCGGCATCGAGACAGTGCCGACGCAGTCGCCCGACAGTTCCTCCGTCAGGATCGCGACGCCGCGCCGGATGCGCAGCGTGTAGTTCTCCTCAGGGTCGCTGAAGGCAAAGCAATAGGCGACTTCCTTGTCGAGCACCTCCTCCGCCTTCAACGAGACCTGCAGGAATTCCAGATAGGGCCGCAGCGGGAACCCGGTGAGGTTTTCCTGCGGCGTCAGCCAGGTCTTCACCGGCGGAATTTCAAAGCCGCCGGCTTCGGCCGCGGAGGTCAGGAAATAGTTGCGGCCGGTCGCCGAGATTTCCCGCTCCCCAAGGGCCTCGAGCGCCATTGACCGCATCTCGGCGGCCGCTTCGTCGCCCGTTTCATCGAGATGCGAGGCCAGCACCAGCGCCCATTCCGGCTCGCCACGTTCCATTGCGGCATTAAAGTGGTCTTTGACGTTGCCGGCGCCGCCGGCCAGCTCGACCATCAGCTCGGCCTCGCGCGGCTCGGATAGCGGCAGCAAATCCTTCGGGTCGCCGGAGAACCAGCCCAGATAGCCGGAGAACACGGCGCGCGCGGCCCAGTCGACGCGGCCGTAGAACGGCTGCAGGTGCGGCGCCGCGGCCAGGTGCGGCGGCAGCTCCAGCACCGCGACGATCTCGTCGGGCGTCATGCCCTTGTTGATCATCCGCACCGTCTGGTCGTGGACGAACTGTATGGCGTCGCGATAGTCGGTGAGCCGCTTCCTGATCTCGTCGGCGCCGTGTACCGGGCGCGAGTGCTGCGGAATCATGACGTCCATGTCGAAGCCGAGCATTGCGTCGATGCTCTTCGACCATTCCAGGACGTCGCGGTACGGCGTGCCGCGGATGGCATAGAGATTGGGGAAGGCGTGATAGTAATTGTCGGCCGGAAGCAGTGCCTTCCTGTCCGGCAGGTAGATCATCAGCTGATCATCGGTCTCGCCGATCGCCTCCCGGATGATCACGGTCTCGCCGGCAATCTGCAGGCGCACTTCCTTCTCGCTGATGGGGTGGCTGACGGCCTCGAAATGGATTCGGGCATTCTCGTTGGTCAACAGGAACGGGCCGATACCGGCGTTCTCCAGCTGCCCGTCAGACAGGAACGTGCCGAATTGGCGCATGGAACGCTCATAGATAATCGGCCGCAGCACGTTGACGACCTCGTGGACACGCGCCTCGGTATCCTCGTGCGCCCAGATGCGCACCGGCGTCTCCTGGTCGGCGGTGAAGACGCCGGCGCCGAACACGTGGTCGGCGTGGTTGTGGGTGTAGATGATGTCGGTCACATCCTTGCCGGTCTTTTCGCGCAGCGCCCGGATACCCGGCAGCAGCCCGTTGGCCGCTTCCATGCTCTCCAGCGCGTCGACCATGATCAGACCGTCCGGCGCGTCGACAATGATGACATTCGCCAGCCCGTAGCCGATGGCGAGATGGATACCGGGCACCACCTCCTCGAAACTGCGGGCGAAGATCTCGGTATGCGCTTCGAGGCTCGGATCGACGGCGTCAGCGGACACCGGCGCGAAGGTTCTTGCTTCGCCGCCGGCTTTCGCACCCGGCGGATTGAGCACCAGGTAAAGTCCGCCGCCGGCCACGACCACACTCAGCACTATCCCGCAGACCAGTCCCCACAAAAATCGCGCCATCTATGATTTCCCTCCCGGTTTCCGCCCCACAGTCTGCGCATTGCACACACACCGATCACTGGGACTGTCACGGACGCTCCCGGCAGTCCTCAGGCAATAGCAGCAAACAAGACCGATCATTCTGTTTTTTTTAGATCGGAATGTGCTACATGTAAACGCCTGCGTGTGGGGGCGCGGCCCGCAATCGATTGGCTCAGGGAGGAATTCAGCCATGTTTGATTATGTGATCGTCGGCGGCGGCTCGGCCGGCTCGGTTCTCGCCGCGCGACTGAGCGAGGACCCCGACGTCTCGGTTTGCCTGCTCGAGGCCGGTGGTGACGGCAAGGGCCTGCTTGTGCGCATGCCGGTCGGAACGGCGGCCACGCTCTCCGGCTGGCCGTTGAAGATCAACAACTGGGCCTACGAGACCGTACCGCAGCCGGGCCTCAACGGGCGCCAGGGCTACCAGCCGCGGGGCAAGGCACTGGGCGGCTCGAGCGCCATCAATGCGATGATCTATATCCGCGGTCACCGCTCGGACTACGACGACTGGGCGAATCTGGGCTGCGATGGCTGGTCTTTCGACGCGGTCCTGCCCTATTTCCGCAAGGCGGAAAACAACGAAAGAGGCGGCAACGAGTTGCACGGCACAGGCGGTCCGCTTCAGGTCTCGAACCAGCGATCGCCGCGCCCGATCAGCCACGCCTTCATCGAAGCCTCCAAGCAATGCCAGCATGTCCACAACGAGAATTTCAACGGGCCGGAACAGGAGGGTGTCGGCCTTTACCAGGTCACCCAGTTCCACAGTGCCGAAAAGAACGGCGAACGCTGTTCGGCCGCCGCCGCCTATGTCCATCCGAACGAGGACAGGCCGAATCTCACCATCGTCACCAATGCCCACGCCACGCGCATCCTCTTCGAAGGCAATCGCGCGGTCGGGGTCGCCTACCGCGTCGGCCGCGAGGAAAAGCAGGTCAAGGCCAACCGCGAGGTTCTGTTAAGCGGCGGCGCATTCAACTCGCCGCAACTGCTTCTCCTTTCCGGCATCGGGCCGGCGGAGGAAATGGGCGCGCACGGCATCGAGACGGTGCATGAGCTGCCCGGAGTCGGCAAGAACCTGCAGGATCACCTCGATTACGTCTTCGCCAGCAAGACCGGCACGTGGGACGTGCTCGGCATCACGCCGAAGCGGCTGGACAAGCAGGTGGCCGCCGCCTTCGAATGGGCGCGCACCGGCAATGGCATGCTGGCATCGCCCATTGCCGAGGCGGGCGCATTTCTCAAAACCAACCCGTCGCTTGAGCGCCCCGACGTCCAGCTCCATTTCGTGATCGGCATTGTCGACGACCACAATCGCAAAATGCACATCGGCCATGGCTATTCCTGCCATGTGTGCATCCTGAGGCCTCACTCGCGCGGTGAGGTCGGCCTCATGGATTCAGACCCGCTGAAGCAGCCGCGCATCGACCCGAAATTCCTGGCCGACAGCCGTGACGAGGATTCCTTGCTTGCCGGCGTCAAGATGACCCGCCAGATCCTCGAGGCCCCTGCCCTTCAGCCCTTCCGCAAGAAGGATGTCTATCCCTATTCCGGTCTCGGCGACGACGAATTGCGCCAGGATATTCGCGACCGCGCCGACACGGTCTATCACCCGGTCGGCACCTGCAAGATGGGCACCGATGATATGGCCGTCGTCGACCCGCGCCTGATGGTCCGGGGCGTGGACGGGCTGAGGGTCGTCGATGCATCCGTCATGCCGACACTGACCGGCGGCAACACCAACGCGCCGACCATCATGATCGCCGAGAAGGCGGCGGACATGATCAAGGAGGACCGGGCGGCCTAGGGCACACAACGAAAAAGGGGCCCGCAGGCCCCTTTCCTTTATCCAAAAAACGTCAGCGATCACATGCCGCTGGTGATCTTGTCCGTGTGCGAACCTTCCGGCTCCTTGGTGATCACCGGGTCCGATCCGCCGGCCAGCAGCGACTGGACGGTGCGGTCGTGGTCTGCGGGATCCAGCGTGCCGTCCGAACCGGCGACAAGCTTGTTGATCTCGCGCATCATGCGCTTCTGGTGCTCTTCGGTCTGGGCACCGGTCGCATCGTTTTCAAGCACGATTTCGGCTGCTTCGTCGGGATTTTCCTCGGCGAATTTCCAGCCCTTCATCGACGCCTTGACGAAACGCTGGAACATGTCGACCCTCTTTGGATCGTCGAGGTCCGCTTCAAGCACGTAAAGACCGTCTTCAAGCGTCGCAACGCCCTGATCTTCATACTGGAAGGTGATCAGGTCTTCTGCGGCAATACCGGCGTCGATCACCTGCCAATATTCGTTGTAGGTCATGGTCGAGATGCAGTCGGCCTGCTTCTGCAGCAGCGGATCGACGTTGAAGCCCTGCTTGAGCACGGTCACGCCGTTGTCCGATCCGTCCGTCGGAATGCCGAGTTGGCTCATCCAGGAAAGGAACGGATATTCATTGCCGAAGAACCAGACGCCGAGCGTGCGGCCGCGGAAGTCCTCGGGCTTTGTGATGCCGCTTTCCTTCAGGCAGGTCAGCATCATGCCGGAGCGCTTGAACGGCTGCGCGATATTGACGAGCGGCACGCCCTTTTCGCGCGATGCCAGGGCTGCGGGCATCCATTCGATGATCACATCGGCGCCGCCGCCGGCAATCACCTGCGGGGGTGCGATGTCCGGGCCGCCGGGTTTGATTTCAACGTCGAGATCGACCTCGTCGTAAAAACCCTTGTCCTTGGCAACGTAGTAGCCGGCGAACTGCGCCTGGGTCACCCATTTGAGCTGCAGGGTAAGCTTGTCCGCCGCCAGGGCGGTGCTCGCTGCGAGCCCCATGGCGAGGCCGAGGCTTAGAGCCAGTATTTTCTTCATTTCATTCACTCCTCTGGTTAGGGCTCCGTCTTATTGTTGTGTCAGCTCCTGTAGGACGGATGCCAGAATGTAACGGCGCGTTCCAGCAGGGCCAGCAGTCCGTAGGACAGCGAACCCGCAAGCGCCGCGACAAAGATTTCAGCCCAGACCATGTCGATATTCATGCGACCGACCTCGGTTGAAATGCGAAAGCCCATGCCGACGATCGGCGTGCCGAAGAACTCGGCGACGATGGCTCCGATCAGGGCAAGGGTGGAATTGATTTTCAGCGCGTTGAAGATGAACGGCATGGCGGCGGGAATCCGCAGCTTCATGAGCGTCTGCCAGTAGTTCGACGCATGGGTGCGCATCAGGTCGCGCTCCATCGCGCCGCTCGCGCCAAGCCCGGCGACGGTGTTGACCAGCATCGGGAAGAAAGTCATGACGACAACGACGGCGGCCTTCGAATGCCAGTCGAAGCCGAACCACATAACCATGATCGGCGCAATTCCAATAACCGGCAAAGCGGCCACGAGATTGCCGATCGGCAAAAGACCCTTGCGCAGGAACGGCACCCGATCGACGATGATCGCTGCGACAAAACCGGATGCGCACCCCATTGCGTAGCCGGCGAGCACCGCCTTCATGAAGGTCTGGTAAAAATCGGCCCACAAAATATCCACCGACGAGGTGATCCGTTCCCAGATCATACTTGGAGACGGCAACAGCACGCTCGGAATGTTGAAGCCGACTGTAATTCCTTCCCACAGTACGATGAGTGTCACACCAAACAGGGTTGGAATGAGCAGGTTGACCGTTTGCGCGGCGGGGCCGCCTGCCAACTGAAGGCGCGCCAGCCGGTTGTTCGCGAACCAGGCGGCCGCCCAGAAGACCAGCGCCGTCACAAGAATTCCGGAATTCATCGCACCATCCCCATACGTTTCATGACGATACGCGATACAAGATCGACCAGCGTCACCAAAACTGCAGCGACGACGGCCGCGGCAATGAGTGCAGACCAGATCTGGATCGTCTGCCCGTAATAGGATCCGGTCAGCAGGCGCGCACCGAGACCGGCGACCGCGCCGGTCGGCAATTCACCGACGATCGCGCCGACGAGGCTGATGGCAACAGCCACCTTCATGGACGTGAACAGGAAGGGAACCGCCGATGGCCAGCGCAGCTTCCAGAACACCTGCGAACGGCTGGCATTGTAGGTCCGCATCAGGTCAAGATGCATCAGGTCGGGGGAACGCAGGCCCTTTACCATGCCGACCGCCACCGGGAAGAACGACAGATAGGCCGAGATCAGCGCCTTTGGCAAAAGACCGGAGATGTTAACCGCATTCAGGACGACGATAATCATCGGCGCGATGGCAAGGATGGGGATCGTCTGACTGGTGATGATCCACGGCATCAGGCTCTTGTCGAGGACCCTGGAATGTACGATCAGCACCGCAAGCAGGATGCCGAGCGCCGTTCCCATGGCGAAACCGAGCAGCGTCGAGGAAATGGTGATCCAGCCATGATACACGAGACTGCGCTTCGACGTGATCTTCTTCAGTGCCGTCGTCTTCCAGATCTCGTCGGCCACCTGATGCGGCGCCGGCAACACCGGCCGATCCTGCGACAAGGTGTTCTGAATGAGCTGTGACGTTGATATTTCCGCATTGGCGCGCGCCGCCTGGTCGCGCTCGAATGGCGCGTTCAGCAGCATGGCAAATCCGTACCACAGCACGAGCAGGAAGGCGACGACCGTGCCCACCGGCAGGAGCCGGTCGAAGAAGAAACTTGAAATTCCCCTTCGCTGCTGCATCAGCGTCCCTTCCCCGGCAGCAAACCGGCATCGGCGGTCAATCGCTCAATCATCATAGGAGTGCCCCTGCCGCAGGCCTTCGCGAACCTGCTGCGCGATCTCCAGAAACTCCGGCGTCTCGCGGATATCGAGCGGCCGGTCGTCGCCGAGATTGCAATCGATGATCTCGTGGATACGGCCCGGGCGCGGACTCATGACCACGATGCGCGTCGAAAGAAAGACCGCTTCCGGAATGGAGTGCGTGACGAAGACGACGGTCTTCTTGGTCTGTGCCCACAGCTTCAAGAGCTGCTCGTTGAGATGATCGCGGACGATCTCGTCGAGCGCACCGAAGGGCTCGTCCATTAAAAGCATGTCCGGATCAAAGGACAGCGCGCGGGCGATCGAGGCCCGCTGCTGCATGCCGCCGGAAAGCTGCCAGGGGAACTTCTTGTCGAAACCGGTCAGGTTGACGAGTTCAAGGTTCTTGCGGATCAGTTCCGCCCGCTCGGCCTTGGAGATGCCCATGACTTCAAGCGGCAGCGAGATGTTTCCGCCGATTGTGCGCCAGGGGTAAAGCGCGGCGGCCTGGAAGACATAACCATAGGCCCGCGCAAGCCGGGCCTGTTCCGGCGAAACGCCGTTGACCGAGATCGTGCCGCCAGTCGGCTTTTCGAGATCGGCGATCACGCGAAGCAATGTGGTCTTGCCGCAGCCGGACGGACCGATGAAGGACACGAACTCACCGGTCTCGACCTGCAGGTTGATGTTGGACAGTGCGTGGACCGGACCGTCATTGGTCTGGAAGGTCAGGTCCAGGTCCTTCGCATCGATGACCACACTCATGCGGCAGTCCCGGTGCTGGTTTGCATTTCAGAGGCGCAGGCAAATGCCATTCATCAGACCCCGCTGGCCGGAATGCCGGTCCGCTGGACCTTGCGCGGCGCGGTGACTTCCTTCCATTTCGAAAGCGCCTTGTTGACCGCGTGGAACGGCTCGCGCGCAACATATTTGCCGTGGCCCTCCTGGGTCTTGACCGTGCCGTCCTCGACCGAGACCAGTCCGCGGCTCAGCGTGAAGCGCGGCAGCCCCTTGACCTCCTTGCCTTCGAACACGTTGTAGTCGATGGCAGATTGCTGGCTCTCCGCGGTGATCGTCTTCTCGAGCTTCGGATCCCAGACGACGATATCGGCGTCGGCACCGACCAGGATGGCGCCCTTCTTCGGATAGACGTTGAGGATCTTGGCGATATTGGTGGAGGTTACGGCGACGAATTCGTTCATCGTCAGCCGGCCCGTCACCACGCCATAGGTCCACAACATCGGCATGCGGTCCTCGAGACCGCCCGTGCCGTTGGGGATCTTGGTGAAGTCGCCGACGCCGGTGCGCTTCTGCTCCGTTGTGAAGGCGCAGTGATCCGTCGCCACCACCTGGAGCGAACCGGCTGCAAGGCCGTGCCACAGCGAATCCTGGTGCTTCTTGTCGCGGAACGGCGGCGACATCACCCGCCGCGCGGCATGGTCCCAGTCGTGGTGCTTGTATTCGCTGTCGTCGAGCGTCAGGTGCTGGATCAGCGGCTCGCCGTAGACCCGCATGCCGTTCTGGCGTGCCCGGCGGATCGCCTCGTGTGCCTGCTCGGACGAGGTGTGGACCACATAGAGCGGCACATGCGCCATGTCGGCGATCATGATGGCGCGGTTGGTCGCCTCGCCCTCGACCTCCGCCGGGCGCGAATAGGCATGCGCTTCCGGCCCGTTGTTGCCGTCGGCGAGCAGCTTCGCCTGGAGCTGCGCCACCACATCGCCGTTCTCGGCATGGACAAGCGGCAGCGCGCCGAGCTCTGCGCAGCGCTGGAAGGACGAATACATCTCGTCGTCGTCCACCATCAGTGCGCCCTTGTAGGCCATGAAATGCTTGAAGGTGTTGATGCCCTTGTCGCGCACCACCGTTTCCATCTCGTCGAAGACCTGCTCGCCCCACCAGGTGATCGCCATGTGGAAGGAGTAGTCGCAATTGGCCCGTGTCGACTTGTTGTCCCACATCTGGATCGCCTCGAGCAGCGACTGGCCGGGAGACGGCAGCGCGAAGTCGACAACCATTGTCGTCCCGCCTGACAGCGCCGCACGCGTGCCGCTTTCGAAATCGTCGGTGGAGTACGTGCCCATGAAAGGCATTTCCAGATGGGTGTGCGGGTCGATGCCGCCCGGCATCACGTAGCAGCCGGTCGCGTCCAGCAGCGTGTCGCCCGAAAGATTCGGCCCGATTTCGGTAATGACACCATCTTCGACCTTGACGTCCGCCGCGTAGGTCAGATCGGCGGTAACGACCGTTCCACCCTTGATTACCGTGCTTGCCATGTCAGCCTCCCAACCTATTCTACGATTTGCGCCGTCTCCACGACCGCGTGGAACAGCACGTCCGCGCCGGCGCGTGCCCATTCGGGCGAAATATCTTCATCCTCGTTGTGGCTGAGCCCGTCGACACAGGGGCACATCACCATCCCAGTCGGCGCCACGCGGTTGATCCAGCATGCATCATGCCCGGCGCCCGATACAAGGTTGCGGTGCGAATAGCCGAGCCGCTCCGCGGCGTTGCGCACGGAAGTGACGCAGTTTTCGTCGAAGGCAACCGGATCGAAATGGCCGGCTTCCTCAATCTCGATTTCAAGACCGAGATCGTGAGCGATCTTCGGCGCCTCCGCCTCGATGCGCGCCTTCATCCCGTCAAGCACGTCCCGGTGCGGCGAGCGGATGTCGATGGTGAACACCACCTTGCCCGGGATGACGTTGCGGGAATTGGGATGGAAATCGCAATGGCCGATCGCGCCGACCGCTTCCGGCTGGTGGCTCATGGCGATTTCGTGGACGAGGTCGGCGATGCGCGCCATGCCGAGGCCGGCATTGCGGCGCATCGGCATCGGGGTCGACCCCGTATGCGCGTCCTTGCCGGTGAGCGTCACCTGCAGCCACCACAGCCCCTGTCCGTGCGTGACCACGCCAATGTCCTTTTCCTCCGCTTCGAGGATCGGGCCCTGCTCGATATGCAGCTCATAAAAGGCATGCATCTTGCGGTCGCCGACCTCCTCGTCGCCGCGCCAGCCGATACGGTTCAACTCGTCGCCGAACTTCTTGCCCTCAGCATCTTCCCGGTCGTAGGCCCAGTCCTGCTCGTGCATGCCGGCGAAAACACCGGAGGCGAGCATGGCCGGCGCAAACCGCGTGCCTTCCTCGTTCGTCCAGTTGACGACGACGATCGGATGCCTGGTCTTGATGTTGAGGTCGTTGAGCGTGCGGACGATCTCAAGGCCGCCGAGGACGCCGAGAACACCGTCATACTTGCCGCCCGTCGGCTGGGTGTCGAGGTGGCTTCCGACATAGACCGGCAGCGCATCGGGGTCGGTACCCTCGCGGCGGAAGAACATATTGCCCATCTGGTCGACGCCCATCGTCATGCCGGCGTCCTCGCACCATTTCTGGAACAGCGCCCTGCCCTCGGCATCTTCGTCAGTCAGGGTCTGCCGGTTGTTGCCGCCGCGCACGCCGGGACCGATCTTGGCCATTTCCATGAGGGCATCCCAAAGCCGGTCACCGTCGATCCTCATATTTCCCGTCAGCGTCATCGGTGTCCTCCTTGAGTATGCTTGTTGTTCTCAGTTCAGCGATTTCAGAACGCCGCTCAGGGTGTCGACAAGGAAATCGATCTCGTTCCTTTCGATGATCAACGGCGGCGACAGCGCAATGATATCGCCGGTCGTGCGGATCAAAAGGCCCTTGTTGTAGGCATCGAGGAAAGCTGAGAAAGCGCGCCGCGTCGGCTCGCCGGCAATCGGCTCGAGCTCGATCGCGCCGATCAGGCCGATATTGCGGATGTCGATGACGTGCGGCAGCCCCTTCAGCGAATGCAGCGCCTCCTCCCAATAGGGCGCCATTTCCGCGCCGCGCGTCAGAAGACCTTCGTCCTGGTAGGTCTCGAGCGTCCCCAGCCCGGCCGCCGAGGCGATCGGATTGCCGGAATAGGTGTAGCCGTGGAAGAACTCGATCATGTGTTCCGGGCCATTCATGAAGGCGTCGTGAATCTCGTTCTTCACGAATACCGCCCCCATGGGAATGACGCCGTTGGTCAGCCCCTTGGCGGTCACCATGATGTCCGGCACAACGTCGAAATAGTCGGCCGCGAACGGCGTGCCCAAGCGGCCGAAACCGGTGATCACCTCGTCGAAAATGAGCAGGATGCCGTGCTTGTCGCAGATCTCGCGCAGCCGCTTGAGATAGCCTTTCGGCGGCAGCAGGACACCGGTCGAGCCGGCCACCGGTTCGACGATGACGGCGGCGATCGTCGAAGCGTCGTGCAACGCGATGATCCGCTCGAGGTCTTCGGCGAATTCCACACCGTGCTCCGGCTGCAAACGCGTGAACGCGTTGCGGTCCGGGTCGTGCGTATGGCGCAGATGGTCGACACCGGTCAGCAGCGTCCCGAACATCTTGCGGTTCGGCACAATGCCACCGACGGAAATGCCGCCGAAATTGACGCCGTGATAGCCGCGCTCGCGCCCGATCAGGCGGAACCTCGAGCCGTCGCCCTTCACCCGGTGATAGGCGAGCGCCGTCTTCAGCGCCGTTTCCACCGATTCCGAGCCGGAATTGGTGTACATGACGTGATCGATCCCCGGCGGCGTCAGCTGAACCAGCTTCGAGGCGAGTTCGAACGCCTTGGGGTGGCCCATCTGGAATGCGGGCGCGTAGTCGAGCTCGCCGGCCTGCTGGCGGATCGCCTCGACGATCTTCGGCCGGTTGTGGCCGGCATTGACGCACCACAGCCCGGCCGTGCCGTCGAGAACCTTGTTGCCCTCGGCAGTCGTGTAATGCATGCGGTCCGCGGAGACGAACATGCGCGGGCTTTTCTTGAACTGGCGATTGGCCGTAAACGGCATCCAGAACGCGTCGAGATTGTTCGTTGTGACCGGAGCATTCATGACCGTGACCTCCCGATTCGGCGGTCTTTCCACCGAGCGCCTTTTAGCTTCCATTAACGCCAAGTTGAAAAAACTTGACTGAATGGTCAAAATGTAGGCTAGAAGAGCGCAGGGAGGCGGTCAAGGGCTATTGTTAAGCGTGGTGCAAATAACAAGGGACTTGCGCGCCGGACAAAGCTGTTGCAAGCCTAGAAGCCTGAATTTGAGGCTACCTGCCCACAAAATGAGCGAAACTAACGATACATGGCAAGCTCCAGCAACAAGCGGACGCGTATACAGGGCATCAATCGCGGCATCATATTAGAGGCGGCACTCGAGGTCTTTTCCAACTACGGATTTCGCGGCTCGACGATCGACCAGATTGCCGACAAGGCCGGCATGTCGAAGCCCAACCTGCTCTACTACTTCCCCCGCAAGGAAGACATCTACGTCACGGTGCTGGAAAACACGCTGGAAGACTGGCTGACGCCGTTCCGCCACATCGACCCGGCGGGCGACCCCGTCGAGGAGCTGCGCAAGTACATAGCGCTGAAGATGGAGCTTTCGGCAATGAAGCCGGAAAGCTCTCGGTTGTTCGCCAACGAGATCCTGCACGGCGCGCCGGCGATCCAGGATTTCCTGAAAACGAATCTCAAGCGGCTGGTTGACGAGAAGGCGCGCGTGATCCGCCAGTGGATCGACGAGGGACGGCTGGCTCCGGTCGATCCCCATCACCTGATCTTCATGATCTGGGCGACGACGCAGCACTATGCCGATTTTGACGTCCAGATCCGCGCCATCCTGCCGGAACAGACGGTCCGGCCCGGCTTTTTCGACAACGCCACCGAGGCCATCCTGTCGATCCTCCTCAACGGCATCAAGCCACGCTAAGGCACGGCAAAACAACATGATTTCCCACGGATGCCGCGCGCCGGCGCCATGCGAAAGCGACTCCGCGCGCCGACCGGTAACGCATCCGTGAATTTTTTATCGATTTTTTCTCGCTTTTCAGCATAAAATATATATATTGGGCGCGATCAGGAGATTTCGGGAGGAACAATTATGCGAAAATCCTTGCTATCCATCTGCATGGCCGCGGCGCTTTTTGCCGGCACGACCGCCGTCGCTGCCGAAGAGCTGCGCATCGGCACCGCGAGCCTTGGCGGCGCGTTTTATCCGATCGGACAGGGCATATCGAATCTGGTGAACAAATATGCCGGAGACGATCTGACCATGGTCCCGGTCGTCACCGGCGGCTCGGTCCAGAACCCGCGCCTCGTCGGCGAGGGCGAGGTCGATATCGCCATCACCAACAACAATCTCGCGGTCCTGGCGACCAAGGGCGCCGGCCCCTACAAGAGCGGCGCCATCGACATCAAGGCCGTCGCCGCGCTGCATCCCAGCGTCCTGCACATGATCGTGCTCGACGGCTCGGACATCAAATCCTTCGAGGACATCAAGGGCAAACGCGTCGCGGTCGGACCGGCCGGCGGCGGAACGCTGGGCTTCATGAATTTCCTTTTGCCGCTGCACGGCATGTCCATGGACGACATCACGCCCAGCTTCCTGTCCTATTCGGACGGCTTCAGCCAGCTTTCCGACGGCAATGTCGACGCCGCCTTCGCACTGTCCGGTTATCCCGCATCGGCGGTGATGCAGGCCGGTGCAAGCAACAAGCTTCGTTTCATCGAGTTCTCGCCCGGCAAGCTTGACGAGGCACTCGGCAAGAACGGCGCATTCAAATCCGTGGAGATTCCCGCCGATGTCTACAGCACCGATGCGCCCGGCACGGTCATCGGCGTCAACAACATGCTGATCGTTCCGTCCGACACGGACGCCGACAGGGTTTTCGCCATCACGTCCGCGGTCTTTGAAAATCTGGACGAGTTCAAGGCCGAAAATGCCAATGCGCGTCAGATCAACCCGGACGATTCGAAGAACCTGGCCATTCCGCTGCATGAGGGTGCGGCGCGCTACTTCAACAAATAGGCCGGTTGAAACGACGATGACGGCGCGGTGGACTGCCGCGCCGTCTCCCCACGAAGCGAGTGCAAGAACATGCCGTCTGTGTCGGATCTTCGAAAATCGATAACAATTGAATCCGTCACCGGTGCGCTGGCGCTGGCCCTTGGCCTTTATCACCTCGCCATCGTTTCGGGGCTGTTCGCCGTCTCCACCATGGAGATGCGCCTCACCCATCTGATGCTGGCTTTCTGCCTGTTGTTTCTGACGCGGCCGATTCTGACCGCAACCAAAGGCACCGCGGCCGACCGTGTGGTCTCTTGGCTGCTGGTCGCCGCGACCGCCGGCGCCAGCCTCTGGCTCCTGTCGCGCTGGAAGGACATCGCCTTCAGCGGCGGCCTGACGGAACCGGGGGATTTCTACGCCGGCGCCGTTATCGTCATCCTCGTCTTCGAGGCCGCACGCCGCGGCGTCGGCGCCATCCTTGCGGCAATCACGCTTATCTTTTTTTTATACCCCTTCGTCAGTCCCTACCTGCCCGGCCTTCTCAATAGCAGGGGCTACAGCTTCGAGCGCATCGTCATCTTCCTGACGACCGACACGCAAGGCGTCTACGGCATCCCGATCGGCGTCGCCGCGACCTACATCATCATCTTCACGATCTTCGGCTCGCTTCTGTCAAAATTCGGCGCCGGCGATTTCTTCTTCGAGCTCTCGCGCCGCCTCACGTACGGCATGCGGGCCGCCGGCGCCAAGACCGCAGTGCTGTTCTCGACGCTGATCGGCATGATCTCGGGGTCCGCCGCCGGCAATGTCGCCGTCACCGGAACCCTGACGATCCCGATGATGAAGCGTGAGGGTTACGCGCCGCACCAGGCCGGCGCCATCGAGGCGGTCGTCTCGACGGGCGGCCAGATGATGCCGCCGGTCATGGGTGCCGCCGCCTTCCTGATGGCCGAGATCGTTGGCGTGCCTTACGTCCAGATCATGGGCGTCGGTCTCCTGCCGGCGCTGCTGTTCTTCGGCTCGATCTTCTTCATCGTCCATCTGCAGGCGGTCAAGAGCGACATCAAGCCGAAGGCCGAGGACACCGGTGACGACCGTTCCACATGGCGCGTGGTTCTCGGCGGCTCCCGCTTCATCGCCACATTCGCCCTGTTGCTCGGCCTGATGCTGACCGGCTATTCGCCGTTCAAGGCGTCGTTCTGGGCGATCATCTTCCTGGTGGTCAGCGAGCTTTTGTGGACGCGGGACTTCAATTTCGCCTTCGTGCGCCGGCTCGCGGCGGGCATTTCGGACGGCGCCCGCAACGTCGCTCCGATCTCCGCCGCCTGCGCCGCCGCCGGCATCATTTCGGGAACGCTGGCGATCAGCGGCCTCGGGCCGAAGATCGCGATCCTCATCGATCTCGCCTCCGGCGGCACACTCTGGCTCGCCCTGCTGTTGACCATGGTCGCGGCCATCATCCTCGGCATGGGCCTGCCGACAACGGCCGCCTATCTCATCCTGGCGACCGTCGTCGCCCCTGCCCTCGTCAAATTAGGCATGCCGACGCTGACGGCACATTTCTTTGTCTTCTACTACGGCTGCATCTCGACGATAACGCCGCCTGTTGCGCTGGCCGCCTACGTGGCGGCGGGCATTGCGGGGTCGGACATCAACAAGGTCGGCTGGACGGCCGCCAGCTACGGCCTGACCAGCTATTTTCTGCCGTTCGCCTTCTGCTTCGGGCCCGGGCTCCTGCTGCAGGGCACGACGGTGGAGAACCTTGTCGCCGTGATCACCGCGACGGCGGGGACCTTCGCCATTGCCATCGGCGTCGTCGGCTGCTTCAACCGGCCGCTCACCTGGCCGTTGCGGGCGCTCGCGCTTGCCGCCGGTGCGCTGCTGCTCTTCCAGGGGCTGGCAACGGCGATCGTCGGCGCCCTGCTTCTGGCCGCACTGTTCGCGGCGGACCGCATGCGCCTGCAGCCGGGCATCAACAAGATCTAAAGGAAAAACCATGGCACAAAGTTTCAGGCGGGTCGTCACCGGCCACGATGCGCAAGGCAAGGCGGTCGTCGTTTCCGATGCCGATGCGACGCATCTGCTGCAGCGCCCGAGCCGCCCCGGCGTGACGCTCACCAATTTCTGGATTTCCGACGGCACGCCGGCCGAGTATGACGGTGCCGAGGAGACCTGCACCGGCGACTTCGTGCTACACCCGCCGAAGAACGGTTCCGTCTTCCGCTGCGTGGAGTTCGGCCCGGAGGATCCGGAGGTCATGGCCCGGATCGACGGCAAGGCAGCGTTCGCCGAGATGGGCGCGGCCGACAACATCGTCGAAGGCGCCCGACATCCCTACATGCACCGCACGGACTCGGTCGACTACGCCGTCATCCTGAAGGGCGAGATCGACATGCTGCTCGATGACAGCGAGGTCCACCTGAAGGCCGGCGATATCGTCGTCCAGCGCGGCACCAACCACGCCTGGGCCAATCGCGGCACCGAATCCTGCATCATCGCCTTTATCCTGGTGGACGGGGTGACTAAGCGCGACGCGGATCCGCAGGACGCCAAGGGCATTCCGAAGCGCTAGAGATCCGGCGCGAAGGCGACGACCACCAGTCCGAGGACGATGATGACAGCTCCGGCCATGACCGCGAGGCTCGCCCAGCCATTGCCGAGCACGCCCTCGTACAAAATGACGAAGACCGGGATCAGGTAGCCGTAGGAAAAGACTTTCGACGCCGGCAGGCGCATCGAGGCGTATTGCACGAGGAAGAAGGTCCCGGCGGAGGTGAAGACAGCGAGATAGGCGATCGCGACCCAGACGATCGACGGGTGGGCGGTCCAGTCGGTCGAGGCGACCTCTCCGAAACCGTAGATCGCAATCGCGGCGAAGGTTCCGATTGTCGTCCAGAAACTGGTCAGCAACACCGGTTCGCTGCGGTTGAAGCGCTTGACGAGCGGTGCCATCAGGGCGTGGCACACGCAGCCGAAAAAGAACAGCATCTCCCCGGCGCCGATGTCGAACGCCAGGATGGCGTTCAGATCGCCCCGGAAGATGACCCAGATCGCCCCGCAGCCGGCAATCAGCAGGCTGAGCAGCACGATGGGCCGCACCATCTGACCGAGGATCAGAAAACCGAATCCGGCGCTCATCAGCGGGATGAGCGTGAACACCGCGCTCGTCGAGACCGGGTGCGTGATCTTCAGCGCCATGAACATGGTGATGAAGTAGACGCCCATCAGCAGGCCGAGCAACCCGTAGCGCCATGGCGCGGTTTCAGGCATCGGCAGCCTTCTGTAGATGGCGAAGGTAACCGCGCCCATCGCGATCGTCGCGAGGAAAAACCGCATGGTGTTGAGCGCCGCGGCACCAACATGCGGCATCGCCAGGGCGCCGAGCGAGAAGGAACCCGAGATGAGCGCCGCGAACAGCACCATCGCCAGATGGCCCTGCAGCTTCTCGCGTCCGCTGGCGAGTTCACCCGTTGCCAGGAACGACGTTTCCGTCCGTTCGCTCATTGCGTTTCCCGATTTGCCGGTTTGCGATCAGGGGCGATGGTCACCGCCCGGTCGGCATCGGGGCAGCCATACATGAACAGCGATCCGACGGCCAGACCCATTGTGACGCGTGGAGCGGCATCAGGGACCGGACGCGCCCCTGCCGCCGACCAGCGCCAACAGGTGCTCGGCATCCCCGAGGGTCTCGCCGGCCCATGCCACATAACCGTCCGGCCGCGCGAGCACGAGCGCGTGCCCGTAGTCGCCATCGACGCGTTCGGCGGCAAAATTGACAACGGTGAGCGGAATGCCGGCGCATTCGGCGATGACCTGCAGTTCCTTCGTCAGTTCCTGCGGGGCGCCCAACTGCAGCAGCGTAAAGCCGTCCGAAAGACGATCGAGCGTCGTCGAACCGTCCGCCAGATCGAGCGGTGGCAGGTGATGGCCCGGCCGCGCAGTGAAATCGTGGATGCCGATGGCGGAGGTTTCGCCGCCGGCCGGTCCGTCGACAATGTCCGAGCCCTCATATTGCGGGGCGAAGGTCGAAATGCCGATGCCGGCGCCCGCATTGGCCCTTTCCGCCCACGCCGTCTCGAAGGCGGCCCGGTCGCTGCCGGGATCGAAACTGCGAACAAAGGCCCGGTCCTCGACGATGAACCGCTCGATGAAGTCCCTGGCCGTCGATTGGAACACCACACGCCGCTCGCCGTCATAGCTGTCGAGCAGCGTTTCGCCACCCCAGCCGTCAAGGACGGCGGCCAGCTTCCAGCCGAGGTTGCGCGCATCCTCGAAGCCGGTGTTGATGCCGTATCCGCCATAGGGCGGATGGCTGTGCGCCGCGTCCCCGGCCAGGAAGACGCGCCCTTTGCGGTAGGTCTCGGCGACCGAGATCCGCAGGTCCCAGAAACCGACATATTCCAGATCGAGCGCGAAATCGGTGCCGACCGCCCGGCGGATCAGCGCCTTGAAATCGAAATTGTCCCGGTCGGTGTCGGCTGGAACCGGCGCGTGAAAGAAGAAGGACTGTTTCCACTCCACCATGCCGAAGAACATCCAGTACCCGTCATTGTCCGGGTGCAGGACATTGTAGAACTGCTTGTCGCGGAAGCCCTCGATCAGCTTGAAGAATTCCGGCGACCGGAAAACGACGAGCGCCATCAACCGGTCATGGTCGTCGAGGGTCTCACCGATCCCCGCTGTCTGCCGGACCGTTGAGCGGGCACCGTCGCAGCCGACAAGGTATTGCCCGCGAAGCGTGCGGGTTGCATCGCCCTTCCGCGCGGTCAGGCTCGCGCCGTCCGCGTGGTCCTGCAGGGCTTCGGTTTTCCAGCCGTAGAAAACATCGACGCTGTCCAGCGCCTCCAGCCGCTCGCGAAGCACCCGCTCGGTCTCGTATTGCGGCAGCCGCTCGTTATCCGCACTGTAGTAAGGTCGGACCGCCGCGCGCTTGAACCAGTCGTAGTGATAGCCGCTCAGCAGCGAGCCGTAGGCCGTGAGGCCGCCAAGGCCGACATTGCTGGGAATGGTCTTGGCTTCCCGCATCGCCTTCTCGACACCCCAGGCCTGCATGTGTTCCATGGTCCGCTGGGTGAGGTTCTGGCCCTTGGGAATGCGCGGCGGCTCGAGATTGCGCTCGACGACACCAACTCGCACGCCCCGCTGCCCGAGCTCAATGGCAAGGCCGGCGCCGACCGGCCCGCAGCCCGAGATCAGCACGTCGTATTCGCCGGACATTCGTTTCTCCCAATCAGATGCCGGTTCCGAGCCTATCCGAACATGGTGTTCGGCAACAGCAAGGCCAGTTGCGGGAACATCAGCACCAGGATGACGGCCGCCAGCATGGCGAACCAGAACGGCCAGATGCCGCGGAAAATCGTGTTGAGCGAGACATCGGGTGCAATGCCCTTGACGACGAATACGTTGACGCCGACCGGCGGCGAAATCAGCCCCATCTCCAGGGCGATGACCATGAGGACGCCGAACCAGACCATGTTGATGCCGAGCGGCTCGATGATCGGCTGCACCAGCGGCACCGTCAGCACCAGGATCGCGAAACCGTCCATGAACATGCCGAGGACGATGAAGATGGCGAGGAACGCGATGACCACCTGGACGCCGGTAAAGCCCTGTGAATCGACCCAGAGCGACAACGCGTAGGTAATGCCGGTAAAGCCGATGAACGTCTTGAAGACAAAGGCCCCGAACAGGATCATGAAGACGGTGCCCGAGGATTTGAGCGTGCTCGAGAACACCTCGACGATGTTCGCCCAGGTCAGCTTGCGGCGGATCGCGGTGACGACCAGCGCAAGGAAGGCGCCGATGCCGGCCGCTTCCACGGCCGAGAACACGCCCGTATAGATGCCGCCGATGGTCAGCACGATGATGCCGACGATCCAGCCGGCGCGGGCGAGCGCGCGCAGCCGTTTGCGCAGGGATTCGGCGCTGGCTCCGCCGGGCGCCATTTCCGGATCGCGTGCAACCACGATCCAGATCGCCAGGATGAACAGCGCCGTCAGCAACAGGCCCGGAATGACCCCGGCCATGAACAGCCGCCCGATGCTCTCCTCGGTAAGGATCGCGTAGATGACGAACCCGGCCGAAGGCGGGATCAGGATGCCGAGCGTTCCCCCGGCGGCGATCGATCCGGTCGCCAGCCCGTTGTGGTAGTTGTAGCGCTGCATCTCCGGCAGCGAAACGCGGCCCATGGTCAGCGCCGCCGCCAGCGAGGAGCCGGACAGGGCCGAAAAGCCGGCGCAGCCCACCACCGTCGCGGATGCAAGACCCCCCTTCAGGTGTCCCAGCCAGGAATGGGCGGCGTCGTAGAGGTCGCGGCTCATCCCGGAAACACCGGCAAGATTGCCCATCAGGACAAAGAGCGGGATGATCGTCAGCGGATAATTCGACGCCTCGTTGTAGATTTCACCGGCCAGTTTCGGGATCGCCGCCTGCGGGCGGATGAAATAGATACCGGCCGTGCCGACGAGCATCATGGTGACGCCAACCGGCATGCGGATGAACAACAGGATGAAGAGGGCAAGAAAACCGAGGAAGGCGATCGCGGTGTTGTCCATCAGTCGCCGATCTCGTTGGGGTCTTCGCCCGAGAAGTGCCGCAGGCCGATAAAGAGCCTGAGCAGGAGGTGCAGCGTGTAAAGGCCGAGCGCAACGCCCAGGAAATAGTAGAACGGCCTGTGCTCGATGCTGAAATTGTTGGTGATGCACGCCTTTTCGATGCCGCAGGCTGCGTGGAACAGCGCATAGGTCGCAAGGCCGGCGATGGCGGCGGACAGGGCCCGCATCACCGCATCGGTATAGCGGGTGACCCGCCTGCCGAAGAAATAGGAGATCACGTCGACGCTGACATGGGCGTTGTGGCGCGCGCCGTAGGCGACCGCGGCGCCGGCGACCAGGGTCAGGGTGACCACCGAGAGATCCTCGATCCCGAAGATCGGATCGTTCAGACCGTAGCGCCAGGTGACGGCGGCGATGGTGATCAGCATCAGGGCGACGATCGAGACGGCCCCGATCACGGCAAGCAGCCCGGCAACGCGGCCGAGCTGCCTGTCAAGCCAGGCGAGCGTCCCGGGCGTTTCGTCGGACAAGGGTTACTGGCCCTTCATGATCGCCATGACCTCTCCGACCGTTTTCGATCCGGCCTTCTGCTGCATGATCTCCGCAAGAACCGGTTCGATCTTGGCGTTGAAGCGCGCTTTTTCATCATCGCTCAGCTCGATCATTTCCAGCCCCGCGTCGGTCGCGACCTTGATGCCGAACTTGGTCGCCTTCTGGTACCCCTCGCCACCGGAAACGGACAGCCAGTCGGCCGAGGCCTCGTCGACCCATCCGCGTTCTTCCTCGCTCAGCCCGTTATAGACGTCCTTGTTCATCAAAAGAACGAAGGCGGAGCCGGAGCCGGGCATCCAGGTGGTGACATAGTTTCCCGGCTCGTGAAGCTTGAATGCGGCAATCGCCGAACTGTCGATGGCAATACCGTCGATCACGCCGTTCGCCAGGTTCTGGTTGATCACGGTGACCGGCTGGGCGACCGCGGACGCGCCGAGCGCCTCCATGAACGGCACGTCCTGCTTCGCTGTCACGCGGATCTTCATGCCTTCAAGGTCCTCGAGCTTACGGACCGGCTTGTCCTTCGTGATCAGCACCGGCGGCGCGTTCGTCCAGACCGCCAGGAGTTTCGCGTCGTATTCCTCTTCCAGCACATCGCGGGCCCGCAGGATCGCCTCGGTGCATGCGTTCGGGCTGTCGCAGACCCCCGGCAATGTCACGACATTGGTCATCGGGAAGACGTCGCCCGTATAGCCCGGCAGCGTGAAGACGATATCGGCAACGCCGTCGAGCAGTATGGCGTACTGTTTCGGCGGTACGGAATTCAGCGCCCCGCCGGGAAACTGCTGAACGGTCATCTTGCCGCCGGAGACCTCCGCCAGCTTTTCGGCAAACGGCGTAAAGACCGCCGCGTTCATCGGATGCTTCGGCCCCATGAAATAGGCGAGGCTCAACTCCTTCGCTTCGGCAACCGAGACCGAAACCGCCAGCGCGGCGGCTGCAAGCATTGACACATGTTTCATTTTTTTCCTCCCTTAATTCCTCAAAATAGCCAGCCGGCCGGCCCGCTGATCGAGTGGTATCCCTGAAACTGGATTATGCCCTCGTATCCCAGATTGCGTCCAATTCCCGATTGTTTGAAGCCGCCGAACGGACCGCGGCCGTCCTGCGCCGTGGGACCGTGGGCGTTGAGATAGGTAAAGCCGGCTTCGATCTGCCGCGCGATCTTGACGGCGCGGTCGCGATCCTCTGTCCACACCGAGGAACACAGGCCGAATTCGCTGTCATTGGCCTTGGTCACAGCCTCTTCCTCGGTGTCGAAGGGCATGATCGGAAGCGCCGGACCGAACTGTTCCTTGCGCACGATGTCGAGCGCCTGGTCCGGATCGTAGACCAGTGTCGGCCGCTGGAAATAGCCCTTCGCATAAAGGTCTTCGTCCGGGACCTGGCCCAGTTCCTTCAGGTCCGCGCCGGCCGAGCGCGCCTGATCGATCATGCCGGTGACAACGTTGAGCTGCTTGCGATTGTTCACCGGACCCATGTTGGTTTCCTCCAGCAGCCCGTCGCCGACAACCATGCGGTTGCACACGGCTGTCAGGCCGTCGACGACCTCGTCATAGCGCGAGCGGTGCACGTAAAGGCGCTTGAGCGCCATGCAGATCTGCCCCGACGACATAAAGGCCCCCAAATACATGCGCATCAGGGCGGCGTCGTCGATCTTCGCATCCGGGCACACGATCGCCGCGTCGTTCCCGCCGAGCTCGAGAGTCACCGGTGTGATGTTTTTCGCCGCCACCTGCATCACGTGCCGGCCGACATCCACCGAACCGGTGAAATTGACGAAGCGCACGAGCGGATGCGAGACCAGCGGATCGCCGATCTCGGAGGCACCGCCCGTCAGGATGTTGACGACGCCCGGCGGCAGCATCTCGGCGATCTTCTTCAGGGTCAGCGACGGTGCGAGCGCCGAATTGTGGCTGGGCTTGACGACGACGGTGTTGCCGGCGACCAGTGCCTGCGGCAACTTGGCGCCGAGGATGGAGAGCGGCCAGTTCCACGGCACGATCAGCGCGGCGACACCGCGCGGCTGGCGCGTCACGATGGTATCGAAGGGCGGGCCGCTGATCTCCTCGTCCGCTGCCAGGCGCTCCGCATAGGCGGCCGATTGCCGGAACCGATCCCCGAGCCGCGAAATCTCCAGCAAGGTTTCCTTGATGATTTTTCCGTGTTCGCGGCAGAAGAGATGCGACCGGTACGCGACATCCGCCTCGTCGGCGACCAGTTCATCGGCGACCTTGAGGAGCAGTTTCGCCCGCTCGCCATAGGACAGCGCCGACCAGGCAGGGAATGCGCCGTGCGCCGCCTGCACCGCGGCATCGACATCCGAGGCCCCGGCTGCTGCGGCGTGGCCGACCAGCTCATCGGGGCGCGCCGGATTAAAGATCTCGTAGGTTCGCCCGGCCGCCGCGGGACGTGCCTCTCCGCCAATATACAGATCGGTCGTGACCGGATTTTGCACTGCCTGGCTCATGGCTCGTTCCTCCCTGGACGGACCGGGACTGCCCGAGCGCGGCCCGCTGACCGAGCCGTTCCGGTCGCGTCATCCCAACCTGTCTTTTGAAATTTGAACCAGATTTTGTATCCAAAGTTAAGATCGATATCGGAAATTAGCTGGAATTTTGCGTAAAAAGTGCTCTTATGTATCCAAAAATGAAGAGGAACCGATGTCTTCCAGTTCGCAACGCGTGCTCGCGGTGGTGCGCAGACAGATCCTGAACGGCGAACGCGTGCCCGGCGAAAAGATCACGGAAGTCGGCATCGCGGCCGAGATGGATGTCTCGCGAACGCCGACCCGCACGGCGCTGGCCACATTGGCCGCCGAAGGTCTCATCGAAAAACGCAGCGGCCGCGGATTCACGGTTCGCTCGATTTCGAGTTCGGACGTCGAGAAATCGATTGCCGTGCGCGCCGCGCTGGAGGCACTCGCCGCCCGCACCATGGCGGAGAACGGGATGCCAAAATCGGCCGAGGATGCCTTGCTGAAGTCGATCGCCTTCACCGAGAGGGTGCTCGACGCCGACGAGCCGGACCCGGACTATATGGACGGCTATCAGGAGGCGAACATCCTCTTCCACGAGACGATCATGTACCAGTGCGGCAACGACCTGATCGCGCATGCCTATGAGCGCATCGCCATGCTTCCGCTCGCCGCGCTTGGCTCGCTTGCCTTCGACCGGACCAATCCGCGCCGCGAGCTGAAGCGGCTCACCGTCGGTCACTCGCAGCACATCATTATCTTCGACGCCATCAAGAAACGAGATGCGGCGCGGGCCGAGGCGATGATGCGCGAACACAGCCATGCGACGCTCAACTATGCCGACCTCTTCGTCAAACGCATCTACGAAACCTCCAGCGCCGATCGCCTTGAAGCGGCGGCCAACGAGTAGGACGCCATGACGCAAACCGCGCGCCACTGGATCAACGGCACTTGGATCGAAGAGGGCGAGGCCGCGACCACGGTCGACGTCTACCGGGGAGCCGATCACGCCGCGTTCCTCATGGGCGGTGCCGGCACCGCCGAAGAGGCCATTGACGCAGCCCGCAGGACATTCGACCGGACGCCCTGGCCCCACGCGCCGCGGCTGAGGGCGAAGACCCTGCTGGAACTCGCCGATGCGATCGCCGCACGCCGTGACGAGATTGCGCGGGAAATCGCCGTCGAGAACGGCAAGGTACTCGCCCATTGCCTGCACGAGACGGACGCCGCCATCAGCGAGGCGCGCTACTATGCCGGGCTTGCCCGGTCCATTTTCGGCCGCGTGAGCGAGATCGACGAGGGCAAGCAGTCGATCTTTGCCCGCGAGCCCATCGGCGTCGCCGCCATCATCGTTCCCTGGAATGCTCCGTCGACACTGCTGCTGCGTTCGCTCGGCCCTGCCCTTGCCGCCGGATGCACCGTCGTTATCAAGGGCGCGCACCAGACGAGCGGCGTCAACCGGATCTTTGCCGAATGCCTCTCCGCCTGCCCCTCCCTCCCCGCCGGTGTCGCCAACATCGTTCACGGCGATCTTGAGGTTTCGCAGGTACTCTGTACGCATCCGGAGGTCGATGTGGTCAGCTTCACCGGTTCGAGCGCCACCGGAAAGAAGATCATGGCCGGCGCCGCGCCGACGCTGAAACGCCTGTCGTTGGAGCTGGGCGGCAAGGCGCCTGCCCTGGTGTTTGCCGATGCGGACCTGGATACGGCAACCGCAGAGATCGTCCGCGGTTCAATACCCCATGCCGGGCAGATGTGCACGGCCATCACCCGTGTCCTGGTGGAGGAGAGCCTTTGGGACGCATTTACCGGCCGGCTTGTCGATGCGCTCGGCGCCGTTGCCGTGGGTGACCCGATGGACGGCTCCGTCCAGATGGGACCGCTGTTCGACCTGCAGGGTGCCGATCGCTACCGTACGGCGGTCGACGCGGCGAGACAGGCGGGAAGCACCTTGCTGGATGGCGAAGTTCGAGACGGCCACCCGCGCGGCAACGTGGTGACGCCGGCGCTTTTTGAGATTGCCGACAACAGTCACCGGCTGGTCCAGGAAGAGCTTTTCTGTCCGCTGGTGCTGGCGGAAAGGTTCAACGACGAGGAAGCCGCGGTCGCGAGCGCCAATGCGACCCGCTACGGCCTCGCAGCGAGCGTGCACACGTCCGATCACGGCCGGGCGCGGCGCGTCGCGCGTGCTCTTAAGGCGGGCACGGTCTGGATCAACTGCCACAACCGGTTGTTCGCCGAGGCCGAGACCGGCGGTTTCCGCGAGAGCGGCCTTGGCCGGCTGCACGGCCTGGAAGGTCTCGACGATTTTCTCGAGACGAAGCACATCTACGCCGAATTCGGCCGCCTTCCGGGTGGATAGATCATGGGTCGGCTGAAGGGAAAAGCCTGCATAGTCACCGGCGGCGCAAAGGGCCTCGGGCTGGAATTTTCACGGACGCTCCGTGTCGAGGGCGCGAATGTCCTGATCGCCGACATCGCCGACGGGGCGGAGGCAGCCGCCGATACCGGCGCGCTCTATAAACACACCGATGTCTCGGACCCTGCCGAAGCGGCGGACGCGGTGTCAGCGTGTATCGAAGCATTCGGCCGGATCGACGTCCTCGTCAACAATGCCGCGGTGTTCGCGACGCTTCCGGTCGCCCGATACGACGAGATCGATCCGGATCTCTGGGACGAAGTCATGGCCGTCAACGTGCGCGGGGCCTTCAACATGGTGCGCGCCGCCGGGCCGCACATGGAAAGGCAGCAATCCGGCAAGATCATCAATGTCACGTCCGGAACCGTCTACAAGGGCATGCCCGGAATGCTGCACTACATCGCGTCGAAAGGCGCGCTCGCGGCAATGACACGGGCGCTGTCGCGTGAACTCGGACCTGCCGGGATCTGCGTCAATTCGCTGGCGCCCGGGCTGACGCTGTCGAGCAGCATCGTCGAAAATACCGAACATGTGGAAGCGGCGCGTTCGAAAGTGCTTTCATCGCGCGCACTGGCACGCGACGCCTATCCCGACGATCTCATCGGCGCCCTGATATTCCTCGCCTCGAACGACAGCGATTTCGTCACCGGGCAGACCATCGCAGTGGACGGCGGCTCGGTGAACACCTAGCCGCCGCCATTTTGACCGCTATTCGGCCGCTTCCTTGGCCGCCATCGGGTTGTTCGGATGCGTCGTCCAGTTGGCGTAGTCCGGATCGATCGGCTCCTTGGTGCGCGGATCGACGCCGGCGATCTGCTCCATCGTGATACAGCCGTCGACCGGGCAGACATTAACGCACAGATTGCAGCCGACGCATTCCTCGTCGATCACCTCGAACATGCGCTCACCGTTGACGATGCTGGTGATCGCCTGGTGCGAGGTGTCCTCGCAGGCGATATGGCAGCGTCCGCACTTGATGCAGGCGTCCTGGTCGATGCGCGCCTTGGTCACGTAATTGAGGTTGAGGTACTGCCAGTCGGAGACGTTCGGCACGGCCATGCCCTGGAACTCGCCGATCGTGTGATAGCCCTTCTCGTCCATCCAGTCCGAAAGGCCGTCGATCATTTCCTGGACGATCTTGAAGCCGTATGTCATCGCCGCCGTGCAGACCTGGACCGTGCCGCAACCCAGGGCGATGAATTCCGCCGCGTCGCGCCAGGTGGAAATGCCGCCAATGCCGGAAATCGGCAGGCCCTTTGTCTCCTGGTCCCTGGCAATCTCGGCGACCATGTTCATGGCGATCGGCTTGACGGCCGGACCGCAATAGCCGCCGTGCGAACCCTTGCCGTCGATGGTCGGCTCGGGTGCGAAATTGTCGAGATCGACCGAGACGATGGAGTTGATGGTGTTGATCAGCGAGACGGCGTCGGCCCCGCCGGCCTTGGCCGCCCGCGCCGGATAGCGCACGTCCGTGATATTCGGCGTCAGCTTCACGATCACCGGCAGGTGCGAATACTGCTTGCACCATTCGGTGACCATCTGAATATATTCCGGCACCTGACCGACGGCCGAGCCCATGCCGCGCTCGCTCATGCCGTGTGGACAGCCGAAATTGAGCTCGATTCCATCGGCGCCGGTGTCATTGACGCGGCTGAGGATTTCCTTCCAGCAGCGTTCCTCGCACGGCACCATCAGCGACACGATCATCGCCCGGTCGGGCCAGCGCTTCTTGACCTCGATGATTTCCTTCAGGTTGATCTCGAGATCGCGGTCGGTGATGAGCTCGATATTGTTCAGGCCGAGCAAGCGGCGGTCGGGGCCGTGAATGGCGCCGTAGCGCGGTCCGTTCACGTTGACGACAGGCGGCCCCGCTTCGCCGAGGGTCTTCCACACCACGCCGCCCCAGCCGGCTTCGAAGGCACGCTCGACATTATAAGCCTTGTCCGTCGGCGGGGCTGACGCGAGCCAGAACGGATTGGGGGATTGGATGCCCAGAAAGTTGGTTGAGATATCTGCCATGATTTCCTCCCGAGCTACGCGGAAAGCGTTGCGTGAATGGATTCGGCGGCAATCTTGCCGTCCTCAACGGATACGACCGTCAGGTCCTCGCCGCTCCTGACGCAATCGCCGCCGGCCCAGACGGTCGCAAGACTGGTCTTGCGGTTTTCGTCGGTGCGGATGCGGCCGCGGTCCATATCGAGTCCGCTGCCGGCCAGCGGATGATCGTCGAAGCTCTGGCCGATGGCCTTGAAGACCTGGTCCGCGGCGATGGTCGTTGTTTCGCCGGTGCCGGAAAGCGTGCCGTTTGCCTGGCTGGTATATTCCAGCTCGATACCGGCCACGGCGCCGGCGTCATCCAGCACCAGGGCTTTCGGCTGCAGCCAGTGGCGGATGGTCACGCCGCTCGTCTGGGCGACCTCCTGTTCATAGTCGCTGGCGTTCATGCCGTCCTGACCGCGCCGGTAGGCGATCGTCACCTCCTCGGCGCCGAGCCGTTTGGCCTGGGTTGCGATATCGATTGCGGTCATGCCGCCGCCGATCACCACCACGCGGCGGCCGATGGCAAGCCTGGAAAGATCGGCGGCCTGCCGGAGCCCGGCAATATAGTCCACCGCGTCTTCGCAGCCCTCGGCATCCTCGCCTTCGACGCCGAGCGAATTGACATTGGCAAGGCCGATACCGAGGAAAACGGCATCGAACTGACCGGTCAGGTCCGACAGGCTGAAATCGGCGCCCAGCTTCTTGCCGGTCTCGACCGTGATGCCGCCGATGTCGAGGATGAACTGCAGTTCCTTCTGGGCGAAGTCGTCGACCGATTTATAGGCCGCGATGCCGTACTCGCTAAGGCCCCCGCCCTTCTCCCTGGCTTCGAACACGGTCACGTCGTGACCGTGCATGGCCAGACGGTGGGCGCATGAAAGGCCCGCCGGTCCCGCGCCGACAACGGCCACGCGCTTGCCGGTCGACGGCGCCCGCTCAAAGGGATGGTCGGACGCCTCGCGCATGAGCACATCGGTCGCATAGCGCTGCAACTGTCCGATCTTGACCGGTTTGCCTTCGGCGATCTCGCGCACGCAAGCTTGCTCGCACAGCGTTTCCGTGGGGCAGACGCGGGCACACATGCCGCCGAGGATGTTCTGTTCGAAGATGGTTTTCGCCGCGCCCTTGGCGTTCTCCGCGGCGATCTGCCGAATAAACAGCGGAACGTCGATGCTGGTCGGGCATGCGATCATGCACGGAGCGTCGTAGCAGAAATAACAGCGATCCGCCTCCACGGCAGCCTCATGTGCATTGAGCGGCGGGTGGATGTCGGAAAAATTCTCGGCATATTCGGATTGCTCGAGCCGACCGGCCCTGACGTCACGCATTGCTTCGCTCGCCATGCACGCCTCCTTCCTCGTAGTGCCGCGCCACCTTTTCCGGTTTCCTGCGCGGCAGTGCTCCCATTTACCGTCAACAGAATGACCTGATTTTCTCACAAGGTCAAATTTTTTATCATATGGTCAATTTTGCACTGAAAACAGCTTAAGCCCACCACGCGCCTTCAACGGCCGCGCGGCGTTCGACATTGTTAAATTTATTCAGAGACTTGTGAGCAGATTCCGCAGCGCTATTCGAAAACGATCCGCGGCGCCGCGATCTCCGCCGCTTCGGCGCCTTCCATGATCTGATCGCGCACCTTTTCGGCGATCTCCCTGAAGATTAGCGCATGGGGCCCGTCCGGCTGGGCGACGACCACCGGCGTTCCGGCATCGGAGTTTTCGCGGATGTCCATGTGCAGCGGCACTTCCCCGAGGAATGGAACGCCGATCCGCTCGGCCTCCTCGCGGGCGCCGCCATGGCCGAAGATGTCGGACCGTTCGCCGCAGGACGGACACTGGAAGTAGCTCATGTTCTCGATGAGGCCGAGCAGCGGAACATCGACCTTCTTGAACATGTTGAGACCCTTGCGGGCATCGATCAGCGCCAGGTCCTGCGGCGTCGAGACGATGACGGCGCCGGCAAGCGGCACCTTCTGCGCCATGGTCAGCTGCGCATCGCCGGTGCCGGGCGGCATGTCGACGACGATCACGTCGAGTTCGCCCCAATCGACCTCGCGCAGCATCTGCGTCAGCGCCGACACAACCATCGGACCGCGCCAGATCATCGGCGTTTCCTCGGCCACGAGGAACCCCATGGACATGACCTTGAGGCCATAGGCTTCCTTGGGCTTCAGCATGCGTTCGCCGGTCTGCTCCGGCTGTCCGCCGACATTGAGCAGGCGGGGCATGGACGGGCCGTAGATATCGGCATCGAGTATGCCGACCCTGAGCCCGATCGCCTGCAGGCCAAGCGCCAGGTTGACGGCGGTGGTCGATTTCCCGACGCCGCCCTTGCCGGAGGCCACGGCGATGATTGCGCCGACGCCTGGCACCCCGGCCTTTTGCGGCTGCTGCGGCTGGGGTGCCTGCCGGTTGGCGTTTGCGGGTTCCGGGCCGGCTCCGGGCTTCTTCTCGGCCGTCAGCGCAACCATGGCGGCACTGACACCGTCCATCGATTTGACGGCGTTCTCGGCCGCCAGCCGCAACGGTTCGAGTTTCGGCGCCAGGTCGGCCGATACCGTGATGGAAAAATAGACCTTGCCGTCGGCGATGAAGACATCCGAAACAAGGCCCTTTTCGACAATGTTCCCGCCGATCGCCGGATGGCTGACGCCTTCCAGCCTGTTGAGAACCTCTTCCTTGCTCACCTGTGACATTGGCGACCCGTTTCCGAACAAAAGTTCATCAGCAAATAGTGCACATTTCCACCCCTTACAATGGAGGATATGCCGCACTATCTCCACACCGATCCGGATGATTGCAACACGGCGATGGTATTCATTTGCGAAACCGTATACACACCATTGGCTTTTGCAGCGGATTTTTCTATAGCTCACCGCGAAACGGACAAACCATAAGGATATGAGCGTGTCAGCCACATTCGACAAAGTTGCCGACATTATCGCCGAAACAAGCGAAATCGACCGGGACACCATTACGCCCGAAAGCCATACGATCGACGATCTGGGAATCGACAGCCTCGATTTTCTGGACATTGTTTTCGCCATCGACAAGGAATTCGGTATCAAGATTCCGCTCGAGCAGTGGACGCAGGAAGTCAATGACGGCAAGGTTGCCACGGAGGAGTACTTCGTCCTGAAAAATCTGTGTGTGAAGATCGATGAATTGAGGGCCGCCAAGTCCTGACGCAAGCGCCGCGAACATTGACCAAGAGCGGCATATGGGTGGCTGATGCTCCTTGAATATTTTCAGATGATCGACCGCGTCCAGGGCATCGATCTCGATGCGGGGCGCATCACGGCCCAGTCCACCGTTCCAGCCGACAGCCCGGTATTCGAGGGCCATTTCCCCGGTCTTCCCCTCGTCCCCGGCGTGCTCTTGATCGAGACAATGGCGCAGGCGAGCGGCTTTTTGCTGCTGGCAGCGAACGCGTTCAGCGCCATGCCCTTCCTGATGTCGGTGGACGGCGCCAAGCTGAGGACCTTTGTCGAACCGGAAACGGTGCTCGATATCGAAGCGGATCTGGAGCATGAAGGATCCGGATTCGCGGTCACCAAGGCCCGCATCCGCAGCGGCGGCACGAAGATATGCGACGCGCAGCTCAAATTCCGCACGGTGGCGTTTGATGCGGCGGTCGATCCGAAAACAGCGCAGCTGGCACAACTCATCAAGGCACGGGCGAAAGACGTCGGGCTGATTGCAGCCATGCCGCAAAGCGCCGATGCCTGAGGACCGTTCCATGGCGAAGAAACCGAATGATGTGGTGATCACCGGCATCGGCATTGTCAGTTGCCACGGCGTCGGCCGCCAGGCGCACGAGGCCGTGCTTGCGGCATCCGAAAGTCCGCAACCGATCATCGACAGCGAGCGTTTTGCGCCCTACCCCGTGCACCCGGCACCCGAGATCGACTGGTCGGAACAGATTCCGCGGCGCGGCGACCAGCGCCAGATGGAGAACTGGCAGCGTCTCGGCGTCTTCACGGCCGGACTGGCGCTGGATGATGCCGGTCTCAAGGAAGATGCCGAACTGTGCGGCTCCATGGACATGATCGTCGCAGCCGGCGGCGGCGAACGGGACGTCGCGGTCGATACGATGATCGTCAACAAGGCACTGACCCGTAACGACCGGGACCATGTCCTCAATGAAATCCTGACGACCGAGCTGCGCCCGACCCTGTTTCTGGCCCAGCTCTCCAATCTGCTGGCCGGCAATATCTCGATCGTCCACAAGGTCACCGGTTCGTCCAAGACCTTCATGGGCGAGGAGGCAGCCGGCATCTCGGCGCTGGCTACCGCCTTCGAGCGCATCCGCGCCGGTCAGTCGACGCATGCGCTGGTCGGCGGCGCGTACAACGCCGAACGTCAGGACATGCACATGCTTTACGAGGGCGTGCAGTCGCTGGCACAGGGCGACTGGCAGCCGCTCTGGTCCCGTTCCAGCGGCGGCGGCATTATCACCGGGTCCGCATCCGCGTTCCTGGTGCTCGAATCGCGAAGCCATGCCGAAGCCAGGGGCGCCCGGATCTACGCTTCGATCGGCAATGTGGACGGCGACCGCGGGAACCGTGACGAGGCCGGCCTGGAAAGACGGTTGGGCGACCTCGCCGACCGTGTAGCGCCCGCCGAGGACCGGAACCCCCTGGTCCTCTCGGGAACGTCCGGTAAACACGATCTGCGGGACCGCGAGAGGACGTTCATCGAAGAACGCTGGCCGGATGCGGCATTGCGCGGTTATGGCGGCATTACCGGCCACACCATGGAGGCGCAGTTTCCGGTCGGTGTCGCAATCGCCGCACTGGCCCTGAATTCCGGCGCCGGCCTGCCGCGCTTTGACACCGAGGCCGAGGCCGATATGAGCGGACCGGCGGAAACGGCGATCGTGACTGCCGTCGGGTTCACGCACGGCGAGGGCCTTGCTTCGCTCAACGCCGAGTAACAACCCGGAGCACAGATATGACCAAGAGCACCTACACGGATCATCTCGGACGGCCCCTGATCGCCGTAACGGGCATGGGCATCGTCACCTCGCTCGGTCAGGGCAAGCAAGACAACTGGCAGGCGCTCAGCGGCGGAACATCCGGCATTCACACGATCACGCGGTTTCCGACGGAAGGCCTTTCGACGCGCATTTGCGGGACCGTGGACTTCATGGACACCTCCAACAGAGCCAGCGAATTGTCCTTCGCGCTGGCGGATGCGGCGACCCGGGAAGCCGTCTCCCAGGCCGGCATAAACGGCGATTTCAACGGACCGCTCTTCGTTGCCGCTCCGCCGGTGGAGTGCGAATGGACCGACCGGTTCGCCCTTGCCGATGAAGCCGGCCTCAAGAGCGATCAGGAAAATGCCTATGACGGCCTCCTCGAAGTCCTGCGCACGCGGCCGCACCCGGAGTTCACGCGCACCGCGCTGTTCGGCACCGTCGCCGAGCGCCTCTCGGACCGTTACGGCACCCGGGGCCTGCCGGTGACGCTGTCGACCGCATGCGCGTCCGGCGCGACGGCGATCCAGCTCGGCGTCGACGCAATCCGCCAGGGCCGCACGGAGCGGGCGCTGACCGTCGCTACGGACGGCTCGGTCAACGCGGAAGCGCTGATCCGGTTTTCCCTGCTTTCGGCCCTTTCGACCCAGAACGATCCTCCGGAGAAAGCGTCCAAGCCATTCAACAGCGACCGCGACGGATTCGTCATTGCCGAAGGCGGCGCCGCGTTGGTCCTTGAATCGCTCGAAAGCGCCGTGTCGCGCGGCGCGACGATCCTCGGAATCATGAAGGGCTACGGCGAGAAGGCCGACCATTTTCACCGCACCCGTTCCTCGCCCGACGGCGCGCCGGCCATCGCAACGGTCCAGGCGGCGCTCGACGACGCCGGTCTCGACGCATCGGGCATCGGCTACATCAACGCCCACGGCACATCGACCCCCGAGAACGACAAGATGGAATACCTGTCGCTTTCGACGGTATTCGGCGATCACCTGTCCGCGATTCCGGTTTCCTCCAACAAGTCGATGATCGGCCACACGCTCACGGCGGCCGGAGCCGTTGAGGCGGTTTTCTCGCTGCTGACGATCCAGACCGGAACGCTGCCGCCCACCATCAATTACGAAAACCCGGATCCGGCAATCGAGTTGGATGTCGTTCCCAACGTCAAGCGCGACCAGGCCGTGACATCGGTCCTGTCGAACTCCTTCGGCTTCGGCGGACAGAACGCATGTCTTGTCATGACGGCTGAACCGGCCTAAACGGCTGCTGATCGAATTAATCGGCTACGCCCGTAGAGACAGGACACCGCACGACTATGCGCGCACTGCAGCTCGTAGAAGACCGCAAACTTGAACTGGCGGACATTGACGCGCCACCCCCTCCCGCACCCGGGGAGGTCACATTGCGCATCGGCGCGGTGGCGCTCAACCACATCGACGTCTGGGGATGGCGCGGCATGGCCTTCGCCAAGCGCAAGCTGCCGCTGGTCATCGGCGCCGAGGCCTCCGGCACGGTCGAGGAAATCGGACCCGGCGTCTCCAACGTCCTTCCCGGGCAACTCGTCTCTATTTACGGCGCGCGAACCTGCGGGCTGTGCCACGCGTGCCGCGAGGGCCGGGACAATCTTTGCGAACATGTCGGCGGCGTGCACGGCTTCCACCTCGACGGCTTCGCGCAGGAAAAGATCAACCTGCCGGCACGGCTGCTGGTGCCCGCACCGCCGGGCGTCGATGCCGTCGGCGCGGCGCTCGCGCCGGTCACCTTCGGCACGGTCGAGCACATGCTTTTCGACAACGCCCGCCTCGAACCGGGAGAGACCATACTCGTGCAGGCCGGCGGCTCCGGCATCGGAACCGCCGCCATACAGCTGGCGAAGAAGCACGGCTGCACGGTAATCACAACGGTTGGCTCTAACGGTAAGATGGACAAGGCCAAGGCGCTCGGGGCCGACCACGTCATCAATTACCGCGAGGACCGCTTCGAGGGCGTCGTGCGCAAGCTGACGAAGAAGAAGGGCGTCGACGTTGTCTTCGAACATGTCGGCGCCGACACCTGGGCGGGTTCCATGCTGTGCATGAAGCGTGGCGGGCGCCTCGTCACCTGCGGCTCCACATCGGGCGTTTCCACCCAGATGAACCTGATGCAGCTGTTCCAGCAGCAATTGCGACTGATCGGATCCTTCGGCTGCCGCATGGAGAACATGGCCAACGCCATGCAGAAGATGGCGCGCGGACTTGTGCACCCGGTGATAGACACGGAGGTCGGTCTCGACGATATCGACACCGCGCTGGCGCGCATGGAAGGCCGGCAGGTTTTCGGGAAGATCATCCTGAGGATGGATTGATCGGCGTGAAGCGTTTCCTTTCGAGATATGCATTCAAGCTGCGAAAGGCCAAGAACTGGCTTGTCGCGCAGATCATCTTCGTGATCCTGAGGATCCTGCGGCGCATACCGGCTCGCACGGCAATCCGCTTCACCGAGAAGATGGCTTATCTGATCGGTCCCAGGACGGCACGCCACAAGCTCGTGCTCTACAATCTCGAACGCGCCTTTCCCGAAAAGTCCGAGGAAGAGCGCGAGGCGATCGCCCGCGACATGTGGGGCAACATGGCGCGGCTTGCCGCCGAGTATGTGTTTGTCGAGGAACTGATCGACCACGATCTCGCCAACGGCAACGGTGGCATGATCGAGGTCGACGGCATCGAGCGCTTTCTCGACCTGCGTGACAATCCCCGCCCCTTTATTGTCTTCACGGCCCATACGGGCAATTTCGAGTTGCTGCCGATCATCGCCGCCAAGTACGGGCTCAACGTCACGGCGCTGTTCCGCCCGCCGAACAATCCCTATATCGCGCGCAAGCTCATGTCGGCGCGCCGCACCCATATGGGTCATCTCGTGCCGTCCCAGGTCGGCGCGGCCTGGAGCCTCGCCGGTGTCCTGGAGACCGGCAAGGGCGTCGGGATGCTGGTCGACCAGAAGTTCCACAAGGGCGCGAAGACGGAGTTCTTCGGATTGAAGGTCCAGACCAATCCGCTGCTGGTGAAACTTGCGCGCAACTACGACTGCGAGGTCTACCCCGCCCGGTCGATCCGCCTGCCCGACGGCCGCTTCCGGCTGGAGATCGAGCCGGCCGTGGAACTGCCGCGCAACGGCAGCGGTCAGATCGACGTCGCCGCAACCGCGCAATTGCTGAACGACAAGGTGGAAAGCTGGGTGCGCGAATATCCCGGCCAGTGGCAGTGGTTCCACGACCGCTGGAATATCAAGCACAAGCTCTACGGGTGAGCACCTAGCGCCGGATGATAATCCGCGTATTCTTGAACCCTTCCCGCTGTACCAGCGAAAACAGCGTCGCGGCATTGTTCGGATCGAGCCTGACGCAGCCGTGCGAGGCGGGGCGTCCAAGGCGGCTGATCTCATTGGTGCCGTGAACAGCATAGCCGCCGCGGAAGAAGATCGCGAAGGGCATCGGCGCATTGTTGTATTTGCGCGAGCGGTGATGTCTGGAAAGCCATTTCGGACGGTAACTGCCGGTCGGCGTATAGTAGCCCCGGCGTCCTGTCGAAACCTTCCAGCGGTATTTGACCTTGCCGCGATGGGTCACCACCATCGTCTGGCTGGAAAGGTCGATACGGGCAGTCAGCGTCACCGCCCCGGCGGCAACCGGCTGAAAAACGAGAATCGCGAAACCAAGAACCAGAACCGACAAGAACAAACGCATATTTCTTCCCCCAATTGGCGCGGCGCCGACGGCACGACGCGCGCTCTTGCTTCCCCCAAGTCCGAAAGATCTACAGACGGCGAGATTTAATCCGCACTGGTAAGAGCGGTTATTCTACATTGCGTGAGGTGTGCTGGGACTGGATGTAAGAAATGTCACAATAGCAGGAATAATACTGCGGCAAGACAGATCAAGACCGTGCACGCTGCATGAAATACATCCAAAGCGGCGTCGATGTCGTCGACAGTCAAATGCCGCCGGCCCACGGCGTTCATATAGGGCTCGCGCACGACCACACCGCCATAGACCCGTGCGCCGGCAAGCGCCAGGCCGAGCGATCCAGCCATCGCGCATTCCGGCCACCCGGCATTCGGAGAGCGATGCAGCGCTGCATCGCGCCGGGCCGCGTCCAGGGCCCGGCGCGCGGCACCTCCGCCCCGGACGATGAGGGCTCCGGCGGCAATCAGAACGGCCGACAGCCGCGCCGCTGGCCAGTTCGCCAGATCGTCGAGACGCGCGGCGGCCCGGCCGAACGCACCGTGCCGCTCGTTCCTGTGCCCGATCATGGAATCGGCCGTATTGAGCATCTTGTAGAACAGGATGCCCGGCAGCCCGAAAACGGCGTACCACAGTGCCGGCGCGACGACACCATCGGAGAAATTCTCCGACAGGCTCTCGATCGCCGCCCGACAGATCCCGCTTCCGTCGAGACTGTCCGGATCACGGCCGACAATGCGCGAGACCGCCTCGCGCCCGCCGGCAATGCCGCCTTCGCGCAGGGCAAGCGCAACATGGCCGACATGATCGCCGAGGCTCTTTTGCGCCAGCAGGACCGCGACGATTGCAACCTCAAGGAGGAAGCCGGCAACACCCAGAATTCCCAAAAGCCGTGACAAGGCAAGCCCGATCGCTACGACAACGAACAGCAGAATCACGATTGCAATCAGTCCGTTACGACGGCGAACGGATTCCGTTTGGGAAGACTTGTTTCCGAGGCGGTCGGCCAGGTCAATGGCACTTCCGAAAAGCACGACCGGGTGCCTGACCCGTTCCCACAGCCATTGCGGATCGCCGAGCAGCCGGTCCGCCAGCAAGGCCAGGGTGAGTATGGCGAAATGTGTTTCCACGCGTCCGCCTCAGACCGGCTCGCTGTACTGAGCAAGCGCTGCGCGCAGGCGGGACTCCTCGTCCCCGTTCCGGCAGAGCCCGATCCGTAGCCAGCGCGGCGCGTAGTGGAATTTCCGGGTCAGGATCCGGTGCCGGCAAAGGTGCGAATGCAGAGCCTGGGCGCGATCATCGTCGACGAGGACAAAGAGCGGCGTTCCGCCGGTGATTTTGAGACCGGCCTCTTCGAGCACCGCACAGAGCGCGACGTGCCGCTGCCGAATAGCACCCTCGATCCGGATTCGCAGCGCATGGTCCCTCAGAACAAGGCTTGCAAGCTCTAGAGCCGGCCCGGAGACCGCCCAGGGCCCCTGCCCGTCGCGCATGGCGCTGCTGATCGCAGGTGCAGCCAGGACAAAGCCCAACCGCAGGCCCGCAAGGCCGAAGAATTTCCCGAAGGAGCGGAACACGATCAGGTTCGGCCGTGTCCCGGCAAAACCCGCGACACTGTGTTCCGGGTAAAGATCGGCGAATGCCTCGTCGACCACCAGGTGCCCGCCGCGCACGGCGAGCCGGTCGGCGAGCTCCAGAACCGCGGCGCGCGGCATGACCCGGCCGTCCGGATTGTTCGGGTTGACGAGGATCACCAGACGGTGGCGATCGCTGATCTCGTCGGTGCCGGAAATGATGTCGACGGCGCGCCCGGCGCGCTGGAACCGGGCCCTGTATTCCTCGTAGGTCGGCCCCATTATCGCGACATCGCCGTCAAACAGGAACGGCAGCAACTGGATCACGCTTTGCGTTCCGGCGACGGGCAGTGGCCGGATCCCGTCCGCGGCGCCGTAAAAGGCCGCCGCCGCGTCACTGGCCCTTTCGAACAGGTCCTCATCGGGCAGCCGCGACCAGACCTTTGCCGGCAGGTCCGGCAACGGCGCCGGGTTTGGGTTGATGCCGGTGGAAAGGTCGATCCAGTCGGCGGGTTCCCCGCCATATTCGGCGACGGCCCGCGCCAGGGCGCCGCCGTGTTCGACCGCGGCCGCCATCAGCCCCTCTCCCCGAGGTCGATGACATGCAGGAACGAACCGGCCACCGATCCGCGCCGCAACCCGGCATGGCCGAGGTCGTTGCCGCCGGCGTCGCGAACCGCGAACAGCGGGTCGGCCTCGCCCTCCTCGACGATCGTGGCGTAGTGGAATTCGTGCGCCGTCAGCGGCCTATCCCAGATGAACGGCCGCACCGGTTCGACGCGCCGATAGCCAAGATGCAGCTTTCTCTCAGCAAAGCTCGTGGTGAGCGGCAAAAGGCCGAGCATGGTGTGGCTTTCGCCGTCACCGTCAACCAGCGCATCGCCGAGCACCATATAGCCGCCGCACTCGCCGTAGATCGCCGTGCCGCGTTCCGCCGCCAATGTCATTGCCTTGCGGAAGTTTCCGGCGGCGGCGAGCCTGCCTGCGTGCAGCTCCGGGTAGCCGCCCGGCAGGAAAACCGCGTCGCAGTCGGCATCGGGCGCCGCGTCGGCGAGCGGAGAAAAAAAGGATATTTCAGCACCCCGCCGCCGCCAGCCATCGAGCATGTGCTCATAGGCGAAGGCGAAGGCGACATCGCGCGCCACGGCGACGCGCTGACCGGGCGGCGTCAGCCGTTCGATGTTCGAAACGGTATCGGCGGCGCCGAGGGCCGTCGACGCCGCAACGATGGCGTCGAGATCGCATCCCGTTTCGACGCAAGCGGCTGCCTTCTCGATGAAGGCCTCGAGCGCAGAATGTTCCCCCGCCTGCACGAGACCGAGATGCCGCTCTGGCAGCGAAAGGGCATCGTTGCGGCGAACGACACCGAAGACGTCCATCCCGATGCCGTCGAGTGCCGCGCGCAGCATGGCCTCATGCCGGTCGCTCGCGACATTGTTGAGGATGACGCCGGCGATCATCACGTTCGGCCTGAAGCGGCTGTAACCCTGCACGAGTGCTGCGACCGAGTGGGACATTTTCGCGCAATTGACGACGAAGACAACCGGCAGTTTCAGCAGTTCGGCCAGATCCGCCGCGGCGCCGGTTCCGTCGGATGCGCCGTCGAAGAGCCCCATCATCGCCTCGACGACCAGCAGCCGGCCGCCGCCCGCGGCAAGGCCCGCATTGGCGATCAAAAGGTCCCGCCGCATGGCCCAGGGATCGAAATTCAGGCATGCGCTGCCGCTTGCCGCAGCATGGAAAGCCGGATCGATATAGTCGGGGCCGGCCTTTCCGGGTGCTATCTCGACGCCGCGGCGGCGGAGTGCGCGCAATAGTCCGAGCGTGATTGTCGTCTTGCCGGAACCCGACATGGGCGAAGCGATCAGAAGCCCGCTCATTGTTCGCCGCCCCGTTGGAGCCAGTCGAGCGTCCGGCGCATCGGCACCACGCCGCCCACGACGACGACGGCCGGCGGTGAAAGCCCGGCCACCACCAGATCCTGCTCGGCGTTTTCAAGCGTCGTCTCGAGTACCTGCTGCTGGTCAGTCGTCGCGTTGCAGACAACCGCCACCGGCTCGTCCGGTTCGCGGCCCGCCTTGATGAGGCGATCCGTTATCGTCGCAATATGCCGCATTGCCATATACATGACGATCACGGGCGAACCCTTCGCGACACTGTCCCAGTCGATCCGGTCCGGCACGATGCCGCTGGAATCGTGGCCCGTCAGGAACGTGACGCTGTGATTGACGTCGCGATGGGTGACAGGAATGCCCGCATAGGCGAGACCGCCGATCCCGGCGGTAATGCCCGGCACGATGCGGAACGGCACATTGTGTTCGATCAGCGTGAGGGCTTCCTCGCCGCCGCGCCCGAAGACGAACGGATCGCCGCCCTTGAGACGCAGCACCTTCTTGCCCTCGCGCGCGAGTTCCACCAGCCGCAGCGAGATGCCACGCTGTTTCGCGGAGGGCTTGCCGCCGCGCTTGCCGGCATATTCGAGCACCGCATCGTCGCGCGCCAGCTCAAGACAGGCCGCGTTGACCAGCGCGTCATGGACGATGACGTCCGCCGTGCGGATGGCACTGGCGGCGAGCAGCGTCAGAAGTCCGGGGTCGCCCGGCCCCGCGCCGACCAGCCAGACGCAGCCGGGTTCCATCGTCGGAAATTGCCCGAAAAGCGCATCGGTCATGACCGCGCTCCGTTGCCTGCATGCGACCGCGAGGCGGCGCTCAAATGATTCGCCACGGCCGGCAAACCGTCTATAACCGCTGCATGAGTGAGACGCCCGCCGAATCCGAAACTCAATCCGCACCTTTGCGCCGCGGCTGGACGACGGGCGCCTGCGCGACGGCGGCCACGAAGGCGGCGCTCACCGCGCTGATCACCGGCGAGTTTCCCGATCCGGTTTCCATCGTGCTGCCGAAGGGCCAGGAGCCCGCCTTTCCTCTGGCCTTCGAGTCTCTCGGCGACGGCTACGCATCCGCCGGCATCGTCAAGGACGCCGGCGACGACCCGGATGTGACCCACGGCGCCACCGTCATTTCCAGCGTCCGCCCGCTGCCGCCCGGTTCCGGCATCCGTTTCGCGGCCGGCGGCGGTGTCGGCACCGTCACCCTGCCGGGCCTCCCGCTTGAAGTCGGCGAGCCGGCGATCAACCCGGTCCCGCGACAGATGATGCAGGATGTCGCCTATGAAATATGCGCCGCCCATGACCTGCCAGCCGATCTCCAGATCACCATCTCGGTTCCCGGCGGAGAGGACCTTGCCGAGAAGACGTGGAACCCGCGGCTCGGCATTCTCGGCGGACTTTCCATCCTGGGCACAACCGGGATTGTCCAGCCCTTCTCCTGCTCCGCCTGGATCCACTCCATCCACCGCGGGATCGACGTCGCGCGGGCCGCCGGTCTCACCCATGTTCTCGGCGCCACCGGATCGACATCCGAGGCCGCCGCGCAGAAGATCTACGATTTGCCTGAAATCGCCCTGCTCGACATGGGCGACTTCGCCGGCGGGCTTTTGAAATATCTGCGCCGGCACCCGGTCGAGCGGCTGACGATTGCCGGCGGCTTCGCAAAACTCACCAAGCTCGCGCAGGGAGCCATGGACCTGCATTCCAGCCGCAGCCAGGTCGACATGGAGTTCCTCGCCAACCTGGTGCCCGAAGATCACGACGGCCTCAGGAAGCGGATTCTTTCTGCAAACACGGCGCTCGAAGCCCTTGAAATAACGCGTGAAAATAAGATTGACCTTGCACAGCCCGTCGCGCGTTTTGCTTGCGAGAAGGCCACCGAAGTGCTGCGCGGCGCCGAAATTGCCGTTGACGTCATCGTCACCGACAGGAAGGGAAACATCCTTGCTCGGTATCCCTGAAACGGTCCTGATCCTCGGCGGAACGCGGGAGGCTGCGGCGCTCGCCGCCCGGCTGACGGAGCTGGGCGTATCGCGCGTCGTCACATCCCTTGCCGGGCGGACCGCGGCGCCCGAAAGGCCATCCGGGGAACTGCGGATCGGCGGTTTCGGCGGCGTCGCGGGGCTGGCTGATTTTCTGGACCGGGAGGGCTTCGACCTGCTCGTCGATGCCACGCACCCCTTCGCGGCTGTCATTTCGCACAACGCCGTCGCGGCAGCGGCAAAAGCCAATGTCCCGGTCGTCGCCCTGCAGCGCCCGTCCTGGAAAGCGGCCGATGGCGATAACTGGCGCCCGGTCGCCTCGCTTGACGAGGCATGTGATGCCATCCCTGCCGCGGCGCGCGCCTTCCTGGCGCTGGGTCGCCAGCACATAGACGGATTCGCTGTCCGCTCGGACGTCCATTTCATCCTGCGCATGGTCGACCGGCCGGAAACGGCGTTGCCCTTCCGGTCATACGATCTGGTGATCGGCAAACCCCACCTCGATCCGGCGAAAGAAGCCGCGCTGCTGCGCGAACATGGCGTCACCCACATCGTTTGCCGCAATTCCGGCGGCGACGGCGCATACGCAAAGCTGCTGGCCGCCCGTGATCTGGCCCTTCCGGTCATCATGATCGAGCGCCCCGTCCCGCCCGGGAGCCGGTCCTTCGCCACCGTCGATGCGCTCGTGGCTGCCATCACCTAGGCCTCCGCGCGGTTCTTCTTCTTGCCGGCATTGCGCAGCACATGGGCAAATCCGGCATCGTAGAGGGCCGAATCCCGGTACTGCACATCGCCGAGCACCGGCCCGACCATGATCAGTGCCGTGCGTGTCAATTTGGCCTTGCGGACCACCGTTTTCATCTCGGTCAGCGTCGTCCGCAGGTAAAGCTCGTCCGGCCAGGTGGCGCGATAGGCGACCACCACCGGGCAGTCCTCGCCGTAATGCGGAACCAGCGCGTCCCGCACATAGTCGAGATTGCGGATCGACAGGTGGATGGCCAGCGTCGCGCCGGACCGGCCGAGGATTTCGAGCTGCTCGCCCTCGGGCATGGACGACGCCTTCATGCCGGTGCGGGTCAGGATCACCGTCTGGGCGATCTCCGGCAGCGTCAGTTCCGTCTTGAGTTTCGCGGCAACGCCGGCGAACGCGGGAACGCCCGGCACGACCTCGTAGTCGATCCCGAGGGCGTCGAGGCGTCGCATCTGCTCTGCGATAGCGCCATAGATGGAAGGATCGCCCGAGTGCACCCGCGCGACGTCCTTGCCTTCGCGGTGGGCTTTCTCGATCTTCGCGATGATCATGTCCAGATGCATCGGCGCGGTGTCCACAACCTGCGCATCCTTCGGCGCCGCGGCAACGATTTCCGGGGGCACCAGCGATCCGGCGTAGAGGCAGACCGGACAGCGCTCGACAAGCCGCAGGCCACGAACCGTTATGAGGTCGGGGGCACCCGGCCCCGCGCCGATGAAATAAACCGTCATTCCGCCGCCTCCTTGCCGCCAATGACACTTCCGGCCTTTGCCGCGTAGCCGCGCGGCGTATAGACCCAGGTGCTTCCGTCCCCGGTCCGAACAGTCCGGCTTTGCGATGAGCCGACGATGACGACCGTCAGCATGTCGACATCATCGACCTGCAGTTCACCGAGCGGAACGATGCGCACCGCCTCACCCTCCCGGCCGAGATTGGTTGCCAGCACCACCGGCGTGTCGGAGGGGCGCTGCTCCAGGAGCGCGTCGCGCGCATAGGCAAGCTGTTTGCGGCGGCGTTTCGACACCGGGTTGTAGAAGGCGATGACGAAGTCGCCCTCGCCCGCCGCCCGGATGCGGCGCTGGATATCAGGCCAGGGCGTCAGAAGGTCCGACAGCGAGATCGTGCAGAAATCATGCCCCAGCGGCGCGCCGGCACGGGCGGCGGCGGCCTGCAGCGCAGAAATACCCGGCGAAACGGCCAGTTCGATGCGCCGTGCAGCGTCACTGAGCCCCCCCTCATCGTCGTCGGTGGCCCCGCCCTTGTCGAGCAGTTCGAAGGCCAGTGTCGCCATGGCGTAAATGCCGGCGTCGCCAGAACACACCAGCGAGACCGTCCGGCCTTCGCCGGCGAGTTCCATGGCATGGCGCACCCGCGCCTCTTCCCTGCCGAGATCGAAATCGTGGCGGGTCTTGCCGCGCGCCAGGGGCCCGAGCAGATCGAGATAGAGCGAATAGCCGACGAGATCCGTCGACCGCGCTACCAGTTCCGAGACCTCCGGCGAGCGCCAGGCGTCACTGCCCGGCCCGATGCCGACGACGAAGAGCGTGCCGCGCGCCCTGCCGGTCCGCTGCGCATCGACGGGACCCTCAGCACGTGCGATGGCGCAGGTGGCGCGGCGCGTCTTGCGCTTTGCAACCGCGAGACGGCCCTGGCGGCCGGCCGCTGCCAGCGCGGCGCCTTCCGCCACCCCGTGACATCCGACCTCGGCGAACACCACCTCGGACGGGTTTTCCAGCCGATCGGCCTCGGCTTCCAGCGTCGCGGCTTCGAAAAACCGCGCCGGCACACCGAAATGGCGGGCAACCGCGTGGACCGCCGCTTCGTCGGCCTTCAGGTCGATGGAGAACACGCCGGCAATCGCCTGCGAAGCGAGACCGGCTTCGCAAAGCACGGATTCGGTAAGGTCGATGGCTTCATTTGGGTCCGTCCCCCGTTCGCAGCCGATCCCGAGACACAGCGTCTTCGGGGCATAGACCAGTTCACCGTCACCCGGCGCGCGCGTCCGGTCGGTGACCGTCAAGGTCACGGCGCCGTCACCGGCCAGCGGGATGCCGGAGCGTTCTATCCAGGCGGCTGTGCCGTTGAGCCTGGCCGCTTCACCGGCGACAAGGGCAGCCATGACCGGTTTTGCCGTCTCGGGATTGACGAGCGTGTAGCCGTCGGGCGGGGCATCGAGTGCCACGCCGAAGCGCAGATCACCCGCCGTCGTGATCGCGGCGTGCCCGCCGAGAACCCCGGCGATGCGCCTCGCCAATTCGTTGGCACCGTGATGCCCGCCCAGCAGCGGCACAACGCTTAGCCCGTCCTCGGAGACCGCAAGCACCGGCGGCTCCGCATGCTTGTCGGCAAGATACGGCGCGAGAAGGCGGATCAAAGCGCCGCTCGCCATCAGGCCGACGATCGGCCGCCCGGCCCCGAAAAGTGCCGCGATGTGCTCCGGAGCGCTTTCGAACCGGATGTCGGCATTTTCGACACGCATCCGGGCGCCGTGGATCTTGCCGTCGATCGCGTCGGCCACTTTTCGGGCGGTCGGCAGCGCGGCTTCATTCAGAAGGACGATGGCCGGCTTCATCGCGCACCCTCCTCCGCTGCAAAACGGCTGGCTTCGACCGGCAGGCTGGAGACCCAGTTTTCCGCGCCCTTGTAGACGAGGATCATCGAAAAATAGGGCGCAGAGCCCTCCGCCTCGTCCAGAGGCAGGATGCGCTCCTGCGCCAGCGAGATGCGTTCCAGGTAGCCGGCGTTCCCGCTCAGCCCCTCCCGTTCGAGCAGAGCCTTGATGCGCCCGAAATGCCGCCCGATCTTGATAATGGCAACGGCATCGGCCGACCCCAGTCGCTCCGAAATCTGCGCATCGGGCAAGGGACCCGGGATCACGGTCAGGACATCGTTGCGGGCCGCGAGCGGCCGTCCCAGCGCCGCGGCGCCAGCCATGACGGAGGAGACGCCCGGCACGATCTCGCAGTCGAACCGCCCGGCGAGCCGCTCGTAGAGATACATGAAGGAGCCGTAGAAGAACGGGTCGCCCTCGCAAAGGACGGCCACGTCCCGCCCCTCTTCGAGAATGCGGGACAGATCGCGCGCCGCCGTGTCGTAGATGTCCCGTGCCGGGAAACGCTCGATGCGCATCGGCACGACGATCGGATACTCCTTCTGGCCGGCACGCAAGTACCGGGCCGCGATCGACCGGGCGAAGCTCTGGCCGGTGTCGGGCGCCGGATAGGCGACCACCGGGCAGTCGCGCAATATGCGGTGCGCCTTCAGCGTCAACAGCTCCGGATCGCCGGGCCCGACCCCGAGCCCGTAGAGCGTGCCCGTCATGCCTGCCCCCAAGGTTTGCGGACCGCCCACTGGGTCACCGGCATGAACGGCTTCCAGCCGCGGTAGCTGCCGATCTCCTGTGCCCGCGAGACCGCGATGCGCGTGAGGCTGCCGCCGAATTCGGCGTGCAGCGCCGTCAGACGCGCTTCGTTTTCGAGGGTCACCGTATTGGCGACCAGGCGCCCGCCCGGCTTCAGCGCCTGCCAGCAGGCTTCGAACACGCCCTTGTCCGCCAGCCCGCCGCCGATGAAGACGGCATCCGGCGCATCGAGATCGGCGATTTCCGCTGGCGCGCGTCCCCAGACGATCTTCAGCCTTGGCGTTCCGAGCCGGGTCGCGTTCTCGGCGATCATCGCGCGGCGCTCCGACTCGGCCTCGATGGCCACAGCCCTGGCACCCTGGGCGGCACGCATCCATTCGATAGAGACGGAACCGCAGCCGGCACCAATGTCCCACAGGACCGCCTGTGGGCACGGTTGCAGCGCCGAGAGCGTGACGGCGCGCACCTCGCGTTTCGTCAGCTGGCCGTCATGCACGAACGCATCGTCAGGCAGGCCCGGCACGGGCGGCAGCACCGCCGCGCCTTCACTGGCGACGCATTCGATCGCCAGCACGTTGAAATCGGCGAAGCGCTCTGTTTCGGAGTCAAATGCACCGACCTCGTCGGCAGTCGTCACGACCGTCCGCTCAGTCTCCCCGCCCATGTGTTCGAGAACGGTCAGGACGGAGCCGCCATAGCCGCGCGACACCAGCAGTTCCGCGGCCTCGTGGACCGTCCGGCCGACGGATGTCAGGGACAGGACGCGGTTGCCGGGCAGGATGTGCGGCTGCAGGCCTGCAACGGCCCGCCCGTGCAGCGAAATGCAGGCGACATCAGAGAGGCCCCAGCCCATGCGCGCCGCCGCGAGGGAAAAGCCGGAAGGCGACGGGATGACCAGCATCTCGTCCGCACCGACCCTTCGCCGCATCGTCGCGCCGATACCGAAAAACATCGGATCGCCGGTCGCCAGGATCGTCACCGGTGTTCCGCGCCGCTCCTCCAGGAAATCCAGTGTCGGTCCGACCCCCATCGTCCAGGGCACGATTTCACAATTGTCCAGGCCAAGCCGCGGCAGGTCGAGGTGGTCCAGCACCCGCTGCGGTGCCACCAGCGTCCTGGCTGACTTCATCAAGGCGAGTGCCGGAGGCGTCAGCGAGTTCACACCGTCGTCGCCGATCCCGAGAATGGTCAGCCAGGCCCGTTCCGTTCCGCTGCTCATGCGCCAAGTCCTCCTGCGATCGCGTTGACCACCGCCGCCGCCATGGCGCTGCCGCCGCGCCGGCCGCGCACCGTGACAAAGGGAATACCGAGATTGTTGTCCATCAGCGCGTCCTTCGACTCCTCGGCACCGACGAAACCGACGGGAATGCCGACGATCAGCGCCGGCGGCGCGGCACCCTGTTCCAGCATCTCAAGCAGGTGAAACAGCGCCGTGGGCGCATTGCCGACCGCAACGATGCCGCCGGCCATGTCCTGCTTCAGTGTCTCGAACGCCGCTGCCGAGCGCGTTGTCCCAAGCTCTTTCGCAAGGCCCTCCGTCCTTGCGTCGGCAAGGCCGCACAGCACAGGCAAACCGTCAGGCAACAGGCGCCGGATGATGCCGTTGCGCACCATTTCGACGTCGCAGACGATCGGCCGTCCCCGGCGCAAAGCCGCCTTCCCGGCCTCGGACGCGTCAGCGCTCATGACAAGGTCGTTGACAATATCGACCATGCCGCAGGCATGAATCAGCCTCACAGCAACCTCTTCCAATCCATTGGAATAACGCGATAAATCCACCTCGCGCCGGATTGCCTCGAAACTCAGGCGATAGATCTCCGCCGGATCGCGGATATAGTCTGGAGCCGCTGCCATCTCATTGCGGCTTCTTCATCGACACCGGTCCGTGCGGATGATCCGCATGCGGATACGGGTGATGATGATGATCATGGTGGTGGTGATCATCGCCATGATGATGGTGATGATCGTGGCTGTGATCGTGCAGCGGCGTCCACGGCAGACCGTGTTCCCGGCAGAACGCCTCGTTGCGGCAGGAGGCATCGCAGTCGCCTTCGCAGGGGCAGTTCTCCAGCCCGCCGCCGATGCCTTCGACGTGGTGGTGGTGGCTTTCCTGGGCGAGACCGACCTCGGCCTCGAAACCAAGCACCTGCTCGCGGTACTTGCACATCTGGCAGTTCATCAGCGCCTGGCCGGCACGGGTCTCCTCGACCCGGTCCTGGAACGTATCGAGCACCAGGTCGTGGTCGTTCAGATAACCGGCCTTGACGAACTGGGTATCCGGGAAATCGGCCGCGACCTGGTCCGTGTAGCTGTAGATGCGTTTGACGAGCACGCCGGTGAACAGGAAATAGGGAAAAACGACAATGCGGCGGTATCCGAGCCTGACCGCATGGCGCAGACCCGGCTCGACCAGCGGGAACGTAACGCCCGAATAGCAGGTCTCGGCCCAGCCGAAACCCATGCCCTCCCAGAGCATGCGGGTGACCTTCGAGACATTCGAGTTGGCATCCGGGTCGGACGCACCGCGGCCGACCACCATAAGCAGCGTTTCGTGCGGCGGCACGTCGCCATTTTCCGCATTCGCGGCATCGATCGCTTCCTGGATGCGGGCGCCCGCAGCGCGGATCATCTTCAGGTCAACGCCCAGTTCGCGGCCGTACTCGATGCGCATGCCGGAATTCTGTGCCTGATAGGTGTTGAGGACCGACGGGATATCGTTCTTGGCGTGTCCAGCGGCGAAAAGCATGCCCGGCACCGCGAGCACGCGGGTCACGCCCTGGTCGCGCAGCCGGTCGAGGCCGGAATGGATTACCGGATTGCAGAATTCCAGATAGCCGTATTCGACGGGCGTCTCCGGATAGCGTTTCTTCAGCCCCTCCGCGACCTTGGCGAATTCGCGCGCCGCGTTCTGGTTGCGGCTGCCGTGGCCGCAGACCATGATGCCGAGCTTTTCGCGCGCGCTCATGCCTGTGTGCTCTCGGGCTCGCCGCTCGCTTCCTCGGCGTCCGGCTGCTCTTCCTCGGGTTCTTTCTTGCCGGCTTTTGCCGCCAGTGCCGCGAGCGCGGCGGCGCCCAGCGCCGCGGCAATGCCCACCCAGTGGGCGTGGCCGGCCAGTTCGCCGACATGGCCTATATGCGCGTGGACCGCGCCGGCCGAAGAAAGGAAAACTGCTGAAGCACACAATAGTCGTGTCATCCGGATCACCCCGCTGGCATTTGTCGTGCACGAAACGCCGCGGAGGGCCGAAACCCGCCGGTCCGGTCTGGACAGCTCCGGAATTGACCCCCTGTTTGGGTCGGCCGCACCGGAATTTCTCTCAGCCCGCTGGAATCGGGCGCCGTCACACGCAGGACTGTTTGTAGGCAAAGCGGTTTGTGGCGTCAAACACAATCGCGGCGGATCGCGCGCCATTCGCGACATGGTGTCGACAGGACATGCAATGGCTTGCCGGATCGGGCGGGAAATACCGAGTGATTGTACTTCGCTTCCACCGATAACTGATCATTATCGAACCCGGTAAATTCGATGATGCGACTGCACGTTTTTTGACGGAAGGAGAAAACCGTGGGCATGAAAGAATTTCTGGAAGACTCTGACGCCGCCTACAACGAAGCGTTCAACCGGGGCGATGCAGCGGGATGTGCTGCCTTCTTTACCGAAGACGTGACACTGTTGCCTCCCGACCAGCCGATGGTCCGCGGAAGAGAGGCCTTCGTCGAAACCTACCGGGACCGGATGAGGCAGAACACCGGCGGCACACACACGAATGAGTTGGTGGGCTACGGTGTCGAGGGTGATCTGGCTTACCAAATCGGAACCTACGCGATTGCCGACGCCGACCCGCCCGAGCAGGGTAAATTCGTGAACATCCTGAAACGGCAGCCGGACGGCTCCTGGAAGGTCAGCGTCTCCATTTTCAACAGCGACGTGCCCTGATGCAAGGCTAGGGCGCGGACCGCCGAGGAAATCGCGGACAGTATCTCGTCGGTCCCGGCCAGACCCAACCAAGGCTCTGAACAACAATGGCACCTCACGCGGTTGCGGGAGCGGATTTGAGCCACAGCGCCAGGAAGACCAGCATCACCGTTACTGCATGAAAGACAAGAAGGCCGTTCAGAGAACCGTCAGCGCCGGCCTTCAGGAAATGCGCGGGCACGTCGAGGATCCAACCGCGTAAAGCTGTGTAGAGAAGAAGCTGGGTTGTTGCGGCGGCAAAAAAGGCAATGAGGCCGGCACGCCAACCCATCAGCAAGCCGATCACCACGGTCAGGTTGAGGATCAGGTAGAAAACGTCCAGCACCTGCCATTTCAGCGGTGCGTCGAGCCAGGCATAGCCGGAAAATCCGAGAATATTCGCGGCGTGGATTATTGCACCATTGAGATAGCATATCGCTATCAGCCAGAAAATGATTGCGGGGATGAATGCGATCATTGCGTTCTCCATCGGTTCGAGATCGATGAAGTCAATTTAGGAACGTCAGTCGCCCCGATCATTGACCGGAGCCGTCAGATCATTGACAGCTCCCGCCAAAAGCACTGCCGAGTGTTTCGCCCGGTAGGCTGCCGGGGTTTGGCCGGTCCAGCGCTTGAACGCCCGATGAAAAGCGCTCGGTTCGGAAAATCCGAGTAGAAATGCCGTTTCGCCAAGCGAGATGTCGGGATCAGAGAGCGTCGCCTCGGCAATATCACGCCGCACTTCGGTAAACACTGTCCGAAACGTCGTTCCTTCCAGGTTGAGGCGGCGCTGCAATGTGCGTTCGCTCATGCCGAGTTCCGAAGCCACACCGGCATGAGTAGTCCGTCCTTCGGCAAGACGTTTGGCCAGAAGGCCGCGAAGAACAGACGCCGTGCTCCGGGCCGCGGGCATGTGAGCGATCATGTCGCCGACATGCCGATCAAGGACATCCAGCAAGGTTGCATCAGCGCCCGGGATTTCGAACTCGAGAATCTCTGCCGGGAGTGCCATTGCCGCGGAATCTGCACCAAATGTCACCGGCGCTGCGAACCATTTGCGATAGGCTGCAGCCGCACCAAAGTCGGTGTGTTTCAGCCAGAGCGCCTTTGGTCGCCAGTCCCGTCCCGTGAGCCGCCTTCCTAGCGTCAGCCATTGACCAACCGTCCAATCTTCGCCAAGCGCGGGCAGCGCATGGGGCGTCGCCGGCTCACAGACAAGCATCGGCGTGTCAGCATCCCGCACCAAACGAATTTCAGCGGCGCCTGATATCAGACGGTAAAAGCGGCTCCAGCGTTCATAAGCCACCGAGAGTGTCGGGCTGTTAGACAACAGGTGCCTGAATACGGGATATCCCGCCTCGACATTTGCTGCGGTCTTCAGACCAATCAGCGGATCCCCTGTCATGTCCTCAACCGCACACCAGAAGCGAAAAACGGTTGTGATGGGCAACCGAGTGTCGGGATCGCTCAGCACGACTTTATCTATACCCGCGGAGTGCAGCGCCGGAGTGGCATCAATACCCAGCATTTTCAGCGTCGCGACAAGATGCGCCACGAGATAGCTGGATGCGGTTGGAGTGGTCATAACCCACCATAGCGACTGTGAGCCAAACAGAATGGATTTTATTGCTCCTGTACCAGGTGCAAAAGGCACTTGGCCGGCGATGATGCTAGCGAACACCGTCGATTGGACAAGTCCCCAAACCAGTGACAGTCCAAGATTGTCGGACGGCAAAGCCCCAACGATTGACGGCCAAAGAGTTCCCGGCCGGGACTCCCCGTTTGCCCTTCCCTCTCCACCCGCTAGTTTAACTGCCAAACAGGAGGATGCTTCATGACCCACCCCGCGTTCAATTCCGAATCGGTCGCCGTCGTTACCGGCGGGGCGTCGGGGATCGGCCTGGCTTCGGCGACGAACTTCGCCGGCATGGGCATGAGGCTGGTGATCGTTGACCGCGCCGAGGACAAGCTCGCTGAAGCGGAAAGCGCCCTGCGTTCCGCCGGTGCCGCAGACGTCATGACGGCCGCAACCGACATCTCCGACAGGGCAGAGGTCGAAGCGCTCGAAAGCGAGGTTGCGACCCGCTTCGGCGGCACGGACATCCTGATGAACAATGCCGGCATCGGCATGCGCTCGTCCTGCCTCGGCCCGCTCGATGCCTGGCAATCGACGCTGGATGTCAACCTTTGGGGCGCCGTTCACGGCACGCAGGTTTTCGCGCCGCGCATGATCGCGCGCGGCAGGCCGGGCGCCATCGTCAATACAGGCTCCAAGCAGGGCATCACCACGCCGCCCGGCAACCCGGCCTACAACGTTTCAAAGGCGGCGCTGAAGGCCTTTACCGAGGCGCTCGCGCACGAACTTCGCAACACCGATGACTGCCGGATCAGCGCCCACCTCTTGATCCCCGGTTTCGTCCATACCGGCATGATCGGGCTTGCCGAGAAGCCGCCGGCCGCCTGGACCGCCGGGCAGACCGCCGATTTCTTCGTCGAGAGCATGGCCCGCGGCGATTTCTACATCATTTGCCCCGACAATGACGTCCCCCGCGCGCTCGACGAAAAGCGCATCGCCTGGGCCATGGGCGACATGATCGAGAACCGCCCGGCGCTGAGCCGCTGGCATCCGGACTACGCGGAGGCCTACGCGGCCTTCATCGACGGCGATCGGTAGACGAACGGAAATTGCCGACTGTTTGCCAACACGTGCCCACACGGCTCAACTTCTGATCGCACTTCGCCTCAATTACGTCATCAACCCATAGCATCCAAGGATTATCTACGATAGACCCGAGCCAACCGCTCGACCTTTATATAGACCTAACGGATAACGAAAAATGATATTCACGCAAGACCAGTTCGAAGCATACGAAAACGAGTTCAACAACGCCCCCGACAAGAGTGCGTTCTTTGACAGGTTCTACGATCCAGACGCTGTGTTCATTCATCCTTTCAAGGGCACCTTCAGAGGAAAGGACCAGCTGGTCGGTTTCTGGAATTCGGGGAAGAATTCCGGCCACGACGGCATCCACGAGCTCTTGCACCTGAAGAATTTCCTCTCCGTCGAAGACAAGGTTGCCGTCCAGCTCGACATTGAGTGGCGGTGTTTCAAAGACACCGACTATCTCGGACACCGCAAGGCGGGGGACGTTTTCTGGGGCCACTGTGCAGCATTCTACACCCTCAAGAACGGAAAATTCGTCGAGGTATTCATTTACCTCAATCTGGTGAGGGCCGACGAAGATGCTCATTGAAGAAAAACTGTCCCAATTCGCCGTCGACACATTCAAGGCGCAGGTCGACACCGATACCGCCCACATCCTGAAACGCAACATTCTGGATTCCTACGCAGGCATTTGCGGATCATTGTATGACACCGAGATGGTCGGCAAGTTCGACCGCATGATCGACATCGCCCCGGTCACCAGCGGTGTGGATGTCTGGGGAACCGGTAAGACGGGAACCCATGCCGACGCGATCTTCCTGAACGCAATCCTCGGCCGGCGCAGCGATCTGCTCAACACCTATTTTTCGCCGAACAACATGGGTGTCGCCCACCCTTCGGACAATGTGTCCCTGATCCTGTCGCTCGCCGACTGGCTGGGCAAATCCGGCCGCGATGTGCTTGGGCTGACCCACTTGGCATATATGCTGGCGGGTCTCTTCTCCGACTACTATTTCCCGGAATCGGTCGAGTACGATCACGACGCCGCGGCGATCTTCTATACGACGCTCATCATCGGCTGCGCGCTCGATCTCGAACCCGAGCAACTGACCAACGCCCAGCGCATAGCCGGCGGCCTGGGGCTCGATACCAACCAGTCGGCCCGTGACCGGGTGACGGACTGGAAGCACTGCACCTACGCGTCCTGCGCCCTGCGCGGACTGTTTGCGGCCAAGATGGCAAAGGCCGGCATTGAAGGGCCCTACGAGATTTACCAGGGAACGGCCGGCGTGAACCGCTTCTTCCCCCATTCGGAAAAGATGTTCGATCTGACGCCCGACCTCGGTTCGGTCGTGTTTAAACGCTGGCCCGCTCTGGTGTTCTGCCAGACCCCGATCGACGTCGCCCTCGAGCTTGCGCCGAAGATCGGCGATCCGGCATCGATCGAAAAGATCGACGTCGGCACCTATGAGATGTGTGTCAATATCGCCGCCGGCGAAACCGCATGGAAGCCGGACAGTCGCGCCGGGCGGACCCATTCGCTGCCCTACTGCGTGGCGGCCGTATTGGCCAAGGGTTCGATCGCCTATCAGGATTTCGACCCGCCCTATTCCGGCGATCCGACCCTGAACGATCTCATGGCCAAGGTCACCGTCGCCGAGGATGCGTCCATGACCGCCGCGTTTCCGGCCAAATCGGCCTGCAGCATCACCGTCACGCGCGCCGACGGAACAAAGGAAACAGCCTCCCGCGACTGCCCGCGCGGCGATCCGGCCGATCCGCTAAGCGATGCGGAAATCGAGGACAAGCTCCGCACGTATTTCTTCTTCGCAAAGGACGACGAGGCATCAAACGTCATCGACCGGATCACGCGGCTCGAAGAGTTGCCGGACATAAACGATCTCGTTTCGCCATTGAAACGGCGCCGGATCTGACGCCGACCAGGGATAGGGCCGGGAGCGAAACCGGCCCCTGAACGCGATTCCCGCGGCGCGCGACGAAGACTGCACAGCTTCTGCACAACAATCCTGATGGCCTGCACAGGCGCGTCCGGTTGCCTGCACGGTGTTTTCCTAGCCTCGGCAGTTCCGATTAACCGCCATGGGGATGACCATGTCAGCAGAGATCATCCGTTTTCCCGGATCGCACCCGGTTCGCCAAACCAACCCGCCCCTTCACGTTGTGACCAACACGGCTCCTTTGCCCGATCGCCTGCGGCGGGACGGCTGGTGGCTCATTTCGGAACGTTCGACGCCGGTCGCTGGTCCATCGATTCAACGGCAGCGGGACTCGTCAAAAAAATGACAGACCATCCTTCCGTTTCAAGCCGAATGGATGTCCCGCATCAGGGGACGGCACGGCGCAAACCGAGGCCTGTCGACGCCCGGACCGGCGTCTGGCTCCTGCAACTGGTCGGCCTTCTGGCCATTGCGCAACTCACCGTGTTTCATCAGGAAATCGGTGCCGGTCTGGCTGTTTTCATGACGGCCCTTTCCGTCGTGGTCGCGGTGAAATACAGGAACCGGAACGCGCTTCTGTGGGGCTGCGCAGCGCTGGCGGGCATTCTGCTCATCGTGGAATCCGCCGATTTCCTGACGATATTACTGGCAATCGTTTTCCTTGGCCTGTTCGCCCTGGGCCGCGCCGACAGGTTGCTGGATGAGGACTGGCGGAAGGCCGGTGTTTTCCTCTACCGCTACCTGGCGGGGCCGATCCTTGCCGTTCGCGAGATCGCATCCGGCCTTTTCCTCGCCGGAACCTGGTTCGGCGGCCTGAAAACCCGCAGACACGGCATCCGGCAATGGATCATGCCGGTTCTGCTCGTGGCTGTCTTCCTGTGGCTGTTCCTGCCGGCCAACCCGTGGCTTGCGGTCTCGCTTGCCTATCTCGATCCCTTGAGGTGGATCGCGCTGCCGGACATTTCGACCGTGCTCTTGTGGCTGGCGACCGGGCTTCTCCTCTGGCCGTTGCTGACGATAGAGATGAAACGTCAGGATGGGCGGTGGCGCGCCGTCAAAAGCCGCACCCGGCAAGCGAGACCGGTTTTCGCAAACAACCGGGCCGCGGTGCTGATCCTCTTCAACGCGGTCTTTTTCCTGCAGACCCTGAACGACATGACGAACCTTTGGCCGGGCTTCCTTCTGGGCGCCGGCTCCGGCACATTGCTTCCCGAAGGCAAGACCTATGCCGAATTCGCCAAGGCCGGCGCCTTCCCGCTGCTGGCGGCCACCCTGCTCGCCGCGGCCATCATCCTCGCCCTCCTGAAGGACGACGCCAGAAAATCGTCCGGCGACCTCGTCGTCCCGCTGATCGTTCTTTGGGTGCTCCAGACCATTTTATTGCTGGCGTCGGCGGCCGCGAGGCTCGATCTTTACGTCGATGTCTACGGCCTCACACGGCTGCGGCTCTACACCTTCATCGGCATGGGTCTCATCGGATCCGGGCTGGTGCTGGTGATCCTGCGCATCGCCCGAAATAAGTCCAATCGTTGGCTGACGCGCCGGTGCCTTCTCGTCCTGACCGCCGTCGCATTTGCGTGCGGCGCGCTCAATCTTGACGGTTACATCGCCCGCAAGAATGTGGAACGCGCCAAATTCGCATCCGAAGATGCGCGCTCGCTCGATGCCCTGCTATCATCGGTGGATATTGACTATCTGTGCCAACTGGGCGACGGCGCCCTGATCGCCATCGCAACCTTCATCGATGACAACAAACATGTTGATCTGTGGACAACCCGTCTGGGAGACTGTTTTCGATGCCGGTACAAAGCTCTGGAACGCAGCCAGTCCGATTGGCATTCGTGGAGTTGGCGAGGAGCGCGCATATTGAGAAAGGTGACGCCACTATTGCCGGTTGCCGATGCGGACGGCAACGCCGGCGCTGTTTTGAACGACACGGTGGAACATGGCCCTCATTCTGGTCGTCGATGACGATCCCCACATAATCGATGTCGTGGCCTTCGCGCTGGAACGTGCGGGGCACCTAGTGTCCCGCGCCGGCGACGGCGACGAGGCGCTCATGATGGCGCGCAGCGGCAATCCCGATCTGATCGTCCTCGATGTCGGCCTGCCGAAGCGGGACGGGCTGGAAGTGTGCCGCCTGCTGCGCTCAGAGGACCGTTTCAGCGACCTGCCCATCTTGTTTCTTTCGGCGCTCGACGAGGAGGTCGACCGTATCGTCGGCCTCGAAATGGGCGCCGACGACTACGTGACGAAGCCCTTCAGCCCGCGCGAACTGACGGCGCGCGTCTCGACCATCCTGCGAAGGAGCGGGCCGAAGCAGGAGGCACGCGGGAGCGCCCTGTCCCACGGCGTCGTTTGCCTTGACTCCGACCGGGCCGAGGCGACCTGCAACGGGGACCGGCTTTCCCTGACGGCGCTGGAAATGTCGATCCTGCAGGTATTGCTGAAACGTCCCGGCACGGTGTTCAGCCGTGGTCGGATCATCGAATTCGCCTATGACGGCAACATCCATGTGTCGGACCGGACGATCGACAGCCACATCCGCAATCTGCGATCGAAATTTGCCGCCGCCGGCTGCAGCGATGTCATCGAAACCGTGCCGCGGCTGGGTTTCCGTCTCGGCGCCTGCACCATTGCATCGCCGCAAGAGGACCCATGAGCGTCCGGCAGAAATGGCGCCCGCCGCTTGCCCTCATCGTCACGGGCTTCGTCGCGTTGCTCTTTGTGATGCCGACCTTTGCGATGGCTGTTGTCGTCGCCGTGATGAAACAGCCGGACGAACTGATCGCCAGTCTCGTCGCGAACTGGGGCAAGATCGCCTTGGCGCTGATTGTTGTCGCCGTCGCGACGGCGGCGGCCACCTATGTTTTCTGGCGCGGTCTTTCCCGTCCGTTGAAGATCCTTGCCCAGGCCACCGATTCCGTCGCCAGGGGCCACAGCACCTTCGACACGGACGCGCCCTACGGCACCCGCGAGGTTGCGCAGCTTGCGGAAGACTTTTCTGTTCTCGTCAGGCGTCTCCAGAAACGCTCGCGGTATCTTGAAACGCTCTCCGCGCACTTTGCGCATGAGTTGAAGTCTCCCCTCACCTCCGTACGCGGAGCGGCCGAACTGATGCGGGACGATGCCGCCGCAATGGAGGCGCCGAAACGGCAACAGTTCCTCGAAAACATCATCAGCGATGCCGAACAACTGTCGGCACTCGCCAACCGGATGCGCGATCTCGCCCGGGCGGATCTTGCGACCGGCGATGGGCGTGCGGAGTTGGCGGCGCTTGCCGAAAAGCTGTCTTCGGATTTCGCCAAGCTCGCGGTGTCGGTCGAAGCGCCTGAAGGCGCGGCCATTCCGCTTTCGCCCGAAAGCGCGGCGATCGTCATGCACCACATTGCCGACAATGCGCTGCGGCACGGAGCGACAGCACTGACAATGCGCATGCCGCAAGACGACGTGCTGGACCTTGTCAACAATGGCGAGCCGGTGTCAGAGGAAGCGCGGGAGAAGCTCTTCACGCCGTTCTTCTCGACGCGGCGGCAGGAGGGCGGAACCGGCCTCGGACTGGCAATCGCCATTGCCCTGCTCGCCTCGGCCAACAGCACGATCACGCTGCATTCGCCGGATCCGGTCACGTTCCGGATACGGTTTTCGGACAGCGCATAGGCTCTAAAATTCGATCCCCACCAGTGCCTTGACGCCGGAGCGAAACGGATGCTTGACCATCTCGGTCGCCAGGTCGGCGAAATGACGCGGAAGTTCATACAAAGAGCAGGCTTTCGCTGCGCCGCAGCGAGTGTCCGCCACTGCGTTGCGGCAAAGCTCGACTTTGCGAGATTGATGAGCGTTCCAGAATGCCATCGATTGTAAACTACAGTGCACGCTTCAAAGAGAGCAGTTCCTCTGCCAGAAAGTCGACAAATCTGCGAACCCGTACTGTCTTTTGAAGATCAGAATGCAGCAAGATCCATAGCCATGGACCTTTTGACAAATCTGTACCCGGCACGCGGCGAAGGTTTGGAAATGAACTCTCGAATATGGTTGGCATAGGCGACATCCCGCAATGCTGGTTCAACAGGCAAGCACGCATATAACCGTCGCTCACCCTGTGCCGCATTTGGGCCATCTGGAACATCGGCGGTGGGCGCCAGTTTTCGTCAGCTAATCCAATCCAACTCAACCCTTCGCCCTGACGGCCTGAGTTCGGGAATACGTTTTGAACGTAGGTCTCACTCGCATAGACACCCAAAATCAGCCTGAAGAGCTTTCGTGCAACAACATCATCTACGACGCTCTCAGCAGCGCGAAGCGAGACGTCGGTTTCGTCGTTGGTGATGGATTCAACTTCCGACGTTAGGTGAAATTCGATGTCGATCTTCGGGTACTTTTCATGAAAGCGCCCTATAATTGGCGCGACAAAGTCATAGGCGAGTGTCGGAGAAAGCGAGAAGCGGATTGTACCCGACTCGCTCCTGTCCAGCCCTTCCACCTTTTTGCGCGCGGCCAGAATAGTTTGTTCGGCATCCTCAACAACAGGCAGCAAAGCCTCTCCGAACTCGGTGAGAGCGAACCCGCGTTTGGAGCGGTGAAACAGGCGGACGCCGTAGCTGGCTTCTAGCGCCTGGATGTTTCGGTTTACGGTTCCATAGCTTGCGTTGATCGTGCTTGCCGCGGCGCGCAAGCTGCCCGTCCGGGCGACAGCAAGAAAATATGGCAGTAGCTCCCAATCAAATGATCTCATATCGTTGCCATGTGTTCCACATTTGTAACAGCACATTCTATTTTGTTATATTCTTGACCGAATGGCCATCTGTTAAATCGCATCGAAATAGACCGCGGACAAAGGGAGCGTTGCTCGCGTGTCGGCTTCACAAGGAAACGTTCGATGAACAGATATCACCCTTTGCTTGTAGTGCTTCATTGGCTTGTCGCGATCATGATCCTCATTTCGTTGATTGTTGGCGGACCGATGCTCGCGGACATGAAGAACTCTGATCCGCAAAAGATCACCGCGCTCACCGGGCACATGATATGGGGCCTGTGCATTGGCGGGCTGATGTTGGCTCGTCTTGCGATCCGTGTGTTTACACGCAAGCCGCCTCTTGCGGACACCGGACATCCCACGCTCAACTTTGGAACGCAGGTTGCGCATGCGGCACTGTATGTGCTGGTTTTTGCGATGGTAGCCAGCGGCCTGGGGATTGCCTTTTCTGCGGATGTTTTCGCCATCGCATTCGGTGGTTCAGACGCGGCTTTGCCTGCCAGTTTCAATGACATAGCTGCGCGTACAGCGCACGGGATTGTAGCCACGCTTTTGTTGCTATTGATCGCTCTACACGTGTTGGGGTGGGCCTACCACCAGTTCGTGCGCCAGGACCGCTTGATGGGCCGTATGTGGTTTGGGCGAAAGGTTGAATGAGCGCAAGCTATCCGAGAGATTCCAACCGGAGTCTTCGAACTCGCCTGTTTTCCGTCTTTCTTGCTTCGCAACATCTGAGTCCAAAATGGCTTTCACTGCGCAGAGATGAACGGCAGCTTCGTCCGCATTCCTGCCAATTGCCGTTCGTGCAATCTAGTTGCCTCGATCAACGAGCCCAGCCCTAAAACTCGATCCCCACCTGGGCCTTGACCCCCGACCGGAACGGGTGCTTGACCATCTCCATCTCGGTCACCAGGTCGGCGAAACCGATCAGTTCCTCCTTGGCGTTCCGGCCGGTTATGATGACATGCTTCATCTCGGGCTTCTGCTTCAGGGTCTCGATGATCTCCTCGACCGGCAGGTAGTCGTAGCGAAGCACGATATTGAGCTCGTCGCACAGCACCATGTCGTGCTTATCGTCGAGGATCATCTCCTTGGCCTTCTCCCAGGCCTGACGGGCCGCCGCGATGTCGCGTTGCCGATCCTGCGTCTCCCAAGTGAAGCCCTCGCCCATCGTCGCCAGCGTCACCTGCTCGGGAAACGCCTCCAGCACCTTGCGCTCGCCGGTGCCCCACTTGCCCTTGACGAACTGCACGACACCGACCTTCATGCCGTTGCCGATGGCCCGGAAGATCATCCCGAAGGCGGCGGTCGACTTGCCCTTGCCCTTGCCGCTGTGGATGATCGTCAGGCCCTTCTCGATGGTCTTGGTGGCGATGATCTTGTCGCGCGCCGCTTTCTTCTTCTTCATCTTTTCGGCGTGCCGCGCGTTCAGTTCCTCTTCCGAGAGGTTCTTGAGTTTGTCCGATTTTTCAGCCATGTCCCGACAGCCTTTCCTCCGTTTTGCCGGCCAGCGCCTTGAGACCGAACCGCGCCGAATTGGAGCGCGGTGTCCAAAGACCCCTGTCGATCGCCTCTTCAAGCCGCTCGGCGATTTCGCGCAGGGCCGGCAGATTGTGCTCCTCGATGAACTCGCGCACGGCGTCGTCCATGACGAAAGCCTTGTAGACGGCCTCGAAGTGATGGTCGCGCACCGCGCCCGTCGTCGCCGCGAAGGCGAACAGGTAGTCGACCGTGGCGGCGATCTCGAATGCGCCCTTGTAGCCGTGACGCATGACGCCGGCAATCCATTTGGGATTGACCGCCCGGCCGCGCACGACCCGGGCGATTTCCTCATCGAGCGTCCGGATCACCGGTTTCTCGGGCCGCGAATGATCGTTGTGATAGATGGCGGGGCGTGCGCCCGACAGCGTCTCGACCGCCGCCGTCATGCCGCCCTCGAACTGGTAGTAGTCGTCGCTGTCGAGAAGGTCGTGTTCGCGGTTGTCCTGGTTCTGTACCACCGCCTCGACACCCCGCAGACGCCTTTCGAACTGCTGCCGTTCGGCCTTGCCTTCAGCCTGGGCGCCGTAGGCATAGCCGCCCCATACGAGATAGGCCTCGGCAAGATCCGCCTGTGTTTGCCAGCCCCTCTCGTCGATCAGCGCCTGCAGTCCGGCGCCATAGGCTCCGGGCTTCGAGCCGAAAACGCGATAGCCGGCCCGTTCCGAAGCGGATTGTTCATCCGCGCCCGCTGCAATGAGCGATTTCCTGTCGCTTTGCATGCGTGCCGCGACGGGATTGTCCGCTTCGTCCTCTTCCAGCGCGCCGACGGCACGCACTGCCTTGTCGAACAGCGCGATCTGGTCGGGAAACGCATCGCGGAAGAAGCCGGAGATGCGCAGGGTCACATCGACGCGTGGGCGGCCGAGGACCGCAAGCGGGATGACCTCGTATCCGGTCACCCGGCGCGATGCGTGGTCCCATACCGGTTTGACGCCGATCAGGGCCAACGCCTGGGCGATATCGTCGCCGCCGGTGCGCATATTGGACGTGCCCCAGGCGGTCAGGCCGAAGGAGGTCGGCCACTCGCCATTGTCCTGCGTGTAGCGGGCAACCAGCATCTCGGCGGATTTCCTGCCGAGTTCCCAGGCCGCCGGCGTCGGCACGCTGCGGCTGTCGACCGAATAGAAATTGCGCCCCGTCGGAAGCACGTCCGGGCGCCCGCGCGTCGGCGCCCCCGACGGGCCGGGTTCGACAAATCGCCCGGAAAGGCCCGCCATCAGCCCATCGATCTCGGCGCGGCCGGACCGCTGCACCGCGGGCCGCAGGTTCTCGTCGATTTCGGCGAGCACGGACGCCGCAGCCTTCCAGTCCTTTGGACATGCAACAGAGCCCGAAACGAGGGCTTGCGCGAGGAGTTCCACCCGCTCCACGGTGTCGCCGGCCGTGCGCCACGATTCGTCACTCACCCCGGTCAAAAGGTCCGGCCGCGGTCCCTTCCAGGGCGCCGCCATTTCGCAGTCGAGCGGATCGAACGAAAGGCCGAGATCGTCGGCAATGGCGCGCTGCAGGCTGGCGTCGCCCGCCTCGCCGAGGCCGCGCGGCACCCGCGCCAGGGCGCAGACCAGGTCGTCGAGCAGCCTGCCTTCCGGGGCCTTGCCGAAAATGTGCAGGCCGTCGCGGATCTGCATTTCCTTCAAGTCGCACAGATAAGCATCGAGCTTTGCAAGCGCGGTATCGTCGCCGTCGCTCTCGGCAATGCCGGCATCCATATCGAGGCCGATATCGCGGACGAGGTCGAGGATCTGCCCTTTCAGGAGCCGCAGGCGGCGCGGATCGCCGCCCGCCGCCTCGTAATATTCGTCGACCAGCGCCTCGAGATCCTTCAGCGGCCCGTAGCTTTCAGCGCGGGTCAGCGGCGGTGTGAGGTGATCGATGATGACGGCGGCCGTGCGCCGCTTCGCCTGCGTCCCCTCGCCCGGATCGTTGACGATGAACGGATAAAGATGCGGCACCGCGCTGAGCAGGGCCTCGGGATAACAGGCCTCGGAAAGCGCCAGCGCCTTGCCGGGCAGCCATTCGAGATTGCCGTGCTTTCCCATGTGCACAATGGCGTCGGCGCCGAACTGCGCGCGCAGGAAGGCGTAGAAGGCGAAATAGCCGTGCGGCGGCACGAGATCCGGGCAGTGGTAGCTTTCCTTCGGATCGATGTTGTAGCCGCGCGCCGGCTGGATACCGACCACGACGTGGCCGAAGCGGGCGAGCGGCAGGGCGAAGGCAGCGCGACCAGCGAGGAAATAGGGATCGTCCTCCGGCTCTCCCCAGCGCGCCTGGACCGCCTCGCGAATGATCTGTGGAAGGCTTTCGAAATAACTCTGGTAGGCCGCGAGATCGAGAGTTTCGCGGATGTCCCGCGCATCGACGGCGGCATTGGTGGGGCCGGCCATGAGGTGGCGCATCAGCGCGTCGCCGTCGCCGGGCACCTCGTCGAGCGCATAGCCAGAGGCCGCCAGAGCGCGCAGCACCTCGATCGTCCCGGCGGGCGTATCGAGCCCGACGCCGTTGCCGAGCCGCCCGTCCCGATTCGGGTAATTGGCCATAATGAGCGCGACGCGCCGCTCGCTTTCGGTACGCCGCCGCAGCCGGGCCCAGCCGGCGGCCAGCCGGGCGACAAAGGCGACACGGTCGGCAAGCGGCTCGTGGGTGACGATGTTGGCTTCCACCGCCTCATCGTAGAAGGTCGCCGATTTGAACGAGACCGCGCGGCTGAGCACCCGCCCGTCGACCTCGGGCAGCGCCACGTTCATCGCAAGGTCACGCGCCGTCAGGCCCTGCGCCGATTCTTGCCAGGCGTCCCGTGTCGAACCGGAGAAGATCGCCTGCAGCACCACCGCCCCGGTCGATTCCAGAACCGTCGGCTTGCGCGACCCGCCCGGAGACGAGACCGCAAAGCCGGTGGCATTGACGACGACATCGGGGGGACATCCTGCGAACAGCGTTTCGACGGTTGCGACCGAGACCGGATCCTTCAGGCTGGAGATGAAGATCGGCACCGGCTGCATGCCTTCGGCCTGCAGCGCCCGGATCAGTGCTTCGACCGGCTGCGTCTGGCCGCTCTGAACCAGCGCTCGGTAAAAACAGATCGGCACCACTGGGCGCCTGTCATCCCGGGAAACCACGTCGTCGATCGACGGATTGTCCGCGCCCGGCCACCACAGGCCTGATTTCAGCAGCGGCACCGCCGCCGGTGGCCGCTCCGAACCGTCGAGCAGCGCCGAGCAATAGTTCAGGAAGGAGACCGTATTGGGCGCGCCGCCCTCAACGAGATAACGCCACAACGCGTCGACATCTTCTGCGGCCATCGTGCTGAATTGGGCGAGGCCCGGATCCGGCTTGTCGTCGCCCGGCAGGGCCGCCATCAATATTCCCTGCTGGGTAGCGGCCGCATGCAGGGCTTCCAGCACGTAGGAGAAATAACTGGCGCCGCCGAGCGCCCGCACGATGATCAGCCTGGCGTGCCGGGCCGTCCGTTCGACATAGGTGTCGACGGACATGGGATGGCGCAGTTCCATCAGATTGGCCAGCCGGACCTGCGGCGCCGCCGCTTTCAGCGCCTGACACGCCTTGGCGAGACTCGCAAGTTCCGTGTCCGCCGCCGTCAGGAAGACGATCTCGCCCGGCGTCTGGCCAAGATCGACCGCCTCGTTGCCGTCAGAAATCGAACCTTTCTGGGCGAGCAGCAGGTGCATGGTCTTGTCAGCCCCGTGCAGCGCGGCGGATCGCGTTTGCGATCGCGGCCCGGTCGATGTCGTGCAACCCGATGACCACCAGCCGTGTCGACCTGTCCTCGGCCGTTCCCCAGGGGCGGTCGTAATAGCTGTCGATCCGCGCTCCGACGGCTTGGACGACCAGGCGCATGGGCTTGTCCGGCACATGCGCAAAGCCCTTCAGGCGAAGGATGTCGTGCTTTGCAACGACGCCATTTAGCGTGGCGATGAAAGCATCCTGATCGGTTATCGCGCCGGCATCGACAACGAAGCTCTCGAACGCGTCATGGTCGTGATCGTGGTCCTCGCCCGCCTCGTGCGCGGCCTCGTGCTCCAGCTCGTGATGCGATTTGCGGTTATCGATATCGCTCTCGCTTTCCATGCCGAGACCGAGCAGCACGCTCGACGGCACCTGGCCCTGGCGCGCGGTGACCATTGCCGGATTGCGGCGCGAGCGGCCGGCGATGTCGTGCCGCACCGTTTCCAGCCCGGACGCGTCGACAAGGTCGGCCTTGTTGAGGATGATGAGGTCGGCCGCCGTCAACTGGTCTTCGAAGAGTTCTTCCAGCGGGCTTTCATGGTCGAGCGCATCGTCGGCCCGTCGTTGCGCGTCGAGCCTGTCGTGATCATCGGCGAACCGGCCGCCGGCGACGGCCGCGCTGTCCACCACGGTGATAACGCCGTCGACGGTGACCTGCGTCTTGATGCCCGGCCAGTTGAAGGCCGCGACCAGCGGCTGCGGCAGCGCCAGGCCCGATGTTTCGATAACGATATGATCAGGCCTTTCCTCGCGCTCCAGCAGCTTTTCCATCGTCGGGATGAAATCGTCGGCGACCGTGCAGCAGATGCAGCCATTGGTCAGCTCGACGATGTCGTCCTCCGTGCAGTTCTCGGCGCCGCAGCCCTTCAGCACCTCGCCGTCGACACCCAGATCGCCGAATTCATTGACGATCAGCGCGATCTTCCGTCCGCCGGCATCGCCGAGCAGATTGCGGATCATGGTGGTTTTGCCGGCGCCGAGGAACCCGGTGATCACTGTGGCTGGGATTTTCTGACCCTGCATGTTGATTCAACCCTTCATCTTCAAAGGCAGCCCGGCCGCCAGGAAATAAACTTCATCGCATTGCGCGGCGATTTGCTGATGCAGCCGCCCGGCGTGGTCGCGGAACGCCCGCGCCATGGCGTTTTCCGGCACGATGCCGAGGCCCACCTCGTTGGAGACAAGCACCACGGCTCCCTGACAACGGCCCAGGCACACAGCCAGCGCCGATCCCTCGCGCTCCACGTCCCGGTCTGCCATCATCAGGTTCGTCACCCACAGGGTCAGGCAGTCGACGAGCACGGCCCGGCCTTCCCGGCAATATTCGTCGAGAGCGCCGACAAGCGCCAACGGCTCCTCGACGGTTCGCCAACCCTCGCCCCGACGCGCCTTGTGATGGCGTATCCGCTCATCCATCTCCTGATCGAAGGAGCGGCCGGTCGCGACATAGACCGGTTCGAGCCCGGAGCGTTCGACATAATCCTCCGCAAAGGCCGACTTGCCGGACCGTGCGCCGCCCAGGACAAGAACCCTGCCCGGTTTCTCCGGGTTCATTGTGCGGCACGTCCGAAACGGTCCATCGCACCGCCGAGCAACAGGCCGAGCACCACCCAGAAAAAGGCGGTCGTCGCCAGTGCCGCAACGGCGAATTCCGCACCGAGCAGCGCCGGAACATTGCTTTCGATGTCAGTCGGCTGCGGTGCGCCGTAAAGATGCGGAGCGGCAAGCAGCAAAACGCCGAGCGCCTTTGCCCAGGCCGCCTCCCGCAACACGAGGCAATAAAGGCCGAGCGCCGATAGCACCACGGTTGCGATCCACCATGTCTGCCGCTCGACAAGGTCCGCGGCCGGAAAGCCCGGCAGTTCCGGCGGCAGCCCGATTGCCGGCAGGAACTGGAAGCTCAGCCATCCGGCGGCGCCCCACAGGACACCGTTTTTCAGCGTGATCCCGGTGCCGGTAAGAAGGCTGACGGCCAGCAGGATCAGTCCGAATCCGGCACCCGTGACGAGATTTGCCATAAGCGTGCCGCCGAACCGATTGAGGCCGAACAGAATACCGCCCGCCGCCTCGGCATCGCCGTGTGCGTGGGCAGCCGTTACAGGCGACACGAACTGCGCCAGCCGCGACAGGCCGGGCAGCGGCGTTACGTTGCCATGGTGGGTGTCCTCGCCGCCCTCATACTGCTCCGCATGCAGGATAAGCGGCGTGACCTTGAGCTCCTGGGCACCGGTCATCAGTACACCCGAGAGCAATCCTGCCACGATCGCGGCAAGCAAAAGTCTGATCAACATGTCGGTTCATCCCCTAGTGGCAGGGAAAACCGTAGGAGTGGCGGGTGTCGTGCGCGGTGTCGTGCAGGACGGCCGAATTCGCCAGCCCGGCTCCATAGACGAGAAAAACACCCAGCAACAGCGCCGAGAGCGCGACCGTGAACCGCTGAGCCCCGCTCAGCGACAAAGTGGTGGAAACCGTTTGTGCAGCCATAGCAACCTCCGTGTCTGGCCCGGGAACATCCCATTTACGTGCGGGCCTGTCGGCCCTAGCGAATGGCAGGTCTCCTGGCTCACGGATCGACCGGCTCTCGCCGGTCAGGCGCACCCTCGCCTTCCCAAAGTGTTGCGGCGCAAAGGCGGACGATTCGCAGATTCCTAGAGGCGTCCAACCCGGTTCATTGCGCCGCCACTTCAGTGGCTTACCGCCGGACCATGAATCAATTCGTGAAATCGAATATCACGTGGACCGGGGTCGGGATTGCCCATCCGCTCTACAGTCGCGGGGTCGGCTGCGATTGAGGCGCCCGGTTTGGGTCCACCCGTCACATTCCCTTTTGATCCCTCTGGCTTCGCCGTACGGGACCATTCGCAATTCAAAGTGATAGGCTTGATTGGCGACGGCTGTCAATCGCGTTTGCGCCATGCACCGTGTTTACAGCGAAACCTCGGCACCTGCTGCAAGTGTCAGGCAGCCGTGGGCAGATCGAATTGCCCCTCACCGCAGCTGATGCGGTTGCGGCCGTCTTTCTTGGACTTGTACGTCAGAAGGTCCGCCTGGCGCAGTGCGGTCTCGAAGTATTCGCCGCCCTCGTAGCGCACCAGCCCGATGCTGACCGTCAGCCGGATTTCCTGTCTGTCATAAAGGAAGACATTGCGTTCGACCGCGTGTCGGAGCCGCTGAGCGACCTGCAGGGCCTCATGTTCCGTTCCGCGGCTGAGCGCAACGGCAAATTCCTCGCCGCCCATGCGCGCCACCGCGTCCTCGGGCCTCAGGTTCACCCGGAAGAGGTCCGCCAGCTGGATCAGGATCGCATCGCCCGCGTCATGCCCGAACCTGTCGTTGACCTGCTTGAAATGGTCAAGATCGATAACGAGCAGGGCCCTGCTGTTTATCGCCTGATCCGACTCGTCCACATCCACCGCCGTGTGCAGATCGACAAAGGCCCGCCGGTTGAGAAGGCCGGTCAGCGCATCGGTCCGTGAAAGCAGGCGAAAATACTCGGCGGCAAGATCCGCGCGGGCCTGAAGAAGGACGACGTAGATCACGAAGGGAACGGCGACGATGACGGTGATTTTCAGGCAAAGAAGCACATTGGCGATCCGCTCGGCACCGGAAAGCTCGGGGTAGAAATAACCGTTGACGCCCTGGGCGAAAAACACGATCGCCACAAGCAGCAGCAGGGACCGGACAACGATCGAGCGAGTCCGCTTCCTGACAACGCTGAGAAATGACAAATCCGGGTATGCCACCCCGTTCCCCCAAACAAGCGTTACACATACCGACGGCGCAATGCGCCGACCCGGCCACTGGTTTGGTCCATATGCGCGAACGCCTGCGTTGCGGCGAGTGCCGGCCCAGGGGCACGGCACCTTTCATTCGCCGGCCGGAGGCAAACTTGCATCCGGCAGTTTCCCGCCCTGAAAAAGGCGCGAATGCGGTCAGCGTCATATTGACCGTTTCAACCAACAGCACACTAGAACGAATTCGCAAATATGCCTTTAGGAAACGCGGTTAGCGGTGCGTTAAAGAAGATCTTCAAATCCGGGCAGTTGCGGGCTGACAAGCTCCGCCAGTTTCCCGGCAATGCTGTCCAGCGCGCTGTCCACCTCGGCGCGGTAGTTTGTTCCGCTGTTTTCGATGCCGAGGCCTGCCAGGTAACCGCGGCGAAAAGCATCGCCCGCAAAAAGGCCGTGGAGGTAGGTCCCCGCAACGCGACCGTCCGACGAAATCGCGCCGTCGTCACGCCCGTCGACCACGGCAAAGGGCCGCAGGCAGTCGGGACCCTCCGTCCTGCCGAGATGGATCTCGTATCCGGACAGTGGAACACCGAGTTCGGCGCTCGTCGCGGTGACATTTCGAACCGTCTTTTCCGGCTCCATTACAGTCTCCACATCGAGCAGCCCGAGACCGTCGGCCTCGGTTTCGGCGCCTTCGATTCCATCCGGGTCGTAGACCGTGCGGCCGAGCATCTGGAAGCCGCCGCAAATACCCAGCACATGACCGCCGCGCCGCACGTGCCGGTCGAGTTGCCGATGCCAGCCGTTGCGGCGAAAGGCTGCAAGGTCGGAGATCGTCGACTTGGATCCCGGAATGACGACCAGCCCGGCGTCGGCCGGAATGTCATCTCCCGGCCGCACCATGACGACTTCGACATCGGGCTCCGCTGCAAGCGGATCGAAATCGTCAAAGTTGGCGATGCGGTCGAGCACCGGAACCGCCACTTTGAGCGCCCGGCCCGCGCCGCGCGCCATGCGTTCAAGCACGACGGAATCCTCCGCCGGCAGCCGGCCCGCCTCCGCGAGCCACGGGATCACGCCGAGACAGGGCCATCCCGTAAAGTCTCCGATACGGGCGATCCCGTCGTCGAACAGCGACACGTCACCGCGGAACTTGTTGATGAGATAGCCGCGGATCTGCTGCAGGTCCTCTTCCGGCAGGATGCGGTGCGTGCCCACCAGCGAGGCGATCACCCCGCCGCGATCGATATCGCCCACCAGCACGACCGGCACATCGGCGCGTGTTGCAAAGCCCATATTGGCGATGTCGTTCGCACGCAGGTTGATTTCGGCCGGCGATCCGGCGCCTTCTGCGATCACAAGGTCGGCGCCGTCGCACATCTCCTCCCAGCTTTCCATGACGGCACCGAGCAACTCGCCCTTCAAGGTCTGGTAATCCCGCCCTCCCGCCGTTCCCCGCACCTGCCCGTGCACGACGATCTGGGATCCGGTGGTCGACTGGGGTTTGAGCAGGACCGGGTTCATGTGGACGGAGGCCGGCACCCGGCAGGCAAGCGCCTGCAGCCACTGCGCCCGCCCGATCTCGCCGCCATCGTCGGCGACCGCGGCATTGTTGGACATGTTCTGCGGCTTGAACGGGCGCACCTTCAGGCCCTTGTTGGCGGCAAGGCGGCACAGGCCGGCGACGAGCACCGTCTTGCCGACATCGGAGCCTGTTCCCTGAAGCATGATGGCCTTGGTCATAGTCGTTGATCTAGCATTGCGGCACACATGTGCCTAGCCACCAAATGCCTGATGCACATGCATGAATCCCGGTTGCGGAGCAGCATCACCGGATTGTGCGCAGAAACGATAGCCGACGACGTTTTCAGGTCTTTTTCCGCATCTGCGGCGCAACTATATGGGCAATAAGGGCACGGATGTGCCATGAGAGCCAGTCAAGGAACGAAGCGATGCTTTATATCTTCAACAAAAACGACGGCGTGCACATTGCATGGAACGGCGAGACAGGCAGCACTCAAAAGAAAGAGCCTCGGAGCCGCAGACCCGTGGCAAGGACCGCCGCCTGGATCAGGACCCAATCCGCCGGGTAACCGGCGCCTTTGCGACAAGCCGAATGCCGCAGCCTCGTTGCGAAGCTGCGGCATTCTCTGACTAATCGTTTGTCGGAAAGTGCACGACGTTTTCGGCGAACCGGGTACCGGTATCCGCCGCCTCAGCCTCGGGGTAGTCGCTGCGGTCCTGCCCGAGCATCGCCAGATTGAGACCCTCGTCCTGGATGATCCTGATCAGTGTCGGCGAACTGGCATAGACACCGTGCCTTGTCAGGCCGCCATCTTTCACACCGGACAGGTCGACAACGGTTATGCCGAGCGACTGCCACGTCGCGATCTCCTTGCCCTCGCCGACCCTCGGTGTTCCGCGCCGGATGAACTGTGACGCCCTGAGTGCCTGGTCTTTGGACGACACGAACATCACGAACGGCTCTGGCAGCGGGTCGATCTTGCCGACCTGTTCCTTGAACACATCGTTGTCGATATCGGGCGCCGCAAGGACCAGCGCACCGACGGACCGCAGGAGCGGCTTGTCGCCGCTGATGCTCACCTGCCGCAGGGTTTCCATCGTCAGCAGTGTGCCCATTGAATGGGCGACAAGAAACGTGCTGCGCGCCTTCGAGCGCTGCAACAACTTCAGGGTCTTGATGAGTCCGTCCCTGGCGTACTGGACGCTGTCCCGGTCGTAGAGGTATCCCTCAAGCTTTCCGGCGGACGGCCAGGAATAGGTGACCGGCACCGCGCGGACATTGTAGTCCCGCCGCAATTGTGCGTGCCGGTAAACCGCCTCCCCGAATTTGGTGTTGTATCCATGCACGAAAACGAAGGCGACGCGTTCCTGCGGCGGGCGTTTGAGCATTTCCTTGTCGACCGCCGCGACGAAGGCCGCATCGCTGTCAAAACTTTCGATGCGCACCGCGCCGAACTGTTTCGCCGGATCCGGCGCATCGCTCGGACCGACAAGTTTGCCGACCTTGCGTTCCTTCGGCACCGACACCTCGATATCGACGAAATGAAGCCGATCGTCCCGCTCGGCGGAAAAACGCATCTCGTTCCTGCGTGTCGGCGCGCGCACGGTCGCTACGAAGACACGTTCGATATCGGCGACGTCCGTATCGACGGCCACCACCGGGACATTCCATTTCGAGGTTGTACAGGCCGCTCCGCCCAACGGAACAATGACAATACAGATCAGGCGGAACAAATAGCATAAACAAAATATGTCTTTGACTGAGAATAGCGCTGGCACGTGATCCCCCGCGTCAGAATATTCTCGCCCCCAGGTTGACAGGCTAAAGCAGGCGACCGGCAACCGACAACAAATTTCTGTAAAGAGGTGTCGAATAAATTGACCCGTGCCACATGCGCAACGGACCGGAAACCGGAACGTTCCGCCGGACGACCGGTTTGCCCTGTGCTGCATTGTGGAGATTACCGGGCTATCGGATACGCGATCACCGCGCTTCGGGAAGGCCCGGGCGCGGTTTGGTCACCAACTACGTGACCCTTCGCAAGTGACGCACGAAGATCGCTGGCACCCCGGTACGCAGTACCTGATCCGGAGCGGTCGGCGGTTTGCCCGCCGCAGAACTGTTCTACGGGAATAACGTTACCGGACGGTTATTGAGACCTTAATCAAACCTAAATTCGGCGATTTTGGGTCATTTTTTTTCCTGGCCGCGCAGGAAGTTTATGATGCCCGAGAAGTCCGTTCCGCCTTCACCGGCCGCGTTGAACAGCGCATAGAGCTGCATGGCGCTGGCGCCGAGCGGGGTTGCCACGCCGGCGCTCTGCGCGGCCTCCTGCGAAAGCTTGAGATCCTTGAGCATCAGTGCCGCGGCAAAACCGGGCTTGTAGTCGTTGTTCGCCGGGGAAGTCGGCACCGGGCCGGGCACCGGGCAATAGGTGTTTATCGACCAGCACTGGCCGGAGGACGTCGAGGCGACATCGAAAAGTGCCTGGTGGGAAAGGCCGAGTTTCTCGGCCAGCACAAACGCCTCGCCGACGCCGATCATCGAAATGCCGAGGATCATGTTGTTGCAGATCTTCGCTGCCTGGCCTGCGCCGCCGTCGCCGCAATGCACGATCCGGCCTGCCATGGGGTCGAGGATCGGTTCGGCCAGCCTGAACGCCTCGTCCGAGCCGCCCGCCATGAATGTGAGCGTTCCGGCCTCGGCGCCGCCGACACCGCCGGAAACGGGGGCGTCGACAGTCAGCATGCCCTTGTCCCTGGCGAGCTTGTGGGCTTGCCGGGCACTGTCGACATCGATGGTGGAGGAATCGATGAACAAGGTCTGCGCCCGCGCTTTTTCGAGCACATCCCGATAGACGGAAAGAACGTGCTGGCCTGCCGGCAGCATGGTGATCACCACATCGGCGCCCTCAACCGCGCCGGGCGCCGATTCGGCAATGGAGAGCCCGTGCGCCCTTGCCAGCTCGAGATTGTCCGCGACCAGGTCGAAACCGGTCACACTGAGCCCCGCCTTGACCAGGTTGGCGGCCATGGGGTTTCCCATGTTGCCGAGGCCGATAAACGCGATATTCGTCATGTCCGCTCTTGCCCTTTTCCGATTGCCGATCTAGCGGGTCAGATGGCGCGCGATGATAACCCGCATGATTTCGTTGGTGCCTTCCAGGATCTGGTGGACGCGCAGATCGCGCACGATTTTCTCGACGCCGTAGTCTGCCAGATAGCCATAGCCGCCGAAAAGCTGCAGCGCGTCATTGGCGACATTGAATCCGGTATCGGTCACATAGCGCTTCGCCATCGCCGACCAGGTTCCGGCATCGAAAGCCTTCTCGTCCAGCCGGTTCGCCGCCGCGTAAAGCAGCAGGCGCGCGGCCTCCAGTTCCGTCGCCATATCAGCCATCTTGAACTGAAGGCCCTGGAACTGGTTGATCGTCTTGCCGAAGGCCTTGCGTTCGGAGGTGTATTCCAGCGCCTTTTCGAGCGCCGACTGCGCGCCGCCCAGGGAACAGGCAGCGATGTTCAGCCGTCCGCCGTCCAGTCCCGCCATGGCGATCTTGAAGCCCATGCCTTCATGGTTGATGCAGTTTTCCGCCGGCACCCGGCAATTGTCGAAATTAACCTGGGCGGTGGGCTGGATATGCCAGCCCATCTTGGATTCCGGCGCACCGAAGGAAAGGCCCGGCGCGTCCTTGGGCACGACGAGGGCCGAAACGCCGGACGAGCCTTCGTCGCCGGTCCTGACCATGACGACGTATATGTCGTTCACCCCGGCGCCGGAAATGAACTGCTTCGATCCATTGATCACGTAGCTGTCGCCGTCCCTGACGGCACGCGTCTTGAGCGCGGCGGCGTCGGAACCGGAACCCGGCTCCGTCAGGCAGTAGCTGGCGACCTGCTCCATCGAGGTCAGTCCGGGAAGAAACCGCTCGCGCAATTCCTGGGAGCCGAACTCGTCGATCATCCAGGCGGCCATGTTGTGGATCGATATAAAGCTCGAAAACGCCGGACAGGCCTTCGCCAGGGCCTCGAAGATCACCACGGCGTCCAGGCGGCCGAGACCCGAGCCGCCGACATCGTCGCCGACATAGATCCCGCCGAGACCGAGCGGCGCCGTTTCCCGGATAACGTCGAGCGGAAAATGCTTGCCCTGGTCCCATTCGATTGCATTGGGCGCCACGCGGTCGGCCGCGAAGGCGGCGACCATTTCCTGGATGGCGCGTTGTTCATCGGTCAGACCGAAACGCTCCTCGCGAGATTCGACCACTGCGTCCATCGTCTGCCTCCCTGATGCCTGCCGCCGGGAGCTCCGGGAGGAGCTCCAGCGCATTTGTCGTCGGTGTCAATCGGCCGATCCCGCAAAAACAAACAAACGACCGTTCATTTCCATCAAGCATGTTTGTGCAGCCCGGTAAAGCCTGCACCGTGCTTTTTTGGTCACACAAACCTCTGGACCGGCATTATTGTTCCGACCATATTGTACCCGACACGATTTTTCCGCAAACTTGACGCAAAGCTCGGCAGGTACAGAGTGGGAGAGCGAAAAGTTCATGCGCCAAAACCTTGAGCACAATCCCGGCACGCGTTCCCTTGGAATGGGAAAAACAGCGCTGTTTGCACTGTGCCTTGCGGGTCTGTCGGCCTGCACCAGCACGAGTTCGGGCCTGACAACCGTCTATTACAAGGTCCCCGGCACCACGGTTGAGCAGATCAACGAGCAGATCGCCCGCCGCGGCCCGCAAGACGGCCACGCCATCGGCACCACCGAGACGCGCATGACGCCGCGGGTCAAGACTGTCCGCAATGGCGAGACCTGCCGTATCGAATCCGCCGAAATCGACCTTGACCTGCTTGTCACGCTTCCCGAATGGTCCGAACTCAACCGGGCTGACGGAAGGACACGCTCTGCATTCGAAGCCCTCAGCAGGCACGTCGAATGGCACGAGCAGCAGCATGTCGACATATCGAAAAAGCACAAGACGCTGATCGAGAAAGCCCTGGTCGCCATTCCGCCGCAGAAGACCTGCCGTCAGTTGATGACGAAGGCGCGATCAAAGTTCAGAGCGATGTTCGAGGCGCACAACCGCGAGCAGCGCGCCTTCGACGCGTCCGAGCGCGAGGCCATCGAGCGACGCCTGCGTTCGCTCGGCTACGCAAGCTGACGGCCGGCTGCCGGGCAGCCCCTATTCCGCGGCGTCGGCCGCTGAAACCGCCGCAATCTTCGCGGCGCAATACTTGAACTCGGGGATTTTGCCGAACGGATCGAGCTTCGGATTGGTCAGCCGGTTGGCCGGGCTTTCGTTGAAGCAGAACGGCATGAAGATCATCCCGTCGGCGACTTCCCGGTCGGAACGCAGAACGGCCTCGACAACGCCCCTGCGGGTTTCGACGGTAACCAACTGCCCCTGTTCCAGTCCCTGGCGCTCAATTTCATAAGGGTTCATGACCGCGATGCCCTGCGGCTCGATCTCGTCCAGAACCCCGGAGCGGCGGGTCATGGCGCCGGTGTGCCAGTGCTCAAGCAGCCGGCCCGTCGTCAGCACCAGCGGGAACTGCTCGTCCGGCACTTCGTCCGGCGGCAGCAGGTCGGCGGGAACGATTTTTCCGCGTCCGTCGGCCGTCGGGAAACCTTCCCGGAAGATCACCTCGTTGCCGGGTTGGTCGACCGCGTCGGCCGGGTAGGTCACCGCGTCTTCCCGTTCGATCCGCTCCCACGGGATATTGTCGAGGGACGGCATGACCGACGCCATCTCGTCGTAGACATCGGAGATATCGCCGTAGTCCCAGCCAAGCCCGATGCCCCTGGCGAGAGCGGCAATCAGTTCCCAGTCCTGACGCGCTTCGCCGGGCGGATCGATCGCCGGCCGGCCGATCTGCACCTGGCGGTTGGTATTCGTATAGGTGCCGAGCTTTTCAGCATGCGCCGACGCCGGCAGAACGACATCGGCGTGCCATGCCGTTTCCGTGAGGAATATGTCCTGCACCACCAGGTGATCGAGGGCGGCGAGCGCTGCGCGCGCGTGCTGCTGGTCCGGGTCGGACATCGCCGGGTTCTCGCCCATGATGTACATGCCCTTGATTTTGCCTTCGAGGATCGCATCGACGATCTCGACCACGGTCAGGCCTTTGACGGGATCCAGTGAGCGTCCCCAAAGATCCTCGAATCCGCCCCGGATATCGGCGTTTTCGACCGACTTGTAGTCCGGATAGAACATCGGGATGAGACCGGCATCGGAGGCACCCTGGACATTGTTCTGACCGCGCAGCGGGTGCAGTCCGGTGCCCGGCCGCCCGACATGGCCGGTCGTCAGTGCCAACGCGATGAGACAGCGCGAATTGTCCGTGCCGTGGGTGTGTTGGGAAATCCCCATGCCCCAGAAGATGATGGAGCGCTCCGAAGTCGCGTAGACCCGCGCAACGGTCCGCAGCGTTTCGGCATCGATGCCGCAGACCTCGGCCATGGCCTCGGGCGTGAAATCCTTGACCTTCTCCTTCAGCGCTTCGAAGCCGGAGACATTGGCCTGGATATATTGCTCGTCGTAGAGCTGCTCCGTGACGATCACGTTGAGCATGGCGTTCAGCATGGCGACGTCACTGCCGGGCTTGAACTGTACCGGGTGCGTCGCGTGGCGCATCAGGCCCTGCCGCCGCGGATCCATGACGATGAGCTGCTTGCCCTGCTTGACCGCCTGCTTGAAATAGGTCGCGGCCACCGGGTGGTTGGTCGCCGGCCGGGCACCGATAACGACGATGCAATCGGACTTCATCGCGTCGGTGAACGGCGCGGAGACGGCGCCGGAGCCGACGCCTTCCAGAAGCGCGGCGACGGAGGACGCGTGGCACAGGCGCGTGCAATGGTCGACATTGTTGGTCCCGAAACCCTCGCGAATGAGCTTCTGGAAGAGATAAGCCTCCTCGTTCGAACCCTTGGCGGAACCGAAGCCGGCGAGCGCGCTGCCGCCATCGCTCTCGAGGATGGTCTTGAGGCCGGTGGCGGCCCTCTCAAGAGCCTCGTCCCAGCTCGCCTCACGGAAAACCGTCATCGGATCGGCGCCGCGCAGGTCCATATCGCCAGCCTTCGGCGCATCGTCTCGGCGTATCAGCGGTTTTGTGAGCCGGTCGGGCGAATGCACATAATCGAAGCCGAAGCGTCCCTTGACGCAAAGCCGGTTCTCGTTCGCCGGGCCGTTGCGGCCGTCGACCTGGACGATGCGATTGTCCTTGACGGCAACGCTCGTCTGGCAACCGACCCCGCAGAAGGGACACACGCTGTCGACCACCCGGTCGAACGACTGGACGTCCCGCCGGGTGTGGCTCTCGTCCATCAGCGACTTCTCGTAGAGCGCTCCGGTGGGACAGGCCTGCACGCATTCGCCGCAGCTCACGCACGTCGACAACCCCATCGGATCGTGGATGTCGAATACCGGCACGGAGTGGTTTCCCCGTCCGGCCATGCCGATAACGTCGTTGACCTGGACTTCCCGGCAAGCGCGCACGCAGGCGCCGCAGGTGATGCACGCATCGAGATTAACAGCAATCGCCGGATTGGAGACATCAAATCCGCGGTCCATACCGTCGTCGGCAAACTTCGAGGGGAAGCGCTGCGACCCGTTGATGCCCATGGACGATGCCCATTCCCAGAACGCCGACTGGTTGTCCGGGCTTTCCTCCTGTGGCCGCATATCACTGGCCAGCAGTTCGAACACCATTTGACGGGACTTTTCCGCCCGCTCCGTATCGGTGCGTACGACCATCCCTTCGGTCGGCTTGCGGATGCAGGACGCGGCGAGCGTGCGTTCACCCTCGATATCGACCATGCAGGCGCGGCAATTTCCGTCGGGTCGGTAACCGGGCTGATCCAGATGGCACAGATGCGGGATGCGGGTTCCTTCCCGCTTCGCCACGTCCCAGATACTCTCTTCTTTGGACGCCGCTACGGTCTTACCGTCGAGGCTGAACTTTATGTCCGTCATCTGCGCGCTTCCTCACCAAATAGCGAACCTTCGGGTTCTTATCTATATCGTACGCAATATCACTGACCACTGTTCCGGATATGAACAAACACTGCCCGGCAGTGGCACTAAAGCTCGTCCCGGAAATGGACCAGCAAATGGTTGACCGGATTGGGCGCCGCCTGACCGAGCCCGCAAATCGACGCGTCACGCATGACGGCTTCGAGATCGCGGATTGCCTCTTCGTCGAGCGGTCCGTCGCCCTCCAGCAGCGAGACCATCTTTTCCGTACCGCCGCGGCAGGGCGTGCACTGCCCGCAGCTTTCATGTTTGAAAAACTTCAGAAGGTTGAGCGTCGCTTCCTTCACGCTGTCCTTGTCGGACAGGACGACCACCGCATGGGAACCGACAAAGGCATCGGCATCGGCCAGTTCGCCGCCGAAATCGAGCGGAATGCCGTCCATGCTGGCGGGCAGGATTCCGCCCGAGGCACCACCCGGCAGATAGGCCTTGAAGGTGTGCCCTTCAGCCATTCCGCCGCAATAATCGTCGATCAGTTCCCGGACCGTGACGCCGGCCGGGGCCAGTTTAACACCCGGCTCCTTGACGCGCCCGGAGACCGACCACGAGCGCGGTCCCGGATGGCCCGGCTTGCCCTGATCGGCGAACCACTTGGCGCCTTTTTCCACGATATCGCGGATCCACCACAGCGTTTCGACATTGTGGTTTAGTGTCGGCCGGCCGAACAGGCCCACCTCGGCAATGTATGGCGGGCGGTGGCGCGGCAGGCCGCGCTTGCCTTCGATGCTCTCGATCATCGCGCTTTCTTCGCCGCAGATATAGGCGCCGGCGCCGCGGCGCAGCTCGATGAACCCGGCATCGATGATACCGGCCGCCTCCAGCGCCTCGATCTCCGCCCGCAGGATTGCAAGCACCGCCGGGTATTCGTCGCGCATATAGAAATAGATGCGCTCGGCGGCGACCGCGTGGGCCGCGATCAGCGCCCCTTCCAGCGCCCGGTGCGGATCGCTTTCGAGCAGATATCGGTCCTTGAAGGTGCCCGGCTCGCCCTCGTCGCCATTCACCGTCATCAGGCGCGGCCCCTCATAGGAGCGGACGAAACCCCATTTCTTCCCGGCCGGGAAGCCGGCGCCGCCGAGACCGCGCAGTCCGGCATCGGAAAGCGCCTCGATGAGCGCCTCCGCGCCGATCTTCCCGGAGCGGACCTTCTCGTAGAGCGCGTAGCCGCCGTACTCCTGATAGGCAAAGAGGTTGATATATTCGGGAACCAGCGCGTCAAAGCCGCCTTCGCTGGCCAGCCGTAGAAGGTCGTCGGGCGTCGCGTGGTCCACTTCCCGGTCGCCGACTCGCGCCGCCGGAGCCGTGTCGCAGCGCCCCATGCACGGCGCGCGCGCGATCCTTATGAGCGACGGGTCTGCGCCGTTTTCGAGCGCCGAAATCACCGTCTCGGAGCCGGCCATCATGCAGGACAGGGAATCGCACACGCGGATGGTCAGGGGCGCGGGCGCGTCCTCCCCTTCCCGGACCACGTCAAAATGGTCGTAGAACGATGCCACCTCGTAAATTTCCGCCTGCGGCAACCGCATGAGCTCGGACAGCGCTCTGATGTGGGCCGCCGACAGACAGCCATAGGTGTCCTGGATGTTGTGCAGGAATTCGATCAGCAGGTCACGGCGCAGCTCCAGCCCCTCGAAAAGGCCGCGCATTTCCTCAAGCGCCGCATCGTCCAGCGGACGTCCCTTGGGTCCGCGGTCGCGTCGCTTGATGTTGACATGCTTGTTCATTTCGCCATCCCTTTCCGGCTGCAGGACCCTGTCGCGCCTGCAATTTGGAATGGGTATAGACTGCCCATTGCATGAAAAGCCAGCCCGAATGCGTCAGTCGGGCGTCGCAAGGCCGGTTCAATCCCCAGATCGCCCGACTACGGTCATGTCGTTTTCAAGATATCGAAATATTTATGCCTGGATTAAATCGTGTAGAGCCTAGTCGGCAAAAATTTGTAATTTCGGGCAAAATTTGTCCGTTCGGTTAATTTCAATTGGTGCTTTTCTCACCCAGTGAAACGCCATATGGTCAATTTATGTCGCAAAAAGACCATTGTGCTGCACTCTGTTGCCGTTTTATGGGTCGCAAGCGGCCGGGGAGCCGATACAGGGGAATGGCAATCGCCGGGATTATCATCCGCGTAGCGCCAATGGATACGACTTGTTGCTTGCAGTGAAGCAGTGAGGCGTTTTGATTAAGTCACTGCAAAACTGGGAGAATTTACGTCATGAAGAAGCTTATCGCTTCATCGTTGCTCGCCACAGGTCTCATGTTCTTTGCCAACACCGCATCCGCCGAAGACTGCGGGAAGGTCACGGTTGCCCAGATGAACTGGCAGTCGGCCGAGGTGCTGGCCAATATCGATCAGATCATCCTTTCCGAAGGCTACGGTTGCGATGTGGAACTTGTCGCCGGCGACACGATGCCGACATTCGCGTCCATGAACGAAAAGGGTCAGCCGGACGTCGCTCCGGAACTGTGGATCAACGCTTTCCGTGACGCGGTCGATGCCGCGGTCGCCGAGGGCCGCCTTCACATTGCCGCCGAGTCGCTCGCCGATGGCGGCGTCGAGGGTTGGTGGATCCCGAACTACATTGCCGAGGCCTATCCGGACATCAAGACGATCGACGATGCGCTGAAGCACCCGGAACTGTTCCCGGATCCAGAGGATTCGTCCAAGGGCGGGGTCTACAACTGTCCGTCGGGTTGGAACTGCCAGATCTCGACCGGCAATCTTTTCAAGGCCTATGGCGGCGAAAAGGCCGGCTTCAGCCTGATCGACTCTGGCTCCGCGGCCGGATTGGACGGCTCGATCGCCAAGGCGTTTGAGCGCAACGAAGGCTGGCTCGGCTACTATTGGGCACCAACGGCCATTCTCGGCAAATACGAGATGGTTCGCCTCGGCTTCGGCGTGCCGCACGACAAAGAGCAATGGGACACCTGTACGTCCCAGGCCGAGTGCGAGAACCCGCAGAAGAACGCCTGGCCGAAATCCGAGGTCTACACGGTCGTGACCGACGAGTTCCAGAAGCGCGGCGGCATTGCCTACGACTATCTTGCCACCCGCAAATGGGGCAACAAGACGGTGAACAGCCTGCTTGCCTGGATGGTCGACAACCAGGCCACCGGTGAAGACGGTGCCCGCTACTTCCTTGAAAACCACGAGGACATCTGGACCACGTGGGTTACCCCGGACGTTGCCGACAAGGTCAAGAACTACCTGGCAAACTCCTAATCTTTGAAAACCCGGCGGGTCGCCCCGCCGGGTTTTTGCCGGACGCAATAACCACAAGAACAAGTCCACACACGGGGTCGGAAGGGACAATAAAATGGAATGGCTGTACGAGTTTCCGAGTATGAACGGAGCGAGCCTGCGCGCGCTTAAGAAAGCGATCGACGAGGGTTTCCGGTCCTTCACTCGGGCCTATGGGGAATATTTCGAACTGTTTTTCGAGCCGCTGAAGCATTTTCTGATTGCGTCTGAAGACTTCATGACGGAAACGCCGTGGCCGGTAATACTGATAATCATCGCCTTTATCGCCTGGCTGGCCAGCCGCGACCTGCGCATTGTTATCGGCTCTGTCGTCACGCTGCTGCTGATCGGCTATTTCGACATGTGGGAAGACACGATGAAGACCATATCGATGATCTTCGTGTGTACGGTTCTGGCCATTTTCATCGGCATCCCTATCGGAATCATCATGTCTCGGTCCGACCGCGTCCAGGCGGTGGTCAATCCGATTCTGGACATCATGCAGACCATGCCGAGCTTCGTTTACCTGATCCCGGTCGTCATGCTTCTGGGTATCGGCAAGGTTCCCGGCCTGATCGCCGTCGTGATCTATGCCATCCCGCCGATTATCCGGCTGACCAATCTCGGCATCCGCCTCGTCGACAAGGATGTGCTGGAGGCGGCGGACGCCTTCGGCTCGTCCAATTGGCAGCGGCTGAAGAACGTCCAGATGCCGCTGGCGCTGCCGACCATCATGGCCGGCATCAACCAGACCATCATGATGGCTCTGGCCATGGTTGTGGTGGCCTCCATGATCGGCGTCCAGGGCCTTGGCCAGCCCGTTTTGAGGGCAATCACCAACCAGTACTTCACCCTCGGCGTGTTCAACGGCCTTGCCATTGTCGGCATCGCCATCATCTTCGACCGCACAAGCCAGGCCTTCGGCAAGCGTCTGCAGAAGCACCAGGAGGTCATCCATGGTTGATTCGAAGACGAGCCCCGGCATTTCGGTCCGAAATCTCTACAAGATCTTCGGCAAGAACCCCGAACAATATGTCGACATGGTCAAGGAGGGCATGACCAAGACCGAGCTGAACGAGCAGTACGGTCATGTCCTCGGTCTGAAGGACATCAACATCGAGATGCCCGCCGGCGGCATCCAAGTGGTCATGGGTCTGTCCGGATCGGGCAAGTCCACCCTGATCCGCCACATCAACCGGCTAATCGATCCGACCGCCGGCGAGGTCATCGTCGGCGACGCCGACGTGTGCAAGATGAGTGCCGGCCAACTGCGGGAATTCCGCCGCCACGAAACAGCGATGGTATTCCAGAAATTCGCCCTATTGCCGCATCGTACGGTTCTCGACAACGCCGTTTACGGGCTTGAGGTGCAGGGTGTCTCGCGCGCCGAGCAGATCGAGCGGGCGCAGCGCTGGATCGACCGGGTCGGACTGACCGGCTTCGAAAGGAGCTATCCCAATCAGCTTTCAGGCGGCATGCAGCAGCGTGTCGGCCTGGCGCGGGCCCTGACCAACGACGCGCCGATCCTGCTCATGGACGAGGCCTTCTCGGCGCTCGATCCGCTGATCCGGATGGACATGCAGTCGGTGCTGCTTGACCTGCAGAAGGAAATCCGCAAGACCGTGGTTTTCATCACCCACGATCTCGACGAGGCGCTGCGCCTCGGCGACAAGATCGCGATCCTGCGCGACGGCGAGATCGTTCAGCAGGGGACCGGCCAGGACATCGTACTCAACCCGGCCGACGACTACATCTCCAATTTCGTCAAGGAGGTCAATCGCGGGCGCGTGATCCTGGTCGAGACGATCATGAAGCCGCTGTCCGGCGATCCCGAGGGGATGGGCATCGTCACCGGAACGACCCTGGAGGAAGCGGCAAAGACCATGACCGACGCCAACACCGCCATGGCCCACGTCACCGACGCCGGCGGCAAACCGGTTGGATCGCTGGACATCCATGATGTCATCGCGGCGATGGTGACCCCGGTCGCCCATGAGGAGGCAATTGCCGCCGAATAGCGCTCGACCGAAGCGGAATCGGGAATTGGCGGCCCTTCGGCCGCCTTTTCTTTGCCCACCCATGGCCATTGAAATCCGTCCGATGAGCGCTTTTCGGCATTGCCATGATATAAAGACATGTTTATATCGTTACACAATTTGGCACCATTTGGAAAAGTACAATGTCCCCTCCCGCCGCATCGACCAATCCGCTGTCCGATCTCATTGCCGAGAAGGGCGTTCTTCTCGCCGACGGCGCAACCGGCACGAACCTCTTTGCCATGGGCCTGGAATCCGGCGAAGCGCCCGAGCTCTGGAACGAGGACGCGCCGGAAAAGATCGTCAAGCTGCATCAGGATTTCGTTGACGCGGGCTCCGACATCATCCTGACAAACAGCTTCGGCGGCACCCGTCAAAGACTGAAGCTTCACCACGCGCAAGACCGGGTGTTTGAGCTGAACAAAAAGGCCGCCGAGATCGCCAGGCGGGTCGCGGACGGCGCCGGACGCCGTGTGATCGTCGCGGGCTCCGTAGGCCCCACCGGCGAATTGCTCGTGCCGCTCGGCGCCCTCACCTATGAGGAAGCGGTCGAAGCATTCGAGGAACAGATCAACGGCCTCAAGGCCGGCGGCGCGGAAATCGCCTGGATCGAGACCATGTCGGCGCCGGACGAAATCCGCGCGGCAGCCGAGGCGGCCGTCAGATGCGGGATGCCCTATACCTATACCGGTTCCTTCGACACCGCCGGCAAGACCATGATGGGACTGCACCCGAAGGACATTCACAACGTCGCGAACGACGTGGAACAGCCGCCGCTGGCGGTCGGTGCCAATTGCGGCGTCGGCGCATCGGACATACTCTCATCGCTTCTCGACATGAAGGAAGCCAATCCGGACGGCACCATCATCGTCAAGGGCAATTGCGGCATCCCCGAATTCGTCGGCTCCGAGATCCACTATTCGGGCACGCCGCCGCTGATGGCCGAATACGCGCGCCTGGCGATCGATGCGGGCGCGACGATCATCGGCGGCTGCTGTGGCACGTCCTGCGATCACCTGCGCGCCATGCGCGCGGCAATCGACACCCATGAGCGGGCGAAAAAACCCAGCCTCGAGGACATCGTCGAGAAGATCGGGCCGTTGCGCAACAAGACCGCGGCGGACGCAGCCGATGCGCCGAAACGCGAGCGCCGCGGCCGCAGGCGCGCCTGAAGCATCACCGGTTCACCAGGGGCTCCAGCGCGTCCATGTGGAAGCGCAGCTGCGCCTCGACATACTGATATTGCCGCCCCACCGGGCAGGCGTTGCGCGCCAGGCACCCCGACACCATGCAGCCCGAGCGGCCCGCGTTGCTGTCCAGATGCGTCCGGCAGGCCTTGATGGCGAAGTCATGTGCCGCCACCGCTTCAGCCGGGCAAGTCGAGATACACGGCTTTTCGGCGCAACTGTCGCACGCATGGGCGAGCGAAACCGGTGCCGGAACGGCAATCTCGCCTGCAAAGGCGAAAGCGGCCCGGTATCCGTGCCAGAGCCCGAACTCCGGATGGATCAATATGGCCAGCGGCGACGGCTCCAGCCCCTCGGTCCGCTTGATCCAGCTCTGAAACGGCCACCAGGGTTTTTCGAACGGATACAAAGCTTTACAGCCGAATTCCGATTCGATTTCGGAACCGACAGAACGGGACCATGCATCGAGCGGATGCGTCCCGTCATAGCCCGAGCGGAACGTCTCGAAATCGGGCCAGAACGATGAGCCCGCATGGCCGGCGAGCACAACGGTGGTAAAGCCGTATTCGCGCGCGGCAAGATCCGCGTCCTCGGTCAGGTGAAGCCCGCCGCGGGCCATCAGGCCGTGTCGTTTCAGCGCCGTATCAAGACGGTTGTAGAGATCGCCGTCGCGCATCACTCGTCATCCCTGAACGCCGAGCGCCAGACATCCCTGTGAATGAGGTTGGCCACTTTAGCCCGGCCGTCCTCGGGCTTCTTTCATGTGAAGGCGTCCGGCATCGCCTCCTTCTTGTGGCGGATGAAGTCCCGCAGCCCGTCATTGATGCCCTCGTCCAGGGGCGGCGCCTGGTATGATTCGAGCCAGCTTCTGCACAACTCGTTGGCGCGGTTCTCGATGCGTTTTTCACCTTCCAGCTGCCACTGCTCGAAGGAATTGTTGTCGGCCAGCGGCGAACGGTAGAACGCCGTCTGGAAATTCGCCTGCGTGTGCGCGCAGCCGAGATAATGACTGCCCGGCCCGACTTCGCGGATCGCGTCCATGGCCTGCGCGTCTTCGGAAAGATCGACGCCCTCGGCGAATTTCTGCATCATGCCGAGCTGGTCCACGTCGATCATGAACTTCTCGTAGCAGGACACCAGCCCGCCCTCCAGCCAGCCGGCCGAGTGCAATGCGAAATTGGTGCCGGCAAGCAGCGTCATGTTCAAGGTGGCGCCGCTTTCATGCGCGGCCTGGGCATCCGGCACCTTCGAGCCGCACAGCGACCCGCCAGTCCGGAACGGCAGACCGAGCCGCCGCGCCAGTTGCGCCGCGCCGTAGGAGACCAGCGACGGCTCCGGCGTCCCGAAGGTCGGCGCGCCGGACTGCATGGAAATCGACGCGGCGAAGGTGCCGAACAACACCGGCGCGCCCGGACGGATCAACTGTGTGAAGGATGCGCCAGCAAGCACTTCTGCGAGGATCTGCGTCAGCGTGCCGACCACCGTCACCGGGCTCATCGCGCCCGACAGGATGAACGGCGACACGATGCATGCCTGGTTGTTGCGCGCGTAGACCTTTGCAGCGCCCAGCATGGTCTCGTCGAAGACCATGGGCGAGTTGGCGTTGATCAGGTTCACAACGACGCAGTTCTGATCGACATAGTCTTCGCCGAACAGGATCTTGCACATGTCCACCGTGTCCTGTGCCCGCTCCGGCGCGGTCACCGAGCCCATGAACGGCTTGTCGGACAGGCGCATATGGGCATAGACCATGTCGAGATGCCGTTTGTTGACCGGAATATCCACCGGTTCGCACACGGTCCCGCCCGAATGGTGCATCGAGGGCGCCATATAGGCGAGTTTCACGAAGTTCTCGAAGTCCTGGATCGTCGCATAGCGCCGCTCGCCGTTGAGATCGCGAACGAATGGCGGGCCGTAGACCGGCGCGAACACGATCGCCTTGCCGCCGATCTCGACGGAGCGCTCCGGGTTGCGCGCATTCTGCGTGAACACCTGCGGCGCCGTCTTCAGCAGCGACCGGCAAAGCCCCTTCGGGAAATGGACGCGCTCGCCCTTCACATCGGCACCGGCCTCGCGCCACAGCGCCAGTGCTTCCGCATCGTCGCGGAATTCGATGCCGATCTCCTCGAGCACGGTCTCGGCGTTGGCCTCGATCAGCGCCAGGGCTTCTTCGTCGAGAACCTCGTACGCGCGGACCTTGCGCCTGATATAGAATTGCTGTTCGCCCGGACCGCCGCCGCTGCGCGAGGCCCGTCTTGCGGCCGCACCGCCGGCACCGCCGCGCCCCCGTCGGCCTCCGCCGCGGCCGGAACTTGATTTTTCAGCTTCCATCTCGGTTACCTTTCCTGCCGCATTGCGCGCCCTGTGCCTTATCATTGGTTTACGGCATCAGTGCGCCGGCCGGCAGCCCTTTGAACTTCTGCGTAACTCGCGCGTTTGTCGTTATCGTTTAGCCTAGTGCCCAGCCCGGCCGCCGCCTTTCTCTATGCGCCAAGCCGTGACGCTATGGCGACAGGTTCCCGCCATCTGCGGGAACGGCGGTGATCGCTGAAATAAACGGGTCGCTTTTCAGATTGGAGCGCGTCGTTTTTGAGAACTCTCTTTTCGGTTCTTTCCCGCATAAGACTTTCACGATAAACACTTACGTGATTCAAAAGCGCGACAATCGCCAGCATCGAGGGAACGCCGATGTCCGATGACGAAATCATTCTAGCAGAACTGTCTGACGATGAACTCGTGCAGCAGATGCATGACGACCTTTACGACGGCCTGAAGGAAGAGATCGAGGAAGGCACGACCATTCTGCTCGACCGCGGCTGGGCGCCCTACGATGTGCTGACAAAGGCACTCGTTGAGGGCATGCGCATCGTCGGCGAGGACTTCCGCGACGGCATTCTTTTCGTGCCCGAGGTGCTTTTGTCGGCCAACGCCATGAAGGCCGGGATGGCCATCCTGCGGCCGCTGCTCGCCGAAACGGGCGCTCCGAAGCTCGGAAAGATGGTGATCGGCACCGTCAAGGGCGACATTCACGATATCGGCAAGAACCTCGTCGGCATGATGATGGAAGGCGCCGGTTTCGACGTGATCGATATCGGCATCAACAACCCGGTCGAGAACTATCTCGAGGCCATCGACGAGCACGAGCCCGATATCATCGGCATGTCGGCGCTGCTGACCACGACAATGCCCTATATGAAGGTCGTGATTGACACGATGAAGGAAAAGGGCATCCGTGACGATTATGTCGTGCTGGTCGGCGGAGCGCCGCTGAACGAGGAATTCGGCATGGCCGTCGGTGCCGACGCCTATTGCCGCGACGCGGCCGTTGCCGTCGAGACGGCCAAGGAATTCATGAAGCGCAAGCACAACAAGATGGCCAGCGCCGGATAACGCCGCCTGAACCAAAACGGATTTGCGGATGGCGGCCGGGTTGGCCGCCATTTTGTTTTAGCAGTATAAGTAACGCCATGATCGAACAGGGTCACACATCTTCGCAGGAAAAGCCGGTGCGCGTCATCGGCTGCGGTGCGATCGCGCGGGAAATCCTCGCCGTGTGCGAGGCCAACGGCCTTTCGCACATCGATCTCGCCTGCCTTCCGGCGCAGTGGCATCTATATCCGGACCGCATCGCGCCTGGTGTCCGGGAAGCGGTCAAGAAGGCGCGCGAAGAGGGTTTCGAGCGCATCTATGTCGCCTATGCCGATTGCGGCACCGGCGGCCTGCTCGACCGTGTCTGCGAGGAGGAGGGCGTGGAGCGCATTGCCGGGCCGCACTGCTATTCCTTCTTTGCCGGCAATGACCTCTTCGAGGAATGGAACGACGACATCGACGCCTTCTTCCTGACCGATTTCCTCGCCCGGCAGTTCGAGAGCTTCATCGTCGAGCCTCTCGGCCTCGACCGGCACCCGGAACTGCGCGACATGTATTTCGGCAATTACCGCAAGCTGGTTTACCTGTCCCAGAAGGAAGACCCGGAGCTGCAGGAAAAAGCGCGCCTCGCCGCCGAGCGCCTCGGCCTTGAATATGAGTACCGCTTTACCGGCTATGGCGACCTCACGTCATCGCTGCAGTCGGCCTGACCGCCCACCGCGGCACGCGATCCCCTTGCCTATTTGCACAAAAAGTCCCACATGTGTTGCCCGCATCCCGATGAATGCGGTTGACGTATTGCCTTAGTGATCGGCTGATACGTGTTTCGACGGATTAAACACAGATTGTACGACAGCCGAAGAGAGACAATATTGAGCGATACGCCCGCAGAAGGTTCTGTTCCCGGTATTTCGGCAAAACGGCAAAAACGCCCGGAGAGCCTGTCCGACCTGCTGAAGGAAATCTCGGAAAACATGGGGCCGCGCATTACGCTGCGGGAAATCGCCGAAGCTCTGGACGAGCGCTCGTTCGGCGCTTTTCTGATCGTGTTCTCGATTCCGAACCTCATCCCGCTGCCGCCGGGCGCGACCCTGATCCTGGGCCTTCCGCTGATATTCATTTCCTGGCAGATCGTCGCCGGACGAAACAAGATCTGGCTGCCCGAACGCCTCGCCAACTACACCCTCGACAAGAAGACGCTTCAGAAGATCGTCCGGCGCTCTGAGCCGTGGCTGAAATGGATGGAAGCCTGGGTGCGCCCGCGCAACTGGCCGCTCACGACCCCGCTGTCGGAACGCCTGTTCGGCATCTACATCTTGTTCATGTCGATCATCGTTGTCGTTCCGATACCTTTCGGCAACTGGCTTCCGGCCTTTGCCATCGCCACGATCGGCCTTGCCCACACGGAAAACGACGGCAACTGCCTTGTGATCGGATCGATCATCGGCATTGTCGCGACGCTTATTTTCGCGCTCGTTCTCTTCCTGACGACGGCGCTGTTCAGCTCGGTCGTGTAGGGTGCGTTGACGGCCGGTAACCAACAGCGGATACAAGGCTTTTTTCCTGTCGGGCCAACCGTATATAATGCTGCGGCGCACACGTCGTTTTTGAGCGCATTGCGCGTCGTCGCGCAGCAAGCCAGACCGGCGGATTTTACTTATGTACGCGCCAAGGAGACCACCCATGGCTGATCTGATTACCGTTTACTGGCGGGACATACCCGCGCAGGTTATTGTCAAGAAAGGCCGCAAGAGCGCGAAACGCGAATTATCGCTGCGTTTCACCGAAGCCATCGACATGTGCGCGATGCGCTCCGGAGCTCATGAAACGGACGAGTATCTCGCCGAGTGGCGGCGCGGTACACCGGAACCGGTCTCCGACGATCTGGAGGCGGAAGCCGACAAGGCGGCCGCGCGTCTGGAAGAGGATTACACCAAAGAGCGCCTGATTGACCTTGTCAATTCGGGAGGGAGAGCCGGCAACAATGACGACAGTGGTGGAAATGAAGCCGCAACGGCCTGAGAAAATCGCAGCATCGATCGAAGTGGCCCCGCGCCAGGCGGTCGAATCGGCTGACCTGCCCAACCTGTTTCCGAAGGGAACGCACGTCTACGTCACCGATATCGGGACGGACACCACCGACACGCTGGTGAACGCGGTTCGCCGCCTGCGCGATCTGGGCTTCGAGCCGGTCCCGCATTTCGCGTCGCGTCGCCTTTCCACCCGCGGCGCGCTCGAGGAGCGCGTCAAGCGCATGAGCGAGGAAGCCGGCGTCAGCAACGTGCTGGTCATCGGCGGCGGCCTGGAGCGCCAGGCCGGCGAGTTCTCCTCGACAATGGAAGTGCTTGAAACCGGATTTTTCGACAAATACGGCGTCGAGGCCATCGGTATCGCCGGCCATCCCGAGGGCAGCCCGGATTTCTCAGAGGAAGTGGCCGTCCAGGCGCTGCGGCTGAAAAAGTCCTTCGCCGAGCGCAGCGACGCAAAGCTGCGCATCGTCACCCAATTCGGTTTCGACGCGCAGAAATTCATCGCCTGGGCCGACGGTCTCAAGGAACACGGCATCGACCTGCCCGTTCATCTCGGTGTCGCCGGTCCCGCCAAGGTCACCACGCTGATCAAGTTCGCGGCCATGTGCGGCGTCGGCAATTCGATTTCCTTCCTCAAGAAGAACGCGCTCTCGCTGACCACCCTTGCGACCTCCCATTCGCCCGAAAATGTCGTCGGCCCGATCGAGGAGCACGTGCTCGCCAGCAACGACACCCCCATACGGCAGATTCACGTATTTGCCTTCGGCGGACTGAAAAAAACGTCCGAGTGGCTTGAAGAACGCGGCACATGGGATATAAAGACATCTTTATATCCTTCTACGACCGTAGCACAGAATTGAGGACTGCCTAATGGCCCGCACGATCGTTGCATCAGCAACCAAGGAAATTGTCATCGGATTCGATCAGCCGTTCTGCGTGATCGGCGAACGCATCAACCCGACCGGACGCAAGCGGCTGGCCGCCGAGATGCAGGAAGGCAATTTCGAGACCGTCAAGTCCGACGCCCTGGCGCAGGTCGCAGCCGGCGCCACCATGCTCGACGTCAATGCCGGCGTCACCGCGGTGGATCCCAACGCAACCGAACCGGCACTGCTGGTCAAGACCCTGGAGATCGTCCAGGGCCTGGTCGACGTGCCGCTTTCGATCGATTCCTCGGTCACCGGCGCCATCGAGGCCGGACTTGAAGTGGCCAAGGGCCGTCCGCTGGTCAATTCCGTGACCGGCGAGACCGAGAAGCTCGAGGCGATCCTGCCGCTGATCAAGAAATACGACGTTCCTGTCGTTGCGATCTCGAACGACGAGACCGGCATTTCCGAGGATCCGGACGTGCGTTTCGCCGTCGCCAAGAAGATCGTCGAGCATGCGGCCGACTACGGCATCAAGGCCGAGGACATTGTCGTCGATCCGCTGGTCATGCCGATCGGCGCCATGGGAACGGCCGGACAGCAGGTGTTCAGGCTGGTGCGCCGCCTGCGCGACGAGCTCGGCGTCAACACCACCTGCGGCCTGTCCAACATCTCCTTCGGCCTGCCGCACCGCCACGCCATCAACGCCGCGTTCATTCCCATGGTGATCGCGTCGGGCATGACCTCGGCGATCATGAATCCCTGCCGTCCGCAGGAAATGGAGATGGTCCACGGCGCCAACGTCCTGAATGCCACCGACCCGAACTGCCAGAACTGGATCATGACCTATCGTGATCACGCACCGGCCAACGGAGCGGCTCCGGTCGCGGCCGACGGCGCGGTAGCCGCGGCGGCAACTGGCGGCCGCCGGCGGGGCGGACGCCGCGCCCGCGCCTAGGGCCGCGCGTGCCGGGCTTGCCCCGGCACGGATCCTGCCGCAACGTTGCTTGCGTTGATTCGCGCAGATCTGAAAGGACACCAGATGGACCAGAAGGCGAGCGAAAAAGACCCGCTGGTCCTTTTCATGCCCTCCGGTCGTCGCGGCCGTTTCGAAAAAGGCACCAACATCCTGGAGGCGGCGCGCCAGCTCGGCGTCTATGTCGAAAGCGTCTGCGGCGGGCGCGGGATCTGCGGCCGCTGCCAGATCGAAATCCAGGAAGGCAATTTCGCCAAGCACGGCATTACCTCCGCCGACGCGCATGTTTCCGCGTTTGGCGCCAAGGAAAAACGCTACGCTGAAAAACGGGAATTGAAGGACGGCCGGCGCCTGTCCTGTTCGGCGACGATCGAGGGCGATCTCGTCATCGACGTACCCCAGGATGTCCAGGTCAACGCGCAGATCGTCCGCAAGGCGGCCGACACGCGGCTGATCGAGCGCAATCCGGCGATCCAGATGTGCTATGTCGAGGTCGAGGAACCCGACATGCACAAGCCGCTCGGCGATCTCGACCGGCTGAAACTGGCGCTCGAGCGCGATTGGGGCTTTACCGACATCATCGTCGACCAGCATCTGCTGCCGAAGGTCCAGAAGGTCCTGCGCGAAGGCAAGTGGGCCGTCACCGCCGCCATTCACAGGGACATGGAGACCGCCCGCCCTGCCCTGATCGCGCTCTATCCGGGGCTGAAGAACGAAGCCTACGGGATCGCCTGCGACATCGGCTCGACCACCATCGCGATGCACCTGTCGTCGCTGCTCTCAGGCCTGACGATCGCCTCCGCCGGCGTGTCCAACCCGCAGATCCGCTTCGGCGAAGACCTGATGAGCCGCGTCTCCTACGTGATGATGAACCCGGACGGCCAGGAGGCGATGACCAATGCGGTCCACAACGCGCTGAACGGCCTGATCGAGGAGGTCTGCGCCGAATCCGGCGTCGATCCCGCCGATATCCTCGACGCTGTCTTCGTCGGCAACCCGATCATGCATCACCTGTTCCTCGGCATCGATCCGACGGAACTGGGCGGCGCGCCGTTCGCGCTGGCCGTATCGGGCGCGGTGCACAGCTGGGCGGCCGACCTGAACCTGGCGCTGAATCACGGCACGCGCGTCTACATGCTGCCGTGCATTGCCGGCCATGTCGGTGCCGACGCGGCGGCCGCTACCCTTTGCGAAGGCCCGCACCGCCAGGACGAGATCATGCTGCTTGTCGATGTCGGCACCAACGCCGAAATCGTGCTCGGGAACAAGGACCGGGTCGTCGCGGCTTCGTCGCCCACCGGCCCGGCCTTCGAGGGCGCCGAGATTTCCTGCGGCCAGCGCGCCGCCAGCGGCGCTATCGAGCGGGTCCGCATCGATCCGCAAACCCTCGAGCCGCGGGTGCGCGTCATCGGCGTCGAATCCTGGTCGGACGAGTCCGGCTTCGCCGCCCAGGCCGCGAAAACCGGCGTCACCGGCGTCTGCGGGTCCGGCATCATCGAGGTGATTGCCGAGATGTTCCTGGCCGGCATCATCTCCGAGGACGGCGTCATTGACGGATCGCTCGCGAGCCGCACCGACCGCATCGTCCAGGACGGGCGCACCTTCTCCTACGTCCTGTGGGAGGGCGACACGCGCCTGACCATCACGCAGAACGACGTGCGCGCCATCCAGCTCGCCAAGGCGGCGCTCTATGCCGGCATCAAGCTGCTCATGGACAAGCAGGGCATCGCCCATGTCGACCGGATCGGTCTCGCCGGCGCCTTCGGCTCCTTCATCGATCCCAAATACGCCATGGTCCTCGGCCTGGTTCCCGATTGCGACCTGGACAAGGTCAAGGCCGTCGGCAACGCCGCTGGAACCGGCGCGCGCATGGCGCTGCTCAACCGCGGCTATCGCCGCGAGATCGAAGAGACCGTGACGGCGATCGAGAAGATCGAGACCGCGCTCGAACCGAAGTTCCAGGAGCATTTCGTCAACGCCATGGCCCTGCCGAACAAGATCGACGCGTTCCCGGAACTCGCCAGGGCCGTCACGCTTCCCGCCCGGGCCGAGCCGGCTGCCTCCGACAACGGCGGTGGACGGCGCCGCCGCGAAGGACGCAGGCGGCGCGGTTAGAGCAAGATGACGCCATGGTGCATGGCGGCAACAGCCTGTCACCGAATATCCATGCCCTTTTGCCGGCGGCTTTGACCGCCTCTCGCGATTGCCTAAGATTGCCCCTGACGTCAACATTGCAGCGGGGCGCAAGAATGGATACTTCCTTTAGAAGCGTTGGTCGTGCAGTCGCATCGGCGGCTGTCGCGGCAATCCTGTCGACCGTCGCACATGCCGAGGACATTGCCGGCAGCGCCGATCATCCGCTGGTCGGTCGCTTCGACGGCTCGTTCATCAACGCCTACGACCATCGCGAATTCGACGAATACGCGTTCGCCACCGAACCGGCCACCAAGCGCGATCCGGACAATCTGAAGCCGATCGAGGGCACCGTCACCCGCATCGCCTACACGCTCGACGGTGACCAATCGCTGGCCGAGGTGGCGCGCAATTTCGAACTGGGCCTGACGGGCAACGGCTTCGAGATCGTTTTCGAGTGCGACACCAAGGCGTGCGGCGGCGGCAACCTGGCATACGCGCTCGACACGTTTCCGCTGCCGAAGATGGTGGTCGATCCGTTCAATTACCGCTACCTCGGCGCCAAGCGCTCCGGCGCCGAGGGCGAGGTCTACGCATCCGTCGTCATCAGCGCCGATACGCACAAAAAGATCCGCACCCAGGTGACGGTCGTCGAAATCGACAAGCTCGCCTTCCAGATGGTCGACGCCAAAGCGATGCAGGATGCCTTCGCCGAAAAGGGAAGCGTCGCCCTTTACGGCATCTATTTCGACACCGACAAGGCGAATATCAAACCGGAATCGGCGCCGACACTGGAGGAGATGGCCAAATTCCTGAACGGCGCGCCGGAGCTTTCAGTGGTCATTGTCGGCCACACCGACAACCAGGGCAGCATGGACTACAATCTCGGGCTGTCGCACCGGCGGGCGCAGTCGGTTGTCGATGCGCTGTCCAGCGCGCACGGTATCAGCAAGGAGCGGATGGTCGCCGCCGGCGCCGGCTTCCTCGCGCCGGTGGCCCGCAACGATACGGAGGACGGCCGTGCCAAAAACCGCCGGGTGGAAATGATTCCCCGCTGACGCTCCGGTCAGCTCGCCTCCGCGAATTCTCCCGTATCGGCGAGCATCGCAAACGTCGCACGGATGTGGTCGGCGGCCGCGCAGACCGGCGCCTCGGCATCCGGCCGGACGATCATGCCGAGCGAATAGGTGCCGATCGGCGGCAATCCGTCTTCCTCGCCGAGCACCACCAGATCCTCGCCGACGAACGATTTCGGCAGCGGCGCCACGGCCAGGTCGGACATGATCGCAGCCCGCTGGCCGGCGGTGTGGGCGCTCATATAGGCGATGCGGTAGGATATGCCGCGCTCGTTCAGGCCTTCCACGGCGCCGGCGCGCCAGGCACAGCCCTCTTCCCACATGGAGACGGGCAACGGCGAACACAGATGCGCGCTTCCACCCTTAGCACCGGCCCAGACAAGCTGCTCGGTCAACAGGATTTCGCCGCCGTCCGGCACCTTTCCGGTGGCGCAGGTCAGGAGGGTGATATCGAGCCGCCGCTCCTCAATGCGCTTGATGAGGTTGGAACTCATGTCGATGACGACATCGACGGCGATCGAGGGATGCGTCTTGGCAAAACGCGTCAGCACGGTCGGCAGCAGCCGCTCGCCGACATCGTCGGGGGCGCCGAGCCGCACCACGCCGGAAATGTCGGGCGACACGAACTGCGAGACCGCCTCGCGGTTGAGCGACAGCAGGCGCCGCGCATAACCGAGCAGGACGACACCGTCATTGGTCAGCGTCACCGACCGCGCATCGCGCGCGAAGACCGGTCTGCCGAGCATTTCTTCGAGCTTCTTGATCTGCATGGAGACCGCCGATGGCGTGCGGAACACGATTGAGGCGGCCGCTGTGAAACTGCCCGTGTCGGCTATGGCGACGAAGGTACGCAGGATATCGAGCTCGAGAAGCGGTGCGGGGTGATTGATCGGAGCGTTCATGGTCTTCGTTCAATTTTTTTGAATGAAACGTTGATTACTTTTCGTTTGATTGAACCAAATAGAAGCCCCATAGTCAAGATCAAGGGTCGCGACCTTCTCTGAATTTTTCGGTCTTTCGGAAACGAATACCGGCAATCTGGAAGGAGCCTGAACATGTTGAACAATGCACGTATCGAAAACCGGAACCCGTACGGCGTCACCATTGTGCCGGCGAGGCACAGGGCAGGAACCCAGATCGTAACGCGTCTTGCGAACGAAATCCGGGCGCTATGGAAGCGCCACCAGTGCCGCAGACTGCACCGGCAGACGGAGAAGGAAATCGCCAAGCTCAGCGATCAGATGCTGCGCGACATCGGCTGGCCGGCACGCTACGACAAGCGTGATTCCTGCCGCCGCCTCGGCCTTTGAACACGACCGGCGCGCCCACTGGCGCGCCGGCCCGCCTAGTCTCGCCGACACATCGACCGCAGGGCGAAATTTTACTTATTTTCACATTAAAAAAATTCGCTTCACAGGACTTACCGACTGTGTAAAGGTCGCAGCCGCAAAGGCGTTTTTGCTTAGCGGGTGGAGAGATTTAACTGAAAAGTTTCTGGAATCTCAGCGCCATAGCGGCAATGGCGGCTAGCAGTATATTGATTGGGCGCCTGCGCCGTGACAGATTCTGTACCGGTACAGACACATGCAGGGCGCGATGTTCAGGGATTGATGGCGATGGATAACAACACGCCGACGGTAAAGCGATCCTTCGTTTTCTATCTGGTTCCGGATTTTTCGCTGATCGCGTTCGCCACGGCGATCGAGCCGCTGCGGCTCGCCAATCGCATGCTCGGTTACCAGGCCTACAGTTGGCGCATCGCATCGTTCGACGGTTCACCGGTCATGGCCTCGAACGGCATCGAGGTGTCGGCGACGGCGACACTCGAAGAGGAACGGCGCAACCTCGCCGGCGAAAAGCGCCCCTCCATGGTGTTCGTATGCTCCGGCGTCAATGTCGAGACCCACGCCCAGAAGTCGGTCCATGCCTGGCTGCGCGAAGTGCACAACAGGAACATATCCGTCGGCGGGCTGTGCACGGGAGCCTATGTCCTCGCCGCCGCCGGCCTGTTGTCGGGTCGGCGCTGTGCGATTCACTGGGAGGATCTGCCGGGCTTTTCGGAGAAGTTCCCGCTCGCCGAGGTCTATGCCGACCTCTACGAGACGGATGACAATATCTACACCTGCGCCGGCGGCACCGCATCGCTCGACATGATGCTGAACCTCATCGGAGAGGACCACGACGACAACCTGGTCAACCGGGTCTGCGAACAGGCACTGACGGACCGGGTCCGCAATCCGCACGATCGCCAGCGCCTGCCGCTTCGCGCGCGCCTCGGCGTGCAGAATTCCAAGGTGCTGTCGATCATCGAACTGATGGAAAGCAACCTATCCGAACCGCTGTCCCTCCTGGAAATCGCCGATTACGCGGGTCTGTCGCGCCGCCAGATCGAGCGCCTGTTCCGCCAGGAAATGGGCCGCTCCCCTGCCCGCTACTATCTGGAGATCAGGCTCGACCGGGCACGTCACCTCCTGATCCAGTCATCGATGCCCGTCGTGGAAGTGGCCGTCGCCTGCGGCTTCGTCTCGGCCTCGCATTTTTCCAAGTGCTACCGCGAACTCTACGGCCGCTCGCCCCAGCAGGAACGAGCCGACCGCAAGCAGCTTCTCACCTCTGCCGCCTGATCCGACACAAAGGCTTTCAGGCCGTTTTGATTCACCGCGCCGTTGATACAGAAATTGCAGCGGCCGCCCGATCGTGTCGTTTACCAAAAGAAGAACTTCCGGTTCATAGCAACCAGTGGTGGTGCTATGAATCGGGTGGGACATGCTTAACGCTTGTTTAACCGCATGTTCGGTTTCGCAATAAAAACAAACGGGTAACGCGTTCATGAAACTTACAGCGTTAAACCGAAAATCCGCCATGGTCGGCTGCATGGCATTTCTGCTTGCCGCCTGTACCACATCCTCATCGCCGCCGCCTCCCGGCGAGTCGCTCGCCGGCTGGAAGGGCAATGTCAGGCGGTCGCTGCCGCTCTCGCTGACCGTTGCCAAGGGCGACTGCCCGGGGGCTCTCAGGGAATATATCGCGGCCAGCGGACACTCTGCTTACGCCTCGACCGACCTGACGGCAGCCGCTTATGAGGGAAAGAACTTCATCTGCGGCGTCGCGCTGAACAGAAAGAGCGTCGAGGAAGCCGAGGCGCTGGCCCTGAGGGGCTGCCAGAACGGCGCGCGACGATGGACCCATGCCTATTCCGGCAAGTGCGAGATCCACGCTTCCAAGTAGACAGCAGGCCGTATAGGCCGTCGGATCGCCGACGGCCGGACCAACAGCTCTAGGCCCTGAGCACACCGTTTTCGGGATCGAACGGGCTCTCCTCGATCACCGTCGCCCGGTGCAATTGACCGAGGATCCTGATTTCGAGTTCCGTTCCCGCGGCACTGAGATCGGGCCGCACCATGGCCAGCGCCAGTGATTTTCCGAGCCGCCATCCATAGCTTCCATGGGTTGCCCGGCCGATGAGTTCGCCGTTCCTGTAAATGGCCTCGCTGCCGCGCGCATCGGCGTCTGTCACGTCATGCACCTCGAGGGTGACGAAATTCCATTTGAGACCCTCTTCGCGCGCCCGCACGACAGCCTCGCGGCCGATGAATTCGCCCTTGTTCGGTTTGACGAAGCGGTCGAGGCCCGATTCATAGGCGTTGTACTCGATGGATAGTTCGCGCGGGATCAGGCGGTAGGACTTTTCCACCGCCATCGCCGTCATGGCGCGAATGCCGAACGGCCTGATACCGAATTCCTCGCCCGCCTCCATGATCAGATCGAAGATCCTGTTCTGCTGCTCCATCGGGTGATGCAGTTCCCAGCCGAGCTCGCCGACGAAGTTCACCCTGAGCGCATGGGCGCTCGCCGGGCCGACGCTGATCTGCCTGCCCGAAAGCCACGGGAAGTCCGCGTTTTCGAGGCTGGTGCGCGTGAGCTTCTGAAGAACGTCCCTGGAACGCGGGCCGGCGAGGACGAGCACGCCCAGCCTTTCGGTGATGGCGTTCAGCCGCACCGAACCGTCGGTCGGCGCGAGCTTGCGCAGGTAATCGTGGTCATGCGCCTCGAACGCGCCCGCGGACACAAGGTAAAACCGATCCGGCGCCCATTCGTAGACGGTGAATTCGGACCGCACGCCGCCATTTTTGGTCAACAGGTGGGCGAGCGCGATGCGGCCGCGCCTCTTTGGGATCGCGTTGGCGAGGATCGAATCCAGCCAGTCGCGCGCGCCGGGTCCGCTGACTTCCATCTTGGCAAAGGCGGACATGTCGAGCAGCCCGACATTCTCGTGCACGTTTTTGACCTCGTTGCCGACATGCTCGAAATAGTTCGAGCGGCGGAACGACCAGATTTCCTTGACCTTGTTGTCCGCATCCGGATTGGGATGGTTGTGGTTGGTCAGCACGTCCGGCTTGCCGATGGTGTCGACGTCGATGCCGTAGCCTTGCGGCGCGAACCAGTTGGGCCGTTCCCAGCCGTAGACGGATCCGAAGACGGCGCCAAGTTCCTCCATGCGGCCGTAGCAGGGCGTACGCTTCAACGGCCGTGCCGCGACGCGCTCTTCGTCCGGATAGTGCACGGTAAAGACGTTGGCATAGGCCTCTTCGTTTTTCTCGCGCAGATAGCCCTCGGTCGCATAGGGCCCGAACCGGCGCGGATCGACGCCCATCATGTCGATGGTCGGCTCGCCGTCGACGATCCACTCGGCAAGCTGCCAGCCGGCACCGCCGGCCGCCGTGACGCCGAAGGAATGGCCTTCGTTTAGCCAAAAGTTCTTCTTGCCCGGCGCCGGGCCGATGATCGGCGATCCGTCGGGCGTATAGGCGATCGCGCCGTTGTAGACCTTCTTGATGCCCGCCTCGCCGAAATAGGGAACCCGTGCGATCGCCGTCTCGATATGCGGCATCAGGCGCTCGAGGTCTTCCTGGAAGAGTTCGTATTCCGATTCGTCCGACGGACCGTCCACATAGCAGCACGGGGCGCCCTTTTCATACGGGCCGAGCAGAAGACCGCCGGCCTCTTCGCGCATGTACCAGGAGGAATCGGATTCGCGCAGCACGCAAAGTTCCGCCCCGCCATCGGCGCGGAATTTCTGGATCTCGGGATGCGCCTCGGTGACAATATACTGGTGCTCGACCGGGATGACGGGAATGTCGAGGCCGACCATCGCGCCGGTCTTACGGGCGAAGTTGCCGCTGCACGACACGACATGCTCGCAGGTCACATCCCCCTTGTCGGTCCGGACCAGCCACCGGCCGTCCTCGAGCTGGTCGATGCCCTCGACAGTCGTGTTCCGGTAGATGGTGGCGCCGCGGTCGCGCGCGCCCTTGGCCAGCGCCTGCGTGAGATCCGCCGGCTGGATGTAGCCGTCCTCCGGGTGGCAGATCGCGCCGATCAGCCCGTCGGTGTCTACATAGGGCCATTTTTCCTTGATCTCCTCCGGGCTCATCCGGTTGACCTCGATGCCGATCGTCTCGGCGACGCCCATGTAGTATTCGTACTCGTCCAGTCGGTCCTGCGTGCGTGCGAGCCGCACGTTGGTCACCTTCCTGAAGCCGGTGTCCATGCCGGTTTCCTCGGCGAGTTCCTGGTAGAAGCGCACCGAGTATTTGTGGATCTGGCCGACCGAATAGCTCATGTTGAACAGCGGCAACAGGCCTGCGGCGTGCCAGGTCGAGCCCGAGGTCAGTTCCTTGCGCTCGATGAGGATGACATCGTCCCAGCCCTTTTTCGCCAGGTGATAGAGGGTCGAGACGCCGACCACGCCCCCGCCAATCACTACCGCACGCGCGCTGTTTTTCATCGTCCTAGCCCTTTCCGCGACCGTATTCTCAAGCCCGGCAAATGCGTATTCCGACACCGTCGACACGTGTCGGACCGGCATTCGCCCTCGCTGTTATAAGTCAAAAGCTCTTGGTTGGCCGCAAAGATGCGGATTTCGTCGAGCCGCGCGCAAATATGAACGTCGCACGTTGCAACGTATCGCCTGTTTGCGACATGCGAAAAACGCCGGACGACAGTGCCGCCGCGTCGCCTTAAGCGTCACTTGCGGGATTTGGCCAGGTCGAAACGGGGCTTCCAGCTTTCCAGGAGCAATACGGCCGCGAGCAGGAGATAGAGGAAATAGACCCGGTCATCCGGCAGCGGGAAAGTCACGAATTTACCGCCAACGCACAAAAGCTGCGCCAGGAGCAGCGTTGCGGCGATGCCGCGCGGCTCCCGGCCCGCCCTGCGCAACACCGCCCAGCCCAGCATCAGGATCGCGCCAAGGGCCAGCCAGACATTGTCGCGAATGGCGACGAAGACCCCGCGCACCAGCGCCTTCAGGTAGGTCGCGATGCTGAATTGCGGATCGAACCCGTTCATGTTGCTCTGCATCTCGACATTGGAAAATACGAAATGCGGCCACCAGCCGGGATGCCCGCCGCCCCGGGTGATCAGGACATAGCCGGCGAGCGACAGCGCAAAGGCGATCGCCAGTGGCAGCCACCGGCCGTCGAGAAACAGATAGGCCAGCAGCAGCGCGAAAATGAGGATGATGCCGTCCGGACGGATCGCGAAAGCGACCAGCAGGACAGGCACGGCCGGCCATTCGTGCCCGGTTCGCAACAGGAAGACGGCAACCAGGAACGCCGCGAAGGTCATCAGGTCCGGAACCGCGATCTGCGCCATGGTCAAAAAGCCCATGGCAAGCATGAAGGGCGCAAGCAGAAGCAAACCGTCGGCGGCATCGGAGCGGTAAAGCCACATAAGCAACACCAAACCGATCACCAGGACCGAAACGGCGTTGACCGCCTGCGTCGCCTCGACATAGCCCATGATCGGCCCGAGAAAGCGCAGATACGCCACATAACCGTATTTGACCCGGTACATGCCGAGCTGCGAATGGAAATTCTCGGGGTTCGTGTACTGTTCGATGTTGTACTGGCTGCCTTGCGTCAGCGTATGGAACTGATCGGCACTGGCGGCCGATTCCATGATGCCCCACACACGCTTGTGCAACGCCGCCGGATCCTGGATATCCCTTTCAAGGGCAACCGCGATATAGGGTGCCATGTCCCAGTTGTGTTCCGGCTCGACCAGTGCGCTGACGGCAACGGCAATAATCACAAGCAGAAACAGAAGCGGCGCGGTTACGCGAACCACGCCCGGCGTTATCCGGTTCTCCAGAGAATTTCCGATACGCCCGAACAGGCGCGAAGCCGGCACAACAGGACCGCCGTCCATCGTCCATCATCCCCATATGATGTCGGACAACGACCCGCACCGCCCTGCCCAGGAGCAACGCCGGCCGCTGATTCGCGGCTCTATTTTACCTGGCTTGCGACGAAATCCTTAACAATGCCGACGATGCCGCGGCCAAGCAGGTCGTCCATCGCGTCGGCGAACGCATCCACGTGCTCGCCCTGACAGATCAGCGGCGGCTCCAGGCGGATGACATTGCGGTTGTATTCGGTGAACGCGACCAGCGTATCGTAGTCGCGCAGCAGCAGCGCCCCGATGAAGCCGGAAAGCGAACCTTTCAGCTTTTCGTCGAGAACCGACACGACCGGACGCAGAACCATCGGTAGCGTCTGGCTGAAATCCTGGAACTCAAGCCCGACCATCAAGCCCTCGCCGCGCACATCCTTGATGATCTTCGGGTACTTGGCCTGCAATTCCGTCAGCCGCTTCAGGAGATAGGCCCCTTGCGCGGCCGAATTTGCGATCAGTTCTTCGTCGTAAAGGAGATTCAGACCTTCGATGGCCGTCACGCACGCTTCGCCGATGCCGCCGAAGGTGGCGGGCCCGTGGATCAGCGCCGTGTTCGGCTTGCCGTAGGCCTTCATATAGACATCGCGCCGCGCGATCATCGCCGCCATGGCGCATTTTCCGGCGCCCAGCGACTTGGCCAGCGCTGTGACGTCGGGAACGACCCCGGCGTGCTCGAAGGCATAGAAGCGTCCCGAACGGCCCATGCCGCACTGAACTTCGTCGGCGACCCACAGCACGTCGTGCTTGTCGCAAAGCGCCCGCAATTCCTGCCAGAAGGTCGCCGGCGCCTTGATGATGCCGCCGCCGCCCTGGATGGTTTCGAGAACAATGACGCCGATCTGCGGGTCGGCTTCGAAAGCGTTGCGGATGGCGTCGATGTCGCCGAACGGCACCCGCACCGTATCGTCCACCAGTTTGAACTGGCCCCGGTAAAGCGGTGAATCGGTCAGCGACAAAACACCCTTGGTCTTGCCGTGAAAGGAATTCTCGGCATAGACGATGCGGCCGCGCTCGGGACCGGCAGCCCGCTCGGCGACCTTGACGGCCGCTTCCATGGCTTCGGAACCGGAGGAGCCCAGGAACACCATGTCGAGATCGCCCGGAGAGATTTCGGCAAGGTTCCGCGCCAGCGCCGCCGCATATTGCGACAGGAACGCCATGGCGATCTCGTGGCGCCTTTCCTCCTGGAATTTGATGCGGGCCTCAATCACCTTCGGATGGTTGTGACCGAATGCGAGCGATCCGAAACCGCCGAAGAAATCGAGGATCTTGCGGCCGTTCTGGTCGACGTAATACATCCCCTCGGCACGTTCGATCTTTACCTTGTTGAAACCGAGCAACTTCATGAAATGGAGCTGGCCCGGGTTCAGGTGCTCCTTGAAATATTCCGTCATCGTCGGCAGGTCGAGCGCCTTGGCGTCCTCGACCGTCAGCAGATGCGGCTTGGTGATCTTGGGAACGATATTCATGATCCTGCCTCAGGCTGTGGCGTTTGGCTTGGGCGTCGCGTGCGACCCGCTTTCGCCGGCGGAGAGACCGTCGCGATATTCGTCATAGGCGGCGATCAGCATGTCCTCGTCGCGATAGTCGGCGCTCCAGCCGAGCTGCTGCTTCGCCTTGGTGCAGTCGAGAATGCACATCTCGTCGGCGATCAGATACTGCTCCGGATCCATGATCGGCAGGTTGACGAGATCGAAGAGGTCAAGCGTGCGCTTCACGGCCCAGCCGGGCGTCGGCAGCACGAACGAGCGCGAGCCGGCGTGCCTGATGAGGTCGCCGAGCAGCTTGCGCACCGGCGGCGGGTTGTCCGAACCGAGATTATAGGCCTCGTTGGGCACACCCGATTTCCACGCGAGGCGTGCCGCCTCGGCGCAGTCGAACACGGAAATGAACTGGTAGGGATTGCGCCCCGAGCCGATCATCGGCACCGGCAGATTGTAGTCCACCAGCTTGAACAGCTTGGAGAGAATGCCGCGGCGGCCCGGCCCGATGATCAGCCGCGGGCGGAACAGCGAGATGCGCATGCCCTTCTCGCGCCACCGGGCGGCGAGGTCCTCGGTCGCCAGTTTCGACAGGCCGTATTCCCCGAGCGGGTTGGCCGGATGCTCCTCGGTCTGCGGATAGGTGAAGGTGTGGCCGTAGATCATGTCCGTGGTGTAGTGCACCAGGCGGTAAGCCTCGCTCTCGGCCATCTTCTCGATGATGTTCTCCGTGCCGTAGTAATTGACCGGCCAGAAGAAGTCGTGCCGCCTGGCACGGATCTGCAGCGGCGACAGCATCTTGGCCGACAGGTTGTAGACCATGTCGTCGGCGCCGATTTCAACCTTGTCGAACTGCGCCCTGTCGGTCACATCGAGATGGATGAATCGGCAATTGGCGTAGTGCGGCAGGTCACCCTTGGCGATGTCGCAGACCACGACCTCCTCGCCGTCCTTGACAAGACGGGCTGAAAGCACCCGGCCGACGAAGCCGTCGCCGCCGAACAGAACATGTTTCATGTGTCGAACTCGCTGATGGTTTGGGGTTGTTTGCCGTGATTTGCGGCGATCTCGCGCGGGTCGTTGCGTCCGGACTGGGCGATCAGAACGGTTCCGACGCAGATGAATGCGATGCCCGCGATCCGCCAGGCATTGAGATCCTCCTTGAAGACGAGATAGGCGAAGACGGCGACGGCCACATAGGCCAGGCTCAAGAATGGATAGGCGAAGGAAAGCTCGACCTTGGACAGGACATAAAGATGCGAGGCCATTGAAATGACGAAGGTCACAAGGCCTGCGAACACCCACGGATGAAAGACGATCTGCAATGTCTTCAGGACAATGTTCTCGCCGGCGAACTCAAGCGGACCGAGGCTGAGCATGCCCTGTTTGAGCATCAGTTGCGCCGCCGCGTTGGTCAGCACCGTGAATAGGATAAAAGGGATGTAGTTCATGATGGCTCCCCGCTTCGCATCCTTGTTACGCGAAAAACCCGTATTTTCCGTGAATTCAAAGGGTTAAGAGACAATTGCAACAATAGTTAAAATTGAATCAAACGGCTGCGGCCGCCATCGCCGGACGGGTGCTTTGCCGCGGCAGCACCATCGCCGTGCGCTTCCAGAAATCGGACATCATGGCCGGATCGCGGTGCGCCTCCAGTTCCCGCCAGCCGGGAAACGACGCCTCGAATGTGGCGGCGCTCATGCGGGCGTCCTTGTAGGGGTTCACGGCGCCGCCCGCGGAAATGACGATATCGTCCAGCGCGTCAAGCAGCCTGACCGTCTCGGCGCCCTGGTTGGCAAAGTCCAGCGTCAGCGTGAAACCGGGACGCGGAAATGACAGAAGACCCGGCGACCGGTACGCGCCGAAGCGCTTGAGCACGGTCAGGAAGGACGCGTGTCCATGCACCTGCGCACACTCCATGAGCCGCACAGTGGTGTCGTGACCGTTCATCTCCGGATAGACGCTCTGGTGCTGGAGAAGGCCGCGCGGACCGTAGAGGCGATTCCAGTGCCCGATGGAGTCGAGCGGGTAGAAGTAACTCTGCCAGGACACCTTGCGCCATTGCTCCCCAGTCCGTTCCTTGCGGAAGAACAGCTCGTTGAAGACCTTCAGCGTCACCCGGTTCACCAGATTGACGGGCGGTACGAAGGGCACGGACAGCAACGGCTTCGACGCGGGTCTGGATGCCGGCGACTTGTCGGACGGATGATCGGCGCCCAGGAGCAGGCCGCGTCCGAATTTCCGGCCCCTGGCCATCTGGTCGATCCAGGCGACCGCATATTCGTGCATGTCGTCAAACTCGGCGCAGCGGGCGAAATAGTCGTCGATCCCGTCGAAGCGCAGCGTGCGCTGGCGTACGTCCGCCGAACCGACCCGCATGAGCCGGATCCGTGCCCGCGTGATCAGCCCGGTCAGCCCCATGCCGCCGATCGTCGCCGCGAACAGGTCGTTGTTCTCCGTCGGCGAGCAGGTCAGCAGGCCGCGATCGCTTCTGAGCAGGTGGAGACTGTCGACATGGGCGCCGAAGGTGCCGCGCACATGGTGGTTCTTGCCGTGGACGTCATTGGCGATCGCGCCGCCCACCGTGACATAGCGGGTGCCGGGCGTGACCGGCAGGAAAAACCCACGCGGAATGGCATGTTCCAGGACATCCGAGAGCAGCGTCCCGGCCTCGCAGGTCATCACGCCGCTGACTTCGTCGAAGGACAGGATGCGGTTCGCGCCGCGCATATCGATAAGACGGCCGCCGCTGTTGTGGCAGCTGTCGCCGTAGGAGCGGCCATTGCCGTAGGCCAGGAAACTGCCGCCTGCCAGGATGTCCGGGGTCAGCCGGTCGGGCGTGCGCGCCACGCGCGCAATGCTGTTGTTTCGGCCCCAGCTTTCGTAGCTCATAGCGGATTGACCGCCGCTGCCAGAACAAGGATCGCGCCGACGGCCGCGACCAGCTGGCTGCGCCAGTCGCTGATGATGAAGACGACGGGATCGTCATGCATCTGGCCGCGCCGCGCCAGCATCCAGATCCGCAACAGCATGTAGACAATCATCGGGCAGAGCGGCCACAGGAGCAGCGGCATGGCATACATCTGCTGGACTTCGTCGCTGTTGACATAGAGCGCCAGGACCAGGGCCGCGCCGAACGCGGACGATATCCCGGCCTGGCCGATCATCTCGAAATCGACGGCATAGTAGCCACGGCCCAGTTTCTTGGAGCCCTCCTCGGAGGTGATTTCGGACAGTTCCACGTAGCGCTTGACCAGCGCCAGCGACAGGAAGAAGAAGATCGAGAATGCCAGCAGCCAGAACGACAGGTCTGACGCGATCGCCGCCGCACCGGCGATAATACGCAAGGTGAAAAGACCCGCCAGCGTGAAAACATCAACCAGCAGCTTGCGCTTCAGCACAAAGGAATAGGCCGTCGTCGCGGCGATATAGATTAACAGAACGCCCATATAGACGAGCGGCAACAGCAGCGCCAGCGCCAGCGAAGCGGCCAGAAGCACACAGGCCAGCCCCATGCCGCTCGGAATCGCCAAACGGCCGCTGGCGAGCGGGCGCTCCTTTTTCCGGTGGTGCAGCCGGTCGTTTTCCAGATCGGCGAGATCATTCAGGATGTAGACGAACGAGGCGGCGAAGGAGAACGAGAAGAACGCCACGATGACGCTGGCGAGAAGGCTGATGTTCAGCAATTCGTGGTGCAGCACGAGCGGCACCGCGAGCAGCGCGTTCTTGAGCCACTGGTGCACCCGCATCGCCTTCAAGAGCAGCCGCGCATTGACCTCGCGCTCCACGGCAATCTCGGCGCCGTGTGCCGTGGCCCAGCGGTGGGCCGCGCGATCGGGGGCGACGACGATGGCCTTACGGGCCGATTCGAACACGGCGATGTCGTCGCCGCTGTCGCCGATATAGTCAAATCCCGCCTCGCCGAACCGTTCGACAAGGGCGCGTTTCTTCCGGCTCGCCGTAAGGTTGGTATCGGGCGTGGTGTGGAGGACTACGTCGAACAGGCCAAGCTGCTTTGCAACGCCGTCCGCGACCTTCTTTGGCGCACCGGTCGCAAGCACGATCCGGCGGCCATTCTGTTTTTCCCGGGTGAGAAGATCAACGATCTCGGCGCGGTAAGGCCACGAGGCCGGGTCGCGGTCGGTTCTCGCAGCCACTTCGTTCTTCAGTGCCGCCTTCCCCCGCAGCACCCACAGTGCGGCGGCGAAGACCAGCAACGGATTGCGCATGATCAACGCGACAAGGCTCTCCCAGAGCGTATCGGTCTTCAGCAGCGTTCCGTCGAGGTCGACACACAGCGGAACGTCCCGCTGTTCGCTGCGTGCCTTATTGTCGTCCACCCGGATATCCATGGGCGCGACGCTAGCGCAACAAACTTCAGATCGGGTGAACATGTGCCCGGATTCGCGGTCTGGCGCCGCCAAATTGGCGGGAAGGTAAACAAACCGCTAACAGACGGTTGCGAGATATTCGGCGCTATTCGTCCGGGTCCATGCGCGGTGCCGGTGGTTTTTTGTCGGCCGCGCGCGTCTCTGCTTTCGGACCTGTATTGTCCGTGTCTTCCTGCGCTGCACCGGCCGGTTGCGGTGCCTTGATATGCACGTCGGTCTGCGGGAAGGGAATCTCGATCCCCTCTTCCCTGAAACGCTCGAAGATCTTGGTGCGCAGGTCGGTCGCCACCGACAGGCCGGAAAGCACATCGCTCAGGTAGACGCGCAGCTCGAAATCGAGCGAAGAGGCGCCGAAATCGGTGAAAACGACAAACGGTGCCGGATTGCGCAGAACGATATCGTTGGTCGGGGCGATCTCCTCGAGGATCTCGATCACCCGCCGCGGATCGGAATCGTAGGACACGCCGACCGCGATCTGTACGCGGCCGAGGTGGTTGCGGTGGGTCCAGTTGCCGACCGGCGTATTGATGAATTCCGAATTCGGCACGATCACCGACTGCCGGTCGAATGTCTCGATTTCCGTGGCGCGCACCGAGATGTGGCGCACGAAGCCCTGGGTCGATCCGGTCACCACCCAGTCGCCGACCTTGAAGGGCCGCTCGGCCAGCAGGATCAGCCCGGAAACGAAATTGTTGACGATGTTCTGCAGCCCGAAACCGATGCCCAGAGACAGGGCGCCCGCAACCAGCGCGAGATTGGACAGGTTGAGCCCGGCGACCGATGCGCCGATGACGGCGGCGATGATGATGCCGGCATAGCCGACTGCGGTGCGCACCGAGTTGCGCAGACCGTCTTCCATGCGGCTGCGGCGCATCACATTGTCGTCGAGCCAGCGCTGGAACCAGCGCGTGATGAAATAGCCGATGGCGAAGGCGGCAAGTCCGATCAGGATGCCAGACAGCGAAATCGTCACGCTGCCGATGGTGACCTGGCTGAAACTGTCCGCCACCCAGCCCTGGATGTCGCGGATCTGGAATCCCCACACCAGGAAGATGATCGGCACGCCCACCACGATCACGAAGACATAGATCAGGATGCCGCAAAGCAGGCCGATCTGCTCAACCGCAATCTGTCCGAAGCCGTAGCGCTCCGACAGGATTTTTCCCAGCGCAGAGGCGGAAAACTCTGTCGGTTCGGAGACCGCCTTTGCCGAAAGGAAGCCGAGATACATCGTCACGATCAGCGCGCCGAGCACGACGACTTGCGTGGCGATGAAGCGCGCCAGGCCGACATAGCCGAAGAGCGGCAGCACGATAAGCGCAACGCCGAGAACCGTCAGCGGTACCGAAATGGAGCTTGGCCAGGCGCGGCCGCGGCCTTCGCGCTCCTGCATCGGGCGGATACGCGAAAGCACGACGAGCAGCACGCCGATGATGATGGCCGCCAGCATGCTGCGCGCGATGGTCAGGATGACGGGCGAATCGAGAACCTCGGCAATGCTGCCGGCCAGGTAGTCGGCGGCATTGACGAGGGTTGCCGCCATGATCAGCCACCACAACGTGTGCGCACCGCGGTCGGATACCGGCACCAGGCGCCAGTGGGGATGTCGCGGGGCCAGAACGGCGTCGGCGAGCCGGCCGACGAAGAAGAGGATAACGACAAACTGGAAGAACGGCGCCAGCATGCGCGAGATATCGCCGCGCAAGACATTGAAATTATTCAGGAAAAACCACGTCAGTGTACAAAAAATCGCAACGCCCACTGTCGGCAGGAATGTCGACCAGAACGCCGAGGTGTGCTTGCTGAATTCCGACGGGTCGGTTTCGCTCTTGTCGTGCTGGGTGTACCGCGAAAACAGCCGGTATTCGCCGATGATGAAAAGCACCCCGGTCAGCAGCGACAGCAGGAGCGCCGAAAGGAAGGCTCCGCGTTCATGCCTCCATGTAAACGACAGCCAACTGGATATACGCGTGACGATTTCCCGCGACTCCTCCGCCAGTGCAGCTTGCACGGCGTTCAGCCTCTCGGCGGAAAGGTCGGCCCTGCCAAGCAGGGACTGGCGGAAGAGCGTGCGCCGGTAGCCGGCAACCGAGTCGGCCAATTGGCGCGCTTCCTGGGCGATCGCCTGAACCAGTCCGATTTCCGAATTGATACTGGCCCGATCCTTGGCGAGCTGCGTGCGTTCGTCGATAAGCGACTGCGGTTCCGCCGGTTCGCCTTCGTCCGGCGGTTCCCCGATTTCCGTCTCGCGCGCCTTGATGGCCTCGAGCCGCGGCTGCAGGGTGTCATGGATCGACTGCATTGCGCTGGCGATGTCTTCCAGCCGCTGCTGCAATTCGACCAGCCGCTCGTCATCGTAGCGGGCGGTCTCATCGTCCTTTTTGAGTTCCTGAAGTTCCTCGCCGGCGCCGTCGATCGCCTTGCGTGCCGCTTTGACCTGATCCGAACCGGATGTCTCGAGCCCGCTGTCCGTTTGCGCAAGGGACAGTGCACCCGTGGCCAGAAACGCCCCGAGGCAGAGTGCGCCCAAAAGAACCAAACGCAACAGGATCGAATTCACCTGGATTCCCCGCACCGATTCGGTCACTGGTATACGACGGATTCACATCCGATAACAAACAGCGCCAAGGCACAAATCCACAGCCGGCTGCCGGTCGTTCCGGGAAATCTCCCGGACCGGGCGCCTATCGTGGAACCGGCCGACCTAGAACCCGGAACCCGGCTGCGCCAGGTAGGCTGTTTCCTCGGCTGTGTTCTCGCGCCCCAGGATCGCGTTTCTGTGCGGAAAACGGCCGAAGCGGACGATGACATCCCGATGCGCATGCGCGTAGCGCAGATACTCCTCGTCATTCATCCGCGAGACCAGTTCAACACAGCGGTCCTGGTCCTCGAGTGCCTCAGAATGTTCGAACGGCATGTAGAAAAAGATTTGCCGATCGGCATCCACCAGTTGATCCAGCCCCGCATCGACCGCCGACTTCGCCTCCTTGAGCGCCAGGCAGTCGGTCGCGAATGCCAGCGGCGTATCCCGGTAGATGTTGCGTGGAAACTGGTCGAAGACGATGATCAATGCCAGGACGGCGTCCGCGGATGCCCACCATTCCTGCGGGACCTTGCCGGCCAGCGCCAGGTGCGTCGGGCCGAAGCGCTCGGCGATGTCGTGGTCCAGCGCGTCGCTCTTGGTGAACCAGTCCTCCGGCGTCAGTTCATCGAACCAAAAAGATATCACCGCGTCGGGCGGGGCGATTTGCACCTTGCTCATCCTGTCTCCTGCTTGTCGCGTGCGTCGCGGCCGGCGGCATACGGGGCCCGCCCGCCAAGACTGCGGTTGCTTGAACGGGAACCCTGCCCTTTCGGGACCGAATTGTCACTCATCAAATTGCGTTCATATGATGACGGGTTTTTGCCGGGGATCGGTCCCGGGAACGAATCGGGCGGTCAAAGGGTCGATTTTTTCGCTTTCCATTCGGATTTCGCGGTATTCGAAGCCGAATTTTTCGGAAATTGTCCCATTGAAAACGAATCATCGAACCGGGCGGAATGGTCGCGCGGTTTGAAGTACAGCAAAAACTGGGCACTTAACCTATTGAAATTTAGGCAAAAAAGAAGGCTGCTTGTCAAGCAGCCCGAGTCTAGGGAGGAAATAGAATTCTGTATACAAACGATATATTACAAAGCTTACGCAAAACTTACGATATTGCAACAACAGACAACTTTTACATGTGAGAAACATCGATTTTAGCGCCGATTTCGCGAATTTGTGGCGCTTGGGGCACGGTTGCGCGAATTTGCGGTGCGACACTTGCAATGTCCGCTGCATCCTGCCTTTCTGCGCCGGACGAAAAAGGAAACGCGCCCGGGCATGCCTGTGAATTCGTCCGCCTACGTAACCTATTCAACGCCCGAACAGCCGCGTCTTCAGCGAACGACAATCCGCGCCATTGAAACTGCAACGGGAAAGCTCAGGCTTGAGCGGCTTTACCGCAGGTACCGCGACGAGAAGGATCGGCCCGACCGACGCGGCGAGAGCTTCTTCGACGCCGCCCTGCGTTTGCTGGAAGTGGATGTTCGCTATGACGCCGAGGCGTTGACGCGTATTCCGGGCGACCGTCCGGTCCTGTTCATCGCCAACCATCCCTATGGCGTCGTCGACGGCATCATCCTGTGCTGGCTGGCCCTGAAGGTTCGCTCCGATGTCAAGGTCATGGCCAACAGCGTGCTTTGCCGCGCCCCGGAGGCAAAGCCGCATGTCCTGCCGATCGAGTTCTCGGGCACGACAGAAGGCAACGCAACCACCATCGCATCACGGCGCCGCGCGCTGGATACGCTGCTGGGCGGCGGTTCGGTCGCGATTTTTCCGGCAGGCGGCGTTGCCACCGCATCATCCCTCTTCCGGGGGCCGGCATTCGATCTTCCGTGGATTTCATACACCGCGCGGCTGGTGCATGCAGCACGGCCGGTGATCGTTCCGATCTACTTTTCCGGTCAAAACAGCCGTCTTTTCCAGATCGCCAGCCTGCTGAGCCCGACGCTGCGATTGTCTCTGTTTTGCCGCGAGACGGTGCGCCGGATCGGCAGGCCGGTGGACGTTTCGATCGGCGACCCGATAACCGGTGACAAGGTTGCGGACCTGCGCCCCCGCGAGACCCTCGTCGCCGAACTGCGCGCCCGCACCTTTGCGCTTGCCGGGCGGCCCGATATCGACTGGATGCAAAGCGTCACGCTGCCGACATAGCCGCGCTGCCCTAGCCCTCCTCCGGCTCCAGCGCGAGCAGCAGGGCTCCGTCCGCGACCTGATCGCCCTCCGACACCAGGATCTCGGCGACAACACCATCCCGTGGAGCCGACAGCGTCAACTCCATCTTCATGGCTTCCATGACGATGAGCGGCGCGTTCTGCGCGACCTTGTCTCCGGTGACGACCTTGATCATCTTGACGACACCCGGCATCGGCGCGACGAGCCTGTCGCCGCCCTCGGCGGTTTCGACCTCACCGGCAAGCGCATCCGGCAGGCCGAAGCCATAGGTCGACCCGTTTCTGATCAGGGTCAGCGAGTCCGTATCGCGAATGCAGCGGACGGTATAGACCGCACCGTCCGATGAAACGCGCAGCAACCCGTTGCGGCTCGATATCAACTCGAAGGTCTGCGGCTCGAAGCCGTTGTCGCCGTGATAGGCCGAAACACTCCAGACATTGTCCGATTGCCGCGATACAGCCAATTCGTATTCGTCCTCTTCGTGGACGAGGTGGACAACCCGCTTCGGCGGCGTCCAATGCGACCAGAGGCCAAGCGCCGCGAAAGGATCGGATGCTGAGACAGGCGATCCGGGATCGAGGCAGGCGAGAGCCGCAAGTGCGACAATCTCCTGCGGAACCGGCTCTTCCCTGTTGAGCTGTTCCAGTTCACGTTCGATCAGTCCGGTATCGACGTCGCCGCGGGCGAAATCGGCCTGCCGGCACAGTGCGGCCAGGAATGCGGTGTTGGTTGTCGTGCCCACGGCCTCGGTCCGCATAAGGGCCGTCTCGAGGCGATTGAGCGCGGTGTCGCGGTCCGGACCGCGGACAATCAGTTTGGCGATCATCGGATCGTAGAATGGAGTGATCGTATCGCCCTCGCGCACGCCCGAATCGATGCGCGCGATATCGTCCGGAAACTGCAGATGGGAAAGCGTGCCCGTCGCGGGCAGGAATCCCTTTTGCGCATCCTCGGCATAGATGCGCGCCTCGAACGCCCAGCCGTCGATCCCGAGTTCGTCCTGTCCCAGCGGCAGGGCTTCTCCCGCGGCGACCCGCAACTGCCATTCGACGAGGTCCAGCCCGGTGATCATTTCCGTCACCGGATGCTCGACCTGCAGCCGCGTGTTCATCTCCATGAAGTAGAAACGGTCCGGCCTGAGCCCGTCGGTTCCGTCGACGATGAATTCCACAGTTCCGGCACCGCTGTAGCCGATCGCCTTCGCCGCCTTGACCGCCGCCTCGCCCATGGCCTGGCGCATCTCGTCGGTCATTCCGGGCGCCGGTGCCTCCTCGATCACCTTCTGGTGTCGGCGTTGTAGCGAGCAGTCCCGCTCGAACAGGTGCACGGCATTGCCGAACCCGTCGCCGAAGACCTGGATCTCGATATGACGCGGCGAGGCGACAAACTTTTCGACAAGCACACGGTCGTCCCCGAACGACGCCTTGCCTTCGCGCTTGGCCGCCGAAAGCGCTTCGCCGAAATCTTTCGGATCCTCGACGAGCCGCATGCCCTTGCCGCCGCCGCCGGCGCGCGCCTTGATCAGAACGGGAAAGCCGATCTCGTTGGCCTTGCCGGCGAGAACGACGACTTCCTGCGCCTCGCCGTGATAGCCGGGGACTACCGGAACATCCGCCTTTTCCATCAACGCCTTGGCGGCGTCTTTTAAACCCATGGCGCGGATCGCGGATGCGGAGGGGCCGATGAAAGTAAGCCCGGCCTTTTCCACCGCTTCGACGAATTCCGGGTTCTCGGACAAGAACCCGTATCCCGGATGGATCGCCTCGGCGCCGGTCGCGAGCGCCGCTTCGATGATCCGGCCGCCGTTCAGATAGCTTTCCGCCGCTGCCGCGCCGCCGATATGCACGGCCTCATCGGCCATTTCGACATGCAGGGCATTCTTGTCCGCATCGGAGAACACCGCGACGGAGGCGATGCCGAGGCGGCGCGCCGTGCGGATGACCCGGCAGGCGATCTCGCCGCGATTGGCAATGAGTATCTTCCTGAACATGACGCCCCCTACATCCTGAACAGGCCGAAATCGGTGTCGCCGACCGGCGACTTCAGCGCAACCGCCAGCGAAAGCGCCAGCACGTCGCGGCTCTTGCGCGGATCGACAATGCCGTCGTCCCAAAGCCGCGCCGAGGCGAAGAGCGGCTGGCCCTGCGCCTCGAACTGCTCGAGGATCGGACGCTTGAATTCCGCCTCTTCCTTGTCGCTCCAGCTGGCGCCCTTGCGCTCGATGCCCTCGCGCTTGACGGTCGCGAGGACACCCGCTGCCTGCTCGCCGCCCATCACCGAAACCCGGCTGTTGGGCCAGGTCCACAGGAACCGCGGGCTGTAGGCCCGTCCGCACATGCCGTAATTGCCGGCGCCGAACGAGCCGCCGATGATCAGGGTGATCTTGGGCACCGCCGTGGTGGCGACCGCCGTCACCAGCTTGGCGCCGTCCTTGGCGATGCCGCCGGCCTCGTATTTCTGACCGACGATGAAGCCGGTGATGTTCTGCAGGAAGACAAGCGGAACCTTGCGCTGCGAGCACAGCTCGACGAAATGGGCGCCCTTGACCGCGCTTTCCGAAAACAAGACGCCGTTGTTGGCGATGATGCCGACAGGCATGCCGTGCACATGGGCAAACCCGCATACCAGGGTCGTGCCGTAACGGGCCTTGAACTCGTCGAAGCGCGAGCCGTCGACGATGCGCGCGATGACCTCGCGAACGTCATAGGGCGTGCGAAGGTCGGTGGGAATGACGCCGACAATTTCCGCCGGATCGTAAAGCGGCTCTTCCGGTGTCTGCAGGTCCGCATGCAGCTCGCTGCGATTGTTGAGATTGGCCACGGCCCGCCGCGCCAGGGCAAGCGCGTGCGCATCGTCATTGGCGAGATGGTCGGCAACGCCCGACAGGCGCGTGTGCACATCGCCGCCGCCGAGTTCCTCGGCACTGACCACCTCGCCGGTGGCCGCCTTGACCAGCGGTGGCCCCGCCAGGAAGATCGTGCCCTGCTCGCGCACGATGATCGTCTCGTCCGACATGGCCGGCACATAGGCCCCGCCGGCCGTGCACGAGCCCATGACGACGGCGATCTGCGACAGGCCCTTCGCCGACATGTTCGCCTGGTTGTAGAAGATGCGGCCGAAATGCTCGCGGTCCGGAAACACCTCGTCCTGGTTGGGCAGGTTGGCACCGCCGCTGTCGACCAGGTAGATGCAGGGCAGATTGTTCTGCTGCGCAACCTCCTGTGCACGCAGGTGCTTCTTGACCGTCATCGGATAGTAGGTGCCGCCCTTGACCGTCGCATCGTTGCACACGATCATCACGTCCCGGCCCGAAACGCGGCCAATGCCGGCGATCAGGCCGGCGCTGGAAATGTCGCCGCCATACATGTCGTGGGCGGCGAACTGGCCGATCTCCAGAAACGGCGAATTGTTGTCGAGCAGGCGCCGCACACGCTCGCGCGGCAGCAGCTTGCCGCGCGACAGGTGCCGCTCGCGCGCCTGTTCCGAACCGCCGAGTTCGACCGCCGCGGCGACCTCGCCGACCCGGTCGATCAAACCGCGCATATGCTGTGCATTGTCCTTGTAGGATTGCGAGGACGGCGAAATCTGCGATGAAAGGACAGCCATCGATCTCAGGCCGTTTCCGCGAAGATTTCGCGACCGATCAGCATGCGCCTGATCTCCGAGGTGCCCGCGCCGATCTCGTAGAGCTTGGCGTCGCGCAACAGCCGGCCCGTGGCATACTCGTTGATATAACCGTTGCCGCCGAGCGCCTGGATGGATTCGAGCGCCACCTGGGTGGCCTTCTCGGCCGCATAGAGGATACAGCCGGCCGCGTCCTTGCGGGTGGTCTCGCCGCGGTCACAGGCAGCTGCCACTGAATAGACATAGGCGCGGCAGGCATTCATCGTCGTGTACATGTCCGCAAGCTTGCCCTGCATGAGCTGGAACTCTCCGATCGGCGTGTCGAACTGCTTGCGTTCATGAACGTACGGAACAACGATGTCGAGGGCGGCCGCCATGATGCCGACCGGCCCGGCCGCCAGCACCACGCGCTCATAGTCGAGGCCCGACATCAGGATCTTGACGCCCTGCCCCTCCTCACCGAGCACGTTCTCGTAAGGCACCTCGCAATCCTCGAACACGAGTTCGCAGGTGTTGGAGCCACGCATGCCGAGCTTGTCGAGTTTCTGCGCCGTCGAGAAGCCGCTCATGTCCTTTTCGATCAGGAAGGCCGTAATGCCCCTTGGCCCGGCCGCCATGTCCGTCTTGGCGTAGACGACAAGCGTATCGGCGTCGGGACCGTTGGTGATCCACATCTTGTTGCCGTTGAGCACGAAGCGGTCATTGCGCTTTTCGGCGCGCAGCTTCATCGACACGACATCCGACCCGGATCCGGGCTCCGACATCGCCAGTGCGCCGACATTTTCGCCGCTGCACAGTTTCGGCAGGTATTTCTGCTTCTGCTCGCTCGAGCCCCAGCGATTGATCTGGTTGACGCACAGGTTGGAATGGGCGCCGTAGGAAAGGCCGACAGAGGCCGACGCGCGGGAAATCTCCTCCATGGCCACCGCATGGGCCAGATAGCCGAAGCCGGTGCCGCCGAAATCCGGGTCGGCGGTCATGCCGAGCAGGCCGAGCGCCCCCATCTCCTGCCACAGATGCATGGGGAACTGGTTGGTCTCGTCAATTTCGCCGGCAAGCGGCGCGATCTTGTCCTGGGCGAAGCGGTGCACCGTCTCGCGCAGCTGCTCGATATCGTCGCCCAAGCCGAAATTCATGCCGGTGGTAAACACGCTCAGCTCTCCTTCATACCGACGGCACCCGATATCATGCCGACATAGAGTTCCTCGATCTGGTTCAGCGAAAGACGTCCTTCGGGCTTGTACCAGGCGGTGACGCCCGTCAGCATCGCGATTACGGCCATTGTGGCGACGCGCGGGTCGCTGACGGCGAAGACTTTCGCCTTGCTCCCGGCCTCGAGAATCCGCCCGAGGCTCTGTTCGTAGCGACGGCGCAATTCCTCGATTTCGGAAAAATTCTCTTCCTCGAGATTGCGCAATTCCATGTAGGAAATGAAGACCTCGTCGCCGCATTGGACGTGATAGCGTATGTGGAAACGCACGAAAGCGATCAGCGCCTCGCAAGGCGGCAGGCTGTCGTCCCGCTCCGCTTCCCATGCCGACAGAAGCCGTTCCATATGCTCGACCATGAGGCCGCGCAGCAGGTGCTGCTTGGTCGGGAAATGGTTGTAGATGGCGCCCGCCTGCAAACCGATCTCACGGCCGATCTGGCGCATCGATACGGCCGCATAGCCGTAGCGCGCAAACAGCGAAAGGGCGGCAAGGCGCACCTTGTCCGCCGTTTCCGCGCCGATCGATCCAACCTTGCGTGCCATCCTGCTCCCACCGGACCGTCGTGTCGGTCGCCTTCCCCCTCATCGCCCGCGATCGCGCCGTTTCGCGGACCAGTAAAGAAATGAACGTTTGTTTAATTAACAGGCGCCTCGGGCACCGTCAACCGCGATGCATCCTGTGTCGCCTCCAACACGTCATCCCTCATATTCGCGGTGCCGTCCCTGCGGCACCGTCAGGCAAGCCAGCGCTTGCGCCGCTTGTAGTGTTTCACGTCGCGGAACGATTTGCGGCCCTCTCCCCCGACGCCGAGATAGAATTCCTTCACGTCCTCGTTCTCGCGCAGTTCCGCAGCTGCGCCGTCCAGCACGATACGGCCCGATTCAAGTATGTAGCCGTAGGTGGCGTAGCGCAGCGCGATATTGGTGTTCTGTTCGGCCAGCAGGAAGGAAACTCCCTCCTGCTCGTTCAGTTTGCGGACGATTTCGAAAATCTCCTCCTGCAGCTGCGGCGCCAGCCCCATGGACGGCTCGTCGAGCAGGATCATCTTCGGCCTTGACATCAGCGCCCGGCCGATGGCCGTCATCTGCTGCTCGCCGCCCGACGTGTAGCCCGCCTGGCTGCCGCGGCGCTCGCGCAGACGGGGAAAATAATCGTAGACCATTTCGAGGTCATTTTTGATCGCGGCATTCCCGTCGCGGCGCGTGAATGCGCCGGTCAGAAGGTTCTCCTGGATCGTCAGATGGCCGAAGCAGTGTCGGCCTTCCATCACCTGGATACACCCCTGCCGCACCAGTTCGTTCGGCGTCAGGGATTCGACTTGCTTTCCCTCGAACTCGATGGAGCCCTTGGTCACCTCGCCGCGCTCCGCGTGGAGCAGGTTCGAAACCGCCTTGAGCGTCGTCGTCTTGCCGGCGCCGTTCGCCCCGAGCAGCGCGACGATGCCGCCGCGCGGGACCGTCAGCGATACCCCCTTCAGGACGAGGATCACATGGTTGTAGATCACCTCGATATTGTTCACCGAAAGGATGGTGTCTTCGGCCGGTGCCGGCTGTTCGGTCGTCTCAGCAATGCTCATGGCGCGGGGGTCCCGTCTGAAATTGTCAGGCGACCGCGCCCCGGAAGGGCGCGGCCGTGGACTGCATTAGTTGCAGCGTTCCGGAATGTTGTTTTCCTTGGCGAAGGCCAGGGAGTCTTCCATGATCAGCGGATCGATGACCGCGCGGTCCGCCGGACCGAAATCATTGATCAGCGTCCAGGTGCCGTCCGAGGCGTTCCACTGCTGGATCGCGCCGAGGCCCGGTCCGCCGTGGTTTTCGCACGACACGTTGATTTCAGGACCGAAGCCCGGAAGGCCCAGTTCCTCGAGGCGGGCGGCGTCGATCTTCAGCGCCTCCATGCCGTCGCGCATCTGCGCCGGGGTCAGGTCCTTCGTGTTGTGCAGGGCCTGGGCCGTGCGCGCGGCTTCCGCGGCGAGCATGGCGGCATAAAGGCCGCGGTTGTAGAGAACCGTGCCGATCTGATCGCCAGCACCGGCGGCCTTGCCGGTGTCAACGACGTGTTTCTTGATGTCGTCGAAGACCGGGAAATCGGAACCGACGCCGTGGAAGGTCACGGCCTTGTAGCCGTTCGCGCCTTCGCCGGCGGGCAGCACGTCGTTTTCGGAAGCGGACCACCACACGCCGATGAAGTTCTCCATCGGGAAGCGGATGTTGGCGGCTTCCTTGATCGCGACCTGGTTCATGACGCCCCAGCCCCACATCAGGACGTAGTCGGGACGCTCGCGGCGGATCTGCAGCCACTGCGACTTCTGCTCCTGACCCGGATGGTCGACCGGGATGAGCGTCAGCTCATAGCCGTGCTTCTTGGCCAATTCCTCGAGCGTGCGGATCGGCTCCTTGCCGTAGGCCGAGTTGTGGTAGACCAGCGCGATCTTCTTGCCCTTCACGTCGCCGCCATTCTCGTCGAGAATGTGGTTGACGATGATCGAGGCCGCGTCCCAGTAGGTTCCGGGATAGTTAAACACGTGGCTGAAGATCTTGCCGTTAGCGGCGGACGTACGGCCGTATCCCATGGAATGCACGGGAATACCGTCAGCCGTCGCCTTGGGGATCAGCTGGTAGGTGATGCCGGTTGAAAGCGGCTGGTACAGAAGCGAACCCTCACCCTTGGTCGATTCGTAGCACTCGACGCCTTTCTGGGTGTTGTAGCCGGTTTCGCATTCCAGCACCCTGGCCTCAACGCCATTGATGCCACCGTCACGCTCGTTCAGCAGCGTGAAATAGTCGGCGTAGCCGTCAGCAAACGGAATCCCGCCTGCAGCATAAGGACCGGTCCGGTAGCTCAGCGACGGAAACACCAGATCGGCCAAAGCCGGTGTGCCTCCGACCATAGCGGCCGCAACGGTCACCATTGCCAGTTTGCTCAGTTTCATGTCTTTCCTCCCTGGGTAAAACAGACACGCTTCACAACCCCTTACGGGGCTCAATTGCCCTCGGCCGTCCTAGTAGGGGAACGGCCAAAGACGCAATTTTTCCTTCGCCAGCCGCCAGAGCTGGGCCAGCCCGTGCGGTTCGACGATGAGGAAAAAGACGATCAGTCCGCCCACGAGCATGATCTCGAAATGGGCGGCCAGGTCGGTTGGCCATCCAAGGCCGCCAACCATTACGTTTTTCAAAAGCACAGGCATCAATGTCAAAAATGCGGCGCCCAGAAACGATCCGAGGATCGAGCCCAGCCCGCCGATGATGACCATGAACAGGACCAGGAACGAAACGTTGATGCCGAAGGCCTCCGTCGGTTCCACCGCGCCCAGCCAGACGGAAAAATAGAGCGCTCCTGCGACACCGATGTAGAAGGAACTCACGGCAAAGGCCGAAATCTTGGCCTTCAGCGGCTGCACACCGATGATTTCGGCCGCGATGTCCATATCCCGGATCGCCATCCAGGACCGGCCCAGCGTACCGCGCGTCAGGTTGCGCGCGATCCACGCAAACAGGAACACCAATGTCAGACAGAACAGGTAAGTGGCCCAGGGCGGCGCGCTCGCGCCGGTCACGGCGATCCCGAAGATGGTGCGTTCGGGTGCGGTGATCTGGCCGGAGGCCGAGTAGTTGTAGAACCACGGCACCTTGTTAAAGAGCCACACAAGGAAGAACTGGGCCGCCAGTGTCGCCACCGCCAGGTAAAATCCCTTGATGCGCAGCGATGGCAATCCAAACAGCATGCCGACAAAGGCTGTCACGCCGCCTGACAGGATGACAACGATGAAAATGTTGAGATCCGGAAACGCGGTCATCAGCTTGTAGCAGGCATAGGCGCCCACGGCCATGAAACCGCCGGTGCCGAGGCTCACCTGACCGCAATAACCGGTCAGAATATTGAGCCCCAGTGCCGCCATCGACCAGACGAGCAACGGAACGAGGACAGACTTTTCCCAGTAGTCGTTGATGAAGAACGGCACCACCAGGAAGGCGATGACCATGGCACCCCAGAACAGGTAGCGCTCCGACCTGATCGGAAAGGTCTGCTGGTCGGCAGCATAGCTGGATTTGAAATCACCGGTCTCGCGATACAGCATCTCGGTTATATCCTCTCGATGATTTTTTCGCCGTACAGCCCCTGCGGCCGGAACAGCAGGAACGCCAGCGCCACCATGTAAGCAAACCAGTTTTCGACGGCGCCGCCGACGAGCGGTCCGACATAGGCCTCGGCGAGTTTCTCGCCGACGCCGATGATCAGTCCGCCGACAATAGCGCCCGGGATGGACGTGAAGCCGCCCAGGATGAGCACCGGCAGGGCCTTCAGCGCAATCAGCGACAGCGAGAACTGCACGCCCGACTTGGCGCCCCACATGATCCCTGCCACCAGCGCCACGAAACCCGCGATGGACCACACAATCACCCAGATGCTGCGCAGCGAGATACCGACCGAAAGGGCCGCCTGGTGGTCGTCCGCCACGGCGCGCAGGGCGCGGCCGGTGGCCGTGTATTGCGAAAACAGCGTCAGCGCGACCACCAGGACGACGGCAATGATCGCGGCCGATACATCCAGCGTGTCGATATACATGCCGAAATAGTCCGAACCTGCCGGCGCCCAGTTCCGGGTCACGTCCTCCCACCAGAATGAGCCGCCGCTTGGCAGACCGACATCTAGCGCCTTCACATCAGCGCCCCACATCAGATCGCCGGTGCCTTCCAGGAAATAGGCAAGGCCGATGGTCGCCATGAACAGGATGATTGGCTCCTGGTTGACCAGATGCTTCAGCACAACCTTTTCAATCAGGAAGGCCAGCGCAATCATCACCAGCATCGTGACCAGAATGGCCAGTACCGTGGGCAGACCGGGCCCCCAATGGTGTACATCGGTGCCCAGGACGGCATTGATCAGATGGGCAAAAGGCACCTGTCCGGTCTGCAGGCCGACGAGAGTCAGCGCCGCGAACAGCGCCATCACGCCCTGCGCGAAGTTGAAGATGCCCGAGGCCTTGAAGATCAGCACGAAGCCGAGCGCCACGAGCGAGTACATCACCCCGGTCATCAGCCCGTTGAGAACGGTCTCGATAAAGTTCAAAAAGTCAGGACTCACGCCTCGTCCCCCATGTCATGCGGTACTCGAGCTGCGACTGGCCGGTCAGTCATGGCTGACCCCCAGATAGGCATCGATCACGTTCTGGTTGTTGCGCACCTCGTCGGGCGTTCCGTCGCCGATCTTGCGGCCGTAGTCGAGAACCACCACACGGTCGGACAGATCCATCACGACGCCCATGTCGTGCTCGATCAGCGCGACCGTTGTGCCGAACTGCTGATTGACGTCGAGCACGAAGCGGCTCATGTCCTCTTTTTCTTCCAGATTCATGCCGGCCATCGGCTCGTCGAGCAGCAGCAGCGCCGGATCGGCGGCCAGCGCCCGGCCGAGTTCGACTCGCTTCTGCAGCCCGTAGGGCAGCCGCCCGACGGGTGTCTTGCGGATGTGCTCGATCTCCAGGAAGTCGATGATCTTCTCGACCGTCTCGCGGTGGGCCAGCTCTTCGCGTTGCGCCGGGCCGACCCACAGGGCCTGGGTCAGGAGATTGCCGTGCATCAGCGTCATCCGGCCGGTCATGATGTTGTCCAGCGTCGTCATGCCCTTGAACAGGGCGATGTTCTGGAACGTGCGGGCAATGCCCTGGCTGGCGGCGGCGTGCGGCTTCATACGGCGACGCTTTTCACCGCGGAACGTGATGGTGCCTTCCTGCGGGTGGTAAAAACCGTTGATGACGTTGAGCATCGAAGTCTTGCCGGCGCCGTTGGGCCCGATGATCGCGCGGATCTCGCCTTTCTTGATGTCGAAGGAGACGTCGGAGATCGCTTTGACGCCGCCGAACGAGAGCGAGATGTTGTCGACATGCAGCAGCATGCCGCCTTTCTCGATGCCGTCGTCGGCCCGAAGGCTGCCTGGATCGATATGCTGGTTCATTCCGCAGCCTCCTTGGTCGCGCCGACCGCCGGATGGGTATGCATGTCGGAAATCTGCACCGTCGCCGAGATGCTTCCCTTGCGTCCGTCCTCGAAGGTCACTTCGGTCTCCACGTATTTTTCGGCGGAGCCGTCATAGAGCGCCTCGATCAGAGGCGTGTAGCGTTCCTCGATGAAGCCGCGGCGCACTTTCTGGGTGCGCGTCAACTCGCCGTCGTCGGCGTCGAGTTCCTTGTGCAGCACCAAAAAGCGTGCGATCTGCGATCCGGCCATCAGTTCCTCGCCCGAAAGGTCGCGGTTCACCTGGTCCACGTGCTCGCGCATCATCTCGTAGACCTGCGGCAGTCCGGCAAGCTCCTGGTAGGACGCGTAGGAGATATTGTTGCGCTCGGCCCAGTTGCCGACGGCGGCAAGATCGATGTTCAGGAACACGGTCACGAAGTCCCGGTCGTCTCCGAACGCCACGGCCTCGCGGATATTCGGGAAGAATTTCAGCTTGTTCTCGATATATTTTGGAGCAAAAAGCGAACCGCTTCGGAGCTTGCCCACATCCTTGGCGCGGTCGATGATCTTCAGATCGCCGCGCGCATCGAAGATGCCGGCATCGCCGGTGCGCACGAAACCGTCGTCGGTGAAGGTCTCCTTCGTCTTTTCCGCGTCGGCATAATATTCGACGAACATGCCCGGCGACTTGAACAGCACCTCGCCGTCGTCGGAAATCTTGATTTCCACGTCCGGCACGGCCTTGCCGACGGTGTCGGCATGGATCTCGCCGTCCTTCTGCGCGGTGACGTAGAGAAACGCCTCCGTCTGCCCGTAGAGCTGCTTGAGATTAATGCCCAGCGCCCGGAAGAAGGAAAACAGGTCCGGCCCGATGGCCTCGCCCGCCGTGTAGGCGGTGCGGATGTTGGAAAAGCCGAGCGTGTTCTTCAGCGGCCCGTAGACCAGCATCTCCCCGAGCCAGTAGCCGATGCGCCCGCCGAGCGGCACGGAACGTCCCTCGAGGATTGCCTCGCCATACTTGTTGGCGACGTCCAGATAGTGGCGGAACATCCACTTTTTGATCGCCCCCCCATCCTCCATGCGGATCATCACATTGGTGAGCAACTGCTCGAAGACCCGCGGCGGCGCGAAATAGAAGGACGGACCGATCTCGCGCAGGTCGTGCGCCACCGTCTCCGGACTTTCCGGACACGCCATGCAAAGGCCGGAAACGTAACCTTGCGCGTAGTTCAGGTAATGGTCGCCCGCCCAGGCCAGCGGCAGATAGGCGAGCACGTTGTCGTTTTCGCTGAGATGGTCGAACTCGGCAGTGTCGCAGGCCGCCTTGACCGAGGTCCGCGCCTTCAGCACGACGCCCTTCGAGCGCCCCGTGGTACCGGAGGTGTAGAGGAAAACCGAAACCTCCTCGCCGTCCGAGGCCTCGATCGCGTCGGCCCAGGCCTTGGCCCGGCCGGAATCGGCCTCCATGGCCTCACGGCCCGTCTTCTGGACCTCGGCGAACTCGCGCAGATGCGTGTGGTCGTAGTCGCGCAGGCCACGCGGCTCGTCATAGACCACGTCCTTGAGCAGCGGGATCTCGTCGGAGAACGACAGGATCTTGTCGACCTGCTCCTGGTCCTGAACAACCGCGAGCCGCACGCCGGCGTGGTTGAGCACATAGGCCATTTCCTCGGCCACCGCGTCGGCATAGACCGGAACCGGAATCGCCTTGAGCGCCTGTACGGCGCAGAAGGTCCAGTAGAGTCGCGGCCGGTTGGTCCCGACAATGGCCACCTTGTCGCCCTCGCCGACACCGATCTCCTGCAGACCGATCGAAAATGCCCGGATTTCCTCGAACTGCTGCTTCCAGGTCCAGCTCTGCCAGATTCCCAGATCCTTGTGGCGCGTTGCCGTCCGGTCGGCAAAGCGGCTGGCGTTCAACAGCAGATATTGCGGAAAAGTCACCGGCTTACGGCCGGCATCGCTGCCCGTCGATGGCATTCCCCAGATTCTCCTCCCAAGCCCGGCAGAGCCTCCATCCGCCGGCGAAGCGCATGCGCTTCTTCATTTTTGCGCTCAATAAAGAAATGAACGTATGTTCTTTTAATCAAATGTTTCGGCCGCGCGCAAGCGACTTTAGTAGAACCTATTCAAATCCATGCATTTTTCAAACGGTTTATTCCACCGCGGCGGGCATCGGCGAAACAATATTGCGCCCGCCCAACCCGTTCATTTGTCACGCAATATCGCCGTTAAGGCCACAGCCGTGAAGGCTGCGACATTTTTTCCGCTCCGGCGGGCTCCGATCCGCGTTTCGCGCTCGACATTGCCTAAAATCAAGGCAACTATTGAACGTTCGCCGCCGCATCAGGCGCGTCCAGTCGACGATCAGGAACCACATATGCGTCACATCACAATCACCGACATGCGCGTGCGCATTGTCAATGTTCCGGTCAAGGCCACGCATTCGCACGGCAGCGGCGATGTCAGCGCCATCCGCAGCGTCGTTCTCGAACTTGTCGCCGACAGCGGCCACACGGGCTGGGGCGAAGCCTCGCCATGGCCGGTCTTCACCGGCACGGCCGAAGCCAGCGCGGCGGCGCTGAACACCCATTTGCGCCCGCATGTCGTCGGCGCCAACGCGCTGCGGCGCGAGCAGATCATGGCAGCCGCCGACCGGGTCGTCGTGCGCTGCAGCGAGGCGAAGGCGGCACTCGAAATGGCGCTGCTCGATGTTGTCGGCAAGACGCTCGGCCTGTCCGTCGGTCAGCTCATCGGCGGGCGCCGCCGCAACAGCGTGCCGGTCAGCTTCACGGTGGCCAACCCCGTCTTCGAGGAAGACATGGAGATCATCGCCCATCTCTACGGCAGCGGCGTGCGCATCTTCAAGCTGAAGACCGGCTTCCGCGATCACCGCTTCGACATCATGCGGCTGGAGAAGATCCGCGAGACCTATGACGAGGGCGTCGATCTGCGCATCGACTACAATCAGGGCCTGAAGGCGGTCGACGCGATCCGCACCCTGCGCGACATGGAGCCCTTCCGGCTCGGTTTTATCGAACAGCCGACGCCGCGCGACAATCTCGAGGCGCTGGCGGCGATCTCGGCGGCGATCGACACGCCGGTCATGGCCGACGAATCCGTCTTCAATCCGCGCGAGGCGCTGGTTGCGGCGCAGATGCGGCTAACCGACATCTTCTCGCTGAAGGTGATGAAAAGCGGCGGCATCGCACGCGCCCAGGAAATCGCCGCGATCGCCGGAGCGGCCGGGATCGGGGTCTATGGCGGTTGCATGTTCGAGACGGGTCTTGCCCATCTCGCCGGCGCCCATCTGGTCTCGGCCCTGCCGGAGATCGATCTCGGCTGCGAATTCTACATGCCGACCTACTACGCCAAGGACGATATCCTCACCGAGCCTTTCCCGATCAGAAACGGCGCGGTCCACATTCCCGAGGACCCCGGTCTCGGGATCGAGGTCGACACGGACAAGCTCGACCAGTACACCGTTGAAACGCTTGCTGCGCCCGCATGACGACTTCGGCAGGCGGTGCGGCCGCTCGCCCGGCGCCGAGAGGAGACGCGACGTGAGAATTCTGTTGGCCATGATCAGAGGCGCGATCGCACTTGTTACCGCACTTGCGCTTTACGGCGCGGCTTCAGCCGCGGATGTCGTGCACTTCCGGAGCGCTGAACTGGCGAGCAAGGCAAGCGGGCAGGACGACCGGAATAAAGGCAACGGCTTTCCGATCTGGGGTCACCTGGCCCGGCCGGACCGGGAGGGAAGCCTGCCGGCCGTCGTTATGATGCATGGCTGCGGCGGGATGCAACAAGCCCATTTCGAGTGGGCGTCACTGCTGAACGAACTGGGTTACGTGACCCTCGTCGTCGACAGTTTCCGGCCGAGGAGCGTGATCCGCGTCTGCACCTCCGACGGCCGGCCGACGGCGCCCGCGCAACGGGCGCTCGACGCCTACGGAGCGCTGGCCTACCTGCAGGGCCTGCCCGGCATCGATCCCGATCGCATCAGCCTCATCGGTTGGTCGCACGGCGGGATAGCGGCGCTCGAGGCGGTCAATGCCAAGGGCATCTCCCGGCAGTTCGACAGCGGGTTCAACTCCGCCGCCGCCTTCTATCCGTACTGCATCCCCGACCGTGAGTTCGATATTCCGGTGCTGGTCCTGATCGGCGAGGCCGACGACTGGACACCGCCCGAGCTCTGCAGGACGCTGGCCGACCGCAACCGGGCATCAGGAATGCTCGAACTTGTTACCTATCCGGACGCATTCCACGGTTTCGACAATGAGGATTTCAGCGAGGGTTTTTTCGTAAGCGGCGCATCCGGCGGCAGGCACTGGCTGCAATACGACCGCACCGCGCACGCCGATTCCGCCAAGCGTATCACGGACTTCCTGGCCGAACACCTTATGAGCCGCTAGCTGGCGTCTCCAGGAATGCGGCATAGTCTTCGGCAACCGCTTTGGTCGCCGCATCGAAAAGCGCCCTGCCCTGTTGCGGCGTCGCCAGTCCCGAATGCGATCCCACCCGGCCATCGGGAAAGCGGGCGCGGTGCGCGTCGGGCGCCCCGTGACGGTCGCCGGCATGATCCCTGACATATCGCGCCGAGAGCTTCTCCGGCGGATCGAGGTCCTGCGCCTCGACGACCCGGTGGCGGTATTGTGTGATGGCAACTTCCGAAGGGGTCGCATGCATGCCCTCCCAGTCGCCGTAATAGTCGCGGCGCAAGGCATTGACCGGGGTAAAGTCCCACCAGCTGCGGATGCGGACCGCGGCAGGTTTCGATCCGGTGGCCGCCTGCAGCGGCTCCAGGTTGGCGCCGTGGGCGTTGAGGATGTAAACGTGCCGGAATCCGTGCTGAACGAGGCCGTCGATTACCTCGCCGACCACCTGCCCGAACGTTTCCGCCGACACCGACAGCGTGCCGGGAAAGGCCATGTTGAAAGGCGCCGGCGTATATCCGATGACCGGCGCCACCATGGCACCGCAGAGTGCCCCGGCGCCCTCCGCGATATCCTGCGCACACAGGCTGTCGGTTCCGATCAGGCCGATCGGACCGTGCTGTTCGGTCGAACCGGTCGGCACGATGACCCCGTTGCTGCCTTGCAGATAAGCCTCGACCTCGGGCCATGTGCAAAGATCCAGCCTCATGCTGGGGTTCCGGTCACCGATCCGACCCAGGCTGCAAGTGCCGGCCGGTAGCTGTCGAGCTCCCATGCGATGCTCGGCTCGCGCTTCAGCGCCTCGAAATAGGCGGCGACCGCATCAGGCAGAACGACGCCGAGATCCATCGGCCGGTTCAGCATCTCGAGAAAGGTCAGCGTGATCGGATAGCCGCAATCCGCGAGGCTGAGGGTCTCGCCGGTCAGCAATGGCGACGGATTTGCCATGCGTTCGAGCTGCGCCAGCCGGTCGGCGATCACCAATGCCTGCCCGGCCACGAAATCCGTGTCGCGTCTGTCCGGATCGACATGGGCAAACAGCGCCCGCACCGCCGGCTCGAGCCTGGTGTCGTGAAAGCGCGACAGCGCCCGCGCCTGCGCCCTTTGCCCCATGTCGCGCGGCAACAGGGCCGGCTCGGGCACGAGCTCGTTCAGATATTCGTTGATCGCCTCGGATTCGACCAGGAGGAAGCCGTCGTGTTCGATCGCCGGCAATGTTCCCGACGGGACGATCTCCCGGTAGGCGTCACTGCCGTAGCCGCCGGGCGGCTGGATGTCCTCGAAGGCAAGCCCCTTTGCCCGCAATACGATCCGCACTTTGGCGCTGTAGAGGCTGGGTGGAATGGAATAAAGTCTGATCATGGGCGCCTCAAACGAAGGGACCGCCTGTGCGGCGGTCCCCCATTATGCCTTGTCTCGCGTCGCGCGCTAGTTCGAAAGCTGCCACTTCTTTCCGAGCGCATCGAAGAAGCCGCGCTCTGCCTTGAGCTTGATCCAGGTGTTGACATAGTTGATCCAGATCTGGTCGGACTGCGGCATCAGCATGGCGATCGGTGTCGGTGCCTTAGGCGCGGAGACCGTTACAACAGCCATCTGCGGATATTTCGCCACAAGCTTGTAGGCCTCCACATTGGAGGTGATGTGCGCGTCCGCGCGTCCGGCCAGCACTTCCTGGAAATCACGCGCCGGCGCCTCGACGATCTGGTGCGTTGCATCCGGGAAGAACTGCTTGACCTGCTTTTCCTGGGTTGTGCCGAGCGTTGCGGCGACCGTTACCTCCGGCTTGTTGAGGTCGTCCCAGTCTTTGAACTTGCCGGCATTCTCGGCAAGGATCAGCGGCACGGTGGCAAGCGAGAAATAGCTGTCGGAATAGCCCGCCGCCTTGGCGCGGGCCGGCGAGATCGAAGCCGATCCGGTGATGTGGTACTTGCCCGAGACAACCCCGTTGACCAGGGTTTTCCAGTCGGTCGGGACGAATTCCACTTCAACGCCCAGGTCCTTGGCGAGCTCGTTCATGACATCGATGTCGTAGCCCGTGTAGCTGTTGGTCGCCGGGTCGCGCATAGTCATCGGGTTCCAGTCGCCCGTTGTGCCCACCTTCAGAACGCCGTCGTTGAGGATTTCCTGCAATGCCGATTGTGCGTTGGCTGCCGCGGCTCCGGCAACGAGCATGACCGCCACAAGGCATGTCTTCACCAGTCTCATGGGTTTTCTCCCTTTGATGTTCCCTCAATTATGTGCCTCTCGCGGTGTCCTGAAACAGCGCAAAAATTGCAATCGAATAAATTTGTTGCACGACAATAAACTCAATGATACTCAACGGAGTCAACAAAAATAACGCAAATCACTATCACCGATTGGGGCATTTGCCCCGCTTCGCGGATAGCGGGAACGCAGCGCGGCGGGCCGGCCGCAGCGACGGCCGCACGGCGCCGCCCATGAGGGAGAAGGCCATCGTGACGCAAGTTGACGGTGCAGCCGCAGGCGCTCCGATCATCGAGATGAGCGGCGTCTGCAAGTGGTTCGGGGAATTCCAGGTCCTCAAGGACATCGACCTGCTTGTCCGTACCGGCGAGAAGTTCGTCGTCTGCGGCCCGTCCGGGTCCGGCAAGTCGACCATGATCCGCTGCATCAACCGGCTGGAGACGCATCAGCAGGGGCGCATCGTCGTCGACGGAACCGAGCTCACCGATGACGCGCGCGACATCAGCGCCGTACGCAGCGAGGTCGGCATGGTGTTCCAGCAGTTCAACCTGTTTCCGCACCTGACGGCAATCGAAAACCTGATGCTGGGTCCCGTCCGCGCCCGCAAGATGTCGCGCAAGGACGCCCGTGAGCGGGCCGAGTTCTACCTCGAGCGCGTTCATATTCCCGAACAGGCCGACAAGTATCCGGGCCAGTTGTCCGGCGGGCAGCAGCAGCGCGTGGCGATCGCCCGTTCGCTGTGCATGGAGCCGCGCATCATGCTTTTCGACGAGCCGACATCGGCGCTCGATCCGGAGATGATCTCGGAGGTCCTCGATGTGATGACCGAGCTGGCCGAGAGCGGCATGACCATGATCTGCGTGACCCACGAAATGGGCTTCGCCCGCCGCGTCGCCGACACCATGGTGTTCATGGATGCCGGCGAAATCGTCGAGACGGCCGATCCGGAGACCTTCTTCGGCAGCCCGCGCAGCGACCGCTGCAAGAGGTTCCTGCAACAGATCCTCGGGCATTGACGGGCGATCGCGAAGGGAGGGAAAGGCAAATGGCGTTCTTGAAACCCGGTGCAGTCAGAATTGCCGCAGTCTGCATGCTCGCTCTGCTGGTGACCGGATGTTCGGCCAATTGGGGCTGGTACGTGGTCTCGCCGACCACCAAGACCGGGATGTCCAACCTCCTGTTTCTGCTCGGCGGTCTCAGATACACGCTGCTCCTGTCGTTCACGGCGATCCTGATATCCATCGTGCTCGGCCTTCTCGTCGCGCTGCCCGGCCTTTCCGACAACCGTTATCTCAAGCTCTTCAACCGCACCTATGTCGAATTCATCCGCGCCATTCCGATCCTGGTGATGATCCTGTGGGTCTATTACGGCCTGCCGCAGCTCGGCGACATCAAGATCGGCGTGTTCTGGGCCGGCGTCATCGCGCTGGCACTGTCCGACAGCGCCTTCCAGGCGGAGATCTTCCGCGCCGGCATCCAGTCGATCCACCGCGGTCAGTACGAGGCCGCGCAGTCGGTTTCGCTCAACTATGTCGACACCATGCGTTTCGTGATCCTGCCGCAGGCGATCAAGCGCATCCTGCCGGCGCTCGGCAACCAGCTCGTCTACATGCTGAAGATGTCGTCGCTCGTCTCCGTCATCGGCATGCAGGAACTGACGCGGCGCGCCAACGAGCTTGTCGTCACCGAATACCGCTCGCTGGAGATCTACACGATCCTGGTGCTGGAATATCTGGTTCTGATCCTCATCGTGTCGGCCGGCGTGCGCTGGCTCGAGCGCCGCATGCGCGCCGATGAGCGGGGCTGAGGCAAATACAAGAAGACAAGGAGGCCGGAGAAAACGATGTCAGCCTGGATCGAGATGATCGACGACAAGGATGCCGGGGACGACCTTCGGGACGCCCTGGCGCTGGCGCGGACGCCGCACGGAACGGTGGACAATGTCATGCGGGTGCATTCGCTGCGACCCAGCACCATGCGCGGCCATGTCATGCTCTACCGGGCGGCACTGCACGACGATGCCAACACCCTGCACCCCTGGCTCCAGGAAACCGTCTCCTCCTACGTCTCGCTGCTCAATGGCTGCGCCTATTCGTTTGCCAACCACTGGGCCAATGCCCGCCACCTGATTGCCGATGAAAAGCGCGCGGACGCGATGGAAGCGGCCCTGCGCGCAGACCGGCTGGAAACGGCCTTTGGCGCCGACGAGATCGCGCTGCTGGCTTACGCGCGCAAGCTCACGCGCGAACCCGCCGCCATGACCGAGGCGGACGTCGAGCGCCTGCGCGCCGCCGGTTACGACGACGGCCAGATCCTCGAGGCCAACCAGATCATCGGCTATTTCAACTATGTGAACCGCAGCCTGAACGGGCTCGGTGTGACGACCGAAGGCGACGTCATCGGCTATTACGCAGAAAATTCCGTGGGCTGATATTGCATGATAGTAAATTAATTGCGTATAGTGCATCGACAACGATGATGGAGGAATACGCATGTCCCATCCGGCGCCAAGACAAGTTGAACGCGAACTGATCCCGGTGATCGATATCGGCCCGTTGCGTGACGGGTCGGACCCGGTCGGCGTTGCCAGGCAACTGCATCGCGCCAGCCGCGAGGTGGGCTTCATCTATGTTTCCAACCACGGCATACCCGAGGAGGCCATCGAGGCCGCGCGGTCCACGGCCATGGAGTTCTTCCGCAAGTCCTTTGACGACAAGAACAGGGTCGCGGTCAGCGGCGCGCATCGCGGTTTCCTGTCCGTCGGCGGCGCAAAAATGCAGGACGATGCCAAGGCCGACCTCAAGGAGAGCTTCATATGGGGCTATGAGAACGCCGAGGGCGTGACGCCCGACGACCACAGCCTGCGCGGCGCCAACCGCTGGCCCGGTTTCATGCCTCGGATGCAGGCGGTCTCCATGGAATATTTCAATCGGGTCCACGAGGTGGCGCATCATCTCATGCGCGGCTTTGCGCTCGGGCTTGACCTGCCCGAAGACACATTCCTGAAGACCAACGACGCGCCGCTCAGCCGCGCGTCCTACGTCTATTATCCGCCGCAGGAAAACGGCAACTCGGGCCAGTTCGGTGTCGGGCCGCATACCGATTTTGGCGTCCTGACGGTGCTGTGCCAGGATTCCGTCGGCGGCCTGCAGGTGGAGACGCTGGACGGCGAATGGGTCGCCGCTCCGCCGGTTCCCGGCACGCTGGTCGTCAATGTCGGGGATCTTCTGGCGCGCTGGACCAATGGCGAATACCGCTCGACACCGCACCGCGTCATCAACACGTCCGGCAAGGAACGCCTGTCGCTGGTCCTTGCCTATGACCCGGAACCGCGGACCATGATCGACCCGCGCGACATATTCGGGTCGGACTGCGCGATAAAGGAAGAGCCTATTTCCTGCGGCGACTATCTGCAGTGGCGTTTCGCCAAGGCCTTTTCCTACCGCAGCGACGATGGCAAATAGAAACGCAAACAAAGGAAACCGGACGCGCCGCTGATGACCGACCAGGTAGTCAACAAGAAACCGCTATCCGAATTCGGTGTCGACGAGGCCGTCGGCAAGGCCCTGCGCGCCCTGCGCGAAGCCAACAACCTGACGGCCCGCGACCTCGCCGCCAGTTCCAATGTTTCGGCTGCCATGATCTCGCGCATCGAAAACGGCCAGGTCTCCCCTTCCCTGTCGACGCTCGAGGCACTGGCCCGGGCGCTCGAGGTGCCGATCGTCAGCCTCCTGCGCGAAACCGGAACGGCAACCGCCGATATCACCCACGTCAAGGCCGGCAAGGGCCTTGTCTCGACGCGGGTCGCCGGCCGCCACTCGCACGACTTCGTCGCCCTCGGCTTTCATCGCCGGACGGGGCTTGAATTCGAAGCGCTGATGGTCACGCTCGATCGCCGCGACGACTCGCGCCCGCCGATCTACAACGGGCACGGATGCCTGTTCGTCTACGCCCTCGAGGGCGAGGCGATCTATCTTTACGGCGACCGCGAGATCCACCTATGCGCCGGCGATTCGCTGAGCCTCGATGCGGAGTTGCGCTACGGTATCAAGGAAGTGCTGACGCCGGTGTTCCGCTTCCTGTCGGTCCAGGCATCGGGGCGCTAGGGGATGGTGCATGCGCAAACCGACGATCTTGCCGAGGCGGCCCGCAACCTGCTGATCAACTGTGCCAGGGCCGAGCCGGGCGATTCCGTACTCATTCTGCACGAAGACCCGGATCTCGGCTGGTACGACCTCGAGGCGCCGCGGGCAGTCGCCGCCGAGGCGCAGCGGCTCGGCATGACGGCGACGCTGCGTTTGGTCGGCGGACCCGACGAGAGCGGCAAGCTTCCCCAAAGCATTCTTGAGGCCATGGCGGCGCACGACCAGACGGTGTTTTTCGCCAGGATCGGCGACCAGGGCCGGTTTTCCATCCGCCAGTCCGGACGGCCGGCGGTCATGTCCTACGCGATCAATGGCGAAATGCTTGCGTCGTCCTTCGGCCGCTTCGACTATGCCGCCTTCCTCGATCTGAAGGACGCGCTCAACCGGACACTCGACGCGGCCCGGCAAATCCGCATCACCTGCCCGAACGGCACCGATCTCGCCGGCCGTTCCATCATCGACGCGGCGGAAGCCGATGATGTCTCGGTCAAGCGCTTCCCCATGGGCGTCTACAAGCCCATCCGGATGGAGGGCTTTTCTGGGCGGGTCGCCATCACCCGCTATCTGACACCGACCAATTCACGCCCCTATTCTCCGGCCTGGCTCGCAATGGACGACACCGTCATGGCGACGGTCGATGGCAACCGCATAACCGGCTTTGAAGGGGATGCCGCATCGGTCCGCGCCGTCGGGGACCACTACCGCCATGTTTCCGAGACATTCGCCATCAAGCCGATGTTCGTGCACTCCTGGCATTCCGGCATGCACCCGGCCTGCGCCTACCGGATGCCGGCAAAGGACAATCCCGACCGCTGGTCCAACACCGCCTTTCCCAATCCGAGGATCCTGCATTTCCACACCTGCGGTGCCTATCCGCCGGGCGAAATCTGCTGGATGGTGTTCGACCCGGTCGTGACCGTCGACGGCACTCTCCTTTGGAGCCGTGGAACGCTGAACCGTGAAATCAACGACGGTATTGCATCGGTCTTTGCGCGGCACCCCGGCCTTGACGCCCTCTTCGACGATCCGTCGCGCGAAATCGGGCTTGACACTCCGTAAGCAGAAACTTACGGTAAGTCGTGACTTACGAAATAGCCTTGACCGCGCTTGCCGATCCGTCGCGCCGGCGCATATTTGAGTCGCTGCGCCACCGGCCGCGAACCGTGACGGAAATTGCCGCCGGTCAGCCGATCAGCCGCCCGGCCGTGTCGCAGCACCTGAAGACACTGCAGGACGCCGGCCTCGTTGCCGCGAGGCCGCAAGGGACGGCACGCTATTACAGCATCCGCCGCGAGGGACTTGCCGAACTGCGGGCCTACCTCGACGGCTTCTGGGACGATGTCCTTGCCGCCTATGCGGACGAAGTGAAGAAAACAATGGGAGAATAACATGGTCGATCCGATCAAGAAGCTGATTGTCGTTCAGTGCGATCCACACACCGCCTTTTCGGTCTTTGCCGAGCGCACCACCGACTGGTGGCCGCTGGACAAGCATTCGCTGACCGCGGGACGCACCGGCAATCCGGCGAAATCGGTGACCATGGAGCCGGGTGTCGGCGGCCGGATCATCGAGACGACGCCCGAGGGCGAAGAACTGCATTGGGGCTCGATCAAGGTCTATGAGCCCGGCAAGGTCCTGTGCTTTTCCTGGCATGTCTCGGAGCCGGTCGAGAGGGCGACGGAAGTTGAAATCCGCTTCGAGGAAGTGTCGCCGCAGCAGACGCAGGTCACGCTCGAGCACCGCAATTGGCACGTCCTCGGCGAAGGCGGCGAAGAGAGTCGCGGCCATTACAACAATGGCTGGGTGCATGTGTTCGAGGACTGCTTCGGCGGCGCCTGCCAGGCGCAGCGGGCGCGCGCCTGAGGGGCGCAAGGCGCCCCGCAACTCAGCTTATCTCCGGGCACGGCTTCCGCTTTACGCGCGAAAAATTCGAATACGCGTCCGTGCAAATGCCGTGCAACTATTCGTAGCATCCGCCGAGCGGGAGCGCTCGACAATACTTATCCACAGGCTAACTATCTGTGATAATTAGATCACAGGTCGGTTTCATCTTGTTTCAGGGCGACGATCCGGCATTTCAAAGCAATTAATAATCTATTAATATTTGTAAGTGCGGCGCGATTTTTTGGGGCAGGGACTATCGTCATGAGTATTCGCACAATTCTAGCAGCCGCAATGGCTTCATCGTTGCTGGCAGTCGGGGCACATGCAGCAGACGTTGCTGTAGAGGAAGTGGTGGTCGCACCGGCCCCACCGGCGCCCGATCGCTGGACCGGACCCTATGCCGGCCTGCACGCAGGCTATGGCTGGGGGGACGCCAACTGGAGTTTCGCGCCAGGTTCGTTTTGGACCACTGGACCTGGGGCTACAGGGGCAACGGGCGGCACCCTGTCGCCGGACGGCTTCATAGGCGGCGGACAGGTCGGATATCTGCACCAGAACGGCGACTTCGTATTCGGTGTCGATCTTTCCGGGTCCTACGCCGATTTGGATCAGACCATCGCTTCACCTGCATTTCCCGCATTTGACACCTGGTCATCCGAAATCAACTTCCTGGCTCTGGCGCAACTGCGAGGGGGATTCGCCTACAACGACTGGCTGATTTTTGCCCAGGGCGGCTATGCCGGAGGTCACGCCGAGGCGACGGGCACCGCCTTGTTCGGCATTGGCGCAACCGATTCGAAGTGGCACAACGGATGGACCATTGGTGGCGGCGCCTTGTACAAACCAACCCAGAACTGGTCCTTTGGCGCCGAGTACAACTATATCGACCTCCAGTCGAAAACGTATGACTTTGCTGTGGGCTTTGGTGCCGACCCGCTAACCGTCGACTACGAGATTCACGCGGTCAAGGCGACGTTGAACTTCCACTTCAACTGAACCAACTGCGAATGGCTGAAAAAGGCGGGCAACGACAGCCCGCCTTTTTTGTTGCCCGCACACATCGGTCATCGCAAATGACACGCGCGTGACGATCACTTAGTGTAACGCCGGCTTAACATCCGGTCACAAACAGTGCTGCGGCCATCAAATCGCCGCCGTTCATTTCGACGCTCGGTTTTTTGACCCAGCCCGAAGAATTGCCATGCGCCTTCCGATCATCATATTCATTCTCGCCGTCGCCATCGGCGCCGCCGTCACGGCTTACATTGCCCCGAACGAACGGCTGAACAGCCTCGTTGAAAAGATGCCGGAGGGCCTTCGCGTGGCCTGGGCCAAGACCGAGGTCATCGAGGACCTCTTCACCCACAGGGCCGTGACCTTTTCGCCGTCTGACGAGGACGAGGTCGAGCCCGTGGCGCAAAGCCCGATACCGCCCGCCGCCGGGATCACGATCGGTCACTGGCGCTACAATTGCGACGAGCAAGCGCGCCGGCAGGCCGACTGCTCGATCACCCACCAGGTGGCGGAGGAGGATGGCAATGTGCGATTTTCCTGGCGGATCGCGGTCGAACCCGGCGGCGGCTTCCGCTCAACCTGGCAGACCGCGACGGGCGTGCGCGTCGACCGGGGTATCGTCTTTGAGGCCGGCGACGAACAACCGCTCAACCTGTCCTACTCGTCCTGCGTGGACCGGTATTGCGAATCCGCCACCGAACTGGACGAAAAGTATGTCGAGGCGCTGCTGCAGGCCGACCGGGCGAGCGCGACGGTCCGCGATCCGCAGGACAGGCCGGTCAAATACACCATCAGCGTCAACGGGCTCGCCGCGAGCCTGCGCATGCTTGGCGACGAGAGCAATAAAATCTAGCGATCGGCCGGCCGCGGCTGTCCACAATTTATTCAGAAAGACTGTGCTTTTGTGACACAAGTCGTTGGCGATACATCAGTTTGTACTGTGCCGACGACTTGACCTTGTCAGCGGGAGTTTCGATACTGCTTGCGCGGCGCCGTTGTGAAACAGAGGACGGCAACTGGCAACGCAGTGACGACGTGCCGTTGCGCCAGCACCGGCACATCGGGGACGGCAAACACAGGAGTAGATCGATGAGGGCATTGATAATTGCAGTTCTCGCGGCCGCGACACTGACGGCTTGCACGACTGCCGAAAAAACTGCGTCCGGCGCGGGCATAGGCGCCGTGGTCGGCGGCGCGGTCACGAACAGCGCCGGCGGCGCGGTGGTCGGTGCGCTGATCGGCGGCTTTGGCACCTATCTCGCCGAAACCGGTGACGGCATGTGCCAGTACCGCAATTCGAGAGGACAGGTCTACACGGCCCGCTGCCACTGGCTGTAGGGTTGTTTGAACTGCACCGGGAACCGAATGGCTCCGGAGGCGGGCCACTCCCGGCGGCCCCGAAACAACTCCGGACCTGATGAGGGATCGGTACCACACGTCGGGCGCAACACTGTTCTGACTTCCGTGCAGACCGGATTGCGCGACACACCGACAACAAAAGGATGGATAAATGAGAGCTCTGATTATTGCAGTAGTCGCCGCCGCTTCACTGTCGGCATGCACGACGACGGAGAAGACCGCGACCGGTGCGGGCGTGGGCGCGGCGGTCGGCGCCGTTGCGACCAACAGTGTCGGCGGGGCGGTTGTCGGCGCATTGATCGGCGGTTTCGGCACCTATCTCGCAACGACCGCGGACGGCCGCTGCCAGTACCGCAATTCGCGCGGGCAGGTCTACACCACGCGCTGCCACTACCGCTAGCAGCCGGCAATCAGAAAATACCGGAAGGCGGAGAACCCGTCTTCCGGACAGCCCGCGTGGCCACTATCCAGTCGGCCGGGCTCTCAGATGTTCGACTTCTGAAACGGCACAACAAGCCGAAGCGGCGTCAGTCCAATTGATCCGCCAAAGCCTGCGCTTCTTCCCGAGAGAACAATCCCGTAATGTGGACGTATTCGCCGGAAATCGGCTCCAGTATCGTCGGGTCGGCGACAACAGCCCCGCCCACGACAATGCGCATTGTCCTGCCGGTATTGAGCGCTGTAATGCGTTCAAATTCGTCCAACCGGCTCGGCGGCAATTTGATCTGAACAGCGTGGTTCCCGCCGAGAGACTCAACGACTTCGACTGAAATTTCTTCACTGTCGAAATCGAGTTTCGATACCACCTTGTCTTTGTCGACAATCTGGAAACTGAGATCGGCCGCGCACACGGCGGCGGGAAAAACGACAAACGAAAGCAACGCCGCGACAAGCGTTCTCATCATAGGCCGAGCGTTCACAACCAGCTCTCCACCTGAGTTGACAGCCATGTGCCGACACAAGGCTCGGCGCTAGTTCGGGTAGAGCTTGAACTTGGCACCCAGCCGGATGGTATGGCTCGACGGCTCGATCGTCGCCAGGGTGCCGATGTCGACATCCTCATAGATCGTGTAGCGGTATTCGACATAGGCGCTGGTGCGTTCGCTCAGCGCCAGTTCCGTCCCGCTGCCGATCGACAGCGCATTCACCTCGACATCGGTTGAAAGGGCAGGCACCGACAACGATGCCGACAGGCGCTGCCACGTGTAGCCCCCGATGACATAGCCGAGCGTGTAGTCATTGAACTTGCGGCCCACCCGCACCAGCGCGTCGAAGCCGAAATCGTCGGCTTCGGCGGTGATTGTCGCCCCGCCGAATGTCGCGCTCGAGGATGCGCCGATATATTCCGCGGCCAATACGACGCCGGCCAGCCAGCGCTCTCCGAACTCGCGGTCGTAGCCGATATTGATCTCGCCAAGGTAGCCTTCCGTTCCGAAGCCGTCGAAGGTCGAACCGCCGACGGTCACCTTGTTCAATGAAGCGCCCACACTGACCGCAGCGCCGATCTTGACGCCGGACCATTCGTGAACGAAGGGGGTCCGGCTGTACTCGGACGGGCCGCCGCCGAAGCGGTAGTTGATGCCGGTATGAAAGGTGTGCGCCACCGGATCGATGCTGGCGCCGCCGAGCGCGGCGACGGCGTTTCCGGAATAGCTCGAATAGCGGTACCCCGAACTCCAGGTCCAGTTCTTGCGCAGGGCCGTTTCGGTGCCGACGCCGACGACATAGCCGCTGTCACTCCAATCGGTGGAGAAGGCGGGCAGCGTGGAACTCAGCTCGAAATGCTGCCAGCTGTAACCGCCCAGCACATAGGCCATGGTCCGCGGCGTGACGGCATAACCCAGCCGCCCGATGACGTCGAAGCCGTAATCCGCCTTCAGTTCGGACGAAAAGCCGACACCCGGGATGGTCCAGGACGTGTCGATATCGCCGTAGCGGCCGACGACCGCGCCCCCGACGACCAAACCGTTCGAGAACATGTGGTCGTAGCCGGCGGTGACCGAGCCGCCGAACCCGCTTCCGCCGACGCCTGAAATGGATGTTCCGAGCGCCGGAACGGTGACTTCGTCGATAACGTAGCCGGTCACTGCGCCGACGCCGGCGTAAAAACCGCTCCAGTCGTAGACGCTGGTCTGGCTGGTGAGCACCTGTGAAGGCGAGAATGGGAAATAGTCGGCCTTGGCCGTTGCCGTTGCCGCCGCAAGGGCAAAACAGATAATCGGGAAATGAGTTTTCATCGCCGCCGCACGCTTGTGTAAATGTTGGTGCCCCCGCGCCATTGATAACCCGGCAAACGGCCAATGCATAGGGTCATTTGTTGCACGATGGCAACGATTTCCGGCAATCGTCGATCCCGATCAGTATTTTTGCGGCACGTAAAGCTCGTGCGGCAACACCTTGCGCTCGTAGTCCGGATTGAAAACCCGGTCGGGAAGCGACACCTCCTCATGCGGCACGTCCGTGTAGGGAATCTGCTGCAGGAAGTGGTCCATGCAGTTGAGCCGCGCCCGCTTCTTGTCATTGCCCTCGACGATGTACCAGGGCGCTTCCGATATGTTGGTGCGGGCGAACATTTCCTCCTTGGCCTTGGTGTAGTCCTCCCAGCGCACCCGCGACTGCAGGTCCATGGGGCTGAGCTTCCACTGCTTGAGCGGATCGTGGATGCGCATGAGGAACCGAAGCTGCTGTTCCTCGTCCGTGATCGAGAACCAGTATTTGATCAGGATGATGCCGGACCGCACCAGCATGCGCTCGAATTCCGGAACGTCCCGGAAGAACTGTTCCACCTCGTCTTCGGAGGCGAACCCCATCACCCGCTCGACGCCGGCCCGGTTGTACCAGGAGCGGTCGAACAGCACGATCTCGCCGCCGGCCGGCAGGTGCGGCACGTAGCGCTGGAAATACCATTGCGTCTTCTCGCGGTCGTTCGGAGCGGGCAACGCTACGACGCGGGCAACGCGCGGGTTGAGACGCTGGGTGATGCGCTTGATGACACCGCCCTTCCCGGCCGAATCGCGCCCCTCGAAGATCACCACGATCTTGGATTTCGTGTACGACACCCAGTCCTGCAACTTGATCAGCTCGGACTGCAGCGTGAGCAACTGGCGGAAATACTCGGCCCGCGGAATCGTCGGCGGATGCATCTGCCGGTAGATGCGGCGGATCTCCAGCGACAGCGCCGGTTCCGACATCTCCAGCTCGTAGTCCTCGTCAAGCGTGTCGGCCAGCTCCGCCTCCAGCCAGTCCATGTTCTCTTCGTCGTGTTCCGGCGCCATTCCGTACTCCCTTCACATGGTGGACCGAAAGCCCGTGCATTTTCAGCCGCATGACCTCGTCCCATGCTAACCCGGTAGCATCACACAAATGCAACGGTTTTGCAGCGGTTTCAACAGGATCGCGGAAAGGGCCCGGAAGCGTCGGACGGCACGCCTCCGGACCGTGCGGCGATATCAGATGAAAAGCCCGGTTTTCTGAAATTTCGTGACATCGACGAGGCCGAGATCCGATATGCGCAACTCGGGAATGACCACCAGTGCCAGCAGGGAGTGCTGCATGTAGGCATTGTTCAGCGTGCAGCCGCAGGCTTCCATCGCGGAGACCATCGCCGATGCCTTCTGGGCGACGATTTCGGAGCGTTCGTCCGACATCAGCCCTGCGATCGGCAACTCAACGGTCGCAAGTTCCTCGCCGTTGCTGAAAACGGTGATTCCGCCGCCCACCTTGCCCAGGTGATTTGCGGCAAGCGCCATATCGGCCCTCGACGTGCCGATAACGATCATGTGGTGGCTGTCATGGGCGACCGTGGATGCCACGGCGCACGGCCTGTTGTAACCGAAGCCCGAGACGAAGCCGTTGACCACCTCTCCGGTCGAGCGATGGCGTTCAACAAGCGCGATCTGGCAGACGTCATTTTCCGGGTCCATCTGAACGAGCCCGCCATCAACCCGCAATTCGGCCTCCAGCGCCCTGGTCGGCGCCTGGTTCTCGATCACGCCGATCACCCGCGCTCTAACTTGCGCGGTGCCTTCCGGTGCCGGGATGTCAAAATCCGCCGCTTCGATCCGCTTGCCCAGCCGGACGGTGTTCCTTGCAAAGTCGGGATAATTCGCCTCGGGAATATCGGCGACCAGCACGCCGTCCCTGGCCAGCACCTGCCCGCGCGCGATCACCATCTCAACCGGCAGCGTTGGCAGATCGCTGGTCAGGATGATGTCGGCGCGGCGACCGGGCGCAATCGAACCGAATTCCCGCTCCATTCCAAAATGCTGAGCCGTATTCAGCGTCGCCATCTGGATGGCCGTTACCGGCTTCAGCCCCTGTGCCATGGCATGGCGCAGCACGCGATTCATGTGGCCGTCATTGACCAGCGTGCCGGAATGGCTGTCATCCGTGCACAGGATGAAGTTGCGCGGATCGATCCCGTCTTCCGTGACCGCCTTGATCTGGGCCGCCACATCGTACCATGCCGAACCCAGCCGCAACATCGCCCGCATGCCCTGCCGGATCCGCGCAACCGCATCTTCCTTGCGCGTGCCCTCGTGGTCGTCGGCCGGCCCGCCCGCCGCATAGCCGTGAAACATCAGGCCAAGGTCCGGCGACGCGAAATGGCCGCCCACGGTCTTACCGGCGATCTGTGTGGCGGCGATCTCGCCGAGCATTTTCGGATCGTTCATCGCGACACCAGGAAAATTCATCATTTCCCCGAGCCCGCAGGTGTTGGGCCACGACAGCGCTTCCTTGACATCGTCGACGCTGAATTCCGCTCCGGCATTTTCCAGGCCGGGCGCCGAGGGAACGCAACTCGGAACCTGCACCAGAACGTTGATCGGCAGACTGGCGGCGTCGTCATGCATGAGCCTGACGCCATCGAGCCCGAGCACATTGGCGATTTCATGCGGGTCGATGAACATCGTAGTCGTCCCGTGCGGAATAACCGCGCGGGCAAATTCCGTCACGGTCACCATGCCGCTCTCGACATGCATGTGCCCGTCGCAAAGCCCGGGAACGAGATAGCGTCCATCCGCCTCGATCACCTGCGTGTCCGGACCGGTTGCGTGCGATGCGTCCGCTCCGACGAAAGCGATCCTGCCCGCGGCGATGGCGACATCGGTATTGTCGACGATTTCGCCGGAATACACATTGACCCATTTGCCGCCGCGAATGACGGTATCGGCCGCCGTGCGGCCCATCGCGACATCGATCAGTCTGGGTGCGCACTCGCTCCAGGTCGGCATTGTCATGGGTCTTTCCTCCAATTCCATTTGCGGGCGAGACGCGCATCGTCTGCGCGGTCAGCCCCAGCATACGGCTATGTTAGCCGATCCGCAGCACGGCAACAGGCCGCTTATCGGTGGCATACGGACCGTCGTGAGCCCTGCCCAAAAAAGCAAGGCCGACAACGCTTTGCAGCGTTGCCGGACCAGGCTCGGCGGAGCCCCGACCGAAAAGCCGGGGCCCGGATTTCTCTTAGTTGGATTCGTCCGGTTTCGGGATCGAACCCTGCATATGGCCGGACATGCCGCCCGACACCTCCTCGACCGACTCATCCGCCAGTTCCTCCGGCAGGATCAGGTTGAGCACGATGGCGATCAGCGCCGCCGGCAACAGCCCGGACGTGAGCAGGATGCGCACCGTCTCGTGCGTGTATTGCACGGACTTCGGATCCAGCTGAAGACCGAGGCCGATTGACAGCGCGATGGCGAAGATCACCATGTTGCGGCGGTTCCAGTGGACATCCGAAAGCATCGAGATGCCCGCCGCCACGACCATGCCGAACATGACGATCACGCCGCCGCCGAGGACTTCGATCGGGACCGTGCGGATGACGGCGCCGACTTTCGGTATCAGTCCGCAGACGATCAGGAAGATCGCCCCGAAGGTGACGACATGGCGGCTCATCACACCGGTCATGGCGATCAGCCCGACATTCTGGCTGAACGACGTGTTGGGCAGGCCGCCGAAGATACCGGCAACGGCGGATCCGACGCCATCGGCATAGGTGGCGCCACGGATCTCGTGGTCGGTCGCTTCACGCCCCGCACCACCTTTGGTGATGCCCGAAACGTCACCGACGGTCTCGACCGCCGATACAAACGCCATCAGGCAGAAACCGATGACCGCGGCGATAGAGAACTCGAAGCCGTATTTGAACGGCTGCGGCAGCGCGAAGGCCGAGGCATTGCTCCAACTGGCCGCGATGGCGTCCGTGGAAATGATGCCGACCAGCAGCGCATAGACATAGCCCGCAATGATGCCGAGCAGCACCGCCGAGACGGCCAGCATGCCGCGCGCGTAGAATTTGAGGCCGAGCGTCACGATAATCACGACGAGCGCCGCGGACCAGTTGAGCAGGCTGCCATACTCGGGATGATCGACGGCCGGAACGCCGCCGACCGCGTACTGGATGCCGACCTTGACGAGCGCCAGCCCGATCATCATCACAACCAGCCCGGTCACCAGCGGCGGTAACGCGAAGCGGATCTTGCCGATCACCGTTCCCAAGAGTGCATGGAAGATGCCGCCGATCAGCACGCCGCCGAACAGCGCGGCGAGCCCGTCGACACCCTTACCCGCGACGATCGGAATCATGATCGGCAGGAACGCGAAGCTGGTGCCCTGGACGACGGGCAGCGCGGCCCCGATCGGTCCGATCGTGATCGTCTGCAAAAGGGTCGCTAAGCCGGCGAACAGCATCGACATCTGGATGAGATAAAGCAGTTCCGGGAAATCGGGCGAGTTGGAACCGAAGCCGAAACCGGCCGCGCCCGCCACGATGATGGCCGGCGTCACGTTGGAGACGAACATCGCCAACACGTGCTGAATACCCAGCGGAACCGCCTTGTAAAGTGGCGGCGTATAATTCGGGTCTTTGAGCTGTTCCGGGGTCCCCAACCCCGTGTGGGCATCAGCCATGGCAAATCCTCCCATTGTCGGCCAGACAAAACGATTCTTGGCCGCAGCAACGGAAAGGCGCTCCGCCGTGGCGACGTCCAATGGCTGGATAACCGGGTTGTGGACCCTACTCCCCTCGGATCCCGTTCCCCCTGAACAAATGGGCTTAAATCAATACGGCCGGTCGATCCGGCGCCCGCGCGTCCGCAGCCATTCGACTCTGCAAGAATCACTCCCGGTGAATAGTCTACCGGATGCACACGGTGCCATTTTCAAAATTCGGTTGAATTACTTTCACGCACACAGTGCGTTTGACGCCCTACCGGGCAGAGACCGGCCGGTGGATCGAACCCGAAGAAAGGGGCAAATTGAGCGGGTCTGCCGTATCACCGGCTTGTTTCCAGATCTCAAGCTGTTATCGATGAGGAGAAAGCGGTGCGGGGGGCCGGCAGATGAGTCTTGAGCAGATTGAGCTATTCGCGCTCTTCGCCGCCGTCTTCGCCATGCTGTTCTGGGGCCGCTGGCGCTACGATCTGGTGGCCTTCAGCGCCCTGCTGGTCGCATTGGTGCTCGGCCTTGTGCCCACCGATCAGGCGTTTTCCGGTTTCGGCCACCCGGCGACGATCATCGTCGCGCTGGTGCTCGTCGTCTCGCGCGGGCTGCTCAATTCCGGCGCCATCGATATCATCACCCGCCGGCTGATCGACGCCGGCCGGAGCACGGCGGCGCATATCGCCGTCATGAGCGGCGTCGGCGCGGTGCTGTCGGCCTTCATGAACAATGTCGCCGCCATGGCGCTCCTGATGCCGGTCGACCTGCAGGCCGCCAGGAAGGCCGGCCGCCCGATCCGCCGCACGCTCATGCCTCTGTCCTTCGCCACCATTCTCGGCGGCATGGTCACGCTGATCGGAACGCCCCCCAACATCATTATCGCCTCCTTTCGCGAGCGTGCCCTCGGCGCGCCCTTCGGCATGTTCGATTTCACCCCCGTCGGCGGCACCGTCGCGCTGATCGGCATCGCCTTCGTCGCCCTCATCGGCTGGCGTCTGATTCCGAAGGGCGAAGGCGACGACGCACCGTCGGAGAACCTGCGCGCCTTTGAAGGCTACCTTGCCGAACTCGTCGTGCCCGAAGGCTCAAAGGCCGTCGATCAGGAGGTCCGTGACCTCTACCCCATCGGCGACGAGGACGATGTCGCCATTCTCGGCGTCATCAGGAACGGCAAGCGGCTGGGCGGTTTTTCGTCGACCGTGGTTCTGCGCGCCAACGACATGCTGATCGTCGAGGCCAATGCCGAGGACATCGACCGTTTCCGCGGATCGCTCGGCCTTGAGTTCCTGGGCGAACGACCGAGCGAGAAGGCCGCCGCCGGCGACCTTTCCCTGATAGAGGTGGTGGTGCCGCGCGAGTCGCGCATTGCCGGCCGTTCCGCCATTTCCATGCGGCTACGGGCGCGCCGCGGTGTCACGCTTCTGGGCATTTCCAGGGGCGGCAAGCGCTTCGCCAAGCGCGTCCGGCACGAGACGGTGCGGGCCGGCGACATCCTGCTGCTGCTCGGTCCCGAGGACCGCCTGCAGGATATGGCAAGCTGGCTGGGCGTCCTGCCTTTGGCCGAGCGCGGTCTTAATGTCACGCAGCACCGCAAGGCCTGGCTGGCGGTCGGCGTCTTTGCCGCGGCCATCGCCGTTTCGGCCTTCGGCCTGCTTTACCTCGCCACCGCCCTGGCGATCGTCGTCGCCCTTTATGTCGTCCTCGACATCGTGCCGATCCGCAATGTCTACGACCATATCGAATGGCCGGTGGTGGTGCTGCTCGGCAGCATGATCCCGCTCGGCGTCGCGCTTGAGAACGCCGGCGGCACCGAGCTGATCGCCGGCGCCATTGTCGATCTCGCGGCCGGCCTGCCCGCCTGGGTGGTGCTGACCGTATTGATGGTAGTCGTCATGACGCTCTCGGATATCTTGAACAACACGGCAACGGCGATCATCGGCGCGCCGATTGCCGTCGACATCGCGGCGCGTCTCGACGCCAATCCCGACGGCTTCCTGATGGCCGTCGCCGTCGCCGCCTCCTGCGCCTTCCTCACCCCGATCGGCCACAAGAACAACACGCTGATCATGGGCCCCGGCGGCTACAAGTTCGGCGACTACTGGCGCACCGGCCTGCCGCTCGAAGTGGTGGTGGTTGCGGTTTCCGTGCCGGTCATCCTGGCGGTGTTTCCATTGTAGGGTCGTGTAGAGCAGCGGTTACGGCGCCGACCCCCGATGTCGCTCACCTCGGATCAGTAAACCCCGGCATTGAGCCTGGAAGCCGGCCGCGCGGAACATTCGAACGGACTAATCAGGATCGTTGAGATCGACAAGTCCGAAGAAAGTGAACCGGCTTTTGACCAGCCAGGAAACGCCGAACGAAACCAGTGCGATCGCCTCGAAGACGAACGTCAGATTGTAGTCGTTCCACCAACCCGGATCGAAGACGGCCTTGTACAAAAGAGCGACGATGCTAAGCACGATCAGCGCTCCTGAAACGGTGTAAACCATATTCCGCCAGTATTTCACCGGTGTCAGCTTTGTGTCGGAAAGGCGCTGTGTCTTGGTCTGATCGACCCGCGTGAAGACGTAGAGGGTGTAAAAGGCGATAAACCCGAAAACGACTGCGGCGCAGGCATAATGCACGGTGCCGACCTGCGAGAACAGCACGTAGGGATCGGAGCTCGTGAACGCGCGCCCAGGATACGATCCGGGCATGCAACCGTCACCGGTCGTCGGGAAGATCGCGACGCCAATGGCGGCCACTCCGGTGATATTGGCCAGGTTGCTCTCCCTTCTGGATTCGCCGCGATAGGCGATCAGGAAAGCGCCGATGAAGGCCAGGCTGCCGACAAGGACGTCCCCCAGCACCTGGTAGTAGTAATAGTGGCTGATGGAAAACAGAAAACACCCCTCGGAATCGAACAGCGAATAGATGAGCAGCACGAACGGCAGCCCCACCGCTATGATCCCGACCCAAAGGGCCAGCTTCCTTTGGTTGAGCTCGTACTGCGGGCGATCCTGCGCCATGTATTCAGGGTCCGGCTGATACCGGTCCGGCCCGATTTCAAAGGGACCGAATTTCGATGTCTGCGTCATCTGAATTCCTCCTGTATCTCAATTCACGGCAATCCGATGGGAACTATTGCCGCCGCGGCTCACGGAATGGCGATCGCAATGACGCCGTTTGCGTTCCGTTCGAGCCTCTCGAGTTCAAGCTTGTCCAGCACCTGGTCGACACCGTTTTGCTTCAGCAGCAGGAACAGTGAATGAACCTCCATCCTTTGGCCGGAAAGGCCGACGGTTCCGGATGTAAGGCTCAGCCCGCTTGATGCCGGAGCAAGCGTAAGGGTCGGTTTCGCCGAGCCGGACACGGTTGTGGTGAACTTGATCTCGTCCTTGAGGTCCTGGCTCGCGAACGCCTTGAAGGTGGTATCAATATTGGGAATGGCATCTTTCGGGACGCCGCTTGTTTTGGTCCTGACGATGACGCCGGCGAAAGTCGAGAACGTATCGAGCAGGTTGATCTTGCCGTATATGGGGTAGTGATAATTCGGCTTGTATGTGATGTCATGCTCATTGCACATGACCTTGCTGTGCTTTTGCTGAACATTCAGCTCCGGATCAAGAACGATCGCCTCGATCGTCTCTACGAGCTTGAATTTTCTTTCGTTTTGTCTTTGCCTCTTGTACTCGCCGCCGATACCGAACGTGGTTTTTCCGTTGTTGTTGAGCGGCCAGTTGAGATTGAGCAATCCACCCGTCAGGTCGTTGTCGACCGTCGATTTAAATGTGAATAGATATCCGACACCCGAATCGGCAAACTTCTCCACAACACCGAGTTCCTGCGCCAGCGAAAAGCTTTCGTCTTCGCGCTTGGGCAGGTATCGGCTCAGTTCCGGATCGAATTTTCCATTGTGGTAGTACGAGGAAATGATCCGGTCGAAACTCAGCCTGCCCTGTTCGTCGATGACCTTGTAGTAGACCTGCTCCTGCTCCGGCGTACGGCCCGGCTCGAAGAGCGGTTGCATGTCGTCCCTTATGAAACCCATAGTCACCTTGGCGATCGCCTGCCGGGCCTCGCACCGGATGCGCTGGACGATGGCCGTGGTGGTGGTGATTTCGCCCTCGTCTTCCGGAGTAATGCCCATGGCAAAATCCTCCGGAACCGGGCGGATCGCGCAGCTTGCAAGCGTAACGGAGAATAGGACGACCCCGATCTTGGATTTCAGCATCGTGGCTCGTAACATAGATTTGCCCCCCCAATATTAGCGACCATCCGTGCAGCATCGAATGGCTGTCCGGAATTGATGCGATGGCAGGGGAACCCCTCCCCGGGCCCCGGCGGCACACCAACTCTCGATTGAACAGAGCATCCGCTCCGTGATTTGTGCGTGAATCGTGACGGCCGGCGGGAATGCGGGCCAGCGGCCGGGAATGGTCACGTGTTGGAAAGGAGGCGGAAAATCACCTGACCTGACGACGGGCTAGTCAAAGCGTGCGGGTCAAATGGATAGAAATCAGCCCTTGCACAGACTATCCGACCAAATCGAAGACAGCGCCAAATACCCGAGATTTCTCAAATCTGCCTTCGATTTCTTCACTCACGATTATGCATCGCTCAAGTCGGGCAACACGAAAAAAGGTGCATATACGGCGTAGAATTTGTGTTTATAACCGACTTGGAAACACAACGAAAATCACCTGCGCGATCATGAGCAGCGTAAACTTCAAAGTCGGATCACGATTCGTCAACACACGTACCCCCGCATGAGCACCCAGACCCCCGACGCACCAACGCCGAGACCGGACATTGTCAGCAAAATCGGCATGGCCCTTGGCCCCCTGCTGTTCGTCGCCACTCTTTTGATCGGGCCGCCCGAAGGCTTGTCGCCGACCGGTTGGTCGATCGCCGGTCTGGCCGCCTGGATGGCGACATGGTGGATTACCGAGGCCGTCCCCCTGCCGGCGACGTCGCTTCTGCCGATCGTCATCATCCCCCTGGTCGGCGCCGGCACCGTGAACGAGGCGACCGAACCGTTCGCCAACCGCGTCGTGTTTCTTTTTCTCGGCGGCTTCCTGATCGCCATTGCGATCGAACGATGGGAGCTGCACCGCCGCCTGGCCTTGACCATCCTGACCCGGCTGCCCGGACGTCCCGATCTTCTGGTCGGCGGCTTCATGGCCGTATCCGCTTTCTTGAGCATGTGGATGTCGAACGTCGCGGCAACGCTGATGATGCTGCCGATCGGCCTTTCCGTTATCCGGCTGATGAACGATAACGGCGTCTCGGCCGGCCGCGACTTTTCGATGGCGCTGATGTTGGGTTTGGCCTACGCCGCCAGCGTCGGCGGGGTCGGCACGTTGATCGGTTCGGTGCCCAACGCCTTTGCCGCCGGCATGATGGACGAGGTTTACGGCATCCATGTCGGTTTCGGCGCGTGGATGGTCGCCGCCCTGCCGCTCAGCCTTTGCCTCCTTGCAATCACGTGGTTTCTGCTGTGCCACGTTATTTGCCGCCTGCCCAAAGAGGAACTGCCCGGCGCGCGCGCCATGATCGCGGAACGTCATGCCGAGCTTGGGCCCGTGACCACAGCCGAACGCCGTGTCGCGCTCGTCGCCGGCCTGACGGCTTTCCTGTGGATCTTCCGTCCGCTGATCGCCGACCTTCTGGGAACGTCCGCCCTGACCGATACGGGAATCGCCATCGGTGCGTCCGTCCTGCTTTTCGTGACACCGGCGGGCCACGGCAACGGAGACCGCCTGCTCGACTGGCCGACCGCCAAGCGCGTTCCGTGGGATATCCTGATCCTCTTCGGCGGCGGCCTGTCGCTCGCCGCCGCCGTTCAGGCGACCGGGCTGGCAGGCTGGATCGGCGCCGGCATGGAGGATCTCGCCGACTGGCCCATGATCATCGTCGTAGGGATCATCGTCGCCACGGTCATCTTCATGACCGAAATCGCCAGCAACACCGCGACATCGGCGACCTTCATCCCGATTGCCGCCGCATTGGCCCTGGTGTTCGCCGTCAGCCCCTTCGACCTTGCCGCGCCCGACGCGATCGCGGCCAGCTGCGCTTTCATGCTGCCGGTCGCAACGCCCCCCAACGCCATCGTCTACAGCAGCGGGGCCATATCGATCATGCAGATGGTCAGGGCCGGCATTCTGCTCAACGTTGTGGCGGTGATCCTGATCTCCGTCTACATGCCGTGGGCGATTGCGCTGGTCTTCGGCTAGCCGCGAACGGTCCGCATCCAATAGTGCCGATAATCAGACGGACAAGCGTCTAGTGCCGCGACACAAACGGGCGTTTTTGAACAAACTCCGACTTGTCGCCCCACCGCCTTTTCCAATCCATATTGATTTCGACACGCGCCCCCGAAGTGTTGTCCCAAGTGACCTCAAATCCTTCTTCCCGCAATGCAGACGCCAGAATCTGCCCGACTGCAACATAGTCACTTTCAGACGCGTCCATGTCGGTCGCTCCGAAGAAAAACAGAAGGCCGTCTCCCTCAAGCGCAGATGTCGTGTCTTGCTGGTGGTAAAAGACATACCCTTTCGGGGCCTTGCCCTTTGCGGCTTCGTCCTCGATTTCATCGACCATTTCCGCCGAACCGCATTGCGCGCAGCAGGTGAAGTCGTGGCGCGGTAAAACACCTTTTTCATAAAGTTCCTGAAACACCTGCTCCAACCGGTCGAAATCGGTCACTTCTGGCCAGGATTTTTGCTCTTCCAGAAGAGCCGCGATTTCCCTGTCTGCCAGTTCCGCCGGTGACACCTGGTCGGCATAGTCCTCACCTTCAATGTATTTGCCGATAAGGCCGACAATTTCATCGCGGTCGCTAAATCCCGCCCGAACGAGCTCCCTTGCATATTCCTCGACCCATTCGATCTCTTCTTCGGCCATAGGTGCTTCCTCTCCCCTGCTGCAACATGGTCATGATTACCAACATTTCGGTTATCAAAGGTCGATATTCAAGGCGCGTGCGGCGCAACGCAAGCGGTCGGCGCACCCGACCTTCCGATTTGTACTGCAGCAGCAAGACGGGGCAGTGTCGGGACGCAACACAAATTTGCGCAACTGACTGAGAACGAAAGCGGAAAACCCTGTTCGCCCGGAATTACGGTGACAGTTTACTAAATCCCCAATTCCTAAAGTTGATCCAGCACTACCGATCCAGCCGCCGGAAAACCCGACACCGGCACGACGAAGTGCCGATCGCAATGTCATGCAATGAAAAAACTCATGCCACGGAAAAACTGGTGGGTGAGCAGGGACTCGAACCCTGGACCCGCTGATTAAGAGTCAGCTGCTCTACCAACTGAGCTACACACCCACGAATTAAGAGAGGCCGGATATAGCCGCCCTGCCCTTTCCTGTCCAGTCGAATTTTCCCGGCCGATGTCAGTCGATCAGGAGCGCGCCCTCGGCAACCTTGACGGCGTTGCCGCCGATGCGGCCCTGGACGATCTTGCCGCCGTCGACCTCGAGATGCAGGTGGATCTTCGACGGCCGGCCCATCTCTACGCCCTGCTCGATGAGGATCGCGTGGTGGCCGTCGAGCAGCTCGTCGAACTGGTGGATCGCGCCGGAAAAGGCCGCCGCGGCCGAGCCCGTTGCCGGGTCCTCGTTGATGCCGGCATGCGGCGCGAACATGCGAGCGTGGAAATGCGCCTCGTGTGCGACGCCGCCACGGCAGTAGACGAAGGCGTCGGCAAGCTGCCCGTCGGCGATCGGCGCAAGCTGCTCCCACTGGCTCGCCTCGCATCGCGCCTTGGCCGCGACGGAAAGATCGTGCACCGGCACCATCAGGAAGGGAACGCCCGCGTTCCAGAACGAGATGTGGTGGTTCTCGAAGCCGATCTCGTGCGGCTCGAGCTGCAGGGCGGCGGCGACGACGTCCTTGCTGATCTCCACGTCGATGCGCGAGGAGAGCCGCGGCAGGTCGAACTCGGCGAAGCTTGCCTCGCCACGCTGCAGCTTGGCCACCGTGCGCACCGGCCCGACCCGCTCTTCAAGCACGTTCATCAGGTCAATATCGACCTCGTTGCCGCCGGATTTCCGCTCCGCCAGCGCAATCGCCGCACCGACCGTCGGATGGCCGGCGAAGGGAAGCTCGCGGCCCGGCGTGAAGATGCGCAGGGCCGCGCCGTGCGCCGGGTTCTCCGCCGGCAGGATGAACACCGTCTCGGACAGGTTGAACTCGCCGGCAATCTGCTGCATCGCCTCGTCCGACAGGCCCTCCGCCTCAAACACCACCGCCAGCGGGTTCCCGGTCAGCGGATCGGAGGAAAAAACGTCGTAGATGGCGTATTGGCGCGGCATAAGGACACTCCGTCTTGATGCTCCGGGCAGCACAATGGCACAGCTGTTTCGGAGCGGACAATCGAATTTTCGGCCTATCAGGGCCACAATTAATTTTGCGTTGCAGAAATACGCGAATACTGGGTCCGGGTCGCTTCACACCATATCAAGCGTCATGGCAACAGGACAGTGATCGGATGCCTTGGGCCGGTCCCAGCCGGTGCGCGGGTAGCGCTCGGCCGCCTGGCCCTCCGGAAACAGCGTGCGGAACGGCTGGCCGGCGCGGATGATCTCCGGAACGCGGCTGGCATTGCGCTCGGCCAGCGACGGCGACAAAAGCAGGTAGTCGAGCTGGCACAGGTGCCGCTCCTGCGGCCCGCGCGTGTGGAACAGCGTCCAGCGGTCGAGCGCGGGCCGTCGCTGGACGACATTCTCGGCAAAGCCGTCGGCGGTAAAGACGTCGATGGCGCTTGTCTCCTCGACCACCGGCTCGAAAGTATAGCCGTTGAACCGGTCACCCGAAATGAGCACCCGTTCCTGGTAGTCGTTCATGTCGCCGCAGACGATCCAGCGCTTCGACGCGGTCTTGTCCTTTCCGAAGCGGTTCTCGATGAGCCGGCGCACGGCCGCCGCCTCGGCGCTGCGCACCGCCATCGTCGCCGTGCGCCCGTCCATGCCGTTGCGGGGCGAGCCCATCGACTTGAAATGGACGACATAGAGCGTCAGCGGACGCCCGCCGACCTTGACGTCGATTTCCAGGCAGTCCCGCCGGAATACGGAATCGTGCGGCTGGTTCGTTTCGGCGATCGCGTCGTTGAACAGGTCGAGATCCGCATAGGTCAGATGCGCGTGGCTGGTCATGTCCTGGAATTCGATCGGCTGGCCGTCGCGCGTCTCCTCGCGCATCATGACGGCAACATCGATGCCGCGCCCGTCATTGCCGTCGACCATGTATTTGTGAATGTACCCGCGACCGATCATCTTGAAGAGGTAGCCGTATTCGAACGCCTTGAGGGCGTCCAGATTGTCGACCTCCTGCAGGCACAGGATATCGGCGGCGCTGTCGGCGATCGCCAGCGCCGTCAGTTGCCGCGTGTCATCGGTATGGGCGATGGCGCGCGCCTGTTCGAGCTGCCTGTACTCTTCCTTTGTGCGGATCTCGTAAAGCTGCAGGCTGCGGTCCTGTCGCAGTTCGTTGCGGAAGCCGGAAAAATCGAACCGGTTCATCAGGTTCTCGACATTGAATGTGGCGATCCGCAGCGACATCGTGTGCCCGTTATGGCTGGTGGCTTCCGACCGTTCCTGTTTAGACCGTTTCTTGGCTAGCTTGAAGCATTTGATGGCGGAAAATCGGTTCACTCGGCTAGGCGCGTCGCGCAGTGCGATGTGGGGCATCGGGCAAGCGGCGCAACAACGCCGATGGGCCGATTTCCCCACCGTTGAAAGAGGAGAAGATGTTGAAAACCAACATTGAATGGGCCGGGCGATTTTGGCCCCTGGCGTCGTTGGCTTGCACTTGTGGTGGGTTGGCACCACGGCGCGCAACCCGCCTAGCCAGCGACCAAAATCGCCACGGTCAAATGATTCAATCTAGCCAAGAAACGGTCTTGAGCCTCAACACGGGCTTGTCACGCAGGCTTGATGCGACTGCAAGGAAGACCGGCAAGCCACTGAAATCCGGCCAATAAATCGCACGGTCCGTTAAGGATCACTGCAATTGTGATCGTCCGCGGCAACGTGAAACCTTGCCAGCGTGCCAAACATGACAAATAGTTAATGTCACGTTACCGACAACCGGGAGGCAGACATGTCACGATTGTTAAGAGGGCTTGCCGTCGCCATGATTGGCATGGGCGCACTCGCGATGGCTGTTCCGGACGCGGCGGCCGGCAAGAAATACCGCTACAAGAACAACGGTGCAAACTTTGCCGCCGGCGTGTTCACCGGCCTCGTGATCGGCGGCATTGTCGCAAACAGCGCCCGCCATGGCCGATACTACTGCTACAATGCCTATTGCAACGGCCGCTATTACAAGAGGCGCTACTATCCGAAACCCTATTACGGACCGCGCTATTACGGCCGCACCTACGGGCCGGTGCCCTACTACCGGCCGCAGCCGCGCCGCGTTTACGTGTCGCAGCCGCACATCAACTACTGCTATCGCAAGTACCGCTCCTACAGGGCCTATGACAATACGTTCCAGCCCTATCACGGTCCGCGCAAGCAGTGCCGGTCGCCTTACTATTGAGGGCATTGCAACCAACAAATCTGATTCAGTCACGGAGCGGCCGGCCGGCCGCTCTTTTGCATTGGCTCAACCACCCGGCGACACCCAAGGCCATGGTGCCGACCCATGAATAGGAAGTTCATCGTCTCGACGACCATCAACGGGCCGACGGAAGCCATCAGACGGTTCGATGCGCTGGCGGACTGGACGCTGATCGTTGTCGGCGACCATAAAACACCGCCGGACTACCACCTTGAGAGCGGCATTTACCTGTCGCCGGACGATCAGGAGAAATTGGCACCGGAGCTTTCCCGGCTGATCGGCTGGAACTGTATCCAGCGGCGGAACCTGGGCTTCGTGCTGGCGCTGGACGAAGGCGCCGATATCGTGGCCACCGTCGATGACGACAACATCCCTTACGATCACTGGGGGACCGGGCTTCTCGTCGGAAACACGGTCCCCATCAGGACCTACTTGACCGGCGATGGCTGTTTCGACCCCATCGGCGTCACGGAACACGCCCATCTGTGGCATCGCGGCTTCCCGCTCCAATTGCTCGCCGGCCGCGACTATACGCAATACGAGATCAGGGAAATCCGTGTCGATGTACAGGCGGACTTCTGGGACGGGGACCCGGATATCGATGCCGTCTGCCGCATGGAGCACGCACCGGACATTGCATTCGACGAACGCAGCTTCCCGTTCGCCGCCGATGCGACAAGCCCGTTTAACTCGCAGAACACGTTCCTGACAGCCGATGCGCTGAGGCGGTATTTCATGGTGCCCTTTGTCGGCAGGATGGACGACATCTGGGCGGCGTATCACCTGCAGTCGCTCGGCTATCGGGTCGCCTACGCGCGGTCTTCCGTGCGCCAGGAAAGAAACCCGCAGGATCTGACCCGCAACATGGTCGACGAGTTCATCGGCTATGAGCGCAATGCGGAGATGGTCGCCGCCATTGGCGCCGGAACCTATGATTTCCGGGACTTCTGGCCGGAGCAGGCCTGTCAGGCCTACGACGCCTATCTGCGGCGGGTGGATGCATGATTTCCATCATTATCGCCGGTCGAAACGACAATTACGGCGGCAATTTCGAGGAGCGCCTGTTTGCCACCACGCGCTACAATCTCGAGGCGCTGGAAGCGCGCGGGATAGAGGCGGAGCTCGTTTTCGTCGAGTGGAACCCCATACCCGGCAGGCCGCTGCTGTCGGAGGAGATCACGGCGGCCTTTCCCAACGCCCGCTGTATCATTGTCGAGCCGGCCATACACAAGCTTGTCAGCGGAAACCGCAACATCGAGCTGTTCGAGTACCACGCCAAAAATGCCGGTGCGGCGCGGGCGGCCGGGTCCTGGTTGTTGCTGACCAACCCCGACAACTATTTCGGAGACGATATTCTCGACTTTCTCCAGCGCGGCATGTACGACGCCAAGACCCTCTACCGGGCCGGCTGGATCGACGTCGAGGATGAGACCTTTGTCAATGACCCGCAACACAGCGACGCGCACGCTGACGACACCGAACCCTTCTGCTGCGCGTCCGGGGATTTCATCTTCTGCGCACGGTCCCTGTTTGAAGAGGTCGGCGGCTTTCGCGAGGATCTGACCTTCACCAACACCCACAAGGATTCCATCTTCTGCATGTCGGTCTTTGAGCGGACCGGCCGGACGCAAAAGATCGGCCACACCTATCACCTGCACCACGACCGGCCGGGCCAAAAAAAGCGGCGGGTGGAATTCGATTGGGGCCGGGTTGGCCGAACAAGGCAGGAAACATACGGCCTGGTGGACGGCAGCGTCATCGCGACGGCAGACCGGCGCATGACGGTATTGTCGCTGCCGGATCATCTGGCGCGCAAAGCGAAGAACCGCCGGCCGCCCGGTCCGAAGGTACCGAAGGCTTATCGGGCACCGCAACCACCGCTTCTTGTTCGGCAGGCACGGCGCCTGCGGCGGTTCATAAAGCGACGATACCGGAATTCGAAGGCCTGACCGGGCCGTATCGCAACACCCGATGGCCGGGAGGCAGACGGGGCGCCTTGCGCCCCGTCGGCTCGGTGAGGCTTAGTTGCGTTCCTTGTCGACCAGCGCGTTCGACTTGATCCACGGCATCATGCCGCGCAGCTTCTCGCCGACTTCCTCGATCTGGTGGGCGTCGTTGTTGCGGCGGATGCCCTTGAACCGCGCCGCACCGGCCCGGTATTCCTGCATCCACTCCGACGTGAATTTGCCGGTCTGGATATCAGTGAGGACACGCTTCATCTCGGCCTTGGTCTCGTCGGTGATGATGCGCGGACCCGAGACATACTCACCCCACTCGGCGGTGTTGGAAATCGAGTAGTTCATGTTGGCAATGCCGCCTTCGTAGATGAGGTCGACGATCAGCTTGACCTCGTGGAGGCACTCGAAATAGGCCATTTCGGGGGCGTGGCCCGCTTCGACCAGCGTCTCGAAACCGGCGCGGATCAGTTCGACCAGCCCGCCGCAAAGCACGACCTGCTCGCCGAACAGGTCCGTCTCGCACTCTTCCTTGAAGTTCGTCTCGATGATGCCGGAGCGGCCACCGCCGACACCGCACGCGTAGGACAGACCGAGGTCATGCGCGTTCCCGGAGGCGTCCTGGTGTACGGCGATGAGGCACGGAACCCCGCCGCCCTTCTGGTATTCGCCGCGCACCGTGTGGCCCGGTCCCTTCGGCGCAACCATCAGCACGTCGACCGTCGCCTTCGGCTCGATCAGGCCGAAATGGACGTTGAGGCCATGGGCGAAGGCGATCGCCGCGCCGTCGCGGATGTTACCGGCGATGTGCTCGCGGTAGATGTCGGCCTGCAGTTCGTCGGGCGTTGCCATCATCATCAGGTCTGCCCAGGCGGCCGCGTCGGCAACCGACTTGACCTCGAAACCGTCGGCTTCGGCCTTCTTGGCCGTTGCCGAGCCCTCGCGCAGGGCGATGGCAATATCGGGTACGCCCGAATCCTTCAGGTTGAGCGCATGGGCGCGGCCCTGGCTGCCGTAGCCGATTATGGCGACCTTCTTGGATTTGATGAGATTGAGATCGGCATCGCGATCATAGTAGACACGCATGACTGGTTCCTTTCCTAGGCACGTTCATTTCCATTGATTGTCAGGGCGTTTCGGCCCCCGTTCCGTAAAGCGTGAAAAACTGGTCGATGGCGGATTTCGCCTGAGCGCTGATGTCTGCTTCCTCTGGCAACAGAGTGTCGCCGAGAAGCTGGCGCACGTGGAAATCGCGGATCACCAGCCCGTATAGCGTCCTGAACGCCGCATCGCGGCTGTCGAAGCGAATGAAACCGCGTTGTCGCCCCGCCTCGAGCAGCACCCCTGCCCGCTGGCCGATCATGCGCCGGCCGCGTTCCAGCACCAGCCTCCCGAGATGGGCGTCGTCGCGGCTGGCCTGGCCGATGGCGAGGCGGTTGAGCGCCAGCGAAACGTCGCCGGACAGGACCGTCAGCAGGTCGCTGGCGAACTGTTCAAGGTGTTCGCGAAACGCCGCGGCCGTCTCCGGCAACGGCCCCGTCCCCGGCACCCGGACCTTGCTGGCCTGGTAGGTAATGATGGCGGCGAGCAGACCGTCGCGGTCGCCGAACCATTTGTAGAGGCTCTCCTTCGAGCAATTCGCCGCCCGCGCGATGCGGGCCGTCGTCAGCGCGCCGCCGCCGCCCTCGACCAGCAGGCGAAGTGCCGTTTCCAGCACCGCGTTCTGGCGGGGCGTGAACACCGCCAAGCTGTCTTTTTCCGCTTCTGTGAGCACTGTCTGGGCCACGTGTTTCGCTGCGTATCAGATGCGTACCGTACCGTACGGTTCGGCTTTTTATTGCAAAGCGACACTGCCGTCAAGGGGCCAATGGGGGATGGCTGAAGACAGGTTAGATATCGTGCCCGCAGGCGCTCAGGAAGCGTTTGACGGTTTCGGTCATGCCGTATTGCAGCGCGTCCGCGGTGAGGCCGTGCCCGATCGAAACCTCGAGCAGCGCCGGCATATGCTGCTTGAGCGCCGGAAGGTTCGCCACCGTCAGGTCGTGGCCGGCGTTGATGCCAAGCCCGAGCCCTTCGGCGGCTTCGGCGCTGCGCTGCAGATTTTCGAGCTCCACCGCCGCCGCCTTCGGATCATCGTAGCAGCCGCCGTAGGGACCGGTGTAGAACTCCACCCTGTCCGTGCCGGTCTCGGCTGCAGCGGCTAGCGCGTCCCTGTCGCCGTCTGCGTCGGCGAAAAGCGAAACGCGGATACCCTGTTTCTTCAACCGCGCCACGACCGGCTTGAGAAGTTCCCGGTTGCGCCTGAAATCCCAGCCGTGATCCGACGTCGCCTGGGCAGGATCGTCCGGCACCAGCGTTGCCTGGTCGGGCTGGTTGGCCTCGACGAGTTGCAGGAACGCTTCGGTGGGATACCCTTCGATATTGAATTCGGCCTGCGGAAATTCGTCGTCGATCAGGGCGCGGATTTCCGGAAGGTCGCTGCGCCTGATATGCCGCTCGTCCGGGCGCGGATGGACGGTCAGCCCGTGCGCGCCCGCGATGAGCGCCTGCGCGCCCAGCCCGGTTACGCTCGGCCACGGCAGGTCGCGCCGGTTGCGAAGCTGCGCAATGGCATTGAGGTTGACCGACAATTTGGTAACGGCGGGCTCCGTCATGCAGGATTTTCCGAAAAACTGTGTCCGTAAGCCGCAATACCTAACGCACGGCCGTCCGGCAATCACGAACCAATTTAAACAGTTAACGCCAAACCAGTGGAATCGTCCGATTGCATCGGTTGCCGGCCATGCCTACATGGGGAGCGTACTTCATCGCATTTTGGAGGCCGACATGACGTCCCCACTCAAGCATCCCGCCCTGACGCAGCTCAAGACCGAGCGTGACGACGTCTATGCCTTTGAAATCGACGGGCACCTCACGAAAGAGGAAATCGAGCGAGTCTATCAAACCCTCGAGGAGGCGTACGAAAAGCACGACAAGATCAGCCTGTTGATGCGCATCGGCCGCTACGACGGATTCGACTGGGACACGCTGCTCTCCGACACCGCCTATGTCGGCAAGCTCCATGCCTTCAGGCACATTCGGCGCTACGCCCTGGTCGGCGGACCGTCCTGGGCGGCGGGCGCGACCCGGTTCCTCAGCCCGTTGTTCCGCATGGAGGTCAGGCACTTCGAACTCGCGGACGAGACCGAGGCCTGGCAGTGGATCTATGGAAATCCCGAGACCGAACCGGCCAAGGATTAGGGCAGATCTCGAGCCGGGCAACCGGTTCAACGCACGATCGTCAGTTCCTCGGCGGCGCGCGTGATCGCGGTGTAAAGCCAGCGCTCGCGTGAATCGCGGAACGCATAGCTCTCGTCGAACAGCACGATCCTGTCCCATTGGGAACCCTGCGCCTTGTGCACCGTCAGCGCGTAGCCATAGTCGAAATCGTCGTAGCGCCGCCGCGTCTGCCACGGCACCTCGGCGTCCGGATCCTCGAAGGCCTGCTTCAGGAGCTTGATCTTCGCCGCGCCGCGATTCATGTCGTCGTCTTCGGGTTTCACAATCAGGTTGATACCCGGCTTGACGGTCTCGCGCGACGACGTCATGACCTGCCACAGCGAGCCGTTGAGCAGGCCCTTGGCCGGATCGTTGCGCAGGCACACCAGCTTGTCGCCGGCCTGCGGGTATTTCGCGTCGAAACCCTTGAGCTCGCGCAGGCGCTGGTTGTAGCGCCGCCGTGTGCGGTTGATGCCGAGCAGCACCTGGTCGGCGTCGAGGACGAGTTCGGTGGTAACGTCGGACTTGGTGATCACCCGCGCCGTCCCCCAGTCGCCGTAGCCGATGTCGATTCCCTCGCGAACCCGCATCGCCAGATCGATGATCGGATTGTCCCGCGCCTGCCTGTGAATATCGGTCAGGAGGTAGTCCGGCTCATGCTCGGTAAAGAACCCGCCGCCCGACACCGGCGGCAACTGCCCCGGATCGCCCAGCACCAGGATCGGCGTTCCGAAACTCATCAGGTCACGTCCCAGTTCCTCGTCGACCATGGAGCATTCGTCGACGATCACCAGGGACGCCTTGGCGATCGGGCTCTGCCGGTTGAGCGAGAACATGGGTGCGACCGAGGTCTTGCCGGTCTCTTCGTCCTCGACCGTTTCCTCCCCGCGCGGCCGGTAGATCAGCGAGTGGATCGTCTTGGCGTTGCTGGCGCCCTTGCTGCGCAGCACCTGTGCCGCCTTGCCGGTAAATGCCGCGAACTGGACATCGCCGTCCACCTGTTCGGCAAAGTGCCGCGCCAGCGTTGTCTTGCCGGTTCCGGCATAGCCGAACAGCCGGAACAGGGGGCTTTGCCCCTCCCCCAGCCACCGGGCGACGGCTTGCAGCGCTTCATCCTGCTGTCGCGAGAATTCCATGCCTTCAACTGGCAGGATTCGCCCGCTCAGAGCAAGAACAAACTGTGATCATGCTTCGCGGTCGTACCAGACCATCTGCTGCGAAGCGGCAACAAGATTGCCTTGCGTTGAATAGAAGCTGGTGTGCTGATCGAAAAAGCCGCCGACGGAACGTTCGCAGCGCGCATCGGCCAGCAGGTGATCGCCGCCAATCTCCTCCAGTTCCGCCATCGGCGCGTGGAAATAGATCGTCATGGTGATCGTCGAGATGTTGGACGGCCGGCCGGTGGCCAGGAACAGCCGCGGAAACGGACTGTCGCAGAGCGCCGTCAGCGAAACGTGGTCGAGCGGCCGCTGATCGGCCTCGCGCACCCAGGTCAGCGAATGCGCATCGGGTGTTATCTCGCCCATTTTGCCCTTGATCACACGCGTCTCGTAAAGATGCGCCCATTTGACCGGCAGCACCTCGGTGCGGAACCGCTCGACCGCCTGCGGCGGCGGGACATCCGGCATTTTCTGCGTTGAGAACACCAGCGTCTCGCGATGCGGGGCAAGGGTCACCATTGCGCGCGCGCACGGCGTTCCGTCGGGGTTTTCCATGTCAACGCGCCAGAATGCGGCCGTCCGCCCGGCGCGGTCGCAACGGCGTCTCAGGATGATCTCGCCCTCAGCCGGTGCTTTCATGAAATCGATCGTCAATGCGACCGGCTCGAACCGCGCGTCGCTGCGGTCGGCAATCACCGCCTTGATCATCAGCGCCGCGATCCAGCCGCCATAGGGTCCGATCAGGTTCCAGTAGCGCTGGTCCGTTTGGCTTTTGAAGACATCGTCGGAGATGCGTTCGAGGCCGAGCGTTTCGTCGAGCGTGTAGGTCATTTGCGTTCCTGGGTGATAGCTGGATCCCGATCGCCGATACCGGATCTTCAGGAGGTCAGCGGATCGTTTTCGAGGAGAATGGGTTTGCCGTGCGGCGTGGCATGGGCCGCGCGCGACCATGATTCGGCCAGCGCGTCGATGTCGGCGCCTTCCGCGATCTGTTTTTCGCCGATGAGCGTTTCCAGCGCGCGGAGCCAGCAGGCATAATAATCGCTGCCGTCATCCGCAACGCCCGGTCGCTTCAGTTCTGCCGACAGCGCCTGCGCCCACTCGCCCCATTCGAAGAGCCCGCGTTCATGCAGGCCGACCACAAGTGCGAACGCCTGTGCCTGCCAGGGTTCGGCGAAGGGTGACGGGTCGGCGATTTCAGGCGGCAGCGGCCGGTCCGCGCCGCGATCAGGCCCGCTCAAGATAGCTCTCCCATGCATCGATCGAAACGGTCAGCGACGGATCGCCCTGCGGCCCCCAAAGATCGTCGCCGGTAAGGACCACCCGGTAAAGCCATTGCGGGTTCTCGCCCCGGCCGTGGGCGTTGTCGTCCGGAAAGACATAGGCGCCGGCGACCTCCTCGACGACACCCGTCTTGCCCTTGGCATAGCCCGGAACGCGCGTGTGTCCGGATGGGTGGATATTGCGGACCGTCACCCTGTCGCCGACGGCAAAGTGCGGGTCCGCATCGACCGGCCGGTCGCAAGGGCCGCCGCGCGCCAATGTCGCCGGCACATCGGCAGCCACCAGAGGCGGTCTGTCCATCACCGCTTTTTTAAGCGCGTGGCCGGACTGAAGCTCCTCCGCCGTGACACATCCGTGCCGCACGAGGAGCGTTTCGAGCGCCTTGATCCAGATCTCGTAATAGCTCGACGCATAATAGTCGGCCGGATGCAGGCTCTCGCGGGCATGCCTGCTTTCGTCGATGTTCCAGAGCCTGAGTGCACCCGAGCACAATGTGACGCCGAGCACGCGCTTTTCCCAGTCGGCGTGAAAGACCGGTTCGTCCGTTTCCGGCGCGACCGGGCCGAAACCCATTTCTCCGCCGAGATCGTGCGGTCCGTTCATTCCGGTGCCTCCGCAAGACCGGTCCCGATCATTGAATCGCGGCTCACCAGTGCGGCCAGCGCGTCTTCATCGAGACCGTCGGTGCCCGCCGGACGCATCGGCACCACCAGATAGCGCAGTTCAGCGGTCGAATCCCACACCCGGATGTTGACGTCCTTGTCGAGGCGCACGCCGAACTCTTCCAGGACGCCGCGCGGATCCATGACGGCGCGCGAACGGTAAGGCGGCGACTTGTACCAGACCGGCGGCAGTCCGAGCACACTCCACGGATAGCAGGAACACAGGGTGCACACGACGAGATTATGCGTCTGCGGCGTGTTGAAGACCGCGTGCATGTGCTCGCCCTGCCGGCCCGTAAAGCCGAGTGAGGCGATCGCCGCCGTAGCGTCCCTGGCCAGCCAGTCGGCGAATTCCGTGTCGCTCCAGGCCCTGGCCACGACCCGTGCGCCGTTCTGCGGCCCCACCCTGTTTTGGTAGGTATCGACAATGGCGTCGATCGCGGCCGGATCGATCAGGCCCTTTTCGCTCAGGATCGTTTCCAGTGCCCGCACGCGCGCCGTCATGGGATCGAGTTCGTTGTCGTGATCGTGGTCGTGCGAATTGGTCATCCTTGAACTTTATCGCATCTTACGTACAAGTAAATCGCCTGACGCATTTTTGTGAACACCGGCCTGGACCGGATTGTTTCATGGCTAGAGCATCATCGGAAAGAGCGTCGCGACAAGCAGGACGCCCATGGTCACGTTGAACCACTTCAGCCGCTGCGGGCTTGAAAGGGCGCGCCGCAGCACGGTTCCGAAACCCGCCCAAATCGATACGCTTGGAAAATTCACGAGGACGAAGGCCGCGGCGACGAACAGCACCGAAAGATGCGGATCCGCCGGATTGGCGAACAGCACCATGGCCGTCAGCGCCATCATCCAGGCTTTCGGGTTGACCCACTGAAAAGCGGCCGCCTGCGCCAGCGTGATCGGTCGCGAAACGGCCCGGTTCTCGGCGAGCGCCCGGCTTCCGGCGATCCTCCAGGCAAGATAAAGAAGGTAGCAGCCGCCGCCGATTTTCAGCAGAACGTGCAGGGTCGGCCAGCTCTGCAGCAGCGCCCCCAAACCGAATCCCACACCGAGAAGCAGCGAAGCGAAGCCCACCGCTATGCCGCACATATGGGGTATGGTCCGCACAAACCCGAAATTCGCGCCGGATGCCAGAAGCATGAAATTGTTCGGCCCCGGCGTGACCGATGTCACGAACGCAAAGGCAACGAGCGCCAGGAATGTGTCGACGGCCATGGTTTCTCCTCTTCAGGTCAGCAATGCTGACCTGAATTAGCTCCGTGAGCAACATCATGAATGCATGCCACCCATGCGCCATTCAGGCAGGATGGCCCTTCGATCTACATCCCGTCCGGACCGCGATTGAGTGCGGCGACACCGGTGCGGCAGACCTCGATCAGGCCGAGCGGCCGCATGATGGAAATGAACTGCTCGATCTTCGACACCCGGCCGGTGATTTCGAAAATGAAATGTTCGGTATTGGCATCGATTACCTGGGCGCGGAACGCGTCCGCCAGGCGCAGCGCCTCGACCCTGTGATCGCCCTCGCCTTTCACCTTGATCAGCGCGAGTTCCCGCTCCAGCGGCTTTTCATGCCCCTTCTCGCGCGCACGGATGGAAAGATCGACAACCCGGTGCACGGGGACGATCCGCTCAAGCTGGTGCTTGATCTGCTCCAGGACATGCGGCGTGCCGTTGGTGACGATGGTGATGCGCGACAGGTGCGCCTCGTGCTCGGTTTCCGAGACCGTCAGGCTTTCAATGTTATAGCCGCGGCCCGAAAACAGCCCGATGACCCGTGCGAGGACACCGGGTTCGTTGTCCACGAGCACCGAGAGCGTGCGGGTTTCGAGCTGCTCGGTCTCCTTGGCGATGAAATAGGCCGAGCCGGTTGGTTTGTGCTGCGCATTCATGAGGTCTTTTCCTCGACTGTCTGGAATTTTGGCTTCGGGTGCAGGCGCGCGACGGCGACACCCGACAAAATGATGGCAAGGGCGACGAAGGCGTTGAGCGACAGCCGCTCACCGAGTATCGCAGCACCCCAGAGAACCCCGGCGACGGGGACGAGCAGATTGATCTGGCCGAAAAAGCTGGCGCCCTGCCGGCCGATAATACGGAACATGAGCAATGAGGCCGCCGCGGTCGGGAAGATGCCCAAAAGCACCAGGCTGAACCATGCGGCGGCGGAGGGATTTGCACTCGGCAGCGGCTCGAAAAGAAGCGCCACGGGCGCTAGCATGACCAAGGACCAGGCGATGTTGATCGCAAACATCGGCCGCGGCTTGAGATGCAGAAGCCGCTTGGTGATCAGCGCGTTCACGGCATAGGACACGCCCGCCCCCATGATGGCCAGCTGGCGCCAGATATCGGCATCCGTCCGGTCGAAGATATCCGGCCAAAAAAGGACGACCAGCCCGCCAATACCGAGAAAGACACCAAGCAGTTTTGCAAGATTCATTTTCTCGTCTTGGGTGAAAAAATGCGCCAGCACGATCGTCATGAGCGGCATCAGCCCCATGAGAATGGCCGACAGGCCCGCTGTGATTTCCTGCAGACCCCAACTGATCAGCCCGAAGGGCAGCGCCAAGCCGAAAAATGCAGACGCCACGATAACCGCATGATCGGACCTTGATGCGTTGAGCGCCTGGCCGGACCTGATGGCGACAGCAGCGAGGATGACAACGGCAATGCCCTGGCGGATAGCGGTCAGCGTGATGGGCGGCAGTTCCGCAACCGCAACCCGCGTCAGCATGAAGCTGCCGCCCCAGATGACGGCAAGCAGGCACAGCATGCCGTAATCGGCCAAACCCGGATGTCTGCCGCTACTCATCCAACCTCGCGCGAGCGTTCCACCACCCGTACCTCATCTTGCTCTAGACCAGCGCCTTGCCCTTCTTGTCGATCGCGTTGGCCACGGCCTCGTCCGTCGCCTCGTCCGGCAACAGCATTTCATTGTGCGCCTTGCCGGACGGGATCATCGGGAAACAGTTGGCAAGGTTGGCGACGCGACAATCGAAGATCACCGGCTTGTCGACGGAGATCATCTCTGTGATCGCATCATCGAGCTCGCCCGGCTTTTCGGCACGCAGGCCGACGCAGCCATAGGCTTCGGCGAGCTTGACGAAATCCGGCATCGCCTCCGTATAGGAGTGCGACAGCCGGTTGCCGTGCAGCAATTGCTGCCACTGGCGAACCATGCCCATATACTGGTTGTTGAGGATGAAGATCTTGATCGGCGCCTCGTACTGCACCGCCGTCGACATCTCCTGGATGGTCATCTGCACGGATGCGTCGCCGGCGATATCGATGACGAGCGAATCCGGATGGGCGATCTGCACGCCCAGCGCCGCCGGCAGTCCATAGCCCATCGTGCCGAGCCCGCCGGAGGTCATCCACCGGTTCGGCTCCTCGAAACCGTAAAACTGCGCCGCCCACATCTGGTGCTGGCCGACCTCGGTGGTGATATAGGTGTCACGGTCCCTGGTCAGGTCGTAAAGCCGCTGCATGGCGTATTGCGGCATGATGACGTCCTTGTTCGGCGCGTAGGCGAGCGAATTGCGGGCGCGCCACTTGTCGATCTGCTCCCACCAGCCGGCCAGTGCCTTGTTCTCGGCGGGTGCCGACGAGGCGCGCCAAAGCCGCACCATGTCCTCGAGCACATGCCCGCAATCGCCGAGGATCGGGATGTCGACATGGACGTTCTTGTTGATCGAGGACGGATCGATATCGATATGGATCTTCTTCGAGTTGGGCGAGAACGCGTCAAGGCGGCCGGTGATGCGATCGTCGAACCGCGCACCGATACAGACCATGACGTCGCAGTCGTGCATCGCCATATTGGCTTCATAAGTGCCGTGCATGCCGAGCATGCCCATCCAGTTCTTGCCCGACGCCGGATAGGCGCCCAGCCCCATCAGGGTCGAAGTGATCGGGAAATTCGTCAACTGCACGAGCTCGCGAAGCAGGTGGCTGGCCTCCGAGCCGGAATTGATGACACCGCCGCCGGTGTAGATGATCGGTTTCTTGGCCTCGCTCATCAGCTTGACCGCTTCGCGGATGGAATCGAGATCGCCCTGAAGCTTCGGCTGATAGCTCTTGTGCTCGATAACCGGCGACGGCCCGACATACTCGCCCGTCGCGAACTGAACGTCTTTCGGAATATCGACGACGACGGGTCCTGGACGTCCGGTCTGGGCGACGCGGAACGCCTCGTGCAGGACACGCGGCAGGTCGCCGATCTCGCGCACCAGCCAATTGTGCTTCGTGCACGGCCGGGTGATACCGACCGTATCGCATTCCTGGAAGGCGTCCGAGCCGATCAGGGGCGTCGGCACCTGGCCGGAGATGCAGACCAGGGGAATGGAGTCCATCAGAGCGTCCTGGAGCGCTGTGACCACATTGGTCGCACCCGGGCCGGAGGTGACCAGCACGACGCCGACCTTTCCGGTCGAGCGGGCATAGCCCTCCGCCGCATGACCGGCGCCTTGTTCGTGGCGCACGAGGACGTGCACAATATCGTCCTGTTGAAACAGCTCGTCGTAAATCGGCAGAACGGCGCCGCCCGGATATCCGAATATGTCCTCGACACCATTGTCCTTGAGCGCCTGGACGACCATCTCGGCGCCTGTCATTTCCCTGCTACTGCCCGTCATTGTCCTTTTCCGCCTTACTCTCCCGCCTCCCTCGGATAGCGGGCACAAATGCACCAGTTTCCACGGCCATAAAAAAAGGCCCCTGTCGGAGCCTCGTTAAGCGCATGGGTGGCTGCCGCCGGATGGTTACACCATCCTGCCCATGCGCTTCATCACCACAATTAGTCCTGTCCTGATCATGCGCGGGACGTTAGCCGCAAAGAAACCGCGCGTCAATGCCGCGTACCCCGATTCGGCGCCGGGATCCGGCCCGCGGCACTGATTGGCGTCGACAACTCATTAACCTGCAAAGACAACGGGTTGTTAACACAAGTTACTTAAGCTTAACGCACTGGGGCCTGCTCAGATTGGACTTGATGGGTGTTCCGGGCAGTCTCCGCACGCTTAACTGTATGAAACGGGGCAGCATGAACAAGAGACCAGGAGTAGAGGAAAGGCGCGACGTTTCGTTTCCGTCCCGCGTCCTCGGCCATGTTGTAAGGTGCAATGGCGCACGCGCAACCATTTCCGCCCGTGTTCCGATCAACGAACACGCCTTGTCGGCGACACTGTCTGTCGGCCGGCTCATCTCGATCCGGGTGGGCCGAAACCGTGTCGTGGCGCTCGTTTTCAGCATCCAGAGTCCGGGCGAGATCTGGCTTGAAGATGAACCCAACACCATGCATTTCGAGGTCGAGCTCGTTGGCGAGATCCGTGGTGAGGGCGATGAGACAAGTTTCAGCGCAGGTATTTCCGATTATCCGACGCTTGGTGCCGTCGCACACCAGATCCGCACCACCGACCTGGATGCCATCTATTCGATCGACACCGCCAGTCCGGTTACCATCGGCCACTTGACGCAGAACTCGGAAATTCCGTCCTGCATTTCGGCCGATGCCCTTCTCGACCGCCACTTTGCTATCGTCGGAACCACCGGTGTTGGTAAATCGACAGCCGTTTCGCTGCTAGTCAACCGCATCGTCGATGTGTGTCCGGACCTGCGTGTGCTGGTGCTCGATCCGCACAACGAATTCGCGTCGGCCTTCAAGTCGCGGGCCCACCTTATCGAAACGGACACGCTCGACCTGCCGTTCTGGCTGTTCAGGCTCGAGGAGTTCGCGGAGGTGATCTTCCGCGGCCGTCCGACGGTCGCCGAAGAAGTCGACATGTTGCGCGATCTCATCGCGGAAGCGAAACGGAACTTCAAGGGCACGGCCGATGGCCGCCCGGTAACGCGCAAGGTGGATCGTTCCTCGATCACCTCCGACACGCCGGTCCCCTACCGCGTCGCAGATCTGCTGGCGCTGATCGACGAACGCATCGGACAGCTTGACGGGCGCGAGGAAAAACCGTTCTTGCGCAACCTCAAGCAGCGCATTGCCTCGGTGATCAACGATCCGCGCTTTCGCTTCATGTTCTCCACCAACACCATCATCGACAACCTGGCCGATGTAATCAGCGAGATCTTCCGCATCCCGGGCAACGGTCAGCCGATAACGTCGTTCCAGCTCTCCGGCATCCCGTCCGAGGTCGTCAATGCGGTGGCGTCGGTGCTGTGCCGCATGGCGTTCGAAATCGCGCTGTGGAGCAACGGGCAGATGCGCATCCTGGTGCTTTGCGAGGAAGCGCACCGCTACGTTCCGGCAGATGCCAGCCTCGGCTTCTTCCCCACCCGGCAGGCCGTGGCGCGTATCGCCAAGGAGGGCCGCAAATACGGCGTCAGTCTCGGCGTCATAACCCAGCGCCCCGGAGAACTCGATCCGACGATCCTGTCGCAGTGCTCGACGGTCTTCGCCATGCGCCTCGCCAACGACCGCGACCAGGAGATCATCCGCTCTGCGATCTCGAATTCGTCCAGCTCGACGATCAGCTTCCTGTCGTCGATCGGCAACGGCGAGGCCATCGCCTTCGGTGAGGCTGTCGCCGTGCCGATGCGCATGTGTTTCGAGCGCCTTCCGAAACACGAGTTGCCGAAAACCGTCAGCGGCCACGGAGCCAGTGCCATGGCGCGCGGCAGGGACGGCCAGCTCGATGTGCAGCACATCATTCAGAGCATGCGGCACACGGAAGTTCCGCTGGGCACCTCCGGCATGCCGCCGCAGGGCGGCGCGACGCTGCAGCCGCAGCTTGCCGATCTGGCGGATCTGGAAAAGGCGATCAGCGGGCCGGCGGCTCCGCTGTCGGACGCACCCGAGGAATTCGACGAACCGGCGCCGCAACCCTCGTCGCTCGGTTCCGTCCACGGCAACGATCTTCGCGATTCGCTGCTGAAGAAGTCGCCGCACCGCGCGACACTGCTGAAAAAGGCAGAAACGCCGCCTGCCGGCAAGTAACGGTCACACAACCGGTTCGGGCGCCAAAGGCGCCCGTTTCCATTTGCAGGACTAGGTCCGCCGCTCCCAGCCGTCATCGAGCTGGTTTCGAAACCAGGTCATCTGCCGCTTGGCATATTGCCGGGTGGCGATGCTGGCACGCTCGATCGCCTCATCGAGGGTAGCTTCTCCTGAAAGATAGGCGCCGATTTCGCGCACGCCGATCGCCTTCATGACCGGGAGATCGGGAGAAAGGCCGCTGGCGATCAGACGCCTGACCTCATCGATCGCGCCGCTCTCGACCATTGAGACGAACCGGTCGCGAATGCGCTGTCTGAGCACGTCGCGATCCGGCATCAGGACGATACGGCGGGCCTCCCCGGGCTCGATCAGCGCCTCTCCCCGGGCCCGCTGGTGCTGCAGAATGGATTGGCCGGAGGCCTCGAAGACCTCGAGTGCGCGGACAATCCTCTGACTGTCGGTGGGATCGAGCGTAGCAGCGGTCTCCGGATCGACAAGCTGCAATCGCGCATGCAGCGCCTCGGCGCCCTCGTTAAGCAGGCGCTCGCGCCAGTGCCGGCGCACCCCCTCGGGAATGGCCGGCATGTCGGAAAGGCCGCCCGTCAGGGCCCTGAAGTAAAGACCGGTGCCGCCGACGAAGACCTGGAGCCGCCCGGCAACGTCCGGCCGGTCGAGAAGCTGGCCGACGTCGCGGAGCCACTGCCCTGCCGAATAGCTCGTCGATGCCGGGACATGGCCGTAGAGGTGATGCGGAACCCGTTCCAGTTCCGGCTGCGTGGGTCGGGCGGTCAGGATCCTCAGCGTGTCGTAGACCTGCATCGAATCGGCATTGACAATCACGCCGCCGGCCGCCTCGGCCATTTTTACGGCCAGCGCGGACTTGCCGCTTGCTGTCGGTCCGGCTATCAGGACGGCACGCATCGTCTCTCCGGGAATTCACACCACATGCCACTCGTTGCCACGCTTATTACCGATCCGTCAAATCCTGTTCTGTCAAAGGGTCTGGTTTCGCATGCCGCCGCGGGCGTCACCGCAGCCGCACCAAACTGGCTGGCCGAAGGCATTGCATGCGACCTGCCGCTGAAGGACGGCATCGCCCGCGAGGAAGCCCGCGGCATGATTGCTGACGCGCTGGACGATCAGCCCGCCGATATTGTCGTGCAGGACGCGGACGGACGCAGGAAGCGGCTGCTCCTGGCCGACATGGATTCCACCATGATACGGCAGGAATGCGTCGACGAACTGGCTGCGGAAGCCGGATTTTACGATCAGGTCGCGGCCATCACCAGGCGCGCGATGAACGGTGAAATCGCCTTCGAGCCCGCTATGCGGGAACGGGTGGCGCTTCTGGCGGGGCTCGATCTTTCGGTCGTCGACCGCGTGCTGGAACACCGCATAACCCTGACGCCCGGAGGCCGCGAACTGATTGCGACCATGAAGGCAAACGGCGCATATACGGCGCTCGTATCCGGCGGCTTTACGCTGTTCACGGGCCGGGTGGCGGGGCGGCTCGGCTTCGACGAGCACCGCGCCAATGTGCTGAATCACGCCGACGGAAAGCTCGACGGAACGATCGTCGAACCGGTGCTCGGCCAGCAATCGAAAATCGATGCGCTCCAGGAACTGACTGCCAGGCTCAGCCTGTCCGCCGGTGATGTGCTGGCCGTCGGCGACGGCGCCAACGACCTCGGGATGCTGCGCCTCGCCGGCAGCGGCGTCGCACTGCATGCCAAGCCGGTGGTCGCGGCCGAAGCGGATATCCGGGTCGATCACGGCGACCTGACGGCACTTCTTTACATTCAGGGCTACACCCGCAGCGAATTCGTCGGAGCAACGACATGATCGCCGAAACAGAGCGCCTGATCCTCCGCAACTGGCGGCCGTCGGACGAAGACGCGTTCCATCGCCTCAATTCCGACGAGACGGTCATGGCCTTCTTTCCCTTCCGCCGCGATCGGCAGCAGTCCCGGGAGGTCATGGACAGGATCATGCGCGAAATCAACGAGACCGGCTACGGCTTCGGCGCCTTGCAGACGCGCGACGACGAAACGGCAATCGGTTTCATGGGACTGTCTATACCGACGAATCTTGAACCGCATGTGCCCCGAGGCATCATCGAGATCGGCTGGCGACTTGTGCCCGAAGCGTGGGGCAAGGGCTACGTCACAGAGGCGGCGCGTGAATTGCTGAGGATCGGTTTCGAGGAACACGGCCTGGACCAGGTCGTCGCCTTTGCCGTTCCCGAAAATGTCCGGTCAACGGCCGTCATGGATCGGATCGGCATGCGCCACCAACCTTCGCGCGACTTCGATCACCCGTTCGTTCCCGACAGCCATGTCCACCTGCGTCGCCACGCCTATTATGCGGTGACGGCTCCTGAATGGCTGGCACGGCGCGGCTGAGCCACGGCCGGCAGCGCCCGGGACATGCTACCGCATCGGTACGGTGACGAACCGCAGTTCGCCGATCGTGTTGGCGATCATCAGCAGCGCGTTGCGCCGCCCGTCGTCCTTCAGCTTGGCAACAAATAAAGTTCTTCAAATTAGGTTGCCCTCAAAGCATTCAATCTGAACCACTGCAACACCATCACGCCGATTTTCAATCTGGCCAGCAGAATCAGCGCATGATCTCTGGCACGTGGCGCAGATTGCGATCAACTGAAAATGAGCCAAGCTTCGGCCTGTGATTGATTTTGTCGACCGTCGATGCTCGTATAGATTTTAGTGGATCTCAATATCAGAAGAATGGGTAAAGCATATGTTTTACGTGCAGACCTCCCAGACGCTTCGACTTGCAGTTGTATTGGTCTCTTTGGTATCGTTGTTGTTTTCCTTTGTTTACGCGCTCTTCCCATTTTCTTCATCGAGCGTTCAATTTTGGACAGATCAGGGCCCATTTCTCCTTGCCGCTTCGGCAGCATTGGCAGGTTCTTTTGGCTTATTTTGGGCTACATATTTGGCTGGAAGAGTTAGCTCGTTTTCAGAGATAGACGATCGAACTAGGCAGGAAAAACAAAAGCAATTTGACAGCGAAATTGCCACTACCATAAGGGTTGCCAAAGACGCTGGAGTGCCGATTGACTATGACAAAATTGAGGAGATTTACAGGAAGGCACAAAACAAAGACAACGAGGCAAGGGTTGATGCCGCAAAATCTTTCGTAACGTATTTTCATCAACTGAGTGCGGCACTGGAATCAAAAGCCGTTCTGTATGATGAAAAAGCTTCCATCCTTCTGGATAGAGGTACATTGTACGCCCGCATGGGCATTGCCTTTTTTGTCGCTACGATAGTTGCCTGGCAAATAATTTCCTATCTAACGGGATTCCAAAAGCAGTACATTTACGGGATTGTCTCGTGTTCCGTCCTATTTGTATTTGTTGAATTTTTGGCTGCATGGTTTTTGAAACAGTATAGCCAGTTCGTTGATACTTCGACCTATCTAATTAAAATAAAATCCATATTTGACAAATATCTTCTAGCATATCTGTGCGTAAAGGAGATGCCAACGGACCAGAAAAATAGAATGGAACCGTTGATTGCACTGCTTAGCGAGGACATCAGATGGCCCGACACATACCTACTAAAGAACGCTGACGTAAGCTTTGCACGTGAATCTATGGACACAATGAGTCACCTGATGCGAACCATGAAAGATCAAGTCAAAAGTACTGCCAGCACGAATAAGAAACATGAGAGCATCGGCTAGGCCGCAGCCGGCCGCGCCCGGACCTGCTACCGCATTGGTACGGTGACGAACCGCAGTTCGCCGATCGTGTTGGCGATCATCAGCAGCGCGTTGCGCCGCCCGTCGTCCTTCAGCTTCGTGACCCGGTCGGACACTTCCTGGGGCGACTTGACCACCTCCTGCGCCACCTCGACGATCACGTCGCCGGCGACAATGCGTTTTTCCGCAGCGGAAGAGTCTTCATCCACGTTGACGATGACCACGCCCTCGACATTTTCGGAAATCTCGTACTTCTCGCGCAGCGCGCTGTCGAGCTCGGCGAGTTCCATGCCGAGAACTGTGGCGGTTTCGGGCTCATCGCTCTGCTGCGCCTGGGCAATGAGCTGTTCGCCGTCTTCGAGGCGTCCGAGCGTGACCGCAATCGTCTCTTCCTTGCCCTTGCGGATGATAACGACCTCGACTTCCTTGCCGACCGGGCTTTCCGCCACGATCCGCGGCAGGTCGCGCATGTCCTCGACGGCCTGGCCGTCGAAGCGGATGATCACGTCGCCGGGCTGGATAGACCCGTCATCCACCGGTCCGCCCTTGATGATTCCGGCAACCAGGGCGCCCATGGCCTCCTTCATATCGAGGCTTTCGGCGATATCGTCGGTCACCGGCTGGATGCGCACGCCCAGCCAGCCGCGGCGCGTCTCGCCAAACTCGATCAGCTGCGCGACGACCGATTTGACCAGGTCCGACGGCACCGCAAAACCGATACCGATGGATCCGCCCGTCGGCGATATGATCGCCGTGTTGACGCCGATCACCTCACCCGTCTGATTGAAGAGAGGGCCGCCGGAATTGCCGCGGTTGATGGCCGCGTCCGTCTGAATGAAATTGTCATAGGGGCCGGAATTGATGTCGCGGCCGCGGGCCGAGACGATCCCCGTGGTCACGGTTCCGCCAAGACCGAACGGGTTGCCGATCGCCATGACCCAGTCGCCGATGCGAATGGTCTCGGAATTGCCGAACGAGACCGCCGTGAGCGGGGTTTCCGGTTTGACCCGCAGGACTGCGATATCGGTCTTCGGGTCGGCGCCCACCACTTCGGCGGAGAGCTTCGAGCCGTCGGCGAAATTGACCTCGATGTCGTCGGCATCGGCGATCACGTGGTTGTTGGTGACGATCACGCCTTCCTTGTCGATGACAAAACCCGAGCCAAGCGAGTTGACCCGCCGCGAGCGCGGCGCCTGTTCGCCCTCGCGCTCGCCGAAGAATTCATCGAAAAAGTCCTGGAAAGGCGAGCCGTCCGGAATGCGCGGCCGCGGCGTGCGCCGGTTGTTGCTCACCCGTTGCGATGTCGAGATGTTGACGACCGAATCCAGCAATTGCTCCGCCAGGTCGGCGACCGATTCCGGCCCCTGCGCGGCCTGTGCCGGGCGAACACCCAAATCCGCAAACTGGACCGCGGCCACCCCGAGCGCTGTAATCACCGCAATGGCGCGAACCGGTTTCAGGACAGTGTTCAGTGGCATGATATTCTCTCTCCCGACTGCATTTCCCGCGAGGTTTGTCCCGCATAGATATGTCCAATTTGGGCCGCGTCCACTCAAATCTGCGCCAACTGCGCGTGATGGACGGCTAGCCCCTGATCATCCAGACAAAAAACACGCCGATGCCGACCGCCGCAAGCCCGAAACCGCGCAATTGCCGGTCCGAAATGAGAGGCAGTTCTTCGGCCATGCGCCGAATCAACGAAGGGGCCAATGCGTAGATCAGCCCCTCGATGACCAGAAACAAGCCAATCGCCACGACGAGATCGCTCATGGCGTTGGCCGCCTATTGCGGAGCGGCGTTCGCCGAACCTTCCGGAATGGTCCCGGCCGCATCCTGGAAGAAACGGAAGAACTCCGAATTCGGTGAGATCACCATCGTCGTGTCCGTATCGGTCAGCGACTGCCGGTACGCTTCCATGGACCGGTAGAAATCGAAGAACGCCTCATCCTTGGTGAACGCCTCGGCGAAGATGCGGTTGCGCTCGGCATCGCCCTCACCACGGGTGATTTCGGAATCGCGCCGTGCCTCCGATTCGAGTTCCACGACCTGCCTGTCGGCGATCGCCCGGATACGCTGGCCGGCTTCGCGGCCGCGCGCGCGGATCAACTCGGCTTCCGCCAGACGTTCCGCCTTCATGCGGTCATAGGTCTGCTGCGAGACTTCCTTCGTCAGATCGGTGCGGCGTATGCGCACGTCCTCGATCGTCAGCCCCAGCGATTCCGCGTCGGGCCGCAGTTGATCGCGCACTTCCGTCATCATGGCGTTACGCGCATCCGAAAGGGCAGCCTCGAAGCCTCTCAGGCCGTAGACCCGCCTGAGGGCCGAATCGAGACGTGTTCGAAGCCGCGACTCGGCCGCCGTGACATCGCCGGAGACCGTTTCCCGGAAACGCTCGGCATTGGTGATCTTGTAGACCACGAACGCATCGACCTCGTAGAATTTACCGCCGGAGACCTGCACGCGGATATCGTCCAGATCGAAGCGGATCGCACGTTTCTGAATCATCTGCACATTATCGGCCTCAATGAAGCTGAACGGCAGCTTGAAATACAGCCCCGGCTCCGTCTTGACGGAACGGATCTCGCCGAAGCGCAGGACAATCGCCTGCTCGCCCGCCTGGACGACGAAGAAGGAGGAATAGGCGAGGCCCAGCAGAACGACCACGGCAATGACGATGATGGGAAGACGGTTACCCATTAGTTGGTACCTCCCTGTGTTGAGGGTCGGTTCAGCTCGTTCAGCGGCAAGTAGGGAACGACCCCCTGGCCCTGGTTTTGCTCGACAATGAACTTGTTGGACGTCTTGAAGACATCCTCCATGGTTTCCAGGAACAGACGCTTGCGCGTTACGTCCGGCGCCTTCGAGTACTCTTCGTAAATGGCGATGAAGCGCTGTGCCTCACCGGTCGCCTCGTTGACGACGCGATCCTTGTAGGCGGCGGCTTCCTCTCGGATCTGGGCCGCTTCACCGCGCGCCTGGCCGAGTTTCTGGTTGGAATACTGGTTGGCTTCCTCGACGAAGCGGTCTTCGTCCTGCTCGGCGCGCTGCACCTCGTCAAACGCGTCGGCGACTTCCCGCGGCGGCGCCGCGTCCTCGATCGACACGGTGTTGACGGAAATGCCGGCGCCGTATGTGTCCATCGTCGTCTGGATGATCGTCTTCACGCTGTCGGCGATGGCCTGGCGATTGTCGCGGAAGACATCCTGCGCGGGACGCCGGCCGACCACCTCGCGCATGGCGCTTTCGGCCACCTGGCGCAGCGTATCCTCGGGGTTCTCGACATTGAACAGGTAGTCGCGCGGGTTGGTGATCGCGTAAAGCAGCGAGAACTGGACATCGACGATGTTCTGGTCACCCGACAGCATCAGGCCCTGCGTTGCGCCGCGAGCGGAGCTGCCGCCGATATTGATCTGCCGTTCGACGATCTGGACCATCTCGACCTTTTCGATCGGCCACCACAGGAAATGCAGCCCCGGCTGGGAGATTTCTTCCTTGGGCTTACCGAACAGCAGGACGACGCCGCGCTGGTCCGGTTGCACCGTGTAGATCGCCTGGAACGCCCAGAGCAAAAGCAGGCCGGCAATGATGACCGCGATGAAGACTGGGCTGCCGCCGCCACCGCCCGGTAGCGCATTCTTCAGCTGGTCCTGGCTTCGGCGGATGATTTCCTCGAGATCCGGCGGCGCACCGCCGCCTCCCGTGCGACGCGGCCCGCGCGGCCCCTGCCCCCAGGGACCCTGGTTGTTTCCGCCGCTACCATTTTGGTTACTCCAGGGCATTGATTCCTCATCGGTTCGTCAGCACAATTTGTTGAATTTTCGGGATTCTTCCCGGACAAATAGGGCTGATCCTTGCAGTTTTCCTGTCTCGCCGCATCGATTTGCACGACCATGGGACAAGGTCAAGGCATATTCCTGCGCACGCAACTTGGCGTAATTGGGGTTATAGGTACTAAAGAACCGGCTTTCAACGCGGCCGGTCCGCCCGCTCAGGCATCTATGCGTCTGTAATGCCTGTAAATCGTTGCCGCGCTGTCCTTCTCGCCGGCCGCAATCGCCTCCTCCGTTTGCAGCGCCCAAATCTGTGGATCGATTTCTGGAAAACGGGTGTCCCCGGTCGGCTCGCTGTCGACCTGCGTAAAATGGATATTGTGCGCAAACGGCATCGCCTGGCGGTAAATCTCGCCCCCGCCGATGACGCAGATCTCGCTCTGGCCGTTGTCCGCGGCCTGTTTGCGCGCGCTGGCGAGCGCAGCGTCGAGGCTCGCGCAGGTTTCCACGCCCTCGGCTTGAAAGGACGGATCCCGGGTCACGACGATATTGTGCCGGCCGGGCAGCGGCTTGCCGATGGACTGGAAGGTCTTGCGCCCCATCAATACCGGCTTGCCCATGGTGATGGCCTTGAAGCGCTTCAGGTCCGTCGACAGCCGCCAGGGCATCGCACCGTCGCGGCCGATCACGCCGTTGCGCGCCACCGCCACGACCATCGTTATCTCCACGTTTCCGTCCGCCAAATGGCTCATACCGAGACCTTTGCGGCGATGTGGGGATGGGGATCGTACCCCTCGAGCATAAAATCCTCGAACCGGAAGGCGAACAGGTCCCTGATGTCGGGATTGATGCGCATGACCGGAAGCGGCCGCGTATCGCGGCTCAGTTGCAGTTGCGCCTGTTCCATGTGGTCGGCATACAGATGCGCATCGCCCAGCGTCAGCACGAAGTCGCCGGGTTCGAGATCGGTGACCTGCGCAATCATCATCGTCAGCAGCGCGTAGGACGCGATGTTGAAGGGAACGCCCAGGAAGATGTCCGCGGAGCGCTGGTAGAGCTGGCAGGACAGCCGCCCCTCGGCCACGTAAAACTGGAACAGGCAGTGACAGGGCGGCAGCGCCATCTCGTCGACCAGCGCCGGGTTCCAGGCCGATACCATGTGCCTTCGCGAGTTCGGATTGGTCCTGATGGCTTCGACCACATTGCCGATCTGGTCGATTGTCCTGCCGTCGGGAGCCGGCCAGGACCGCCACTGGTAGCCGTAAACGGGGCCGAGCTCGCCGTTTTCGTCGGCCCATTCGTCCCAGATGGAAACGCCGTTCTCCTTCAGCCAGGCGATGTTGGTGTCGCCCCTGAGGAACCACAACAGTTCGATGATGATGGAGCGCAGGTGCAGTTTCTTGGTGGTCAGGACCGGGAAACCGTCGGCCAGGTCAAAGCGCATCTGGTGGCCGAACACCGATCGTGTGCCCGTGCCCGTGCGGTCTCCGCGGTCAACGCCCGTTTCAAGGACCCGCCTTAATAGATCGTGATATTGCTGCATGGCCTGCTCCCGCACCGATTCGCGCCGGACCATCATAAGCCCACCGGTCGGGACACAAAACGGCATTGTCGGCGATAGCCGAACGCGCCCCGGCGCCATTTCCAGCGGCCCTTTTCAAGAACGGCGCAAAGCCTTATATCTAAAGTGCTGTTTCGGCAGCTATGGCAATAAACGGAAGATGCAATAAACCCATCGGACCCGGGGGCAGTACCCGGCGCCTCCACCACAAACGGCTGGATCACAGCTAAGAGCCGGTTGAGTTGGGGGCGACACAGGATCGACGAGGGCGTAAAGATCAACTTTTTGCCCGGCATGGTTCCGCCGTTATCGGGCCGACTCAATAGTTGCAAACGACAACTATGCGGAAGCACGTCTCGCCGCTTAATGCGGTGCGACAGCTTCAATTAAACTCCTGACCGGTCGCACGGTCAGGCGGGGTTCGGAGGCACCTGGCAACAGAAGCCTCCACTTTTCTTTTTATGAAGGATATTTTCAATCGTTATATTGAGCGTCCAATCGAGGATGTGTATCACGGTACTTACACATAAGGCGGAATATGCAAGTGCAGGATCACATAAGATACGACATACTGGCGCAGGAGGCGTTGCGAGGAGTTATTCGCAAAGTACTGTCGGAAGTCGCCGCGACCGGGAGCCTGCCGGGCGAACACCATTTTTTCATCACCTTCTTGACCAACGCCCCGGGCGTGCGGATTTCTCCTTATCTGAAGGAAAAATACGCCGAGCAGATGACCATCGTCATCCAGCACCAGTTCTGGGACCTGAAGGTCACCGAGAGTTACTTCGAGATCGGTCTTTCGTTTTCCGACAAACCGGAGAAACTGCACATACCGTTCGCCGCCATTCGCGGCTTCTATGATCCGTCGGTCAATTTCGAACTCGAGTTCGATACGATGATGGCCGACAACGAGGACCTGCCGGCCGAGACCCTCGGCCTCACGGAAGTCGACGAAGACACCCTCGAGGCGGAGGCCGAGCCGGAAACGGAAGCCGAGGACGCCGTCACCGCCGAAGCGGAGCCGGCAGAAACCGGCGGTGACGAGAAGGACGACGACAAGTCCGGTGCCGATGTCGTCTCGCTGGACGCTTTCCGCAAGAAGAACTGATGTCGGCCGAAGTCGTAAATCTGCGCCGCCACAGAAAACGCAAGGCCCGGCAGGAACGCGAAAAGACCGCCGAACAGAACCGCATTTCCTTCGGGCGGACCAAGGCGGAGAAGACCGAGACGGATCGTATCAATCGTCGGGAACGGGCGCAGCACGACCAAAAGCGGCTCGAGCAGCCGGCGCCGTCAACCCGACCGAAGAAATGATCCGCAAGCGCTCGGTCACAATTCGCGGTCACCGCACGAGCATTTCACTCGAAGACGAGTTCTGGCAGGCGCTGAAGGCCATAGCCACGGCGCGCGGCATCTCCCTGGCCGCGCTCATCGCCGATATCGATGAAAACCGGCGCCCCGACGCCAACCTGTCTTCGGCCATGCGGCTGTGCGTCCTCGACTGGCTCAGATCGGGAAATACGCTTTAGACAAATTCAGTTGTTGAGCGCATCGAAATTGAGTTCCGGCAGCGCGTTGCCGCCGCTTTGCGCGCCGCGCTCCGACGGAACGGGCAGCCGCGTGATGCTGCCGGACGAGCCGCTGCCCTGGGTGGCCCGCTCGTCCGCCTGCCGCACGGCGTCCTCGAGCTGCTGCAGGAAATCGTCCTGGGGCGGACGCGACATCCGGTCGGCGGCGCGCCGGGCGGCCGCGTCGAGCTGCCTTTCCAGCTCTTCCTCCCGGGCCCTCAGCGCAGCTTCCTCGGCCTGCTTTCTTTCATCTTCTTCCGCTTCGAGCCGCGCCAGCCTTTCCTGCTCAAGGCGCGCCTCCTCTTCCGTTTCGAGTTCGCGTGCGCGTTCGCGCTCGATGCGCCGCCGCTCCTGCGCGGCATCGCGATAGGCCTTTTCCTGCTGCTTGGCGAGCAGCGCCTCGCGGCGCATGCGCTGGTTTTCCAGCACGACGGCTTGCAGGATCTCCACCCTCCGGCGCTCGCGCTCAAAAGCGCGCAGCGAAAGGAAATTGGTGAGTTCGGCCACGTCAAGCATCCGGTCCGGTGCCGTGACCGGACCCAGGAAGGCGAGGCTCAGCGCTGGCGCGGCGCCGGTCAACGCGCTGTCCTCCGGGTCGAATTCCACATCGAACCGCGCGTCGACCGCCTCGTCGACAAGATCGATGCGCGCTTCGCCGCGGACCGTGGCACCGGCGTCGGTCATCACGATGTTGGGCATGCGCAGCGTGCCGGCAGCCATGGTGAAGGGCACCGTGACCGCGTCGGCGTAGTAGTTGCCGCTCGACACGATCCGGTCCGTCAGCACTTTGACATTGTCGCCCTCGACCTCGAAGCCTTCATCGTCCGCCGCCGCCAGGATCGGTGCAAGCGACTCGTTTTCAAGGCCCGCAAGTTCGAGCCCGCTGGTTTCGACAATGCCGGAGCCCGACAGCGATGCGACAACTTCCTGAACCGATTTCCCGGCGCCCTCGAATGAAGCGGACACATCGAGTTTCCCGGTTGCGATCGGAAAGCCTCCGCGCTTCCACATCAAGGGGCCGAGTTCGGCATCCGAGAGCTGGAGCTGACCCGACAGAAGCGCCGTGGAGTCGCGGTTGGCGAGCGTCAGGGCGCCCTCGAGCCTGCCGCCAAGCCAGTCGGCCTTCACATCGCGCCACTGAAGCTCGTTGTCCTTCAGCACCAGTTTTCCGGACCAGCTCGTCGCGTCCGGACCGACATAAAGAAGCGCCCTTTGCGCACTGACGTCGAGATCGAATTCCAGGTTGTCTTGCAAAGGCGGCAGAAAGGACGCGGCGGACCACGGCTCGGTTCCGGACAAAGTGGTACCGGGACCGAGCATCAGTTCCGCGAGCCATGCGAGGTCCATTTCCGTCAGCGCCACCGAGCCTGTGATATCGGCAATTTCCGCGCCGCGCGAAAAAGCGACTTCACCGGTAAATTCACTGTCCCCGACATTTCCCTGAAGATCCGTCAGTTGATAGTCGCGGGCCGTGGTTTTCACATCCGCATGGATCTCCGCCGGCATTCCAAATCCAGGATCGATGACATTGATGCCGTTCATGGCAAGATACGGTGTCAGGTCATTGGAGGAGAGCGTCAGCCGGAATTCCCCCTGCAGCGCCCTGTCCTCGTCCTGCCATCCGGTCCCGCGAGCCGAAAGCTGGGTGTCGGGCGCATCGTAGCCGAGGGAAAAGTCGAGCTGTTTTGCCGGAATGCCGTCCAGCCGCACGTCCAGGATCGCCGGTCCGGAAAGATCCACCGGCAGGCTGTCGATGCCGACCTGCGCCAGGAGCCTGCGCGGCGCGCTGCTGCTGACGTCGGCGGTGACGGACAATTGCCCGGTGTCCAGCGGCGCAAAGGCATCCGCGCGTTCGACCAGGACATTGAAACGGCTGCCGCCCGAGCGCCCGCGAATCCGCGACGATAGGGACGTGCGATCACTGCCGAGCGGCGCGAACTGCGCCTGCACGTCGATCGTCGTCTCCCCGAACAGCGCCGCATTGTCACGCAGATGGTCGAGGACCGGGTGCGCGCCGCCAAGCTCGGACATCAGGGCGAACAGCGGCCGGCTGTTTTCCGTCAGGACGCTGAGATCGATGTCTCCGACCGGGGATGTGAAGATGTTCTCGAGCCGCCCGACGCCCGACACCGATGCACCCGCGAGGTCGTTGATCGTCAGCCGGTCGATATCGAGCGTGCCGCCTTTCAGGCGCAGTGCCAGATCCGCGTCGCCGGCGGTGACGCCGGAGGCGAGAAAACGGCCGGCGCTCAGCCTGGCGCTGACATCGTGTCCCGCCAGCCGGCTCTCGTGGTTGTCGCCGACGATCAGCCCGGTAAACGCCCGCAGCGCATCGACATCGACCTCGTCGCCCTCGAGGATGAGCGAAAGCGACGGCCTGCCCTGGATCGGAACGACGCGCTCGAGCCGGCCCTTGAGGATTGCCGCACCGACCGCGATCTCCAATTCGTCGAAGCGTTGCAGCTGTGTCGACAGGTCGACCTTCGCGGACAGGCCGGCCGCTTCGAGGCGCCGGATCGCGGGATCGACGCTGTCGGTCAGCCAGGATGCGAAGCCGGACGGCTGATTGGAGGCGACGATGACCTCGCCGGAAAAGCCGAAATCGGCACCGACACCGAGACGGCCGGCGGCCAGGAACTGGGTCCTGCCCGGCAGTTTCGCCTCCATCCGCCCGATCTTCCAGGCGGTGCCGTCGGGCGTCGCCTCGATGAGCACATCCCGCACCGTCGTGTCGCCGGCAAGGATCGCGGGAAGCGCAACGGAGACCCGTCCCGGCATTTGCGGCACGGGGGCAAGCGACAGCAACCGGCGAAGTCCGGCAAGCCGCTCGCCGAGCGACAGCGACGCGGGCGCCGCCTGGTCGTCGCCCTGGCCGGTGGTCATCCGCGCCAGATTGAGCTGCTGTCCGTCGGCAATCAGCAGGAATTCGGGATTGCGGCCGGTATCGAAGGTGGCTTCGCCGGAAACGATATACGGATCGTTGGGCGGCCCCGTCTCCAGCCGGTAATCCTCGATCCGCAGCCGCTCGTTGTTGAGTTCGAAGACACCTGTGGCGCGCGCGTAGATGGGCCGCCTGCCGGTCTTCGCCGTTGTGCCGTTCTCCGCCTGGACCTTCGCCGGATCGAGCGCACGCACCTCGAACGTGCCCTTGTATTGCGGCTTCAAGTCCTCGACACGAAGGTCGCCCTCGAGGTCGACCGACACGGGCAGCGCCTCCGGCAGCACACGGGCCTTCAGGCGTATCCTGTCTTCCTCGGTCCTCGCCCCGGTCATCAGGGAGAAGCCGCTCCTGTAACCGTCGATCTCGGCGCTGCCCTCCATGTGCCAGGGACCGGCGATCGATTTCGCCGACATCTGCATGTTGAGGTCCTGCAGCCAGTGCTCGCGGCCGTTCTGATCGTCAACGACGAGCGCTTCGCCGCCGCTGACGGTGATGCTCTCGAACGTCAGCGAATCCCCGGGAATGCTCTTCTGGCTACGCAGCGCCCAGTCGAGTTCGCCGGTCGGCGAAAGCCGCACGATCGCTTTCGGATTTTCGATCCGCATGTCGAAAATCCTGACTTCGCCGCTAAGGAACGGTGCAAGCTCGGCGTCCATCGAAAAACGGTCGATCGTCATCATCGGCCGGCCGTCCTGGCTCTCGCCGACAACGACGTTGTCGAAACTCACGGACGGGAACGGCAGGATGCGCGCATCCGCATCGCCCAGCACCTGGACCTTCTGGCCGAGAATCCGGCCGGCTTCGCGCTCGAATTCCTGCCGGTAGCTTGACCAGTCGACAAAATAGGGCCCGATCAGCGCTGCAAACAGCGCCAAGACCAGAAGACCGCCAAAAAAAACGAACAATCGAACCAGGGTTCACAACCTCATGCAGACGCAAGACACGCCGACAGTTTCGATACCCCGAAACCGGTAACAATCCTCTCGAGGACCACGGCGCCCGCCATACTATACGCCTATTTCAGCCGCGTCATGACAATTTGATGGCACCTGCGGCGATTACGGATTCAGGCTGGCGGAAAGATCTTCCCGGGATTCATGATATTGTCGGGATCGAGTGCGGCCTTGATCTGCCGCATCGGTTCGATCGCTCCGTCGAGCTCCTTGACCAGCACCGATTTCTTGCCCTGTCCGATGCCGTGTTCGCCGGTGCAGGTCCCTTCCATCGACAGCGCCCGTTCGGTCAGCCGCTCTATGAAAGCTTCCGCCATGTCGATCTCGTCCCGCCTTTGCCGGTCGATCAGCAGCATGACGTGGAAGTTTCCGTCGCCCACGTGGCCGACGATCGGGGCGATCAACCCGGTTTCCTCGATATCCTCCTGCGTCGCCCGGATACATTCGCCGAGCCGCGAGATCGGCACGCACACATCCGTCGTCACGCCGTCGGCACCGGGCCGCAGTTGCAGCCCCGACCAGTAGGCGTTGTGACGGGCCTTCCACAACCGGTTGCGTTCCTCCTGCTCCGAGGCCCAGAGGAAGTCGCCGCCGCCGAATTCCGCCGCGATCTCGCCGAATTGCTCCGCCTGTTCCGCCGCAAAGGCATCGGTTCCGTGAAACTCGACGAACAATGCCGGGCTCTCCGGATAGTTCAGGCCCGAATAGGCGTTGGTCGCCCGCATCGACAGCGTGTCGAGCAGTTCGATGCGCGCGACCGGAATGCCCATCTGGATGGTCATGATGACCGTGTTGACCGCGTCGTCGACACTCGGAAACGGGCAGACGCCCGCGGTGATCGACTGCGGAATGCCGAATAGGCGCAGGGTGATCGAGGTCACAACCCCGAGCGTTCCCTCCGAACCGACAAAAAGCCGGGTAAGATCGTAGCCGGCGGAGGATTTCCTCGCCCTCGTTCCCGTGCTGATCTCGCGCCCGTCGGCGGTAACCACCGTCAGCGACAGGACATTGTCCTTCATCGTCCCGTAGCGGACCGCGTTGGTTCCGGAAGCCCGCGTCGCGGTCATGCCTCCGATCGAGGCATTGGCGCCCGGGTCGATCGGAAAGAACAGGCCGGTATCGCGCAGATGAACATTGAGATCCTCGCGCGTCACCCCGGGCTCGACCACACAATCGAGATCTTCGGCATTTACCTTGAGGATGCGGTTCATGCGCATCATGTCGATGCAGATGCCGCCGGACGGCGCGTTGACATGTCCCTCCAGCGACGTCCCCGTTCCGAACGGAATGACCGGTACCTTGTGGTCGGCGCAGATCCGCACGATGTCCCTCACCTCTTCGGCGGATTCGGGAAAGACGACCGCGTCGGGAAGCTGGTTCGGAAGATATGTGGTCGTATGCCCGTGCTGCTCGCGCATGGATACGCCGGTGTTGAGCCGCTCCCCGAAACGCTGTTTGAGAACGCCGACCACCGCCGCAATTCCGTCTTCGTTTCTGTCACCGGTGATGACGTCGGACAAGCTCATGGGCCCGTATCTCCATTGCCGTTCAGTACTCGTTCATTCTTTGCGCGCAGGATGCCCCTTGTGGCCGCAGATTGAAAGAGTCATGTTGGCAATTTGTAAAGCGTATTGAGGGAGATCGGCATGGCACGGGCAGCGCCGTTGAGGGCGCCGGCAGCGGAAATCGAGGCCTCCTGGATCGACTACAATGGCCATCTGAACATGGCCTACTACAACGTGCTGTTCGACCGCTGCGCCGACCACGCTTTCGAGGCGATCGGGCTTACCGAGGAATACGTCAAAGAGCGCGGTCTCAGTTTTTACGTCGCGGAGGTGCATGTGTGTTACCTGCGCGAACTGCATCTCGGCGCCCGGGTGACGGCGACATTCCAGCTTCTGGATTTCGACGAAAAACGCCTGCACGCCTACAGCGAGTTGATCCACGATGACGGATGGGTGGCCGCGACCTCGGAGGCCCTTTACCTGCATATCGACGCATCCGGCCCCAAGGTCGCACCGATCCCCGAGCCGATGGCATCGAAGGTCGCCGAAATGCACCGGGCCCATGCCGAACTTGCCTATCCGGAACGGGTCGGTCGCCGGATAAAAATCAACAAGAAGTAAACCGTCAGACCCATGCTTCCCGATTTCATCCGAACCCTGCCAAACCAGATACGTCAATGGGTTACGCCGAATATCAGAAGCTTCGTGGGAGAACGGCAACCAAGGCTGTGGCTGCTTTCGCTGGTCATCGGCGTCGCCGTGACCGTCGCCGCCATCCTGTTTCGCGAGATGATCGGCGCGGTGCAGCTCCTGTGGCTGCGCGACAGCAGCGAGCGGATCATATCGGCGGCCCGCAATACGCCCTGGTACCTGGTCTTTCTCGCGCCGGTCGTCGGCGGCCTGGTCGTCGGCATATTGCTGCAGACGCTGATGCCGCAGCGGCGTACCCTTTCGGTTGCCGACGTCATCGAGGCGCGGGCGCTGACCGGCCGCAAGCTCGGACTGCGCGACGGTCTGAATTCGGCCCTCATCACCGTGATCTCCCTCGGTTCGGGCGCCAGCGCCGGCCGCGAGGGACCGGTGATCCATCTCGGCGCGACCATCGCCAACCACACGGCGCGGCGAACCGGCCTTCCCGAGTGGTCGAAGCGCACCCTGCTCGGCGCCGGTGTCGCGGCGGCGATCTCGGCGAGTTTCAACGCCCCGCTTGCCGGCGTGCTGTTCGCGCATGAGGTCATCCTCGGCCATTTCGCGCTGCGCGCCTTCGTTCCCATCGTCATCGCCTCGAGCGGCGCCGCCGTCATCTCGCGCGGCTGGTTCGGCGAATCCGCCGCTTTCGTCGTGCCGGAATACCACGTCACCTCCTATTGGGAATTTCCGGCCTTTGCCCTGCTCGGCCTCGTCTCGGCAATCGTGGCCATCACCTTCCAGTTCTCGCTGTTTTCCGCCGACTTCCTGGCCCGCAAGGTCACCATGCCGCTATGGCTGCGGCCGGTTCTCGGCGGCATCGCGATCGGCGGAATGGGCGTTTTCCTGCCACATATTCTGGGCGTCGGATACGAGGCGACGGACCTTGCCCTTTGGGGCCGGCTGCCGCTCATCATGATGCTGGTCCTCATCGTTGCAAAGACACTGGCGACCGCCATCACGCTTGCCTCGCGGTTCGGCGGCGGCATCTTTTCGCCGGCGCTTTACCTGGGTGCGATGACCGGCGGTGCCTACGGCATCGTCGCCGCCACCGTGTTTCCCGACCTGGCCTCCAGCCAGGCGCTCTATTCGATCCTGGGCATGGGCGCCGTCGCCGGCGCGGTGCTCGGTGCGCCGATCTCGACGACGCTGATCGTCTTCGAGCTGACCGGCGGCTATGAGCTCTCGATCGCACTCTTGCTGACCGTTGCCATCGCCCACGGCCTGACGCAGGCGATCCACGGCCATTCCTATTTCCAGTGGCAGCTTGAAATGCGCGGCCTCTTCGTCCAGGCCGGCCCACACAGGGCGATGATGACCAGCACCCGGGTCATGGACTTCATGACCACGGTCAAACCCGACGATCCGCCCGAGACCTACGACCCCGAGCGGGGCATACCAAGCCTGCGGCCCACCGACACACTTGAAAAGGCGCTGCGCACCTTCGATTCCGGCGGACATCCGCGCTTGCCGGTGGTCGACGAGGTCGAGGGCAAGACCGTCGTGGGCTGGGCGGAACAGGTCAAGGCCCTTGCCTATTTCAACAAGCGGCTGATCGACGCGTCGGAGGAGGAACACTGCTAGGCGGTGCGGGAAATCGGAATATTCCGACTTAAATCTCGGATTTGAAAGCCGCTTTGCGTTGCACCGCCAGCATTGATCGCTTAGAGCATTGCGGAATCTTGTGAGGTTCTGATGGCGGAATTTGTATCGGATACGGTGTTCAAGCGCGATGTGTTCTCCGAAACCCGCGCCGGCCACTTCGCCGACCGGCCGGACATTCGGGTGGCGCGCCGCATCGTCACCGCCTCGCCGCTCTGGTCGCGGCCGCTCGCCTGGTTCCTGGCCAAGCGGGAAATCCGGGCGCTGCGCGCCGTTTCCGGCATAAAGGGCACGCCCGACATCATCGAGGTCGACGCGGACGGTCTGTTCCGATCGTGGACAGACGGCACGCCCTTGCATCTCGCGCGCCCGCAATCACCGGTCTGGTACCGCGACGCGCGCCGCCTGCTGCGTGACATGCGGCGCCGCGGCATCACCCACAACGACCTGGCGAAGCCGCAGAACTGGCTGATGCTGGCGGACGGCACGGCGGCGGTGATCGATTTCCAGCTTGCCTCCTGCCACGGCCGCAAGGGCCGGATGTTTCGCATCATGGCCTATGAGGACCTGCGCCATTGCATCAAGCAGAAGCGGTCCTTCGCGCCGCACCTGATGACGGCGACCGAGCGTCGCATCCTGGCGCGCAAATCGCTGCCGTCGCGGATCTGGATGGCCACCGGCAAGAAGATCTACAACCTTGTCACCCGCGGGCTGTTCTCCTGGTCCGACGGCGAAGGCACCGGCGACCGTATCGACCGGGAAGGCCCGTCGATCAGGAAGGTGCTGGAGGAAGACGCCGCGATCTCGTCCGTCGCCCTGGCGCTCTATCCGTTGCCGCGAAAAGGCGTCGGCATCTACGCCTTCGTCGAGACGGGACTGACCGAGCTCGACCTGCCGAAGCTCAATGAAGCTGTTGCCGCAGTCAACGCGGACGCCCAGATCGATCTGGCACAACCGGTGGCAAAGCTGCCGCGCCGCGCCGACGGCGGCATCCGTGACGACCTGCTGCGCCTCATCGCCATGAACCAGATCACCGAGCTCGACGACGTGCTCAAGCGCGAGCCGGATCTTGCATCCGTCGTGCGCCCGATCATCGACGGGCGCCTCAACTGGACGGACAGGCGCCTCTCGCGACTGGAGAAGTGAGACCGGTCAGCCGGGACGCCCGGGTTCGGCATCGAGATATGCGCGTATGCTTTCCAGCAGGATTCGATCATGTCCGGCGCCGATATTGTCCGCGCCAGTTCCAGCAGCGACAGAATCGAACGATTCAGGAACAAAACCGCTCGCGCAGCGCATTGGTTGCTGGCCTTTCGCACCCGAATCACTACATTGGAGGGGATGGTCAAACCGGATGAGGACATACCGTTTTTCGGTGACGGCGATGGCACGGACCCGCCCGCACCCGCGGGCGGCGGCATCGCCGCGCGCGCCATGGCGGCGCGCAACCGGCAGGCCGGTCCTGCCTCCTATCTGGACGGCCTCAATCCGGAACAGGTGCGCGCGGTCGAAACCGTTGACGGTCCGGTGCTTGTACTGGCCGGCGCCGGCACCGGAAAGACGCGGGTGCTGACCACCCGCATCGCCCACATACTGGCGACCGGCAAGGCCTATCCCAGCCAGATTCTTGCCGTCACTTTCACCAACAAGGCGGCGCGCGAGATGAAGGAACGCATCGGCGTCCTGGTCGGCGGCGCGGTCGAGGGCATGCCCTGGCTCGGCACCTTCCACTCGATCGGCGTGCGCCTGTTGCGCCGCCACGCCGAGCTCGTCGGCCTGCGGTCGGACTTCACCATCCTCGACACGGACGACCAGATCCGGCTGATCAAGCAGCTCATCCAGGCCGAGGGCCTCGACGACAAGCGCTGGCCCGCCCGCCAGTTCGCCATGATGATCGACGGGTGGAAGAACAAGGGCTTCGGGCCTGCGGACATTCCCGAGGGCGATGCCCGCTCATTCGCCAACGGCAAGGGGCGCGAGCTCTTCGAGGCCTACCAGAATCGTCTCAAGACCCTCAATGCCAGCGATTTCGGTGACCTTCTGTGCCATCCGATCCGCATCTTCACGAAGCATCCGGATGTACTGAAGGAGTACCACAACAAGTTCCGCTACATCCTCGTCGACGAATACCAGGACACCAACACCGCGCAGTACATGTGGCTGCGGCTGCTCGCCCAGGGCTCGCACAATGTCTGCTGCGTCGGCGACGACGACCAGTCGATCTATGGCTGGCGCGGCGCCGAGGTCGACAACATCCTGCGTTTCGAGAAGGACTTTCCGGGCGCGGTGGTCATCCGCCTGGAACGCAATTACCGCTCGACGGCGCACATACTGGGTGCCGCATCGCATCTGATATCCCACAACGAGGGCCGGCTCGGAAAAACCCTTTTCACCGACCAGGCGGATGATGACCACGAAAAGGTCATGGTGCACGCCGCCTGGGATTCGGAAGAGGAAGCCCGCGCCGTCGGCGAGGAGATCGAGCAGCTTCAGCGGCGCGACCACAGGCTCAACGACATGGCGATACTGGTGCGCGCCTCCTTCCAGATGCGCGAATTCGAGGACCGGTTCGTCACCCTCGGCCTTAATTACCGGGTCATCGGGGGCCCGCGCTTCTACGAGCGCCTCGAGATCCGCGACGCCATGGCCTATTTCCGCGTCGTGTGCCAGCCGGCCGACGACCTCGCCTTCGAGCGCATAGTCAACACGCCCAAGCGCGGCCTCGGCGAGGCCGCCGTGCGCCAGTTGCACGACTATGCGCGCGCCCGCGGCCTGCCGCTGTTGAAGGCGGCCTCCGACCTCGTCATGACCGAGGAGATGAAGCCCCGGCCGCGCAAGGCGCTCACCGACGTCGTGGAGAACTTCCAGCGCTGGTCGTCGCTGCTGGAGAATACGCCGCACACCGAACTTGCCGAGCAGATCCTGGAAGACAGCGGCTACACCACGATGTGGCAGAACGACAAGTCGGCGGACGCGCCCGGGCGGCTCGACAACCTCAAGGAACTGATCCGTTCCATGGAGGATTTCGAATCCATGCGCGGTTTCCTCGAACATGTCAGCCTGGTCATGGACGCCGAGCAGAACGAGGACCTCGACGCCGTCTCGATCATGACCCTGCATTCGGCCAAGGGCCTCGAGTTCGAGACGATCTTCCTGCCTGGCTGGGAGGAAGGCCTGTTTCCGCATCAGCGCGCCCTCGACGAGGGCGGCCGGTCCGGGCTGGAAGAGGAGCGGCGCCTCGCCTATGTCGGCCTGACCCGCGCCAAGATCAACTGCCACATCTGGTTCGTCTCCAACCGCCGTATCCACGGCCTGTGGCAATCGACCATTCCCTCGCGGTTCCTTGACGAATTGCCGTCCGATCACGCCGATGTCGCCGAGCCCGAAACGTCCTATGGCGGCTATGGCGCTGCCGCGGCCGGCGGCGGCTATGGCGTGTCCCGCTTCGATGAGGCCGAACCCTTCTCCGGCAGTTACAACACGCCCGGCTGGCGCCGCGCCCAGGCCAACCGGAACGAGGCGACCCGGCAGAACTGGGGCACCCGCTCCGGCCACGCGGTCGAGCGCATCGGCTACGGCGAAACCGATTCCGGATACGGCGCCGGTCGCGGCTCCGTCAAGGCCAGGACCATCGAGGGCGAGCTCGTTGCCCGCTCCGTCTCCGAGGAGCCGTCGGCCTTCTCCGTCGGCGACCGGGTGTTTCACTTAAAGTTCGGCAACGGCAACATCGCATCCATCGACGGCAACAAGCTGACCATCGATTTCGACAAGGCCGGCCAGAAGCGCGTGCTCGACAATTACGTCGAAAAGACGAAGTGACCCGGCAGACACCGTCACAAATTTGCAGTGATTGTGGACGCATATAATCCAGGGGACTACACTGTCCCATTCGACAACTTCTAATTCGGGCGAATCCGGCACTGCCACCCCGCGGTAGGCTGCTTCCGGATTGCCGCAAGGGAGCACATTCATGACAATCCGATCCTTCGACCAGCTCAACCGCCGCCAGTTCCTCGCCGGAACCGCGGCCGTCGGCTCGCTCGCGCTTCTTCATCCCTTCTCGGCCTTCGCCTCCGGAAACCAGGCGCACCTGCGCCTGATGGAAACGACCGACCTGCATGTCCACGTCTTTCCCTATGACTATTATGGCGACCGTCCGTCAGACGCCGTCGGCCTTTCCCGCACAGCAACGCTGATCCGCAAGTTCCGCGACGAGGCCACGAACTCGCTGCTCGTCGACAACGGCGATTTCCTTCAGGGCAACCCGATGGGCGACTACATCGCCTACGAGCGCGGCATGAAGGAAGGCGACATGCACCCGATCGTCCAGGCCATGAACACACTTGGCTTCGACGCGTCGACCCTCGGCAACCACGAGTTCAACTACGGCCTCGACTTCCTGTTCAAGACCCTCAACGGCGCCAAGTTCCCGGTCGTCTCCGCCAATGTGACCAAGGGCATGCTCGCCGCCAATCCCCGCGACGACGAACTGTTCCTGAAGCCCTATGTCATCGTCGACAAGACGATCAAGGACGGCGACGGCAACCCGCACCCGATCCGCATCGGCCTGATCGGCTTCGTGCCGCCGCAGATCATGAACTGGGACCGCCGGCACCTGGAGGGCAAGGCCAATGCCCGCGACATCATCGACTCCGCCATGGCCTGGGTCCCGGAAATGAAGGAAGCCGGCGCCGACATCGTTGTCGCCCTGTCGCATTCGGGCATCGACGCCAATGACCGCAGCGACGGCATGGAAAACGCGTCGTTGCACCTCGGCAATGTCGAAGGCATCGATGCGATCCTCACCGGCCACCATCACCTGGTCTTCCCGGGTCCGAAATATGCCGACATGCCGGGCGTTGACGCCGAAAAAGGCACGTTGTTCGGCAAGCCGGCCGCCATGGGCGGTTTCTGGGGCTCGCATCTCGGCATCGTCGACCTGATGCTGGAGCGCGACGGCAACGCGTGGAAGGTCGTCGGCTTCACCACCTCCGCGCCGTCCATCTTCGAGCGTGACGGCCGCAAGATCATCCCGCTGGTCGAGGATCAGCAGGATGTTCTCGATTCCGTTTCCAAGGAGCACGACGAGACGCTTTCCTACGTGCGCCGGGCGGTCGGCAAGACCTCCGCGCCGCTGCACTCCTATTTCGCGCTCGTCGCCGACGATCCGTCCGTGCAGATCGTCAGCCAGGCGCAGACCTGGTACATCGACCAGATGATGAAAGGCACCGAATGGGAGGGCCTTCCGATCCTCTCGGCGGCGGCCCCGTTCAAGGCCGGCGGCCGCGGCGGCCCGGATTACTACACCGACGTCGCGCCGGGCGATGTCGCCATCAAGAACGTTTCCGACCTTTACCTTTACCCGAACACCGTGCGGGCCGTCGCGATCACCGGCGCGCAAGTCAAGGACTGGCTGGAACGCTCCGCCGGCATCTTCAACCAGGTCGAGCCCGGCAAGAAGGACCAGGCGCTCATCAACAACGCGTTCCCGTCCTATAATTTCGATGTCATCGACGGCGTCACCTACAGGATCGACCTCACGCAGCCGTCGAAATACGATCCGAAGGGCGAACTGCTCGATGCCGATGCAAACCGCATCGTCGATTTGAGGTATAACGGAGAACCCATTGATCCGGATCAGAAATTCGTCGTTGCAACCAACAACTACCGCGCCGGCGGCGGCGGCAATTTCCCGGACATCAACGACGATGTGGTCATTTTCATCGCGCCCGACACCAACCGCGACGTGATTGTCCGCTACATCGTCGACAAGGGCACGATCAACCCGTCCGCCGACAGCAACTGGTCCTTCAAGCCAATCGACGGCGCAACGGTCATCTTCGAGACCGGACCGAAGGCCAAGGACTTCATGAAGGACGTGCGCGACGTCAACATCGAGGCCGCCGGCGAAGGCGCGGAAGGCTTCGCCAAGTACCGCATCACCATGTAGGCGCAACGGTCCCGGCCTGACTGCAATCGCGAAGGCGCCGCCCTTTCGGGCGGCGCCTTTGTTTGTGGTGCGCAGCCGGAGATTTCGGCTAAATAGACGGGAACCAGCGAATCGGGTGGCGAACCGAAAATGACGATCCTTGTTACCGGCAGCGCCGGGCATCTCGGCGAAGCGATCATGCGGCTTCTGCGCGGCGGCGGCCGACAGGCCGTCGGTCTCGACATTGCGCCCTCCTCGCACACCGATTTCGTCGGCTCGATTGCCGACCGGTCATTCGTCAGGGAAGCGATGCGCGGCGTTGACGCGGTCATCCACGCGGCGACGCTGCACAAGCCGCATGTCGCGACCCATGGCCGCCAGGAATTCGTCGACACCAACGTGACCGGCGCGCTCAACCTGCTGGAGGAGGCTGTTGAAGCGAAGGTCTCGTCCTTCGTTTTCACCAGCACGACAAGCGTCTTCGGCGACGCGCTGATCCCGCCGCCCGGCGAACCTGCGGCATGGATTACCGAGGAGGTCGCGCCGCAGCCGAAGAACATCTACGGCATCACCAAGCTGTCGGCGGAAAATCTGGGCCGGCTGTTCGCCCGCAAATACGACCTGCCGGTGACCGTGCTGCGCACCTCGCGCTTCTTTCCCGAGGAAGACGACCGCAGGGCCGTCCGCGAGGCCTTCGCCGATGAGAACGTCAAGGCCAACGAATTCCTGTTCCGCCGTGTCGATATCGAAGACGCCGCGATGGCCCATCTGAACGCGCTCGACCGGCGCTCCGAGGGGTTCGACCTCTTCATCATCAGCGCGACGACGCCGTTCACGATCGACGACCTGGCGGCGCTGCGCACCGATCCGTTCGCGGTCCTGCGCCGCAAACTGCCGGACCTTTACGCCGAATATGACCGGCGCGGCTGGAAGATGTTCCCCGAAATCGACCGGGTTTACGTCAACGCCAGGGCGCGTCGCGAACTTGGCTGGCGGCCGATCTACGACCATGGCCTCCTGCTCTCGCGCCTTAAGTCCGGAGAGCCCGTGCTGGGCCCGATGGCGCAGGCGGTCGGTGCGAAGGGGTATCATGAGGAAGTCTTCAGCGAAGGCCCCTACCCGGTCGACTGAAGGCAGCGATGATTATTGATTGCGTGCGTCGAGCACGGCTTTCACGAGGTCGTCGGGCACCGGCGGCAGCGTCTCCTCCGGCGCTTTGCCGCCGGCCTTCGCAAGTTCGAGCGACGCCCGGTAAGCGGCCAGATACTCCCGGCACTCGCGGCAGAGCTTCAGGTGCATCTCGAAGACGAATCTCTGACGGGCGCTAAGCTCGTCCTCCAGGTAGGCCAGGATAAAATCCTCGAACGCCTCGCAGGTGATCATCAGCGGCAGCTTGAACATCATGCCGTGGATGCGTCGCATCAGCGTGGGTGCGGCTCTGCTCATACCGCCTGTCCTCTTACCAGTGGTTCCAGCAGCCGCTTCAACGCGGCCCGGGCGCGGTGCAGGCGCACCTTGACGTTCGCCTCGCTGATGCCGAGTAGCTGCGAAACCTCCTGCGTCGTCAGTTCTTCGATGTCGCGCAGGACCAGAATGATACGGTAATTGTCCGGCAATAGGTCTATTTTCCCGCTTACCTGCGCCCGGATATCCGACCGCACCAGCAGCGTTTCCGGGGTTTCCATGGTCATCCACCGGTCCTCGATCCGGCAGCCGTTATTGTCGAATACCGGCTGGAGTTCGTCAATTGCGACGGTCCGCGACCGATTGGCCTTGCGCATCAGCATCAGGCTCTCATTGACGACGATCCGGTGCACCCACGTCTTGAGCGCGGAGCGACCGTCGAAGCCTCCGATATTGTCGAACACCTTGGCAAATGCGTTCTGGACCGCGTCCTCGGCATGGTGCGTATCGCGCACGATGCGTGTCGCGACGGACAGCATCCAGGGTCCGTGCTTGCGTACGAAATCCTCCGTCGCCGGCCGGTCGCCGGCCGCGATACTCGCGATCGCCGCTTCGTCGTCCGGCTCCATCGCCGTTGGTCTGCCGCCTGATCGCACGCGCCCGTCCCGTTCGCCGCCCAGCCTGTAATATTTCTAAATTCCGGCGATGCGCTGTAACCTTATTGAGCGCCCCTGCATCTGACAATAAGCCGCCAAGGCAGCGCACCAGGATACCGCAGGGTGGACCGGCAGCGTCACAACGAGCAAAACGCGATTGGGTAATGATGGGCTTACTGCTTCTTGCCATGTTTACCGTGGCCTATTCCATGGTGGCCAAACGGCTCTCGTCGACTGTATTGACGGCGCCGATGCTCTTTGTCGGCTTTGGCGCGCTGCTGGCGGAAGCCGGGTTCATGTCGCCGCACGGTGCGGAAGAAACGCTGCATCTTGTCGCCGAGATCGCGCTGATTGTGCTGCTGTTCCTCGACGCCGCGCAGATCGATCTCGCCACCCTGCGCAGGCGCCACATCTGGCCGGTGCGCATGCTGGTCCTCGGGCTGCCGCTTTCGCTTGTCCTTGGCACCCTGCTGGCTCTTCCCTTCCTTCCCGGGTGGCCGATCGTCGCCGTCGCGCTGGTCGCGGCGATCCTCGCCCCCACCGATGCGGCGCTCGGTCAGGCCGTGGTGACCAATCCGGATGTGCCGGAGCGTCCGAGGCGGGCCCTGACCGTGGAAAGCGGCCTCAATGACGGCCTCGCGCTTCCCGCGGTGTTGCTCTTCGCAAGCCTCGCCGCGGAAGCGATGGACCGGACCAACACGGACTGGCTCGTTTTCGGCGCCAAACAGATCCTGCTCGGACCGCTCGCCGGCATTGTCACCGGGTTGCTCGGCGGCACCATATTGCTGTGGGCTAAGCGGAAAAACGCAACCGCGGACACCTTCGAGGGCGTCGGTGCCATTGCTTTGGCCGGCGGCACCTATCTCGCAGCAACCGAAATCGGCGGCAACGGTTTCATCGCCGCATTCGTCGCCGGCCTGTGTTTCGGCAATGTCGTCAAGGGACGCTGCAAGTTCGTGTACGAATTCACTGAAAGCGAAGGGCAATTGCTCACTTGGGGCGCCTTCTTCCTGCTCGGCCTCGCCCTGGTGCCCGAGGCGGTGCGCCATCTCGATATGCCGATGCTGGCAATCATCCTTCTGAGCCTGTTCGTCACCCGCCCGCTCGCCATCTGGATCTCGCTGATCGGCACCGATGCCTCGCCGGTCACCCGGCTGTTCTTCGGCTGGTTCGGCCCGCGCGGACTGGCGACCGCCCTCTTTGCGCTTCTGGTCGTCTCGCGGATCGACCATCCGGTGGCCGAGCCGGTGCTCATGCTCGCCGTCAACGCCGTGTGGATCAGCGCCCTCCTGCACGGCCTCACCGCCGCGCCGGGCGCCCGCTGGTACGCCGCCAAGGTCGGCGCCATGGGGCCGTGCGCCGAAACGCAGCCGGTCGATGCCTCGGCGAAGCCGCTGAAAACCGGCCGTATTGAAACCTGAAGATGCTCAACGATGGGGAACCGACATGAATAAGCTGGCGATCATCGCCCTTGACGACCTGGAAAACCGAAAGCCCGAACACGCGCTGGTCGGCGAGGTCGATCTCGTCGTCGTGCGTTTCGACGACGACGTCTCGGTATTTTATGGCCGGTGCCTGCACCGCGGCGCCCTCATGGCCGACGGTTTCGTGCGCGGACGCAACCTCATATGCGGCGTTCACAACTGGGATTACCGGCTCGATTCCGGCGTTTCGGCCTATGCCAACGAGGAGGCGCTGCCGAAATTCTCCAGCTGGATAGAGGACGGCCAGGTGCTTGTCGACGAAGACGAGATCCTCGCCTGGGCGAAGGACAATCCCCAGCCCTTCAACCGCAAGGCCTATCTCGGCATCTACGCGGACACCGGTCACGGCACCGAGGAGGAACCCCATAACCGGCTCATCCAGGGCTACGCGCGGTCCGGGCTCAAGAACACCGGCCATCACGGCCAGGTCGAGGCGATGGGCGTGCCGCGCACGCAGCTGCCGGGCTGGGACGACATCCAGATCCTGACGGCACAACTCCACCGTATGCCGCTGCTCGACGAGGATCCCGTCGGCACGGACGTGACCATCGGGCCGAACGCGCAGAAGCCCCTGCGGCTGAAGATCCCGCTTTTTGTCTCGGACATGAGTTTCGGCGCGCTTTCCGAGCCGGCCAAGGTAGCGCTGGCGCGCGGCGCGGAACTGGCCGGAACCGGCATCTGCTCGGGTGAAGGCGGGATGCTGCCGGAGGAGCAGGCGGAAAATTCCCGTTATTTCTACGAACTCGCCTCCGGGCGCTTCGGCTTCGCGTGGGACAGGCTGGAAAAGGTCCAGGCCTTCCATTTCAAGGGCGGCCAGGGCGCCAAGACCGGCACCGGCGGCCACCTGCCCGGCCCCAAGGTCAAGGGCAAGATCGCCGAGGTGCGCGGTCTGAAGGAGGGCGAAGCCGCGATCTCGCCGCCGCGTTTCCCCGACTGGACGGAAACGGGTCAGATCAAGGATTTTGCCGATGAGGTCCGCGACCGCACCGGCGGCATACCGATCGGCTACAAGCTGTCGGCGCAGCATATCGAGAAGGACATCGACGCCGCCCTCGACATCGATGTCGACTACATCATCCTCGATGGCCGCGGCGGCGGCACCGGCGCGGCGCCGATCATCTTCCGCGACAACATTTCGGTGCCGACCATCCCGGCCCTCGCCCGCGCCCGGCGGCACCTTGATTCGAGCGGCCGCCCGGATATCACACTGGTGATCACCGGCGGCCTCAGGAAGCCGGCCGATTTCATCAAGGCGCTGGCCCTCGGCGCCGATGCCGTCGCACTCTCCAACGCGCCCATGCAGGCGATCGGCTGCATCGCCATGCGCGCCTGTCACACCAACAACTGCCCGGTGGGCATCGCGACGCAAAAACCGCACCTGGTGAGTCGGTTGATCGTCGAAAAGTCCGCCGAACGGTTGACCAATTTCTTCAGCGCATCAGTTGAACTGATGCAGGTCATGGCCCGCGCCTGCGGTCACGACCATCTGTCGAAATTCTGCATCGACGACCTGACCACCTGGAAGAAGGACATGGCCGACCTGTCCGGCGTCGCCTACGGCGGCGTTTCCTAGAGCAATAATATTGGAGCGACATATGACAGCCGACAATCTGGAATGGGTCCGCGTAGGGCATGTCGAGGATCTGCCGGAAGGGCGGGTCAAGACGGTGACGGCGCGGGACATATCGCTGTGCCTCTCGCACTTTGAGGGCCAGTGGGCGGCGATGGACAATCATTGTCCGCACCAGGGTGGCCCGCTGGGCGAGGGATCCATCGAGGTCGGCGTTGAAGGCAAGTGCTGGATCCGCTGCCCCTGGCACGGCTGGGACTTCGACCCGCTGACCGGCGCGCCGCCCGGTGGCCACAAGGACACCGGCCAGCAGCTCTATCCGGTCGAAATCCGCGACGACGAGGTCTTCATCGGCCTGGAACCCGAGCCGGAGCGGGAGCGCACGGTGACCGACGCGATGACCGAGACCATGATAAACTGGGGCGTGCGCAGCGTCTTCGGCATGGTCGGCCATTCCAATCTCGGACTTGCCGATTCCATCCGCATCGCGGCCAGGGACGGCAAGCTGAGCTACTATGGCATCCGCCACGAGGGCGCCGCCGCGTTCGCGGCCTCCGCCTACGGCAAGCTCACCGGTCAGCCGGCCGCCTGCGTCACCATTGCCGGGCCCGGCGCAACCAATCTCCTGACCGGCATGTGGGACGCCAAGGTCGATCGCGCGCCGGTGCTGGCGCTCACAGGTCAGGTGCAGACCCAGGTGTTCGGCCCCGGCGCCTTTCAGGACATCGACCTGAAATCCGCATTCGAGGCCGTTTCCCGTTTCTCCCAGACGGTGCTTTCCACCTCCAAGCACACCGAGCTGATGTCGCTCGCCTGCAAGAATGCCATCGTCGAGCGCGACGTCGCGCACCTGATCTTCCCGGACGATGTGCAGACCCAGCCCAGCAAGGCAAAGCCGCGGAGCCCCAAGGGTCGCCTCGGCGACACGGCGATCAAGCCTTCGGACGCTGACGTCGAGGCGGCGGCGGAAATGATCGACGCCGCCAGGCGGCCGATCATCATCATGGGTCATGGCGCCGTGCACGCCCGCGACGCGGTGATTGCGTTTGCCGAGATGCTCGGCGCGCCGGTGCTGACCACATTCAAGGCCAAGGGGCTGATCGCCGACACGCATCCCAATGCCGCCGGCGTTCTCGGCCGCTCCGGAACGCCCATTGCAAGCTGGTTCGTCGCCACCTCGGACCTGGTGATCACGCTCGGCACCTCGTTCTCCAATCACACGGGCATCGAGCCGTCCAAGCGCATCATCCAGGTGGATTTCGAGCGCATGCAGCTCGGCAAGTTCCACCGGGTCACCCTGCCCGTGTGGGGCGAAATCGGCGAATTCTGCAAGATCATGCTGCAAACGGTTGAAAAATCCCCCGACGCCGAAGACCAGATAGCCGAACTTGCCGAACGCTGGTCGATGTGGCGCACCGAGAAACAGTCCAGGCTCGCCGAGGAGAAGGGCCACGGCATCCACTCCTTTGCGGTTTTCGATGCATTGACCAACCTGTGTCCGGCCGACGCGATCATCGCGGTGGATGTCGGCAACAACACCTATTCCTTCGGGCGCTATTTCGAGACCTGCGGACAGCGCGTGCTCATGTCGGGCTATCTCGGCTCCATCGGCTTCGGTCTTCCCGCCGCCATCGGCGCCTGGGCCGCCACGCAGGACATTGAAGCCTATGAGGGCCGCAAGGTCGTCTCGATTTCCGGCGACGGCGGCTTCGGCCAATACGCGATGGAGTTCACCACCGCCGTCAAGTACGGGATGGATATCACCCATATCCTGCTCAACAACGGTCAGCTCGGCAAGATTTCCAAGGAGCAGCAGGCCGGGCACTGGCCGGTCTGGGAGACCCAGCTTACCAACCCGTCATTCGCGGCATTCGCCCGCCTGTGCGGAGGCCACGGGACGCGCGTCACCGAGACCGAAGCCCTTGAAAAGGCCATATCCGAGGCGCTTGATCACAAAGGCCCCTCGCTCGTCGAGATCATGACCGATCCCGAGCTGGTCTGATCGCGGACCGGAGACCTGTTTTATGGGAGATATTCAATGACTTCAGCAGCCGACCTGCTTTCCCAGACCGCACCCGGCTCGATTGCCGGCGCCCGCAGCATGGCTCACAACGCAGCGCAGATCGCTGCCCTTGCGGCACTCGCCAATCTGGCCGCAAGGCCCGATTATAGCCACACGGCATTGCACTGGAACGCGGCAAGCGGCGCCTTCGAGACGAACCCGATCGACAGTTCCGACGGACCGGTCATCATCCGCATACCCCTGTCACCGCTTTCCATGCGCCTGGTTCGCGGCGGCGAGGCGATCGACACGCTGGAACTCGACGGCGTTTCCGAGGCCGATTGCCTGGCCTGGCTGGACGAGGGCCTGACCGAGCGGGGCCTGAAGGCGGCCTCCTCCGTCAAACATCCGTTCAAGCTGCCCAAGGATGTCGTCGCCGTCACGGCGTTCAAGACGGACGGGCTGGAACCCGGCCTCCTGGCACTCGGCCGCTGGTACGATCTCGCCAGCCGGCAACTGCTCAATTTCGCATCGAAACACGCGGCGATCACCCCCGGCCCCAGCCCGGTCTATTGCTGGCCGCACCATTTCGACATCGCCACCTATGTCGGCCTCGATGCGGACGGATCGGAAAACGCCCGCGGTGTCGGCGTCGGCATGTCGCCGGGGGACAAAAGCTACGGCGAACCCTATTTCTACATCAATCCGTGGCCGCATCTCGACGCCGGCGACCTGCCGCCTTTGCCGGCGCCCGGCCACTGGCACACGGACGGCTTTGTCGGCGCCATCGCGACCGCGACGGAGGTGCTCACCCTGGACGACCGGGACGGCGGGCTCGCCGATTTCATCGACGGCGCGTTCGCACTCGGCCGCGACAGGCCGGGAGCCTAGGCCCATGGGCGCCGCGCTTACGATCGCCATCCTGCTGGCTTTGTCGGTCACCTTGGTGCGCATCGGCGCTGTCGCCATGCGGCTGACCGGCCTGCCGGAGAATATCGCCCGGTTTCAATGCGTCTCCGCCCTCACCGGGACCGGCTTCACCACCCACGAGGCCGAGATGATCGTCAACTACCCGATCCGCCGCCGCATCGTGGTGGTTCTCATGGTGCTCGGTAATCTCGGGCTGATCTCGATCGCATCGACCTTCATCGTCGCCTTTGTGCACACCGGGCCCGACATGCAGCACATCGCGGTCCAGGCAACGATCCTCGCCGTCGCCATCCTGGTGACATTCCTCGTGCTCAGCAACCAGACCCTCGACCGCGGCATGTGCGCGCTGATCGGTCATGTGCTGTTGCGCACCACGTCGCTGGGCGAGACCGGCTATCACCGCGTCCTCCAGCTCGGCAAGGATCTCAGCATCGTCGAGCACGACTACTTCGGGCCGGAAACATCGCCGGACAGGCTGGACCTGCGGGGCGAGACCCTCCTCGCCGTGCGTCCGGCCGGCTCGTGGCAGACGACGGCCGCCGCGCAGGTGAAGACGGTCAAGCCGGGCGATACCCTCATCCTTTGCGGGAACGAGGCCACGCACGAGACCCTCGCCGATGCGTTCAGCGCCGATGAAAAAGCCCGGTGACCGCAGCTAGGGCTTGCCCTCGCTCCAGGTCACATCCTGCCCGAAAAGCGGAACCGTCGACAGCGACATCTTGGCCGATCCGTCCTGGACCTGCCGCGAATGCGACAGGTAGATGAGCGTATCGTTCTTCTTGTCGTAGATCCGCTTGATGACAAGTTTCTTCCAGACAATGGAACGGCGCTGCTTGAAGATCTCCTCGCCGCCCTCGTCCAGTTCGATATCGCCGATCACCACGGGCCCGGTCTGGCGGCAGGCGATCGACGAGTTGGACGGATCCTCGAACCAGTTGCCCTTCTGCAGCCGGTCGATCACGCCGCGCTCGAAATAGGCGACGTGACATGTCACACCCGAGACCTGTGGATCTTCGACCGCGTCGATGATGATATCGTTGCCGAGCCAGTCGACACCGATTTCGCCGACCTGTTCGGTGTGCGCCGCACCGGCGCCGGCCACTGCCAGGGCGACAAACGCACTTGCACACAATTTCAGATAGCGCATGGAAGGCTCCCGTTTTTCCTGCTGCTTCATATAGGAATGCCCGAACAGGGATTGCGAGGTCTTGGGCAAAACGACCGGCGATTTTTGCGGTGTCGATCAATTTTCTCTCCGCCCGTCACCAAATTACGCCGCCGGGCTGGACGCCCCACAAGCTGCGATCCATAGTCTGTGGTCTGGCCATCGACGCCAAGGACATCGGAGGAAGCCATGCGGACAGCAATCAGGAATGCCACCAAAGCAACCATTTTCTCCGCCCTGCTGGTGTTTGCGGGATGGGCCCATGGCCAGCAGGCGGCGGACAGTGTCGCGCCGGAAATCGCAACGGGCATTTCCGACCGGAAGGCGGTCAGTGCCGAGCGTTTCATGGTCGCGGCTGCCAATCCGCACGCCACTCGGGCCGGAAGGGAAGTTCTTGCCTCCGGTGGAAATGCGATCGATGCGATGGTCGCGGTGCAGCTGGTGCTTGGCCTCGTCGAGCCGCAGTCGTCAGGCATCGGCGGCGGCGCGTTCCTGGTCTACTTCGACACCGCCTCCGGTCGATTGACCACCTACGACGGGCGCGAAACGGCACCGAAGGCGGCGACGCCGACCCTGTTCCTCGATTCGAACGGCGAGCCGCTGAAATTCTTCGATGCCGTTGTCGGCGGCCGCTCGGTCGGAACGCCCGGAACACTGAAACTGCTCTACGAAACCCATAAATTGCACGGCAAGCTCGGATGGTCCAACCTGGTTCAGCCCGCCATCGACCTTGCCGAGAACGGGTTTGAAGTGTCCGACCGCCTCTTTGCCATGCTGACGGCCGATGCCGAGCGGCTCGGACTGCATGAGGAGACGCGCGCGCATTTCCTCGGCGACGACGGCAACCCGCACCCGGTCGGCCATGTCCTGACGAACGCCGCCTATGCACAGACGCTCCGGCTGATCGCCGCAGAGGGCGCCGATGCTTTCTACCGGGGACCCATCGCCGACGCCATTGTGGAAACGGTGCGCAGCGGCAATCCGGACAATCCTGGCGTTCTGGCGCTTGAGGACCTGGCGGCCTACGAGATCAAGGAGCGGGAGCCGGTCTGCCTGCCCTATCGCGGCTACGATGTGTGCGGCATGGGACCGCCCTCCTCCGGCGCACTGACGGTCGGGCAGATCCTCGGCATCCTCGAGCCCTTCGACATGGCATCGCAAAGCCCCGCGGCTGTAGACACCTGGCGCCTGATCGGCGACGCCTCCCGGCTCGCCTTCGCCGACCGCGGACGTTACATGGCCGACAGCGACTTCGTGCCGATGCCGACGCGCGGGCTCATCGACCGCGCCTATCTCGACGAGCGCGCGCACCTGATCGAGCCCGGCGCCGTGCTGCAGCCGGACGAAGTCAGGCCCGGCTCGCCCCGCTGGGACCACGCGCTCCTGTGGGCGGACGACGAGAGCCTGGAGCTGCCGTCCACCAGCCATTTCTCGATCGTCGACGCTGACGGCAACGTGGTCTCGATGACCACCACTATCGAAAACGGCTTCGGCTCGCGCCTGATGACCAACGGCTTCCTTTTGAACAACGAACTGACCGACTTTTCCTTCCGCACCCACCGGGACGGCGTTCCGATCGCTAACCGGGTCGAACCGGGGAAAAGGCCGCGCTCGTCGATGTCGCCGACCATCGTCATGAAGGACGGCAGGCCCTACATGGCCATCGGATCGCCCGGCGGCAGCCGCATCATCGGTTACGTCGCCCAGGCGATCATCGCCCATATCGACTGGGGCATGGATGTGCAGGCGGCCATAAACATGCCGCACCTCGTGAACCGTTTCGGCAGCTACGACGTGGAAAAGGGAACCGAGGCGGAGAAGCTGGCCGGACCGCTGGAGGCGCTTGGCTACAAGGTCAATATCCGCGATCTCAATTCGGGCCTGCACGCCATCGTCATTGCGCCGGACGGGCTGCATGGCGGCGCCGATCCGCGGCGCGAGGGAACGGTCGAGGGCATGTAGAACGTCCCGGCCGGATCAAGTCCGCGTGTTGCGCGCAATCCTCTCGACGCTGCTTCGCCCCAATGTGGCGCTGGCCACGGGCCTCGTCGTTCTTTCGGGCCTCAGCTTCGGCACCATGCCGTTCTTCACCAAGCGGCTGGCCGATTCCGGCATGCCGGCCTACGCGATCGAGATTTACCGCTACGGCCTGACGGCTTTGATTCTGTTTCCCGTGCTCCTGGCCAACATAAGAGAAAAGGCAGCGATCGCCTGGGGCCTTTCGGCCGGCTTTGTCATGGGCTTCGGCTGGTTCGGCTATGTCTGGGCACTGGAAGAGGCGCCGGTGGCCAGCGTCAGCCTGCTCTATATGAGCTATCCGGCCTTCACCGTGCTCATGGGCTGGGGTTTTTTTGGAGACAAACCACCGAAAGCCGCCGCATTTGCAGCCGTTCTGGTGCTCCTGGGAAGCGCCCTCGCGCTCTCGCCCTCGCAATTCCAAGCCGGTCACGTTCCGGTCCTGCTGGCTTCCCTGAGCGCCCCGCTGGGTTTCGGTTTCATGATCAATGTGCTGATACACAAGGTCGGGCACCTGCCGCCGCTCGCCCGCATCGCCAGTATCGCGCTTGGTGCCGTTCTGGGCCTGTCGCCCCTGGCGATCTTCTCGGATCCCCAACTCATGGTGCCGCAGACCGAGAACGGCTGGTGGCTGGTCGCCGGGATTGCACTGATCACGGCGCTGCTGCCGCAGCTTCTGTTTTACACCTATGCACCGCATATAGGGGCCGCGCGAACCTCCATGGCCGCCAGCGTCGAGTTGCCCACGAACTTCATTGTCGGCTGGATCGCGTTCTCCGAGGCCATCGGCGGCGGGCTATGGGCGGCTTGCCTGCTGATACTCGCCGCGATCCTCATAACCCCGGCCAATCCGCATCCCAAACATGCCAGGACCGATGCTCCACCGGACCGGTAGATCAATTCCATGCCGGCAGGCACTGCCCACGCTTGGATGCGTTCGGCTTGCGCCCTATAATGGCCGTATGAACACGTCGACCCTGAGCGCCAACAGACTGTTGATCGCCGGCATCGCATTCGTTGCGGCCGCGACTGCAACCGGTATGGCCTTTGCAGGCTGGCTCAATCACGGCGCGGAGATCTTCATGACCTATGCGTCCGCGGGCCTTGCCTGGTGCTTCTAGGCGTTCCGGCGGCACGCATCACATTTTGTCATGTGTCAAATTGGCCCGGTGACTTCACCGTTGCCTGTCTCTAAAACTTGTCGGCACCAGAAGCGAAATCTTGTCCCTTTCGCGCACGGAGACACCAATGGCAGCCGTTAGAACTGTTCTGATCGTCCTCATCGCGATACTCGGCCTCGCCTTCGCCTGGCTGGCCTTCGAATGGTCGCGCTCCGACACCGCATTTGCCGAAAATCCCTATGGCGTGGCATTCGAGCTCGTCGATCAGAACGGCGCGCCGATCACCGAGGCGGCATTCCGGGAAAAACCCACGGCGATCTTCTTCGGATTCACCCATTGCCCGGAAATCTGCCCGACGACGCTCTTCGAGATGGACGGCTGGCTGCGCACGGTCGATCCGGACGGTGACAGGATCAACGCCTATTTCGTAACGGTCGATCCGGAGCGCGACAACCACGATATTCTCGGCCAGTACATCTCCAACGTCACGGAGCGGGTCGTCGGCATCACCGGCGAGCCGGAAAAGGTCCGGGCCATGGCGAAGGGCTACAATGTCTATTTCAAGAAAGTGCCGATCGATCAGGGCGAACCGGACGGCGAGTACACCATGGATCACTACGCATCTGTGTTCCTGCTGAACAACGGCGGCCGCTTCAAGGGCACGATCGCCTATGGCGAAAACAGCGATATCGCCATCAAGAAGCTCGAAAACCTCATCAAAGGCTGAGCGGCCGCAACCGTCGCCCCAAGGTGCGAGCGATGCCCCGCGAACGCGAGACATGAAACAGATTCGCCTCTTCTTCACCGCGAGCCAGGAGGGTTGCGCGACAGCCCTCGAACTGCTGAGCGCGCGTTTCGAGGACAAGGGCTATCCGGTCTCGACAATGGAGATCGACGAGGACAAGGACCTATGGGAGGCTTCGCTCTATGGCCCGGCCGTCGAACGGGCGCAACTGCTCCACGACATGCGCGAGTGCCTCGAGCCCCTGTTTCCGCAGACCGAGATCGAAACGGAACAACTCCCCGATATCGACTGGGTTGCCTATTCCCTTGAAGGACTGCAACCCGTCCGCGCCGGCCGGTTCCTCGTTCACGGATCGCACGACCGCGACAGGGTCCGGACCGGCGACCTGGCCATCGAGATCGACGCGGGCCGGGCGTTCGGCACCGGTCATCACGGCACCACCGAGGGCTGCCTTGAGATGATCGGAGCGCTGGCGCGGCAGCGGCATTTCGGCAATGTGCTCGATCTTGGTACGGGCAGCGGTGTCCTGGCGATCGCCGTCGCCAAACTGGGGCATGCATCGATTCTCGCGACGGACATCGATCCGGTCGCAGTGGACGTCGCCAGGCAGAACACCCGCAAAAACGGATGCGTATCGCGCATCGCACTGGAGGCCGCCCCGGGATTTCATTCCACCGTCTTTTCGCGGTTCGGCCCGTTCGATCTGATCGTCGCCAACATCCTCGCAAGGCCGCTCATGCGCATGGCGCCGGCGGTCAGCCGCAATCTCGCCGCCGGAGGACAGGTTGTCCTGTCGGGCATTTTGTCGGATCAGCGCCGCAAGGTGCTTGCCGCCTACAACGCCCAGGGACTTTTCCACCGCAAGACCCTGTGGCGGGACGGCTGGGTGACGCTGCATCTGGGACGTTAGCATTCAAACCAAAACGGCGCCCCGTAAGGCGCCGCATGGACCGGGACAGTTCCCGTTGGAAAACGCGGATTAGAGTTCGAACGACGTTCGGCCGTTCTTCTTAACGTCTTCCCGGTTGAACCCCATGGAGTTGAGTGTCGCATCATCCTGGGTCAGGAGGTAGCTGCGGATCAGTCCGCGTGCCTTTTCCTGGCGGGCTGCGATCATGCGATCAAAGGCATTTCTGAATACAGAGCGTGTCATCGGAGTTTCCTTTCGATAGCTGAATTGCATTCATTGCTCGAATCCGATCTGGGTTCGAAATGCGGCAATGTCAGGCGCGAAAGTGCAGGCCAGCCGTGCTTGTGTCGCATGGCCGACGGGATCCGAATGTGAAAGGGAAAAAGAAAACGGCGCCTGAACGGCGCCGCAGCAGGTCAGGCTCTGGCCTGACGGAAGGTCGTCTTGCAGTAAGCCTCAGAACGGAAACGGCGTCTTGGCCGAGCGCATCAGCTCTTCCCGGCTGTGGCCGAGCGATTTCAGCGTTGCGTCGTCGAGAGACAGGAGTGCCCCGTGGACATAACGGCGCGCTTCCTTTTCACGGGCGGCGGCAACACGATCGAAAGCATTGCGGAAAAACGACTTGGACATGGGAAAGTTCCTCTTAAATCTTGTTTTCCAATGTGCTGTTGCGGCTATATATACGCCTCGGCCATGGGGTCTGTTAGGTGGTTTTGCGCATGGTAGCCCTGCGTTTGCTGCATATGCGAAATAGTTGCTGCATATGCGGGTAACACACTGAAATTGCGAGGATCATCGATGTTCCAGAGTTTCGACGTCACGGCGCACGCCACCGCAGGCGGTGAACGGCTGGCCAAACTCAGGTCCGGCCTGGACGAAATCGGCATTGACGCGCTGCTGGTGCCCCGCTCCGACCGTTTTCAGGGCGAATATGTTCCCGGCAGCGAAGCCCGGCTCGCATGGCTGACCGGGTTCACCGGTTCGGCCGGCATTGCGTTGATCTTGCGCGACAGCGCCCATGTCTTCGTGGATGGCCGCTACACGACACAGGTCCGGCAGCAGGTCGATCTCGACCTCTACGCAACCGAAGACCTGATCAAGAACCCGCCGCGCCTGTGGATCGAGGAAAACGCGCCGCAGGGACTTCGTATCGGTGTCGACCCGTGGCTGCACACGCTCGCCGATATGCGCCTGCTCGAAAAGGCGGCGGACAGGATCGGCGGCACGATCGTGCGGCTGGATGCCAATCCGGTTGACGCGATCTGGCATGACCGGCCCGCCGAACCGCTTGGCAAGATTTCGCTGCAGCCCGAACAGTTCGCGGGGCGGCCCGCCGACGAAAAGCTTGCGCAGATTGCCGGCGCCGTAAAGGAAGCAGCGGCCGATGCCTGTGTCATCACGGACCCCTCGTCGATCGCGTGGATCTACAACATCCGCGGCAGCGACGTGCCGCATACACCGCATCCGCTGGCCTTCGCCATTGTCGACAAGGACGGGGGCAGCCGGCTGTTCCTGGATGACCGGAGGGTCGGCAAGGACACCGCCGGGCATCTTTCCGGGTTGACGGCGCTCGAGGCACCCGGCGCGTTCGAGACGGCTCTGACCGCGCTCGGGAAGGACGGCGCGAAAGTGATGCTCGATCCGAACCTGGCGCCCGCCAGGATCGCCGGCCTGATCGACGGCGCCGGCGGCAAGCTCGTTGAAAAGGCCGATCCGGCCCGACTGCCCCGGGCACAAAAGAACGCCGTCGAACTGGCCGGCAGCCGCACCGCGCATGAGCGCGACGGCGCGGCCATGGTCTCGTTCCTCGCCTGGATCGACCGGCAACAGCCCGGAACGGTCGATGAAATCGGCGCCGTGCGCCGTCTCGAGGAAGCGCGCCGTACGACCGGTGAGCGCTTGCAGATGCCGCTGCTGGATATCTCTTTCGACACGATATCCGGTGCCGGTCCGGACGGGGCGATCATACATTACCGGGTCGACACTGGCACAAACCGCTCGCTGAAGGAGGGCGAGCTCTACCTGGTCGATTCCGGCGGCCAGTACCAGGACGGCACGACGGATATCACCCGCACGGTGCCGGTCGGAACGGTCGGGAAAGAGGAAAAGCGGTTTTTCACGCTGGTGCTCAAGGGCATGATCGCGCTGACGCTCATGCGGTTCCCGGAAGGAACACGCGGCGTTGACCTCGATGCCGTGGCCCGCACGGCGTTGTGGAAGGCCGGCACCGACTATGCCCACGGAACCGGCCACGGAGTCGGCTCTTACCTATCGGTGCATGAGGGACCGCAGAGCATCTCCCGCCGCGGCCTTCAGGAACTGAAGCCCGGCATGATCCTGTCGAACGAACCCGGTTACTACCGCGAGGGCGCTTTCGGCATCCGCATCGAGAACCTCGTGGCGGTCAGCGAGCCATCGCCCATCGAGGGCGGCGACAAGCCGATGCTTGGTTTCGAAACACTAACGCTTTGTCCCATTGACCGGCGGCTGGTGATCGCGGATCTCCTGAGTCCGGAAGAACTCTCCTGGCTCAACGGCTACCACGCCCGCGTGCGCGACGTGTTGGCGCCGCTGATCGGGCTTCAGGAGGACAGGGACTGGCTGGCCGCCATGACGGCACCGATCAGCCAAGACCGGCAGCCCGCAGCGATATAATCGCCGCGGCGCCGATCAGCAGCACCACAATCAGGTTGAAGCGCAGCGCCGCCGCGGCGGCAAGGGCCAGTGTAATGGCCTCGGCCGGCCCGTTGGAAACGGCCGCCGGCGCGACCAGCGTGGTCAGAACGGCCGCCGGCACGGCGTCGAGCGCCGCGCTCACCCTTCGCGGGATGCGTTCGAAACGCGAAAGCACCAGGTGCCCGCCGATCCGCGTGGCGTAGGTCGCCAGCGCGCCGAAGATGATGATCCACGTTATGTCTGAGAGCCCGAACATGTCACACATGCTCCGGGTCGGCCTCGACGGCCTCTGGCAATGGATCGTCGCCGGCAATCAGCGCCGCCAGGAGAACCCCGGCGACGGCCCCTATGCTGATATGCCAGGGCGAGCCGATGGTGAAATAGGCGGCGACGGACGCAACCCCGCTGACGGCGACGACCGGAAGCCAGTTTCGGCGCCTTCGGAAACCCATCACGAGAACAAGGAAGTAGACCGGCAGCATGAAATCAAGACCGAAAGCGTAAGGATCTTTGATAAGCCGTCCGAAATAGCCACCGAGCGCGGCCTCCGCCACCCAGGCCGTATAGATCGGGATCGAAATGCCCATATACCAGTTGAAGCTGATCCGGTAGCCGCGTTCGTGACGTCGCTCGGATTCGGCGAATTGCGGATCGATCAGCGCGAAGAAGGCGATGGTCTTCTGCGCGACTGTGAAATGCGCGATCTTCGGTCCCAGCGACGCCGAATAGAGGATGTGGCGGAAATTCACCGCGAAGATCGAAAGCACGATGATCCACGGGGCGACCGATGTCCCGAACAGATCGATGCCGACCATCTGGCTGGCGCCGGCATAAAGTGTCGCGCTCATAAGCACGGCCTGGCCGATATCCATGCCGTATTCGACCGCGAGCGCACCAAACAGCAGGCCGAAGGGTGCCGCCCCCAGAACGATCGGCACGGAATCCCGCATACCCTGGCGAAATTCGGCATCGAACTTCAGGAACATGAGAATCCTCGTCGGTCAGGTGCTGGGTTTGTCGCGGCGGCATCCGTGGCGCGATGCCGACAAAATAGGTCAGCCATACTGACCCGTCACGCGAATAATAATGATCGTTAGTTCAATCAAACTGATCATTCCCCGATACGGGTAAACCACTCGTCCTCATCGATGACTTCGATACCGAGCTCGGATGCCTTTTTAAGCTTGGAGCCCGCGCCGGGGCCGGCAACCACCAGATCGGTCTTCTTCGATACCGATCCGGCCGTTTTCGCGCCGAGACGCTCGGCCATCGCCTTGGCCTCGTCGCGGGACATGCGTTCGAGCGAGCCGGTAAAAACGATGGTTTTTCCTGAAAAGGCCGTGTCCGTCGCCACCTGTTCGGCGTCCCGGGGCCGGACTTCGCCGAGGAGCCGTTCGACAATGGCCGCGTTGTGTTGTTCGGCAAAGAACTCGACCAGCGCCTGGGCGACGATCGGCCCGATACCGTCGATATTGACCAGATCGTTCCACGCCTCGCTGTCGTGATCGACTGCCGCCTCCATGGCATCCACGAACCCGCGCGCCGAATGGTAGACGCGGGCAAGGATCTTGGCATTGCCCTCGCCGACATGGCGGATGCCCAGCGCGTAGATGAAGCGGTGCAGATCGATTTCGCGGCGCGCCTCGATCGCGGCGAACAGATTGGCCGCGCTTTGCTCGCCCCAGCCGTCGCGGTTCTTGAGCTTGGTCATCGACGCCGCGTCGCGCGCTTCGAGCGTAAATATCTCGGCCGGGTTCTTGACGAGATCCGCGAGATAGAACGCCTCCGCCTGTTTGGCGCCGAAGCCGTCGATGTCGAAGGCGTTGCGCGACACGAAATGCTTCAGTTTCTCGACCGCCTGCGCCGGGCAGATCAGGCTGCCGGTGCAGCGGCGCACCGAATCCATGCGGCCCGTCTTCTCGTTGACCTCGCGCGTCGCCGGACTGCCGCAGACCGGACAGGTCTCGGGGAACACATAGGGCATGCTATCCTTCGGCCGCCGGCTCAGATCGACATCCATGACTTTCGGGATGACGTCGCCGGCACGGTAGATCGTCACCGTATCGCCGATGCGCAAATCCCTGCCCTCGCGGATCGGCTGGCCGTCGCTGCCGATGCCGGCGATGTAGTCCTCGTTGTGCAGTGTCGCGTTGGAGACGACGACGCCGCCGACCGTCACCGGCTCGAGCCGTGCCACGGGGCTGAGCGCGCCGGTTCGTCCGACCTGGATCTCGATGTCCTTCAGGACCGTCGTGGCCTTCTCGGCGGGAAATTTGTGGGCGATCGCCCAGCGCGGGCTGCGCGAGACGAAACCGAGGCGCTGCTGCAGCGAAAGATCGTCCACCTTGTAGACGACGCCGTCGATGTCATAGGCGAGTTCGGCGCGTTCCGACTCGATCAGCCGGTAGTGCTCAATCAGTCCTTCGACCGTATCGAAACGCTTCATCAGCGGATTGACCACCAGGCCCCATTCGGCAAAGCACTCGACAACGCCGAGCTGTGTATCGGCCGGCAGGCCGCTGGTGTCGCCCCAGGCATAGGCGAAGAACTTCAACGGCCGGCTCGCCGTGATCGCGGTATCGAGCTGGCGCAGCGAACCGGCGGCCGTGTTGCGCGGATTGACATAGGTCTGCTTGCCTTCCGCCTCCTGCCGCCGGTTGAGTTCGGCGAAATCGGACTTGGTCATGTAGACCTCGCCGCGCACCTCGATCACGTCGGGAACGGAACCCTTGAGCGTGTGGGGAATGTCGCCGATGGTCCTGGCGTTAGCGGTGACGTTTTCACCGACCGTGCCGTCGCCGCGCGTCGCCGCGGTGACCAGCCGTCCCTCTTCGTAGCGCAGTGCAAGCGACAGTCCGTCGATTTTCGGTTCCGCGGTGAAGGCCAGTGGCGCCTTTGTATCGAGTTTCAGGAACCGGCGCACGCGCTCGACGAAATCCCGCACATCCTCCTCGGAAAACGCGTTGTCGAGCGACAGCATGGCAACCTTGTGGGTCACCTTCTCGAATTTTTCCAGCACGCCGCCGCCGACGCGGTCGCTGGGTGAATCGGCGCGTTTCAGATCCGGAAACCGCGCCTCGATCGCCAGGTTGCGCCGTTTGAGCGCGTCGTATTCGGCATCGGATATGACCGGTGCGTCCTCGGTGTGATAGCGCTGGTCGTGGCCGCTGATTTCCATGGCGAGCCGCGCCAGCTCCCGTTCGGCCTGCGCGCTGCTCAACTCTTCGACCGCTGTGGTTTCGTCGGACATGCATTATCACCCGTGAATCATCGATTGAGTTTTAGAGCAAGCGGAGGCCGGCTGACAGGGGTTTGTCCGCCTCAGGCGCTTTCGGAAAGCAGGCGCCCCGCGGCTGCGCGGGCCTCGTCGGTCACCGAAGCCCCGGCCAGCATGCGGGCGATCTCTTCCTGGCGCGAGGCGTTGTCCATCGTGCTCACCCGCGTCGTCACGGTTTCGTCGCCGCCCGGCCCCTTGGCGATGAGCATATGGGTCGACGCCCTGGCCGCCACCTGCGGCGCATGCGTCACCGAAAGGACCTGAACATCCGCCGCCAGCCGCTTCAGGCGCTTGCCGATGGCGTCGGCCACCGCGCCGCCGACGCCCGTATCGATCTCGTCGAACACCAGTGTCGGCGCCGAGCCGCGATCGGCCAGTGCCACCTTCAGCGCCAGCAGAAACCGCGAAAGCTCTCCGCCGGATGCGACCTTCTGGATCGGTCCCGGCCGGGTGCCCGGATTGGTCCGTACGTGAAAGGCCACCTGGTCGATACCGTCCGGCCCGCCCTGTTCGGCATCGCTGTCGATATTGACGATGAATGCGGCGCGCTCCAGCTTCAGCGCCGGCAGTTCCGCCATCACCGCATCGGCAAGAACCTGTGCCGCCTCATGCCGGTGCCCCGACAGCAACTGCGCCGCATCGCGATAGGCGCTCTCCGCCTCGGCGGTACGCGCGTCCAGTTCCGACATCTTTTCTTCCCCGGCATCGAGTTCGGCAAGGGCCGCGACCATGCGCTCGGCGAGTGCCGGCAGTTCGGAAACGGGGACATTGTACTTGCGCGACGCGGCGCGCAGCGCAAACAGCCGCTCCTCGCAGTTTTCCAGTTCGTTGGGATCGAAATCGGCGGCGCGCATCGCCGCCTCGGTTGCCGTCTGGGCATCCGACAGCCGGTCCACGGCAACGCCCAGATGGTCGATGACCTCGTCCAGGAGTCCCGGCGCCTCGGCCGCCTTGCGCTCCAGCCGCCGCAGCAGTGAACTCAGCATCGGCAGCGGGGCACCCTGCCCCGAAAGGATGTCGTTGGTTTCGTTGATATCCGCGGCGATCTTTTCCGCCTTCATCATGAGCGCGCGCCGATCGGCAAGCTCATCCTCCTCCCCGTCGACAGGAGACAGCTGCTCAAGTTCCTCCACCGAGGACCGCAGGTAATCGGCCTCTCGGGCCGCATCCTCGACCCTGGCGCGATGATCCGCCGCTTCCTTCACGCATTGGCGCCAACCGCGATGCAGTAAGGCCACGTTGGCGGCCTCGTCCTGCAGACCGCCGAAGGCGTCGAGCAGTTGCCGGTGGGCATCGGCCTCGACCAGCGCGCGGTCGTCGTGCTGGCCGTGGATCTCGACCAGCATCCTGCCGGCCTGCCGCATCAGCGCGACGCTCGCAGGCTGATCGTTGATATAGACCTTGGTACGCCCGTCTGCGCTTTGCGTTCGCCGGAAGATCAGATCGCCTTCATCGTCGAGGTCGTTTTCGCGCAGGAACGCGCGCACCGGGTGATCGGCGGGCACATCGAAGGCGGCCGTGACCTGCCCGCGGTCGGCGCCCTGCCGCACGAGCCCGCCGTCGCCGCGCGCGCCGAGCGCCAGCGACAGGCTGTCCAGAAGGATGGATTTTCCGGCGCCCGTTTCGCCGGTCAGCACAGACAGTCCCCGTTCGAACCCGAGATCAAGCCGTTCGATCAGAACGATATCCCGGATCGAAAGGTGTGAAAGCATCCGTTTCTCTTGTCAGCTCTGGGAGCCGAGTAAGCGCGCCCCTGCCCGTGTTATCCAGGAGCCGCGGTTCTCGCGCGGCTCGAGCCCTTCGGACTGCAGGAGCTTGTAGGAATCCGCATACCACTGGCTGTCCGGGAAGTTGTGGCCGAGCACGGCCGCAGCCGCCTGCGCATCCTGGGTCAGGCCCATCGCGAAATAGACCTCGACGAGGCGCGCCAGCGCCTCTTCCACCTGGCGCGTATTGGGATACGTCTCGACAACGACACGGAAGCGGTTGACGGCCGCCGCGTATTCCTTGCGTTCCTGGTAGTAGCGCCCGATCTGCATCTCCTTGCCGGCGAGCTGATCGCGGGCAAAGCGGATCTTGGTCTCCGAATCGGTGACATATTCCGATTCGGGATAGCGCTGGATGATCTCCGAGAAGGCCGCAATGGCGCGTTGCGCCGATCCCTGGTCGCGGGTGACCTGCGGGATCTGCCGGTAGTAGGAAAGGCCGATCAGATAATAGGCGTACGCCGTGTCCTCGGATTCCGGATAGAGGCTGATATAGCGCTGCGCGCTATTGATCGAATCCGGATACTTGCCCATCCGGTAATTGGCAAAGGCGTTCATCACCATGGCCTTGCGGGCATATTCCGAATAGGGATGCTGCTTGTCGATGGCTTCGAACTTGCGCGAGGCCTCGCGCATCTTGCCGGCCTTGATGTTGGCGAGCGCCTGGTTATAGAGGACATCCGCCGGCTCGGTTTCGATATCCAGCGCCGTAATATCGATATCCCTGTCGCTCTGGCAGGCGCCAAGCGCCATCATGCCGCCGAGGCTTGCAGCCACAAGCAACCCGCGCAGGCATTTGTTCACCGGAACCAGTCCCCTATTCAACATTTCGGTCATTACCCCAATTTCCGCCGCGACTCGGGCGAAAGATCGCTCCGAACGTCGGAATACCACATTAACGCGGCGGAACGGACCAAAAATTATAACAACCCGTTTACCGGCCGCACCCGAAACAATGCACGCTGTCATAGCGCCAAACGCACAAAGACCGCAACGTCATGCGCATGTTTTGGTACATTTTTGTGGCAGCGGAGATGGCTCGCAAGCGGCTTGCGGTGCGTCGGCCGGATATGGAAAACGCTACAGCGTCCAGGGAGCGAACATGGGTCCGCTGACCGCGACCAGCTCACCGCCCCGCGGGGTCTCGCGCGGTTGCGAGGTCTCGACGACCTCATAGGCGCTGGCATCGTTCAACAGAGCCTTCAGCGCCAGTGAATTGAGCTTGTGACCGCCCCGGTAGGAGCGATAGCAGCCGATGAATTTCGCGCCTGCGAGTGCCAGGTCGCCGACCGCATCGAGTGTCTTGTGACGCACGAATTCGTTCTCGAAGCGCAGGCCCTCGAGATTGATCACCGTATCGTCGTCGCTGATGACAACCGAGTTTTCCAGCGACGAGCCCAGCGCGTGGCCCGACGCCCACAGAAACTCGACGTCGCGCATGAAACCGAATGTCCGGGCACGGGCCAGTTCCCCGCGGAAGGTTTCCGCCGAGATGTCGCCCTTCCAGGACTGCCTGCCGATCAGCTTGCAGTCGAAATCGATATCGATCTCGAAGCGCGTGCCCTCGTAAGGAACGAATTCGGCCCACGACGCACCGGCCTCGATGCGGACCGGTTTCACCACCCGCAGGTAGCGCCGCTTGGAGCTGAGAATGTCGACGCCGGCGCGGTCAAGCGCTTCGATGAAGACGATCGAGCTGCCGTCCATGATCGGCACTTCCGCACCGTCGATTTCGACGATGATATTGTCGATCTCCATGGCATAGAACGCCGCCATGAGGTGCTCGACCGTGGCGACGCTGGCGCCGCCCGCGTCACCGAGCACGGTGCAAAGGTCCGTCGCTGCAACCTGTGAGGCGATCGCCCTGATGAGATGGGTTTCGCCGTTGTCGAGTGTTCGCTGGAAAACGATGCCGGTGTCGGCATCTGCGGGCTTGAATGTGACGGAGACCTTGGAACCGCTGTGCACTCCCACCCCCGAGAGCGTCGCTTCGTTCAGAATCGTCGTCTGATAGCCAAAGTAGTTAATACTCATACATTCAAGCCTGATATCTTCAGTCAAGGCCATTGGAAAACCCCTGCGCTCACACACGGCCGTAAAACCGCGTATAATCTCAGCTTTTTCGGATGACCTTTTGTCCCGACCAAATCCCCACGGCTGAAAGATACGTGCCGTCCGGAGACAAACCAAATCACGGTTTTTTACGGAATGTTACGATGGAATAAGCATGCGCTTTCAACGGCTTAACGAATTTAATATTCGTTAATGAACCGTTAACGTGATCGCCTTTTCAGCATCTTGTAACAGAACCGGGGCAATTCTGAGATCTTTGCCCCGATTAATTGTCAAAGTGAGTCGCGCGGCACCTTCCCTACAGCGCCTGACGGCGCAGGAAAGCGGGAATCTCGAGCTGGTCGTCCTCAGACTGGGTCTTCGTCGCCGGCTGCGCGCGGCCCTGGTTGTCGAGGCTGCCCTTGCGCGGTGCATACATGCTGGCTTCCGCTGAGAGCTGCCGGCGCTGGTTCGTCGGCGCCGGCGCTGCAGGCTCCGAAGCCGCACCGTCTTCGTCCTCACGCCGGCCAAGGCTGTTCGAGATGCGCTTCAGCAGTCCCATCGGGCCGCGTTCGTCCTGGCTCGGGGCCTGACGGTGCTGACGCTCGACTTCCGCTTGCACCACCGGGGGAAAATCCTCGATGCGCGGCATCTGCGGAACCGGTGCCTCCTGCTGGGGCTCGGCGGCTGCGACGGCCGGTGCGGCGGCCGGTGCGGCCTGCGGCGCGGCCTGTGGCGCGGCCTGCGGCGTTGCCCTGCTCTGAATGACAGGCTTCTGTGCTTCGGAATTGGCGAACAGCTTGCTCTGCGGGTGGAATTCCTCACCGTTTCCCGCTTCGGCACCTTCGGGAACCGCAATGCTGAGCTCCTGCTCCAGTTCGGCCTCCGCCAGCTTGATGGTCGCCTCGACCGGATCGCCCGGAGCCTGCTGGGCGGCAACCGAGGCTGTCGCGGTCGCGGCCGGCTGAGCCGGAGCGGCGGCAGGCTGCGCCGGCTGGCTGACCGGCTTGGGCGCAAGCGTCGGGGCGGCGACAGGTTCCTCCGCGGCACCGTCCTTGTCGATGCCGGTCGCGACGACAGAGACGCGGATGAGTCCCTCGAGGTCCTCGTCGAAGGTGGCGCCGAGGATAATGTTGGCGTCGGTATCGACTTCCTCGCGGATGCGGGTCGCCGCCTCGTCGACTTCAAAGAGCGTCATGTCGCGGCCGCCGGTGATCGAGATCAGCAGGCCCTGCGCGCCCTTCATCGACGTCTCGTCGAGCAACGGATTGGAGATCGCCGCCTCGGCTGCCGCCATGGCGCGGCCGTCGCCGGAGGCCTCGCCGGTGCCCATCATCGCCTTGCCCATTTCCCGCATGACCGAGCGTACGTCGGCGAAATCGAGATTGATGAGGCCTTCCTTGACCATCAGGTCGGTGATGCAGGCAACGCCCGAATAGAGCACCTGGTCGGCCATCCCGAAGGCGTCGGCGAAGGTGGTCTTGTCGTTGGCGATACGGAAGAGGTTCTGGTTCGGAATGACGATCAGCGTGTCGACCGCCTGCTGCAGTTCCGTGATTCCATCCTCGGCGATACGCATGCGGCGCTGGCCTTCGAAATGGAACGGCTTGGTGACGACACCGACGGTCAGGATCCCCCGCTCGCGGGCCGCCTGTGCGACGACCGGCGCTGCACCGGTACCGGTTCCGCCGCCCATCCCGGCAGTCACGAAACACATGTGCGTTCCGTTGAGATGGTCATTGATCTCGTCGATGCATTCGCGGGCCGCTGCGCAACCGACCTCCGGCTGCGAGCCGGCGCCGAGGCCCTCGGTGACGGCGACACCCATCTGGATGACCCGGTCGGCCTTTGTCATCGTCAGCGCCTGGGCGTCCGTGTTGGCGACCACGAAGTCTACCCCCTGGAGCCCGGCATTGATCATGTTGTTGACGGCGTTGCCGCCACCACCGCCGACACCGAACACGGTGATCCGCGGCTTGAGCTCGGTGATGTCCGGCTTCTGCAGATTGATAGTCATGGCACCTCGTTCCCTTTTTCACTCTGGCCGCCTGCCGCGCCGGCCAACACAATTAAAAACTTTCTTTCAACCACTGTCCTACACGGGCAAATCGTCCGCCGCCGCCCACGGCCCGGTAGCGCCCGGCCCGTTCCACGCCACGGCTCTCGAGCGCGGCGATCTGCGGATAGATCATCAGTCCCACGGCGGTGGAAAAGGCCGGCCCCTTGGCCGCGGCCGGCAACCCGGCAACGCCGAGCGGTCGGCCGATGCGCACGTTTCGGGCCAGGATTCGCCGCGCTGCGTCGGCGATGCCGGTCAGCTGGCTGGCCCCGCCCGTCAGCACGATGCGCCGCCCCACCAGGGGCGCATAGCCGGACCGCTGTATGCGGTCGCGGATCATCTCGAGTGTCTCGTCGATGCGCGCCCTCACGATCCGCCCGAGCAGCGCCTTCGGCATCTGCACCGGCAGATCCGACTCGCCGTCGCCGATCGGCGGAACGGAAACCGTGTCGTGCTCGTCGCCGGTCATCGGCAGCGCCGATCCGTGAACGACCTTGAGTCGCTCGGCGTCCTCGAGGCGCGTGGAAAGCCCGCGCGCAAGATCCATCGTCACGTGGTGCCCGCCGAGCGCGATCGCGTCCGTGTGGACCATGCGCCCTTCTGCAAACACCGAAATCGTCGTCGTGCCGCCGCCCATGTCGATGCAGGCACATCCGATTTCCGCCTCGTCGTCGACCAGCGCCGAAAGACCGCTTGCATAGGGCGTCGCAACCATCGCCTCGACCGTCAGATGGGCCCGGTTCACGCACAGTTCGAGATTGCGCAGCGGCGCCTGTTCGGCGGTGACCACATGCATGTTGACGCCGAGATGGTCGCCGAACATGCCGAGCGGATCGCGGATCGACCGCTCGCCGTCGAGGCTGAACCCGGTCGGCAGCGCGTGCACGGTCGAACGGTCCGCCCTGTCGATCTGGGCGGCCGCCGCGGCCAGGACCTTGCGCAGGTCCGAACGCTCGACCTCGTGGCCGCCGAGGTCGATTTCGGCCGAATGGACATCGCTGCGCAGGCGTCCGGCGGAGACGTTGACGATCAGGGACTCGACCGTCAAACCGGCTCTCTTCTCCGCTGTATGGACAGCCATGCGCACCGAGCTCTCGACCGCGTCGAGATCCGCAATCACACCCGCCTTGACGCCGCGCGACTTGTGGTGGCCAACGCCGATGATCTCGACATCGTGCGTGCGACCGGGCAGAAGGCGGCTTTCGGCCCGCGGCTCAAGCTTGCCGATCAGGCACACGACCTTGGTCGACCCGATATCGAGGACGGTCACCACGCTGGACCGCTTGGCCGGCAGGGCCCTCAGATGGGGAACGGTAAAGGAGGCGGACCGGAAGACGTTCATGAATTGCGGCCCCGCTTCTTCAGCAGGCGTTCCCGTGCCTCCATTGCGTTCTGACGTCGCACGACGGCATTGTCCGACAGTCCGATGGTCACCCGATCGTCGAGCCGCAGGTCGACACTCATGATGTCGCGCGCCAGAAGGTCCTGTTCGACGTCCATGCGGCGCAGCCTGTCGAGTGCGTCGGCCGCACCGGTCTCGGGAAGGCGTACCGTGACACCGTTTTCCAGGCGAATGTCCCAGCGGCGGTCGGCGACCCGGATGCGGGCCCTGATGCGCGGCTTGAGCTCCGGCCAAATGTCCAGCAAGGCATCGAACGCCTCCGCATGGGCATCCGCGCCAAGGCCCACGAACAGGGGCAACCGGGTGAATTTTTCGTCGGCCAGCGGCGCAATCACGCTGCCGTTGCGCTCGATCAGCGACAGTTCCCGGCCGTGCTGCCAGATTCCGAATGCGCGTTTCTCGGCGAGTTTGACGTCGATCGCGTCCGGATAGATCTTGCGGACATCCGCGTCCAGCACCCACGGCAGCGCCATGACGGCAGCCCTTGCCTCGTCCACATCCATGGTGATCAGAGAGGTGTGCCCGTCAAGCCCGAGTTGCTGAAAGATATCGATCGGCGATGTTTCGACATTGCCGGCGATGTTGACCGACTCGACCGCGAAGCCGGCCGCCGACGTCGTGCTCTCCGCGAGCGCGCGCAGATGCCCGCCCTCGACGACGCCGTAAAGGCCGGTGATTGCGAACAAGGCTGCCGTGGCCAGGGTCCCCGTGTGCGGCGGGATGACGGCGCGCCCGTCGATGAGCGCGGAAAACAGCCGCATGGGGCGGCGCAGGATGCGCGGCAGGACAACAGAGGAATCGGGCACGGCGCTATCGAAGCGGTCCGCGGCCGTCTGCCGTCTTTTTACCCACCTGCCTTTCAACGCATGCACGAAGCATCCTCCACCATCCAGGTCAGCAGCTCGCCGAAATCGTACCCGGCAAGTTCCGCCAATTCGGGCACCAAGGATGTCGGAGTCATGCCTGGCTGCGTGTTGATTTCCAACCAGACAACTTCACCGTCTTCGGAAAAACGGTCGTCATACCGAAAGTCAGAACGGCTTACGCCGCGACACCCGAGAGCTTGGTGCGCCATCAGGGACAGTTTCTGAATTTTTTGGTAAATATTTGGTAAAATTTTCGCCGGATATTCGTGTTTTGATCCGCCTTTTACATATTTTGCTTCATAATCGTAGAAACTGTGGCCGACGGGGAAAATTTCTGTGACCCCAAGGGCTTGATCGCCCATCACGGCGCAGGTCAGTTCGCGTCCGTGGACGAATCGTTCAACCATGACATGATCGCCGTACGGCCAGTCGTCGGAACCGATGCTCTGGGGTGGATGCGTATGCTCCTCGCGCACGATCACGACCCCGAAGCTGGACCCCTCGCTGACCGGTTTGACGACATAGGGCGGCTCCATCGGGTGGATGAGTTCGATTTCGAGCCGGTGCATGACCAGCTCGTCGGCGACCGGTATGCCTACACTGGAGGCGATCCGCTTGGCCTGTTGCTTGTGCATGGCGAGCGCCGATGCCCCGACACCCGAGTGCGTATAGGGTATTTCCAGGTATTCCAGGATACCCTGGATCGTGCCGTCCTCGCCGAACGGCCCGTGCAGCGCGTTGAACGCGACGTCGGGTCTGAGGTCATCAAGGACACTGGCAACGTCCCGCCCCACATCGACACGCGTCACCCGGTAGCCGACATCCTCGAGCGCGTCGGCGCAGGCATTGCCGGAGGAGAGACTGACCGGCCTCTCGGACGAAAACCCGCCCATCAGCATCGCCACGTGTTTCCCGCTCATCACTGTCCCCTTTTTCACACCGTCGCCTTTGTGGCGGATTGAGCACGAATCTGACTGCAGGCGCGGTGCCAGCTAGATCGACTCAAAATACGGAAACTCTAAGGCCAGTAGAATCAGAGCGTTGCGCCGTTCGCAACAGATTTTGCTGCAAACGGCGTCTTTTTTGATTTTCGGCGGTTGTCGGATCAGTCGATGGCCGGCACGGCACCAAGCCAGCGGTGGACATTCGGAAGTCCGGGCGCGGTGCTCATCTCCCGTTCGTAGAGGTTCTGCTGTGCGCCGAAGCGGAACTTCAGGCCGGCGTAGATGCCCTGGTCCATGAGGCTTTGTGAATCGATGATTGGGAACTGCTGGGTTACCTGGATACCCTCATAGGAAACGAAGACGGTGGCAGCAGCATTGCTGCTCGAAAGCATCGCCAGCTGGTGCTCGAGGACAATCTCCCAGGCCCACATATACGCCGGATCTGAAGTCGGTCCGTCGTCCTCATCCTGCGTACCGTCGGCGTAGGCGACGCTTCCCTCCAGCATCGTAGATCCATTGTTGAAGAATACCTGCGCTATGGCGCGGACGAAATAGGTGTCGCTCAGGGTCTCCATGTCGCCATTGTCCGAACGGGTATCGAAATAGCCGGCTTGCACGGCCAGCGAACCGCGTTCGTTGAGGTAGCGCGCCTGTCCGCCGGCCAGCCACTGCGTCACATCATAGCCCGGTCTAAAAGAGTCAAAAAAGTATGTCCGGCCGGCGCCGCCAAAGGCGCCGATCAGGAAATTGTCGCGGGTGTAGCCGAGATGCCCTCCTCCGGTGAAACCGCCGGAATAGCTTTCATTGGCCGGAACACCGTTGACATCTTCATTGTCAAAAGCCCCTTCACCATCGAACTCGAGCTGGACCAGCCCGTAGTCGAAGACCGGAGACGCGAACATGGCACCGCCGCCGGCAAGCGGGAGTTCCTCGACTTCGTGAAGTGATTTAACTATTAAATTTCCGCCCCGCCACATATAGCCGCCCCAGGCATTGACCTCGAAGACCGCACCCAGATCCCTGGGCGGAACATCCACGGGATCGGCCCTTGCCGATGTCGAGGCTAAAGCGATGCCGACGCTGATTGCTGCAATGGAAACCGAATGAAGAAGCGTTGCCATCGCGCCATTTCGTGACCCGCCGCGCAATATGCTGTCAATATCCACGATGACTCCCCCGCCGCCAAAGTGTTCCCTATTCGTCGTTATCAAAAAGCGGGAATGCAATCAATTCATTTCGATCATTGGTGCGTACAGCGGCTAATTGAGCACGAATCTCGCCGCAGACCCGGCGCCAGCCAGATCGACTCAAAATACGGAATCTCTAAGGCCGGCAGAATCAGAGCGTTGCGCCGTTCGCAGCAGATTTTGCTGCAAACGGCGTCTTTTTTGGTTTCTAGGGTTGTCGGATCAGTCGACGGCCGGCACGGCACCCAGCCAGCGGTGGACTTTCGGAAGTCCGGGCGCGGTGCTCATTTCCCGCTCGTAGAGGTTCTGCTGTGCGCCGAAGCGGAACTTCAGGCCGGCGTAGATGCCCTGGTCGACGAGGCTGTCGGTACCGCCGCCTGTGCTGTCCTCGTTGACCTGCACGCCCTCGTAGGACACGAAGACCGAGGCGGCCGTGTTGCCGCCGGAGAGCATCGCGAGCTGATGTTCGAGAATGACTTCCCACGCCCACATATCCGTTGGATTGGAGGGCGTGTCATCCTCGTCCTGGGTCCCGTCCGCATAGGCAACGCTTCCCTCGAGCATCGTCTGCCCGTTGTTGAAGAACACCTGCCCGACGGCGCGGACGAAGAACGCGTCGCTGAGTGTTTCCATGTTGCCGCTGTCGGCGTGGGTGTCGAAATAGCCCATCTGCAGCGCCACTGAACCGCGTTCATTGAGAAGGCGCGCCTGGCCGCCCGCAATCCATTGCGTCACGTCGTGATCGGTGGTCGTCTCGTGAAAGAACGTCTCACCGCCACCCAAGAAGGCGCCTGCCAGCAGGTTATTGCGCGTGAAGGCGAAATGACCGCCACCGGTATAGCCACCGGAATAGGTGTCGTTGGCCGGAACACCGTTGACGCTGTCATTGTCGAACGCGCCCTCGCCGTCGAACTCGAGCTGTACCAGCCAGTCATTCAGAACCGGCGCTGCGAACATCACACCCCCGCCGGCAAGCGGGAAATCCTCGATCTCGTTCGGCGGGCCGGCCGATGAGTTGATGGCGTCGCCACCCCGCCACAAATACCCGCCCCATGCATTGGCCTCGAACACCGCGCCCAGATCCCGCGTCGGAAGTTCCGCCGGGTCCGCCGCTTTCGCGGATGTCGACGCAACGGCAAGGCCGATGCCGACCGCCACGACGGAAACCGAATGAAAAAGCGCAGCCTTCAAGCCGCTTTGCGATCCGCCGCGTGAGCTGGTTTTCATAAACATTTCTGATATCCCAATTCCGACATGCCCCAGCTATGAACTATCAAAACATCGGAATTCGAACAATTATTCCCATATCAGAAAATCGAAGTGTGGCGGATGGGCCACAGTTGATTGGCTCATCCGGTTTTGCGCGCTTGCGGATCGTTTTCAGTTGTTGGCCGTTGCCTGCGTGAGCGGCGCCGGGGCGGATACGTGCCGCCAGGCGGGCAGTGCGATGATCTGCTTGTCGCTGACAACGGCCTCGTCGCTGCTGACATTTGCATCGATCGGATTGGCCCACGGAAACTGCGAAACCAGCGCCCGCGCTTCCCACGGTGATTGGGGCATGTCGGAAAAGGCACGCGCCAGTGCATCAAGCTCTTCGTAAGCTTTGACCGATACCGCCTTGTTCCTGCTGAACTCCTCTGCAACGCCCCAATAGTCGGAAGGCAGCGGCTCAACACCGCAAAGCGTTGCGATGTCCTTGAGAATGTTGGTGGCCGGCAGCCAGGCACCGCGAATGCCGGAATGGTAGCGTCCGCATTTCGCCGCCTTGATTTCCCCGGAGCGGATGGCCAGCCACAGGTCGCCGCCGCTGAGGAACCGGCTGCGCGGCACGTCGTGGATGGGAAAGCTGATGCCGAGCGCCTGCCGGGCCCGCCAGCCGAGTTGCGCGTCGAACAGCCGCCATCCGCAATCCGTGCGGTATTCGCACAGCCAGTGGTCTTCCCAGTGGCCCATTCGAAAATAGTCGGCGAAGCCAACCCGCACACGCGCCTCGATGCCGCTGGATCTGAACACGCTGGTGGCGATCAGCGCAAAGTCGCGGGCGCTCACATGCAGGTAAGCCGGAATGTCCCGCGGCACCAGGAGCGAGCGGCGATCGCGCCGCAAGGCTGTGCTGAGCATGCGTTCGACCGTCCGCATATTGTGATCGGACATGGCATAACGCGGCGTTCCAAGCTGCAGCAGCCGCACTACGTCGTGATGAATCATGAAGTTCTCGAGAACATCCGCCAGGCCCTGCGGGTCGAGGGGAAGTTCGTCCAGCCTGCGCCTGAAAAGCCCTGGATTGGACCAGGCCGTGTGTGTCGCGTAACTGATATCCATAAAATTTCCGCCCATAAAATGTGTTCCACTCAACGCGAAATGCGTACGCAATTCGGCAATAGGGCAACTGGATTGACGAATTTGGGGGACAGTGAGGCCCCTGGGATCAAATACGGCTCCCAGCCGTTAACGAAATTTGACGCCCGGCGGCCACATTCCGTCGAGCGGGATCGGTGTCAGCGCGCAACCCCCTCGCCCGCAATGGTTTTTCCCTTGTTCGCCACGGTCGCGACGGCTCGCAAGGCGCGTCTGTTTTCAACGGAATTGGAATTGTGCCCTGTTGGCATCTTGTGGATAATACAGGCCCGTTTTCCCGCGCTCCGATAACCGTGCGTCGACTTCGCGCATTGGGCGCAGCCGGCGGCCGCAAACGGACGTATTTACGGGTCCTGTCTCGGGTGTCGGGGCAGCGCTTTGCGAATCAGCGGCGCCAGGATTCCGGCACCGGCCTCCAGCTCTTCCGGCATGAAAGCGCAGAAACCCAGCACCAGCCCCTTGCGGACCGACCGGCCGGCGTAGAAGGACGACAATGCCGCCACGCTCAGCCCCTTTGCCGACGCGGCCCCGGACAATGCGGTATCGTCGCAGTCATCCGGCAGGCTGACCACGAACTGCATTCCGGCCTGGTGGTCCTCAATGCTGATCAAGGACCCCAACTCCGCGTTCAAGCGGTCGATGAGCACGCGCCTTCGTTCGGAATAGACACGCCTTACGCGTCGCAGGTGCCGATAGAATTCGCCGTCCTCGAAGAATACCGCGAGGGCCCGTTGCGGCATGATCGATGCCTTGCCGCCATACCGGCGCAGCGTATTGCCGAAGCACGGCAGGAGCGCCTCCGGAATCACCAGGTAGCCGATGCGCAGATTGTTGGAGAAGATCTTCGAGAAGCTGCCGGCATAGATGGTGCGCGAATGCCGGTCGAAGCCGGAGAGCGCCGGAATCGGCCGGCCCGCATAGCGGAACTCGCTGTCGTAGTCATCTTCGATGATCCAGCCACCGGCACGCTCGGCCCAGTTGAGGTACTCCAGCCGCCTGCCCTGGGTCATCGCACCGCCGAGTGGATACTGCTGTGACGGCGTCAGCACAACAAGTCGCGGCCTGCGGCCATCCCCTGGCGGCAATTCGGCACCATCGGCACCGACCTGCAGCCAAAGCGGCCGCATTCCAAGGCTGGTCACGAAGTTCCTGATTTGCGGGTATCCCGGGTCCTCCAGTCCGATACGGTCACCCGGCTTTGCCAGTGTGCGGATGCAGATTTCCAGGGCATCGCCGGAACCGGCCGTCACCAGCACCTGTTCGGGATCTGCACGCACGCCGCGCCACTGCAGGATGTGTTCGCACACGGCCTTTCGCAGGCGCGTATCGCCAAAGTCGTCGTCGCGGCTCACGAGTGCCTCGGGCTCGTTGCGGGCGACCCGCGCAACGCTGCGCGCCCACTGCCGGTGGGGAAAATGCCGCATGTCCGGAACACCCGCGCTGAACGGCTTCGGTCCGGAGCGGTTCGGTGCCGCGGCCGGGACCCTGTCCGGCTTCGGGACCGCGGCGAACTCGACTTCGCCCATCCGGCACACCGCGAAGCCGGAGCCTTGCCGCCCTTCCGCGTAGCCCTCAGCCACCAACTGATCGTAGGCCGTCACCACGGTTGAACGGGACACGCCCAGTTCCACCGCCAGCGCCCGGGTCGGGGGCAGGTGCCCGCTGTTGCCGAAAGCACCGGAAACGATCTGCTCGCGCAGGCCCTCATAGACCTGCTGAAAGATCGGAACGCCGCTGTTGCGATCCACGCGCACGGCAGCGGAGGACCCGGCGCCTGTCTTTATTGGTTTGTTCATTTTCGCAGCAATGGGCTGTTTTCAACAGCTCAATTCTGGCACGGCACAAGGCCGGAAAACAAGCGTCGCGGTCAAAGCGCATTCAGGCGCGCGAGATTGGCCGCACGCAGGTCCTCCTCGGTGTGGCCGATATCGTAGGCCGGCGACAGGATCAGTTCCGCTTCACTTACCGAAATCGAAACGAAGGCCGACATCAGCGCCAGGTAATCGCCCCAGGCCTCCTCAAAGGCGGCGATCATGCCGGCACTCGCCTTCGACTTGGAGATGATTGAAGCGGTTCCCTTGATCCGCACCGCCTTGCGGGCCAGCACGTCGATGAAACACACCTCGACCGCGGCGTTGCGCCTGATATTGGCGAGCGTGCCGGGCGACCGCAGATTGCCGAAGGCTAGCGTCTGCTCGTCGAAAACAACGAACGTCGCTTTCGGAGACACCGCGGGCGTGCCGTCCTCGTTGACCGTTGCGACCATGCCGGCGGTGTGGTCGCGGATGAGCCTGGTCATTTCCCCGGTAAGCATGCCGTCTCCTCGGCGATTATTGTCGCGGAGCGATCTCCACGAAGGTTTCGTTGTAGCAGGCACCCTCCTCGATATCGGCACGGATGTCGGCCGAAATGAGCGCGTTTACGGTGTGCCCGGTTTCGCTCGATCGCAGCCATGTGCCCTTCGGACTGTAGAGGACGCCCGGACGGACCTTGTCGGAGACCAGGACCTTGAGAACGACTTCCGCCCGTTCGTTCGAGACGATGGCCATGTCGCCGCTCGCCAGGCCACGCACGGTGGCATCGGCCGGATTGATTTCGACGATTTCCGGACCGTCCGATTCGGAGCAACCGCCGAAGGTCGCATTGGTGCGCTTGTCGGATGACGGTGATATCAGGACCAGCGGATGGCGACGCGCGACAGGCTCGTAGCGCGGCACGCCGTAGCCGAAACGCGCTTCCAGGTCCGGCGAAAAGAGCTCGATCCTGCCGGATGCCGTTGCCGGGGCGACCGTGTCGCACATGATCGGTTCGCCGCCGTCCGCGGCGGTCATCTCCAGCGCGCGGTCGAGCGGCACTTCGCTTGGCCGGTATCCCTGCATCAGCGGGTCGGCGGCGTCGAATGCCGCGTCCATCAGCGCGGTGTCATCCTCCTTGAAGATCGGCTCGTCGAAACCGAACCGGGCTGCCAGCCGGCGGAAGATCTCCGTGTTCGGCAGGCTCTCGCCGACGCACGCAATGACGGGCGCGGCCCGCTGCACATAGTTCTGGCCGTAGGCGCCGTATATGTCGTCGAACTCGAAATGGCTGGCCGCCGGCAGGATCACGTCGGCGAAGGCAAGACTGTCGGTCATCACCACATCGCAGCCGGCGATGAACAGGTCCTCGCGCAAGAGCGCCCGCATCAGGGTCTTCTGGTCCGGATGGGTGCAGACCGGATTGTGATTGTAGATCATGGTCGCCATGACCGGCGGATCCAGGTCCTTGTCGAGGAGCTTGCGGGCGACATCGACGATATTGAACGTGCGCGTGCCGTCCGGAATGAGGTCCGGCCTTTGCAGCCGGTCCGTGGTCTTCGGCGCCGCAAGGCCCGGCTTGGCGATGACGCCCGCGCCGCGCCGGCCGTGATTGCCGGTAAGCGCCTGCAGCGCCATGCCGGCCCTGAGCCCCGAGCCGCCGCTGCGCCCGCGCTCGATGCCGTTGCCGAAGGATGCCGCAACCGTGTCGGCATCCATGTAAAACGCGATGAACCTTTCGAAATCGGCAGCTTGCAGGCCGCAGATGTCGACAACATCGCCCGGCGCGTATTTCCGCGCCTCTTCCATGTAGCGATCGAAACCGCTCGTCCACCGGGCGATAAACGCGTCGTCCAGCGCACCGCGTCGTTCCAGCTCCGCGGCAGCCGCCATGGCGAGAACGACATCGGTTCCGGGGTTGATCTGAAGGAGGAGATCGGCGCGCTCGGCGATCTTGGTTCGTTTCGGGTCGATGACAACGAGACGCGTGCCGGTCCTGCGCGTGTCCTTGAGCACGCGCATGAGGTGCAGGTTGGACACGGTGACATTGTTGCCCCAGACCACCACGAGATCCGCATGGCGTGCCTGCTCGGGCGGCATTCCGGGGGCGGAGCCGTAAAGGCTGGTATAGGCCGTGCCGCGCACCGCGCCGCAGAGCGGCCCGCGATTGAGCAACGTGGCGCCGAGCTTGTAGAAGAAGCGCCGATCCATGGAGCCGCCGGCCAGTTCGCCGTGCGGACCGGCATAGTTGAACGGCATCACGGATTGCGGACCGTGCCGGTCGATGGCCCGGGCAAAGCCGTCATGGACCATGTCGATGGCCTCGTCCCACGAAATCGGTTCGAACCGGCCCTCGCCGCGATTGCCGACCCGTCTCAGCGGACGGGTCAGCCGCCCGGGACCGTGCACGAATTCCGGGTAGGACCGCGCCACCTTGTTGCAGATGACGCCGTCGGTGAACGGATTGACGGACGAGCCGCGGACGGCGTCGATCGTTCCCCCGGTCACGGTAACGGTGAGCGAGCAGGTGTCGGGGCAGTCCAGCGGACAGACGCTCGGCTTGGCGGTCGCTCTGACGATCTCGTTCATGATGTGCTTCGGACCTCGCTGATCGGTGCACTTGACCGCCGCGGATGATACAAACGGCGCGGACCATGAAAAATGGCCATTTACGGAGAATTTCGGCATACCAATCCGGACGCGCGCACCCCGGCCGGCGTTTTGGCATGTCGGAAATATTGAGAAAGCGTGCACGACACGGATTGACATCGCGCTCGCATGGGTCGCTTGTGGCGGGTCGGGAAAATCAAAAGCGGAGGAGTGCGCGTGAACTGGCTGTTCCTGTTTGTCGCCATTGCCGGCGAAGTCATCGGCACATCAGCCCTCAAGGCATCGGAAGGTTTCACCCGCCTCGGGCCGTCGACTGTTACGGCGATCGGATTTGCCGTGGCATTCTACTTTCTGGCGCTTGCGCTGCGGACAATCCCGATGGGCATTGCCTACGCCATCTGGTCCGGCGCCGGCATCGTCGCCATATCCATCATCGGGTATTTCCTTTACCGCCAGACGCTCGACCTGCCGGCCCTCGTCGGCATCGGCCTGATCCTTGCCGGCGTGCTGGTAATCAATACGCTCTCAAACGCAACGGCCCATTAAAGCAACCGGCCGAGGAACTCCTGGACCATCTGCCCCTCGCGGAAACTGCCGAGGCGCTTGATTTCCCATTCCAGCCGGATGCCGGATTTTTCGAGAACCCGGGCTCTGACCGTCTCACCGAGCGTTTCGAGGTCGTAGGCCGTCGCATTGCCGGTGTTGATCATGAAGTTGCAGTGCATGGGTGACATCTGCGCGGCGCCGATCATGAGGCCGCGGCATCCGGCCGCGTCGATTTCCTTCCAGGCGGATGTGCCCGGCGGGTTCTTGAATGTCGAGCCGCCGGTCTTTTCACGGATCGGCTGGACGGTTTCCCGATGGTGCTGGACCGCGTCCATCTCCTGGCGGATGGTCTCGCCATCCTCGCGGTAGCCCTCGAAAACCGCATGGGTGAAGATCAGTTCCTGTGGCGCCGCACTGTGGCGGTAGGCATAGCCCATGTCCGCATTCGAAAGCACGTGCTCCGCGCCGCTGCGGTCGAGCGCATGGACCGCGACCACCCGCTCGCGGGTTTCCGTTCCGTTGGCCCCGGCATTCATGCGAAGCGCGCCGCCGATGCCGCCCGGAATACCGTGATAAAAGTGGAAGCCGCCGATACCGGCCTTGTGGGCGGCTGCCGACAGCCGTTTATCGAGACAGGCGGCACCCGCCTCGAGGCGTGTGTCGGAGATCTGCTTCACGTCACCGAAGCCTTTCGCCGACAGGCGGACGACAACCCCCGGAACGCCTCCGTCCCTGATCAGAAGATTCGAGCCGACGCCGACGACGAGCAGCGACACATCCTCGGGCAGTTTCTTGAGGAACGCCGCCAGGTCGTCGCGATCGGCCGGCTGGAACATCACCTCGGCAGGACCGCCGACCCGGAACCAGGTCACATTCGCCATCGGCGCGTTGGGCGTCACCTTGCCGCGCAGGCCGTCGAATACATTCGGCATGGTGTCCAGCAATGTCCCGGCCGATTGGTCGCTCATAGATCCGCCCCGTCCGTCGCCTCGAGCTGAGTTTGCAGCGCTGCTGCCCAGTTGGTGATGCTGCCCGCTCCGAGACAGACGACAAAATCGTCGGCTTCGGCGAGGGCCGCGATCAGCGGCGCCAGGTGATCCTCTCCCTCGAATGTCCGCGCGTCGCGGTGTCCGCCGGCGCGAATGCGCTGCACCAGTTCCTCAGAGGAAACCCCGTCGATGGGCTCCTCTCCGGCGGCAAAGACCGGCGCGATGGCGACGGTGTCGGCATCGTTGAAACAGGCGGCAAATTCGTCGAACAGGCTTTCAAGCCTCGTGTATCGATGCGGCTGGGCCACGGCAATGACACGCCCGGAACAGGCCTGCCGGGCAGCCGAGAGCACCGCCTTTATCTCCACCGGATGGTGCGCGTAGTCGTCGAAGATATCGACGCCGCGCCAATTGCCCACATGCGTGAACCGCCGCTTGACCCCGCCGAAGGCGGCAAGGCCGCGGGCGATCGCCGCCTCGTCGAGGCCAAGCTCGTGGGCAACGGCGATCGCCGCCGTCGCGTTCGCCACATTGTACTGGCCCGGCATCGGCAGGGTCAGGTCCCTGACTTCCGTGAAGTCGCCGCTCTTGCGGTTGCGGATCGAGACATCGAAGACCGAGCTCGGCCCGTTCATGCGCAGGTTGTGGTAGCGCACGTCCGCCTGCGGATTTTCGCCGTAAGTCACCACCCTTCGATCATCGATGCGGCCGACGAGCGCCTGCACCTCCGGGTGGTCGACGCACATGACGCCGAACCCGTAAAACGGCACGTTCTCAACGAACTGCGCGAAGGCCTCCCGAACATTGTCGAAGTTGCCATAGTGGTCGAGATGTTCGGGATCGATGTTGGTGACGACGGCGACATCGGCGGGCAGTTTCAAAAACGTGCCGTCGGACTCGTCCGCCTCGACCACCATCCACTCGCCGCCGCCCATATGAGCATTGGTTCCGTAGGCATTGATGATGCCGCCATTGATCACGGTCGGATCGAGGCCGCCGGCATCGAGAAGCGTTGCCACCATGGACGTCGTGGTGGTCTTTCCGTGGGTTCCCCCGATGGCAACCGCATTGCGGAAACGCATCAGCTCGGCCAGCATTTCGGCGCGCCGAACGATCGGAATGCCCCGTTCGCGGGCCGCGGCAAGCTCCGGATTGTCCTTGCGTATGGCGGTCGAGACGACCAGCACCTCCGCATCGCCCAGGTTTTCGCCGTTGTGACCGATGGCGACCGGGATGCCCTTATCCCGCAGCCGCTGGACATTGGCATTGTCGGAGATATCGGACCCCTGCACGCTGTGACCGAGATTATGGAGCATTTCCGCAATGCCGCTCATGCCGATACCGCCGATACCGACAAAATGGACCAGGCCAATGTTCTGCGGCATTTTCATTCGTCTGCTCCCCGCTCCTCGCTTGGCGTTTGTCCCACCGCCATAAAGGCAACGAGATCGCCGAGCAAGCGCGCCGCCGAAGGTTGTCCGGAAGCCTTGGCCTTCTCGGCCATGTCCGCCAGCCGGTCCGGATCCTCGATCAGGGACACAAGCAGGGACGAAAGCCTGTCCGCATCGAGCTCCGATTGCGGAATGACCTGCGCGCCGCCCTTTTCCTGCAGTGCGGCCGCGTTCGCTGCCTGGTCGTGATCGAGCGCATGCGGAAACGGCACAAGGATAGCGGGGCGGCCGATCACGGAGAGTTCCGACACCGTCGAAGCGCCCGAGCGGCTGATGACGAGCTGCGCGCCGGCGATCCTTTCAGCCATATCGTCAAAGAATGGCGAAATTTCCGCCTCGATCAGATTGTCCCGGTAGAACGCCTCGACCGGCTCCCGGTCTTCCGGTCGGACCTGCTGGGTGATGCGCATCCTGTTGCGCAAGGCTTCGGGAACGGCGACCAGCGCCTCGGGCATGATTTCGGAAAAGAAACGGGCGCCCTGGCTGCCGCCGAAGACAAGCAGGTGGAAGGGTTCGGTGCCGGTGGCCGCGCGATAGGGCGTTTCAGCCGCCTCGAGCACATCCGGACGCACCGGATTGCCGGTTTCGACGACCTTGTCGCCGAACGGTCCCCCGCCCGCCGGCAGGAACCCGCCGGCTATGGCCCGCACCCGCGGAGCCAGGAACCGGTTGGCGCGTCCCATGACGGCATTCTGCTCGTGAATCAGGCTTGGTATGCCGGCACGGCTCGACGCCATCAGCGGCGGCAGCGTCGGATAGCCGCCGAAACCGACGACGGCCGAAGGCCTCAGCCGCGCCATCAGCCTGCCGGATTCGCGCAGACCCTGGAACAGCGCCCATCCGGTGCGTGCAAGGGCAATCGGGTTCTTCGATGTGATGGTCGCCGACCGGACGATGTGTATCTCATCAGCGGGAAAGGAGCCGGAAAACCGTTCCGCACGCCTGTCCGTCACCAGATGCACGGCAAAACCGCGGCCGCGCATTTCATGCGCAAGCGCTTCGGCCGGGAACAGGTGACCGCCGGTGCCGCCGGCACACAGAAGAACAAGTGGCGCCATAGGCTACACCTGCCCGGCACCGAGCGGCGCGTCGTGATAGGATTCCTGCCTGCCGGTCGCCCGTTTTTCGGGATTGCGCCGCGTCAGCGCAAGCAGGAAGCCGGCGGTGATCGAAATCGCCAGCATGGAAGAGCCGCCGTAGGAGATCAGCGGCAGCGTCATGCCCTTTGCCGGCAGCAACTCGAGATTGACGCCGATATGGATCATCGACTGCAGGCCGATCAGCATGGTCAGGCCGGCAATGGCAAGACGGGTGAATTCATCGCCCTCGCGGCTCGCATGGCTCAACCCGCGCAACACGATATAGGCAAAGACGAGCACCAGCACGAGGCAGAAGATGATACCGAATTCTTCGGCGGCGACCGAGAAAATGAAGTCTGTGTGGCTGTCCGGCAGGATGCGCTTGATGGTCCCCTCGCCCGGGCCCTGGCCTAACCAGTCGCCACGCACAATCGCCTCGCGGGCGGTGTCGACCTGGTGCGTGTCGCCCTCCCCGGTCAGGAACCGGTCGATACGCCCGGCGACATGCGGAAACACGAAATAAGCGGAGACGAACAGGCCGATCGCCGCGCAGGCAAGCAGGATGATCCAGAACCACGGCATCCCGGCCATGAAGAACAGCGTGCCCCAGGCAATGGCGACGAGGATCGTCTGGCCGAGATCGGGCTGCGCCACCAGCAGCGCGACGACGATGCCGAACAGGATGATGGCAAAGAGGTTCCCGGGAATGTCCGGATGGCGCGAATGCTCGGAAAACAGCCAGGCGCAGATGACGATAAAGGCCGGCTTCAGGAACTCCGACGGCTGGACGGAGAAACCGGCAATCGCGAACCAGCGGCGCGAACCCTTTGCCTCGAACCCGTAGAACTGGGTGAACACCATCATGGCGATGGACAGCGCCAGCAGGAGCAGCGCGCCGCGCCTGACCTGCCGCGGTGACAGGAACGACAGGCCGATCATCACCGCAAGCGCCGGAAAGATGAACAGCGCATGCCTCTTGACGAAGTGCAGATTGTCGATGTCGAGGCGCTCGGCAACACCGGGGCTGGCGGCGAATGACAGCATGAAACCGGTACCGATCAGGATGACGAAGATCGCCAGCAGATACCGGTCTATCGTCCAGAACCAGTCCGAAATCGGTCCCCGTTCAGCGCGGCTTACCATCTTCAGGCCTCCTTCGGGTCCACGAGCATGGTGATATCCGGCAGTTGCGCGACGCAGTCGACAAAGGCGTTTCCGCGGATTTCGAAATTCTTGTACTGGTCGAAGCTGGCGCAGGCCGGCGACAGGAGGACAACGGGTTCCTCGTCACCGTCCTCGGCGGCGTCCGCCGCCGCCCTGGCGACAGCGCGATCCAGCGTCTCGGTAATCTCGTAGGCGACATCGTCGCCCAGCGTAGCAGCGAATTGCGGCGCTGCCTCGCCGATCAGATAGGCTTTCGCGATATGGGAAAACCAGCTTGAGAGCGGCCGGATGCCGCCATCCTTCGGCAGTCCCCCGGCAATCCAGTAGATGCGCTTGAAGCTCGACAGCGCCGGCGCCGCCGCGTCGGCATTCGTGGCCTTAGAATCGTTGACGAATAGCACCCGGCCGCGACGCCCGACGGGCTGCATCCGGTGCGCAAGGCCAGCGAAGCTCCTGAGGCCGGAAAGGATTTCCGTTTCCGAAAGACCAACAGCGATGCAGGCGGCGATGGCGGCCGCCGCATTCTGGGCATTATGCGCGCCGCGCAGCGTCGCGATGCCCGACAGGTCGGCAACGGTGTGCGCCGTGCCGCCGGAGGCTCGCATGATCTTCGATCCGTCAGCGTAATAGCCGTCCGCGAGGACATTGCGCTTGGAGATCCGAATGACGTCGGTCGAGGCCCGTTCCAGGCGGTCCGCGATCAGCGCGCACCAGTGGTCGTCCGTCCCGACGATCGCCACGTCGCTTCCGGCAACCAGGCGTTCCTTCACATCCGCATAGTGCTGCATGGTCCCGTGCCGGTCGAGGTGATCCGGCGACAGGTTCAAAAGCACACCGGCCGAGGGGTCGATCGAGGGCGCCAGGTCGACCTGGTAGGACGAGCACTCGACGACGAAGAAACGGCCGTCCTTCGGCGGCTCCAGCGTCATAACAGCGGTGCCGATATTGCCGCCCATCTGCGTGTCGCGGCCGGCCTCCTCGAGGATGTGGGCGATCAGCGCCGTGGTGGTCGATTTGCCGTTGGTGCCGGTGATGGCGATAAAGGGGCAACCCGGCGCCTGCATGCGCCGCTGACGCACGAAGAGCTCGATGTCACCGATGATCTCGACCCCGGCGGCGCGCGCCAGATCGACGCTCCAGTGCGGCTTCGGATGGGTCAGGGGAACGCCCGGCGCCAGCACCAGCGCCGCCTTGCCCGCCCAGTCGATCGTCCGCAGGTCTTGTGTGGGGATTCCGGCTTCGGACGCCTCTGCGACCCGGTCCGGATTGTCGTCCCAGGCGACGACCGCGCAGTCGCCGGCAATGAGCGCAAGGGCCGTGGCGATGCCGGACCCGCCCAGCCCGAAAAGGGCTACGGTCAATCCCGAAAAAGCGGTCGCCACGATCATCGGCTCACCGCAGCTTGAGCGTAGCAAGGCCGAGCATGGCAAGACCGACGGCGATGATCCAGAAGCGGATCACCACCTGGCTCTCGGTCCAGCCGAGGCGCTCGAAGTGGTGATGGATCGGCGCCATGAGGAAGACGCGTTTTCCGGTGAGCTTGAACGACGCGACCTGGATGATGACCGACAGCGCCTCGGCCACGAACAGGCCGCCGATGATGATCATGACCAGTTCGTGCTTGGTGGCGACGGCCACGGTGCCGACGAGGCCGCCGAGCGCCAGCGATCCGGTGTCGCCCATGAAGATGGCGGCGGGCGGCGCGTTGAACCAAAGAAAACCAAGCCCCGCGCCGATCACCGCGCCGAGGACGACGGAGAGTTCGCCCGTGCCCGGAACGAAATTGATCTGCAGGTAATTGGCAAAAAGCGCGTTGCCCGCAAGATAGGCAATCACGCCGAAGGACGCAGCGGCAATCATGATCGGCACGATGGCAAGCCCGTCGAGGCCGTCCGTCAGGTTGACCGCGTTGCCCGCGCCGACCACCACGAATGCGCCGAACGCGATGTAGAACCAGCCGAGATCGACGACGAAATCCTTGAAGAACGGAAAGGCGAGCGAGGAGCCGAAATTCGCGCCATTGCCACCGCCGGCCGCCAGGGACGCGATCATGATGGCGTAGACCGCCAACCCGGCGATAATGAACTCGACAAGCAGGCGCATCTTGCCCGACATGCCGCGATGCGTCTGCTGGGTCACCTTGAGATAGTCGTCGTAAAACCCGATCGCGCCGAAGCCCAGCGCCACGAGCAGGGTCGTGACGATGTAGATGTTGGAAAGGTCCGCCCAAAGGACCGAACTGACGATGATGCCGGTCAGGATCATCAATCCGCCCATGGTGGGCGTGCCGGCCTTCTTGAAGTGGGTTTGCGGCCCGTCCGCGCGAATCGGCTGTCCGCGCCCCTGGCGCACCGAAAGCGAGGCGATGATTCGCGGCCCGAACAGAAAGACGATCATCGCGGAGGTCAGGGTGGCAGCGCCGGTCCGAAACGTTATGTATCTGAAAAGATTGAAGATCTGAAATTGATCGGATAGTTCGACGAGCCAGATGAGCATTAGGCGGATACCCCCTCGCGCATTGTTTGTCCCGCTCCGCTGTCGGACACAGCCGGATACTTGTCAACCAAGGCCGAGACGAGCCGGGAAAATCCGATCCCGTTGGACGATTTGATCAGCACGACATCGCCCGGCCTCACCGTCTCCAGCAGAACCGGCTGCAGCGCCTCGACGGTGTCGAAATGCCGGTGTGTGGGTGTGTCGCCGAGTGAATCGTTAAGGGCAGCCATCTCCGGACCGCCGAGCAGTACCAGGTCGATTCCGGCTTCCTCAAGGGGCGCCTGCAACCCGACATGCAGCTTTTTCGAGAAGGATCCGAGTTCCAGCATGTCGCCGAGCACCGCGATGCGCCGCCCGCCCGCCGCGACCGGCGTGTCGCGCAGCAATGCGATGCCGGCACGCATCGATGCCGGATTGGCGTTGTAGCTGTCGTCGATGACCGTGAGTGCGCCGCCGCCCATCTGCAGCACATGGCGCGTGCCGCGGCCCTTCGATGGCGCAAGGTCCGCCAGGGACTTCACCGCCACCCTCAGATCGGCGCCGGCCAGCTTGGCGGCGCCGGCCACTGCCAAAGCGTTCTGCACGATATGCCGCCCCGGAACGCCGACCGACACCGAAATCTTCTCGCCAAGGACATTGAACTCGGCAGTCGAACCGTTTTCCTGCGGCTGCCAGTTCAACAGCCTGATGTCGGCCTGCCTGTGCTGACCGAATGCGTGGATATTGGCAATGTCCAGCGCTGCCGCCGTCTTCTTGAGCTGGGCGAATTTCTCGCTGTCGCGGTTCAGCAGGACATGGCCGCCCGACCCAACGCCCTCGAATATCTCGGCCTTGGCGGCGGCGATTTCCGACAGGTTTTTGAAGTGACCGAGATGCGCCGCGGCGATTGCGGTGACGATGGCGATATGCGGTCGCACCAACTTGACCAGCGGACGGATCTCGTCGGCGTGGTTCATGCCGATCTCGAATACGCCGTACGCCGTGTCCCTCGGCATGCGCGCCAGGGTCAGCGGCACGCCCCAGTGATTGTTGAAAGACGCCACGGAGGCGTGGACATTGCCCTGTGCGGACAGCACGTGCCGCAGCATTTCCTTGGTCGTCGTCTTGCCGACCGACCCGGTCACCGCGATGATCCGCGCCTTGGTTCTGGCCCGCGCCGCGACGCCCAGCCGGGCCATTGCCTCAAGGACATCGTCGACGACGATCATCGGCGCCTGCACGCGTCCGAGCGCGGGAAGCCTGGACTCCGAAACCACCAGCAGCGCCGCACCGTTCGCCACGGCGGAACTGGTGAAGTCATGGCCGTCGAAGCGATCGCCCTTGATGGCGAAAAAGGCCTCGCCCTGCCCGATCGAGCGGCTGTCGATGGATATGCCGTCAATGCCCTCCGGAAGGTTGCCGACGGGGCGGCCGCTCATGGCATCGATCATGTCGGCGGTCGTCCAAAGCCGGTCCCGCGGCGATTGCCTGGCGATCGCCTTGCGGATCTCCTCGTGGTCGGAGAACGGCAACACCGTATCGCCTACGGTCTGGCCCTCTTCGTGCCCCTTGCCGGCAACCACCAGCGTATCGCCTTCGGCAACCATCGCCACGGCATCGGCGATCGCCTGGGCGCGGTCGCCGATCTCCAGCGCGCCGGGCGCCTCCGCCAGGATTTCGGCACGGATGCTGCCCGCATCCTCGCTGCGTGGATTGTCGTCGGTCACGATCACCATGTCGGCAAGCCGTGTCGCGATCTCGCCCATGATCGGCCGCTTGCCGCGGTCCCGGTCGCCGCCGCAGCCGAACACCACGACGACACGCCCGGTGGTAAAGGGCCGCACGGACTGCAATACCTGCTCCAGCGCCTCGGGCTTGTGGGCATAGTCCACATAGGCCGGAACGCCCCTTTGCGTGGTGCCGACCAGCTCGAGCCGCCCGGACGCGCCGTGCAGGTGCTCAAGTGCGGCGATCGCCGCCCCGGCGGCCACGCCTGTCGCGATCGCCAGGCCTGCGGCCACCAGTGCGTTGGAAAGCTGGAAATCCCCCGCCAGCGGCAGGGTAACCTGGTAGATGGCGCCGCCGTGATGGATTTCGGCAATCTGCTGGCTGCGCTGGTGCTCGACCCGCTTGAGCGTCAGGAATTCACCGTTGCGGCCGACGGTCAGCACCTCCAGCCCGCGCGCCTTGGCCCGTTCGATCGCCCGTCCGGACCAGGCATCGTCGGCAAAGATGACAGCCGGTGCGCCGGGCCGCAGGAGCGCCTCGAACAGGCGCATCTTGGCGGCAAAGTAGTCCTCCATGCTCGCATGGTAGTCGAGGTGGTCGCGGCCGAGATTGGTGAACGCCCCGGCGCTGAGCCGCACCCCGTCCAGCCGGTGCTGGTCGAGACCGTGGCTGGACGCTTCCATGGAGCAATGGGTGATGCCCTCGCCGTCAAGATCGGAAAGCAGCCGGTGGAGGACCACCGGATCGGGCGTCGTCAACTGACCGTATTGCTTGCGCGTCGGCGTTTCCACGCCCGTCGTGCCGATCATGGCCGCCGGCATGCCCGCCCGCTCCCAGATCTGCCGGGTGAAAGAGGCGACGGACGTCTTTCCGGCGGTTCCGGTCACCGCCACCATGGTCTGCGGCTGCGCGCCGAAAAATCGCGCCGCGGCCTTGGCCAGGAACAGGCGCGGATCGGCGACACGGATGACCGGCACGCCCGGATCGTCGAACTCGCTTTGTGCCGAGGCGACGGCCGCCACGGCGCCGTTCTGCGCCGCATCGGCAATGAATTGCGCACCGTCCTGCGACTGGCCGGCAATCGCCACGAAGAGATAACCCGGTCGAATGTCCCGGCTGTCGGCCGAAAGGCCTGCGATCTCCAATTGGGTCAGGTCCGCCGGGATAGTGGCGAGGTCCGCCGCCAGTTCATTCAGCTTCATCTTTCGGTGCCAACGTTCCCTTGACTTGCGGAACTTCCGGGAAATCGGAAGTCCGTAGAATTAAACGTGCTTATGTCAGACTCAATATGACACAAGCAAGGCGGCATCGCCTTCACCGAATGACGGCCGGACGCCGAGAAGCGCCGCCGAGCGCCGGATGATCGCCTTGACCGTCGGTGCGGCATTCAGGCCCGCGGTCGCTGATTTCTGTCCCTCCGCCGGTTTCGGTTCGTCGATGATCACCAGCACCACGAATTGGGGGTTTTCGATCGGAAAGGCGGAAAGGAAGGCGTTGAACCGCACGTCCGACGAATAGCGGCCGTTGACCACCTTTTCCGCCGTGCCGGTCTTGCCGCCCACCCGGAAACCGGGGACCTCGGCGCGCCTGCCGGAACCCTTCTCGACATTCAGCCGCATGAGATAGCGCATCGCGGCACTCGTTTCCGGCCTGATGACCTGGCGGGCGACGGTCTGCGCCTCGGCTTCGCTGCGCGGCAGGAAGGTCGGCGGGATCAGGAGACCGCCATTGAGCATGGCCGCTGCCGACATCGCCGTCTGCAGCGGCGTTGTCGCGACACCGTGGCCGAAGGAGATGGTGATCGAGTTGATCTTCTTCCAGACCTTCGGCTGGCTCGGCTTGGTCACCTCCGGAAGCTCGGTCTGCATGCGCGTCAGCAGGCCGATGCGCGTCAGGAAGTCCCGCTGCCGCTCGATTCCGACCACGTCGGCCATCCGGGCCGTGCCGATATTGGAGGAATAGATGAAGATCTCCGGGACCGTCAGCACCCGGTGCTTGCCGTGAAAATCGCTGATCGTGTGGCCGGCGATGCGGATCGGACGCCGCGCATCGAAACTGTCTTCCATGGTCACCAGGCCGGAATCCAGCGCCATGGCCGTCGTGAACGCCTTGAAGGTCGAACCCATCTCGTAGGTTCCTGCGGACATGCGATTGAGCCGGTCCTTTTCGAGCGCCTGTGCCGGAAGGTTCGGGTCGTAGTCGGGCAGGGACGACATCGCCAGGACTTCGCCGGTCTTGGCGTTGAGCACGACGGCGCCGGCGGCGATCGCCTGATAGCGCTGCATCGCGGCCGCAAGCTCGTCTCGGACGATGTGCTGCACGCGCAGATCGACCGACAGGCGCACCGGTTCCAGTTGCTGCTCGATGGTCAGGCCGGCGGCGGCCAGGTCCGCAAGACCCTGCCCGTCGACATATTTCTCCATCCCGGCAATGCCCTTGTTGTCGATATTGACATGGCCGACGATATGCGAGGCGGTCGGGCCGCCCGGATAGAAGCGCCGCTTTTCCGGGCGGAAGCCGACGCCCGGAATGCCGAGCGCCAGGATTTCGCTCTGCTGCTTGGGCGTCAGTTGCCGGCGCAGCCACTGGAACTGCGATTGCGACCTCAGCTTGCGGTACACGGTGCGGGCATCGAGCTCGGGCAGGACGGTGGCAAGGGCTTCGATCACCTCGTCGGGATCGGTAATCTTGTGCGGCTGGGCATAAAGCGAGACCGTTCGGATATCCGTCGCCAGAACCTTGCCGTTGCGGTCCAGGAGGTCCGGCCGCGAGGCAAGCAGCTCGCTGCCGCGGGCGATGCTCGCTACGGTGGCGAGGTCACGAAAACCGTACTGGACCAGCCGTCCGGCGATCACGGCATAGACCACGCACACGCCGATCATCACCAGAATGATGCGGTTGCGTGTCTGGTGGCCGGACGATTTTCGGGCGCCGTCGACGACGATCGCGGCGCCCGATGCGGATCTGGGAACGCCCATCCGCCGTCGCAATCGCTGCCTTGTGCGCTTGAGGAGACGGTTCATTGCGCAACCGATCCTGTCACGGTGTTGGAATCGGGGGCGTCGGCCAGCATCTCGCGCACGGGCTCGGGCAGGTCGCGCACGCGCGCGGGCAGCTCTTCGGGAAGCACCATCTGGTGCGGCTCGGTGATTTCCAGCCCGAGCTCCTCCCGGTGGGCGTCCACCAGCTCCTGCAGGCGCCCCGGCTGAACGAGGAGGCTCCAGTCTGCGCGCAGAAGATCGATCGTGTCTTCCTCGAGTCGGATTTCGGCTTCCAGGCGCTTGATTTCCGCGAGCTGTTCCTCGGCCCGGTACTTTACGTGAAATGTCAGCACGGCCGCTGCCGCCATCACGCCGATAATGATGAAGTCGATGGTCCGCAGCACCGCAGTCAGTCTCCTGTGGAAGTGACGGCCGGCAGGTCCGGCAGTCCGAATAGCGAATAATCGGCGGATCGCGCCGCCGCCGCGGTGCGCCGTCCGGCCCGCAGCTTGGCCGAGCGCGCACGGGGATTTCTCGCCGCTTCCTCTTCGCTCGCCGCGACAACAGGCTTGCCGACAGGCTCGAAGGTGGCGGGTTCCGCGACGGCTGCCGGCAGGTGCCTGGACGCGCCGCCGCCCTTGCCGAACCGGTCCTGGAAGAAGCGCTTGACGATCCTGTCTTCAAGCGAATGGAAGGTCACGACGGCAAGGCGGCCGCCGGGCTTCAGGGCGCACTCGGCGGCAAAGAGCGCCGCCGCGAGTTCCGCCAGTTCTTCGTTGACGAAAATCCTCAGCGCTTGGAAAACCCGGGTCGCCGGGTGAATCTTGTCGCGCGCCCTGCGCGGCTTGACCGCTTCGATCAGCGCGGCGAGGTCCCGGGTCGAGGAGAAACGCTCCTCCTTGCGCCGCGCATCGATGGCGCGGGCGATACGGCCGGCCTGCTTTTCCTCGCCCAGCAGTCCGAAAACGCGGGTCAGGTCGGAGACCTTCAATGTGTTGACGACATCGGCCGCACTGGCGCCGCTTTCCGACATGCGCATGTCGAGCGGACCGTCCTTCTGGAAGGAAAAGCCTCTTTCGGCCTCGTCGATCTGCATGGACGAAACGCCGATATCGAGCACCACGGCGTCGAGACCGCCGTCGGGCGCATGGTCAGCGAGCCCGCTGAAACGTGCTTCGATCAATTCCAGCCGGCCCGGGTAAGCCGCGGCCAGGTCTTGGCCGCCGGCGATCGCATTCGGGTCGCGGTCAAGCGCAATGACCTTCGCGCCCTTGTCCAGAATGGCCCTTGTATAGCCGCCGGCGCCGAATGTTCCGTCGAGGACGACCTGTCCGCGCTCCGGCTGCAGCGCGGACAGGACCTCGTTAAGGAGAACCGGGATGTGGCGCACAGGTCCGCCACCGGCGTCATGGTCCATGCCGCCAGAGTGCGCTGTCATCCCGCCTCTCCTTGACCGGCGCGAGGCTGTACCCCCGCCATGCGCCGGCTCAGGGCTTCCTGTCGTTTTTCCTCGTATCGAACAGGATCCCACAACTGAAAATGGTCCGACCGGCCGACAAAGGTCACCTGGTCGGAAATGCCCGTGTAGTCGCGTATGAAGTCGCTCACCATCAGACGGCCCTCGCCGTCCAGCTTCAGGAACACGCCGCCCCCGTGAATGAGCAGCGACATGTCGTTGGCATCGACGGAGAACGGGTCGCCCTCGTCGATCTGCCGCTCGTAGCGGTCGAGCAGGTCCGGTCCGCCGACCGTCACTGCCGGATAGATGAAGTCCTGGATGGCATAGAGTTCCTGAATGTCGAGACGCGTCAGAACGTTGCGAAACTGGGCCGGTACGGACACCCGACCCTTCGCATCGATCTTGTTCGTCGCATTCGACAGGAACCGGTTCATAACGCAAAACCGCCGTTTCCAGGCCTGAAGACCATAACATGCCGCCTCCGGAGATTTCTGACCGCAAGCTGCGCGGGCTGACCGGCGCCGCGTTGCAACGCCTGGACCGGACCCGCTGTCGGGCTACGCCTGAACACCCCTCTCTCAGTCCGTTTGGGATATCATGGGATGATTTGGGCGTCAATGGGACAAGCCTGTTCAAAACTGGTTTCACGGACCCCACAAAACCGCCCTTATGGTTAATGAATCGCTAATTTTCAGGGGATTGCACCAACGCTTAGGCGGATTCGCTTAGCCGGCAATTCGAACTGATTCGTTGTCTATGTATCGGGAAGAAAGGTGCCAGCCGGCCTGTAAGCCGGGTTCTGTACCGCGCACCAAGGCGGCGGCGACAGCCATTCCTCTGGGACAGGACTTGCACCCTGCCTCTAGCGACCTACCCGGATGACCTGCCCGGAAACGGGGTGGGGCTTGCGCCCCGCGTCATCCCTATTCGGTCTTGCTCCCGGTGGGGTTTGCCGTGCCGTTCCTGTTGCCAGGAACGCGGTGGGCTCTTACCCCACCCTTTCACCCTTACCCCGCCGGTATTCGGGTCCGGCAACAGCGGGACCGGAATACTGGCGGGGCGGTTTGCTTTCTGTGGCACTTTCCCTGGGGTCACCCCCGCCGGACGTTATCCGGCACCGTGTTTCCGTGAAGCCCGGACTTTCCTCACCCCGCGCCTTTCGGCCTTTGCGGAGCGCGGCTGTCCGGCCGGCTGGCAGCTTCTGATAGCGAAGATGGGCACGAATTGCCAGTAAATCCAGCAATTTGGGAGTACAGCTTTACCACCCGATTTTGCGGCCCGATGAACGCCCGCCTATCGCAATAATTGCATCGCGCATATTCGCTGCCCCTGATCCGTGCTTAAATGCCGGCGATTCCCCCGTCTCCTCCTTCCAGTTCGCTGACCCGAGCCGCCATGTCGATATCCGATTTCGTGTACCGCCGCATCGAGACCCTCGTCCGCCCGCTGGACATTCCCTTTGAGCCCCTGCCGGCGCGCGGCCCGTTCGCGCTCGTCCTGCATTTCGCGAGCATGTTTCGCGGCGTCCTGGCGGCCATCGTCATCTTCAGCGTCATGGTCGAGAGCATCAATCTCGCGGTGATCTGGGGTATTTCGGTCATCGTTGACGGGGTGGCCCAAAAGGGTGCGGCGCTGTTTCTGCAGGAGGACTGGCCCCTGCTCGTCGTTCTTGGCTTTCTGTTCTGCCCGCTGCTGCCGCTTTTCATTTTCCTTGCCAACGCACTGCGCTCGCAGGTCGTCTCCGTATGCATGCCCGCCGCCATGCTGTGGCAGGGCCACCAGGCCGTCGAGCACCAGGACCTCGCCTTCTTCCACGATCTTTATGCCGGCCAGATCGCGGCGCGCATTTCGCAGGTGGCCTTGGCGGTCCAGCAGCAGATCGTCGTCGCCTTCCAGAGCGTCCCGCACTTCTTCGTCCAGTTTGTCGGCGCGCTTATATTGCTGGCCGCGCTCTCCTGGGCATTGGCGATCCCGGTTCTTATCTGGATCGTTGCCAACGTCGTCATTGCCGTGAAGGCGGTGCCGCACTTTTCCGAACGCGCCCGCCGGTCCGCAAAGGCGCGCAGCCTCGTCGTCGGCGCCATGACCGATCTCTACGGCAACATCCAGATGGTGAAGCTGTTCGCCGCCGAAGACAGCGAGGCGGGTGCCCTGCGCTCCATCATGGGCAAGGCCATTGACACCCAGCAGAAGGAAGGGCGCATCTTCCTGACGACGGACAGCTACGTCATCCTTCTCAACGTTTTCCTGGTGTTCAGCAACATGGCCATCGGGCTTTGGGGCCTGGTCGACGGCTTCGTCACGATCGGCCAGTTCGCCGCATCGATCGCGGTCGTCCAGCGGCTCTCGGGCAACGCGCGTGCGTTCCTGCAGATGGGGCAGCAGATTTTTCAGGCCGTGGGCACCATCCGCGACGCCATGCCCGTGGTGACAACGCCGCCGACCATCACCGACGCGCCCGATGCCGCAAGGCTGAACGTGACGGACGGCGCGGTCGCGTTCAGCCATGTCCGCTTCGCCTACCAACATAGTCAGAAGGTAATCCACGACCTGTCCCTTACGGTTCATGCCGGCGAGAAGGTCGGCCTGGTCGGGGTTTCCGGGGCGGGAAAATCCACGCTGGTCAGCCTGCTCTTGAGGTTCTTCGAACTGAAGGACGGAGCGATCTCCATCGACGGCCAGGACATCCGCAGCGTCACCCAGGAAAGCCTGCGCGACAGCATCGGCGTCGTCACCCAGGACGTCTCGCTGCTGCACCGATCGGTCGGCGACAATATCCGCTACGGCCGGCCCGGCGCATCGCAGGAGGAGATGGAACACGCGGCATCGATGGCCGAAGCCGACCGTTTCATCGCCGATCTGAAGGACAGCGAGGGGCGCACCGGCTACGGGGCCTTCGTCGGAGACCGCGGGGTGAAGCTCTCCGGCGGACAGCGCCAGCGCATCGCCATCGCCCGCGTCCTCTTGAAGGACGCGCCGATACTCGTGCTCGACGAGGCGACCTCGGCGCTGGACAGCGATGCCGAGGCAGCGGTGCAGGACAAGCTGGCGCTGCTGATGGAGGGCAAGACGGTGATAGCCATTGCCCACCGCCTGTCGACGATTTCCAGCATGGACAGGATCGTGGTGCTGGACGATGGCCGTATCGTCGAGGAGGGAACCCCGGCGGAGCTTCTGGATCGCGGCGGCATCTACGCCCGGCTCTGGCAGCGGCAGACCGGAGGCTATATCGCCGACGCCATCGACTAGAGCAATACTGAGTTAGGTTGGAACATGTGACGGTGGAAAATCGGTCCGATTGGCTTAACCAGGCCGCCTTAGACCTGCAGCGAGCATTCCGTTTGCCCTCGACTCCGACCCCCGGCGCGCGGCCTTATGGTTTTCTGGCAACAAGCGTAACAAAGGGCTGGTGACCATAAAGCGCTCCAGCGCTTTCGCGGCGCTTGTATTCGGCTGCCAAGGCGTCTGCGAGCTCCTGACCAATCAAGCCGCTTTTGACCATATGCATGCTGGCCATACCAACCCAGGTCATTCCACCCATGCCCGCCGTGATGGTCCGGCTCGTGATGCGGAATTGCTCAACTGTTAGTCCGGCAGCCTTCACCAGCCCACGCAATTTGCCTGTGAGAAATTTGTCGGTAACAAAATGCTCCGCGAAATATTTTGCGCAGGCATCGAGTGGGTCGGCCAGTGCATTGGCGAGGGAAGTCTTCTCAAAGTCGGCATCACATACGGCCAGACGCCCGCCGTGTTTCAATATCCTGAACGCCTCGTTCAGAAGAACAGCCGGTTCAACGACATGGCTGAGAACGGTGTGCATCACAACATTGTCCACCGAGCCGTCCTCGAAGCGCAGAGCTGCTCCGTCACCAGTCTCAAACTTCAAGTTAGATGCGCCATCCGCCAATTTGCGCGCCGCTTCGACCAGACCGGCAGACGGCTCTGACGCAATAACCTGACCATTGACGGCACGCGTGGCTATTCTTCGTGCAATAGCGCCTGTACCCGCGCCTATTTCCACGTGCAGTCCGCCATCTATAAAGTCGAGTTCGTCCAAATATCGTTCAACGATTTCAACCATCACCGGCTCGCCGGCACGAGTTTCCAGGGCGCCAACGACCGTTTCAATAAACTCCGCGCCACCCGCTTCCACATTTTGAAATGGATCCGTCATAAGAAACTCCGCTTGTCGTGGCCCACCGGTCTTGTGGGCGAGTTTCCGCAATTGTGCCTCGACACCGATAGGTTAGCAGATGCCCCGCACATTTCCATGGACACCAAGTGAACCGTTTGCCTCCTGGTTACCATTCAAAACAGTTGTTGAATATCAACTCCGGGCTCTCTTCAGACGATAGCCTGCGGAGTGCAAGGTGCAGTTCTGAAGCGGATGCCAACATTGGGCGCAGACTTGTCGGCGTGATTCAAGTTTCCTGAAAAGGAGGCGTTCTTGGCGCGCTATACCCTCACGGATGCCGCTGGCTTGCGCGTATCCCAGACCCAGGTCTCTACACCGATAGCTATTTCACCGTAGCTGAAATGCCAATATTACGAAAAATCGTATTTCCCAGTGAATAGAGACGGTTTGTATTTGCGAACCGTATGACGCTTAGTTAGGTTTCCAGTTCCACGAAGTACAAAAGGGAGAAATAGTTCATGGCAGGTAAATTTGAGCTTTACAAGGACAAGGCTGGCGAGTTCCGTTTTCGCCTCAAGGCGGGAAACGGCCAGATCATCCTGGCGAGTGAAGGCTACAAGCAGCGCGCCAGCGCCGAGAACGGCATCGAGTCGGTCCGCAAGAATTCCGCCGAAGATGCGCGCTTCGATCGCACGGAGACAAAAGGCGGCAAGCACCGCTTCAATCTCAAGGCGACCAACGGTCAGGTCATCGGCACCAGCGAGTCCTACGAGAGCGCCTCGTCACGCGATAACGGCATCGCGTCCGTCAAGAAGAACGCACCCGGCGCCAAGCTCGAAGACCTGACCTGATCCATCATTGCCGAGTCCCGTTGGGCTTCAATCCCAACGCGGTCCGGCGCACCGGAGAAAACTGCCTGCGGCCGTTCCGTTACCGGACAGAACGGCTTGTTTGATCGCGGCATCTGGATGCCGAAGGCGGATGTCAGATATCCCGCTGGACCTTGATGAGCAAATCCACGCAGGACTGCCGCACGAAGTATTTCAGATCGTCGGTACCGACAGCCGACTTTGCATCCCGGGGATTGTACTTGCCCAATTCCTTCAGGTGTTTGCGCAAGTTCAGGTTCATGCGGATCCATTTGATCCAACCGGGTTTGTACCGCACGGTATGAGCGCAAATCGTGTTGTTGGAACCTGGCGCGTAGACGCGGGCCGTCATGATAACTTCCGGCCGCCAGACCAGCGGAACGCTGAACTGGTGGGCGTATAACAGCTGGAAACAACCCAGATCATAGTCGGAAACGGTGATATCAATCGCCAGGTCATCGGCATTGGCCGAGCCCCTTTGCGACAGATTCGGCAACGACAGTATTTCCAGCAATGAATGCTCAATCAGCTCAGCAGCGGATTCGCTGTTCGGCATCCAGATCGAAGAAATTCCCTTCTTCAGGCTGGGACTCGAGGCCACGGTTACACTGCCGAGAAAGAGCGAGCGCCCGGCTTCTTTCCTCCGTTTCCAAAACATCGGCCCTCACCTGTGCTGCTTTGCGCACCACTACATATAGTGACTGAGGGTACGAATTACCCGGAGGATCCGGACGGCCTGACCTGAACGACAAGCGTTCAAGGACCGGTTACAATGACCTCGCGGTGCCGGAGGCGTATCAACGGACAGATCATGGGAGGACCTCATGGACAAGGATCGGATTGGAACGTTCGCCAACACCGTCTATCGCGACATGGCCGGCGCAATGGCCATTGGCATGGGCTATCTGGGACTCAAGTCGGGCCTGTTTGACGCCATGAAGGACGGCGCTCCGGTCAGCGCCCCGGATTTGTCGAAAAAGACCGGACTCACGCCCCGATATGTCGAGGAATGGCTGAACGGCATGACGGCGGCCGGCTGGCTGGAACACGACGAGGCGGCCGGCACTTTCTCGATGCCGGCCGAACATGGATTCCTTCTGGCTTCGGAGGGAACGGATCACTACATGGGCGGGCTTTTTCTGGCCGGCCCGTCCCTGTTGTCGCAGGCACCGGAGGTGGCGCGGGCATTTCGCGAAGGGGGCGGCGTGCATTTCGGGGCATTCGACGATGACTGGATCGAAGCGCTCGACCTGATGAATGGCGGAGCTTACAGGCACCGGCTGGCAAGTTATTGGCTGAAACAGTTGCCTGAGATCGACCAGCGGCTTGCCGAGGGCGGAAAGGCGCTGGATATCGGCTGCGGCGTCGGCAAGGTCTCCCTCGCCCTCGCCGAGGCGTACCCGAATGCGCACATCACGGGGTTCGACCCGGATAGCAATTCGATCGCCAGGGCGCGCAAAACCGCGGCCGAGGCCGGAACGGATCGGGTGACGTTCATCGAAGGCTTGATCGCGGATCTGGAGCCGGATCCGGTCTTTGATTTTGCCGGCATGTTCGACTGTCTGCATGATCTGGCCGAACCGGAGGCGACCCTGGTCGAAATACGCAGCCGCATGGCCCCCGGCGGTGCGCTGATGGTGATGGAGCCCCGCGCCGCTGACAGGCTTGCCGACAATGCAAACCCGCTTGGCACGGTCTATTACGGCTTCAGCCTGTTCCACTGCATGACCCAGTCGCTGGCCCAGGGAGGCCCCGGTCTGGGAACATGCATGGGTCCGGAAAAGACAACGTCCCTCCTCCGCGACGCGGGATTTTCAGAGGTCAGCGAACTGCCGATCAAGAGCCAGACGAACATGTTTTTCGTGGCGCGAGCGTAGCGTCCGTCAAAGGCCCAAAGCCGTTGCCCCGATCGCTGGCACTAGGTCCCCGCCGGCAGATAGGCCAGGAAGAAGTCGATCTGGTTCTGGCCCATCACCTTGCGGACCGTCTTTTCGTCCATGCCGAGATCGAGCAGCGCATCGGTGATCAGCGCCATCTGCGACGCATCGATCTTTGTGGTGACGGCGCCGTCGAAATCGGAGCCGAGTGCGACGTGGTCGGGGCCGACCAGCGACACCGCCGCCTGCAATGCCCTGGCGATCCCTTCCGGCGAATAGTCGCATATCGCCGCATCCCAGTAGCCGATACCGATCAGCCCGCCCTTTTGCGCGATTTCAACCATCAGGTCGTCTGCGATATTGCGGTGTGTATCGCAATGGCCGCGAATGCCGGTATGGCTGACGATCAGCGGACGGGCGGTGATCTCCAGCGTCTCGCGCACGACATTCTCGGAGGAGTGCGAAACATCGATCATGATGCCCGCCTCTTCCATCTTCTTCACCGACTGCCGGCCGAATTCCGTCAGGCCCTTCTTGCCGGAGCCGTGCAGCGATCCGCCCAGCGCATTGTCGAAGAAATGCTGCAGGCTCATCATCCGGAAGCCCGCATCATAGAGCCGGCCGATATTGTCGAGGTTCCTTGAGAGCGCGTGCGAGCCCTCGGTTCCCAGCAGCCCGCCGACCACCTGCTCGCCGTTTGCGCGCCGCGACAGCAGCGAATTCAGATCGTCCCTGTTCTTGATGATGACCAGGCGGTCGGGCGCACGGTCGGCGAATCCGTGCAGTTTCTCGGCCTGGTACAGCGCCCGCTCGGTCAGGTTCTGCCAGGTGCGCGGCGGCCACATCTGGGCAAGCGCCAGCAGCGTGATGTTGTCCGAGGCCTCGGCACTGTTTTCTTCGTAGTTCTGGCCCTTTGGCGACTTGGTGACGGTCGTGAAGACTTGTAGCGCCACATTGCCCTCGACCATGCGCGGAATGTCGACATGGCCGCGGTCGGACCGCTTGAGAAGGTCACGCTTCCACAGGAGCGAATCGGCGTGCAAATCAGCAACGGTCAGCGTCTGATGCAGCGCCGCCGCGCGCTCCGACACGTCTCGCGCCGCATGGCCTTCGACGCCATTGCGCCCGTTTTCCACGATGGACGGCACGATGAAATGCAAGGCCGCGCCGCCGGCAACGATGAGCGCCAGCGGAACGATCCAGAACAGATGGCGTTTTCTCAAGACAATCCCTCCCCTCGAATTGCCATGTGTCTAGCAACTCGCGAAGCTCCTTCCAAGGACTGTCTTGAGACGCCTTGGGGATGAATCAGCCCAGGATATTGCGCACTTTCTTGCAGTAGCGCGAGGACACCGGATTCATCCGCTTGGCACCGTGACCGGCATTGTAGCGAAGGATCGTGCCGCAGGTGTCGCCGCCACTCAGCTTGTGCGCCTTGCCGAGATACTTCATGCCGTATTTGATGTTGGTTTCGGGGTCGTAGAGGCCCTTGCTCGAACCGCGATAACCCATGAGCCGCGCCGTCGCCGGCTTGATCTGCATCAGGCCGATCTCGCCGGCCCGGCCGCGCGCCTTCGGATTGAAATTGCTTTCGACCTTGACCACCGCATGTGCCAGCGAGGACGGCACGCCGTGCTTGCGTGCGTAGCTGTTGATCAGCCGGGAGAATTTCGGGTGCTTCTGGACAGCCGGGTCGGCCGGTTTGAAGATGGACGATGTGATGGTGCTGAAATCGACCTTGATTTTGGTCCGTTCTTCTTCTTCCGCATTTGCCGCAGTCGAGAGGGAAACCAAACCGGCGCAAAGAAGCGCGCGGAAAAAGGCTCCTGTTCTTGTCATTCTTTTTCACTCCAAACGAAAGTGTTGTTTGATCCAAACAAAAGACCGCCTACGCAGTACCGATGGCGGCCGGTCAAATCCGGGAGAGTCCTAGAGATCAATTTTGGTGAATGGTGGCGGCGCCGTAACGTTCCGTTACAGCGTGTAACGATCGCCGTTGTTGCGCTGCACTATTCAGCGTGCCTACTGGCTTTCAGGCAGCGCTGAGAGCAGCCTGTGAAGTGTCTCAATGGTCGAGACATCGGCAACACCATCAACCCTTGCGGGTCGGAAATGGCGTTGGAAGGCGCGTATGTTCGCCTCCAGGACTTCGTCGAATGAACCTGTTATTTCAACGCCGTAACCGTATGTGGCCAGCATCGCCTGGAGCGCTTCGACCGGCTGGCCCTGGTCGCCCCTTTGCAGGAATCTGCCGCCGGTGGCCGTCGACGGTTCGACCCAGTGGCCGATGCCGGACTCAAAAAGTGATTGCCAGGGGAATTTTTCCCCGGGGTCCTCTTTGCGCTGCGGTGCAATATCGCTGTGCGCCACCACTCTTCGTGGCACGATTGCCCACCTTTCGACACATTTTCGACACAATTCGATGACCGCGGCGATCTGTTCCGGCGGGAAATCGGGGTAATCGCCCTGATGTCCGGGATTGGCGATCTCGATTCCGATGGAACGCGAATTGAGATCCTGCTGCTGGCCCTGCCATGAGCTCACCCCCGCGTGCCAGGCGCGCTTGTGCTCGGGCACCATCTGCACGATCCGCCCGTCCTCGTAGACGAAGTAGTGCGCCGAGACCTTCGATCGCTCCGTGCACAGCCAGTCGAGCGCTTCGTCGGCAACGTCCATGCCGGTGTAGTGCAGCACCAGCATGTCGGCCGGGCCGCCGACCCGCTCGTCGATATTGGGAGACAGGCGGAGCTCGGCTCCGGCAAATTCGGACCGCTCGAGCATCATGCCACCCTCTTTTCCTTCTCGATTTCCGCAAAGGCGGTGTTCAGCGCCGCCATGCGGCTGTTGGCGATGGCAAGGAACTCCTCGGGAACGCCCCGCGCCATCAGCCGGTCCGGGTGCGCCTCGGCGACCAGCCGTCGGTAGTGCTTCTTGATCTCCTCGAGCGGCGTGTCGCGCGACAGGCCGAGCACGGCATAGGGATCGTGTGTCGTCTCGTAGGTGTGCCGGGCAATGATCTGCTCGAAGCTCGCCTCGCTGATCCGGAAGATCTCGGCGATCCGCGCCAGGAAATTGCGCTCCTTTTCGTGCAGTACACCGTCGGCCTTGGCGATGTGGAACAGCCCGTCGAGTATGTCCTCGAGAAACAGCCCCTCGTTGCGGTCGGGGCCGCACAGATCGGCCATCTTGGCGGCGTAGGACTCGAAGCCCGCGACATCCTGCTTGGCCAGGTTATAGAGCCGCGAGACGTTTCGAGCCTCCTTGTCGGGGATCTCGAAGATCTCCTGGAAGGCAACCACCTCGTCCGGCGTCACGATGCCATCGGCCTTGGCCATTTTCGCTGATAGCGCGATCATGGCGACCGAAAACGCCACCCGGCGGCGGGTTTCCGGGTCGCCCTCGAAAACCGTGCGAACCGCCTCGATGACTCCCGATATGGCACCGGTGGTGGCAATGCTGACGAATTGGCCGAGTCTTGCAAATATGGACATGACGAGTCTTTACGCGATTTACCCCGTTAATGCGAGAATGGGCCGGCAACTATAAAGCGTTCGCCCACATGCAAAATTACGCACCGTAACACCGCTTCCGCTGTGACAATAACCACAGACGCAGACGGCAATGGTTCGCACTTGTGCGAAGTTGGTGATAGCGACAGGACGCGTCAGCCGATCAAGTTCAATTCGGGCAACAAACAGGTTGTCGCCGCATTGAGATTCGAGGAACGGAAATGACCCTACTGCACATGTCCGTCAACGCAGGCGATCCCGAGCGCGTCGCCGCTTTCCTGGCGCGGCTCCTCGGCGGTGAAGCCCTGCCCTTCCCGCCCTTTCCGGACTGCTGGATCGCCTTTGCCGGTGCCGATGACGGCACAGCGATCGAGGTCTACCCGCTGACCCACCGGCTGGTCGCCGGCGCCGGGCAGGTGGAATGCCGCGTGCAGGAGGCGGAGGGCGCGCCGACCTTTGCGCATATCGCCCTGGCCACGGATCTACCGGCACGGGGCGTGCTTGCGCTCGCCGGCGACCATGGCTGGACGGCCAGGCGATGCGACCGGGGACCGTTTCACTGTATCGAGGTCTGGATCGAGGATCGGCTGCTCATCGAGGTGCTCGACCCGGACATGCGCGCCGCGTACCGCGCCGGCATGACCGTGCGGAACTGGCGCGCCATGTTCGGGATGGACCGGCCCTGACGGCGTTGGCGCCGTCAGGAGACCTGCTGGCTGCCCGTCGCCGGCCGAAGGTCGTGAAGCATCACCGGCAAGGACCGTATTCGCTTGCCGGACAGGACGAACAGCGCGTTGGCGACGGCCGGCGCGACCGGCGGCGTGCCGGGCTCGCCGGCGCCGCCGGTCTTTTCGCCGCTGTTGATGATATGGACCTCGATTTCAGGCGCCTCGGCCATGTGCACCATCTCGTAGTCGTGGAAATTCGACTGCTCGACACGGCCGCCGTCAATGGTGATGTTGCCGTAAAGCGCTGCGGTCAGCCCGTATATGATGCCGCTTTGTATCTGCGCTTCCACCGCATCCGGATTGACGGCCGTGCCGACGTCGACGGCTGCAGTCACCCGGTGCACGCGGACGGTGCCGTCCTCCGACAATGAGACTTCTGCGACCTGCGCGACAATCGAGCCGAAGGACTGTTCAAGCGCAATGCCCCGGGCCCGGTCGGCCGGAAGCGGATCGCCCCAGCCGGCCTTCTCGGCCGCGGTCTCCAGCACCTTCCGGTGGCGCGGCTGGCCCTGCAGAAGCGCCCGCCGATACGCGAACGGATCCATGCCGGCCTTGTGGGCCAGTTCGTCGACGAAGCTCTCGTTGAAGAAGCTGTGCTGCGTGTGTCCGACACTGCGCCACGGCCCGAGCCGGATCGGCTGCGACATCGAGACCTTGCGGATGCTCTGGTTCGCGATCCCGTACGGAATGTCCGGCGCTTCTTCCGGCTCGTCCTGGCCGACATTGATATAGAGGTTCGACCAGGCCGACGGCAGGCCGTCACCACCGAGAACGGCCTCGAAGCGGTTGGCGACGGCCGGGCGATAGTGGTCGTGCTGGATGTCTTCTTCGCGCGACCATATGAGCTTCACCGGTCGGTCCAGTTGATTCGCGATTCTTGCCGCCTGCGGGACGAAATCATCGCGGCCGCGGCGGCCGAAGCCCCCGCCGAGAAACTGATTGTGGACCGTGACTTTGTCCGGGCTCAACCCGATGGCGTCCGCGGCAAAAGTGCGCGCGGCAAGCGGGTTCTGCGACCCGGTCCAGATTTCGCATTTGCCGTCTTTGACAACGGCGGTGCAGTTCATCGGCTCCATGCATGCATGCGCCAGGAACGGAACGCGATACTCCGAGCGAACGACATCGGCGGCGCCTGAAATGACGCCGGCGGCATCGCCGGATTCGAAATGAGCAGAACTGTCGTTTTTGTCCAACGCATCCGCATAGGACGCGAAAATCGAATCGGAGGTCGCGTTTCCGTCCGGTCCGCCGTCAAACGTCACATCGAGTGCCTCAAGCGCCGTTTTCGCGCGCCAGTATTTGTCGGCCACGACGGCAACAGCGTCGTCCAGGTTCACGACCTTTATGACGCCGGGCATCCCGGCGACGGATCCCTCGTCGATGGACGCCACCGTCCCGCCGAAGGCCGGCGCATGCCTGATCGCCGCATAGACCATGTCCGGCAATTCGACGTCGATGCCGAAAACCGCGGTGCCGTCGACCTTCGCCGGGATGTCGCGGCGCGGTTGCGAAGTGCCGATCAGCTTGAACTCGGACCGCTCCTTTTGCCGCGGGTTCAGCGGCGGCTCAAGACGGGCGGCTTCGCTCGACAGTTCGCCGAAGGTGGCCGACTTGTTGCCGTGGGACACGATGCTGTCCGACACATTGATTGCGGACGGATCGACGTCCCAGCGCTCCGCCGCGGCCTGAACCAGCATGGCGCGGGCCGAGGCGCCCGCCCGGCGCATGCCATATTCGCCGGTCAGCCGGATGGACAGGCTGCCGCCGGTAATCTGCAGGTCCATGGACTTGGCAAGGTTGAAGAACGCGAACTCGACCATCGGCTTGGCAAAGGCCGGAATGGAGGTGTCGCCCAGCACATAACCGCGCCCAAGGCCCGTGTTGGCGAATTCCGGCAAAGCTGGCGCTTCCACGAATTTGACGAGGTCCCAGTCGGCGTCCATTTCGTCGGCCAGCATCATGGCCAGCGCCGTGTTCGCACCCTGCCCCATTTCAGAGTGCGGGGTGATCACGGTGATCCGGTTGTCGGGGCTGATTTTCACCCAGGTGTTGAGCAGGACCTCGTCTTCCTCCAGGACACTGGCTGATCCGATCTTGAGACGATTGGGCGACAGCGTAAGACCCAGGACAAGGCCGCCGCCGACGAGCGCGCCGGTGGCCAGCAATCCGCGGCGGGTTATCTTTCCGATGGAAGCCATTTCGATCTCCCTAGGCGTTGCTCAGTTCGTGGATGGAATCGCGAACGCGCTGATAGGTGCCGCACCGGCACACATTGGTGATCGCCTCGTCGATTTCCGCGTCCGTTGGGCGCGGGTTCTGCTCAAGCAGCGCCGACACCGCCATGATCATGCCCGACTGGCAGTATCCGCATTGCGGCACCTGGTTTCTGATCCAGGCCTCCTGCACGCGGTGCAGTTCTCCGTTTCCGGCAAGGCCCTCGATCGTGGTGATTTCGGTATCGACGGCGGCCTCCACCGGCAGGACACACGTGCGCGTCGCCTCGCCGTCGATGTGAACGGTACAGGCGCCGCAAGCCGCGATCCCGCACCCGAACTTGGTGCCTTTGAGCCCGATTTCGTCGCGCAGCACCCAAAGCAAGGGTGTGTCCGGTTCCACATCGACCGTGTGTTTTCGACCGTTTATGTTCAGTGTGAAGGACATTTGTAGTTTCTCCTACCGCGCAAGGTGGTTGGTGCGTCGGACCTATCGGCCGGTCGCATTGTCTCGGGAAATATCAGCTTTCCGGCAACGGTCCGCGAGCGCGCTGGCAAATATTGAGGACATACGATAGGACCTCACCTTCGGCTGCGTTCGACGACCCCCACCGCCAAGTCTGTTGTCAGGCGTCAGGAAAACGAACTGCCCGACAAACGATGTCAGCTTGATGATGACATTCTGACAAAATAGATATAGTATGTCAATATGTCCAGGGGCGCCCATGACGAAACAGGAAGAAAAACGCGAATTCGTATTCGATGCCGCCGCCGGCGTATTCTCGAACTATGGCTTCCGTCGCACATCCATGAACGACATCGCCAACGCGGCCGGCATATCCCGGCCCGCGCTCTACATCATGTTCGAGAACAAGGAAGATCTGTTTCGCCAACTCGTCGCGCAGCGCCAGGAACAGGCTATCAATGACGCCGTCGAGGTCCTCCAGCGGGACGCGCCCTTTGCGGACCGCATTGTCGAGGCGGTGATCGCCTACGAAAAGCACATTTACGAGGCCGTGTCGGAATCCGCCCACGGCGCGGAGCTTATGGATATCGGCCAGAGCCTCGCCATGGAGGAAATGAGGAACGGTCAGGAGCGCTTCTTCGGTCATCTTGCGCGCGCGGTCGAAAACGCGGTTTCCGAAGCTGAGGTCGACCTTTCACAGGTGAAAATGAAGCCGAAGGACTTCATCGAACTGTTGATGTGGTCCGTCGGCGGCCAGAAGAAGACGGCGACATCGAACAAGGATTTTCGCCGCAGGATCCGCGAAGTCGGCCGTATTTTCACCCATTCCATCGCCTCGCGACCTGGCAAGTAAACGCAGTGCACAGCAGTGCACCGAACATAGCGCAACGCAGTCGCGCCGAACCGGTATCCCTGTGATGTCCTTCCTACAGGCCGGCCAATGTCCGCTCGTTGGCCTTTGAAAGCTTGTGACGCAGGTTGCTCTTGAACCCCGCCTGTAGGGCCAGCTTAATGTCGGGTTTGCGGGCCAGGTGCTTCAGCAATATGTCGCGGTCGAAGACCAGCGCGCGTAGGTCGGTCGTCGCCACCGTGGTCGCCGTCGCCGTGCTTCCCGACAGGATGCCGAGCTCGCCGATGAAGTCGCCGTTCCCGCAATTGGCCACCGGCTTTTGGTTGACTGAGACGTCGACATGCCCCTCCGCGACATAGGTCAGGCGCTCGACGGGTTCGTCCTGCTGTGTCAGCACCGTCCCGGCCGGAATGGTCTTCCAGCTTCCGATATCGATGAACTGGCGCGCCAGCAGCGGCGGCACCAGCACCAGCGCGTTCTGGCAGAAAAGGTATTCCTCGTCTGAGAACTTTACCGTGCGGCTGCGCCACAAAAGCAGCAGTAGCTGTGACAGGTTGGCAAGGACGAACAGTCCCTCCCAGCCGGTCCCGATCGGATCGTGCAGCACGAAACCGCTGTAGCTCATGCCGGCGACGCCGGAGACGAGGGCGATGATCCGAAGCCACATGATGGAATTCATCAGCATCGACAGGACCAGGAGGCCGTAGGACAGATGGCCGGTTATCGCCTGCGGTGCGATGGCGGATTCAATAATGCTTTCCAAGACTACCCCTCACAACTCGACTGCGGGTCCAATTGCGTTTGTATTCATGACATTAGGCACTTTGACCGTGACATCTTTATGGCCCGGCTCTGGTTCGGAAGCGGCCCGGACTGCCTCTGCTGCGCTGGTTTTGGCAGCAAAAAAGGTTTCCTCGCCGCAATGAAGCAACGGTGGCTCATCGCCGTTTCCGCGATAAGATGTCTCCATGACAGAAGTTGAAGCACCCCGCGCGCAGCCCCTTATAGCCGTCAATGACGTGCTGGCAAGCAGTGCCTGGTACGCAAAGCTGCTCGACCTTCAGTGCTTCGGCGATTCGCTCGAGACGACTCACGGCAACACCTATAACCGTCTGCACCGCGCCGGAAGATTGGTGCTTCAGCTCCACAGCTGGGACGACGAGGACCACCCGAACCTGAAAGACGCCGGCAAGGCGCCCGCCGGCCACGGTGTGCTATTGTGGTTCGAGGTTGACGATTTCGATGCTGCCGAGAAGCGGGCGCGCGCACTCGGTGCCAGAGTCGTCCTCGAGCCGTTCGTCAATCCGGCGCCGCGGCACCGCGAATTGTGGCTGCGCGACCCGGACGGATATTTTGTGGTGATTGCCAGTCCCGATTGCGAGGCGGCCTAGCGCGGGCTTGGCAATCCCGCGATGCGACGGCAATCGGACAACGATCATGGGTTGAGCCGGCGCGCAAGAAACATATAAAATAACTTATGTTTGTCGCGACCGGGAGGACGACAATGGAAAACAGCGAGCAGACCGTCACGTACCAGCCGCCGAAGATGCCGGAAGTCAACGCGGTTTCCTTCGCGACGCTCAGGGGCGCGCTGAAGGCGGGCATCGAGGATTTCCTGAAGGCGCCGCTTTTCGGGCTGTTTTTCGGCGGCATCTATGCGATCGGCGGGTGGATCGTCATTGCCTCCCTGATCTACCTGAAGATGCCGTGGATGATCATCCCCGTGGCGATCGGCTTTCCGCTTATCGGACCCTTCATCGCCGTGGGTCTTTATGAAGTCAGCCGCCGCATCGCTGCAGGCCAGCCGCTGGTGTGGAGCGAGGTGCTCCTCGTCATGTTCCATCAGCGCGAGCGGCAGCTGAGCTGGATGGCCTTTGTCGTGCTGTTCGTCTTCTGGATGTGGATCTACCAGGTGCGCCTGCTGCTGGCTCTGTTCCTTGGGTTCAAGAGCTTTTCGTCCTTCCCGAAATTCGTCGAGGTCATCACCACCACCCACGAGGGCCTGCTGTTCCTGGGTGTCGGCACGATCTCCGGGGCGATCCTTTCCTTCGTCCTGTTCTCGGCGACGGTGATCTCGATGCCGCTGCTGCTCGACCGCGAGCTCGATTTCGTCTCGGCCATGATCTGCAGCTTCAAGACGGTGTTCAAGAGCCCGGTGCCGATGCTGTCCTGGGGCGTCATGGTCGTCGTGCTCGCCTTCATCGGCATGGTGCCGGCCTTCATCGGGCTGATCGTCATCCTGCCGATCCTCGGCCACGCGACATGGCACCTTTACGAGGCGGCCATCGGTTCGGAGAATCCGGCAGGGGTGAATTCCGGCTAGCCCTGTGTCGGCCAGACCCGGTGCTCGTCATCGATCACGAAGACATGCCGGTGCGAGTGCGCACCGGTCCGCCGGCCCGTTTCGCGCAGATGCGGATGATCTTCAGGCAGGTCGTCGTGGCTGTGCTCGAGCACGTCCCGGTCGTCGCCCGGCCACAATAGGAGCCCGGCCAGCACCGCAAGGCCGGCAGTTATCCCGAGCAAGACCATCGTGACACCCATGCCGGCGGCGCTGAACAGGAAGCCGGAAAGCGGATAGGTCACAAGCCAGCAGGCATGGGAGAGCGCGAACTGGGCGGCAAAGAGGGACGGCCGGTCCTCGGCATGGGCCGACCGGCGCAAAAGCCGCCCGGACGGGGTCAGGATCGCCGAATAGCAGAGGCCGGCAAACAGCCACACCGACAGCAATGTTGTCCAAGGGGGTACGTCGCCGATTGCCGTGACGGTTCCGAACGCCACGAAAGCCACCGCTGCAAGGACCGCACCCGAGAACATCACGCGCCGGTCCGTCACATGTTCCAGGAGCCGCGGCAATGAGAGCGCTGCCACCATCGACCCGCAGCCGAAAGCGGCGAGTGCGACGGCGACATCGGCCTCCGAACCCGCATAGACGAAACGCACGATGACGACCGTGTTGACGATGACGACGGCGCCGACCGAGGCCGCTGCGAAATTGAGGAAGAACAGCCCGCGCAAGCGCGGCGTGGCGGTGAAGATCCGGCTGCCGCGAGTCAGCCGGTCGAGAAAGCCCCGCTGCTTTGCTGCCCCGACTGCCGGGATGGTTGCCGTGAGGACCAGCAGGGCGGAACCGACAAAGCCGATCGCGGTGCCGGCGAAGAGCCAGCTGAAACTGACCACCAGGAGCAAAAGCCCGGCCGCCACCGGGCTGACGATGTTCTCCAGGTCATAGGCAAGGCGCGACAGCGACAGCGCCTTTGTATAGTCCTCCTCCTTCGGCAGGATGTCCGGTATCGTCGCCTGGAAGGCCGGCGTGAAGGTCGCGGATGCCGCCTGCAGGACGAAGATCAGCGCGTAGATCTGCCAGGCCGTGTCGATGAACGGCAGAAAAAGCGCCGCAGCGGCCCGTACGAGATCGGCGGCGATCAGCACCCGTTTCCGGTTGAACTGGCTCACAACCGCACTTGCGACCGGCGACAGCCCGACATAGGCGATCATCTTGATCGTCAGTGCGACACCGAGCACCACGCTCGCCTGTGCGCCGGCGATATCGTAGGCCGCAAGGCCGAGCGCCACCGTCAGCAGCCCCGTTCCCAGCAGCGCCACCACCTGGGCCGAAAAGAGCCGCGCATAGGTGCGGTTTGAAAGAACATCGATCATGACACTATCTATGTCACGGCGATCGAATTATCGGCAAGCCAGCGCTCACTCGAATACAGTTGCGAGGTTCCGCTCACTGACCGATGAAAGATAAGTCTCTGAAAGCACCCACACCGCCATAATGACGGTGAACACCGTAGCGACGTTGTACGTGAGGAAAAGCACGACGACCGGAACGTTCGGCTGTCCGTCGGCAGAAAACAGCATAATAACGGTGTCCTGAGTCGGGAATCCGTTTGCAGACAGAGCCAGTGCCGCAAAGTACAGACCGAAACTGAGCATGCTGAGCAGGGCGGGACCGGCAAGCATGCGCGGCACCGTGCTCCAGAACGTGGTTTTCCCGCGTTTGAATGCCGCTGCCAGACCCTGCTGTCTCTGTGCCACATAGGCAGGAAGGATGGTCCCAATCAACGAATAACAGATCACATATGCAATCGCGGCCGCCACGGTCCCGATAAGCACCGCAAGCATGTACAATTCATCGAGGGTCTCATACGCCGCGGTAATTGCGAAAACGATGCTGATCGCAAGGACGAAAGGGACAAGGATGAGCACTCCTATGCCGAGATCTCTCAGTGCAAATCCAGCCACCCGAAGAAATGCAATTTTTCGTTCTTGGCTGATCAGGTCCAGCGATCTCGTGTAGGTCACATAGGCCAGTAATGACAGGGACAAAAACGATACTATCGTCGCCGCAATCACCGAATAGCCGTCTACATCCAGATCAGCAAAATACTCAGTGGCTATCTGAACAACCAATGCAAAAATGAAATAGCGGATCACCTTTCTGCAAAGGACAATGGAATCCCGATACACGTTTGAACCCCTAAACTGCGCGCTTTGGTAGCACTTACCGGGAAAGCTGCAACCTGAACAGCGTTAAAATCCATTGTCGTCAATATACATACGGTCTCATTGAATTTGATTTTTACGAACGCATGCGTCCAGTTCCTTTCTAGAAGCTAGTTTCCTGTAGACAGACACCGCTTACCCATGCATCTGTTCGTCCGGACGAAAGGACAAAGGCATGGCGGCAAAATGGGATTTCTGGATCGACCGGGGCGGAACGTTCACCGACGTCGTCGGCCGCGGGCCAACGGGCAACCTTGTCCAGAGAAAACTCCTGTCCGAGAATCCGGAAGCCTATCGTGACGCCGCGATCCAGGGCATTCGCGACGTTCTGGAGATCCCGCAGGGCGCGTCCGTTCCAAGCCATCTCATCGGCGAAGTGAAGATGGGAACGACCGTTGCGACGAACGCGCTGCTGGAGCGCGAGGGCGACCGCACCCTTCTGGTCATCACCCGTGGCTTCCGCGACGCATTGCGTATCGCCTACCAGGCCCGGCCGGACATTTTCGCTAAGGAAATCATCCTTCCGGAGCAGCTTTATGAACAAGTGGTCGAAGTCGGCGAGCGCGTCCGCGCCGACGGCACCGTCGAGGCCTCGCCGCAGCCGGATGAAATCAGACGGAAGCTGGCGGAAGCCCATGACGCCGGCATCGAGGCCGTTGCCATCGTCTTCATGCATTCCTGGAACTATCCGGCGCACGAGGCGCTGGTCGCCGATCTTGCCCGCGATGTCGGTTTTGAGCAGATCTCCGTCAGCCACCGCGTATCGCCGCTCGCCAAGCTCGTCGGCCGCGGCGACACGACGGTCGTCGATGCCTACCTGTCGCCGATCCTTCGGCGTTACGTCGACGAGGTCGCCGAGGAACTCGGTGCCGAAACAGGCGAAGAGACGGGCTCGTCCCCGTCCTTGAAATTCATGATGTCGTCGGGCGGGCTGACGGCCGCAGGCCTTTTCCAGGGCAAGGACGCGATCCTGTCGGGTCCCGCCGGCGGTGTCGTCGGCATGGTCGAGACGGCAGGCCTTGCCGGCTTCGATCATGTGATCGGCTTCGACATGGGCGGCACATCCACCGACGTCGCGCATTTCGACGGCGACTATGAGCGCGCCTTCGACACCGAGGTTGCGGGCGTGCGCATCCGCGCGCCGATGATGCGCATCCACACGGTCGCCGCCGGCGGCGGATCGATCCTCCACTACGAGGCCGGCCGGTTCGGCTGCGGACCGGATTCCGCCGGCGCAGATCCGGGCCCGGCCTGCTATCGCCGTGGCGGGCCGCTGGCCGTCACCGACGCCAACGTGATGCTCGGCAAGCTGCAGCCTGATTTCTTCCCGGCGATCTTCGGCCCGGAGCAGGACCAGCCGCTCGACACGGATGTCGTGCGGCGCAAATTTTCCGACCTTGCTGATGAAATCGGTGACGGGCGCGCGCCCGAAGAAGTCGCCGAGGGTTTCGTCAAGGTCGCGGTCGAGAACATGGCCAACGCCATCAAGAAGATATCGGTCCAGCGCGGCCATGACGTCACCCGCTACCTGCTCAACTGCTTCGGCGGCGCCGGCGGCCAGCATGCCTGCCTCGTTGCCGACGCGCTGGGCATGGAGGCGATCCTCATCCACCCCTTCTCCGGCCTGCTTTCGGCCTACGGCATCGGCCTCGCGGGCCTGTTCGCATCGCGGCAGCAGGCGCTTGTCAAGCTGCTCGAGCTGCAGACACAGGACGACATCACGCGCATCATCGACCGTCTGTCGGCGGAAGCGCACGACGAACTCGTGGCGCAGGGCGTTCCCAGCGACGCCATAGCATGGCGCCCGCTCCTGCATCTGCGCTACGACGGCACCGACACGCCGCTGACCGTCGATTTCAGCGACCGGCAGCAGGACAGCGCCCGCATCGCTTTCGAGGCGGCGCACAAGGCGCAATTCGGCTTTATCTACGACAACAAGCCGGTCATCGTCGAAGCCGTCGCCGTGGAGGCCGAGGACGGGCGCAGCAACGCCGCCGCCGAGCCGGATCTGCCGCTCGTGGCGGGCGCGCCGGAAATCAGCGAGACGCGCCGGCTCTTCACCGGCGGCGCCTGGCGCGACGCGCCGGTCTACCTGCGCCGCGATCTGCTTCCCGGCCACACGCTCAAGGGCCCGGCGCTGATCATCGAGGCCAACCAGACCATCGTCGTCGAACCCGGCTGGCGCGCCGAAATCAACGCCAAGGACCACGTGCTGATCCAGCGGCACGAACAGATGGCCCGGCAGGAGGCGATCGGCACCCACGACGCCGATCCGGTCATGCTCGAAGTGTTCAACAATCTTTTCATGTCGATTGCCGAACAGATGGGTATCACGCTGCAGAACACCGCCTATTCGGTCAATATCAAGGAGCGGCTGGATTTCTCCTGCGCCGTGTTCGACCGCAACGGCGCACTTGTCGCAAACGCCCCCCACATGCCGGTGCATCTGGGCTCCATGGACCGTTCCGTCGAAACGATCATCCGCCTGAACGAGGGCAATATCCGCCCCGGCGACGTCTTCGCGCTGAACGCGCCCTATAATGGCGGCACCCATCTGCCGGACATCACTGTCGTCACGCCGGTCTTTGACGATGCCGGGGAGTCGATCCTCTTTTATGCCGCCTCGCGCGGCCACCATGCCGATGTCGGCGGTACGGCCCCGGGCTCCATGACGCCGCTGGCGACGACCGTCGACGAGGAAGGCGTGCTCATCGACAATTTCCTCGTCGTCGACCGCGGCCATTTCCGCGAGGCCGAACTGATCGACATGCTGACCGATCACCCCTACCCGGTCCGCAACGTGCAGCAAAATGTCGCCGACCTGAAGGCCCAGATCGCCGCCAACGAGAAGGGCGTCGCGGAACTGCGCAAGATGGTCGACCATTTCGGCCTGGAGGTCGTCGAAGCCTATATGGGCCATGTCCAGGATAATGCCGCCGAAAGCGTGCGGCGGGTCATCGACGCGCTGTCCGACAGTTCCTACGAATATGCGACCGACACCGGGCAGATCATCCGGGTGAAGATCTCCGTCGATCGCGAGGCGCGCACCGCGACGGTGGATTTCACCGGCACGTCGCCTGTCATGGAGAACAATTTCAATGCGCCGGAACCGGTGACGCGCGCCGCGGTGCTTTACTGTTTCCGGGTGATGGTCGAGGGCGCCATTCCGATGAATGCTGGCTGCCTGCGCCCCATTGACATCGTCCTGCCGGACGATTGCATGCTGAAACCCGCCTACCCGGCCGCCGTGGTCGCCGGAAACGTGGAAACCTCGCAGCACGTCACCAACGCGATCTTCGGGGCGCTCGGCGCCCTCGCCAACAGCCAGGGCACGATGAACAACCTGACCTTCGGCAACGACCGCTACCAGTATTACGAGACCATCTGTTCCGGCTCGCCCGCCGGCCGCATGAATGACGGGCGCGGCTTCAACGGCACCTCGGGCGTGCATGTCCACATGACGAACTCCCGCCTGACCGATCCCGAGATCCTGGAGATGCGCTTTCCCGTGCTGCTCGAAGATTTCCACATCCGCAAGGGTTCCGGCGGAACCGGCCGGTTCAATGCCGGCGACGGCACGATCCGCACCATCCGCTTCCTGGAGAAGATGGAATGCGCGATCCTGTCGTCGCACCGCAACCGGCCGCCGGAGGGAATTGACGGCGGCGGCAGCGGCGAGGTCGGCAGGACCGTTATCCGCCGTCTCGACGGCAGCTATGACGAATTGAAAGGCTGCGACCAGACGGTGCTCGAAGCCGGTGAGGCGGTGGTCCTGACGACGCCGACCGCGGGCGGCTTCGGCAAGAGCTGAACCACGGTCCCCAGGCGAGTCACCGAACCGTCATCGACCTGTCATCCATGTGTCACGACGCGGGAGTACCCGCGTTCCTGCAAATGCGACACACAGGTGATTCATGTCCGATGCGGTAAATGAAGCGGATCTTGCGACCAGCACGATCCGCAATCTTGGCAACGCAGTCTACCAGAACCGGCTCCTATCCCGGCAGGGCCTTTCGGAACGTCTTTTCGCATATTTCTTCACCAGTCTCGTCTATCCGCAGATCTGGGAGGACCCGCAGGTCGACATGGAGGCCATGGCGCTTGATGAGAGCCACCGCATCGTCACCATCGCCTCCGGCGGCTGCAACGTCCTTGCCTATCTCTCCCGCCGCCCCGTGCGCATCGACGCGGTCGACCTCAATGCCGCCCATGTGGCACTCAACCGGCTCAAGCTGACCGCCATGCGGCACCTGCCCGGCCACGGCGATGTGGTGCGCTTCTTCGGCAAGTCCGACCAGGCGCACAACAGCGCCGCCTATGACCGCTTCATCGCACCACATCTCGACGCGAAATCGCGCACCTACTGGGAGCAGCGCACCTGGCGGGGCTCACGGCGGATCGCCGCCTTCAACGGCAATTTCTACAGGACCGGCCTGCTGGGCTGGTGCATAACGGCAGGCCATCTCGTTGCGCGCCTGCACGGCGTCGATCCCGCCGAGATCATGCAGGCGCGGTGTTTGCGCGAGCAGCGGCATTTCTTCGACGAGCGCCTGGGCCCGCTGTTCGAGCGCCGTCTGGTGCGCTGGGCGACCGGGCGCAAGGCCTCGCTGTTCGGCCTCGGGATACCCCCGGCGCAATATGACGAGCTGTTGGCCGCCGGCGATGACGGCACGATGGCCTCGGTGCTGAAAGAGCGCGTCGAGAAACTGGCCTGTCATTTCCCGCTGCGGGAGAACTACTTCGCCCGCCAGGCCTTTTCGCGCGGCTATGGCGACGATGAAGGCGCCTGCGCGCCGCACTATCTGGACGCCGACCACTATGAGGCGATCCGCGACGGTGCCGAAAACGTCACCGTGCACCACTGCAGCTACACCGATCTGCTGAAGCGCAAGCCGGATCGCTCGGTCGACCGCTATGTTCTTTTGGACGCGCAGGACTGGATGAACGCCGAGCAACTCAATGCGCTCTGGGTCGAGATCACCCGCACGGCGGCGCCCTGCGCCCGGGTCATCTTCCGCACCGCCGGCAAGCCGTCCATCCTGGACGGCAAGGTGTCCGGGGACCTGCTTTCGAAATGGGACTACCGCGCCGGGGAATCCGAGCGCCACTGTCGCCGCGACCGCTCGGCGATCTATGGCGGGTTTCATCTTTACGCTAAACTCGGATCATGAGCAGCACGACCCATGCGGCGCTGATGGACGGGGTCTACCGGCGTCAGAAGCACATTTACGACGCGACGCGCAAATATTTCCTGCTCGGCCGCGACCGGATGATCGGGCAGTTGAGTGTCCCGCCGGGCGGTACCGTTCTGGAACTGGGCTGCGGCACCGGCAGGAACCTCATCCTGGCGAACAGGCACTATCCAGAGGCGCGTTATTACGGCCTCGACATTTCCGCCGAGATGCTCGATGCCGCCGAGAAGGCGACGGCCAGGGCCGGATTCCGGCCGGACCTCGCCCGCGCTGACGCGACCGCCTTCGACGCGCGGGAGCTCTTTGACCGCGACCGCTTCGACCGGATCTTCATCTCCTACGCGCTGTCGATGATGCCGGCCTGGGAACTGGCGATCGACCGCGCGCTGGAACTTCTCGCGCCGCACGGCTCCCTGCATATCGTCGATTTCGGGCAGCAGGAGCGGCTGCCCGAATGGTTCCGTGGGGGTCTCCACGGATGGCTCGGGCGCTTCCATGTCAGCCCGCGCGAAAAACTGTTTGAAATCGTTTGCGAAAAAGCAACCGATATCGGCGCAGCATGTTCCTGTGAGCCGCTTTATCGCGGCTTTGCCTGGCACGCGGTCGTTCAAACGACGTGACCGGCACGGAATTGTCCATTACAAGACGATGCAGTGATTCGTGATTCGGCCCGCTTCGATATGCTCCGATTTGGATTTGCTCTGATCCCGCTGCTCGCGCTGCTTATGTCTTGCACGACCAACGATCTGGGCCTTGAACCGCAGGTTTCGCCCTCGCGCTACGGCGATGCCGATCCCCAGTATTTCGGTGAAAGACACCCGGCCACCCATGAAATACACGGGATCGACGTGTCGAAATGGCAGGGCGACATCGATTGGAGAAGGCTCCGCAGGGCCGACATCGCCTTTGCCTATATCAAGTCCACGGAAGGCGGCGACCACCGCGACGAGCGTTTCCTCGAATACTGGCACAACGCCAATCGCGCCGGAATCCCACGCGGCGCCTATCACTTCTACTATTTCTGCCGGCCGGCCGGCGAGCAGGCCGAGTGGTTTATCGCGAATACGCCTGCCGATCCCTCCGCTTTGCCGCCCGTGCTGGATATCGAATGGAACCACCATTCACCCAGTTGCAAGAAGAGACCGCCGCCGCACACGGTGCGCAGCGAGATGCGCATATTCCTCGAGCGGGTCGAGGCGCATTACGGCAAGCGGCCGCTGATCTATACGACGGTCGACTTCCACCGGGAAAACCTTGAAGGCCATTTCAGCGATTATCAGTTCTGGGTCCGGTCCGTCGCCGACCACCCGGACGCCGTCTATCGCCGGCGCACGTGGCACTTCTGGCAATACACCGGCACCGGGCGATTGCCGGGCATAGACGGCGATGTGGACATCAACGTCTATGCGGGCGACCAGGAACAATGGACAACATGGCTGACGGGCGCGACAGGCCAACAAAATCCCCAATTCGAACGGTAACCGAAGAACAGGCAGTCAAACATCTTCAGACGGGACAAGACATGAAAACACCGATCACGCGCTCCGCAGTCAAAATCCTTGGTGCCCTCTCCATTGCGCTGGCGTCGCCGTCCCTTGCCGCCGAATGCGGCGGCAATCTCGGCCAGTTCCTGAACAGCGTGAAGCAGGAGGCCGTATCGCAGGGGATCTCGGCGCGCGCCGCCAACCGGGCGCTGGCAAATGCCGCGATCGACAACAAGGTCCTGCGGCGCGACCGGGCGCAGGGCGTCTTCAAGCTGACTTTCCTCGAGTTTTCGCGGCGCGTGATCAGCCAGAACCGAATGGATCACGGCCGCAGGAATATGGCGAAATACGCCGCCACATTCGATCGGGCTGAACGCGAATACGGCGTCCCGCGCGCGGTGATCACCGCCTTCTGGGGACTTGAGACCGATTTCGGCGCCGTCCAGGGGGATTTCAATACGATCAATGCGCTGGTCACGCTCTCCCACGACTGCCGCCGGCCGGAACTCTTCCGTCCGGAACTCATCGCCGCGATCAGGATGGTGGAGAACGGCGACCTCGATCCGGTGCGCACGACCGGAGCCTGGGCCGGCGAGATCGGACAGGTGCAGATGCTGCCCGTCGACATACTCCAGTTCGGTGTGGACGCCGACGGCGACGGTCAGGTGCGCCTGAAGGCGAGCGCGCCCGACGCCATCCTGACAGGCGCCAATTTCATCCGCCATCTCGGCTGGCAGGCCGGCCAGCCCTGGCTCCAGGAGGTTGTCGTCCCGTCCGACCTCGACTGGCAGAACACCGGCCTCGGCAAGGCGCTGCCGGTCGGTGAATGGTCGGCTCGCGGCGTAGAGGCCCGCGAAGGCTCCCTGCCCTCCAACGACATGTCCGCGGCGCTGCTCCTGCCGCAAGGCCGCAATGGCCCGGCATTCCTCGCCTATCCGAATTTCTCGATCTACCTGGAATGGAACAAGTCGTTCATCTATACGACCAGCGCCGCCTATTTCGCGACCCGCCTCGCCGGGGCCAGCCGCTATGACGCAGGCAATCCGGATCCGGGTCTTTCCGATGCACAGATGAAGAACCTGCAGCGGATCCTGGCGGGCAAGGGACACGATGTCGGCAAGATCGACGGCATCCTCGGCGCCGGCACGCGCGCCGCTGTCCAGAAGGAACAGCTTCGCCTCGGGATGCCCGCCGACGCCTGGCCGACACCGCAGCTGCTGGCACGCCTTCAGTAGCTGTTACTGGGCGGCCTCGCCGGCATCTTCCTTCTTCGGCGCTTCCGCTTCGGTCTCTTCGGACGCGGCCTGTTTGGCCGCCTTCTCGACGCGCCGGTGATAGAGCGCCAGCCGTGCCGCCCGGTAGCGCAGCCGTGCGTGGAACACGGCCCGGTCGACCGCCTGACGGCCGCGCTGCATCTCGCCGATCTCGGTCGCATAGGCCTCCATCAGCGCCGACCTGTAGGACGTCAGCCCGGCCGTCGCGACGCGCTCGACCCGGCGCATCAGGTTCGCCCACAAGGGCGAGATTAACAGCGAGATGGCGATCACGGCGATCGCCAGGCGGTAGGCATCGCCGCTGAGCGCAGCAACGCTGAGGCCGGCGGCGGCAAGCACGAAGGAGAACTCGCCGATCTGGGCCATCGACAGGCCGGCGACCAGCGCCGTCTGCTCGCTTGAACCCGTCAACCGCAACAGGACGATGTTGAGAATGGATTTGGCGGCGATCACCGCCAGGGAGGCGGCAATGACCAGCAGCAGGTTGTCCCAGATGAAGCTGAGATCCATGAGCAGGCCGATCGACAGGAAGAACACCACCAGAAGAACGCTCTGGATCGGTTCGATCACCGGGATGACGCGGCTGCGCAGCGTCGAGTTGCCGATCAGGATGCCGGCGACGAATGCGCCGTAGACCGGCGAAAGGCCGGCAATGCCGGACGCCGCCGCCGCCGAAAAACACAGCGCCAGCGAGCCGAGCGCCAGGATCTCGACCTTGTTCTCGATCTGCTCGGTGAACGGCACGCGCAGCTTGCCCCGCCTGCCGAGCCACCACAAAAGGCCGCCGAGGAACGCGACGGCAACGACGACCTTGAGCGCGACAGCCGCGAAATCGATGTCGCCCGAACCGAAGCTGCTGACGAAGATCAGCATCGGGACGACCGCGATATCCTGGGCGATGAGAACCCCGACCGCGATGCGCCCTTCCTCGCCGCGCAGGACGCCCATGTCGTCGAGCATCTTCATGGCCACCACCGTGCTCGACATGGCGATGATAAAACCGAGGATAACGGATTCGGCGAGACCGATGCCGAGCCCGAGGCCGATCAGAATGGCGACGATCAGCGCCGCTGTGATTTGCCCGCCGGCAACCAGCAATGCCTGTCTGAGTGTCAGCACGAACGCCTTGAGCGACAGCTCCATGCCGATAAAGAACAGGAGGACGAGAACGCCCATTTCTGCAAGCAGATTGACGCTTTCCGAATCCGGAATGACGCCGAATCCCGTGGGGCCGAGGGCGACGCCTGCGAGTATGAATCCGACGAGCGGCGGCTGCCGCAACCAGATGAGACCCAGGCCCATAATGCCGGCGACGGCGGCGACGAATGCGAGACTGCTCAGGGCTGCGCCGTGCGAAGCGGTTTCTGCAACCGCTGCTGGGACTGTTCCTTCCAGATAACTTCTCCCGCGACGGCGGGGCCGGCGGCCCCGCTGTTGAACGATCGCCCGATTTTTGCACGCTGCCGGACGACCGGCAACCCGCGGGCCGCCGGCGGATCAGACCTTGTCGAAATCGTCCTTGTCGGTCGGCAGCAAAAGGACGGCGGTCGTCAGGTAAGCGAAGCCGAAAGTGATCCCGAACGAGAAGAACATGATGAAAAGCGCCGTTGCGACATGCCGCGATTCCAGGACCAGGCTGCCGAAGCCGTTGATGTCGAAATAGACGACCGCAGCGGCCAGCGCCCAGCCGATGCACATGCCGATAAAGCTGTTGGCGATGACAAAACGCACGAGTTTCGGCAATTTCGCTGCCGTCATGGCCGAGTTTCCCAGGAATTGGCAGATGCGGTTCAGGGTCACATTCTACCGCAAGACCGGCCTCCGGGTCACTGCTACAGATTGTCCGTGATGGCGAAGCAAGAATCGGATGGCGGGACGCACGTTCAGGGCTTAAGAACGATTCCATTCAATACGCGATCGGCAGAGCGGAAATGAGCGACAATACACATCCCATCACACCGTTGACCTGGCTGTTGCTGTTCCTGCTCGGCGCCATCTGGGGCGGTTCGTTCTTTTTTGCCCGTGTGGCCGTCGAATATGTGCCGCCGCTGACACTCGTGTTCCTGCGCGTGTTCCTGGCGGCGGTGGCGCTGCATCTCTACCTCTTCGCTCGCAACGGGCTCTACCGCAGCATCCTCGCCCGCTGGCGCGCATTCCTCTTGCTTGGCCTTCTCAACAACGCCATTCCCTTCACGCTGATCTTCTTCGGCCAGACCGAGATCGGCGCCGGTCTTGCAGCCATATTGAACGCAACAACGCCGCTGTGGACCGTGGTGGTTGCCAATGTACTGACCAACGACGAGAAAATGACGGTCCTCAAGGTCGCCGGCTGCCTGCTCGGACTGGCCGGAACCGCGGTCCTGATCGGTCCTTCGGCCATCACCGGGCTCGGGGCACCGGTTTGGGCGCAGCTCGCCATCGTCGGCGCGGCCGTCTCCTACGGCTTCGCCGCCACCTACGGCAAACGCTTCAGCGATCTGCCGCCGGTGGTCACCGCGACCGGCCAGCTGACGGCGTCTTCGGTGATCATGCTGCCGGTTATTCTGGTCCTCGACCGCCCCTGGACGATCCCGTTCCCGCCGGTCGATATCGTGGCCGCGATATTGCTGCTCGCGGTCCTGTCCACCTCGCTCGCCTATATCCTCTTCTTCCGGATCATCGCCTCGGCGGGTGCCACCAACACATCGCTGGTGACCCTCATCGTCCCGCCCAGCGCGATCCTGCTCGGCGTCGCATTCCTCAATGAACAGATGACATTCGAAGCCCTGGCCGGATTGCTGCTCATCGGTCTCGGCCTGCTGACGATCGACGGAAGACTCGTGCACTACATAAAAAATAAAACAAAATTAATGCGTTATAGGAAAAGTGAAGGCTAGAAACCGGACCGGTCTGACGTCAAAAACCCTTTGAATTTAAAGGTCCCGCCACAAAGTCGCCACGAATACGCCCTTCGCAGCCGCAGCAATCGCGGTCAATCTGACCCATGATTCACACTTTTTTGGCACCAAACTAAGTCAATGAATTTCATGCGCTTAAAAAGCTAAAATTTGAAATATCCATCGCCCGTTTCGGCGGCGCAGCAACTATTTTGCTTTTCTTTCCGCTTCTGTTGGGCATAGCATTTATCGGTAAACCGCAGGGAGGTCCGCTATGGGATTGGCGCGTTCGCTCAATGTCCTGGTGATCGGTGCAGCGTTCCTATTTATCGCCCTGATGCTTTTCTTGTAAGCTGAGGGCGACCCGCCGCCGGCAGGACCGGCAGGCCCTGAAAAACACAACGGGGATGGTTCACACCATCCCCGCTTTGATTCCGCGGTCAAATTATTCAAACTAAGCCTGACACGCTCTAGGCCGCCGCCTTCTCGATGGCGTCGCGCGCCCGCTTGACGCTGTCATCGGCCGCCATGGCCAACTGGTCGGCGGCAATGAACTCGAAATCCGTCACGCCGAGGAACGCGAACACGTGCTTAAGATACGGCGTGACGAAATCCGCCGGGCTGCCGGCCGGAACGCCGCCGGAGGCATTCACCACGTAAACTTTCTTGCCCGCAAGGAGGCCCTCGGGCCCCTGTTCGGTGTAGCGGAACGTACGGCCCGGTTGGGCGATGTGATCGATCCAGGCTTTCAGGGCCGCCGGAACGCCGAAATTATAGGTCGGCGCACCGACGACGACGATGTCGGCACCGACCAGTTCTTCGACGAGCGCGTCGGTTTCTGCCAGGGCGGCGTGCTGCTGGTCCGTCCGGTCGCCCTTCGCGAGCACGCGGTCCGAGACCCAGTTCTCGCTCGGGAATGTCAGCCCGTCGGCAACGTCCCGCGTCTGCACCGACGCATCGGCATGTTTGCGTGTGAGACGTGAAACCAGCTCGTCGGTCAGTTTCCGGCTGACGGAATCACTGCGCCGCGCCGAGGAGTGGATCGTCAGTATCTGGGTCATGAGTGCTTCTCTCCGAGGGGAATGCTCGCGGCCGGTATCGGGCCGGTTATCCACGCAGAGATAGTCACGATCGGGCCCAGCATAAGCCCCTGAATGCAGGACGTACTGTTCAACAATATTGAACGAATTCGCTTTTGTCGTTAAGCGGCGGCGATCGAGGTCACCGTGCCGCTGCCCTTCGGCGCGCGCAGGCCGAGCAGATGGCAGATCGCGTAGACGAGCTGTGCCCGGTTCATCGTGTAGAAGTGGAAATCCTGCACGCCGCGCTCGACGAGATCCATGACCTGATCGGCGGCAACCGCCGCGGCGACAAGCGCGCGGGTCTGCGGATCCTTGTCCAGCCCCTCGAAGCGCGTTGCTAGCCAGTCCGGGATCGAGGCCCCGCAAAGTCCGGCGAATTTCGCGACCTGGCTGAAATTGTGCACGGGGAGGATGCCCGGGACGATCGGAATGTAGATCCCGGCGCGCCGCACCCGCTCGACATAGCGCTCATAGGTATCGTTGTCGAAGAAGAACTGGGTGATCGCGCGGGTCGCACCGTTGTCGACCTTGCGCTTGAGCATGTCGATATCGGTCATGAAATCGGGGCTTTCCGGGTGCTTTTCCGGATAGGCCGAGACGGTGATCTCGAAATCGGCGAAGGCCTTGAGGCCGGCCACCAGCTCGGCGGCGTTGCGGTAGCCATCGGGATGCGCCTTGTAGGTCGAGCCGACGCCCTCCTGGGCATCGCCACGCAGCGCCACGAAGTGACGCACGCCGGCCTGCCAGAACTCGCGCGCCACCGCGTCGACCTGGTCCCGGCTCGCGTTGACGCAGGTCAGGTGCGCCGCCGGAGAGAGCTCCGTTTCCTCCAAAATCCGCTTGATCGTCGCCAGCGTCGGCTGGCGCGTGCTGCCGCCCGCGCCGTAGGTAACGGAGACGAAGTCCGGGTTGAACGGCGCCAGGCGCATGATGCTCTCCCAGAGCTGACTCTCCATGTCGCCGCTCCTGGGCGGAAAGAACTCGAACGAGACATTGATTGAATCACCGAGGGGCGACGGGCCGGAACGGCGCAGTACGGACATGGTCAGGCAACTCCTTTTACAGGCGATTCAACATCGGAACCTTCGGCGATGACAAGGCGCGGGTCGCGCGCCAGCCAGATCGTGACCGTCAGTCCCTTCTCAACTTCGTCCTCGGGCGTCAGTGCGACGACCTTCTCGACCTCGAGACCCGCTTCGCCGAGCCAGGTCGAGATGGCGTCGGCCGGAAAGCCGAGCCGCAGATGGGCGTGCTCGTCACGCAGGTACTCGAACTCGTGCGGCGCGAAGTCGACGACGATGATGCGCCCGCCAGGGCTCAGCATGCGCACCGCTTCGGCAATGGCCTCTTCCGGATGCTGCAGGAAGTGCAGCACCTGGTGGATGGTGATCAGGTCGAACGAACCGCGTTCGAGCGGCAGGTTCAGGATGTCGGCATGGCGCACGGACGCATGGGTAATGCCCGCCGCGTCGATATTCGTGCGCGCGACCGACAGCATGTCGCGGCTGGCATCGACGCCGATGCCGCGCCGGTAGAGCGATGAGAAGAGCTGCAGGATGCGGCCCGTCCCGGTGCCGAGATCGAGCATCGAATCGAACGGCGTATCGCCGATCATCTCAAGCAGCGCCTCTTCCACCTGCTCGTCGGAAATGTGCAGCGAACGCAGCTCGTCCCACTCGGCCGCGTTGCGGCTGAAATAGGCCTGGGCGCGGGCGGCCCGTGCCTGCTTGACGGCTCTCAGCCGTTCGCTGTCGCGCGACAGCAGCGGATCCGAGGACGACACCGCATCGACGATGTGGCGCGCCAGCGCGTGCGAGCGGCCGTCGCCGCTCAGGCGGAAATAGGCCCAGGCGCCTTCCTGAAAGCGCTCAACCAGGCCGGCTTCCGTAAGGAGTTTCAGGTGACGCGAAATGCGCGGCTGGGACTGCCCGAGGATTTCCGTCAGGTCGGTGACCGTCAGGTCGCCGCCGAACAACAGCGCCAGCACCCGCAGCCGGGTCGGCTCGCCGGCCGCCTTCAGCACGTCCACTGCCTTGTCCAGGTTCAGCTTGTTGTTGTCCAGCATGGCTTCCTCGATCAGCCCGCGCGCGGCAACACGCCACTCACGAAATCACATAAAGATATCTTTATATCATTTTGTCATTTGACGCAATACAAAATCAAAATGTCGCGCACAAGAAAGAATGGTCGCCATTTGCGACCCGGAGATGAAGAAACGGCATGGAAGCTTCTGATTTCGAGGCGCTTCGGCTAGGCGCCCGTCCCCGCCGTATAGATCCACTGCTCCGGGATCTGGGCCCTGACCGCCTCGCCGGCACGGATCGTCCCGGGAAGCTCCACCCAGGCGATGAGGCCGCGGCGGCGTCTGGCCGCCTTCACGAAGTCCAGCGAAAGTGCCGTCGGGTCGCGGTCGGGATAGTGTTCCGCGATGGCCGTTCCCGAAACACGGCATGGCAGGTTCAGGAAATCAACCTTGAGCGTCACGCCCCCCTCGAAGAACAACAGCGTACTGGCCGGCAGCATGGACAAGTTCGGGATGCCTTCGATCGTGATATTGCCGCCGATCCATTCCGGTTTGATCTCGGCGATGCCCATGTCACTTGCAACGCCCGCAAGGTCTTCCGGGCTCAGCAGCGTGAGCTGCCGCTCGTTGCGTATCTCGGTGCCGCGCGGATACCACGGCTCGCGCCCGCCCGCCCTTCGCGTCAACCCGGCATGGTGGTCGCCGGCAATACCCTCGAATGTCAGCTCCAGGCTGTCGACCGGTTCCGTCGTGAAGGAGCCTTTCGTCGCTGAATAGACGCCGCCGACTTTGCCGATGGCCCGCTTTTGGCCGATGATTTCCATGTACGCTCCCGGTTACCAGGCCAGTTGCTCGCCGTCCCAGTTCCAAAAATGCCCGGTCGCGGTGAGTTCCAGCCGCTCGCACAGGTCGAGAACGCTGGCGGCGCTTTCCTCCGGGCTGAGATCGGCGAACTTACCGCCCATGTCGGTGCGCACCCAGCCCGGATGCGCGGTCGCCACGGTGATTCCTTGCGGGCGCAATTCGCTGGCAAGACCCTGCATCACCTTGTTGACCGCCGCCTTCGAGGCCCGGTAGGCCATGGTGTCGGACTTGGCATGTGACATGGAACCCATGAAGCTTGACAGTGTCAGGATACGGGCATGGTCGCTGCGCTTCAGGTGCGGCAGGAAGGCGTGCACGACCCGCAGCGGTCCGACCGTGTTGATCGCCAGCGTGTCGGAAAATCCGTCGAAATCCATGTCGAGCACCGACTGCCGTTCCGGTCCGATCACCCCCGAGCAGTTGACCAGGATGTCGACCGGCCCCGCGACCGTCGCAGCGGCCGCCTCGACCGCTCCTCCGTCGCGCACGTCGAAAACAAGCGGGGTAAAGCGCTCCGCCGCAAGGTCGCGAAGAAGATCGGCATGGGATTGCTGTCGCACCGACCCGATCACGGTCCAACCCCTGTCGAGTGCCTGCCTGGCCATCTCATGGCCGATACCGCGCCCGACGCCGGTAATTAGGATCGTCGTCATGCCTGCCTCCCGTGTGCCGTTATGTCACCGCGTCAGCCGCTTGTAGGTCACCCGTTTCGGATTGACGCTGTCGGGGCCGAGGCGGCGGATCTTGTCCTTTTCATAGTCCTCGAAATTGCCCTCGAACCATTCCACGTGGCTGTCGCCCTCGAAGGCCAGTATATGCGTTGCGAGCCGGTCGAGGAACATGCGGTCGTGGCTGATGATGACGGCGCAGCCGGCGAAATTCTCCAGCGCGTCCTCCAGCGCGGCGAGCGTTTCCGTGTCGAGGTCGTTGGTCGGCTCGTCAAGCAGGATCACGTTGCCGCCAGATTTCAGCATCTTGGCAAGGTGGACGCGGTTGCGCTGCCCGCCCGACAGCGTTCCCACCTTCTGCTGCTGATCGCCGCCCTTGAAATTGAAGTTCGAGCAATAGGCGCGCGAGTTGATCTCGTGTTTGCCGAGCTTGATGAGGTCGTTGCCGCCGGAGATTTCCTCCCACACGGTCTTGTCGGCGGCGAGTGCGTCGCGGCTCTGGTCCACATAGGCAAGATCGACGGTCTCGCCCACATTGATCGAGCCGCCGTCCGGATCCTCCTGGCCGGTGATCATGCGGAACAGCGTCGTCTTGCCAGCGCCGTTGGCGCCGATCACGCCGACAATGCCGCCGGGCGGCAGCTTGAATTCCAGGTCGTCGATCAGCAGCTTGTCGCCATAGCCCTTGGAGATATGGTCGGCGTCGATGACCGTCTGACCCAGCCGCTCGCCGACCGGAATAACGATCTGCGCGTCGCCCGGGCGGCGGTCCGCTGCCGCTTTGACCAGTTCATCATAGGCCTTGAAGCGGGCCTTGGACTTCGCCTGACGCGCCTTGGGGCTGGAGGCGATCCATGCCTGCTCGCGCGACATGGCCTTTTGCCGGTTGGCCTCCTCGCGGCCCTCCTGGGCGATGCGCTTGGCCTTCTTTTCAAGATAGGCCGTGTAGTTGCCCTCGTAGGGAATGCCCCGGCCGCGATCGAGTTCCAGGATCCAGCCTGTGACATTGTCGAGGAAGTACCGGTCGTGGGTGATCATCAGGACGGCGCCCGGATATTCGCGCAGGTGCTTTTCCAGCCAGGCGATCGTCTCGGCGTCGAGATGGTTGGTCGGCTCGTCGAGCAGCAGCAGGTCCGGCTGCGACAGGAGCAGCTTGCACAGGGCGACGCGGCGCTTTTCGCCGCCGGAAAGGTTGGTGACGGCGCTGTCGCCCGGCGGGCAGCGTAGCGCGTCCATCGCCATTTCCACCTGGCTGTCGAGGTCCCACAGGTTCTGCGAATCGATGATGTCCTGAAGCGCGGCCCCCTCCTCCGCCGTTTCGTCGGAGTAGTTCATCATCAGCTCGTTGTAGCGGTCGACGATCGCCTTCTTTTCGGCAACGCCCTCCATGACGTTCTCGGCCACGGTCTTGGTTTCGTCGAGCTCCGGCTCCTGCGGCAGGTACCCGACCGTTGCACCCTCGGCCACCCAGGCCTCTCCGGTGAACTCGGTATCGAGCCCGGCCATGATGCGCAGCACCGTCGACTTGCCGGCGCCGTTCGGGCCGAGGATGCCGATCTTTGCGTCCGGATAGAATGAGAGGTGGATATTCTCGAGGACCTTCTTCGAGCCGTAGGTCTTGTTCAGCCCGGCCATGTGATAAATGAACTGGCGTGCCATTGCGCGCAAATTTCCTTATGGATTTGACGAATTCGGGATTGCCCTGCTTTTAGGCAAACCATGCCGTTAGGGCAATGCAAATGTTTGGCCCCGTCCAACGCCCGGACCGGGTCCTCACGCAACCGGCCGGAACACTCACACAAGGTGCCTGTTTGTAAGATATTGTGAGGATTTAGGAATTCGGCCTCGACCATCACATCAGCCTCGCAAAAGCGTGATCCTGCGCCATCCCATCGTTACCCCACTTTGCGCCGCCATCGTTTAGTTTGCGGCGGACCGAAATGGATTTTCGGCGCAACCCAGAGGAGAACTCGATGAACAGCAAATCAAAGAAAGCACTGGCCATGATGGTTGTCGGCGGCGGCCTCGCGGCAGCGGTCGCGGCAACGCCGGCAGTCGCAAGCTGCGCGGCCTGCGGATCGTCCAAGGTCAGCGCCTGCAGCGCATGCGGTGCCTGCGGCGCCTGCGGTGCCAAGAAGAAGGTCTGCGGCGCCTGTGGCGCATGCGGTGCCTGCGGCGCATGTGGTGCGAAGAAGACCAACTGATCAGCTTCCGGATGCCGGGAGCCTGTGGTTCCCGGCAGCCATTGTATCCGGGAAAGACGCTCGCTAAGTTTCTGCGACAGTTTTCATAGAGACGGAACCGATGAATATTCCGGTCAGCGACAATCCCGAAATCGATTTCAAGACACTGCCGCGCGCCGATCTCCTGGCGATGCAGAAAGCCGCCGACGAGATGATCGCGGTGCTCGAACAGGCTGCTGAAGAACAGAAGCACATCCTGATCGACGTCCTCAATTCAACGGCGCCAGATGCCTTCACCCAGTGGCAGCACTATCCGCCGGGCGACGTGCACGACCGCGAAAAGGGCGCGCTGTGGTTCTATCACGCCCATTCGGAGGATCCCGAATCCCGGCCCTGGAGCGAGCACGGACATTTCCACCTCTTTGTCTGGACCGAGCATGTCCAAGAGGGCATCGAGCCCATCGCCCTGCCGCCGAAGCCGGATTTTGAGAACGGCGGCTTGTGCCACCTCGTCGCCATTTCCTTCGACAATGCCGGCACGCCCATGCGCATCTTCACCGTCAATCGCTGGGTGGCCATGGAATGGCAGTATCCGGCCGAGGAGGTGATCCGCCTTCTCGACTTCTTCGACCTCGACAACGAGGAATACGCGCTCACGTCGAAATGGCTCGTCGCGGCGCTGAAGGTTTTCCGGCCGCAGATCGAATGGAGCCTGCGCGAACGGGACCGGGTGATCGAAAAACTGCGCGAAAAGGACCCGGACGGCTTTTCCGAGGATGAGGATGTCGAGGTGCTTTCCTCATTCCCCTTCGACCTCGGTGCCCAGATCGACGCCATCGAGGAAGCGCTCGGGAACTGACGGCCATTGCACTTTGCATCGGTCGCGGGCATGGTCCGCCCATGAGCGGATTCGACGAGCAGACCACCCTTAAATCGCCGACCGGCGCCGAGCTCAACCTCCTGCACAAGCGGACGAATGAGAAGCTCCGCGCCGTCGTGCAGATCAACCACGGCCTTGCCGAACACGCCGCGCGCTATGCACGCTTTGCCGACTATCTGTCCGATGTCGGCTTCGCGACGTTTGTCCACGACCATCGCGGCCACGGCCACACGAAAGCACCCGATGCACCGCTCGGAACGTTCGGAAAGGCACCGGCCGGCGAGGGCTGGAAACTGGCCGTCGCCGACACGCTTGCCGTTCACGACCGCGCCCGAACGGCCTATCCGGATGCGCCGTTCATCACCTTCGGCCACTCCATGGGCGGAATGATCGCCCTGAACTTTGCCCTGTCGCACCCGCACAGGCAGGCCGCGCTTGCCGTGTGGAACGCGAACTTCAAGATGGGCCTCGAGGGGCGCATTGCCCAGGCGGCTCTTGCGGGCGAGCGCATGTTCAAGGGCTCCGACGTGCCAAGCGCCATTCTGCCGAAACAGACCTTTGCGGCATGGGGCAAGGCGATCAAGGACGCCCGGACGGAATTCGACTGGCTTTCGCACGACCCGGACCAGGTCGCCGCCTACATCGACGATCCGCTGTGCGGCTGGGACGCTTCCGTTGCCCTGTGGCAGGACATCTTCGCGATGGGTTTCCGCGGATCCGATCGCAAGGCTCTTGCGGCCCTTCCGCAATCAATGCCCATCCATCTCGTCGGCGGCGGCCAGGATCCCGCCACAAACAACGGACGCGCTGTCACCTGGTTGGCAACGCACATGAGGGCCTGCGACCTTGAGGACGTGACGGGCCGCATCTATGATGAGATGCGCCACGAAACGCTGAACGAATCGGCCCTGCCCGCTGCACGCGGCGCCATGGAGGACTTTGCCGCCTGGGCGGTTTCCGCGCTTCAACGTTCGCGCACATTCGATTGAAATGAATCGATAATCACGCGTGCTCCCACACAGCATGAAGTCGCGGTTTCACGCCGGGCGTGCGCCGCCGGCGAATTTGTCGTGGCGCCCTTTGACCTGTTTTGCTACCACGGACCGAATGCAGGTAGGCAAGACGGGGACAGCCTATGCTCGAAACTCTCTTCACCATCGACAATCTGACCACATTTCTGGTGCTCACGGCGCTGGAGACCGTGCTCGGCTTCGACAATCTCCTCTATATCTCCATCGAGGCGAAAAAGGTTGACCCGGCGCGCGAGGCCTGGGTGCGGCGCATGGGCATCATTCTCGCCATCGCCCTGCGCATCGTATTGTTATTTGTGATCCTGCAACTGATCAGCCTCATGCAGGCGCCGCTGTTCACGATTGACCACCCGTGGGTCTCGGGCGCCGTCAGCGGCCATGCCCTGATCGTGCTCGCCGGTGGCGTGTTCCTGATCTATACGGCGATCAAGGAGATCTATCACATGATCGGTGTCGACGACCTCGAGCACGAGGCCGATTCGGCACCGCGGCGAACGGTCCGGCGGGCCCTCTTCTGGATCGTTGTCATGAACCTTGTGTTCTCCTTCGACACGGTCCTGTCCGCGGTCGCGCTGACCGACCATTTTATAGTCATGACGGCGGCGATCGTCATTTCAGGCGCCCTGATGGTCATCATGGCCGATGCCGTCGCCTCGTTCCTGCAGCGCAACCGCATGTACGAGGTGCTCGGCCTGTTCGTGCTGCTGCTGGTCGGCGTCATGCTGATGTCGGACGGCGGCCACATCGGCCACCTCGCCTTCTTCGGCTTCCCGATCGAACCGATGGCGAAATCAACATTCTACTTCGTGCTGATGACGCTCGTCGCCGTCGAGGTGGTGCAGAGCCGCTACCAAAGGCGCATCCTTGCCGAGGCCGCGGCTAAGCGGAAGCATACACAGGCGCACCATGGCTGACGCACCGCTCAAGGGCATTCGCGTCCTGGAAATGGCGCGGGTGCTTGCCGGGCCCTGGGCGGGCCAGTTGCTCGCCGATCTCGGGGCCGATGTCATCAAGGTCGAAAACCCCGATGGCGGTGACGAGACGCGCCAGTGGGGCCCGCCCTTCATGACGGACGCGGGCGGCGAAAATCTCAGCGCCGCCTATTTCCACGGCACCAACCGCGGCAAGCGGTCGGTCACGGCCGACCTGCGTAATGACAAGGACCTGGAATTCGTCCGCCGGCTGGTCGCCCGGTCCGACGTGCTGATCGAGAACTTCAAGACGGGTGGGCTCGCCAAATTCGGCCTCGACTACGGGACCGTCCGCAAGATCAATCCGAAACTTGTCTATTGCTCGATCACCGGCTTCGGCCAGACCGGTCCCTATGCCGGCCACGCCGGCTACGATTTCATCATCCAGGGCATGTCCGGTTTCATGTCGGTGACGGGAGAGCCGGACGGGCAGCCGATGAAGGCGGGCGTCGCATTCGCGGACCTTTTCACCGGCATCTACGCGGTATCCGCCATCGAGGCGGCGCTGATCCACGTGATGAAGACCGGTGAAGGCCAGCACATCGACATGGCGCTGATGGACAGCCAGGTCGCCGTGCTCGCCAACCAGAACATGAACTTCCTTGCAACCGGCAACAGCCCGCAGCGGCTGGGCAATTTCCACCCCAACATCTCGCCCTACGAGGTCGTGCCGACGCTCGATGGCCATCTGATCCTGGCGGTCGGCAATGACGGGCAGTTTGCCCGGCTGTGCAAGGTTCTTGGCCTGGAACCCCTGGCCGCCGACCCGAAATTCGCCACCAACAGGGACCGCGTCGCCAACCGGGACGAACTGCACGAGCAGATTTCGGCCAAAACGGAGCTCTTCGAGCGCGACGAACTCCTCGACCGCTGCGCGGACAACGCCGTTCCCGCCGGTCCGATCAACTCCATCGGCGAAATGTTCGACGATCCCCAGGTCAGAGCGCGCGGCATGCGCCTCGAGTTGGATGACATCCGGGGCGGAACGCTTCCGGGCGTTGCATCACCGATGAAAATGTCGCAAACGCCGCCGAATTACAAGCGACCGGCACCGCGCCTCGGCGAGCACAATGACGAGGTGAGAGCCGAACTCGACCGGCTTGAGAAAGAGTAGTACGTATCAGGCGCGGATATGCAGCGTCTGCTGGTAGATGGCCGTCGAGCGGGCGCCGGACCGGCAGTAGCCGAGCATGGGGCGTTCCATCTCGTCGAGCGCATCGACGAATTCCTGGACTTGCTCGAAGCCGACGCCCTCGCGGCCGACCGGAATGTGCCGGGTCTCGATGCCCAGAGCCTTGGCGGCTTCGGCGATTTCCGCGAAGCTCGGCTGCCCTTCGACTTCGGCGTCCGGCCGGTGGCAGACGATCGCCTTGAACCCCATCCCCGCGACGGTCGCGAGATCCTCGACGGTGATCTGCCCGGCGACGGAATACTCATCATTGATCTGGCGGATTTCCATGTTTCTGTCCCTGCGGTGATGGTGTTGCCCGCTTTATAGAGCAACTGTCCCGCAAAGAGAATATCGCCCGTCGCTCAGGCCTTGCCCCATCCGCCGCCATTGGCCGTGTCGATGAAGATCCGGTCGCCGGCCTGCAGCGACACGCCGCTGGCGAAGGCGCGTGCGTCGCGCTCGCCATTCCGGTGCACCACCGCGAAACCGTTGGTGCCGCCCGGCGCGCCGCCCTCAAGCCCCCAAACAGGGATGCGGTTGCGGCTGTAGCCGGCGGAAAATACCGCGTTCCCGCGCATGCGGTAGCACAGCGAGAGACCCTTGCCGCCCCGGTGCCGGCCCTGCCCTTCGGTGCCGTCGCTCAACGATTTGTAGTCGACCGCAAGCCCGTAGCGCGCTTCAGCGATCTCGATGGGGCAGTTGAAGGTCTCGCCATGGCTGCATGAATACATGGCGTCGAGGCCGTCCCGTTCCGCGGTCGCGCCCCAGCCGCCCATCTGCGGCTCGACCATCGTGTAGCGGCGACCGGTGTCCGGATGCACACCCGCCAGTACTGTGCCGCAGATCGAGGCGAAATGCCCGGCCGGCAGCCGCTCGGGCATCGCCCGTGCCAGGCACTGCCACAGCATATCGTAGAGCCGGATACGGGTTTCGAAGTAATAGCCGTGCGGTGCCGTGCCGGTGGCATGGAAGATGGTGCCGGGCTCCGTCAGCACCTCGAGCGCCCGGAACGAGCCCGCATTGGCGAACAGCGACGGGTCGGTCAGCGCCTTGAAGATCATCTGCGCCGATATGACCGCGCCGTCGCGGCTCGTATTGTAGGGCGCATCGCGCACCTGCGGATTGTCCCGAAGGTCGACGGTGAAACGTTCCGGCGAAATGGTGATCGCCGCCCGCCACAGCGCGCCGTCATCCTGTTCCTCCTCGATTTCGAACGTTCCTTCCGGCAGGCTCCTCAGCCCGGCAAGGCCGCGCCGCTCGCCCTCATCGAACAGCGCTTCGAGCGCGCGCTCGAATGCGCGAACGCCGTGCGTTTCGACGAGTTGGACAATGCGTCGCTCGGCGATACGGCTGGCCGCGATCTGTGCCCACAGATCGCCGTTGGAAAATTCCGGCAGCCGCGAATTGGCGGTAATGATCTCGAACACCGGCCGCACCCTTTCACCGGCGTCGAACAATTTGACCGCAGGCAGCCGCAGCCCCTCCTGGAAGATCTCGGTCGCTTCGGTGGACATCGAGCCGGCGACGCGCCCGCCGACATCGTTCCAGTGGGCGATGGACGCCGTCCAGGCGAGCAGGGCGCCGTCCGCAAACACCGGCAGCGCGATCACCACATCGTTGAGATGGGTGACGCCGCCGAAATAGGGATCGTTCGTGATGAAGGCGTCGCCGGGGCGGATATTGTCCCGGCCGTGGATGTCCAGGATGCGACGCACCGCCTTGTCGAGCACGCCGACGAAGGTGGGGATACCGGCACCGGAACTGACCAGGTTGCCGTCGGCGTCGGTGATACCGGTGCCGACATCGAGAACCTCGTAGATGATCGGGCTCATCGCCGTCTTGCGCAACACCGCGAACATCTCGTCGGCGGCGGCAACGAGGCTTGCCTGGATAACGGCCGCGGTGAATGGATCCGTTTCGTTTGGCGCGGTCATGTCAGGCCTTCACAAATTGCGCGTCGCGCGGCAGCTCGGAAAGGATTTCCGGCCCGTCGTCGCGCAGGATGACGATATCCTCCAGCCGGATGCCGAAACGGCCGGGCAGGTAGATTCCGGGTTCGATGGAAAACACCATGCCGGTGTCGAGCACGACGTCCGAAGTCGATGTGATATAGGGCGGCTCGTGGCCCTCGACACCCATGCCGTGGCCGGTGCGGTGGACGAAATAGTCGCCATAACCGGCCTCGGCGATGAGGTTTCGCGCCGCGGCATCCACTTCGCTGGCCCTCACGCCGGGACGCGCGGCGCGCATCGCCGCCTGCACCGCGGCCTCGACGATGCCGTGCACCTCCTCGTAGCCTTCCGGCGGATCGCCGATCACCAGCATGCGGGTGATGTCGGAGGAGTAAGTACCCTTGCGCGCGCCGGTATCGATGACGACGGCGTCGCCCGCGGCGAGCACCGTATCGCCGGTCTGGTGGTGCGGAAAAGCGCCATTGCCGCCGGCGCCGACGATTCGGAAGAGCGGGGTTGCGCCATTCGCGGCAAAACTGTCCGAGATCACATCGGCCAGCTCGATTTCGCGCATGCCCGGCCGGGCGGCAGCAAATGTGGCACGCATCGCCTCATCCGCGAGACCGGCATTCATCTTGAGCCCGCGAAATTCCTCCTCGTTCTTGCGCATGCGCAACGCGCCGAGCGTTGTTCCCGTGAAAGAGTGTTTGGCGCCCGGTATCGCATCGAGCACCAGCAGCGCAAAATCGGCGCGCATCGCCTCGTCCACGACAACGGTCCCGGCACGCTCTGCGCCGACGGCCGCGAGCGCGGCTTCCAGTGCGGTGCCCGGACCGTCCGCGTCGTCCCAGGTGTGAAAGGCGATATCCGTCTCCTGCCGGCTTCCCTCTGCGTTGAGCGCCGGCATCAGGAAGGCTTCCGCGGTGGGGCCGACGAACAGCATGCTCGGTCGCTCGTCTGGATGCGGGTAAAATCCCAGCAGCCACTTCATGTGCGCGCCGGGCCCGATGGCGACCAGGTCGGTGCCGTTTTCGGACATTTTCTCGCGCAACTGGGTCAAACGGTTCACTTGATCAGCCTTCCGCATTTGTTCCGTCCTCGTCTTTGCGGCGTTCTTACGCGGCGCTCGCGGTGATCGTCTCGGCCGGCACCACGATGCGGCTGCCGAAGAACTCGCCGTCGTCGAAGCCGCCGAAGCGGGCGATCTCGTCCTCGGGCGGCGCCTCGCACGACCATTTGCGGCTCGGAATCCAGCCGCACTGCCGTTTCAGCAGCGCCGCGTATTCGGCGCGCTTGAACGCGGCGATCGACGGATCGATCACCGGAACGCCGAGTTCCTTTTCGAGTTGCTTGTAGAAGCCGATCTCCAGCGTGCAACCAAGGATCAGCGCTTCCGCGTAGTCCTCTTCAACAGCTTTCCGCCCGGCTTCCAGAAGCAGGTTGTTGGTCCGCCGATGGTCGGTCTGGAAGTCATTGACCCCGAGTTCGACATGGTAGAATCCCGACAGCCGGTCGCCCTGGCCGTTGGAGCGCACCGTCGCCTCCATCTGGTCGACCCATTTGCGGCGGCCGACGATGACGCCGAAGCGGTTGGCAAGGCTGGTGGCAATCTCGATCGAAGCCACACAGGGCGCGGTGACGATCATCTCGCCGGAAATCTCCCGCGCGTCGTGCAGCGCCGTGTCGTAGAAGCAGCCGATCGCCAGCGCATCGAAACCCTCGCGGGCCGCGGCCCGGGTCGCCCGGATGATGCCGCGCGTCACCATCGCCTCGTAGGAACGGAACTCGATATGCGAGAACGCGCCGTCCTGCGCCGGAAGCGACGTGACGTGGACTTCCGTGTTCGGCAGTTTGTGCGCAGCCGTCATATCGGCGAAGACCTGGTCGTAGTCGTCCCGTCCCGTCGGGCTGAGATACATGACCTTGAGCGGTTTGTCGGTTTGCATGACCGTTCCTCCCATCCTGTCCGTTCAGATCTTGACGCCGTAGACCTCTTGGGCCCGCTCCGGCGTGATCAGTTCGTTCTTCACGTCCCTGCGCACGGCATCCGGGTCGCGCTCCTTCGGATCGCCGAGGCCGGCACCGTTGCCGGTCACCACCCGGATGACGTCGTCCCGCTGGGTCGTCAGACCCGAGACGAAGGCGAAGCGCTGCGTCTCGCCCTCCTTCGGCCGGAACTCCACATAGTTGGACGATCCCTCATTGCCGCCGTCGAGCGACCAGGCCGGGAACCTGGAGCGCGTGTAGCCGGCGGTGAGGAAGCCGTTGTCGGCGCGCACCCGGTAGTCCATGACGATGCCCCGTCCGCCGGTGAACTTGCCCTCGCCGCCCGGTTCCATGTTCAACTTCAGGCAATCGACGTAAAGTCCGTTGCGGGCTTCGTTTATTTCCGCCGGGCAATTGTAGGTTTCCCCGTGGAAGCCGCAGAAGACCGCGCTGTTGCCGTCGCCGTCGCGGCTGGCGCCCCAGCCGCCGAGCTGCGGCTCGATGATCGTGTATTGCCGGCCGGTATCCGGGTGAATGCCGCCGATGAATGTGCCGCAGACCGACGCGAAATGTCCGGCGGCCAGCCGCTCAGGCATATGCGGCGCCAGGCAGCGCCACATGATGTCGTAGACCCGAAGCTCGATCTCGTAATAGAAACCGATCGGCGCCGGCTCCTTGGCATGGAACACCGATCCTTCACGGGTCAGGAGGTTGATCGGCCGGAACGAGCCGCCGTTGGCCGGCGAATAGGGGTCGGTCAGCGACTTGAAGATCATCTGCGCACAGACCATCACCCCGTCTCGGCTGGTGTTGACCGGATTGTCCGACTGGTCCGGGTTGTCCCGCAGGTCCACCGTGAACTCCTCCGGTCCGATGGTGATCTTCACATTGAAGATGCGGCCGTCATCCTGCTCTTCCGAGAGTTCGAAGGTCCCCTGCGGAAGGTCGGCCAGCGCCGAGAGCGACACTTTCTCGCCGAAATCCATGAAGGATGACATCGCCCGCTCGAAGGTTTCGGTGCCGTATTTGGCGGCCAGCTCCTTGAGGCGTTTTTCGCCGACGCGCACCGACGCGATCGCAGCCCACACATCGCCCTCCAGCACGTCCGGCATGCGCGAATTGGTCTTGATGATCTCCATGACCGGCTGGATCGGCTCGCCTTTTGAGATGATCTTGATCGCCGGCAGGCGCAGCCCCTCCTGGAAGATCTCCGTCGCCTCGCCGGACAGCGAACCCGGCGCCATGCCGCCGACGTCGGAATTGTGGGCGATATTGGCCGTCCAGGCGATGATCCGCCCGTCGGCGAAGACCGGCATCGCGACGACGATGTCGTTGAGATGCGTGACACCGCCGTAATACGGATCGTTGGTCGCGAACACGTCGCCCGGCTCGATGTCGCCTGGCTGGTCGAACTTGTCGATGAAGACCCGCACCGCCTTGTCGAGCACGCCGATAAAGGCAGGAATCCCGGCCCCGGACGATGCGAGCATGCCTTTCGCGTCCATGATGCCGGTGCCCATGTCGAGCACCTCGTAGATGATCGAGCTCATCGCCGTCTTGCGCATCGCCGCGAACATCTCGTCGGCGGTCGCCTGCAGGGAGTTCTGGATGATTTCCAGGGTGATCGGATCGTTGGAACTGCTCATCTTCGCCTCCCTAAAGTTCGATGTGGATATTGCCGTAGGCATCCACACGGGCACTGGCGTTCGGATTGACGACAACCGTGGTTCCGGGGTCCTCGACAATCGCCGGTCCGGAGAATTCCATGCCGGGTTTTAGGGCCGGGCCATCATAGATGTCGCTTTCATGCTCGCCCTCGAGGGCGAAATCGACGACCCGCCGGCCTTTCAGCGCCGGCCCGGCGTCCTTGTCGCCCAGCGGCTGCGGCGCCATGGTCAGCTTGCCGACCTCGGCTGCGGCAACCAGATGGATGCCGACCATCTCGACCGGGGCGTCGAGCCGGTATGTATATTCCCGCTCGTAGGTCTCATGGAACAGCGCCTCGATCTCCGCGAGCCGCGCCTCGCTGACCTCCCCTTCCGGCAGCAGCACCTCGGTCGTGTGCTCCTGGTTCTGGTAGCGGAACTTACCGAAGCGGTGGAAGGTCACCCGCGACGGATCGATGCCCTCGGCCTCGAACTGGCCGCGCGCCTGCGCTTCCGTCTCGGCGAACAGTTCCTCGATGGCCTTGGCGCCGCCTTCCTGCAGGTCGACCAGCCGGGTGACGAAATAGTCGCGCCGCAGGTCCGACATCATCATGCCCCAGGCCGAGAACACCGAGGCGCCGGCCGGCACGACGACCTTCTTGACGCCGAGTTCCGCCGCCAGCGCGACCGCGTGCATGGCACCGCCGCCGCCGAAGGCGACCAGCGTGAAGTCGCGCGGATCGAAACCGCGGTTGAGCGAGACGAGCTTGAGCGCGTTGACCATGTTGTTGTTGGCAATGCGCACGATGCCGCGCGCAGCTTCCTGGGGTGTCACGCCGAGCTTGTCGGCGATCTTCCCGATCGCCGCGTTCGCCGCGTCCATGTCGGCATCGATCTCGCCACCGCAGAAATAGTCCTTGTTGATGCGTCCGAGGTGAAGATTGGCGTCGGTTGTTGTCGCCTCGGTGCCGCCCTTGCCATAGGCCGCCGGTCCCGGCAGCGCGCCGGCCGATTGCGGGCCGACATGCAGCTTCTGGAAATCGTCGACCCAGGCGATCGAGCCGCCGCCATTGCCGATCTCGACGAGGTCGACGACCGGCACCATGATCGGATAGCCCGCCGAGGTTCGGTCCTTCTCGATCCAGTAATCGGTCATGATCTTGATCTGGCCGTTCTCGATCAGCGAGCACTTGGCCGTCGTGCCGCCGATGTCGAGCGCCAGCACGTTTGGCTCGCCGATCAGCTTGCCGAGCTCGGCCGCGCCCCAGAAACCCGAGGCCGGGCCCGATTCCACCATGGTGATCGGGATGCGCGAGACCGATTCCAGCGAGTCGACGCCGCAATTGGACTGCATGATATAGGGGCTGCCCGAAAAGCCCTTGCCCGCAAGGCCGTCATTGAGGCGCGACAGATAGCGTTCGGCGATCGGCTGCACATAGGCCGAAAGCACCGCCGTGTTGGTGCGCTCATACTCGCGCCATTCGCGGGTGATCTGGTGCGACGAGACCACCGAAACGCCCGGCCACGATTGCTGCACCTCTTCGAGCACCGCCTGTTCATGCGCCGGATTGGCGTAGGAATGCAGGAAGCAGATGGCGACCGCCTGGACCCCCTCCTCCTTGAAGCCGTCGAGGATCGCCGGCAGCCCGCCCGTGTCGAGCGGTTGCAGTTCCTCGCCGCGATAGCTCATGCGGCCGGGCAGTTCCCTGCGCAGGTAGCGCGGCACGAAGGGCGCCGGCTTCTTGTAATGAAGGTTGAAAAAGTCCGGCCGGTTGCCGCGCGCGATCTCGAGGATGTCGCGGAAGCCTTCGGTGGTGATCAGGCCGACCTTGACGCCCTTGCGCTCCGTCAGCGCGTTGATGACGACGGTCGTCCCGTGGGCGAGAAAATCGACCGTACCCGGATCGACGCCGCCCTTTTCCAGAACGTTCAACACGCCCTTCTCGAAGTCCGGCGGCGTCGTGTCGGACTTTGCCGTGCGCACGCTGGCGACACCGTTTTCATCCGTCTCGAAACAGACTAGGTCGGTGAATGTACCACCCACATCGGTCGCGACACGTATCGTAGAGCTCGCCATCACTGGCCTCCCATGCTCAGTTTTTCCTTGAGAAAGCAAACACTTCCCGGCAATTTCAGAATCTCCGCCGCAGCGACTTTATCCGGCGTGTAAAAGCCCGCCTCATGCAGGAGGTTGATCGTGCCCAGCACCGCCCCGCCGACAACCACCGGCAGGTTAAGCACCGACTCGCAGCCCAGTGACTGGATGAGCGCGTGATCGTTGAAAACCTCGGCGATGCTGCCGATATCGTTGGCGACAAAGTTCTGCTGTCCGTCAAGGACCTGATCCGACCAGCGGTCGCTGTCGACCGTCTTCGTGCTGGAACAGGGATAGGCCTGCGGCATATTGCTGTAGCAGCGGCTGGCAAGTCCCGTCTCCCTGTCGAAGGTCATCAGTGTGAACAGTTTCACGCCGATATGTTCCGCCGTCAGGGCCTCAAGCGCGCGGTGCACCGCCTGGGTATCGGCCGCGCTTTCGGTCGCATTCTTGAAATCCAGCATCATGTCCTCAGCCAGCACTTGTCTCCTCCATGACTTTTCGGCGCAGCGCCTCCTCGTCGTCCGTGATCACCGGGATCGCGCCGATCAGGCTGCGCGTATAGGCGTTTGCAGGTTGCTCGAAGATTGTCTCCGTCGGTGCCTGCTCGACCAGCCTGCCGCGCTCGAACACGGCGACCCGGTCGGCGATATTGCGCACCACGCCAAGGTCGTGGGTGATGAACACATAGGTGAGGTTGCGCCGCTGCCGCAGCTCGTCGAGCAATTTCAGCACCCGTGCCTGCACGAGGACATCGAGCGCCGAGGTCGGCTCGTCCAGCACCAGCACCTCCGGCTCGCAGGCCAGCGCCCGGGCAATGGCCACCCGCTGGCGTTGCCCGCCCGAGAGCGCCGACGGATAGCGGTGCGCGAAATCGGCCGGCAGCCCGACCTCCTCGAGCAGCGCGCCGATGCGCGCCTTGCGCCCCGGCCGGTCGCCGATTTCGTGGACATTCAGGGCAAGCCTCAGCGAAGCGCCGACCATGCGGCGCGGATTGAGCGACGACAATGGGTTCTGCTGCACGAACTGGATCGAGCGGCGCAAGGGCAGCGTCCGCCGCGCCGGCAGGAGTTCACCGTCCAGGAAGAACTCGCCGGTGCTCGGCGGATAGATGCCGAGCAGCATGTTGGCGAATGTCGTTTTTCCCGACCCGCTCTCGCCGACGATGGCCAGGCACTCGCCGCGCACCGCCGTCAGCGACACGGAATCCAGCGCTTTCACCTCATGGGTGCCGGTGAGGAAGATCTTCGACACGTTGCGCGCCTCGACAACCGGGCGGAGATCGGCGACCGCATCGTTCATGACGCCACCCCATGGTCGATCATCGGATCGGTGAACCCGGCATCGGTTTCGGATATCGTCGGAATGCCGCCACCGGTGATACGCGGCACCGCCGCCATCAGCGCCCGCGTGTAGGGATGACGCGGACGGTGGAACAGTTCAGCGGTCTCGCCGTGTTCGACCAGCCGGCCCTTGTAGATCACATAGACCCGGTCGGCGAATTCCCGCACCACGCCGAGATTGTGCGAAATGAAAAGGACGGACGTTCCACGGCGCTCCACGAGGTCGCGCATCAGGTGCAGCGTCTGCGCCTGAACCGTCACGTCGAGCGCCGTTCCCGGCTCGTCGGCGATCAGCAGCGACGGCTCGTTGGCAAGCGCCATGGCGATCATGACGCGCTGGTTCATGCCGCCGGAAAGCTGGAACGGATAGGATACCAGGACCCGTTCGGGTTCGGGGATCGATACATCCTTGAGCAGCGCGACGGCGCGGGCCTCGGCATCCCTTTCGGAGATGTCGGGATTGCCCCTTCGCAGCACCTCGTTGAACTGAACGCCGATCGTATAGACCGGATTGAGCGACGAGGTGGGGTCCTGGAAGATCATCGAGATCTTGGTTCCGCGCAGCGCCAGCCGCGTGCGCAAGGCCAATGCCTCGAGATCCTGTCCCTCGAAATGCACCGACCCGGAAATACGTGCGGATTTCAGCTCCTGCAGCAGGCCGAGGATGATGCGCGCCGTCACCGACTTGCCGGAGCCGGATTCGCCGACCAGTGCGACCTTTTCGCCGCGGCGGACGTTGAGCGAGATGCCGTGCAGGACCTCGACAAGGCCGGCATAGTTCTTGAACGCAAGCTTCAGGTCCCGGATGTCGAGCAGATAATCGTTCATTGATCGCTCCCCAGGACCTGGCGCAGCGCATCGCCGAGCAGGTTGAAGCCGAACACCGCGATCAGGATGGCAAGCGACGGGAACACCGTCAGCCACCAGGAATCGGGCAGGTAATTGCCGCCTTCCGCGACCATCGAACCGAGGTCCGGCGTCGGTGCCTGGACCCCGAGGCCGAGGAACGACAGCGACGAGGCGATGAGGATGACGAAGCCGAGATCGAGCGTCATCTTGGTGACGATGGACGGCACGCAGTTGGGCAGGATCTCGCGGAACATGATGTGCAGCCGCGAGGCGCCGATGATCTCGGCGGCAAGCACGTAGCCTTCCTGCGCCTCCGAGCGGGTCACGTTGTAGACGAGCCGCGCATACCAGGGCCACCACATGGTCGTCACCGCCAGCATGCCGTTGGTCAGGGTCGGCTCGAGAACGCCCATGACGGACATGGCCAGCACCAGCGGCGGGATCGACAGGAAAACATCGGTCAGCCGCATCAGGATGAACTCCGCCCAGCCGCCGAGATAGCCGGCGGCCAGCCCGACCGTCACGCCGATGGGAACCGCGATCGCCAGCACGACGACCCCTAAAAGCAGCGAAATACGGTAGGCATAGAGGATGCGCGAAAAGACATCCCGCCCGACGAGATCGGTGCCGAAGATGTTGGGCCAGTGCGGCGGCTGGTTGAAATTGGTGAAGTCCACCACGGCGCCGCGATGCGACGGGAACGGGGCGATGAGGTCGGCGAAGACGGCCGAGAAGACGACCGTGCCGACGAGGATCAGCCCGATCACCGAAAGCGGGTTGGACAACAGGATCGACAGCGTGCGCCTCATGGCCGCCCCCTCTCCGCCAGCCGGATGCGCGGATTGATATAGGCGATCAGCAGGTCGACGATGATGTTGACGATCAGGAAGGTCGCGGAAATGACGAGCACCGTGCCGACAATGGCGTTGAGGTCCTTGCGCAGGATCACCTGTACGCCGTAGCGGGACAGGCCCGGCCACGCATAGACCGCCTCGACGAGGAATGCGTTGCCGAGCATCGCCGCGAAATCCAGACCGATGATCGTCAGCGACGGGATCAACGACGGGCGGAAGGCATAGCGGTTCGCGATACGGCGGGCCGGAAACCCGTAGGATTGGGCCATCTCGATATAGGGCTTGTCATAGGTCTCGACCATGTTGGACCGTGTCAGCCGGGCCGCCTGCCCGATGCCCGAAAGCGCCAGCGCGAAGGCCGGCAGGATGATGTGGTGGGCGGCGCTCAAAAAGGCCGGGATGTCGCCGGCAAGAAGCGAGTCGACCAAAAGGAAGCCGGTGATCCTCGGCGGCACGGTCAGCGTGTCGGATATCTGGCCGGCGATCGGGAACAGCGGCAGGAAGAAGGCGAAGAGCAGCATCAGGATCACCGCCCAGACGAAGCTGGGCGCCGAAACGCCGAGTAGCGACACGACGCGTATGATGTTGTCGGCGGCCTTGCCGCGATAACGCGCCGAGGCGATGCCCAGCGGGATCCCGAAGCCGATCATGAAGATGCCGGCAACGATTACGAGTTCGAGCGTCGCCGGCAAGAACTGCGCGATGTCCGTAGTCACGGGGCGGTTGGTGTAAAGCGAGACGCCCAGATCACCGCGCGAGAAATCGCGCACGAAATACCCGTACTGGATCCAGATGGGCTCGTTGAGGTGCAGTTTCTCGCGCAATTGCTCGACCTGCTCGGTCGTCGCGTTGGGGCCCAGCGCGATGCGCGCCGGATCGCCGGGTATGACCCGGGCGATGGTGAAGATCAGCATCGATACGCCGATCAAAACGATGATCGAGATCGACAGCCGCTTCACGAGAAGGCGGACGACAGGCGACATGGCGGTTCAGCGGTTCTTTCAACGCGCCAGGGGCGCGGGTTAAAAAGCGGGCCGGCGCATTCGCGCAACCGGCCCGACGCACAGGGTCAGTTCTGATCCTGCATTTCCATCAGGCGGAAGGAAAAGCCCATCCCGTCGAGACCGAACGCCTTGGCCGGATCCGACAGAGCCGGAACCTTGACCCGGTCGCTGGCGGCGAAGACGTTCTGGCGGTCATAGCCGTAGATCGTCGGCGCGATCGCCATGAGCCGGTTGTTGAGCTCGTGGTAGGCCTTGGCGCGGGCCGACTCGTCCGTATTGACCCGGCCTTCTTCGAGCAGCCGGTCGACATCGGCGTCCTTGAGATGTTCCGGCGACTGCCAGGTGCCCGGTGCCTTGGAATCATACATGCCGTAGAGCAGAGTGTCCGGGTCCCCGGTCACCGCATTGTTGAAGATCTGCGAGATATGGGGTGTGTTCTCGGCTTTCGAGACCTGCTCGGCGAAGAGCGCCCAGGGCATTTTCTTGATCTCGGATTTGACTCCGAGCTCGGCGAAATTGGCCTGCATCAGCAGCGCGAAACGCTCTTCCAGTGGCACCTCGGCGATCCAGGAAATCTCGATGGTCTGGTCGCCAGGCGCGTAACGGCAGGAGTTCAAATGCTGCTTTGCTGCATCCAGGTCGCGGACAAGTTCGGCGGATGGCGGATTGGCGCCGAGCATGCCGACCGGGATGGCACCGGTTGCCGGGCTTCCCTGCGACACGTCATCGGTGACCGCGATCATCTTGATCGCCGCCGCGTAGTCGAACGCCTTGGCAAGCGCCAGGCGGCATTCCGGATCGTCGAGCGGCGGCTTGGTGGTGTTCATCTTGACGTAGAAGGCACCGCTGCCGGATTCCGTCAGCAGTTGCGCGCCGTCCTGGGCCAGCGCCTTCAGGACCTCCGGCGGCAGCCACTGAGAGGAGATATCGTGCTCGCCCTGGGAAATAAGCGTGCGCACGGTGGCTGGCTCCAGCCCGTAGCGCAGCCGTACCGTATCGGGCGCGGCGCCGGGTACGCCGAGGAAATAGTCGGCGTTCTTGGCCATCACCGTTTCCTGCTGCGGATTGTGAGACGATACCTTGTAGGCGCCGGTTCCCGCGCCGTTGGCAGAGAGGAAAGCCTGGCCCCAGTCCTTCATCTCGCCGTCGCCCTCGCCAAGATTCTCCATCACCAGCTTCTTGTCGACGATCGGCAGGCGCAGCATGGAGGCAACGAATGGTGCATAGGTCTCTTTCAGCACGAATGTCACCGTGTGATCATCAACCGCCTCGGCCTTCTCGACATTGGTAAAGAGGTAGGAAAAGCCCAGACCAAGTTCCTGCATGCGGTCCAGCGAGAAAACAACGTCCTCCGCCGTCAGCGGATTGCCGCTCTGGAACTTGACGTCCTGGCGCAGTTTGAACGTGTGGCTGTTGCCGTCGGCCGACCAGCTTTCGGCGAGATGCGGCACGAGCCCCGGCGCACCCTGCGCAGGCAGCACCAGCGTGTCGTAGACATTGAACATCAGGATCGAGTCTGCGTAGTCGGTCGCCTTGCCGGGATCGAGTTCTCCGACCGCCACCTCGTCGAGGCGCAGCACCGTTTCGGCAAGCGCCGGCGCCGCCGGCATGAGCGCGAGCGTGCTGACACTCAAAAGTGCCGCAGCCGCTGTTTTCGCAATTCTGTTCATCGGTTCCTCCCTGCACGGTTAGGTTCGCGGTTTGTACGGGCGGTCATTCCGCCTTCTGGTTCTTTTCCTTGTGGAACGGGGTCGCCGGCTCTTCGCAAAAGACATCCATGGTGCCGGCCCACAAAATGGTTGCCGGCTTGTCGGTATGGTTCCAGCTCGAGTGCACGCGGGTCGACGGAAAATGCACGGAGTCACCGGTGCCGAGAATGGTCCTCTCGCCGTCGATCTCGATGGTGATCGTCCCGTCCAGGACGAACATCATCTCTTCGCCCTCGTGGGCAATCGGTTCGCTGCGGTAGCCGGGAGGTTCGCGGATGATGACACTGCGAAGGATGTGGCCGGGAAAGGACGACGAAACCCGTTCATAGGTGACGGAGCTTTCACTGACAGCAAAGACCGGCCGGCCCGGCTGACGGCTCCGCGCTTCATTCTCGTCCGGCTGCGGTTGACTGGTCAAGAAGTCGCCGACATTGACATCGAGCACGCGCGACACCGAGACCAGCGACGAAAGTGACGGAACGGCAATGCCGCGTTCAATCTGGGAAATGAATCCGACGGACAGCCCGGCCGAGTCGGCAACGGCCTTGAGCGTGAGCCCCAGTTCCCTGCGCCGCTCCCGCAGGCGCGTCGCCAGGGCTCCGTGATCCTCCACGTCCTTGGATTTCGCCGTCTCCTGCCCGCTCAATCCTGCCTCCCAAATTTTAGTATTACTAAAACGATGACTCGCATTTTCACCGGAGTCAAGATTTTTTTAGTGATACTAAAATTTCGGAGAAAACACGCGCAAAAACCGGCTCCGAAGAACCGGCTAAGCAGCTATAAATATTATTATTTCCTAATTTCCGGAACCTTGTGCCCGAATCTGCTTCACCGGCTCAAGGTGCGCTGGACGGCATCCTTCCAGCCAGCGAGATCGGCTCTGCGCGACGCATCGTCGATACGCGGTTCGAAGCGGCGGTCGCGGGCCCAGCCGTCGGCAAAGGCGTTCCGGTCCGGCCATACGCCGGCGCGCTGCCCGGCCAGCCACGCCGCCCCGAGCGCGGTGGTTTCCAGGATGACCGGGCGGTCGACCGGCACCCCCAGAATGTCGGCAAGGCGCTGCATCGTCCAGTCGGACGCGACCATGCCGCCATCGACGCGCAGGACCGTCTGTGCATCACCGCCCTGCCAGTCCCCGCGCTTGGCGGTGAGCAGGTCATGCGTCTGGTAGCAGACGGAATCGAGCGTCGCCTTGGCTATCTCGGCCGGGCCGGTGTTGCGTGTCAGGCCGAACAGGGCGCCGCGCGCCTCCGCGTCCCAGTAGGGCGCGCCGAGCCCGACAAAGGCCGGCACCAGATAGACTGCCTGCTCCGGGTCGGCCCTGGCGGCGAGCACACCACTCTCCTCAGCCGATTGGATCAGGCCAAGCCCGTCGCGCAGCCATTGCACGCCGGCGCCGGCGACGAAGATCGACCCCTCAACGGCATAAGTTGTGACGCCGTTAAGCCGGTAGGCGATGGTCGACAGCAGGCGGTTTTTCGAACGCACAAGTTCGTCGCCCGTGTTCAATAGCGAGAAGCAGCCGGTTCCGTAGGTGACCTTCATCATGCCCGGTTCGAAACAGGCGTTGCCGATCGTCGCTGCCTGCTGATCGCCGGCGACGCCGAGGATCGGCGTTCCGGCGAGCGGGTGGTCGGCCTTCACGGTCCCGAAATCATCCGCGCTGTCGCACACGTCGGGAAGCATTCCGGACGGTACCCGCAGGTGGCCCAGGAGTTCGTCGTCCCAGCAGTTCTGTTCGATATTGTACATCAGCGTGCGCGACGCATTGGTCGCGTCGGTGACGTGGCGCGCACCACCGATCAGGCGCCATATCAGGAAACTGTCGACGGTTCCGAAACACAGCTCGCCCCGCTCGGCGCGCGCCCGCGCATCCGGAACGTTGTCCAGCAGCCAGCGCAGCTTGGTTCCGGAGAAATACGGATCGAGCAGCAGGCCCGTCTTGCCGGTAAACATCGGCTCAAGCCCGTCATCCTTCATCTGGCTGCACATCGACGCGGTCCGCCGGTCCTGCCAGACGATGGCATTGAACACCGCCTCGCCCGTCTCGCGATCCCAGACAACCACGGTCTCGCGCTGATTGGTAATGCCGATCGCGGCGATATCCGCGCCGCTCAAACTGGCATTTTCGAGCGCTTCGGCGATCGACCGGTTGACGGTATCCCAGATTTCCTCCGGATCGTGCTCGACCCAGCCCGACCGCGGGAAATGCTGGGTGAACTCTTTCTGGCCCACTCCGGCGACGCTCTGGTCATCGCGAAAAACAATGGCTCGGCTCGAGGTGGTTCCATGATCGATCGCCAGGACATGATTTGCCATACTTTATCCTCCCCGCTTTTCCGCTTGTCGGAATGCGACTGCCGGCAGTCGGCCGGATTTGCCCGGCGCTCAGCCTGCCTTCAACTTTTGCTTTTTGGAAGTGTCGAGATAGGCCGACAGCGCGGAAATCTGTTCCTCCGACATCTGGAGGCCGCGCTTGGTGCGCCGCCAGACGATGTCATCGGCCATCACGGCCCACTCGTTTTCGACGAGATAGTCGACTTCCGCGGCGTAGAGATCGCTGCCGAAACATGTTCCGAGATCCTCGAGGCTGCCGGCGTCGCCCAGGATCGCCGCCGCCCTTGTCCCGTAGAGCCGCGCCAGCCTGTATGCGTGCCCGTCCGCCAGAAAGCCGAAGCGTTCCTTGAGGTCGGTGAGCAACCGGTCGAACTCGCGTACGCCGAAATCGCCGCCGGGCAGACGCGCCTCTGCCGTCCAGCCGGGTTTGCGCTTGCCCAGGCGCCGCTCGACCTTTTCGAGCACAGCCTCGGCCAGGCGCCGGTATGTGGTGATCTTGCCGCCGAATATATTGATCAGCAGGCCCTGATCCGGTGCACCTTCCTCGACGAGGACATAGTCACGCGTCGCTTCCTGCGCCGCCGACGCGCCGTCGTCGTATAGCGGCCGCACACCGCTATAGGTCCACACGACATCGTCCCGCGTTACGGGTTCGGCGAAATACTCGGACGATGCCTCGCACAAATAGGCAATTTCCTCTTCGCTGATTTCGGCCGTATCGAGGTTCTCGTCGAAATCCCGGTCGGTGGTTCCGATCAGCGTGAAATCGCGTTCGTAAGGGATCGCGAAGATGATGCGCTCGTCGCGGTTCTGGAAAAAGAACGCCCGCTCATCCTCGAACTTGCGGTCTATCACGATATGGCTGCCCTGAACCAGCCGGACATTGCGGGCGTCGTTCTCACCGACCGCCGTGCGCAGGACGCTGTCGATCCAGGGTCCTGCCGCATTGATCACCAGCCGCGCGCGGACCGTCTGCGTCTGTCCGGTCAGCGTGTCCTCGATTGACACGGTCCAGGCATCCCCGTCGCGCCGTGTATCGACCACTTTCGTGCGCGTGCGGATAACGGCGCCGCGGTCCGCCGCATCGCGCGCGTTAAGCGCGACCAGCCGCGCGTCGTTCACCCAGCAATCCGAATATTCGAAAGCCTTTGTAAAACCGGGCTTCAGCGGCGCACCGGCCGGGTCCGACTTCAGGTCCAGTACCCGTGTCGGCGGCAGCAGTTTGCGTCCGCCGAGGTGATCATAGAGAAACAGGCCGAGACGCAGCAGCCAGGCCGGGCGCAGCCCTTTCTGATGGGGAAGAATGAAGCGCATGGGCCATATGATGTGCGGCGCCATGCGCCACAGCACCTCCCTCTCCATCAGCGCTTCGCGCACCAGCCGGAACTCGTAATGTTCCAGGTAGCGCAATCCGCCGTGGATGAGCTTCGTCGAGCTGGAGGACGTGCCGCTGGCAAGATCGTCCTTCTCGGCCAGGAAGACCGAGAACCCGCGCCCGGCGGCATCTCGGGCGATACCGCAGCCATTGATACCGCCGCCAATGACAAACAGGTCGTATATGTCGGAACTCTTCATTTTTTTAGGATTTCAACTGCGTATTCAGTCCATTTCGAAAATATATGAAAATATTCGAAAGTCAAATGAAAGAACGGTGGATCCGCTCATCCCGACGTGCCTGTTTCCCTGAGATCGACGTCATGTCGGCACACAGGCGTCGGACGGCGTGATACATGGACGTTTCCGGTGCGGGTTCCGGTGCGCGCGGTCAGCGCACCGTTCCTGGATGGGTGTATGCCGGGCAGGTGTCACCTATGTCACAAAAGTGTATTTGCTTGATTTGGGCCCCGATTAAAGGCGGTGGTACAGCTACCTGCCAGACATCGACCTTCAAGAAAGACGGGTTCCCTTTCCCATGCAGGATCGCGCCATATCGAGACCCGCGGCACTTCAGACCGGCAGCCTGCTGGTCGGTGCGGCGGCTGGCTGTGTCCTGCTGCTGCTCGCCTACCAGGCGGGGGCGGTGCGGCTGTTCCTGGCCGCGTCAATCGGCCTGTTTGCTGGCATTGCACTCTACCACGCGTCCTTCGGCTTCACCTCCGCCTGGCGCAGTTTCGTTTTTGAAGGACGCGGCGCAGGGCTTCGCGCGCAGATCCTCCTGATCCTGCTGACCTGTGCGATCGCGTTTCCGCTGATCGGCTCGCAAGGCCTGTTCGGACGCCCGATTTCAGGCGCCGTCGCACCGTTCGGCTATGCGGCGGCGCTGGGCGCCTTCCTCTTCGGCGTCGGCATGCAGTTCGGCGGCGGCTGCGCGTCCGGAACGCTGTTTACGGCGGGCGGCGGCAACACCCGCATGCTTGCGACGCTTTCCGGTTTCATCGCCGGATCCGTCATCGCAACCGCCCACCTGCCCTTTTGGTGGTCGCTCCCCGCGCTGCCGGCGTTCTCGCTGGTCGAAACCTATGGCGCAGCGTCGGCTTTTGCGATGACCGCACTGGTACTCGGAGCCGTCTATTACATCAGCCGCCGGCGTGAAATCGACCGGTTCGGCGCGCTCGAAAAGGGACCGCAGAAAGTCAGTCTTGTTCGCGGGCCCTGGCCGAAATCCTGGGGCTGCGTCGCCCTTGCGGTTGTGGGCATCGCCACGCTCGTTGTCCTTTCCCGTCCCTGGGGCATCACATCCGCCTTCACGCTTTGGGGCGCGAAGATCGCGCAAAGCGGCGGTGCACAGTTGCAGGACTGGCCTTACTGGTCGGGACGCATGGCATGGTTGAACCAGTCCGTGTTTGCCGACAGCACGTCGATCATGAATTTCGGGATCATCGTCGGAGCCTTCGTCGCAGCGAGCCTCGCCGGCAGGTTTGCACCGAACTGGAAAGTCGATGCCCGTGATGTGGCCATCGCGATCTGCGGCGGCCTGCTGATGGGTTACGGTGCCCGGCTCGCCTATGGCTGCAATATCGGCGCTTATCTTGGCGGCGTCATTTCCGGCAGCATGCACGGCTGGGGCTGGTTGGTTTTCGGCTTCCTGGGCAGCAGCTTCGGGGCCTATGTCGTGATTCGCCTGGATACGGTGCACGCTCAAAAGGGCGTTTGACCAACCACCAGGCCCGAGACCGCGCATCTTCCCGTCCGTGGTTTCGAGTTTCGTGGGGGGTCACATGATCCGCTCGGCCAACAACATCCGCCAACCCGGTGTAACAATTTGCGAATTGACAATTTGCGCCCGGCATTGTTCAACCGTTGTATGCAGGCCGCTCACCACTGCAACCATTACGGTGAGCCGGCAAACGTAAACATATGATTATTTTGTTTTGATCTGTGCTAATTTGCATTGGCCAAAACCGGACTGGCGTGAGATTGTACGATTGATGATTTGCGGGGGCGGTCGCAGAGGCGGGACATGCAGATAGATGATGATCGGCGGGGGGTATTGCCGGCTGGATTCGCGTCAGGACTGATGCGGTCGATCCATCAGACCTTCCTTGAAATGGGACGGCACCAGAAGCGCGCGATTTTCATGGCAATCGACGGCATCGCGATTGTCATGTGCATGGTGGCCGCGATGGCATTCCGTTTCGGCGAACTGGATTTTCCGGATCGAAGCAATCTGACCTGGCTGCTGGTTGCCCTGCCGATCGTCGGAATTGTCGCCTATCAGATTCTCGGCCTCTACAGCGTTTTGATCAGGGCGATGGAAAGCCGCATGATTGCCATCGTCGCCGGCGGCGCGGTTACGCTGATGCTGTTCGTCGCAGCGGCCTCGCACATGGACAGCGGCTTCGATATCCCGAGAGCCGTGCCTCCGATTTTCGCGATCCTCGTGTTTTTTTCGGTGGGGCTGACGCGGGTTATCGCGCGGGCCTACTACCAGCACGTCAACACCGGCCTGAGCATTCGCGAAAATGTCCTCATCTACGGCGCAGGTTCGGCCGGCACCCAGCTTGCCGCGGCGATACAAAGCGGCCACCAACAGCGTGTCGTCGGCTTCCTCGACGACGATCCTTTGCTCAAGGGAACAATGATACGCGGATGCCGTGTCTATGCGCCTGACAGGGTGGCTAAGCTGCAGCAGCGCTTCAATGTGACCCGCGTGCTGTTTGCCATGGCCAATGCGACCCCCACGCAAAGGCGCGGCATTGTCGCCCGCCTGGCGCCCTACAAGCTGGAACTTCAGACAATTCCTCCATTGAGCGACATTCTTCGCGGCAAGGCGGATGTCCAGCAGCTCAAGGAAATTCGCATTGACGATCTGCTCGGCCGATCGGCGGTCAGCCCGATATCACGGCTTTTCGACGAGGCGATCCAGGACAAGAACATCCTGGTGACCGGAGCCGGCGGATCCATCGGATCGGAACTGTGCAGGCAGATTTTGAAGGCAAGGCCCAGGAAGCTGATCCTGCTGGAGATCAGCGAGCTCTCTCTCTACAACATAGAGAAGCGGCTCAACAAGCACTTGCCCGACGACAGCGAAATCGAGATCGTTTATGCGCTCGGTGACGTGCGGGACCGCCGGCGGGTACGCACGCTTCTTCTTCGCCATGGTGTCGACATCGTCTATCACGCCGCCGCCTACAAACATGTGCCGATCGTGGAAGCCAATCCGTCCCAAGGCATCATGAACAACATATTCGGCACATTCACGATCGCACAGGAGGCCGTCAGCAGCGGCGTTGAGCGGTTTATCCTGATTTCGACGGACAAGGCCGTCAGGCCCTCCAACATAATGGGCGCATCGAAGCGTATCGCCGAGCAGGTGGTGCAGAATATCCAGGCAACCACCGATGGCACGGTTTTCGCGATCGTGCGCTTCGGCAATGTTCTCGGCTCATCGGGTTCGGTGATCAATCTCTTTACCGAACAGATCCACAACGGCGGACCCGTCACCGTCACCCATGAGGAGGTTACCCGCTATTTCATGACGCCCCAGGAAGCGGCGCAGCTCGTCGTCCAGGCCGGATCGCTGGCCGAGGGCGGCGAGGTCTTCGTGCTGGACATGGGTGAGCCGGTGCGGATCAAGGATCTGGCACGGCTGATGATCCAGTTGAGCGGAAAATCGGTTCGCGACGACGACAACCCGGACGGCGACATTCCGATCGAGATAATCGGGCTGAGGCCCGGTGAAAAACTGTACGAGGAACTCTTGATCACCGACCGGGTGGTCGGCACCGTCCACCCGAAAATCCTGCGCGCCGAGGAAAAGAGCGACGCGGAAGGTCCGGCGATCGCGGATCTGCTGCGCCGCCTTGAACGCGACATCGAAAGCGAAGACCCGAACCGGCTGCGGTTGACCATCCAGGGCGCCGTCGAGGGCTACACCTCGGACGTCGAGGAGATCACCTATCGGGGCGGGCAGACCGCCGAGGTTCTCAGTCTTGAAGAACAAAGGGCTTTCCGCCAAAAAGGGCACTGAAGCAGGCGCCTCGCTGTTGCTGCTTCCGTCCGCAAGCGGTGGATTGCATACTTTGCTCTAGTCTGGGAACACCATGATCATACCTGTGATTGTCAGCGGCGGTGTCGGATCCCGCCTTTGGCCCGCCTCGCGCCAATCCCATCCCAAGCCGTTTTTACCCGTCGAAAACGGCAAAAGCCTGTTGCTCAACACCTATATCAGGGCGGCATCGCTGGACGGCATCACCGACATTGTGACCATCACGGCGCACGACTCTTCGTTCAAGACCGTCGCGGAATACGAAAAATATGCCGCGCCCGGTGTGACCGATCACCTTCTGCTTGAGCCCATGGGCCGCGATACCGCTGCCGCGACGGCGGCGGCCACGGTCTATGTAGCGAAGAATTTCGGCCGCAAGGCGGTTATCCTCTTCCTGGCCGCCGATCACCTTATCCGCGACACGGCCGGGTTCAACAAGGCGGTCGCCGCAGCCGAGGCGTTCGCCGGGCGGGGCCGGGTCGTCACCTTCGGCATCGAGCCGGACAGGCCCGAAACCGGATACGGTTATTTGGAGGTCGAAGGAGACAACGTTGTCCGGTTCGTGGAAAAGCCCGACGCCGAAACAGCGAAAAACTATCTGGAAGCCGGCAATTTCCTCTGGAACTCGGGCATGTTCTGCTTCCCGGCCGGCGCCATGCTCGACGCCATGGAGGCGCACTGTCCAAAAGTCCTGCAGGCGGCCAGGACGGCGGTGGAAAAGGGCGCGCGACAGGAGATAGCGCCGCATACCACGGAAACGGTCCTCGATGCGGCGGCGTTTGCCGGCGCGCCCAAGATTTCCATCGATTATGCTGTGATGGAAAAGATCGCGAACCTGTCGGTGGTCAGGGCGAATATCGGCTGGAGCGATGTCGGCAACTGGTCATCGCTTTCCGAAAGCTACACGCCCGACAACGAGGGCAACACGACAATCGGCGACGCGGCGCTTGTCGGCTCGCGGAACTGTTTCGTCAGCGCGCAAGGCAGGCTGGTCAGCCTCGTTGGCGTCGAGGATCTGGCCGTGGTCGACACCCGGGATGCCACGCTTGTCGTCAACAAGGCCAGGTCGCAAGACGTCAAGGCCCTGTTCGAGATGCTGAAAGACAAAGGCCACGAGTCCCATGCGAGTTTTCCGACGGGGTATCGCCCATGGGGCTCCTATACGATTTTGGATGAGGGTGCCGGATACAAGGTCAAGCGCATCGAGGTAAAGCCGGGTGGCTGCCTGAGCCTGCAATCCCACAAGCACCGTTCCGAGCACTGGACGGTGGTTCAGGGCGTTGCCCATGTGGTCAATGGCGAGGAGCAGTTGGTGCTCAATCCGAATGAATCGACCTACATCGCGTGCGGCAACGTTCATCGCATGGAAAATCGTGGAGAGGAGCCGATGACTTTGATCGAGGTGCAGACGGGATCCTATCTCGGTGAGGACGATATCGTGCGCTACGAGGACATCTACGGACGTTCGTAGGCGGCTCAGCCGCCGAACCGGTCCAGGTAGTCGGCATAGGCCAACGCAATACCCTCTTTGAGGCCCGTTCGCGCGGTCCAGCCGTTTTCCTTCAGGCGGTCGACATCAAGCAGCTTGCGCGGCGTTCCGTCCGGCTTGGACCGGTCGAAAACGATGGTTCCCGCAAAACCCACGACATCCATGACGGTTTCCGCAAGTTCCCGGATGGTGATGTCCCTTCCCGTCCCGACATTGAATATGCCGGCGCGCATGCCGGATTCCATGACGAAAACGCACGCATCAGCCATGTCGTCGACGTAGAGAAACTCGCGCATCGGCGCGCCCGAACCCCAGACGACGAGCTCCCGCTCGCCACGCTCCTTGGCCTCGTGCGCCTTGCGGATAAGCGCGGGCAGCACGTGGCTGCTCGCGAGATCGTAATTGTCGTTCGCCCCGTAGAGATTGGTCGGCATCACGCTGACATAGCCAGTGCCGTATTGCGCGTTGTAGCTTTCGCAGAGCTTTATCCCGGCGATTTTGGCGATGGCGTAGGGCTCGTTGGTTTCTTCCAGCGGGCCGGTCAGCAGGTATTCCTCCTTGATCGGCTGCGGGCAGTCACGCGGATAGATACAGCTCGATCCGAGGAAAAGCAGCCGGTCGACCCCGGCCCTGTGGGCGCCGTGTATGACGTTCGCCTCGATGATCAGGTTCTGGTAGATGAAATCGCCGCGGGCGGTGTTGTTTGCCTGGATGCCGCCGACCTTTGCCGCGGCAAGGAAGATGTAGTCCGGTCGTTCGGACTTCAAGAATGCAAAGACAGCCGCCTGATCGGCGAGATCGAGTTCCGACCGGTCACGCACAAGCACATTGTCGTATCCGGCCGATTCCAAGCGCCGCACGATAGCCGAGCCCACCATTCCGCGGTGGCCGGCGACGAAGATCTTCGCATTCCTGTCCATGCGTCCTACTCGTGATAATTATAGGCGGAAAATCCGTGGCTTTTGACCAGCTCGTCGCGCGCCGCCGACTGCAGGTCCTCACGCATCATTTCCGCGACAAGGTCTTCAAAGCGCGTCGTCGGCGTCCAGCCGAGCTTTTCCCGCGCCTTTGCCGAATCGCCGAGCAAAGTCTCCACCTCCGCCGGCCGGAAATAGCGCGGGTCTACCGAAACGATGCATTTGCCGTTGTCGTCAATGCCTTTTTCCTCGACGCCCTCGCCTTGCCAGCTAATGGCGATGCCGGCCTCCTTGGCCGCCGCATTCACAAAATCCCGCACGCTGTATTGCACGCCGGTCGCTATGACAAAATCCTCGGGCTGTTCCTGTTGCAGCATCAGCCACATCATTTCCACATAATCCCTGGCGTGGCCCCAGTCGCGCTTGGCATCGAGATTTCCGAGATAAAGACAGTCCTGGAGGCCGAGCTTGATGCGCGACAGGGCGCGGGTAATCTTCCGGGTGACGAATGTCTCGCCGCGCAGCGGACTCTCGTGGTTGAAGAGGATGCCGTTGCAGGCATACATGCCGTAGGCCTCCCGGTAGTTGATCGTGATCCAGTAGGCGTAGAGCTTGGCGACCGCATAGGGCGAGCGCGGATAGAACGGCGTCGTCTCGGTCTGCGGCACCTGTTGGACAAGGCCGTAGAGTTCGGACGTCGAGGCCTGGTAAAACCGCGTCTTTTTCTCCAGCCCGAGAATACGGATCGCCTCCAGCAGCCGCAGCGCGCCGAGCGCGTCCGAATTGGCCGTGTATTCCGGCTCCTCGAAAGAAACGGCGACATGCGACTGGGCGGCCAGATTGTAGATCTCGTCGGGCTGCACCTGCTGGATCGTCCGCACCAGACTCGACGAATCCGTAAGATCGCCATAGTGCAGGATCAGCCTCGGGTTTTCCACATGCGGGTCCTGGTAGAGATGATCGATCCGGTCGGTATTGAACAGTGAGGACCGGCGTTTGATTCCGTGGACGGTGTAGCCCTTGCCCAGAAGGAATTCCGCAAGATAGGCGCCGTCCTGCCCGGTGATTCCTGTAATTAACGCAACTTTGCTCAATGTCCGGTTCCTGTCGTTTGTCTGGCCTGTTCCGACCGCCGCCGTTCCTAGCAATCCGCATCGCCAATTGAAAGCCCAATCCTTGTTTCGTGAGGCGCGCCGCCGGCGGCAATGGCAAGAATCCGGGATTGTCGCAAAATGCATTCGAAGCGAAATAAATTCCCCTATTTACATCAAATTCATTTCGTGCTTCGTATCAATAAGACATATTTTGCATATTGCGACGGAGATTGCCATGGAAGCGTTTCCCGATGAGGCATTGAAGAACCGCCTTGGTCCGGCGGGTCGGCGCGAGCCTTGGACGATTGAACTGCTGCATGCGCTGCTCGAGGAGGAAGGGCCGGCAACCTCGAAACGGACCGTCGAACGCAGTGTCGCGTCAAAAGGCTTGCTTCCGCCGGCGCTTTCGCTTGTCGATATTGTCGATGAAAACGAAATCCCGGTGCGCAAATACGCGGCCGAGGCCCTTTTGCAGAGGGCGCGTTCCGAACGCGCTGTGTCCCTGTTCGTGCAGGTACACCGGACACCCTCAGGCCGCCCGCTGCTGGCGGCCAATGACGGACGGCAGGCGCGGCGCTGGGTCTTTCTGAGCCGCCCTGACCCGGAGGACGAAGAACTGGTCGAAGCGCTTGCCGCGCTGTGCGGCGACGCCGCCGACAAGACGCTGCTGTGGCCGCATGCCGCGCTTTGCGGGCGCTTGCGGGAACTTGCCGACCCGGATTGCAGGATCGCCGGAAATCTGCAGTCCGCGCTCGCTGTCTATGCCCCCTCCTGTGCCGGCCCCGCCGCCGGAAGCGGCCGCGGCACCGCGCCCCGTCCGGCGACCCTGTCTCACCTCGATCGCCTGGAAGCCGAGAGTATCCACATCTTGCGCGAGGTCGCCGCGACTGCCGAAAACCCGGTCATGCTTTATTCGGTCGGCAAGGATTCGTCGGTCATGCTGCATCTGGCGAAGAAGGCCTTTTATCCCTCGCCTCCCCCGTTTCCGCTTCTGCATGTCGACACCGGCTGGAAGTTCCGGGAAATGTACCAGTTCCGCGATCGCATGGCCGCCGAGGCCGGCATGAAGCTGATCACCCACACAAACCCGGAAGGGGTGGAAAGGAACATCAATCCGATCGACCACGGCAGTTCCGTGCACACCGACATCATGAAGACGCAAGGTCTCAAGCAGGCACTGGACGAGCACGCATTCGATGTCGCCTTCGGCGGCGCGCGGCGCGACGAGGAAAAAAGCCGCGCCAAGGAGCGCATATTCTCCTTCCGCACCGCCAGTCACCGGTGGGACCCGAAGAACCAGCGCCCGGAACTCTGGAACCTCTACAACACGGCGATCGGCAAGGGCGAAAGCATCCGCGTCTTCCCGATCTCCAACTGGACCGAGCGTGACGTGTGGCACTATATCCACCGCGAGGAGATTCCCATCGTCCCGCTCTATTTCGCCGCCATGCGTCCCTTCGTCCGGCGCGACGGCATGCTGATCATGCTCGACGACGACCGGCTGCAGCCGATGGACGGCGAGGAAGTCGAATTCGGCAGGATCCGTTTTCGCACCCTCGGTTGCTACCCGCTGACCGGCGCCATCGAGTCGGACGCCTGCGATCTCGATTCCGTCATCCTCGAATTGCTTCGGGCCAGAAACAGCGAGCGCCAGGGCCGCGCCATCGACAGCGACGCGGCCGCCTCCATGGAGAAGAAGAAGCAGGAAGGGTACTTCTGATGACCGCGCGACAAGAGATCGAAGCATATCTCGAAAACCAGGCCGGTCTCGAGACCCTGCGCTTTATCACCTGCGGCAGTGTCGACGACGGCAAGTCGACGCTGATCGGCCGCATGCTGTACGAGGCCCAGATGATCCTCGACGACCAGTTGTCCGAACTTGAAAGGACCTCGTCGAAGATCGGAACGCAGGGCGAGGAGATCGACTTCGCGCTGCTGGTCGACGGGCTGAGCGCCGAGCGCGAACAGGGCATCACCATCGACGTCGCCTACCGCTATTTCGCCACCGATCAGCGAAAGTTCATCGTCGCCGACACCCCGGGGCACGAACAGTACACCCGCAACATGGTGACCGGCGCCTCGACCGCCGACGCAGCGGTGATCCTGGTCGATGCGCGAAAGGGCATTCTCGAGCAGACCCGCCGCCACTCCTTCATCGCCTCGATCCTCGGCATCCGCCATATCGTCCTGGCCGTCAACAAGATGGACCTGGTGGATTTCGACCAGGCGGTCTTCGACGACATCGTCACCGACTATACGGAGCTCTGCGAGCGCTTCGCCTTTGCAACCGTAACGCCAATCCCCGTCTCGGCGCTGGCGGGCGACAACGTCGTTGCCCGTTCCGTCAACACGCCCTGGTATCACGGCCCGACGCTGCTCGGTTTCCTCGGCGCGGTGGACACGCGAAAGGCGCTTGTCGATCACGGATTCCGCATGCCGGTCCAGTGGGTCAACCGGCCCAATCTCGATTTCCGCGGCTACGCCGGAACGATTGTCGCAGGTAAGGTGGCGCCAGGCGACGAGATCCGCATCCTGCCCTCGGGCGAGACCGCGACCGTCAATTCGATCGTCCTCGGCGACACGGAACTCGGCGCCGCCGAGGCGGACCAGGCGGTCACGCTGACGCTTGACCGGGACGTCGACATCTCCCGCGGCGACGTCCTTGTCGCCGCCAGGGAGCCGTGCGAGACGTCCGACCAGTTCGAGGCGAAGCTCGTCTGGATGGCGAAGGACAGCGGCTTTCACGGCCGCACCTATCTGATGAAGACCGGCACGGCAACCGTGAACGCGACGATCTCGGAAATCCGCCACACGTTCAACATCAACACCTTCGAGGAGATGATGGGCCGCTCGCTGGAGCTCAACGACATCTCGGTCGTTAAACTCGCCCTCGACCGGCCGGTCGCCTTCGAGACCTATGCGGACTGCCCGCCGATGGGCGCATTCGTCCTCATCGACCGACAGACCCGCCAGACGGTCGGCGCCGGCATGATCGATTTCGCCCTGCGCCGCGCCGACAACGTGCACCGCCAGGCGGTGACGGTGAACAAGAAGGCGCGCGCCAGGCTCAACGGTCATCCCGGCCGGGTCCTGTGGTTCACCGGCCTTTCCGGCTCGGGCAAGTCGACGGTCGCCAACGCACTTGAGCGGAAGCTGCATGCCAAGGGCTTCCGCACCTATATCCTCGACGGCGACAATGTCCGCCTCGGCCTCAACCGCGATCTCGGCTTCACCGACGCCGACCGGGTGGAGAACATCCGCCGCATCGCCGAGGTCGCCAAGCTCATGGTCGATGCCGGCCTGATCGTCATGACCGCCTTCATCTCCCCGTTCCGCGCCGAGCGCCAGATGGCCCGCGAGATGTTCGAGGAAGGCGAATTCGTCGAGATCTTCGTCGACACGCCGCTGGAAGTCGCCGAGGAACGCGACCCCAAGGGCCTCTACCGCAAGGCAAGGCGCGGCGAACTGCCGAATTTTACCGGCATCGACAGCCCCTACGAGGCACCGGAGCGGCCGGAGTTCCGGCTGGAGACGCAAGGAGGTTCGGCGGAGAAGCTGGCGCGTTCCCTGCTTGAAGAGCTGAATCTGGAAATCAACGACTGAGCCTTTGCAAAGCGGGCCGGATCACGCTAGAAGCGCCGCAGGATAAGGCGGTTTGCAATTCCGGGTTATGCGAGCCTCCACGAACTGGGCGGTGCAACTTTGGGTTCGATCTTTGCCGACGCGATCGGCGATTTCAGGGACGGTCTGTCACGCTGGCGGGTGTGGGTCGCGCTGGCCAGTGAGGACATTGGCGACCAGCACAAGCGAACAACGCTGGGGCCCATGTGGCTGCTGCTCAATTACCTCGCATTCGCGGGCACCTTCATCTTGATCTTCCGCCGCGGCGAAGGCATCCCGCACTACGAAACCTACGTGGCGGTCGGGCTGTTCGTCTGGCTCTACATGTCAGAAGCGATCACGCAAAGCGTGTCGCTTTTCGTTCGCGAGGAGAACTTCATCAAGGGCACGACCCTGCCCCTGTCTGTCTACGTCATGCGGTTGACAATGCAGTCGGCCATCCGCGGCGGTTACATGCTTGCCGGCTGCCTGGCGCTGCTTGCCGTTGTGGGCACGTCGCTGTCCGTTGGCTGGCTTTGGGCAGTGCTCGGGCTTTTGGTCATCGCGCTGACGACACCCGCTGCGATCACGGTGTTCGCCATGGGCGGCGCGTTTTTTCCAGATCTTCAGTTCGTCGTCCAGAACGTCATGCGCCTGGGCCTGTTTCTCACACCGATCTTCTGGACGGTCGGAAGCGGCGGCGGCGTGCGGCGCATCCTCGCCGACTGGAATTCGTTCTCCTATTATCTCGCCATCGTACGGGATCCGGTTATGACGGGCGGCATCCCATTGACGGCGTTCGGCATCTGCCTGGCGATCGGGGCCGTGCTGTGGCTGACGGCGTTTTTGCTGATGGGCCTGTTCCGCAGGCAGATCGTCTTCGTGCTCTGATGGTTTCGATCCGCGTGAAAGACCTCCGCCTGATCTACAGGGTCCGCCAGAAATTGTCGCTGGCGCCGCGAAAGCATCGAATGGCTAAGGCCGGCGGCAACATCCACGGCACCGGCCGCAACCGCTATGTCACGGCACTTGACGGCATCAGCTTCGAACTGAAGGCCGGCGACCGGCTCGGGCTCGTTGGTCCCAATGGCGCGGGAAAAACGACACTGCTCAAGGTGCTCTATGGCATCTATCCGCCGACCAGCGGCAGCGTCGAGATAGAAGGCCGCGTGGATGCGCTGTTCAACATCCGGCTCGGATTCCGCCCCGAAGCCACCGGCCGCCGCAACATCGAACTCCGCGGCCTGATCAACGGCTGGACCAGCGACGAAATCCAGGAACGCATGGACGATATCATCGCCTTCTCCGAGCTCGGCGATTTCATCGACCTCCCCTTCAAATCCTACAGCCAGGGCATGGCCGCAAGATTGGCCTTTTCGATTGCAACCAGTTTCAAGCCGGAGATACTGCTGATGGATGAGTGGATCGGCGCGGGGGACGAGGCGTTTCAGGAAAAGGCGCGAGGGAGGATGATGGAAATGACGGAGAATGCAGGTATCTCGGTATTGGCAAGTCATAACAATACGCTAATCGAAAAATATGCAAATAAAATTCTTCATCTTGATGACTATTAGTTGAATTTTTCAATAAATGAAAAATTCTTGAATATTTACTTTAGGATTGCAGGTATAAAATCAGTATTAGGTCAAGCATAGCAAAACGCATTTGAAGACACATACGGCAACCTGCGGGTTGAGTGATCGTTGATCCATCGCGCACTGAAGCGCGTCCGATTCTCATAAAGTAAAATGCCGGACTGAGTTGTAACTATTGCAACTTAAAATCTGGTGCCACAGTCTTCCATTTTTGAATATAGTCCTCTGCCGCAACATCCCCTTCACGCGCCTTTATGTATAACACAGCATCATTAAGCGCCGCCTGTCCGATTGCTCGATCACGTTCGCTTAAATTTTTTTCCTGCGATAGATCGTGAATCACCGCCTCGGCAAGGCGCGGTGGTGGGACCTTGGCACTACGGTCAGGCCCGAGAAGCTGTGGCGGCATGGCTCGTATTCCAAGCCCCGCAGTCCAAAGATGATCAAACATGAACGTATGCGGCGCAATGTTACGACGAAATCCATTGGGTAGTGCACCTTTTTCCCAGTCCAGCGCCCGCTGCCAAATGTCAGAATAGATATCCATCGCCGCCGACGTACCGTACGCGATCCGATCGCCTATTGAGTCGCGATGCTTCACCTTATCGGCGAAGATTTCAAATGGATACAAGGGCGCGTGCGAAACCATATCGCTGCGCAATTCCTTGTCAGGACGGATGCGAACAACCAGGTCGTAACGCCGTCCAAGGCGACGCTCAGCCTTGCATTTCATCTGATTGGATTTCCAGATGTGATAATACATCTTGATCTGGTTTCGCGGTATGCGTGCGCGAAATAATTTCGCATTGGAGGAAAATCTTTCGGCAATGCGGTTCTCGAACTCATCTTCATCGGCGATAAATATTTCCGCATCCGGATAAAGCCGGGACAGGGCGTCATCCGTAACCAAGTCGCTTTCACCAAGTTCAACCATGACGTCTTCAATTGACGGAAACTTTCTCAAAAAATTGTTGCCGTAATATTCAAGCGGCACGCTATTCACAAAGTGATCATGAAAATAAGTTTGAAGATTAGCGTGAAAACCCGACATCTTTATCCCGCGTCGACGCCAGGTTGAAATGAAAACATCAGCCTGCAGATCATCAATCATGAACTTTTTGATTGTCGGATAGGCGAGATCAAAACCGCGGAGTTGCCCAGAAATGCACACGGCAACCCGATGGCGACCAGGCTCCGGCTGAAACGGTTGTTGCCCCGCAATCGATTCTGAATACGCCTCGTTAACCCTCACCCAATTGGCATCCTCGGCGCGCAACCCTTTTGCTTTGACTTCCCCACGGCGGTACAAAATTGACGCAAATCTAACGCCATCAGTGGAAGCAGGTGACTGCGCACTCTCAACACCATTTTCGAAATACCTTTTCATGGCCGTGAGTTCATCGTCATGTCGACCTGCCGCTGAAAGGTGACGAAAATACTGATGCCAATGAAGCGCGCTACGCACCCTCTCCGGTGTTTTCTCCAACAACCTAAGAGCAGTTTCATGTTCGTTGAGTTCATGAAGGATGTCGGCACATTCCGACGCTAATTCGTCTCTTGCCTTAACAGCGCTCAATGCGACCATCAATATTACGGATGCTTCGGAATACGCACCGCGACGCGCAAGCGTTTTAGCAAGACCGGAGTACCCTTTTGGATTATCCGACCAGCGCAAACATATTTCGCGAAACAGTCGCTCGGATCGCTCGCGCTGGTTTGACGCGAATGCAACCTGCGCGGCGTGGTGAAACACCGCAAAATCATCCTCATAGTCGGCAATGACACCGTCATATATGGCGTTTGAGTCATCCAGCCGTTCAAGTTTTGCTAAATCGCGCCCCGCTGTTACGCGCGCATGCTTGTTTTCCCTTGACGGTACCTTCGTATGCGGAATGATATCCCGCCAAAGAGCGACTGCCGCTTCTATCTTCCCAGCGCGCGAGCATCGTGTCGCCTCGTCGAGCATCTTATCCAGTCTATTTTTTCTCATATGAAAGTTGCTATCGCTTATCACGCCCATAGAATGATTATTGGTGTGCCCGTCGTTCAAAAACACACGTCATAAAATCCTGGAATGTTTCCTGAATCAGCAACGGCACTCGCGATGCGAAGTAGGAACGCCAATCATCAAAATCCGACCAACCATGTAAGAACACGAAATCGAGTCCAGCCCGCGCCGCCGCGTCAGCGTCATATCGGCTGTCACCGATAAATATGCCGGGCCGCGTCATCGCGCCACTCGCAAATTCCCGGGCGAGTATCTCGTCCTTGCTGTCGGGGGAACCGAAAACACCGTCGAAAAAACCGATGAGCCCACGCTCGGAGAGAATAGAACGCAACTCAATTTGCTGGGCGCCGGAAACAACGTAGAGCAAAACACCGTCGTCACGCAGGACCTTCAGCGCCTCACGCAACCCAGGCGCCTCTTCGCAGGCGATGACACCATTCCACAACTCCCGGCTGTAGGCAGTCATCAACGCATTGAAGGCGTCGTCCACTCCTTCCCTAAGACCAACAATCTCGTTCAAAAAGCGATAAAACTTGATCTCCCGCCCAATACCGCAATTGTGCACATGATAATCAACAAGCGCACGCGCGTTGTGTTCACCATACGGCAACGCAGCGCGAAACATCGCGTCGCGTTTTACACTATTGGAATTGAGAATAACGCCATCGCAATCAAATACCCATGTCCGCCAAGGGAATCTAAAGGATTCGGTCACGATTGTCCTCTCCTCGAATTCGGTTACGCTCGATCCCGGCATCAAAGAACAATCTCGCCGTCTCCGCCGCCTTGTACCGCATTTCCCGCCAAGCGCGCTCCGAATAATAAGCCGTATGCGGTGTTATCGTGAAGCGTCCGCGCAGCCATGGTTCTGCTCGGCGCCAAGCATCGATAAGCGGATGATCCGTGGGCGGCTCGCTCGGTAATACGTCAAGCGCTGCTGCGAGAAGGCGACCGGATCGCAAACCGTCCTCAATCACGTCCAGCGAATTGATGAGTGCGCCACGGGCAGTGTTAACCAGAATCGAGCCAGGCTTCATCGCCGCAATAAACGACTCGTCTATCATACCGGTAGTCGATGCATCGGCTGGGCAGTGAACGGTAACAATATCAGCTTGCGACAACAGGGAATGTAAGGATGTGGCGCGCTGATAATCAAGGGCTTTTTCGTGGCCGGACGGGACGTTAGGATCGTACCCGACAAGGCAAACCCCAAAGGGACGCATCCGCCGCATGACCGCCGATCCGATACGGCCAACGCCAACCACGCCGAGCGTCCGGTCGCGCGAGCGCTCCAACGGCGCGAGCGTATGTTCTTGCCAACCTTCGGTATAGTTTCGACATTGGTAATCATATTCGGCGATACGGCGCAGATGCATCAAGATCATAGCAACGGTGGTATCGGCAACTTCTTCCGTGCCATAATCAGGCGTATTGCAAAACGCTATCCCTTGAGCTTCGAGTGCAGCGACGTCAATCTCATCGAATCCGACGCCGTAACGCACGACGATTCGGCATTTTTTCAGCATTTTTGCAACGCGCTCAGTGATCGGCGCGTGCCAGACGAGAAGAGCGTCCAGATCAGCTAGGCGATCTGCGTCGAAGTCCGTTTCTTCATGAGCGTTCAGCCAGACGATTTCCCAATCATTGCCGAGGGCCTCCCGTTCAATCGCATGGGGTTCCTCGACATAATCGGTAACGCCTACTTTGTATGTCATCAAGACATCCGCCCCAATGTTATCTCATTTACGGTTTTGGAGATTTGTGTTGCCGCTTCGTGAAAAATACCCGTGTCGTTCTGATAACAAATCAGGCGCACACCGGCATCACGGACAATTTCTAACATTTCTCGATCATTGCACAACGTGCCACAATGAACGCCGTGCTCGGCGGTCATCGCCGCAATCTTCTTCACCGAGTCAGTAACATCAGGATGTTTTACATTACCGGTCTGTCCAAGCGATTTCGCAAGGTCGTAAAGACCGACGTAGACAACACCCAGTGACTCACCGAACTCTGTGAGAATGTCAGGCAATGCTGTGAGGCCGTCTGTACCTTCGATCAGAATGCCAAGAAATAGTTTCTCGTTCATCTCCTTCATACGCGTGCCGGCATCAACATGGGTGAAGCCGCCCGCGCGCGTAAATGGAGAATGTCCGCGCGCACCCTGCGGCGGATAAAACGCAAATTGAACAAGTGACTGGACTTGCGCAAGTGACGATATATTCGGCACGAGCAAGCCGTGGGCACCGCTATCGAGCGCGCGAAGGATCGCAGACTCATCAACGCCGGGCGGGCGCAGCAAGGCCGCCGCTCCGTGCGCCTCCGCCGCACGAATCTGATCACACGCGCCGACGAAATGATGCGGTCCGTGCTCCATGTCGATGACAACAAAATCAAACCCAGCATCCGCTAGAATCTCTACAACGGTGGGGTCGGGAATAACATTCCACGTTCCAAGTACTGTTTCGCCGGCATCAAGGCGCGCCTTCAGCATGCTACCGTTCCTCATAGCTAGGTCCAGTTCGATGGATCACCAAGGTCATAGGGGATCTTGTCTTCAGTAAACCCGCGATCGCGCAGCCAGAAATCGATAACGCGGAACTGCCATTCGCTATCAACGTCAAAGCCGAAATCATTCATCAGTGCCTTCGACTTGCGACCCATCCACTGGAAGGGCTGCATCCCTTCGGACATGCGAGTGAAGCAACGCCAACGCAGGACTTGAACGGAAAGGTCACAAAAATAAACGCCTCCTTGACTCGACCGGATCGACGAAACTTCGCCATCAAAAGCCTCGAGCGGCACGAAAGGCTCGATATCCCCCTTTTCCGTGACGCGGCGTGCTCGCGTCGGGCTGAACATGTCATAGCGGCAAACTGAGAAAGCTGAATCGTAGGTTTCGTCCATCCGCAAAATTTCGACGCCTTCGTTCAAAAGCTTCACGTCAATAGCTGGATTGTTAGCAAAGAGAAGACAGACAATTTCTGGTGCGCGGCCGATACGACGCTCCATTTCGTCAGCAGCGTGTGTCAAGGCATCTTCTGTTAGCGCGTCGGGCGTCGCGAGTTCAGGTGGCCGCTCAATATGCTCGGCCTTATACTTCGCACCGATCTCCGCAATACGAGGACTGTCGGTGGATGTAAATAACCGGTCAACGCCCATAGCGCGCGCGGCGATAAATCCGTACTCACACATCGGACGCCCGACAATCTCGCGAAAATTCTTTCCCGGAACGCCTTCACTACGATCCTTGCCAATCAGCAATCCACAAATCATCTTCGATTTCCCAGCCTATCGGTTAAACTCAAAATCGTTCGCGCTCACCGAATGGACGGCCACATCTAGCGCCCTCGAGGCGTAGCCCCACTCATTGTCATACCAAGCAACAATCTTAACCAGGCCGCCGCCTATAGCCTTGACCCATTGCATATCAATCACGGCAGACCACGGCTGACCCTGGTAATCTAGCGAAATCAACGATTGCCAATTCAGCGCCACGAAAGGCGAACCGTCGAAGGCGGAATTCAATATGTCTTCAAGCTCCGCCTGAGACAAATTCCGGTCGAGAAGAAGTGTGAGATCAGCGCTTGCGACTACAGTGTTCGGAGTTCGATATGAAAAGCTGCCGATGCGCTCTGCAAGATCACCCAACACCGGCTTCAACGCCTCTACAGCCGTCGTGTTTTTCGGGATTAACGAACCAACACTCGTCCTGCCCAAAGAATAGTCTTTCCAGACGTGTCCAGGATCTCGCTGCGACGCAACCGGCGCATCAAGAAGGTTCTGATAATTCAGCCACGGATGCAGCGTCGTCACGCTACCGCCAATGACACCAACAGCGTCATTCAGCGCTTTCAAAGGATGCGCGATCGCGTTGGCGTCGCAAATTGAACTCGACAACACATGGTCTGCACTCGGATTGTATTCTTTGTGGTTGATACCCATGATGACATGCATGTCTATATCGTTCTTCGGCGAATGCGTGACAACAACCTTTCGAACATCATCCCGTGCAACCAGCTCGTGCGAGGCAACGACATTAGATTTCACCCCGGAGCGGGGATGTCCCGTTCTCTGTTGAAAAAGGAACGGGCAGCGTTGCGGTTTCATGATTAGGCGGCCTGCGCCATGTCGTCAACCTGGTTGCTGTCGCCCGATCCTGCGCCATGTCTGTGGAGAGCGGCTTTGAGGATCGGCAGTTGCTTGCGAGCATTGAGTCGGCGGAAGCCCTTTGCGGCTTCGAGCATGCCTGCGGCGGTCCAGCGCAACGCCATCTTCGCATTGCGCCAGCGCTTGACGTTGCGACAGACCTGGCGGATCACGCTGTTCATCGACTCGATGATATTGGTTGAGGCCAGCGACCGGCGCAATTCCAGCGGCAGCCCGAGGCGGGTGACGGTGAGGATCTCGTCAAGCCCCTCGAGGATGGATTGCGACACGCCGGGAGCATCGTCCTCAAGCCGGCGCGCCAGATTGCGCAACAGCCGTTCCGCCTTTTCGGCGTCGTCCAGTTCCCAGGCCTGCCGCAAGGCCCGGCGCACGGCAACGCGATGCTTCGGGTCGATCCGGTCGGTGATATTGCGGGCCTTGTGGACCTGGCATCGCTGGATCGGGGTGGTGGCGCCGAAGGTCCGGCGGATCGCCTTGGTCAGGGCCTTCGCGCCATCGACGATGAACAGCCGGCAGACTGTCGGATCCAGACCCCGGTCCATCAGATTGTCGAGCAGGGCCTGCACCACGGCGGCGTTCTCCGTCGCGCCCTCGATCACGCCCAACGGGTGCTTCGCGCCGTCCGCGTCGATCCCCACCGCACCGATCATCAGCAGGTTGTCGTCAAGATGAAGCCCGTCGATCTGGATGACCAGAAGATCAAGCTCGGACAGGTCGGACGCCATCCATTCGGCAAGGCGCGCCTCGGTCAGCGCCTTGAAGCGGCGCGAAACCGCCGACTTCGACAGCCCGGCGCCCGCAGCCGCGGGAACACCGGCCTCGGGCAAGCGCACCGCGCGGCCGAACTTGCGCGTCGAGACGTTCATCAGCATCAGGTTCATCGCCCATTGCTGCAGATAGCCGCCTTCGGCCGCTT
>NZ_SPNT01000019.1 GCF_004959855.1 Nitratireductor sp. XY-223 | reverse complement strand
CAGGTGCCAGCTGACACCAGGCATCCCGAGACAGCGCGGTTTCTGGGCCCATCCGGAATTCTGACTGCAAATCATATTTCGATCCAAATCCTATTGCGAAGCGCGGTTGGCGCCCTGATCCACCGGATTGCGCGCAGCGACCGGCCGGGAGGTCCGCAAAATCCCGGGCGACCTTGCTTTACCGATTTTCACGCAGATTTCGGGGGAGTGTTTCCTTGTCCCTTTTTCCAGTTTCCAGGCTGCCCGCAAGGCGTGTGCTCTTTTGCACGACGGCGCTGTTCCTGGCCCAGGCGGCGATGGCGGCCGACGTCACCGTTTCCCCCGGAACGACCTTGCCCACGACGTGGATCAGCGGGGGCGACACGCTGACGGTGGAGGAAGGCGGCACCATCGATGGAACCGCCGCCGGCGACCGAGGCGTAAGGGCGGAAGGGGACAATTACACAATAATCAACTACGGCACGATCAGAGGTGGCAATTTCTACGGTAGTAACGATGACGGCGTTGAAATCTGGAACAGCAGCAACTCCACGATCACCAACGCCAGCACCGGCTTGATCGAAGGGGCCGAGTATGGCGTTCATGTCCACGACAGTAGTTTCATCACGGTCAACAACGCCGGCACAATTTTGGGTATGCAGTATGACGAAGGCCTCCGTATAGACGGCAGCGACAACATCACGGTCAACAACACCGGAAAGATCATTGGCGGACCATCGGACGACGACGCCATCCGTATCGACGAGAGCAGCAACGTCACGGTCAACAACGACGGATTGATCGACGGTTGGGACGACGACGGCTTTGATATCGACGACAGCCAATACGTCACAATCAACAACAACAATTCGATCATCGGGAGGGAAGTCGGTATTACAGTCGGCAACTCCGACAACTTTGAACTCAACAATCGCGGTTTGATTGTCGGGGGCGATTGGGCAATCTTTATAGGTGGCACCGGTAAAGCCACAGTGAACCTTTTGGCCGGCTCGGTGATCGACGGAGACGTCGTTTTCGGGTATCTCGGTGCCGACGTGACGGTCAACATTGGCGAAGGGCTGAACCTTTACCTCGATTACGACCAGACGCTAGGGACGATCGGGACGCTGAACTCCGTCTTTCCCATTATTCATGACGAAACGAACGGCATCGTCTACACCATCGATCCATCCACCTTCGAGCTGTCGCAGGCCTTCATCCAGACGACGGCCGATGCCGTGCACGCGGCGGTGCGCGACGGTGCCGGGCGCGGCAACCGGTTCGGCGGCGGCTTTTCCGGCACCGGCACCTTTGCCTATGGCACCGGTAAACCCGGTTTTGACAACACCGGTCCGCGCGGCTGGGTGAGCGGTTTCGGCGGCTATCAGAGCCAGGGCGCCAAGCAGGCCTATGGCGGCCTCGTCACGGGCGGCGGCTTTGCCTCCGGCGATCGCATGTACGGCGCGTTCCTGGGCGGCTCCTATTCGCAGCTGAAAGACACAATAACCACTGATGCGTCATCGTTCTATGGCGGGATCTACGGTGGCATGAGCGCCGGGCCATTCTGGATCGAAGCGGCATTCCTCGGCGGGCACACGGATTTTTCCTACGAGCGCACGGTCGCCAACAACATGGTGGCCGGCGGCCTGGAGACGGTCTCGGCCGATTATGACGGCACCTTTATCTCGCCGTCGCTCACCATCGGCCGCTCACTGGGAGACCGCCTTGAGTTGCGCGTCGGCGGCACTTATGCGGGCCTGTTCATCGACGGCTACACGGAATCCGGAATGGCCGGCATGACGGTTGCAAGCCGTGACGTGCATGTGGCGGCGGTCAGGGCCGAGGCGCGCTACCTCGCCGAACAGCGCAAACTGCACAACGGCATCATGTCGGTAGAAACCTGGGCCGGTGTCGACGGCTTTTTCAATCTCGGTGGAGACGACGTCGAGATCAGCATTGCCGGACTGCCGTTTGAGGCGATCCCGGTCAACGTCACGGACGCCACGGTGGTCGGCTTTGCCGGCATTGGCCTTAATCACGACTACGGCAAATGGTCGCTGAGGACATCGGTTGAGGGCCGCTACGGCACTGATGCCTTTACCGAAATCCGCGGCTCGGCTGCGGCGGCCATGAAATTCTGAGGGCGCACAATAGTCTCCAAAGCGCCCGAAGGCCGCCACGGGCAACCGCGGCGGCCTTCATGTTTGAGGCGTGCCGGTTGGGCTTCAGCCCGCGCTGCCTTTTCGCAAAAACAGCGGGATCTCGGAAACCGGCAGCGTTTCTGTTTCGGCCAGGGCGTCGGCAACGTCCGGAACCCCGAGAACGCGAAAGGCTTCGCACAGGGGCGGTTGCTCGCGCTCCGGCACGAATTGCGACGCATTTGAAAAGGAATGCCACGTGCTCGCCCTTCTAAACAACCGGGAAATCACGGATTTTCGTACCTGGGAAGACGCTTTGCAATTCCGTGGTGCTTCCGGGTGTGACGTTTTTGAAGTCCGCTTTCAGGCAGCGTCGGAGCGGCTTCATTATTAAGCCGATTTCGGGGGAATGCTTCTTTGTCCTTTTTTCCAGTTTCCGGACGGCCCGCAAGGCGGGTGCTTTTTTGCACAACGGCACTTTTCCTGGTCCAGGCGGCAATGGCGGCCGACGTCACCGTTCCGGACGGGACGACCGAGACCATAACACAGAGAATCACTGACGACGGCGATACGCTGACGGTGGAAAATGGCGGTGCCATTGACGCAAGTTACCATGCTGTCTTTGCGACAGCGGACAATCAGACCGTGATCAATGACGGCACAATTGCATCAACTGGCCACGACGGTATCCACTCCATCGGTGATAACATCACCATTATCAACGGCTCGACCGGAACAATTTCAGGCGGCGATGATGTGATCGAGATTCAAGGCGTTAATGCCCATGTCATCAACTACGGACTGCTCCAAAGCGACTACGGCATTTATGTAAACGGCTCAAATGCAAACGCCGGCGACAACACCGAGATTACCAACGCCGACGGCGCGACAATCACTTCTGTCATGTATGGCGTGTACGTTTTCGGCAGCGACGAGGTCAAAATCACCAACACCGGCGGAGCCACGATCAAAGGGGGCGCGTTCGAAGGCATCTATCTTCACCTTAGCAACGACGCCATGATTACCAATGCCGACGGCGCGACGATCGAGGGTGTGAGATACGGCATCTGGGCCTACAACAGCAACAACGCCACGATCATCAATACCGGCGGCGCGACGATCGAGGGGGGTGAAGAAGGCATCGGTATCAACAAGAGCAACAACGCGACGATCACCAACGCCGGTGGAGCCACGATCAAGGGGGTCAACACCGGCGTTATTGTTAGAGGCAGCTTGGATACCAAGATCGTCAACAATGGCACGGTAACCGGGAACATTAACGGCATCACAATTACCACAGACGGATTTGGAAACGCCAGCGCCGGAGCCGTGATCACCAATCGCGGCACGATTGTCGGGGGCGACCATGCAATCCGCATAGACAGCACGAGCACCAACATCTCTGTGAACCTTCTCGCCGGCTCGGTGATCGACGGCGGCGTGCTTTTCGACGGCCCAAACCTGAGGCTCAATATCGGCGAGGGCCTCAACCTTTATCTCGACTATGACGGAACCATTGAGACGCTGACTTCCGTCTTTCCCATTATTCATGACGAAACGAACGGCATCGTCTACACCGTCGATCCATCCTACTTCGAGCTGTCGCAGGCCTTCATCCAGACGACGGCCGATGCCGTGCACCAGGCGGTGCGCGACGGCGCCGGGCGCGGCAACAGGTTCGGCGGCGGCTTTTCCGGCAACGGCACCTTTGCCTACGGCATGGAGCCGCCCGGTTTTGACAACACCGGCCCGCGCGGCTGGGTGAGCGGATTCGGCGGCTTTCAGAAACAGGGCGCCAGGCAGGCCTATGGCGGCCTTGTCACGGGCGGCGGCTTTGCCTCCGGCGATCGCATGTACGGCGCGTTCCTGGGCGGCGCCTATTCGCAGTTGAAGAATGCACTGACCACTGATGCGTTATCTTACTATGGCGGGCTCTATGGCGGCATGAGCACCGGGCCGTTCTGGATCGAGGCGGCATTCCTCGGCGGGCACACGGATTTTTCCTACGAGCGCACGGTCGCCAACAACATGGTGGCCGGCGGCCTGGAGACGGTCTCGGCCGATTATGACGGCACTTTTATTTCGCCGTCCTTCACCATCGGCCGCTCACTGGGAGACCGCCTTGAAGTAAGCGTCGGCGGCAATTATGCGGGCCTCTTCATCGACGGCTACACGGAGTCCGGTATGGCCGGCATGACGGTTGCAAGCCGTGACGTGCATGTGGCGGCGGTCAGGGCCGAGGCGCGCTACCTCGCCGAACAGCGCAAACTGCACAACGGCATCATGTCGGTAGAAACCTGGGCCGGTGTCGACGGCTTTTTCAATCTCGGTGGAGACGACGTCGAGATCAGCATTGCCGGACTGCCGTTTGAGGCGATCCCGGTCAATGTCACGGACGCCACGGTGGTCGGCTTTGCCGGCATTGGCCTTAATCACGACTACGGCAAATGGTCGCTGAGGACGTCGGTTGAGGGCCGTTACGGGTCGGATGCCTACCGGGAAATCCGTTCCAATGCGAGCGTTGCCGTGACGTTCTAAGGACGGTCCTTCGCAGCCATCTCCGGCCGGACAGACCGGGTATCTCCGACAGCGTTCCGCAGATGAGTGAAGCGCAGGACGGTCTTTGCCCGCAACTGTGGTTGCATTCCCACCGGCACGAATTGCGACGCATTTGAGAAGCAACGCTCCATGCCCGCGCTTCTAAAAATCCCGCAAATCACGGATTTTTGTCGGAGGGGAACTACGGGGGAACCAGGCCGCCGAAAGCCTCGCCATGACGTTCTGACAGCGCGATGCTTCGCCAATTCGGTTGTTCGGTATGAAAAATCCTGTCCGCACCCATCAGGGAAGGGATCCGGTCCAGTGAATCCCCGGGGAGCGGCGACAGCGCATCGGTATCGTCCGAAACAAATGAACGAAAGATGACACGAGCATGAAAATCTTCGAGAGATCACGAACCCGTTTGCCGATTCTTTCAGCATTCGCAATTCTTGGCGGTCTGATGTTGCTGGTGCCGCCAGCACAGGCGCTGCAAATCCCGGCCGGTGCTGCTGCTGATTTTGACGGCAATGATAATGCGGTATCGGATGAACTTTCAATTGCAGACGGCATTAAGCCAACCGTCGCGTCCGATGACGCGCCTGCGAACTACACCGGTGCCGGCACGATTGAAATTATCGTTACGTTCGATGAGCCGGTGAAAGTGAATTCGGGCACGATTATCATTTCCGGAGCCACTGGTACGATGTCAACAACTGCTTTGACATCCGTCACTGGCGCTACGTTGGACACTCAGTGGAAAACGACGCTCACTATTGGAACCGACGTAGGGGGTGATATCACTCTTTCATTAGACGACGGCGCAGTTCAGGATGACGCAGGCAACTCTATTGTTGCTGAGGATATCGCCACGATCACTGATTCGATGGCTCCGACCGTTACTGCTTTCACCGCTGAAGCGGACGAATATACGGCTAACCAGGATTTCACCTTCACGGTGACGTTCAGCGAGCCGATCACAGGCATCACAACCAATGATTTCACGGCGACCAACGGAACCGTCGATGCTGTCTCGTCCAGTAATAGTAACAAAACATGGACGATCACCGTGACGCCGGACGGCACGGGCCGGCTCGATCTTGAGATCAATGCAAGTGCCATTGTAGATGGCGGCGGAAACGATGTGCCGGCCAAGGTCTATTCGACCGATTTCAACAACGGTGTACAGATCCCGAGCGATGGTCCAGCACCGACTGTGACCGTTGCGTCCAAATCCGGCGCTACCTCGTATACAGACACAGGCGACCAGACATTCACGGTCACCTTTTCCGAGGGTGTCAGCGGCTTTGAAGCGGGCGACGTGACTATCGTTTCAGGTGGTGTAGCCAACACCGTTGTGATCACAAGCGGCACCGACAACGATGCCGTTTATGAGTTTACGGTGACGCCTGTCGGCACCGGCCCGCTCAGCCTCAACATCCCGGCCGATGCGGTTAACGATCTCGGAGCCAATGGTGTTTCCTTAGTCAACCTGTCAGTTACAGACGGCATTGCACCGACCGCAACATATACCGTTCCATCGAATTACACAGGGGCTGGTAACTTAACCGTTGATGTGACTTTTGATGAGCGGGTTTCCCTTGTGTCGGGCGGTGTAGGTGCGGTCACCACCACAAACACCAATGCCGGCATCACGATAGGCGCACTTACGGCCGATCCCAACGATAACACGGGAACAAAATGGCAGGTCGTAATTACCCTTGCCGCTGGCGTGTCCGGCGATATACCGCTCACCTTGACGGCCGGAGCCGTTCAAGATACTGCGACGCCGAATCCGAACACGAACGCCGAAGCCTCGATGGGGACTATTGAGGATGGCGTAGCGCCGACAGTTGCTGGTGTTGCGTCGTCGGCGACGAGCTATACGGATCAAACTGCGTTTGACGTCACCGTGACGTTCAGCGAATGGGTTGACAGCAGCACCGTTACCGGCGCCTTCACTATAACCGTTGGCACCATCGACACCGTCCAAACCAGCGACAATATCGTTTACACCTTGACCATCACGCCACCGGCCGATCTTGCCGGCGATATCGACTTGGGCCTTACCGGCGATGTTGTTGCTGATGTAAGCGATAACAAGGTGGCGGCTGTTGGTTCGTTCGATTCGGCGATAGCGAATTGGAGCGCCATTGAAGACAAGGCCGGCCCAACCGGAGAGATGGTGGCTGAGCACAATCCGTATACAACGAAGAACGCGCAGCAACTGACCATCACGTTCTCGGAACCGATCGATCCCGCTACCTTTGTTGTCGGTGACATTACCGTCACGGGCGGCACGCTCGGTAGTAGCCTGTCGACCTCCGACAACAAGACATGGACGATTGATCTGACCCCTCTCGGCACAGGTACGATCGATCTCAACATCCCTGCGGACTGTACGCAGTGCACCGGACAACCCGAATAACATCAAGGCGACCGGCCGTCCGTTGTGGGCGGCCGGCCTACTCGAAGGGGGAAAAGAATGGTGCGGCTCTTTCGTCTGTTGATGTGTTTGATCGTCTTTGCCGGGACGAGTACGTTTGCGCACGCTTTGCAGATCCCGGCCGGCATTGCCGAGACCAATGCCGGCGTACCCAATGCGGAATCATTGGTCTTCACGCTCAATGATGGTGTTGCGCCGGGACTGGCTTCAACAAGCATTCCGTCGGATTTTGATGGTCCCGACGCGTTTGTCATTGAGCTGGTTTTCGATGAAGTGGTTACAGATTTCGACGCCGGCGATCTCGTCTTGGCCAATGCGGATGTCGTGGAATTTGCCGGCAGCGGAACGATCTACACGATCAGCATTGACCCGATAGATGCGCTGGAAGATATCACCATTACCCTGCCGGCCGATGCGGTCATGGACGGCAATAACAATGGCAATGCGGAATTCAGCGCAACGGTCACAGCCAATCCGTCCGACACGACAGGTCCGATCGCCACGATCGATGTGCCTGATACCTACAAGCTGCAAGAGCCCTTCACCGCCACGATCACTTTCAACGAGAATGTCGTTGGATTTACGCTTGACGATCTTGAAGTCAGCGAAGCCGCGGCCTCGAATTTCACGGTCGTGTCCGCGAGCGAATACACTGTCGACATCACAACTGACGGCATCGATACCATCGGCCTGGCGCTGCCGGCGGACACATTCGAGGACGCCTATGGAAACGGCAATGAAAGAGCCGAGGCAACAATCGGCAATGCCGGCAATGTTGAAGAAACCCTGGAAGCCAATGCGGCTTTCATGTCCATGCGCGGCAGGCGCATCATGTCCGACCGGCCGGACTATAAGGCCATTGCCCTGCGCGGCACAAAGCCGTCCGGCGCATACAGCTTCGCTTACGGCACGGATGGCCTTACCGGTCTTCTGAACGTCTTCAAGGGGCAGAATTTCAACGAACGGTGGTTTGGCTGGACACAATTGACGTCAAGCATAACCAAGTCCCGGGACAATGAGCTGCAATTCGCCATGCTGATCGGCGGCATACAGCGCAGCATGAATGACAATTTGACCCTGGGCCTGACCGGTCAGATCGACTACAGCTATCTGCGCAACGACAGCGCCGGCTCACGCGTCAAGGGCGTCGGCTGGATGATCGGTCCGTATCTGGTCTATCGCGTGCCGGAGCAGAACCTGACATTCGAGCTGGAAACATCCTGGGGGCGGTCGACGAACGATACCAATCCTGTCGGGCTTTATGTCGACGAGTTCAAGACCGACCGCTTCCTGATTGCCGGTGAGGTTTCCGTTGATCTGTTTTATGGCGGCTGGACGGTTTCTCCGTCCCTGGGCGTGAGCTATTTCCGCGAAACCCAGCATTCCTATGTCGACACGATCGGCTTTACCATTCCGGAGCAGACGGTTTCGCTTGGCGATGTGATCTTTGGTTTCGACTTCATGCGGGACTGGCTGCTGGACAACGGCTCGACGATTGCGCTCAACCTTGGCCTTGCCGGCGCCTATGCGTTCGAAGCCAACACCGGGGGCGCCACGGATCTGTTCTCGGAAAACGCGTTGCGGCCGAAGATCAATGCCGACATTCGATGGTCGTATGGCGACTGGATTATTGATTTCAGTGTCTTCCAGGAAGGTCTTGGCATGGACCCCATTGGCGCATCGGGTGCCGAAGCCACATCGACCTGGGGAGCCAAGGCAGCGGTAGGGGCAAAATTCTGATGCGCGGGCTGTCGCTGTCATTTGTTGTCTTTGTTTTGGCCGTCCTTCCCGCCCACGGGAAGGAAAGTCACTACGTTCACAAACTGCAATTGCTGTACGCGCAAACCGATTTCGAGAATTTCGATCTCGCGCTGTTCAAACTGTCGGCCGACAAGATCGCCGCGCCTTCCACCGACATCGATGCCGGCCTTGCCGATATCGACGGTCTTGTGTCCGGGCTCAGGCGATATATTCCCGGCGATGCGACGGAAGCGCAAAAACTGCAGATCCTGCGCACGTTCCTTTATGCGCCCGGCGCGTGGAACGGTCATGAGCCGTTCCAATACTCAAAGACGGATCCGCAGGGCGTGCGCTTCAAGAACCGCCTTCTTTCCAACTATGTCAGGACACGCGAGGGTAACTGTATCACCATGCCGATCCTGATGGCGATCCTGGGCGGCCGGATCGGGCTCGACATGAAGCTTGCCCTGGCGCCGCGCCACATGGTGATCCGCTATACGAACGCGGCCGGCGAGACCATCACCCTTGAAGCCACCGACAAGGGCCTGCCGTCGTCCCTGGAGAACCTGCGAAAATATCTGCCGATTACCGATACCGCGTTGGAAAACGGCCTTTACCTGCGTGCCCTGTCGCCGCGGGAAACCGCGGCCGTTATCTCGACGATCGTCTCCGACCGTATGTCGGATTCGATACAGGCCGGCGACAACACCGCTGTCTTTGCCGAACAGATTTCGATTCTGGATCATGTGCTGCAGCAATATCCGACATTCGCGGCCGCCCTAGTTCAAAAGGCCGATACCTATTACTGGCTGGCGCATTACATCGTCCACAGCACCACCACCGAGACGATACCGCCCCAGGCTGCCGAGGAACTGCAGGCGATCGCCGCCGAGCAGCAGGCCATCATTGCGCGGCTGTCCGAGCTCGGCTGGCAGGCTGTCGACCTTTCGAAGCTCCCGGCCGATTGATTCGGGGCGGTTACGGGCAAAACGCCACTATATCGACGGGTGCGTTCATCGGCATTTCAGCTTTTGATTCGTACCGCAACACAATTGGCACGCAATGCAACGGAACGCGTGTTGAGGCCGTCAAGAGCGCAGGTGTAGGCTAGCCGTTGTGTGCACCGCGGGGCGGTTAGTGTCGTCGGTACCAGCCCGGATTTTCATCTGAATTGACAGCAAATCGGCGGCTCCATTGCCCAAGCGCATCTTCATAACCGGAACAGCCGGCTTTATCGGCTATCACTTGGCACGGGTGCTTCTGGCCGAGGGATTTTTCGTTCACGGCATCGATGGCCTGACGGATGATTACGACCTCAAGCTGAAAAGGCACCGGCTCGGCCTTTTGCTTCGAAACGAACGGTTCACCACCGATGAGGCGATGCTTGAGGATGCGGATCGCGTTCGCAGCGCGGCAGAATGGTTCCGGCCCGACATCATCGTTCACCTGGCAGCGCAGTCAGTAGCGCGACACAGCCTTGAGAATCCCCGGGACTTGTTGGACAGCAATATCATCGGAACGTTGAACGTCATGGAGGCGGCCCGGACGCCGGAAGTCGATCATCTTCTGATGGCCTCTTCATCGTCGGTGTACGGCGCCAATGATGACATGCCGCTCAACGAGACCGAGAAGGCCGATACCCAGCTGACCGCCTATGCGGCGACGAAAAAGGCCAATGAAAGCATGGCACACGCCCATGCGCATGTCTGGGGCGTGCCGACCACGATGTTGCGGTTTTTCAACGTCTATGGGCCTCTGGGCAGGCCGGATGTCGTGCTGTTCAAGTTCGTCGATGCGATCCTGTCGGACCGCCCCATCGACGTCTACAACAATGGCGGCATCTATCGCGACTTTACCTATGTGGACGATCTCGTCAGATGCATTCGACTGCTGATGGATGTCGTGCCGGAGGGGCCAGGCAACCGGTCCGGCACAATCGAGGGCGACAGCCTGTCGGCAGTGGCGCCGTTCCGGATCGTCAATATCGGTAACACAAAAATGGTCAGGCTTCTGGATTTCGTTGAAGCCATCGAGGTGTGTCTCGAGAAGCCGGCGCAACGAAATTTGATGCCGATGCAGACGGGCGACGTACCGGCGAGCTGTGCCGATGCGACACTCCTCCATGCCCTGACGGGATATCGGCCTCAAACAGACTACCGGGAAGGAGTCGGCCGGTTCGTCGAATGGTACCGCGAATATTATCAGCGTTGAGTTTCCGAATTTGCCGTTCCCGTGCAGCGGCGAACAAGGCAGGCCCGGCCATCTCGTGCATCTGATCGCGCCGGCACAAATCGCGACACAATTGAGAAGGATCGCCACGTGCCCGCGCTTTCCAAAGGGCCGGAAGTCACCGATTTTTAAGCATGTGCGGACAGACGCGCAGGAACGCCGGTCGGGCTTTGCTTCAGGGGGAATGCATGCGGGTATTTGTATTTGTTTTGTTGGCGCTTTGCGGATTGGCCGTTCCGGCGATGGGGCAGAGCGTGACGAACTATGCCGACTGTTCCGCCCTTGACGGCGCAACTCTTGGGGGCGCTACTCCCACCGGTGGAACCATAACGGATGAAATAATTGTAGGAAGTCTTGCGGACACTGATCTGATCGACATCGAAATCCGCGTTACCGGTAATTTCGGTCACGTATTCGTGCAGATAGATGTCGACACCGATTTGATTTTCAGTCGCGACGTGGCCATCGATGAAACATTCAACATTTCACATGATCCCGATGGTGACCAGACGTCAACGAGCATCTTGTTTAACAGTGAGTATTTACCCGACGCCCAGGGCCTAATCGAGGTAACTGTGAATTACACGATTGCATGCACCCCGAATACCGCTGGCACCTCCACAACAACTCCCGTTGTCACGGCTTTTCTGGCCGAGCGCACGCACAGGCTTCTCGAGGAATCGCCCGACCGTGCAAGGATGGTTCGCAAGCGCCTTGATGCGCTTTGGGGCGGCGGCTCCGAGTCATCCGTCTCGGCCTATGGAGCCGGCGAAAAAAGCAGGTTCTGGATGTCACAATCCGGCGGTGGTGCCCAGTTCAGCCTGAGAAGCCTGACCAGTGTCAATGCGGTCGACTTTCCGATCGGATCGGAGCCGCCCTTTCCCGAGGCGCCGCCCGCACCGTCGCGTTTCGGGTGCTGGGACCTTTGGGCCGAAGCACACTATGTGGACTTCCAGGACGCCGGGGACAGAAACGGTGATTTCGCGATCGGGTATCTCGGTGTCGACTGCCAGGTCCATCCGGCGATAATTGCCGGTGTGCTGGGTCAGGTCGACTGGATGGATGACCGGATCGGCAGTGTCGATTCCGACACCGAAGGTGTCGGCTGGATGGTCGGTCCCTATGCCACCGCAAGGCTTACGCCCAATCTGTTTCTCGATGTCCGGGGCGCCTGGGGCCGGTCGGACAACGACGTCAATGTCGGGGGGGTCACGGCCAGTTTCGATACAACGCGCTGGCTGGTAAGCAGCCAGCTAACCGGCAACTTGTTGTTCGGGGACGTTCGCGTGTCACCGGAGGTCAGCATCGCTTATATCGAGGAGCGTCAGGACAGCTACGTCGATTCATCGGGCGCGAGCGTTGCCGCGCAGACGGTGAGCCTTGGAAGGCTCCGTTTCGGTCCGGAGATCTCGCGACGCTACGTGCTGGAGTCGGGTGTCGTCGTTGAACCGCACATCGCTGTTCGCGGCCTGTGGGACTTCGACGGGACCGATGTAACGATCGCCGGCATCGACTACGGGATTGAAGGATTTCGCGGCATAGCCGAGATCGGCCTCATCGTGCAAAGACCGGACGATTTCAACATCCGGTTTTCGGCCAAATATGACGGGATCGGCTTGTCTGACTACCACGCCTACGGCGGTCAGGTCTGGCTCAACATCCCCCTGAACTGACACATAGCCGGGCAAATGTGCCAACGGCCCGCGTGCCCGGTGGGGATGGGATAACCATTCGAGAGAGAATCAAAGGGCGCGGGACCGGATGGTTTCGTGTTGATTGAAAGAAACGCAGCGGGATGCACCCGTCGTTGTATCCGGTCCCCCTGGATTTGAAGAAGCGACAAAAAAGCCCCGCTGTGGTGTGGTGGTGGTGGAACCCCCGGCTGTGCCGGGCGGACTGTGTGATGCAGACAACAACCCGAGCGCCGTCTCAAGGTGGGAGAAGCCATGCAGTGGTATTGGCGTTGTCGCAATCGCCCGGGGGTCCATGATGGTGGCGGACACCATCATCATCATCCTCACCTCCGCGCAACCGCGGCGACCGACCTGTCAGCGTAATCACGTCCGCTAGAGCAATTCTGGGCTAGATTGAACCGCTGGACCGGGGTGGTTGTTAGGTCGCCGGCTCGGCGGGCCACACGGTGGTGCAGAACCACCGCAGCTGTAAGCCAACGACACTGGGGGCTATATCGCCCGGTCCACTCAACGCAGCCTATCAACCAATTAGCTCCGTAAAGGGTGAGGAAAATCGCGCCCTCAGCGTCACCCAAGCCGCTTTCCCGGTGTTCGGCATCGGGACGCGCCTTGCCGAGTGAGCTGAATTTCCAGCACCAGACGGTCCAATCTAACCCAGACCTGCTCTGTTCACGGGCCACAAAACCATGTTGCACCGTCATCATCGGAGAGCCGGGATTTCTTTTCAATTGGCCCACGGCGAATTGGCACGAAGTGCGTCACAATTGACGTGTATTGCGACGCATTGGGCGTTCAATCGACAATCCAATCCTCCACCATGGAGACCGGTCTGCATTGATTTGTTTGGGGATCAAAGGTCGCGATGGCAGGAAGATTCGTTACGGCGCTCGCCTCTGCTCTATCCGCCTTTACGGTTTATCACCGCGGCTCGGCGGCAAACGGGTGTTTTCAGTCGACGGTCAAGTATGTGTCATTCGTCGAGGGTTTCCGGTTCGACGGATCAACCCTGATGTTGACGGGCATGAATGCAAATGTCGCCTGTTTTGCAGATCGTTTCGAACGGAAATCCGGCAGCATATCACTCGTTGATTTTTTCCGGTTTTGGGCGGAGCACGCGGATCGCTTCGAAGCAGATCCTCCAAAGGCTCTTGTCGCGGTCGAGGGGTGTTTGGACAGGCCCGTCATAGTGGAACTGTCTCACCCGCATGGTGAGGCGCAAGACTATGCGTTCGACGCAAGGATCCTTTTTGGAGCGCTTCCCGAAGCGGCCGGGCCAAGCTTCCTGATAATGGACGGCGGCTGGCCGTCGGGTCTGCAGGCGGCCGTGCCTGATGCGTCAGGATGAAGGATGTCTTGCGCCATGTTTCCGGTTTGCCGCTGTCCCCGTTTGACCATGCTGCAATCGAGGAGAGCTTGTTGCTGAAAGGATATTTTGTTATAACATTACTCGGGGCGAGTAGTAAGCATGAAATGGGAGGCGTGAATGTCACCTGATCAAGGGGTTTGCAATCGCCCATACCGCAGCCAGCCGGGTCAATTGTATCGGTGTCTTCGAACCCGATACCAGCTGAGTTACCTGTGCTGAAAAGCGCCAGCGGATGCCTATCAATACTGAATCCTGCGTCGTTGAGACAAACTCGGAACGCTGCTCCGTAGCACCGATCGTCTCAAGTGCCGTCATTGATCAGCCCGCGAAGGATCGCCCTGAGGCGCGCACCTTCAATGGAACCGATCAACGGCATGGAGCCCGTAAACCTGGTGGCTCCGGCGCGATGCGGTGAATTCCTTGGCGTCGGCAGTAACGAGCGTTGTTCCGATTCCAACGGAATAACGATCCCCTGTTTTGCAAGGCAATGAATGCCAGAAATGCATCGGCGATACCGAAATGTCAGAATCCCAACCCGTGATATCCTCAAAGGTCTCCTCGTCCCAAGTCCCGAGCAATGAACAGTTCGCCTGGATGCGCGAGCACATCAGCTCGACCATGCTGCTCGAGCGCGACGGTGCGTACGGCGATCCCTTTCACTATGAGCATTCGTTCTACCAGGCTCCGAACGCGATGTTTCATGAGGTTTTGTCCACGACAAGCTGCACGCTGGAGCGAAAGCCCCACTATATCGCCAAAGACGGCTTCGATTTCATCAACCTGGATATGCGGCTCTCGGGAACGGGGGCCTGTTCGTACGGGAGCGAGGAATCGACGGTGCGTCCAGGTGAGATGCGCATTGCCGACTTTACACGACACAGCCGCTTCGTCCTTCCCGAGCATCATTCCATATGCGTGGCGTTGAACAGACAGGCCCTTTCCGAGCGTGTTTTGATGCTCGACCGCTTCCACGGGTGGAAACTCCCCGACGGCCCGATGTCACGGGTTCTGGGTTCCGCGCTGCTCGCCGTTTTCGATCAGTTGCCGGGCGCCACGCAACATGACGCATCCATCATGACCGACTTTCTGATATCGCTGATCGCGGACGCGATGAATTATCAGACGATCAACTGCATGGAGAGTGTCGAAATCAGCGATATCTCCGTATTCAGCGCGATCCTGAACACAATTAGGCGCAACCTGCATGACCCTGACTGCTCGGCGGTTACGATCGCAAGCGATCTTGGCGTATCGAAATCCAAACTCTATCGGTTGTGTGAGGACCTCGGCACCCCCGCGGAACTGCTGAGGAACGAGAGATTGAGGAAAGCGGCAAAGATGCTTGGCGGGAGCGCCGGTACCAACCTGGACCGTTTGGCATTCAATGTCGGTTTCGCCAGTCGACAGTCATTTTCGCGGGCATTCAAAGCGCAATTCGGCTTGTCTCCACGGGATTACCGGAACGGACCCGTAATCAATTCCGATCCGTTGCCGCAAACGAACCCCTTCGACATGGGGTGGGTGAAGATGCAAACGGGGATGGTGCAGTCGCTCACGTCCTGACCGGTCACCTGGCCCGTCGATACCAGGGTCAGCTCCATCTGAAACTTACAAGCTCCCATTTCTGGCGCCCGACATCGAACTTGATCGTTGCGTTGAACCGTGTGCGACGCATCGCGCCGAAACCGTTCTGAGCATCAACATGCGCGCGGGTCGACCAAACGCAGTCGCCGGCGGTTTCGAGGCTGATGTGGCCGAACCGCCCGGTGCACGGCGACTTCAGGCAGGCCTTGACGAGACCGTTCGGATTGTGGCCAGTGCGGCGGCCTCCATATGAAAGCGCTGGCAATGCGGTGCCTTCCTGATTTGCTGTGTCGGCAGCATCACAATGACGGCAACGGCCAGAAACAGACAGGCGGCAATGATTTTGGTCGATTTGCTCACAAAACTTCACTCTATAAACGGCACGGAGCCCAGGGGATATGACGTCCCACAGACCCCGCGCAAACCGGCAACCGGTCAAACGTGTCGACGGTGCGGGCGTCTTGGCGCTACCGCGTCAGACGCAGGGCATTGATGGTGCTTGCAATGTCCTCGAAGGCCGTCGTGAGGCCGTCCGCGGTTGTCACATCGTAGAAATAGACCGTCGTGGTCGTGTCGTCGGTGGCGCAATCGTCCAGTGCTTCAAGCGCATCGTCTCTCTGGTACTGCGACAACAGGGGATCGGTACTGATGGCGAAGCCGATTGTGAAAATGGTAATGTCGTCATTTTTGATGGCGGTGCAAAGAGAATCAAAATGCGCAATGGATTGCGCTTGCTGTTTTCCTTGTCTGAAGCCGTCAGGTTCGACATCCGCAAATGCGGTATTGAACAATCCGTCCGTCATCATGATGACGTATTTTTTCAGATCCGCATCGGGGTCAGTATGGTCGCCTGGCTCCGAGCCGGCCGGCATATAGTTTTTCCAGTCATGGGAAATCGTGTACCACCCCCACTGCAATCCGATATGACCGCCGGTGTATCCATCGGCAATCAAACCCTCAATAGCCGTTTCCAGCGCATCCTGTGTGTCGGTCAGGGCGATGATGGGCGAATCCGGACACTCATTTTCCTCGAGCCGGGCATCACGGCTGATCATGCCGTACGACGGATTTGCATCGGCATATTGGTAGGACGTGTTGCCCGCGGTTGCCGGAGCCTTGCGGTCCGTGGCGCAATTGTCGGGGCTGGTTCCGTCGCTTTCGATGACAAAATCCCAGCAATCGGTCGCATCCTTGTTGCCTCCCCCGCCGCCTTTGTTTCCGCCACCGCCGCCGCCGCCGCCACCTTCGGCGGCCCGAAATACCCAGGCGTCACCGAAACGATAGCCGTCATACCCGTAGGTGCTGCCGCGGCTGAAACCGCCGCCAAATCCGTACCCGCCGGCAAACCTGAATGTCGGTTGAAAATCGAAATTATGTGAGGTGGGGCAGGACGCATAGCCGCTTTGAAAACTCACCCAGTCATAGCCGACGCGGGTGGTGTTGTAGAGACTCGGATCATAGAGGGGCGCATCGCTGGTCGGGTAGTAGTGATCGGCATAGACATAGCGGACAAGGTAGTTGCCTACATTGACCGCGCGCGAATACGGGACAAGGCTGATCCTGACGGAATTAGCGTCGCTCGCCGCGCTCAACAGTGTTTCGACCGCGGCTTTCGCGGCAGTTTCCAGTACCGCCAGTTTTTTCGTGCTGTCTGTCAAAGACACCGAGTCATCCATCGACCCCGTGACATCCAGCACCATGGCCACCTCGACATTGCCTACGCCGTAGTTTGCCGCCGAGTGGTTTCTAACCGTGATGGTGTCCCTGCCGGTGCCGACCTGCAGCAAACGGAGAGGCTGGTCGATAACAACCGTCGCGGAAACCGACTGCTCGCCGGTGTCGACGACAACGCTGTCGATGGCGAAAATACTGGCGTCCAGGTCATCGATGCCGAGATTGGCGGCGAAGAAACTTTTCAGGTATGTCTCGATCTCGTCGTCATCGTCCGAAGAGATGTCGCCGGCGACAATGGCTCTTGCGGTCGCCAATGTGGCGGCGTCCAGTGCATTGGCGGCCCGCGTCTTGTTCATCAAGGCAACCGAATAATCGAGAGCCAAACCAGCGGCCGCGAAAATAACCGTAACACACAGGGCGAACATGACTATGAAATTGCCGCTCCTGTCGCGACGCAACCGGTCAAGCAGCCGTTTCGGAAAATAGTGAACCATCTTCAGTACTCCTCAAATCTCTGAAGAACACGCTCCCGATGTCTCGGATCGAAGAGCAGCGTGTCCGGCGGGCCCCGAACCGACTGCAATCGATCTCGATACGGATGCCTTTCCGGGTCATTGAGAGCTTGATTGCTGGGTTCCGCGATGCCGCATTTCCGAACCGTTGTTCACCGGAACGAAGCATGGGACACGGGGCCGATACCTGGCCCCAGTCTCATTGAGATGCATCGTGCAACGCTTAACGGTGGGGTGCATTTCGCCCCAAATGCGTGACACTTTGCTTCTTTCTGCAGTCAGCGAGCGTAAATCACGTTTTTCGTTTGAATACAGATGGTTAACAGCGTCGCCAGATTGCGTACCGCGGTTGACTGGCTGAAGGTGGGAAAGTGAGCGAACACCCGGATCCGGATGCCGCCTGGGCCAAGGGGTTATGGTGAGGACGGTAGCTTTTCGATCCGGATCGGCATCGGTCAAGCGGCGTGCCGCTCAAGCCGTCATGTTCCTACAAAGCGTCGTAACCCCCTACAAACATGAATGTTTTTCACAAACCAAAAGCGTTTGCAGCGATTGAGACGAATTGCGACCAATTAGAGAAGGTAGGAGACAGGGCACATCTTAAGGCGACTGTCCGATCACGATAAATTTACAGGCAGTTTATCGCCCGGACTTTTTTGAATGAATTTCCGCCATGAGACTTTCGCCTTTTTCCCTTGCGCGTGGTCTGCAAATTAAGTCGGCCAATCCGAACGGTTTCTGCTGCCGTGAGACAACATATGGTTGTCGTCTGTCCGAAACCGCCGATTCCGGAAGCGCACCTCATTCGGATTTGTCGCCGTTTTCTCATCGGCGGGCTTTCGGGTCGCCGGTTCGGCCAATTGTCGGTGAAGGTGCAGGAGCAGGCATTCCAAACACAATTCGCAGGTCGCGGCGCATCCCGATCCCCGGCGGGGTTGCAAACCTTGTCGCCGGTTATTCCGCAAACATCTGAGGCGAAGGATGACGGATCTTGCCGAGCCGAAATCAATCGTTTCGGTAAAAATAGATACTTCCCGCATCCCGCGCAAAGACCAGTTCGCCTGGCTGCGCGAGCACATCAGCACAGCGTTTCTCGTTGAGCGTGAAGGCGACCATCAAGAGGCATTTCCTTACGAGCATCAGTTTTATCAAACACCGAGCGCCGCATTTCATGAAGTCAGCTGCAAGGTAAACAGCACCCTGGAACGGCATTCCTGTCACATCGCGCGTGACAGTTTTGACTTTTTCAACGTGGACTTGCGGGTCAAGGGGAGGGGCGGCTGCTCATATGACGGTGCGACGTCCATTGTAGCGCCGGGACAGGTTCACATAGGCGACTACTCGCGTGAGCAGCGGTATGTCCTGCCGGGATACCACGCGCTTTGCGTACAATTTAACCGGCAGGATTTGCTGGACCGTGTCCGGTGGCTGGACCACCACCACGGGCTGAATTTTACCGCAGGTCCGTTGTTGGAAGTCTTCAAAATACTCCTGCAGACGACGTTCAATCAGCTGCCGCATGCAACCATTGCAGAATCGGACCGCATATCGAAACAGGTTATGAATGGTGTCGTCGACCTTCTCAATTTCGAGAAAACCGGCAGCATGGACAGTGTTGAGATCAGCGACAGGTCGGTTTTTGCCGCCATCCAGCGCGAGATCAGGGGCAATCTCCATGATCAGGACTTCTCCGTCGTTTCCATCGCCGGTGCGCTCGGCGTATCCAAATCGAAACTGTACCGGCTGTGCGAGGATTTCGACACGCCAGCGGGCCTGTTGCGGCAGGAAAGGCTGAGAAAAGCGGCGGGGATGCTGAAAACAGGCGCTGGCGTCAACATTGACAGGCTGGCTCACCGCGTCGGATTTGCAAACCGGTCTTCCTTCACAAGGGCATTCAAGTCCCAGTTCGGCCTGTCGCCAAAGGACTATCGCAACGGCATGAGGCGTAATGATCCATCGGCGGATCAACAGCATTCATATCTGGACTACGGCTGGCAAAAAATACGCGCTGCGATGGCGGAAACGCTTGCCACCTGACGGTTGGCTTCCGGCTGCCGATTACGGCACAGCGGAACTGCTCGCATCTTCAGCACTGCATCAGCCAACGGAATCCTGTCCGCGCATCGAGCCATGCCGGCCGGCTTCGGGATCGGGGCAACGGATGACCCTGGCGAAGGCGGACATCAGTGTGAGCAGCGACAATCGCATGCGTATCGACGCATAAGGATATTCGTCCGGACCGTGCGCCCAGTGCATCAGATGGTACATGTGCATTCGCGCCTCGGGCCAGTCCGGAGCGACCGGCACCGCCGCCAGTATGTCGTCAGCCTTGATCGACGGAACCATGCCTTCATGCGATCCCCACGCACCACAGGCCTTCCTGTTGGCGATGCTGTATCGCTCGAAAAATCCGGCTATTTTTTCGAGCCGCAACTGGGCATCGGCAAAGCCTTGCGGCGAGGCGATTATTTCGTCCCCCTCAAACGAGAAGCCGTCCAAAATGCCGAAAAAAATGAACGTCAGGTTTCCGAGGTCACGGGCAGTGAGCACCTTTGGCTTCATGCAAATCTCCGGACCATTGGTTGCCCGCGTGTCCGGGACCGCCGAAGGACCGCGCGCGTCGTATCCATTGCGAAGATCCTCGAAGAACTGGAGAAAACCTGTTTCGTCTGCAGCGCTTGAAATCGCCGGGCGATTCCGGCCCGCTTGCACGGAGGCCTTGCGGCGCCGGTGGTGAGCGTTCGAATGCCTGCATTTACGCTCACCGGGCGCCATGGCTCACCTCGGATCCTGTGCGACGAGGACATGCTGTGAAGATTGTTTTGCCGAAGAATTCAACCGGCAGCCTGCCCGTCGGGACCTGGATGTGTGCCAGGCTGAATCGTCGGTTCTTGAGCAGAGTCTATGGCAGGTTCAAAATTCCCGTAAAGGAAAGAGTAGACACATTCCGTGCCTAAGGTGGTGCAATCCGTCCTTGCCGCGAACGTTGCCGCCAAAGAGTCGAAGTTGAAGGGGCGGCCCGGCACGGCTTTGGTGCCGGGCCGCGGCAGTGATTGAAATGGGCGAGACAATCACCGCTATCTGTTGATGCATTGGGAAAGGTGAAAGTGGCCCGGCAGCTAGATTGGTAGCCAAGTGCCGGGCCGGGGTGACTGGAGGTCAATCCGGGCACCCGAAGCAGATTCCGATGCCTTAGAAGCTGCGCTGAAGACGGAACAGGCCCGTCGTTTGATTGTCGATGGAGCCCGTGCTGTTCTGAATGTCGATGTAGCGGACTTCGCCGCGGACTTCGAGGTTGTCAACCGGGTTCCAGACGAGAACACCTTCGAGCGCCCACGTGCTGACATCCATTGTAGCGCTCCCCGCTCCGAGCGGGTGGGCCGCACTCGCGGCGATGCCGCCGATGGCGGCAGAGGTGGCGATGGGGGCCGCATAATAATTGCCGGAGTACTGACCACCGACCGAACCCTTGAAGTTCGGTGCGAACTGGTGCTGGTACGAAGCCATGAGTGACCACTCAGGCGTAAATGTAGCGCTTACGTACGATGGGGTTATTCCAGTCACAGCCGAGAAGTCGACCTCATAGGTCAAATTCGCGCCGTAACTGGTCGGACCGTCAGCGTAGAAACCCTGGACGATCAGGTTGCCGGCCGGCCCGATATCGGTGTTGAGGCCGAGCTTGACGCCGAAGTTTTCAGCGGACTGGTCGTAACCGAATGCTCCGTAGATCGTAGCACCGCCAAAGACACCGCCGATACGACCGGTTACATCCGGCATATAGGAGGTCGCGTCGCCGTCGTCGTTGAGCGAGATTGCCGCAAAAAAGTTTTCGCCGGTGAAGTTGTAGCCGACCTGGTTTGCCTGGCCGTAGCCGTAGGCGAGGCCGTTATCGGAGTGCGAACCGAAACCGGATGCGCCGCCGTTCTTGGACATAACCCATGTCGTTTCCGTGTAACCAAAGACGAGGCCGCCAAGTTCAGCATAGGCCTGGTCGACAACTGCTGTAGAGTCTCCGCCGCCGGCGTTCTGACCCTGGAAACGAAGATAGGCGTGCAGAACGCCGAGTTCCGTGTCTTCCTTGGCCTGTATGTTCAAGCGGCCTCGAACGGCTGAAGAATAGCTATCGGCTTCGCTTAGGAATCCGATATCCAAGCGGACGAATCCACTCAGCTTCAGGCAGGTCTCGGTGCCCGGGATATAGAAGTAACCGGCGCCGAAGGCGTCGCAGACGCGCACATATTCGACCGGCTCCGGCTCTGCTGCCACTATGGCGTCGGCTGAGAAAGCCGGCGATGATGCCGCTCCAAGGAGGGTGGTGGCCAATAAAATTGTCTTTCTTCGCATTCGCTGATCTCCAACTGTTTTGAGCAAAAGTCGGCGACCGGCTGAACGGGAGCGGAGTGCAACATTATTAATCAATTTTGTACGAATGGCCGTGCTCGGCCTTTTGTTTTCTTGTGAAGGGGCTGCGGCTGTGATATCAAGAGCGTACTGGTTGGCTATCAGACTGAAAACACTTTACTTTTTGTTGGGGACACACTATTGATTAATAGTGTTGCACGCTCGCTACAGCGACGGTAAAGAGTGATATTACGGACAGTATTTTAGCTACCGGAAGAAGAATAATGTTGCATTCTGTAAGCAGTCTTATGAATTCAAAGATGCGGCTCTATGATGAGCGCCAGCAAAGGTTGTATATAAACGGACCGGAACGGCTGCGCTTCTTGCGCGAAGCCAATAAATCACTACTACCGGTGCGTGCTTTTTGCTTGACGCTCCTGTATACCGGCTGCCGCCTGTCCGAAGCGCTCAATCTCACCACCGCCTCGATCGATCCGGAAAGCCGGCTCGTTTCCATTCGAACGCTGAAGCAACGGGATCGGCATCATATACGGGAGGTGCCGATACCGCCCGAGTTGGCAGACATCCTGGTGACGCTCAAGGAAAAGCGCCTGGACGAGAACCGGTCCGACAAGGATGCGTTGCCGCTCTGGACCCACAAAGGCCGGCCCCTGAACCGGATCACCGGCTATCGGTGGATCAAGCGGGTCATGGACAAGGCGGATATTCGCGGTGCCCAAGCCAGCCCCAAGGGGCTGCGCCATGGTTACGGTGTGCACGCTCTCCGGATGGGCATACCCCTGAACCTCCTCTCGCGCTGGATGGGTCACACCTCCATGATCACCACGGCGATCTACGGCAACGCGGTCGGCAATGAGGAGTTGGAAATCGCGGGACGAATGTGGGGGTGAAGCCGATTGATCACATTCGGTAAATCGGCCAGTGCGATTTCCCAATGCGATCTCCACCATGTTTGGGAAAAGCCTTTCTTTATCTGGACTGAATGTTCATCGCCCGTAGTCTTCACAATGCAAAACAAATTCGAGCGGCGCGTTCTGTACTGATTTGACCGGTTCGGGCTGGCCGCGTTTGCCGAAGTGGACGACCGTGTACCCCACCGCCGGATTGTCTTTGCTTTTCCATGTGGTTCTGCCGACAACCGTTACACCCTCGCCGTCATGCAGTCCCTTCTCGTTCACGACCGATTCAAACACCGTGATTCTCTGAACCCCTGCCTCACTTTTTTCGGGTCTGCGCACGAGTTTGGCAAAGTCGCTGCGGTGGATGATATCGATCTTGCCCAAGCGTCCTTCCGGTGACCTGACGGTGATCCATTCCGGCATACCCCATATGCACTGATCGGCGAGATGGATGTAGCTGTCGATTTTCACGATACGGTTTTCGTATTCAAACCAATTGCCGATTTTGTATTGAAGCCAGTCCGGCCTTGGCCAATGCCCCTTCAGAATGGTCAGAAAGCGAAACCGTTCTTGTGGAACTTCTACAACGTCGTCTTGTTCAATATCCGAAACGAAAAGGCGTGTGATGATGTATTGGGCATATCCGTCAATTTCGCGTTCCTCGAACCAGTATTCGGAGTGCAAAAGCGTACCGCGCCGGCCGTCATAATCGCATAGCTGCCCCTCGCGCAGAACGTTTTCGATTGGGTTGACGGTATCGAGCGCCGGCTCAAAAATATCAAATGGAGGTTCATCTTTATGGCGAACCGTCGCCATTCTGGAAGCAGGCCCTTTCGATGTCTGCCGGCTGCCGCCGGTCGCCATCATGATAACAACCCGGCCATCGTAGACAAATGCACCCTTGGCTGAAGGTGGGACGACCATCATCTCTCTTTAGTCTCATACCTTGTTGCCCCGGATGACCTTATCCAGTTCCTCAAGTCCTCGATATCGTACTGGCACGTTTTGCAACCGATTTGGGACGCATCTTCTGCTTGGCAATTTCGTTGGGGAGCCCAGATTGAGAATTGTTGCAAGTCTCTTCATGGACAATCTCTTCAGCGCTGTCTCCTGGGGCTTGAATGCCCGATCAGGCAGCTCTGCTTCGCTGCAGTCCGCACAGGCCGCGCGGCTGCATGCTGAACGTGGACTCTGACGGTGCCTTTTGAGAGGCCGGTCCGCAATTCAATTGGAAAGGCTCGTATCGAACTTCGTGTCCATCAGGTTCTTTTGAGTGAAGTCAATAAGCCGCTCGTCGCCTTCAAACAGCAACATTGCGGATCGCTTGGGCTGTGTGGCGATGATTTTTCCGCGGCGGACCACGGCAAGCCGCGGGGGTTGAAGCCTGATCGCCTCGATCGGATTACGGGCTTGCAGCAGGACAAGATCTGCATTGCAACCCTCGGCAATACCGTACCGGTCGATCCCAAGTGCCTTGGCGCCTTGATATGTGATGCTTTCGAATACGCGAGTTTGCTGCGTGGCACTCATCAGCCGGCCAAATACGACCGCCATGTGGGCGACATCCAAAATGTCGGCGGTGCCGAGCGGATACCATGGGTCAAGCACGCAATCATAGCCGAAGGCAATGTTCACACCCGCCTCGTAAAGTTCCCCGACACGCGTCATGACGCCCCAGCAGGTCGCCGCAGTCAAAGGACAGACCACGACGTTCATGCCCGATACAGCCATCTGTGCCATCAGCTTGTTCGCGTAATAGTCGTCGAAATTCGCGAGCGAGGGGCAATGGGACGCGGAGACGCGCGACCCCAGCCCCAGACGGATGGTTTCCGCGGTCAGCGTTTCCACCTGGCGCGATTGCGGGTCGGGCGTCTGGTCGGTGTGCATGTCGACCAGCAAACCGTGCCGGTGCGCAAGTTCGCACAGTTCCCGCACGGACTGCTGACCCAATGCGGCCGTCAATTCGTAATCAGGGATGCCGCCAACCACGTCCACGCCCATCTCGATGGCGCGTGCCATGGTTTCGACGGCACCAGGCGTACGCAGATACCCGTCCTGGGGAAATGCGACGATCTGCAGGTCCATCAATGGCCTGAGTTCGTCCCGCAATTCGATCAGCGCTTCAATGGCGCGCAGTTTCGGATCGCAAATATCGGTTTGCGCCCGCAGGTGCAAAGTACCGTTGGCGAGGGCCCAAAGGCAGATCCTTCGCGCTCGGTCCTTCACTTCCTCCGCTGTCAATGTGTCCTTGAGCCTGTTCCAGATGTTGATGCCCTCGTAAAGCTCGCCGCTCTGATTTGACATCGGATTGCCGTGGGTGAGAGCGCCGTCCAGATGGAAGTGCGCGTCGACGAATGGTGGCGTGACGAGGAACCCTTCTGCGTCGATGACGTCGCGCGCATCGCCGTCAATATTGCTTGCCACAGCGACGATCTTTCCTTCGCGGCACGCGATATCAATGTTCTGACGGCCGTCCTGAAGGGTCGCGTTCCTTATGATCAGGTCAAACAAGGCAATATCCCTTTGTTGATGATTGCGGTTCAACAAAACCGGCACCTCTCCTGCACGCAATTCGGGTCGATCCGATCGTTCGCGACAGTTGCCGGATCGATTTCGTCACACCCGGGTGCGGAGGAAAGGTGCCTCGCAAGCCTCAGTTTGACCTGGGTTCGGAATCGTCGACTTCGACAGTGAATTCACCCGATTTGATCTGCCCGGCACGTTCGTTCACCCTGGCCATCAGATCATCAGGAACCTTGCCTTTAAACGTTCCAAGCGGGGCCAATTCACACCCGCCGTGGGCGAGATGCGACAGTTTGCCATAATCTTCGCCGGTAAAGGTTCCATCCCTGACGCGGGCGATCGCTGCATCGGCCGTCGGTTCGAAGTTCCATATGGCCGACGCCACGACCGTGTCCGGATATTGATGCTGCGTGTCGATCACATTTCCGATTGCGAGTGCTCCGCGTTCTTCGGCCGCGTCCGACACGCCAAAGCGCTCGGCGTACATGATGTCCGCTCCGGCATCCATCATGGCGAAGGCGCTTTCCTTGGCTTTCGGCGGGTCGTACCAGCTGTCGATGAAATTGACGATGAACCGGACGTCGGGGTTTACCTCCCGCACGCCGGCCATGAACCCGTGCATAAGACGGTTCACCTCTGGAATTGCGAACCCGCCAATAAGACCGATGGTGTTCGTTTCCGTCAGGCCGCCGGCGATCATTCCCGTCAGATACGAGCACTCCTGAATGAAGTTGTCGAATACGGAAAAGTTCTGTCCCTGCGGCGGAAAACTGGAGCCCATAAGAAAATCGGTTTCGGGATAATCCTCGGCCAGGCGTCGAAAGCCGCGCTCGTCGTGAAAGGAATCTCCGACGACCAGGTCGACCCCCCTGTTTGCGTACTCGCGTTGCACACGCTGTGCGTCAACCTGGGCGACGTTTTCGGAGAAGGTGTACTCTATATCGCCCCGCGCCTCGGCCGCCGAAAGCGCTTCGTGGATCCTGTTGATCCACTGTTGCTCTATCGGCGCGGTATAGACCCCGGCCACGGTGATTTTGTCCGCTGCCGTGGCTGCCGATGAAGCGGCAGTCAGCCCGAGCATCAGGACGCTGCCTGCAAGCACCCAGCGTCTCATTGAATTTGTTGCTTCCATTTTGTTTCCCTCCCTGTTGGCATCTGCGACCGGGAACTTCGATCCCGGAAGTGGCGTGGAAGAGCGATCGCGACACAATCCAAACATAAGACTGACCAATTGGTCAACCTTATTTTGTGATTGCCTCTACCGTTTAAGCCGTGCCGAACGGAATCAGGATCGACGGAGGATTGCTCCAATCACGCTTCAGGAGATCACGCGCCCGGGATCATTTTCAGATGGTTCGCTCCTCTTCGAGCGAGTGATCACTTTGACCATTCGGCGTATATGAGCGACAACTTACGGACTTCTGGAAACGGGAACCTGCATGAAGTTGAAAACGGAAAAAACCGGAGCCGGCGTTGACGGCCGGCAACGCAAGCGGGTGGACCAAAAACAGGTCCTCATGCGCGCACAGAACACTGAAAAGCTATTGAAAGCCGGCGAAAGGGTTTTTTCAATTCGTGGATTTGACGGTGCCACAACGGCTGAAATCGCCAAGAAGGCAGGCGTCTCGAAGTCGACGCTGCACTACTATTTCGGCACAAAGGAAGAAATTTATGAAGCCGTAATGAACCGCATCCTCGATCTTTGGGTAAGCGCTCTGGAGGAAATCGACGCGGACGTGGAGCCGCATGTCGCGATTCAGAATTATGTTGCCCGAAAGATCGAATATTCAAGAATCTACCCGGAACCCACAAGGCTTTGGGCCATGGAGATGACCGGAGGCGCCAGACATTTTCAGGCTGAACTGCGGCAACGCGTGTTCGATATCGTAGAAGAAAAATGCAATGTGATCGATGGCTGGATCGCCGCCGGCAAGATGGAACCGGTGAACCCGCATCATCTCCTGTTTCTCTTGTGGGCTTCCACCCAGACCCTGGCCGAGGACGCGGCGCAGGCAGAAATGGTTCTGAAAAAAAGCGCTCTCGACAAAGGCGATTTCGAAGACGCGAGGCAATTGGCAACCCGGATATTTCTCCGTGGCCTTAATCTGAACAACACCTGAAATTCGCCGAACCTTATCAGGGGCATGAGTCTGTACCGGTTTCTTCCCCGACGTATTTAAGGAACGTCCTGGCAACCAGATTCAGCTTGCTTCCCCGTTTCGTCACGATCTCTATGTTCGTCGGCAGGTCGTATTTTCCGTCAAGGACCTTCTTCATCCGGCCTTCCACCACCCAGGGATGTGCATAGGATTCCGGCAGATAGCCGACGAAATTGCCGGTCAGGACCAACAGTGCGACACTTTCGACCTGGTGTGCGTTGGCGGTCGATTTCAGGCCGATCGAGACAGGCGCCACCTTTTCCTCGGACAGATAGGCGCGTTTCGCAAGATTGGCGGCCTGCAAGAGTCTTTCTTCTTCCTGCGGATCGCTGATCTCGAACAGCGGATGGCCGCGCCCGCAATAGAGCCCCATGAATTCCGAACTGATCTGCTGATAGAGCAGGCCCGGCTTGTGATTGTGAAACACGCCGATACCGATGGTTATGTGGCCGTCCAGAACGCTGTATTCGATGTCGTCCGGTGCCAGCGAATGCAGTTCGATATGGACATCCGGCGCTGCCATGCAGAATTTCGCAAGAACAGGGACGATCGAGGCTTCGGGGTTTGTGATCCAGTTGTCGATCACCGCCAGGGACAGTTGCCCGACAAGTTTGCCGCGGGATCCTTCGATGGTGCCACTGAACTCTTCAAGCGATGCAAACAGCTTCAAGGCCGCGTTGTAAACCAGCTGTCCCTTGTCGGTCAGCCGAAACCCGACACGGCCCCGCTGGCAAAGACGCATTCCCAATCGCAATTCGAGATCGGCAATCTGCCGGCTGATTGTGGATGTCGAAACGTTCAGCGAGACCTGGGCTGCAGAAAATCCTTGTGCCTTGACGACGGAAACAAAGACCTGGAGCAGGTGAAGATCCACTTTTGACAGGCGGGACAGGCGCATAAGGACCTCAAATCAGTTTCATTTATATACAACTTAATATGCAACATTTGTAATTTATTTTGAATAAGGCGGCTGTCAGGTTCTACCGCTGTAAACGCGAAATTGTCATTTTCTGAAGCGGGGGATTCATGCTTGACGCTGCAACTTCGACGAAAAATTGGGGCATCAACAATGACTATGCCGTCCTGACCGATGTGCTTCTGGGCAAGCCTGAATACTATCGATGGGTGGAAGCCGGACCACTGATCGGCCGCACGATGGCGAATGCGCACAAGACCGGCATCAAGTTCGATCTGCAGACGGCGATGTCCCAGCACGCCGAGATGGTGTCGATATACGAAGAGAACGGCGTGACATGCCACTATCTCGAGCCGGACGAGGCGCTTCACCGCAATTTCTTTGCGCGCGATTCATCCGCCATGACGCCCTGGGGTGCCCTGATCTGCCATATGCAGCTCAAGGTGCGCCGCGCGGACTATGTGAGTGCCATCCGGTTTTATCAGGAGCGTGACATTCCGATCTGGAAATTCGCGACCGCCGGCCATTTCGAGGGCGGTGACTTCGTCATCCTCGAACCCGGCAAGGTGCTGATCGGATATTGCGGCGAGCGCTCGGAGAAGGAGGGGGCAGAGCAGGTCGCCGAATTCGTTCGAAAGGAGGGCTGGGAGGCCATAACCGCGCCGATCAGCCGCGAATTTGTCCACATGGACGGGTTGGTCGTGCCGCTGGCCGCGAAGCTTCTCGTTGCCTGCGTTGACGCACTGGAGCCGTGGATCGTGGAACAGCTGGATCATTGGGGTTTCGATTTTGTCGACGTTTCGTATCGCGAAGCCCGGAACCTCGGCGTGAACCTGGTGGCCCTTGGGGGAGACAAGGTGCTGTCGATGAAAGGAGCCGACGAACTCAACGCCAAGATGCGGGCGCTGGGCTTCAAGGTCTACGATCCGGACATGTCCATGTTCACGCTTGGCGGTGGCGGTGTGCATTGCCTCTGTCAGGCGCTTTGCCGCGAAGACGTCTGAGCGTCTGGAGCCTGCGGCCTGCTGTTTCAAACAAAAATGTCAATCAGAAGTAAGAGGAACGATTTCATGCATACGGGAAATTTTCTGGCCGGCTTTACGCTGGCGGGCGCACTCACATTGAGCGGCTTCGCTCAAGCGGCCGACGTGGTGATCGGTGTGCCGAACTGGCCGTCGGTACGCGCGACGGCAAACGTGCTCAAGGTGGTGCTTGAAGACAATCTCGGCCTTGATGTCGAGCTGCAGAACGGCACCAATCCGATCATCTTCGAAGCGATGGATTCAGGTGCAATGCAGGTGCATCCGGAGGTGTGGCTGCCCAACCAGGTCAATCTCAACGACAAGTTCGTACGGGAAAAGAAATCCGTCCGGATGAATCCCAACGGCGTGGTGTCCGATCAGGCGATATGCGTTTCCAAGGCCACGCAGGAACGCACCGGCATTACCGAACTGTCGGAACTGACCGATCCGGACATGGCGGCGCTTTTCGACACCGATGGCGACGGCAAGGGCGAAATGTGGGTCGGAGGTGCCGGCTGGGCATCGACAAACATCGAAAAAATCCGAGCCAAGTCATACGGTTACGATGAAACCATGAAGTTGAAGGAAATGGACGAGGCGCTGGCGATCGCGGAGGTCGACAATGCGATCGCGCAGGACGAGAACATTGTCTTTTATTGCTACACACCGCACCACATGTTCGCCCTTTATGACCTGGTCATCCTGAGGGAACCGGAGCACGATCCGGCCAAGTGGAAGATCGTACAGCCGACGGACGACCCCGAGTGGCTGGAAAAGTCGGATGCTCCGGTGGCATGGAGCCCTGCCTATTTGCATATCCACTATGCCGCCGCCCTCGAGGAAGCCAATCCGGAAGCGGCCGCCATCCTGTCCAAGGTCAAACTGGACACAGACATCGTGTCGGACATGACCTACGCGCTGGTTGTCAAAAAGATGGACCCGGAAGAGTTCGCCCGCAAATGGGTGTCCGACAATGCCGACCTTGTCGATTCCTGGCTGAACTGATCTGCTGTGGCGCCCGGGCAAAGCCTGTTGCCGTTTTGCCCGGGCGATCAAGGCAACGGAAATGTGAGCAGGGCATATGAACGAGACCGTGAACGACGATGTCATTGTCGTCAACGGCGTCTGGAAGATATTCGGCGCAGATGTCGACGACGCCATGCAGGCGATTGAGCAGCGCGGCCTGTCGAAATCCCAGGTCCTGGATGAATTCGGTTGCGTCGTCGGTCTCGCCGACTGTTCGTTCCGCGTCAGGCGCGGCGAAATCTTCTGCATCATGGGCCTGTCCGGCTCCGGCAAATCGACGCTGGTGCGCCACCTCAACCGGCTGATCGAACCCACGGCGGGCCAAATATCGGTTCTCGGCAAGGATATGATCGCCATGAAAGGCGCCGAGTTGCGCGAAATGCGTGCGCGCAATCTCGGCATGGTGTTCCAGCATATGGCGTTGCTGCCGCATCGCACCGTGCGTGACAATGTGGGCTTTCCGCTGCAGGTGCGCGGTGAGCCCAAGTCGCAACGCTGGGATGTCTCCCAGCGCTGCTTGCGGATGGTCAACCTGCATGGATACGAGGACCGGTTTCCGCACGAACTGTCCGGCGGAATGCAACAGCGCGTCGGTCTTGCAAGGGCGCTGGCATCGGACCCGGACGTGCTGTTGATGGATGAGCCGTTTTCAGCTCTGGACCCGCTGATCCGGCGACAGCTGCAGGACCAGTTCATGGCGCTGTCGGCAGAGCTCAACAAGACGACGGTCTTCATTACCCACGATCTCGACGAGGCCATCCGTATCGGCAACCGCATCGCCATCATGAAGGACGGGCGGATCGTCCAGATCGGCACACCCGAAGACATCGTCACCAAACCGGCGGACGACTATGTGCGCGATTTCGTCGAGGGCATTTCCAAGCTGAAGCTGGTGTTTGCGCACACCATCATGGAGCCGTTCGACAGCTATCGTCCGGGGCCCAATGAGGACCTGCGGCAGAGCCCGCGCGCCCATCACGGAACCGACCTCGATCAACTCATCGATATTGCGATCACCACCGAACAGCCGATCGTCATCAATGACGATGACGGCACCGATATCGGCGTGATCAACAAGTCGACGCTGCTTGCCGGCATCCAGGGAGGCAAGGCATGACCGACACCGCGATCGACGCCATTGCGGACGCCTCCAGCGCACAAACAGGCGAATTTGCCGGCGAAAACAGCGCCTACTACGAGGCGGAATTCGAAAAGATCCAGGGCACGACGGGATTTGCCTGGTCGTGGAATACAATGGCGGCCGTCTTCGGTCCGCTTTGGGGCGCGCTACGCGGCGTCTGGGGCTTCTTCTGGATATACCTCATTCTGGAACTCTTCGCGTTTGTCCAGATCGGGCGCGGATTGTGGGGCGATCTCGGCGCGGATCAACCGGCCAAGTACGAGCGCCTGCAGGCCAATATCGCCAGAAGAGAAGAACAGGCCAGGGAACTGATTGCCGCCGGAAACGCGGCGGAGGCAGAGAGCAAGCTGAATATCGCGGAAAACCTGAAAAAGGTCGCGGCAGCGGCGAAGGAGCAGGCCGATCTCGCCTCCAACGAAGCCAGCATGATCCTGCTCGTCGGCCTCGCCGTGCTTTTCGTCGTCAAGCTGTCGGAGGGCTTTTATGCGAATGTGGCCTATGAGGCGCAGTACCTCAAATGGCGAACCAATCCGAAGATACAGTCCGGCGTCAATTGGACCAATGCCGGCATCGGTGCCCTGCTGCTGCTTGCGATCTGGCCGCTGACCCTCATCCGCTTCACCGTCGCCGATCCCAACAAGTGGATCGCGCAACTGACGAACGGGCTGCTGGGCGACAGGATTTCCATCACGCAGTTTCCCGTCCAGAAACAGTATTTCGCCTATCTGGCAAGGAAGGGCGATGAGGGTTTCGACTGGCTGGCCAACAAGTTCGGCGGCGTCTTCGACGGGGTGACGGCGGCGGTGCGTTGGGTGCTCGACAGCCTGGAAGTGCTGCTGATCCAGACACCGTGGCCGGTGGTCATGCTGATGATCGTGGTCATGGCCTACCGTCTTGCCGGACCGCGGGTGGCGATCTTCACCGCGGCGGCGCTTGCCTATCTTGCCTTCATGGGATTGTGGGAGATCTCCATGATCACCGTTGCCCTGATCGGCGCCGGCGCGTTCCTGTGCATCCTGTTCGGCATTCCGCTCGGCATCTGGTTTGGCAAATCGCGCCGCGCCTACGCGCTGGCGGAACCGGTTCTCGATTTCATGCAGACGATGCCGGCCTTCGTCTATCTCATACCCATCATCGCCTTCTTCGGCACGGGCAAGCCGCCCGGCGTTCTGGCGACGATCATCTTTGCCATGCCGCCGGTCATCCGGCTGACAGCGCTCGGCATGCGCGGTGTGCCCGAAACGACCAAAGAGGCGGCTGTCGCCTTCGGCTGTTCGAAACGGCAATTGCTGTTTTTTGTCGAATTGCCGCTGGCGCTGCCATCCATCATGACCGGCATCAATCAGACGATCCTGATGTCGCTGTCGATGGTGGTGATTGCCTCGCTGATCGGTGCCGAGGGGCTCGGCGCGCTCATACTGGAGGCGCTGCAATACGCCGCCAAGGGCCAGGGGCTGCTCGGCGGGCTGGCCATCCTGTTCTGTGCCATGGTGATCGACCGCATTGCGCAGGGGGTCTATCGCAGGCGGGCCGGCGGCGGCTGACCGTCCGGACAGGGAACCAGCTTCCGACCGGTCGCGTCTCGGCATACGGGCAGGACCGCATTTCAACCGAAAAGGAAACCGTCCGTGGCAGAAGAACATGATGTGAGCATGATGAGCAACCTCTACTGGTGGGGTGTTCCGACGCTGTTTCGCTGCGACAACAGAGGGCCTGCCGGACAGGAAATTGCACTCGTCGGCGTTCCGCACTCGACCGGCAACGGCACGACGGAGCGCGACCAGCACCTGGGGCCGCGTGCGGTGCGGAACGTATCGGCCATGTTGCGGCGCGTGCACGGTGAATTCGAGATCGATCCTTGGTCGGCAGCCGGCATCGTCGATGTCGGCGATGTTCCCTTTCCGCGCGCCAATGACAACGAGGACTGCATCGAGCAGATCACGCGGTTCTACGGCGATATCGATGCTGCAGGCGCCCGGCCGGTGTCGATCGGCGGCGACCATTCGATCACGGGCGGCATCGTCCAGGCGCTGGGGCGCGGCAGCATCGCCGGCGGGGAACCGGTCTGTTTCCTGCATCTCGACGCCCATACGGACGTCTATACGACCGTGGATCATTTCCTTGGCGCCAAGAAATCGGCGGCACACTGGGGTGCCTATCTCGCGGACCAGGGCAATGTGGATCCGACACATTCCATGCAGATCGGCCTGCGCGGCCATACCCGCACACTCGACTGGCTTCAGCCCTCCTACGACGTCGGCTACAACATCGTAACCATGAAGGATTACCGCCGGCGTGGCGCGGCGGACGTGGTTGCGCAGATCAAGGATGTTCTCGGCGATCGGCCGGTCTATATCACGTTCGACCTCGATTGCCTCGACCCGGCGGTTGCCCCCGGCGTTTCCAACCTCGAGGCGGGGGTTTGCGGCTTTTCGATGGATGAGGCGGTGGAACTGGTGCGCGCCGTGCGGGGTCTGAACATTGTCGGCGGCGATGTCGTGTGCCTGATGCCGACAAAGGACAGCGCCAACCAGATCACCGCTCTTCGCGCCGCTGCGATCATGTTCGAGATGATCTCGATGATCGCGGAAAACTGCTCGCACGGGCGCTCATTCCCCAAGCCGCGGCACATCAAGATGCCGCACGAACGTGAAATCAGCAGCCGATAAGGGGGCACATCGCCCGATAGCGCTGATACGACGCCTCCAGCACTTCCCGGTTGTGTGCCCCGGGTTCGAACGCGCGATCGATCCGGACCGAGCGTTGCGCGATCTCCTCGACGGCAGCGCCCGTGTGCGCTGCATGACCGATGATTGCAGCCCCGGCGGCGGATGTGTCGCGTTCCGAGATCAGGTCAACCCGGCGCCCCAAACAGTCGGCGATGATCTGGCACCAGGTGACGGACCGGGCGCCGCCCTCAGCCAGCCGTATCTCGCTGCTCAATGCCCGGCCGTATCCAGCGCCTCTATGCACTGGCGGGCATTGAACGCCACGCCTTCCATCACCAATCCTGAAATTTCGGTCTCTTGTGTTTGATTGTGGCCCTATAGAAGTCCGATGTCTTTTATCTGCAGTTGCCCCGCACCACAAACACGAAAATGGCAGCGTCTCCAGTCGGGGGTGACAAGTGGTAGCGGTCTCCCGCTACCAAGTTTTTCAACGACTTAGCCAAAATCATTTTGCAATTCTCCGACGCGGTTTGGAGCCGGTTTGGAGACATTAGGTAACAGAACGTACCTAAGACATGGGTGACAACCTCGTGCCGAACGGGTTGTCGATTGTTTGCAGTGTTCTTTGCTCCAGGTCGATGTTTCCCAGATCAAAGCTCATGAAACTAATGAGCCAAATGCCATCGTCCACCTCCTTGATGCCGAGCCTGTGACCGGCCAGGACCTGCGATATGTTTTCCCGCTACGAAACGTCAGTTCGCTTTGGCCGGCGCTTGGCTAGGAGACTCAAAAATTTTGCAAAAGCACTGCCCGCATCTTATTGTCATTCGCGTGAAATCGAATTCCTGACAATGTTGGTCAAGACATTTACAAGGCGTCAGAGGGGTTTAGCCAAGGGATAGCTGGGCACTGGGTTGAATCGGGAGGACATCAGAAATGATGTGTTATGAAGAGTGGAACGCTGCCTTGCGTGCATGTTGCGGCCACTATTACAGTGTTCCGACGCGCCGCCAAAAGACTTCGAATGGATTTGATGTGCTGGATATCCACGGCATGGACGTGGCCTCCATTCGATGCACAATAGACCGGATCTCGCGAACCAACCAGGGCATCCGCCGCGACGACGCCGAACATCTTTTCCTGTTGTATCAGGTCGCCGGTCAGACCCATGTCATTCACAACAGCCGTGAAACGACGATGGAGCCCGGAGATTTTCTGCTGCTCGACTCGGTTCGGCCGGCAGAACTCCTTTTTGACGGCGGCATGTCCGATTTCCGCTCGATCCATATGCCGCGCAGCCTGTTTCTGGCCGGCCGCAGCCATGTTCCGTGCGTGGGCAGCAATCTGTCCCGCCGCCATCCGCTGCATTCCAGCCTGGCTAACATCCTGTTCAGCAAAGACCAGGAAGATGAGGCCGGCGCGGCGGACTACCTTTTTGACTATGTGTCGATGGTATTCGGGCCGGACCAGCAATCCTCTCAAGCTTCCGGCTTCCGCAATCGCCATGGACGCATGCGGTTTATCAGGGAAACCATCGATCTGAACCTGAAGCGCAAGGGCTTTTGCATCGATATGCTGGCGTCACTGGTCGGCTTGTCCCGCCGCCAGCTTCAGCGCGAGCTGACCGCCTCGGGGACCACCTATTCACGTCTGCTCCAACAGCGGCGTCTACGCCACCTGATCGCGTCCAAAACCCGCGGCGATCGTTTGGGTCACCGGGTTTCGCTTGCCGAACTCGTTCTGTCTTCCGGTTTCAACGATCAGTCGCATTTCAACCGGGTCTTCCGGCAGCACTATGGCGTGGCTCCGCGCGAGTATTTCGAAATCAACAGGGTAAATCGCCCAGCCTATTTGAATTGATGGATTTTTTTGGCGCGTAACGCCAAAAGTTTGGCGCGCTCATCCAAGACAGGATGATGCGTTTTGGTTTCACTCAGGCCAGATGCCGGGGAACGGTCGCCCTCAGACCGTGCGCCGCCCGGCACAAGGGAGGAAACCAAAATGGATATGGCAATGCTTATCGGTGGGCGGTTTGTTACATCGGATGCTCTGATAGATGTGATCAATCCTGCGACGGAAGAGGTGTTCGCGCGCGTGCCGCACGCAACGGAAACGCATCTTGATGAAGCAGTGGCGGCGGCAGCGGCAGCCCAGAAACAATGGGAAAAGACCCCGATGGCGGAGCGGCGCGCGAAGGTCGAAGCGCTTGCAGCCGCGATCGCCGAACGCGAGAGCGAACTGGCGCGGCTGATCACGCTGGAACAGGGCAAACCGCTTCCCGAGGCAGCCGGCGAGGTCCAATGGAGTGTCGGATATCTCGGGCATACCGCAACGTTGGAACTGCCCGATCGTGTCATTCAGGACGACGAAGCGTTCTTCATCGAGACGCGCCACAAGCCGCTGGGCGTGGTGGGCGGCATCATCGCCTGGAATTTCCCGCTGCTGTTGTGCTGCTGGAAAATCGGTCCGGCGTTGATGGCGGGCAATGCCATCGTTTTGAAACCGGCGCCGACGACACCGGTAGCGGCCCTCAAACTGGCAGAAATCTGTGCCGAGATCTTCCCTGCGGGTCTCGTGAACATCATCACCGACAATAACGACCTTGGCCCGAAGATGACGGCGCACCCGGGCATCTCCAAGATCGGCTTCACGGGCTCCTCGGAAACCGGCAAGCGGATCATGGCCGGCGCTGCCGACACAATGAAGCGGGTTACGCTTGAAATGGGTGGCAATGATCCATCCATCGTCATGCCCGATGTGGACGTTCAGGCTGCTGCCGAAAAGGTCTATGCCGGCGCTTTTCTGAACGCCGGCCAGGTCTGTCTCGCGGTCAAACGGGCTTATGTGCACGAAGACATCTATGACAGCTTCTGTGATGCCCTCGTCGATATCGCCGCTCAGGCGGTCGTCGGTGACGGACTTGAACAGGGAACGACAATAGGTCCGATCCAGAACAAAAAGCAGTTCGAGAAAGTCAAAGGCTATCTTGAGGATGCCAGGACCCATGGCCGGATCATTGCCGGCGGTGCGACGGTGGAACGCCAGGGATATTTCGTTGAGCCGACAATCGTACGCGATGTAAGGGACGGCCAGAAGGTTGTCGACGAGGAACAATTCGGCCCGATCCTGCCGGTGATCTCCTTCGATGATGTGGATGACGTCATCGAACGGGCAAACGACTGCGACTACGGCCTCGGCGGTTCCGTCCATTCCAAGGACGTCGACAGAGCAACCGAAATTGCCGGGCAGATCGAATCCGGCAGCGTCTGGGTGAACCAGCAACTTAACATCGGACCACACATCCCGATGGCGGGCTTCAAAGGGTCAGGGCTCGGTGTCGAACAGTCGGTCGAGGGTCTGGCGGAATATACCCAGATGCAAGTCATCAACGTGGCGCGGTCGGCGTAGACAGGAAGAACTGCGCCGCCCGTCCGTCACAAGCCGCCCGATCCATCTCGTGGAGGAGTGAAATGGGCAACCGCCAGCCGCAATCAGGGCTATCACATGTCGTCGGCACGATTGATCAACCCCTGCTTGAGCTTACGATACCTCAGGTTCTGGCGCGCACGGTCGCTGCGCACCCGGACCGTGAGGCAGCGGTCTTCGTTCAGGAAGGCCTGAACTGGAGCTACAGCACCTTTGCCCGGGAGGTTGACCGGTTTGCCGGCGGTCTTGTGCGTCTTGGCGTCCGCAAGGGTGACCGGGTCGGTATCTGGTCGCCAAACAACAGCGCCTGGCTGTTGACGCAATTCGCGACAGCCCGCATCGGCGCGATCCTGGTTTGTATCAATCCGGCATACCGCAATCACGAGTTGGACTACGCCCTCAACAAGGTCGGCTGTAGCACGTTGGTGACAGCGGCCGCCTTCAAGTCGTCCGACTACCTGGCCATGCTGAACGCACTCGCGCCCGAGATTGCGGATTCAACACCCGGAGACCTCAGTTCGGGACGGCTGCCGCATCTCAAACGTCTCATCCAGATCGGTGAGAACACGGCACCGGGCTTTCTGAGTTTCAGCGATGTGGCGTCCATGGGCGATACGGTTGAACCTGCACATCTCGATACGATCAGCGAAAGTCTCTCCAACAGGGAGCCGATCAACATTCAGTTCACCTCGGGGACCACCGGCAGTCCGAAAGGCGCCTGCCTCACGCACCGCAATATCGTCAACAATGCCGACAATGTCACCGCGACGATGCGGTTCTCCAAGGCGGACCGGCTTTGCATTCCGGTGCCGTTCTACCATTGTTTCGGGATGGTGATGGGAACGCTCGGTTGCGTGACCAAGGGGGCCACGATGGTTATCCCGGGCGAAGGGTTCGACCCCGCCCAGACGCTTCAGGCTGTCTCTGACCAGCGCTGCACCGCGCTCTACGGAGTGCCGACAATGTTCGTCGCCGAGCTGGAATTGCCGGATTTCGACCGGTTCGACCTCAGCCATCTGCGGACCGGGATCATGGCCGGTGCCTCCTGTCCGATCGAGGTCATGAAACAGGTTCAGGCACGCATGAACATGGGTGAGGTCACCATTGCCTACGGCATGACCGAGACATCTCCGGTGTCGTTTCAATCGGATGTCGACGATCCGATCGAAAAGCGGGTCAGCACTGTGGGCCGGATCCACCCGCATGTCGAATGCAAGGTCGTCGATGACCGAGGTCAAACCTTGCCGGTTGGCAAGCAGGGCGAACTTCTGACCCGGGGTTATTCCGTCATGCAAGGCTATTGGAACGACGATGAGAGGACGACCGAGAGCATCCGCGACGGCTGGATGCATACCGGTGATCTGGCCGTCATCGACAGCGAGGGTTATTGCGACATCACAGGCCGGGTCAAGGATATGATCATTCGCGGCGGCGAGAATATCTATCCGCGCGAGGTCGAGGACTTTCTGTTCACCCATCCTGGAATTTCTCAGGTCCAGATCTTCGGCATTCCGGACGAGAAATTCGGTGAGGTTGTCTGCGCGTGGATTGTGCCATCGGACGATAGCCTGACTGATGAGGAGGTCCGCGCCTTTTGTAAAGAGCGGATTTCACATTTCAAGGTTCCCACCCATGTGCGGTTCAAAACCGAATTGCCGATGACGGCCACCGGCAAGCCGCAGAAATTCGTCATGCGCGACAGCATGATGGATGAACTGAAGGCCGGAATGGAAAAGCCCCCGTAGAGGCGCGGAATCCACAGCAGCAGCATTCAGAAGGGAGGAAGGAATGAAACGCATTATCGGGGCAGCGATCGCCCTTTTTGCCACGCAGGCACTGGCCACGGCAGACGTGATCACACAAGAGGAGATCCGCGCCGCAGTGGGCGCCGTCGATACGGCGGCGATCATCGAAAATGATGCCCATGACCGAAACTGGCTGAACTATGGACTGAACTATGCGGAGACGCGATTTTCGCAGTTGAATGCAATCAATGAAGACAACGTAGGCGAATTGGGCCTGGCCTGGTCGTTGGGCCTTGAGTCACGCCGCGGTGTCGAGGCGACGCCCATCGTGGTCGACGGCGTCATGTTCGTCACGGCGTCCTGGTCTGTTGTCCACGCGGTGGACGCCGTAACGGGTGAAGAACTCTGGGTCTATGATCCGGAGGTTCCACGCGAGTTCGCCCATAAGGGCTGTTGCGACGTGGTCAATCGGGGGGTCGCCGTCTATGACGGCAAGGTCTTTGTCGGTGCCTTTGACGGATACCTGCATGCTTTGGACGCCGCCACCGGTGAACGGGTCTGGAAGACGGACACGATAGAAAATCGCGAAATGTCCTACACCATCACCGGGGCGCCGCGCGTCATCAACGGCAAGGTCATCATCGGCAACGGAGGCGCCGAATATGGCGTGCGCGGCTATGTGTCGGCCTATGACGTGGGAACCGGCGACATGGCCTGGCGATGGTATGTCGTGCCGGGCGATCCGTCCAAGCCATACGAAAACGAATCCATGAAGATGGCCGCGGAGACCTGGGATCCGTCGGGCAAGTACTGGGAGGCCGGTGGCGGCGGGACGATCTGGGATGCCATGGCCTACGATCCCGAATTGAACATGCTCTATGTCGGCACGGGCAACGGCAGCCCCTGGAACCGCCATCTGCGCAGTCCGGCGGGCGGCGACAACCTGTTTCTGGCATCCATCGTTGCTTTGAACCCGGACACCGGCGGGGGATGTCCCGTTCTCTGTTGAAAAAGAACTGAGGATTGGGTGGCGTTGCTTCCCCTGAGCATTAAGCTCAGGGCATTGAACCTGAAAGGAAGCAACACCATGAAGACGATTAGCACAT
>NZ_SPNT01000018.1 GCF_004959855.1 Nitratireductor sp. XY-223 | reverse complement strand
GAGCCTTTGCCCTTAACGGGCGGCTCATTTTTGGAAGGCCAGAGTCATAACACGATTCGTTTTTGCTGAAGCGGGTTCCGACTGGAAGTCGGAGGCTTCAAACCAAAGAGTGGAAAGTGAATGGCGTGATGGCGATCAGCCATTCGTGCCTGGAGTACACAACTCTGGCTACATTTTACGAACCGCGTTCTCACCATCTTCTCCCGGCAATCCATGGGGACGGGGACATTCTGATGGCAAGGGTTTGAAATACTATATCTGGGGGAAGGACTTATTTGACCCAGAGTTGACGAAGTTCGCAACGGTAGCCGAGCTTGGGTATTTTTTCGAGGGTTTTCGGAGTATCCACGGCTTCGGACATGTGGAACACTGTGATTTCAGAGATCAGTACCTAAACAACTACAGTCTCAGATTTTTCCATTGGCATCAGTGGATCGACGATATCTATTCCCGTATCAAACACCTCGGCCGCCCCTTGATTAAGGAAGGGACGTCCTATGACGACAAAATGGAAGAGATTGTCGATGCAACCAAGTTTTCACCAACACCTGAAGCCCGATTGCCATTGACAGGAACTTGGCGGTATCGCAGCTATCACAATGTGCCTGATGGCGATGACAAAGAAGCGCTCTGGTTCGCGGCAAATCTCACTATTGTAGAGCAGCCTGACGGGAGTATCACCGGGGAGCTGGATCCTGGTCATCCTGACTACAACTATAAAATCGCAGGACACATTGATCACCGTCATGTCCGATATGATACTGAACCCGACTGGTATGAAGACCGCTCTATCATTGTGATGCAAGCCACTGGCACCACGCCGGCAACCGAAGGTCATGTGTATGACTACCGGGGCCATCTCGCTCCAGTTTGGCCCAACGGCAAAGGACAGGTCCGCACCTTTACCGGAACTGTGTCGCGATCAGTTCGTCCCGACGATTCAACGAAGGAAGGAAAAATTGGATCATTTGTCGCAACTCGGCTTCAGGATTCTGAGGGTGTTGCGTAGCAGTTGCTGTGTACTTCAAATGGAAGTAATTGACACGATCTTTCTGCGTCAAAGAGGTGGGTAGCGAGGGTGGATCCAGCCGGTGCCGAACGGGCGTTACAAAAAGCTGCGATGCCAGCAAACCTGTTGATCCCAATCGCAGTTGCGAGCCGTGAAGCCTGCTTGCCCTTGTCGGAAGGGACATAACGGATTTAGCCCGAACCAGACACGGTGTCGCTGTGCCTTTATTTCCTGGACGGAGAGGCATTCGTTGCACGTTTCCGAGATTCTGTGCTCTTAATTGTCGGACGTCCTAAGTCCCCAACTGAACAAGAATGTATAAGGATCATGCATTTGATGCAGACTGCAACGTAGGTGGTTTGCAGGCAGACCGTCCGGGAATTAAAGACACCGTGACAAACCAGATACACGTTGTCGGCACGCGGCCGATACGTGCTTCGCTTTGCAAAAGCAAACGACACCGTTTAATCACGCCAGTTGAGCTCTTAAGCAGATTGACCTTTTCTTACAGCTGTCATTCACACGCCGCAGAAAGAGCTTGTTTTGTTGCGCACAGCTTGAAAGCGGTCATCCACTTCCAATCGTTTTTGAGTGCAGGCTCTGGTCAAATGGTCCTGTTCTGAGAAATGGACACCCGCGGGAGCCCAAGCCGGCGGCCGCCAGGCCGGGTCTGTCGCCGGCGACGTGGCGGGACCGAGTGTTAGGTCAATCCGGCGTTAACAAACGCACCCGCAAGAGGTCCGGATACGGACCGGGACCGAGTGCGTCGCCGGATTAACCACCGCATTGGTGCGCAAGGGATGGATGCCCGCCAGGGCCGAAACCGCGATTGCGGGTTCGGTTCACGACAGCCCGATCGGTTCTGCCGATGCGCCAGACTGCCCATTATCAAAAGGACTATTGCAGTCTCTTTCATATACAAAGAGGACACCAACAGGGCTGCAGCGGCCAAAAGCATCTTTCTTGCAGGCCATTGGGAGGCATTCCCACTCAGACGGTGTCAGTCCAAGTTTGTGTTGCATCACCAAAGACGCAAGGTGAGCCATCGATCCTTGAACGGTGTTGTCAAAGCCTGCTCCAGCAGCCGAAATGTCAGGGACAAGAATTGTCTTTGTGCTGGAAAACTTCGCCTGCAACTGATCGAATTCCAATCCGTCTGTGATACCCAGCAATGAGGCAGCAGCCAAGTCTCGCGTGTTTTTCGGCCATTCTCCTAGATCACTCGGCACAGAGCCGCCAAATGGTGCGCATACAAAACACATTTCCGGGACGTGTCCTTCGTACAGTTTGGCAGAGCCGCCGACCATGAGGTCACGCGGACCCTCAACCTCACTTATCGAGTCCGCTCCAGTACCCCGCGAGCGATCGGCAGCGTTCTCGGCCTTTCGGCGAGCGCGACCGCCAATTGCAATGAGGATGAAAAATACGACTGTTAATGTAATTGCAATAACAGCGGCGATGCTCATTTGCCAACATCCTCAAATTCTTGTTCTGACTATGCTGCGCGAACCTAGGGGGATCTTCGCAGTATCAGTCAAAATCGCAAGCGAAGGCCATTTACGGAGCTTGGAGCCATATAATAAGCACGGATTAGTATCCGTTCGAGGATTTGCTATCGCCACGCATTGGAACCTGATCATCTGATTTTTGAACCGGTTCAATTCGTCACCCGAAAGCATCAAAAAGGTGTTACAGGCAGCGCTGGTGTCGGCAGCGAACTTACGACAATAGGCGGTGTAACTGTTCTGTTTGATCGACATGTTTATTAGGATCCGTGTCGATCAGCCTGCGCAAATTTTGAAGTTTCCAACGGATCGCTGGCAGCTTTGCTGCTTCCGGATAACCGAGAACGTCGAAATCCGGGTCGCCGGCCTGAAGACTGCGCAAAAACTCAGCAACTGGCCCATGTAGTCGACCTTGTATGTCTTCAATGAGCATTTGGCGAGCTGCAATTAGGTCTGCAAGGTCGACCGGTTCTTGCGTCATACCGACAAACTCGTTCTTGAATGCTTGCTCGATATTGATGCCGTTAGGATCGAGCAATTCGTGCACCGGGCGTGATGAGCTGGCTAGATAGACCATGAATGTGCGCAACAACTCGTCGGTTAGGCCTTCGTTTTCATAGAGTTGGGCAATGTCAAAAAGGTCGCGCGGGTGTTGACGGTCGAGTGCTGCATGGATCTTGCCGCCATAAAGGTCCTCGAACGAGACAACCTCTGCTTCCGCGAATCCAAACTCGTCCATAACCAAGTCACAGGCCGGCAAGGTTTGTGTGTTTCCGACAATGCCGCGCGTCACCGGCGAGGTTTCGACTTTGATCATAGCCTTGCCATCATCTGCAAGAATGCGGGTCGCGCCGCCACCTCCTCCTGCGATGCGTCTTGCCGTCACGCCCCTGAGGGACTTTGCATCGTCCATGATGGCTGACAGCGTTTCGTCGATTTCAGCGAGAGAAGCATTGCGATCTTTTACCGGCAAATAGGTCAGGTCGATATCAACCGATAGGCGTGGCAAATTGCGGTGAAAGAGGTTGATGGCTGTGCCGCCCTTGAGGGCAAAGACCTCTTTGTACCTGTAGATGCTCGGGAGCAGACGAACGAGCAAGGCGACTTGCCTGGCAAACGGTTCACGGGCCGTCATCAGCATCTCCTTCGCTGAGCGGCAGGTACTCGCTTGGCACATAGATTAAATGTGCTGGGTGTATCTTTCCTCCTTTGACTAGGGCCCTAGGACCGACGCCCATTTCGATCTGATCCTTTGCGATGTGCTTGCGCCAGGCGTGGTTGTGACGATCTGCAAACACGAAAAACAACCGCTTCACTTTGATGCTGCTGCAGTCCTGCAAGAGACTCATGAGGAGTTTTGGGCGCAAGGTCGCCAAACCCTCAAAGACGACGTCAACGGCGTGGAACGTGGTCTTGTTCGGTAGTTCGTTGAGCCATTCCAAGATGGCTCTTTCGGGCGTTGATTGGATAAGGCGCCGCGGCGCTGAAGTCTGAGCCGGGCTGTCTTCTGCGCTTTCCGTCGCGCCACTTATGCCAACCCTCGTGCCGAAGAGAGCGTTTGTCCGAAGCCGGAACCTATCCGCGTTCGGCAAGCGCTTCATCCATGAGGGTGTCTTTCCGTAAAGATAGATGGGAGCCGCATCGTCGAAGCGTACATAGTGTTCAAAGCCGGCTAAAGCCATCGCAGTCTGACCACCGACATGACAATGCCACTGTAAAAGGTGTTGAATCGATAGAACTGTGCGACGCCATTCATTCTGGTCTTCAACAGCGAATATCTCCGGATCCGGGCGTCGGTAGACCCCACGAGCGACCTTCTCCAACCAGCCGTTTTCAACGTAGTTGAAGATAGATTTCCGATCTATATTGCGCGCCACAAGCCATGCTGCATCGACCAGGTAGCCCGGTGGCAGGTCGTTTAGCAGCGGTTTTAATTTTTCTTCTCTTTGTTGGCTTTGAGCCATTTATTCACGAAACTCTCAAAATCACTGTTCGGAGAAATTTCACCGAACAGTCCAATAAGTGGCTTACTACCATTATTTTCAACATTTTTCAAAATACCTCTCCAAATGAAGCCATACAGTCAAACTTCGTGCTATCCAGGCGAACCGTTCGAACCGGAAACGGCTGCCACTGTAGCGAACGCTCGACAAGAGAAGAACCGGAGTAAGTCGAGTTCCTCAACCGGCTTGCAAACCTGCAGAGCAACAGCCGTCGTTAACCCGTGTCTCCGTCGCGCCGTCTCTGAGAGCTTTGAGCAACCAACCTCCTTCAACAAAGAGGTCAACCGGCGACCTTATTCGGTCGCCAGGTCGGTCCGGCTTAACTTAGGCCGGCTCCTCATCATAGTGCGATTGGTCTACGCTGCCACTGGTTTCGAAATCGGGCCGTAAATATGCGACACGGCCTGCGACGCGATGCATTATCATTTCGCTGGTGAAGTTGATCTTGTTCCCGTGAAATGCACGATCCCAATCCTGCTGGCCGTTCAATTCGCCCGAGAGCGTCGCAACGAGCGCGTCGTCAGCCAAATCGACTTCGACTTCATCGATATAAAGTTCATCGAAGAAAGCGTTCGTCGAGGCAATCTCACCCGACAAAGCATCTTCGATGATCATCGGGTCTTCCACGACACGTATGTTGATTTCCTCTGCGAGGTCTCTGTTGTGCCAGACCTTACCGGTGAAGTAGCCTTCATCAACCAGGAACGAGGAGATGTCCTTTGCGAGGTCGTCGACCGATTGGAGATCGTCAGCAGGGAGCTGGTTGAGCTCATTTCGCCGTCGATCCATCAGGGTGAGGTCGGGAATAAGAACCGCTGCAGCCCCTATGTCTTCAATTGGATACACGGCCTCGGCTTGAAGGGCCGCCACAGTCCCGTAGCCGAAATAGGCAGCAACGAGTTCATGGGCATGACCGGATTTCAGTTTGGCTCCGGTCAGGTTGCGATAGGTCTCGCGCAAACGATCTGCGCATTCTTTCTGGATAGGCATAGCAACTCATTTCTCACCGGCGTCTGTGAGGGGTGGTCGCAAGCGCTTCATGAACACCCTGCGCCGGCTGAATGGTTGCCGTTCAGGTTTTCAAATCGAATTCACTGCCGCCTTTTGGGTCGCTTGCAGCCCTGGCGATCGGCTCCGTGTCGATAGTATATACCAATACGGATCTGATAACAATCAGGAGGGAGGCGAGGGGCACGCTCATCTAAACGTAAAATTTGAAGGGTTGCTTTTCTTGCCCCTTCGCGGATCCCATGGTCAGCACACCGCCGACCATTTGCGCAAATCTGACAGTTACCGGCAATCCATCGTTGAAGTTGCACGAGTTGTAGTTGATTTTTGTCAGCCCCATGATGTCCTCAAGGACTGACATTATCTCCGGCTTCTTCCTGCTCTTGCTCCGCAAAACCGTTATATGCAGGGGGTTCGGCGTTTCCGGTCCGATGTATGTGTCGAGTTGCGGCACATAGCCCGTGGTCCAAAGATAGGCCGTTTGCTGATCAAGAAACAGTGCGGTACCCCGCAGGACCGGATAGTCACCGTCCCGAAAGAGCTTGGTTTCTCCTCCGGTTCTACGAATTCTTACACCTATGACATTTGTGTCTTTTGGCGCGACCTCACAAAAGGCATCCCACTCCTCGTCTTCAAAATATGTCTGGCCGTGAATGAACAGTTCCTTTGGCCACTCATCATGCATGTCTTGGTATGTTTCAAGGACAAGACTCAGGAGGTTTTTCGCCGCATCCCGCTTTAGATGGTACTCATAGTCACCTGTTTTCCAGGGCCCGTTGGCACCTCGGAACACGACCCCATCGCCTTCATTTAGGAACATCTGCGCAGCACAACAGCTGTGCCCTTCCGGATCCTGGGGCAAGCTCTTATAGACCATACCTATATAGCATACGCCAGGCCGAACAGTGGCCAGGCGCCAGGGTGGCCTATCCTGCGTCTTGTAGTAGAGGCCAGCGGCCAAGTTCCAGGCGACTGTCGCCTGGTCCTGCGTTTTTCTCTTTGGAAAGTTCGCTTTGTTCAGAAAAGCTTCCGGCGCAAGCGTGGTCTCTCGGACCAGTTGAGTTGGAGCAATATTGAGAAATTCAGCTTTAATGCGACGCCTGAAATCAGGGACATCAAAGAAGATGTCTTCGTCACTCTGATCAATTACGTCTGCTTCAGATAGGAGTGGTAAATCTGCCTTGGTCTGCTGTTTTTTCGCAAAATCACCGACGACCATCGGTAAGCCTGTACGCTGTGATTTCGGACGGCACCTCTCAAAGACAATCTCCGGCAGCACCATGAGCCATACATCGACGACGCGTTCGTCGTTCCGCAGATACTTTCGGACGCGATCAATGAACAGCGTCGCTACCCGGTCGACCGACTCATGCAGATTGACGATGCGCGTTGCGCGGTCGATATCGGCAAGGGGAATCGCGAGCGCACTGCACTCATCGGGCTCAAACGTGATCCCAAAAGCTTCCTCGAGACCTGGAAAATCAGCGAGGTGCAAACGATCCTTCTTTTCTCCTTTTCCAGGCGGCGGGACCTTAACTGTCTTCTTTAACTTGCGGGCCCAGTCGCGGAAATGAGCCAGACCGTCCGGTGTGCCGACAATCCCAATCCTGACTTCACGCGTCTTTTTACTCTTTGACCAAGGTCCATAGAGATAGAGCCCATCCTTGGGGTGCGCGCTAGGTTGACCGTAGGCAAATTCGAGCAGCGGTTCTTGAAGGTGCTCAACCGTGAGGGAGGTCTCCGTAAATCTCATTCGTTTGGTTCCTCCTCGACCTCAGGTCGGCCGAGTGTTGATTCATCGGTTTCTTCCTCATCGCCACCAAGTTCATCTGGAAGGATTGTGCTCACGGGTGATTTAAAGAGCATTGGGGATGCGTCCAGGAGGATATGTTGACTCGGCGACATATTGAGCCGAATGAACGCAGAGTCCCCCGAGAGCAGATCCAGAAAGGCGAGCATTCGCCCGTACCACTGCTTGTTTCGCCAGCCCTTACACACCGATCTGCGCAGGCGGTGCATTTTTTTTGGATCCTCGATCGTCTCGCCTTCTTGTGTTTGATTGTCCACTGCAAACAACACTCGTGACTTCAGTTTGAAGTGCCAGAATGGCCAGAACGCTGGAAGGGCTGTCACCCCAAACTGCCACACATGTCCCTTTGCAACATTGCGCAGCATGGATGAGTGTCTGTTACCCTGCCGGCCCCAAGGAAAGCGTTGGCCGATTAACGCCAATTCCGCAGAGGCATGAAAGCCGGTAGCATTGGAGTAGAGATACTGGATAAGCCCTTTCTCGCGGCAAAAGTTGAACCATGCTTCCTTCAACATGGCATTGACCTTGTTTGCTGCCGGCTGGTTCCAAAGTCCGAGATCTTCTGATCCAGCCGAGACGAATTCGTCCAAAGGAAGTTGGCGGTCCAGTTTAAACCGTCCGAATTCCGACAGGGCATCCTGTACCTCGGCTTCCGCTGCGAATGTAAGAAATCCCCTTCCCTGCTCGGCAACCGGAAACTTTGAAGTCTCCAGAGCCAGTTTCACTGTTTGGTCATCGGTTGCTCCGGACGGCAGATAGAAGTTGATGTGGTCTGGCGCCTCCTCAACGCGAAGCCAATTTGATGTCAGCCGTTCTGGCTCTGCGATTAGCGGTATGGCACTGCGGCGACGGAAGACTTCCCAGTTCGGGTTGATGCCAGTTTCAGCATCCCGCTTGGGCACTTTTTGTCGCTGCAGCGCTTTCACCAGGAGCTGAAGACCTTCGCCCCAGCCGCGCACGAAATCGACAGGCAGAGCATCGCCAATGCCTTTGACTTTCTGACTGTCCTCTAACCTCAGAGGTATAATGAAACGAGGGTCCTGGAGCCGCTCGCCAAGATCAATTGCGATGTCGATATCGTCTTGCACGGCAGGGTCTTTCAGCGTTTCAGCCCGATTGATGAGCAGGACTTTTGCGGCACGGGTTTCCAGCGCCGTGTTCACCTGCCTGCGCCAACGGTCACCCGGTTGTAGGGTTAGAATATCAGCGAATACCTGGTATCCCTGTGCTTCCAGTTTCGGGCCGAGCCAAAGTACAAAGTCCTCATCGACCGGGGACGACTTGATGATGAAAACCACGTTTCGCTCTGAGTCTGTAAACGTCGGTTCTGTGGGATGAGGCTTGGGCAGAAGCGTGACAATAGCCTCCGGTGTGCCACTTGAAGGCTTGAGGGCGTCTCTGACTGCATCTTCCATCACGGCCCTCATGACACCAGTGCTTTGTTGCCAGAGTTTCGGATGCGCCCGCTCGATATCAGAATACTTTCGCAGTAGCGCGTTTAGGTCGTCGGGGCCAAAAATATCTCCGGGTGAATTGAGAGAGGGTCCGATGATTCGTGCCAGTTCCGTCTTGGCCATTGGCGTCAATGGGGCAGAGGTAGTCAGCAAGTAACGTTGCGGCGCCAACGTATTGATAGCTGCCCGCTCAGCTTTCATCTTTGATTTCAGCTTGGAGGCGCCGGAGCGTAGATAATGTTTCGCTTGCAGGATGACGTCACCTTCGGCAGTCGCATGTCGACCATCCATGCCGTCATCAGCACCTTCAGGGAAGGCCTCAAATCTTAACCCAAGTTCGCGGCCAAGCAGATCTCTCGAAAGCGCTTCAAAGTCGGTGAACGAAAGTTTTGCAAAGTCGTAGTTCATTCAGTGTGTATCCCGAGCTCCGGCAAATCCCGTAGGCTCTGCAAATCAAACATTACTAAGAAATCGTTTGTCGTCACGAACGTATGTGGCGCACCTGGCCGCGGCGCACGGGGGCCATTGGTGATAAGATTGCGATACTTGAGCCTAGACAACAGATCGCGACTAACTTCCTTGCCAAAGATGTCGGCGAGGCCTGATCGGTCGATGGGTTGGTGATAGGCGACTGCACAGAGCACCGCCATTTCCATCTCGTTGAACTCGGATGATTGGTCACCGAGATCAGCAGCGGCTTTGATCACCTCGGCGAAATGCGCCTTGGTCCGGAACATCCAGCCTCCAGTAACCTGGATCAGCTCATAGGGGCGTACCGTCAGCTCAGCCTGGATGTCGTTGATCAGCATCTCCACAGAGACCCCCTGTCCCACCAAGCATGCCAGTTCATCGCGTCCAATTGGGGATGCGCTGGCGAACAAGGTGGCTTCGATGCGACCCATCCACTCGCGCCAACGGAGCTCTGCCGGCAGATCCTCGAGCTCCCGATCGAAAAGCGCCTTGCTCTCTTCAGGCGGTGATCGTTTGGCAGCTGAAAAACTCATGGTGCGATCCCAAAGAGCCGAAACGTGGACCGGCCAGTGAGTTCCTTGATAGCACCCAGTTCGACCAAACGGTCGCAAAGCCGACGCGCTGCCCGCCCAGTCATCGGAATGTTGGTGCCCTGTATGTGCGGGGCGAGCATGCTGGATGGTGCCACCGCATCTTCACGCAGGAACAGGGCGACCGCATCGGCTGAGCCGCGCGTCCGCAGTTTGGGGGCCACTGTTTTCAGGACATCGGCACGCCGCGTGAGGCTGAGCGCCACTCGATACGCAGTTTGCGCCCCCTTCGTTATAACATCCTGAACGGCTATATCTGAACCGGTCTTGCCGTCGCGCAGATCCCGAAGCATCGCTTTCTTCAAGTGCAACGCGGTTAGCGGCAGTGGATGATCCCAGCCGAAGGATTTCGCAAGCACGGTATCTGAGAGAAAACAGGCCAACCGCTCAGCGCGGTCATTGGATTGAATGACGGCTTTGATGGCACCGCACGCCGCTGCCAACGGCCCGATCTGGCCTGCATCCTCCACCACCTTCGCAATCCGGTGCGCGACGTCCTGATCCAGTTTTTCGACCGCTTGCTCGACAATCCTGCCGCTCCAGTCACGTCCACGGAGGGGACGGTGAACGACGCTGCGCCAGAACGCGAGCATGTCACCATCCGGCCCGAGCGCGTCACCGGCAGGTGTCAGATAAAAGGCATCGCGGATATCCTGCTCACTGGCCAACCGGCCCTCAAGCCGAGACGTTGCCACAGACGCTTGAAGCGCCAGCGTATTCGCCAGAAGAGCCTTAGGCACGCATTTATCTTTCTGCTGCAGGATCATGTCCAGAAAAGCGAAGGTCGCGCCGGACAAAAAGGCAACGTTCTGAGCGCTTTCACCGGCGCGGGAGGTGACCCAGGCGGGCATTCTCACTAGGCTGGTTTGGTCCGAAACGATGTGTGGCGACTCATAGGGCATGCCACGAAGTCTCGTCGAAGACGGCGCTTTTGTCCACCAAATAGAGTACAAACCGCCCCGCCTTAAACACTATTTTTATGTCCAATAATCTTGCATTATCGGACGTAAAAGAATACCCTCCTGAAACATGCAGGAATCCGACAAAAACAGGCCTTCAAAGCCCAATCCAGATATTCCCGAGGCTGAGATTTCGTCCGCAGCGTCCCATAGCCCGTCAATCGACGCTCAGCGCAACGAGAGGACACGTAGTGTCCCGCAAGAGCCCCCCCTGCCCGGCCGGGATATCGCAGTTCCGGAAGGTATCGCCGGGTCGGGTACATTGGAGCGCCTGGTCGAAACGGCCCGCGATTATGCCGCCCGGGCGACTGCCGACAACACCAACACAGCCTACGCCCGGGACTGGGCGCATTTCGCCAGCTGGTGCCGGCGCCGCGGCGCCGACCGGTTCACGCCGGATCCGCAACTGATCGGCCTCTACATCACCGAGATGGCCGCGCCGCAGGACGGGTCCCCTCCCCTCGCCGTTTCGACGATCGAGCGCCGCCTTTCCGGTCTCTCCTGGAACTATCAGCAACGCGGCCAGCGTCTCGATCGCCAAGATCGGCACATCGCCACCGTCCTTGCCGGCATCCGCAACAAACATGGGAAGCCGCCCGAACAGAAGGAACCGATTTCACCGGAGGAACTCTTGGAGATGGTATCCCTTCTCTCTTTCGGCCTTCGGGACATGCGCGATCGCGCGATCCTGCTTCTTGGCTATGCGGCCGGACTACGCCGCTCTGAGATTGTGGGCCTGGACGTCAATCGAGACGACACGGAAGACGGCAAAGGCTGGGTCGAGATCGAAGATGGCGGCGCAGTGATCATCCAGAAAACGAAGACCGGTTGGAAAGAGGCCGAAGTCGCGCGTGGAAGTTCGGATCAGACCTGCCCCGTTCGTGCGCTCAAGCAATGGCTGCACTTTGCCAGGATCGATCACGGCCCGATCTTCCGGCGGGTAACAAGAGACAATGGAGGCGTGCAGGCTGATCGGCTGTCAGACAAACACGTCGCGCGGTTGATCAAGAGAACCATGTTGGGAGCCGGCCTGCGGTCCGACGTACCTGACGCAGAGCGCCTCAAACTGTTCTCAGGCCACTCTCTTCGTGCCGGTCTGGCTTCCTATGCCGAGGTTGATGAGCGTCACGTGCAGAAGCAGCTTGGACACGCCTCCCCTCAGATGACCAGGCGCTATCAGCGTCGCCGTGACCGGTTCCGCGTCAATCTGACCAAAGCGGCCGGATTGTGATACGGAGAAGTAGGCGATGATCCTTTACAAATACATGACGGTGGAAACCGCACAGAAAGTCCTTGCCACCAACAAGATTGGATTTTCGCGGGCGAGCTTCTTCAACGACCCGTTCGACACACCGGTCGCGACGCCCGTCCTTACTGAGAACCCCATTGATGGGTTGTTCGCCGATATCCGTGCGCAAGTAAAAAGCTCTGTTTGGGAGAAAAAAACCGCGCTCCTTCCGCTGACCCGGACAGCGAAAAACGCACTGATGTGGGCACATTATGCTGATAGTCATCGTGGCGCGGTTCTGGCAATTGATACGGCGAAAGCAGGGTTCTTGGATTCTGATACCAATATGATCCCAGCCCATTTCGGAAGTGTAGTCTATTCCCGCCATCGACCAAGCGGAGCCTATGGTTCAGAATTCGGGACGGCCGTTCAGGTCGGTGGAACACACCAGTTCGTGCTAGAGCACTATGAGAAATGGCAACGGTTGTTTCTGATCAAACCACTGGAGTGGGCCTATGAGGAGGAAGTGCGTGTCGCCAAATGCATCGAGGGTCTCAAATCTGGCGACAGCGAAAATGAAAGTGGCTCTTGGAGTGTTATCGATTCGAATGGGCGCCCGCTCCACTGCTTCCATCTGCCGGCGGGCAGCATTACTGAGATCTATTTTGGTGCTCGCGTGACCGATGCGCAGGTTAAAGAGACGATCGCCGAGCACCCAAGTGTCGATTGCTATAGTGCCCAGCTGCACCAGCATCGGTTTTCGATCGATCTGAAGAGGCACAGCTGAAGCCGCGCAAGGGACGGTTTCGCGTTCCCCGCTGTGCTCTGCCAGCTTGTTGAAAAACTGTCTCTACATGTCGGGTTGGCTTCAATTCAGTCGCAGGTCGCAGCGTGGCGGTAAAGGTTTCCATCTCCGAGGAACAATCAGCCTATTATATTATGCTCAGGCCGCGCTGACCCGCGATTTGACAGAGGAAAACGGCGGCCAGCAAGAAAATCCTGGAGTGATGGCAATCAAACGCCTGCTACGCTGTCTAGGCACGCCTTTCAGAGTTGTTGTGAAGCTGTTCCCACCAAGGTAGCAATTCACCGATATCAAACGGAAACTCGCGGGATAACTGCTCTCCGCATGTTTCACGCCGCACCTGCATCAGCGGCCAGCCTTGATATTCTTCCAGCGAGGCGTTCTTCAGGGTCGCAACGAACCGATCCTCATCTGATACAAACATGATATCCGACAAATCTTGCATCGAGCAAAATATGATCGGCCGCATATCGGCTTCAATCACATCCGGAGTTTCCTTTAGCGCATCACGAGCCAGACCGAGGGCGTCTTGTTGCAGTTCCTTGGAGGCCTGCATCCACGAATCCATGGTAAGCACGATGCCAACTGCGTCATCGGCCACCGGGATCTCGGAGAAAACACCTCGCCGAGCATGCGAAAAGAACCTCCAAATTTGGGTGATGCCCTTTACGAGTTGGGCGTATCCCTGGTGCGCGTCCTCTATCGGGTTCTCTGAAAACTGCGCTTCATAGGTCAATTTGGAGGCCTTGCACTCCACCACCGCATTGATGGATGAGCCATCCTTTATGAGAATATCAGGAGAGTCGACGCGTGTTTTTTTGGGACCGTATTTCTGGCTTGGCAAAACCGTAAACCGAGGGAAGAAGTTCTGGAGTGCCTGCCGGGCATATTGCTCAAACCTATCGTTGGCCTCGGCTATCAGATTGGGAGGACCGTTCCTTATGTCGTAGTATAACCCCGCCGTCATTCGAAAGATGATCAGTTGCGGCAGCGGAGCGATGTACGTATTGCCGGTCGGATCCGTAACGATGGGAAACTGGCGCAATACGCTTGGCAAATATGCGATACGAGCATGCCCCTTTTTTCTTTGGGCTTCGATCAAGGCAAGCGCCTCTTTTCGGATTTCGGTGAGTGATCTTGAGAACAATGGCAGACATTTTTCAATGAGCGGCGTATCTATGCCGAGTTCGTTGACTGCACCCGGACCTGACCAGGGAAAGTGGTGGAGTTGCGCATAGAGCAGGAACCCAACCTTGAGGAAATCCTGCATACTCAGATTGTTGGTTTCTTCGAAGTAATCCGCACAGCTGCCGTGCGTGTACACGAATGCGAAGCGGTACAGTCTTTCCGTTGTGGCAAATCCTCTCTGCCAGCCGAACTGCCGGTGACCGATGCGGTGCATCTCCATCAGAATGTTGCTGTCGTCGACGATAACGCCGCTTTCACAGTTTTCGGCATCGCGAAGGAGATTCACGGCCTTGGACAAGGTGGCGAATTCGTCATACCGATATTGCGTCGATTCACCTCGTCGGCGCGCTGCCTTCCGACTGCTGAACAAGAGTGTGATGAGCGTTTCGATATCCCATTTGTGCACAGTATATTGGTCCCGGACAGAGGTCGTCGCCGCCTCCGGGGGAAAATGCAAATAGGGCCGAACATCGACGCCTTTATCGGATTGCAGTGCATTGACTGCCCATGCCAGTTGCAAAAAAGCGACCTCATCACACCGCGCGAGCATGTCGTCGAGCGCCGCTCGCCTCTTCTTGTACTTCCTCTTATAAAGTGCGCGAGATACCCGGCCCATCGTTTGTCCCTCTAAGTCGGCTTTCTGTTTTCAGGCACAACAAGATCGACTGTGGGAAAGTAGGTCCGATATCGACCGGTATCTCGCGTTAAAAGCGGCAGTTCCAACACCGCGGCGTGGGCTCCGATAAAGAAATCCGGCAGGACGCCGGTTCGAACGCCGCCGGATTTCCGATATTTCCGAAACACTTTACCCGCCAGAAACAAGGCCGAGCTCGGAACAGGCTCATGCTTCAGGCCGGCCTCGTTTATGAACATATCCAGGTCCTCTTTCGCATCGTAACGAACAGACAATTCGGCATAGATAACATCGTTGATGATCAGAGAACCGTTCAGCGAAGCAGCCTCCAGCTGCGCGATTGACCACTCCGCGAATTGTGGGTCGTCAGTCACCAAATCGAGAAGAACATTGGTGTCGACAATGGTCACTTTTCACCTCGGGTCAGCGCCATGATCGCATCAGTGCTCAGGCCCTGCCCCGCGTGTCCTCGCAACTTCTGAAAACGCCTCGTCTTGCGCGTCTTACTCGCCAGCAGCAGCTCGATCCTGCCGTCGGCCGTTTGGCGAAAGCTGACTTGGCTGCCAGGCTTCAGGCCAAGCAGGTCACGGACCGCCTTCGGGATGGTGACCTGCCCCTTGGCAGTAACGGTTGTACTCATGACAGCACCTCGGTAAGGACTAGAATTTTAAAGGTATTACTTTGTTCCGGTTTTTTCAAGATTTCCAAGACCTCCTCGATCCTTAATTCATCCTCTATTTGCGGCCGAAGGTGGTTGAGATGCGCTGGCTAGCGCCGACGCGACCGGCTCCATGTCAGTCTGTCAAAGGCATCAGGAGATGGGACGTGCACCGGCGGCAGTCTGAACTGCCAAACCCATCGATCGCCGAATGAAACGCACCTGTCGCGGTGAGCAGATTGACCAATTCACACTCCGAAATGCCAGACGGCGCCAAAAGCTCCAATCTCTTGGGATGCCACGGTCAGCTGATCGACATGCCAGTGGATAGCCTTCTGCCTTGCAAAGTGGCGCTTGAGCCGACTTCGCAACCCGCCGGGCCCGCGCGCACTGCCGGCATAGACGTATAAACCATCCATTACGTGGATCGAACCGATTTTCGGCGCACAAAACGGGGCTGTCTTGTCGGATAAGATCGTCAGGAGATAGGCGCCAGGGCCGGCCGGATACTGTCCCGCCCTTTCCAACCCATACCAATGCAATGGGGTATCGGGCAGCAATCGTTGGATGGCAGACGGGTCCAGCCTCATGAATGGGATCCTTGTATCTGGCTCAGTCGCCCATAGAAGCTCCGTTCGAGATGGAGATCTCCCTCAAGCGCCTTGCCGACAATCCCGCGCAGATAGCCGCCGGCCGAGACCACCTCACCCTTTGCGTGCTTGTCGTAGATCAGCGCAATGGCCGCCGCGGCAACATAAGGGCCGAGTTTTTGCTGAGCCACGTTCCAGGCGTCCTCGGATACTCCGCAGGAAGGCCGTAACAATCCGGCGGCGCGATGTAGATCGTCCCAGTTTTTCACGTAACCACCGACCATGGCACGCGCCATATCTCCAAATTCCGGGCAGGCAGCCATCACGGTGGTCAATTCAACATCCGACGTTCGTTTGTTTTCATGGGTCGACCACTGGATATCATCCAAATCTGCACTATCGTTTTCAACCGATAGTGGCACTTCTTTCTCGTGAGGAGCAGATCGCGCGGCTTTGTTTTCAAAGCTATTACTTGTTACGGAATAAAGTTCGTTTGTAGTTTGTATATGAGGATCGGCTGCGAACCCCGTGGGGTTCATTTTTTGTGAAAAAGAAGCGTTTTGGGTTTGTGTATCAGAGGTGCGATCGGCCGGCCTGACATCGGATTCTTCGGGCCAACCGAACGCGGCCGTGAAGGCTTGTTCGACCTTTTCCTTCAGAGCCCCGAACCAATCAGCCAAGTCCATGAGCATGTGGGACGTCTCAGAGCGCCGGGGAAGCCGTTCCAACGCCAGTTCGAACTCGGCCTGCAGATCCCTCCACGGCCCCCTCAGGCAATTCTCAAGCGCCTTTTCGATCTTGGCGCGGATGACACGGCGCGAGATCGTGATGCTATTGCGCAAGGACTGGCATAACGCCCTCTCTTCGACCATTTCGGCATGTAGGGCCTCGAACTCGGCCGTGCGAGCGGCCAAAGGCGCAAGGTCAAGGCCGTAGGCCTCCAGGATGTTTCCCTCATCGTCCCGCTTGCCCCAGCGTTTGCCGTTCGGACTGTCGATGAAGGACATCACACCTGCCTCTGCCAGGCGCCTGAGATGTCGCTTCAGCGCCGGCAATGAAAACCCGCACTGTTCCATCAGATAGGCATTGGATGGCCATACAATCGGCCGCTGCCCTTCTTTCCAGTCCTGGGGTTGCGTTACGGCTGCCAGCGTGTCGATCAAAAGCATATCGGGTGCTTTGAGTCCGATCGCTGCCGCGACCTTCTTGACTGCAACAATGGCCTTTGATTTGGGTACAGATAACCGTTCGCCGACTTGTGCGTGCTGCTCAGCTACGACAAGACCCGGCGTTGGCTTGCGCCAACCGTGATGTGTCATGATAGGTTTTTGACCTCCTTCGCTGGAAAGAAGGCAAAAGAGTTTTGCTCACCGAATCGGTGTTTAAAGTTGACAACGATTCGCGGGGAGTGCTATCTAAGGCTTGCGTTTGAAATTAGATTAGCTCTCAGACCGCCGGTTTGGGGGCTTTTCTTTTGCCGTTAAATTACCGCATATTTTGTTCCTGTTTCTGACCTCGTTACGTCTGAAGGCGTTGCAGCGGTAGCTATCTCTCCGCCTCATCCTTCGATCTGTGTTTCTCCAAAAACTCCGCGAGCAGGTCCCCAAGGGATTCCAGTTCGCTTTGGCCCAGTTTCACGCCTGTGGTCTTGATCGATAGCTTTCCGCCGCCGGTCTCCACCGCCAGGTTGCGCGAGCCGACCTTGCGTATGACCTTCAGTTTCTTGGGCTTTGGTTTGGCACTTTTGCGCTCTGCTCCGGACTGTGTCGAAAGCTCGGCCAGCGCCTTCTGCAACTCACCAAAACTGAGCTCGTAGGCATTCTTGAACGCGTTCAAGATTTGGTGCTTAGACGCGTGAACTGCCCTGGCTCTGGATACGATGCTCTCGTGCACGCCGACCCGTTTGGCAAAGTCGACCGCCTTCACCTTTTCCGGTGAGGCATGACTCAGCTCTTCATACATCTCCCCGATCGACAGGAGACGTTCGAATGCGCTGAGATCCTCACGCTCATCATTTTCGCGAAACCGGAAAACGAGCATCTCAAAGGTGTCATCGGTGCCTGTCCGGCGTTTTTGTGATGCAAGGACAGCACGGACCGGACGCCCGAGACGCCGGGCTGCTTCCGTTCGCCGGCGCCCCGCCAAGAGAAGAAATTGAATGCGTTCAAGATTCAACGGATCTATCGGATCGGGCTGCCAGTCCGGGTCCTCCGGCCAAACAAGTACCGGCATTTCCTGTCCGTCATCCCGGATACTGTCGATGAACTCGAGGAACTCCCTCTGTTCCATCCAGTCACTCCGTCGGTCGGACCCAATCTTGTCTGTGACCACAGCCGGATCAATTTCCAGCACATGGTACCCTGCCAGGATGTCATAAGCGAGCTGCTGGCGCGCCTCGTCGAGCCCGGCCTGAGCCTGGGCCACTGCACCGGCCTTCCAGGCGCTTCCGGCGCCGGCAGTAGCACGTCGAAACTCCGGTGGAGTCGCTTCTTGCCTGTCGTCCACTTCGGTAACATCGGGTTTTGCCGGTGCCGCCGATTTTCGCACCAGGGAACGCTTAATACCTCTCATCGTAATGCGTCCTCTTCATCGTCATAGTAGAAATTCTCGATCCACGCATCCGCGTACCCGCGTTCACGGCCTGGCCAAAGCCGTGCGACGACCGCGTCGTTTACGGCATCGGCATTTTCAATGAACCTGTCGATGCCTTTTCGTTTGCCCGGCGTATCGGCCAGGAACTCATAAACGGACTGGTAAACGTCCGAGGCGTTGGAAATCGAGTCCGAGCGCAGGTAAAAGACCGGGAGCACTTCTGCCGGACAGTGTTCCAGCAGATTGGAAATCTGGTTGAGATCCTGATTGTTGGTCCGCTGTACGATTGTCGGAAGCAGCATGTTCGGACCTGATCCGATATCGATGCGCTCGTTGCGCAGGATGTGTTGCAGCATGCCGAGCAGTCCGTTCACGAAGGTCGACAATGTAGCAATGTCAAAGCCCTTCATCGTCTGAGGAATCACCAACGATGTCGACGCAACAACATTATTGAGCTGAAACAGGGTCAACGCTGGCTGATAGTCGATGATGATGCAGTCAAGCGTCTCCGTAAGCGCGGAAAACAACTTATCCCGATTAACCCGACCGTCCTGTAGGAGCTCATTGGGCGGCGTACGTGGCGGATGGGCATCGCGCCAACGCTCCAGCGAGTCACGAAGAAACCGGTAAAAGTTCTTTCCTTTCGGACGTTCGCTGACCAACCGGGCAATCTGGATTTCGCCCTCGGAGGTTTCCCCGTGAGCTGGCACAAGACGAATACCCGGCCAGGAAGTCTTCAGGAAGAAGCTGTCTAAGTCCTCTGGATCGTAGTCCGTGTATGGTTCGGTGTTAGATGCGAAAAGGCCAGCGAAATCGACCATCGTCGGTGTTTCTTCGGTCGGCATGGATGGAAGACCGGATCCACCGACAAAATACAAGGTCAGCGTACTTTGCGGATCGGCATCCATAACGCCGACACGCATGCCATGGTGAAGGCTCAGATATTGCGCGAAGTGGGCAGCCGTCAGTGACTTCGCTGTTCCGCCTTTTTGGCTTGCGAATGAGATGACCGGGAGCGGCTCGTCTGGCTTTCGCCACGCGAGGTAGTCATATGGGCGTTTTGCGGTGCCTGCAAGGAGGGCCCGCATGTGCATCAGTTCATCAATCGTGAATACCCGCTCCCGACCGACATACTGGCCTGTCGGGAAATCCTCGCTCTGTTTGGCGAACTTGTTGAGGTAGGGAACGCCCACATTCAGGAACCGCGCGCATTGCCGCATCGACCAGCTTCGGTGTATTCGCTGGCGAAGCGTTACTTCCTTGTTGACCGCGACCATTGTCTTGTCCAAGCCGCGTGACAGCTCGGTCAGGAATTGCTCAAGGTTGCCGCTCATGTTTTTTCCCGTAGTCGCGTGCTGCGAGTTAGAATCGATTCTCGCGCATAGTATAATGATTTGGAATAAAATGTGAACAGATCGTTGTGCTACGGCAATCCAGGCTAATTTTTTGGCCTATACCGATATCAAATGTGGGACAGATACCATTTCTCGAACACATTCAAGAAATGGGACCTCGAGTTCTATAACATGATTCTGAGGCCATACCGTCAGCCAGCTCGTCTTACGTGCAAGGACAGATGGCCGACAAAAGCAAAGCCGCGCAGCCCGCTCAAGACCACACCAGACCCGTTCGATAACGGTGTAGCCTCCCTAACCAAGAACTGTTTCCGCTTCAGGTTCGGGAGGCCGCGCGCATCGCTTAACGAGATGAACCCGCTCCTTGTGTATCGTCGATCACGGCGGCGGACGGTCATAAGATCAATTAGGACGCATTCCCAAAGACTCAATCGGTGATCTTGAACGCGTTCAAGAATCGACAGCTCAGGTCTCTCCACCAGTTGCCGTCTTTTCGGTTGCGGATTGCATTGCATTTGCTCGGCAATCAACCAACGGCCCCAAACGGGCATAGGGCAGGGCGCGACGGAGCCGTGCCAACAAAAAAACGCGACAGTCACAGACCTGACGCGCGTGAACAATACGGATTGCGATGATGAGAAGGATAAACGTCCACGCAACTAATGTAGAGCGCAAACCGGGCTATGAGAGGCCAAAACGGGCATCTACATACAGGACACCGAGGTCGCACTATGGCGTAACGCCATCACCGCGTTGTAGGAAACAGGTTGCCCCGTTCTTCTGCCATCCACAACGACCTCAGAGCAGGGCATCCACGTTTTCAATGAACAGTACGTCGACGATCTGGAGCGACTTCAGTGGAAGTCGACGCAGCCGATTCCCAGGGTCCTTGAATTTGAGGCCCGCTCAGGCCACCTCAATTGGTTTTTCTGGGAATTGCTTTTCAAGAACGGACCCATCAATCGATCCGGCTGTTGCGATTCGCGATCGAAGATTGTCGTTGATTTCAAAGAGGCCTACGTAGGTCATTACCCGTCCGAACTTTTTTCCCTTACCAAGGATTTCGGCAGGACAATCGGCCGCTCTGAACATGCGGACCGTTCTGGCGTCGAAGACCGACACGACGAATCGGATCCCGGCGAGTTGCGCCACCTCGACCATGCCGAGCAGCAATTCTGTCGTGACGCGGTTCGGCAGTGGTTTAGATGTCCCGTCGTCCGTGCGATGGGAAAGGTCCGGATTGACGGAGAATCTTGAGCTTTCCCATATGACGGGGCTTTCCACCGCAAGGCCGTCCTCGAGGAGCTCGCGGAAGACATCTCGCAGCATGTTGGGGCCGGTCGTTGGCATGAGTCTAACCGATCCCTGCACCTGTTTGCTGCTTTCATCGATTGACACCAGATACAATGGATCTTCCTTATCGAACCGGTCGATTTCCCGCCCGTTGTTGACCCGCGCGTCCCATTGCGGACGATCACTGAAGACCTGAGCCCGGATGCGGTGCATCTGATCGACAACGTCCGAATGCCGGCCGGCTTCATATCCATTGATAACGCGGATCATTTTCTTCTCCGATCGAACGAGTTGTTTCGGAGAAGATTTACGACCATGGCGCTTTTTTCGAAACCTGCCCTTTCAGGTGCAGTCACTCGACAATTGTCAGCAAACCACATTCCACTGCCTTCCCGACGGCCTGCGTCGTGTTGGTCGCGCCGAGTTTCGTGCGGGCGCGCCGCAGGTAGAGTTTAACGGTGTTTTCGGACAAGCCCATGAGGTGCCCATGAGGTCGGCAATTTGCCGGGTCTTGTAGCCATGCGTCGCCCATTTCAGACAGATGATCTGTTGCTTCGAAAGCGCAATGTCCTGCCTTTCGATGCGCTCGCTGCGAAGTGTCGTCATTTGAAGGCGCGTCGCGCGTTCCTGAAAGTCATGCGCAAGGTGTCGACGCGTCACTTGCCATTCCCGGTCGGGTTCGTCGCTGGTAAATGTCACGAGCGCACGGTCCGAGTGCAGGCCCCGGATCGGTATCGTCAAGCCATTTCGCCCAACGTCAAACGCACGGTCCTCGCCGAAGAAGTTGCGAATTTCCTTCGACGTGTCGCGTACATTTTGCCAGTCGATCGGCAGAATGCTCCGCAGCCCCTGTTTGATGGCGGGGTCAATGTTTGCAAATCTGCCTTGTTTATAGTGGGCAACCCATGCATCTGAACAGGTCACTGCAAGGCAGGGCGTTTGGTCTGTGACGTCGCGCAGATTAACGCCAAGGTAGGCAAGGTTCTTCAGGCCGTATTTCTCGATAATCTCCCTGAGCAACAACTCGATCCCGGTCCGCCTTTCCAGCGAATCAATTCGTGCAGTCATTTCATCCAGGTTCGCATCCCGATTGCTCATTTATTGCCCGCCCTTTGCAGATCGCTTCGCCCCCGTATCCGCCGTGAGAACAATGGTGTGGCGCCAGGTCTACTCGACCAGCTTGCTTCCTGCGCTCTTGTGTGCGCTATCCCTCAAAGCCTCTGCCCCGTAGTCCGCCATCGGACGCAGTCTTGTCGATGGAACTGCCGTCCTGATCGGGCCCGCGATCTTCGACCGGATAAGACGCACCACATTCTCGACTGTGTAGCTCATGTAATTGGCAAGACTCAGCAATGCAACGGATAGGAGCAAAAGGGCAAACGTCCACCAACGGATGTGGAATGCAAAGAGCACGATGAACACGATCAGGCGGGCGTCGAAGAAGGTGAGCAACGGCCTGCTCATGGTGTAGCGCCAGTGTACGGTCGAGCGGAAGATGTTGTAGCGCTCATCGCTCAATTGGGCTGTTCCACATTGCCGGTGAAGAGCACACCGATGATCTGCCGGGATTTCAGGCTGATGAGCGGGCCCCTGGGAGCGCTTGAAGCAAGTTCATCGGCCAGGCTGCCGCCAACCTCCGCAAGGCCTCCGTAAACGCCCTGCTCGAACGTGGCGGCCGGACTTGTGACGGTGACAGTGTCCGCGGCTCCGACGATCGTCGATCCGGGCCTGGAGAGAACCTCGCCAAGCCCCTGGACAAAGGCGGCCGCGAGCCGTGGCGCGTAGCGTTGAACATAGCGGCGCTCGATGTCCGATCGGACTGCAAGAGATTTCTGGCGCGGATCGACGGCATAGGCCGAGACCGGGACCTGGCTTGCGTCAGGCAGCACAGCGGTCTTGAATTCAATGAGCATATGCGTGTTGGCCCGGTTCGGTTCGAACCCGCCGATCAGGCGTGTGCCTTCGAGCGGGCCGCTGCGCAGTTCCGCGACAACGGGGCCGGGCGTATCACTGTCATTCGTGATGATCGTGGATGCCGGCACAACGTCGCCGGCGCGTATTGCCGGCGGCGTTCCACCTTGAAGGGTGCTGGTCGGCCGCGACGCGGTGCCGTCACCGGATCCTGTTGCTTCCGCAGGAGCATGGAGCTGCTGTTCGATGACCACGGTGACGGCCGACGCGCCCGGCTGCCAGGCGCCAAGAAGGGCCTGTTGCTGGCTTGCCATGATCTGCGCCAGCTGATTGATCCGGTTGTAGTCCGGGGCAGGGGGTGCGCTTGGCGGTGGTGCTGCCTGTTGACGGGGTTGAACGACGATTGTCTTTTGCGGCTCCGGCCGGGGCGTGTTTGCCGGGGGCAGGGGACGAAAGGCATTGACCTCGGTCGGCGCCGGTTTGTCGTCGATGTTTCTGAGCGGTTCATCGGCAGTCGCGATGAACGACCCGCCCACGCGTCGCGCTTCTTGCGCGCCTTCGATGTTCTGCCGGTCGAGGTTGTCCCGGTAGCGCTGCGATGTCTCCAGCTGTTGACCCGCCGGCGTGTCGTCAATGTTCGGTGTCCTGGCAAATCGGCTGAAACCGAAGGACTCCGGATCCTTGCAGACCTCATAGGCGACAGCCCCGCCGACAACCACAATGGCGGCAATTGCTATGTTCCTGAAGGACAGCAGCCCTCTCGAATTCCTGCGCGAGACGGATCCGGCCTCACCTGAGGAGGCGTCGGGGCCTTTGTTTTGTCTGTCATTGGTCTCGCTCATTGCTCGATCCTCACTTTGGACACCTGGCCGTTCACGGAAATCAGTGCCACCGATGTTGGCCGGATCTTGTAGGCCTTGACCTGGCCTGCTCCGGTAAGGACCTTTATCGCGGGAGGTGAAATGATCGTGTGCTCGGAACGAAGGTAGATGGCGCCGCCATATCTCCATGCCTGGACCGCGCGATCATCGGTTTTGAGCCTGATTGCGTCACCCGGAATATCCGCCGCAGTCGCAAACGCCATCATGACGTTGTCGGAAGCCCGGGGCGTGGATTTTGCTGAAGGATCGCCGATCGGATCGCGTTTGGCATTCGGGCCCAAACCGTCGACGATGAAGTCACGACGGTAGTGTGTGTTCAGGCTGTTCGTACGGACATCGAATACCAATGGTCGGTCCTCGCCGACCAGCGAGACGACGATGTTGGAAAAGCCATGCGGCACAAGCGGCGTCACCGCCAGTTGGTTGGAACCCTCCTGCATGGCGTAGGTCTGAAAGGATCGCGGTTTGCCGATGACATAGGAGGCGATCGGCCAGGCTGCACCGGTTCTGTCATAGAATGCCATCACACTGACGGTATCAGGGCCTGTCAAAAGGATCTCCGGATCCTGGGCCGAGGCAAGCGAAATGCGTTTCGCATCATTTATCGCGTTGGGGAACTGGCCGGACGGTGGCGTCGCCGCGGCTTTCTGGTTCTCATCGACACGCCGCCGAAAGTCCCTGATCATTTCCGGGGACATCGGAAACTGGCTCTGGATGGCCGCGCCATACGCGGTGATTTCCTCCGGGGTCAGCGGTTTGTCCAGCTCATCCAGGCTTTTCAGAAGATCCCGGGCGCCGACGATCGGAAAATCGCCAGCCGCCGTCTGATTGGCCGGCTGCTGAGCCTGCCGGCGCTGATTGATCTCGTTCCGGGTGAGCGGTTCGCCGGCGCCTGTGTTCCGGTCTGCAAGCGGCAACTGATTTTCACCGGTCTGCACCGTTACGGTCGCGGACGGCAAAGTCGCAACCGGCCGGTCCGCCGGGCGGGGCAGGGGCCTTTCTACTTCAGTGGGTGGCGGAACGGTCTCGTTTCCCTGCGCGTCACGGATCACTGTCTGCCCGCAGACACCGCTCGGAATGATCATGGCCGCCATTATCGGGACCAGGTGTTTGACTGCCATCACGCACCTCCGGGAGCGGCAATGAATCTCGAGATCGCCATCGCGTAGGGCGACTCATAGGTCTGCAGGCGTTCGATATTGACGGTCAGGAGAAAGTTCTGGCCCGTAACTTCCGAAGCGCTCTGGTAGGTAACGCGGATCGGCATTTGCACGACCCATTCATAAACGCCGCGGGCATTGATGCCTTCGCGAACGATGACCGCGTTGTTGGCCACGGCGGTCGTGTTCAACCGTTTCGCCTGAACCAGTTCGAGCATTTGACTTTTGTGCACCGCATCGACGAATTCGTTCCAGCCATCCGGCTTGGTGAAGAATTGCAAGGCGTTGTTGAAATCGGCCCGGTAGTTGGCAAAGTCGTATGTGAAAGAGGTCGTGACGGCTTTGACTGCGAAATTCGTGACTTCGGCCGCTGATTGATGTGGTTTGTCCAACGGCACCAAAGGCAAAAGCTGTCCCTGTGTCGTTGTCGCAAAATACCGGGGCTCCGGACGGCTCGTCGCGAGACAGGCAACGGCAACGCCCAGGACGAGCGTTGCGAGTCCGAGAAATGTACAGGCCCTGAGCAGGACCCTGTTCGAGGCTTCGAAGGTCCGGGCATTGCGCAGGATAGATTCCAGGGCGGCCGAGTGCTCATTATCGCTCATGGTCAGAAGCTCTCGGCGATCTGGAGTATGTTTTGCGGCAGGTTCGCTAGCGAAAACGTTGCTCCCTTGGCATCCTTGTAAAGGAAGAACGGAACGCTCCCGATGCCGTTGCGCCGCATCCACGCAACATTGTCACCGACCGATTGAACAACGTCCCTGTCGGCCGTTCTGGCATCCATTTGCGTGACAGCCGGAGTTCCTCTGCTCTTCGATGTCATGTGGTTCATAAACGTGCCGGCAACATCCTTGCTGTGCAGGATTGACAACGTGGTTCTGAGCGCGGGCGGCCCCGTGATGGGAGCCGGAATGATCCGCAGATCAATTTGTCCGCCAAGGATCAGCGAATGCATGGAATCAATTGACCATTGGCAGTGCGGACAGTCCGGATCTGCCAGCATGTAGATCACCGGCGCACCGGATTGTGGTGTTGCCGCCTGGAACCACATGCGTTCGGAGGTTGCTTCCTCAAGCAACTTATTCAAACCGGCCTGGATTTCAGGGCTTGGGATATCGACGGCCGTTACCGCTGCAGGACCCGCCGCGGCGTCTGGACCTTCATTCTGTGAGGTGACATCGGCATTTGGGTCGATGGAGACCCGATCTGCCGACTCGTTCGACACTGGATTGACATTCTGTAGGGATGTGGAACGTGAAGTGGGTGTATCAGTCGTTGTTACTGTCGCCTTCGGAGTGGTGTCCAACTGCCTCAGTCCATTTGAGACGAACGTTTGCGGTTCGCTGTCTAGGGGAAAGGAGAGCTTGGGACGACCTGGTTGATCCGGAGGCGACGTCGAAACAGCCTGCGGCGCAAAACGCGGAACCGCGGCCAAGAGAGCGCCCGAGATGTCTTCCCCTTGAGGCCCGAGAACTTTCCCTATGATGGTCAGGCCGTCTTCTGTCGTCAGCGCAAGGACCGGGTCACCGTTTTTGCCCATCATCGCCCAGGCCTGCATCGTCCCGATCTTTATCAGCGGCCGCGGCGCCGGATGGCTTGCCGCAATCGGGCCTGGTTCGCAGCTGGTTTGGCCCTGGCAGAGCACGGTCTCGTCATTGTGTATGGCTTCTTGCGCAAAGGTTGGCGCGGAGAACGACAGCAAGGCGGCCGCGGCAAGCATTGCCCATTCGGGGTTCTTGTGGTTGTTCATCACGCTTCATTCCTCCGCGGTGTCGATACATGTAGGCCGGCATCAGGATGCGCTGTGGTGCCCGCGTCTAGTCTTAACGCCAGAAAACGCATTTATTTAATGCTATATAATGCATTACATAACGCCGGATATTGCATTGCAATATTCAACTCCTTAGCGTATCTCTCAACGAACCGTAAACCTTGTATTGAACAAAAGTCTGGAAAACCGATGCGGAAAACTGGGCTCGTTGACATCGCGACCGGCAGCTCTCTCAACGGATTTCGCATGCCTGGCGAAACGGCTCCCCACGCGAGCGTCTTGCTGAGCAGTCCGCCGCCCGGCTCGGGTGACTTTTACTCCGGCATCGCCAGGATTGTGGCGGCTCTGACGGTGTTCACGGTTGTTGGCTTTGGATGTATCTACGCATTCAATAAACCGGATCCGGCTTCCTGTGCAGGTGCCGGCACCGATTCAATGGCGAGCGAGATCAACCGGCTGCGCAGCGACGTTGCTTATCTGCTCCAGCAGGAACAGGCGCTTCGCGCCGAAATCCGGTTGCTGACACAATCCGGAGGGGTTCTGCCCCGGTTGATCGACCGGATCAAACGCCACAGGGCTGTAAACGCCTCTCATGCAAATGCCATCCATCAACTGTTCTCTTCCAGCAACCTCACTGGCAATCCTGTCCCTGGCTCCGCAGACGGACCTTCGCCATTTGCTGTGGATCGACCGCAGCGTGTGCAGGTCACACCGGTCAATGCCAAACCTCAAACGGATAGGTCAGAAAACACACCACTGACAGCTGGACACCAACAATCCGATGGCGGCTAAGGTAGATGGACGAACTGACCGCCTTCTTCACCCGTGTAACGGATATTCTGACGCCGGCACAAGCCTTCGTGGCGGCCTTCTGTTTTGTCGCCGGCATTATTATCGTTGTGAGGGGCATTCGTCTGGCGTTGCTCGTGGGGGAGGAGAGGGCGCATGCGCATCACCGGCGCCATGGCTACTTTCAGGCCTTTGGATACATCTTTTTCGGTCTTTTGCTGATTGCGCTCGATCTGACGCTGTCGGCCTGGGTTGCCTCGCTTTTCGGAGCCGAAAACACAACGGCGAGCGCGGCATCCGAAATCATGGCCTATGCGCCGGAAATGCTGTCGCCGGTCTCGGGAACGCCGGGAGAGGCCATTCTGATCGCGCTCGTGCGCATCGCCCAGTTCATTGGTCTGCTCGCCGTCGTGAGGGGCCTTTTCCTGTGCATCAAATCAACCGACATGCCGGCGCAGGGCCTGCTCGGGAAAGGCTTCATCCACATGATCGCCGGCGTGATGGCCATCGACCTGCCAAGAACCGTCGGCCTCTTCGAAAACCTTCTCTTTGGCTAAAGCAAAAGGAATTGCCATGTCGATCCCCATCAAACGCTCTCTTGTCAGCCTCGGCTTTCTCTCATTCTCCGGCGGTGTCGCTTACGCGCAGACCTTCGGCGACATCTTCACCGACATGCGCACCACGCAATTGGGTCCGGCGGCGGATATTGCCGGAACGATCTCGTTCCTGCTCGGGATTGTCTTCGCCATCATGGCGGTCTTCGCGATGATCAAGCGCTCGCGAACCCACAATGACAACTCGGTCGACACCGGCCGCATCATCATGCTGTCGATCGCCGCCGCCTGCATGGTGGCGGTCCCAACATTCCTCAATGTCGGTGTTGCGTCGATTTTCGGAACCGGCGCCGATACATCGTCCGTCGACGGGCAGCTTCGCTCGCTGAACTAGGCAAGGAACCATGGTCTCGGTCTGGCATCAGGCGGCAAGCTATTTCGGCAGGACGGCGCTCAAGAACACGCTGGACGCCTATTGCCGGCTGGAAACGTCATCGGGCAAACATGCACTTGTCGCCGATGACGGATCGATGGTGTCCGTCTTTCGTCTGGACGGGTTCCGCTCCCTGCCTGGCGAACAGGATGTCACCGAGGCCTGTGACCGATTGCGTGTCGGCCTCAGCCCGTTCTTTGCCCGACACGGTCTGGCATTGCAGTTCTGGTTCGGCCATTCGCCCGACCTGGGAGAGCGGGAAGTGGGCGCGATCATCGACGATACGGCCCGGATTGCCCGAGACAACGACCTTGCGCTCGATGACCTGCTGAATGAGCGCCGCAACCTGTTGCCGCACCGTGTCTTTGGAGAGCGCTGTTATCTCGCCCTGTGGACGCGGCCCTCGCTATTGACAACAGAGGACCGCAATCAGAGCCAGAAGAAGCGTGTGGATGTGCTGAACAGCGCACCACCGCTCAGTCTAGGGCAGATACCGGACAGCGCTCTACAGGGACTTGCCACTCGGCATGAGAGTTTCACCGATGCTTTGGGTCGCGAGTTCAGTGCCGCCGGTATCGTTGTCGATCTGCTGAATGCGCACGACGCGCTCGATGTTGTTCGCAGGGTGATTTCTCCGGACACTCTTGGTCTCAAATCGGACTGGAGGGTGGTTCTGCCATCAGACTATTTGCGCATCCGCATGCCGACACTCGAGCGGCATTTCAGGCGCGGCGATCTGTCCAATCTCGTCTGGCCAAAACTCTCAGGTCAACTGTTCCCGGACAATGCCGAAGTCGTCGACGGCAAGATCGTGCGGATCGGCAACACGGTGTTTTCCGGCTTTGACATTGTGCTGCCGCCGGAAATCGTCGTCCAGTTCAATGACCTCATCAAGCGGGTCATCGCCAACGGTACAAAGATCTCGTGGCGCTGCTCGTTCCTCATCGAAAGCAGCGGTTTCAGCGGGCAGGTCCTGAAGGAGCAGCTCACACGGCTGCTCGTGTGGACCGCCCCGACGCACAACGGACGGATCAAGGAGGCATTCGACCGGCTGCGCAAGACCGATGGAGACGGCAATACCGTGGTTCGGTGGCGTGCTTCGTTCTGTGCCTGGGCGCCGGCCGGCGACGAGGCAACGCTTCGCACCCAGGTTTCGTCGCTCCAGGAAATGGTCAAAAGCTGGGGCAATTCCCACACCAACTCGCTGGTCGGGGATCCGCTCGATTGCGTCATGTCGAGTGCGCTTGCCCTGTCGACCTCCTCGACAGCTGAAAGCTGCGCGGCTGACCTGCTGGACGTCCTCGCGATGGCGCCGATCGTTCGGCCTGCCTGTCCCTGGGAACGGGGATCGATCGTGTTTCGAACGGCCGACGGGAAGTCATTTCCCTATCAACCGGGGTCCTCCAAACAGAACGCCTCGGTCGACATCATGGTCGGAACGCCCGGATCCGGCAAATCCGTCCTCATGAATGCCATCAACCTCGGTGTCGCTCTTTCCCCGCAAGCCGGCGCCACCATCGATGGCAAGGCCATCCTGCCGCGCATTTCGATCATCGACATCGGGCCGTCTTCGTCCGGCCTGATCAGCCTGATCCGCGATGCGCTTCCACCAGGCCGGCGTCATGAGGCTGTCTTCCACCGCCTCAAGATGGAAGCCCGCTACGCGGTCAACCCGTTCGACACGCAGCTGTGTTGCCGGCGCCCGTTTGCCCACGAACGCGCATTCCTGGTCAATCTGATCGGCCTGATCTGCACGCCGGAGGATTCCGATGCGCCGTATGACGGCATCTCGCAGTTGGCGGAAGCCTGCGTCGATGAGGCTTACCGTTACTATTCCGATGAAGAGAACCCGAAACGCTACGCGCCGACACAAGACCTGGTCGTCGACGAGACGCTGCAGAAATACGGCTTCGGTATCGACGACAATACGTCCTGGTGGGAAATCACCGACTTCCTCTTTTCGGTGAAGGAATACCACGCTGCGGCACTCGCGCAGCGTCTTGCGGTGCCGGTCCTCGGCGACCTGGTCGCGCTCTCCAACAGCGAGACGGTTCGCGAGCCTTTTCTGGAAATGCGGGTCAAATCGACCAATGAGCTGATGGTGTCGGCGTTCCAACGGCAGATAACCGCAGCCATCAAACAGTTCATCATCCTGGCCAGCCCGACCCGGTTTGACGTGTCCAATGCACGAATCATTGCTCTTGATCTCGCCGGCGTCACGGAGGCCACCGGCAAGCGCGGCCGCCGGCAGACCGCCGTCATGTACATGATGGCCCGGCAAACCGTGACCTCGGACTTCTGGCTCGACGAGGACGAGATCAAGGACTTCGGTCTGAGCGAGGGTGTGATGCGGTATCACCTGCTGCGCTTCCAGAACAACCGCCAGATGCACAAGCGTATCTGCATTGACGAGTACCACCTGACAGGTGGCCTTGGCATCCGCGACCAGGTCGTTGCGGATGTGCGCGTTGGCCGAAAGGCCGGTGTTCAGATTTCGCTCGCCAGCCAGCTGATCGGCGATTTCGACCATTCGATCCGCGAGCTGGCGACCAACATCTTCCTGTGCAACGTGCCTACGGCCGAGAGCGTGCGCACCGTGATGGACACATACGATCTGCCGGCGACACTCAAACCGGTGATCTCACGGCTTTCGGGTCCGGAGGCGGGGGAGGGGGCTCCGATCGTCGCCATTTTCAAACTCAAGGACCAGACATACGTCCAGCATTTCTACAACCAGCTCGGACCGATCGAATTGTGGGCGCTATCGACGACGGCCGAAGACACGGCACTGCGCTCGATCCTTTATGAGCGGCTCGGCAGCGCCGAGGCGCGTCGGATCCTCGCCAGGCGCTTTCCCAGCGGATCGGCCAAACCGGAGATCGAAATGCAGCTCGAAGCCGTCATGGCCACCGGCCGCATGGTCGACGATGCGGAACGTTCCAATGTCATCAGCCGCATGGCGGACGAACTCGTCAAAGGAGCATTTCATTGATGAAAATCCTGAGCCACAGCCTTCTCGCCATCCTCATCAGCGGAGCCTTTTTCTCCTTCGCGTTCGCCGACGACAAACCGATCGACACGACCGGCCTGGCGGTTGAGAAGCTCTCGTTCGACAAGAGCGACACGGCGGCACTCAACATTGCCCGGCGCATGTACGGGCGCACTTTCACATATGTGAAAGCGATCCGGGTCTGGCTGGAAGAGCCGAATGACGACCCAGAGCAGTTGTTCCTGAAAGTCGGTACTGGACGCAATTGCGAGAGGGACTGCTACAACATCGCGCTCTTCTTCAATGAGCAATGGCTGGAGATCTACCGGCGGCCGGCCACTGACAATCTCGGTCTGACGACGGTCGGTCCGATGGGAATGAAGTCGATCGTCGAAGACGGCCGGCGATGGAATTGGACCGGATCGAATTATGCCGCGTCGGTCAACATGGACGGTGTGACAGAGCGAAGGGCCAATGAGGAGGAACTCCAACTGGTCAACAGACAGCTCGGCGAGGACATCGATGCTGTGACTGCCACGTCCTTTGGACCGCCAGACGTTTATGTCCATGAAATGACCCTGAAGACCGGCGGCGAGAAGGTGATCGTCGTCAACTCCCCATACTATTGCGGCCAAGCCGCATGTCCTGCCTTTGTGGTCAACAAGGACGGCCGGTCGTTTCGCAAGATTTACTCCATCGACGGAGCGATTGGCGTGTCAAAGACCCTGCGTGACGAACACGGATACCGCGGGATTGAGACACTATCCCGGAACGGCGTTGCGGTGATTTCCCCCGCAACCGGCGCCATTCTCGAAACCATCGAACCCCAGCCGGTTTCAATCGCGGGGACCGTGAAGTGAAGAGACACAGGTTCTTTGCCGGTACAACCGCCATCGCGTTCGCGCTTTGCGCAACTGTCGTTTTGGCCAATGAGTATGCCGATCTCATTCGCTCCCGGGAATCGGGCGGAAACTACGGCGCGCTCAACAACCAGGGTGGCACCGCCGCCGGCGCCTATCAGATAACGGCCGGCACGCTCGAGAGCCTCGGATACGTGCAATACAATGGCGGTGGCCGCGGCAGCTGGTCCAGCTATTCATGGACGTCGCAATCGGTATCTCAAGGTGTGGGCTCACTGAACGATTTTCTGCATACCTCGAGTGGTCACGCGCTTCAGGACCAGGCCTTCGGCACGCTGACAACCCGTAACTGGAGCTCTCTCTCGTCGGCCGCCAGGGGCCTCGTCGGGCAAACAGTAGGCGGCGTGACCTTCACCGAGAGCGGCCTGTTGACAGCCGCGCATTTTCTCGGCGCCGGCGCTTTGAACGATTGGGTGGCAAGCGGGTTTGACCCGACTGTCCTGCCGTCCCGCTATTTGTCGGCCAACGGCTTTTCTTCTTACGAGGAACTTCAGGCGCACATCATGAACCGGATCGGAGGTGCCAGTGGCACGAGCTATGCCGGCGGGTTCGGAGATTCCTTCGGTACCGGGGGAACCTATGGCGCGACCCAAGGGTTTCCGGGATTCGGCCCTAAAAGGCCGGTTTTGATACGCGAAACACCGCCGTTTCAAGGCGACAGAAAAACTCTAGGAGGCTCGTGATGAAGGCAGTCCGCACTGCTGCTCTATTGCTGATACTGGCGGGACCCGGGGCACCGGCCGCCGCGGCCGATCAGATATTGCAGCTCTTTCCGGCCGAGGCGCAGGGGTGTTCCCACACCGTCAAAACAGGCCTTGCCGAGGCGATACGATCCGGCATCGAATCGGAAGTGCTGCGCGGTGAAGAGGCGCTCAGACCGCCTCAGCCCATAGCAGCGCTCGGCTGTCTCGACAATCTGATGAGCCTCAATCTCGATATCGCCATTCAGGTTCCGAACCTTGCCGGCCTCTTCCAGAGCGCGGTTTCGCAAGCCGAGAACCAAATATGCTCATTCGCACAGGACAAGCTCAACGAACTCACCGCTCAAATTAGCTCTCTTCTGCAATTGCCTTCGTTTGATTTCCTTCCGATCGGCGGATTGAGCGGCGGTTCGACGACGGCCATCGGCGGGGTCGATTTGAACACTGGAGGAGGCCGCGTGGGCGGTGGGTTGACGATCAACGGCTCCACCGTCACCGAAAATAATCTCGACGCGGTTTACCGCTACATTTATGGAGCCCCCAATGACGCTCAATAAACTCGCCTGGCCCAAGGTACTGGTGGCGATTGTGGCTGCCGTCATCGTAGCACTATTCGTCCTGTTCCAATTCACGACGTTCCAGGTTCCGGAGAACCTGTTTTCGGAAGACAGAGAGCCAAGAGTTGGTGGCGGGCTCACGAACGTCAAGGGAAGCGGTGTCACCCGGAACAACCTTGATGAACTCAACGATATTATGCAGGGCAGGAAACAAATAGATGGCGGACCAAGCACGTCGGCGGGGGAGGGCGGCCATGCGGACCAATAAGGAAAGCTCCGGCTTACTGCCTTGGAGGGGCATGGCCCGGAAACTTTGTATCGTCGCCACCGGAGCAGCACTGTTCCATGTGACCTCAGTGCCTGACGCCTTGGCACGTTGTTCATGTGCCGGTGTCCAGAACATTGTCACCCGCGCCCGCATCGACATCAACAACCATACGACCGACGTTGGGAACTACATTGTCGACAGCATTTTGAAAGGTGTGGCGCAGCTCTCAGCATACTCCAAGCGCGAGACGGAGGCAGCACGACGGATTGCTGAAGGACGGGATCAAAACGCCGTTCTGCGGGAACGTCAGAAAATTCGCGCGCTGGCGGAGGGCGGCCGGTACGACCCCTCTGCGTCCGGTTGTATCGACCTCTCCGGCATTCTCAATTTCGGCGGCGGGCAGACGAGCCAGGGTGTCGGCGGCATCGACATTTCGAACCTTTCTCGCAATCGATCGTACGGGAATGGTGCGGCCGGCGCCGGCGTGCGCGCAGGCCTCCTCGCGGTCTCCCAGGAGATCGTGGTGGATCGAGATGCGTTACGCAATGTTGGCGGATTCGCGGATCCGACTTCGGACGTTCGCCTCCTTACGGAAGCCATGACGCTCGATACTTCTAACCAGCAAGTCGCTCAGGCCTTCGCACGCATGGTGAATAATATGGTCGATCCGCTACCGCCGAAGCCCATCACCGAAGAGGAGGCAAAAACAACAGTCGGACTCGCGCATATTGCCTCTCGGCAAGTTGATGCGACCCGGCGCTCGGCCTCTCATGCCGTGTTCACCTATCTCGGCGATCTGGCGGCACCCACGGGCGGCGGTGCGCTTGCGGATTGGGCAAAGAAGGCAGCCGGTCCGGCTTATCCGAACAACGTTGGAGACAAGGTGTCGAAGTTGCAGGCGATGGACATTTTTGTCCATTCACGTTTTCCGAATCCTGACTGGCATCAGCAGCTGGCAAAGATGTCGCCGGATGCGGTCATGAGAGAATTGGCTCTGACACAGGCACTCAATCTCTATGTCAACTGGGAGCGGTTTAATCTCGAGCGCCGTGACGCCACAGTCAGTGCAGCAATTCTGTCGACAAAGATTGATGGAACGGAAGGGGCGGGCACCGGCGCACCCGTGGCTGATTAGGTGCGCCGTGATATCCAATAATCCCAATACCGGAGATAATGAACCGAAACCTGAAGAGCACGGGCGAGCACAACGCGCGGCAGGTTGGATGTTTCGTCGCGGCCGGATCGACAGAGCCTTCTCCACTGCTACTGCAGGAGCCGACTGGATCGGAGATATAGCCGGCAAACAGAAGCCAAAGCCGATCGACTGGAAGGGATTTGGTGGACGATATCGCGACGGTGGTGTGGAGCGTTTCAGGGACCTGTCGCAAAACATGTCGCGAACCGATCTTGAACAACAACTCCATGGCTGGCAGCAGCAAAGGTTCGTGTTTCAGTATGCGTCGTTGCTTTCCATTCTCGCTGTTCCGTTGGGGATTGTCTTTTTTCGGATCTCCGCCTTCCTTGCGATAGGGCTGATCGCGCTATTCCTGTTTTCTCTGTTTCGGGCAATTCGCGCGGACTATTTCGCCTGGATCATCGAACAGAAGCGTTTTGGCGGGTTCTACGATTACCTGTCGACGCGGCTGCCACGAAACGTGCAGATCATCCTGCCTCCGGACAAGAGGGACGACGGCAAATGAACCGCTGCCTATTCTGGTCCTGCGTGGGATTGCTCACACTTGCCCTTTCCGATGTCGGAGTGGCGCAAGAGATCAGTGTACCTGACATTTTCAGAGGCGAAGGGGATGACAGGTCGAACACCTTTTTCAATCTGATCTTCGGTAGTTTGTTCCCCGGCCCGGAAGCGAACAATCGAACGTTGATTTCGCTCCTGATACTGTCCTTCAACATCCTGTTTCTCGCGATCGGCGCGATCTTTCTGCTCTACAATATTTTCCAGGGGACACTCGATTCAGCGCATGAAGGCGTCATTCTCGGGCAGAAATCAACGATCTGGGTTCCGATCCGCGTCCTCACCGCCTTTGCTCTCCTGATTCCGCTTGGAAACGGCTATAACGGTATTCAACACGGTATTTCCTATGTTGTACGCGCTGGAACCAGCACTGGCTCGTTTTTCTGGAACCAAACTGCTGATCTCATAATTGCCGATGAAGTCCCGATTGTTGGCACCGACTACGCCAGCGCAGAAGCACGGTTCTTACAGCAAATGTGGCGGATGGAGTTCTGCCGGGCGGCCTATAACCACGAGGCCGACAAGGGAGGCGCACTGAACAAGGTCAGTGACGGTGATTGGGGCAACCTGCGGACGGCGCCGGAAACACCGCTGATCGATGAATACACGCCGCGGATCATGACCTATTCAACGCCCGGTATTACGGGCGCTTGCGGATCCGTCACTTTGCCGGCCGCGACCGCAGCCCTCAAACGTGTCAGCCCGACCTCGAACATGGCATCCATAAATGCCAATTTCGAGCGGCTCATCAACGAGCTCAAGAACATCATGCGGCCATCCGCAGAAGCTGTTGTCGCCAAGATTTCGAACCGCGAGCCGGTGTCAGCCGATGATATTCCTGACCTGGGCGCAATGCTCGCTCTGCTGAGACAGCAACACTCTTGGATCGTGAACTCAATCGTCAACCCTGATGCGTTGGGGCAGTTGGTTCAAACCGAAAGCGGAACCCCCATTACCCAACGTATCCAATCCATCGGTTCGGATAGCGGTGGAGCTTTATCCGCGCCAACAGCTATTTCAGGCGATCTGAAGACCGGCGGTTGGATGATGGCGGGCTCTTACTACATGCTCATCAGCAAGATATCTGGTGATGCAAATGCCGTGGCATCGATGTTCCCGAGCGCAACACCTGGAACACTCATATCAACGTCAATAAACGGAGGCGTTCAAAACACCCTCGCTAACGAACTTGGTCGAACATATTGGTTTCAAAGCAACGCAGACAGGTACGCCCAAAAAATCCTCGCAAGTATCGGAGCATCCTATAACGCCGGCGTTTCGGCGTGGAATGAAGCCGCGGCAAAGGCTGGGATGCGAGAATTTATTACAGAACGCGCATATGCCGGAGATGATTCCTCTTCCCCGGAAAATTTTCTGCCTCCTCCGACAAATCTGCTGAAGGGGGTCAACCTTCTTTCACCGGATTCGATCACGTCCGACCCGATGATTGGCTTGATGGCCTATTCCTCGACGGTGATGTTTTACATCGCCTGGGCGATTGGTGGACTGGCACTGGCATCCTCCATTCCGGTTGCGGGTGCCGCTGCCAGTACCTTCGCGAGCCTGACGAGCTTTCTGTTTCAGATCGGGATATTCGCAGCTGTGTTCATTGGTTTTATCCTGCCATATCTGCCCGCAATAATTTGGTTGCTGGCGATCCTGGCGTTCATGCTGTTGGTCGTCGAAGCTGTTTTTGCCGCCCCGCTTTGGGCGGTCGCCATGCTATCCATGGATGGCCATGGAATTTCATCGAACATATCGCGCAAAGGCTGGTCATTGCTGTTGATGTTGTTTTTAACCCCGATGCTGATGGTGTTCGGCTTCCTGATCGGTATGATCCTTTTCCGGATCGGTGCCTTTGCACTCAACGGTATGCTGTTCGCGGCACTAAGCTCGCAAATGGCTGCCGACCCGGGCTCTTTCGGTACGATAACTCAGATCTTTACGATGATCGTGCTGACTGTTTTCGTCTGCGTGATCTACGTCGTGATCATCGACTGGTCGTTCAGCCTGATCAATCTGTTCCCGGCTCGTGTGTTTAAGTGGATTGATGGGATCGGCGACGATCTGGCCGCCGCCACCGCCGCTCGGACAACCGTTCTTGGAGCCGGGGGCAGCTTTCAGCTTGGTTCTGCCGGGAGTGGAGGCACTCAAAAACTGGGAGCAAGGGGAAAGGAAAAATACCAACGGTATCTAGCCAACAAAGCCCAAAAGACCGACACGAAGGGTTAGAACCGAGCTGTCTTCCTCCGGACTCATTTGCGAAGAAGAAAATGCGTGACCAGCATTGTCTTTATCAGTCCGGGTGAATTTGACCTTGGAGCCTCCTTGCCCGTGACGATCGCGCAACAGACAGCGACTTGAATAAGATAGATTGGTTGCGCGAGCGCAAACTCCACTGCACTCCAAAGACCCTCGATCCAGCCCAGGAAAAAGGAGCCGCTTTTCACCCAACCTTCCAGCCCGGCATTTAGGCTGTCGATGAAATGTTTCGCTGCGCGCCACCAATAGATGAGCAAACCAATAGCGGTAAGGGTGCCGATACGATGCAGCCAGTAGGTCTTACAACCATGTCCTTCACGCGTCTTTTTCAGCCATCTCAGCATCAACAGTACCTTTCGCTTGAATGGTATCTTAAACGTTCGATTCTCGATTGTGAATCCTGTTTTGCTGAACGCCTGACCCATTGGTAAAGCTGATCGAACAGTTGGGGAAACGCGCCCAAAAAATTACCGCTCCTGATGTTCCGTTTCAGGAGCGTTCTCGTAGACTTCGGGAGTTTTTCGACCATAGTCCGTGAGGTAGATACTCCGCAAAAGAATCCAAAAACAAAACCTAAACGGAGACCGACCATGGAAACTCAACAACTGCATCGTGGCCATCTCATCGACCACCTGCAGCTCGTTGTGCACGACCTTAATGCCATCATCTCAAGAATGCCTTCAGCTCTTCTCGGTCCACCTCGCCGGATTCGACCAGGCGCTCTGCCGATTGCGCCATCGTCCGGGCCGTTATGTTCTTATCGCTCTCAGCGTCTGTGAACACGTTGCGAACAATCCGGGACCACTCAAGCGGCTTCACATCCAGGAAGCGCTCACGAACCTGGTCGTTGAAGACCATGTATTCCCGAAGCGCAACGCGGCCTTGACCTCCCGCTATCCGGACCAGCCGTTGCCATATGATCAGGTTCAGCGACGTGATCAGATCGAACGAACGCGCTTCCTGCTCGTCAGGTGGAAACAGAAACGCCATTCGCCGCAGAGCCTCGGCGATCGACCCGGCATGCGTGGTGGTGTTGACAAGGTGGCCGGTCAGGCAGGCTTCAATGCAGGCCTGCATGCTTTCGGTGTCCCGGGTTTCGCCGACATTGATGACCGCCGGCGCTCGCCGCATAGCAGCGCGGATTCCTGCCGCGAATGTCGGAATATTGCGCCCGATTCCAATCTCTGACTGACTGATGAACGATGCCATCCCTCGTCTGTCAGTATTGATGTCCCTGAACGTGTATTCGATCGGCGCCTGCAAATCGATGATCTTGCGGGACTGGGCCATGTTCTCGAGGTGGCACCGTGTCATCGCGGCCATCGTCGTGGATTTGCCGTGCCCCGTAGCGCCTGCGACGACGATGATGCCGGCCGGCGGTTCCAGCTTGTCGCGCAGGTCCTGCTCCATACCGACATCATCGAGTGTCGGCGTTTTATCGGGGAGCGCGCGGAGCGTGATCTGTACGCCGTTGGTTCCAATGCGTTGTTCACCGGTGGCGTTGACGCGGAAGCGTTGTGACTTGCCGCGATCGATCTTCTTCTCATAGGAAAAGTCGAGCTGTCTTCCGGCGCTGATCAACGAAAACGCGTCGTTGCCCTTGTAGAGGTGGGCCAACATCGCCTGGACTTCCTTGAACTGGAGCTCGCGCTTCGATGCCAGTTTTTGGTGACTGTTGACCTGGATGCGGATCCGCATGTCGCCGCCGATATTGATGTCGGAAGCGCCTTTCATCGCGGCGCCGACGAGGAAATGGTCAAAGGCGTCAAGATCGATGTCGTAACTGCTGGGCTCGGATTTCAGGACCGTCGTTTCCATGCTGTCCGGATCGACGGCCGAGAGATCAATGCGGTCGACATCGATCATTTGGCGACCGAATAGCGACGCTCCAGCGGCTTCCAATGGTTTGGATTGCGCACGAGACGCGCAGCACTCACGATCTTCACACGCCTCTCCCCAATGAACAGTTCGTCGCCCTCGCCGGCCGAACGCTGCTCGCTCGACCGGACAACCATTTCCTCGACCAGACCTGCCTGGACCATTTTCCGGTATTCGACCATTCCGAGATAATCGCGTTTCAGCCGAGCGAGGTTTAGTTCGAGCGCCTCATTGGCCTGATCGACGCCGGCCTGCCAGCCCTTGGCTGCAAACTGGTCGAACACTCTTCTTTCTTCGCGGTTCTGCGGAAGGAAATCATCACCCGGTTCCGTCGCCTCTTCCAGTGGTATGATCAGGTAATCGCGCCACGTCGGAACGACCGATACAAGACGTCCGGGAATCTCGATCCGATAATATTCGTCAGTGGCAACGGCGGACCGGCCGGTTTCGGCGACATTGATGGCGGCCGTCGCGTGGCTGACCACCGGTGGAAGGAGATAGCCCGTCTCGCGCGGCGCCCGATAAGCCACGCGATTGAAATCGAAGGACTGCGAGAGCTTCGCGCTATCGCGCTCCAGTTCCCGCATGATTTGCCACACACGGCGCTGATATCCGGCCTGGGCGGCATATGAGACCGCCGCTTCCCGCAGCAATCCATATCGCTCCTGATCCATTTCCGCGTCAAAGTCGCCTCTGCGTGTTTTGCTCTTGAATTCTGAGAAACTTGCTGGCGTTGACTTGGATTTGTAACGGTCGGGCCCGCCAATCGCGATCGGAGCCGGTTCCTCCAGCTCGGATTCGCTGGTTGTTTGACAGCCCGACAGAGCCAAAAACAACGGGACGCTGCATATGAGTAAGGCACTGCAGCGGTTCATATGACCCAGTCCTCCAGATTTGGCACGGGACTGCGCTCGGGCCGCCGGTAGACGATCGTCATCGTCTTACTTGTCTGGTCGATCACAAGCCGGGCGCGGCCTTTGGCCTGAAGGAACCCCTCTCTCAGGATCCCGATTGCCGGCAGCTCGTATTGAACGACAACGACGATGATGGGAGCGCCGGGCTTTTCGCCCTCGGCTGCGGTGCTGTAGCCGATCGACGCGGCGATCGTCTTGACGAGGTCCTCCACGGTGCCGGTAAATTCGCCGTTGACAGGAACCAGCAAGGCTTCGTCCACCACATGGTCGGGGTTGATGATTCTCGTGGACTCTCTGGCATAGCCTTCAAGAACACCGGGATAGAGGCCCGCATCGGCAATCTCCCGGTCAACGATCGATATTTCGCTATTTATCAGGCTGCTCACACTGCCGGCGGATGGATCGTCGGAGGTTGCACATCCCACTATTCCCAGTTGAATCGCCGACAAGAACGGCATGGTGAGGATACGCAATTGCAAGGATCTCCGGCAGGAAAGAAATTCAATACAACATGCAATATCCAACTCCACGCTTAATGCAATATCTGGCTTTAACTTTTCCTGTTTTATGCCGGTAAGTTGCATGATTGCACACGCAAAAATGCATTTCCATTCGGAACGTAAAGGTGAAAAACTGAATAATGCGAGCGCGTCAAAACCCGGACCGACGATCGCCGCAGAAGGATGCCCGTTTGGTTGGTTTATGCCAACCCTGGATAAACCGTCTATGTTCCGGTCCGGAATCAGTTATAGCGAGTTTATGCCCGCTATTGATAAACTCGCTATAAGGACAGAATGAACCCCGAGACAAACCCCTACGCTCCTGGTGCCGGAACACCGCCTCCTGAGCTGGCCGGACGCGACGCCATACCGGGCGAAGCTCGCATTGCCATCCAGCGCAACATGAGCGGCAAGTCAGCCCGCAGCTTCATGTTCGTCGGCTTGCGGGGTGTCGGCAAAACAGTTCTTCTCAATGAAGTCCAGGCAATTGCGGAAGAGCACGGGGCGATAACCGACTTCATCGAAGTCAGCACCAATGAACCTCTGTCGAAAACAATTGTCGCCACCTTAAGGGCGGCGCTGCTGAAACTGGACCGGATCAAGGGTGTCAGTGAGAAAGTCAAACATGCGCTTCGGGTCCTGAAAAGCTTCGTCGGCGCCATCAAGGTGAAATATGAGGATGTCGAATTCTCGGTGGATGTCGATGCAGAACCGGGAACTGCCGATAGTGGAACGCTGACCAGGGATCTGGCGGAGCTGTTTGTTGCCGCCGGCGAGGCGGCCAGGGTCAGAAACACTTCAATCGTGATGCTGATTGACGAAATCCAGAATCTGCAGGCCGAAGAGTTCGAAGCGTTGATCATGGCGATCCATCGCACCGATCAAAAGAGGCTTCCGTTCCTGGTTGTCGGCGCGGGCCTGCCCCTTCTTGTCAGACTGACCGGCGAAGCCAAGTCTTATTCTGAAAGGCTCTTCGAATATCCAGACATCGGGCCGCTGGATGCGGCTGAAGCGCGGCGGGCAATTGTTGGCCCTGCTTCCGAAGCGGATGTCGAATACACAGAGGGCGCGGTAAACGCTGTCGTTGAGCAAACCAAGGGCTATCCGTATTTTTTGCAGGAATGGGGCTACCAGGCCTGGAACATTGCAGAGGGCTCGCCCATTGATCGGTCCCATATTGATGCCGCCAGCAAGTCGGCCATACGCCGGCTTGATCAGAATTTCTTTCGATCACGTTATGAGCGCCTGTCCGAACCCCAAAAAGCCTATCTGATGGCCATGGCCGGTCTTGGCCCGGGCCCACACCGCACAGGCGAGATTGCCAAGGCGATGGGAAAGAGTTCTTCACAGCTCGGGCCGACCCGTGACGCCCTCATCAACAACGGCATGATTTACAGTCCCCGATACGGCCTCGCCGCGTTTACAGTGCCGCTATTCGATGAATTCATGAAGCGAACCCAATCATGACATTCGACATATATGCATGACACCGGCATGAACACGCGTACTGAAGGACGGCGCTATCGTTCATAACCCTTATATTGGTCTTTGCCACGCTCCAGGTTCTGCTCAATCCGGCGCCTGTCCTGCACGGTGCCGACAATGCTTGTCCAGGACCCCATGACGAGCACTGCCTTCTCCTGTATTCGGCTGCGATCGACGGCCGGCAGATTTCGCAGACCGTCGTCGTCCTTCATGCCCCGCGCGAAAGCACGCTCGCCGAGACCGTACCGAGCGGTTAACGCATCCTGCAGGCGCTGCAATTCCTTCACGGAGGCCTTGTCCTCCAGAAGACTGTCCAGGGCGGTGTACTTGTCCGGCCCGGCGTCCATCCGACCGATCCGGGCGGCCCTTTGGACGAACCGTTCCGCCGCCGGCGAAAGGTCTGCAACCGGTTCTCTCAGCACGGATCTGTGCTCCACGATCCTGGCTTCAATCCTTGGTGCCAACCGTTCCGCCTGATCGAGATAATTGCCGACGACATATTCCAGTGTGCCTATATGGGAAAGGGCCTCCTTGCGCTCGGCGTTGGCGAACCCGAGCCGAACGCTGCCCCGCACATCACCGAACATTTCCGGGTTCGCTTTCACGTCGGCGAGGATCGATGCCTTGTCACCCGTGTCAAGATATCGCCTGGAAATGGTCTCCAATGCCCTGCAGTTCGCCCCATAGACCTGTGCGATGACGTCACGGGCGACCGCGCGGGTCTGCCGCATGTTCGGATCGTCGAAGACAGCCGCGCGAACTTCTGCGGCCGTCGGAACCGGATCGATCTCCGCGGCCGGGATCAATGGTTTTTCCGGCACGAAACGCTCCCTGGTCTGTTGCAGATGGCTTTCATACCAATTCTCGATCTTCTGCCCGGCAACGCGCTCTTTCAGCTCCTCAATCATCGCATGGTCCCTCTCAGCCCGCTGCGCTGCGAACACCTGCGGCCAGTTCTCGACCATGAAGTCTTTCCAGTCGTCGGACAAAGGCTGCAACAGCGCATCATCCGTATCCGGCCGTTCCAGACCCTGCGCGATGATCTGCGACGCCGGCAGGACGCCTCTGATCGTCTCGTTGAACGATTGGAGTTTGGGCCCGCTGCCCGCAAGGTGCAACTCGTAGTCGGCCGATCGAACAAAGCCGCGCCGGCGAACCGCACCCACCACAATCGGCTTGGCATTGTGAGCGAGCCGGTTGAGCGAATGGGCGAGGCCTTCTGACACTTCCGGAATCCGAACCGGATTCGATTGCACTGCTTGGGCCCGGTCAGGGACAGGCCGAGACGTAACTCTGGCATCGCGGGATTGACCCGGATCGAACCGCCTGGGCGCGCGGATCCTGGTGAAAGCCGCACTGACCCGATTGAACCGCTCGCGCATGTTCTGGACATTGGCAGCGACAAACTCCCGGATCGATTCCGTTGTCGGAAAACCACGCCGCTCGGCAAACCCACGAATGGTATCCTGATAATCCTCGGTACCGCGATGCAGGACCGTCGTATCCTTGAGACGGTCTCTGCTCATGACCTGCTTGAGCCGCCGATCGTCCTTGAACACAGTCCGGGCCGCATAGACCTGAACGTCCTCGCGATGTCGCGTCAAGGCGACATAGGACAGCTGCGCATCCATGGTCGGCGACGCGTAAACGAAGCTCCGATCGACGGTGCACCCCTGCTCCTTGTGGATCGTTCGCGCATAACCGTAGTCGATCTGATTGTATTCATTGGCGCGCACCACGACCGGCTCACCGTGTCCCTCGACCAGAACCGTCAGGCGGTTTCTGGCCACCTCCGTCACGGTGCCGACAGACCCGTTGAAGACGTCCAGACTGCGTTCGTTCTGCAGGAAAAGCACCGTGTCGCCCTCGGCAAACATTCGTTCGCCGCGCGCTGTGCCGAATGACGTTTCGTCCTGAAGCGCGCCGTCCGCCTTCAACGCGGCACGCGCCTGATGGTTCAGCGCGATGACGTCCTTGTTGCGATGCGCCATGATGACCACATCCGCGCCGGCCCGGTGATAACCGGCCCAATCATCGATCAATTGTGACATCGCCTTTTGCTCGTCACCGGCCCAGGTCACGCGATCGCGAGAAAGATAGGCATCAACCGCCGCCTCATACTCCCCGCGCCCGAACCGGATGGATGCATCCCGCATCCAGTCCTCGGTCTGCCGGACAACGTTGTTGAGCTCGACATAACCTGCGACATCGGCGAATGCCCTGAAGGCCGCACCGGCCCGGATCGGCTGCAACTGCCTGGCATCGCCAAGGACGATCATCTTCGCGCCACGCTCGCGAAGAACCCGTGTAATGCGCCCCATCTGATCGGACGACACCATGCCGGCCTCGTCCATCACGAACACCGTATCGCTGTCCGGAAGCATCCGACCCTGGCTCCACTGATACTCCCAGGACGCCAGCGTACGGCTTGCAATTCCTGCTTCTTCACGCAGATTGTCCGACGCGATTCCGGCGAGCGCGCCACCGATCACACGGACCTGTTTGCGGTCGAAGGCGACGCGCAGGGCATCCATGGTTGTCGACTTGCCGGCACCGGCATATCCGACAACGACCGCACAGGCATTGTCCCGTGTCAGGTGACGAACGACATTCTTCTGTTCGTCGTTGAGCGCAAATCCGCGTTCCTTCTCGAACCGCTCATAGGCCGCGGCAAGATGTTTGTCGCTCAGCGATTGGAAGGAAGCATCCTTCAACGCCTCGATGTCGAGAAGCATTTCATGCTCGAGCTGCACCACGGTGCGTGTCGACAAAAGCGCCTCCGAACTCTCTTCCCCGGTGAACGGATCAAAGCCCGGCGCCTCGACGGCGACCAGTTCGTCACACGCACCAACCCGATAATAGAGCGCACGGAACTCTTGCGCGCTGCACTCCGTCCTGTTGATCTCCCGGGCGATATCGTGACGCGTAAACACCGCCTTCTGTATCGTGATCTTCTTCAACACAAGCGAAGGGTCGGCCGCATATTTCCGATAATTGGCGCGTGCAGCCTCCTGCGCCGTTTCCATCCGTTCCGACATCTCGCCGCGCTCGTCGATATTGTCGGCCGCGGGCCCGCGATGCGTCGTCGGAACCGCGTCGATCCCCATGGCCTCGAATGACCGGTGATCGATCCACACCTCGTAGCCGTGTTTGGCAAGATGCGAGTTGTGGATCTCCGCCCAGGACTTGCGCATGTCCCGCAGCCGCTCCAGCCCGCCCGAAAACTGCTCGTACCTGATCTTCCCGTCTTTATCGCGAAGAGGCTTGCCGTCCTCGCCGACAATCGCAACACGCTTTGGTCCGAACCCAGTGTCAGTGAGCGGACGCAAGGTCGTCATGATGTGCACGTGCGGGTTGCCGGGCATGTCGTGATAGGCCCAATCGGCGACGATCCCCCTCCCCGCCAACTCAAGCGAAACGAAATCCCGGATCAACTCGATATTCTGTTCCACCGTCAGTTCGACCGGCAGCGCCAGCACGATCTCCCGCGCGAGCTGCGCGTCATGGCGCTTCTCATTGGCCTCGACCGCGTTCCAGAAATAGGCACTCGTTTCCTCGACGCTGTGGCCGCCCGCGAATTTCGCAATCCAGTCCGGTGCGTCCGCCGGCAGCGCAAACTCGCTGTGCGCATTACCTGCCTTGCGGCTGTAATCGATCTCCTCACCCGTCTCGTCGCGGCTCATCTTCGCACAATGCCGATAGGCGGCCGCCGCGACTGCACTGCGGCCGCCCGCCTTTCCGATGATCTGTGCCGACAAATGATAAATCGCCATGCCGAAGGCCCAAAAAGAAGCGGCGCTTGCGCCGCACATGTCAGTCATGACGTATAAGTGCGCCGTTGTCAATTTATTCCCATCACACCCTTGCCCTGTGTTCGCCGCTGCGCTATCGTGGCCGTAGACCGAAAATCAAACCGCAGTGAGGCTGTCATGGTCCGCCAAATCCGAACCGTCGCCGATATCAACACGGAGATCGTCAAATTGAAGCAACAGCGCGCGGCCGTGGTGGATGCGCGCGCGAACCATATTGCCCGGATCGCTAAACGCGCAGGCCTGGCCGATCTCAATGTGTCCGACGTCGAGTTGCTGGAGGCGTTCGAAACCGTGGCCGCACGATTTCACCGAACAGCCGAAGTTCCCAAAACTGAAACGTATTGATCAGAAGATCGCGCGCCAGGACCAGGCCATGCAGCGGGTAAAGCACGCAAGCCGGCGCATGGAAACACGCAGGGGATGTCCCGTTCTCTGTTGAAAAAGGAACGGGCAGCGTTGCGGTTTCATGATTAGGCGGCCTGCGCCATGTCGTCAACCTGGTTGCTGTCGCCCGATCCTGCGCCATGTCTGTGGAGA
>NZ_SPNT01000017.1 GCF_004959855.1 Nitratireductor sp. XY-223 | reverse complement strand
ATAAACCGTTTCGTCGCGTGCCATGTTCTTTCCTCTCCCGTGATTGCGTGTCGTGCGTCCGCTGCAGCACCCTGTTGCGATACCGTGTCAACCGGCGGTCTGCGGACAGCTTGCCCGGAAGGGTACCCCCCCCCCCTTGGGGATGTGACTATGAAATCAATAGGCAAACGCCCCGGAACAGACACCCCGCCCGACAGGAAAACAGACACTGCGTCTTTCAGGCAACAGATCCGACGCGCCTGAGCAACGCGGCCCTTCAACATGCCGACGCAGGGCCATCGGCCAGCCATCGCAAAAGCGCCGGCCGGGAAACAGGGCGCCCGGGTCAAATGGGCCAGAACGGCCCTCGGCAGCCGGCGCCACCGGTCCGCGCAACCGCCGCGCCAGGAATTCCGGGCGCAAGATCAGGACAGATGGAGCGGGCGCCCGGGCGCGCCGTGTCCTACGCTATATCGGGGGCGGCGAATTGCTTGTGGTTGCGACAAATATAACCGGGCCCGGAAGAAGCGCCCTCGATTATCCGTAGCAAAGTCGATTAGCGGCCATCCACGGTGCGCAGTCCGAACCACTTGTCCTTGACGGCATCGTAGTGTTTTTCGGGCCGGTATTTGGCCACTCTCAGGCCAAGCCGCGACACCGTCAGCCGGCCCATGGAACTCAGCAGGCTGTAGCTGGCGACGACCGCGTCACGCCGGGACTGGGCAAGGCTTTCCTGCGCGGACAGCACGTTGGACTGCGTCTCGAGCACATCGAGGGTCGTGCTCTGTCCGACCTTGCGCTCCTCGACAACGCCCTGCAATGCCAGTTGCGCGGCCTGGACCCGCGCAACGTTTGCCGCGGTCGATGCTTTCGATGCTTCCAGCTGAGCCCAGTCGGTGACGATATTCTGCTGCACTTCGCGGCGCGCCGAATCGACCAGCATGCGCGCCCGCCCGAGCGTCTCCTTGGCCTGCCGCACGGTCGCCGAAGCGGCGCCGCCCTGGTAGACCGGGACACTGAGCGCCGCCGAAACGCTGCCGGATGTCGTGCCGCCATCGGCATGGCTGACCGATCCCGAGAGCGAAACGCTCGGCAGCAGCGCACCTTCCGCGGCCTTCACCGTGAACGCGGCCGCGTCTACCGAATATTGGGCGCTCAGAATGTTGGGATGCTCGCGCAGCCCGATCTCGACCGCACTGGACGACGATCCGGGAATGGCCTTGCGCGTCGGGCTCGGCGATTTCAGGTTCTTCGGCGCGATGCCGATGATCTGAACATAGACCGCAACGCTCGATTTGTACTGCGCCTGGGCGGAAAGCAGGGACGCGCGTGCTGATTCAAGCTGTGCCTGGGCAAGGGCGATGTCGGTTCGGGTGCCTTCGCCGACATCGAACCGCGCCTGCGCCGCGTTGCGCTGCTCGCGCAGGAATTCGAGATTCTGCCGCCGGACGCGAACGATCCGGGCATCGCGCACGACATTGGCATAGATCTGCGCCGCCGACAGCAGGATTGTCATTTCCGTGTTCAGCAGGCTCTGCTGGCCGCCGAACACATTGGCCTGCGCCGCGCGGACATTGTTCCTCGTCCGAAATCCGTCGAACAGCGATTGCGTGAACGTCACGCCGACCGACGAGTCGAGGCTGTCGACCGTCACCGGCCGGCCGCCGCCGTCAACACGCTTACCGGAGACGCTCGCTGATCCCGCGATGGTCGGGCGGTACCCGGATTTTGCGATGGCAACGCCCTCGTCCGTGGCGCGAAGCCCGGCGCGCGCCGCGTTCAGGTCCGGGTTGTTCTCATAGGCTTTGGCCATGGCGCCGAGGATGGTTTCAGCCGAGACACCCGCAGGTGCCAGTGCCGCCACGCCGAGTGCAGCGGCCAGCAGCAGTGTTCGACGCAAACCGGACGAGATTTCCATGGATTTCATCCCTCTCGCTTTGTGCTGCAGATTTAGCCCCTTCCTGTGGCACGCGACCTATGGTTTGCATGCGCTGCGGGCAATGTTCGTGTGGGAGGTCTTTCGTTCACGGCCGCCCCGCCCCTGCCTGATTGCGGCCGCTCACACCCCGTCCCGGCAAGTGCGGTGCCGCCGGGTTTCCTGTTTCTCCATTCTCCCTCCAAAGGCTCCTGTGACTCGCGATATTTCGGGCCGGGCCTGGATGGCGGCGTTCTCGGACTGGCCGAACCGTTGTTCGCCTTCGGTCCGTGACACGATCGCCGCACGCGCTCCTGTTGCCTGCGCCGCCGCGGCCGGCGCAATCGCATGGAGCGGCAATGTCCTCGCACTGCCCGTCGCAGTCCTGTTTCCGGCGCTGTTGCGCGCAAGCGCTCAACCCCGGGGCGGCGCCTGGCAGGCGCTCCCGGCAATACGATGGGCGTCGATGCGATGCCCTGACAGAGCCTCAGACGAAGGTGAAGTCGGACTCGCTGAGTTCGGATGCATCCACGCCTTCCAGCGTGACACTGTTGCCGTGACCATATCCAGTGACGACCGCATCCCCATTCGAGTTGTTTTCGATGGTAAGATCGTCGAATTCCGCCACTTCGCCAAAGCCCAGTTTATCCCAATAAACAAAAGGATAGTCAAACTCCAGCTTGTCTTTCCCCACCTCGAAATCCGTAATGGTGTCCGAACTGCCCGTCCAACTAAACACAAACGTGTCCTCACCCTTACCTCCAGTCAGAGTGTTGGAACCATTACCACCATTAATTTCGTCGTCGCCCTTACCGCCATGGATGGTGTCGTCACCGGCACCGCCGCCCAACTGGTCATTGCCTTTGCCGCCCTTCAGCGTATCGTTGCCCTCGTCGCCACTCATCCTGTCGTCGCCGGTGCCACCATGAAGCCTGTCGTTGCCCTCGTTGCCGATCAGTGTGTCATCGCCGCTGCCGCCCCAGAGCGTGTCATTGCCCGTGCCTCCAGCTATAGTGTCGTCTCCTTTATAGCCCCACAGACGGTCATGGCCTCCACCGCCCCAGAGCGTGTCATTGCCATCGTTGCCCTGCCATTCGTTGTCGCCTTGCAGGTCCCATTGGACTAACGAGTTATCGTAATATATGGGTTCCCCGAGAAAATGAAATAGTAATAGTCGCATGATATCTCCTATACAGTTTGTGCAGATTATACAGAGCCTCAGACGAAGGTGAAATCGGACTCGGTGAGTTCGGAGGCGGTGGCGTTAAGCAGCGTGATGCTGCTGTCATCCGCGTAGCCGGTGATCACCACGTTGCCCTCCGCGTTGGTCGTGATGGTCAGATCGGAGAATTTCGTTGCCTTTCCGCCCTTGATCTCGATAACGTCTCCGTCTTCTTCCACATACTCCTGGCCGGTCCACCTTTTTCCAAATGCTATTATCGTGTCGTGGCCATTGCTGTTGCCGCCGAACACATAGGTATCCGCACCCGAGCCACCGTTCAGGGTGTCGTTGCCCATACCACCGATCAGCCTGTCATTTCCAGCGCCGCCGTTCAGGGTGTCGTCGCCCTTGCCGCCGCCTAGCGTGTCATCTCCACTATTGCCATGAATCCAGTCATCGCCCTTGCCGCCCCGGATGACATCATTCCCGTCGGCAGCGCTCAGCCTGTCGTTTCCGTCTCCCCCATAAATCCTGTTGTTCCCATCGCCGCCATAAATCCTGTCGTCTCCATCGCCACCCCAGATACGGTCGTTGCCTTCCTCTCGGCCGCCGTAAATCCAGTCATCGCCCTAGTTTCCGAATATCGTGTCGTTTCCCGAGCCGCCGTATATATTATCCGAATTGGCAGTGCCCCGTATGGTCTCATCCGAAGTGCGTTCGAAAAGTGAAGGCCCGATCTCGAAAGTATAGTCCGATAGCCATTGATGAAAGCTCTGATTGTGGCGCATGCTTAACCCTCCCTTTGCAAAATAACGATGGTACCCGAGCGTCCGAATTCCCACATGGTTGTCTTGTCGTCGGGGTCGAGGAATTCTCGCCGCGGCGCCGGCGGCGCGCCCGCGTCACAGGAAAGGTTACCCCCCCCCCTTGGGGAATGTGGCTATGGAATGAATAGGCAACCGCGCCGGACCGGACCGGGCCGCAAGGCCCGACACCTGGGCCGGAAAGGGGCAGCGCCGCCTTGGAACCGGCATGTTCTGACGGCTCACCGCCGCAAGCAGCCCGCCGCTCGGCGCAGACTGAAGGGGATCGTGCCTTCACGGCAGACTATGCGGCATCGTATCAGCGGGCCGAACCGGGTGTGGATCAAGCCGCCGGCACGCCTTTATTGCCGGCACGCCTGTATTGAACGGGATTGCGGTATGCGCGGCCGGCGCCGTTCAACGCGAGGCTCCCGGCGCCTCCCGGACCGCGATACGCCGGACCGTCAGGCCATTGCACAGGGGCGCAACACAGGACGTGTTGACATCGTCATCCGCGGGCGTTCGAGAATGTTGGGGGTTTCCCGCGGACGATGCGCGTGTCGCCTGCGATCCGCATACCTTGGTTCGCTGATGACAAAGGCAGCGCATTCGCCGGGCTATCGTTTTGATTCCTGCCATGCGGTATCGCACTTTACCGATACCGCATGTCCGACATAATCCTGACCATGGCAGTGACCCATCACCACCGCCAACAAGACATGGTGCGCTGAAGGTTTCCTGCGGCGCTGTCGTGGCGTTTCGAGCAAGTATCCGGGGAACTGCATGCGATGGTTTGAACGTTGTGAACTGCTTGACGCATCGTCCAGATCCTGTCTGGCCAACGCGATTGGAGTCTGATGCATGCGATTTCCGAACTGAGCCTGCATTTTTCATTGTCGGCATATGAGGAAGAGGATATCAATATATCCTCGAAAGGATATGCTCTTATGCCGCTCTATATCAAAGACCCCGAGGTCGACAAACTCGCCGAGGAACTTATCGGCCTCACCAAATCCAGCAAGGTCGAGGCTGTCAAACTGGCGCTCAAGCACGAGATCGACAACCGCAAGACCAAACTGCATGTTCGCGATCGTCTTGCAAAGACCCTTGCCATGGCCCGCGAGGCTGGGCCAATGGTTCACCTTGATCACAAGAAGGTCACGGATGAACTGTGGGGGGAGACTGATGCTGTTTATTGATGCGTCGGTCATCGTGGCAATCATCGGCCTGGAAGATGATGCAGACGACCTCATGAATCGGCTGACACCGCATGATGGCCCGTTCTACGTGTCGGCAGTTACCCGAATGGAAGCCGTCTTGTCGCTGACGCGGCAGTTTGCCGAGGTTGAAGGTCCAAACAAGCCTGCTACACCGGCTATGCTCGACAAGGCGCGGCGGTTGGTCGACCAGTTTATAGCCGATATGGCCGCGAGGGAAACGATGATCAGCGGCGACGTGGGCAGCAAGGCCCTCGATGCCGCGCAGCGATACGGCAAGATCGTCAATCATCCAGCGCGCCTCAACATGGGCGACTGCTTCGCCTATGCCTGCGCCCAAGCGTACCGGTTGCGGATAGCATACAATGGCGATGATTTCACCGAAACCGATCTGGCCTGGTAGCGGCAATGGCCTGGTCAGGTTCCGGCCTTTCGCTGGCGCTCCGCAGCAAAAGACCATCTGCATCAACAGTCCACCTATTGAGCATGTCTGACGTCATCGAATTTGCAGGCGAGAGATTCCGTGTTCGCCGCTATCCCTGAGAGCCGGATTTAAAAGTAGTTGAGCGATATCAATGGTTTGTGATTCAACAGTCTTTTCAAAGAAGATGGAGAATCACGATGCCATGGAATGATATCGCCCGCGCCGAACATAACAGAGACCATTTGAGATTTCCAAGCGATTTAACCGATGGGGAATGGGCGATACTTGCCCCGTTCATTCCGCCGGCAAAACGGGGTGGACGACCGCGTACGACCGATATGCGCGAGGTGATGAACGCGATCCTTTATATCGCAACCAGCGGCTGCCAGTGGCGCATGCTGCCGAAGCAGTTCCCACCGGTATCAACGGTACGCGGCTATTTCTACACCTGGAGCCGCATTGGTCTTTTTGCAGCCATCAATCACCTCCTGGTCCTCAATACCCGCGAACTGGAAGGCCGCGCGGCTTCACCGACGGCCGGCGTGATCGACAGCCAGAGCGTGAAAACCACCGAAAGCGGGGGCGTTCGCGGCTATGACGCCGGCAAGAAGGTCAAGGGCCGCAAGCGACACATCGTCACCGATACGATCGGCCTGATGCTGTTCATCATCGTTCACGCCGCCAACATTCAGGACAGGGACGGGGCCTGCGACCTGCTCAGGGCTGTCGGCGACCGCTTCCCCTGGCTGCGCCACATCTTCGCCGATGGCGCCTATGCGGGACCGAAGTTGCGAGCGGCGCTCGCGGGGCATGGCGACTGGACGGTCGAGACCGTCAAGCGCTGCGACAGCGCAGTCGGTTTCAAGGTTCTGCCGCGTCGATGGGTGGTGGAACGCACTTTTGCCTGGCTCGGGCGCTGCCGCAGACTGGCCCGGGACTGGGAGAGGACCATCCAGAACTCAACCGCGTGGGCGTTCATAGCAAGCATCCGGTTCATGACGCGGCGTCTCGCAAGGTATTGTTACGTTTGAATAACTTTTGAATCCGGCTCTGAGAGAATCGGCCTTCTTGAGTTGCGGTTGGCCTGCGATTTCTGAAAGGCTGTAAAGTTGTTCGGCGGCAGGGACGGCAGCGATGCGCCGGGGCGCAGGCCCGGCGGCGATGCGGGGCGGCAGCCCCGAAAACAGGCCCGGGAGAAAGGCGCAGGGGCCGCGGATGACGCGCGGGCGCAGGCATTGCGCGGGTAAGTGTGCGCGGGCAAGTGTGCGTGGACGAGAAGGACGTTCATGGCGAAAGACACGATATCGAAGCCGGCTTCGGGACGTGGCAGCCGCGGTCCCATGCGTTCCGACGCGGAACGCATCGCCGCGCTCGAGGCGCAGCTTCCGGCAATGCGGCGGCGGGCCGAGAAACAGTTGCTGAAGGCGGCATGGAAGGCGGGGCTCTTCGACTTCGCCTTTACGCAGCCGGAACTGCGGACCCTGCTTGAGGACGCCCTGGCGCAGGAGCCGCGCGCCCTGTCGCGTCTGCACAGGCGCGGGAAGGAGATCGGCCGGCTCAGGAACCGCAAGGCGAAGAGGGAACGCGCCGACCTTGCCCGCGTCAAGGCGCTGCTCGGCGGCTTCATGACGGCGCAGTTCCGCCACGGGCCGGACCTGCATGCCGAACTCGCCGGCGATCTTCGCGATCACCTTGCCGGCCACGCGAATCCGCGCATGGCGGCCTCCAACATCGCCTTCATGGCCGGGATCCTCGACGATCCGCGATGGGAGGAAGGGCCGGCGGACGCCATCGCCTCCGGCACGGGCATCGCGCATGAGCAGCAGCGCCGCAACCGGGCGCGGCGCATGATCCTGATCGGGTCCTGGGTGCTGGACCGGCGCGGCGGCGCCCCGGACGGCGTATCGGGCGTCATCGACCGGCTCATCCGCGACGAACTGGCGAACTTCCTTGCCCGGGAGAGATCGGCGGCGCGCAACGTCGCCCTGCTTGAGGCCGCGCTCGGACCGTTCCGGGGCCGGCCGGACCGTCGCGATGAGGATAAACATCGCTGTCCCGATATCTGAACTCGACTTTGTACAAAAACCAGCCACGTCCATGTCCAGAAGATTTCGTTTGTTGAGATTTCTTCCAGCGCTTGGTCGAGGGGCAAAATGATCCCTGCGAAGTCTCCAACATCTTGCCACCGCTCTCGGTAGGACCAGAACATTATCCTCATTTCGTCACCAGAACCGGTTGGCTGAAGTCGGGCGATCGGTGCCTCTGTGTCCGTGAGGTGGAGATTGTAGCCGTTCCGTATCCTGGTGATTGTCACACCACCCCCCCGTATCGTGTTGAACGCTTCGATACGTGCAAGATATGGATCAGGTTTTGCCATGGCGGTGTGATAGCAGAGCAATTTCCGACTGACAGAATGCGCAGGATCGAATTGACGGTCGTCGTCTTGCCCACGCCCGGCCCGCCGGTGATCACCATGATCTTGGAGGCCAGAGCAAGGCGGATGGCATCGGCCTGGCCTGTGGCAAGGCTCAGGCCGGTTTTCCGTTCGATCCAGGGCAGCGCCTTGTCCGCATCGATTTCCGGCCAGGGCAGGCACCCTTTCCCGATCCGAGAGATCTGCTGCGCCATGCCCTTTTCAGCGTGATAGAGCCCCGCGAGAAACACGCAGTCGGTCTCGCCCACCCGATCTGCGATCACGGTTCCCTCCTGCAACTCTTCCTGCATCGCGGTCTCGATCAGATCTGACGGCACCTCGAGCAGCTTGGCTGCGAGACCTGCAAGGTCCTGACGTGGCAGACCGCAATGGCCATCCCCCATGGCCTCGCTCAGCGCATATGAAATCCCCGCCTGCACCCGGATCATGGCGGTTTTCCCGACGCCGAGCTTTTCCGCGATCATGTCCGCGGTCCGAAACCCGATGCCGCGGATGTCCTTGGCTAAACGGTAAGGGTTCTCGCTCATCACTTGCACGGCGTCCGTGCCATAGGTCTTGAAGATCCGCACCGCCCGGGCAGTGCCCACGCCATGCTTGTGAAGAAACACCATGATCTCGCGGATCACTTTCTGGTCCGCCCACCCGCAGGTGATCTTGTCGGCGCGTTTCGGGCCGATGCCCTCGACCGCGCGCAGGCGTTCCGGCGCGGCCTCGATGATATCGAAGACATCCTTGCCGAACATCCGGATCATGCGCTTGGCATAGACCGGGCCGATGCCCCGGATCATGCCAGAGCCGAGGTATTTCTCGATGCCGTCGATCGAGGACGGGGCACAGGTGCGCACAAACTGCGCCTTGAACTGCAGCCCATGGCTGCGGTCGTTGATCCAGCCCCCGCAAGCCGTGATCCACTCCGCCGCGGAAATCATCGCGGCATGGCCCGCGGTCGTAACCGGATCCCGGTGACCCCGGGCTTTCACGCGCAGCACGCAAAAGCCGTTTTCTGCGTTGTGAAACGTCACACGCTCAACAAGGCCCGCCAGGACCTCGGTCCGAGGCGTGTCGGTCCGCGTCATCCGCCGCGCTGTGCGCGGCGCCAGTCCCATGGCATGTCAAAGCGCCCGGACCAGATATTGCGCCCTACAGCGCGGGCATCCGTCTCAGCGCGGATATAGTCCCGACTGTATCTGCGATAGGCGACGGCCCACCCTTCGCGCACGAGCCAACCGTTCAGGTCGACGCCGTCCTGGTGGCATACCGCAATAATGCGGCCATATCGATCGGTGTCGCGCGCGGTGCAGCTGACCTGCCCGCGGCCGATCCTGTCGGCCAGGGCAAATGCCGCCTGCTGCCCACAGCGCCAGCGTTGGCCCTCGGCCGTCATGCACAGCTGACGGCTTTCCGGCGCATCGATCCCATGCAGTCTAACCCGCTGGCCGCGAATTTCCAGAGTATCGCCGTCAACGACACTGGCAATGCCCGTCAGAGTGGTCGCAGCGACCGGTGTGGTCGCGAAAATAGAGACGAAAAGAAGGGCGAGAACGAAGCGCATGGATCAGGTCTTTCGTACACCGAACGGATAAGTAAAGTCAGATTGGGAAGTACGAAGTACCGCAAAGTGCGGAGCAGTGGTGCCGGGCACGGATGTAACAAACATTCAGGTGCACGTAAATATCCAAAGGGACCGCTCTCGCAGCGTGATTGTCCCACGCTTTGCGGTACTTCCCAAATCGAGCAACATCCGGCATCACCGCTGCCGTTTCGTCGTGGTGGTCCAGGATGCGGATTTAAACACATGGTTTACGGAAGAACAGCACAAGGACTATGGCCTCGTTCATTCGCCGCCTGATGACGCCATAAACGCCTATCATGTCAGCAGCCGCGTAAACAAAGTCTGTAGTTGGTGTCTTGTGCCGCGGCTTCGGGAACGATACAATCCCCGCATGAGAACTGCCGGATCGACAACCGTCCTGCCGAGGAAACCGCATCCCGTCGATGTGCATGTCGGCGCGCGCATCCGGCTGCGCCGCAACACGCTCGGCATGAGCCAGCAAAAGCTTGCCTCGGCGCTCGGCATCACTTTCCAGCAGGTCCAGAAATACGAAAGGGGCACGAACCGCGTCGGCGCCAGCCGGCTGTGGCATATCGCCCAGCTGATGAAAACGCCGGTGGCCTTCTTCTTCGAGGATGCGCCTGGCGATCCGTCGCCCGAACAGCCGCGCGCCGTCGGCCCGTCGGACACGGACCGCGTTCTGGAATTCCTGTCGTCACCGCAGGGCCTTCGCCTCAACCGCGCCTTCGTCGGGATCGGCGATCCGAAAATCCGCGACCGGCTGGTCAAACTGGCCAGCGCGCTGGCCGTCTAGCGCCGCCGCGGTCCGGGACAAGCCCTGAAACCCGCCCGCAAGCCGGCACCCGGTGCGGCGGAGCGTCGCAAAGCTGCGAAGGGTACGGTCGGGCGGCGCCTTTCCCGCCCTGGCACGGGCGCAATGCCCGCCAATCTTCGCCGCCTTGTGCCTCGGATGGCGTGAATGAGCCGGCAAGGCCGCACAAGGGGAAGAAACCATGGCAAAACGGTCCATCTACGCGCAGATCGATGAGGTTGCCGGGATCCTGGAACGGCGCCGGTGCGGGATGAGCCGCGCGCGCGGCGCCGAACGCAGCCGGATGGAGGAACATGTCCTGCGTCTTCAAAGCGTGCTCGCAACGCTCGAATTCGTCCGCGATCACCGCGACATCATCCGCCATCTGGCGGCGCGCGACAGGCCCGCCAGCGGTACGGACACGCCCGCTCCGGCGGCATCACCGGCAGCGGCGGCGGCGCCGACTTCCGGGATGTCCGGTGCGGCGGACCGCAAGGCAAAATGACGATGCGCAAGCGCGCAGCGGCTATAATCCCGGGCGGATCATGGAGACGTGAAATGCTCTGGTCGCCGTCAGGCAACGAAGATGAAGTCGGAATCGGTCAGGTCCGATGCGGATAGTATGTATTGCGCTCCATGATGGGTTTCGATGAGGTGGTCGTCCTCGCTGACGGCACGTGCTCTGGTGATCACAGGGATGGCCCCGCACTGACCGGCACAGGGATCGCGACGGACTGACGTTTCCCCTCGGAGCTGAACGTCTCCGGCGCAATCTCAGGTCAGGTGGTCACGGCGCCAGATTGATCATCATTGCCGAAGCGGAAGCATTTGCCCGTGATCCATATCTGATGCATGACGATGGCGATGCGGCGCGCGAGCGCAACAGTCGCCTTTGTTGTCCCGGATCGCTTTGCGACCTTCATCGCCCACGCTTTGAGGGAGCGCCATTTCTTCGACACCAGCATCGTCGAGGTCGCAGCCTCGACCAGCAGATAGCGCATGCGCCTGTCGCCGGAATTGGAGACATGCCCCGACCGGTCGATCTCTCCCGATTGACAGACCCGCGGCGTTGGCCCTAACTGGATGCGCCGGAACCAGTTTCGATTTCTTGAAACGGCCGGGATCTTCAATGGTCGCCTTGAACGCGAGAGCTGTCAGTGGACCGACGCCCGGTATCGTCTGGAACAGCTTGCGGATCGGATCGGCGCATGTCGGCGCGGATGCGGCCACGTCGCTGGTTGAGGAACTGGCGCTCACGCCGGGCAATGCCCACGATGGGAGGAATGGCGAACATGTGCCTCCCGACGATCCTGGCGATGTGTATGCCGACAGTGCCTGTCGGGGGCCTGTCGGGGGCCTGTCGGGGGCAGGTCTTTGCGGACGCCGTGACACTGCGCGGTGGTGTGGCCTTTGTGGTCCAAACCGGCGTTTGGACGAAAGACGATCCCGTGGCACTGGCGCAGGCAGAAAAGAAGATGGCGGATCGGAACGCGGCCATTCATGCCATTCGCTGTCGGATCGAGAAGATCTTCGGAACCTGGAAACGCTCCTGTGGTTTCCGCCGCATGCAATGGCGAGGCATCGCAAAAGCCCGTCTGCAAACGCACTTCACCGCAATCGCCTACAACCTCAAACGAACCCTCAACATCCTCAGCCCCGCGTCAAACCATCCTTCCAGGAATCAAAAGTGGCTCGCGAATATGGGCACGGAGGACTTCCTTGCGTGCCTGTCGCGTCCGGCGCTGGAAGCTGTCTGCGAGGGAACGCCCATTCAGCCGCGCCGGCGGGTGAAGGACACGCGCGCCGCGCTCGTCGGGCATTTCCGGGAAGGACGCTTCGTCGATGCCAGCCCTGCCGGTCCCGGCAGCGCCTATTCTGCGCCTGCCGATTCCGCAGACCTCAGCGAGGCCGCCGAATTGCAGCCTTGCCCGATTCCGGTCGATCGCAAGACAGGAATATATTCCATGAGCGCAACGCGCGATCGATCGGCGGTGGTTCGCCCGTGTGCGCCCCGCCGCGGTGGAGCGACGGGGCGCGTAACCGGACCCTTCTTCCATGGCTCAGTTCCAGGTTCCGGCGCGCCCGGTATGGCCCGCGCCGGCGCGGCGGTCAAGCCTGCACCCCGCGACGGCACCGGTCCGTTCGGCACGTTCCGTGCCCGCCCCGCGCCGGGCCTGCCTGCGCCCCGGGCGCATGCAGACGCCCGTCCGCGAGCACTTGCCATGTGATCCGGTCATACCGGCCGTCCGGTGAAGCCGGACCTGCGCATCGGGGCCGCAACGGTCCCGGCGGCGTCGATGACCCCCTGGCTGTCGGCGAAGGCGATGCAGGAGGCCATGCGCCGCACCCTCCCGCGTTGTCGTGTTTCTCATGGATGGACATGGCGCGGAACCCGCGCCCTGTTCACGCCCATCGAAACACAACCCCGGGAGAGTACGATTATCAATATCGCAAAGTTCAACATCACCGGCCGCATCGGGTCGGACAGCTTCGACAGGAAGGAGGAGGAGCCAAAGCCGGCGGCGAAGCCGAAGGCGAGGAAATGACGAACGGACCGGGGCCCCACAGGGGGTCCCGGTCTTTCCCGCCGCGAGGCAATGGTCTATATCACAGGGAACGGAGACGAACATGCTGATGATAGACACACTCAAGCTTGCCGAAGACCTGAAGAAGGGCGGCTTCAACGAGAAGCAGACCGAGAGCCTGGTCAATCTCGGCCGCGATCTGAGCGACCGGGTGATCGAGAAACTTGCCACGAAGGACGATCTGAAGGCGCTCAATGAGAGCGTGGATGACAAGCTGAAGGCGCTCGACAAGAGCGTGGATGACAAGCTGGCCCTGCTCGAGCAGCGCATGGTTATCAAGCTCGGCGGCCTGATGATCGGCGGCCTCGGCATTCTCGTCCTGCTGGACCGCTTGCTGCCGCCGGCAGGCTGACGCTTTCCAGGCCCGCTCTTCCTGTTCGGCCGGTCCGTCCTGCATCCCGAAGTGTACGTGCGGCAACGCTGGACCGGCGCGATTACGGCGCCCCGCGCCCGCTGTTCGGGCCGCAGGCGCGGCGGGACACGACCTACGCGCTGTGGACGACGCTGTCCAACCGGAACATCGACATTGGCGGCTTCACGCCGCAACTCACCCTGCGACACGAACGGCGCGACAGCAACATCACGCTGCACGACTACAGGCGCAACGTCATCGAACTGGGTGTCGTAAGGTCGTTCTGAATGCCGGCAGGGCAAGGCACCCGCGCCGGTTGCGCCCGCTGGGCCGGTGTATTGGCGCATTGCGCCTGGCGGGCAGTTCCGCGTGTCGGGCATGGCGGTCCGGTTCGGGCGGCCCGGTCCGGCGCGTTGCCTATTGATTTCATAGTCACATCCCCAAAGGGGGGGGGGTACACTTCCAGGCAAGCTGTCCGCAGACCGCCGGTTGACACGGTATCGCAACAGGGTGCTGCAGCGGGCGCACGACACGCAATCACGGGAGAGGAAAGAACATGGCACGCGACGAAACGGTTTATGTGTGCCTGGACGAGACCTCCAAGCAGTTGACCCGAGAGACGCGCGCGCATTTGCAGTTGACAGCCACAGACCCCGCCGCATCATCTGTCATCGGGGGATGACTTGCGCGCGTTCTCGAGGCTCTGGTCTGTACGGTCGGTCTGACGGCCAGCTCGCCGGAGCTTCACAGTCCCCTGACCATTTTCCTGAACTTTCGCGCACCGCTTTACAGGCGAGCAGGGACATTCCATGGCCCCTGACCTGCTGTGGTGCGCGCAATCTTCTGCGGCCATGTTCCTGCCTGGCTCCGGATGCCCAACCCTTGAAACCCTAATTCGACCCGGTTTCCGCATGAGCCCATGCGGCAGCGCTGCGGGCGGTCCACATGAAACCCAATAGGAGGACTTGAAGAAGATGAGCGCAGTCAGATATCACATCGGCGACGAAGCCGCGAACACAATCACCGGCGACGTCGGCACCGAAGCTGCCGATGCCCGCAACGACCAGATATACGGCCGGGAAGGCGATGACACCATATCGGGCCGCAGGGGCGACGACACGCTGCGCGGCGGCAAGGGCAACGACACGCTCAACGGCGGCGACGGCAACGACCGTCTCCATGGGGGTCGGGGCAACGACACGCTGGAGGGTGGCGCGGGCAACGACATGCTCTTCGGCGGCAAGGGCAATGACACGCTGCGCGGCGGCACCGGCAATGACCGGCTCTTCGGCGGGCGCGGCACCGACGCGCTCTACGGCGGCGCGGGCACAAATACATTCGTCTTTAGCAACGGAACGGATGCCTTCACAAACTCCGACGGTACTAACGTGACCTACCGGGATACTATTCACGATTTCAAGGCCGGTGACAGGATCGAGCTCAGCGGTTTTGCGGACGGCTTGACGTTCGATGATCTGAATATCACCTATGCAAGCGGCGACGCGATCATCACATTGCCGGATTCATCCGAAATCAGGGTTATCTTCACGGGCGGCAAGACGGCACTGGTTGCGGCGGATTTCAGCTTCGTGGCGAGCCTGACGCCGCCCGAGCCTCTCGGGTTTGACGGCACGGGAACCGGCGACACCATCGAGGGCACGTCGGAACGCGACGAGTTGTCCGGCGAGGACGGTGATGACACCATCAGGGGCCTCGGGGGCAATGACCTGATCTGGGGCGGGGACGGCGCTGACCGGATCGAAGGCGGCGACGGTAACGATCTCATCTACGGCGGCGGGGACGGCGATGTGGTGCGGGGCGGTGATGGCAACGACTTCATCTATGGGGGCGAGGGCGACGATTTTCTCTACGGCGGGGAGGGTCGCGACCATCTCTACGGCGGCTTGGGCGTTGACCAGCTGTACGGCAATGCCGGCAACGATGTGCTCTACGGAAACGAAGGCGAGGACAAGCTCTGGGGCGGCGGCGACAACGACAGCATGTACGGTGGCGGCGACAAGGACCAGATGTGGGGCGACGCAGGCAACGACCGCATGTGGGGCGACGCCGGCGACGACAGTATGTGGGGCGGCGGCGACCACGACAGCATGTGGGGCGGGGCTGGCAACGACACCATGCGGGGTGAGGGCGGCAGCGACAAGATGTACGGCGGCGCGGGCAACGACAAGCTGTACGGCGGCAATGGCAACAACACGCTGGAGGGCGGCACAGGAAACGACACGCTGGAGGGTGGCGCAGGAAACGACACGATGCGGGGCGGGGCTGACAACGACACCATGCGGGGCTGGGCCGGAAACGACCGGATGTGGGGCGATGACGGCACTGACACGCTCTACGGAGGCACGGGCAACGACACGCTGGATGGCGGCGATGGCACGGACACGCTCTGGGGCCATGGCGGCAACGACAGGATGATCGGCGGCGCGGGCAACGACACGATGACCGGTGGTCCCGGTGACGACATTTTCGTGTTCGGCGCGGGCAGCGGCCAGGATACGATCAAGGATTTTACCAGGCCATCGATTGTGGACTTGAATTTGGGTATCGAATATGTCGACCGGATCGAGATCGGGGGCAACGCGAGCAGGACGAAAGCCAACCTGACCATCACACAGGACGGGCAAAATACCGTGATAACCGGCTTCGGGGAGACTGGTGACAGGATCACACTGGAGAACGTGGTCGCGACAACCTTGACCGATGATGACTTCATCTTTGTTGCCTGAGGGGGGCAATTCGCAAGCGCCGCGCCGTTACCCTTGTTGACGGGTGACGCCCGGGATTGTAGGGGCGAAGTTCCAGGACATGAGTTCGTCGATGCGTGACTGGGGGTGCATGTCGATGATCCGGCGCAGGGTGTCGGTCAGGTAGACCTGCGGATTGACGCCGTTGAGCTTGCAGGTGCCGGTCAGGCTGGCGCACCGCGCCGGCTGATCCGTATTGTCGCCGTCGTTCCCATCGACCCGGATGCTGGCGTTGTAGCCGGTGATCGCCGCATGGCCTTGCGCGTTGTTGGTGATGGTCAGGTCGGAGAACTTCAACCCGCCCTTGATGGTGATTGTATCCGTCCCGTCCTCGAAGTCGTGCATGGTGTCGGCACCCTCCCCACTGCCGAAATTGAAGTCGTCATCGCCGGCCCCGCCATAAAGCGTGTCGTCACCGCCCTTGTTGAAGCAGCGCGATGACAATATCGCCCGGGACAAGAACACCCCAGCACCACGCCATGGTCGGACAACTCGCGACGATCCGTGGTTTGGGAGTCGACACGGCCGACATGCTGGTGGGCAAACTCTTCTTTCGCGACATCCCGGATGGTGGCTTGACGGGATCGCCGGACGAGAGTGGCCGAAAACGGCGTGAGAAAGGGCTGGCCCGCGCTGGTAACCCGCGCATTCGAAACGCCATGATCCAGCTCGCCTGGCGTTTCCTGTATCACCAGCGGGACAGCGAACTGGCGCGTTGGTACAGGAACCGCACACAGGACGGGCGGGCTGAAATCCGCAAAACGATGATCATCGCTCTGGACCGCAAGCCGCTGATTGCCTTGTGAAGTTCGTCACGTTAGGCGAAGTGCCCAAGGCGTCATCCTGAAACCCGCAACCTGATCCCGAATACAGAACTCCGAAATTCATCGGCCGGATCCGGATGGCCTCTGATCCAACCATGAAGATCCGGGGTGATGGCAACCCGATATATTGCCAAGGCTTCAATGCCGTTCTGGAGAATTGGTCCACCACTGCGGAGCAAGACCGCCGATGTGTATGAATTCATCACGGTCCCGATCCGAGACATGATCGACCGAATACAAGGCTGTGGCGCGAGACGTGTTACGCGGTAAACGGCTCCCCCGGACCTTCCGTAAACCGAGGAACACAGATGGACTGAAAACGCAGTTGACAAAAAATTCCCCATACAAGGCAATATGTGTGGCGGTGCATTTGTGTCTCGGTTTTCGAATTGTGCAGCAAGGCTCGACGCCCATCTGTTGCGGGGCCGGGCGCCGGGGTTCCGGTGTGGATGGGTCCCGTTACTCGGTGCCCGTCCTGCGGCCGCCGAAAGCGCCGCGGGCCTCGCCCGCCTTGCGGCCCTCGGAGGTGATGTCGAACACACCGCCGATCTCCTCGGCCTTCGGGCCGAAGAAGTTGCCGCTGAACTCGCCAGTGAATTCGCCTTTATTGTCCAAACCCAACGAGCTGTGACTGCTCACGGTTATATCGGTACCTGAGAACCTGTTGTCGTCGATCGTGCCCTTCAGCCAGGCCAGGCTGTTCAGCGTGGTCGTGAGGGTGTTATCTCCGAAGTCGACCGTTGTCGTCATGCCACTGTTCCAGTCATCAATGGTTCCATTGCCGTCTGGTGCGGCGGCGCGGATATTTGCCGTCCAGGTGCCTTTATACTCAGCGTTTCCGAAGTTCGGCATATCGCCGGTCGGGGTAACAACCCCGTCAGGCAGCTTGCTGACGAAACTTGTGCCGAGGTCAGCGATTGTGTTGCCATCCTCTTTCAATCCCGTCCAGAGGCCGTAGTTCAGGTGCTCGAAGGACCTCGCTTCCGGAAACCGGACATTTTCAACGACAGCCGGCTTATTGAACGTGAACGTTGTGGTGCCGTCGTCATTGACGATAGACGACTCCAACTCCAGATATGTCCTTACGCCATTGATCTCGTAATAGTAGATGTGCTTGCTGCCCTTCGCGTCGGCTGCGATGGTGAACTGGTTTAGGTTCTCTTTGGTCGGTGCGCCGTTACCAGTCACTGGGTAGAAATCGCCCTCCGCCCGCTTGATCGCATATTTGTTGCCATCCGCAGTATGCTCGCCGTAGGGTGCTTCCCCGGTTGATGTGGGTGTAATTCGTGTGCTTGGGCCGCCGGACTTATACACTTTGACCATCGTGTCTGTTTTCTGGGTCACGTATTTGTCGTACAGAACCAGGCGTATGCTGTCATCAGCGGACTCGATCACACTTCCACGAGGGAGCCGCGCGCTCTTGATGGTTGGCTGGGCCATGCGCTCCGGGGTTTCCCCGTTCGCCGCCTGATACCTGATTGCCCCGCGACCGGTTCTTCTGGTATGCAAAACATACCCTAGCTTCCCGGTCACCCGCTCCACGCCATTCACTGTCATTGTTTTCTTTTCCGCGTCAGAAAATACCGTGACCTCCCCGACCCTGTAGGTCGGCTTGCCGTCGTCGTCATAGGTGACCTTGACCTCCATCCCGGCGGCCTTGACGGCTGCGGCGGCCTTGTCCATGGCGATCTTTTGCTGGGCCTGCGCCGTCTTCAGCGCCGCCTGCGCCGCAATGCGGGCCTCCACCGCCGCCGTGTCCGTGGTCGCGGCGGCCGCCTTCGCCGATTCCGCCTTCGCCGTATTATAGGCCGTCATCGCCGCCCGCGCGGCGGCGCGCGCCGCATCGGCATGCGTTTTCGCCATCGGGTCGCCGGTCTGCAGCATGGCGAGACCCGTCAGCGCCGCCTCGGCCTTGTCCGCCTCCGTATCCGCCGCGTCGGACTGCGTCTTGGCCGCCTCCATCGCAGCCTTCGCCGCCGCCTGCGCCTTGCCGAGCTCGGTCGTCGGGGCCGCACCGCCATTGCCGTTCATGGGCGACGTCACCGTGCCCGTGCTGTTGCAGGCGGCAAGGCCGAGCGACAGCAGCGCCGCGGTGCAGCATGGAAGAAGTCTGTCGATCCTGTTGTTCATGTCTGACCTCATGTCGTTATCCCCAAAAATGCCGCTCCCCGGGATGGCGGCCTGTCCCGGCCGGCCCGGGCACCGGAACCGCAGCGGCGGCGACGCCGGCCAACCCCTCCGGCGGGCCGGACCCCGCCAGCACCGGATGCCCCGGATGCCCCGGATGCCCCGGATGCCCCGGATGCCCCGGATGCCCCGGATGCCGATGACGGCGGCGCGTTCGCGTCACGGGAAGTGTTACCCCCCCCCCCGAGGAATGTGGCTATGGAATGAATAGGCAAAAGCGCCGAACCGGACCGGACCGCCATGCCCGACACGCGGCACCGCCCGCCGGGCGCAATCCGCCAGCAGACCGGACAACAGATCCGCCGCAACACCGCAGACACACCCGCCGCGGACCGCCCGTACGGCCCGCCACACCTCCGCCAGACCCGGGCCGGACCCGCGAAAAGGCGAAACGAAACCATAGGCAAACGCCGCAAACGCCCCGGAACAGACACCACACCCAACAGGAAAACAGTCACTGTGTCATTCAGGCAACAGATCCGACGCGCAACAGCAACGCGGCACGGCAAAACGCCGGCGCAGGGCCATCGGCCAGCCATCGAAAAAGGCGCCGGCCGGAAAACAGGGCGCCCGGGTCAAATGGGCCAGGACGGCCCTCTGCAACGGGCGCTGTACGGTACGGAACCGCCGCGATTGTTTCTCCATTCCAGCCTCGGGGTTTTCACAGGTCCCATCAGGTGTTGAAGGCGATGACGAGCGGCAAACCGAACAGCGACGCCCATGCCCTGGCGCTGGCTTTCTGGATCGGAACGATGTTGGTGTCGCCGGTCCACCAGCCATTGCCTGTCGCAATGATGACATCGCGATCAAAGAGCATGGATTGCAGGACCGGCCAGATGATGAGCTGTTCGTAACAGATTAGCGGCGCGATGGTCGCCCCGGCCAATCTGCCGGAGGGATTGCCGAAGAAATGCGCCGATGCGCCCCCGGATGCCCAGGGCCGCCACATCGAAACCGGAACCGGCATGCGCTGCCTGTAGAGGATCCTCGCGCCCTCGCCTGTCAGTTCGACCATGACACTGTCATAGCCGCTCTCGTTGACGACGACGGCGCCGCCGGCGACGACGACATCGAGGTCGGCGAGGTTTCGGGTCCAGAGGCTCTCGGTGGTCGGCGTCCAGATCCCGAGCGCGCTCTCGGGCAGAACGACTGTGCCGGCACCATTCTCCACGGCGCGCCTGACAAGCGCGACCGTCGTCATATGCTGAGCGTAATCGGCATGTTCGCCGGCGACCTGGTAATCGAACGTCGTGTCAATTCCGACCCATCCCTCCGGCGGTCCGGGATCGGTCCAGGTGATTGAGGACAGTGCCACCGCCACGCTGATTGCGACACCCGCGAGCGGCCAGGCTCGTGTGGTCATCGCAAAGAGGACGGCAACCGTGGCCGCCAGTCCTGCCCAGCCCCAACCGGGAAAAAGCACACCGGAGGCGGTGATCGGACTGGCCCACCCGACGATGCCGAGTGGCGGGACGCTCATCAGCGTCACCGCCAACAGATATCGCAGCGGCCGATGCCACCCGGGCTTCGGCGACCAAAGGACCGTATGCACCGTGACGAACGGCAGCGACGCGGCGATCCAGAGAACGAGCCCCACCCGGATATCGCTCGCGTAGAAAATCGATACGCCGGCGGGCAAGCCTCTCGAAGCCGCCATGAAATACGCCATCGAGACCAGGCCTGCGGTCACACGGCCCGGGGCGAACGCCCAGAGTGCGGGAAAGAGGCACGCGAGCGGGAGGAGAAGCACTTCGCCGCTCCATCCGAATGCACCGACCGCGGCGGCGGCGGCGACGAACGTTGCCGCGGTGAACATGCCAGGGCGTGAAGGTGAAAACGGGTTTCGCCAACCCGAGAACGCCGGCGGCCGGGACCGGCCCGAAATAGCGCGAGTCATAAGACCCCCTGTAGGATGAGTGAAGAAACAGCATGCCGGGCGCAACAACCCCGCCGGGATCGGACGTCAGCGCCCTGCCCGATCCGTCACGCGGCTGAATCGCCGATCGGGGCAGCGCGAGACCGTCGACCGTCACGGATGTGCCGATCTCGACCGACTGCCCGGGCAGCGCCACGACGGTCTTGATGAGCGGGCTGAGCCAGCCGGGGCACAGGCCCCGTCGCACATATCCGCGCTCGCGTGCCTGACGAAATGCGTCGGTCAGCGGCGGGCAGATGAATATCCGATCCCCGACCCGCACATCGCGGTTCAGCGTTTCGATCCGCCAGAGCCCGAGCGGATAGCTCGGTGTCAGATTGACCCGAAAGCCCGTTCCATATCCCAGGCCGAACAGCGCAGGAGGGACGCAAGCGAGAGTGCCGACGATGACGATCCGGCGCCGTCGGCTCACTGCTTCAGCCCCTGGCTCCTGGTCTGCGTCTGCCGCAACGCCCCGGACTGTTTCAGGGCCTGCCGGGTACGCTCATGGGCGGCAAGCTGCTGGCCGGCACGCATTGCCTGCCATGCGGCTGTGAGCTTCTCCCGGTCGGCGGGCGACATGCCCTGGGCCGCCTTGTCGAACGTCGAGCCCGACGGGTCCCTTGCAGTATTTTCAAGCAAGGTGCGCTCGCCGAAGCGCTCCGAAACAGCCTTGTTGAGGGTGTCGAGTTCGGCTTTCACTTTTGCGTCGGCCAACGCAAAGCCGAGCGCGGCCGGCAGGTCGTTCCTGTCGATGGCGTCCCGGACCTTTTCCATTGCCCGCGCCGCCGCCGGCGACAGGGACGGAATGTCGATCGAAGTCCGCTTGCGGTGTCCTTCCTCTTCCAACCTGTACCTGGCCGTCGCCCTCTCCCTCATGTCGAGATAGCGTTCGAGGTCCTTGCGCAGTGCCGGCACGTTGACTTCCGCAACACGACGGTCCTCCCGGTCCGCGCGGCTCGCCAGCAACCCCTCTCGACCCTTGAGCGCGCCGAAGCTGGCCGCATTCCGCTCGATCTCGCCGAGGCGCTGCCTGGCCTCATTCGGGTTTTCGACAACGGCCTCCATGCGCATTGCCTTGAAAGCGCCTTCCGGATCCGCATAAACGAGCCGGATACGGTCGGAAAAGTTGTCCCACTGCTTCTGCAGGGCCGGATCGGATTGCAGTTTTGCCTCGGCGGCGTCGGTGACCGACATCGTGAAACTCGAAATGCCCTTGACCATCGCGGTGGCCTTTCTGATTGATTGCGGGGATTGCCGAAGCGGCTGGTCGACCAGGCCCAGACGCGCGCCGGCGGCCCGAAGGCGTGCGCCGAGGTCGAGGAGTTTCTGTCTCTGCAGGATCGTCCACTGCACCCGGCCGCGCATCAGTGTCCGCGCGACGCGGACGATATGCAGACCGCGATTGTCGGCGAACCGGAGCGCCTCGGCGTAGAAGCGGCCGCCCGCATAATCGAGCGTGACTTCCTTGGCGTTCTTCCTGGAAAGGAGCTTCTCGAGCCCGCCGGCGAGGTGGAAGGACCGGCTGCCGTAATAGAGCGCCATGTCTTCGCGATGCCTTGTCATCGCGACATAGGTCAGGTGCCGGTCGAGCGAGAGGGAAGCCAGCACCTTCACACGGTCAACGGTTGCGCCCTGGCTCTTGTGGATCGTCGTCGCGTAGCCGTGGTCGAGGTTGCGATAGAAGCGCTCATGGATCTCGACGCGCTTGCTTGCCTCCCCTTCCCCGACCATCACAATGATGCGGCCAGGCGTGGCTTCCGCCACCTTGCCGATCATGCCGTTCCTGACGCCAAGCGCGTTGTCGTTTTTCAGGAAGACGATCTGGTCGCCGGCCGCGAAATTCCGCACACCGTCCTCGGTCCTGAAGGCATGGCCTTCCCCGATCAGGCCGCGTTCGATCAGTTTCCCCCGCGCCATGGTATTGAGCTGACGCACATCGCGGCGCAGATGCGCCAGGATCAAACTCGACATCTCCGGATCGTAGTCCCGGTTCCAGTCGGCAATGAGCGTTTCGATCGCATCGGCCTTCAGCGTCTGCGCGATCAGCTTGCCATTGGCGCGATAGGCAGAGAGCGCTTCCGTCACCCGACCCCGCGCCAGATCGAGCGACGCGGCGCGCATCCATGGTTCGTTCTGGCGATAGATGGTTTCGAGTTCGGCGTAGCCGGTACGTTCGACGATCGCGCGGAAGGCGGCGCCGGCCTCGATCGGCTGCAACTGCTCGGCGTCACCGACCAGAATGAGCTTGGCGCCGGCCCCGGTGACGGCTTCGACGAAACCCGCCATCTGTTTTGACGAGACCATGCCCGCCTCGTCGAGAACGAAGACGGTCCTGTCGTCGAGCGGGCGTGTGCCTTCCTTCCAGCCGAGCTCCCAGGACGCCAGCGTGCGCGAGGCAATGCCCGCCTCCTTCTCCAGACCCTCGGCCGCCTTGCCCGCGAGCGCGCCGCCGACCACTTTGTAGCCGGCCAGTTCCCAGACTTCGCGGGCGGCCTTCATCATGGTGGTCTTGCCGGCGCCGGCGCGCCCGACGACGCAGGCAATCCGCTCCGCGCCCGCCGCATGTTCGATGGCCGTCCGCTGCTCGTCCGACAGCCGCCCATGCCTGGCAAAGACGGTGTCGAGGGCCCTGCCCGCAACCGCAAACCCGCTCCTTCCCGAAAGCCAGGTGGCGCGGCTGGCCATTTCGGCCTCGAGGCGGATCATCGCCCGCGTCGTCAACCGCGCCGGTATCCGTGCGCCGGTCGCGAAGTCGATGGTCTCATCGGCAAGCTTCAGGCAATCCGGGCTCTCCGTGATGCGTGCCAGGAGCCGCTGGAAGCTCTCGGGATCGTCGATATGGCGATTGAGGACCCTGGCGATGTCGCGCCGGTCGAAGACGCTCCTTTCGGCCGTGAGAATGTCGAGCACCAGTTCCGGGCGCGCCTCGATGCGCGCGGCGTTCCTTTGGCGAACGGCCTCATGCAGCGCCAGCCGTTCGAGATCGATGGCGCTGCCAGTATCGCCGGCCTTGCGCTGTAGCGCCTTTGCCGCAACCCCGATATGGGTGGTCGGCTCGATGTCGATTCCGCGTTCGGCGTAAGAACGCCCATCGACACGGACCTCCAGGCCGGCCAAAGCCAGATGACGGTTCTGGAGATCGAGCCATCTTTGCCGTTGTTCGAGGCACTCCGCCTTCTCGCCGGACCAGAGGGTGTAGCGGATTTTCCCGGTCTTGGTCCGAAGCGGTTGTCCATCCTGTCCGAGCACGGCGACCTTCTTGGACCCGAACCCATCCGCCGTCAGCGGGCGCAACGTGGTCATCAGGTGGATGTGCGGGTTGCGCGCGTCAATCCGGTTCCGATCAGGATCAGGGGTATTGACGCCACCGGAAAATCCCTCGTCATGGTAGACCCAGTCGGCGACCTGGCCTCGCGCCAGCACCTCTTCGCAGACGAACTGCCGCACGAGCGCGATGTTCTGGTCCCGGGTGAGCTCCACCGGCAGCGCGATGACGAACTCCCTGGCGAGCTGGGCATCGCTGCGTTTCTCGAAGGCTTCGACCGTGTTCCAGAAGGCCTCAGCCGCGCCGGCAACGGAGCGGTCCGCGATCATGTCGCGCGCCCACTTCGGCGCATCGGGCGGCAGCAGGAACTCCTCGTGGGCGAGGTTCTTCCTGTTGGAATAGTCGACCGTGCGCGCTTCGGCCTCGTGGCTCATCTTAGCGCAATGGCGATAGGCGGCCGACAGCACGGCGCTGCGGCCGCTTCCGCGCGAAATCAGCCGGGGTGTGAAATGCGTGATCGCCACGGCGCGGCAGGCTCCCGGGAACAAGTGCGTCATTGTTCCGCGGGAAAGTCCTCTGCCACCGGCGAGGGCCGCCGCTAGCCACGTCGCGTTACGCGACGTATTACTGCGCCCTTGGACGCATTCCTTCGGAACGCCGGGATGATCTCGCAAAGTGACGGGTCTGCCGACCCGGCATTTGTGCCGGGGTGCGCCGGGCGCGCACCCGGTTCATTTTGCTCATGGCGTTTCAGCATTCGCGGCAACCGGGAGACACGCAATGAAAAAATCCTCATCAAGGATCAGGCAAGAGATCGCCAGATTGCAGGAGCAGCTCAAGGCCGCCGAAACCCGCGAGGCCGAACGGATCGGACGGATCGCGCTGAAAGCCGGCCTGGGCGAGATCGAGATCGACGACGCCAGGCTCGTCAAGGCCTTCGAGGAACTGGCGAAACGGTTTCGCGGCGGCCGTGGCGACACCCGGAAATCCGCGCCCGCGCAAAACCCGGCCGGCGCGGCTTCGGGCGCGCATGGCGAGGCTTGAGCGCATGCGACAGGCAAGCCAGGCGCAAGCGCGCAAGAAGGACACGCGCGAAAAGATCCAGCTCGGCGGGCTGATCGTCAAGGCGGGACTTCGCCATGAGAAGCGCGCGCTCCTGCTCGGCCTTCTGATCGACGGCGCACGGCGCATCAGGGCGCACGAGGCAGAGCGCAAGCGCCTGACGGCGATCGGAACGGAGGCGTTTGCCGATGACAGCGACTAGGGTCGTTCTGCTGGTTGCGCCCGTCGGCCTGATGATCGCTGTTTGCATCGGCCTTACCGGCGCCGGGACCTGGCTGGCGCAGTTCGGGAATTCCGCCGGGGCGCAACTGACGCTGGGGCGGATCGGCATTGCCCTGCCCTACGTCTCCGCCGCAGCGCTTGGGGTGGTCGTTCTCTTCGCCGCCCGTGGCGCCATGGCGATCAAATCCGCCGGCCTTGGTGTTCTGGTGGGTGCGGTCGGCATGATTACCATTGCCGCGATGCGCGAAGTGACGCGCCTTGCCGGTTTCGCCGACGCGGTACCGGACGGCCGCCGGCTGATCGAATATGCCGACCCTTCGACCGGCGCCGGCGCCATGCTGTGCCTTGTCGCCGGCATGTTCGCGCTTCGGGTCGCACTGCGCGGCGATGCCGCCTTCGCGACGATGAAACCAAGGCGCGTGACGGGCAGGCGCGCCATTCACGGATCGGCGCACTGGATGGCGATGCCACAAGCCAGACGCCTGTTCGGCGCGAGCGGCGGCATCGTCATCGGCGAAGCCTGTCGCGTCGACAGGGACAGTGTGGCAGGTCACACGTTCCGCGCCGATGACAGGCAGACCTGGGGCGCCGGCGGCAAATCCGCCCTGCTGTGCTTCGACGCATCGTTCGGATCGACCCACGGCCTGGTCTTCGCCGGATCGGGCGGCTTCAAGACGACGTCCGTCACAATCCCCACCGCGCTCAAATGGGGCGGCGGGCTGGTGGCCCTCGACCCATCGAACGAAGTCGCACCCATGGTCATCGATCACCGGCGCAAGGCGGGCCGCGAGGTCTTCGTGCTGAGCCCCGCGGATCCGTCCACCGGCTTCAACGTGCTCGACTGGATCGGCCGCTACGGCGGGACGAAAGAAGAGGATGTCGTTGCCGTCGCAAGCTGGGTCGTGACTGACAGCGGAAAACAGGTTTCCCCGCGCGACGACTTCTTCCGCGCCTCCGCCCTTCAGCTCATCACCGCGCTGATCGCCGATGTCTGTCTCTCGGGACATACGCAAAGAGAAAGACAGACCTTGCGGCAGGTCCGAATGAACCTTTCCGAGCCTGAGCCGAAACTGCGCGAGCGGCTGCAGCGCATCCATGACAATTCCACGTCCGCCTTCGTGCGCGAAAACGTCGCTGTCTTCGTCAACATGACCCCGGAAACCTTCTCCGGCGTCTATGCCAACGCCATCAAGGAAACGCACTGGCTCTCCTATCCGAACTATGCCGCGCTCGTTTCCGGTTCGAGTTTCCCGACCGGGGACCTGGCGAACGGCAGGACGGACATCTTCGTCAATCTCGATCTGAAGACCCTTGAGGTTCATCCGGGCCTTGCCCGCACCATCATCGGCGCGCTGCTCAATGCGATCTACAACCGCAACGGTCAGGTGAAGGGCCGCACACTGTTCCTCCTCGACGAGGTGGCCCGGCTGGGTTACCTGCGCATTCTGGAAACCGCGCGCGACGCCGGCCGCAAATACGGGATCAGCCTGCTGCTGCTCTTCCAGTCGATCGGCCAGATGCGCGAGACCTGGGGCGGGCGCGACGCCACATCGAAATGGTTCGAGAGCGCGTCGTGGATTTCCTTCGCCGCGATCAACGATCCGGAAACCGCCGACTATATCTCCCGGCGGTGTGGCAGTACGACCGTTGAGGTCGCCCAGCTCAGCCGAACATCACAGATGTCGGGATCGTCGCGAACCCGCTCGAAGCAACTGGCCGCGCGGCCATTGATCCTGCCCGAGGAAGTGCTGCGCATGCGCGGCGACGAGCAGATCGTCTTCACCTCGGGCAATCCGCCGCTACGATGCGGCCGCGCCATCTGGTTCCGGCGAGACGACATGAAGAGCGTGGTGGGCAAGAACAGGTTTCATCGCGAAGACCAGGGATGAATGGCGTCAATCGATGATTGCGTATCGGTTCACAAAACCGGGTGGACACGGGAATCCCGCTCGGCGAGACGCTTCCCATGCCTTCACGCCAAACCGAACCGGTCCATCTTCGCCGCATCGACCCTGCCCGGAACATGCGGCGCTTCCATTGCCTCAGCGTTCAGCCGACGCTGTTCGGCGGCGCCTCGCTCATTCGCGACCGGGGAGGATCGGAACGCGCGGCCGAACCATGATGGAGACATTCGACAAGCCCGATGATGCCGACCAGGCATTCGATCGCCTCGAGCGCAGCAAGCGCCGCCGCGGATATCGCGAAGCCGGCTTCGGCAAGATGGAACGGTAGAGCCACGCTTGCCTGTCGACGGGAATATGGCTTCGCCTTGCCTGGCGGGTTCAAACTGCCCGCACCGGCGCCGGATATCGGGTGATCTTCGCATCTGTGGTCATCAGAACGATTTCTTCGGCAATCGCCTGTGCAATGAGCATTCGATCAAAGGGATCCTTGTGAATGGGAGGAAGCGTCGAAAGGCCGATTGCATGTTCGCCGCAGATCGCCAGTTCATTATAGCCGTTGTCTACAGTCCGCGCCTCGGCAAGCGCGAATCGACCGCAAATTCCGAGCGTGCCAACCCCGCCTTGATAGCGACTTCCCAAAGACTTGCCACGCTGAAGACAAGTTCATTTTCCGGGTTCAGGATTGCTTCACGCGCAATTGCCGGCAATCGCTCCGGCTCGCCAGCCGGACACAAGAGAAGATGGATATCAAGGAGCAGCCTCACACGTCTCCTCCAAACATGGCTTCGACACCTTCTCGCCCATGCGATCGAAATCATCCGGCACCACTAGTGTCCCAAGAACTTAAGGTAGCCTGGCTATAAGACAATGATTTAATGCAATAATAAGCCGTTTTCGTCTTTTATCGACTTGAATTCGCGTTGAGCCAATTTCCACACTCCCTCACCCCACATGATAACCAGGAGGGAGATTGTGATGTTTTCTGGCAGCCTTGTCTTTGCCCAGATTATGGAGCACTTGCCATGGTACGTTTTCCGTCAGTGTGTCGCTCGATACGACGGCGACAAATACGTCAAGGCATTCACCTGCGCTGATCAATACCGATGCATGGCTTTTGCCCAACTCACCTATAGGTCGAGTTTGCGGGACATCGAAGCGTGTCTGCGCACCCAATCATCCAAGCTCTATCACATGGGCATTCGGGGTGGAATTTCCCGCAATACTCTTGCCAACGCGAACCAGTGTCGCGACTGGAAGATTTACGCTGACTTCGCCCAAGACCTGATCCACACCGCGCAGCTCTTGCATGCTGATGATACGCTGTCCGGTCTGGATATCCATGACCCTGTGTATGCCTTGGATTCATCCACCATCGACCTCTGCCTTGCACTGTTTCCGTGGGCGCAATTCCGCAAGACAAAAGGTGCCGTCAAACTGCACACTCTGCTCGACTTGCACGCTAACATCCCAACGTTCCTGCATATATCCGATGGGAAGTTGCATGACGTCAACATTCTGGACTTGTTGCCGCTGGAGGCTGGGGCGTTCTACATCATGGATCGCGCCTATCTCGATTTCGCACGTCTTTATCGCATGCATCTCTGCGGGAGTTTTTTTGTCTTGAGGGCCAAGGCGAACACCAAACTCCGCCGCTTGAAGTCCAAACCGGTAGATCGGAGTACCGGTGTCATTTGCGACCAGACTGTGAGGCCGAACGGGATCAACAGCAAGACCCGGTTCCCCCAAAAAATGCGAAAGATCAGATACCGTGATCCTGAAACGGGAAAGACTTTAGTGTTCCTCACAAACAACTTCTCGTTGTCCCCAAAAACCATCGCCGACCTGTACAAATCCCGGTGGCAGATTGAGCTTTTCTTCAAATGGATCAAGCAACATCTGCGCATAAAGTCGTTTTTTGGCACATCCGAAAATGCTGTGAAGAGCCAAATTTGGATTGCGGTTTCGGTTTATGTGATCATCGCGATCATCCGCAAACGCCTGAACATCGAAGAAAGCTTGCACACAATTCTACAAATTTTGAGCCTTACGACTTTTGAAAAAACGCCGCTTAAACAGTTACGGCAGACCTCGCCATGCGCGCCAAATAAGCAGTTGAATTTATTCGATTATTAATGGGACACTAGTGATCCGGCACAGTGAACTGACCGGCCATGAATCCGGTGCGTTTTGTCGCGCCGGGCATCGGTGCATCCAGCGCCACGACCTTCACCAACGGTTTGCCGGCTTTTGCGATAATGAAGGCTCGCCTTTCGAGGCTTTCTCGATCAGACGCGGTTGTTGTTGGGGCGCGGCCAGGTCAACAGCATGCCATCTTCGCCTTCCACCTTTCAACCGCGCGCATGAGCCAGCAGGTCGCTTGCGGCGATCAGGTCCGATCCGTCTTTTAGCGCGCCCTCGACGCTCCGCTTGAGATGCAATGGCAAGGTGCCCTCTTCGAACAGCCTGTCGGCCAGTTCGCCTGCCTGCGCTGTTTCGCCCGGATCGTCAGCGCCGGTGCCGACGGTCAAGGCCCGCAAGGCGGTCGTCATCGCCTCGGCGGCAGGGGCGCGGGCCTCGGCTTCGAAGTCGCCTCCGGCAAGCAGGCTCGCCATGCGCAGCTTGCGGTCGGCCTCGGCCGTCAGTTCCTGCACCCTGCGCTGCCGGTCTGCGGCGCCGCCGTCATCGAGATGCTGCGAGCGGTACAATTCGCCCCGGTCACCGCCGGCGAACCGCAGGACCCCGGCCGTCTCCAGGCGGCACAGCATCTCCCAGGTCCGGCGGTCCATCACCTCAACGGCGACATGTCCTTCTGCGAGCCGCCGACGTTCCTCTTCGACGTCTTGCGGCGATGCATCGACAACCGCCATGAATGCCTCGTCCGCGCCACCGGGTGCGAACAACGCAAGGAAGCGGTCGCCGTGACGTTCCCGCAAGCCCTCACACAACCGCGCGGCCGGGTCTTGCGGTGCCTGATCCTGCGGTGCCTGATCCTGCGGTGTCTGGGGTTTGGTCCCCGCCATGACCGCTTCCATGCGTTCCAGGAAGGCGCCTCTGCCGCTCGGCATTCGGATATTGCCGACATCGCCGAGACCGTCCAGCACGCCATCGGCCAGTTCCTGTTTCTGGTCGAGCAGGAAAAGCATACGGTGTTCGATGCTGTCTTCGGCAATCAGGTTGACGACGCTGACCGGGCGGCTCTGGTGCTTGCGCCAGGCACGGGCAATGCGCTGTTCCAGTTTGGCCGGGTTCCAGGGCAGGTCGAGATTGACCACCGCATCGGCCACCTGAAGGTTGAGGCCGACGCCGCCCGACTCCGACGAAAGCAAGAGCCGGCAGCCCGGATCGCCGCGGAAACGCGAGATTTCAGCACGCCGCCGGTCCTGAGGAACCGCGCCGGTATGCCAGGCGAAGTCGAGCCCCATTTCGATGGCCAGTTCGCGGACCAGATCCAGCATGCGCACCCATTCCGAAAAGATCAGGACCTTGCGCTGCGGCCTGTCCGCCAAGAGGTCGCCAAGAATGCGTTCCAGTTCCACGAGCTTGGGACAGTCGCGCACATCCGGATCGAGTATGTACGGCGTGTCGCAGGTCATGCGCATGCAGCCCAGCAGCATCTGCAGGCGCTCGAATTCCTGTTTGGTCAGCGGACGGTTCCTGGCCAGCTTGAGCAGGCGACTGGCCGGCCCCTGGTAATCGTCGTAACGCAGCCGCTGTTCGTCGGTCATGGAAACGAAGTAGTTGCTCACCGTGCGGCCCGGCAGTTCACCCTCGACGTCCTCCTTGCGGCGGCGCAGCATGACCGGCTGCAGGCGGCGGGACAGGTCGTCCAGGTTGCGGTAGTCCTCCGGCCGGCCGCGATCATCGAGCACATAGTAGTCGCGGTTGAAACGGAACAGCGGCCCGAGCAGCCCCGGGTCGAGAAACTGGACGATGGAATAGATCTCCTCGATGCGGTTTTCCAGCGGCGTTCCGGTGAGCACGAAGGCATAGCGGCTTTCCAGGCCCTTGATCGCCCGGGCCGTCTTCGTCTGCCAGTTCTTGATGCGCTGGGCCTCGTCCAGGATGACGACATCCGGAGCGAGGGTGGCGTTGATGTCGGGGCCGTCGGCGAGTATCTGTTCGTAGTTGGCAAGGGTGAAGAAAGCCGGCTTGCAGTACTGCTTCAGCCTGTCGCCGCGCCGGCCTTGCACGATCATTGCCGAATGGTCGCAAAAACGCCTGATCTGCTCCTCCCATTCGGCCTTCAGCGAAGCGGGAGAGACCACCAGGACCCGCCCGATGCCGCGGTGCCGGCGCAGCAACTCGCACGCGGCGATGGCCTGGACGGTCTTGCCCAACCCCATGTCGTCGGCCAACAGGGCCCGTTCGCCGAAGGCCAGATGCAAGACGCCCGTGCGCTGGTAGTCGAGCAGTGGAAACCGGACGAGGTCGAAGGCCGCCGGTTCGGCCGCGACCTCGGCGAGGAACCGTTCACGATCCTCGGCCCGAAGTGCGACGCGCTGCCGCTCCTCCAGCCAGTTCGCCAGATAGCGCGACACCCGTATCCTGTCGGGATGATCCGAGGCCATGGCGCGCAGTGCGTCAAGGGCACCGTCGTCGCCATGCTTCAGGGCCTCGACCCGCAGGCCGATTGCGGCGTTCAGCGAAACATCATCGGATTGAGCCGCAAACAGCACGTCAATCGTGCTGCCGCCATCGCCGGGCACGAACACCTCCGCGCGGGGACTGCCGGCTTTCGCAGCGGCCGCGAAAGCCCGCCTGCCGCGCTTCTTCAGATGGTGCAGGACGCCTTCGATGTGCTTGCAGGTGCCGAGACCGTTGGTGGCGAAATCGCGGCAGCCGCAGGAGTTACGGTGTCCTGTCAGGTCTCGGATCTCGACGTCGTAGGACCCGCCGGTAACAGAAGCGGTTCGGAAGCTTCCGAAGCAGTCCAAATCCGGCTCCAGCGGCTCGACCGAAGCGATTTCCGTGCGTCCGCGCCAGCGGCGCCTTTCGATCTCCTCGGCGTCGCTCGTCGCCCAGCCCCGGAAAGCCGGCTGGCGCTTCAGGACAGCCTTTGCCTTGCCGCCCTTGCGCTTGCTGCCCCGTTCTGCAGCCTGCGGCGGTTTCCTGTTCATTGGCCTTCCCACCTTCGTGGCAGATAACGGTTTCGCAACGCTTGCAGGTCGCTCTTCAGTCTTCTAGCAGCGGAACGGTCGCCTGCAATTGCAAAAAGTCGACTTTTCTACCTTTTGCACAGGGCTATATGCCGAAATCGAAAAAGTTGTTGTATACTCCCGCGACCGAATTGCCCTGAATTTGTTGCTCATATCACCTTGTAGTTTTCTGTCGAGATGATACGGAAGTTGTCGGTAACAGTGTCTCGGAATTTGGTCCAGTTTTCGGGCAGCGTTTTTCGGAAGAACTCGAATATGGCGGCTGTGAAGGCGTCAAGGCTGGGGTAATGCCGATTGTGGGTGACCCACTTGTGCATGATGCCCCAAAGTCGTTCGATTGCGTTGAGATGTGGGGCGTATGATGGCAGGAAGTGCAATTTCACGCGCCGCTGCGGGCTTTCCAGCCAGGGTTGGAGTATCCTGGCATGATGGTAGCGCGCGTTGTCGAGTATGACGTGGATTGCTGTCTGCGCAGGGGAGGCCCGCTCGATCTTTTCCAGCATTTGCCGGGTCGTTTCGGCATTGATCTTCTCGCCCTCCACAAAGGTGAATTGGAAGGTTTCAAGATTGAGCGCTCCCTGAATGTTGAGCCGCTTGCGACCCGATGTGGTCTTCACGGCGGTCTTTTGTCCTTTTGGAAACCAGCCATGCGCGGGGCGGCTCTGATATTCGGGGTGTACGGCGTCGCAGAACACAACCGTCTCATCCGGCGACAGGACGGTCATCAGCGCATCGTACCAGTCGACAAATGCCTGCTGCTGTTCTGGATCGGCTTGCGCGCAAAGCGCGAGGGGCTTCTTGTACTCGAACCCCAAACGCCGCATCAGTTTGGCCGCCCCCGAAGCGCTGTAGCTCTGACCAAATTCGGCCTGAATATAGGCGCGGACTTCATCAACACTGCGGGCCGGATGCTCGCTGAATCGCTCTTTCACCGCCTCTTCCTGAGTGAACGACAGGAGCCCCTGGCGAGGGCTGTAATCCTTCAGGCCAAAGAAGGCGAGACCTTCAGCTTTAAAGGCAAAACGCCATTGCGTCAGAACCGATGGGCCGATGTCCAATATCTCGCAAACAATCCTGGGGTCATAACCTGCATCCAGAAGCAGAAAGGCCCGCGCGCGCTTCCAGACCAGCGCCTCGACCTTGCGACGACGGCAGAGCGCTTCAAGCGCGGCGCGCTCGTCATCTGTCAGCAAAACGGTTGCGAAGGTCGACATGCACAGAGTCATGCAGATCAAAACCCATCTGGCCATGTGACAATTTGAATCGCCCAAACGAAAGCCACACTCAGGACAATTCAGTGAAATCAGTTCGCCTTGAGCGCTTTGCGAACCATCTCCGGTTCGCAGGCGATCACCTTCAAATAGGCTTGCGCGGCCTTGTCAGGTTCAGACCGGTTTTGCTCCCAATCGCGAAGCGTGCCAATCGAAATCTGATAACGGGCTGCGAATTCTTCCTGGCTCAGTTTCAACGCCCTGCGGATGATTTTCGCCCGCGGCGTTCTCTTCATCCGCTTCAGGTCGCTGTCCGTCAGCGGTCCGTTGTCGGGGTCAGCGGTTCTCTTCATGGTAAAATCTCTGCTCGTTCGGTTCAGCCTTGCGGGCCGATATGATGCGGTGTCTGTCATCTCGCTCCGTATGGACAACGACCAGCACACCCTTCACTGACATCCCGATAAGAATATAACGCTCTTCGTCATACCCCTCCCGGTCATCAAGGAGTTCAACGGCAAACGGGTCATGAAACACCGCCTGGGCATCCTCGAAGCGAACACCGTGTTTCGACAGGTTGGAGGCTGCCTTGGCATCATCCCATTGGAATTCGTCATCAGTCATAATATACGGGATATCCGTAGTCAGTCAAGAAGTCCAGCCACAAGCAACCTGCTATCGATAGCATTACTCCTGGAGTTCCCCCGGTTTGATGGACACTTTTCTGTTTGTGAAGGAGAGTGCTTATCATGCCGAGAACCAGGAACCCGTACCCTGCGGAATTCAGGGACCAAATCATCGCCTTGGCGCGAGCCGGGCGCAGTGTTGAAAGTCTTGCGCGCGAATTCGAGCCGTGCGTTGCCACGATCCATGGCTGGGTCAAGCATGCAGAGATTGACGGCGGGGCACGCGATGACGGCCTGACCAGCGCGGAGCGGGACGAGCTGCGGCGTCTGCGCAAGGAGAACCGAATCAAGGAGTGCCAGTTCGACCTTTATGCCGACCGCACCAGCGCCTATACCATGCGGGCCAACAACTGCGGCTCTGGTTCGCTTCATTCGCCTGTGTTCTGCTCTGTGCGCTCCGACGCATAGGCCTGGCGAACACGACGCTCGCCGAGGCGACCTGCGGAACCATCCGTCTGAAACGTCTCAAGATCGGCGCTTTGATCGGCATATCAGTGCGCCGCATCAAGATCGCCGTGGCGCCGGCTTGTCCGCAGGCGCAGGAGTTCGCCGTGGCGCACGCCCGAATATGCGCCGCGGCCCGGTGATGCCGCAGGACACGAACCCTTGCCGACAACGACACAGGACACATCGCTGAAATACGCACGCCCTGAACTTGATTTCACTGGATGCGGCAAGAGAACCGGGCTAGTCCTTTGATGCCTGATAAATGTCAAGGCCGCCGAATCCGCCAGGACGATCCGAAACGAAACTGATCAGACGTCCGTCATCTGTGGCTGACGGCATATGTTCTTCCGCTTCCGAGTTGATTTCCGGCCCGAGGTTTTTGGGTCTCGCCCATTTTGCTGGATCCGTTTCTGTCGTGACGTTCTCGAATATCCAAAGGTCACTGCCGCCTTGGCCGCCCTCGGGATAACCGGCCCAGATCAACCCATGCCGCGGATCAAAATGGGCGTCCATGAAATCGGTGCTCATGGACATGACCGATGCTTTACCCCCAGTGCGGCTGGACATGTCGAAGGCTGCTTTCTTGAAATCCAAAGTCTCGGGATTGGGAGTATTGGAAGAGGTGAAATAAACCGTTCCGTCAAGCAGGATCGGACAGGAATCGATCGCCGCGCCGTTGGGTCCACCCTGGTCCGCACAGCCGAGATTTTGCGCCTCTCCCCAGGCCATGTCATCGGTTGTGTCGTGCCGGTAGCTCACATAAAGATCGAGCTCACCACATCCACCCGGACGATCGCTGGCAAAAAAGAGATAGTGTCCGTCGTCTGACTCATAGGCGCTGTGGTCCACCGCGGTGCCGTTGATCGTGTCCGGCAGCAAGTTGGCCGCACCCCAAGGGGCCTCCACACTGGATCGATGGGCAACATAGATGTCGTACCGGGTCCATCCGCCCGTCTTCGCAAGAGCCCAATGATCGTCCAGATTTGCCACGGCCTTACCACCTGGACGGTTTGAGGCGAAATAAAGCGTCAGTCCGTCTCCAGTCATCGTGGCCCAGCCGTCATGATATTCCGAGTTCACGCCTGAACCGGCATTCGTCACGGTCCAGGTGGTGTCAGTAGCGTAAGCACTGAAGCTGGTTGTCGAGAGAAGGCCCGCAAGCGCTGCAAATAGCAGCCCGCGACCGGTGGGAAAACATCTATCGCTCATGTCGTCACCTGTTGAAATCTGTTGCATCCGGTTGGTTCCGTAACGGAACCAATCGTCTTTTCGTTACCCGGCGGCGGCCTCATTCAATGTGGCAACCTGCTCTTCGGCGGCGGCTTCCACCCCGTCGTCGACGGCTTTGCCGCCATCGGAGAAATTGACAACGGCGGGAGCCGGCTGGTCGTTGAACATCAGACGGAACACATCAGGCCTTGCATAGTGGCCGGCCGGGTCTGCCGCGGACTTGGCGACCGCAATCGCCGCAAGATCGATTTCCGCGATCTGCAGGCCTTCGGCAGTCGGATCAAGTGGGTCACACAAGGGTGCGCCGTCGGGGCCGAATATGTTGGCATGACCGCCTCCGACCTGCAGAAACTGCTGTTTGGCCGGGGTATCGCACAGCAAATCGAACATGTCCTGTGAGACAGTAGCGCAGGCCGCGAGGACGAAACACTGGCCCTCGGCCGCATACATCATGCTTGCCGCCGTGTTGAGTTCGGGCCCAAGCGCATAGGCGGCTCCGAGATAAAGGCTGAAGCTTGGCCAGGCTGCCACATGGATCTGCTCATTCTGGCTGTACATGGCGTATTTGTTGAGGGGCTGGAGGTGTTCCCAGCAACACAGAGCGCCAATGCGACCAACATCGGTGTCGTTTACCACCATGTCGCTTCCATCACCCTCACCAAAGACAGTGCGTTCGACATGGGTCGGCTTCAGCTTGCGGCGGCGGCAGATGACCTTGCCATCCGACCCGTAGTGCCACTGTCCCATGTAGAGGGAGCCGCCATCCCGCTCGCAGACACCCATAATAACATGCATGTTGTTCCGCTTCGCTGCCGCCGCCAAGGCTTCGTCCTGTGGGCTGCCCGCTTCGATGGAGTTCATCGTATAGGGCACGACATGCTGCATACCCATGGCTGGTGCATCAAGCCAGATCCACCATGGATATCCGGGTATCCATGTCTCCGGAAATGCAATGACCCTGACGCCGTTCGCGCCGGCTTCATCGATGAGCTTCAAGGCTTTTTCGACGGTCTTGTCGAGGTCCAGGAACACGGGTGCCGCCTGTACGGCAGCGACTTTGATGGGCCCTGTCATCTTCACTCCTCCCGACTGGCGCATTGGAAGGAGTCAAGCAGCAATGGGTCCGTTCTGTCCCGCTGTTTTGGGCGGAAAATCCTTCGATTTCGAGCGGGATTTGAGTGAATATTCATTTTCATGTAAATTGACAGGGGAACAACCGGGAAAAACCAATTGTCGGAGAGGCGATATACGACCGCTGACGCGGCACCACGTGACAGAATTGCATACTGGCGGAAGGCCGTGTGTGAGAGCTATGTGCGCCTGCAATGTGATCCGGATCGCCCGAAAGGCTTCCATGGCGAGATCACCCTCAACGCGTTGCGTGACATATCCGTCTCCAATGTCTCCGGTAGCGCACAAAAGGTTCGACGTCGCAAAACCGATATCAGCAGATCTTCGGATGCTTTTTTTCTTCTGAGCCTGCAGATCGAGGGGGGCTGCACGGTCGAGCAGAGAGCAGGTTTGGCGGATCTCGCTGTTGGTGATTTCGCGCTTTACAGCAGTATCGAACCCTATTGCCTCCATCTTCCCGATCACTTCCGGCAACTGGTGCTGCAGATCCCGCGCGATGCGCTGCTTGAACGCTTGCCAAATGCCGATCAGCTGACTGCGACGCGAGTGGCGGGCAGTGAAAAGACGGCTGCGGCCGTGCAGTCATCGCTTCTGGGAATGGCGGCATGTATTAAACAGGCGGATCCGGTAGTTCGGGCCTGCCTGGAACAGGTGCTGATCGATCTTGTCGCGACCGGCTTGGCAACGAGGAGCGGAGATGGTGCCCATCTGAAGGCCCATGAGCAGACCCTCCTGATACGGGCCAGGAATTATATTGCGGAAAACCTGTCTGATCCGGATTTGAACCGCTACAGGGTTGCCGACGCGGCGGGTGTTTCGGTAAGAAGACTGAATGAGGTTTTCCAGAAGCAAGACCAGTCGATCTCGCTGGCGATCCGTGCGGCTCGTCTCAACCGTATTGCCGCCGACCTCCGTGATCCACGGTTCAACCATGACTCCGTCAGCACGATTGCGTTGCGCCGCGGTATTCGCAATCTGAACCACTTCTCCCAGTCCTTCCGAAAGAATTTCGATGTCACACCACGGGAGTACCGTCGCCAGAACTGGCTTAGAGCCTCTGTGGTTGCCGCCGTTGATGCAAGAAGAATTTGATTGTCCGGACGCGTGATCGAGTGCGGTCTTCTGTCAGGCCTTTCGCACGGCGTTTTCAGAAGCCGCTAGCCGGTATGGTGACCCGCGGATTGGGTCCATGTGCATTTTTTGCTTGCCTGGCAATTAAACGTGTCGCCCGTCTGATTGCTGCGAGCATCAGCCAGGCATGTGATGAGGCGACCGTGCGTTCCCAATCCCTGGCCAGCCTTCGACACCGTCCCAGCGATGCAAAAGTGCGTTCAACTACCCACCGTCTTGCGATCACGACGAAACCGACCGCCCCGTTCGGGCGTCGTACGATCTCGATTGTCGGGCTCGGTTCAAGATTGAGGACGGCGCAATGAAGCTTGTCGCCTGCGTCCCCGCCGTCGCCGCCGTCGGCGAATATGGAGGCTACCGTGGGAAAGCTCTGCAAAGTGTCGACGATAAGGTCGGGCGCGCCATCGCGGTCCCGAATGTCGGCGCCATGGACGTGTGCGCACAGAAGATTGCCTTGCGTATCGACGGTGATATGGCGCTTGCGTCCCGTGACCTTCTTTCCCGCGTCGTAGCCCGATACGCCGCCGCTTTCGCTCGTCTTGACGCTCTGGCTGTCAATGATTGCGGCACCCGGATCGCTGTCGCGGCCCGCGACAAGGCGGCTGGCGACTGTCAGAAGCTCGCCGATAACTGCAAACGTCCCATCATTGCGCATGCGGTGGAAATGATACCGTACGGTCGAAACCGGCGGGAAGTCCTTCGGCAGTTGCCGCCACGGACACCCGGTCGTCGCGATGGACTGGATTGCTTCCCAAACCCTGCGCATGTCTACCTCGCAAGGCCGGCCAACCTTGACAGGCTGGGTTACAATCGGGGCGATTAATTTCCATTCCTCGTCGCGGCAATCGCTTGCGTAGCGGAGCTCGCTTCTGTATTCGAAGAGGAGGACGATCTCGGCGTCCTCGACTTCGTCGGCGGGGAGGACGCCGTATTCGTCGTCGGACCTGAACAGGACGACCGGGGTCATGAGGGTGCGGGCGAGGCTCCGGGCGTGTTTCCGGGCGTGTTTCCGGGCGAGGGAAAGATCGTGCTGCATCTGAGGGCTCCATCGTTGGAGCGGGCCAATCCCGCTCCTGATGGCTCCGTCAGTGTGCGGCTTGGCGGACGCGATCACCGCGCAGGCCAAAGCCGGGCGGCCGCCGCTTGCGAGCGGACCCTTTACGGGTTGATCGTGGAAGTCCGCGCCGCACCAGGAATGCCATCCCTAAAAAGAGCGGGTTGGGCTGCGTCCGGGATAGAGTTCTGGCGATGTGCGGGTTGATTGGCCGGATCGAGGCTGGATAACCAGTACGGCGCTCCGCGCGGGTGCTCACAGGCCGACGACCGTGCGGGAGACAAGGTGTTCAGTCGGGAAGGTTCGGAGCGGACGTCAGGTCCGTTTCACGGCCTTGATTGCTGACGCGCGGGCGGCCTGCTTGATTGTCGCGGCCATCTCGCGGAGAAACGCCGCGCTGACGGAACCGATTGGCTCGGTGGAAACGAAGTCGTAGTCCTTGTCCATCTCGACGCGATTGAACTCGTCGAGAATGATCCAGCACGGAGATGCGAGTCCGATGCGACGGCACTCGATTTCGGGGACAGGCAGCGCAAGCTGGCCGTCGAGCGGCTGCTTTGAAGTAAACGGAAAGAGAAACACAACGTCCGGATTGCCGGGCGTCTTGATGACGATGCAGACAGGGCGGGGCTTCCGGCCGGATTCCTCACCCTTTTCCGCTTCGCGATGCCAGAGATAGTGGAACTCGGCGACGTCGCCCTGCTCAAGCATCTTCTTTGGCAGGTTCGACAATGGCGTCGATGCCGGACATCAACTCCGCATGGACATCGTCCGGGGCATCATGCAGAGAATAGGACTTGGTCGGGCTCGGGTCGCCGCGCATGCGGTGATAATCGCGGGCGGACAGAACAAAAAGCTTCTCCTTGCCGTGCTTGGTGAGGACGACCGGTTCGATCATTGCCGCCTCGAGGATTTCGCCCGAGGAGCGGTTCATGTCAGAAAAAGTGTACTGTTTCATCGCAAGGCTCCATCATTTTACGTAAAGTAGGTATTTTACGTTGAATTGTCAATTCTGACCTCCGGAGCGTCATAGAAAAGGGCGGAGCCGAAGCTCCGCCCGAGCGGCTCATCCGAGAGCCGCCATCTGCAGTTCGGCCGCCTTGCGGTCGACGGTCTGGCCGGGGTTCTCGACCTGCCGTTCGAAGGGCTTCCAGGCTTCGCCGACGACTTCTTCGTAGGCGGTCACGACGCCCTCGGCCGCGCAGCGGAGCGCATGGGCCTGAATGCCCATATCGGCCGCGAACTCGCGCTTGCGTTGGGCATTGCTGTCGAACCCGACCGGACCGTCGAGATCCTCGTCGCGGGTGTCATTGGCCGACTTCGCGGTCGCGTCTCGCGCTTCGGAGACCGCCCGGGAATAGAACTGGCCGGCACCGTGGGCAGAGCCGACATAGGAGCCGACGATTCGCTGCAGATGGATCTGCATGGCACGGTCGCCGAGGCCGTCGTTCAGGTATTCGGCCGTGTCGACGATGATCTTGTGGTGGAGATCGCGGATGCCGTCGCTGTCGATGACGGGAAGACCGAAACTTTCGGAGATGAGGGAGGCCTGGGCGCTGTCAGGGCAGGCGAGCCGGACCATTTCGAGGGAAGCGCCTTTGCGGAGCTGGACGATCTTGCCGGATTGACGGGAGGGGCGAGCGTTGCTGGTCATGTGAGGTCCTTTCCTTCACGATTTGACCGAAGGCTCGAGCCGGCCCCTGCCGGCCCTCCCTTCGGGCGCGGGCAAACGAAACCGGCGGAAAGACGGGGGCTTCAGGGTCCGCACGGACCGAGACGAGCGAACCTGTCCTGCGGGCCAGCAGGGCTTGTCAAGCCCTTGCGCAGTTCCGCGGAACCGGTTTGGCGAGGATGGTGCGTGCGGCCGCATCGCGGCGCGTCAGCGGCCTTGAAGGCTCCGGCCGCCGGTTTACGACCGCGACCAGAACCGAAGGGAGTCCTGCAGGGGTGGCATTCCACCGGCGACCAACGTGAAGGAAATGACCGTGGCCCGCCGCACTTGCTCCTGCCGTCACAATACGGCTTGCGCATCCGCTTTGCTGGTCGGCCCGTTGCTGATGGTCTTTGCCCTGACGACCGTGATCGCATGCTCCTGCCGGGTGAGCTTACAACTGAAGGCATCGATTTCTCCGCGCCGCTCGAAGCTCAGCTAGTCGATGCAGGCCCTGAACATGGCTTCATCCGACCGTGTCCAGCGCGGTTCCCTACCGGGATGTCTTCGGGCCTTCGCCTTGGCTGTCGTGGTCATGCGTTCCGCCCTGGCCGATATCTGGCGTTCGATCCGTTCAAGATGCGCCCTCGTTTGCCGGTGCGCCGCTTCGATCCGAGAGAGCAGGTTTGTTCCCCCGGGAACACTCACGCCGCCCTCCCGGCATCCGGCCCCGGCACCGTGACCTCCTGCAGCTCGGCTTCGGGATAGCCGTGCCGGGTGAGCCGGTCTTCCGCCTCGCTGCGGTTTGCGGCGAGATGGACCAGCTCCCCGAGGTCGCCCGGCCGGCTCATGACGACGACCGACCCGGGTTTTGGCAGCTCGCGCACGGTGAAGGAAGCGGGGATCGTATGAGCGCCCCGCTCGACAGCCGCGCGCTTGCAAATCAGCCGGCCGGCCCCGTTACGGCTTTTCCAGTCGGCAAGTTTCCTGCGGCGGCGCTCCGGCGGGCGCGGCGTGCCGTCCGAATAGGCGATGATCGCACCGATCGGCGCATGGTCGAAAATGAGCTTGGCGGACATGGTGTGCTCCTTGTTCAAAGAGTGGAAACGGACCCGCCGCCGGACGGTGCCGGCGGCGTGACGTGCGTTCGGAAGGAAGAAGACCGCTATTCGGCGGCTTCACGGAAACCTTCGGAGACAGCATCCGGTTCGATGTCGCCCTCGTCCGGTTCGTCGACGGAGCCGTCGGCATCCCCGGCGTCCTCGTCCTCGACGATCTCGTTATGGGCCTTCCAGTCGGCGAGTTCGTTCGCTTCGGGCGCGAACAGCGCCGACCCGTGAACGAAGCGTTCCTCCTGGAAATGTTCGACAAGCGCGGCGCGGGTCTCGCGGACCTTGTTGCGTGGGAGCACCGACGTGTCCGCGCACGCGGCCTCGAGGGCCTGCCGGGACAGGCACAGAAGAAAATCCTCCGTTCCCATATTGGGCAGGAAGCCGTCGGCTCCAAGAACCGCGCCGGCGATCCACGATACGATGCCGCTGTTCGACATGTTGCGGCGGCACGACAGCACCTCGATCAGCACCGAGCGGACCGCGATGCGCAGCGTGTCCTTGTCGAACGCGAGATTACCGGTCTCGTCGACCAGGTTGACGGCATGGGGCGCGATCTGGCTGCGGAACGAACCGGAATCGACGCGAACGTTCTGACCGGCAAAGGCGATGACGAGCAGCGCCATCAGCGTGTCGTCCTCGATCGGCGCGCGTTGAAGCGCTTCGTGCAGCGCGTCGGTGCGGAAATCGCCGATCATGTCCTGGCCCTTCCGGGTAACGTCGGGGCGCTGCGCCGGCGCGACGGCGCCGCCGTCCCCCGCATTGCCCTTGGCCGCCCGCGGCTCCGGCAACCGGTAGACGACCGACTGCACCTTGCCCTCGCGGTCGAGATACATCGCCGTGCAATCCGACTTTTTCGGCTTGCCGTAGACGCGTTCGGCCTTTTTGGGCAGTTCGGGGCCGTTCCATCCGTTGAGCTCGGTAATCATGCCGTTCTTCGGCAGGTTGTCGGTCATCCACTCCTGCTGGGCGCCGAGGAAAGCCTCGACATCGGTGGTATAGCGGCTGTCCTCATCGGCGGGCGCGAAGAGGTCCTCGACCCAGGCGATGCCGTAGGCCTGTGCCAGCTCGTCGTCGAAGCTGGCGTCGCGCGCATACATGCGGGTCTTGGAGAGGCCGTTGGCGACCGACCACCACGAGGTCGTTTCGTTCCTCTTGGGCTTGTGCGCCTTCCAGACTTGCCTCTGCTCGGCAATCGAAGCCGCGGCGATGGTCCGGAGCTGCCGCTCGTCCGGCATGTCGCCCTTCGCCATCCGGTCCAGCATGGCGGGCAGCACGTTGGCGAGCAGCCGCAGCTTCCTGATCTGGCGCACCGACAGCGACAGCGCCGCGGCGATGCCTTCCTCGGTCCAGCCGAGCGCAACAAGTCGCTCGATGGCCCGCCACTGGTCGACGGGATTCAGCGGTTCGCGGGCGATGTTCTCGACCATGGAGCGCATGGCGCCGCCATCGTCGGCGGGATCGGTCACGATGACCTCGATCTCCTCGAGCTCGGCCGCGATCGCGCCCCTCGCGCGGCGATGGCCGGCCTGTATGATGAAGCCGTTGCCGCCATCGGCCTCGGGGGAGACGACGGGCGGCTGGATGATGCCGACGGCTTTGATGGTCGCGGCCAGCAGCGCATCGCCCTGCGGCGTGGATTTGGACTTGCGGGCGTCGTCGGGATTGTCTTTCAGCGCGCGCGGGTCGATCCTGATGATATGCATGGGAAGCTCCTGTTCGGGGATTGTGGGCCCGGCATGCCGCCGGCTCCCTTTCTCGTCTTCTTCTCGAAGACCTCCCCGGGACCGCGGAGCGGGCGGGCCGGTGCAACTGCGGCCGAGCGTCCCTGCCCGGCGGGACGAGCGGGGCTATCAGCCCTGCGAAGGACGACGGACCGGGATGGCGCAGGCGGCGGTTGAGCGTCACCGGACCCGGCCGGTCTGCGACCGGTTCCCTTCCCGCTCTTTCCTTCCTCAGGCCGCCTCCATGGCCTTCTTCCCCTCCTTAAGCACCTCGTCCGCCAGATCGGCCTCGATGGCATCGAGTTGCCGGCGTTTGTCGGCAAGCTCGTCTTCGAAGCCGAATTCCCCGCCCTTGCGGGACTGGCAGGAGGCCAGCCGGCGCCTGGCGTCGTCGAACCGGTACCGGCACTGCGACCGCTCGTCGTCGAAGCCGGCGAGCACATGCTCGATGCGCCAGACCGCGCCGAGCGGCGTGACGGTCAGGGCGAGATCGATATCGGTCTGCGCGCCGGTTCGTGCGAGCACGACATCGTACTGGAATTCGTCGTTTCCGAAGCGCTGGCCGCAGAAGACCAGATCGAAGCCGCCGATCGCGGCGAGGGATGTCTCGTCCTCCTGCCGCAGATGCACCAGCGTCATGATTTCCTTCATCAGGGCGCGGCCGGCGGGCTTGCGATCGGTGAAGGATTGTTCGCCGACTGTCATGGCAAAGGCGTCGCCGGCAGTCGGGATCCTGCGCTCGATGTCCTGACCGATCCCGGCGATCCGCCGCGTGTCATGGTCGATATCGCGTTCGGCGTTGCGGATCTGGCGGTGGACGGCGAAGAGACCGTCGCGGTGCGCCGCGCGCAAGCGTTCGAGCCGGGCGATATCGGCTTCGAGGCCAGCCTTCCGCATCAGGCGCTGATCGCCGGACGCGATCGCCTTGGCCATGGCGAACCGGTTGGCCTGGCCCTCGCCGAGATCTTCGAACCGGCGAACGGACGTGTCGCCGCAGAGCGCGGCGGCGATGAAGCGGGCCTTGCGCTCGTTGTTCTGCCACATCTGCGCGTCCATCGAGCCCTCGGTGGCGTAGGCGAAGATATCGATTTCGTCATGCTGGTTGCCCTGCCGCTCGATCCGGCCCTCGCGCTGTTCGATCCGGGAGGGCAGCCAGGGAACATCGAGATGATGCAGCGCCTTGAGGCGAAGCTGGGCATTGACGCCGGTGCCCATGGTCTCGGACGAGCCGATCAGGAAGCGGACCCTGCCGGCATTGACGTCGGCAAACAGTCGATGCTTGGCTTGCGCCTTCTTGTAGTCCTGCATGAAAGCGATTTCCGAGGCCGGAACACCGAGCCGGACGAGCTCGTCGCGGATCCAGCGACAGGCGGAAAAGCCGCGTGATTTCTCGACGCCGATCGTGCCAAGATCGGAAAAGGTCATCTGCGCCGCGCCCGGCAAATCGAAGGATTTGCCGTCCCGGGTCTGGTAGGTGTTGGAGGCTGTCTCGCGCCAGATGCGGAAGCTGTTCTCGATCAGCTTGTTGTCCGGCTCGTTGTCATTGTCGGGATCAACGAGCCGAAGATCGATCGCGGCATGGCGGCCATCGGTGATGACGGACAGGAGGATGTCGTCGCCGGGCTGGGCCGGCCCCTCGCGTTTCTCGATCGCCTTGATGCGCGCGTCGAGCACCTGCTGATAGAGCTTGAAGTCATCAGTCGGCTTGGCGGTGACGATCTGGCGCCTGCCGGTCGCAATGGCGGGGATTTTCACATATTGCTTCAGCTCCTCCGGCAAGACGACATCGGCGAAGGAGCGGAACATGGCGATCAGTTCCGGAACGTTGACGAAGGTGGCGAAGCGCGAGACGGGCTTGTATTTGCCCGACGGCTGCAGTTCGAGCTCGGTCGCCACATCGCCAAAGGTCGAGGCCCAGGCATCGAATTCGTGCAGGCCGCGCTCTTTAAGGGCTTCGAATCCGAGCAAGCGCTGCACCGAGAACATCTCGCCAAGCGTGTTGGTGATCGGCGTTCCCGAGGCAAGCACGAGCGCCCGGCCCGGGTTCTTCGTCTCGATGAACCGCGATTTGACATAGAGGTCCCAGGCGCGCTGCGATCCGTTCGGATCGACGCCCTTGAGCGTCGACATGTTGGTGGCAAAGGAGAGCTTTCTGAACGCCTGCGCCTCGTCGACGAGGATCTGGTCGACGCCGATCTCCGAAATCGTCAGGAGATCGTCCTTGTCGGTCGCCAGCGACTCCAGTCGGTCCTTCAACCCCTCATTCAGCCGCTCCAGCCGCTTGCGCGACACCCGGTCGTCGTTCTCGACCCGGGAGAGCAGATCCTCGTAGAGCGTGAGCTCATCCTCGATCATCTGTTTTTCGAATTCGGCAGGGACGGCGATGAACCTGAAGGCGGAATGGGTGATGATGATCGCATCCCAATTGGCCGTCGCGGCGCGCGACAGAAAACGGTGGCGCTTGTCCTTGGTGAAGCTGGTCTCGTCGGCAACGAGGATCCGCGCCGTCGGATAGAGCGCGAGGAACTCGCGGGCGGCCTGCGCCAGGCAATGGCCGGGAACGACCAGCATGGCTTTCGAGATCAGGCCCAGCCGGCGCTGTTCCATGATGGCGGCGGCCATCGTCATGGTCTTGCCGGCGCCGACGGCGTGGGCGAGATAGGTCGCGCCCGACGAGATAATTCGCCAGATGCCCCGTTTCTGGTGGCCATAAAGAACAAAGGCGCCAGAGGCGCCCGGCAGTTGCAGATGATCCCCGTTGAAGGATCGGGGGGCGATATTGTTGAAGGTGGCATTATAGAGGCGTGCCAGCCGGTCGGTCCGCTCGGAATCCGACCAGACCCATGTCTGGAAAGCGGTCTTGATCCTGGTGAGCTTTTCCTTGGCCGCCTCCGTGTCGACGACATTGAGGATCCGGCGTTCGCTGTCCCCGTCTTTGATCGTGTCGAAGATCTGCGGGATGCGGCTGTTGAGCGCATCGGCGAGCAGCTCGCCCGCATGCCGGCGCTTTGTGCCCCATTCGCAGGTGCCTTCGGCGCGATAGGCGAGCATGCGGGCATCGACTGTCCAGGAAGCCAGTTCCGGCATGTGCCGGATCGTGATGTCCGTTCCCATCGACTCCTTGACGAAGTCGACGACATCGGAGGCGGGGATCCACGGCGCGCCGAGGCGCGCGGTGATTTCGGAGGGGCTGAGATCGGCCGGCTGAACCGCCTCCAAGGCCTCGACATTGCGCTTGTAGGCCGGATCAAGCCCGGCCGCAGCTTCGGCGACGGCCAGCTTGTCGCGCACGGGACCGGAGAGATAGGCGTCGGATGTCTGCCAGGAACCATCCGCCGGATCGCGATAGATCGCGCTGCCCAGCTCCTCGATAACCGTTGCCCGATCCTCATGCAGCAGCTCGGCGATATGGTCGGGATCGACATGGCCGCGCTCATTGAGAACGACAGCGAGCGCATCGGCGGCACTGGTGATGACGGGGGCGGATGGCGGTGCAATCACCCGTTCGGAGAAGATCGGGCCGGGCTTGGCAGTGTCCGTATCGAGGTCGTAATTCTCGATAGAGGCGACCAGCCAGCAGTCCGGATCGTCGAGGAAGGGTTGCAGGTTCGGGCGGCGATGCGTCTCGCGGGTCTCCCCCGTCGCCTCGTTCTGCGTGATCGACACCCTGGTGTGATTGATCGGACCGAAGTCGCGCACGAAGCGCGACCAGGCGATGCGCAGCTTCACCTGCAGGTCGCGCCATGCCTGATCCGTCTCCTGGGCCTTGAGGACCGCGCGCACCGCGCCGCGCACCGGGATCAGCTTCCTGACGATGTTGATCTGCTTCTCCGAAAACCCTTCGCCCGACCGTCCTTTGCGGACAGGAACCGGAGCGGGCTTGCCGTCGAGCACCTGCATGAGGCCTCTCGAGGCGTCGAAAACAAAGCTGCCCTCGCGGACATGCGCATCCTCGGGTCTGACAACATCGCTCAGGCTCGTCCCAGGTTCGAGATCGATATTGATCGCATCGGGTTCGCCGTCATAGATGGCGTCCGGAAGACAGAGGATGGCATCGTCCAGGTGGGCTTCGAGATCGCCGTCACCGGAGAGGCACGTATAGGTCTCGCCGAAGGGTCCGGATTTGGTCGCGTGGCGGCCGAGCACATGATCGGGGTGGTCGGCGAACCAGCGATTGACACGGATGGCCTCGTTGTCTTCGCTGGCGGGGATGACCTCCGCAAGGTCCAGCCAGCTCGCGTCGTCCTGTGGCTCGCCCGGCTTGCGCTTGCGGAAGAACAGGACGTCGACTTGCGTCTCCGTGCCGGCATCGGCGCGAAAACTGCCTTCGGGCAGGCGGATCGCGGCGACGAGATCGGCGGATTTGGCGATGTGTTCGCGGGCCGTGGCGTCCGACTTGTCCATCGTGCCCGACGATGTGACGAAGGCGGCGAGCGCGCCGGGTTTCAAAAGGCCGATTGACCGCGCAATGAAATAGTCATGCAGCCGCAGGCCCATCGAACGATAGGCGCGGTCGGACCGCACGGTCCGGTCGGAAAACGGGGGATTGCCGATGGCAAGATCGAAATGCGCCGGCAGGTCGGTGCGCGCGAAATCGCCTCCGACGATGCGGGCGACCGGCTGCAGGAGGCGAGCGATCCGGGCCGTGACCGGATCGAGCTCGACACCGGTCACGAAGGCGGCTTCACGAAGCGCCTCCGGCATCAGGGCGGGAAACAACCCGGTGCCAATGCCCGGTTCGAGGACGCGGCCGCCGCGCCAGCCGAGCCGTTCGAGACCCGTCCAGATCGCCCGGATGATGAACTCGGGCGTGAAATGGGCATATTGCGTGCAGCGGGCAAGCGAGGCGTAATCCGCCTCGTTCACGGATGCCTGCAGATCTTCACCAAGCTCTTCCCAACCCTTGCGGAACCCCTCCTCGCCCGGCCGGGTGAAGATCGCATTGGCGAGGTCGGACGCACCGAAGCCGGTGAACCGGATGAGCCGGGCCTGCTCGGCTGAAGTCGCGGGCCGGTCCTCGGCCGCGATCGCCGCGGCAAGAGCGATGGCGTCCAGGTTGTCGCGGGCGCGGGGTTTCCAGCCCTTCGCAAGCGCCCTGCTTCCGGATAGATGGAAGTTGCTGCCGCGTTCGTGCGCTTCGCCGACATGCGGATAAGCGGATGTTTCGGATGCGGGCCGGGTGGGCGATCCCGCCATCGGCGCAGGTTCGCTCTCGCCTGTTTCCGCCTTCGGGTCATCGGCAAAGGCGGTGACGCCGAACCCGGAGGACAAGGCCGAGCTACCGAACATATCAAGAGTGAATAACTACCGGCTGGCGCCGGTAGCGTCAGGCAGGTGATTGTCGAGGTACTGAAGTACAAGTTCGTCTGTGATGGCCCCGGTGGTTGTCGAGAAGTAGCCCCGGCCCCAGAATCGG
>NZ_SPNT01000016.1 GCF_004959855.1 Nitratireductor sp. XY-223 | reverse complement strand
CAGTCGTGGAAACGCCGCGCCATGATGAGACAGGTACAAAGAGTCCGGATAATGCCGCCCTTTACCGCGCCACCTACGGCGAAACCGAATCCGTCGCCGATCTCATCCCCTTCATGCTCGAAGCGTTCCTCGACAGCGACCGCACTTTTGCAAAAGCGCGCAAGGATGGGTTGCCGGAAACGGACACCGACAGACCGGCCCGCCGCGCCCGCTCGGCCCGCGCAGGCAATACCGAAGCGGCGTCGCCCGCTGTCTCATCCACATCGCAATTTAAGGAGTGACCCATGCAAATCGGCAACTTCACTTTGTCCAATGACGGCGGCTGGACCGGTTCCATTCGCACGCTTACTATCGACGCCAAGGTCCGGCTCGTCCCCAACGACGACCGAACCCATGACAACGCCCCGGCATTCCGCGTCCTCGTCGGCAACGCCCGCATCGGTGACGCCTGGGATGCCCGGACGACGGGCGATCACCCGAAATACTATCTTCGCGTCCGTCTCGACGACCCGAGCCTTCCCGGGCCTTTCACCGCCGCCCTGTTCCCTTCCGAGGAGGGTGATCGGGCGCAACTCGTCTGGAACAGGCGGCGGGAACAGTAGCAGCATGAGCGTCGCACTCGTGGTCGAGCTGTTTGGTTCCGGTTGCAGGGGATCAGGAGGGCGTGATACAAAGTCTCGGCATTTATGTGTTATTGCCGAGCATACGGAACATGGCAGGAACGGCTCAAGGAACGCTGAAGGATCGTGCGATTACCGTCGCCAGGGAGCGCGGTATCGCGCGCGCGCGCGACTTCGATGCGGCGGGCATTCCGCGCGCCTACCTGCGGAGGCTTCAAGATGAAGGCCTCCTAGTCCGCATGGGGCGCGGCCTCTATCAGCTTGCCGATGCGGAATGGTCCGAGTCCCACAGCCTTGCCGAAGCCGCCCGGGCCGTGCCCCACGGTGTTATCTGCCTGCTCTCCGCGCTCAGATTCCACGAACTCACGACGCAACTGCCACATCAGGTGTGGATGCTGATCGGTCACAAGAAGTGGGAGCCGAAAAACCCGCCGGTGTCCCTGCGCATCATCCGCGCCACCGGCGATGCCCTGACCGTCGGGGTGGACCGGCACACAATCGAGCAGGTGGAAGTACCTATCACCATTCCCGCCAAGACGGTCGCCGACTGCTTCAAATACCGCAGCCAGGTCGGTCTCGATGTCGCCATTGAGGCACTCAGAGACTGTCTCCGAAGCCGCCGCGCCACGGTCGATGACATTTGGCATTTCGCCGCCATCGACCGTGTGCAGAACGTGATGCGGCCCTATATCGAGGCCACGGCATGAACCCGAAACCTCCCCTCAAGAATGTCGGTGCCTCGGTCAGGGCACGCCTCACCCGGCGCGCGAGCGAACGCAAGGAAAACGTCCAGCTTGCGCTCACGCGCTATGCCATAGAGCGGCTTCTCTACCGGCTGAGCGTCTCGGCCTATAGCGGGCAATTCGTCCTCAAAGGTGCCATGCTGTTCAGCCTTTGGGCACCCACGCCCTATCGGGCGACCGGCGACCTCGACCTTCTGGGATATGGTGACGCCGCGCCGGAGCGTATCGCCACAACCTTCCAGGAGATCTGCAGCATCGACTTCGCGGATGACGGCGTCGTCTTCAAGCCGGAGACGCTGCGGGCCGAGATGGCTCGGGCCGAGGACGAATATAGCGGCGTTCGGCTCACGATGATCGCCGAGATTGCTGGCGCACGCCTGCCGATCCAGGTTGACATTGGCTTTGGTGACGCGGTGACGCCGGACGTGCTGGAGATCGACTATCCTTCTCTGCTCAACATGCCGGCGCCGCGGCTCCGGGCCTATCCACCCGAGACGGTCGTGGCTGAGAAGTTCCAGGCGCTGGTCGCGCTCGGCATGCTCAACAGCCGGATGAAGGACTTCTTCGACCTCTGGGCTATCTCCCAGACGTTCTCATTCGACGGCGGTGTCCTTGCCGACGCTATCGCTGCAACCTTCGAGCGTCGCCATACGGATATCCCCACAGACACGCCTGTCGCCCTGACGCCAGCCTTCGCCGAAGATGCCGCGAAGCAGGCGCAATGGCGGGGGTTCCTGCGCCGAACTGCGATTGCCATGGCGCCCGGCCCGTTTGCAGAATTGCAAGACAATGTGGCCGCGTTCGTGCTGCTGCCCACCCATGCTCTTGTGGCTGGCAAGGCCTTCGATGGGACATGGAACGCGGGCGGTCCGTGGAGATGAGGCGTTGCTGGTTCGCACGATCACATGGAGGATGCCTCATATGGCTTGCGGTTTTCAGTTTCTGCTCATTCCACGCCTACAGATGTTGAAATTGTTCTCTTTTTGTTCCATTCTGCCGTAATGCCGGGGCGACAGCACGGGGAGGTTGGTCGCAGATGAAGGCAAAGAATTTCTTCGAGGAACGCTCGGACCAGTCCGAGGTAAAGGCGCGAATTGTCACGAAATATTTCTTCGCTTGGGCGCGAGTGATAATGCCGACCGCCGCCAAACATGGCGGCAAAATCGCTTACATCGACCTTTATGCGGGGCCTGGGCGCTACAGGGATGGTGCCGCTTCGACACCTCTTCTCGTCCTTCAGACTGCGCTCGACGACGTCCGTATGGCGCGGATGCTCGTCTCCTACTTTAACGACGCCAGGAACGAGAATACGGCGACCCTTCAAGAGGAGATAAACAAGCTGCCGGGTATCGAGAAGTTCACCTACAGGCCGATCGTAACCTGCGGCGAGGTCGACGATGAAGCTGCCCGGTACTTCAACGAGACGAAACTCATTCCTTCCTTCTCGTTCATTGACCCGTTCGGATACAAGGGGCTTTCTCTGAACATCATCAAGGGCGTGATCAAGGATTGGGGGTGCGACTGCGTTTTCTTCTTCAACTACAATCGCATTAATGCGGGCATCGGCAACCAGTTCGTAGCCCAGCATATGGACGACCTCTTCGGCCGGGAGCGGGCCGAAGCACTACGCAAGAGGCTGCCGGGGCTGAGCCCGGAGCTGCGCGAGGCGGCGATCCTTATCGATGCCATCATCGACGTCCACACCCTCGCTGGCGAGCAGGCCGCGAGTGAAGCTGCGGGCCGAGCCCCGGCGCACAGTCATCGAACGGGTCGGCGGATTGCCCAAGAGTTCGTCCGCCGCGACCAGCTCATCGCGAAGCGCGCGCATCGGGTCACTCTCGATGGCATCCGCATCGATCAGCGACAGAATCCGGCTGAGTGTGCGCCGCCACCAGCATTGCTCCGCCTCGTTGGTAAACAGATCGGGCCGCAACGCCTCGACTTCGAACGCCACGCGCTCTTCTATCGAACGAGAGGGATAAACGGCAGCCAGGAACCGCACCGCGTCCCGAACAATGTCTGCATGCACCAGGATCGTGACATTGCTGGCGAACGGCCAGAGCAAGTTGCTGACCTCACAGACGCGCTCGGCGCCGACGCCTAGAATTCGCGCCCATACGGCCGGCCCGGCATAGTCGCTCGCGGCTGCCTCGACCGTCGCGGCGAACCCCTCTGGCGAGCAGGCACGCAGATGCGCAACCAACCGCGCGAGGACATCGTCATCCTGCGTGCCGTGGTGCGCCTCGCTATCGTCCCACGCCTTGAACGTGTAATCGCGACCCAGCAGATCGAATGGCGCTCGCCCTCCAATCGCCACCCGCTTGCGATCATCGCCGAGCGGCATCGCACGATCGGTCTCACCAAGCGCCGCTTCGACGATCGCGCGCGTGCCGAGCGGCACCGACAGTTCGAGCAGCTGCGTCACGCACCGGCCGAGTTTATAGCGGCAATGGCGGTAATCCTGACTGCGGCTTGACGAGAGCGGCATGATCCGGCTCGCCTGCCCGCCGAAATGAGAGGTACTGTTGTCGGTGATGTCGCGCGAATATAGGACGCGGTAGATTTCGATCGTGAAGTCGGGGTCGACCCGCGCGATCGGCATGATCTGCTCGGAAAGCCAGGTGGCTTCCCGATCGGCACATGCGCCGAAAAATGCGGGTCGCGAAGCATGCGGTCGAGCAGCGTGCGTGATGCGGCGGGATCGGACGCGAAGCTCTTGCCGACGAAACGGATGGAGTTGGTGGCGGTCTGCTGCATTGGCGGATCGGCAGCCCAGGCAAAGGCAAGCAGCGCCGGCGCCGCGCGGCCGAAGACATCGAGCAGCTCGGCCTCGGTGAGATCGCCCTTGTCAAACATCGTGTGGAGCAGGACGCGCGTCGCGTCGGAGAGGCCGCGCGATCCCGTTGCAATCGCGGCATCAGCTACTTGTGCCCAGGCAATCGCCTCGCTCGCTACGATAGTGCCGGCCGTATCGACCGCAAGCCCTACAAAGCGTGCCAGCCGCGAGAGCATCGTCACCAGCGCTTCGTCATTCGGGCGGGCCGCAATCAACGCGACCAGACCAGCGACATCGGACGGCGTTGCCACGCGCTCGATCGCGGTGCGGAGAGCGACATTGGCCAGCACCGGATCGACAGCCGCGTCGGCATAGATTTCTGCGACCAGGCACCAGACTTGCGCCTTACCGTCGGCATCGTGGCGCCACAGCCGCTCGATAGCGAAGCGCAGCGCTGGCGCCAGCATCAGCGCGATCGAGCTATCGCCGCCCAACTGTCCGATCAGCCGGGTTGGATCATCCCATTCAAGAAAGAAGCGGCCGGCGACGTGATCGAACAGCACATGATGGGCAAAGCTCACGAGATCGCCGGAGTCAGTGAGGACGCCAGTCTGGATCACAGTGTCGAGCTGGCCGTGCCCGACAACGACCTTGCGCACCGCGAGCCTGCGCCGAGAAACCATCGCGCCGACGGTCGCTGCCGCGGCCTCATGCAATGATGTGCCTATGAGTCGGCCATCCTCATAGGCATCAATCAAATCGGACTGAGTGGCGACCGTACGAATGCTGTCGGGCTTGGCGCCATCGGACAGCAGTTGCGCAGCGAGCGAGAGGTTGAAGACATTGCGCAGCAGGTCGTGTAGCTTCTCAGGCGCGGCGGCGAGCAAGCTGCCGAGATCGGCTGCAGCGGCGCCTGCGGCATCGAGATCCTCCTCTGCCAGTCGCGGCACCTGAAAATGCCGTACGTTGGCCAGACCCGGTTCCGCAAAGGCCTGATCGGGTGGCGATCCCGGCATCGCGTCTCGAAACCGGCGTCCATTGCACAGGTCGAAACTGCGGATCGACGCGATGATGGTCCAGTCTGTTGCCGAAGCGCCAAGCGTCTCGATCAGCTGCGCGAACACGCCCTCGGCCGGACCACCTCGCGCGGCATCGAGCGCTTCGATGATTAATAGCTTTGCGCCCAAACCCGGCGCCGCGCTCAGTACGTCGACCAGCGGGTGCTCCAACCCCAGTTCGGACTGAAGATTTGCCGCGATGCCGACGCCGGGAAAGCGGTCGACCGAAAGGAACACAACCGTATCGCCGGCCGCGCGTCGCGTTTCGGCTAGCGTCACCAGCGCACCGGTCTTGCCGGCCCCAGGTTCGCCAATGACAATCAGCGAACCGGAAGCGACCGCTGCGCGAAGCGGACCGTCGCTGGCCCGGGCTATAGAGATGCCACCCGCGATTGGCAGGCGGGTGTGCCCGGCGAGGCGCGCAAGCTCGGCGCCGGTCGTCGCCGACAATCGGCCAAGATCAGCGGTATAGTCAGCCGCGCCCACATCCTTGTGGCCGAGCCGGCGAAGCTCGCGCAGCAATCCGGCACGATCCGCAGGCGCGCCGTTGCCAATCATGCTACGGATAATGCCCTTCAGATCGCGCAGCGGCGCGTCGCCGGACGCTTGCGAGCCGTAGAGCCTCCCACCGATCAGCCGCGAAGCCTCGCGCCAATTCTCCTCACACTCGTTCATCGAGAAGCGAGCTATGCGGAACAGCCCCGCCATCATCACGAGATCATCGTCGGTCGGTGGCGTCGCAGACATCGAAGCCCATGCGATCCGGGCGTGCATCTCGAACAGATCGAGCGCGTCGCGCTCCGCCGACGACCGCCCGGCCTTGGTGGTGTCCCAGCTTCCGCCAAGGTCGAAAGCGCGACAACCGCGTTCCAGCGCGTCGAGCGTGCGCGGCGCATCTGCCGCGACCGCCAGCACGGCGCGTGCCTTCGCCGGATCGATCGCGACGCCGGCATCGCGCGCGTCGATCATCAGCCGCGCGAGCTGGCTGATGGTTTTGCCGAGCGGGCTCTTGGGACTTCTCGCAAGACCCGCGCTGGTCTTGCTCTGCAGGTCGATGCGGCTGGCGTCGTCCTGTTCTAGGCGGATGTCATCGAGCCCATCGCCGGTTTCGAGCTGGATCGAGACCGGCAAGGCGGTGTTGGCAAGGCCGAAACGCCCACCGACCGGCATCCGCGCTAGCAGATGGGCAGCAAGCCAAGTACCGACCTCGGCTTGGAAGTCCATCCCGGCTTCGGTTGCCCGCCCACCCGCGTTCATTCTAGATGTCGGTGCCGTTTCGCTAGCCAATTGCGCGCGCCCCTTCAAGATATAGTGTCGCCCAATATATTGTCGGAACTGGCCAAATCTGCAACGTGGCTATCTGCGGAAGATTAAGGCTGCTACCTTCGAGCGCCAGTAGGTGCCAGGCCGAAACCGGCCGTGCCCGCCGATAATGCGCAGATGTCCGCTTTCACGATACTCTGACCTGAAAGCGACCCGTCCGCTCTCGGCCCATTGCGGCCGTTGGTGCGTTTCGTGGTGAACGGCCGGATCGAGCCCGTTTGAGACCTTGGAATTCTGCCAGCTTCTTGCTGAGCCGGCCCTAAGCAGGCGTTAAACGCACTGGTTAGCAATGACGACATTCGGCACAAAATCAGACATTGGTTACGGACCGGAGTTTCTTCCAATGATCGCCGTTTCTGATTAGTCTCACCCCCGAGGGCCGACTAAACAAGGAGGCGCGAGTGACCAGAAGCTTGGATGACGCATTCTCTGCCGCGAAGACAATCTACGATGATTTTGTAGAGCATGGAGAATCCATCCTCAGCGAGGAAGATGCCAAAATCCGGATCATTAATCGAATTCTGACCGACAGTTTGGGTTGGGAATTCGAGTCCATTCGAGCGGAAACGCACCACGAAAACGGTTACTCCGATTACATTTTGTTGATCGAAGATCGTCCCGCGCTTTTGATCGAGGCCAAGAGAATCGGAAGAGTGGGATTGAACACGTCCGACACTTCAAAGCGGAAATACTGGAAAATCTCCGGCCCTGCATTAAAGGAAGCAATGCAAGGGATCGATCAGGCGTTCTCATACTCAGCTGCGAATGGAATTCCGATATCCGTGGTAACGGACGGAGACGCCTGGATAGTCTTCAAAACATTCACATCGGGTGATCCGTACAAAGAAAAACAAGCGGTAGTTTTTCCAAGTCTAAATGCCTTGATCGATAGTTTTGAAGAATTTTATGAAATTCTATCGCGATCAGAGTTCGGTCGAAAAACATACAACGCAGTCTTTGATAAGATTCACAACACCAGACTGCTGTTGACTAATCCACTGGTGGCGCCAATCGAAGAGGACCATATAAAGCTATTACCAAAGAGCCCACTCGCCTTCGACTTAGACGCGGTGTTTAAGGCCTTTTTCGATCGACTATCAGGCGATCAGGACGACGAAATGCTGGTCGAGTGTTTCGTCGAAACTAGGGAAAGTCGCATAGCTGATTTCTCGATGGAAAAAATCACAGCCGGTGTCCTCGGGAATTTAGACCCCAAACTTCTGGATATCGATGTCGAACTCGCGACGCTAATTCAAGCTAATTTAGGTGAGACGGATAAATCAGCAGCCGAAAGCGGACAGACCATATTCATCGTCGGCCCTACTGGGGCGGGAAAAACGACTTTTCTAAACAGGTTTTTTCGGAAGACATTATCGGAAGCCGTGCGTCGACAATGCGTCATGTTGAGAATCAATTTTTTGGACGCCACCGGAAACGGAGACACGTTACATAGTTGGATCACCGAACAGCTAATCAGAGGATTAGAATCCCGTTGCTACGATGGTGGATCGCCATCGTGGGAAGAGTTGCGTGGTTTGTACTTCGACGAGTATCAGAAACGATCGCGAGGTGTTGACGCAAAACTCTATGAGCGAGATAAAGATGCGTTTTATAGTAAGTTTAGCATAATCCTCGAAAGAGAGGTGCAGGAGAATCGAGAGGATTACCTGCGGAAGCTTCTTGCCGACGTCGTAAAAAATCGCAAAAAGCTACCCATAATTGTGGTGGACAACACCGATGAGTTTTCAGAACGTATCAAACAAAACACTTTTCAATTCGCACAAGCGCTTCGTAGACATGCAAATCACTGTCTACTGATCTTCCCAGTCACTGATAAGTCGGCGTGGTCGTTTTCCAAAACCGACATCTACGGTATTTACCAATCGAAATCGTTTTTTCTGCCGACGCCTTCGCCTAGAGAAGTGTTCCGCAAGCGCATCGATTTTATCCAGAAAAGAGTGAACGCCGAGCAAGACGAGGAATCAGCAAGAAGCTATTTTGCGGGAAAAGGCATCAAGGTATCGATCCCAGATATCAGAGCATTTGCAAAGGCAATTGAGGAGGTATTCGTAGAGCAAGAATACACCGCTAAGACCCTCGGACAGCTGACCAACTATAACATTCGCAGGACGCTAAGACTGTCTCAGCGAGTGATGACATCATCGATCCTGAAAGTCGAAGACTTATTGAAAAGCTATATAACGGGGACGGCTGTTGCACCTAATTTCCAGAAGTTTCTGCAAGCCTTAATGAAGGGAAACTACGAGTACTTTAGGCAAAGCGACCAGCACGAGATATTTCCTGTCTTTTCGAGCGATCCCGAGTTACCCCGTTCTCCACTATTGTATCTGAGGATACTTGCCTTGCTGGAGGCCGCTTACAAGGCACACTCTGAAATTGACAAGCAGCACTTAACTGTTCAATCCATTGTCGACTTTTTTGATGGTATTGGATGCAATGAAGCTGCCGTTGATAATGCGCTTTTAACGCTGATGGAGGCTCGATTGATAGAGCCATACGATATGTCCAATCGGAGCGTGGATACAAACCAAAAATTTGCAATCACAAACGCAGGCAGAATTCATCTATTGCTGGCGACGGAGAATTACGTGTTTTTCGAACAGCTGGCACTGACAACTCGAATTTCGAGCTCAGACGTTGCTAATCAGATCTCAAGCTCAATCAAGGGAACTGGCCCTTATAAGAGTCGAGCAGATCGAGTGCGATCAGCGTTTTGTAAGTACTTGATTGAGGAAGATGCAAATTATGTGAATCAGGACGTGAAGTCGGAGCAATACGCAAACCAATCTGAGTTAATCTCAAAACTGATGCGATTTGGTTCGAAAAGCAGCGCTCGAGGTATGGATCATTCATCACAATCTTCAGCGGGTGTGCCTGAATCTGCGGTTGGTTTTTCCAGGGCGGGGGTGGTCGGAACAGTCGACTGGTTCGATCTCGAAAAGGGCTACGGGTTCGTCGAAGTGGATAGTGAAGAAACACTCGAGGATTCGGTGTTCATTCACATGGAACAGGTGCGGCAGGCAGGGTTGGTGTCATTGTCCGAGGGCGATACAATCTTGTGTGATTTATCAACTGGGTCGAAAGGTATCTTTGTTTCCAAGATTCACGAGATCGAAGAACACTCGCCAGATGCTCGCAAGGCAGAATGTCAGATAGTCAAGTTCTTTAGAGATAGGGGTTATGGCTTCGCTTCTCTCAGCGAGAACGCAGCGGACGCCTATTTTCGGATTTCTGTTTTAGAGAACGCTACTAATCGGTTGATAAGTGTAGGAGACAAATTCACCGCAATGGTTGTTCCTGACTCAAAGGGTCGTGGCTTGGAAGTACGCGAAATACTGAAGTTCGAAGACTAGAGCATCTTACCGTTTACCGTTCAGCCCAAACGGATATCTCAACCCAAGTCTGCTTTCGGGATTTTTCCGACATCTCTAAACCCTACAACGATGGTCAACTGTACGCCCTATTTCCCGATGCAGCGTTTTGGGCGAAGGTCTCAAAGTATGGAGACTGCTTCCGGCCCATTGCGGTCATTCGTAAGCGCTTCTGGTCGTTGCGATGCAATCCAGCCAAGCGGACTTAATCCGGGAATCGCAGCTGATATCACCCTGAGCCAATTTCGACCTCAACGGCGATCGCATTTTCGATCTCAGTGTAAAGATCAATAGTGGTTTGTGCGCGAAGCGTCAGGAGAAGTGCGTATCGAACCTCCCGATCGTAGCGCTCCAGGCTGCGCTTCTCACGCCACCAACCACCTGTCGGGTAGACTGCGATGCTGTGACGGTTCGCAAGATCGGTGGCTGTTCCATCCCAGATATCCGAATGCAAAGAGCCCCGATTGCGAAGACGCGGCCCGAGAACCCAACCGTCTTCCTGACCGCCAGTGTAATCACCTTCCTCTTCATCCCGCGCGGCGGCGTTTATTCGACCGCGGAAAGTGGCCACGTCTTCCTCGGGCCGTTTTACTGCAAAGCGCAAACCGTGCGAGGCGTATTTATGACGCTTGGTCCACCCCCGCTCGCCGGGATTAGGCTCGATAAAGTAGCTCAGCGTTACGCGCAGCTGGACGTGCTCTTCGCCGAGCGCTTCTAACTTCTCGGCAGGCCACGGCAGATCATGGAAGATCATGTCCTGGGTCTTGATTTTCGAGCCATCCAGATAGAAGGGCTGCATACTGTTCTCGATCACGAGCGTGACATCATTGCTCAGGCTGCGTGTCGCCCTTTCCAGGTTGGGGACACCGTAGCCGTAGCGTCGCAACAAGAGTCGCTTGTCGTTTTGCGTTGGATTAATCGGCAGATGTCCGCGCATTGCTTGTGTCCAGTCAGCCGAGTGAACGACTAGACCTCTGACTGTCTCCGGCCACAGTTCCTGTCGATCAGCCAGAATCTGCGCCGCCATTCGCGAAGCTAGTGCGGTGGCGGCACTCGTATCTGAAATGACGCTGAAATAGCCGTTTTGAAGATGGTTATTCGTCGTCAGGAGTGCGAGATCATCGAGATGATCGCTGTCATCATTCGCTGGATTAACACCATAATTGCCGCCTTCAAAGACGATGTCTGGCTTTATCGGCCATTCGTGTTGCCACGTGATGGATGTGCGGCTGAGCGGTGAAAGATCGCCGGCGGGTGCAAGAGCACTCCATCCCGTAAAGGTAGGGTCTGTGATTACACACTTCTCGGTGACAGCACTGACGGTCAGCACATTCCATGCCTGCGCCGGGCTTTCGATTGGCGATGCATCATTCTGGTCGAGGTATTCGCCTGCTGGATACAATGCCCCGATATTGCCAGCCGATACCGCTGCAAAACGCTGCAACTCACCATCGCCATATGCAAGTTCATCTAACGCAGCAGACCAGGACGAGGGGCGTCCTTTCCAATGATCACCTTCGCTGGTGGTTGCGAGACAAAACACCCGAGGCCTCTCCGGCGCTTGAATTTCCGCTCGGCTCATCGCCTCCGCGGTGATGTATCCGTAAAGGTCAGGGTCATTCGCACCTTGATCGGGCAGTACCTTGACCGACTCAAGAATGTGACTCAAAACGACGGGATCGTCGCCAGTTAGCGGTTCAACGAGATCGCCATAAAGCGCCAACCCACTCATCTTTGTTCCGTGACCGCGCCATGTCAGGCTGGTGTCGTCGACCAGCCAGAGCCCATTCCATGATTGCTGGTCTGCCGCATCAAGGGCAGGTTCAATAAGCGGATGCGGCCTTGTCGAGCCGGAATCAAGGATGCAGACCGACGGCGCATCGCCTTCAGGCGCCTGAACCCTTTCCGCAATCTCATCGTTCCAATCGCGCTGCTTGTGCGCATCCATTTCCATGAACACGGCAGGCGTGTCTCTTGCGATCCGCAGTTCGGCGATGGCGTCGGTGTTCGCGACAACGCTCCCGATTTGCTCGGGCGTCGCAAGTGCTAGCATCACCTCGCGTTCAGGAAAGCGGACAAAGTGATCGCGCAACACCATGCCCAGTCCATTTACCGCATGTTCGAGGACGGGGCGTGCATCGGTACGAAGCCAAACTTCCCACCAGGTTTGCTGACCCGCTACGGGAAAGGACTCGGGAACATCGGTGAAAAGCGACCGCGCATGAGCGAGGCGGACTTCTTCCATTGACGCAACCAAAGGCTGGTTCTGGGGCTTTCCAGTCCGAGTTTCCTTAGTGCGGTAGTCCTCGACCTTTTTCAGGTAAAGCTCGCGCTTGGCTTCGGGCACAAACACTGTGGCAGACAGCTTGTTCTCGGGATCGGCGTCAGCGGCCCTCACGGCCACAAGTTCGATATGATATTGGCCGCGCTTGTCTTCGAGCCTGTCCAGTATCGCGCTCTGTTCCCAGCCGATATCAAACTCCAGATAGAAGCCGGGTGCACCTCCTGCAATTTCAGTGTTTCGGGCAGCGAATTGCTCATCGGCTGCAGCAATTGCTTCGACAAGGGCCTGTTCCAAACGCGCAGCATGTTGCGCTCGGTTTCGTTCCGGAATCGTTACTTTCCCGCCGCCGCCAGTTGGCCACGTGAACGGTTCACGGTTTCCATGACCCGAAAAATAGATATGCCTTAGATTGCGCTGTTCCCCGTTCGGCATTGTCGGCCTCTACTTGTGTGTTGCCGAACGCCGCTCCTGTATGGAAACCGACAGGTCGTCATTGGTGATGTTTGTGCGATCAGTGAGGATCGCTCTCTTTGCTGCTTCATCAGCAGCACGCGAAATCTCGGCCTGGCTGAGACCCGCTGTCATCTCGGCGGATACCTGCCAATCAATCTCACCTGTCTCGAATCCCACCAGACGTGTCTGCAAAATCTTCAGCGTGACCTCTTTGTCCGGAAGATTGTACTGAATGACGTCATCGAAACGGCGGAAAAGAGCGGGATCGAGCAACTCGACATGATTGGTCGCCGCGATAATCAGGCTATCACTCTCATCTTTCTCAAGGAACTGGAGATAAGAATTCAAGACGCGTCGTATTTCACCCACATCATTTCGTTCAGAGCGTCTGGCACCAATTGCATCGAATTCATCAAAGAAGTACACGCCGCGCGTTTCAGTCATCGCCTCAAAAATGACGCGAAGCTTTGACGCCGTCTCGCCCATGAACCGAGTAATCAGAGTATCGAAGACCACCGTGAAAAGCGGAAGGTGAAGTTCTCCTGCTAACGCAGATGCAGTCATCGTTTTGCCGGAGCCAGGCGGTCCGACAAGGAGCAGCTTCCGTCGCGGTTGTAATCCGCGCTCAAGAATCTTGTGTTGTTGACGTTGTTCGACGATGACGCGCTTGAGCTGCTGCTCCAGTTCATCGGTCAGTGCCATGCTTTTCAGACGGGTCTCTGAAAAGCTAACCGCGACCAAAGAAGCCAGTTCACCTTTGGGCTGTGCGATCGGAACAGGCTGCCTTGAGCGTTCCACCTTTCCGCTGCGTGCCTGGTCCACCAGTTCGCGCACCTGCTGCGCAACCTGACCATGGCCTTTCCGTGCCTCATGTGCAGCCACTTGCATGGCGATCGATAGAAACCGATCGTCGTCACGTGCGATGTGGCTCTTGAGGAGTGCTATGAGATGCTTCGAGGCCGTCATGTCCCGTCAATTTTTCCGTATTGGCCGTGCAATCTAGATACACTGATTCGAACTTGGGCACGGACGAGTGATGTCCCATATAGCCTATAGTTGCAGGTGTGCGCCATCATTCACTGTCACCATTTGGCTGCATCGAACACAAATCTTAGTGGCAAATACTTAACGCAATACTCGGCAAGCTTGTCGTAATCTGCGGGTACAAATTAATGTGTATTTGCACCGTCCGGATTCCAGTGTTCCGAACACAAGTGGGCTCAATTGAACGTCCGCCATTGGAAAACTGTGATCGGCCTTTCGCATCCGCAGCGAAAGACCGCAATCCTCCCAAGGCCGACATTCGCTTTCTTTCCTTCCGATGTCCGCTTTTTTGCTATAGCACGAAACCGGACTTTCGTGTTTCGGCAGTAGTACATCATTCTGGTGCTTGTTCACGAAAAAGGGAAAATTTTGCATTTTTGACATACTAGTATATAGTATTCTTGGAATTTCCCGAAAAAAAGAAATTTATAACAGAATTATATACCATGAGCGATTCGAACCTGCCACGAGGAAGAGCCCGGCTTGCCGCTGTGATACAGGCGGCAGGCGATGTCGTGCGCATCGAAAATGCGGCGCAGGCACTTGGTGTTTCGAGAAAAAGGGCGGCAAAGCTGCTCGCGCGCTGGACCGAGCAGGGCTGGCTGCGCCGCGTTGGCACCGGAATCTATGTGCCGGTACAGCTTGAACTGCTGGATTCGGAGCAGGTTCTGCAGGACCCGTGGATACTTGTTCCGGCCCTGTTTGCACCCGCCTATATCGGTGGCCGCACCGCTGCCGAACATTGGGACCTGACCGAGCAGATATTCCGTGACATCGTTGTCTTCACCGCGCGCCCTGTAAGGCAAAAAACGGTGGAGCGGCAAAGCGCTGCATTTACGCTTAAATATGTCCGTGAAGAGCTGATCTTCGGCACAAAGACCGTCTGGCGCGGCCAGACCCGCATTGCCGTTTCTGACATTCACCGCACGATCGTGGACATGCTCGACGGTCCCGCCGTCGGCGGCGGCATTCAGCACGTCGAAGATTGTTTTTCGCAGTACATGAAACGCAACGACCGTGATCCGGAAAAACTGATCGAATACGCAGACCGTCACGGCAACGGCGCGATATTCAAGCGACTCGGCTTTCTGGCCGAGCGACATCCGGACGGGCAGGTATTGGTCAAGCAGGCCAAGACCCGCTTGACCAAGGGCCATGCCAAGCTCGATCCCACGCTGGCGTGCGACCGACTGGTCACGCGCTGGCGGTTGCGCGTGCCGTCAAGCTGGCTGAAAGGCGGTACCCATGATCGGTAAGTCCGAATTACTCGGCATCGCCAGGGTGCTACGGCTTACGCCACATGTTGTTGAAAAGGACTATGCGCTCGGCTGGGCGCTTGCCGGTATCTTTGCTCATAAAGAGCTTAGCGATAGCTGGGTCTTTAAAGGTGGTACATGCCTGAAGAAGTGCTACTTCGAAACGTACCGGTTCTCCGAAGATCTGGACTTCACACTTAAGGGCGGCTCGCACTTCGATGAGGCATTCTTGAAGCGTGTCTTTGCGGAAATCGCGGACTGGACATACGAACAGAGCGGACTCGAATTCCCCGCCGACCTGCAGGACTTCGACATTTTTGAAAACCCGCGCGGCAACCCGAGTTGCCAAGGCAAGCTCAGTTATCGCGGCCCGGTTTCTCCAAGCTCCGGCGGACTACCCCGCATCAAGCTCGATCTTACCGCCGATGAGCGCCTTGTGCTCGCGCCCGTCAGGATACCGATCTTTCATCCATACAGCGATGCGCCCGATGGCGGCATCGAAGTGCTTTCATACGCCTACGAAGAAGCCTTCGGCGAAAAGGTGCGGGCGCTCGCCGAGCGGGCACGGCCGCGTGACCTCTATGATGTAATCAACCTTTTCCGCAATGAAGAAGCCCGTCCTGCTCCTGCCGTTCTGCTCGATGTCCTGGCCCAGAAATGCGAATTCAAGGGCATCTCCCTACCGCAAGACGGTGATCTCGACGGGCACAGAGGCGATCTTGAAGGATCCTGGGCCAACATGCTGGCGCACCAGCTTCCGGAGTTGCCGCCGGTAGACTCGTTCTGGAATGCGCTGCCGGAATTTTTCGCGTGGCTTGGCGGCGCAGCAGCACCGGCAATCCCGGCGGCCTACACAATGGCTGCCGGTGAAACCGTTCTCCGGGAGCGTACATTGCGCTTGCCGGTCAGCGGGCGCGCCCAGTCTGACCTGGAAGTCATCCGTTTTGCAGCTGCGAACCGGCTCTGTGTCGAACTCGATTACACCGACGAAAGTGGACGCCGCAGCACACGCCTTATCGAGCCCTATTCACTTCGGCGTACCCAGGATGAAAAAATCATCCTGCATGCCTGGAATGTCGACCGGGACCAACACCGCAGCTACCGTGTCGACCGGATACAGGGCGCGCGGACAACGAACCGTAGCTTTACCCCTCGCTATGCCATCGAATTGACGCCGAGTGGGCCAGTGTCGATTCCGCAGACCGATCGCTCGTCTTCAGGTTCACCAAGTGGCGGGTTTGGATCGATGCGCGCGCCTGTGCGGCGCGAAAGGCTCCGGCGCCGCCCCGCAAGGCGCTCGATTTCTTCTTTCGGGCCGACTTACGTCTATCAATGCGGGATGTGCGGCAAGAAATTCAACCGTAAGAAAATGGATGGTCGTCTGAACAAACACAAGGCACCCAGCGGTTTCCAGTGCAGCGGACGGACAGGATTTCTGGTCGATACGAAATACTGAACGCAATTGTCTGCTCTTGAGAAAGCAGCGCAGTTCATCAGCCTTGCCGACTATGCGGAACAGCTCGAATTCAGGTGTGCCTAACGCCTTGCATTCAACTAGGCCGGTGTCGTGGGGAGATCGCAAGGTTCGTCATGTCGACGACAATTGCGGTGGCATGTGGAAAGTCGTTCGCGCAGAACTGGCAACCAACAGAAGGATGGACGACGAAAATGTCGGGTGAGCGTACACAAGGGCTATAAGAGTATATCTCGCCTTGGGTAATCCTTTCCCGGTATGTGCCTAAGTTGGAAAGGTCCTGCCTATGAAGGAGAAAGACGACCGCGCGACGGCTGCTCCATCGCCGGCGAATGACAACGGCCCTGGACGGGAGGCGGTGCAAGAGGCTGAGCGGCATCTCAACACCATCGCCCGAGCCATCGGCCGCCATATCGCCCGCGAACAGGTCAGGATCCGGGAGCGGGAACGACGGAAGTGGGCGGCCAACGACAGTAAGGACCGGTCCGCCAACGGCGGGCGAAACGCTCCGGCGGGACGTTTGGAGGCCCGAAAGCCAGAGCGAGAGGGGCCGGACCCGGACGGATGAAATTTGTGTGTGAAAGAAAGGAAGTCCCATGACCCGCGTTGCGCTGTATGCCCGCTATTCCTCGGACAACCAGAGCGTTTCCTCCATCGAGGACCAGTTCCGCATCTGCCGGGACCAGGCGGCGCGGGAGAAGTGGAAGGTGGTGGGCGCCTACAAGGATGCCGCCATCTCGGGCGCCAGCGTCACCCTGCGGCCGGGCATCCAGGCGCTGCTGCAGGACGCGCAGGCGGGCAAATTCGACATGGTGCTGGCCGAGGCGCTCGACCGCATCAGCCGCGACCAGGCCGATGTCGCCATTCTCTACAAACATTTCAAGTTTGCCGGCGTGACGCTCATGACGCTCGCCGAGGGCGAAATCTCCGAACTGCATGTCGGCCTCAAGGGCACGATGAACGCCCTGTTCCTGAAGGATCTCGCCGCCAAGACCCATCGCGGCTTGCGCGGCCGGGTCGAAAACGGCAAGTCCGGCGGCGGCCTGTGCTATGGCTACGAAGTGGTCAGGCGTCTCAACGATAATGGCGAGTCGGTTACCGGCGAGCGCAGGATCAACGAGGCAGAAGCCGCCATCGTGCGCCGCATATTCCGTGAGTTCGCCGCCGGCAAGAGCCCCAGGGCCATCGCAACGGATCTCAACCTCGACAACATTGCCGGTCCCAATGGCAGGGCCTGGGGCGACACCACCATAAGGGGCCATGTCTGCCGCGGCACCGGCATTGTCAACAACGAACTCTATGCCGGGGTGCTGGTGTGGAACCGGCTGCGCTACATCAAGAATCCTGAAACCGGCAAACGCGTCTCGCGGGTCAATCCGCAGTCCGAATGGATCAGGGCCGAGGTTCCGGAACTGCGCATTGTCGACGATGAACTGTGGCAGGCTGCACGACAACGGCAAGAGGAAATCTCCAGACAGTTCGAAAATGTCACCAAGGGCGTGCGCGCCTACCGCGCCAGGCATGTCAACGAACTGCGCCGTCCTGCCTTTCTGTTCTCCGGGCTGCTCACATGCGGCTGCTGCGGGGGGAATTACGGCATCATCACCCGCGATCGTTATGGTTGTCTCAACCGTTACCGGCGCGGGACCTGCGACAATGGCCACACAATCCGGCGCGATGTCATCGAAGAGCGCATTCTTTCCGGCCTTACGGAAAAGCTGGTTTCCGCCGACAGGGTCGCCGAGGCCGTGCGCGCCTATTCCGAGGAACTCAACAAACAGAACCGCGAACGCCGGGCGCAGGTGGAACTCGACCGCAAAACGCTCGACAAGACCGAACGGGCCATTGCCGGGATCATGGCGGCAATCGAAGACGGCATGTACCAGCCAGTCATGAAGGCGCGGATGGAAGACCTCGAACGCCAGAAGACCGAAGTCTTGGCGCGGATGGAGGAAGCACCGGAAGACGTTCCCGATATCCATCCCAACGTTGCCGAGGTCTACAAGGCGAAGGTTGTCCGCCTCACGGAAGCGCTTGAGGATCCGGAATTTCGAACGGAGGCCGCTGACGCGATCCGTTCGCTCGTGGGCGAGGTGGTGATGTCGCCTGGCCCGAGGCGCGGCGCGGTCAATGCAGTGCTACGCGGTAAGCTGATGGGCATTCTCGACTTCGTTGCGGAACGGCGGAGGCACCATCAAGTCGAAGTTATAACAAAAGACATTGCGGGCCCCCGCAACCAAACAACAACCGCCCGCAAGGGCGGTTTTTTTGTGCCGCAGGTTTTCTCCTCCGCAATTCAGCAGGTGGCGCAGTGGATTGGACCGGCTGCCGGATTGCCGCCGGTGCGTGCGATCTGCTACACCTGCGACAGTATTGCTTGAACCGTTGATTTCATCGTCCCAGGGGCTGCGTATTTCAGCCGCGATCGTGAGAATTTCAGACGTATTGAGGACCCGATGCGCAGATCTCGATTGTCCGCGACTGTCCTGTTCGCCGCGCTGATAACCCTTTCCGCCTGCACCACGCATTTCAACGAATCGCAACAAACGACCATTGCCGAAGGGCCCGCACATTCGCAGTTCCCCTATAACCCGGTGGTCTACCATCTCGACCTTTCGATCCTCGCCTATCAGCTCTACGGGCAAACGCTGGTGTGGCCGTTCGATCCCTACTACGAGGAAGCGGAAGATGCGGGCGCACCCGCAACCGAGCTGACCGACAGGGTCCGGCAGTGGGCGGCCGCCACGGGGCGCCGGCAAATCAGACAAAAACCGTTTCTCGGCGGTTACCGCGGCCCGGGCCTGTTGAGCGGCTTTTCCGACAATCCGCTGCACGATCCGATCGTCTACCGGTATGACGGGCTCTACCCCTGGCAGGACACGCTGAACAATACCGGCGGAAAATGGGTCGATTACAAGACGCCCTCCGAAATCACCTCGCGGATTGCGTCCGTGCACATGTGCTACCGGCGGACCGGCCGTCCCGCGGGCGACATTGCCGTTCGGCACGTCGTGTCCAACCCCGCGGCCCGCGCTTCCGGGGCACGCGACATACTGCTCGCGTTCGAGGGCGGAACGGGCAACAAGGGCGAGGCGGACCAGCCGGCGTCGCAAAGCCTGATGGGCTTTGTCCTGATGCGCCGCCTGGACACGAGCGGCCGTTACGACATCCATATCGCTTTCCGGGGCAGCCGCGGCGGCTCCGTCGTGCACTCGATCCTGCGCGGTGCGAGCACCTCCCATGCATCCGGCAATCCGGACTGGATATCGGACCTTGGATACCGCCTTGTTCCGCCGCAGGACGGGGTGAGCGCGATCACGACCATCGGCACGGTCCACCGCGGCATCGCCCACAGCACGGAGGAGACGCTTCCGCGCCTGTTCAAGTGTCTTGAGACGGCGGCAGCGCTTTCATCGGGACGTCCGCCGGAAAACATCTATGTCACCGGGCACAGTCTCGGCGGCGGTCTTGCGCAGCACTTTTTGAGCGCGGTATTCATGGGCGACCGTTACGGCCCCTCTGCAGCCGGCGCCGCCATGCCGCGCAGCTTGCGCGACTGGCCGTGGCGGCAGGTCAAGCTGATCACCTATGGCGCACCGCGCGTGGGCAACGGCCTGTGGGCCGATACGCTGACCACCAAGTGGCTGGAATCCGATTACGATGCCGGCGGTCCGCTGCCCGTCGACCTGCAGGCGCTGAGCGTCGACGATCCGCGCATTGCGACAAGGCTGGTGGATGCAGACATGCCGGCCGGATACCGTGTCCTGATTTCGAACGATGCGATAACGACGGGCGCCTTTCCCGGCCCCGCCCGCTATCCGGTCGGCACAACCGTCTATGTCGACCGCATCGGGCCGCTGTCACTGGTCAGGCCCTACAGTCCGAAGTCCCACGATCCGGAGGTCATCCGCGACACGATGATCGCCAGGCTGGACGATCCGGCCATTCCGCCGGTCGCCTGGCGCTATTACGCCTTCGGCGCGGCGCCAACGGGAGGCATCAAAAGCCGGCCCGGGGGCGATACCGAATTGGCGGCGGTCGAAACCGAGATGCTGGACTACCGGCTGGCAAACAATCCGCATTTCAGCAAGCGGGTCTATGAACGGCGGGTGCGCCTGTTCAACAGCTTCCTCGACGGCTTGTTGAATTCGGCGGATTGATCAGACGCTATTCACCAGGATAGCCCGGAAATCGTTGACGTTGGTCAGGGTCGGGCCTGTCACCACCTGATCGCCGATCCGTTCGAAGAAGCCGTGGCTGTCATTGTCGGCAAGCATTGCCTTGGCATCCAGACCCTGTGCTGCGGCTTTCGGCAGGGTGTCGGGGCCGACGGTCGCGCCGGCGACATCGGCCGCGCCGTCCACACCGTCAGTATCGCAGGCGATGGCATGAATGCCCGGAGCGCCATCGAGGGCCAGGGCAAGTGCCAGGGCGTATTCGGCATTCGGACCGCCGATGCCGCTGCCGCGCCGCGTGACCGTGCATTCGCCGCCGGAAAGCAGCAGGCAAGGCGGATCGCCGGCGCCGCGCTTGGCCTGTGCGTCCAGGGCAAGCCGCGCGTGCTCAGCGGCGACGTCCCGTGCCTCGCCTTCAATCGCGTCGCCAAGCAGAACCGTTTCAATTCCCCGGCCCCGGGCCTGCCCGGCTGCCGCCTCGAGCGATTTCGAGGGTGCGGCGATCAGAATGTTGCTGGTCCGCGACAACAACTCGGAATCCGGCGCGAGAACGCCGCCGGCGGACGCCAGGACATCCTTCACCGATGCCGGCACCTCGATGCCGTGGCGCGCGAGGATCGTCGCCGCATCCGAGGGTTTGCTGCGGTCGCCGACCGTCGGCCCCGACGCGATGAAGGCGAGATCGTCGCCGGCGACGTCCGAGATGATCAGCGATGTCATCCGCGCCGGGTAGGCCGCGGCGGCGAACTGCCCGCCCTTGACCAGGCTCAGGTGCTTGCGGACCGTGTTCATCTCGTCAATCGGCGCACCGGAGGCAAGAAGACGCTCGTTGATCAGGCGCTTTTCCTCTAGCGATATGTTGCCGGCCGGCCGGACCAGCAAGGCGGAAGCGCCGCCGGATATCAGCGCCAGAACGTGGTCATCCTCGCCCAGGTCCCGTAGCATTGAGAGGAGCCGGCCGGTCGCCGACAGGCCGCGCGCATCGGGAACCGGATGCGAAGCCTCGACCACCTCGATGCCGGTGCAGGGGCGGGCATATCCGTCGCGTGTGATGACAAGCCCTTCGCAGGGGCCCCAGACGCTCTCGACCGCTTCGGCCATCCGCGCAGACGCCTTTCCGGCGCCGACAACCAGGGTACGACCAGCGGGCTTGTCGGGCAGATGGGGCGGAACGCAGAGCATTGGATCAGCCGCCGCAACGGCGCGGTCGAAGAGCTGCCGCAACAGTTTTTCGGGATCGCCGATGCTCATTCAGGCCTCTTGCGCTCCAAGGCTCGACTGCCGGGCAATCAGCTCGACGGTGTAGCGTTTTGTGTCAGGCGGGCGTTTGCCCTCGACCATCCAGTCCAGCATAGCCTCCGCCGCGTTTCTGCCAAACTGCGACGTATTGCAGCGCACGGAACTCAGACGCGGATAGACGAGCGAGCACTCCTCGATGTCGTCAAAGCCGACCAGACGGAAATCCCTTCCGGCCTCGATGCCGATCTCCGCAAACCCGCTCAACATGCCGAGGGCGACCAGGTCACTGAAGCACACTGCGGCGTCGATCCGGTTCTCGTCCTTCACGATCCTGCGCGCGATTTCCCGTCCGAATGCCCTGGAGGGCCGGCCGAAAAACGATCTCGGTTCAAATCCCCGGGACCTCATGACCGCATCGTAACCGGACATTCTTTCCAACGTTATCGGCCGGTCCTGCAGCCCGCCGACAAAGGCGATGCTGCGGCATCCAAGGCCGATGAGATGCTCCGCCGCCATGGCGCCGCCCGAGGCATAGTCGAGCGAGGCGAACGGGAAGATATCGGTTCTTTCATCGAGCTGCCGCAACACCTGCAGCGTCGGAATTGCCGCCATCCGAATGCGGTCGAATGCGCGGCAGTCGCCGCCATAGGCCGGCGAAATGACGAAGGCGGAAACGCCGTGCTCGATCATCGAATCGATGACCTGCGCCTGGATGTCGGGATCCTCGTCCGTGTTGGCAATGACTGTCGAATAGCCCTTGCTTGCGAAGGTCATCTGGGCGCTGGCGGCGAATTCGGTGAAAAACGGGTTGCGAAGATCGTTGATGATCAGACCGATCAGACCGGTCGAAGCACCGCGCAAGCCGGCCGCGGACCGGTTGTAGACATAGTTCAGGTCGGCCATCGATTTCTCGACGTCCTTGCGCGTGGATTCCTTGACCAGCGGAGAATTCTGCAGGACCAGCGAGACCGTCGACTTTGATACGCCCGCGTGCCTGGCAACATCAAGGATGGTCGGTCGTTTGCCCATTTCGGATCAGCCGATTCCGTGCAGTTTCAAGAGCAGGCCCATGCGTTCCTCGGCGATGTCAGGACGGGACAGGAGCCGGGCCCGGTCAGCGAGCCGGAAAACCTCGGCATAGTGCGTGATTTCCCGTGAGGACTGGAAACCCGCGGGCATGATGAAATGGCTCTGCGCATCGTTCAACCAGGCAAGGAACGCTATCCCCGCCTTATAGAACTGCGTCGGCGCCTTGAAGATCTCGCGGCTGAGGGGAACGGTCGGCTCGAACAGGGCGTGATAGGTCTCCATGTCGTTCACCGCCAGCGCTTCCAGCGCCTGGCTGGCAGCGGGCGCGATCGCGGCAAAGGCCCCGAGAAGAGCATGCGAGTGCCGCTCTCCGTCTCCGGCGATGAGATCGGCATAGTTGAAATCATCGCCGGTATAGAGGCGAACGCCGTCGGGCAGCCGCGCCCGGAAAGCCTCCTCATGTGCCTTGTCCAAAAGCGATATCTTGATGCCGTCCACCTTCTCGACGTTGCTTTCTATGATCGACAGCACCGCATCCGAGGCCGCATCCACGGTCTCGCCGCCCCAATAGCCGGTAAGCGCCGGGTCGAACATGTCGCCGAGCCAGTGCAGGATGGCGGGTTCCGAAACCTGTTGCAGCAGACGGCCATAGACTTCCGCATAGGTTTTCGCATCCGCGCCGATGGCCGGAAACGCCCGCGAGGCCATGATGATCACCTGGCCTCCCGCGGCCTCGATGGCCCCGATCTGTTCCTCGTAGGCTGCCCGGATTTCGTCCGCCGATTTCAATTCGGAAAGGATGATCTGATCGGTTCCGGCGCCGCAGGCGACGCGCGGCTTCAGCGGATGCGCCTTGGCTTCCTTCATCGTGCGTTCGATCAGTTCCTTCGCGGTCGGCCAGTCGACGCCCATGCCGCGCTGGGCCGTGTCCATCGCCTCGGCGAGCCCAAGCCCCTGGTCCCAGAGCCAGTGGCGAAACCGCATGGTGTTGTCCCAGTCGACGGCGGGCGGCGCCATCCAAGGATCGCGCTCGGCGATCGGATCCGATACCACGTGCGCCGCCGCGAATGCGGTGCGGGTCAGGGGTATCTCGGGCGCCCGCGGCTCCAGCGGGTTGCCGCGGAGGGAGTAGGCCTCCAGCCGGTTGTCGTGCGTAGGCAGGTTCAGCATGCGTGGCTCCGGTTGTTTACGGCGTCAGGCCGGTTGCGCGTCGACGGGGATATCAAGCACCAGGATGCCGTCGATCCCGCCGGTCGCATGGGCGACCAGTTTCGCGCCGAGGGTCTTGTGGTCCGGATGCGCCTGATAGGCCGCCAGGGCGTCCCAGTCTTCGAAATCGACGACAAATCCGTGCATATAGCCGCGCTCGATCTTCTCCGGGCTTTCGCTGCGCCCGGCGGTGATCGCGATCAGGCCGGGGACCTTGTCCTTTATGGCGCGGAGCTCGTCGAAGAGGCGCGAGACGGTTTCCTCGGGCACATCCTTGCGAAAGCGGATGAGGACGATATGGCGGATCATGCGGATATCCCGTTGTCATGGCGGATCATGTCGGCGGCCTTCTCGCCGATCATGATTGCCGCCGCGTTGGTGTTGGAGGAGATGACGTTCGGCATGATCGAGGCGTCCGCTATGCGCAGCTTTTCGATGCCGTTGAAGCGAAGCCGGGGATCGACGACGGCCGCCGGATCCGATCCCATGCGGCACGTCCCCGCCGGATGGTGGGACGTCTTTGAGTGCTCGCAGATGAAGGCGAAATAGTCGTCATCGGTCCTGACATCCGGCCCCGGCAGCCGTTCGGCCTTGATGAACGGCTTGAGGGGCGACTGCGCGAGGATCTCCTGCGTCAGCTTCAGGCCACGGATAGACATCTCCCGGTCCCGCGGATCCTCGAGATAGTTGGGATCGATCAGCGGCGCCTTTGCGGGATCGTCGCTCTGCAGCCGCACGGTTCCGCGCGATCTTGGACGCAGGTAGCAGGAATTGAGTGTCACGCCGCCGTCGGGCATTGCCGCGACGCCCGATTCGATGCCGGTTCCAAGACCGAGATGGAACTGAAGGTCGGGCGAGCGCGCTTCCCTGTCGGCATACCAGAAGCCGCCCGTTTCGAAGAGGCTGGAGGCGACGGGTCCGGTTTTGGCGAGCAGATATTGCAGGCCGGCGAGGGCCGACATGTGCGGTTTGGCATACCGGTCATAGGTGTGCGGACCGCTGACCTCGCAGATGCAGTAAAGATCGAGATGGTCCTGCAGGTTGGCGCCGATTCCGGGCTGATCGTAGACGGTCGCGATCCCGACCGAAGCCAGATGTTCCGACGGACCGACCCCGGAAAGCTGGAGCAGACGGGGCGAGCCGATGGCGCCGCAGGACAGGACGACTTCCGCATTTGCCGCAAGCCATGAGCCGTCTGCAAGCTCAACGCCGGTTGCGCGACCCTTTTCAACGGAAATGCGCCGGACCTGGACGCCGGTGCGGACATGCAGGTTCCTGCGTTTCCGGTTCGGCGAGAGATAGGCGATCGACGCGGAGGATCGGCGGGCATCGCGCTGGGTCAGCTGATAGTAGCCGACGCCATCCTGGATTTCGCCGGTCAGGTCATGGTTGCGCGGGATATCGAGTTCGCCGGCAGCCTCGAAATAGGCCTCGCAGATCGGCAGCGGCGCACGCGGCTGCGATACGCCGAGCGGTCCGCCCTTTGCGTGATACGCATTGTCGAACGTGTCGTTGTCCTCGGCCTTTTTGTAATAGGGCAGCACGTCCTCGTAGCCCCAGCCCTCGCAGCCCATTTGGCGCCATTCGTCGTAGTCGCGCGCGTTGCCGCGCGTGTAGATCTGCGCGTTGATGGAAGAGCCGCCACCGATGACCTTCGCCTGCGTATAGCGGAAAACCTTGTTTTTCATATGCGTTTGAGGAACGGTGTGCCATCCCCAGGAGCCGATTCCCTTGGTCATTTTGGCAAAGCCCGCGGGCAGATGATAAAACGGATGCCAGTCCCGGCCGCCGGCCTCGAGAAGCAGGACACTGACGGCCGGATTCTCCGACAGCCGTGCCGCGAGCACGGAACCCGCGCTGCCGCCACCGATGATGATGAAGTCGTAACCCTTGTCCATGACGGTTTCTCAGAGGCGCGCGATCGAGAGACCGCCGTCGACGGCGATCGATGATCCGGTGGCAAAGGCCATCTCGCCATTGGCGATGGGAACGACGCTGGCGCCGATATCCGCGGGCTTGCCCCAGCGTGCGGCGGGGACCAGCCCGCCCTCGATCCTTGCGGTGTATTTGTCCTTCACGCTCGCCGTCATGCCGGTTTCGATGATGCCGGGCCGCAGTTCGAAGACGCCGATGCCGTGCGGCGCGAGGCGAACGGCGAACAGCTCAGCCATCATCGCCGCGCCCGCCTTCGAGATGCAGTATTCGGCGCGCTCGATGGACACCATCGTGGCACTGACGGAGGTCACGAAGGTGATGGAACGGTAGGGATCGTCCGGCAGGTCCAGCATGCGCCGGGCCGCTTCCTGGGCCAGGAAGAATGCGCCGCGCAGGTTAACGCCGAGCACGAAGTCGAAGCTGTCCTGCTGAAGGTCGAGCATGTCGCCGCGAACCCTGGCCGGAACGCCGGCATTGGAAACCAGCGTCGATACCGGACCGAAATGTGACTCCACCTTGTCGAGAAGCCCGGCGTGGCGGTCGACGTCCTGCAGGTCGTGCGAAAAATAGGCCGCATCGGCCCCAAGGTGCGACAGCGCTTCCTCGACCTCGGGCGCCGTCTCCTTGCTGCGCGCCGCGAGCGCGACCTTGTATCCGGCGCCGATCAGCGCCTCGGCAATGCCGAGCCCGATGCCTTTCTGTCCTCCGGTCACGAGGGCAATCCTGCTCATTGCGCGAGCTCCTGCTTGATGGTCTCAGCGGCCCGGAGCGACAGCGCGGCGACCGTGAGGGCGGGGTTGACGGCGGCCGATGTCGGAAGGGCGCCGGCATCGGTCACGAAGAGGTTCGGATGATCCCAGGACCGGCACTCGGGATCGAGCACGGATGTCGCCGGATCATCGCCGAGACGGACCGTGCCGCACTGGTGGGACGGAACCCGGCCGTCAAACAGGCGCGACAGGACAAACGGAAAGCCCGCGGCCTTCAAGGCCTTTTTCGTCTTGGCGAGCAGTTTTTCATGCGCCGCCATGTTGGAGCGGCGCCAGATCAGCTGGACAGAGCCGTTCTTCAGAACCACGCGGTTTTCGGGATCGGGCAGATCCTCCGAAATGAGGTAGAGGTCGAGCGCGTGTCCGGAAATCCAGCGCGCGGCGATCATCGGCAGTTGCGGAACCTGTATCTTCAGAATGTCGGGCGTCACCCTTCCGAGCAACTGCACGTTTCCGAGCGGCTTTCCGCCATTGCCGTCAGACAGGTACCAGTCGTTGATGCCGAAGGTCTTCTGGTAGACCGCGTCGTTCCGGAACCCGGGATCGATGGCGATGGCCGCCGTTGCGTTGTGGTTCATGAAGCAGCGCCCGACATGGTCGGAACTGTTAGCGATCCCGGACCGCAGCAGCAGGGCGGCCGACTGGACGGCGCCGGCACACAGGGCCACGACCCCGGGGCGCAGCGTGTGCTCTTCGCCGTCCTTTTCGTAGACGACCTCGCCGATCCGCCGGTTGTCGGAGCCGATCCTGAGACCGGTCACACGCGCGCCGGTGATCAATTCGACATTGTCGTGGGCGAGCGCCGCCGCCAGGCCGCAGGTCTCGGCGTCCATTTTCCCGCATCTCTGGTCGGGATAACCGTCCCAGCCGGTATTGCCGGCGGCAAGCCAGCGATCGATATCGACTCCCAGCGGAAGGCAGAACGGCCGCACCCCGGCGTTTTCCAGGCGCTCCCTTGCCCCTTTGACCGCCGGTTCGTCCGGCACCGGCGGAAAAGGGTAGGGCGCGCCGTGCGGCGGCTCCGTCGCATCGGATTGCGCATCGCCACGGACCTCGTAGAGCCGCTCGGCGGCGTCATACCAGGGCGCCATTTCATCGTAGCGAAAAGGCCAGGCCGGGGAAACGCCGTCATAGTGCTCCATTTCGTCGAAATCCGCCTCGCGGTAGCGGATGAGCACGGCGCCGTAGAGCTTCGAATTGCCACCGACATTGTAGTAGTTGCCGGGTTCGAACGGGCGCTCCTCCTCGTCCAGCCATGTCTCGCGGGAGCGGAAGGCGCTGTTGGTGTAGATGCGCCAGGGATCGCGCGCCGGCGCGCTGTCCGGAATCCGGTGGCCACGCTCAAGGATTGCAATGCGCGCGCCGGACGGCGCAAGGCCGGCGGCGAGCGTCGCGCCGCCCATGCCGCTGCCAATGATCACGATATCGGGCGCATTGCTCATCGGTCAGGCGATCCGCTGCTCGCTTTCGGGATCGAAGGCGACGGCCTTTTCCATGTTGAAGGCGAACGGGAAGACGTCGCCGGCCTTGACCGCGACATCGGCGCGGAAGCGCCCGGTTACGTCCTTTCCGCCGATCTGGCTGACGACGAAGGTATCGGACCCGGCGGGTTCGGTGACCTCGACCGGCGCCTCGACGATATGGATTGCCTTGGAATTGCGGTCCGCGCCGTCGCGGTCGGTTATCGCTTCCGGGCGGATGCCGAGGACGATATCACGCCCGACACTTGCCGACATGCGATCGCCGGCAAACGGAATGGTCGCGGCACTGCCGTTCGCCAGGCTGATTTCGGCTGCCGCGGCGCCGTTGGCCGACACGACCTTCGCCGGAAACAGGTTCATCGAGGGCGAACCCATAAAGCCGGCGACGAACATGTTGGCCGGGTTGTCGTAGATCTCCTTGGGCGTTCCAAGCTGCTGCACGTAGCCGCCGAACATCACCGCGATGCGGGTCGACAGCGTCAGGGCCTCGATCTGGTCGTGGGTGACATAGACGATCGTCGTTCCCAGTTTCTGATGCAGCTTCTTGATTTCCGTGCGCATGTCGACACGCAGCTTGGCGTCGAGATTCGACAGCGGCTCGTCGAACAGGAAAACGTCAGGCTCGCGCACCAGAGCGCGGCCCATCGCGACGCGCTGGCGCTGGCCGCCGGAGAGCTGACCGGGCTTGCGGTCGAGCAGGTGGCTGATCTGCAACAGGTCCGCCACCTGGCCGATCCGCTTCTCGCGCTCGGGCTTGGCGATGCCGTGCATCTCCATGCCGAAGGCGATGTTCCCCTTCACCGTCATGTTCGGGTAGAGCGCGTAGGACTGGAACACCATGGCAATGTTGCGGTCCGCCGGCTTGACGCCGTTCATGCTTCTGCCGCGGATGGCGATCTCGCCCGAGGTGATGGCCTCCAGGCCGGCGATCATGTTGAGCAGGGTTGATTTGCCGCAACCGGAAGGGCCGACGAGAACCAGGAACTCGCCCTCCTCGACGGCGATGTTCGTTTCGTGAAGGACCTTGACGGAACCGTAGGTCTTCGTCGCCTGTTTGATATCGAGAAAGCCCATTTTTCTATCCTTTTACGGAGCCAGCCATCAGGCCGCGGACAAAGAAGCGTCCGGCGACGATGTAGACGAGGAGTGTCGGCAGTGCGGCCATGATCGCTCCGGCGAAGTGAACGTTGTATTCCTTCACGCCGGTCGACGACTGGACCAGATTGTTCAGCGCGACGGTCATCGGCTGACTGTCGAAATCGGAGAAGGATGCGCCGAACAGGAAGTCGTTCCAGATGTTGGTGAACTGCCAGATGATGCAGACGACCGCAATGGGGCCGGAAGACGGCAGCAGGATGCGCCAGAAGATCGTGAAGAAGCCGGCGCCGTCGATCTGGGCGGCACGCACCAGTTCGGTCGGGAAGGCGGCGTAGTAATTGCGGAAATAGAGCGTCGAGAAACCGATGCCGTAGACGAGGTGGACGAAGACGAGGCCCGGGACCGAGCCGGCAAGCCCCATCAGGCCGAGCATCCGCGCCATCGGGATGAGCACCATCTGGAAGGGGATGAAACAGCCGAAGAGCAGCAGGCCGAAGAGGATCGTCGAGCCGCGGAATGCCCATTTGGTCAGCACGTATCCGTTGAGCGCGCCGAGCAGGGTCGAAATCGCGACCGCCGGGACCACCATCAGGATGGAATTGATGAAATAGGGGCGAAGGCCCGTCGCCTCGACGCCGACCTGCGCCGTCGACCAGGCGCTTCCCCAGGGGGCCAGCGTCCATTGCTGCGGCAGCGCCATCATGCCGCCGGCGGTAATCTCCGACAGCGGCTTGAGGGAATTCACCACCATCACGTAGAGCGGCAAGAGATAGTAGATGCAGAAGATCGCCAGGATCGCATAAAGGACGATCCGCGCCGGGCTGAACTGAAAGAGCCGGCTGCGGTTCTCGACGGCGGGGGCGGCCGTGGCGCCAGTTTCGACGGAGGGAGCCGTTGACATTATCTCTTCTCCCTCAGTTCCGACCACAGATAGGGAACGATGATCGCCGCGATGGTCATCAGCATGATGACAGCAGACGCCGCGCCGATGCCCATCTGGTTGCGGGTGAATGTGTAGGAATACATGAAGGTCGCCGGCAACTCGGTGGCCGTTCCCGGCCCGCCTCCCGTCAGGGCAATCACCAGGTCGTAGGACTTGATGGCCATGTGGGCGAGCACGACGAACGCCGACATGAATGCGGGGCGAAGCTGCGGTATGACGATCCGCCGGTAGAGCGCGAATGTCGATGCGCCGTCGATCTGGGCGGCCTTCATCATTTCGCTGTCAATGCCGCGCAGGCCGGCGAGGAACATCGCCATGACGAAACCGGAGGTCTGCCAGACGGCGGCAATGACGATGGTGTAGATCGCCATCTCGCGGTCCTTGATCCAGCCGAAGGTGAAGCTCTCCCAGCCCCAGCCCCGAACGACGGCCTCCAGGCCGATGCCGGGATCGAGGAACCATTTCCAGGCGACGCCGGTCACGATGAAGCTCAGGGCCATCGGGTAGAGATAGATGGTGCGGATGAAGCCCTCGGCGCGGATGCGCTGGTCGAGCAGGATCGCCAGCAAAAGGCCGAGCGCACAGCAGATGATGATGTAGAGCGATCCGAAGATGATGAGATTCGTGACCGCCGTATCCCAGGCGCGAATGCGAAACAGGTTCTCGTAGTTCTGCCACCCGACCCAGCCGAATTGCGGCAGGATGCGGCTGTTGGTGAAGGACAGGTAGAACGTGAAGACAATGAAGCCGTAGACGAAGATGGCGACGATCGCCACCGTCGGGCTCAGAACCAGCTTGGGCAGGGCGTCGCGCAGCCGGTCAACGGGACCGGGGCGTGTTGCCGTCTCTGTAAAGGCCATCTTGGATCTCCCGGGGGTGAGAGGCGGCCAAACCCGGCCGCCTCCCGGTACTCTAAGATCACTTGTTGATCTGGACTGCGGTTACGAGTTCCTCGACCGCCGTCGCGCTGTCGTATTCACCGTTGAAGTGCGCGGTGATGACATCGTACATGGCGTTCTTGATCGCAGCCGGATTGGCATGGCCGTGAGCGAAGGAACCGTACAGGTTGCCGCTCGCGGCAGCCGCCTTGAATTCCTCGTAGCCCTGCTGTCCGCAGGCATCGAGCTCGGCAACATCAAGGTCGGTGCGCGCCGGAACGGAGCCCTTGACCTTGTTGAAGGCGATCTGGAAGCCCGGAGACAGGATTGCCGATGCGAGGGCCGCCTGCTGATCGGAGACCTTGCCTTCCTGATCGAACATGGCGAACTGGTCGGAGTTGAAGGTCACCTGCTGCTGGGTGCCGGGGAAGCGATAGCACAGGAAGTCCTGGCCCGGCGTCTTGCCGGCATTGAGGAACTCGCCCTTGGCCCAGTCGCCCATCAGCTGGAATGCGGCATCGCCATTGATCACCATGGCCGTGGCGAGGTTCCAGTCGCGTCCGGAGAAGTTGTCATCGACAAAGCCGCGCAACGTGGCCATGCGGTCGAAAGCCTCCTTCATGGTGTCGGAACCCAGCGTGTCCTCGTCGAGTTCGACAAAGGCCTTCTGGTAGAATTCCGGACCGCCCGCGGCCATGGCGACGGCGTCGAAGATGGTTGCTTCCTGCCAGGGCTGGCCGCCATGGGCCAGCGCGGTGTAGCCCGCGTCCTTGGCTTTCTGCATCGCCGCGACGAATTCGTCCCAGCTTTGCGGCTGGGATATGCCGAGCTCGTCCATGATCGCCTTGTTGGCCCAGACCCAGTTCGTCGAGTGGACATTCACCGGCGCGGCGACCCACTTGCCGTCATGGGTGGCGAATTTCTGCAGGGCGGCGGGGATGACGTCGCCCCACTTGTTCTGGTCGGCAAGGGCATTCAAGTCCGCCAGGGCGCCTTCCTTGGCCCAGTCGGTGATGTCGAAGCCGAGCATCTGCACCGCCGTCGGCGCGTTGCCGGAGGTTACGCGTGCCCGCAGGACGGTCATGGCCTGCGTGCCGCCGCCGCCGGCAACGGGCATATCCTGCCAGCCGATGCCCTGGCCGGAAAGGTCGTCTTTCAGAACGTTGAGAGCAGCGGCCTCACCGCCCGATGTCCACCAGTGCAGAACCTCCACGTCCGCCGCCTGGGCGCAGGTGGCAGCCGCGAGAGCAGTGGCGGCAGTTAGTGTCGTTGTCAAAATACGCATGGAATACCTCCCTGGTTTGCGCAATCTTTATGTCCACCGCAGACCATCATGCTGTCTGCGGTTCGATCCAAGGCGCGCGCGTGCGGCCGATCCGCATTGCGACTGTTTTCGCCTCGAGAAACTCTTCCAGTCCGTAGCGGCCAAGCTCCCGGCCCTGGCCGCTTTCCTTGACGCCGCCGAAAGGCATTTCGGCAAAGCCGTCCATCCATGTGTTGGTCCAGACGGTGCCGGCATGCGCACGTCGCGCAAATTCGAGGCACGTGTGGACGTTGTCGCTCCAGACGCCGGCCGACAAACCGTATTCGGCATCGTTGACCAGTGCAATTGCTTCATCGAGCGTGTTGAATGTCAATACCGACAGGACCGGCCCGAACACCTCTTCGCGCGCGATCGACATGTTGCCACTGACATTAGCGACGACGGTCGGCTGGTAGAACTGGCCGTTCAAGCCGGGAACGGGAAGGCCGCTTCCACCGAGCCGGATGTCCGCGCCGCCGGCCGCCGCATCGCGGACATGGCGGTCGATCTTTGCGTGGTGCTCGGGGGTTATGATCGCGCCGACCTTGGTCGCGGGATCCAGCGGGTCGCCGAACGGTACCCGGCGCGACAGGTCCACGGTGCGGGCGACGAATTCGTCGGCAATATCCTCATGGACGATGATGCGCGATCCGGAGTTGCAGCATTCACCGGCGTTGAAATAGACGCCGAAGACCACCGCGTCGAGCGCATCCTGCAAATCGGCATCGGGAAAAATGACCTGCGGGTTCTTGCCGCCGAGCTCCAGCGAGACCTTCTTGAGCGTTCCGGCCGCCGCCGTCACGATCGCCTTGCCGACGCCGGTGGAGCCGGTGAAGGTCACCATGTCCACCCGCGGGTCCGCCGTCATGGCCATGCCGACGGGATCGCCATGGCCCAGGACAATATTGACGACGCCGGCGGGCACCCCGGCCTCGACAATCAGTTCGCCGAGGATCACCGTGGTGGCCGGCGTCATCTCGGAGGGTTTTATGACCGCGGTGCAACCGGCAGCGAGTGCAAAGGGCAGCTTCTGCGAAACGATGAGGAACGGAAAGTTCCACGGCGTGATGATGGCGGCCACGCCGACCGGTTCCCTCAGAACCAGGCCGAGCATGTCGCTTCCGAGCGAATTGTGGCTCTCACCGTGCATCGTGCGCGCCAGAGAGGCCGCGTAGCGCCACAGGTCCGCGGCGCCCTCGATTTCCGATTTCGCCTGGCTGATCGGTTTTCCGGACTCCAGCGTCTCCATCAGCGCGATCCGGTCGCGCTCCCGGTCGATCAGGTCGGCGACCCGCAACAGCAGAGTTGCGCGCTCCTTGCCGCTGGTGCTGGACCAGGTGCCCTTGTCGAAGGTGGATCGTGCGGCGGATACAGCCCTTTCAACATCCTCGGAGCCACCCTTGCTTGCCAGCGTGACCACCGATCCGTGCGAAGGCGAAACGCGCTCGAACGTCGCGCCGTCCGCGCTCGTGCGCCACTCGCCGTCGATGAGATGCCGTGCGACGAATGGCTGCGCTGGAATGGCCCTGTCGCCGGCGGCGACAACATTGAAATCCGTCATGCTCATTTGCCCGAAAAATCCGGTTTGCGTTTCTCGCGGAAGGCAGTGACGCCCTCATCGCGATCGTCGGTCGGGGAAATCATGCCCGCCCCCAGTGTCTCGATCATCGCGCCGCGATCCTCGCCGGCCGCCGCGTGGATCATGTATTTCGCAACCTCGATGGACCGGGGCGACTTGTCGGTGAGGCTTTCCGCCATGGCCATTGCCGCCGTGCGCGGATCGTCCGACAGTTCGGCCACGAAACCCGACGCAAGGGCGCGCTCAGCGGACAGGCGGCGGCCCATCAGCGCCATCTCTTTCACGAGAGGTTCGCCCAGCAGGCGAATTAGGCGCTGGGTGCCCGACCAGCCCGGAACGATCCCGACCCCAGCTTCGGGGAGCGCAAGCGTTGCATCAGGCGCCATGATGCGGATGTCGGCGGTCGCGGCGAATTCCAGTCCGCCGCCGAAAGCGTGTCCCGCGATTGCGGCGATGGTCGGCCGGGACAGGCGCGCGAGGCGGTCGAACACCCGGTGGCCGTCGCGGACCCAATGCCTGGCGAAATCCCACGGCTCCAGTTCCGACCAGGCAGTTATGTCGGCGCCGGCGCAAAACGCCCGGCTCTTTTCGGCGGAGATCACCACCGCCCGGACGGCGCCGTCTCTCTCCAGTTCCGCACAATGATTATCCAGCGCCTCCAGCATTTCGACGGTGAATGCGTTGAGTTTCGCCGGATTGTCGAGGCGCAGTTCGGCGACGGCGCCGTGCCGGATGAGATGCAGCGCGCTCACAGGTTCAGCTCCATGGGCGCGCTGCCGAGCAGCGCCTTCGGCATCTCGATCGGGTCGGCGGCGAGCCGCACGCGGCCCTTCGATGCATCGACAATGTCCTTGTCAGGATTGATGCCGGGCATGATCTCGGTGGCGACCAGCCCGTTCTCCGTCAGCCGGATAACGCAACGTTCCGTCACGTAAAGGACGTCCTGTCCGGTCTCCCGGGCCCGCCGGCCGGAAAACGTGACATGCTCCACCTCGTCCACCATCTTGGTGAATTTCCCGGGGGACCTGACGGTCATGCCGTCGTCGGCCAGGTGCAGGTCCGCGCCTGCTTCGAAAAGGCCGGAAAAGACGATCTTCCTCGCGTTGGCGGTGATGTCGACAAATCCGCCGCAGCCGGCCGTAAGGTACGGCTTCTTGCCCAGCTTGGAGACGTTGACATTGCCTTCGCGGTCAATTTCGAGAAACGACAGGAACGAGACGTCGAAACCGCCGCCCTGGAAGTAGGTGAACTGTTGCGGGGAGGGCACATAGGCGTCGGCATTGGATGCGCAGCCGAAGGCGAAACCGGTCAGCGGCATGCCGCCGGTGGCGCCTTGTTCGATGGCCCAGGTCACAGCCTGTTCCTTGCCCGCCTGCAAGAGGATGCGCGGCACCATGGCCGATATGCCGAAACCGAGATTGGCGGTCTGTCCGGTTTTCAATTCCATTGCCGCACGCCGCGCCACGACGCTCTCGACGCCGTGTTCGGCGAGGGTGAAACTCGACCAGGGCCGCATGATCTCGCCGGCGATCGCCGGATCATAGGCGGTCTCCGTCGTCTGGAGCTGATGCGGATCGACGACGATCAGGTCGACGAGATGACCGGGCACACGCACATCATGGGGGCGCAGCGAGCCGCAGGCCGTGACCCGCTTGACCTGCGCGATGACCAGGCCGCCGTGATTGCGCACGGCTATCGCCTGTTCCAGGCCGCCGAGATAGGCGCCCTCGTGCTCGTAGGTCAGGTTGCCGCGCTCGTCCGCCGTGGTCGCCCTAATGATCGCGACGTCGGGGACGATATTGGGGAAGTGAAGCCAAGTCTCTCCGCCCATTTCCACCCGCGCGACGATCGGCCTTTGCGCCGCCGTCTCGTTCATGGCGCATCCCTGGCGAACGGGATCGACAAATGTGTCGATGCCGACCTGCGTCATGACGCCGGGGCGCCTGGCCGCGACGTCGCGGTGCATGTCGAAGAGAATGCCGGAGGGCACATTGTAGGCGGCGACGCGCTCCTCGACGAGCATCCGCCAGATCTCGGGCATCGGCAGCGAGGACGGCCCCGACGGATAAGAGCCGGCAATGATGGTGGAGAGCAAACCGTCCCGGGCGATATGATCGATGCCCTTGATGCCGTACATGTCGCCGGCCGCGATCGGGTGGAGCGTCGTAATGTTCCTCGGATGTCCCTCCCGCTCGAAACGGTCGCCGATCGCCTGCAGAACCTTGTCCGGGCATCCGAGCCCAGACGAAGACGACACGGTCACCACCGCACCGTCCGCGATGCGGCTTGCTGCTTGCCCGGCAGAGACGACTTTGGCGACCATCGGCTAGAAGCCCCCGTAATCGACGTCGACGGCCCTGCCTGTTCTCGCCGCTTCTCGAACGGCCAGCGCAACCGCCAGCGACTTTATGCCGTCGACCCCGTCCGCAGAGGGGCGCCCCCGGCCTTCGACGGCCGCCTGGAAAAGCCCGAGCGAGCGGATGTACAGGTTGTGCGTCTCAAACGGTATTTCATGCTGGCCGGCCCCGTCGACGAGCCGGATCTCGCCCACCGGCTGCTGGGTCATGACATCGCGTGCAATGACGGATCCTTCGGTTCCATGGAACTCGACCCCGGTCCCGGCAAAACGGTGGGTGAAGCTCTCGTGGGTCTCGACCATGATACCGGAGGGCATTGTCCAGACGGACATGACGCTGTCTTCCACACCCTCGCCCATTCCGGAGATGCCTGCTTGCGCGACGACCATTGCGGGATCCTCGTCGAGATGGAAGCGGATCGTGTCGGCGTCATGGACAACGATGTCCGGGATCACACCGCCGCCCGCGGCGGCGTCGTTGATCCGCCAGCCCCGCAATTGTTCGGGCAGGTTGACCGCGTGGAAAACACGGGCGCTCAGAACGTCACCAATACGGCCCGTTGCGATCAGTTCCTTTATCGCAAGGTGCGAACCCGCGTTGCGCAGGTGGTGGTTGGTGGCAAACACGACGCCCTTTTCCGAAGCGGTGCGAACCATCTCGATCGCCTCGTTCAGGCTCATTGCCAGCGGCTTCTCACACAGGACATGCTTGCCCGCCGCTATGGCGGCAAGCGCCTGCGGGTGGTGCTTCTCATTGGTCGTGGAGATGTAGACGGCGTCCAGGTCGGGATCGGCAAGCAGCGCATCGAGATCGGTATGGCTTCGCGCGATGTTGTTTTCTTCAGCGAATTCCCGGCCGCGTGCCGCGCTGGAACTGAGGACCGACAGGATTTCCGTATCCGCCTGCGCCCGGATCGCATCGATCATGAAACCGGACGCAATTCTGCTCGCGCCAACGAGGCCCCAACGCATAAAATCCTCCCGGTTTGGTATTTGGATCGTTCCAATTGTTAAATCTGAATTACTGGAACGTTCCAATAATGTCAAGCAGTCGATTTTCGTCAGGGCGTCGAAAAATGCGGGAAATGCAAAGAAGCGGCGCGATTTCGGGCGTTTATCCCCGGTTACGCGGCCTGCATCTCATATTCGAGATTGAGAGCCGCGGTGGCGGTCCCGCGCGGCACGGCCGCCCCGGACTCAGCATCCAACCACGGCCGCTCGGCGGTCGTCACGCCCTTCGCCCATTCCACGATCGACGGCCAGCGTTCGACGATTTCGGCGATTGCCGCGTCGCCGCCATGCGGTTCCATGCGGATGGACATGCAGGTCGGGAACCAGGGGACATGGTCGGTTCCGAGAAACACCTCGGCGTTTTCCCGGGCGATCTGAATGACCGGAACGCCGAGACCGGCCGCAAGGTCCGAGACCGAGACCCCGACGGAAATGACAATGTCGCAGGCGCCGAGCAGGCCGCAGGCGCCGGCGAGATCGTTCTTCTGGTCGAGGTTGGCGTAGTGGTGCAAAGGAAGACCGAGCCCGCGGACCGTCTCGACCTCCTCGTCGCTGCAGTCATACTGCACGTTGACCCACCGGCAATCGGGCAGCGCCTTGAGCGGCTGCAATTGCTTGGCCTGCAGGAAATACCGGTCGCGCGATGTCGCCTGGTGGGACGAGCGCCAGCACACGCCGACAAGCGTCTCGCCGGGTTCGATCCCGAGCTGGGCGCGCAGCAATTCCTCGACGGGCTGATGCCGCCGGATCCACGGCGCCTGTTTTTCTGCGAAGTCCTCGAGCGCCGGGCGGAAGATCGCGCCGAGCGAGCCGACAGGGATCTGATAGTCGAAATGCGCATAGGCCTCGTCGCCGCGGCATTCCGTCGGGCCCTCATGGGCGATTGCCGCCCAGGGAAATGAATGTTCCCAGACCGGCGACAGCTTGGGCGAGCACTCGAATGTCACGTCACCGCCGCGATCCTTCAGGTCGGGGATCAGGGAAGCGTATCGCACCTCGTCGCCGATGCCCTGTTCGCGCCAGACAAGCAGCTTCTTGCCGTCCAGCGGCTCGCCCGTCCAGCGCGTTGCGCTGAACTGGCGGCGCTTTGAGGGAAATTCGGGACGCAGCCAGCGGGTTTCGTAGTTCTCGTAACCTTCGGCAATGTCGCCGTTCTTGATCTGGAGAAGGCCGAGATTGTAGCGCCCGATCGTGTGGCCGGGGTTCTTCTCAAGCAGCGCCTTGTGGTATTCGATGCCGTCGCCGAGGCGCCCCGCCTCGGCGTAGCACAGCCCGAGCAGCATCATGTAGTGATCCTGGAGTGACGTCTCGACATCCACCCATTTCCTCAAAATGGCGATCGCCTCGTCCATGCGGCCGTTGATGCGCAGATAAGAGACCTGGACGCTGTCGAGCTCGGCCTGTTCGTCGACGCTCAGCATTTCCCGATCGATCGTGTCGAGATGCGCGACGATGTAGTCGAAATCCTCGAGGCGTTCCGCGATATGCAGCCTCTGGAGCAGGAGGCCGGGCGTGATCCTGCTGCAGGCCGCCAGCAGCTTGTCCATCGCGGTCTCAGCGCGCTTGTACTGGCGGTTGTCGATCAGGATTTCGACGATGTTGAGCATCGGATCGACCTGGGTGCGGTCGAGATGATGGGCGCAGTCGAATGCCGTGAAGGCGGCCTGGTAGCGTTCCGCCTTTCTCAGTGCGATGCCGAGGTTCTTCCAGGCATCGTAAAGTTTCTGGTCTGCCTTGGTGGCGCGCTTGAACTGCGCGATCGCCGGCTCGACCTCGTTCATCTGGAACAACACGACGCCGAGCGAATTCAGCATCAGCGCGTTGTCCGGTTGCTGCTCCGTTGCCGCGTAGATCTTGACGAGGGCGCCGTTCAGGTCGTTGCAGGCGCGCAGGGCCAGCCCGTGAAAATGCAGAAGATCCGCGCTCACGTAGCCCTGGGACGCGAGCCGGTCGCAGAGCGGCCGGCTTTCAGCGAATTTGCCGCGCTTCTGGAGCGAATGGATCTTCTTCAGCAGCTTCGCCGGAGGCGCTTTCGGGGCAGCGGATTTGAGGGCAAGATTGGTCATGGTTTGCAAGGGCCGGTCGTTTGCTCGCGTTTCGCGAAGGGGACAGGTCGCTCCGGACCGGGATAAGCCCGCATTCCCGAGCCTGTCCTACGGGTATGATTAGTGGACGTGGCTTGCGCGTGGCTGATCCGGGCCAGCCGGTTCAGTGCCGGCAGCCGATTCCGTCGAGCAAATCCGGCAACGCACGAAGGTCGGCGATCGTGTGTTGCGCATCGTAACCGGAGCCCGCCTTGTGCCCGCGATGCATACCGGTCAAAACCCTGACGGTCTTCGCACCCTTTTTGTTCAGGTTGACGAAATCCTTCTGCGGATTGTCGCCGACATAGATCAGGTCGGGCCAGCCGCAGGCCTCGATCTCGCGAATCCTTTGGAAACAGTGTGTGGAAGGCTTGGCATTGCGCCGGCCGAAGCGATGGGTGATCATCACCCGACGGAATTCCCCCCACAGATCCAGCGCATCGACCTTGTTCTTCTGGACGATCTTGTGCCCATCGGTGACGAGATAGAGCGGGTGGGCTGGCCCGTAACGGTCAAGCACCGTCCTCGCGGCGGGAAACAGGGAAAGCGCCGGGCGGTGGTGGCGGTAGATCCTGACGCAATCCCGAACGCGCCCGCGCGTGTTCTTGCCGCGCGCTGCGAGCCAGTCGTCGAAAATACGGCCGCGGCCCTGGCGATCGAGACGCTCCGTCATGAAGGCCAGGGACCGGTCCGCATCCCAACCGAACTCGGTCTCGCCGTATTGCGCCACCGCACGCAAACCGCCGAGCACGAAACTGCGTTCGTCGTAGAGCGTGTCGTCGAGGTCAAAGATCAGGATCATGGAGGATCATGTCCTGCGGCATGCGCACCTGGCGCAGTTCGCCGGCAATGCGGCGGAATTGCCTCGGTGCGTCCGGCATGCGGCCTTCGGCAAGGCTCCAGTAGAGAAGATCGAGACCGGCGGCAATGGAAGCGGTCGACGCGCCGCCGAAGCGCGCGTTGCACTCGATGACATTCAGTTCGCCGTTTTCCGTGACAATGGCCTGGAGCACGGCCGGGCCGCGGAGCTTGAGCGCACGCAAAACATGCTCGGCCTTCTCCTCAAGCAACGGGTCGCGGAAGGTCGTCGTGATCTGCGATTCCCCGGCGACGACCCTGTCGCGGCGCCGCAGGACGAGGCCGCACGGCCCGCCGGTGCCGTCCATCCATGCGTCGATGCTGATCTCGGGACCGGAAACAAACGGCTGGAAAACCGGTGTGTCGAGACCGGCGGCGTGCGCGATGGCCGCCTCCCGGTCGAGGTTCAGGCCGATGCCATGCGATCCGGCGCCGAAACGTTCCTTGACCACATAGGCGGCGGCGTCGAGCGCATCCGGATCGGTTGCCGCCGGAATGACCGGCAATCCTGTTTCCACACCGAACTTTGCGAATGCGAGCTTGTCGAGGCACCGCTCGACGCTTTCGGAGGGCGAGATAATGACGTCGATCCCGATGGCCGCGAATGCGGCCCGCGCCTTCGCCCAGAACACGAGTTCGCCGTCGCGTGTCGGCAGGACGGTGCCGATGCCGCGCTCTCTGCAGGCTGCGATCAGCTCTTCCGGCGACACGGCATCGAGGCGCGGCATCAGCCAGAAACCATCCGCAGCATGCCGTGCCGGTGCGCCGGGATCCACATCTCCCGCGATCACCGCGGCACCGGGTGAAATCCGCGCCGCGGCATCCTTCATTGCACGGACCAATGGCGCCTTTCGTGATGCGCTGGTCACAAGGACGTTTTGGCCAGTGTCTTCGTCAGCCGCGGTTTCCAGCCGCGACCGCTCATGGGCGATAATTTCCGGGATGGCAGTCTCTAGGTCGTACCGGGGCAACCAGCCCAGCGCCGTGTCGAGCAGCGAAATGTCCGCCTGCGAAGCCTCGTACGAAATCTCCGACGGCTCGGTTTGCGCGTTCATGCCGGGAAAATGTTCACGCAGGGCCGAAACCACGTCCGCGACCCTGCGGGCGCGGCCGGTTCCCAGATTGATGACGCCGGTCACGTGGTCCGCGTCTGCCAGCCGGATCAGGCCTTCGGCCGAATCTCTGGCGTAGATATAGTCGAACAGGCCCTCGGGTCTGAAAACGGCGATCGGTTCATCGCGCAACAGCGCGCGGATCCAGCGCGAGATGACATCGCGCGAATTGCGGCCGTATCCGCGAAAGATGCGCGCGAGCACGGTGGTGAAGGGATAACGATCGAAGCCGCCAAGAAACTGCAACTCTGTCTCGTGGGCGAGCTTCGCCATGCCGGTAAGATTGCGCGGGCGGACCGGATCGTCTTCCGCGAGGCCGACCGGTGTCTCCTGCGCGGCATCAAACTGATAAAGAGCCGGGTCGTAGATGAGATATGACGATGCGAAGACGACCCGTCTGAGGCTCGCCACATCGCGCGCGATGGTCATCAGGTGATGGCTGAGCCGGACATTATGCCGGAAGTTCTCGCCCCAGAATTCCGCGGACTCGGAGGAGCGCTCGAAGGTCGCCGCGAGGTGTATGAAGATGTCGGGCGCGAACGCATCCAGTTCCGACAAGGTCATGCCGTTCAGGTCGCCCTGCCGGTACTGAACGCTGGCGGGAAACTGCCGCGGTCGCGGCTTCAGGTCCCCGACCAGCACCTCGGCGCCGCGATCGACGAGCCCGGAAACCAGCTCCACACCGATCACGCCAGCGCCGCCGCTGACGAAGACCTTTTTACCCCTCATGGATGGCGCTCCCCTTCATCGCCGGCGATGCATCCATGCAGGATGGAATCGACGCGTGTCCCGTTGATGCGCACGTGCTGCCTCAGGCAACCCTCTGGGCGAAAGCCGGCCTGCTCCAGCGTTTCCATGTGACGCCGGCGGGTCGCGAATGTCTCGGTGTATAGACGGTTCAGCCGCAGGTCCTCGAAGGCGAGGCGTTTCAACAGCAGCAGAAAACGGCCGAACAGGTCGGCGCGGCGTTCGCTCGGGCGTTCGTATTGCGGATCGAGCAGGAAGGAGAGCTCTGCGCGCTCCTGTTCCCAGTCCATGTGGACGAGCCCTCCATAGCCGATGGGCTCGCGCTCGTTCAGGTAGATCAGCAGGATATTGCGTGGCCGTTCGGCCTGCTTGTCGGGCCAGATGGTCCGCTCGAAGTATCGCTGCTGTTCTTCACGCGTGATCGGCGCCGGCTGGCGCAGGATGTCGATCTGGTCGTTGCGCCATTGCCGTATCGCATCGATATGGCCCGGTTCAACGGCCCGCACCGCATAGGCGCCGTCCCGCAGCTCGGCATGCGGCATGCACCGGTAGGGGCCATCGCCCGGGGCACCCTGGCCGGCGTTCTGCCCCTGGTTCTTGAGCGGGCTGTTTTCATGGACGCTTGCTTCTCGCATTGTCAGCTCCGTGGCGACAGGAATGCGGTGATGTTGCGGCCGAGGCCGACATCAGCAAGGGCCGAATAGAAGCGGTTTGCCGCACCGACGCCCGCGGCGCCGATGATCCGCTCCAGCTGCAGGCGCGCGCGGTGCGCTGCCGGCCCCTTTGACCGGTCGCGCGCATAGTTGGAACCGTCATGCGCAAGAAAGAAATCGATCGGAAAATCGGCCTGTATGTCGCGGCAGTCCCATCCGGTCGCCGCGGCCGCGCGTTTCAGGCTGTCGGCCGTGAAATAGGACATGTGGTCGGGGATTGCGATCCAGAACCGGTCGGGGATCGAACCGCGCTCATAAAGCGCGTCGTGAAAGGCGTTTCCGTCATTTGGAACCGTGACGACAAGCAGGCCGCCGGGCTTTACGAGCGCGTGCAGCAGCTCGAGCAGTTCGACCGGGTCGAGAACATGCTCGAGCACATTGCCGAGCCAGACCAGATCATGGCGGTCGTCTTCGGCGATGCGGCGGCGGAGGATGGTGAAGAGATCGCCGTCTTCGACGCGATCCGCGACGGCAGGATTCATCGCTTCCACGCCGGCGCGGCTGAAATCGACGCCGGCGACCTGCCAGCCAAGCCGGTCGAAGGCGGCAAGAACGAACCCTTCCCCACAACCGACGTCGAGCAGGCGCCCCGGCCCGTCCCGATCCAGAAGCTCGAGCGCCCGTTCGCGGCGGTGCGCGATGCGAAGCCCGATGACCTCGTGCTCCTCGGGCGGATAGGCTGCGCGGTAGTTGCCTTTCTCGTTCTGGAAATAGGCTTCCCTGTAATATGCGGCGAGCTCGCTCGCCGAAGGCTTGGCGGCAACTTCCAGGAAGCCCAGTTCATGACGCCGAAGACGCGGATCGTTCATCCGAATATCCTCTCGTGCTTCCACTCGGCGATCGTCCAGTCCTCCTCGGTGTCTATGTCCTGCACCTGTGTGGACGGCAGCATGACCGACCCGGTGTTCGGCCCCAACAGTACCCGGTCGCTGAGGAAAGCGGCCGTCCTGAACCAGTACCACTGGCCGGCGTCGTGGAAGGCCGGCGGCAGGTCCTGCGATCTTGCGTTGAGGTTCTCCGGAAAGTTCATTTCCAACCTTCCGTCATCGTCGCGCCTGAGCGAACGCCAGACAGGGTAGCTGAAGGCGGCGATCGGCATGATCACGTCAAATCCATCGTCGGCGAGGCGTTGTTTTCCGTGGGCCAGATCGCTTGCGCGCATGAAGGGTGCGGTCGGGTAGATGCAGCAGCCGAAAGCGAATTCACGCCCCGCCTTTCCGTAGCATTCAAGGACTTCGAACAGGACATCGCTGGTGGTTGCGGTGTCGTCGGCGGTTCGTGGCGAGCGCATGAATGGAACGTTCGCGCCGCACGAGCGGGCAACCGATGCGATCTCCTCATCGTCCGTGCTGACCATCACCTCGTCAAAGGCGCCTGATTCCAGGGCGGCCTCCACCGACCAGGCGATGATCGGCCGGCCGCGGAATTTGCGGATGTTCTTGCGCGGGATTCGCTTGCTGCCGCCGCGCGCGGGAATGATCGCGACGCTTGTTGCCATCACGTGTCCAGCCCGCCGGCGATCATCGACACGTCGAGCGGCTCGCCGAACTTCAGATCGCGTGCGGCCTTGCGGCCAAGCACCGCGTCGAGATGTTTCGGCTTGAGGCCAAGACCCGGACGGATCGAGCGCACGTTGTCGCTGGTGAAGGCCTCGCCCTCGTTGACGGGTTTCATGATGTAGAGCGAGCGCCGGTTCTTCAGAACCGAAGCCTCGGACAGCGTCGGTTGATACATGGGCCTGCCCATTGCCGCCTGCGCGATCCTGGCGTTCTCGACAAGTTCGGCAAGCTCCCCGGGTTCCAGTGAGAAGGCGCTGTCGACACCGCCCTCCGATCTTGCGAGCGTGAAGTGTTTTTCGATCACCGCCGCGCCCAGCGCGACGGCCGTCGTCGCAACCGTGGTGCCCAGCGTATGATCGGAAAGTCCGGTGATCACGCCGAAGCGGTCCGCAAGGTCGGGAATTGTCGCAAGGTTCGCCTCTTGCGGCGGCGTTGGATAGGCCGAGGTGCAATGCAGGAGCACGATGTCCTCGGCGCCGCCGGCACGCGCGGCAGAAAGGGCCTCGTCAATCTCCTCGACGGTGGCCATGCCCGTCGATATGATCATCGGCTTGCCGGTGCCCGCGATCTTGCGGATCAGGTGCAGGTCGATGATCTCGGGCGAGGCGACCTTGAATGCGGGCGCATCCAGGCTTTCCAGAAAGTCCACCGCCGTCGGATCGAAGGGAGAGGAAAAGACCGTGATGCCGAGTTCATGCGCCCGGGCGAAGATCTCCGGGTGCCATTCCCAGGGCGTGTGCGCCTCCTCGTAGAGTTCGAAGAGCCGGCGCCCGTCCCAGAGACCGCCCTCGACGATGAATTCCGGTGCGTTGTGGTCGATGGTGATCGTATCCGGGCGGTAGGTCTGGAGCTTGACGGCGTCGGCGCCGGCTTGCTTCGCCTCTTCCAGGATCCGGAACGTCCGCTGAAGATCGCCGTTGTGATTGCCGGACATTTCCGCAATGACATAAGGAGGCTGGTCGGGGCCGATCCGGCGGCCGGCGATTTCGATCGATCGTGGCTGTTTCATCGACATCTCCGCTCGCGTTGCCTCACCGGTCCAGGAGCCCGGCCAGAACACCGGCAACTTCGTCCTGCGTCGCCTCGGTCATCGTCGGGAAGAGGGGCAGGCTGATGGCTTCCGCGTAATAGCGCTCGGCTTCCGGAAATTCGCCCCCGGAAAACCCGAGATCGCGATAATAGGGCTGGAGGTGCACCGGAATGTAGTGGAGGTTGACGCCGATGCCGGCGTCACGAAGTCCCTCGAAAACCCGACGATGCTGACCGGCGGGAACACGAACCACATAGAGATGAAATGCCGACCGGCTGTCTTTGTGGCGCCCCGGCCGGGCGACGGGCATTGCCTCAAGGATGCTGTCATAGCGTTCCGCCAGCGCGTTGCGCCGCGCCACATAATCGGTAAGCCGGGCGATCTGGGCGTGGCCGAGCGCGGCCTGCAGATCCGTCATCCGATAGTTCCAGCCGAGCTCGCGCTGCTGATAGTACCAGGGCCCGTCCGGTGAATGCGTCATCAGTTCCGGGTCGCGCGTAATGCCGTGGCTCCTCAGACGCGCCATGTGGGACGCGAGGGCTGCATCGTTGGTGACGGCAGCGCCGCCTTCACCCGTCGTGACGATCTTGACCGGATGGAAGCTGAACACGGTGATGTCGCTGAACCGGCAATTGCCGACCGGCTCACCCCGGTGGGATCCGCCGATCGCGTGTGATGCGTCCTCGATGATGCGTACACCGTGGCGCTTGGCGAGGGCGCCGATGGCGGCCATGTCGCAGGAAAGGCCGCCGAGGTGGACCGGAACGATGATTTTCGGCAGCCGGCCCGCAAGGGCGGCCCGCTCGAGCTTTTCCTCCAGCCGGGCCGGGCACATATTGCCGGTCGCCGGATCGATGTCGACGAAGTCGACACCGGCACCGCAATAGCGTGCGCAATTGGCCGAGGCGACAAAGGTGACCGGCGACGTCCACAGGATATCACCCGGGCCAAGGCCGAGGGCGATGCAGGCGACATGCAGGGCGGAGGTGGCGCTGTTGACCGCGACGGCGTGGGTCGCGCCGGCGGCGGAAGCGACCGCGACCTCGAAGCGCTGGACGGCCGGCCCCTGGGTCAGGAAATCGGACCGCAGCACATCGACAACCGCATCGATGTCATCCTGCCTGATATCCTGCCTGCCGTAGGGGATCATCAGATGGCGCCGATCCTGTTCTGGTTCACTTCGATCCAGTTGTCGAGGTCCGCGTCGCACATCCATTCGGAATTGTTGTCGCTGGCATAGGTGAAACCCTCGGCCACCCGGGTCCCGTCCTTTATGCGGTAGGGATCGGACGCCCAGTTGTTGATCGCCGGCAGGATCTTGAAATGCCCGGGATACTCGTAGGTGTAGGGCGCGTCCTCGATGCCCACCATCTGCTCGTGCACCTTTTCCCCGGGGCGGATGCCGATGATCTCCTGCTCGGCGTCCGGGGCGATCACGCGGGCAATGTCCGTGACCTTCATGGACGGGATCTTCTTGACGTAAATCTCGCCGCCGACCATGTCCTCGAAAGCGTGCCAGACGAGTTCCACGCCCTGTTCGAGCGAGATCATGAAGCGCGTCATGCGCGGGTCCGTTATCGGCAGCACGCCCTTTTCGCGCACCGACATGAAGAACGGAATGACGGAGCCGCGCGAACCCATGACATTGCCGTAGCGAACGACCGCAAAGCGGGTGTCATGCTCGCCGGCATAGGAGTTGCCGGCGACGAACAGCTTATCGGAGGCCAGTTTCGACGCGCCGTAGAGGTTGATCGGGCTCGAGGCCTTGTCGGTGGACAGTGCGACGACGCGCTTGACGCCCTTGTCTATGCAGGCATCGATCAGGTTCATAGCGCCGTTGACGTTGGTCTTGACGCATTCGAAGGGATTGTATTCGGCGGTCGGAACGATTTTCGTGGCCGCGGCATGGACCACGTAGTCGACGCCGTCGAGCGCCCGGTAGAGCCGGTCCTTGTCGCGTACGTCGCCGATGAAGAACCGCAGCCGCCTGTCGCCCTCGAACTTCCTGGCCATTTCCCACTGTTTCATTTCATCGCGGGAAAAAATGACGAGACGCCGGGGATCATATTTTTTCAAGGTCAGCGGAACGAAAGTGTTGCCAAAAGAGCCCGTGCCGCCGGTGACGAGAATAGAGGCGTTTGTCAGCATTCCAGTCGTTCTGTCCCAAATGATTGTCCGTCGTCCGGGTGTCCGGACAGGCGGCGGTCCGAACGAACGGCAATCAGGTCCGTCAGGGCGCACCGGTCAGCGCCGCCGGCGCGCCGCATACGCCGCCCGACAGCATCCGCCCTTGCTGCCAGGCATGGGCAATCTCGCACACCGGGCTGGAGCGAGCCTTGCGTTTCGGGCGGTTGCCCAGGGGTTCGGAACTGTTTTTGATGCGCTTGGGATCCTAAGACTGCAGTTCCGCGATAATCTCGGCAAGCAGATCCATGCCGGCGCCCCAGCCCTTGCCGATTCCTTCCATGGCGGCAGCGAAGCAGGCAAATTCGGCTTCGCTTGCTTCATGCGGCACCCAGGTCAGGCGCAGTTTTGTGCGGCTGCCGTCTTCCTCGAACGTGACCGTCGTCAGTAGCACGCGCGGCCAGTCGGGCATCATCGGATTGGTAACCACGTTCCAGTCGGCGTCGGTAACCGAATGCAGCCAGACAAGCCTTTCGGGCGGGTTTACCTCGGTGTATTCGACGCGTTCGTAGTTCGAGTTGCCGTCCCACCGCATTTCGTTGAGCCACAGGCCGCCCGGCCTGACGTCAAGGTGATGGACGATGGTCTCGACATTCGGGCCATACCAGCGGGCAAGCAGTTCGGGTTCCGTCCAGGTGCGCCAGACGATTTCCCGCGGCGCATCAAACTCCCGCTCCAGCACATAAGTCGGTATGTCACTCATCTCCGGCTCCCTTCGGTTCGGCCCGTTTCAATTCTTCGAGAAGGCCATCGAGTTCGTCAAAGCTCGACGACCAGAACCGTTTGAACTCCTCAAGCCAGGCCACGGCAGCCGCCATGGGGGTGCCGTTCAGCCGTGCCGGACGGCGCTGCCGGTCAATGTCGCGCACGACCAGACCGGCCCGTTCCAGGACCTTCAGATGTTTGGATATCGCCGGCTGGCTCATGTCGAACGGTGCGGCGAGCTCGCCCACCGACGCCTCGCCAGTCGACAGGCGCGTCAGGATTGCGCGGCGCGTCGGATCGGCGAGGGCGGCGAAAACGGCGTCCAGGTTCCGTGGTTGCGTTTCATAACCGATTTGTTCCATAACTTATTAGTTATATAAAATGCGCAGCCTGTCAACCCGCACCGGCAAAGATGCGGATGCGGGTGCTTTAACCGCCCGTCAGGCCAGGTATGCGGAGAACCGGTCGGTCGAAAGAAACGCCTGCTGTCCCTCGGCCTTGATCGTGGCCAGCTGCGTCTCGTTGAGATAGGGGCCGACCGCCTGCTCCATGGAAGGACGCGCCGTGACGCGGCGGTACCAGTCGGCGACGCGCGGAAAGCGTGCCTCCCACAGGCTTTCCAGGCCGAGACATTCCAGCCGGTACATGTATGCAACGGGCAGCGCGTCGGCGAGCGAAAAAGCGTCGCCCATGAGCCATGGGCCGTGTTCAAGACCCGCCTCCATGCCGGCACACATTTTCGAAAGGCCGCCGAAGGCGACCGGCACATAGTCCGAAGACGGACCGTTCTCGATGAGGTCGCGCAGCTTGCGCGCCCGGATCCGGTTCGGCAGCTTGGCGTAGCGCGCCTCGAGTTCCTCGGCGGGCTTCTTGAGAAGCATGGTTCTTTGATAGCTGGCAAAGGTCAGCGTGTTGACATGGTCGTGGTATTCGAGGGTGTTGACGCCCCAGACACGGGTCTTCGACTGCAGGTAGGCATCCTCGGGCATCAGCTTGTTGGTATCTGAAAGCGCGTCCAGATATTCACAGATGATGCTGGATTCATAGATGCGGCGCCCGTCATGCTCGAGGACCGGGACGACGCCCTTCGGATTGATCTTCAAAAATTCCGGCGTGAGCTGTTCACCGTCGGGAAGGCTGATATGGACGCCGTCCCAGTCGAGTGCTTTTTCCGCCAGCACGATGCGGACCTTTATGGAACAGACGGAGTTTCCGTTGTGGTAGAGCGTGAGCATGGGAAATCCGCCTTTCATCTCGGGTGGAGGGGACTGGAACAGACAATTTGTGCGTATCGCGATATGATACAATTGTACCACTTATTGGTCAATTGCGCTTTGTGGCGGGAGCAGCAGGCGTAAACCCGGCAATGATCTCGGACGCTATGCGGGTTCGCTGCATCGGCAGGATACCGGCGAGGGGACGCAGCCGCAGATTCACCGCCGCTTCACGGATCGCCGTCATGGATGACCCCGGTCTGCATTTCTGAATTCCCGCTCCGGATCGCTTCGGGAGACAGTTGCCATGGTCGTGTAGCAGATGGCGAGGGAAGGGACGGGGAACAGACCCGTCCGAAAACGGCAACGACAGCGGTCATCAAAACCGGATCACCCAGGCGCGCGGTATGGCCGGTGTTTCGATGTCCGCTGTCGCAGGGTGTTTTCTTAGACTGCCGGGCCGGTCCGACTCTGTGGCAATACCCACACAACTGAAAGAAGCTTCGGCGCGAAACCGAAATCCGCGCACGCACTGGTTTACATTCGACCATAACTGGAATAAATTCCCGTATATGAGAAACACCTCCAATCCGGCCGATACGCTCGACCACGACATTGCGGACCGATTGAAGACGTTGCGGCTGGAGCGCGGATGGTCGCTGGAAGCGCTGTCCGGGCGCTGCGGCGTGAGCCGCGCGACGCTGTCGCGGCTTGAGAATGCCGAGGTCAGCCCGACGGCGTCGGTCCTCGGAAGGCTCTGTTCGGCTTTCGGTTTGACCATGTCACGTCTGATGTCGTTGGTCGAAGCCGATTTCGTTCCGCTGGTCGAGCACGAGAGTCAACAGGTCTGGCAGGATCCGAAGGGCGGCTTCCAACGCAGCAACATTTCACCGCCGTCCCAGGCGCTTGCGGCCGAGATGATCGAATGCAGGCTCGCCGCGGACACGACGATCGACTATCCCGAGCCGCCGAATGCCGGGATCGAGCATCATCTTTATATGCTTGAAGGCCGTTTGACCCTGAAGGTCGGGGATTCGGTCCACCGATTGCGCAAGGGCGACTGCCTGCGCTACAGGCTGAGCGGACCAAGCACCTTCAACACGGAAAAGGACCACTCCGCCCGCTACATTATTGCCATGGTGTGAGGAAGCATGAGCGGTTTCGAGATCGTCCGGATCAATGATGGAACGTTCGACCGGTATGTTGACGGTCTTGCCGCCGTCCTCAACGCCGGTGTTCTGGGGGGCGCCGGTGTCAGTTTCGTTCTGCCGCACACGATGGCCGACTCCAGGCGGTTCTGGCTCGACGTTGTCAGACCGGGGCTCAAGGCCGACAGCCGGACATTGCTTGCGGCAATGTCCGGCGATGCTGTGGCGGGCACCGTTCAACTGGATTGCGACACGCCACCCAACCAGCCACACAGGGCCGAGGTGCTGAAGCTGATCGTTCATCCTTCCTTTCGCCGACAGGGTATTGCGAGGGCGCTGATGCTCAGCCTGGAAGAAAGCGCACGCGCTCGCGGACGGACACTCTTGACGCTCGATACGGCGAGTGAAACGGCCAAACGGCTCTACCTGTCGCTGGGTTTTCGGCGTGTCGGCGACATTCCCGAATTTGCCAGGCATCCGATCGACGACCGATACGATGCAACGACGATCATGTACAAGAAGCTCTAGCCGTTCGGCAGCGGCACTTCATTCAAGGCTGTGTATCTCGACGGGGGCATCAAGACCCCTCACGGAATGCGAACCCTGCGAACGGAACGCACCCGGGGCCAGGGCAGCAACGGACGCCGTTGCCAGCACCGGCTCACCGACGACCTTGCATAGATCCTGGACCCGGCTTGCGAGGTTCACGGCCTGGCCGAGTACGGTGAAATCGAGGCGGTCGGGGCTGCCGATATTGCCGTGGGTGACATGGCCGATGTTGATGCCGGTGCCGATACGCAACGGTTCAAGTTTCCGCCGCTGCCGGTCCCTGTTCAACTCTTCCAGTGAAGCCGCCATCTTTTTTGCGGCGGCTACCGCATCGATACACCTTGTCGCGCGGCTTGCCGTGTCGGCGACCGGGAATACCGACAGGACGCCGTCGCCTATGAATTTCAGGACTTCGCCGCCATGCTCGCGCACCGCGTCGACGACCAGCTCGAAATAGCCGTCGAGTGCTTCCATGAGTTCCGCTTCCGGCCATTGCGCCGACATGGTCGTGAAGCCGCGCAGGTCGCAGAACATGATGACCGCCTCGATATGCGTGTGTTCGCCGCGGCGGATGGTGCCGCCGGTGACCGCGTCGGCCGGGCCATCGCCGAGATAGGTGCGCAGCAGGCTGACGGAAGAGCGCCGCATGGCGACAGGTTCCATGGCGCAGGCGAGCGCGTGCCGGCAGGCAAAGATGAGGTCGAGATCCTCCTGGCTGAAGCCGTGGTCGCTGTCGGTGGCGAAGCTGCAGCCCTGAACCGATCCGTCGCCATAGGACAGTGTCATGGCATAGAAGTCGGTGCCGCCGGCCTGTGCCAGTTCAAGGTAGACGCCGTGGTCGCGCCGCGGATCGAGATCGACCAGCGGCTTGTGGAGCGTGGTGCGGTTGGAGATGACATGTTCGAACGGGCTGCCGTGCCAGGCGTCGGTGCTCAGCACCGTGCGCTTGACCGTATAAAGGCGCGCTTCCTCCCGCGTCCAGATGACGCCCCAGGCCGATAAAAGCGGGTTGGAAAACTGCTGCGCGACGCGTGCGCGCCACAAGGGAACGCCGGCACTGATCAGGCGTTCGGCAAATCCGCCGACGATTGCGACGCCGTCCCCGGAAAGCCGGCCGTCCGAGACAAGCCAGTCGTTTATCGCTTTTGCGTTCGGTCCGCCGTGCTTTGTCATTGTCGCTGTTCCCGTTGCCCTGAAGGCAAGGATTTCACCAAAGACGCCGCCGGACAAGGCGGCCCTCAAAGGGAACCGGCGCCGCGATCGCGCGCCGTCAGCCGGGCAACATCACGGAACTGCACATTGCCTTTGCCGTTTGGGCGGTGCGGCCCGGTCGAACCTTGAGGCCGCCTGTCTTTTCCTGACCGAAATTTAACGTTCGGCCTTTTGAAACGGCCGTCCGGCATCCCTATATGGGTATGGGCGCAGTCGAGTCCGACACCGTTTTTTTAACGGAAAATTCAGTCATTGTTCCCGACCGGAATGCAGCGGCAAAAAATTTGTATTTTTTGTGAAATTGCTGTTGACTGATTTTGATTATAGGCCTTATAAGCTGCACACCAACGAGGGCGGTTGTCCGCTGGCGGCGGATTTGTTTGCTCTTGTTGTTCTCTTGATTTTGCGCTTTGTGCGTTTGATT
>NZ_SPNT01000015.1 GCF_004959855.1 Nitratireductor sp. XY-223 | reverse complement strand
CGGCGGCCAAACTCGCAAAAAGTGTCTCACACAGGCGCCGCAGCGCCGCCCGAAAACATTTCAATAACTTAGGTCGAATACCGTCCCATGAGACATGTCTCATGTCTTGATAAGCGGCATATGCTTCAAGCATCTGCTGCAGGTCCGCACTGGCGGTGAACGTTATTTTGGCCGTTTCCCGGTTCGGAAGTTTTTTGAGCTTGAGTGGAGACATGTCTAATGGCTCTCCTTCATGGGTCGCAGGACGATATCCTTGTGTACGATGATGCGAAGCGGCCAGCCGGGCCGCACGGTGATGGTCGGCTGGATATCGATGCTGCGTTGAACGAGGGACTGGCCAGCACGATTTGCGGATTGTTGTGTGCTTTCCCGGATCGCCTCGACGAGATCGGTTTCGTTGTCGCCGAAAGTGAGTTCGGTGCCGACTCCGAGAACACTGGAGAGTGCGATGCCTTTGATAAGGGCGCCAGTGTGATGATTCACCCGGTCGGTGACACCCGCATATCCGGCTTCATCGGTTCCTGGCAGATTGTCGATTACGATCGATGAGCCATCCGGTCGGATGATGCGCTGCCAGACGACAAGCGCCCGGTTCTGTCCAATAGAGACCTGGCTATCGTACTTGCCGATGAGACGTGAGCCCTGAGGGATGAGTAGGTGCTGGCCGCTGACAGTGTCATAGACGTGTTCCGTGACCTGGGCGATGACCGTGCCGGGAAGATCGGAGTTCAGCCCTGTGACAAAGCTTGCCGCGATGATCGTGCCCGCCATGAGTTGATAGGGTGTGGAAGGTTGCTGCATGGCGTGTGCGTTGTAGATGTCTTCGTCAGGCACATCCTCAAGGAACGCATTTTTTGCCTTTTGCTGGTTCTGATCTGTGGGTCGGTTGCCCTGGGGCAGTGTCGATAGCGCTGAATGTGGGCTTACACTTGGCCTGGCGGTCGATGCAGGCTCTGCCTTTCTGTTGTTTCCGAGGTCAGAGGTTTGCTTCCTCTGCGAAAAGAACAGATCGGATCCAGCGGATTGCGCTGCAAGACGTGCCATCCTGATGCGCTCGGCGCGCCTGAACTCCTCCTCCGGATCCGGCCGGTAGGGCGGTAGCGGTCGACCGGGAAGTGGATTGATGCCGAGATCACGCTCGACTCGAGTGATGGTTTTGCCAATGTCGCCGGCATTGGGCGGGCCGAGCTTCGGAATGCGGTCATAGGTTTCGGGCAGTTTTTCAAGTCCGTCCGGCGGTGCCTTATGTCGGGTCTGGTAAAGCTCCTTTCGGCTTTTGTCGGTTCGCCAGTTCGGCGGATCGAGTGCAATCAGGAAAGCACCACCGATCAAGGCGAGGGTGACTGCCGCTCCGCCAAACAGGACGTTCCGATTGATGCGTGTCACTGGTCTTGGCCTGGCGCGCAGTTCGAAGTTCTCGGGAGGCTCTTTCCTATCGGTCATGGAAGAGCTCGCGTTTGTCCGGCGCTGCCCGGCGTTTGGTATCGGTTCGAACGATGCGCACAATTCTTTGCGGCTTCTTTCCAAGGCGCAGCTCGGCAACCGCAAAGAGCCGGTCGACGATGTAGTAATTGTCCCGCACCCGGTAATTGACCAGTGCCAGTTGTCCGTCGGCGGCAATCACGAAGAGGGGCGGCGCCTCGCCCTGACGCGGGCCGGAGGGGAACTGGATATAGACCTTTTGGCCGTCATCGAAGGCGCGGACAGGCTTCCAAGGCGCTTTGCCTTCGATGCGGTAGCGGAACCTGATCCGGTCCAGGTTCAAACCGGAGCTGATGGTGTTGCGCGTCGTTGCAGTCGCCTTGGTGTTCATTTGTTTCAGGGCAAGGAGATCGGAATAGGGATAAGTCCATGAGACCGACGCCATATAGGTCGCGTCCGTCGAGTGCATTTCCAGGTGATAGGTGCGCCGATCTGTGGCAATCACCAGATTGGTCTGGAGATCCGGCGCGATCGGCTTGACGAGGACATGAACCTGTTCTTGCCGGCCGCCCTTGGTTGTCCTTGCACCAGAACGGGTATCGCCCACCACCCAGCGCACCGTATCGCCGCTCGAAACCGAGATCAGCTCCTCGCCGGGTTCGAGGGCGATGTCCGAGACCTGGTTGACCGCCGCATAGAGCTGATAGAGCGCGCCTTCCACAAAGGGGTAATTCTGTATGGCGTTGACATAACCGTCCTGCGTCGGCTCGAACTTGGCGATCTTGTTGGCCTCGGTCACCAGTTGTTCCGGCGGCAGATCGCCCTTTTTCTCCTTTGCCCTGCCGCCCCCGGGAGGCGGCTTCAACTGGCCGGGCAGGGGAAGCGGTTTCGGCAATTCCACCAGTCTGACCGGCTTACCGGGTTCCTGCTGGCGCACGGCCGTGTCGAAGGCGAGATTGTCGTATCGTATTTCCGGAATGTCCGGCTTCGCAGCGCAGGCGGCAAGGTGAAGCGGCAGGGCAAGCGCGAGCAATCGCGCACCCGATCTCAGGGCGGTAGATCTCATGGATTATCTCCGGGGGAGGGTTGATGGGATCGGTCGGAGGGATTGGAAGGCGATCCTGTCTTCAGATCGCGCGACCAGTTGATGTCGTGCACATAGATGCCGAGCGGATTCTTGCGCAGGGTCTCGATATCGCGCGGCTGTTCGATCACAACCGCAAAAACACCGGTCCACCGGTCGGTTCGGCTGAGCGATCCATTGACGTAAATGCGTTCCAGCCAGCGCATCTGGAAACTGCTGGCTGAGGCGCGAACGACACTGGTGACTTCCACTGATACAGTGCGCTCGCCGACGCGCGCGAAGGGATCAGCATCGCGTGCGTGTTCGTTCAGCGTATTGGCTGCGCGGGCAGTGGTGTAATCGTAAGCTCTCAGCCAGTTCTTACGCACCACGATGGGATCGGCGGGCAGGGAACGGATGTTTTCAATGAAGGCCGCCAGATGGAAGGCGATCTGCGCGTCGGTTGGATCGTAGTCTGCTGCTGCTGCTTTTGTTGCCCTTGCCGAACCATCGGTTTCGAGTTCGATCACATAGGGGACGATCCGCGTTTGTGCGGCGAGCCAGATCATGCCGCCTGAAAGGCTGAGCGCCAGCGACAGGCATCCGAAGGCCATGAGCCGCCAGTTTCGTGCACGCACCAGCGCGTCGCCCATTCTTGTGTCCCAGACCTGAGCGGCCTTCTGATAGGGCGTTTCCGGGATGGGCGTATCGCCATAGGCCGTGCGGGATCGTTTGAAGATCATGGAAACCTCACTTGTCCGGATCGAGTTTGGGGCCGTCGCCATGGGCGCCGCGGTCGCCCTCGCGCAGGGAATGCGCTGCCGACTGACTGGCTTCGCGCAAGCGCTGACGCCGGTGCATCTTCCTGGCCCAGCCTGGTGCTCCGGTGCTGCCAGAGGGCGGTCCTACGACGCCTGCGCCACGGCCGCCTGAGGGTGACGCTGAAGAGGATTGGTTCGCCCGAAAGCCGGATGCCTGTCCCTGCCGGTAAGAATCCGTAACCGGTGCTGCCGCAGCTGAGGCCGTGTTTTTCAGCGGCGCGCCGACCGTGGCCTTCATTGCGCCAGCCGCACCGCTGCTTTGAAGGCCTGCGCTGGTGCGTCCGGCCATGTTGGCGGCTGCCTTGACGCCACCACCCGAAAAATGTCCTGCGCCACGAAGCGCGCCGGATGCCGCCATGCCTCCGACAACGCCGGTACCGACCAGTCCCGCGGCTGTCCCGGCCGCAGCGCCTGCACCCAATTGCGGTGCGCCGGAAACGAGGCCAGCCGCAATGCCTGGGACAAAGAGGGCAAGCCCGAAGACGGCGATGGCGGCAAGGATGACGGATGCGGCGTGTGCCAAATCCACGTCGCCCGAGGGCGGTGTCGCGATCTCGCTGAAGATGGACGATCCGATCCCGAGCACGATGGCAAGCACCATCAGCTTGATGCCGGAGGTGATGACGTTGCCGAGGATGCGCTCTGCCAGGAACGCTGTCTTGCCGAAGAGGGCAAAGGGTATGAGAACGAAGCCGGCAAGGGTTGTCAGCTTGAACTCGATGATGGTGATGAAGAGCTGGACAGAAAGGACGAAGAAGGCGAGGAGCACGATCAGCCAGGCAATCAGCAGCACGACAATCGTCACCACATTGTTGAAGAAGGTGGTAAAACCGATGAGTTCACCCGCTGCTTCCAGCATCGGCCAGGCAGCGGTAAAACCGGTGGCAGCAACAAATCCCGGCCGCATGAGCTGATCGGCACCAAAGGGAGCATTGCCGGCTTTCAGGCCAAGGCCGGCAAAGGAGTCGAAGACAATGCCGGCAAGCGACTGGAAGTTGTTTATGAGCAGCGCAAAGAAGCCGACATAGAGCACCTTCCGGATGAGCTGCGCGGCAATATTGTCATCGCCCATCAACGCCCAGAAAAGGCCGGCAAGCACGATATCGATCGCAACCAGTATCGAGACCAGGAAGGCAACGTCGCCGGAAAGCAGCCCGAAGCCGGATTCGATGTAGGTGACGAATGTCTCAGTGAACCGGTCGATGACGTTGAGATCGTCCATGGGGCTCTCCAGGCAAGCCTTTCCCGTTCACGGAAGAGGTGGCTTCCGTGCGCATGTGTCGGAGTTGTTTCGAAAGCTGACCGCCTGCTTCAGTCAGGCGGCTCAGCGATGGGGCAGATCAGTCCGGCGAATACGCGTCGCTCTCCCCCAGGAAACTCCTGAACCGGGTCCGGGCCTCTTCCTCGGCCGCCAGCGTGCTTGCCCGGTCGACCGTTGCGGCGCGAGCGTCGGCTGCAATCAGCTGCTGCAGTTGCAGCGATTGTTTGACTGCAAGCCCCGTCAGTTCGTTGCCGGCCTGTGTCGCTTGCAGGTTTCCGACTGACGCGCGCGAGCGGGAAAGCAGAGTGTTGAGCAGGTCACCATCGGCTTCCGCATTCTGACTGATCTGAGCCTGCAGGTTGGCGGAGCGTTTATATGCGGCAAGCGCTTCTTCCCATCGTTCCCTGGCGTTCTGCAGCATATCATCGGTGGAGAGCGATGCCTCGAAGGTGTCCGGAAAGAGTTCCTGAATTGCCGCATCTGTTTCCTGAACCGTCATGGCGATTGCGTTCGCCTGATCCATCAAGGTGTTGATTTCGGAAAGGGTGGCGGCGAGGTCCGGTGCGATCGTCTCAGTCAGCTGCGTCAGATCCAAATCCATGTTGAGGAGCATCTGCGCCTCATTGCGCAACTGCTCGATTTGCTGGTTGATTTCTGTCAGCGTCTGCGAGGCTGTCATGATGTTCTGGTGGTAGTTCCAGGGATCGAACACGGTCCAGGCCGCGGGCGGCCGTACCGGATTTGCCAGGATGAGCCCGGTGCAAATGGCGGCGACGGCTGATGCATGTTTCAAGGCGGATTTGCTGGTCCTCATTGTGGGACTCCTTTCGAACTGTCGTTGGGGGTGATTGGCTGCTGCGGGCTGTCGATCATGTCTGCGGTGGTCTGCGCCTGATCCTGCGGGTCGGTCAGGGTTTCGTGTTCATGGGCAAACCCGGTGAGCAGGTCGGCTGCCCAGTCGAGGCCCTTTGCGCGTAGCCAGGCGTCAGCGAATGACTGGCGGTTTCCATGCTCGTGGTGGATCGCATCGATCTGTTTCTGGTCGGCCGCGGATGAGGTGGCGCAGAAGGCAAGGCCAATCGGACCGAGTCCGAGTTCGAACAGCCGGTTGCCTCTTTGGGACTGGTAGTAATAGTCGCGCTTGGGCACGGCCCGGGCGATCAGCTCGATCTGCCGGGAGTTGAGGCCAAAGCGCTGATAGACCGATTGTGTCTGTGGTTCCAGCGCCCGGTCATTAGGAAGAAAAACGCGGCTCGGGCAGCTTTCGATCAGCGCCGGTGCGATCGAGGAATTCTCGATATCGGCCAATGATTGGGTGGCGAAAACAACGCTGACATTCTTCTTGCGCAGGGTCTTCAGCCATTCCCGGATGCGTGCGGCAAAAAGCGGATCGTCGAGGAACACCCAGGCTTCATCGAGTACAAGCAGGGCGGGGCGACCATCGAAACGGGCTTCAAGCCGATGGAAGAGGTACGTCAGAACCGGCAGCACCAACTGCTTGTGATGCAATAGCTCCTCCATCTCGAAGTGCTGTACGTCGGATATTGTGAGGTCGTCTTTCGCCGCATCGAGCAAGCGCCCAAACGCGCCCTCGAGTGTGTAGGGAACCAACGCCTGACGCAGTCGGTTCGACTGCAACAGCGTTGCAAATCCTGTGAGCGTGCGCTCTTCGGCCGGCGCTGAGGCGAGTGCCAGGAGAGCCTGCCAAACGGCGTCTTTTGTTTCCGGTGCGATCTCTACGCCTTCATTGGCGAGCAGGCCGCAGATCCAGGAAAGGGCAAAAGACTGCTCCGCACCCTTGTGGATCTCCGCCAGCGGCTGGAATGAAAGGCCGCCGTCAAGCGCCAGGTCAAAGCATGAGCCGCCCATGGCAAGCACCGCGGCGCGTGCCGACTTTCCTTTGTCGAAGACGAAGACCTGCGATCCGGAGTAGCGGCGGAACTGAAGCGCAAGAAGCGAAAGCAGAACGGATTTGCCGGCGCCTGTCGGGCCAACGATAAGGCTGTGGCCGACATCGCCGACATGAAGATCAAGCCGGAACGGCGTCGAACCGCGTGTCCTGGCGGTAAGCAGAGCAGGGGCATCGAGGTGCCGGTTTTTGAGGGGACCTGCCCAAACCGCCGAAACAGGCATCATGTGCGCAAGGTTCAGCGTATGGAGAACTGGTTGGCGGACATTTGCGTAAGGATTGCCAGGCAGGGCGCCGAGCCAGGCTTCGACGGCATTGAGCCGCTCCCAGATCGAGACAAAGCCCTTGCCGTTGATGACCCGCTCAACATTGCGCAGCATCGCATCGGCAACAATGGGATCGGCGTGCTGAACCACGATGGTGGCGGTCACATAGCCGAAACTGACATCATCCGCGCCAAGCTCCTGCAGCGCCTCGTCCGCATCCGCGGTCTTGTTGCCCGCGTCGCTATCGAGCAAAACGCTTTCCTGGTTGAACATGACCTCGCGCAGGATTGCAGCGACCGATTTGCGTTTGGAAAACCATTGACGGCGCAGGCGTGTGAGCAGCTTCATCGCTTCCTGCTTGTCGAGTGCAATGAAGCGCGTGACCCAGCGATAGGCAAAGCCGAGATCGTTGAGTTCGTCGAGAAGGCCCGGCACCGTGCTGCCCGGAAAGCCTGTAATCGTCAAACAACGCAGGTGCTCTTCGCCAAGCACAGGATCGAGCCCGCCTGTCAGCGGCGCATCGGGCAGGATGGCATCGAGATAGGCAGGGGTTTCCGGCGTGCGCACCTGATGCTGATCGGTCGAGATCGTATCATGCAGGTAAGTCAGGGTTTGGTCGTCATCGAGTGTGTGGGCTTTAGGCAGCAAGGTCGTCAGCAGATCGATCGCGCGGTCGGTTTCGACGATGAAGGCGTCGAGATGATCCTGGTAGTTGGGGCCTGAACGTTTGTCGTCTGTCTTTTCGAACAGCAGGTTCTCGCTTCTGCCTGTTGCGTCTGGTGGCGGTAGGAACAGGAATGTCAGGTAGAAGCGGCTCTCGAAATGTGAGCCTTCTGCCTGAAGCGTCTCCTTTCGCTCCTGGTCGACCAGCCATGAGGCGGCATCTGGAAAGTTGCTTTCCGGATAGGCGGTCGCTTCAATGCGTGTTGCCTCAAAAAACAGAGCCCAGCCGGAGCCGAAGCGGCGCAGCACATTGTTGATGCGGGCCGTGATGCTGATGAGTTCCGATTCCGTAGCGCTTTCAAGGTCCGGTCCCCGGTAACGTATCGTGCGCTGGAAGGATCCGTCCTTATTGAGAACGATACCGGGCGCAACCAGGCAAGCCCAGGGCAGGTAGTCGGCGAGGCGATCCGGTTTCTTGCGGTATTCCGTCAGGTTCAGCATCGATCAGCCTCACATGCCTAAATGAGATCGGTGGCGCATGTGCCTTGCGAGCACATCCATGAAGGCGGGATCCTTGCGGGTTGCCCAGATAGCCGCCATGTGCGCGACGAACCACAGAGCAAGCCCGGCAAGCCAGAGTCTGAGACCAAGGCCGACCGAGGCGGCGATCGTTCCGTTGATGATCGTGATTGTGCGCGGCGCACCTGCCAGCAGGATCGGCTCGGTGAGCGATCTGTGCAGCGGCACTTCGAAGCCGGGAATGCGGGTTTGAATGGGCATGGCGCGGTTCTCCTTTGTCATCCGATGACCGCGCCGCCGGCAAAGGAAAAGAAGGACAGGAAGAAGCTGGTCGCAGCAAAGGCGATCGACAGCCCGAAGACGATCTGGATGAGCCGCCGAAAACCACCCGACATGTCACCAAACGCAAGACTGAGACCGGTGATGATGATGACGATCACTGCAATGATCTTGGCGACCGGCCCCTCGATCGATTCAAGGATCTGTTCGAGCGGCGCTTCCCAGGGCATGCCGGAACCGGCTGCATGCACCGGTCCTGCAAAGAGAACTGTGAAGGTCACGAATTCGGACGCAGCGGTGAGCGCGGTTCTAAGGCCATTGGAGGTACGTTTTCGGAGGTCGGGTGCGGCTTCTGGCATCGGTGATGTCCCTTCAGATGGAGGTGAGGTGAACGGGCACGAGCGGCTCGAGCCGGTAGTCGCCGGACGTGTCGAGCCCTTCGACCTTAGAGACGGTGCGCACCTTGCGGGCGGCCCCGCGCCCCTCGATGAAGACGAGAACCTGAACGGCCTCGGCAATGAGATGGCGCGGGACCGTATGCACCGCCTCCTGGATCAGTTGCTCAAGACGATAGAGCGCTGCCCTGTCGGAATTGGCGTGCAGTGTCGTAAGGCCCCCGGGGTGCCCTGTATTCCAGGCCTTCAGCATGTCGAGCGCTTCAGGGCCCCGGACCTCGCCGACCACGATGCGGTCCGGTCGTAGTCGCATGGTCGATCGGACAAGATCCGTCATCGATGCGACCTCTGATTTGGTCCGCAAAGCCACGACATCATCGGCGGCACACTGCAGTTCGCGCGTATCTTCCAGGATCACCACACGGTCACCGCTATTGGCGACTTCCGACAAAAGCGCATTGGCAAGCGTCGTCTTGCCGCTCGACGTTCCGCCCACCACGACGATATTCTGCCGGTCAACCACCGCCTCAGAGAGGGCCTTGGCCTGATGCGGCGTCATGATGTGCGTGTCGACATAATCGGACAATTCAAAGATGCTCTTTGCCGGCTTGCGGATGGCAAAACAGGGAGCCGATGAAATGGGCGGCAGGATTCCCTCGAACCGCTCGCCGGTTTCTGGAAGTTCTGCCGAGACGATCGGCGATTCTTCATGCACTTCTCCGCGCATATGGGCAGCGACAAGACGGATGATGCGTTCCGTCTCGGCTGGGCGCATATCGGTTGCCATATCGACCCGACCTTCGCCGGTCCGCTCGACCCACAGTCTGCCGTCCGGATTGACCATGACCTCGATAACGCTGTCATCGTTGAGCGCTGCGTCAATCACTGGTCCGAAAGCCGTCAGCAACATCTGGCGTCGGCGAAGCCGCGCCTCGGCAATGAGCGCTTCCTGGGTGTCGATATCGTTAAACATCGGGATCGTCCTCGAATTCCTCGTCACTGAAGGGGCCGTTAAAGTCCGCATCGTCGTCTTCGAGCACCACCGGGCGTAGCGGCGGCAGATCATCGTCATCATCGGGTTCAACCGGCGGCGTTTCGGTTTTCGGCTCCGGCGGACGGTCGGGATCGACGGCAAAAAGATCGGGCCGTGTTTCGGCTATCGTCTGAAGCACTTCACTCAAGAGGTTCTGTTCCGAGGCAAGGCGCCGGCCGACCTGCGCGGCAATGACCTCGAAGCGCTCCCGGCCGAGCGCATGGGCCGTGGCCTGGTCCTCCTCGGAGAGCGGCGGCGTGATCGTCAGGAAATAACGGATGAAGAGGGCAAGGGTTTCGATCCCGATCGACTGGTTGCGGTCGATACGGTCCATTGCTGCCGACATGCGGTCGAGACGGCGGACAAGAGCGCGGTTGCTGTCGTACTTTTCCGGGTTGAGGAACCGGTCGATCGCCTCGTTGACGATGCGGGACTTGTTTCCGCCCGGCCGGCTTGCGGCCATGGCAAGCTGCGCCGCCGTGTGATCGTCGAGATAGATATTGATGCGCGGTTTCATGGCTCAGAACTCCGGCAAAAGGTCAGGCCGGTTGTCGGCATTGTTGATCGCGTGGGCGCGATGGACGGAGCTGGCGGGGGCAGGGGATCCGTTGACCGAGCGGTCCGACAAGCCTTTTAGGTCGGCGCTTCCGTCGAAGTCGTCGTCCAGAACGGCGAGATCGTTCGATGGGGCAGGCGCGGTTTTGTTTCCGTGGTCATCGAACAGCGATGGCTGCTGCTTCAGTCCGCCGTCGTCATCGCCGGATGTTCCTCTGCCGGTAAGATTCCGTTGCAGCTTCCGGCTCATGCGCCGGTTCCGGGTACCCCAGTCATCGCCGCGCGGTCGCGGTGCGTCACAGTATCGGCCACCCTTTTCAAGGGTTGGCGTCGGCAGGCAACGGTCGGTGAAATTGCCGTCCTCGAAATATCTCAGCTTCGTTGCCCGGATCGGTGCATGGCCGGCGACAAGCACCAGCGCCTCGTCCTGCGGCAACTGCATGACCTCGCCGGGTGTGAGCAGCGGGCGTGCCGTCTCCTGGCGTGAGACCATCACATGGGCAAGCCAAGGCGCCAGCCGATGGCCGGCATAGTTCTTCTGCGCGCGAAGCTCCGTTGCCGTGCCGAGCGTATCGGAAATGCGCTTGGCCGTGCGGTCATCGTTTGTCGCGAAGGCGACGCGGACATGGGCGTTGTCCAGGATCGAGTTGTTCGGGCCGTAGGCTTTTTCGATCTGGTTCAGGGACTGGGCGATCAGATAGGCGCGGATTCCGTAACCCGCCATGAAGGCCATCGCCGTCTCGAAAAAATCGAGGCGGCCGAGGGCGGGGAACTCATCGAGCATTAGCAGCAACTGGTGCCAACTGGCCTTGCCGGTTTCGGGCAGCCGTTCCGTCAGGCGCCGGCCAATCTGGTTGAGGATCAGCCGGATCAGCGGTTTGGTTCGGGAGATGTCCGAGGGTGGCACGACGAGATAAAGCGAAACAGGCCTGTCCGCTTCCTTGAGGTCGGCGATCCGCCAGTCGCAGCGCGACGTGTTTCGCGCAATGATCGGGTCCCGATAAATCTCCAGGAAAGACATCGCCGTCGAGACAACGCCCGAAAGCTCGTTTTCCGATTTGTTGAGCATCTCCCGGGCGATCGAGGCGATCTCCGGATGGACCCTCGGTTCGGTCTTCGATCCCAGATGGTTCGTCGTCAGCATGATGCGCAGCGTCGCCTCGATCGTCCGTTTCGGATTGGCAAGGAAGGTTGCAACACGTGAGAGCGTTTTTTCTTGCTCAGCGTAGAGCACATGCAGGATCGCGCCGGTCAGCAGAGAATGGCCGGTCTTTTCCCAGTGATTGCGTTTTTCCAGCGCGCCTTCCGGATCCACCAGGATATCGGCGATGTTCTGCACATCGCGCATCTCGTTGGCGCCCTTGCGGACCTCGAGCAGCGGATTGTATTTGGCCGAACGTGGATCGGTCGGATTGAACAACAGGCAATGGGAGAAGTTCGACCGCCAACCAGCGGTCAGGTTCCAGTTCTCACCCTTGATGTCATGAATGACGGCGGAGCCGGTCCAGGATAAAAGCGTCGGCACGACAAGCCCGACGCCCTTGCCGGAGCGCGTCGGTGCAAAGGCCAGCACATGCTCGGGGCCATCGTGGCGTAGATAGCTATTTCCGACCTTGCCGAGGAAAACGCCGTGGCCATGGTGGAGACCGGACCGCTTCACGTCGCGATCCGCTGCCCATTTAGCTGAACCGTAGGTGGTGACGTTTTTCGTCTGCCGTGCCCGCCACAGGGAGCCGGCGACCGCCGTCGCCGTTCCAAGCACGCCGCCGCCGGCGGCAAGCGATCCGGCCCGGTGGAACACGTCCGGCGCATAGGCCTCGTACACGTACCACCACTCAAAGAGACGCCACGGGTGATAGACCGGCCAGCCGGCAATCGAAAACCAGGGTTCTCCAAGCCCCGGCTGATAACCCAACTGCGCAGCAGCCAGTTGCGTCGATGCCCACAGCGTGCCGGTGATCGTGCCGGTCACAACCGTTGCCTGGCCTATCAGGAGTGTTGTGGGTTTCATCGAAAAGAGCCGTCCTGTTGAGTTGAAGGAACGGCCTCAGGAGACAGGGAAATCAGCCCGGTAACAAGTGAACGGGGATATTGAAATATCCAATTAAATCAATGGATTGAAAAATGAATACACATGTGTCGATGGCGGTCCATTTCCGTCCAACCGGTCACGAATTGTTACGCAGGCGGCCGCGCGTCGGAGCGTATATCGAAGGGCTGGTTTACAAAGTGCAGCCACGTGCTGCGATCTGCATGGCCGGGATGATATCGCGATGGATAACTTCCTCCGGATGGGTCTGAAGGAGCGCTGAAACGACGATAGAGTTGGAGACAGTACCGTCCGGTGACGACACCGGGACCGCAACATCAATTTCTCCGGCCAAAGCATGTGTTTGCGATACGCAATATCCGAGCTTTTTTGTTTGCGCGAGGTCAGAGGCCAGCGCATCGCGGTCCGCTGAAGTGTTGGCTTGCCGGTGTTCGCCTATATGCCTTTCCAGCATCTCCAGCTGCCTGTCCTGCGACATGAAGGCCAGGATCGCCAGGCCGCCGGCAGACAGAAAAGCAGGTTGACGTCCGCCGACAAGGGAAGTCTGGAAATCCGATTCAGCGCCTTTGAGCCTGAGCAGGTAGATGATATCCGGACTGTCCAGGCCGCAGAAGGAGACGCGCTGGTGCGTGCGCTCCCGCAACTCCACCAGAACCGGCCAGGCCAGCTTGGTCAGCCGGTTTGAACTCAGGAACCGGTGCTGCAGGTCGAGTGTTTTGACGGTAAGCCTAAATGTTTTTCCCTGACTTTGGCGTTGCAGGTACCCAAGATGTATCAGTGTGTTTGTGATGCGGTGTATCGTCTGAAACGTCAGTCCGGTCATGTTCCGGATCTCGCTCATCGAAATAGCCGACCGGTCTCCGCTGAACAATTCGAGCACCTGGAACGACCGGGCGAGAGATTCGATGAAAAGCGGATTGGTCTGGTTTTCGGATTTGGCGGTCATGATTTTAGAACCCGGTCAATTGACAAAGGAAAGACTGCTGAGGGAATTGGCGGCGTTTATCACGGTGGCCGCAAGCTCCCGTCGCCGTTCGATGTTCTCCAGTTCGGAAACGGTGGTTCCAAGGCTTATGGCCGCGAAGGGCAGGCCGTTCGCATTGTTGATCGCGCAAGCAACCGCGGCAGCGCCCTCGAGGACTTCGCCGATCTGGTAGGCATATCCGTCGACTTTCGCTTGGCCGATCGCTCGCCTGATTGTTTCCTTGTCGAGGATGGATCTGGTCGTGGCGGCAGGCAATTCGGTTTGTGCGAAAACCGCATCCACTGTCTCTTCCGGCAATCCACTGAGGATCGCTCGCCCGGACGCGCTGGCAAGGGCCGGCCAGCGACGTCCCGCGGGAGAGATGGAAAACGTCTCCACGCGAGACGGAATGCGGACCGCATAAACAATGTCCGTTCCGTCCAGAAGTGTCAGATCCGCGCGCAATTCTGTCTGGTCCGCAAGGCGCCCCAGCAACGGGCTCGCGGCGCGGGCAAGCTCATCGAACCTCAAATAGGCAAAGGAAAGCACCAGTGGCCGATGGGTCAGCGCGTAATAGCCTCTTTTGTCGGTTCGCCGCAGATAATCCAGTTCGCACAGCGTATGGGTCAATCGCTGGAGCGAACTTTTCCCGATGCCAGTCAGCTCCGACAAGCCGTCCAGATTGAGTTCTGGTGTTGAGGCGCTGAATGCCTCAAGGACCGAAAACGCTTTTTCCAGGACATTGATCCTGGTGCGCGATGGGTCTGTCTCCACGTGCTCTCCTCCATAACCGATGCATTACAATACTTACGCAATGCGATATTTCAATACGCGATAAGATTTTTATTGACTCTGCTGAAGATGTCGCTGATCTTAAATCAGCAAGCAGAATTAAATATCGTATTGCGGAAGTATGTGGAGGAGAAATGATGAATATGACCGCCTATGGATTTTTGATTTGCTCCGCGGTCGCGACAGCGGCGACCGTAACGGGCGCAGTAACCGGAGCTATGGCCGCCGAAGACACACAAGGTCAGGTTTTGACTGTTGCCTTCCCCAAGGAACTGGAAACGTTGAACGCCTACGGAACCAATACCCGTGAGGGCATTGTCCTCTCCCGCCATATCTGGGATGGGCTCCTCTACAGGAACCCGCAAAACGGTGAATATGAGGGAAATCTGGCGACCGACTGGGAATGGATCGACGACATTACTCTCGAATTCACGCTGCGTGAGGGTGTGAAGTTCCACAACGGTGAACCGTTCGACGCCGACGATGTCGTCTTTACGTTCAACTACATTGCGGATCCCGCGAACGGCGTTATCCCGCAGCGTAACGTGTCGTGGATCAAGGGTGCGCAGAAAGTGAGCGAATACAAGGTGCGCTTGCTGTTGAAGGAACCGTTCCCGGCTGCACTGGAGTTTCTGGCCGGGCCCCTTGCTGTTTTTCCGGACGAATATACCCGAACGGTCGGTTTTGAAGGTATGGGAAGGTCACCGGTGGGTACGGGACCGTATAGGCTGACCGGATACGATACTGGTGTTCAGTTGGTTCTGTCCCGCAATGCGGACTACCATCCCGGCAGCCCGAAGGGAAAGCCCAGCATCGAGACTATCGTCTGGCGAATGATCCCTGAGAAAAACACGCAATATGCGGAGCTCCTGTCCGGAGGCGTCGACTGGATTTGGCATGTGCCCGCCGACCAGGCCGAGCGCTTCAAGGGCATGAAGGACCTGACCGTCTCGAACGAGATGACGATGCGTATTGGCTATCTTGGGTTCGATGCATCCGACAGGTATGGTCCAACACCCTTCGACGACATTCGCGTGCGCAAGGCAGTCGCCCATGCCATCAATCGGGAGGGAATGGTTTCAGCGCTGCTCAAGGGCAAATCCGTTGTTGTGAACTCTGCCTGTTTTCCGAGCCAGTTCGGCTGCGAGCAGGACGTGGTGTCCTATGACTATGATCCGGACAAAGCGCGAAACCTGCTAGCCGAGGCCGGATACCCGGATGGTTTCGAGACATCGTTCGCGGCTTACCGGGAGAGGGGCTATGTCGAAGCCATGATGGCCGACCTTGCCAATGTCGGTATCAATGCGTCGCTGGATTACCTCAGCTATCCGGCCCTGCGCAAAAAGCTCGAAAACGGTGAGGTGCCGTTTTTGTTCATGACCTATGCCTCCTATTCCATCAACGACGTGTCGGCGATCACCGGGAACTTCTTCGATGGAGGCGTCAATGATTATGCCCGGGATCCGAAAGTGATCGAATGGCTTGAGATAGGCGATACCGTGACGGATCCGGAAAGACGTCGGGAGAACTACTCGCTCGCGCTTAAGCGAATTGCAGAGCAGGTCTACTGGCTGCCCCTGTTTTCCTACAATGCGTACTACGTCTACACGGACAAACTCGCCTTCACTCCCACGGCAGACGAGATACCCCGCTTTTTCTCCGCTTCCTGGAAATAGCGCAGCAGGATCTCAAGAAACGTGTTCGCCCGTCAATACGCGGTATTGACGGGCGGTCCGGGAGGAAAAGATGTTCCATTTCATTGTCCGGCGGCTTTGCCTGGCTGCGTTAGTTGCATTTACTGTTTCAGCGGTGGCGTTCCTGCTTTTGTACCTGGCTGGAGATCCGGCGATCGCATTGGCCGGGGAGGGCGCCACTGAAGCGGATGTTTTGGCCGTCAGAAAGCAGTACGGTTTCGACAGGCCGCTCCCCGTTCAGTACCTGGGTTGGCTGTCCAATGCTCTACAGGGCGACTTCGGGCACAGCTTTTTCTTCAAGATTCCCGTGGTGGAGCTGATCGCGGAAAAAATGCCGATTACACTCAAGCTCGGCCTGTCGTCGATTGTGTTCGCAATCGTTCTGTCGATACCGTTGGGTGTCCTGGCGGCAATCAAGCCCAACAGTATATTTGATCGCCTGGCACTGCTCATTGCCGTTATCGGCCAGGCCATGCCCAGTTTCTGGTTCGGCTTGATGCTCATAGTCGTCTTCTCGGTCGATCTGCGATGGCTTCCGGCATCGGGCAGCAGCAGCTGGCTCAACTTCGTGCTGCCGACGGTGGTTCTCGGCTACTATGCAACGCCGGCAATCATGCGCTTGACCCGCGCCGGCATGCTTGAAGTCCTCCAGTCCGACTACATCAGGACTGCCCGCGCCAAAGGTCTGCTTCCAATTGCCATACTGTTCAAGCACGCATTGCGCAATGCGGTCATACCGGTGGTTGGGCTGGCGGCGGTCCAACTCGGATTCATGCTGGGCGGATCCGTCGTGGTTGAAAGTGTGTTTGCGCTGAACGGAGCAGGATACCTGGCCTATGAGTCGATCAGCAGGAACGACTTTCCGGTCGTCCAGGCCCTCATTCTACTATTTTCGCTGATTTTCGTTCTTCTGACGTTGCTGGCGGATCTTCTGAACGCCTGGCTCGATCCGCGCATGAGGGTACATTGACATGATTGGCGTCTCAAACCGTACAGAACCGCAGTCTTTAACGAAGGGGCCGGGGAGGCAGCTATTCGAGCGGGCGGTTCACCATGGCGGTTTCATTGCTGGCACGGCCATCGTCCTTGTGGTGTTTGCCGCAGCCATCGGCGCGGGAGTGTTGTCGCCGTATGATCCATATATCCAGGACCTGGGCTCGCGGCTGATCCCGCCTGTCTGGCAGGATGGCGGATCCTGGAAGCATCCTCTCGGCACCGATCATCTGGGACGCGATTACATTTCAAGATTGCTTCACGGCGCGCGCATTTCCTTGCTTATCGGATGTGTAACGGTTGCCATATCCGGAACACTGGGGACTATTCTCGGCCTTGTCGCCGGTTACTTCGGCGGCCGCGTTGACGCGGCTATCATGTTCCTGATCACTGTACGGCTATCGATGCCCGTCGTGCTTGTCGCGCTGGCGATCGTGGCAATTTTCGGTGGTTCGCTGACAATCGTCATGATCGTGCTCGGGCTGCTTCTATGGGACAGATTCGCGGTTGTCATCCGCTCCTCGACGCAGCAAATCAGAGACCTTGACTACATCACGTCGGCAAGGGCCCTGGGGTGCTCGACGCCGCGCATCATAGCGAGCGAGGTTCTTCCGAACGTGCTCAACAATCTCATCGTGGTTGCAACACTGGAAATGGCGCATGCGATCACGCTCGAAGCCGCACTCTCCTTTCTCGGACTTGGGGTTCAGCCGCCCTTGCCTTCCTGGGGGCTCATGGTCGCGGAAGGCAAGGATATGCTTCTCTTCGATCCCTGGCTGATAGCGATTCCAGGATGTGCGCTGTTCGCCCTTATCTTCGCAATCAATCTCGTGGGCGACGGCGTCCGCGATATCACTGCACCAGAAAGCCGGAGTTAGGAGACAGGGATGAACAGTCTATTGCAGGTCGAAGATCTGCGGGTCACCATCCCGGCAGGAGCGGCGCGGTTCACGCCGGTAAGGGGTTTGTCTTTCGCGCTTGAAAAGGGTGAAACGCTTTGCATCGTCGGGGAATCGGGCTGCGGCAAGTCCCTGTCATCCCTGGCTTTGATGGGCCTCCTGCCCAAATCGGCAGAACACCAGGCCGAGCGTCTGCACTTCGACGGCATCGATCTCAGCCGGCTCAATGAGCGGCAGATGGCGGATTTGCGCGGCAACCGGATGTCGATGATCTTCCAGGAGCCGATGACATCGCTCAATCCGGTCTACACGATTGGTGATCAGCTGGCTGAGCCGCTGATCAGGCACCGGCGAGCGGGCCGCCGGGAAGCACGGGACCATGCGGTCGACCTCCTGGAGAAGGTGGGGATCACGGCGGCGGGGCGCCGAATGGCACAATACCCGCATCAATTGTCGGGTGGACTGAGGCAAAGGGTCATGATTGCGATGAGCCTCATGTGTTCGCCGGAACTGGTGATCGCCGACGAGCCGACCACGGCGCTGGACGTGACAATCCAGGCGAAGATCCTGAGGCAGCTCAAGCAACTTCAAAGTGAACTGGGAATGGCCATGATATTCATCACCCATGATCTGGGAGTGGTAGCGAGGATCGCCGACAAGATTGCCGTCATGTATGCTGGACGATTTGTCGAGACCGGAACTGCGCGTCAGCTTTTCTCCCGGCCCTTGCACCCCTACACCAAGGGCCTGCTCTCCTGCTTGCCGGTGCCGGGTAAAACCGCATCTGGTGAACCCTTGGGTTCCATTCCGGGTGTTGTTCCGGCATTCATCGGAGAATCTTCAAGTTGTGGGTTTTCCTCCCGCTGCCCCTACGCCGCTCCCCTTTGCGAACGGGAACCGGATCTTACCGAAAGAGGATCGAGTCATGCTTGCAGGTGCGTATTGGCATCGGCCGAACTGGACGAATTACGATGGGAGGCAGCGTAGTATGGAACCGGCAGCAGCTCAGATCCCGCTAGAGCTGAAAGGCGTCTCCAAGGTCTACTCGGTCTCTCGCGGATACTTCAAGAAAGACGGGCAGCTCCACGCCGTCAAGAAAATAGACCTCAAGCTCAAAAGCGGTGAGGTCCTGGGTCTTGTCGGCGAATCCGGGTGTGGCAAGAGCACACTGGCAAAGCTGCTTTTGGGCCTGATCGCGCCAAGCGTGGGTGAGGTCCGCGTTCATGGCCAGTCCTATGCCAGCCACGACCGGATCTGGATTTCCGAGAGGATACAGCCGGTGTTCCAGGATCCCCATTCGTCCCTCAATCCGCGCAAGTCCGTCCGCGAAATCGTCACCGCGCCTTTGCGCGTGCACAAGAGCGGCGATCCGGAAAATTGGGACAAACGTGTCACCGAAACGCTTGATCTCGTCGGATTGCCGCGGCGCCTAATGGACAGCTATCCCAGTCAAATGTCGGGCGGTCAAAGACAAAGGGTCGCGATTGCACGTGCGCTGATCCTGCGGCCGCGGATCGTCATTTGCGACGAACCGACATCGGCCCTTGATGTGTCTGTTCAGTCGCAGATCCTCAATCTGCTCATGGATTTGCGCAAGGAATTAAGCCTAACCTACCTCGTCATCAGTCACGACCTTTCGGTCATTGAACATATCGCCGACCGGATCGCGGTCATGTATCTTGGGCGCATCGTTGAAGAAGCGCCGGCCCGGGAGATCTTCAGTCGCCCCCGCCACCCTTATACAAAGGCCTTGCTGGAATCGGTGCTTTCGCCAAATCCGGAACTCGGCGTACCGGATGTTCATCTTGCCGGTGAATTCCCGAACCCGCTCGAACCGCCGACCGGCTGCAGTTTTCATCCTCGCTGTCCGATGGCGCAGGGCGACTGCTCTGGCACAGAGCCGCAGGAGCGTATCGAGGGCGAGGCGCGTATCGCCTGTATGCATTATGACAGTGGCGGCGGACAGTTCATGGCAGACGCAAAGCCATGAGTTCGGACAGTCATGACGATACCGGCAGTGGTTCACCAAACCGCCGCCCGACCGAAAACCCTGCAATGAAAAAGCACGGAAAGCAGATGTCTCGACAATCTTCCATCGAAGCGGCCACCGATTTCTTCGAAAACGGCCATTTTCTTTCAGGGCTACGTGATCTTGTGGCCATCCGAACAGAAAGCCAGGATCCTCAGTTCCGGAACTGCCTGGAACACTATATGAGCTCCGTTATTGCCGACAAACTGAGACCTCTCGGGTTCGATTGGCAGATTTACGACAATCCCGATCCAGCCGGGGTCCCGTTCCTGGTCGCAGAGCGTTTCGAAGACCGCGGATTGCCGACGGTGCTGATTTACGGGCACGGTGATGTCGTGCCGGGGATGGAAGATCAATGGAGCAACGATCTCGACCCCTGGGCAGTGACAGTTGTCGGAGAAAAGTGGTACGGGCGTGGCACGGTCGACAACAAGGGTCAGCACTGGACAGCGCTTTCTGCCATCCACTGTCTGATTGCCGACGAAGGAAGGTTGGGCTTCAACACGCGTTTCCTGCTGGATATGAGCGAGGAAATCGGCTCCCCGGGCATGCACGTATTCTGCAGGCAGCACCGGCATGTTCTGAATGCCGACGTGCTGATCGCATCCGACGGCCCGAGACTGCAGGCGGACCGGCCGACGATCTATATGGGCGCGCGGGGCAACCTCAACTTCAATTTGAGGGCACGTTTCCGCAAGCGGAATTTCCATTCCGGAAACTGGGGAGGAGTTCTGAAGGATCCCGTCATTCGGCTCTCCCACGCAATCGCATCGATTGCCGATTCCAACGGTCGCCTCCTCGTCGAGGGATGGCGCCCGGAACCCCCGTCGCCGGCGATAAAGGAAGCCTTGGCGGATTGTCCGATCGGCGGTTCTGACGACGATACCAGCGTCGACCGCGACTGGGGCGAACCCGGTTTGACGCTCGCCGAACGGCTCTATGCCTGGAACAGCTTTGCGGTCGTCGCGATCAGCAGTGGCGATTCCGACAATCCGGTCAACGCAATCCAGGGAGAAGCCATCGCCGCTTGCCAGCTTCGGTTCGTTGTCGGAATAGAGCCGAAGTCTGCGCTTGAGGACCTTCGCGCGCATCTGGATGCAGCCGGGTTCGATGATATCGCGATCGAACCGAACCATGCGGTCGACCTTGCCGCCACAAGGCAGGATCCCGACCACCCATGGGTCGAGTTCGTGGCCAATTCCATCGAGGACACGACCGGTCAGCCGCCCGTGCGCCTTCCCAATCTGGCGGCATCCCTCCCAAACGACTGCTTTTCCGACATTCTTGGCATGCCTACGGTCTGGATACCCCACTCCTATCCGGAATGCGGTCAGCACGCCCCTGACGAACACGCGCTCGCGCCGATCCTCAAGGAAGGTCTGCAGATCATGACCGGTGTGTTCTGGGATATCGGCAACGCACTGCCAAGGCCATGAGAAATCGGCCGCTTCCCGGACAACGTCCGTTAACGGCTGCGCAATTCACGCTCCTCCCAGGGCGGACCCCACCCGGCGGTGGCCTCCGTGTTGCCGCCGGGTATCCTCAAGTTGATGGTGGAGGGGAAATTCTATGCCGGTGCTGGCTGTTCCAGAGAATTCGCAGCTGCTCATCATTGATCCTTGGCATGCAAACGCCTGCCGCCTTGGTTCCGACTTGAAGCGCCAATTGGCGGTGCAGTTCAAGCGTATCTCGAGTGCGGCGGACCTGGCCCTGGTCCCGCGGTATTTTGCCGTGTCGCAGGGTAAATCTTCCGGGGAAATGTGGCTTTCAACGCCGTGCGAAAAGAACAAACCGCGCGTGTTCGGTTTTGAGCATGATCGTCCGGTCTGGTCGAACAAGGACCTGCTGAATGCAATGCGGAAAGAGGGGCGTGACCAGCTCTTTATCTGTGGCTTCTGGCTGGACGATGTCGTGACGGCCGCAGCGCTTGAAGCCCAGCCGATTGGCTTCAACACCCATGTCATTGTCGACCTCAGCCCATCACTGAATGTCGAAAAGCGGCAACTTTCGATCGATCGCCTGAACCAATATTGCATCGTTCCAATGCCGCTTCAAAACCTGCTTTACGAGTGGACCGCCAAGACGGACGACCACATCCGGCGCAAGGCGCTGGAGGCAATTTGGACGGAACAGCAACAGGCCGGTGGGTCGCGCGAGATCATCTAAAGTTGTCGTTGGGCATGATTGTTCATGTCGTTTTTGCAGGCCCCCGGTGCGCTTGGGTGGGCGGCTCTTCGGGATAGGCCCGCTGCGGCACGCCGCAACCGGCTGATCCGTATCTTTCTCACGTCTTCGTTTCTCTGATGCGAACGGCTCAGCCGGTCCTCCAGTCGTTCCTCCTTGCGGCCCTTCGGGTGCCGCGCGCCTCGTTTCAGCGGGCCTTCCCTTCGATGTTCGCCGCCCACCCCGCTTCCCGGGGTGGGTTGGAGTTTGATTGGAAACGAAGGGAATTGTCATGACGACCAAGACAAAACGGCAAAACACCCAGAGCAAGCCGCGCAGTGACCTCTATCAGGAGATCACGGACAGGATTGTTGCCGAACTGGAGGAGGGGCGGTTTCCGTGGGTTCGGCCTTGGAATGCGGACCATTGCGCCTGCGCTGTCGGCCTTCCGAGGAACGCCGTCACTACCCGTTGCTATTCCGGCATCAACATCTTGATCCTGTGGGGTGCGGTCATTGAACACGGATACGCATCGCAAAACTGGCTGACGTTCAAACAGGCAAACGACCTCGGCGGCACGGTCCGCAAGGGTGAGCATGGCGAAATCATCTGCTATGTCGACCGGTTTGTGCCGAAGGATGCGGAGCGGAAAGGCACTGACGAAGGTGAAACGCAAAGCGTTCCGTTCCTCAAACGCTACCGCGTCTTCAACGCCGACCAGTGCGACGGCCTGCCGGATGATGTCGTAATCGGCGCAGCCCCATTGCCCGAACAGGAGATCGTACCCCGTGCTGAACGGGTGGCAAGTGCCACCGGTGCGACGATACGGATCGGTGGCGGTATGGCTTTCTACAGCCCGGCGCATGATGTCGTGCAAGTGCCGCCGCAGCCCGCTTTTGCCGATCAGGTCAATTACTACCGAACCCTGTTTCACGAACTCGGGCACTGGACCGGGCATGGGTCTCGGCTCGCCCGCGATCAGTCGGGCAGGCGGAAATCGCAAGCCTATGCGCGCGAGGAATTGGTCGCGGAGTTATGCGCGGCCTTCACCTGCGCTAGTCTCGAAATCGTACCGACGGTGCGCCATGCCGACTATCTCGGCACATGGCTGGACCTCCTCAAAAGCGACAAGCGGGCGATCTTCCGCGCCGCCAGTCAGGCCTCGAAAGCCGCCGATTTCCTGCTCGCCTTCGATCAATTCGGCTCCACTGAGCCGACAGGGCGGGCGGCTTAGCCGCCTGCAAGCACTCATCTTTTATTCGATCCATGAAAGGAATGACCCATGGAACTGCGTCATATCCCGCTTGAGGAACTGAAACTCACCAAGGTGAATGTCCGGCACGGAAGGAAAGCGCCGGATGTCTCGGACATCCTGCCATCGATCCGCAAGCGCGGCATTCTGCAACCGCTTCTCGTGCGACCGAACGGCGATGGATTTGAAATCGTCGCCGGTCGCCGGCGTTACTTCGCGGCCATGAAAGTCCAAAAGGAAGCCGGCGAGTTCGGTCCTGTGCCCTGCGCCGTCATGGATACACAGGACGATGCGGAAGCGGTCGAGGCCTCGTTGCTGGAGAATCTTGCCCGCCTGCCGATGGATCTGATGGACCAGTACGAGGCGTTCGCGAAGCTTGCCAGGGAGGGCAGGGAGATTGCCGAAATCGCCGAAACCTTCGGCGTCACTGACCTGACGGTCAAACGCGTGCTGGCGCTCGCCAATCTCATTCCGGCGATCAAAACGGCGTACCGCAACGACGAAATCGATCAGTCGACGCTGCGCGTCCTGACGATGGCAAGCAAGGCGCAGCAGGCTGAATGGCTCAAACTCCACCGTGGCGAAGACAGCTACGCGCCGCGCGGCGAGCAGTTGAAACGCTGGCTGTTCGGCGGCCACAATATCAGAACGTCCGTCGCGCTTTTTGATGTGAGCGACTATGACGGCGCGATTGCTGCCGATCTGTTTGGCGGAGACAGCTATTTTGCCGATGCGGATCAGTTCTGGAAGCTGCAAGGAGAGGCTGTCGAAGCCAGAAAACAGGCCCTTTTGGATGCGGGCTGGACCAGCGTCGACGTGCTGGAACGCGGCGCGTATTTCTGCGAGTGGGACCATGAAAAGACGCAGAAGAAAAAGGGCGGGCGCGTCTATGTGTCGATCCGCCACGATGGCGAGGTGGCCTTCCATGAGGGCTATATTCCGCTTCGCGAGGCCCGCGCCAAGGCAGCAAGGGGCGGGGACGGTGTTGAGGCGTGCGCAAAACCGGAAATCACCAAGGCCATGCAGACCTATCTGGAACTGCATCGCCATGCGCTGGTCCGCACCGAACTGCTGAACCATCCGGCGGTGGCACTGCGGTTGACCATCGCGCATATGATCGCCGGTTCAGCGCTTTGGAATGTGCAGCCGGAACCGCAGAAGGCACCCAAGCCGGAGATCGCGGCCTCGGTTCGCAATAGCGCTTCCCAATCCGAGTTCGATAATGAAAGGGCTGAGGTCCTCAAGCTCTTGGATTTGGAACCGGACCGCGCCGAGCTGGTTCGCCACAACGGCGACGCCTATCCGGCGGCAATGATGTTCGCCAAATTGCTGGAAATGGAAGACGCCGACGTCATGCGCATCATGACGTTCGCCATGGCCGAGACACTGCAATCCGGTTCCTGTCTTGTCGAGGCCGTCGGCGTTCATCTGGCTGTTGGAGCAGAAGGGAAATGGCACGCCGACGACATCTTCTTCGAACTCCTGCGGGACAAGGCAACCATCAATGCCGTACTGAAAGACATTGCCGGAAAGGATGTTGCCGAAGCGAACAGTCAGGCAACCGGCAAGGTTCAAAAGGGCATTGTCGTGGACTGCCTGCGCGGCGAAAACGGACGCAAAAGGATCGAGGATTGGGTTCCGGACTGGCTGAAATTCCCCTTCACCGGACACACGAAAGCGCCGATCGAAACGACCGCTATCGGTGCCGACTGGCGGAGGATTGCGGAGGTATTCAAACCGGAACCTGATCGTTCTTAAGCGGATTGTCCGCCATGCGATAGCATCGCCCCGTTGCCAACCGGCAGCGGGGCATTCGTTCGATTGACTGCATATCTGGCTTGTTGCAGTGCTTTCGCCGCGTTCGCGAAAGGTGCGTTCGCGCCCCGTCGTCCATGCCAATTTGTTGGCTGGATACCGATTGCCGGACGCATTCGGTCCTTGTTTTTGTATTCGGAGGAAAGCCCATCCGCCTGCCTTCCCTTGGCGATACCAGACCTTTGTCGCTCGGGTGCAATCGATTGTGTACGGTTTTTTCCCCGCAGCAGGCTGCTCCTCGCGCATGACGCTGCGCGTCCAAAAAACCGTTCCCACTCGATCCTCCACTGAAGTTCCGGTCCTCCGGATGCACCCGACCTCCGTCAGGTCCAATCGGTTCGCCGTCAGGCAGGAAGATGAGCTTCCGCCGCAAATTCAAACCAAGGAGCAGACAAATGGCTGCAATCGGATATGTCACCAAACACAAGGACGGACGGTTCACAGGAGAACTCAAGACACTCTCAATTCGCGCCGAAATCGCCATCACGCCGAACGGCGGTAAGACCAGCGAAACACAGCCCGACTACCGGGTCCTTGCTGAGGGCATCGAAGTCGGCGCCGCCTGGGTCCGAAAGTCCGAGACCTCGGGTAAGGACTATGTCTCGCTTTCCATCGCCGCCCCGGAATTCGGCCCGAAGAAGCTCTACGCCAATCTCGGCAAGGCTGCCGGCCAGGACGACGACAACGTCTTCGCGCTGATCTGGAACCCACGGGACTGAGCAACCGGTTCTTGCGAACAACCCTCGCATCCGTCGATGCGGGGGTTTTCTAATTAGATTACCGTTGGTTGCATAAGTTGCCACAATGCAATCGGATTCCATTGTCACTAATTCAATCGAATATGTTATCGCGGAGCGCAGGCAGCATTGATGGCGAAGCGGGCAGAGGGCTTTATTGCCGCGTTCGGCAGGTCGCCAAGCGACTATGATTATGCCGACAGCCTCTCCGATTCCGATTGGGCCTGGGAGTTCCTGCGGCACAATCCCGAATACCGAAGTGACTATCGCGCGAGCCGGAAGAAGGCGGCTAGGCCCGTTTCGCACGCCTCCGGCGTGCGGATTTATCGGCCACGGGGCTGTCTTAACGACGCCGCGAAATGGGGTCTTGCTGCCTTTGTCGATCCCGATCTCAATGCGCGGCAGGCCGATATATTCTGGCTGAAATCCGCCCTCACGCACACGGTCAACGCCTCCTCACTTTGCGTCGGAACCGACAGCGATGAGGCCGATCTTGATCTGTTTCGCGACAGGAACTGCGCGGCGATCCTGTGCGGCACTGAGCGGCAGGAGATCGTCGTTCGCTCGGAAAAAACCTCGGTCAGCGTCAGCGTAGAAGGCACCAATGTCCTGCTTCGACCGGTGAATCTGACGTTCCACCTGCATGGATTTGCATCCGTCGAGCGCGGAACCAAGGCGCTGATCTGGACCACGTCGGCACTCAAACAACGGCGCTGTCGCGACATGCGAACACTCTCAAGAACCGCTCGTCTGAACCGGAAGAAACAGCTGGTTGCGCTCGAATGTCACCAGACGGGCGGATCGTTGCAGGACACGGCGCATGTGTTTCGCGCCCTGCGATTGACGCGGCTTTCCTGGTCGGCGAGCGGAGACGAGGCGCTTAAGAAACAGGTCTGGCGCAGCCGAAATGCCGGCCTGTCACTTATGCGCGGCGGCTATCGCAAGTTCCTATGACCGAGTGGTGACGGATTTGAACGCAGCGATTTCGTCACTCCCGTGTCAGTAAAATCCAATCCAGTATTCCTTGCGAAACCGCGCCACACGGCCCGGAAAACAGGGAGACAAGAATGCAGAACGACGATAGCAATCGCGACCGGAGGACATTCCTGAACTCGAGGGAAGCGGCCGAGTATCTCGGCCTCAAACCCAACACGCTTGCCAAGATGCGGGTCTATGGCAACGGCCCGAAATACCGCAAGCACGGGTTTCGCGTGCTCTATGCCATCGATGATCTGAACGCCTGGTCGGAAGGCACGCGCCGTTCATCGACGTCGGAAACACCCAATGAGCGGAACTGAATTGATGTTGAAGCAGAGGGGCGCTGCGCTGTTACTGTGCGCCACTGGATGTGTTTTGATCGCGGTTTCCACCATCGAGAACCCGCCGACCAGGCTAGTCTGGAACGCTTCGCCCAGTATCCCGATAGGGCTTTATTCTGTGTCCCATACACCTCCCAAACGTGGCGACCTTGTGCTGGTTACGCTGCCTGAACATGCACGGCAGATGGCAGATCGGCGCGCCTATCTGCAGGTAAATGTGCCGGCGCTCAAACGTGTCGTCGCGCTGACCGGTGACACGGTTTGCAGGTTCGGACGTGCGGTTTTTGTAGGCGGAATGCCAACCTCGAAAGCGAAACTCAACGATACGCGAGGGTTGAAGATGCCCCGCTGGAGAGGGTGTCTCGAACTCGGATCAGGTCAGGTTTTTCTGCTCGGCGATCATCCGGATTCATTCGATGGGCGGTATTTCGGGGTGTCGGACCTGAGGGTTATCCATGGCGTGGCACGGCCTTTGTGGATTGATGCGAAATGAGCCGGATGATTGACCGGGGTGGACGCGTGTAGAAAACGGCAGGGTTGGGGCGATGGCAAGATAAAAGAACTGGCACCGGAGCAGGGTGAGGCGACTGGAAGACCAAGCTTTTTTTGGTGCCAGAGTACTGGCGGTAGTGCCAAAAGCGTTGCATGTGCCTCTACGAACCTGATGTTTTTGACACCCTCTTGGCAATTGTTGCCCCGATCCCGATCTCCATCTTAACACCGGAAAACGAGAGGGATCGGCCGTGCCGGACAGAGACCTTAACCCGAAACTGGGACGCATCCGCTCACCTTCGGCGCGCAAAAAGAAAACATGGATCGGACGCGTTGTCCGCGAAATGAGACGCGCCGGAAATACAAGCCGCAGTATGCGGCATTCAACCTGGTTCGGTAGTCGCAACGGACGCGGCTATGCGGTATCTTGTTCCTTCGCAAGCCGAGCGCCACAACCCAGGCGCCGTCGCGTCGTCGTCAAAGCACGTATCACGAAGTTCGGCGCGGGCGGCATAAAGGCTGCGCAATCCCATCTACGATATCTCCGGCGCGATGGCGTCACAAAGGAGGGAGAACGGGGATCGTTATACAATTCACGTTCCGAGCAGGTCGACGGAAAGGCATTTCTGGAAGAAGCGAGGGGCGACCGGCACCAGTTCCGTCTCATTGTTGCGCCGGAAGATTCTTCACAACTCACCGATCTCAAACCTTTCGTCCGCGATCTCATGCAGCAGGCGGAAATTGACCTCGGCACGAAGCTCGATTGGGTGGCCGTCGATCATTTCAACACCGGTCATCCCCACACGCATATCGTTATTCGCGGCAAGGACGAAACCGGACAGGATTTGATCATCGCGCGGGACTACATAGCGCGTGGCTTCCGGGAACGCGCTAACGATCTCATGACGCTGGAACTCGGTCTCGAAACACAGGCCGAGTTCGACCGCAAACTTGATGCGGAAATGACAGCCGATCGGTTCACGCGGATCGACCGTAGCTTGTTGCGCGATACCGCAGACGGCGTCCTGGTAGTTGGTCGAAGACAGGATACTGACCAACGCTGGCAATCGCTAAAGACAGGCCGTCTTCGCAAGCTCGAAAACATGGGACTATCGGAGGAGTTATCGCCCGGCATTTGGAAGATCGCCGAACGTGCCGAAACCGTGTTGCGGGATCTTGGACGGCGTGGCGACATCATGAGGACTATGCAAGGGGTTTTGAAGCATGCTGGTATCGAACGCGGGACGACTGATTTCAGTATCTTCCGGGCGGATGACCCGAGCGCGCGGACCGTCGGCAAAATTGTCGGCATCGGCCTGGCCGACGAGATGAACGACAGGCACTATGTCCTCGTCGATGGCATCGACGGAAAGCTGCACTATGCGGAGATCGGGCGCATCGACGAAGCCGATCCGCCGAGTAGAGGGGTATTGGCGACTTTGCGCGGTCGGCAGCAGCATGGACAGTCGGCCGGTAGGCACTTTTTGCAAGCTCGCATATTCATCGAATCCCATGCCCGGGTTGAGCAACTTGCGACCGCTAGCGGCGCGACTTGGCTCGACCGGCAATTGGTATTGCGGGGGCCGGAAGAGATTGCGCAACGTGGCTTCGGATTAGAAGTCACAAAGGCGCTACGCCACCGCCAGCAATGGCTCGTCCAGAAGGGCCTGATGCGGGAGAAAGATGGGCAATTGATCGCTCGCCAGCGAATGCTCGCTGAGCTTGAGCGTCGTGATATAGAAACGGCTGGATCGAATCTTGAAAGCAAACTCGGTTTGAAGCGAGTTACTGCCAAAGACTTTGGTCGTACCGGCCGCACACCTGTGCAATCAGTCCGACTGGTGTCTGGTCGCTTCGCGGTCATGAAAAGCAGCAAGGAATTCACGCTTGTACCGTGGCGGCAAGTGGCTCAGATGCGGAGGAGATCGGGAATTGTAATGGAAGCCAGAAAAGAGATTTCGCTTTAACTTCGAAACCATCCAACAAAACCGCGCATGAATGGCAAAGTCTCGGGAGTGGGGGCCATTGGCCGCGGCGGTGCACTTGATTGAAACTGTCCTTGTGACAGACAACCGGGCCGAGCGGGTAGGCAGCATGCTGGCCGACATGGTCCTTTCGAAATCCTTGAGTTGGGACCGGCCGCTGGCTCTGACTGCGCTGCACATGACCAAGCCGCTTTGTCGGGACCTTGCAGGCGGGGCGAAGGGGGGCGTTTGGCCGCCCAGCAAGCGTTTTTGAAATCCGTCATCGTGACAGTTCGTCTATCCCAATCACCGGCCGAGCGTGCATCGGCTCTGCAATTGGCGGCCCCAAAAACTACGCGCCAAGGGCTCGGACGCGGCCGTGGGTCTCTTCCTCGCGGAGGACGCCGTCGCCCCCACAATGCTCGCACCGCACGTACATGGCATCTCCGCCCGAATGTCTCCGCGCGGCCCGGCGCTTCTGCGACTGCCTCGTCGAACTCGGGGTCGCCAGGGAACTGACCGGCCGGGACAGCTTTCGGCTCTACGGGGTGGCACCGTGAACGTCGCTGCAGCAAAGAAATCGATGGGCTCAGACGTACCCTTCGACCGCGAGCCTGACTACCTGCCTATGGAGTTGCGCTGGCGCGAGTGGATGTTAGGCTTGTCCAACATATCGAAAACGAAGAAGGCCGCCGCGGTCAAATCGCCCGCAATGCGCGCTCTGCGCTCCCGGAGGACGCAGCGCGCTGTCAGGTCATTCTCAACAAACTACTACTGCAGTTGCTTGGTCTCGGCACAGACCGCTATGAACATATTGCTGCTCGGCTCGGCGAGATGCTATGAGCTAACTCGCAATTCGTCACAACAAGGATCAGTGTCGGGACGGCAGGTCACCCTAGGTGTCTGAACATGCCGTGTACACGCCACAGCCTCTGCAATGCGCCGATGCCAAGTGAGCCTGTATCGGCACTGGTCACGACCGCAAGAGCGCTGCCCTTCGTACCCACATTCTCAAGTATTCGCACGCCGGGCGAGACTTCGCCTCCGAGCCGCTTGAGATAGGCGAAGCTATCTCCCTCGTTGCCCAGGGCCGCCACAACGATCCTGTCTTCAAGCCGCGCTATCTCGCTGTCAGTTAGATTCTCAACGGCTTCGAGCACAGCGATATCCCCGTTCCGGATAACCGGGTAGGCGCTGTCATCAACTACACGCACGGCAACAAGCTTTCTGTCCAGCAGTTTACTGGTTGCGACCGGACAGGCTTCTTCTTTTCCAGCAAATCGTTCCTGGTCGTACAGCACACCAACTATCGGCAGCAGCAGTGTCTTCGCCCTGGGGAGCAGCAGGGTTGGCGGAACCCGTTCAGTACCCGACTGATCGCAGGCAAGGGCAATGCGCGAGGGATCGCGCGAATCGCCAAGAAACCGGCGGCAATAAACCTTGTCACTATTGAGGGCGATGACGGGATCGCCGTCTCGCGCTTCTCTGTCGAGGGATACAGCTACCACCTGCCCCTGCAGGGCCAGTGCGCCGAGGCCCGGCGACCGCACACCGTAAAGATCAATATCGCCAAGTACGCCAAAGTCAAAAACCTCGTCTACCGCCGCAGCCGCCAGTCTGTCGGCATGGCTTCGCGCGCTGACTTCTCCCAGCAGCGGAATTGGCGCTCTGTTCAGCGTAACCCGAGCGGGCGGCTGCGGCAGGCTGGCGAGAAAAAGGTCCTTGTCCTCACGCGTAAGGCGCCCCATGAATCGTGCATAGGAAGCCGAACAGCTACGCAGCAGCCTATCGATTTCCTTGAACGGCTCCGCTACCTCTCCCGCCTCGTGCGGTGTCACTTCATGAAGGCGGTGATGCGCCTTGTTGATTATCTTATAAAACGGCGCACTGTCCCGTAGCGCTGTATGGGCCAGCAAGGCCTGAAAGGGAGGCTCTTCAAACGGGCGTTCGCCGTTATTGTGAGCGGATCGCACTGACTGGATCAGATCAGCCAAAGTAGGCTTGTGCATGACCATCGGATCAGTTGCCAGCAGGTCCCAAAGCCGGTTTTCCACGTAAAGGCGGACCGTGCTGACGAACTGCTGCGCTTTGGCTGTGTTGTTTTCATCTTCCTGCCATTCCTGCAGGCGATCGAAAATCTCCTCCACAGCAGGACTTACTCCGGCCGTCAGGCGGGAGTTGGAAATCGGATTAAGCGTCCAGGCATGCCATGTCGGAGTGGCGGTCGAGCGGTCAGGCAACTTGTCCCGGATCGATGCGACAAACCTGTTGTCGTTCGACGTGATCAAGGGATGCATGCTATGTCCTGGCATTTGGGGAATCGCCGCCGCCAGGTTTTCTGCATTGATCGGGTCAAAATGCGTTTGAGGGTCGTCAAGGAGCATGCAGTCTAGCCCGCCTAGCCGGGCCTTGACGCGATTCCATAGGCTGAACACGAACGCCCACACGCAGGCGCGCAGGAGCGAAGCGTTCATAATCTTGTAGGCCGGGACCTGCATCCCCCCAATGGCGGTGCGCAAACCGAGCCCCGTTTCCTCGCCAAGGTCTATGCCGCTATAGGCCGGACCGCCCCTATAGTGCGGGCTATAGATTGTGCCAAGCCAGTTTCTAGTGTCCGTGTCGAGGGCCCGGATCAACCCTGAAACCTGCTGAAACACAAGGGCCTCAAATCTCGCAAACGCTTCGATGGCCGTTGCGGCCTCGTCAACCAGAACCAGGCGCGTGATGTAGCCGACATATTCTTTGCGCGTCCTTTCCAGATCGTCGAGCTGCCGCAGAATCGAGACGATGGGCGCCGTGTTCTCCACGCACTTGCGCACGGCCTCGATTTGATTGCGCAATGACCGTTCTTGGGCCGCGATCTCTTCTCCTTCGGCTTCCACCTTTTCTACCGCGCCGATATAGCGCTCAACAAGGGTTTGATTGCCTCCGTGCTTTCAGCCCGATGCCTGGATAACACCACCGCATTGACGATATAGCCGATCCGCTGGGCAAGTGTGCCGTTCCTGAACTCCTCAGGCAGATCGACGGGCTGCGGCGCGGGCGCATAAGGCAGCTTGTTGTCCCCAACCGCAATTTCCCAGACCTGTCCGGCATTCTGCTTCAGCGGCGCCAGCCGGTTTGCGAACGCCCGGTCGGCCAGCAGTTCTTCGACATACGCCTTGTGATAAATGCTGAGGAGGTCCTCAGGAGGGGCCTTGTCGGCAAAGGCGCGCAGGCCTTCGGGCAGGCCATCCAGAAACTCACGCGCAGCATCCCGTTCCCACTCGTCGGCTCCCTTGGCGGCATCCGCATCCGCTTCACTGCAAGCTGCCAAGGCGTCCTTCACCGCTTTGTCGAGAAGGGCATCCGGAGGCACCTTATCAAGGTCGGTGCCGCAGACGGGACAATCCTTTGGTTCTGTGTCCTGATGATGTTCAGCATGCCAGGCGGCCACCTTCGCGTAGAGCTGCCAGCGGGCCGATTCCTGCTTGTTCCGCAGCCTTTCGGCTACGACCTTCGCGCGCTTGACCATGTCCTCGATGAGCGTCTGCGCGGCCGTGCAGTCTTCATCGGAAACTGCGCGCAGTTTCTTTATGACGGTAACGGAAGGCAGTGCGGCAAGGGACGCCGGCTTGAGCATATCGGTCGCGTTACCGAGCTGCTGCAACAGGGCGTTGACCTCATCATCGGATGCGAGTTGCAGGGTGGTCCCCAGGATTGCCTCGGCCGTGCTTTCCAGCGCCTGTTTCTTCTCTTCCAGGAGCTGTCGTGCATCGGAAATCGACTTCTTGCTGGCGTCTTCTTCTTCGTCCTCATTCTGCTGGTCCGGCGTAATGAGGTCCGAGGGCTTGCCAAGGTCCGGCTGTGCCGACCAGACGTCGTTGCGGCTCCTGTGCTGCGCGAGATCGACTACCTCAAGAACAAGGGAAATGACCGTGTTGCCAATCGCGCTCGGGCCGCCTCCGCCGCGTTTCGCAAGATGTTGGCAGACGGTCAGAAGGTGGTCTGTGAAAGCGACCCCCGTGTCGTCCTTTCCGTCGAGTCCCAGCACCAATATAGCAAAGACCTTGAAGACCGCCTGAATTATCAGGAGCGAGACGACCAGCTCATAGGAACCGTCCATGAATTCGCCTGGCAAAATCAAGGTGCCGACGTTCGTCTTCTGACCCATGATACCGTCCCGCTTTACACGGCCCAGGGCCTTGGCTTGACTGTGGATATGATTCCCGATGACTGGCTGCTGCCGCCCGAGAAAATGCAAACCGAAAAAGAGCTGGCGGCCCTAAAGGACGAGAACGCGCGTCTGAAGAAAGCCGAGCCGTCTTTCGCCATTCGCTGCGTTGACGGAACGGACACGGAGGTCGAGCGTTATGAAGGCTCATACATATGGTACGAGGCGCTGACCGATGCTGAAGTTGGTGAGCTAATGGACCGTCTCAAGGAGCGTTTCCCTCTGGAAACCGATTTCGGGCCGAAAGAGCCTGAGGAGCGCGACGCACCTCAAACGGGCGGCATCCGCATTCCGGGCATGAAACAGGTCTTCACGCCAGCCACGGACGATGAGATCGCAAAATACCGCGACGAAGCCTATCCCCAATGGCTGGAACGTTGCGAAGAAGTGCTGCGCGACCATCACAGGACGCTGCGGCAGGAAGAGCCTGTGCTGGAGTTCATGTTTCTCGCCGAGAACCGCGGCACCCGGCCGGCTACTGATGCCCTGGTCACAATCGAGGCGCGGGGCAATTTCCAGATCAAACCGCCGCCATACAAGAATCGCGACGACCAGCAGGTCGACGAAGTTGACGATTCAGACAAGCACCAGGCATCCGGACTGCCCCGTCCGCCCGCTGCTCCTTGCGGTCAGAGGCGTACATCCATCGGCGGCCGTTCGCATGACCATCCTTTGCATGCACTGGATGTCCTCAACCGTTCGCTGCGCGGTGTGCCTGGGATGATGGACTATGGCAGTAGCGTACTTGATCCTGCGCGGTTTCGCGCTCCGATCATTCAGCCAAAGGCTCGTGACCCCAATTCATTCTTCTACAAGCCTGACCGCCCCATGATGCCCCAAGATGCTTTTAGTATTGAATGTGACCAGTGGCGTCATGAAAACGGGGAAGAGCCGTTTGTCGGCGAGATCCACGTCCCTACCGACCAGGATCAGGTTGATGGCGCGTTGGTATGCCGCATCCAGGCGGGCAACCTGTCAAAACCAGAGTCGAAGCTGATCCCTTTGCGGATAGCAATTCAGCATGCAAGCCGCTTGTGAGAATGCGAAAGAGCTGGTTGAGACGTTGGCCGGGCTCCCTCGGCCAAAAATCAAACCGTCGTCGGAACAATCCGGCATCGCAGGATAGGACGCATGTGCGTCCTGTGTAGAACGCATCACAAAGCCGTTAGGAGAAACACGAGACAAAAAGAATGAATGACGTTCCCAGGGCATCGACGGAAAGCCAGCTTCGCGAATGGCGCACAGGCCAGGTCGGTGGGGAACGCTTTGCTGCCGCTCTGCTTCACATCAGCGAGTTTGAGAACATCGATCCCCAGGCCCCTTTGGGAGGAGCGGACGATCGTAAAGACATCCTTTGTGATCTGAAGGGAAAGACTTACGTCGCGGCCGCGTATTTCCCGACCACGGACAAGACGTTCAATGCGGTCCGAAAGAAGTTTAACGACGACGTTGAAGGCCCGATCCGGCACAACAGGGACGGCATTGTCTTTATCACCAATCAGCACATAGGGCTTGCCGACAGGCAAGAATTAGAGGAACTCGCCGCGTCGAAGGGCAAGCTTTGTATCCTCTACCACCGTGAGAGAATACGCGCGCTTCTCGACTCACCTGCAGGCTATGGCGTCAGGCTCGAATTTCTGCGCCTTCCCATGACGGAGGCGGAGCAGCTCGCCTATTTTGACTCATCCCGTAACAAGCTTGAATATGCGCTTGAGCGTCATTCGCGTGAAATCCGCAATCTGGCACGCAAGATCGACACGCTACAGGTCGGTCAAAACTTCGCGGTTGAAACAGTCGCCCGGATCGCTCACAGCCTCGGTGAAGATGTTGATGTTCTGCCAGTAGCCGCTCAGCCGGAACAAGACCGCGTTGTCGGCGAGCAAGGCGACTGGTCTCCCTTTTCAGCAGCGCTCAGCGTCGGCATTTTGCTTGCTGTCCACCGCCTCTCTTGCCCTGACCTGCCGCCGCGTATGCTCGGAAAACCTCGTACACAGACCGTATGGATCGGTAATCCCGGTGGTGACAAGGCAGCGGAATACCAGCCTCCTGATTGGGCGCAGATTCCAGGGTTGGTAGGCAAACTACTGGCCGCTTGGAACGAAAATTATGCCGCGTTGGCAGTGTCTAGTGACGCTGAAAAGCTCAAAGCCATCGCGGACTTTCACCATGAGTTGCTTTCAATCCATCCATTTCTTGACGGAAACGGCCGGATGGCACGAGCCATCATGATACAGCAATGTATCGATCTATTCGGCCATGTCGAACCTGACCTGATCGACCGCGGGGCAGATTACTACAAGGCTGTGAAGCAGGCGGGCGAGGGAGACCTCGCTGGTCTGATAGCAATACTTCGTGCCGCCATAACAACCTGAATTTACGCTTCTTCGTTTTGGATTAAATATGTGCACCCGGCTCTGCCGGACCACCGGGCTCTATTCCGCTAAGGTCGCAAGCGGCTCAAGCTTCACGGAGCCAGCGGAGCTGTTTCCGCCCACAAGGTGTAACGATCTCTCGCACGATCTGAAAGACGGCCTACGGTACCGGAAGCCTCATCAGGGTGATTTGGTCACCGCAGGCCCTCCGGTGCACCTTCGAATATGAAGCCATTCAGGAAGATGCGCCGACCGAACAGGTTGCGCTCGACCTCGGTCAATTCAGCCTCCTCGCAGATGTCATCCCACTGTTCACGGACGGTGCCGGTCTGCCGGGTGATGATGTCCTTCGCTGATTTGTCGCCGAGTTGAAAATTGGGCGCGGCCTCAATGCAGGCCGCAAGGGTGCTCGTCCGGTTGTCTCCGACAATCAGCATCGCCTGGCTGGCGACGTTGCCAGCGCGGCTTTGCGGACAGATGTCATAGGCCGGTGTCAGGGTCAGGTGCTTGCCGTCCCAGAAGCCCGCGTGGTTGCGGGCGTGATCGTCGGTGTTGCCGCACAGGATATTGAATACCAGCCGCCCATACAGCTCGTGCAGCGTTGCCTTCGGCGCGGTGAAGTGGTGGCGAATGATTTCCGCGAGGTCTTCATAGCTGGTGTAATGTGCCATCATCTCATCAAGGCCGAACAGCGTAAGCGCCGAGACCATCGCCTTGCGGGTCCATTTGTCATTCGTCTTTGTCCGGTCAAAGCGCTCGACCAGCAGCACATCCTTCCCGGCGACATGTTCAAGACGCACGGGCGCAACGTTGAGTCCCGCCTTGGCAGCAAGACGCATGGCGACATATTCCGCCTTCACCACGTTGTAGGTGTCGGTGGAGGACGAGAACTTGGCGATCATCTTTGTGTCGCCGTCCTGGATCAACGCCTTCGGGCGCGCGCCGCCAAGCGACGAACCGTGAAACAGCGCCTGATCGAGATCGGGCGTTAACGGTACGCCTTTATCGACTTTCTCGGCGGCGCTCAGCAATTCTTCAAGCGTCGCGGTCTGAGCAGCGCGCGGCTCGTACACGGAAGGGGAGCGCTGGAAGTCCAGAGCGCCGATGCGGTCGGAGCCGGATTCCAACAGATAAGTCAACTCGTCGAGCGCGGCGATATCGACATCCTTGCTCTTGCGTCTGAAGGTTCGGTTCAGGATGACTCGGCGGCCCCATGCATCCGGCGCGGCGTCGCGCAGACAACCGGCCATGCTCAGTTCGGCTTCGGGTGCAATCGCACCGCTGCGCAATGGCAGTTCCGGCTCGTAGATCGGAATGCGGTCATTCCGTTCCAGATAACTCTGACCGTAGTTGAAGATTATCCGGTCGCCTTCTCGCGCGATGCGGCCGGCGACGACCGGTTCCGTCGCGCCGGGCAGCCATATCCAGACATAGGCTTCGTCCGGCGCTTTCGTGTCGGGGCGATCAGAAGTCATCTTTTACCTTCGCCTTCCCCATGCGGACGGATTGCGGCAGCAGCCTGAGCTTGTCGCGTTCCATTGACAGATGACGCGTTAGCGTCGTCGGTTCGGCTTCGAACAGGCGCAGCCCGACAATTGCGGCCACCTCGAAGGCCGCACCTATGGAGGAGCCCATTTCGCCTTTTTCGATCCTATGGACGAGGCCGCGCGAAATCCCGGCCCGCTCGGCGACATCGGCGACGGTGAGGCCACGCGCAGCGCGCGCGTTACGGATCATCAGCCCGAGAAGCTCTGCGGCTTCGCGGGCATAGCGGGAATAGCTTCTGTGCGCAGGCTTTGCCATCGGTTCTCTTGTTCCATAAATCAATCACAAAAAGGCTTCATGCCTCATTTATAGACCATTTTATCAAATCGCAAGCCAATTGGGAAGCATTTGTTCCATAAATAGATCTTAGGATTGCTTCGTTATCTGTTTATGGAGCAAGGTGCTACAGTTTTTGGGGTGCGTCCGCCTTCGCCTGTGCTGCCGCAGCCAAGCTTTCCATTTCAAAAAGTACCGCTTGGCGTTTGCTTGCCTTGCTGCGCGAGAACGATGGCAGGACAAGTGCATTGGAACTCAACCGTACTGGTCCCAAGCTAGGACCATTTTGGCGAGCCACGACAATCAATGAGCCAACCAAGCACATGAAGATTGCGAGGTAAGCGATTTACCAACTCGGCCATAACGCCAATCGTGACGAGTAGCTCAAATATGCGGATAGCCTGATGCAGTCATGGGCTGAAAAGCCCTAAAAAGTCTCAGTAATAACTTTACAAAAATGGCTGCTATCGAGCCTCAAACTGAAAGAGTCCGAATAATTAGTTTACCACGACATCAGAAGACAACTACTGGGCGCGAGCCGTTTATGATCGACACGCCGATGCCTGCGATTGGGTGGTCTATGAGCGTGTCATAAATCCCGTGTCGGCCAATGACTGATCTTTCCCGGTTATCATTACTCCCGCCAAGATCGCGTGGCATTCCATAGCCCACCACGCTGTTGCTTCCGATCGGCATCCAATCGTGCCCCACTATCGGCGTACAAATGATGGAGGCAGCAGCGGACTCTACGATGTTGCGTGGGTTGGCCTTCGACTGGACCAAAAAATTGTACGATTTCTGAAGCCAGTGCGCTGTTCGAAGTGACCGCTTGATCTAATCACAATCTGGCGGGCGGTGCTGTTCAACCGCTACTGAAATCGTCCTTCTTATTTTCGGTAAGCGCCAGTTCCAAGGCACTTCCAATTGCATTTGAAGCACGTCTTACCGGTGTGTCTGCGAGGTGCGCATACCGCTGAGTTGTTTGGGGTGACGAATGTCCGAGTAGCTTCCCAACAATTTGCAACCCGAATCCTGCAGCTGCGCCGACGCTTGCGTGCGTGTGACGAAGATCATGCAACCGCACATCCTCAATACCAGCTACCGCGCGGATGTGTTTCCATGGGCGTTTCAGATCGTGCCGGGGATGATCAGGATTGTCACCGGGAATGACATAATCACTCTCGCGAGGCGACCCATGCAGTATTGAAATAGCGGCTTCGTTCAGCACAACAGCCTTTTGGCCAGTTTTTGAATCCGGAAGAAATAGAAAGCCCCTCTGAAGATCAACCTCTTTCCAGCGGAGGTTCAGGATTTCTCTCAACCGACAGCCCGTGAACAACAATAAGCGAATGGCGTTCGTAACACTGTTGGGGTAGGTCACGTTCGGATTAGATTTTGGCGTGTGCTTTGCTGAAGTTCCCGTCGCCGCTGTGATCCAGGGAATGCCGGAGGTCTCTGCCAGTCTTAATGCATTCCCAAGAGCTGACAGCTCTTCTTCAGTCAAATATCGTTGGCGACTTTGTTCGCGAAATCGCTTGATTGATCGGGCTGGGTTATTGCCTTCAGGCAGATATCCGTTGCTTGCTGCCCAGCTAAATACACCGCCAAGATATGATATGACTCGATTGGCCCTGTGCGGTCGATCCGCCAGTGAGAGGTGAATTTTGTTGAGGTCTTGACGGGTAATAGCCTCAGCTTGCAATTGGCCAATGGCGGGCAATGCGTGCTTTGTGATTGCACGTTGGTATTCAGCCTTGGAACTTTCCTTCAGCTTTGGTCCGTGCTCTCTGAGATAAAAATCAAAAAGATCACTGAAGCTGATCGCACAGCGTTCGAGATTTCGGGCATTGCTTGGATCTTGCCCGAATGCCACTGCGCCGATGATCTTCTTAGCCTCTGTGCGAGCTTCGTCAGGCGTGATGTTTCCGTAACGTCCGAGCGTATATTGCCGTCTCACTCCGTTTTTGCGGTATCGGCACAAGAACGTTTTCCGCCCACTCTCTTCTACTCGAAGCCCGAACCCTGAAAGTTCATCGTCCCAAACGAAATATCTTCCGCTTCGCGGAGGCAGGGCTGCAACGCTACGTTTCGAGAGTTTCATCTCCAACTCCAGGTTTTGGATCACGGTAAGGCAACAAAAATGGCGTCCATATGGCGTCCAACTGGAGGGAATTCAGAAGAACGTGCAGGAAGCGGAAAGCATTAATATTATATTATAAAACAGAGGGTTAGTCCACTTTTGGCCATCTGCAGAAAACTCTAGAAATCGCCCATTCTAAAGCTACGAATCTGGGGGTCGGGAGTTCGAATCTTCCCGAGCGCGCCATAAAATTCAAAAAGATAGCTTTTTGGGTCGCAAGCCGACAGTTCCGGGGGCACGCTAGGAGCAAAGCCTTGGTGTGATACCCACATTGCGCTCAAATGTGGCCGCACAAAATCGCAGACGCGCGTTTTGTGGTTGGCCGGTGACCCGCACTGCCCGGTGCCTAATTCGCGTGTGGCAACTTGGTTATGTCCGGGCTGACCACATAGCCATGATGTCATCCGCATCCATCACCAAACCAAGATGCAGCGAGACAATCGACAAACCCGCTGCCTCAAGATTTTGGTCCGTTCCCCGGACAAGATCGCCGGCGACTATGACACGATACCCGTAATTGCTGGCATCGAAGGCCGCGTTTAGAATACAGCAATCGGTCATCCCACCGTTCAACACAACGACCTTTGTTCCCATTTGGCGAAGCAGAAAGTCGAGGTCGGTTGCGAAAAACGGTGACAGACGTTTTTTACCGCTTACCACCAAGTCGTCATCGGTAACCTCTGTGACGAATTCCGTCCAGCGCGTCCCCTCGATAGCATGTTCATCGGCATTCGGGATGTCGCCAACGTGCAAGGGGAAAGTCATCCGCCATGCAGATTTGACGCCATTGATGTCATCAACGCCACCCTTTCGCAGAACGCTGCGAACATGAATGACCGGAACCTTGGCGGCGCGTGCCAATCGATGAAAGTCATTGATTGGGTCCACGACATCGCGTGCCCGCGGGGCTGGACACGGGCATTCCGGGGAATCTGAAAGATGACCCTGATGCATATCAACGGAGATGACCGCCGTGTTTCCAACGTCATTGAACACTTGAAATTCCGGCGGCAGGATGCGGCGATTCCCGTAGACATATGCTTCCATAAGTGAGCCTCAAACCTGACCGCTACTTGCTTCGCGCGGTTTCATTGCATGAAGTTTGCTGACTTTGGGACTGATTTCAAGATTGACCTTTTTCAAACCGCTGCCGGGTCGGGAGCTCGAATCTTCCCGAGCGCGCCATTCAATCAAAGGGATAGCCGCAAGCTGTCTGCCGACAGATGATTGGCTCGTTCAATATTCTGACATACATCTGGTCGGTAAGGACGCTCAGTCTTCGGCCGGCTTGCTTGTCGTTGCGTCGATCGAAGGTCAGGTACTGACGCGCAATCAACCGTAGTTAGCGCACTTGTGCCGTGTCGAAAGCGTGTCCGTGGGCAGCTTCGCTTCGGGACATTCGGGCTGCCTCTTTGCAGCACGATGCAAATGGTGCTCTACGATCCTGGCGATCTCGCTGCGGTGTGTGAACGGACTCATGTGGCCGGCGTTTTCAATTGTCTCTGTGCGCGCTTCACCGAGGATTTCGGCCAGCAGATCGACGACCCGGAGCGCCGGCTGTGGACTGCGTGTTCCCTGCACCAGGGTGACCGGACAGGAGATGCCGGCATAATCGGCCGGTGACAGACCGATGTCGAACATGCCGCGGAACTCCGCCGCCACCTTGTGGACCGTGCGCATGACTTCGCGGCGGAAGCGCCGCGGCGCCAGGCGCCATTTCAGCGGTCCCAGCCAGAAACCCATATAGGCATTGGCCGCCCGCCGGCGGCTGCCGGCGGCGACGCCGTCCATGCAGAGGTGCGCGACGCGGCTGATGGTGCGCCAATCCGTTTGCTCCTCATCGGCTTTGAGAAGGTGAAAGGCCACCGGTTCCACCAGGCACAGGCTGGCAATGGCATCGCCGCCGATCGCCGCTTTGACCCGGGCTGCTTCCAGGCAGGCCGCTGCGCCGTAGGAATGCGCGACGACGTGGACGGGCTCGCCGATGGTGTCGATGAGCTTCACCAGCAGGTCGAGGTCGTTGTCGACGACGGCGCCGCCGGCCTCCGGCCATGGCGAGGATCCGCCGTAGCCCAGCAGGTCGGGCGCGACGACCCGATAGCGCGAAGCCAGGTTATCCGCCAGGAACGACCATTGCCGATGGCTGGCGCTGGAACAGTGCACCAACAGCACGGCCGGGCCGGTTCCCCTGTCTATATAGCGGGCGCGCATGCGCGCGAGTTGCAGCGTTTTCATGGGATCGTTTCCTTTCTCCCGCTTCTGATGTTGTCGGAGTCTCAGCCGGCTTGCGCGAAGCCGGGCGACGGGCCGGCGAACTCGCGGCCGGCGAGATCGGCATGAATCAGGCGGGCGATGGCCTGCCCATCCTTGCGGGCGGCGCGGAAGAAGCCGCTGAGCGACGCCCGCATGCCGATGAACCACAGCCCCCGACAATGGTCGATCGCCATGGCGCCGTTGGCCAGCGGCTCGCCCTTGCCGTCGAGCACGTTGAGATGGCCGAGCATCGGCTCCAGCCCGGTGCGGTAACCGGTCGCAGCAATCACGATGTCGGCTTCGACACGGCGCCCGTCGACCGTGATCACGTCCGCGCCGTCGAACCGTTCGACGGCCGGGTGAATATGGATACGCCCCGCCTTGAGGGCTGCGATGAAACCGTCATCGACGGCCGGCGTGATGCCGCCCTTGCGCAATCGCGTTGCCCCGCCCTGCGGGTGCTGGGGAAGCCCCAGCCGCGCGAGATCGCCGAACGCCAGTCGCCCCATATCCTTGAGCGCCCGGTCGGCGAGCGGGGCCGGCATCATTTCGAGCAGCGGCGCCGTCCGCTGCATCGGGAAGCCGAGCATCCGGGACGGCGCGATGGCCGGGCCGTGCCGCACAGAAACGCGCAGCGACCGGGTGCCGGCCCGCACCAGGTGGTTGAGCACGTCGGTCCCGGAATTACCGGCACCGACGACCAGAACGCGTTTGTCGCGATACTGGCTCAGATCGCCGAAATCCGCCGAATGACGAACGACGCCCGTGAAGCTGTCCAGGCCCGGCCAGTCGGGCACGAAAGCAACGCACTCGCGTCCGGTCGCCACAACCACATGCGCGGCGGTCGCACGGCCGGCGGAGGTTTGCAACTGCCAGCCTTGCGCCGCCTGGTCGATCCGCTGCACCTCGACGCCGTGCTCGATGGGGACACCAACGAAACGGGCATAATCTTCGAGATAGCGGATAACCGTGTCGCGCGCCGGGAACGCACCGGCGGATTTCGGAAACGGCAGGCCGGCCAGATTCGACAGCGACCGGTGGGTGTTGAGGCAAAGCTGCGGATGCCGCCGGCGCCAGGACGTCGCCACCTCCGATGCCCGGTCGAGAATGCGCACGTCAACGCCGCGCCGCTTCAGCGCATGGGCTGTGCTCAGCCCGCCGGTCCCTGCACCGATGATGACGACGTCCGCATCGGGGCGCTCGCCGCATGCCCCGGCAGGCGGTGCGGGATGTTTGTGCATGGTCATCGCTCTTACCTTTCGGAAAACGGTTCAGGCCCGCGGCAAACGCCGCCCTGGCCTGTCGATGCCCGGAAAGTAGGTGACGACATTGGTTGCCTCTAGAGCGATAATGGACACAAACGGGGCATTTATGCCAACATTGGAACCATGATCGAAGAAAAACGACAGACGCCCGTCCGGATCCTCATCCTAGCGCTGCCGGAAACGACGCCCACGGCGCTCTACGGCATGTATGAGGTGTTCTCGTCGGTCGGCGTCATCTGGCCGGCGCTCACCGGAGATGGCGAGATCAGGCCGAGGCTCGACGTTGCCATCGTCTCCGAAGACGGCAAGCCGTTTACCGGTGCATTGGGGGTTCCGATCAACCCGGCCTGCTCCTTTGCCGACTCGGGAACGGCCGACGTGGTGTTGGCGACCGATCTGGAATTCACCGCCGAATTCGATCCGCGCGGCCGCTGGCCGGCCGTTACACAATGGCTGGTCGACCAGCACAACCGCGGCGCCACGGTCTGCTCGGTCTGCACCGGCGCGATCCTGCTTGCCGACGCCGGCCTGCTGGACAACCACGAGGCCACGACCCACTGGGGCGCCTGCGACCTGCTGCACGCCTACTACCCGAACATCCAGTTGAAGCCCGAACGTATTGTCGTTCCGGTCGGAGAGGAGCATCGCATCATCACCAGCGGCGGCACGTCTTCGTGGGAAGATCTGGCGCTCTACCTGATTGCTCGTTTCTGCGGTCCGGCCGAAGCCGTCAAGGCGGCCAAGATCTATCTGTTCGGCGACCGTAGCGAGGGTCAGCTGCCCTATGTGGCCATGGGCCGGCGCCGTCAGCACGAGGACGCGGTGATCGCCGACTGTCAGACCTGGGTGGCGATGCACTATTGCGAGCACAACCCGGTATCGCAGATGGCCGCGCAGTCGGGTCTCGCCGAGCGCACCTTCAAGCGCCGTTTTCGCCAGGCCACCGGCTATTCGCCGATGGATTACGTGCAGACGTTGCGTATCGAGGAGGCCAAACAGATCCTGGAAACCTCCGATATGGCGACCGACAGCGTCGCCCGGCTGATCGGCTATGAGGATCCGACCTATTTCCGCCGCCTGTTCAAGAAGCGCACGGGCGTCACGCCGGCGCGTTACCGCCAGCGTTTTCGCGCCGTCGCACAGATTTGATTGCTGCCGGCAGTTTGAGGGAACCTCCGCTGCACAGCAGATACGAGCCCGACAGCCGCAATTTGCCAGGCGTGCTGCTCGGGCGGCGCGCCGAGATGCTTGAGGCCTTGTTTGGTGTCCTTGTCGAAAGGCGCCAGTTCGAGCGCCCTACGGTAGTCGGCGATGGCCTTCTCTTGGTCTCCACTCATTCCGACCGAATTGCCACCCATTGAGCAACGATCCGTTATCGCGGAAGCGTGCGGCCGGACCAAACGGAACAGGCAAATGTCGCCGAGGACCCGTTAAAGTTCGGAAACTTAAACGAAATTTTACGGTTTATCGCCAAGGGTAGCCCATCAATCAGGGCACCTGTTGGATGATGCGCACAAAGGGCAAATTGGCGGGTTACCGTCGTATCGTCGTGACGATACCGGTCTTCCTGGCCTGCTATACGTTCGTCGCCATGCTGGGGAGTGGCCTCTCGAGCAGAGCCGAGTTTTTCCCGGTCTTCAGCTGGTCGCTGTTTACCTATGTGAGCGACACTCGCGTGCTGTGCGAACTGGATGTGATCTCTGTCGATGGCGAGGAGCTGCCCGCACCGACGCAGTTTTACGACCTGCCTGAGTATTTTCCCGCCGCTCTATCCCGCGACATCAGGCTTCTGAAAACCCTGCAGAGGGCGTGTGTGGCGCGCATCGAGGGTAATGAGGCGGAATTCGATGCGCTTCGGAGGGTCATTGAAAACAGCTTCCTGAGTGCGCGCAGGAACGTGCGCTACAAGCTGTTGACCCGGACCTACAACCCGATCGACCGGTGGCGCGACGGCACCGTGATGTCGACGAAACTGCTCGGCGAGTTCCAGACGGGAGCATTGACCAGGTGACCGACCAGATTGTCAGGCGATACAGGCGGATCTTCAGCGGCGCGTCCGAGCCGCGGCAAAAGGCCCGATTTTCCAAGCATCAGGCGATGTATGACAAGGCCGCCTGGATCGTTCGCTTCTACTACATGGCCAACCTCTACTTCGTGTACAACCAGCTTGCGGGCTTGAGGGAGGACGGGCTGTCGAGCGCGGTGCTCGATCCGCTTTGGCCGGTGATCTGGGTGAAGTGGGTCGGCGTCGAGCAGAGCTCCCTGATTATCCTGCATATCTCGATTGTTGCGGGCTTTGTCGGAATGATGTTCTGGCAGTACCGCAGTGCGCGTCTCTTGGTCGTGGTTTCCCAGCTTCTGGTGGCCGCATTCAGCAATTCGTTCGGCAGCATCAATCACGGGTTCCACGAGTGGTTCTGGATTGGCGTCTGCTTCCTGTTTCTGCCTGCGCGTTCCGGACGGGGTGACAGTCCGGATAGGGCGACCCGCCTATCGTTCCTGATGGTCTTTTCGCTCGCCCAGGCATTGATCCTGCTGTTCTATTCGCTGTCAGGCTTTTACAAGGTGGCGGCGGCGGCGGGCGCCCTGGTGCAGGGCGAGGTCGGCGGGTTTTCGCCGGACGCCATGGCCATCACCCTTGCCAACCGTATGCTGCAGACAGGCACCGATGCCATCTGGGCGCCCTTCATTATCGAGAATGCCTGGGTCGGGTGGCCGCTTTATCTGGGGCTCTACTACATCGAACTCGTGGCGATTTTCGTGTTCCTGCGGCCTGAGCTACACCGGACCTGGGGGCTGATGCTCATTGCCTTCCACTTCGGGACGTTCCTGTTCATGGCGATCCCGTTCCCGCCGCATGTCCTGATCAATGCGATGCTGTTCTACTTTTCGCCCTTCGCACCGGACCGGTTCGATTGGAGAGCGGCCCTGCGCCAGCTTCCGGTTTTCGGCCTTGCATTCAGGCCCTTGCTGGCGGAGGGCGGACGGGCGGCGGTCGCTACACGCCCGTCGATCAAGTCTCCAACATAGGCCGTCCCAGCAACCGCAAAACCAGATTACGACCGGCCCGCAGCATCGGGTAGCTCACTCTGGAGACCAGCGGCGAGCGGAAAAGAATGTAGTTCACCCGGTTGAACAGGTCGGACCGGGAACTCATCAGCGCCAGGCGGTTGAGACAGTCGGCACCGTGGTAGAAGTTGTCGCCGACGATCAGAACCATGCCCTCGTTCAGGTCAAAGCCCCGCGCAACCGCATCGTCGACGGCGCTGCCGCCCTGACGGGCGTCGATAAGCACCAGATTGCCGACCGCCTTCTTCAACCGGATATAGTCTGAAAACCGGCTGCAGAACGGGCAGTCGCCGTCATATATCAGTGTCGCCTGGCCAGCCGGCGGCTTTGTTTCCTGAGTGTGTGTCATCGCAAGGATACGATCGCGTTTCCGGCGCCTCCACGGGGTCTTATCTCCCTATAGATAGGTCCGCGCCTTAAACATTTCCTTTACAATTTTATACACAGGCACCCGAGTGTCCTTGTGAAAGTCGCGTTACGCGCGGCGCTCACAATGGGCCGACCGCCGCCCATCACCTAGGCGCCCGGCGCGAACAGGTAGTCATGCGCGCTGAATACCTGAACGAGGCCATAGCCCTTTTTGGCGAGCATCGCGGCGACGCCGTCGAAATCGCCGGTCTCGATCAGAAGGAAGCCGAAGGAATAGCGCTCGAAATCGATGCCGCCGAGGACCGACAGTTCGGCTCCTTCGACATCGAGGGACACGAAGTCAATGCGCCGCGGCGCCTCCACCTCGTCCAGGATCGACGTCAGCGTGCGGGCCGGCGCGCCGAACCGAATGACCTCCTCGCCGTCGCCGAGGAATTCCACGCCGTCACGGGCGTGGTGCTCGATATCCAGCGCGCTCGTTTCCCCCACGGTCATGAGGCCGCTGTAGTGCATCTCGACGAACCGGCCCGGATAATCGAAATCGACCGCCGCCGCGTGGCAGTAGTCGTTTTGCGGGGAGCGGTTGTGCTTGCATTGCATGTAGAGATGGGGGACCGCCTCGACGAGCAATCCGCGCCATCCGTGCCTTGCCTCCAGCAGATAGGTGTTGGACTGCGAGACGCCGTCATTCGCGCCGAGCTCGATGAAGTATCCGCCGTCGGCCGACAGGAACGCCATCAGCCTCTTGTCGATGTCGCCGAGCGAGAAGGACTTTCCGAAGAAGACCCGCATCGCCCGCCGCCGCCTGTGACCGGGAATGACGTAGTCCCTGAAATAGCGGCCGAGGAGATATCTGTGCCTGCGTGTCGCCGTTCGTATGTTCACACCCTGCCGCCCGCCTGTCTTCCCGCCGCCGGTCCCATCCCGAGCCGAATCCCATGTGGGCAAACGGCCGAGATGCGTGTTCGGTCCCGCCCTTGGCACTGTAACGCCGGACACTTCCTGCGAGCCATAGCATTTTTCGAGCATATGCGCGCAATACCGTCGTCACCTTTTTCCGCGCCGAACAGGATTCCGCCTTTTCACATGGCACTAAGGTTTATTTTGCCTGTTCGGGTGCCGCGCGCGCGTTGACAGTGACGCAGCCCCAAACCATCTCTGGGCCACGCCAGCGGCCGGACGGCGGATGATCCGCACCTGGCCGCTTCCCGCAATTTGCGGTCCGCACGATGGAGAAGCGCATGCGCCCGGTCGGAATCATTCTTGTCGTCGCGGCATTTTCGCTGCCGCTTTACTGGTTCCAGCCGCTCTTTCTCCGATACGATCCGGCCGCGGTCTTCAGCCATTATCTCGGCGCGGCCGCGATCATCGCGATGGCGATCTCGCAGCTTCTTTCGACGCGGCTGCCCTTTGTCGAACCTGTCTTCGGCGGGCTCGACCGCGTTTACGTCCTGCACAAATGGCTGGGGATCGGGGCGGTTTGCGCGGTTCTGGCGCATGATGCTATCGGCGCGGAAATTCGCGGCCTCGGCGCCGAAACCCCGCTGACGGAGATTTCAGAGGATTTCGGCGAGGTTGCCTATTACGGCCTGTTGATCCTGGCCGGCATCTCGGTCGCAATGTTCATTCCCTACAACCTGTGGCGCTGGACACACAAGCTGATGGGCGCGGTATTCGCCCTTGCGGTCCTGCATCTTGCCACCGCGCTAAAGCCGTTCACCAATCTCGATCCTCTGGGTCTCTACCTGCTCGGTTTTGGCGCCGTCGGTGTCCTTTCCTACCTTCACGATCTTCTGGACGGGCCGCTTCGCGTTCGCCGTCACGCCTATGTGGTGACCTCGGCCGAAAGCTCCGGCGACGCAATTCGCCTGCGCCTTGCTCCCGAGGGGAGGGGGCTGCGCCACAGGCCGGGCCAGTTCGCTTTCATCCGTTTCAATGTCCCGGGTCTCGGCGAGGCGCATCCCTTCTCGATCAGCAGCGCGCCCAACGGCGAGCGTACGCTTGAATTCACCATCAAGCCGCTCGGCGACTTCACCAGGCGACTAAAAGGGGAAATCAGGGTCGGCGCATCGGCTTCCGTCTGCGGCCCCTACGGACACTTTGCCGCCGGCAGCGGCAAGCGGCCGGCCATCTGGATCGCCGGCGGCATAGGCGTGACGCCGTTCCTGGCCATGGCGCAGGCGCTGCCCGACGGGCACGCGCCGGTGCACCTGTTCTACTGTGTGAAGGATCGTAGGCACGCACCGTGCCTCGCAGAGCTTGAGGAGATCGCGGCGGCCAATCCCGGCTTTCATATTCATCTGTTCGAATCCGCCAAGGGGCGGCGGCTGACCGCCGACCAGGTGGAAAGGCTCTGCGGCCAGCCGCTTGCCGGGGCGACGGTCCATTACTGCGGTCCAAAGCCGCTGAGGCTGGCGCTGATGGCCGGACTCGTTGCCCGGGGCCTGAAGCCGAGGCGTTTCCACTACGAGGCGTTCGAACTGCGCTCCGGCATCGGTCTCGCACGGATGATCGATCCTATTCTCGGATTCCTGAAGGGTTGGGGCGGCGGGATCGCCGGTGCGTCCGCCGCCGGACAGAAGCGATGAGAGCGGTCATAATCATGCAAAGCGGGATGGATGGCGGCACGACTATCGGCGTTGAGCGTCCTCCATACGCAATTTGTCTGTGGCGGGTAACCGAAAATACACCAATAATTCAGGACTGTACCGCCGGCCCGCCCGAGTTTTAACAAATGTTAAACGTCCCGCTGTCTCATGGGGCATCAACGGGGCGGTGATTCTGCATCATCGTTTCTAACGAAATCGCGACGGTTGAAAACAATATGTCATCCGTATGGGGCGCAATTTGGTGTAGACCAGCAGGAAGCAACCCGGCGGGTTCTTTGGGACAGCGGCGGAACGGGCTGCCAGGATACGGCATTTCAGTAAAGAATACTTCCCGGCTATTTTTCGCGCCAACAGATCCAAGATCCCAGCCTGGCATAAGGGCGGCACGGTGGTACGGGTGAGACGATTGGATTTTTCCGAAAAAAGCAGCAGCGAGACGATGCGGCGCCCGTGTCTGACCGTGCAGGAGGCGATCGAGGCGAGCCGGCCGTCATTCGTGGCCATCGGCATCTTCAGTTTCTTCATCAATCTGCTCATGCTGAGCGGTCCGCTGTTCATGCTGCAGATCTACGACCGGGTGCTGGCGAGCCGGTCGCTGCCGACGCTGATGGCCCTCTTCGGGCTTGTCGCGGTTCTCTTCCTGGTGATGGGGCTGCTGGAACTGGTCCGCTCGCGGGTCCTGGTGCGCATCAGTACGCATGTCGCGCAGCGCATCCAGGAACGGCTCTTCGACGCCGTCATGTTCCTCGGGCTGCGCACCAGCGGGGACAGAAAGTCGATCGCGCCGCTGCGCGAACTCGATACCATCGTGCAGTACCTGTCCGGACCGGGCTTTGTCGTTCTCTTCGACGCGCCGTGGGTGCCGGTCTACCTCCTGGTGATTTTCCTGTTCAGCCCGATGCTCGGCTGGCTTGCCCTGGGAGCCGCATGCGTGCTGTTCGTCGTCGCGCTCCTCAACGACTGGCGCGCGCGGGCGCCGGCGACACAATCCGGCAAGGCGGCCAGCGAAGCGTCCGAACTGGCGGGTGCGGGCCAGCGCAATGGCGAGGTCCTGGCAGCCATGGGAATGCTGGGGCCGCTGCGGCGCAGGTGGTCGGAAAAGAACCTCGAGGCACTGGACTGGCAGTCCGAGGCGCGCGACCGCGCCGGCACCCTGTCGGCGTTCTCCAAGGCGTTCCGGCTTTTCGTCCAGTCCGCGATTCTCGCCGCCGGCGCGGTCCTGGTGATCCAGGGGCAGATCACGCCGGGTGTCATGATCGCCGCCTCGATCATCCTCGGCCGCGCATTGCAGCCCATCGAGCAGTCGATCGTCCACTGGCGCGGACTGGTGCGCTACCGCGAGGCCAAGAAGAACCTGTCGACCCTGCTTGAGAATACACCGGCCGAGGCGCCGAAAACACGGCTGCCGCGGCCGAAGGGCGAGCTGGAGGTCCGGCAGCTTCACGCCTCCGACCCGAGCGGCAAGGTCCATATTCTCAAAAACATCAATTTCCGAGTTTCGCCCGGACGTACGCTCAGCATCATCGGCCCCAGCGCTTCGGGCAAGACGACGCTGGCCCGGGTTCTCACGGGTGTGTGGAAACCGACGTCCGGCGAGATCCGGCTGGACGGCGCGACTTTCGATCAGTGGGACGGCGAACGGCTCGGCCGCTTTATCGGCTACCTGCCGCAAGACATCGAACTGTTCGATGGAACGATCGCCGAGAACATTGCGCGTCTCCAGGCGTCACCCGCCTCGGAAGACATCGTCAAGGCGGCCCGGCAAGCCGGCGCACACGAGATGATCAAGCGCGTCGGCGGTTATGAAACACGCATCGGTCCGGGCGGAAGCAACCTGTCGGCAGGCCAGCGCCAACGCGTTGCCCTGGCGCGCGCGCTCTATGGCGAGCCGCCGCTGGTAATACTGGACGAGCCCAATTCCAATCTCGATGAAGAGGGCGAAGAGGCCCTTTATTCTGCCATCGTCGGGATGCGGGACCGCGGCCAGACCACGATAACCATCGCCCACCGCACGAAGACGCTGAACCTTGCCGATGACCTGCTGGTGCTGAATTCCGGGGCCCAGGTGGCCTTCGGAAGTCGCGAGGACGTTCTGTCCGAACTCAAGAAGCGGCAGGTTCCGCAAGGCCCCGGCGCCATGGCCGCCAACCAGTGGGGCACGTCCGGATCCGGTATCCGGGTGACGGCCGGCGGCAATTACACGTCGAGGAGGGCGCGCACCAGTGCAGCCAAGCCGGGAAGGCTGGTTTCCGGTGAGTGAACGGACGAACAGGCGCGATTTCGGCAACGGTCCGTGGATCGCCGCCGGACTGATCATTATCGTCGCCGTCTTCGGCGCCGGCGGCGCCTGGGCGACCTTCGCGAAGATATCCGGTGCCGTTATCGCCTCCGGCACAATCGGCGTCGAATCCAAGGTCAAGACCGTCCAGCACCTCGACGGCGGTCTCGTCAGCCAGATCTATGTGCGCGACGGCGACGAGGTCGGCGCCGGCGCCCCGCTGCTGCGCATCGACGAGACGGCTCTGGAGGCAAGCCTCAACATCGTCAATAACAGCTTGACGGAACTGATCGCGCGCAAGGCAAGGCTCGAGGCGGAACAGTATGGCGCGCAAACTATCTCCTTTCCGGATGAACTGCACGGATCGCAAAATCCGCTCTTCGTCAGCCGCATTATCGAAAGCAAGACCGGCCTGTTCCAGTCCCGCCGCGCCACCCGCACCGGCCAGAAGAAGGTGATGCGCGAGAAGATTCGGCAGCTGGAAAAACAGATTCGCGGCCTTGAGGCGCAGATCGATTCGAATGTCAGGCAGGCCGATATCCTTTCCGCCAATATCGAGCGCAAGGAGCCGGCCGCGGAATCGGGCATCGTCTCGCGCGACACGATGGACCAGCTCTACGGGCGCCAGGCGGATCTCGCCGGCGAGTTCGGCCAATTGCAGAATACCATCGCCCGCGTCCGCAGCCAGATCAACGAGACCGAACTGCAGGTCCTGCAGATCGACGTTGATTTCCGCGAGCAGGTGCAGTCGGAACTGCGCGAGGTCAACAACAGGATCGCCGAATTGCGGGAGCAGAGATCCGCGCTGGAAGAGCAACTGGTCAGAACTCTCGTCGTTGCGCCCGTTTCGGGGCGCATCCATGACCTGTCGGTCCACACGGTCGGCGGCGTGGTCTCGCCGGCGGCGCCGATCCTCCAGATCATTCCCGACAAGGACCGCCTCATCGTCGAGGCGCGGGTCAGGACCACGGATATCGATCTTGTCTATGTTGGCCAGGGCGCGACCGTGAACCTTTCCGCGTTTGACGCGCGCACGACGCCGATCCTCAACGCGCACGTCGTGCACATGTCCGCCGCGCAATTGGTGGATCGGGCAACCAACGCGCCGTATTATTCCGTTTCTCTGGAAATTCCGGACACCGAGCTCGCCAAGCTCGACGCCGACCTTGTCCTGATTCCCGGCATGCCGGTCGAGGCCTTTATCAGCACGGGCGAGCGCACGCCGCTCGACTACCTTCTCAAGCCGTTCTCGACGTCCATCATGAAAGCCTTTCGCGAAACGTGAATCTGCCCGGGATAGCGAAACACGGTTTCCCACAGGCCCTTACCGTTTTCAATTGTCGAATCATTACAGAGGCATGGATGGCGGGAGGCTGGCCTTTGCCGCCGCCGGGCACCGGGACAGGGATAACAGACTGTTAATCCCGGCCGCGCCTTTTTGAGAAACCGGTTAAGGACTGCTTCAAGCGTTATGCGCTAAGGTGTTCGCGGGGATTCGTATTCGCGAGAGGGGAGTTTCAAGCCCGCGTCCGTCGCTGACGCGGGGCAGATCGAAGTGTATTGCGCTTGACTAGGAGAGCGTCCGTATGAGCCTGCAACACCAGCTGATTGGGCATTGCGCATGCCCCATTTGCACGGGAGAAATCGATTTCGAGGCCGTGGACGTGACGGAGACGGGCGACAATCCCGGACCGCAGTCCGCACCGACCTTTACCGACGCCCAGGTCATCAACCAGATCAACTCCGGCTACAGCTGGTCCGGAAGCCAGATCTCCTATGGATTTCTGAACAGCGGGCCGTCATGGGCCTATGGCGAGCAGAACGGGTTTGTCGCGTTCAATGCCCAGCAGAAATCCGCAACGCGCGAGATCATGGAGCTGTGGGACGAACTGATTGCCGTCGACCTCGTCGAGAACACGTCCAACCCCAGCAGCGCCGATGTCAATTTCGGCAACACGAACACCAACATCTCCTATGCGCACGCCTATTATCCGAACAGTTTCTATGATGTCGGCGGGTCGGTCTGGCTCAACGCGCCGACCTATTCCGGCCTCTACTCGCCCGATTACGGCGACTACTACTGGCTGACGATCATCCACGAGGTGGGTCATGCGCTGGGCCTCAGCCACCCCGGCAGCTACAACGGCGGATCGCCCTCCTACGCGAATGACGCCGAATACGCGCAGGATACCCGGCAATGGTCGGTCATGTCCTATTTCAGCGCGTCTTACACCGGCGCCGACAACAATGGCGGAACCGGGTGGAAATACGCCCAGACGCCGATGGTGCACGACATCCTGACGATCCAGTCGATCTACGGCGCCGACACGACCACCCGCACCGGCGACACGACCTACGGCTTCAACTCCAATGCCGGCCACGACGTTTTCGACTTTTCCCAGAACCAGGCGCCGGTGCTGTCGATCTACGACGCCGGCGGCATCGACACGCTGGACCTTTCCGGCTTCTCGCAACGGGCCATCATCGACCTGACGCCGGGAAGTTACTCCTCAGTTGGCGGTGTTTCAAACACGATGACCAACAACCTCGGCATCGCCCACAACACCTGGATCGAAAACGCGATTGGCGGGAGCGGGAATGACACGATCGGCGGGAACGAGCTGGCCAACATTCTGGAAGGCGGTTCCGGCAACGATATTTTGAATGGTGGTGATGGCAACGACACGCTTGTTGGCGACGCGGGCGCTGATCAGTTTGATGGCGGTGCCGGCGATGACCGGATATACGGCGATTCGGCTGACACGTCCTTTGACGGTGGTTCGGGCTATGATC
>NZ_SPNT01000014.1 GCF_004959855.1 Nitratireductor sp. XY-223 | reverse complement strand
GCTTCAAGGGCTCGGTCGGCGGCCAGTACTCGTCCGGCTACTACGCGATGCCGGTTGCGGGCAACATGAAGCTCGGCGATGCGGGCTCGGGCATCAGCTCCTGGGCGGTCGAGGGCGTGCTCGTGTGGAACCCGGTCGCCAATGTCGAGGTGCGCGGCGAGGTTCGCCACACCAGGTTCGGCAAGAGCAATGCCGCCGTGGGCCCAACCGCGGGCTATGCCGGCGGCGACGCGACGACGGGCCTGTTGCGTCTGCAGCGCAATTTCTAAAGGCGGCGCGGCGCCCTGTCGAGCACCGGGCCCGCAATCGCCAGGCACTTCCGGGCGGCGACGCCGCCGCCCGGCATTCTTCAACCCAGACGACCCAGACGACCCAGACGACAAGGAAAGTCAGTATCATGATGAAGCAATCACCACAGGAAACGGCCGGCGGCCGCACGCGCACGCACGGCAACGCAAGACGCGCCCTGCATAAAGGGCCTTGGATGTCGGCGTTGCGAAACTCGCGAAGCGCTGCTGGGCGAATGAGCGCACAGGGGCGTGCGCGTCCGTCGTCCGTCCCTGTCGAAAGCGCTTTGCCAAGCCGGGGAACAGTGATCCGGACCCTGCGGCGTTCACACTGACGCGATCCTGGAAGACGAATTTCCCACCTGAGTTTTAAACCCCGAGGAGATTACCATGTCCAAAAAAACAATTGTCAGTGCAACCGCTGTTGCCGGAGCAGTCGTCATGACCCTGACTGGTGCAGCGCTTGTTGCCGCCACCGGCACGGCATCCGCCAAGGAAAAGTGCTACGGCGTTTCGCTTGCCGGCCAGAACGACTGCGCTGCCGGCCCCGGCACCACCTGCGCCGGCACGTCCACGGTTGACTACCAGGGCAACGCCTGGACGCTGGTTGCAGACGGCACCTGCACGACCATGGAACTTCCGGGCGGCCGCATGGGTTCCCTTGAGCCGCTTGACCGCGACCTGCCGACATAAGTCGGAACCTTTCCTTTTCAATGCCAGCCGCGCGGCACCGCCGTGCGGTTGGACTGCCCGTCGAAGCGGGAGGCCATCATCACATCCGAAGCCGCGTCCGGTCGCTGCCGCCGATGGCCGCCTGCGCCGGAATAAGGACGGTCCATGTCGACACCGTCCTGCAGAGCGACTACTGGACCGTTTGCCTGGAGTTCATGCCGAAAACATCATGGGCGACGGCGGCGCACCTCACCAGGCGCTCACCGAAATCCGCCGCAACTTTCTGAGAGACAAAGGGCGCGCACCGCGCTGTGGCGTGCCGTTGGCGACATCTGTGGCCTCTTCCAGCCCGACGAATGCTGGGATTACCCAAAGACGCTGGCTATGTATCACATTAATCACCCGACGCTTTAGTCGCCTATCATGTAGCCGATGCGCCGGTGCCCGACCCGGCGGCGCTTGAGTGTGATCGCACGGGATGACCTTGCTGAGCGCCGCTTTGTCGCGCATCCCGCGGCATTTGCCACGTGCTCCGCCTTCGCCGCCGTTGCGATTTTCTCGGCTAACCGGGCGGGCTATCATCTTTCCGGCATCGATCCCGGAGGACGGGTTGATCACGCGGCGCGGATATGAGGTAGACAATTGCCGCCGGGCGGCGCCGTTTTCCTCTAAACGCTCATCGATGGCGCGACGCTTGGCGCAGCCGTCGTGCAATCTGGTGAAATTGACCTGGCTGCAGCGATCGCAGCCATGCTGGAGGTTGGCGTGTTCACCGTCCTGGCCCGGCCTTACCATACAACAAGGGGCAGTAAAATGACTTCGCTGGTTGAATTGATCCACCGTTTGCACGACGGCGTTTTCGGGATGATCGAAAGACTGACCGACGGCTGGTTCCTCGGGCTGTTCTCGCGGCTCGTTTTCGCGGCAACGCTTTATGTCTATTACCTCAATTCGGCCAAGACCAAGATCGGGGACGGACCGCTCGGCGTGTTCGAGGTCAGGGACGGCGCCTATATCCAGATCGCCGGCAAGGCTTTCGAGGCCGCCGGCTATCATGTCAGTGCCCTGCCGCTTCCTGTGCATATCTTGGTCTATGCCGGCACTTATGGCGAGATCATTCTGCCGGTGCTGTTCATTCTGGGGCTTTTTGCCCGCGTCGGCGCGGTCGGCATGATCGTCTTCATCATCGTCCAGACCCATGTCGATGGGACGGAACATGGCGTCGATCTCGGCACGCTCTTCAACGGCCGCCCCGGCGATATCCTTGACCAGCGCCTGTTCTGGTGTTTGCCATTGGTCTATGTGGCGATCAGGGGACCGGGAATGGTCTCTCTTGACTCCTTCCTGTCGCGCTGGTGGCAAGGGCGGGCCGCGGGTCAGCCACCGGCCTAGCCTGGTGTCATCCATAACAAGGGCGCGCATGTCTTCGCGCCCGATGAACCTGAAACGCTCATGATACAATCCTTGGGTGTTGCTGCTGTCAAAGCCGGTAAGTGGGTCCGGCCCGGGTCTGGCGTGGGTGTCTGCGGTGTTGCGGCCGGTCTGCTGGCGGATTGCGCCCGGCGGGCGGCCTCGCGCTTTTGCCTATTCATTCCATAGCCACATTCCGGGGGGGGGGTACACTTCCCGTGACGCGAACGGCGCCGCCGTCGCCGGCATCCGGGGCCCGGCCCGCCGGAGGGGCTAGCCGGCGTCGCCGCCGCTGTCCGGGCCGGCATCTTGGGGAAAACGACATGAACAACGTCATGGAACGCGCCGCCGCCTGCCCGGCGATCAGCAAATCATACGCCCCGACGGGTGTAAAGGCCGGAAGGTTGCCGCAGTTGCCACCGATTAGGGGCAAGATCCCCACCAATCCATATTCGAGGGTGCTGCATTCATTCAATAGCCCCTGTGAACTGCCAAAGGTGAAACCTTTCGGTGCCCGGTCAGCAGGACTCTGATTGGCGTTGAAAAGTGGAATGCCGTCATAGCCGTTGAAGACAGAAGCCAATCGTTCAGTTCTCTGGAGATAACATGCGCAATCGCCTTTGGCCTATACCAACAGCACCTGATCAAGGAAGAAACGGAACTAATCGAAATTTGGCTTGAAAGTATCGACATATACGGCGTTCGATAGATGGCGGGGAGTCCTGTTCATTCGTCGTCGTCAGGATCGGGGGCCGGGCTGTACTGGCCCGCCCAGACCGGCGCTGCATTATCGGAGCAGGCCGAAGTTTTCCGGCCCAACTGCCTGTCGATCGACCTCGAAGTCAGCAAGAAAGACTGCCGTATCCATGCCTTCGATGCGGTGCGCGGGGATACCGGCCGGAAGCTTGAATTACCAAGGTGGTAGCCTTAGGACAGCGCTGGCGAAGCTTGACGATTTCGCCGACGGTGCAACTTTCATTCTCGGCCACAATCTGATTGACTTCGACCTTCCGCATCTTGCTGCAGCGAAGCCGGATCTTCGTCTATTGAAGTTGCCAGTTGTGGACACCCTGCGTCTCAGCCCGCTCGCCTTTCCCCGCAATCCCTATCACCATCTCGTCAAGCATTATCAGGACGGTGGCCTCAAGCGCGCGCAGATCAACGACCCGGAACGCGACGCAGGCCTGGCCCTGGGCGTCTTTGTCGATCAGCGGCGCGCGCTGCTAAGGGCTCCGCCGGATTTGCTTTTGATCTTGCACTGGTTGTGCGTCGCGCAACCCGATGGCGCCGATCGCGCGCTTGATGGTTTCTTTATGGAACTCCGCAACGCACGCCGTCCTTCGGACGCCGAAGCCCGGACCGAGATCGGCCGACGGCTGGACGGTGACGCCTGTATGACCCAGGCGCACGCAATTGGGGCAGAAGCGGGCGAAATGGGCTGGGCGCTGGCCTATGCGCTGGCCTGGCTGTCCGTGGCGGGCGGCAACTCGGTCATGCCGCCCTGGGTCCGCCACAAATTCCCGGAAGCCGGGCGCCTGGTGCAGCAACTCAGAGATACCGCCTGTAACGATCCTGCCTGCATCTGGTGCGGGGAGCGGCACGATGCGCGTAAAGAACTGAAGCGCTGGTTCGGTTTCTTAGACTTTCGGCCGGAGCCGGCCGACGAGGAGGGATATCCGCTGCAACGGGCCATCGTCGAGGCGGCGATGGCGGGAAAACACGTCCTGGGAATCCTGCCCACGGGGACCGGCAAGTCGCTCTGCTATCAGATTCCGGCACTGTCGCGCTATGACAAGACCGGCGCGCTCACGGTGGTGATTTCGCCACTGGTGGCGCTGATGGCCGATCAGGTAGCGGGGATGGAAGCCCGCGGGATCGGCTCCTGCGTGACCATCAACGGGCTGTTGTCGATGCCCGAGCGCGCGGATGCGCTGAACCGGGTCCGGCTGGGGGATGCGGGTATCCTCCTCATCTCGCCTGAGCAGCTCCGCGCCCGTTCCCTCCGCCGGGCGCTCGACCAGCGGGAGATCGGCAGCTGGGTGTTGGACGAGGCGCATTGCCTGTCACGCTGGGGACATGATTTCCGTCCCGACTACCGCTATATGGGCCGCTTCATCCGCGAGAAGGCGGGCAACGGACCAATACCCCCGGTGCTGTGCCTGACCGCGACCGCGAAGCCGGACGTGAGGGAGGATATCGTGCTGCATTTCCAGGACAGGCTCGGCATCGCGCTGACCGTCTTCCCCGGTGGTGCAGAGCGGACTAATCTGTCATTCGAGGTCATCCCGACCTCGATCGGCGAGAAGTTCGCGCATATTCATCAGATATTGACGTCATATCTGCCGACGGACGTGGCAGGCGGGCCATCGTCTATTGCGCGACACGCCGGCAAAGCGAAGAGGTCGCCGAGTTTCTGCAATTGAAGGATTGGGCCGTTGCCCATTACCATGCAGGCCTGCCGCCGGAGACCAAGAAGGACGTGCAACGGCGGTTCATCGTCTGCGAACTGCGGGCGATCGCCGCAACCAACGCTTTCGGAATGGGAATCGACAAGCCGGATGTGCGGCTGGTCGTCCACGCCAATATCCCGGGCTCGCTGGAGAATTATCTGCAAGAGGCCGGCCGCGCGGGAAGGGATCGTGAACCGGCACGTTGCGTGCTGCTTTATGCGGCGGATGACGTGGAGCGACAGTTCGGTATGTCGGCTCGTTCGCGGCTGAGCCGGGTGGAGATACAGGGCATCCTGCGAGCGTTGCGGAAAATGGATCGGAAGAAGCGCCTGGGTGGCGAGGTGATCGCTACGGCAGGCGAAATCCTCGGCGAGGACGAAGACAAGGCCTTTGAGCGGGATTCCGCCACTGACGATACGCGCGTGCGCACTGCTGTTGCCTGGCTGGAGGAGGCGCAGCTTTTGACCCGGAAGGAAAATGTCGTTCAGATATTTCCGTCCTCGCTCCGGGTAAGCTCGATTGCACAGGCCGAAATGCGACTTGCCAAAGCACGGATCGCCGATTCTTATCGTAGTCAGCTGCTTCGTATCGCCGAAGCGCTGATCGAAGCCGATGCGGACGAAGGCGTCAGCACCGACGAACTGATGGAGATTTCAGGGTTAAGCCCCAAGCGCGTGCGGGCGGCATTGTACGATCTTGAGCGGCTGGGAATTGCCAACAACGACACGGTTCTGGCCGCATTAGTCCATGCCGGCGTGGAACGGGCCTCCCTCAAGCGCCTCAGGGAAGCGGCAGCTTTGGAGACCGCCCTGATCGCGCATCTGCGAGGCAGCACCGGATCTGGGCAGGGGAAAGACGTCTTACTGCATCTGCGCATTGCTGCACAGGCCCTTCGGGATCGGGGGCTGAGCGATCCTCTGCCGGAACGGCTGTGGCGCATCATTCGCGGCATTTCCTATGACGGTCGGGGCGAGGATGGTTCCGCCGCTTGCCTGACGGTTCGAAAGCGCGATGCGGAGACGGTGCAGGTGACGCTGCAACGCGAATGGGAGGCGCTGGAGGAGACCGCCACGATCCGGCGTGAGGCGGCTGAGCGCCTGCTGGAGCATCTCCTTGCGTGCCTGCCGTCCGGCAGCCGAGGTACGGATTTATTGGCCGAAACCACGCTTGGCAAGCTATTGCAGGCGATCGAGGCCGATATGGTTCTGAAGAGCAGGGTTCGAAACCCGGATAAGCTGCTCGATCGCGCGCTTTTGTGGCTGCACGAGCAGGAAGTGATCCGCCTGAACAAGGGTCTGACCGTGTTCCGGCCAGCCATGGCTATCCGCCTGGCACAGCTGGAACGGCGCGGGTTCTCCAGCGCGGACTTCGCGCCCCTTGCCTTGCATTACAAAGGACAGGTGCTGCAGGTTCATGTAATGATGGCGTTCGCCGAGTGTGGCCTCGAGGCCATGCGCGAGGCATTGCGACTTGCCATGGACTATTTCACCTTGAAGGAGCAGGAATTTCTTGCGCGCTGGCTTCCCGACCGGGACAGGGAGATCGGCCGCGAGACGACACTCGAGTCCTGGCGGGTTATCGTCGAAAGCCTGAAAAATCCGGTTCAGCAGCGGATCGTGGCCGACAGCCGGGAGCAGAAGAACGTATTGGTGCTCGCAGGTCCCGGCTCCGGCAAGACGCGCGTGCTGGTTCATCGCATCGCCTATCTGATACGTGCCAGGCGTGAAAGCGCCCGCGGCATCCTGGCCCTGACCTACAACCGCCATGCGGCGATCGATATCCGTCGCCGGCTTACGGAGTTGATTGGCGATGATGCCCGCGGTGTGACCGTACTTACCTGCCATGCATTGGCGATGCGCCTGGCCGGAGCCAGCTTTACCGGCCTGGCCGAACGTCCTGATGACGAGATGTTCCGGGAAGTGCTCCGCCGTGCCGCTGATTTGCTGCATGGAGAGGGGCTGCCGCCGGAGGATGCAGACGAGCGCCGCGAGCGCCTGCTGGCCGGGTTCCGCTGGATCCTGGTGGATGAATACCAGGATATCGGTCCTGAACAATACGCCTTGATATCGGCCCTGGCGGGGCGAACGCTGGAGGGCGACGCCAGCAAGCTGACGCTTTTCGCGGTCGGCGACGATGATCAGAACGTGTATGCCTTCACCGGCGCTTCGGTGGATTTCATCCGCCGCTTCAAGGCGGATTACGGGCCCAGTCCCGTCTATTTGACGGCAAACTACCGATCCACGGGCCACATCATTGCGGCAGCCAATGCGATGATTGCACCGGCCCGCGAGCGGATGAAGGCAGAGCATCCTATCCGCGTCAACTGGGCACGGACCGGGAACCCACCGGGCGGCGCATGGGAAAAGCTGGACCCGGTTTCGTGCGGACGAGTGCAAATCCTACCCACTGGGGGCGATCCGGTTGCGCAGGCGCAATCCGTGATGACGGAGTTGCAGCGTATCGCCGCGCTTGACCCGGACTGGGACTGGTCACGTTGCGCAGTGATCGCGCGCGAGTGGAAATATCTGGTTCCGGTGCGCGCGTTCTGCGAGATGAATGAAATTCCAGTGCAAATGGGAAACGAGGAGATACCGGGCTTTTGGCGTTTGCGTGAGACCCGGGCATTCGTCGATTGGTTGCGCGGATTGGAGCCGCGCCTTGTTGACGATGCGGTGCTGCGTGGTTGGATTGAGACCTGCCCGTCCGATCCCTGGCATGACCTGCTGCGGCAGGCCATCGAGGAACACGCCCTGGAGAGGGGTGGCGGGGAAATTCCCATCGATCATTTTATCGAATGGCTGGCGGAAATGGGGCCGGGACATACGCCGCCGCCAGCACGGCCTCCTGCTGTTGACCGCACATCGGGCCAAGGGGCTGGAGTTTGATCATGTGGCCGTGCTGGACGGCGGCTGGGACCGTTTCGGACAGGACGAGGATGCAGACGCACCGCGCCGGCTATACTATGTGGCCATGACGCGCGCCCGGCGGACCCTGACGCTGGCGCGCTTCCAGCGGCCTTACGGGCTGCAGGACGCGTTAATCGGCAATTCTTCGGTGGTGTACCGCAAGCCGGTGGAGCTTCCGCCCAACTCAGTCTCGCTCGGATATCGTCATGTCCGGGCCAGTCTTCAGGACGTGGATCTGGGTTTTGCCGGCCGTTGCAAAGCGCGAGATTCCGTGCATGGCGCCATTGCCGCGTTGTCGCCAGGCGATCCGTTGAAGGTGCGCATATCGGATAGCGGGCGCTGGCAGTTGCTGGACCGGGCCGGCAGGATGGTCGGGCGGTTGGCAAATGGCTTCAAGCCGCCTCAAGGGCAACGCTGCCGCTCGGCCGAAGTTTTTGCCGTTGTCCGCTGGAGCCGTGAGATATCGGATTTGAAGTATCGCGACTCGATGAAATGCGACACCTGGGAAGCGGTTGTGCCGGAACTCGTGTTCGAGCCGGATGAACAAATACCGTCAGAAGCTGGGTCTCCGGGGCCATGAGCCGACGGGGCAATCCACGCGACGATGCCAAAGCCGAACGTGATCATGGTGGCGGAGGATTGCCCGCCGCCTGTGACGCCGGTCATGCCGACGGGTTTTGACTATCCGTGTCGTTCTGTGCCGACACTGCGGCGAAGCCCCATGCGGCCTCTCATCTCGCGGCTTCGGACTACTCTCAGGAGATACGACAACGGCATCTATGCCGGCACGATCAAAACCCTCGCCCTCAACGTAAAGGCCACCACCATCAAGCCCTGCGACCACGACAACGACAAGGCGCCCGAGAAGCCGAGCATCGGTTTCGATGAGGAAAGCGATTTTCGCCGAGTTTTCTGCTTTGAGTCATGCCGTGCCAAGACAGACCGGCGTACCGGCAGCATGACGGCACCGGCGCGATGGCGGCGGCGGAGCGAACGAGACCCGAGCGAAGGAGATGACCGGGAATGCGCGACGCAGGCATCAACACTGGCGCCGAAAGGACCCGGGGCGACGTCACCGTTTTCGTCGACACGACCGACGGCCCGGGGGCGGGCCGTTCTCCATCGACGGCATCGAGGCCGTGTCCGCGTTCACGGTCAGCAGCGGCGTCGGCATGGTGTTCCCGCAGGTCGGTCCGGGCAGCCTGACCCGCTCGGTCTTCGCACATTACGGCCGCATCGACACCGATGCGACCAACGCGACGACGGGCCTTGGCGCCGGCACGAACGATACGACCGGCTATGGCGGCGGCGTTTCGCTGACCTATGCGGGCGCGATGGCGGCCTTTATGTGTGGACGCGGTTGCGTCCTATCCGCGCTATGATCTGGACGTGACGGGTGCCGACGGCGCCTTCGGCAGCACCCATGCCAACGGCTGGGCGGTGTCCGGGGAGGTCGGCAAGGGGTTCGTTCTTTCCGACCGCTTCACGCTCACGCCGCAGGCGCAACTGACCTGGCAGAGCATCGATATCGCCGGCTACCGCGACAGCGCCGGGCTGGACACGGCCTCCAGCAACGCGGACAGTCTCGAGGGCCGCCTGGGCGCGCGCCTCGGCTGGGACGCGGCGGCGGGCACGCGGCTCTACGCACAGGCCGGCCTGGCGCACGAGTTCCTGGAAAGCCCTATCGCGACGGTTGCCGGAACGGCGCTTTCGCCGGGCCTTTCGGACAGCTTCTATGTGCTCGGTGGCGGCGTGCAGTGGCAAAACCCCTTGCGCACCATGGGCCTTTGGGCCGAAGGCGACTATCGCGGTGCCTTCAATGGAAGCCTCGATAAATGGCAGGCAACCGCGGGCGTCAAAATGGGACTTTGAAAAAAGGGCAGACCGGCTCCGGCGCGAACCCTTTCCCGCGATGCCTGTCGGCGCGTTCTTCGTACCGAAGCACCCGACGATTCCGCCATCCTGAAGAGATCGAGCAGGAGCAGATCCGATTGCAATGGGCCTGGCGGTACCGGTTCGTCATCAAAGTCCCAAAGTGCGGTTCCTTATTTGGTCGCTTCTGAGAACTTGGCGCTCATACACCGATCAAACTGAACCGATCGCAAGGGGCTGATCAACGCCACCTGGATAGCCGCATTCTCTATTAAAACGATAGCCCAATATGAGTTGCTTAAGCTATGAAACCGTTGCATTCACAGACGTCTAGTCGCCTAATTTGGAATTGGCGATGCTCAGAGGTTTTCGACTGATGGAGATGCATTGTGTGCGGTATTTTCTTGCCGTTGCCGATACTTTGAATTTCACGCGTGCCGCGGAGCGATGCCGGGTGCGGCAGCCTTCCTTGACACGAGCGATCAAGAAGCTTGAAGAGGAATTGGGCGGTGAGCTTTTTTATCGTGAGCGCACGCACACGCACCTGACTGAGCTCGGCCGCTCGATGCTGCCACTTTTGAAACAGTGTTATGCAAGTGCACTTGACGCAGAAGCTTTGGCCGTCAAACACCGCCGTGGCGAGTACACGGCTCTGAGGCTGGCGATCTCTCATACGATCGCCATGGATTTGCTTGCGGACCATCTAAAGGAGTTGAACCGGGTGCTGCCGAAGGTGGAAATCGAGTACTTCAGAGGGACTGCTGTGGACATCATCGAATTTCTGAAACACGGTGAGGCTGAACTGGCCATAGCAGGACCTTTGGGTGAGGACTGGGATCGCCTGGACAGCTGGTCCCTGTTCGATGAGGAGTTCGTTTTGGCTGTTAGCGAATGCCACCCATACGCCACCCAGGAATCCATCGAACTATCGCAGCTTTGCGATATTCCAATCATGATCAGGCCCTATTGTGAAAGTTATTCAGATTTTGTTGATTTATTCGACGCAATGGGCATTACTCTTCAGCAGGTTCAATTGATAAGGCAAGATGGTGATTTGCTTCCGCTCATCAAGGTCGGTCTGGGTGCGAGTCTCATCCCCAGGAGTGTTGGCACCGGCTACGGATTTCGCATGATTGCAATCAAGGATGCCGGGTTGAAAAGAAACGTATGCCTCTATTCGGTCGCCGGACGAAAGCGAACCGTCGCAGCCGCAGCGCTTACAGGGCTGCTGTGTTCGGAAAACTGGGAAGAGATGGCAAATTAGGAAAATCGCCACCCTTCCCGACTGACCGCAGCATGACACGAATTGCGTTTGAGGGATTCCCCAGTTTGCGTTTGTCTGATTCACTTCCCCATGAGGAGGTGTGCGTTATGGGCAAGCCGTATTCATTGGATCTTCGAGAGTGTATTGTTGGTTATGTGGCGGCGGAACACGCCTGCCGCGCAGCCGGCCGGGCGCGTCGACGGCAGTACGGATTGTGTCGGATCACCGCTCGCGAGGGGACGTTTCTGTCAAACCGCAAGGTCGTCCCGCCGGCCGGTTCGGCAAGTTGGCGCTCCATATGAACTTCCTGATCGAGATCGTGCATACCGGGCCGGACATCCTCTGGCCGAGCTCAGCAGCGACAACGCGCGGGCAGCCGGCGGCCCGATCCTCTCGCCGGCATTTTCGACGACGAGATTGTTCCTCTGCTCAAGGCGGCGCCCGGCATCCGCCCCGTGGCCGTCTTCGAGGAGATGATGCGGCGGCACCCGGAGCTGGACGTGGGCGTGCGCCGCACGCTGGAGCGGCGTATCCGCGCCTGGCGTGCAATCCATGGCGAGGAACAGGAGGTCATTTTCGGCAAGTGCATAGGCCTGGCCGGTCAAGTCCGAGAAGTGCTGGATATTTTTTCGGAGTGCTTTTCCTTTGAGGTGGGTCTGCCGAGGCCGATCTGAGCCTCGTACTCCTTGTCGAGCTCGGCCCTGACGGCGGCCATCTGGCGGCGCTCGAATTCGGTTATCCGGATTGCCTTCCAGCGCTCGGCAGCGCGTTTCATGGCGGCGAACATCAGTTTGAGCACCGGTTTTTCGCCCCGGGCGTTGGGGATGATCTTCAGGCGCCGGCGCTCTTCGACGAACAGCCATTCCAGCAGGTTAGTCCGTGCGGACCGCCCGGCGAGACCCGCAAAGGCGAGCCGAAACCATAGGCCAACGCCGCAAAGGACCCGCAAGACACACCAGACGCAACGGGAAAACAAGCTCTGTGTCATTCCTGATCGAAAGGGAAACAACACGCTGGCGGAACTGCAAGCCGCCTAGTGTGATGGCCTCCGGGTCAGCTATTTCAGCAGGGCATCCGAGTTTGGTCATCAACAGTATGTGTATTTTTTTTACACGCGCGTTATGTTTTAAATTGAAAAATTACTTTTTCAATGAATGAAAATTTGGTTAAAATATAAACACTTGGCGTATTGATCTGAATCTATCTAAGCATCGCAAATTTTCATCTAGCCGCTGGAATTTGTAGGCGGGTTCATTTTAAATTGTCAAAAAGTAAATTTTTATTTATTTGATTTTACTTGGGAAAATAGCAAGTTCGACCAAAAACGAACGCGGCGCAGATTCGCGCTCGGACAAAATTTTCTCAGAGGTTTTCGACTGATGGAGATGCATTGTGTGCGGTATTTTCTTGCCGTTGCCGATACTTTGAATTTCACGCGTGCCGCGGAGCGATGCCGGGTGCGGCAGCCTTCCTTGACACGAGCGATCAAGAAGCTTGAAGAGGAATTGGGCGGTGAGCTTTTTTATCGTGAGCGCACGCACACGCACCTGACTGAGCTCGGCCGCTCGATGCTGCCACTTTTGAAACAGTGTTATGCAAGTGCACTTGACGCAGAAGCTTTGGCCGTCAAACACCGCCGTGGCGAGTACACGGCTCTGAGGCTGGCGATCTCTCATACGATCGCCATGGATTTGCTTGCGGACCATCTAAAGGAGTTGAACCGGGTGCTGCCGAAGGTGGAAATCGAGTACTTCAGAGGGACTGCTGTGGACATCATCGAATTTCTGAAACACGGTGAGGCTGAACTGGCCATAGCAGGACCTTTGGGTGAGGACTGGGATCGCCTGGACAGCTGGTCCCTGTTCGATGAGGAGTTCGTTTTGGCTGTTAGCGAATGCCACCCATACGCCACCCAGGAATCCATCGAACTATCGCAGCTTTGCGATATTCCAATCATGATCAGGCCCTATTGTGAAAGTTATTCAGATTTTGTTGATTTATTCGACGCAATGGGCATTACTCTTCAGCAGGTTCAATTGATAAGGCAAGATGGTGATTTGCTTCCGCTCATCAAGGTCGGTCTGGGTGCGAGTCTCATCCCCAGGAGTGTTGGCACCGGCTACGGATTTCGCATGATTGCAATCAAGGATGCCGGGTTGAAAAGAAACGTATGCCTCTATTCGGTCGCCGGACGAAAGCGAACCGTCGCAGCCGCAGCGCTTACAGGGCTGCTGTGTTCGGAAAATTAGATTGACAAAAGTGACATTTTTTCACCCAACAAATGCCCTGTACGCTAAATATTTGCTTATCAAAGGTGGAGTTAAAATGGAAAATAACATTACAAACCATTCCTCTCTCGAGGAAAAACTTGCTAGGAATTATGAGAGAATTTGCAACAAAATGCCGAAAGAAGCAGAAGCGTATCGTAGTTTATTAGATCAATTAAAAGCAGCAAATCTTAATAAATATGCAATTGGTCAAAATCAAGTTATGCCGCCTTTTCTTCTTCCTGATGAAAATGGGTCGCTTGTTGAGATGGAGGATTTAACTTCTGAGGGTCCATTGATAATAACATTCAACAATGGACATTGGTGCACATTCTGCGAAATCGAGTTGGCTAATCTGTGCGAATACCACATGGAAATAAAGGCAGGTGGAGCCAGCGTGGTGGCTATTTCTTCAATGAACCGCTGGGCAGCGAGGCAATTGGCGGATCGTCTAAATTTAACGTTTCCGATCTTGACAGATGTATACAACGGATATGCTTTGTTGTTGGGATTGGCGGTTCGTCTGGCAAAACCATTTTGTCGATTGAGTTATCCCGTCACTCGCCACGAAAACACGGCTAATGATGTTGAAAGTTTCATTGTGACAGCTCCCGCTACTTACATAGTTAGTAGACACGGAATCGTTGACGCCTGCCATATAAGTTCTGATTTCCGCGACAGAATGTCTGCAGAAAAAATAATTGAATACTTAAAAAACAAGTAATAAAATAGTTTATAGTCATTCATTTTCTAACAAATGCAGCTTGAGCTTATTCAAGCGGGCAAGTGTAAGCTTCTGATGAGATGGACTTTCCAATTCGGAATTCTGATCATCTCCTAAACCCTAGCCGAATCATCTGACTGGCTGCCTCGATGTATCGCAAACGCCGCAATTCACCGTCGCCATCATGCTTGCAAAGCATTGCGAAATTTTAATAGAGTTTCGAAATTCCGCTCAAGAGATATTTTAGCATTAGCAATATTGCTGTCCGTCATTCTTATTTGTTGTCTGCCAGAGTGTGATGACAAGTGTATTCGCCTCATAAAAATCTCAAAAACCTTTGTAGTTCTCGTTATTCGCACCACTCCGTTTTCCAACTCATCCAAAAAAGACAGATCCAAATAACCGGTATGGCGATATAATATTATTCTCGACTCGCTTCGCTGAGCCAAATCATGAGCTTGGGACGCAATCAGTTCGAAGCGGTCTATAGTATTGCAAAATTTCTTTCTGGAGAGTTGAATTTTTCCTTCTGGTGTCTCCATTGTTGCGTACGGACGAATTCTTAAGCCATCAATAATACATCCGATTTGTCTCCTCAATATTACCTCAAACATAGTAAATATATGACCTCACCCTAAATTCGGTGATGCCTAATAAAAGTATATTTCTTACTGGAGCAAGAGCGTGTTTTAATAGCCAGGATGTGCGTACTTGCAGGGCAGCACGGAAGGATGTGTCACGAGCGCGCTGCTTGACAATCGTTCCTGAATTACAGTTTTTTCGTGTGAATGCGCCAGGCGCGTTCCAACATATCGTTAGAGCGTGCGCTGGATCATCTACAACGACCAACGCCATCGAGGCCCTGAATTCAAAAATACGGCGCGCTGTGCGAACAAGAGGACACTTATCCAGTGACGGCGCGGCCATGAAGCTGCTATATCTGGTGTTGAACCAGGCGGCCGAAGATTGGAAAAGGCCACCGAGAGAGTGGCGCCAACACCGCGGTTATTGAACTCGTTCATGACACGCAGCCAGAACCTGGCGCTTTCCGTCCGCTCGATCTGGATGCCGAGGATCTCACTGGTGCCGTCGGGCCGTATGGCCAGCGCGATGTGGACCGCCTTGTTGCGAACGAAGCCTTCGTCGCGGATCTTGACCCGGACCGCGTCGATGAAGACCAGCGGATAGCAAACATCGGGCGGCCGGGTTTTGCCACTGCGTCACCTCCTCCAGAACGGCGCCGGTGACCGCCGAGATCAGGTCCGGCGAAACATCGAGGCCGTAGTTCCTCCAGGTGGCCGCGGATCTCGCGCACTTGGGACCGACAATTTGGGGTTTCACGCCACCGCTTGGAGCGTGCCGGATCGTCTCCCGCATCGGAAACAAACCCGTCGATCTATTGATACAATAGGTATCATGTAACTAAAACCATAGCATTCTAGGATTATGAACTTCGCGGTTTTAATAAATTTCTCATTCTCATTTCTGTTTGGGTTGATTTGTCCTGCCCATGCTGGATTGGAGGGCGAGTCGGCCTTTGTCCTCAACACATTCGGGTTTTTGATTTGGGGTGCTTTGGTAATGTGGATGTGCGCGGGTTTCACCATGCTGGAATCCGGCTGTGTGCGGACAAAAAACGCCTCCACAATTTGCCTCAAGAATATTGGTTTGTATTCTATAGCTGGTCTGGCTTACTACATTATTGGTTACAACATCATGTATGTGGGCGTTGAGCCGGGAGGCTGGTTCGGTTCGCTTGCCTTGACGTACGGGCCTAGCGATGCGGAACGGGCACTTGTGAAAGGCGCGAGTGCTGATGTTGTTGCGGGCAGCAGCTATTCGAGTATGTCGGACTGGTTTTTCCAGATGGTTTTTGTGGCGACCGCCGCCTCGATCGTTTCGGGAACCCTGGCGGAGCGCATAAAGTTGTGGCCTTTTTTTGCCTTTGTACTGCTCCTGACCGCTGTAATTTATCCCGTGGTCGGATCATGGGCTTGGGGAGGGGGCTGGCTTGATAATCTGGGGTTCATCGATTTCGCCGGTTCGACAATCGTTCACTCGACAGGGGGGTGGGCGGCGCTATCTGGTGCGATTTTAGTTGGTGCAAGACGGGGCAGGTTTCGCAAGGAAGGCACGATAAAGCCGATGCCGCCGTCAAATGTCCCGATTGTGGCTCTGGGCATATTCATTCTTTGGTTTGGCTGGTTCGGATTCAATGGAGGTTCGCAACTTTCGCTCGATTCAGCGCTCGACGCTGTCACAATCAGCAATATCTTTGCGAACACCAACATAGCGGCGGCGGCCGGCGTGGTGGCGGCACTTTGTGTTTCAAAACCCATTCTCGGTCGAATGGACATTATGGCGATTTTGAACGGTGCAATTGCGGGCTTGGTGTCAATCACCGCCGGGCCTGATTTTGTCGATATTCAGTGGTCCGTACTGATCGGGGCTGTCGGGGGCGTGATTGCCGTGTCGGGGTCAAAATTTATCGAAAGACTTGGGATTGACGACGTCGTAGGCGCAATACCCGCTCATCTTTTCGCGGGCGTTTGGGGAACTTTGGCGGTATGCCTGACCTCAGGCGGACAATTGTGGATACAGATCACTGGCGTGCTGGTGATCGGGATTTTCGTATTTTCTGCTTCTGCAGCATTATGGTTGCTGCTGGACAGGCTGGCCGGGCTGCGGATTTCTGAACTGGCCGAAGATCTTGGTCAGGATGTGGTGGAACTCGGAATTGAGGCATATCCGGAGTTTGTCGCTATACCGGAGAACGAAGAAATATAAAGCCTATTGGCGGCGCGTTGATCCCGCTGAAGTTCGAAGAAAAATTTGCGGGAGCCGTCTTTGATGTCGGCTTTGCGATATTCAGCGAGATTAGATGCAAATACTTATACCAATACGGATAAACGGGGATGTTGAAGTACTAATTGTGTTCGAATGCACATAATCGAGAACATGGATTGGCAAGGATGACAATGGTGGGATGGCATGATCTTCGGGTTGAACCCGAAAGAGAAAATCTAGCAGAGATTATTGCGTGGGTCGAAGCTTTCTGCAAAACACATGAGTCGGTCAGAATGCACGAAAACCACATACTGATTGTTGCCGAAGAGCTGTTCCTGAACGAAGTAAGTTATGGAGGTGCCCGAGGGGGTAGTAATGGTCTTTTATTCCGCCTTTTGCCGCAGCCCGAAGGTGCGGCATTGATCATGGAGGCTGATGGGCCGCCATTCAATCCGATTGGCGATGTTCCAGAGCCCGATGTCGATGCACCGCTAAATGACCGGCCTATAGGCGGCCTCGGCCTTATGCTGGTAAGGAAGATGATGGATGGGGCTGAATACAAACGTGTTGATGGTCGCAACATTCTAACGGTGGTTTTCGGTCGGGGTCCGATACCACAGCGGATGGATGGAGGTGATAAGGCAAACGCTACCGCGTTTCGGTGGCGACCCAGAGGGATAACGTTCAGGATTGTCACTATTTTGTCGGTTGTTATGACGGTTGGCCTTATCGCTGCTGCCGAGTTGAATTATCGGAAATTTAAAGATGTCTTGGTTGAGGTTTCAGCGGCCCGGTATGATCCGGAGATACGTAAACTGAAGCTCGCGATTGAAAGTAGCTTAGTGAGCGGGCTGCCCCTTGAATCTATCCGTACAACACAACAGCTGATCGACCGGTCGGCAACTCAATTCGAAGATCCGATAGACCTTGCTGTTCGCGATAGCGAGGGTTCGATATTGTTTTCAACCGCTGATTCTGGCCGTCTGCAAGAAAAACCGCCTCTGCAAAATGAACTTGTGCGCGACTTTGGTGACCCGGACCGATTTGTCGTGCATGCGTCCATTATGCATGACGGGGCGGCGGTCGGCACATTGTCGTTATCCCACAGTGCCGCGGAGGCCATGGCGGCGTTGCCTGGGAGACTGGAATTGCACAAAGAGATGCTGTACCCGCTGATCTGTGTCCTGCTGTGGGTAGGTGTGGCAGTACCGTTTTTTGGTCGGATCGAGGGGCAATTTCATTTTAGGATGCGGGCGGCGGAAACCGGTCGTAAATTGGCTTCCCTGTAAGCCAATCGACAGGTCGGTTCGGCAGTTGGATTGCTCCGTGCGCCCAGACACATGAAGATGTATTCCGCTCGTCCAATATCATTGATTTTGTTACTGGTAACGCTTGCAGTGCCGGTGTTGTTGTTCAGTTTCCTTTCTGTGAGAATAGTCGAGCCTAAGCTCATTTCTGAGTTTGAGGCGCAAACCAGAAACGCAGCCGTTAGCTTGCACAGACAAATTGGTCGGGCCGTTTCTGCCTTCGGAGGCATAGATGCGCTTCGGGAGGTCGAGCCGGTGCTTGATCGAGTCAGGTCGTTTGTACCGGGATTCAGCTTACTCGCCTTGACAGATCAGAACGGCACCATACTGCACATGTCTGCAGGAGATAATGCTGCGGTGCGCGGTGCGCTTCTTTCACCCAGTCCGGCCCCGGATTGGTGTGTCACTGGAGGCTCTACAAAGATCGACCAAAGCGCCAAAGACTTATTGGTAACCAAGTTTCCCCTTTGCAATGGGAATCGACTTGAAGGTTTTTTGCACGCCGGGATCAATGTCGAAAAATTGGGGGCTTTAAAGAGGGACTTGTGGATCGATACTGCTGTTGTGACGATTGCGCTTATTCTGTTGATCGTCGAAATATTGATCCTGATTTTCGCAGCTTATATTATCCGCCCGATATGGGCGATCGACTTCTTGACCGCCCGCCTGCGAGACCGGGACCTGCGGTTTATATTGCAAGGCAGCAGACGTGGTATAATCCGGCAAATCAACGGCATAATGACTCACGCCTCGGCTTCTTTGAAATCGGCCACTGACCGACGTCTTCCCGGACCGGGAGGGCCGCGCGCATTGCACATGCCGGCGGTCAGCTATATTCGACTGCCGCTGTTTTTGTTCTTTCTTTCGGAAGCGCTTATGCGCCCTATACTTCCACGGTTTCTGGGTGAGAATTTCGGGTTGCCGGATGGCGACCAGCACCTTCTAATCGGTATACTCATGTCGGGCTTCATGGTGGCGTCATTGCTTTCTGTTCTAATCGGTTCCATCTATTCGGAACGGCGCCGCGGGCCAAGATGGATATTTTTGTGCGGAGCGATCATTGCCGGCTGCGGCATGTATGGTCACATCATCGCCGGGGATTTCGCGTCGGTCTTCTTGTTTAGGGTGATGACTGGTTTTGGATATGGACTCGTCTATGCGGCAGCGCAGGTATATATCGCACAGCATACGGATTCCGGACAGCGGACTGCCGGATTCTCGATATTCCTTGCGGTGATTGTTGCTGCAGAAATCTGCGGCCCGGCGGTCGGTGGGTTGGTCACTGACCGGTTCGGTGAGGAGCGGGTTGTCCAAGCCGCAACGTTTGTGATCGCACTCGCCGCATTATTATGTGTGCTGTTATTACCGCGTTTCCCGCCCGATATAACGGATCCGAATTCGGTGCCCAACGAAAAGGATGGGCTTGCCGTCGATGGTGCGCGAAATCAGTTGATGGACGGGTGGCGTTCGCATTGGAACATGTTTCTGGAAGTTCTTTCGAATACGCGTTTTGTCGTGGTGCTCGTCTGTTTTGCAATTCCGGCCAAGGCTTTGCTGACAGGAGGCCTGTTTCTCCTCATTCCGCTGACAGTCTTTTCAACTGGCGGTGCAGCCATAGAAAGCGCCCGCGTGCTTATGGCATACGGAATTGCAATTCTGCTTTTGTTGCCTGTACTGGCGCCGCTGGCCGATCGGTGGCGGGGCTTTGGCATTTGGGTCGCGACAGGCGGCATGGCGGCTGGTTTGGGATTCGTTCTTCCAAATGTGTGGAATGTCTTTGGGTCCGAAGGATTGACGGTTCTGCTCTTTGGCACAATTCTGTTCGGATTCGGTCAAACCCTTTCCATCCCGACCCAGGTCAGCTTCATTCTCCGGGTGGCGGATCCACAGGTTGCCCAATTCGGAATGGGACCCGTGCTGGGTTTGTACCGTTTCGTTGAGCGGCTAGGCTCCCTGGCCGGCCCGCTTGTTGCAGGCATGCTGCTCATAATATACCCGCCTGCTGCGGCATTGATGTGGATGGGCCTTGGTGCCATCGCATTGGCCGCAATTGGGTTGAGTTGGTTCTTGGCCTTTGGTAACCGGAATGAAAATGAAGCGATTGATGCCTTGCTTGTCGAGACTTGATTTGCGTGCATGTGCCCCTCGCAGATACCCAAAATGTCCCGGTAGCCGTCCGCGGTCATGCCAAGACGTTGCGAACCCCACCGGCCCAGCTCCGCTTCATGACGATGCCGTCGGGGTAGACATATAAGGATGCGTGCATTCGCTCTGCGGCGTTCATCCGGCAGTCACGGGCATGCAGGGTCGGTGGAGGAGGCTTCGCACCCGCCCGCGCTCTATCGCAATGACCGCCCCAGCCAGCACCGGAAACACTTTTTTCAGGCGGTTTCGCGAACACCTTTGCCACTGGTGTATTGCTCAACACCTCAACCGGAATGGAAACCATGCCCGCCGGGACGCAATCCCTGTCGTATCATCATGTGGCGCCGCTTCCCATCCCACAACTACGGGCGGTGCTGTCCGGGGTAAATTTTGCCGATTGCGCCGGGCGCAATGTTCCGGCCCGCTTCCCTCCAGTCGCGGGCCGGTTTCTTGACGAGGCCTTTGTACAGGAAAACCGGATGAGGCGAACGATTGGCGGCGGCGATGACAATCGCGCTCATGATGGCAACGGGGACCCATGCGATTTCGGGGCTGCAACAAAATCATCGAAGCCATTGGCCGGCAGGTCGCGCACCGCATTGAGGGCGATGATTGTCGCCGGGGGACTCGCGGCAGGCGCCGCGCATGGGGAAGAAACCATTCATGCCGATTTCGATTTGGCAACAATCAATGAAAACACCCCCATCGTTTTAATTGTCAAAGATAGGGTCACAGATGGTTGCTGGCTGACGGCGCCAGCCGCTGAAACAAAAATCAAGCGTGAACTGATAGAAGCCGGTTTCGACGAAATAGATAGTAGTTACGAGATGCATGAATTTGATGAGGCCCGAATGATCTTATCCGACGGAATTTATATATATGCAGACGTTTTTGGCCATGCGATCACCACTTACGGATGCGCCGTTGTCACTGCTATCGACGTTTCTAAACATACCTTTTCAAAACGACATTATGCGGGAAAGTATTGGTCCGTTTATGAAGTGAAAGAATTACACGGCAACGCAATATTGTTAACGGGTGAAAAATCCGACATGTCTTCCCGTATAAATTCTAGCTTAGAAAGTGCCATTGACGCATTCATCGTTGCAATACACGAAGCAAAACGACAACTCACCGAAGAAGTCTCAGAGGCGGACGTTAAGGACGAATACAAGGTTGAGCTTCTCAACGCCGCGCGGCCGCTCAAATGAAATGACCGCCTTCATGCCATCAGCCGGCCATCAGAAGAGCTACGGCCAGCAACCCGAGCACGGCCCAGAAAATGAGCTCAGATCCGCAAGGCTGCGGGCCTCAAAGTCGGCTGCTTCGCTACGGGTTGCATACGCCCTGGAGTTCCATGCCAATTTGGGGTTTGTTCCCCGTGTGCTTTCAACGTCGCCGCGCCTGTGTTGAGCGACACGGTTTTTGACCGAGTAAGTGTGGCCAACGTAATGTCCGGAGTCGGTTTTAAGAACATAGACGAAATACTTGCGGTTCGGGTGTTCGGCATCGCGCGATGCCTGCCCTTGCAGCCGCTCCGGTTCGTGCCAGGAGGTCTTTCTTCCGCGCCGAACAAATTTCCGCCGGGACCGGAAAGCCGTCATTCGAGCCGCTCGCAACTTCTATAACGCAATTTTGGCGGAACCTTGTCCGTGGTATTTGCAAACTCATAGTAACCGCCAACATCGTTCCGGGGAGATACTGAAACCAAAACGCTCATTATTCCCATCGGTCCAATGCCAATACAGGTTAAGCCCCCTTACATGGAACCGAGTTTCAATTTCCAATCGTCCGTTCACCGCGATCGTGCCCGATCCGGCTTCGTGATCGGCGGTGACCGTTACGGTTCCCGAATGACCGAAGCCGCCATCGCATTTCCATGTTTCCGCGCCGGCCGGAGCAGCCAGCATCACGCTGGCAAAAAGGGCCGCCGCGGCGCACAGAAAATTGAGAACATTCCATCCTTCACGCATCTTCCTCACGCTGCTCAACCTTGGGATCCCGGGCCCGGCGGGGCGATCTCCGCTACGTCCGCGACGTAGCGCACCGCCTCCGGAAAGGAGAGCCCGTCGAGTTCCTCCGCTACGTCCGCGACGTAGCGCACCGCCTCCGGAAAGGAGAGCTCGTCGAGCTCGGTCAGAAAGCGGAAATGGTCGCCCGACACGCCGCAGCCGAAACAGTGGTAGCGGCCCTTGCGGTCCTCGCAGTGAAAGCTCGGCGTCTTTTCGCCGTGGAACGGGCAGCAGGCCCACCAGTCGCCGCGCGAAATGTTGGTCTTGCGCTTGTCCCATGAGACGCGCTTGCCGATGATGTCCGAAATCGGCACACGATCGCGCAGCTCGTTAAGGAAGGACCTCTCAAACCGCATCACGGCATTCCACTCCTGTTACATTCCTTGACTGCCAAACTGCAGAGTAGATTCCGACATCATGTCTGTCGTCTATTGTTTCATGCCCTCCAGCGAGTCCTGCGGGGCCACTTTCGCAACGTTCCATTGTGCTGGGCCCCGATGGCCGCCCGGTGAAATCCGTCCATCCCGGTGCTTCGGACCCGTCCATTGCCTCCCATGATGCGCACGGGCCGCCATCGAAACGGCAAGTGCCGGGCCGGTTCGCACCCGCAAGGCGCCCTGCCACGACGCACCCCGGAAACAGGGTCATGTGCTGATCTTTTTGCCGCTGCATTTAGGATACCGTACACACCCGAAAAATTCGGCATATGGGCCATCGCGGTGCACAAGCCAGCCGTCGCCGCATTCCGGACAGGTAGAATACGCGGCTCCGCAGGAACAGATCTTGGTCTCAAGGCTGCTGTCGCCGGCCGCCGGCAGGTCATTGCCGCAGGCACCGCAGCTTGGCAGCCATTGATCGCAAAGCGGTCGGTGCTCGCAATGAAAATACGGCCGGCCGTTCCTGCCGTTCTTCTTCAATATACGGCCGCCGCATGCGCCGCACTGCATGTCGGCGACGCCGGGGTCGCCGGTTTCGATGGTCCCGTACTGCGGATCATCGGCCAGTTCGCGAACGAATACGGAAGGCTTTGTTCGATCCGCCAGAATCGTGACCGATTTGCGCGCCCTTGTAAGCGCCACGTAGAACAGGCGGCGTTCCTCGGCGTGGTCGAAGTTCTCGGGTTCGGGAAGGACCAGGTCGAGCAGCGGGTCATCGACGATTTCCGAGGGAAACCCCATGGTTCCGGCTTCCGCCTTGAGGATGATGACGTGGTCCGCCTCGAGCCCCTTGGAACGATGCACGGTCTTGAATGTGACGGACAGATTCGGGAATTCCGCCTCCGTGGTCTCGATGTTCGGCGGTCTCCGCGCGTTGTAGCGGCCAAGGAGAAGGACGCTTGCCTGACCGCATGCGGCGGCGGAGAGTTCCGCAAGGCTGGCCCTCAGCGCGGCGGCGTCCTGTCCGTACTCATGCAAGGCCAGTCTGATGGCGGGCGTGTCGGTGCCGGCCGCCGCGACAACCTGCTTTTTGATCTGTGACGGATTGCGAAGGACAAAGCGCCTCGCGGGCAGTGCAATCCTGTCCACGCTGCGAAAGGTCCGCCCCAGGTCAATCATGCTGTGGACACCGCGTTCGGAGCCCATGGACCCGCCGAATTCCTTGCCGAAGTCATGCATGAGGCGGATGTCCGAGCCGGCGAAGCGGAAGATCGACTGCCAGTCATCGCCGACCGCAAACAGCCGCGCATCCGCATGCTGTGCCTTCAGGGCGCGCAGAAGCCGCGCCCGTCCTTCCGAAATGTCCTGGAACTCGTCGACGACAAGATGCCGAAAGGGGCTTTGATAGCGGCCCGCCTCGACATGGCCGGCCGCACGAGTGATCATGTCTTCGAAGTCGATCTGGTCGCCCAGGCGCTCCTCATAGGCGGACAACACCTTCTCGAATATTTTCAGGAACGCGCGATTGCGGGCCCCGGCTTGCCCTGGTGCGCACCTGGAACGGCACTGGTCGAGCGACGCGCCTGAACCCTTGAAGTGGCGCAGGAACGTTGCGAGCGTTTGCGTAAAGGCATCGATCTGGCCCAGTTCCGACAGTCTTTCGAAGAGCTGATCTTCCGGGACAGGCTTCGGCTCGACATAAAGGGCGAGCTTTTGCCGGAGTGCTTCAAGCAGCCGGCCCTCCACATTTTCGAAGCTGTAGGTCTGGACGAGGATTGTTCCGTTGTCACGGTGCACCTTCCGCTTCCATTCCATTTCCTCAAGGTACCGTTCCCGGTCGACTTGGGGGGCGGTCTCCAGGCGGATGGACCCGTCCGGCGCGCAACTATTTCGAACCCCGAAGTGTTCGATGTAGACACCGCTCTGCGTGAGCCGGAAATCCGGCCTGTAGGTGCCGCGGGCATCGGCCGGTAAAGGGTATTCCGGTTCGTACTCGTGCTCGATGCCGTTCCGGTAGAGCCAGTTGGATATCAGCAACTCCTCAAAGCTCTTTACCCGGTAGCCCGCGAGCGAGCGCAATTCATGCGCCCTTACCCACTGATAATATTCCGCAAGTGTCCTGAAATCCCACGCGCTTGCGTAGGGCAGCAAGAGTCCGCCAAACCAGTCCAGAAGCAGGCCGCCCATAGCCGCTTTCTTCGCGACATCGTTGACCAGTATGTCGCGCAACAACGCGCGCAGCCCCTTGTCATCGCTCGCATGGGCCGCCAGCGGGGGTGCACGGCCTTCGACCTCGCGTATGATCCTGTTGCCAAGCGCGTGAAAGGTCAGCGCGTCGACGGCGGCGCCGGAGTGCCGCCTGATGCGGTCCGTCATTTCGGCGGCGGCGTCCTTGCCAAAGGCAAGCAGGAGAATTTCCTCCGGCTTGCGAATCCCCCTTTCGATCAGATAGGCCGCCTTGGAAACGATGACGCCGGTCTTTCCGGAACCCGCGCCTGCAAGGACGAGCGTGGCGTCCTCGTCGGTGACGACCGCGCGCCGTTGTTCGGGCGTCAGCGGGTTCCGCTCGATAGTGTCGAAGAATGCACGCATCTCTCCGATTTCGCCTTTCACGAACACCTCGACCGCCGCCCGCCGCGCCCGCCCTGGATCGGCGGCAAACGCAACGACCTCGCGCAGAAGTTCCCGCTGACTTTCCGGCAGTGATCCGGCATGGATCGGAAGCACGTTGGCGGCTTCAACGGCCGTTTCGACAAACGGATTGAACAAACAGGCTGCCGGATAACGGTCTGGCTGCTTGAGACGATCGATCACCGGTGCCAGGGCGAGCAACTGTTCGACCGACCGCGCATGCGCCTTGCCGGCGAGGGCGAAGCCGCGCGGAGAGACCGGCCTGCAACGCTCCGCAACCTCCGCATCCCGGCGGCGGATGAAATTCGAAAGCACAAGCGCATCCGCAAGCATGGATCCGAGCAATGCCAAACCGATCATGAGCGTTGTTGTATTGACCGGCGTTTTGCCCGTTTCCCGGCCTTCCCGCACCCTGCCTTGCGGTCCGGGCATACGCGGCGCCGCGACTTCTCCGATGCCTTCATCGCTGCTTTGCGGCGTGTTGAGACGCGGCGACTTCTGCAGCAAGGGCTGCCGGTCCGGGTTGGCTTCGTATCTTTGTTTTTCGGGTTTCCGCGGCGTCGGTGCCTCGAGCCTGTTGTCCAGCAGGAGTCTTGTCGTTGTCGAGTCCGGCTGACCCGTCACCGGAATTCCGTTCGCTTCCTGGAATGCAGCTATTGCCGCGCGCGTCCTCGGCCCCTCCAACCCGTCCACCGGTCCTGCGTCATATCCATAAGCGTTGAGCTGGATCTGGATCTGTCGAACCTGCGCAGACTGCGCCTGAGATTTCTCCGGCGCGACCGCATAAAGACCGGCCAATATCAGGATAATCCGCACCAAAATCCCGATACTGCGAAAATACCCAACCATCTTGCCCTGAAGTAATAGGCCTCCAGGCAACCATTCGCTGCTATGGTTTGCATGCGAACCGCGATAAACAACAAGGCCCTTTCGCAGCGGTCTTGGCGTCTCACCCGACTCTGGTGGCGCATAGGACCTCCGCCGCCACGGTCACAAGCGCCAGCCGCGCATGAAGAAGCCATTGGAAGTGATATCGCGGCAGCCTTTATGCGCGTTCGCTATGATAACGATACGCGAACCAACACCGGAAACCGAATATGCCTACCGCCCGGGATCGATTGCCGTGTTCCGGAATCGAGCCTTCGCGGCGCGCTCAGGGCCGGTTGAGGTCGGTGAGACGTCAGCCTGACTGCGGACCAGATAATGTCGCAGGCGGGCACGGACAGAAAACATTGGGGTTGGGGCAGATAGCCGAAGTGGTCTTGAAATGCATGGAAACGAAATTTCCCCCGAGCGCCTTCGTCTGGCCGTGATGTGCAACCATGCTTCGTTTCCCTGCGACACCGATTGGCGAAGGCAGCAGCATGAGGCGCGACGACCTTACCTTCCATGGCAAATATTCCGGAACGGCACACGACCGGATTGTTGTTGGAGAACCGCCGATTCAACGCGTGCGCCCGCAGCGCGTTTCGAAGCTCATCGCAAGGGGTGGCAGCCGTTGCGCGGATTGTGGATGGCGGCTTGCGGAAGGCCGACATGATTCGGGGGCGGGCATGACCGGCGGGTCTCGCATCATGGGGCGCGCGGTCTTTGGCACCGCACGCGACCTCGTGATGCAGGGAAACGGTGTGCTTGCGAATACGCCGGTGGCCGCGTTCGAGTTCGATGCCGGTCGAAGGCGAAGCGGGCTCCTGGACCGAATGAGGCAAGACGAAATCGCTCTGTTCTTCCGCCGTCTCGACAATGGGAATGGCGCCGGGCATGTCAATCTGGTCGGAATGCTGGCACCGTGCCGGGACGCCCATAACCGGGCGGGCTTCATGGGCGCCGGCATCGCGCTTGAACCCGACCCGCACAAACCACGCCCGCAATTCGCCGACTGGTCCGCGCTTTTGCCCGAATTGAATGAACTGATGAATGCGGTATTCGCGCTTCGCAGCCCGGAGACCGGCGTGCTTTCGTGGCGGCGCGTTCTTGGTCCCTTGCCGGATGACCGACCCACATCCTGGCGTACAGCCAACGGGGGTACACTGCTATTGCATGCCGACGAAAGCACCGGCGACGATGACATCGTGCCGTCCTTGCAGGCAATGGCCTTCCGGCACGGTGCGCACCATGCAACGATGCTGGTCTGCGGCGCGGCGATGACGTGCGCCATACCGCTCTCGGCAAGTGTGGTGCGGGACGCGCTCAGGGCTTTCCGTAAAGCCCGCATGGCCGCCCGACGGCAACCGGAACCCGCCAGGCACGACCCGCACAATGGCTTGCGGGCGGCACGCCCGAAGGTGCCGGAGCCCGTTGGAGCTCTGCAGTGCGAGGTGGAGGCCGTGCGGAACGAGGCGGATGTCTTGCGGGTGCGCGCCTTGCGGGCCCCGGACGAAACATCCGCCGGCAGATACATTCCATGGATCGTCATCGAGGTTGTGACAGCCTTGGTCCTGTTTGCCGCCATAGCCGCCGCGATGCTTAACGTCAGCGATGACGTCGCGCCGGATGTCAACCGACAGGACCCGCCGGTCATGGAAGTGCCGCAAGACTGACCAGCGGCGCGCAGGTGGACCGGAGAGCCGCAGCCGTGCTCGAGACGCAGAACCGGGCGGGTTCCGCAAGCCGGGCCGACGTCGTCGGTTCATACGGGCTGCCGGGCGAACCCGCGCATACGACAGGCCCCTCCCGGGCGTGGCCCGCATTCTATTCCATCGTCAGCGAACCGGTTGGAATTCATAGCCTCCCGAAATCGATTTGCTACGCGACCTTACAGCTCATGCGGCCGCGCCGTTGCTGCAAGGTCATCAGATGCAGATATGGCCGTCAAGGAATACGACCAGCTATCAAAACCTTTATCCCCCGGAGGCCGCGTATGTGGCAGGCGAAATGCTGGCCGCCGCAATAGCATTATGAACGCGCCAAAGTGCCGGAGGCGGATCAGCCACTGAGGGAAAGATGATGATGGGTAGTTTTTCGTTAGTACATTGGTTAGTGGTGATGATCGTCTTCTTCACTTTTTTCGCCTTTGTCTTTGTAATCCTCCGCCTCTTGTGGCGGCTGGGTGACCGGAAGGACCGCACGTGATGCTCGCGGTATCCGCCCGTAACGTGAGCGCGAACCCGGGAAGATGCGACAGGATGCAGGCGCGGGAGGTCATTCCGCCGCCCTGTCACGCCGCCCGGCACAACGATCGGGCGGCGCCGGGAACTGGAACTGGCAAAGGCGCGACAGCGTCAGGTCCAGGCGTCGCATACGTCGTCCGCATCGCAGGAGGAAACTGGCTTTGACAATGTACCCCTCTCTGGTCAAGAAAATCAGACATGCTGTGCTGGCCGCCGCGTTAATGGCCGACGCGACTGGAGGCGCGGTGATGGCGGACTGGATAACCGAGGGAATGGCCAGGACTCGCGGGCTTGACACGGCGGAGAGAGAATTGCCGGACGGTGGCACGTCGAAGACCGGCCGCATCCCGGTCGCCGAGCCGCAGATTGTCCGACAAACAGATCGACGAACTCATCGAGCAACAGGTGAACTTCAAGTGACAGACCGTGTTGACCGCTCCACAGACTTGATAAAAGCAGAGATCGCCCGCGAACGCCTAATATTACAGATATTTGGATTAACTTTTGTTACGATCTTCTTTGCCTTTGTCTTTGTAATCCTCCGCCTCTTGTGGCGGCTGGGTGACCGGAAGGACCGCACGTGATGCTCGCGGTATCCGCCCGTAACGTGAGCGCGAACCCGGGAAGATGCGACAGGATGCAGGCGCGGGAGGTCATTCCGCCGCCCTGTCACGCCGCCCGGCACAACGATCGGGCGGCGCCGGGAACTGGAACTGGCAAAGGCGCGACAGCGTCAGGTCCAGGCGTCGCATACGTCGTCCGCATCGCAGGAGGAAACTGGCTTTGACAATGTACCCCTCTCTGGTCAAGAAAATCAGACATGCTGTGCTGGCCGCCGCGTTAATGATCGACGCGACTGTGGTTGTCGCGGAGGCGAAAGCCGACATCCTGAAACAGTTATTCGGCAAAGACCTTCCGCCGCCCCGGGTGTGGCCCGGCGATGGCGGACTGTGTGACCGAGACGCTGGACAGGGTCCTGGGACCGCAAGGGGACGGGCGGAAGCTGGGACGTTCGCTGAAGACCGGGCGCATACGCATCGCCGAGCCGCCGGTCTACGAAACGCCGTCCGGCATAAGCCTGCGCGCTCCGCTCGATGTGCCGCCCGTGCCGCCGACCGAAGATGACCTGGAGGAAGGGAAGGCGTATCGTCAGTCTGTCGAACAAGCGGCGGGCACCGTCACGGTCCCGTATGCCCGCCGAATGCACGTCGCAGCATAGCAATAATCCCTCCGTATCGACCAGCATATGGCGCTTGCGCCCTTTCACTTTCTTGCCCGCATCATAGCCGACATCGCCCCTGGCGTTCGTTCCGGTCTTGACCGACTGGCTGTCGATGATAGCCGCGCTTGGTTGCGGCTCGCGGCCTTCCAAGTCGCGGCAGTCGATGTGCAGTGCATCGTGAATGCGGTCCCAGGGACGTTCTGACATGATCGAGCCGAGCGAAAGGGGTCCAGGGTCCTCGGTGAATCACACCTTCCCTTTTCGCTCAACCGTCAATTCCCGAATCGCCTCTTAGGTCGAGAGCAAGTCTATTCCAGAGGCCCGCCGGTTTGCGCCACCCACCTTGCAAGCGGTGGCGTATCGAGAGATGCGCCGCTGCGGTCGGCTTCAAGAAGCGAGGAGTTTGCACCGAAACTGAATTTCAAACCGGCAAAAATGACATGTTCGTTGATTGTGTCTGCCTCGGTTGGCTGGTTGTAGTGCGAATACTCATAGCGCACGAAACCCGACAAACCGTTATCCATGAACTGATGATCCAGCCCTACACCAAGCGTATACAAATCGACGGAGTCGATATCGTTGTCCATGATCCCGTCCGCATAGGCAAAAGAACCGTCCAGCCTTGTTTTCGGCGTGAAGAAATAGCGTGCCGCAATGCGTGCGAACCAGGCGTCGGTGATTGAGTCCTCGCCGAGATCGTCATCGCCTCCGGTGCCATCGAGATAACCACCCTGCAGGTAGATTGTTGCCGTGTCGCCGACAAAATACTGAGCTTCGCCGCCAACAAAATAACGGTTCGAGCTATCCGTGGCATCATTGTCCTGATCGGTGGCCAGATACCCGCCAAATGCACCGATCAGTCCCATATCATTGCGGTAAGCCACATGTCCGGTGGTGGTGATGCTGTCTTTATAGGAATCATCTGCGCTGCCGACATTTGTTGCCTCGCCTGCCAAATCGCCTTGTATCATCCAGTTGCCTGCGAAGTTGATGCCGAGCTTTATGCCTCCCCCGATGGACTGATAATCTACATCCTCCGCAGCCTCAACTGCACTTCCGGAAAGGTGGAAATGGCTTCCATAAATCTCAGCCTCGCCGAAAAAAGCCGGTCTGCTGCGTTCAACAAATTCTTCAGTGGTGATCGTTTCACTATCAATCAAATCGGCGGCCAAAACATTGCTGCTGAAAACAAGCGCGGGGATCAACCCAGCGCTGCGAGCAAATATCATTGTTTTCATATCAAAAACCTTACCAACCAATTCGCCTCCCACAACATAAATCAGCGCCGGGTTGTGGGGTCAATTCTACGTTGTCAGGGAAGTGGACGCTGTTCTGCCACTGTGTGATGAAAAACGGCCATTGTGGCCGAAAAGCAACATCTTTGCATCCGCGAGTGAAAGGGTCCGAGACAACGTGATCCTCCGTTTGTTGCCAGGTGCCCGATACCTGGAAGGCCAGCCGGTGAAACTGGGCTGCCCGCTCGACGGTAAAATTCTCCGCGGCAGGATGGAAACAATACCCCCTTGAGTGCACGGACCGTGTATTTGTCAAGCTGCGGTACGCAAAGCAAAGGCACGCATTCCGTTCCGGCGCCTAAATTCTCATACGCCGGGCGGTAGGCTTGGCTCACCGCCCTTTGCCAAGCTTTCTGTGCGACAGCCTAGCGGGGTGGCGTATCGCGGCCCAGGAGCCGTTGTGCTTCTGGGCCTTTCTGTATTTAAGCGCTCCGGTTTACGCGTCGGCACCATAAGGGAGAATGCGGCAGTGGTTGTAAGCCATGTTTCAGCGGCGCCCACTACACGGGACACAGATGAGATGTTTGCCTGGCAAACCATTATGCCGCACATGAAATCACGTTACACGAAAGGAAAATTGATTGCATTGGTCGCTGTGTGCGTTTTGCCGGTTGGGTGCACCGCTCCAAAACCTCTTGTGATTTCCGACCTTCAAACGGACAAAGTTGTTATCCAGGCGGACAAGGATGAAGGTACAGAAACAGTGCGCGCCAAAGCCAGAGAGGGATGTGCCATTCACAATCGCGAACCGCTCTATTTAAGCACGCAGCAGAAATGCAATGGCACCATATGCCAGACTTACGCCAATATAGGCTTCACGTCATGTAGCCCAACCGACTGCGTAAATGAACACCTGTTTGCTTGTGTCCAATGACTGTCTCATTCGCAAGAGCGAAGACGCAAACTCGAATGACCAGCGGGCTCGGCTTTGGAATCTCGATGACTTCATTCGAGATGTACGAGCACGTGCAAACGATAGCCCGGCAGGTTCGCAGTGATCTTGATTTCAGGAAACGTTCCGGCTCCGTTGGACAATAACCATGGCATTGAGCTACCGTCAAACCGAACTCATTTTGGGGATGCTGCAGCGCGGAGACCGACAACATGACATCGCCGCGTATTTTGGCGTCAATGCTGGCAGGATAGCGGAAATCGCTGGCGGGCAATTACCATACCCGTCTGCCAGGCCCAAAGACGAAGCTGAATAACCACCATCGGGGCCATACTTGACAAAATTCGACCTCCAATCGGTCATTCGTACCGTAAATAAAGCGGTCGAGGCTCTTGAGTTGGCCGAGGCAGAAGAGAATGTCGAGGATGTCAAGGCGGCACTTGTATTGGCGAAGGAGACGCTAATCGCGAAAATTGACCAGCTGGAGGAGGCATAGAGGTATCGGATATGCGGCGCGATGATGACTATATTCGGCAAATGCACTTGGTGGTAGCTCGACTTTGCAAGGACGCGCTTGTGTGCTTCTTCTATCGCAAACACCGGGTTTCAAATCGATTCTGCGGGGTTCGTAGACATCATTTCAATCAAGCGCGTAATTTTGCTCTCGAATGCGTTCTCTCGTCGGATCGGAGGCCGCTTCCACCTCTGTGATTTGCCTCGCAATGCGGTGTGTGGCCGGCGCCAGTTGTACAGCTCAACGACGGAACGCCCACGGGACCAGCGATGAGATGCAGACGCCGCAATGGCAGGCGCTGCCCGCCGAGATGCGTCAATCCGTGACGAGGCTGATGATCAGCCTGATCCTGAACCACATCGACGGCGAGCCCGTCGTACAGCGGGAGGGCACGGATCCATGATGCATGAGAAGATCAGGCCACACCATCTGGAGCGCAAAGCCATCCTGTATGTCCGGCAGTCGTCTGCTCATCACATCTGAGGCAGACCACCAGCGAGTTGCGCTGGTCAGAAAGCGTCACCTTAAAATCTCTTGTAAGTGCTAATTGACAAATGGACGCAAAGCACAAGTAAACATTTGCTGCGGCCCGCCTTCCCAATCCCAACTGCAGCCAAGAACGATATATCTCAAGCGGGTGACAAAAGTGTATTTTTCAAAAGGCGATATATGTTGGCACGCCCAAGTATAGTAAACGCCTTCATAGAGACCAAAACCACAGGTACCATTCGATTCCATGCAGGTCCAATTTTTCAAGTCGACAATCAGGCAGTTTTTGTAAGTACTTACAACAAAATCTTTTGTAATTTGTACAGAACCGTGCCTTAAACGTACCTCCAAAACACCAAGAGGGACCTGCCGAGAAAATCCAATTATGTCTTTGTTTCCAATATCAGATGGTTCAGAAGTTGCATACAGTCGGATCACATTGCGATCAAACGAAATGTCAAAATTAGCGAATATCAGCCAAACAAGAAAAAGTATAGATAAATAATTTGCAATTGATCTGAAGAATTTCAATGCATATCTCTGATTGTTTGATCGTGCGCTTTGATGATCGCACGTCAGAGGCTGCATAATTTGCCACATTTCCATACGCCTTCGGATCAGCGCCTTCACATCGCCGAAAATCAAGCCTGACCAAAGATCAGATACTGATCTGGAACGGGGCTGTGCGGTACAGAAGAATGGTGGGTTTTGGGGACGCCTGCGGCGCGACAATCAAGATGAAGACCGCGCACATCAATAATGTCTGTGTCGCCGTCGCCGATAAAACTGGCACGAATTATCTGGGCCGTCCTGCGCCAACAACAAGAGGAGTTCTACTCTCCGCCCCATCGAACCGCTCAATCCACCCCGGAAATCGCAAGCTCAATGATGGACCGCCAGGGCAACCCTGACCGGAAATCACGCCGTGTTTTCGCACCGGCTCCATGAAGCCTCCAATGTGTTTGGCGCTACCCCATTATGGCCAGGTCACAGGCCGGATACATGCCCGCATGCCAACGTGATCGAAAAGGCTTGCAATGAGAGGGAGGTCCATACATGCGAAGGACATTTGACACCGCCTGGTTGATGAACTTGCCAACGTTTTCCCAGTTTTTCCATCGGACATGATGAAAGTGTCGTCGCTCTTGTCGGTGCCTACCATCCCTGTGGGCCAGGTTGCAGCATCAAAAGACATGATTGTGCGGTAATCATCCCGTTCGGAATGGGAACAAAGCACGGAGGACAGCCGAAACAGTTCCTTGCCCAAGTTATTCAACAGCGTTTGATTTGCGCTTGTCTGATTGCTTCCTTCTCACCCTTTAATCGGGCAATCTGCGGGGCGATATTGTCGCCGCTTAAGGATGATACCGGCAAGCCAATCAGTATGACGCCGACGACATCATTCACCCGGGCTTTCTCCTGCTGTTGCGAAGCCGTGGCAAGAGCACCTTCCAGGTGCAACGCTTCCTGGCTAAGCTGGTTTCATGTCCAGCCCGAATAATTGACCGCGGACACATATGCCGGTGCGATGGACTCAGGTGCCTTTGCGCAACCAACCAGGACAGCGAGTAAAACCAGCACAGCAGCAAATCTCAGCACAACAGATTCATGCATAATTCCAAGTCCCCTCGAGAACCGAGCCCCAACCGTTCACGGCGTCCCTTTCCAAACCCAAGGATTGTACTTGCCGATTGGTGGTATTCCTTCCCGCCCGCAAAAAAAATACAGAGCCGGCCGGCACCGCGAATAAGCCGGGCGCATGGAATACCTGATTTGGTTCAGCGCCCGGCACCACATCACAGTCCGATATTGCAGCCGCAATCAGCTTCAATCCGTTTGGGCGCCAGCCGTTCAAAAGCGCCGGCGTTGTAAGGACAAGCATACGACGGTCCGCCGCTTCAAAGGTATTGCCTGAAAATATGGGTTCGCACATCTTGACAGTCTCAAGGACCGCATGCCGACCTTCTATATTGAATGTGATTGTTGTATTTACTGCAGAAACTGTGTCGATGATGAGCTTTTGTCCGGTAATTTCGACGTAAAGATAAAGCTCACTTCGATGTACCACGGCCGCTTCGGTCAAACCAATTGAAGCCCCAACCTTACGTGCGGCCGGCCAGGGGTTCTTCATGAATTCCTTCCCGTGTAATCTCAGGATTTCTTCTTGCCTTGGAACGCCACCCTCAAGATAACGCTTCATGCCGCTTTCCGTTACGAAGTCCTGGACTTTATTCCGGCGATAGCGATCTTTGCACGAGAGGGGTTTCATTCCAGGCAGGGGTGCATTCCAACCCGGCAGAGCTTCGGCGAGCGGGTCGAGCCGAAACAATTCGCTTTCACGGTTTTGCGGTTGCCTCAGCGTCGCGGGTACGGCATACAGAATTTGACCATTGTGCCCCAACCATGGTCCTCGCAAACCGATTGATGAGATGCCTTCGCCAATCGGCCCCTCGCAGGCAATGGCCTCTCTCAGGCTCGTTCCAGAGCGGATCTGTTCAGTCACATTGTTTATGTCGATGCCAACCTGGCGACATATTGCAAATTGGATTGCGACAGAAAACAATTGGGGTGTCGAAAGCGCGCGTGCAATCAGGTGTTCATTTGTTTGGCCATCGGCGGCGTCGGCTTGCATGATACGAAGAAGCAAGCTTGATTTTTCCCGAGAACACCCGCTTTCAGAGTTGTTCATTAATGACCTCTTGCGATAAATTTCGCTCCCCGGCACAGCGCGATGTAGTTTTTACGCGCCTGTTTGTGCGTGACCCGGCGCCGGGTGATTTCAACCAGATAATCTTCCAGCCACTGACCTTTGCAACCAGCGGATTTTCCTGCGTCGGCGCCGCCAACGGGCCGATGAGTTCTGTCATTCGATGGATCAGACACAGTTGACCGTTTGGCGACTGGTTGCTTAGACCGGCCAAGATCAGTGCCCTCGGTGAAGTAGGAAGTCAGATTTGCAAACCAGTCCAAATGCGACCAGGGCAATGGAGCGGATGCCGGCGGTCCAGACGATTGGTTGAAAGAAACACAAACAAGGTCTTTGCCCATGTCCTTAGCCCATTTCTGCGCTTCACACGCCGTATAGATTGCTCTTCGAAGGTCATCCTTGTAATGCACGTAGGAAATTCCGGCCGAAATGGTTGCCCCTTTTTCCTTCCCGCCATATCTCCTACCGCCCGTTTTGAAACTTTCATGCAATTCGTTCACGCAGTTGACCGCACGCAACGCGGGCAGCAAAGCCAAAATTTCATCGCCGCGACTGAAGATTACGGCTCCATTATAGTGTTGAATGATTTGTGGCGCGGAAAGCGCGGTAAATTGTCCCAGGATCGCGGTCACTGCGTTGAATTGACACGGTCCTGCAGGGCGGGATGCGCGCAATAGCCCGTTGGAGTAATCTTGCCCGCCATGATTTTCGATCGCGGGATGCACAACATCATCAGGCCCGGGGGCCTTCCTTCCACATAACCAATCACCGGTATCATCTCCGTTCATTTTCAGAACCGCGAAGTGGGTTGGCGGTTGGCCATATTCGCGAATGGCTGCTTCGACTTTGTTTCTGAGACCGGGTGGCGGAACAACTTTGTGTCGCTGAGACCGGTGAAGCCGTGAGGATTTCCAATGTCCATATTCTCTTTCAAGTTCAGAGGGATCCATACCGGATTTTTGCAGCCAGTCCGCGGCTGCAATGGTGGCCGTATCGGGCATTCGCAAGTCTCGGGCCTCTACCCCAAATTCTGAAGCGAGAAACGCGGGGCCTGCAAATCGCCTTGTCAGCGCTATCGCACAAAGATGCTCGCCATCCAGCAGCCGTGTTCCGTTCACGCTCAGCTTACTCGAAGCCGCCGACCAGAACGCGTTCGACGCGCTGGCTTCGGCTGGCCCCATCTGCTCAAACGAACCGCACTGGCTGCATTTGGGTGATGAGCCATTTGAATTGCCGCCCACGGTCCGGGGTATGTGTCGTACTGCGCAATTTGCATCTACAACACGTTCCAAAATCTCCATGTGTGCCCGCCAGCGTCCTGCCGAAGCTTGCGCGTTGTATGAGCGGTGATCAGGGGGATTAGAGGTTGCAAGTGACCGGACTTCGGCGGCAGCCAGCCAGGCATCCCCGAAACACCGGCTGCCGACATGCCTTGCAATCACATCGTCGTCAAGTTCGCGTTCGAGTATTACCGTTGACGTAACATCCAGTACATTTTCGATCTGGTTTCGCCACGAACGGTCCCAGTCCTTGTATAATCCGGATAAATCTCGACCGATCTGATGCCGTACGTTTGCAGCCAAGAGGGTCCAAGCTTCACGTGCCGCGTGATCAGATAATGCAGCCAGTTCAGATGCAATCAATCTGTCCGGCCTGCACGGAACCAAGGCAAGAAACCGGTTTGGCAGCGATGGCATGCGGACCAATTGATCGTTAACCGTCGGAATCGCTTTAAGGTTCATGCGCTTATGCAACCAAATATCCATATATGGATTTTCGCGCAGTGAGGGAAACAATATTGAGGCAGGACCAAAACGATCGATTACAGGCTCCATGGCCTTGAATGCCAGCCACGACATTATGGCGTTACCCGCCCACAGATCTTGCACCGAACTGGCTGTTTCCGTAAACGGTTGCTGCATTTTTAGTGCGACGGACAAATATGCATAGCCATACATGCCCTGGCAGGTGCCTGCCAATAACCCGCTGGCGCTGTCAGCGCCTTCGACATTCGAATGATCTGGCATTCGTGCATCGGCAGGAAGATGCGAGACCCGATCGCCAGACTCACCGACAAGCGCGCTTGGCAAAATGCGCCAAAGCGCGAAAAACCGCTGCTTCGAAGTTTCCAGACCCTCAACTGTTCGTGAAATTACCTCGCATATGAATTTGCTTTTTACTTCAAGCTCATGTCCACTGAGGGTGTGTTCAGGTTGGAACAAACCGGTAGGACGGTCGCATTTGGGGCCTTCATCAGCCGACGGCAATGGCAACCATCCGCTAGCAGAAAACAGCCGATCCAAAGTCGAATTCACCGCTTCGATTTCGCCTTTGCTGACAGTTCTTCCCAGAGCCGCTGATATCTGACGCACGGCAAATTCCTCATCGCCCTTTTTGTGTGGCAAACTGTCTATGGGACCGCACAGATAGGCGATTATCAATTGCTCCCAGTCGACCAAAGGAACCGTTGTCAATTTGTTCGCCTCGTTTTTTGATGGCTTCGGCAAAAACCAGTGCCCTCAAGCTCGGGCCGCCTGCATTTTGCAGCAATCCAGCGCAAATATGATTATGAAATCTATAGTTATGTTTCGATGTCGATGTGGCGCCGGCGTGGCCCGGCGGTGCGCGCAGGAATTCGGCTTCTTTGGAAGCGCGCGATCAATCCGGGTTCGGCGACCTGTTTTTGATCCCGGCGGCCTCGGTCCGAACATCGCCATCATCAGCAAAACGGCATGAATTCGTTCACCGCGAAGCCAACCCTTTTGGGCCCCGTTTCAAACAGCCACGCTGCTCAGTTTGAGATATGGTGGCGGGCAATGCAGAAATGGCAGTGCGCCACGCCGTCATCTGCGCAACGTGAAGAAGTCTGGGAATGAAATCTATACGCTGAACATCCGCAAAGAACTGGTACCTTTGGGGAAAACGATGAGTGTGGCGCACGAACACCATGACATTGATGCAAATATCCAGGCGTGAGCTTTTGGCGGCTCTTTTTGCGGTCAACGGCTTTCATGCTCGTGCGGGTCCGAAACCGGCGAAGACCGTATTTATGGTATTGTGGCGCGGGGAAACCGAGGTCGAATCGGGTTTCCGGGAATATTTCGACCAGTTGGACTTACCGGTTGAAATATTGCCCCGCTCGTTAGATCGGCGGTCCGAACGTATTCCGCATGTTTTGGATGAAATCCGGGAGACCGGTCCCGATTTGGTTTATTGTTGGGGAACAACCGCGACGCTTGGGGTCGCCGGGCGTGATCCCGGACTGATGGAAGGGGTGAACGACTATCCGCCGCAGATCACCGATCGGCCGGTTGTCTTTACGATGGTATCACGGCCCGTAAAGTCACGCATTGTTAAGATGTTCGGGGCGTCAGGGCGCAACGTAACCGGCGTAAGTCATATTGTCCCGATCGAATCGCAGATCGAAGCAATGCGGAAATACATGCCCGTCGACAGGATCGCAATTATATTCACGCCCACGGAGGTGAATTCCGTGTCGGCGGTGGAGGAAATATCCGAGATCGGAGTTCGATTGAACATCCGTGTTTTCCGGTTTCCTGTCTCGTTGGACTCTGAAGGTTATCCAGATGCCGAAGCTTTGCCAGATCTTGTTGCCGCGGCTGCTGCAACCGGCTCCCAGGTTCTTTATCTTGGGCCGGACAGTTTCATCGGCCAGTACGCACCGCATGTGACCAAGCTGGCAAATGCGCACCGACTGCCATCCTTCGCATCCGCCGAGCGCATGCTCAAGGGCGCCGACGCTCTCTATGGTTTGGTGGCGCCGTACAGGAAGGTGGGGAGATTAACCGCAATTAAAGCCGAAAGTATACTTTTCGGTGGCGAGGATCCTTCTGATATACCGGTCGAGGTCCTTCCCGAGTTTTCCTATGTTATCCGGGCTGATGTTGCCCGTGGCTTGGGTATTTTTCCTGCTCTGTCAATTCTGGAATATGCCGAGCTCATAGAGCCCTGAGTGCTACGGATAGGGGCAGGAACACTGATGGAATGATCATAATGTCTCGATTTGCTGAATATATGTCAACAGCGCCAATGTGCTTTGTCGCCTGCGTATTTGGCGGTGACATCAAGTATTGTAGACGCATAACCGGTGGGTTTGACGGGATATTTCGACTTCATAGGCAACGCGGGGCACGCTGCTTGGATTCTGATGCAAAAGACCCTTGTGCATTGTAATGGTCACTCTGGGCGATCAGGACTTTACGCAATCGGCGATTAGGGTTGTTAACCGTCAGAAGCGCAGGAACGGCGTTCTCGTGCGTCGGGCAGGAATTGTAGATATTGCGTCCCTTATGGAACTTAATACAAGTTCGATCCGGTATTTGGGCAGTAAAGGTCTTTTCATGCCAATGCCAGAAGCGTTCTTTACCAGGATGGTTGCCGACGGCGTAGCCATTGTTTTGGAGAAAGAAGGGCGTGCTCTTGGGTATTCCGTTGCTGTTCCCGCAGGCAAATGCAACGAAGCATTTCTTCCAGTGACCTCTACCAGTCGGGCCGGATTATTGTTTGGCACTGCGCTTGATCCTGCTCTGCGTGGTCAAGGATGGCAGAAATCGCTAATTGATATTCGTGTTGAGATATTCAAGAATTCCGGATTTTCTGAAGTGCAGTCCACGGTGTCGCCATCAAACATTCCTTCTCTTATCAATCTTATCGATAGCGGCTTTCAAGTTTCCGGTCTGAAAACTATGCTGGACAATTATCCTCGGTTTCTGGTCCGCCATGACATTCATGGCGGAGAGAAAGGAGCGCGGAACTGCCGACGAAAATTGGTGCTGACACCTTCCGAAGGCCTATCTGACCACAAGTCCATTCTGAACGAGGGATTTGTCGGAATTCAGGTGATTAGAAGCCGGCCGATTGTTATCGTGTACGCCAAAAAAAAATGATCCTACGGATACGCAAGCAGCCAAGCCTGCGGTACAGCATCACCCTGACAGCGGGAACAGCACTAATATGCGTATCGATCGTCTTGATCGCTTATGCGGAAATCCGCAGTGCAACAAAGGCTCACCGGCAGCGGTTGGAAGTGCACAAAATTCACGTGGCCCTCATTGAAACCAGTTTAAACTTGAAACACGAGCAACTGGCTAACTTGGCAAAACGTGTTGTTTCCAATGCGCAGGTTGATGCCGCATTGTTCAACGGGGCCGAAAACTTGGAAACAGTGCTGGATATCGCTCGGGAAAACCTACCGGTCGCCCTGACGGTGACCGCAGTTTCCGGCGAGGTTCTGGCAACCTCCATCGACAGGTCCGTTACGATTGATGGGTCACTGTTTTCAGTTCCCGAATTTGCCAATGCGGGAACGCGTCTTTTGGTTGGTTCCGACGGTGCGCCCGCGCTGCTTCATCACGCCTTGATCAGGCGCGGTCAACGGGTTGTGGGACATGTTTGGGTTCTTTTGCCGATTGCCAACGTCACCACAGAACTCTTTTCTGACCTTGCCGGCCTGGCGTTCCGGGGTTCCGACAATGTCCTAATGCCTTTATCTGGGCATTTCCCGGTTGCGCGTTCCATTGAGCCTGGTGTGCGGACAGTTAGGTTTTCAGAGACGTTTGGAAAGCGTTTCGAGGCTTTGTTCGTTCCATTGCGGTTTGATGATGTATTTGCCGGCGAACTGGTTTTTCTTAAGGAGAATACCGCTGCTCTCGCCAGAGAGGAACTTTTTTCAACACTGGCGTATTTTACGGTTTTTGTAGTAATCCTGATTTCGCTTGGCCTCCTTGCACGCGCGCTCAGGCTCGGGTTCCGGCCGTTGGGGGCGATAGTGCAACTTCTCGAAGCGATGTCAGGTGGCAATACGGGATTGCGGTACCGACATGCCGGAACGCAATCTTTGCCGGTTTCCGGAAAAAGCGAAAACCAAAAGACCGCATCCGAGAATTCATCGCGAGTCGAAAGGCGTCCGCATCGTGAAATCAGCACATTGCTGAGTACCGTGGAGAGCGTCGGGGCTGCCATTGATGCAAACAACGCATTGATCGCAGTGCGAGAACAACTCGAAAATGCGAGGCGTATTCAGCAATCCCTACTTCCTGGTAGGTTCGATTTGCACCCAAGATTGGATGCATTTGGATACATGCGTCCGGCTCTGGATGTTGCGGGCGATTTTCTTGACATATTCAGACTTGACGATGCGCGGATTGCGGTGTTGGTCGCCGACGTTTCCGGTAAGGGTCTTGCGCCCGCCCTGTTCGCGGCCCAGGCCAGCGCCATATTACGAGCAAATTGCCATCAGACCCAAGAGCCGGAAGAAGTTGTCCGTCTGACGAATCAGGCTTTGTGCGAGCGTAATCCGGAAGATATGTTCTTAACCTGCATCTTGATGATAGTCGCTCCGGAAAGCGGGGCGGTTTACTTTGTCAATGCCGGGCATTGCCCTCCTGTGATTTTCCGGTTCGATGGGCAGGTCGAGCAGGCGGTGACCGACCCTGAACCCGTTCTTGGCGTCGCCCGCGAATTTACCTGGACCACGCACCGATTCGACTTAAAGGCCGGAGACCGGTTGCTTTTGTATAGTGACGGGTTTGACGAGGCGCACAAGGAGAACGGAGACATGCTTGGAACCGCAAGAGTGATAAAGATGTTTTCAGAAGCCTGTTCCTCCAACGATGTGTCGAGCAAACAGCTTGCAGACGGCCTGTTTGACGGTATAGCCGAGTTTGCGGCAGGTGCGCCGCAGGCTGACGATATCACGATTTTGACTATCAGATTGTTGAATTGAAATGACCCGCCATATCGCCAGCATCTGCGGGGGCAGATGTCCACCTGCAAAAATGGCCTAAAAGTGCTTCATTCGCCGAAAAGAAACAACTTCACGGTGCGGTAGTTTGTAGAACTCGCCGCGATGACGTAGCTTCTTCCAACGGTTTTTCCAGTATGTTTCGATACCATCATGGTCGTCGGTCTTGATTACGTGAACTTGCGTCGTTTCTTCGGCCGCTTGTATTCCTAGTTCTTTACTGCGACGGACCGGGTCGTTCGTCTTTCCCAGCTTGTGGTAGCGGCCTTGCTTCATGAGATAGACCCATCCGGTCATGGAGGGCGTAAGTTGTCTTCTTTCACGTGTCTTGGATCTTCCACGAAATATTTCAACTGTCCTGCCCTCAAAGCAACGTCGTTCCGCCCAATGAAGCACTGCCGTTGCGCGCTCATGTTCGGTCCCGAGTCGCTTTGTGATCGTCTGGCGTGCAGGGAAATTGGGATATTTGTCGCCTTCGATGCTCATGTCAGCCATAGACGGTTAAGTCTTAGAGTTGCTGGGAATTTGCAGGAGGTGCATCCTTTGAGGTGAATCATCTCAACCGGGTTCGGCCTGTGTGCCGGCCCACAACGGGAGGCACCTCCATGACCAGGAGACTACCAGCATCCGAGTGCACACGTGAAGCTCTGAATGACCTTATCGACGAACGCTTGCGCGTTGACAACGCCAGGAGCGAGCTTGTGAAGCTTGCGACGCGGCTGATCATTGAAGAAGGCCTTGAGGCCGAGGTTCGCGATGCTCTGGGCCGGGAATACTATGAGCACGGCGCCGGTCTGGGCGACGGTTATCGCAATGGCGTTCGGCGCGGCCGGCTGAAGACGGCGGAAGGGGCGATCGACTTTTCGGCGCCGCAGGTTGCCGGCACGGCCGCGCCGTTCCGTTCGGAGTTGCGTGCGCATCTGAAGGGTCATTCGGAAGCGTTGGAGGACCTGGCGGTCGAGATGCTGGCGCGCGGCCTTTCGGTGCGCGACATCGAGGCTGCCTTCAGGGACGAAGAGGGACGGCTGCTGTTGTCCAGAACGGCGGTGTCGGAGATCGGCGAGCGCTTGTGGGCGGATTACCAGGAGTTCGCCGGCCGCGATCTGTGCGAATATGACGTCGCCTATCTGTTCGTCGACGGCGTTGCCGAGCGCATCCGGCCGGGTCAGAAACGCGAGCCGGAGCTTGCGGCCTGGGGCTTTACCGGCGAAGGCCGCAAGGTTCTGCTGCATCTGATGGCCGGCTCGAAGGAAGACCACGAGACCGTCAGTGCATTCTTCCAGGATATGCGCGGCCGCAGCCTTGGCGATCCGCTGCTGGTGGTCTCGGACGGCGCGCCAGGCATTGTCAAGGCGATAGAGACCTGCTTCGTGCGCTCGGCGCGTCAACGCTGTCTGGCGCACCGCATGCGCAACTTGGCGGCCAAGGTTCCGGAGGATCTGTGGCCCGATTTCAAGGCCCGGGCCACAGCCGCCTATCATGCTCCCAGCCGTGCCATTGCCCGTGACCTGGCTGCCGGACTGGTGGCCGATTACGACAGGAAGCTGCCCAGCGCCGTTGCCTGCTTCATGGATGATTTCGAGGCCTGCATTGCACATCTGAGAATACCGGTCACCCATCGCCGGGCGGTCCGCACGACAAACCTGCTGGAAAGGCTGTTCGTCGAAGAGCGCCGGCGCTTGAAGATCATCCCCAACGCCTGGGGCGAAAAACCGGTGCTCAAACTGATGTTCGCCGCCATGACACGCGCTGCCGAGCGCTGGAAGGCAATCCGGATAACCGAATTCGAGCGCCGCCAGATGGCCGCCGTCAGGGCCGAGCTCGACAAGGAGTACGAGGCTCAGATCGGCCTCGGCAAACCCACCTCAAAGGAAAAGCACTCCGAAAAAATATCCAGCACTTCTCGGACTTGACCGCCATAGACGGAAACCGCCCCAACTCCTCAGCTAGCAAATAGAGCATTTCACAAAGCTGGTCCTCGGAAAACCTCGTCGGCGGGGAGTTTGCTTCAAGACCCGCTTCAGCAACAACATCGCCCCATTTTCGCCAACCGTGTTTCCCATGCCACTCATGACGCTGGATGCCTGTCTCGCGCTCAAAAGTCCCCTGTCCTGGTGTGGTGCCCGATCGGATCGCGAGGCTCTTAAGTGCATCAAGGATTTGGTTTTTTGTTCGCATTTCCACCTCGGTGCTATACGATCAGACCAAACCGAATTGCAATGGATACTGAGTGCATCCTGGAGTTGGCGTTAAGCTTCTTTGAAATATCAATTAAATAAGAATTCACTGTGTTTACGGACACACCCATCTCATTGGCAATCGCCTCACTCTTGAATCCATTTGCCACGAGTTGTAGGTACGATCGCTCCCGGCTTGAGAGATTGCTTTGCCGTGCGCTCTGCGCTCTGTCCAGCAAAAAAAGTTTCCTTACAATTTCACAGGTCCTTTGATGAACTTCAAAAATACTGTGATTGGAAATGTGCAGTTCCTGCCCGAAGAATAAACAGTAACCGGTCGCAATCCGTCCAAGCACGGCAGGAAACCCCAGTCCTGACACTTCGTACGAACCGGTTTTCAAAGGGTTCAGAAATAACCCGCGGGCACAAGTTTCGCCACTTCTACTTGACCAATTAAATGGCAGGAATGAGCGTCTCATGTGCAATGTGGCAGCATTATCCAGTGGTGATACATCTTTCACCATAGTACTATCGAGATTGCCGCAAATGAAATTAGGGCCACAACTCGAAGAAACACCCAGAAGGTTTACGCGACATACAAGAAACCCGCGGGCCTTAATTTCATTTTGCAACTCCCTCAATGCGATCTCCAATTCGATCGCGGTTTCCGATACCGCCTGTGCATTTTGCAACTGAAAACCATTCGCCGGAGCACTCCCGCTGGCACTGGCTGCTTCAGAGTTACCCATTGCACGCACCTTTTGAACAAGCTCATGGGGATTCATAACTATGATTTACGGACAACCATCGGAGTGATTGTTTCCATAGGCATGGTTTATCCGCTTTTCCGAACCGTGCCCCATCGGGTTTGCAAGCAGCTTCGCTTGTCGCAGAGTCCTGCCCCGTTGGGTGCCCTGTGGCGGAAATCATCGGCACAGCCTGTGTGTGTGTCCAGTCCGCTTTCGTTCCGCCCTTTCGCGGGTCCGGTCCGGCGCGTTTGCCTATTCATTCCATAGCCACATCCACCCCGGGGGGTACACTTTCACGCAAGGTATCCGGCACGCAAGGTATCCGGCACGCAAGGTATCCGGACACCGCCGGTTCACACGGTGCGGCACTGGGGCACTGGGCGCGGGCGGCAACCCCGGTTGCGGCCGCGGTTTCCGGTACACGACACGCGATCACGGGAGAGGAAACATGGCACGCGACGAAACAGTTTATGGCGGTAATGCTGCGGACACGCTCGTAGGAACTGAAGGCGCTGACAAGCTTTCCGGCGAAAACGGCAACGACAGGCTCTGGGGCGGCGGCGGCGCCGACACGCTGCGGGGCGGCAAGGGCAACGACAGGCTGAATGGCGGTACCGGCAATGACAGGCTGACGGGCGGCAGGGGCACCGACACCTTCGCGTTCGCGGCGGGAGACGGCAACGACACCATTGCCGATTTCGAGGACGGCGACACGATCAGCATCGACGGGGTTTCCGGCGGGTTCGCCGGGCTGGACATCGAGCAGGACGGCGACGATACCGTCATCCGCTACGGCACCCTCGGCGACAGCATCCGGCTGATGGGCGTGACGGCGTCAACGCTCGGCGCGGACGACTTCGCGCTGCCCGAGACGCAGCAGGCGCCCGGCAATGGCGACCGGGGCGTCCAGGGCGCCGGCGACAGGGACGGCGGCAACGACGGCGATACGCCCCTGCCCGGCACCCAGCGGCAGGCGCCCGGCGAGGCGCAGACTCAGACGACCGGTACGGGCGCACAGCAGCAGGCGCCGGACTTCAAAACGCAGCGCGGCACATCAGGCGACGACAGCCTCTACGGGGATGACGGCAAGGACCACCTTTACGGCGGCGACGGCGACGACAGCCTTAAAGGCGGCAAGGGCGACGACACGCTTTATGGCGAGGGCGGCAATGACAAACTTTATGGCGGATTGGGCACCGATACCATTTACGGTGGTGACGGAGACGACGAACTTTACGGTGACAATTGGTTCAGCGGCAGTGCCGACACGCTGAATGGCGGCAACGGCAATGACGTTTTGATGGGCGGCTACGGTGCCGACACGCTGAACGGCGGCGACGGCGACGATGTCCTTTGGGGCTACTCTATATTGTCGATCGTGGGGCAGGAAGACGATAGCGCCGACACGCTGAATGGCGGCAAGGGCGACGACACGCTGACAGGCGGCAGCGATGCCGACCGCTTCGTGTTCAACGCAGGGGACGGGAACGACACCATCACCGACTTCGAGGAGGGCGACACGATCGAGTTCAGAGGAGTTTCCGGCGGGTTTGCGGGGCTGACCATCAAGCAGGACGGTGCCGACACCGTCATCAGCTATGGCGACGGTAACAACGGCGGCACCGTCACCTTGCAAGGCGTGTCCGTGTCAACCCTTACCGATGCCGATTTCGAATTCCTCGCCTGAACGGCCGGCTGGACCTTCGGGAGGTTTGCGGGCGCCTGTGCCGCCGGCCCATGCGCTTCATTTTGCGGGTTGTGGCGGGAGCAAAGGTCCGGTCGGAAGCGGTGAAGGCGCGAATTGTGGCGCGCGGCATATGAAGAGCACAAAAAGCCGGGGGTCAATTGTTGGCGACCTTCTTCCGGCGGCGGTTCCCCGGGCTTCGCCCGGGATCTGAAAGTTCGGCTCAGCCCAATGATCTGGCGTCGCGATTTCGAGGCGTATTCCCGACGCCGCCGGCCGTGCCGGGGCAGCAGGCCCGGATAGGCGAACAGGCTGACACCGGATCCGGGTTCGGAGGTTCCTGGCGGACGTGCGGAACAGGCGTCGAGACAGCCTTTCAGGCCGCAAGGCGCTTCCGGGAGGATGACCGTGAAATCGATGGCGGCATCAGCCGGACCGGCCGGGATGTCACCCGGACCCGGTACGCGCCTTGCGGCTGCCATCTTGCGGCTGCCATGGCGACGGAGCACGGTCATTGCGGCAGGCCCTTCGGTCCGCTGCACGTGACCTGCGGATGTGAGGGCGGTTGCTGCTGAAACCGCGTGCTTCCGCGCTTTGGACTCCGCGGTTTGGACATGGCTCTCGCGGGCGTGCTTTGCGTATGTTCCGGCCGCGCCTTGAGCCTGATGCGGTATCCGCAGGGCCGCCGTCATGGCGAAGGACACGGCCGGTGCGCAGGCGGATGCCGCGCAAGAATCAAAACGATAGCCCGGCGAATGCGCTGCATGTGTCATTAACGAACCACGGTATGCGAATCGCAGGCGACACGCACATCGTCCGCGGGAAACCCCCAACATTCTCGAACGCCCGCGGATGACGATGTCAACACGTTCTGTGTTGCGCCCCTGTGCAATGGCCTGACGGTCCGGCGTATCGCGGTCCGGGAGCACGAGAGCTCCCGGGCCGGCTCTGTTCTGGTCCGGCTGGCGCCGGGAGCCTCGCGTTGAACGGCGCCGGTTTCGTCCCGGCGCCGGCCGCGCATACCGCAATCCCTTTCAATAGAGGCGTTCTGGCAATACAGGCGTGCCGGCGGCTTGATCCACACCCGGTTCGGCCCGCCATACGATGCCGCATAGTCTGCCGTGAAGGCACGATCCCAGTCTCTATTCATTCCATAGCCACATTCCTCGGGGCAACACTTCCCGTGACGCGAATGCGCCGCCGCTGTCCGGGCTGGCCGGCATCTTGGCGCGGCGCTGCTTTTCGCGGGCGGCAGCGGAGCGGATGAGACCCGAGCGAAGGAGCGGACGAGATGACCGGGAAGGCAACAGACGGGATGAGTGGGAATGCGCGACGCAGGCATCTTCCTTTCTCGATGGGCATGGCGATGGCGGCGGGCCATGGCCGCGATGCGCGCGCGCAGGTCGTGCCCGCGGACAGCCAGTGCACGATCTCGCAAGGCGGGACGGTCGTCAACTCCGACGGCAACACGGGCGCCGAAAGGCCCCGGGGCGACGTTACCGTTGTCGTCGACACAACCGATGGTCCGGGTGGGCAGTTCTCCATCGACACCACGGATGGCGGCGGCATCAAGGCCGAGTCCAAGCTCAGGGTCAGCGGCGGCAACAGCAATGCCTGGTCGGCTGCGGTGACGGTGACGGCGGAGGGAGACATCGCGACGAAGGGGACTGGTGCGCATGGCATTCACGTGTGGTCCACGGCCGTCGCCGCGGGGGGCGGCTCGACGACGGCGGGGGCCGTTGCGGTGACGCACGAAAGGGGCGGCACGATCACGACGACGGGGTCCGGTTCCGACGGGATCCTTGCCTCGTCCTCGGGCGATGGCGGTTCCGTGACGGTCGATGCGCGCGGGACGATCGCGGCGCGCCGCCACGGTATACACGCGGTGACTGGGAACACGGTGTCCGACAAGGGCGCGGTCCCCTGACGGTCGGCTCGAGCCAAAAATGGGACTTTAAAAAAGGGCAGACCGGCTCCGGGCGTTTGGCATCCTTGCGGCCCGGTTTCCGCGCGTCTGTTGCGGCACGCTTGCCTATTCGTTTCATAGCCGCATTCGCGGGGAGGTATGATACCCGAAGGTGACGACAAAATGCGGGAGGTGCATGAACGATGCGTGCGATGGCTTTCGCTGGCGCGGCCCGGTCACGAGGTTCCGGGACCGGCAACGCCTGAACCGGATGGGCCTTTCCGCCGCGCGGCTCCCTGACCGGGCAGATGGATGCAGTGTCGAGGAACAGAAGTCCTGACGCGACCAGACACCTGAGGAGGAAAGTTAAGTGGGATCATTTGGAATTGAAGCGCTCTTTACATTGTTGGTTTTCGTTGTGGCGCTGGCCGTGCTTGTCGGCCTGTTCATTCGAGTGGTGCGATGGATTTCAGGACCCGGACGCCAATGAGCCTGCCACGCGTGATGCGCCGTTCGATGATGCCGTGCCGCGGAACAGAATGGTTTGAGAGGCTCTCTACAGACAATTCTCATGCCGCCTGAAGTTTAAACATCCGTTCTTAAGCGATTATTTGGCAAGCAAGATAAGGGAGCTAAAGGCAGCCATGGTTACGTTTATTCCAAACCTACGAACCACAAAGGAAGCGGCTAATGATGTCGTGCAGGCGTATGTCGATACGCCCAATTTTGTCTATTCAGACTGGCTGAAGGCCGACGATAACGCGCCAATCGGAACTGTAGGCGACAAAAAAGAGGTCGGCATTGTCGGCGCCGGGCCGGCCGGATGCTGCGCCGCGTATGAACTTCGGAGATGCGGATACAACGTCATCTTATTTAACGATTCAAAGGACCATAATGGCGGACGTCTTTACAGCAAGCATTTTATGAAAAATGGCGCAAAGACAAATGATATCGCTGAAATGGGCGCTATGCGTTTTCCGCCAACCGAGGAAGTTTTGTACCATTACTTCTCAAGATTTGGAATAGAAACGGATGAGACTTTTCCCGATCCCGGTAAAGAACCCACCTGGGTTTCCTTTCAAGGCAAAGGAGTGGTCTGGATGGACCCCGAAACACCGCCGACAAAGGACTTCAACATTGTATCAAACGGCTTTAGAGCCCTCACTCAAAACGGGATAACGGATCACAACGGTGAAACGGTTCTACAATCCCCCGGATGGTTTAAGCAACGTCTCAGGCTTTCTGCCAACAACAGCAGTTTCCGTAACCAGGTAATTACGCAATGGCAAGCCTACATTAATGAATTTGAAAATGACAGCTGGTATAGCGGATTGCGCAAAATTTTCTCAAAAAACGCCGAATGGTCGATCCCCGGCAAAGAAGAATGGACGGATATGGATTTCACCAGATTTGGCGCGCTGGGAATAGGGTCTGGCGGCTTCGGCCCGCTGTACAATATCGGTTTCCTCTATATCTTCAGGCTTCTAACCAACGCGCTGGAAACCGATCAGCAATTCGTACGCGCCGGCATATCAACGCTGTGCGACGAATTCGTTAGCCTATTTGAGCAGGCCGGAGGTATATATTACGACAGATTGCATGTTGATGAAGTCAAATATGATGAACGTCAGGGTCGCCCCTATGTGACGTTTGGTAGCGAAAAGAAATATTTTGATGCAGTTATCGTCGCAACCAATACGCGGGCCATGGAAATGGGGTTGCGCCTTTCGCAATATCCGCCGGTCGGTCAGGCGCCAAACGCCACTGTAGTCACAGCTCCCGTCGCCGAGGCGATTAACCGTACCCATGTAATCTCATCCACAAAACTTTTCCTGCGAACCAGAAAATTCTGGCGCATCCCCGGTAATATACAAGGATGCAAATATCCCCGAAATCTTCTTTCCGATACCAAGGTTCCACAAGTTTATACGCTGGAATATGACGATAATACGGACCCGAGCAGCAGCGGCGTGGTGTTGCTGACATATACGTGGGAAGATGATGCGGTGAAGACACAGGCCCTCTCGGCGGTTGATCGTTACCATCTATTCGTGGAAACCGTACGGGAAATCACCGCTGACAGTCCTTTTCCTGATTATGCAGACCAGTTGAAGCCCTTTACCGGCAATCTTGACCAAGACCTTCAGTCCATCGACTGGCAGAGCACCGACAATCAGTTTGGCGCCTTCACTCTGGCACGCCCGGGGCAGGATCCCTTTGTGAACACGATGTTCAAGGATTTCACCAGAGCATCGTACGGGGTTACCAATACAGGCAAGATCTTTATCGCTGGCGACTGTGTCTCTTGGACGGGCGGATGGGCTGAAGGCGCATTGCAGACAGGGCTGAATGCAGCATCGGCAGTGATCAATGTTCTGGGCGGGGAACAGAAAATCGCCAAAAACCCGTCGAACGCTCTAGCCCAGCCGTTTTATAATTATTTTCCACTGTAAACGATCTGATCGGCAAATTGTACGGAAGCCGGCATGCATCCTTTCCATGCATGCCGGCTTTCCGTTTGTATGCAATCTTTGTATGGGGCTAAAGAATCAGTACAGCGAAAGAATCAATGACGAAGGTCAGCATATTCGGAACTCTCAGAAAGAAGGCGAGCGGATATCATATCCACGGCAGGGAGTTTTCCCGCGCCATTCAGGAAAAATATAATGGAGAAATCGAATTCATTGATTTTTTTAGATCTTCTCCAGACAGCATTGTTGAGCGGCTTTCTTCTGCAGACTATACGAAAGATGATATTGCTCTCCTTGTATGCCATCCCTCGGTTCTCAGCTACTTTCAATCCTGTGACGCCTATAAAATATGCTATGCGATATGGGAGTCGACGGTCATTCCCGACAATTGGTCCGATTTTCTGGCGATAGCCGACGAAATATGGACGCCGACGCAATGGGGGCGTCAGATTTTAATCCAGAACGCCATCGCGCCGGAAAAGATCATTGTCATCCCTGAAGGTGTGAACGGAGCTGTATTCAAGCCGGAAGGGAATGGCGTTCCTTTCCTGGAATCGATCAATGATTATAAATTTCTGCATGTAGGAAAGGCCGAACCCAGAAAGGCGACTTGCGAACTCCTCATGGCTTTTGATCAGGCTTTTACCCCCGACGACAATGTAAAATTGATCATCGCCTGCCATAATCGCAATATACCTGGTTTCTGCAGCGTCAAATTCATCGAAAATCTGACGCTCCGCAATCGGGAAAACGTCATTCCGGTGCAGCCATTGCTGGAACATCGCCTATTGGCGGATCTGTATCGATCCTGCGATGCTTTCATATATCCCTCGCGCGCGGAAGGGTGGGGGCTGCCGGCTTTGGAGGCGATGGCCTGCGGGCTGCCCCTGGCCATAACCCGTTACAGCGGTCAAACGGCCTATGTCACAGACCGGAACGCATTGCACATACCCTATGAGATTGAGCGGCTGAACGCCTTTGATCTGCCGCATTTTGAGCGAGAAGACGGCGATTATGGGGAATGGGCGTCACCGGACATCAACGCCCTTGCCGACATTATGAAGTATATGTTTGCAAACAAACGGCTGTTGAAAGAAAAGGCGTTAAGCGAGTCCGAATCCATACGCGAGAAGTGGGATTGGCGGCAAGGTGCCGTAATCGCTGTGCGGCGTCTGAACGAAATCAAATCTCAGTTGCGCGAAGCGATTGGACGCATATGAAACGCTGGACAGAGCCTTATGACAGTAGGAACTGTGCCATATGCTATGTTCCTGAAGCCTATGGCGTTCAAACAGAAAATATTCTCGGCCGACAGTCGGCCGGCCGAGAGTTTCTGGCTGCATTTGCGCGGCATTCGGGATGCAACGACTTTTTATGCGTCACCTCGGATGTCGACGCGCATCGCATATTCCGGGGTCAAATCGCCTCGTTCCGTGAAGCGCCTTTCACAACCTATGATATTAATGTAAACGATCTTTATAGCCTTCATCATGCCGGCACCGTATTTTGGCCGGATCCTTTGCTGGGACGGTTGGCCTGGATGCGCCGATCCTGGCGGGCGAGCGCCTATAGCCTTTGCGGTATCACGCACACCCTCTCTGAGGGCGAAGTCGTCGTCGGTTTGCAGAGCATTGTGACGGACCCGGTAGAGCCATGGGACGCAATTGTCTGCACTTCGCAGATCGCCAAAAAAACCGTTAAAAGTATCATGGAGGACTGGGCCCACTATTATGAGGATCGTTTCAACGCCAAGATTGAGCCGGATTTTCAGACGCCCGTTATCCCGATCGGCGTCGACTTGCCGCGATTTGAAAAAACGTCCTCAAAAGTTGAAGGCGGGCGCTCTTTGCGGAGCAGGCTGTGTATTCCAGACGACGCCGTTGTCGGGCTTTATTTCGGGCGCCTGAATTTTCTGTCGAAATCGCACCCCACGCCAATGTTCATGGCCTTTGAAGAGGCGGCGCAGCGTTTGGGCGACACGCCAGTCCACCTTATCATTGTCGGGCAGTTCAATAATTCCATCCTGAAGCAGGAATACGAGGATCTTGCTGGAAAGTTCTGCGCCAGAGCAAAAATTCACTGGTTGAACGGAAATGACCCGTTTGATTCCCGTGACTGTTGGTATGCGGCAGATTACTTTATCTCTCTTTCCGATAATATGCAGGAAACCTTCGGTATGACGGTTGTCGAGGCGATGGCCGCAGGTTTGCCCTGTATCGTGAGCGAATGGAGCGCCCTTAAGGAAAATATCGCCGACGCCAGGACAGGTTATGTGATCCCCACGACGATGCCGCCGCAAACCGTCGGAGCAGGACATGTCAGGCGGTCAATTTTTCAAATTGACAGTTTTTCCGATACGGTTGCTTCACTCAGCCAAACGGTTGGTGTTGATATAAGAATATGCGCCGCCGCCATTGAGCAGATGATTGCCGATAAAGACAAACGAGATGAGATGGGCCGGCAGGCGCGCCATGACGCCGAGCAGCGCTTTGACTGGGCTAAAATCATCAGAGAATATCAGGATCTGTGGAAAAACCTGGAAGACATACGTCAAGAAGCTTTTCGGTCGAGCAACATAGCGAAAGTTTCCTATCCGGGTCAACTCAATCCTTTTGTCGTTTACGGCGACTTTGCAAATCACCATATTTCGGACAACGCTCAAATTATCTGGGTCAATGAGAATGCCGAAGATTTGCTGGATACATTATGGCAAAACATTTCTCATCTCACTATTGCCTTTTCGCTTTTGCCACTAAAAGAGATAAGGAAACTTATTACTGCGCTCGCGGAAGACGTTCCCATTAATCTTGGCGCCGTCGCCGACCGCCACCCGTTATGGGACAAAGAAAAGCTCTGTTTTTCACTCTGCTGGATGCTCAAATACAATCTGGTCGGTATAGGAAACGACCTGAGTTATGAACCCCATGCTTGGACCGTTGCCGGTTAGAATTTTCCGGTGAAGTCTCAGAATTGCAGGGAGTTTGCAGGAGGTGCATCCACTGCTGGTGCCTGGCGTTCACGATGACGCGATGCGGGCGGTGCGGTGCTGGAAGGTGCGGCGCCGGGCGCTCTTCCAGTCCGCCGAACAGAGCAGGCCCGTCAGGGCGGCGGCGGCGGGGGTGCGTTCGGTTGCCGCGGGCGCGTAGAGGCATACGCTTCGTTTCAGCTTCATGCCGCTGACCGCGACCGTCCGGATCCCGCGGCCGGCGCCGACGCTTTCGGGAATGACGCATGCCCCCAGGCCGGCGCTGATGAACGCGATCGCATCCTTGTCCTGCCTGACATGGCAAGCCTTGCCGGGATCGATGCCGGCCCTGTCGAACAGGTCGGCGATGTCCGGATGGTTCTCGCAATAGGGCCGGATCATGAGCGGAACGTCGCGCAGCTGCGAAAGTTCGATGGCCTGTCCGGCGCAGGGGTGGCATTCGCTGACGGCCAGTACGAAGTCCTCATCGAACAGCGCAAGCCTGTGCATACGCCGCCGGTCCGCGCCGAGCGGTCCCGCGATGGCCAGTTCCGCCTCACCCTTCTCGAGCCGGTCGACGATTTCGGCGGCGGTGCCCCTGAGGTAGCCGATCTCGAGCGCGGGAAACTTGCGGTTCAAGGCCATGAGGTGCCCTGCAAGCAGGTCCATGGAGACCGTGTGCGAAATCGCCAGCCTCAACGGCGCCTGTTCGCCGCGCAACCGCCTTTCGGCCAGGGCCTTGGCGTCGAGGGCGCTGGCGTGACACCGCTTCAGGAGCGGCAGCATCGAGCGGCCGAGTTCGGTCAGGTGCGTATGCGAGCGCTCCCTGCAAAGCAGGGCGCCGCCCAGTTCCTCCTCCAGCTCCCTGATGGCCCGCGTCAGGCTCGGCTGTCTCACGCGGCATTGTTGCGCGGCCCGCGTGAAATTCAGCGTCTCGGCAACGGCCAGAAAATATCTTACACAATGCATGCGCATCGCGCGGTCCCGCGGATCAGTCCGACACGCGGGACTGTTCGGCAATGAACAACAGGCCGGTGGCCCGCCGCCGCCTGCCGAGCGGCGCCCGTGCCGGGTCGGACCGGCACCCCCGGCCTTGCGCAAGGGCGGCCTTTGCCGCGCCTTTGCGGGCCGGGACGTATACGAAGCCGTCCCTTGCGCCGTTGAAGACCATCGTCGTGCCGGTCAGTGCCATCGCCCCGTTTCCTTCTGCCTTCACAAACCCGTTGCCGGAACGGCCCGGTATCCGTCGACGCCGCGCGGTCCTTTTCGGCCGAGCCGCGGACATCGCGTCACAGGCACAGCGTGCATCACGATTGTTGCAATTTCGAGGCATATTCCCGCCACCGCTCAATGCCCAGCGGATGATATTCGCCTGCGGGGTTTGAGGTCTCTGTTCCTTGCGGATGACGTCGGGATCGCGGTCGGTTTGACACGGGTCGGTGTGCGGGGCCTCATAGGGGCGTCGGGATCATGCTGCCGGCAGGGTTCGTTTGCCGGGCGGGACTTGCGGGTCTTGAAGGGCCGCGTTGCTGTTGCGCGTCGGATCTGTTGCCTGAATGACACAGTGACTGTTTTCCTGTTGGGTGTGGTGTCTGTTCCGGGGCGTTTGCGGCGTTTGCCTATGGTTTCGTTTCGCCCTTTCGCGGGTCTGGCGGAGGTGTGGCGGGCCGTACGGGCGGTCCGCGGCGGGTGTGTCTGCGGTGTTGCGGCGGATCTGTTGTCCGGTCTGCTGGCGGATTGCGCCCGGCGGGCGGTGCCGCGTGT
>NZ_SPNT01000013.1 GCF_004959855.1 Nitratireductor sp. XY-223 | reverse complement strand
TCCCGTAGCTCCCGTAGCCGGTGATCACGGTGTCATGGCCGCTTTGCTTGATGTCGAGGTCGGAGAACTTCAGGTCGCCCTTGATGACGAGGATGTCCGTCCCGTCCTCGAAGTCAAGGATGGTGTCGGTCCCGTCCCCCGCGCCGAACACGAACCGGTCGGACCCGTCCCCGCCATGAAGGGTATCATTGCCCTTGCCGCCCTCGAGCGTGTCGCCGCCGCTCCCGCTGAAGTAATGGGTCGTTTCCGATTGCGTCGCCGCCGATTCCGCCACCCGACGGAAAACCACTACCCTCCCCCCATAAAGGGTGTCATCCCCGTCCCCGCCAAAGATCTTGTCGTCGCCGCCGCCCCCCGTGAGCCTGTCGTTGCCGTCCCCGCCAAAGATCTTGTCGTCGCCGCCCCCTCCCGTGAGCCTGTCGTCGCCGTCCCCGCCGTAGATGCCGAGGAAGTCGAAATCGGCATTGGTAAGGATTGACGCCGACACGCCTTCCAGCGTGATGCTGGCGTTGTTCCCGTAGCCGGTGATCACCGCATCGCCGTCCGCGTTGTTCGTGATGGTCAGGCCGGAGAAGTTCAATCCGCCCTTGATGACGAGGATGTCCGTCCCGTCCTCGAAGTCATGGATGGTGTCGGTCCCGTCCCCACTGCCGAACACGAACCGGTCGGCGCCGCCGCCGCCCCACAGCCTGTCATTGCCCTTGCCGCCCTCCAGCGTGTCGTTGCCGACGTCTCCGTCGATCGTGTCATTGCCCTTGCCGCCCTCCAGCGTGTCGTTGCCGACGTCTCCGTCGATCGTGTCATCGCCATCGCCGCCATAAATCGTGTCGCTGCCGCCCCCCCCCTGATCGTGTCGTTGCCGGCATCGCCGTAGATCGTGTCATTACCTGTGCCTTGGGTCCAAGTGTTGCCACCGTAGATCGTGTCGTTGCCGTCGCCGCCATGGATCGTGTCGTCGCCGTCGTAGCCGTTGCCCAGGTTGCCGCCATGGATCTCGTCGTCGCCGGCGCCGCCATGGATCGTGTCGTCGCCGTCGTAGCCGTCGCCGTGGTTGCCCCCATAGATGTCGTCGTCGCCGTCGCCGCCATGGATCGTGTCGTCGCCGTCGCCGCTGCCGCCCCGGTTGCCGCCGAAGATGTCGTCGTCGCCAGCATCGCCATGGATCGTGTCGTCGCCGTCGCGGCCGTCGCCGGAGTTGCCGCCATAAAGGTGGTCGTCGCCGTCGCCGCCGTGGAGTTCATCGTCGCCGTCGCGGCTGACGCCGGCGTATCCGAAGTGGTCGGGGTCGCCGCCGGAGTTGCCGCCGAAGAGGTAGTCGTCGCCGGCCCCGCCGTAGAGCTTGTCGTTGCCGTCGTCACCGTGGCTGAAGTAGTTGCCGCCGTAGAGGTAGTCGTTGCCGGCCCCGCCGTGGAGTTCATCGTCGCCGTCATCGCCGTTGCTGCCGTAGTTGCCGCCGTAGAGGTAGTCGTCGCCAGCATCGCCGTAGAGCTTGTCGTTGCCGTCGTCGCCGCCGCCGCGGAAGGTGAAGATGTTGCCGCCGTAGAGGTGGTCGTCGCCGTCACCGCCGCGGAGTTCATCGTCGCCATCGTTGCCTTTGCCGCCCCGGTTGCCGCCCCACAGCCAGTCTTTGTCGGCCCCGCCGTAGAGCTTGTCGTTGCCGTCGTTGCCGGCGCCCCTTGCGTTGCCGCCATAAAGGTGGTCTTGGCCGTCGCCGCCGTGGAGTTCATCGTCGCCGTCGTTGCCGTCAACCTCGTAGTTGCCGCCGAAGAGGTAGTCGCCGCCGCCGTTGCCGTAGAGCGTATCACGGTCGTCATCGTGGCGGTTGCTCGAACTGTGGCCACCGTATAGGAGGTCGTATTCGTCGCCGCCGTGAAGGGTGACGCCGATGGGCGCCAGAGCGACGGCCGGGCTCTCGCCCGTACCAGCGGGTGACCTGCTTTGCTCCTCGCCGGGCGCCTGCTGCTGCGTGCCGGGCAGGGGCGCATTGCCGCCGTTCCCGCCGTCCCTGACGCCGGCGCCGTGGACGCCCTGGCCGCCGCCGGGCGGCGTTTGGGGCAGCGCGAAGTCGTCCGCGCCGAGCGTTGACGCCGTCACGCCCGCCAGCCGGATGGTGTCGCCGAAGCCGCCGTAGCGGATGACGGCATCGTCGCCGTCCTGCTCGATGACCAGCCCCGCGAACCCGCCGCTCACCCCGTCGATGCGGATCGTGTCGCCCTTTCGGAAATCGGCAATGGTGTCGCGCCCGTCTCCCGCCGCGAACGCGAAGACATCGGCGCCCTTGCCGCCCTTCAGCGTGTCGTCGCCGGCGCCGCCGTTCAGCATGTCGTCGCCCCAGCCGCCCCTCAGCGTGTCGGCGCCGGCGCCGCCGTTCAGCGTGTCGTCGCCCTTTTTGCCCCTCAGCGTGTCATTGCCCCGCCCGCCCGTCAGCGTGTCGTCGCCCTTGCCGCCCGTCAGCGTGAGGTTGTCAATGAACCGGAAGCGGTCCGCGCCGAGCGTTGCCGCCGTCACGCCCACCAGCCGGATGGTGTCGCCATCGCCGTAGCGGATGACGGTATCGTTGCCGACCTGCCCGATGTCCAGCCCCTCGAACCCGCCCGGCACGCCGGCCATCTCGATGCTGTCGCCGTCCCCGAAGTCGGCAATGGTGTCGTTGCCGTCGCCCGCCGCGAACGCGAAGGTGTCGGCGCCGCCGTCGCCGAGGAGGTAGTCGTTGCCCCGGCCGCCGTGGAGCACGTCGTCGCCCTCGCCGGCCCACAGCGTGTCGGCGCCCCTGCCGGCCCACAGCGTGTCGTTATCATCACCACCATACAGCGTGTCGTTATCGTCGCCGCCCCACAGCGTGTCGGCGCCGCCGCCGCCCCAGAGCCTGTCGTTGCCGTTTTCGCCGGAAAGCCTGTCGGAGCCCTCGGTCCCTGTGAGCGTGTCCGCGCCATCGCCGCCATAAACTGTTTCGTCGCGTGCCATGTTTCCTCTCCCGTGATCGCGTGTCGTGTACCGGAAACCGCGGCCGCAACCGGGGTTGCCGTCAGCGCCGCCCGCGCCCAGTGCCACACCGTGTGAACCGGCGGTGCCCGGATACCTTGCGTGAAAGTGTACCCCCCCCGGGGTGGATGTGGCTATGGAATGAATAGGCAAACGCGCCGGAGCAGACCCGCGAAAGGGCGGAACGAAAGCGGCAGGCTGCAAAGGCGATATGTGTGGCTGCGCATCGTGTCACGGCTCCGGTTGTGATGAAGGCGAGGCGCCCGGTCCGCCATGCCCGCGAAAGGCAGGGACCGGGCGCCGGGGTTCCTGGCGCGCAGGGGCCCCGTTACTCGGTGGTGCCGTCCCTGCGGCCGCCGAAGGCGCCGCGGGCCTCGCCCCCCTTGCGGTCCTCGGAGGCGATGTCGAACACGCCGCCGATCTCCTCGGCCCCCGGGCCGAAGAAATTGCCGCTGAACTTGCCGGTGTACCGGTCGCCGCCGGTCAGCCCGCCTGTGGTGCCGACGCCGCTGACCTTGGTGCCCGAGAACCCGTTGCCGTCGATATCGCCCTCCAGCGTCGCCAGGCCGGTCAGCGTGGTCGTGAGGGTGTTGTCTTCGAAGTCGGCCGTCGTCGTCATGGTATTCGACCAGGCCGCGACCGCGCCATCGCCGTCCGCGGCCGCGGCGCGCACATTGCCCGCCCAGCCGCCCCGGTAGGTGGCAGTGCCGGTGGCCGGCATGTCATCGGCCGGGGTCATCTTGCCGTCGGGCAGCGTGGCGACGAACCCCGCGCCCAGGCCGGCGAGCGTGTCGCCATCCTCCTTCAGACCCGCCCAGACGCCGTAGTTCAGGTGCTCGAAGGACCGCGCCTGCGGGAACCGGACATTCTCCAGGGCGGAGACGGCCTCGTACCGGATGCCCGAGTTGCCGCTGCCTTGATGAGGGTTCTCCTCCGTGTAGCGCTTTTCCCGCTTCAGCCAGGTCCTGGCGCCATTCGCGTCATCGTAGTAGTAGATGTTCACGGGCTTCGCATTGGCGGTGACGGTGAAGGCGTTGGCGTTCGGCGAACCACCGCCGGGCTTCGCTCGCGGGGCCGCATTGGAGCCGGTCGCCAGGTAGAACACGCCCTGCGCCCGCCTGATCGTATAGGTGTTCTGTCCAATGGTGGTCGTGCCGTAGGGCGTGGTGTCGGTTATGGTGTTCTCAAACCCCCAGTTGTAAGTGGGTTCTGCATCGGTCCTGTAGATCCCGGCCGTCGTGTCGGTGTCGGGGGTCACGTACTTGTCGACCAGCACCAGGCGCGCGCTGTCATCGGCGGAGTCGGTCACGCTGCCGATGCCGATGCGGCGCGCCGCAACCGCCGGCTGGGCCAGGCGCTCGGCATTGCCGCCGCCCGCGGCCCGGTAGGCGACGGCTGCCCGGCCGGTGTTCCCGACGGCGACGAAGTCCCGGAGCCGCCCGGTCACGACCGTCTTGCCGTCTCCTGTCATGGTGGTCTTCGGCGCGGCCGCAACGATCATCACGTCGCCGACCCTGTAGGTCGCCTTGCCATCGTCGTCGTGGCTGACCTTCACCTCCAGCCCGGCCGCCTTCACCGCCTCCGCCTGCGCCGACTCATGGGCCGCCTGCGCCGCCGCGCGCGCCTTGCCGATGCCAACCACTGCTCGGTGTCCGAACTCTGCGGATATCTGGGGCTTGCTGGCAAACGCCCATAGGAAACGCTGGAGGAGCTGGCGGGTTTGGACATCGGGCGGTTGTGCACGATAACGCGCCTGACGCAGAGCGATCTCAATGGCATGTTGCTCACGTGTCGCGCGGAGTTTCCGGGTGAAGTCTTAGAATTGCTGGAGCGGCTGTTCGTCGAAGAGCGCCGGCGCTTGAAGATCATTCCCAACGCCTGGGGCGAAAAGCCGGTGCTCAAACTGATGTTTGCCGCCATGACACGTGCTGCCGAGCGGTGGAGACCGATTAGGATCACCGAATTCGAGCGCCGCCAGATGGCCGCCGTCAGGACCGAGCTCGACAAAGAGTACGAGGCTCAGATCGGCCTCGGCAAACCCACCTCAAAGGAAAAACCCTCAGGACAAATTTCCAGCACTTCTCGGACTTGACCGTGAGGAACAGCCTGCACCGTACCGATACGGCAATCGATCTCAGGCAAAAGCATGTTACGATTCCAAGCATGTCCTTGTACCACAAGCGAGCTTATTGCATTTCCGTGCCTTCTGTCTGCCTGTGCATTGGACACCAGTGGCGCAACAGGCCATGCTTCGTCCCATCTTTTAAAATGCTCCAGAACGACAAATTTTAGCCGTTTCCGCATACAACATGCAAAAAGTGCAGTCGTTTTTGGTGTTTCGTGCCGCGGATTGAATTGTGTTTGGTGGACGCCTGTCATCTCCAGGCGAGACACGCAAGTCGCAAAATTGAAATCGGATCAGTTCTGCTTACTCATCGCCGCACCTATTGCCCGGCTTCCTTGATAAATTCATCATCTAGAGCTTCTGGCAGCAATTCTGCGGGAATTGACTGATAACAAACGGGGCGCAGAAAGCGGCGAATGGACAAGGTACCGACCGATGTCGCCCCGAAGTTGGTTGAGGCGGGATAAGGCCCGCCATGCACCATGCTGTCGCAAACCTCGACGCCAGTCGGGAAGCTGTTGGCCAGAAGGCGTCCTGCCTTGCGCTCCAGTATCGGCAGGTTTTTGAACGACCGCCTTGTCTTCGTCGTCGTGGTGAATAGTGCAGGTCAGCTGTCCTTGAATGGATTTCGCAATCCGAAGCATCTGGTCCATATCGCGTACCAGCACGACAATGCCCAGCGGTCCGAAGACCTCTTCCTGCAGCGCTTCATCGGCCAGCCAGTCGTCCCCGGACACAGTAAAAAGATAAGGGGCAGCATGCCGCGTGTCGCACGTCGTGCCGATGACCTGCCTGACTCCGTTGCCCTCGGCAATCCGCGTCGTGCCCTTGCGATAGGCGTCTGCAATGCCATCGGTAAGCATTGTCTGCTCGCCGACAGCACCCAGTTCCGCTTCGGCGGCGGACTGGAAGGCGTCCGCGTCGAGGCCGTCAATGACAACGGCGATGCCGGGATTGGTGCAGAACTGGCCTGCGCCCATGGACAACGAGCTGCTCCAGGCCGAGCCGATTTCGCCGCCGCGCGCGGATGTCGCGGCCGGTAGCAGAAACATCGGGTTGACGGAGCCGAGCTCGCCAAAGAACGGGATCGGTTCCGGACGCCGCGCGCACAAGTCGAACAGTGCCCGTCCGCCACCCAGGCTACCGGTGAAACCGACGGCGCGGATGAGGGGGTGCTGCACGAGGCTGGTTCCCACATCGCGTTTTCCGCCCTGAACCAGCGAGAAAACACCCGGGTGCATGCCCGTCGATTTGATGGCGACTTCGATGGCCTGTGCAACGATCTCGCCGGTTCCGGGGTGCGCCGAGTGACCCTTGACGACAACAGGGCATCCGGCGGCCAGCGCCGCTGCCGTGTCGCCGCCAGCAACGGAAAATGCCAGCGGGAAGTTCGAGGCCCCAAAGACGGCGACCGGCCCCAGGGGACGTTGGATCAGGCGCAAATCGGCGCGCGGCAAAGGTTCCCTGTCGAGCAGCGCCGGATCGTGGCGCAGGTCTAGATAATCGCCTTTCAGAATATGCTCGGCAAACAACCGGAGCTGTCCTACCGTCCGGCTGCATTCGCTCTGCAAGCGTGCTTCAGGAAGACCGGTTTCCTGGCTGCCGATTTCTGTAATCGCAACACCGCGCGCGTCAATCTCGTCGGCAATCGCGTTCAGAAACCTGGCGCGATCCCTCCGGCTGGACCAGCCGTAGTTCTCGAAAGCGTTTTCGGCGGCCTCGACCGCGGCGTTGACATGGGTAGAGGTTCCAACCGCGAATTCATGCGACGGTCCATGGGCGGGTTCGGAAGAAAAAGTATGTTCGCCATTGGTCCAGTTTCCGGCGATGAGATGCACTCCAGTAATCACGGTTTTCATCCTTACAACAAGCCACGGCCGGCCAGATTTCGCATGAGGTGTGAGGCTCCGAAGCGCCACTCGGCGCATTCGGTAGACAGTCGCACGGTGTTGATCAGAGATCCGAGTTTGTCATTTTTGATGGTGACGATGTCTCCCAGCTTGTGCGTGAAGCCGCCGCCGGGCACGTCCCGGTCCTGTGTCGGCGCAAACAGCGTTCCAAGAAATAGCATCAGCCCGTCGGGATACTGGTGGTGGGGCCCGATCGTCTGACGCACCAAATCCTCCGGGTCCCGGCTGATGCGAGACATTGAGGAGTTTCCAGACAGTTCAAACCCGTCCGGTCCCGCGACCGTTAATGCCAATTCCACCGACCGCACATCGTCGAGGGAGAATGTTTCATCGAAGAGGCGGATCATGGGGCCGATGGAGCAGGAGGCGTTGTTGTCTTTGGCCTTGCTCAGCAGCAATGCCGAGCGTCCTTCGACATCACGCAGGTTTACGTCGTTGCCTAGTGTCGCGCCCTTTATCCTCCCACGCGAGGAAACGGCCAGTACGACTTCGGGTTCGGGATTGTTCCAGGTCGAAATCGGGTGCAGGCCGATGTCGGCGCCAAATCCGACGGACGACAGGACCTGGGCCTTCGAGAAGACTTCGGCGTCCGGACCGATTCCGACTTCGAGGTACTGGCTCCACAAGCCCTCCGAAATCAGGGCCTCCTTGACCTCGGCAGCGTCATCGGAGCCAGGAACGATATTGGAAAGGCTTGCGCCGATCTTCGATCCGATGCGGTTGCGTATCGACTGCGCGCGCGTCGGGTCTCCGGCTGCCTGTTCCTCAATCACGCGCTCGACCGTTGATCCGGCGAATGTCACGCCGCATGCCTTGATGGCCTGCAGGTCGCAGGGCGCCAACCAATTGTGGTCTGTTTCCGCATCGCCGAGATTGGTTCCGGGAACGGCGCGGACATATTCGGGCGCATCCCTTCGCTCCAGAACATCGCGCACGGTCGGTGCGGTTTCCGATGTAATGTCCACCAGCCGTCCTTCGCGCATTGTAACGACGCAGGGACCGATATCCGGGCGCTCGACACGCCCGAGCCACAGCCCGTCCAGATCCAGTTTTGGGAACGTCATACCCATCCTCTTTGTTGGTCAGCCGGGCGGAATGCTGACAGATATCGCCTCCAGCGACATGCGCTCATTATCCCAGGCCTCACTGGGGGAACATTACGGATTTGGCCTTTCTTTCGTAACTAGCACTCTAACATGTTAGTTGACAAGTCGAGTGTTGTTGCATTATTTCTGAGTGCGCAACAAGCTCGCCCCTGCAGCTTCCCATCGGCCATTTGCTGAATTCCGTTTCGCGAATTGTTGACGAGCAAGACATTGGTCAGGGGCGACGAAGACCGCCGTTCGTTTGTGTCTCAACGGATCGCCCCGTGTCTATTTATTGCCGTGCCCGGCCGCGCGATAAATCACAGCCCCCGACAAAATAGTTGACACTTCATATATGAAGTGGTTTCATATTTGAAACCAGAGCAATCTGGGGGGAGGATATTGAATACCAATCTCTCGCTGGCGCAGCAGCACATGCTCGCGCAGAACAGCCGGATCACATTGCAGCTCCTCGGAGTCGGCAAATCCTTCTCGGGTGTCAGCGTCCTTCGGGATGTGGATCTCGAGATAACCGGCGGCGAGATTCACACCCTGATGGGTGAGAACGGTGCCGGCAAGAGCACGCTGGTCAAGATCATCAGCGGCGTCCAGGACCCGAGCTTTGGCACCATGCAGATCGACGGGCAGGACGTTGCCTTTGCTTCTCCCGCTGAAGCCAACCAAGCTGGTATCGTCATCATGCATCAGGAACTCAGCCTGATACCGGAGATGACGGTGGCCCAGAATGTCATGCTGGGTCAGGAGCCGAAGCTCGGCGGCATGATGATCGACAGCCGCGCATTGTGCGAAACCGCCCGGGACGCTCTGAAGAGATTCGGCTTTTCCCTCGATGTGGACACACTGGTCAAGGACCTGCGCGTTGGTGAACAGCAGTTGGTGGAGATCGCGCGCGCACTGCTGATGGATGCACGGCTGCTGATCATGGATGAGCCGACCTCGGCTCTGTCGCAAACCGAGGCTGACATTCTCATGGAGGTGGTTCGTGATCTTGCGCAGCAGGGCGTTGCCATAGTCTACATCTCGCACCGGATGGATGAGGTGTTCGAGATATCTGATCGGGTGACCGTCCTGCGGGACGGCAATCTCATCGGCACGACATTGGCCGCCGATACGACGCCGGAGGATCTGGTCCAGATGATGGTCGGGCGGTCCGTGGAGATCAAGCCTGTCACGCGCTTCAAACCGCCAGCGGCCGAAACCGTTCTTGCCGTGCGCAATCTGAGTGCGAGCGCTGCCGGCCGGAAGGTTCTGCAGAACGTGTCATTCGAATTGCGACGAGGCGAGGTTCTGGGGATCGGCGGCCTCTTGGGTGCCGGGCGGACCGAGCTGCTGGAAACACTTTTCGGAGCACACGGCAGTAACCACACGGGCGTGGTGGAAATACACGGCAAGCCCGTGAGTCTTCGCACGCCGTCCGATGGGGTCGGGCAGGGGCTCGCCCTGATCACCGAGGATCGCAAGGGCGACGGTCTGCTGCTCGACCGGTCCATCGCGGATAATGTGATCTTGCCTTTGTTGCCGAGCCGGTCCCGGTTTGGATATCTCTCCGCCGATGCACGCGATGCTCAGGCACGGGAAGCGATTGAAAAACTCAAGATCGTGGCGACTGGCGTCACGCATACGGTCGGTCGGCTGAGCGGCGGAAACCAGCAAAAGGTGGTGCTGGGCAAGTGGCTGGCAACGCAGCCGAGTATCCTTCTTCTGGATGAGCCCACGCGCGGAATCGACATCGGCGCGAAGGACGAGATTTATGAGCTGATCGGCAACCTTGCCGATCAAGGGCTCTCCGTTCTCTTCGCCAGTTCGGAGATCCCCGAATTCCTGGCGGTATGCGACCGCATGATTATCCTTTGCGACGGAAAGGTCGCCGGAGAGCTGACCCGGGAAGAAATGTCGGTGGACGCCATCAAATACCTGTCAATGCAATTCGACTGACGCGAGCCAGAGACGTGAGCATGAGCAACGCCCAACAAACAACCGCCACGCAGGAGCTCGAACGCCGCCTCTGGCTGCTCAAGCTGCTGGAGAAGACCAAACTCTACTGGGGCCTGGCGGCATTGATCGTTTTCGGCGCCTTGACATCGCCGCTTTCGTCCAAAGGGGCCAATATCTTCCTGTCGATCGGCAATCTGACTGATGTTCTCAGGCAAGTGTCGGTCACGGGCATCGTCGCGGTCGGCATGACACTCGTCATATTCATCGCGGGGATCGACCTTTCGGTGGGTTCAGTACTGGCGCTGGGCACGGTCATCTGCGCAATGTTGCTGACCCAGGATGGCTGGACAGCGGCGAGCATGTTCAGCATACCCGCAACCGGTGCAACGCTGTTTGTCGCGGTTTCGGCACTGGTCCTGTTTCTGCAGACACAAGTCCGGGCGACCTCTGAGGTCCGGACCGGTGCGCCGGGGAAAGTGCCGTCCATCGCCATCGCGGCAGTCATCGCAATCGTGGCCATGCTTTGGCTGGCAACGCAGGTGGAGACCAAATTCGGCGTGTTCGGCGTGCTGGTGGCCGTGCCCTGTGTCGGTGTTGTGATGGGAACGATAAACGGCGCCCTGATCGTTTACGGTCGGCTGCAACCATTTATCGTGACTCTCGCCATGATGGTCAGCGCATTGGGGCTGGCCCGCGTAATCGCCGGACAGGATACTGCCGTCTATCCGGTCTACACGGGCAGCAATGCGGTCCAGGAGTTCGATATCCTGCGAAGTTTGCTGTGGGGCGTGATTCCGGTGCCGGGCCTATTCTTCCTGGCCATACTGATCATTTTTTACGCGCTTACCCGCCTGACAACATTCGGCAGCTATCTGCTCGCCATAGGTGGCAATTCTGAAGCTGCGCGGCTGGCGGGCATTAACGTCAAACGCAACACGATTGTCACCTATGCGACCGCAGGCGGTCTGTCGGCGTTGGCGGGCATTTTATACGTGGCTCAGTTTCGTCAGGGCAAACCCGATGCAGGTCTCGGACTTGAGCTGGATGCGATCGCGGCAGTGGTGATTGGCGGCACAAGCCTAATGGGCGGGCGCGGCGCTGTCCTGGGAACATTCGTGGGTGTGCTGATTTTCGGTTTCCTCAGCAACATCCTGCAGCTCAACAACATAGACAGCAATACGCAGTTGATCCTGAAGGGAGCGATCATTGTCGCTGCCGTGCTTCTGCAGGAAGGACGGATTGAAGAATTCCTCTCCGGGCTGAAAGGAAAGCTTCGCGGAGAGAAATAGCCCTGATCTCGCAGTTTGATGGACCGGAGACCAGGGTATTTGCCAATCAGCCCAAGGGCTGAACCATGACAAGGGAGTACAATATGTATAGAAGAAGTTTCTTCAAGGGGCTTTGTGTTGCCGCCTTCACCGTGGCAACCAGCGCGACCGCGGTTTTGGCCGCCGACAACTACGTCATCGGATTTTCGCAGGTAACGACGGTCGAACCCTGGCGCGTGCAGTTCAACAAGGATCTGCGCGCCGAAGCCGAGAAGCATTCGAATGTCGAACTGTTGATCGCCGATGCGAACGACCGGACCGACAAACAGGTTGCGGATGTCGAGAACTTCATTCGCCAGGAAGTGGATGCAATCCTTATTTCTCCGAAGGAATCGGCCGGCCTGACCGGTGTCGTTGAACAGGCGACCGATGCCGGGATTCCCGTATTCGTTCTGGACCGCAATGTCGACACGGACAAGTTCGTCCAGTGGGTCGGCGGCGACAACCATCTGATCGGGCAGGCTGCCGGGAAATTCGCGCTTGAAAAGCTTGGTGGGGCCGGCAAGGCCTCTGGCACGATCGTGGAAATCTGGGGCGGTCTCGGCACGCAGGCGGCCCATGACCGAGCGAACGGCTTCCATGAATCCTTCGAGAACGAACCTGGTGTCAAATTCCTACTCGACCAACAGTCGGGTGACTGGAAGCAGGATCAGGCATACGACATCATGTCAACCGCGCTTCGCAATCACGAAGACATCACGATGGTCTATGGTCACAATGACCCTATGGCCTACGGCGCATATCTCGCCGCGAAGGATGCTGGCCGTGAGAAAGACATCATGTTCATCGGTGTCGACGCGCTGCCGGGAGAGGGCGTGACCTGGGTGGCCAATGGCGAATTGGCGGCGACATTCCTCTATCCGACGCCGGGTGCTGAAGGACTTCGCCAGGCACTTGCTCACCTGCAAGGCGAGAAGGTCGAGAAGTCTGTGGTCCTGGGTACGGAGGCCGTGACAATTGAAAATGCTGATGAAATACTGAAGCGTAACGGTCTCAAGTAAGCGTCAATATAGGCCCCTTCCTCCTGAGGGGCACAAAGGTTGCGCAGGAGCCTTGGCTTCTGCGCAACAAACATTCCAGAGCACAAGTCGCCGTGAGTGAAGCAAAGACGAAACTGCAGAAATACTCGGCGCCGGCTCTCGAGAAGGGGCTGGATATTCTTGAGTTGCTTTCACTTCGCTCCGGCGGGGGATTGAGTCAATCCGAGATCGCCGAGGGTGTCGGGCGTTCGAAAAACGAGATCTTCCGGATGATGGTCGTGCTGGAGGAAAGAGGATACATCAAACGTTCCGACGGCGATGTGTTCTTGTTGACGTCCAAGCTCGGCGAACTGAGCGGTCCGCGCAATGATACATCCCGCATGCTGGAGATCGCCAGGCCGATCATGACACGGCTGTCCGAACAGACGAAACTGTCCAATCATCTTTGGATCCTCAATGAAACGAACATGCAGGTTGCGGCCAGCGCCAGTGCGTCCGAATCATACAGTCTGGCCCTGTCCGAAGGTGCCCAGAGCAGTGTTTTCGGCTCGTCCGCCGGTGCGTGTTTTCTGTCCGCTCTGCCCGATACGGAGTCGCGTCTGAAGGCGCTTCGCGATAGGGGCGAATATGTCAACAACGAAGCGTTCCTCGAATACGATGCGCGCGTCGAAGCCTGCAGAAAAGACGGTGTCTGTGTGCTTCCGAACGCCGAGGCCATCGGTATCCTCGAAATTTCCGCGCCCTTGAGTCTTCCGAAGGCTGAAGATGTGGTGGGCGCACTTACCGTGCCGATCATCGGCGACAGAGACTCCAAGAACGAAATCGCCAATGTCATCAAGACCTTAAAACATGCGGTCAATCAGGTCTGCGCGAAGATGGCGTCGCTGGCGGTGTTCCAGACGGCGCACAGTCCCGCAAGCTAAGCCGGATACGCGCCCGCTTCAACCTTTCTCCGCCCCTGACAATGTGCCCGAGCGGACGTATTTCTGAGAGATGAGAAACAGCAGTAACACTGGTGCGATAACCAACAGGGCCGCGACGATGGCTTCCGGTTTGTTGATCGGGATATCGCTTGCGACATCGTTGCCGAGGGCACCGGAGCTGCTGACCAGGACCGCCAGGCCGATCGGCAGGCTGTAAAGCTCGTCCTTGGTCAGTAGCACGAAGGCCAGGAAGTAGTTGCTCCAGTTCGCAAGGAAGCTGAAGAAGGCGACAAGCGCAATGAGCGGCTTCGACAGGGGCAGGGCCACCCGGGTAAAAACCTGGAACCTGCTGGCTCCGTCGATCAGGGCCGAATCGATCAATCCGCCCGGCAGGGACGTGGCGTAGTAGATGTAGGCAAGGTAGACGCCGAATGGGAAAAAGGCCGTGGCGATGATCATCCCGAGATAACTGTTGTTCAGGCCGAAAGCCTGCATCTGCAGAAATATGGGCAGTGCGACAACCGTGTTCGGGGTAATCATCGCCACAAGCGTCAGTACCAGGATCGCCTTGCGAAACGTGAACTCGTAAGTCGCAAGCACGAATCCGGCTGGGAGGACCGCCACGAGCGACAGGCTGACGCCGCCGATCGTATAGATGGCCGAATTCAGGGCCCAGCGGCCGATCTGAAAATCGTTATAGGTCGTCAGATTGTGCAAGGTTGCCCTGAACATCTCGATGCTGCCCAGGCTGAAAGGGCCGCTGGAAAAGAGCATCGGCTCGTCCCGGAAGGCGGCGAGCAGCAGCCAGACAATGGGCGTTGCGTAAAAAAAGAATGCGAAGATCAGACACAGCCAGACAGCGGTCCAGCCGACACGGGCGTTCCAGGTCAGGTGTCTTCGTCCCGCGTTCATGACTCAATCCATCTTGTAGAAGCGCGTGCCGAAAACGACGCACAGCGAGATGAAGATCGCCGCGGCCAGGAGCATGGTGCTCATTGCCGCGGAGGCGCCAAAGTCGCCGAGATTGAAGGCGTATTGGAAGGCGAGCTGGTTCACCGACCAGTCTGGGCGTGAGTATTGCCGGCCGGCAAGTGCCATGAGCTGCGGTTCGACGAACATTTGAATGCCGTTGGCGAATGAGAGGATCGCCATCAGAGCCAGTGAGCGCCACACCATGGGCAGCTTGATGCGGATGGCGATCTGAAACTGATTGGCGCCGTCCACGCGCGACGCCTCGATCACCTCAGTCGATATACCCTTCAGTGCGCCGCCGATGACAACGATCCAGCCGCCGGAATAGGCAAGATAGGCCATCAGCGAAAACACCATTGGATAACCCATATGTGAAACCACCTGCTGGCGATTTTCCCAGCCAAGAGCCTCGAAAAGGCTGCCATAGGGGCTGACGGCCGGATCCAGAAGAAACAGCCAGAGGATCACAATGGCCGATGACGTGATGGCGCCGGGCAGGAAGAACGATGTTCGCAGGACCGTGGCGGAACGGTCCGGCAGGGCGTCCAGCATCAGGGACAACGCGCCGATACCGACTAGCATCATGGTCAACCAGATGGCGACATATTGGAACACGTTGGTGATGCTCTCGATGAGGCGAAAGTCCTGCAGGACAAATTGGTAGTTGGTAAAGCCCCAGAACACCCAGTCGATCGTGTCCATGAAGCTGAGACCAAGGGCGTATAGGACCGGAGCCATGCCAAAAAACAAGAGCAGCGCCAGATAGGGCGACAGCATGGCAACAATAAACCAGCGGTCCTTCCGGCGCCTTGCCGCGGGATCCGACACGATTCTGGATTTTGGTGCTCGGGTTGGTGTCATAGCTGTGAAAGATCGTTCCGGCGGGTCGGGAATGCGGCTAGTGCCGCATTCCCGGTTGGCTTAGTTGGCGATCTTGTAGCCGGCCACTTTCGCCGAGTTCTCGATCTCGGCCGCATAGTCGGGCAGCTTGTCGACAATGCTTGCATTCGAGGCGCCATCGATCTTGGAGAAAGCCGCCATGATATCGAAGCGATAGCCGCCATAGGAGGGATGCCCGTATTGTGCGGATGTTTCCATCTTGTCATAGACGTCATTTTGCGCGTACCACGGATCGTTCGCAACGCGGTCGCGCCATACCGATGAGCTCTCTGCATGGGCGGGCATGGTTGTCGCGCGCCCCTGAAGTCCGGTGTCGGTTGTCATCCAACGGATGAGTTCGACAACTTCATCCGGGTGCTCGGTGTCGCGATAGCCGCCGAACACACCTCCGCCCCAACTCCAGGCCTGGGGTTGCGCCTGGCCTTTCCATTTCAACGACTCTGAAGCGGCAAGGATGCCGGCGTCCATTTTGTAGAGGGGACGCATGACATGCTCGCCGAACCACGTCGGACCGTTAAACATCAGAAGCTTGCCCTCCTGGACATCGGTGACGAAAGAAGGCTCGAATGGGCCGTGCGGGCTGAGCGAACCGTTTTCTCGCATGCGATCGACCATGGCGGCGGCGGCAATGCAGCCTTCTGAGGTGAAGTCGACGCGAATGGTGTCGTCCGATCCTTCAACGAGGAAGCCCGGTTCGCAACCGCCCGCTATCAACATGTTGAGCACCGGTGTCGGCTGCGTGCCGGATCCGACGATTAGTCCATTTTCGGCGGCGAGCTTACCGATCTCCTCGAACTCTTCCCATGTCGTCGGAACGCTCAGGCCGAGCTCGTCAAATTTCGGTTTGTTATACCAGGCAATGAAATGCGCCAGATCGTTGCGCAGGCAAAGCAGACGTCCGTCACCGCTTTGACATGGTGACAGCGCGTTGGGCAGGAAGCTGTCGACAACGGACTGGTCGATCTTGTCGCTGATATCCATCAGGTAGTTGGACCGGCGCGTCGAGAGCTGTGCGATCTGCTGAAGCTCAGCCATGAAGATCGCATCGGGCACATCGTCGCCCGACCGCATCGCCAGCTGCAGTTTTGCGGTCTGGTCAGGCGGGGCTACAGTCACGATTTCCAGCTCGATGTTGTCATGTGCTGCATCGAAGGCCTTGAACGGCTCGATACGCGCCGTGTCGGACCAGACGGTTAGCTTTACCGGCTCCGCTTTCGCAACGCCCGCTGCGAGGACCGCGGTTGCCGCGGTGATCATGAGTGATCGCAGTTTCATGGATGATCTCCTCCCTTAAGGTTTCCGTTCATGCACAGAGAATCCGCCTTCGTCGAAGACGTGGATATCGCGCGGCGCCGCGGAGACAGTGACCTTGTCGCCGCGTGCCCGTTTGGTGTCGGCTTCGATCTGCACGACAAGGGGTGCTGCATCGCCGTGGATGACGTGCGCGTAGCTGACATGTCCCAGATGCTCCAGCGATAGGATCTCGCCCTGGATTCGAATGGCGCCGTCAGCCTGTGTGCCGGCATCGTCAAGCTGCAGGGCTTCCGGCCGGATACCAAGCGTCAGAACCTTTGATCCCTCAAACTCCCTTTTGCCCAGGTCGATGATCCGGGGTTGCTCGATATCGACACGAGCAGTTCCGGATTCATCGACCCGGGCCGGGAGAAAATTCATCTGCGGCGACCCGATAAAACCGGCCACAAACAGATTGCTGGGATTCCGATACAGCTCGAGGGGCGTGCCAATTTGCTGGATCCTGCCCCTGTCAAAGGCGACGATCCGGTCGGCCAGCGTCATGGCTTCAACCTGATCGTGGGTCACGTAAACCATCGTCGCGCCAATTTCGCGGTGCAGCTTTTCGATCTCGAACCGCATTTCCACCCGAAGTGCGGCATCGAGGTTCGACAGCGGCTCGTCGAACAGGAAAACCTCGGGGTTGCGCACAATTGCGCGGCCGATCGCGACACGCTGGCGCTGACCGCCGGAAAGCTGGCTGGGCTTGCGGTCCAGCAGATCGGCGAGCTTCAAGATCCGCGCGGCCTCTTGAACACGCGACTGAACCTGCGCGTTGCGAACCTTGTTGAGGCGAAGATTGAAGGCGATATTCTCGAACACGGACTTGTGCGGGTAAAGCGCATAAGACTGAAAGACCATGGCAATACCGCGCTCGGACGGCGCGGCGTAGGTGACATTCTTGCCACCGATCGCAACCGTGCCCGATGTGACATCCTCCAGACCGGCCAGAATTCGTAGCATTGTGGATTTGCCAGAACCGGACGGGCCGACGAAGACGACGAATTCGCCTTCCTCGATCTCCAGATCGACGCCGGCAATGACCTCCACCGTGCCGAAGGATTTGCGAATATCGGATAGCTCAACGCTTGACATCGCGGTTTCCTAGTCCCGCCGCGTGTCGACAACGGTTTTCGCGATAGCTGTGGCGTCCAGCTTCTCGCGTTCGAACAGGTGGCCGATCCCGGGCTCTGACGAAATATTCAGCCGGCCATCCACGATCGAGATCGCGCCCTGGTCGGAAAGCCTGTGGATATGCGTTTCGTCATAGATGATCTGTTCGTAAAAATCGTTGTTTTCGATGGCACCGCAGAGCTGTGCGTTCTCAAGACCCATGCCGTGGACCTGCGCGCGCATTCCGAAACTGTCGGAAAGCTGCGCTATCTTCATCGATCCCGTGAAGCCACCCTTGAAGTGGAAGCTGATCCGCGTCATGTCGAGGGCGCGGGCCTCAATCCAGCTCGCCGCGTTCCAGTGGACGCCATCGGAGGTTTCCGCGGCGAGTATCGGGATGTCCAGCTTGTCGGCAAGCTTCGCATACGAGCCGAGATGAAACTCACGCATCGGCTCTTCGTACCAGAGATAACCCTCATCCTGGAGCGCCTTCCCGACAACGAGTGCGTCGGCATAGTCCCAGCCCGCCGATCCGTCGAACATCAGCGGGGCGTCCGGCCCGACCCAGCGGCGCAGCGCTCGGATCAGCGCGATGTCGTCCTTGATCAGCCCCCAAGCGTGCAGCTTGTAGGCGCCGAATCCCACATCTCGGCATGTTTTTATGTTGCGTTCATACGTCGCAAGGTCCTTCCAGGTCGCGGTTGACGCATAGGCGGGTATCGACGTCTTGGCTCCGCCGAGAAGGACATGGAGCGGCAAGCCCGCGACCTTGGATTTCAGATCCCAGCAAAGCATGTCGATGAGACCGAGCTGCCGCTGATGGAATTCCTCCATCCGGTCGACTTCCCAGACCCTGGTCCAAAGGGCCTCGGTCATCATCGGGTTTTCGCCGACAAAATGCGCAAAACGCCGGCGAACTACATCATATACGGCATCGCCCATCTCGACGGTAATGAATCCGGATTCTCCGGATTCCGTCTCCATCAGGATCGATGCCAGGCGCGGGCCTTCGCCTTCCGGCAATCCACCATGGGCCGTAGGCAGACCGAACCGCCAAATGATCTGCGGCTGACGGGGCGCCTCGTGGACCCAGCAGGTAAATTTAGCAATCTTTGTCATAGATACAATTTATATGCATAAAAAATATATTATAAAAGCTTTTAAAGACATTTTTTAGCTGATAGGTGGTGAATTGCGGGGATTTAAAATCAGATTCCCCGGTGATAGGCTCTGCTCGAATGCCGGAGACAACTAATATGGCGCAGACGACATTGGAAAAGATCCACATACCGGCATCGATCGACGAGCTGCCCAAGCATCCGAATATCGGTTTTGAAAAATTTGTGGAGGCGGTGGGCAGTGGGCGATTGAGTCCTGGAACGACGCTGACCCAGGCTCAGCTGTGCGATTTTCTCGATGTCTCATTGTCGCCGTTGCGGGAGTCCCTGGTCCTGCTTGAAGAATACGGGCTGATCGAGATCAAGCAGCGGTCAGGCATAACCATCATCAATCCGGAACTGTCCTTTGTGCGCGAGAACTACCAGTTCAGAATTCTGATCGAGATCGAGGCTCTGCGGGCCTTCGTTGCAAACGTTCCTGACGGCTGGCTTGCAGCGGTCAGGGACCGCCACAAGAGCGTCATGGCGGCGATCGACAAGGGCAAACGGGACATGGAGGCCATCGAGGCGTTCGTTGCTCTCGATCAGTTCGTTCACTCCAGTTTAGTCAAGGCTCTCGGCAACAAGTCGATACTATCAACGCACAACCGTTTGCAGCAGAACATCCGCATGGTGCGCGCCATGCAGGGAACGACCGCCTATGAGAACAATCTGCTTGAAGCGGGCAGGGAACATCTGGAGCTGTTCGAGCGGATCGAAGTGGGTGATTTGGAGGGCGCGTCCCGTTGCCTGCGCAGACATTTTGAATCGTCGATCTACCGCGCGGTTGTTTTCCCGTAAGGCTTAGAGACAATATCTCGCCGGAATAAACCAGGCTGGCACCACAGGATCGCACCTTACGGCGCAATTACACCCTTCTTGAGAATGATATTGCCGTAATGCCGGCCTTCTCCGGTCTGTACAATGGCGAAAGCAGCTTTGGCGCGGTCGTAGAAAGCGAAACGCTCGATTGATTTGATCGGTACGGGACTGTCGGCAGTCACCTCAATGATATTCTGAAATGCCTCGACCACCGGTGGCGTGGCCTGCGGATCATCGACCACCTGCATGGTGATCGCCGGATCGTCCACGAAACTGTCGAGCGGCATGACGCTCAGAACCGCTTCGGCCACGTCCGTGGCGCTGAGCCCGTCAAGCCGCACCACCTTCTGTCCCATGCTTTCGGCGGGGAAGTTGGCGTCGGCGATGACGATATCGTCGCCATGCCCCATCGCCCGCAGAATATAGAGAAGATCCGGCGACAGGATCGGGTTGAGACCGCGCAGCATCAGTTTCCTCCCGGCAAGGGCGCGTCCGGCCGGATCAGGCCACCGGAACGCAGGTCCGTCCAAAGTTGCGTCGGAATGGTGGTCTGAAGCAACGCGACATTCGCTTTGACCTCGGTCACGGACACGGCGCCCGGAATGACAGTCTTGACCGCCGGATGACCGAGCACGAACTGCAGGGCCGCGGCAATCAGCGGCACCCCATGATCAGCACAAACAGCTTCAATTCTGCGAACTCTTTCAAGGATCGGTTCCGGGGCGTTGTCATAATTGTACTTGGCACCCGGAACTGCGCCGGTCGCCAGGATCCCCGAATTGTAAGGCCCACCGAGAATGATGCCGACGTCGCGCTCGGCGCACAGCGGCAGGAAACTGTCCAGCGCTTCCTGTTCCAGCAGTGTATAGCGGCCCGCCAGCAGGAATCCGTCGAAGTCGCCGAGTCCCATCAGTTTCTCGCAGACCTGCCACTCATTGACACCGGCACCGATCGCCGCCACCTCGCCGGCATCGCGCAATTCACTGAGTGCGCGGTAGCCGCCACCGTCGAAAAGCTCGCGCACCTTTGCGTCGCTAGCTTCCTGCGAGCCCTGAGAGAAAACGTCGACATCGTGGACCAGCAGAATTTCGGCATTGGCGATACCGATTCGCTCGCGGCTCGCTTCGTAGCTGCGCATGACGCCATCATAGGTATAGTCGTACACGATGCGTTTTTGCGGCACGTCGACAAAGGCTTCCGGCGTCACCTCGTGCGGCTCGCAATCGACAAGCAGGCGGCCGATCTTTGTCGAAAGCTGGATATTGTCCCGCCCGAACCGCTTGATGGCTCTTCTGAAGCGCATTTCCGAGGTGCCCAGCCCGTATTGCGGCGCGGTGTCGAAATAGCGAATGCCTGCATCATAGGCGGCCTGCAGCGTGGCCTGTGCGTCGCTTTCCTCGACCTTGCGATAGAGGTTGCCGAGCGGCGCGCCTCCGAAACCCATGCGGGTCATCGGCACCGGCCGGGCCGTGCGGTTGTTCAAAAAGACCGTATCCGAAACTTTCATTGGTGTACTCTCTCGCCGCTGTCAAAATCAAAAAGCCGTGCCTTGTCGGGCATGATATCAATACCGACCCATTCGTCCGGTTGCATGTCAAAATCCTTGTCCATGCGCACGACCACGTGTTTCGTGCCGATTTCGCAGGTCACGATGGTCTCGTTGCCGGTCATCTCGGTCGAAAAGATGCGCGCCTTCAGCATGCTGCTTTCCGGCGGAACCAGCGTGCAGTCTTCCGGCCGGAAGCCGAAGGAGACCCGCTCGCGCGGTGCGAAGCCCTCGAGCGGCACGGACCCTTCCTCGACCGCCACGCTGCCGTTGGCGATGCCGCCTGTCACGATATTATATTCATGGCCGGCGAGCCGATGAACCGGGCGACAAAGCGCGCCGCCGGATTGTCATAGATTTCCTTGGGCGGCGCGACCTGCTGCAGCACGCCGGCATCCATGACCGCGACCCGGTGCGCCAGCGTCATCGCCTCGATCTGATCGTGCGTGACATAGACCGTCGTAATGCCGAGTTCCGCCTGAAGGCGCTTGAGTTCCGCGCGCATCGCGCCGCGCAGCTTGGCGTCGAGATTGGACAACGGCTCATCCATCAAAAACACTGACGGCGTGCGCACGATGGCGCGGGCCAGTGCCACGCGCTGCCGCTGGCCACCAGAAAGCTGCCGCGGCATGCGCGCCAGGTAGTCCTCGAGTGCACCTTGGTGGCGGCCGCCAGCACCGCGCCGTGCGACTGCAGGAACGCACCGGCGATCGAATAGATCGCCCAGTAAGCCTGCGCGCCGCGCTTCTTGGAGATGCAGGAACGTAATCGGGCGAACCGTCACCGTTAAGGTCCTTGCCGTGAAGCGCCTTGGCCGCGGCGATGTAGTCGTCCCAGGTTTCCGGCGCCGTTGTGCCGTTATCCTTAAAGATATCGGACCGGTAATAGGCCATCTGGAAATCGCCATCGAGCGTCAGCATGTAGGTGTCGCCGCTATATTTCCGCGAGAATTCGCGGAAGAAGGGCGCGATGTCGTCTTCTTTCAGATCCGGGTCTGCCGCGACGCGCTCGGTCAGTTTCTCAAGAAAACCTGGACCCACATAGTCGACCGCCCATTGGGGCGCGAGGACCGCTGCGTCGATCGAGTTGGTGCCGGTTGCCCAGTCGGTCAGCAGTTTCGAATGAAGATCGGAGAACGGCACCGTAATCACGTTGATCTTGGCGCCGGTGGCTCTTTCGAAATCCGGCGCGCGGCGCTGCAGCGGCTCGGCGATCTGTGGGCCGGTGAAGGTCATGACGTTGACCGTGACTCCGTCGAACTTTCCGGCGCTGAGAGCCGGAGTTGTGAACGCCAGCGACGTTGCGCCTGCAAGTAGCAACACGCTCAGTTTGAGTTTGGTTGGTGATTTTGCCATTTCATTCTACCTGATTGGCAGATTATGTGTTGTCGAAGAGTTCCGGCCGGTCGCGTTCCAGTGGCTCCAGCCTCTTTATCAGTTGTCCGAGATGGTCTGCTGTCGTTATCCGCGCCGTCGCCGGATCGCCGTCGCGAATGGCCTGGACGATCGCCGTATGTTCCTTGAGTGTTTCCTGGACCCGGCCGGGTGTGGGCAGGATCAGCTGCCTGGCGCGGTTGACCAGCAGCCATGTGCTTTCGGCGAGCTTCGCCAGCCGCCGGTAACCGGTAAAGGACAGGATCAGCGCGTGCATTTCCTCATCCGCCCGGTAGAATCCCGGAATGTCGCCATCCTGCAGCAAGATCTCCTGCATGCGCAGATTCCGGTTGAGCAGGGTGAGCTGCTCGTCGGTTCGTTCCGCTGTGATCTTCTCGACGGCGGCGAGTTCCAGCGCGGCGCGGATGAAGGTGCCCTCGCGGATTTCGTCCATCGAAAACCGCGACACATAGGTGCCCGATTGCGGGATGATTTCGACGAGACCCTCGCTGGCGAGTTTCGCAAAGGCTTCTGAAACCGGCGAGCGCGATACACCGAGTTCTGCTGCGATGTCGTTTTTGCGCAGAATGTCCCCGGGCGCGTAGTCGAGCGACATGATCGCATCCTTGAGGAACAGATGGACACGATTTGCGAGTGAACCGGAAAAATCCTCGATGCTCCGGGTCTTCATTTGATCGCTGGTTTCGCTTGGATCCATCTTTACTTCGCTAGAATGCTAACATGTTAGTTGACATTTCAGTGGCGTCAAGCCCAAAACAGAGTCACAGCCAGATGTCTGACACAGGAACCGTCCGGAGCCCGCGCAAGCATGAACCGCCCAATGCCTGAAACCATTCTCCTGAACGATGCCGATAATGTGGTGATTGCATTGCGCGACATCGCCCGCGGTGAAACGCCGGCCAATGTTTCCGCGCCGCTTCTTTCCGATATTGCCCGCGGTCACAAGATCGCTCTGGCGCCCATTGCCGCCGGCAGCAATGTGGTGCGCTATGGCCAGATCATCGGCCAGGCAAAGTCCGATATTGCGCCGGGAGAACACGTGCATGTCCACAATCTCGGCATGGCCGAGCACACGCAGGACTACGCATTTGCATCTTCCAACACGCCCCTGCCGGCAGTTTCAAGCGACCGAACATTCATGGGATTCCACCGCGAGGACGGTCGTGTCGGCACGCGCAATTACCTTGGCATCCTGACAACGGTGAACTGTTCCGGCTCGGTTGCCCGTTTCATCGCCGAAGCCGCGGATCGCGCCGACCTGCTGGATGAATTTGCCAATGTCGACGGCATCGTGCCGATCGTCCATGGCACCGGCTGCGGCATGTCCGGGCGGGACGAAGGCTACGCCACTTTGTTCCGCACCCTTTCGGGCTATGCGCAGCATCCCAATTTTGCTGGTGTCCTGCTCATTGGTCTCGGCTGCGAGGTCATGCAGATCCCGGATCTTGTCGGCGAGCGGAAGATCCGCTCCGACGGAAATTACCGCTATATGACCATCCAGCAGACCGGCGGCACCAGGCGCACCATTGAAGCAGGTCTTGCGGAACTGCGGGAAATGGCCCTCATCGCCAACCGGGCCGTCCGCGAGCCCGCGCCCGTTTCCGAACTGACGGTCGGAATGCAGTGCGGCGGATCGGACGGTTACTCGGGCATGACCGCCAATCCGGCGCTCGGATTCGCGTCAGATCTGCTTGTGCGCCATGGCGGCACGACCATATTGTCGGAGACGCCGGAGATTTACGGTGCGGAGCACCTGTTGACCCGCCGCTCGCAAACCCCGGAAGTGGCGCAAAAACTCGTCGAGCGGATCAGATGGTGGGAGGACTACACCGCCCGAAATGGCGGCGAAATGAACAACAATCCTTCACCTGGCAACAAGCGCGGCGGCCTGACGACCATTCTGGAAAAGTCGCTTGGCGCCGTGGCCAAGTGCGGCACGGCACCTCTGGCCGGGATCTACAAATTTGCCGAACCGGTCGATGCGAAGGGCTTTGTCTTCATGGACAGTCCCGGATACGACCCCTGTTCGGTGACCGGGCAGGTGGCCTCGGGCTCGAACCTGATCGTCTTTACCACCGGGCGCGGGTCGGTGTCGGGTTACAAGCCGACGCCGTGCATCAAACTTGCCACCAACACCGAAATGTACCAGCGCATGTCCGAGGACATGGACATCAATTGCGGTGATATCGTCTCCGGCGGCATCGGCATCGAGGAAAAGGGCCAGGAGATTTTCGAGGCCTTCATCCGCGTCGCTTCCGGCGAGCAGACCAAGAGCGAGGAACTCGGCTTCGGCGGTGCCGAATTCGTGCCCTAGCAGATGGGTGCCGTGATGTAGATACATGTCGTCCGACTAATCGTAAAACATTTTCAACGTGTATCTGGTGTATGAAATATGTTCACTGGGCATGTCTGGCGAAGGTCGGAGCATAAGCAAAGGCGCCCCATTTTACCCTTTCTCGATACGAGCAAAGTGAACTTTATCTTTCGTTCGCCATTTGATCGGCTAGTTGATAGATTCGACCCCTTTGTAGGATGATCGTCGTATGCAAGAATCACTAAAATAAAACCGGATATATTTACCCGGAGGATGAGCGGTTCCTCCGGGTAGGTCTCAAAGAAAATCTCCGTGCACCGGGCGGCGCAGAAGCTTGATCAGGCCGCATAGGCCGCAGCTCTGCATCCACGTAATCTTGCACGACAATCACGGTAAGAATCCACCGTCTCGTCGCCAGAAACAACACTGAGCACCCCTGCGGTCTTGGCCGGATGCTCTTACTTTGCAACAGGTGGTGCGGCCGAATGACGGCTCGAGCCTATTCGGTCAGGTCGGACAGACGGGCCCGCTGGATCTTTCCGGATGGGCCCTTTGGTAGTTCGGGCAGCACGTGCAGCCGGTCGGGCGCCTTGAAGGCACCAAGCTTGTCACGGCACAGATTGATGAGGTCAGCCGGCTGGACGGTGGTGCCATCGCGCAGGCGGACCGCTGCCTCCACCCTCTGGCCATACTGGTCGCAACTGCGACCAAAAGCTGCCGCTTCAATGACATCGGGGTGCGAGTAGAGCGCCTCGTCGACTTCGCGGGGTGCGATGTTTTCTCCGCCTTTGATGATCAATTCCTTCAGCCGGCCGGTGATGGTCACGTATCCCTGCGGGTCCATGCGGCCAAGATCACCGGTCCGCAGCCAACCCCCCGGCGCAAGGGCGGCGCGTGTGGCGTCCGGGTTGTTCAGGTAGCCCAGCATTATGTTGCGGCCACGCACAAGGACCTCGCCTTCCTCGCCGCGCGGCAGTTCCTTGTGTTCAGCGTCGGCTATTATGACCTCATTGCCGAAAGCGATGCCGGGCGAGCCGATCTTGCGGGTTCCGTGCATCGGGTTGGACAGGATCTGCGCCGCCGTCTCGGTCAGGCCCATGGTCTCGATGACCGGCACGTTGAACTGTGCCTCGAAGGTTCGCTGGACGTCGGGTGACAATGGTGCGGAGGCCGACCGGCCGAAGCGCAGTTGGTCAAGGTCCTTCGGGTCGTGTCCGTTGGCAGCGGCCTCGTTGAGCAGATAGGAAATCTGGGTGGGGACCACAGAAAACCAGGTGCCGCGATGCCGGCGCAACTGGTCCCAGAATTTTCCGACCGAGAACCTCTGCGGCAGGATCAGGCCGGAGCCGGAGACCAGCGCGCCAATCAGCGTGACGCACAGGCCATTGATGTGGTAGAGCGGCAGGACGCACAATCCCCGGTCCTGCGGTGTCAGTTCGTGGGCGATCGCCGTGTTGGTGCCGCCGGCGATGAGATTCTGGTGGGTCAGCAGCACGCCCTTCGGCGTGCCGGTGGTGCCCGAGGTGTACATCAACAGGCCCGGATCGGAGGCGGCCGGTCGCGTGGCACTGGGCTGGCGGCCTGTTCCCGCCATTTCGCCGGCGACCACCAGCGTCCTGCAGGGCGGGCTGTCTCCCAGCAGATCGCGCGTGTGCTCGTGGCAGAAAACCAGCTTCGCGCCGCTGTCGGCCAGCACGTAGTCGATGGTCTGGCGGCCGGCCACGAGATTGATGGCGGTCGCCAGATAGCCGCCATAGAGCAGGCCGAGGATGACCGTTGCCGTGTCGGTGCCGTTGACCATGGCGTAGCCAACGGCCTCACCCGGTTTCACGCCCTGGGCACCCGCTTGGCCGGCCACGAACCGACAACGATCCGCCAGTTCGGCAAATGTGGTGGTCTCCCCGCTGTCCGGATCGATCAGGAAAATGTGGTCGGGTGCCCCGTCGGCGCGCCGGTCGACAAGGTCCCGTATCGATCCGTCGAACTCGGCCGCGGTCATTTCCCGGCCTTTTCCCAATGGGGGCCAAAAATATCGTCCAGCGCAGGCTCGTTGGGCGCGATGGTGCGGACAATTCGTGTGATGTTCACCAGGTGCTTGTGGCTGAAATTCTCGTCGATCGAGTTGCCGCCCCAGGAGCCGCAGCCCATGGACAGCGAAAACGGCGCGCCATTGTCGAAAGACCCGCCGGTGGCAAAACAGTGGGCCTGGTTGACGATGACCCGGCAGGTCGGCAGCGTACGCGCCAGCACCAGGGGCCTTTCCGCGTCGCTCGTATGGATGCCGACGGAGTGGCCGGCGCCGACATTGCGGAACAATTCATGGGTCAGCTGCCGGGCATGATGGAAATCACGGGCCCGGTAGAGCGTGGCGACCAGTGAGAGCTTCTCGCCCGATTCCGGATAGTCGCGACCGATTCCCTCACCCTCGATCAGCAGGAATCGGGCGGTGTCCGCGTCCTCCACGGGCACGTCCGCCACGGCGATGACCCGGTCGATGTCCTTGGCCAGCATGGCCCGGTTGAGGTGTCCGCCGGCAAAAAGGGCCTGTTTCAGCTTTGCCCCGGCGTCCCCCGTCAGCAGGCGGCCGCCGGCTGCGTGCAACTCGGTCATGAAGGCGTCATGGACGGCGTCGAGCACGACGACGGCGTTTTCGGACGAGCAGGACGTCGCATTGTCAAAGGCCTTGGATACCGTGATCTTGGCGGCCGCGTCCTTCAGGTCTGCCGTTTCGTCGACGATCACGGTGACGTTGCCGGCGCCCACGCCAATGGCGGGTGTGCCGGAAGAATAGGCCCGGCGCACATTGTCCTGGCTACCGGTGACGATCAGCCGGTCGACCCGTTCCATCAGCCGCTGCGCCTTGGCCTTCGAAACGGGGGCGGGGATCATCTGGACCAGGTCACGGTCAATGCCGAGCTTTGCAAATTCCGCGTGCATGCAGCCGAGCAGCCGCTCGCAGGCGGCCACGCCCTTTGGCGACGGCGACAGAATGATGGCATTGCCGCATTTGAGGGCGTTGATCACGTTGTTGGTCGGCGTGGCGACCGGGTTGGTCGACGGGACCACGGCGCCCACCACACCGACGGCCCGCGCGACTTCGGTGATACCGCTTTCGGGGTCATCCCGCACGATGCCGCAGGTGACCGCTCCCTTGATATCGCGCAGCAGGCCGAGCGTCTTGCGGTGGTTCTTGGTGATCTTGTCTGGCACGTTGCCAAGGCCGGTGGTTTCGACGGCCAGTTCCGAGAGCTCCCGGTTGCGTGTCGGTTCCATCAGGGCCCAGCCCGCGGCAAGGGCCGCCGCGTCGTAGCGTTCCTGCGTGGCGTTGCGCTCGAACCGACGCTGGGCGGCACGGGCGCGTTCGACAAGTGCGTCCACGATCGCTTCCTCGGCAGTCGGTTCAGCCATTTGCACATTCACGGCCATTGCTCAAAACCCGTTCTGTGTTGGCGCGGCCGGGTCGGGGCCCGGCCGCATTGTTCTGGGGAACCTGTTACAGCCCCTGCAGCAGTTCGGACAGGTATTCCTGTCTTTCGGCCCACATTTTCTGAACCTCTTCGCGGGTCATAATGTTCATCGGCGAACCGCCGGCCTTCATGCGTTGCGCCACGCGCTTGTGCTTGAACATCTCCGGCACCTTGGCGGCAAGCACTTCGATGACTTGCGGCGGCGTGCCGGCCGGCGCCATGATGCCGCGGTAGTTGACCGATGAATTGTGCACGTCCAGCCCGGCTTCCATCAACGTGGGAACATCGGGAAGGAACTCCTCGTTGCGCTTCAGATCGGCCACACCCAGAATCTTGACATTGCCGGCCTCGCGGGCGCGGAAGGCATCGGACAGGTTGTTTATGCCCGCCAGGACATCACCGGCAATGACGGCCTTCATGGCCGCGGCGCCCCCGCCCTTCGTCGGAATGTAGGCCAGCTTGCAGTCGCAGGCGTTCTCGATCTGCAGGGCCGCGATGTGGTGGCCGACAAACAGGCCGGCGCCCGAGGTGGTCAGCCTGCCCGGATTTTCCTTGGCGAAGGCAATGAAGTCCTCCATGGAATTGAAGTCGCTGTCATTGCCGACAACCACGACCGCCGGGTCCTCGCCCCAGTTGGCGATGGGTTCGAAGGAATCGGCGCTGTACTGGACACCGCCCTTGATCGACTGAGCGATGAAATGCGGGATGTTGTATGCAGCCAGGGTGTAGCCGTCCTTGTCGGCCTCCGAGGCAAACCAGTTCCAGCCCACGCGGCCGCCGGCACCCGGCTTGTTGATGATGTAGATCGGCTGGCCCAGCAGATCCTCGTTGCCGGCCGCCATGGTGACGATGCGCGCCTGGAAATCGGTTGCGCCACCGGCGCCATAGGACACCGAAACGCCGATCGGGCGGTCCGGAAAGTCCTGCGCGAGCGCGCCGCCAGCAGCCACGACGAGCGCCGCGGCTCCCAGGGCCAGTTTGGTGAACAGTGTTTTCATGGTTTCCTCCCATTTTGATGAGTGCGCCGTTGTTGAATCACATGAAACTCCCGCGCGGCGTTTGCACCTGTAGAACAAGAGCGAACAATCCGTAGATGACGAGCATGAAGATGGCGGTGACAAGAATGCGCTTGCCCCAGTCCTGGACACTGTTCGGCGGCGCCGGGTCGTAGAGCGTGTAGAGCACCAGGAATGTCAGGGTGCCGGCCGTGTAGAAGCCGAGATTCCTGGCGCCGAGCAGCACGTAGAGGCCGATCACCGCCACGCCCGGCAAAAGGTTGATCAGGGTTGCCCGGTCAATGCCGGTTCCCACCCGCGCCAGGCCAAGCGCCGCGCGGGCAAAATTCCACACGGCAAGGATGATGAAGACGACCGAGATGATGCGCGGAAACAGGAACGCGGCGGCGGGCTCCTGTGTGAAGCTCAACCAGCCGACCGCCAGGGCGATCACCAGGACGGCGAGGGACGGGATGACGTGTTGCCAGGCTCTTGCGGTCATTCTGCGGCCCCTTCTTCCTGGCCGGTTGCCCCGGAATCCGTGGCGGAACCACGGGCCAGCATGTTGCTCCAGAAGCTGTAACCGATGGAGGCGATGATCAGGGCGATCAGGAGCAGGTTGAGCGGCCCGGTCAGGAAGTAGCTCCACTGCGCGTCCTGGGCGGTGGCGATCATGTTGCCCTGGACAAAATTCGCTTCGGCGATGGGGCCGAGGATCAGACCGAGCACCAGTGGCGCGGCGGAAAAGCCGAACCGCTCGAGGATCCACATACCGAGTCCCAGCACGAACATTATGTAGACGTCACCCATCGACTGCGAGACCGAGTAGGAGCCGAAGACCGCGAGCACGCTGACGGCGGCCGCCATGATCGGCATCGGTGCCTTGGCGACGCGGGCGGCCCACAGGGCTGTGTAGATGCCGAATATGACCATCAGGATTTGCCCGATCAGCATGGAATTGACGAAGGTCCAGATGACATCCGGGTGCCGCTCGAACAGGTCGGAACCGGGGAAGATGCCGTGGATCAGTAGCCCGCCGAGCAGCACGGCCGCGGTCGGGCTGCCCGGGATCGACAGCGTCAGGAGCGGCACCAGGGAGGGGCCGACCATGGCGTTGTTGGCCGACTCGGCGGCGATGACGCCCTCCGGGTGGCCCTTGCCGAATCTGTCCTTCTCGGGCGACAGCTTGCGGGTCTGGTCGTAGGCCACGAGGCCGGCGATCTGGCCGCCGACACCGGGGATGAGGCCGATGATCGAGCCGACGATGATGCCGATCGACAGCGCGCGCTTGTTCGAGCCAACCTCGCGCACAGACGCCGCAAGGCTCCGTCGCTCCACCTTCAGCGATTCGATGTTCGCCCGGGTGCGGCCCTTGGCCAGCATGTTGATCACCTGCGGGATGGCGAACAGGCCGATCAGTGCGGCGATGATGTTGATGCCGCCGGTCAGAGAATCGTGGAAGATAAAGCGCGGCGCGCCCTGGATGTCGTCATAGCCGATCATGGCCAGCCACAGTCCGAGGCATCCCGACAGCAATCCCTTGACGAAGGACTTTGAATCCAGCGAGCCGATGACGGTGACGCCGAGGATGGCCAGCCAGAAAAGGTGTGAGGGCCCGAAGACGAGTGCCCACTTGGCCAGCACCGGGGTCAGGAAAATCAGCAGCAGCACCCCGAACACGCCGCCGATGCCGGAGGACAGGAAAGACAGTTGCAGGGCCCGCGCGCCATGGCCCTGGCGGGCCATTTCGTGGCCGTCGAGCGCCGTTGCGATGTTGGCCGGGGCACCGGGAATTTTCAGCAGGATGGCGCTGACGGCACCACCGGCAACGGTTGAGGTGTAGGCCGCGCCCAGTAGCACCAGCCCCTGGGTCGGGGACAGGTGGAAGGTAAAGGGAATGAGCAGCGCGACCGCCATGGTTGGCGAAAGGCCGGGCGTCGCGCCGAGGATCAGCCCGCCCACCGTGCCGAGGATCAGAAGCGTGAAGGCGACGGGTTCAAAAACGCCGGAAAAATAGGCGATAAACTCCACTTTTTGCGTTCCTTCCGCATCGGCCGGTTGCTTCCTGCCCGAATAGGCTATTTTATGAAAATAAAAATGCAAACGTTTTCATTTTGAAGCTTCGATGGCCAAAAGACCGCGCTCGAGAAAGGGTGCACCTGGCATTGTTGACGTGGCTGCCCGCGCTGGCGTGTCGCCGGCTACGGTCTCCCGCGCCTTTAACGAGCCGGACATGGTCCGGGAGCCGACGCGGCTGCGTATCCGCCGCGCCGCTGAGGATCTGGGCTACATTCGCGACCGCATGGCGGGCGCTCTGCTCAACCGGTTCTCCGGCACGATCGGCCTGGTGGTGCCGACCATCGATAACGCCATCTTTGCCGAATTGATCGAGGCCTTCTCCGTTGGCCTGCAGGATCACGATCGCACCATGCTGGTGGCGTCCCACGGCTATGATCTTGGCAAGGAAGTGTCGATCATCCGCTCGCTCCTCGAGCGACGCACCGATGGCGTCGTGCTTGTTGGTCTCGATCACGAGGCCGTTTCGATGAACATGCTGATGCAGAGGGACGTGCCGGTGATATCGGTGTGGAACTACCGGGCCGACAGCGCCATGCCGTGCATTGGTGTCGACAATTTCAAGGCCGGGAAACTGGCCGCGAGCCGCGCGGTGCAGAGCGGCTACCGGGACATAGTCTTGCTGTTTCCGGACACGGAAAATAATGATCGCGCCAGGGGGCGCCTGTTGGGTGCCCGGGCGGAGCTCGAGGATCATGGCGTCAACCTTCCCAAGGAACGCATTCTGCGCTGCCCCTACGATATTGGGGCCGCCAAGACGTTGATGGGCGCGCTGCTGGACAGCCATCCGCCAGAGGCGGTGATTTGCGGCAACGACATCATTGCCCAGGGGGCGATGTTTGCCATCGGTAAGGCGGGGATGCGAGTCCCGCACGATATCGGCATCGTCGGCGTTGGGGATTTTCGAGGCTCCGAGCACATGGAGCCACCCCTGACCACGGTGCGGATTCCCGCTCGCCGTATTGGTGAAGCCGCTGCCACGATGATCGTGGACATGAATGAAAACGGCGTTACACCAAATCCGCATCGGCGGGAAATGCCACTGGTGCTGATGGATCGTGGCTCCGCCTGACGGGCTGCCTTCAGCGGGTTACTTCAACTGGCCGTCACGCGTCCGCTGGTTGTCGGCATTGTATTGTGTAGCCGATAAGACAAGACGTTCCGCAATTCCCAGACCGTACAACCTGACGGGGATCGTGCCTTCACGGCAGACTATACGGCATCGTATGGCGGGCCGAACCGGGTGTGGATCAAGCCGCCGGCACGCCTGTATTGCCGGCACGCCTCTATTGAACGGGATTGCGGTCTGCGCGGCCGGCGCCGGGACGAAACCGGCGCCGTTCAACGCGAGGCTCCCGGTGCCAGCCGGACCAGGGCAGAGCCGGCCCGGGAGCCCTCATGCTCCCGGACCGCGATACGCCGGACCGTCAGGCCATTGCACAGGGGCGCAACCCAGGCGATGTTGACCTCTTCATCCGCGGGCGTTCGAGAATGTTAGGGGTTTCCCGCGGACGATGTGCGTGTCGCCTGCGATCCGCATACCGTGGTTCGTTGATGACACACGCAGCGCATTCGCCGGGCTATCGTTTTGATTCTTGCGCGGCATCCGCCTGCGCACTAGCCGTGTCTTTCGCCATGACGGCGGCCCTGCGGATACCGCATCAGGCTCGGGGCGCGGGCAAAGCCCGGGGAACCGCCGCCGGAAGAAGGTCGCCGGCCCCCGGCTCTTTATGCCCTTCATATGCCGCGCGCCACAATTCGCGCCTTCACCGCTTCCGGCCGGACCTTCGCTGCCGCCGCAACCCGCAAAATGAAGCGCATGGGCCGGCGGCACCGGCGCCCGTAATCCTCCCCGAAGGTCCAGCCGGCCGGTCAGGCGATGAAGTCGAAATCGGCATCGGTAAGGATTGACCCGGCGGGCCTTCAACGAGGCCGCCCGGCCCCGCGTCCAGTTTAGCCGATGAAGTCGAAGTCGGTTTCCGTCAGCGCCGAAGCCGACACGCCTTCCAGCGTGATGCTCGCGTCTTGGCCGTAACCGGTTATGACCGCGTTGCCGTCGGCGTCATCCTTGATGGTCAGGTTGGCGAATTTCGCGCCGCCCTTGATCACGATCACGTCGGCTTGCGGCGCGAAGGACGGACCGCCAAAGTCCGTGATCGTGTCATGGCCGGTCTTCCTGCCGAACACGAAGCGGTCGTCGCCGTGTCTGCCGGAAAGCGTGTCGTCGCCGCGTCCGCCGTAAAGCGTGTCGTCGCCCCAACCGCCGTCCAGCGTGTCGTCGCCGCGTCCGCCTTTCAGCGTGTCGTCGCCGCGACTGCCGGAAAGCGTGTCGTCGCCGCGTCCGCCGTAAAGCGTGTCGTCGCCGCTTCCGCCGTGAAGCGTGTCGTCGCCGCGTCCGCCGTGAAGCGTGTCGTCGTCGAGACTGCCGTCCAGCGTGTCGTCGCCATTCCCGCCGTCCAGCGTGTCGTGGCCCATGCCACCATCCAGCGTGTCATCGCCGTCGCCGCCGTCCAGCGTGTCGTCGCCGCGTCCGCCTTTCAGCGTGTCGTCGCCGCGACTGCCGGAAAGCGTGTCGTCGCCATTCCCGCCGTCCAGCGTGTCGTCGCCATTCCCGCCGTCCAGCGTGTCGTGGCCCATGCCACCTTCCAGCGTGTCGTCATCCTCGCCACCGTTCAGCGTTTTGGGGGGCGTGCGCGAAGCGATTAACTTCCCCAATGTATAATCGTAATCGTTATCGTGAGACATGATTACCTCCAAGCTTGGTTTACAGGTTCTAGTCCAGCACTTCCCCGGTTCTCTTCTTCACAAAAGAAAGTCGTTTCCTTCCGCTTCCAGTTCCGCCGCCGTCACGCCTTCGACCGTGATGCTGGAGCCAGCTCCCCCAAAACCCGTGATCACCGCGTCGCCGTCATCGTTGTCTTCGATGGTCAAGCCGGACTTCATGGTTTCAGCGACATTGATCCTTATCACTATCTTGTCCGTGCCGAGATTAAAGTCCGTGATCGTGTCATGGCCATTGGGCACGTCCTTGTCGAAAACGAAATAGTCCACGTCATCGCCTCCAGTCAGCGTGTCGTCGCCGGCGCCGCCGTGCAGCGTGTCGGTGCCGGCGCCGCCGTATAGTTTGTCATTGCCGAAACCGCCATACAGAGAGTCATTGTCGGCCTCGCCCCATATCTTGTCATCGCCAGCGTCACCCCACATCTTGTCGTTTCCGCCGCCGCCCCACATCTCGTCGTCGTCGTCGCCGCCGTGCATCGTGTCAACGCCGCCGCCGCCCAACATCTTGTCTAGGCCCGTGCCGCCGTAAAGCGTGTCGTCGCCCGCGCCACCAGTCAGCGTGTCGTTGCCGGCGCCGCCTACCATCGTGTCGATGCCGTCCTGGCCGTACATCGTGTCGTCGCCGTCGCCGCCCCACATGGTGTCGTCGCCGCGCCCGCCATACATCCAGTCCTGCCCCCCGTTTCCCTTCATCGTGTCGTTGCCGTCACCACCGTACATCTTGTCGTGATGCTTGTCTCCGTACATCGTGTCGTCGCCGTCGCCGCCGTCCAGCGTGTCTTCGCCGTCGCCGCCGGACATCCAGTCGGCACCGCCGTGTCCGTACATCGTGTCGTCGCCGCCGCGTCCGTACATCACGTTCGTGGCGGAGCCTCCGTGCCGGGTGTTGTTGCCGTCATCACCATTGATCGCAGCCATGATTCTTCCTCCTATCCGTTATCGAAGCCGCCCGGCGGACGGCATTGGCGAAGGAAACCTGCCATATCTATCGCCCTGTAAAGCACCCGTCCGGGATCGTCCGCCTTCCGACTTCAGCGTGCCCGTGCTGTTGCAGGCGGCAAGGCCGAGCGACGGCAGCGCCGCGCTCGCGTCCCGGGAAGTGTACCCCCCCCTCGGGGAATGTGGCTATGGAATGAATAGGCAAACGCGCCGGACCGGACCGCCATGCCCGACACATGGGCCCAATAACGGATCTGAAGAGCTTCTTGGATGAGGATGAAAGGCCGGATGCACTTGTCATTGAAGCCAGCGGCATAGCAGATACTCGTGCGCTTGACCGATGCCGTCAGGTTCGACAATCGTATCTATCTCGTCGATGCGGATCAGTTCCACAGAGTTGATTTTGAAGACACTGAAACGATCATTGACGACGCCGCAGCGACCGATTTGATCGTTCTAAACAAACAAGACCTCGCATCCGATGCTGAATTGGAACGTATCTCTGCCCTTTTGAACCAATCAGCGCCAAATTCGTCCCTAGTCCAGACCAGCGAAGGAAAATGCGCCACAGAGTTGATGTTGGGACAGGTACAAGCCGATCTTGGTAAGCTCGCAAAGGACGCTACATCAAGCCCACTATCAAAGCATCACGACCCTCCCGCCTCTCCTCCTTCATGGCAGGTCGCCCCGTTGCCGTCGGGTCCGGCCCGCATGGCCAGCTGGTGCAGCTGCGCGCGCCCTGTTCCCGAGCCGGAAGGCCCGGTGGGCCGCATCTGCGAGCCGGGAACAGCGTTTTCGGCTTAATCGATGATGCAGACGCCGTTTCAACAGGATACTAAAGTCCTACGGTGGATTCGGTACCTTTATGCCGTTACACCCGATGTAGGGCTGAGAGGAACGGTGGCCGCCCTGGTGCGGGTTTAGTTGATGATCTCGAAGTCGTGTACGCTCATGGTTATTGTGCCACCGCTTCGCGGAAAAAGGACCAGCGCTTCGTCTAACGCAGCGACAGCGGCCAACGCAGCCGCGTCCTCGGCTTCATACACGGCATTCCAGGCATCATTCGACATGTCCAACGGATCAACGGAATCAAGGGCCTTACGCCCAGCCTTTTCCGCGTCAAGGGCTTTTTGCCCGACATCCCGCGCGATCTTGCAGGCGGCATCCAGCGCGTTTGCGGCTTCCTGCGCCTTCTCGGCACCTCTTCGAGCCTCTTGCAAAACCCTGCGGGTTTGACGCTTTTTTCCCGCTGAACGGGCGATTTTTTGGGGTTTGAATCTGGCTTTGGTCATTGCTCGCTGTAGAGCGTATGCCCTTTCAATCGGTCGCCCGCTGAGTTTCAGTTGGTCGAAGAAATCCGAGGTCACTTCTCTTATCTAACGAAAAGTGTTATTTTCTGACCGCAATGTCGGAAAACAAACAGCGAAGACCCAAAGACTTCATCGACGACCGCGCCGCGCGCGGGCGCTATCATTTCGATGCGTCCGACATGCGTCAAAGCCTAGGGGTCTCGGCAGCTTCAACCAACAACGCGCTGTCGCGACTAGCGCATCAAGGCTTGATAGCATCCCCGGCAAAAGGCTTCTACGTCATCGTGCCGCCGGAATACCGCTCGCTTGGATGTCTCCCGGCAGAGCAGTTTATTCCCGCACTCTTTGATCGAAAGGCGGAACCCTACTACGCTGGCCTTCTGACGGCCGCACAATACTACGGAGCCGCACACCAAAGACCACAAGCATTCCAGGTCGTCGTTGGAAAGTCGCGCAAAGACATCAAGTGCGGTAGCGTCAAGGTCACATTCATAGCAAACAAGTCAGTCGATACAGTCCCGACGCGCCTTTTCAACACGCCGCGGGGCACACTCAAAGTATCCACGCCAGAAGCAACTTTGCTCGATCTCATCGAGTACAGTGGAAGAGCGGGTGGGCTGGATATGATCGCCACTGTAATCGCCGGTCTGGCTGAAGAAGTGGAACCCGATGAGCTTGCACGTCTCTCTTGGGCCGCACCGATCTCTAGAGTGCAGCGACTGGGGCACTTGCTCGATCATGTCGATCAATTCGATGTTTCGCAGCCTCTGTTGGTCATCGTCGCGGAGAAAGCGCGTGATTACACGCCACTTGCGCCGAGTCGATCGCATGAAAGCTCGGCCAAAGATGACCGCTGGAAGATCTATGTGAACGCCTCGGTGGAGATCGATGAATGATCCCACGCGATTTTATCACTGAGTGGCGAGTTGAAGCGCCATGGATCGACGACCGTCAAGTCGAGCAGGATCTGGTCATTAGCCGCGCCCTGGTCGAGATATTCTCTGACGAACTTCTGCGCAGCCAGCTTGCATTTCGTGGGGGCACTGCCCTCTACAAGCTCTTCCTCAGGCCAGCCGCACGATACTCCGAAGACATCGATCTCGTGCAGATTGAGGCAGATCCCGCAGGTGATCTCATGGATCGCTTTCATGCTGTCCTCGATCCCTGGCTCGGAAAACCGCGCTACAAGCAAACGGAAGGGCGCGTTACCTTTACATACCGATTTGGATCAGAGGAAACCCCGCCCGTACAATTGAAGCTGAAGGTGGAGATCAACACGCGAGAGCACTTCTCTGTTTATGGCACCCGTTTGATCCCCTTTGGGGTCCAATCTCGTTGGTTCGAAGGTGGGTGCGATATTCCGAGCTATGGGCTCAATGAGTTGTTAGGAACGAAGCTTCGTGCGCTCTATCAAAGAAAGAAGGGTCGTGATCTATTCGATCTTGATGTTGCGCTCCAGCACAAAGATGCCAACTCGCAAGAGATCATAGCGGCCTTCAGGGCCTATATGGATCATGGCGGTCATGCGGTCACGCGACAGCAGCTTCAAGACAACCTGACCGCAAAACTGGAGGACCCGGATTTCAATGCGGACATCTCTGCTCTTTTAAGGAGTGACTTCGAGTGGGATCTTGAGGGGATGGCAAAACGTGTCTCCGCAGCTCTCTTGGACCAGATGGAATGAACATGCCGAACGACAAGTGTGGTCGGGTTGGCGAATGCCAGAACTGTGAACCTCAGTCATCTGGCGAGCCAGTTCCCGGGCACGGCGCTCCACGCCTCCAACTACCGTCGCCTGCAACGCTTATTCCAGCATATCCGCCTTGATGAAGATGTGGTGGTACATCGGTATCTCCGCGTGTTTGGTGTTTCATCCATTGAGGTTTTGCTTGCCGGCCGAGAGTTCATCGGTAATAAAGGGTTGGAATTCCTCATGAAAACAATGTTCCATTTACATTTGCCTTCGTGAGAATACGTACATTCACAAGGAAAGTGGACGGCGGAATCAACTTCGCTCACTGCTGCGCAGATACAGCAAAGGCATGTGGACCGGTTGGCTCTCCGTTCAGATACGCTTCCACGATTCCCCGCTTCTTGGCTATGCTGTGGCGTCGATGTCTCTTACTCATGGGGCCTCCTTAACGAAGGCCCCGGATGGGGGAAATCCCAAGACCCTAAGTGTCCACCCGCAGGGGCGCACTGGCGATAGGGGGATTCGGAGGAAAGGCGAAATGCCGAAGCGTCGTACAAATCGTAAGGTAACCAGCAAGAAGGCGGCGAGCGCATCCGCGAAAGTCTTGCGGGACCCGAAGAGCAGCAAGGCCGCCAAGAGCGCGGCAGCGTCGGCGCTCACCCAGCGTCCGAGCAAGAAGTAACCCGGAAAGGGGGCAGCGATGACGGCCGCGAAGCGATCCACCCTTGTCGTGTATGGTCGCCTGGCAATGCGGGAGGCCCGCCTTGCGGCGGCCCGCAACGGTCAACATGGTCTCCAGATCATGTCATTCGAACAAGCCGCGGTGCGGCTCGCGGGCGGCTTCACCCGCGCGATCGATGAAGAAAGCCTGCGCTCGGCGATCCAGACGGTCCTCCCCGAAACACCGATGGGCGAACTGGAAGATATCAAGATGCTGCCGGGCATGATCGGCGCGGCCGCCGACACACTGCACAAGGCGTGGCGGGCCGGTGTCGATCTCGCCTCCCGGTCAGCTGATCATCCAAGGCTTGAAGCCATCGCTCGCTTGGAGGCCGCTGTCCTCGCCGAACTCCCGGGCGGAATGATGCGTCCGGTCGATATTGTTGCCGCAGCCATCAGCCGGATCGCGCATGCGCCAGCCATATTCGGCTCGATGGAAATCTCCGGACTGACCGAACTGTCCCCCTGCTGGCGGCCTCTGGTAAAAGCGCTCGCCCAGCGCATATCCATGCAATGGACGTCAGGCCCTCGCCCTGTCCCGGCCTGGCTCAGGGAAAGCGGCGTCGCTGTCGCTCGAGGCGATGCCGAGGCGCCGGCAATCCGCTCCGTCAGCGCCGCGACGGCTTACCATGAGGCAATCGAGACGCTGCGTTGGGTGCGGTCGCTACTCGCGTCCGGCGTATCGCCCGCCGACATCGCCATCGCCACGGCGTCGCCGGCCGATTACGACGATAACTTTCTCGCGCTGCGCGCCGATGCCAATATCGATCTGCATTTCGTTCATGGCGTCCCGGCCGTCACCACACGTGACGGACAAGCGGCAGCGGCACTCGCCGACATCGTCGTGCGCGGGCTCTCACAGTCGCGCCTGCGCCGTCTCGTCGCCCTTTGCCGGGATTCCGCGCCCCTGGCGTCCCTTCCCGATGGCTGGATGCGCGTCCTTCCAAGCGATGCACCCTTGTCGACACCGTCCGCCTGGAACAAACTGCTGGCGCGCCTCGCGCCGGACGACTGGCCCGACAGCATGGATCACGCCGCGGTACTGCGTGCTGCGGTCGACCTGCTGGCAAAGGGACCGCACGCGGCACAAGAGATCGGTGAAGCCTTCCTTAAGGGCCGGGCATTGTCCATCTGGCGCAAAGCCCTTCTGGCAGGGCCCGCCGGTGCGATCGACAGCACGCTGGAATCACTGAAACAGGATGACGGACTCGAGGCCTGCGTCTCCGTGGCCTGGATGCCGGCCAGTGCCCTGGCCGCGTCCCCGCGACGCTTCGCTCGGCTGATCGGTCTCAATTCCTCCCGCTGGCCACGTGGGATCGCCGAAGATCGGCTGATTCCGGACCACATCATTCCGACTGACGACCTCGACCCGCTTCCCGTCAATCTGGCAGATCGCCGCGACTTTGATACGATCCTCGCCACCACGGGCAGCGAAGTTGTCCTCTCCCGCGCCCGACGCGACAGCGACGGCCGGCTGCCGGGTCGCAGCCCCCTCCTCGCCACCTATGACGAGGAAGCCTATCTGCGGCGCAACGCCGTTCCCGCCCATGCCTTCAGTGAAACCGACCGGCTGATGGCACGACCGCAGGAATTCGCCGCCGGTCCCCAGGCATTGAGTGCGCGTTCCTGCTGGCGCGATTGGCGTCTGGCCGATGTGACAGCTCACGATGGTCTGATCAGGTCCGATCATCCTTTGGTTCTCGCGATCCTTGCGCGGATCCAGTCGGCGAGTTCGCTCAAAACACTGCTGCGCAGCCCCCTCAACTTCCTCTGGCGCTATGCTCTCGGTTGGAAATCCCCGCAAGGCAGTGCCGAGCCGCTCGTGCTTGACGCCCTGCAAACCGGCGACCTTGTCCATCTCGTGCTCGACCGCGCCCTCCGAATCCTCGAAGCGGAGGGCGGTCTGGCGTCGGCCGACGAGGCTGCCATTCAGGCTGCGGTGAACGAAGCTGCCGGTGCGGTGGCTGCCGAATGGGAAAGCGAGCGGTCCGTTCCGCCCGCTGTTATCTGGGGCCGCACGCTCGGGGATGCGCGCGCCCTTGCCGGACAGGCGCTTGCCTATGGCAATGATCATTTGCCGGGCAGCCGATCCTTTGGCGAAGTCCCGTTCGGCGGGTCCGAGCCCAAGTCGGAGGCGGCATTGCCCTGGGACCCCAGTGTGCCGGTGATCATCCCGGACACCGGATTTCAGATTGCCGGCTATATCGACCGGCTCGACATCGCTGATGACAGAAGCCGTGCGCTCGTGCGCGACTATAAAACCGGCAAGCCGCCCAAAGGCGACATCCGCGTGAACGGCGGCCGCGAGCTTCAGCGTTGTCTCTATGCCTTCGCCGTCAGGGCGCTCCTGGGCGACCACATCGCGATCAGCGCCTCGCTGCTCTACCCGCGTGAGCCGATGGACCTCCAACTCGACGATCCGGACACCGTCCTGGCGGAGATCAAGGCATATCTGCAGGCAGCGAGAACCGCGTTGGCCAGCGGCGCAGCACTGCCCGGACCGGATACGGGAGGCGACTATGACGATCTCGCCCTCGCCCTGCCGGCAAACGCAGGCGCCACCTACTGCAAACGCAAGCAAGCCGCCGCGGCCGAGCGGCTCAGCAATGTCGCGCCGATCTGGGAGGCGGAATGATGAGCAGCGCGAGAGTTCTCAAGGATGATGGTGCCCGGCATGACGCTATCAGCCGTCACGACCGGTCCATCCTGGTTGAGGCCGGCGCGGGATCGGGCAAGACCGCCGTCATGGCCGGCAGAATCGCTGTCATGCTGGCACAGGGTGTCGCGCCAAGTTCCATCGCGGCGGTCACGTTTACCGAACTGGCGGCCAGCGAGCTCCTCCTGCGCGTCCGGGATTTCGTCGAAGATCTCGCCGCCGGCCATATCGCACCGGAGCTCCGTGCCGGACTGCCGGAGGGACTATCTGCGGCTCAGCGCGACAATCTGATTTCGGCCAGCACGGCGATCGACGAAATCACCTGCTCGACGATCCACGGCTTCTGCCAGAGATTGATCAAGCCGTACCCGGCTGAAGCAGATATCGATCCGGGCGCAGCGGTCATTGATCGCAATCAGGCCGATCTCAATTTCCTCGAAATCGTCGATGGCTGGCTGCGCGAGCGCCTGTCGGGCGATCAAGGCGGTGTCCTGGCCGAGATGGTGCTGCACGGCCCGGGAGAGACCGTCGCTCTGATGCACAAGATCGCCGAAGCCCTCAGGCGGTCCAGGAATCTGGTCGCACCGAACGCGATGCCTTTTGCAGGTCACCTGCAAGCCTTCCGGCAGGCGGCCGACGAACTTTCGGCCTTTATGCAGGGCGTCGGCGTCGATGAGCCGGAAACGGAGGTCATCACCATGCGTCTTACTGAAATGGCGGCCGCCCTGCCATCGGTTGCGGATGGTTCCACGCCCGCCGGGCTCGTCGGGCTGCTGGTTGCGCGCCCGCATCCCGATCTTACGACCGGGACGGGCCGCTTTTCCGCCTACCGCAAGAAGGGCAAATGGGCGGCGGCGGCCAAGCAGGCAGGGCTCTCCAGGGCAGACGGCGACAGACTGAACGATACGGCCAGCTGCCTGTACGAGGCGTGCTGCGTCGCGTGGACCGCGCTGCGCCAGGCGGTTTCCGGCCAGGTCCTTACGACATTGATGGACGAAGCACGCACAATCCTTGCGCGCTATCGCGAGAGCAAGCGCGCCAGCGCTCACCTCGATTTCGGCGATCTCATTTACGCCGCGCGCGACCTGTTGCGCGATCATGAATCCGTGCGACAGGCGCTCGGCCAACGGTATTCAAAGGTCCTCGTCGACGAGTTTCAGGATACCGACCCGCTCCAGGCCGAAATCTTCTGGCGTCTATGCGGTGATCCCGGTGATGACCCGAAGGACTGGACGAGCTTCCGGATTCGGCCGGGCGCACTCTTCTTGGTTGGCGACCCCAAGCAGGCAATCTATCGTTTCCGCGGCGCGGATGTCGGCGCTTATGTCCAGGCCCGCGCCGCCTTCTCGACGCAGGCCGCGGATGGCCTCGTCTCGATCTCGACCAATTTCCGTTCCTGTGCCTCGATCCTCACTTTCGTCAACGAACGGTTCGAGGCTGTTCTGTCGGCTGATGGGCAACCCGGATTCACTGCGCTCAATCCCTTCCACGACGATCCGGACGACGGCGTCTGCGTCGCCGCAATCGATATCGCGGTCGCTGATGAGAACGGCAAGGCCAGCGCCGAACAGCGACGCGACGCGGAAGCCGAAGCGGTGGCTGAACTTTGCGCCCGCTTGATCGGCAGCCATCCGGTCCAGGATCGCAAAGCCGGTGCACAACGCCCCTGCCAGCCGGGCGACATCGCCTTACTTGCACCGACCGGCGCGGAGCTCTGGTGTTATGAAGAGGCCCTTGAGCGCCTGGGCATTCCGGTCGCAACCCAGGCCGGCAAAGGGCTGTTTCGCCGGCAGGAAGTGCAGGACCTCATCGCGATCACGCGGGTTCTCGCCGATCGTCGTGATACGCTGGCGCTCGGCGCATTGCTGCGCGGGCCGCTTGTCGGGCTCAGCGAAGAGGAACTCCTGGACATCGTCTGGGCGCTTCCGCGTTCGGAAGAGGAATCCGACCGGATCCCACGGCTCGACCTTGGTATCGACCCGGCGGCAATAATGCATCCGCTGGCGCGCGATGTTATTGAGCGGCTGCAGGCGCTCCAGAAACGCTCCAACAGCACGACACCGCACGACCTTCTTTCGCAGGCCGTCGATGTCCTTCGGGTACGCCCGGTTCTTCTGGAGCGGCATCGCGGTCAGGCAGAACGTGCGCTCGCCAATGTCGATCTCTATCTCAGCCTCGCCACCGGCTATGCAGTACGCGGCCTGCGGGCCTTTTCCGAGACTATGACGGCGGCATGGACCGATGAGGCCCGTGCGGTGGAAGGCCGGCCCGATGCGCAGGAAGAAGCCGTCGCCCTATACACGATGCATGCCGCGAAGGGTCTTGAATGGCCGGTCGTTATCCCCATCAACACCATGACAGGGGTGATGGCGCCCGATAGCGCCGTGACCGATCGGCAGACCGATACCATCTACTGCCCGGTTCTGGGCGTCCCTCCGGCCGGTTACGACGCGGCGCGTCAGGCCGAGAAGGATGAACTGGACCGCGAGCGTGTCCGGCTCTGGTATGTCGCGGCAACCCGCGCCCGGGAGCTCTTGGTCTTGCCGCGGCTCGACGTAACGCCTTCGACGTCGGCCTGGATCGGCCTTGTGGACCTGTCGCTCACCGGTCTTCCTGTCCTTGACGTGTCGCATCTTCCGCTCGATCCGATCGCGGTGACCGGCGATACCGCAAACGACCAGACACGGGAGAGTTTCGCCGCTGAGGCAGGAACGATTGCCGAAAGGCTGATGCACCTGACCTGGCTTGCGCCGAGCCGCGACGAGACGGCGACCGGTTCGGTCTTTCAGGAAGAAGAACCGGACATCTGGGCCGGGTCGGATGACGGTCCGTCACCAGACGCCGAAGCGTCCGCCTCTGTCCAGGGCGGGCGCGAGCGTGGACTGATCCTTCACAAGCTCATGGAAGAAATTCTGACAGGGGAATGCGACGAGGCCGGCGAGGCGCTCACCGCGCGCGCCGCTGACCTCATCCGTGCGCTCGGCGAGGAGCCCTCCTCCGATCCGGCGAACGGGCTTTCGCCTGAGGAACTGGCCGGTTGCGTGACGCGAACGCTGGCCTTGTCGGAGGTGGCGGCCTTGCGTCCCTCATTGCTCGCTGAATTTCCGGTCTATGCCCTTCAACAAGGGGATGCCGAGCTGGTTGCGACGGCCGGCATCGCGGACGCGCTTACGGTTGATCCGGAAGGTCGGCCAGCCGTCGTGATCGACTGGAAGAGCGACGTGAATCCCACCCGGGAGACACTCGATCACTATCGGGCTCAGGTGCGTGCCTATCTCGATATGACCGGCGCCGAACGGGGCCTGATCGTTCTGATGACGAGCGGGACGGTGATCACCGTCCCGCCTTCGCCCCAGACGATTGTGGCGTAGCCGAGGACGCGACCGGCCTCCCGCAAGCGCACCGAACCCGCCCGGGACGATCTCTTCAATCCGGAGGTCGAACTGCTGCTGCCGGCAAGCTTGCGGTCGAGGGGAAGGTCCTGGGAAGTCCGATACGCCAGTTGGCGGTTCCGACGCTGCGCGTGCGTTGCCGGTTGCGGCCCTTTTCGGTCCGCCGTGTGACGGGGCATGAAACCACGCTGCCGTCCGGCGAGACACTCAGGATCATCAGTGCGAAGGCCGCCACGTCGCTGGAGGCAGAGATCTCATTCTGCTGGTTCCCGGCGCACGGGAGCCGGCGCAGATCGTCGAAGCGCGCGATGCCGGTGAAGGCCGGTGGATGACTGCGTTGCCGATCCACGTCGACACGTTGAACCGCCAGGCGCGGGTCGAACGGCTGGCAACGGTTTCGGCATCCTGGTCGGGCGCCTTTCATCTCCGGGAGGGACGAGCAGCCGAAAACGAGCGGCCAGCCCGGCCCGGACTGCGACGTCCTCAAATCGGCGCGTTGTATGCGGCTTTGGCTCATGCGACGCGATCAACCGATCCGGCTACCATCGTCATGCCGACGGGCACCGGCAAGACGGAAACCATGCTCGCGCTCAACGCCCACCAGCGCTTCGAGAGACTACCGGTAGTGGTGCCGACAGACGCCCAGCGCGAGCAGATCGCGGGCAAGTTCGAGACCTTCGGCGCGCTGAGGCAACAGCAAGGCCTGGAAGACAAGGCAGCATTTCCCGTGGTGATGCGCCTTTCGCACATTCCGACGACCGTAGCCGAGGTGGCCGAGATCTTCGACAGCGCCAATGTCATCGTCACCACAATGCAGATCGCCAGCCGCGCCGAAGCAGCGGTCCGTGAGCAGATGGCAGCACGTGCCTCGGCGCTGTTTATCGACGAGGCTCATCACATCGGCGCCCCGACCTGGGCGCGCTTTCGGGGCCTCTTCGTCGATCGCGAGCCGCCGCTTACGATCGTCCAGTTCACCGCCACACCGTTTCAAACCGATCCGCTTCGAGGCCGTCTTCGGGCTCGATCAGGCGGACGCCGATCTCGCGATCGCGGAGAAGCTCGGCGAAGTCCTCCAGGGTGATTTGGACGCCGGCCTCAACCATCTCGCCATGGCGCGCTGCCAGACTATCGACCGCGCCAGAACCCTCCACCAGCTTTACAGCGAGCTGTACCCGGAACTTCGTCCGGTCATCGTCCATAGCCAGCAGTCGATCCGTGAACGCCGCCCAAACCTCGCCGCTCTTCGGCGCTTCGAGAGCCGGATCATCATCTGCGTGGACATGCTCGGCGAAGGGTTCGATCTGCCGGAACTGAAGATCGCCGCCCTGCACGATCCGCACAAGAGCATCGCCGTCACCATCCAGTTCGTCGGCCGCTTCACCCGCCAGGATCTACGCCTCGGCGACGCCACCGTCATCGCCAATTGTCGCTTGGCAGTTAAATGCAATAATGCGCGGCTTTAGGTTCGATTGGGCAGTTTATTTGAGAACAATTATGATCTGTTTCTCAAATTAAGTGCATTTGCGCGGAAGCCTTCGACCTACGAGATCGGGCTATCATACTCTCGGCTGCGTCAGTGAACCGGACCTTGTTTTCACTCATCATGTGACCACGAAGCATTCGGAGCATCTCCGGTCCAGCGCGCTAGACTATTGCGATCCCCGCCAGCAGGGCGGATCTCATGTAAAGTGGCATGATCTGCTTTGCAGGCGTGGGCAGGTTCTCCTGTTGCGCGGCAACGACACTGTCGATATCCGGGATGATGGCGCCGAGAACCCGGAAGAGCCAGAGGTCGTGTTCGTGCAGTATAGGTCTTGGAATGCGTCGCATCAGCAGAAGCCGAGCAATATCGGTTGGCGATGTCTAGCTTCCGATACCACATTTGGCTTCATCGTCGAGCAGCTTTTCATCGCGCAGAGCGGCGCCGCGATACTGCCGGAAGGGAGAGGGGAGTTTGCGACCGTCGACGTCGCTGAGTTGGTTCCCGCATAGAGGGCACGTGATGTACCACCCCAGCAGTTGGCTTCGCAATATAGGCGTCGGCTCCGTATGTCCTTTGCGGCAGTTCGTGCAGACCTGTATCGGACGCGTGGCAATGAGCCGATGCGATGATTGCGCGACATTTGCGAAGGTCATTCGATGCACGATGGCCGGCTCGATAGCGAACATGCTGGCAAGACGACTTTCCTGATCATCGCTCAGAAGGAGGTCGGTTGTCCGTAATGAGGATGCCTCCGGCAGACAATGCCGCAGCATGGCCAACGGTGGCACCGCGTAGAACGCGGCATGACGGATTATCCAGGACGACAGGAGTTCGTCGGTGACAGGTGACAACCTCACCGGCAACTGACGCATCATGCAAACGCCGCCTCGGCCTCGACCTCCTCGAACTCCGGGCCGAAGAAGTTGCCGGTGTACCGGTCGCCGCCGGTCAGCCCGCCTGTGGTGCCGACGCCGCTGACATCGGTGCCCGAGAACCCGTTGCCGTCGATATCGCCCTCCAGCGTGGCCAGGCCGGTCAGCGTGGTCGTGAGGGTGTTGTCTTCGAAGTCGGCCGTTGCCGTCATGGTATTCGACCAGGCCGCGACCGCGCCATCGCCGTCCGCGGCCGCGGCGCGCACATTGCCCGCGATGGTGAACCGGTTGGCGTTCGCCGATCGAGAGTTGCCGGGCTTCGCTTGCAGGGCCAGATCGGGGCCGGTCGCCAGGTAGAACACGCCCTGCGCCCGCCTGATCACAAAGTTGCCGCCTCCCCGGCTCACCGTGCCGTAGGGCGTGGTGTCGGTTATCACGGACTCTCCCGCAATATCTTCCGCAGGAGTGTCTGCGATCGTGTAGATCCCGGCCGTCGTGTCGGTGTCGGGGGTCACGTACTTGTCGACGAGTAACAGGCGCGCGCTGTCATCGGCGGAGTCGGTGAAGCTGCCGATGCCAATGCTGCGCGCCGCAAACGCCGGCTGGGCCAGGCGCTCCGGGGTCTCGCGGTAGGCGACGGCCGCCCGGCCGGTGTTCCCGACCGTGATGAAGTCCCCGAGCCGCCCGGTCACGACCTCCTTGCCGTCCTCGGTCTTCTCCATCTTCGGCGCGGCCGCAACGATCGTCACGTCGCCGACCCTGTAGGTCGCCTTGCCGTCCTCGTCGTAGGCGACCTTCACCTCCAGCCCGGCCGCCTCCACCGCCGCGGCGGCCTTCTCCTCGGCGATCTTCGCCTGGGCCTGCGCCGTCTCCAGTGCCGCCTCGGCCGCCAGGCGCTGCTCCACCGCCGTCGTGGCCGTGGTCGCGGCCGCCGCCCTGGCCGATGCCGCCTGCGCCGTCTCATGGGCCGTCTTCGCGGCCGCCTGCGCAGTGCCGAGCTCGGTTGTCGCGGGCGCGCCGCCATTGCCGGTTCCGCCCTGGCCGCCGCCGGTGGTGTTGCAGGCGGCGAGGTCGAGCGACAGCAGCGCCGTGCAGCACAGCAGGGCGCGTCTTGCGTTGCCGTGCGGCCGCTTTCGTTCCGCCCTTTCGCGGGTCCGGTCCGGCGCGTTTGCCTATTCATTCCATAGCCACATCCACCCCGGGGGGAGTATAACATGACAATACGTCAGACATGGGGCACCGAAGGCGACGACACGCTTCCGTGGGGGAACCCGAATGGCCTGCCCGGCGTTGATCACATAACCGGTCGCGGCGGCGGCGATACCATTCACGGCGGCGACGGCAACGACAGGATTTGGGGCGGCGACGGCGGCTCATGCGCTTCATTCAGATCGCCAGCTTCCGCGCTTCCGCCACCCCTCGTCATTCGCAAAATCAGCTGCATGAGGAAAAAATAATAGGGGATAAAAGATGAGCAGTGTAATACGTATTGTTCAAGACGGCGTAGTACGCATCTTTCAAGTCGATAACGATACGCACATTTATTATTACCACCCGGTTAATAATGACCTCTACCGTAAAATTCTGCCTGACACCGATGCCTCCTCAATAGATGAGGACTCCTTTTACCGTTCTGTCATTATCGAACAGAAGGGTAAACTGATTTACAATCCAGACGAGGGTGAAGTAAATGGCGGCAATGGCAATGATGTAATTATTGACAAGGGGTCCGACCCCATCACTATTTCAGGCAAGAAGGGTGATGACTGGCTTGTCGCCGGGGACGGTGATGACACGCTCCATGGAAACAAGGGAGACGATCGTCTCTACGGTGGCAAGGGTGATGACAAGCTCTATGGTGGTGATGGTAATGACTACCTTTGGAGTCACGCCGGAGATGATGAGCTCTATGGTGGTAAAGGTGACGACATACTCTGCGGTGACAGCGGCAATGACGTTCTGCGTGGAGGCCACGGAGATGACAATCTGAACGCCTGGACTGGTGATGACGTTCTCTATGGGGGAAGAGGGGATGACTACATCTGGGGCAGCTTCGGCGATGACACCATGACCGGAGGAGCGGGTAGGGACAAGTTTATGTTCAGGACCACTGTCAACCCCTTTCTTGGTAATGAAGGTGATGACATCATTACGGACTTCGAGGTGGGGAAAGACAAACTGGAGTTCCACTACTTTACCCTTTTAGGGAGTAAAGTAGGCACTACGACGTTCGAGGACCTCACCATCAAGAACAACGCGGACGGCCATGCGGTGATAACCGGCTATGGCGACATTAGCGAAGTTATCGGGGGTCAGTTCATCGAACTCCGTAGCAGCGTCACACTGGAAGGCGTGGATGCATCGGAACTGACCGCGTCTGATTTCATTTTTGTCGGGTAATGGGATGAAAGAGAGTAAATGACATCCGTTCTTGTCCGCAACAACAGGGTCGTCAAGACCATCGCGACTTCACGTCCGCTTACGACTGCCGAGAAAGCCAATGGCGGGAAGCGTCGACTCGTTAATGACGGGTCGATGTCATCATCGGCGGACCGGGGAGAAGATCCGGGTCTGGCTGGCGACCCGCCCCGTCGACTTCCGCAAGGGACATGACGGGCTGTCGGCGGTGGTGCAGACGGTGCTGGGTCACGACCCCTATAGCGGCGCGGTCTTCGCCTTCCGCTCCAGGCGAGGCGACAGGATGAAGATCCTGGTCTGGGACCGCACCGGGCTGGTGATGGTCTACAAGCGCCTGGAGGGCGGCGGCTTCCAGTGGCCGCGCCCCTCGGACGGGGTGATCGGACTGTCGCCGGCGCAGTTCTCGGCGTTGTTCGAGGGTCTTGACTGGGTGCGTTGCTCTAACTGAGGAGGAGACAGAAGGTGGAAGTCCTTTACGGTGAAGGTTTGGCAAACCACACCGGCCCCGAGTCATGCGCGGCTGGCCGCGAGGCCATTCGTGAAGCGTTGACAGGGATGCGCATAGGCCAGCCATTGAGTGGCGAAAGACTTCAAATTCGGGGTGCCGATGCTTTCCAGTCTGCAGAAGGCAATACGGAGCGGTGCGCTATGCAAGTGCCGGTCCGGCCCCGCGCCGTCGTTAGACCCTGGCATGTGCGTACGTCTCTCCTCGGGAAGCAAGAGATCTCTGTCCTGTCCGCAATCGCCGTAATGCGGGCCGCATGGTGAAGGCTGGGAGCCGTCGACCATGATGCACGGGATAGAGAAGTCAGACCGGCCCATATTACCCGTGAAACCGGCGAACAAGGCGGACTATTCTTCTGCGGAGCCGATGGAGGAAAGGGGCCGGACCGAAGGGAATGCGGTGATGCAAAGCACGGTCCGGACGCAGAGCCGGGCAGCCGTGTCACAGGCGCAGCACCGCATACGAGAAGCAGTCAACAGGAACAAACAGGAACGAATGACGGCGCTTTTCCATCATCCCGGCGTCGATGTTTTGCGCGGTGCGTTCTTCGCACTGAAGAAGCGGGCCGCCGCGGGCATTGATGATGAGGTGTGGGCGGATTATGCACGGGACATGGAGCCCCGGCTTCACGACCTGCATGCCCGCCTGCACCGGGGAGCGTATCGGGCGTTGCCATCACGGCGGGTGATGATCCCGAAGCCGGACGGCAGGCAACGGCCGCTCGGCATTGCAGCCATTGAGGACAAGATCGTCCAGATGGCGGTGGTCATGGTTCTGACGCCTGTCTACGAGGCGCAGTTCCTGGGTTTCAGCTATGGGTTCCGGCCGGGGCGCGGTCAGCACGATGCGCTGGACGCCCTTGGGTACGGACTCAAATCACGCAGTATCGCCTGGATCCTGGATGCCGATATCCGTGCATTCTTCGACACAATCAGCCATGACTGGCTGATCCGTTTCGAAACGGCACACGGGTCGAGACACTGAAGGGCACGCCGCAAGGCGCGGTGATTTCGCCATTGCTTGCGAACATTACCCTTCACTATGTGTATGATCTGTGGGTTGAGGCGTGGCGCAAGCATCACGCCACCGGCGCCATGATTGTCGTGCGCTATGCCGACGATACGGTAGTCGGTTTCCAGCACAAGGACGAGGCTGATCGGTTCCGGCGCGCGCTTGACGAGCGTCTTGCCCGGTTCGGGCTGTCGTTGAATGGTGAGAAGACCCGTCTCATCGCCTTTGGCCGTTTTGTGGCCGAAGGGCGCAAGCGGCGGGGAGAGAAGAGGCCGCAGACGTTCGACTTCCTTGGCTTCACCCACATTTGTGGCGTCAAGCGCAACGGACGTGGTTTCCAACTTCATCGCAAGACGCGGCGGCACGCCAAGCAGACCTTCATCAACAAGGTCACGCGGGAACTGAAAGCATGCGGCACCAGCCGATTGACGATCAGGGCCGATGGTTGGCCAGGGTACTGCAGGGGCATTATGCCTACTTTGCGGTACCGACCAACATCAGCGCAGTTCGTAACGTTCGCCATGCGATCAAGGTGCGTTGGTATCTGTCTCTATGCAGACGCAGCCAACGCGGCCGCCGGTTCAAATGGCGACGCATGAACGTGATTGCCAAAAGGTGGTTGCCGATGCCGCGCGTGATGCACCCATGGCCGGAACAACGCTTTCTCGTCAAACACCAGCGGTAGGAGCCGTATGCCTTAATCGGGCACGTACGGATCTGGCGCGGCGACACGGTTTGGTGTTCAGAAGGCGCGACAAAGCCGCGGCGTCAAAGTCATTCCCAACCAGAACACGACGGCCGTTCGCACTCACGATCTCCATGCGACCGAAAGTCTCGGACACATCAGCAACGACCTCCGCAGGCACGAAACCTGCTGAAGCCTGATCCCCGCCGAATTGGCTTTCACGATAGGCCTGGCGCCATCTGGAAAGCGCCGAGGTCGAAACCCCGTGACGCCGCGCCGTTGCCGTAACCGGGCCGGAAGACGAATAACTTTCTTCAACGATTGCCAGTTTCTCAGCTTCCGTCCACTGCCGGGAACGCCTGCGCGGCTTCGCTGATACGCGCGCCGCCCCGAAGGGTTCCGCTTGATTGATGCCATCGAGTTCCATGAGCCAGTCAGACATCAAATAAAACGGTGCAACAAGGCGGCCTTCCGCGAATGCTTACGATGGTTCGACGATCAACGCCACAAAGGAAGCTCGATGAACGGGCCTTTCCAGTACGTGTCCGCGCAACGATTCCGCCCGGCGGCCTTGGCCGGCACATTGCGCCATTGGCGATACGCGTGGTCCATTCTCTGTGAGATCTGCTGTTGCCCTTGCGGTCTGATCCAAAGGCAAGTAGTCAGCTTCCTTCTCGGCTTCTTAACCGCGCTGCCCAGGGGCAGGGCAGTTGAAGCAGGCCTACCGTGTAGGGAACCATCATGCCGGTCGGCGCGTGGACTTTGTCATGCTGGGGTTCTCGAGCCAGAACACCGTCATGGGGCGTTCTACTCGCAGAACCTCCACGACCGGTATTTCATGCTTGCCGCCGGGGATGACGCGACCTTTACTCGCCTTGGCAGTGGCTTTGGGAGGATATCCTGCTGCCGAAACACGGCTTCGTTTGGCCTTTCCACACAAACGGAAACTGCTGGATCGGCTGGCCAGCGTTGCTGGCGATTTGCCATGCCTTGGAAAAGGGAACGGAGGGAAGCGCACGGATCGGTCACGGAGGCAGCGCACAACCAGTATAACTACACCTCAGCTCGAATATCTCGCGGCGGCAAGGAAAGCGATCAATCAACTTGGCGCAACCGCGGACCGCGGTGAACTGCTACAATGCGCCGAAACCATCCTGAAATCCGTCCGGCAACAGCCTGTGGATGTCTCATGAAGAGCGTTACCAAACACACAAAGGATGCCTCCAAAACGAAGCAGTCCGGCGAATAACGTTACCATGACAGCAGCGCCCAAAGGCGGCGCAAGCGGTCATGCAACGCCATACCGGCTGACAGTGCGGATTCCGGAACTATTCGATCTTCTTGTCTATGAACCCGAGCGTTGCCGCATTTTCCATCAGCGTGCGCACTTTGCCGCTGTCCAGCCCGCCGGAGACTTCCGCATCGATTTCGAGTTTCAGGGATACATCGGCGCCCGGAAGCGTCGTCAACTGTTCGACGACGGCTTCGACAACCTTATGGATTTCCCGCGCAGGACGGTCGGCCGAGATCATCACGGCCCCTTGAAACCTGGTGGGATTCTTGCCTTCCCCGGTTCCGGGATCGCCAGTACCGGTTGCCTGCGTTGCCTTCTCCGCGCCGGCGGTTTCTCCGGTGAGCCGGTTTTCCGTCTCCGGAACGTCCGCTTCAGACGTATGCGCCGCAGCTATGTCAGGCTTCACGATCAGGGAATTGCCGTCGATAACGACGTTCGCGCTCATGCCCCCTGAAACCACCAGCCCCTGATAAGCCTCCTTGGCTTCATCCCAGCCTTCGGCATAGGCAAACGGCCCCGGCAACATGCCGCTTATGGCCGAATGCACCGATCGGGTCAGTACGGATCTGTTCTTCAGGCGCGGCAGATAGGTGAATCTGTTCAGGAACTCCCACAGGTCCCTGAGGCTCAGATGCGGTTTCCCGTTCCAGATGTATTTCTGCAGTTCCCTGTCCAGACGCGATGGCCCGAGTTCCGGCAACAATTCCTCATCGCTCACCAGCTCCTTGCTCGCTCGCGACAGCAACCCGTTCTGGGCCGGCACCCTGGACCACATCCATTCAAGGTCCGACTGCGCTGTCTCCTGGACAGGATAGAGCAGATGGCACCAGCTTTCCCGGAGCCGGGTGTTCAGAGTATCCATCGATTCTCTCGACCTGGCTCCGGCAAGGGCGATGTCGCTTTGCTTGAGATCGAGCCTGTCCGTGTGCGCCACAATCTCGGTCCAGGCCAGCACCGAGCGCTGCGCGGCCTTGAGATCGTCAAGCTGTCTTTGCTCGGCGGCGAGGAAGACCATCATGTTGCGGTAGACACGGGGGGTTGTTCCGCGCCGCATCAGGATGTCCGCGGCTTCGGTCAGCGCTTCGGATCCGTCCCGCCCGGTATGCGGGTGTGCGACACCCAGCACCACGGCGCGAACGCCGCCGGGCTCGTCCGGCACATCGGACGAACTTCCCGGCGCAACCTGCACGGCGTCAAAGTGCCCGCGGTCGGCAAGCCCGTTGATGTAGGCCGACAATGCCTTGTCGATTTCCATCAGAACAAGCGCTTCCTCGAACTGTCCGGCGCGATCCGCCGCGATCCGGTTGAGGCTGGCCGATGTCGAATACCAGTAGCGGCCGAGATCGCTGTGCATGAACCTGGCCTGGTTGGTCAGCCTGCGCAGCGCATCTCCGAAGATAGCCGGCCTTTCACCGGGCTGGACGACGCCGAGATTGATCTGCTTGTCATCAAGGCCCCTGTTCTCCTGGCCATGCGTCGGCGCCGTTCCCATGAAGACGGCGCGCGCCACACGCCGCGCGGCGGAGTAGCGGTTCAGGTTCGGGGCGGACTGATCGACCTTGTAGGGTGTCGAGGTGACGCCATCCACGTCGCCGGCGATGATCGACTGCCAGTTCGCGTCGAGATAATGCAGGAGTTCCGGTTCGACCCGCGCCGAACCGACCGTCACGCTTGCCGGCATGATCATCACGGACGGGTCGCCGCCCATCCACAGTTCATGGATGACCTGCGCCATCAGGCGCAGCACGCCGCGCGTGCGCTGGAATTTTTCGAGCGATCCCCAACTTGTATAGAGCTGATCGAACAGTTCGGGATGCACCGGATACGCCCTTTCCAGCTTGCGGCGGTATTCCTCGTCCGAACAGCCCCGCGGGAAATCATCGGCGTTTTCCCGGTAGAGCCTGACGAACTGTTTCAGCGTATTGTCGCGGTGACGGAACCTGTCGCCCGGAATGTCCTTGAAGAGGCGGCGCCGGACGATCTCGTAGCTCTCTTCCTGGCTCGCCGGCCGCCACGAGGATTCCACGCGGCTGAAGGTCTGTTTCAGCCTGGCGAGCGCCTCCTGGCCGCCTTCGCCGCCCACTTCGATCTGCGACGCGGGGAGAGATGCGACAAGCAGCGTGCCGGGGCTCGCCTTTACCGCTTCGGTCAGCGATTGCACGAAGGAAAGGTTCGCATCGAACGATCCCGACGGCAGGCCGTCCACCTTGTAGATTTGCCGCAGATAGGCGACCCATTCATCGATCAGGATCAGCGTTGGCGAGAATTTCCCGAACAGTGCTTCGAGGAGGTTCGAACCGGGCGCGATGCCGTTCGCATCGTTCTCGGCAACCATCTCAAGACCGGCCGTGCCGCCCAGTTGCCAGGCAAGCTCGCCCCAGGTCGTGCGGATGCTCCGCCCGCCTTCGAGTTCGATGACATCCAGCGGCCCGCGCGAGGTGCCCACCAGCACGGCGCGGTTGATCCTTTCAGGCACGCTCAGTTCGTGCCGGGAGAGCAACTGGTCGAGACCCGGCAAGTCCTGCACCGGCGTGTCGCTTGCCATGTGATAGAGGGCCAGCATGGAGTGGGTCTTGCCGCCGCCGAAATTGGTCTGCAACTCGACGACGGGATCGCCGCCGCTGTCATTCAGGCGCCTGGCCGCGCTGACGAGAAGGTTGCTCAGCCCCTCCGTCAGATAGGTGCGAGCGAAGAACTCCGTCGGGTTCCTGTACTCCGACGGCGCGCTGCCGTTGTGCACCTTGGCGAGGTCGGCGGCGAACTCGGCCTGCCGGAACTCGCCGGTGGCGACATCCTGGTGCGGCTCGACGACATCCCGCCAGGGCAGCAGGCCGGACACGGTTTCGACATTGATGTCCGAGCGCTGCGTCTTTCGACGCTCCTCATTGCGGGCAAGTTCCGCATACTTGACGCGCAGAACCGTATCGCGGGCATGGCCGATCCTTTCCGCAATCTCCCTTGCGCTGACCGCCTCCAGGAGCCGACGCATCGTGTCGAGCGCGCGCTCGGCATCGTCATAGGTGAATGTCTCGTTGTGCGAAAGGCGGTTACGGACCTCCAGCAGTTCCGACACATAGGAGCGTTCCTGATGTCCGAGCGCAGTGCCGAAAGCCTCCTTCCACAGAAACATCATGGTCTTCAGCAAGCCCTGCTGATCCCAGTTGATGCCGCCATCCGCCGTGGCGCGCAGGCCCTGAACCCGATCCGCCAACTCAACCTGCCAATGGCCTTTCAGTGCGCTTTCAAGCCGCTTTTCCACGAACGGCGTCAGTCCCTCGGGGAGCAGTTCCATGCCGTCAAAGATGTGCTGGCGTGTACTTTTCGCCATGATCTTTCCCCCTAGAGTTCCAATCCGAGTTGACGGCCGGCATTGCCGGTCGAGACGCTGGCGGCCATGCGGCTGAGCTCGGTCCAGTCCGCGATCAGCGCATTGTAAGGCGTTGCTTCGCCCGCCTCGCGGCGCTTGTTGGCGGCGATGTCATAAAGGCAATAGGCAAGGTCCTTCACCGCACCGGCCTGCGCGCCATAGCGCTTGAGCAGCGCCGCGGCGTCCTCGCCGAGGCCGCTTCCCTCATGCTGGCGGATGAGGTATTGCAGCATTTCCCAGACGGTGAGGTGCCTGTCGGTTTCCGGCGTCCAGCCGGCATCGAGTTCGTCGCGCCTGAGGATGCGCACCTTGCCCGCCGCGCTCTCGACGATGCCCGCATGCTTGACGCTCTCGACCGAGATGCCGCGGGCGCGGGCGAGGCTGTCGGCGATGCCATAATCGCCGGGCTTCATGCCGTTCTGTTCGTACCAGGTGATGGCGAAACGCGTGTCGGCGTCGAACTCGCCCTGCACATCGTTGAGGAATGCATCGAGCTCCTTGTTGATGAGTTGCAGGGCGGTCTTCACGCTCATCGGGCTGTCATCGGATTCGAGCACCGCCGCATGGCGCGAGAACACGCCCATGCCGGGGCCGATGGCCGATTGCGGCATGTCGGCGGGGGAGACGTTGGCGGCCTGGAGTTCGGCGATGGCCGGGGGCAGTTCGCGTTTCAGGGCACGGATGAACTCGGCGCGGGTGATGGTGTCGGCGTCGGTTTCCTTCTTGCGGCAGACAAGAACCACCGAGTTTGCGAGGGCGTTGGTGCCGGATGCAATCATGCGGTTCGCCATCTCGGTTCGCATCGGCCAGGTGCCCACCACCGCGTATCCGGCTTCGATGACCGCTTGCAGGAAAGTGGCCCAGCCGGTCGAACTGATCCCGTCCTGATCGATCTCGGACTGCTTGAACGCATAGTAGATCGTGGCCGGAAAGTCCGGCGACGACTGATCCGCCATGTTTGCAACCGCGCGGCTCATTCCGGTCATAAAGAACTCTTCAGCCGCCTCACGGCCTCCATGCCGATAGGGTGTGGCGACCAGTTCCTCGGCCTTCGGGGTTGCCAGAACGCCAAAAAGCTCCGGGTAAACCGGTCGAATGGCAGGTTTCATCCATGTGAAGAAGAAGTCTGACAGGTCCGCATAGCCGATATTGTCGTAGTAGGGCGGATCGGTGGAAATGACGGTTCGATCCGGGTAATCGACCGTTTGAGCGTCGCGGTTTTTTTCTTGGCCTTTGCCAACGGGTACAAAAAGGCCAACAGCTTTTGCTACCCAATCTACATTGTTTAGTATATTTCCACTTGCTGAAGAAAATGGGTTACCTTCTGCAAAATCCCACGTCATCGGGATGGCCTGACGAGAAAACGTATTTCGGAGGGCCTGCATCTTGGGAGAAGAATCCCAAGTGCAAATAGACGATCCTCGATCAACGGATCTATTAATCGCAAACGCCAGATACACGCTCACGGCTTCGGCGTAGGCTTTGGCGCCAATTCCGCCCTTGCGAAGCGGGGTTTCATCGCCGCTCATACCTGCCGCCAGAGCGTTCTGCTCGATCTGCGCCCGCGCCTCGTGAACCAAACCCGAAAACGTGTTCAGCGCTACAAGCTGGCGGTCGGTGAACAAATCGCCGAAGGTGGTCAGGCCGTAGTCTACTGTCCAAAAATTCCGAGGATCATTTGGTAAATCCGTTTCCGGTTTCCATTCTGGCACAGCAGTCATAGCGGCTTGAGCATGGTGTTCCGATGGCGCAGAATAAACTCTGCCGCGCTTACCTTCGGCAACGATTGCAATAAGAGTCTGGCCCATCTCCCCATTGCGGCCCATCCGCTTTACGTAATCCGGTGTGATGGCAGTATCGGAAAGAATACAACGGAAATTCGCGCCGCGCCCTGCCTTTGTGCCCTGTCGCGCCATTGCAATTTCCTCGGTCGTCCCGCCATGCCTGATGCGATAGGTGATCGTTCTGGCTTGTCGGTCGACAAGCGGTTCAACCCACGCCGTCCTCGCGGCCTTCGAACTCAACAGAAAGCTTGACGCGATCGGCACCTGCACGTCCGCAAAAGCCGGGTCCGGGCTGGGGACAGTCCGCGCCCAGATCCAGGCAATCACGGTTGCCTGTTTCTGATCCATGCTTCTTACATACTCTTTCGGAAGATCGACCTTCGGATAGAGATGCCCGATCTGTTCGGCGGCGCGGTCGAGCATCCATTCACCGTAATGCTTCACATCCTCGGCCAGGCCTTCCGCATTGCGGTAAAAGGCGCGTTGCTTTCCTTCGGGATGGATCGGTTCCATGTCCCTGAACTTCGGCGGTATCTCGATCATGGCCTTGCCGATCATCACCGCCACGGGATTGAGGTCCGAGCCGTGAGCCGGCAGGCCGAGGCGCTGCGCCTCCAGCGGGATCGACCCGCCGCCCGAGAACGGGTCGTAGACCGGCGGCAATTCGACGTCTTTCAGGTCGCCCTGAGGCAGAGAGCCGTCGGGCCGGCGGGCGCAGCTCTTGCGGATTTCGACCCGCGCGCATTCCAGCACCTCTTCATTGGTCGAGTTCTCCCACCTTACCAGGTCCTCGATGATCGCGAACAGGCGTTTGCGCTCCAGATCGGCGGCGCAGCCCTCCAGGGTCGGCATGGGCGCCGTCCCGGAATCGGCCCCGCGTTCGCCCAGCCGGTCTTCATGAGATGCAAGCTTCCCTTCCAGCTCTTCCTCGGCCGGTTTCCGGAACTCGGGGTTTTTCAGCAGCGTTTCGACATAACCCGACGGATCGTCCACCAGTTGCGCGAACAGCACCGCCCGGCACGCCGCCAGCGGCCGCCGCGCCCACCAAAGGTGCAGCGTCGACGGGTGCCCGTGCCGGATCGACTTCTCCCGCGCCGACGCAGCATTGATCGCCTCCAGCGGCAGGGCGACTTCGATGAGTTTCTTCTTGCGGGGGATGGGCATGGGTCTCAACTGGCTCTCGTCGCAAGGTGAGATGGAAGCCAGCCGACAACGGCCTGTCTCGTTGTTTCATCCCAGAAAAAGTACAATCGGAAACAATGACGCGGTTCGCGGCTGGTCCCCTTTTTGAGGTGCCGGTCCAGTTCAATGCGTCGCTGACCGAAACGAACAAAATATGCGTCACCCTGTTCTGCGGCGCGCGTGCCTGCGAAAGCGGGCTGTTCTTCAATGCCGAGTTCCCGGCAACGGTTATCGAAAGCCGACTTCAATTCGGCGCCGCCATTGCGACGCATCGGAACATAGAAATCCCTGAGCAGTAGAAGCGCCTTGTAGATGAGGGAAACGTCTTCATACTCGGCGTCTTTGGCGCCCCGAAGGGCGCGGCTATGGAGTTCCACGGAACCGGAGAGGTTGTTTTCGGCCCAGACCTGGAGTTCATCCAGGCTGTCGGGAATTTCCGTCTCCTGGCGATTGCCGCCGGCGCTTTGCGCCTGCAGGGCATCGACACGAGACTGGAGCGCCATGTATCTGGCTTTCATTTCCCGAAGATCGGTGAGTGCCTGTTCTTTTTCGGCGACGGCGTTAACTGCGAGATCCAAACTCTCCTGAGCTTCCGCTCTTGCAGTGCTGACTTCCTCTTCCGCAAGAGCGAGCAATTCGGTATCGCTTTGGCCCGCTGCCTTGGCGGCACGTCTCGCTCTTTCCACTGACAAGCGCTTGACCTGCTGAAAAGGCGGATGTTCCCGTTCCAGGTCGGACCTTGGTCGCATGAGGCGCAGCGTCTGATGCACCAGAAACTCGACAAAAGCGCCTTCTTCCGTGTTCTCCCATTCCCGGACTCTGGCCGCAGTCGCCATTGGGTGGTCGGAAAAGAGGCCGCTTTCCGGGTCAAATCCCGGATTGTAGGTTCGAACGGCCTGACGAAAGACGGAGAATTCGCGCCCCAGCTTATCCGTCAAGGCGAAGGACGCTTCCGAGGTCAGAACGGCCGTGTGCACGAACCCGACCGTGCGCCGAATGAATGGTCTTACCGGAACGATCGTCTGGTCGACGTCACCACTCTCCTCCGGAAGCGCGAAGACCACGACCGGGTGCTTGCGCCGAGGCGATTCCAGGAATGAAATCAGTTCGCTTACGTCGTTTTCGCGATTGACGATCCAGGGATCCGGCGACGTCCGACGCCCATCGAGTCGAGCGTTTTGCTTGAACGCCATTCCCCGGACGAAACGCGGTATTGACCGCGGAGCCGGCTCCGAGTCACCACGCTGGGAGCAGATCAGGCGGCATCCAAAGATCGCTTCATCCGCCGAACGCTCGGCAAGACCCACCTCCGTTGTCCAAATCCGGTTCCGGTCCTTTAGCCGTTCGCGCAATCTGAACGCATAATATTTTAGGTCGTCCAGAGCGACCGCGGCAGCCCCTTCAGAGTTGTCCGCATCGATCTCGAACGATTTTCCTTCCCATGCGCCGTCGGGAATCCCCTTCAGGTTTCGCTGCGGATCGAAAGCCCATTTCAGAATGCGCTCCTGAAGCGTTCGGAAAATATTCTCTCCGCTCACCTCCAAAGAGACTTGCGAGGAAAGCCAGACAAAGATCCTGTTCTCGAAATCGGCTTGTCCGGAGGGTTCGTTTGGAAATTTCATGCCGGCGCCTCCGCTCTTTCGAGAAGACTCTTCAATCGGATCTGAATGGCCGTGACGCCGAACTCCGGTTCCTGGCCGAAGGGGCGGCGGACATAACGCGGTTCGCGGGCAAAACCGTCTTCGACCTGCACGATGGCGAGGATGAACTTGTCCGGTTCGTGCAGCGCGGTGATCACTTCCTGGCGCGTCACCATCACCGTGTCGGCGCTGTCGATGCGGCCCTTCACCTCGATGAAGCGCAAGTGCCCTGTCTTCGGATCATAGGACGCGATGTCATAGCCGACCTTCCGGGCAGATACGTCCGTCGGCGTGTTGCCGAGTGCGCGTTCGGCGGCCATGACGGCGTCCATGGCCTTGCATTCGATCCCGCGCCGGGCAACCGGGTCTTCGGCAAAGCCGGACGGTTTGCCCTGGCCTGCTGCTGGCGTGCGGGTCTCCAGCAGGCCGCGCGGGATGACGATCATGCCGCCGCGCACGCGAGGCGGCCGGGCGGAAATGAACCGTTCCTGTTCCAGCACGATCATGCGGCGCTTCAGGCGTTCGGCGAGATCCTCGGCCCGGCGCCCGGCATTCTGCCAATTCAAACGGGTCTTCCTGCCGGCGCGTTCTTCCTCTTTCAGTTCAAATGCGCGGGCATCCCAGTAATTGATTTCCTTGCCGAGGCGTGCCTTGACTTCCCGTTCCACCTTGTCGATCTCGGGCAGACGGCGCGCCCGGACCTCGCCGACATGAGCCTGGGCGAGTTCCATCGTCGCGAATTCGATCGCGGTCCTTTCCAGGTCGCCGCGCAGCCAGTCTTCGTCGAGAAGGTCGCGAACCGCGTCGATCTCCGCCGCTTCCGCCGGGCGAAGATCGAGATGCGGCGCGATGCCGGCATTCACGGCCCGGCCGCTCCGGTCGATAAACGTGAACTGCATCCGCTCGGAGATGACATGCGCCTTGCCCGTTGCAGTGGTGCGCCCGTCCCGCACGCTGTGTTCAAGCAGGAACAGCGCGCCGGTCTCGTCGCCGGGATCGGTATCGTCGACAAGAACGGCGCCCTGTTTCATGAGGTGGTCGAAGCGTTCCCGGACGAGACTGATGACGGCATCCAGAAGCGGGTGACCTGGACAGACGAATGCCGCCACGGGCTGCTGATTGATGTGTCTTTTGTCGAAACAGATGCGTTCGTATTTTTTCTGGACCGGCGTACCGGCTCCGATCTGCCGGTCGCGCTCGCGAATACGCATGGGCACGTGGGTGATCTCGTAACGGCTTTCCTCGCGCTTCCTGATCCGCCCGCCGAGTTCCCCGAACGCCGCGACGAAGAAGCTCTGAACGTGATGGGGCTGAAGCCGCTGGGCCTCCGCCCGTTCCATTTCCAGCCGCAATTCCTGAACTTTCGCGGCAGGCATCGTATCTTCGGTCAGTTGCCGTTCCCGCAGCAGATCCATGAGATGCTGCTGGTCAACCGCTCCATCGACGGCCTCGAACAGCCTGGCTCTGACATCGTCCTGCTCGCCGTAGCGGATCGCCTCGAAAAGGAGATCGCGCAGCGCGGTGCCCTCGAACAGCTCGCCCAGAACGTCATAGACCCTTCCGCCGAGCGCCTCGCGCGCGGCTTCAAGCTTGTCGAGGAGGCGGGCATAGACTTCGCCCTCTCGCGTGTCCGCCGCAACGAGGTTCCAGAGGTGACAGACTTCCATCTGCCCGATCCGGTGTATCCGGCCGAACCGCTGTTCGATCCTGTTCGGGTTCCAGGGCAGGTCGTAATTGACCATCAGGTGCCCGCGCTGCAGGTTGACGCCTTCGCCGGCCGCGTCATTGGCAATCAGCACAAGCATGTCACGGTCCTGCATGAACCGCTCGACCACCTTGCGGCGCTCTTCACGGGTGACCCCGCCATGGATCACCTCGACCGCATCCTGGCGTCCAAGACGGGCGCGGACCTTTTGCGCCAGATAGGAAAGCGTGTCCTTCGGCTCGGTGAATATGATCAGCTTGCGGCGATTGCCGTCGCTGTCGATCATCAATGCGTCGTCGAGGATGCGGTCGAGCTGTGTCCACTTGGTGTCCTTGCCTGACCGCAGAACTCCAAGCGCCATGGATTCAAGATCCTTGAGCGTTGCGACTTCGCGTTCGAGTTGCTCGATCGTTTCCGCCGTCGTGGCGCCCGTGGAGATCCGGTCTTCGAGTTCATCGATTTCGTCCTGGCCGAGTTCCTCGATGTTGTTGAGCACTTCATCCGTGACGTCGTGCGGACCGGGTCCCGCGCGAGCGCCCCTGCGTGCGAGCCGCGCCTCTGCAAGATCGTTGTCGAGACGCTCGCGCCGACGCTTGAGCGATTGATGGATCGCGGCCGGCGACGATGCGAGGCGCCGTTGCAGGATCTGAAGCGCGAAGCCGACATTGTTCCTCTTCCTGCCGTCCGCCTCGGCAAACCGCTGGACGCGGTTCATCTCGTTGCGGACATATCCGGTGACGGCGCCGTAAAGCGCGGCTTCCCCGGGCGAGAGTTCATATTTGACGGTATAGGCGCGGCGCTCCGGGAACAGCGGACGGCCATCGAACCTGAGAAGCTCTTCCTTTGTCAGGCGCCGCATCATATCGGCGCTGTCGGCGAAGTGGACGCCGTCCCTGAAACGGCCTTCGAAGCGGTCGCCGTCCAGAAGCGCCATGAACAGCTGGAAGTCTTCCTCCTTGCCATTGTGTGGCGTCGCGGTCATCAGGAGAAAATGACGGCACAGACGCCCGAGCGCCTGACCGAGCTGATAGCGCCGGGTGTATCTGACTTCGCCGCCGAAATAGCCGGCCGACATCCTGTGGGCTTCGTCGCAGATGATCAAATCCCACTCGGTGGAAGAGGCGAGCTTTTCCTGAAGGTCTTCATTCCTCGCCAGCACATCGAGACGGGCGATCAGGCGATTGCGATCGTTGAAGGCATTGCCCGACCGCGAGGTTTCGATCATGTCCCGGGTCAGAATGTCGAACTCCAGCGAGAATTTCTCGCCAAGCTCGTCCTGCCATTGCTCGACAAGGCTTCCCGGTGCGACCACCAGACACCGGTCAAGATCGCTTCTCGCCATCAGTTCCTTGATCAGGAGCCCGGCCATGATAGTTTTGCCGGCACCCGGATCGTCGGCGAGCAGGAAGCGAAGCGGCTGGCGCGGCAGCATTTCCCCGTACACCGCGGAAATCTGATGCGGCAGCGGGTCGACCAGGCTGGTATGGATGGCGAGATAGGGATCGAAACAGTGCGCCAGCCTTATCCGGTTGGCTTCGGTGACCAGCCGGAGCATCGCCCCGTCGGCGTCGAACGACCACATCCTGCCGGGCTCTTCGACCTTGAGCCGGTATTCGTCGTCCCGGTACAGGGTCGTTTCCGCCGGTTCGCCGGCAGGCGAACGGTAGACAACATTCACCGCCTGCTCTCCGATCGGGTCAACGGAAACGATTTCGACAGGAGAGCCTGGTGCTATACCGCTCACGCGGGCCCCAGGTTTCAGGTCTTCCAATCCGCTCACACAGCTTCTCAGTCCCCGCCCTTCACCAGTGCGCAAGTGCCGAGCAGCTGTTGTGATTGGGACGTTCGTGTTTTGGTTTCTTCGTCTATCGGTGCGTTTTTGTAACTGCTGTAATAGACGGACTGATCAGGATAAATTTTGAGAGAGTAATTTACGTAGCCTTTTTCCGTTAGATCCCACCCGAATAGATGGGACAGGCCCTCTTCAAGGTATATCGCAACAATTTTTCGCTTCTGCCCAGTTATCTCAGCCAACCCGGTTTTGCCCAGGCTTTTAAGGATCAGGTTATGATCGTCGACTTTGCCCAGGCTAAGGATATCTTTACAGCGCCATTCCCGCCAGCCGCCCAACGCGATCATTTTCTTTTCCAGATAGCTGTAGCGGGTATCGCCGCAAAGCCGTGCCTTAACAAGAACCAAACTGCCCAAGGGAAAGGATAGCTCTGAATAGTCTGAATAGTTGGCGTAGTCGCAGGTTTCTTCGGGTTTGTCTTCGCTCCACACGGGCGTGGCGGCCAGCAGGGCCGCCGCAATCGCTGCTATTCTCATGCCGTTCCAACCGCAACTCACTGCCAGCACCGTCGGCCGGCGCATAGCTCAAACGTCCTCGATATCGAACAACGCAGGCTGCTCGAAACCATGCACGCTCAGGCTACCACGGAAGTATTCTACACGTTTGTCATGGCCTGGCCGCTATGGATTCAATTCCTCTGCGAGATGGGCATGCGGCATCAAAAAGGCGGACAGGTCCTCAAGAACCGGCACCAGAGTTCCCGGATCGATCGCGACCATGTCGGTGAAGGCGCGCCATTGCCGTTGCTTTGGAGAGCATCATCGAGCGGGTTTGCGCCAGCATAATCTGGTGCCGGAACCTCCAAGTTTTCTGAGAGTCGTTGGCGAGATTCGGGCAGAGTGCATCACCCGAGGTTTTCGACTTCCAACCCGTCGTACGATCAAGGCCCGTCTTGATGCAATGGACCAGCGCGAGGTGCATAGGTTGCGGAAAGGGTCGAAGGCGGCGAGGCAGGTTTCGAGGCGAGGGCAGGAGGTTTAGGCGTGGAACGCCCATTGGAGGTAATCCAGATCGATCACACTTTTGCAGATATCATTCTGGTCGATCAGGTTGAGCGCAAACCTTTGGCCCGGCCGTGGCTGACGCTTGCAATTGATGTCGTGACCCGGGTTGTCCTGGGCGCCTACGTTAGCTTTGACGCGCCATCGGTTCTGTCCATTGGCCTGTGTTTGGATCATTGTGTTCGGCCGAAGTCGATCCGAATGCCAGAGTCACTGGAAGAGCTGTATTGGCCGTCGGCGGGAATCCCGCATGCCATTCACGTCGACAACGGGCGAGATTTCCGCAGCCATACCTTCCAGGCGGCCTGTGCGGAGTAGGATATTTTGGTCGAGTATGGGCCGCCGGGTCGTGTTCGCTATGGCGGCCATATCGAGCGTCTGGCCGGGACGACCATGGGCGCGGTGCACCCGACCCCCGCCGAGGCGTCCGGCCCCGTTTCATGATGAGCTGTTGTCGAGTTGGATCGCTCGCCTTGCGCGTGCCAACCACTGCTCGGGGCGAACCCATCTCAGCCTGAATATCTCGCAGCGGCAAGGCAAGCGATCAATCAACTTGGTGAAACTGCAGACAGTGGTGATCTACTTTAGGTGTGCAGAAGCGACATTAAAACGACCCGCCAGCATCCTGTGGATGTCCAGCAATTAAGGGCACAGAATCCGGAGATCACCTTTCGAATGTGTCTGCGTCCAGAATGAAGGGCACAGACAAGATCGGGACGGTGCTGTCATGGGACACATGTTGCGGTTGGCCTGCGATCTCTGAACAGAGATATGCACCAGATAAGGCGCTCGCTCCGGCGGGCGCTGATCATTTTCGACAAAGCCAAATCCATGACGTCAAAAACCACTTTGAGAATGTGGGCAATGGCGCCTGCGTACCGCTCGAACGAACTTAATGGCGCAACCGTTATTGACCCTCGGAAGCAGCACAAAATTCCTTCCGCAATCCACAAAACGGTGCGCTGCGTCCGGAATCCGCGCTTCAACTCAATGTCGCTAGACGACCGCGTTGCGGATTTCATCGACACCCAAGTTCGGTCGGGTCTCTGCGGGTCGGCCATATGGCGACGCTGACATGACAAATTTCGCGGGCAATCATGGTTGTTGCTGTTCCGCCATCGGCAATTTGAGGCCGTTTCGCCATGCGCATTTGCGCGCACTGGAATATCCGGCATCGGCATGACGCATAACGCCGGTGGCCGGATCGTTCCAGAGTGTGCGTGCGATGATCTCGTCCGCTTGCCGGGACCCGTCGGCGAGGATCGCAATGCCGGCGTGCTGGGAAAAGCCCATGCCCATACCGCCGCCATGGTGAAAGGAAACCCATGTCGCGCCATTCGCCGAATTCAGCATTGCATTGAGGATCGGCCAATCCGAAACGGCATCCGAACCGTCCTTCATGCCTTCGGTCTCGCGATTGGGGCTGGCGACGGATCCGGAATCCATGTGATCGCGACCGATCACCACGGGAGCCTGAAGCTCACCCGTTCGCACCATTTCATTGAATGCCAGTCCAAGCCGGTGTCGGTCACCGAGGCCGACCCAGCAGATGCGTGCGGGAAGTCCCTGAAACCTGACATGTTTGCGCGCCTTGTCGAGCCATTGGTGCAGGAATGCATCGTCCGGCATCAGCTCGCGCACCTTGGCATCGGTTTTGTAGATATCCTCTGGGTCGCCGGACAGCGCCACCCAGCGGAACGGTCCCTTGCCCAGGCAAAACAGGGGCCGGACATAGGCCTCGACGAAGCCGGGAAATCCGAACGCGTTTTGTGCGCCGGCTTCTTCGGCCATCGCCCGCAAGTTGTTTCCGTATTCGAGGACAATGGCGCCGCGCTCCTTGAAGCCAAGCATCCGTTCAACATGCCGTGCCATGGTCTGTTTCGCGGCCAACGAGACCTGTGCGGGATCCCGCTCGCGCAGCTCTTCCCATTTGCCAAGATCCCAGCCTGCCGGCAGATAGCCATTGACCGGATCGTGCGCCGAAGTCTGGTCCGTCAGCACGTCAGGCACGATCCCGCGCCTGTCGAGTTCACACAGAACATCCACCACATTGCCGACCAGGCCGACCGAAACCGGTTTGCCGGACTTGTTGGCTTGGTCTATCCGCGCCAGGGCCTCATCAAGATCATCGGCCACGCCGTCGAGGTAGCCGGTGCGAATCCGGAATTCGGTTTTTTCCCGCTGGCACTCCACCACGAGGGCATTCAGTCCGGCCATGGTGGCGGCAAGCGGCTGCGCGCCGCCCATGCCGCCGAGGCCTCCGGTGACCACCAGTTTGCCCTCGGGGCGGCCGTCGAAATGCCGCCGGCAGATCTCGGAGAAGGTCTCATAGGTTCCCTGGACGATCCCCTGCGATCCGATATAGATCCAGGAACCGGCGGTCATCTGGCCGTACATTGTCAGGCCGAGGCGGTCGAGCTCGTTGAATTTTTCCCAATTTGCCCAGTTCGGCACCAGGTTGGCATTGGCGATCAGGACACGCGGCGCCATCCGGTGGGTCTTGAATATACCGACCGGTTTGCCCGACTGGACGAGCATCGTTTCATCATCCTCCAATTGCCGCAATGAATCGACCAGCGCGTCGAAACATTCCCAGTTGCGCGCGGCCCGGCCGATGCCGCCATAGACGACAAGTTCCTCCGGCCGCTCCGCCACATCGGGATCCAGGTTGTTCATCATCAGCCGCAAGGGCGCTTCGGTCTGCCAGCTCTTTGCACTCAGCTCCGTGCCGGTGGGTGCGCGGACAATCCGGTTGTTTGTCCGGGTGAATTTTGCAGACATGTTCAGATTGTCCCGTTGTCCCTCAGGCGGTTGATCATTGTGTCGTCCGCACCCGCCACATCGCGCAGGACCGCTTCCGTATGCTCGCCGAGCTCGGGTGTGGTCGGCGCATCCTGGGGATCGTCACCGGAAAACCTGACCGGCTGGGGAACAAGGGGAACGTCGCCCAGCGTGCGGTGATGTCCGGTTTCGACCAGTCCGCGTTGTGCCACATGGTCCGACCCGACAAGCTGGTTCATGTCCCAGACCGGAGCTGCCGGAATTCCGGCGTCGAGCAGGGATTTTGTGACCGCATCCTGCGTCAAACCACCGGTCCACGCCGCGATCCTGCAACGCAGCAGGTCTTCATGATCGTTTCTGGCGGAGTTTGTCGAAAACCTCGGATCGCCGGCCAATTCCGGTTCACCCATCAGTTCGGCCAGCGCCGAAAAGGCCTTGTCCGAAAAACACACCATGACGACGTCGCCGGTTGTGGTCGCAAAGGAATCGACCGGATAGGTGACCGGATGCCTGTTGCCTGCCGGCTTCGGAGTATCGTTCATATAAAGCCGGCGCGCCAGTCCGGTAAGCTGCATTGCCATCATCGAGTCCAGCATAGCGACATCGACATGCCGTCCCCTGCCGCTGCGCTCACGGTCGAACAGGGCGGCCAACGTCCCGAACGCCGCAAACATGCCGGTGCAAACATCGGCAACGGACTCGCCGACCGCCGTGGCCGGGCCGCCCCTCGGCCCGGTCAGGCTCATCAGACCGCTCATCGCCTGAATGACAAGGTCGAAGGCCGGCCAGGCCTTGAGGGGGCTGTCCTGGCCAAAGCCGGAAATGCTTGTATAGATGATGCCGGGATTGATCTGGCGGACCGTTGGTTCATCCAGGCCCAGGCGGGCCATGACACCGGGACGGAAGTTCTCCACCAATATGTCGCATTTGGGGATCAGCGCCCGGATGACCGCCCGGCCATCCTCGGATTTCATGTCGACGGTGACACTCTTCTTGTTGCGGTTGAGCAGCATGAAATAGCTGCTCTCGCCCTCGACAAACGGCCCGAACGACCGCCCCTCGTCACCGGATCCGGGCATTTCGACCTTGATGACCTCGGCCCCCAGATCGGCGAGCATGGACGTGCAGAACGGACCGGACATGACGCGCGACAGATCCAGCACCCGAATGCCCTCAAGCAATCCCGCGCGTGCTGTCATCGCGTTCATCGGCTTTCTCCCTCGTCGCTGATGCGAAGCGCCATCTTGCCCGTGACCTTGCGGCTCGCGAGGTCGCCAAGCGCCGCAGGCAGTTCGTCAAATTGGCGGTCGGTGTCGACCACCGGATCGATCTTCCCGGATGAAACAAGATCGAAGAGATCCGCATAAACCTGTTTCAACAGATCCGCATCGGTATCGTGGTTCCAGTAAACGCCCTTTGCCGAGGCCCGTTTCAGAAGCAGGCGATTGGCCGCCAGTTGCGGCATGGTCCCTGAAGAGAAGCCCACCACCAGCAGGCATCCGTCCACCGCGATGCAGCGCAAGCTGTCCTCGCCGACGCGCCCTCCGACAGGGTCGACTATGATATTGGCGCCGACGCCCTCCGTCAGGTCCCTGACCTGCCGGTACCAGCCTTCTTGCGTATAATTTATGCAATGGCTGGCGCCATGCGCTTGCGCGACCGCCAGCCGGTCCGGCGCGCTCGCCGTGGCGATGACATTTGCGCCCCGCGCGGCCGCGACTTCAACGGCCGCCAGGCCGATCCCTCCAGCGGCGGCGTGAACCAGGACCGTATCGCCCGGCCTGACCCGCGCGCAGTGATCGAGCGCCACAAGGGCGGTCACATAGGAGACCGGCAGCGCCACGGCATGCGAAAGGCTGAATCCGGCAGGAACCTTGATCGCCATGTCCGCGCGCGCGCAGACATAATCCGCAAAGCCGCCCCAAAGCACCTTGCTAGCGATCCGGTCGCCCGCCGAAAACGGAACGCCGGACGGGGCTTCCTCGACAATCCCGGCGATTTCCTGGCCTGGAATGAACGGCCGTGGCGGACGTACCTGGTACCTTTCATCGATCATCAGAAGATCGGAAAAGTTGAGCGCGGCGTGACAGACCCGGACCAGAAGTTCACCGTCACCCGGTTCCGGGTTGCCTGTCTCGGCCATCTCGAGAGCGTCGACACCGGGCGTTTTTCCGGACATCCATGCCTTCATCTTGACGCCGCTTTCCGTTCCGGCCCGCGCCACTGGGTGGAGTGCAGTTCGTCGACCTTGCTGCAGACCTGCTGCAACAGATCTCCGCACCACGCGATGGCCTCGCCCGATGCCCGCTGAATGGGCATTGCCACGGCCATGCTGCCGGCCGGCCGGCCATCGCTCCAGAAAAACGGCGCCCCGACACCGGCGACACCTTCATAGGTTTCCTCGCGGGAGACCGAATACCCCCGGTTTCGCGTGCTGCGCAGATCGCGCTCGAGAAGATCCGGATCGATGATGGTTGCGCCGGTGATCGCCGACATGGGACGTGACAGATAGCGTTTGCGGTCTTCTTCCGGCAAAAACGCCAGAACCGCTTTCGGCGCCGCGCCGGCATGCAGCGGAAACACGGCTCCGATCTGCTCGAACACACGCAGACCCTCGCGCGTGCTTTCGATCTGATCGACGCACCGCACCGCATTGCCGGCGCTCACGACAGACGTCAGCAGCACGGTCTCCTTGGTTTGGCGCGCCAGCTGTTCCAGTGCCGGCTGGCAGATTTCGCGAAAATCGAACAATGCCGAGGCACGCCTTCCGAGATCGATGGCCGCCGGTCCCAGGGTATACCTGTTCCTGCCCTCCGGAAGTGCAAGATATCCGCGATCGGTAAGGTAGCGGACCAGCCGATTGATGGTTGATCTTGGCATGCCGGTCGCCTGCATCAGCTCGCTTTGCGACCAGTTCGGCCTGTCGAGCTGAAACAGATCGAGGACCTGCAGTGTTTTCTGGACAAGCCCGACGCCGGCCGTCTGCGGGATTTCAGTCGATCGATCACTCATATCCCAATATATATTGCATAGTCCCAGAATATGGAATAGTTTTTGGCTCACCAAAAGGGCGCCATCTGGAGGATCCAATTCATGCACATTTTGCGTAGAACCCTTGTTGCCGGAGCTGCGGCGCTGTTTGCGGTCACCACACCTGCCATGGGCATTGCGGCGGAAAGGACATTGAAGCTGGCGAGTTTCGTTCCGCCCATATACATTTTGCATGAGCCGATCTTCGTGAAACTGGCGAACGATCTGGAAGCGGCGACCGACGGGTCGGTCAAGATCGACATCTATCCCTCGGGCGAGCTCGGAAAGGGGCCGGTTGAACAGTACAAGCGGGCCGTCAGCAGGATTGCGGAAATCTCCTACGGCCTGCCGGGCTATACGTCTTCGGTATTTCCGAAGACGCTGTTGATCGAACTTCCGGGTGTGACGGCCGGGCACGAGGACGCCACCGCGAAATTGTGGAAAGTCATGGACGAGCATCTGCGGGATGAATTCAAGAAAACCGTGCCGCTTGCCCTGTTCGTGACGCCGCCGGCGGTGCTTATGATGCGGGACAAGCCGGTCCGCAGCCTCGCAGATCTCGCCGGTCTGAAGATCCGGGTGTCGTCCTCTTCCGCGGCTGCGGTAATTGAAGCCTACGGCGCGACCCCTGTCCCCATGCCCGCCAATAAGGTTTACACCGCAATGAATACCGGAGTCGTGGATGGTGCGCTGATGGGTTCGGATTCGCTTCTGATCTTCAAACTGATCGAGACGACGAAATACGTGACCACAAATCTCCCGGAAATGCCGACGACCATTTTCCTCGTCGCCAACGAGGAAGCCTATAACGAGCTTTCCGACGACGAACGCAAGGCGCTCGACAACCTGACAGGCCTTGATATCTCGCAGCGTTCCGCGGCGGGACTGGCCAAATTCGGTCAGATTGCGCTTGGCAAATTCGCCGAAATTGACGGCAACGAAACCATCGTCCTGTCGGGTGAGGCGCGCGCGGCCTTTGACGCAAAGGCGGCCGAAGCCGTCGATGGCCTGCTCAAGAAGCTCGATGGCGACGGCCTGCCGGCCTTTGAAGTGGTCGCGGCCATGAAGCAGTAACGGCACATCACCGAGGATCGACCAATGATGCGGCAGATGGACAGATTGGCCGCGTTGATGGCGATCGCGGCGGGGCTGGTCTTGGCCGGGCTCGTCGTTCTTACATTCACGGACGTTATCCTGCGCTATTTTCTTTCCGATCCGCTTCGCGGCCGGCAGGATATCGTTGAAATGGGTATGGTGCTTTCGGTGCTGCTCGCCGCTCCCTACACCTGGCGTATCGGCGGACATATCAGCGTGGATCTCTACTCCGGATTGGCGTTCCCTGCGTTGGAGCGCGCCCGGGAATTGCTGATGAGAATTTCAGTCGCGGGCGTATTTTGCCTGATCGCGTGGCGCGCCTGGCTGGCAGCCGAAGATGCCGCGCTGTTCAACGAGGCGACCAACATGATCGCCATCGCCCATCGGCCGTTCATTCTGGCGATTATGGCAATGGCGGCGCTGCATGCCGTGTTGATTGTCCTTGAATACTTCCTTGATCCCTCGCCCTCAGACGATAAGGGCGGGTCGAAATGAGCCCCGCTTTGACCGGATTTCTCGGCCTGGCGATTCTGCTTGCGCTCATGGCGCTGCGGATGCCGGTCGCCTTCGCAATGATGATTGCCGGGGTCATCGGTATCGGGCTGCTGAATTCCTGGCCGGCGGCCTTTTCAACGCTGTTTACCGAAACATGGGGCACACTGACCTATGTCGAACTGACCGTGATTCCGCTGTTCGTTCTGATGGGAAACATTGCCGGAGCCTCCGGCATGAGCCGCGATCTGTACAATACCGCCTATGCCTGGATCGGCCATTTTCGCGGCGGGCTTGCCCACGCGACAATCCTCGGATGCACCGGGTTTGCGGCGCTGTCCGGCTCCTCCGTCGCCTCGGCCCTGACCCTTGGGCGGGTCGCGCTGCCGGAGATGAGGCGCTTCGGCTACGATTCGAGGTTTGCTGCCGGTTCCGTCGCCGCAGGCGGTACCTTGGGCATTCTCATTCCCCCGTCCACCGGCTTCATCATCTATGCGATCCTGACGGAGGAATCGGTCGGCCGGCTGTTTCTTGCCGGCGTCGTGCCGGGTTTGCTGCTGTCGGCCTGTTTCATGCTGGCGATCTGGTTGCTGACCATGCTTCGCCCGCAAATCGGTCCGGCCGGTCAACGGTTCAATCTGGCCGAACGCCTGCGGTTCCTGGCCAGGAGCACTGCAATTCTGGCCATCATTATCATTGCCATCGGCGGCATCTATGCGGGCATCTTCACGCCGGTGGAAGCCGCGGCCGTCGGCGCGGTGCTGGCATTCCTGTTCGCCCTGCCGCGCAAAGGGTTTACGCTGGCCGGGTTTCGCGAAGCGTTGCTCAAGACGGTTTCCACCACGGTGATGATCTATTTCATCATCATCGGCGCCAGCGTCTTTTCTCCCTTTCTGGCATTGACGCAAGTGCCATCGGCCCTGGCGGGGCATTTGGAGGCGATGCAGCTCAACCCTCTGCTTCTGCTTTTCCTGGTACTGGCCGTCTTCATATTGCTCGGCACCTTTCTCGACGGCTTTGCCATGATGGTTCTGGTGCTGCCGATCGTGTTGCCGATCATCGAGCAATCCGGGCTCGGCGAGACGCTGGGCATCACGGGCGGTTCGGATCTGAAAATCTGGTTCGGCGTGGTCATGGTGATCATTCTGGAAATGGCGCTGATCAGCCCGCCGGTGGGCATGAACGTGTTTGTCGTCAAAGGCGTTTCGGATATTCCCCTGAATGAAATCTATCAGGGTATCATGCCATTCTGGCTGGCAATGCTGATCTGCCTGATCATTGTCGTCGCACTGCCCCAATTGTCATTGTACCTGCCGGCTACAATGAGAAACTGATTGTACCGCGTTCGGGCAACAGGTGTAACAGTTCGGGTCGTTCTTGCGCATGCCCGGACGGATCTCGAACAACGCAGTTATAAGACAGGGGCTTGACCGCTTCCTTTGATAGAGGCTGAGCAAAGGCCGGGCACGCGTGCCCCCGGAATCGACTTTTCCCGAGCCTGAATCGCCCTCTCAGGCAACGAAGATGAAGTCGGATTCGGTCAGTTCCGACGCGGACACGTCCTCCAGCGTGATGCTGCTGTCATCCGCGTAGCCGGTGATCACCGCATCGCCCTCCGCGTTGTTCGTGATGGTCAAATCGGAGAACGTCGTGCCGCCCCTGATCTCGATCTTGTCGCGATCGGTCTCGATAATGTTCCCATTATTTATGTCGTAAATGTTCATAGACCCGAAGTCCGTGATCGTGTCGTGGCCATTGCTGTTGCCGCCGAACACGAAGGTATCCGCATCCCAAGCACCGCCAGTCAGCGTGTCGTCGCCGCGACCGCCGATCAGCCTGTCTTCGCCCCTTCCGCCGCGCAGCGTGTCGTTGCCCCACGAGCCGTCCATGGTGTCGTCACCCCTGCCGCCGCGCATCGTGTCGTTGCCCTTGCCGCCGTTCATGGTGTCGTCGCCGCCATAGCCCCACATCTTGTCGCCGCTCCCAGGGTGAACACCATGCGGTCCCTGAAGCCGACAGGTACCGAGACCGACAGGACCGTGACCACAGGTGCGCATGCCCTGTTGATCGTGGACGGGGCGTGATGGCATGGCGCAAAAACCCTGAGGCTACCGGATAACATCACGCCCCTTAAGCTGCCGCCCCATGCACCGGAACTCACCCAATGGGAAACGTCTGGCAATACCTGCGCGCCAAATAAACGCGCCATCACCCAGTTCCTCCCGATCCTCGACGTCCAGGGACGGCGGGGCAGGGGGTGAGGGGGCCGCCATCACTTGAACTCCCGTAGCTGGCTAGTTATATAGCTAGATGAATGCAGGAGTCAGATATGGTCTGGACGCTTCAGGATGCCAAGAACAAGTTCTCTGCCGTGGTGGATGCGGCATTGGCCGGCACACCACAAGAGGTCAGCCGCCGCGGCAAGCCGGCGGTTGTGGTGCTCAGCGCCGCCGATTACCAACAACTTGTGCAGAGCGCGGTTGAGACCAGAGAGAGCTTTGCCGAACACCTGTTGGCCTTTCCCGGACTAAAGGTGGAGCGCGCGCTGGTCAAACCGCGTGACGCGGACTTCTGAATGTATGTAATCGACACCAACGTGCTTTCGGCCACGCGTCGACCAGAGCGGGCGCCGCAGGTCGCTGCCTGGCTTCAGGGCAAGCCGGAGACCTCGCTCTTTCTGAGCGCGATCACTCTGGGCGAGATCGAACGGGGCATCCAACAGCAAAAACGGCGCGATCCCGGATTTACGCGCGATTTGCAGCTCTGGCTCGATCACACCATTCTGGTCTTTGGTGACCGGATTCTGGAGTTTGGTGCGAAAGACGCGCGGATCTGGGGACGTCTGAGCGCCGAGATTGGCCACACAGGGGCGGATCTGATGATCGCCGCGACGGCGCTGCACCATGGGGCGACGGTGGTCACCCGCAACGTGGATGATTTCGCGCCGATAGGGGTGGCGCTGGAAAACCCGTTTGAAACGGACGCCTGAAACCCCGCGGGGCAGGGGATGTTCTCTCGTCGATCTGATCGGTTTTACCTGTCGGTTTTCCTGAACCCGTAGATTCGATTGGATGTGATCGTGTTTATTTTCAAGGGCGGGCGCGGTTTTGTTTGTTCCTTCAACTGTGGACTTGCACGGGATTTGTGCCGATAGTGTTTACAAAAGGCATCAGGAAGGGCAAAAGGGTGCCGAACGACAATCCATACACAATGCCAAGCTGCGGACAAGTGCGGGGTAAACCGGCCAGCCGAAACACCAAAAAAGAGATCCAGGAGCACAAGGCTCCCGGACCGCGATACAACGGATCATGCATCTGAAGAAGTACACACAGGCTATGTGGTTACTTTCACAATAGGGCAAGACCCTACAACAAGTGGAACTGCTTTCGATCCGCGTAACGCCACCGCATCATGGCACGCGCCACAAACAATGAGAACTATCGTTTCAATCAGACTGACGGACAGGTGAAGCGCAGCGCCGCATATTATACCGCGTTCAGCATCAGCAGGCCCTGCTAGCGCACCTTGATCATCGTCACCACGAACCTGGCCTTTGGCGAATGTCCGGACGCCGGCGGTGACGCCAGGGCGGCCACCGCTCCGCCCGACCGCCTCACGCTTCACCGGGAGAACGTCGAGACCGGCAACACCGGGCATTGGAGCGAGTTGTGGCCAGCTTGAAGCATTTGATGGCGGAAAATCGGTCCACTCGGCTAGGCGCGTCGCGCAGCGCGATGTGGGGCATCGGGCAAGCGGCGCAACGACGCCGATGGGCCGATTTGCCGCCACCCTGGAAAAGGAAGATGATGTTGAAAACCAACGTTGAATGGGCCGGGCGATTTTGACCCCTGGCGTCGTTGGCTTGCGCTTGTGGTGGGTTGGCACCACGGCGCGCAACCCACCTAGCCAGAGACCAAAATCGCCGCGGTCAAATGATTCAACCTGGTCACAACTCGCTCTAATTGGAGACGACGCAGCGCCGGGCCTACAATTCTGGCAGGCGCCCTTTCATTCACGGCGGCTCACTCCGCGGACGCAATTGTCGAACCCGTCGATGCGCTGATCCGATCGTATGACTGGACGGGTCTTTATATCGGTGGCCATGCGGGCTATGCGTTCAACGGTGATACGATTTGGACAAACACCAACAGCAGTCCGCCCTTCTTCGATTACGCGGTCGGCCAATCGGACAGCCACGATATGGACGGTTTTCTGGGCGGCGGCCAGCTCGGCTATAACTTCCAGAACGGCAATATCGTACTCGGGCCGGAAGTCACCATCGCGGGTGGCGATGTCGATGGGCGTTCGGTATCGACCCAGGGCGCCGCGGATGACAACATTACGACGAGCCTCGATCTGCTTGTGACAGCGGTCGCGCGGGTTGGTTATGCGTCCGATAACTGGCTGCTTTACGCCAACGGCGGCTGGGCCGGCAGCCAGATCGACATGAGCGTCGTTGACAATATCGCGCCCAATACAGGAACCTGGAGCAACAGCGCCTGGCACAACGGTTACACGGTAGGAGCCGGCGTCGAATATGCACGGGGCCAGGCCATTTTCGGTTTGGAGTACCGCTACATGGATCTGGGATCGACGAACCACAGCGCCGTTGCATCCACAGGTCAGATCGGAGCGTTCGACGTGGATGTCAGCCCGGTTCATTCGCTCGTTGGTCGAGTCGGCCGGAAACTCCACGGACTTCCCTGGCAATGGCGCGCAACGACCGGATGGGCGAGGGCGTTTCCCCCGCGCATATTTTGGAAGGCTGAAAGCCCGCTGGCATCGTATGGCGGGCCGAACCGGGTGTGAATCAAGCCGCCGGCACGCCTGTATTGAACGGGATTGCGGTCTGCGCGGCCGGCGCCGGGACGAAACCGGCGCCGTTCAACGCGAGGCTCCCGGCGCCAGCCGGACCAGGGCAGAGCCGGCCCGGGAGCCCTCATGCTCCCGGACCGCGATACGACGGACCGT
>NZ_SPNT01000012.1 GCF_004959855.1 Nitratireductor sp. XY-223 | reverse complement strand
ATGGCGGGGTGCCTGCACCCGTTCCCATCCCGAACACGGCCGTGAAACACCCCTGCGCCAATGGTACTTCGTCTCAAGACGCGGGAGAGTAGGGCGCCGCCAGGTCCGCAAATAGCAAAACAAAACTTTCTCTAAAACAACGTATTCCTCTTCCTCCTAAAAAGCGGTTCGGCCTGTCCCGGGCCGCTTTTGCTTTTCGAGGAGCGGAAATTCAGCTTTTCCGAAAAGGGTCGCGGCACGCCCGTGTCATGCGGGCCTTGCCGTCCCGTCGACGGGGTCCGGGGAAGGTGCATCCACCGTGTCCATGCCCTTCGGCGGGACAAAGCGTTTGAGCAGGCGTTCCGTCAGTCCGCCGAGCGAATAATAGGTGATGTCCCGCTTCGTATAATCACCCTCGCCGAGGATTTCCCGGGCAGCCATGAGCGCGCTCTCCACCGCCGGTCCGATTCCCTCGCCAAGGTCAATCGATGCAAGGCCTGCCGAATCGCCGATCAGATAGCAACGGTCCTTCTTGACCGGCCCGTCCCAGGCGTAGAGGAAATACGGATGGCCGGTCGCCTTCAGGCCGTCGGCGGTCTGCGCGTCCAGCCGCCCGTCGCGCACCAGGTCGTCCAGGAACCAGCGGAAATGGTCGTGAATGCTGGTTCCCGATTTGCGGAAATACTTGCTCTTGCCGCCGATGCCGATGTTGACGAAGCCGTTGCCCTTCGGGACGAACCAGGCGTAGCCGACGAGGCCGCGCCGGGCAAAATAGAGGTGGCAGTCGTCCCTGCGGTCCGGATATTCGAATTCCTTCTCGAGCGTGGCGATCTGCAGCGCCTTTCGTCGTTCGTCGTCGAACAGGTTGCGGCGCACCGGACACATGGTGCCGCCGGCGCCGACAAGGTGGTCGCAGCTGTAGGCGTCGTCGATGATGTAGCGGCCGTCTTCGCGCCGGATCGACTTTACCGCGTGGTTTTCAACCGGCGCGCCGGATCTCTGCAACAGCCAGGCATCGAATTCGGTGCGGCGGATGGAGAAATTCTCGCCCTTGGTCGGAAACCAGTTCAGACCGAAGGGTACCTTCGGAAAATGACTGCGGACATCGAGCTTGAGCAGCGGGTGCGGATAGTCGTGCTCCGTGAATTCCAGGTCAGCCATGACCTTCTCGGTGATCCAGCCGGCACAGAGCTTCAGGCGGGGAAACGAGGCCTTGTCGATGACCAGGACTTCGCGGCCAGCCTTCACCAACCGTCCGGCACAGGTACTGCCGGCGGGGCCGCCGCCGATGATGATTGTATCAGCGTGACGCATGGGCGGTCATGATCGATCTGTGCATATTGTCTTAGTGCTCCGGTTCCTGCGACGGCCGATTGTGATTGAATTTCTTTCAAACTGGAAGTCAATTCTCATCGCACGCGGTTTGCGGAGGCAACCGTTTCATTCCCCGCATTCCGGCCCTAAACTGCGGCAACATCTTTGCTGACGTTGGAGGACAGGCCATGGACATGCGGGAGAGACGCTCGGTCGAAAATCTGGTTCTGGCGATCGTGCGTACGGAGCTCGCCAACCGGCGGACCCTGCTGTCGTATCTCAACACATCCATAGCGCTGTTCGTTTCCGGCGCCGGGTTGCTCAAACTCAGTGGCAGCCAGTGGTTGGAATGGGTGGGCATCGCGCTCATGCCGATTTCGGTCGCGGTGGCCGTCATCGGGATTGTCGACTACCGGATCCTGCGCCGCAGCATCGAAGCGGAAAAGCAACGAGCCGCCGCCGACGACACCGGCACCTGACGGCGCCGAATACATGACGGTCGGCGGCGGCCCAAGGCGACACGCGCCATGCCGCCTATCGGGGGACTTTCCGGGCCGTTCGGCCCTGTGCCGCTCCGGCCGGTGTAGCGGGTCCGGATACCGGAGACAGCTCGAGAAACCGCGGGCGATGGAATGCGGGTCCTCGGTGCACGGGCACGCAAATGGACCGATGACACCCGGAATAATTCGGAGATGGGGCGGGGCGCGAAGCGAATCAAATTACATTTGATCCATGTGCGAAATCACCATTTTTTTCAATTAGTTATGGGCGATCACATGTTCGGGATCAGAAAGTCGAACAGGGATTGCAGAAGCGCGCACGATGAGATAGCGGTTTTCTGTCCCTGGTAAGGTGGAATATCCACTTCCGTGCTAATTCCAGGTTGCAGATTTCAGCTCAGTGATTTCATCGCGGGTTCCCGGTTCGCGCAACCGGAGGACCCGGCAGCAGACAGGACGCGAAATGAATACTGGAAACGATACGACGTACGATTTGATCTCCCGCTTCAACCACTGGGTCATTGCGCTGGCGATGATCGGAATGCTGGCCTTCGGAACCTATATCGACGACTTCGTGCCGCGCGGTCAGGGACAGAACGCGCTGTTGCAGATCCACAAGGCGATCGGCGTGCTGGTGCTTGCTTTCGGATTGTGGCGGATCGGCTGGCGCCTGGCGCGGGGTTTCCTGGAGCCGGCGGCGCCCATGCCCGTCTGGCAGGACCGCATTGCCAGGCTGACGCACTGGGTTCTGATCGCCTGCATCGTGCTGATGCCGGTTTCCGGCATGATGACCTCGCTCTTCGGCGGCCACGATATCCAGGTGTTCGGTCTGTTCACGATACCGGGCCTTCCGGAAAACAAAGCGCTGTCGGATGTCGCCGGCGATGCCCACGGCGCGATCGCCAATGTCCTGATCTTCTTTATCGCGCTCCACGCGGCCGGCGCCCTGAAGCATCATTTCATGGACCGGGACGCTACACTGGTGCGGATGACCTCCGGCCGATCGGCGCGCTAGATCCGCAGGCACCGCCGAAAGCCCGCCCTGGCGATCCGGGGCGGGCCTTGGCAACCGGTTGGCTTATTCGGCGGCCGTGCGGACAACCAGCTTGCCGAAATTCCTGCCTTCGAGGAGGCCCATAAAGGCTTCCGGCGCATTCTCCAGGCCTTCGACCAGATCTTCGCGGTACTTGATCTTGCCGTCGGCCAGCCAGGCGCTCATGTCGCGGACGAAATCCCTGTAGCGGCTCTCATAGTGATCGAAGATGATGAATCCCTGCATCTTGATGCGCCGCACCAGAAGCAGTCCGACCAGAGCTGGCGTGCGGTCGGGACCGTCCGGCAGGCTGGTTGCATTGTAGCTGGCGATGCGGCCGCAGACGGGAATGCGGGCGTGGACGTTGAGCAGCGGCAACACCGCGTCGAAGACCGCGCCGCCGACATTTTCGAAATAGACGTCGATGCCGTCGGGGCAGGCCGCTGCAAGATTGTCCTTCAGGCCCGGCTCGCGCCGGTCGATACAGGCATCGAAACCCAATTCCTCGACGACATGGCGGCACTTGTCGGCACCGCCGGCGACGCCGACGACGCGGCATCCCTTCAGCTTGGCGATCTGGCCGACGACCGAACCGACGGCGCCGCTGGCGGCCGAGACAACCACGGTTTCGCCCGGTTTCGGCTCGCCGATATCCAGCAGGCCGACATAGGCGGTAAATCCCGGCATGCCCATGACACCGAGGGCAAAGGACGGCCGCGGCATGTCCCTGTCGAGCCTGGCGAGGCCGGTACCGTCCGAAACCGCGTAGTCCTGCCACCCGCTCATGCTCTGCACCAGATCGCCGACCGCGTATTTCGGATTGTTCGAGGCTTCGACCCGCGCGACCGTTCCGCCGATCATCACTTCGTCGATGTTGACGGGCGGCGCATAGGAGGGCGCGTCGCTCATGCGGCCGCGCATGTAGGGATCAAGAGACAGGTAAAGCGTGCGCAACAGCAACTCGCCTTCGCCGGGTTCCGGAATTTCGGTCTCTTCCAGCCTGAAATTGTCAGCCGTGGGCGAGCCGTCGGGCCGCGATGCAAGCACAATGCGGCGGTTCCTTATTGTCATGAATTCTTCCTTTCGAGGGGTGTTCTTTCAATGTGTCGAATCGGTGTGGTTTGAATATTAGACCGGTCGTCTATTTTCTTTAAATAATTGTTCTATATTGTCTATTCCTTGTCAGTGTTCTGCGGCCGGATTGCTGTTGCCCGGCCCCTCAGTCGAGCCGCAGCAATTGCCGGGTGATCAGGAGGGCGTTCTTGAAGGCGTGGGTGTCGTGGCGCAGCTTGGTCATCAGCGTCGCGCCGAGCCACAGGTCGTAGAGGGCGAGCGCGGCCTGCACCGGTTTCATGTCGTTCGGCAGCGATCCGTCGCGCATACCCTCCATCAGGCACTGCGACAGCCGCGCTACGATCCGCTCGGTCCCGTCGCGCAGCACGGCCCGCATCGGTTCCGACAGGTCGGAGACCTCGGCCCCGAGTTTGACGACGAGGCATCGCGCGCCGAATTCGCCGACCGATTTGGGATCGGTCCATAGGCCCCAAAACGCCATTATCCGATCCGCGGCGGGCCTGCCGTCGGGCTTCAGCAATTCGTCCAGGCGATTGAGGTAATTGTCGAAATAGTCCTCAAGAAGGGCTTCTCCGAAACTCTCCTTGGATTTGAAGTAGTGATAAAACGAACCCTTGGGCACCTCAGCGACGTTGAGCAACTGCGATAATCCGACGGCGGAAAACCCCCGGCCGAGGATGACATCGCGGCTGGTGCTGATGATGTGCTGTCTGGTGTCTCTTTGTACGGGCATAACAAACGCTACCAATGACTAGACCGATCGTCTAGCACGCGTATGGCGGCAATATGACCGACCTGGTAACAAAGTGAATCAGGCGTTAACGCTCTGTAAGCATTGCTTCAAGCGGCTCCGAAGACCGATTCAGACAATCCGCCCGTTTCCATGAGGAAGCCGACAATATCGTCGACACCCTCGCCGCGGCGCATGTCGGTAAAGAGGCTTGCCTTGCCGCCGCGCATTTTGTCCGCATCGCGCCCCATGACGGAAAGGTCGGCACCGACATGCGGCGCCAGATCGGTCTTGTTGATGATCAGCAGATCGGAGCGGGTGATGGCCGGCCCGCCCTTGCGCGGGATCTCTTCGCCCTGACAGACGGATATGACGTAGAGCGTCAGGTCGGCAAGCTGCGGGGAAAAGGTCGCTGACAGGTTGTCGCCGCCCGATTCGATGAAGACGATGTCGAGATCGGGATGGCGCGCGCACAATTGGTCGATGGCGGCAAGATTGATCGAGGCGTCCTCGCGAATGGCGGTGTGCGGACAGCCGCCGGTCTCGACACCGACGATGCGGTCCGAGGAAAGCGCCTGCAAGCGGACCAGCGCCTCGGCGTCCTCCCTGGTGTAGATGTCGTTGGTGACGACGCCCAGCGACCAGCGGTCGCGCATCGCCTTGCAGAGTTTCTCGGTCAGGGTCGTCTTGCCGGAGCCGACGGGACCGCCGATGCCGATGCGAAGGGGACCGTTTGATGCCCGTGTCATGATCGAAAAAGCCTCGAATACTGGGTTTCGTGGTTCATGGCGGCGATTTCCGCCAGGACGGTGGCACCGCCGAGATCGTCCAGCGTTGCGGCGGCCGCCCTTTCGGCGATCTTCGCTATGGTGGTTTCCAGTGCGGCGAGCACCCGGACCCCGTCCGCCTGGCCAAGGGCCATCAGGCGAAGGCCCGCCTGGACGAGATTGGCTGTGAAGGCATGCAGGTAGGCGGCAAGAGCGGGCGAAAGCGGGATGCCGTGGGCGCCCGCCAAAGCGCCGGCTGCGACCGGCAAGGGACATTCCTTGCAAAGCAGATCGAGCACCGGCGAGGGCCAGGCGGCCGCGGCTTCCAGGAATGCGGCGCCTTGTTTCACCGTCTCCAGGTGCCGTTCGGACGAGGTCGCCAGCGCTTCTGCGAGTTCCGCGAGTTCAGGAAGGTCGCCGTCGTCCGAGGCGCGCCGCCAGCTTTCGGCAAACAGCACTGCGTCGTTCCAGGCCGAACCGATGGTGATCAGATCGCTGAGCCATTCTTGAAGCTGTGCGGCATTGCCGATCATTGCGTCATGCACGGCCCGCTCGAGGCCGTTGCTGTAGGCGAAAGCGCCGACCGGAAAACTCGGCGACATCCAGCTCATCAGCCGCAGAAGGGCCGGATTGGAAAGTCCCTCAATCATGGTGATGGTGCCCGCCGTCATAAGCGCCGCCCTCCGGATCGAAAGGCGCTTCGATGTCCTCGACCTCCGCTCCCAACCCTTCCAGCATCGCGCGCAGGGTGTGATCGCGGCGGATGAGGATGAACTCCCTGTCGATCTGCGCCGGGCAATGGCGGTTTCCGAGATGCCAGGCAAGGCGCAGGAGGTGAAGCGCGTCCTGCGGGTGCACGCGGTAGAGCGGCTCCGGTTTAGCCCGGACGGCGATGATGCGCCCGTCGCTCAGCTGCAGCCCGTCGCCGTGACGCAGCAGCCGGGCTTCGGAAAGGTCCAGCAGGAAGCGGATGCCGCCGTCGGAGGTCATCGCAATGCGGCGCCGGTTCCGGCCGGCCTCGTCCAGCGTGACCGTGTCGGCGGCCATGCCGTCGGCAATGGAAACGACTTTGGCGGCGACCGGTAGCGTCAAAACAGGAAATACCTCTGGGCCATCGGGACAATTTCAGCGGGCTCGCAGGTCAGGAGCTCGCCATCAGCGCGCACTTCGTAGGTTTCCGGATCGACATCGATCTGCGGCGTTGCAGAATTGTGGACCATCGAACGCTTGCCGATCGCTCGGCGGGTGTTTTCCACAGCAACGAGGTCCTTTTCGATATCCAGGCGCTCGGCAAGGCCCGATTCGAGCGCCGCCTTGGATACGAATGTGACTGAGCTTTTCGTGATCGCCCTTCCGAAAGCGCCGAACATCGGCCGGTAGTGGACCGGCTGGGGCGTCGGAATGGAGGCGTTCGGATCGCCCATTGCGGCCGTCGCGATGCTGCCGCCGAGCAGCACGAGGTCCGGTTTGACGCCGAAGAAGGCCGGATTCCACAAGACGAGATCGGCGCGCTTGCCGGCTTCCACCGATCCGACCTGTTTCGAGAACCCGTGGGCGATCGCCGGGTTGATCGTGTATTTGGCGATGTAGCGCTTGACCCGGAAATTGTCGTTCTCGCCGGTCTCCTCGGCGAGCCGGCCGCGCTGGCGCTTCATGCTGTCGGCAACCTGCCACGTGCGAATGATTACCTCGCCGACACGGCCCATGGCCTGGCTGTCCGAGGCGACGACGGAAAAGGCGCCCATATCGTGGAGGACGTCCTCCGCGGCGATGGTCTCGGACCGGATGCGGCTTTCGGCAAAGGCGACGTCCTCGGGAATATTCGCATCGAGATGATGACACACCATCAGCATGTCGAGATGTTCGGCCGTCGTGTTGCGCGTATAGGGCAGAGTCGGGTTGGTCGAGGAGGGGATGACGTGCTCGAGCCCGCACAGCTTGATGATATCCGGCGCATGGCCGCCGCCGGCGCCCTCCGTGTGGAAGGCGTGGATCGTGCGGCCGGCGATCGCGGCGATGGTGTTCTCGACAAAGCCGCTCTCGTTGAGCGTATCGGTGTGGATCATCGTCTGCACGTCGAAGGCGTCGGCCACCGAGAGGCAATTATAGATGGCCGCCGGCGTTGTTCCCCAGTCCTCGTGCAGCTTCAGCGCGCAGGCGCCGCCCTCGACCATTTCTTCAAGCGCGCGGGGGCGCGAGGCGTTGCCCTTGCCGGCAAAGCCGATATTCATCGGGAAGGCCTCGGCGGCCTGGATCATGCGGCCGATGTGCCAGGAACCCGGCGTGCAGGTGGTCGCGAGGCTGCCATGCGCCGGTCCGGTGCCGCCGCCGAGCATCGTGGTCACGCCCGAATTCAGTGCCTCCTCGATCTGCTGCGGACATATGAAGTGGATATGCGCGTCGATTCCGCCCGCCGTGACGATCTTGCCCTCGCCGGCGATCGCCTCGGTTCCGGGACCGACGACGATGTCCACTCCCGACTGGGTGTCCGGATTGCCTGCCTTGCCGATGCGCTGAATAAGGCCGTCACGGATGCCGATATCCGCCTTGTAGATGCCGCTGTGATCGACGATGATGGCGTTGGTGATGACCGTGTCGGCCGTACCCTGGCCGCGGGTTGCCTGCGACTGGCCCATGCCGTCGCGGATCACCTTGCCGCCCCCGAACTTGACCTCGTCGCCGTAGACGGTCAGGTCGCGTTCGACCTCGACAAGAAGTTCCGTGTCCGCCAGGCGCACCCTGTCGCCGGTGGTCGGTCCGTACATGTCCGCATAGGCGGCCCTGGAAATATTGACCGGCATGTTACGACAGATCCCCCTCGATCTTCTGCTGGAAACCGAACACCCGCCGCGAGCCGCTGAATTCGACGAGCGTGACCTCGCGTTCCTGACCGGGTTCAAACCGCACCGCCGTGCCGGAGGGAATGTCCAGGCGCCGGCCGCGGGCCATTTCGCGATCGAAGTCGAGGGCGCCGTTGGTTTCAAAGAAATGATAGTGGCTGCCGACCTGAATGGGCCGGTCGCCGGTGTTGGCGACCTTGAGCGTTACCGTGTCGCCGCCCTCGTTAAGGACAAGCTCACCGTCCGCGCAGATTATTTCTCCAGGAATCATGTCGGGTCTCCTAACGGATCGGATTGTGCACGGTGACGAGCTTGACCCCGTCGGGAAAGGTCGCCTCGACCTGGATGTCGTGGATCATCTCGGGAATGCCTTCCATGACCTCGTCGCGGGTAAGCACATGGGCACCGGCCTCCATGAGATCGGCGACGGTGCGGCCGTCGCGTGCGCCCTCGACGACGAAGTCCGAGATCAGCGCGACGGATTCGGGGTGGTTGAGCTTGACGCCGCGCGCCAGTCTCTTGCGCGCGACTTCGGCCGCCATGGCGATCAGCAGCTTGTCTTTTTCCCTCGGTGTCAGGTTCATTCGCGTCCCCTAGATCGTCCAGAGTTTCGGCAGGCCCTGGCGGGCGCCGGTCAGTTTCCGGTTGCACCAGTCGATGACCGGGATGAGTTGCCGGCGCAGCGCGAAACCGCCGGGCGCCACCATGCGCACGACAAGCCGGTTGCCGGCTGCGCTTTGAATTGCGCTGACGCCGGCATTGTCTCCAAGCAGGCGGCGCAAGGGCTCGACCATGTCGCCGGCATCGCGGTGCACCAGGAGAACGGTGGCGAAGGCACATTCGCCGCCGGTGGTTGTCGCGCGGTCGAGCAGCGCCGGAATGTCGCCCTCCAGCCGCGTTTCCTCGGCGTGCAGCAGCCGGCCGCCGCGGCGGATGCGCCACCGGTCGGCAAAGAACGCCTCGCGGACGGTCTCGCCCATCGCCTGGCGGCCGATTATCAACGGTTCCGCCAGAAGCAGGGCGGCATCGGGTGCCAGTTCGACGGTGAGGGTCCGCGACAGCGCCGAGCGGTCGAAAAGGATCGTCTCCTGCGGCAGCCAGGAGAGCACCGCACCTTCCTGCACCCTGATCGTTGCCGCCACGCTGGCGACATCGGCGGCGGACCGGTAGATTTTCTCGCAGGCCTGGGTGGTTGCCACACAGCGCGCGTCCGTGCCGACATCGACGGTCCAGTCGAGGCGGTCGCCGCCGGTGATCCCGCCGGACGTGTTGATCAGCACGATGTCGGCGGCCGGCCCGTTGTGGGTACGCGGTAGACGGATCTTCGCCGAACCTTCCTGGTAGAGCCGCCCGAGGCGCGTCGATCCGTCGAGATGGACCAGCGATACCCGCGCGGCGCCGCTGACCCGCTGCAGCCGCTGCCGCGGCGCCGTCTTGTGCTCTGCACTGCCTCCCATGACCAGACACTACACCATCAGATGCGCGCGCACATCCGGATTATCGAGGTCGGCCGCCGCGCCGCTGTGCACGATCTCGCCGCGATCCATGATGTAGACGCGGTCGGCGAGTTCGCGGCAGAAATCGAGATACTGCTCGACCAGCAGGATGGTCAGACCCGCCGTGTCGCGCAAATAGGAAAGCGCCCGGCCGATATCCTTGATGATCGACGGCTGGATGCCCTCGGTCGGCTCGTCGAGGATCAGCAGCTTTGGGCGGGTGACGAGGGCGCGGCCGATGGCGAGCTGTTGCTGCTGGCCGCCGGACAGGTCGCCGCCGCGCCGCGTCAACATGGATTCGAGCACCGGAAACAGTTCGAAGACCTCCGGCGGGATGGTGCGCGCCCGGCGTCCGAGACAGGCGAAACCGGTCTGCAGGTTCTCCTCGACGGTCAGGAGCGGAAAGATCTCGCGGCCTTGAGGCACGACACCGATTCCGCTGGCGGCGCGCGCATAGGGCGGCTGGTTCCTGAGTGGCGCGCCGGCGAAGTCGACCGTTCCGGAGGAGACCGGGTGCTGGCCGGTAATGGCGCGCAGCAGCGAGGTCTTGCCGACGCCGTTGCGCCCGAGCACGCAGGTGATGCTGGCCGGTTCCGCTTTCACGGACACACCGCGCAGCGCCTCGGCGGCGCCGTAGTGTAGATGGATGTCGTCGACGGTCAGGGTGGTCATTGGCGTCTGCTCCGTTCTACCGGCCGAGATAGTTCTCGATGACCTTTTGATCGGCGCTGACATGGTCAAGCGATCCTTCCGCGAGAACCGAACCTTCGGCCAGGACCGTTACCTTCACGTCCAGTTCGCGGACGAACCCCATATCGTGCTCGACGACCACGACCGAATGGTTCTGCGCGATCTCGCGCAGCAGCCGCGCGGTTTCCTCGGTTTCCGCGTCGGTCATGCCGGCGACCGGCTCGTCGACCAGCAGAAGCTTCGGATTCTGGGCAAGCAACATGCCGATTTCGAGCCACTGCTTCTGGCCGTGCGAGAGATTGGCGGCAAGCTCGCGGCGGCGGGCCGTCAGCCGCGTCGTTTCCAGGATACGGTCGATGGCTTCGCGATCTGCTTCCGTCTGATCGTAAAACAGCGTCGCGAAGACCCCGCGCCGGCGATCCAACGCAAGTTCAAGGTTGTCCTCGACGGTGTGGCTTTCGAACACCGTCGGCTTCTGGAATTTGCGGCCGATGCCGAGCGCGGCGATGTCGGTCTCGTCGTGGTGCGTCAGGTCGATCTCGCCGTCGAAGATCACGTCGCCCGTATCAGGCCGCGTCTTACCGGTGACGATATCCATCATCGTCGTCTTGCCGGCGCCGTTCGGACCGATGATGGCGCGCATCTCGCCGGGCTCCAGCACCAGCGACAGGTTGTTGATGGCCTTGAAACCGTCGAACGCCACGCTGACGCCATCGAGATAGAGCAGGCTTCCCTGCGCCGCCTTGGTCATTCCGCGGCCTCCCCAGCGGCATCGGCCATCACCGGCGCCGCGCGACGCGGCCGCCATTTGCGCAGGCCCGAAAGCGCGCCGACAATGCCTTTCGGTAGGAACAACGTGACGGCGACGAAGAGGGCGCCGAGGGCGAAAAGCCAGAATTCCGGGAAGGCGGCGGTGAACACCGACTTTCCGGCGTTGACCAGCACCGCGCCGACGATCGGGCCGACCAGCGTGCCGCGTCCGCCGACCGCCGTCCAGACGACGATCTCGATGGAATTGGCCGGTGCGAATTCACCCGGGTTGATGATGCCGACCTGGGGCACGTAGAGCGCGCCGGCAACGCCGGCCATCATCGCTGAAATGACAAAGACGAAAAGTTTGACGTTCTCGACGCGGTAGCCGAAGAAACGCGAGCGGCTCTCGGCGTCGCGCACGGCAACGAGCACCTTGCCGAATTTCGAGCGGACGATGCCGGAACAGATCAGGAAGGCCGCGGACAGGGCGAGGGCTGAGGCCGAGAACAGGGCCGCGCGGGTGGTATCGGCCTGGATGGCAAAGCCGAGAATGTCCTTGAAGTCGGTCAGGCCGTTATTGCCGCCGAAACCCATCTCGTTTCGGAAGAAGGCAAGCAGCAGCGCATAGGTCATCGCCTGCGTGATGATCGACAGGTAGACGCCGGTGACGCGGCTTCTGAAGGCGAACCATCCGAAGACGAAGGCAAGCAGCCCGGGAACGAGCACGATCATGATGGCGGCGAACCAGAACGTGTCGAAACCGTACCAGAACCAGGGCAGTTCCTGCCAGTTCAGGAAGACCATGAAATCAGGCAGGACCGGATCGCCATAGACGCCGCGCGAGCCGATCTGGCGCATCAGATACATGCCCATCGCATAGCCGCCGAGCGCGAAGAAGGCGCCGTGGCCGAGCGAGAGGATGCCGCAGAAGCCCCAGACGAGATCGAGCGCCAGCGCCAGCAGCGCGTAGTTGAGATATTTGCCCATCAGGCTGATTGCGTAGTTGGGCACGTGCAGCGGGTGGCCGGCGGGCAGCGCGAGATTGAGCAGCGGCACCAGCACTGCCAGGCCGACCAGCACGGCGATGACCCAGATGGCGCGGCGGTCCAGCGCCTTGAAGACAAATGACGTGATCATGCCTCGACCGCCCTGCCTTTCAGCGCGAACAGCCCGCGCGGCCGTTTCTGGATGAACAGGATGATGAAGACAAGGATCAGGATCTTGGCGAGCACCGCCCCCGCGTAAGGCTCAAGGAACTTGTTGGCGACACCGAGCGTCATGGCGCCGACCAGCGTTCCCCACAGATTGCCGACGCCGCCGAAGACGACAACCATGAAACTGTCGATGATGTAGCTCTGTCCGAGATTGGGCGAGACATTGGCGATCTGCGACAGGGCGACGCCGGCGATGCCGGCGATACCGGAACCGAGCGCGAAGGTGAGCGCGTCGACCCACGGCGTCCTGATGCCCATGGACGAAGCCATCTGGCGGTTCTGGGTGACGGCCCGCATCTGCAGCCCGAAACCGGTCCTTTTGAGAACAAGAAAAAGGGCGGCGAAGACGATCAGGGCGAATACCACGATCCACAGCCGGTTGGCCGTGAGCGTCAGCCCGCCAAGCTCGTAGGCCCCAGACATCCATGACGGATTGCCGACCTCCTGGTTCGTCGGGCCGAAGATCGTGCGGATGGCCTGCTGCAGGATCAGCGACACGCCCCAGGTCGCGAGCAGCGTTTCCAGAGGCCGCCCGTAGAGAAAGCGGATAATGCCGCGCTCCATGGCAAAGCCGCAGGCGCCCGCCACGAGGAACGCGAGCGGCAGTGCCATCAGCAGCGAATAGTCGAAAAGCCCGGGAAAGGAGCCGCGGATGACCTCCTGGACGACGAAGGTCGTGTAGGCGCCGAGCATGACCATCTCGCCATGGGCCATGTTGATGACGCCCATCACGCCGAAGGTTACGGCAAGGCCGATGGCGGCCAGCAGCAGCACAGACCCCAGCGATATGCCGTACCAGACCGTCTGGGCCGAATTCCACAGCGCCTGGGCTTTCTCGATCTCAGCGATCTGCCTTTCGGCTGCCTGCGCAACGCTCTCGTCCGTTGAAGAGGCCAGCTCCTTCAAAAGCGGAACGGCGTCGCGCCCGCCTTTCGTGCCAACAAGCTCGACGGCCTTGACCTTTTCGAACGTCTGCGCATCGCTTTTCAGAAGCGCCGATGCGCGGGCAAGTTCCATTGCTGCGCGCACCTCGGCGTCCTGTTCGCTTTCTAGGGCAGCGTCCAGCGCCTCGAGTGCCGAGACGTCGCCGTTCTTGAAGATCGTCCGTGCCGCGGCGAGGCGCGTATCAGCATCCGGGCTCTCGAGGGTCATGGAGCCGATGACCGCGGTCAGTTGTCGCCGCAGCTTGTTGTTGACCTTGATTTTCTTGACCGCGCCCTTGGCCAGCGTCTCGACCTCGGTTCCGCTTATGGGGTCAAAGAGGACGAAGCCGGTACCGGCTTTCTCGGTCATAAAGACCTTCTTGTCGGACTTGCGAAAATAGAGCGCCCCGTCGCGCAGGGCGGACAGCGCCGGGACGGCCTGCGGATCGCCGGTCTCGGCAATGGCCTCAATCTGGCCGGCACGGTCCTTCAGCTTTCCGGTCGCCAGCGCGTCGATGAGATCGCCGAGACTGTCATCGGCGCGGGCGCCGCTTAAAAGCAGCAGTAGGACCGGCAGGACGGCGAATAGGCGGCAAACAGGTTTCATGTCGCAATGGTGGGGTCAGAGGGGGCGGCGGGCACAATCGCCCGCCGCATGCTTCTTTGAGGCGGTCAGCTGCCCTTGCCGCCGCAGGTCTGGGTTTCGGTGTTGAAGTTTCCGCAGTCGAGCGGCTTCCTCCAGTCGGAGATCAGCTTGGCCGAATCCGGCAGGAAGTCCGACCACGCATCGCCGGCGACGAGGCCGTCGGTCTGGTCGACGATGTCGAACTGGCCGTCTTCCTGGATCTCGCCGATCAGCACCGGCTTGGTGATGTGGTGGTTCGGCATCATGGCGGAATAGCCGCCGGAAAGGTTCGGCACGGAAACGCCGATGATCTCGTCAATCACCGTGTCGACGTCGGTGGTGCCGGCCTTCTCCACTGCCTTCACCCACATGTTGAAGCCGATGTAGTGGGCTTCCATCGGATCGTTGGTGACGCGGTTCTCATCACCGATGAAGGCTTTCCAGGTCTCGATGAATTCCTCGTTTTCGGGCGTGTCGACCGACTGGAAATAGTTCCAGGCGGCAAGGTGACCGACGAGCGGTTCGGTGTCGAGACCGGCCAGTTCCTCCTCGCCGACCGAAAAGGCGACCACCGGGATGTCGGTCGCGGAGATGCCCTGGTTGCCGAGTTCCTTGTAGAACGGCACGTTGGCGTCGCCGTTGATGGTGGAGACGACCGCGGTCTTCTTGCCTTCCGAGCCGAAGGCCTTGATGTCGGCGACGATGGTCTGCCAGTCGGAATGGCCGAACGGCGTGTAGTTGATCATGATGTCCTCATCGGACACGCCCTTGGCCTTGAGGTAGGCCTCCAGGATCTTGTTGGTCGTGCGCGGGTAGACATAGTCCGTTCCCGCGAGCACCCAGCGCTCGACTTCCTCGTTCTCCAGCAGATAGTCGACGGCGGGAATGGCCTGCTGGTTGGGTGCGGCACCCGTGTAGAAGACGTTGCGCTGGCTTTCCTCGCCCTCGTACTGGACGGGATAGAACAGGATGCCGTTGAGCTCGTCGAAGACCGGAAGCACAGACTTGCGGCTGACCGAAGTCCAGTTTCCGAAGACGGCGGAAACCTCATGGACCTCCAGCAGTTCGCGGGCCTTTTCGGCAAAGAGCGGCCAGTCGGAAGCGGGATCGACGACAACCGCCTCGAGCTGTTTGCCCAGAAGGCCGCCCTTCTTGTTCTGCTCCTCGATGAGCATGAGCATGACGTCTTTCAGTGTGGTCTCGGATATCGCCATCGTTCCTGACAGGGAATGCAGGATGCCGACCTTGATCGTGTCCTCGGCCCAGGCGGCGGACGATGCGGTCATGCCGGCGACGATCGTTGCCAGGCCGAAGGACCGGATCCGGTTTTTCAGAGCATTCATATTGATCTCCATGATCTGCGTAGAAGTATTTGCACCGGCCTTTACCTCGCAGGAATCGTGCCAGATTCCCGAATCTTTATATCCGGACGACTATTGCTTTGTTTTTAATGGATAATTTTCTGCCGTCCGGACAGATCCGAACGATCGTTTTCACATTGGGGTACGATGATTTTTTGTGCGCTGCGGTATGCTGCTCACAAAATAGGCAGGTGGCGATGGCGCTTTTTTAGGCAATCGAAATTGCCGTGACCCGGAACGCCACTTGCGCTACGACTTTCGCACCGGTTTTCCGGTAGAGGTATTTGCACCACAAATCCTCGGCCCTGCGCCCCGGGCGCAGGGTTTGCCCTTTTTCAACGGTTTTGACGCCATCGACGCAGCCCTATCCGGCTGCCCCTGCAAAAAATTCTTTACATACCAACCGGTCTGTATGTATATGTGCCGATCAGCAAACCGAAATCCGGAAGAAAGCAATGGGCGAAGAAAAATCGAATGAGCGTATCCGTGACGCTGAACGGACCATCGCGCTGTTGAAAAGGGCGACGGTGGGCCAACTCATAACGAATGGATATGCCGGCCTGTCGATCCTGCCGATTCTGAAGAAGGCGGGCGTGTCGCGTGGGGCGCTGTTCCATCACTTCCCGACGAAGGATCACCTGATCGCCGCTGCGTTCGGCGATCTTCTGGTCGAGTTCGCCGGCCAATTGCACGAAATCGCATCCCGGTTGCGCAAGGGCGAAATCACTCTGGAAGAATTCGTTTCAGAGACAGGCGATACGATTGCGAGCGATCTCTTTGTCGGTTGCATGGAGATTGCTCTCGGCATCCGGGCGGAGTTGACGCTTTCGTCCCTTGTTCAGGAAGCGGTCGCCGACTGGCGACAGTCCCTTTTCGAGTTCTGGGACAATACGTTCGAATTGCCCGGATATGATCAGGAGCAACGCTCGGATCACTGGGCAATGGCGTCGAATGTCCTTCGTGGTTACGCGTTTTCCACTTCGTTCGGTGCCGCGCCTCAGGCGCGAGAGCGCCTTATGCGGGGGTTTCCAAAACTGTTTCTGGAAGCTGCAGTCATTCGTCCCGCAAACGAACGCGTCGTTTCAATCAATACCAAAAGCAAATCATGACATTCGGGAGGAAACCATGAGAATGCTTCCATTCGCGCTGGCTTTTTGTACAGCGATGACCGCGACATCCGGCACTGCATTGGCCAGAGACAGCCTTGTGGCCGCGACGTGGCTGCCGCCCACCCACATGTACTCGCGCTACCTCTATGATTATTGGGCTGAACGCGTGGCGCATCATTCAAACGGGACGCTAACCGCGGAAGTGGAGCTGGGATCACCGCGCGTGACTGCGCTAGGCAATCTCTCGGAGCTCGCGGACGGACTTGCCGACGTCTCCGGACATTTTGCCCAATATACACCGTCGGATCTGCCGGTTTCCAATGCGGTGGAGGAACTGGGGATGACCTTTTCGGATCCCAGGGTGATCATTGCCGCGGCGACGGAGTTCAATATCTTCGATCCCGAACTCAGTGCCGAGTGGAAAAGACACGGCGTCGTGTTCGGCAGTTCCTATGCGACCAATCACTACAAGCTGGTCTGCAATGTACCTGTAACCAGCCTCGCCGAGTTGAAGGGGGCCAAGCTCAGGCTGCCCGGACGAGCTCCTGCGGCCTGGGCGAATTCAGCGGGGGGCGTGACGGTCGCGTTCAACACGAACGAGCAGTATGGCGCTCTGGAAAAGGGTGCCCTGACATGCACGACCACAACCGCGGTCGATGCCCAGTCACGCAAGCTGTATGAAGTCGCCTACCACATCACCGATTTGCCCATCACCTTGTTCTGGGCGGGGCTGGGGCACGGCTACAACAAGGATGCATGGGCGGAGCTCACGACCGAGCAGAGACGGGCGGTTCTCGATGCCGAGGCCGATACGATCGCGACCTTCATTGTCGATGGCACGTTGTTGGCCGAACAGGAAGCGCGCGACAGCCTGACGGAAAAAGGCGTTTCGTTTCATGAGCCCACCGAGGATCTCAAGGCATCGATCGACGCGTTTCGCAAGGCGCAGCCGACTGTTGCGGCTGAGATCGCCAAATCCACCTTCGGCATTGAAGATCCCGAGGCATTGCTGGGCCGTTTCCAGGCGACGGTGAACAAATGGGAAGACCTTCTCAAGGACGTTCCCGTCGAGGACAAGCAGGCGTTCGCCGAACTGATAAGACAAGAGATCTACGGCAAGGTTGATGTCGAAACCTACGGGTTGAACTGATCCGACCTCAACGGGGCCGGCCTGCCGGTCCCGTGCCAGGCTCCATGCCGGGAAAACCATCATGCAAACTGTAATCCGACTGGCTGGGTCTCTTGCCCGCCTGCAACTTGCGATCGCCGCCCTTGCGGTATTTGCGATATTGCTGACCGTTTCGGTTGATGTGCTTTTGCGGGCGTCCGTCAACGCGCCGATCGGTGCCACGATAGAAATCGTTTCATTCTACTACATGATTCCGCTGGTGTTCTTTCCGATCATGATGCTCGAACTGACCGGCGGGCACATCGATACCGACCTGTTCTACAGGCTTTTTCCACGTCGATTGAAACAGATTTCCATTGTCGTCTCCGTCCTGTTGACCACGGCCATCTATCTTGTGCTGGCCTACTTCACCTTCAAACAGGCGGTCATTTCCACGAACAATGGCGAGGTCTCCATGGGGATAAGCCATTTGCCGATATGGCCGGTCCGTTGGGTGCTTCCAATTGTCTTCGCCACTTCGGCCATAGCGGCTTTCCTGCTGTGCGTGAAACGCTTCCGCGGTCGGGACCAGGATGTCTGAGCCATTGTTCTCCGTCCTGCTGACCTTCGGAGCCTTGCTCGGTCTGATCGCGATACGCGTTCCGATCGGTCTTTCACTCATCACGGTTTCATTTGTCGGTATCGCCCATGAGACGAGCCTGCGCGCGGCCATCGGATCGATTTCCAGGTTGCCCTATGAACTGTCGACCAACTGGAGTTTCTCAGCGGTCCCGATGTTCTTGCTCATGGGATTTGTCGCTTCGGAAACGGGATTGACAAAGGGGCTGTTCAACGCGTCGAGGGCGCTTCTGGCGAGACTTCCCGGCGCGCTTGCCTGCGCCAGTGTATTGGCAAGTGCCCTGTTTGCGGCGGCGTCCGGCTCGTCGGTCGCAACGGCGGCATCCATGTCCCGTATCGCGATTCCGGAGATGTTGAGCCGCAAATACGATCCGGGACTGGCGTGCGGAACAATCGCTGCATCGGGTACGCTGGGTTCGCTCATCCCGCCGAGTATCTTGATGATTCTCTACGGTGTTTATGCCGATGTCTCCATCGGCGGCCTGTTCCTGGCGGGTGTTCTGCCGGGAATTCTGTCGGTTCTGATCTACATGACGATGATTGTCGTGCGATGCGGGCTCAATCCCGCGCTTGGGGGTGCGGCAACGGATGATGAAATCGAGCCCTTCACAAGGAAACTCCTTTTTGACATTGCGCCGCTGCCGCTGCTGATCCTGATTGTCATGGGAAGCATATCCCTTGGCATCGCCACCCCGACAGAGGCCGGTGCGCTGGGCGCGTTGGGGGCGGTCGCGATCGCGGTGGTGAGCGGCAGGTTTCGGCTTGCCGCGTTCCTTCGGGCGCTGCAACAAAGCGCATTGTCCTTTACGGCTATCTTCATAATCGTCATCGGAGGCGCGCTGTTGACCCGGTATTCGGCCGTTGTCGGCTTGAACGGGATGCTGGAAGATCTGTTTCAACGGAGCGCAGCCGGACCTCTTGTACTGATACTGGCGGTCTCGCTTCTCTATATCGTCCTTGGCATGTTCATTGACTCGATCGGGCTGCTGTTGCTGACGGCCCCGCTTATCCTGCCATTGGCCGGTTCGCTTGACATGGATCTCATCTGGTTCGGCATCATCCTGATCAAACTGCTGGAAATCGGGCTGATTACGCCGCCAATCGGCCTGAACATTTTCGTCATTCAAAGTGCGCTGGACGGCAAGGTGCGACTTCCGACAATTTTCGGCGGCGTTACCTGGTTTATCGCAATGGACATCCTGACACTGGCCATTCTCATAGCGGTCCCGGCGATTGCGCTGTGGCTTCCCTCCAGATTCTTTTGAGGTGTTAACGTGAAAATTGAAGAGACCTTTACTGCACCGACCGTCCACGAAATGCGCGGAAGGGTGTCCCGGTTGCAGGACGCGCTCGGGCGGTACGGTTTGGAAGCCTATATCTGCTTTTCTCCGGCGAATATCCTCTGGCTGACCAATTTTGCAAATTTCGTCCACGAGCGACCTTTCATTCTCACGGTGCCAAAATCGGGTCGCCCGGTTTTCCTTGTCCCGTTTCTTGAACTGGATCATGCGGTCCACCGGATTGCCGGAGATGTTGAACTCGCTACCTACGCCGAGTTTCCGGCTCCCGAGGGGCAGCGCTGGACCGACCGTTTTTGCGACCTGCTGCCCGATTCCGGCCTTGTCGGCGTTGAGGACATGCTGCCGGGCGCAATGTTGCGCTGCATCGGCGAGCGGGCACTGCCGATCGACCTTGTGGACCGGCTGCGGGAGGTCAAATCCGACTACGAACTTGGCCGGATTGCCTATGGTTGCCGATTGTTGAGCGAGGCGCACTCGGATTTGCTGGCAAAAGCAAGACCCGGCCTCTCCCAAAGCGAGATCAATCTTTCGATCGGAAAATCGCTTCACGCAAAGATCGCCGCGGACAACCCGTCCATCAACCCTCTCGCGACGTCCATAATGACCTTGATCCAGAATGCCGAAGTGTCTCACGACCCCCACAACTTCACCGATCTCGACATGAAGATGCTGCCCGGCGGGCCCCATGTCACCGTGTTCAATTCGGTGCTCAACGGATACGGCGCGGAGATCGAGCGCACGTTCTTTCTCGGAGCGGTGCCCGAGGAGGCGAAGGGGCCTTATGAGACGATGATGGAGGCCCGAAGCATCTGTTTTGAGCGGACGAGGGCCGGAAATCTGATGGGAGATATCGATCGCGAAGTGAATGCACTCTTCGACAAGCGCGGATTTTCTTCGGCGCGCCGTCATCGCGCCGGCCACGGGATGGGCGTTACCTCCCATGAAGGGCCATTTCTCGCAGATGGCGACGAAGGTGTCATCAAGAAGGGCATGGTGTTCACCTTGGAGCCCGGAATCTACATTCCGGGCGTCGGCGGGTTCAGGCATTCCGATACGGTCGTCGCGACGGACCATGGTCCGGTCTGCCTGACTGAAGCCCCTGACGCCCTCAACGAACTCACCATCTGAACAGAGTGGTCCCGAAATTCATAAGACGGCCGCGGTCATGACCCGATCAGATGATCTGGAAATTGCCGATTGTGCAAACTTGATCAAGGAACGGGCTTCCTGCGACCATGTCACAATTCTCCTGTTGAGCGACGGCGGCTCACGGATGCACCGTGTCTTTTCCTCCATGCCCCTCGTGTTTCCGACATTTGGCTCAAAGCCTGTGCCCGGTGGTGAATGGGCCAGACAGATCATCGAACTGAAGAAGCCCGCATTGCTGGTTGGTGCTGAGGCGATTGAGGCAACCTTTCCGGATCATGACGTCATATTGGCAAATGCAATCCACGCAATTTTGAATGTGCCGGTTGTTCGCGGATCCGATTGCGTCGGCAGCGTTAACTGCCTGTATACCTCCCGTCATCCACCACACGATTTTATATCTCTTGCAGGAGAAATTCAGGACACGTTGTCTGCGTCGGCCGGCCATTTGTTCCTGCGCTGATTTCACAGGCTTGCGGTGGCCGGAAGATGATGACCTGTCTCCGCACGGGTATGCTCATCCGTGATTTTGCAATCGATTACAAATCCAGTATAACGGCGTTTGAGCGCGATCTGGCAACACGTCTCCAGAGGCCATTGCGGCGGTCACCGGCGGAACAGAAGATGAGCGAACGGACCAGGATCAAGGACATTGCGCGCGTTGCCGGCGTATCGACGGCGACCGTGTCGCGGGCGCTGAGCGATTCGTCGCTGGTGACCGATGCGACGCGCGAGAAGGTCCGCGAGGCGGCAAGCAAGCTCAACTACCGGCTCAACGTGCGGGCGCGCAATCTGCGCATCCAGAAGTCGATGGCGGTGCTGCTCGTCGTGCGCAACATGCGCAACCCCTTCTATCTGGAAATATTCAGGGGTGTCGAAGCCGTGGCGCGCGCGGCCGGCTATGTGCTTTTGATGGGCAACACGGAAGACGATCCCGAGCGCGAGGCCGAGTATTTCGACATGCTGCGCGACGGCCGCGCGGACGGCATGATCCTGATGACCGGCACGCTTCCGGACAGCCACGCGGTCCTCGATACCGAAGCCGGCATCGCGCCGATCGTCGTTGCGCTGGAGGCGGTGGAAAACTGCCGGCTCGCGCATGTGCGGATCGACAATTGCACGGCGGCCAAGCAGGCGGTGCGCCATCTGGCGGCGCTCGGTCATCGTCGCATCGCCCATATCTGCGGCCCGCTGCCGGAAATCCTCAGCCGGCTGCGGCTCGACGGCTACCGCAAGGCGATGGCCGAGGCCGGCCTCGCCATACCGGACAATTACGAGCCGGTGGGCGACTACTCGATCCGGAGCGGACGAGAGTGCTGCGCCGGGCTTTTCGACGCCGACAGCCCGCCGACGGCCCTGTTCGTTGCCAACGATGAAATGGCGTTCGGGGCGATCGGCGAATTGCGGCGGCGCGGGTTGCGGGTGCCCGAGGACGTGTCCGTCGTCGGCTTCGACGATCTTTTCATCAGCGAAAGCTACAGCCCGCCGTTGACCACCATCAGCCAGCCGCGCGTGGAGATCGGCCGCACCGCGATGACCATGCTTCTCGACATCATAGGAGCGCGGCGCACGGCGCCCGAGACCATCGAAATGCGGACCGAGCTGGTCGTCCGGCAGTCGACCGGCACCGCTCCGCATTAGAGCAAGATGAGGTCAGGTTTGGTCATTTGACCGTGGCGATTTTGGTCGCTGGCTAGGCGGGTTGCGCGCCGTGGTGCCACCCCACCACAAGCGCAAGCCAACGACGCCAGGGGCCAAAATTCGCCCGGCCCGTTCACTGTTGGTTTTCAATATCCACCTCCCTTTCAAGGGTGGGGAAAATCGGCCCATCGGCGTCGTTGCGCCGCTTGCCCGATGCCCCACATCGCGCTGCGCGACGCGCCTCGCCGAGTGGACAGATTTTCCGCCATCAAATGTCCAAACCTGACCTCATCTTGCTCTGGCGGACAATCCGTTCACCGCAGATTCTCGACGTCGCTGCTTGCGTTGTCGTCGCCGATGGTCAATACATCTGGCGACCGGCGCAAAGCCGCATCTATTCCCGATTACGCGTTTCGTGGAGGCCTCCCGATGAGCATTTCCGATAATCTCCTGTCGCGACTGTCCGATCCGTCGCTGTTGCCCGCCGCGGGCCTCGTCGGCGGCACCTGGATCACCGAGGCGGATACCGGCCGCCGGTTCGACGTCGACAATCCGTCGAACGGCGAGGTGATCGCCAGCTTGCCGGACATGGGGGCGCAAAACACCCGCCAGGCAATCGATGCCGCACACGAGGCGCAGAAGTCCTGGGCGGCGATGACCGCCAAGGAACGCGGCACGATCATGCGCCGTCTTTATGAGCTGCAACTGGAGAATGCCGACGACCTGGCGACCATCCTGACCATGGAGATGGGCAAGCCGTTCGCGGAAGCGCGCGGCGAGATTGTCTATGGCGCGTCGTTCATGGAATGGTTCGCGGAAGAGGCCAAGCGGGTCTATGGCGACACCATCCCCGGCCACCAGGGCGACAAGCGGCTGGTGGTGATCAAGCAGCCGATCGGTGTCGTCGGCGCGATCACGCCGTGGAACTTCCCGAACGCGATGATCACCCGCAAGATCGCTCCGGCGCTGGCCACCGGCTGCACGGTGGTCGTCAAGCCGGCCGAGCAGACGCCGCTGTCGGCCATTGCGCTGGGCGTGCTCGCCGAGCGCGCCGGCATGCCCGCAGGTGTCTTCAACCTGATCGTCGGTGAGGACGGACCGGCCATTGGCCGCGAGTTGTCGGACAATGACAAGGTGCGCAAGCTGACCTTCACCGGCTCGACCGAGGTCGGCCGCATCCTGATGCGGCAGTGCTCGGACCAGATCAAGAAGATCGGCCTGGAACTCGGCGGCAACGCGCCTTTCATCGTCTTCGACGACGCCGATATCGATGCGGCGGTCGACGGTGCCATGATCTCCAAATACCGCAATGCCGGCCAGACCTGCGTGTGCGCCAACCGGATCTACGTGCAGGCCGGGGTCTATGACGAATTCGCCGAGAAGCTCGCCGTCAAGGTGCGCGAGCTGAAGGTGGGCGACGGCTTCGAGGACGGCGTGACCACCGGTCCGCTCATCGACAAGCAGGGCCTATCGAAGGTCGAGGAACACGTCTCGGATGCGCTGGCCCACGGCGCCACGGTGCTGACGGGCGGCAAGCCCGACGTGCACGGCGGCACATTCTACGAGCCGACGGTCCTGACCGGCGTCTCGACCGAGATGAAGGTGGCGCGCGAGGAGACCTTCGGGCCCGTGGCGCCGCTGTTCCGCTTCGAGACCGTTGAGGAGGTGATCGAACTTGCCAATGCGACGGAATTCGGCCTCGCGTCCTATTTCTACGCCCGCGACCTGTCTCGGGTCTGGACGGTCGCCGAGGCGCTGGAATACGGCATGGTCGGCATCAATACCGGCCTGATTTCGACGGAAGTGGCGCCCTTCGGTGGCGTTAAGCAGTCCGGCCTCGGCCGCGAAGGCTCGAAATACGGGATCGAGGATTTCGTCGAGATCAAATATCTGTGCTTCGGCGGCATCGGCGCCTAGGCCGAAATCCATCCGAAATCGAAACGGGGCCGAAAGACCCCGTTTTTGTTTGCGTCAGCCGGCGACCGCGACGATGGCGCGGGCCAGATCGTCCAGCTTGTCGTGATGCAGGCCGGCGATGTTGATGCGGCTGTCGCCGACGATGTAGATGCCGTGCTCGTTGCGCAGTGTGTCGATCTGTTCGGTGGCGAGGCCGAGGCGCGAGAACATGCCCTTCTGATCGGCGATGAAATCGTAGCGGCCGCTGTTCGACGCGCGCCGCAGCGCATCGGCAAAATCGCGGCGCAGCGTCACCATGCGGCTGCGCATGCCCTCGAGCTCCTCCATCCAGTCGGCGCGCAGCTCCGGGTCGTCGAGCACGATGCGCACGATGGCAGCGCCGTGGTCGGGCGGCATGGAGTAGACGCTTCTGGTGACGGACAGCAACTGGCTGAAGGCGGTGTCGACGTCCAAAGCATTGGCACCCACCAGCATGGCCGCGCCGACGCGCTCGCGGTAGACGGCAAAGTTCTTCGAGCAGCTCGCGGCTATGGCCAGTTCCGGCACTCTTCGCGCCAGCGCCCGCAGGCCCGCGCAATCCTCCTCAAGACCGTCGCCAAAGCCGAGATAGGCGAAGTCGACGAACGGAAAAAGGCCCTTTTCGTTGCACAGATCCGCAATCGCCTCCCACTGGGGGACCGTCAGGTCGGCGCCGGTCGGGTTGTGGCAGCAGCCGTGCAGCAGAACGATGTCGCCTGCTGCCGCGCCGCGCAGCGCCTCCTTCATTTCGTCGAAACGGACGGACCCGGTTGCGGCGTCATAGTAGGGGTAGGATTGCGGGGTCAGGCCGGCGCCGCTGAGCAGCGGGATATGGTTCGGCCAGGACGGATCGGAAATCCAGACGGTCGCGCCCGGGCGGGCACGGTTCAGCATCATGGCAATGATGCTGAGCGCGCCGGAGCCACCGGGTGCCTGGCATACGCGCAAGCGGTCCGCGGACACCGCGTCGCCGAGGACGATCTCGCCCATGGCGGCGCAGAAATCCTTGTCGCCCTGCAGGCCGACATAGGTCTTTGTGGTCTGTTCGTCGTGCAGGCGTTTCGCGGCGGCGCGTATCGCCCGCATGATGGCGGTGTTGCCGTCCGCGTCCTTGTAGACGCCGACCCCGAGATCGACCTTGTCGGTGCGGCTGTCCTCGCGGTACTGCGCCATCAGCGCGAGGATCTTGTCGGGCGGGGCGGGCTGGAGCTTTTCGAACATCGTCCTGCTTTCCTGATTGGGATTAGGCGGTGAGTTTGGCGAGGCCCGTTTCGGCCTGCGATCTGGCCTTTGCTACCGCTTCTTCCTTCACAGGTCCATAGCCGCGTATCTGCATCGGCAACTCGAACAGTTCGCGCCAGTCCCCGGCGTTTTCTGCCGTGATCTTGTCGAGGTTGTCGCCGACCAGGGTCTCGAACCAGGAGATCAGGCTTCTTTCCAGCTTGCGGTCGTGTCCGTATCCGAACGGATCGAACGCCGTGCCGCGCAGCCGTCTCATGCGCGCAAGCGCGCGGAAGACCGGCAGCATCCAGTTGCCGAACTGGCGTTTGCGCGGCCGGCCGCGCGCGTCCTTGCCGAGCGGCAGCAGCGGCGGCGCAAGATAGTATTTGATCGTGAAATCGCCGTCGAAGCGCTCCTTCAGCTTGTCCAGGAAGGCCGGATCGGCGTGCAGCCGCGCCACCTCGTATTCGTCCTTGTAGGCCATCAGCTTGAACAGCGACCAGGCGACGGTTTCGGCAAGGCCGCTGGTGCCGATTGCCCGCTCATGCGTCTTGACCGCATCGACGGTGCGCCGGAAACGGTCCGCATAGGCCTTGTCCTGATAGTCGGCCAGGAAGGCTTCGCGGCGCTCGACGACCGTTTCGAGGGTCTGTTCCTCCGGGTTGCCCGCTTCCGCAAAGTCGGGAAGAAGGTCTGGCCGGGCGGCGGCGATCCGTCCCCAGGAGAAGGCCTGGATGTTGGCGTCAATGGCAACGCCGTTCAATTCGATGGCGCGCATCAGCGCCTCGAGCGAGACCGGCACCAGTCCCCGCTGCCAGGCAAAGCCGAGCAGGATGATGTTCGAATAGACCGTGTCGCCCAGCAGCTTCTCAGACAGGCGGTTGGCGTCGAGCGACGATACGTTGTCGGCGCCGACGGCGCTTTCGATTTCCGCCTGGCGCCGGTCAACGGCGAGGCTGGCGTCGCGATTGCGTACGATGTCGCCGGTCGGCGATTCGGCAAGGTTGAGAACCGCTTTCATGTCCGGGCGATATGAACGCGATGCCTTGGGTGAGGAGGAAACGACAATGTCGCCGCCGATCAGCGCGTCGGCGGAACCGTCGTCGATGCGCACCTGGTTGATCGCCGCCGGATCGTCGGCCAGCCGGATGAAGCTCAGCACCGGGCCGAATTTTTGCGCAAAGCCGGTGAAATCGAGAACCGATGCGCCCTTCGCCTCAAGATGGGCGGCCATGGTGATAAGCGCGCCGACGGTGACGACGCCCGTGCCGCCGACGCCGGTGACGAGGAGGTTATAGGGTTTTTCCAGGCTGTGCCGCTTCGGCAGGGGCAGTTCTTCCGCCAGTTCCGCCGCGTCGGTCTTCGTGCCCTGGCTCTTGCGGCGCTCGGCGCCCTCGACCGTCACGAAACTGGGGCAGAATCCGTCGAGGCAGGAAAAATCCTTGTTGCAGGAGGACAGGTTGACGCGCCGCTTGCGGCCGAACTCCGTTTCCACCGGCTCGATGCTCAGGCAGTTGGATTCGACCGAGCAGTCACCGCAGCCCTCGCAGACGAGTTCGTTGATGAAGGCGAAGCGTTTGGGATCCTCCATCTGGCCGCGCTTGCGGCGACGGCGCTTTTCCGTGGCGCAGGTCTGCTCGTAGATCAGCGCCGAAACGCCGGGTACCTCGCGCAGCTCGCGCTGCAACGGATCGAGTTCGCGGCGGTGGTGCAGCGTGGTGCGGGCCGGAAAATCCGACAGCGAGAACTTGCCGGGTTCGTCAGAGACGAGGGCGATGCGCTCGACGCCCTCGGCGCGCACCTCGTGGGCGATCGCCTGGACGCTGATCGGCCCGTCGACCGGCTGGCCGCCGGTCATGGCGACGGCGTCGTTGAAGAGGATCTTGTAGGTGATGTTGGCGCCGGCGGCGATCGACTGGCGGATGGCCATCGATCCGGAATGGTAGTAGGTGCCTTCGCCGAGATTCTGGAAGATATGGCCGTTGCCGGTGAATTTCGAGGAGGCCGCCCAGTTGACGCCCTCGCCGCCCATCTGGATCAGCGAGGTGGTCTCGCGGTCCATCCAGCTGGCCATGAAATGGCAGCCGATGCCGGCGAGCGCCTTGGAGCCTTCGGGAACCTTTGTCGAGGAATTGTGCGGGCAGCCGGAGCAGAAATAGGGGGTGCGGGTGGCGCCCGCGACGGCGATCGGCGCCAGCCGGTTTTCGCTCAGATGTTCGGCGCGCTTGCTGAAACGGTCGGTATCGAAGATGAGGTCGAGGCGCCGGGCGACGAGCGGCGCCAGTTGCAGCGGCGACAATTCGCCGGTCCACGGCACGAGGCGGTCGCCGTCCTCGTCGCGCTTGCCGACCATGTGGTCGGGCTTGTCGCCCGGATGGTCGTAGAAATATTCCTTGAACTGGCTTTCGATGATGCCGCGCTTTTCCTCGATCACAAGCACCTCGCGCTTGCCCTTGACGAACGACAGGGCGTCGCGCCGCGGCAGCGGCCAGACCATGCCGACCTTGTAGATGTCGATGCCGAGATCGCGGCAGGCCTTTCGGTTGAGGCCGAGCAGGCGCAGCGCCTCCATCAGGTCGAGGTGACCCTTGCCCGTTGTGACGATGCCGAAGGTGGCGTCGTCGTGATTGTAGATGCGCCGGTCGATGGGATTGGCCTCGGCAAAGGCGAAGACGGCCTGTTTCTTGGCCTCCATGCGCTCCTCGATCTGGGGACCGGGAAGATCGGGCCAGCGGTAGTGAAGGCCGGTCGGCGGAATATCGAAATCGGGCGTTCTGAAAACCCGATCCGGCAGGATCTCGACCGAGGCGGCGGATTCCACCGTCTCGGAAATCGCCTTGAAGCCGACCCACATGCCTGAATAGCGGCTGAGCGCGTAGCCGTATTCGCCGAATTGCAGGTATTCGCCGACATTGGAAGGATTGAGCGTCGGCATGAACCAGGCCATGAAGGCAACGTCCGACTGGTGCGGCATGGAGGAGGAGACGCAGCCATGGTCGTCGCCCGCAACGACGAGGACGCCACCATGCGGGGAGGAGCCGTAGGCGTTGCCATGCTTAAGCGCATCGCCGGCTCGGTCGACGCCCGGACCCTTGCCGTACCAGAGGCCGAAAACGCCGTCGACCTGCCTGTTCGGGTCGGTCTCGACCTGCTGCGAGCCGAGCACGGCGGTCGCCGCCAGATCCTCGTTGACGGCCGGCAGGAACTCAATATTGCGTTCCTTCAGGAGCGCTGCGCTGCGCCACATTTCGAGATCGACGCCGCCGAGGGGCGAGCCGCGATAGCCGGAGACGAAGCCGGCGGTGTTGAGGCCGGCCTGGCGGTCGCGCAGAGCCTGGTCGAGGACAATGCGTGTGATGGCCTGGGTGCCGGTCATGTAGACCCGGCCCGAGCGCCGCTGGTAACGGTCGTCCAGGCTATACTCCACCAGCGGCATGGGAGCATGAACGTTCATGATGCGCATCCCCTGAGTTTTGTTTGCAACAGTTTAGCCCGAATCCCCCGGTAAATCTGTCCATTTTGTTTGTGAAATCGCGGCGAATAGGATAAATTCACCAAAAAGCGGCACTAACTCGAAAAATTTGGAGATCGGAATGCGGCTTGACCGGCATGACCGCGCATTGCTTCGGGAATTGCAGAAGGATTGCCAGATCACCAACCAGGCACTGGCCGACAAGGTGGGTCTGTCGGCATCGGTGTGCTGGCGGCGTGTCAACGCGCTGGAAAAATCCGGCATCATCCGCCGCTACTCGGCGATCGTCGACGGCCCGTCGACGGGGCTCGGGTTCCAGGCAATCGTCTATGTATCGCTGGTGCGGCACGAGACCAGCCGGCTGAAGGAATTCATCGCCGCCGTCACGCAGCGCGAGGAGGTGCTCGAATGCCTGGCAACGACGGGCGACGCGGACTACCACCTGCGGGTGATCTGCGAGGACCAGGCCGCCTACAACCAGCTCCTGGAGGAGTTCCTGTTCCAGCTTCCGGGCATCGCCCATGTCAAGACGAGCCTGATCCTGAAGGAGATCAAGTCGCAGGCCTATATCCCGGTGTGATCAGGCCCGGGCGGTCAGGCGACCGCCTCCTTTTCCACGATGGCGCTGAAATTGGAGAAGAACTGGCCGGCCAGTTTTTTCGAGGTCGAGTTGATCAGCCGGCTGCCGAGCTGGGCCAGCTTGCCGCCGATATCAGCCCTCACGTCGTATTCCAGGATGGTGTCGTCGCCGTCCTCGATCAGCTTGACCGTCGCGCCGCCCTTGGCGAAACCGGCAACGCCGCCCTTGCCTTCGCCGCTGATCGTGTAGCTTTCCGGCGGGACAAGGTCGGAGAGTTCCACGTTGCCGGCGAAGCGCGCCTTGACGGGGCCGACGCGCAGCACGACGGTGGCCGTCATTTCCGTGTCGGAGACCATTTCGAGTTCCTCGCAGCCCGGTATGGACTGTTTAAGGATTTCCGGGTCGTTCAATGCGTGGTAGACGGTCTGGCGCGGGGCGCGGATGCGTTGCGAGTCGCTCATTTCCATAGGGCGGTTCCTTGTCTTTCGGGGATTTATCCGCAGCAGGGCGCCGCGGGATAGGACGATCGCACGGCACGGCCGTAATCGGCCGCGGTGTCGATGTCGCGCACGAATGCCGAATTGCCGACGTCGACGGTGCGCACGTCGTCGGGGCGGTTTTCGATCAGCCGGCGGCAGCCGGTATTGAGGTCTCCGGCGGACGCCACGGCAGCCAGTTCCGGCGGCAGGATGATCGGGTTGCCGCGCTGGCCGAGATATTCGGGAACGATGATGCGCCGGCATCCGTCATCGCGGAAGGTACGGGCGAGATCGCGGTAGTCGCAGGCCTCCAGATAGGGCATGTCGGCGAGCGCGATCATGATGCCTTCGGCCGGTGGTGCGGTCCCTTCGCCCGGCAACAATTCACGCAGGCCGTGAACGACGGAGGACATCTGCCCCTTGCGGTAATCCGGATTGCGGCTCGTGACAACGTCGAGGCCTTCAAGCGCCTCTTCGATCCGTGCGGCGTCATGGCCGGTGACCACCAGAACCTTGCGGAATCCCGCCATTGACAGCGTTGCGGCGGTGTGCCTGACCAGCGGCTGCCCCTGAAACCGCAGCAGCAGCTTGTTTTCTCCGCCCATGCGCCGCGAAAGGCCGGCGGCCAGGAGCACCGCGTCGAGATTGTGCGTTGCCGGTTTCATGATCGCGCCGCCTCGTCCTTGACGGTTTCGGCTTTGCTGAACTGCCCGGCGCGGCGCAGGGCGATGATCTCGCCCATGATCGACAGGGCGATCTCCTCGGGCTCCACCGCCTTGATGTCGAGGCCGGCGGGGGCGCGCACATCGGCAAGACGCGCGCGCAGTTGCGGGTCGGCGGAGAATTCCTCGGCCAGCACCGCGAACTTGCGGCGGCTCGCCACCATGCCGATATAGCCGGCCTGCGACTGCAGTGCCGCGCGCAACGCCTCGCGGTCACGGCGCCCCTGCGTCGACAGGATCAGCGCATCGCCGGGGCCGGCCTGCGCGGCGGCTTCCGCGAAATCCGAGAAACAGGAATCGGCCTTCTCCATCGCCTCGTCCGGTTCGCCCGGCGCGCCGGCGATCGTCTGATAGCCGATGGTGCCGGCAATCGCGACAAGCGTCTGCGCGATCGGCGAATCGCCGAGGATGACCAGGCGGCGGCGGGCCTTCATCGGTTCGAGGAAAATCTCCACGGTTCCGCCGCTCGGGCAGGAGGATTTGTGCAGCGTGGTGCCGTCCTTGTCGACCGGCGCGACGACCTCGTCTTTCGGCCTGACGCGCATCAGTTTCGGCTGCTGGCACGCGAGCGCGGCCATGGCCTCCTTCCTGACCGCGCCGGTGACGCAGCCGCCGCCGAGAAAGCCGTGCAGTTCGCCGTCTTCCGTCACCACGGCCTTTGCGCCGGGCTTGGCCGAGGTGGCGTCCTTGGTGCGCACGATGGTGGCGACGCAGAAGCTTCGGCCGCTGCCGCGCAGCGTCTCGATCAGGTCCAGCGTGTTTTGCGATAGCTTCATGGCGGTCGTCTCAAAGCTGCGCCAGCTGCGGCTCGAGCGCCGCCAGGCTCTCCAGCGAGTTGGCGGCGGCAAAATGGTCGATATGGGGCTGCGCCGCCTGCATGGCTGCGGTGACGGGCGCGTAGTCGCGCCAGCCAAGCAGCGGATTAAGCCAGACGAGGCGGCGGATATGGCGCTTCAGCCGCGCCAGTTCGGTTGCGAGTTCCTCGGGCGAGCCGGTGTCGTATCCGTCGCTCAGGATGATGGCGACAGTGCGTGAATTGGTGAGCCGGCGCGCATAGGACCGGTTGAACTTGGCAAGGCTCTCGCCCAGTTTCGTGCCGCCGCCGAACCCTTCGGCCATCAGTGCCAGCCGGGTCATGGCGCGGGCCGAATTGCGGTCGCGCACGGCGTCCGTCACGCGGATGAGGCGGGTGTGGAAGACGAAGGCGTCCGATTGCATCCACGAACACACCAGTCCCTTGACGAATTGCAAGAAGAAGCGGCTGTAGTGCTTCATCGAGCCGGAGACGTCGAGAAAGATGATGATATGCACCGGGCGGTCGGGTGTCGTTCGCCTGAACAGCTCGATGGGTTCGCCGCCGCGCGGCAGGGCACGGCGAATGGTGCGGCGCAGGTCGATGCGCCTGCCGCGACGCGCCGCCCTGTGGCGCCTGGAAAGACGGTACCGCATCGCCTGAGCCAGCCGCAGGGCAAGCGCCTCCGCGGCCCGCATCTCCTCCGGATCGACAATGTGCTTGAGGTCGGTCTTCCGGTCGACCGAATGCCTGGCGGCAATCAGGCGGCCCGTCGCCTCGCCGGCGCGTTCGCCGGCGCCGTCGCTCTCGATCTGCGGGGCTTCGGTGCCGGCATGCGTGTCGGCCAGATGGTCCTGCCACACCGGCGCGTGGCGCAACGGGTTTTTGACATGCGGCGAGGTGGTGCGCTGCAGGTGGGTGCGGACCCGTCCCGTCGCAAGCCAGTAGGCTTCGAACAACTCATCGAAACGCAGCCATTCCTCCTTGTTGCCGGTCAGAAGGATCTTCAGCTCCTGGCGGATTTTGGACAGCGGCGGAAGCGGCCGCTCGGCGAGAAAGGCCGCGATGCGGCCGCTTTCCTCGGTCCCGACCGTGAAGCCGTTGGCGCGCAGGTGATCGATGAAACCGACGATACGGTCGGTCAGTGTCGCGCGCGCGGTCACTGTTACGCCCCCGGTCACTGTTGCGCCCCCGGCCATCAGGCGGCCTTTCCGGCCAGCCGCGAAACCAGTTCGCGGGGGACCGATTTCAGGTCGGACTCGGTCTTCAACAGGCAGATCATCGTCTGCGTGACCTTGTCGATGTCGTCGCCGAGCGCATTGAGACCGAGGCCGCTGAGTGCCGCCGCCCAGTCCAGCGTCTCGGCGATGCCGGGCTTCTTCTCGAGGTCTTCCTTGCGAAGCTGCTGGACGAAGCCGATGATTGAATCGGCGAGCTTCTCCTCGAGGTCCGGCATGCGCGCCTTCAGGATGGCAAGTTCCCGCGCGTGATCGGGGAATTCGACATAGGAGTAAAGGCAGCGGCGTCGCAGCGCGTCGGAAAGTTCGCGCGTGCCGTTCGAGGTCAGGATGACATAGGGCCGGCTGGTCGCCGCGATGGTGCCGAGTTCGGGGATCGTCACCTGGAAGTCCGAGAGGATCTCCAGCAGATAGGCCTCGAACTCCTCGTCGGCGCGGTCGATCTCGTCAATCAGCAGAACGGGGCTCCGATCCTGGCTGATCGCTTCCAGCAGGGGCCGGCGCAGAAGAAAATCCTCGGAGAAGATCTGCTTCTCGATCGCCTCTGCAGAAATGTTGTCGTGTTCGCGCGCCCGGATCGCCAGGAGCTGCTTCTGGTAATTCCACTCGTAGATCGTCGCCGTCGCGTCGAGGCCCTCGTAGCACTGCAGGCGGATCAGCCGCGTGTCGAGCGCCGCCGCGAGGGCCTTTGCCGTCTCGGTCTTGCCGACCCCGGCCTCGCCCTCGAGCAGGAGCGGACGCTGAAGGGTGAGCGTCAGTTGCAGGGCGGTCGCCAACGCATCGTCGGCGACATAGCCGGCGGCCAGCAATTTGGGGCCGATATCGTTTTGCTTATTCATAAACAGCCGAAGCCTATTGGTTCATAAGTGTCGCCGCGCCGCCGGAATTCAATGGCGGCGCGGGTCATGCCTCAACCGGTCAGCCCGAGGCTTTGGGCCGTCTTCCAGACGCGCCAGTGATCGTGCGGCATCTGCGTGTGGGTCAGGCCCTTGTGGGCGAAGGCGTCGTTGACGGCGTTGGAGAAGGCCGGAACGCCGCCGACATTGGGGCTTTCGCCGACACCCTTGGCACCGATCGGGTGATGCGGGCTGGGCGTCGTCGTGTGGTCGGTCTCCCACATCGGCGTCTCGACGGCGGTCGGCAGGAAGAAGTCCATCAAGCTGCCGCCCTGAACGTTGCCGATCTCGTCATAGGAGATGTCCTGTCCCATGGCGATCGCCAGCGCCTCGGTCAGGCCGCCATGGACCTGGCCCTCGATGATCATCGGGTTGATGCGGGTGCCGCAATCGTCGAGCGCGTAGAAGCTGCGAACGTCTGTGACACCGGTGTCGACATCGACATCGACGACGCAGATATAGGCGCCGAACGGATAGGTCATGTTGGGCGGATCGTAGTAGGACACCGCCTCGAGACCGGGTTCCAGCCCGGGGATCGCCTGGTTGTAGGACGCAAAGGCGATTTCCTTCATCGTCTTGTGCGCCTCGGGGTTGCCTTTGACCTGGAAGCGGTCGATATCCCATTCGAGATCGTCCTCGTGCACTTCCAGAAGATAGGCGGCGATCATCTGCGCCTTGGCGCGGATCTTGCGGCCGGCCATGGCCGTCGCGGCGCCGGCCACCGGGGTCGAGCGCGATCCGTAAGTGCCGAGGCCGTAGGGCGCGGTGTCGGTGTCGCCTTCCTCGAGCGTGATGTCCTCGGCGGGGATGCCGATTTCGCTGGCGAGGATCTGCGCGAAGGTCGTCGCATGGCCCTGGCCCTGGCTGATGGTGCCGAGGCGGGCGATAGCCGATCCGGTCGGGTGGATGCGGATCTCGCAGCTGTCGAACATGCCGAGCCCGAGGATGTCGCAGTTCTTAACCGGCCCGGCGCCGACTATTTCGGTGAAGTGGGCCACCCCAATCCCCATCAGCTTGCGGGTCTCGCCGCGGTCGAACGCGGCGCGGTTCTGCGCCTGTTCGTCGCGAAGGGCCTGGTAGCTGACGCTGTCCATCGCCTTCTGCATCGCGGTGTGGTAGTCGCCGCTGTCATATTCCCAGCCGAGCGCCGATGCGTAGGGAAACTGCTCCTTGCCGATGAAGTTCTTCATCCGCAGTTCGACCGGGTCCATCTTCAGCTTGAGCGCGAGGATGTCGATCATGCGCTCGATCATGTAGGCGGCTTCCGTGACGCGGAACGAGCAGCGATAGGCAACGCCGCCCGGCGCCTTGTTGGTGTAGACGCCGTCGACGCCGACATAGGCGACGGGAATGTCGTATGAACCGGTGCAGATGTGGAAGAAGCCCGCCGGGAACTTGGTCGGATCGGCGCAGGCGTCGAAAGCGCCGTGATCGGCAAGGACGTGGCAGTGCAGGCCGGTGATCTTGCCGTCGCTGGTCGCCGCCAGCTTACCGGTCATGTGGTAGTCGCGGGCAAAGGCGGTGGCCGTCAGGTTCTCGATGCGGTCCTCGACCCATTTGATCGGGACGCCGGTCACGATCGAGGCGACCGCCGAGCAGATGTAACCCGGATAGACGCCGACCTTGTTGCCGAATCCGCCGCCGATATCCGGCGAGATGACCCGGATATTGTGCTCCGGGATATTGGTGATCAGCGAGGCGACGGTGCGCACCGCGTGCGGCGCCTGGAAGGTGCCCCACAGGGTCAGCTTGCCGTTGATCTTGTCCATCGAAGCAACGCAGCCGCAGGTCTCGAGCGGGCAGGGATGAACACGCTGGTAGGTGATCAGTTCCTCGACCGTCACTTCGGCGTCGGCGAGCGCCTGGCTGGCGCCGGCCTCGTCACCCTCTTCCCAGTGGAAGATGTGGTTGTGATGCTTGCGCGGGCCGTGCGCGCCTTCCATCTTGTCCTTGATGTCTTCGCGCAGCAGCGGCGCGTCGGCATCCATCGCCTTGAAGGCGTCGGTGAGGGCGGGAAGTTCCTCATAGTCCACCTCGACCAGCTCAGTCGCGTCGGCGGCGATGTAGCGGTCCTCGGCCACGACAAAGGCGACCTCCTGGTTCTGGAACAGCACCTTCTCGTCGGCAAGCACCGCCTGGACGTCGCCCGCCAGCGTCGGCATGTAGTGCAGGTTCAGCGGCTTGAGGTCCTCCGCGGTCAGAACCGCGACAACGCCGGGAAGGGCGAGCGCCGCGTCCTTGTTGATGGATTTGATGCGGGCGTGGCCGTAGGGCGAGCGGACGAAGTCGCCGAACAGCATGCCGGGCAGCTTGATATCGTCGACATAGTTGCCCTTGCCTTGCGTGAAGCGGGCGTCCTCGACGCGCTTGCGGGAGGATCCGAGGCCCTGGAGTTTCTCGACGCGCTCTTCGGCGCTGGGGGGTGTCTGGACGTTCATTCTGCTGCCTCCTTGACCGAAAGCTCCTCGGCGGCGGCCTGGATGGCCTTGACGATGTTCTGGTAGCCGGTGCAACGGCACAGGTTGCCGCTGATGCCGAAGCGGATCTCCTCTTCGGTCGGGTTCGGGTTCTCCTGCAGCAGCCGCCAGGCGCGGGTGATCATGCCCGGCGTACAGAAGCCGCACTGCAGTCCGTGATGCTGGCGGAACGCCTCCTGGACGGCGTGCAACGTGCCGTCGGGTTGGGCGATCCCCTCGATCGTGGTGACGTCCGCTCCTTCGACCTGGCCGACGAAGACGGTGCATGACTTGACGGATTTGCCGTCGATATCGACCGTGCAGGCGCCGCAGTGGCTGGTGTCGCAGCCGATATGCGGGCCGGTCAGGTCAAGCTCTTCGCGCAGGAAGTGGATGAGCAGGGTGCGCGGTTCGGCGAGTGCTTCCACCGCCTTGCCGTTGACGGTCATCTTTACGTGTGTCTTTGACATGGAATTCTCCGAAAATCCGGGCGCCGCTCAGGCAGCTCTCTCGTGGGCCGCCTCGATGGCGCGTTTGACCATGATGCCGGCGACATGGGTGCGGTATTCGGACGGGCCGCGCCCGTCGGAGGCCGGATCGGTGATGGCGCGCGCGGCATCCACCGCTGCCGTAACCGCGGCGGCGCCCAGGTCGGTGCCGACCAGTGCGTCAGACGCCGCCTGTGCCCAGAGCGGCGTGTCGGCCACGTTGGTGAGCGCGATGGAGGCGGCAGTGCAGTTGCCGTTAGACACGGACAGGATGACAGCGGCGGCGGCGGTGGCGTAGTCGCCGATCTTGCGCTTCTGCTTCTGGTAGCTGTAGCCGTGACCCTGCGCCGGCACGGGTATGCGGATGGAGGTCAGGATCTCGGATTCGTCGCGGGCGGTGAAATAGGCGGCCTCGTAGAAGTCGCGTGCCTTTACGGTGCGCTCGCCGCCGCCGCCGTGCAGCAGGTATTCTGCATCGAGCGCCTGCATGACGGCCGGCATGTCGTTGCCCGGATCGCCGTTGGCGACATTGCCGCCGATGGTTCCGACATTGCGGATTTGCGGATCGGCGATCTGCAGAGACGTCTCGCGCAGGATCGGGCATGCATCCGCCAGAGCAGCTGAGGAGATCAGGGCAGCCTGTGTTACCGCGGCGCCGATTTCGATGGTGCCGCCCGCCACATTGATGCCGGTGAGCTCGCCGATGTCCTGGATGTCGATGAGATGCTCCGGTGTCGCCATCCTGAGCTTCATCATCGGAATTAGGCTGTGTCCGCCGGCGAGGATGAATGCATCACCCGCATGGTCGGCCAAGAGGCCGACCGCTTCATTGAGCGTGCGCGGCCGGTGGTAATCGAATGATCCGGGTATCATGAAGTTCCTCCCAAAACTGATGCGCCCATCTTGGACGCGTCAGCCCGGGAGAAAGAATTGCCGCTTCACCAATGAGCGGCATTTTGCACAAACGGTCCTTATTTTGCACGAACGGCAGCCGCAATCAGACGCCGAGCAGGTTGCGCAGGTCCTTGGCGCGCGACCGGCTGACCGGAACTTCCAGCTCAGCGGCCTTGCCGACATAGCAGAACATCTGGTCGCCCACCTTCTTGAGCCCGTTGATGTGGGCCGGGTTGACCAGGTAGCGGCGGTGGGTCTTCAGGAAGCGGTCGGCAAGCTGGCTCTTCTCGACCTTCGACAGCGACCAAGGGCAGAAAAGCGCATCTTCGTCCGTGCGTATCTTGGTGTAGTGACCGTCGCTCTCGATCGCCAGAATGCGGTCGGTGTTCATGAAGCGGACGGTTCCTTCCTTCTCATAAGGAATGCTGTTCTTGACGGGCGGGATCATCTTTCCCGCGCGGCTCAGCGAGACATTGGGTGCGCGCGCAGCCTGCCGGGTGCCGGCCGATGCAGTTTCCTTTACCGCTTCCTGCGGTGAGTCGGCCTCTTCGGCGGTTTCTTCCATGGGAACCGCCAGCAGCAGGAACAGGCCGCAGATGACAAACGCGCTGAGGCTCACGGAAATCGCCAGGATCTGCGGATCGAGTGCCGGGATCGGTTCGGCGACGAAGTCAACGGCCTGGGCAAAACTCGTATTGAGCATCGCCGCGTAATGCATGGCGGAGATCGACAGGCCGAGCACAACGGCGCCTATGGCGGTGCGCAGGAGCGAGCGGTTGGAATAGGCCAGCCACATGGCCAGCGTCGAGGCGGCGATGGCGATCAGCACCGACAGCACGATGCCGGCGGGACGGTAGCTGACGACACAGTTCGCGGATATGGCTGCCATGCCGGTGTAGTGCATGGAGGCTATGCCGATGCCGGTCAGCGTCCCGGACAGCAGGATGCGGAGATTGGTGCGCTCGCCGAAGTGCAGCAGAAGCAGGCCGCAACCGGTGATCAGTATGGCGATGAGCGCCGAACTCAGGGTCAGCAAGGGGTCGTATGAAACAATGAAGGGCAGCGTGACGGCCAGCATGCCGATGAAGTGCATGGACCAGATACCGCCGCCGAGCGCGACGGAGGCCTGCGCGATACGCACCTTGCGGCGCGGCACCGGAAGATTGCGCAGCCCGTTCGTGAGGCGCAGGCAGGTAAAAGCAGCCATGACGGCGACAAGCACGGACGCACCGACGAGAAATGGAGAGTAGTGCACCTCCAGCATTATTGGATTTTCTTCCTCCCGGTTGCACGTCCTTTCGCGCCGGGCGCCGGCTGCGTTCGTCCGCTGTCGTTCTCGTCCTTGCGGCTGAATTCGCGGACGCCACCGCGATTCTGCAGGTCGGTTCCCGGCACCGCTTCATCGAGAAATCACGGGCAGCCCATTCTTAGAGCGGCTCCAAAGTGGAGATTATCAACAGACGCGTGCCAAGGGCAATAGAGCCGCGGGCGGATTCGATTGTGCCGATTTCCACTCGCCAAAAACGCGAATTTTTTTCATGTTTTCACAAAGTTTTTTTCGGATCGTTAAGCAAGACTCTCGAAATTCGGCGCGCCGGAAAGGGATATTTGCCCCGTTTTAAGCGCGGCTTCCAGAAATAAAATGTTATTTTACAAAGGGTTACGGATAGCGATTTGCGGAGGCCGATGATCGGCCGCGCATCAACACATTATAAGATGCGTATATGCAATTAAAACCGTGGTTTTGTAGCGGTCATAGCCGGTACCTGTTAGAAATAGGCGCGGAACATTCGGGGGGCGAATGCCATCTAATCAGGATCAGAAAACCAATCCGTTGCTCGTGCCTGGGCGCAGATTGCCCAAGCAGCAGCGCTCGAGGGAAACGGTGCGGCAGATACTCGGGGCGACGGTCGAGATGCTGGAGGTTGAGGGATTCTCCGGCATAACCATGCAAAAAATCGCCGACCGCGCCGGCATCAACGTGGCCGCCGTCTACAGCTACTTTCCGAACAAGCACCAGGTGATCGCCGAGATCAGCCGCCGCCAGGTCGCGGAGAGGGACGAAATCCGTCGTCAGAAGCTGCAGGAACTGCTGCAGATGGATGGCGACTGGGTGGAGAATTTCGTCGAATCCCTGCGGGACCTTGCCCGCCTGAGGACCAAGCAGCGCGGCGCCGCAGTCGTCAACAGCGCTTTGCGCTCAACACCGCATCTCACCGGACTCGGACAGGAGGCGCTGGAAACGGTTGCCGACAGGCTGGAAGAATTTTTCCAGCAGACGGATCCCGGCTACAAGGGCGACCAGCGGTTGCGGGCACGCATCATCGCGGAGTGTGTGAGTGCAACATTCGACCTGATCGAGATCACGGACAAATACAAGTCCGACCAGATTCTCGAAGAGATGATCAAGATGATCCGCGGATATCTGAAAAATCCGTGACGGCCTTGAAGTCGACCGACTGACGTTGCCATCTGTCGCAATCGCTATCGTGCCCGTTCTTCAAGGAGTGCCGCCTCATGATCCTGCCTGCCGTCTCCGTTCTCCTGCTGCTTGCGCTGGCAAGCGCGCTGTTCGCTCGGCGATTGCTGTCTGCGTTGCTGGTTTTACCCGCACTGGCCCTGCTGGTGCTTGCCGGTACCAGGCCGGTACCGCAGATCGTCCTGGACGGCCTGCGGGCGCCCTATGTAGACCAGTCAGCGCCGGAATGGGCGGCTTCCAACGCCATCATTCTTTTGGGAGCGGATGTTGTCGTCACGGATGGTCGTGAACGCCCCGGCCTTATCGCCTATGGCCGCATTGCCGGCGCGGCCGAGGCCTACCGCTCCTGCAAATCCGCGCAACGGTCCTGCAAAATCGTCGCGAGCGGCGGCGATCCGAGAGTTGCCGGCGTGGCTGAGGCCGACATATACGCCGCCGCGCTCGCCGATCTCGGCGTTCCGTCATCGGATATCCTGACCGAAACCCGCAGCCGCAATACGTTCGAAAACGCCAGATACACGGGCGAACTGGTGAAGAACACGCCCTTCGACCGCTATTTCCTCGTCACTTCAGCCTTTCATATGCGCCGCAGCCTGCTCTATTTCGGGCATTTCGGTATCGATGCCCGGCCAATGGCGGTTTTCGTCCTGCAGCCAGTAAGGTCGCGCCTGCCGCTGGCCTACAATACCGCGTTGGCGGATATCGCCCTGCACGAATATATCGGCATTGCGCGCTACGACCTATACAATCTGATGGGTTGGAACCCGCCGCCAGCTCAAAACACCTGACCCTGTTGGGCTCTGGAGCGTGTCTGGCTAGCCGGCGGGCAGCGTGCCTTCCAGCTTGCTGATAATACCGAGCATGATCTCGTCGGCGCCGCCGCCGATCGAGGCGATCCGTCCGTCCCGGTAGGCGCGGCTGATCGGATTGTCGGCGGTAAAGCCCATGCCGCCCCAGTACTGCAGGCAGGAATCGGCCACTTCGCGGTAGAGCCTGCCGCTTTTCAGCTTTGCCATGGAGGCGGTCTTGGTGACGTCCTTGCCGCCAACATATTCGTCTACCGCGCGCCAGGTCAGCGCGCGCAGCGCCTCGACCTCGGTGCGCAGCTCGGCCAGCCGGAAATGCACGACCTGGTTGTCGAGGATCGGCCGGCCAAAGGTCCGCCGCTCGCGGGTGTATTCGATCGTCAGGTCGATCAGCCGGTCCAGCGCCAGCAGGCTGGACGCGGCGACCCAAAGCCGCTCCTCCTGAAACTGCATCATCTGCATAGTGAATCCCATGCCCTCCTGGCCGATAAGGTTGCGCCTGGGAACACGGACATTGTCGAAGAAGAGCTGCGCCGTATCCGAAGCGTGCATGCCGATCTTGTGGATTTTCTGGCGCTCGACGCCCTTGGCGTTTAGGGGCACGATGATCAGCGACTTGTTCTTGTGCACGGCGCCTTCGCCGGTGTTCGCCAGGAGACAGCACCAGTCGGCCTGCAGGCCGTTGGTGATCCACATTTTCGAGCCGTTTATCACGTAGTCGCCGCCGTCGACCGTCGCCGTTGTGCGGATGGCGGCGACATCGGAGCCGCCGCCGGCCTCGGAGACGCCGATGCAACCGACCATCTCGCCGGCGATGGAGGGCGTCAGCCATTCCTGTTTCAACTCGTCCGTGCCGAAGCGGTTGAGCGCCGGCGTGCACATATCGGTCTGAACGCCGATGGCCATCGGCACGCCGCCGCAGTGAACATTGCCGAGCGCCTCGGCCATAACCATGGAATAGGAAAAATCGAGACCCAGTCCGCCGCAGTCGGGATCGTATTTTATGCCGAGCAGGCCGAGTGCACCGAGCTTGGCGAACACTTCATGGGCCGGGAACAGTTCCGCCTCCTCCCATTCGTCGACATATGGATTGATCTCCGTTTCGACGAACCTGGTGACCGTGTTGCGCAGTTGCTCATGTTCCTCGGTAAGCTGCATTTGTTTCCTCCTCGCTGCCGAACCCGGCCAATTCGCGCCTGATTGTGCCGGCCCGACGGGAACCGGCTGGACGATCATTTCATTAAGTGACGTATACGTCAATCAATTCGACCATGCGAAAACTCGTTGCAGTGAAGTGCGGCTATGCGTATACCATTGAAGCACCCACATCAGAGCCAAGGAGTATGGACATGAGTGTTGCTGAAATTGCGGAATCGATGAAAGACCGTGTCGCCGAGGGGTCCTTCGACAGTGTCGTCAAATTCGATTGCGGCGATGACGGCGTACTGGTCATCGACAACCAGACCGTCAGCACGGAAGACCAGGAAGCCGATTGCACGATCAGCGTCAGCCTTGAGGACCTGCAGTCGATCATAGCCGGCGAACTCGATCCGACAGGCGCATTCATGCAAGGCAAACTCAAGGTCGACGGCGACATGAGCGTCGCCATGAAACTCGGGCAGGTTCTTTAGCCGGTGAGCCAGACCGGCCAGGAGCGGAATGCGGTCAAGGACGCCGGTTTGGCGCTGGAGCCGCGGCCGGCCGAGGAAGGCCGCGATCTTTTCGGCATCGCGGAACTCGCCGAAGAATTCGGCATCACCACACGCACCATCCGCTTCTATGAAAACAAGGATCTCATTCATCCGGCGCGGGTGAATGGGGCCCGTGTCTATACGCGGCGCGACAGGGCGCGGTTGGCGCTGATCCTGCGCGCCAAGGCCATCGGCTCGACCCTGGCGCAGATCAGGCATTTCCTCGATCTCTACGGCGAACACGGCGAGGGGCAGCGCTCGCAACTGGAATATGTGGTCAGCGAATCGGACAAGGCGATCGCGGAACTGCAACAGAAGAGGGCGATGATCGACGACACGCTCGGCGAACTCCGGGCGATCCGCAAAACCTGTATCGACTGCCTGAAGAAGCTCTGAGCGGATTGGCCGCATCCGCGGGTCTTTCACCCATTCCTCCCGTCGCTTAAGAAGCGGTTGAATTGGAGGGTGCATCCTGATGGCCGAATTCGTTGTCGCGTTCCTGGTGTTCATCGGCGCGCATGTGCTGCCGGCGCGCACCGGGCTGCGCGACCGCCTGATCGGCATCCTCGGCCGGCGTGCCTACCTGGTCCTCTACTCGGTGTTGTCGCTGGCGCTGCTTGCGTGGCTGATCGCCGCCGCGGCGCGGGCTCCGCACATCGCGCTCTGGCAGACCACCCGAATGTCCGTCATTTTGGCGCTCATTCTGACGGCAATTGCGGCGGTGCTTCTGTCCTGCGGCGCGACGCGCCCCAGCCCGGTCTCCATATCGCTGCGCGGCGGGACTGCCGATCCGCAACATCCGGGCATCCTGGCGCTGACGCGCCATCCCGTCCTTTGGGCGCTCTTTCTCTGGTCCGTGGCTCACTGCATCGCCAATGGCGATGCGGTCGGGGTCGTCATGTTCGGAAGTTTCGCGGCGTTTTGCGTCACCAGCCGGCCGGTGCTCGAAAGGCGCGCCCGCTCGCGCCTGTCCGCAGACGATTACGCCGCAGCAATCTCGGTGACTTCCGGATCGATCGGTGACAGGCTCCGCAGAGCGCTCTCACCGCGGCTTGCGGTCGAAGCGGCATGTGGCCTGGCGCTCTATGCGCTGATGCTGGCGTTTCACGGCGACCTGATCGGTGTCGACCCGCTGGCCTATTTCTGACCCGGGGGTCAGGACGTACCGGCCGCCCTGTGCAAATCGTCCAGCCCGAGGCGGCTGCCAATGTTGAAGCGCGCCGCCGACAGATCGGCGATCGAATAGGTTGCCAGAACGCCCAGAAAGGCGTTCAGCGCCTCGCGCCATGCCGAGTTCAGCGCACAGCTGTCGACCAGCGGGCATTCGGCGGCATCGTTCTCGAAGCACTCCGCCATCGCGAAGCTGTCTTCGGTGACGCGGATCACGTCGAACAGGCTGATCTTGTCCGCCGCGCGGCCGAGCCGGATACCGCCATTGCGGCCGCGTACGGTCTCGATGATACCGGCCTTGACGAGCGGCTTGAGGATCTTGAACAGGAAGAGCTCGGAGACGCCGTAGGCCTTCGCGATGTCCGGCACCCGGCTCAAGTCGTTGGGATCGGCGGCGCAGTACATCAGCATTCGAACGGCGTAGTTGGTCTGCTTGGTTACCCGCATTCTTGCTCCGTGGCACGCTGTGCCTTGTTCTGATTGAGATTAGAATCGTTCTATTTAACGGGACTGTTTTTGTCAAGTTTATCCCGTTGCGCAACAACGGGACCGGAGGCCGTCAGCGATGGCGCCGTCTTCGAAATTATCGCGCAAAATCATCGTCTTATTAGAATGATTACAATGTAGGCAAAAAATTGAAATTTTTACTCATCTTTAGTTGCGTTCCGGTTTCAAAATGGAGTATCTGGGTCATGTTATCGGATTTTCTCAGGCACAAGGGAACCATCATGCACGTCAAATCAATCCAAGCAGCCGGATTGAGCGCCCTGATTGCGGCGTCGGTCGGAACGACGGCGCTTGCGGCGGAAGTCAACATCTACTCCTACCGTCAACCGGACCTCATCGCTCCGCTGCTCGAGGCCTTCACGGAGGAAACGGGCGTCAAAACCAATGTCCTGTTTCTCAACAAGGGCCTTGTGGAACGCATGAAGGCCGAAGGCGAGAATTCGCCCGCCGACCTGATCTTCACGGTCGACATCGGTCGGCTGAGCAATGCCAAGAACGAGGGCGTCACGCAGCCGGTCGACAATGCCGCCATCAAGGATGCGATCCCGGAGAATTTCCGCGATCCGGAAGGTCACTGGTACGGCCTGACGACCCGCGGCCGCGTCGTCTACGCCTCCAGGGACCGCGTTCCGCAGGATACAATCACTTATGAAGAACTGGCGGACCCCAAGTGGAAGGGCAAGATCTGCATCCGCAGCGGACAGCACGCCTACAATGTCGCGCTTATCGCCTCAATGATCGCTCACAACGGTGAGGAAGAAACGGAAAAGTGGCTGGCCGGCGTCAAGGACAACCTTGCCCGCAAGCCGAACGGCAATGACCGCGCCCAGGCCAAGGGCATCTTTGCCGGCGAATGCGATATCGGCATCGGCAACACCTATTATGTCGGCCTGATGCAGAACAACGAGAAAGAGCCGGAACAGAAGGACTGGGCCAAATCCATCAAGGTGCTGTTCCCCAATTCCGGCGACCGCGGCACCCATGTCAACATTTCCGGCATGGCGCTGGCCAAGCATTCGCCGAACAAGGACGACGCAATCAAGCTGATGGAATTCCTCGCCAGCCCGAAAGGCCAGGAACTCTATGCCGAACGGGTCTACGAATACCCGGTCGATCCGAATGCAGAGGCTTCGGAAACCGTGAAGGGTTTCGGCGAAATCAACCCGGACTCGCTGCCGCTGGCCGATATTGCCAAGAACCGTCCGAAGGCATCCGAGCTTGTCGACAAGGTCGGATTCAACAACTGATCGGACCGGCGAACCGACACATAAGCCACATGGGACGGGCGGCATTGGCTGCCCGTTTCCCTTTGGCGGCGGAGAGTGCCGGTTTGGGAGAACGCCGTGAGAAAACCCCGGTTCGCCTTGACGGTATCTTCTTTTGTTGCGATACGGTCGCCATGATCTTTATGTGCAACAAAAGCAAGCAGGTGAAACAGTTCCCCTCATAGGGGAGCCGAGATCATTGCGCGCATTTGCTAGTGGCCACTGAGGATCGAGTTGAACCCCGCCGGTTTGGACGGGGTTTTTTCGTTCTCGTCTCCGGCATTGGAGGAGATGAAGAACCATGGAAATCAATCAACCAGAGGTGCGGGGCTTGTGGCTGCCTCTCATTACACCGTTTCGCGACGGGCGGCTCGATGAGGCGTCATTGCGACGGCTTGTAAGGCACTATGCCGCTGAACAGGTTGACGGCCTCGTTCTTGGAGCGACAACCGGTGAGGGGTTGACGCTCGATGAAGACGAGTTGCAGCGCGTCGTTTCCGTCGCTTCGGCCGAAGTTGCCGAAAGCGGAAGGGCAATGCCGTTGTATCTTGGCCTTTCCGGCAGCGACACGCGCAAGGTCGTTGCGGCACTCGGACGGACCGCAACGTGGTCCGTCGACGGCTACCTGATCGCCTGTCCGTATTACACGCGCCCCTCTCAAGAAGGGCTGGTCCAGCATTTTTCAGCCCTGGCTGACAATACGGAAAGGCCAGTCCTGATTTACAACATTCCCTATCGCACGGGCGTCAATCTCGGCAACGATGCCATGCTGCGACTGGCCGAACGCTCCAATATTGTCGGGGTCAAGGATTGCTGCGCAGACCAGGAGCAGTCGCTCGATCTTTTGAGGCGTCGACCGTCCGGCTTCGCCGTCCTGACTGGTGAAGATGTCCAGTTCCACGACGCTCTGGCTCAAGGGGCCGACGGGGGTATCTTGATGTCCGCGCATGTCTCGACGGCCGCCTTTGCCGAAATACTCAACAGGATGATTGAGGGCGATCGCCAGGGCGCGCTGTCGGACTGGCGGCAGCTTAGCCCACTGCCGCAGCTCCTGTTCAAGGAGCCCAGCCCGGCGCCGGTCAAGCACTGGCTATGGCGCGCCGGATTGATCGACAGTCCGGAAGTTCGATTGCCGTTGATGCCCGTTACAGACGGATTGGCACGCGAAATCGAACGCGCGTATCCGCCACGCAACGGACAGTGATCTACCGGCCGATATGGGTCTTGCCGCGCCTTTGCGCCAGTTCGACCTGTTTTTGACGTTCGCGATAGCGCTGGCGGTCGGCATCGCTGCGCGTTTCGATGCAATAGGGGCAGGAGACGCCGTCCTCGAAGGCCGGGTCCCGGGCCTCCTGCGGCGTCAGCGGATGGCGGCAGGCGCGGCACAGGATGTGGTTGCCTTCCTTCAGCCCGTGAGTCACCGAAACGCGTTCGTCGAAGACGAAGCAGGCGCCGTCCCACAGACTTTCCTCCTCCGGCACTTCCTCGAGATATTTCAGGATGCCGCCCTTCAGGTGAAAGACGTCCTCGAAGCCCTCTGCCTTCATGAAGGCCGTGGCCTTCTCGCAGCGGATGCCGCCGGTGCAGTACATGGCGACCTTCGGCTTGTCGTGAAGGCCCGTCTGGCTGCGCACCCAGGCCGGAAACTCGCGGAACGTGCTGGTGTGCGGATCGATCGCGCCCCGGAAGGTCCCGATGGCGGTTTCGTAATCGTTGCGGGTGTCGATGACGATGGTGTCGGGATCGGAGATAAGCGCGTTCCAGTCCCCGGGTTCGACATAGGTCCCGACGCTCACCAGCGGATCGATGCCGTCGACACCCATCGTGACGATCTCTTTCTTGAGGCGCACCTTCATGCGGTGGAATGGCATTTCCGCGGCGCGGCTTTCCTTGTGTTCGAGCCCGGCAAACTCCGGAATGGACCGCAGGAACGACAGCACCGCCGCGATGCCCGCTTCGGTGCCGGCGATGGTTCCGTTGATGCCCTCATCGGCCAGGAGCAGCGTACCCTTGACCCCGTGATCGTCACAGGCCGCCTGTATCTGTTGCTGCAGCGCCACGAAACGGGGCAGCGGCGTGAAATGATAGAGGGCGGCAACAAGGAAGCCGCCTTTCGCCTTATCTTCTTTGTGGACGGGTTCTTTCATGGCTTCGCCATAGCGTGTCTTGCCCGGCCGCGCAATCGCACGCGAGGGCCGGAACCATGACCATCATATGTGGCGCGCGAATATTGCCGCCAGGGCGGTGGACAATGCGGACGCAGCGGGTTAATCGATTGAAAAACTCCTCCAAGGTGGTGCGACATGGGTAAGAAGACCGAGAAGCTGCTGTCGATCCTGCAACTCCAGCCGGTCGTTCCGGTGCTGGTCGTCGACCGCGTGGCCACGGCCATCCCGCTTGCCCGGGCGCTGGTCGAGGGCGGGCTCAAGGCGATCGAGATCACGCTGCGCACCGATGCCGCGCTCGATGCGATCAAGGCGGTCGCGGACGAGGTCGACGGCGCCGAGGTCGGCGCGGGGACCATCCTCAATGCGCGGCAGTACGAGGCGGCCGTGAAGGCCGGTTCGAGGTTCATCGTTAGTCCCGGGACGACACAGGAACTGCTCGACGCGGCCGCGCGCTCAGATGTGCCGATGCTGCCCGGCGCGGCGACGCCGAGCGAGATCATGGCGCTGCGCGAGGAGGGTTACGCCGTCATGAAGTTCTTCCCGGCGGAGCAGGCTGGCGGCGCCGCATACCTGAAATCGCTGGCATCGCCCTTCGGTGGCATCAGCTTCTGCCCGACGGGCGGCATCACGGCGCAGAGCGCCGCAACCTATCTGTCCCTGCCGAACGTTGTTTGTGTCGGCGGCTCCTGGGTGGCGCCGAAGGACCTGGTCGAGGCCGGCGACTGGCCGGCGATCACGGCGCTCGCTGCGGATGCTGCGAAACTCGCGGTCTAAATCCCGAATATACAGTTGGCCGCGAGATTACCGCCGCTCGCGGGTTTGAATCGCGGGACGCCGTTTCTTATCTGGTGCAGGAGACAATTCCTCTTCAGAAAGGCGGCTCGATGTTCGATCCAAAACAGCTCCTCGATCAGTTTCTCGGCTCGAAGGTTCCGGGCACCGAAGACACCGTGCGCGGCAAGGCCGGGCAGGCGGCCCAGCTTGCCAAGGACAATCCGTTGGCAACCGGCGCCATCGCCGCCGTGCTCCTGGGCACGAGCACCGGCCGGTCGCTGACCGGATCGGCCCTGAAACTGGGCGGTCTCGCCGTCGTCGCCGGTCTCGGCTACCAGGCCTACAAGAACTACAAGGCCGGCAAGTCGCCCGAACAGGCCGCGCCGCCGCAGATCGAGGCCGAAATCGTCCCGGAGGCGAGCCAATCCGGTTTCGATACCGATGTCGCCAAGATCGACGACGATTTCGCGCTTTCTCTGATGCGGGCGATGATCGCCGCGGCGCGCAGCGACGGCCACGTCGACGACAGCGAGCGGGCCCGCATTGCCGACAAGCTGGCCGTCTCGGGCCTCGCCGACGATGCCCAGGCCTTCATAAACAGCGAGCTGGAAGAGCCGACGGTGCTTGACGATATTCTCACGGCGGCGCGCACCGAGGAACAGAAGGTCGAGATCTATACCGCGTCGCGGCTGGCCATCGACCCGAACACCCGGGCGGAACGCGGCTATCTCGACATGCTCGCCGGAAGGCTGGGTCTCGATGACGCGCTGGTCGACCATATCGAGGCAACGGTTGCCGGTGCATCAGCGTAAACCACGCGTGACGATTATCGGCGCCAAATGTTTCTTTTCGAATGCGTTTTGCTCTAATGTCGGCGCCGTCTTGAACGGATGAAGGGACGGCGCGCGGGTGCGTATCGCGGTTCTGTTATTGGCATTGATCCTGCCGGCTTCGGACGCCTTTTCGGCGGACCGGACGCTGGTCTTCGCCGCCGCCAGCATGAAGGACGCCGTGGAGGCCGTCGCCCGGGCCTACGAGGACCGCACGGGGAACCCAGTGGTCGTTTCCGTGGCAAGTTCCGGCGTTCTCGCCCGGCAGATCGAAGCCGGGGCACCGGCGGACGTGTTCATCGCCGCGAATCCCGACTGGATGGATTATCTCGAAGACAGGAACCTGATCGACGCCGGAAGCCGGACGGACATCGCCGGCAACACATTGGTCGTCGTGTCGCGCGGCGACGCGGAGAAACCTTCCGGCGATCCGGAAGGGATCCTGCGCTCCGGCCGCTTCGCCATGGGCGATCCGGCGCACGTGCCGGCCGGTGTCTACGCGAGGCAGGCGCTGAGCGGGCTCGGATTGTGGGAGGATCTGCGGCCGCAGGCCGCCCTTGGTGAGAATGTCCGCATCGCCATGGCGCTGGCGGCGCGCGGCGATGTCGCCTTTGCCGTCGTTTACGGATCGGATTCGAAACTGAACGACAGCCTTACGGTTGTCTACACCTTCCCGCAGGAAAGCCATGCGCCGATCGTCTATCCCGCGGCCCTGACCCCGTCGGCCGATGACGACGCGCGGGCGTTTTACGCCTTCCTGCGCACCGAGGCGGCAAAGGGGGCGCTGACGCCCTTCGGATTCACGCCGCCCGCCGGATCGGGCATGTAACCCATGACCGAGGGGGACGTCACCGGCATTGTTCTTCTGTCGCTGCAGGTGTCGGCGACGGCGATGCTTTTCGCGGTGCCGATGGCCTTTGCCGTCGCATGGATTCTCGCGCGGTACGACTTTGCCGGAAAGAGCCTGCTGCAGGCACTGGTGACGTTGCCGTTGGTCATGCCGCCGGTCGTCACCGGTTATTTCCTGCTGGTCCTTTTCGGTTTCAACGGCTTTCTGGGCCGGGCCTTCCGCGCCGTCGGCGTCGATTTCGCATTCCGCTGGGAGGGCGCGGCCCTCGCCGCGGGTGTGATGGCGTTCCCGCTTTTGGTACGGCCGATGCGGCTGTCGATCGAAACGCTCGACCGCGGCCTCGAGGAGGCGGCGGCGACGCTCGGCGCCGGGCGCGCGATGCGGTTCTTCACCATAACGCTGCCGCTGGTGCTGCCCGGCGTGATCGCCGGCGCGGTGCTCGGCTTCGCCAAGGCGCTCGGCGAGTTCGGCGCGACGATCACGTTCGTTTCCAACATTCCGGGCGAGACGCAGACGCTGTCGCTGGCCATCTACTCGCTGCTGCAGAGTCCCGCCGGCGACCGTGCGGCAGGACTGCTGATCGCGATATCGGCATGCCTTGCCATCGGATCGGTCCTGATTTCTGAGTGGGTCGGCCGGCGGATCGGGCAAAGGGGGCGCGCATGAGCCTCGAGGTCCGGATTCATTCACGTCTCGGCAGCTTCGAGATCGCCGCCGAATTCGAGGCTGGCGCCGGTGTCACCGCGCTCTTCGGGCATTCGGGTTCTGGCAAGACCAGCATCCTGAAGATGATTGCCGGGTTGGTCCGCCCGCAATCCGGCCGCATCATGGCCGAGGGCCGCACGCTGTTCGACAGCGATACGGGCACCGACCTTGCACCGCCGAAACGCCGCATCGGCATGGTGTTCCAGGACGCAAGGCTGTTTCCGCACATGTCCGTCGGCCGCAATCTCACCTATGGGCGCTGGGCCGGCAACCGGGGCAGCGGCGCCGATTTCCGGCGCATTACGGAGCTCCTCGGTATCGAGGCCCTGCTCGACCGCTACCCGGCAACGCTCTCCGGCGGCGAGATGCAGCGGGTCGCCATCGGCCGCGCCCTCCTGGCCGATCCGGCGCTGTTGTTGATGGACGAGCCGCTGGCTTCGCTCGACCAGGAACGAAAACGCGAGATCCTGCCCTATCTGGAAGAGGTGCGCGACGAGATGGGCCTGCCGATCGTCTATGTCAGCCACGAGGTGGACGAGGTGGCGCGGCTTGCCGACACGCTGGTGCTCCTGTCGGACGGCAAGGTGCTCGGATCCGGCGATGCCGTCGAGATGTTCTCAAAGCTCGAGTTCGGCCCGGCGCTGGGGCGCCACGAGGCGAGTTCGCTCCTCAGCGGCACCATCAGCGGCATCGACGCGCAGTACGGCCTGTGCGAGATATCGCTGAGCGAGGAGAACAGGCTGTTCCTCGTCAGCGAGCGGGCGCAGGTCGGCGACCGGCTGCGCATGCGGGTCAAGGCACGCGACGTGGCGCTTTCGCTTAAGGCACCCGAGGGTGTCAGCGTGCGCAACGTGCTGCCGGCGACCGTGCGCGATTTCGCGCGCGACGAAAGTCCGTTCGTCGAGATCGTGCTGGATGTCGGAGGCCAGGCCCTGCGGGCCCGCATAACGCGCCACGCCTTCGACGCGCTGGGAATCCGACCCGGCCTGCCGGTCTTCGCCATGATCAAGTCGGTGGCCATCGGCCAGCGCATGCTCTCCGGCCGGCGATGAACACGGGTTGCCGCCACGTGGCTTTTTCCGACGGGAGCGAATAGTCTTCCGGCATGGTCAGTGGAGCCACCATTCGCCGCAATTTTCGCCGCACGCGGGTCATCACCGCCTGCCTGGTGTGCCTGTTCGGCCTGGCCGCCGTGTTCGTGACCGCCCAGTGGTGGCGCGACCGGGCCGAGCAGCAGCTCGAATCGAAGGCGGCGGAGACGCTGGCCGTGCAAGCCGAGGCGCTGTCCGGCATTCTCGACAAGTACCGGTTGCTGCCGCCCCTGCTTTCCCGCGAGGAATCGATCGTGGCGCTGTTCAGCGATCCGGACCGCGACACCAGCGAGGCGGCGCGGCGCAAGGCCATCGAGATCGGCGGCATGTCGGGTGCCAAGGAGGTGGCTTTTCTTTATCCGGACGGGCGCGTCCTGGCGACGGCGGGCGGCCTTTTCACCGACAACCGGGAGGAGCATGTACTCCTGCTCGAGGCGGTGCGGCAGGGCCGCCTCGGCCGGCAGGCGATTTCGCTGGATTCCGAACAGCGCGCCTATGCGTTCGCATTCGGCGTACGGCAGGACAATGTGCTTATCGGGGCCATCGCGGTCTATGTGGACTTCGATCCGGTGGAAGCGACGTGGTCTTTGTCCACCAACCCGATATTCATAACCGATCCCACCGGAACCGTTTTCCTGACCAACCAGCCGCTGTGGCGGCTCCAGCATCTCGACGCACTGATGTCGGAGGCGGGAACGCCCGGCCATTTCCTCGTCGGCGGCAAGGTGCTGCACAGCGACCTGACGCTGCATCTTCCGTTGCTGGACTGGCAGCTCCACGTGCTTTCGGACGAACGTCCGCTGGTGACGGCCGCCTGGACCGGCGGGATTATTGCCGGGCTAGTCGGCCTGCTGGTCGGCGCCCTCGCATTCGTCGTCGTGATGCGCCGCGAGGGGCAGTTGCTGCGCATGCGCCGCGACCGCGCCGCGGCACTGCGGCTCGAGCGCCTGGTGCGCGAGCGTACGAAGGCGCTCAGCGAGACCAACGTGTCGCTGTCGCGAGAGATCGATGAGCGGCGGCAGACGGAGGAGCAACTGCGCAAGACCCAGGCGGAGCTGGTTCAGGCGGCAAAAATGGCGGCGCTCGGCCAGATGTCGGCGGCGATCAGCCACGAGTACAACCAGCCGCTGGCCGCCATACGGACCTATTCGGACAATGCGCGCCGCTTTCTCGAAAAGGGCAATACGGGATCGGTGTCGGACAATCTGACGCGTATCAGCGGCCTCGTCGACCGCATGGCGCAGCTTTCGCAGAGCCTGCTTTCGTTTTCGCGCAAGCCGGGCACGACCGTCAAAGCTATCGCGCTGGCCCCGGTTCTGGACGAGGCGCTGATGCTCGTCCTGCCCAGGGCGCGCAAGGCGGGCGTCGCGGTGGAAACCAGAATCGAAGGCGGTCCGCACCGGGTGCTTGGCGGACAGATCCGCCTGTCGCAGGTTTTCGTCAACCTGATCAACAACGGCATTGACGCGATCTCGGGATCGGGCCGCGACCGCGGCAAGGTGATGCTGACGGTCGCCGGGGAAGGCGACAGCGTCGTGGTCCGGGTCGAGGACAACGGGCCGGGCATTCCGCCCGAGCGGCGCGACAGCGTATTCGAGCCTTTCTTTACCACCAAGGAAGTCGGCGCCGGCATCGGCATCGGGCTGTCGATCGCCAGCAACATCGTCGCCGATTTCGGCGGCAGCGTCGCGATCGGGGAAAGCGGAAGCGGCGGCGCCTGTTTCACTGTCCGCCTGTGTGCCGCCGACGCTTCCGACATTGCAGCGGAGTAGAAGGATTGGACAGCGCCATTCCGACAATTCATCTGGTCGATGACGACGATGACCTGCGCCACGCGCTGGCACAGGGGCTGGAACTGGAGGGGCTTTCGGTCAGCGTCTACGACAGCGCCGAAAGCGTGCTCGACCATATCGGTCGCGACGACTACGGCGTCATGGTCACCGACATCCGCATGCCGGGTGATGACGGCATGACACTGCTGAAGAAGGTGCTGGCGATCGACGCGACCTATCCCGTCATCCTGATCACCGGCCACGGCGACATTCAACTGGCTGTCGAGGCGATGCGCGGCGGAGCCTATGATTTCATCGAAAAACCGTTTCCGGTGTCGCGGCTGTCGACGGTCATCGAACGGGCGCTGGAAAAGCGCCGGCTGGTGCTTGAGAACCGCTCGTTGCGCAACGAGCTGGACCAGCGACACGACCTGACGCAGCGCCTGGTCGGGCGCTCGGCGCAGATCGTCCGGCTGCGCGGCCAGATCGCGGCCGTCGCCGACGCGGATGCCGATGTCCTCATCGTCGGCGAGACAGGTGCCGGCAAGGAGGTCGTCGCCCGCGCCCTGCATGACTACGGCCCGCGCGCCAAGGGCAACTTCGTTGCCATCAACTGTGCGGCGCTGCCGGCGGACATTTTCGAATCGGAGCTGTTCGGCCACGAATCCGGTGCATTCACCGGCGCGCAGAAGCAGCGGATCGGCAAGCTGGAGCACGCCCATGGCGGCACCATCTTCCTTGACGAGATCGAATCCATGCCGCTCGACCTTCAGGCGAAACTTCTAAGGGCCATCGAACAGCGGACCATCGAGCGGCTAGGTTCCAACAGGATCATTCCGCTCGACGTGCGTTTCGTGGCGGCGACGAAGTTCGACCTGGAAAGGGAGGGCGCGAGGGGGACGTTCCGGTCCGACCTCTACTACCGGCTCAACGTGATCACGCTCACCATCCCGCCGCTGCGCGAGCGCAAGGACGACATCCCGCTGCTTTTCTTTCACCTTGCCCGGGATGCGCGGGCGCGCTACCGCCGCGAGATCCCGGAAATCGATCACCATCTGGAATCGGAACTGATCGCCCATGACTGGCCGGGAAATGTGCGCGAACTGCGCAACTATGCCGAACGCTTCGTGCTCGGCATGTGGCACGGTTTCGACGCCGAGGCGCCGCGCGGGGAGGGTCAGGACCCGACCCTTTCAGAGCGGGTGGCGGCCTTCGAGAAGGCGGCGATCGAGGCCGAGCTTGCCCGCCATGGCGGCGCGCTGAAGCCGGTCTACGAGGCGCTCGGTATTTCCCGCAAGGGGCTCTATGACAAGATCAAGCGTCTCGGCATCTCCTATGAGGCGCAATAGTGCGCCCTCTGGCGGGTAGGGCACTACCCATGCGGGAATGGGTGATGGGTAGATTCCTACACATGAAGTCAGTCCGTTTAATTTGCAGACGTGCCGATCAGATTATTTAACGCGTTGAAACAGAATATGAAATTCTGAAACTGCGTGTTCCGCTTTCAAACTGGCACGCGGCTTGCAAAAACAGGAGCGACGGAAAACCGTCGACATGGGAGGAGCAAAAGATCCAAACAGTTGCCGATTTTCGTTTGCCGCGGGCGGAAAGAACCCGCATGGCGGCAGCAGGTCGACCGGCCCGTCCGGTCAATGGGAGAACAGGGCGTGTCGAACACGCCTCCAGGAGGTTAGTCATGAAAAAACTATTGGGTGCCGTATCGGCGATTGCCTTGATGATGTCGGCGGGTCAGGCGCTGGCGGATTGCGACGATGGCGAGATCGTCATCAAGTTCAGCCATGTGACGGCGGATTCGGGCCATCCGAAGGGCGATGCCGCGCGCGCGATCGCCGCCCGCATCAACAAGGAAATGAACGGCAAGGCGTGCATGGAGGTCTATCCGAGCTCGACGCTGTTCGACGACGACAAGGTGATGGAAGCGCTGCTTCTCGGCGACGTGCAGGTTGCCGCACCGTCGCTTTCGAAATTCGAGGCCTACACGAAGAAGTACCGCCTCTTCGACCTGCCGTTCCTGTTTTCGAACATGGAAGCGGTCAACCGGTTCACGCAGGGTCCGGTCGGACAGGAGCTTCTCGGCGCTGTCGAGGACAAGGGCTATACGGGTCTCGGCTACGTCTATAACGGCCTGAAGCACTTCTCCGCGAACAAGCCGCTGATGGTGCCGACCGACGCCCACGGCCTGAAGTTCCGCGTGCAGACCTCGGACGTTGCGGTGGCCATGATCGAGGCGATGGATGCCTCGGCGCAGAAGCTTGCCTTCAAGGAGGTGTATGGCGCCTTGCAGACCGGCGTCGTGGACGGGCAGGAGAACACCTGGTCGAACATCTACAAGCAGAAGTTCTTCGAGGTCCAGGACGGTGTCACCGAGACCAACCACCAGCTTCTGACCTATCTCGCCATCACTTCGACGGAGTGGCTGGACAGCCTGCCGCAGGATGTGCGCGAGCAGTTCATGACCATCTTCGCCGAAGAGGTGACGGCGGCGAACGCAAAGGCCGAGGCCATCAACGAGAAGGCCAAGGAAGGCATTATCGCCGCCGGCGGCACGATCCGTCAGCTGACACCGGAAGAGCGTCGGGAGTGGGTCGAGACGATGAGGCCGGTCTGGGACCAGTTCGAAGACGACATCGGAAAGGATGTCATCGCTGCCGCGGTTGACGCCAACAGCTGACATCAGCGTCAAATATTGACTTAAACGAAAGCAATGCCCGCCGTGTGCGGCGGGCATTCGCGCATCCCAATGCGCATCCCGGGGGAGGGATAAATGGCTGCCTACTGGCCTTATTTCGGCATGGTTGTGATCGTGGTCGCGCTCTATCTGATCGAGCGGGTCCGGCCCGACGCCGTGACGCGGTTCGAGGAAAATGTCCTCGCCACTCTGCTCGCGATGATCACCATCGTCTCGTTCGTGCAGGTGATCGCCCGCTACGGTTTCAACACCGGATGGGGCGGAGCGCTGGAATTCACCCGCATCCTGTTTGCCTGGATGATCCTGTTCGGCATGAGCTACGGGATCAAGATCGGCTCGCATCTCGGGGTTGACGCGGTCATCACGCTGCTGCCGCAGCGCATTTTCCGGGCGGTGGCAATCGCCGGCGCGCTGTGCTGCGTGCTCTACGCGGTGATCCTGATCTCTTCAACCTGGCTGAACTTCTTCGGTGCGGACACCAAGGGCGGAGCGGTCTTCTACTGGGAGCGCATGTTCAAGATCGGCATCGGTCTCGACGACCTGCGCTATCCCGTGTGGATGCAGGAGACCTTCGGCCTGCAGGAGCGCGTGCAGCGCTGGATCGCCTATCTCATCCTGCCGATCGGCCTTGCGATCTTCGCCTACCGCAGCCTGCAGGCGATGGTCGAGATCTGGCGCGGCGAGCGCAAGATGATCATCGCCAGCCACGAAGCCGAGGAGCTTGTGGCGGAAAACAAAGACGTGCTGAAGGACTGAGACAATGGATGCGATTATTCTTTTTGTCCTGGTTCTGGGGCTACTCTTTCTCGGCGTGCCGGTGGCGGTGTCGCTGGGTCTCTCGTCGATCCTGGTGATCGCCTTTTTTTCCGAAGACTCCATGTCCTCCGTGGCGCTGCAGCTTTTCACCGCGTCGCAGAACTACACGTTGCTCGCGATTCCCTTCTTCGTGCTGGCCTCGGCGTTCATGTCCACCGGCGGCGTTGCCCGGCGCATCATCCGCTTCGCCATCGCGACGGTCGGTCATTTCCGCGGCGGCCTGGCCATGGCGAGCGTGCTTGCGTGCATGCTTTTTGCCGCGCTCTCAGGTTCCTCGCCGGCGACGGTGGTTGCGATCGGCACCATTGCCATCGCCGGCATGCGGCAGGTCGGCTACACCAAGGAATTCGCTTCCGGCGTCATCGCCAATGCCGGCACGCTCGGCATCCTCATTCCACCGTCCATCGTCATGGTCGTCTATTCCGCCGCGACGGACGTCTCGGTTGGGCGCATGTTCCTGGCGGGGGTCATCCCCGGCATTGTCGCCGGCCTGATGCTGATGATCGCGATCTATTTCATGGCGCGGGTCAAGAACCTTCCGGCCGAACCGTGGAAAGGCTTCCTGGAGCTGATGGAAGGCGGCAAGGAGGCCGGCTGGGGCCTGTTCCTGATCATCATCATCCTCGGCGGCATCTACGGCGGCGTCTTCACGCCGACGGAAGCGGCGGCGGTGGCGGCCGTCTATGCGTTCTTCATCGCTCTCTTCATCTATCGCGACATGGGGCCGATGAAGGACACGCCCTGGGTCTCGGGCGACGATACGGACCGCGCGCGGGTCGGCTTCAACGGCACGGTCTACGGCGCCGCCTTCTTCTTCGTGTGGATGATCCTGTCGTTCTTCGCAACCGCCGAGACGGGCACCGTCACTGTCGCCGGCCGGGCGCAGCTCGGCGTCGTCCTGTCGCTGGTCATCATGACGGCCTATGTCATGTGGCGCGGCAAGGAGAGCATCCACAAGGTGCCCGCCCATCTCGTCGCCGGCCTGCCGATCTGGGGCCGCAACCTCGCACTCATGGGCCGCAACATCTTCACGGTCTTCTTCAACGAAGACACCCGCAAGGTGATGGTCGACGCGTCGAAAACGACGATCATGCTGATGTTCATCATCGTCAACGCGCTGCTCTTTGCCCATGTGCTGACGGGCGAGCGGATCCCGCAGGCGATCACGGAAGTCATGCTCGACGCCGGCTTCACCTGGTTCACCTTCCTGATCGCGGTCAATGTGCTGCTTTTGATCGGCGGCCAGTTCATGGAGCCGTCGGGTCTCTTGCTGATCGTCGCGCCGGTGGTCTTCCCGATCGCCATCGAGCTCGGTGTCGATCCGGTTCACCTCGGCATCATCATGGTGGTCAACATGGAGATCGGCATGATCACGCCGCCGATCGGGCTGAACCTGTTCGTCACGTCCGGCATCACCGGGATGAGCCTGCTCCAGGTGGTCAAGGCGGCGCTGCCGTTCGTCGCCGTGCTCTTCGCCTTCCTGATCCTGGTCACCTATGTGCCGGATCTGTCGACGATGCTGCCCTATGCGCTGATGGGACCGGAGATCGTGACACGTTGACGAATGCCGGCGGTGAGATCATGCACCGCCGGCATGCTTGTCCAGATAGTCTCCGATGCGCTCGATGGCCGTTTCGATGCGGTCCTCGGACGCGGCGCAGGACAGGCGCACATAACCTTCGCCGAAATCGCCGAAATCGGGGCCGCCGACCAACGCGACCCCGGCGTCTTCGAGGAGGCGCGTGGCGAGATCCTTGGCCTTGAAGCCCGTCGCCGAGATGTTTGGGAAGGCATAGAAGGCGCCCTTGGGCGTCACGCAGCCCACGCCGGGCAGGGCGTTCAGCCGATCGGTGACCAGGCGCCGCCTGCGGTCGAAGGCTTCGAGCATCGCCTCGACATCGTCCTGCGGCCCGTCGATGGCGGCAATGCCGGCATACTGGCTCGGCGTGTTGACGCAGGACCAGCAGTTGACGGCGAGTTTCCTGACCTTGTCGTAAAGGTGCGCACTTTGCGGGCCGTTCGGCCAGATCGACCAGCCCATGCGCCAGCCGGTCATGGCCCAGGTCTTGGACCAGCCGTTGAGAACGATCAGCCGGTCGCGGATCTCGGGGAATGTCAGCAGCGACGTGTGCGTCTCGCCGTCATAGGTCATGACGTCGTAGATCTCGTCGGACAGGACCGCGACATGCGGGTGCCGTTCGAGACCGCTGACCAGTTTTTCGATCTCCGCCTTCGGCGTGACGCCGCCCGTCGGGTTGGCCGGCGAGTTGACGATGAGGAGCCGCGTCTGCGGCGTGATCTTCGCAAGCGTCTCCTCGGCGGAAAAGGCGAAGTTGTTTTCCTCGCGGATCGGCACCGGAACTGCCTTCGCACCGGTATAGTCGATCATCGAGCGGTAGATCGGAAAGCCGGGGTCGGGATAGAGGATCTCGGCGCCCGGCTCGCCGAACATGGTGATCGCGGCGAACATGGTCGGCTTGCCGCCCGGCATGATCATGACATTGTCGGGCGACACCTCGACGCCGGTTGTCGTCAGGGTGCGGCGGACCACCGCCTCGCGCGTCTCGACGAGGCCGTTGGCGGGCGTGTAGCCGTGATGGCCGTCGCGCAGCGCTTTAATCGCGGCTTCGACAATATGCTGCGGCGTTTTGAAATCCGGCTGGCCGATGCCCAGATTGACGATATCGCGGCCCTCGGCCTGAAGCGCCGCGGCGCGTGCGAGCACCGCGAAGGCATTCTCCTCGCCGATGCGGTCGAAGGCGGCAACGGTGTGCATGAAATTTACCTCGCATATATGAAATCCGGGTCCTTCATGGCGTATCGGGACTGTTATTTCAATGCGATGTGTGTGAAGAGGAACGGATAAAGACTAGAAAGGTGCGAGGGATGTCCGGCAGCAACGCAAAATCATCTGCCATCGCGGCGGCGATCATTCTCGTGGCCGTCGCAGCCGGCTTTCTTGCCATGCCGAGGATCGTGCTGACGCTGGGCGACATCTCGCCCTGGCTCGGCTACGGCGTCGCGACCCTTTTCATTCTCGGCTTCTTCGCCATCTTCTGGCTGCGCGCGCGCTATCAGCGCCGGCGGGACGAGCCCACCGACACCGTTTGAGGGAATACGGCCGGATTACCCGGGCTGATGCGCGGAAACCTTCGCCGCGGTCACGAATGACAGAATGAGCGCGGCAATCGCGCACAGGGCGATCGCGGCGATCATCGGGGTTGCCGTGCCGTCGAAGAAGGGGCTGGCCACGGCGATCATCGCACCGCCGGCCACCATCTGCAGCGTTCCGCCCAGCGACGAGGCGAGACCGGCGATGTCGCCGTGATTTTCAAGCGCCAGGACCATGGTCGTCGGGATGACGAGGCCAAGGCATGCATTGGCGGCGAACAGCAGGCCGATAATGACGAACAGCGTCGCGTGGCCGGCGAGCGCGATCGCCAGCAGGATCAGGGCAAACAAAGCAAACCCGGCGACCGCGTAGGAGACCATGCGGCCCATGCCGATGCGCCGCCCCAGTCCCGCCGCGGCCTGCGAAGCGGCAAAGAACCCGAACGCATTGACGGCGAAGGCGAGGCTGAAGCCCGTGGGCGTCAGGCCGAACTGGCCGGTATAGACGAAGGAGGCGCTGGCGATGAAGACGAAGAAGCTGGCCATGCCGAAGCCGCCGATAAAGGTCAGGCCCATGAATTCCGGATCGGTCAGCAGCGTGCGCGAACCGCGCAGGAAGCTGCGGCCGTTGAAGACGACGCGGTTCTCGGCCTTCAGCGTTTCAGGCAGCATGAACCCGGTCAGCAACAGGCTGAACACCGCCGCGACACACAACAGGCCGAAGATCGCCCGCCATCCGGCCAGCAGGATCATGCCGCTACCGGCCAGCGGCGCCAACATGGGCGAGACGCTGATTACCAGCATGATCAGCGCCATCAGGCGCGTTGCCTGGACGCCGGTATGAAGGTCCCGGATGATGGCGCGCGGGATCACCATGACCACCGCCGCGCCCAGTCCCTGCACGAAGCGCGCGGCCGTCAGGGTTTCGATATTCGGCGCGAATGCGCAGCCGACCGAGCCGATGATGAAGATGGCAAGACCGAAATAAAGCGGCGGCTTGCGGCCGACCTGGTCGGCGACCGGGCCATAGACGAGCTGCGCCGCGCCGAAGGCGATGAAGAACACCGTCAGCGTCATCTGCACGGATGCAACCGTCGTGCCGAGCCCGTCCGCGATGGAGGGCAGGGCCGGCAGGTACATGTCGATCGACAGCGGACCGACACAGGCTAGAAGGCCGAGTATTACGGCCGAACGCAACATTCCGGCTGACATGATGGTCTCTTTCGGTATCCGTGCGGGCAATGGCACCTGATGGAAGGTGGCCCTTTTAGACCGATTCCTTCGAAAGTGCTACCGGCGGGTGTATTCGCCGGGCAACACTCCTGACATTTCGATCAGGATGTCTTTGCGGGAGTTGCTGCTATGCCTGCAGCGCGGCGATCAACAAAACAAGCCCGAGGACGAGAACAAGGCCGGCGCCGGCTATCTCGATACCGTTTCCGATACGCGACGCGGCCGACTCGCTGCTGGCAAAGCGCACGGCCGTGTTCTTTGCCAGAACCGCAAGGGTTGCGAGGATAGACACCGTTATCGCGGTGCCGATGGACATGGCCGTCACGGACAGGATGCCACCGAGATAAAGCCCGTTGAGCAGTGCGAAGGTCAGCACGATCAGGGCGCCGGAGCACGGCCGCAAGCCGATGGCGATGACCGCCGACCAGGCTTCCCGCAAATCCAGTCTCTCCGCTTGCAGCAGCGCGGGGTCGGGTGCGTGGGAATGGCCGCAGGTTTCACACACGCCGTCCGGACCGTGATCATGGTGATGGTGATCGTGATGATGATCATGGTGATGGTGACGATCGTGATGGTGATGATCGTGATGGTGGCTGTGGTGGTCACGGCCATGCACATGGGCGTGCGCAGGTACATTCGCTTGCACGTGCGCAATTTTGCGAACCGCCGGCCGCAACTTGCGGTAAAGCAGCCAGCCGCCGAAGCCGGCAATCAGTGCGTAGCTGGCAATCTCCAGGGAATGGGTCGTTTCGGTCATCGAAATACCGGTGCCGCGCAGGGCGAAATAGGTCAGGCCGACAATCACGATAGCAACGACACCCTGCATGAACGCCGCCATGAAGGAGATGACCACGCCGCGCCGCAGGGTCTGCTCGTTGGCGATCACGTAGGAGGATATGACGGCCTTGCCGTGTCCGGGGCCGGCTGCGTGGAAGACGCCGTAGGCAAAGGACAGACCGACCAGCAGCCAGAGTTTCTGGGAGTCTTCCCGCATGGCCTGGAGCGCGCCGGACAGGGCCCGGTAGAAAGCCTGCTGCTGGGCATTGATCCAGCCGAACAAGGAGCCGAATGTGCCGGTCGCACTGATGCCGGGCTCGGCCGAGCCGATGCCCAGAGAGGACTGGGCGAAGACCGGAGATGCAAGCAGGAGGCCCGCGCAGAGCGCGGCCAACGCTGCGAACCGCAGTTTTTCTGTCAGCATTTCAGCTCGAGTCGCGTTGCAAAGAACTTGGAAAAATCGTTGCCTTCGGGATCGTTGAAGAAAGCTTCCGTCAGCGACTGCTGGTTCTGCGCAAGAATCTCATCCGGATCCGGGCGGATCACCGCACGCACGCAGCCGTTGGTCTTGCCTTCGACCACCAGGTCGGAATCGTTGATGAAATCGATCGCCGTGTACATGGTCGGGTCATAAACGCCGAAGCTCATGGATCCGTCGAGCGGCAGTCCACCCTCCGGCTGCACCGCGAAGAACATCAGGAGCTGTCCGTCCTGGAAATCGACATGGATGGCATCGGGCGCGACAACGCCGACGTCCCTGCCGTTGTGAATGATGGAAGTGTAATAGTCGAAATCGGCGAGCGAGGCATGAACGATCTTGCCGACCTCGGCGAGCTCGTCGGGCTCCAGCTTCAGATTGGCATTGGCGTCGAATTCCAGCAGGACCGTGGAGGAGAACAGCTCGTCGAACCGCCAGACATGCCGCAGTTCATCGACCGTGCCCCGGTCGCCGAGCATGACTTCCATGCGCGCCTCGGCGAAAACATGCGGATGGGAGAACGCGGCCGTGGCGGACACGGCTGTGAGCGCGCAGGCCAAACCCACCCTCTTCATGCTGCGAATTCGGATCATTGTCGATCGGGCTCCCGTTGCACAATGCCCCATGCCTGACAAATTGGGCCGGAATTGGACTGGTGTGCGAATACCGTTTCCATGCCCGTGCGTCGCCACTTTACTGCAATTTCTCTGTCAGGGGAATCGCCCGCGTCCCAATAAATAGAAACGTCATTACCGGTCGCAATAGCCGCCATACTGTTTGAACCAGGCAGCCAGATAATCGACGAATGCCCGCACCTTGGCCGGCAGGTAGCGCCGGTGCGGGTAGACGGCATAGATCCCGGCATCGTCCGGCAGGCGGTCGTTGAAGAGCGTCACGATCTCGCCGCTCTTGAGCAGCGGCCAGACAACGAAGTCAGGCAGCATGGATACACCCAGCCCCGCCTGGACCGCCTTCATCGTGGCCGCCGGGCTGTTGACCTCGATGGGACCCTTGACGGCAACGGTTTCCATCGCACCCTCCTTGCCGCGGAAGTGCCAGTTGTTGAGCGAGCGGGCATTGGTGTCGGTGATGCAGGGGACGTTGACGAGGTCCGTCGGCTCCTTCAGGTCCGGATAGCGGTTCACGAATTCGGGGCTGGCGCAGCAATAGACCTTGAAGGGCGCCAGCTTGCGGGCAATCAGGCCGGAATCAGAAAGGCGCGTGATGCGGATCGCGACGTCGAAGCCTTCTTCGACAAGGTCGACAAACCGGTCATCCGAGGTGATCTCCAGCTTGATCTCGGGATTTTCCATCGCAAAGTCGATCATCGACTGGCCGATATCGGCGTCTGTGAAGGTACGCGGCGCGGACACCCGCACGGTGCCCTTGAGATCGCGGCTCGTCTCGCGCACGAGGTCGGCCAGGTTGTCGATTTCCTTCAATATGTCGGATGCCGAACGGTAATAGGTGTGCCCCGCCTCGGTCAGCGAGAACTGCCGTGTCGTCCGGTTGAGCAGCAGGGCGCCGAGATCGTCCTCGAGCTCGCGGACATATTTCGATAAAAGCGCCTTGGAGCGGCCGTTCTTGCGCGCGGCCGCTGAAAAGCCCTCGGCCTCGACCACGTCGATAAATGCGCGAATGCGGGTCAGCGTGTCCATGGGTCTTTCCCGTTCCTGCTTGCGCTGTTGATGATCTGCCGGCCGATTGAGAGCAGCGCCCGGTCCGAGCCTTTCGGTCCCATCAGCGATATTCCGAAAGGTGCGCATTCGACGGATGCGACAGGCAGGGTCAGTTGCGGAAATCCGGTAAGGCCGGACAGGCAAAGCAGGCGAATGGCGCGCTCCCGGTAGTCCTGTATGTCGTCGAACGAGGCGGCGGCGAGCGGCGCGGCGCCGGGAACCGTCGGCATGACCACCAGGCCGTCGTCACCGATCAGATCCCCCAGTTCCGCGGACAATGCCGCCCGCTTGGCGGTTTCCGCCGCCACGGTCTCGTCGTCGATGGTGCTGCCGAATGCGAACCGTTCCTTGACGCCCGGACCGAGGTCGCGATCGGCCGCACTGATCCAGGCGCCGTGGTTCTGCCAGGCCTCGTGCGCCTGCAGCTTGCGCAGGCACCAGTAGCGGGCCTCGATATCAAGCGTCTCCAGGCCTGCCTCAACGGCGCCGCCGGCAGTCTCCTGCACGAGCTGCAAGGCATCGGCATAGGCATTCTGTTCGGCCGTTCCGGCAAGCATGGCCTCCTGTTCGGGAAGGCGCAGAAGCCTTGCGGGGCTGAACTGCGAAGGCGGAAGGAGAAGCTCGGCGACGGTGGTATAGAGTTCGATATCGCGGGCGAACCAGCCGAAAGTGTCGAAGCTCGGTGCGAGCGGCATTGTGCCTTCGAGCGAGATCCCGCCGTGCGTGATGCGCAGACCGACAAGACCGCAATAGGATGCCGGTGCGCGGATCGACCCGCCGGTGTCCGAACCGGTGGCGATGTCGGCGAGGCCGGCCGCGACAGCGGCGGCCGATCCGGAGGACGAACCGCCCGTCACCCGCTCCGGCGCCGCCGGATTGACCGGCCGCGGATAGTGGGCGTTGTCGCCGGTCAGCGAAAAGGCAAGTTCGTCGGTCTGGGTCTTGCCGATGAATGCGGCGCCGGCGTCGAGCAATGCCTGAACCGCCGGCGCGGTATTGGCGGCCTGGCCGGATTCCTCGCGCTTGTGCGGATTGCCGCAGCCCGTCCTGTGGCCGGCCACGTCGAAAATGTCCTTCACGGCAAGCAGGCAACCGGCAAGCGGGCCGTCGGTTGCGGCGGGGATTGCCGGGCCGTCTGAATCGACAAACGCGTTGAACGGGTCGCTGAGCACGAGAGTCATGGCCATTGTCTCAAGATAATGAACCGGGGAGCCGGGATTGTTCATTTTTTACAATTCCGCGCCGTTGTCCATACGCATCGGACAAAAACAGCTTGATTGTGACAGCGTGACGCCTTATGTCCGCAGCTGCCCAAAGTCGCACGTGCCTGTGGGTGTCCGCCGACCCTCGAAAAGGTGAGGAACTCGGTAAGGTACCTGGAACTAACCCCTCCAGTCGGTTTGCCGGCCAACCGTCAAATCGAGGACATCTTGAAGCAACGACGGTGCGGGCCTTTATGGTGTCTGCCGGCTGTCCAAAGGCCGGGGTTACTGCAGAGGCACACCTTCATTGCCGGAAGTGCGGCTGGGTCTCCCAACCAATCCAAGGCAGACAAAGCAGACGGTCGCGCGCCTTCAAGGTTCGCGGCTCCATTGTCGCATCGAGCATTTCGTTGCGGGACCGGTGTTTCCACCAATCGGGTCCAAGGCAAGTGTTCGCATGCCCTTTGTCATCCGGAGCGATCCGGAGTGTTGGGAGAAACCGATGACCACGGAACGTATTATTGACTTTCTGAACACCCGACGGCCGGACGGCCCCTGCCTCGTCGTCGACCTGGATGTCGTGCGCGACAATTTCACCGCGTTTCGCCGGGCCCTGCCGGGCAGTGCGATCTACTACGCGGTCAAGGCCAATCCGGCGCCGGAAATCCTGCGCCTGCTTGCTTCCATGGGCTCGAATTTCGACGCGGCGTCGGTTGCCGAGGTCGAGATGGCGCTGGAAGCCGGCGCGACGCCGGAACGCATCTCCTTCGGCAACACGATCAAGAAGGAGCGCGATATCGCCCGCGCCTTCTCGCTCGGCGTGACGATGTACGCCGTCGACAGCAGGGAAGAGGTGGAGAAGGTCGCCCGCGCAGCGCCCGGTGCGCGCGTTTTCTGCCGCGTCCTGACCGACGGCGAGGGCGCGGAATGGCCGCTGTCGCGCAAATTCGGCTGCGCTCCCGCAATGGCCTGCGACGTGCTTCGCTTCGCCGACGCACTCGGTCTCGAAGCCTATGGCGTTTCCTTCCATGTCGGCTCGCAGCAGACCGACCTCAACGCCTGGGACGGCGCGCTGGCCGACGCGCGGCGCGTCTTCAATGACCTCGCCGAGGACGGGATCGTGCTTCAGATGGTCAATATGGGCGGCGGGTTTCCGACCCGCTACCTGAAGGACGTGCCGGCGGCCGAGGCCTATGGACAGGCGATCTTCGACGCGCTCAGCCGGCATTTCGGCAACCGCATACCGGAGACGATCATCGAGCCCGGGCGCGGCATGGTGGGCAATGCGGGGGTGATCAAGGCCGAGGTCGTCCTGGTCTCACGCAAGGCCGACAACGACAATGTGCGCTGGGTCTATCTCGATATCGGCAAGTTCGGCGGCCTTGCCGAAACGATGGACGAATCCATCCGCTACCCGATCCGCACGGCGCGCGACAACGACCGTGCCGAGCCCTGCGTGCTTGCCGGCCCGACCTGCGACAGCGCCGACGTGCTCTACGAGAAGACTCCCTATCCGCTGCCTGTGTCGCTGACCATCGGCGACGAGGTGCTGATCGAGGGAACCGGCGCCTACACGACGACCTATTCGTCCGTCGCCTTCAACGGTTTCGAGCCGCTGAAGAGTTATGTGATCTGACTGATTGTCCTCACGCCGTACGCGCCTTCGGCGCTGGCTCCGGACGGGGCGCCGAACGATCGGCGGCGCACAGTCGTGCGCGTTGGGTGGTTTGCTTAGCGCTCACGCATGAGCGAAAACAGTCGGCCGCGAAGTGGCGGTGCGGCCGTGAGCGAAATACAAATTTCGCTCAACCGTGAGGACAATTCAGTCCAAATTCTCGTAATCCGACACCAGCAGACGGACCGGCGGTTCGTCCTCCTCGACGGTCGTGAATCGGGGGATCGGCATCTCGAAGACATTGTCCGTGCGGTCGTCATTGACCGTCGAGACCTCGCCGATCAGAACGTCGTCGCCTTCGCCCCAGAAGGCGTGCCAGATGCCCGGCATGAGCGTCACGCTCTCGCCGGGATCGAGCTTGAGCCGGCCGCCGGCGGGCAATGTGCGCATGCGCCCGTCGACCGGCACGCTGACATCGCCTTCCCTGTCGATGGAGCCGTCTTCGGCCGATGTGAACAGTTCAAGCACCAGTGTGCCGCCGCCGCGGTTGATAATGTCCTCGGCCTTGACGATGTGGCGGTGCATGGGACTGAGCTGGTCCTTGCGCGAGATCATGATCTTTTCCGCGTAGAGCATGCCCCTGCCGGATCCGAGATCGGCGGGATCGCCGTTGCGCACCGTGAAAAGGAACAGGCCGAGCTCATCGAACTTTCCCTGCCCGTAGTCGGTGATGTCCCAGCCCATGCCGCGCTCGACGATCATCGATGCCTCGGGTGCGCGCATCTGATCCGGGCTCCAATAGGCAAAGGGCGGCAGCACGTAGCCGAACGAGCGGAAAAACGCGTCTCCGCTCTCGAGGATTTCATTGATCTGAGATCGTTGCATTGCTGTCCACTTCCCTTGCGCGAATTTCCGTCGAATGGCCGTCAGTCGAAGTCACGCCCGTCCTGAAGGCCCAGTTGGCGCTTGACCGCGTCGATGTCGCCGAGAACCCACAATTCGGTGATCTGCCGGCCGTCGGTGGTGAAGAACGCGGCGCCCGCCCAGGTGATCTTCTCGCCGGTCTGGGGCACGCCGTAGAACGTTCCCTCGTGAGTGCCGACAAATTCCATGCGCGCCACCGCCCGGTGTCCCTCGGTGACGATCTCCTGGATGTTGCAGACGAAATCCGGCAGCGAGCGGCGCACGGCACGCAGATAGTCGATGAAACCGTCGGGACCGTTGCGCTCGGACCCGAGCGAGCCGCGGAATATGAAATCCTTGTGCAGTATCTGCCGGGCGACGTCTTCGTCGCCGGTGTTCCAGACCTCGTGGTAAAACCGCTCAATGAGCCGGGCCGGGGTTACGTCCATATCCAGTCCTCCGCAGTCAAGCCGTCAGGTCTATGATACCGCAATCGCCGGATTCCGCACCAAAGGCGAGCTGCAGGCCCTTGCCGTTCCACTGCAACGCGCTGATGGCGCCCTTGCCGCCGCGCCGCAGCGGGGCTTCCTTGCCGTCCGAAATCCGGGCCGCCTGGATCATGCCATCGGAATAGCCGATGGCAACGACATCGTCAGCGGGGTGACAGGCGACGCAGGTGACGGCGCAATCGCCACGGGTTCCGAGTTGCAGCGGCGCCTTTCCCATGGGGCCGTCCTTGCCCGAGAAGGGCCAGACGACGGCCGCCGGCGCGCCGGAAGAGGCAAGCCACTTGCCCTTGGCGCTCCAGCTCAGGGACTTGACCTTGGCCGGATAACCCGACATGCGCATATGCTTGCCGTCGCCGAGGCGCCAGCCGTGCAGCGCATTCTCCTGCATGCTGGAGACCACATAGTTGCCGTCGGGCGAGAAACTCACCTGGTTGTGCGCGCCCTTCCACTCGAGCTCGACGGCCTGTGCCTTCATCCCGGCCCAGTGGAGGGAGAGGCCGTTGTAGCGGGCCGCAGCGATGCGCAGGCCTTTCGGCGCAAAGGCAAGCCCCTCGACCGTGCGCGCTTCCGGGAACTCGGCAAGCGTGCCGTCGGCCGTGCGCACCACCGACGAGCGGCCGGTCGAGAACGCGACCGAATCCCGCGGGCCGGCGGCGATGCAGTTGATCCATTTGCCGGGATTTTCCGCCAGCGTTTCGCTTGTCCCGTCTTCAGCCGTCCTGACGATTTTGCCGTCCTCGCCGCCGGTCAGCAGCGACCGGCCCTGCCAATCGACGGCCCCGCACAGCAGCCCGTCATGGATGGTTGCGGATTTCTTGCCGTGATCCAGCCAGTGCACCGAGCCGTCGGCCAATGCGAAAAAGGGGACCGTTCCGAGGAAAGCCGCGATGAGGCAATGACCTTCGAGATCGAGGGGTGCGACTGTCGGCATGAACCTTCCCTTATGCCTGGCAGGCTTCGAAGGTGCGCTTGAGCTTATCGCGGTCCAGGTCTCGGCCGATGAAGACGATGCGACTTTCCCGCGCCTCGCCCGGCTTCCAGGCGCGCTGGTGGTCGCCCTCGACGAGCATGTGAATGCCCTGAACGACGTAACGGTCGTCATCATTGTCGAAGGCGATGATGCCCTTCAGCCGCAGAATGTTCGGCCCGTCGAGCTGGGTGGTCTTCTGGATCCAGGGGAAGAAACGGTCGGGTTTGAGCGGCCCGGCCCTCAGCGAAATCGACTGGATCGTCGCGTCGTGGATATCTGCTGGTGCGTGGTGATGATCATGATCATGGTCATGATCATGATGATCGTGGTCGCAGTCCGGTCCGCAAACGTGATCGGGATGATCATGGTCGAGAAAGTGCGGATCGTTGTCGAGCGCCCGCTGCAGATCGAAGGCGCCGCGGTCGAGCACATCGTCCAGCGCGATGCCGGCCCGCTCGGTGCGGTGGATGCGGGCGGACGGATTGATCGCCCGGATCGCCCGTTCGCGGTCGCTGAGCTCTTCCTCGCCGACAAGATCCGTCTTGTTGAGGAGCACGACATCGGCGAAGGCGATCTGGTCTTCGGCCTCGCGGCTGTCCTTCAGCCGCAGCGGCAGATGCTTCGCGTCGACCAGCGCCACGACAGCGTCGAGCCTGGTCTTTTGACGCACATCGTCATCCATGAAGAAGGTCTGGGCGACGGGCGCCGGATCGGCGAGGCCGGTTGTCTCGACGACAATGGCGTCGAAGCGGCCGGGGCGGCGCATCAGGCCTTCGACGACACGAATGAGGTCGCCGCGAACGGTGCAGCACACGCAGCCATTGTTCATTTCGTAGATTTCTTCGTCCGATTCGACGATGAGGTCGTTGTCGATGCCGATTTCGCCGAACTCGTTGACGATGACCGCATACCGCTTTCCATGATCCTCCGAGAGAATCCGGTTCAGCAGCGTCGTCTTGCCGGATCCGAGATAGCCGGTCAGCACCGTTACGGGGATGGGATTGAAGGCCTCGCTCATGAGCGGCTCCTGTCATTTGATCCCGCATATAGGCAATTGACGCGCCGCGCGCTAGAGCGAGTTGTGATCAGATTGAAGCATTTGATGGTGGAAAATCGGTTCAGTCGGCTAGGCGCGTCGCGCAGCGCGATGTGGGGCATCGTGCAAGCGGCGCAACGACGCCGATGGGCCGATTTTCCCCACCCTGGAAAGGAAGAAGATGTTGAAAACCAACATTGAATGGGCCGGACGATTTTGCCCCCTGGCGTCGTTGGCTTGCGCTTGTGGTGGGGGTACACCACCGCGCGCAATCCGCCTAGCCAGCGACCAAAATCGCCTCGGTCAAATGATTCAATCTGATCACAACTCGCTCTAGTGGCTTGCAAATCAGCGCAGCCGATGGGGATCAAACCTGTGGACATCCTCCAGCAGTTCGACCAGGCCGGTGACACTGTGCCCGATCAGCGCCCGGCCCTTCTCAGCCGTCGCCGAAAGCGCGTTGCCGGCGGCGCCGGCCGGGTTGAGATCGGTGATTTTCCAGCCGAAAGCGTGCGGGCCGTACGCGCGCAGATGTTTGGCGGTCTTTTCCATGGTCTCCTGGTAGGATTCGAAATCCGCCGCCCTGGCGATGTCGACAAGATCGGGGCGCAGCGCAAGCATGACCGATGTCTCGATTTCACCGGCGTGTATTCCGATGGACTTTTCGCGGGCGGAGACGACACCGTCCGGAACGCCGAACCGCGTCCAGCTCGTCGCCACGGCCAGCATGTTGAAGCGCACCCGCGCTTCGGTGGCGACGATGGTCATCAGGGGCGAATTTCCGCCGTGGGCGTTAAGCATCACGAATTTGCGGACGCCCGATTTGTGCAGCATCTGCGCAATGCCGATCCAGCGCTCGACCGCCTCGCGCCATCCCAGGCTGCGGGTGCCGGCAAGATCCATGTGCTCGATCGAATAGCCGACCGGCTCGCACGGCAGGAAGGTCGCCGGAAGGTCGGCGGGCAGTGCCGTGGAGAGCGCGTCCGCTATCCCCTGGGCAATGATCGTGTCGGTCTCGTGCGGCAGATGAGGGCCGTGCTGCTCATGCGCGCCGAGCGGCAGGATGGCGATCCAGTCGCGCCGCTCATGCGGATCAAGGCCCGCGTCGTTTTCTTCCCATCTCCTGGCGGGGAACACCATGCGGCCAATCTCCTGGCGCCACGGCAATTTCGATTGCCGCAACCGCGCCCGTTCCGGTCGGCGACTGGTAGCAGCCTGAAAAAAAACGTGCAACGCCTTTGCCGGCATGGTGTGGCGCTCCCGGCGCACCAGCCGGGATTTCCTCGCGCCGCAAGTCGCGATTTGGCCGGATTGAAACCTGTGTTGGGCCGTTGCCGGCGGCGTCGCCAACGACCCGGGCAGCGAAACGAAGCGGGGGGTTCCCGTGTCAGCCTGCGGATTTTGAAATAGTGCCGTCAGGCGCTATAATTTAGTTGCCCGACTATGGCTCAGGAGCGCGGGCGGATAAGGAGGCCTCGATGGCCAAAAAGAATAAATCCGGCGATGACAAGAAAAACAACGAAGAAAAGGTGGAGCTTTTCTCGCAATTGTCCGCTTCTGCCCGGTATTCGCGCACACTTTTATCTCGTCAACTACTCGCAAGCGGCCTTTATGCAGGTCAGGACGCCGTTATACTTGCACTTGACGCCAATGACGGGCTTTCTCTTTCGGCGATTGCCGACCAGCTCGGTGTTCGCGCGCCAACGATGACCAAAACAATTAACCGGCTTGCCGCGCAGGGATTTGTCGACAAAAGAGATTCCGAAACCGATGCCCGGCTGTCGCATGTCTACCTGACGGACGCCGGACACGATGCGGTCAAATCCGTTCGCAAGGCGATCAGAAAATCGCAGAAGATCGCGTTGCAGGACCTCAGTGCCAAGGATGTGAAGTCTCTGGTCCGGTTGCTGAAAAAGGTCGAGCAGAACATCGCTTCGGCGCTCGGCTGACAACAGTCGCGCCCTCCCTTTAAAAAATTTAATTTTCAAATTAAAACGATTCGACAATCAAACGGAAAGCACCGTGCCGCGGCAAGGTGCTCTAGGGGTATTCATTGGGCCAGAAGGTCAAACTCTCGACGATCGCCGATTCCCTTGGCCTGTCGACGGCAACGGTTTCGCTGGCGCTGCGCGACAGTCCGCTGGTCGCCGATGCGACGCGCGAGAAAATCAAGGAGCAGGCGCAGACCCTGGGTTATATCTATAACCGGCGCGCCGCCAGCCTGCGCACGTCGCGCTCCGGCATCATCGGTGTCGTCGTCCATGACATCATGAACCCGTTCTACGCGGAGATCCTGCGCGCGATCGAAAGTGAACTCGACCGCAACCGGCAGACCTTCATTCTGTCGAACCACTACGATTCGGTTGAAAAGCAGCGCAATTTCATCGAAACCCTGCTGCAGCTCGGCGGCGACGGGGTGATCATGTCACCGGCGATCGGCACCCCCAAGCACGATATCGATCTCGCCGAGGAAAACGGCATGCCTGCCATCCTGATCGCACGCTCGGTCGACGAGGTCGACGTGCCCACCTATCGCGGGGACGATGCCTACGGAATTGCGCTGGCGACGAACCACCTGATCGGTCTCGGCCACAAATGCATCGCCATGGTCGGCGGCACCGACCAGACTTCCACCGGGCGGCATCGCTACCAGGGTTATGTCCAGGCGCTGCAAAAGGCGAATATCGCTGTCGATCCCGACTTGCGGATCCCGGGCCCGCGCACCAAGCAGGCCGGATTCGAGGCGGCCGTCAATTTCCTGTCGCTGCCGCAGAAGCCGACCGCGGCCGTGTGCTGGAACGACCTTGTCGCCATCGGACTGATGAACGGCATTGCCCGTGCCGGTCTTGTGCCGGGCAAGGATATCTCGGTCACCGGCTACGATGACCTCGAGGAGGCCTCCATCGCCACGCCGTCGCTGACGACGGTCTGGAACGGGCAGGCGGAAGTCGGGCGCATGGCGGCCCGCGCGCTTCTCGACAAGCTCAACGGATCCTCCGACGCCGACGGCCTGCACCTGATCCGGCCGGAAATGCGCATCCGCCAGTCGACCTCACCCTTGAAATGACCTAATCGCCTCGGTTCTTGCGCGCGTATTCGCGGGCGGCATCACCGAAGGCCCTGAGCAGCTTGTAGGACGCGGGATCGGACTGCGCCCAGTATTCGGGATGCCACTGGACACCGACGGCGAAGGCCTTGGCGCCGTCCACCGAAACCGCCTCGATCACGCCATCGGCGGTGCGTGCCTCGACCGTGAGGCCGGGCGCGAGCCGGCCGATCGCCTGCCGGTGCAGCGAATTGACCTGTGCCTCGTCATCCTCAAGAATCGAGAAGAGACAGCTGTCCCGTTCGACGGCGATTTGCTGGCGGATGCCGAAACGGACATCCGGATCGTCGTGCTCCGGTCGCCGGTGATCGAGATTGCCTTGCGTTTCGTGGATTTCCGTTTTCAGCGTGCCGCCCAACGCCACATTGAGCTCCTGGATGCCGCGGCATATGGCAAGCAGCGGAATGCCCCGTTCGATCGTGCGCCGGATCAGCGGCAGGCTGGTGGCGTCGCGGTCCGGGTCGTAGGGCCCGTTTTGTTCGGTCGGCTGCTCGCCGTACAGTTCCGGGCCGACATTGCTGCGCGCGCCGCTGATCATTACGCCGTCGACCCGGTCAAGGATGGCGTCGATCTCCGTGTAGCCCGACAGGTCGCGTCCGAGGGCGGGAACGATCAGCGGGATTGCGTCCGCTGCCTTGAAAGCCGCCGCCGCATACTGGAACGGGCTCGCATGCCAGACATAGCCGTCCAGTTCTCTTGTGTCGGCGGGAATTGCGACGACGGCACTGGGCATTTCGGGCTCCGGCTTGCTTGATCGATTGCGGGCTATTTAGCGTATGCGGGCAATCTTGCAACCCACCGCATTCGCGATGCCGCGCACGACGGCCGCATGGGCTCGTGCGCCGGCATCGCAGCCGGGCCCGACGGTCCTGTGAACGATTGCCCTACGGGCCGAAAAAACCCATGCGATTCATTTGCATGTGCATAAACAAGGTGTAGTCTGATTTGCGGCCCCACCATCCGGCAATCGGCCGTTCGACAACCCCATAGGAGGACAAGCATGGACCGTCGCTCATTCATCAAGAGGGCGGGTGTGGCAGGCACCGGCGCGGCAGCGTCGGTGGCATTGGCGGCACCGGCGGTGGCGCAGTCCCCGCCGAGTATCAACTGGCGGCTTTCGTCCGGCTATCCGAAGCTGCTGGACACGATCTACGGCGCCGCCGAGGTGTTTGCCGATTCCGTGCGGGAACTGACCGACAGGCAATTCAATATCGAGGTCTTTCCGGATGGCGAGATTGTTGACGTCTTTGACGGCCTTACCGCCGTGCGGGAAGGCACGATCGAAATCGCCAGCACCGCTTCCACCTTTTTCTGGGAGGAGGATCCGGCCTTTGCATTCGGCACCGGCGTTCCCTTCGGCCTGAACCAGAGGATGATGAATGCCTGGCTCTATGAGGGCGGCGGCCTCGAGCTCCTCAACGAATTCTACAGCAAATACAATATCATCGGATTTCCGACCGGCAATACCGGCGCACAGATGGGCGGCTGGTTCCGCAGGGAGATCAACACCCTGGACGACATGCAGGGTCTCAATTTCAGGATCGGCGGCTTCGGCGGCGCGATCGTCGAGAAGATCGGCGTGAACCCCGTCAACCTGCCGGCCGAGCGCATCTACGGCGCGCTTGAAAACGGCACCATCGACGCAGCCGAATTCGTCGGGCCCTATGACGACGACAAGCTCGGCCTCAACCGGGTCGCGAAATACTACTACTATCCGGGTTGGTGGGAAGGCGGCGTGACTGTCATGAACCTCATCAATCTCGACAAGTGGAAGGCGCTCCCGAAGAGTTACCAGGCAGCGGTGCGCAACGCTTCCGCGCTTGCCAATTCCGTCATGATGGCGCGCTACGACACGCTCAACCCGCCGACATTGCGCGAGCTCGTTCAGTTCGGAACGGTGCTGCGGCCCTACTCCAGCGACATCATGCTGGCCTGCTTCAACGCCGCGAAGGAAACCTATGCGGAGCTGTCGGCCGACAACGCCGATTTCAAGACACTGCACGATTCCTATATGAGCTACCGCGGCGAAGCCTATCTCTGGTTCCAGCTTTCGGAATATGCGCAGGACACGTTCCTGATGCTGCAGCAAAGGGCAGGGAGGCTCTGAGGCGCACCATCGCTGCAAATGTCGCGTGAACAGACGTTTGCCGCGGCGCAGAATTCGGCTGATTTCAAGGCTCCCGGGCGACGTTTCGGGTGTGTGCAGTGCACAATCGAATTCATTTGACGCGTTGCGATCCAAAATCAAAATAGGCCTCGCGTCGCAAGGGCGCGCAACAGTGCCGGCCTTCCTGGCTGTGCCGCGGAGGACTGGATGACGCTGCATGATGTCTCGCTTAACGACAAGTTCGACCTGGAAAAGGATCGGGTATTCCTGACCGGGACGCAGGCGGTCGTGCGGCTGCTTCTCATGCAGAAAGAGCGCGACCGGCGGGCCGGCCTCAACACGGCCGGTTTCGTTTCCGGCTACCGCGGCTCGCCGATCGGGGCGCTCGACCAGCAGCTGTTCAGCGCAGGGCGCCTGCTCGCCGAGAGCGATGTCGTTTTCCAGCCCGGCCTCAACGAGGAACTGGCGGCAACGGCATGCTGGGGCACGCAACAGGCCAACCTGTATGGCGAGGGCAAATATGACGGCGTCTTTTCCGTCTGGTACGGCAAGGGCCCGGGCGTCGACCGGTCGTGCGACGTCTTCCGGCACGCCAATCTGGCCGGCAGTTCGCCGCACGGCGGGGTCCTCGCCCTGATGGGCGACGACCACACGGCGGAATCCTCGACCAACGCGCATCAGACGGAGTTGTCGTTCGTCGACACGATGATTCCGATCCTCAATCCCGCCGGTGTGCAGGAAATCATCGATTACGGTCTCTACGGTTTCGCGCTGTCGCGTTTCGCCGGCACCTGGACGGCACTCAAATGCGTTAAGGACAATATCGAATCGACCGGCTCCGTTGAGGCGGGTGTCGAGCGTCTGAACATCGTCTTCCCGGAGTTCGACATGCCGCCCGGAGGGCTCAATATCCGACCCGGTGAGCTGGACATGCTCGGCCAGGAGGCCCGCCTGCACGAGTACAAGCGCGACGCGGTGAGTGCGTTCATCCGCGCCAACGGGCTGAACCGGACCGTGTGGAGCGGCGGCGCCAGTCCGAAGATCGGCATCATCAGCGTCGGCAAGAGCTATCTGGACGTGCGCCAGAGCCTTTCGGATCTCGGCATCGACGAGGCGACAGCCAGCCGGATCGGTATCAGGCTGATGAAAATCGCGGCGCCCTGGCCGCTCGGCTACGAGGATTTCCGCGCCTTTGTCGAGGGCCTCGAGATGGTTATCGTGGTCGAGGAAAAACGCTCGCTGATTGAATCGCAGCTGCGCGAGGAACTCTACGGCACCGCCCATCAGCCGACCGTCGTCGGCAAGCGCAGCGAGATCGGCGAGTGGCTGTTTCCGGTGAAGGGTGCCCTCGACCCGAACGATATCTCCGTCGCCGTAGGCGAGCGCATCCTGCGGACGGTCGGCCATTCCGAGGAGATCGACAGCCGCGTCAAGCGGATCAGGCAGTCCCAGGCCATGCTGTCGGACATTGCCGACGTCGCGGTGCGCACGCCCTATTTCTGCTCGGGCTGTCCGCACAACAGCTCAACAAAGGTACCGGAAGGGTCCGCCGCCGCCGCCGGAATAGGCTGTCATTTCATGGCGATCTGGATGGACCGCGACACAAGGGGCTTCACCCAGATGGGCGGAGAGGGCGCCCAGTGGGTCGGGCAGCAGCCCTTCACCGAGGCACCACATATCTTCCAGAATCTCGGCGACGGCACCTATAATCATTCCGGCATCCTGGCGCTGCGCTTCGCGCTCGCTGCCGGGGCGGACATCACCTACAAGATCCTGTTCAACGACGCCGTTGCGATGACCGGCGGACAGCACCTGGACGGCGGCCTGACGGTCGATGCCATAGCGCGGCAGGTCCGCGCCGAGGGCGTCGAGCGCATCGCCGTCGTTTCGGACGAGCCGGACAAGTATCCCGCCGGCATGGACTGGCCGGCTCGGGCCACGTTCCATCACCGTCTGCAGATGGACGATGTGCAGCGCGAGCTGCGGGAAATCAAGGGCGTCAGCGTGCTGCTCTACGACCAGACCTGCGCGGCCGAAAAGCGGCGGCGGCGCAAGCGCGGCACCTATCCGGACCCTGACCGGCGTATCTTCATCAACGAGCAGGTGTGCGAGGGCTGCGGCGATTGCGGGGTGCAGTCGAACTGCGTTTCGGTCCAGCCCCTGGAAACCGAATTCGGCCGCAAGCGGCGCATCGACCAGTCGAGCTGCAACAAGGATTTTTCCTGCCTCGACGGCTTCTGCCCGTCGTTCGTTACCGTTCACGGTGCGAAAATCAGGAAGGCCGAAGGCGCGGCCCTGACCGGCGATCCGCTGGAGGCTACTCGATTCACACATTTCCAGCGATCCCATATCCGAGTTGGATTGACCTGAGTTGATAGAGGCCGCGCAACATGACCACGGGGCCAGGTTTTCCGTAATATCCGGTCCAGCCGCCGAGCCGAGCGCAGACCCATGCCGCAAAGGCCAGAGACCCTTTGGCATGCGGATTTTTCTGTTTATCGGTTTTGCCCTCAAGCGTAGCGGATACCGCCTCAAGGACCGGTTGATCCTCCGCCCCGAAGACATCCTCCAGCGGGCGTTTGCCTTCGCCGTCCCGGTCCTGCACGAGTTGCATACAGGATACGCCCGCTATCAGCGTCATTGCGCACAGTTTCTTGAACGGCATGGCTTCCATCGACACGTTTTCGATGTCGAAGCCCCTGGTCTTAATGGCTCGAAAAACTTGCTCGACAACCCAGCGTCGACGGTAGAGTTGGGTGATCCATCTT
>NZ_SPNT01000011.1 GCF_004959855.1 Nitratireductor sp. XY-223 | reverse complement strand
CTCCACAGACATGGCGCAGGATCGGGCGACAGCAACCAGGTTGACGACATGGCGCAGGCCGCCTAATCATGAAACCGCAACGCTGCCCGTTCCTTTTTCAACAGAGAACGGGACATCCCCGTCGCTCCTGAGCGCACCGCGGCCGTTGGCCTTCCTGTAACTGTTGACGCTGCGCAGCGCCCTTGCGGTAACGATGTTTCCGGTCGCGGCCCGCGCCGGAGCGGACAGGAGTCCGCTGACCAATGTGATGACGGCGGTTCCGCCGCTGCCGATCAGGAAGGCACGTCTTCGGATCATGTCGATTGAAACCCCAGCCAATTCGGACTGAGTATTAATATAATGCCGCTCACGGATTCTGCCAGCGGCCGAGTTTGGGAATGCCGCGCGTGAATATCCATGCCATGAACCGGGGCATGCCGCGTTTGGCAAGCTGCTCGAGACAGAATACCTGCATGTCTGCAGCGGTGAAATCCGGTTGGAGGAATTTCCCATCCTTGAAGCAATACGAGCAATATTGCGAGCTGATCGAACCGTCGGCATTGGTACCGCCGCCCATTTCGTCCTTGCTCAACGGCATTCCGCAGCTCTGACATCGATTGCCCATCCGAAAGCTCCTCCTTGTGCCGTAAACCGGCGGCGAAGTGCGATTGCACTTCCAACCCGAAGCATTTGATGATAACAATGGACCATTGTCAATGGTTTGGTGTTAATGACGATGCGCATAGGCGAAGTCGCCCGCAGGTCCGGTTTGAGCCGGGACACGATCCGGTTTTACGAACGGAACGGCTTGATCGCCTCTTCGGACGGTCCGGACAAAACCAATGCTTACCGGCACTATGACGAAGACGTTTTCGAGCGGTTGCGCATGGTCGAGGAAGCGCAGAAGGCCGGATTCACACTTGCAGAGCTCGTGTTCTTCCTGCGCCAACTCGATAATCCGTTGACCGATGATTTTGATGCAGAGCAGTTCCTCAACCAGAAAATCCTGGAAGTGGAATCGAATATCGAGCGCGCGACGCGGTTCCTGAAGACGCTTCGCGCAACCCGGGATGCGCTGGCCGGCAAGTCAACCGACCCGGCCGGCTGAGCTCTCAACCTTTGCGAAAGGGCCCGTGCTGGCGAAGCAGTCGCCCGATGCGTTCCACGTCATCGCGTTCGTGTTCGAGGTAGTCGGCGACGGCGTTCCTCAATCCCGCATGGGTTATGTGATGGGCGGAGTGCGTTGTCACCGGCATATAGCCGCGCGACAGTTTGTGTTCGCCCTGTGCGCCGGCCTCGACGGTGCGCAAACCACGGGATATGGCGAAATCGATGGCCTGGTGGTAGCAGACTTCGAAATGCAGGAAGGGATGATCCTCGACACAACCCCAGTGCCGGCCGTATAGCGTGTCCGATCCCACGAAATTGATCGCGCCGGCAACATAGTGCGTGCCGCGTCGCGCCATGATGAGAAGGATATCGTCGGCCATCGTTTCGGAGACACGCGAGAAGAATTCCCTGTTGAGATAGGGGCGCCCCCATTTCCGCGAGCCCGTGTCCATATAGAACGCATAAAAGCTGTCCCAGGCCGCCTCGGTCAGATCGGCGCCTGTCAGCCAGTCGATGGAAATGTCATTCTCGAGAGCGACCCGGCGTTCCCGTTTCAGTGCCTTGCGTTTCCTCGAAGCGAGTGTGCTGAGAAAGTCACCGTAACTGCCGTAGCCGTCATTGATAAAATGAAACTGCTGATCGTTTCGCATCAGGTAGCCCGCAGCGGAAAAATACTCTGTCTGTGCGTCGGGGATGAATGTCACGTGGGCTGATGAGAGGGATAGCCGCTCGGTCAGCGTCCTCAACCCCTGCGCCAGGGCAGAACGAACCGGCGCGCCCTGCGATTCGTTGGCGCACAAGAGCCGCGGCCCGGTCGCGGGCGTGAATGGAATCGAAGCCTGGAGCTTGGGATAGTAACTGCCGCCGGCCCGCTCGAAGGCGTCCGCCCAGCCGTGATCGAAGACATACTCACCCTGGCTGTGGCTTTTGATATAGCAGGGCAGGGCACCAAGCAGCTCACCGGCTGTTGATTCAAGAAGCAAGTGCTGCCCCAGCCACCCGGTGTGCGCCGTCGCGCATCCGGAGAGTTCCAGCGCAGCAAGAAAGTCATAATTGACAAAAGGGTTGTAGGGCTCTCCCTCCACGGCTCGCGTCGAGACCAGGCCGGACCATTTTGATTTCTCTATATCATTGAATGAATTGACGATTCTGATACGGAACGTATCGACATCATGACAATCGCTACGTTGAATATCGTCATTGTTCGGTTCAGCCATCCGCCTTATTTAAAGCCTCCGGTCAGGCTGACAAGGCCATTGGGTCAAAGCCCTCAAACGTAATTTGATCCGTGTGCTCGGCGGCGATTTTCTCGGACGCTTCATCCCTCACGGTCCAGGAGATCACTGTAAGGCCTTTAGCCCGTGCCAGTTCCAGAAAATCGCTCGGAACGTGGTCAACACAAAATGATACAAAGTCGATGGGAAGCTCGAGCGCAGCTATATTCTTCTCCCGGTCCGCATCGTTGAATTCGGCAGCCACCAGCCCGAGCGGCCAATCGGTGCCACTGTCGGCCAATGCCTGCATGAGATCGGTGTCGAAAGACATCAGGACGACATTGCCGGGATAGCCGTCGAGATCTTCCAGCACCGATTTTGCAAAGGCGCCGATATCTCTCGCATCGGGCGATTTCAATTCAACGACCAGCCCGACCGCACCATTGACCTGTTCGAGCAGGTCGCTGAGCGTCGGAATCGTGTCCGCGGTCCCGCCGACATTGAGGGCCGTCAGCTCCGCGGCCGTCATCTCGCGGACCACCCCCTCCACACCGCAAAGCCGCTGCGTGTCATAGTCGTGGAAAACCATCGCCACGTCGTCCGACGAAAGCTGCAGGTCGCACTCGATCGGAAACCCCGCTTCGACGGCCCGCGCAAAGGCGCTGCGGGTGTTCTCCCAGATATGGTTGTTCATGTCGTGATAACCGCGGTGGGCGATCGGCCTGTCGATGATCCAGCGGTGCGGCATGCCGTTCTACTCTCCGCCAATTGCGAAAATCGCGTCGATCTCCACGGACGCGTTGAACGGCAGAGATGCCATGCCGACCGCGGCCCTGGCATGCACGCCGCGCTCCCCGAGCACATCGACGAGAAGATCCGACGCGCCGTTAATGACGAGGTGCTGCTTGTCGAACTCCGGGGCGGAGGAGACGAAACCCTGGATTTTTGCCAACCGTCCGATTCCCTCAAGGTCGCCGCCCAGCGCCGCTCTTGCCTGGGCAAGGATGTTTATCGCGCAAAGTCGCGCAGCCTCCTGGCCTTTCGCGATGTCCGATTCGGATTCAAGGCGGCCCGTCACGGCGACCGCTCCGTTCTGCATCGGCAATTGTCCGGAAACGTAGAGCGTTGTGCCGACAATCGTAAAGGGGACATAATTGGCTGCCGGCGCAGCGGCATCGGGCAGTTCCAGGCCAAGCGCGGCAAGGCGTGAGGCGATCGTCTCTGACATATTTGAACTCCGTTAATGTCTTGACTAATACAATTCGTCCTGCGAGGCGTGGTGCGTCGAATTTTCCGACACCCCACCAATTTGTCGCAATGCCCGTTAACATGGTGCATATAGCAGCAGAAGGAAATGTCGATTGCGACGGTTACTAGGAACGATTGCGTCCATCAATATCGGTCTGGTTCTGGCCGGGTATGCGCATGCCGGTGTGGCTGAATCCCTCATTCCGCATCGGGCGGTTTACGATCTCGAATTGCAGGACGCTTCGGAGCGTTCCGGCATCGAATCCATGTACGGACGCATGGTCTACGAGTTTAACGGTTCGGCCTGCGCAGGATACACGGTCGGTTTCCGGTTCGTTACGCAGGCCGACACTGGCAACAGCGTGCGGTTGACCGACCAGCAAACAACGACATACGAGAATCTCGAGGACCGGACTTTCCGTTTCATCACCAAGTCGTTTGTGAACCAGAAACTAGACCTCGAGGTTCGCGGCAGCGCCAGGGCCGGCTCACAAGGCACTTCGGTGGACCTGACGATCCCGAGGCGGGCCAAGCTGGAACTCGACCCCGCGCAGTTTCCGACAGCGCAGATGATTTCGCTTATCGAGCGTGCGAAAAAGGGGGAGAGATTCTTCCAGTCGTATCTCTTCGACGGCTCCGATGAGGGCCGCAAGGTGATGCTGACGACGAGTGTCGTCGGGTCTCCGCGCGTTTCCGTCGTAGATGAAGAGGAGCGGGATGCGACCGGTGATTTTGCCGACATGCCGACCTGGCCGGTAACAATTGCGTATTTTGATGAAACAAAAAAAGACGAAGAAACACCGATTTATCGTATTTCTTTCAAGCTGTATGAGAATGGCATCACCAGAGACCTGATCATGGACTACGGCGAATTTGCGCTAAAGGGTACGCTTTCGTCTCTGGAGACATTTGACGGCGAGGGCTGTTGAATTTCCATTGTGTTAAGCACAATGTGATATACGAATCGGCTGCGGGCGGACGAAGAAAGTAACAACAGGCGTTCGTCACTGTAAGTTGATATCGAATTGCACCCAAATAATGTGCCGCAGCGCAGCTATTGCAATAAGATAGCCAGATGGTTCTGCGTAGGGATACAAAAGCATGTCAGCAATACTTGAACGATGGAACTCGGCAGCCGAATACTTCAGCTTGATGGTGAGCCGCCCCACGCCGCTGCAGTACGCGGCACTTTGTTACCGAAAAAGCGGCAATTGCGCTGAAGTTCTGCTGATCACCTCGAGGGGAAGCGGACGGTGGATTCTGCCCAAGGGGTGGGCCATGAAAAACACGTCCGACTTTGGAACCGCGGCATCTGAGGCATTTGAGGAAGCTGGCGTTGTCGGGCGGATAGGTCCGTCGGCATTGGGAACCTACCAATTTCGCAAATGGATGCGCGGCGGACTCCCTGTCCGATGTACAGTCCAGGTTTATCCGTTGGAAGTCGAGCGGCTGGAGGACGATTATCCTGAAAAAGATGAACGTCAACGCCAGTGGTTCAGTGTAGAAGAAGCGGCCGGAAAGGTTGATGAACCGGAGCTGCAATCCCTGATACGCGACTTTTGTCCATAGTTTTTTACCCCTGATTTCCGGCAAATGCTTGCTCCCTGTTTGTTGAGTGCATAAAGCAGGAGAGCCGGTGCAAGTCCTTTAAAGGACTGTCCACTCGGCAAACGGAAATGCCCGGGGGAGGGTTTAAGGCTTGCAGCCGACCCAACGAGACTACTCGAAGTTAACGCTCGACAAGGATCTCGCCAAAATCTCGCGTGTCGAACTGGCCACGCAGTTTTTGTCGCGCAAAATGCTCGGGCTCGGTATCGCCGTGGCCTTTCTTGTGCTGGCACTCATTTTCGCCAGCCTTTTTGTAAGCGGCCTTCCAGGATCCGTCATTATCATCGCGGCAGCGGTCGTTGGCGCCTACATGGCGCTCAATATCGGCGCGAATGATGTCGCCAACAATGTCGGGCCGGCCGTTGGTTCGAACGCCATGACCATGGGCGTGGCGCTGGTAATTGCCGCCGTATTCGAAAGCGGCGGCGCGCTCATTGCCGGTGGCGATGTCGTCAGCACGATCTCGAAAGGCATCATTGATCCGGACAATTTTGCCGAAAGTTCGAGTTTTGTCTGGGCGATGATGGCCGCGCTTATTTCCTCCGCTGTCTGGGTCAACCTCGCAACCTGGGTCGGCGCGCCGGTGTCGACCACCCACTCCGTCGTTGGAGGCGTGATGGGGGCTGGCATCGCGGCGGCCGGTTTCACTGTTGTGAATTGGCCAACCATGGCCAGCATTGCAGCAAGCTGGGTCATATCGCCGCTCATCGGCGGCGTGATTGCCGCAATCTTCCTTGCGCTTATCAAGACCCTGATCATTTATCAGGATGACAAGATTGCCGCGGCCCGTCGCTGGGTTCCTGTGCTGATCGCCATTATGGCAGGGTGTTTCGCCACTTATCTGGCGCTTAAGGGCATCAAAAAGATCGTGAAGATCGATATACAGTCGGCCCTGCTCATAGGTCTGGTTGTAGCACTGGCGGCCTGGGCGCTGGTGCGTCCGGTAATCGCGCGTCAGTCCGCTCATCTCGAAAACAGAAATCAGTCTCTGCGCAAGCTGTTTGCTATTCCGCTGGTTTGCTCGGCCGCCTTGCTTTCCTTCGCGCACGGCGCCAACGACGTTGCCAATGCAGTCGGCCCGCTTGCCGCAATTGTCCACACTGCGGGCGTCGGCGAGATAGCCGCCAAGGTGACTATACCGTGGTGGGTCATGGTCATCGGTGCCTTTGGCATTTCGTTCGGCCTGCTTCTTTTTGGCCCCAAGCTCATCCGCATGGTAGGCCAGCAGATCACCAAACTGAATCCGATGCGCGCCTATTGCGTGGCGCTGTCGGCGGCAATCACCGTGATTATTGCCTCATGGCTGGGTTTGCCCGTCAGTTCCACCCACATTGCCGTCGGCGCGGTTTTCGGTGTCGGCTTTTTCCGCGAATGGTACACCGGCAACTCAAAAAGGCGCCGCCGCTACGTCAACAAACGGAAAACACTGACCGGCGTGCGACCGCAGGAGATCAACCACTCCGAAATGCGCAGAAGAAAACTTGTGCGAAGGTCGCATTTCATGACCATCGTGGCCGCGTGGGTGGTAACGGTCCCGGCAGCGGCCCTGCTTTCCGCAGTTATTTTTTACCTCTTGTCGGCAATCCAGACGTGAGCTGAATTGACTGGCGGCACGCGCTGACCGCCTCCGATGCGGTGAGAGTATATGCCTGAATCCGCTTTTTCGCCCGTACCCCTTGATATCGGCGGCATTCCACTGTAGGGAACCGCCCATTCCACACGTGGAGCATGGGCTTGTCCGGGAGAAATCCGGGCCGGTCCGCCGGTGGCAGACGAACTGCTGACGCGCCACGGAGGTATAACCGGAAAAGGAGACAAGGCATGGCATTGCCTGATTTCAGCATGCGCCAGCTGCTTGAAGCTGGTGTTCACTTTGGTCACCAGACTCACCGCTGGAATCCGAAAATGAAGCAATTCATTTTCGGCGACCGCAACAACGTTCACATCATCGATCTCGGCCAGACGGTCCCGATGCTCTCGCAGGCGCTGCAGCTCGTCAGCGACACCGTGGCCGGTGGTGGCCGCGTGCTCTTCGTCGGCACCAAGCGTCAGGCGTCCGAACTCGTCGCCGACGCGGCAAAGCGCAGCGCCCAGTATTATGTCAATGCGCGCTGGCTCGGCGGGATGCTGACCAACTGGAAAACCATCTCGCATTCCATCCAGCGTCTGCGCAAGCTCGATGAGCTGCTGGCAGCAGAGGCACAGGGCTTCACGAAGAAGGAACGCCTGAACCTTGAGCGCGAGCGCGACAAGCTTGAGCGCGCACTGGGCGGTATCCGCGATATGGGCGGAACGCCGGACCTGATGTTCATCATCGACACGAACAAGGAAGCGATCGCCATCCAGGAGGCCAAGCGCCTCGGCATCCCGGTTGTCGCCATTGTCGATTCCAACTGCGACCCGGATCCCATCGACTATCCGGTTCCCGGCAACGACGACGCGGCGCGAGCCATCTCGCTTTATTGCGACCTGGTGGCAAAAGCCGCCCTCGACGGCATTGCGCGCCAGCAGGGTTCCGCCGGCGTGGATATCGGAGCTTCAGAGGAAGCACCGGTTGAACCGGCCCTTGAAGAGGTGACGGAAGAGACAGCGGAACCTGCGGCGGAAGAAGCCGCCGCCAAGGAACCGGCCGCTGAAACGCCGGCTGCCGAGGAGCCCGCCGCTGAAGAGGCTGCTGCTGAAGAGCCTGCGGCTGAAGAGGCTGTTGCTGAAGAGCCCGCAGCTGAAGAGGCTGCTGCCGAGGAACCGGCCGCCGAGAAGGCCGAAGCCGCGGCGGAGAAAACCCCGGCTTCCTAAGGCATTCGATCGATGGCATGTCACGCGCATGTCATGTGAATCTGTATTGGAACCATGAAAATACGGTGCACCGATTTTCGGTGCACCACACTCTTGCAAGAGGCGAAGATGAGCATTTCCGCATCTCAGGTGAAAGAACTGCGTGAAAAGTCCGGCGCAGGCATGATGGACTGCAAAAAGGCGCTGATCGAAAACAACGGCGACATGGAAGCCGCAATTGACTGGCTCCGCGCCAAGGGCATTGCCAAGGCCGACAAGAAGTCCGGGCGCACGGCGGCAGAAGGCCTCGTGGGCGTTGCCGCCGAGGGGAACCGGGCGGTCGTCGTCGAGATCAATTCGGAAACCGATTTCGTGGCGCGCAACGATGCCTTTCAGGATCTCGTGCGCGGCGTCGCGGCCGTGGCCCTGACGACGGACGGAACGGTCGACGCAGTTGCTTCCGCAACCTATCCGGCAACCGGAAAATCGGTTGCCGACAGCGTCACCGATGCCGTTGCAACGATCGGCGAGAACCTGAACCTGCGCCGCAGCGCGCTGCTGTCCGTGGACGAGGGTGTCGTTGCGAGCTACATCCACAATTCCGTTGCCGACGGTCTCGGCAAGCTTGGCGTTCTCGTGGCGCTCAAGTCGTCGGGTGATGCCGGCGCCCTCGCAGCGATCGGTAAGCAGATTGCCATGCACGTGGCTGCAACGAACCCGCTGGCCGTGACCTCCGCCGATGTCGACGCCGATGTCGCCGACCGCGAACGCGCGATCTTCATCGAGCAGGCGCGCGAGTCCGGCAAGCCCGACAACATCATCGAGAAGATGGTCGAAGGACGCATGCGCAAGTTCTTCGAGGAAGTCGCCTTGATGTCGCAGAGCTTCGTCATCAATCCCGATCTCACGGTCGAGGCAGCCGTCAAACAGGCGGAAGCCGATGCCGGGGCACCGATTGCCGTCGCCGGATTCGTCCGCTTCCAGCTCGGCGAAGGCGTCGAAAAGGAAGAGAGCGATTTCGCTGCGGAGGTCGCAGCCGCAGCCAATGCCTGATTGACCGACAATTACAGGTGAAAATGCCGGGGCATCGCGTGACAACGCGGTGCCCTTCGTGTATCCGGCTTTCAGTTCACTTACGGATCGATCATGTCTCAAAAGCCCATCTACCAGCGTGTTCTCCTCAAAGCCTCCGGCGAAGCCCTGATGGGCGAGCAGGGCTTCGGCATCGATGTCGCGGTTGCCGATCGCATCGCATCGGATATTGCAGAGGCGCATGCGATGGGTGTCGAAGTCGGTGTGGTCGTCGGCGGCGGCAACATCTTCCGGGGTGTCGCCGTTGCCTCGAAGGGCGGCGATCGCGTGACGGGCGACCACATGGGCATGCTCGCGACGGTCATCAACGCCCTGGCGCTGGCAACATCGCTGCGCAAGCTCGGCGTGGCGACCGAGGTCCTGTCCGCCATCGCCATGCCGGAGATTTGCCAGAGCTTTTCCCAGCGCGCGGCTTTGCATCATCTGGAAAAGGGGCGCGTTGTCATCTTTGCCGGCGGTACCGGCAATCCGTTCTTCACGACCGATTCCGCAGCGGCCCTGCGCGCCGCCGAAATGGGCGCCCAGGCGATATTCAAGGGAACCCAGGTGGACGGCATCTATTCGGACGATCCCAAATCCAACCCGCAGGCCCGGCGCTTTGACACACTCACCCATGACGAGGTGCTGGAAAAGGGCCTGGCGGTGATGGACGTTGCTGCCGTCGCTCTTGCCCGGGAGAACGCCATTCCGATCATTGTCTTTTCGATCCACGACAAGGGAGGATTTGCCGCGATCCTGAACGGTGCGGGACGCGCCACGGTCGTCAACGACCGTTAGGCTGCTTCGGCATATGTGCCCGCAATCGTCTGTTTTGTGCCATTCTGTACTTGTTCGCGCAGGACTGTTAGGCCTGTTGTGGTGTATTATCGGGTGGGCGCGGCCGACTCGTAGTGAAGTGGAGAATTTCAGACCATGAGTGATGGTGCAGATTTCGCCGACCTAAGGCGCCGCATGGAAGGTGCTATTTCGGCATTTAAAAGTGACATCGCAGCGTTACGCACCGGCAGAGCGTCGGCGAATGTACTTGATCCGGTATCGGTCGAAGCCTACGGCTCGCAAATGCCTCTGAACCAGGTTTCAAACATCTCTGTTCCCGAACCACGCATGATAACCGTATCGGTCTGGGACAAGTCGATGGTTGGCGCGGTCGAGAAGGCCATTCGCGAGTCGAATCTCGGTCTCAATCCCGTGACAGACGGCAGCACCTTGCGAATTCCGCTGCCGGAGCTGAACGAGGAGCGCCGCAAAGAACTGGTCAAAGTCGCGCACAATTATGCCGAGAACGGCCGCATTGCCATTCGGCACGTGCGAAAGGACGGCATGGACTCCCTCAAAAAGGCCGAAAAAGACGGCGACATTAGCCAGGACGAAAGTCACGCCCAGGCTGATGACGTACAGAAACTGACAGACGAAATGATTGCTGAGGTCGATCGGCTGCTCAGTGACAAAGAAGAAGAAATCATGCAGGTTTAGGGTGTCACGCGAGTCGGTGGCATCTTTCCGTCTAGAAGGACAAGACAGAGGTCGATCGTTGAACACGCCTCAACATGTGGCCATCATCATGGATGGCAACGGACGATGGGCCCAGCAACGCGGCCAGGCGCGCGCAATCGGCCACCGCAAGGGTGTTGAGGCGGTCCGGCAGGCTGTGAAGTCTGCCGGTGAGCTTGGCATCAGATATCTGACATTGTTCGCGTTTTCATCGGAGAACTGGCGCCGTCCGCAGGATGAAGTCAATGACCTGATGAACCTGCTGAAGATATTCGTGCGGCGCGATCTCGCCGAACTGCACCGCGAGAACGTGCGTGTGCGCGTTATCGGCGACCGAAACTCGCTCAAGCCCGACATTCTGGCTCTTCTGACGGAGGCCGAGGAACTGACGAGGGGAAACAGCGCGCTAGATCTCATTATCGCGTTCAACTACGGCGGCAGGGACGATATCACCCGCGCGGCAAGGCTTCTGGCCATCAAGGCCGCACGCGGCGAGATCGACCCGGAGCGCATCGATGAGGATTCGCTCAGCGAGGCGCTGGACACGTCCGAGGTGCCCGACCCGGACCTGGTCATTCGCACCAGCGGCGAACAGCGCATCTCGAATTTTCTGATCTGGCAGGCGGCCTATGCGGAGTTCGTCTTCCTGCCGTGCCTGTGGCCTGATTTCGATCGAACCGACTTCGAGGAAGCCCTGCGGCAGTTTGCCGGCCGCAGCCGGCGCTTCGGGGCGGTGGCCGAGCAAGACCTGGCTTTGGGCTCCTGATGCACAGTGAGATTCTGGTTCGTACGTTATCCGGCGTAACGCTGGGGCTCGTTGTGCTCGCGCTGACGTGGTTCGGCGGCCTCGGCTTCAAGCTGCTTTTGGTCGTGTTCATGGCGCTTGTGTTCGTCGAGTGGTTTCGCATTGTGCAGACCAGGTCGCTAAGCCGCGCAACCTGGGCAATCGGGATCTGCACCATCGGCGCGACCGGGATTTGCATACTGGCCGGTTGGGGCAGCCTCGGATTGGCGCTGGCTGCAGCAGGTGCCGCGCTGTGCCTCCTGGCACGCGTGTTGGAAGGCCGCGACGGTTGGCCCGCCGTCGGTCTGGTCTATGCCGGTTTTTCCGGCGTTGCCTTTACCGAATTACGGGATTCGGGCAGCTACGGGTTTGCGGTGGTGATCTTCCTATTCGCGGTGATCTGGACGACCGACATTTTTGCCTTTTTTGGCGGCCGTCAGTTCGGAGGCCCCAAACTCGCGCCGGTAATGTCTCCCAAAAAAACCTGGTCGGGCTTTGCCAGCGGTCTTTTGGGCGGTGTCATCGCCGGGATCATTGCCGCCGCGATATTTGCCGATTCCAGACTGGTCTGGGTGGCCGCGCTTGCCGCGGTGCTGTCGCTTGCCGGCCAGATGGGCGATCTTTTTGAATCCGGTTTCAAAAGACAGTTTGGCGTAAAGGATTCCGGTGCGATAATACCCGGGCACGGTGGCGTTATGGACCGCGTGGACAGCGTCATTTTCGCCGCGTTTGCAGCCTATGCGATTGGTGTCGCGCTGCCCGGCAACGACATTTCCCCCGGCGGCGGCAACGATATAGCGCTGCGGCTGCTGGGACCCTAAGGGACGGACGCTTTGCATGGACTATCTGATATCAGTCTATAGTTTTCTGGTCGGCTACATAGTGCCGTTTCTGATCGTGCTAACATTGGTCGTCTTTGTACACGAGATGGGCCACTATCTGGTCGGTCGGTGGTGCGGCATCCGCATCCTGACCTTCTCTGTGGGCTTCGGCCCCGAGATAGTCGGATTCAACGACCGCCACGGCACGCGCTGGAAGCTGTCCGCGATTCCGCTCGGCGGATATGTGAAGTTCTACGGCGATGAAAACGCGGCAAGCGCGCCGGATTTCGATGCCGTCTCCGGCATGAGCGATGCGGATCGGGAGCAATCCTTCCTCGGGGCGAATGTGTGGAAACGCGTGGCCACGGTGGCTGCCGGTCCGATCGCGAATTTCATTCTGGCAATCGCCATTTTCGCAGTCATGTTCGCCATATACGGAAAGCCTGTTGCCGATCCCGTCGTGGCGGAAGTTCAGCCCGGCAGCGCGGCCGAGGAGGCCGGATTGCTGCCGGGTGACATGATCACCACGATCGACGGCAAGCCGGTTTTGACGTTCGAGGACATACGGCGTTACGTGTCGCCCCGTCCCGAAGTGGGCTTAGTCCTGACGGTGGACCGGGACGGCCGGATGATCGAGATTCCCATCGTTCCGAAACGTGCGGAGATCGAGGACCAGTTCGGCAACAAGATGGAAGTCGGCCTCATCGGCGTCGTCACGGATGCCTCTGTGGCCAATTTCCGCAGGCAGGAGCTCAATCCGCTTCAGGCGGTTGGAGCCGCGGCCGGCGAGAGCTGGTTCATCGTGGCCAGATCCGTCGGTTACATCGGCAATATCATCATCGGACGAGAAAAAGCTGACCAGCTCGGCGGTCCGATACGCGTGGCACAGGTGTCGGGCCAGGTGGCGACGCTCGGCGCCGCTGCTCTCCTGCAGCTCGCCGCGGTCCTTTCGGTGTCGATCGGGTTCCTGAATTTGCTGCCGATTCCCATGCTCGATGGGGGCCATCTGGTGTTTTACGCCATCGAGATCGTGCGGGGCAGGCCGGTCGGTGAAAAGGCCCAGGAAATAGCCTTCAAGATTGGTCTCAGCCTTGTACTGATGTTGATGCTGTTTGCGACCTGGAACGATGTAACAATGTTATTCGGCTAGCAATTGCCATGTTTCTGTTATTATTGGGCGATTGGTTTTTGAGTCGCTCGCACAGCCGTTATACTTCGTAACAATACGTTAGATATTTTACGGTCGGCACGTTGCGATTTCGCCACTTGTTGACAGTTAGTAAACAGAAATCAACTCAATGGCTTGCTTGTGGCTCAAAACCCTGTAAAAACGGCGGGGAGGTGGAATCGCCTTTCGGTTCGTTCTGGGGACATTGGGATAAAGGGTAAACGACGCCAATGAAGGCCGGTTCAAAGTTACTGGGCGCGGTAACCGCGCTAACGCTCGCAGTGTGTATCGTCGTGAGCGGAGCGGGGGTAGCCTTTTTCGGCTCGACGGTGACGGCACAGGCGGCTGTGGTAAGCGTCATCGAGGTCCGGGGGAACCAGCGCGTTGACGCCGAGACCATCCGCGGCAATATCACCATCAGACCCGGCGTCAACTTCAATAATGCGGATATCGACGAATCCGTGAAGCGGTTGTTTGCGACCGGACTGTTTTCGGATGTCACCATCGACCGGAGCGGCAGCCGGCTTATCGTGACAGTCGATGAAAACCTGATCATCAATCAGGTTGTTTTCAATGGAAACAAGAAGATAAAGGACAAGCAGCTGGAAGCGCTCGTGCAGTCCAAGCCGCTTGGTCCCTACAGCGAAACAACGGTCGAATACGACGCCGAGGCCATCACGGAGGCCTATGACCGCATCGGCCGCAGCGAAGCGACCGTGACCACGCAGGTTGTCAATCTGACCGGTGGCAGGGTCAATGTCGCGTTCGACATCAATGAAGGCGGACGCACGAAAATTGCCACCATCAACTTCGTCGGCAACCAGTACTATTCCAACGGTCGCCTGGCGGATGTCATTGCCACCAAACGGTCGGGTTTCCTCTCGTTCCTGTCGCGCAAGGACGTATATGATCCGGACAAGCTGCAGGCAGACGAGGAACTGCTGCGGCGCTTCTATTACAATCGCGGGTTTGCCGATTTCCGAATCATTTCGACGACGGCCGACCTCGATCCCGAGAGCAATGACTATGTGATCACGATCACCCTGGACGAGGGCGAGCGCTACACGTTCGGTGACATCGAGGTGGAAAGCACCGTCGCCGGCATCGACGCCGAGAGCGTCAGGCGGCACCTGGCCAGCCGCAAGGGCGCCATCTACAGCGCCGAGAAAGTCGAGGAATCTATCATTTCGATCTCCGAGGCGGCGGCAGCCGATGGCTATCCGTTCGCCCAGGTGACGCCGCGCGGTAACCGCGATTTCGTCAACCGGACGATTTCGGTGACCTACCTGATCGATCAGGGCCAGCGCGCCTATGTGGAGCGTATCGAGATCCGCGGCAACACCCGAACGGCCGACTACGTCATTCGCCGGGAATTCGACATAAGCGAGGGTGACGCCTTCAACCAGGTGCTGATCCGGCGCGCCAAGAGAAGGCTTGAGGGACTCGGATACTTCCAGTCCGTCAACATCACGACGCAGCCGGGCTCGGAACCGGACCGGGTGATCATCGTTGTCGATGTGCGCGACCAGGCGACGGGTGAATTTTCCATCGGCGCCGGTTATTCGACCGGGTCGGCAGGTGCGACGGCCGAGCTGGGTATTTCCGAGCGCAACTTCCTGGGCCGCGGCCAGTTCATCAAGGTGGCGGTTGGCGGTGGCGAAAACACGCGCACCTACACCTTCTCCTTCACCGAGCCTTATTTCCTCGGTTACCGCCTGGCAGCCGGATTTGACGTTGCAAAGGCCGAAGACACCTCGCAGGACGGCTACGATATCGAGACGCTGGGCGTGACATTCCGCGTGGCGGCTCCGATCACCGACCGGGTGAGGACAGTACTCGCCTACACCTATGCGCAGGAAGAATATAATCCGGAAGCCGGCGCCACGTTCTCGGCGCCGATCCAGGATGCGATCGACAACAGCCCTTGGATCAAGTCGTCGATTTCGAACTCGATCATCTACGACACGATCGACGACAAGCGTCTGCCGCGTGAGGGTATCTTCGCGAGGATGACGGGCGAGTTCGCCGGCCTCGGCGGCGATGCGCAATTCGTCAAGGTGACCGCCAAGGGCAGCTACTACCACCCGATATCCGACTACGGCGATGTTATTGGCCTGGTCAGTGTCGGCGGCGGATACGTCATCCCGACTTCCGGCGACCTGCGGGTATTCGACCAGCTGTTTATCGGCGGCGAGACCATTCGCGGCTTTGAAAGCCAGGGCATCGGCCCGCGCGACACCAACGGCGATGCGCTGGGCGGCACGACCTACTTCAACGCAACCGCCGAGGTGGGTTTCCCGATCCCGATCGTTCCGCGTGATTTCGGTCTTCGCGGCGCCGTCTTCGCGGACGCGGCAACCCTCTACGGCAGCGATCTGGCCCTTGGGGCAACGGTCGTGAACGGTCTCGACATGCAGTGGCGTGCTTCGGTCGGTACCAGTATCATCTGGTCTTCGCCCTTCGGACCCTTCCGGCTTGACTTCGGTTTCCCGGTCGCCAAGGAGTCGTTTGACGAGACACAGGTGTTCCGTTTCGGCACAGCCGGACGGTTCTGATTGTAGACAAATCGGTCGGTCGCCAGCGCGAAGCGCGTTCAAGACACGACCCAGCGGCAGGGCCTGTCACGGATCGACGGGCCCTGAATTGTTGTAAAGATGGAAGACTGTCGCTTTTTCCCACGTCACAGCGGAATGAAGTTGTCTGAGCTTGCTGATGCGATTGGGGCGCGGCTCTCCGACCCGGCGGCTGCCGGCCGTGTCGTAACCGGGGTCTCCACATTGTCGCATGCCACGGACGGCGATATCTGCCTGGCCGCAACAAGCATGAACGATGCGCTGTCGGGGACAAAGGCAGCAGCAGTTATCTGTTCGGAAGACTCACTCCGTCACGTGCCTGGCGGCTGCGCGGCTCTGGTTGTCGATGACCCGCTCGCAGCCTATGCCCGCACGGCTGCCCTGCTTTATCCCGAAGCGATGCGACCCGTGACGCCGGGCGGCGAGAGGGAAATTTCGCCGGCTGCCCTCGTTCACCCGCACGCCCGACTGGAAGATGGCGTTACCGTGGAAGACGGTGCGTCCATTGGCGCCGGCGTTCGGCTGGGATCCGGAACGACTGTCTGTTCGGGCGCGGTTATCGGACCGGGTTGCCGCTTTGGAAGGGACTGCACGATTTCCGCTGGCGTGACCGTGCAGCACGCTCTCGTCGGAAATGGGGTCATCATGCATCCGGGCGCGCGGATCGGACAGGATGGCCTTGAATATGTTGAAACCGGCACCGGGCCGTTGAAGATCGCCCAGATCGGACGCGTCATCGTGCAGGACAATACCGAGATAGGTGCGAATACGACCATCGACCGTGGATCGCTGGAAGACACGGTGATCGGGGAGGGGACTAGGATCGACAATCTTGTCCATGTCGCTCACAACGCGCGCATCGGTCGACACTGCGCTATTGCCAGCCAGGCGAGCATATCGGGCAACGTATCGATCGGCGACGGGGCACGGATCGCGGCGATGAGCGCCGTTACCGTCGACGTACCGGCCGGTGCCACTTGGGGCGGCGCGCCGGCAGGTCCCGTCGGGTCATGATTGAGAGTGGATTTTGAGCGCGAAAGCACTTGACGAGAAGGGGAAGATAAAGGGTACGGCACATGAGTGAGGAAAATGGCAACGTTCTGGAAAGCGCCGATCTTTCTGAGATCATGCGTCTGCTGCCGCATCGCTATCCGTTTCTGTTGGTCGACAAGATAATTGACATCGATGCGGACAACGCCGCGGTCGGAATAAAGAACGTGACGGTCAACGAGCCGCATTTCACCGGACACTTTCCGGAAAATCCGGTTATGCCAGGCGTACTGCTGATCGAGGGCATGGCTCAGACGGCGGGGGCGATCTGCGCGCGTACGCAGGACTCGAAGGCCAACGTCGTGTATTTCATGACCATTGACAATGCGCGTTTCCGCAAGCCCGTCATCCCGGGCGACCGGGTGGAGTATCACGTAAAGAAGCTCAAGCAGCGCGGAACCATCTGGAAGTTTCACTGCGAAGCGATGGTTGATGGCGCCAAGGTGGCGGAAGCCGATGTCGGTGCGATGCTTGTGAAGGACGAACGGGAAGGTAATGCGTAAATGATCGCCGCATCGGCCAACATACATCCGTCATCCGTTGTCGAAGACGGAGCCCGCATCGGCGAAAATGTCCGGATCGGACCTTTCTGCTACGTTGGGCAGGGGGTTACGCTTGAAAACGACGTCCGGCTGATCAGCCACGTCGTCGTCACTGGGAAGACTGCCATAGGCGCGCGCACGGCCGTGTTTCACGGCGCGGCGCTTGGCGCGGAACCGCAGAACGTACACTACAAGGGTGAGGATACGGAGCTTCGGATCGGGTCTGACTGCGTCATTCGTGAAGGCGTCACGATGCACACCGGCATGGCAGATGCCGGCGGTGTCACAACAGTGGGCGATCATTCCCTGTTCCTGGCCTATTCGCACGTCGCGCATGACTGCCATGTGGGAAGTCATGTCATCCTGTCCAACAACGTGATGCTGGGCGGGCACGTTACGGTCGGCGACCGCGTCATCATGGGTGGCGGCGCCGCGGTGCATCAGTTTTGCCGGGTCGGCCATCACGCCTTTATCGGCGGGCTCGCGGCCTGCTCCCTGGATGTGATCCCCTATGGAATGCTCAACGGCAATCCCGGCATTCTCGGCGGGCTGAATGTCATCGGCATGTCGCGGGCCGGCATGGACAAGGCCGAAATCCACACCGTCAGGCGCGCCTTCAAACAGATTTTCCACGGAAGCGGAACGGTCCGTGAAAATCTCGAGGCGGTCAGGCACGAATACGACAACATCCCAGCACTGAACGATCTGCTTGCGTTCATGGATGCCGAAAGCCATCGCGGCCTCGCCTCGGCGGCAAAGGAAAAAAGGGCCTGAATTCAATGAAGCCCGCCGGCCGGTCGCAGGAAAACAATGCACGCTTGGCCATCATCGCCGGTCGGGGCCGCTTGCCCATCGATATCGCGAGGGCGGCGCGCGACAAGGGGGACAATCCGTTCATAATCGGTCTTGTCGGAGAGGCAAACGACGTCCCGGCCGAGTTCGAACAGGTAAGCGTCGGTCTTGGTGATGCGGCACGTATCCATTCCTTGCTGAAGGAAAAGGGGATCGACCGCGTTATTCTGTCGGGCGGCGTCAATCGACGCCCCGAATTGCGCGAACTGCGCGGGCCGATGCGACTGTTTCGCCACCTTCCCGCGATCCTCGGGGCCCTGTCCGGCGGCGGCGACGACAAGCTCTTGAGGACGGTCATCTCGATCATCGAAGCGGCCGGCTGCCGGGTTGTCGGCGCGCAGGATGTCGTTCCGGGCCTGCTCGCGGAAACCGGGGCGATTACGCGCCGCGCACCCGGGACACGGGACTGGCAGAACATTGCCGCCGCCTGTGCTGCGGCCAATGCGCTCGGCGCGCTTGATGTCGGCCAGGGTGCGGTGGCGGTCGGCGGCCGGATTGTCGCTCTGGAGGGCGCGGAGGGCACGGACGGCATGCTCTCGCGTGTCGCGGATCTGCGAAAGAACGGGCGTATCTCGGCAACGCGCCGGGGCGTGCTCGTAAAGCTGTGCAAGCCACAGCAGGATTTGCGCGCCGATTTGCCTTCCATTGGACCGGATACGGTCCGCAATGCCGCTGCCGCGGGTCTCGCCGGCATCGCGGTCGACGCCGGAAGGGCATTCGTTCTCGAACGTGAAGCCGTCGTCGAGGAAGCCGACCGGCGCGGCCTGTTCGTTGCCGGCATCGACCGGGACGACCCGGCCGGCCTCGAAAAGGCCAGGGCGTCATGAACGAGCAGCTACCGCCGCTTAAACTGGCCATCATCGCGGGCGAGCCTTCCGGGGATCTTCTGGGTGCGGACCTGATCGCCGCGCTGGCCGCCGGCCGGCCGGTCGAGCTCGTCGGCGTCGGCGGCGAGGCGATGACGGCGCAGGGGCTTTCCTCGCTGTTCGATTACAGCGATCTGTCGATCGTCGGCGTCGGCCAGATCGTCGCGCAGCTTCCGAAACTGCTGGGTCATATTCGAAAGGCGGCAAACGCGATCATCGCCGCGGACCCGGATGTGCTGGTGATCATCGACAGCCCGGAGTTCACCCACCGCGTCGCCGCACGGGTGCGCAAGGCGCTGCCGCGCCTTCCGATCGTCAATTACGTGTGCCCGACGGTCTGGGCCTGGAAGCCGGAACGGGCGCCCCGGATGACCGCCTATGTCGATCACGTTCTTTCGATATTTCCGTTCGAAGCCGACGTCGTTGCGAAACTGGGTGGTCCGCCACTGACCTATGTCGGCCACCGTCTGGCATCGGACGCCTCGCTGCTCGCCGCCGCAACCGGGCAGATGGCGAAGCGGTCGAACAACATCTCTCAGGCCCTGCCGGTGTCCGACGCGCCCCTGTGCCTGATCCTGCCCGGATCCCGCAACGGCGAGGTCAAGCGGCTTCTGTCGGACTTCGGTGAAACCGCCCGTCTTCTCGCCGAGCGCATGCCGCACGTCCGGTTCCAGATACCGACGCTGCCCCGCCTGGAAGAACGGGTGAGGGCAGGCGTCGCTGAATGGGACGTTCCGGTGCGCGTTACTGCGACCGCCGAGGAGAAGTGGCAGGCCTTCGAGGAGGCGGACGTCGCGCTCGCGGCTTCAGGCACCGTCCTGCTCGAGCTCGCCCTTGTCGGCGTTCCCTGTATCTCGGCCTACCGCATCGACCCGCTCTCCAAGCTGATTGTGCATCGCATCACCGCATGGACGGCGGCGCTGCCGAACTTCATTGCCGACTATCCGCTCATCAACGAATACATGCAGGAAATGATCCGCCCGGGCCTGATGGCGCGGCGGCTTGAGCGCCTGCTTCACCTGTCCTCGGAACGTCATGAAATGCTGCACGGATTCGACCACGTCCGCAGCGCCATGGCAGCGGATCGGCCGCCCGCCGAGATCGCGGCGGACGTGGTTTCAAGGCTGGTTGAGGAATCCCGCGAGCGACTTTGATGTTCTCGGTGATGCGCCTGCGGCGCTCCGAGCGCGGACTGACGCCGTCCGGATCATCGGATTTCGTGGTTCGCCGCCGGGTTTGCATGCGTGGCGATATCTAGAATTCCTTGCCGCAGGAACCATCCTCGATTTCGTAAGTCTGAAGAACGTATCGACCGAAAAACCTGTTTCCGGCTGTGACCCTGACCGAGATGAATTCAGGGTTCTCAAGCCCAGTCTTTTCCTTGACGAAGGGGATCACCGCCGGTGCGAAATGGTCGCACAGGCGGTCCAGAACCTGCTTGAAGGCGGGGGTTGAGAAACCGCCCGGAGGGTTCGCACTGGCCTTAATGCGCATCTCGATGCCCGTGCCGTACAAGCTATGCTTCGAGACCCCGGTGTCGACCAGGTTGTAGGTGATCTCCTCGCTGGCCCATGAGGCGGCGGGCTGGAGCAGCAGGGCCAAGGCGACAAGTGCAAATACCGTTGCGGTTTTGATTTCTTTCAGACTTTTCAAGTCAGCCCTCCGCCGTCGTCTTTCAGGGAGCCCTTTCGCCGGAACCTATGGCAAAGGTCAGCACCAAACACGAGACACCCTCGAGCGGAGCCGGTTGGCTTAGACCGGTCCCGCTCAGGGTCGGCTTGCCCTCGTTGCCTTGCTTTAGTCCGCCAATTGCTCGATAGGCGGGCAGGTGCAGACGAGGTTGCGGTCGCCGTAGACATTGTCGACCCGCGCGACCGGCGGCCAGTATTTGGACACCAGCTGCGCACCGCCGGCCGGTGCGACCGCAAGCATCGCATCGTAGCCGTGCTCCCAGTTTCCGGCGAGGGCCATCTCGGCCGTGTGCGGCGCATTGACCAGCGGATTGTCGTCCGTGCTCCACTCGCCGCGCTCGATACGCGCGATTTCCTCATGGATGGCGTGCATCGCGTCACAGAAACGGTCGAGTTCCGCCAGCGGTTCCGATTCCGTCGGCTCGACCATCAGCGTCCCGGCGACGGGCCAGGACATGGTGGGCGCGTGGAAGCCGTAGTCGATCAGCCGCTTGGCGATGTCCTCGACGCTGACGCCGGCGCTGTCCTTGAACGGGCGCGTATCGATGATGCACTCATGCGCCACCCTTCCGTCCTTGCCGCGGTAAAGGATGTCGTAGGATTTCCCGAGCCGTGCGGCGAGGTAGTTGGCCGACAGGATCGCCATCTCCGAAGCGGCTTTCAGCCCGTCCGCACCCATCATGCGGATATACATCCACGAGATCGGCAGGATCGAAGCGCTGCCGAACGCCGCCGCGGCCACGGCGCCGCTGCCGTCCTCGAGCGGATTTCCCGGCAGGAACGGCTTGAGGTGCTCCGACACGCCGATGGGGCCGATGCCCGGTCCACCGCCGCCATGGGGAATGCAGAACGTCTTGTGCAGGTTCATGTGGCACACATCGGCGCCGATCTCGAACGGACGCGCCAGCCCCACCATGGCATTGAGGTTCGCGCCGTCGAAATAGACCTGGCCGCCGTTGCGGTGGACGATATCGCAGATCTCCTTGATCCGCTGCTCGAACACCCCGTGGGTCGAAGGGTATGTGATCATCAGCGCGGCCAGGTTTTCGCTGTTTTCCTCGGCCTTTGCCTTCAGGTCCTCCAGATCGACATCGCCGGCATCCGTACATTTGACGACCACAATGCGAAGCCCGGACATCGACGCGCTCGCCGGATTGGTGCCGTGCGCCGACGACGGGATAAGGCACACGTCGCGATGACCTTCGCCGCGCGATGCGTGGTAGCGCCGGATGGCCGTGAGGCCCGCGAATTCGCCCTGGCTGCCGGCATTCGGTTGCAGGCTGACGGCCGCGAAGCCGGTGATCTGGCAAAGCCATTCTTCAAGCTCGGCAATCATCTTGCGATAGCCGGCCACGTGCTCTGCCGGGGCGAACGGGTGGATATTGCCGATCTTGCGCCAGCTCACCGGCGCCAGTTCAGCGGCGGCGTTGAGCTTCATCGTGCATGAGCCGAGCGGTATCATGGCGCGGTCAAGGGCAAGGTCCTTGTCGGCCAGGACACGCAGGTAACGCATCATGTCGGTTTCCGATTTGATCGAGCGGAAGACGTCCTGCGTGAGGAACGGCGACGAGCGTCTTTGCGATGGTAGCCGCGCTTCTGCCTCGGGCCCCTTGTCGCTGACGCCGAATATCGTGCACAGCGCCAGGAAATCCTCGTCGCTTGTCGTTTCGTCGAAAGAAACGCCAACCGTGTCTTCATCGACCACCCGGATCAGATAGCCGGCTTCACGCGCCTTTTCCTCCAGTTCTTGCGCCTTGCCGTTCACGCGGACCGCCAGCGTGTCGAAGAACTTGTCGCAACAAAGCTCATGACCGCCGGATGTCAGGCAGCCGGCAAACCGGTTCGCAAACTGCGCGGTCCTTGCCGCGATGGCGCGAAGGCCGTCCGGGCCGTGCCAGATCGCATAGGCCGCGGCCATGTTGGCAAGCAGGGCCTGCGCCGTGCAGATGTTGGACGTCGCCTTGTCGCGGCGTATGTGCTGTTCGCGTGTCTGCAGAGCCAACCGGTAGGCGGGGTTGCCATTGGCGTCGACGGATTGACCGACGAGCCGTCCCGGCATGATGCGCGTGAGGTTTTCCGCAACGCCGATATAGGCGGCGTGCGGTCCGCCGAAGCCCATCGGAACACCGAAGCGCTGGGCCGAGCCAACGACGATGTCGGCGCCCCAGTCCCCCGGCGGCTGCAGCAGCGCGAGAGCCAGCGGATCGGTCACAACGATGACCAGCGCTCCCGCGTCCTTAGCCGCCTTGACGATTTCGGCCGGGTTCTCAAAGCCGCCCAGCGTATCGGGCCATGAAAAGACCACCGCTGCCGTGTCGTCATCGGGCGCGCCGTCCCTGACCTTGATGTCGAGCGGCGACATGCGGGTCTCCAGGACGGTGCGCGACTGCGGATGCAGCCGGTTGACGACCGAGATCGTGTGGCGCTTCATGCGATGGTGGCGATAGGCCATGCCCGCAGCCTCGGCGACGGCCGACGCTTCGTCCAGGAGCGACGCATTGGCAACAGGAAGGCCGGTCAACTCGCTGACCAGCGTCTGGAAATTGAACAGCATCTCCAGCCGGCCCTGGCTGATCTCCGGCTGATAGGGGGTGTAGGCCGTGTACCAGGCGGGATTTTCGAAGAGATTGCGCTGAATGACGGCCGGAACGCGGCAGCCGTAATAGCCCTGTCCGATGAATGACCGCGCTTCGACATTCTCGTCGATCGTGGCGCGCAGTTCGGCCAGCGCGTCATGCTCGTCGGCGGCCGGCGGCAGATCGAGCGTCCCGTTGAAGCGAATGGCTTTCGGCAGCGTCTGGCTGATCAGGGCGTCGATGGACGCAACGCCGACTGTCGCCAGCATGGCGCGCACATCCGCAGGCGCGGGTCCGTTGTGTCGCGCCACAAACGGCAGGACCTCGTCCTTGCCCTCTGCCGGCGCATTGTGGTTGTGAACAGTCATGGCAATCTCCGTCAGCCAACCATCGCCTTGTAGGCGGCTTCATCCATGAGACCCTCGAGCTGCGAGGCATCATCGAGCCGCAGTTTCATGAGCCAGCCGTCTGATTGCGCGGAATCGTTGATCAGGCCGGGTTCCCCTTCCAGGGCGTCGTTGACCGCGGTGACTTCGCCGGTGACCGGCGCGTAAACGTCGGATGCCGCCTTGACCGATTCCACGACGATGACCGCATCGCCCTTGCCGACCTTTTGGCCGGCCTCCGGCAGCTCGACGAAGACGATATCGCCCAGCTGTTCCTGAGCATGGTCCGTAATGCCGACAACGGCCTCCTCGCCATCGACGCGGATCCATTCATGATCTTCGGTAAAATACGTGGTCGCCATGGTTAGCCTCCTCGGAAGTAGTTGTGTTCGACAAAGGGTAGTTTTTCGATGCTGCAGGCATGCCGCTTGCCGCGGACATCTGCGTATATGCGGTCGCCGGCCGCGCCGGCTGATTTTTCGATCCGGCCGATTGCCACCGGATGGCCGCAGGACGGTCCGAACCCGCCCGATGTTACGATGCCGATTTCCGGCGCATCCGGCGCTTCGCCGGCAAACAGGACCGAGCCGCCGCGCACCGGTGCGCGTCCCTCTGGCTTAAGGCCGATGCGTTTGCGGGAAACGCCCCCGGCAAGGATTTCCGCGAGCGCCTGCGCGCCGACATAGGCGCCGCCGGAGCGCAGGTCTTTCGGCACGGCCCAGATCAGTCCCGCTGTTGCGGGATCGGTGTCCTCATCCATGTCCTGTCCGTAGAGCGGCAGTCCCGCCTCGATGCGCAGGCTGTCGCGGGCACCAAGTCCGATCCATTCGACCGCCGGATCGCTGACGAGTTGTTTTGCGAAATCCTCGGCGGCGTCCGGCGAGAGCCCGATCTCGAAACCGTCCTCGCCGGTGTAGCCGGACCGTGACAGGAACGTCCCGTCGCTCAGTTCCGTCACCTGCATGAAGACGAGCGTGCCGCTGGCCGGGATCAGTTTCGCTAGCGCTTCCGCGGCTTTCGGACCCTGCAATGCCAAAAAGACCCGCGGGATGTGCGTGACCGTGGCATCGAAGTCGGCTGATATCTGTTCCAGGTGTGCCAGGTCCTTGTCGGCGCACGCGCCGTTGGCAACGACGAGGAAGCGTTCATCGCCGAGCCGGCTGACGATCAGATCGTCGATCATACCGCCCTGGTCGTTGAGCATGTAGGTATAGCGGCCGGTCCGTAGCGGTTGAACGGACGCGTCGTAGGGACACGCACGCGATATCAGGTTTGCCGCCTGCGGGCCGCGAACCTCGATATGCGACATGTGTGAGATATCGAACAGCCCGGCCGCCTCGCGCGTGTGAAGGTGCTCCTTCATCACGCCGAGCGGATAGGTGATCGGCATGTCGTACCCGGCGAAAGGCCCGAAACGGGCACCCGCGGCGACATGCAGTTCCTTCAGTGGTAATTGTTTCGCCATTTTCACTCCAGACATGGTTGCGCATATCCGCGCTTTCGCGCGGACTAAGCGCCCCTCTGTCTGGAGCCTGAGAGACTCGCGCAACCGGAACTCTGTCGGCAACGCTTACACCTTCGGCGCGGGACGGCTGCCCCGACTTTCCAGAGTGCCTTTCTGTCTACGGTCCTTTTGCCTGAGAGATTATGGGCATTTTCCCCTTCGGCGGCCTGGATCCGCTAAGATCCGTGCTCTCTCCCGCAGACGACGTTTGATGCTTCAAGAAACACCAACTGGCGGCGGCAGATTAGTAGAATAACGGTGCATTGTCATCTATTGTGCCGAAAATTCACCATTCATTGATTAAACTGCCGTCGAATCAATACTTCTCAACGGGTGAATGGCGTGCGGAGATGAGATTGCTGCGACCAACAGCCGTAATTTGCCTGCTTGCGGCCATGACGACGGCCGTATTCGGCGAATCGATCAGCGTTCGGCCCCACAAGGACAAGCTCTTTGCCTATCCCTCTGTTCTGGAGAGCCAGGACGGCGGCGCCTTCCTGCGGATCGACTATCGAAAGGAACGCGATATCGACAGGCGGGATCAGGTTCCGCAGATCCGCGCCCATCGCAACTATGTCTCGCTGCGGCCGAAGCGGCAGCAGAGGGCGATAACGATCCGCGGGTCAAATATCGCGGTGGAAGCCTATGAGGTCGGGCCGAGCAGGAAGGCCAGGTTCGCGGTCATCTTCATTCACGGGCGCGGCGGGGACAGACGCCTTGGCGTAAAGGACTGGACATTCGGCGGCAATTTCAACCGGCTGAAGAACCTGACGGTGAAAAGCGGCGGCGTCTACTACGCGCCGACGATACCGAGTTTCGACGGCACCGGCCTGAATTATCTGAAAACCCTGGTGACCTATATCAGGCACACGGCGCCGAACGCGCCCGTTATCCTGGCGTGCGGGTCCATGGGCAGCAGGCTGTGCTGGAAGGGCAGCAATGACCCGGGCATTTCATCCCGCCTGGCCGGAATCGTGATCCTTGGCGGGACCGGTGACGAGGCCTTCCTGCGCAGCGCCGCATTCCATGCCGGCGTTCCGGTGCTCCTTGCCCACGGAAGCCTCGACACCGTCTACGACTGGCGCGGTCAGCACGCGCTCTACCGGCGGGTCCGCTACGCATCGTCGGAAGGCATCTACCCGATCCGCTTCGTGCTGTTCCAGACCGGCAGTCACGGAACGCCGATCCGCATGGTCGACTGGCGCGAGACGCTCAACTGGATGTTCGCAAACGCGGGCTAGTGTAAATCAGGCACAAAAAAGCCGGGCTCTTGGCCCGGCCTTTCCTGTGCGTGCGTCCGAGGTTCAGACGGAGTAGTACATGTCGAACTCGACCGGGTGCGGCGTGTGTTCGAAGCGGATGACCTCTTCCATCTTCAGCTCGATATAGGCATCGATCTGGTCGTCCGAGAAGACGCCGCCGGCGGTCAGGAACGCGCGGTCCGCATCGAGCGTTTCGACGGCCTCGCGCAGCGACGCCGAGACGGTGGGGATCTCCTTCAGTTCCTGCGGCGGCAGGTCGTAGAGGTCCTTGTCCATCGCATCGCCCGGATGCAGCTTGTTCTTGATGCCGTCGAGGCCGGCCATCAGCATGCCGGCAAACGCCAGGTAGGGGTTTGCCGCCGGGTCCGGGAAACGCACCTCGACGCGCTTCGACTTCGGCGACGAGCCGAAGGGAATGCGGCAGGATGCGGAGCGGTTGCGCGCCGAATAGGCCAGCAGCACCGGTGCCTCGTAGCCCGGGACCAGTCGCTTGTAGGAGTTGGTCGACGGGTTGGTCAGCGCGTTCAGCGCCTTGGCGTGTTTGATGACGCCGCCGATATAGTAGAGGCAGGTCTCCGACAGGCCGGCATATTCGTCGCCGGCAAAGGTCGGCTTGCCGCCTTTCCAGATCGACTGGTGCACATGCATGCCCGTGCCGTTGTCGCCGTAAACCGGCTTGGGCATGAATGTCGCGGTTTTACCATAGGCGTTGGCGACCTGGTGGACGACATACTTGTAGATCTGCATCTTGTCGGCATTGCGGGTCATGGTGTCGAACATGATGCCGAGCTCGTGCTGGGCGGCGCCGACCTCGTGGTGGTGCTTCTCGACCGTGAGGCCCATTTCAGTCATGACCGTCAGCATCTCGGAGCGCATGTCCTGGGCGCTGTCGACCGGCGGTACGGGGAAGTAGCCGCCCTTGGTGCGCGGACGGTGCGCCAGGTTGCCGATCTCGTATTCGGAGCCGCTGTTGGAGGGAAGTTCCGAACTGTCGAGGACAAATCCCGTGTTGTACGGATCGACCGTGAAGCGCACATCGTCGAAGACGAAGAACTCGGCTTCCGGACCGACATAGACCGTATCACCGATGCCCGACGCCTGCAGATAGGCTTCCGCCTTCTTGGCCGTTCCGCGGGGGTCGCGGTTGTAGGGCTCTCCGGAAATCGGATCCAGGATGTCGCACATGATGGCGAGCGTGGACTGGGCAAAGAACGGGTCCGAATGGACCGTCTCCGTGTCGGGCATCAGCACCATGTCGGATTCGTTGATCGCCTTCCAGCCGGCGATCGAGGATCCGTCGAACATGATGCCGTCGGCGAACATGTCTTCGTCGACCACGGCCGCATCCATCGTCACATGCTGCATCTTGCCGCGCGGATCGGTGAACCGCAGGTCGACGAATTTCACGTCATTGTCTTTCATCTGCTTGAGGATATCAGAGGCACTGGTCATTTAATTTTCCTAGTTTCCAGAGTGGTTGTGGTCGCGCACCGAACGGTTTCGGCGCCGATTAGATGGCATCGACACCGGTTTCCCCGGTGCGGATGCGAATGACTTCTTCGACGTTGGACACGAAAATCTTGCCGTCGCCGATGCGGCCGGTCTGGGCCGCGTTCCGGATCGCCTCGATGGCCGCGTCAACCGTATCGTCGGCCAGAACGATCTCGACTTTGACCTTCGGCAAAAAGTCGACGACGTATTCGGCGCCGCGATAGAGCTCGGTGTGACCCTTCTGCCGGCCAAATCCCTTGGCCTCGGTCACGGTTATTCCCTGCAGGCCGACTTCCTGAAGGGCTTCCTTCACCTCGTCGAGCTTGAAAGGCTTGATGATTGCTTCGATCTTCTTCATCAGAGATTGTCTCGCTGCTAGATCCACGTAAGCGAAAGTAATTCCGGCCGTGCGGATTTATCTCCACCTTCACACGCAAATGCATATGCCGTGCCAGTTTGATATCTGACGGTGATTTTTCCGCGCTTTTTTCGCGGTCCGGAGATTTTCGGCAATATCGGCGGCAAAAGCGGCAAAATTCAAACGCTTGCTGACGGGGCAGTGCGCCCGCTCCGGCAAGGTTGCCTAAAAATTAGCCTCACGCAATTGCGCAAAAAATAGGCAAATGCACAAATTATAATCAAATAGGAGGTGCGATTGCTGTTCATGAATTTCCCAGCATTGATATTGTCGCTGGCACCGTGAATCGCAGGATAGGCGAGTAGACCATGGCAGCTTCGGACGAAGGCGGATACCAGCCGATATTGACCCCCAGGGCGATGGGCGCAGTTGACAGCGCCGCAATCCGCTCCGGCATCGACGGATACAGGCTGATGCTCATCGCAGGCGCAGCGATTTCGGCGTGTGTTCTAGAGCACTACGCAGAGGCCGCGGGCGCCGTCGTTCTGTGCGGGCCGGGCAACAATGGCGGGGACGGTTATGTGGCGGCGCGGAACCTCCTGGATGCCGGCATGCCGGTCAGGCTCTATTCTTCCGTGGACCCGGAGCAACTGAAAGGCGACGCGGCGAAGGCGCGCGATGACTGGCCCGGCAACATCCACGCGCTGGCCGATCTCGACTGGCGCGACGATGAGGTCATTGTCGATGCGCTTTTCGGCGCCGGTCTCGACCGTCCGATCGACGGGCAGGTCGCCGAGGCCATCATGGCGGTCGTCTCCTCGGAACTGCCGGTCGTGTCCGCCGATCTGCCCTCCGGCATCTCGGGGCGCACCGGCCAGGTTCAGGGCGTTGCCCTGTCGGCCGATCACACGGTCACCTTCGCCGCCTACAAGCCCGGTCATTTCCTCATGCCGGGCGGCAGCCATTGCGGCACCGTCCATCTTGTCGATATCGGCATTCCGCAGCGTGAAATCGACGCGGAGGAAGAAGGGCTTTGGCTCAACACACCCGAGATCTGGGACCATGAACTGCCCGTGCCCGACGTGTCGGGCCACAAATACGGCCGGGGGCACCTTTGTGTTTTCAGCGGGGGCTTTGCCCAGACCGGCGCCGCAAGGCTGGCGGCCCGATGCGGGCTGCGCGCCGGGGCGGGTCTGGTCACCGTTCTTGCCCCGTCATCCGCAATCGCAGCCAATGCAACCCACCTGACAGCGATCATGCTGCGCGGGATCGACAATGACGAAGACCTCGGCACGCTGCTGCAGGATCAACGCCTGAACGGTTTCGTGCTGGGGCCGGGATTCGGTGTCGGAGACAGGGCCAGGGCGTTCGCGCGAGCGATCGTTGAAGCAGACCGCGCGCTGGTTCTGGACGCCGACGGCATCACGTCATTCAGGGACGATCCGAAGGAACTGTTCTCGGTGATTGCGGACGGTTCCGCACCGGTCGTCCTCACGCCGCATGACGGCGAGTTCTCGCGCCTGTTTCCGGACCTGGCGGCCAACGCTTCGCTCTCCAAGGTCGACCGTGCGCGCGAGGCGGCCGACCGTTCCGGCGCGGTGGTGCTTTTCAAGGGGGCCGACACGGTCGTCGCAGCACCGGACGGCCGGGCCGTCATCAACGACAACGCGCCGCCCTGGCTTGCGACGGCCGGCTCCGGCGATTGCCTCGCAGGCATCATCGGTGCGCTGCTGGTCCAGCATGTGCCAGCGTTCGAGGCGGCGGCGATCGGGGCCTACATGCATGGCGAAGCAGGAGAGCGGGCGGGAGAGGGCCTTACCGCCGATGACCTGCCGGACAGCATCCCGGCGCCAACCGGATATTTGGACTAGGGGCTGGAAGATGAATAAGCGTCATCCGAGTGTCGGCAACCTCTTCTCCGGCTTGCCGGGCGATAAGGTGGAAGGGGAAATATTCGACACGCTGCAGAGCGCGCCGGGTATGCGCATCGAGCGGATCGTTTCGACCGGCCAGGTGACGGCCGAGGACGACTGGTACGATCAGGACGACGATGAATGGGTCGTGGTGCTTGCCGGGGCGGCGCGGCTGCAGATCGAGGGCGAATCCGAAGAGAGATCGCTCACCGTCGGGGACTGGATCCGGCTGCCCGCCCATTGCCGGCACCGCGTGACCTGGACGCAGGACAACCCGCCCACGGTCTGGCTGGCGGTGCATCACGAACCGGACGACCAATAGCTAATCGGCCGATTCGAGCACCTCGTTCTCGCGATCGATCGACCATGCGATGAGCTGCCGCCAAAGCCGTTCGGCCAGATCCGCGTCAAATCCGTCGGCCTCGGCGTTGCGGCGCGCATTCATCGCCACCTCTTCCACACGCCATCCGATATCGGCGGGAAGACCGGCCTGCTTCTTGATCTCGGCGGCGCGGTCGATATAGCGGGAACGCACTGCCAGGAGCGCGACCAGTTCCCTGTCCAGCCGGTCGATCTGTGCGCGGACCTGGCACATGTCCGCACATTGCTCGGGCGTTTCAGCCGTCATCCGTTGATCCTCGTGGAATAACTAGCCCGCGCAGCGTTCCTGCAGCGCCATGGCGGCCTGCGGCGCACGGATCTTGCCCTCATGAATGAAGTAGACGAAGACATCGCGCGGCGTCGCCTCAGCGGAATGATTTGCATCGGCATAGGAGAGCCCGTCGGGCGCGCCGCCGTCGGCCCAGGTCCGGGCCCGCTGCGCCCATAGATCCAGATCCTCGGGAGGGTAGGCGGTCGGGATGTCATCCTGGCCCTTTTGCAGGCGCGCATAGATGAACGGCGCGGAGACGTCGGCGATTTCCGGGTACTTCAAGTGCTGTGAATAGACGATCGCAGCGCCGTGCCGCGCGGCCAGCGCCACGAATTCCGGTGATGAGAAGCTGTCGTGCCGCACCTCGAGCGCGTGTTTCAGCGGCACTCCGTCCCGCGACTGCGGCAGCATGGACAAAAAGGCGCCGAAATCGTCCGGATCGAATTTCTTCGTTGGCGCGAATTGCCAAAGAATCGGCCCGAGATGCGCGCCGAGCTCAGTGATGCCCGATCCGAGGAACCGCTCCATGGATTCAGCGCCCTCTGTCAGAACGCGCCGGTTGGTGACGAAACGGTTCCCCTTGACCGAAAAGACGAATCCCTCCGGCACGTCATTGGCCCATTTGGCGAAGGTCGCGGGCTTTTGTGTGCCGTAGTAGGTGCCGTTGATCTCGATCGTCGCAAGCTGGCTGCTGGCATAGTTCAGCTCATCCTTCTGGCGCACGTCCTTGGGGTAGAACGTGCCGCGCCAGGGGGCGAACGTCCAGCCGCCGATGCCAGCTCTGATTGTACCGGTGGGCGCCATTTCAGAATTCCTCCCGAGAATTTATTCCGCGGCTTCGATGTTCTTTGACGGCCGCCTTCGCAGCAGGTCCTTCAGGAACTGCCCCGTGTAGGAGCGTTCCTGGTCAACGATCTGTTCCGGCGTGCCGGTGGCAACGACTTCCCCGCCGCCATCGCCGCCTTCCGGACCGAGGTCGATAATGTAATCCGCCGTCTTGATGACCTCGAGATTGTGCTCGATGACCACGACCGAATTGCCCTGGTTGACGATCTCGTGCAGCACGTCGAGCAGTTTCGCGACATCGTGGAAATGAAGGCCGGTGGTCGGCTCGTCCAGTATGTAGAGCGTACGGCCGGTCGAGCGTTTCGACAGCTCCTTGGCGAGTTTCACGCGCTGTGCCTCGCCGCCCGAAAGGGTGGTGGCCTGCTGGCCGATCTTGATATAGCCGAGGCCGACGCGCCTCAGCGTCGTCAGCTTGTCGCGCACCGCCGGCACGGCCGAGAAGAAATCGCAGCCTTCCTCGACGGTCATCTCCAGGACATCGGCGATCGACTTGCCCTTGAATGTGACCTCGAGCGTCTCGCGATTGTAGCGCTTTCCGTGACACACATCGCAGGTTACATAGACATCCGGCAGGAAGTGCATTTCGATCTTGATCACGCCATCGCCCTGGCAGGCCTCGCAGCGCCCGCCCTTCACGTTGAACGAAAAGCGTCCCGGCTGATAGCCGCGCGCCTTCGCCTCCGGCAGGCCCGAGAACCAGTCGCGGATCGGCGTAAAGGCACCGGTATAGGTCGCCGGATTGGACCGCGGCGTGCGGCCGATCGGCGACTGATCGATATCGATGACCTTGTCGATATGCTGCAGGCCGTCGATGCGTTCGTGCGGCGCCGGATTGTCGCGCGCGCCCATGATGCGCCGTGCCGCGGCCTTGTAGAGCGTTTCGATCAGGAAGGTCGACTTGCCGCCGCCCGACACGCCGGTCACGGCCGTGAAGACACCGAGCGGGATGCTCGCCGTGATGTCCTTGAGGTTGTTGGCGCTGGCGCCGACAATCGTGATCTGGCGTTTCTTGTCCACCTTGCGGCGCTCCGCCGGAATCTCGACTTCCTGCACGCCGGAGAGATACTGCCCCGTCAGGGAGGTCGTCGCGGCCATGATGTCCTGCGGCGTGCCCTGTGCGACGATCTCGCCGCCGTGGATACCCGCCGCCGGTCCGATATCGATCACATGGTCCGCCGACAGGATGGCATCCTCATCGTGCTCGACGACGATCACGGTGTTGCCGATGTCGCGCAGATGCTTGAGCGTCGTCAGCAGGCGCGCATTGTCGCGCTGGTGCAGGCCGATGGATGGCTCGTCCAATACGTAGAGCACGCCGGTCAGCCCGGAGCCGATCTGAGAGGCGAGGCGGATGCGCTGGCTCTCGCCGCCCGACAGCGTTCCCGAATTGCGCGACAGCGTCAGATAGTCGAGCCCGACATCGTTGAGGAACTTCAGCCGGTCCTTGATCTCCTTGAAGATGCGGCCGGCGATCTCGTTCTGCTTGTCGGTCAGCCGGTCCGGCAGGCCGTCGAACCAGGTGCCCGCCTCGCGGATCGACATCTCAGTCACGTTGCCGACATGCAGGCCGTCGATCTTGACGGCCATTGCTTCCGGCTTCAGGCGGTAGCCGCCGCAGCTCGGGCAGGGGGCCGCCGCCATGTAGCGCTCGATCTCCTCGCGCGCCCAGGACGAATCCGTTTCCTTCCAGCGCCGTTCGAGGTTCGGGATGATGCCCTCGAAGGTCTTCGACGTCTTATAGGACCGCAGGCCGTCGTCGTAGTGGAAGTCGATCTTGTCGCCGGTGCCGTTGAGGATGGCGTCCCGCGCTTCATCGGAAAGTTCGTTCCACCGGTCGCCGAGCTTGAAATCGAAATGGCGGCCGAGTGCTTCCAGTGTCTGACCGTAGTAGGGCGAACTGGACTTCGCCCACGGCGCGATGGCGCCGTCCCTGAGCGTGCGCCCAGGTTCCGGGATGATCAGCGCCGGATCGATCTTCTGCTGCGTGCCGAGCCCGTCACAGGTGGGGCAGGCGCCGAACGGGTTGTTGAACGAGAACAGCCGCGGCTCGATTTCGGGGATCGTGAAGCCGGAAACCGGGCAGGCGAACTTCTCGGAAAACACCAGGCGCTCGTGGGTCTCGTTCTTCGACTTGTTGGCGCTGCCGTCCGAGGTCTCGTCCTGCGGCAGCGGTTTGTCGGCGAACTCGGCCACGGCCAGTCCGTCCGCCAGCCGCAGGCAGGTCTCCAGGCTGTCCGCCAGCCGGGTTGCGAGGTCGTCGCGCACGACAACCCGATCCACCACGACATCGATGTCATGCTTGTATTTCTTGTCCAGCGTCGGCGCGTCGGCGATCTCGTAGTAGGCGCCGTCCACCTTGACCCGCTGGAAGCCCTTCTTCATGAGATCGGCGAGTTCCTTGCGGTATTCGCCCTTGCGGCCGCGCACCAGCGGCGCGAGCACGTAAAGCCGTGTGCCATCCTCGAGCGCCATGACCCTGTCGACCATCTGGCTGACGGTCTGGCTTTCGATCGGAAGCCCGGTGGCCGGCGAATAGGGGATGCCGACGCGTGCATAGAGCAGTCGCAGGTAATCGTAGATTTCCGTCACGGTGCCGACGGTCGAGCGCGGGTTGCGCGAGGTTGTCTTCTGCTCGATGGATATCGCCGGTGACAGCCCGTCGATCTGGTCGACATCGGGCTTCTGCATCATTTCCAGGAACTGGCGGGCGTAGGCGGAAAGGCTCTCCACGTAGCGGCGCTGGCCTTCCGCGTAGATGGTGTCGAATGCGAGCGACGACTTTCCCGATCCGGAAAGACCGGTCATGACGATCAGCGTGTTGCGGGGCAGGTCGAGGTCAACGCTCTTGAGATTATGCTCGCGCGCGCCGCGGATCGAAATGGTCTTGAGTTCGCTCATGGTCTCCTTCCGCAATCAGGGCGATGATGCGCGCAGCGCCGTTCAGGCGGCAATTCGTGGATAGAATGCGGTGCTAAAACTAGGGCTGATTTGCCCCAAGTCGAGATACAAACGCCACATTACCTCACACTCATGACCCAAGCTGAATCATTTGACAAGACACAATAGTGCAACTAGAACATAATGTGAACAAAAAAGCTCCTGTGGATATTTTTTTGTCGGCGGACACGGGCTCGCTGATGGTCTATTGTCGCCCGGAATTAAGGGGGCGCATACCGCTCGGCAGTCGGCCGTGTGCCCGGATTTGTGAGGATTGATCATGGCAGGCAGTGTCAACAAGGTAATATTGGTCGGGAATTTGGGCGCGGATCCTGAGATCCGCCGGACACAGGACGGCCGGCCGATCGCCAATCTGAGGGTGGCGACCTCCGAGAGCTGGCGCGACCGAAACACCGGCGAGCGCCGTGAAAAGACGGAATGGCACCGGGTCGTGATATTCAACGAGGGCCTTTGCAAGATCGCCGAGCAGTATTTGAGAAAAGGCTCCAAGATCTATCTCGAAGGCCAATTGCAGACCCGCAAATGGCAGGACCAGAGCGGCCAGGACCGGTATTCCACCGAGGTCGTGCTCCAGGGCTTCAATTCCGCTCTGACGATGCTCGACGGCAGGTCGGAAGGCGGTGCCGGCGGTGGAGGCGGCGGCGGATTCGGAGACAACCAGCAGGACTACGGCCAGCAGGCACCGGCACAGGAAGGCGGCTTCTCACGGGACATGGATGACGAGATACCGTTCTAGACACGAACCGGGCAAACGCCATTACAGCGTCAGCGTCCGTGTGCCTTGAGTGACCGCCCAGGGAATCCCGGCCTCTTCGTTGTGGAAATGCGGAAGCACCGTTGAGTTACTGGCCCAAACTACCTTCAGGGCCTCGCACTACAAACGTAATTTTCTCGATTGCCAGTCCCTTCGCGCTGACAATGGCCCGATGGTCCCGTGTCCTCAACGTGACGACGAATTCATGTGTGCCTGGCGGCAGGGTGCCCAGGGAAAAGATGGGGGAATAAGCCGTGCCGATTTTCCGGTCGCCCTGATGAATGTGGGCGTGCCCGATATGTGTGGCGTCGGTTTTGCCGACGCAAAGATCGGTAAAAGTGAAATTGCTGGCCTCGATGATAAGCAGCCGCTCACCGCTGGAGGCAATGTCACCCCTCAAACTTATTTCTGGTACCTTTTGTCCTTCGGAGACTTCCGCAAAAACGGCACTGGGCTTTTGTTCCATCGCTCCCGCTACGGCGAGATAAAGGTTCAACGCGACTGTAAAGAAGGCCGTCGCAACGGCAATCTGCATGGCGCAACCGCGATATGCAGGGGCCGTCATATCAGGCCCTCCCGGGATGGTTGGCCAGCTCAGGGTGCCGCCAGCTAAGGGAGACCGAAAGAGGACTGCCGCCATATAACAGGAGCGCAAGCATCAACCCGTAGAGATTGCCGTGCAGTGCGGGGTTCTCTCCAAGAATAACGGCAAAGAATGTAAAGGCGCACAGCAGGAAAAATGCGATTGGGCGCACCATCCTGCCGAAAATCAGCAGCACGCCGGCCAGCAGTTCCACATGCATCATGAGCAGCGCCACAATTGGCAGCGGGATATTGAAGAAATTGAATTCGGCGTGATCCAGAATTGCAATCAGCAATGTTGGCTGGAGGAATTTTACCGAGACCGCCAGACTCACAAATGTCAAACCGGTCAGAATCTGGGCAATTCCCCAGAACAATCTCGGATCGGCCAACCCACGCACGTCGAGGTATTCGATTTGGAAAGCGCTATCGACGCTGAATTTTCCGGCGCCGCAATGGTAGAGCAACAACGCCGGTGCAATGAAATGACCGGCGTAATGCAGGGTAAATTTTTGACCGAATAGTATGCAGCCAACAATGCTCAATAGGACAATGACGATAGCGGTGAACCGGGTCGCCAATCCAAGCAGCAGCAGCATACAGACCGTCAGCGAGGCGCTTCCCAGCAACCACGGCCAAAACCATCCGCTTAGTGTGCTGAGCATCATGTCGGGAACATAAAATGTCGGCTCGCTCCAGAGCTTGGTCCCATGGCGCGGAAGCGCGCCCAGGGCACTGAGCCCGATGGTCGTAGCCATACCCAGCCGGATGGCAAGCGGACCCGCATCCTTCATTTCTTTTCTCAAAATCCAGAGGAAAGCAGAATCGAAGAAGCGGTATCTTTCTTCTGCAAGAACAACGCCGTACAAAAAAACGCTCGCGCAAAGCGACACCGTCATCAGAAGGGGCGGATTTAAAAATACCGGCGGGATCGGTGACCGTGAAAGCGCTTCCAGTTCCGTTGGGGTCAACAGCCAGGCCTCGTGCGCGCTTGCGGCCTCTGCGCTCAACAGTATTCCGCAGATCGCTGCGACTATACGCATATACATCATAGGCTTCAGGACGACCTGCAGGTGGAGGGGTTTGTTTGTGCCGTTGAACAATCACACCCTATTCGGGCCGGATGAATTGAAGCTGATGTGCGTCTTAAGATTGACTTAAGCTTCCGCTGAAGCCCAAGGCAGTCGCGGCGAGCTACCCGCAGTGATTTCGCGCAAATGGACAGGACAATCGACCGCCATATTCCGGCAACACGATCAGCCTGGATATGTTCGCGCGTATTTGATTTCACGGTGAAGGCGTTCACGTGCATTGTTGGGCACTTTCAACACCTGGGGACTTTCCATGAATCACCGCATCTCAACATTGCGAACCCTGCTCATCGCATCGTCGTTGGTCTGCTTTCCGGCGTCCGGCATGGCAGGCGAGGTTGACGTGGTCGATGTCAAGGCCGAGCGCCAGTCCAATGGCGAGTGGCGATTTTCCGTAACGCTGCTGCACGGCGACGAGGGCTGGGATCATTACGCCGACCGCTGGGATGTCGTCGGACCGGACGGCACCGTCTACGGCAAACGCGTGCTCGCGCATCCGCATGAGAATGAACAGCCCTTTACCCGTTCGCTTTCCGGCGTTGCCATCCCCGAGGGCGTGACCAGCGTGACGGTCCGCGGCAATGACAGCGTACACGGCCTCGGCGGCAAGGAGATGGTCGTCGAACTCGATCAGAATTAGTAAGCCGGCGCGCTTTTGCGCATTAGTTTCTATTTGCCTTGTGCCCGGACGGCCTATAGTGCCGTTGCACGGGGGGCGCAGCAGTGACGCTGACAGAAAAGACGCTTGAGCATTTCTTTGTCCTGATCTTCCTTGCCGGGCTGGCAATCTTCCTGCGAAATCGAAATGTCATCCGCCAGCAGGAGCAGGGCGTATTTGCTCGCCTTGTCACGGATTTTGCTCTACCGGCGCTGATCTTCGGGTCGCTGAGCGTCGAGCCGTTCACCCTCGACGGCCTGCTGCCGGCACTTTCGATCCTGACCTCGATTTCGGTCGTCATGCTCGTGGCGTGGGTTCTGGGGCGACTGTTGAAGCTCGGCAAGCCGGTCCTTGGCTCCGTGGTGCTCGTTGCCGGGGTCGGCAGTTCGTCAACGCTCGGCTATGCGATCATCCAGAATGTCTACAGCAACGACCCGCAGGTCATGCGCAAGGTTGTCACCATGGGCGAGTTCGGTGTTGTTTTGCCGCTTTTCACCTTCGGTGTGATGCTTGCGATGTTTTTCGGACGCGACGCTGAGAACAACCACAGTTTCGGCGCCGCGTTTGTTCGGTTCCTGCGTACACCCGTCTTTGCCGCGACGGTGCTCGGTGTCCTGTTTTCTTACATTGAGCTTGATCGGGACAACTGGATCGTCAACAGCCTTTATGAGCTGATCGGCGCCATTGGCGCTTCAATGACAGTGCTGGTTGCCTTTGCGGTCGGGCTGATGCTGAGGCCGATCGAGTTCCGGAAACTGGCGCCCCTGATATTGTTGGTGGCGGGCCTGAAGCTGGTGCTTGAGCCGCTGCTGGCTCTGGCTGCCGGACAGGCGTTCGCACTGGACCCGATCGAGCGCGAATTGCTGATCATTGAAGCGGCCATGCCGTCCGGGACGCTCGCCGCGATTATTGCCGCCCGCTACGGCTGCGACAGCGTTGTCGCATCAAGCCTGGTCGTTGCCACCTATGTGCTCAGCCTGGTCGCCCTGCCGCTGGTTTTCGCCTTCAGTCTTTAGTGCGAATTGAGCCCGCACGGAGGCCGAATCGGCGGTTTTTGCGCCGTCTGCGCGGGTCCTGCGCAAATTTATATCATGTGACAAAAACTTGGGCATATAACTATTTGAAAAATATACAGAAAACCAGCGTGAATTTGTCGCGTTACAGTTGGCTTTTAACGGGCTGATCGTCTATAAGGGGCGCAACTGATTCCATAAAATATGACGGACATATTTCTTGTCGGAACACGATAATTCCCTGACCCCGCCTTCCGGCCCATCCGGCATCGAACCGATCTCCATCATGGAGGAGATGCAGCGCTCTTATCTCGATTATGCGATGAGCGTTATCGTCAGCCGCGCGCTGCCCGACGTGCGCGACGGTCTGAAGCCGGTCCACCGGCGCATTCTCTACGCCATGCATGAAGGCGGCTTCCACTGGAACCGCAAATATGTGAAGTCGTCCCGCATCATCGGTGACGTCATGGGTAAGTATCACCCCCATGGCGACCAGGCGATCTACGACGCCATGGTGCGCATGGCGCAGGACTTTTCCATGCGCGTTCCGCTTATCGACGGGCAGGGCAATTTCGGCTCCATCGACGGCGATCCGCCGGCCGCCATGCGTTACACGGAATCGCGCCTGGCCAAGGTCGCCCACGAGCTGCTTGAGGACATCGACAAGGACACGGTCGATTTCCAGGAAAACTACGACGCTTCCGCCAAGGAACCACGTGTCGTCCCGGCACGCTTCCCGAACCTATTGGTCAACGGCGCCGGCGGCATTGCTGTCGGCATGGCCACCAACATCCCGCCGCACAATCTCGGCGAGGTCATCGACGGCTGCGTCGCTCTGATCGACAACCCGTCGATCGAGCTCGCCGAGCTGATGCAGATTATCCCGGGTCCCGATTTTCCGACTGGCGGTCTGATCCTCGGGCGCTCCGGCATCCGTTCCGCCTATGATACCGGGCGCGGCTCGGTGGTGATGCGCGGGCGTGTTGACGTCGAGCAGATCCGCGGCGAGCGTGAAGCGCTTGTCATCAGCGAGATTCCCTATCAGGTCAACAAGGCGTCGATGATCGAGAAGATGGCCGAGCTCGTGCGCGAAAAGCGCGTCGAGGGCATCTCCGACATCCGCGACGAGTCCGATCGTGACGGATATCGCGTGGTGATCGAACTGAAGCGCGATGCCGTCGCCGATGTGGTCCTCAACCAGCTCTATCGTTTCACGCCGCTGCAGACCTCGTTCGGCTGCAACATGGTGGCGCTCAACGGCGGCAAGCCCGAGCAGATGACGCTGATGGACATGCTGAAGGCGTTTGTCGCCTTCCGCGAGGAAGTGATCAGCCGGCGCACGAAATTTCTTCTCAACAAGGCACGCGAGCGGGCCCATGTGCTTGTCGGGCTGGCCATCGCCGTTGCCAATATCGACGAGGTGATCAGCCTCATCCGCAATGCCCCGGATCCGGGAACCGCCCGGACCCAGCTGATGGAGCGCCGCTGGCCGGCTAAGGACGTTGCGCCGTTGATCGTGCTAATCGACGATCCGCGCCACCGCATCAACGACGACGGAACCTATAATCTGTCCGAGGAGCAGGCGCGCGCCATTCTCGAGCTGCGCCTGGCGCGCCTCACGGCCCTAGGCCGCGACGAGATCGCCGACGAACTCAATGAGATCGGCGCCGAGATCAAGGATTACCTGGAGATCCTCGCGTCGCGGGTCCGCATCCTGGAGATCGTCAAGAAGGAACTGACGGACGTTCGCGACGAGTTCGCGACGCCGCGGCGAACGGAGATTACCGAGGGCGGGCCGGACATGGACGATGAGGACCTCATCGCCCGCGAGGACATGGTCGTCACCGTCTCCCACTCCGGCTACATCAAGCGCGTGCCGCTGGCCACCTACCGGGCCCAGCGCCGCGGTGGAAAGGGCCGTTCCGGCATGGCAACGCGCGACGAGGATTTCGTCAACCGCCTGTTCGTGGCCAATACCCACACGCCGGTCCTGTTCTTCTCCTCGCGCGGCATCGTCTACAAGGAAAAGGTCTGGCGCCTGCCGGTCGGCTCGCCGCAATCGCGCGGCAAGGCGCTGATCAACATGCTGCCGCTGGAGCAGGGCGAACGGATCACCTCGATCATGCCGCTGCCGGAGGACGAGGAGAGCTGGAGCCAGCTCGATGTGATGTTCTCCACGACGCGCGGCACGGTTCGCCGCAACAAGCTCTCCGATTTCGTCCAGGTCAACCGCAACGGCAAGATCGCCATGAAGCTCGACGACGAGAAGGACGAGATCCTCGCCGTCGAGACCTGCGATGAAAACGACGACGTGCTGCTGACGACGGCGCTCGGGCAGTGCATCCGCTTTCCGGTCACCGATGTGCGTGTCTTCGCCGGCCGCAACTCGGTCGGCGTGCGCGGCATCCAGCTCGCCGATGGCGACTGCGTCATCTCGATGGCGATCCTGGTGCATGTCGAGGCGACCCCGGCTGAACGCGCCGCCTATATCAAGTGGAGCAGGGCCGATGACGTCGAACTGGTCGGCGAGGATGCGTCGGTCGGCGAAGGTGAGGAATTCACCGAGGAGATGGCGCAGAACATGCAATCCAAGGAGCAGTTCGTCCTGACCGTCAGCGAGAAGGGTTACGGCAAGCGCTCTTCGTCCTACGACTTCCGCATTTCGGGCAGGGGCGGCAAGGGAATCCGGGCCACCGACACCAGCAAGGTGGACGAGATCGGACCGCTGGTGGCAACGTTCCCGGTCGAGAGCGACGACCAGATCATGCTCGTCTCGGACGGCGGCCAGCTCATCCGCGTGCCGGTCGAGGGCATCCGCATCGCCAGCCGCGCGACTAAGGGTGTGACGATTTTCTCCACGGCGAAACAGGAGAAGGTCGTTTCGGTGGAGCGCATCAGCGAGCCGGAAGAAGAAGATGATGAGGGCGATGGCGCCGAGACAGAAGACACGCCGGACGGCGGGCAGTCCCAAGGAGATGAAGGGGACGAGGCATAAAAAATCCGGATGGCGGGGAACCATCCGGATCAGGTGGGGACTTTATTGATTGGAGGTCAGAAGAGTCCCTGGGTAAATCAAACTAAGCAGTCAATTCTTGATCCTGCTACGCGCCCTCTCGGTCGCTTCAACCTGCTCGCGGTGCATAGCCATCATGGCCGCGCCCATGGTCGCGAGGAACATCGAGGCTATAAGAACCGCCAGGATTGTCAGCGCTGTAACCATTTTCGTCTCCGTGATGTCATTTTCGAATGACCATCGAGTGCATTTTCTGCGCCCTTGAAACTTGATATGGGAACTGCCAACGCCATCTTCAATGCATGTCAAATGGCTTGTGATCGGCGCACCGTTTGCGAACACGTGCCTGTGATCTTCGGCTGATCCCCTGTTTATTGACATCGCTCAGCGGCGACGCGGATTTCGGACCGGCTGCCTCTGTTCCGGTTCGGATGCCAGGACGACGGCGGCGGCAATGCTTATCGTTACGAAGAGCGTAGCGATGAAAGATAAAATTAGCATTGTGGATTCCTCTCAAATTGTCCCGAACACATTAGGAAGCGGCTGCTGAAGCGTTCCTGAAACGGCCGTTCAGCTGGCATTCATGTGGTGGGAACGGCTCTGTGAGGCTCCGGCGGCCCGTTTGCCGGCTTGTTTTGCTTGCACCCGGCGCGAGGTCGTGACAAAAGCGGCGGGACGGATCCGATTGCGGATCGATGACACGAGTTACCCATGTCGATTGCTTTTTATCCTGGATCGTTCGATCCGATCACCAACGGCCACCTGGACGTTCTCATCCAGGCGTTGAACGTCGCGGACAAGGTCGTCGTCGGTATCGGCATCCAGGCGTCGAAGAAGCCGCTCTTCACCGTTGAGAAGCGTTCCGACCTGATTAAGGCCTCCCTTTCCGACATCGTTCCGGGCGAAGAGAAGCGCGTTTCCGTCACATCCTTCAACGGCCTTGCGATCGACGCGGCGCGCGACAGCGGCGCGACGCTTCTGATGCGCGGGCTGAGGGATGGCTCCGATCTCGACTACGAAATGCAGATGGCCGGAATGAACCGCGAAATGGCGCCCGAGATCCAGACGGTTTTTTTGCCTGCCAGCCCGCTCAACCGGCCCATTACTGCCACATTGGTGCGGCAGATCGCTGCAATGGGGGGAGATGTTAGCGCTTTCGTACCGGCCCCCGTCCTGGCGGCCCTGAAGGAACGGAAATCCTGAACGAGGCGCCGGGTCGCAGCCGGGAACCCATCCCGAGAACCGACAGAGTTATCATGAAATCCTTGAGACCACTGGCCGTAGCGGCCTTGCTTGCGATTGGCGTTCTTTCCCTGGCGCGTGCCGATATCGATCCGGAAAACAAGATGACCATCACCCTCAAGGACGGTGACGTCGTGATCGAACTGCTGCCGGATGTCGCGCCCGAGCATGTCCGGCGCATCAAGGACCTCGCCAATGCCGGCAGATACGACAATGTTGCCTTTCATCGCGTGATCGACGGCTTTATGGCGCAGACGGGCGACGTGGAGTACGGCAATCTGGAGGACGGCTTCAACGCGCGCCTGGTCGGCACCGGTGGTTCGCGCGAGCCGAACCTGAACCAGGAATTCTCCGATATCCCCTTTGAGCCCGGCATTGTCGGCATGGCCCGCTCAAGCCACCCCAACACCGCCAATTCGCAGTTCTTCATCATGTTCGAACGTGTCGGTTCGCTGGACGGCAAATACACCGTCTTCGGCCGCGTTGTGGACGGGATGGACCTTATCAGGAACATCAAGCGCGGTGACGACGCGGCCAATGGTGCCGTCCAGAACCCGGATCGCATGATCAAGGTTCGCGTCGGCGAATAAACCAAAAACAAGGAGGTCGTCATGGCCGAGTACAAAGACCCGGAAAACACGATTGTCATGGAAACCAGCAAGGGCAGGGTGGTCATCGAACTGCTGCCCGACCTTGCGCCAAATCATGTTGCCCGGATCAAGGAGCTGTCGCGGGAGAACTTCTACGACGGCATTGTCTTTCACCGTGTGATCGACGGGTTCATGGCCCAGACGGGCGACCCGACGGGCACGGGGATGGGCAGCTCGGACAAGCCGGACCTCCAGGCCGAATTTTCCAACCTGAACCACGTGCGTGGTACCTGCTCGATGGCCCGCTCGCAGAACCCGAACTCGGCCAATTCCCAGTTCTTCATCTGCTTCGACGAGGCGCCGTGGCTCAACAAGCAGTACAGCGTCTGGGGCCAGGTGATCGAAGGCATGGACGTGGTCGACCAGATCAAGCGCGGCGAGCCCGTTCAGGATCCCGACAGCATCACGACGATGCGCGTCGCCGCTGACATTTAGCCCGATCGGCAGTAAAGATGGCTGCGCCCGCTTCTTTGAGGCGGGCGCTTGTTTGTTGCTGAGCCGGTTTCATGCGCGTCGACCTGTTTGACTTCGATTTGCCCGACAGCGCCATCGCGCTGCGCCCCGCGACCCCGCGGGACAGCGCCAGGCTGCTCGTCGTGGATCCTGCGGAAGGGCTCTCCGATTGCACAGTAACGGATCTGGCGGACCTTTTGCGGCCCGGCGATGCATTGGTGCTCAACGACACGAAGGTCATTCCGGCGCAGCTGGAAGGTGTCCGGCGCCGCGGGGAGGATGCCGTCACCAGGATTTCCGCGACACTCCACATGCGCATCGCACCGGACCGGTGGAAAGCATTCGCCCGCCCGGCAAAACGCCTGAAGGCCGGTGACCGCTTCAGTTTCGGGGATCAGAACAACGCCTGCCTCGGAACCTCCCTGGACGGCGTGATCGAAGCAAAGGGCGAAGCCGGCGAGGTCGACCTGAAATTCGATTTGTCGGGCGCTGCGCTCGACGAGGCGATCGCGGCCTCCGGGCACGTGCCGTTGCCGCCCTACATCGCCTCGAAGCGGGCGGACGATGACCGCGACCGCAAGGATTACCAGACCGTCTATGCGCGCCAGGACGGCGCCGTTGCGGCTCCGACCGCCGGTCTTCATTTCACCGATGATTTGTTCGCGCGCCTGGAAAGGTCCGGGATCGAACGTCACTTCGTCACCCTGCATGTCGGGGCCGGGACCTTTCTGCCGGTCAAGGCCGACGATACGGACGATCATGTCATGCACGCCGAGATCGGCGAGGTGTCGGAGGAGACCGCACGTGCGCTCAATGCGATCAAGGCGCGGGGCGGTCGGATCGTCTGCGTTGGCACGACGTCTCTGCGCCTCCTGGAGAGCGCCAGCGACGAGGCCGGCACCCTCCACCCCTGGCGCGGGTCCACCGATATCTTCATAACGCCCGGCTACCGCTTCCGCTTCGTTGACCTATTGATGACCAATTTCCATCTGCCCCGCTCGACCCTCTTTATGCTTGTCTGCGCGTTTTCAGGCTATGAGACCATGCGCAACGCCTATCGACACGCGATCGACAGCGGCTATCGTTTCTATTCCTATGGCGACGCGAGCCTGCTCGTGCGGGCGGACGAGGCAACCAAATGACCGAGAATTTCCAGTTTTCCCTGTTGGCCCGGGACGGGGCCGCCCGGCGCGGTTCGATCACCATGCCGCGCGGTGAAATCCGTACGCCCGCCTTCATGCCGGTCGGCACCGGCGGCACGGTCAAGGCCATGTACATGGACCAGGTCCGTGCGCTCGGCGCCGACGTCATCCTGGGCAATACCTATCACCTGATGCTACGGCCCGGTGCCGAGCGGATCGCGCGCCTCGGCGGCCTGCACGAATTCTGCCGCTGGGAACATCCGATCCTTACGGATTCCGGCGGGTTTCAGGTCATGTCGCTCGCGGGTTTGCGCAAGATCACCGAAAAGGGGGTGACCTTCCAGTCCCACGTTGACGGCACGAAACATGAAATGTCGCCGGAACGCTCGATCGAGATCCAGGGGCTCCTCGGCTCGGACATCCAGATGCAGCTCGACGAGTGCGTCCGGTTGCCGGCCGACGAGAAGGCCATCGAGAAATCCATGGAGATGTCTTTGCGCTGGGCGGAGCGCTGCAAGAAGGCATTCGGCGACCAGCCGGGCAGGGCGATGTTCGGCATCGTGCAGGGCGGTGACGTGGTCCACTTGCGCGAGCGCTCGGCGACGGCACTGAAGGACATGGACCTCAAAGGCTATGCCATCGGCGGGCTGGCAGTCGGCGAGCCGCAGGAGGTCATGCTGGCGATGCTGGACATCACCTGTCCGCTGCTGCCGGAAGACAGGCCGCGCTACCTGATGGGCGTCGGCACGCCCGACGACATCCTGAAATCGGTGGCGCGTGGTATCGATATGTTCGATTGCGTGATGCCGACCCGTGCCGGCCGCCATGGCCTGGCCTATACCCGCCGCGGCAAGATCAACCTGCGCAACGCCCGCCACGCGGAAGACACCCGTCCGCTCGACGAGCAGTCCGATTGTCCTGCGGCGCGCGACTATTCACGCGCCTATCTGCATCATCTCGTGCGCTCGAACGAGGCGCTGGGCGGCATGCTCTTGAGCTGGAACAACCTGGCCTATTACCAGCAGCTCATGCAGGGTATCCGGGATGCGATCGAGGCGGGATGCTACGCCGACTTCATGGCACAGACGCAGGCAGAATGGGAACGCGGCGATATCGAACCGCTCTAGCCTAATCTCTCCGCATGCCAGCGCAGGTGGTCGTCCATGAAGCTCGATATGAAATAGTACGAGTGATCGTAGCCCTGCTGCATGCGCAGCGTGATGCCGATCCCCGTGTCTTTGCAGGCCTCCTCGAATAGCCATGGGCGCAGCCCCTCGTCGAGAAATCCGTCGGCGCTCCCCTGGTCCACCAGGAACTCCGGGTAGCGGGCACCGTCCTCGATGAGCGCGCAGGCGTCGTGTTCGCGCCACAGGTTATCGTCATCGCCCAGATAGGCGCGGAAGGCGCCGATGGACCAGTCCGCGCCCATGGGATGGACGATCGGTGCAAAAGCCGAGCAGCTCCTGTAGCGATCCGGGTTCCTCAGGGCGATGGTCAGGGCGCCGTGGCCGCCCATTGAGTGCCCGAAAACGGCCTGCCTTTCCATATCGGCCGGAAAATTCTCCGCGATCAGCGCCGGAAGTTCCTCGGTGACATAGGAGTACATGCGGTAGTTCTGCGACCACGGCTCCTGGGTGGCGTCGACATAGAAGCCGGCACCCTTGCCGATCTGCCAGTTGTCATCGACGTCCGGAACCGCGCCGCGGGGGCTTGTGTCCGGGCAAACGACGATCAGGCCGAGCTCCGCCGCCAGGCGTCGGTATTCGCCCTTTTCCATCACATTGGCGTGGGTGCAGGTCAGTCCGGACAGATACCAGACGACCGGGCAGGCGTGCTGCTTTGCCTGCGGCGGCACGAAAACGGCAAACTTCATCTCACAGCCGCAGCTTGTCGAGGCATGGCTGTAGACGCCCTGGACACCGCCGAAGGATACGACTTCCGATTCTGTATTCATAATTGTCTATATCCCTTTGATATAGTTGCGGTTAATTGTCGAGAACCAGCTGGAAGTCCTGGCGTCTGACGCGAGTCTTGAATCGCAGCTCAGCCAAGGCGCCCGCGCCGATGTCTTCGAGGAACCGAACGACCGCGGGCCGCTCATCAGGCGGCACGGACTGTATCTTATCGACGACGTGCTGCAGCATCCACTGCACGTAAGGAAACACAGCCCGTTGACCTGCCGCATCGCCGATCCGGAAGCTGTGAAAACCGATGGCGCGGGGAAGATTACGGTCCGAAGCGGAATGTGCGAACGCCGCGACCTGTTCCACTGTGTCCAACAGAACCGGCAGGTGCTCGCTCATGGCCCGCCGCAAAATAGGCAACAGTGTCGACGGGACGGCATCGGTACCGCCCTGCATCGCCCGTCCGCGGTCGGCTGCACTGCGAATGCGTTCGACCCAGCGGACAACGGCCGGCGCCTTGCTGCGCATCAGGGCGCCGGATTCCGGATCGCGGAACAAATGCGCGTAAAGCGGCCCGAACAGGCCAAAGTCGCCCAGGGACGGGGCACGGCCAAGAACATAGTCGTGGACGCTGAAATGGCGCTCGAGCTCGCGCAACAGCGCAAGGTAGCTTTCCTCGATTGCCTCCGTCGTCGCGGGATTGATGCCGAGGGCCGGCAGGGCGCCGGCAAAGGGCTTGGCGATCCGTTCACCCACGGCGCGCTGCTCTTCCGGAGGGAGATCGGGGGCGGACAATGCGCCGAATTCGGCAATGGCGAAGTCCCGGTTGTGGTTCCAGCGGTAGTGCATCGCCGGAAGCACCAGCCATTCGTCGCCGTAGAGCTCGAGGATCATCGACGCCAGCGCCTGAATCGGCCCGGCCGGCAGAACCGGCGGTTCGGGGACCTCGGTCTCGAGACGGCGGATGATTTCGGTTGTATCTTGCATATAGGCGCCGTCGTCGCGCTCGATGACCGGGATGACCAGCCAGCCGATATTGGGCAGGATCTTGTGGATGTAGACATCGCGGCTTGCCGGAATCTCAGCGTAGTCCAAGCCTTTCCAGTCGAGATAGGCGCGCAGCTTGCCGGAAAAATACGAAACCTCCGCGCCGTACATCCTCATGAATGGCCCTCCCGGATCTTCTTGCGGACCAACCGGTCAAGCGCCTCGAGAAAGCTGGACCGGTCGCGCTGCGAAAACGGTGCGTTCAGACCGCGGATCTCGCCGGCCTCCCGGAGGTCCTGGTTGAGGTTGCGCATCGCCGTTGCCATGCCGATCGATGTTTCATCGAAAAGCCGGCCGGACGGGCTCAACGTCCCGGCGCCCGCCTCGACACACCGTCCGGCGAGAAGAACATCTGCTGTAACGACGATATCGCTGTTGCCGGCATGATCGGCGATCCAGTCGTCCGCCGCATCGAAACCGGCCGATACGATCACGTTACGGACCATGGAGTCCCGTGACGGGCGAAGGCCGCCATTGGCGACAAAAGTCACAGGCAGCCCGTGACGTTCCGCCACTTTCAGAACCTCGTTCTTTACAGGGCAGGCGTCTGCATCGACGTATATGACCGGCTTTGCGTCCATTCCCCGGTCAGTAGACGACCACCGACCGAATGGACTCGCCCGCGTGCATGAGGTCGAAACCCTTGTTGATTTCGTCGAGACTGAGCGTGTGGGTGATCATCGGATCGATCTCGATCTTGCCCTCCATGTACCAGTCGACGATCTTCGGAACGTCGGTGCGGCCGCGTGCGCCGCCGAATGCGGTGCCGCGCCAGGAACGGCCGGTCACCAGTTGGAACGGGCGGGTGGAAATCTCCTGTCCGGCGCCGGCCACACCGATGATGATCGATTCGCCCCAGCCCTTGTGGCAGCATTCCAGCGCGTCGCGCATGACGTTCACATTGCCGATGCACTCGAAGGAGTAATCGGCACCGCCTTTTGTCAGGTCGACCAGGTGGGGAACCAGATCGCCTTCCACCTCGGACGGGTTGACGAAATGGGTCATGCCGAACTTCTCGCCCCATTCCTTCTTGTCATTGTTGAGATCCACGCCGACGATCATCTCTGCACCGATGAGACGCAGGCCCTGGATGACATTAAGGCCGATGCCGCCGAGGCCGAAGACAACCGCGCGGCATCCCGGTTCGGCCTTCGCCGTGTTGATGACCGCTCCGATGCCGGTCGTGACCCCGCAGCCGATGTAGCAAACCTTGTCGAATGGCGCGTCCGGATGAATTTTCGCCAGGGCAATTTCGGGCAGCACCGTGAAATTGGCGAAGGTGGACGTGCCCATGTAGTGGAAGATCTTCTCGCCGTTCATGGAGAAACGGCTTGTGCCATCCGGCATCAGGCCCTGTCCCTGGGTGGCGCGGATGGCCTGGCACAGATTGGTCTTCGGGTTGAGGCAGTACTCGCACTCGCGGCACTCGGGCGTGTAAAGCGGTATAACGTGATCGCCGGGTTTCAGACCGGTTACGCCAGGACCCACTTCGCGCACGACACCTGCGCCCTCATGGCCGAGGATGGCGGGGAAAATACCTTCCGGGTCGGCGCCGGAGAGCGTGAATTCGTCGGTATGGCAGATGCCGGTCGCCATGATCTCGACGAGAACTTCGCCGGCCTGCGGACCGTCGAGCTGCACGGTGGTTATCTCAAGCGGTTTGCCGGCCTCGACCGCCAGTGCTGCGCGAACGTCCATATCTTCCTCCCTCAGTCGGTATCATTCGTTCTGCCAGACTGGCACACTGTCAAAACGCGTGCGATGCCTCAATAGGCGCGCCGGAAAAAAATGGCGTTGGCGGCAGTCGATCATTCGCCGATCTGCTGCGACACCCGCCTCGCTTCGGCTTCAATGGCCTCGATCATGTGGCCCATCGCTTCATGGGATTTTTTCAGTTTCGACAACTGCGTGACCAGGACCCGCAGTTCCGAATGTACCACCGGCAGGTTTGGCGCTTCGCCGATGCCGTTCAAAAGCCAGGTCGGCGATACGCCGAGAACGCCGGCGAGCATCGTGACCCGGTTGGCGCGCGGCTCCGACCGGTCCGTCTCCCATGCGTGAACGGTATCGGTCTTGACGCCGAGCCGGCGTGCCAGCTGCGATGTGGTCAGGTCGAGCGCGTCGCGCGCCCGCGAGATCCGGCCGCCGAGCGTATCGTAGTCCGGATGTTCGACGGAGATATCCAATTGGGTCGACATATGCTGCTCCTGTTGCGCTCCTGCTACCGACGGCTTGCGGTCACGGTTTATGACAAAGCAGGACGGTTGCGAAAGGAAATGTCGGTGCGCGCGTCATTATGTCCGTTACGCACCGCTGTGTGCAAAAGCACCGGGTCGTCCTTCCGTCCGCACGGGGCATTATTAGTCCCGCCGGTTGGCGCATTGTTTCTTGATTCCGTCAAATATCTGCCGAATGCCGATGTATTTGCGCCCTTATGGGATTTGTGCCAACCAACGCACACGATCAAAACAGGGAAACTGGGGGTGGGTCTTCATGCTGCCGGATATAATACTGGGAACAGCCGTGGTGTCGCTGACGGTCCTGGTCCACACGCTGGGCCTGGTCGGAATCGCGAACGTCATGAACCGTGTTGCGGGACTGCACCCGATACACGAATTCCGCAGCAAGGTCATTTCGATGGTGATCCTTGTTCACGGGCTGATCTTGGTGCATTCCGTCGAGATCTGGATCTGGGCGGTGGTCTACGAACTGGCCGGCGCCATCGAAAATATCTCGGATGCGCTCTATTTTTCCGCCATAACATTTTCGACACTCGGATATGGCGATGCCCTCATCACCAAGGAATGGCAGTTGATGGCCGGCATGGAAGGCCTCAGCGGTTTCGTGCTGATCGGCTGGTCGACCGCCTATCTGGTTGCCGCCTCGACGCGCATCGGTCCGTTCCAGGCCGGCAAGCATTTCTAGGCGATCAGTCCGAGGTCGGACCGAAGATCGTTTCGAAGGATTGTCGCAGGGCAATGTCTGTGTCGGCCATGGTCACCGGCAGGCCGAGGTCGACGATGCTGGTCACCCCGTGTGCGGTGACGCCGCACGGCACGATACCGGAAAAATGCTCGAGATCCGGTTCGACATTGATCGATATGCCGTGAAAACTGACCCAGCGGCGCAGCCGGATGCCGATGGCGGCGATCTTGTCCTCTGCGGCAGTGCCGTCGGGGAGGGCGGGCCGCTCCGGGCGCGCCACCCAGACGCCAACGCGGTCCTCGCGGCGCTCGCCCCGGATGTTCATGCCGGCGAGTGTGTCGATCACCCAGGCTTCCAGCGCCGATACAAATGCCCGGACATCGCAGCGTCGCCGCTTCAGGTCGAGCATCACATAGGCGACGCGCTGCCCCGGCCCGTGATAGGTGTATTCACCGCCGCGTCCCGTCCGGTGGACGGGGAAGCGCCCCGGCGACAGAAGATCCGATTCGTCGGCACTTGTACCGGCCGTATAGAGCGGCGGATGCTCGACCAGCCACACAAGCTCGTCTGCGCCGCCCCTGGCGATCGCTTCGGCGCGCTCTTCCATGAAATCCACCGCGTCGCCGTAGTCGGTCAGGCCGGGTGCCACAAGCCAGCGCACCGGTGGCGATCCCTCGGTTGCAAAGAAGCCGGTCTCGATGTCGCTGCGCTGCATTGTGTTCGCGTGGAATATCCCTGTTCGATGCCTATTTGGCGCGCGCGGCGTCGCAGTGCAAGGCCCATTGTGTGCCGAACGTTGGGGGCCTGTTTCGGGAGCCCGCGAAGGCGGACAAAAAAACGTCACAGCCCCTTGTCTCGCTACAGGCTATTTGGTACATGCGGCGCGCCGGTAACGGCTTCTACCACGTGCGGTCGTGGCGGAATTGGTAGACGCGCAGCGTTGAGGTCGCTGTGGGGCAACCCGTGGAAGTTCGAGTCTTCTCGACCGCACCATTTCAAATCGAAATATGTGCAATACAGCGGCGCCGTTGCTCCCGGAGCGGGCAGTGCCGTCCGCATCGCCATTTGAAACAGTTGTTTACTTAACGGCACCGCAATATACGATTCGTTTTTACCGCGCACGTAGGTGCCTTTTCGATATCTCTACCGTTAAGGGAAATTAATACTTCGTTACTCCGCGCATCCGGCGGCGCATTCGCATAGAAAGTCGGCAAACAATGAATATTTATAAATATTAAGCAGATAGAAACGAAGGGCTCATGGGTGCCTATTTTTGCCGTGTCTCAAATTGGCAACACAAGTGAATTCTCAACTTCTGCGTTCGCTTCCTCTATTGCAACTTTCTGGTAGCCCAGTAAAACTCGGTCTATCGATTTTGTGCGTTTAGGGGGTTTCTTATGCGCAAAGCTATTCTGACGGGTGTTTTGATGAGCGCCCTTGCTGCCACGACGGCATACGCTGCGGATGCGGTTGTTGCACCTGAGGCGGCGCCAGTAGCACCCGTTGCTCAGGGGACAGACTGGACCGGATTGTATCTGGGCATTCAGCTGGGCGGCCAGTGGACAGATGCAACGGTTGATATCCCGGCATATCCTTCGAATTTCAGCAATGACACATCTGGATTTGTTGGCGGTGGATATGTCGGATATAACTTCCAGCTGACACCATCCATTGTCGCCGGTGTTGAAGCCGACGGAAACTGGATGGACATTAGTGCTACCGCGCTTTCCGGTGGCGGCGGTGGTGAGACCTACACAATTGAACAGGACTGGGACGCTTCAGTCCGCGGTCGGCTGGGTTACAGCACCGGCCAGGCGCTGCTGTATCTTACCGGTGGTGTAGCGTTTACGAATTTGGAAACATTCTACACGCCGATCGCAGGGGGTACGGACAGCGATACGTTGACCGGATGGAACGTGGGCGCTGGCGGTGAGTACATGTTCACTCAGAACATCGCCGGAAGGGTGCAATACCTCTACACCGATTTCGGTACAGGTAACTTCACCCATCTCGGAGCGTCATCGGTTGACTACAAAACCCACAAGGTGCAGGCCGGTCTCAGCTGGCGGTTTTCCTGGCCGTGATAGCGACCGATTGACAACGCACCCGTGCAATTCAGAAAACCCCGCCAATTTGGCGGGGTTTTTCATTTGCCGTTGTCGCCCGAGCTTGGTGACCTGGCGGGCTTACGCCGCCCGCACGCCCGTGTCGAACGGGATTTCTATATCGACGGCGAGCGTCGAGACCTGGGCGCCGCGCTCCATCTTGACATGGACCTTGCGGCCTTCGATCTGCACATGCTTGGAGAGCACATCGATAATCTCCTCGCGGAGTATTTCCACAAGGTCGGTGCCACCCATTGACGCTCGTTCATGGGCGAGCAGGACCTGCAGCCGCTCACGGGCTGCGGAGGCCGAACTTCGCCTTCCGAAAAAACGGAGTATGTTCATGCAGCTTTCCTTCCGAAGAATTTTCCGAAGAATCCGCGCTTTTCCCCTGGTACGGTAATGGGTACGGCCTCGCCGGAGAGGCGCCGTGCCGCGTCGCAATAGGCCCTTGCCGTCTCGCTGCGGCTGTCCGCCAGCGTGACCGGCGCGCCAATGTTTGAGGCGCGAAGGACGTCCGTGCTTTCCGGAATGATGCCGAGAAGCGGGATCGACAGGATCTCCAGCATGTCATCGACATTCAGCATCTCGCCGGTCGCCGCCCGCATCGGGTCGTAGCGATTGAGGAGCAGGTGCTTTTCCATCTGTTCGCCGCGTTCCGCCTTGACCGTCTTGGCATCGAGCAGGCCGATGATGCGGTCCGAGTCGCGAACCGAGGAGACTTCCGGGTTCGTGACCACGATGGCGGCGTCCGCGTGGCGCATCGCCAGGGTCGGGCCGCGCTCGATCCCGGCCGGACTGTCGCAAAGCACCCAGTCAAAGGCCTTCTTGAGCGATGTGATGACCCGCTCGACGCCCTCGGGCGTCAGCTTGTCCTTGTCGCGCGTCTGGGACGCCGGCAACAGGAAGAGGTTTTCCAGGCGTTTGTCGCGGATCAGCGCCTGCGACAGCTTGGCCTCTCCCTGGATCACGTTGATCAGATCGAAGACCACCCGCCGTTCCGCGCCCATGACAAGATCGAGATTGCGCAGGCCGACGTCGAAATCGACAACCACGACCTTCTCGTTTCTTTGCGCCAACGCGGCCCCGATGGCAGCCGTCGACGTAGTTTTCCCAACGCCGCCCTTGCCGGATGTGATCACGATCGCTTTGCCCATATCCTTCTCCTTAATTGGCAGCCCGCCGGCTCAGCCCTGTGTGTCCCCCAGGATTGCTTCATTCTCCAACCAGAGCTGAACGGCCTGTCCGCGCAGCTCGTCCTCAAAATCCTCGGATGTCTTGTAGTAGCCCGCTATCGCGACGAGCTCCGCTTCAAGTTTGCGGCAGAAAATTCGCGCGGCGTCGTTGCCCATGGAACCCGCAACGACGCGGCCGCGGATGGTTCCGTAGACGTGAACCGAGCCGCCTGCGATGACCTCCGCCCCGGAGGCCACGGAACCGACAATGGTGATATCGCCTTCCGATGTCAGCAATTGCCCAGAGCGCACCGGCTGCGTCACCATGAGCGAGGGCGCCGCTGGTTCGCTTTCGATTTCCGGTGCATCCTCATCCGGCTCTTCGAGGTCTGATGCCGGAAGACCGCCGGCCATGGCCGGTGGCATGTCACTGCCAAGCAATGTCGGATCAGCACCCTCGATCCCCATGATGCGGACGTGCCGTTCCCGGAGCTGTTCGATCAGGCCCCGCAGTTCAGCACCGTCCATTTCGAGGCCGTCGACATCGAGCACGATGGGACGGCGCAGGAAAAAGCCGGCTGATCTCGCGGCCAGATCGTCAAGCCGTGCCAGCCAGTCGTCAAACGGCGGCTCTGGACTGAGCACGAGCGCCAGAAAGGAACGTCCTTTAAGTCGAATGGGCTTGGTGTCGGTTAGCACTTCGGTCATCTTCGTTAACAATCCTTAACCCGACCCTATTTGAATCGGGGTTAACGAAGTGTTACCGCACGGAGCTTGCGGGAAGATTGAGGCGAAGTCTTTTTCTACCGCCGCCCGACCTGTTGCAGCCGCGCAACGCGTTTGCGGTCCGCTTCTTCGGCTTTCAGCCCATCATCCGGTAGTGCAGGTCGAACATGATCCAGAGCGTGCCGCCGACGAGGATGAAGATCAGCACCGCGGCAAAGACGAGCGCGAGCATGTTGTCGCGCGGTGTTGTCCTGAAGTTCAGGTGCAGGAAATAGTACATGTGCACCAACATCTGGATGATGGCCGCGACCGCGATCACGATCAGCGTCGCACGGACGGGCAGGGCGCCAACCCAGACAAGCGCAAAGGGAATCACCGTCAGGATGAGTGCCAGGACGAAGCCGGTCAGGTAGGCTTTATGGGTGTGCGTGTCGGCCGGTCTTTGCATCACATAACCCCCGGCAGGTAGACGACCGAGAAAATCCCGATCCAGACGATATCGAGGAAGTGCCAGAAGAGGCCGAGCCGGTAGAGCCGCGAGCGCACCGGGTTGGTCAGCCCCTTCATGGAAATCTGCACCGTCATCACAGCGATCCCGACGATGCCGAGGCTCACATGTAGCCCGTGCGTGCCGACCAGCGTGAAGAACGCCGACAGAAAGCCGCTCGTGCCCGGTCCGGCGCCGGCGCTGATCATGCCTGCGAACTCGATGATTTCCATGGCGACGAAGCCGGCGCCGAGCACGATGGTGACAATCAGCCACTGGATGACGCGGCCGCGCTGGCCGGCGAGCGAGGCAAGTGTGGCGAAGCCGAAGGTGATGCTCGAGCACAAAAGCAGCAGCGTCTCGCCGGCCGTGTGCGGCAGGCTGAACAGGGACTTGGCGTCAGGCCCGGACGCGATGTTGCCGCTCATGACCACATAGGTCGCGAACAAGAGCGCGAAGATCACCGCATCGGTCATCAGGTAAAGCCAGAAGCCGAATTCGCGTTCCTCGAACTCCTCGCCGCCGCCGAGATGGGCGACCGGTTCGTCGTGCACTGCGGTTGTCTCAGCCATCGCCATGTCAGATGTTCCCCGGCATCGGTTGCTCTGCGGCGGGGTCGGTCCCCGGCTGCGGCAGGTCGGTCGGCAGTTTGAGGGTCGAGAACTGACGCTTGTTCTCGATGGCCTCGACCTCGGTCGCCGGGATCGTGAACTCGTCGTCGTCGTTGCTGGCCCTGTAGATGAGGATCGCGACCGCGCCGACGAGGCTGAGGGCCGCCAGCCACCAGATGTGCCAGATCATGGCGAAGCCGAGAACAAACCCGCCGGCGCCGAGCATCACGCCGGCACCGGTGCTCTTTGGCATCGTAATGTCCTCGTAGCGGTCCGGGTGTACGCCGACGACACCGCGCCGTTTCATGTCGGCGAAGGCGTCGATATCCTCGACCTGCGGGATGACCGCGAAATTGTACGGCGCGGGCGGCGACGAGGTTGCCCATTCCAGCGTGCGACCGTTCCACGGATCGCCGGTCGCATCGACCGCCTGCGCCCGATCGCGCACGCTGACATAGAGCTGCATTGCAATGCAGGCGATGCCGATCAATACGAAGACCGCGCCGACTGCGGCGACCATGAGATAGGGCTGCCATTCAGCGACGTTGTAGTGCTCCATCCGCCGCACCATGCCCATGAAGCCGAGCACGTATAGCGGCATGAAGGCGAGGTAGAAGCCGATGATCCAGAACCAGAAGGCGCGGATGCCCCAGGTCTCGTCGAGCTTGAAACCGAAGGCCTTGGGGAACCAGTAGTTCATGCCGGCGAGATAGCCGAAGAGGGCGCCCGGAATGAGCATGTTGTGGAAATGCGCCACGAGGAATGTGGAATTGTGCATCAGGTAGTCTGCCGGCGGCAGCGCGAGAAGCACGCCGCTCACGCCGCCGATGACGAAGGTGACGATGAACCCTATGGTCCAGTACATCGAGGGGTGAAAAACGATGCGGCCGCGGAACATGGTGAACAGCCAGTCGAACACCTTAACGCCGGTCGGCACTGCGATGATCATGGTCGCGATACCGAAGAACGCGTTCACATTGGCGCTCGAGCCCATGGTGAAGAAATGATGCAGCCACACGGTGAAGGACAGGATGCCGATGCAGCCGGTGGCATAGACGAGCGAATCGTATCCGAACAGGCGCTTGCCGGAGAATGTCGCGACGACCTCCGAGTAGACGCCGAATGCGGGCAGTATGAGGATGTAGACCTCCGGGTGCCCCCAGATCCAAAGCAGGTTGGCGAAATTCATCATGTTTCCGCCGTCGCCATTGGTGAAGAAATGGAAGCCGAGATAGCGGTCGAGGCCGAGCTGAATGGCGACGACGGTCAGTGCCGGGAAAGCGAAGGCGATCAGGATGCTGACAACCAGAGTCGTCCACGAGAACATCGGCATGCGCATCAGCGTCATGCCGGGCGCGCGCTTCTTCAGGATGGTCACGACAAAGTTGATGCCCGTCATGGTGCTGCCGACACCACTGACGAGCAGCGCCCAGAGCCAGTAGTCGACGCCGACGCCGGGATTGAACTCGATGCCCGAATAGGGCGGGTAGCCTGTCCAGCCGGCCGTCGAGAACTTGCCGACGACGAGCGATACGAGCACCAGGCCCGCGCCGGCGGCCGTCAGCCACAGGCTGATGGAGTTCATGAACGGAAACGCGACGTCACGGGCGCCGATCTGCTGCGGGGCGACGATGTTGAACAGCCCGGTCAGGAACGGCATCGCCATGAAGAACACCATGATGGTGCCGTGCGAGGTGAAGATTTGCTCGAAATGCTCGGGCGGCAGGTAACCGTCTGAATTCAGGGCGAAAGCCTGCTGCGCGCGCATCATGATGGCATCGATGAAGCCGCGGATGAGCATGACCAGCGCCAGCACGATATACATAATGCCGATCTTCTTGTGATCGACGCTGGTCAGCCATTCGGTCCAAAGGTAGCGCCAGGCGCCCAGATAAGTGATCAGCGCGACGACGATCAGGCCGCCGAAGACCGTCACGCCCGCGCCGGCCATGGCGACCCAGCTGTAGAACGGAAGTGCATCGATCGTCAGTTTTCCGAGCATGCGTTCCTCCGGATTGTCCCTACTGATCCGTCATCGTCGACGAGTGCGCAGGGCGCGCCGCGTATTTCGCAAGGATCGTCTCGAAGAGATCCGATTCGTAAGACGAATAATATTCAACGCCGTGCGCGACGCTGGGCTCGGCGAGCGTCGCGTAGGCAGACTGATCCAGCGCCGTCTCGGACTGGCGGACCTTTTGCACCCAGCTGTCGAAGTCGCTATTGGACATCGAATAGGCCTGGAAGTGCTGGTCCGCGAATCCATCGCCGCTGAACATGGTGTTGCGGCCGGTGAACTGCCCGGGTTCGTCGGCAATGAGGTGAAGCCGGCTGGTCATGCCGGCCATGGCGTAGATCTGCCCGCCGAGCGCCGGAATCATGAACGAGTTCATGACCGTGTCGGACGTGATGCGCAGCGAGAGCGGCCGTTCCTGCGGGAACGCCAACTCGTTGACCGTGGCAATTCCGTATTCGGGGTAGATGAAGAGCCACTTCCAGTCCTGCGCCACGACCTGCACCTCGATCGGGTTCTGCGTCCCGGTAATCGCCTTGTAGGGATCGAGCTTGTGGGTGGTCGTCCACAGAAGGTAGCCAAGCGCCGCGACGATCAGCGCGGGAACCAGCCAGATCAGCGCGTCGATACCTGCCGAATAGGACCAGTCGGGCTTGTACTGGCCCTTACCGCCGGAGGCCCGATAGCGCCATACGAACACGGCCGCCAACACGAAGACCGGTATGACGACGATCAGCATCAGGTAGAAGGCCGTGAACAAAAGGTCGCGCTCGGCGAGTGCGATCGGGCCCTTTGGATTGAGGATCGGCGCGGTTCCGAGCCCGCACCCCGACAATGCGATGGCGGCCAGGAAAACCGGCAGTGTTCTCAGTCGTCGCATCCCGGCCTTGATATCCACTTGTCATTCCCCGCCAAGGGTTTATCGGCAATGTGCTCGGGCAATACACCAGGTGCTTGCGCCCATGTCGACCGCCATCTTACGGCGGTCGCGACCGTTGACAAGCCGGTCGCCCGATTTTCCTCAAGGAACATCGGCGCAACCGGAACGGTTGCGGCGTGCAACCCTCACGTGCTTCACCTTGCCGCCGATCTGTGGGAAGCTTGCACCAAGAAAAAGGCCCCGGATCGCGTTAACGACCGGGGCGAGTTGAGGGATACTCTCCCATAGGGAGCTGTTTGGAAATGGTCCGCCGCCGATAAAGCGGTCGGGCCTATTTCAATTCATGGTGCAGCGCATGCGCTGCCTTGAGCCTCGAGAACAGGCCGCGGTTGCGGCAATATTCCGGCGCATTTGCCGGTTCGTTGCGCGTCTCCAGCCAGGCCTCGCATTCTCCGGCCTTGTCACAGCTCAGGCACCGCATGGCGGCTCTGCGATAGATCGGCCCGACATTGTTCAGCTCGGCGAGATCCTTGCGCAGGCCGAGCTTGGCCGTCATGCGCTCAAACAGGTCGGCATGACGGTCGATACGGGACAAAAACCGTTGAAAATTCATCGCTATCCCTCCGTTCATCATTGCCGTTCGATGCTGATATTACGCCCGCTGAAACCGGCACAATTTGATTTATGTCAAGCTTTTGCGCGATTCCCGGTTGACGTGCGACGGGTATGGACAACGTTCCTGCGGCAGAAAGGCTTGAACCTGCCCGAGCATTGGTTTAACCGGTATCGCGGTTCAAGAAACCCAACCGTCTCCTTGAAAATCAAGCGGCAAGAAGCTCCGAAATGACGATAATCGACACGCGCACGCCAGACCCAAAGCGGCTGATCCCGGGGGCCACCGGTGATTGGGAAATCATCGTCGGGATGGAAGTCCACGCACAGGTGCTCTCCAATTCAAAGCTGTTTTCCGGCGCCTCGACGGAATTCGGCAGCGCGCCGAACGACAATGTCTCGCTGGTCGATGCGGCCATGCCCGGCATGCTTCCCGTTATCAACGAGGAGTGCGTTCGCCAGGCCGTGCGCACTGGCCTTGGCCTGAAGGCGAAGATCAATCATCGCTCGATATTCGACCGCAAGAACTATTTTTATCCGGACCTGCCGCAGGGCTACCAGATTTCGCAGTACAAGGACCCGATCGTCGGCGAAGGCAATATCATCATATCGGTCGGCCCCGACAAGAAGGGTAACTTCGAGGACATCGAGATCGGGATCGAGCGGCTTCACCTGGAGCAGGATGCCGGCAAATCACTGCACGACCAGCACCCGTCCATGAGCTATGTCGACCTCAACCGGTCGGGCGTTGCCCTGATGGAGATCGTCTCCAAGCCTGACCTGCGCTCCTCGGACGAGGCAAAGGCTTATCTGACGAAACTGCGCACCATCCTGCGGTATCTCGGCACTTGCGACGGCAATATGGACGAAGGCTCGATGCGCGCCGACGTCAATGTCTCGGTGCGCCGGGTCGGTGAGGATTTCGGCACCCGCTGCGAGATCAAGAACGTCAATTCAATCCGCTTCGTCGGACAGGCCATCGAATATGAAGCGCGCCGCCAGATCGCCATCCTCGAAGACGGCGGCAGCATCGATCAGGAAACGCGGCTGTTCGACCCGGGCAAGGGCGAGACCCGCTCGATGCGTTCGAAGGAAGACGCACACGACTATCGCTATTTCCCCGATCCCGATCTGCTGCCGCTCGAATTCGACGATGCCTTTGTCGAAAGCCTGAAAGAAGGCCTGCCGGAACTGCCGGACGATAAGAAGGACCGGCTCATGGCCGATATGGGTCTCTCCGCCTATGACGCGTCCATTCTGGTGTCGGAAAAATCCATTGCCGATTATTTCGAGGCCGTGGCCGCCGGACGCGACGGCAAGATCGCAGCCAACTGGGTGATCAACGATCTGCTGGGCGCGCTCAACAAGGCCGGCGGCACGATCGAGGAGACACCCGTCACGCCGGAGCAACTCGGCGCCGTCATCGATCTCATCAAGGAAGGCACGATTTCCGGGAAGATCGCCAAGGAACTCTTCGAAATCGTCTGGACTGAAGGCGGCGATCCGAACGCCATTGTCGAAGATCGCGGCATGAAACAGGTCACAGACACCGGCGCGATCGAGGCCGTGGTGGACGAGGTAATCGCCGCCAATGCCGACAAGGCCGAGCAGGTGAAGGAAAAGCCTTCCATGGCCGGCTGGTTCGTCGGCCAGGTCATGAAGGCGACTCAAGGCAAGGCCAATCCGCAGGCGGTCAATGCACTGGTGCGCAAGAAGCTGGGTGTCGAATAGAGCCATGTGGGTAAGAACGGCCGGCGAGCGCGATCTGGCCGAAATCAATGCGCTGCTGGTGACGACCTGGCACGATACCTATGACCCGATCTACGGTGTCGAGAAGGTGACGGAAATCACCGACGCCTGGCACAGCGTGGCAGTGCTGAAACCGCGGTTGACGCAGCCGAACAGCGAGTTCGTCGTCGTCGATACAGGCGAGCGGATTTGCGCGGTGGCCTTCGCGTCGTCCGCGGACGGCCGCCTCATCCATCTGCACCAGCTCTATGTGCTCCCCGACGCACAAGGGAAGGGGGCCGGCGGCCTGCTGATGGACGAGATCATCGATTCCTTTCCCGAGGCGCAGCGTGTCCGGCTGGAGGTCGAGGAGACCAATGCGCAGGCCATCGCCTTTTATGAGAGAAAGGGCTTTGTCGAAATCGGCCGAACCGCCAATTGCGGCGAAGATGATTCCGGGCTGCCCGCGCTCATTCTGGAACGAACGCTCGGCTGAGCGACTTGCCACGGAATAGGCGCAATCGGGGCGCCAGATAGGTCTTGCAACTGGACAACGCGGCGCAGGCGGGGCATAAGGCGACAAAGTCAGACACCCGCATTCCGCACGAGGATATCGATGAAGAATTTCCTGCTCCATGTGTTTACCTGGTGGAACGGATCGACACCCGGAACGCGGTTCTATACCTGGCGCAAGGGAACCCGCGTTGGCGAAGACGAGTTCGGCAACGTCTACTATCAGGGCGGCAAGGACAGCGAGGGCCGCACCCGCAGATGGGTCATCTATAACGGCCAGTCCGACGCGTCCGCCATTCCGTCGGGCTGGCACGGCTGGATGCATCACCGCACCGATGTCTCGCCGGCCGACGAGGCATACGAGCCGAAGGACTGGCAAAAGCCGCATGAGCCGAACCATACCGGCACGGCGGCCGCCTACCGGCCCAGGGGATCGATTCTCACACCCGCCCGCCGACCGCGCGTGACCGGCGACTATGACGCCTGGACGCCCGGATCGTAGGAGCCTCGGGACTTGATGCGGACACGCTTGAATCTGATCGGCAGGATCGCCGGGGCATGTGTGCTTACGGTCCTGACTTCCGTTATGCCGGGAACCTCATTCGCCCAGGTCGAGTCGCAGGACCTCGCGCCGGCGCAGGACCCGCGCATCACCAACAAGGTGGCGGTGTTTTCCGGTATCGACAAGATAACCGGCCGCATCATCACATTCGATGTCTATATCGACGAGACCGTTCAGTTCGGCGCCCTGCAGGTCACGCCGCGGGTCTGCTACAGCCGTGACGAGACGCAGAAGCCGAAAACGACGACTTTTGTCGAGGTCGACGAGATCACGCTCGACCGCAAGATCCGCCGGATTTTCACCGGCTGGATGTTCGCGGATTCACCCGGGCTGAACGCCGTCGACCACGCGGTCTACGATGTCTGGCTGAAAGATTGCCGGATGGAATCGGACGTCCCGCCGCCGACCTGATCACCCTAGGCGAAACTGGCTTCGAGCATCATCGCTTCGCTGAGCAGCGAATCGTAGGTTTCCTTCGGAACATCGACGGCACCGAAGCGTTTGAGATGCTCGGTCGTGAACTGCGTATCGAGCAGGACGAACCCGCGCTGGCGCAGCCGTTTAACGAGATGTACGAGGCAGACCTTGGACGCGTCCTTCTCCCGCGAGAACATGCTTTCGCCGAAAAAGGCGCCGCGAAGCGATACGCCATAAAGGCCGCCCATGAGCTCGCCGTTGCGCCACGCCTCGACGCTGTGTGCATGCCCCAGGTCGTGGAGCTGTGAATAAAGCCGCCTGATCGTGCGGTTGATCCACGTCTTGCGCCGGCCGGGTCCGGGCTCCGCGCAGCCGTCGATCACCGCGTTGAACGCCGTGTTGATACGCACGTCGAAGCGGTTCTGCCGGCAGGTTTTCGCAAGGCTTTTCGGGATGTGGAACTGATCGAGCGGAATGACTCCGCGAATTTCGGGTTCGACCCAGAAGACCTCGGGATCCTCGGCCGACTCGGCCATGGGGAACAGGCCGCAGCTATAGGCTTTGATCAGCAGCTGCGGAGTGATGTTGAGGCGGTCCTCACTCCTGTGCATGGTCCAGTCTGATTCCCGGTTCACTAGGTCACTTGACCAAAGCAGCTCTGATCGCTGACGAGACCTGCTGCAGCCGTTCATCGCAACCGGCACAGCAATGCAAGGTCAGCGGGCATCCCGCCCGGCCCAACCGTAGTTTTATACCAAAATCATGGTGCAATCGAGGGCACATCGGCTGCTAGGAGTCGCAGAAATCGACCGATGAAGGAGGGCGCCCCTTTACTGGGTATCGAGATACTTCTCCAGCCAATGGATGTCGTAATCCCCATTGGCGATGTCCTGGTTTTCAAGAAGGTCCATGAACAGCGGTATCGTCGTGTTGATGCCGTCGATGACGAATTCGCCGAGTGCCCTGCGCAGGCGCATCATGCACTCGACCCGCGTGCGTCCGTGAACGATCAGCTTGCCGATGAGGCTGTCGTAATAGGGTGGAATGGAATAGCCCTGATAGACGCCGGAATCGACGCGAACGCCCAGGCCGCCGGGCGGATGATAGTGAGTAATGCGCCCCGGAGAAGGCGTGAAGGTTTTCGGATCTTCCGCGTTGATGCGGCACTCGATGGCATGGCCGTTGAAACGCACCTCCTCCTGCGTAACCGAAAGGCCGGCACCGGAAGCCACGCGGATTTGCTCGTTGACGAGATCGATGCCGGTGATCGCCTCGGTCACGGGATGCTCGACCTGCAGACGGGTGTTCATCTCGATGAAATAGAACTGGCCCTTCTCGTACAGGAATTCGATCGTCCCGGCGCCGCGGTATTTCAGCTTTTTCATGGCATCCGCGCAGATCGTTCCGATTTCCTGGCGCTGATGCGCGTTCAGCGCCGGAGAATTGGCCTCCTCCCAGACTTTCTGGTGGCGCCGCTGCAGTGAACAGTCGCGCTCGCCGAGATGGATGGCGTTGCCGGCACCGTCGCCCATCACCTGGATTTCGATGTGCCGCGGCTTGCCGAGATACTTTTCGATATAGACAGCCTCGTTGCCGAATGCGGCGCCGGCTTCGGTGCGCGCGGTGGCAAGGGCGAGCGAGAGTTCCGATTCATTGTTGGCGACCTTCATGCCGCGGCCGCCGCCGCCTGCCGTGGCCTTGATGATGACCGGGTAGCCGATCTCGGATGCAATCTGCACCGCCTCGTGCTCGTCCGTGACCTCGCCGCCCGAACCCGGAACAACGGGAATGCCGAGCTCCTCGGCTGTTTTCTTCGCGGTGATCTTGTCACCCATGATCTGGATATGCTCAGCGGTCGGTCCGATGAAGGTGATGCCGTGGGCTTCCAGGATTTCCGCGAATTTGGCGTTTTCGGAAAGGAACCCGTAACCCGGATGCACGGAGTCCGCACCGGTAATCTCGCAGGCCGAAACGATCTGGTGGATGTTGAGGTAGCTGTCCCGGGACGCCGGCGGTCCTATGCAAACGCTTTCGTCCGCGAGCCGCACATGCATGGCATCGGCGTCGGCGGTTGAATGCACGGCGACCGTGGCAATGCCGAGTTCCTTGCAGGCGCGCAACACGCGCAGGGCGATTTCACCGCGATTGGCGATAAGGATCTTTGACAGCATCAATCGGCCTATTCGATTACCAGCAGAGGTTCGCCGAACTCGACCGGTTGTGCGTCACTGACAAGAATCGCGGTGATCTTGCCGGCCCTGGGCGCGGGGATCTGGTTCATGGTCTTCATCGCTTCGATGATCAATACCGGATCGCCTTCTTCGACGGTCTGACCGATCTGAACGAACGGATCAGCATCGGGCCCCGGCGCAAGATATGCTGTTCCGACCATCGGGGACGTGACGGCATTGTTGACATTGACGCCGCCTTCGGACGGTGCTTCCACGGCGGCCGCGGCGGGTGCCGCGTTGGTGCTGGCGGCGGGAGCCGGGGCAGGGGCAATGATCTGAGTTGCCGGCGCCGCGGGCGTGCCCGCCCGGGAGACCCGGATGCGCAGGTCGTCCTGCTCGATTTCGATCTCGGTCAGGTCGGTTTCGGTCAGTATGTTGGCGAGGTCGCGTACCAGATCCTGATCGATACCTGTTTTTCGTGTTGCCATCGGGTCGTGTCCTATACGAACTTGTTCTTAGTTTTCCAAGATTTGAGCCAGTGCCCGCAGGGCCAGCGTGTAGCTGCCCGGGCCGAAACCTATAATCACGCCCGCAGCAACGGGCGATATCATCGATGTGTGCCTGAACGCCTCGCGGGCGTGGACGTTCGACAGGTGCAGTTCGACCACCGGGATGTCGATTGAGCGAATGGCATCGTGCAAGGCGATGGACGTGTGGCCGTACGCGCCGGGATTGATCGCGACGCCTGCGGCCTTTTCTCCGGCTTCCTGGAGCCAGTCGACCAGCACGCCCTCGTGATTGCTCTGTCGAAAATCGACCTTGAATCCGAGCGAGCCGGCTAGGTCGTTGCAGTCCTTTTCAATGTCACCAAGTGTAGCGCCGCCATAGATGCCCGGCTCTCTTATGCCAAGTGCATTCAGATTGGGTCCGTTGAGGACGAACACTGTGCGGGCCATGGTATTTCACCTGGAGGAATTTGGGTCACAGACATATAGACGGACCGATGCGGAATAAAAAGCCCCGCCTTTGGACGCCGGCTTAAAAAACTGTTGGATGTTTAACCGAAACGTGAAAACCGGCGCGTAAGCGTCGGTCTGGAAGATCCGTTCCGTCAATACGGCAAAGCGCGGTCAGCAGGTGGCGCTCTCGCAATTGCGCAGGTTGGCGATCTTGCCGGCCAGCGTGGGCATCCCAACGGCGCCGAACACGGCTTCGTCCCCGACGATATAGGAAGGCGTTCCGGAAATGCCGAGACCGTCCGCGATCATGTAGGATTCGCGAAAACTCTCGGTTATGGAGTCGTTATCCATGGCCGTGCGCAACTTGTCCTCGTCAATGCCGAGCTGCTTTGCCACCTCGATCGCGCTGACCTCCGTTGCCCGGTCACGGCCACCGAGGAGTTCAAGATGAAATTCCTCGTATTTTTCCGGCGCGACAAGCCTGACCGCCACGCTGACGCGATGGGCGGCTATCGAATCGTCGCCAAGGATCGGAAACTCCTTGAGGATAAACCGGACATTCGGATCCTCCGCGATGATCTCCTCCATGTCCTTGAGCGCTCTTTTGCAGAAACCGCAATTGTAGTCGAAGAACTCGACAATGGTCACGTCGCCTTCCGGGTTGCCCAGGACGACGTTGTGCGGCGAGTTGTAGATCGCGTCGTGGGAATCAGCGATGACCTGCCGTGCCTGCTCGCGCTGGATGCTCTCCTGCTTGGCCTCGTATGCGGCCTGGACTTCGAAGAGGATTTCGGGATTTTGGATCAGGTATTCTCTGATGAATTGCCCGATTTCCTCCTTTTCGGCGTCGTCCAGGGCCAGCGCCGGCAGCGGAGACGAAACTATGAGAGCGGCTGCTACCGCGCCCCCGATATATCCGCGTATGGTCTTGATCATGGTTTCTTCGTTCCTTCCGGCCAACTCTGTCATCACTTGGACTTGTATTTGACGATGTCGTTCGCCCGCTGCCAGCTGGGCGTACCCTTCTTCATCTTTTGCTGGGCGCGTGCGGCAAATCGCTTTGCGTCGCGCACCTTGCCGGCCCTGAAATAGCCCTCCGCCTGGGTCAGCTCCGCATTGGCGACGTCACCGGCTTTGGCATAGGCCCGGGACAGGTAGGTATAGGCATTGAAATTGTTCGGATCGGACGTCAGCGACGCGCGCAGTTCCCGGATCGCCTTCTTCATTTCAGCCGGATTGCCCGTCGAAAGGTAGGCAAAGCCCAACCGGCCGCGGAGGATGCCGGACTTGTACTTGTCCAGTTGAACCGCTTTCGCGAAAGCAGAGGCGGCTTTTGACGGTTGCCGTGCCTTGAGAAAGATTTCCCCTTTCATCTCATGGAGATAGGCGTTGTTCCTGTCGCCGGCGATCAACTTGTCGATCTCCGACATTGCTCTGCGTGTGTCACCGCGCAGATAGGCTGAAATGGCCATGCCGTAACGGGCGCCGACGCTGTTGGGATTGTTGCGGAACACGCGGCCGACGGCCGGCGCGCCGCCGGAGTAGGCGGCGATCTTCCCCCGGATCATGTCATGGCGCCTTTGCAGCGCCGGAGAATCCTTCTTGTTGTAGTGCCTGCTCTTTTTCGCAATTTCATCAAGCAGGGCAATGCGGTCCCGCGGCAGCGGGTGACTTTGCTCGTAGGGATTGGCGCGCACACCGGCCAGTGCGTTGTTCTGGGAAAAGCGCTTGAAGGTCGTCAGCATGCCCTTCGCCGATTGTCCGGTGGCGTTCAGGTACTTGACGGCTGCCCGGTCGGCGGTGATTTCCTCCGAACGCCGGTAGCTCAACAGAGCGCGCTGGGCGACCGACGGCGCCGCCTGTGCCAGTCCTCCGCCCACGGCGGCGGCACCCTCGGTGCCGCTCAGGCTGCCGGCCGCGGCCGCGCCGATACCGGCGAGGGCGCCGACGACGGCAAGCGTTCGGGCGCGCGCGATCTGTTCGCGCAGGCGCTGCTGATGGCCGCCTGCAAGGTGGCCCGACTCATGGGCAATCACGCCGATGATCTCATTCGGGGTGGCCGCGGTCGCCAGCGCGCCGGTGTTGATGAAAATCCGGCGTCCGTCGACGAATGCATTGAAGGACGGGTTGTTCACCAGGATGATATCGATGCCTTTGCGGCTGAGTCCCGCTGCTTTGAAGATGGGGCGCGCGTAATCGAGCAGCAGACCCTCGATCTCGGCGTCTCGCACGACGGCGATGCGGCCCTGGGCGCTGGCTGTCGATATCGGCCCATAGACGATTGTGATGCTCAATAACAGGAGCAGAACTGTGCGCGTGAAGCTTGAACAAAACGGCAATTTTGCGGGCCTTTTGCGTGGTTGTGCAGGCATAAAGGGAATCTCCGGGCGACCATAGCAGCCAATTGAGCGCAATGCACAGTGCCGCATATTGTTCATCGCGTGAATGTGATTACGCCGATATGGTTGTGATCGCCACGGCAATCGGGCATTTGTGAGGCGTTGTAACTTTGTCCGGGAACCGTTTGTGACCAAAACATCTTCGCGAAGCGCCATCGAACCCTTCCATGCCATGGATGTCCTGGCGGAAGCCACCAGGAGAAGCAGGGAAGGGCACCCCGTCATTTCGATGGCGGTTGGTCAGCCGGCGCACGGCGCGCCGCGTGCGGTGGTCGATGCCGCCCGCGAGGCCCTGTTGACGGAACGCATTGCTTATACCGACGCGCTGGGCAAGTCCGAATTGCGTGAGAGAATCGCCCGCCACTACCGGTCGCACTACGGCGTGGAAATCGATCCGCGGCGCGTTGCGGTAACGACGGGATCCTCGGCCGGCTTCAACCTCGCGTTCCTCACCATGTTCAATGTCGGCGACCGCGTCGCCATCACGCGGCCCGGATATCCGGCCTACAGGAACATATTGACGGCACTCGGTCTCGAGGCGGTCGAGATTCCCGTCGGACCCGCGACGGATTTTACCTTGAGTCCCGGTTTGCTGGAGGAAGCGGCAAGCCGTTACGGGCGCATAGCGGGTGTTTTGCTGGCCAGCCCGGCCAACCCGACAGGAACCGTGACGGGTGGCCAGGCCCTTTCCGCACTGATTGACTATTGCGACGCAAACGGCATCACGTTCCTGTCGGACGAGATTTACCACGGCCTGACCTATTCCGGAGCGGAAACGACGGCGCTGGCCGCATCCGACAGGGTTCTGGTGATCAACTCGTTTTCGAAATACTACTGCATGACCGGTTGGCGCATCGGCTGGATGATTCTCCCGGAAGCGGCCATCCGGCCGTTGGAGCGGGTGGCCCAGAGCCTTTATATCAGCGCGCCGGAACTGTCCCAGATCGCCGCCTGCGCGGCTTTCGACGCCACGGACGAACTCAAGGCGGTCAAACAGGGATATATGGCCAATCGGAAACTTCTGATGAAACGTCTGCCGGAGATCGGCTTCGACATCGCTTCGCCCATGGATGGTGCGTTCTATGCCTATGTGGATGCGAGCCGCTTTACGAACGACTCCATGCAGTTCTCGAAAACCATGTTGGCGGAAATAAACGTGGCTGCGACACCCGGCCGGGATTTCGATCCGGTTGAGGGGCATCGGACGATCCGGTTCTCCTATGCCGGCTCATTTGCCGAGATGGAGGAGGCGCTGGACCGGATGGCCGCCTGGCTGTCCTGACCTGTGGCGGTTGCCGGCCGGGTGATCCGGCCGGCGCAATGCTGATTTACTGAAGGAACCCGCGCCGCTGCCACCAGCCGGCCTTCTTGGGCTTGCTGTCGACGGTCTCTTCCTCCGCCCGTTCGCTGACCGTCGAGGTCAGCTTGGGTTCGGTCGGACCGTCATCGTCGGCCGATTTGCGCCGGCGGCTCGGCCGCGCGGCGGTTTCCGCCTCGACGGCGCTGTCGGCAGCTTCGATCGCCTCGGCCGCCGCGACGTCGACATCGATGGCCGCTGCGACCACTTCGTCGGCATCCGCAGTGGCTGCGTCTTCCTCGTCCGACTTCTTCTTGCGGGATGCGCGCTTTCGCTTCGGTTTTTCATCCGCCTGCGGTTCAGGCTCGCTGATCTCCACCGTGACCTCGTCGACCTGCACCTCGACGGTAGCATCGTCGTTGGATTCGGTTTCGGTGGGGCCGGCCTCGGCCGCGGCATCTGCCGTCGCGTCTGCTGCAGCGGCTTCCACCGTCTCGGACGATTCCTGTTCACGGTTGCGCTTGCCGCCGCGTTTGCCCCGGCGCCTGCGCTTCTTGCGGAACTCGCCGTCGTCATCCGAACGCGCCTCCGCATCGGCGTCTGTCTCACGCGCATCGTCGCCGGATCCCGACGCCTCCGCCTGGCTCTCGCCACGGTCCTCGCCGCCGCGACCGCGCCGCCGCCTGCGACGTTTGCGCTTGCGTCCGTTGCCTTCGTCCTCGCCGGACTGTGCGGCGGTTTCCTCGTCGGCGTCGGCATATTCGGTATCGACCTGGACAGCGTTCTCGATAACGACCGGGGAGTCGACGGGCTCGCCCTGGTCGATCGCGATATGCTGCAATCCGACATTGGGATCGGCTTCCACCGAGATCGAAAGACCGAACCGGCTTTCGAGTTCCATGATCGTGTCGCGCTTCTGGTTGAGGACGTAGAGCGCGATTTCCGGCAGAGTGCGGATCGTGATGTTGTGCGTGGTGTTCTTGATAAGGTGCTCCTCGGCGGAGCGAAGAACATGCAGTGCGACAGACGAGATGGACCGCACATAGCCGGTTCCGCCGCAGGTGTCGCAAACCTGCATTGTGCTTTCAAGGACACTGGCGCGAATGCGCTGGCGCGACATCTCAAGCAGGCCGAAATGCGAGATCCGGCCGACCTGGATTCGTGCTCGGTCGCTTTTCAGGCAGTCTTTCAGCTTCTTCTCGACCGCGCGGTTGTTGCGCTTTTCTTCCATGTCGATGAAGTCGATGACGATGAGACCGGCAAGGTCCCGCAGCCGCAACTGGCGGGCGACCTCCTCAGCTGCCTCCAGATTGGTGCGCAGCGCCGTGTCCTCGATGGAATGTTCCTTCGTGGAACGTCCGGAGTTGACGTCGATCGCCACAAGGGCTTCCGTCTGGTTGATGATGATATAGCCACCGGATTTAAGCGTGACCTGCGGTTGCAGCATCTTGTCGAGCTGCGCCTCGATGCCCGAGCGCGCGAAGATCGGCTGCACGTCGCGATAGGGCTGCACGGCCTTTGCGTGGCTCGGCATCAGCATCTTCATGAAGTCCTTGGCCTCGCGGTAACCCGCTTCGCCGGAGACAATGATCTCGCCGATATCCTTGTTGTACAGATCCCTTATCGACCGCTTGATCAGGCTGCCTTCCTCGTAGACGAGACAGGGCGCCGTCGAGGTCAGGGTCAGATTGCGGACATTCTCCCAAAGCCGCATCAGGTATTCGAAGTCGCGCTTGATCTCGCTCTTCGTCCTGTTGGCACCGGCGGTGCGCAGGATCACGCCCATGCCCTGCGGAACTTCGAGGCCGCGCGCGATCTCCTTCAGGCGCTTGCGGTCCGGGACATTGGTGATCTTGCGGGAGATGCCGCCGCCGCGCGCGGTGTTCGGCATCAGCACGGAGTAACGGCCGGCCAGCGACAGGTAGGTGGTCAGTGCGGCACCCTTGTTGCCGCGTTCTTCCTTGACGACCTGGACGAGGAGGATCTGGCGCCGCTTGATCACCTCCTGGATGCGGTACTGCTTGCGCTGCTTGCGGGCCCGGTCCGGAACTTCCTCCAACGCGTCTTCAGCGCCGACGGATTCGACCGATGCGTCGCTGTCGTCATCGTCGTCGTCGCTGTCGTCGGAATCGTTGCCGTTGCCGCCCTTGCGGCTTTCCGCTTCGGGCGCGTCGTCATCGCCGGACGACTCTGTATCGTCTTCGCCGTCTTCCCCGTCCGCTCGTTTGGCTTCGACGGATTCGGAGACCTCGTCCGCGTCGATTGCCGCGGCGATGCTGTCCGGCGGTGACTTGTCGTCTTCCGGAGTGTCCGCGGCAGCCTCGGCTTCGCCCTCGACGGGCTCGGGCGCTCCATCCGTTTCCGCGGATGCGGCCTGAACTTCGCTGTCGTCCGATGCGTCGTCGTTTGCCTCTTCCGCCGGTGTCGTGGCCGCTGCGGCCTCGTCAGCCGCCGTGTCTTCGGCCTCGGCATCGGCCTTCTTGGCTTCAGTAGTCTTTTTGTCCTTGCGAGCCTTGCCGCGGCTGCGCCGGGTCCGGGTCTTCTTCTTGGCGGGTTTTTCTATCTCGTCATCGTCGTCGTCACGAACCTCGGCCGCTTCCGCCTCGATGAGAGCCTGCCGGTCCGCGACCGGGATCTGGTAATAGTCGGGATGAATTTCCGAGAAGGCCAGGAAACCGTGACGGTTGCCGCCATACTCTACGAATGCTGCTTGCAGAGAGGGTTCGACCCTCGTTACCTTGGCGAGATAGATATTTCCACGCAGCTGCTTCTTGTGCTGCGATTCGAAATCAAATTCCTCAATCCGGTTTCCACGAACAACGACGACGCGCGTTTCTTCCTCGTGGTACGCGTCGATTAGCATTTTGTCTGCCATGTAATAGATGCTCCTCGGCGACAGCCGGCAATATGCTATGGCCCGGAGGTCTGGTCCGGGCGTATATCGCTGCCGCTGTGCCGAAATTGGTATGTCCTGACCGGATTGGACGCATCACGCCTACAGGCTCCGGAGCACCGCTGGTCCGAAGGTCCTTGTTTGAAACTGTAGCCGGTTGCATTTCCATCCAAATTCCAGGCAGGAAACTATGAACAATAGGTCCTTTTCAGACCGATGAGTTGCGCTTCCTTGGGAGAAGCATACGGCCATCGCCGCAATTCGATGCCCGGATTCGCCCGGGCTCCATCGATTCAGTCCGAGAAGTTGAGGTGCTATGACGTCAGACGAATTGGCTTAAAGGCGCCCCGAATTCCTGTAACAGGTGGCTGCCGGATTTGCCGATTCTATCTCGTCAGCATGTCAACCCTCAACCCCGCTTTTATGTTCTTGAATTCGTTCTGGCAAGGGGAAAGCTGCATGGCCGGATGAGATTGGTTTACGGCGGAAAGTGTGGTTTGCCTGCTTTGCGCGCTGGCCGCGGCCAAAAAAGCAATCTGTTAAGAGCCTTGGGCGAGCGACGTCCGGGGTGCGTCAGTGCAACACTGGCGAAGCAAGTCCTGATTTCACCCGGATTTGGTTGCGGAGAAGCGGCGATTCGTTCAATAAGGACCGATCTGCTTCGCGCTTTCGCTGCTTCGCGACGCCAACGCCGGAAGAACCCAAGGTTCAGCCAACGATGAATATCCCCGCCGGACACGGCCGCACATTTTCGTACCTGTGTTGCTCAGTCGTTGTCGGCGTACTGCTGTTCTTGTCCGGTTCGACGATCGATCTTCGGGCGGGAGAAAGCGAGCAAAATCAGATCGTTGCCTTCGATTTTCGCATTGCGGGCGACGAGATGCGTACGCGCGTTGTCATCGAATTCGAGCAGCAGCCGGAATTCTCCCATCACCTGCTTGCCTCGCCGCACAGGCTCGTTGTCGACCTGCCTGAGACAATTTTCGGTTTTCCGGAGAAAGCGGCACACCCGCGCGGCCTGATTTCTGATATCCGCTATGGCGCCATGGCGCCCGGACGTTCGCGCGTCGTGTTTACCGCTGTCGGACCCGTGAAGACCGAAATGGCGGAAATCAAGGAAAACGAGGCCGAAGGGACCTTTCGTCTGGTCCTCGACATCGCGGCCGCTTCGGATGCCGAGTTCTCGAAACTGGTCGGACAGCAGCAATGGGATGCGCCGGACACCGCACCCGACGCGGGCGTCGTGCAGCCGCAGGACGGCGATGAAGAAACATTTACCGTGGCCGTCGATCCGGGGCATGGCGGCATCGACACCGGCACGCGCGGCCGCAACGGCGCGCAGGAGAAGGACATCACGTTGGCGTTCGGCAAGACGCTCAAAACGGCCCTTGAGGAAGTAGCGGGCGTGCGCGTTGTGCTCACACGTGACGACGATCGCTTCATATCGCTGGGCGAACGCGTGCGCCTGGCGCGCCAACACGACGCGGACCTGCTCGTTTCGGTCCACGCCGACTCGTTCCGCCTGCGCGGGGTGCGCGGCGCAACGGTCTACACGCTGTCGGACAAGGCGTCCGACGAAATGTCACGGGAACTGGCGGCGCGTGAGAACCGCTCCGACCTGATTGCCGGCCTGTCGCTGGAGGACGAGCAGGACACGGTCGCCGACATACTGATCGACCTGACGCGCCGCGAGACGGAGGTGTTTTCGATCGGCCTTGCCCGCGAAGTCGTCGATGCGTTCGACGGCCAGGTCAACCTGATCACCAACCCCCACCGTTCAGCGGGTTTTCGTGTCCTCAGGGCGCCTGAGGTGCCATCAATCCTTGTCGAACTGGGATATCTTTCCAATGTCGAGGACGAGAAGCTGATGACCGATCCCGAGTGGCGCCGGCGCACGGCCGAGCTGCTTGTTGCGGCGATAAAGTCCTATCGGGAGAAGATCGGCGGCGTCAGCAACTGAGCGCCCAAGCCCGGCCAGACCCGATTTGCCGATTGTGTGATAGATGCCACATTGATTAAGTAACGTCCTAGTTTATCTTATCAAATATGGTATTGGCCCTATTTTCCGCACATTCGACGCACTAGTCGGTGTATAGTATGGGGGCGAACTGACTCGCTCTACGGTAGAGGCAGCACCGGTAGGAATCGATGATCAGGCTGATCGGATATTTGTTTGGAATGGGTGCGGTCCTGTTCTTCGTGGCCGCGATAGGCATCGCCTTGTATGTCGGTGGCGTGACCCGCGACCTGCCGGATTACGAGGTTCTGAGCACTTATGAGCCGCCGGTGACAACACGGATTCATGCCTCCGATGGAGCGCTGATGGCCGAGCACGCCAGGGAGCGTCGGCTGTACATTCCGATCCAGGCTGTTCCCGATCGGGTCAAGGCCGCCTTTTTGTCCGCTGAAGACAAGAATTTCTACCAGCACAACGGGCTCGACTACACCGGGCTTGTGCGCGCGGTGATCACCAACGTGGAGAACTATTCCTCCGGCAAGCGCCTGGTCGGCGCCTCGACGATTACCCAGCAGGTGGCGAAGAACTTCCTGCTCAGCTCCGAACAGAGGCTTGAGCGCAAGGTCCGCGAGGCGGTTCTCGCTTTCCGCATCGAACAGGCCTATTCAAAGGACCGCATTCTCGAGCTGTACCTCAACGAGATCTTCTACGGTCTCAATTCCTACGGCATCGCCAGTGCGGCGCTGACCTATTTCAACAAGTCGGTGAATGAGCTTACCCTGCCGGAAGCGGCCTATCTGGCTGCCCTGCCGAAGGCTCCGTCCAACTATCATCCCTACCGCAACACCGATCGGGCGGTCGCCCGCCGCAACTGGGTGATCGACCGCATGGTCGAGAACGGCTACGTCAAGCCTGCGGACGGGGAGGATGCCAAGGCACAGCCGCTGGGTGTCAACCCGCGGATCGGCGGCGCCAGCCTGTTCGCCTCCGACTATTTTGCCGAGGAGGTGCGCCGGCAGATCATCGCCCGTTACGGCGAGGATGCGCTTTACGAGGGCGGATTGTCCGTGCGCACCACGCTCGATCCCGAACTTCAGGTCAAGGCCCGTCGTGCGCTGCAGCGCGGTCTGATCCGTTACGACACAAAGCAGGGCTATCGCGGCCCGGTGACGAACGTCTCCATAAGCGGCGACTGGGGCATCGCGCTTGCCGCGGTCGACCCGCTCCGGGACCTTCCGGAGTGGCAACTTGCCGTCGTGCTGGATGCGAACAACGAAAAGGCGACCGTCGGGCTGCGTCCGAAGAGCTCGGCCTCCGGCAAGGTGTCCGAAGAACGCCAGACCGTTGCACTGTCCGGTTCAGACATGGAGTGGGCTTACCGCGTCCGGACGGATGACAAGGCCAGCAAGGTCAAGACGGTTGCCGAGATTTTGAAGCCTGGCGATGTTGTCTATGTCGAGGAAGTGAAGGCCGGCGAAGACGGCAAGAAACATATTCTGCGGCAGTTGCCGCAGGTGCAGGGGGCCATCGCGGCGCTTGACCCGCACACCGGCCGCGTCCTGGCGCTGGTCGGCGGCTTCTCCTATGCCCAGTCGCAGTTCAACCGCGCGACGCAGGCCATGCGCCAGCCCGGTTCCGCGTTCAAACCCTTCGTCTACGCGGCGGCGCTCGACAACGGATACAGCCCCGCCTCGGTGGTTCTGGACGCACCGATCCAGCTGGTGTCGGGGGGCGAGTTGTGGCAGCCGAAAAACTACGGCGGCGGCTCTGCCGGCCCGTCGACGCTGCGGCTCGGCATCGAGCGTTCGCGCAACCTGATGACGGTTCGCCTTGCCAAGGACATGGGCATGAATCTGGTCGCCGAATATGCGGAGCGTTTCGGCATCTACGAAGACATGCTTCCGGTTCTCGCCATGTCGCTCGGCTCCGGCGAAACGACGGTCCTGCGGATGATTTCCGCCTACGCCGTGCTGGCCAATGGCGGCAAGCAGATCAAGCCGTCGCTGATCGACCGCATCCAGGATCGCTACGGCAAGACGATCTTCAAGCACGAGGAGCGCACCTGCGGCGCCTGCACGGTGACCGACTGGCAGAACCAGCAGGAACCCGAGGTCGTCGACAATCGCGAACAGGTGCTCGACCCCATGACCGCCTACCAGGTCACATCGATGCTCGAGGGTGTCGTCACGCGCGGCACCGCGGCAGGCAAGGTCAAGCTCGAGCGTCCGGTCGCCGGCAAGACGGGCACGACCAACGAGGAAAAGGACGCCTGGTTCGTTGGCTACACGCCTGACCTCGTCGCCGGCGTGTTCATCGGCTTCGACACGCCGACGCCGATGGGCCGCGGCTCCACCGGTGGCGAGCTTGCGGCGCCGATCTTCAACGAGTTCATGACGGCCGCGCTGCAGGAAAGCCGCCCCGTGGATTTCCGTGTGCCGCCGGGATTGCAGCTGATCCCGATCAACCGCAAGACCGGGATGGAGGCCCAGCCGGGCGAACCGGACGTCATCTATGAATCGTTCAAGCCGGGAACCGGTCCCGCCGATTTCTTCTCCGTCATCGGCATGGAGGAATATGCGACGGGCGAGGAGATCCTGAACGTGTCGCCGCAGGCGAACCGGGCGATCATTTCCGGAGCCGGCGGACTCTACTGACAACTCATACCGATGAAAACGGCGGGCGCGGTTCCAACGCGCCTTTACTTGCCGCGGACGGATGATTATGGTCCGGCGCGCCGCGCGGTATCCGGCTCGCCAAGGCGTTATCAAAAAAGGAAAAAAGAAGCACAATGCGCTCTGAAATTCAGGTTATCGTCGACGAAATCAGGCAGGCCATAAGCCTGCTGAGGAGGCATCTTTGACTGGGATCAGGCGCTCAAACGACTGGAATTCCTGAACGTCAAGGCCGAGGACGCGGACATATGGAATGATCCGCAGGAGGCCCAGAAACTGATGCGCGAGCGTCAGCAGCTCGAGGAAAACATCTCGCGCCTGCGCGATCTGGAATCGCGGCTCGATGACAATATCGGCCTGATCGAACTCGGCGAGGAAGAGGGCGACGACGACGTCGTGCGCGAGGCCGAGGACGCGCTGCGCGCCATGAAGTCCGAAATCGACCGGCGGCAGATCGATATCCTGCTTTCCGGCGAGGCGGATTCCAACGACACCTATGTGGAGATCCACTCCGGCGCCGGCGGAACGGAAAGCCAGGACTGGGCCCAGATGTTGATGCGCATGTACAGCCGCTGGGCCGAAAAGCGCAACATGAAGGTCGAGGTCCTTGAGGTCCACGACGGGGAGGAAGCCGGGATCAAGTCGGCGACGCTGCTGGTCAAGGGCCACAATGCCTATGGCTGGCTGAAGACGGAATCCGGCGTTCATCGCCTCGTGCGCATATCGCCGTTCGACAGCCAGGCGCGCCGTCACACCTCGTTCTCGTCGATCTGGGTCTATCCCGTCATCGACGACACCATCGAGATCGATATTCCGGATTCGGAGGTGCGGATCGACACCTACCGGGCATCGGGTGCCGGCGGACAGCACGTCAACACGACCGACTCCGCCGTTCGCATAACCCACATCCCGACCAACATCGTCGTCCAGTGCCAGAACGAACGCTCCCAGCACAAGAACCGGGCGACCGCGTGGGAAATGCTGCGTTCGCGCCTTTACGAAGAAGAGCTGAAGAAGCGGGAGGCGGAAGCGAACGAACAGGAAGCCGCCAAGACCGAGATCGGCTGGGGCCACCAGATCCGCTCATACGTCCTGCAGCCCTATCAGCTCGTCAAGGACCTGCGCACCGGAACGGAGAGCACCAGCCCCCAGGATGTGCTCGATGGCGATCTTGACGGATTCATGGAAGCGGCGCTCGCGCACCGGGTCCATGGCGGCGATGACGTGGTCGAGGATATCGACTAGCGCGCTGCTCTAATTTGTCGCCGGCGTGAAAGCCACGTCTCCGAATTCATCCACGAACAGCTCCCACGTGTCGGGTTCGGCCGTCGACGGATCGCGCTTGAGATAAACGAAGGTGACGAAGCCCGGCAGCTTGGCGATGCCGGTCGAGTCTTCCGGCCGCATGTCCGTGATATAGGCCTTCATCTCGGACAACGCGACGATTTCGCGTGTATCGAGCAATGTCGGTCCGTCCTCGCTGAGCCAGATCCGCTGCAGGAAAAGGCGCGACGTGTTGTCCTGCGAGCGCACGGCGATTGAGCGGTAGTAGCCGCGGCGGTTCTGCTTTTCGGTGTTTTCCGCCGTCGATTCGGAATCGGAGTTTTCCTCGGCGCTGACCTGATCGGACCAGAAACCGCCGCTGACAACCGCCAGGACGCGCGCCGGCGTCGTTGTCGCCATGACCTCGGGCGCCTCGGATGCGACGACCGGGCTTGCCGTAGCCGCGAGCAGGGCGGCAAACAGCCCGATCGCCGACGTTCGGCAGATTTTGGCAAAAATCGAAACGGATCGCATTGTTCTACACCTCCTACTCCAAACATGCGGAGTTGTGCGTCAATAAAGAAACTGTTCGGCCAGAATCCGGTCGTCCCAGCTGTGGTCCGGATCGGACAGGATCCTGGCCGTTACCTTGTCCGACTCGCGCACGGTCACCTTTTGCACGGACTTGACCTCCGTGTGGTCGGCAACGGCGTTGACCGGACGCTTGTCCGCCTCAAGGACCTCGATGTCCACCGTCACGCGATTGGGCAAAAGGGCGCCGCGCCAACGCCGCGGACGAAACGGGCTGACCGGCGTCAAAGCCAGCAGCGGCGCCTCGAGCGGCAGGATCGGTCCGTGGGCGGAAAGGTTGTACGCTGTCGAGCCCGCCGGCGTCGCCACCATCAGCCCGTCGCAGATCAGTTCCTCGATCCGCACCCGGTCGTCGACCAGCACCCGCAGCTTCGCTGCCTGGTAGGACTGGCGCAGCAGCGACACCTCGTTGATGGCATAGGCGCGGACGGTATTTCCCTCGCTATCGACGGCCGTCATCTCAAGCGGGTGGATATGGTGTTCGACGGCGGCATTGATCCGCTCGCGCAGATCCTCTTCCCGGTATTCGTTCAAAAGAAAGCCGACGGAACCCTGGTTCATGCCGTAGATCAGCTTGCCGGAATCCATGGTGTCGTGGAGTGTCTGGAGCATGAATCCGTCGCCGCCGAGCGCCACCACGACGTCGGCCTGTTCCGGGTCCGTCTGGCCGTAGAGCGTTGCAAGATGACGGGCGGCTGCGCGCGCGCTCTCGGTCTCGCTCGATATGAAGGACAAGGTGGAGAGCTTGCGCGTCATCGGCATCCGGTTCCGGGTTGAATTCGCGCCTAACATGGCGAGAAACGGCACTTACGACAAGGGGTTAGCAGCGATCCGGCGAATAAACCATCATCTTCGCTTTTAATTTACTTTACTCGCGCAGGATTTATGTTAATTGCACGCTATGCCCTTGTAGCTCAGTTGGTAGAGCACCTGATTTGTAATCAGGGGGTCGGGAGTTCAAGTCTCTCCGGGGGCACCACCCACGTTAAATTCCCGCATTTCGTTTACACGCACAACGGTCTTGCTCGGTTGCACTTGTTCGCAAGGCAAGCCGTATCGGTGCGTCCAAAAAAGCGCGAAATCATAGTAGAAATACGGATTGGCAGCACCGCGGAAGCTCCGTAAGGACAGGCCCGGTGTGAGGGAGGATCCATGAATCTCGCCATCTGGCTGCAGCGAACCGCACAGTTGCATCCCGACCGGCCCGCGCTGCTGGTCGGCACCGACGCGGCGGCGGACTACCGCGAATTCTCGCGCCGTGTCGGATCGATTGCGGGCGGCCTGCGCGCGCGTGAGGGTATTGCGCCCGGTGACCGCGTTGCGATCTTCGCACGCAATTCACTGGCCTATTTGGAACTGCTCCACGGCATCTGGCACGCCGGAGCGGTCGCCGTTCCGATCAATGCGAAGCTGCATGCTGCGGAGGCTGCCTGGATCATGGAGGACGCCGGTGCACGGCTGGCCCTTTGCGATCCCGGATCCCTGCCGGATCTGACGCGTCGCCTGTCCGGCGATGGCTGCAAGCTGGTCGCCATAAACGGGGATGACTTCGACAGCCTGCGGACAGGGTTTGCGGCGATCGATCCCGTCGAACGGTCCGCCGATGACCTCGCATGGCTGTTCTACACGTCCGGAACCACCGGCCGCCCGAAAGGCGTGATGCTCACGCACGGCAATCTGCAGGCGATGGCATTTTCTTACTTTGTCGACGTCGATCCGGTCTCGCCGGACGATGCCGCCCTTTATGCGGCGCCCATTTCCCACGGCGCCGGCATCTACAGCATCCAGCATGTCATGAAGGGCGCGCGCCACGTGGTGCCTCGGTCCGGCGGTTTCGATGCCGGCGAGATTCTCGGCCTCGCTGAAGAGCTTCAGGACGTGCACATGTTCGCGGCCCCGACGATGGTGCGGCGGCTTGTCGACGCGGCAAAGGCGCAGAACATGGACGGGCAGGGGATCCGCACCATCGTCTACGGCGGCGGACCGATGTATCTCGAGGACGTTATCGAGGCCGTCGACGTGTTCGGGCCGCGGTTCTGCCAGATCTACGGCCAGGGCGAATCGCCGATGACCATCACCGCTCTGCCGCGCGATACGATCGCCGACCGGACCCATCCGCGCTGGCGCGAGCGCCTGGCATCGGTCGGAACGGCGCATTCATGCGTCGAGGTGCGCATTGCCGGACGAGACGGGCGCACACTGCCGGCGGGCGAGACCGGGGAAATCCTGGTGCGCGGCGCGACGGTCATGGCCGGGTATTGGCGCAATGAATCGGCGACCGCCGAAACGCTGCGCGACGGCTGGCTGTGGACCGGCGACATGGGCGCCATGGACGAGGACGGTTTTCTCACCCTCAAGGACCGGTCCAAGGACGTGATCATATCCGGCGGCAGCAACATCTACCCGCGGGAGATCGAGGAGGTCCTCCTGCGCTTTCCCGGCATCCGCGAGGCAAGCGTCGTCGGCAAGGCCCATCCCGAATGGGGTGAGGTGGTTGTCGCATTCATCGTTTCCCACGCCGATGCGGATGTCGACGGCGAAGCCCTGGACGCGCACTGCCTGGAGAACATTGCCCGGTTCAAGCGTCCGAAGCACTACCGCTTCATCGACGAACTGCCCAAGAACAATTACGGCAAGGTGCTGAAGACGGAACTGCGCCGCATGCTGGAAGCAAAGGACGAATAGAAAGATGACGGACCGGTTTCTTCAGGACAAAGCGGCGCTGGTGACAGGATCGACACAAGGCATCGGTCTGGCGATCGCCGAGGCGCTGGGCGGAGCCGGCTGCCGCGTCGCCATCCACGGGCTTGGAGACGCCGCGACCATCGAAAGTGCAGAAACCGCCGTGCGCGACGCCGGTGCCGCTGAAGTCCGTTTTTTCAATGCCGATCTGCGTGATCCAGGCGCGATCGGTTCGATGATGCGGGAAGCTGCCGAGTGGGGCGGCGTCGATATCCTGGTCAACAATGCCGGTGTCCAGAAGACGACGTCGCTGGAGGATGCGGACACCGAGACCTGGAACGCGGTTATCACGGTCAACCTGTCGGCCGCATTCCACACAATGCGTCTTGCAATGCCCGCCATGGGCGAACGCGGTTACGGGCGTGTCATCAACATCGCCTCCGTGCACGGCCTCGTCGCCTCGCGCGAGAAGGCGCCCTATGTCGCCTCCAAGTTCGGGCTGGTCGGCATGTCGCGGGTCGCGGCGCTCGAATATGCGGCGCTGGGAGACCGCGCCTCCGGTGGCGTCACCGTCAATTGCATCTGCCCGGGCTGGACCGAGACGAGCCTGATCGAGCCGCAGATCGAAGCCCGGACCCAGCAGGTGGGCGGTGGCAGGACGGAGGGAATTGCCGATCTCCTGCGCGAGAAGCAGCCGTCACTGCGCATGTCGGACCCGATGGAAATCGGCGCGCTCGCAGTCTGGCTGTGCCACCGGCACGCCCACAACATCACCGGCACGTCGGTGCCGGTCGATGGCGGTTGGACTGCGCAGTAACCTTCTTTATGAGTGCGAATCGAGGAACTGCCGCGCCGCGTAAAGCGAGATCGCGGCCGCGTTCGAGACGTTCAGCGACCTGATGGCGCCCGGCATGTCGAGGCGCGCAAGGGCCGTGACGGTCTGGCGGGTCTTCTGGCGCAGGCCCTTGCCTTCGGCGCCGAGGATCAGCGCGATCCGGCTTCCGGAAAAGGACCGTTCGAGCTGTTCCGGCCCCTCCGAGTCGAGCCCGACGGTCAAGAAGCCGAGCCGGTTCAGTTCCTCGATGGCTTCCGCCAGATTGACCACCTGAATATGGGTAATGAGTTCCAGCGCACCCGAGGCCGATTTGGCAAGCACACCCGATTCCTGCGGACTGTGCCGCATGGTCGTGATGATCGCGCCGGCGCCAAGCGCGACGGCCGAGCGCATGATCGCGCCCACATTGTGCGGATCGGTGACCTGATCGAGGACCAGCAGGAGAGGGCAGTCTTCGAGATCTGAAATCCGGCGGGCCGCAAGCGGCTTAGCCTCCACGACGACGCCCTGGTGGATCGCGTCTCCGGGCAGCATCTTGTCGATCGCCTGTGGCGTCGCAAGTTCGACCGGGAAGGGCAGGGCCGCGGGATCGGCAATGTCCAGACGCGCGAGGGCGTTGCGTGTGACCGCCATGCGCATGATCACCCGGTCGGGATTGTCGATCGCGGCGCGCACGGTGTGCAGCCCGTAAAGCATCACGCTTTCCGGCAAGGCACGGGCGCCGGCCGTGCCCTTGCCACGCGCCGCCGACGACTGCGCCGCCTTCGCATCACGATAGGCCCTGCGCCGTTTTGCATGGTAGCTGTCGCGCTCTTTGCGGTCGTCGGATTCGTCATTGCTCATGGCCGGTCCTTATAGATGTGCGAGGCGGTTTGGCAAAGCACTCGTTCACCTGTTCACCGGCTGAAATCAGGGCAGTCGTACAATGCCGAAAATTTCCGCGAATGCGTGTTGACAGAAACCGGCGCTGCCTGCATAACCCCGGCGCAGATTCACCCGGCAACAGCCGCCGTGAATTGGTCATTTGCCTTGTCACATGACCCCGTCAGTGGAATTGGAGGGGTGCCTGAGCGGTTAAAAGGGGCGGACTGTAAATCCGTTGGCTATGCCTACGCTGGTTCGAATCCAGCCCCCTCCACCATCTCCCACTGGCTGCGCGGGTATAGCTCAATGGTAGAGCAGCAGCCTTCCAAGCTGAATATGCGGGTTCGATTCCCGCTACCCGCTCCAACAACCTGCCGACCGATTTGCCCGCAGCCTGATGATCGTGACCGCCTCGAGACGGCTGGCGCTTAAATTCTTGTAAGAACTTACTATCTTAAGGGCAGCTGCGCTGAACGACGGGAACGACCGGCGATCTGTGCCGGCGGAGCGATTTGGTCTTGCTTCGCGGCGCTGAAAGCCTTATTGGCCTTCGATCATCTGGGTTCGCTTCGCCGGGAGCGCCCGATCTTGAGCGCCTTAGTGCAAACTTTGAGTATGACAGGACTGGAATATCATGGCGAAAGGCAAATTTGAGAGAACGAAGCCGCATGTGAACATCGGCACGATTGGTCACGTTGACCACGGCAAGACGTCTTTGACGGCAGCGATCACGAAGTACTTTGGCGACTTCAAGGCGTATGACGAGATTGACGGCGCGCCGGAAGAAAAGGCCCGCGGCATCACCATTTCGACGGCCCATGTCGAATATGAGACGGATGCGCGCCACTACGCCCACGTCGACTGCCCCGGCCACGCCGACTATGTGAAGAACATGATCACCGGCGCTGCGCAGATGGACGGTGCGATCCTGGTTGTATCGGCCGCTGACGGTCCGATGCCGCAGACGCGCGAGCACATCCTGCTTGCCCGCCAGGTCGGCGTTCCGGCGATTGTCGTTTTCCTCAACAAGGTCGATCAGGTCGACGACGAGGAGCTTCTTGAGCTTGTCGAGATGGAAGTGCGCGAGCTTCTCGACACCTATGAGTTCCCGGGCGACGACATTCCGATCGTCAAGGGTT
>NZ_SPNT01000010.1 GCF_004959855.1 Nitratireductor sp. XY-223 | reverse complement strand
TCCACAGACATGGCGCAGGATCGGGCGACAGCAACCAGGTTGACGACATGGCGCAGGCCGCCTAATCATGAAACCGCAACGCTGCCCGTTCCTTTTTCAACAGAGAACGGGACATCCCCGCCGTCGATCGCCACCTATCGCGCCGCGTTCGAAGCGGCGGGGATCGCAATCGTGCGCGAGGTGTTTTTTCCAGCACTCAATCCGGACATTTCGTCGATTGTCTCCGGCATGCTGGCCGAAAATCCGGATATATTGTGCTGGGATACGGCCTATGAGCCATTTGTTCATGCGCTGACCGAGGAGGCCTTCCGGCAGGGGTTCCAGGGACAGATCATTTCGTGCACCGCGGACAATTACAGGACGCTGATCGAGCATACCAGCAAGGAGTTCATGGAGGGCTTCGTCTTCCAGTTTCCGGATTTCGACGATCCCACGCTCAACGCACCCGGCGTCAACTTCAACCGGCCAAACGCCTTCTTCAAGGAATATTCCGCGCGTTTTCCCGGGACATGGAGCGCCGTTTCATGGGAATACGTTTCGATCCTTTCCCTGTGGCGCCAGGCGATCGAACTGGCGGGCACGGTGGAGCCCGTTTCGGTGTTGACTGCCATGAAAGCCGGCGGAAGGGGTGCCCACGCCTTCGGCGATGCCGAGTGGTGGGGGCGCGAATTGTTCGGTATCGACAATGCGCTGGTGGGCCCGTGGCCGGTTGTCGCCATACGCGACGGCAAGGCCCGCATCCAGGAATTCCGCTCCACCATCGAGTGGTGCAAGGCGCACGGGGACCTGCTCGAGCGACACATGCGCGCTCTGGGTCAGATGTGGGACCAGCGCGCGGTGCCGACGACACAGGACCGGGAAATCGAACCGCGCCAGCTTTCCCGGGAACGCCTGCCGCAGACGTAGCTCGGATACGCCCTAGTCTTCCTGCAACAGCCGCCGTTGCTCGTCGACCAGGTGGAGCTTGACGATCTCCACCGCATTTTCGATGTCACGCAGGGCAATGGCATTGTAGAGGGAATTGTAGCGCCGCTGATACTGCTCGATGCGTTTGGGCGACAAGTGGCGCTTTTGCTGGGCGGTCCGCAAATTGTGCTGGCGAACTTCCATGATCAGTTCATAGCAGGCGATAAGCAGCGGATTGCCGGTGCCGCGCGCGACAAGGAGATGAAACTCGTCCTCAAGGCGCGAATAGGCGCCCGCGTCCGTTCTGATCGCCTCCATGCGCATGAGCACGTCGCCGAGCGCCTCTATGGCGCGCGGCGCCATGTTGATTATGGCGAGCCGCACCATTTCCGGTTCGATTATGCCGCGCATGATCTGAAGCTGCAGGGGGCTGGTTGCCTCGGAAACCTGGTGGCTTTCGTCGGAGGAGGCCGGCATCACATCGTTTTGCAGCTGGTGGCTCTTGTAGATCACGAAGCTGCCACTGCCGGCCCGGCGGTTGATGACGTTGTGCGCCTCAAGCAGGTTCAGCGCCTCGCGAACGGTATTGCGCGCAACGCCCAGTTCCGCAGCAAGATTTCGTTCGGCGGGAAGGCGGGAGTCCGCCGGGTACTCCTCGGTATTGATCCTGGCAAACAGCGTTTCCACCACGACGCGTACCGTGCTCGGGATCGATTGGTCGCCGAACAAAGCCGCTGCCGTTTCGTCGCTCGCGTCGTTCAAGCTGTTCTCTTTCCTGGCCCGCATTCCGCAATTAAACAGTGTCTTTGGCTTTGCCGCATCAAAAAAAGGGCCGGATGGCTCCGGCCCAAGTTGCTAGCACAAGTTTCTTTAGGGAGGTAGTGTGGTCGCTAAGCCGTCTCCAGCTCGACCTGCAAATAGCTTTCCAGCGAATCGTCCAGGGCATCTTTCCACGGCGTGTGGTGCGGCGGGGCCATCGAGCCGGTCATCACCGACCGGTAGCTGTTGTTGCGAAAGCCCATGATGTTTTCCTTCTTGTGTTTCTTCCACTGGAAGAACGCCTCGTTTGCGCCCGCAATATCGAAGCTCGGATAGTCCGTCTCGGCGATAAGCTCGCCGGTATAGGCACCCTGGTACTCGATGCAGCCGTAGTCATCCTCAAGGGCGTCTTCGGCGGCAATGCGCGCTTCCACATCGGCGGCCCTGGCCTCGCGATCGGGCACTTCAATGCGGCCCATGATGATGTCGCGCACGTACCAGGCCTGTGCGTCGAACATGTTGAAGGTGTACCACTGGTCCTGCATGCCCAGGTAAAAGAGCCTGGGATTGTCCACCCAGACAACGCCCTTATACAGGTCTGCTGTCGCCAGCCGGTTTGCCGTGCGCAGCTTCAGTTCCTCCTGCATGAAGGGGAAATGGTGCACGTAGCCGGTGCACAGGATTATGGCGTCCACGTCCGTGGTCGTGCCGTCCTTGAAGGTGCAGGTGTTTCCGACCACCTTCTGAAGCAGCGGAACCTCTTTCCAGTTGTCGGGCCAGTCGAAACCCATCGGCGCGGTCCGGTAGGAAACGGTGACCGACCTGCAGCCGTATTTCCAGCATTGCGAGCCGATATCCTCGGCCGAGTAAGACGTGCCGACGATCAGGATGTCCTTGTCCTTGAATTCCAGCGCGTCGCGGAAATCATGGGCGTGCAGCACCCTTCCGTTGAACGTGGTGAAGCCCTCGAAATGCGGCACGTTTGGCGTGGAAAAGTGGCCCGAAGCGACAACGACGTGGTCAAATTCCTCGGAATACTCGCGGTCGTTGACAAGGTCGTGCGCGGTGACGGTGAATTTGTTTGAACCCTCGTCAAAGGTTACCCGGCGCACCGGCGTGCGGAACCTGATCCACTTGCGCACGTCCGCCTTCTTCACGCGGCCCTCGATATAGTCGAACAACACGCTGCGCGGCGGATAAGACGCGATCTGCTTGCCGAAATGTTCCTCGAAGGTGTAGTCGGCGAATTCCAGCCCCTCCTTGGGGCCGTTGGACCACAAATAGCGGTACATCGAACAATGCACGGGCTCGCCGTATTCGTCGGTTCCGGTACGCCAGGTGTAGTTCCACAGCCCGCCCCAGTCTTCCTGCTTTTCAAAGCAGACGATTTCCGGAATGTCCGCACCCTTCCGGGCGGCTGACTGGAATGCCCGAAGCTGTGCCAATCCGGACGGACCGGCCCCGACTACCGCCACGCGTTTTGTCATGTGTCTAACCCTCCGTTTGGTGGCCGGAACCTCGTTTGTCCTGACCGCTGGCATTTTTTGGTTCAGTCCAATTTACATGCCAATTGAACCAATGCAAGTCCAAATTGACGTATTGGTTCAAATATGCCATGATTGGCTCGCAAATTGGTATAAAATTGGCCTAGTTATCGCAGACTTCGTTATCACTTGCGGTCGGCTGGAGGAGCGCCGCCGCAAATTCGAGAATGTTCCGTCAACGATCAAAAATTCTGGCTTTACAGATATTTGCCAGGGAGGGATACACATGAGACTGACTTCCACGCCGCGCCGTATCAGCCGCCGCGAACTCTTGCTCACAAGCTCCGCCGCCGTCACCATGCTGGCGACCACAGGCGCACCGAAATTTGCTTTCGGCGCCGACAAGACCGTCAAGATCGGCTTTCTGGCCCCGCTTACCGGAGCGGTCGCGGCCTGGGGCAAACCCGGGCTGGACGGCTGCCAGATCTGGAGCGACCGGGTGAACAACGCCGGCGGCATCGAGATCGGCGGTGACCGCTACAAGGTCGAATTCATTGCCTATGACAATGAATACGATCCGGGAAAGGCCCGAACCGGTGCTGCCAAGCTGATCAAGGAAGACGGCGTCAAGTTCATCATGATGCTGGGCGGCGACACCTGGCCCGGCGTGCAGCCGATGGCGGAGCGCGAAGGCATGCTGGTCTCAACCTTGCTGCCATCCGATCTGACCCCGGACACCAAGACCCTTATCGCGCCCTGCGAGGTCCATCCGATATACAATGTCACCGGTGTTCAATGGCTGGCGGAAAACAAGCCGGACATGAAAACCGCGGTTATCTGCGCGCAGGACGATGCCCTCGGCAAGCCGTCGGTCGCAACCTATCTGGCAGCCTTCGAGGCTGCGGGCATCGATGTGATTGACGAGCCGCTGTTCTTCGATCCCGCGACAACGGATTTTGCTCCGGTGATGACCAGGCTGCTGTCGGGCAAGCCGGACATCCTGTGCCTCGATACCTGCTATGCCGACTACGTGCATCCGCTGTGCGAACAGGCTTTCCAGCAGGGCTTCCAGGGCACCATCATTTCCTGCACCGCGGATTTTTATCCGAAGATCATCGAAAAGACCTCCAAGGAGTTCATGGAGGGATTTGTCTTCCAGTTCCCCGATTTCGATGACCCGGCGCTCAACGACGCAAATGTCAATTTCTCCAAGCCGAACGAGTTTTTCCAGGAATATGCCAACCGCTTCGGCGAATCGGAATGGAGCGCGGTTTCCTGGGAATACGCCTCCATCATGGACCTGTGGGCGGATGCCGCGAGCAAGGCCGGTTCCATCGAGCCGGGCGATGTGCTTGCCGCCATGAAATCCAGCGGCAAGGGCAAACATGCATTCGGTGACGCCGACTGGTGGGGCGAAGAGCTTTTCGGCATCGACAACGCCCTGGTCGGCAACTGGCCGGTGGTGGTGATTGAAAACGGCAAGGCCGTGATCAAGGAGTACAAGTCCATACCGGACTGGTGGAACCAGCACAGCGATCTGGTGATCAAGCACTTCCGGGCGCTCGGCCAGATGTGGGATCAGCGCGGCTGATCTTCAGCCTTGCCCCGCCGCTCCATTCCCGTTTGCAAGAGGGAAGGGGGCGGCGGACCGGTGAGGGGGCGCCGCGCGACCTGTCGCGGCGGGCTCTGAACACCAGCAAAAGCGGTTCTCCCCGATCATGACAGAAATCATCCTGCAGACGACGCTCAATGCGGTCTATGCCGCCAGCTACATGTCGCTCATCGCCGTCGGGCTTGTGCTCATCTTCGGCGTGATGGGCGTAATCAATTTTGCCCATGGTGAACTCTATATGGCCGGCGCCTACACCGTGGTTGCGCTCTACTCCCATCTGAACTTTCCGTTCTTGATCGCAGTCGCGGCGGGACTTGCCTTCGTCGGGCTCCTGGGCATCTTGATGGAGTATTCGCTTTTCCGTCCGCTTCGCGACAATCCGCTGGGCGGCCTCATCGCATCGATCGGCTTCCTGCTGATGCTGCAGACGGCGGCGGTACTGGGTTTCGGCGTGCGGATGGCCCACATCAAGCCGCCGATCCAGGGCAAGATTGAGTTGCTGGGAGCCGTGCTGACCTATCAGCGCTTCCTTGTGATTGCGGCCGCGATCTTATTGCTGACGGGGCTCTACCTGTTCCTGCGCAAGACAAAGATCGGCTGGGCCATGCGGGCGTGCGCGCAGGACAGGGAGGCGGCGGCCCTGCAGGGGATATCGCTGAACCAGATCACCCGGATCGCCATGTTCATCGGCGCAAGCCTGGCGGGCGTTGCCGGTGCGCTGACTGCGCCCCTCGTCAGCCCGACCCCTTACATGGGCCATTCCGTCATTGTCACGGCCTTCATCATCATCATCGTCGGCGGCATCGGACATCTTGAAGGAGCCGTCGTCGCCGCGGTGCTCTACGCTTTCGTGCACACATTCGTCACCACCTTTTATGACGGAGTGGTGGCCGATATCGTCGGCCTCGTCCTGATGCTTCTGGTGCTTGTGATCAAACCGACGGGATTGTTTGGAGCCAGAGAACGTGCGTGAGGACATCAGCAAGATCTCGAAGTGGGGCCTCGGCCTGGTGTTCCTGGCGGCGCTTTTGGTGCTGCCCCAGGTGTTGTCCTATTCGCAGCGGGAAATTGCCGTGCTGCTGGTCATCAACGTCCTGCTGGTGGCGTCCTACCGGTTGATGACATTGACGGGCGAATGGTCCCTCGGCCACGTGGTCATCATGGGCGTCGGCGCCTATGCCAGCGCCCTGTTCGCCAAGCGCCTCGGCGTGCCGGTCCCCGTCTCGATGTTCCTCGGCGCATCGACCGCAGGCCTCGCCGCAGCGGTTCTGAGCTTCCCGCTGTTTCGGATGAAGGGGTTTTATTTCCTTATCGGTTCATTCGCTGCCGGAGAGGTGATCCGTCTCGTCTGGAAATACTTTTCAACGCCGTTTGGCGGCCCGAAAGGCATCAAGCTCATCCCCGGCTTCCCGGATATCGGGCCGATCTCGATGTTCGAGCCGGAGAACTACTACTATCTGTGCCTCGCCGTGGTGTCGCTCAGCCTGTTTATCCTTTATCGCATCGAGCAATCGCGTATCGGCCTCACCTTCCATGCCATCCACTGGCAGGACAAGCTGGCCGAATCCGTGGGCGTGGGCACCTTCCGGTATCGCATGCTGGCCTTCGTTCTGGCGTCCTTTTTCGCTGGCCTTTCCGGCGCGCTTTACGCGCATTATATCGGCACGATCAATCCGACCCGCTTCGACGTCGAGGAGATGGTGTTCGTGCTGATCTGGGCCATTGTCGGCGGCACAAACACCTTTTTCGGCCCGATCATCGGCGTGGTGGCGCTGACCATCATCAACGAGATCATCCTGCGGTCGCTGGGCTTCGACAGTGCCCGGCCGATGATCTACGGCGCCCTTTTGATCCTCTCGGTGCTGTTCCTTCCTAAAGGGCTGGAGGGCGTGGTGCAAAAGGCCGGGCGCATCTTCAAGGCACGCAAGGCGCCTGAGCCGACTGTGCGCAGGGAGCAGAACGCATGAGCCAGCCGATCCTTGAGGTGTGCGATCTTTGCCGCTCCTTCGGCGGCCTAAAGGCTGTCCACAATCTGAACTTCGCGGTCGAACCGCAGACCATCCATGGCCTGATCGGCCCCAACGGCGCCGGCAAGACCACCACTTTCAATGTTATCAGCGGCTTCTACGCACCCAGCAGCGGCAAGGTTGTCTACCAGGGCCGCGATGTCTCCGGCATGAAGACGTCGAAGCTCGCCGAAATCGGGCTGATCCGGACGTTTCAGGGTACCACGCTGTTTCAGGAATTTTCGGTAATCGACAATGTGCGCATCGGTTGCCACAACTCCGCACGGTCGGGGTTTTTCAGCCGCATCACCGGCATGGACCGGGCTGTCGAGACAGCCGCGCTGGACAAGGCCCACGAGCTGCTGGCGTTTTTCGGCCTGTCCGAAATCGCAAACGAACCTGCAGCCAGTCTGCCGCACGGTCACCAAAGAGCACTGGGAATGGCCGTCGCGCTTGCAGCCGACCCCAAGATCATTCTGCTCGATGAGCCGTTCACGGGCATGAACCCGGATGAGACCGCCCGCATGATGGAACTGGTGCGCGATGTGCGCCGGCGGGGCATCACCGTCATGCTGGTGGAGCATGACATGAAGGCCGTCATGGGATTGTGCGACGTCATCACGGTGATGAATTTCGGATCGCGTCTGGTGGAAGGAACGCCGGATGCGGTGCGCAATGATCCCAAAGTCATTGAAGCCTATCTGGGACGTGCGATCGATGCTGCTTGAAATTCGCGACATTCAGGTCCACTACAACGGCGTTGCTGCGCTGAAGAGGGTCTCCATCGAGGTACCCGTCGACGGGATCGTCACGATCATCGGTGCCAACGGCGCCGGCAAGAGCACCACGCTCAGGGCGGTCTCGGGACTGACCGCCATAAGCAGCGGCGAAATATGGTTCGACGGCGCGCGCATCGATACACTGCCGCCGGACAAGGTCGTCGCACGCGGCATTGCCCAGGTGCCGGAAGGACGGCGCATATTTCCGGACCTGACGGTTGAGGAAAATCTGCGCACCGGCGCTTACCTGCGGACCGATGCGGCTGCCGTGGAGCGCGATCTGGACGGTATTTTTGTGCGCTTTCCCCGCCTGAAGGAGCGTCGCCGCCAGTGGGCCAAGACGCTGTCGGGCGGCGAGCAGCAGATGGTGGCGATCGGCCGCGCCCTGATGGCCAAACCACGCCTGCTTCTGCTTGATGAGCCATCCATGGGCCTGGCTCCGGTGGTCATTCTGGAGATTGCCCGGATCATCAAGGAAATTGTGGCAAACGGCGTGCCCGTCGTCCTGGTCGAACAGAATGCGGAACTGGCTCTGGGGCTCGCCAACTATGCCTATGTGCTGGAAACGGGTACCGTCTCGCTGCACGGCGCATCAAGGGACTTGCACGAGAACGAACATGTGAAGAGGGCCTATCTTGGTGTCTGAAAAGTGGGAACTGAACGATCTGCTGCAGGCCGGCTGGAGCCCGTCTGATCTGGAATGGGAGCAAGCCGCCGAGGCTTACGCGAAATCGGGCGTTGAGGGCGATGCACAACGCGCCCGGGAAAGTGCCGGGCTTGCCTTGCGCATAGCCCGGGAGGCATTTCGGCCCGGAGATCCGCGGCTGGCAACGTCGGTGGCCAACCAGGCCCAGTGCATTGCCCCGACCGACGGCGCTCTGGCAGAAAAGTTGCTGCACGAAGCCTGTTTGCTGTGGCAGGCCTGCGGACCGTGGATCGACGCCATGCAGGCCCCGCGCGTTGCCCGGTCCTCCATGTTCCACATGCGCATGGAACAACGCCATCGGGACACGTATCGTGAGAATTGGCGCAGCAAATGGCACGGTATGTCGGAGAAAGCCATGGCGAAAATTTCCGATACGGATTTTGTCGAAACCAGTAATGCCAACACGGCCAAGGACGCTTGGGAGCAATGGCAGCGCGAACGACCGGCCATGCTCAACGACACGCGAAAACTGATGGCAGCCGTCTATCTTCTTCTCCCGGGCCTGAAAGGCTGAAAATCATTCAGACCGATGGCCGGAAGCCGCGTCTTACTTCTCCCTCACGTGTCCGAGGGTCTGATGACGCCCTTTACAACAACTTCAACGATCGTGTTCCGGGCGTTTTCGAAATCGGCCAAATTGAGCCGGCCCTTTTCAAGGGTGGCCGCGGTCACGGCCGCAAAATCAGCGTAGAACTGCGTTGTTGCCCACAGCATGATCAAAAAATGGTTCGGGTCGATGGGCGCCATCTTGCCCTGGTCGATCCAGCCTTGAATGACGGCGGCGCGCTCGCGCGTAATGTCCCGCATATGGCGTTTCTGGCGCCGCGATAGGAACTGTCCGCCGCGCAGCATCTCGTTGGCAAAAAACCGCGATTCGGGAACATGTTTGCGCGAGTATTCGAGTTTGGCCGTCACATAGTCGGCAAGCGCTTCCGCTGGCTCTCGCTCGGCACTGATGTGCTCAAGTGCCCGGTCCCAACCTGCCAGCAGTTCCTCAATCAGCCGCGTGTAGATGGCCTCCTTGGTGGCGAAGTAATAGTAGACATTGGCCTTCGGCAGCGCACTGACGTCTGCGATTTCGGCGATCCGTGTACCGTCGAAGCCCTTGCGCGAGAACAGTTCGACAGCGGCACTGAGGATTTTTTTCTCGTTGCGTGCGCGAATACGCTCTTCCGTATTGACCTTCGCAACCGGCCTCTTCGCTTCCGTCATGCCTTCAGATTACTCCAGTTTGCAGATTCCGGCAGATGAGCCCCGCCACTCGGGTGCGAGACCTTACAATGCACATACACCCTTCCTCGCCACGTTCCAAGCGCGCCGCCGGGCGAACTCCAATTTTCTGACGTTTCGGTCAGTTTTTTTCACATAAAACTTGACGCTTTGGTCAGGATTTGACAAGCTTTGCCCTGGCGACGGGAGGCGCCGTTCAATGCCGGTCAGGCTGGTCGATGCACTCAGGGAGACTCTGTCGGGTTGGCACGATGACCTGCCCGCGGCATGGCGCGCAGTGCTGGAAGACACGGAACTTGACCTCGACGGCTGCGATCCCGACCTGATGCTGGAACATTGGGAGCCGATCTTTCCCGCACGCAAACGCAATGCCTTTCCCGGTGCACCTGAAGGTGCCCACATGCTGCGCGCCTTCGACGACATAGGCCCGCAGGACGTGCGGTGCGTCATCCTCGGCCAGGACCCTTATCCCGAGCCCGGCTTTGCTACCGGTCGCGCCTTCGAATGCGGCAATGTCGCCGCATGGCGCGAACTCGACAAGATGTTCTCAAAGAGTGTCCGGGCCTTTATGCAGCTTATTTGCGCAGCCCGCACAGGCAAACCCGAATACGCACATTCCTTCGACCATTGGCCAACGCTGCTTGCCGACATCGAGGCCGGGCTGGTCGAGCTTGAGGCACCGGCCGACATCGCCGGGTGTTGGATCGACAGCGGTGTGCTCCTGTTGAATGCGTCTCTTACCCTGTCGCGGTTCAGCGTCCGGACGGATCCGCACCAATCCCGCGGTCACCTGCCGGTGTGGCGACCGTTGATGTGCGGTGTTCTGCGGCATCTCGCGCGGTCCGGACGCCCCGTCGTTTTCATGACGTTTGGCGATGCGGCGGCGGAATGCCTTGAGGCGGCGGAACTCGGTCGCATCGAACCGCCCGTCTTCCTGATCAGCCGCCCGCATCCGGCGGACGCGGAGGCCATTCTTGATCTCGAAAATCCCTTTCTTGCCTGCAATGACTTCCTCGAAGCGGCAGGCGAGCGGCCTGTTGACTGGTGACCCGATGAGCGAGTCCAAAACATACGACTACATTATCGTCGGAGCGGGTTCGGCAGGCTGCGTCATCGCCAACCGGCTTTCGCAGAACCCGGACAACAGCGTGTTGCTGCTTGAGGCAGGCAGCAAAGACCGCAACCCGCTGTTCCGCCTGCCGATGCTGATGGGCAAGCTTTTCCAGTCAGGCATTTACAACTGGCATTATCACACGGAACCGCAGCCGCATCTCAACGGACGGTCGCTCTATTGGCCGCGCGGCAAGGTGCTTGGCGGATCGTCGACGATAAACGGCATGATCTACGTGCGCGGCAACCGTCGCGACTACGACCGGTGGGCGCAACTCGGACTGGCGGGCTGGTCCTATGACGAAGTCCTGCCTTCCTTCCTGCGCTCGGAGGGGCACATCCAGCGCAAGGACGATTATCACAACGACGGCGGGGAACTGACCGTCTGCCGGGCGCGCGGCAACAACAGCCTTCACGAAGTCTTCGTCGAAGCCGGCACGCAGGCCGGCCATCCGCGCAATGACGATTTCAATGGCGCGGAGCAGGAGGGTTTCGGAAGATTCGATTTCACCATCCGCAAGGGCAAACGCTGGTCGACATCGTCCGCATTCCTCAAGCCTGTCATGAGCCGCCGAAATCTGACAATCGAGACCGGCGCGCTGACTCACAGGATCCTTGTCGAAAGCGGTCGTGCCGTAGGCGTCGAATTCTCGCAGGGAGGCGAATTCCGCACAGCCCGCGCAGATGGCGAGGTTATTGTGTCGGCCGGTACGGTCAACTCGCCGCAACTCATGCTGCTTTCCGGCATCGGGCCGGCGGACGAACTGTCCGAACACGATATCGATACGGTCCTCGACCTGCCCGGCGTCGGCAAGAACCTGCAGGACCACGTGGACTGCGTGATGTCCTGGGAGTGCCTTAAACCTGTGACCCTTTACGGCGACCTGCGCGCCGACAAGCTGGCCTGGTCGCTTGTCGAGGGCATGCTGTTCGGCCGCGGCACCGTCACCACCTTCCCCTATGAAGCGGGCGCCTTCATGAAGTCGCACACCGGTCTTGCCTCCCCGGATATCCAGCTGCACTTCATGCCGGCGCTCGAGAAAACGGCAAATCTGCATTTCCCGAATCCGTTCAAGAAAAGGCCGGTGGAAGCCGATCACGGTTTCACACTGCGCGTCGGCCCGGTCAATCCCGAAAGCCGTGGCGAAATAAAGCTCAAGTCGCCCAATCCCGATGACGCGCCACGCATTCATGCCAACTATCTGCAATCCGAGTTTGATCTGCGTACCATGATTTCCGGCATCCGCATGACCCGCGATGTGATCGGCCAGAAAGCGTTCGATCCCTATCGCGGCAAGGAACTGGCGCCAGGACCCGATGTCGCCACCGACGACGACATGACGAAGTGGCTGCGCGCCACCGCCATGACGACGTTCCATCCGGTCGGCACCTGCAAGATGGGCACCGACCCCATGGCTGTCGTGGACGAACGATTGTGCGTGCACGGTATCGACGGCCTGCGGATCGCGGATGCCTCCATCATGCCGATCATCGCGAGCGGAAACACCAATGCTCCGGCAATCATGATCGGCGAAAAGGCCGCCGAGTTCATTTTGGAGGATCGACAGAAATGATCATCGAACACCGAACCTACACATTCAGGCCCGGCACGATCGATCGCTGGCTCAACAAATACGGCGAGGAAGGCCTGCCGGTTCAGAAGCGGCACCTGAACCGCTTTATGGGTCTCTACACCAGCGAAATCGGCCGTCTGCACACCAGCGTGCTGATCTGGGCCTATGACAGCCTGGCCGACCGGGAAGCACGCCGTGCTGCCATGTACGCGGACCCCGATTGGCAAAAATTCATTTCCGAGGTCTGGTCGCTGGATGCCATCCAGAGCCAGGACGTGATGATCATGAATCCGGCACCGTTCTCTCCCGGTGTCGAACAAAATGAGGGCGCCTGATCAGGCGTCGAAACCGGGGAGACGCTGTCGGTCGAGGAAGCGATCGGCGGTCTACATAGCAGGAGGAATGTACAGATGTCTGATTACAAACGGATTGCTGCCGCGATTGGCGCCGCTCGATGCGACCGGAGGCTTTTCCTGAAATCAACTGCGGGGATCGTGGCACTGGGCGCTGCCGGCGCACTTGTCACGCCGAAGGCAACTGCGCAAACCGGCCTTGTCGCGCTTGTTCACACACAGGCCGCCGGCGACGCCGGTCCTGTCGATTCCATGATCTCGAAACTCAAACTGCTGGCCGAAGAAAGAGGCCTGCAAACCCGCGAGGTCTACGCTCAGGATCCGGCAACCTACGAGACCATCTTTCGCACGCTTGGCGACGCCGGCGCGGCGGTGGTGATCTCCACCTTCAACGAGGTGGCCGAGCCTTTCAAGGCGGTCGCGCCGGCCTACCCGGACACCAAGTGGATCCAGCTTTTCGGCGATCCGTTCGATCCCCCGATCCCGAACGTGGTGACGGTCTCCTATGACTATTATCTCGGCTGTTACCTGTCGGGCATCTTCGCCGGCCATGTCAGCAAAACCGGAAAGATCGGTTTCATCGGCGGCATCTCGATTCCGCCGATCAATGCCGATTTCAATGCCTTGAAGGCAGGGGTGCTTTCGGTCAGGCCCGATGCGACGGTTACCGCCGCTTTCGCAGGTTCGTTCCAGGATCCGGCAAAGGGTCAGGAAATCGCTACGCAGATGTTCAGCGACGGTATCGACTATATTCAGACCGACGCTGCGGCGACCGATTTCGGCATCATCACGGCTGCCAATGAGGCAGAAGGCAGAATGGTCAGCGCGCTCGATCCGGCGCAGTTCCCGCTCGGCCCGAGTTCCCTGATTTCAATTGTCGGACTCGACTTCGGTGTTTCCCTCTACAATGAAACCCAGAAGGCGCTGGGCAGTGACTGGCAGGGGGGGACGCATGTTTCGACCGGCATCGGCACCGGTGTGATCGATTTCATCCTTTCACCGGTATTCCAGGAAAAGGGCCCGGCCGATGTCATTGCCAAGTCGAAGGAGGTGTGGCCGACAATCGAGAAGGCAAAGGCCGGCATTCTCGACGGTTCCGTGAAGGTGCCGTTCAATACCGTGCTTTAGAGGAGCGACGACTGCAAGATCAGACAACAATGGAGAGCGATCACGAAACGCTCCTGAAGTGCCGGGAACTCACCGTTCGGTTCGGCGAGGTAACGGCGCTTCAGGACGTTGACGTCAGCCTGGAGGCAAACAGGATCCACGCCGTTGTGGGGCAGAACGGCGCGGGCAAGACCACCTTTGCCCGTGTCGTCGCCGGTCTCGTCAGGCCGGACAAGGGCGAGGTCAGGATGAATGGCTCCGCGATTGCGCCGGGCAACGTCGCCGCATCGCGCCATTCCGGCATTGAACTGGTCCACCAGAGCTTTGCGTTGCCCCCGTCCTTCACGGTTGCGGAAGCAATGCAGTTCGGCGCCGATGGGGGCGGACTGTACTCGCGAAGTGCGCTGGAGAGGCGCTGGCAATCCCATCTCGACAAGCTGGATATCCAGGTCAAGGCAGGTCAGCGCATCCGCGATCTGCCGATCGAATCGCAGCAGGCCGTCGAAATAGCGCGTGCACTGGTTTCCGACGCAAAGCTGCTCATTCTCGATGAACCGACGGCCGTGCTTTCACCGGAGGGTGCGGCCAGACTGTTCGATCAGGTAAGGCATTTGCGCGACCGCGGCGTGACCGTGGTTCTGATCCTTCACAAAATCCGCGAGGTGCTCGCAGTCGCCGAGACCGTTACGGTCCTGCGCGGAGGGTTGTGTGTGGCCGGCCCCCTGGAAACCGCGCAGATCGATTCCGAGCGGTTGTCGGAGTTGATCATCGGTTCATCGTCGGACGAACTGGACGACGAAGACCGGGCGGCGCTTACCGGAGCGGCAACGCCCGCTCACCTCCATGCCGCGCAGACATCTGAGGGAATACCGGTTCTTGAGTTGAAAAACGTCTCAACCCGGCGAGACAGCGACGGGCCGGGCCTTGATTCGATCGAACTTTCGATCCGGCCCGGCGAGATCGTCGGCATCGCCGGTGTCGAGGGCAATGGCCAGCGCACGCTGGTGCGCACGATCGCAGGTCTTTCGCACGTTTCCGAAGGAACCGTCGGCCTCAACGGCAGCGACGTAACGCAGCAGAGCCTCGCTGACCGGCGTTCGGCGGGATTGCGTATCATACCCTTCGAACGCAATGTCGAGGGCCTCAGCCTCAACAGCCCGTTGTGGGAGAACTGGTCGGCTCTCGGCCTGCTCCGCAAGCCGCTTTTCGCAATGATCAGCCCCGGTGGTTTTCGCCGAGACTGTATCGGGGCGCTCGAAAGTTGGGACGTTGTCTATGCGGACATCAACCAGCGGGCGGGTTCGCTGTCCGGCGGCAATGCCCAGAAACTGATCCTTTCCCGCGAGATCGATGAAGCCGCCAAACTGGTCATCGCCGCTCAACCGACGAGAGGGCTGGACATCGGCGCAACGGCTTTCGTGTGGGACGCGCTTCGCGCCGCGCGGGCGCGCGGCTGCGGCATCCTGTTCGTCTCATCGGATCTCGACGAGATCTTTGATATTTCCGACCGGGTCGCCGTGATGGTATCCGGACACATACAGGCGGTATTCGAGCCGCCCTTCGAAATCGGCCGCGTCGGGGCCGCCATGACCGGTGCGGTGCAGTGATGGAAAGCATCCTGTCCGGCCTGCGCGCCGCCGTGTTCATCGTCATCGCCCTGCTTCTGTGCGGCGTTATTTTCGAGATTGCCGGATATTCCGCACCGCTGATGTTTGAATCGATCCTTGACGGCGCGTTCCTGCGCAGGGGGGCCCTGGAACAGGCACTGCGATGGGCGCTGCCCCTGTTCATTACGGCGCTGGGCGTCGTCATTTCGTTTCGGGCCGGCTACTTCAATATCGGCGGACAGGGCCAGTTCTACATGGGAGCGATCGCCGCAGCATTTGTCGCCGAATGGCTGAAAGGCTCACCGGCTGCCCTGGTGATCCCCGCCTGTTTTGTCGCGGGCATGGCCGGCGGAGCATTATGGGCGCTCTGGCCGGGCATATTGCGCATCAAATCGGGGGCAGATGAGGTCATCACCACGCTCATGGGCAACTTCATCGCCGCTTTCGTCCTTGTCTACGTGACGGCCGGACCGCTCAAGGATCCGTCCGGATCCGGCCAACAGGCATCCAGCCGGCCCCTCGACGCGGCCTATCGCATCAGCAATTCGCTCGGGCTGTCGCCGACAATCATCATTATCGCCGTTCTGGCCGGTGTTCTCGTCTGGGCTCTGTTGAACAGAACAAGCTTCGGCATATTGGCCGGCCTTTCAGGTCGAAATCCTACGATGGTCGAGTGGCAGGGTGCCCGGGTCTGGCGGATCGGCCTGGCGAGCTTCCTGATCAGCGGCGCGCTCGCGGGCCTCGCCGGAACCATCGAGTTGATGGGCCCGAACGGACGGCTTGCCGGCGGTTTCCTGCCCGGCCACGGCTTCACCGCGATCCTGATCGCACTGGTGGCGAACCTGTCGGTGCTGGGAACGGCGGTCGCGGCACTGTTCTTTGGCGGCCTCGCCTCGGCGGCACTGTTCCTGCCGATCCTCGCGGGCCTGCCGTCCGCGGCCATCGACATTATCAACGCGGCAATCTCTTTGTTCATAACGGCAAAGTCCGGTTTCATAGACCGGGTTGCAAGACTTGGAAAAGGGCAATGGACGAAATCCTGATCGCCACTTTACGCTCGGGTACGCCGCTCGTTTATGCGGCGCTCGCCGGCGTTATCGCACAGCGGGCCGGAATCTGGCATCTCGGGCTTGAGGGGCTGATGATCGCGGGTGCCTGTGCAACCATTGTCGGCATTGTCCTGACCCAATCGGTGCTCCTTGCGCTGATCATCGCCATCGCTGTGTGCATGCTCGGATCGGCCTTGCTGTGGCTGGTGGTGGAAAAACTGAAGGCCAACCAGATTATTGCGGGTCTTGGCCTTACGGGGCTGGGATTGGGTGGAACGACGCTGGCCGTGCAATCCATATTCGGCACGCAGGCCGCCGTCAGCGCGCCGTTCGGATTGCCGAAGATCGGTCCGGCATTCGGACCGTTCGAGTCGCTCTCCATTCTCGCCTTGCTGATGCCTGTCATCGTCTTCCTGGTCTGGGTCATGCTGAGGCGAACGCGGTTCGGGCTGCGGCTTGCGGCCTCCGGAGAACACCCGTTTGCAGCCAGGAGCGCCGGCGTCAATCCATCGACGATGCGGCTTGCCGCACTGCTGATCGGTGGCGTGTTGTGTGCCCTGGCAGGCGCCGAACTCGCTGCCGGAAGCTTGAACATATTTGCCCAGAACATGACTGCGGGACGGGGCTTCATGGGGTTCGCCGCCGCCATATTCGGAGCCGGACATCCGATCGGAGCGGCTTGCGCGGCCATGTTTTTCGCCGTCGTCGGTGCAATGGGCATTCGCGCCCAGATCGTGTTCGGTGATCACATTCCGCACGAGCTTCTTCTCAGCCTGCCCTATATCGCCACCGTTATCGGCATATGGCTGAGTGCAAGGCTGCGCGGCGGAACCAAAGCCCTGACCGGTTTCGGGGAGTTGAGAGACCAATGACAGGGCGGCAGAAACGCAACCTCATCATATTGACGGATCCGGGACAGGATCAGGCTGCTGCCATTTTCATGATCCTTGGTGCTTCCGAGGCATTCAATGTCAAAGGCATCGTGGCGACAGCGGGAAACATCGACCTTTCCCATACGGTGAACAACTGTCTGAAGCTGCTGGAGTTGGCCGGTCGCTCGGACATTCCGGTCTATGCGGGCAGCCCGCGGCCTATTCTACGCGACCTGACGACAGCGGAACATGTCCACGGGCCGACAGGCCTGGACGGTGTTGAACTGCCTGAGCCGAAATCCCGGCCGGCACCTGGCAGCGGTGTGGCCTTCATTATCGATACGATACGCCGGGCTGACCCCGGTGAAATCACGATCTGTTCGCTGTCTCCGCTGACCAATCTCGCGCTGGCGCTGGTCCAGGCGCCCGATATCGCGCCAAAGATAAACAGCATCGTTGCAATGGCCGGTGCCTATTTCGAGGTCGGCAATATCACGCCGACTGCCGAGTTCAATGTCTATGTCGATCCCGAGGCCGCGCAAATCGTGCTCGGTTCCGGTGTCCCGGTCACCCTTTTGCCGCTCGATGTGACGCATCAGATGCTGTCGACCCGCGAACGCCTGAATGCGATGCGCGCCATCGGAAATCGCTGCGGCCCAGCGCTCGCCGATATGTTGACCTTTTCGGAGCGCTTCGATCTGGACAAATATGGCTGGGAGGGCGCGCCACTGCACGGGCCGTGCGTTCCTGCCTACATGCTTGATTCGGAGATCTTTTCAGGCCGGCACATCAATGTGTCGGTTGAACGCGGCAGCCCGCTTACACTCGGAATGACGGTTGCGGATTGGTGGCAGATTACGGACCGACCAAAGAACGCATTTTACGTGCGTAGCGGAGATGCTGTCCGGTACTATCAGCTCCTGCAGGATTGCCTGAAGCGCCTGCCTTGAACGGCTTTGCAAGGGGTGTCAGTGAAAAACTAGCCAATTTGTTTTTGCAGCGAACGCCGGCATTCCCCCGCGGCCGACCCGTCAGGAATGCCGCTGAGACCGCCTTTTCGGAACCGCGGGCCGGGAATGACGGTGGCGCTATGGCGCAATTCCGGTGTTATCCAACGCGTCGAGCAGGACCCTGATCGCCGGATAGCCCAGCGAACTCTTGCGCACGTGAACGCCGGCATCGCGCCGTTGCATTCCGCCGGCGACGGGCCTGATCTCCAGCCCGTGCGCCTTGATCACGCTTTCCAGCTGAAGCGGTGCGGACATGACGAAATTGCCCTGGGAGACCAGCTCGAGGCCGGTGAAAAATGAGGTCGTCCGGACCTTCACGTTCACCGTGTCGGTCTCTTCGGGAAGATAGAAATCGCTGATCGCCTTTTCGGTCTCGGGATCGTCCGTATAGATCACCCAGGATGCCCCGGTGAAATGCGCCGGGGTCACGAATTGCTGGCTCTCGGCCATGTGGCCGCGCTTGAAGACGACGCCGTGTTCGATCTCGATGATCGGCTTCAGGTGGATGGACTCATCGACGTCATCCGGCTCGATCATTCCGAGAACGACGTCCAGGCTGCCTTCGATCAGCATCGGGATCGTGCGCACATTGGCATCTGTCTGAAGGTCCAGGTCAAGGTGCGGGAAGCGGTCGGACAATATCTTGAACAGCGGCGCGATGAAGCGCATGTGAAACAGCGGTCCGGCGCCGACCCGCAGGACGGACAGGCCCGCGGCGCCGATCGCGCCCACCTTTTCAAGACTTGTCCTGTATTCGGCTTCGATCGTTTTCGCGTGTTCGAGAAACACCTTGCCGGCCGGGGTCAGCTTCATTCCCCGCCTGTGGCGTTCGAACAGCCGCGCGCCGAATTCCTCCTCGAGGCTGGCAAGCCGCTTGGTGACCGATGGCTGAGTCAGGGCCAGGAGATCGCTGGCCCTGGTGATGTTCTGCGTCTCGGCGACGGCCAGAAAGGCCTGGAGGTTTCGATCCATATGAAATTCATATTTTTTATCGATACAGTCGAATTATCAATTTTACAGAATATCAATATCCGTGCAAGCATCTGCGGATCACGGCAGGGAGGTGCATGGTGAGGACGGTGTTTGTATTGTTCGATTCGCTCAATCGCCGGGCCATTGGCGCCTATGGCGGATCAGCTTTGCGCACGCCCAACTTCGACCGCTTCGCCGCGAAAGCCGTGGTCTTCGACAACAACTATGTCGGCAGTCTGCCGTGCATGCCGGCGCGCCGGGACATTCACACCGGGCGCCTCAACTACATGCACCGGACCTGGGGGCCGCTGGAGCCGTTCGACGACTCATTTGCCAGGATCCTCAGCAGGAACGGTGTCTATACCCATCTGATTTCGGATCACCTGCACTATTTCGAGGACGGCGGCTGGGGCTATGCCAACGCCTTCGATAGCTGGGATTTCATTCGCGGTCAGGAATACGATGCGGTCAAGGCGCTGGTCCAGCCGCCGATCGCGCGCTACCGCGAGATGTTCGATGGCCGCCACTATCCGATGGGCGACCTTGAAGACGCCACCGCGATCACGCGGGGCACAACGGCGAAGATGGCCTGGAAGAAATCCCGGGGCGCCATCAATCAGGTCTTTCTCGAGGAGGAGCAGGATTTCCCCACGGCCAAGTGCTTCGCTTCGGCCTTCGAGTTCCTCGATCTCAATTCGGAAGCGGACAACTGGTTCCTGCAGCTTGAGTGCTTCGATCCGCACGAACCCTTCGTCGCGCCCGAGCGTTTCCGCGATGCCTATGCCAGCGGCTACAAGGGCAAGATCCTCAACTGGCCGATGTATGAACAATCAACCGGTTCCGAAGAGGAGATCGCCGAGATCCGCGGAAACTATGCGGCGCTCGTGGCCATGTGCGACGAGTATTTCGGCAAGCTGCTTGACTATTTCGACACGAACGGCCTTTGGGACGATACCTGCCTTGTGCTGACCACCGATCACGGTTTCCTGCTGTCCGAACATGACTGGTGGGGCAAGAACCGCATGCCCTACTACGAAGAGATCTCGCATATACCGCTGATGATATGGCACCCGCGGCACAGCGCCCAGGCCGGGCAGCGCCGCGCCAGCCTGACGCAAACGCCGGACCTGATGCCGACGTTCCTTGATTTTCACGAATGCGCAGCTCCACCGAGCGTGACCGGCGTGTCCCTCGTCCCTCTTTTGGGCGGGGACACACCGGTCCGCGACTCGCTGACATTCGGCATGTTCGCGGGACCCGTCGGCGTCACGGACGGGAAATACAGCTACTTCCGGTATCCGGTAGAGAACGATCCGAAACAACTCAGCCTGTACACGCTGATGCCCATGCACCTGGCGGAGCAGTTCTCCGTGGAGGAGCTGAAATCCGCCAAGCTCGTCGAAGGCTTCGACTTTATGAAGGGGGCACCGGTTCTCAAGGTGCCGCTGAGCGTGGAACGCACACAGGTGGGCATGGACGGGCAGACATTGGGCGCCTTTTCGACCGCGCTCTTCGATCTCGACGAGGATCCGGGGCAGTCGCGTCCCATTCGCAACGACACGGTCGAGGACATGTTCACCGCGGCAATCTTCAAGGACTTCGCGCGCCACGATGCGCCGCAGGAGCTTTACTCGTACTTTGGATTGGGTCGTCCGGAGTCGGGTTCCAGGAGCAACGAACAATTCGTAGCCAGGATGGAATGACCCATGTAGGGAGGAGCAGATGATGAAATTCAACCCCATAAAGACCGGTCTCGCAGTCGCGGTCAGCCTGATGATCGGCGCCGGTGCAGCGCTGGCGGAGTTTCCCGAAAGGACGATTGAACTCATTCATCCATGGTCGCCGGGCAACGCGATGTCCGTGTCGCAGATCATCGCGAAGGCGATGTCCGACGAGCTGGGCGTCGCCCTGCCGGTCATCTCGACACCCGGCGCCGCCGGCACCAAGGGCATGATCACCGCCATGGGCCGCCCCGCCGACGGATACACCATCATGGACGGCTATGTCGCGCCCCTGGTGCTCCAGCCGGTGCTCGGCAATGCCGACTGGACCTACGCGGACTACAAGCCGCTGCATGCCGCGGTATCCAACGCTTTCGCCATTGGCGGACGGCCGGACGAAACGCGCTGGTCGAACTTCGAGGAGATGATGGCCTACGGAAAGGCAAATCCCGGCAAACTCCGCTACTCGTCCGGTTCGCGCAACAACCTGCCGCATATGGTGATTGCCAAAGTGCTCCAGTCCTATGGCGTCGTCGCCCAGAACATTCCGTATTCGGCCGATGGAAACGCCGTGAAGGACCTGAAGTCGGGCGTGCTGGACTTTTCATTCATCAATGTCGGCAACTACAAGCAGGATCCGAGCGCCTTCAATATCATGCTTGTTCTTTCGGAGCTTCCGGGCGCCAAGGCGTCCTATGACGGTGCGCCCAGTATCGTCGATCTGAACGTCGACCTCGGGCTTTCCGGCCTGGCGCCCATGGGCTGGACCTGGTGGATCGTTCACCGCGACACCCCGGACGACGTGACGGAAAAGCTCCGCACGGCCATGACCGCGGCCATGAAGCGTCCGGATGTGCGGGAAGCCATCGAAGCGGTCGGATTCGTTCCGCTCGACTGGGATCACACCCAGTATGAGGAAATCGTCGGACCCGTCTCGGGGCAGCTTGGCGCCATGGGCAACGCGCTGGCGTGGGAAGAAGAAGAGCTCAAGAAGCTGAAATAGGAACCGGGACCGTGGTCATACGCAGGAAACATCTGAATGTCCTCGTGACGTTGTTTTTCGCGGTCGTGATCGCGGTCGTGTTCCAGCAAATCGCCACCGACATGGCTGAACAGGGGATCGCCTCCGGCGGTCCCTACGACAATGCGGCGGCTTATCCAAGAACCATCGCTCTGCTGCTCGGCTTCCTGATCGTTCTCAAGATCGCGGTCGGCCTTGTGTTCAGGACGCCATCGACGGAACCGGACGAGGGCATCGAGGTTGCGTCACTTTCCAAACCGTTCCTGATGCTCGTGGTCTTCGCGGTCTATCTGAGTCTGCTCAGCTGGATCGGTTACCACATCGCGACGCCTCCGATGCTCCTGGCCGTCATGTATATTGCCGGTGTCCGCAACCCGGTCGCCCTGATTGCCCTGGCCCTCGGCATGTCGCTCTTCTTCGCGTTCATGTTCGAATTCTTCCTCAAGATCGTGCTTCCGGGCGGCGTCTTCCGCCTCGTGATCCCGTGGAGCTGACGCGATGATCGTTGATTCACTTGCCGACGGGTTCGCGCTGTTCCTGACACCCCTTGCCATCGGACTGACGCTGCTTGGTGTCCTGTTCGGGCTGCTCATCGGCGCGTTGCCAGGCCTCGGTCCGCTGATGGGTATCATCCTGATGCTTCCGGTGGTCATCGGCCTGCCGCCGGTCGCGGCGATGGGATTCCTCATCGCGATCTTTGTCGGCGGGTCCTGCGGCGGTTCCATATCGGCGATCCTGCTGCGCATTCCGGGAACGCCGTTGGCCGCGGCGACGCTGTTTGACGGCTTCCCCATGGCGCAGAAGGGGCGTGCCTCGGACGCCATCGGGATTGCCATATCGGCATCGGCCCTGGGCGGGCTGTTCGGCGGGATCGTGCTGATCATGGCGTCGCCGCTTCTGGCCAACTTCGCGGCAAATTTCGCGCCGCCCGAATACAGCATGCTGGCCATAACAGGCCTCATCGCGATATCCGTGATTTCCGGCGGATCGGTCATCAACGGCTTGATCGCCGGCTGCTTCGGGCTGCTGCTGGCGACCATCGGCACGGACGAGTTTTCAACCGGCTACCGGTTCACCTTCGGCTCCCATCACATGCTCAACGGGTTTCATATCGTCGCCGTCGTCGTCGGCCTGTTCGCGATATCCGAAATGGCGCATCAGATGATGGGCAAGGACATGCTCAAATCGCCCGATATCGATGTCGCGCGTCCGGGTCTAGGCACCATCATCTTGACCATGAAGCACTGGATCAACGTGCTGCGGTCGTCAACCATCGGCGCCTTCTTCGGCGCGCTTCCGGGCGCCGGCGGCGTGATCTCGTCGTTCACGTCCTATGCCGCCGCAAAGGCCCTTTCGAAAAGCGATGAAAAATACGGCGAGGGGGCCGAAGGGGGCGTCGTCGCCACCGAGGCGGCCAACAACGCGACCGTCGGCGGAACGCTGGTGCCGACGCTGGCGCTCGGCATTCCCGGTGACGCCTCCTCGGCCATGCTGCTCGGCGCGCTATTGATCCTCGGCATCATTCCGGGACCCGAGATGTTCGTGCACAACGGCGAGATTGTCGGCGGCATCTTCCTTGTCTACCTGGCCTCCAATGTCCTGCTGCTCTTTGTCGGGATCATGGTCACGCCGATGTTCGTCTACGTGCTGAAGATCCCGAAAAGCCACCTGGTGCCGATCGTGCTGCTGCTGTGCTCAATCGGAACGTTCGCGCTGCAGGCTTCGGTTTTCGACCTGATGGTGATGTTCGCCTTCGGGCTTATCGGCATATTGTTCCGGGCGACGAACATCCCCCTGGCACCGGTCGTCATCGGGATCATCCTCGGACCGCTCCTTGAGAACAATTTCCGGCGCTCGATGCTGATCTCGCAGGACGGGCTGTGGATCTTTGCCGAGCGCCCCGTATCGGCGGTCCTTGCCGTGATCAATGTGGTGCTGATAGCGGGCGCGGTCGTTTTGACGCTGCGGGGCTGGCGCAGGTCCCTGGCAAGCGCGGAAGCCTGAGCGGCGGTACAAAACGCCGGCGGCGCTTCCAGCTAGTCCAGCAGTTCCATCACCAGCGCGCGCGTGTTGTCTTCGCTCAGCGTGACCGGGTTTCCAAGGCGGCTCGGATCGACGAGGGCGCCGGCGACGATGCGGTCGATGTCGGGGTCCGCGATACCCATCGCGGCGAGGTTCTCCGGGATGCCCAGCGTCGCGTTCAGTTCGCCGACGAAGGCGTAGAACCCGTCGAAGCCGCCGTCGATGCCGAGATAGGCGGCGGCCTCGACCAGCCGGTCCTCCACCGCCGCGCGGTTGAAACGCAGGACGGCCTGCATGACGACGGCATTGGTGGTGCCGTGATGGGTGTTGTAAAGCGCGCCGATCGGGTGGCTGAGCGCGTGGATCGCGCCGAGGCCCTTCTGGAAGGCGGTGGCGCCCATCATCGCGGCCGACATCATGTGGGCGCGGGCCTCGAGATCGTCCGGTGTCGCATAGGCGCGGGGAAGATATTCCTTCACGAGGCGCATGCCCTCGAGCGCGATGCCCTGGCTCATGGGGTGGTAGAACGGCGAGCAATAGGCCTCGAGGCAATGGGCGAAAGCGTCCATGCCGGTTCCCGCGGTGATCGCCGGCGGCATGCCGACGGTAAGTTCGGCGTCGGCGATGACCACAGAGGGCAGAACGGCCGGGTGGAAGATGATCTTCTTTTCGTGGCTTTCCGAGTTGGTGATAACCGAGGCACGCCCGACTTCCGATCCGGTGCCGGCGGTCGTCGGCACCGCGACATTCGGGGCAATCGCGCCGCCGTCCGCCCGGCTCCACCAGTCGCTGACGTCCTCGAAATCCCAGACCGGGCGGGTCTGGCCGGACATGAAGGCGACCATCTTGCCGAGATCGAGGCCGGAGCCGCCGCCAAAGGCGACGACACCGTCGTGCCCGCCGGCCCTGAAGGCCTCGATACCGGCGGCGAGGTTGATCTCGTTCGGGTTCGGATCGACATCGGCAAACAGCGCGCGGCCAAGGCCGGCCGCCTCCAGGATATCCAGCGCGCGGGTGGTGATCGGCAGGTCCGCCAGCCCGCGGTCGGTGACCAGAAGCGGCTTCGAAATGCCGGCGTCGGCGCAGGCGCCCGGCAGTTCGGCGATGCGGCCGGCGCCGAAGCGGATGGCGGTGGGGTAGGACCAGTTGGCTTTCAGCTTCATGCGCTCAGCTCTTCTTCAGATGATAGGATTTGGGACGGGTGACGTGCTGGTACCCGATATGCGACAGCGCGCCGCCGCGGCCGGTGTCCTTGCAGCCGGTCCAGCAAAGACCGGGGTCGAGATAGTCGCAGCGGTTCATGAACACGGTGCCGGTCTCGATGCGGGCGCCGATCGCGGCGGCACGCTGCGGATCGGCCGTCCACAGCGAAGCGGTCAGGCCGAAATCGCTGTCGTTCATCAGTTCCACGGCCTCGTCGTCACTGTCGACCGGCATGATGCCGACGACAGGGCCGAAGCTTTCCCCGCGCATCACCCGCATGCCGTGGGAGACGTTTGTCAGGATCTGCGGGGCAAGATAGGCGCCGCCGTCGTCGTCGAACCGTGCCGTGTCGATGACCGGCGTGGCGCCGGCGGCGATCGCCTCGGCAGTCTGGGCGCGCACGAGTTCGGCGAAGCGCCGGTGGGCCATCGGGCCGAGCGTGGTCCCAGCATCCAGCGGGTTGCCCAGCACGTAGGCGTCGACGATGGCCTTCGCCTTGTCGACAAAGCGGTCGTAATGGCGCCGGTGCACATAGATGCGTTCGATGCCGCAGCAGCACTGGCCGGAATTGAACATGGCGCCGTCGATGAGCGTCTCGGCCGCCCCGTCGACATCGGCATCGTCGAGTACGTAGCCCGGGTCCTTGCCGCCCAGTTCCAGGCCGACGCCGGTGAAGGTGCCGGCCGCGGCCCGTTCGATCGCCTGCCCGCCCGAAACGGAACCGGTGAAATTGACGAAGCCGAAGCTGCGCCGGGCAATCAGCTCGGACGTGGTCTGATGGTCGAGGTAGAGGTTTTGAAACACGTCCTCCGGAACGCCGGCCTCGTGGAACGCGCGCGCCAGCCGCTCGCCGGCGAGAAGCGTCTGGGTGGCGCCTTTCAAAAGCACCGCATTGCCGGCAATCAGGGCCGGGGCGACCGTGTTGATGGCCGTGAGGTACGGGTAGTTCCAGGGCGAGACGACCAGGACGACACCCTGCGGCTCGCGCAGGATGCGGCGCTCGAAGGCAGGGCCGTCCTCAACGACAAAGGGCGCCAGCGCCTCTTCGGCAATGTCGGCCATGTAGGACGCCCGTTCCTCGACGCCGCCGATTTCGCCGCCATAGCGCACTGGGCGGCCCATCATGCGGGCGAGTTCAGGTACGACCTCGTCGTTCATGTCCCGCAGCCGGGCGACGCCGGCGCGAACCAGGGCAACGCGGTCGGCGAGGGGGCGAGCGACCCAGCCCGGCTGCGCCGTTCGCGCCCGGGCAACCGCGGTCGCCGCCTCGTCGATGGAGAGCGTCGGGCGGGCGGCGAATACCGTGCCGTCGATCGGCGAGATGCATTCAAGCATGGTCAGGCCCTTTCGAAACCGCGGGCGATTTCCCAGTCGGTCACAACCCGGTCGAACTCCTCCTGCTCCCATTCGGCGCAGCGCACATAATGGGCGACGACATCTTCACCGAGGGACGCTTTCAGCATCGCGGAGCTGCGCAGACACTCGGTGGCGGCACGCAGGGTGCCCGGAATATCAGGCGCGTCGGCGGCGTTGTAGACATCGCCGGAGGTCGGTGCCGCGAGTTCCAGTTTCTCCTCCATGCCGGCGATGCCGGCAGCGAGCTGGGCAGCGAGCGCCAGGTACGGATTGAAGTCCGAGCCGCCGATGCGGCATTCGACGCGCACGGCCGCGGTGCCGTCGCCGCACAGCCGGTATCCGGCCGTCCGGTTGTCGACCGACCAGACGGATTTGGTCGGTGCGAAGGTGCCCTTGGCGAATCGCTTGTAACTGTTCACGTAGGGCGCCAGGAACACCATGATGTCGGGCGTGTATTTGATGAGTCCGGCAATATAGTTGCGCATGAGGTCCGACATGCCGAGCTCCGCTCCGGCATCCTGGAAGGCATTGCCGCCATCGTGCCAGAGCGACTGGTGGATGTGCGAGGCGCTGCCGACGCGCTTGTGGTCCCATTTGGAAAGGAATGTCGCGGCGCGGCCGTTCTGCCACGCGATCTCCTTGACGGCGTGCTTTGCGAGCGTGTGATGGTCGGCGCAGGACAGCGCCTCGGCATAGCGGATATTCAGCTCTTCCTGTCCGGCCTCGGCCTCGCCCTTTGTGTTCTCCACCGGAACGCCCATCGCCACCAGATGATTGCGCAGCGGGCGCATGATCGCCTCTTCCTTGGTCGTCTGGAAGATGTGGTAATCCTCGTTGTAGCCGCTGATCGGCTGCAGGTCGCCATAGCCTGACCTGCGGATCTCGTCATAGCTCTTTTCGAACAGGAAGAACTCCAGCTCGGTCGCCATCACCGGCGAAAGGCCCATGTCGGCGAGCCGCGCGATCTGGCGCTTCAGGACGGCGCGCGGGGCATGCGGAACGGGTTCATGCGTGTGGTGGTCGAGCACGTCGCACAGCACAAGGGCGGTGCCCTCCAGCCAGGGGACCGGACGCAGCGTCGCAAGGTCCGGCTTCATGACATAGTCGCCATAGCCCGACTCCCAGCTCGTCGACGCGTATCCGTCGGGTGTCGCCATTTCGAGATCGGTCGCCAGGAGGTAGTCGCAGCAATGGGTTTCCTCGAAGGCGCTGTCGACAAAATGCCGGGCGACGAAACGCTTGCCCATCAGCCGGCCCTGCATGTCGACGATGCAGGTGAGCACGGTGTCAATCGTGCCGTCGGCGACGGCGGCTTTGAGTTCGTCGAATGTCATTGTCCGTTCCACCAAACCCTAGACGGTCAAAATTGCGGGGCAGGGCATGCCCGCCCCGCAAACCGATATCAGCTGTAACGGTACGGCCGTCCAGCCTTTTCCATGTCCGCATTATACTTGCGGAAGATCTCGACGACCTTGGCCTTTGTCGGACTTTCAGCCGCGATCTCGTCCCAGAACTGGACCGCGGCCTTTTCGACTGTTGCCCATTCGGCGTCCGGGATCGTCGTCAGCTTCAGCTTGGTGCCGTGGACACGCAGATTGGCCTCGCCGCCCCAGTACCACCATTGCCGGTAGTAGTGCGACTGGTCCATGGCCATCTGCAGCATGACCTTCAGGTGCTCGGGAAGTTCGTTCCAGCGGTCCATGTTGGCGAAGAACGAGCCGGCCCAGGCGCCTGAGATGTTGTTGGTGAGGAAGTAGTTGGTCACGTCCGCCCAGCCGACGGTGTAGTCCTCTGTGATGCCGGACCAGGCAATGCCGTCGAGCTCGCCGGTCTGAACCGCGACCTCGATGTCCTCCCATGGCAGCGTCACCGGCACGACGCCGAACTGCGTCAGGAAGCGGCCGGCGGTCGGGAAGGTGAAGACCCGCTTGCCCTTCATGTCCTCGAGGCTGTTGATCGGGTCCTTGGTGGCGAAGTGGCACGGATCCCACGCGCCGGCGGAAATGTGCTTGACGCCGACGGCGGCATATTCCTCTTCCCAGATTTCTTTCAGGCCGTACTGGTTGAAGAGCACCGGCACATCGAGCGAATAGCGCGATGCGAACGGGAAATAGCCGCCGAAGACGGTGACTTCCGTGGGCGAAGCCATGGAATCGTCGTCCGACTGCACCGCGTCGATGGTTCCCTTCTGCATGGCGCGGAAGAGTTCACCCGTCGGCACCAGCTGATCGGAGAAGAACAGCTCGATCTCCATCTGACCCTTGGCAGCGATGTTGAAAGCGTCGATCGACGGCTTGATCACATGGGCGGCCAGCGCCGGTCCGGCATAGGTCTGCATGCGCCACTTGATCGGCGCCTGCGCCTTGACGGCGGGCGCGGCGAGAGTCGCGGCTCCGGCGATGCCGGCCGTCTTCAGAAATTTGCGTCGTGAAGTCATATCGTCCTCCGAGTTTTCATCGTTATGGTTTGCATTCCTGCTCCTTTCGGAGTTCTTGTCAGTTCCCGTAGATGTATTTCGGCAGCCAGAGCGCGATCTCGGGGAACGCCATGATCAGCGCCAGGCAGGCGATCATCACCCCGACAAACGGAATGATGGAGTTGTAGATGTCGGAAAGGCGCACCTCGGGCGGCGCCATGGCGCGCATCAGGAAGAGGTTGTAGCCGAATGGCGGCGTCATATAGGCGATCTGGGTGGTGATCGTGTAGAGCACGCCATACCAGATGAGATCGAAGCCGAGCGCCTTGACCAGCGGCACGTAAAGCGGCGCGACGATGACCAGCATCGCCGTGTCGTCGAGAAACGTGCCCATGAGCAGGAAGCTGAGTTGCATCAGGATGAGGATCATCCACGGGTCGAGCCCGAGCTGTTCGGTGAACAGGTTGTCGATGGCGCGGACGGCGCCGAGCCCGTCGAACACCGCGCCGAAACCCAGCGCCGCAAGGATGATCCACATGAACATGCAGGAGATCGCCAGCGTTTGCCTTGTGCTGTTCTCGAACACCTCGCGCGTCATGCGCCCCCGCAGAACCGCCGCGGCAAAGGCAGTGAGCGCGCCGATGGCCGAGCTTTCGACCAGCGAGGTCCAGCCGTTGACGAAGGGGATCATCATCGCCGCGAATATCGCCAGCGGCAGGATGCCGGCCTGCAGGAGCTTCAGCTTCTCGGCCCTCGGCATGGTGCGCGCATCGTCCTTGAGCGCCGGGCCCAGACTGGGCTGGAAGTAGCAGCGCACGCCGATATAGAGGATGAACATGCCGGCCATCAGCAGGCCCGGGACGACGCCTGCCAGCCAGAGCTGGCCGACCGGCTGGCGGGCGATCATGGCATAGAGGACAAGGACGACCGACGGCGGAACAAGGATGCCGAGCGATGATCCGGCCTGTATGACGCCGGTGACCATGCGTTTGTCATAGCCGCGTCGCAAGAGCTCCGGCAGGGCGATGGTGGCGCCGATCGCCATGCCGGCGACCGATAGGCCGTTCATCGCCGAGACCAGCACCATCAGGCCGATCGTGCCGATCGCCAGCCCGCCGTTCACCGGTCCCATCCAGACATGGAACATGCGGTAGAGATCGTCGGCGAGCTTCGATTCCGACAGGATGTAGCCCATGAAGATGAACATCGGCAGCGTCAGCAGCGGATACCATTTCATCAGCTTCATGGCGGCCGAGAACGGAATGTCCTGGCCGCCGGTGCCCCAAAGGGCAAGCGCGGCGATGGCGGCGACGGCGCCGATCGCACCGAAGACGCGCTGCCCGGTGAACAGCATCAGCATCATGGATGCGAACATGAAGATGGCGATCATCTCATGCGACATCGGCCTGGCGCCCCCATTCGTAGCCCTTGAGGCAGGCAATGTCCTTGAACAGTTCCGAGACGGCCTGCAGCAGCATCAGGAAGATGCCGAAGCACATCACGGTCTTGATCGGCCACAGATAGGGCCGCCAGGCCGAAGGGCTGCGCTCGGCCCGTCCGATGACCTCGGCCGCGCCGTCCGTGCCGCCGGTGAAGAAACCGCCGACGATCTGGCTTAGAAAGCCGATCGGCTCGTCCCCCCAATGGCCGAGCGAGTAGGCGGTCGAACCGATGCCGCCATAGAGCAGCACGCCGAGATAGAAGATCAGGAACAACACGGTGAAGGAATCGAACCAGGCGCGGCGGCGGATGCTCCAGGATCCGTAGAACAGGTCCATGCGCACGTTCGATCCGAGCTGGATCGAATAGGGGCCGCCCATGATGTAATAGGCGACCATGGCGAACTGGGCGGTCTCCAGCGTCCACAGCGAGGGCAGGAAAAACGTCTTCGAGATCGACGACCAGAGCAGGATCGCCATCATGACGAAGACGCCGTACATCATGATCCTGCCGATGCGGTGGTTGACAGCGTCCACGACGCGCACATAGGTCGCCATCACCCGGTTCACGATGAAACCTCCGGTGCGAGGTCGGCGATCGCCTCGCGCAGCCAGCCGGACAGCAATTGCGCCATCTTGATCTGCCGGTTCTTGCTGTCGATGAGATCGTTGCGGATCTCGATCATGACGTTGGCAAGACCGTTCCGGCTGCCATGCAGGTCGAGCGTGTGGGCGACGCCGTCCTTCGGTCCGTAGGGATCGTTCAGGCGGACGCAACGGCCGGTATGCTGCCCGGCACGCGCCATCATCGCGTCGGCGAGGCGCGGGTCCTCGCCGTGCAGGATGCCGATCTCGGTGGTTCTTTTCTGGCCGTGATAGGTGGGCGTGAAACTGTGAACCGTGACAAGCGCGGCGTCCGCCGGGGCGCGGCCGATCACCTGCTCGAGGCGCTGACGGAAAGGGCGGTAAACCGCGTCGACGCGCTCGGCGCGGGCGGCGGCGGTCAGGTCCGCATTGCCCGGCACAGCCGTGACCTCTGACACCGCCGGCACGGCGTCGTCCGCCTCCGGCGGGCGGTTGCAGTCATAGACCAGGCGGGACACGCAGCCGAACACCAGCGGTGCATTCATTGCGCCGCCAAGCGCCTCGGCGACGCCGAGGGCACCCGGATCCCAGGCGACATGGCTGTGCTGCGCCAGCGCGTCGAGGCCCAGCCCCTTGAAACCCGCCGGAATCCAGTTCGAGGCGTGCTCGCAGACCAGGATCACGCGGTGATCCCCGGATTCGTTGAGCACTGCCACGACCTGATCCGGTGTCAATGCGTTCGGCTCGTCCAGCAGCATCTGAAAATAATTCTTCACAATGGTGGCAGCTGTCAATATAATTACTGAAAAATTTTCTTCATGCGCGGTTGCCATGGGCATTGATTATTCAAGCTGAGAGGGCCGGAGGCGTTGGAACCACATGAAACGACGGTCGCCGAACGACTGAACGCCCGGCAGCGGGAGCTGACGCGGGCCGAGCGGCAGGTTTCCGATGTCATCCTGAGCAACTACCCGGCTTCCGGCCTCGGCAGCATCACCGAACTGGCGGAAGCGGCGGACGTGTCCACCCCGACCATTGCGCGCATGGTCCAGAAACTCGACTTTGCCGGCTATCCGGAGTTCCAGGCGAAACTGCGCGAGGAACTGAATGACATCCTCTCAAACCCGATCGCCAAGCGGGAGACCTGGGTCAGCGCTGCACCCGACCAGCACATCCTCAACCGCTTCACGCAGGAGGCCACCGAGAACATCCGCAGCAGCCTGGAACAGCTCGATCCGCAAATATTCGACCGCATCGCCGCCCTCGTCGCCGACCCGGACAGGCGGGTGTATATCGCCGGCGGCCGCATCACGCAGACGCTGGCCAACTACCTGTTCCTGCACCTGCAGATGATCCGGCCCAACGTCGTTCTCGTGCCGTCCAACTCGAACGCCTGGCCACACTATCTTCTGGATCTGAAGGAAGGCGATATCCTGGCGGTGTTCGATATCCGCCGCTACGAGAGCAGCACGCAACTGCTGGCGGAAATGGCGCGCGAGCGCGGTGCGGAAATCATCCTTTTCACCGACCAATGGCGCTCGCCCATCCAGGCCATCGCCGGCCACACCGTCTCGGCGCGCATCACGGTGCCGTCGGCCTGGGACTCATCGATCGCCATACTGCTGGTGGTCGAAGCGGCCATCGCCGCGGTCCAGGAGATGCACTGGGATGATACCCGCGGCCGGACGGAGGAACTCGAAGGCATCTTCGACCGGACCGGACTGTTCCGCAAATTCGTCTGAACCGCAAAGAGCGCGTCCGGTCGGCTCCTAGTGCGCCTGCACTGCCTCGGAAAGCTTGCCGGCGATTTCCAGCAATGGCCCGGCGGATGTCTCAACAGCCTTGTCCGTCGTCAGCGCGGTGCGGATCCAGATCATCGACACGCAACCGAGGACCCCGTTTTCCGCGCGTATCGGTACCGCGATCGATGCCGTTTGCGGACGGAATTCGCCGGCGTCACGGACCGTGTAACCGCGCGTGCCGGCGTCGCGGATCATGCGGTTGAGCCAGGCGGGCCGCAGAAAGGCCAGGTCGGCTGGATCGCCCAGGCGCCGAAGATGTTCGAGGATCAGTTCGCGTTCGTCCTCGGGGCAAAAGGCGAGGTAGGCCCGGCCCGCCGATGTGCGCAGCATCGGCAGCCGGTAGCCGATCATTGCCCGGTCGATCGACAGTGGCGAGCGCGCGTGTGTCGTTTCCAGGATCACCATGGCCGCGTTGTCATAGACCGCGAGATCGAGCGGCCAGACGAGCTTCGCGCCATATGCGGCAAAGAGCGGCCCCGCCGCCTGGCAAAGCTCGGATCGCTGCGCATGGCCGTCGCCCAGCGCAGCGGCGAGCGGGCTGACCCGCACCAGATTGGCGCTTGCGGAAAAGATGACATAGCCCGCCTCCTCCAGGGTCGAGAGCAGGCGGTAGACAGTGGGGCGGGGGATATCCAGTGCCCGGGCGATCTCGCCGGGCCGCGCCTCGCCGACGGCGTTTACGTGGCGTAAAATGGCGAGCCCGCGCGTGAGCGCGCGAACGGATTCGTTTTTTCCGCCCCGACCAGCCTTCGGCAACATGCGTCATCCTTTCATGTTGCACCTCAACACGAAAAGGCGGCGAACGCCATCATGCCTCCGCCGTTACGGGGTTCGACAGGATGCCGATTCCGGGCACTTCGACTTCGCAGACATCGCCGTGGCGCATCCACAGCGGCGGCGTGCGGCGCGCGCCCACACCGCCCGGTGTGCCGGACACGATGACATCGCCCGGCAGAAGCGGCAGGATTGTCGAGCAATAGGCGATCAGGCCGGGGATCGGCGTTATGAGCAGCGACAGGTCCGTGTCCTGTACAACAGCGCCATTCAAGCGCGTGGTGAGGTGCAATTCGGCCGGATCCGGTATCTCGTCCGCCGTCACCATCCAGGGGCCGAAGGCGCCGGTGCCGGCGAAAGTCTTGCCCGGCATGAACTGATGCGTGTGTTTTTGCCAATCGCGCACCGAGCCGTCATTGTAGCAGGCATAGCCGGCAACATGTTCGAGCGCACGGGCTTCGGGAATGCGCCGCCCCGGCTTGCCGATGATGACGGCAAGCTCGCCCTCATAGTCGAACATGTCCGATTCCAGCGGCTTGACCAGCGGCTGGCCGTGGCCGACCTGGCTTCCGGCGTATCTGGCAAAGAGGACCGGTTTGGCTGTCTCGTTGCGGCCCGTCTCGGCAATGTGATCGTGGTAGTTGAGCCCGACGCAGATGATCTTGTCCGGGTTTGGGATGACCGGTGCAAAGACGATGTCCCCAAAGGCGAAATCCGCGGGCTCGGCTGCAAGGGCGGCGGCGCGCCTTGGACCCTCATTGGCGAGAAAATCGCGCAGGGTCGGCTCCGTGAAACGTTTGCCGAGATCGACGATCCCGTCATCCACGACAAGGCCGAATGATGCGCGGCCGCTTTCTTCGAAGGAACACAGCTTCATGGTTTGCTTTCGTCTCCGGTTGTCAGTTTGTGCGAGGGCCGGGCGGGATGGCGGCGACGAGGCCGGCAAGCTCCTGCCTCGTCTCGGCCGTGCCCAGTGTGTAACGGTCCGGGCGCAGAACCGCGGCGCGGGCACCGGTGCGCTGCAGGTGCTCCGCCGCGTCCGGCGATGCGGCAGTCGATATGAATGCAGCCCCTTCGGGCGGCGCCATGCCGTCGATGAGATCCGGCTCCGAAACGACGACGAATTGATGGGGATAGGCAGCGTCCAGGCGTTCACCGTCCGCCAGGACCGGCTGGCCGAAGAGCCGTCCGGCCCCTCCGCCCGTTCCGAGGCCCGGCCCGAGCGGCGGCGCGATGGACTCCATCCGGGCGGTGCCGTCCTCGGTGCGCAGCGCCGCCCGCAGCGCCTCTTCAGTGCCGCAGGTGTTGATCAGTCCGCCAAGCCGGACGGCCGTTTCAATGTATTCGCGTGCATTCGGCCGACGTTCGGATTCGTAAGTGCCAAGCAGCCGCTCGGCCGACGTGCCGGTGACCAAGCCCCGGCAGACAAGCGCGAGCTTCCAGTAAAGATTGGCGGCGTCGCGTATGCCGGCGCACATGCCCTGGCCCATGAAGGGCGGGGTCTGGTGGCAGGCGTCACCGGCCAGGACCAGCCGTCCCTTGCGCCAGGTCTTCGCCACCAATGAGTGAAACACGTAGACCGCCGCGCGCTCCAGCACCGCTTCCTGCGGCTTCAGCCACGGCGAGAGCAACTCCCATACACGCTGCGGCCTGACGATTTCGACGGAATCCTCCTCGGGCAAGACGGTTATCTCCCAGCGTCGCCGCTGACCGGGGCAGCGCACATAGGTGGCCGGCCGTTCGGGAACGCAGTACTGAACGGAATGATCGCCCAGTTCCGGTTTTTCGCCGTTGAGAATGACGTCGACCACAAGCCAGCGCTCATGGAAGCCGAAATCCTCCATATCGCTCTCGATGAAGCGGCGGACGAGCGAACGCGCGCCGTCGCATCCGACCACATACTGTGCGGCAACCCTCCGGACCTTGCCGTCGCGCATATCCTCGTAGCGCAGTTCGGCCTCGTCTTCCCCGTCCTGGATCGAAAACACCTCGCAGCGTGTGCGGACCGTCACCGATTCACGCTCGGCCATGTGATCGCGCAGCAGTTTTTCGAGATCCGGCTGGTGAAAGCGGTAGTTGGCGCGCCAGCCCTGCGGCCCGGGGCCCTGCGGGCGCGGCCAGTCGAGCAGCAGGCTGCCGTCGGGGCCGACAAAGCGCATGCCGGGATGGCGGGCGGTCTTGGGTTCAAGCGCGTCGGCGATTCCGACCCATTGCATGACACGCATGACCTCGGCGTCGAGATGCACGGCGCGGGGAAGATGATAGGCACTGGCCTCGCGCTCGAGCACAAGGACCTTGACGCCGCACTGGCCAAGAAGGTGCGCGAGTGTTGCGCCGGTCGGTCCGTAACCGATGATGGCGACGTCGAAGCGTTCCATGACCTATACGCCCGCACCGGCGATGGCCGGCCTTTCAGGATGGGTGCGCCGAATGTCCAGTGTCTTGTCGGCCATCAATTTGTCCGTTGCATATTCGAGCCGGATTGCAGTTGGTGAAGCGTAGTCCGGTTCGAGTGGCCTCAGGAGACCATGCGGATCGAGTGTCCGCTATACGGACAAATGCCGGCCCGGACCCGGCGCCCGGGCATCGCCGATTGTTGCCGAACGGTCAATAATTATCCCCCAGATTTGCATCAATCCGGTGGATCATCTTGACCGTGAAAATCCACTTATCCGGTGTCGAATCGGCCAGTGTGATGCGAATGCAACACCCTGCAATCTCAGGGGTTTTGTGACGATTTCGTCTGCTTGACAATTTTCTGCCGAGCGCCTACCCGTCGAACACAATACAAATAAATATTTAATTAGTTTTGCGTCATGCGGTGCCTCGGCTTCCGCCCGATCGGTTTGTGTAGCGGGCCATCGGCAAGGCGGCGCCGGAGAGGGCATCAAACGTAAACAAAGACCGATTTACCGCCGCAGGCGGCGCGGTTGCGCCGGCTGCCGCCAATGCCTGCAAACGGTAGCGAGATGGCAGGGGATTCCTTGCCTTGGGCCTGCCGGACAACCAAACCCCTGGCCGGACTGTCGCCCCATTCCGGCCATCGTCCGGCGGGCCCATTTCATTGCGACCGAACAGAACCTGCGGTGTGCCTCAGGGCAGGGACAATCAGGTCGGTTCCCTGGCGCTGACGAAATGCGTGACCATCGCCACCAGTTCGCGCTCGTATTCCGGGTCCTTGAGGCTTTGCGGCTCGTAAAACAGTGTCGATCGTATACTGCCGAGCAGGGCGCCGGACAGCGCAAGACACGATATCTCCGTCGGCCGGCGGAAGCGCGCGGGGTCGATCTCCACGAGGCGCGTGTGAAACATGTGCATGATGCGACGATGGGTTTCGTTCGTTCTTGCCACCAGCTCGGCGTCGTCGATCAGCGCCGAGAGTATGCTCTTGCGGGCCCGGCTGCGGCTGAAGCGCTGCAGGATGGAGCGCACGACACCGCGTATGAGCTCATCTGCGTCCAAGGCGCCGGTTCCTTCAAGCAGGGTTCGTGCGGCCGCCTCCTGCTGCCTCAGCTCCGAATCCGCCATTTCCCTCATGATCGCCAGCTTGTGGGGGAAATAGCGATAGAGCGTTCCGATTGAATAACCGGCGCGCCGTGCGATGTGATTGGTGGTAAATCCGGCCTTTCCGCCGCGTTCCAAAAGCTGAGCAGTTGCTTCCAAAATCTCGTCAATGGTTTTGTGCGCCCGTTTCTGGTGCGGAAATTTCCTCTTTTTTTCAATTGGTTGCGGCATGATTCCTTCGCGACCCGTGTCTCCGAAAACCGAGTAGTGCGCGCTCCAAATCGAACATATCTAAATCGGACAGAGCAACAATTTCGGAGAAAGCTATGAAACATATTATCGTATTGGCACTTGTCCTTCTACCGGTCTCGGCCCTGGCGGGACAGTCCGAAGCAAATACCTGCGCCGCGGCGCTCAATGCACCGGCAAAACAGATCTACGACGCCAGCGCACCGCATGTGACGCCGACATCCGATCTGCAAAACATTGTCCGCGCCCAGGCGCGCGACTTGGTCCTTTCGGGTCAAATGACCCGCCAGGTCGCGCAGGCCAACGCAATGTCCGCCGGAAAATGCCTGCAGAAACTGCAATCGTGATGTGGACGGTATGATGTCCCGACGGTTTTGCCGCGCCTTTCTCCATTCGGGCGCTGCATTCCGATCGAGGGGCCATCGCACCACTCCACCCGCCAGGACAGGCAAACTGCCGTCGCCCCGGCAGCCTGTCCGGCGGATCTCACGATCTTTCACGGAGTGATTTTCATGAACCTCAAAACAATCTTACCGTTCCTGGCTGCGGTCGTCGTCATCGCATCGCCGGCCCGGGCAGCGAGTACGGCATCCGTGACGGTTGATCTCAACCTTCGCGCCGGGCCGTCAACACAATACCCAGTCGTTACCGTTGTGCCGCAATCCGCACCGGTCACCATGTACGGATGCAACGCCAACGTGACCTGGTGCGACATCGCCTATGGATCGCAGAGGGGTTGGGCATCCGCCAACTACATCCGCGTTTCCAGCGGCGGGACGCAGACCGTCGTCACCCCTGCCGTAGCGGCGACGGTCGGCATTGCCACCGTGGCTTACAGCCGTGCCTATTGGGACAACTACTATTCGACCTATCCCTGGTACGGGCAGTGGAATGTCTACTATCGGCCGCCGCCGCCCCCACCGCCTCCGCCAGGCTCCGTCACCGGCGGCTCGGGCTGTATCGGAAACGCCTGCGGCGCGACCCGCACGACGACCGGTTCGCAGGGCAATACCCTGCGACAGAGCGGTGGCTGCGTCGGAAACGGCTGTGCCACCAGGCAAACCGTGACAACGCCTACCGGCAATTCGGCCAGCAAAACGGTCACCTGCCGCCGGGGCGATCCGAACTGCACGGTCAGGCGGACCGGACCGGCCGGCAATACCCACATAAGGCAACGCCCGGTCAGGCCGTAAGCCGAACCTGACGGCGCGAACACGCGTGCTCGTCATCCCGACCGTTGTGCCCCGTTGCCGGGCCGGCGGTCGGGCGGGTCACGTGACACATTGATACGGAGATGCAGAGCGCTCATCCGTTTATGCTGAAATAACAATTATGTACGTGCAATACCGCAAGTATCCTGCGGCGACTTCCTCACATTCTGATTCAAGCGCCCGCCGCCCGCCGTTCCTCGGCTCGCCGGCGCGCGATGGCGCGTTTGGAAACCAGCGAAGCGGTGATGACGCCGATGGTGACAATGGCGATCAGGATCGTCGACAGCGCGTTGATCTCCGGGCTGACCCCGAGCCGGATGGAGCCGAATATCCTGATCGGCAGCGTCGTCGACGCTGGCCCGGTCGTGAAGGAGGCGATGACGAGATCGTCGAGCGACAGGGTGAAGGCGAGCAGCCAGCCGGAGATCACCGCCGGCGCGATGATCGGCAAGGTCACGCTGCGGAACGCATCGAATGGCGTGCAGCCGAGATCGAGCGCGGCTTCCTCGATCGACCGGTCGAACGTGGCAAGACGCGAGGAAACGACGATCGACACGTAGCACATGGAAAAGGTGGTGTGGGCGAGGACGACGGTGAACACGCCGCGTTCCAGTCCGACGGCGATGAACAGCAGCAGCAGCGACAGGCCGGTGATCACCTCGGGCATGACGAGCGGCGCGTAGATCATGCCGGAAAACAGCGTGCGGCCGAAGAAGCGGCCGCCGCGCACCATGACATAGGCGGCCATGGTGCCGAGCACGGTGGCCGCCGTCGAGGATGCGAGGGCCACCTTGAGCGTGACCCAGGCGGCGCTGAGGAACGCCTCGTTGCGCATCAGCTCGAAATACCACCTGGTCGAGAAGCCGGCCCATACCGTCACCAGTTTCGAGGCGTTGAAACTGTAGATGACGAGAATGACGATCGGGATGTAGAGGAAGGCGAAACCGAGCGTCAGCGACGTCACGTTGAACCAGGTCAGGCGTCTCATTCGTCTGCCTCCCGCTGGGCCTGCTGGTTGCGCTGGAACAGGGTAATCGGGACGATGAGGATGATCAGGAGCACCACGGCCACGGCCGAGGCGACCGGCCAGTCGCGATTGGTGAAGAATTCTTCCCACAGCACCTTGCCGATCATCAGCGTTCCCGACCCGCCGAGCAGCGACGGAATGACGAATTCGCCGAGGACCGGGATAAAGACCAGGAAACAGCCGGCGATCACGCCGGGCCGCGAAAGCGGCGCGGTCACCAGCCAGAAGGCTTGAATGCGCGAGCAGCCGAGATCCTCCGCGGCCTCGAGAAGCGAATTGTCGAGCTTTTCGAGTGTCGCGTAGATCGGCAGCACCATGAACGGCAGATAGGTATAGACGATGCCGATATAGACGGCGGTGTTTGTGTTGAGGATCGTCAGCGGCGCATCGATCAGCCCGATCCACATCAGCAACTGGTTGAGCAGCCCGCCCTGGCTCAAGATCCCCATCCACGCGTAGACCCGGATGAGAAAGCTGGTCCAGAAAGGCAGGATGACGAGCACCATGAGGCTCGGCCGCCACTCCTCCGGCGCGTTGGCCATGCCGTAGGCGATAGGGAAGCCGACCACGAGCGCGAGCAGCGTCGCGACGAACGAGATCGTCAGGCTGGAAAGGAAGGCTTTCCAGTAGAGATCGTCTTCGGCAAGGAAGCGGAAATTGTCGAAATCGAGTTCGCCGAGATAGGCGGTCAGCCCCTGCCATCCGGCAGAAAGGTCGAGCGTTGGCGTATAGGGCGGGATGGCGATCGCCGTCTCGGACAGCGAAATCTTCAGGACGATGCCGAAGGGAATGAGGAAGAACAGCAGCAGCCACAGATAGGGAATGGCGATCAGTATGAGACGGCGCAGGTTCATCCGTTCATCCCGTCAGCACGATCCCGGCGGTCTCGGTCCACGACAGCCAGACCGCGTCCTCCCAGGTGAAGTCGCGGCGCCCGACGCGCCGGCTGTTGGCCGCCTGGGCCTTCACGATGTGGCCCGAAGCCAGCCGCACGTGATAGGTCGAGATGTTGCCCAGATAGGCAATGTCGTGGATGTGTCCCCTGATCGCGTTGGCGGCGTCGGGTGGCCGTTCGGCCGAAATCGCGACCTTTTCCGGGCGGATGGCGAAGGAGCAGCGGGTTCCCGCCGCCGGGGGAGAGGCGGAGCATCCGATGATCGGCGATTGCCCTTCCGCCCAGCTGATTTCGATACGCTCGCCATCCACAGAGGCGACATTGCCCTCGATCAGGTTGACGTCGCCGATGAAGTCGGCGACGTAGACCGAGTTCGGCGTCTCGTAAATGCGGTCGGGCGTATCCACCTGGACCAGTCGCCCGTGATCCATGACCGCGACACGGCTCGCCACGGTCATCGCCTCTTCCTGGTCGTGGGTGACGATGACGAAGGTTGTGCCCGTCTTTTCCTGGATGTCGACCAACTCGAACTGGGTCTGCTGACGCAGTTTCTTATCGAGCGCGCCGAGCGGCTCATCGAGCAGCAGCAGCTTCGGCGCCTTGGCGAGCGAGCGGGCGAGGGCAACGCGCTGGCGCTGTCCGCCGGAAATCTGGTGCGGTTTGCGGCCGGCGAAATCCCTCAGCTGAACGAGGTTCAGCATCTCGTTGACGCGGGCCGGAATGTCGGCCTTCGGCATATCGGAGCGCTTGAGCCCGAAGGCAATGTTCTCGGCGACGGTCAGATGCGGGAACAGCGCATAGGACTGGAACATCATGTTGACGGCGCGCCGGTTCGGCGGCACGGGGCCGATATCGCGCCCGTCCAGCAGGATGCGGCCTTCGGTCGGCTTTTCGAAACCGGCGAGCATGCGCATGAGTGTTGTCTTGCCGCAGCCCGACGGGCCAAGCAGGGCAAAGAACTCGCCCTTGAAGATTTCGACATCCAGCCGGTCAACCGCGGTGAAGGCGCCGAACCGCTTGGTGACCTGCTCGAAACGGATGAGCGGTTCCTCGTTCGGGTCGTCCCAGGGCGAGAAGCTGCCGCCGGTTGCCGTCTGTTGCATCATGTCCCCCGCATGAGCACCTGCCGCCCCCGCGGCGGCAGGCTCTGGTCAGGTTCCGGACTTGATCTTGGTCCACAGGCGCGTCACGTAGCGTTGCGTGCGCGGTACCCAGGCGATCGTCGTATAAAGCGATTTCAGCGTTTCATCGTTGGGATAGATCGCCGTGTCGTTGATCACATCCTCCTCCAGGAATTCCTGCGAGGCGAGATTGCCGTTGGCGTAGTAGACATAGTTGGACGCCGCCGCCATGTTGTTCGGGTCCATCATGAAATTGAGGAATTTATGCGCCGCGTCCGGGTTGGGCGCGTCGGCCGGAACCGCCATCTGATCGAACCACATGACGGCGCCCTCCTTGGGCGCATTGTAGGCGATGGTCACGCCGTTGTCGGCCTCGTCGGCGCGGTCGCGTGCCTGCAGGATGTCGCCCGAATAGCCGAAGGCGACGCAGATATCGCCGTTGGCGAGCGCGTTTATGTACTCGGAACTGTGGAACTTCGTGACATAGGGCCTGATGGCCATCAGCACAGGCTCGGTCCTGGCGATGATATCGGTGTCCTGGGTGTTGGGATCCTCACCGATATAGGTCAGGGCCGCGGGGATCATCTCGGCCGACGCATCGAGGAAATGGACGCCGCAAGCGGCGAGCTTTTCCATGTACTGTGGATTGAAAACGAGTTCCAGTGAATCGACGGGCGCATCACCGCCGAGCACTTCCTTGACCTTGTCGACATTGATGCCGATGCCGGTGGTGCCCCACATGTAATTCACCGAATAGGCATTGTCCGGGTCGTAGGGTGCCGTGCGCTGCTTGATCAGATCCCACAAATGCTTGCTGTTCGGCAGCTTGTCCTGGTCGAGCGGCTGGAACACGCCGGCCTGGATCTGCCGCTGCAGGAAACTGGCAGAAGGCACGACGACGTCATAGCCGGAACTGCCCGCCAGCAGCTTGGTTTCCAATACGTCGTTTGAATCAAAGACGTCATAGATCAGCTTGACGCCGGTCTCGTCCTCGAATTTCTTCAAAAGCTCTTCGTCGATATAGTCGGACCAGTTGTAGACGCGCACTTCCTCGGCCAGTACCGCACTGGCGCCGAGAGACAATGTCAGTGCGACGGCGATTGTTTTCAGTTCCATCGTGGTTCCCTGCTGTAGGCCTGCTACCAGTTTTTGCCCGGTTCCAGGGAACAAATGCCGCGGCGCCACCCGCGACCGATCCGCAGAACCGGCGGTTTTCCGTTAGATTGCACATCAGCCCTCGCCGCGTCGAGAAAAAATGGAAAGGACGGCCGCAACCGGCGCTGCTGCGGCCTGAACCGCCGCCGGGCCGATCACGGTCCGCTGCGGTGGGGAGGAGAATGTGCCGACTAATTGACGCCCCATTGCTCGCTCAAAATCCCGCTGTCCGACCTGGTGATCAATTGGGATCGCCTTTGCGGCGCATGTCGCAGGGAAAATCGGGTCGGCGAATAAAAGTGGGCGACGTATAGGCAGTAAAAAGTGCGGTTTGATGGGCGATTGTGACCGCGGATACGACAGCCGATTACATGTTCCGGCAAGCGGATGGGCGAGCACACAGGCGCATCCGTTGCGGCCGGGTGGGAAAAATCGGGTCCTGGACATGAAAATTCTCGTAGTGGAAGACGCTATCGCACTACAAAAACAAATACAGTTTGAATTGGTGCGTGAGGGGTTTACGGTCGATTTTGCGGCCAATGGCGTGGACGGTCAGTTTCTGGGAGAAACGGAGCGATACGACGCCATCATTCTCGATCTGGAACTGCCGGCGAAGGACGGAATCTCCGTGCTGCGCCACTGGCGGTCGAAAGACGTTCGAACACCGGTTCTCACCGTGACGGAACGTACAGGCTGGCAGGACAGCGTCGGCGCCCTGAATGCGGGCGGCGACGATTTCCTCGCAAAGCCGTTTCAGATGGAAGAGCTGGTCGCCCGGCTGCATGCCCTGATCCGGCGCTCCGCCGGCCTGGCGCAGGCCGATATACGGTACGGCAATGTTTCGCTTAACGTATTGACAGGGCGGGTTTATCGCGGAAGCGAGCCGGTCGATCTGACCGGCAATGAACTGAAGCTGCTGAGGGCGATGATGCTGCGGCCGGACAAGGTGCACAGCAAGTCGGAACTGGCCGAGCAAATCTACGGCTATTTCGAAGAACGCGATTCCAACACAGTCGAAGTATATGTTGCCCACCTGCGCAACAAGATCGATCACCGGTTCATCCGCACGATACGCGGGCGCGGATATACGATCGGAAGCGGTGAAAGCCCGGAACCGTGATGCGCGATTGACGGATGACGCCCAAGGGCGGGCATCGGTTTGAGACACCTGCATGGTGCGCCACCCCGGCGCGCTGCTTTTGCCGTGCGATCATTTAACCTATTGATTATGCGTAATTTTTCGCGCTTTCCGATCAATGCGGGGAAGGTGCTTCCTCCTCTGATTGAACCTTAAGGAAACCTTAAGATCGGCTTCAGCTTTGTTTCAGCCGGCCATCCGCATCTGAACCCCGCAAACCAATCCATTCGAAAGCAAATTCGAGGAGAAAAAAGATGCGACACAGGGGTCAAGGCGAACGGGATTCCCAGAACCGGAGACGAAGAGACGATGATCCGAACGAACCCGACATCCTGGTCACGGCCGTTCGTCCCATCGACGGCACCGGCACTGTCGAGGAAAACACAGACTGGGGAGCGGCCGGGCAGACCCTGCTGCGCCTCGCCGATGTGCGTTTCGAGGACGGCATCGGCACGCCGGTGGAGGGGTTGCCGAGCGCGCGCGAGATCAGCAATGCGGTGGCCCAGCAGACCGGCGATGAACCAAACAGCTTCGGCGTCAGCGATCTGTTCTGGGCGTGGGGCCAGTTCATCGACCATGATCTGGACCTGACCGAGGCCGGCGACTCGGAGGCCTTTCCCATCTCCGTTCCGACCGGCGATCCCCTGTTCGACCCCGACGGCACGGGTGAGGCGACGATTGATTTCTTCCGGGCCGATCCGGTCGAAGGCACGGGCGAGACGACGCCGCGCCAGTACGAAAACGCGATCACGGCCTTTCTGGATGCCTCGATGGTCTACGGTTCCGACGCGGAAACTGCGGCCTCGCTCAGGGGCGAAGGCGGCACACTGCTCCTCGACGCACAGGACCTGCTTGTCCAGCCGAGTGAGAATTCGGTCCTGGCGGGCGACATAAGGGCTGCTGAAAATGTTGCCCTGACTTCGCTTCACACGCTGTTTGCCCGCGAGCACAACCGCATTGTCGACGAACTCGCGGCGGCGGATCCCGGTCTCAGCGACGACGACCTCTTTAACGCGGCGCGCCAGCGCGTCGAGGCGGAAATCCAGGCGATCACCTTCAACGAGTTCCTTCCCGTGCTGCTCGGCGAGGACGCGATCACCGAATATGAGGGCTATGACCCGAACGTCAATCCCGGCATCACCGTCGAGTTCTCGACCGCGGCATACCGGTTCGGCCATAGCCTGCTGTCATCCCAGATACAGCGGCTGAATGAAGACGGTTCGGTCATTGAGGCGGGCAATCTCGAACTGCGCGACGCGTATTTCTCACCGTACCTGATCGCCGAATTCGGCGGCATCGATCCCATTCTTCGCGGTCTTGCCGACAGCACTGCCCAGGAACTCGACGTACAGGTGATCGAGGATGTCCGTTCCTTCCTGTTCGGCGCGCCGGGCTCCGGCGGTCTCGACCTTGCTTCCCTCAACATCCAGCGCGGACGCGACCTGGGTGTCGCCGCCTATAACGATCTGCGCGAAGCGCTCGGTCTCGAGCGGGCGCAGGACTTCAGCGACATCACGTCGGACGCCGATCTCGCCGCCCGGCTCGAGGAGCTCTACGGAGACGTGGATGCCGTCGATGCCTGGATCGGCGGCCTTGCGGAGGATCCGCATGGCAGCGGGATGGTCGGTGAGTTGTTCGCAACGGTGATCACGGATCAGTTCCTCAGGCTGCGCGACGGTGATCCGTTCTGGAGCGAAGGCTCGGAACTGCCGCAAAGGGAACTCGATGCATTGTGGGACACGACGCTGGCCGACGTGATCGAGGCGAATACAGACATCGAATTCATCCAGGACAATGCCCTGATTTCCTACGACCGGACCGGCGGTACCGACGATGACGAGCAGATGAGCGGATCGGATGCCAGCGACTTGCTGCTCGGCATGGCCGGCGATGACGTCCTCGAGGGTCTCGAGGGCAAGGACCAGTTGGAGGGCGGCGAAGGTGCCGACAATCTGGCCGGCGGTTCCGGAGACGACAACCTGCAGGGGGGAAGGGGCGACGACACACTCAATGGCGGCGAGGGCAATGACCTCATGTCCGGCGGCGCCGGCTACGACACCTTCATCTTCGAAGGCATTTTCGGCGACGATACGATCACCGATTTCAATACGGGCAGGAAATCTGACACGCTGGTTTTCGACAGCGACCTGTTCGAGACGACGGAGGCCCTGTTCGATGCCGCCATCCAGGACGGCCGAAACGTGGTTATCGACGCGGGCGATCAGGGCTCCCTTGTGCTCGAGGATGTCGACCTTGCAAACCTGCGACAGGACGATGTGCTGATCGGCTGATTGATCAGGGCATCCATCGGGTCCGCGCAGGAACAACGTGCGGGCCCGATCATAGAATTCCGCAAATTTGACAATCACGGGTGAGCATTGGCAGTTCTTCAAAATCCGGCGACTACAACGAATCCACTGTCCCGCGCGATCGGATCGCTGCGGGACTCGTTCCTGTATGTCGGCGCCTTCTCCTTCGCCATTAACGTATTGATGCTCACCGGACCGCTCTTCATGCTGCAGGTCTACGATCGTGTCCTGGTGAGCCGCTCCATTCCCACACTGGTCGCCCTGTTTGCGATGGTCGCGGTCCTCTATGCGTTTCTGGGCATGTTCGATTTCGTCCGCGCCCGCGTGCTTTCGCGCGCCGGATATCGCCTCGACATAGAGTTGATGACACCGGCACAGGCGGCGTTCATCGGGTCCGGAACCCGAACAGGCGCGGAACCGGTGCGCCCGGTCGGCGATCTCTCGGCGATCAGGCGGTTCCTGTGCTCGAACGGCCTGCCGGCCCTGTTCGACCTGCCCTGGGTGCCGATCTATCTCGGCATCGTCTATCTCCTGCATGTCTGGCTGGGTCTCCTGGCCACCGTCGGGGCATTGGCCGTCGTTGCCGCGACCCTGGTCAATGAGTGGATGACACGCGGTCCCATTGCGCGCTCGGCGGCTGAGGATATTCGCGACACGAACTTCTCCGAGGCGGCGAAGCGGGATGCCGAAGCGATCGTGGCTATGGGCATGGTTGCCGATGTGTGCAGGCACTGGCAGTTGATACGCCATGATGGACTGGCTGAAGCCCAAACAGCGGGCGGCCGCTCGGAAGTTGCTCAGTCGTTCACCAAGGCGATGCGGTTGTTCATCCAGTCCGGCATCCTGGCGCTCGGTGCCTGCCTCGCAATCTTCCAGGAAATTTCCGCCGGATCGATGATCGCTGCCTCGATCCTCGCCGGCCGGGCACTTGCGCCGATCGACGCGGCGGTCGCCAACTGGAAAAACCTGATCGTGTCGCGCCAGGCGTACAAGCGCCTTCTGCAGGTGCTCGAGGGCCAGCCGTCCGGCTTCACTCCGTTTGCCCTGCCGGCGCCCAAGGGCTGTTTGACGGTGAACGGTGTTGTCAAAGTTGCCGAGGCCGACCGGCAGGGGCGCCGCCGGCCGATTCTCAACGGCATTCAGTTCGAGCTGCAACCGGGCGACGGTCTCGGCGTCATCGGCGCGAGCGGTTCCGGCAAGTCGAGCCTCGCCAGACTGCTGATCGGCCTGTGGGCGCCGGATCGCGGCACAGTCCGGCTGGACGGCGGCACCTTCGAGCAGTGGGACAGGGATGCCCTTGGACGCCATGTCGGTTACCTGCCCCAGTCCGTCGATCTTATGGCCGCTACGATCCGGCAGAACATTGCCCGTTTCGACCCGACCGTGACGGATGCGCAGATTGTCGAGGCTGCAACGCTTGCAGGCGTTCACGAACTGATCCTGACGCTTCCCGACGGCTACAGCACCGATCTAGCCAGGGGCAAATCGATCCTGTCGGGTGGGCAGGCCCAGCGCGTCGCCCTGGCGCGTGCCGTATTGCGCTGTCCCAGGCTGGTGGTGCTCGACGAGCCGAATGCGAGCCTCGACGCCGACGGGGAGGCGGCGTTGATCAACGCGATAAAGGTGCTCAGGCAACGCGGGTCCTGCGTCGTCGTCATGGCGCACCGGCCAAGCGCCATCGCGGCGGTCAACAGGATCCTGTTCCTGAAAAACGGTCAGCAGGTCCAGTTCGGCGAAAAGGTCGAGGTACTGCGCAAGCTGACCCGCGCCGTTCCGGGCCGCAATATCGCGCTGGCATCGCACAGGACTTCCAGATGAGGCTATCAATCGATCGACAGCCACAACCGGCCGCTCCGCCCGATGGACCAAGCGTGCGGACATCGGCGCGCAGGACAATCCGTCTCGGGCTCGCCTTGATGGTCCTTCTGTTCGTCGTCGGCGGCGGCTGGGCAAGTTTTGCCCGCTTGTCCGGCGCGGTGGTGTCGCAGGGCAAGGTCTCGGTGGCCGGCCGGCCGAAGGATGTCCAGCATGCCGATGGCGGGTTGATCGCCGAGATCCGTGTTGCCGATGGGGAGCGGGTTGAGCAGGGCGAACCCCTGATCAGGCTCGACGACACGCTGTTGCGGGCGGAATTCAAGGTCCACGCGGCGCGGCTGCGAGAAGCGGTCGCCCGGCTGGCGCGGCTGGAGGCGGAGCGTGACGGCCTTGACGCCATCCGGTGGCGGGATGACCTGCTGGATATCAACCGGATCATATCCGATCCTGCCGTGCGACACGGCCAAGAGCGGTTGTTCGAGGCGCGGCGCCAGTCCCGCAATGGCCAGGTGTCGCGCCTTCGCGAGAAAATCGCGCAGTTCGAGAACCAGGTGAAGGGAACGTTGACTGTCATCCGGTCGAACGGAAGGCAGATCGCCTCGCTCGACCAGGAACTGACCGGGGTCCGCCAGTTGCGGGAAAAGGGACTGGCGACCGCATCGCGGGTCCTGAACCTGGAGCGGCAACGCGAAACGCTGACCGGCCGGATCGGAGAGCTTGAAGCGGCCATCGCGCGTACGGAGAACGCAATCAGCGAGACGGAACTGCAGATCCTGCAGATCGACCACGACTTCCGGGAAGAGGTGCTCGCCACGCTGCGGCAGGCCGCGGGCGAATATGACGAGGTGTCCCAGCTTCTGAAATCCACGCAGGAAAGGATGCGGCGCGTCGAGATCACGGCGCCGGCGTCGGGCATCGTCCATGATCTGAATGTCTTCACCATAGGCGGCGTCGTCGGCGCCGCCGAAACGTTGATGAAGATCGTTCCGCAGGACAAACGGTTCGAGATCGAGACCCGCATAGAACCCGGCTCCATCGACGAGGTATTCGCGGGGCAATCGGCGCAGGTCCGGTTTTCGGCCTTCAACCTGCGCACGACACCGGAGCTTGTCGGCACGGTGACCCGGGTGTCCGCGGACGTTCTTCACGAACCAGGCGGCGGCGCGCCTTACTACACCGTGTATGTTGACGTGGCTGAGGAAGAACTCGCGACCCTGGAGGGGCTGGATCTCATTGCCGGAATGCCCGTCGAGGTGTTCATTCAGACGCGCCGGCGTTCGGTGCTGAATTACGCCTTGAAACCCCTGTCCGACCAGATCAGGCGCGCTTTCCGGGAGTCGTGAAGATACGGTCTCGGACCCGTCTGTCGACCTGATTACCGCTTCGAAAACAGGCCTTTCACATCAGGAATAGGCAATTCGTCGTCTCTTTAAAAAAAGCGTTTCCGCCGGGCCTGCGCGTCGCTACTATGCCGCCTTGTCGAGCGATCCCAGCAGCGATGAAGTGGTGGAGGTGCCGGTTCTAACATGTCGCAACGTTTCGAGAATTCCATTGTCCTTGTGACCGGTGCCAACGACCGCGGATTCGGCGGCGCCATTGCCGAGAAGTTCGCCGAGGAAGGCGCAACGCTGGTGCTTACCGACCGGGTTGCGCCAAAGCGTCTGCTGGGACGGCTCGAGCGGCGCGGCGCGCCGGTGCGCTGGTACGAGGGCGACATAACGGACCTGGGTTTCGTCAGACAGATGGTCGCCGAGACCGCCTCCGAATTCGGCCGCATCGACGCGGTCGTCAACTGTGCCGGGGTCAGCTGTTTCGGCCTGTTCGAGGACCTGACCGACGAGCAGTGGGAGTTCACGTTCGACGTCAACGTCAAGGGTACGGTTCGGGTCACCCGCGAAGCGTTGCCGCATATGACGTCGCCGGGCGGCGTGATCATCAACGTCGCATCGGTGCTGGCCGAGAATGCCTGTGCCGGCAACGCGGCGTACGGTGCCAGCAAGGCCGCGGTGATTGCGCTGACGAACTCGCTGGCGCTGGAAGTGGCGCCGAAGAAAATCCGCGCCGTGTGCATTGCGCCGGCGCTGGCTCACACGCCCATGCTGCACGATTTCGCGAAAGACTTCACGCCGGAGGCCTGGGAGCAGGTCAATGCCTGCCATCCGCTCGGCACCGGGTCGCGTCACGATATCGCCAATGCCGTTGCGTTTCTGGCATCCAGCGATGCCGGTTGGATCACCGGCAGCACATTGCCGCTGGGCTGGACCCAGACCATTCCGCTTCCCATGGTTTCATCGGAGAAACAGCAGTCATGAGCCAATCCGAACAGCAGATCGCCGGGCAGGAACCTGACGCCGGAGCGGACTACCACCTGTGGCATCCGTTCAGCCAGATGCAGAAGATCCTCGGTGCGCAGAACATCGTCGTCGAAAGCGGCGAGGGACCGTATCTCTTCGACCAGAACGGCAAGCGCTACCTCAACCTGACCTCGTGCCTTTGGAACGCGCCGCTGGGCCTCGGGCGGAAGGACATTATCGAGGCCATCAACACGCAGCTCAACGAGCTGAGTTTCGCGGCGCTGTTCCGGACGGCGCACCGGCCGGCCATCGACCTTGCGCGCAAGGTTGCCGAGATCGCGCCGGGCCGCCTCAATCGCGTATTCCTGACATCCAACGGCTCGGAATCGGTGGAAACGGCCATCAAGATGGTACGGCAGTATTTTCATCGCAAGGGATCGGGCAAATACAAGGTCATCTCGCTTGAAAACGCCTATCACGGCGTTTCCTACGGGGCGCTGGCGGCATCCGGGTTCGCTGACGACCAGCAGGGCTTCGGCCCGATGCCGGAGGGATTCATCAAGATCGCGCAGCCCTTCAACCGTGACAGCCAGACCGAGGCCGAACGGGAGGCCTTCGAGGTCGCCTGCGCCGAGCAGCTTGAAAAGGCCATTCTCGCCGAAGGCCCCGAGACGGTCGCCATGTTCATCATGGAGCCGGTGCAGGGCATGGGCGGTGCCATCGTGCCCGGACAAGCCTATTTCGACATCATCAGCGAGACCTGCAAGCGCCACGACATCAAGCTGGTGGTCGACGAGGTGACGACCGGTTTCGGCCGCACCGGGACACTGTTCGCCTCCGAGCGGTTCAATCTCGATCCGGATGTCATGTGCCTCGGCAAGGCGATCAGCGGCGGCTATTTCCCGCTCGGGGCGGCGGTCGCGACCGACGAGATCTGGGATACTTTCCTCGCCGAAACGGATGACATGCGCTTCAACCACGGCTCGACCAATGCGGGTCACCCGGGGGCCTGTGCGGCGGGCCTTGCGGCCATCGATATATTAACGCGGGACAACCTGATCGCGGATGCGGCGGCGCGGGGCGCGGCGTTCCTCGAACGGCTCCAGGAACTGAAGGAACTGCAGGTCGTCGACAATGCCCGCGGCATCGGGATGCTTTTTGCCATCGACCTGGTGCGCGACGGCACCGGGCGCGAGCCGCTTGACGCCGAGGCCATGGACATGGTGGCGAAGGCCTGTTTCGCGCGCGGACTATGGGTGCATATCGCCGGCAGCCGGATCCTGCTGCTGCCGCCGTTCATCCTCGAGGACGCGCATTTCGACGAGGCGTTCGCGGGCCTCAAGCGCATCCTCTCAAGAGTTCCAAACTGGATTTGACGCCGCTCAGCGCAACATCAGCTCGAAATCGTCGGCGGCCGAGGCCTCGATTGTCTCGTCCGCGAACAGCACCACAAGCCGGCCCGGATCGGGGGCCGGCAGGAAACCTGCCGGGATCATGACGCGTGCGCGGAACATGGATGAGCGAAGGGCGGTTGCGATCTGCGCACCCGCCTCGCGTGCTTTCGCGCAGGCGCCGTTCAGGAGGAGCCGCCTGGTCTGATCGTCGCGGGCATCGGCGGCAAGCATGTCGATGACAACGCCGTGGACGGGCCTTTCGTTCCAGACGGGCAGCCGGTGCATGGCGACAAGGCCGATGGCCGACCCGTCGCGATCGGCGACCAGCGCATCCGTGTTGGCGGAACCGATCAGATGCCTGCCGAGGCTTTGGCGGTCCCAGTCCATCGAGCAGTCCGCCCTGGCGGCCTGAGCCCTGAGCAGTTCCAGGCACGCATCGATATCGTCTTCACGGCAGGCCCTGAGTTCGGTGTCCGGCGGCGGGTCAACTTCGCCCCCTGACAGCCGGCCGGCGAGTTGTTCGTCGGCGCGGGCCTGCCCGGCGCGGCTTTCCGCGTCGAGCACGGAAGGATCGAAGGCCCTGATCCAGTATCCGGCGTCGGCAACGAAGCGGCAGTTCTTCGGATAGGCCCTGGCGTAGCTGGTCCAGCACTGATGGGGGCCGGAACCCGGCCCGCCCATGACGAAGCCGAGCGAAAGGGCGTAGCCGTTGTCTCGGTGACGGCGTCGGAGTTTCTCGATCACGTAGGGTGTCAGGCCGCGAAAGGCGGGGTCGATCATCAGGCAGGTCGAATAGGTTCCCCGAAGGGATTCACCGCGCAGATTGAACCTATAGGGTACCGCGAAGAACGATCCGATCAGGCGCCCTCCGTCATAGGCGGCGACCATCAACTCGCGATCGGCGGCAGGGGCCTCGATCTGGCCGCGCAGATAGTCGGCGTCCCACAGCGGCGACCATTTTTCCGCTTCGCCCTCCTGCCCGCGGATGCGCAGACACAATTCGGCAAAGTCGCTTCCGTCGCCGTCATAGGTTCGAATTTCGACCATCCGATTATGCCTTTCGATTTCAATCCAATTCGCCTATTTTGCGTTTTACAAGGGGAATGATATCCCGTCCAACCAATCCCAGTCAGCGAACGGATCGATTGCGCGCAATATGAAGCATGACCTGACGACCGGTTCGTTTCCCCTGGTGTCCGCCCTCCAGGATGGCCTGAACAAGACGCTCTTCGGCTCCTCCGCCTCGGCTGTGGAGGGCCTCCACACCGACTACGGCGATGCCTATCTGGCGGACTTCGAAAACAGCCTTGGCCTCTTGCAAAGGGCGTTCCCGGACAAGGACTTTCCGACCTGGGCGGTGCGCGGCTTCCAGCGCCTGGGAAGCACCATCCTGCGCGAGGAGGTGGCCTTCAAGCAGACGGGTCAGTACTCCGCAAGTGTTGAGGAACTTCAGGCACTTAAAGACGATTTCTACAGCAATCCCGAGGTCATGGAGGGTTATTACCTCGTCGGGCTCTACTGCACCTATTTCCTGTGGCCGCATCACTACCGGCTGCTGAAATTCTACCGGGAAGCGTTTTTGTCGCCGCCGCACGATCCGCAGGGGCTCGTCATGGAATGGGGGCCGGGCCACGGCCTGCTCAGCGTCGAGGCGCTCGGCAGGTGGGCGGACAGCCCATCGCTGCTGATCGATCTCAGCCCGCAGAGCCTGCAGTTCAGCGAGGCCGTGCTCGGCGCCAGCGGCGCGGGCGAGCGGGTGGAAACGCGGCTGGAGGACGTGCTTGCCGTGCCGTCGCTGCCGCAGGCAAGCCGCATCGTGTGCGGGGAACTGCTTGAACACGTGCCGGATCCGAAGGCGCTGGTTGGGCGCATCAAGGAGAGCCTGCAGCCGGGCGGGCTGGCGTTCCTCACCGGCGCGATCAACGCGCCACAGCCGGACCATATCTTCCTGTTCCGAAGCGAGGACGAACTGCTCCGGCTGGTCGAAGAGGGCGGGCTAGACGTGCATGCGCACCTGACGGTCCGGCATCCGAGCAGGGCCGACGACGAAAACCCGCCCGAAGTCACCGCCATGGTGGTCGGACATGGCGTCTGAACCGAAGCCCGTCGCCGGGCTCGCCCTTGACGGGGGGACGAAACCGGCGCTTCCGCTCGATCCCGCGATTCTCTACGGGTTCGGCCACCTGATCCGCGGGGCCGAGGAAACACTGCTCGATCTCTTCAGCAAGGGCCAGCTTTCCGGCACCACCCACACCTGCCTCGGGCAGGAACTTTGCCAGATGGGCATCGTTAGGGCGCTGGACCACGACAATGACGCGGTGTTCTCCAACCATCGCAACCACGGTCATTTCCTGACCTATAGCGGCGATTTCGAGGGGCTCCTTGCGGAAGTCATGGGACGCGAGGCAGGCGTATGCGGCGGCCGGGGCGGCAGCCAGCATCTTGCGTACCGGGGGTTCCACAGCAGTGGCGTCCAGGGCGGCATGACGGCGATTGCAGTCGGCCATGCGCTGGCCCGCAAGCTGGATGGCAAGGGCGGCATCGTCGTGGCGATCATCGGCGACGGAACCCTGGGGCAGGGGCTTGTCTACGAATCGCTCAACCTCGCGGCCGTGTGGGACGTTCCGATCCTGTTTGTGGTTGAAAACAACGGTATCGCCCAGACCACACCGACGGCCGGCACCACGGCCGGATCGCTGACCGCCCGGGGCGAGGCTTTCGGCATGCCGACATGGCGGCTCAGCGACGATGCGCCGGACTTTTTCGAACGGGCCGAAGAGGTGGTGGGCGCTGTCCGGAAAAGCGGCTCGCCGGGTTTCCTGGTCATCGACACCATGCGGCTCGGCCCGCACAGCAAGGGAGACGATCTGCGCGCCGACGACGAGATGGATGCGATCCGTGCCCGCGATCCACTGATGCGGCTCGGCGAGTGTTTGCCGGCATCCGACCGCCGGGCGATCGAGGAACGCAATGCCGCGTTCCTGAAGGCGGCGACCGAGCGTGCGATGCAGTCGCCGCCGGCACGTTTCGACAGCGTGCCGCGCCATCCGTTCGGACACAATGCGCCGGTGCCCGCCGGAGACGAACGCTATGGCGGCAAGGTGCGCCAGGCGCTCAATGCCGCGCTTCACGCGATCCTCGAGGCGTGTCCCGAAGCAATCGTTCTCGGGGAGGACCTGCACGATCCCTATGGCGGAGCGTTCAAGGTCACGGAACGCATGACAAGCGAATATCCGGACCGTGTCCTGTCGACGCCGATCAGCGAGGCCGGCGTCGTCGGATCCGGGATCGGCCTTGCCATGGCGGGCCGGCTGCCGGTCGTGGAGATCATGTTCGCCGATTTCCTCAGCCTCGGCATGGACCAGATCTACAACCACGCGGTCAAGTTCCCGCCGCTCTTCGAGGAGGTCGCGATACCGCTGGTGATCCGCGCCGCCTGCGGCGGCGGGCGCGGATACGGCGCCACGCACAGCCAGACGCCGGAGAGCCTTTGCGCATCGGTCCCCGGCCTGACCGTGGTCTATGGCAGCCACCGCCACGATATGGGTCGCCTTCTGGAAAATGCGGTGCACGACTGGAGGCACCCGACGGTCTTTTTCGAACACAAGCTGCTCTACAGCCGGCCGAACGAGCCGGGCGGATACACGGTCCTGCCAGCCAACGCGGCCGACCCAGCGGCGCAGCTCTTTCCGACGTTGCACAACGACAGGGCCGAGCCGGACGTCACGATCGTCGCCTATGGCGGCATGGCGCCGCTCGTCGAAGAGGTGGCCGAGGAACTGGAGCGTGAGGAGGAGATCGCGGTCGAGATCGTGCTTCCGTCGCTGATCGCGCCGTTGCCGCGCCAAACACTATCGGATGCGCTGGCCGGCCGATCACGCATCATCATCGCCGAGGAATCGCCGACCGAGTTCGGGGTCGGCGCCGAGATCGCCGCGACCCTTGCCGAAAGCGGCTATGTCGGGCTATTGCGGCGGGTCGGCGCACCTTCCGTACCGATCCCGTCGGCCCGTTCGCTGGAAGAGCAGGTTCTGCCGGGCCGCGACCGGCTGATCGCCGAAATCCTCGAGTTGTTCTGAGCCAGACATGCCCCAACCCGTTTTCGTGCCGCGCATCAACAACAATGACGATGAGGTCAGGCTTATCGCCGTCCTGGTTTCGCCGGGAGAGGCGGTGACATCCGGACAGGCGGTGGCGGAGATCGAGTCCGAGAAGGCGACCGTGGTCGTCGAGGCCGAGGCGGACGGCTTTGTTCTCGAGGCGTCGGGCGCCGAGGGCGAGATGCTCGATGTCGGCGCGGTGCTGATGTGGATCGGCGCGACGCCCGACGAGGCGGTGCCGGAGGAGCAACCGGCGAAGCAGGACGCGGCGGCCCTGTCCGCGAGCGACCGGCCGACGGCGGGTGCCCTGGCATTGATGAAAGAGCACGGTATGTCCGCCGGGGACATTCCCGTCTCGGGCGCGCGCATGAAGGTCTCGGATGTCGAGGCCTTCATCGCCGCAAACGCGCCAAACGCCGAACCGGCAAAGGCTGCGGTCGCGCAGACCGGCGCGCCGGATGCCGACGGAAAGAGCGTCGAATTCAGTGCCTATGAGGCGGCGATGCTCAATTCGGTTTCGTGGCACGCAAATGACGCAGCCGCCACCTATCTTGAGGCGGACTATGACGAGGCGGACTGGCAGGCATTCGCCCAGAATTTCCGCGACACGCACGGCCTTCTGAGCAGTCCGCTGGTGCCGCTCATGGCCTACCAGCTCGTCCGTCATGCAGCGGACAACCCGGACCTCAACACCACGGTCCATAACGGCCGGAAATACGTCTATGACTGCGTCAATCTCGGTTTCACCGTCCATATCGGCGGCAAGCTCTTCCTGCCCGTAGTCCACGAGGCCGACGGCATGGATGGCAGGGAATTCGTTGATGCGTTTGCCCGGCTGCACCGCTCGGCCATGCGCGGCAAACTGCAGCCCGCCGAAATGAGCGGCGCCACGGTCGCCATTTCGAGCATGGCGCGCTGGCCGGTGCTCCGGCACATGCCGATCCTGCCGCCCTTTGTTTCGCTGATGGTCGCCCACAGCGCGGCCCGGGACGGCCGGTCGATCCTCGGCGCGACCTACGATCACCGGGTGCTTGACGGCGCCGCCGCGTTCCAGGCGCTCAATCACCTGACGTCGCCTAACGAAAACGCAATTGCTAAAGAATAGCTTTAGGGGAATCCATGGACCCGGATACGGCACGACAGCAAATCCGCGACAAAATAGTCGCGCTTGCGGAGGCAATCGGCAACGAGGCGGACGGTCTCGGCGACGACGCCTTCATCCCGCAGCTGGATATCCTTGATTCCGCCGCCACGATGGAACTGATCATGTGGCTGGAACAGACCTACCGGATTTCGATTCCCGACGATGATTTGACCATCGAGAATTTCGGCACGATCAATCTGATCATCGGTTACGTTACGAAAAACGCCTGACGCCCCGGACCGATCGCGTTTAGCTCTGGTTGCCCCTGTATTGCGGCGCCGCGGCGTCGAATTCCTCGCGCAGATTGACGACGACACGCCGGTTCTGTGCCTTGCAGGAAATGTCCGGGCAGTTGCGGACCAGGCGTTCCTTGCCGTAGCCCTTGGCCCACATGCGCTGCGGGCTGACGCCCTTGGATGCAAGGTAGTCCATCACGGCCTTGGCCCGCCGGTCCGACAGTTTGACATTTGCCGCGCCGGAACCCGGATCGTCGGCGAAGCCCTGCAGCTTGACGAGCCACCTTCGGTGCTGCGTCAGCCAGGCCGCCTGAAGGTCGAGCGTCTCGCGCGCCACATCGTCAAGCTCGGCCGAACCGGAGGTGAAATAGACCCGCCGTCCGGCGGTCATGATGAAGTTTTCCTCGCTGCCGGTGCTGATGTCGGCAAAGCCGACGGCGGCGTCGTCCGTCTGCCCGGAATTGGGATCGCCCAGCGCCGCGCGCGTCGCATTGCAGCCGGACAGCGCCACGCCGGATAAAAGCAGCGCGATGACCGCCACCAGATGGAGAATACTCTTCATACTCATTTCCCCCGTGTTGCGCGCTCCCCGTCGCGCGCATTTTTCAAATCATGCCCTGTCGGAGATGTGCTCCAGAACGAGAACGGCGGTGCCGATCGGCGCGCGCCGGTAAAGGTCGATGATGTCCTCGTTGAACATGCGAATGCAGCCGGACGAGACATCGGATCCGATGGACCAGGGCTCGGCCGTGCCGTGCAGGCGATAGCCTGTGTCGCCGCCCTTGCCGTGCAGATAAAGCGCCCGCGCGCCCAGCGGGTTCCTCGGGCCGCCATCCATGGAGTCGGGCAGGTCGGGCTGGCGCTGCTTCATTGCCTCCGGCGGAACCCAGCGCGGCCAGCGGGCCTTGCGCGCAATGTTGGCGCGCCCGAACCACTGGAAGCCCTCGCGCCCGACGCCGACGCCGTAGCGCATCGCGGTGTTGTTTTCCCAGATCCAGTAGAGATAGTGGTTGCGCGTATCGACAACGACCGTGCCTTCCGGCTCGTCGGAGAAGTACTTGACCATCTGGCGGTGCCAGCGCGGGTCGATCGACTTGAAATTGGTGTTCGGGTAGGTGTACTCGCCGTCCTTCGTCGCGCCCTTGAAGTATTTCGACGACTGGGCCTGGACACTGCTGGTCCAGACAAAGGGTACGCTCAAGCCGGCTGCTGCCGCCAGGGCGCCTTTTAAAAGGCTGCGCCTTTCCATTTGATCCTCCCTGCGCCGGTCATTGCCGGCACGCCGCATCTCCGCCCGGTGCGGCCGTTCGTCACATGGAGGCTATTAAATGCGTAAAAGGCGTTTTGCGTCAACCGCCGGGCAAAACCAGACCTACCAGGTCCGCCGCGGGCCGGTGTCGATGTGATAGTGGCCGGTGCGGGCGTAGTAGCTGTAGCCGCCGACCTCGCGCTGGGAGCGCAGATAGGCAAGGACGGAAGCCGGATCGCCGCGCACGGTAAAGTCAACCGCCTGGCAGTTCAGGTGGTACGAGTTGCGGGCGCCGCCCTTGCGCCAGTTCTCGAACCACCAGCGCTTGGTCGAGTGGACGGTGACGGTGCCGTATTTGCGCGAGACGCGTCCGAGCACGCGCTTGAGCTTGCGCGGCACGCACCATTTGGTGTCGTTGTAGCTCACCTTCGACGAGTAGGAGCCGATGCCGAAGAAACTGGCGCAGCCGGACAGCGGCAGGCCGGCCATGGCCACGATGAGTATGGAAAAGACTGTCTTGCGCATCACGCAGCACCGAGGAACATACTGAACTGGTTGTGAGCATGCAGGCGAACCCTTAAAATTGTCATGAAGGATATGGTTAAGGATTAACCCGTATCGGCGTGTGCGCGTTAAGGAATTGCCCTATTCGACGGGGTCTATCGGTGCTGCGTCCCAGCCGAGGATATCCTCGATGTACCTGGCAAAACGGAACAGCTCGTGTTCGCCGTGCGGCCGGCCGATGAGCTGAATCGCGAGCGGTAGCCCGCCCTCGGTGAAGCCGCAGGGAACGGTGACGACCGGAAGCGTCGCGGCGGACACCACATAGACGATTTTCAGCCAGTCAAAGTAGTCGCTCACGGGGGTCCCGGCGGACGATCCCGGATAGGTTTCGTCCGCGGGGAAGGGCTGCATGACCGTGGCCGGGCAGATCAACAGGTCGTATTCCTGCATGAACTGCACGGCCTTCTGAAACAGCCGGCCCTGCGCCGCAATGGCGCTGCGGATGGACGGTCCGTCGGCGTCGAGACCCTTTTCGATATTCCAGACGACCTCGGGGTTGAAAAGACCGCGCGCATCAGCGAGCGCGTCGCCGAGCTTGACGGCGTATATCAGCGCGCGCTGCACGGTGAACGCCTCTACAGCGTCGGAAAAGTCCGGATGGCCGTCTTCGAGTGCAAGGCCCGCACCCGCCAGTGTCTCCATGGCGGCATTGAACGTATCGCGGACCTCGGCCGCGACCTCGGTCACGCCGAGATCCGTGCTGACGGCAATGCGCGGCGGTCTTTTCGGCGTGCGTGCCGCGTCCAGAAACGAGGATTCCGGCGCGGGTTTCGTCAGCCCGGCTTCGAACGAAAGACCGCTCATGGCGTCGGTCATCAGGGCAACGTCCTCGACGTTGCGCGCCATCGGCCCTTCCTGGCCGAGGACCTGGAACGGCAGTCTCGGTTGGTCTCCCGCGATCAGTCCGGGCGAAGGGCGCAGGCTGGCAACACCGCAAAAGCTGGCCGGCGTTCGCAGCGAACCGGCCATATCGGAGCCGTGGGCGATCCAGGCCATGCCGGTCGCCAGCGCGGCGGCGGCGCCGCCGGAAGACCCGCCGGCGGAGCGCGACCGGTCGCGCGGATTGCGGGTGATGCCGAAGACCTTGTTGCGCGTGTGCCCGCCGGTGCCGAATTCCGGCGTATTGGATTTCGCGTAGACGACCGCGCCGTTCCTTTCGAGGACACGGGCGGGCAGCCCGGTCGTTTCCGATACGTGATCCTCGAACAGGAGGGAGCCGGATGTGGTGCGCACACCGGCGACCTGGGTGAGGTCCTTGATCGGCACCGGAAGGCCGCGCAGCAAACCGCGTTCATCGACGGGCAGGTCCTGCAGCCGCCGCGCCGCGTCGCGGGCGCGCTCGAAACACAGTGTCGGCAGCGCGTTGACCAGCGGGTCGACCTCGGCAATGCGGCTTTCGAGAGCGTCCAGCGCATCGGCCGCGGAAATGGTGCCGGCGTCGAGGAGTTCCACCATGCGGCAGGCGCTGAGGTCGATCAGTTCACGCTGGTTGGTCATGTGCAAGCTCCTGCCGCTAACGGGTCATCCGGCAACCCGCAGCATGTGATTGTCCCAGTGCAGCATACCGCCATCGACATTGCCGCCGGATGTGCTGAAAAGCACACCGTCACCGGTCGAGGCAATGTAGCCGTCAGCCATCTCGGCAACGCCGCAGACATTGTGCATGTGCCGCTGCCCGATCACGCGACCGGTGCGGCCGTCGAGCACCATCATGCAATTGCCGCGCGGCGAGCTGATCGCGACGGTTCCTGCCTGCCGGTTGGCTGCGATCGATCCGACATAGTTCTTCAGTTTCGCGCTGATCTGCGGTTCCATTTCGAACAGGCGGATATCCTGGCCCGGGACCGCGCGACCGCAAAGCGGCGGGCGTTCCGTCGGCGATCCCTCGAACTGGCAGGCAAAATAGACCCCGTTCCGGCCATCCCGTGCCAGGTGGCGGATCGACAGCCGGTGCAGTTCGGCGGGCAATGCCTGACGTTCGATGAGCGATCCGTCAATCCGGTCGACAAAGCACAGTGACGGCGCCATCGTCGCGAGGTTGAGCTTCGCGCGGCCGAAATCCGGATGGGTTTCGATGCCGCCATTGGCAATGGCCAGGGTGCGGCCGTCGCCTAGGAGCAGCATGTCGTGCGGGCCGACGCCGCCGGAGGAAAACTCACCGATCCTGCTGTAGCCGGCTTCGACATCGTAGACGCCAACGACGCCGGCCGCGCCGTCAAAGTTGTTCTCGCTGGCATAAAGCAGCTTGCCGTCCGGCGAATAAACGCCGTGACCGTAAAAGTGCCGCCCGGAAGGCGCGACAATCGACTGCGGTGCGGTCCTGCCGTCGCGGTCGAATGCCACGGCGATCGTGCCGGGCCGACGCGCAAAGGCGAATGCCCGCCCTGAGGCCTTGTGACAGGCAATGTCATGACCGCGCGAGGGCAGGGGAACGGTGGCGAGAAGATCGCCACGCTCGGTCAAAAGGGCTGCCCCGAACCCGCCGCGACCGTCGGCGTATGCCGAGGCGAAAACCGCACCCGCACGCTCAAGCGCTTCGGCACGCGCCGGCGCGAGCGAGGCGACGAAGGCCGCACCGGATGTCGCCAGAAATGCGCGCCTGTCCAAAAGCTGCCTTGCCACGGTCAGTCTCCGTCGAGGCTTGAGAAATTGGCGGTCAGGTCGAGTGCAGCGGTCATGTCGATGCCGAAATTCTCGCCGAGCCCGCGAACGACCGTGCGCACGAAGACGAGCTTGGAGCGTTGCTGTGGGCTCTCGATCAGGTCCGCCGCGGAGCCGCTGAGCGATTCAAGGCCTGCAATGCCATGGCGAAAGCCGAAGACGACCGCCTCGTCGATCCAGGCCGATCCATCGGGAAGCAGCGCAGCCAGTTCAGACGTCCTATAGAGTTCCCGGAAATCCTTCAGTCCCGCCTGCAGGAAGCGGAGCGTATTGCCGGACCGGTGAAAGAGCGCTCGGCGGGGGCGGTCCTTTTCGGGCGTCACACCAAGGAAAGACCCGAGCTCGATGGTGTCATAATATTCCAGTCCGTTGGCGAACAGGCTGACCAATGCGCTCAGCGATTCCTTCTCATCGCGGAACGCGGAATTCTCCGGCCCAGGGTTCTGCCACCCATGTGCGAAGCCCGCAGGCGCCTGCCATTCTTCGAGGACCGCCTTGGCGATCCCGCTGACATTGGTGCCGATGGACCGCGCCAGGCGGCAACGGTAGCCGTTCGGGATCTGCTCCAGTGTCTCCGCGCCTTCACCGAACAGCACGAATTCCAGCGCCGTGAGCCCCTGGACCGCGACGCTCTTGCCGGCAAGGCCGCCGGGATCCGTTGCGGTCGGATCCTGCTTGGCGATGATCACCTGGATCTGCCGCAGCCCAATGCCGCGCCGGTCCGGCCAGAATAGGAGCCTTTCGAGCCGGTTATCCTCGAGGATTGGTCCGATACGCACGATACTGACTGCGGCCATCGCCACCACGGTGTTGCTGAATGCCGACCTGACTTCGTCGAGCCCTTCCGGCGACGGGGATGCACAGAGCGCGCCGATCCGCTCGCTCAGGTCGCCGCTCCGCTTGCTGAAATTTTCATACGCCGGAAGAACGAACCGGGCGATGGCATTGCTTACCGGCGTGACAGGCATCGTTTCGCCTGCCCGGGCGGGCTCAGCGGTTGCCCAAAGGCCAATCGTGACGGCGAAGATGGCCGGTAAAACCCGGCAGAAAATCACTGGCATTTTCATCAGGCCGAACGCGTCCCCGATTGAAGATCAGGTCATGCGGTCCCAGTCGCCGTGCCGCATGTTCAGACTGTATTCCTTACCGTCCTGGCCGTCCGGTGTCACCAACTCGAAGTGCGGCGAACGGTCCATGAATTCATGGAGATGGGCGACAATCTGGTCCCTGTCGGCCAGTACGACGCCGTAGACGGGCGGCTCGAAGTTGCCGGGCACGCTCGTCTGTGGAGCCCGAAGGTCCAGTGCCAGCTGATGATTGAGCCCGCGAATGCAGGTAAAACCGATGCCGCGCCAATTGCCGGAAACCGGCCGGTGAACATGACCGAAGAAGATGTGCCTTATCTTGCCGATATGCGGCTTCAGCACATCAAAGAAAGCTTCCGAATCGAGGAGATCGATGACGTCCATGCCCTTGAGGCCGAGCTTCAGCGGCGGGTGATGCATGAAGATCATCGCCGGTTCGTCGCTCTCCTCGAGCCGCGCGCGCAGCCAATCGCGACGCTTTTCACAATATTCGCCGGCGTCCGTCACCGTGTCCTTCTTGGTGTCCAGAAACAGGCAGCGGCCGGCTTCGGTATCGAGCGTCGACTGGATGAAGCCATCTGCGTCAGAGTCAACACCGGGGACGACCCGCGCAAGCGCGTCGCGGTGGTCATGGTTGCCCATCAGCACCTTGACGGGCATGTCGACACGGGCAATCGCATCGGCCAGCACACCATAGCTGGCGTCGTCGCCCCAATGGGCCTGATCGCCGGTAAAGACGATAAAATCCGCGTCGCCGTGCTCCTCAAGAATGCTGTCGACGGCGGCATGCAGCCGGCGCTCCGGTGAGACGCCATAGAGGCGGCGCCCGCCGCTGATCAGGTGAATATCCGTCAGGTGGATGAATTTCAGCACGTTCGGCACCCTCAACAAGAAACCCCGCGCCATAGTGAACCAGCCGACAATCAAGGTCCACGGCATTTGTGTGAAATTCCGCAGCTAAAGCCGCTCGACTCCCTTCGGCACCACCTCGTAGCCCGGTTCTTCCGGTTCGTCGTCGGTCATCTCGGGCGGGAATCCGGGGGCCAGGATCTCGATGCCGGTCGCTTCCTCCAGCCTTCTGATGATATTCGGCGAGTATTCCCTTGAACCGAAACGCTTTTCGCCATCCCTGAAAATGTCGATCATGATCGGGTTCATCTCGAGCGGAACGCCCGCCCGGTCGGCGACCTGCTGGAACAGGCCGATGTCCTTGGAGACGAGATCCATGGTGAAATTGATGTCGCGCGAGCCGTTGAGGATCACCTGGCTCTCTGTCTCGTGGACGAAGGAGTTGCCGGAGGAAATGCGGATCGCCTCGTAGGCGGTGTTGAGATCCATGCCGGCCGCCTTGGACGTTACCAGTGCCTCGCAGAGCGTGATGAGGTTGGCGGTGGCAAGGTAGTTGGTCACCACCTTCAGGATCGAGGCCGAGCCCAGCGGCCCGGTGTGGAGGATGCGCCGCCCCATCGCCTTCAAGACCGGGAGCATGCGATCGAAGGTCCCGCGGTCGCAGCCCGCGAATATGGCGATATTGCCGGTGGCGGCGCGGTGGCAGCCGCCGGACACCGGACAGTCGACCGGCGTGCCCCCGGCCGCGGATACGAGTGCGCCGAGCCGTCTGACCTCGGCCTCGTCGGTGGTCGACATCTCCGCCCAGATCTTGCCGGGCGAAAGGCCCGCGAGGATCCCGTCCTCGGCCTCCATGACCGCTGCCGAGGCCGCCGGGCTCGGCAGGCAGGTGATCACCACGTCGCAGCGCTCCGCCATTTCCCGCGGGCTTTCGGCCCAGTGCGCGCCCCTTTCGAGGAACGGTTCCGCGATCGAACCGTCCAGATCACGCACCGTCAGGTCGAAGCCGTTGCGCAGAAGGCTGCCGGACAGCTTGCCGCCGACATTGCCGAGCCCGATAAAGCCAACCTTCATTCCGTCCTCCATTTCAGAAAATCCGCGAGCCTAGCGAAGCGGCCGTGTGTCCATCGTCAGATGCAGTTCGTCGCCCTCGTAGGGATGCGCCCGGGCTACCTCCTCGTCGAGCTCGACGCCGAGACCGGGTGTGTCCGGCGGGATCACGTGGCCGTCTTCCCAGCGGATCGGGGTCTTCAGCAGTTCGGCGTGGAAGCCCTCCCATTTCAGGATGCTTTCCAGGATCAGGAAATTGGGAATGCAGGCGGCAAACTGGATGTTGGCGGCGCCGACGACCGGCCCGCAATAGAGATGCGGCGCGATCTGGGCGTAGCGGGTCTCGGCCATCGCGGCGATCTTCTTGGCCTCCAGCAGGCCGCCGACGCGCCCGAGATCCATCTGCAGGATCGACGCGGCGCCGGTGTCGAGGACGCGGGCGAACTCATATTTCGTGCACAGCCGCTCACCGGTGGCGATCGGGATCGATGTCGCGCGCGCCACTTCGGCCATCTGTTCCGGCATTTCCGGCGGTGTCGGCTCCTCGAACCACAGTGGTTCGTACGGCTCAAGTCGTCGGGCCATGCGCTTGGCGCCGGAGACCGTGAACTGGCCATGGGTGCCGAACAAAAGATCGGCGCGTGTTCCGACGGCCTCGCGGATGCGCTTGCAGAACAGTTCCGAGCGTTCGAGATCCTCGAGGCTCGGCTGGTGCCCGTCATAGACGGTGTAGGGTCCGGCCGGGTCGAACTTGACGGCGGTAAATCCCTGATCGACCAGATCGAGGGCGATCTGCGCGGCGATGTCCGGGTCATTGTAGACGTTCGCCGTGTCCGGATCCGGGTACACGTGCTCGTCGCCGGGGGGATAGAGATAGGTGTAGCTGCGCAGCGCTTCGTGCACCCGGCCGCCGAGCAGCTCGTAAACAGGCTTGTCCGCCGCCTTGCCGACAATGTCCCAGCAGGCCATTTCAAGAGCGCTCAGCACGCCCATGACGGTCACGTCCGGGCGCAACGTGTAGCCTGCGCCGTAGGCGTTGCGCCAATGCCGCTCCACATGGTGCGGGTCGTTGCCCTCGAAGACCCGTGCGAACATGTCCTTCGCCATATCGGCGACGAGGTGGGGGCTGAAGGTGGCGTTGTAGATCTCGCCGACGCCGACGACGCCGCAGGCCGTGCGGAGCTGAACGAAGATGAAGTAGCGCCCGCCACGGGAGGGCGGCGGGTTGCCGACGACGAAGGTTTCGATGGATTGCAGCCTCATGATGCGATGCGGCCTTTCTGTCCTAGCCGAGTTCGCTGATCTGGTACTGTGCCCGATCCAGCCACTGCGGATTGATTTCAACGCCCCAGCCGGGCGCGTCCGATACCGTAACACCGCCGTCGGTGACAACGAACGGGTCGTTAACGAAGAGGTTCTGCTGCCAGGGGTAGTAGTCGGCGCCCTCGATTGAGAATTCCAGATAAGACCCGGCATTGGGAATGGCCCGCAGGAAATGCATCGTAAAGAGCGTGACCATGGAAAGGTTGGCCGAGTGGGGCGTACAGGGCAAGCCCGCATCGGCCGCCATCTTGGCAACGCGCATCGCCCGCGCGATGCCGCCGATGTAGCAGATATCCGGCTGGACGATATCGACCGCGCGCATGGCGATCATCTGCCGCCAGATGGTCAGATCGCAATCCTGTTCGCCGCCGGTCACGTCGAGCGACAGGGCATCGCTGACCTTTTTTGTCGCCTCCAGGTCCCAATAGGGGCAGGGCTCTTCAAAGTGGACCACGCCGTTGTCCTCGAGCATGGCGCCGACCTCGATGGCCCTTTGCGCGCTGTAGCCGCTGTTGGCGTCGACAAGCAGAGCCGCGTCGTCACCCAGCGCTGAACGTACGGCCGGAACGATTTCCCCCGTGCGTCCGGGCCACTCGTCGCGGTCGCGTCCGCATTCGCTGGCCACCCGGAACTTGAAGGCGTCGAAGCCGAACCGGTCGCGCAGGTCCGCGAGCCTCCGTGCCTCGGCGTGCGGTTCGATGTCGCGGCGCATGCTGGAGGCATAGCAGCGCAGCCGGCCGGGGCTGCCGCCGATCAGCGCGCATACCGGCTTTTGCTGCTGCTTGCCGCGGATATCCCAGATTGCCGTATCCAGGCCGGCGATCGCACGGCGCAGATAGGAGCCGGGAAATTTGTGCTCCTTTTCGACAATGCGGTCGACGAGCGCATCGATATTGAGAATATCTTCCCCCAGCGCCCATGGTGCGACCTGCCGGTGGAAGACCTGGGCCGTGATATCCGTGTTGTAGGTCGAGACCTGGCCCCAGCCGACACTGCCATCCTCGGCTGTGAGCCTGACAAAGCCGACGAATTCGTTGCTGAAGGTTTCCAGACGTTTGATCTTCATCGCGTTCTAACCCGCCGCCCGGGTGTCTTCGAGAATAATGTCCGCGCCCTTTTGCGCCAGCATGATGGTCGGCGCGTTGGTGTTGCCGGACGTGACGTTTGGAAAGGCCGAAGCGTCGACCACCCGCAGACGGTCGATGCCGTGGACGCGTAACCGCGCGTCGAGAACCGAGTTCCGGGCACTGGTGCCCATGCGGCAGGTGCAGCACGGATGGTAGACGGTCGCGGCGCGCGCCTTGAAATCCTCCAGCGCCCCATCATCGCTGAGAACGGCCAGATCGGGCTGCTTCGGCGCACGGATCAGGCGCTTCATGGTCGGTGTTTCGACCAGCTGCCTCAAGAGACGCGCGCCGCGAACCACCGCGTCACGGTCCTCGTTGGTGGTCAGCGAGTTGGGTTTTATCGCCGGTGGATCGGCCGGGTCGCTCGAAGCAATGTCAATGCGGCCGCGGCTCGTCGGCCGGCACTGCTGGAACGCCAGGAGAAAGCCGGGCTCGGGATCGATCTGCGGTTTCGTCCCGTCGCCGGTCGAGTACGTCGCCGGATTGCAGTAGATCTGAATGTCGGCGCGGGGTGTGTCCGGCGACGACCGGATGAAGCCGCCGCACTGGTTGATGCCGAGGCTGAGCATGCCTCGGCGCGTCAGCGCGTATTGCAGGGCCGCGTATACGCGGCTCGGCCAGGGCTGGAGCTGATTGTTGAGTGTCGGCACCGTGGACCGGTAGTAATAGTTGATGGCCAGGTGGTCCTGAAGACCGCCCCCGACCTCCGGCAGGTCGGTCTGCACGTCGATGCCGTGGGCAGCCAGCTGTTCCGCAGGCCCGACACCGGATTGCTGCAGCAGCTTGGGAGAGTTGACGGCCCCGCCGCTGACAATCACCTCGCGTCGCGCGCGCGCCTCCATTGTCCGATCGCCCTGACGATAGCTTATGCCGACGGCGCGGTTGCCGTCGAAGACGATCCGCTCGACCAGCGCATTCGACGTCATGTTGAGGTTGCCGCGCCGCAGGGCCGGCAGAAGAAACGCGTCGGCCGAAGAACAGCGCCAGCCCCTGCGGGTGGTGTTGTGGAAAATGCCGAGGCCCTCGCGCTCGACGCCATTGATATCGGCCGTTGTCGGCCAACCGGCCTCGCGCGCGGCATCGAGAAATCGGCCGGTAACCGGATGCGCCTGGTCGGCCTCGTCCGTCACCCAGAGCGGGCCAGTGCCGCTGGTGCGCAGCCTGCCGTTCTCGCGCCACGCCTTCTTCTCGGTGCGCTCGAAGACCGGCCGCACGTTCTTCCAGTCCCAGCCGGTCGCACCGCTTTCGGCCCAGTCGTCGAAGTCGTGCGGCAGGCCGCGAATGTAAACCATGGCATTGATTGAGCTCGAACCGCCGACCACCTTGCCGCGCGGCCAGTAGGCCTGACGGCCGCCAAGCTCCGGATCCGGCTCGGCGCCGTAACACCAGTTGACGGAGGGATCCATGAAGGTGAAGCCGTAGCCGATCGGGACCCGGATGCGCAACTTGCGGTCGGTGCCGCCGGCCTCGACAAGAAGGACGGTGTTGCGGCCGTCACGGGTCAGGCGTTCGGCCAGAACGCATCCGGCCGATCCCGCACCAACAACGATAAAATCGAATTCCAATGTGGACATGGCGATACCGTCTTGATTTCGCGCCAGTCTTGTTGGTGATATGACTATAATCAAACGAAGCTTTATCGGTCAAAGACCCAAGAATATTTGTTGATGCGGGAGCAATCCGAATGAGTTACCAACTTCCGCCCGTGGCGTGGCTGCGGGCCTTTGAGGCGGCGGCCCGGCATTCCAGTTTCGTTGCCGCCGCCAACGAGCTCAACATGACATCGGCCGCCATCAGCCACCAGATCAGGTCGCTGGAAAAGCGGCTGGGCTTCGGCCTGTTCGAGCGGCTGCCGCGCGGCGTGCGACTCACCGATATGGGGGCCGCCTATGTACCGGCAGTGCGCAAGGCGTTCGAGGATCTTTCGCTCGCAACGATGGGCATCTTCGGGTCGCTCGGCGACAAGACTCTGCGCATTCGCGTGCCGATCTCCTACGCCTCGCTCGTTCTTGTTCCCAGGCTGCCGGAATTCCGGAATGCCTATCCGGGCATCGAGCTGCAGTTGTGCACGACCGTTTGGGGCGACGGGCTCAACACGGAGTCGGTGGATATCGATATCCGTTACGGCGACGGCAAATGGGCGGATCAGCATGGCCAGGGCGGCTTTGCCGAGAAGATAAGCGACGAGTCGTCGATCGTTGTGTGCAGCCATCGTTACGCCGGCGAGCTAGGCGCCGATGCCGGCCTCGCGGAGCTTGGCTCGGGCAGCCTCATCGAAATCATGGGATGCGAAGGCATGTGGAACGACCTCATGCGGCAGCACGGGCTGGAGGAACGCAAACCGATGGCCGGCGTCAAATCGGATACGTCCCTGGTGGCGCTCGAATATGCTGCAAGCGGCCTGGGTGCGCTGCTGGTGCTCGACGCATTCGCCCAGCCCTATCTCGATTCCGGCCGACTGGTACGACCGGTGGATGCGCGTCTGCCCAACGAGCAGGCGCATTACGTGCTGCGCCGTCCGGGCAGCCAGCACGCGCCGGAAGTGCTGCTCTTTACCGAGTGGCTTCTGGACAGTTTTCGCCAGGCATAGTCCGGCACCCGTTTACTCGCGCTTATTCCTTTGCCAGCCGACCGGCGGCGGGATAGGTTAGGTCAAGGATGAACAAAATCGGGCGGCGGCAGGTCAGCCCTATTCAAGGGAGAACATCATGCCCAATATCTTGCGGCGGGAGGATATTGCGTTCCTGTTGTACGATTTCCTCGATCTGGAGGGGCTGAGCGCGCTGCCGCATTTCGCCGATGCGGATCGCAGCGTCTATGACGCCATCCTCGACAGTGTCGAAAAGATTGCCGAGGAGCGATACCAGCCACACGCCCAGAAGCTCGACGCCAACGAGCCGGCTTTTGACGGCGAAAAGGTGGAGATCATTCCGGAGGTCAAGCAGGCGCTCGACGCCTTCACAGAGGCGGGGCTGATGGGCGCCAGCTTCGATGCCGAGCATGGCGGCCTGCAGCTCCCCTATCTTTTGCAAACTGCCATTTCGGCCTGGTTCTCCGCCGCCAATTGGGGCACCAGCGGCTATACCGGCCTGACGGTCGCGGCCGGCAATCTGCTCGCCGAGCATGCCAGCGAGGAGCAGAAGGAGCGCTATCTGCGGCCGATGATCGAAGGCCGCTATTTCGGGACGATGGCGCTGTCCGAACCGCATGCCGGATCGTCTGTCGGCGATATCCGTACCCGGGCCGAGCCGCAGGACGACGGCAGCTACCGCCTGTTCGGCAACAAGATGTGGATCTCCGGCGCGGACCATGAAATGTCGGAGAACATCATCAACCTGGTGCTGGCGAAAATTCCGGGCGGACCGCCCGGCGTCAAGGGGATCTCGCTGTTCATCGTGCCGCGTTATATCGTCAACGACGACGACACACGCGGGCCGCGCAACGACGTGCGCCTGGCCGGTCTCAACCACAAGATGGGTTGCCGCGGAACTGTCAATTGCGTGCTCAATTTCGGCGATCGAGACGGCGCGGTCGGATACCTCGTCGGCGAACCGAATTGCGGCCTGCAGTACATGTTCTCGATGATGAACGAGATGCGCATCGGGGTTGGTCTCAGCGCCGCGGCGCTTGCCGAGACCGGTTATCTGCACGCGCTGGCCTATGCGAAGGACCGCACGCAGGGCCGCAAACTCTCCGACCGCGACCCGCAAACGCCGATGGTGCCGATCATCGAGCATGCCGATGTCAAGCGCATGCTGTTGCAGCAGAAGGCCTATGCGGAAGGCGCGCTGGCGCTGTGTTTTTACGCAGCGCGTCTTGCCGACGAAAAGCGTGCCGGCGATCCGGCGGCACAGGAAAAGGCGACCGCCTTGCTCGATATCCTGACGCCGATCGTCAAATCCTGGCCCTCGGAGTTCGGCCTGCGCGCCAACGAGATCGCCATCCAGGTGTTCGGCGGGGCGGGCTATACACGCGACTATCCGGTCGAACGGTTCTACCGCGACAACCGCCTCAATCATATCCACGAGGGAACCCGCGGCATCCAGGGGCTGGACCTGCTGGGACGCAAGGTGCCGATGAACGGCGGCGCGCCGCTGCGCACGCTGATCGGCGAGATGCAGGACACGGTGCGCGAGGCCGGCGCCGTGCCGGAGTTCGCGGACATGGCGGCGGACCTCGAAAGGGCGATCAGCCTGGCCGCTGAAACAACGCTCTCGATGACCGGCAAGGCCGAACAGCTCGGACAGGAGGCGTATCTCGCCAACGCCACGATCTATCTGGACATGCTCGGCCATGTCGTCGTCGCCTGGATCTGGCTGCGCCAGGCGCTGGTGGCGCAGACAAACCGGACCCGCGGCGGGGAAAACGCGCCGGACGCGGGCAAAATTACGGCGTGCCGCTATTTCTTCCGCTACGAATTGCCGGCTATCGAGTCGCAATGCGCGCTTCTTGCGCGGTTGGATACGACCTGCCTGGAGGCACCCGCGGAGGCACTCTGACCTTTACTTTCTCCAGCCGTGCTTGCAATGGACCGGCGGTTCTCCTAACGCTCTTGAGCGGGGGAATCATCGCCCCGGGAGTGAACAATTGGCAGAACCGTCCGGCACGCTCAGCCGCTTATTCTGGGTTCATTTCCACCGCAGCGATGCGAGCGCGTCGCTGCGCTGGGCGCTGGGCATATTTCTGGGATTCCTGCTGTTTCCGGGCATCGGCAGCGGCGGCTCCGTTGTTGCCATCGGGTTCTGGCCGTTCGCCGTGCTTTACTGGATCTTCGATCCGCGATGCCGCCGGTTCGACGCCATCGAAAAGCCCGTTATTGCGGCGTTTTCCGCCTATTTTCTCATCATGGCGGCATTTGCCGTCGGCCACGCCATTCGGAACGGATCCATGTCGGGATTCGGCGCGGTTTACGGTAATGTGCTGTTTTTGCTGTTCGCACCCGTGCTGCCCGTGTTGAGACGAGCCGTACGGCCCTACTGGATCGACATGTTCTTTGCCGGGACGGCCGGCGGCGCAATCCTTGCGGCACTGATCGTGATTGTTGCCGGCCAGTTCTCGCATGAATATCTGCGCTCGGCCTTCAGCGGCAATCCGCTGATCCTGGCGCTCGGCGCGATGGTATCGGGCCTGTTGTGCATTCATGGGCTGCTCTTTTTCAGGGGGGCGATGCGCTGGCTGCTGGCCGCCGGGGCGCTGGCCGCGCTGTTTGCGCTTTTGAGCTCGGGAAGCCGTGGCCCGCTGCTTTCCTACTGCATAGTGCTGGTGGCCTACGCATTGGTCATGGGGCACCGCCATTTCGGCCTCGCCTATATGGCGAAACGCGGGCTTCTCGCCGCCCTGGCGATCGGCGTGCTCAGCTTCGGCGTCATCAAGGCCGATCCGGAACTGACGCATCGCATCGAGCTGGCCGCGGAGCGGCTGGGGAATCCCGCAGACGGGCAGATCAGGGAGGAGAGCATTTCCATGCGCCTGCTCCTCTACCGGGCCGGGCTGGCGGCGTTCCAGGAGCGGCCTTTGACCGGTCACGGACGCCATGAAGTGATGCGCGCCGCGATCGCAAAAGATCCTAAAAACGGCGAGGATTTTGATTATTCGCACTTGCACAACGGCTATCTCACCGATCTTGTCGCAACGGGTGTTCTCGGCCCTCTGTCGCTGCTCGCCGTGCTTTTTGTGCCGCTTTTCGTTTTGCGCAACGCGCAACCGGTCGTCTTCGGCGGGATTTTCTGCGTCACGACATCTTATGCGCTCTACGGCATGACCAACCTGCTGTTCTACCACGACGTTTCGACGCTTTATTTCATCTCGCTTGTCGCGGTGCTCTGCTCCCTGGCACGGATACCGGACGGCGGGGCGCAGGCAGCGTAGGGTGCGCATGAATTTTCGCTCGCGCGCCGCATGAGCGGCGATGACCGGTCGGCCTTGCGAGGCTCTTCGAGCTTCAGATTCACTTACCCATGACAGGCATTGAGTTTGGAGCTCAACGCACGCGACTTCGTGCCGCCGATCGTTCGGCCCCGCTTCCGGAGGTTGGCGGTGAAGCCGTGCTCAACCGAGAGGACAGAGAATTAAAGGCCATAGCCTTCGTGCATCCTATCGACGGCGTTTAGTGGAGAATCTTCTTGTAGAGCTCGAAATAGCGCTGGCTCATCGTCTGCGCGCGAAATAGCGTTTCGTACCGTTGTTTGGCAGCTTTGCCGAATGCCCTGCACAACTCGGGATTCTCCGCAAGCGTGAGCATTGCGTTGGCTAAGGCAGCAGGATCGTTTGGCGGCACGATAAACCCTGTTTCGCCGTTGATATTTACATAACTTGTCCCTGTTCCTATTTCACAGCTAATCAACGGTTTGCCCATCATCGCAGCCTCCACCAAGGCAAGACCGAATGCTTCCGAACGAATATTAGACGGAAATACAAACCCGACCGACAACTTAAGCAGTGCGATCTTGTCCAACTCGCCTACCGCGCCAATCAAGTGCACATTCTCCAGCCCCATCTTTTTTTTCGCAGCAAGCAGCCCATCCTTGCATTTGCCCGATCCGGCAATAACGACATGCAAATCGAGAGCGCGCGCCGCCTGCAGCAGATTGTTCAGTCCCTTGTAATGTCTGAGAACCCCGGTGAACAAAAAGAACGGCACATCAATAACCCGGCGCCATTTTTCAAGAGTTTCCCTGGAAGGGGATGGATAGGCCGCGGCGTCAATCCCAAGCGGAATGACCGTTGTCTTGCTTCGATACCGCTGCAATGTCGGGCTCGTTTCGAGATAGTTCTGAGATGTTGGTACGATGGCGTCAACACGGGATAGCAGTACATGTTGCATCGGTGCATACACCGCTTGCAGCAGGCGGCTGCCGAGTGCATCCGAATGATAAGTCAATACCGCCGGTTTGCCGGACGCAAAGGCCAAATAAACCGGATCCATAAAGGGCCAAGGAAAGTGAAGGTGAATGATGTCGGACTGTTTGGCCAATCGCCGAAACTTGCCGATGCTGTCAACCGAGATATCTGTGGACGCGATTGAAAATAGCCGCTTTGCCTGATGAATCGTCTGGCTGCCATGCCGCCGTACATGCTGCGACGGCGACGCGCTCAGCGAAAGAACATGGTGCTCGGCCCCGAGTGGATGCGTGTTCTCGGCGAGGGCATTAATCGTCCGCTCGGTTCCGCCAAATGTGTCCGGCCAATAGGTCTTGTAGAAGTGCAGGATGCGCATGGTGGTCTTGGGACATATGATGGCATTCCCCAATAGAAGGCTTACCTGAACCGGCTACTGGCCTTCCTGGATTGTCGCTACGGATAAAGTGAATTACCGCGTGCAGCGTTTCCGATGCCGATCGATCACCTCCTGAAAAAGTGCCAGCATTTCCTCGGCGGTTCTTGACCACGAGAAGCGGGCGGCGTTGCTCACTGCGAGGCTGCGCAATTTTTTGTACTGAGCATCATCATGCCACAGACGTTGCCATCCTCGGGCTATGTCATGGGGATCCAGCGGATCGACAAACAAACCGGCTTTACCGGCCGCTTCCGGCATGGATGAGACATTGCTGGTCAGCGCCGGCACGCCATATGATCCGGCCTCTATTATGGGAAGGCCGAAACCCTCACAAAGAGACGGCATTGCGAGAAAACGTGCTCCCTGGTAAAGCTCAGCGAGGCCGGCATCGCTGACATATCCAAGGGCACTCACACAATCCGAGAGTCCGAATCTGTCGATCAGCGCGCCGATTTCTTCGTGTCTCCAGCCATGTGCGCCAACAATGATCAGTTTCCCGGTCTCAATTCCTTTGGCTTTTGTGATGGCAATGGCGTGCAACAGGTTGCCGATGTTCTTGCGCGGCTCAATCGTGCCGACGAACAGAGCATAGTCCGCCCTTCGCCGCTGCGCGGGCTTAGCCACCTTGCCGCTGCTCAATTCTGCTAATCGCGAAGCGCCTGGATAGATCACCCGAATCTTGTCGGCAAAGTGCGGAAAGCGCTCGATGACATCGTCCCGAGTTGCATTGGAAATTGCGATAATCGCATCGGCCCGCCTCATCGCATGTGGCGACAGAATACGTTCTGCCAACAATCTCGTGCGTCGCATTGTTTGGGGATATTTTGCCCAGACGAGATCATGGATCGTGACAACACAGGGTACAGACCTGCCCAGTCCCATTGGAAGACGATGGGCGGGCCCCCAAAAAATATCGATCTGTGATCTGTCCAGCTGTCTAGCGCGTTTTGTGGAGAGCCAGGTCAAGTGGCCGATAGCACTCATATGCGCGACGAAAACATTTGGGCCAGCGCCGGGCCCGCCAGGCAACTGGCTGCGGACCTTTGGCTGGCGGGGAGTGATTGTCGCATCGCTCCGGCATATCCTCTTTGTGATTTCCGAAGTCGCACGAGCTATGCCGCTCTTGTGCACCAACGGATCCTTGATGTCTGAAACTACGCGCATGACAATTGACTTTGCGATGCTTGAGCCACTGCCGAGAGCACACAATTCGTGAAATCGCCAACCGGTTCGGACGGCACGTTTGTTGATCCGCGAATTGAATTCCCCACCCACTATCTGTCAGTTTGACTTTTAGCTGTAGTCAGACCGAATAGCAAAATTCAGGTTCTGAATAGAATTGTTCCCGCAGAGTATTCAAGAAGTCGGTTCGGGTAGCGATCTCTTTTGAATCCAATCCGCATGGATTGTATAAGTTTGCAATTTTCTGCCTGGTTAAGCCATGGCGAGCAAACCCGGGGCCAGATAGGGAGCGACTGCTCAAAACAAATGGCAGATTTTGCACTCGAGTTGGCCGCGCAATACTCCGATTGGGCAATGAAATGCTCCAAAGATACACAGTTCCTTCAGATGGGGTTGGCATCAGGTCTTCACATGATGTAACTGTTGCCGGGAAAAGGCATGACTTACTGCAATGATCCACGCAAGGCCCTTGTACGTCTTTTGCGACGTGATGGTGCCCGCTGAGGGCATCAAATTTTAAGGGGCTGGTATTTTGGCGCGCCCAAAGCTCATTTTTCATCACGTTCCGAAGACAGCAGGCACTTCAGTGCAGGCGTGGTTGCGGGAGGCGTTCGGGGACCATAGTGTTTTATGGGGCAACGCATTGGAATTGCGGCAACTGATTGAGCGCAACGGCCCCTCGTACCTAGATCGATTCGAGGTGATCGGAGGACATTTTCCATACAGATCTCCGGTGATCGGGTCATTAAGCGGGCCACTTGTTCGTTGTGCTGTCGTCCGACGGCCGCTGGATCAAGTGATCTCGCGTTTTGAATGGGCCTCCCGTCGCCCCGAACACCCGCTACACTGTGACAAATCGTTGGAAAGCGCTTTGAGTTCGGACACCAAGTTCAGGAATGCTTCAACAAACGGACAGTGCCGATACGTGGGCGGATCGAAAATCGCCAATCAGGTGGCATCAAGAGTGAACAGCGAGGACTTTATTGTTGGGTGTTTCGATTTCTTGTCTGATTTTGTTGACGCGGTTACGGAAACGTTTGAGTTGCCAAATACTCCCCTCACTCGAAAAAACGGTCAGGCAGACGGCTATTTCGATCACCATTACTCTTCTGATGTGGAGCGACTGATTGACAACATCACTGTCGAAGACGACGCGCTATACCACAGCGTTCGCCGGATACGCGTAAAGAAAATCGGCGATAACCTGCCTGTTTGCTGACATGTTCTTGCGCCCATACGATGCGTGGCAGAACCATCTGCCCCAAGGTGCAACCACTCACGGCCACGCGGTGCCATTCGCGTGGGTTGGCTTCATATGTTTTCCGCCGAGCGAACGACTTCGTATCCCATTTCCGTTATCTGACGGGCATATTCCGGTGAGGCAAATAAATCCAAAACGGCATTCGTCCAGATACCCGTGTCGGTCTTGCTGGTAATTCCGGTTGCGATCGAGGTGTCATCGATAGCATGTGAATCATTCACTATTATCTTTTCGTCAATGTATTTCGCTATTCTTTGCAGTACAGCGTCTTTATCTTCTTTTAGTTGTTCGTATTTTATTGTAAGAGAATTATTATTTTTTGACCAATATTTGTAGTGGTGAAAGTAAAAATCCAGACGACTCTTTTTTCCATCGGACCCTTTATAAGGTGAGGCTTCGGTCAGGTAATCGTAAAATCCAATACCTGACTTCACCGCAAATTTCGGCTCCATGCCTGCCAGGTCGAAATAATATAAGGACCGCAGTGTATGGTAGGGATTTCTGAGTATGTACAACTCCTTAATCGGCAATTCATGCTTCTCATATCCATCAAGGATATTTCTAATATGCTTGGCGCGTGAATTGGGTGCGTGATTTTTGACGACAATCTTTTTGTTGAGCAGCTTATGGCGCGGTACTTCCTGAATTTCGAGGAACGTTCCGTGCAGATTGAAGTTCCGGAATAGTGTGTCGATGAGAAAATGGGTCCCCGATCTTCTATGGGAATTGACTATGAGAACCTTCGGTGTCCCCGTGGTGTCGGAGGCAATGAACTTCGGGAGTATGTGTTTTTGGAATTCGGGGCTGCCCAGCAACGTTGAGCGCAGTTCGTGAATGGTTTTGTTGTGACGAATCTTATCATCGATTACCCGGTCGCTTTCGGGATTTCTTCCCAGAATGAAGCGATAGCCCCAAATCACCTCTTCTCTCGACAAGACCATTTCAACTCATCTCCAACCCCTGCCGCAAACTCAACCTGCTCCGTTGCGTGTGGATCCTGAAAGGCTCAGCAGAAACTCGTCCCACAACGGTTTGACCTGCTTAATCTGAAATTTGGCTCCAACGGCCGCGCCCCTTTCAACAAGCCGGCTGCGGTTGTTATTTGCGTCCTCCGAGATAATGCGCATGATCGCATCAACTGCTTGTTGCGTCGAATAGGGATCGAAATACTCGCACGCATCCTCATAGATTTCCCGGTGCACGGGAATGTCAGATGCCGCGACTTTACCCCCGCACAGCATGGCTTCGACTCCACTCAGATCAAATCCTTCCGCAATCGATGGACATATCACTGCCTCGGCGCCGTTATACAGTTTGTGCAGATCAGGCGAGGAAACCCCGGTTAGATGGAATAATTGCCCTTTTCGTTGATGCGGCTTCATGGTCTCGAGCGTATTTTCGACATTCCAACCCGGCTTTCCGATGATGACCAGCTTGAGGTCGGGCATGTAGCTCGCACGTATCTGGTTCCACGCAGATATCAGCCGGCGATGGTTCTTCCGCGGCTCGATTGTTGAAACCATTACAAGAAATCTGAGGCCGCTTGCGTCCAGATTGCGCGCATAAAACGCGTCTTCGACTGTTGCATCGCTGAATATCGGTTCGGTGCTCGGCTCGATATTGGATTGTATTATATCAGATAACTGCTTGCGGCTCGGGTACTGAAAATCATGATTATCCGGAACAGCACACGGAATTACAGATGCCTGCTTTTCAAATTGGGGAAATATCTGCAGCAAATCATTTCTGCTATTTTCGGAGTTACAGACAACAAGCGCTCCATTTCGCAAATTGGACAAGAGTGAAAAGTAGTGGGCGATTTGGTGGATGTGCGGATTTTGGATTGTCTGAGGATATAAAACCGGTATCGCGTCATGATACCGAACCACCAATCGGGTTTGACGGCCAATCACACCCGGCCAGGGTGTCTGGGCGATGAAAACATCATATGGTCTTGTGTCAATGACAGGGTAGCGTCCTTTGAAAGGTGCAATCATGCCTGCGCTGTGCATGGCCGACCAGGGTGGGCGAATAGCAGCGTACTTGGCTGAACTGATAAGATCGTATCGTGTCGGAGGAAGAGATGCCGTGAAGTAGTTTTGCCACACGAATTCGCCTACAACATCGGTGTTGAGATCGTGAACCTTAATTGTGTTTAGCCATTTCCCGAAAGTCAGCAATTTTGAGGTCTGCCACAAATTGCTTAAACGTTCGCTTGCTCTTTCGAGAAAATAACTCCTGCTTCTATTGCTAAGTGATAATATAATCCTGGAATTATAGTATATTTTGTCATTGTTACCGCCGATAGTTTTCGATTTTTCGAGCCATCTCCTGTTATAATTGAGAAGTCCGGTCAATTCGAAATTGTTGTTCTCAAGCATGCTTAAGAACATAAGCCTTGTTTCCTGCGGTATACCCGCAAAGCCGTCGGCGGCCGGACGAAGCTCGGACAGAATTTTTATTTTGGCCGCGCTCATCTCAAAACCGTCACTCTAGTCAGATCTGAATATTTTAAGTACGGGATTGCCTTTCCGCCTAGGCAATCCGGTTCCACTCGCCGCCCACTCATCAAGCCGCGACGATCGGTCTTCGAGCCTGTTGCGATCGACGGAGCCGACATTGTTTCTATGGCTCTTTCGCGGGTAAAGCAAACAATCGCCCCGTTCAGAACGTGGGATAGATAGCCGGCTTTTTTGATCCCATAAGTCAGCCATGATGCAACGGTGTCAGTGGATGCCGCTGCGGAGGTGACCTCGCGGCTGCCTCAATATGGACGTCGGTCGCTGCGACGGCGCAGCAGCCGCTTTCAAAATTGTCTGTGGTCGATGCATAGGCGTGTGCAGCGCATGCCGGCCGAATAGAAAGCAGTTGAACGTAGAAATTCGGCCGCAGGTTGAAGCCGATTACGGGGCCAGCACTGCGGCGACGGTCTTGAAACAGATCCGCAGATCCAGCGCCAGCGACTGGCGCTCCATATATTCGCGGTCGCATTGCGCCAGGTCTGCGGGGCGGGACATGTCGATGCCGCGGATCTGCGACAGACCGGTGACGCCCGGCCGGATCGCGAAGACGCCGTTCTGGCGGCGCTCGGCGATCACCGCGTCCTGGCTCGGCAGGCAGGGGCGGGGTCCGACCAGCGACATCTGGCCGGCAAGAATATTGAGCGCCTGCGGCAACTCGTCGAGCCGCGTGCCGCGCAGCAGAGCCCCGAGGCGCGTGTGCGACTCCGCACCCACCTCATGGCTGCCCCTATGCGGCGTGCCGGCGCGCATTGTGCGCAATTTCCAGATCGTGAACGGCCTTTCCCCGCATCCCAGGCGCGTCTGGGCAAAGAAAGGATTGCCGGGACTTTCAAGGCGGATAAGGAAGGCGAGGAGCAGGATCAACGGCCACAGGAGGGCGAGAATGAGGAAGGCGACGAGGATGTCAACGAGGCGTTTCATTTGCAGCGACTGCCGGTGGGGACGAACATCCATTTGACACAATTGTATTCCCATTGCTATCCGCTGAATGGGGGCATCACACATTCATGTTTGGCCGTGCAGCGAATTGGTACGTTGCCGTGGCCTCCTGATGCACCCTGAGGCTGTGGAAGCAGGATGAAGACGTGAACGCCAAACCTGCTGCTGAAACAGATACCGTTGCTGTATTGATGGGGGTCTACAATGGCGCGCGCTTTCTGCGCGAGCAGATCCGCACAATCGGCAACCAGACTGTCGACCATATAGATCTTTGGGTGAGTGACGATGGCTCGTCGGATGAGTCGCCGGCCATCCTGGACAGCGTCGCATCGCAGTGGACCAAGGGCGGAGTTCATATCGTCGACGGGCCGCAAAAGGGATTTTCAGAGAATTTCAGAAGCCTGATGCGCAACGACGGGATTGATGCCGATTATGTCGCTTTCAGTGACCAGGACGATATCTGGGATGCAGACAAGCTCGAAGTGGCAATCCAGGCGCTGTCATCGTGCGGTCCCGATCGACCCGCACTTTACGGCAGCCGAACGCGCATTGTCGACGACAACGGCCGCCAGACAGGTCTTTCGCCGCATTTCCGGCGCAGCCCGGGTTTTCGCAATGCCATTGTGCAGAACATTGCGGGCGGCAATACCATGGTGGCCAACAGAGCGGCCTGGAACGTGCTTAGCGAAAGTGCGCGCAGAACATCCTTCGTAAGCCACGACTGGTGGTGCTACATTATGGTCACAGGTTGCGGCGGCACGTTCATCTATGACCCGGAACCGCGCCTCGGTTACCGTCAGCATGGCGGCAATCTGGTGGGCGACAACATCAGTTGGCGATCACGTATTGCGCGTGCGAGCCGGTTGTTCAGGGGTCAGCTTGCTGCATGGAGCGATCGCAATCTTGACGGCCTGCGGACATGTTACGACCTGTTGAATGAGGAATCTCGCGCGGTGGTGGACGAGTTTCACTCGATCAGGACCGAGGAATCGACGGCGGGCCGATTGCGGCGTCTGCGCAAATCCGGCATATACCGGCAGACCGCGAACGGCAACTTTGGATTGTATGTCGCCGCGTTAATTGACAGGCTTTGAACATTCACCGGGTATAGAGGATCGTATGAAAGGCATAATCCTTGCGGGCGGCAGCGGAACACGCCTTTACCCGCTTACGCTTGCGGTTTCAAAGCAGTTGCTGCCGGTTTACGACAAGCCGATGATCTACTATCCGCTCAGTGTCCTGATGCTGTCGGGTATTCGGGAAATCCTGGTCATTTCCACGCCGCGGGACCTGCCGGTCTTCGAAGCGATGCTCGGCGACGGAAGCAACTACGGCGTTAGTCTAAGCTATGCGGAACAGCCGCAACCGAACGGGCTGGCGGAGGCTTTCATCATCGGGCGGGCGTTCGTCGGCACGGACAGCGTTTCCATGATCCTGGGCGACAATATCTATTTCGGCGACGGACTTTCGCGGCTGTGCCAGCAGGCGGCGGCGCGCGACAAAGGAGCATCCGTTTTCGCCTATCATGTGGACGATCCGCACCGCTATGGCGTCGTCGAATTCGATCCGCATTCGAAAGTGGCGCTCAGCATCGAGGAAAAGCCGGATGTGCCGAAGTCCAATTGGGCGGTCACCGGGCTCTATTTCTACGACAATGACGTGCTGGATATCGCGCAGTCGATCGCGCCTTCGGACCGCGGCGAACTGGAAATCACGGCCGTCAACAACATCTACCTGGAGCGGGGAGACCTGCTCGTCCACCAGCTGGGCCGCGGCTATGCCTGGCTTGACACCGGAACCCATGACAGCCTGCACGAGGCTTCTGCTTTCGTGCGGACGATCGAACACCGGCAGGGCATCAAGATTGCCTGCCCGGAAGAGATCGGCCTCGTGATGGGCTGGCTCCAGCCGGACGATGTTGTCAAACACGCGCAGGCGCTGGGCAACACGCCCTATGCCCATTATCTCAAGCGGCGCGCCGCGGAGCTGGCCTGATGGAGATGCGCGAGCTCGGCCTTGGGGGCGTCCTGGAAATCCGACCGGATCGGCACGGGGACAGCCGCGGCTTCTTTTCCGAAACCTACAACAGGTCCCGGCTGGAAAATTCGGGAATCCGCCTTGAATTCGTTCAGGACAATTTTTCCTATTCGCGCCACAAGGGGGTGTTGCGGGGGCTGCACTATCAGCTTCCGCCCGCGGCGCAGGACAAGCTCGTGCGGGTCTCGAGGGGATCAATCCTTGATGTCGCCGTCGACATTCGCCGCAACTCCCCCAGTTTCGGCGCCTCGGTCTCGCTGGTCGTCTCGGCCGATGCCTGGAACCAGATTTTTATACCAAAAGGTTTCGCACACGGCTTTCTGACACTGGAGGATGACACCGAGGTCGTCTATAAGGTGACGGATTACTATTCGCCGCAGCATGACCGCGCAATTCGGTTTGACGATCCCGATATCAATATCGAATGGCCGGTAGCGCGGGCTGATATCGTTATGTCGGACAAGGATCGCGCGGCGCCGCTCCTGGCCGACGCCGAGACATTCTAGGGGGTTCGGAGAGGAAAATGCGGGTTCTCGTTACGGGCGGTGCGGGATTCATCGGATCTGCCGTTTGCCGGCACCTGGCGGATGATCCGGCCAATGTCGTCGTCAATCTCGACAAGCTGACCTATGCCGGCAATCTCGCTTCGCTTCGGTCCATCGAAAACCGGCAAAACTACAAACATGTCAAGGCCGATATCTGCGACGAGGCGCGTGTGCTGCAAATCCTGCAGCAGGAGCGCATCGAAGCCGTCATGCACCTAGCCGCGGAAAGCCATGTCGACCGGTCGATCGACGGACCGGCCGCCTTCATTCAGACCAATGTCGTCGGCACCTATCACCTGCTCAGCGCAGCGCTTACCCACTGGCGGTTGTTGCCCGACGAGAGCCAGGCGCGGTTCCGCTTTCATCATGTCTCTACAGATGAGGTCTTCGGCGACCTGCCCCTCGACGGCGGCGTGTTCACCGAGGAAACGCCCTATGCGCCATCGTCGCCCTATTCGGCTTCAAAGGCGGCATCGGACCACCTGGTGCGCGCCTGGGGCGGGACCTACGGCCTCCCGGTCGTCCTTTCCAATTGTTCGAACAATTACGGACCGTTCCATTTCCCGGAAAAACTCATTCCGCTCATCATCTTGAACGCGCTCGACGAAAAGCCGCTGCCGGTTTACGGCAAGGGCGAGAATGTGCGCGACTGGCTGCATGTGGAAGATCACGCGCGGGCACTGGCTGCCGTGCTCGCCCGGGGAACCGTCGGCGAGAGCTACAATATCGGCGGCGATGCGGAGCGCACCAATCTGCAGGTGGTCGAAGCCATTTGCGATATTCTCGACGCGGTGCGCCCGCGCCGGGGCGGCGACAGCCATCGCGACCTGATTGCCTTCGTGACCGACCGGCCGGGCCATGACCGGCGCTATGCGATCGATGCTTCGAAGACACGGCGCGAACTCGGCTGGGCCCCGCGCGAGAGCTTCGAGAGCGGGCTTGAGCGGACCGTTGACTGGTTCCTGCAAAACGAATGGTGGTGGCGGCCGATCCGCGAAGGCGCCTACTCCGGGGAAAGGCTTGGCGATTTGGACAAGGGCGCGGCGTGAAACTTCTCGTGACCGGAACAAAGGGGCAGGTATCGCGCTGTCTGCAGGACAGGGCCGCGGTTCGCGATGACGTGGAACTCATCGCCGTCGGCCGGCCCGAGCTCGATCTGCTGAAGCCGGAGGGAATTGGCCGTATCGTTGAGGCGCACGCGCCGGATGTTGTTGTCTCGGCGGCGGCCTATACGGATGTCGACGGGGCGGAGGACGAAGCGGACATCGCCTTTGCTGTCAACGAAACCGGCGCCGGCGCGGTTGCCGCCGCGGCAAAGGCCATTGACGCGCCGGTCATCCATCTTTCGACCGACTACGTCTTTTCCGGAGACCTCGACCGGCCCTATACGGAAGACGATGAACCGGACCCGCAGACCGTCTACGGCGCCAGCAAGCTCGCCGGCGAGAAGGCGGTGGCCGCCGCCAATCCGCGGCACGTCATCCTGCGCACGGCGTGGGTCTACAGCCCCTACGGAAAGAATTTCAGGAACACCATGCTGAAGCTCGCCGAAACCCGCGATGAGATCGCGGTGGTGGACGACCAGATCGGCAACCCGACTTCGGCTTATGAAATTGCGGATGCTATTCTGGATATCTCCGGGAGGCTGCTTGGCAGTGGTGACCCGTCCTGCTACGGAGTGTTCCATCTTGCCAGCCCGGATTCGATGAGCTGGGCGGATTTCGCAGAGAAGATTATGGATGCGAGCAGGGCGGCAGGCGGGCCCTTTGCCACAATCAGGCGGATATTGTCGGTTAAGTATCAGACAAAGGCGGCAAGGCCGAAAGACTCAAGGCTAAGTGTACAGAAGTTGCGCGGGGATAGTGCGTTGACGTTGTGAGCATGTGCTTGTTTACTCAGCGCAATATCTTAACCAAACAAACCATATTAGAATGCTCTTGATGTTGTAATCCGATGAGGCTGGATTTTCGGCAAATAATTGTTTGGCCATTGCTTATCAGAGGTGCCGTAAGCTCATTACACATGAACGGTGTAACGGGCGCGTTTGCCAAGACAGTCCATATTGTCCGTTCAAAGGGCATCCGCGAGGCTGTGAGGCGGATCCAACAGTCTCTTCGGCTTCATGCGCGTCTTCTTGAAGTCGCTCCCACACAAAAGAACAACCTGACATATATCGAATCGCACAACGAGTATTTGTCGATTCTCGGCCCTCGCGCCAAACCGCGACCGGCGCGCTTTCCAAATGTCGTCATTATATCAGATACGACACTAGAACAGTGTCACCGGTATCGTATTGAAAACAAAATCGCTTTCTTGCGAGGACTGGGGGTAAGGGCAACATTTGTGCACGCTGAAGATATTCCCAATGCGATTAACGCGATTCAATTTTCTAGTGCGGTGATTTTTTACCGTTTGTCCATGAACGACGCGTTCATGAACTATTGTTCAGAAGCAGCTCGACTGGGCGTACCAACGCTTTATGACATTGATGATCCAATGTTTGATCGCGACATCATCATCGCAAACGCAAATGTTAGTGCAATTGATCCACACACGCGCGAAGCGCTCTTACGCGATTCATCGGCCACGCGTGATGCAATGGTGCGCTGTGATTTCATGCTGGCGAGCACCCCGGCTCTTGCGGAAATCATGTGTCTGGCCTCGGGTGGAAAACCCGCATTTGTATGGCGAAATGTTGCTGATAAGGAGGCGTTGGAGCTAGGTGACGAGATTTATTGTGCTAATCCGGAACAACAATCGAGTGCTGTTCGCATCGGATATTTTTCCGGATCACTTGCGCATGAAGCCGATTTTGATGTCGCGGCGCCTGCTATAGCGCGTTTCATGAAAGAGCGGGAGGACGTCAACCTGCTGTTGTTTGGGCACGTAAACGAAAGATCTTTATTTGACGATCTTGGTGGCCGGATTACGAACGCAGCGGTAGCCGATTATAGCGATTATATAAATGCCATAGCGGGGTGTGATTTTGTTGTGGTGCCGCTGGTCGACAATGAGTTCAATCGTTGCAAAAGCATCGTGCGGTATATAGACGCGGCACTGGTTCGAGTTCCTGTCATTGCGTCGCGGGTTGGGGACTACGCAGCCCTTGTTCGAAATGGCGAAACCGGATGGCTCGTGTCTGAAGAGGAGTGGTTGACGGCGCTTGAGCAAGCCCGCGATGATGCGTCTGAGCGACAACAAATGGGATTGCGCGCGCGCGCATTTGTGGAATCAGAATATGCGGTCGGATCTTACCGCCCAGATTTAGGCGCAAGTCTCAATAAAGCACTCCTTGGATATTCTTGTGCGCCTTCTCGTCATTAACATATATTTTGAACCGACCTCTTTTGGGGGAGCGACCGTAGTAGCTGAGCAATTGGCCGCACGAATGAATTCTACTGGGCGGTTTGACGTTACTGCACTTTCAGCGGCGTTTGGTGCACCAGCGACCACTCGAACAATACGTTATCGTACGCGCTTCGGCTTCGACGGTTTTGTTGTTTCATTGAAGAACCGGACCTCGGAAAGCCCGTTGGAGCGCACCAAAAACTCCAAATTTGATGACGCGCTTAAGCAAGTTCTTGATTTTGTTCGCCCTGATGTTGTTCATGTTCACTGTGTGCAGGAGCTGGGTGCATCATTCTTTGATATATTGAAATCTGAGGGTACGCCCTTTGCAGTAACAGTTCATGACTTTTGGTATTTTTGTGAACGCCAGTTCATGATCGATGTAACTGGCGAGTTTTGTGCGCAACGCAAGATCGACGTCAAACGATGCTCTATGTGTTCGCCTGACACAAATGCCACAGTTCAGCGCACAGACTATCTAGTGAACCAGCTATCAAAGGCGAATTTGGTATTGACTCCAAGTGCTTATGCCCGCGACATGTTGATAGCCAATGGGCTTTCCAAGGATCTCGTACGGGTGAACAAAAACGGGGTTGTGCCACCGCCGGACGATGTCGGTCTGGCTCGATTGGATTGGGTCGGAGAGCCAATCCGCGTCGGTTACGTGGGCGGGCCTGGTGCGATAAAGGGGTGGAACCTAATTGTGGCTGCCCTTCGCAGGGCTCCAAATCTCAGGAAGCGGCTACAGATTATCGCCGTTGACGCTGGTGCCAATATTGGCCAGTCATGGAGGGAGGAATTGCTGCACAATACCGCAGACTTACCGGTGGTAGTTGTTCCTGGGTATAGTCCGAACGACATTGACAAAGCGTTCTCGCAATTTGATGCGGTAATCTGCCCATCACGATGGAAGGAAACGTTTGGGCTCGTTGTACGTGAAGCGTTGGTTCGCAAAAAATGGGTGATCGCGTCCGACGCCGGGGGATTGGCAGAAGACATTGTCGATGGCGAGAACGGGCGTATTCTTCCTTTCCCGCCTAACCGGGATAATGTAATCGAGGCGCTTACCGAGCTTGCTGATATGGTCGTGCCGCCCCGCTTTGACGTGAATAATATCAAGTCATCTGATGACCAGGCGAGAGAGGTCGAAAACTGGTTGTGCGAAATAATAGACCAGGATGGAATGCTTTCGGAGAAGCTGGCAATCTCGTGAGATGCCAATTTATTTAAGCCAATGACGATTGAAAGACTTTTCTTGTCGGTCGGGGCCATGAAAGCCGGAACCACATTTCTATACGATGTATTGAGAAAGCACCCCGATATATTCTTTTCACACGAAAAGGAGCTTCACTATTTTGCACATACCGAGTGGTTGTCATGGCGCCTACAGCAGCCACTGGAATCAAATCGTTTCATGCTCAATCGCATAATTTTTCCGCGCCAGGTTTTGAGCAACAACTTTCGACGACATCGCTTGTCGGCCGTTTTGCGTCGGCGATACGCTAAACTGGACAATGCCGATGCATTGCGTTCAATCATGAGTTGGTATGTAGACCGCTACATGGCAAATCCTGTCAACGGTGCCTGGCTAAATGACATATTTGATGGCGCAGGAAATCGGTGGTGTGCCGACTTTTCCAATTACAATGCGCTGCTCAGCGATCGCGGATGGGCTGGTGTTCGTCGGCAGTGCACAAAATTAAAAGTCATGTACGTTCTGCGCGAGCCGGTCTCTCGATGCTGGTCCCATATCAAATTTGAGTTATTGTCGGCAGGTAAACGTGATGAACTCGTCAATGGCGAACTTAGCGTTGTCAATGAATTTTTGCAGAGTACCAGTTCAGCGCATGCACGATATGGTGCCGTCATCAACAGCCTGCGCCGAAATCTCTCGAAAGAGGATCTTTTGGTTGTCCGCTTTGAGGATGTAGTTGCAGAGCCGCAGCGTGAACTCTCTAAAATAGTCGATTTTCTGGGAGTCAGTGAATTTGATTTTTCGACGGTCAACGTTGCCGCTAAGATAAATTCTACTGAGGCACTCGATATTCCGCCGGCTGTGCGCACGCGCCTTGAAAATGCGCTGACGGATGAAATTGTACTTTACCAGAATTTTGGATCAGTCGAATAATCGGCATTGCTGCTATGGGCGGGCGTTTTTCCGCGCCGTTGTTGCCGAATTCCGAGCGTGTTGTTGATTGCCGTACTGCTCGTTGTAGTGTTCATCGACGGTGCTATTGTCGTGCAAGGTGCCGTACGATTGTGGCATCGATTCCAAATCGCATCTGCAATTCGTTGAAAAGAAGCGATAGATTTTGATCGGTTGGATTGTCGCGCACGAGCTCTTTTTTTACAAAAGGCAGATCTGCTTTGAGCGTCTCGCGCCACAAATAAAGTGTTGGGTTAAGGCTTGGAGTTTGCAGCGTGCGTCGCAAACTGCGTAAGGCAGAGCCAAGAGTGTTGAGGCGCAAATTAGCTGCCCAAATAGACAGGCGTTGGGGTGTAGAAAAATCACGCCGCGGTTCATACAAAGCGCCAACTGTATGACCGTGTTTTTCCATGAAAGCGGTCAATGCAACTTCGTAGCGCTGGATAATCTCCTGCTTTTCGGAATTAGGTGCTATGTCATTCCAAAATGCATCGAAAGCCCGCGATCGCAATGGACCAGATTTGTATCGAACAAAATACGACTGAATATGACGCCCAAATTCCCAACTAAGTGTAAGGCCGCAAATGTCGCGCGGATCTGCCGAAAGCCTCTCAAACAAGGATGTTGGATCCGCCAAAGGACCTATTATGCTGTCGTTGGTGAGTATGATCTCTTGAAAATGATCATAGGGTCTTATTGCTTCAAGACCAATCTTCCAGCTCATGAAGTCATAGCCAATGTTGTTTCGCACGATAATCTGTTTGCAAACTCTTGACAGAGAATCATGGGCATCTGTTGGAAGGGTGCTGGTTGACACGAAGGCTATTACATCGACATGGCGTGCGTAAGTTTCTATGGCCCGTAAGACTCCGGGCGAAAGCGAATCTGTTTTCGAAAAATGGGCAAAAACAAGCGCCTTCATATTTCTTCGTGATGCATTGTTGTGTGTGTGCGACTTAGGCAAATACCACTGCTCATAAATTGAGGACACTATACCTGATTGTTCGGGTGTGACGATACAGGCTCCTATAAAACTCGAGAGAACACCCTCTTCCCTGCATCTGAGGCCGAAAGCAACTGATGTGCTTTGCGAGCCCGGGTCTGAATGATAGATGACATTGTCCGACCTTCGTTAAATGTTTGCCATGTTCATTGGATCATTCACTGGTTCTCTTGGGTCATTGCCCCTGGCCCAGCCGACGATCTTGCGGCTGTAGGCATCCAACACGACCGCCAGATTCAGAGAGCTGGCACAGGTCGGCACTAGTGTTATGTCAGCCACCCGAAACATGTTCGGTTCGTTGGCGTCGACATGGGCATGATACCACTTCGTGAAGTGCCGATGCCCCGGTCATCAATTGAATGGAATAATCGGCCTGGTTGGTGGTTACGACTTCGACTTGAGGATGCCCCGTGGTTCTCTGCAAACAAGCCGCGGTCCTTGAGAGTCGCGCTCCTGGCGCAATTGTCAGTTCTCTTTGCGAAGGCGCCAAAGCTCCTCTCGCTCGTTGCTGTTCAGCCTACCATCGCGCAGGCCCATATACCGTTCGGATTGCTTGATCTAGGCGTGGCCGTTCTAAAATCACAGCTGGTCAGGCACATGAGGACGTAGCGCCCAGGTTACAATGGAGGCGATCGAAACCGAAGCAAATTCTGCTGGCTGCCATTGTCTGCGATTCCAATTGATTTCGCACAACCCTGAAGGTTGGGCGAACACCAAACCTATGTCGCAACGTGTCAACATCACGGCTTCTAGGATAGTTGTCACATACGTCGAAAGGCGCGCAAATTACCGTGGGCCTGTCGAAACTGGCTGCCGTCAGGAATTGGCAATGGGATTATGAGGCCGTGACCTAGACAGGCCACGCAGGATTATTCATAGATTGCGGGCTGATCGAGAGATTCATAGGAGTTCAGATGCAGGTCTGCTTCGTAACAAATGAGCTTTTTCCATTCCATCCTGGCGGAATCGGGCGACTGATTCATTCATTTATTTGCGAATTCGGCGGTAACGGCCGCAACTCGATACATATCTTGATGCCAGATGATTGCGGATTGTCGCTTGGATCGTTCGGCGACGGTGAAGATAGCAAGTTTCAGGAATTCGCTTCTCTCCGCAATGTTGCTGAGTTTCATTTCTACGACGCCAAGGCAGCACATCATTTGTCGCAGTTTGGGCTTGAGGCGAGCGATTTGTTTTACGATGGCCAGGACAACTATCTTCGCTCTTTCGCGTGCATGGTGGGGCTTCTCAAACTTCAAGAGAAAGGCATTTTCTTCGATCTTGTTGAATTCGTAGATTTTGGCGGCCTAGCGACGGCCACGATAGAGGCTCGTCGGGTCGGGTTATTGGCAGATATGCGCATCGCCGTTCGGCTGCATTCGACATTTTCAATTATTGCTTTGCATGAGGGCGGTGGCCACCTAATGACCGAATGGGTGGGCCGCATGTATGCGCTTGAAAAATTTGCGCTAAAAAATGCCGATATCGTTGTAGGACATCTGCCATTTGTGTCGGAAACGAATCGCAGACTTTATGGGTTGAGTGACAAATGGGCCGATAAAGTGGTCATCGAAACGCCACCGGTCTTTCCGCAATCAATCTCAATGGTTGAGGATGCCGGTGCAAGTGACGAATCCATATTCTTGTTTTCATCCCGGTTTCAACGATTCAAACGTCCAGACATCTTTATCAAAGCTGCAATTATTGCCTTGGATATGGGCATCGAGAATTCGCGGTTTGTGCTAGCGAGTTATGGATGGGATGCAGACTATATTGCCCAACTCAATGATTTAATCCCGGCTAACTACAAAGGCGAGATTGTTCTTGAGCGTGGTTTAAGTCCGGAAGATCGATTGGCATTAATCGCCAAATCGACGGTGGTGTTGCCTTCAACATATGAGAGTTTGTGTCTCTTTGCCTATGAAGCAGCACTGGCTGGGCGTCCGGTTATTTTGAATGCACGTTGTGAGGCATTTGGCGAAAACACGCCCTGGGTTGACCAAGTAAACTGCCTCAAATTTGACGGCACGGCTGCCGACCTGGCGCAAATGATGATTGATAGCCGCAATTGGCATCCGTTAGAGGTGGTTAGCGTCGCTGCGGATACCCCCTATTGGGATGAGGCTCATTTTCGATCGAATTCAGATGAAGCAGGCACGCCGGCGCAAGATCTTAAGAAGATTGGCTTGATTTGTTTTCTCAACCAGCTTCAGGATTTGGATATCATCAACACTTTGCGCACGGCCAGCACGGAAGACAACATACAGTTATTTGTGTGCTGTAATTCTGGCGATGCCGTGAAATTTAGGCAGATAATTCCTGACGATATTGAGCTTCTTGTGACCTCCTTTGAGGAACTATGCCCAGAACATATTCTTCACGTTGCGAACAATTATGAATTGGCTGGCGTTGCAGTCGTTGACCGAGACATTGAAATTGATTTCGAACTTTATACTCGGGCACATCGTTGCCTTAATGAGCATAATCATAAGGAGCAGCTCTGCGTCGTTACCAGTCACATAGTGGCGGATGGCATTCCATCATTTGTTTCGGGGGACGACGAGACACTCGCAATCATTAGTTGTCATGCACCACATAAATACAGCGTAGTCGGAACTCAATACCTTGCGGCATATAAGCAGAATGACTTTTGGGGCGAAGACTGGCTGAGCAATTTCATTCGTATTCATGTTGCATCAAAACGGGCTCAAGTTTTTGTGCTACCCCATTTTGTAAAAACTAAAGGTAGGCTCGTCAGCGACGATCAATCATACGTTTCTGGCTCCGTCGGATTGAATAAGGCTTACATGGAATGCCTCGGTTTTGTACCGCTAACAAATGCTGCTCCAGTTCGCATTCCAAAAAGGTCGAACGATGGATCAGCAGTGTCAACTGAGATCCTTGAGAGCAACCACGCAATTGGACTGCAAAGGGTTCCTTGGTCCAAAATGTCTACTGCTGTAATGGGGACTCCACCGCCGCCTGATCTCGGATTTGAATGCTTCTCATTCGATCATGAAAATCAGAGAATTCTGACGCACCCAACAGATTTCGGATTGGTATTTGGCCGCATCATAAATGGCGTACCTGCAGGTGTTTCAGCCATCACGGCCTATGTAATGACGTGCCATCCCGATGCCAGCGAGTTGGACTATGCATTATCCGTTTCTGATGGAGTTGATGTCGTTTCCGATGATCTTTCGACCCGGGCACTAAAGAAAATGTGGCGAACAATTAGGGGCGCGTATAGAAATCGTGTCGACGACAAAATGTGGGTGGAACGCGGGGGGTCAGGGTGGCATGCCATCGCACCTATGCGAAAAAGCAGCATAACTTTAAACCTTCCCCAAACACTAAATAATCCGTTGACTTTGAATTTTGGCGTGCGCGCCCACAAAGGCCAACATACCCACCTAGCCTGGGCATACTGGTATCATTTTTGTTTTGCTTGATAAGCTTCTAATATGTCTACATTACACCTTTCTATCAACGCCAATCGAGACACGATGTATATGCACCATGATGAAACGCTTCAGCGCGTTGTGCATATTTTTGATCTCGGTTGGCACGGCATTCGCGCTGCCTCGGGCTACTGTCCGGGAATCAAAATCGGAATAGATCACCGTGTTAGTTATCCGCGCGCCGCGTTAGAAAAAATACTAGCGGCTGTTACCAATGGTGATGCCGTGGCGGTTGTATTTCAAGGATTTTCGGCCGCCGCAGAGGCGGTCGCAATGTACCTGCATGAAAATCTGGGTACGGCCATGCCACTCAACGTGGTTACGCATGTTTCACCGGCACAGTTCGAAAATCATTTTGAGATGGATATGCTAGCCCGCCTTATTCGGCTGAAACGTTTTGGTGTCATTACGCGTATTGGCAGTGTCAAACCCGGATTTTCTGCTATTGACTCCGAATTTAGCAAAGTCCTTATTGTAAATCCGCCGCCGAATATTCCTGACAATAACGGCAATTTGCCCTTTCGAAAAAGCATTTACCGAAATCAGTCCAGCGTATTCATTCCACTGGAAAACACCTGGCGAAAAAATCTCTATACAAATTTTATTGCATTTGAGGGCAATCCCCGAATCGATGCCATATCGATGGTTAATTATCCCAGTTTTATTGATTTGCTATCTCATACGGCAAAACTTCAAATTACGGGATTTATGAATAAGCCGGATCTGCTGGCGCATATGTCGAGTGTTGGGCTTGTCTCAAATGTCACGTTGATCGAATGCCAGCCGATGACTCAGCTGGAAGCGTTAGCTGTCGGAACACCTTGTCTGACTTTACCGCTGTTTTTGCCGGGATTTGAAAAAAGCGAATATCGTCGGCTGACCGAAGTGCGCTATCCCGATGATATTTATTCCATCCGAGAACGAACGAATGGCATTCTCGAAATGTGGGAGCGCGACGAGGATGCAATCTTAGGCATAATGGAAGAGCATTATAATGCGTGTGTGAGGGAAATGCGCCGAAGCTATAGGGAATTTCTGAATCTGTAGGATTGGTGCATCCCGGCCGCTCGTTTCCCGATGGGCGGCTACGGTATTTGCTGCAAGGATGTCTTATGAGCCGCTGGCCGGACGGATATTTTAGTAAGTCAGTCGTGGAGCGGATCAGCGAAATCGGCCATAGGGCCTATGTTGGTGGCTTTACGGATGAATTGTGGTACAAAATCGGCAAACTCCAATACCATTTTTTGGTTGGTGAGGGCTTGTGTTGCGAGCATGTGTTCTACGACGTTGCCTGCGGTTCATTGCGACTGGGGCAATATCTCATACCTTATCTTGGGACCGGTCGATATTTTGGAATAGACCTTGCGCCCGAACTTGTGCAGGCCGGGCTCGATAACGAATTTTTCGGCCGTGTTATTGCTGAAAAGAAGCCATCCTTCTTTTTCAATTCGGAGTTTGATTTTCAGGATGCGCCCAAATTCGACTTTGCAATGGCTCAGTCGCTTTTCACGCATCTGACTCCAGATGATATCGCAAAATGTCTCACAAAAATGCAAGACAAGGCGCATAAAGCCAGCGCATTTTACTTTACCTTTTTCGAAGGTGCGCAGACGGCAGAGCAGTTGTCGCAAACGCGATCCGATCCAAACAAGAACTGGCGCTATGAATTTTCTCAAATTTCGGAAATAGCAAATAGGACGGGCTGGCGCGTGCACTTGGTTGGCGATTGGGAGCACCCGGCTAATCAAAAAATGGTCCGCGCCGAGCCTGCTCGCTAAACGATTCTGAAACGGATAATGACAAGCTTCAAGATCATCCGCGAAAAACAAAGTATCGATGTTCACTGCGAGGGGCGCAACGTCTTCTCGGCGCCAATTGGCCAGTGCGCCAGCGCGGTCGACTTTGCGCTATCCGAAATGGGCGACAATCCTGGGAAAATCCAGTTTGGTGCGGGAAGGTTTGATCTTGACCGTCCGATCCTTGTCGACAAGCAAGTCACCATAGAGGGAACTGGTTACGGCACCTGTCTTGTGCCGGCGGCGGGAACATACGCTGTGGAGGTGAAAGCGAATGCAAACACACCGTTGCGGCGCGAAATCATTCGCGACGCTGATCCATGGCTGCGCGAGATGGAAAATCGGACCCATGGAATCAGCCTGCGAAATCTTCGCATTGATGGGTTTAACCAAGGCAAGGGGCTGTCCGTCGAGTTCCTGATTGAGGGCGATTTTTCCAATCTCTATATCTACCGCGTTGTCGATGGGCCTGCCATACGCCTTGGCCCGTCGGTAATGGAAACGACTTTTACAAAGATCCACCTTCTGGATTGTGGGGCATTGAATAGCGCGGCCATTTCAATCGAGCGTCAAGAAGAGGGTGACGCCTGCAACAACCTTATATTCGACAAGGTTTTTGTAATATTTCCGAATGGTACCGGAATGGAAATAGGTTCAGGGCTAGGCGAAGAGCGGCCGCGCATCATCACATTGCACGATTGTATGTTCCACGGCTGGCTACCTATTGAGCGCGCTGCAGACCGCCCCTTGCTGAAAATCAAGGCGATAGATAGAAGTCGGGGCGCCCGCATTCAGGGAGGGCGTTTTACCAATGCCGGCTTTGGCCACCCGTTGGTGGCCATCCATGAAGGCGATGCCAAGTTCAACATGGCCCTATTTGGCGGCGGCGGCGGAAGTTGTGCAATTATGTCGAAGCCCGGGACAAGTCTCAGCGTTCGGGACAGTATATTTCATAGTCTGCGCGGGCGAGAACGCCACGGCGATCTTGTCCATGCAGGCGGTGTATTGAACTTTGATGGAAATGTCTGCCACAAGAATTTTGGGCGGATTGTGCTGAATCAAAAAGCTGCGGCTCTCATCTGCGGTAACACATTCTACGCCGAAGGGCGCGGTGGGCGGGTGTTTGTTGTCAATCCCGGTGCGCAAGCGCGTATTCGTGACAATATATTCGTTGAGTTTCCTGAAGGCATGCGAAATGATCTCATTGGGGACAATCTATTTACATGAGGGGTGGACACCTTGTGTAGGGAATCCAGCGCAATACGGGGCACTCCGTCCTCCTGCCCGCGTTGCGCCTGCGATCATTCAATAGTATCAACGCTCCCCCGGTGCTGTCGGTGTTTATCTGAGTCGAATTGGCGAAGCGCGCTGGCTGACGCAATTATATGTGAGTTCTGCTGAACTGGTGACAAAACGCAACCAGGGCGTATGTAAAGGAAACAGATGTCGGATTTATCGCTGTTTGGCCTGTTGTTGGCGACGCAACGCTCTGGAACAGGCGCCTTGGGATCGGTTCTTGACCAGCATGCGCAACTAAAATACCTGGGCGAGATATTCCACCCCGACAATATAGGCGATGCCGGTAACTATTTTACCTTCTTCCGCGATCTGGTGCGGGATGACCCCGATCGCGCCATGCCGTGGCGTTTGGCGGAAAATTTCCACGAATTCGTCGAACAAAAAAATGCGCGCTTTCCGGGTAAGCACATTGTCATTGATATCAAATATCGCAGCCTGCACCATCTCAATCAAGGGTGGCATGGACTTTCAGAAATGCCATGGGTGATCCGCTATGCGCGCCAGAGCAAAATGCCGATCATTCACCTTACACGAAGGAATTTTTTGGAAAGCTTCGTGTCTGGACGGTTAGCCGAAGCCAACGAAATCTGGCACACGTCAGATCCGGATGCCGCAAAGGTCAAATCCGTTGTCATCAATATTCGCCAGATGTGCAATTACATTCGCGGCATGGAAGAAGAGGTAAACCTCATGACCCGCTGGACGCGTGGTTATGACAAGCTCGTGCATATTGATTATGGAGATATGTTCGGACCGGCCGGCGATGTGAAGGAAATCCATACGGACGTGATCGCTGTGGCTTTTAGCGTCGACGCGTTCAAAAACCGCGCGCCGAGTTTCGTAAAGCAGGCGCCAGCCAACTTGGAACGGTCAATCGAGAATTATGAATTGGTGAAATCGGCGCTTGCGGGCACGCCGCATGAATGGATGGCGCCATAAGGGCGCTGTCTGATCTATTTGGTCGAACAGCGTTCGATGGGGCTAAGATGAAGCTAGATGATTTGGAACGACGTAACGAACAAGCACGCGCGCAGGTCGCCGCGTTTCGGCGAAGCGCGCATCCCGACCGCTTCGGCGAGATCGATGCTGAGTTTCACAAATACAAAAACGGCTATCCATTTTATGGCCATGTGCCTGTCATTGTCGGCGATATTGAAATCGTCATGTACTGCGGCAATGATGATCTCGTTGCGCTGACCTATTTCTGGCATGGCGCCAATTCATATGAGGCTGGGTCTTTGGACATTTGGTTGCGTCTCGCCAAAAACGCCCAGAATGTATTGGATGTCGGCGCATTTTCAGGCCTCTACTCTCTAGTTGCGGCGTCAGCATGTCCGGATGCTTGCATATGGGCGTTTGAGCCCTCGCGCCGTACCCATGGGCGGCTCTTGCTGAATGCCTACATTAATGGATATCAAAAGCGCATTCGTGCGATAAACAACGCTGTTTCGAATGAAGTTTCCGAACTACGGCTTATGCAGTTCCGTGGTGAGAATATTCTCGGCAATGGTGCTGCGATTGTCGAGAAGCAGTTACCCGTCACTGACGTTACAGAAGTTGTCGGAGTCATTCCGCTCGATGACTTTTGTGTATCCGAAGGCGTGCGGCCGGATTTGTTGAAAATTGATGTTGAAGGTGCTGAGGTCATGGCGCTTGAGGGGATGGCAGAAATGCTCGCCACTGATCAGCCGACTATGCTTGTGGAGGTCACACCGCAAACGGCCAAGGACGTAAAAGCATTTCTCGATCGCCTTGGCTATAAGACTTGCATCGTAGATGACCGGACGGGCGTTATATCTCCGTATGAAGGGCCAATTTCCGCTGTTTCAAATTTGTACGCCGAGCGTTGACCGCAGTTTTTGAGCGTGCATTCTGATTGGGTAATCGTGCCGTCCTTCGTCGAAATTAATTGAAAGCGGATGAATGCAATCAAGGAGAATTTGATGGGGGCCGGCAGCCAATCTACTTGTGAAGTGAATTAATAGATCTGGCGCAATCAAGCGCAAGTATTTACCTTATTTTTCTCGGATTTCTTCAATCCAAGGGAACTTAATAGCTTCATTTTCACTCCAGATGAACTTGCTAAACAGTAGTGTCGAAGTTTTCCGTGAACGAAGAGGGAAGCCACACTCTGCGGCGTTCGGAAAACGCTAGACTCAATCCGAATCTCTTATATGAGTAGCATGGGTGGCGAAATCAGTCTGAGGAGCTGAGGTAGTGGATAAAATACGCATCGGAATCAACGGCTTCGGTCGAATTGGTCGAACCGTGGCGCGAATGGTGCTTGCCGATGAGCGCGTGGAACTCGCCGCGATTAACGACACGGTCGATGATATCGAAAATCTACTCTATCTGTTTAACTACGACTCCCATTACGGGCGGCTGCATGAGCCCGCTTCAACGGCCGAAGGTCAATCGTCGATTTCGGTCAACGGCACGACCGTGCCTGTTTTCTGTGCATCGAGCATCGATGAGGCGCCATGGAGGGGAGAGAGCGTTGATGTGGTGGTCGACAGCTCCGGGGGGGGATGTCCCGTTCTCTGTTGAAAAAGAACTGAGGATTGGGTGGCGTTGCTTCCCCTGAGCATTAAGCTCAGGGCATTGAACCTGAAAGGAAGCAACACCATGAAGACGATTAGCACA